>CAWFYW010000001.1:0-635980 GCA_963820155.1 uncultured Alphaproteobacteria bacterium
ACAGCGCCCACCATTGCCTTGCCCGCGCCGGATATTCCATGACCAACGCGCTCAACCTTCGTCCCGGTGATCGCGTTCCCGATTTCGCGCTGCTCGCCCTCGACGGCAAGCTGCGCAAGTTCATCTGGTCGTTCACCGGCGATCCCGTCGCCCTGGTCGCGGTCGACGATCTCGATCATCTCGATGCCGGCCAGTTCACGGCCCTGCTTTCGGCCTGCAAGGCCGCGTCGGTCGTGCCGGTCGTGATCGCGGGCAATACGCTGGCCGCCGCAGCGGCGCCCTGGGCCAGGCTGGGCGGCTTGCCCAGAATCTCCCTGCTGCTGTGCGATGCCGAGCGGAAGTTCCTGCCCGCGCTCCTGTCCCAGGGCGGCGTCGGCTTCGGGCAGGGCAGCACGGGGCTGCGCATGCGGGTGATCGTGCTCGATCCCAACCAGCGGGTCGCCGCCACCTTCGACAGCCGCGCCCTGCCGGCCGCCGCCGAGGCGATGGAGGCCACCGTGGCGCCGGTGCGTGCCACTGGCGGGGCGGATCAGGTACTGCGCGTCCCGATGGCGCCCGTGCTCGTCCTGCCACGCGTGTTCGAGCCCGACTTCTGCACCCAGGTGATCCGCCTCTGGCACAAGGGCGACCACAAGGACAGCGGCGTCTCCAGCCGCTACGGCAACGTCAATGTTGCCGAGCTGAAGCGGACCGAGGATTACACCGTCCTCGAGCCGATGATGCAGAAGGCCATCTCCGACCGGCTCGCCTGGCGCATCGGCCCGGAGCTCATCAAGGTCTTCGCCTTCGAGCGCGAATTCTCCTTCGACGCCCATGTCGTGCTGTCCTACAGCGCCGAGGGCGGGCACTTCTTCGGCGCCCATCGCGACAACGGCGCGCCCGCCACCGTCGACCGCGCCTTCGCCGTGTCGCTGATCCTCAACGACGACTTCGACGGCGGCGAGCTGATCTTTCCCGAATATGCCGGCGTCAGGGTGAGCCCACCCACCGGCGCCGCCGCGGTGTTCTCCTGCTCGCTGCTGCACCAGGTGCTGCCGGTGACGCGCGGCCGGCGCTTCTCACTCACGACCTTCTTCCGCGCCAAGTAGTCAGGCCAGGGCGGCGGCGCCCTCCGGAATCCAGCTCTTGGCTTCGCCGGCATAGGCCGCGCCGGGATTGCCATGCACCGTGGTGCGCCACATCAGGCGCTGTTCGTTGTCGCCGTCGTACCAGGTCGCGGCATGGACGAGGCAGCGATTGTCCCACACCAGGAGATCGCCTTGCTGCCACTCGTGCACGTAGCCGAACTCGGGCCGCGTCAGATGGGCCATCAGCCGGTCGAGCAGCGCCGCGCCCTCGCCGTGCGGCCCCGGCTCCAGCCCGACGAAGGGACCATCGAACCAGTCCATCTGGCCCCATTCGCAAAGATAGAGGGCGCGCCGGCCGGTGACCGGATGGGTGCGCACGACGGGCTGGCGCTGCGAGCGCTCATGGGCGGCGAAGGCGCGCGGCGGGCGGCCGGCCAGCGCCGCGTCGCGCGAGCGGCCCGTGCCGGGCTGGGCATGCAGGCCTTCCAGCGCATCGACGCGCGCCTTGAGGTCGGCCGGCAGGGCGTCGTAGGCCAGCGTGCCGCTGGCGAACAAGGTCTGGCCGCGCTCCTTCGCCACCGGCGTCACGGCATAGAACAGCGAGATGTCGGGCGGCGGGCGGCGGTAGCTCTGGTCGGTGTGCCAGCCCTTGCGATGCGGATACTGCACCGGCAGCTTGCCGTCGGTAGTGAGCGGCGGCTCGGGCCGCTTGGGCGGCGCCTTGCCGAACGGCGGCATGTTGGAGATCACCAGGATCTGCGGCACCGTCGCGTGCACGGACTTGAGATCGGTGAGCGTGTGGCGGTAGTCCTCGACCTCGGGGCCGAACACGGAGCTCAGCCGGATCAGGAGGTCGGGCTCATCCGGCGATCTCGTGCAGGCCGCGCACCAGCAGGAGTCCGCCGGCCTCGTCGAGCAGGCCGGGCAGCCGCGCCGGCGCTGCCTCGGCCGCCGCCACGAAGGCGCGCGCGCCCTCGCCGCCCGTCCATCGCACCGTGGCGCCGAACGCGGCGTCCGCTCAGCGGCTTGTCGGCTTCGAACCGCGCGGTCATGGGCGGACTCCGCCGGCATAGGGCTCGTTGATGCCGTCGAGCGGCCAGATCGGCCGCCGCAGCCGGGTGAATTTCAGCCGCGAGATGTCGGGCGAGCAGATGCCGCCGGAATCGACCAGCACGATCTCGCGCGCGATCGGCGCGTAGGCGGCGCGGAAATGCTGCACGCTCTTGACCACCAGCACGTTCTTCGTCGTGGGGTCGATGCCCTGGCTCAGGAAGACCTGCAGGTCGATGGTCTGGATGCGGTTGGAGATCGTCACCACGTCGATGCCGCCGATGCGCAGCACCGCCGTCGGTCCCATCGCGGTCTCGACCCCGGCATTCATCGGCCCGTCGTTCCTGAAGACGCCGTCCGACAGCATCTTCACGACCGCGGTGGCCTTCACCGGCGCGCCCATCGACGGATCGGTGTGGCCGCCCAGGCTGACCTCGATCTCGGAGCCGACACCGGCCTTGATGGCCTGCTGCACCGTGGCGGGATCGTAGATCGTGCCGAAGCCCACATTCTCGATGCCGGCGTCGAGCAGGGCCTGCAGGACGGGCGTCGTGTCGTTGTAGCCGCCGCCGCCCGGATTGTCGGTGCCGTCGGCGATGACCAGCGGCCCCTTCTTGTCGCCCGCCCCGGCGCGGGCCGCGGCGATGCCGTCGGCGATCGGCCGATAGTAGCTCACCGCGCCTTCGTCGCGCCGCCGCCAGATCTCGTCGATCAGCTCGCGCCGCGATCGCCTTGGCGCGCGCCTCCGCGCCGGGCTCGTGGCTCACCGCGATCGACGGGCCGGTGTAGGGAATGTCGGCCCAGGTGAAGCCCGCCTGGATGCTGACCACATCGATGCCCGGCTCCTTCTCGAACGCGTCGGCCTTGGCCAGCAGATCGAGCATCAGGCCGGGCTGCGTGGTGCGGCCATGCTCGGCGCCTTCCAGCATCGCGGGCTGCACCAGCAGGCAGCGCGGCTTCTTCTTGCCCTCCATCGCCGCCTGCACCAGCGCGGCGGCCTGCACCGCGCGCTCGTAGCCGTCGATATGCGGATAGGTGCGATAGCTCACCAGCGCGTTGGCGTTGTTCGCCATGCGCACGGTGGCGTTGGCGTGCAGGTCGAGGGTGGTGGCGATCGGCACGTCGGGTCCGACGACGCCGCGCAGCAGCTCGAGCAGCGCGCCCTCGGCATCCTCCTCGGTCTCGGTGACCATGGCGCCGTGCAGCGACAGGCAGATGCCGTCGAGCTTGCCCGCCTTCTTCGCCGCACCGACGATCATGTCGCGGATCGTCTCCCAGGTTTCCCGGGTGAGCTTGCCCGAGGGCGTGGCGTTGGCTGCGCCCGCCCATACCGGCTGCCAGCCGTATTTCTTCGCCGAATCGATGTAGCCGCCGATCTCGTTCTTCGTCCCGGTGAAGCGCGGCACCATCGCCTCGCCCTCGATCAGCCAGCGCTTGCGGTAGTCCTCCAGCGTTGTCGGCAGTTTCGAGAAGGTGTTGGTCTCATGCATGAACTGCCCGATCAGGACGCGGTACGCCATTGCCTCGACTCCACTAAAGCTTGGCCGTCTTCAGCCACTCCGCCTGCCCTTCCTCGCCGTCGACGCCCAGCGTCTCGAGGAAGCGGCAGACCATCATGTAATAGCCGATGGTGAGCGTGAGCTCGACCAGGGCGCCCGGCGTCAGGAACGCCTCGACCGCCTTCAGCGCCTTGTCCGACGCCTTGATGTTGCGCACGACCTCGTCGGTGTAGCGCAGCACGGCCTTCTCGTGGTCGGTAAAGGCGGGCGCCTCGATGGTGGCGTCGCGCAGGGCGGCGATCTTCTCGTCGGCCACGCCGACCTCGCGGGCGATGCGCTCGTGCTGGAAGACCTCGTAGGCCGCGCGGCTCAGCCGTCCGACCCGCAGGATGGCCAGCTCGCGCAGGCCGGGATCGAGCTCGCAGCGGTGCAGCAGCGCATTGCCCATGCGCACGAAGCCCTTCATGCCGTTCTCGGAATTGGCCAGCATGCGGTAGATGTTGAGGTGCGGCTTGAGCTTGTCCAGGAACTCGGCGTGCTTGCCGGTGGCCCCCTCGACCTCGAAATACGGAATGCGCGACATCAGTTCTCCCCTGAGAGGCCCGCGAGCCTGTCAGATCAGGTCGCGTCTCACCAGCGGATTGAGCCAGCGGCCCCAAGGCCCCGTCAGCACGATCGGCTTGTCGAGCACGATCATGCGCGATGCAGGGCTCGCCGGGATCGGCGATCGGCTCGTGCTGCCCGTTGCCGGGTCCCACGGCGAAATCGCCGACGCCGTAGCTGCCCGTCGAGTCGGTGTAGCCGCCCTGCAGCACCACCGTGTATTCGGCGCCGGAGTGGCGATGCACCGGCAGGCCGCGGCCGGGCGCGAGCCGCAGCAGAGACACGCGATGGCCGTCGCCCGGCAGGGCGAGGCGGATCTCCTCGAAGCCGCCGAAGGCGCGCCGCCAGCGCGTCCCGGGGCCGAGATGGCGGACAAGCGGCGCCGGCGCCCATTCGAAGCCGGGCCGCGGCGGCAGGCGTGCCGGCGGCGGCTCGACGGCGACTTGGTCGAGCCGCGCCAGCGCGCGCTCCAGCGCCGCCTCCTCCAGCGCAGCTCCCGCCTCATCTTCCAGAAGCGCGCCACCCAGGGCGCCGAGCCGCTCGACGATGCGGCGGGCCGCCGGATCGAGCGCGACATGCAGCGCCACCGCGAGCGCGAGGCCGCGGGCCAGGGCGCCGGCGGCGTAGTCCAGCAGCAGCTCGTCGGGGGCCGTATGGCGGCTCATGAGCGGTCTTTCTCCAACGCGTCCCGCAGCCGCCCCAGCGCGAGGCGAATGCGGGATTTCACCGTGCCCAGCGGCAGCCTGAGCTCCTCGGCAATGGCGGAATGCGTCTTGTCCTCGAAGAAGGCCTTCCGGATGACCACGAGCTGATCGGCCGACAGGCTCTCCAGGAGCGCCTTCACCTTCGTATACGTCTGGCCGGCCAGGATGGATTTGTCGGCGTCGTCGCCTTCCGGCGCAAAGACCGCCAGCCAGTCCTCGGTCTCGATCGCCGGCCGGCCGCTGCGGCGCGCCAGGTCGATGCGCTTGTTGCGGGCGATGGCGAAGATCCAGGTGGCGGCCGAGGCGCGGCTGCGGTCGAAGCTCGCGGCCTTGCGCCACACCATGATCAGCGCTTCCTGGGCCACTTCCTGCGCGGTCTCTGCATCGCTGCCGCCGCGCATGATGAAAGCCTTCACCCGGGGCGCATAATGGCGGAACAGGCTGGCGAAGGCCGCGCGGTCCTGGCGGGCCGCGATGGCCTCGATCAGGTCGGCGGCCTCGTCGGGCGAAAGCATCGCCGTGGAGCTTATCCCGGCCGGCCGTTGGCGCCGAGGTCCCAGAAGATGCCGGTCATGAGCCGCAGCCCGTCGCGCGCCACCGGGGCCAGCAGGTGCTCGTTGGGCGCGTGCTGGGAGCAGGCGGCGTAGGAATGCGGCACCCAGACGGTCGGCATGCCGAGGATGTCGGTGAAGACCTCGTTGGGCAGCGAGCCGCCGAGATTGGGCAGCATGTTGGGCTTCAGGCCGCCCGTCTTCTCGATCGAGGCGGCGGCGAACCTCGCCCACGGGTTCTCCGGGTCGAGCCGCGTGGCGTTCATGATGATGTCGCGCGCCGGCTCGAGCTCGACCTGCTGGAAGCCGTGCCGGTCGAGATGGCGGCGCAGCGCCGGCAGGATGTCGTGCGGATCGGTGCCGACGACGAAGCGGAGCTGGCAGTAGGCGATGGCGCTGGGCGGGATGGCGTTGACCGGCCGGTCGGGATTGCCGGTCTTGAAGGCCAGAACCTCGAAGCTGTTCCAGCCGAACACGCGCTCGACCGGCGTGAGCGACGTCTCGCCCCACTCCGGATCGATCTCGGGCGCGCCCTCGCCGGCATCGACATGGGCGTCGGCGAGCGCCGCGCGCACCGAATTGGTCAGCGTGCGGGGCCGCCATTCCGGCACTTTGATCTGGCCGCGCACGTCGGTGATGGTGGCCAGCGCATGCGCCAGGATGATGCCGGGATTGGCCAGCAGCCCGCCCCAGTTGCCCGAATGGTGGCCGCCCTCGCGCAGGGTGAGCTTGAGGTTGAAGTTCATGGTGCCGCGCGTGCCGCCGAAGATGGTCGGCCGGCGATGGTCGAGGCGCGGCCCGTCCGAGCCGATCAGCGCGTCGGCCTTGAGCGCCGCCTTGTTGGCCTTGCAGAAGTCGGCCAGGCCCGGCGAGCCGGTCTCCTCGCCGGTCTCGATCAGGATGGTCGAGTTGAAGCCGAGGCTGCCGCGCTCCTGCAGCACGCAGGCGAGCGCGGCGATGTTGATCGTATGCTGGCCCTTGTTGTCGGCCGTGCCGCGGCCGTAGAGGCGATCGCCCTCGACCACGATCTTCCAGGGCGAGAGGCCCTGCCGCCATTGCTCCTCCTGGCCGCGGATCACGTCGCCATGGCCGTAGGTCAGCACGGTCGGCTTGGCGGGATCTTCCAGCCGCCGCGCGATCAGGAACGGGCCGTACTCGGCGCGCGGATTGGGCAGCACGGTGCAGTCGTAGCCGAGCTTCTGCAGCGAGCCGGTCATCTCGCCGGAGACATATTCCTGCAGCGCCGGCATGGAATCGGCCTCCTGGCTGGTGGTCGGGATCGCCACCCGCCGCTGCAGCTCGGCCAGAAAGCCGCCCTCGTCGAAATACTTTTCCGCGCGCGCGATGGCGCCGTCCCGTGTGCCAGTCATGAGGTTCCTTGCGTCATTCGAAGCCACGATAGCAAAATATCACCGTCCTCCCCATGCGAAGCGTGGGGAGGTGGCCCGCGACGCGGGCACCTCCCCAACTTGGTTGGAGAGGAAAAGAGCAAGGGAGGACATCATGCTGACATCGGGCCGCATCGTCTTCGGCGACATGGACGAGGTCGTGTACGGCAAGCCGGCGAACGAGGCCGTCGCGGATCTCGTCAAGCGCCAGGGCGCCGAGCGCGTGTTCCTGATGGTGAGCGGCACGCTGAACCGCGAGACCGACGAGGTCGGACAGGTCCGCCGCGCGCTCGGCAACAAGTGCGTCGGCACCTTCGACAGGATGCCGGCGCACTCGCCGCGCTCGGCCGTCATCGCCGCCGCCGGCCAGGCGCGCGACGCCGGGGCCGACCTGATCGTCACCCTGGGCGGCGGCTCGATCACCGACGGCGCCAAGGCGGTCCAGCTCTGCCTGGCCAACGGCGTCACCAGCGTGGAGGGCATGGACGCGATCCGCGGCGCCGACGACGTGAAGGCGCCCACGGTGCGCCAGGTCTCCATCCCGACCACGCTGTCGGCCGGCGAGTTCTCCGGCCTCGCCGGCGTCACCAACGAGGCGACCAAGGTGAAGGAGATGTTCCGTCATCCGCTCACCATCCCGCAGGCCGTGATCCTCGATCCCCAGGTGACGCGCCACACGCCGATGTGGCTGTTCCTGTCGACCGGCATCCGCGCCGTCGACCATTGCGTCGAGGGCGTGTGCTCCAACGAATCGACAGAGTTCACCAACGCCTCGGCGCTGCACGGGCTGTCGCTGCTGGCGCGCGGCCTGCCGCGCGTGAAGGCCGACCCGACCGACATGAAGGCCAGGCTCGACTGCCAGATCGGCTCGTGGCTGTCGATGGGCGGGCTGGCGGCCGGCGTGCCGATGGGGGCGAGCCACGGCATCGGCTACGTGCTGGGCGCGGTGTTCGACGTCCCGCACGGCCATACCTCGTGCATCATGCTGCCCTCGGTCATGCGCTGGAACAAATCCGCCAACGCCGACCGCCAGGCGCTGATCGCCAACGCCATGGGCCATCCCGGCGAGGAGGCAGCCGACGTGCTCGACGCCTTCATCCGCGGGCTCGGCATGCCGCGCAGCCTGGGCGAGGTGAAGGTCGGCAAGGAGAGCTTCGACCGCATCGCGCAGCAGGCGATGGGCACGCCCTGGGTGCCGCGCAATCCGCGCAAGATCGACGGACCGGCGCAGGTGCGCGAGATCCTGGAACTCGCGGCCTAGGCCGCCGAGGGATTTCCGCACTTTCCGCAAGTGCTGTCGCATTTGTCGTTGCGTGGACTCGCATGGCTTGCCCCAAGATGTAGCGCCGCCGGACGCTCGACGGTGTCCCGTCGGCATGAGTCATATAGTAGTATTACTATAGTATAAGTCAAGTCGATATTGAAATTGCTTAAGTAGCCGACGGAGTTTCTGCGCACCATATCGCGCAGAAACTCGCGCCGCGGGCAGCCGGCTCAGGCGGCGGGCTGCATCACCGCCGTGGCGGCCTCGGCCACGCTGGGGAAGAAGACCTCGTCGCCCTCCGGCATCGGCGGCAGGCCGCGCTCGATGTCGCGGCCCACCCGGTCGCGCAGGTTGCCGAAGACGATCCGGACGCCGCGTTCGCCGAGCTCGCGCTCCAGCTCGACCAGCAGCTCGCAGGCCATCAGGTCGACGTCGTGGATGGCGCCGCCGTCGACCACGACGGCCCTCACCGGCTGGCCCGCCCGGCCGATCGCCGCCTCGATGCGCTCCCGGAAAAGGTGGCAGTTGGCGAAGAAGAGCGGCGCCGAGAAACGGTAGACGAGCAGCCCCGGCAGGGGCGCGGCGTCCGGCCGGTGGGCGGGATCGTGCCAGCCGCCGTCGGGCGTGCGGCCGAGCAGCGCGTCGGGCGGGAAGGCCAGCGAGCGCAGCAGCAGGACCAGCGAGAAGACGACGCCGATCAGGATGCCCTCCATGACGCCCAGCACCACGACGGCCACGAGCGTGACCAGCGCCGCCGCCAGGCTGATGCCGCGGAAGCGCCACAGCCGGACGAACTCGCTCGTGTCGCAGAGGCCCCAGGCCGAGGCAATCATGATGCCGCCCAGCGCCGCCGCCGGCAGATAGTAGAGAAACCGCGCGAAGTAGAGCATCACCGCGGCGACGACGACGGCGGCGATGACCGAGGTGAGCTGCGTGCGGCTGCCGGACGCCTCGGCGACGGCGGTGCGCGAATCGCTGGCGCTGATCGGCAGGCCCTGGCTCAGCCCCGAGACGAGATTGGCCATGCCGATCGCCAGCAGCTCCTGGTTGGCGTCGATGCGATAGTGGTTGCGCGCGGCGAAGCCGCTGGCGGTGACCATGGTGTCGGAGAAGGACAGTGCCGCCGCCACCAGCGCGACCGGCAGCAGGGCCTCGAAGTCGTCGAGCGACAGGACCGGCAGCGACAGGTCGGGCAGCCCGGTCGGGATGCGGCCGATCACCGCCACGCCCTGCTTGTCCAGGCCGAGCAGGACGACGGCCAGCAGCGAGCCCACCAGCGCCAGGACCGCGCCCGGCACGCGCGGCACGAAACGGCGGCAGAGCCGGATGACGGCGACGCTCGCCACGCCGATCGCGAGCGCGATGAGATTGACGTCGGGCAGCCGCTGCACGAGGCTCGTGAACTGCTCCAGCGTCGTCTCGCCCCCGGACGGCACGCCCAGCACCTTGGGCAATTGGGCGCCTATGATCACCAGCGCCAGGCCGTGCATGAAACCCACGATCACCGGCTTGGACAGGAAGTTGGCGACGAAGCCCAGCCGCAACACGCCGCCCAGCAGGCAGAGCACGCCGACCATGACGCTGAGCCCGACGGCCAGCAGCGCCAGCCGGCCCGCGTCGCCCGCCGCCAGCGGCACCACGGCGACGGCGACCAGCGCGGCCATCGCCGTGTCGGGCCCGACGACGAGCTGGCGCGAACTGCCGAGCAGGGCATAGGCGAGCAGCGGCAGCATGCTGCCGTAGAGGCCGGCCAGCGGCAGGCCGGCCAGTTCGCCATAGGCCAGGCCCACCGGCACCATCAGCGCCCCCAGCGTCAGGCCGGCCGCGAGGTCGTGTGGCAAGTACGCAGCCTTGTAGGACCTGAGCGTCGCCAGGCCCGGCAACCAGTGCGCGATGATCATGTCGTCCGGCCCCCCGACCGAACGGTATGACAGGACGCCGTGATCGCGCCACCCCGGATCAGACGTAGCGGAAGGCCAGCTCGATATCGCCGATCCTGAGCCTGGCGCCGGCGTGAAGCGGCTGGCGCGCGCCGGCGTCCAGCACGGCGCCGTCCACCGCCGTGCCGTTGGTCGAGCCCAAATCCTCGACCTGCAGCGTGTTGTCCGCCAGGACCAGGCGCGCATGGCGCCGCGACACCGTGGGATGCGCGACAACCGCGTCGCAGCGCTCGAGATCGCGGCCGATGACGACGCCTTCGCCCTTCCTGTCCATCAGCCTGTCGAACGGCAGGTCGAAGCCGAACCGGTGACCCGCCGGGTCGACGCCGTGGAAGCGCAGCGTCGCGCGCGGCACGACCGACACCGTCGTCTGCGAGGCGCCGTGCCGAGCCTGCAGATGGAAGATGTGCAGCGGCCGGCTGACGTTCTTGGCGCGGTGCTCGCCGCCATCGACGAAGGCGTAGTCGGGCCGCAGCTCGGTGACGTCGCGCACCGCGCGCGACACGGCAATGCCGCCCGGCTCGGCCATGGACTGGATGCGCTCGGCGAGGTTCACGCCGTCGCCGAACAGGTCGTGGTTGTCCTCGTCGACGATGACCTCGCCCAGATGCACGCCGATGCGGAACCGCAGCCGCTGTTCCTCGTCGAGGCTTTCGTTGAAGCGCGCCATGTGCTCCTGGATGTCGATCGCCGCCGCCACGGCCGCCATCGCCGAGCTGAACTCGACCAGCATGGAATCGCCGTTGCCGTGGACCAGCCGGCCGCCGGCGCTTTCGATGGCCGGTCGCCAGACCTCGCCGCGCGCCGATTTGAGATGCTCGTAGGTGAGGTCCTCGCCGCCTTCGGTCAGGCGCACGAAGCCGGCAAGGTCGGCGTGGAGGATGGCGGAAAGCCGGCGCTGCGGGGCTGCCATGGTCCGGTCAGGTACGCCAGCCGTTCCGCAATGGCAATGCCGCCGGGTTCTGGAATCCGGCCGCAGCCGGATTTCTCACGACGGCCCGATGCCTCCCTCGGCATTGACGATCGCCGCGCCCGCGGCGAGGGCCCGCATCTTGCCCATCGCGGCCGGGCGGCTGCGCAGCACGAGGCCGCAGTCCGTGCAGGCGAACAGTCGCTCGGGAGCGACGTAGGCTAGCGCCCTGCGCAGACCGTCGGCAATCTCGTGAGCCGTCTCGACCCGTTCCGAGCCGACATCGACGAGCCCGAGCAGGACGTCCTTGCCGCGCAACACGTCGAGCACGCCGAGATCGATCTTCGGCGCCGCCGTCTCGATCGAGACCTGGTCTATCTGCGTTCGCGCCACAAGCGGCAGGGTCTGCTCGTAGTGGCTCCAGTCGCAATTCGCCGCCTTCCAGGCACTGACCTCGTCCCCGCCATAGCCGTAGCAGATATGGACCGCCGTCTTCGCCGGAACGCCGGACGTCGCGCGC
Source organism: uncultured Alphaproteobacteria bacterium (assembly GCA_963820155.1). Taxonomy (GTDB): domain Bacteria; phylum Pseudomonadota; class Alphaproteobacteria; order Reyranellales; family Reyranellaceae; genus Reyranella. The sequence continues at coordinate 11,497 of CAWFYW010000001.1, forward strand.
GTCAAAGCCTCGATGCCCCACTCGCGCGCCTCGTCGAGATAGATATTGAAGCAGGGTTCGTCGAACTGCACGACGGCGGCGCCGGCCTCGGCCAGGGCGCAGGCCTCCCGCCGCAGCATGTCGGCGAACGCCATGGCGAGGTCGGCTTCCGAGCGCCCTCCGACCGTGTCGAGGAGACTGTCCACGATGGTCATCGGCCCCGGCAGCGTCACCTTGACGGGCCGGTCCGTCAGCGCCTTCACGGCACGCAGGCCCTCCAGCGACCGGCACCCTTCGTAGACCGGCTCGCCGAGCAGGCGCGCGACCGGCAATTCGGTCCGGAAGCGCTGGCCGCGCGTCGGCTTCAGCGCGAGGTTCTGCGTATCGACGCCCTCGACCGCCTCGAGGAAGCCCCAGACATAATGCCGGCGACGCTGCTCGCCGTCGGTGACGACGTCGAGACCGGCAGCCACCTGATCGGCGACGCACAGGCGCGTGGCGTCGGCCTGGGCCTCCTCCAGTTGACCGGCGGCCACGCGCCACGACGCCTGGAGGATACCGGGTTCCGCCAGCCAGGTGGGCTTGGGCAGGCTGCCGACGATGGTCGAGCGGATCGTCACCGCGTCGCGTCCTTGCCGCCGGCCGCAAGGCTGCATCCGCCGGCATCGAGGGGGCGGAAGGCCTGATCGGCGGGAAGAGTCGCGATCTTGCGGTAGAAGTCCCAGGGCTCCTTGCTTTCCTGGGGCGACTTCACGGCATAGACGCCGATGTCGTACATCACGCGGCCGTCGGGCCGCACCGTCGCCCGGCTGCCGAAACGGTCCACCGGAAGCTGCCGCATCATGGCCGAGACGGCGGCCGCGTCGGTCGTGCCCGCCGCCTTGACGGCCTTCAGGTAGTGCGCGACCGAGACGTACACGCCGGCCTGCTCGCGCGTCGGCATCCGGCCGTGAACGGCAAAGAACCGCTTCGACCACTGGCGGGTTCCCTCGTTCTCGTTCCAGTAGAAGCCGGTCGTGATGATGAGGCCCTTGGCCGTCCCGAGACCGATGCTGTTGACGTCCGTCACGAAGGCATGCAGCGCGGCAAGCTGCTGGCCGCCCTGGGCGAGGCCGAATTCCTGCGCCTGCTTGACGGCGTTCACCGTATCGGTGCCGGCGCTGGCAAGCCCGACGATCTTGGCGCGGCTGGACTGGGCCTGCAGCAGGAACGACGAGAAGTCGCGTGCGCCCAGCGGATGGCGGACGCTGCCCAGCACGCGGCCGCCCATCGACTTGATCGTTGCACTGGCGCTGGCTTCGAGGTCGTAGCCGAAACTGTAGTCGGCGGTCAGGAAGTACCAGCTGTCGCCACCCTGGCCCACGACCACGCGCGCCGTGCCGTTGGCCAACGCATAGGTATCGTCCGTCCAGTGCGTGACCAAGGGCGAACATGACTTGCCGGTGATCTCCGTGCTTGCCGCACCCGACACCAGCAGGATCCTGTTCTTGTCCCTGGCGATGTTCGCCAGGGCGAGCGCCACGCCGCTGTTGGGCAGGTCGGCGATGGCGTCGACGCCGGCCTCGTCGAACCACCGCCGCGCGATGGAGGACGCGATGTCGACCTTCTCCTGGTGATCGGCCTCGAGGAGCTCGATCGGCTTGCCCAGCACGCTGCCGCCGGCGTCCTGGATGGCCATGCGCGCCGCCAGCACGGAACCCTTGCCGCCGACATCGGCCACGACGCCGCTCTGGTCGCCCAGGATGCCGATCGCGACCTTGTCGGATCCCGCCTGCGCCGCCGGCGGCGCCAGCAAAGCAAGCGCATAGAGCGCCGCGATCGATCGTTGGGCCAGTCTCTTCATCGTCGTCTCCGGTACAAATGTGCCTTCGAGATCACATATATCCCGAGGCTGTTGCACACTTGTGACGGCGATTGCCCATTTGGGCACATGCGGATAAAAAACTCGCGAGGGACCCGGGCCATGGCGATCGCAGACGATGTTGAGGAGTTCGACGCCGACATCGCCACGCGCGTGTGTTGGCTCTACTACAAGGAAGGCGGCACGCAAGAGGAGATCGCCCAGCGGCTGGGCCTCACCCGCAAGCGCGTCAATCGCATTATCGGCCAGGCGCTGGCGACCGGACTGGTCCAGATCACGATCGACAGCCGCCATTCGGCCTGTCCCGACCTGGAAGCGCGGCTGAAAGCGCGCTACGGGCTGCGCTTCGCGAAGGTCGTGCCCGCGCCGGCGCCGGACGTCGACGTCCGCATGGTGGTCGGCGCTGCCGCCGGCCAGTTCCTGTCGGAGACGCTGGGCGAGACCGAGACGCTCGGCATCACGTGGGGTGGCACGATCTGCGCCGCGGCGCAGAACCTGCGGCGCCGCGACGGCGGCAATACCGTCGTGTCGCTGATCGGGGGGCTCGCCTCCAGCGGACCGATCAATCCCTACGATGCGGCGGCCCTGTTCGCCCGCGCGCTGGGCGCCCAGTGCCGCTATGTGACGGCGCCGATGTTCGCCAACTCGCGGGAATTGCGCGACGCGCTGCTGCGGAGCGCGCCCGTGGCCGACGTGCTCGGGCGGGTGCGCGGCATCGACCGGGCGCTGCTCAGCGCCATCGACCTGACGCACCAGTCGAAGGCGCTGGAATACGGCGTGATCTCCGGCAAGACCTGGCGGTCGCTGCGCGAAGCGGGCGCCGTCGGCGACATCGCCGGGCAGTATCTCGATTCAGAGGGCAGGCTCGTCTCCCACCCCATCGTCGATCGCGTGATCGCCGCCGGGCTCGACGATCTTCGCGCCGTCGACCACCTGATCCTGGCGGCCGGCGGCGCGCACAAGGTTCCCGTCATCCGGGCCGGCATCAAGGCCGGCCTTGCCCATGCGCTGATCACCGACGAGGCAGCGGCGCAGAAGCTGCTGGAGTAGAGCAGAGTCTCTTTGTTGCCCATCCTTCGAGACGCCGCGCTACGCGCGGCCCTCGGGATGAGGGTAGTAGCCGCCTTGCGCCCCGGTCAGCGTTCAAAGATCAGGCAGGTCGTCGTGCCATGGACGAGCAGGCGCCCCTTGCCGTCGGTGACACGTCCCTCGGCGGCGCCGATGCGGCGACCACGGCTGATCACCGTGCCCTCGGCCCGGATCGGGCCCGTCTCCGGCGTGATCGGCCGGACGAACGTTATCTTGAATTCCAGGGTCGTGGAGCCGATGCCCTTGTCCAGGGTCGACTGGATCGCGAGCCCCATGCAACTGTCGAGCATCGTGGCGGCGAGACCGCCATGCACGGTGCCCGCCGGATTGAGATGGATGTCGCTCGGCTCGGCGGTGACGACGACCCGCCCGCTCTCCGCCTCGGCGATGTCGTAACCCAGGGTCCTGGCGATCGTATTGAGGGGCAAGGTCCCCGCCGCCAGGCCCTGGACGAATTCCAGGCCGGTCATCGCCTTCTGCTCGTCGGCGCTGACGGTGCCATATATCCTGCCGTCGGTGCGGCTTGCCATCGCTTCATCTCCCGAGGATCAAGGCCGGGAGGCTCGCGCTTCTTGGCGCCGTCGTCTGGCGGTTATCGGACGTCGAAGGCAAACCGAGCGACGTCTGCGCCGGCAGGGCGGTCAGTCATAGTCCTCGAGCTCATCCGGCCCGGGCGGCGGCGGCGTGAACTTCTTCTTCCGCAGGAGATCCTCCATGGTCGCGATGCCCTTGCCATAGGCGCCCCTGCTGCAGTCGATCTCCGCGGCGATCCGGGTGTGATTGCGCCGCCCGTCGGAGTTGTTGCTGCGGCCCACGCCGAAGCGATCGTAATAGGCGATGAGCTGCCCGCAACGCGCCGCGAGCTGCGCCGTCGTCTGGGCCGCGGCAGGTCTCGGCGGTCCCGCGCCGAGCATGAGCGCGAACGCCAAGGCGAGCGCCAAACGCATGAAGGCTCCTTGCCGGAATATCCCGAGGGACTCCTTGAGCTTTATGGACGCCCGTTGCGCCTGGCCACTGCTTCCAAGAGAGCCGCTCATGTCAACAGGGCGCGAGCCCTCGACCACGTTCGGCGGACCCTCAAGCAGCGGTCCAATCCTCTGTTGTCAGTCCCGGCACCCGACTGAATTCCCCGATGTTCGCCGTCACCAGCATGGCGCCGCGTCGCCGCGCCTGGGCAGCAATCAGGAGATCGTAGGGTCCGATCGGCGCACCCATTCGCTTCAATTCGACACGCAGGCTGCCGGCCTCCTCGGCGTCTTCGAACTCGAACGGCAGCACCGCGATGGGCGCTTGCAGGAAGACCGCAAGCCGCTCGGCGTTTTCGCTGCGGCGGGCACTGTTGGCGATGGCGTATTGCAGTTCAGACAGCACGATGGTGGAGAGCGCCAGCGAGCCTTGCGGAAGCTCGCGCGTGAAGCGCGCGAGGAGGTGTGGCAAGTGCTGTCTCAAGACGGCGATGACGATATTCGTATCGAGGCAGATCATCGATCGAAGGTGACCTCGTCTTCCGGCATCGCCGGCTGTTCGCGCCCCTCGTCCATGAAGGGCACATCCTTGTAGCGGCCCAGCGCCGCAAGCCATGTCTCGACGTCGAATTCCATCGGTTCCAACAAGACGCCGCGGCCCAGCCGGCGTACGCGCACTTCAGTCCCTGGCAGCCTGAATTCCTTCGGCAGCCGGACGGCCTGGCTGCCGCCATGCTTGAAAAGCTTCGCGGTTTCGAAGTCCGCCATGATCGCCTCAGGATAGTAGATATAGCATGTATATACATGCGCCAGGCGCTACTGGCAACGACATAGTGTCGGTTCCGGGTGCCGCCCGACCGGAAGAACTTCAGATTCGACCCTTGCGCCTGGCCACCGCCTCGGAGAGCAGGCAGAGGATCTCCCACATCATGGTGACGCCGACGAGCGCGGTGTTGCCGCTCATGTCGAAGGGCGGCGAGACCTCGACCACGTCGCCGCCGACCAGGTCGAGCCCGCGCAGGCCGCGCAGCATGCGCTGCGCCTCGTGCGGGGTGTAGCCGCCGATCTCGGGCGTGCCGGTGCCCGGCGCATAGGCGGGATCGAGGCCGTCGACGTCGAAGCTGACATAGGTCGGGCCGTCGCCCACCACGCGGCGGGCCTCGGCGATCACCTTGTCGACGCCGAGGTCGAAATACTCCTCGATGGTGATCACCCGCATGCCCTGCTCGACCGCCCACTGGTTGTCGTCGCGCTTGTAGAGCGAGCCGCGGATGCCGATCTGGACCACGCGCTTGGGATCGAGCAGCCCCTCCTCCACCGCGCGGCGGAAGGGCGTGCCATGGGTGTACTTGTAGCCGCCGAAATAGGTGTCCCAGGTGTCGCTGTGGGCGTCGAAATGCACCATGCCGAGCGGCGGCAGTCCCTTGCGGATGCCGCGCATGATCGGCAGCGTGATCAGGTGGTCGCCGCCGGCCGACAGCGGCACGGCGCCGGCTTCATGGATGCGGGCGAAGAACGTCTCGATGCGCTCCAGCGAATCGTCGAGGCTGGCCGGATTGACCGGCGCGTCGCCGAGATCGCCGCACTTGGCGAGCTCGTAGGGCGCCACGCCGGTGACGTGATGGATGCGGCGCATCATGGTCGAGAGGTCGCGCATCTGGCGCGGGCCATGGCGGGCGCCCGGCCGGTTGGTCGTGCCGCCGTCCCACGGCACGCCGACCATGCCGATCTCGACATCCGCCGGGTCGCGGAACAGCGGCAGGCGCATGAACGTCGCCACGTCGCCGAAGCGCGGCACCACCGTGCCGGACACCGGCTGCGGGAAGTTCTGCAGGTTCGAGACGTCGTTCATGCCGCTAATGTAGGTATTTATTGCGGCTGCAAAAGAGCCTTGCGCGCCGCGACGAACTCCTCGACCGCCGCCACAAACCGGTCACCTTCGGCGTCGCCGATCATGATGTTCAGCGCCACGAAACCGCGGCGGGCGATCCAGATGCCGGCCGCCATCATGTCGAAGAAGAACAGCTCCTTGGCGTCCTGGCTGCCGCTCGCGATGTCGGCGGCGGTGCGGATCGGCCGCGCCGTGGCATGCGCGGTCATCATCGAGCCGATGCCGGAGAACTGGAAGGCGACCTTCTCCCGCCGGCAGATCGGCGTTCAGCCGCTCGGCGGATCGTCTCGCCGCGGTCGTTCAGCGCCTGGGCCGCGGCCGGCGTGTAGACCTCGCCGTAGCCCGCCGCGCCGGCCGCCATGGTGAGGGCGTTGTTGTTGAAGGTGCCGGCATGCGGCAGGTGGTCGGGCCTGGTGGGATCGAACAGCTCCATGATGTCGCGCCGGCCGCCGAAGGCGCCGAACGACATGCCGCCGCCGATGTACTTGCCGAGCGTCGTCATGTCGGGAATGACGCCGGTCTTCTCCTGCAACCCGCCCGGCGCCAGCCGCGAGGTCATGACCTCGTCGAAGATCATGGTGATGCCGCGCGCGCGCGTCTCCTCGCGCACCATCCTGAGGAAATCGAGGTCGCCCGGCAGGCAGCCATGGCTGCCCTGCATGGGCTCGAGCAGGACGGCGAACAGCTCCTCGCCGTGCTTGGCCAGCAACGCGCGCGTGCCCTCGACGTCGTTGTAGGGCGCCACGACGTATTCGTAGGGAATATTCACCGGACTGCCGCCGCTCACGAAATAGAGCACGCCGCCATGGTAGCCGCCGTGGAACACCATGACCTTGGTGGCGGCCTTGCGGCCCTTTCGTTGCGCGTAGACGCGGGCGCCGGCCAGCGCCATGACGTTGCCCTCGGTGCCGGAATTGGTGAAGCGGACCAGGTCGATCGACGGCATGCGGTCGGCGATCAGCCTGGCGAGCTTCGCCTCGTTGGCGTTGCGGCCGCCATAGTTCCAGCCGTGGTCCAGGGCGCGGTCGATGGCGGCGCGGATCACCGGATGAGAGTGGCCGTAGATGCCGGCGGTGTACTCGCCCAGCACGTCGATGTACTCGTGGCCGTCGGCATCCCACAGCCTGCAACCCTCGCCGCGCACGACGGTGAGCGGGAACGGCGCATTGTGCAGCGTGGTGCGGGTATTGCCGCCCGGCATCGCCTGGCAGGCCTCCTGGTGCCGGGCGAAGCTCTTCGGACTGCGGTCGATATAGGCCTGGCGCACCTCCGCCAGGGCGGATTGCAGGTCTGAGTTGACCAAGGCTTGATCGGGCACGGCGTACTCCTTGCAGCTTCATGCACCTCCCCCGCTTCGGGGGAGGTGGCCCGGAGGGCCGGAGGGGGGAAGCCTCAAAGGTGATTTCTCGAAGGCGATGATCTGAAACTTGCAGACGCTCGTTCTGCGGCCTTCCCCCTCCGCCCCGTATGACGGGGCACCTCCCCCGCACGACGGGGGAGGAACGCTATTGAGACTATCACACCACGTTCAGCTCCCGGATAGGCCGCCCTCTGGATATCCGTTCATAACTAAACGGCGAGAGGTCGAGCGTGCGATAGCTGCCCTGCACGATCAGCTCGGCGACGGCGCGGCCCACGGCGGGCGACTGCTGGATGCCGTGGCCCGAGAAGCCGGTGGCGAAGATCAGGCTGTCGATCCCGGGATGGCGGCCGACGATGCCGTTCTGGTCGAAGGTGTTGTACTCGTAGTAGCCCGCCCAGGAATTGACGACCTTGGCCGCCTCGAAGGCCGGCACGCGCGCGGCCAGGGTGGGCCACACCATCCCGTCCCATTCCTGGTGCTGCACCTCGAGCGGCGCGCCGGGCGGGTCGTTGCCCGCGGCCGGTGTCGTGCCGCCGATATAGAAGCGGCCCTCCGGCCGGAACCAGGTGCCCGAGGGATCGATGGTGAGCGGCGTGGGGCCGGGCGGCTGGCGCACATCGAAGACGAACACCGAGCGGCGGCGCGGCTCGACCGGCAGCGCGATGCCGGCCCGTGCGGCCACCTCGCCGGACCACGGTCCCGCCGCCAGCACGATCGTGCGCGCCTCGAGGCGATCGCCGGAGCGCAAGGTGACGGCGTGAGGCGCCAGGCCCACGACCTCGTCGGCGACGTATTGCACGCCCAGTTCGCGCGCCTTGCGGCGGAAGGCCTGCATCAGCGCGGGGCCGTCGAACCAGCCCTCGTTGGCGGTGCCCAGCGAGGCCAGCGCCACGCCGTCGGTCGCGATCCACGGGAAGCGATGGCGGAGGGCGCCGGGATCCAGCAGTTCGACGGCGCAGCCCTCGCCCTTCTGGATGGCGTGGTTGGCGCGCAGCACGCCCGCCCCCGCGTCGCTCGCCAGGAAGAGATAGCCCGGTTCCTTGAGCCCGAGATCGACGCCCAGCCGCTCATGGGCGCGGCGCAGGAAGCCGACGCCGTAGCGCGACAGGTGGATGTTGAGCGGCGTGGAGAATTGCTGGCGGATGGAACTCGCCGACAGGGCCGACGAAGCGCGGGCATAGGTCGGATCGCGTTCGACGACGACGACGCGGCCGGTGAAATCGCGATCGAGTTTGAGGTGATAGGCGACGGATGAGCCCATGACGCCACCACCGACGATGACGACGTCATGACCGCCGGCGAGGGATTCGCTCATGGACACCAAGCATCGGGACTGACTCCGGCGGCATAGTATCAGCCGTCCGTCTGCCGCGGCTAGCTAGGTTTCGGAGACCTTGTCGGGTCGGTAGAAGAGCTCGAATGCCTTGCTGAGCTTGCTCTGCAGTTCATAGGCGAGCTGACAGAGTGCATCGATCTCCTCGCGCGAGAACTCCTCGCGCGGCGTGGAGGCCAGCGCCATGATCAGCGCGTAGCTGAGTGCGCGGGATTCGTCGATGAGGGGAATCGCCCGGGAGAGGAGGCGGCGCATCGCCTCGGCCTCCTCATGGCATCGCCCGGCCATGACCGCCACAAGCCATCCTCAAATCTCCCGGAAGCTTCGCCAAAGCGCATCACGGAACGGCTTGACGAGATAGTCCACCATCGTCCGCCTTTCGGTCACGACCAGCACTTCCACGGGCATGCCGGGAATGAGATCGACGCTCGGCGCGAGCCTGTGCAGCGTGTCCCGATCAACCGCGACGCGGGCGAGATAGTACGGCTGGTGCGTGGCGTCGTCCGTCAGGCGATCCGCCGAGACCGTCCGGACCGTGCCCGGAATTTTCGGTACATTGCGGCTCGAATAGGCGGACAGATGGATCTGGGCGTGCAGACCGCTATGCACCGCTTTCACGTCGAGCGGCGTCAGCCGCGCCTCGACGATCAGCTCATCGCCCATCGGCATGATGCTCATGATCGGCTCGCCTCTCTGAACGACCCCTCCGATCGTCTTGAACTTGACGTCGACCACGGTCCCCCTCACGGGCGCGACCACGACCGTGCGCTTGACGATGTCGGCGCTCGCCTGCAACTTCTCGCTCAGCTCCATGAGCTCCGCGCGAACCTTGTCGGAATCGGCGGCGATCTGATCGGCCCGCTCTGCGTCGACCGAGAGGATCTGCATCCTGGCTTCGCCGATCTGCTGTTGGGCCCGTGCGATCTCGGCGACATACTCGCCGCGCTTTCCGGAAATCTCGGCGTCGGCGCGTTTCAACCGCAGTGCTTCCGGCTTGGGCACCAGCCCGCGTTTGACCAGATATTCCTTCGCGTTCAGCTCCTCGGCGATAAACTCGATCTGCTGGGACGCGCTTTCGACCTGCGCTTCGGCGCCTTTGATCTGCTGCATCAGCTGTTCGATGCGCTGTTGCAGAATGTCCCGTCGCGTCGTGTGGGTCGAGCGTCGAGCGTCGAAAACCTCCTGCTGCGCTTCGACGATGCTTTTTATCTGCGGATCGGTCGAGCGCAGCCCCTGAGGAAGTTCGATCCGGCTCTGGCCCGCCTTCTCGGCTTCGAGGCGCGCCCTCTTCGCCAAGAGCGACAGGCGCTGCTGCACCAGGGCCTCGTAAGCGGCGCGCGCCTGCGTGCTCTCGAGGACGACGAGCGGCTGGCCCGCCCTCACCACCTCACCCTCGCGAACGCGCAATTCGGCGATGATTCCTCCCTCAAGATGCTGGATGGTCTTCTTGCCGCTGTCGGGATTGATCACGCCCGGCGCCACGGCGCCGCCATCGAGGGGGGCGAAAAATCCCCATCCGCCAAAGACGGCCACGAACAGCAGGATCAGCGCGTTGCCCCAGAGAGCCGGAACCCGAACATTGGGCTTCGACGGGTCGGGTGTCGCGCGGGCCCAGGAGAGCCGGCCCAAAGGCTGCACAATCGATCGCGCGACGCTTCCCGAGCGGGAAATGCCGGCCGCAGACATCCGCGTCAAAGATCGCGCCATGGACCGAACAATTCCACGGGCATGGACGACGCAAGCCGAGGCGATCCCCGCGGCAGACCGTGCAAAGGACTGTGCGATACTTCCGGCGAGGACGATCCCGCCCGAAGCGATGCTCGCCGAGGCCTGCGCGATGGACCGGGCGGTTTCGCAGGCATGGGCGACGCAAGCCGAGGCGATCCCCGCGGCAGACTGTGCAAAGGACTGTGCGATACTTCCGGCGAGGACGATCCCGCCCGAAGCGATGCTCGCCGAGGCCTGCGCGATGGACCGGGCGGTTTCGCAGGCATGGGCGACGCAAGCCGAGGCGATCCCCGCGGCAGACCGTGCAAAGGACTGTGCGATACTTCCGGCGAGGACGATCCTGCCCGAAGCGATCCGCGCCGTGGATCGCGCAATTCTTCCGGCACCAAGGAGGCCCTCGGAGGCGAAACGCATCGACGATTGCGCAAGCCTTTCGACATGGAAGTTCACGATGCGCGGAATCGGCTCCGAAGACCGTCCGACTGACCGTGCGACCCTTGCGGCATGAAGGATGCCGGCCGAGGCGATACGCGCCGCGGACCGTGCGAATCTTTCGACATGGAAGTTGACGATGCGCGGAATCCGCGCCGACGACCGAGCGAGATCTTCGGCCCGAAAGGTCACGATGCCGGACATTCGCACCAAGGACTGCGCGAGCCTTTCCGCAGGCAACGTCATGATGCACCTGTCGCGGCCTGTCCCTGGACCTGGCCTTTGTGGCGGAGGCCGTGTGCCGAGCCGTTGCCCGACAGGACGCGGGGCCGCTCTTTCCGGTCGGCGCCTTGCGCAACCTGTTCGGCCGATTGCTTCTTGAGCGCCTCGAGCACGTGGTCGCGCGGACCGAACATGGCGACCCGGCCTTCCTTCAGGAAAAGAATCTTGTCGGCGACCGACAAGGTGGAAGGCCGATGGCCCACGATGACGAGAGCGGCTCCCCGCCGCTTGAGGTCCTCCATCGCCTCCGCCAGCGCGGCCTCTCCCGCCTGGTCGAGATTGGCGTTGGGCTCGTCGAGAACGATGAAGCGCGGGCTGCCGAACACGGTGCGTGCGAGTCCGATGCGCTGGCGCTGGCCGCCCGACAGCCGCACGCCGCCGTCCCCGATCAATGTGTCGTAGCCCTGCGGAAAATGCTGGATCATCTCGTGCGCGTGGGCGAGCTTCGCCGCCTTCACGATCGCCTCGTCTTCGACGACCTGCATGCGGCCGATGTTGTCCCGCACCGAGCCCGCGAACAGCTCGACGTCCTGCGGCAGAAAGCCGATGTGCCGCCCTACCTGCTCGCCGTCCCAATGATGGATCGGCGAACCATCCAGGCGGATCTCGCCGACATTGGGCACGGCAAGGCCGACCATCAGCCGGCACAGCGTGCTCTTGCCCGCACCCGAGGGACCGATAACCGCGAGCGCCTCGCCGGGGTCGAGGGCGCAGGACACCTCGCTGACGATGAGTTGTGCCGTGTTCGGCGTAAGGTAGCTCACCCCTTCGACCACCACTCTTCCATCCGGTGCCGGAAGCCTGGTCCGCCTGGCCGCCGGCGGGTGGTCTTCGATCGCCTTCCTCAGGCGACCATAGGAGATCCGCGCGGACATGAAGTTGCGCCACACCGTGATCGCAAGCTCCACTGGTGCGAGCGCGCGTCCGAGCAGTATGGATCCCGCGATCATCGCTCCGGCGGTCAGTTGCGAGTTGACGACAAGCCAGGCGCCAACGCCGAGAATGGCCACCTGGACGAAGAAGCGAACGAACTTCGTGGTCGCGAGCACGAAGCCGCCTATATCCCCCGATCGACGCAAGCCGTCGACAACGGTTGCGTTGACGGCCGTCCAACGATCGGCCATGGCTGGAAGCATGTGCATGGCCTGCACGATCTCGGCGTTGCGGATCGTGGCATCTGCCAGCATCGTCGCCACGATCTGCTTGCGATTCGCGGTCTCGGTCGCCTTGCGTGTGGCGAACTCGTTGGCGATGCTCAGCAGGAACAGTACCACTGCCGAGCCGAGGGCGACCACGCCCAGCATGGGGTGGAGGATCCAGATCAGCGCCACGAAAATGGGCACCCAGGGCGCATCGAAGAAAGCCGTCAACCCCTGTGTCGCGATGAAGCCCTGGATCTGCGAGATGTCACGCAGCGGCTCGGCGCCCGAGGCTTCCCCTTTCAGGCGTCCACGAACGGCGCAGGCGAGATAGGCCGGACCGAGTCGCTCGTTCAACCAGCAACCGACACGAATCGTGATCGATGTTCTCAAGGCGTCGAGCGCACACATCACCGCAAGCGCGGCAGTCGCCATCAGCGTGAGCATCACCAGCGTCTCGATCCGGCCGGTGGTCAGAACGCGATCATAGACCTGCAGCATGTAGATCGGCGAGGTCAGCATGAGCACGTTGATGGCAAGGCTGAAGAGCGCGCATGCGGCGAAGGCCGATCGGCAGGCCCTGATGGCTCGTTGAAGTTCAGTCGGGTCGCTCGATGAGCGAGCGCCCTCAGACTTTTCCGGCATATGTCACCTTCGCGCGGGCCAAGCACCAGGCCGCGGCAGCACGCAGACCGGCTCCCCCAAGGCGATCTAGTCGGACAGCTTGAACCCGTAGCGATGAAGTCCGGCCACCACGGCCTCCGCGGCGCCGGACCCGGTCACGCTGCTCGCCGCGCTCGAAGAACTCGAAGAACAGCCCGATCCGGCGCGCATCGCGCGCGCGCGGCTGCTGCGAATGACCACGGGATCACCCGTCCGCCCCCACGCGGCTCGCGACAGTTCGAGCACAACCCGCCCCGAGCCGTCATCGACCTCAAGACGAGCCGTTTCACCGTCAACCCGATATCGCGTGCGCATCGCCACGCCCCCAGCTGTCCGGATACACGTGATGCGGCCGAATTTACCAGACCAGGACCGGCAGCGGCTTGAACCGCTGCCGGCTTGGGTCGCTTCGCACAAGCCGCTCAGTGCAGGAAGTAGTAGTGGAAGCCGTTGGTTGCGGACACGGACTCGGACACGGAGCTCGAGCCGTAGCCCTGAGCCACCGTCGTCTGGGTCAGCGTCTCGGTGTGCGAGTTGTAGCCCAGCGCATCGGCGGTCGAGTTGGCGATCGCGGAGTTGCCCTGGACATAAGCCCGGACGTCGATGTTCTTGTCGATCTGGGCGTGATCGAAGATGTTCACGTACTTGTTGAAGCTGACGTCGTAGTATGGACTGGCCATTTGGTCCCTCCTGTCTGCTGTGACATCGGCGGCGGCGCAGGAGAGCGCCGTCCGCAAATACGTAGGGTATGGTCGGCGTTTCGTGGCATCAAAGGTTCATACGACTGATCCTCTTTTGGCATAGAGAGACTCGGCAGCCGCATCATCTTTCGCGCAAGGTCGGTATGGAGCGCGCCGTCGATGCCACGAAACGGAGATGCCGATCCCGTCACATCAGACCATGGAGGGACGGACTGCCCAGCCCATACGCCGAGTGGCCGGACAGGAAATCTCCGTTGCCATACGTCGAGCTGGACGTGATGGAGACGTCCAGCGAGACCGGGGTCGGGCCATGGGGAAAATCGATCGACAGATGGTTGACATGGAAGCTCGTGATGTATCCCCCGCTCACGGAGCCGTCCGTCGCCGCGCCCGCGTGCGGAGTTGTGTCCTGGGCGAGGGCCACGGCGGCCGCGAAGCCGACAGCGAGGCCCGGGACGGCAAGCGTCTTGGTCGCCGTATTCGTCGCCGTCAAGGCGCCCGTCGCTTCGGCCATGCTGGTCATTTCGGCCGAGAAGGTGTTGATGCTTTTTGACATCACGCCAACCTCCCTACATGCCTGCCGCTCACCCTAAAGCGCCACCATTCCCACTGCGTGCACGAACGAGAACTGATTTTCGACCGCAAGCGCAGTCGTCAGCGTAGCCGACAAGGCGTTGGCGCCGTGCGCATCGGCCATCGCGAACACTTGCGCGAAATTGCCCTGCAGCGGTTCCTGTCCACCTGGCGGATGGTAGGCGACGGCTTGGTCCATCTCGATGACGAGCGGACCCTGTCGTGGCGACCATCCATGGATGTCTATCGAGAGGTAGTCGAGCTCCGAGCGGGCCCATGCATCGTTGGATCCCAGCGCCGATTGCCCGACGGCGTGCTCGAAGATGAAGTCCGCCCCCGACACATCCAAAAACGTGCTGGCCGCGGCGAGCGCGCCGCCCGCGTCGTCCGAGTGGGCCGATGCCTGGAAGGTCGCCTCGCCCATTGCAATAGAGTAGTTGCCCCTGTCCGCGGCAAAATTCTCGATCCAGCCGGCGACCGCGGAGGCCTCCCCCGCCGCCACTGCGCTGCCGCCGATCAGCGCGGTCATGCCGTCGCGGGGATCTTCCGCCGAATTCGTGGAGCCTTGATGATGCTGGTGCCCATCATCGTGCCACAAAGGATAATGACCGAAGAGATGCGCGCCACGATGAGAGAAATCGTCGTTGCCGTGGTCATCATCGAATGCCTTTTGTCGGCCGGCATGGAACCTGCCGACAAAAGGCTTGGCGTTCGCTTGCGGATGCATAGCGCAAGTCCCGGTCGAATTGGACACGCTCATAATGAATTGCCGCTGCCGCGACGACGAGTAGCCTCATGGTCTACAGCCTTTCGGCGTCGACACGCCGGGGTGTGATCAAGTTGTGTCCTAAGGTCGTACACCCAAAGGAATAACAAGTACGGGCTTATTTGCCGCGATATGGACCGCTGGTTATAGGGCCGCTGTCTTGAATTTGGTTGCGTGTTCTATGTATAATTACTCTCTCAATCTGTGGTTGGTTGTGGGCAAGCTAGGTAGAGTCACTCGTTTTTGAGTTATCACACGCCCGCAATCTCTTGGCGCATAGAGAAGTATCTGTGGTTGCTTGCCAAGGAGAGTCGCCCGTTTCGGGGCCGCTATCACACGCTTGCAACCTCTTGGGGCATAGAGCAGTTCGCTCAATCTAAGGTTGTCGACAGAAGCGGGGCGTTCGCGCGTGGGGCGCGGAAATCGAGGGGTGTGGTGTAGGGGAGGCTGAGATGTCAGTGTCGCCCAACGAACCCACTGTCCTGATCATTGATCCGCTGCCTTTGAGAAATCTGGGTCTCGTCGCTGTTCTCGATCGTCTGTCTGCCGCAAGAAGGTTTCGCCTTGCGTCGCTCACGCCTGACGGCGCGGAAAAGTGGATCGATGCGGACGCCAACTGCAGCATGATCATCTACAATGTCGGCGGCTCCTCGGTCGCCGACCACAAACATCAGAAGCGGATCAAGGAACTCAGGGCGCACGCAGGCGGGGTGCCGCTGGTGATCTTTTCCGACAACGACAGTCGCGCGGAGATCTTCTCGGCATTCAGCACCGGCGCCCAAGGTTTCCTGTACGCGGGCACGGACTCCCATCTCGCGCTGCAGGCCCTGTCGTTCATCTTCAACGGCGGGTCTTATTTTCCCGCCGCGGTGCAGCCAAGGGTGCAGCCAAGACGGCATCGCCCTGCTCGCCTGCAAGGGACGACGGACGACGGTTCCACCCCGACGGAGGACGCCCTGGATGGAGACGGCGGCGCCGGGGAAGACACCACGGCTGCCGCCGCGGCAAACCTCAACCTCACGGAAAGACAGAAATCGGTGCTCGAGCATCTCGGCCGCGGGGACTCGAACAAGGCTATTGCGCGCCAACTGGGGATCAGGGAGGGAACGGTCAAGGTTCACGTCCGGCAGATCATGCGCAAGCTCGGTGTGGCCAACCGCACGCAGGTCGCCATCGTGTGCGCGAACGGCGCCGCAGCCGAGACGCGCGCAAACGACCGCTGCGGCCAGAGCAAGACCGACCTGGTGCCGGATCACAAACGGTTGGGCGTGTTGCTCGCCGACAGCAAGGCCTGAAGTCACCATCGGTGCGTGGGCGCGCGCGGCCGGCGTCAAGTGGGCGTCGCGCCGTTCCTGACCGGGCTCCTGCGCCGGGTCACAGCAGACCTGGCGCAGGAGGAGTGTCGCCCCTCGACGGTCAGGTGCGCTTGAAGCCCTCGACCTCGTTGGCCGCCCAGTCGAGGACCTTGTCCATCGCCTCGCCCTTGGAATAGCGGACGAGCATCTGGGACTGGATCGCCTGCGACCAGATCTGCGCGGCGATCAGCGGCGGGGCCGGCGAGCAGGTGACGCCGGCCACCTGATCGCCGCCCTTGATCGGATAGTGCGACAGCGAGCCCTTGGGCGGCCCCTCCTCGTCCCAGGTCTTGAAGTCGTTGAACTTGGGATACGGCGGGATGTCGTAGCCCTGGCTAGCCGCAACCTGCTTCTCGGCGTTCTGGCGCAGGGTCAGGAACTCGAGCAGGCTCCTGGCCGCCGCCTTGTTCTTGGAGAAGCTCCACAGGCCGTAGAAGCGCGGCAGGATCGGGTTGTAGCGGCCCTTCGGCCCCTTGGGGAAGCCATGCGTCCAGCACTTCTCGGCGATCTGCGGCGCGTCGCGCTTGGCGACGGCCCAGGCGCTCGGCGGGTTCATGATCAGCGAGCCCTTGCCGGAGATCAGCCACTTGTTGTTGGAGGCGTCGTCCCAGGACGGCGCGTCCGGCGGCAGGAAGGCGACGAGCTTCTTGCCGTACTCCAGCACCTGGCGGACAGGGTCGCTCTTGACGGTGATGTCGCCCTTGGCGTTCATCACCTCCGCGCCATAGGCCAGGAACAGCGCGCCGACCCACTGGTTGGTGTCGGTGGTGGTGCCGAGCGGCAGGCCGAAGGCGACGCCCGCCTTCTGGCACTTCTCGGCGGCCGCCAGGAAGGCGTCCCAGGTCCAGGTCGCGTCGTTGGCCGGCTTGCCGGCCGGGTAGAGCGCCTGGACGTCGACCCCGGCATGCTGCTTCATCAGGTCGAAGCGCGAGCAGCAGCCGAGCAGCAGCGTGCCGCGCGTCATGGGCACGCCCAGCCACTTGCCCTGGAACTTGCCGAGATACTCGACCGCCGGGTCGATCGGCCCGTTCCTGGCGACGACGCTCTTGATGAGGTCGTCGACGGGCTCGAGCGCGGCGTTGAACTGCGCCGGCTCCCAGTTGGTGAACTCCATGATGTCGTGGCCGGAATGGGCCTGCGATTCGGCCGCCAGGGAGAGCAGCAGCTTGTTGCCCTGGCTGGTGATGTAGTCGACCTTGACCTCGACCTTCTCCTTGTCCGCCCATTCCTTGATGATCGCCGACTGGACATCGTTGGCGCCGGGAACCCAGTGGTCCCACAAGCCGATCGTGAGGGTTCCCGCGGCGTTGGCACTCCGTACGAACGGCGCGGCGACAAAACCCATGGCAGCGCCCGCTGCCACGACTCTACGACGAGACAGTTTCTTGAAATGCATGACACTCGCCTCCCTGTGAGAACGCTTGCGCACGCGGACGGACGCTATTTTTTTTTGGAAGCTGTACTAAGCGGCACTCCGGCCGACCGGGCTGCGGAGGTCTCGACGCTTTACAGATTTTCAGCTTAGCCAGCGGGCGACGGCGGCGCCACCGCTATTGTCGTATGTTCTTGCTCCATGTTGTTGACCTGTGTGTCCGAAGAGGCGCCGACCGTGCGCACGGCCCGTTTGCAGACGACGGCCGCGCGCGCTCGCGCCGGCCGGCGGTCGGAAGCCGTCCGCACCCGGCGCTACGCCGCACAGGCCTCTTGCTCAGGACAGGACGGCGCCCTGCGGATGAACCGCCGCGGCGAGCGTCCGGGCATAGACCTCCTGCCACGGCGTCTGCTCGTCCGGTCCGACGAAGTAGCCGCTGCGCGCGCCGCGATAGACGCCCGGGTCGTCGGCGCCGGGCGGCCGTTCGCCCTTGTCGCGCAGGGCGCGGGCGGCGCGCAGCAGGCGCCGCCGCGTGCGGGTGATCATCTGGTCCGAGGGGGCGAGATGCTCGAAGGCGAAATCGGTGACAGGTCCCATGCTTTCGGTGATCGCCTGGTCCTGCAGGTGGATGCCGTCGATACCGCTGTAGATGGCGTTGCGGCGCTGGGCTTCGCGGTCCATGCCCCAGTCGTTGCCCTCGTTCATCGCCATGCGCCAGCGGCCCAGCCAGTCGGTGGTATTGGGCAGCATCCTGATGCCGCCGCGTCCCGTGCCGCCGACCGGCGTGCCGTCCTTGAAGCGAGGCTGCGGCAGGGCCTGGGCCGACCTGGCCTTCTTCCACCAGATGAAGACGAACATGGTGTGGCCGTCGTCGAGCGGCACCCAGCCGCGCGCATGCATGTGGCTGTCGAACTCCCCGTTGGGCGCCTGCGACCAGAAGGGGAACAGGAAATTGGCGAAGCGCCAGTAGGTTCTGCCCGGTCCGGCGGCGCGGTAGCCGGCATATTGCGTGCCCCACGGGGCGTCGGCGATGTGGTACCGCGGCGCCCGGTTGGTGATGGTGTAGTAGAAAGGGTCGTCCTCCGGCACGTCCCTGGGGTCGACGTGGCCGCCATGCAGGAAGCCGAAATGCGAGGTGTCGATCTCGCCCTCGAGCGCCTGCAGCCAGTTGCAGTCGCGCTGGATCAGGTTGACGTTGATCTCGTCCGGCGGCAGGTCGAGCACCTCGAAGCCCGGCAGGGGCTGCGGCTCGCCGTCGCCCATATGCACCCAGACGAGGCCGGCGCGCTCGACGGCGCGGTAGGCGCGGGCCTTCACCTTGTGCTTGAAATCCTGATGCTCGGGCACGCTCGGCATGTCGATGCAGTTGCCGGCGACGTCGTACTTCCAGCCGTGATAGACGCAGCGCAGCCCGCCCTGCTCGTTGCGGCCGAGGAACAGCGAGGCGCAGCGGTGCGGGCAGCGATGGTCCATGACGCCGACCCGGCCGGCGCTGTCGCGGAAGGCGACGAGCCTCTCGCCCAGCAGCATCAGGCGCAGCGGCGGGCCGTCGCGCTCGAGCTCCGACGACAGCAGCGCCGGCAGCCAGTAATGCCGCATCAACCGGCCCATGGGAGTGCCGGGGCCGACCTGCGTGAGTTCCGTGCCTTCGCTCGCCGTGGTCATGGACTGCCTCCGAGATGCGTGAGCGGACGAAGCTTAGCGCGCCGGGGCCCGCCCGCAAGTCATCCAGGCGGCGGCGGTATCCAGCAGGGCCGCCAGGACGTCGGCATCGCGCCGCCCCGTGCTCGCCGGAACATGGAAGGCGTGATCGGCATCGGGCGCGAGGGCCAGGGCCGCGCGCGATCCCAGCGCCTCGACCGTCGGCCGCAGCAGCTCGAGCTCGGCCAGGGCGTCCCGCGTGCCCTGCAGGAATAGCAGAGGAATGCCGATCCCGCCGAGATGATCGGCGCGCGTCACCGACGGCTTGCCGGCGGGATGAAGCGGAAAGGCGAAGAAGACCAGGCCGCGGACCTTCGGCAGGGGCGAGAGCGCCTGGGCCTGCGAGGTCATGCGGCCGCCGAACGACCGGCCGCCCGCGAACAGGGGCAGGCGTCCGGCGCGCCGGGCGGCCACGGCGCAGGCCGCGCGCACGGCGGCATGCGCGACGGCCGGCGGATCGGGGCGCCGCGAGCCGCGCTGCATGTACGGGAACTGGAAGCGCAAGGTCGCGATGCCGCGTTCGGCGAGGCCATCGGCGATCGCCGCCATCGATTTGTGCGTCATGCCGGCGCCGGCGCCATGCGCCAGCAGCAGACAGGCCCTGGCGCGCGCCGGCCGCTGCCAAAGGCCGGAGACGGAGGCGTCGCCGACCCGGATGCGCAGGAGCTGGGTCGCCATCAGACAGGCGGCACGCGCACCCAGCCCTCCATCAGCCGGCGCGCCGAGCGGCTCATCATCACCTTGGTGACCTGCCAGCGATTGCCGTCCCTGCGCACCTCGGCGCCTACCCTGAGCGAGCCGGAGGGATGGCCGAAGCGCACGCGGCCGTCGGCGTCGACGGCCGCCACGCGATGCACGACCGTTCCCGGGATCGCCGCCGCGGCGGCGATGGCGACCGCGCCGGTGCCGGTCATGGCGTGGTGCAGCACGCCCATGGAGAAGATGCGGGCCAGCAGGTCGATCGAGCCGCCCTCGACCGTGCGGCCGTCGGAGGCGGTGTAGCCCGCCGGCTTGGCGACGAAGGCGAGCTTGGGCGTGTGCGGGCGGCGGGCCGTCGCCTCCTCGGGCGTCGCCGCATCGCCCATGGCGACGGCGCCCCGCGCGCGCACCGCTTCGGCCTTGGCCAGCAGGTCCTTGTCGCCGTTGACGTCGCCCTGCAGCTCGGTGCCCTTGAGCCCAAGCGCGGAGGCATCGACGAACACCGTCGGATTGCCGGCATTGATCAGGGTGGCCTCCAACTGGCCGACGCCCGGCACGTCCAGGACGTCGATGTGATTGCCGGTCGGAAAGGTCGGGCCGCCGCCGCCGTCATCGTCGGCCGGATCGAGGAACTCGAGCTGGACCTCGGCCGCCGGGAAGGCGACGCCGTCGAGCTGGAAGTCGCCCAGCTCCTGGACCTCGCCGCCGCTCATGGGAACGTGGTTCACGATCTTCTTCCGGATGTTGGCCTGCCAGATGCGGACGGTCGCCAGGCCGTCGGTGGGCGCCTCGAGCAGGCCCGCGCCGATGGCGAAGGGGCCGACGGCGGCGCTGAGATTGCCGCAATTGCCCGACCAGTCGATCAGCGGCTTGTCGATCGCCACCTGGCCGAACAGGTAGTCGACATCACAGCCGGGACGCTGCGACTTCGAGAGGATGACGACCTTGCTGGTGCTGGAGGTGGCGCCGCCCATGCCGTCGGTGTGCTTGCCGTAGGGGTCGGGGCTGCCGATCACGCGCATCAGGATGCGATCGCGCGCCTGCCGATCGGACGGCAGGTCCCCGGCGAGGAAGAACACGCCCTTGCTGGTGCCGCCGCGCATATAGACGGCCGGGATACGAAGCTGCTTCATGGGCGTCTCCTCTCCATGACGGTTTCGCCCGGCTGGCCCTTCTGCCACGGCCAGCGTCCGCTCACCTCGAGCTCCAGCGCGAAGCTCAGGAGGGTACGGATGGCGACGATGACCGCCAGCACGCCGAGATTCTGCAGGGTCGGCTCGACCGCCACGGTGCCGATGATGTCGGCGATCACCAGGAATTCCAAGCCGAGCAGGATGGCACGGCCGAGATCGGCGCGCAGCGTGTGGTAGGCGTCGGTGAACGGCCGGCGCCGCAGCATCCGCATGACGAACGCCACGCTGGCCAGGATCGCGCCGGCAACAAGGACGGCGACCCCGACGAGTTCGACGATCTTTCCGGCCTCGACGGCGAACTGGTCGATCTTCATGTTTCTACTCCCCGCGTCCGAGGATAGCGCTTTCTGCGGCGGTCAGCGACGCCGCCAGGCCTGCAGGCGGCCGAGCAGGAAGCGGTCGGCCAGCACGTGGCCCGCCTTGACCGCGGCCGAGGTGATCACGATCACCACGCAGAGCGCCGCCGCGGACGCGGTCTGGCCCGCCTCCTCGATGTTCAGCGCCGCCACCGAGGCGAGCTTGGTGTCGGGCGAATAGAGGAAGATCACCGACGACACCGTGGTCATGGCGTTGACGAACAGGTAGATCGCGATGTCGAGGATGGCGGGCAGGCAGATCGGCGCCGTCACGCGGGCGAAGGTGCGCCACACCGGCACCTTCAGCGAGGCCGAGACCGATTCGAACTCGGGATCGATCTGCTTCAGGGCCGTCGTCGCGGTGAGATGGCCGACGGTGTAGAAATGCGCCACCGTGTTGACCACCAGGATCGCCAGGGTGGCGTAGAGGAAGTTGAGCGGATTGCCGGGGGCATTGAAGAAGAAGATGTAGCCCAGGCCCAGCACCAGGCCCGGCACCGCCATGGGCAGGAAGGCCAGGAGCTGCACGATGCCGCGCACGGCCGCGAAGCCGCGCGTCTTCTCGTTGAGCCAGGCGCCGACGAACATCATGGCCGTGCCGAAGATCGCCGCCTCCGCCGCCATGTGCAGCGAGTTGAAGTAGGAGTCCCAGCCGTTGGCATCGACCGTGGCGAAGTCGTAGTTGGCGAGCGTGAGGCCGAGATTGTAGGGCCAGTACTTGATCAGCGAGCCCCATACCGCCATGCCGAGGATGGCGAGGATGCCAACCGCCACGGCGGTGCAGAAGGCGGTGAAGAAGAGGTCGCGGCCGAGCTTGGGCCGCGGGATCAGCGGCACGGCGCGCGCGGTGAGCAGCGCCACCTGCCTGCGCTGCACCAGCCGGTCGATGACGAAGGCGAGCGCCGCCGGCGCCAGCAGCACCATGCCGACGACGGCGCCCATCGAGAAGTTCTGCTGGCCGATCACCTGCTTGTAGACGTCGGTCGCCAGCACGTTGAAATTGCCGCCGATCACCTTGGCGATGCCGAAGTCGGTGATCACCAAGGTGAAGACGACCAGCGCGGCGCTGATCAGGCCGTACTTGGCGCCCGGCAGGGTGACGGTGAGGAAGACGCGCAGCCTCGAGGCGCCCAGCGCATCGGCCGCCTCGTAGAGCCGCGCGTCGGCGGTGGCCAGCGCCGTCACCAGGATCAGCGTGGCGTGCGGGAAGCAGTAGAAGACCTGGGCGATCGCGATGCCGTCGAAGCCGTAGATCGGCCCGCCCAGCAGCCCCTTGAAGAAGCCCTGGTTGCCGAACAGGTAGACCAGCGCCAGGCCGGGCAGCAGCGAGGGCGCGAAGATCGGGATCAGCGAGATGCCCTGGAACAGCCAGCGCAGCGGCAGCACGGCCCGGGTGAGCGCATAGGCGTAGAGGAAGGCGAGCGGCACCACGATCAGGGTGGCGACCGCGGCGACGTGCAGGGAGTTCAGCGCCGAGACGAAGAGCGCCGGCGTCGAGAAATAGGCGAGAAAGTTGGCGAGGCCGATGAAATGCCCGTCGCGGTCCTCGAAGCCCTTGGCGAGCAGCGCCCACAGCGGCAGGCCGACCATCACCAGCAGCGCGGCCGCCAGCAGCACGACGCCCCCGCGCATCAGCAGGTCGTCGCGCGACAGGCCGACCCGCAGCGCCGGCCCGGGAGCGGGCGCGGCCAGGCTCATGCGGCGAAGACCCGCAGCCGGTCGGCCGGCAGGGCGACGTCGAGCCGGCGGCCGGGCTCGACGCCGAGGTCGCGGATCAGGTTGCTCGAGAAGTCGGCGGTCATCGCGACATCGGCCGCGCCCAGCACCTTGAGCGTGGCGCGGCAGAAGGCGCCGACGAAGTCGAGCTCGGCCACCTCAACGGGCACGCGGTTGGCGGCGTCGGCCGGCAGGTCGCGCACGCGGACATCCTCGGGACGGATGCAGAGCTGCACCTTGTTGCCCGGCGCGAGGCCGTCCTGGGCGGCGCACACGAAGGCGAGGCCCGCCACCTTGACGCGATCGGGCGCGATCAGGGTGCCCTCCAAGAAATTCATCGAGCCCACGAAGTCGGCGACGAAGGCGGTCGCGGGGCGGCGGTAGATCTCCTGCGGCGAGCCGACCTGCTCGATGGCGCCGTGGTTCATCACCACGATGCGGTCGGCCATGGTGAGCGCCTCCTCCTGGTCGTGCGTCACCATGATGGTGGTGACGCCGAGCCGGCGCTGCAGCGCCTTGACCTCGTGCCGCAGGCGCAGGCGCACGCGCGCGTCGAGCGCGCTCAGCGGCTCGTCGAGCAGCAGCAGGCCGGGCGAGGTCGCGAGCGCGCGGGCCAGCGCCACCCGCTGCTGCTGGCCGCCCGAGAGCTGGGCGGGATATTTCGCGCCCGAGTCGGGCAAGCCGACCAGCGCCAGGAGCTCGTCGACCCTGCGCGCGATCTCGGCGCGCTTCAGGCGGCGGCTGACCAGCCCGTAGCCGACATTCTCGGCGACGCTGAGATTGGGGAAAAGCGCATAGGACTGGAAGACGATGCCGAAGTCGCGCCTGGCCGGCGGCAGGGCCGAGACGTCCCTGCCCTTCTGCCGGATCGTGCCGGAGGTCTGCGGGTCGAGGCCGGCGATGGCGCGCAGCAAGGTGGTCTTGCCGCAGCCCGAGGGGCCGAGGAAGCAGACGAACTCGCCCTCGGCGATGTCGAGCGTGATGTCGCCGAGGGCGGTGAAGTCGCCGAAGCGCTTGTGAAGGTTGCGGACTTCGAGGTAGCGCGTCACTTGGCCTTGGGCGCCGACTTGCCGTCGTAACGCTTGGTCCATTCGGCCAGGATGCGCTCGCGGTTCTTGGCCATCCATTCCATGTTGTTCTTGATCATCGCCGGCTCGGCGTTGACCGGATAGTTGACCGGCGCGGCCTTCACGTCGGAGCGGGCGACCACGGCATAGGACTTGGCGTAGAGCTCGTTGGCCTTCTTGGTGACGGCCCAGTCGGCGAGCTTCTTGGCAGCGGCGAGGTTCTTGGTGCCCTTGACGATGGCGGTCGCCTCGAGCTCCCAGCCCAGCCCTTCCTTGGGCACGATCAGGTCGATCGGCGCGCCCTTGGTCTTCTCCGAGGCGCCGCGCATGTCGAGGCCGATGCCGATCAGGCGCTCGCCCTTGGCGGCCTGCACGCAGGGCGCCGACCCGGAATGGATGTACTGCGCGATGTTCTGGTGCAGCGCGTCCATGTACTTCCAGCCGGCCTCCTCACCCATGATCTGCAGCCAGGCGGCGACGGTCAGGTAGCCGGTGCCCGACGAGGCGGGGTTGGGCATCACGATCGAGTCCTTGTAGTCGGGCTTGATCAGGTCGGCCCAGCTCGTCGGCACCGGCTTGTTGCCCTTCTTGCCCTCGACGGTGTTGAAGCAGACCAGCGAGAGATAGGCGTCCATGCCGACCCAGGTCTCGGGGTTCTTGCCGCTCTTGAACATCGGCTTGAGCTCGGCGGCGCCGGCCGGCGTGTAGGGATCCAGCATGCCCATCGTGGCAAACAGCGCCGTGCTCGAGGCGGCCAGCCCCCAGATGATGTCGGCGCGCGGATTGTCCTTCTCGGCGATCAGCTTGGCCGTCACGACGCCGGTCGAATCGCGCACCCAGGCGATCTCGATGTCCTTGTTGTCGGCCTCGAAGGCCTTCTTGAAGGGATCGAGCTGGTCGTTCTCCAGCGCGGTGTAGACCGTGAGCCTGGTCTTCTGGGCGAAGGCCGGCGTGCCGAGCGAGACCGCCGCAAGCGCAGCCGCGCCCGCCAGGCCGGCGCGCCGGATCAATGATACCAATGGTCATGTAGCCCCCCGTTGATGCATGAAAACCTTAACACGGGGATTATGACGGACAAGCGACGTCGGCGGCTTCCGCCTATTTCGGCGCCAGTTTCTCCGCCACCGCGCTCAGCCAGCGCGCGGACGACCTTCTCTTCCTCCCGGCCGGCCAGCCCGGCAATGCGCGCCTCGACCTCCGTCACCCGGGCGCGGCAGCGCTTCAGCAGCGCCTGGCCCCTGGCCGTCGCCGTGCAGCCGGAGGATACGGCCATGCGCGGCATGGGCCGATTTCTCGATGGCGCCGCGCGCTCGAGGTTGCGCACGATGACGTTGACGGTCTGCGGCGTCAGGAAGGTGAGCCGCGCCAGGTCGGCGCCCGACACGCCGGGATAGGCCACGATCATGGTGAGCACGGCGAATTGCGGCGGCGTCACCTCGAGGTCGGCCAGCGCCGCGGTCCATGGCCAGCCGCACCGCCGCACTGGCCTGGCGGACGAGGTAGCCGAGATGGCCTTCCGGCCCGCGTTTGCCCTCGCCCGGACGCGGCACGGCGGGCGGCGCTTCGGGAGGCTTGATCTTGCGCGTCATATCAGCCTTCTTATATCAGAGTTCGGATACATCAGAGGAGACCATCATGGACCAGGCTCTTGACGATCTGGTGCGCCGCCATCTCGCCGCCGAGAACGCGCAGGACATGGACGGCACGCTCGCCACCCTGCATCCCGACTGCCGTTTCGAGGATCTGGCGACCGGCCAAGTGCTGGCACGGCCACGAGGGGGCGGCCGCGCACTACCGCCAATGGTGGACCACCTTCGACGTGACGGTAAAGCGCGGGCCGAGCCAGCGCTCCTGCTGGACCGACGACGGCGTTCGCATCTCCGAAGCGACGTGGCACGGCCGGCATATCGGCCGCTTCCTCGGGATCGAGCCGACGGAGCGCGCCATCGTGCAGCCCTTCGTCGTGGTGCTGACCTTCAAGGACGGGCTGATGCTGAGCGAGCGCTTCCAGTACGACCTCGCCTCGCTGCTGCGCCAGATCGGGGCGGATCCGATCCCGGCGCTGGACGGGCTGCAGTACCGGACAGCGGCGTAGGGCGTTACGAGCCGAACACTTTTTTCAGTTCGCTGGTCGGCATCGTATCGCGCATCCAGGTGAAGTCGCCGGCCTTCATGGCGCGCGCACCCTTCATGAAGGCGGCCAGCGCCAGCCGCGACAGGGCGCCGCCGACGCTCACGCGCTTGACGCCCGTCGAGGCGATCTGCTCGGCCGTGAGGTCGGGGTCGCCCGCGCTCATCACCACGTTCAGGGGCTTGCCGATCTCGGCCACGACCTTCTTCATGGTCGCGAGATCGCGCAGGCCCGGGGCGTAGAGCACGTCGGCCCCCGCCTTCTCGAAGGCCTGCAGGCGGCGGATCGTGTCGTCGAGGTCCTTGACGCCCCGGATCAGGTTCTCCGCCCGCGCCGTGAAGGTGAACGGCACCGCGAGCGAGCGCGCCATCTCGACGCCGGCGGCCACCCGTTCGACCGCATGGTTGAAGTCGTAGATCCGCTCGCCGCTCCAGTCCTCGATCGAGCCGCCGACCACGCCGGCTTCGGCGGCGTCGCGCAGGATGGTGGCAGCCTGCTTCGGGTCGTCGGCATAG
The DNA here is from genome assembly GCA_963820155.1 of uncultured Alphaproteobacteria bacterium. Taxonomy (GTDB): domain Bacteria; phylum Pseudomonadota; class Alphaproteobacteria; order Reyranellales; family Reyranellaceae; genus Reyranella. The sequence goes on from CAWFYW010000001.1 coordinate 38,367, forward strand.
CCGTTCTCGAGGTCGGCGTTCACCGGCAGGTCGGTGGCGCCGGCAATGACACGGCAGTTCTGCAGGAGCTCCTCGCGGCTCACCGCATTGTCGCCGTCGACGCGGCCCAGCGCATTCGACATGCCGAGGCTGGTGGTGGCCAGCGCCTCGAAGCCCAGCGACTGCAGGAGCCTGGCGGTGCCGGCGTCCCACGGGTTGGGCAGCAGCAGGAGCCCGGAACGGGCGTGCAGCTCACGGAATCTCCGGCCCTTCTCGGCTTGCGTCGGCATGGCGCCTCTCCCTTCGAAGGCGCCGAGACTGCCGCGCTCGCCCTGCCCTGTCGATGCGCTATTGTTCGGCCGCCGCCGAGATGTCTTCCGGCGGGACGGGAACGGGAGAGACATGGATCCTTCGACGCAACGGGAACTGGCGAGGCTTCTGGCGGACCTGCGCCGCGACGGCCGCCAGCAGAGCGGCCTCGATCCACGCCTGGTGCCGGCAGACAAGACCGAAGCCTATCGCGTGGCGTCGCTGGTCGCCGAGGAGCTGGGCTGGCCGGTCGCCGGCTGGAAGATCGCCGCCATGAAGGCGGAGATGCAGCGGGCGTTGCGCACCGATTCGCCGATCTACGGCCGCGTCTTCGCGCCCTTCGTCAAGCCGTCGCCCCTCACGGTCGAGCACGGCCGCCTCGCAAGCCCGATTCCGGAAGTCGAGTACCAGGCGCGCCTGGGCGCCGATCTGGCCCCGCGCTCCGCCCCCTACACGCTCGACGAGGTCGGCGAGGCCGTGGCCTCGCTGCATCCCGGCCTGGAGCTGGCGGAATGCCGCTTCGCGCATGACCGGGCCTTTCCGCCCTTGCCTGCGATCCTGGCCGACGGCGCAGGCTCGGGCACGATCCTCTACGGGCCGCCGATCGAAGGCTGGCGGTCGCGCGACATCGCTGGCCAGGAAGCGACGCTCTCATGCAACGGCGCCGTGCGCCGAAGAGGCACGGCCGCGGCCGCGCTCGACCATCCCCTGGTGCCGCTCACCTGGCTTGCCAACGAGTTGTCGCGCACCGGGATCGGGCTGAAAGCCGGGCAGATGATCAGCACGGGCACGCTGACCGGCATGCTGGCGCCCAGGCCCGGCGAGACCTATGTCGCCGACTTCGGCCCGTTCGGCGGCGTCACGCTGGCCTTCTCGTAGCCTCCGCTAACGCGAGAACACCATCGCCCTGTCGCGGATCGAGCCGTAGCGCAGGCTGAGCAGGTCGAGCGCGTAGTTCTGGTAGAGCCGCCACGGCCGGCGCGTGCCCTGCTTGGGGAACTTGTCGACGGCGCGCTGGATGTAGCCCGAGGAGAAATCGACCCACGGCAGGCGGCCCATCGTGGGATCGTCGAGGCGCGGCGTGCACTGGCGGAAGCCCTTGCGCTGCATGTGGTTCAGCAGCCGGCAGACATATTCGCAGACCAGGTCGGCCTTCAGCGTCCAGGAGGCGTTGGTGTAGCCCGACACGACGGCGAGGTTGGGCACGTCGCTGTACATCATGCCCTTGTAGGCCAGCGTCTCGGCGGGATCGATCCGCTTGCCGTCGACGGCGAGAGTCATGCCGCCCAGCACCTGCAGCGCCAGCCCGGTCGCCGTCACGACCAGGTCGGCCTCGAGCCCGGCGCCGGACTTCAGCCTGATGCCGGTCTCGGTGAAGGTCTCGATCTCGTCGGTGACGACCGAAACCTGCTTGCGGCGGATGGCGCGGAACAGGTCGGCGTCGGGCACCAGGCAGAGCCGCTGGTCCCACGGATTGTAGCGCGGCGTGAAGTGCTTGCCGACGTCGTAGTCGGGCCCCAGCAGGAAGCGCACGCCCTTCAGGATCATCTCCTTGGCGCGCTCCGGCCGGCGCTTGCAGAGCTGGTAGAAATACATGCCGAGAAGCACGTTCTTCCAGCGCGTCAGCGCGTAGGCGAGCTTGAGCGGCAGGCGGCGGCGCAGCCTGTTGGCGATCGGATCCTCGGCCGGCCGCGCCACCACGTAGGTCGGCGAGCGCTGCAGCATGGTGACGTGCTCCGCGGTGCCCGCCATCGCCGGCACCAGGGTCACCGCCGTGGCGCCGCTGCCGATCACGACGACCTTCTTGTCCCTGTAGTCGATGTCCTCGGTCCATTTCTGGGGATGGACGATGCGGCCCTTGAAGCGCCCGGCGCCGGGGAAGTCGGGCGTGTAGCCCGCCGCATAGTCGTAGTAGCCGCTGCACATCCAAAGGAAGCCGCAGGTGAAGGTCGCCCGCTGCCGGCCGGGGCCGCGCTCGACCTCGACCGTCCAGCGCGCCTCGGGCGTCGACCAGGAGGCCGCGATCACGCGATGGTGATAGCGGATCCTGCGGTCGATGCCGTGATCGCTCGCCACCTCGCGGATGTAGGACAGGATCGACGGTCCGTCGGCGATCGCCTTGGCGTCCTTCCACGGCCGGAAGGAATAGCCCAGCGTGTACATGTCGGAATCGGAGCGGATGCCGGGATAGCGGAAGAGATCCCAGGTGCCGCCGCTCGCCGCCCTGCCCTCGAGGATGGCGTAGCTCCGGCCCGGGCATTTCCGTTGCAGGTGCCAGGCGGCGCCGATGCCGGACAGGCCGGCGCCGACGATCAGCACGTCGAAATGTTCAGTATCGGTGCGGTCAAGGGCGGGCAGCGTGTCCATGGCCGCAGGATCATCGAGGCGGGGCGGCGGCGCAACCCTGGACCGTTGCTCGTGCTCTGGCGCTTGGCGGCCGTGACGCACTATCTTGGTTGGCGACCCATGGAAGATGCACGCACCGAACGCAAGCTCGCCGCCATCCTGGCAGCCGACGTGGTCGGCTACAGCCGGCTGATGAGCCATGACGAGGAAGGCACGCTGCGCCGGCTCAAGGCGCATCTCGGCGAGCTGGTCGAGCCGCATATCGCCAACCATCGCGGCCGCATCGTCAAGCGCACCGGCGACGGCCTGCTGGTCGATTTCTCCAGCGCCGTCGAGGCGGTGCGCTGCGCCGTCGCCATCCAGGCCGGCATGGCCGACCGCAATCGCGCCGCCCTGGACGACAGCCGCATCGAGTTCCGCATCGGCATCAATCTCGGCGACGTGATCATCGAGGGCGACGACATCTACGGCGACGGCGTCAACATCGCCGCCCGGCTGGAGGCGCTGGCCGAGCCCGGCGCCATCTTCGTCTCGCGGGCGGTGCGCGATTCGGTGCGCGACAAGCTCGGCATCGTGCTGGAGGATCTGGGCGAGAAGCCGGTGAAGAACATCACCCGCCCGGTCCGCGTCTTCCGCATCGGCCGCGCCGACGGCGGACGCCCCCCGCCGCCGGCCGTGCCGGACAAGCCGTCGATCGCCGTGCTGCCCTTCGCCAACATGAGCGGCGATGCCGAGCAGGAGTATTTCAGCGACGGCATCTCCGAGGACCTGATCACCGACCTGTCGAAGGTCTCGGCATTGTTCGTGATCGCCCGCAACTCGTCCTTCACCTACAAGGGCCGCTCGGTGAGGGTGCAGGAGATCGGCCGCGAGCTCGGCGTGCGCTTCGTGCTGGAAGGCTCCATCCGCAAGGCCGGCAACCGGGTGCGCATCACCGCCCAGCTGGTCGACGCCGAAAGCGGCGGCCATCTGTGGGCCGACCGCTTCGACCGCGAGCTCACCGACATCTTCGCCACCCAGGACGAGGTGGTGCGGCACATCGTCGAGGCGCTGGCCGTCAAGCTGACGCGGCGCGAGGCGCAGGACCTGCGCAGCGGCGGCACCATGAACGTCGAGGCCTACGAATGCTGGCTGCGGGCGCGCGAGCAGCTCGGCCGCGCCACGCCCGACTCCGTCGTCCAGGCCAAGACCCTGCATCGCCGCGCGGTCGAGCTCGATCCCGGCTTCTCCGCGCCACATGCCGGCCTCGCCTTCTGCTTCGTGTCCGACTACGTCAACGGCTGGGGACCTGACACGGCGCGGGCGCTGGACGAGGCCGAACGATCGGCGCGGCGCGCCCTCGAGCTGGACGACCGCCAGCCGGTCGGCCATGTGGCGCTGGGCAATGTCCTGGTGTGGCGGCGCGCCTACGACGAAGCGGTGCAGTCGATCGGCCGCGCGATCGAGCTCGATTCCAACTACGCCCAGGGCCATGCGCTGATGGGCATGGCGCTGATGTATTCCGGGCCGCGGCACGGACGCACTGGAATCGCTGGCGCTCGCCATGCGGCTCGATCCGCACTATCCCAACATCCTGCTGCACCTGTCGGCGCAGGCGCGTTTCAGCCTCGGCCAGTACGAAACCGCGGCCGGCCTGCTGCTCGACCGCATCGCGCGCAATCCCAACACCGATGCCAGCCGCATGCTGCTGGCGGCCTGCTACGGCCATCTCGGCCGGGCCGAGGAGGCCCGCACGGCCTGGGCCGAGCTCCTGAAGGTCAATCCCGGCTTTTCGCTGGCCCAGCGCGCCGACGTGCTGCCCTACAAGGATCCCGCCGAGTTCCAGCGCATCGTCGACGGTCTGGCGAAGGCGGGGCTGGCCCAGGGTTGAAACCCATGCGCAGCCGCACGGCAAGACGCTCATCGAACATCCGGCCGCCACGCCACCAGGGCGGAGGTTTCCACCACTTCCTCGCGCACGTCTGCGAGCGCGGCGCGGATCTCCGCCACCATGGCTGCCGTCTTCTCGCCAAGGTGCGAGGGCGAAGTGGAGGACAATGAGAGCGTCCGCTGCACCAGCGTCTCGACATCAAGCGCGCGGCGCTCAACGACACCGAAGCTCTCCAGGCGGGCGAAGGGTGAGTCGAGCAGGATCGCCTCGTGGCGGACCCAATTCGGGTCGCGGCGGTGGGGTTCGGCATTGGGTTCATAGTGTTCGCGGATTTCGCGCCAGACCTTCCGCCAGGCATTTGCCGGGAGCGCCGGCGCGGAATCGTGGAACAGAGCCACCGCGCCGGCCAGCTCGATCATCCGGTCGAGGCGCTTGAGCGTGTCGACCCGGTCCATCCAATGGAAGGAGCGGCCCATGACGACCAGATGGAAATGGCCAAGTGCCGGGCCGAGGTCGTAGGAGCTGCCGGCGAGAAAGTGGATGTTCGCCGCCTCCCCGGCCAGCGCGCGGGCCGCCGCCAGCATCTGCGGAGAAGGGTCCACCGCAACCACCTCGCGGGCGAGCGAGGCGAAGCCGCGGGCGAGCGGACCCGGACCACAGCCAAGGTCGAGCACGCGGTGCCGGGCGCCAAGGCCGGTGACCTCGGCAACACGGCGGAGGAGCGCCGGGGCGTAGGGCACCCGGCCTTGTTCATAGTGCGCCGCGGCGGAGCCGTGCCGGCCCGGGTAAAACGGCAGCGGCGTGGGAACGGAGGTCATGAGGCCTGACCGGCCGCTACTCCTTCATGAAGGCATTGAGATCGGGCGTCGGGATCGCGCGGTCGAGATAGGTGAAGGTCCCGTTCTCTTTCACCTCCTTGGCCGCATCGAGCAGGCCGGTCATGGCGGCGCGATAGAGCGAGGTGGCGAGGCTGATGCGCTTGACCCCGGCCGCCTCGAGATCGGCCTTGGTGAAGGAACGGCCCTTGATGCCGACCATGAAGTTGAACGGCTTGCTGAGCGATCCGCAGACCTTCTTGACGGCGGCAAGATCAGGCAGGCCGGGCGCGAACAGCACATCGGCGCCGGCCGCCTCGAAGGCCTGCAGGCGGCGGATGACATCGTCAAGATCGGGCCTGCCGCGCAGGAAGCCCTCGGCGCGCGCCGTCAAGATGAAGGGAAAGGGCAGCGAGCGGGCGGCCTTGACGGCGGCGGCGACGCGCGCCGTCGCGACCTCGATGGGATAGAGCGGCCCGTCCTTGTTGCCGGTCGCGTCCTCGATCGAGCCGCCGACCAGGCCGACGCCGGCCGCCTGCCGGATGGTCTCGGCCGCGGCGTCGGGCGCGTCGCCGAAGCCCTTCTCGAGATCGGCCGCCACCGGCAGGTCGCAGGCCTCGACGATCATCCTGGCGTTGGCCAGCGCCTCGTCGCGCGTGACCTTGCCATCGCGCTTGCCCAGCACGCCGGCCTTGGCGCCGCTCGAGGTGGCGAGCGCCTCGAAGCCCAGACCGGCCAGCATCCTGGCCGAGCCGGCGTCCCATGGATTGGCGATGATGAAGGCACCCGGCCTGTCATGCAGGGCGCGGAACTTCGCGGCCTTGTCGGCCTGACTGACGCTCATGGACGTTTCCCCTACTGGCTGCGCCCATCCCAGGGGCGAGGGCTCAGTTTGTCGACATCGATGCCCTCAACGCAACGAAGATTGACGCCGACCGACGGCGTGCCGTCGGGCCCGGTGCCCTCGGCATAGCTCTCGACGCCGCAAAGGGTGCAGAAGCGATGATGCAGCTGCTTCTTGGCGAACTGGTAGTCGCCCTGCTCGGCAGCGCCTGATTTCAGGGCAAACTTGGACTTCGGCGCAAAGGCCCATACGGCGCCGAGCTTGGTGCAGATCGAGCAGTTGCATTTCAGCGCCTGCGACGGATCGAGCTCGACGGTGAAGGCGACGGCGCCGCAATGGCAGCCGCCCGAATAGGTCTGAGCTTGGGCCACGATGTCCCTCCCTGGCGTGATCGGCGGGCCCCTCCTCTACGGCCTTTGGCCGAGGCCGATCAAGCCACCAGGTTGAGGGCGAGGTCGAAGGCGTCGAAATTGCGCCAGCGACGCGAGCCCGCCGCGTTGGCCAGCGCGCGGTTGCACAAGAGCGGCACCGTCTGCTCGCTGACGCCGCCATGGCTGCGCAGCGGCTCGGTCAGGCCCGACAGGTCGTGCCGCGCCGCCGAGGTGCCCAGCACCTTGTGCCTGGTCGACACGACGATGAGGTCGCCCAGCCGGTCGGCCGGCAGTTCGAAGCGCGACGCGGCCTCCTGCCTGGATAGCGCCAATTCGATGCCGGGCATGGGCTCGAGCCTTGCCGCCATCTCCTGCGCCGTCGTGCCGCCGGGCAGGTAGACCACGGCAAACGAGCCGAGCGCGCCATGATGCACGACATAGGGATCGGTGATGGGCAGGATCACCCGCGCCTTGTCCCTGCCCAGCCAGGCATCGAAGACATCCTGCAGGTAGATGACGTCGGGCCGGCCGTCGGCGCCGAACTTGGCGTTCATGCCGTGGTCGGCGGTGAGCGCGATGGTGCAGCCCATGGCGTCGAGCCTGGCCAGGTAGCCGTCCATCATGGCGTAGAAATCGTCGGCGACCAGCGTGCCCGGGGCGTGCTTGTGCTGGATGTAGTCGGTGGTCGACAGATACATGATCTGCGGCTGGTCGCGCTCCATGATCCTGACGCCGGCGGCGAACACGAATTCGGAGAGAGCCGCGCTGTAGACGTCGGGCACGGGCAGGCCGACCAGGGCATTCACCTCGTCGATGCCGTTGTCGGCGAGCGTGGTCTTGTCGGATTTCTCCGACGAGAAGCTGCAGGCCTTGCCCGCGCCCAGCGCCAGCCCCTTGCCCAGAAGCCCGCGCAGCTTGTCCTTGGCGGTGATGACGGCGATGCGGCAGCCGGCGCGCTGAAAGGCCGGGAACAGCGTCTCGACCCTGAGGAACCTGGGGTCGTTCATCATCACTTCCTTGCCCGATTCCAGATCGAGGAAGTAGTTGCCGCAAATGCCATGCACCACCGGCGGCTGGCCGGTGACGATGGAGAGATTGTTGGGATTGGTGAAGCTGGGCACGACGCAGTCGGCCAGCAGGTTGGTGCCCTGGGCCAGAACCTTGCCGAACCACGGCGCGCGGCCCGCCTCGACGGCGCGCTCGATATAACCGGGCTCCGAGCCGTCGACGCAGACCACGACGGTCGGCTGCCGGGGCAGGCGATAGCGGCGGCCGTTGACGGCGATCTCGCCGCCGGAAGTGCTCAAACTGTCGGGCGCCATGGTTCCTCCTACTCGGCCGCCAGCGCCGGCCCGCCGTTGCTGACCCGCATCTCGTCCAGCACCTCGCGCACCGCCGACAGCGCCCCCCGCATGTGCTCGGGATGGAGCCGCCCGATGCAGCCCATGCGGAAGGAGTCGGCGACCGTGAGCTTGCCGGGATAGATCACATAGCCGCGGTCCTTCAAGCCGTCATAGAAGCGCTGGAAGACGAATTTCGGGTCGGTCGGCATGTGGAAGGTGACGATGATCGGCGCCTGCAGGCAGTCGGGCAGCAGGGTGTGAAAGCCCATGGCGCGCATGCCGTCGATCAGCACCCGCGCGTTGTCGCGATAGCGCCGGCCGCGGCCGGCCACGCCACCCTCGGCGGCATGCTCCTCGATCGCCCTGCCCAGCGCCACGATCACATGGATGGGCGGCGTGAAACGGTACTGGCCCGTCCGGGCGAAGGCCTCGGCCTGGTCGAAGAGATCGAGCACCAGGGTGGTGGCGTTGCCCCTGCACTCGGCCAGCGCCTCGTTGCGGCAGACCACGAAGCCCAGGCCCGGCACGCCCTCCAGGCACTTGTTGGACGAGGCGGCCAGCGCGTCGTAGCGAATGTGCCGGGCATCGATTTCCAGCGCACCGAAGGCGCTCATGGAATCGACCATCAGGCGACGGCCGTGCCGGCCCACGATCGCCGCGATCTCGGCGACGGGATTGAGGATGCCGGACGTGGTCTCGCAATGGACGGCGAAGACGTGGCTGATGGCCTTGTCGTCGGCCAGCATGCGGTCGAGCCGCGCGAGGTCGGGCGGCGTGTCCTCCGGCGTCTCGAGCGAGGCCGTCGCGCGGCCGGCGATCCGGGCGATCCTGAGCGCGCGCTGGCCGTAGGCGCCGTTGATCAGCACCAGGAGCTTGCCGGTCTTCGGCACGAAGGAGGTGATCATCGCCTCGACGGCGAAGGTGCCCGAGCCCTGCACCGGCACGGTGACGTGCGTACCCTGCCCGCCCGCCAGCTCGACGATCCTGTCCAGCACCATCCGGTTGATGCGCAGGAACCCGGCATCGCGCGAGCCCCAGTCGTGCAGCATGGCCTGCTTGACGCTGGCCGAGGTGGTGAGCGGGCCCGGCGTCAACAGGAGGGGATCGCCGGTTTCGGAAGCGGCGGGCTTCTGGATCGTCATGCGCGGATCGTGGCCTCGCCGTCCCTATTCGTCCAGTATATATTCCATATGCCATCTATTGGTTTTTTTAATATGACACCGACCCAGCTCCGCGCTTTCCACCTCGTCGCCGAATCCGGCTCCTTCTCCGCCGCCGCCCGCGCCTCCGGCCTCAGCCAGCCCAACCTGTCGGGCCAGGTCACGGCGCTGGAGAAGGCGTATGGCGTGCGCCTGTTCGATCGGCGCGGCCGCAGCGTCGAGCCGACCGAGACCGGCCGCCAGCTCCACGGCATCACCACGCGCCTGTTCGCGCTGCAGGACGAGGCGCGCGCCCTGCTGGCCGGCGAGCAGGTGCTGACCCGCGGGCATCTCAGGATCGCGGCCGACTCGGCGCATCACGTCGTGCCCATCATGGCGGCGCTGCGGAAGCGCGCCGAGGGACTGACCTTCACGCTGGCGATCGACAACTCCGCCGTCGTGCTGGAGCGGCTGCTGCATCATCAGGCCGACGTGGCGGTGATGGCCAAGAGCGTGTCGGACCCGCGGCTGCATGCCGTCCGCCTGCGCAGCGATCGCCTGGTTCTGTTCGCGCCTTCGGGTCATCCCTTAAGTCGCCGGAACCGCGTGCCGCTCGCTGCGTTGTCCGGCCAGGAACTGGTGCTGCGCGAGCGCGGGTCGATCACGCGCGAGGTAATCGAGCAGGCGATGGCGGCCGCCGACATACAGCCCCGATCCATCGTCGAGGTGCAGACTCGCGAGGGCGTGCGCGAAGCGGTGGCGGCCGGATTCGGAATCGGCGCCGTGTTCGCAAGCGAGCTCGGCGACGATCGCCAGCTTTCGCCGGATCGGGGTGAGCGACACCAATCTCGACGTCGCCGAATATGCCGTCAGCCTGCAGGAGCGTCGCCGGGTGGCTCTCGTGCGAGCGTTCATGGACGAGGCCGCGCGGCTGTCGTCGTAACATATCCGTCAAAAAACTTTCACCGATGACGAGCGAGGCGTAGGATTCGGCAATCATGCACGGCGTCGAGACCGTCCTGAACGTGGTGGGCAGCGTGGCGCTGCTGCTGTGGGGCGTGCGCATGGTGCGCACGGGGCTGACGCGCGCCTTCGGCGCCGCGCTGCGCCGCGCCATCGCCGCCTGTTCGCGCAACCGCTTCACCGCCTTCCTCGGCGGCATCGCCATCACCGGCCTGCTGCAGTCGAGCACCGCCACGTCGCTGCTGGTCTCCTCCTTCGCCGGCCGCGGCCTCATCCCGCTGTCGATCGCCTTCGCCGTCATGCTGGGCGCCGATATCGGCACCACCCTGGCCGCCCAGGTCCTGTCGTTCGACCTGGGCTGGGTCTCGCCCCTGCTGATCGGCGCCGGCGTCATCGCCTTCCTGTCGAGCGAGTCCGACAAGCCGCGGCATCTCGGCCGCGTCGCCATCGGGCTCGGCCTGATGCTGCTGTCGCTCAGGCTGCTGGCGCTCGCCACCCAGCCGCTGCGCACCGCGCCCGCCTTCATGGCGCTGCTGCAGGGGCTGCAGGACGAGTATGTCATCGCCGTCCTGATCGGCACGCTGGCCACCTGGTTCGTCCATTCGAGCCTGTCGACGGTGCTGCTGGTGATGTCGTTCGCGGGCAGCGGCCTGATCGAGCCCAGGCTCGCCTTGGCCCTGGTGATCGGCGCCAATATCGGCGGCGCGCTGGCGCCCTACATGGCCCAGTCTGGCGCCGACGTCGAGGCGCGCCGCGTGCCGCTCGCGAACCTGATGACCCGCGCCATCGTCGGCGTGGCGCTGCTGCCCTTCCTCGGGCCGATCGCCGAGGGGCTGTCGCTGATCGATCCCTCGGCGACGCGCCTGCCGGTGAATTTCCACACGGCCTACAACATCGTGGCGTCGCTGATCTTCCTGCCGCTGGTCGACCTGGTCGCGTGGGCGTGCCGCCGCCTGCTGCCCGACCGGCCGGTGGCCGACGATCCCGGCAAGCCGCGCCATCTCGATCCCAACGTGCTCGATTCGCCGACCGAGGCGCTGGGCTGCGCACTGCGCGAGACGCTCAATCTCGGCGACCGGGTGGGCGACATGCTGCGCCAGAGCATCGAGGTGTTCGAGCGCAACGACCCCAGGGCGGTGAAGGCGATCGAGACGGCCGACAACGCGGTCGATAGCCTCTACGAAGCGATCAAGCTCTATCTCATCCAGACCTCGCGCACGGAGCTCGGCGAGGACGACGGCAAGCGCTATGTCGAGATCCTGACCTTCACCACCAACCTCGAGCATGTCGGCGACATCATCGACAAGAACCTGATGGAGCTCGCCGCCAAGAAGATCCGCAATCGCTATGCCTTCTCGCCCGAGGGCATGGCCGAGCTGCGCGCCTTCCACGCCCGCGTGCTCGAGAACCTGCGGCTGGCGCTGAATGTCTTCACCACCCGCGACATCGCCCTGGCGCGCCGCCTGGTGGCGGAGAAGACCAGCATGCGCGAGGCCGAGGCGCGCGCCGCCGACAGCCACTTCGCGCGCCTGCGCGAGGGCCGGCCGGAGTTGATCGAGACCAGCTCGATCCACATGGACGTGATCCGCGATCTCAAGCGCATCAACGGCCATCTGACGACGGTGGCCTATCCGATCCTCGAAGCGGCGGGCGAACTGGCCGACACACGGCTCAAGGTCGCGCCCGAGCCAGTGACGGGGCAGCCCGCGCCGTCGACCTGACCTTCCCCTCCCGCTCGCGGAATCCGCGACGGGGAGGAAGTTCGATCACGCCTTGATACGAGCGCCGGTCGGGTCGAACGGGCAGCGCAGCGAGACCTTGGCCTTGAGCCGCGTGCCGGCAAGGTCGACCTCGAACCTGTCGCCGTCGAGCCAGGCGGCATCGATGGCCGCGCCGTCCTCGCGCCGGACATAGCCCAGCCCCACCGAGGCGCCGATCGTATGGCCGTAACCGGCCGAGGTGAGATCGCCCACCGGCTTCCGTCGCGCAGCAAGGTCTCGCCGCCCCACAGCAGCGGCTCGCGATCCGCCAGCACGACCGACACCAGGCGTCGCGCCAGGGGCTTGTCCCTGGCCTCGACCAGGGCCTTCCGGCCGATGAAGCCGCCCGGCTTGTCGAGCTTCACCGCCCAGCCGAGCCCCGCCTGGAAGGGCGTGTCGTCGGGCGTCAGCTCGCGGCCCCAGGCGCGATAGCCCTTCTCCAGACGCAGGGTTTCGACGGCATAGTAGCCGGCATCGCGCAGGCCGAACGCCGGCTCCCGCCGCGTGCAGCGTCTCGAACACCGTGACGGCGAACTCGACCGGCACGTAGAGCTCCCAACCCAATTCGCCCATGTAGGTGCGGCGCGAGGCCAGCACCGAGGCGTGACCCATGCCGACCTCGCGGATGGTGGCGAACGGAAAGGCTTCGTTGGAGAAATCGGCGCGGCTCAGCTTCTGCAGCAGCGCGCGGCTCTTCGGCCCCATCACCGACAGCACCGTCCACGCGCCGGTCACGTCGGTCAGCGTGACATGGGCGTTCTCGTCGACGTGACGGTTCAACCAATCCATGTCGCGAATGGGCTGGGCGGAGCCAGTGATGATGAGAAACCTGGTCGGGCCCAGCCGGGCGACGGTGAGATCGCTTTCGAAGGTGCCGCGCTCGTTCAGGATGCCGGTATAGACCGTGCGGCCGACCGGCACGGCGATGTCGTTGGCCGCGAGCCGCTGCAGCGTCGCCTCGGCATCGCGGCCCTGCACCAGGATCTTGCCGAACGAGGTCTCGTCGACGACCGTGACGGCCTCCCGCGTGGCGCGATGCTCGGCGGCGACTGAATCGAACCAGGCGCCGCGGCCCCAGCCATACTGCATGTCCGGCGTCTTGCCGATGCCGGCGAACCAGTTGGGCCGCTCCCAGCCCATCTTGTTGCCGAACCAGGCGCCGCGCGCCTTCAGCCGGTCGTAGAGCGGCGAGCGGCGGAACGGCCGGCCGCTTTCCTGCTCGCGCTGCGGCCACGGCATCTTGTAGTGCAGGCCGAGCGTCTCGGCGACGCGGCTGCGCAGCCAGGCGTCGTTGCCGTGGAAGCCCGCGAAGCGGCGGATATCCACCGGCCACAGGTCGAGCGTCGGCTCGCCGGCCACGATCCATTCGGCCAGCGCCATGCCGGCGCCGCCGGAACTGGCGATGCCCATCGAGTTGAACCCGGCGCCGACGAAGAAGCCCTTGAGCTGCGGCGCCTCGCCCAGGATGTAGTTGAGGTCGGGCGTAAAGCTTTCCGGGCCGTTCATGAAGGTCTTGATGCCCACCTTCTCGAGCGCCGGCACGCGGATCAGGGCATTGTCCATCAGGATCTGGAACTGGTCCCAGTCGTCCGGCAGCATGCCGAACTCGAAATCGTCGGGGATGACGTCCTTCTCCCACGGCTTGGCCTGGGGCTCGAAGCCGCCCATCAGCAGGCCGCCCACCTCCTCCTTGAAGTAGATGTAGCCGTCGGGATCGCGCATCACCGGCAGGTCGCGCGGCACGCCCTCCATCTTCTCGGTGACGATGTACATGTGCTCGCAGGAATAGAGCGGCACGGTGACGCCGACGCTGCGGCCGAGCTGGCGCGCCCATTGGCCGGCGCAATTGACGACGACCTCGGCCGTGATCGGACCTTCGGTGGTCTGCACGCCGGTGACGCGGCCGTCTTTCGTGTCGATGGCAACGACGCGCGTCTTCTCGAAAATGCGCACGCCGTTGTTGCGCGCGCCCCTGGCCAGCGCCTGGGTGATATCCGCGGGATTGGCCTTGCCGTCGCCCGGCAGCCACACCGCGCCGACCAGGTCGTCGGTGCGCATGATGGGATATTTCTCGCCGGCCTGCCTGGGCGAGAGCGGCTCGCAGGCGACGCCTTGCGCATTGGCCGTGGCGGCCGACCGGCGCAGCAGCACCATGCGCTCCTCGGTGCGCGCGACCGACAGCGAGCCGCATTGCTTCCAGCCGGTCGCCAGGCCGGTCTCGGCCTCCAGCTTGGAATAGAGCTCGGTGCTGTAGCGGATCAGCCGCGTCAGGTTCTGGTAGCTGCGCAGCTGGCCCACCAGCCCCGCGGCGTGCCAGGTCGTGCCGCCGCTCAGTCGCCCCTGCTCCAGCAGCACGACATCCTTCCAGCCGAGCTTGGCCAGGTGATAGGCCGTCGAGCAGCCCATGATGCCGCCACCGATGATGACGACGCGCGCCTGGGTGGGGAAAGTGGTCATATCGTCGTCTCGACCGAGGGCCGCAGGCCCGAGCGGAGAGACCTTGCCTCGCATCCGGCAAGGCCTCTCGACTTCGCTTCGCTCCGCTCGAGGCGACGGAAAGGCCATCACAGCCTCCCCGCCAACGCCGCATCATACATCCTGCGCATCTCCGGCACGCCCGCCTTCACCGGGTTGCCGCCGGCCGTCGGATCGACGGCGGCCATCTCGGCGAACCTGTCGAGATGGCTCTCCTTCACGCCGAGCTCCGCCAGGCTGTGCGGGATGCCGATCTGGCGCCGCAGATCGAGGCTCCAGTCCATGAAGCCGTCGAAGGTCGGATTGTGCAGGCCGAGCCAGCGCGCCAGCCGCTGGATCTTCTCGTCGATGGCGGGGCGGTTGAACTTCAGCACATAGGGCATGGCGACGGCATTGGTGAGGCCGTGATGCGTGTCGAGCGTGGCGCCCACCGGATGCGACAGCGAATGGATGGCGCCCAGCCCCTTCTGGAAGGCGGTCGATCCCATCTGCGAGGCGGCCAGCATGTGGCTACGCGCCTCGATGTCCCGGCCGTCCTTGACGGCGCGTGCGAGGTTCTCCTTCACCAGCCGCATGCCCTCGACGGCGATGCCCTCGGCATAGGGGTGATAGCCCGGCGCGCAATAGGCTTCGAGGCAGTGGATGAAGGCGTCCATGCCGGTGCCGGCGGTGAGCCGGGGCGGCAGGCCGACCGTCAGCTCGGGATCGGCGATGACGACCGAGGGCATCATCTTGGGGTGAAAGATCACCTTCTTGGTGTGCGTCTCCTCGTTGGTGATCACCGAGGCGCGGCCGGTCTCCGAGCCCGTGCCAGCGGTCGTGGGCACGGCGATCGACGGGTAGATGCCGGCTGGATTGGCGCGCGTCCACCAGTCGTCGATATCCTCGAAGTCCCACATCGGCCGCGTCTGGCCGGCCATGAAGGCGATGGCCTTGGCGGTGTCGATGCCCGAGCCGCCGCCCCAGGCGATCACGCCGTCATGCTTGCCCGCGCGCAGCACGGCCACGCCCGAGTCGACGTTGCGCGCCACCGGGTTGGGCTTGACGTCGCTGAACAACGCCACCTCCAGCCCCGCCTTGCGCAACGCCAGCATGGCATCGGCGATCATCGGCAGTCTGGCGAGGCCGGGATCGGTGACCAGCAGCGGGCGCCTGAGGCCCACGGCCTTGACCGCATCCGGCAGCTCGCGGATGCGGCCGGCGCCGAAACGGATCGAGGTCGGATAGCTCCAATTGCCGACGAGAGGCTGCGACATCAGATGATTTCCATGTAGCGATCGAGCTCCCATTCCGTGATGGCCTTGCGGAACTCCCGCTCTTCCCACTCACGCGTTGCAGAATAGTGATCGACGAAGCCCTCGCCGAACAGCTCGCGCGCCGGCTTGGAGGCTTTCAACCGCCCCGCCGCCTCCATCAGGGTGCGCGGAAGCTGCGACCTGGCCGGGTGCTTCCTCTCGTAGGAATTCCCCCGGATCGGCTCGCCCGGATCGATCTTGTTGGCGACGCCCCACAGGCCCGAGCCGACCGCGGCGGCCAGCGCGAGATACGGATTGGCGTCGGCGGCGGCGACCCGATATTCCACGCGCGTCGACTTGGCCGAGCCCGGGATGACGCGCAGCGAGGTCGTGCGGTTCTCCACGCCCCAGCTCGCCACGGTCGGCGCCCAGAAGCCCGGGATCAGGCGACGGTAGGAGTTCACGTTGGACGCCACCAGAGCCAGAAGCTCGGGCATCAGCGCCTGCTGGCCGCCGACGAAATGGCGCATAGCGGTGCTCATGCGGTGCGGCGCCTTCTCGTCATGGAAGGCCGACTTGCCGCCCTTCCACAGCGACATGTGCATATGGCCGCCGCAGCCCGGCCAATCCTTCGACCATTTGGCCATGAAGGTGGCGAGCCAGTCGCGCTTCTGCGCCAGCACCTTGGTGTAGAGCTTGAACAGGCGCCGCGCCGTCGGCGGCGGCCAGCCCGTCCTTGACGCGCAGGGCTGCCTCCAGGACGCCGGCGCCGGTCTCGGTGTGCAGGCCCTCGATGCCCATGTCCATGGTCTCGCACATCGCGAGCAGGTCCTTGTACCAGTCGGACAGGACGGAGTTGCGCAGCATCGAATAGCCGAAGAAGCCCGGCGAGATCGGCTTCAGGTTCCTGTACCCCTTCTCGCGGATCGAGAAGGCGGTCTCGGCGAAGACGAAGAACTCGTACTCGAAGCCGACCCTGACCTCGAAGCCCATCTCGTCGGCGCGGGCCAGAACGCGGCGCAGCACGCCGCGCGGGCACAGCGCCTCGGCGCCCTCGGCGAACTCGCAGAGGAACAGCAGGTTGCCGGGCTCGGTGGCGATCTCGCGGCAGGTGTCGGGCAGGATCCGCACGGCGGCGTCGGGATAGCCCGTGTGCCAGCCGGTATGGGTGACGTTGTCGTAGAGCTGGTCGTTGGCATCCCAGCCCAGCACCACGTCGCAGAAGCCCATGCCGCCCTCGAGCGCCGAGTTGAACTTGTCGATGTGCAGGTACTTGCCGCGCAGGATGCCGTCGAGGTCGTGGACGCCCACCTTCACGTGGCTGAGGCCACGTTCCTTGACGATCCTGCGCGCGTCGGCGGCCGTCTTTACCTGGCGCGGTTCCATCGCTCTCCCCTTCTGCGGCGGGGCAGACTAGCTGCTGAGGTAGCGGGGAAGCCAGAGGGCAATGTCGGGCAGCACGGCGAGCAGCATGGTGAAGCCCACCATGATCAGCAGGTAGGGCAGGGTCACGCGCGCGATGGTGCCCAGCCCGTCGTCGGTCAGGCCCTGGATGACGAACAGGTTGAAGCCGACCGGCGGGGTGATCTGCGCCATCTCGACCACCAGCACCAGGAAGACGCCGAACCAGATTGGATCGAAGCCCGAGGTCTTCACGATCGGCATGACGATGGGGAGCGTCATGACGATCATGCTGAAGCCGTCCAGGAAACAGCCCAGGACGAGATAGAACGCGATCAGGGCCACGATCAGCAGGAAGGGCGAGAGGCCGAGGCTGCGCACGAACTCGGCGACGGCCGCCGGAATGCCGAGGAAGGCCGCGGCGCTGCCCAGGATCGACGCGCCCAGCACGATCAGGGCGATCATGGCGCAGGTCTGCACCGAGCCGATGGCGATGGCGCCCAAGGCCCGGCGCGTCAGCTCGCCCTGCAGGCCGGCCACGATCAGTGCGCCCAGCACGCCCACCGCCGCGGCCTCCGAGGGCGTGGCGAGGCCGCCATACATCGAGCCCAGGACGCAGAGGATGAGGAACACCGCCGGCCCCAGGTCCCGGATCGAGGCCGCGAACTCGGCACCCGAGGCGATGCGGATGCGGCGCTCGCCGGCGGGCACCAAGTCCGGCCTGAGGGCGGTATGGATCATGATCCAGGCCATGAAGCTGCCGGCCAGCAGGACGCCCGGGATGAAGCCCGCGGTGAACAGCTTGGCGATCGAGACGCCGCCCAGCACGCCATAGATGATCATGATGTTCGACGGAGGGATCAGGAATCCCAGCGTGCCGGCGCCGGCCAGCGAGCCGACGGCGACGTCCTTGGAATAGCCGCGCTTCACGAGCTCGGTAAGCGAGATGCGGCCCACCACCTGCGTGGTCGCGGCCGAAGATCCGGAGATCGCCGCGAAGATCGAGCAGCCGATGACGTTGACGTGCAGCAGACGCCCCGGCAGCAGCGCCGCCCAGGGCGTCAGGCCGCGGAACAGCGACTGCGACAGACGCGTGCGGAACAGGATCTCGCCCATGACGATGAACAGCGGCAGGGCGAGCAGTTCCTGCGTCGTCAGGATGTTCCAGGCGTACTGCGCCAGGAGCTTGTCGAGCGGGATGTCGCGGAAGATCGCCAGCAGCACCGTGCCGGTGACGGCGAGCGTCCAGCCGATCCACAGGCCGCCCGCCAGGAAGGCGAACAGCACCACGAACATGACGAGGACGATCTCGAGCATCGACGGCTACCGGAAGCCCGGCGTCATTCGGCGACCGAGGCCGCGCGCATGTTGAGGTCTTCCAGCGGCAGGCCGAAGGCAGCCTGGAAAAAGCGCGCGACGAACTGCAGGACGAGAAGGCAGACGCCGAACGTCACCAGCGCCTGCGGCACCCACAGCGGGCTTTCGCTGGAGATCGAGACCTGGCCGGAGGAATAGCTTCGCCAGGTGAAGTTGACCATGGCGTAGGCCAGGAAGCCGCTGAAGGCCATGCCCAGCGCCGCCAGCACGGTCTCCATCCGGCGCCGCGTCGCCGGACCGACGCGGGACAGCACCAGCGTGACCCGGATGTGGCCGCCGGCGCGGAGCGTCATGGCGGCGCCGAAGGTGAAGGCCGCCGCCATCAGGTAGGAGCTGTATTCCCAGGCGACGGGTATGTCGGCCGGCACCCACGGGAAGACGTCCGACAGAGCGCGGACCGCGACCTCGCCCAGCATCAGGCTGGTGAGCGCCGCCAGGCAGGCGGCGCCCATCCAGCCATCGAGCCGGCCCAGCATGTCGATCGTATCGAGGAAGACCCGCAGCGGGCGGGGGGCCGCTGCGTTGGGATCGCGGCCGTGCGGCCTCACGAACGCTTCATTTCGGCGAGGTAGGCCTTGATCGGCTTCTCGGCGGCAGGAACACGCTTGTAGTAGGCCGCCACCATCGGGGCCGTGCGCTTGCGCAGCTCGGCCATCATCGGCTCCGGCACGACGACCAGCTGCATGCCGCCGTCGCTGAGCTTCCTGGTGCTGTCCTTGTCGGCCTGCAGCGACGACACCCAGAAGTCAGGCTCGAGCTTCCGGGCCAGGTCGACGATCGCCTTCTGGTTGGCCGGCGAGATCTTCTTCCAGGTATCGTTGTTGATGGTGACGATCTGCGACGACCAAGCGTGGTTGGTGGCGTGGTAGAACTTCAGGAATTCCCAGAACTTGCCGTCGACGCCGGACACCGCCGAGGTCGACACGCCCGACACCGCGCCGGACGACAGCGCCGCGATCGTCTCGCCCCACGGGATCAGGGCCGGCGCCATGCCGATGGCGCTGCACATGTCCTGGGCGTTCTTGTCGGGCACGCGGATCTTGATGCCCTTCAGACCGTCGACCGACTCGGCCTTGACCTTGAGGTGAAGATACTGCGTCGGCCACGGCACCATGTAGAGAATGGTCTGGTTGTTCTTGAGCGCGATCTTCTCGTATTCGGGCCGGACGTACTTGTGCAGCACCTTGAGCTCGTCGATGCTGCCGACCAGGAAGGGGATGCCTTCGATGCCGAGCATCGGCTCGTCGCCGATCTGCTGGATGTTGAGGATGTCGGCCATCGGCACCAGCCCGTCGCGCACCGCGCGCAACTGCTCGGGCCCCTTGAAGCCCAGCTGGCCGCCGGACTTGACGTCGATCTCGACCGCGCCGGAGGTCGCCTTCCTGACCTCGTCGGCGAAGCGCTTGGCGTTGACTGTGTGGAAATTGCCATCCGGCCACACCGTCGCCAGCGGCAGCTTCAGCGCCGTCTGCGCCTGCCCGAGCGCCGGCGCCCCAAGCAGGGCCGCGCCTGCCGCCATGCCGGCCTTCAAGGCCTCTCTTCTTCCCAGCTTCATGCAAGACCCCATCGCTTGTTGATCCCCCGCTCCCCCCTCACTCGGCCGCGCGCGGCGGTTTGTAGGCGTACACCTTCTCGGCGGTCTCCCTGGAGATCAGCCCATCCACCAGATCGTTGGCGACCTGCAGGCGGTCGCGTTCCGCGGGCGCGCCGATGCCGGCGCCGCCCGGCGTCATGACCACCAGCCGGTCGCCCGGCGGGATGAGCTGGAACCCCTTGCCCTTGAGCGTCTGGCCCGACTTCAGCGCCACGAAGCCTGCTTCGCCGTCCCGGCCGCCGTCGCGGCCGCGCGGCGGATGGTCGATGCGGTCGAAAGCCGCCAGGAGGTCGAACGGCTCGTCGATGCCGCTTTCGATCTCCATGATCTGGCCCAGCCCGCCGCGGGTGCGGCCGGCGCCGCCCGAATCGGGACGGAATTCCTTGCGCCAGAAGATCAACGGCGTCTGTGTCTC
Organism: uncultured Alphaproteobacteria bacterium; assembly: GCA_963820155.1. Taxonomy (GTDB): domain Bacteria; phylum Pseudomonadota; class Alphaproteobacteria; order Reyranellales; family Reyranellaceae; genus Reyranella. Next base: position 58,603 of record CAWFYW010000001.1, read on the forward strand.
GGCGATCTCGACCGGCGTGCCGCGCACGCCGCTCGGATAGGCGGTGGCCGACAGGCCGTCCTTGTCGGTGCGCGCGCCGGTGCCGCCGTTGGAGGTGATGGCCATGCCGAAACCGTAGTTGCCGCCTTCGCCGCCTTTCACCCGACCGCGGACGTTGATGTTCCACAGGCACGACGTGCCTTCGGCCGGCACGCGATCCGGCACGACCTGGCGCAGGCAGCCGAAGGCGACGTCGGGGAGCATCTGGCCAATGACATGGCGCGAGGCGACCGGGCTCGGTTTGGGGGCGTTGAGGATCGTGCCCTCGGGCGCCGAGACGGTGAGCGGCTCGAGCGAACCGGCATTGTTGGGGATGTGGGTGGCCACCACGCAGCCCAGCCCGAACACCGTATAGGCCGTCGTATAGGCGTGCGGCACGTTGATGCCGCGCCGCGAGACGCCCGACGTGCCGCTGTAGTCGACATGGATGCCGCTGTCGGAGATGGTGAGCGTGGCCTCGAGCGTCACCGGCTCATCGTAGCCGTCGACCGTCATGGCGTTGTGCCAGGTGCCCTTGGGCAGCTTGGCGATCTCGGCCAGCACGGCCTCGCGCGAGCGGGCGATGACGTGGTCGCCGAGATCGTCGAGCGTATCGATGCCGAACTCGTCCATCATCTCGACCAGGCGGCGCGCGCCGACATCGTTGCAGGCCGCCAACGAATAGACGTCGCCCTCGGTGTCGACCGGCAGGCGGGTATTGGCGCGGATCATCGACATCAGGGTCTGGTTCACCTTGCCCTGGTCGATCAGCTTCAGCATCGGGATATAGAGCCCTTCCATGAACACGTCGGTGGCGTCCGGCCCGAATCCGATGCCGCCGATGTCCATGAGATGGCTGGTGCAGGAGAACAGCGCCACCAGCCGGCCATTCCTGAAGCAGGGCGTGGTGATGACGAAGTCGTTGAGATGGCCGGTTCCCATCCACGGGTCGTTGGTGATGTAGGCGTCGCCCGGCTTCATGGTGTCGACCGGGAAATGGCGCAGGAAGTGCTTCACCGACTCGGCCATCGAATTGACGTGGCCCGGCGTGCCCGTCACCGCCTGGGCCAGCATGCGGCCCTCGAGGTCGAAGACGCCGGCGGAAAGATCGCCGCACTCGCGCACGATGGGGCTGAAGGCGGTGCGCATCAGGGTCTGCGCCTGCTCCTCGACCACGGCGATCAGCCGGTTCCACATGATCTGCAGGTCGATCAGGCCGACACTGTTGGATTGGCTCATGACATGTTCCTCAGGCGTCCTTGCGGTCCATGACGATACAGCCGGACGCATCGATATGCGCGGCGAAACTGGCCGTAATGTAGGTCGAGGTCTCGTCCTCGGCGACGATCGCCGGCCCGGGAAGGCGGCTGCCGCGCGGCAGCGCGTCGCGGCGGTAGACCGGCACATCGAGGGTCCGCCCGCTGCGGCCGTCGAAAACCGGCCGGTTGCCCACCGGCACGGGCGGCGCCGCCGACGGCGCGGCGCCTTGCGGCGGCGGCAGCTTGGCCTCGGTCGAGACCTGCACCGACCAGCTCAGGATCTCGATGGCGGCATTGGGGATGTGGCGCTCGAAGAGCACGGCATAGTCACGCTCGTAGGCCTCGCGCAGCGCGTCGGCATCCGCGGCGCGCAAGGGCCGTTGCGGCAGCTCGACGGTGATCTCGTGCCCCTGGCCGACATAGCGCATGAAGGCCATGCGGCGCTCGAAGGTCGCCAGCCCGCGCGCGCCGGGCGCGACCAGCGCCGTCGCCTCCGCGCTCATCTCCTCCAGCAGCGCGCTGGCGATGGCGGCATCGAAGGCGTCGAGCCGCATGTGGCGGCTGCGCACCAGTTCGTAGGAGACGGGCGCGGCGAGGAAGCCCACCGCCGAGCCGACGCCGGCGTTGGGCGGCACGATCACGCGCCTTACGCCGATCTTCTCGGCGACGCGCGCGGCATGCAGCGGCGCGCCGCCGCCGAAGGCGATCAGGTTGTACTGGTTGACCGCGGCGCCGCGCTCGACGGCGTGGACGCGGGCGGCGCTCGCCATGTTCTCGGAGACCATCTCGTAGACGGCGTAGGCCGCCATCTCGGTCGAAAGCCCGATCCCCGCGGCCACGTCGCGTTCGAGCGCGTCGCGTGCGGCGGCGAGGTCGAGTGCGATGGTGCCGCCGGCGAAATGATCGGGATCGATCGTGCCCAGCACGACGTTGGCATCCGTGACGGCGGGATGCCTAGCCGCCGCGGCCGTAGCAGGCCGGCCCCGGCTCGGCGCCGGCGCTTTCCGGCCCGACGGTGACCCGCTTCAGGGCGTCGAGCCGGGCGATCGAGCCGCCGCCCGCGCCGATCTCGACCATCTCGATCACGGGGATGCGCACCGGCAGGCCCGAGCCCTTGAGGAAGCGCGCGGCGCGGTCGACCTCGAACAGCCGCGCGGTATGCGGCTTGTAATCGTCGATCAGGCAGATCTTGGCCGTGGTGCCACCCATGTCGTAGCTGAGCGCCCGCGCTTCGCCGGCGCGGGCGGCGACCTGCGCCGCGAAAATCGCGCCGCCAGCCGGCCCGGATTCGACCAGCCGCACCGGGTAGCGGCGCGCCGTCTCGATGGCGGTCAGCCCGCCGCCGGAGGTCACGAGGTAGATCGTGCCGGCGAACTTCTCGGCGGCGAGCGCCGCCTGCATGCGCTCGAGGTAGGAATCCATCAACGGCTGCACATAGGCGTTGGCGACCGCCGTCGATGTCCGCTCGTACTCGCGCACCTCGGGGCAGACCTCGCTCGACAGGGTCACCCGGAGATCGGGCAGCTCGGCCTTCAGGATGTCGCGCGCGTGCCGCTCGTGCGCAGGATTGACGTAGGAATGCAGGAAGGCCACGGCGAGGCTCTCGATACGCTCGGCCTCGAGCGTGCCGGCCAGCGCACGAACCGCGCCCTCGTCGAGCGCCAGCCGCACCTTGCCGTGCACGTCCATGCGCTCGGGCACCGTGAAGCGCAGCGCGCGCGGCACCAGCGGCCGGGGCTTCTCGATGGCGAGGTCGTACTGGTCGTAGCGGCTTTCGTTGGCGATATCGAGAACGTCGCGAAAGCCCTCGGTGGCGAGCAGCGCCGTGCGCGCGCCGCGCCGTTCGATCACCGCATTGGTGGCGAGCGTCGTGCCGTGCACGAAGACCGCGACATCGCCGAAGCCGCGACCGGCGTCGGCCAGGATCAGCCGCACGCCGTCGAGAACCGCCAGCTCGGGCCTCTGGGGCGTCGTCAGGAGCTTGCGGGTCAGGCGCCGACCGCCTTCTTCCAGCACGATATCCGTAAACGTGCCGCCGATATCGACGGCAATCCGCAAATCCTCGATCACCTTGTATTCAGACCCCTGTCCCCGCAAACGGGCGCGACCGTAGACCGGCCACCCCCGCGTTGCAATTCGCAGGCCATGCCGCCTATGGTCGCCCTGTGACGGACACGGCCCCGACATTTCGCGCGCGGATTTACGGCATTCTGCGCTACACCGATCCCAGCCCTGCCGGGCGTCGGTGGCGGTCGTTTCACCTGACCATCCTCGGCATCGGCCTGCTGGCGGTGATCCTGCTGTCGATCGACCAGTTGCCGGAGGAGCTGAGGCAGTGGCTGCGGACCGTGATCTGGGTGGTCACCGTCGTGTTCTTCGGGGAGTACGTCGTCCGACTGTGGGTCGCGCCCGAAGCCTCGCGTTTGGACGATCGCTCGGAGACCGTGGCCCGGCTGCGCTGGGCGGTCTCCCTGACCGGCCTGATCGGCCTGCTCGCCGTCCTGCCGGCGCTGATGATGGCCGGCGGCTATGTCATCACCGGCGCCGATACCGCCTCGCTGTTCTGCATCCTGTGGGTCTTCAAGCTCGGCCTGCACGCGCCCGCCTTCAGCACCCTGGGCCGCGTCATCTCCAACGAGCGCGCGCCCCTGGCCAGCGTGCTGATCCTGTTCGGCATCGTCCTGATGATCGCCGCCACGGGCGCCCACATGCTGGAGAGGGAGCGCCAACCCGAGGCGTTCGGCAGCCTGCCGGGCGCGATGTGGTGGGCGGTGGTCACGCTGACGACCACGGGCTACGGCGACGTCGTGCCGCTCACGGTCGGCGGCCGCCTGATCGGCTCGCTGCTGATGATCAGCGGCATCGTCGTGCTCGCGCTGATGACCGGCGTCCTGGCGACGGGCTTCGCGCAGGAGGAGCGCCGGCGCGAATATCTGCGTGTCTGGGAGCTGGTGGCGCGCGTGCCGATCTTCGCCTCGCTGGGCGTCGTGACCCTGTCGGAGATCGTGGGCAAGCTCCGGACCCGCTACTATCCCGCGCGCATCACCGTGGTGCGCCGCGGCGATCCGGGCGATTCGATGTTCTTCATCTCCAGCGGCGAAGTCGAGGTCCGACTGCCCAACGGCGCGTCGGTGCGGCTGAACGACGGCGCGTTCTTCGGCGAGATGGCGCTGCTCGAACGCCAGCCGCGCACCGCCTCGGTGGCGACGACCAAGCCGACCACCCTGCTGGTCCTCTACGCCAGCGACTTCTACGAGATCGCCTCCCACATTCCGTCGCTTGCCGAGGCGGTCGAGGTCGAGGCGCGCCGACGGCGCGAGGAGAATCTCGGCCGTCAGGCAGCCGGCAAAGCCAAGCAATGATCGAAACCGACTTGCTGGTCGTGGGATCGGGTCCGGCCGGCTTCTCCGTGGCGAAGCCCGATTTCGCCACCTTTTGGGGGTCGCCGGGCGACGCACGCGTGCTGGACGGCCAGGAAAGTCCTATTCGCGTCCTGCCTGCAGCCGGCAACGACATGATCCGTGTCATGAGTGGCACCTATCCTGGCCCTGGCATCGCCATTGGCCCGGCCCTCGCCATCGGCTATATCGCGGCCGGTCATGTGGCGGGCCTCGACGGCCCGGCCGGTTCCTGAAGAAAGCCCCATGTCGCCGATCACGCCCGTCATCCTGGTTGGAGGCTCAGGCAAGCGCCTGTGGCCGCTGTCGCGCGAGAGCATGCCCAAGCAGTTCGTGCCGCTGCTGGGCAAGCAATCGACCTTCCAGCAGACGCTGGAGCGCGTCGCCGATCGCAGCCTGTTCGGCCGGCCGGTGATCGCCACCAACGACGCCTACCGCTTCATGGCCGAACGCCAGGCAAAAGAGATCGGCATGGAGATCGACATCCTGGTCGAGCCGTCGCGGCGCGATTCGGGACCGGCCATGGCCGCCGCGGCGGCCTACACGCGCGATTGCGGCGTCCAGGCGGTGCTGGCGCTGGCCTCGGACCATCTGGTGATCGGCGCCGAGGAGTTCCGCGCCGCCTGCCGCGAGGGCCTGCTCGCCGTGCAAAAGGGCGGCATCGTCACCTTCGGCATCCCGCCGACCGAGCCCAAGACCGACTATGGCTATATCCGCCCGGGCAGCGAGCGGATCGGCACGGTGCAGAAGGTGGCCGCCTTCGTCGAAAAGCCCAATGCCCAGACGGCGCTGCGCTACATCGCCGAGGGCCTGCTGTGGAACAGCGGCAACTTCCTGTTCCCGCCCGAGCTGCTGCTCTCGGAGATGGCCCGCTTCGAGCCCGAGATGGCGGCGGCCGCCCAGGAGGCGGTCGCCAAGGCGCGGAAGACGGGCTCGACGGTGTTCCTGGATGCCGAGGCCTTCGGCAAGGCGCCGGCCAAGTCGATCGATTACGCGGTCATGGAGCGCACCGACAAATGCTGGGTCGTGCCGGCGAAGTTCCGCTGGTCCGATCTCGGCACCTGGGATGCCCTGCTCGATGTCGGCGAGGCCGACAGCGCAGGCAACGTCACCGAGGGGCCGGTGGAGATCGACCATGTGCGCAATTCCTACGTTCGTTCCGACGGGCCGCTGACGGCGGTGATCGGCGTCGAGGAAGTGGTGGTCGTGGCGATGAACGATGCCGTGCTGGTGGGCCATCGCGACAACCTCCCGCGGCTGAAGGACGTCGTGCAGCGCATGTCGGACGGCAAGCACCGCGCGGCCACCGAGCACGCCGTGATGCACCGGCCATGGGGCAGCTACCAGGACATCGACCGCGGCGAGCGCTTCCGCGCCAAGCGGCTCACCGTCAACCCCAAGGGCAAGCTCAGCCTGCAGAGCCACAAGCACCGCGCCGAACACTGGGTCGTGGTCAGGGGAACCGCCGAGGTGACGCTCGACGGCAAGATCATGACCCTGCACGAGAACGAATCCATCTACATCCCGATGGGCGGCATCCATCGCCTCGCCAATCCCGGCAGCGAGCCCCTCGAGGTCGTCGAGGTCCAGACCGGCGACTATCTCGAGGAAGACGACATCATCCGCTACGAAGACATCTACGCCCGGGTCTAGGCCATGCGCTTCGGAGCCCATCACGAATGGGGCAGGTTGCGCGAGGTCGTGATCGGCATTTCGCCGGCCGAGGATTTCGTGGTTTTCCACGAGGACTCGCAGCGCTGGCTGGTTCCGCCGGGCGACGAATTCAGCCGCAAGCATGCCGGCCGCCGGTTGATCGACATCGACGCCGAATGGGCCGCGCGCATCGAGCGCCAGGTCGATGCGCTGGCCGAGCTGGTGGCGCGCGAAGGCGTGACCGTCCAACGCCCGCAACGGCTCGTGGGCGAGGAGCGCACGTTCCTGGCGCCCAACGGCGAGGGCGCCCAGCTCTTCCCGCGCGACGGCATGATCGTGATCGCCGACCACGTGATCGATGCCTCGCTCCGTCTGAAGTGCCGGCAGCGCGAGCGCTACGGGCTGCGGCCGATCATCCAGCAGGCCGTGGCGCAGCGCGGCGCGCGCTGGTCAAGCGTTCCGCTTGGCTCGCCGGCCTGCGTCGACGGGCCGTTCCTCGAGGGCGGCGACACGCTGCTCAACGGCTACGAGATCTATGTCGGCATCTCGGGCTGCGCCTCCGATCTCGCCGGCGCCGACTGGCTGCAGGCCCTGCTGGGCGAGAAATACCGCGCGATCCCGGTGGCGATGAAATCGAACGTACTGCATCTCGATTGCGCCCTGGCGCTGATCAAGCGCGGCCTGCTGGTCTATTGCCCGGAGAAGCTGATCGATGGCCTGCCGATGTCGTTGCGCGAGTGGGACAAGATCGCCGTCTCGATCGACGAAGCCAATCGGCTGGCCACCAACGGGCTGGTCCTCGAGGAGGGCCGAGTCATCATCGATGCCGACAATGCCCGGGTGATCGAGGAATTGCGCAAGCGGAAGATCGACGTCATCCCGCTGCCCTTCGACGGCCCGATCTCGACAGGCGGCGGCCTGCGCTGCGCGCACCATCCGCTGTTGCGCGAAAGCGTGCTTGCCTAGGCGCCGCGCTTGGGCGTGCGGTCGAAGATGATCGGTTTCGGCCGGTTGAGCCGCTTGGTGAGGTGGACTCCGAGCGAGCGCGCCAGCATGGCGACCTGGCCGCCCACGAAACGCACCAGCACCAGGGTGAAACGCGCCGGCGACATCTCCCCACCGCGGATGAAATTGTGGCCGGCCCGCAGGAAGGTCGTGGCGCTGAACAGCACCCAGGCCAGGGTCAGCAGGAACAGGGTCACGAGCAGCGGAATCAACGCCGGCGCCAGCACGGCGGCGAGCAGGCCCGAGACGAGGCCGACCAGCAGCACCGGCTGATTCAGCGACATGCAGAGATGCAGGAGCGCCGCCGCCTTGGCGGATGGCGTGATGTCGCGGCTGCCGAGGATGGCTGGCACCATGCGCAGGGAAACGTGGCGGAAGCCGTCCTGCCAGCGCTGCTGCTGGCGCAGCCAGGTCTTGGCGTCGGCCGGCAGCTCGCCTGGCACCGACACGCTGGTCAGGAACAGGGCGCGCCAGCCCTTGACCCAGCCGCGATAGGTGAGGTCGAGGTCCTCGGTCACGGTATCGCCCTTCCAGCCGCCGCCGGCGTCGATCGCGGCGCGCTGCCAGATGCCGCAGGTGCCGTTGAAGGGCAGCGGATGGCCAGCCCAGCAGCGCGTCGCCTGCTCGATGCCGAGATGGGCGTCGAGCGTCACCATCTGCATCTCGGTGAGCGCGTTCTCGTGCGGATTGAGGAAGTCGAAGCGGGCCTGCACGAAGGCCCAGTTGGGATTGGCGAAGAACGGCCGCATGCAGACGCGCAGGAAATCGGGCCTCGGGATGTAATCGACGTCGAAGATGGCGAAGTAGTCGTAGGGCGTCTTCTGCATGGCCTCATGCAGCGCGCCGCCCTTGAAGCCGCTGCGGTCGCTGCGCTGCAGGGCCACGATGTCGACGCCCTTCGCCCGCAGCTCCGCCACCACCGCGCGCGCGAGCTCGGCCGTCTCGTCGGTGCTGTCGTCGAGCACCTGGATATGCAGCTTGTCGCGCGGCCAATCGAGCGCGGCGGCCGCCTCGACTCCGCGGCGCAGCACCCCGCCCTCGTTGAACGACGGGATCTGGACCACGACATGCGGCAGCTCGGAGTCCGGCGGCAGCTTCGTGGCCAGCAGCGCCGCCTCGCGGGCAAGCCCCTGCTTCTTCAGGCGATGATGCAGCACGACCATATAGAGCAAGCTGCCGACGAAGGCGGCGAGCAGCAGGCAGCAGACCGCAAAACCGGCGGCGAACAGCAGGGCGAGCGCGGAAAGCATGGCCATCGGCGGATCAGACACCCGTCTTGGGCGTTCGCTTGAACTCGGTCTTGCGGCCGAAGCCCGCGCCAACGATGGCGCCGGCATTGGCCGCCGCGAGATAGACGATCAGCGCCGGCACGCTGGCGGCGGTCACCAGATAGCCGACGAGGTCGCCGCGGCGCAGCCGGCGATAGCCGCCCCAGGTCATGCCGACCAGCACGGCCAGGACGCCGGCGACCCACAGCCACAAGAGGAAACGGAAGAAGCCCGGAAGATGCCCGTGGCCGATCACCGACAGGACCAGCGCCACGACGCCGACGACCAGGACCGGGAAGATGAGCTGCTGGCCCAGCGCCACGATGGTCGTGAACCTGGCCTCGCCCGACCATCCGGCGTTCCAGATCGGGCCAAGGAGCTTGCGCGCCACTTGCACGAAGCCCTTCGACCAGCGGCTCTGCTGGGCGCTGAAATCCTCCAGTTTCTGCGGCAGCTCGCCGACCACGTGGGGCTCCATCAGGAACACCCCGTGCCAGCCCTTGAGATAGGTCCGCAAGACGAGGTCGAGATCCTCGGACAGGGTGTCGTGCGACCAGCCGCCGGCCTCCTCGACCGCGGCGCGGCGCCAGATGCCGCCCGTGCCGTTGAACTGGAAAGGCACGCCGCGCCGGGCGCGGACGTCCTGCTCGACGGCGAAGTGGGCGTCCTGCATCAGGCGCTGGGCGCGCGTCAGCCAGTTGCGCGCGCCGTTGCCCCATTCGATGCGGGTCTGCACGAAGGCCGCCTTCGGCTCGGCCAGGATCGCCGCCATGGCGCCGCGCAGCCAGCCGGGCGGCGGCACGAAGTCGGCGTCAAACACCGCGACGTAGGGAGTGTCCGACAAGGCGAGCCCGGCGGCCAGCGCTCCCGCCTTGAAGCCGCTGCGGTCGGCACGCCGGACATGCATCACTTCCACGCCGTCGCGCCTGAGCCGGGCGACGGCGTGGACGGCGATGTCGGATGTAAGGTCGGTACTGTCGTCGAGGAGCTGGATCGTCAGCCGGTCGCGCGGCCAATCCAGCGCGCCCGCCGCGGCCAGGGCGCGCTCCACCACCAGCGGCTCGTTGTAGACCGGGATCTGCACCAGCACAGGCGGCAGGTCCTCGGGCAGCGGCGGCGGGACGGCGTCCGACGGCGGCAGCTCGAACGTCCAGTAGACCAGGTAGAGGAAGTAGCCGGCGATGACGAACTGCACGGCCAGGCTGAGCAGGACGACGAGGTCGATGGCCGAGAGCAGCATGGCCGTCCCGCCGTTCAGTGATAGTGGATGGGCACTTCGAAGCAGCGGCCGTCCTCGATGTGGAGACGGCGGGACGCAACATCGAAGATGCGCTCGTCATGCGTCGACAGCACGACGGCGCACTTGGCGCGCATGGCAAGATCCTTGAGCTGATCGACCACAAGCCGGCCGGCGACGCGGTCGAGCGCCGATGTCGGCTCGTCGGCGATGATGAGGTCGGGCAGCCCGATCATGACGCGGGCGATGGCGACGCGCTGCTGCTGGCCGCCCGACAGCTCGTCCGGCCAAGCGTCCGCCTTGTCGCCAAGCCCCAGCAGGCTCAGCAGGTGGCGCGCGCGCGGCTCGTCCCAGTTGGGGTCCGACAACGGCGTGGTCGACACGCCAGCCATGACGTTCTGCAGCGCCGTCAGGGACGACAGGAGATTGCGCTTCTGGAACAGGAAACGGATGCGATTGCGCAGCACGTCGAGGGCCTGGCCGTGGAGGCCGACAATGTCCGTGCCGAGCAGGCGCAGCTTGCCCTCGGAGGGGCGGCGCATGGTGCCGAGGATGGTGAGCAGGGTCGTCTTGCCCGAGCCGGACGGACCGGTGACGATCAGGAGCTCGCCTTCGCGAACCTGCATGTTGATGTCGAACAGGACGTCCGCCCTCTGCGGGCCCTCGCCGTAGTGATGGTGAACGTCGACCGCTTCGACGACCGGCGGCCCGAAAGTATGGGTATCGGAGGGCATGGTCATTCGAACAGCATGATGGGATCGACTTTCCACAGGCGCCGGATCGCGAACAGGCTCGACACCAGGGTCATGATCACGCAGGCCACCAGCGCCACCACCATTTCGCGCAGGCCCATCGACATGCCGAGATGCATGGCCGCCTCGGTAACGCCATAGACCAGGCGGCCCAGCGTGAAGGCTAGCACGAAAGCCGGCGTGATGATGGCCGCGCCGATCTGGCCGATCATGAAGAAGAAGAACCACCAATTGTAGCCCAGGCTCTTCAGGATGGCGTACTCGGGCAGGTAGAAGCGGATGATCTGATACTGGGCGTAGTAGATGAACACCATGCCGATCATCACGCCCATCACGAAGCCCAGGTCGGTGATGTAGCCGACCGGCGTCTCACGCGACCAGTATTCGCGCTCGCGCAGCTCGAACTCGTGGACCGTGATCGCCTCGCCACGGCCGATGAGAGCCTTGTTCAACTCCTGACGCACCGCGATCGGGTCGGCGCCGGGCACCAGCTTGACCGAGATGAAGGCCGGGCGATCCGACCACCAGGCGCCGAACACTTCCGCCATGGTCTGCTCGGACATCAGCACGGCGCCGTCGTTCAGCACGTTGGGCCCGACGGCAAAGGTGCCGACGACGAAGAGCTGGTGCAACAGGCCGCGGTTGTCGGGCGGCCCCAGGACCGGCACTTCCTCGCCGCGCTCGGCGAGTTCCGCCAGGTTTCCGAAATAGGGCCGCGACTCGCGGTCGAACAGCATCCGCCGCGTCTCGCGAAGCTTGTAGAGATTCTCCTTGAGGCCGGGTGTGTCGATCGCCGGCCGCTCCACGTCGACGGCGTACCAAGCGAGACGACGCGCCGTCGGCATGCCGGCGAAGCTGATCGACATGACGCCGAACCAGAACGGCGAGGTGCTGGCGACCGACGGATTGGTCGTCACGATGTCGGTCACCGCGACCGGAACCTCGGCATGCAGCTGCATCGACTTGAAGCCGTAAGGCACGATGACGAGATCGCCGACCACCATGCGATGAAGCCGCACCGACGATTCATAGACGGCGCGTTCGATGCCGAGCTGGGCGAAGATCACGAGCAGGCTCGCCGTCACGCCGGCGAGAGAGAGCAACGTGCTGGTCCTCTGGCGCTTGAGCTGCTGGACGCCCAGCGGCATCGTCGTGGCGGTGAGGGCCGCGGCGCGCACGCGCGCCGGAGAGAACTGCGGCCGCCATCGTCCAGCCCGCAAGAGCCACGTCCACAGGCGCGCCAGCCGCTGCCGCAGCGCCGGTACGTCAGGCAGGATCAGAGCCATCAGAGAAAGGTAACGCGCGTCTCGCGACCCAGCACCTGCGGCATGTTGGATGGATCGTCGAACTGGATCTCGACCTGCACGACCCGCGCATCGGTCGACGATGCCCCGTCCGGCTCGACGCGCTGCATGCGCTTCACCGTGGGAGCCACGCGCGTGATCGTGCCTTTATAGACGGTCGAGCTGCCGCGAAAGGTGATCTCGACTTTTCCACCCGGGGCAACGCGGCCGACGTGCAGCTCGTCGACATCGGCCAGGACGCGAAGCTGGCTCATGTCGACGATCTTGGCGATGCCGGCCCCGGAAATGCGCTCTCCCTGGCGGGAAAAGATCTGCACCACGATGCCGTCGAGCGGCGAGCGCACCAGCGCTTCCTCGCGCGTACGGCGTGCGCTGTCGACCTTCGCCTCCGTGTTGGCGATATCGAGGTCCGACTGCGCCGTCTCGTTGGCCAGCTGGGTCTTCATCAGCTCCAGCCGGACCTTCTGGCGCTCCAGACTCTGCTCGGCGAGGCTTTCCTCGAGCGCCTTCTGGTCGGGCGGCTTGCCCGAGCGCGCACGCTCCAAGGACTTGAGCTTGTTCTCCTCGATCGCCGACTTGAGCGAAGCCTCCTGCAGGGAGATCTCCGTGAGGCGGGTCCCCTGCAGCACCGTCTGGCGTATCTGCTTCATCTTGGCGAGGTCGGCTTCGGCCATCCTCAACGACACGTCGGCCTTGGGATAGTTCGACAGCACGGCGATGATCTCGTCGCGCTTGACCTTCTGGCCATCCTTGATGCGCAACTCGAGCAATACATTGCCACCGGCAGGATCGCCCGCGACGACCGCCGTCCCTGCCGGCGCATCGGTATAGCCGCGGGAAATCAGGGCCGGAGCGTTCGAATTGGCCCCGCCTTGGGCGCTGCTGGTCTGCCGGCTGGGCGCGATCCACATGGCCAGGCCGGCGACGATGACCAGAGTCACTGCTCCCGCCGCGCCCCACCTGAATTTTCTCGCTTGAGCCATCGTAGAATCTACCGGAAATCCCCGTCAGGTCGTTGCTGATGCACTAGAAGGTCGTGGTGAGGGGAACGTTCCCCTTGGCTATTCCAATGATCGAGAACGTTCTGTAAATCGGCGTCAGAACCTTATCATACTCGTAGAGCGGCGCGTTGGTGACATATACCACATCCCGCGCCTGAACCGCGAATTGCTGTGCAACAAAGATAGATACCGGCTGGAAGAGGTCCAGCCGAAAAACGCGCGCCCGGGCTGTGGGATTGTTCAGCAAATCCCCCATTCTGAACACATAAACGCCCGTTTTGTTCGCCCGCTGGTCCTGCAGCCCGCCGACGTTGCCCAAGGCTTCCAGCAGGCTGATGTTGGGTTTCAGCATCTCGACGTTGCCCGATTTCATCACCGCTCCGAGAACGGTGTAAACGCGGGGGTTGCGCCGGACGACGATATCGTCGCCCTTCTGAACGGGAATATCACCGCCCGCCAGCATATCCGAGAGCTGGGACCGCAGGATCACCTGCCCGTCGCGTCGCACGACGATTTCAAGCTGGTTGGCCGGCACAAGGCTGCCGCCGGCCTGGTTGACGGCATCGGCGACCGTGCGGATGCCGTCCAGAATGGACAGGCGGCCGGGTTTCTGGACGTCGCCCGACACCGATACCGTATGGGCGCGCGGGGCATCGAAATCGACGATGACCTCGGGTTCCTGCACCTTGTTGCCGAGCTGCTGGACGATGCGTTGCTCGACCTGAGGCAGGCTCAGCCCCGCCACCTGCACGGTGCCCACGAAGGGCACGTTGATCGTGCCGTCTTCGCTGACGCGCTGGACACCGAGATCGCCGCCGGTCCCCTGAAGGGTCGGAAAGATGTTGCCGCCGTAGCGCTCGAAGATCCGAACCTTGAGCACGTCACCGGGGGCCACGGCAATGTGCACGGCGGCGGACAGGTTGCTCGTCGTCGATGGATGGTCAATGGCAGGCGGCCGGTAGGCCACGACAGTCGTCGGCGTGAGATCGATGACGTCGAACGGCAGAGCCTCCGAGCTGGTTGCCTGGGCGCCGCCCATCCACGGGCCATCCCCCGGCAGAGCCGTGCAGCCCCCGACCCCGATGCCCAAGCCAAGAACGACGGCCATCGGTCGCGCGGCCACGCGCAGCCAGCTCCAAATTGTCAAATCCCGATCTCCGTTCGGAACGGACGCCACGTCACGCGCCGCGCTGCTCCCCATCGCATGGCCTTGCTCCAGCCGGTGACGTAATTAACCTGCGGCACGGCGCGGGTGCAAGCGGCCCGCAACCTCCCGGGAACTGTGCCGCAATCTTCCCGCCGCCTCCTCGACCGAACCCGCCACATCGAAAAGCTGGGTAAAGCCGCTGACCAGCAGGCAATCTGCCGCAGGACCGCTGAAGCTGCAAAAAACCATGCGAGCCTGCAGCTCGGTCGCCCGATGGATGGCGATCGCCAGCACGCGCACGCCCGCCGCGCTCATGTAGGTGACCGCGCTGCCGTTCACGATCATCCGCGCGCCCCGCCGCATCGCCGCAAGCATTTGCGCCTCGACCGAGGACGACGTGACCGAATCCACCCGGTCGGGCAGCATGATCGTGACAATGTCTTCCATGACGTTCGACATCATACGCTCTTTCCCGCGGCGTCATCCCCCGACGGCCGCCATCCTGCCGCAAGGTCGGTACCGCGCCAGTCGATGTTGCCACGGCCGCGCCAGGCCTCGGCCGCCAGCACCGGCACCAGCGCCTCGCGCGCCAGCGCGGCGAGCCAGGCGCGCCGGCCAAACGGCAGTGCGTAGCCCGCAAGGAACCAGGCCTCGGCCGCAAGCCAGGCGACGGTATGGCCGGCCACGGCCAGCGCGACAAGGCCCGGGCCGGCGCCCAGGGCCAGCAAAGCCACGATCCCGGCCAGCCCCGAGGCCAGCCAGCCGATCGCCGGCTCGAACAGCACCAGCGCCTTCACCTCGGCGGGAAGATTGAGGCGCGTCGAGCCCCAGCGGACCTGACGCCGCCACACGTCCGACCAGCGCCGACGCCCGACCGGCATCCGCGGCATGACGTTGGCAAGCCACGTCGCCCGTCCGACACGGTCGCGCACGCTGCGCACGACCGAATAGTCGTCGGCGATGTAGTTGAGAAAGCCCTGATGGCCGCCGATCCGCTGCAGGACGTCCCTGTCGAGGATCGTCACCCCGCCCGACGCCACGGGCATGCCCAGCCGATCGGCCGCCAGCAGGAAACGCGCCTGATGGCCGTTGATATAGGCGCACTCCATCTCGGCCGCGAAGTTTTCGGGCCGCTCGCCCGCCTTGAGCGCCAGCACCAGCCCGACCTCGTCGGACAGCAGCGCAGCGGCCGCGGCGAGTTCGTCCGCGGCGAGCCCAACCCCGGCGTCGCACAGCGCCACGACGGGCCGGCTCGCAGCCTCGAGCCCCTTGCGCACGTTGTTCATCTTGGGATTGAAGGTGCCGTCGCTGCCGACAAGGATCGGCGCCTCGGGCCATTGCGCGCGCGTCCGCTCGATCGCCTCATCTTGTTCGCTGGCCACGCAGATCAAGACTTCGGCCCCGGCGCGCGACAGCTCGGCCAGTCTCGCGATATAGGGCGTGGAGGCGTCACGGCCCCCCGCCAACGGCGCCACGACGCTGAAGTCGGCCGCGCGGTGGCGCGGCGCGGGGGCCGGCCGGCGGCGGCGCGCCAGCGCGGCGCTCGCCCACTGGACGAGCGTGGCGGTCAACCACCAGCCAAGTCCGATCCAGAGCAGGATGCACGCGGCCATCGGCCATCACGCGCCCGCCGAGAAGCGGTGGACGTCGTCCTTCTCCATCGCCAGCGCGCGATGGTAGGCGCGGATGACCGTGCTCGGCTCGCCAGAAGCGCGAATTCGTCCTTCCTCGATCCAGATCGCCCGCGTGCACAGCCGACGCACTTCGGCCATCGAGTGCGACACGAACAGAAGCGTGCCCTTCTTGCGGAAGCTGTCGATCCAGTCCATGCACTTGCGCTGAAACGCGGCGTCGCCGACGGCCAGCGCCTCGTCGACCACCAGGATTTCGGCGTCGACATGGGCGCAGATGGCGAAGGCGAGTCGCGTGCGCATGCCCATGGAATAGTGCTTCACCGGCTGCTCCATGTAGTCGCCGATGCCGGCGAACTCGGCGATCGAACTCGAAATTGCGCAGCAGCTCGGAGCGCTTCAATCCGAGCACGGCGCCGCCGATCATGATGTTCTCGCGGCCCGACAGCTCGGCGTCGAACGTGGCGCCGAGCGCCAGCACCGGAGCGATGCGGCCGGTGACCCTGAGCTCGCCCCTGCTGGGCAGGGTCATGCCGCAGATCACCTGCAAAAGCGTCGACTTGCCGCAGCCGTTGCGACCCAGGATGCCGATGCTCTCGCCGCGATAGACGTCGAGATCGATGTCGCGCAGCACCCAGAACGGCTTGTAGTACGACTTCCACCAGCCCAGCATCACCTGCTTCAGCCAGTCGCCCCGTCGCGCGTAGAGTTGGTAGGCCTTGCCGAGGTGCCGGGCATGGACGACGACTTCAGAGGACGTCGACGATGACATTCCGATACCTGTCGAAGAACCAGTAGCCGAAGTAGAAGGTCGCCGCCGAGGTGACCAGCACCCAGGCGTAGACAAGGGGATTCGGGAAACGCCCGAACAGCAGAATGTCGCGCATGACCTCGATGTAGCCGGTCAGGGCGTTGGCATAGATCAGCAGGTTCAGCGAGTTGTGGGGATAGAAGACGGGCGAAGCGAACATGAGCAACGGCACGATGTTGATCATCAGATAGCCGGCATCGCGCGTGAAGGCGCCGACCGCGCACAGGAACCACGCCAAGCCGAGCAGGAACGCCGTGAGTGGCAGGAAAACGATCGGGAGCAGCAACACCGTCCACGGCAGGCCGCCGCGCACGATGAGCAGGAAGAGCAGCAGGACGACGAGCGAAACCGCCGTGTAGACGGTCGCCCTCAGCGTCGCGATCACCGCCAGCATGTCGCTGGGAAAGATCGTATGTTTGATATAGTGCGCATACTCGTGCATCAGCATCGGCGCGCGGTACGCCATCTCGGCAAAGAAATTGAACACGACGATGCCGCTGAAGATGAACAGGGCATAGGCGACACGGTGTCCGCCCAGGTTGTCGGCCAACGGCAGCTGCAGATTGGTGGTGAAGGCGAAGGTGTAGACGGCAATGGCGACCAGCGGCGCCACGCACCGCCCAGAACCAGCCCCCGGCCGAACCCTGGAAGCGCGCGCGCAGCTCGCGGCGCAGCACCGCCAGGATCAGCTCCTGATGGAACCGCATCTGCACGAACGGCTTGGCGAGGAAGCGGAGGACGCGTTGCGACCGGTCGAGATCCTCGACCACGATCTGCTTGCCGTTGACGATGTTCACCGACGGCATGAACCGCATGTCTCCTTTTCGCCTGCGGTGGTGAGCCCGGTAGGGATCGAACCTACGACCACCTGATTAAAAGTCAGATGCTCTACCGCTGAGCTACGGGCTCGTCCCGAGGCCGCGCTGCAGGCCGGAACCCCGCGCGGCGCCCGTATAGGATGCGCGCGCCTTGCGGTCAACGCGCCGGCTGGGGGCTTTACGGGCGCGCGAACTTGGCTTTCAGCCGCTCGAAAACCTTCCTGGAGACGAACTGGGAGGTGTCGCCGCCCAGACGGGCGATGTCCTTCACCAGCGACGAGGCGATGAACTGGTGCCGGTCCGAGGCCATCAGGAAGATGGTCTCGATGTCGGGCTCCATGCGGGCGTTCATGTTGGCCATCTGGATCTCGTACTCGAAGTCCGAGACCGCCCGCAGGCCGCGGATGATCACCGAGGCGCCCACCTCGCGGGCGAAGTGAATCAACAGCCCCTCGTAGGGAAGGACCTTGATGCGGTCCTTGTCGGGCTGCGGGAACTCCTCGAGATCTTCCTTGATGATGTCGATCCGCTCCTCGAGGGAGAACAGCGGCCCCTTGCCGATGTTGATGAACGGCCCGATCACCAGCCTGTCGACGAGGCGCAGCGAGCGGCGCACCACTTCCGTGTGCCCGCTGGTGATGGGATCGAACGTGCCCGGATACACGCCGGTGCGCTCTGAGGCCATGTCTCCCCCTCTTTGGCCGGATGCGGCGGCGGAGTCTTAGCGACACGGGAGGTCCTTATCCACCGTTTGTTTCGGAATGGCTTTCGCCGTTGCCGTTGCCATTGCCGGCGTCGTCCTCGCCGATGCGCACGGCGGAGACCACGCGCTCGCCCTCGCTCACATTGACGATGCGCACGCCGCGCGTGGCCCGTCCCACGATGCGGATTCCATCGACCGGGCAGCGGATCAGCGTTCCGCCGTCGGTCACCAGCATGACCTCGTCGCTGTCGCGCACGGGAAACGCCGCCACGACCTCGCCGCCGCGCGCCAGGCTCATCAGTTCGACGCCCTTGCCGCCCCGTCCGGTCACGCGATACTCGTAGGCCGAGGTGCGCTTGCCGAAGCCCGACGAGGCGACGGTCAGCACGAATTCCTCCTTGGCCTGGAGCTCCTTGAAGCGCTCGTCGGACAGGGTCGCCGAAACCGCGGCCTCCTCCGTGGCCGGCGCCGCCTCCTCCTCGACCTCGGCCGCGTTCTCCGCCTGGCGCAGCGCGCGCGACTGGCGCAGATAGGCTTCGCGCTCCTCGGTGGTGATGCCCTTGCCGCTGTCGACCAGCGACATCGAGATCACCTCGTCGCCCTCGGCCAGGGCGATGCCGCGCACGCCGGTCGAGGCGCGGCTCTGGAACACGCGCACCGTCGCCACGGGAAACCGCATCGAGCGCCCCAGCCGCGTGGCCAGCAGCACGTCCTGCTCCTCGCCGCAGACACCGACGCCGATCAGCCGGTCGCCGGCGTCCTCGCCGTCGAACTTCATGGCGATCTTGCCGGACTGGTTCACGCTGACGAAATCGCTGAGCTCGTTGCGGCGCACGCCGCCGCGCGCCGTGGCGAACATCACGTGGAGCGTCGACCAGCTCGCCTCGTCCTCCGGCATCGGCATGACCGCGCTGATCGTCTCGCCTTCGCTGAGCGGCAGCAGGTTGACGAAGGCCTTGCCGCGGGCCTGCGGCTCGCCGAGCGGCAGGCGCCAGACCTTGAGCTTGTAGACGATGCCGCGGCTGGAGAAGAACAGCACCGGCGTGTGGGTGTTGGCGACGAACAGGCTCGAGACGAAATCATCCTCGCGCGTGGCCATGCCCGACGCGGCCCTTGCCGCCGCGGCGCTGGGCGCGATAGGCCGACACCGGCACGCGCTTGACGTAGCCGCCGTGGGTCACCGTCACGACCATGTCCTCGCGCTGGATCAGGTCCTCGATGTCCTGCTCGAACTCGTTGTCGAGGATCTCGGTGCGGCGCGGCGTGGCGAACTGCTCCTTGATCTCGAGCAGCTCCGTGCGCATCAGCGCGAACAGCTTGTCGCGATCGCCCAGCAGCTCGAGATAGCCCTCGATCAGCTTGGCGACCTCGCCCAGCTCCTCGGCGATCTTGTCGCGCTCCAGGCCGGTCAGGCGCTGCAGGCGCAATTCGAGGATGGCGCGGGCCTGGACCTCGGAGAGCTTGTAGTTGCCCTCGGTCGAGACTTCGCGGCCGGGCTCGGCGATCAGCGCGATCAGCGGCGCCACGTCGGACGCCGGCCATTCCCTGGCCATCAGGCGCTCGCGCGCGACCACCGGATCGGGCGCGCGGCGGATCATCTCGATCACCTCGTCGATGTTGGCGACCGCGATGGCGAGGCCGACCAGCACATGGGCGCGGTCGCGCGCGTGCCTGAGCTCGTACCTGGATGCGCCGCGTCAGGACCTCGGCGCGGAAGCGGATGAAGGCCTCGAGGAACTCCTTGAGGCTCATCAGTCGCGGCCGGCCGCCGTCCAGCGCCAGCGCGTTGACGCCGAACGAGGTCTGCAGCGGCGTGAAGCGGTAAAGCTGGTTCAGCACGACGTCGGCCATGGCGTCGCGCTTCAGCTCGATCACCAGCCGCACGCCGTCGCGATCGCTCTCGTCGCGGACCTCGGAGATGCCCTCGACCCTCTTGTCGCGCACCACCTCGGCGATCCGCTCGTGCAGGCGCGCCTTGTTCTCCTGATAGGGGATTTCGGAGACGATGATCGATTCGCGGCCGCCGCCGCTCTCTTCGATCCGGGTCTTGGCCCGCATGATCAGCGAGCCGCGGCCGAGCTCGTAGCCGGCGCGGATGCCGTTGCGGCCGAGGATGATGCCGCCGGTCGGGAAGTCCGGCCCCGGCACGTATTCCATGATCTGCGGCACGGTGAGCTCGGGATTGTCGATCAGCGCGCAGCACGCGTCGATCAGTTCGCCGAGATTGTGCGGCGGGATGTTGGTCGCCATGCCGACGGCGATGCCGCCGGCGCCGTTGGCCAGCAGGTTGGGATAGGCCGCCGGCAGGACGGTCGGCTCCTGTTCGCGCTCGTCGTAGTTCGGCTGGAACTCGACCGTGTCCTTGTCGATGTCGGCGAGCAGCGTTTCGGCGGCGTTGGCCAGCCGCGCCTCGGTGTAGCGCATGGCCGCCGGCGGATCGCCGTCCATCGAACCGAAATTGCCCTGCCCGGAAATCAGCGGCAGGCGCATGGAGAAGTCCTGCGCCATGCGCACCATGGCGTCGTAGATCGCGCTGTCGCCGTGCGGATGGTACTTGCCCATCACGTCGCCGACGATGCGGGCCGACTTGCGGAAGGGCCGCGTCGAGTCGTAGCCGCCTTCCTTCATGGCGTAGAGGATGCGCCGCTGCACCGGCTTCAGCCCGTCGCGCGCATCGGGCAGCGCACGCGACACGATCACGCTCATGGCGTAATCGAGGTAGGAGCGGCGCATCTCCTCTTCGATGGTGATCGGCGCGATGTCGTGCGGCGGCTGGGGCGGCGGTGGGGGCGCGTCGGGGGGCGGCGGCGCCGGCGGAAGGGTCGTATCGTCGCTCACGGAAACCTGGTTTTTCGCTCGTTTTATGGCCCTGCCAGAGGGCCCGGCGGAACAGGAGCGCACCCTAGCAAAATAGGCCGGCGAGACCAACAAAAAACGTACCGCGAACGCCTCTTTAAAGCTTTGATTTTACTGCCTAAATTCCGCGCGAAAACGCTCTCCGAAAAGGCCCCGAAATGACCCCTGAAACAGCCCCGGAACCGCCATCAGGCCCCCGCCCGCCTGGGCCCTCGGTCGCCGTCTTCGACATGGGCGGGGTCCTGCTCGACTGGAACCCGCGCCATCTCTATCGGAAGCTCATCGCCGACGGCGGGGAAATGGAGCGCTTCCTCGCCACCGTGACCACGACGCAGTGGCACGTCGCCCAGGATCATGGCGGCGATCCGGCGAAGGCGACGCGTCGCCTGCTCGACCGGCATCCCGACAAGAAGGATCTGATCGAAGCCTTCTACGGCCGCTTCGACGAGATGCTCGACCACCCCTTTCCGCGCATGGCCGGGCTGGTCGAGCGGCTGCACGCCGCGGGCACGCCGCTCTACCTGCTGTCGAACGCCCCCGCCTTTCTCGACCCCTGGCTGCGCGGGCCGGGCCGCGACCGCCATCCCTTTCTCGGCCGCTTCCGCAACTACGTCGTCTCGGGCCTCGTCGGCTGCGCCAAGCCCGACGCGACGATCTATGATCTGGTCTGCCGGACCGGCGGCTTTCGGCCGGGCGAAGCGGTGTTCATCGACGACAACCTGCCGAACGTCGAGGGCGCGCGGACCTTCGGCATGAAGGCGATCCATCATCGCTCGGCCGACGAGACCGAAGCCGCCCTGCGCGGTTTGGGCCTGCCGGCATGAAGGCGCCGGCCGACCTCGGCGATCTGCCGCGGCGGCTGGACGGCGCTCGCGCGCCCCTCCGCACCTAGCGCAGCCGCTCCTGGAATTCGCCGATCGCGTCGGGCGGGGCCTTGGCATAGGTGCTGCGGCGACTGACGAAGACGCCGGTGGCCGCTGCCAGCCCCAGCGCCATCTCGGTGGCCTTGGCGACGATGGCGATGCCGTTCAGCACCGGCGCACCGTCGATGACGAATGGCTTCTCGCGGGCGAACAAGAGCATCGGCAGGCCGCCGGCGGGAATGATCACCTCGGCGCCCGTCGCGATCAGCGGCTTGACCTGGGCCACGAAGTCGGCACGCACGCCCGCATAGGCGGTTTCGTCGGTGAAGGCCTGCATGAAGGCCGGCAGGTTCATCTTGAGCGCCGTCGTGCCCACGACGCGCTCGGAAAGGCCGTGCATGCGGACCTGCCGGTCGTGCCAGGGTATGAAAATCGGATCGATGGTCACGAGGCCCAGGCGATAGCCCATGCCGAGGCCAGCCAGCAGGTTGGCCTCGCCCAGGCCGATCACCGGGATGTCGATGGCGCTGCGGATCTCGAGCAGGCCCGGCTCCTGGAAGTGGCCGATCACGAAGGCATCGTAGCCCGCCTTCTCGGCGGCCAGCGCATGGCCGATGACCTGGGCGGCGGAGCGGAATTCGGTCAGCGGATGGAAGGAATGGTCGGGCGGATCGAGTCCGTGGACCTCGAAGCGAACGCCTGGAGCCGCCACGCTTGTGAGCAATGCCTGCAGCCGCTGGATGTAGGGCGCCTGTTCGACGGGATGGACGAAGCTCTGGTACCAGATGCGGGCTCCACCTTGCGTCATGGCTCTGAACCTTCAGCTTGAGCACCCGAACGGCGTTCGTTTCGCGGATCTGACGGCGCGGGCGGGCGATCTCGGTCTCCCGGCCGGATGCATTCACCATGGCCGGCATGGGCGTCGAGCAGGAAGCGCCCGACCGCCACGTGGCGCGCGGCGGCCGGGCGCTCAATCCCGGCCACGACCTAGAAGGGGATATCGTCGTCGAGCTCGGCCGCCTTGCCGCGCGCAGCCGGCCGGCTGCCGCCGCCACCGCCACCCGCCATCGCGGGGCTCATGTCGTCGTCCGCGCCGCCGGCGGCGGCTTCACCGCCGCCGCTGCGGCCGTCGAGCATGGTGAGGGCGCCGCCGAAGCGCGGGATCACGACCTCGGTCGTGTAGCGCTCCTGGCCGCTCTGGTCGGTCCATTTGCGCGTCGCGAGCTGGCCTTCGACATAGACCTTCGATCCCTTGCGCACGAATTTCTGCGCGACCTCCGCCAGCTTCTCGTTGAAGATCACGACCCGGTGCCACTCGGTGCGCTCCTTGCGCTCGCCGGTCTGGCGATCCCGCCACGTATCCGACGTGGCCACCGACATGTTCACCATGGATCGGCCATCCTGCATGGACCTCACTTCGGGGTCGCGGCCGAGATTGCCGACCAGGATGACTTTGTTGACGCTGCCCGCCATGGGGGCCTCCTTCGCTTTCCCGGTGCCGCGGGAGGCGGCACCTACCTCACGGCCGGCAACCTAGCTCCGATGGCCTGTGGGCAGCCACCGATTTTGGGTTGTGGCGTGAGCTTCCCTCATGTCCGCCCTCCGACAATTCATTGGCCGGTCGGCCAGGCCCTCCCCTATCTTCGCGCCGCGATGAGCAGATCCTTCCACATCTCCCAGGTCTCGCGCGGCCAGGCCTATGCCATCCTGGGCGGGGCCGCCCTGATGATGACCCTGGCCATGGGCATCCGGCAGAATCTCGGCCTGTTCCAGGCGCCGGCGTCGAAGGAACTGGGGATCGCCATCTCCGACTTCGCGCTCGCCATCTCGGTCCAGCAGGTCGCCTGGGGCCTGAGCCAGCCCCTGGCCGGCTTCCTGGCCGACAAGCACGGCACGCGCTGGGTGGCGCTGGCCGGCAGCGTCCTGTTCATCGCCGGCCTGTGGCTCACCGCCAACGCGCAAGGCGCGATGCCGATCGTCCTCGGCGCCGGCGTGCTGATCGGCGTGGCGCTGGCCTGCACGACCTCGGGCATCACCGCCAACATCGCCGCGCGCGTCGTGCAGCCGAACCGGCGCACCCTCGCCTTCGGCATCGTCTCGGCCGCCGGCTCCGTCGGCACCATGCTGACCGCGCCGATCGCCGCCTACCTGCTGGACCACGACAGCTGGCGCACCGCCGTCTGGGCCTTCGTGATCCTGGCCCTGGCCATGCTGCCCGCCGCCTGGATCGGCAGCCGTTCCGACAAGCTGCCCAACAGCCTGCCGACCGACAGGGATCTGACGCTGAGGGGCGCCCTCGGCGAGGCGCGCCGCCATCCCGGCTATGTCGTGATGGCGCTGGCCTTCTTCGTCTGCGGCCTGCAACTCGTCTTTCTGACCACTCACCTGCCGACCTATCTCGCCCAGTGCGGCATGGACGCCTCCTACAGCGCCCTGGTCCTGATGCTGGTGGGCGGCTTCAATATCGTGAGTTCCTGGCTGTTCGGCTGGCTGGGCGACCGGTATCCCAAGCGCCTGCTGCTGGGCGCCATCTACTTGCTGCGCTCGCTCGCGCTGGCGCTCTTCTTCCTGTTCCCGCCGACCCCGCTCTCGGTCGTCCTGTTCGGCGCCGTCATGGGCATGCTGTGGCTGGGCGTGATTCCCCTGGTCAACGGGCTGGTCGTGCAGATCTTCGGCCTGCGCTTCCTGTCGACCCTCACCGGCATCGCCTTCCTCAGCCACCAGGCCGGGTCGTTCCTGGGCGCCTGGGGCGGCGGCTATCTCTTTGATCTGATGGGCTCCTACGATCTTGCCTGGAAGATCGCGGTCATGGTCGGCCTGGTTGCCGGCACCGTGCAACTGCTGATGAACGACCGGCCGACCGCCCGCATGCAGGCATTGCAGGCAGCGCCAGCCTGAGCCTTGGGACTGGCTGGATGGTTGGGGGACTGGCGCGGCTGGGGGTTAATCGCCATATGCGACCGTCCCGCCCATCGCCTATTCTCCCGGTCCAATGGCCAAGTCCCGTACCGCCGTCGCCGAACCGCACCGCTTCATCTCGATCCGAGGCGCGCGCGAGCACAACCTGAAGAACGTCGACCTCGACCTGCCGCGCGACCGACTGGTGGTGATCACCGGCCTGTCGGGCTCGGGCAAGTCGTCGCTCGCCTTCGACACGATCTATGCCGAGGGCCAGCGCCGCTATGTCGAGAGCCTGTCGGCCTATGCCCGCCAGTTCCTCGAGCTGATGCAGAAGCCCGACGTCGATTCGATCGAGGGCCTGTCGCCCGCCATCTCGATCGAGCAGAAGACGACCTCGCGCAACCCGCGCTCGACGGTCGGCACGGTCACCGAGATCTACGACTACCTGCGCCTGCTGTTCGCCCGCGTCGGCGTGCCCTACTCGCCCGCCACCGGCCTGCCCATCGAGAGCCAGACCGTGTCGCAGATGGTCGACCGCATCAAGGCGATGCCCGAGGGCACGCGGCTCTACCTGATGGCGCCCATCGTGCGCGGCCGCAAGGGCGAGTATCGCAAGGAACTGCAGGAGCTGCAGAAGAAGGGCTTCCAGCGGGTCAAGATCGACGGCAAGCTCTACGAGATCGCCGAGGCGCCGGCGCTCGACAAGAAGTACAAGCACGACATCGACGTGGTGGTCGACCGCATCGTCGTGCGCCCCGACCTCGGCAACCGCCTGGCCGATTCGATCGAGACGGCGCTCGACCCTCGCCGAGGGCCTGGCCGTGGCCGAGAACGCCGATTCCGGCGAGCGCACGGTATTCTCGGCGCGCTTCGCCTGCCCGGTCTCGGGCTTCACCATCGAGGAGATCGAGCCCCGGCTGTTCTCCTTCAACGCGCCGCAGGGCGCCTGCCCGTCCTGCGACGGGCTGGGCGTGAAGATGTTCTTCGATCCGGAGATGGTGGTGCCGGACGACCGGCTGTCGCTCGCCGAGGGCGCGATCGCGCCGTGGGCCAATTCGTCGGGCCAGTATTACATGCAGACCCTGGAGAGCATCGCCAGGCACTTCCGGGTCAAGATGTCGACGCCGTGGCGCGATGTCCCGAAGAAGGTGCGCGACACCATCCTCTACGGCAGCGGCGGCGAATCGATCGCCATGCGCTACGACGACGGCATCCGCCAGTACCAGACCACCAAGCCGTTCGAGGGCGTGATCCCCAACCTCGACCGCCGCTGGAAGGAGACCGATTCCTCGTGGGTGCGCGAGGACCTCGAGCGCTTCCAGCACGAGAGCAAGTGCGAGGCCTGCGGCGGCGCCCGCCTGAAGCCCGAGGCGCTGGCGGTCAAGATCGCCGGGCTGAACATCAGCCAGGTCACCGAATTCGCCATCGGCGACGCGGTGAAGTGGTTCCTCGGGCTCGACCCCAAGCTCACGCCCAAGCAGAGCGAGATCGCCGCCCGCATCCTGAAGGAGATCAACGAGCGCCTGGGCTTCCTCGACAATGTCGGCCTGTCCTACCTGACCCTGAACCGCACCTCCGGCACCCTGTCGGGCGGCGAGAGCCAGCGCATCCGGCTCGCCTCCCAGATCGGCTCGGGCCTGACCGGCGTGCTCTACGTGCTGGACGAGCCGTCGATCGGCCTGCACCAGCGCGACAACGACCGTCTGCTCAAGACCCTCATCCGCCTGCGCGACCTCGGCAACACGGTGCTGGTGGTCGAGCACGACGAGGACGCGATCCGCGCCGCCGACCATCTGGTCGACATGGGGCCGGGCGCCGGCGCGCATGGCGGCAGCGTGATCGCCGAGGGCACGCCCGAGGACGTGATGCGCAACAGCGCCAGCCTCACCGGCCAGTATCTCTCGGGCTTTCGCCAGATCCCCGTGCCCAAGGTGCGGCGCGAGCCGGCCGGCCCGCCCGGCAGCAAGAACGGCGGCCGCTGGCTGACCATCAAGGGCGCGCGCGAGAACAACCTGCAGAACGTGACGGCCAGCATCCCGCTCGGCACCTTCACCTGCGTCACCGGCGTGTCGGGCAGCGGCAAGAGCACGCTGATCATCGAGACCCTGTACAAGGCGCTGGCCAAGCGCCTGAACGGCGCGCGCGAGCATCCCGGCGCCCATGGCGGGCTCGACGGCGTCGGCCATCTCGACAAGATCGTCGACATCGACCAGTCGCCGATCGGCCGCACGCCGCGCTCGAACCCGGCGACCTACACCGGCGCCTTCTCGCCGATCCGCGACTGGTTCTCGCAGCTGCCCGAGTCGACCGAGCGCGGCTACAAGCCCGGCCGCTTCTCCTTCAACGTCAAGGGCGGCCGCTGCGAGGCCTGCCAGGGCGACGGCGTCATCAAGATCGAGATGCACTTCCTGCCCGACGTCTACGTCCAGTGCGACGTCTGCAAGGGCAAGCGCTACAACCGCGAGACGCTGGAGATCCATTTCCGCGGCAAGTCGATCGCCGACGTGCTGGAGATGACGGTCGACGAGGGCGTCGAGTTCTTCAAGGCCGTGCCGGTGATCCGCGACAAGCTGCTGACCCTGCAGCAGGTCGGGCTGGGCTACATCCATATCGGCCAGCAGGCGACCACCCTGTCGGGCGGCGAGGCGCAGCGCGTCAAGCTCGCCAAGGAACTGTCGCGCCGCGCCACCGGCCGCACGCTCTACATCCTCGACGAGCCGACCACCGGCCTGCATTTCGAGGACGTGCGCAAGCTCCTGGAAGTCCTTCACCGCCTGGTCGAGGGCGGCAACACCGTGGTGGTGATCGAGCACAATCTCGAAGTCATCAAGACCGCCGACTGGATCCTCGACCTCGGCCCCGACGGCGGCGCCGGCGGCGGACGGCTGGTGGCCGAAGGCCCGCCCGAGGAGATCGTCAAGGTGGCCGAGAGCTACACCGGCCAATACCTCGCCCGCCACCTCCCGCGCAGCCCCGCCGCCAAGAAGCGCGCCTAGCGCGCGCATCATGATCTTCCATGAAGGCGCTCTCGCCTATGCTGGCTGAGTCCGCGCGCCCAGCGTTCCCCCCTCAAGCACCCAGCACTTCGAGGCCGGCTTTTCGTCCTGCCCTGATCAAGGCCGCATCGCAGGATGCGAGTGGCCGCCGACGCCGCATCGCCAACTCGAGGTAGGCCGCGTCATAGATCGTCAGGTCGTGCTCGATCGAGAGCTGGCGCGTTCGCCCCCATGCATGGGCGTCGGTCTCGGGATCGATGATGATTTGCAGCCGGCCAAGGCGCTCGAGGCACCGTGTGGCATATCCCGCATCGCAGCGTTTTTGGCGCACCGCGTTGCGCAGAACGTTGGCGACCTCCAGGCGCCACAGCGACGGAACCAGCGCCCCGCCGGTCGCGACGCGACGCAAGGTCGCTTGCGGCAGCTCGGACCGCTCGTCCGAGAACAGCCAGGCGACCGTCATCGACGCATCGACGACGAGGCTCACCCCCGGCGGCCTTCCGTCAGCAACCGACGCATCACCGTCCGGCTCAGACGATAGTGCCGCCGTTCCTCGATGATTTCATCAGCCGCGGCAACGGCCGACCGGCGTGCCTTCACGGACGGACGCCGGATCACGATATCGCCATCGCGCGCTTCGATCTCGACCCGCTCGCCATCTGTCAGCCTCGTCCGCCTTGCAACGTCGGACGGGACGCGGATTGCGAGATTTCTGCCCCACCGTCCAACAGTGGCTTGCGACATGACGACCTCCTGTCGGAAGGATATCCTGGCATATCCAGGCGGACCCGGCAAAGCTTCGCCACGTCGTTATGCGTCTTTCAGCCCGTCGCCGGCCTCGATCAGGCCCAGATGGCGCCCATCGGACGAAAATCGCTGTCGTCATGGAGCAGCGGGTGCGACAAATCGTGCGGAGCGTGCATCCGCCGAACCGACATCAATCGGCAAACGCCTGTCGGCTATCGTCGATTTTCCTGCACTCGAATCCCATAGGGGCGACATGTTGGCGAAGAATGCTGCAAAGGTCGGTCCGCGATATCCCCAGGTCGTCGTTCTGGTGGGCGCCACGGGCGACCTGTCGCGACGCCGGCTGTTGCCGGGATTGTTCCATCTGTGCAGTTCCGGCTTCATCCCGGGCTGCCGCATCGTCGGCGTCTCGCTGGACGACCTCGACCCTGACGGCTTCCGCAAGATCGTACGGGGAGCGCTCGACCAGTTCTCCAGCCGCAAGGTGCAAGAGGCCGACTGGGCCGCCTTCTGCGCGATGCTGGACTATGTCCCGCAGTCGGCCGGCCCCGGCGCCCTGAAAGCGGCGGTCGAGGCGGCTGAGGCCTGCCTGCCCGGCGAAAGCCGTCGCGTGCACTATCTGAGCGTGCCGCCGGCCGCTGCCCTGCCGGCGGTGCGGCTGCTGGCCGAAGCCGGTCTTGTCGAGCGCAGCCGCATCATCATGGAAAAGCCCTTCGGCACCGATCTGGCCAGCGCCGTGTCGCTGAATGCCAGGCTGCACGAGGTGTTCGCCGAGGAGCAGATCTTCCGCATCGACCACTTCCTGGGCAAAGAAGCGGCCCAGAACATCCTGGCGTTCCGCTTCGCCAACGGTCTGTTCGAGCCGATCTGGAACCGGAACTTCATCGACCATGTGCAGATCGACGTGCCCGAGACGCTGGGACTGGGCAAGCGAACCGGCTTCTACGAGACGACCGGCGCGTATCGCGACATGGTCGTGACCCACCTGTTCCAGATTCTCGCCTTCGTGGCGATGGAGCCGCCTACCGCTCTGGAGCCGGCGCCGATCAGCGAAGAGAAGAACAAGGTCTTTCGCAGCATGACCGTGATCGACCCGAAAGACATCGTCCGCGGTCAATATGCCGGCTACCGGGCGGAGGAAGGCGTCGACCCCGAATCCGACACCGAAACCTTCATCGCCCTGAAGTGCGGCATCGACAACTGGCGCTGGGCCGGCGTGCCGTTCTTCCTGCGCACCGGCAAGCGGCTCGCCGAAGGGCAAAGGATCATCTCGCTGGCTTTCCGCGAGCCGCCCAAGAGCATGTTTCCCGCGGGTTCGGGCGTCGGCGCGCAGGGGCCGGATCACCTGACCTTCGATCTCGCCGACGCCTCGAAGCTTTCCTTGTCCTTCTATGGCAAGCGGCCTGGGCCGGGCATGCGGCTGGACAAGCTGAGCATGCAGTTCGCCATGCACGACACCGGTCTGATCGGCGATGTCCTCGAGGCCTACGAACGCCTGATCCTGGATGCGATGCGGGGCGACCACACGCTGTTCACCACCGCCGAAGGCATCGAGCGCCTGTGGGAAGTGTCGATCCCGCTGTTGGAATCGCCGCCGCCCGTCAGGCTCTACCAGCCGGGCTCATGGGGACCGAAATCAATCCACCAGCTCATTGCCCCCCAGGCCTGGCGGCTGCCCTTCGAAAGGGCCTGGCGCGACCCCAACCGCACCGGAAGCTGAGGGCGACTGTTCCGGCTACGCCGCCGCCTTGCGCTCCCGCGCACCCGCGGCGGCCAGCACCATCCCGGCGCACTTCTCGCCGATCATGATGCAGGGTGCGTTGGTGTTGCCGCTGGTCAGCGTCGGCATGATCGAGGCATCGGCGATGCGCAGGCCCGAGAGGCCGTGCACCCTGAGCTCGGGATCGACGACGGCCCGGGGGTCCGTCCCCATCCTGCAGGTGCCGACCGGATGGTAGGTCGTCTCGGCGTTGTGGCGCACCCAGTCGAGCAGCTCGTCGTCGGTCCCGAGATGCGCGCCCGGCGCAATCTCCTCCCCCGTCATTTCCTTCAGCGGCGAGGTTGCCATCAGCTCGCGCCCCTTGCGGATGGCGGCCAGCAGACCCTCGCGGTCGGCCCGCGCCGAGAGGAAGTTGAAGCGGATGGAAGGCGGCTCGGCCGGATCGGCCGACTTGATATGCACCGAACCGGTGCTCTCCGAGCGCAGGACATTGACATTCATGGTGATGCCGCGCCGTTTGGCGATGCGCCGCTCGTGGCCCACCCGCTCGTAGAGGAACGGCAGGACCGAGATGGTGGCGTCCGGCGTCTCCAGCCCCGGCCGCGTGCGGAAGTACAGGCGGATCGGCACCGACGTCGTCGCCAGGAAACCCTCGCCCCACACCGCGTACTTCACCGCCTCGCGCGCCAGCCGCCAGCCGCGCGCATTGTCGTTGAAGGTGGCGTTGCGCGCCGTGATGGCGAACTTCACGCGCGGCGAGTAATGGTCCCGAAGATTCTCGCCCACGCCCTTGAGCTCGTGGACCGGCGTGATGCCGAGGGAGCGGAAGCGCTCGCCCTGGCCGATGCCCGAGAGCTCCAGCAGCTTAGGCGAGTTGATCGAGCCGCTGCAGACGATGACCTCGCGCGCCGCCCTCGCCTCGCGCTTCTCCCTGCCGACGGAATAGCGCACGCCGACGCAACGCTTGCCTTCGAGGATCAGCGTCTCCGCCATCGCCCCGGGCTCGATCGCGAGGTTGGCGCGGCCGCGCGCGGGATCGAGATAGCAGAACGCCGTGCTCTGCCGGCGGCCCTTGGCGATCGTCACCTGCGACATGCCGATGCCCTCCTGGGTCGCCCCGTTGAGGTCGGGGTTGAAGGGCAGGCCGATCTTCTGCGCCGCCTCGATCATCGTCTCGAGCAGCGGGATCTTGTGGCGCGGCGTGTCGGTGACGCGCAGCGGCCCGCTGCGGCCGCGCAGCGCGTCCGAGCCGCCGTCGTAGCGTTCCATCTGCTTGAACACCGGCAGCACGTCCTGCCAGCTCCAGCCGCGATTGCCGAGCTGCGCCCAGTGGTCGTAGTCCTGCGCCTGGCCGCGGATATAGACCATGCCGTTGATCGAGCTCGAGCCGCCCAGCATCTTGCCGCGCGGCACCTCGATGCGGCGGCCGCCGGAGCCCTCGTCCGGTTCCGAGGAGAAGCACCAGTTGACGGCCGGCAGGTCGATCATCTTGGAGACGCCGACCGGGATGCGCGACCAGAAGTAGTTCGAGCCCTCGGTGCCGGCCTCCAGCAGCAGCACCCGGTGGGCGCCGCTCTCCGTCAGCCGGCTGGCAATCACGGCGCCCGCCGAGCCGGCGCCGACGACGATGTAATCATGGAGGCTTTCACTGGTCGGCATGGTGGGCGCTCCCCGGAGCGCGGACCTCCAGGTCCGCATCTTGCTCGTTGCTGCGACGACATGAGCGGACCGCGAGGTCCGCGCTCCGCTACCCCCCGAGATGGAGGTCGCGGACAAGGGCAAACCTTGACCCGCCGGTTGCGGCCGTGGCAAGGCCGCGGGGGCGGCGTATCACCAGTCATCCGCATCGCGGCACAGGAAGCAGGCCATGGAATTCGACGTCATGACGCGGGCCACCACGTGGGACAACGTGGCCGACCTGGCGCGCCGCACCGAGGCGGCCGGCTTCTCCGGCATGCTGTTCACCGAAGGCCACCAGGTGCCGTGGATGAACATCACCGCCGCCGCGCTGGCGGCGCCGTCGCTGCATTTCTCGACCGGCATCGCGATCGCCTTTGCGAGGAGCCCGATGGTCACGGCGGAGATCGCCTGGGAGCTGGCGCAGAACACCCGGGGCAAGTTCCGGCTGGGCCTCGGCAGCCAGGTGAAGGCACACATCGTCAGGCGCTACGCCGGCACCTTCGACAAGCCGGCGCCGCAGATGAAGGATTACGTGCAGGCGGTGAAGGCCTGCCTCGGGGCCTTCCGCCGCGAGGGTCCGCTGCAGCATGACGGCCCCTACTACAAGCTGAGCCTGCTGCCCGAGCAATGGACCCCGCCTCGGCACGACTTCGAGGACGTGAAGGTCGACATCTCGGCCGTCGGCCCGCTCATGCTGCGCGTGGCCGGCGAGGTCGCCGACGGCGTGCACGTGCATCCCATGCATTCGACGCACTACATCAAGCACCGCCTGCTGCCCGGCCTGGCCGACGGCGCGGCCCGCGCCGGGCGCGACCCCGCGACGATCGACAAGATCATCCCGGTCATCGTGGCGGCGGGCGACACGCCGGAGGAACAGGCCCTGCCGATCCAGGAGGCCAGGACCACGATCGGCTTCTACGGCGCCACGCCCAACTATGCCTTCCAGTTCGACGACCTCGGCCACACCGGCCTGCGCGACCGGCTGAGCGCCGCCCTCAAGTCGGGCGACGGCGCGCGCAGCCAGGCGCTGATCACCGACGAGATCCTCGACCAGTTCGCCGTGGTGGCGCGCTGGGACGACGTCGCCGACCGCATGATCGAGCGCTACAGGGGCATCGCCTCGCGGCTGGTCATTTACCTCGCCTCGCA
Organism: uncultured Alphaproteobacteria bacterium; assembly: GCA_963820155.1. Classification (GTDB taxonomy): domain Bacteria; phylum Pseudomonadota; class Alphaproteobacteria; order Reyranellales; family Reyranellaceae; genus Reyranella. The sequence goes on from CAWFYW010000001.1 coordinate 91,520, forward strand.
CTGGCGCGAGGTCGATCCCAGGACCCTCGCGCGCTGGGGCGAAGTGGCGCGCGCGGTGCGCGCCGCCGCCTGACGATCGTGGCGGGGCTTTGCCGGGAGCGCGCGACTCCAGTGGCGCGATCTTCTTTTGGTGAAGAAACAAGGACGCGCGACTGGAGTTGCGCGCTCCCAGCGAAGAGCCAGGCCGCCCGATGACGGTGAGCATGACCAGAGCCGTTCTCGTGATCGCGATCCTGTTCGTGGCGCAGGCCACGACGCTCTTCCTCCTGGGCCAGCCTCTCATCTGTGCATGCGGATATCTGACGCTGTTCGTGGTCGATGTCCGGTCGTCGCAGATGTCCCAGCAGCTGGCCGACTGGTACACCTTTTCGCACATCATCCATGGATTCATCTTCTACGGGTTGTTGCGGCTGATCGCTCCCCGACTCCCGGTCCACTGGCGACTTGCCATCGCGGTCGGCCTGGAAGCGTCCTGGGAGATTGCCGAAAACACGCCGTGGGTCATCGAAGCCTATCGGCGCCAGGCGCTCGCCCAGGGCTACGTGGGCGACAGCATCATCAATTCGCTGATGGACACCGTATCGATGATGCTGGGGTTCGTGCTTGCCTGGAAACTGCCCTGGAAGTGGACCCTGGCGCTCGCCATGGCGATGGAAGTCGGCGTCGCCTACGTCATCCACGACAACCTCACCCTCAACATCCTGGGTTTCCTCCACCACTTCGACTTCATCACCGCCTGGCAGTCGAGGCGATGAATGGAATACCGAGCGGGGGGAGACGGACCTGACGGTCGGGACGGGGCACGATAGGAACGGATCCTTCCGGCCCGCCGTATCGCCCGGCACCTGCAGGTCTGCGGCACGGCGCCCGGCGGCGGCCGTGCCCAGCCGACCGCCTGAAGGCGTCATTTTTTGCACTTGCCCTGCGCAACGCGTCGGCCGCGGGGCCGTTCAGGTCTTGTCTGCCTCTTACAAGGAGCTAGGACATGTTGAAACCTATGGCCTTCGCAGCCCTCTTGAGCTGTGCCGCGGTCGGCGCCGCCTATGCCCAGACCGCACCCACATCACCGACTTCGCCGCCATCAGCCGCCCCGACGCGGGAGGCCGCACCGGTCGATCGCACGGTGTCGACCGGCGATTTCAACGTCAGCGGCGACATGGCGGCCGGTTCGCTGATCGGAACCAAGGTGCGCAACGCGAACAAGGAATCCATCGGCAAGATCGACGACATCTACCTCGACAAGGACGCCAAGGTCACGGTCGTCGTCGTTTCGGTCGGCGGCTTCCTCGGTGTCGGGTCAAAGGATGTCGGGGTGAAATGGAGCGACCTCACGTTCGGCCAGGATGGCACGTCGCTGGAGGTGACCACATCACTTACCAAGGACGCCCTGATGGGCCTGCCGGACTACACCAAGACCGCGCGTCGCAAGCCTGCGCCGCCGGAAACCGCCGCCGCTCCCCCGGCAAGGCCGATTCCCACCAAGAGCCGCTAGCTGGGAGCGTCGTCCAGTCGGATGTGACATGACCTGCTGCCCGAACGAGCGGGCGGCAGGTCTCGGTGGTGGAATTGCTTCATTGCCGGGAGCGCCTGGGACTCTTGTCCAGATCATCCCGGCGATGAAGACGACGACCGCCTTCTACGGCGCCACGACCCAACTACGCCTTCCAGTTCGGCCACACCGGCCTGCGCGGCCGGCCGAGCGCGATCCTAGCGTGCATTCACCGCCTTCAGCACCATCTTGAGGACAGCGTCGGCGGCGAGGTTCTGCTCGCCCTTGCCCTCGAAGTCGAAGACACCGGCATTGACGGCCACGACCAGCCCGAGGCGGGGCACGACCTCCACGAGCTGCCCACCCCACCCGTATCCTGCCACTGTCTCGAACTCCGTATCGCCCACGCGCTCACGGCCCAGCCACCACAGGAAGCCATAGGTGATCCTCGGCCGTACGACTTGCGGCGCGGTCATGATCTCGATCCAGCTCGCCGGCAGCACGCGCCGTCCCTGCCAGACCCCATGGTCCAGCACAAGCTGGCCGATCTTGGCCAGGTCGCGCAGGCGCAGCCTCAGTCCCCAGGACGCGCCGGGATCGCCATTGGCCATGGTTCCCCATTCCCAATCATGGATGGCAAGCGGCTCGAACAGAACGTCCTTGGCGAAGTGGTCGAGCGATTTCCCGGTTGCCTTCTTCACGACCGCGCCCAGGACCTCGGCGCTGCCGTTGTTGTAGCGCCAGACAAGCCCTGGCTGGGCCACCATCGGCTGTTCGAGCACGAAGCGCACCGGATCGACCGCCGACTCCATTTGCCGCGACATGGCAAGGTAGGGTTGCTGAGGCCAGCGCAGGCCCGACGTCATGGTGAGCAAGTCGCGCACGCGGATACGCTGCCTTTCGGGCGTCGCGAGGTCGGCGTACTCGCTGAGTACCGATAGCACGGAAGCATCGACGCTCTTCAGTTGGCCTCGCGCGATCACAGCACCGACCAATAGGGCCGTGACGCTTTTGCTGATCGATTGAGTGTCGTGCCTGGTTCGCCCATCGTGGTTGGTGCGCACCAGCGGCTCTTTCCAGTGCTTTTGCGGCCAGCGCTGGTCATCGCCGGCAAAGTAGGCCTCGTACACCAGCGCGCCGTCGCGGGCGACGATCACACCGTGGGCGTTCGCCTTGTCGAGTGAGGCAATGTGTGGACCGATGGCGCAGAGACCGGCGGCGTCAAAGCCTCGTTCCTGTGGTGTCGCAACCGGCCACCCATCGCCGGCAGCACCGACGGCCGGGCAGGCACGGTCTGGCTCTGCCACCGCCGACAGGGGCCACAGCAAAAGGCCAAGGAAAAATGCTTTCGTGTCTGCCATCGATCCCATGCGGTGGACTACCACAAGGCGGTCGACATCCGCTATTGGCGAGCCGGCACGCCTTCCAACAGGGACCCCAGGCCCTCGGCGACCGTGAGGTGCGCGATGACGGCGTCGCGCAGCTTGGTGTAGGGCAACCCGGCGAGCATCGCCGTCTGGATCGCCGCCATCACCTCGCCCGCCTCCGAGCCGATCATCGTGAAGCCCAGGATCCGATCGTCCTCCGATCCGATCAGCACCTTCAGGAACCCGTCCTTTTCATCCGTCGCTTCCGTTCGCAGGACATGGCGCATGGGCAGCTTTGCCACGCGGACCGGAATGCCGTCGCGCCGCGCCTCGCCCTCGGACAGGCCCACGCGCGCGAGCGGCGGATCCGTGAACATCACATGCGGAATGAGGCGATCGTCGGTCCGGCGGTTTCCGCCCGCCATGTTGTCGCGGACGATCCTGAAATCATCGACCGAAACATGCGTGAACTGCGGGCTGCCGGCACATTCGCCGATCGCCCAGACGCCGGCCGCGCTCGTCTCCAGCCGTTCGTTGAGCCGGATGAAGCCGCGCGCATCCAGCGCGATCCCGGCCTTTCCGAGACCGATATCCGCCGTGTTCGGGACTCGGCCGACCGCCAGGAGCAGATGACTGCCCTCGATCGTCCGTTCGCCGCCCTCCGTGCGGGCCGTCACTGTCACGGCGTCGCCGGACCGGCCCTGGACGCCAACCGGCTTGGCATTCAGCATGATGTCGATGCCTTCGCCGCTCAGCACCCGGCCGATCTCCTTCGCCACATCTTCATCCTCGCGCGCCATGAGCTGGCGGCCGGGTTCGATGATCGTCACGCGGCTGCCGAAGCGGCGATAGGCCTGCGCCATCTCGACCCCGGTGTAGCCGCCGCCGAGCACGATCAGATGCGGCGGCAGGCCGTCGAGTTCGAGCGCCTCGATATGGGTGAGCGCATGCGCCTCCTGCAGGCCCGGAATGTCGGGAACGGAGGCATGCGAGCCGACATTGACCACGATCTCGTTGCCGGCGAGCAGGCGCGTGCCCCCGTCATTGAGCGCGACCTGGATGGTCTTCGGACCGACGAAATGGCCGCTGCCCATGACGAGCTCGGCGCCGCTCGCCCGGTAGGCATCGAGGTGGGCGGCGATCTCGCGATCGATCATGTCCTGCTTGCGGCGTCGTACCCTCGGCATATCGGTTCCAACCCCATCCACGCGCGTGCCGAAGCGGCTGGCGTTCCGCACAAGGTGGGCGACCCGGGCGCTCCACAGCTCGTTCTTGGATGGCATACAGGCCACGGCTGGACATGAGCCGCCGACCCAGCGGCGCTCGATGACGGTGACCTTCTTGGGAAGCCGACCGAGATGCCAGGCGAGCCGCTTTCCGCCTTGGCCGCTCCCGAGGATGACGACATCAAGCTGTTCGATCTGAGGCATGGCTGCTTCCTTCCTGATGACAACGACGACGGCCCTGGTCGGTCGCGCACCACGACCATTTTTGCAGGGGCCTGGGACGACTCCGGATGAACGCGAAGGGTCGTCATGGCGCGAGGAAATCGCGGATCGCCGCCGCGATCTCCGCGGCATGCGTTTCCAGGGCGAAGTGCCCGGTGTCGAAGAAGCGGACGACCACATCCGGGCTGTCGCGCCTGAACGCCTCGGCGCCGTCCGGCAGGAAGAACGGGTCGTTCCTGCCCCAGGCCGCGAGCAGGGGAGGCTTGTGGGTGCGGAAGTACTTCTGGAAGGCCGGATAGAGCGCGACGTTGCTCTTGTAGTCGCCGAACAGGTCGAGCTGGATCTCGTCGGCGCCGGGACGTGCCAGGTAGAAATTGTCGAGCGACTGGCCGTCCGGGGAAACCATCGCCGGGTCCGCCACGCCATGGGTGTATTGCCAGCGTGTCGTCTCCGGCGTGAGGAAGGCGCGCAGCGCCTCCCGATTGGCCGGCGACGGCTCCTGCCAATAGGCGCGGATGGGAGTCCAGCCCTCGCTCAGCCCCTCCTCGTAGGCGTTGCCGTTCTGCGAGATGATCGCCGTGATGCGGTCCGGATGCTTGGCGGCGATCCGGAATCCCGTCGGCGCGCCATAGTCGAAGACGTACAGCGCGAAGCGCTTCAGCCCGACGATCTCCGTGAAGCGGTCGATGACGCCGGCGATGCGGTCGAACGTGTACGTGAAGCCGCCCCGCGCCGGCATGTCCGACTGGCCGAAGCCCGGCAGGTCCGGCGCGACGATGCGGAAGCGATCGGCCAGCAGCGGAATGAGGTCCCGGAACATGTGGCTCGCGGTCGGAAAGCCGTGAAGCAGCAGCAAGGCCGGCGCGGCGGCCGGGCCGGCCTCGCGATAGAATATCTTCAACCCGTCGACGTCGGCCTTGCGGTAAGCGATGGTGGCCATGAGCATCTCCTTTCGTGCTTCCAGGGGGTGAGTGAGTGCCGTGGGCCCGTCTCCGGCATTTGTGATTCCCGGTGCTAGGTGTGTCGGGCGATGAGCTGATCGGCGACGTCGTCCAGGTCGTCGCCGACGATCTGCGGCTGGGGGCCCACGCCCAGGACGTCGTTGCCGGCGCGCCTGATCAGCGCGGCTTCCCAGCCGGCCGCGACGGCGCCCAGCGTGTCCCAGGTGTGGCAGGCGACAAGGCAGAGCTGCGAGGGCGGAACCCCGAGCTCCCGCTCGACATGGGCGTAGGCCTGGCGCGACGGCTTGTGCTGCTTCACGCCATCCACGCTGAAGCGCCGCTCGAAGAGATCGACGATGCCGCCGTGCTCGAGCTGACGGGCTTGAACCTCGGGCAGGTTGTTGGTGAGGGTGAAGAGCCGGAAACCCGCCTCTTGCAGCCTGCGGAGCGCCGGGCGCACTTCGGGGTAAGGCGGCATCGTCGAGAACTTCTCCGTAAGCTCCTTCCTGTCCCTGTCGTCGATCGTGAGGCCGCGCGTCTTCGCCAGCATCGTCATCGCGGCCGAGCCGATGTCCGTGAAGGGAACGTAGCGGCCGGCCAGGGTCAGGGCCGCGGAGTACAGGATCAGGTTGGCGTACCAGAGCCGCAGGGCGCCCCTCTCGCCGAAGATGCGTTCGAAGGTCGGCTCCATCGTCTGGAGATCGAGCAGCGTCTCGTTGACGTCGAAGACCACGAGGGGAAGAGCGGCCATGTCGCTAGACCCCGATGTGCTGGGATGCCGAAATCGGCTGCGGCGTGGAGGATCATGTCGACGACCGGTTCCGGCGCCGTGACGAGAGGCGCATGGTCGATCTTCTCCGATCGGATCTGCGCGCCCATGCGTTGCGCCAGGAACAGCTGCGTCGCCGGGCTGATCATTCGATCTTCCCGGGCGACGAGGTACCAGGAGGGCTTCGTCCTCCAGGCCGGCCTCCGCGCCCTTTCCTGGATGCAGGCAAGAGCAATGGGCCGCTGCGTTGCCGCGAGGAGCGCGGCCTGCCCGGGTGACGCGTCCTGGCAGAAGGCGGCGCTGAAGGCTTCATCGGGCATCCACAGCAAGCCATCGCGGTCGGGCGCGAGTTGCGGCGCCTGTGGATGCGGCTTTTCGCGATAGAAGACCTCGGCGACCGTCTCGCCCTCGTCGGGCGTCAGGGCGGCAATGAAGACCAGGGATCGAACCCGTTCGTCGAGGCACGCCCCGATCACGGCGCCGGCATAGGCATGCGCGACAAGAACGACCGGCCCCTCGGTCCGCGCCAGTGCACGCTCCAGCGCCGCGACGTCATCCGACAAGGACGTCAGCGGAAGGGGCGCCGCCAGGACCTTCCGTCCTCCGGCCTGCAGCCGCCTGATGACGGCGCTCCAGCTCGAACCGTCCGCCCAGGCCCCGTGGACCAGCACGATGCTCGCCGCCCTGTTGGATCCGGTCATGCTCTCGTCTCCTCGAATTCCTCTCTCCTGTCGGGGGAAGAGGCCAGGAGAAGGGGCAACGACGGGCGCCCTATCGCCCTGGGCGCCTGCGGCGTCAGATAAGGCAGCAAGGCCGTGCAGATCAGGGCGAACCCGACGCGCGGCGCGAAGACGGAAACCACGATGGCGCTCGTGAAGATCGAGAGGGTGGCAAAGGATCGCCACCTCGCCAGGCGCCGGGCGCGTCGCGGCATCTGCGTGGTGTCCGCCTGGGCCAGCGCCTGCCGCTCGAACACGAGGTACGCGATGTTCACGCAGACGAAGACCGCCGCGTAGGTCGCCACCGGGGCCGAGGCGAGCTGCGTGCGTGCGACCCAGGATGTCGTGAACGGCACCAGGGACACCCAGAACAGATGGGCGAAGTTCACCCAGATCAGGCCCGGCGTCACATGGCGGACGAAGCGCAGCAGGTGGTGGTGGTTGAACCAGATGATGGCGATGAACAGGTAGCTCACCGCGTAGCTGATCACCGTGGGCCACAGCGGCAGCAGCGCCGCGAAGCTCGCCTCGTCGGGCGCCTTGAGCTCCAGCACCATGAGAGTGATGATCACCGCGGTCGCGGCGTCAGAAAACGCCGCCAAGCGATCGGCTTTGATCTTCCGTTCGCGCATGGCTAGACGAGCCTCAGCGCGACATCGATGTTGCCGCGCGTCGCCTTGGAGTAGGGGCACGCCTGGTGCGCGCCCTCGAGCAGGGTCGCAGCCACCTTGCCGTCAAGGCCAGGTAGGGCGACGTTGAGGCGCGCCCGCAGGAAGTAGCCGTCGCCGCCGGCCTCGTCGCCAAGATTCAGGTCGACCTCGGCGTCGATCGCCAGGTCGGCCGGGAGTACCACCTTCATCCGGCGGGCCACCAGAGCCAGCGCGCTTTCGAAGCAGGCCGACCAGCCGGCCGCCAGCAGCTGCTCGGGGTTGGTGCCCATGCCCGGACCGCCCGGCACCGACAGCTTGACGTCGAGGCGTCCGTCACTGCTGCGCGACAGGCCCCTTTCCCGGCCGCCGGTGGTGTGCGTCCGGGCGGTGTAGAGCAGTTTTCCGGTCCGGGTCATGGCGGCTCACTTACGCCGCGCCCACGGCCAACGCCCGTTAGAGTTTGTTAGAAGGCGTTAGGATCGCTCAGCAGTTTGCTGGGCGCGCCACGCGCGCTCCCAGCGGCGACGGGCCCTAGGCGGGATTGCCGCAGCGGTTGGCCTTGTCGAGGGCATCACCGCCCGCGCCGCTGCCGGGCCCGCCATAGATGCTCGAATAGGTCACATCGATGTCGCGGGCGGAAACTTGACGGATTTCATACACACCCAGGGCGGAGCCTGTCGGAGTGGTGACGGCCACCGTCGCGCGACGTTCCCGCGGATAGAACGACGGGGTCACCTTGACCAACGGGAGGCGCTCCCGCTCGACAAGGCAGTTCGCCATTGTCTCGTAGGGTACGTGGTAAGTGGCGGTCCATGCCGGCCCCTTCTGGGCAAGCCCGCTCGGCGACTGGCAGCCCGTCAAGGCGCAGAGCGTGGTGATCGTGAACAGTGTTCTGCGGTTCATGGCGGGAAGATGCACTGACCGGTGAAATTTCTCAACGTATGCCCCGTTGTCGGCCCGCCACAACTCGCCGTCCGGCGATAGTCGGTACTAGAATGACGGCGGGGCGGAGTGGCGGCGAAGTTGAGGCCATGATCGACCCTGCCTTGGAATCCACGGACGTCGTCTCGTTCGGCCCTTTCCGCCTGGAGGTGGGCCGGCGACTGCTCGTCAAGGACGGTGCCGCCGTGGTCCTGGGCGCGCGCGCCCTCGACACCCTGATTGCCCTGGTGTCACGTTCCAACCAGCCCATCAGCAAACGAGACCTGATGGCGGCGGTGTGGCCCGACGTCGTTGTCGAGGAAGGCAGCCTGCGCTTTCACATCGCGGCTCTGCGCAAGGCCCTGGGCGACGGGCGCGCGGGCGCCCGATACATCAACACGCTGCCGGGACGCGGTTACTGCTTCGTGGCGCCGGTCTTGCGATCGAAGAGCCCGGGCGACGCGCGCATGGTAGCTGCAGCAAGCCTGTCGCCTGCCAACCTGCCCAGCCGGCTGAGCCGCATGGTCGGGCGCGACGACGACGTGAAGAAGCTGTCGGCACAACTGACCGCCGCCCGCTTCGTCACCGTCGTGGGCTCGGGCGGCGTCGGCAAGACCACCGTTGCCGTGGCGGCGGGGCATCATCTGATGGAGGACTTCGCCGGCGCCGTGCTGTTCGTCGATCTCGGCATGGTGGGCGATCCCCATCTGGTGGCGACGGCCGTCGCCTCGATGCTGGGACTGTCGGTCCGGTCCGACGACGCCACGCCGAACGTCATCGCCTATCTGCGCGACAGGCGGATCCTCCTGGTCCTCGACACCTGCGAGCATCTCATCGAGGCCGTGGCGGCCCTCGCCTCGCAGATCTTCAAGGCCGCCCCCAAGGTCCACATCCTGGCGACCAGCCGCGAGCCTCTCCAGGCCGAGGATGAGCACGTCTACAGGCTGGGTCCGCTGGCCTATCCGCCGGACGACCGCGGCCTCACGGCGGCCTCCACCCGGAGCTTTCCCGCGCCCCAGCTGTTCCTGGAGCGCGCCGTGGCGAGCGGCGCGCGCCTCGACTTCGGCGATGCCGAAGCGCCCATCGTGGCGCATATCTGCCGCAAGCTCGACGGCGTGGCGCTGGCGATCGAGCTGGCGGCCCGACGCGTCGAGTCCTACGGCCTGCAGCAGATGGCGGCGCTTCTCGATCAGCGACTCAAGCTGGCCTGGCCGGGACCGCGCACCGCCCCGCCCCGTCAAAGGACCCTGCAGGCGACGCTCGATTGGAGTTACCGGCTGCTGTCCCCGCTGGAGCGCGTGGTGCTGCGCCGGCTTGCCGTGTTCGTCGGCCATTTCACGCTCGATGCGGCCCTTGAGGTCGTGACCAGCGCGACGCTCGATCCGTCGCTCTTTCTCGGCGCCATGGACAGCCTGGTTGCCAAGTCGATGGTCGCGACCCGCCCCGTCGGGGCGATGATGCGCTATCGCCTGCTCGATACGACCCGAGCCTACGTCCTCGAGTTCAGCGATCCCGATGGCGAACTCGACGACGTGGCCGTGCGCCATGCCGACTACTACCGGCGATGGCTGGAGCAGGCCGGAACTCGATTCAGGCGCGGACCTGTCGCAGTTCGCGGGCCTCAACAACGTCCGCGCGGCCCTGGAATGGAGCTTCGGCCCGAACGGCAATCCCGGGATCGGCATCGCCCTCGCCGCCGCCGCCGCGCCGGTCTTCCTGGCGAGGTCCCTGCTGCCCGAATGCCATCGCTGGTGCGAGCGCGCCATCCGCGCGCTGGACGATGGCGCGCACGGCGGACCCAAGGCGAGGCTCGAGGAGTTGCCTCTCCAGGCGGGTCTCGGCGCTTCGTCGATGTACATGCACGGCCAGAGCGAGGCGGCGCGGGCCGCCTTGACTCGAAGCCTCGCGGTCGCCGAAGCCCGCGGCGACGTCCTGAACCAGGTCGGGCTGCTCGGCATATTGTCGATGTTCCATACCCGCGACGGCGACTTCAAGACCGCGCTGGACTACGCGCGACGCAGCCGGAGCGTCGCCGGAGGCGTTGAAGAGCCGGCCGGTGTGGTGGCATTGGCTCAGTCCACCCTGGGAAGAGCGCTCCAGTTCGTCGGCGACCACGGCGCTGCGCGCGTCGAGCTCGAGGTCTCGTTCCGGCACTGGTCGCGCTCGCCGCAAGCCAGCGAGATCTATCTCGGCCTCGACCACCACATCCTGGTCGGCATCGCCCTGGCGCGGAGCCTGTGGCTGCAGGGCCATCCGGCGCAGGCCAAGGAACGTGTACGCCAGACCATCGAGGACGCCGAGCGCAAGGGAAATCCGGCGACACTCGGCCTTGCCCTGGCATGGGCGCCCGGGATGTTCCTTTGGATCGGCGATCTCCGCGCCGCCGAAGAGCATGCCGACCGGTTGATCGCCCACGCCGAATCCCATTCCCTGGGGCCCTACCTCGCCGTCGGCCGCAGCTATCAAGGCGCCATCGCCCTCCGTCGCGGCGACGCGAAAGGCGGGGTTGAGAGCCTGCAGGCTTCGCTGCAGCAGCTGCACGCGCTGCGCTTCGAGATGCACACGGACTTCCGGTTCCCTCTCGTCGAAGGGCTCGTGGCGACCGATCGGTCCGGCGAAGGCCTGGCCCTGATCGACGAGACGATCGGTTCGATCGAGGCGAAGGGAGATCTCCTTCACCTGCCGGAGGCGCTGCGTCTCAAGGGATGCGTTCTTCTCTCCCTGCAGCAGCCCGATGACGCCGAGACCTGCCTCGTCCAGTCGCTCGAGTGGAGTCGTCGCCAGGGCGCGCGGTCCTGGGAGCTGCGGACGACCGTCGATCTTGCCGCGTCATGGGTCCGAAGCGGACGCCGCGCGGAAGCGCGCGCGCTCCTGCGGCCCGTGTTCGAGCAGTTCGTCGAGGGCCGCGACACCGCCGACGTGAAAGCCGCCGAGCGCCTGCTGGCGACCCTGCGCTAGCATTGCCTGCATCAGGTCGAGTTTCTGCGCCGTATGGCGCGCAATTACTCGGTTCGATCGATCACCTCACTCTGCGGAGGCCCAAAGTTCTTCTTGACATATAGTTAAGTAGTACTTATCAGGGTGCCGCCGCATCGACGCGCCCCTCATGTTCCTCTCCCCGCTCGCGGGAGAGAGGCGAAAGACCGAAAGAAAGACCAACGAGTGCACACGACCCCGATTGGCGCAGCACTTGCGGAAAGTGCGGGAACTCCTCTACGCCGGGAACTCGTCACTGCGATGCCGCTGCCACGTGATCCGGCCCAGCCCGTAGCCGAACTGGCGTTCGACGACGTCGGGCGTGGCGTCCGAGGCGTCGGCCTTGCGCGCGGCGACGCGGGCCTGGGCGACCTCCTTCGAGATGTCGAGCCAGATGCCCTCGAACGGCACGCCGACCCTGAGCGCCAGCGCCTCGGCCGCGGCGCGCTCCTCCTCGCGCGCGAACACGGCATCGAGGACCACGCTGTGACCGGCGCGCAGCACGCGCTCGGCGCGCGCGAGGATAGCGGCATAGACCTCGGCCGAGGCCTGCGGCGTGTAGCTGCCCGCCGGCATGTGGTCCTCGAGCGCGACGCCCGCCCGCCGCTTGCGCTCGACGTCGCTGCGCACCACGACGGCGCCGGGCGAGCGGCCGACCGCGGGCGCCAGCTTCAGCGCCAGCGTGGTCTTGCCGCTGCCCGACAGGCCGCCGACCGCCATCAGGCGCGGCGGCGCCGGCTGCAGGAAGTCGAGCGCCAGGCGCTGGTAGGTGCGGGCCGCCTCGCTGGTCCTGCCGGCGAGCGCCGCGCCCGACGCCTCGACGAAGGCGCGGACGGCCGCCCGGCGCGACAGGAAATGCGGCAGCAACGCCAGCGCCTCCTCGTGCGAGGCCGGGGGCAGCTCGGCGATGCGCCACAGCCAGTCGTTCAGCAGGCGGTTGGCCAGCGCGCGCAAGCCGCGGTCGCACAGATCCATCAGGGCGAAGGCCAGGTCGTACAGCACGTCGATGCTGGCGATCTTCTCCGAGAACTCGATGGCGTCGAACGGCACCGGCTGGCCGTATATCAGCACGATGTTGCGCAGATGCAGGTCGCCATGGCAGCGCCGCACCGCGCCGGCCGCCGCGCGCCGCGCCACCAGGTCGAGATACGGCGCCAGCGCGCCGGGCAGCGCCACGGCGAGCGCCTCGGTGATCGCCGGGTCCAGCCGGCCGCCCTGCTCGCGCAGTTGGCGGATGTCGGCGGCCACGGAGCGCTGGTAGTCCTCGGGACCGGAAAAGCCCGCGAGGGGTTTCAGGCCGTCATGGTAGGCCGCGACCCGCGCGCCGAGCGCTGCCATCAGCTCGGGCGTGAGCGCGCCGCGCTCGGCCATGCGGTCGAGCAGCCCGTCCTCGTCGAAGCGGCGCATCACGACCAGCCAATCGACCGCGTCGGCCGCCTGCTCGCCCACCTCGCCCAGGGAAAGCCGGCCGTCGGCCAACCGCCGCACCGGGGCCACGCCGAGATAGATCTCCGGGGCCAGCGGATGGTTGATCTCGATCTCGGCGGCGCACATGGCGGCGCGGCGCGCCACCGTCGAGAAGTCCATGTAGGGGAACTTCACTGCCCGTTTCATCTTGTAGGCGCGCTCGGGCGTCAGGAAGACCACGGCGCCGTGCGTATCGATGCGCTTCGCCGGCGCCAGGTGCGCCTCGAGGAAGGCGATCACCGCCGACTGGTCCTCGACGACGAAGGAAGGCTGCTGCGCCATCGGTCAGGCGAACGAGGTGCGCGGTTCGGCGACACCGTACGGATCGACATGAAGGATGATCTCGGCGTCGGGAAACGCCTGCTGGATGTCGGCCTCGACCTGGTCGCCGATCTCGTGGGCGCGCACCAACGGCAGGGCGGGATCGAGCTCGACATGCAGCTGGACGAACTTGGTGAGGCCCGCCGAGCGGGTCCTGAGGTCATGGATGTCGCGCACCGCGGGATGCCGCCGGGCGATCTCGACGATCCGGCGGCGCTCGCCATCCGGCAGCTCGCGATCCATCAGCACGTCGAGCGAGCCGCGGCCCACCTTCCAGGCGCCCTGGATCAGATAGAGCGCGACCAGCGCGGCCATGCCGGCATCGATCAGCGGCTGGCCGAAGACGCCCGACAGGTACAGGGCGATGCCGACCGCCAGGTTGCTCACGAGGTCGGTGAAATAGTGGGCCTTGTCGGCGCCGATCGCGATCGAGCCGCTCCGTCTCACCACGAGGTTCTGGAAGGCCACCAGGCCCAGGGTGAGGAGGATGGCAAAGCCGCTGACCGCCAGGCCGATCGCCTCCCGCTGCACCTGGTGCGGATGCATCAGGCGGTCGCCCACCGTGAGCAGCAGGCCGCCGCCCGACGCGGCGATGAAGCCGGCCTGGGCGAGTCCGGCCAGCGCCTCGGCCTTGCCGTGGCCGAAGCGATGGTCGGCGTCCGCCGGCGTCAGCGCCTGGCGCACCGCCAGGAAAGTGATCAGCGAGGCGACGAAGTCGAGCGAGGAGTCGACCAGCGAGGACAGCATGCTGACCGACTCGGTGAGCAGCCAGGCCACGGTCTTGGCGCCGATCAGCGTCACCGCCACCGACATCGACGCCACCGTGGCGATCCGCATCAGCCGCTGGGGGTCGAGCGCCATGGTCGTCTCAGGGATAGAGCGTGCGCGTCGTCCAGGGCTCGCCCGGCGCGGCACGGCGATATTCCAGCCGGTCGTGCAGTCGGAATGCACCGTCCTGCCAGAACTCGATCAGCCAGCGGCTGTAGCCGGAAGCCCGACCAGTGCGGCGGCCGCGGCACCTTGCCCACCAGGTGCCGGGCGGCGAATTCGGCCACCCGCTTCTCCAGCGCAAAGCGGCTCTCGAGCGGACGCGACTGGTCGGACGCCCAGGCGCCGATCTGGCTGCCGCGGGCGCGGCTGGCGAAATAGGCGTCGGCCTCCTCGGTCGTGGTCGGCGACACCGGCCCCTCCAGGCGCACCTGCCGGCGCAGGGACTTCCAGTGGAACAGCAGCGCGGCCTTGGGATGGGCCAGCAGATGCCGGCCCTTGCGGCTTTCATGGTTGGTGTAGAAGACGAAGCCCTGCGCGTCGAAATCCTTCAGCAGCACCATGCGCACCGACGGCATGCCGTCCGGCCCGACCGTGGCCACGCTCATGGCCGACGGATCGTTCGGCTCGCTCTTGGCCGCCTCTTCGTACCACTCGCCGAAAAGCGCCAGCGGGTCGGGTTTCTCCTCGATCATACCCACAATATGAGGGGCTGTGGGCGGCGAGACCACCGGCATCTTGTCCCGATAGCCGTCCCCCGCTAGAACCGACCCATGACCGTTGCTGCACAGTTGATGGCCGGTAAGAAGGGCCTCGTCATGGGCGTCGCCAACGAGCGCTCGATCGCCTGGGGGATTGCCAAGGCCTGCCACGAACAGGGGGCCGAGCTGGCCTTCACCTTCCAGGGCGAGGCCTTGGAGAAGCGGGTGCGGCCTCTGGCCAGCTCGGTGGGTGCCAAGATCATCCTGCCCTGCGACGTCACCGACGCCAAGAGCATCGACGCCACCTTCGCCGAGATCGAGAAGCAGTGGGGTGGCCTCGATTTCGTGGTCCACGCCATCGCCTTCTCCAACAAGGACGAGCTGCGCGGCCGCTATCTCGACACCTCGCCCGAGAACTTCCAGCTCACCATGAATGTGAGCTGCTATTCGCTCACCGCGGTGGCCCAGCGCGCCGTGCCGCTGATGCCCGACGGCGGCAGCCTGCTCACCCTGACCTACTACGGCGCCGAGCGCGTCATTCCCCATTACAACGTCATGGGCGTGGCCAAGGCCGCCCTCGAGGCGAGCGTGCGCTACCTGGCGGCCGACCTCGGCGAGCGGAGGATCCGCGTCAACGCCATCTCGGCCGGCCCCATCAAGACGCTGGCCTTCGCCGGCATCAACGACGGGCGCTACATCCTGAAGTGGAACGAGCTCAACTCGCCGCTCAAGCGCAACATCACGCAGGAGGAAGTCGGCAACGCCGCCCTCTACCTGCTGTCGGACCTCGGCACCGGCATGACCGGTGAAATCATGCATGTCGACGGCGGCTACCATGTCGTCGGCATGATCAACACCTCGTCGGCCAAGCAGATCGCCGAGCTGCTCGGCAATTTCGAGGGCGAGTAGGACGGGAGCCGGCACCATGGCCGGCAGCAGCTTCGGCACCCTCTTCCGGTTCACGAGCTGGGGCGAAAGCCACGGCCCGGCCATCGGCTGCGTGGTCGACGGCACGCCGCCGCGCCTTCCCCTGGCCGAGGCCGACATCCAGGTGTGGATGGAGAAGCGCCGGCCCGGCCAGTCGCGCTTCGTCACCCAGCGCCAGGAGCCCGACACGGTCAGGATCCTGTCGGGCGTGTTCGAGGGCGTCACCACCGGCACGCCGATCGCGCTGCATATCGACAATGTCGACCAGCGCTCGCGCGACTACTCCGAGATCAAGGACAAGTTCCGCCCGTCCCACGCCGACTACACCTACTTCAGGAAATACGGCGTGCGCGACTATCGCGGCGGCGGCCGCCAGTCGGCGCGCGAGACCGCCGTGCGCGTGGCCGCCGGCGCCATCGCCCGCAGGATCCTGGGCGACGGCGTCGCCATCCGCGGCGCCGTGGTCCAGCTCGGCACGCAGAAGATCGACCGCACCAAGTGGGACTGGGACGCCACGGCGGACAATCCCTTCTGGTGTCCCGACCGCCAGGCCGGCCAGAACTGGGAAGGCTATCTCGACGACGTGCGCAAGCGCGGCAGTTCGGTCGGCGCGGTCATCGAGGTCGTGGCCTCGGGCATCCCGGTGGGGCTGGGCGATCCGGTCTACGACAAGCTCGACGCCGACCTCGCCAAGGCGCTGATGAGCATCAACGCGGTGAAGGGCGTGGAGATCGGCGACGGCTTCGCGGTCGCCGCCATGAGCGGCGAGGACAATGCCGACGAGATGCGCATGAAGGACGGCGCGCCCGCCTTCCTCAGCAATCATGCCGGCGGCATCCTGGGCGGCATCTCGACCGGCCAGGACATCGTCTGCCGGCTCGCCGTCAAGCCGACCAGCTCGATCCTCGCGCCCGTGCGCAGCATCGACCGCTTCGGCAACGAGGTCGAACTGCGCACCAAGGGCCGGCACGATCCCTGCGTCGGCATCCGCGCCACGCCGGTGGCCGAGGCGATGGTGGCCTGCGTGCTGGCCGACCATCTGCTGCGCCATCGCGCGCAGTGCGGTTGAGCGCCGTGACGGCCGTCCCGCGCATGGAGGCGCGCTACGGCCTGCCGCACAATCTCAGCATCGCCGTCGTGGCGGCCGCCCTGATCGCCGGCGCGATCCTGCACTTCACCACCCACCCGGACAACGCGCCGGCCTTGTCGCTGAACGACCCGCGCTTCGTGCTGCTCGTCCTGGTGGGCCTGGCGATGGGCTACTACGTGTTCCTGGGCCTGAGCCGCAGCGTCGGCCGCGAGCCGCAGGTCGTCATCGATGGCGACGGGATCGCCCTTGGATTCGGCCGCAACCGCCGCATCGCCTGGCACGACATCGAATGGGTGCGGCTGCGCCGCCTGTCGCTCAGGCCGCAGCTCGAGATCGGCCTTGAGCCGCAGGCATTCCTCGCCGCCAATCTTCGCCTGTCGATGTGGAACTTCGATGACGGACTGCGTCCCGTGCGCGGCGTGCCGACCGCCCTGCTGGTGCGCGACAATGGATTGGACACGTCGGCGGCGGCGATGCTTGACGCCGTCAGGACGTTACGGCCGAATCTGATCAAACCCTAGAAGCCGAACGGAGACTCTATGCGGCGGTTTATCGTTGGCCTGCTCGCGACCGTGGGCGCCCTCACCCTGATCGCGATCGGCGGCATCGTCGCCTTCGTCGCGACGGGTCCCTTCACGAGCAAGCCGCTAGCCCAGCCCATCGTGCTGTCGGTCGACCTGCGCAACGTGCCGCCGGAATCGGCCTCGGGCGGCCTGTTCAATGGCGGCCTGTTCGGCGGCTCGCAGGACATCGTCGATACGGTCCAGCTCCTGTGGCAGGCCGCCGACGATCCGCGCGTGGCCGGGCTGTTCGTCGATATCGGCGACGAGTCCGCCGGTCTCGCCCGCGTCCAGGAGCTGCGCCAGGCGATCGCCCATTTCCGCGGCAAGGGCAAGTTCGCGATCGGCTTTGCCGAGCAGCTGGGCAGCGGCGGCACGCATGTCGCCGACTTCTATCTCGCCTCGGCGCTGGAGCAGATCTGGCTGCAGCCGAGCGGCGGCTTCGCGGTGGCCGGCATTGCCGTCGAGACGCCGTTCCTCAAGGCCGGATTGGACAGGCTCGGCATCCAGGTCGAGGGCGGCAAGCGCTACCAGTACAAGAGCGCTCCCGACACCTTTCTGGAAACCGGCTACACCACGCCCGCCCGCGAGAACCTGCAGCAGCTCCTCGACAGCCTGTTCGGCCAGTTCATCGAGGACGTGGCGCGCGAGCGGCACATCGAGCCGGCGAAGCTGCGCCAGCTCATCGACGGCGCCCCCTTCGATTCGGAGCGCGCGCGCCAGGAGGGCCTGGTCGACAAGGTAGGCTATCGCAGCGACGCCATGGACGAGGTGTGGACACGGGTCGGCAAGACGCGCGATCTGACCTCCCTGTCGGACTATGCCGGCGACGAGATGCGGCCCAAGACGCATGGCGACGTGGTCGCCCTGGTGCGGATCACCGGCGCCATCACCTCGGGCCCGGGCGGCGGCGGGCCGCTGGACGACGACAACATCGCGGTGTCCGACGATGTCGTCGATGCGCTCGACCAGGCGGCGCGGGCCAAGGACGTGAAGGCCATCATCCTGCGCATCGATTCGCCCGGCGGCACCTATCCGGCCGCCGACGCCATCGCCGATGCCGTGGGTCGCGCCCGCTCGGCGGGCAAGCCGGTGATCGTCTCGATGGGCGACGTCGCGGCGTCCGGCGGCTATCTCGCCGCCATCCATGGCGACGTGATCGTGGCCGAGCCCACGACCATAACCGCCTCGATCGGCGTCTTCAGCATCTGGCCGGTGGCTTCGCAGCTGCTGGACTCGCTCGGCGTCCATGTCGATCGCCTGTCGGTCGGCACGAACGCCGGCATGTACTCGCCCTTCCAGGCGCCGACCGCGGCGCAGCGCGCGGCCGTTTCGCGCGAGCTCGACACCGTCTATGCCGAGTTCACCCGCCAGGTCGGCGAGGCGCGCAAGCTCGACGGCCCCAGGCTCGACGCGGCGGCCCGCGGCCGGGTCTTCTCCGGCGACGACGCCAAGAAGGCCGGGCTGATCGACGAGCTGGGCGGCCTGCAGCTCGCGCTCAATATCGCCAAGGCCAAGGCCGGCATCGACGAAAGCCGGCCGGTCGAGATCCGCCGCTATCCGCCCGAGTCCGACCGCTGGCAGAAGGTCGTGGAGCGCGTGCTGAAGCTGGCCGGCCTCGACGCCGAAGGCCCGACCCTGCGCGTGCCGCGCGAGGTCCGCGAGACCCTGGCCCGCTTCGGCATCGTGGCGCGGCCCGGCAACGTGCGCCTGCCGCCCCTGCCGCCGCTGTGGCATTAGAGACGGACGGTTTCCACGGTCTCGAGCGAATCGCCGATGCGGCGCAGCAGCGACAGTTCCTCGATGCGTCCGTGCATGGGCAGGATCTGGCGCTCGACGATGCGCGCCACCCGCTCGGCCTCGGCGGCGCGGTCGAACAGGCCGAGCGTGATATGCGGCTCGAACGGCTCGCCGCCGGGCATCGGATTGAGCACGTCGTAAAGGCCCGCCAGCTCGGCCGCGCCGTCGGCCGGCACGGCGTAGAGATAGGCCGCGCGCGCCGGCGGCGTCATGTCGTGACGCATCAGGCGGTCGAGCACGAACCAGAAGGGCCGCCAGCCTGACAGCCCGTCCAGGCGGCGGCGCAGGCTCGCCTCGTCGTCCTCGGCGGCGCCGAACACCAGGGTGAAATGCGGGCCGATCAGGTCGGCCTCGCGCGGATGGTACTGCGCCCGCAGCCGCCGCAGGGCGGTGTCGTCGGCCTCGGCCAGCACGGGCCAGGCCACGACATAGAGCATGTCAGCCGTAGCTCTTGGCCATGCCGAAGGCGGGATCCATCGCCGCGCCGTAGGGCGGGAAGGGATAGCGCAGGCCGTTCTTGCCGAGATGGCCCATGCCGTCGACCGCGCGCAGGAACTCGTCGGGCGGGCAGGCCATCAGGAGCTCGTCGTCGGCCACGCCGCCATAACGGCGCTCCGCGTAGCACGGCAGCGACAGCGACGTCTGGCGCGTCGCGAGCGCCCGGCCCCACGAATCGGCGCAGGCGCTCTCGCCGGTGCAGGTGAAGTCGTAGCGGCGGTAGCGGTGGAACTGCAGGCCGTTGATGAAATAGATCATCTGGCCGGGCGTGCCGTAGAACAGGCAGATGTCCGGCGGATCGAGGCGTGCCGAGCGCAACGGCGACACGACCAGTCCGTTGTACTTGCCATCGGGCACGCGCGGCATCTGCGCCTGGTGCGCGGCCGACGCCTCCTTGTTGCCGAACCACACGCCGTTCATGTGATCGCCCGACAGGAAATCCTCGCCGGGATGGTTCAGCCCGACCACGCCGCCGCAATTGCCGCCGCGGGTATTGTCGACGGTGATGCCGAGCGTGAAGCCGTACCAGCGCGACTGGGTCACCATCTGGCACATGGTGAACTTGAAGCCCTCGGTCGGCTTGCGCACGCCCTGGATCTTCTCCATGTCCGCGGGGTCCTCGAACAGCCGCATGCCGATCGGCTGGGTGCGGATGCGCAGGAGATCGATCAGCCTGGCGCTGGCCTCGGCCAGCATCTTGCCGTCGATCTTCTCGGGCGGCGTCCATGGCGCGGTCTTGTAGCCGGGCGGCAAGGTCTGGACGTTCATTGTTTCCTCCGTGTCTGGCTAGGTGAGGTTCAGCCCACCATCGGCGATGACGATCTCCCCCGTAACGTAATCGTTGGCGACCAGCGCGGCCACCAGATCGGCAATGTCCTCGGGCTGCGCGGCGCGGCGCATGGGCGACCGGGTGTTCCACAGCTCGGTCGCCTCCGGCCAGCCCGCGCTCATGGGCGTCTCGACCAGGCCCGGCGCCACGCAATTGACGCGGATTGCCGGCCCGAGCGCCAGCGCCAGCAGGCGCGTGGCGTGGTGCAGGCCGGCCTTGGCCGTCGCATAGGGAATGGACGCCCCCTTGGGCCGCACACCGGAATGGGTGCCGATATTGACGACGCAGGCCGGCCGTCCCCCTTCCGCCGACTGGCGCAGCGCCGGCTCCGCTTCGGTCACCAGCAGGAAGGGCGCGATCAGGTTGATGTCGAGCATGCGCCGCCACACGGCCGGCGTCGCGGCCTGGAGGTCGGCGTGCGGGATGCGGACCGATTCGCCGGCGTTGTTGACCAGCACGTCGAGCCGGCCGTGGTGCTTCAGGACGTCGGACACCAAGCCGCGCGTGGCCGCCTCGTCGCCCAGATCGGCCTGATGGTAGCTGGCGCCGGGGAGCTCGGCCGACATGCGCTTGCCGATCTCGGCCGACGCCGCGAATGCAGCGCGACCTTGTAGCCGTCGGCTGCGAGACGGCGCGCAATCGCGGCGCCGATGCCCGAGGTCGACCCGGTGACGAGCGCGACGCGATCAGACACTGGCCTTCAACGCTTCGAGAGTCTCGTCCGGCCGCTCCACGATCATGAAGTGCCCGCAATTGGGGATCACCACCGTGCGCGCGCCGGCGATGGCGGCGGCCAGCGGCCTGGCCTTGGCGGCGGGCGTCATGAGATCGCCGTCGCCCAGCACCAGTACGGTCGGACATTTCACCTGGGCGGCGCGCGCCAGCGCATCCTTGTAGGCGTTGCACGCGGCGAGGTCGGCATGGATCACGCCGGGCCTGTTGCCCGACAGGACGGCCAGCGATTCGCGGCGCAGCCACAGGCCGGGCGAGACCATGCCGCCCTTGTGCAGCGCATTGCCCATGCCCCAGAAGGTCATCAGCTCCTGCACCTTGAGCGTGTTGGCCTTGGCCGATTCCAGCATCTCGGGATGCACCGGCATCTCGGCCGCCACGCCGCACAGGCCGAGCGCGCGCACCTTGCCGGGAAAGCGCGCGGCGGTCTCGAGCGCCACCAGCGCGCCCATCGAATGGCCGACCAGCGCGGCCTCCTTGAGGCCGGCCGCCTCGATCAGCGCCGCCGTCCACTCGGCCAGGGCGGCGATGCTCTGCAGCGCCGGGCCCTCGGACCAGCCATGCCCGGGAAAGTCGATGGCGAGCACGCCGCGCCCGTGATGGGCGAACCAGCGCGTCTGCAGGCGCCAGGCCGTGCGGTCGAACCCGGCGCCATGCAGGAACACGACGGCGGGCTTGGCCGGATCGAACTCGGTGCCGCCCGTCGTCGCGAAGACGGCGCGGCCGTCGACGGTGAGCTTCATGGTCAGCCCTTCGCCGCGGCGCGCAGCGCCTGTCCGAGGTCATCCAGAAGATCGTCGGGATCCTCCAGGCCGACCGAAAGGCGGATCATGCCCTCGCCGATGCCCGCCTCCTCGAGCGCCGCCGCATCGAGCTGCGCATGCGTGGTCGAGGCGGGATGGATGACCAGCGACTTGGCGTCGCCCACATTGGCAAGATGGGAGAACAGTTTCAGCCGCTCGATGAAGCGCCGGCCGGCCTCCCGTCCGCCCTTGATGTCGAAGCTGAAGATCGAGCCCGTGCCCTTGGGCAGCAGCTTCTTCGCCAGGGCATGGTCGGGATGGTCGGCCAGCTCCGGCGAAGCGATGCGTTCGACCGCCGGATTGGCCTTCAGAAAGGCGATGACCTTGCGCGCATTCTCGACATGGCGCGCCATGCGCAGGGGCAACGTCTCGAGGCCCTGCAGCAGATAGAAGGCGGTCTGCGGCGCCATGCACGAGCCGAAGTCGCGCACGCCCTCGCTGCGGGCGCGCATGATGAAGGCGTGCGGGCCGAACTCCTCGGCAAAATCGATGCCGTGATAGCCGGCATAGGGCTCGGTCAGAGTCGGGAACTTGCCCGAGCCCTCCCAATCGAAGCGGCCCGATTCGACGATGACGCCGCCGATCGCCACGCCATGGCCGCCGATGAACTTGGTGGCCGAATGGAACACGATATCGGCGCCCAGGGTCAGCGGACGGCACAGCACCGGCGAGGCGAAGGTGTTGTCGATCATCAGCGGGATCTTGGCCTGGTGGGCGATGTCGGCGACTGCAGGTATGTTCAAGAACCTCGCCGCCGGGATTGCCGATCGTCTCGCCCAGCACCAGCCGGGTTGCCGGCGTGATGGCCCTGCGAAAGCCGTCATGGTCGCGCGGATTGACGAAGGTGGTCGTGATGCCGAAGCGCGGCAGGGTAAGCGCCAGCATGTTGCGCGTGCCGCCGTAGAGCGAGGTCGAGGCGACGATGTGGCCGCCCGCCCCCATCAAGGTGGCGATGGCGATGTGCAGCGCGGCCTGGCCGCTCGCCACGCCAAGCGCACCCGACCCCTCCTCGAGCGCGGCCACGCGCTCCTCGAACACGGCCACCGTGGGATTGGAGATGCGGCTGTAGATGTGACCGCCGACCTCGAGGTTGAACAGGCTCGCGGCATGGTCGACATCGCGGAAGACATACGACGTCGTCTGGTAGATCGGCACCGCTCTCGCCCCGGTGACCGGATCGGGATGCTGGCCGGCATGCAGGGCCAGCGTGTCCGGCCTCAGGAATTTTGCTTCTGCCACCGGGATCTCATTTCTTGAACAGCGATGCCGCCGCCGCGGCGTGACTCTGCTTGGCCTTGATCTTTTCCTCGACGCGGGCGAGCTCGGCCTTCAGCACCGCGCTGTATTCCTTGAGGTCCTCGATGTTCATGGCGTCGAGATTCCGAGGCTGCGGTTTCTTCTGCCGGGGATCGAGATCGTCGAGATCGAAGGCCATGGCGTGGCTCCAGGGAAGCGGCTAAGGGAGACCTACCACTGCTCCCACCGCTTCGAAAGGCCGACCATGAGCGCGCTGCCCGCAACCATGACCTGTGTCGAGATCAAGAAGCCGGGCGGCCCCGAAGCGCTGGTGCCGGCGACGCGGCCCGTGCCGCAGCCGACGGACGGCGAGATCCTGATCAAGGTCGCGGCGACGGGCGTGAACCGTCCCGACATCGCCCAGCGCGCCGGCCTCTATCCGCCGCCGCCGGGCGCGTCGGACCTGCCGGGCCTCGAGGCGGCCGGCACGGTGGCCGGGCTCGGCGCGGGCGTCACTGGATGGAAGGTGGGCGATGCGGTCTGCGCGCTCACGCCCGGCGGGTCCTATGCCGAATACTGCACCGCGCCGGCGCCGCAATGCCTGCCGCTGCCGAAAGGCTACGACATGCTGCGCGCGGCGGCGCTGCCGGAGAACTACTTCACGGTGTGGCACAACCTCTTCGAGCGCGGCCAGCTCAAGGCCGGCGAGAGCGTGCTGATCCATGGCGGCGCGAGCGGCATCGGCACGACGGCGATCCAGCTCGCCAAGGCGTTCGGCGCCACGGTCTTCACCACCGTGCGCAACGAGGACAAGGCCAAGGCGGTGCGCGCGCTGGGCGCCGACCACGCCGTCCTCTACAAGGACAACGACTGGGCCGCCGAGGTGAAGAAGCTGTCGGGCGGCGTCGACGTCGTGCTCGACATGGTGGCGGGCGACTACCTGCCGAAGAACCTGCAGCTCCTGAAGCAGGACGGCCGCTGCGTGGTCATCGCCGTGCAACTCGGCGCCACCGCGACGATCAGCGCCGGCTTGGTGATGGTGAACCGGCTCACCCTTACCGGCTCGACGCTCAGGCCGCAGAGCGTCGAGAGCAAGGGCCGCATGGCGCGCGGCCTCGAGGAAAAGGTGTGGCCGCTCCTGGAAGCGGGCAAGGTCAAGCCGATCATCTACAAGACCTTCCCGCTCAAGGATGCCGCCGGCGCGCATGCCGAGCTGGAGCGCGCCGACCATGTCGGCAAGGTGATGCTGACGATCTGAGCTCCCGTCAGTCGTGCCGGGTCTCGCCGAGGTCGGGCTGGTCGGCCTCCGCCGGATCGACGGGCTCGTCGGCCGGCGCGGCTTCCTCTCCGGCACTGGCTGTCGCCGCCGCCTTCTTCTTGGCGGCATCCTCGCGCGCGGCCTTGCGGCGCGCCTTGTCGACGGCGTCGTTGAGATCCTTCAGCGAGCACAGGCCGAGCGTGACCGGATCGCGCGGGCGCACGTTCTGCATGTTCCAGTGCGTGCGGTCGCGCACCGACTGGACGGTGCTCTTGGTCGAGCCGACCAGCTTGGCGACCTGCGAGTCCTGCAGCTCGGGATGGACCTTGAGCAGCCAGGCGATGGCGTCGGGGCGGTCCTGGCGCTTGGCGACCGGCGTGTAGCGCGGGCCCTTGGAGCGGGCCACGGGCTCGGGCACGTCGCGCGGGCTGAGCCGGAGCCGCGCCGTCGCGTCGGCCTCGACGCGCTTGATCTCTTCCTTGGTGAGCTGGCCGTTGGTGGTCGGGTCAAGACCTGTCATGCCGCCTGCAACTTCGCCGTCGGCGATCGCCTGGACCTCGAGCGGATGCAGGCCGGTGAAGGCCGAGATCTGATCGAAGGTCAGGGTCGTGTTCTCGACCAGCCACACGGCGGTCGCCTTGGGCATCAACACTTGCGACATGGAATCCATCTCCTCGCCCGGATATAGAGGCCGCCTCCGCGCCCGCCAACCCGAAAAGCGGCCCGACTGGAAGTAATATCGGGCCACAAAAAGGAAACGGCCGGGCTGGAGCCCGGCCGTTCCCGAAGTCTCAGGCTTGGGATCGTCTTACTGGATGACGATCTCGACGCGGCGGTTCTGCGGCTCGCGCACGCCGTCGGCGGTCGGGACCAGGAGGCCCTTCTCGCCCATGCCGATGACCGTGATCGCCTGCGCCGGCACGCCGTCACGCACCAGGGCGTCCTTGACCGCATTCGCACGACGCAGCGACAGCGCCATGTTGTAGGCTTCCGGGCCCGACGTGTCGGTATGGCCGGTCGCCGTGATGCGGGCGTTGCCCTTGGTCTTGAAGGCGTTGGCCGCCTGCTGGATGGTCGCCAGCGCCTGCTGCGACAGGTTCGAGCGGTCCCAATCGAAGAACACCATGAACGACGGCGGCGCAACAGCCGGCGGCGGCGGGGGCGGCGGCGGCGGAGCGGCGCCGAACTTCAACTGCAGGCCCAGCATGATGCTGAAGTTGTTGTTGCTCCAGCTCGAGCTGTTCACCGTCGGGTTCGACGTGCCGTAGTAGCGGCCGTCCAGGTTCACGCGGAAATTCGTGTCGACGTTCCAGCCCAGGCCGATGATGCCCTGATAGGCGAACACCGTGCTGCCCAGCGAGGAATTGCTGTCGACGAAGCCCACGCCCGCACCAGCGCCGATATACGGCGTGATCACCGAGGCCGGCATGAAGTCGTACAGCAGGTTCGCCATGATGCCGAGCTGGCCGACCTGGCTCTGCACCGCCGTGCCGAACGGACCGCCATTGGTCTGGTTCTGCCGGTAGACGCCTTCCAACTCAACGCGCGGACCGACGAAGTCGTAGCCGATCACGCCACCGGCCGCCCAACCCGTCTGAGGCTGCACCCCGAAGCCCGCGATGGTCGTGTTCAGCAGCCAGTTCACGCCGCCTTCGGCGCCGATGTACACGCCGGGCGACGGCGATTGCGCCTGGGCCGCAACCGGCAGCGCAATGAACGCAGCGGCGGCCATCAAAGCCTTTTTCATGAGTACTTCCCCTCGTTTACCGAAAACCTGACGAGCGTTGGCGGGGCTGGGTCGATCACCAACTCCGAGAGGGAACTATATACACCACGAGTAGTGACGTGCAAGGAACGCGGCCGCCCTGCGGCGACTCCAAGACAAACTGTGGCCGGCCGGCCACAGTGCTCATTTCCTTGCGCTCGGGGGCTTTCCAGACCACAGGGCGGCTCCAACTATATCTAGCGGGAGGACCCCGAGGCATTGCGATCCGCCGGGATCGCCACCTTGAAACCGAAGACGCCGCCGCCTTCCTCCTGGCGGCCGTAGATCTGGGGCCCATCCGACGCGCCAGAGCCCGCGCCACGGTCATCGGCCAAATCCCGACGGAACAGCGGGACATTGGGATCGGACGGTCCGGGGCTCAGCAACTTATTCACAAGATCGGCGCTTGAAGGCCCTTGGCGGAGAGCCGGCGCCGGCCGTTGCGGCTGGGCCCCGAGTTGCGCCTGTCGCTGCAGCGGCGCGCCGCCGCCCGGTCCTGGGCTAGCCGGAGTGACTACCATCGGTAGTGTACTGGTCGGCACGGACAAGGCCGAGGCCGCAACAACCTCGCCCTGCCGCGGCCGATCATAGCCGTCCAGGCTTGCCGCACAGGCGATTCCCGGAAGGACGAGCAGCCCGCCAGTCAACGCAAGCCCAACGGCCTGATCCATTAGTTTCACCAAACAACGCATTATCGACTGCTGCACCTTGCACTCAAATCACTCGGTTCCGTCAGCCATTTCACCCCCTCCAATGGCTATTTTGCGGCTCGCGGCCGCGACTGGCGCGAGAGCGACGTTTTGTACCAACGCGAGTTGCGGTAAACCCTCGTTCATCGAACAACGAGGAAAGCACCATGGGCCAATACAGCAAGGTCGATATCGACGGGCGGCTGATGACCGTCACCATCAACCGGCCGGAGGTCTACAACGCCTGCCATCCCATGGCGAACGAGGAGCTGGTCGCCGCCTTCGACGAATTCCATGCCAACCCGGATCTGTGGGTGGCCATCATCACCGGAGCCGGCGACAAGGCCTTCTGCGCCGGCAACGACCTGAAATACCACGCTGAGTTGCAGGCCAAGACGGGCAAGCGGCCGATCCATCCACTGAAGGGCTTCGGCGGGCTGACCAACCGTTACGATCTCGACAAGCCGGTGATCGCCGCGGTCAACGGCGTGGCGATGGGCGGCGGCTTCGAGATCGCGCTCGCCTGCGACATCATCGTCGCCTCCGACAAGGCGACCTTTGCCTTGCCCGAACCCAAGGTCGGCCTGGCTGCCGGTGCCGGCGGCATGCAGCGCCTGTCGCGCATGATCCCGCTCAAGAAGGCCATGGGCATGATGCTGACCGGCCGCCATGTCCCGGCCAAGGAAGGCTACGAACTGGGCTTCGTCACCGCCGTCGTGCCGCACGCCGACCTCATGAAGGAGGCACGGCGCTGGGCCGACGACATCCTCGCCTGCTCGCCGATGTCGGTGCGCGCCACCAAGCAGGTGGTCATGCGCTCGCTCGACGTGCCCGCCCTCGAAGTGGCGACCCACAACCTGCACTATCCCGCCTTCGTCGCCATGACGCGGAGCGAGGATACGGTGGAAGGGCCGAAGGCCTTCGCCGAGAAGCGCAAACCCGACTGGAAGGGGCGCTGACCGCAAGGGCCTGAGTTTCTGCGCCCCAGGCGGCGCAGAAATTTCCTTTGACCATTATTGGTCGGACCAATAAAACACCAGACCAAGAAATCGAAGGAATAGAGGAAATGCCCGTTGCGACCGACGCCTTTGCCCTGGGCGAAATGCTGGCCGTGCTGCTCGCGCGCGACATGGCGGACGGCGAGAAGGCGATCGTCGGCACCAACTCCGACATCCAGGTGGCGGCCTGCAACCTTGCCCGCCAGCGCCAGGCGCCGCATCTGTGGTGGGTGTCCGGCCCGGGCGGCATGACCAATCCGACCGAGGGCATCATCCGCCCTGCGGCGGACGCGGAGAACATCGCCGTCGCCGAGGCGGCGATGGACCTGCCGCAGATGATCGACTTCATCGACTGGCAGGTTCACTTCTTCGACTTCGCCATCCTGGGCGCGCTGCAGGCCGACCGCTTCGGCAACATCAACACCGTCTGCATCGGAGATCACGCCAAGCCCAGGCTGCGCGGTCCCGGCACAGTCGGCATCAGCGCGCTGTGCGGCCTGTCGCGGCGCTTCTACATCATGACCACGCGCCACGACCGCGGCGCCTTCGTTTCCAAGGTCGACTTCATCTGCGGCGCCGGCCATCTCGAGGGCGGCACGTCGCGCACCGACCGTGGCCTGCCCGAGGGTGGGCCGCGCCTAGTGGTGACGCCGCTCGGCGTGTTCGACTTCGAGCCCGCGAGCAAGGCCATGCGCATCAAGTCGCTGCACGAGGGCGTCAGCCTCGAAGAAGTGCGCGACAACACCGGCTTCGATCTCGTCGCGCCGCGGGAGATCGCGCGCACCGTGCCGCCCGATGCCGAGGAGCTCTTCGTGCTGCGCCGCGCCGTCGACGCGACCCGCGTGCTGGCGCGCAAATTCCCCTGGCCGAAAGCCCACTGAGGTCCGCGATGAACAATTACCATTTCGAGGAACACCACCTGCTGCTGCGCGACCAGGTGCGCAAGATGGTGGACAAGCACGTGGCGCCCATCGCCTCGGAGATCGACGAGAACAACCGCTTCCCGCACGAGCTGGTCGAGGTCTTCGGCGACATGGGCCTGCTGCAGCTCTGGGTGCCGCAGGAGTATGGCGGCCCGGGTGCCGACCTCACCTCGGTGTGCATCGTCAAGGAGGAGATCGCCAAGGTCTCCGAATCGGCGGCCCTGCTCGCCGCCAACAATTCGTTCGGCCTGATCCTGCCTATCCTGAATTTCGGCACCGAGGCGCAGAAGCGGCACTATCTCGGGCTCGCCGCCAAGGGCCGCACGCTCACCGCCGTCGCCATCACCGAATCCGGCACCGGCTCGGACGTCTCCTCGATGAAGACGCGCGCGGTCAGGGACGGCGAGAGCTGGGTTCTGAACGGCGGCAAGATCTACATCACCTTCGGCTCGGTGGCGCATTTCATCCTGGTGTTCGCGCGCACCAGCGAGGGCCGCGGCGCCAACGGCATCTCGGCCTTCGTCGTCGACACCAGCACCAAGGGCTTCTCCTTCGGCAAGGAGGACCGCAAGATGGGCATCCGCGGCGTGCCCAACGTGCCGATCTTCTTCGACAACGTGCGCGTGCCGGCCGAGAACATGATCGGTCCCGAAGGCCAGGCCTTCAAGACCTGCATGCGCATCCTCGACCTCAACCGGCCGACCATCGGCGCGATCTCGGTCGGCCTGGCGCAGGGCGCCATCGACCAGGCCACGGCCTACGGCCGGGAGCGCAAGCAGTTCGGCCAACCCATCACCGAGTTCCAGGGCATTCAGTTCATGCTGGCCGACATGCAGATGCAGACCGAGGCCGCGCGTTGCCTGCTCTACGACTGCACGCGCATGGCCGACCGCGGCGAATGGGACGGCTTCTCGGCCAAAGCCTCGATGGTCAAGTGCTTCTGCAGCGACACGGCGATGAAGGTCGCGACCGACGCCGTGCAGATCTTCGGCGGCGCGGGCTACATGCGCGACTTCCCGGTCGAGCGCTTCATGCGCGACGCCAAGATCAACCAGATCTTCGAGGGCACCAACCAGATCCAGCGCCTGGTGATCGCCCGCCACATGCTGCGGGCGGCCTGACGCCATGACCGGCCCCTCCAACAAGATCGTCGATCTCGACACCGCGCTCGGCGCCGTGAAGGACGGCATGACCGTGGGCATCGGCGGCTGGATCTTCCATGGCCAGCCCATGGCGCTGGTGCGCGGCCTGGTCCGCAAGGGCGTGCGCGACCTCACCCTGGTGCCCTCACCGGGCAGCGTGGCTCCCGACATGCTGATCGGCGCGGGCTGCGTGAAGGAGACGGCCTGCGTCTTCATCAGCTTCGAGCATCTGGGACTTGCCCCCAACTTCCGCCGCGCCGCCCAGTCGGGCGCGCTCAAGGTGCTGGAGATGGATGGGCCGGGTATCGCCGGCGGCCTGCGCGCCGGCGCCTGCGACCTGCCCTATGGGCTGATCCCCGATCTCGGCACCGACCTGCCCAAGGTCAACCCGCAGGGCTATCGCAAGGCCCGCGTGCAGGAAGGTGGCCGGCCGCTCCTGGAGGTGCCGGCGATCAAGCCCGACGTGGTGCTGCTGCACGGCCAGCAGGCAGACGAGGAAGGCAACGTGCAGTACTTCGGCGCGGGCTACTTCGACCTGCTGCTGGCGCAGGCGGCAAAGCACGTGATCTGCTCGGTCGACCGCATCGTGCCGGCGAGCACCGTCCGCCAGTCGGCGCGCCTCACCAAGATCCCCTCGGCCTTCGTCCATGCCGTGGTGGTGACACCATTCGGCGCCCATCCGGGGTGCAGCCCGGGCCTGTATGCCCAAGATGAGAGGCATCTCAAGGCCTACGTCGCGGCCAGCCGCGACCAGGCGACCTTCGACGGCTATCTCGCCCAGCATGCGCGCGGCGGCGAGCACGCCTATCGCGAGAAGATCGGCGCCACGGCGCTCGCCGGCCTCACGGCAGGAGAAGCGGCGTGAGCCCGGGATTCGATCCCATCAAGCGCCGCCGGCTTTCCGACCAGGTGTCGGCGCAGATCCAGGTGCGCATCGCTTCGGGCGAGCTGAAGTCGGGCGACAAGCTGCCGCCCGAGCGCGAGCTGGCCGAGAGCTTCGGCGTCAGCCGCGGCGCGGTGCGCGAGGCGCTGCGCAACCTCGAGCGCACCGGGCTGGTCTCGCTGCACGCCGGCTCGCGCGGCGGCGCCTTCATCGGCCACGGCGATCCCAGCCTGATCGGCGACAGCTTCCGCAACCTCTATCAGCTCGGCAGCGTCTCGCTCGACGATCTGACCGAGGCGCGCCTGTGGTTCGCGTCGACGGTCGTGCGCATCGCCTGCGCCCGCGCCACCGAGGCCGATCTCGCCGCTCTCGCCGCCAACGTCGACGAGGCCGAGCGGCTTTTCAGGGCGCGGCGTTACGAGGACAAGATCGACGTCCATATCGAGTTCCACAATCTGCTGGCCCGCACCACGCGCAACGCGGTGATGGTGATGCTGATGGGCGCGCTGATGGAGGTGATGCGCGACTTCGCCCATGCCGCGGGCGGCGAGCGCAATGACCTAACCATCAAGGCGCGCCGCCGCCTGCTCGAGGCGCTCAGCCGGCGCGACGCCGACGCCGCCGTGACGGCGATGACCGAGCATCTCGAAAGCCTGCGCACCCGTTATCGCGATCGCATGCCGCCGCGGCGCTCGAAGACGGGGATGAATTGATCATGGCGATCTACCGGCCATGAAGCCCCTTGCCGGAATGCGGGTCGTCGACTTCACCAGCATGATCGCCGGCCCTTACTGCACGCGCCTGCTGGCCGATTGCGGCGCGGAGGTCCTGAAGATCGAGGAGCCGCACGGCGACCACATGCGCAGCCGTCCGCCGCTGCGCGACGGGCACAGCACCTATTTCGGCCATCTCAACGCGGGCAAGAAGAGCGTCGTGCTCGACCTCAAGAGCGGTGAGGGCCGCGAAGCGGCGCTGGCGCTGGTTGCCGCCAGCGACGTCGTCGTCGAGAACTTCCGGCCCGGTGTCATGAAGCGGCTCGGTCTGGACTACCCTGCCCTCGCCGCCGCCAGGCCCGACCTCGTCTATTGCTCGATCTCCGGCTTCGGCCAGGAAGGCCCGCGCGCCCAGCAGCCGGCCTACGCGCCGGTCGTGCACGCCGCCAGCGGCTTCGACCACACGCAGTTCGTCTACCAGGACGGCCAGGACCGGCCGGCCAAGACTGGCATTTTCGTCGCCGACGTGCTGGCGGCGGTCTACGCCTTCGGCGCCATCCAGACCGCCCTGATCGGCCGCCTGCGCCACGGCACCGGGCAGTTCATCGACGTGGCGCTGATGGACTCGATGATCAACCTCCTGGTGTTCGAATGCCAGGAGGCGCAGTTCCCGTCGAAGGAACGGCGGCCGCTCTACGTGCCGATGCGCGCGCGCGACGGCTTCGTGATCGTGGCGCCGGTCAACCAGCGCAACTTCGAGCAACTCGCCGACGCCATCGGCCATCCCGGCTGGAAGAGCGATCCACGCTTCGTCTCGGTCGCGGCCCGCACGGCCAACTGGGATGCGCTCATGACGGCCGTCGAGGGCTGGACCTCGCCGCGCACGGCGCGCGACTGCGAAGACACGTTGATGGCGGCGGGCGTGCCCTGCTCGCGCTACCTGACGGTGGCCGAGGCCATGGCGGACCCGCAGCTTGCCGCGCGCGGCTCGCTCGCGACGGTGGCCGACGGCGCCGGCGCGTTCCTGGTGCCCAACCCGCCTTTCCAATTCGCCGATTCGTCGGTCGCCGTCGGGCCGACCGTGCCCGCGCTGGGTGCCGACACAAAAGACGTTCTGAAGAACATTCTTGGGAGGAGACCATGATCAAAAGACGGACGGGCCTGCTGTGTCTTGCCCTGGCGTTCGGCGTCCTGCCGGGCGTGGCTTTCGCACAGTATCCCGACAAGCCGATCCGGCTGGTGGTGCCCTACGCTCCCGGCGGCACGACCGACATCATGGCGCGCACGCTGCAGGAGCCCTTGTCGAAGGTGCTGGGCCAGCCGGTGATCGTCGACAACAAGGCGGGCGCCGCGGGCGCCATCGGCACCGCGCAGGTCGCCCATGCCGCGCCGGACGGCTACACCCTGATCTTCGGCAACAACGGCCCAAGCGCCATCGTGCCGCTGACGCAGAAGGACGTGGGCTACGACCCGGTCAAGGACTTCGCGCCGGTGTCGCTGGTCTCCGTCGCGCCGCTGGTGCTGGTGGTCCATCCCAGCGTGCCCGCCGGCACCGTCAAGGAGCTGATCGCCTGGGCCGGGACGCAGCCCGACGGTGTCGAATATGCCACCGCGGGCGCGGGCTCGCTCGGCCATCTGGCCACCGAGCTGTTCGCCAAGGAGGCCGGCCTCAAGCTGGTCCACGTGCCCTACAAGGGTCAGGCGCCGTCGACCATGGCGGTGCTGAACGGCGAAGTGAAGATCCTGCTGACCACCTCCTCCGATACGATGGATGCGGCGGTCAAGGCCGGGAAGCTGAAACGCCTGGGCGTGTCGACCGCCAAGCCGTCTCCCCTGATGCCGGGCGCGCCGACGATCGGCGAGTCGCTGCAGGGCTACGCGGTCGATGTCTGGTTCGGCATCCTGGCGCCCGCCGGAACGCCCGCGCCGGTGATCGCCAGGCTGAACGGAGCGATCCGCGACGTCCTGGCGAACCCCGAGCTGCAGAAGAAGTTCGTGGGCTATGGCTGCATCGCCACGGCCAGCACGACGCAGGAATTCGCCGCCCTGATCGGCGGCGAGGTGCCCAAGTGGAAGAGCGTGGTCGAGACGGCGAAGATCTCGACGCAGTAGCGTCGACCGTCAATCCGACGCGGCGCGCTCGGGCTCGCGGTGCTTGTTGATCTTCATCCATACATGCTCGCCCGACGTCGTCGTCCCGTAGCGCGGCGGGCGCGCGGCGTCGGCGCAGCTCGGCAGGCACTGGATGACCGCGTCGTAGTTGGGCTGGTGGAAGAAGGCCATCGAGAGGCGCCGCGCGGCAGCCCCGACGGACCGCGGCGGGTTCACGACCCGGTGCAGGGTCGAGACCCAGCGGTCGTTGGTCCATTCGGCCATGAGGTCGCCGAGGTTCACCACGAACGCCTCCGGGACATGGGGGACGTCCAGCCAGCTTCCGTCCTTGGCGTGGACTTGCAGGCCCCCTGGAGCAGCGTCGGGCTTGAGAATGGTCAGGCTGCCATAGTCCGTGTGCGCGCCGGCGCGAAGCTGCCCCGGCAGCGGCGATTCCGCCTGCGGCGGATAGTGGAGCACGCTGAAATTGGTGATGTGTCGGTCGATCTTGTCGTCGAAATAGTGCTCGTCCATGCCGAGCGCGACCGCGAAGATCCGCATCAGCGTCGTCGCCAGTTCCTCCATGCGACGATAATAGCTCGTCCAGATGGCCCGGAATTCCGGCAGCCCGTCCGGCCACATGTTGGGCGCGAAGAAGTTGGCGGGGGTCGCGGCACGGTGATAGGCGTCGTCGGGCGTGTCGACCGGTCCGATGGAAAAGGATTCCTTGAGGTCGGGCGGCGTCTTCTCGTCGAGACTGTAGGCCAGCGCCTCGTTGCCGAACGCGATATAGCCGCGATAGCGGTCGGGCGGCATGCGGTAGCGCAGCTTCTCCTCGAGCGGACGGTCGAAGAAGGCGGTCGAGGCGCTTCGCATCCCGTCGACCAGCGAAGACGGGATGCCATGCCCGGCGACCATCAGGAAACCGATGTCCTCGCAGGCGGCATTCACGGCATTCGCCACCGCCCGCCGCTCGGCGTCGCTGCCGCGCAGGAAGGGCGAGATATCGATCAGGGGTATGGCGTCGGCCATGCAGTCTTCCTCCGCTCGAGAAGGCGTCTTCGGTCGCTTCCCTCGAACAGAGCAAATCAGATGCCAGCGGCGGCCGCCTGCGCTACGCCAATTTCCACTGCACCAGGGTGAAAGGCGGCTTGGCGTCGTCGTGCGGCTCGAAGACGGCTTCGACCTCGGCGCCGATGCGCACCTCCTGCCGGGGATCGCCCAGCAGGTTGCCCAGCATGCGCACGTTGCCGGCGTCGGTCAGCTCGACCAGCACGGCGATGTAGGGACCGTGGCCCTTCAGGGCCGGATGCACCGGGTGCCAAGGCCGCTCCCAGCTATAGATGCGGCCCCTGCCCGAGACCTTGTGCCAGCCCAGGTCGAAGGACAGGCATTTGTGGCAGATCCATTCCGGGCCCCATTGGAAGGTGCCGCAGCTCTTGCAGCGCTGCACCACAAGCTCGCCGCTTGCGCACCGCATCCCAGTAGGGCTTGTCCAGCCCGTCGGTCTCCGGCACCGGGATCGGCAGGCCGGCAGGCAGGTAGGACGTCAGGTCGCTCATAGCGTGGCCTCCGTGCCCAGGATCATGCTGGAGACCGGCGTCACCATCGGGCCCGAGATCACCATCGAGACTTCGGCGTCGGGAACCTGCGAGGTCGACTGGCCGCGCAACTGGCGCACCGCCTCGACCTGCAGCTCGAGGCCGTGCATGTAGCATTCGGCGAGATTGCCGCCCGAGGTGTTGAGCGGCAGCCTGCCGGCCGGCGCCATCAGATTCTCCGGCTTCAGGAAATCGTTGGCCTCCTCGGCCTTGAAGAAGCCGTGCTCGACCAGGCTCATCAGCACGCCGCCGGTGAAGTTCTCGTAGCTCTGCACCACGTCGACATCGGCGGGTTTCACGCCGGCCATGGCGTAGAGCTGCGGCGCCACCGTGGTGAAGCTCGAGGTGCGCATAGAGCGGCGCGTTGTGGCCGCGCGCGCCGTTGCGGTATTCCGAGCCCTGCGCCGAGCCCAGCAAATAGGCCGGCGACTGGCGGAAGTCGCGCGCCTGCTCGGCCGGCACGACGATGAGAGCGGCGGCGCCGTCATTCTCCTGGCAGCAATCGAACAGCCGCCACGGCTCGACGATCCAGCGCGAGGCATCGTACATCTCGGCGGTCAGCGGCCGGCCATGCATGACCGCGCGCGGGTTGGCCTGGGCGTGGTGATAGGAGGCAAGCGCAATGGCGCGCTGCGCCGACGGGGCGATCCTGTTCTCGTGCAGGAAGCGCATGGCGCGCATGGCATAGCGCTGCGCCGGCGACATCACGCCATAGGGCGCGTTGAGCGCGGCCTCGCCGGTCGCGGTGCCGCCCGGCGGCGCCGCGCCGAAGCGCTGGAACTGGCCCTGCGCCAGGGCGCGGAACACCACGACGCAATCGGCCATGCCGCAGGCCACCGCCGCCGCGGCATTGCCCACGGCGGCCGATCCGCCGCCGCCGCCGCCGCCCCAGTTCATGTTGGAGAAGCGCAGCGCCGGCAGGCCGAGCGCGGCGGCCAGCCGCGACGGCTCGTTGCGATCGTTGGAATAGGAGGCGAAGCCGTCGATGCGGCGCGGGTCGATGCCGGCATCCTCGCAGGCCGCCAGGATCGCCTGCAGGGCGAGCTTGAACTCCGACACCGGCGCCTTGCCGTGCCTGTAGTACGTCGTCTCGCCCACGCCGGCGATCGCGACCTTGCCGCGAAGCGTACGCTTGCTCATCGGGCGGCTGTCAGTGCGTGCGATAGCGTGCCGGCACCTCGAGGCCGAGGAAGCGCGCGCAGTTCAGCCCGAGGATTTTGGCCCGCGCGCCGTCGGAAAGCTGTCCCATGGTGCGCTCGATCGCCTCGGCCGAATGCGGCCAGGTGCCTTCGTGGTGCGGGTAGTCGTTCGCCCACATGAAGTTGTCGGCAAGCCCGTGGCCTTCGACGAGATCGAGGCCGGCCTTGTCCTCCTGGAAGGAGGAGAAGCCGTGCCGTCGGTAATACTCGCTCGGCAGGTTCTTGAGCTTGGGCCGCACCCAGAAGTGATGCTTCCTGTAGGCCTCGTCCATGGCCTCGAGCAGCCAGGGCACCCAGCCGATGCCGGCCTCGATGGTGGCGAAGCGCAACGTGGGGAAGCGCTCCAGCACGCCCGAGGCGCAGAGGTTGGCCACCGGCTCGATGGTGGGCGACAGCGAATGCGAGACGTAGTTCACGACGGCGCCGCCATTGCCGCGCGCGGCGCGCGGGTCGCGCCCGGTCGAGACATGGAAGGTGATCGGCAGGTTCGCGTCCGTGATCGCCGCCCACAGCGGATCGAAGTGCGGCAGGTTGTAGTTCACATGGCCGCTGTCGTGGGCGCCCCAGATCGGCTTGCACGGCAGGGTCAGGCACTTGAAGCCGAGCCTGGCGAGCCGCTTCACCTCGGCGATCGAGCCGTCGAGATCGGCGGTGGCGAGGCAGCCCGCCGGGATCATGCGGTCCTGGTGGCTGCCGAACTGTTCCCACGCCCAGTCGTTCCACACGCGGCACTGCGCCATGGCGAAGTGCGGGTCGGGCGTCGCCCACATCGCCAGGCCCTTGTTGGGGAAGATCAGCTCGACATCGATGCCGTCGAGATCGTGGTCGGCCAGGCGGCCCAGCGGATCGGCGCCGGCCTTGTTGCGCGCCTGGTCCTCGCCTTCCAGCGTCGAGAGCCGCAGACGGTCGGGGCGATGGCCTTCGCTCACCCGCCACTGCACGCCGTCCTTGTCGGTGATCACACGCGGCAGGCGCTCGCGGTACTTGGCGTCGATGCGCTCGACCCACAGGTTGGCCGGCTCGTTGGCGTGGCCGTCGGCCGACACCATGAAGTACTTGTTGGCCGCTTCGGGGCGCGCGCTGCGCGGCCAGCCGGAGGCGCCCGGCGTCTGCAGGCGCCAGCGGTTGGGTTCGTTGACCACGATCTGGTTCATCGTTTCCTCCTTGGGTATCGTTCTTGTCAGTCGGCGGCCGGCGCCGCGATCTCCAGCCTTTCCTCCAGTTCGCGTTCGATGGCGGCCAGCACGTGCTGGCAGGCTTCCAGCTCGGCCGGCGGCACGTTGGCCAGCAGCCGGGCCTGGATCTCGCCGCCGACCTTGGCGGCGCGCTTCGCGAGGTCGCGGCCGGCGCGCGTGAGATGGATGCCGCGGGCGCGCCGGTCGTGCTCGTCGGCGCGCCGCTCGATCAGGCCGCGGCGTTCGAGATTGTCGAGCAGGCGGACGAGCGAGGGTCCCTCGATCGACAGCGCCGTCGCCAGCTCCTTCTGGCGCACGCCGTCGCCCAGGCGCCGGACATAGACCAGCGGCCGCCACGTCGCCTCGGTGAGGCCGAGGACGCGCAGCTCGGCGTCGACCGCCTGCCGCAGCCGTCGGGCGATGCGCGCCACGCGAAAGCCGAAATCGATCTGGTGGGCCGTCGGCATGGCAAGAACGATAGGATGCTAATCATCTAATGACAAGCGCCGAGCGGCGTCCGGCCGACACGCCTAGGGCAGGCCTGCCGACGGCTTCCAGCGCGGTGCGGCCACCGTCTCGGCAAAGTTCTTGAACATGAGATTGAAGGCGATGCTGATGCGCTCGGTCGTGCCTTCATTCGAGGGAACACGGTGCTTCAGCCAGGATGGGAAGATCACCATGCGGCCTGGCTGCGGGTCCGCGACGGCGGCGTTGGCCGTGACGCGGTTGAGCGTTGCGGTCGCGGGCTTGATCAGGATCGGTCGGGGGTCCTGGAAAATGAGATGCGGGCCTGCGTCCGGCACGGCGACATAGTAGACGCCGCTCAGGTAGTTGTTCGGGTGATCGTGGAAGGGATGGTAGCTGCCGGGCGGATTGATGTTCGCCCAGCAGCCGGTGATCATCATCGGATACTGCTCGACCTGCAGATACTGCGCGACGCTGCGTGCCGCGATCTCGACCAGCTCGGCGAACTCGGCGAAGGCCGGGCGCGTGTGCAGGTCCTGCGGCGTCTGCCAGTTGCTGCCGCTCGGCACCTTGGGGCGCGGCGAGATGATGCTTTCGATTTCGGCTTTGAGCTTGGCATTGAAGGGCGCGGCATCCGCGGGGAGGATGTCGAGAAACCAGAGCGGCGTCGGAAAAAGCTCCTGGACGTGCTGCTTCACCTTCATAGACTAAAGTAGTAGCACAAATTCTGCGTGGCGGCCGCACCACGTGTGTATCAGGTGAAAATGGCCGCACCCCGCAGTGATCCACGGTGACGCAGACGCGCTGTCAGGCGCGGCCGCGCTTGTTGTCCCAGTCCCAGTCGAGCTCGAAGCGGTCGCCCTTGTCCTTGACGTAGGCCGCGTGGGGCGGCGCGAAATGCGCCGGCATCAGCAGCGCGCCCTGCTCCACGCAATCGGCCAGCAGGGTGTGACGGCTCTTGCGGGCGAGGTCGCGGTCCTCGCAGAAGCAGCTGTTCCATTTCCACAACGGCACCTGCACCGGATTGTGCAGCGCATCGCCGGCGAAGATGGCGCGCTTGCCGCGCGAGTCGAGGTCGACGCGGATCTGGCCCGGCGTATGGCCGGGCGCCGGCTTGAGCGTGAGGCAACCGCACATGCCGTGCTCGCCCGACACGAACTCCGCCTTCCTCGCCTCCACGATCGGCAGCACCGAATCGTTGTAGGTGTTGACCTTGAACGCCTCGGTGTCGGGTTTCTTGGCTTCCGCCTCCCAGAAGTCGTGGTCGGTGCGCGACATCACGTATTTGGCGTTGGGGAAGGTCGGCACCCACTTGCCGTTCTCGAGCTTCGTGTTCCAGCCGACGTGATCGACGTGCAGGTGGGTGCACATCACGAAATCGATCTCCTCGGGCTGCACGCCGGCCTCGCGCAGCCGGTCGAGGTACTTCGTGTCGAGCATGTCGAAGCGCGGCATGCCGGGCCGCGGCTTGTGGTTGCCGCTGCAGGCATCGACCAGGATCGTGTACTTGGCCGTCCGCAGCAGCCAGGAATGGATCGACGTCATCAGCCGTCCGCTTTCCGGCTGGTAGTAGCTCGGCGCCAGCCAGTGGCCTTCGGCCGCGAAGGTGTCGGGCTCGAACTCGGGGAAGAAATCCTTGGCCGGAAAGCCCGGGCCCATCTGCTCCTCGATGCGCGTGACTTGCACGTCGCCGATGTGACGGTCCTGCATGATTACCTCCCCTTGAACGAGGCCGGACGCTTTTCGAGGAACGCGTCGAGGCCTTCCAGATGGTCCTCGGTCGCCGCGCAGGCCGCAAGCCCTTCGGCCTCGCGGTGCGAATGCTCGTCCCAGGAATTGTCGAACGAGCTGCGGATCAGGCGCTTGGCGACGCCGAGCGCGAAGGTCGGCCCGTCGGCGAGCTTGCGCGCCATCTTCCCGGTCTCGGCGGCGAGCTTCTCCTTCGGGACCACCCAGTTGAGGATGTGGTTGTCCCTGGCCTCCTGCGCGGTGAAGCGCTCGCCCAGCAGCGCGATCTCGAGCGCCTTCCGCTCGCCCACGATGCGCGGCAGGAAATAGGTGGCGCCGCCGTCGGCCGACAGGCCGATATGGCGATAGGCCAGCGTGAAGAAGGCGTCGTCGCTCGCGATCGCCAGATCGCAGTTCAGGATCAGCGACAGGCCGAAGCCCGCGGCCGCGCCCTGCACCGAGGCCAGCACCGGCTTTGCCATGCGGCGGATCTGGTAGATCGTCTGGTGCGCCTTGACCACGCGCATCTCGAAGCCCGCGAGATGCTGCGCCTTGTTCTCGGTCAGCGACTTGTGGAAGCCCTTGATGTCGCCGCCCGCCATGAAGTGCGTGCCGGCGCCGCGGATCACCACGCAGCGCACCTTGGGGTCCTTCTCGAACTCGGCGGTGTGCCCGATGAGGAGGTCGGTCATCTCGAACGACAGCGCGTTCAGCGACTCCGGCCGGTTGAGCGTCAGCCAGCCGATGCCGTCTTTGACCTCGGCGAGGACGTGTGGTGCGGACATGCGGGCATTTCCTCCGACTCGTGTCGGCGCCCAGTCTGCCCGCTGGGGGGCGCGCCACTCCAGCGGCGCGATCATGATCTTCCGAGCTGCAAGACTTCAGCGCGCAACCTGAGAAGACGCGCCACTAGAACGCCTCGGCCGGCAGGGCCATCAGCGTCGCCGCGCCGGCCTTGATCTGGTGGTTGAGCGACGTCGTCTGCGGCAGCACGCGGGCGATGTAGAAGCGCGCGGTGTCGAGCTTGGCCTCGTAGAAGGCGTTGTCGGTGCCCGCCGCCAGGCCCTTGTGGGCGGCGACGGCGATCCTGTTCCACATGAAGGTCATGGCGGTGAGCGCCATCAGGCGCAGCAGGTCGGTCGCCGCCGCGCCCGCCTCGTCGGGATTCTTCATGGCGCGCTGCATCAGGAACAGCACCGCGTCCTGCACGCGGCCCAGCGCCTTCTCCAGCGGCTCGACGAACTCCTTCATCTTGTCGTCGCCCTTGTGCCTGGCGATGAAGCCGCTCATCTCGCCGAGCAGGCGCTGCGCCGCCTGCGCCGCCCTTCATGGGCAGCTTGCGGCCCACCAGGTCGAGCGCCTGGATGCCGTTGGTGCCCTCGTAGAGCTGGGTGATGCGGGCGTCGCGCACGAGCTGCTCGACGCCGTTCTCGCGGATGTAGCCGTGGCCGCCATAGGTCTGCACCGCGAGGTTGGCGCACTCGCTGCCCATGTCGGTGAAGTAGGCCTTGATGATCGGCGTCAGCATCTGCACCAGATCGTCGGCGGCGGCGCGCTTGTCGGCCTCGGGATGGCTGTGCGCCTCGTCGATCAGCATGCCGACCCACAGCGACAGCGCGCGGGCCGCTTCGGTGAAGGACTTCTGGATCATCAGCATGCGCCGCACGTCGGGATGCACGATGATGGGATCGGCCGGCCCCGCGGCGTTCTTCGGGCCGGTGAGCGAGCGGCCCTGCAGGCGATCGCGCGCATAGGCCACGGCGCTCTGGTAGGAGGTCTCGGCGATGCCCAGGCCCTGCATGCCGACGCCCAGCCGCGCGGCATTCATCATCACGAACATCGCCGGCATGCCCTTGTTCAGCTCGCCGACCAGCCAGCCCTTGGCGCCGTCGAGGTTCATGACGCAGGTGGCGTTGGCCTTGATGCCCATCTTGTGCTCGACCGCGCCGCAGCGGATGCCGTTGCGCTCGCCCACGGTTCCGTCCGCCTTGGGCAGGAACTTCGGCACGAGGAACAGCGAGATGCCCTTGGTGCCGCCCGGCGCATCCGGCAGGCGCGCCAGCA
This sequence comes from uncultured Alphaproteobacteria bacterium, assembly GCA_963820155.1. Taxonomy (GTDB): domain Bacteria; phylum Pseudomonadota; class Alphaproteobacteria; order Reyranellales; family Reyranellaceae; genus Reyranella. The sequence goes on from CAWFYW010000001.1 coordinate 133,226, forward strand.
CCAGATGGAGGATGTTCTCGGTGAGGTCGTGCTCGCCCGCCGAGATGAAGATCTTGGTGCCGGTGATCGCATAGCTGCCGTCGGCCTGCGGCTCGGCCCTGGTGCGCAGCAGGCCGAGGTCGGTGCCGCAATGGGGCTCGGTGAGGCACATCGTGCCCGACCAGGTGCCGTCGGCGAGCTTGGGCAGGTAGAGCTTCTTCAGCGCGTCCGAGCCGTGGCGCGACAGCGCCTCGTAGGCGCCGTGGCTCAGTCCCGGATACATGGCGAAGGCCTGGTTCGACGCGGTGAACATCTCCTGCAGCGCAAAGCCCACCGTCGCCGGCAGGCCCTGCCCGCCATATTCGGGATCGCAGGTCACCGCCGTCCAGCCGCCCTCGCGGAACAGGTCGTAGGCCTGCTTGAAGCCCTTGGGCGTGCGCACGACGCCGTTCTCGTAGGCGCAGCCTTCCTCGTCGCCCGAGCGGTTGATCGGGAACAGCACGTTCTCGCAAATCTTGGCCGCTTCCTCGAGGATGGCCTGGATGGTGTCGGGCGTGGCGTCCTCGTAGCCCGGCAGCCCGGCCAGGCTCGAGACGTCGAGCACCTCGTTCAGCACGAAGTTGATGTCCTTCAGCGGCGCCTTGTAGACGGCCATCGCTTTCCTCCCTAGTCGCCTTCCGGATCGACGCCCCGCTGGCGCAGCTCGGCGCTCACATGGGCTTCCACTTCCTTGAACTCGTTGATGTGCGCGTCGAGATCGCGGCGCCGGCGCTCCAGGTCCGCGATGTGCAGTCGGCTGCGGCGCAGGAGTTCGCGCATCTGCTGCACGCCGGTACGGTCGACCTGGTAGAGGTCGAGCAGCTCGCGGATCTCGGCCAGCGAGAAGCCCAGCCGCTTGCCGCGCAGGATCCAGCGAAAGCCGCGTGCGGTCGCCCACGCTGTACAGCCGCGTGAGGCCCTGGCGGCGCGGCTTGATCAGGCCCTCGTCCTCGTAGAAGCGGATGGTGCGCGGCGTGATCGCGAACTCGCGGGAGAGTTCGGCGATGCTATAGATGCGCTGGCTGTCGCGCGGTGCGGCGTTCTTGGCCGAAGCAGCGGCTGGCGGGGCGGCGACGGTCATAATGGAAGGCTCATAGTTGACGTTTACGTAAACGTCAATGAGAGTTTACGTAAACGGAAGGGAGTTTTATGGCGATCTATCGATTGGGCGACCGTGTGCCGGTCATCCCCAGCTCCTGCTACATCGCCCCCGAGGCGACGATCATCGGCTCGGTGGTGCTGGGCGAGCGGGTCAGCATCCTGTTCGGCGCCGTGCTGCGCGGCGACAACGAGCCGATCGTGATCGGCGACGACAGCAACGTGCAGGACAACTCCGTGCTGCACACCGACCCGGGCTGCCCGCTCACCATCGGCAAGGGCGTCAGCATCGGCCATCAGGCGACGCTGCACGGCTGCACGATCGGCGACGGCGCGCTGATCGGCGTGGCCGCCGTCGTGCTGAACAATTCGGTGATCGGCAAGGACTGCCTGGTCGGCGCCGGCGCCGTCGTGACCGAGAACAAGAGCTTCCCCGACCGCTCGGTGATCTTCGGCTCGCCGGCCAAGGCCGTCCGCGAGGTGAACGAGGACAACGTCGCGCGACTGCGATACAGCGCCGAGGCCTACGTGCACCACGGCGGCCAGTACAAGGGCGAGCTCAAGCGGATCGGGTGACGCGGTCCTCGGATCACCTTGCCCCGCCGCATGTCTCTGACCTCGTCGGTCTCCATCACCAGCAATGACGCTGGTGATCAACCTCGGCCATCAAGCGCATACTAGGCTCAGGAGCTGGATCATGGCGATCATCCCCAAGAAACTTCAAAGCCACATCAACACCGCGTTCCCCAACGATGTGTGTCTTGTCGCGACCGTGCTGCCGAATGGCTATGCGCAGGTCACGCCTCGTGGAAGCGCGCAGGTGTTCGACGACAGCCATTTCTCGCTATGGGAACGCGGCCGCGGATCGACGGCAGAGCATCTGACCGACGGCACCAAGGTGACGATCTACTTCCGCAAGGCCCAGCTGCGCACCGATGGCATCCTGCCGAAGGGCGGCATTGCGCGCTTCTACGGAACGGCCCGGCTGCACAAGTCCGGGTCGGTCTACGAAGAAGTTTGGACGCGGCTCATTCAGCCGGAGAAGGACCGGGACCCCGACAGGAAAGGCTTCGCCGTACTGATCGAGGTGACGCGAGCGGAGGAACTCGACGGCACGCCGCTTGCGCCCATGTAGAAGCGGGACGCGAGATCGCGGTCCTCAGATCACCTTGCCCTGCCGCATGTCCCTGACCTCGTCGGGCGAGCAGCCGAGCCACTCGCCGTAGATCGCCTCGCAATCCGCGCCGAGAACCGGCGCGCATTTCAGCGCGACCTTGGTGTCCGACATGCGCAGCGGCCAGCCCGGCACGGTGACCGTCCCGCGCACCGGATGCTCGATCTTCTGCATCATGCCGCGCGCATGCAGGTCCGGGTCGTGCAGCAGCTCGAGCGTGGTCATCACGGCGCCGCAGGGCACGCCGGCGCCGGCGATGATGCGGGTCACCTCCTGCTTGGTGCGCTTGGACGTCCATTCGGTGATGGCCGCATCGACGGCCTCGCGGTTCTGGCCGCGGGTGACGGGGTCGGCCATGCGCGGATCGTCGAGCAGGTCCTCGCGGCCGATCGCCTTCACCAGGCGGCGCCAGTGCTCCTCGTTGCCGCGCGAGGCGAAGATGTAGCACAAGTCGTCGAGCCCGCCCGGCGCGCACTTGTAGAGTCCGCCCGGCGCGGTCCCGGGCACCGTGTTGCCGCCGCGCGGCAGCTGGTCGGTCATGCCGGCCTGGCGGCTCATCGGCGTGCGGCAGTAGTTCAGCATCGCATCGCGCATGGCGATCTGGATGTGCTGGCCGCGGCCGGTCGCCATGCGCTGGTAGAGCGCGCCCAGGATGCCGATGGCGCACAGCATGCCGGTGCCGGTATCGCCGATGGTCGGGCCCGGCCGGACCGGCGGCTGGCCGGGATGGCCGTTCACGCCCATGGTGCCGCCCATCGCCTGGGCGATCATGTCGAACGACAGATAGTTCGCGTGCGGGCTCTCCGGCGCGAAGCCCTTGACCTGGGCGAAGATCAATCGCGGATTGAGCGCGCTCAGCCGCGGCCAGTCGAAGCCCAGGCGGGCGAAGGTGCCTGGCGCCATGTTCTCGATCAGGACATCGGCCTTGGCGATCATCCGCCGCAGCAGCGCCTTGCCTTCCTCGCTCTTGAGATTGCAGGTCACGCTGCGCTTGTTGAGGTTGTAGTAGATGAAGTAGTGCGAGTCGGCGTCGGGACGATCGCTCGATCCCCAGCGCCCCGGCTCGCCGCGATTGGGTTCCTCCACCTTGACGACGTCGGCCCCGAGCCAGGCCAGCGCCTCGGTGCAGGACGGTCCGGCCTCGAACTGCGTGAGGTCGAGCACCTTGATCCCCCTTAGCGCCGGCTGGTCGAGGGCCGGCTGGGTCCCATTCGCGACCCTGGCGCGACCTCCGGCTGCCTTACCTGATCCTGCATGGCGATCCCTCCCGTAAGGGGCCGCGCCGGCAAGGGCCCGGCCCTTTGTTTGTCACTCAATCAGCTATGCCAGGCGAACTGCTGCGGCTTGCGAGCGGAGCCCTGCGACAGCACGACGTTGACCAGGGCGGGGCCGGGGAATTTCATCGCCTCGTCGAGGGCGCCGCGTATGTCCTTGGGCTCCTTGACGAACAGGCCCTTGCCGCCGAAGGCCTCCATCACCTTGTCATAGCGCGCACCGTAGATCAGCGCGTTGGGCTTCAGGTTGAACATCGGATTTTCCGGGATCTCCGGCATGCCGGGGCCGATGCCGCCGTTGTTCAGGACGACGATCTTGACCGGCAGGTTGTAGCGGACCAGCGTTTCCATCTCCATGCCGGAGAAACCGATCGCCGAATCGCCCGACAGGTGGACGACCGGCCGGCTGGGATCCGCCACGCAGGCGGCGATGGCCTGGCCGAGGCCGACGCCCATCGTGCCGTAGGTGCCGGCGTTGAGCACGGAACGGGCGTTGAAGCTCGGCAACTGCGTGAGGCCGATATCCATGGTGCCGGCGCCCTCGGCGCTCAGGATCGCGTCCTTCGGCATCCAGGCCGCGACGTCGCGCAAGGCCCGGTAGTAGCCGGCCGGCGCCTGGTCGTCGTCGATCTGCGGCTTGATCGCCGCCGCATTCTCGGATGCCTTCTTGGTGAGCGCCTGCCGCCACGGCGTGTCCTTGGGATGGAACCACTGGCGGTTGACCAGCGCCTTGTTGAGCTGCGCCATGATGGCTTTGCCGTCGCCGACCAGCGCCACTTGCGTCGGCTTGTTGTGGCCGATCTCCTCGGGCGCGATGTCGAGCTGGATGACCTTGACGTCCTTCGCATAGCGCGGCGGCAGGCCGAAGTGGAAGATCCAGTTGAGCCGCGCGCCCATCAGGAAGATGACGTCGGCCTGCTGCAGCGCCAGCGTGCGCGCCGCCCCGGCCGACAGCGGATGGTCGTCAGGCATCACGCCCTTGCCCATCGGCGAGCGCACGAACGGCACCTGCGTGCGCTCGATGAAGGCGCGCACTTCGTCCTCGCCGCGCGACCACGCCATGCCCTTGCCGAGCAGGACGAGCGGCCGCTGGGCCTTTTCGAGCAGGTCGAGCGCCGCCTCGACGTTTTCCGCCGGCGCCACCATGCGCGGCGGCTCGGGCACGCGCTCGGCGGGGGCGGCCTTGTCGAGCTCGCAGGTGCCCCGGATGATGTCGTCGGGCATGTCGAGATAGGTGGCGCCGGGGCGACCGTAGATCGCGTTCCGCGTCGCCATCTCGACATAGAAGGGGATGCGGGCCACGCTCTCGATGCCGTGCGCGAACTTGCAGAACGGCGAGGCGATCAGCACCTGCCGCTCTTCCTGGAACGCGCCCATGCCGCCGCGATAGGTCTCCGACGCACCGCCGATCAGGATCATGGGCCAGCAGTTCTGCTGGGCGTTGGCGAGACCCGAGAGGCCGTGCACCACGCCGGGGCCGGTGACGGTGACGCAGGCGCCGGGACGGCCGGTGAGGTAGCCGTAGGCCGCCGCCGCGTAGGCGGCGCTCTGCTCGTTGCGCATGCCGAGGTAGGCGACGCCTTCCTTCTGCGCGGCCGCGGCGATCGCGGTGATCGGAAACCCGACGACCCCGAACAGGTGATCGATGCCCTGCTGCTTGAGGCTCCTCGCGATTAGGGTAGCGCCGTCGACTTCGCTCATGTTTCCCCCTCCCGATCGAATGAACTTCAACCCCGAGTTTATGCACTGATGGCGGGCCAGCGATAGGGCCCTGCCTTCCGATGTGCGATATGGCCGGGGACATTCTTGCGGGAGCGAATAGAGTGCGTTTTGTGGGTTCACGACCTGACGGCGAGCTACGAGAGGGTGGCCATGTTCTACGGCAATGTCGGCGTCTTCGCGCGACGCCTGGTGCACGCGTGATCGACGCACTCGACAGGATCGACATCGCCGGATCGGCTGGCGTCTACGAGACCCTGCTCGGCCGCCAATCCGACAACGGCCGGCTGCAGACGGCCAATGTCGGGCTGATCTTCGGTGCCGGCGGCGAGCCGCTCTCCTCGATGGTGTTCGCCACGGCCTCGCTCGACAAGGCGGCGCAGCTTCTCGAGCGGCGCGGCGTCCCGACGACGAAAGGCGCGACGCTCGAACTCGCGAAGCCGGCAACGCACGGTGTGCCCATCGCCTTGGTCGAGCGCACCGGCAAGCCCGCCGCCCTCGCCTGCCATCGTCGACGAGGCGTCGGCGATCTCCGCCCTCGATCACGTCGTGATCCGCTCCCCCCATCCCGAACGCGCCATAGCGTTCTATGCCGGCCGGCTCGGCCTCGACCTCCGGCTCGATCGCAGCAACCCCGACTGGGGCGCGCGGCTGCTGTTCTTCCGCTGCGGCGATCTCGTGGTCGAGATCGCCCATGACCTGAAGAAGGGCGTGTCCGACGCGCCGGACCAGCTCTGGGGGCTGTCGTGGCGCACGCCCGACATCGCCAAGGCCAATGCCCGGCTCAAGGCCGCCGGCCTCGACGTCTCCGAGCCGCGCGACGGACGCCGCCCGGGCAGCCAGGTCTTCACCGTGAAGGACCATACCGAAGGCGTGCCCACGATCGTGATCGGCGGCGTCGGTCGCTGGTAGGCAGTCGTGCGACGCGCCGTTTTCCTTGCGTGCCTTGCGCTCGCCGCCTGTGCGCCGCCGTCCAAGCCTGCGGTCAAGAGCGCCGCGGGCCTGCCGCCGCTCGGACCCTGCCCCGCCTCGTCGTGGAAGCCGGAAGCGCCGCCGCCTGCAACCAGCGCCAAGGTCTCGATGGTGCTGCTGGCGGTCGGCGAATGGGCGCGCTATGGCCGGCAGACCATCACCTACTCGGCCGACGCGGAGCCGCGCCTCGAACAGCTCGGGCGTCAGGGAAAAGCGAGGCGCCGCAGCGCATCCGCGACTACTGGGCCAGCGTGAAGCATCCCGAGCTCAACGGGCTCGACGACGTGCCGTGGTCGGCGGCTTTCATCTCCTGGGACATCGAGAGCGCGGGCGTGCCGCGCGATCTGTTCTGCCCCAGCCCGACGCACTCGATCTATGTCGAGCGCATGGTCGAGCGGGCCCGCCGGCCGGGCGCCGCCTTCATCCCGCGCCGCCCCGGTGAACGCGCGCCGCAGGTCGGCGACCTGATCTGCGCCTCGCGCGACGGCAGCGGCGTCACCCTGGACAACCTCAACCGCGGCGCCAGCCATTGCGATCTCGTGGTCGAGGTCAGGCCCGGCGCCGTCGCCGCCATCGGTGGAAATGTGGGCGACTCGGTCACGCGCAGCGTCTTTCCACTGGACGCCAATGGGTTTTTGTCGCCCATTGCCGGCCGGCCGGTCTTCACCGTGATCGAGAACAGACTGCCCTGGGAAAAGCGATAATGTCCTGGCCTTACGACTACATCATCATCGGTGCCGGATCGGCCGGCTGCGCGATCGCCAATCGCCTCGCCGAGGACCTGGCGCTGCGCATCCTGATCCTCGAGGCGGGCCCGCCCGACACCTCGTTCATGCTCAAGATGCCGGCCGGCTTCGCCAGCCTGGGCGAGAACTCGCCCTACAACTGGCGCTACGAGACGACGCCGCAGAAACATTGCAACGACCGGCGCCTCTACTGGCCGCGCGGCAGGACGCTGGGCGGCTCGTCCTCGATCAACGCCATGCTCTATGTGCGCGGCCACGCCTCCGACTACGATCATTGGCGCCAGCTCGGCAACGAGGGCTGGAGCTACGACGACGTGCTGCCGTTCTTCAGGAAGGCCGAGTGCAACGAGCGCGGTCCCAACGACTTCCACGGCAACGAGGGACCACTCACCGTCTCCAACCAGGCCGATCCCAGCAAGCTGAACGAGGCGTTCCTGCAGGCCTGCGAGCAGGCCGGCCACAAGCGCAATCCCGACTTCAACGGCGCCGGGCAGGAAGGCGTCGGCTACTACCAGGTGACGCAGAAGAACCGCGAGCGCTGGAGCGCCGCCAGCGCCTATCTGCGACCGGCCGTCGAGCGCAACAAGAACAACGTCCACGTCGTGTCCAACGCGCTGGTCGAGCGCATCATCCTCGACGCCACCCGCGCCATGGGCGTGCGCTACGTGGTGGACGGCCGCGACGAGGTCGCGCGCTGCAGCCGCGAGATCATCCTCGCCGGCGGCGCCGTCAACTCGCCGCAGCTTCTCATGCTGTCGGGCATCGGCCCGGCCGATCACCTGAAGTCGGTCGGCATCAAGCCGCTGCACGACCTGCCGGGCGTCGGCGGCAACCTGCAGGACCATCTCGACGCCGCGCTGCTGCAGTTCTGCAAGACGCGCGACACCTACGACACGGCCAACAAGCTCGTATCGCTCTACCAGTACTGGAAGCACAGGAAAGGCCCGGGCACCTCGCCGATCGCCGAATCCGGCGGCTTCCTCGCCACGCGGCCGGGCCTCTCCGCGCCCGACATCCAGCTCCATTTCCTGCCGGTGCTGGTGGTCGACCATGGCCGCACCAAGATGAAGAAGAACGGCTACAGCCTGCACGTCTGCACGCTGCGGCCGGAGAGCCGCGGCACGATCCGGCTGCGCAGCACGGATCCCAATGACCATCCGCTGATCGACGCCAACTACCTGGCCGAGCGGCGCGACCTCGACACGCTGGTCGCCGGCGTGAAGATGGGCCGCGAGATCTTCGCGCAGTCGGGCCTCGATCCCTACCGCGCCAACGAGTTCCAGCCCGGTCCCGCGGCGAAGAGCGACGCCGAGCTCGAGCAGTGGATCCGCGCCAAGTGCGAGACGATCTACCATCCGGTCGGCACCTGCAGGATGGGACCGGACAACGACGCGATGGCCGTGGTCGACAACCGCTGCCGCGTGCGCGGACTGGAAGGGCTGCGCGTGGTCGACGCCTCGGTGATGCCGACCCTGGTCGGCGGCAACACCAACGCGCCCACCATCATGATCGCCGAGCGCGTCGCGGCCTTCATGCAGGAGCCGTGATGAACGAGTTCGGCCGGGCGCTGCGGCGCTGGCGCCGCCTGCGCGGCGTCAAGCAGAGCCACGCCGCCGAGCTGTTCGGCGTCACCCAGGCGACGCTGTCGCGCTGGGAGCGCGGCCATCACGCGATCCCCGACGCGGCGCGGCGCCGGCTGTCGCGCCTGCTGACGGCGCCGCTCGATTCGGCGGCCGATGCCAGCCTGCGCCGGCTGGTCGAAAGCTCCGCCCTTTCCGTCCACCTGATCTGCGATCTCTCGCACCGGCTGCTGGCGGCCTCGCCGGCGCGCGTCGCCGAATGGCGCGCCGACGCCGCCGAGCTGCGCGGCGTCTCGCTGTGGCGCTTCGCCACCGAAGAGATCCGCTCGGCCGAGAGCCGGCTGGGCGAGCTCGGCTGGTACGACGAGGGAACCGGCCGGCTCGATTTCTGGACCGGCGCCAACGGCAGCCCGGTCGTGCCCATCGAGCCCGGCATTCTCGTGTGGGAGCGCCTGCCGCTCAGCGACGGCACGCTGGCACGGCTGGTGACCTCGCTGCCCGCCGCGTAGCGAGCTTTACGCGTCGCGAATACTTTATTCGTGGGCTCCGGCCCGTCGCGCTCCTACCGTCGCCGCCATGGCGACACCCTGGGGCCGGCTGGCCCTCATCTATCTTGTCGGCGTCGTGGCGGCCGGCCAGCTCGGCATCGTGCCGCCGCTGGTGCCGGCCCTGCAGCGCGACCTCGGCCTGTCGCTTGCGATGGCCGGCCTGGCCGTCTCGATCGTCACCCTGGTCGGCGCCGCGCTGGGCGTGGTGGCGGGCGGCTTCTCGGAACGGATCGGCCATGCGCGCGCGCTCGGCATCGGCGTCGTCGTGATGGCGGCGGCCGCGGCGCTGTGCTCGGCCGCCGACGACGCGGGGACCCTGCTCGCCGCGCGCGCCCTGGCCGGCGTCGGCTACCTGCTGGTCGTCGTCGCCGCGCCGTCCCTGATGGCCCTCGCCGCCGAGCCGCGGCATCAAGCGCTCGTCCTTTCCCTGTGGGGCACCTTCGTGCCGGCCGGCATCGCGCTCGGCGGACTCGCGGCGGCGGGCTTCGCCGCCGGCGCGGGCTGGCGGATCGCCTTCGCCGTCGACGCCGTCCTGCTGGCGGCGGCCCTGGTCGTCGTCCTCGTCGTCCTCCCGCCGGTCCGGCCGCCGCGGCCGGAGGATTGGCGCCTGCCGGTCGGGTCGTTGCGCGCCGCCGCCCCGCTCTCGCTGGCCTTCTTCTGCTTCGCCTTGCTCTTCCTGGCCCTCGCCGGACTGCTGCCGACCTGGCTGGTCGAGAGGCGCGGGCTGGAGAGGGCCGAAGCCGGGCGGATCGTCGCCATCGCGACGGCCTGCGCCATCGCGGGCAGCCTTGCAGCGGGCGGGCTGATGCGGCGCGGCTGGACGCCGGGCCGCCTCGCCGCGACCGGCCTGATCGCCTCCACCGCGCTCGCCGCGCTGTCGCTCGGCGCGGCGGCGCCGGTGAAGCTCGGCGCCGCGGGCTTTGCGCTGTCCTTCGCGCTGGGCGGGCTGGTGCCGGCCGCGACCTTCGCCTGCGTGCCGCTGGTCGCGCGCGACCGGCGCGCGATCGGCCCGATCAACGGCCTGCTGGCGCAGGCGGGAAGCCTGGGATCGTGGGCCGGCCCGCCGCTGCTCGCGCTCTGGGTCGAGGCCGCCGGCTGGCCGCTGGCGCCGGCGATGCTGCTGGCCGTCGCGGCGATCGGTGCGGCCGCGGCGCTTGCCGTCAGGCCGCGCTAGACTCGCTTCTCGACCACCAGCAGCCACTTCTTGCCGGCGACCGGCGCCAGCCGGCCGCGCGAATCGACGGGATAGAGGCTCATGGTGACGCTGTTCTTCACGTTGCCGCCGATCGCCTGGACGTAGCCGCCGCGCACGTCGGTGACGATGTCGCAATGGTTGGCCGTATGGTCGATGCGCCGCCGAGCGGTGCGCGAATCGGCATAGCGCCAGGTCGGGCCGGCGGTCCCGGTGCAGACGAGATCGCCCGGCCGCGGCGCATATTCGTTGGGCGCATGCAGGACAAAGGCGCGGCTGCCGAGATGCTGGCGTTCGTAAAGCGTCGCCAGGTAGCCGCCATGGCGGCCGTCGCGCGGGAACTGGCTGGCCGGAATGCCCGAATGGGCCATCGTCCAGGCCACGAAGGCGCCCGACCAGGGTTTGCTCGTGGTGCGGCCATTCCAGCTCGGATGACCGCAGCTTCCCCAATAGTCGCCGATCTTGCTGGCCAGTGGCTCGCTGCGCTCGCTGACGCCGGTGCGGTTGGTGTAGCCGCCGGCATGGCCGCCATAGACCACCGTCGAGCGGCCGAACCGCGTCCATTCCTGCCAAGCGGTATAGGCCACGCGGTCGGAGGGTGGACGATCGGCATAGCCGCCACTGCTGCGCTGGCTGCTGCCACAGCCAGCCAGGAACAGCGCGAGCGCGAGCGAAAGGATCGCTGGCAGCCGGTGACCGAACCCGTGGGAGGAACGCGGAGCGGGCGACTGCCAGCAAACACGAACGTCGACGAAGGGGCGGCCGATATTCATGTATGACTTACAGGGGGTAAAATAAACGCTTGTTATTAATTGGTTTTAAATTAACACAATTTGTGCACGATGTCACGGACCTTCGACCTTGCCGCCGTGCGGCGCCTGGAGGAGCTGGCGTTCCGCGGCTGGCCTGCCCTGGAAAGCCGGGATATGGCCGGCTGACGCTTGAGATTCGCCGACGGATACACGAAAAGAGCAAACTCTATCAATTCATTAGAGAACAATGCTAAAGTTGATCCGGAGATCGTCTCGGTGCTCGAGGCGGCCTATCGCGAGCGCGGCCAGCCGCCGATCTGGCGCCTGAGCCCCTTGGCGCCCGCGGCCATCGCCGACAGCCTGGCAGTCCGCGGCTATCGGCCGATCGAACGCAGCCTCCTGCAGACCTGCCCTCTTCGCGACGCCTTTTCCGCCGATGCGCAGGTGCAGGTCCATCCTCGACCGACGCCGCCCTGGCTCGACGCCTTCGAAGTCCACAGCCCGGTGCAGCCCCGCCATCGCGCCACCATGCGCCGCATGCTCGCCGCAATGCCTGCTCCCGCCGGCTTCGCCCTGGTCGAGCAGGACGGCCGGCCGATGGCCACGGCGATCGGCGTCGTGCAGGGCGACCATATGGGCCTGTTCGACGTGCTGGTGATGCCCGAGGCCCGCCGGCGCGGCTTGGCGCGCAAGGTCACCGAAAGCCTCTATGCCTGGGCGTGGCTGCGCGGCGCGCGCGTCGCCTATCTGCAGGTCGTCGCCACCAACCACGCGGCGATGCCGCTTTACGCCGCCCAGGGGTTTCGCACGGTGTACGAGTACGAATACCGCGTGCCGCCTTCGCCTTGACCCTCCGGCGGACGCCGCCAATAGTCGCGCGAGGGAGGAACGGGAAAAATGGCGCGCTATGCTTGGGAGAAGAGCTATCCACCCGGCGTGACGTGGGCGCTCGAGGTCCCGAAGAAGACCATCCATCGGATCTTCGAGGAGAGTTGCGCGCAGTTCGCCGATCGGCCCCTCACCGACTTCCTCGACAAGGTGATGACCTTCCGCGACTACAAGGAAGCGTCGGACCGGGCGGCGGCCGGTTTCCAGAAGCTCGGCGTCGGGCCGGGCGTCAATGTCGGGCTCTACCTGCCCAACACGCCGCACTACCTGATCGCCTTCTTCGGCGTGCTGAAGGCCGGCGGCCGGGTGGTGAACTACAGCCCGCTCGACGCCGCGCGCGAGCTCGAATTCAAGATCGGCGATTCGGAGACCGACATCCTGGTGACGCTCGACGTCGCGGCGCTCTATCCCAAGATGGCCGCCATGCGCGGCAAGACGCGGCTCCGCAAGCTGATCGTGGGCTCGATCGCCGACTACCTGCCGTGGCCCAAGAACTGGCTCTATCCGCTGGCCAAGAAGAAGGAGATCTCGGCCTGGCCGCGCGACGACTGGCACATGGCGTTCGCCGACCTGCTGGCCAACGACGGCCGATACACCGCCCATCCCGCGCCGGACAACCTGTGGGACGAGGTGGCGCTGCTGCAATATACCGGCGGCACGACCGGGCTTCCCAAGGCCGCCATGCTGACCCACGGCTGCATCGTGGCGGCGATGAGCCAGGGCCAGGCCTGGACGACGCCCTACACCACGCCGGGCACCGAGAAGGTCGTGTGCGTGCTGCCGCTGTTCCACATCTATGCGCTGTCGGGAATCATGCTGGGCGCGGTGCGCAACGGCAACCAGCTCATCCTCTATCCGCGGCCCGACATCGACCTGATCGTGAACGACCTGGCGAAGAAGAAGCCGACCTTCCTGCCCGGCGTGCCGACGCTCTACACGGCGATCAACAAGCACGCCAAGGCGCAGGGGCTGGACCTGAAGTCGCTCAAGATCTGCATGTCGGGCGGCGCGCCGCTGCCGGTCGAGGTGCAGCAGGCCTTCGAGAAGCTGACCGGCGCCACCCTGATCGAGGGCTATGGGCTGACCGAGACCTCGCCCACCGGCGCGATCTGCCCGGTCGACAAGAGCGTGCGGAGGGTCGGCTCGTGCGGCGTGCCGATGCCGGGCACGATCATCGAGATCCGCGACATGGAGAAGGGCGACCGGGTGCTGCCGCCCGGCAAGGAGCATGTCGGCGAGGTCTGCATCATCGGCCCGCAGGTGATGAAGGGCTACTGGAAGCAGCCGGAGGAAACCGAGAAGGTCCTGTTCAGCCATCCCGACAGCAACTGGAAGGGGCTGCGCACCGGCGACATGGGCTACATGGACGAGGATGGCTGGCTGTTCCTGGTCGACCGCTCCAAGGACCTGATCATCTCGTCGGGCTACAACGTCTATCCGCGCATGATCGAGGAAGCCGTCTACGAGCATCCCGCGGTCGACGAGTGCATCGTGATCGGCATCGCCGATCCCTACCGCCAGGAAGCGCCCAAGGTGTTCGTCAAGCTGAAGCCCGGCGCCTCGCTCACCTTCGAGGAGCTGAAGCAGCATCTCGAGGGCAAGATCGGCAAGCACGAGATGCCGGTGGCGCTGGAGATCCGCGCCGAGCTGCCCAAGACGCCGGTCGGCAAGCTCTCCAAGAAGGAGCTCAAGGCCGAAGAGCGCGCCAAGGCCCAGGCCAAGGCGGCTTGAAGCAGATCGCCGTGACACGCCTCATGGGAGCGCGGACCTCCAGGTCCGCTTCATGGTTCATGAGCGGACCTGGAGGTCCGCGCTCCCGGTATGACGACGGAAACACCAGACGTCTCCTCCTCCTCGGCGGCGCAAGCTTGGCGCTGGGCGGCTGCTTCGACGAGCCGTGTGAGGAACAGAACCCCGCCCAGAAGGTCTTCCTCGACGGGCTGCGGTCGCTCGCCAAGCCGGCGCTGGCGTCCGACAACCCGCTGCAGGTCGAGGAGGCGGCCCGGCAGAGCGTGGCGCTGGCCGACAAGGTCGGCGCGTTCAGCGGCTGGTGCGGCACCCTGACCCGCATCGAAGGCAACGCCCAGTCGCCCGTCGTCACGATCGATATTGGCCGCCAGGTTTCGCTCTATGCATTCAACGACTGGGCGCTGGCCTTCGCGGGTTCGGTGGCCGACATCTTCTCCACACGATCGCGCACGCCGCCGCCGGGGCTTTCCGACGCCGCCATCGCGGCGCTAAAAACCCTGCGGCTGGGCGAACGCGTGACGCTCTCCGGGCGGATGGGCGAGATCGCGGGCTCCGGCCTCTTCGACCTCTCCCGCCTGTTCGGCAAGAGCGATTCGGACTATCGCCAGTTCCTGCTCGCGCCGCGCTTCGTGGCGCGCCTCGAGGCGCTCGTGGCGTCGAAGAAGAAGTAGAAAGGACTTTCGTGCCGTCTTTCACCTACGATTTCCCCTATCCCTCCCGCAAGCTGCCGGTCTTCGCCGCCAACGTCGTCGCCTCCTCCCAGCACCTCGCCGCCACCGCCGGCCTGCGCATGCTGGCGCGCGGCGGCAATGCCGTGGATGCCGCGATCGCCAGCGCCATCGCCATCACCGTGGTCGAGCCGACCATGAACGGCATCGGCGCCGACGCCTTCTGCATCCTGTGGGACGGCTCGAAGCTCGTCGGGCTGAACGCCTCGGGCCATTCGCCGGCGCTGATGACGCCCGACCACTACAAGGGCCAGGCCGGCATGCCGAGCACGGGCTGGGGCAGCGTCACCACGCCGGGCGCGGTGTCGCTGTGGATGACGCTGCATGGCCGCTACGGCAAGCTGCCTTTCGCCGACCTGTTCGAGCCCGCGATCAGATACGCCAGCGACGGCTTTCGCGTCTCCTACATGGTGGCGCGCCAGTGGGAGCGCGCCATCGACCGGCTGAAGGGCCAGGAGAGCTGGGTCAAGGCCTTCCTGCCCGGCGGCCGCGCGCCTCGGCCGGGCGAGATCTGGAAATTCCCCGACCAGGCACGGACGCTGGCCAGGATCGCCGAGTCCGGGGGCGAGGCCTTCTATCGCGGCGAGCTGGCCGAGGCGATGGACAGGTACGCGCGCGAGACCGGCGGCGCCCTGCGCGGCAAGGATCTTGCCGAGCACAAGGCCGACTGGGTCGATCCCATCGGCCTCACCTATCGCGGCACGACCCTGCACGAGATCCCGCCCAGCGGCCAGGGCATCGCCGCCTGCATGGCGCTCGGCATCCTGGAGAACTTCGATCTCGCCGGCCACGATTGCGACGGACCGGAGGTCGCCCATCTCCGCATCGAGGCGATGAAGCTCGCCTTCGCCGACATCTGGCGCCACGTTGCCGATCCGCGCTTCATGGAAGTGACGCCGGCGCAGATGCTCGACAAGCACTACCTCAAGAGCCGCGCCCGGCTGATCGACCCGAAGAAGGCCAAGGATTTCGGTCCGGGCACGCCGAAGGACGGCGGCACGATCTATCTCGGCGCGGCCGACGAATCGGGCATGATGGTGTCGCTGATCCAGTCGAACTACACCGGCTTCGGCTCGGGCATCGTCGTGCCGGGCACGGGCATTGCGCTGCAGAACCGCGCCACGGGCTTCGTCACCACCGAGGGCCATCCCAACCAGGTCGGGCCGAACAAGCGGCCGTTCCATACCATCATTCCTGCCTTCATCACCAAGGACGGCAGGCCGGTCGCGACCTTCGGCCTGATGGGCGGCGCCATGCAGCCGCAGGGCCACATGCAGGTGTTCTCGCGCATCGTCGATGACGGCCAGAACCCGCAGGCCGCCATCGACGGCCCGCGCTGGCGCGTGCACGAGACCGACAAGACGGTGTGGGCCGAGGAGCACATGCCGGCGGCGACGGTCGAGGGCCTCGAGGCGCGCGGCCACAAGGTCACGCGCACCAGGTGGCCGAGCTTCGATTTCGGCTCCAGCCAGATCATCTGGCGCTTCCCCGAGGGCGGCCCCTACCTCGCCGCCTCCGAGAGCCGGCGCGACGGCGCGGCGGTCGGGTTTTAGAACGCAATGCTTCCCTCCCCATCGCGTCCCGCGATGGGGAGGTGCCCGCGCAGCGGGCGGAGGGGTCATGCTCATGATTGTCACCGCACATGACCCCTCCGGCCCTTCGGCCACCTCCCCAGCTTCGCTGGGGAGGAAGAGATGCCGCCGACATGACCACAACCGTCTCCATCACCAACGGCGGCTTCGCCCTCGACGGCACGCCGACCTACGCCGGTCGCTCCTGGAACGGCCATCGCATCGAGGGCCTGCTGTTCAACAGCCGCATGGCCAACGCCATCGCCGACGACGAAAATCCGTCGACACGCGGCGCCTGGTCCTATGCCGACGACGAGTGGGATGCCGAGCGCAATACGCGCGAATTCATCGCCGCGCTCCCGAGCTATCGCGCGCACGGCCTGCTCGCGGTCTGCCTCAACCTGCAGGGCGGCAGCCCGCAGGGCTATTCCTGGCACCAGCCGTGGAAGATCGGCGGCTTTGCCCCCGACGGCGCGCTGAAACCCGGCTGGACCGCGCGGCTCGAGAAGGTGATCGCCGCCTGCGACCGGCTGGGCATGGTGGTGATCCTCGGCCTGTTCTACGGCAAGCAGAGCGGCACCCTGCGGGACGAAGCCGCGGTCAAGGCTGCGGTCGCCAACGCCGTCGACTGGCTTGCCGCGCGCAAGGCCGGCAACGTGTTGCTGGAAATCGGCAACGAGGTCGACTTGCCGGTGTTCGCTCACGACATCATCGCGGCCGCGCGCTGCCACGAGCTCATCGCCCTGGCCAAGGCACGCGGCGCCGGCCGTCTGCTGGTCGGCACCAGCCTGATCACGCTTGGCGCGCCGCCCGCGGCAATCCTTGCAGCCGCCGACTTTCTCCTGCCGCACGGCAATCCCGTCCACGGGCCCGACGGGCCCATGCAGCCCAGCCCGCACGGCATCCGCCTGCAGGTCGCGCGCTGGCGCGCCGCTTCAGGCTATCGCGGCCAGCCGATCGTCTACAACGAGGACGATCACTACGACTTCGACAAGCGCGACAATCATTTCGTCGCCGCCATCGAAAGCGGCGCAAGTTGGGGCTTCTTCGACTACCGCCGCATCCGCGAGCGCTTCGAGGACGGCTTCCAGTCGCTGCCCGTGGACTGGACGATCTCGTCGTCCCGCAAGCGCGGCTTCTTCAGCCTGCTGAAGGAGATCACGGGCGCCTGATCGGCCGCCCTACCAGGAGACGCGCACGCCGAGATTGACGGCATGGTTGTCGGTGCCGGAGCCGATGTCGCCGTCGTAGCGCAGGTAGAGCTGGGTGGCCGCGGCGACCTGCGTCTTGGCGGTGAAGCCGATGACGGCCGCATCGCGCTGCGGCGTGGCGCCGTACACCGTGAAGGCCGCGGTGGGTGCGCCGCTCAGCGCCGCCGTGATCGGCCGGCTGGTGTCGGCATAGTCGTGCTGCCAGCCCAGCCGCAGATCGAGGTCGAGCGTGCGCGTGTCGCCGATGCCGATCGCGCCCGACCGCCGAAGGCCTTGGCGAAACGCGGAAAGGCGTCGATGAACGCCCTGGGCTCGGGCCAGGTCCAGCGCGTGGCGGGATCGCTGCTGAAGGCCAGGGTCAGGATGGCGAAGACGGCAGCCTCCTCGGCTGCCGTCGCGGTGTCCACGGTCTGGGTCGTCATCGCCGCAAGATCGGCGCGCGCGAGCTCACGTCCCGCAATGGGCTTCCAGGCGATAGCCGTCGGGATCGATGGCGAAGGCGGCGTAGTACTGGGGCCCGTAGTCGGCCCGCAGGCCGGGCTTGCCGTTGTCCTTGCCGCCCGCCTTGAGCGCCGCGGCGTGGAAGGCGTCGACCGCGGCGCGGTCCCTGGCGGCGAAGCAGAAATGCAGGCCGGAACCCGTGTCGGCCTTGACCGGCGTGCTGGTGGCGCCGAGCCACAGCGCGACCGACTTGTCGCCATAGCCCAGCGAGGTCTCGCCGTCGCTCAGCCGGCTGAAGCCCAGCGGCGTGAGCGCCGCGTCGTAGAACTTCTTCGAGCGGGCGATGTCGCTGACGCCGATGGAAACATGGTCGAACATGGCTTCCTCCTTTATAACTAGATAACTGGTTATATGGTTAAGAAGACACGGCCCGCTTGTCAACCGCTCAACCGGTTATTAAGTGCGTTGGATGGCCCGCCCCGATCTCTGCCTGGATTTCGCCAATACGCGCTTCTGGCGCGGCCAGGCCGAGCCCACCGAGACGCTGAACGCGCCGGAGGACCTTGCGGCCTGGAGCGCCGCCAACGGCGGCCTGCGCCCGGCCAGGGCGCCGTCGCGGCGCGAGTTCGAGCGTGCGATCGAGCTGCGCGAGACGCTGCACCGCCTGTTCGACACCGAGGCGCAGGCCAAGCCCCCTGCCGCGCGCGACCTCGAGGCGCTGAACCGCGCGCTGGCAGCGGCGCCGGCGCGCACGACGCTCCGACGCGAGCGCGGCGCCTACGGCTGGGAGGTCGATGTGAAGTCGGGAACGGCGCTGGCGCTGCTGGCGCCGGTCCTGTGGTCGGCCGGCGACCTTCTGGCCGGCCCGCGCCTGGGCCGCGTCAAGCGCTGCGCCAATCCCGAATGCGGCTGGCTGTTCCTCGACGACAGCCGCGCCGGCAAGCGGCGCTGGTGCTCCATGCAGGCCTGCGGCAACCGCGCCAAGGCGCGGCGCCACTATCACAGGAGCAAGGCGTCATAGCCTTCCAAGGCGCCGAGTTTCTGCGCCCTATGGTGCGCAGAAACTCCGGCTGTCGATTCCGGCGGCGCCGATCAATATCACTTGACTTTTTCTACAGTGTCACTAAAGTCCAGTTCACGCCGGTCGCATCGCCCTTCGACGTCCGGCGACTCCATATCTGGGGGGCAGGCCATGTGAGTCAGCACAACAAGAAATCGATCGGCACTTGCGGGAACTGCGGAAACCCGCCGTGCGCCATTCCAGGTGCGACTACTTCAGGATGCTCTGCAGCTTCATGGCGACGCCCATGTCGCCTTCGATCTTGAGCTTGCCGGTCATGAAGGCCGTCATGCCGTCGAGCTTGCCGCCGATCATGTCGGTGAAGTCGCTGAAATCCATCTTGATGGTGCAGTCGGCGGCCTTGTCGTCGTTGGTGACGGCGGGCGGGTTCTGGTTGCCGTCGATATAGACGACGCCCTGGTCCGTCGCGAACTTCACGGTGTTGCCGAAGGCCGACTTCTTCGACGCACCTTCCTTCATTTTCGCGGTGAGTTCCTGCAAGGTCATGGCGATGTCCTCCGGTCGGCCGATGGTTCCCGGGGGCTTACTTGACCTTTACGTAAACGTCAACTACAGGCCGATAAACGGCCGTTCAGGCCGTCGGAGGAAACATGTCGTATCGCTCGGTCTTCAAACCGGGATTGTTTGAAGGCCAGACCGTGGTCGTCACCGGCGGCGGCAGCGGCATCGGCCGCTGCACGGCGCACGAGATCGCAGCGCTGGGCGCGCATGTCGTGATCACCGGCCGCAAGCCCGACAAGCTCGCCACGGTGAAAGGCGAGATCGAGAGCTCTGGCGGCTCCTGCGAGACGCACGCCTTCGACATCCGCGAGGAGGCGCAGGTCAAGGAGGCGGTGGCCGCGATCGTGGCGAGGAACGGCCGCATCCACGGCCTGTTCAACAATGCCGGCGGCCAGTTCCCCTCGCCCGCCGCCGCCATGAGCGCCAAGGGCTTCGACGTCGTGGTGCGCAACAACCTCACCGGCGGCTTCATCGTCAGCCGCGAGGTCTTCACGCAGTCGATGGAGAAGCATGGCGGCTCGATCGTGAACATGGCGGCCGACATGCGGAACGGCTTTCCCAACATGGCGCATACCGGCGCGGCGCGCGCCGGCATGGTGAACCTCACCATGACGCTGGCCTTCGAATGGGCGCCCGCCGGCGTGCGGGTGAACGCGGTGTCGCCGGGCTGGATCGCCTCGTCGGGCATGGACACCTACCAGGGCGAGTTCAAGGAACAGATCCCCAAGCTCAAGGGCTACTGCCCGCTCGGAAGGCTGGGCACCGAAAGCGAGGTCTCGGCCGTGGTCTGCTTCCTGCTGAGCGACGCCGCTGCCTACATCACCGGCACCGAGATCCGCATCGACGGCGGCGTGCCGCTGGGCAACCGCTCCATGGAGCTGCCGAAGACGGACCGCTCGCGGCCCTTCAACGGCTTCCATCTGGCCACGACGCCCAAAGTGCTGGGCGGCTAGCGCATGGAATCACAAGCGCCTGATACGTGTCCGCTGTCATCCCGAGCGCAGCGAGGGACCTTTCCCGCGGCTTCAAAGGCCCCTCGCTGCGCTCGGGGTGACAGTTGCGCCTCACCCGTCAGCGATAGACGGTACTGACCATGCCGATCCTCGAAAGCCAGATCGATCGCAACAGCGACGACTACAGGCGCAATCGCGAGAAGATGCTGGCCGCCATCGCCGAGTTCCGCGAGGCCGAGGCCAGCGTGCAGGCCACGTCGGAGAAGTCGCGCGAACGGTTCGCCAAGCGCAAGCAGCTCATGCCGCGCGAGCGCATCGCGCTGCTGCTCGATCGTGGCGCGCCCTTTCTCGAGCTGATGCCGCTCGCCGGCTACCGCATGCACGACGACAAGGACGGATCGAGCGCCGGCGGCGGCTCGGTCGCGGGCATCGGCTATGTCGAGGGCGTGCGCTGCGTGGTGAGCGCCTCGAACAGCGCCATCAAGGGCGGCACCGTGGCGCCCTCGGGCCAGCGCAAGGGCCAGCGCGTCCAGCAGATCGTGATGGAGAACAAGCTGCCCCTGGTGCACCTCGTCGAATCGGGCGGCGCCAACCTCCTCTACCAGGCCGAGATCTTCGTGCCGGGCGGCCGCGGCTTCGCCAACCAGGCGCGCATGTCGGCGCGCGGCATCCCGCAGGTCACCGTGGTGCACGGCTCGTCGACGGCGGGCGGCGCCTACCTGCCCGGCCTTTCCGACTACGTCATCATGGTGCGCAACCAGGCCAAGGTGTTCCTGGCCGGCCCGCCGCTCCTGAAGGCCGCCACCGGCGAGATCGCCACCGACGAGGAGCTGGGCGGCGCGGAGATGCACGCCACCGTCTCGGGCGTCGCCGAATGGATGGCGGAGAACGACGCCGACGGCATCCGCATGGCGCGCGAGGTGATCGCCAAATGGCACTGGAACGACAGGCTGCCGCCGCGCACGGCCAGGCCGTTCAAGGAGCCGCTCTACGACATCGACGAGCTGTGCGGCGTCGTGCCGCCCTCGCACAAGGATCCCTACGACGTGCGCGAGGTCATCGCCCGCCTGGTCGACGGCTCGGACTTCCTCGAATTCAAGGGCCTCTACGACCAGCAGACGATCTGCGGCTGGGCCGAGATCGAGGGCGAGCCGGTGGCCTTCATCGGCAACAACGGCCCGATCACCACCAAGGGCGCGGTCAAGGCCGCGCAGTTCATCCAGCTCTGCTGCCAGCAGGGCACGCCGATCGTCTACCTGCAGAACACCACCGGCTACATGGTCGGCACCGAGGCCGAGCGCGGCGGCATCGTCAAGCACGGCTCCAAGATGATCCAGGCGGTGGCCAACGCCACCGTGCCGCAGATCACCATCGTGATCGGCGGCAGCTTCGGCGCCGGCAACTACGGCATGTGCGGCCGCGCCTACGATCCGCGCTTCATCTTCGCCTGGCCCAACAGCCGCACCGCCGTCATGGGCGGCGAGCAGGCCGCCGGCGTGATGAAGACCGTGACCGAGCAGAAGTTCCTGCGCGAGGGCAAGGAGCCGCCGAAGGAGCAGATCGACAAGATGTACAAGGGCATCGTCGACCAGTTCGACCGCGAATCGACGGCGCTCTACGGCACCGCGCATCTGTGGGACGACGGCATCATCGATCCGCGCGACACGCGCCGCATTCTGGCCTTCACCCTGTCGATCGCCCGCGAATTGCTGGTGCGGCCGCTCAATCCCATCACCTTCGGCGTCGCAAGGATGTAAGAATGAAGTTCACCCCCGAGCACGAGGCGCTGCGCCAGACCTGGAAGACGCTGATCGATCGCGAGATCAATCCCAATGTCGACGAGTGGGAGAAGGAAGGCGCCTTCCCCGCCCACGCGCTGTTCAAGAAGATGGGCGACGCCGGCCTTCTGGGCGTCGACAAGCCGGTCGCGTTCGGCGGCTCGGGGCTGGACTTCTCCTACGCCATGATCTGCTCGGAATCGCTCGGCCTGGTGAATGGCGGCTCGATCCCGATGGCGACCGGCGTGCAGATCTCGATGGCGACGCCGGCATTGGCCCGCTACGGCAGCGACGAGCTGCGGCGCTGAGTTCCTGGCGCCGTCGATCAGCGGCGACTACGTCGCCTGCCTCGGCGTGTCGGAGACCGGCGCCGGCTCGGACGTCGCCTCGATCAAGACCACCGCCCGCCGCGTCGGCGGCGACTGGGTGATCAACGGCGGCAAGATGTGGACGACCAACGGCGCGCAGGCCGACTGGATGTGCCTGCTGGCCAACACCGGCGACGGCCCGGTGCACAAGAACAAGTCGCTGATCGTCGTGCCGATGAAGACCAAGGGCGTGCAGATCGTGAAGAAGCTCGACAAGCTCGGCATGCGCGCCTCCGACACCGTGCAGACCTTCTTCGACGAGGTGAAGGTGCCGGTGCGCTACACGATCGGCGAGCCGGGCTCGGGCTTCATCTACCAGATGCAGCAGTTCCAGGAGGAGCGGCTGTGGGCCGGCGCCGGCACGCTGATGGGCTGCGACCGCATCATCAACGCCACCATCGAGTACACGCGCGAGCGCAAGGTGTTCGGCCGGCCGCTGCTCGACAACCAGGTCATCCATTTCCGCCTGGCCGAGCTCAAGAGCGAGGTCGAGGCGCTGCGCTCGCTGGTCTGGCGCGCCTGCGAGGAATATCTCGCCGGCACCGACGTCACCATGCTGGCCTCGATGGCCAAGCTCAAGGCCGGCCGCCTGCGCCGCGAGGTGTCGGACGCCTGCCTGCAATACTGGGGCGGCGCCGGCTACCTGTGGGACAATCCGGTGGCGCGCAGCTACCGCGACGGCCGGCTGGGCTCGATCGGCGGCGGCGCCGACGAGGTCATGCTGCAGATCATCTCCAAGCTGATGGGCACCCTGCCCCGGCTGGGCAATCGATGAACCGGAGCGCGGAGCTCCAGGTCCGCATCATGATCATGAGCGACCTGGAGGTCCGCGCTCCGAGGAGAAGACGAATGCAATTCACGCCTGAACACGCCGAGATCCGCCGCACGCTGCGCGCCATCATCGACAAGGACATCAATCCGCATGTCGACAAATGGGAAGAGGACGGCATCTTCCCGGCCCACGAGGTCTTCAAGAAGCTGGGCGATGCCGGCCTGCTCGGCATCAACAAGCCCGTCGAGTACGGCGGCATGGGGCTCGACTATTCCTACGCCATGGTGATGGCCGAGGAGCTGGGCCACATCGATTGCGGCTCCGTCCCCATGGCGATCGGCGTGCAGACCGACATGGCGACGCCGGCGCTCGCGCGCTACGGCAGCGACGAGCTGCGCAAGGAGTTCCTGGCGCCCTCGATCGCCGGCGACTACGTCGCCTGCCTCGGCGTCTCCGAAGTGGGCGCGGGCTCGGACGTCGCCTCGATCAAGACGACCGCCCGCAAGGTCGGCGGCGACTGGGTGATCAACGGCGGCAAGATGTGGACCACCAACGGCACCCAGGCCGACTGGATGTGCCTGCTCGCCGGCACCGGCGAGGGACCGGTCCACAAGAACAAGTCGCTGATCTGCCTGCCGATGAAGACCAAGGGCGTGCAGGTCGTGAAGAAGCTCGACAAGCTCGGCATGCGCAGCTCCGACACCGCGCAGATCTTCTTCGACGAGGTCAAGGTGCCGGTCAGGAACCTGATCGGCCAGGAGGGCATGGGCTTCGTCTACCAGATGCAGCAGTTCCAGGAGGAGCGGCTGTGGGGCGCCATCTCCGCCGTGGTCGGCATGGAGCGGCTGATCGACCAGACCGTCGAATACACCCGCGAGCGCAAGGTGTTCGGCCGGCCGCTGCTCGACAACCAGGTGATCCATTTCAAGCTCGCCGAGCTGCGCACCGAGGTCGAGCTGGTGCGCTCGCTCTGCTATCGCGCCTGCGAGGAATATCTCGAGGGCACCGACGTCACCATGCTGGCCTCGATGGCCAAGCTCAAGGCCGGCCGCATGGTGCGACTGGTGACCGACGGCTGCCTGCAATATTGGGGCGGCGCGGGCTATCTCTGGGAGTCGCCGACCGCGCGCGCCTTCCGCGATTCGCGGCTGGCCTCGATCGGCGGCGGCGCCGACGAGGTCATGCTGCAGATCATTTCGAAGCTCATGGGTACGCTGCCGCGGCTGGAGAACCGCTGATGGGGGATATCATGCCCGAGTTCGCCTCCAAGTACGAAACCCTGCTGCTGCGCCGCGAGCGTTCGCGCCTGCACGTCACGCTGAACCGGCCGCAGGTCAAGAACGCGCTCAACCCGACGCTGATCGGCGAGTTGCGCACGGTGTTCCAGAACCTGCGCGACCGGCACGACATCAAGGTCGTGATCCTGCGCGGCGCCGGCGGCACTTTCTGCGCCGGCGCCGACCTCAAGAACATGGAGCAGAGCTTCGGCGACAGGCCGCGGCCCGGCGAGAAGGATCCGATCGCGCTCAACAACCGCGAGTTCGGCACCTTCCTCGAGATGGTGAACACCACGCCGCAAGTCGTGGTGGCGGCCGTCGAGGGCTACGCCATCGCCGGCGGCTTCGGCCTGCTGTGCGTGTCGGACGTGGCGATCTGCACCGAGGACGCAGGCTTTGCCATGAGCGAGACGGCGATCGGCATCGTGCCGGCGCAGATCGCGCCCTTCGTCGCCGCGCGCATCGGCGTGCCGCAGACGCGGCACCTCGCGCTGACCGCCGCGCGCTTCAAGGGACCCGAGGCCTATCGCCTGGGCATCGTGCATCACCTGGTGAAGGATGCCGCCGCGCTCGACGCCAAGCTGGAAGAGATCCTGAAGCAGGTCGACCGCTGCGCGCCGCTCGCCAACGCGCTCACCAAGGCGGTGATCCAGAAGGTCGGCAGCGAGCCCCTGTCGGCGGTGCTCGACTTCGCCGCCGACCGGTTCGCCGAGGCGCGGCGCAGCCCCGAGGCCGCCGAGGGCCTGCGCGCCTTCGCCGAGAAGCGGCCGCCGAAATGGGCCGTCGAGTGACCGGACGAGCAGCAGGAGAGGACATCCAGATGGCGACACCCGTTGCGCTCGGCGCGATCGATCTTCCGGCGCGCACAGGATCGGGCTACCCGCCGCCGCACGACGCTCCCTGCCGGCCGCGCAGCCGCCGGCGCCTGGCAGATGCGTTCGGCCTAACGCAGTTCGGGGTGAATCTCCTCGAGCTGCCGCCGGGCGCCTGGTCGTCCCAGCGGCACTGGCACGAGCGGCAGGATGAGCTGATCTATGTGCTCGAAGGCGAGGTCACGCTGGTGACGGACGAAGGCGAGACCCGCCTCACGCCCGGCATGACGGCGGGGTTCCGCGCCGGCTCCGGCAACGGCCATCACCTGGTCAATCGCTCCGCCGCGGTCGCCCGCGTCCTGGAAGTCGGCACGCGCACGAACCAGGAGGTCGCGCACTACCCCGACATCGGCATGATGTACCGCGAGGATGCACGCGGCGCCGGCTACTACACGACCGACGGGCGTCCCCTGAAATGAGCTTCAGCAAGATCATGGTCGCCAATCGCGGCGAGATCGCCTGGAGGATCATGCGCACGGCCAGGGCGATGGGCTATCGCACCGTGGCGGTCTATTCCGACGCCGACAGGGAGGCGCCGCACGTCGCCTTCGCGGACGAGGCCGTCCGGATCGGGCCGTCGCTGGTGGGCGAGAGCTATCTCAGCATCGACCGCCTCCTCGAAGCGGCCCACAAATCGGGCGCCGACGCCATCCATCCCGGCTACGGCTTCCTGTCGGAGAACGAGACCTTCGCCGACGCCTGCGAGAAGGCCGGCCTGGTCTTCATCGGCCCGCCGCCGGCCGCCATCGCCGCCATGGGCAACAAGGCCGCCGCCAAGCGCCGCATGATCGATGCCGGCGTGCCCTGCGTGCCGGGCTATCAGGGCGCCGACCAGAGCGACGCCGCCCTGGAGAAGGAGGCGCGCAAGATCGGCCTGCCGGTGATGGTCAAGGCCGCGGCCGGCGGCGGCGGCCGCGGCATGCGGCTGGTCGAACGCGACGCCGACCTCGTCGACGCCATCCACGGCGCGCGCAACGAGGCCCAAAGCGCCTTCGGCTCGGGCGAGCTGATCCTGGAGAAGGCCGTCGTCGACGCGCGCCATGTCGAGATCCAGGTGTTCGCCGATGCCTACGGCAACGTCATCCATCTCGGCGAGCGCGACTGCTCGATGCAGCGCCGCCACCAGAAGGTGATCGAGGAGGCGCCCTCTCCCGCCGTCAACGCCGACCTGCGCGGCCGCATGGGCGCGGCCGCCGTCGCCGCCGCGCGCGCCATCGGCTATCGCGGCGCCGGCACGGTCGAGTTCCTGCTGGCCGCCGACGGCGCCTTCTACTTCCTGGAGATGAACACCCGCCTGCAGGTCGAGCATCCGGTGACGGAGGCGATCACCGGGCAGGATCTCGTGGCCTGGCAGCTCAAGGTCGCGGCCGGCGAGAAGCTGCCGCTCGCGCAAGCCCAGGTGAAATTCTCGGGCCATGCCATCGAGGCCCGCCTCTATGCCGAGGACGCCTATGCCGGCTTCCTGCCGCAGACCGGCCGCATCGACGCCTGGCGCCCCGCGACCGGCGCCGGCATGCGCGTCGACCACGGCATGAAGGACGGGCTCGCGATCTCGCCCTTCTACGATCCCATGATCGCCAAGCTGATCGCCCACGGCGCCACGCGCGAGGAGGCGCGCATGCGGCTGGTGCGCGCGCTGCAGCGAGACCGTGGTGCTGGGACCGACGACCAACCGGCATTTCCTGATCCGGCTGCTGGAGCAGCCCGAGTTCGCGGCCGGCAAGGCGACGACCGCCTTCATCGACGAGCACTTTTCCGGCGCGGCCCTGACCCCGCCCGAAGTGACGGACCGTCACTGGCGGCTGGCGGCGGCGCTGCTCTGGCGCCAGTCGGCCGAGCGCTATCCGCCGGCGCTGCGCGGCTGGCGCAACTCCAATCCCGAGCCGACGCCGATCAGGCTCGCCGTCGGGGCGGTCGAACGCACGGTCCAGGTGACGCCGGCCGACGTCGCCGCGCTCGACGGCACGACGCCTTTCCACATCGACGGCGACGACATCCTGGTCGATCTCGATGCGCTCACCGTCCGCTTCACGGACAAGACCTATGCGCCGCCCGCCGCGGCGGCGGCCGGCAGCGACGGCAAGCTGCGCGCGCCGATGGACGGCCGCATCGTCGCCATCAAGGTCGCGGCGGGCGACAGCGTCACGCGCGGCCAGACGCTGATCGTGCTCGAAGCCATGAAGATCCAGCACCAGCTCAAGGCCGCGCTCGATGCCAGGATCGAATCGGTGGCGGTCGCGGAAGGGCAGCAGGTGTCCAACCGCACGATTCTGGTAACAATGGCGGCCGATGCCGCTGCACATTGAGAAGGTCTCCCACCGCTACGGCGCGGTCGAGGCCCTCGCCGACCTCTCGCTCGACATCGCCGACGGCGAGACCGTCGCCCTGATCGGTCCCTCGGGCTGCGGCAAGTCGACCTTGCTCGGCATCCTGGGCGGCCTGCTGCAGCCCACCTCGGGCCGCGTCACCCTGTCGGGCGCGCCGCCGTCGGATTCGCTCAATCCCTTCACCTACGTCTTCCAGGACTTCGCGCTGCTGCCCTGGCGCAGCGTCGCCGACAACGTGGCGCTGGCGATCGAGCATCGCGCGCTCGGCGCGTCCGAGCGCACGGAGCGCGTGCGGGCGGCGCTCGCCCTGACCGGCCTGGCCGAGTTCGCCGCCGCCTATCCCAAGCAGCTCTCCGGCGGCATGCGCCAGCGCGTCGGCATCGCCCGCGCCCTGGTCGTGCGGCCGGCCGTGCTGCTGCTCGACGAGCCCCTGTCGGCGCTCGACGCGCAGACCCGCGAGCTCCTGATGGAGGACCTGCTGGCGATCTGGGCGCGCGAGAAGAGCACGCGCGTCTACGTGACCCACAATCTCGAGGAGGCGGCGCGGCTCGCCGACCGGGTCGTCGTGCTGTCGCGCCGGCCCGGCCGCATTCGCGACATCCTGCGCATCGAGGTGCCGGTGGCCGAGCGCGGCCGCGCCGAGCATGCCCGCCTGCTGCGCGACGTGCATACGCGCCTGTGGTCGCTGATCCGCGACGAGGCCGCCACCGCCGACCGCGAGATCCAGCATGTCTGAGCGGCAGCCGGTTCCCTTTCGCGGCGGCGGCTTCAATCCGGTGCCGCGCCGGCTGCTGCCGTGGCTGATGTTCGCCCTGCTGATCGCGGCCTGGCAGGCGGCGTCGAGCGCGGGCCTGCTGCCGGCGCTCTTCATGCCGAGCCCCGCCGCCGTCGTGCGCGCGCTGGTCAGCCTGTGGCTCGACGGCACCCTGGTCGAGCACGTCACGGCCTCGCTCAAGCGGATCGTGCCGGGCTGGATCATCGGCACCGCCGCGGGGCTGGCCGTCGGGCTCGCCATGGGCATCTTCTCGGCGGCGCGCGCGGCCGGCCTGCCGATCGTCTCGGCGCTGTTTCCCATCCCCAAGATCGCGCTGCTGCCGCTCCTCATCCTGTGGCTGGGCATCGGCGAGCCCGCCAAGGTCGCCACCATCGCGCTCGGCGTCTTCTTTCCGACGGTGATCTCGGCCTACAGCGCCTGCAATTCGGTGCCGCGCAACCTGATCCGCATGGGCCAGAGCTTCGGCCTGCCGACGACCGACATCGTGGCCAAGATCCTGCTGCCCGGCGCCATGCCCGGCATCCTGGCGGGCTTCCGCATCTCCGCCTCGGTGGCGCTGCTGCTGGTGGTGGCGGCCGAGATGATCGGCGCCCAGCACGGCATCGGCGCCTTCGTGCTGACCGCCGGCAACCTGATGCAGACCGACCAGCTGCTGGCCGGCGTGGTCGTGCTGTCGATCTTCGGCTTGCTGATCTCGTGGGGGCTCGGCATGGTCGAGCGCTCGGTGCTGCGATGGCGCTGAACGACGGTCGGGTCGTGTTTCATGGGCTGCTTCGGTCGCGCCCGGCGGCGTTTCGTATGGCGCGTGCAAGTTGCGTCCTCGCCGAGGCACGGCTCCATGCATGCCTCCCCTGCGCGCCTCCCGGACTAGCGGCCCTTCCGGCGGCCGGCTATAGAGCCCGAGGATTCTTGGGGACGCCATGAGCCTGGGTAGGAAGACGCTGTTCGTGACCGGCGCCAGCCGGGGCATCGGTCTGGCCATCGCGCTGCGCGCCGCGCGCGACGGCGCCAACATCGCCATCGCCGCCAAGACCGTGAAGCCCGACCCGCGATTGCCGGGCACGATCTTCACCGCGGCCGAGGCGATCGAGCAGGCCGGCGGCAAGGCGCTGCCGCTGCCCTGCGACATCCGCGACGAGCAGGGCGTCGAGATGGCGGTGGCCGAGACCGTCGCGAGGTTCGGCGGCATCGACATCCTGGTGAACAATGCCAGCGCCATCAGCCTCACCGGCACGCTCGCCACGCCGATGAAGCGCTACGACCTCATGCACCAGATCAACGCGCGCGGCACCTTCCTGGTCTCGCAGAAATGCATCCCGCACCTGCTGAAGGCCGAGAACCCCCACGTGCTCAACCTCTCGCCGCCGCTCGACTTCGACGTGAAGTGGTTCGCCAATCACGCGGCCTACACGCTCGCCAAGTTCGGCATGTCGGTCTACGCTTGGGCGATGGCGGCGGAGTTCGCGGGCGATGCCCAGGGCAAGGGACGCATCGCCTTCAACTGCCTGTGGCCGCGCACCGGCATCGCCACCGCCGCCATCCAGAACGTGCTGGGCGGCGAGGACGGCATGAAGCGCTGCCGCAAGCCCGAGATCATGGCCGACGCGGCCCATGCCATCCTCAGCCGGCCGGCGCGCGACTGCACCGGCAACTTCTTCATCGACGACGAGGTGCTGGCGGCCGAAGGCGTGACCGATCTCGACAAGTACGCCGTCTCGCCCGGCACGCCCCTGATGCCGGACTTCTTCGTGCCTGCGCCCGGCGCGCGCACCGTCGTCGGCCGGAGCTGACGGCGTGGCGACGTTCATGCTGGTCCACGGCGCCTGCACGGGCGGCTGGATATGGGAGAAGGTGGCGCCGCTCCTCGAGGCCAACGGCCATCGCGTCTGCGCCCCCGACCTGCCGGGATTGGGCAAGGACCACACGCCGCCCGCCAACGTCACCCTCGCCGACAACGTCGAGAAGCTGTCGCGGCTCCTGGACAAGATGGACGAGCCCGTGGTGCTGGTCGGCCACTCGCTGGGCGGCATCACCATCAGCCAGCTCGCCGAGGCGCGGCGGCGCAAGCTCAAGGCGCTGGTCTATCTCTGCGCCCTGCTGCCGCCGTCCGGCAAGACCGGCAAGGACATGACCTCGCTCGAGCCCGATACGATGTTCCGGCTGGCGCGCCAGGTCAGCCCGGACGGACTCACCTACACCTTCGCGCGCGACAAGCTGCCGGCGCTGTTCTATGCCGACGTCTCGCCGGAGGACCGCTACCGCGGCATGGAGCGGCTGCGGCCGCAGCCGATCTCCATCTCGACCACGCCGGTCACGCTCACCGAGGAGCGCTTCGGCTCGGTGCCGCGCTGGTACATCCAGTGCACGCACGACAACGCCATCCGCATCAAGCTGCAGCGCCTCATGGTGAAGATGACGCCGTGCACGGTCATCACCATGGAGTGCGGCCACTCGCCCTTCTTCAGCGATCCCGAGGAACTGGCCGAGCACCTCGAGACGATCGCGCGGTCCTAGCTAGCTCAATCGAAGAAGGCGAAGGCCCGCGCCTCGATGCTCTGGCGCGGCCTGGCGTCGGCCGGCGAGGTCGGATCGTCGAACGCCGAATGCAGCGAGAAGCGCGCGCGGCCGTCCCTCAGCGGAGTCGTAGCACTTGATCAGGATGGCCTCGTCCCGCGTCATCGCGCGGGAAGTAGCACCAGCGGTGGTCGGCATTGTAGACGCCCTGGTAGATCTCGCCGGTGCGGTCGGCATAGACCAGGTCGCACACCGCGAGATCGCGCGGCGCGATGCTGGCGGCATCGACGAAGCCCAGCGGCGCCATCTCGATCGGCTCGTGGGCGATGTTGCGCCAGACATTGTATTCGGCGAAGCGCTTCTCGAGCCGCACCGCGGCCTCGTCGGGCGGCAGCAGGTCGCGCACGCGCTGCGGGCCCGACTTCTCGGTGTAGTCGTTGTGCACGCTGCGCACCGGCGTGCGCAGGCCGCGCTCGACGGCGCGATCCGCCGTGCGCACGGTATGGTCGAACACGACGACCTTGGCCGCACCGGTCTGGCGCTTGATCAGCGCTTCGACCTCGGCGTAGTACCTCGTGCGCACTTCCTCGTCGTCGTAGAAATCGCGCATCAGGGTGTCGTGCTGCGTCAGGATGAAGGCCTGGCGGTCGAGCGACAGCTCGCGCGCGATCGGCCGGGCATCGTGGATGCGCACCGTGAAGTCGCGGTAGTTGCCGACCCGGCGCGGCACGCCGGTGCCCGGCGGCGGATTGTAGGTCACCGGCTTGACGCTGAGATCGGCGAGATAGTTGACCGGCGCGTCGACCCACGGCCGGGGCGCCACGGATCGGGTCGGCGCGGCAACTTGAACGGAGGTCATGGCGTCACCTTGCTTCTGACGTGTCGATCCAAAGATCGTCGTCGAGCGACGGCGTGAAAAGCCTGCTCTCCACGAGAAGATTTCATGAGGTCATTCATGCCGCGAGCTCCAGGATCTCCATCACCTCGGCCGGGCCCTTGATCGGCCGCGGATTGTTGAGCACGGCGCGGTCATGCATCGACTTCTCGGCAATCTCGCGAAAACGCTCCCTGCCGACGCCGACCTCCGACAGCCGGCCCGGCAGGCCGAGCGCCTTCACCAGCCCCGCCACGAGATCGGCCGCGGGCGTTGCGGGCTTGCCGAACGCCTCGCTCACCCGCTTCTGCCGGTCGGCATTGGCCGGCAGGTTCCAGCGCAGCACCGAAGGCAGCATCACGCAGGAGGTATGGCCGTGCGGCACGTGGCAGGCCGCGCCCAGCACGTGGCCGATGCCGTGGCTCGCGCCCACGCCCACGCCCGACGTGCCGGCGCCGATCGACAGCCACATGCCGAACTGCAGGTCGAGCCGCGTCTCCATGTCCTCGGGCCGCTCCTTGTGGGCGGGCAGCGCGCGGCTCAGGAGCTTCAGCGCCTCGGTCGCGGTGCCCAGCACGAAGGGATGGGCCTGCTGCGAGCACAGCCGCTCGACGGCGTGATCGACGGCCTTCAGGCCGGTCGACAGCATGAGATCCATCGGCGT
This sequence comes from uncultured Alphaproteobacteria bacterium, assembly GCA_963820155.1. Taxonomy (GTDB): domain Bacteria; phylum Pseudomonadota; class Alphaproteobacteria; order Reyranellales; family Reyranellaceae; genus Reyranella. The sequence goes on from CAWFYW010000001.1 coordinate 165,643, forward strand.
GGCGAGCGTCGCGGCGGGATCGAGCACGATCACCCGCGGCACGATCAGCCGATGGCCGAAGCTCTCCTTGATGCCGTGGCGCGGATCGCTGATGCCGGCGTAGGCGTTGAACTCGGCAGCCGACAGCGTCGTCGGCACGGCGATCATGCGGATTGCATCGGCGGGCGGCCTGATGGACTCGGCCGGCGGGGCCGCGCCCTCCTTCGGCCGGCCGGCGCGGTAGAGGTCGAGGTCCTCGATCCTGGTGGCGTCCTGCCACAGCGCGATCAGCATCACCTTGGTGGCGTCGATCGCCGAGCCGCCGCCCACCGCGACCAGGAGATCGGCGCCGGCCTCGCGGGCGAGCCTGGCGCCCTCGATGACGCAGGGCCGCGGCGAGTGGGCGGTGATGCCCGAATAGACACCGGCGTAGCGGTCGCCAAGGTCGCGCACGATGTCGGCCAGCAGCGCGCTCTGCGCCACCGACTTCGAGGTCGTGACGAAGACCCGCTTCGCCCCCAGCCGCTCGGCTTCGGCGCGCAACGCCGGCCCGGCCGGCTTGCCGTAGACGACGCGTTCGATGTCCTGATGTCCGTGGATGCCGTTCAGCATGAGTCCTCTCAATCGAGATGCCGGCGATAGAGCGCCAGCATGCGCTCGTAGTGCTTCTCGCAAGCCGCCCGGTGGTGGTTGCCGCGGTCGCTGAAGGCGTAGCCGTGGTGCGTGCCGGGCTCGGTCTCGCAGCGCGAGGGAAAGGGCGCCGCGGCCAACAGCTTCTCGAAGGCCGCCACCTGGTCGAGCGGCACGTAGGTGTCGTGCTCGGCAAAGGCGTAGTATCCCTCGGCCTTGATGTCGCCCAGCGCCAGATGCGGCGAATCGGGTTTGTCGGTGATCAGCCTTGTTCCGTAGAAGGAGGCGAAGCAGGCGATGCGGTCGGGGTGCCTCGCCGCGGCGACGGTGACGAACGCCCCGCTCATGCAATAGCCGACCAGCCCGACCTTGCCCGGCCGGGCGTCGCCGAGCGACGGCAGCCTGTCGAGGACCGCGCCGACGTCGGCCGCGACCTTGTCGTTGGAGATCGACTGGACCATGCCGAACATCCTCTTGAGGTTGGCCTCGGCGTCGGGATGGTCGCGTGTCGGGCCTGCCACGAAGTCGCGGGCCGTGCGATAGTAGAGATTGGGCAGCAGCACGTAATAGCCGGACTGGGCGATGCGCCGGCAGATCTCGCGCAGGCCCTCGCGCACGCCGGGCGCATCCATCAGCATCAGCACGACCGGCAGCGGCCCGCCATCGTCGGGCCGCGCGGTGTAGATGTTCATCGCGCCGTCTTGCGTGGCGATATCCAGCTCGCGTTCGATCATGGCCGGACGGTACCGGCCTCGCATTCCGTGGTCTATAACCGCCGTTCGCAGTGAAGCCGGGGAGTGGAACGAATGCCAGGGGCATTGGACGGCGTGAAAGTCATCGACCTGTCGCGCGTGCTGGGCGGACCCTATTGCGCGCAGATGCTGGCCGACCACGGCGCCGAGGTGATCAAGGTCGAGCCGCCGCAGGGCGACGAGACGCGCGGCTGGGGCCCGCCGTTCGACCAGGAGGGCATCTCGGCCTACTTCTCCGGCATCAACCGCAACAAGCGCGCGATCGCCCTCGACCTGTCCCGGCCGGAAGGCCGCGCCGTGCTGCTGAAGCTGCTCGAGCAGGCCGACGTGCTGATCGAGAACTTCAAGACCGGCACGATGGAGAAGTGGGGCATCGGCTACGACACGCTCGCGCAAAAATTCCCGCGCCTGGTCCATGCGCGCATCTCGGGCTTCGGCGCCGACGGCCCGCTGGGCGGCTTCCCCGGCTACGACGCCATGGTGCAGGCCTCGGCCGGCCTCGTCTCGGTCAACGGCGCGCCGGAAAGCGGCCCGGTACGCATCGGCGTGCCGGTGGTCGACCTGTCGACCGGCATGAACGCCTGCATCGGCATCCTGATGGCGCTCTACGAGCGCAACCGCTCGGGCAAGGGCCAGTTCGTCGACGCCACGCTCTACGACAGCGCCGTGGCGCTGCACCAGCCGCACGCGCCCAACTATTTCATGTCGGGACAGAAGCCCAGGCTTTACGGCAACAGTCACGGCAATCTCGCGCCTTACTGCAACTTCCCGACCAGGGGCCGCAACATCGTGGTCGGCGCCGGCAATGACGCACAGTTCCGCAAGCTTTGCCAGATGCTGGGCAAACCCGAGCTGGCCGACGAGCCGCGCTTCAGGACCAACAAGGACCGCGTCGCCCACAAGCTCGAGCTCGAGGCCGAGCTGCGCGCGCTCACCAAGGACCGCGACGGCGAGAGCTTCGCCAACGAGCTGATGAGGAACGGCGTTCCGTCGGGCGCGGTGATGGAGGTGCCGGACGTCATGGAGCATCCGCACACCAGGCATCGCAACATGGTGTGGGAGAAGGACGGCTACCGGAACGTCGGCAACCCGGTGAAGCTTTCGCGCACGCCGCCGGCCCCGCGCAGCAAGCCCAGGACATTCGGCGCCGACACGAAGGCGGTGCTGGCCGAGCACGGCTACTCGACGGCCGAGATCGACACGCTCGTCGCCGGCGGCATCGCGCTGACCGAGAGCCGGAAGTAGCGGCCGGCCGGCGGGGGTTTGCGCACTTTCCGCAAGTGATCGGTCAATCAGCCTAGTCATGATCTCGTTCGACAACACAATAGGTGGGCCTTCGTTCAGGGCGCCTCGCCATCGGCCGCGGTGATTGCAAAACGCGAAGCGTCGCCTCGCCGCCTCGATCGCACTGTGGCCAGCGGCAAGACCTACATAAGTATTACTAACTAATATGTCAATCTTTACTTGAGACGAGTTTCTGCGCGCCATACAGCGCAGAAACTGGGACCAACCAGCACAGGACAGGCAACATGCTGTCTTCCCGGGTGAACGTTGAGCCCGCAGGCCTTTCCAGCGCTGAGAAACGCTGCCGAAAAACGTTGGAGGCTGAAACATTGGACACCGGGGAGTCCCACTCCAAAGAAACCGGAGGCATGGATGAAACAAGAGCGGACATGAGGACAAACCTCGCGCGGTAAGACGGGCCTTTCTGCAGACGAGCGGAAGCAACCTGAGCGGTCGTTGCGGAAGACGACCATGCCAGGGCCGGCGTCCTCGCTTCCGCGGCACGGCGTGACCGCAGGGCAGGAGCAAGATACAGAACCAGGGATCAGCGCTACGAATTGGGAATTCGGCCGGAGTTGCAACGGTTGGCAAGCAGCCGCGAGGCGATCAGCGCCAGCCGGTCCTTCTTAAATAGATAGGGATCGGCGCCAGACCGGATGTCGTTCTTGGCGATGAAAAGTTCAGCGGTGATGGGCATGTGCCAGTCCTTCCAGTTGAAGACCGGCAGAGAAATGGCAGAGCGTTGTGCTTGGTTGTCAAGGGACTCATCGAGGAATTTCCATCGGCCAAGCGAGATCGCGTTGGTAGCAGAGCTCAGATCTGATGCTCTTCCACTGACACTATACTCAGCAATGTCAGCAACAGCTCAGCCGGATAGGCGAACCAGATTGCTAATGTAGGTTGGAAACATTTCCGGCAACTCGCAGCCAACGTCATGGGCAAAGCGAGAGAGACTCTCGTGCGGCGTATCCCCGCTGATGCGATCGCCCTGGTCGTTGAGAAACGCTCGATCGATATTGACTATTGGTACTGGCCGACCGGGGCCAATCGCCTTCAAGATCTTCGCTTCGTCCGACGTCAGTTCCTTGATGATCTGCACAAAGGCGGGGTGCGCGCGCATGGCGACCCGCTTGTCCATGGCCGATGCAATCAGGTTGGCGAACAGCTCCTGCAGATCCTCATCGCCATCAGTGTAGCGGACGCTATCCAGAGCAGGGCCGACTACGCTTGCTTTCGGGGTCGCAATCGCCTGGGGCGGCGTGTCCTTGAGCTTGGCGGCGAGCTTGGACCGAACGAACTCTTGCAGTTCGTCGACGCCCCAGACCAATCCCTTGAGCGGAAGCAGAGCGGCGTTGACGGTGCGCATAACCGTTTCCAACGCTTCGCCGAGCTCTTTAACTGCAGGTTCGGCATGCCGGTAAGCTGGCACGCCGATCTTGTCGACCCAACCTGAGGCTAGTTTGTCGTCTTCTGGCATCGTCACCAACCTTAGATGACTTGCCTTGTGGGCATGGCATCGGCCGGACGGCGAGGAAGAACCTTTCTATAGCTTCCAGAGTCCCCACCAACTGCACCGAGCCGGTTGCCCGAGCAATGTACTGGGACTTGATGAATCGAGTGCGAGCAAAGCCCTTAGTTCATCGATTTAGTATCAGAGACTCATTTAAGCAACGTTATTAACTACCGTTGGTAAACGCGCATTGCGACATCGAGCTAAATCACTAAGACGCTGGCAGTGATTGTAACGTGCCGCCCTGGTCGAGGGAGAAGGCGATGACAAGAGCGGAGGGCGTAGTAGCGACCAAATTCAAAGCACTCGGCGCTGCAAGCGTTTCCATCTCGAACTAACGTTCACCTAGCATTTGAAAGGAATGCAGTTGTGGGCTTTCGCGTCTATATTGGCGCAATGACCGCACGAGGCGCGCAAGCGTACTGAGTTTGCCATCGGCCTCAAAGGGCTTGAAGCGAAGGCGAACTACGGCCTCGATGTCGTTATTATCCTATGCAAGATCTCGTCAGGATAGCTGATATCCTCCATTTCCTCACCCGGCGACCACCCGAAACCGCTGGTCGTCGTCCTCGGCCATTTGATTGACGAGGTCGATCTCCCAGGTGAGGTACTCGCGCATCGCTTCCTCGCGACCCACGCCGCGCTCGCGCGCCGAGAGCACGACATCGACCGGCTCGCTGGCCATGTGGCTCGCCCCGGTTTCGATCGGCAGGCCGGCCTTCGCCCACGCCTCGGTGCCGCCTTCGAGAACCAGGATCGGCGCGGCCGCCGTCACGCCCGTGGCCGTGGTAGTGGCCAGATCGGCGGCCGCCAGCCGGGCCAGTGCGCCATCCGGCGAAGTCAGCACGATTGTCTCGGCCTTCGGCAGCTTTGCCAGATCCTGGGGCAGCCGGCTGCGGATCGCGAACCAGGCGCCCGGAATGTGGCCCTGGGCATAGGTCCGGCTGGTGTCGAGATCGACCACGGCCATGCGCCCGGCGGCCAGACCCTCGCGCAAGGCGGCCGGCGCGATGCCTGCGACCGCGACGGCCGCGGCGGGGTCGAGTCCGAGCACGCGCGGCACATGCGGGCCGCTTGTCCAGTCGCCGCCCGATCCCCTGCCCGAGCCGTCGTCGGCCAGCACCGCCACGTCGTCAAAACCCATCTGCTTCAGCCACGAGGCCGTCATCGTCGCGCGCACGCCGTTGTCGTCGACCAGCACGACGCGCGCGTTCCAGGTGGCGATGTGGGCGTCGGTCTCCTGCACGAGCTGCCCGCCCGGCGCCGAGCGCGCCCCGGCCAGATGCCCGGCGCGGTATTCCTCGGGCGTGCGGACGTCGAGCAGGTAGAGAGTGCGGGCGTCGGTTTCGCCCTGCCAGGCGGCGAGCGTCGCCTTGTCGATCCGCCGGACGTCGCAGCGTTCGGCGACCCGCGCCGCCGCCTCCACCGCGGCCCGGCGTCCGGCCTCCGACACCTCCGCCGGCCGCCGCGTCGCGCCCTTCACGACCTCGAAGCCGGCGAGGTGCCAAGCCATCGTGCCGTCCTTCAGCGACATGATCCTGTTGCGAAAGCCCGCGTTGCGCAGCGCCTGGGCGCCGATGATGCTGCGGGTGCGGCCGCCGCAATTGACGATCACCGTCGTGTCGGGCGACGGCACCATGTCGGCGAAGCGCCAGACCAGCTCCGCGCCCGGCACGCTGGTCGCGGTCGGGATGCTGTTGTTGTGGTATTCCTCGTAGGAACGGCTGTCGAAGATGGCGATGTCGGCGCCGCCGTCGATCAGCGCCTTGAGGTCGGGCGCGGAAATCCACGGCGTGCCGGCCTCGTGCTCGACGACCTCGGCGAACGCCTTGCTCGGCACGTGCACGCCGCTGTAGAGGCGCCAGCCCGCCGCCTCCCAGGCGGCGATGCCGTCCTCCAGCACCGCGACATCGGTGTAGCCGAGCCCGCTCATGCGCCGGGCGGCGCGCAGCGCCGATCCGTCGCCGTCATCGCACCACACCACGCGGGTGGCGCGCCGCGGCACCAGGTCGTCGACCAGCAGTTCGAGGCGGCCGAGCGGCACGCACGAGGCCAGCAGCAGATGACGGGCGTGAAAGACCCCCTCCTCACGGGCGTCGAGCAGCGCGATCTCGCCGCCGTCATGCAGTTGCCGCCTCAGCTCGGCGGCGCCCAGCCGCTTCACGTCGCCCGTCATGCCTCAACTCCCTCGGATTGCGCGACTTGGCTGTTCGCGCCGTTTCGGGGAACATCATGCTCGATTGCGACGGTACGGTCGATGAGGGGAGCGACGCCATGAACGAGATCGTGCACGACCATTCTCACGGGGGGCATTCCCGCTGGGGGCGGGACGACCAGCTCGGCGCCGGGAACCTGTTGACGCCCGAACGGCGCCTGTCGGCGCTGCGCTCGATCCAGACCGGCAACCTCTACGATCTCAGCCACGAGATCAGCCCCAAAGCGCCGTTCCTGTTGCCGAACCAGACGCCGTTCCTTCAGTCGATCTGGGCCTCCTGGCGCGATTCGATCAGGCGGCGCCGGGCCGCCGGTGCCACCAACGACGCCGGCTCGAACGTCGAGCGGGTCGAGATGACGATGCATGTCGGCACGCATATCGACGCGCTCGGCCATTTCAGCATCGGCGGCAAGCTGTACAACGGGCTGAACGCGGGCGACGTGGTGACCGATTGGGGGCTCGAGCGGCTGGGCATCGAGCACATGCCGCCGATGATCAGTCGCGGCGTGCTGCTCGACGTTTCCGGACTGGACGGCGGCGCCTTCCTCGAGCCGGGCCGGGTCGTTGCACCGGACGACCTGGCGCGCGCCGCCGATGCGGCGGGCGTGGCGATCGGGGCCGGCGACATCGTGCTGATCCGCACCGGCTGGGGCCGCTTCTTCGGCGTCGACAACCCGCGCTATCTGCAGGGCGAGCCCGGGATCGACGTGCCCGCCGCCCGCTGGCTGACCCGGCGCGACGTCGTCGCGATCGGCTGCGACAACATGGCGGTCGAGGTGCTGCCCAATCCGGACCGCGGCATGGCGATGCCGGTGCATCAGCACGTCCTCGTCGAATCTGGCGTCCACCTGATCGAGAACCTCGCGCTCGACGAGCTGGCCCGCGACCGGATCGCAAGCTTCTGCTTCATCCTGCTGGCGGCGAAGTTCAAGGGCGCGACCGGCTGCCCGGTGCGCCCGATCGCGCTGGTCTAGCGACACCGCTCGACGCCGGGCGGGGAAAACGACACCGGGCTAGACGACTCCCTCCTGGCGCAGGCGTTTCGCCTCATCGGGCTCGACCCCGCACAGGGCTCAAGCAGTGCGTCGGTGTGCTCGCCCAGCAGGGGCGGACGGCTGACCGCGACGGGTGAATCCGACAATTTGATCGGGCAGCCGATCGCGCCCGCGCGGCCGTCGCCAAGGCAGGCCTGCCCTTCAACGTTCGACGAGACGGTGCAGACGACCAGCGGACACGTCGCGATCAGCACCATGCACCTTGCCAAAGGGCTGGAATTCCGCGCGGTCGTGGTCATGGCCTGCGACGACGAGGTCATCCCGCTGCAGGCGCGCATCGAAACAGTCGGCGACGATGCCGACCTGCAGGAGGTCTACGACACCGAGCGGCACCTCCTGTATGTCGCCTGCACCCGGGCGCGGGATCACCTGCTCGTCACGGGCATAGATCCTGTTTCCGGGTTTCTCGACGATCTCGAAGCTTCCAGGCGATAGCTCCTGGCCGAGCGTGCGGCCTCTACCAGCGCGCCGCTATCGACACGCCGGACCTTGAGGGAACCGCCGACGCCGGCATAGATTGCCGCCGGGCACGGGCTGCGCGCCGGCTGCGAAGGTCGAGTGAAGCCCGCCCGCGACCACGACAACGACCAGGAGCGCCGCGCAGCCGGCGATGACGAGACCGCCCATGTTCCAACCCGACCTGCTCAAGAACAAGCGCATCCTGGTGACCGGCGGCGGCACCGGGCTGGGCCGTTCCATGGCGCAACGCTATCTCGAGCTTGGCGCCAATGTCGTGATCTGTGGCCGGCGCGAGGATGTCCTGAAGCAGGCGGCCGATGAGCTTGCCCGCGACACCGGCGGCGAGGTCGAGACCGTCGGCTGCGACGTGCGCGTGCCCGACGCCGTCGAGGCCATGATGGACAGGATCTGGCAGAAGCGGCCGCTCGACATCCTGGTCAACAACGCCGCCAGCCAGATCCTGGCGCAGACCCCAAGCTCTCGCCGCGCGCCATCGACGCCGTCCTGGGCATCGTGCTGCACGGCTCGGCCTACTGCACCGTGGCGGCCGGCCGGCGCTGGATCGATGCCGGCCTGCGCGACCGCGTCGTGCTGTCGATCCTGACCGTCTCCTCGCTGACGGGCGCGCCCTTCACCGTGCCGTCGGCCATGGCCAAGGCCGGCGTCCTGGCCATGACCAGGAGCCTCGCCGTCGAATGGGGACCCAAGGGCATCCGCACCTGCGCCATCGTGCCCGGCCCCTTCCCGACCGAGGGCGCGTGGAGCCGGCTGATGCCCAAGGAACGCGGCGGCAACGACGAACTGGTCAAGACGGTGCCGCTGCGCCGCGTCGGCAAGCACGAGGAACTGGCGAACCTCGCGGCCTTCCTCGTGAGCGACGGGGCGGCCTACATCAACGGCGATGCGGTCGTGATCGACGGCGGCAAGATGCTGCAGTCGGGCGGCGGCGGCGCCAATACCCAGGCGATGATCGACTGGACCGACGAGCAGTGGGCGGCGATCCGGCCGAAGCGGTAGGCTACCACTATCCGCGCAACCAGACCGATTCCTCCCCAGGCGGTGCTTGGGGAGGTGGCTCGCAGGGCCGGAGGGGTCATGCTCCTCCGGACCGCGTATGTGGACGGCCCCCTGGCTGCAAGAGCTTTCTTGGATGAGTGAACGGGGCGCTGCGGTCGTATGTACGGTTTATTGTACGGCCGCACAGGACCGCACCCAAGATGGTTGCCGCAACCCGAGTTCCTAACGAGCCTGTGGCATCGAGTGCCGCGCGGTCCGGCGGAGTGTCCCGGGTGTTTGAACGCCTGTATGTCACGCCATCTGCTGTTGCTCGAGCAGCCCCGGCCTCAGCGTGAGGTGGTGGCCACGGTCACGCTGAAGTGTCAGGCGGCGATGTCGATGGCATCAGCCGCGATGTCTGGGCGGGCGCAAGCCGGCGCTGGATTGTATCGCTGGCCGCTGGTCATGAGCTTCCAGGCGATGCGGGCGGTCTTGTTGGCCAGGGCCACGGCGACGAGCTTGGGCGGCTTGCGACTGAGCAGCCCAGCCAGCCAGGGCGAGGGTGTGGTGCGTCCGCTCCTGACGTGGCGCAGGTAGGCGGTAGCGCCGCAGACCAGGGCTGCCCGCAAGCTTTCGTCGCCGGCGCGGGTAATGCCGCCGAACTTGTGCTTGCCGCCGGTCGATTGGTCCTTGGGCGTCAGGCCGATCCAGCCGGCACAGCGGCGGGCGGAGCGGAAGCCGTGGGGATTGACGATCTTGGTGACGAACAGGCAGGCCCCGACCGGGCCGATGGTCGGCACCTCGGCCAGACGCCGGGTGACCTCGTTGGCGCGATGGAAGGCCAGCATCTTCTTGTCGATCGCCGCGCTCTGTCGCTTGATCGCATCGAACTCCTGGCCGAGGGCGGCGAACATCTCCTTGGCCAAGGCCGGCAAGCTGTCGTCTTGGGCGATGCGCACCAGCAGCGGCTCGATCTTGTCGAGGCCCTTGGCCGCCACCAGGCCGAACTCGGCGGCATGGCTGCGGATGGTGTTGCTGAGCTGGGTGCGCCGCTTGATCAGGCTCTCACGCACGCCCAGAAGCATCTGCGCCGCCGACTGCTCGGCGCTCTTGATCGGCACCAGCCGCTCCAGCACCTTGGGCCAACTCATCGCCTCGCAGATCGCCGCGGCGTCGATCTTGTCGTTCTTGTTGCGCCCCACGTAAGGCTTCACGTGCTGCGGCGGGATCAGCATCACCTGGTGGCCAAGCTTGCCCAGTTCCCGGCCCCAATGGTGGGACGCGCCGCACGCCTCGAGGCCAACCACAGTGCGATCCAGCTCGGCAAAGAACGCCACAAACTGGCGCCGCCGCAGCTGCTTGCGCAGCACCACCTGCTCCTTCTCGTCGACCCCGTGCAGCTGGAAGACGCTCTTCGACGTGTCAATTCCGATTCGTGCTAATCTGGCCATGGACGGCTCCTTCGAATGAGTTCCTTCAACAGCCTCATTCTGGCACTTCAGATGCCGTTAGGGGCCGTCCACCCCAACGAGCCTCTGGCCCGCTTCACGGGCGCGGCGGCTTCGATAGAGGCCGCCCTCGACGTTGTAGTTGACGAAAAGCTGTAACAGCCTGTTGCCGCAGGCTGGCGCATCAGTCGTTGGTGCCGAGCGGCCAGACGTTATTGATCAAGGCGCCGCAGACCTGCGGATAGGGCAGTCCAGGCGGGGCCTGGCCACCCCGCCCGCGAAGAGGGAGTTCAACGGAGGCGCGGCGTTTTGCAACCATTGCATTTAATCGCCGGCTCCGCTGTCTAGCGGCCGCCGGCCAGCCGCTTGGCGTATTCCAGAAACGACTGCGACTTCGGCAGCATCTCTTGCGCGTAACGGCGTAGAGGGCCGCTCTTGCCGTTCTGAGAATAGGCGCCGTACTGATTGACGGCCGCGGTCTGGACACGCTGCTGTGCGTCGGCGAAAGCGGTGTCGAACGCCGCTCCCTGAAGTGAATTCAGGCGGGTCATCGCATCTCCTGCAATCTTCCTGACGTCCTCGTCGGGCGCCATGGACACGCCGGCTTCGGCGCGATTTCTACTCAGCGATTGCGCGGCGGTCGTGTGTTCGGCAACCGCCCGCGTGGCATAGCCGCGGACGAGTTCATTTGAAGACTTGGTGAGCGCCAACTGGCCTGATTTGATCTCGAAGTCATTGACGGTCTCGGCGAACCCGACAAATCGCGCGTCGGGCAGGGCATCCACGGCCAATGCGACGTGCGAGATTGGCGCGACGGCAACGGCGACAAGAAAAGTGCGACGAATGATCGGCGTCATAGGCGTCTCCTGTTTCCGAATAGAAACGATCGAGAACGCGGACTGTCGCCCACAGGTGACGATACTGGTGGGCTCTTTTATCCTCTGCTTGTTCTCTTTGACGGTCAACCTGCAGTGTCGACGCCACCGAAGGGGCATCGGCCCGGGCGATCGCCGACGGCATGATCAGGGCGACCGAGACCAGCAGGAGCCGGCTTGCCCGCAGGCTGGCATTGGAACGATTGTAGTCCTCCACATGGTGCTGAGGCCGTCGAGGAAGAAGGACGCGCCCAGCATGAACAGGGCGTTGGTGACGATGGCGCCGACGATGGTCGCCTCCACCAACATGTATTGCCCAGCGCCAAGCGCTGTGAGCGCAATCACCAGCTCCGTCAGGTTGCCCAGGGTCGCATTGAGAAGACCGCCGACCGCTGGCACAAAGGTTGCTGGACCATCACATTGACCTTGGCGAATCACCTGGCGAACGCTCCTTAACCCACGGCTCCAGCGACAGCGGTCCAGTTTACTGGAATATCGGGAAGAAAGGCTTCATGTCCCCAGCCGATACAAATGCCTCTGTTCGTCCTGTGCGCTGGGGACTGGCGGCAAAGCTGTTTTCAATCCTGTTCTTGCTGGGGGCTGTCGCCGTCTTGGTTACGGGGGTGCTGGGCTACCTGCGGGCGCGCGACGCACTGGAGGCGTCGATCTACAACCAGCTCACGACCGCCCGCAAGAGCAAGGCACGCCAGATCGAGACCTATTTCCGCACCATTCGCAGCGAGCTGAGCCAGCTCGCCACCGCGAAGATGACGATCGACGCCGCGCGCGAATTCCGCGCCGCGTTCGACCAGCTCGAGCACGCGGACGTCCCATTCGAAATCCGCCGCAAGGTCGGCGACTGGTATGCGGCGGACTACCTGCCCGAGATGACCCGCACCCTGGGCAAGGATCTCAACATCAACGACTACCTGCCGGCCGGTGCCGCCGCCTACTATCTCCAGGACCACTACATCGTCGACAATCCGTATCCCAGGGACCGGCGCCGGCTGGTCGACGACGCCGGCGACGGCAGCGCCTACAGCCGACAGCACGCGATCTACCACCCGCTGCTGCGCGGCGCCGCCGCCGCGTCCGGGTTCTTCGACGTCATGCTGGCCGATCCCCGGTCCGGCCGCCTGATCTACACGGTCGCCAAGGAGGTCGATTTCGCCACGTCGCTGCGCACCGGCCCCTATCGATCCTCCAACGTCTCCGCCGTCGTCGCCCGTTGCGGCGCCGCGCCCGACCGGTCGGCGGTATGCTTCGAGGACTTCGCTCCCTACGCGCCCTCGCGCGGCGCGCCCACCGCGTTCATGGCGGCGCCGGTGATCGACCAGGGCGTCGTCATCGCCGTGCTGGTGGCGCAATTGTCGGTCGAGGAGATCGACAATGTCGTGACCGGCGACCGGCGCTGGCGGCAGGACGGCTTCGGCGCCACCGGCGAAGCCTATCTCGTCGGCGCCGACCGCAAGGTGCGCTCCGGCCCGCGGGCGTTCTACGAGAACCCCGACCAGTATTTTGCCGAGCTGAAGGGCGGCGGCGAGCTCGACGAGAATATCGACGCCATCCACCGCTACGGCACGCCGGTGCTGCACCAGCGCGTGCAAACCGAGGCCGCCCGGGCGGCTCTCGCCGGGGTCGAGGGTGCGGGCGAGATCCTGGGCTATCGCGGCATCCCGACGCTCGTCTCGTGGGGGCCACTTGCGGTCCCCGGCACCAAGTGGGCGTTGATCGCCAAGATCGATACCTCCGAGGCGTTCGCGCCGGTCTACAAGCTGCAGCACGACCTGATGATCGTCGGCGGACTGGCGCTGCTCGCCGTGGTGCTGACCGGCGCCTGGCTGTCGCGCTCCCTCCTCGGGCCGTTGCGCGAGCTCACCGCCAGCGTGACGCGCTTTGCCGCAGGCGACTACAGCGCGAAGGTGGCAGTGCGCACGCGCGACGAGATCGGCCGGCTATGCTCGGCCTTCAACGGCATGGTCGACGAGCTGCGCAGCAAGAATGTCGTGATCGAGAACAAGAACCGCGAGAACGAGGAGCTGCTGCTCAACGTCCTGCCGGCGCCGATCGCCAACCGCCTGCGCGGCGGCGAAAACAGCATCGCCGACGGCTTCACCGAGGTGACGGTGGCCTTCGCCGACATCGTCGGCTTCACCGCCATGTCGGCGGACATGCCGCCGGCCGACGTCGTCACCCTGCTGAACGGCCTGTTCAGCCGCTTCGACGAAGCGGCGCGCGAGCTCGGCATCGAGAAGATCAAGACCGTGGGCGACGCCTACATGGCGGTGTGCGGCCTGCCCGAGGCCGTGCCCGACCATGCCGAACGGATGGTGCGCATGGCCATCCGCATGGTCCATATCACGCGCGAGCATGCCATGGAGCACCACGTCGACATGAAGCTGCGCGTCGGCATCAACAGCGGACCGGTGGTGGCGGGCGTCATCGGCAAGAGCAAGTACATCTACGACCTGTGGGGCGACACGGTGAACCTGGCGAGCCGCATGGAATTGGGCGGCATGCCCGACACCATCCAGGTGACGCGCTCCGTGTACGAGAAACTGAAGGATGAGTTCGTGTTCGAGGCGCGCGGCTCGATCGAGGTCAAGGGCAAGGGCAGCGTCGAGGCTTGGCTGCTCAAGCTGTAGGCGGGAGAACGGGGCATTGCGTTTCACCTGAGGGCGCCGAACTCCGATGCTCTTTGATATGGGTCAACGGCTCAGGATAGATGCATGCTAACAAGATCAACTCACGCTTTTGCAGTGTAAGTCTCAGCAAGTCTTATTGAGCACATTGTGTTGGGTTCGCCACCGCTCGCCACGCCGCAAGTCTTCCGCCGGCACGAGGATGCCATGAGAACGCCCGTCACAACGATCGTCGCTCTCCTTCTGCTCGGTGGCTGCGCCTCGATGCCCGGTGCCGATGGACGCTACGCAACACCCGGACGCGGCGGCTGGGACAGTTTCCGGGCCGCGGCGCCCATTGAACCAGGCCAATTGCCGGTAAACCAAATGTCTTTCGTCGGCTTGCGCCCCGAATGAATGGCGGACGCCACCAGTGCCGTCAGCCAGCCAAATTGGCCGCGTCTCGGTCCGCTCCATCGCTTCATGGCCGGTCGGCATTTCTGTTGCACCACTGTCAATGATTCCAGGACCGGAGGAAATTCGGGGGATCCGAGCCGAACAGGATCGCGAACAGACGGCCCGACCACGCGTTGATATGGGTCAAGACACGAGAGTCCAGCATGGGCATACGAGTTCCGTGCCAGATGGGCGATAGCCAAAAGGAGTGGCTCATGATCCGGATTTCAGTCACTACGTCGGCTGGTCAGCCCAGGCGCTTACCGCACCAAGTGGGCAGCGGGCGGCATCACGTACGATATCGAGGTCAACACGACTGCATCACCAGCCACCATGACCGTGGCTGAGCAAAAGCTCGGATGCAAGTGGGCAGGTAAGGCATCGTGACGGGGCAGATTGCAGGCCGGCAATGACAGTGGACGGGCGAACCAAGTCAATCTCACCGTGCGAGCAGGCCCCCCCAAGCGCAAGCGACCGCCCGGTCACGAAGCCCGTGTAGGCTCGGCAAATGTCGACGCGTCGGCGCGGAAATTACTGCGCCCGCCATGCCCTGACATGCGCCCGCTTCACTCCGGCTTCAGCACGAACGACTACACAAATTCGGCATCTCACATGCCCTGCCTGTCGTCGACCAGCGCCAGAAGGTATCAGGTGATTGCGATTGCGGGTCGTCGCTCATTCGGGGGGAGCGCGGACACCCGCCGCCACCCAGCTCTTCACGAGGTCGTAGAAGACGGCGAGCACGACCGGCCCGGCGAACAGGCCGATCAGGCCGCCGGTCAGGGTGCCGCAGATCACGCCGGCCAGGATCACCGACATCGGCGTCTGCAGGCCGCGCGCCATCAGGATCGGCCGCAGCACGTTGTCGAGCAGCAGCAGCGGCACGGTGTAGGCCGTGAACAGCGCGGCATGGACCGCGGGCATCGCCACCCAGACCCAGACGATGACGGGGATCATGACGACGTTGGGACCGACCTGCACGATCGCCAGCACGAGGCAGACGAAGGTGATGGCGCCGGCGAACGGCACGCCGGCCACCAGCATGCCGAGGCCGAGCAGCGCCGACTGCAGGAGCGCCACGCCGATCACGCCCTGCGACACGTTGCGGATCGTCGAGCCGGCGATCTCGACGAAATGGCGACCGCGGGCGTCGGCGACCCGGCTCGCGAGCTCGCTGAGGGTGACGCCCAACCGGTCGGAATAGACGAGCAGGACGCCGGCGATCACGATCGCCGCCGCGAACTGCACGACCTCGAGGGCGATGCCCGCCGCCAGCCGGCCCACCCATCGTCCCAGCGACGCGATCTGGCCGACATGGCCGGTCAGGAAGGAACTGTAGTCGCGGGAGGCGCCCAGCCAGAAATCGTAGAGCCGCTGGCCGACCAGCGGCCAGTCGCGCACCGATTCCGGCGGCGGCGGCACGACGTGACCGCCCTGCTGCAACAGGCCGGCGTAGCCGTTCAGGGTCTCGATGGCCGAGGTCGCCAGCAGCACGACCGGCGTCAGCAGCAGGGCCAGCAGGAGGATCGCCAGCACCGTCGCGGCGAGCCCGGCCGGCAAGTGGGCGCGCCGCCGCAGCAGCCCGTACAAGGGGAAGACGGCGACCGCCAGGATGACCGACCACAGCAGCAGCGGCGCCACCGGCCGCAGCAGCAACAGGCTGATGTAGACGACGCCGGCGATCAGCGAGAGCCGCACCGCCATGTCGATGGTGAACCGGGAAAGCTCGAGCCTCCCCTTCTCCGTCTCGATCATCAGATCCTCCCCGCGGCCAGGCGCCTACAATAGCCGGTCCGTTGCCTGAAAGGTCCCTCGGCCTTCGGCCTCGGGATGACAGCGGGGGGTGTCGCTGTCGCCCCTCCTTCGATGACTTACCGCGCCACCGTCGCCTTGCCGGCCGCGTTCGCCACGCGCACCGGGTCGCCATCGGCGATGCCGTCGGGCGGACTGTCGATGACGCGGTCGGAGGCCTCGATGCCGGTGCCGATCTCGACCACCTGCCCGAGGTCGCGCGCGATGGTGACGGGCTTCAGGACCACCTTGTCGTTGGCGTCCACGGTCGCCACGCGCAGTCCCTTCTGATCGAAGATCAGCGCGCCGGCCGGGACGCTGAGCGCCCGCAGGCTCGCGGGCAGCTCGATGCGGGTGTTGGCGAAGGCGCCCGGCATCAGCTCGCCCGACCCGTTGTCGACCACCACCTGCATGCGCGTCGTGCCGGTCTGCGCATCGACCGCCCGCGCCGAGGCCTCCACCTGGCCGTTGTAGATCTTGCCGGGATACTCCGGCACGGTGATCTCGACCCTGGTGTTGAGCTTGACGGCCGGGACGTAGTTCTGCGGCACGCTGACGGTCAGTCTCAGCTTGTGGACGTCGGAGATCACGAACAAGGCGAGCCCCGCGCTGGAATCGGCGTTGATCAGCGCCCCGATATCGGTGTTGCGCGCCGTCACGAGACCGTCGAACGGCGCGGTCAGGCGCTTGAAGGCGTGAAGCACCTCCAGCCGGTCGACGGCCGCCTGGGCGGCCTTGCTCAGCGCCTGCTTCACCGTCAGATCGCCGGTCTTCTCGTCGACGGTCTGCCGCGCCACGGTGTTGGTGCCGCCCAGCGTCTGCCAGCGCTGCGCCGTCACCCGCGCCAGCGCCTCGGCCGCCTGGGCGCTGGCCAGCGACGCCTTGGCTTGCAGGAGCTGCTGGTCGAGGTCGGGAGCCTCGATCTCGGCCAGGAGCTGCCCGGCCTTCACCGGTGTGCCGATATCGACATACCAGGCCTTGAGGAAGCCGCCGACGCGGGCATAGATCGGCGCGCGGGCATAGGCTTCGAGCCGGCCGGGCAGGTCGAGCGAAGGCTTGCTGTCGTCGGCCGCCGGCGACACCAGGCTCACGACGGGGACGGCCTGCGCGTCGGTCCATTCCTTCAGCTTCGCCTCGCTGGCATTGCGGCTCCACAGGCCGCTGCCCACGACCAGGACCACGACCAGGCAGGCGGCGATTGCGGCGATGGCGAGACCATGGCGCGACGGGCGCGGCGTCCCGCGGGAGGTTTCAGGCGGCATGGGGAACTCCGGAGCCGCCGGGCGCGGCGACGGTCTTGCCATGATGGCGGTGAATGACGCTGAACACGACGGGCACGAAGATGAGCGTGGCGACCGTGGCGAAGACCAGGCCGCCGATGACGGCACGCCCGAGCGGCGCGTTCTGCTCGCCGCCCTCGCCCATGCCGAGCGCCATGGGGGTCATGCCGATGATCATGGCGAGCGCCGTCATCAGCACGGGCCGGAAGCGCACATAGCCCGCCTCCAGCGCCGCCGCCGTCGCGTCGCCGAGCTCGGCCAGCCGCTCGCGCGCGAAGCTCACCACCAGCACCGAGTTGGCGGTCGCCACACCCATGCACATGATGGCGCCGGTCAGGGCCGGCACCGACAGGGTCGTGTAGGTTGCGAACAGCATCCACACGATGCCGGCAAGCGCGGCCGGCAGCGCGGTGATGATCACGAAGGGATCGCTCCACGACTGGAAGTTCACGACGATCAGCAGGTAGATCAGGACGATGGCGCCCAGCAGGCCGAACAGCAGGCCGGAGAAGGCGCTTTCCATCGTCTTCACCTGGCCCTGCAGCTTGACCGCCCGGATCTTCGGCGAGGCGGCGGGGGCAAGCTCGTCGATGATCCGGCGGACGTCGGCGGCGACGGCGCCGAGGTCGCGGCCCTGCACGGCGGCATAGACCTGGACCATGCCCTGCAGGTCGTATTGCGAGACGACCGCGTTGGCCGTGCCGCGCCGCACGTCGGCGATGCCGCCCAGCACCTGCAGCGACGAGGCCGCCGGCGCGGCGATCGGCAGGTTGGACAGGGCGGCCAGCGAATCGAGCCGGTATTGCGGCGTCTGCAGGACAATGGAGTAGGACACGCCGTTGGCCGGGTTGAGCCAGTAGGTCGGGGCGACCTGGCTGGAGCCGGCGAGATTGACGACCAGCGCGTTGGTGATGTCGCGCGTGGTGAGCCCGACATACTGGGCGCGCGTGCGGTCGATATCGACGGCGAACACCGGTGCGCTGCGCGACTGCTGGATGCGCGCGTCGACTACGCCCGGCACCTGGCGGATGCGGGCGAGCAGCCGGTTGGCATGGTCGAAGTTCGCGTTGAGGTCGGACCCGCGCACCTGGACGTCGATCGGCGACGGCGCGCCGAAGTTCAGGATCTGGCTGATGATGTCGGCCGGCAGGAAGGAGAAGGTGAAGCCCGGAAAGCGCTCGGGAAGCTGGCGGCGCAGCTCGCGCACATAGTCGGCGGTCGGCGCATGGCCTTCGGCCAGCTTGATCTGGACGTCGCCGTCCTGCGGACCGATCGTGCCGGTGTTGTTGTAGGTCGTGTTGATGCCGCTCACCGGCATGCCGATATTGTCGGCAAGGGCGGCGATCTCGTGCGGCGGGATGACCTGGCGGATCGCCTTCTCGATGGCGGCGAAGTGGTTGGCGCTTTCCTCCACCCGGGTGCCGACGGGGCCGCGGGCATGCATCAGGATCTGGCCCGAATCGACGGACGGAAAGAAGTTGCGCCCGAGAAAGGGCGCCAGCAGGAACGACGCCAGGACGAAGGCCATGAAGATCGGGATGAACAGCGCCCGCCGGGCCAGCGCCATCGCCAGCAGGTCGCGATAGACGGCGCGAAAGCGCTCGAAGCGCGCCTCGAAGCCGCGCTGGAAATTGACCAGCGGATTGCGCGACCGCGGCCGTTCGCCGTGGGCGTGGGCCGCGTGCGGCTTCAGCAGGTAGTTCGCCATCGTCGGCACGAGCGTGCGCGACAGGATGAACGAGCAGACCATGGCGAACATCACCGCCTCGGCCATCGGCACGAACAGGAAGCGGGCGACTCCCTCGAGGAAGAACATCGGCACGAACACGATGCAGATGCAGAGCAGCGAGACGAAGGCGGGCGTCACGATCTGGCGCGCGCCGTCCATGATCGCGGCCTCGACCGGCTTGCCCTGCTCGAGGTGCCAGTTGATGTTCTCGATGGTGACCGTGGCATCGTCGACCAGGATGCCGACGGCCAGAGCCAGGCCGCCCAGGGTCATGATGTTCAGCGTCTCGCCGACCATCGACAGGAGCGCGATCGAGCCCAGGATGGCGAGCGGGATCGAGGTGGCGATGATCACCGTCGAGCGCCAGCTTCCAAGGAACAGCAGGATCATCAGGCTGGTGAGCACGGCGGCGATCACCGCCTCGAAGGCGACGCCGCCGATGGCGCCCTCCACGAACAGCGACTGGTCGCCCAGGATGGCGATGGAGAGGTTGTCGGGCAGCGTCTTGCGCAGTTCCTCGACCTTCTGCTTGATGCCGTCGATGATGGCGAGCGTCGAGACCGACCCGTTCTTCAGCACCTGCAGCAGCGCCGAGCGGCTGCCGTCGACATGCACGATGTTGGTCTGCGGCGGGTTGCCGTCGCGCACATGGGCGACGTCGCGCAGGAAGACCATGGCGCCGTTGGCGGTGAACACCGGCAGGTCGGCGAGCGCGGCGAAGTCGGTCGGCGCGTTGTTGAGCTGGATGGCGTACTCCAGGCTGCCGATCTTCTGCGTGCCGACCGGCGTCAGCAGGTTCTGGGCGGCAAGGGCGGAGGCGACGTCGTTGGCCGACAGGCCGCGCGCCTGGAGGGCGGCCGGATCGAGGTCGATCTGGATCTGGCGGAACTTGCCGCCGAACGGATAGGGAATCGCCGCCCCCGGCACGGTGACCAGCGGCGTGCGCAGGGTATTGATGGCAAGGTCGAACACCGCCTGCTCGGACATGCCCTTGCCCGACAGGGCGAGCTGGATGATGGGCACCGTCGAGGCGTTGTAGTTCAGGATCAGCGGCGGGGTGATATTGGGCGGCATCGACTTGATCACGGTCTGCGAGATGGCCGTGACCTGGGAGTTGGCCGTGCGGATGTCGGTGCCCGGCTGGAAGAACACCTTCACGATGCCGATGCCGGTGTAGGACGTGCCCTCGATGTGCTCGATGTCGTTGACGGTGGTGGTGAGCGCGCGCTGGAACTGCAGCATCACGCGGCCCGACATCTGGTCGGGCGGCAGGCCGGTGTACTGCCAGACCACGGCGATCACCGGAATGCGGATCTCGGGAAAGATATCGGTCGGCGTCCGCAGGGCCGAGAGCGGACCGACGATCAGGATCAGCAGGGCGAGAACGACGAACGTGTAAGGCCGCGTCAGGGCGACCCGAACCAAAGCCAGCATGTGGCCGTACTTCCCACTCTACAAGGGTGCCGCCGGACCCCAGCGACGGCGGCGCATCATCGGACCATGGGAGGGTCTCGCCTGTCGAGACGATATTGCCCCTGCTTCCTGCATGGCTCTGGGCTAGGCTTGCATGGCGACGGACGAGCCCGGAGCGGGAGGAAGCAAACATCATGGCCGATTACGACTACATCATCGTGGGTGCAGGTTCGGCCGGCGGCGCGCTGGCGGCGCGGCTGAGCGAAAATCCGGCCAACAAGGTGCTGCTGCTGGAGGCCGGCGCCAGAAGCCATCCCTACTGCCGCATGCCGCTTTCATTCGGTCTGCTGATCGAGAACCCGGCCGCCAACTGGTGCTACACGTCGGAGCCCGAGCCGGGACGGCCAACCGGCAAATTCCCGTGCCGCGCGGCAAGGTCCTGGGCGGGTCCAGCTCGATCAACGGGCTGGTCTGGGTGCGCGGCCAGCCGCTCGACTACGACACCTGGGCGCAGATGGGCTGTCGCGGCTGGAGCTGGCGCGAGGTGGCGCCCCTCTTCACCCGGATCGAGACCTTCGTCGACGGCGACGGCAGCAACGGCCGCGGCACCGCGGGCCCGCTCAAGGTCTCGACCGTGCCCGACCAGAACCCGCTCTACGATGCGCTGTTCGCCGCCTCCAGGGCCGCCGGCTTCAAGCTCAATCCGGACTACAACAGCGAGGACCAGGAAGGCGTCGTCAAGACGCAGACCTCGATCTACAGGGGCCGGCGCATGAGCGTGGCCCATTGCTACATCGAGCCCGCCATCAAGCGCTCGTCCAACCTGCATGTCGTGACCGACGCCCACACCCTGCGCGTGCTGCTGGACGGCAAGCGCTGCGTGGGCGTCGAATACGAGAAGGACGGCACGGTCGTGCAGGCCCGCGCGCGGGAGACGATCCTGTCGGCGGGCGGCGTCGCCAGCCCGCAGATCCTGGAACTGTCGGGCATCGGCCGGCCCGAGCTGCTGAAGACGCACGGCATCGAGGTGAAGCACGAGCTCAAGGCGGTGGGCGAGAACTTCCGCGACCACATCAACGCACGCATCATCTGGAAGGTGAAGGACCCGCGCGTCTCCTACAACCACATGGCGCGCGGCCTGGGCGCCGTGACGCAGATGACGAAATACCTGCTCACCGGCGGCGGCTTCATGAGCCTGCCCTCGGCGCCGCTGCTCGCCTTCCTCAAGACGCGGCCGGAGCTCGAGACGCCCGACGTGCAGATGCATCTCGTGCCCTACGCGATCAAGGATCCCAAGACGCGCAAGCTGCAGGACTTCCCGTCGATGACGATCGCCTGCTACCAGCTCCGCCCCGAGAGCCTGGGCTCGATCCATATCCGCTCGGCCGATCCCAAGGCCCAGCCCGCCATCCGCTTCAACTTCCTGGCCGATCCCATCGACCGCCAGGCCATGGCGGGCGGCTTCCGCATGATGCGGAAGATCGTCGATGCGGCGCCCATGGACGCCTATCGCGGCGAGGAGTTCTCGCCGGGGGCTTCGGTGCAGAGCGACGAGGAGATCCTGACCTGGATCCGCAACAACTCGCAGACCGCCTACCATCCGATCGGGACCTGCCGCATGGGGCCGGGCCCCAACGCCGTGGTCGACGACAAGCTCAAGGTCCACGGGCTGGAAGGATTGCGCGTGGCCGACGCCTCGATCTTCCCCACCATGCCGTCCGGCAACACCAACGCGCCGTCGATCATGGTGGGCGAGAAGGCGGCAGACATATTGAAGGCAGCGGCCTAGCATCGTCAAAGCTCATCCCGAGCGTAGCGAGAGACCCTTCCTGTCGCCTCAAAGGTCCCTCGCTGCGCTCGGGATGACAGGGTGCGTTGATCCCAAACCCGCTGTCATCCCGAGCGTAGCGAGAGACCCCTCCTGTTGCCTTAAAGGTCCCTCGCTGCGCTCGGGATGACAGGGTGCGTTGATCCCAAACCCGCTGTCATCCCGAGCGCAGCGAGGGAACCTTCCTGTCGCCTCAAAGGTCCCGACAAGGGTGGTGCATCAGCCGCCCAGGCGCTTCCTCACATCCTCGGGAATCGGCACGGCCTTGAGCGAGCGCGCATCGCCGTCCTTGCGCGCCCAGATGCGGGTCTCCTTGCCTTCGGCGGCGATCTGGCCCGAGGCGTCGCGGAAGACGTGGAGGATGGTGAAGGAACTGCGGCCGAATCTCTCGACGTGGCTCTCGATGGTGAGCTTCTCGCCGTGCTGCGACGCGCGGCGGAACGAGCACTCGGCGGCGACCAGCGGCGTACCCTCCTTCCACTGGCCGCTGCTCACATCGTCGCGTCGCAGCCCTGCGGCGAGGAACAGCCGGTAGGTCGCCTGATCGATCCAGCGGAAATAGCTCGGGTAGTAGACGATGCCGGCAGGGTCGCAGTCGCCCCACTCGACGGTGATCTCGTGACGGTTACTCAGCGGCATGGCGCAACGCGGAAGGCGATGCGGCGATGGCGGCCAACGTCTTCGCCAGCGTCTCGCCGTCCGGGTCGGCCAGCGCCGCGACCCGCGCATTGGCCACGGCGTCAGCCGCCGCCCGCGGCGTCATCTTGCCGGCGAGCGCAGGCGCGATCACCACCTCGACGATGCGGCGATAGTTGGCGAGGCCGCGCTTGTGGGTGTCGCCATAGCCCTTGATCAGGCGGGCGCATTCGGCGATCTCGCGCGCCAGCTCGACGCCGAGCGGAGCGGCCGTGCGGATCTGCTGCAGCCAGCGCTCGATCTCGGCCTGCTCCTCGGCATAGCGCCAGGTGTGCGGCCGCCACCAGCGCAGGCCGGCCAGCAGGCGCAGGCGGGCAAAGCCGAAGATCGTGGTCGTCCGCACATGCATCGAGAAATAGACCTTGCCCAGCCGACCCGTGCGCTCCGCCCAGGCGACCAGCCGTCGCGCCAGGCCTGGCGGCAGGATGGCGGCGATCTCCTCGATGCCGGGCTTGAAATGCTCGGTGATCTCGAGCGGCTCGCCCGGCCTGGCGCGCACTTCGGCGCGGATGCGCGCCATGCGATCGGGCGCGGTCTTGGCCTGCGCCACGCGGATCACGTCCTCGAACGACATGCGCACGGCGAGGTGCCGCGCCGTCTCGCGCAGCAGTTCTGCAGAGCCCAGCGCGTTCACGGGATCGAGCCGGTCGAGATAGAGGCCGGCATAGCGGCGATCCTGATAGGTGACGAGCCGGCGGATGCCTTCCTCGACGATATCGAGGCTGCCGACCGGAAAGCTGCGCCGCGCGCGTTCGATCAGGTCCTCGACGCCCTGGGCCGCCGCCTGCCGCTTGCGATGCTCGCGCACGGCCTGGGCCAGCTCGCCGCGCGCATGGCCGCGCCCGAAGGCGAAGGCGGCGAGGTTGGTGTCGACCGACTTGCCGGCGTGGCGGATCGCGGTCTCGAAGGCGGAATCGGGGATCGGCAGCCGGCCGGAGCCCGCGAGCGCGCCCAGCAGCACGGCATTGATGACGCCGCCCGATTCCTCGGCGGCCTGATCCATGTCGAACAGGATCTGTTCCTTGCTGCGTTCCTTGACGGCGCGCAGCAGCCGGCCGACATCGAAGCTGCCGTCGCCCATCGCCATGCGCTCGCCGATCGCAAGCACGCGGTGGGTGGAGGCGATCAGGGTCGTGCGATCGGGCGTGACGAAGCCGTTGAAGATCATGCGGCCGGCTTCGAGGAGCTCGGTGGCGAGCGCCACGTCGACCTCGCCGATGGCCGGATTGAGCGCCAGCGCCGACGGCGCCGGGCCCGGCGCCGGCATGACCTCGAGATAGTAGGTCGTGGCGCCGGTGCGCTGGGCAACGCCCGGGATCTGGGTCGCCTGCACGCGCGAGCCCCTGCCCTTGCGCCGCGGCCACGATCCAGTCGCACAGCACGCCGCCGCCATCGCCGCCCAGCGCGCCGACCAGGAGGGTGACGGGCTTCATGCGGATGGCCCCAAAGGTCCCTCGGGCTTCGCCCTCGGGATGACAGGGTGCGTTGACAGCAAACCCGCTGTCATCCCGAGCGCAGCGAGGGACCCTTCCGGCCCACGAGCGCTCACGCCATCGCTCCGATCACGGCCGAGCGGAACCGCCACTTCATGCGGTCCCACCAGGTGGCGTTCTGCACGATGTCGGCCTTGTAGAACGAAGGACAGAGGACGGCGGCGTCGGCGACCTCGCCGCACAGCCCGCAGCCGACGCAGCCGTTGTTGACGTGGGCCACCGGGTCGGAGCGCAGCGGGTCGGGGCTGGGCTTGACCACCAGCGAGGGGCAGCCCGACAGCCGGATGCAGGAATGGTCGCCGGTGCAGACCTCGTCGTCGACGCCGAAGCGCGTGCGCACCACGCGCTCGCCGCGCTTCAGCCGGGCGGCGATCTGCGGCCGGATGCGGCGCTGGCGGGCGAGCTGGCACTCGCCGTCGGCAACGATCACCTTCAGTCCCTTGTCGTCGGTGCTCATCGCCTCGCGCAGGGTCTTGAGCATGGTGCCGACGTTGTAGGTGCGGATGGTGCGCAGCCACTTCACGCCCATGGCCTTGAGCGTGGCGGCGATGTCCGATGTCGTCTCGCCGTCGCGCCGATTGCCCGCCGTGTTGGGGATGAACTGCGCGCCGGTCGCCGAGGTGTAGCCGTTCTGCATGATGACCAGCACGCGGTCGCCGCGATTGAACATCGACGAGGCCACGCCGCTCAGCAGGCCATTGTGCCAGAAGCCGCCGTCGCCCATCACCGAGATGGTGCGTTTCTGCATCACCGGCGCCACCGCGCCCGCGGCGGCCAGCGACATGCCGAAGCCCAGGATCGAGTTGCCGAGGTTGAAGGGCGCCAGGGTGGCGAAGGAATGGCAGCCGATATCGCTCGAGATGTGGACCTTGCCGACCTCGCGCTCGAGCAGCTTGATCGCCGAGAAGACCGGCCGCTCGGGGCAGCCGACGCAGAAGCCCGGCGGCCTGAGCGGCAACGGGCCGCCCAGCAGGCGCTGCGCCTCGGCGCGGCCGGCGCGCGCCGCCTCGAAGCGCTCGCGCGGCCTGCTGAGGTCGATGTCGTTGGCCGACTGGGCGAAGAATTTCAGCAGGCCGTCGGTCACGGCCTCGGCGGTGTACTCGCCCGCCATCGGCAGCACGTCCTTGCCGTAGAGCCTGGTGTCGATGTCGCGCTTGCGCAGGATGGCGTGGATCGCCTGCTCGATGTAGTCGGGCGCGCCTTCCTCGACGACCAGCACCGCGCGCTTGCCCTTGCAGAAATCGGCGATCTGGTCGGGCACCAGCGGATGGGTGACGTTCAGCACCAGGGTCGGGATCCTGCCCTCGACTTCCAGCCGATCGAGGCCGCGCACCAGGACATTGGTGATGCCGCCCTGCACGATGATGCCGAGGTCGGAGCGCTCGCCGGGCAGGAATTCGTTCAGGCCGTGCTCGACGATGAAGCGCTGCGGCGGCAGGCTGGCGGACCTCGACCTTGATCTTCTCGTGCGCGTAGGTCGAAGGCGGATGGGAGATGCGGTCGTAGTTGTGCGCCGCCGGCTGGGCGAGACGATGGTTGCGCGAGATCGCCGGCGGCTTGTTGTCCCTGGCGACGAATTCGCCCGTGACATGGCAGGCGCGGATGCGCAGTTCCATCATCACCGGCGTGTTGGTCGCTTCGGAGAGCTCGAACGCCTTCTCCGTGCAGCGCACGATGGTCGGCAGCGACGGCCGCGGATCCAGCAGCCACACCGAGGATTTGAGCGCATAGGCGTGGGCGCGTTCCTGGATCACCGAGGCGCCCTCGCCGTAATCCTCGCCGACCACGATCAGCGCCCCGCCGATCACGCCGGGCGAGGCGAGGTTGCTGAGCGCGTCGGCCGCCACGTTGGTGCCGACGATGGACTTCCAGGTGACGCAGCCGCGCAGCGGATAGTTGATCGAGGCGCCGAGCAGGGCCGCCGCCGAGGCTTCGTTGGTGCAGGTCTCGAGATGCACGCCGAGCTCGTCGAGCAGGTCCTGCGATTCGACCAGCACGTCGACCAGATGCGACACCGGCGCGCCCTGATAGCCGCCGACATAGGCCACGCCCGATTGCAGGATGGCCTTGGTGACCGCGAGGATGCCCTCGCCGCGGAACACCTCGCCCTCGCCCAGGCGAAGGGCCCGGACTTCCTCGGTGAAGGACCGTTCCGGGTTGGTGCGCTGGGCGACGGGGACCTCGGTGGGAAGCGGGGCGGCCGGCTGGTCGAGCATGGCCGCAAGTATAGGGGCTAACGGCGCGAGCGACGATCCCGTTTGCTGTCCCGGACGCCGGCGGTGCGGGCCTTCGACAGCAGCTCCCGGAACGGCACCAGGAGACGCTCGCGCACCGTGGGATCGCCCTCCAGGACCGACAGCGCCAGCGCCACGGCCTCCAGGGTCGAGACGGCGTCGGGCCGCGCCTCGCGGCGCAGATCGCCGTAGAGCGAGGGACCGTCGGGAACGACGACGAAGCGCCGGAGCCTGGTGAGCCACGCGTTGCGCCACCACAGCGCCTTGGCCTGCGCCCAGTTGCCGTCCAGCGCGACCAAGCCCTCGAGACCGGCCCGCGCGATCGCCTGGTCGGCCAGCGGCTCGCCCTTGGCATCGAGCGCAATCAGCGGGCCGCCATGCTTCGCCAGTCGCTGCGCCTGCACGGAACCAAGATAAAGAACGCCCCAGTTTCGCGGATCGGCCGATTCGCCCAGCGCATGCCCGATGTTGCGCCACGACAAGCCGACGGCAACGCGCGCCTTGGCGAGCGTGCCTGTCAGCAAGCGGGCCGTGCCGAGCACGCGATCCTGTTCCTGCGGATGCTGCAGGATCAAGACTGCCACGGTGTTGTCAACGAGAGAACGAATATCGGACACGCGCGGACTTATAGACTCGCCTATAGACTGTCGCCATGTCCGTTGCCGTTATCGCCGTCCCCAGCGCCACCAAGCTGCCGCCCCGAGCCGATGGCGCGGTGATCGTCGCCGGCTCGCATGGCGCCGTCTATGCCGCCTATCTCTCGGCCAAGGCCGGCGCGCGCGCGGCGATCCACAACGATGCCGGCATCGGTCGCGAGGACGCAGGCGTGAGCGGACTGGGGTGGGCCGAGGCGCACGGCATGGCGATGGCCGCGGTCCTGACGGGAAGCGCGCGCATCGGCGATGGCGAGGACATGCTGCGCCGCGGCGTGATCAGCCGCGCCAATGCGCTGGCCGCTTCCTGCGGCGTGACGCCCGGCCAGTCCGTCGCCGAGGCCGCCGAACGCCTGAAATCGGCCCCCTGGCCGCATGCCAAGCCCGCCGCGCTGACCGAAGGCCGCTCGATGGCGGGGCGCGTGGTTTGCCTGGACTTCCATCTCGCTTGCCGATCCGAGCGACCGCGGGCGAGTGGTGGCGAGCGGCAGCCATGGCGGCGTGCCGGCGGGCGAAACGGCCGCGATCTTCCGGCCGAGACTGGTGCTTTTCAACGATGCCGGCTTCGGCATGGAGCATGCCGGCGTGGCCGGCCTGGCCGTGCTCGACAAGGCCGGCATTGCGGCACTGGCCGTTTCGAGCCTGTCGGCGCGTATCGGCGACGGCCGCTCCACGCTCCTGGACGGCCTGATTTCCGAGGTGAATAAGTGCGCCTACCGGCTGGGCGGACGGGTCGGCAGCTCGGCCCTTGCGCTGGCGCTCGCGGTGGCCGAAAAAGCCGCCCAGCGACCAGAATCGGGGAGATGACCGGGGCATGGCTGACGTCAACGTGAAGTCGGAGATCGCGGGCAATGTCTGGAAGATCCAGGCCAAGCCCGGCGACAAGGTCGAGGTCGACGGCGAGATCCTGATCCTGGAATCGATGAAGATGGAGATTCCGGTCCTGTCGCCCAAAGCGGGCGTCATCAAGGAGATCAAGGTCAGCGAAGGCGAGGCGATCGGAGAAGGGCAACTCGTCGCCGTTCTTGACGCCTGACGGCTGCGGGCCGTCGCCCGCAATCTAGGTGCGCGGCTTGATGCCGATCGCCCGCACCACTTCTCCCCAGGTGTCGATCTCATTCTTGATGAACTCGGCGAACTGGAAGGGCGAGCTGGGCGCCGGCATGGCGACGCGTTGCTCGATCCCGCGGACCACCTCGGAATCACCGACCAGCGCCTGCAGGTCCTTGTTCACCTTGGCGACGATCTCGAGCGGCGTGCCCGCCGGGGCCGCAATCCCCGACCAGCCGGCGGCGTCGAAGCCCGGCAAGGTGTCGGCGACCGGCGGGATGGCATCGAGAGGCGGCGGCGCCCGTTTGGCCGTGGTGACGGCCAGCGCCTTGACACGGTCGCCGAGGATGAGGTCGAGCACGGACGGTGCCTCGGCCATCATCAGCTTGACGCGCCCGCCCAGCAGCGCATCCATGGCAGGATCGCTGCCTTCGTAGGGAACATGCATGATGTCGAGGCCGGCGCGCAGCTTGAGGAGCTCCATGGCGAGATGCTGCATCGTGCCCGAACCGGACGACGCATAGGCATACGTGCCCGGAGCATCGCGCACCAGCTTGATCAGTTCGGCCAGCGTCTTCGCCGGAAAGCCGAGATGCGCCACGATGACCAGCGGCACGAAAAAGATGTTGGAGATGGGCAGGAAATCGACCAGCGGCTTGTACGGCAGTTTGGCGTAGAGGCTGGGATAGATGCCGAAGGTGTCGCTCGACACGACCATCAGCGTATAGCCGTCGGGCGCGGCGGCTTTGCCGTACTCGGTCGCCACAATGCCGCCGCGACCGACCTTGTTCTCGACGAATACTTCCTGCTTCCAGACATCGGCCAGCTTCGGCGCGATCAGGCGGACGACCGCATCGGCGGGCTCCCCCCGCGCGACGGGCACGATGAAGCGCACCGGCTTGGCAGGCCAGGGCGTCCCGGCAAGGGCCCGAACGGCCAGGGCGGGCGCCGCCAGCGCCGCGCCGGCCAGGCCGAGCGCGCGGCGTCGCGTGGAAGATCTGCGCATCGTCTTCGTCACATCCCCTTGATGGTAAGCTAGCATAGAGACCGGAAAATGACGCGCCAGCAGACCTCCCCCCTGATTGCGATCGCACCGCCGCGCAGCGCCGCGGACCACGAGGAGATCAAGGCGCTGTTCGTCGAGTATGCCGGATCCCTCGGGTTTTCGCTCGCCTACCAGGGCTTCGACACGGAGCTGAC
The DNA here is from genome assembly GCA_963820155.1 of uncultured Alphaproteobacteria bacterium. Classification (GTDB taxonomy): domain Bacteria; phylum Pseudomonadota; class Alphaproteobacteria; order Reyranellales; family Reyranellaceae; genus Reyranella. Next base: position 195,290 of record CAWFYW010000001.1, read on the forward strand.
GGCGTTCCCGGGCAAGTACGGGCCGCCCGACGGCGCATTGTTGCTCGCGCGGGCCGATGACGCGGCGGCCGGCACCGTCGCGCTGCGGCAGCTCGCGCCGCAGATCTGCGAGATGAAGCGGCTCTATGTGCGGCCCGCCTATCGCGGCTTGCGCACCGCGGAGGGGCTGTCGCTCGGCCGCGCCCTCACCATCGGCATCGTCGCCGAGGCGCGCGCGCTCGGCTATCGACGTCTCAGACTCGACACAATCGCCGGCAAAATGGAGGCCGCGGTGAAGCTCTACCGGTCGATGGGCTTCGTGGATATCCCGCCTTATTACCCAAGCCCCGTCCCCGACACCGCCTACATGGAGCTGGTCCTGTGACCGATCGCTATTACGAGGACTTCAAGATCGGCGACCGTTTCGTGAGTGGCGGCATGACCATGACCGAGGCCGGCATCATCGACTTCGCCCGGCAGTGGGATCCGCAGCCCTTCCATATCGACGTCGAATTCGCGGGGAAGTGGAGCTTCGGCGGCCTGATCGCGTCAGGCCTGCACACCATGTCGGTGACCCTGAAGCTCTGGCTCGAGCAGGGCGTATTCCGCGCCTGCAGCCTGGGCTCGCCCGGCATCGGCGAGGTCCAGTTCTCGCGGCCGGTGCGGCCGGGCGACACGCTGCGCGTCATCACCGACATCGTCGAGCTGCGCCTGTCGACCTCGAAGACCGACCGCGGCATCGCCCGCATCCGCCAGGTCACGATCAACCAGCGCGGCGAGCAGGTGATGGAACAGGAGACCATCGTGTTCCTGAAGCGCCGCCCGGTCCTGGTGGCGAACCTGAACGCCCGCTCCTGAAGCACCTCAGCGCCAGGCGAACACCGGCTGCTCGAAATGGTCGACGCGGGTGTCGCGTCCGGCGAGCGCCACTTCGCGGAACTGATAGAGCACCGCCGCCGTCGGCGCGTTCACGTTGGCGACCGGTAGCGGCAGGCGGATGATCGGCCGGTCGGATTCTTCAATGGCCACGATCTCGGGCGAGCCCTCGCGAAACAGCTCGCCGCAGGCGATGCGATAGGCGGCCGCGACCTCGGCCGGGTTGGGCGTCACCGTCACGCCCACCGCCCACACCACGACCGGCGCGATCAGGTAGCCCGAGCGCGTCGGATAGTCGTCGAGCGTGCCCAGGATGTCGTCGGTGGAGGCAAGCACGCCCAGCTCCTCGTGCAACTCGCGCAGCGCGGTCTGCTCGATCGTCTCGCCAGGATCGACCCTGCCGCCGGGCAGCGCCCACTGGCCGCCATGCGACCGCAGCCTCGGCGTGCGCCGGGTGAGCAGGAAGGCCGCCTCGTGCTGCCCCGCCGCCGCGGGCTCGTCCGCCTCGACCACGACCACCGCGACGGCTGCGCGCTTCAGGCCGCCGGTGTCGACCCGGCGGCGCAGCTCGAAGCGGCCGAGGCGGTCGACGATTTCGGCACGCAGGGCGTCGTCGAAGCGAAAGCCCGTCACGCCGCCGGCGACCTTCTGAAGGTCCAGACCACGGCGGGCGGGACATTGCGCCAGATGCGCCGTCCCGGCACGCCGTCGAGATGCAGCCGCTCGCGCAGCGCCCGCGGCACCGGCGGCTTCGGCCCGTAGGTGAATTGAACCAGGGCGCCGCCCGGCGGCAGCGCCTCGAACACGCCGCCGACGATGCCGTCGACGACCTCCGCCGGCAGCGACAGCAGGGGCAGGCTCGAGACGACGGCGGCAACCGACGCGATGCCATGCTCGGCGAGCAGCCGTGGCAGGTGCGAGGCGTCGCCTTCGATGACGCGCGGCGCCGGGAAATGCCGGCGCAGGAAAGCCGCGAGCTCGCGGTCGCGCTCGACCAGGGCCAGCCGGTCGGGCGCGATGCCCGCGGCCAGCAGGGCCTTGGTGACCTCGCCGGTGCCGGCGCCCAGCTCGACGACATGGCCGGGCCGGCCCTGGAGGACGGACTTGGCGGTCCGCGCCATGGCCTCGGCCAGCAGCCGGCCGCTCGGCACCACCGCGCCCATGGCGAAGGGCCGGCGCAGCCAACGCTTCAGGAAAAGGGCTGTTCCGGCATGGTCAACCGAGGGCATGGCGGGACGCTAACAGACGATTGCCGCGAGTGGACAGGGAAAAGCGTCGGGTTCTACTGCGCGGGCTGCATCGCAGGCCCGGCCATGCGGGCTGCCGGCGGCGCCTCGAACACGGCGTGGGCGTGCCGCATCTGCTCGAGCGCATTGACCATCGAGACATAGACGGCGGCCGCATAGGGCAGCGACTGCACGATCATGAACACGGCCCACAGCCGCGCCTCGGGATTGATCTCGCCGGTGGTCGCCCACAGCACCGCCGCCCCCAGCCACAGCAGCGCCGCCAGCACGGCTTCGCCGCGCGCCATGCCGAGCGCCATGCCGAGCGTGGCGCGCTCGTCCATCTTGGGCGTGCGCATGAAGGGCAGACGGCTGGTCAGCAGGCCGTAGATCACCGCCCGGCCCACCGTATAGGTGAGCGCCAGCCCCGCCAGCGAGGCGCCGACGCTCTGGCGGAAGGTGCAGCGCACGCGGTCGAAGTAGAGACCGAACGAATAGAGCAGCTTGAAGACGAAGATGCCGATGGTCGGCAGGATGAACTCGGCCGGCGGCAGGCCGACCGGCTTGATGCCGAACAGCGGCGGCAGGACCACAGCCAGCAGCCAGGCGAGCCCCGCCCAGGTGAAGACGAGGTTCAGCGCATCGGCGAACCACGGCATCCAGCCGGCGACGAAATGGTACTTCTGCCAGAAGGTGAGCCTGGTGGCGCCGCCCAGCATCTTGCCGGCATGCGCCTTCATGATCTGCATGGCGCCGTAGGCCCAGCGGAAGCGCTGCTTCTTGTAGCCGGCGAAATGGTCGGGCGTCAGGCCATGGCCGAAGCGCTCGCGGCTGTACATGGCGCCGTAGCCCTTCTCCATCAGGCGCAGGCCGAGCTCGGTGTCCTCGGTGATGCACCAGGTCGCCCAGCCGCCCATCTCCTCCATCAGGTCGCGGCGCACCAGGGTCATGGTGCCGTGCTGGATGATGGCGTCGTATTCGTTGCGCAGGCACATGCCGATGTCGAAGAAGCCGGCATATTCCCAGTTCAGCATCTCCTTGAAGCGGTCGCCCTTCCAGTCGCGATGGTCCTGCGGCGCCTGCACGTAGCCGATCTTGGCGTCGTCGAAATAGGGCACCAGCGCCCTCAGCCAGTCCGGCCGCACCATATAGTCGCTGTCGATGACGCCGATGATCCTGGCGTCGGGCGCGGTCTGGCTCAGCACGTAGTTCAGCGCGCCCGCCTTGAAGCCCTTCATGACGTCGAAGTGGAAGAAGCGGAAGCGCTCGCCGAGCTGGGCGCAGTAGTCCTGCACCGGCCGCCACACGGCGGGATCCTTGGTGTTGTTGTCGATGACGATGACTTCGAAATCGGGATAGTCGAGGGCGGCCAGCGAATCGAGCGTCTGGATCACCATGGCCGGCGGCTCGTTGCAGATGGCCAGATGCAGCGACACCTTGGGCCAGATGCGATCGGCCGGCTGGCGGGCGATCATCTCGGCCGCCGGCAGCGCCTCGCGCGTCCAGCGACGCCGCCAGATCGTCTCGGCCATCTCCAGCGCCTGGGCAAGCGCCATGACGAGGCTCAGCGCCAGGAAGAAGGCGAGCACGGCCCAGCCCACCATCTCGCCGACCACCATGTAGGTGCCGGCCGCGACCGAGGCGCCGTAGACCAACGCGCTCGCCGACAGCGCGACCAGGCCGCAGAAGCCGACCTGCCCCGCCGCGCCGAGGCCGGGCCAGCGCCACAGGAACAGCATCATCAGCGGCAGCGCGATGGCCAGGGACCAGGCCGCGCAGGCGCCCCATTGCGGGAAGCGTTCGATCGGCCCCGTCCAGGCGAATTTCGGCTGCCGGTCGGCGTTCCAGAGGCCCCAGTAGCCGCCCGCCTTGCCTTCGAGGTCGTAGGACTTCCAGGGCTGATCGACCGCCTCGACGACGAAGTAGTCGATGTTCTGGCTGCGCAGCCAGGCCACCACGTCGCGGATGTTCTTGGCCTGCTCGGCAGGCGTCGCGTACTTCACCACGCCGCTTCCGGGGCTGCGCCGCGCCGCGCCGTTCGACGGCCAGCCGATCTCGGTCACGATGATGTTCTTGTTCGGATAGGCCTGCTTCAGCATGGCGATCCGGCTCTTGAGATAGTCAAGCGGCGTTTCGTCCGACTGCTCGTCCCAGTAGGGCAGGATGTGTACGGCGAGGTAGTCGACCTCGCGCGCCAGCTCGGGATAGTGCAGCCAGACGTGCCAGGGCTCGGCGGTGCTGACCGGCACCTTGACGTTGCGCTTGACGTTCCTGATCTCGCGGATGAGCTGGGCCGGGCTGACGGCAGTGGGATCGCGCTGGTCCTTCTGGCCGTCCCAGCGCAGGATGTTCTCATTGCCGACCAGCACGCGCTCGATGCTGGGATTCTGGTTGGCCATGCGGATCAGCGCGCGCGTCTCCTCGGCATTGACCTCGCCCGCCTCGCGCCCGAACTGCTGCTTGGCCTCGCTGGCGCTGTAGATCCAGGCGCCAGGCACCAGCTTCAGGCCGTATCGCGCCGCGATCTCCGGCATGACCTCGCCGCCGTCCCCGGTGCGATAGGTGCGGACGTACTTCACCTTGCCGGCGAGCATGGCGAAGTCGTGCTCGATCTGCTCCTTGCGCGGCTTGACCGTGGGCGGCGGGGCGTCGGTGACGGCCGTGCGCAGGAAGCTCCACACACCGCTCGACTTGGCGGCGATCGGATCCTGGTCCTTGGCCCACGGCGCGTAGGTGACGCCGTGCAAGGGACCTTCGACGTTGGCCGCTTCGATCTGTCCGTCCAGCAGGCGCCAACCGATGAGGGTAGCCGCCGCGACGAGGAGAAGAACCAATCCCTGACGGATCATGAAGGGGCGATCGCTCCGGCGCACCGCCGGTGGCACACGCTGACGTCGGGATCGCGGTCGCATGTCGCCTGCGGACGCTCGACGTCGACGCAAGGACCGTGCCGGATCAACTCAACCGACGAGCCGATAACCACGCAGTGCGGCTGACCTCTTGGAGGCTTCCTTGCGCCCGGTTTCCTCCTCTGCGACCCTTCGCAGAGGATGCGGCGACCGAGGCGATCTATAGCCGTGCCTTCAGAAACGGTAAAGGGATCGACGGCGATGATGGCCAAAATGCCCAAATCTCCGCTGGCTTTCGCCTGTCGCCGTCGCCAAAACGCCGCACGGCATGACTGAGCAGGAACCGACGGCGGCGCCCGCCGCCGTGCCGCCGAACCTGGCGGCGACCTACGTCGCGGCCGACCGCTATGGCTTTCTCGAACGTGCCGGCGCGCGCCTGCGCTATGCCTGCTGGAACGTCCCGGGAACTGCGCGCGGCAGCGTCGTCGTGCTGGGCGGGCGCGGCGAGTTCATCGAGAAATACGCGACGGAGATCATGGGCGAGCTGCGGCGCCGCGGTTACGCCGTATTCTCCCTGGATTGGCGCGGCCAGGGCCTGTCGGACCGGCTGCTGCCCGACCGCGACAAAGGCCATATCGACGATTTCGCCACCTACGTCGCCGACCTTCGACTGTTCCTGGACAAGATCGTCGCGCCCGCCGCGCCGCGCCCGCTCCTGATGCTCTGCCACTCGATGGGTGCACACGTCGCGCTGCGCCTGCTGGCCGAGAACGGACCAAGCCCATTCGCGGCGGCCCTGCTCACCGCGCCCATGACGGGGCTGAAGCGCGAGGCGATGCTGCGGTCCGTTCTCCGGCTGATGCCGGCGATACCGGCGGTCGAGCAGCGCTACCTGTTCGGCACCGGCCCGTTCGTCCTGCTGGCCCGCGAGTTTCATTCCAACGTCGTGACCCATGACGAACGACGTTACGGCTTCACCGCCGATTGGTTCGCCGCCGACCCTCGACTCACGCTGGGCGGGCCGACCCTTGGCTGGGCGCGGCAGGCCGTACGCTCGATGACCGCGGCGTCGGCGCCGGGCTATCTCGAGCGCATCGAGCTGCCGCTGCTGCTGCTGAGCGCCGGCGAGGACCGGCTGGTCGAGTCCCGGACGCATCTGGCGGTGGCGAAACGACTGCGCCGCGGCGAGTGCGCGACCATTGCCGAGGCCCGTCACGAGATCATGATGGAGACCGACCCGATCCGCGCCCGCTTCTGGGAAACGTTCGACCGACTGGCGAAAAGCGTAGCGGGCTGATCGGCTTGCCGCGCGCGGCGAGCCGCCACACAATGATCATGAAAAAACTACAGGAGGGAGGCATGTCCCAGGACTGGCTGCTGGGTTCGGCCGATGCACTGGCCGCGCGCCTGCCCGACGGCGCCAAGATCGCCGTGCCGCACGACACGCTGGGCGTCGCCATGGAGACGACGCGGGCCCTGATCCGCCGCGGCATCAGGAACCTCCATGTCGTCTGCGTGCCGGTGGCGGGGCTGCAGGTCGACCTGCTGATCGGCGCGGGTTGCATCGGCACGCTCGAAACCTCGGCCGTCACCTTCGGCGAGTACGGCACGCCCCATCGCTTCCACGATGCGCTGAAGCGCGGCGCGATCCGCCTGCTCGACGCCACCTGCCCGGCCATCCACGCCGCGCTCGAGGCCGGCCGCAAGGACATTCCCTTCATCCCGCTGCGCGGGCTGCTGGGCAGCGACCTCGTCGTCCATCGGCCCGACTGGAAGACGATCGACAATCCCTTCGCCCAGGGCGATCCCATTCTGCTGCTGCCGGCGATCCGGCCGGATTTCGCAATCTTCCATGCACCCTATGCCGACCGCGACGGCAACATCTTCATCGGCCGCCGTCGCGATCTCGCCACCATGGCGCAGGCCGCGACGCAAGGCGCGCTGGTGACCGTGGAGGAGGTGCGCGACGTCGACCTGCTGGCCGGCGAGGAGACGGCCGCCGGCACCCTGCCCGCCATCTACGTCGAGCACGCCGCCGTCGCCGAACGCGGCGCCTGGCCGTGCGGCCTGTGGGATATCCATCGGACCGACGAAGCGCATTTCCGCCGCTACGGCGAGCTCGCGCGCACGGCCGACGGCTTCGCGCGCTACCTCGACGAATTCGTCCATGCCCGCCGGCAGGCCGCGGAATGAGTGACGTCTCGCGGCAGGAACTGCTGATCTTCACCATCGCCCGCCTGCTGCGGGACTGCCGCAGCGTGGCGGTCGGCGCCGCCTCGCCGATTCCCGGCGCGGGCGCGCTGCTGGCGCGCCACTGGGCGGCGGCCGAGACGCCCTCGCGCCGCCTCTTCCTCACCATCCTGGGCAGCGGCCGCCTCAATGCCATGACCAGCGGCGGCGTCGAGCTGTTCGACATGGCCGCCCAAGGTCGCATCGATGCCTTCTTCCTGGGCGGCGGGCAGATCGACGGCGAGGCCAACATCAACCTGGTGGGCGCGGGCGGCGTCTATCCTCAAACCGCGGTGCGCTGGCCCGGCTCCTTCGGCTCGGCCTATCTCTACTATCTCGTGCCCAAGGTGATCCTGTTCCGCGAGGAGCATACCCGTCGCGTGATGGTGCCCAAGGTCGACTTCATCTCCGCGCCCGGGCCGCGATCCGACGGCGTCTATCGGCCGGGCGGCCCGATCGGCCTGCTCACCAACCTCTGCTGGTTCTCCTTCGACAAGGCCCGCCGCCGCTTCCGGCTGGAGACGATCCATCCCGGCCACAGCCTCGAGGAAGTGCGCGACAATACCGGCTTCGCCTTCGATATCGCCGACGGCGCGGCCGCGACGCCGGCGCCGGACGGCGCGACGCTCGCCCTCATCCGCGGGCCGATCGCGCGCCAGATCGGCGAGGCCTATCCGCGCTTCGTCAAGCAGGTCTTCCCCGACGCCGCCTGATGACGCTGACGCAAATGCTGGTGATTGCCGGCGCCTTCATCGTGGCCGGCATCGCCAAGGGCGCGATCGGCATGGGCCTGCCGCCGATCGCGCTGGCGCTGATGAGCTTCGCCGTGCCGCTCGAGGATGCGCTTGCGCTCATGGTCGTGCCGACCCTGGCGACCAACATCTGGCAGGCGATTTATGGCCGGGATTTCCTGCGCCTGCTGCGCCGCTTCTGGACGATGGCGGCGGCCGCCGTCGCGGCGCTGCTCTTCGTCGCGGTGGCGTTCGGCCATCTCGGCTCGCCGATGGCGATGGCCTGGGTCGGCGTCATCCTGGTCGCCTATGCGAGCCTGGCGCTCACCGCCTGGCGCCCCGCCGTGTCGCGCGCGGCCGAGCGCTGGGCCAATCCCCTGATCGGGCTGGCGAGCGGCGCGGTGGCCGGCGTCACCGGCGTCGCCGCCGTGCCCTTCCTGCCCTACATGCAGTCGCTCGATATCGACCGGCATGACCTCGTGCAGGCGCTTGGCATCATGTTCCTGTTCATCATCGGCGCGCTCACGGTCGCGCTGGCGCTGCAGGGCGCGTTCCACGTGGGCAACCTCGCAGGCGCCATTGCCGCCATCGTGCCGACCTTCGCGGGCGTCTGGATCGGCCAGAAGGCCCGCCACGCGGTCTCGCCCGAGACGTTCCGGCGCATCTTCCTGGTCGGCATGTTCGCCGTCGGGCTGCACATGGCGCGGGGCTTGCTCTAGAGTCGCGCCATGCCCCTTCCAACCCACAAAGTGACGATCTGCGGCATCCCCGAGCTGTCGCAGCATTGCTCCGTCGGCGTCAGCCACGTGCTGTCGATCATCGACACGCACGAGCCGCGGCCGCCCGTTCTCGACGACTTCCTGGACATCGACCACGAGCTGATCCGCTTCGACGACGTGGTGGCCGAATATCCCGGCTTCGAGGCTTGCACGCCCGGGCACATCGCCCGCGTGCTGGAGTTCGGCGAGCGCGTGCACGCCATGGCCGGCAGCCACGTGCTGGTGCACTGCCATGCCGGCGTCTCGCGCTCGACCGCCGCGGCGGCGATCCTGATGTGCCAGCATGCGCCCGGCCAGGAGGAAGCGGCGTTCCTGAAGCTGCTGCAGCTGCGCAAGCACGGCTGGCCGAACACCCGCATGGTCGAGTTCGCCGACCAGCTGCTGCGGCGCGACGGCGCGATGCTGCGGGGACTTCTCGCCTACCGCCGCGCGCTCCTGCAGGACAAGCCGCACCTCAGCGAGATCATCCGCAACATCGGCCGCGGCCACGAACTCCCCGCCTAATCCTAGCGGTGGAACACCAGGGTCCGCACCTCGATGCTTTCGCGCGGCGGGGCGTCGGCCGGCGTCGTCGGATCGACGAAGGCGCTGTGCGGCGTGAAGCGCGCCGGCACGTCGGTGGCGGTGTCCGAGCATTTGAGCAACAGCGCCTCGTCACGCTGCATGCGCGGCACGTAGAACCACCGATGCGCGGGATTGTACTTCACCGAATAGGTCTCGCCGACGCGGTGCGGATAGACGAGGTCGGACGGCACCAGATCGTCCAGGCGGATGGTGGTGGCGTCGCAGACGGCGAGCGGTGAATCCTGCAACGGCCCCTTGATGGGCCGCCACAGGTTGATCACCTGCACGCGTCCCTTCAGAAGCTCGTCGGCCTCGTCGGGCAGCAGGTCGCGCACGCGCTGCGGGCCCGAGCGCGCCGTGTGGTCGATATGCACGCGCTGCACGGGCTGACGCGGGCCGGCGCCGCGATCCTCCGCGCCCGGCACGCGCCGGCGCGTCGTGTGGTCGAAGACATGGACGCGCCAGGCGCCGGTCGCCTGCTTCAGGATGCGCTCGACCTCGGGGTAGTAGACGCGGCGCACTTCGTCGTCGTCGAAGAAGTCGCGCACGGCGCTCTTGTGGCCGATCAGCGCGAAGCCGTTGGCGTCGAGCGACACCTTGCCGGCGACCGGCCGCGCATCGTGGATCGCGACGGTGTGCGCCTCGCTCACCGTATTGGAGCGCGGCACGCCGGCCGGCGGCTCGAACGTGTAGTTGCGCGGCCGCTCCGCCATCGGCGCGAGATAGTTCATGATGGCGTCGACGTGCGGCAGATCGGAAACGACGTTGGCTTGAAGGCTCATGGATAGACCTCCGGATGTGCTCCACACGATGTTGGACATCGCGTCGCCTTGCACGATGGAGAAGAACTGCCGCGCCTCATGAAGGGACGTAATGCGAAGCGAAAAATCTTCCGCCGGCGAGGGCAGTGGCAGAAGATTCAGGTCGAAACGCCGTCCTGCCCGCACGCCTCGGCCAGCCACCGATGGAAAGCCGTCACCGGCGCGGCGTCGGCGGCCGGCTTGCCTTCGGCCCGCTCCATCTGCAGGCGCTCGCAGGCCTGCTTGATCGCCTCGGCCGCCTGATCGTCCCCGTCGGCCGGGGCGCGACCGAAAATGTGGGTCAGCAGTCGCGTGCGCAGGAAGGTATGCGGCACGACCTGGTGCACGAGAGTTGCGGCGCCGGCGCGGTGCACGACGAGCAGCGGCCAGACGAGGCTGCCGCCGTCAAGCGTCACCAGGTGCTCGACGCAGACCTTCCAGTTGCCGGCGATCTCGCGGGTGAGCGTGCCGCCATGGGCCGGCAGCGCACCGAGAGGCGCCGGCGCCGTCGGCGCGCCGAGGCTGAAGAAGACCATGCCGGATGTCGCGTCGGCGGCGAGAGACGCAAGATGAAGGTCGGGCGACCGTGCCTCCTTGGGCGCGACCGGCGGCGGCGCGCCCAGGAACCTGCCCTGCAGGTCGTAGGTCCAGCCGTGGAAGCGGCAGCGGAAGCTCTCGCAATTGCCCGAGGGCGTGCCGACGACCGGCATGTTCTGGTGCCGGCAGGCGTTGCGCAGGACATGCACCGCCTCCTGCTTGTCGCGCACCCCGACGACGGCCCAGCCGCCGACCGTGGCCGAGAAGAAGTCCCCGGGCCTCGCGAGCTGGCCGGCGGCGCACAGCGGCAGCCATCCGGCCGAGAAGACGGTGCGCTTCTCGACCTGGAAGGCATCTCCTTGGGAATAGGCTTCAGGCTTCATGTGTATACGACTTCGATTTTCTGCGTCCCATAGGGCCGCTTTATATTGACGGTTTGACGACAGATTGTATACAATCTGTCGTCGAACTAACCCGAGAGGAGGCTTATCATGGCCAAAAGCGCGTTCCGTCAGGCTCTCGAGGACGCCATCGAGCAGCGTCATTCGGCGGTGCATCCGTGGAGCGAGGCCTGGACCTCGGGCAAGCTCGACCGCCGCCTGCTCGGCGAGTGGGTCAAGCAGCACTTCCACTATGTCAGCCACTTCTCCGAATGGCTGGGTGCCGTCTACGCCACCTGCCCGCATTGGGACGTGCAGCAGTTCCTGCTCGAGAACATCACCGAGGAGGAAGGCTTCGTGGGCTCGGGCGACTTCGCCGCCGTCCGCCATTCCGACCTGCTGCTCGACTTCGCCGAGACCTGCGGCATGAAGCGCGACGAGATCCTGGCCGCCCAGGTGAAGGGCGAGCTGCTGCCCGAGACGCTCGGCCTGCAGAGCTGGTGCGCCGTGCAGTCGACCAAGCCCTTCGTCGAGGCGCTGTCGGGCCTGCTGATCGGCCTGGAGAGCCAGGTGCCGCGCATCTACAGCAAGACCACGCCGCCGCTGGTCGAGAAGTACGGCTTTGCCGAGGACGAGGTCACCTTCTTCACCCTGCATATCGTGGCCGACGCCGAGCACGGCGAGAAGGGCTTCGAGATCGTCGAGAAGTACGCCACCACGGACGCCGAGCGCGCCGCCTGCGTGCGGCTGGTGAAGGAAGCGACCATGATGCGCCGGCTCTATCTCGACGGCGTCTATCGCAAGTTCATCGCCGAGCCGCAGGCCGAGGGGAAGAGGCTCGCGGCCTAGACGTGCATACCTTCAAGACGCTCACGCTCGCCGAGGCGCACACCATCCTCGACGCGGCGCAGCAGAAGGCGGAGGCGCTCGGCGTGCCCGAGGTCCTCTGCGTGGCCGACAATGCGGGCTATCCCATCGCCTTGCGCCGGCTCGACGGCGGCAAGGTCACCAGCGTGCAGATCGCCATGAACAAAGCCTTCACCGCGGCCGGCCATCGCAAGCCGACCCACAACTACAAGAACGCGCTGCCGGGCGAGGAGGCGTTCGGCATCTTCACCCAGCACGAGGGCCGCTTCACGGTGTTCGTGGGCGGCTTCCCGATCTTCGTCGACGGCCAGTGCGTGGGGTCGGTCGCCGCCTCGGGCGGCAACGGCGAGCAGGACATCGCCTGCTGCGAGGCCGGGATCGCCGCCTTCATGGCCACCCTGAAGGACTGACCATGGCCACCGATCGCGCCTCCCTGAGCAAGGTCGTGAGCGAGAAGATCCGCAGCCAGATCCTCGCCGGCAAGCTCAGGCCCGGCGAGCGGCTGGTCGAGGACAGGCTGTCGGCCGAGCTCGGCGTGTCGCGCGTGCCGGTGCGCGAGGCGCTGCGCGGGCTGTCGATGGAAGGGCTGGTGCGGCTGGAGCCCAACCGCGGCGCTAGCGTCACCTCGGTGACGCCCGGGCTGCTGGCCGAGCTGGTCGAGGTGCGCACGCTCCTGGAGGCGCTGAACGCCCGGCTGGCCGCCCGGCGCCACGATCCCGCGATCGTCGAGGCCCTGCAGGACACGCTGCGGCGCGGCAACGCGGCGGCGCAGTCGGGCACGGCCGACGAGCTGGCGAGACTGAATGCCGAGTTCCACGAGCGCCTGGCCGAGGCCAGCCGCAACTCGGTGCTGTCCGACATCATGCGCTCCCTGCGCGAGCGCACCAGCCTCGCCTTCGCGATCAACGGCCGCGCGCGGGCGCGCGAGGACTGGAAGGAGCACGCCGGCATCCTCGCCGCCGTCATCGAAGGCGACGAGGAGATCGCCGCCCTCTTGGCGGCGCGCCACGTGAAGAATGCCGCAGCGGCGTTCGCGCGGATGCAGGCCGGAACGAGGCGCAAAGGATCGACAGCGCCGCCGACTGAAGGTTGGTGTCCGGAGGGATGTCCGCGGCGCGATTCCCAGCGCACTAGCATTGATTTGATGGCAGCGCGGGTATCGTTTATCCGCAGTGGCGGAGGCTACTCTCATGGTCGAACCTCAACTTTCCGTTCGCAGCGCAAAGGCGCGAGATCTCGCCCACCGCCTCGCGCGCCGCGAAAAGCGATCTATCGCCGATATCGTCGAGCGTGCGCTGGAAGCTTACGAGGTCCGTGAAGCGGGGCGCGAACCGGCATCTTCATTTTACGCACGACTGTCGGTGAAGTACGGGACCGATGTGGATCTCGAAGCCGTCATCCGCGAGGCACGGCGTGTCAATCCAGGGCCGGACCTTTGATCTTCCTGGACACCAACGTCCTTTCCGAGACCTTGCGCAGGTCGCGAGCCGCGAGTGATAGCCTGGCTCGTCCGGTATGACGCCGAGTTGGCCCTACCGACCGTGACGATCGCGGAAATTGCCTTCGGCATCCGCAAGCTTCTGCCGGGGCAGCGTCCAACTCGGTTGGAAAAGGGATTGTCCGCTTGGCGGCATCGCTTTGCTGACAGGATCTTCGGCCTGACCGAGGAAGCCGCGCTGGCGTATGGCGACATCATGGGCAAGGCCTCACGTCGGGGACTCGCGATGTCGGCACCCGACGGCATGATCGCCGCCATTGTCCGAGTGAATGGCGGTCGGTTGGCAACGCGCAACTTGACGGATTTCCAAACGACCGGACTTGAACTCATCTCCCCGTGGGAGTTTTAGTCTCGCTGCCCCTTTGTCGTCGTCGACAAGATCGCCGAAGCCGTTGCGTGCGACGAACAGCCTGCAAGAGCTAACGCGCCTTCATCGGCAGGCTGGCGAGGTGCATGCCGGCATCGACGATCAGGAACTCGCCGGTGATGTTGCGAGGCGCTGGTCAGGAAGAACAGCGCCGCCTCGGCCATCTGCTCGGGCGTGCCGGCCTGGCGCAGCGGCGTGGTCTGCTCCTGGCCCTGCTTCATCTTGTTGTAGTTCTCCTCGCCCATGCCGCCCAGCAGCCAGCGCGTCTGGATGAAGCCGGGGCACACCGTGTTGACCCGCACCGCCGGCGACAGCCAGCGCGCGAGCGTGAGCGTCAGCGTGTTCAGCGCGCCCTTGGAGCAGGCGTAGGGGATCGAGCTGCCGACGCCCATCACGCCCGCGATCGAGGAGATGTTCACGATCGAGCCGCGCTCCTGCTTGTCCTCCCACTGCTTCTTCATGGCGGGATAGACGGCGCGGGACATCATGTAGGGGCCGGTGACGTTGACCCGCAGGATGCGGTCGAAATCCTCGGGCGTCACGCCCTCGAGGTCGCCCTGGTTCTGGAACTTGGTGGTGCCGGCGTTGTTGATCAGCCCGTCGATGCGGCCCCACTTCTTCATCGTCTCGTCGACGAGCTTGCGGCAGTCGGCGTCCTGGCCGACATCGGCCTGCACCAGGATCGCCTCGACGCCCTTGGCCTTGACGGCGGCGAAGGTCTCGTCGGCCTCCTTCCGGCTCTTGGTGTAGTTGATGACGACGTTCCAGCCGCGCTCCGCGAGATCGAGCGCGCAGGAGGCGCCCAGCCCCGTCGCCGATCCCGTCACGATCGCCACCTTGCCCGATTTCGCCATGTCGCCTCTCCCCGATATCTCGTGGCGCCTTTCATAGGCTAGGATCGTCCCCCGAGGCAAAGCGAACGGGACATGGCCGATCTGTTTTCGATGAAGGACGCGTGGCGCTGCTGACCGGCGCCTCGCGCGGGCTGGGGCGCGACATGGCGCTCACCCTGGCGGCCGCCGGCGCCACGGTGCTGTGCGCCGGCCGCACGGTGAAGGAACTCGAGGCCACGGCGCGCGCCATCGCCCGCAAGGGTGGCAAGGCCCATGTCGTGCCGCTCGACATCACCGACGAGGCGCAGTGCGCGAGCAGGTCGCGCGCCATCGTCCGCCGCCACCGCCGCATCGACGTGCTGGTGAACAATGCCGGCATCATCTACCGCGAGGCGATCGTCGACACGCCGACCGACGACTTTCCGGCAAGCGATCGAGACCGACCTGATCGGCCAGTTCGTGCTGGCGCGCGAGGTCGGCCGGCACATGCTCGGCGCGCAGGTACGGCCGCATCGTCAACATCTCCTCGGTGATGGCGATCCTGGGCCGCGCCTCGGTGGCGGGCTACGTCGCGGCCAAGCACGGGCTGGTCGGCCTGACCAAGAACCTCGCCGCCGAGTTCGGCCCGCACGTCACCGCCAACGCGATCGCGCCGGGCTACATCCGCACCGAGCTCAACGTGCCGCTGCAGCAGGACAAGCCGCCTTCAGCGCCATGCTGGAGCAGCGCACCGCGGCCCATCGCTGGGGCAAGCCGGAGGACCTGCGCGGCCCCCTGCTGCTGCTGGCTTCGGACGCCGGCGCCTACATGACCGGCCATACGCTGGTGGTCGATGGCGGCCTGACCACCATCCTGGCCTAGAGGCGACTTGGGCATGACCGGCCTGCCGCGCTGGGTGATCCTGCTGCTGGTCGCGGCCGTGCTGCTGGCGGCTTCGCCTCTCACATGGGCTGGCTGCGCGACCCGTCGCTGGCCAAGGCCGACTATGTCGGCACCATCGACGTCTCGGCCGACGATGCCAGGCTCTATCGCGCCGTGCCCTTCGAATGGCGGGTCACCGGCGCGGCGGGCACCTTCAAGGGCAGCGACACCGCCTATATCCGCATCGACCCGTCCGGCGAGCGCACGGTGCTGTGCGGCTGGCTGCGGCTCGACAAGGGCGGCACCTCGATCCGCGCCACGCGCTGGCTGAGCGAGGCGCGCCTGGCGCCGGCGACCTCAAGGTGACGGCGCTGTTCATCGCCCCGGCCGACAAGGCGGCCGGCGACGGCCTCAATGCCGGCTGCCTGCAGGCTCGACGAGCCGACTACGGTTGGCGACCGACGCGCCGCTCAGCGCTCGAAGGTGGGCCGGTGCGCGAGTAGAAAAGAAGAAATCCCGGAGGAACGACTCATGCCGACGTTTCGAGAAGCCCGCGAGTTCCTGCTGGCCCACCGGACGGACTACGCCAAGGCGGTGGCCGGCTTCCGCTGGCCCGAGCCCGTGCCGTTCAACTGGGCGATCGACTGGTTCGATGCCGAGCTGGCGAGCGCGCCGGCCAGCAGGGACCGCTGCGCGCTGTGGATCGTCGACGTGGCGAGCGGCCACGAGACGCAGGCTCACCTTCGCCGAGCTCGCCGGCGCTCCAACCAGGTCGCCAACTGGCTGCGCGGCAACGCGGCCTGAAGCGCGGCGACCATCTGCTGCTGGTGCTGAACAACGTGGCGCCGCTGTGGGAGATCATGCTGGCCGCCATGAAGCTCGGCGTGGTGGTGATCCCCGCCACGACGCTGCTCACCGGCGAGGAGCTGGCCGACCGCGTCGAGCGCGGCCGCGCCCGCATGATCGTGGCCGACGCGGAGCAGGTCGCCAAGTGCGCCGCCCTTCCGCGCGACGGCGTGGTCTTCGTCACGACCAGCGACCTCGCCGATCGAGGGCTGGCGGCCGCTCGGCGACGCCTACAAGTGCCCGGCCGAGTTCACGCCGGACGGGCCGACCGCGGGCCGACGACCCGCTGCTGCTCTATTTCACCTCGGGCACCACGGCCAAGCCCAAGCTGGTGCGCCACAGCCATCGCAGCTATCCGGTGGGCGCGCTGTCGACCATGTACTGGCTCGGCCTGCTGCCGGGCGACGTGCATCTCAACATCTCCTCGCCGGGCTGGGCCAAGCACGCCTGGAGCACCTTCTTCGCGCCCTGGAACGCCGGCGCCACGGTGCTGATCGTCAACCAGGCGCCGTTCAACGCCAAGGCGCTGCTGGGCGTGCTGGAGCGCTGCGCCGTCACCACCTTCTGCGCGCCGCCCACCGTGTGGCGCCTGCTGATCCAGGAGGACCTGGCGGCCTGCAAGGTCTCCCTGCGCGAGGTCTGCGGCGCGGGCGAGCCGCTGAACCCCGAGGTCATCAACAAGGTCCACGAGGCCTGGGGGCTCACCATCCGCGACGGCTACGGCCAGACCGAGACCACGGCGCTGGTCGCCAATTCGCCGGGCCAGAAGGTGAAGCCCGGCGCGATGGGCCGGCCCATGCCGGGCTATCGCGTACTGATCCTCGACGCCGACGGCATGCCGGCAGAGCGAAGGCGAGATCTGCCTCGACCTCAACGACGAACGGCCCGCCGGCCTGATGCAGGGCTATGCCGACGCCTCGGGCCGGCTGAGCGGCGCCAACGACAAGGTCTATCGCACCGGCGACGTCGCCAGCCTCGACGAGGACGGCTACCTGACCTTCGTCGGCCGCGCCGACGACGTCTTCAAGTCGTCCGACTACCGCATCAGCCCGTTCGAGCTGGAGAGCGTGCTGATCGAGCACGAGGCGGTCGCCGAGGCGGCGATCGTGCCCTCGCCCGACGAGATCCGCCTGAGCGTGCCCAAGGCCTACATCCTGCTGGTGGCGGCGGCCGAGCCCAGCCGCGAGACGGCCCGCTCGATCCTGGAATACACCAACCGGCGCCTGGCGCCGTTCAAGCGCATCCGCCGCCTGGAGTTCGTGACCGAGCTGCCCAAGACGATCTCCGGCAAGATCCGCCGCACCCAGCTTCGCCGCGTCGAGCACGAGGGCGAGGCGGCCGACGTGACGCGCGGCGTGGAGTTCCATGAGAAGGACGTGCTGGGCTGACGCCCGACGCGAGCCAAGCCGCAACAACGAGCCCCTGAAAGATCGGCAATGATTCCCAAACCTGGCGTCACCCAGAACCTCGCCCGTTTCGTCGTCGAGACGAAATGGGAGGACATTCCCGAACAGGCGCGGCACGAGGCCAAGCGCGCGCTGCTGAACTTCTTCGCCGTGGCGCTCGCCGGCTGCCGCACCGAGCCGGTGGCGCTGGCGCTCGCGGACGCTGGCCGAGTTCTCCGGCGGCAGGCAGGCCACGATCGTCGGCCGCGCCGAGCGCATCGATGCGCTGAGCGCCGCCTTCCTGAACGCCGCCGGCGCCAACGTCTTCGACTATTGCGACACCCACCTGCCCACGGTCGTGCATCCGACGGCGCCGCTCGCGCCCGCCCTGCTGGCGCTGGCCGAGATGCGGCGCGTGACCGGCCCCGAGCTGCTGGCCGCTTTCGTGCTGGGCTTCGAGATCGAATGCCGCGTGGGCGCCGCGGTCTCGCCCGGCCACTATCCCAAGGGCTGGCACATCACCTCGACCTGCGGCGTGTTCGGCTCGGCCGCCGGCGCGGCGAAGCTGCTCGGCCTCGGCCGGGAGCAGCTCGTATGGGCGCTGGGCAATGCCTCGACGCAATCGGCGGGCCTCTGCGAATGCCTGGGCTGGCCGGCCAAGAGCGTCAGCGTCGGCAATGCCGCGCGCAACGGGCTGCTCTCGGCGCTGCTGGCGGAAAAGGGCTTCAGCGGACCGGCCGAGCCGATCGCGGGCGCGCAAGGGTTTCTCGCCGCCATGGGCGAGCCGCCGAACTGGGCGGCACTGACCGAGGGGCTGGGGAAGACCTGGGAGGTCACCAACAACTCGCTCAAGCCCTACCCGTCAGGCTTCGTGATCCATCCCCTGCTCGACTGCGCGCTCGACTGGCGAAGCCAGCACCCCGACGCCAAGGTCGAGAAGGTCGCGGTGCGCGGCAATCCGCTGCTGCTGCAGCGCACCGACCGGCCCCAGGTCGCCACGGGCCGCGAAGCGCAGGTGAGCCTTCAGCATGCCGTGGCGGCGGCGCTGGTGCTGGGCAAGGCCGGGCTGGAGCAGTTCACCGACGCCTGCGTCAACGATCCCGCCGTCAAGGCCATGCGCGCCAAGGTCGAGGTGGCGGGCGATCCGGCGATCTCGACCATCGCGGTCGAGGTCGATTTCTTCACCGGCGACGGCCGCAAGCACAGCGTCTCGACCCAGGCGGCGCGCGGCAGCTCGGCCAATCCGCTGAAGGACGCCGAGATCGAGCAAAAGCTTTTGGACGAGGCCAAGAGCTGGCGGCCGGGCCACGACGTCCGGCCGCTGATCGACGCGGTCTGGACCCTCGACAGGAGCGACGACGTCTCGACGCTCGCGGCGATGACGGTGCCGCGCTGACGCCTGGAGGTGCGCCTACTCCACCGTCACCTTTGCGGCCGCCGCCACCGCCTTCCAGGTCGCGATGTCCTTCTGCATGAAGGCGGCGAAGTCCTGCGGCGTGCTGCCGACGGTCTGCATGGCCTGGTTGACCAGCAGCGCCCTGGTGGCGGGATCGGCGAGCGCCTTCGCGATCTCCGCGTTGAGCTTGTCGACGACGGCGGCCGGGGTCTTCGCCGGAGCGAGGATGCCGTGCCAGGCCAGCGCCTCGAAGCCGGGATAGCCGCTTTCGGCCACCGTCGGCACGTCGGGCGCCACGGGCGAGCGCTCCAGGCTGGTGACGGCAAGCGCGCGCAGCTTGCCGGACTTCAGGTGCGGCAGCACGCTGATCGGGTCGCCGAACACCATGGTGAGCTGGCCGCTCAAAAGGTCGCCCACCGCCAGCGCCGTGCCGCGGTAGGGCACGTGGGTCATCTTGATGCCGGCCTTGCTGTCGAACAGCTCGGCCACCAGGTGGTTGGCGGCGCCGACGCCGGTCGAGCCGTAGTTCAGGGCGTCGGGCTTGCTCCTGGCCAGGGCGACCAGCTCCTGCAGCGTCCTGGCCGGCAGCTCGGAATTGACGACCAGGATGTAGGGATAGGCCGTCGTCATGGTGACCGGCGCGAAGTCCTTCACCGGGTCGTAGGGCAGGTTCTTGTAGACCGCGGGATTGATCGAGATCGGGCCGGACTGGCCCAGCAGCAGCGTGTAGCCGTCGGGCTCGGCCTTGGCGACGATGTCGGTGCCGAGGATGGCGCCCGCGCCGCCCTTGTTCTCGATCACGATCGGCTGGCCGATGGTCTCGCTCACCCTCTTGCCGACGATGCGCGCCACGCCGTCGGCGCCGCCGCCCGGCGCATAGGGCACGACGAGCTTGATCGGCCTCGCCGGATAGTCCGCAGCCGATGCCGCGCCCGGCCCGCAAAACGCCGCGAGCGCCAGCGCCAGCGCGGCGCGCCTGTACGTCTTCATGTCGATTTTCTCCCGCTCGAGGGGCGACGCCTATGCGTCCGCGCGCGCCGCCGCCTTGATGTTGGAGCGCTTGATGCGGTCGAGGTTGGCGCCCTCGATGCGCACCAGCTTGGTGAGGCCGTCGCGCTTGGGCGAGTGCACGACACCGACGTCGTAGAAATGCGCGTCGCCCGGCCGCATGACGTAGGTCTTCTCCGGCTCGACCAGGGACGGCGTGGCGCCGTCGCCCTTTCGCACGATGCGCCAGTCGGTCATCTCGGTGTCGCCGACGGCCACGCCGTAGATCGCCCAGCTCGAGCCGTGGTCGTGCGGCTCGCCGTGCGCCGGCTTCTCGTAGACATGGCCGCAGACGCAGAAGCCCAGCTCCGGATCCTCATACAGGACCTTGCGCGGCTTGCACTGCTCGGCGGTCAGGTGCTTGTCGACGAACTCCTTGTCCGTCAGCACCTTCGACACCAGCGCGCACACCGCCTGCTTGCCGGCGGCGCCGGAGTCCGTCTTCAGGGCGTTGCGGATGTCCCCACTCAGTTGCTCAAGCGTATAGGCCATGCCTTCCCTCCATCGCGTCTTGCGAACCTGCTGCGACCGTCACCACCTTACTGAAGGAACCCGACGACTTCGAGCTTCCAGCTCCATTGCCGGCGCGGCACCTTGCAGTCGCCGATGACGATATCCTGGCACGTCCCGGCCGGCGGCTCGGTCTCGAGACTATATACCAGGGTCTGCCCGCCCTTGGTGAAGCCCTTCATGGTGCTGTAGGGGCCGTCAGCATCGTAGTCGATGACGCGGGTCCAGCCTGCCAGCGAGCCGTCGATCCTGTCCTGGGCGGGAATGAAATCGACGGTGAGGCCGGTCGCCTTGCCGGAGATCAGGCAGGCATCGCCCTGCACGCCTGCCGGAAAAGCGGGCTTGCCCTGCCTCGTGGACAAGGAGATGCCGATTGCCTTGCCGATCGATTGCGCCAGGGCGCGACACGCCTCGGCCGGCAGCGGCGCGATCTTCCTGTCGGCGGCCAAGGCGGGCGGGAGAGACGCCGCCAGCAGGGCGGCGGCCACAACGACCGGTCTCGAGGGTCTCATGCACTTCACAGGAACGACATGCCGCCGCTCAGGCCGATCGTTTGCCCCGTCATGTAGGCATTGCCGATGACCATCAATACCGCCTGCGCACACTCCTCGGGCGTGCCGAAACGCCCCAGGGGAATGCGCGAGGGCGAGGCGGCGAGGCCCGACCGGACCATATCCGTTTCGATCAGCGAGGGCGCCACAGCGTTCACGGTGATGCCGTCCTTCACCAGCCGCGCGGCATAGCCCCGGGTCAGGCCCTCCATGCCGGCCTTGGAGGCGTTGTAGTGCGGGCCCACGCCGCCGGCGCCGCGCGCGGCGCCCGAGGAGACGTTGACGATCCGGCCCCACTTGCGCTGTCGCATGCCGGGCACGGCGGCCTTGGTGCAGAGGAAGGCTGATTTCAGGTTCACGGCGATGGTGAGGTCGAAATCCTCTTCCGTGAGGTCGTCGACGCTGCGGATCAGGCCCACGCCGGCATTGTTGACCAGCACATCGATCGGGCCGAGGCCGCGCTGCACGGCGGCCATCATTTCCGTCACCTGCACCGCCTGGGAGACATCGGCGCACACCGCCAAGGCCCGTCCGCCGGCGGAGCGGATGGTTTCGACCACGTGGCGCGCCTCGTGCTCCTTCGCCCGGTAATTGACCGCGACGGCCGCCCCCGCTTCGGCCAGCGAAATGGCGATGGCGCGCCCGATGCCGCGCGATCCGCCTGTCACCAACGCCACCCGATTGTCCAAAGACGCCATGGCTCCCGCTCCCAATCGAATCGACCCAACCGAGCCGGCATGTTACCCGTTTTCGAGCAAAGGAGATCCTGCCATGCCGCGTCTCGGTTTCGGCGCCTTTCTCGCGCCCCATCATCCGATCGGCGAGAATCCGACCCTGCAGTTCCGCCGCGACCTGAAGTTCGTCGAGCATCTCGACGAGCTGGGCTACGACGAATTCTGGTGCGGCGAGCACCATTCCAGCGGCTGGGAGATGATCGCCTCGCCGGAGATGTTCCTCGCCGCGGCCGGCGAGCGCACCAAGCGCATCCGGCTCGGCACCGGCGTGATCTCGCTGCCCTACCACCATCCCTACAACGTGGCGCAGCGCATGGTGCAGCTCGACCACATGACCGGCGGCCGGGCGATCTTCGGCTCCGGCCCCGGCGCCCTGCCCTCGGACGCCCACACGCTCGGCATCGATCCGATGCTGCAGCGCGACCGCCAGGACGACGCGATCGACGTCATCCGCCGCCTGATGCGCGGCGAGCGGGTCACCAGGAAGACCGACTGGTACACCCTGCAGGACGCCGCCCTGCAACTCCTGCCGGTGCAGGAGGACATGGAGTTCGCCGTTGCCTCGCAGATCAGCCCGTCGGGCATGACGCTGGCCGGCAAGTACGGCATCGGCATCATCTCGCTGGGCTCGATGTCGGAGCAGGGCCTGATGTCGCTGCCGACGCAGTGGGGCTTCGCCGAGGAGGCGGCCAAGAAGTACGGCACGACCGTCGATCGCCGCAAGTGGCGCGTGCTGCTCAACTGGCACGTCGCCGAGACGCGCGAGAAGGCGCGTGAGGAAGCCAAGCACGGGCTGATGCGCTGGCACAACGAATACATCACCGGCCACCCTGCAGCGGCCGGGGGCCACGCCCTACGGCTCGCCCGACGAGGCGGTCGACACAGACGGCCTTCGTGCCGGGCGCGGCGGCGGTGATCGGCACGCCCGACGATCTCGTCAAGATGATCAAGTCGGTCTACGACAAGAGCGGCGGCTTCGGCACGGTCATCGGTTTCGTGCACGACTGGGCCAATCCGGAGAACACCTTCCGGAGCTGGGACATGGTGGCGCGCTACGTCATCCCCGAGGTCAACGGCTACGTCGCCAAGCTGCGCGAATCGCAGAAGTTCCTGATCGACAACCGCGCGGTGTTCGACCGCGCCGGCCAGGCCATCATGGCAAAGATCATGGAGAACAAGTCCGCCGCCGAGGCGCTCAAGGTCACCGACTCGCCGCGGTTCGCAGCGGCGGGCGCCCAGGTCCCGGCGGCGCTCGGCAAGGGCAAGCAGGCGGCCGAGTAGCCTCTCCGCTCAGCTCTTGACGATCAGCTCGACGCGGCAGCCGTCGGGATCGTCGACGAACAGCGACGTGCCGTCGCGGCGCTTGATCGGCCCGCGGGTCGGCTCGACGCCGGCGCCGCGCAGCGCCGCGACAACGTCCTCGATCGTCGCAGCCTGGATCTCCAGGCAGAAATGATCGAGGCCGGCCGGGTCGTCGTCGCGCCGGGCCGACGCGAAACCGGAACGGCTGAAGACGTTGAGCTCCTGGTTGCCGACCCGGAGCACGGCCGAGGTCACGCCGCCGTCCCGATCCGAGCGGCGCAGCAGCTCCAGGCCGAGCGCATCGCAGTAGAAGCGCAGGCTGCGATCCATGTCGGTGACCTTGAGGCCGACGTGATCGAGCGCCTTGGGACGCAGCATCGTCCAACCTCCCTGGTGTCAGGCCGCCCGCATCCAGACCGCCGTGTCGTGGAAGGCCGCGCCGCCATTGGGAGGCACGGGGTCGGCGCCGATCAGGACGTTGATGCCGACACGGTCGGGATAGGCGTCGCTCGGCCAGTTGCCCTCGACGATGACCACGCCCGGCCGCGCGGTGCGCGCCGGCCGGGCGCGCAGCCTGACCTCGCCGCGCGCATTGCCCAGGCGTATCAGCGCGCCTTCGGCGAGACCCAGCCGCTCGGCGTCCTGCTCGTGGATCAGCGCGCGCGGCTCGCCCTCGCGGGCAACCGAGCCCGGCGTCTCGGTGAAGGTGGTGTTGAGGAAGCCGCGCGCCGGCGGCACGACGAGGCGGAACGGCAGGTCGTCGCTCGCGCGCTCGTAGTTCTCGAGATGGTCCGGCAAGGCCTTCATGCCGGCGTGATACGGGCCGACCGATGCCCAGTCCGGCCTGAAATGGAAGCGGCCGTCGGCGGATGGAAAGCCGTCGAGGAAGTGCGAGGCCTCGAAGCTTTCGGCGCAATCCACCCAGCCGCGCGCGGCCGCCTCGTCCCAGGTCCCCTTCCCCGAGGCGCGGAGCGTGGCATCCAGCAGTTCTACGGCGCTCATGCGGAAGCTGGGCTGGTTGGAGCCCAGCCGCTTCGACAGGTCGCAGACCAGCTCGTGGTTGGTGCGGCAGTCCTCGTAGCGGTCGAGCACGGCCGGTCCGACGGTCAGATGCGTGTGGCCGAGGCCGTAATAGATGTCGTCGTATTCCAGGAACATGGCGGCCGGCAGCACGATGTCGGCGTAGCGCGCCGTCGCCGTCATGAACTGCTCGTGGACGCAGGTGAACAGGTCCTCGCGGCCGAGCCCACGCGCCACGGCCGCGCTGTCGGGCGCCACATTGGCGGAGTTGGCGTTCTGCATCAGCATCGCCATGACCGGCGGACCGCCGGCCAACGCATTCTTGTCGCCGCACAGGATCGGACCGATGCGCGACTGGTCAATGATGCGGGTCTTGGGATCGATCAGGTCGAGGCCGTGCGCCAGGGTGGTGTCGAGCCGCCAGTTGTCGAGATTGAGGAAGAAGGCGCCGCCGCCGCGATGGCGCCAGGCGCCGGTGATCGCGGGCAGGCAGGTCACGGCATGCATCGCCGCCGAGCCGTTGCGCGAGCGCGTGAAGCCGAAGCCCACGCGCAGGAAGCTGCGTTTGGTGGCGCCGTACAGACGGGCGAAGTCGACGATCTCCTCGACCTGCAGGCCGGTGACGGACGCCGCCCATTCGGGCGTCTTGTCGGCAAGATGCGCCTCGACCTCGGGACCGAAATCGGTGTGGCGCGCGAGATAGTCGCGGTCGGCGAAGCCCTCCTTCAGGAGCACGTGCATCATGGCGAGCGCCAGCGCGCCGTCGGTGCCCGGCCGCAGCACCAGGCCGATATCGGCCGCCTCGACGGTGGGCGTGCGATAGACGTCGACGACGGCGAGCCTGGCGCCGCGCTGCTTGCGCGCCTTGGCGATGTGGGTCATGGCGTTGACCTGGGTGGAGACGGGATTGCCGCCCCATACGACGATCAGGTCCGACTCGGCCATCTCGCGCGGATCGGGGCCGGTCAGCCTGCCCACGCCGGCGCGCCAGCCCAATTCGGCGGGCGTGACGCAGATCGTGGTCTTCTGGCGCGAATAGCCGAAGGCGTGGCGCAGCCGGTCGAGGCCCCAGCGCTGCACGACGCCCATGGTGCCGCCGGAATGATAGGGCCACACCGATTCAGGCCCGTGGGTTCGCGTCGCCCGCGTGAAGGCCTCGGCCACTTCGGCCAGCGCATCGTCCCAGGAGATCGGCCGGAACGCACCGCTGCCCTTCTCGCCGGTCCGCTGCAGCGGCTGCTTCAGCCGGTCGGGATGGTGCACGCGCTCGGCATAGCGCGCGACCTTGGCGCAGACCACGCCGTCGGTATAGCTGTTGGCCGCGGCACCTCGGACGCGGCCGATGCGCGTCGAGGACAGCCGCTCGACCTCGAGCGAGCAGGCGCTCGGGCAGTCGTGCGGACAGGCCGATTTCCAGAATTCCTTGCCCATTGCATCTCCTCGAGGGCGGGCGCCGATCATGGCGCCTCGTACGCGACATAGCGAGCGATCCGCCAGGCACCGTCAGGCTGGCGGCGGAACACGTCGAGCCCGGGTTCCCTCGATTCCACCACGTCGGAGGAGCCGGCGACAGAGGTCTTCAAGGTCCAAACGAGGCGAACGATGGCGAGGTCGCCCGAGACGATGATCTCCTTGATCTGCAGGGAATAGCTGAAGCTCCTGGACGGGTCGCCCAGCGAGCGGCGCAGGAGGGCGCACAAGGTCTCGTAGTCGCGCTCGGGAAAGCCGCGATAGTCGTAGACGAGATCCGGGGCGAAGAGGTCGCAGATATGGGCCGCGTCCCGGGCGTTGAAGTCCCTGGTCCATTTCTGCAGCGCATCGCGGATCGCCCCTTCCGCCTTGTCGTCGGCCCATGCCGGCGATCCGCCACCAAGCGCCAGCCCACCCCAGGCCAGCAGGACCGCCAGGGGGCCCGGCCTCATCGGGAGAATTCGACCACCGACAGGTCGAGCGGCAGGACCCGCCGCAGGGTCCGCGGCGGCGAGACCGGCGTCAGGGTGAGCGCGGCACCGGTCGCCTCGGCCCTGTCGAAATCGGCGGTGCCCGCCTTGTCGATGGCGGTGAGCGTGAACGCGTCAAAGACATAGGGAATGCCGTTGGACATCAGGGGCGAGGGGCCGTCCATGACATGCAGGTGGAGATGGGGCGCCTGGGTGTTGCCGGTGTTGCCCACCTTGCCCAGCACGGCGCCGCGCCTGACCTTCGCGCCGGCCGCCACTGTGACGCTGCCGGGCTGCATGTGGGCGTAGAGAACGTAGCTGCCGCCGCCGATGTCGAGCACGACGAAGTTGCCGTCGGCCTGGTCGATCGTCATGGTCTTCGGCAACGCGCCCGGCACCTGCTCCGGCAGGTCGTTGCGCGAGGCGACGACCGTTCCATCGGCGACGGCGAGAACCTCCCTGCCATAGATGGTGTAGCTGGCCACCGCCTTGGGATCGCCCTCGAGCAGGCGATTCCCAGAGTCCGCCTGCTCCCAGTCGATGGCAAAGCGTTGCGCCAGGGCGAAGCGCCCGTCCAGCGGCAGCAGGGCGCGAACATGGCGGATCGAATCGCAGCAGCCGTCGCCGGCGACATAGCCCTTGCCGATGAGCGGCGGCCCCAGCACGACCAGCGGCGGATCGGCCACCGCCGTCTGCGCGACGGTCATGGAAAGATCGATGCCGGACTGGACCAGGCGCAGCGACACGCGAAGCGCCAGCGACCGCGGCAGGGTGTTCGCCGCGCCGACGGCGACATGGAGGAAGAGCACGCCGAACTGGCCCACGCCCAGGTCGGCCGACTCCGCGCCACGCCGGCCGCCGATCGAGAAGCGCGTCGCGATGCCGTCGCGGCCAAGGCTCAGCAGGACCTTGCCCGTCCCGTCGACGACCTCCACCGTCCTGAGCTCGATCCTGCTCGCCGTGGCGTTGCTCAGCCGCACTTCGTAGACCAGGTGCCGCTGCTCGTCGGAGCCGATCGCCGGCCGGGGCGTCGCCAGAACCTCGGCGACAAGCGGCGTGAGTACCGGTTCCGCGGCGGCGGCCGGTGTCGCGGTCAATGGAATCAGCAGCATCGCCAGGGCGCGCAGCAGCCGGCTCGCCGGCGTCGACGAACGCTGCCGCATGCCTCTCTTCCGGCGAGGATGCCGCAAGGCCGCGATCTTGGGCTTGATCGGCATTCCTCATCCCCGGGGCCGCCAGTGTGGCTTGCAGGATGTCGGCGCCGCCGGGTGATGGCAAGGTTCATGCGGCAGCCTGCGCGCCGCTAATCCTCGTCGACCCCGAACGCCTGGCGCATCGCCTTCACGCCCTCCTGGTGCGGAGTCCACATGCGGCCGCCGACCAGGCCGCCATCGACCACCAGGTCGTGGCCGTTGATGAAGGTCGAGTTCGTCGGAGGCGAGGAACACCGCGGCGTGGGCGATGTCGTCGGGGAGGCCGGCGCGCGGGATGGGCTGGTTCCCGGCCATGCTGGCCTTCATCGCCTCGGCATAGGCGTCGGCCTTGTCGGGCGCGAGGCCGAGCGCCTTGGCGAAGATGCCGGTGGCGATGCCGCCCGGCGAGATCGAGTTGCAGCGCACGTTCTTCTCGCCGAGCTGCATGGCGGCGCAGACCGTCAGGTGGTTCACCGCCGCCTTGGCGGCGCCATAGATCATCGAGGTCGAGTAGCCGGCGCGGCGCCCGGCCACGCTGCCGTTGTTGATGATGCTGCCGGAGCCCTGCTTCATCATCACCGGCGCGGCATGCTTCATGCCCAGCATGACCGAGCGCACGAGCGTCGCCATGGCCGCGTCGAAGCCCTCGACCGGCACGGTCTCGATGCCGCCCACCGGCGCGGGCCCGCCGGCATTGTTGAACAGGCAGTCGAGCCGGCCCCACTTCGAGAGGCAGGCGTCGATCACGGCCTTGACGTCGGGCTCCCGGGTGGCGTCGGCCTTGACGAACAGGCAGCTCTCCCTGCCCAGCGCCTGCTCGAGCGAGCGGCCCAGCGCCTCGCGGCGGCCGGTCGCCACCACCTTGGCGCCTTCCTGCACGAAGATCTCGACGGTCCTGCGGCCGATGCCGCTGGTCGCACCGGTCACGATGGTGATCTTGCCATCGAGCTTGCCCATGGATTTGCACTCCTTTTTGCGGACGGGGATGATACACCAACGCCAACCAGGAGAAGCAGATGACGGTGTTGGGCATTCTGGGCGGCAGCGGCCTCTACGACATGGCGGGCCTCGAGGATGCGACGTGGCGCCGGATCGATTCGCCCTTCGGCGAGACGTCGGACGAGTTCCTGTTCGGCGTGCTGGACGGGCTCGACGTCGTGTTCGTGCCCCGCCACGGCCGCGGGCACCGCCATTCGCCGACCTCGATCAACTATCGAGCCAATATCGATGCGCTCAAACGCGCGGGCGTCACCGACATCCTGTCGCTGTCGGCCTGCGGCTCGCTGCGCGAGGACCTGCCGCCCGGCCACTTCGTCGTCGTCGACCAGTTCATCGACCGCACCTTCGCGCGCGACAAGAGCTTCTTCGGCGAGGGCCTGGTGGCGCATGTCTCGATGGGCCATCCGACCTGCAACCGCCTGGCCCGCGCGGTCCATGACTGCGCACGCAACGCCGGCTTTCCCGTCAAGTTCGGCGGCACCTATCTCACGATGGAGGGTCCGCAATTCTCCAGCCTCGCCGAATCGCGGCTCTATCGAAGCTGGGGCTGCGACGTGATCGGCATGACCAACATGCCGGAGGCCAAGCTCGCCCGCGAGGCGGAGATCTGTTACGTGACCGTGGCCATGGTCACCGATTTCGACTGCTGGCATCCCGACCACGACCACGTGCAGGTGGCCGATATCGTCCGCGTGCTGCACGACAATGCCGAGCGCGCCAAGACCCTGGTGCGCATGGTCGCGCCGCTTCTCAAGGAGACGCGGCCGACGCCCTGCCCGTCGGGCTGCGACCGGGCCCTGGAATATGCCCTGATCACCGCACCCGACGTCCGATCGGCCGACATGGCCAAGAAGCTCGACGCCGTCGCGGGCCGGGTCCTGAAGAAATAGCGTCAGATCGCCGGCGCCAGCCGGTGCGCGACCTGCGAGGCGTAGCGCGCGGCGACGGGCAGGAAGGCGCGGAAATCGAGATGGCTGTCGACGCCGGCGAGGTCGCTGAGGCAGCGCACGTTCACGGCCGGAATGTCGTCGCCCCAGCGCCGCGCCACCTGCGCCACCGCGCCGCCCTCCATCTCGACGGCCTGGGCGCCGAAATGCGAAGCGTCGCCGTCGGATGGCGATGGTCGCCGGCCGGCGCCGACCTCCGGCGGCAGCGGCTCCAGCGCCAGCCCGGCCAATGCCGGCCGCAGGCGCGCCACGAGCGGTTCCGGCAGGAAGTAGCCGGGCGTCCAGTCGCCGCCCAGCGACGGCCTGCTGCCGGGCTGGATGGCGACGAACCCATCCTCCTTCTCCAGGCCGTAGTCGTGCTGGATGTGGCTCGTCGCGATCACGATGTCGCCGACGCCCAGCCCGGGGTCGAGGCCGCCGGCCACGCCGCACAGCAGCAGCGCCCGGCAGCCGAAACGGTCGAGCAGCAGGGCCGCGGCGACCCCGGCATTGACCTTGCCCGCTCCCGACTCGACGAACACCGCCTGGCGACCGGCGATCTGGCCGCGCCAGAAGCCAAGGCCGCCGATTTCGTGCGAGTCGCCCGAGCGGTCGGAGAGATGGGCGAGCTCCTCGGGCAGCGCCGATATGACGCCCAAAAGCCTGTTTGCCATGGCTGAATGGGCTATAAGGTCGCCGCCTCCAACGCAACGGATACCGTGCCGACCCTTCCTTCCCCCGAGACCCTGCGCCAGACCTGCACCGAGCTCGCCCGCGAGGCGGGCCGCGAGATCATGCGCATCTATGCCGGCGATCTCGGCGTGCGCGACAAGGCCGACAAGAGCCCGGTCACCGACGCCGACCATGCCGCCGAGGCGATCATCGTCGCCGGCCTGCGCGCGCTCACGCCCGACGTGCCGGTCGTCGCCGAGGAGGAGATGGCGGCCGGCCGCGTGCCGGTGATCGGCGACGGGCCGTTCTGGCTGGTCGATCCGCTCGACGGCACCAAGGAATTCATCAAGAGGAACGGCGAGTTCACCGTGAACATCGCCCTGATCGAGAACGGCAAGCCGACGCTCGGCATCGTGCTCGCGCCGGCCAGCGACACGCTGTGGCGCGGCGCCGCGCAGCTTGGCGCCGACAGGAGCGAGCATGGCGGCCCGTTCGAAGCGATCGGC
The DNA here is from genome assembly GCA_963820155.1 of uncultured Alphaproteobacteria bacterium. Classification (GTDB taxonomy): domain Bacteria; phylum Pseudomonadota; class Alphaproteobacteria; order Reyranellales; family Reyranellaceae; genus Reyranella. Next base: position 225,693 of record CAWFYW010000001.1, read on the forward strand.
ACGCGCACGCCGCCCCGTCACGGCCTGACGGCCTGCGCCAGCCGCAGCCACGCCATCTACAGCGACCTCGACACCTGGTTCCGCCGCGAGGGCCTGACCGTGGCCGAGCGCGTGCAGACGGGCTCGTCGCTGAAGTTCTGCCTGATCGCCGAGGGCAAGGCCGACATCTATCCGCGCTTCGGCCCGACCAACGAATGGGACACCGCGGCTGGCCAGGGCGTGCTGGAGGCGGCGGGCGGCGAGGTCGTGACGGTCGACGGCGAGCCCCTCGCCTACGGCAAGCCGGGCTTCGGCAATCCGCACTTCATCGCCCGCTGCAAGGGCCTGGGATGAAGATCGTCGAGCCGACGGCGCAATCGATCGGCGAGGCGGCGCGGCTGTTGCAGGAAGGCGGGCTGGTCGCCTTCCCCACCGAGACGGTCTACGGCCTGGGCGGCGACGCCACCAACGAGCGCGCGGTGGCGGCGATCTTCGAGGCCAAGGGACGGCCCCGGTTCAACCCGCTGATCAGCCACGTGCTGGGCGCCGACGAGGCACGGCGGCTGGTGCAATGGAACGACATCGCGGACAAGCTCGCGGCGCGCTTCTGGCCGGGACCGCTCACGCTGGTCCTGCCGCGCGCCAAGGATTCGCCCATCGCGCTGCTGGCGACGGCGGGCCTCGACACGGTGGCGATCCGCGCGCCCTCCCATTCCGTGGCCCAGGCGCTGATCCGCGCCGCCGGCCGGCCGCTCGCCGGCCCGTCGGCCAATCGCAGCGGCGCGGTCAGCCCGACGCGGGCCGAGCATGTCGCCGAGTCGCTGGGCGAGCGCGTGAAGCTGATCCTCGATGGCGGGCCTTGCCTGATCGGCCTCGAATCGACGGTGCTCGACCTCACGACCACACCGCCCACCCTGCTGCGCCCCGGCGGCGCGACGCGCGAGGCGATCGAGGCCGTGATCGGGCCGGTGGCGCTGAGCGAGGCGGTCGCCTCGGGCGACGCGCCGCGGACGTCGCCGGGCCAGCTCGCCAGCCATTATGCGCCGGCACGGCCGGTGCGGCTGAACGCGACCTCCGTCGGGCTCGACGAAGGCCTGCTCGCCTTCGGGCCGCAGGCGCCCAAGGGCGCCATGCTCAGCCTCAATCTCAGCCCCACCGGCGACCTCGGCGAGGCGGCGGCCAACCTGTTCGCCATGCTGCGCGCGCTCGACCGGCCGGGCATCGGCCGCATCGCGGTCATGCCCATTCCCGAAACGGGACTGGGCCTTGCGATCAACGACCGCCTGCGTCGCGCCGCGGCGGATGACGGCAAAAGGCGCCCCGGCTAAGCTCCCGGCCAAAGCAGAGGAAACGATGCCCGACACTGCCATTCCCGCGATTCCGACCGTGCCGGTGACGCCGGCCGTGCTCGATGCCTTGCGCGCCATCGTGGGGGACAAGGGCCTGATCCTGGACGAGCCCGGCAAGGAGCCGTTCGTGCGCGACTGGCGCGGCTCGCTGATGGGCGCGGCCGCCGTCGTCGTGCGCCCCGCGACCACCGAGGAGGTGTCCAGGGTGGTGAAGCTCTGCTTCGACAACGGCATCGCCATCGTGCCGCAGGGCGGCAATACCGGCCTGATGGGCGGCGCCACGCCGTGGCCGACCCATAGCGGCATCGTGCTGTCGCTCGGCCGCATGAACCACGTGCTGGAGGTCGATCCCGTCGGCTACAGCATGACCGTCGAGGCGGGCTGCATCCTGCAGACCCTGCAGGAGACGGCGGCGCAGGCCATGACCGCTTCTTCCCGCTCAGCCTGGGCGCCCAGGGCTCGTGCATGATCGGCGGCAATCTGTCGACCAATGCCGGCGGCGTGCAGGTCCTGCGCTACGGCAATGCGCGCAACCTGGTGCTGGGGCTGGAGGTCGTGCTGCCCAACGGCGACGTCTGGAACGGCCTGCGCTCGCTCAAGAAGGACAATACCGGCTACGACCTCAAGCACCTGTTCATGGGCGCCGAGGGCACGCTGGGCGTCATCACCAAGGCGGTGCTGAAGCTGTGGCCCGCGCCCAAGGACGTGGCCACCGCCTGGCTCGCCATCCGCGACCCGCAGGCGGCGATCGAGATCCTGTCGGAGGCGCATGCCGCCTCGGAGGACAATGTCGGCTCGTGCGAGCTGATGAGCCGCGCCTGCACCGACATGGTGCTGCGCCACATCCCCGGCACGCAGGATCCGCTGAAGGCCGACACGCCGTGGTTCCTGCTGCTCGAATGGTCGTCGTCGCGGCCCAAGCCGGACGGCGCCCCGGGGAGATGGAGGGGATGTCGGAGAAGATGGAGCAGTTCCTCGCCGAGCAGATGGAGGCGGGCCGCGTGCTCGACGCGGTGATCGGCCAGAACGAGGCGCAGGCGCGCAACATGTGGCGCATCCGCGAGGCGGTGGCCGAGGCCTCGCGCGCCGAGGGGCCGGGCCTCAGCTTCGACATCTCGGTCTCGATCTCCAGGATCCCCGCCTTCATCGATCAGGGCGTGAAGGCCGCCCTCGACATCCTGCCCACCATCCGGCCCTATCCGCTCGGCCATATCGGCGACGGCAACCTGCATTTCTCCTTCATGGGTCCCAAGGGCATGGACCGCGAGACCCTGCGCCAGTACTCGCCGGCGATCACCCGCGCGGTGAACGACCTGGTGCGCGACATGGCCGGCTCGATCTCGGCCGAGCACGGCATCGGCATCGAGAAGATCGACGAGCTGGCGTACTACCGTTCCAGGATCGAGCTCGACACGATGCGCGCCCTCAAGCGCGCCCTCGACCCGAAGAACATCATGAACCCGGGAAAGATCCTGCGCCTGTGACAGTTCCGATTCACTTTCCTCCCCCGTCCTACGGGGGAGGTGGCCCGAAGGGCCGGAGGGGGAGAGCGGCAATCGCGCTCTTCGCCAATTTCAGATCTGAAATTTCCGGACATCACCTTTGGGGCCTTCCTCCTCCGCCCCGTATGACGGGGCACCTCCCCCGTAAGACGGGGGAGGAGATGAGATGACGGACTTCATCGAAAGACTGCGCACGATCGTCGGCGAGCGAGGCCTGATCACCGACGAGCCGGGCAAGCATCCCTACCTCACCGACTGGCGCGAGAACTATCTCGGCACGGCGCTGGCCGTGGTGCGCCCCGCAAGCTCCGAGGAAGTGGCCGAGGTCGTGAAGCTCTGCGCGGCCGAGAAGGTCGCGGTCGTGCCGCAGGGCGGCAACACCGGCATGATGGGCGGCGGCACGCCGCACCAGGACGGCCGCGAGATCGTGCTGTCGCTCAACCGCATGAACCGCATCATCGAGGTCGATCCCATCGGCTACACCATGACGGTCGAGGCGGGCGTGGTGCTCAAGACCATCCAGGAGACCGCCGCCCGGCACGACCGGCTGTTTCCGCTCAGCCTCGCCGCCGAGGGAAGCTGCACCATCGGCGGCAACCTCTCGACCAACGCCGGCGGCGTGCAGGTGCTGCACTACGGCAACGCCCGCCAGCTCGTGCTGGGGCTGGAGGTGGTGACGCCGCAGGGCGAGATCTGGAACGGCCTGCGCGCGCTCAAGAAGGACAATACCGGCTACGACCTGCGCGACCTCTATCTCGGCGCCGAAGGGCACGCTGGGCATCATCACCCGCGCCGTGCTGAAGCTCTGGCCCAAGCCCAAGGACATCGCGACCGCGTGGATCGCCGTGCCGTCGCCCGAATCGGCCGTGGCGCTGCTGAGCGGCGCCAACGCCGCCAGCGAGGACAACGTCACCTCCTGCGAGCTGATGGGCCGCCAGGGCATCGACCTGGTGCTGAAGCACATCCCCGGCTCGACAGACCCGCTCGGCGAGCGCCACGACTGGTACGTGCTGATGGAATGGGCCTCGACGCGGCCGCGCCGCGCCGGCGCCAACGAGACCGGCCTGCTGGAGAAGATGGAGGCCTATCTCGGCGAGGCCATGGAGCAGGGCCAGGTGCTCGACGCGGCGCTGGCCCAGAACGAGGCGCAGGCGCGCGCCTTCTGGGCGCTGCGCGAGAACCACTCCGAGGCGCAGAAGCGCGAAGGCCCCTCGATCAAGCACGACATCTCGGTGTCGGTGAGCAAGATCCCCGCCTTCATGAAGGAGGGGCTGGCGGCGATGAAGAAGGCGCTGCCCGACTGCCGGCCGGTGCCGTTCGGCCATGTCGGCGACGGCAACCTGCATTTCAACTGCCAGTCCCCGCCCGGCTGGGACAAGCCCCGCTTCATGGCCCATGCCGAGGCGATCAGCGGCGCGGTCTACGATCTCGTGCTGGCCTATGGCGGCTCGATCTCGGCGGAGCACGGCATCGGCCAGCTCAAGGTCGACGAGCTGGCCCATTACCGAAGCAAGGTCGAACTCGACACGATGCGCGCCATCAAGCGCGCGCTCGACCCGCAGAACCTGATGAATCCGGGCAAGATCATCCGCGTCTAGCACCGCTTGCCCCAGCCGAAGGAGGCCGCCATGCCCGACAGCCACGCCGCGCAGCCGCTCGAACCCTGGCAATGGAGCGAGGACCACTGGCGCAAGCTGGTGAAGCAGGTGCGCGCCGGGCGGTCGTACCGGCCCGAGGGCTGGAAGGACGGGGCGCGCTGCGCCGTGGCGCTGTCCTTCGATTCCGACCACGAGACCAACGAGCTCAGGGACGGCGGCAAGTCGATCGGCCGGCTGTGCTGGGGCGAGTACGGCACGCGCGTGGGCGTGCCGCGCATCCGCGCGCTGCTGCAAAGGCACGGCGTCAAGGCGACGTTCTACGTGCCCGCCGTCGCCGCCCTGCTCCATCCCGAGGAACAGCAGGCGCTGGTCGCGGAGGGCCATGAGATCGGCATCCACGGCTGGATCCACGAGCTCAATTCGGTCCTGCCCTACGAGGCCGAACGCGACCTGATGCTGCGCTCGGCCGACACGCTGGAGAAGATCACCGGCAGGCGCGCCGTCGGCCTGCGCACGCCGTCATGGGATTTCTCGCCCAACACGCTTGCCATCGAGAAGGAGATGGGGCTGTTCTACAATTCCTCGCTGATGGCCGACGAGGACTGCTACGAGCTGCTGCTGCACGGCGAGCCGAGCGGCGTGGTCGAGCTGCCGGTCGAATGGGTGCGCGACGATGCGGTGTATTTCTCCATGCACCGCTTCTCCTCGCTCAGGCCCTACACGCCGCCGACCGACGTGCTGGAGACCTTCCGACGCGAGCTCGACGCGGCGTGGGAGGACGGCGGCATCTTCCAGCTCACCATGCATCCGCACATCATTGGCTACCGCTCGCGCATCTGGATCGTCGACGAGCTGATCCGCCACGCCAAGGCCAAGGGCAAGGTGTGGTTCGCCACCCACGAAGAGGTGGCGCGCTACGCCAGGCAGCACGCGGCGTGATCCCTGCCTGAGTGACGGCTAACGGGCTACGGCCGACGGGCGTCGTCGCGGCTCCGGTCGACGATCTCGTATTGCACGTCGATGACCTTGCGGTCCTGGCGCTCCGGCGGATGCGCCGGCGGCTTGGGCTCCACCAGGCCGCGCAGCCAGTTCCGGGCCTTGATGCCCAGGATGGCGAGCACGATGACGGCGGCGACGCCCGCGATCACCGCAAAGCCCAGCACGGCCAGCACGACGAAGCCCAGCAGGCCCAGGATGGCCTGCAGCCAGACCCGCGCCGGCAGGCGGGCGAGGATCTCCAGGAATTGCTTGCCGTTCACGATTGTCGGCTCACTGCGCCCAGCGTTTCTCGAAGTCCCACACCTCGCGGAACCCCATCAGCTCGTGCATGCCACTGAATTGCGGCACGTTCATGCCCACGCTGGTGCCCTTGTCCTTGAGATGTTCCCAGGCCTGGCGCATGGCCTCGGCGGCGACGCTGAAGCCCAGGCCGGGGTAGATCGCGAGGTCGAAGCCCCATTTCCGCAGCCGCGACACCTCGACCCGCGGCGTCTTGCCGAACTCGACCATGTTGGCCAGCAGCGGCTTGCTCACCTCGCGGCCGATGCGCTCGAGCTCGTCCTCGCTTTCGGGCAATTCGACGAAGATCACGTCGGCGCCGGCCTCCTCGTAGAGTTTGGCGCGGCGCAGCGCCTCGTCCAGCCCATGGCTGGTGCGCGCGTCGGTACGCGCCACGATCATGGTCTCGGGATGCCTCCGCGCCTCGGCGGCGACCCTGATCTTGAGCGCCATCTCCTCAGCGGGCACGACGCGCCGGCCGGGCGTATGGCCGCACTTCTTGGGCATCTCCTGATCCTCGATCTGGATCGCCGCGACGCCCGCCGCCTCGTAGCCGCGCACCGTGCGCTGCACGTTGAGCAGGCCGCCATAGCCGGTGTCGGCGTCGGCGATCAGCGGCGTGTCGACCACCGAGCAGATCATCTCGGCGCGGCCCACCATGTCGGAATAGGTCGCCAGGCCTGCGTCGGGCAGGCCGAGCATGGAGGCGGTCGCGCCGTAGCCCGTCATGTAGAGCGCGGGGAAGCCCATGCGATCGGCCACCCGCGCCGAGATGCCGTCATAGATGCCCGGCGCCAGGATGAACTCGCCCTTCGCCAGCCGTTCGCGCAGCGCCTGCGCCTTGGTGTTTCCCGCCATGTCCGGTCCCCGTGGTCGTTGCCGGGAGACCATATCAGCGCAGGCGCCCTATGTTGATGCCGCAAATGCGGCGGCGGATCAGACCGAGACCGGCTTCAGCTCGTTCGAGCCCGAGGCCTTGCAGAAGGTCGTCGTCTCGGTCGTGGTCTGCCCGTTCTTGGTCGCCGTGAGCTCGATCGGCCGACAGGTGCTGCCGTCGGCACGCGTGGTCGGCGCCGCCACCGGCTTGGCGGCCACCACGGTCGGCGGCGGGGCCGCCGCCGTGGAACTCGCGGGCTGGGTCGCCGGGACCGTATAGACCGTGGACGCGTTGGTCTCGGCCGTGAAGGCGTTCTGGGTCGCCTCGGCAAGCCGCGTCCGCTCCTGCTGGTCGAGCGCGCGGCCCACCAGATTGCCGGCGAGCGCGCCCACCAGGGCGCCGCCCACGATTCCACCGGCCGATCCGAACGCCAGCCCGCCCACCGTGCCGCCGACCGCCGCACCCAGGATGGTGCCCATGGTCTGGTTGGAAGGCCCACCGCTGTCGCTGGTGGTGCAGGCCGTGGCCAAGCCGAGCGCCGCCACCAGGCCGACCACTCGCATCGCTATCTTCCGGCGCGCGCTGCGCAGGGTCGTCTCCTCAACCATTGCGGTCATTTGCTACATCTCCGTTTGTATTCCGGCACCGTCACTCTACTCCAAAGCGATTGTTTGCGGCCACGCGCCTCGTCCTCGGCGTCGGCGTAGGACCGCGGCGCATCGCAGGACGCCAGCACCAGCCCGTTGCGCACCAGCGCCAGGGCGAGGTCGATCCGCTCGGAATCGGGGATATCGGCCAGCGGCGGCTTGGCGTTGAGCGGCGTCACCAGGCAGCGATAGAGCGGCGTGCCGTCGGTCAGTCGATCGGTCTGCCGGCAATGCAGGTCGCGCGGCTGGGCGGCCAGGGCATCGACGGCGAGCTTGTGCAGCGCCGGGTCGTTGACGATGTCGACGCCCTGCAGGCGGATCTCGTCCGGCCGGTCCTTGATGCCGATCATCATCAGCGTCTTGCCGAAATGGTCGTACGGGCCGGACACGAACTCGACGGCCTTGCGCGCGTCCTCGACCGCCTTGCGGCGCGCCTCGGCCTCCTGGTCGGCCTTGCGCCTGGCCTCTTCCTCGGCCTGCTTCTGCGTGGCGATCTCGGCCTCGATCTTCTGTCGCGTCTCTTCCTCGAACTTCTTCTTGGCGGCGGCCTCGGCTTCCTCCTGCTGCTTGCGCGCGGCGGCCGCCTCTTCGGCCTTCTGCCGCGCCTCGTTCTCCGCGCGCAGCTTGGCGGCTTCCTGCTCCGCCTTGACCCGGCGTGCCTCCGCCTCCTCTGCCGCCTGGCGTGCCTTCAGGGTCTCCTGGTCGGGTCCGCGCGAGGCGATGGCGTAGTAGCCGCCGCCGCCCAGCAGGACCAGCACCACGACGGCCACCGCGACCCACAGGCCCGTGCGTTTGCCGCCGGTCGCGACTGGCGGCGGCAGCGTCGAGACGTGCCGGCCGTCGTGTTTCACCTCCGTGGCCTTGCCCATGACGATGGTGGCGTCGGCCGCGGGGGCGGCCGCCATGCCCAGGATGGGGCGCCAGCCGGCGATGGATTGCGGCCGGTCGCGCGCGGCCACGGCGAGGCCAGCATCGATGCCGGCCAGCACGCCGGATGGGAAGCCCGGCGGATTGAGCTGGCCCAGCGGCTCGTAAGTGTCGTTCAGCATGCGGTCGAAGGCGCTCGGTGGCACCTTGCCGGCGATGGCGTGATAGAGCGTGGCCGCGAGGCCGTAGATGTCGGTCCACGGGCCCTGCTTGGCCGAGGTCATCTGCTCGGCGGCCGCATAGCCCGGCGTGAAGATCGCCGTGAGCGCCGTGCTACGGCCGGCCATGGCCGCGCGCGAGGCGCCGAAATCGATCAGGGTGGGATTTCCGCCCGCATCGAGCAGGATGTTGGCCGGCTTGATGTCGCGGTGCAGGAAGCCGGCATTGTGGACCTGCTCCAGCCCGTCGAGCAGCGGCCACAGGATGCGATCGACCTCCTCGGGCGTGAGCTTGCCGCCCTTGACGATGCGCTCCTCGAGCGTCTCGCCGTGCAGCAGCTCCATGACGATGTAGGCGGTGCCGTTGGCCTCGAGGAAATCGAAGACCTGCACGATCGCCGGCACGCGGTGCAGGCTGGCGAGCGTGCGGCCCTCGGTGACGAAGCGCTCGCGCCCCCAGCCGAAATCGTCGGCCATCTTGGTGGTGCGCGGCAGCACCGTGGAGCCGTCCTGGCGCACCGCCAGCGCCGACGGCAGGTACTCCTTGATCGCGACCTCGCGGTCGAGCTGCACGTCGCGGGCGCGATAGGTGATGCCGAAACCGCCCTGCCCCAGCACCGATACGATCTCGTAGCGGCCGATCGGCTGCCCGGGCTTCAGGGCGACGAAATCGACGTCCGGCACGATGCCCGGAAAGCTCGTGGCCGGCGGCTGGTCCTGGGATCCGGTCGTCGACAAGGGCGCCCCTAGAACTGACGCACGTGCAGCTCGACGTCGCCCAGCCTGAGCTTGTCGCCGGCATGGACGGCCGCCCGCTCGCCGGCGGCCAGCGCCTTGCCGCCGAGCGCCGTGCCGTTGGTCGAGCCAAGGTCCTCGACCTGCAGGGCCTCGCCCGCCAGGCTGAAACGGGCGTGACGGCGCGACACGGTGGCGTGCGCCACGACCAGATCGCACTGGTCGGCGGCGCGGCCGATCACCATGCCCTGCGGCTTGCCCATCAGCTTCTCGAGCGTGAACTCGAAGGCATGCTTGTGGCCGGTCGAATCGGTGCCTTCGAGGCGCAGCGTGATCTGCGGCACCATGCGCGTCGTGGTGCCGATGGTGACGGCGGCCCGGGCAGGACGCACATGGAAGACCTGGACGGCACGGCTCACGTTCTTGACCTGATGCTCGCCGCCGTCGACGAAGGCGTATTCGATGCGCAACTCGACGAGGTCGCGCACGGCGCGCGACACGGCGATGCCGCCCGGCTCGGCCAGCGCCTGGATGCGGGCGGCCAGATTGACGCCATCGCCGAAGATGTTCTGGTCCTCCTCGTCGACGATCACCTCGCCGAGATGCACGCCGACGCGAAACAGCATGCGCTGCTCGGACGTCAGCGCTTCGTTGAAGCGCGCCATGCGCTCCTGGATGTCGATGGCGGCGCCCACCGCCGTCACGGCCGAGCCGAACTCGGCCAGCATGGCGTCGCCGGCCGTGCCGACCAGCCGGCCGCTCGCGGCGTCGATGGCCGGCCGCCAGACCTCGATCTGGGCCGATTTCAGGTGCCGGAAGGTGCGGGTTTCGGCGCCCTCCATCATCCGGGTGAAGCCCGCGAGATCGGCATGCACGATGGCGGCGAGACGGCGTTGCATGATGACTTATTCTATCACATTACGTCGTCGGCCCTCGGACAACAGTGCGTTCTGCCACATTGCCTCAGCGGCCCTTGAACGACGGCGCGCGGCGTTCCTTGAGCGCGCTCAGGCCCTCGCGCAGGTCCTCCGAGGTCTGGCACTCGCGGATGCCTTCGCGGATCTTAGGGATGTCCGGTTCGGCCTGGGCGAATTGCTCGATGGCGCGCTTCATGTTCGACATGGAAAGGGGCGCCAGGCCGGCCAGCTTGGCCGCGATCTCGTCGACCCTGGCCGAAAACTCGGAACGGTCGGCCAGCCAATCGAGATAGCCCACGCGCAGGAGGTCCTCGTCGGTGAAGTCCTCCGACAGCAGGAAGGCCCGCTTGGCGAAGCTCGGGCTCACCTTCTGGGTGTAGCGGCGCAGCCCGCTGGGATAGTAGTGCAGGCCAAAGCGCGCCGCCGGCATGAAGAACCGCATGCCCTTGACGCCCAGCCGGAAGTCGCAGGCCAGCGCCATGTCGGTGGCGCCGCCATAGACCCCGCCGTTCAGGGCGCACAGCGTCGGCATGCGCATGGCCTCGAGCCGGTCCATGACCTTCTCGAAACTGTCCTCGCCGTCGGCCGGCCGGGCCGCCTTGCCCGACGGGATCGAGCCCAGGTCGTAGCCCGAGCAGAAGGTCTTCTCGCCCGCGCCGGTGAGCACCGTGACCCGCACGCCGGGATCGGCATCCGCCGTCTCGATGGCCCGGCGCAGCAGGCCGAGGCCCGCCGGATCGAGGCGGTTGTGCTTGGCCGGATCGTTGAGGGTGATGGTGGCGCGCGGGCCGTCGATGGCGAGCAGAACGGTGTCGGTCATGTCGGCCTGAAAATAGCCGAGCCGGTCGCCAAAAGCGACCGCGCGCGGCATATTGCGGCCCGGAGGAACCAGATGACCTATACCGCTCCGCTTGCCGACATGCGTTTCGCGCTGCGCGAAGTGGCCGGCCTAGAGCGCGTCGCCGCCCTGCCGGGCTACGAGCATGCGACGGACGACACGATCGACGCGGTCCTGGAGGAGGCGGCCAAGCTCGCCGGAAACGGCCTGGCGCCGCTCAACCGCGAGGGCGACAAGACGGGCGCCAAGCTGGAAAATGGCGTGGTGCGGACAGCGCCGGGCTTTGCCGGCATCTACAAGGAATTCGTCGAGGGAGGCTGGAATTCCCTGCCCTTCGACCCCGAATTCGGCGGCCAGGGCATGCCGTGGCTGCTGGCGGCCACCGTGCAGGAAATGTGGCAGGCGGCCAATATGGGCTTCGGGCTGGTGCTGCTGCTGAACCAGGGCGCCATCGACGCCATCCACCACCATGGCTCGGCCGAGCAGAAGGCCACCTGGCTGCCCAGGATGATCTCGGGCGAATGGACCGGCACCATGAACCTGACCGAGCCGCAGGCGGGCTCGGATCTCGGCCAGCTCAAGAGCCGCGCGGTGCAGGAACGGCGACCATTATCTCGTCACCGGCCAGAAGATCTTCATCACCTACGGCGAGCACGACATGGCCGAGAACATCGTGCATCTCGTCCTCGCGCGCACGCCCGACGCGCCGGCCGGCGTGCGCGGCATCTCGCTGTTCATCGTGCCGAAGTTCCTGGTCGGCGCCGACGGCAAGCCGGGCAAGCGCAACGACCTGCGCTGCGTGTCGCTGGAGCACAAGCTCGGCATCCATGCCAGCCCGACCTGCGTCATGTCGTTCGGCGACGACGGCGGGGCCATCGGCTACCTGGTCGGCGAGGAAGGCCGCGGGCTTTCCTACATGTTCACCATGATGAACAACGCCCGCCTGTCGGTCGGCATCCAGGGTCTGGCCATCGCCGAGCGCGCCTACCAGCAGGCCGCTGCCTTCGCCAAGACCCGCGTGCAGTCCAAGGACGACGGCAGCGCCGATCCCAGGCCCGTCCCGATCGTCCATCACGCCGACGTCAGGCGCATGCTGATGACCATGCGCGCCCAGATCGAGGCCATGCGGGCGCTGGGCTACTACACCGCCGCCGGCATCGACGGCGCGCTGAAGCATCCCGACAAGGACGCGGCGCGCAAGACGCAGGACCGCGTCGATCTCCTGATCCCCATCGTCAAGGCGTGGTTCACCGACCTCGGCAACGAGATCGCCTCGATCGGCGTGCAGATCCATGGCGGCATGGGCTTCATCGAGGAGACCGGCGCAGCCCAGCATCTGCGCGACGCGCGCATCCTGCCGATCTACGAGGGCACCAACGGCATCCAGGCGCGCGACCTGGTGGGCCGCAAGGTGGCCAAGGATGGCGGCGAGACGATGCTGGCGCTGGTGGCCGAGATGCGGGCGCTGGCCGGGGAGATGAAGGCGGCGCCCGGCGACGACCTCGAAGCGATCCGCACCTCGCTGGCGGCGGCCGCCGACGCGCTGGAGGACGCCACCAAATGGGTGGCGCAATCGGTCAAGGCGGAGCTCACGAAGGCGCTGGCGGGCTCGGTGCCCTTCCTGCGGCTGGCCGGCACGGCGCTGGGTGGCTGGCTGCTGGCCAAGGGCGCGCTGGCCGCGCAGGCCAGGCTCGCCGCACGCGACGGCGATCCGGCCTTCCTCGAAGCCAAGATCGTGACGGCGCGCTTCTATGCCGAGGTCATCCTGCCGCCGGCGCTGGCCCAGCTCGGCCCGCTCAAGGCGGCGGGACGCACGGTGTTCGCGTTGGCGGAGGCTCAGCTCTGACCGGCGACCTGATCGAGCTGCCGGCGGACGAAGCGGAAGCCTTCGCCCGCCGCTTCGACCTCGCGGCCCTGGAGCGGCCCTTCCTCGACGATCCCTTCCCCTACTATCACGCGCTGCGCCGCTTCGCGCCCGTCAAGCGCCTGGCCGACGGCAGCGTCTTCCTCTCGCGCTACGCCGACGTCGCTCTGTGCTACCGCGACGCCCGCATGAGCTCCGACAAGAAGGCCGAGTTCGGCCCCAAGTTCGGGGTCGGCACCCCGCTCTATCGCCATCACACGACCAGCCTGGTGTTCAACGACCCACCCCTGCATACGCGGGTGCGCAGGCTTCTGGCGGCGGCCTTCACGCCGCGCGCGCTCGCCGACCTGCAGCCGCGCATCGAGGCGGTGGTCGACCGCCTGCTGGCCGAGCACGCCGACAAGGGCCGCATGGACCTGGTCGAGGATTTCGCCTTCCGGCTGCCGGTCGAGGTCATCTGCGACATGCTGGGCGTGCCGGCGGGCGAGCGCGCGCCGTTCCGCCGCTATTCGCTGGCCATCCTGGGCGCGCTGGAGCCGGTTGCCGGGCCCGAGCGCCAGGCGGCGGGCAATGCGGCAGTGGCCGGCTTCTCGGCCTATCTCGACGACCTCATCGCCGAACGGCGCAAGCGCCCGGCGGACGAGCGCGACGTGCTCGGCACGCTGATCCACGGCGAGGTCGACGGCGAGCGGCTGACGCACGACGAGCTGGTGCAGAACTGCATCTTCCTCCTGAACGCCGGCCACGAGACCACGACCAACCTCATCGGCAACACCGTCGATGCGCTGCTGCGCTTCCCCGACGAGTTGCGCCGGCTGAAGGCGAACCCCGCCCTGTTGAAGAGCTGCGTCGAGGAGGGGCTGCGCTTCGAGAGCTCCAACCAGCTCGGCAATCGAAGGCTGTCGGCCGACCTCGAGATCGGCGGCGCGCGACTGGCGGCCGGAACCTACATCCATATCGGCATCGGCGCGGCCAACCGCGATCCCGCGCAATTCCCCGAGCCGGACCGCTTCGACATCGCGCGCGAGCCCAACCGGCACTTCGCCTTCGGCTCGGGCGTTCACATGTGCCTGGGTGCGGTGCTGGCGCGCCTGGAGGGCACGATCGCCATTGGCCGGCTGGTCAACCGCTTCGACGGGCTGCGGCGCGACGGCAACCCCGAGCGCGGCGGACGGGCCCGCTTCCGCGGCTTCAACCGCTATCCGATCGCCTGGAAGCGCTAGAGCGGGATGACTTAAGAAGGAATCGAAGGGGGATTCCCTATTTGAGTGAGATCTGATTCAACATGCTGGCTGGGCAGGAGGCCAGCATGGATGGCAGCTGCTTATTCAAAGGACCTTCGCCAACGAGTGGTTGAGGCGGTCGAGGTCGAGGGCTTGTCGTGTAACCAGGCCGCGGCTCGCTTCAATGTTGCGGTCAGTACGGCGATCGACTGGGTGAACCGGTATCGCCGAACGGGCAGCGTGGCGCCCGACCAGATTGGCGGCTATCGGCCGAAGAAGCTGATCGGGGAATATCGGGACTGGCTGCTGCAGCGCTGCCGGGAAGGCGACTTCACCCTGCGTGGACTGGTCGGCGAGCTGGCGGCGCGGGGCCTGAGCGTGGACTATCGGGTGGTCTGGACCTTCGTCCACGACGAGAAACTCAGCTACAAAAAAAGACGCTGATCGCCAGCGAGCGCGACCGTCCCGATGTGGCGCGGCGACGCCAGCAATGGAAGGCCTACCAAGACCGGATCGATCCCACCCGCCTCGTCTTCATCGACGAGACCTGGACCAAGACCAATATGGCGCCGCTGCGCGGCTGGGGTCCGTGCGGTCAGCGCCTCCCGGCGAAGGTGCCACATGGTCGCTGGACAACCATGACCTTCCTCGCTGCCCTTCGGCATGATCGCGTCGAGGCACCGTGGCTCATCGATGGCCCGATCAATGGCCAAACCTTCCGCCAATACATCGACGAGGTCCTCATCCCGACGCTGCGACCAGGCGACATCGTCGTCATGGACAATCTCGGATCCCATAGGAGCAGCGCCGTCCGGCAGGCTCTCAGGGCCGCCGGTGCCAAGCTCTTCTTCCTGCCCAAGTACTCGCCCGACCTCAACCCGATCGAGATGCTCTTCGCCAAGCTCAAACACGCCCTGCGCAAGGCCGCCAAACGTACTGAACAGGCAATCTATGACGCTCTCGTCGGACTTCTCCCTACAGTCCAATCAACTGAATGCGCCAACTACTTCGCCCATGCAGGATACGCTCGAACCTAGAATCATCCCGCTCTAGAGCGGCTTCACCATGAAGACGCGGGTATGCGCATCCATGCCGTGCGAAGGCGGGCCACGGCGCACGATCTCGAAGCCATGGCGGCGATAGAGGCGGACATTGCCTTCCGCCATCTCGGCCGTCTCCAGCGACAATTCCCTGAGGCCGCTCGCGCGCGCGATCTCCTCGACTCGCTCCAGCAGGAAGCTCCCGAGACCGGTGCCCTGGCGCGTCGGCACCACGCCCAGCCGGTCGATGTAGATCCCGCTGTCGCGCCGCTCGGTCGCAGCGACGCCCACGATCTCCTTGCCGTCGACCGCGAAATAGACGTCGCCGCGCTCGATGGCGGTAGGCAGGAACGCGTAGTGGTGGGCGGTGATCTCGCGACCGAGGTTGCGGACATACGGCGTGAATGCCGACCACAGAATGCGCTGGGCCTCGTCCCGTTCCGACGGGACGGCCTTCCTGAACGTCAAGGCCATGGCTGAGAATAGCCCAAACGAAAACGCCCGGTCGATGACCGGGCGTTTCGATCTGGATTTGCGTACCTTACGCCGCTTCCTGCTGCTCGGCCTGCTCGGCCGACGGGCCGCTGTCCTGGCCCTTGGCGGCGGTATCGCGCTCGACGAACTCGATCACCGCCATCGGCGCGGCATCGCCGAAGCGGAAGCCCGCCTTCAGCACGCGCAGGTAGCCGCCGTTGCGCTTGGAATAGCGCGGGCCGAGCGTGGTGAAGAGCTTGTCGGCCACGTAGGGATCGCGCAGGAAGCCGATCGCCTGGCGACGGGCGTGCAGGCCGCCCCTCTTGCCGAGCGTGACCAGCTTCTCGACGATCGGACGCAGGTCCTTGGCCTTGTGCAGGGTCGTCGTGATCTGCTCGTGCTTGATGAGGGCACCGGCGAGATTCATGAACATCGCCTTGCGATGCTCCGCCGTGCGGTGGAACTTCCGGCCGCGATTGTTGTGACGCATGACTAAATCCTTCCCACCGGCCTAGTACGGCTCTTCCAGCCGCTTGGCCATCTCCTCGATGTTGTCCGGCGGCCAGCCCGGGATCTCCATGCCCAGGTGCAGCCCCATGCCGGCCAGCACTTCCTTGATCTCGTTCAGCGACTTGCGGCCGAAGTTCGGCGTGCGCAGCATCTCCGCCTCGGTCTTCTGCACGAGATCGCCGATGTAGATGATGTTGTCGTTCTTCAGGCAGTTGGCCGAGCGCACCGAGAGCTCGAGCTCGTCGACCTTGCGCAGAAGGTTGCGGTTGAACGGGAAGTCGTCCTGCTGCTCCTCCTTGCGGACTTCGCGCGGCTCCTCGAAGTTGATGAAGAGCTGGAGCTGGTCCTGCAGGATGCGGGCGGCCAGCGCCACGGCGTCGTCGGGGCGCGTCGTGCCGTTGGTCTCCACCGTCATGGAGAGCTTGTCGTAGTCGGTGACCTGGCCGACGCGGCTGTTCTCGATCTTGTAGGAGACGCGCTTGACCGGGCTGAACACCGAGTCGACCGGGATCAGGCCGATCGGCGCGTCCTCGGGCCGGTTGGCCGAGGCCGGGATGTAGCCCTTGCCGGTGGCGACCATCAGCTCCATCGAGATCGAGGCGCCATCGTCGAGCGTGCAGATCAGGTGCTTGGCGTCCATGATCTGCACGTCGCCCGGCAGCTCGATCATGCCGGCGGTGACCTCACCCGGGCCGACGGCGCGCAGGTACAGACGCTGCGGGCGATCGCCCTGCATCTTCACCGCCATGGCCTTGATGTTTAGCACGACGTCGACCACATCTTCGCGGACGCCGGGAATCGACGAGAACTCATGCAGCACGTTGTCGATCTTGATCGACGTCACGGCTGCACCCTGCAGCGAGGAGAGCAACACGCGGCGCAGCGCGTTGCCGAGCGTGAGACCGAAGCCGCGCTCGAGCGGCTCGGCGACGATGGTCGCAGTGCGACCGGAATCGACGCCGGCTTCGGTGACAAGCTTCTCCGGCTTGATCAGGTCCTGCCAGTTCTTCTGAAGCACGGGGGCTACCTCTCTAGACCGGTTGTTCAGGCGAATCCCTCGGGACTCGCGACAAATACTCTCGGGCGGGCGGCGCGAGACGCGCCGGCCCTGCCCGATCTCAGACGCGACGACGCTTCGGCGGACGGCAGCCGTTGTGCGGGATCGGCGTCACGTCGCGGATGGCGGTGACGGCAAGGCCGACCGCCTGCAGCGCGCGCAACGCCGATTCGCGGCCCGAACCCGGGCCGCGCACCTCGATCTCAAGGGTGCGCATGCCGTGCTCCATCGCCTTGCGGCCGGCGTTCTCGGCCGCCATCTGGGCGGCGAACGGCGTGGACTTGCGCGAGCCCTTGAAGCCCTGCTGGCCGGACGACGACCAGGCGATGGTGTTGCCCTGCGCGTCGGTGATGGTGACGATCGTGTTGTTGAACGAGGCGTTCACGTGGGCGACGCCCGCGATGATGTTCTTGCGTTCCTTGCGACGGGGACGCGCGCCAGTGGCGGCGGCGCCACCCGTGGCGGCTGCAGGCTTGGCCATGATCCGGTTCCCCTCGACTTACTTCGTGACTTTCTTCTTGCCGGCGATCGGCTTGGCCGGACCCTTGCGGGTGCGCGCATTGGTATGCGTGCGCTGGCCATGGACCGGCAGGCCGCGGCGGTGCCGCAAGCCACGGTAGCAGGCGAGATCCATCAGGCGCTTGATGTTCATCGCCACTTCGCGCCGCAGATCGCCCTCGACCGTGTAGTCGCGGTCGATGGTCTCGCGGATGCGGATGACCTCATCGTCGGTCAGCGTGTTGACGCGCCGCGACTGATCGATCCCCACTTTCCCCAGGATTTCCTCGGCTTTCGCCTGGCCGATCCCGTGGATGTATTGAAGTCCGACCACGACGCGCTTGGCGGTCGGGATGTTCACACCGGCTATACGAGCCAAAGTCTCAACTCCTTCAAAGACTTACGGCGCGCTCGCGCGCGCCCGTAACACGTTCCGCTGGCCCCGGAAAAGCGCGCGATTATAGGGATGCGCGCGCCTGAGTCAACGGAACTCACGCTTGTCAAGCCTCCGATAAAATCCCAGAGATTTGACGGTAAACCTCGTCCATGGACGCCATCCCGTCGACCTTCCGCAGCACCCCGCGGGCGCTGTAGTAGGGCAGCAGGGGCTCGGTCTGGGCCCGGTAGGCGGCCATCCGAGTCTTCATGGTCTCTGCATTATCGTCCTTGCGGCGGACGAACTCCCTGGAGCCGCAGACGTCGCAGACGCCTTCGACCTTGGGGCGCTTGAACTTGTCGTGGTAGCCCGTGCCGCACTTGGCGCAGGTGAAGCGGCCGACGATGCGCTCGGTCAGCGCCTTCTCGTCGACCTCCATCTCGATCACCCGGTCGAGCTTCTTGCCGGCCTTGGCCAGCATCTGGTCGAGCGCCTCGGCCTGGGCCTCGGTGCGCGGGAAGCCGTCCAGGATGAAGCCCTTGGCGGCGTCGGGCTGGGCGATGCGGTCCTCGATCAGGCCGACCATCAGCGCGTCGGGGACCAGCTCGCCCCGCTCCATGATGTCCTTGGCCTTCTTGCCGAGCTCGCTGCCCGAAGCGACCGCCGCGCGCAGCATGTCGCCGGTCGAGAGCTGGACCAGGCCATGCTCGCGCTGCAGGCGCTGGGCCTGGGTGCCCTTGCCGGCGCCCGGCGGCCCGAGAAGGATGATGTTCATCGGCCCCCTCTCATCGACCTCTGCCCCGCAGGCGGGCCTTCTTGATGAGACCCTCGTACTGGTGGGCGAGCAGGTGGGCCTGGATCTGGGTCACCGTGTCGAGCGTGACCGACACCACGATCAGCAGGCTGGTGCCGCCGAAATAGAACGGCACGCCGCCGCGCGCGATCAGCAGCTCCGGCAGGATGCAGACCGCCGAGAGGTAGAGGGCGCCGATCACGGTCAGGCGGTTCAGGATGTATTCAAGGTAGTCGGCGGTGTTCTTGCCGGGACGGATGCCGGGCACGAAGCCGCCGTTCTTCTTGAGGTTGTCGGCCGTCTCGGCCGGGTTGAAGACCACGGTCGTGTAGAAGAAGCAGAAGAAGACGATCAGGCCGACATAAGTCAGCAGGTAGAGCGGCTGGCCGTGGCCGAGATAGGTGGCGATCCACTGGAGGATGCCGGGCTCGCCGGTATTGCCCTGGAAGGAGGCGATGGTCGCCGGGAAGAGCAGCAGCGAGGAAGCGAAGATCGGCGGGATCACGCCCGAGGTGTTGATCTTGAGCGGCAGGTGCGAGGCCTCGCCGCCGTACATCTTGTTGCCGACCTGTCGCTTGGGGTACTGCACCACGATGCGCCGCTGCGCCGTCTCCATGAACACCACGACCGAGACGACGACGACGACGCCGACGGCCAGCCCGATGATGAACAATGCCGACAAGGCGCCGGTGCGGCCGAGCTCCAGGGTCTGGATCATGGCGTTGGGCAGGGCGGCCACGATGCCGGCGAAAATGATGAGCGAGACGCCGTTGCCGACGCCGCGGGCGGTGATCTGCTCGCCCAGCCACATCAGGAACAGCGTGCCGCCGACCAGGGTGACGATGGTGACGAAGCGGAAGAACAGGCCGGGATCGAGCACCACCGGCCCGGCCGAGGCGGTCTGGCTCTCGAGGCCGACGGCGATGCCGTAGGCCTGGAACGCCGCCAGGATCACCGTGCCGTAGCGCGTGTACTGGTTGATCTTCTTGCGGCCGGCCTCGCCCTCCTTCTTCAGCGCCTCGAGCGACGGCACGACCGTCGTCAGGATCTGCATGATGATGGAGGCCGAGATGTACGGCATGATGCTGAGCGCCAGCACCGACATGCGGCCGATCGAGCCGCCCGAGAACACGTCGAGCATGCCCGCGATGCCGCCGGCATTGTGGGCGAAGATCTCGGCCAGGGCGCGGGGATCGACGCCGGGCACCGGGATATAGGCGCCGATGCGGAAGACCACGAGCGCGCCCACGGTGAACCACAGGCGCTTCTTCAGCTCGGTCGCCTTACCGATCGAGCCCCAGTTCAGGTTGGATGCAAGTTGCTCGGCGGCGGATGCCATGGACCCTCACGCGTGAACGACAACGACACGACGGGGGCGGCGGCCCCCGCCGACGCCGTCGGACTTTACGCCGCCTCGGCCTGGGGCTTGGGCGGCAATTCGACCTTGCCGCCGGCCTTCTCGACCGCGGCGATCGCCGACGCCGAGGCGCCCGCGACCTTCACTTCGATCTTGGTCTTGATCTCGCCTTTGCCAAGCAGCCGCACGCCGTCCAACGCCTTCTTGAACAGGCCGGCGGCCTGCATGGCGGCGGCGTCGATCGGCTGGCCGGCGTCGAGCTTGTTGTCGTCGATCGCCTTCTGCAGCGCGCCGAGATTGACCACCTGCCAGGCCTTCTGGTGCGGCGGCTTGAAGCCGCGCTTGGGCATGCGGCGGTAGAGCGGCATCTGGCCGCCCTCGAAGCCCTTGATGGCGACGCCCGTGCGCGACTTCTGGCCCTTGACGCCACGGCCGGCGGTCTTGCCCTTGCCCGAGCCGATGCCGCGGCCGACGCGCATGCGCGCCTTGCGGGCTCCCGGGTTGTCGGAGATCTGGTTGAGTCTCATCGGAAATTCCTCAAGCCGCTTCCTCGTCGATGCGCACGAGGTGGCGCACCTTGTTGATCATGCCGCGCACCTCGGGCGTATCCACGAGCTCGCGGCTGCGATGGAGCTTGTTCAGCCCCAGGCCGATCAGCGTGGCACGCTGGTCTTCCGTGCGGCCGATCTGGCTGCCCGTCTGGGTGATCTTGATCTTCTTGCCTTCGGCCATGGCCCGATCCCTCGAAATATTCCTCAGGCCGCCGCCTCGGCGGCGGTGTCGTCGCGGCGGCCGAGCAGGTCGCCGACCTTCTTGCCGCGGCGCGTGGCGACCATGCGCGGCGAATTGAGCTGCTGCAGCGCCTCGAAGGTCGCCTTGATCATGTTGTGCGGGTTGGACGTGCCGACCGACTTGGCGACGATGTCCTTGATGCCGAGCGTCTCGAACACCGCGCGCATCGGGCCGCCGGCGATGATGCCGGTGCCGGCCGGAGCGGCGCGCAGCGTGACCTTGCCGGCGCCGAAGCGGCCGCGCACGTCGTGGTGCAGGGTGCGGCCGTCGCGCAGCGGCACGCGGATCAGGCCGCGCTTGGCGGCCTCGGTCGCCTTGCGGATCGCCTCCGGCACTTCGCGCGCCTTGCCGGCGCCGTGGCCGACGCGGCCGCGCTGGTCGCCGACGACGACGATCGCCGCGAAGGCGAAGCGCCGGCCGCCCTTCACCACCTTGGCGACGCGGTTGATGGTGACCAGCTTGTCGGTCAGTTCGTTTTCCTCGTCGCGATCGCGGTCGCGCCCACGATCGCGCGGGCCGCGGCCTCCGGGTGAACGAGCCATATCTCAACTCCTCAGAACGACAGGCCGCCCTCGCGGGCGGCATCGGCCAGCGCCTCGATGCGGCCGTGATACATGTAGCCGCCGCGGTCGAACACGACTTCCTTGACGCCGGCGGCGATCGCGCGCTCGGCGATCAGCTTGCCGACCTCGGCGGCCGCCGACTTGTTGGCGCCGGTCTTGATCTTGCCCTTGACGTCCTTGTCGAGCGACGAGGCCGAAGCGAGCGTGGCGCCCTTACGGTCGTCGATGACCTGGGCATAGATGTGCTTGCCCGAGCGGAAGACGCTGAGGCGCGGGCGGCCGCCGGCGACCTGGCGCAGCGCGTGGCGCGTGCGCCGCTGGCGGCGGGCGAAAAGGGCGTTGCGGTCGGACATGGTGATGCCTCTACTTCTTCTTGCCTTCCTTGCGCCGGATCGTCTCGGTCGAGTACTTGATGCCCTTGCCCTTGTAGGGCTCGGGCGGACGCAGGCTGCGGATCTCGGCGGCGAGCTGGCCGACCTTCTGACGGTCGGCGCCGGTGATCTCGATCTCGGTCGGCTTGAGCGCCTTGATCTGGATGCCGGCGGGAATCGGCACCTCGACGTCGTGGCTGTAGCCGAGCTGCAGCTTCAGCGTCTTGGCGTCGGCCTGGGCGCGATAGCCGACGCCGTTGATCTCGAGGTTGACGGTGAAGCCGTCCGACACGCCGCGCACCATGTTGCTGGCGAGGTTGCGCGCCGTGCCCCACTGCGTGCGGGCGCGGCGGCTGTCGGTGCGCGGCTTGAAGACGAGCTCATTGCCCTCGCGCGTGACCGACACGTCGTCGTGCACGGTGAACTCCAGCTCGCCCCGCTTGCCCTTGGCCTTGAGGTGCTGGCCCTTGAGGTCGATGGTGACTCCGGCCGGGACGGCGACCGGATGCTTGCCGACGCGCGACATGGTCAGAACACCTTGCAGATGACTTCGCCGCCGACATTGGCGGCGCGCGCCTCGGCGTCGGACATGACGCCGCGCGGCGTGGACAGGATCGAGATGCCGAGCCCGTTGAAGTGGCGCGGCAGCTCGCGGATCTTGGAATAGACGCGGCGGCCCGGGCGTGGAGACGCGCTTGATCTCCTTGATGACCGGACGGCCGTTGTCGTACTTCAGCTCGACACGGAGCTCCTTCACGCCCGGCCGAAGCTCCTCCTCGAACCAGCCGCGGATGTAGCCCTCGCGCTGCAGCACATCGAGAACGTTCGACCGCAGGCGCGAGGCCGGCACGGTCACGCTGTCGAGGCGCGCCGACTGGCCGTTGCGGATGCGGGTCAGCAAATCGCCGACAGGATCTGTCATCGACATGGTCTACGGTCCCCCGTTACCAGCTCGACTTCACCACGCCGGGCAGAGCGCCCGACGACGCCAGCTCCCGCAGCGCAAGGCGCGAGAGCTTGAACTTGCGATAGACGGACCGCGGCCGGCCCGTGATCTCGCACCGATTGCGGATGCGCGTCGGCGAGGAGTTGCGCGGCAGCTCGGCGAGCTTGAGCCGCGCGCCGAAGCGCTCCTCCGGCGACAGCTTGTCGTCCACCGCCATCGCCTTGAGCTTGGCGCGCTTGGCGGCGTACTGCTTCGCCATCCTGGCGCGCCGGTTGTTCTTCTCGACTGAACTCGTCTTGGCCATATGCTTCTCCGGCCTCAGTTCACGAACGGGAAGTCGAAACTGCGGAGAAGCGCCCTGGCTTCCGCGTCCGTCTTCGCCGTCGTGCAGATGATGATGTCCATGCCGCGCACCTGGTCGACCTTGTCGTAGTCGATCTCGGGGAACACGATCTGCTCCTTGAGGCCCATGGCGTAGTTGCCGTGGCCGTCGAACGACTTGCCGTTCAGGCCGCGGAAGTCGCGCACGCGCGGCAGCGCGATGTTGACCAGCCGGTCGACGAACTCGTACATGCGGTCGCGGCGCAGCGTGACCTTGGCGCCGATCGCCATGCCCTCGCGCAGCTTGAAGGTCGCGATCGACTTGCGCGACTTGGTGATGACCGGCTTCTGGCCGGTGATCGCCGTCAGGTCGGCCACGGCGCCGTCGACGGCCTTGCGGTCGTTGACCGCCTCGCCGACGCCCATGTTGATGACGATCTTGTCGAGCCGCGGCACCTCGAAGGGGTTCTTGTAGGAGAACTCCTTGGTCAGCGCCTCGCGGACGGTCTTGGCGTAGTGTTCTTGCAGTCGCGCGGGCATGGCCCGTTCTCCTAGCGGTCGATTGTTTCGCCGGAGGCGCGCGCGAAGCGCACTTTCCGGCCGTCTTCGAGGAACTTGAAGCCGACCTTGGTCGGCTTGTCGGACTTGGGATCGAGCAGGGCCACGTTGGAGACGTGGATCGCGGCCTCGCGTTCGATGATGCCGCCGGACTCGGCCCGGCTCGGCTTGGTATGGCGCTTGATCATGTTGACGCCCGAGACGACCACGCGCTGCTCCGCCGGGCAGCACGCGCAGCACGTCGCCCACCTTGCCCTTGCTGCGGCCGGCGATGACCTTCACCTGGTCGCCCTTCCTGATCTTGAGCTTGTTGGTCATGGCGGCTCCTAGAGCACTTCCGGCGCGAGCGAGATGATCTTCATGAACTTCTTGGCGCGCAGCTCGCGCGTCACCGGTCCGAAGATGCGCGTGCCGATCGGCTCGTCCTGCTTGTTGATCAGCACCGCCGCGTTGCGGTCGAAGCGGATGGCGCTGCCGTCGGGGCGGCGCAGCGCGAACGACGGTGCGCACGACGACGGCGCGGTGCACCTCGCCCTTCTTCACGCGGCCGCGCGGGATCGCCTCCTTGACCGAGACGACGATGACATCGCCGACGCTGGCATACTTGCGGCGCGAGCCGCCCAGCACCTTGATGCACTGGACCCGACGGGCGCCGGAATTGTCGGCGACCTCGAGATTGGTCCGCATCTGAATCATGACTGCTCGCTCCGTTCCGGCTAGGCCTTGGCGCCCTCGACCAGAACTTCCCAGCTCTTGGTCTTGGACAGCGGACGGCATTCGCGGATGCGCACGTTCTCGCCGACCTTGCCCTTGTAGGCGTTGGTCTCGTCGTGCGCGTGATACTTCTTCGACCGACGGATGAACTTCTTGTAGATCGGGTGCTGGACGCGGCGCTCGACCTTGACGACGACGGTCTTGTCCATCTTGTCGCTGACGACGACGCCTTCGAGAATTCGCTTCGGCATTTACGGCTCCTTAACCCGCGGCCTTCTCGCCCAGCACCGTCTTGATGCGGGCGATGTCGCGGCGCACCTGGCGCACGCGGGCGGTCTTTCCGAGCTGGCCGCCGGCCTTCTGGAAACGCAGGTTGAATGCTTCCTTGCGCAGGCTGCCCAGCTCGTCCTTGAGCTGGTCGTCGGTCCTGGGACGCAGATCGCTGGCCTTCATGGCTTTCTCCCTCAACCCTAGGCGCCGACGCGGGCGACGAAGCGCGTCTTGATCGGCAGCTTGGCGGCCGCCAGCTCGAGCGCCTCGCGCGGCCACCTGGACCGACACGCCGTCGAGCTCGAACAGGATGCGGCCGGGCTTGACGCGGGCCGCCCAGAACTCCGGCGCGCCCTTGCCCGAGCCCATGCGGACCTCGGCCGGCTTCTTGGACACCGGCACGTCGGGGAACATGCGGATCCACACGCGGCCGGCGCGCTTCATGTGGCGCGTGATGGCGCGGCGGGCGGCCTCGATCTGGCGCGCCGTCAGGCGGTCGGGCTCCATCGCCTTCAGGCCGTAGGCGCCGAAGTCGAGGTTGAACCCGCCCTTGGCCGCGCCGTGGATGCGGCCCTTGAAGGCCTTGCGGTACTTGGTGCGCTTGGGTTGCAGCATGATGACTTACGCGTCCCTCTGCTCGGTGCGCTCGACGCGCGCCGGCGTACGCTGCGGCGCGGCCTCCTCGGCGCGCTTGTCGTGCGCCATCGGGTCGTGCGCCATGATCTCGCCCTTGAACACCCAGACCTTGACGCCGCAGGTGCCGAAGGTGGTGAAGGCCGTGGCGGTGCCGTAGTCGATGTCGGCGCGCAGCGTGTGCAGCGGCACGCGGCCCTCGCGGTACCACTCCATGCGGGCGATCTCGGCGCCGCCCAGGCGGCCGCGAGCAGTTGATGCGGATGCCCTGGGCGCCCAGCCGCATGGCCGACTGCACGGCGCGCTTCATGGCGCGGCGGAAGGCGACGCGGCGCTCGAGCTGCTGGGCGATGTTCTCGGCGATCAGCGTGGCGTCGATCTCGGGCTTGCGGATCTCGACGATGTTCAGTGCCACTTCGCCCTTGGTCATCTTGGCGAGGTCGCCGCGCAGCTTCTCGATGTCGGCGCCCTTCTTGCCGATCACCACGCCCGGGCGGGCGGTGTGGATGGTGACGCGCGCGCGCTTGGCCGGGCGCTCGATGACGATCTTGGCCACGCCCGCCTGGGACAGCCGCTCGCGCAGCACCTTGCGGATGTGGATGTCCTCATGGAGCATCTTGGAGTACTCGCCGCCCTCGGCGTACCAGCGCGAATCCCAGGTCCGGTTGATGCCGAGCCGCAGGCCGATCGGATTGACCTTCTGACCCATTACTTGTCCTCCGCCTCGGCGCGCTCGCGCACCACGATGGTGAGATGGCTGAACGGCTTGATGATGCCGGCGCGCGCGGCCGCGGCCGCGCGTCTGGAACCGCTTCATGACCAGGCCCTTGCCGACCGACGCCTCGGCGACGATCAGGCGGTCGACGTCGAGATGGTGGTTGTTCTCGGCGTTGGCGATGGCCGAGTTCAGCGCCTTCTTGACGTCCTGGGCGATGCGCTTCTTGGAGAAGGTGAGCTCGTTCACCGCCGACGAGGCCTTCTTGCCGCGGATGGTGGCGGCCACGAGGTTGAGCTTGCGCGGGCTGACGCGGATGGTGCGCACCACGGCCTTGGCCTCGTTGTCCGCCTCGCGGCGGGGAGCGGATGGCTTGCTCATCGCGTTCAGTCCTTCGACACTTTCTTGTCGCCCGAATGGCCGTGGAAGGTGCGGGTCGGCGAGAACTCGCCGAACTTGTGCCCGACCATCTCCTCGGTGACGTTCACCGGGATGAACTTCTTGCCGTTGTAGACGCCGAACGTCAGGCCGACGAACTGCGGCAGGATCGTCGAGCGCCGCGACCAGGTCTTGATCACTTCGCTGCGCACGGTCTGGCGCGCCTTCTCGGCCTTCTTGATCAGGCTGCCCTCGACGAAGGGACCTTTCCAAACGGAACGTGCCACTTTCTATCTCCTCGTCAGCGCGTCGCGTGACGGCGGCGGATGATGAACTTGTCCGTCGCCTTGTTCTTGCGGGTCTTCTTGCCCTTGGTCGGCTTGCCCCACGGCGTGACCGGGTGGCGGCCGCCCGAGGTGCGGCCTTCGCCGCCGCCATGCGGATGGTCGACCGGGTTCATGGCGACGCCGCGCACGACCGGGCGGCGGCCGAGCCAGCGCTGGCGGCCGGCCTTGCCGATCACGATGTTCTGGTTGTCCGGGTTGGAGACCGCGCCGACGGTCGCCATGCATTCGCCCGGCACCAGGCGCAGCTCGCCCGAATTGAGCTTGATCTGGGCGTAGCCCGCATCCTTGCCGACCAGCTGGGCGTAGGTGCCGGCCGAGCGCGCGAGCTGGCCGCCGCGGCCCTTCTTCATCTCGACGTTGTGGACGATGGTGCCGACCGGCATGTTGGCCAGCGGCATGGCGTTGCCCGGCTTGATGTCGACCTTCTCGCCCGACACGACCTCGTCGCCCGCCTTCAGGCGCTGCGGCGCCAGGATGTAGGCGAGCTCGCCGTCCGCGTACTTGATCAGGGCGATGAAGGCCGACCGGTTGGGGTCGTACTCCAGCCGCTCGACCGTCGCCGCGACGTCGAACTTGCGGCGCTTGAAGTCGATCAGGCGCAGGCGCCGCTTGTGCCCGCCGCCCATGTGGTTGCTGGTGATGCGGCCGTGGTTGTTGCGGCCGCCGGTCTTCTTCTTGCCGCCGGTCAGCGCCTTGACCGGCTTGCCCTTCCACAGGCCCGTCGCGGTCGACGATGACCAGCTGCCGCAGCGACGGCGTGATCGGTTTGTAACTCTTCAGAGCCATGTCCTAGTTCCCCCGTCTCACAGGCCCGTGGTCACGTCGATCTTGTGACCGTCGACCAGCGAGACGATCGCCTTCTTCCAGTCGCTCCGCACGCCGGGACGGCCGCGGAAAAGCTTGCTCTTGCCCTTCACGGTGACGGTGTTGACGGCCTTCACCTTGACCTTGAACAGACCCTCGACGGCCTGCTTGATCTCGGGCTTGGTGGCGTCCAGCGGCACACGGAAGGTCACCTGGCCGTGCTCCGACCCGTTGGTGGTCTTCTCCGTGATCAGCGGCGAGCGGATCACCTCGTACATGCGCGCGCGGGACACGGTGATCCCCACGGCTGCCCTGTTCGCCTTGACGCTCATTGCAGGCGCTCCTCGAGATGCTTGACGGCATCCCTGGTCAGCACGAGCGTGTCGCGGCGCAGGATGTCGTAGACGTTGGCGCCCTGCTGCGGCAGCACATCGACATGGGCGATGTTGGCCGCGGCGCGCGCGAAGTTGGTGTCGACCTCGGCGCCGGCGATGACCAGCACGCTGGAGACGCCGAGCTTGCCGAAATGGGTCTTGAGCTGGGCGGTCTTGGGCTCGGCGAGCGCGGCGGCCTCGACCACGATCAGCTTGCCCTCGGCCGCCTTGGCCGACAGCGCCGTGCGCAGCGCCAGCTTGCGCACCTTCTTCGGCAGGTCCGAGGCGTGGCTGCGCACCACCGGGCCGAAGGCCTTGCCGCCGCCGCGGAACTGCGGCGCCGCCTCGTTGCCGTGGCGGGCGCGGCCGGTGCCCTTCTGGGCGTACATCTTCTTGGCCGTGGCCGTCACTTCGCGAACGGCCCTTGGTCTTGTGCGTGCCCTGCTGGCGGCGCGACAGCTGCCACACCACGCAGCGCTGCAGGATGTCCTTGCGGACGGGGACGGCGAACACGGTGTCGGCGAGATCGATCTCGCCGGCGCTGCCGCCCTCGATGGTTTTGACCGCGATCTTCATGGTTCTGTCCTTAAGCCGCCGGGCCTTCAGCCGCAGGTGCATCCGCCGGCGCGCTCGCCGCCGGGGCGGCCGCTTCGGCGGCCTTGCGCAGGCCGGCCGGATAGGGCGCATCCTTCGGGCGGGCGCGCTTGGAGGCGTCCTTGACGATGATATAGCCGCCGCGCGGGCCGGGCACGGCGCCCGACACCAGCAGCAGGCCCTTGTCGTCGTCGGCGGCGACGACCTTGAGGTTCTGCGTGGTCACGCGCTCGTGGCCGTAGTGGCCCGCCATCTTCTTGCCCGGGAAGGTGCGGCCCGGATCCTGGCGGTTGCCGGTCGAACCGTGGCTGCGGTGCGAGACCGACACGCCGTGGCTGGCCTCGAGGCCGCGGAAGTTCCAGCGCACCATCGAGCCGGTGAAGCCCGGCCGATGGTGGTGCCGATCACGTCGACGAACTGGCCGGGCACGAAGTGGCTCGGCACCAGCTCGGCGCCGACCTCGAGCACGGCGTCCTTGGCGACGCGGAACTCGACCAGCTTCTTCTTGGGCTCGACCTTGGCCTTGGCGAAGTGGCCGCGCATGGGCTGGCTCACGTTCTTCACCTTGGCCTTGCCGTAGCCGAGCTGGACGGCGGTGTACTTGTCCTTCTCTTCCGAGCGGACGGCGACAACCTGCAGCGTATCCACCTTCAGAACGGTGACAGGCACGTGCTCGCCCGCGTCGTTGAAGACGCGGGTCATGCCGACCTTCTGGGCGACGAGACCGCAACGCATGGTCCTGTTCCTTCTTCTTCCTTAGGCGCCGAGCTTGATCTCGACGTCGACGCCCGAGGCGAGGTCGAGCTTCATCAGCGCGTCCACCGTCTGCGGCGTCGGATCGACGATGTCGAGCACGCGCTTGTGGGTGCGGATCTCGAACTGCTCGCGCGACTTCTTGTCGATGTGCGGCGAGCGGTTGACCGTGAACTTCTCGATGCCGGTCGGCAGCGGGATCGGACCGCGCACCTGCGCGCCCGTCCGCTTGGCCGTGCTGACGATCTCGCTGGTCGACTGAATCGAGCACGCGATGATCGAAGGCCTTCAGCCGGATTCGGATATTGGTGTTGTCCATGATCTGCTCGCTCGGCGCCGTTAGGCTCTGGTTACTTGACGATCTTTGTGACGACGCCGGCGCCGACGGTGCGGCCGCCCTCGCGGATGGCGAAGCGCAGGCCCTCGTCCATGGCGATCGGCTGGATCAGCTCGACCACCATGCGCGCATTGTCGCCCGGCATCACCATCTCCGTGCCCTCCGGCAGGGTCACCACCCCCGTCACGTCGGTCGTGCGGAAGTAGAACTGCGGACGGTAGTTGGTGAAGAACGGCGTGTGCCGGCCGCCCTCCTCCTTGGTCAGGATGTAGGCCTCCGCCTCGAAGTTGGTGTGCGGCGTGATCGAGCCCGGGCTTGGCCAGCACCTGGCCGCGCTCCACGTCCTCGCGCCCGACGCCGCGCAGCAGCGCCCCGATATTGTCCCCCGCCTCGCCCTGGTCCAGCAGCTTGCGGAACATCTCCACGCCCGTCACCACCGTCTTGGCCGTCGCCTTCAGGCCCACGATCTCGATCTCCTCGCCGACCTTCACGATCCCCCGCTCGACGCGGCCCGTCACCACCGTGCCGCGGCCCGAGATCGAGAACACGTCCTCGATCGGCATCAGGAACGGCTTGTCCTTGTCGCGCGTCGGCTGCGGAATGTAGCGGTCGACCTCCTCCATCAGCTTCAGAACCGCCTGCTCGCCGATCTCCGGCTGCTTGTCCTCCAGCGCCATCAGCGCCGAGCCCCGAACCACCGGGATGTCGTCGCCCGGGAACTGGTAGCTCTTCAGAAGCTCGCGAACCTCAAGCTCGACCAGGTCCAGAAGCTCCGGGTCGTCGACCATGTCGACCTTGTTCATGAACACCACCAGCGCCGGAACGCCGACCTGGCGCGCCAGCAGGATGTGCTCGCGCGTCTGCGGCATCGGACCGTCCGCCGCCTACACCACCAGGATCGCCCCGTCCATCTGCGCCGCGCCCGTGATCATGTTCTTCACGTAGTCGGCATGGCCCGGGCAGTCGACATGCGCGTAGTGCCGGTTCTGCGTCTCGTACTCAACATGCGCCGTCGAGATCGTGATCCCGCGCTCGCGCTCCTCCGGCGCCTTGTCGATCTGGTCGTACGCCGTGAACGTCGCTCCGCCCGTCTTCGCCAGCACCTTCGTGATCGCCGCCGTCAGCGACGTCTTGCCATGGTCCACGTGACCGATCGTCCCGATGTTGCAGTGCGGCTTGTTCCGCTCAAATTTCGCCTTCGTCATGGTCTTTGTCCCTAGTCAATCGGTCCTGGTTCGATCGGCGGTCAGCCCGCCAGCTTGGCGACGACTTCGTCCGCTACCGCCTGCGGCACAGGCGCGTAATGGTCGAAGGTCATGGTGTAGGCGGCACGGCCCTGGGTCATCGACCGCAGCGTGTTCACGTAGCCGAACATGTTGGCGAGCGGCACCATGGCATTGATGACCTGCGCGTTGCCGCGCGCCTCCATGCCCTGGATCTGGCCGCGCCGGCTGTTGAGGTCGCCGATGCAGTCGCCCATGTAGTCCTCCGGCGTCACCACCTCGACCTTCATGATCGGCTCGAGCAGCTTGCACTGCGCCTTGGCGAGGCCCTCGCGGAAGGCCGCGCGAGCGGCGATCTCGAAGGCCAGCACGCTCGAATCGACGTCGTGATAGGCGCCGTCGATCAGCGTCGCCTTGAAATCGATCACCGGGAAGCCGGCCAGCACGCCGGTCTCGCGCGAGGCCGCCAGGCCCTTCTCGACGCCCGGGATGTATTCCTTGGGCACCGAGCCGCCCACGATCTTGCTCTCGAAGCTGTAGCCCGAGCCCGGCGCCCCCGGCTCGAACACGATCTTGATGCGGGCGAACTGGCCCGAGCCGCCGCTCTGCTTCTTGTGGGTGTAGTCGATCTCCGACCGGCGGCCCAGCGTCTCGCGATAGGCGACCTGCGGGGCGCCGACATTGGCGTCGACCTTGTAGGTGCGCCTCAGGATGTCGACCTTGATCTCGAGATGGAGCTCGCCCATGCCCTTGATGACGGTCTGTCCCGTCTCCTGGTCGGTCGAGACGCGGAAGGTCGGATCCTCCTGCACCAGCCGGCCGAGCGCCTGGCCCATCTTCTCCTGGTCGGCCTTCGACTTGGGCTCGATGGCGAGCTCGATGACCGGATCGGGGAAGTCCATCTTCTCGAGGATGACCGGATTGTCCGGGCTGCACAGCGTGTCGCCGGTGGTGACGCTCTTCAGGCCGGCTAGCGCGACGATGTCGCCGGCGCGCGCTTCCTTCACGTCTTCGCGGTTGTTGGCGTGCATCAGGAGCATGCGGCCGATACGCTCCTTGCGGTCCTTGGTGCTGTTCAGCACGCCGGTCGCCGACTCGAGCACGCCGGAATAGACGCGGGCGAAGGTGAGCGAGCCGACGAAGGGATCGGTCATGATCTTGAAGGCGAGCGCGCTCAGCGGCGCGTCGTCGCTCGACGGCAGGGTGATCGCCTCGTCGCTGCCCATCTTCACGCCCTTGACGTCGGGCACGTCGATCGGCGCCGGCAGATAGTTCACGACGGCGTCGAGCATGGGCTGCACGCCCTTGTTCTTGAAGGCCGAGCCGCACAGCACCGGCACGAAGGCGTAGGAGATCGTGCCCTTGCGGATGCACTTGACCAGCGTCTCGTAGTCCGGCTCCTCGCCGCCCAGATACTTCTCGAGCGCCACGTCGTCCTGCTCGACGGCCATCTCGAGCATCTTGTGGCGCCATTCGGCGGCCTGCTCCTTGAGCTCGGCCGGAATCTCGACGACCTCGAACTTGGCGCCGAGCGTCTCTTCCAGCCAGATGATCGCCTTGTTGGACACCAGGTCGACCAGGCCCTTGAATTCGGCTTCGGTGCCGATCGGGATCTGGGTGACCAGCGGCTTGCTGCCCAGGCGATCCTTGATCATGTCGACGGTGCGCCAGAAATTGGCGCCGGTGCGGTCCATCTTGTTGACGAAGCAGATGCGCGGCACGCCGTACTTGTCGGCCTGGCGCCACACCGTCTCCGACTGCGGCTCGACGCCCGCCACGCAGTCGAACACGCACACCGCGCCGTCCAGCACGCGCAGGCTGCGCTCGACCTCGATGGTGAAGTCGACGTGGCCCGGCGTGTCGATGATGTTGATGCGGTACACGGGGCCCGCATAGGGGCCGGACTCGGCCTTCCAGAAGCAGGTGGTGGCGGCCGACGTGATGGTGATGCCGCGCTCCTGCTCCTGCTCCATCCAGTCCATGGTCGCGGCACCGTCATGGACTTCGCCGATCTTATGCGACTTGCCGGTGTAGTAGAGGATGCGCTCGGTCGTCGTCGTCTTGCCGGCATCGATATGCGCCATGATACCGATGTTGCGGTAGTGGGCGATGGGGGTGGTGCGAGCCATGGAGGGGACTTTCTCGATCGGGGCGGTCTTGGGCGCGCTTACCAGCGGTAATGGGCGAACGCCTTGTTGGCGTCGGCCATCTTGTGGGTGTCTTCGCGCTTCTTGACGGCATTGCCGCGACGATTGAAGGCGTCGAGCAGCTCGGCGGAGAGCTTCTCGGTCATGCTGCGGCCCGAGCGGTCGCGCGCGGCCTGGATGATCCAGCGGATGGCCAGCGCCTGGCGGCGCTCCGGGCGGACCTCGACCGGCACCTGGTAGGTGGCGCCGCCGACGCGGCGCGAGCGGACCTCGACGGCCGGCTTCACGTTCTCCAGCGCCTCGTGGAAGGCGGGCACCGGATCCTGCTTGAGCTTGGCCTCGATCTCGTCGAGAGCGCCGTAGACGACGCCTTCGGCGACCGACTTCTTGCCACGCTGCATCAGCGTGTTCATGAACTTGCTCAGAACGACATCGCCGAACTTGGCGTCCGGCAGGACTTCGCGTTTCTCGGCAGCGCGACGACGGGACATGTCTTCCTCCCCGCCTTACTTCGGACGCTTGGCGCCGTACTTCGACCGGCGCTGCTTGCGGTCCTTGACGCCTTGGGTGTCGAGGGTGCCGCGGATGATGTGATAGCGCACGCCCGGCAGATCCTTGACGCGACCGCCGCGGATCATGACGACCGAGTGCTCCTGCAGATTGTGGCCCTCGCCCGGGATGTAGCTCACCACCTCGTAGCCGTTGGTGAGGCGCACCTTGGCGACCTTGCGCAGCGCCGAGTTCGGCTTCTTCGGGCGTGGTCGTGTAGACGCGCGTGCACACGCCGCGCTTCTGCGGGCAGGCCTGCAGCGCCGGCACCTTGTTGCGCGAGGTGAGGGGGCGGCGGCCCTTGCTGATCAACTGGTTGATGGTCGGCATCGAATTTCCGGTTTCCTCATCGCCGTCTCGGGTCCACCCATGTCGGGTATCGGCGCAAAGCGAATACGCGGGCATAGCGGCAAGAGCGCAGCGCCCGCGCGACCAAAACTCTGCGGCCAGATGGCCTGACTTGTAGCGGTCCTCGACGTCAGGCTGCGTCTAGGCTTGCGCCTACTACCAGCCCCCCGGCGAGGTGGCGCGCTTATATGGCCGCGGCGGTGCCTCCGTCAAGCGCGCTGCCGCGCATTTCTCTTTGATATCGTTGGTTATTTCGGGCTTGGGCTCAGCGACTCGTTCCTGACCCCCCGACTGGTCAGCGGCGCAAGAATCTAACAACAAGATGTAGTGTCCGCGTCCCGCAGGCACTCGTTGCCAGCTTCCGCGATAAGTGGGCACCGTAGGGGGCGTTTCGAGCCCTTCCCGCATTGAAATCCCACGATTTTTTTCGACCGCCCGGCAAGGGGCGTTTACTTCGCCGCGGCTCTGCTCTATGGCGACGCCCATGTTGCGCCGCGGCCAAGCCTACATGCCGGGTTCGAACGCTCCCATCGGGGCGGGAGCCGTCGTGCGCGCGGTCGTTTGACCTAGGCCGCCCCCTTCCACAGCCCCGCCGCGATGGCCGGGGCTCGCAGCGCAAGGTCCCGTCCGTCCGGCAAACCGGACACGAGACCTGACATGACGATCTCCAAGCCCAGTCTTCCGTCCACGCCCGTGCTCGAAACGGCGCGTCTCGTCCTGAGCCCGCTCCGTCCGGCGGACGCCCCGGCGATGCAGCGGCGCTTCCCGAAATGGGAAATCGTGCGCTGGCTGAACGCCAACGTGCCGTGGCCCTACCCGGACGACGGCGCGGCGACCTTCATCGCCCAATGCCTGGCGGAGATGGACAGAGGCGAGAAGCATCACTGGTCGATCCGGCGGAAGGCGGGCCGGACGAGCTGATCGGCGTCATCGATCTCTGGCCGGACGACGGGGTGAGCCGCGATCAGCGCGGCTTCTGGCTCGATCCCGACTTCCAGGGCCGCGGCCTGATGATCGAGGCCGCCCAGCGGGTCACCGCATTCGCCTTCCGGGATCTCGGCTGGCCGCATCTGTGGCTGAGCAACGCCGAGAAGAACCGCGCCTCGGCCCGCATCAAGGAAAAGCAGGGGGCCCGCCTGATCGGGTTCGAGCCGACCCGCTCGGTCGAGGGCGAGGGCAAGCGCATGGTCTGGCTGCTCGAGCGCAAGGCGTGGCTGGCGAGGCGGTGAGGCTGCAGCCCAAAAAAGAAGGCCGTCATCCTGCGATGACGGCCTTCGATTGTTCCGCGGTCCAAGCCTAGTCGTCGGCCGCGTGTTCCTGCTCGAGCGTCGGGATCGGCTCGTCCTCGCCGTCGGCGCCGGCGGCCAGGATGGCGCGGTCGCGCTGGGCGGCGATCGCCTTCATGCGGTTCACCACCCCGCCGGTGCCGGCCGGGATCAGGCGGCCGACGATGACGTTCTCCTTGAGGCCCTGCAGCGTGTCGACGCGGCCGGAAACGGCGGCCTCGGTGAGCACGCGGGTGGTCTCCTGGAAGGACGCCGCCGAGATGAACGACTTGGTCTGCAGGGACGCCTTGGTGATGCCGAGCAGCACCGGGTCGGCCTTGGCCGGCCGCAGCTTCTCGGATGCAAGCTTGACGTTCTCGAGGTCGAACTCCTGCTTGTCGACCTGCTCGCCGATCAGGAAGGTCGAGTCGCCCGCGTCGGTGATCTCGACCTTCTGCAGCATCTGACGCGCGATCGTCTCGATGTGCTTGTCGTTGATCTTCACGCCCTGCAGGCGATAGACCTCCTGGATCTCGTTGACCAGGTACTCGGCCAGCTTCTCGATGCCCAGCACGCGCAGGATGTCGTGCGGCACGGGATTGCCGTCGATCAGCAGATCGCCGCGCTCCACGTAGTCGCCTTCCTGCACGGCGATGCGCTTGCCCTTGGGGATCAGGTACTCGACAGGCTCCGCGCCCTCGCCTTCCGGCACGATCAGGATGCGGCGCTTGCTCTTGTAGTCCTTGCCGAACTCGATGCGGCCCGCGATGTCGCAGATGATGGCGAAATCCTTGGGCTTGCGCGCCTCGAACAGCTCGGCCACGCGCGGCAGGCCGCCCGTGATGTCGCGGTTCTTGCCGCCCTCGCGCGGGATGCGCGCGAGGATGTCGCCGGCATGGACCTCCTGGCCGTTCTCGACCGAGAGCACCGAGTCGATCGACAGCAGGTAGCGGGCCTCCTGGCCGTTGGCCAGCACGATCGGATTGCCGTCGGCGCCGTGGATGGCGATGCGCGGACGCAGGTCGCTGCCGCGCGGCTGGCCCTTCCAGTCGACGACGACCCGGTTGGAGATGCCGGTGGACTCGTCGATCACCTCGCGCATCGACACGCCCTCGACGAGGTCGACATAGACCGCCTTGCCCGCCTTCTCGGTGATGATCGGCAGGGTGTAGGGATCCCACTCGGCGAGCTTCTGGCCCTTGGTGACCGGCGCATCGTTGTCGACCAGCAGCCGCGCGCCGTAGGGCACGCGGTGCTTGGCGCGCTCGCGCTGGGCGCCGTCGATCAGCACCAGCTCGGTGTTGCGTCCCATCACCACCGGCACGCCCTGGCTGTTGATCACGACGTTGCGGTTGCGCACCTGGACGGCGCCGTCATGGCTCGCCTCGATGCTCGACTGCTCGGCGCCGCGCTGGGCGGCGCCGCCGATGTGGAAGGTGCGCATGGTGAGCTGGGTGCCCGGCTCGCCGATCGACTGGGCGGCGATGACGCCCACCGCCTCGCCGATATTGACCTTCGTGCCGCGCGCCAGGTCGCGGCCGTAGCACTTGCCGCAGACGCCGGTCTTGGTGTCGCAGGTCAGCACCGAGCGGATGCGCATCTCCTCGATGCCCGCCTTCTCGATCAGCTCGACCCCGACCTCGTCGATCAGCTCGCCGGCCTTGCACAGGACCGTGCCGTTCAGCGGGTCGACGACGTCGTCGAGCGCGGTGCGGCCGAGCACACGCTCGGAGAGCGGCTCGATCACGTCGCCGCCGTCGACCACCGCGCGCATCGTGAGGCCGTTGGTGGTGCCGCAATCCTCCTCGAAGATGATGCAGTCCTGGGCGACGTCGACCAGGCGCCGCGTCAGGTAGCCCGAGTTGGCGGTCTTGAGCGCGGTGTCGGCCAGGCCCTTGCGCGCGCCGTGGGTGGAGTTGAAGTACTCGAGCACGGTCAGGCCTTCCTTGAAGTTCGAGATGATCGGCGTCTCGATGATCTCGCCCGACGGCTTGGTCATCAGGCCGCGCATGCCGGCGAGCTGCTTCATCTGCGTCGCCGAGCCGCGCGCACCGGAATGCGCCATCATCCACACCGAGTTCACCGGCCGGCCGGGCTTGGGCGTCGAAATGCCCTTCATCATCTCCTCGGCGACGCGGTCGGAGCAGCGCGACCAGGCGTCGACCACCTTGTTGTACTTCTCGCCCGAGGTGATCAGGCCGTCCTGGTACTGCTGCTCGTACTCCTTGACCTCCTTCTGGGTCTGGCCGACCAGCTTCTCCTTGGCGGCCGGGATGACGAGGTCGTCCTTGCCGAAGGAGATGCCGGCGCGGCAGGCGTGATAGAAGCCCAGGCCCATCAGGCGGTCGGCGAAGATCACCGTCTCCTTCTGGCCGCAGTGGCGGTAGACCGAGTCGATGACGTTCTGCAGGTCCTTCTTCGTCAGAAGCCGGTTGATCAGCGAGAACGGCAGGTTCGGATGCTTGGGCAGGATCTGCGCCAGCAGGATGCGGCCCGGCGTGGTCTCGACCACCCGGCTCGCCAGCTCGCCCTTGTCGTCATAGGCCTCCAGACGCACCTTGATCTTGGCGTGCATGGAGAGCGAACGGTTGTGCAGGGCGTGCTCGAGCTCGCCGATGTCGGAGAACAGCGAGCCTTCGCCCGCCTCGCCCTCGCGCTCGAGCGTGATGTAGTAGATGCCGAGCACGATGTCCTGGCTGGGCACGATGATCGGCTTGCCGCTGGCCGGGCTCAGGATGTTGTTGGTCGACATCATGAGCACGCGCGCCTCGAGCTGGGCCTCCAGCGACAGCGGCACATGGACCGCCATCTGGTCGCCGTCGAAGTCGGCGTTGAAGGCGGTGCAGACCAGCGGGTGGAGCTGGATCGCCTTGCCCTCGATCAGCACCGGCTCGAAGGCCTGGATGCCCAGGCGATGCAGCGTCGGCGCGCGGTTCAGCAGCACCGGATGCTCGCGGATCACCTCCTCGAGGATGTCCCACACTTCCGGCCGCTCCTTCTCGACCATGCGCTTGGCGGCCTTGATGGTGTTGGCCATGCCGTAGGCCTGCAGGCGCGAGTAGATGAACGGCTTGAACAGCTCGAGCGCCATCTTCTTCGGCAGGCCGCACTGGTGCAGCTTGAGCTCGGGGCCGACCACGATGACCGAACGGCCCGAGTAGTCGACGCGCTTGCCCAGCAGGTTCTGGCGGAAGCGGCCCTGCTTGCCCTTCAGCATGTCGGAGAGCGACTTCAGCGGCCGCTTGTTGGCGCCGGTGATGACCCGGCCGCGGCGGCCGTTGTCGAACAGCGCATCGACCGACTCCTGCAGCATGCGCTTCTCGTTGCGCACGATGATGTCGGGCGCGCGCAGCTCGATCAGCCGCTTCAGCCGGTTGTTGCGGTTGATGACGCGGCGGTAGAGGTCGTTGAGGTCCGAGGTGGCGAAGCGGCCGCCGTCGAGCGGCACCAGCGGGCGCAGCTCGGGCGGGATCACCGGCACCAGCTCGAGGATCATCCATTCGGGACGGGCGCCGGACTCGATGAAGTTCTCGCACAGCTTCAGCCGCTTCACGAGCTTCTTGCGCTTGGCCTCGGACGTCGTCTCGCGCAGCTCCTCGCGCAGGCGCGGGCGCTCCTCGTTGAGGTCGATCGCCTGCAGCATGGCGCGGATCGCCTCGGCGCCGATGTCGGCGCGGAAGGAATCGTCGCCGTACTCGTCGAGCGCATTGAGGTACTGCTCCTCGTTCAGGAGCTCGCGGTACTTGAGCGGGGTCAGGCCGGGCTCGGTCACCACGTAGTTCTCGAAGTACAGGATGCGCTCGAGGTCGCGCAGCGTCATGTCGAGCAGCAGCCCGATGCGCGACGGCAGCGACTTCAGGAACCAGATGTGGGCCACCGGCGAGGCAAGCTCGATGTGGCCCATGCGCTCGCGGCGCACCTTGGTCAGCGTCACCTCGACGCCGCACTTCTCGCAGGTGATGCCGCGGAACTTCATGCGCTTGTACTTGCCGCACAGGCACTCGTAGTCCTTGATCGGCCCGAAGATGCGGGCGCAGAACAGGCCGTCACGCTCCGGCTTGAAGGTGCGGTAGTTGATGGTCTCCGGCTTCTTGATCTCGCCGTGGCTCCAGGTGCGGATGCGCTCAGGGCTGGCGATCGAGATGCGGATCTCGTCGAAGGTCGGCGTGCCCTGCGGCTGGCCCAGTACGTTGATGAGGTCGGTCATTTTAGTCCTGGCTGTTCAGTGGACTTAATTCACGAGAAGAGAGGGGCAGGCCACCCTCAGGTGGCCTGCTGGTTGAGTTCGACGTTGAGGCCGAGCGAGCGCAGCTCCTTGACCAGAACGTTGAAGGATTCGGGGATGCCCGCCTCGAACGTGTCGTCGCCGCGCACGATGGCCTCGTAGACCTTGGTGCGGCCGGCCACGTCGTCCGACTTCACGGTGAGGATCTCCTGCAAGGTGTAGGCCGCGCCGTAGGCTTCGAGCGCCCACACCTCCATCTCGCCGAAGCGCTGACCGCCGAACTGCGCCTTGCCGCCCAGCGGCTGCTGGGTGACCAGGCTGTAGGGGCCGATCGAGCGCGCGTGGATCTTGTCGTCCACGAGATGATGCAGCTTCAGCATGTAGATGTAGCCCACGGTCACCTTGCGGTCGAACGGCTCGCCGGTGCGGCCGTCGACCAGGGTCACCTGGCCCGACTTGTCGAGGCCGGCCATCTCCAGCATGTCGACGATGTCGGCCTCGTGCGCGCCGTCGAACACCGGCGAGGCGAAGGGAACGCCGCGGCTCAGGTTCCTGGCGAGCTCGACCGTGCGCTCGTCGTCGAGGTCGGCGATCTCGGCCTTGTAGCCCTTCTCGCCGTAGACCTCGCGCAGGCTCTTGCGGACCTGGGCGATCGAAGCGTCGCGGGCGCCGTTGACCATGTCGCCGATCTTCTTGCCGAGACCCGCCGCGGCCCAGCCGAGATGGGTCTCGAGGATCTGACCGACGTTCATGCGCGAGGGCACGCCGAGCGGGTTCAGCACGATGTCGACCGGCGTGCCGTCCTCGAGGTAGGGCATGTCCTCGAGCGGCATGATGCGCGAGATCACGCCCTTGTTGCCGTGGCGGCCGGCCATCTTGTCGCCCGGCTGCAGCTTGCGCTTGGTGGCGACGAAGACCTTGACCATCTTCATCACGCCCGGCGGCAGCTCGTCACCGCGCTGCAGCTTGTCGACCTTGCTGTCGAAGCGGTCCTGCAGGCGCTTCATCGACTCGTCGAACTGCTTGTTCGACGCCTCGATCTCGGACTGCCGCTTGTCGGTCTTGACGGCGATCTGGCGCCACTGGCCCGGCGTGTACTCGCCCAGCACCTTGTCGGTGATGCGCGTGCCGGGCTTCAGGCCCTTCAGCCCGCCGGCAACCGTCTGGTTCATCAGCATTTCCTGGATCTGGCTGTAGAAGCTGCGCTCCAGGATGGCCTTTTCGTCGTCGCGGTCCTTGGCCAGACGCTCGATCTCGTCGCGCTCGATGGCGAGCGCGCGCTCGTCCTTGTCGACGCCGCGGCGGTTGAAGACGCGGACCTCGACGACCGTGCCCTCGACGCCCGGCGGCACCTTGAGCGAGGTGTCGCGCACGTCGGCCGCCTTCTCGCCGAAGATGGCGCGCAGCAGCTTCTCTTCCGGCGTCATCGGGCTTTCGCCCTTCGGCGTCACCTTGCCGACCAGGATGTCGCCCGCCTTCACCTCGGCGCCGATATAGACGATGCCCGCCTCGTCGAGGTTCTTGAGCGCCTCCTCGCCGACGTTGGGGATGTCGCGGCTGATCTCCTCCTGGCCGAGCTTGGTGTCGCGGGCCATGACCTCGAACTCCTCGATGTGGATCGAGGTGAAGACGTCATCGCGCACGATGCGCTCGGAGAGCAGGATCGAGTCCTCGAAGTTGTAGCCGTTCCACGGCATGAAGGCGACGAGCACGTTGCGGCCGAGCGCCAGCTCGCCGTCGCGCGTCGACGGTCCGTCGGCCACGATGTCGCCCTTCTTCACCTGGTCGCCGACCTTCACCAGCGGCTTCTGGGTGATGCAGGTGCTCTGGTTGGAGCGCTGGAACTTCAGCAGGTTGTAGATGTCGACCGCCGGGCGGTTGGGCCCCACGTCGTCGGTGGCGCGCACCACGATGCGCATGGCGTCGACCTGGTCGACGATGCCGCTGCGGCGCGCGGCGATGGCCACGCCCGAGTCGCGGGCCACCACTTCCTCCATGCCGGTGCCGACCAGCGGCGATTCGGCCTGGATCAGCGGCACCGCCTGGCGCTGCATGTTGGAGCCCATCAGCGCGCGGTTGGCGTCGTCGTTCTCGAGGAACGGGATCAGCGCCGCGGCGACCGACACGATCTGCTTGGGCGACACGTCGACGAAGTCGATCGTGTCGGGCCGGCCGAGGATGTACTCGCCGCCCTTGCGGCACTGCACCAGGTCGGCGACGAAGCGGCCGCGCGCGTCGATCTCGGCATTGGCCTGGGCGACCGTGTAGCGGCCCTCCTCCATCGCCGAGAGGTAGACGACCTCGTCGCTCACCCTGCCGGCCACGACCTTGCGGTACGGGCTCTCGATGAAGCCGTACTGGTTGACGCGGGCATAGGTCGCCAGCGAGTTGATCAGGCCGATGTTGGGGCCTTCCGGCGTCTCGATCGGGCAGATGCGGCCGTAATGCGTCGGGTGCACGTCGCGCACCTCGAAGCCGGCACGCTCGCGCGTGAGGCCGCCCGGTCCCAGCGCCGAAAGACGACGCTTGTGCGTCACCTCCGACAGCGGGTTGGTCTGGTCCATGAACTGGCTGAGCTGGCTCGAGCCGAAGAACTCGCGCACCGCCGCCGCCGCCGGCTTGGCGTTGATCAGGTCGTGCGGCATCACGGTGTCGATATCGATCGAGCTCATGCGCTCGCGGATCGCCCGCTCCATGCGCAGAAGGCCCACGCGATACTGGTTCTCCATCAGCTCGCCCACCGAGCGGACGCGGCGGTTGCCGAGATGGTCGATGTCGTCGATCTCGCCACGTCCGTCCTTGAGGTCGTGCAGGACCTTGACGACGGCCAGGATGTCCTCGCGGCGCAGCGTGCGCTGGCTGTCGGGCACGCCTTCGAAGTCGAGCCGCATGTTCATCTTGACGCGGCCGACCGGCGACAGGTCGTAGCGGTCGAGGTCGAACAGCAGGCCCTGGAACAGGGTCTCGGCCTGTTCCAGCGTCGGCGGCTCGCCCGGGCGCATGACGCGGTAGACGTCGAGCAGCGCCTCTTCGCGGTTGGAGTTCTTGTCGGCCGCCAGGGTGTTGCGGATGTAGGGGCCGACATTGACGTGATCGATGGCGAGGGTCGGCAGGACGTCGATCTCGTTCTCGTCGAACAGGTCGAGCACGGCCTGAGTGATCTCCTGGCCCGCCTCGACATAGATCTCGCCCGTCTTCTCGTTGATGACGTCGAGCGCGGCGTAGCGGCCGATCAGCTCCTCGGGGGAGACGCGGATCTCCTTGAGGCCCTGCTCCTTCAGCCGGGCCAGCAGGCGCGGCGTCATCTTGGCACCGGCTTCGGCCACCGGCTTGCCGGTCTTGCCGTTCACCAGGTCATGCGTGAGCTTCACGCCGCGCATGGAGTCGGCGTCGAACGGCGTGTTCCAGCCGTCCTTCTCGCGCTTGTAGACGACCTGGCCGTAGAAGGCGGCCAGGATCTCCTCCGGCGACAGGCCCTGGGCCTCGGCGGGATCGAGCACCTGGCCCTTGGCGGCGGCCGAGGCGCGCTTCTTGGCCGTGGCGTCGTTGTCGAGCGCCAGCAGGAGCGTCGTCACCGGGATCTTGCGGCGCCGGTCGATGCGCACATGGATCAGGTCCTTGGCGTCGAACTCGAAGTCGAGCCAGGAGCCGCGATAGGGGATGATGCGGGCGGCGAACAGGTACTTGCCCGAGCTGTGGGTCTTGCCCTTGTCGTGGTCGAAGAAGACGCCCGGCGAGCGGTGCATCTGGCTCACGATCACGCGCTCGGTGCCGTTGACGATGAAGGTGCCGTTGTCGGTCATGAGCGGCATGTCGCCCATGTAGACATCCTGCTCCTTGATGTCGCGGATCGAGCGCGAACCCGCCTCCTCGTCGATGTCCCACACCACGAGTTGCAGCGTCACCTTGAGCGGAGCGGCATAGGTGATGCCGCGCTGCTGGCACTCCTCGACGTCGTACTTGGGCTCCTCGAACTCGTACTTCACGAACTCGAGGCTGGCGCGCTCGGCGAAGTCCTTGATCGGGAACACGCCGCGGAAGACCTCCTGCAGGCCCGACTGGGTGCGCTTGGCCGGCGCGACCATGCGCTGCAGAAAGCTCTCGTAGGAGCTCTTCTGCACTTCGATCAGGTTGGGCATGGGCGCCACAGACTCGATGTGGCCGAAGAAACGACGGATTCTCTTGCGCGTATTGAAGGCCGTGGCCATCCTGCGTCCTCGAAGGTTCAAGGGCGGAGAAACACCCGCTGCTTTCTCGGAGCTTCCGGCCCGCCAGCCGTTCGCCCCATCCGTTGCAGAGGGCCACTTGTCGGAACAGACTTTTTGGAAGTCTGTTCAGATAAGGAGCCATCCCAATTTATCAACCCCCTCCCCATCTCCTCTCCCCCGCCAGGGGGGAGAGGAACATGGGAAGAGAAGGCGTTGTCGCCTTACTGCAGCTCGACCTTGGCGCCCTCGGCCTCGAGCTTGGCCTTGAGCTTCTCGGCGTCCGCCTTGGGCACGCCTTCCTTGACCGGCTTGGGTGCAGCTTCCACCAGGTCCTTGGCCTCCTTGAGGCCGAGCCCGGTGATCTCGCGCACCGCCTTGATGACGTTGATCTTCTTGTCGCCGGCGGCGGCCAGGACGACGGTGAACTCGTCCTTGGCTTCGGCCGGAGCGGCACCGGCGGCGGCGGCGCCCGGCGCGGCCGCCACGGCGACCGGCGCGGCGGCGCTGACGCCCCACTTCTCTTCCAACAGCTTGCTGAGCTGAGCGGCCTCGAGGACCGTCAGGGTCGAGAGCTCCTCGACCAGCTTTTCCAGATTGGCCATTCGTCTATCTCCTGATTACCCGAACTTCGTTGATCGTGATCGACAGGTTACGCCGCCGTCGCTTCGTCCTTGGCTCCGTACGCTCCGAACACACGAGCGACCTGACCGGCCGGCGCCTGCAGCACCACCGCCACCTTGGTGGC
Organism: uncultured Alphaproteobacteria bacterium; assembly: GCA_963820155.1. Lineage (GTDB taxonomy): Bacteria > Pseudomonadota > Alphaproteobacteria > Reyranellales > Reyranellaceae > Reyranella. Next base: position 269,870 of record CAWFYW010000001.1, read on the forward strand.
CGGGGCCTGCAGAAGACCGATGATCGTGGCCCGCAGAGCATCGAGGGAGGGCAGCGTGGCGAGAGCCTGGACGCCGGCGACGTCCAGCGTGTTCTCACCCAACGCACCGCCGACGATGGTCAGCTTGTCGTTGTCCTTGGCGAAGGCCGAGATGACCTTCGCCGCAGCGACGGGGTCCTTGGAGTAGGCGATGGCCGTCGGACCCTTGAACAGGGATCCGAGCCCCTTGAAGGGAGTACCTTCGAGGGCGCGCAACGTGAGCCGGTTCTTGGCGACCTTGTAGCTTGCGCCGGCTGCCCTGACCTTGCGGCGCAGGTCCGTCACTTCCTGGACCGTGAGGCCGGACTGGCGGGTGACCACCATCAGGCTCGCGTCCATGAAGATCTGGTTCAGCTCGGCGATCGCTTCGGTCTTTTCCGAACGATTCACGGCTTTCTCCAACTATGGCCCGGCCCGGAGGATCCGGATCGGACCGGCTGCGTTACAGACCTTGCGGTCCGACTCGCCTGCCCCGGAAGTTCGGGCCCGTGCGCGCACGATTGGATGCGCGTCGATTCCCGTGCCCCCGTCTGCGCTGGCGGGTTTCCCCTTTAGGCCCATCCTCCGAAGAGGATGAAGCACCGGCGGTCTCGGACAGGATCCGCCGCCTGCCGAAGCAGGCGACGAAACTCAAAACTCTTCGCCAGCGCTCAGGTGAGAGCGGTGGCGGGGTCGAGCTTGACGCCCGGCCCCATGGTCGAACTCAGCGACACCTTCTTGATGAAGGTGCCCTTGGCCCCGGAGGGCTTGGCGCGGCTGATCGCGCTCACCAGGGCCTTCACGTTGGCGGCGATCGCGTCCTCGCTGAACGAGGCCTTGCCGACACCAGCATGAACGATGCCAGCCTTCTCGGCGCGGAACTCGATCGAGCCCGCCTTGGCGGCCTTCACGGCGGCGGCGACGTCCTGGGTCACCGTGCCGAGCTTGGGGTTCGGCATCAGGCCGCGCGGGCCCAGCACCTTACCCAGACGGCCGACCACGCCCATCATGTCCGGCGTGGCGATGCAGCGCTCGAAGGCGATCTCGCCGCCATTGATCTTCTCGGCGAGATCCTCGGCGCCCACCAGATCGGCGCCGGCCGCCTTGGCCTCCTCGGCCTTGGGGCCGCGGGCGAACACCGCGACGCGCACCGACTTGCCGGTGCCGTTGGGCAGCTCGACCATGCCGCGCACCGCCTGGTCGGCGTGGCGCGGATCGATGCCCAGGTTCATGGCGACTTCGATGGTCTCGTCGAATTTCGCCTTGGCGTTGGCCTTGACCAGCTTCACCGCCTCCTCGAGGGGATACATCTTCTCGCGATCAACGCCCTCGACGGCCTTCTTGTAGCGCTTGCCCTTGCTCATGGCGTCACTCCACCACCTGGAGGCCCATCGAGCGGGCCGAACCCACCACCTGGGCCATCGCCGCCTCGACCGAGTCGCAATTGAGATCCGGCATCTTCTGCTTGGCGATCTCCTCGACCTGCTGCTTGGTCACCTTGCCGACGATCTGCGTGCCGACCGTCTTGGCGCCCGATTCGATGCCCGCCGCCTTCTTCAGGAAGTAGCTCACCGGCGGCGTCTTGGTGACGAAGCTGAAACTGCGGTCCTGGAACACGGTGATGACCACCGGAATGGGCATTCCGGGTTCCATCTTCTGCGTGCGCGCGTTGAACTGCTTGCAGAACTCCATGATGTTGACGCCCTGCTGACCGAGCGCGGGCCCGATCGGCGGCGACGGATTGGCCTTGCCGGCCGGCACCTGCAGCTTGACGTAGGCCTGGATCTTCTTGGCCATGCCTGCCCCTCCATTGGGCGGCGCGGTACGGCCATGGCCGGCCTCCCGCACCTGATGTTAAGGTCAAGCCCTTGATCCACAAGGATTTCCGGGTTCGACCATCGCATGAGAAAAGGCCGGCACACGGGCCAGCCCCTCAAGGGCGCGGGGTCTAGCAAATTAGACTGCCCGCCACAACCCCTGAATTGAGGCCCCCTAGATGGGGGCAACTCAGATCTTTTCCACCTGTGCGTAGTCCAGTTCGACCGGGGTCGAGCGGCCGAAGATGGAGACCGCCACCTTGAGGCGGGCGCGCTCCTCGTCGACATCCTCGACCGTGCCGTTGAAGGAGGCAAAGGGACCGTCGGCCACCTTGACCTGCTCGCCGATCTCGAAGCTGACGGCGGGCTTGGGCCGCTCCACGCCCTCCTGGACCTGGCGCAGGATGCGGCCGGCCTCGGCGTCGGAGATCGGCACCGGCTTGCCGCGGCCGCCGCCGCCCAGAAAGCCCGTGACCTTGGCGGTGTTCTTGATCAGGTGCCAGGTGTCGTCGCTCAGCTCCATCTTCACCAGCACATAGCCGGGAAAGAATTTGCGCTCGGTCTGCACTTTGGAGCCGCGGCGTACTTCGACGACCTCCTCGGTCGGCACCATGACCTGCGAAATCTCCTCGGCGAGGCCCTTCTTCTCGGCCTGCTCGCGGATCGACTGGGCGACCTTGTTCTCGAAGCCCGAATAGGCGTGAACGACGTACCAACGATGAGCCATGTCAGGAAATCCCGAGCAGCAGCTTCACGACGAAGCCGATGATCTTGTCGGCCACCAGGAAGAACAACGCCGCGATCACGACGAAGATGAAGACCATGCTGGTGGTGATCATGGTTTCGCGCCGGGTCGGCCAGGTGACCTTGGCCACCTCGGCGCGGACCTCGCGGACGAACTCGATGGGATTGATCATGCTCACTGTTCGTGGCCAAAGGCAGCAAGAGAAATGGCAGGAGTGGAGGGACTCGAACCCCCGGCCCTCGGTTTTGGAGACCGATGCTCTACCAACTGAGCTACACTCCTAGAGACCACGCCTTCTATAAACTACTTTACGATCTTTGTGACGACGCCAGCGCCGACGGTGCGGCCGCCCTCGCGGATGGCGAAGCGCAGGCCCTCGTCCATGGCGATCGGCTGGATCAGCTCGACCACCATGCGCGCATTGTCCCCCGGCATCACCATCTCCGTGCCCTCCGGCAGGGTCACCACCCCCGTCACGTCGGTCGTGCGGAAGTAGAACTGCGGACGGTAGTTGGTGAAGAACGGCGTGTGCCGGCCGCCCTCCTCCTTGGTCAGGATGTAGGCCTCCGCCTCGAAGTTGGTGTGCGGCGTGATCGAGCCGGGCTTGGCCAGCACCTGGCCGCGCTCCACGTCCTCGCGCCCGACGCCGCGCAGCAGCGCCCCGATATTGTCCCCCGCCTCGCCCTGGTCCAGAAGCTTGCGGAACATCTCCACGCCCGTCACCACCGTCTTGGCCGTCGCCTTCAGGCCCACGATCTCGATCTCCTCGCCGACCTTCACGATCCCCCGCTCGACGCGGCCCGTCACCACCGTGCCGCGGCCCGAGATCGAGAAAACGTCCTCGATCGGCATCAAAAACGGCTTGTCCTTGTCGCGCGTCGGCTGCGGAATGTAGCGGTCGACCTCCGCCATCAGCTGCAGAACCGCCTGCTCGCCGATCTCAGGCTGCTTGTCCTCAAGCGCCATCAGCGCCGAGCCCCGAACCACCGGGATGTCGTCCCCCGGGAACTGGTAGCTCTTCAGAAGCTCGCGGACCTCAAGCTCGACCAGGTCCAGAAGCTCCGGGTCGTCGACCATGTCGACCTTGTTCATGAACACCACCAGCGCCGGAACACCGACCTGGCGCGCCAGCAGGATGTGCTCGCGCGTCTGCGGCATCGGACCGTCCGCCGCGCTCACAACCAGGATCGCCCCGTCCATCTGCGCCGCTCCCGTGATCATGTTCTTCACGTAGTCGGCATGGCCCGGGCAGTCGACATGCGCGTAGTGCCGGTTCTGCGTCTCGTACTCAACATGCGCCGTCGAGATCGTGATCCCGCGCTCGCGCTCCTCCGGCGCCTTGTCGATCTGGTCGTACGCCGTGAACGTCGCTCCGCCCGTCTTCGCCAGCACCTTCGTGATCGCCGCCGTCAGCGACGTCTTCCCATGGTCCACGTGACCGATCGTCCCGATGTTGCAGTGCGGCTTGTTCCGCTCAAACTTCGCCTTCGTCATGGTGTCACGATCCTCGCGATGCTTTACGTCTCGACATACGGCCTCGAACTGGCGGCCTCAAACTGGAGCGGGTGAAGGGAATCGAACCCTCGTCATAAGCTTGGAAGGCTTCTGCTCTACCATTGAGCTACACCCGCAACTCTGAACAGGGCCATCCGACGCTACGGTCCGTTGGTGGAGGGGGAAGGATTCGAACCTTCGTAGACGCGAAGTCGGCAGATTTACAGTCTGCTGCCATTGACCGCTCGGCCACCCCTCCGAACCTGCGGCAACGCGGCGCGAGATAAGCCTGTTCAGCCCGTCGAACGGGCGCGCGTTGCTCGCAAATCCAATGGGTTACGTCAAGGGGATTTGCCGACACCCTCGGCGCGCCATACAAGGCTCCGCCATGCGCCCCCGCCCGCACCGCCCTCATCGCCCCGCCCGGGGCGGCCACCAGTCGGTGTGGCTCTACGGCCGCCACCCGGTGCTGGCGGCCCTGGCCAACCCCGAGCGCCGCATCGAGCGGCTGCTGATGACGCGCGAGGTGGCCGAGCGCCATGCCGGCGCCTTCGCCGCCAAGGCCGAGATCCTGTCGCGCGAGGAGCTTGCCCAGCGCCTGCCGTCCGGCGCCGTCCACCAGGGCATCGCCGCCCTCGCGGCGCCGCTCGAGGAGCCTCAGCTCGAGGACCTGCTCGCCCGCTGCAGTGAAGATGCGCTGGTGCTGGCGCTCGACCAGGTCACCGATCCGCACAATGTCGGCGCCATCCTGCGCTCGGCCGCGGCCTTCGGCGTCGCCGGCCTCATCGTCACCGAGCGGCATGCGCCGGCCGACACCGGCGTGCTGGCCAAAGCCGCCTCCGGCGCGCTGGAGATCGTGCCGCTGGTGCGGGCGGTCAATCTCGCGCGCGCGCTCGACCAGCTGAAGGAATCGGAGTTCTGGCTGTACGGGCTCGACGAGCGCGGCGACGTCGCCATCGGCGACCTCGATCTCAGGGGCCGCGCCTGCATCGTGCTGGGCGCCGAGGGCGAAGGCTTGCGCCGGCTCACCGGCGAGAAATGCGACCGGCTGGTCACCATCCCCACGCAGGCGCAGCTTGCCGCCCTCAATGTCTCCAACGCCGCCGCGGTCGCGGCCTACGAATGGGCGCGGCGCCGGCCGGCCGTCGCGCGCCAGTAAGCCTTGTGAGACAGAGCGCCGCATCTGTTTGAGGCAACATCCGTCGAGCGCCCGCCTTTGAATCGCAGGGACGAGGCCCTGGAGAGGAGGACGCCCGATGACTTCGCCGGCGACGAGGCGCGGCCGACCGTTCGAGAGAAAGGTCGTTATCGTTACCGGCGCGTCCGCGGGCGTCGGGCGCGCCACGGCCTGCCATTTTGGGCGATGCGGCGCCACGGTCGCGCTGATCGCCCGAGACGCCAACTCGCTCGGGGAGGCCTGCGCGGACGTCGAAGCGGCCGGCGGACGAGGTCTCGCCGTTCCCTGTGACGTGGCCGACGCTGCGGCCATGGAGAAGGCCGCGCAGCATATCGAGCAGCAGCTCGGCCCCATCGAGGTCTGGGTCAACTGCGCCATGCTGACCGTCTTCTCGCCTCTATGGGAGATGAGTCCGCAGGAGTTCAGGCGCGTTACGGAAGTCACGTACCTGGGCTTCGTCTACGGCACGATGGCGGCCCTGGGCTGCATGAAGCCTCGCGATCGCGGCGTCATCGTGCAGGTTGGATCGTCGCTGGCCTACCGGGGCATCCCGTTGCAGTCGGCCTATTGCGGCGCCAAGCATGCCATCCGCGGCTTTACCAATTCGCTCCGCTCCGAGCTCATCCACGACGGCAGCGCCCTCCGGCTGGTCATGGTCCAGTTGCCGGCCATGAACACGCCGCAGTTCGATTGGGCGCGCACGCACATGCCGCGCGAGCCGCGACCGGTCGCGCCGGTGATCCAGCCCGAGGTCGCCGCCCGCTCGATCGTGAAGGCCGCACTCGGCCCGCACCGGGAGCTGTGGCTGGGGCTGAGCACGGTCAAGGTGATCCTCGGCAGCATGCTCGCCCCGTCGCTGCTCGACCGCTACCTTGCCCGGCACGCCTTCGACGGCCAGGAGCGCCGGACGCCGGTATCCGCCGGACGCAGGGACAATCTGATGTCGCCCCTGCCGAAGCTCCACGCCATCCACGGGGCCTTCGGCGACGAGGCTCGAGCGTCGGCCACCCTGATCTCCGGCGGCGGCGCGCGCGTCCTGGCGGCGGCGCTTGGCCTGGCAACAGCGGCATTGGCGGCAGGCCTGGCGATGCGTGCCGGCCAGACCCGCCGGTCGCGGTCGGCCAGGATCGGACATCGACGATGAGATGAAAGGTACCGCCGGAAAACCTGGCGGAGAAAGGAAGGAGCGACAGCCATGATGATGAAGATCGTTGCAGCCACGGCAGTCACCGTTGCTCTTGTTCACGGCGCGGCGCTTGCCCAATCCGGCAATCCGGCACAATCGGCAACGTCGCCGAAGAACGAGCAGAGCCTGCCGCAGGAGATCAAGCGGAAGCTGACGGCCCAGGGATTCACGAACGTCCAGGTCGTGCCGGGCTCCTATCTGGTCAGCGCCAAGGACAAGGATGGGGATCCCGTGACCATGGTGATCGGCCCGCATTCGATGACGATGTTCACCGTCGAGAATCAGGCCTCGGCGCCCGGCAACCAGCAAGACACCTACCAGCAGTAAACTTCTGCCGGACCAAGGAAGGAGGGAGAGACCGCTTTGCGGGATCTCCCCCTCCGTCGGCGCGCTTTCTCAGCCACAGCCTCGCGCATGAAGCGAGCCTGTTTGGCCACTTGCCAAGCCCGACCTCTGCCGGCCTCACCCGCCAACTCGACTGGCTGATCGCCGTCCACGGCAACCCTAAGGCGATTGCGAGCCGGTGCATCGAGACCATGCCCCCTGTCCACCCTGTAGTTTGACAACCCGGACCTCGGGGGGCCCTCCGATTCAAATTCCTTCAGAAAGACTCTAGGATTCGAGGCATGAAGCGACGGGCTTTCATCAACGGCCTCCTTTTCAGCCCTTTGTGTGACCCGGCCCTGGCTTCCGATCCGCTGGCGGCGCTGCAAGAAACCCCGATGTTCGCCGACAAGGTGAAAGCCGGGACATTGCCGCCCGTCGCCAGGCGCATTCCCGAGCAGCCATTTGTGGTCAAGACCTTCGCCGGCGATGACGGACCCGGCCGCCAGGGCGGTCAGCTCACCATGCTGATGGTGCGCACGCGGGACACGGTGATGATGACGGTCTACAGCTATACGCGCCTGATCGTCTATGACGCCGCGTTCAAGCTCGAGCCTGACATACTGGAGAGCTACGAGAACAAGGAAGACCGCGCGTTCACCTTCAAGCTGCGGGCCGGTCACAAATGGTCGGACGGCCATCCCTTCACCACCGAGGACTTCCGCTTCTTCTGGGAAGACATCGCCAACAACAAGGACCTCTCGCCGTCCGGTCCTCCGGTCGAACTTCTGGTCGATGGCAAGCCGCCCAAAGTCGAGATCGTCGACGAGCGCACCATCAGATACAGCTGGGACACGCCCAACCCCTATTTCATCCAAAGCCAGGCGCGCGCCGCGCCGCTCTTCCTGTTCACGCCGGCGCATTATCTCAAGAAGTTCCATCCGAGGTACACCGACGCGGCCAAGGGCGGCCAACGGGACGGAGACTGGGTGCAGATCTTCCGTCGCGTCGACACAATGTTCACCAACGACAACGCCGACATGCCCACACTCAACCCGTGGGTGCTGACCACGCCGCCGCCGGCGCAGCGCTATGTCTTCGTGCGCAATCCCTACTATCACCGCATCGACGAGATGGGCCAGCAGCTGCCCTATGCCGATCGCGTCATCTTTGCCGTGACGTCGCCCAACCTGATCGCGGCCAAGGCGGCCCTGGGCGAGGCCAACCTGCAGCTGCGCTATTTGAAGATGCGCGACTACACATTCCTGCAGAACAGCGCCAGACGTTCGGGCGTCAGCGTGCGGCTGTGGGAAGTCGGCTCGGGCTCGCAGCTCGCGCTCTTTCCCAACCTCAACACCAACGATGCGGAGTGGCGCGGCCTGTTCCGCGACGTGCGCTTCCGCCGTGCGCTATCGACGGCAATCGACCGCGATGAACTCAACCAAGTTGTCTATCTCGGACTCGCCACGCCGTCGAACAACACCGTCATGTCGCGCTCGGAGCTGTTCAAGCCGGCGTACGCGACCCAGTGGGCCACGTACGATCCCAAGGCGGCCAGCAAGCTTCTCGATGAGATCGGCCTCACCGGGCGAGATGCGGATGGAATCCGCCGGCTGCCCGATGGGCGTGCCGCAGTCGTCGTGGTCGAGAGCCAGAGCGAGATGACCGAGGACGCCGACACGCTGCAGCTGATCGCCGACGGCTGGAAGAAGATCGGCATCAAAATGCTGGTCAAACTGCAGACGCTCGAGAACTTCTGGCGGCGCACCGCCTCCGGCGAGGCCTTGATGACGGCCTATGCCGGCGTGTTCAACGCGGTGCCGACGCCCGACACCAGCCCCAGAGAGTTCGCGCCGGTCGCGGGGACCGGCCTGCAATGGCTCAAGTGGGGCATGTACATCGAGTCCAAGGGCAAGCAGGGCGAGAAGTGCGACATGCCGGAAGCCCGCAAGCTTCTCGACGACGTCAAGGAGTGGGAGCACGCCACCGACGAGGCCGGCCGACGCGAGGCGTGGGAAAAGATCCTGCAGACCAACGCCGAGCAGGTGTTCTCCATCGGCACCGTGAACGGCATCCGCCAGCCCATCGTGGTCGGGCCGGAAATCCGCAACGTACCCAAGGAAGGTTTCTACGCCTGGGATCCCGGCGGCTATGTCGGGCTTTATCAGCCCGATACATTCTGGGTCGCGCCGTAGCTGCCCGCGGCCGCCTTAACGGTTGGCACGGCCATGTTGCAGAAACAATGGTCATTGATCCGGCAGCGGACCAAGCGATGATTTTATCGCAGGGCGTCCTGTCCATGGCGACGCGCACCTGCGCGGTCGGTGTAGGATGCAGTGCAGGCCTGCTGACGATTGCGAGGGATTGGTGATTGGCCCACTGACCGCGCTGCGCCTCAAGGAGATGGGTGCAACACTCGGCATGGCGCTTGCGATGCTGGTCGTGGGCAATGTCACCCGGGCCGAACCAGCCGCAAGGCACCCCGAGCCGTGGCTGACGGGCACCTGGGGCGGCTACAGGACGGATCTATTCGAGAAGGGCGTCGACCTGCAAGTCGTGTACGTCACCGAGAGTGCCTACAACGCGGGGGGCGGCACCAGGCAATTGGTCGACTACACCGACCAGGTCGCGTTCGGCACGACGCTCGATCTCGAACGCATCTTCGGCCTGCACGACGCGCTGATCCAGATCACCTATACCTCGCGCGCGGGCCGCAATCTGGTTGAGGATGCCCAGCTCGGCACCTTCCAGCCCGTCCAGGAGACGTACGGCCGCGGCCAGACCGTCCGGCTTACCCAGATGTGGTTTGAGCAGATGTACCTCAATCGCATGGTGAGCTGGAGATGGGGCCGCATGTCGGTCGGCGGCGACTTCGCCACCTTCCCCTGTGATTTCCAGAACCTGACGTTCTGCGGCTCGCAGCCGGGCAACCTCGCCGGCGGCTACATCTTCAATTGGCCGATCAGCCAGTGGGGCAGCCGGGTCAAGGTCATGCTCGACGGGTTCGGCTACTACCAGGTCGGCGTCTTCGACCAGAACCAGCAGTATCTCGGTTTCGACAACAAGCTCTGGCCGGTATGGTATCAGGGCTCGACCGGCGTGCTGGTGTCGGCCGAAATCGCCTGGCAGCCCAAATTCGCCGGCGGCCGGCTGGCAGGCAGCTACAAGTTCGGTGCCTGGTATTCATCAGGCCAACAGCCCGACGCCGTGTATGACAGTTTCGGCCATCCGTTCGCGCTTTCCGGACAGCCGCCGGCGACGCGGCAGGGCCTCTATGGCGCCTACGTGAGCTTCCAGCAGCAGATCACACGCAGCAGCATCGACGATCCCAACAGGGGCCTGCGCGTGTTCTTCAACGCAGCGTTCGCCGACACTGTCACGGCGACGACCGACCGGCAGATCACCGCCGGTTTCTGGTACACCGGCCCCCTGGAAGTGCGCCCCAACGACGTGATTGCCTTCGCCATGGGCACAACTCACCAGAATCAACAAATCACCCAGGTGGCGAGCCTGCAAAATGCGCTTGGTCTCGGTCCCGTCCCGGTCAAGGATTCCGAGTACGTGTTCGAACTGGACTATGCGTTCGAGACGGCGCCCGGCCTGGTCATTCGTCCGAACGTCCAGTACATCTACAGTCCGGGCGGAAGCAGCGTCACCAAGAACGTCTGGGTTCTCGGCCTCAAGACGATCATCAGCTTCTAGTCAAGGTGATGTGACAGTGACGGTCTACAAGAAACAGTCATCGGCCCGTCAACGGCTCGTCTCCCGCACAGGAGGCAAGCAGCACAACATGGCCTTCAGCTCGGTCCAATAGACGTCGACATTATCCTTGTCGATGATCCGCGTCGGCAGGATGACCCGTCCGTCAGCCGGGATGGCGGATTTCTTGCCTTCGACGTACTTGGCCAATGCGATCATGCTCAGGTAGCCCCACTCATACGCCTGCTGCACGATGGTGCCGACGATCGTGCCGTCCTTCACGCCGCCCAAAGTAATCGGATCTTCGTCGAAGGCCACGATCTTGACCTGACCGAGCTTGCCCGCCTCCCGCAGCGCTTCCAGGATGGCCGGCGTGTTGTAGTCGTAAAAGCCCACCATGCAGTTGATGTCGGGTCGGGCGGCCAGCGTGTCCACGACGTTGCGCTTGGCACGCGCCTTGTCGAAGTCGTCGGCAAGCACGTCGACGAGCTCTATGTTCGAGCCCTTCAGCGCCTCCCTCACTCCTGCGATGCGGTCGTCCGCGTTCGCGACCCGGAGCAGGCCGATGAAGCCCATGCATTTGCCTCCGGCAGGCAGCGCCTTCAGCAGCAGCTGGCCGGCCTGCTTGCCGGCCTCGGTATTCGAAGAGCCGAAGTAGGCGACGCGCTTGCTGTTGGGGACGTCGCTGTCGGTGGTGAACAGGGTGACTTGCCCGGCAATGCGGTCGAGCGTGTCGACCATGCTCTTGGTGTCGACCGGGCTGACGACGATCCCGGCGGCACGCGCCGCGACCAGATCGTCGAGGATACGCGTCTGCGTGGCGGTCGACGAATCCCTGAGATACTTGAAGACCAGCTTGTAGTTCGGCAGTTCACTCTGTGCCTTTCGGACACCGGCTTCGGCGGGCCTCCAGAAATTGGTTCCACTATTGGTAACGAAGGCCAGGGTCGTCTTGTCCGCCGGCTCCGCGCCTGCAGGGAGACCCATTACCGCGGCCGCAGCGACAGCCAACAACAGCTTTCTCACAAGCGTTCTCCTCTCGGCGCGAACGTCATACTACAATAGGCGGCCAAGGTCGTCGCGGGCGGAGGGTGACCCAGGTAGCCGGGACCATTCGTCAGGTTTCGCCCGTGGGCATGCGCAACCGGGAAGATCGATTGTGGAGCAAGCGGCACGGCGGCATATTGTGGCGAACGAGAGCGTATCGTCGTATTGGCGGAGCGGGGATTTCTAGGTAAGTACAGGTTGGGAAGGCGCGCGGGCGCGACGACGCTCCAACCTACGGGCGGAAGCAATCCATGAGCGACTCGGCAGTGGGGCACCCAGCGACCAGCAAAGGCATCTCGGGCAGGTTCAAGGAGCCGGCGCTCAAAGGCATCAATTCCTCCGACCAATTCGACCAGCGTATCAGGGTGATTCCACCTGCCACGCGCGTACTCGCCGCCTCGACGGCCGTTGTCTGCCTGGCGGCGCTGATCTGGGCGGTGTTCGGGTCGATCCCGACGCGGGTGATCGGACGCGGCGTGGTGCTTTCCGATCAGGAGGGAAATTTTTCCATCGCCGCCATCGCAGCAGGACCGGTGGTCGAGGTGCTCGTGAAACCGGGCGCCCGTGTGGTGGCCGGCCAGCCAATCGCCATCATCGAGCAAAAACTGTTGCTCACGCGGATTGAAAGTGCCCTGGCGGAAGTGGAGCGCCTGGAGGCGAATCTCGCCTTGTTGAGGGCGGCCGACGCCGCGCAGATCGCCAACAGCGACGAAGCCGCCAAGCGCCAGCTGGCGGCAATCGACGAGCAGGTGGCCGCCAACGAGGTGCGTCGCGACCGGTTGCGCGAGCTTGTCGCGGCCTACAGCACCTTGCGCAGCAAAGGCATGATTTCCCAAAGCGAGTTCATCGCCAGGCAGGAGCAGTACGACCTGACCGCACTCGACCTGGCCAACGCCAGGGCGAGGAAGGTGGAGGTTGAATTGGCGGCGGCCACCAAGCGCGACAGCGTGGCCGACATCGAACGACAGAAGCAGGCAGAGATCGATCTCAAGAAGGCGGGCGTCGATCGGTTGCGAGTGGAAATGGAGGTCGGATCGTTCGTCAGGTCGCCAATCAGCGGTATCATTCGCGAAATTCGCCTCGGTCGAGGCAGTGTCGCCGCTGCGGGCTCCGTGGTGGGCACGGTGGGGCCGGACCAACAGAGCTATTTTCAGGTGATGGCCCTGCTGAGGGGGAAGACTCGAAAGCGGGCGGCGCCGGGGATGGAGGCGCACATCGTACCGGATAGCATCAAGAAGGAAGAATATGGCTCCATGAAGGGCCGCGTGATCGCCGTCTCCGACGAGGACGTTTCCGTCGAGCATGTCGAGCAGATCGTTCACAACGATCAGCTCACCAAGAACCTGTTTGGTGGTGAACCGGCCCTGCTCGCCTATGTCGAGCTGGTTCCAACCAAGGACAATCCGAGCGGCTTCGAGTGGTGGAGCGGGTCAGGACCTCCCTACAAGATCACTTCCGGGTCCGTCGCCACCGTCGACATCATCGTCGAACGGGTACGGCCGATCACCTTGGTCATTCCGGCGCTGCGCAAGCTGCTCAGCATCGAGGGATGACTTTCCGGCTCCTCTTTTGGAAGCGGCGGGTCCGCACGCCAACTGTCTTCCAGATGGAGATGGTGGAATCCGGCGCGGCGGCGCTCGGCATTGTGCTGGCGTACCATGGGCGGCGCGTGCCGCTCGAGGAGCTACGTGTCGCCTGTGGCGTTTCCCGGGAGGGCAGCAAGCCGGCCGACCTCGTCCGGGCGGCAAAAAGCTACGGCCTCGATGCTGTCATCACCCCGGCGGAGGCAGACCGGGTCCTGGCGAGGCCTTTCCCGGCAATCGTGCAATGGAATGTCGACCAGTTTCTTGTCGTCGAGGGCGTCGCCGGCAACAAGGTGTACCTCAACGATCCCGGGACGGGACCGCGCGAAGTAGCCCGCAACGAGTTCGGCGACAGCTTCAAAGGCGTGTCGCTGGAACTCAGAAAGGGGGCTGGCTTCACTCGGGGCGGTGCCGGGCCGGGCCTGATGTCGAAGTTGGGACGCCGATTGAAGGGCCTCGACGGCACGATCGGCTTCATCGCCTGGATAAGTCTGATGCTGGTGCTCCCCGGTTTGATCGTGCCGGGCATGACCGCCGTGTTCGTCGACAACATCCTGATCCGTCAGTTCGAGGGCTGGCTCGGCCCGATGCTCATCGGGCTTGGCGTGACGGCTCTGATAAACATTTCCCTGCGTTGGTTGCAGGGGGTCGCCCTGCTGCGCCTGGAGTTGCGACTCGCCCTGGAGCAGTCGGCGAAGTTTGCCTGGCACGTCCTCAGCCTTCCGATCGCCTTCTTCACGCAGCGCTTTACGGGCGATCTCGCGAGCCGGGTAGAAGCGAACGACAGGGTCGCCACGCTGCTGGCACGTGACTTCGGCAACACGGCGGCTGGTTGCCTGACGGCAGTTTTTCTCGGCGCCGTGATGATCTTTTATGACACGGTTCTATCTGCGATCGTGCTCGGGGGCGCCGCCCTCAACATTGTCGGCCTTCAGCTCCTTCGTCGCTCCCTGTCGGACATCGCGCTCCGTCTGCAGACCGAGCAAGGAAAGCTTTTTTCGACGTCCGCGGTAGGCCTGCAATCCATCGAGACGCTCAAAGCGACCGCGGGGGAGGACGATTTCTTCTCGAAATGGGGCGGGTACCATGCGCGAGCCATCAACTCCGAACAGAGGCTGGCGATGCTGCAGGGCGCCATATCTCTGCTGCCGGCGATGCTTCTCAGCTTGACGTCTGCCGCCGTGCTCGGTGTCGGTGCGCTCCGCGTCATCGACGGGCACCTGAGTATCGGAACGCTGGTGGCCTTTCAGGGGCTGTTGCTGACGTTTTCGGCGCCGGTCCAGGAGCTTGTCGGCGTGGCCGGCAAGGTGCAGCAGGCCTCGGCCGACCTGTCGCGGCTCGACGATGTCCTACGGCACAAGCGCGACTGGCGCTTCACGGAGGTGCCGGACGCGCCGCCTGCCGCGCGGGCTGTCGGTCGTCTGTCGTTGCAGGGGGTGAGCTTCGGCTACAGCAGCTCCGGGCCGCCGCTGATCGAGAATTTCCATCTCGAGGCGGAGGCGGGCCAATGGGTCGCGCTGGTGGGAGAGTCCGGCAGCGGTAAATCCACGCTGGGCAAACTCGTCACTGGCCTGTTCGAGCCGCAATCCGGTCAGATCCTGATTGATGGTTACAGCTTGCATTCCTGGGGCCGCGAACGCTTGTCCAACATCGTAGCGTCGGTCGATCAGGACATCCGCCTGTTCAGTGGCACGGTCCACGACAATGTCACCCTATGGGACGACACCGTGGAGCACGGTCGCCTGGTCGCCGCGGTCGACGATGCAGGCCTGACACCGGCCATTCAGAATCTCCCCGGCAATTTTCAGGGCATCATCGAGGAAGGCGGCCGCAATCTCAACGGCGGACAACGCCAACGCGTCGAGATTGCGCGCGCATTGATCCGCGAACCGGCCATCCTGGTGTTGGACGAGGCGACCGCCGCCCTGGATGCCGCTAGTGAACACGAGATCCTGACCGCCGTGCGCCGCCGGGGCATGACCTGCATCCTCGTGGCCCATCGCCTGAGCACGATTCGCGATTGCGACGAGATCATCGTGCTCGAGCGTGGCAAGGTGGTCGAACGCGGAAACCACGCCTCGCTGATGGCGAAGGCCGGGGCCTATGCCCGGCTGATCCACGCCGAGTTGGGAAGATGAGCCCGCTCGAACTGCCAACGGCCGTTACGAGGTCGCTGGAACTCGCAACGCTTGCCTCGCCTGGGCGGCTGTTGCGGCCATCACGGCTCTACGCAACGGTCGTCGACGACCGCGGATCACCCGGTCGGCGGCACTTCGTGGCGGAGCTGCCGGAGGGTGCGGCTGTGTTCGCCCTGGCTGCCCCGGGCGTATCGTTCCTGCTGGCTGATCGGGGAGTGTCGGTCGCCGACACGCTGCTGGCGCCCGGCCTCATCGATGCGCCCGCCCTGGACGCCTGGCATGCCGCCCTGCTGTCCTGGCCGGAATTTGCGCGGAGCGATGGCGCCGCAGTGCTGATGGTCGCGGGCGAAAGCCGCACGTTGCCGCAAGGCGCCGTGGTCACAGCTCGCGACGTCATTTGGCTTCAGGCGGAAGCGCCCGTTCTGCGCTACTCGGCGACTGCCGCGAGTGAACCGTCGGCTGCAAAGCCGTTGTTGGTCCTGGCCGATCAGATCCTGGCCGAGGTGATCGAGGCCGGCGAGGTCCGGGCGACCACGTCGGCATCGCTGCTCCTGGAAAACCCGCCTGCCGCACTGAGCGGGCCGTCGGCGGTGCTCGCGATGCGGATCGCCGCTTCGTTGGTCAAGGACGACGCGGCAATGGCCCAGCGCGCTGAAGAGCGTCTGGCGCGGGACGAGGCTGAGGTCTCGCGGGCCATACAGCGCCTGAGCGACGCCGCTGCCTTGCGCCCCCCGGAAATCGCTGCGGTAGTGGGCGGGACCCCGGATCCATTGGCCGGTGCACTCGCGGTCATCGCCGCACAGGAGGGGTTCAATCTACGCCTCCCCCAGGATGACGATCACAACGCGTTCGTGATCGATCGTCTCGAGCGTTTTGGCAGCGCCAGCGGCTTTCGGTTTCGCCCGATCGCCCTGGAAAGCGGCTGGTGGGAGGAGGAAGGGCCCTCTTTCCTGGCCATCGAGGCGGCCAGCGAACTGCCCCGAGCGGTCGTCTGGAGGCGCCGGCGCTGGCGCATGATCGATCCCCAGACGCAGGCCGAGACCGCGATCAATCAGGCATCGGCCGCCGCGCTGCTGCCGCGCGGCTACATGATATATCCGGTGCTTCCAGAGCACGTCACGATGCGCGACATCTGGCGCTTCACCGCGTTCGGCGCACGTGGCGACATCGCCCGGCTGATGGTCGGGGCCGGGGCCGCGGTGATCTCAAGCCTTCTGGTCCCGGTTACCACCGGAGCGGTGCTGGGCTTTGCGGTTCCCGACGGCCGGACATCACTTGTCGCCGACATGATGATCCTGCTGGTCGCCGCCTCGATCGGCAATGTCGGGTTCCAGGTCGTGCGGGCGGTTGCCATGACGCGACTCGGCTCGTACATCGACCGCCGCCTGCAGCCGGCGATCTGGGATCGCGTGATGCGTCTTCGAACGTCCTTCTTCCGCGGCTATTCCGTTGGCGACCTCACGCTTCGCATCCTGGGCATCGACACCATCCGTCGCATCTTCGCGGGCCAGACCCTCAACGCCTTGATCGGCGGCATTTTCTCCGTGGCGAACCTCGGCATCATGCTGGTCTACGATGTCTCGCTGGCTGCATTCGCGGTCGGCTATACCCTGGTGGCGGCCGCCTTCCTGTTCTTCCTGGGCCGCAAGAAGATGGAACTGGATCGCCGCGTCCTGGAGCGCAAGGGCGTTGTCACCGGCCTGTTGATGGAGATCCTGGGCGGGGTCGCAAAACTGCGCGTCGCCGCCGCCGAGTTGCGCGCCTTCTCTCGCTGGTCGAGCGCTTTCGCCGAACAACGCGCCATCGATGGCCGATCCGGACTTGTCGGCTCGTGGCAGATCATCGCCTCGACCACTCTTCCAATCGTGGGCACCCTTTGTGTATTCGCGATAGCGGGTGGTGATCATCTCGTCGAGGTCGCCGCCTTCGCCGCTTTCAACAGCGCATTTGCCCAGTTCACCGGCGCCATTCTCAATCTCACCACCTCCCTTAACCAGGCGATCGCGGCGGTGCCGCTTTTTGCCCGAATTCGCCCGGTGTTCGAGGCTCCCCTCGAGGTCGACAACCGGCGCATCGATCCCGGCCTTCTCGGTGGACACGTCGCCGTCCGCAATCTGTCGTTTCGCTATACAAAGGACGGGCCCTGGACGCTCGAGGGAATCGACTTCGAGGCCCGCCCGGGTGAAAGCGTGGCGATTGTCGGCGCATCGGGCTCGGGCAAGTCGACTCTGCTGCGCCTGCTTCTGGGCTTCGAGACTCCGGAGCGCGGTGGCGTCTACTACGACGACAAGGATCTCGAGACGCTCGACCTGCGGCGGGTGCGCGGCCAGATCGGCACCGTGCTGGAGACCGCCGGACTCGTGCCGGGCACGATCTTCGAGAACATCGCAGGGAGCGCGCCCATGGGACGCGACCAGGTGATGGAAGCCACGCGGCTGGCCGGCCTTGACGCTGACATCGCCGCCATGCCGCTCGGCCTGGATACGCTGGTCACGGAGGGCGGCAGCCAGCTCTCAGGTGGACAGCGGCAGCGCGTGATGATTGCCCGCGCGCTGGTCAGTCGGCCCCGCCTGATCTTCTTCGACCAGGCAACCAGCGCCCTCGATAACCGGACCCAGGCGATCGTCGGAGAGAGCGTGGCGGCAATGAATGCCACGCGCATCATCATCGCCCATCGGCTGAGTACCATCCGCAGCGCCGACCGCATTGTCGTGCTCGAGAACGGGCGGATCGCCGAGACCGGCACCTACGATGAGCTCGTCGGCCACGAGGGCGCCTTCCGTCGCCTCGTGCAGCGGCAATTGCTGTAGCGCAGCCCCGCTTCACGCGGGGAAGCAGATCGTCCGAATCTCGAGGCTCTGTCGCGGCGCTGCGTCGGGGCGGCTGGTCGGGTCGACGAAGGCCGCGTGTGGCGTGAACCGCGCGAGCGATTTCTCGGAATCGCAGATCTTGAAGACAAGCACCTCGTCCGGCTCCATCTGGGGAAACCGATACCAGCAGTGCGCCGGACTATAGGCGAGATTGTAACCACCCTTCGACATCGACGTGACACCGACCGTCAAGCGCGTCTCCAGGGGGATGAAGTCCCGCTTGCTGACGGTGGAGGCGTCACACACCGCAAGCGGCATGCGCTCGATCCGCCGGATCGGGCGCCAAACATTGACGCTGATGAAGCGCCTCCGAAGCAGGGAGTCGGCCCGGTCCGGCGCAAGCTCGCCGATATGGGCACGGACGCCCTCCTCGTTGAAATCGACATGGGCGCCGGCGCCGATGGCAGGACCGCCCCGCGAGAAATTACCCCCCGCGCCGGCCGCCCGGCCCCGCGCGAGCACAGCGGGATCGTCCGAACGCAGAACCGGACCGAACACCAGCACCTCGTCCGACCCGGTCACCTCCCGCAGCATCGCCTGAATCTCGGGGACATAGATCTCTTCGATCTGAGCCTGATCGAAGAAATCCGTCACGGCTGTCGGCCGGCGCAGCAACACGACGCCGTTCCGCTCGAGCGAGAGTGGCGGGTCCGCCAGCCGCCCGTTGCGGACCGCTACTGGCCGGGGATCGAGGATGAAGTTGGTCTTCGAGTAGTCCGACAGGTCCAGGATGGCCGTGCCGCAGGGCTCGGCCTCCCGGCGGTCGTGATAGTTGATCGTCGCTTCGATGTTGGCACTTGCCATCGGGCGGCACTCCCCCACTCGGCTGTTCGACTGCTTTGCGATCAATTATGTCGTTGCCAGCCGTCGGCTACAACCGGCGCGCGGTCGCACTCGGATCGCGCCGCCTTCGACTGCCCCTCAAAACTTGAAGTTTATCCCGCGGCCCTAGAGACTGGTTCTGCAAGCGGTGGGAGACAAGGCGATGAGCCTGCAAGAGATCGAGCGCTTCGCGGCCGATCTGAGAGCCGACGCGGCGCTGCGAGCGGAGGCGGAAAAGGTGCAAACCGAGGAAACGAACGGCACACTGCTTGCCAGGGCAGTCGCGTTCGCGGCGTGCAAGGGCTATCATTTTACCGTCGACGAGGCGAAGGCGCATACTAGGGCGAGAGCCAGGGCCGTCGGCAGGGAACTGGGTGACGCCGAGCTGGACGGCCTCTGCGGAGGACCGTGCTGGTACTGGTCGATACTTTTGATCGGGAGTTCCGGGCAGTTCAACTTCGATCACGGCCGATACTGGTCGGTCGGGCCGTTGCGGAGCTGACGACCCGGCCTAGGGACGACAGGCATCATGACATTGGCCTGCAGAGAACCTGAAGGGTGTGATCCCGCCACTTGTACTCGTCCAGAATTTCGAAACGGCACACGCGCAGCAAAGCCCGAAAGGCGTTGTCGGTGTAGAAGAACCAATTCGGCCCGCAGCTCAGCTCACCGTATTCCACGTACTGGACCTTCGTCTGGCCGTCGGGCCGCGGCGACATGTAATCGATGTCCTTCCACCCTGGCAGCGAGCCGAACTCGTCCTGATAGTGCTTGCCGATCACCTTACGCTCGGCCTCCGTCATCGCCGGCAGGAACAGGACGCCACAATCGGGCAACTCGACAGCGCCGAATTCGTTGGCCACCTTCTTCGGGAAGGTGATCGTGTTCGTGATCAGATACTCGCCGACAATGGAGCGCAGCGACCACAGCGCATCAGGGACCGACGGGAGGTGGTAGAGGATGCCGGTGCTGTGAACAACGTCCACCGTTCCAAGATGCTTCAGGCTCTCTCGCGACCGGATGTCGACATCGCCCAGCTCCTTGAATGCAGGCAGGCCAAGCGAGGTGCATTTCTTGCGGAAGATGTCCCACTCGTAGTGGGTTGTCGGCATGACGTCCGCCATCGCACAGGAGCGAGCGCCCGCCGCGTGAGCAAAGGTGATGCGTTCGTTGATGGCTCTTCCGCCGATGCCACCTATGTCCACGAAGGACTTGCCGGGCACCAGCCGTGCGATCCACTTGTCGATTTGGTCCTTGGGCTCGATGTGGTCTTCATCCCCAATCCCTTTCGCGGCACACTGCATTACGGCCGGATATTGGTCGGTTGCGCCACCGCTACGCCGCGCTTGCCTTGTCGAGCGCGACCTGGGACTCCTCGTCGAGCTTAAGCTGCGGCGCCGCCAGCAGCTCCTTGAGCTGGTCGAGGTTGGTGGCGCTCACGATCGGGGCGGTGATCGACTTGCGGTGGAGCAGCCAGGCAAGCGCCACCGTGGCGTTGCTCGTGTTGTGCTTCCTGGCCGCCGCATCGAGCGCCTCGAGGACGCCGAACCCCCTGTCGTTCCCGTACTTCCTTACGGTCTGACTGGCGCCCCGGACGGTCTTGCCGAAATCGCCTTCCGACCGGTACTTGCCGGTGAGGAAGCCGGCGGCCAGGGGATAGTAGGGAATGACGCCGATCTCCTGCCTCAGGCATTCCTCCTCGAGCGCGCCTTCGAACAATGGGCGCTCGAGCAGATTGTAGTGTGGCTGCAGGCTCTGGTACTGCGGCAGGCCATTGTCCCTGGCGACTCTGGCGGCTTCTGCCAGGCGTGGCGCGTCGTAGTTGGAAGCGCCGATGCAGCGGATCTTGCCTTCCTTGATCAGCTCGCCATAGGTCGAAAGCGTCTCTTCCAGCGGCACGTCCTGGTCATCGCGATGCGACTGGAAGAGATCGATGTAGTCGGTGTTGAGACGAGCCAACGAGCTTTCGACCGAGGCCCTGAGGCGTGCTCTCGAGAGAACGGTGCATTTCGTGGCAATCAGGAGCTTGTCCCGCTTGCCGGGATTCTTCCTGAGCCAGCTGCCGATCAGGGTTTCCGATTCGCCCCACTTGCTGTTTGGAGCCCACCAGGTGTAGCTCTCGGCAGTTTCCACGAGCGAAAAGCCGCCGTCGACGAACGCATCCAGAAGCTTGTGCGACATCGCCTCTCCGATCGTCCAGCCGAAGACACTGCCGCCCAGGGCGATCGGCAGGAATTCGAGCGCGCTGCGGCCAAGTCTGCGCTTTTCCATGATCCCAGTCCTTGCAAGTCATCGTCTGCATTCGAGGCCGCTGGCAATCTGCTATTTGGTGGCTTCGATAACCATTGATTCCAGCCGCAGGAAACCCGCAGGCATGCGCGTTTCATTTTCCAAGTTACGGAGACATTCTACCGAACTCTCTTGAAGGCCGCATTTCCGCAGGTCGCGAAATCCGGCACGCTGCAGGGACTGGGCGAGAGTCTTCTCGTCATAGATGAAGGTGTGTCCCCAATCCCGTACGAAATTGTTGATCACGAAGGTCTCATTGGTGGTGTCCGGAACGTTCCGCATGGTCGTCTCGGCGGCCCAGCGAATGTACTCGCGCTGAAGCGGGGATTTGTCCGGACGGCGAAGATCGATCAGGAAATCCAGGTCCGGAGTGGACAGGCGAAGAACACCGCGGGGCTTGAGCACCCGCAGGCATTCCGAAAGCATGTGAAGGCCGGCCGAATAGGAGATGTGCTCGATCATGTGCTCGCTGAAGACATACGCGAAAGTCCCGTCCGCGAATGGAAACCTCTGCGTCGCATCGAAGCGATAGACGGGAAGCGACGGATCTGGCGCGTAGCCGTCCGCATTCAGCCATCCCGAAAGAATATGTTTGCCGCATCCGACATGGAGTTTCGGAACCGACGCCTGGGAAAAATACCGCCGAAGCACTCTCTGGTTACGATAGTGCTGGACGATCCGCTTCAAGATCATCTGATGCATCCCAACAGCTGAGACGCCGTCGTGGCGGCGTCTGGCCGGATGATTGTAGTCACGACGAAATCCTGTTGGCCAATTTGTGAATGACGGCCCGGCGCTCGGAAACGCCTATGGGAAGTGTGGACTGGATACCGACCGCCACCTGCTCCGGATGGAACGCGGGTTCTTCCAAGAGCGCATCAACGCCTTTTAGCCCCGCGCGGGTCCAGGCTGTCTTGCAGAGCGACACAGAGGATGCAAAGTGCCCACTACCTTTCGAGGGTCAAGATGCGCTCACAGAAAACGCCATACAAAATGTACTCGGCAAAGTCATCCGTCGCCGCCAGCGCCTCCATGGGATCGGTTTCCGCGACATCCGCGATTCGCCCGAGAAGGTGCGCAACGCAGTCGCGCCGCCAAACAATCAGGTTTTCGATGAAAGCAGAGCCATGATAATCCGAGGGCGGGAGGCCGAGCAGCCTGGAGGCGGAAGCATGCCAGGGACGGTGCGCCGGGTCGTCCCGGCGCCGGGACGACGGTAGAGGCGTGCCCGACCCTGCTGCACGATCAAGTCAAGCTTCAATGGTCGTATGAAAGCCATATCGCTATCGGCATGCAGCACGACGTCACTCGCGGCCGTGGCGGCCGCGCGCAACTTCATGAGTTGCTGAACGATCCAGCCCGGACGATGCGCGGATGCGGTGTGAAATAAAGGTTGCGTTGCGGCAGGCCGAGCACCCGTCGTAGCGTCGGACCCTGGAAGGGGAATTCTACTGAAGCCAGGCCGGCAGGAACTCTTCCTGCATGGTCAGGCGCCGGCGGCTGTTCATAAGCGTCTTGAACAGGCTGACGTCGGCCTGCGGCACCGCAATGACGTGCTGATCGTGCCTGGCACGAAGTCGTCGACGGATTGCAAAGCAACCGGCAAAACTCAAAATCGCCCCGGAACGAGAGCGTCAGAATGCGAAACGGTCGGCTCGGTCTGCATCTAGCTTGAGCGCCGGAACAGGAAGACGCGAGCGCCAACGCGATAAATCGGGAGATTTCACTCTTGCCGCCCCGGACCAGGTGTTCCCACCGGGGACGCACAACCGACTGCGATGAAAGGTCATAGCGAGGAAGCAGCGATAGCATGTCGTTTTCGAGCTCCGAGCCGAGCCCGACCTGAACGACCAGGTGTTCGCTGCGCAAGGAATCCAGGAATTGACGCGGCGAATCCAGGTATCCGAGGAACGATGCAACCACTGCGGTGTCGTAGTCTTCGCCCCTCGGCGATTGCACGATCTTGAACCCTTGAGCCGCGAGCTTCGCCACGTATGATGGTGCCGTTTCAACGCAATGCGTCTCCGCGATCAGCGAGAGCTTTCTTGTCAGCACACCTTCGCAGGAGCCGTATTCCAGGATAGTTCCGGGGCTTGTCAGCGCAACAAAGTCGAGAATGGCTTTGTGTCTCTCCCTCTCGTAGACGCTGCTTTGGAACCCCCAGAAGTCGTCATACTTCGCAAGACGCTCATGATTGTTTCCGCCGTCCGCAATGCTCCAATAGAAGATGTCGACCGCTTCGCGGCTGTATTCGATGAAGGTTTCAACCGACAGGACGGGATAGGTTCGTTTAAGATTCCTGTATTCGTCGTGGTAAACGGTGCCCAGCAGGTATTTCTTGAGCGCGTACTCCGAAGGCGTCAGCGCGTTCACAATCTCCGGAAATGCATTCCATGCGACCGAATGCACGTTCTCGAACGTCTGATGAACGGCATGGCAAACGTCCTGATGATGAGAATGCTCGAACGTCTCTCCGAACGGACTATGCGTGAAAACCCGATCATAGCTGCGACTGGAGAATCTCTTCAGATCGGCGCCGAGTTGGAGGATATCCAGTCGCGCGGGCCCGTCGGGATAGTCAAGGTTCCAATGGTTCTCTACGCCGAGAACGGACATGCTCTTGCGGAAGGCCGGCTCGCGGTGCGCGCGGTCTCCATCGTCGCGACCGTTCGTTACACAGACGACGTCACAGTCGTTACGCATCAGAATTGAGAAGAACCACAGCACTTCGTCATCGGGGTGAGCTACGACTACGAGCGTCTTGGACATAGCTTGGCGATGCTGCATTGGGTAGAATCACGGAGTCTCGATCCTACAACTGAAGGCTTAGTCGCGATACAACTATTCACATCGCGCGGCCAGCACTCTCCGGCCGCGCCGGCCAAACTCACGGCAGAATCCGGCGAAGGACGCCGGCGAGGGTTTCGAGGTTGTGCGCCGTCTGGCGCCGCGCGGCGTCCAGCGTGCGCTCGCACAGTCGAGCATAGTCTGCTTCGCTCATCGACCTCGCGGCAGCGAGACCGGAAGCGAGATCCTCGCCCGGGTAGCAGACCATGAAGTCGAGATCGAACCGTCGCGCGATCGCCTCATGGACGATCATCGGCACTCCGAGGCCGAGCGAGAGGGGAATCGCGGCCGGCGTCCGGGTCCGATAGTCGCCGGCGGAGATCCGGTCGTCGACCAGGGGCAGGAGGAAGCGGCTTCGGCGCAGGCGCTCGACGAACTCGCCGTATGGCAGGTAGCCGGTGAAGTGGACCTTGTCTTCGAGACCGCATGCCGTCAGGTCGCGGATCAGCCTGCCGACGTTCGGGTCTTCTGCCGAATTGGCGTAGCGGCTGCCGCCGAGAATGAGCACGCTCTCGCCCGCCGCCAGGGTCGCGCAGGCGCGGAGGAGCGATGAGACCGCCTTTCTCCGATAGTCGATGGATCCCGCGAAGGCGAACTCTCCGGGCGAGCGCGGCGCGAGCCCGTCGTGGCTCACGAACGGCACGATCCAGGTGGCTCCGGGACAGCGGGCCTTCAGGGTCTCGGCGGCTTGGCGTGAGAAGGTGACGATCGCGTGGCGACCAGAGCGCGTGTGGCGTCTCAGGTCGGCGCGATGCCCCGGTCGGCGACGAAGCGCCATGCCATTCGGCCCCCGATAAGTTGCGCCGCGGTCGGTGCTCGAGAACACCAGCCTGCGCCCCTCTTCCCACAGCACCAGACGTTCCCCCTCCCGTGACCACCGGCGCTTCTTGCGCAGCCGACCCTGCCAATAGAAGCTGTGGTCGCGGAAGAGATTGAGCGTTCCCCACCCACCAGGGTGTCGGCCATCAAAAGTCGTCTCTGGGCACCGCTCGTCCCATTGAACGGGGTCGTGGACCACGCTGATCGAAGGTCGACCAATCCTTTCGACCAGATCGAGTCCGGGAAGGGGCTGGAACATCTCCAGATGGTTGTAGCCTTGGTGCATCAGGGTGCCGATCACCACCAGGTCGTACCGCTTGAAGGGGATATCCCACAGGTGCTCGACCGGCAGCCGCTGGATGCCGAGCAGCGCCAACGTTTCGAGGTGTCCGGGCGTGTCCGGACAAGCGATATCGACTTTGTAGCCGAACTCGCCGAGCAGACTCACCCAGGCCGGGAAGACCTCCCAGTGATAGGGGCAGCACTCTATCAGCAGACAGGACGGCAACTCGCGAAATCCCCCACTCGAACCTGAAGGGTAAACTGGGTGGGCGCGTCTTTTACAATGCCACCGGTCGCCACGCGGCATCGCCAATGGGCAGCTTGCATTCGCGGGCATTTTGCGGGAAACGCGAATCCTCGGGGCACGCTATGTTCGGCGCAGCAGAGATTTGCGGGTGCGCTCTATATCCAGGCTGTTGTCTTCCTTTATCCATTGTTGCAATCCCGCACGATTTAGCTGTTCGTGCTTGAAGGTGGGACCAGAATCCCCAAGGCAAAAAGAGCAGGCGGTTAGCGGACTGGTGCTCGTCAGGTACGCTTCAAGTTTTCCCTCCAGATCCGCCTCATCATGGAGTTCGACCCAGTCAGAGGCCTGTTCCTGAAAGGGTATCCCGCCGCGGGCCAGGCGAGGTTTCGTGAAAGCCGCTACAGGACATTTGTAAAAGCGCCCTTCATATACCGTGTGGCATGACGTCTCTGCCCGCTGCTTGCAGTTGTCGAATATTGCCTGGACCAGTTCAACATCCTCAATTCTATCGTTGATGGTCATTTGTTCGAAATGGACGGGTCGATATATCGTCAACTTGACGCCGTTCTCCCGACAAAGCCTCGCGCATTCCGATTCGTCTAGTCGACGATGAACGCCGGGGTAGATCGATAGATAGATCTCGTCCACCGACTGCCACAGCTCCACGGGAGCATTATGAAGAAGCACGCCGTTGGTGTTGAGCACTATTCGGTCGGCGATGTTGATCCGTCTTGCCTCCCTCAGGAAATCCAGCAACTCCGGGTGCAGCAGAGGTTCTCCATCGACAACGCGCAATTCGCCTGAATGAAATACTTCAGCAAGGGCTTCGAGATCCGTACGGAATGAGGCCAGCGACGCGAACTTCTGCGGAAGGAGCGGCGACGCGTGCCCGCAGCCGCGACACCGCAAGTTACAGTGTTCAGTGAGATTGTATTCCACGCTTCGGCGGTGGATTTTGCCTTTGCGCATTTTGTTGCCCCCGAGCAGGCTCTTGAATTGAGCTCTTGTAACCGGCGGAGGTTAGCATTCCACCAGCTTGCCGGGAAGACATCGGAGGTATGCAACTTTCGGTTCGAGCCGCCGCCGCCTGGCGCGTGAATTGCAGGCGCCGCTTCAGCTACGGACTCCCAAGCAAATCCGAGATGCGACGCCTGACTGTCATTTCCGCTCGTTGACCGGCGGGCGAGAACTCGACGCCATCGTCGCCCCAAAAGAACTGCTTGGGGTGGATGCGCTTCAAGGACAATCTCTCATCGATGTTGGCGATCGGGCAGCCTGCCGACAAGGCCAGCCTGACATAGAGGTCCCAGTCTTCATTGGATGCCAGGCCTTCGTCATATCCGCCGGCGTCGCGTATCCTTTCTTTCCTGAACATTATGGAGCTATGGAACAGGGGACATCTGAACTGCCTCAACTCATGGGCGATCTCCGAGAACTCGAGCGGAAAGATGTCCTCCCCCATCGACTTGCCGTCCTTGTCGATGAAGGGGCGATATCGTGAACCTACGAGCGCGACGTCGGCATTTGCGTCGAGATAGGCGATTTGCTCGCGAAGACGATGGGGAAGCGCCACATCATCGGCATCCAATATGGCTATGTACGGGGCGGCACACCTTTCGATGCCAAAATTGAGCGCCCTGGAGCGTCCCAGTCTCCCGCTATCTACAACCTTAAGGCGCGGGTCCTCGACGCCATCGAGAATCTGTCGTGTGAGGTCGGTCGACCCGTCGTCGATGACAACGACCTCGAACTCTCCGGCAACCTGGGCCAATGCGCTTGCGACGGCGGTCTTCACATAATTCTGACAGTTGTACACCGTCATCAGTACTGAGGCCCGCACGATGCTCCCCGAAGATAATCGATGCCAGGTCCGATCGTGTCGGCCAGACAGCCCATTCTAGTGGACCCTGCGGCGAAAGACGAGCGACGGTGTCGGCCGGATTCGGTCATGGACACAGGCTACCGCCCCAGGGAACGCTCGGTTAAGGTCCGCCGCAAGCTCAGCCTGGGAGGTTGCTCTGCGCCCGCAGATCTTTGTGTTCACCTACCACAAGACCGGCACGGTGCTATTCGAGCAGGTCATGCGCGCCGTCGCGGCACGCTTCGGCCTGACGGTCGCCTTGCATTTCGGATTGGTCGAGAAGGTCGACCTGGCCACGGACATCGTGGTGCTTGGCCACTCGCTGGTCGGTCCTGATTTTGCTGCCCGCCCGTTTCGCGCGATACGAGTTCGTCCGCGACCCGCGCGACATCTGGGTGTCGGGCTATCTCTACCACCGCTGTTGCCGGGAAGAGTGGTGCACGAACACGAATTTCGATCCGTCCGCCCCGATCACCTATCCACGCGTCGATTATTCCGTCGAGCACTGCCCGGAAAGCTGGAAGGGCGCCTATCTGGCATGGCTCGCTGGCAAATCCTATCAGGAGAATCTTCTCGAACGCGGCCGGGAAGCGGGCCTCGCCTTCGAACTGGCCGGCTATACCGGCCGCACGCTCGATGCCATGCGCGACTGGAAGCTGGCAACGCCGGATCTGCTGCAGGTCCAGCTCGAAGCCGTGATGTGCGATTTCGACGGTGCGCTCGGCGCGATCTTCAAGCATGTCGGCTTCAGCGACGGCGAGTGCGCGCAGGCGATCGAGCTGGCGAGACCGCATGATGTCGCTCGCATGAGCGATGAGGCGGTCGCCGAGAACCGGCACATCCATTCCCGTACGATTTCGAAATGGCGCGGTTTCCTGTCGACCGCCGAGATCGACGAGTTCGAACGGCGCTACGGCGACTTGATCGCCGATCTGGGCTATCGCCTCAGCAGTCGCGGAGGATGAACGACCGGAGAGCGTCTATAACCGCGTCTCCATGTCCCTCAGCTCCGGCAGGATCCAAAGCGGTCGCTCACTGCGGGCGACACGCAGGACATTGTCAAAGCCGTTGCGGGTCTGCCTGACCCGCGTTTGGCGGCTGGCACCTGCCAGATGCGGCGAAAGAACGACATTGTCCAACGACAATATCGGCTCCGATGCCGAAGGCGGTTCCTCCGGGAACACGTCGAGCCCCGCCCCGGCGATGCGGCCCGTCGTGAGGGCATCGTGCAGAGCAGGAAAATCGACCACTGGGCCCCGACTACAGTTGATCAGGATCGCATGAGGCTGCATGTGCGCCAGCGTCTCGGCGTTGATCATGTTACGGGTCAATGGCGTCAGCGGCACATGACAACTCACGATGTCCGACGCGCCCAGCAGCTCCGGGAGCAGCCGGTAGCGGACATTCATCGCGTCCTCGTCATCCTCGCTGAGCCGCACGAGATCGTTATACTGGACTCTCATGTCGAAGCCGCGGCTGGCCATGCGAGCGACACGCTTGCCGATTGTGCCCAGGCCGATGATGCCGAGTGTTCTGCCATGCATCTCATGGAATGTCGGCATCGGCCGGTTGCCGAGCCAGCGCCCCTTGGATGTCAATTCGTGTTGCAGGATCAGCCGCCGATAGAGCGCGAGGATCAGCAGGATCGTATGCTCGGCGACGGCGCGTGAATTGGCCCCGCCATTGGTGCAAACCGGTACGCCAGCCCGACGCGCCGCCTCCAGATTCACGTGGTCGTAGCCGGCACTGAGCAGTTGCACCAGCCGCAATCGGGGAGCCGTTCGATAGAAGGCATCGTTCATCACATGCACGTTGCCGATCAGGTATTCCACATCGGGCAACGCCGCCGTGTAGGCCGCGCTGTTCTGCGCGGCGACAATCAGCTCGAAGCCGGCGGGCGCCATGTCCCGCGCGTGCTGATCGAGTCCATCCATGATGGTGGTGAAAAGTATCTTCGGCGGCATGACCGCTTGCTCCCCCACGAGCCAGAGGCTGGCTGTCAGAAGATCTTCACGCCGTGCAGGGCCTGAAAGCGCCGGGCGTCCTCCCAGACATTCACCAGGGGCTCGCCCTTGATATTGAGCGAGGTGTTCAAGAGCATCGGACAACCGGTCTTTTCATGGAAGCACGACAGGAGATCGTAGAGCAGCGGATGTTGCGCACGGCGTACGGTTTGCACCCGAGCCGTGTTGTCGAAGTGAGCGATCGCCGGAAAGAGATCCGGCCGCTTCACGGGGGCCACGAATTGCATGTAGGGCGATTCTGCCACCGGCATGTCGAAATACTGGTCGGCGAACTCCGCCATGATGACCGGCGCGAACGGCCGGAACGGCTCGCGCTTCTTGATGCGATTGACCCGATCCTTGGTTTCGGGTCCGCGCGGATCGGCTATGAGGGACCGGTTGCCCAGGGCGCGCGGACCGAACTCGGCGCGTCCGTTCGCGATGCCGACCACCTCGCCGTTCAGCAGCGCTGCCGTGACCTCGGCGCGGGGGAAAGGTCGGTCGATGTTCTCGCCGAGGTACGGGTGACGCCAATTCAGATGCTTGCGCGTGAAAGCTGCCACCGCGCCAAGCGACGACCCCGCGTCGCCAGGGTTCGGCATGATCCAGATCCTGTCGAACGCGCCGTCGCGCGCGATCTTGGTGTTGGCCACGCAGTTGAGTGCCAATCCGCCCATCAGCACCAGGTTCGGGCTGCGGACGCGGCTTGCCAGCCAGCGCGCCAGGCCGACGAGATATTCCTCGGTGATTGCCTGTATGGAGGCTGCGATGCTCCAGTTTTCCGTGATCTCCGGACGCCACCAGCGAACACCCCGATGGACGTTCGCCTTCAACCGGAAGTGCGGCGCCGATCTCTCGCGAACGAAGTCCTGGTCGATCAGGTCTACGTAGCGCGGCTCTCCGAGGGCTGCAGCTCCCATGAGAATGTACTCTTCCTCATTGGGCTTGAAGCCGATGCGCTGCGTGAATGCCGAATAGAGGAGCCCAAGCGAGTGGGGATAGCGTTGACCCCACAGTTGCTTGAGGCTCCGCCCCCGCCCCTCCCAGGCGCTGATCGTGCTCCATTCGCCGATGGCATCGACAACGAGAATGGCTGCGTGATCGAAGGGACTTGTGAAAAAGCCGGCAGCCGCATGGCTCTGGTGGTGGCCAACGTAACGGACCGGTGCCGTGAGGCCGTGCGCGCTGAGATAGGCCGCCCCGTCCGCGCGCCATACATGGTTGTGCTGCCCGGCATAAAGCTTGCGCATGCGTTTGAGCAGCGGCCGCTCGTACCAGACGATCTGCTCCGGTTCGCCCCACCGGCGCGCTGCCTCGATCAGATCCGGATGCAAGTGGGCATCGTTCTTCACCCGGCTGTAGCGCTCGGCATGGGAGGCAAACAGGATTTCGCTGCCGTCGACCACGCTCAACGACGCGTCATGCTCGTTTGCCGAGATGCCCCAGACCGGCATGTCAGTAGATGAAGGGATCGCGTTTCTGAAGCCGCTTCACCTTGCGGCGAAACTGCCAGCGCTCGAACACGAACATGAAGGGACGGAGAAGCCGGCGAACGATCCTCATGCCTTTTCCTTTGCGCCGAAACCCCGGCCCAGGATGAACTGTGCAGTTGCCAAACCAAAGGCCTTGTTTGAGAGGGGGCCGGGATGCATCCCGTCGCGCGCAAGGTCACGCTTCAGCGCCTCCTCCGTCGCTTTCGGCCCATAGGCGGGAAAGGGGCAATCGATCATGTTGTCGGTTCGAACGTATTTCGCGGTCTGCGCCAGCGGCGGCCAATCCTGGGGCCCGTTCTTGCTTTGCCAGACCCAGGGTATCCCGTTCAACGTCGCAACGGCATCGATGAGGCTGTGCTGCCGCGCGAAGTCCATGAAATCGTTGGAGTCGCTCTGAAGCTCGAGAAATGCCCTATGGAGGGTCGGTGCTTCATCCGGCACGTAGGTGGGCAGCAACGCCATCCGGTAGCCGAATTTGGGGAAGACGGTTCGGCGTGACAGATCCGAGAACAGCACGACGAGGAAGTCAGGCTTCAGGATCGGCAGGACCTGATGCACGACCATCGCGAAGAAATCGTTTCCATGTGCCCCGTAGCCGAAATTGTGCTGCTCCACCGGCTCGCCGAGGGCCGCTTCAATGTGGCGTGTCGCGACGCTCGTCCAGACGTCTTCGTAGAGAAGGCCGATGCCCATGGTGTACGAACAGCCGACGAACATGACCTTCTTGTTGGGTGAAGCGGGGTCGATCTCGCGCGAACGCCAGCCGTGGGCGTTTGTCTTGTAGGTTATCCGCACATCCTTGTAGACGCCGGAAGCTCTCCCTGGCGTATCCGCAGGCACCCACAGGAGTTCGCTGCTTGCCGGGATGGCCTTTGTCGCAACCACCGGAAGTTCGCCCCTGAGCCAGAACCGCCCTGCGCGCTCGTTCTCCTCGATTCCCCGAAAATACCCGAACGGCATCGTTCTCCCCGAAGACATCCTTCGATTGTCATCCCGCTCGCACTGTAGTCGACCAGCCCCGCGTCGATCAAATGGCAAGCCTCGGCCAACCTCTCGAACCAACGCGGGTTGCGGGTGGATTTCAGACTGAGGTCACCGGTTGAGGCATTCGTCTTGCCGCGTCGCCGCCACTTGCTGCAAGATGTCCGCTCTTCTTTCTTCCCGGCACGGCCGGAAGACGACGGTGCGGCATTGTTTGTTTTGGGCATTAGCGGCTCCCCTTTCCTCGCCCAGGATCCTGTAAGGTTCGATCCGATTTGGTGGCACGATGCCGCTGCGGTTCTGCTCAAAGACGGTGTGGTCGTTGCGGCCGTCGAGGAGGAAAGACTGAGCCGCGAGAAGCACACCAGCCGCTTCCCGCAGATGGCGATCTCGGCTTGCCTTGCGCAAGCCGGCATCGGTCTTCATGAGGTCGACTGCATATCGTACTACGCGGGAGAGCGTCACGCCCGCGGCTGTCTCACGGCCGTTTACACGGATAACGCCGGCATGACCGACACCGACCCCTTGTCGGTCCTGCGCGACTCGCTGCGGCGCGCCGTCGGGGTCGAATATGCGGGCCGGCTCGAGCTCGTCAATCACCATGTGGCGCATGTCGCATCCGCCCATCGCCTGTCCGGCTGGTCCGATTGCCTGATCGTGACCGTGGACGGTCGGGGGGATCAGGAGTCAGGCATGGTGACCGATGTCCGGGACAACCGCTGGAATGTCCTGCTGGAGTTGCCGATCGCGGAATCGCTGGGGCTCTTCTACGAGAAGTTGATCTGGTACATCGGTTACTGGCGCTTCGAAGAGTACAAGGTGATGAGTTTGGCCTCGTACGGCGATCCCGCTCCTTACCGGAACTTCTTTCGCGGGCTTTACGAGCTGTTGCCCGAGGGACGCTTCAGAATAGCGTCTGGGTGGGACTCGACCGTCGTCTATGATCATTTTCAGCCGCGCCGCCGGCATGAACCCATCGCGAAGAAGGACATGGACTTCGCCGCAGGCCTGCAGGAAGCGCTCGAGGACATGATGGGCCATCTGCTCAGGCACTATCGCGCCGTGACGGGGCATCGGCGACTGGCGATGGCGGGGGGCGTTGCCCTGAATTGCGCCATGACCGGCCGCCTGCTGCTCCAGAACATGTTCGACGAGATATTCGTCCAGCCGGCCTCGAACGACGCGGGCTGTGCCCTGGGCGCCGCCCTTTTTTCGACGCCCTGGCCGGACGGCCAGGTCACGCCCCAGATGGAGCACTGCTACTGGGGTCCCTCGTTGCCCGCCACCGACGAGATCGAAAGGTCGGTCAAGGAATGGGATGGCGTCGTCAGCTACCGCCGGATGGCGGATCCATTCGACGAGGTCGCCGCCTTGCTGGCAAACGGCGCCATCGTCGGGTGGGCTCAAGACCGGATGGAATTCGGCCCACGCGCGCTCGGCAACAGAAGCATCCTTGCCGACGCGCGATTTGCGACAGCGACCAAGCGCATCAACAGCATCATCAAGAAGCGCGACAACTTCCAGCCTTTCGCACCCTCGGTGCTGGAGGAGGAGCTCCACACCTACTTCGAGCTTCCGTCCCGGGTGCGGACGCTGCCCTTCATGGTCTTCACGGCCCAGGTCAAGCCGGCTTATCGCGAAAAGCTCGGCGCCATCACCCATGTGGACGGCACGGCGCGGGTCCAGACCGTGTCACGCAGGCACAATCCGCGTTACTGGTCGCTGGTCCGCGCCGTGGGCCAGCACACCGGCTTTCCCATCGTGCTGAACACCTCCTTCAACAACCAGGCCGAACCGATCGTGAATTCGGTGGAGGATGCGCTCGCCTGCTTCGTCAGCACGGACCTCGACTATCTCGTGATCGAGGACTTGCTGATCAGCAAGCGGGCCGACAATGCCGACGAGCTCTGGAATTATCGTCTCGACCTCAGGCCGGTCTACGAGCTCTGGCATCGACCGGGCAAAAATCAGGCCCACGAGCTTCGCCACGCCGCGTCGCCGGCAAGTCGGCGCATTTCGCCCGAGCTGTACAGGCTGCTGTCGGGTCCGGAGGGCTCGACGATCGCGCAACTGGCCGACGCGGCCGGCCTGGCAGCGCATCGGGCCGCTCTCATGAGCGAGCTTCTTCCGCTTTGGAATGCGCGCATCGTCGGCCTCTCACCTGCAGGTGAATTGAGCGGCTGCCGATCCAAGCGGGCCCGATGACCTCCACGACAGGGACGGAGAAAAGGAAGCCCAACGTCGTCGTCGTGCTCTGCGACCAGCTTCGCAGTTTTTCCATCGGCTGCTGGGGAGATACGTTCGTCCGTACGCCCCACATCGACGGATTCGCGTCAACCGGGTTTCGTTTCGAGCTCGGCGTCACCAACTGTCCGGCCTGCACGCCGGCCAGGTCGACTCTGCTTGCGGCGCAGCATGCGCGGACCTGCGTCGGCTCACGCATCAACGAGATGCAGCCCAACGGGACGATATTGGGCAGGGATGACCGCTTGAAGTTCCCCGATACAACTCTTGCGGAAGAATTCAGGAAGCTCGGCTACAAGACGGCACAGATCGGGAAATGGCACGTCGATACCAGGCCTTCACGATTGGGCTTCGACCGGAGCCTGATCGTGCGCAATACCTATAGCAAAGGCGACTTCATCAGAGATGAGGGCGAGCCCTTTGGCGTACCGGGCTTTACGGCGGATCATGAGCTGGCGGAAGCCAAGCGGTTCTTCAGGGACAACAAGTCCGGGCCTTTCTTCCTGTTCTACAACATCCTGTCGCCGCACATGCCGCTGCTCGACGTCCCCTACAAGTATTCCCGCATGTACGACCCATCCAGGGTGCCATTGCGGGACAATGTCTCGAGGAACGGCAAGCTGCCTGCCGATGAGAGGTGGTTCCATATCTACATGTGGGAGACCTTCCACAATGAAGGCTCCCAGCCGGTGACGGCGACGGCGATGCCGGACTTCACGATCAGGGATCTGACGGCCTTGTACTACGGCTCTGTCAGCTGGACCGACGACCTGCTTGGCGGACTGATGGCGTCCCTCAGGGAAAATTCCCTTGAGGACGACACCATCGTGGTTTTCGCGTCGGACCATGGTGACATGCTCGGCAGCCACCACAAGTGGGACAAGGGGCAGGTTGCCGAGGAGGCCATCCGGATTCCGATAGTCTACCGCTGGCCCGGCCACATAAAGCAGGGCGTCAGCAGAAGTCGGCTGACGTCGCTGATGGATATAATGCCCACGCTGCTTGATCTGTGCGGCGGCAATGTCCCCGAACATGTCCAGGGCCGAAGCATGTCCAGGTTCCTGCTGGGCAAGAACGGCGAGGATTGCCGGGACAATTTTGCCTTCATCGAATCCCCGCTCCGCGAGCTCGCCATAAGAACGCCGACGCACCTCTACGCGGTTGCGATGGAGGAAAAAGACAGCGGCATCGAAAGCGATGCGTACCTTTTCTATGATCTGAGAACCGATCCTTACCAACGGCACAACCTGATAAAGACGAACGAGCAGGCCGGACTGGCAAGGGAATTGCGCGACAAACTCGTCGAATGGGACAAGAAAACGCCGCGCCTGAAGTCGCTGAAATATCGTCCCTTCGGTGGAAAGCCGGTCGGGTGGGATGCCTAGAGCGGGATGACTTAAGAAGGAATTGAAGGGGGATTCCCTATTTGAGTGAGATCTGATTCAACATGCTGGCTGGGCAGGAGGCCAGCATGGATGGCAGCTGCTTATTCAAAGGACCTTCGCCAACGAGTGGTTGAGGCGGTCGAGGTCGAGGGCTTGTCGTGTAACCAGGCCGCGGCTCGCTTCAATGTTGCGGTCAGTACGGCGATCGACTGGGTGAACCGGTATCGCCGAACGGGCAGCGTGGCGCCCGACCAGATTGGCGGCTATCGGCCGAAGAAGCTGATCGGGGAATATCGGGACTGGCTGCTGCAGCGCTGCCGGGAAGGCGACTTCACCCTGCGTGGACTGGTCGGCGAGCTGGCGGCGCGGGGCCTGAGCGTGGACTATCGGGTGGTCTGGACCTTCGTCCACGACGAGAAACTCAGCTACAAAAAAAGACGCTGATCGCCAGCGAGCGCGACCGTCCCGATGTGGCGCGGCGACGCCAGCAATGGAAGGCCTACCAAGACCGGATCGATCCCACCCGCCTCGTCTTCATCGACGAGACCTGGACCAAGACCAATATGGCGCCGCTGCGCGGCTGGGGTCCGTGCGGTCAGCGCCTCCCGGCGAAGGTGCCACATGGTCGCTGGACGACCATGACCTTCCTCGCTGCCCTTCGGCATGATCGCGTCGAGGCGCCGTGGCTCATCGATGGCCCGATCAATGGCCAAACCTTCCGCCAATACATCGACGAGGTCCTCATCCCGACGCTGCGACCAGGCGACATCGTCGTCATGGACAATCTCGGATCCCATAGGAGCAGCGCCGTCCGGCAGGCTCTCAGGGCCGCCGGTGCCAAGCTCTTCTTCCTGCCCAAGTACTCGCCCGACCTCAACCCGATCGAGATGCTCTTCGCCAAGCTCAAACACGCCCTGCGCAAGGCCGCCAAACGTACTGAACAGGCAATCTATGACGCTCTCGTCGGACTTCTCCCTACAGTCCAATCAACTGAATGCGCCAACTACTTCGCCCATGCAGGATACGCTCGAACCTAGAATCATCCCGCTCTAGAACACCGCTCTGAGCCTCACCTCGATCCGGTCATCGCAGGCGGCGCGGATCGAGTCGCGGAGTTCATCGAACTCGTTGCGGGGAATCCAGCTCCGTACGCCCCCGATCTGTTGCGCCAGGGCGAGCGCACGGATGGCGCGTGCCGGCTTGTACTGACGCAGTTGCGCCCAGGCGTAGCGCGAGAGCTCGGAGGCGAAAATCCGCCGCGCGTCGACGTTGGCGGCGTCTTCGAGGAGGCGCCTGAATCGGCGGGCGACACCCGGGTGGTCGACAAGGCCTTCGATCGCCAGGTCGAAGCGGATGAATTTTGCCAGGGCCCGGCGGCATAGGCCCCGCTCGACCGTCCCGAGCGGCGCACCCGGCATCGTCTCGACGAGAGCCTGCCGCAGGTCGGTCAGAGCTTCCTCCCAGAGAGCGAGGCGGGCCATCACGCAGGCGCGCTGCAGGAGGGCACGGCGGCGGCGAGGAGCGTCGAGCTCTCCCGCGCCGAGGCTGCGCGGGAGATACTCGGCGAGTTCCAGCTCACCACGCAGGCGCAGGTGAATGTCGCGGTTCTCCTTGACCCAGTAGCGGCTGCGGTGTTCGGCCGGGAACAGGGCACCGGGCCGGCCGCGCAGGCCGCCGTGCTGGCGGAACAGGAAGCTCGGCGCGTCGAGGCGTCTGCCGGCGAAGCGCCGCGTCAGACGCAGGTTGATGTCGTAGTCGTCGCAAAGGTTGAGCCGGGGGTCGAACAGGCCGATCTCGCGGTAGCAGCGCGTGCGCACGAGCATGGCCTGCAGCTGCATGAAGTTCTGCTCGAGCATGCGGGAGAACATCTCGTCCTCGGGCACATCGGGCATCGGCAGGGGGCCCTTGTGCTCGACGCGACCGTCCGGATGGCTCTGGATGATCAGGCAGCCGGAGTAAGTGAAGTCCACCTCGGGATGGGCCTCGAGAACCGCCAGGTGACGTTCGAGGCTCTGCGGCACGGCGATATCGTCGTCGTCGAAGATCCACAGATACTCGCCGCGCACGCGTGCCATGGCGCGATTGACGGCGCGCGCCCTGCCGCTGTTCTCCTGATCGATCACTTCGATGCGCTCGCCGTAGCGCCGCAGGAGGTCGGGCGTCGAAATCGGTCGAGCCGTCGTTCACCACGATCACCTGGGTGGGCGGCACCGTCTGCCCGAGCACACTGTCCAGGGTCTCGCCGAGAAAATGGGCCCTGTTGCACGTCGGGATGATGATCGTGACGCTGGAAGGACGCATTTCAGTCAGACGTGCCGCAAGCTATGGAATGCGGATTCCGCACCTTGCTGCCTCCGCAACTACCGACCGGCGAACGAGGTCATTGCCAGAGGTCGAGCCCCAGCAACTTCCGGCCGAGCGGCGTCAGGTTGGCTGGCGGCCCCAGTTCGCGCGGGTCGAGGCCCAGGCCCGAGGGACCGACGCGCCGTTCCCACTGTGCAATCCTCTGCCGACGCAGTTTCTCGTACATCTCGACCTTGGGGTCGTCGACGGAGTGCTGGTCGGAGATTTCGTACCCGGCTGGCGCGCACAGAATGTATTGGGCAAGTCGCGGCCGACCGCTGCGGTTGACCCCCGAGCCGTGGGGCAGAGCGCGGTGCCAGATGATGAGGTCGCCGGCCTTGGCCTCGATCGCCTGGACCTTTTGCCAGTCCAGAGCCGGCGGTGCGTTGACATCCCGTTGCTCCAGGGGCGTTCTCGACCATTCGATGGTTTCACGGTGCATCCCGGGGATGCAGTGAAATCCGCCGTGGTCGGCCGTGCTGTCAGAGAGGCACAGGACGCCCTGGATGCCGAACTTGATGGGGCACTCCTTGAGATCCACGTCCCAATGGAGGAACGGCGGATAATCCCAGGCGGGATATTTCGCATTGACCGGCGGTTTCATCGAGGCGCGGTCGAGGCTCACCCAAAGCTTCCTGGTCTTCCACAGCTGGCAGAATGCGTTGTAGATCCTGGGGCTTTGGCGATTGTCCCACAACGCCTGGTGCTGATGCATCTGCACCAGTCCGTCGGGCGAATGAGGCGGCCGGTACCAGTCGTCCGGCCTGGTCGGATCCATGCCGAGGAACTGCCAGATCGCGTTGGCCGCGGCGGAAACCTGTTCGGCCGGCACGGCGCCGGCCAGCTTGACATAACCCTGTGTCTCGAAATGCTCGAGATCCTCGGTGGAAAACGCTTCCTGTCCCGAGAAAGGCTCTGTCGTCACGCCTTCACCTTCTCATTGACAGGCGCCGCCAGTCCGGACGAGGGCTGGAACGAGGGCACGGTAGAATTGGTCACCAGGATCGAGGACAGGTCGGGCCGGATCTCGTGCTCGAAGTCGGCGTATCGGTTCTTGAAGCACCAGCTGCAATGTTCGTGATAGGGATGGTCCTCACGCTTGGCGAGGTGGGCCGCCCGCAGGGAAACGAGCGGCGGGCTGTTCCAGATCTCCTCGAACGGCTTCTCGAGAATATTGCCCGATGTGAGGTCGTCCCGCCCGATGAGGTGATCGCAGAAGCCGACGTCTCCGGCATATGTGATGTAGGTGTACATCCATGGGTGGATGCAGCGATCGAGCAGGCGGTCCTTCAGGACCAGGTTGGTGGTCATCGCGGCGCCGAGTTGCAGGGTTATGCCATAGCCGTTCGCCTGTTCCCTGAGCCGCTCGAAAAGCCCCGGGATCGCCGCCTCGCCGTGCTCGAGATGCTTGGGATCGCTCGGCCAGCAGGCGATCGGGATCATGTGGACCCGGCCCACGCCCAGCTCGTGGGCCCAGCGCAGCAGATCTTCGAGATTGCCGAGGCTCCGCGAGCTGACCGTGACGGTCAGATAGACGTTGCTGGCGTCATTGCCGTAGACGTCGCGCCAATGGACGAGCGACTTCAGCGACTGCTCGATGGGCTCGATGTTGCAACCGCGTAATTCCTTCAGCAGTCCGTTTTCGGTTGCGTCCACGGAAATGCCGACCCAGGCGCGGTGGCGCATCAGATGCCGCCAGATGTCGGGCTTGCGGATCGTGCCGTTGGACAGCACGCGGAGCTGGACGCCGGGCTGCGCGAAGCGCTCGACGATCGGGAGAAAGTCCCGACGCAGCAGGCTCTCTCCCCAGCCCCGTAGATCGACGACACGGGCCGTCGGCAGCAGATCCTCCTCGATCCGGCGCAGCACGGCTTCGCTCATGTCCAGGGTTCGATCCGTCATGAAGCCGGACCTGCACATGCTGCAGGCCAGGTTGCACCGTCGCGTAAGCTCCAGGAACAGGATGTTGGGGACGCCGCGCATCGTCGTGATGCCGTTCGCGAGCTCACGCTCGAGTATCTTGTTGTTCTGCTCGCGCAGGTCACTGCGCACCGGCTCCACGGGCTTCCAGGGTCGCAGCTGCACCGGCTCGGAGCTGGCCAATTGACGAACCCTGCCGATGCCCACGCGCCCTCTGTTGGCAACCAGCTCACGACGAGCAATCTTCTCGACGCTGAGGCGGAAATGCTCCAGCAACGTCCCCTTGGTAGAGCCCCAGTCGCGCCCGATCTCCTTCA
The DNA here is from genome assembly GCA_963820155.1 of uncultured Alphaproteobacteria bacterium. Classification (GTDB taxonomy): domain Bacteria; phylum Pseudomonadota; class Alphaproteobacteria; order Reyranellales; family Reyranellaceae; genus Reyranella. Next base: position 309,821 of record CAWFYW010000001.1, read on the forward strand.
CCTTCGTAAAGGCAATCCGTTCCTTGTTCTCGTGCTCAATGCAGTTCAGGAAGCGCCGATCGATCGGCGCGCACCTGTACTCGCGCTGCCAGAGGCGGTTGTAGAGGTCCAAGTCCTCGTACCCCCAGGCCACCATGTCCTCGTCGTATCCGCCGGCGTCGAGGAAGGCTTGGCGCCGGACAGCCATGCGGCCCGTCCAGCCGTGATCGCCAACGATGGGGGTGAAGACGCCATCCTCGAAGTCGCAGCCGACGAGGAAGTCCTTGTCCTTCATTTGTTCGTCGATGTACCGCGCATAACCGGGGCCCGTGAAGTTGTCGGCGTCGACGTTGCAGATGATTTCCCCACGGCACAGCCGCGCGCCCATGTTGCGTGAGTGGCTGAAGCTGAAGAATTGCGCGTGATCGTAGCGGTAATAGACGACCCGTCCAGAAGCGAGATGGTCGCCGAGTTCGCTCTGGACCCAGCTGGCCAGCTCATCGGGGGAGCTGTAGTCGAGCAGGACGAACTCGAGGCTGGGATGGTCGGCGTTCCAGGCGAGATTCTTCATCAGGGTCTGCTGGAGGTGATGAAGCCGTCCCATGCAGACAGTGAAAAACGAGAGCCTCGGCGCCGGCAAGGCGGGGGTGTCGGGAGAAACCGGCATTTGCATCACGCGGGCACCTGGGATGGAACACAACTCACATCGGTTCTGGAGACGAAACGAACGATGCGCGCATTCCACAACGGAAGGAGTTCTCTCATCGGCGCGGCACGACGCGATGGCAAGCTGGCCGCGCCGGGCAACTGCGCGATCGTTGACTTTTCGGAGCCGGGCAGCCCGATGGGGCGCACAAGGCCGCTTGCAGCGCCGGCCAAGCGACGGCTGTGTCGGTAACGCAGCGGCTACTCATGGCAGCGCAAGCGTTGTTCTTGTCCGCAGCAGTAGGCAATGCATCCCCCTCATTTGCCATTGTTGTTGACGGAAGTTGTTGCGTCAACCGAAAGGCCATGATCGACCGCAGGGCCATCTCCGGTCAACGGTTCACCGAAGTGATTGTAGCGGCGGTGCCAAATGGTGACGCTGCGCTCGGCGAAGCCTTCCGGTCTCCGGGGCTGAGGCCGTGGCGACTCCCCTGGGCTAATTGACCAAGCGCCTGGGGGCAGGAAACCTCTTCGCCATGGTGTGCCGCCGATCCTGAGCCAACCAAAAGTTGTGGTACCTTCTGGGGCCAGGCAAGACTGGAGTCGCCGCCGCCGTTTTCACTGCCCCTGTTCGGCAGCTTTCTCGCGATCACCCAGCAGCGATCATGGAAATTGCTAAGTCATCATGGGTAGGTTAACCAAGGAGAGTACAGTTTTCGGGGGCGAGTTTCGGCTGAGAGTTGCCGAAGGTGGACGAAGCCTAAAGAACAGGGAAGACTTGTCGAATTCGTGCTCCATTCGGGTCGATTTGGCGACGAGCCTTCCCACGATCCGGAATCCCCGCCTATGCGCATCGGCCTGGCCGATGCTGATCGACAACCGCTTCAATCCATTTTGCCTCGGTGGTGACCACGTTGCCACTCGATCCGCCATGCCCCCATGTCAGTCCCACATCCGAATGCTTGAGCCATGATGCTTCTTCTTCAAGACGGCATGCACCTGCAGCAGGAATTCGAGCTGCTGGACGCCGGCGGTGGCTGGGTTGCACGGGTCGTCGGCCTGCCCGACGGAACGGTCAAGGTCGAGCCCGATCTATTCGGACTTGCGGGCTTCTGGAAGCGGGAGGAGCTGGCACTCAGCATCGTCGATGCGACGGGAAGGCCGGTCGCGCGCTTCGTATCGCAGGGGCTGGATAGCCGCAGTCGAAGGCTGTTCTGGGGCGTGGTGAAGGTTGGCCCGCACTGGCTGGAGCACTGCCTGCGCATCCGGTCGCGGCCGTCGCCCAGAATTTCCTTGTGCACCACGAGCCGCAACCGTCTGCATCATGTGCGGGAAACATTGCCTCAGAACATCGCCGACAACAGGGATTATCCGAACCTGGAATTCGTTCTGCTCGACTACAACTCCAGCGATGGGCTCGGCGACTGGGTCAGAAAGGAGCTTGGGGACGAGATCGCCAGCGGTCGGTTGAGCTACTACCTCGCGGACCAGCCCACGCACTTCCATGCCACTCATTCGCGTAACATGTCGATCCGTTTGGCCAGCGGTGACATCGTCTGTGTCGTCGATGCCGACAACTATACGGGGCGGGGCTTTGCCTCCTATCTTGCCGACCATGTGGAACCCGACAATTTCCTGATCGGCTGTCGCATCGAAGGCGACGATTTCGTCGTGATCGACGATGAGGGGTGCATCGGGCGTTACGCGCTCTACAAGACGACTTTTCTCGACGTCGGGGGGATGGACGAAGCCCATGTCGGCTGGGGCTACGATGACATGGACCTGTATCGTCGGCTGCGTGCAAAGGGATATCGCTGCCAGTCCATCGATCCGCGCTATGCAAGGTGCATCCCCCACGGCGATGCCGAACGGCGCAAGGAGCTTCGGTATCAGGACATCGGCCGCGACAAGATAGGGGGAGATGGCAGCGTCTGGGTGAACGCCCGACGCAGTCAGGCGAACCTCGATGCGGGACGCATCGTCCTGAACGACGGCAAGATCGGCTGCGGCGAAGTCGTCAAGAATTTCGGCGAATCGACGATCGTCATCCACGGTCGCCCTGCCCCACCAGCCGGATGAGGATGACCTTGCCGGACTTGGCTCTTCGCGGGATGCGCAGCGCGGCACCGGCGCCGTGGAGGCTGGGGACGCGTCTGGAGACCTGCAACACTTGCCCTGGCTGTGCTATGCCCCGACCTGCAATTGCTGCGTGATACAATGATCTCGGACCAAAGAGGCACCCGTCCCTGATACTGCCCCTAGAACAAAACCCTTGTTTGCCTAAGTCGTTGGAATGCCTGAGGAATGCCGGGTTAGCACAGTGGTAGTGCAGCGGTTTTGTAAACCGAAGGTCGGGGGTTCAAATCCCTCACCCGGCACCACACTCTCGGCACCATCAATTCCATGACAACAGCGCCTGTCCGCCCTCTAGTCCGGCGATATATGGAAATTTCTCGCTCACACGCGCCTTGGTGGGTCCTGAACGTCGGCGCCGCCAATTTCCGGCCCGTGCTTGGGCCCGTGTCGTGAGCGCCGGCATCCTGGTCACCGGCGGTGCCGGTTATATCGGCAGCCATGTCTGCAAGGCGCTGGCCGAGGCAGGCTTCCGGCCGATCTGCCTGGACACGCTGGAAAAAGGTCATGAATGGGCCGTGCGCTGGGGCCCACTCGAGCGCGGCGACATCGGCGACGCCCGCCACCTCGACGAGGCATTCAGGCGCCACCAGCCGCGCGCGGTGATCCATCTCGCGGGCTACATCGAGGTGGGCGAATCGGTGAGGCAGCCCGAGCGCTATCTGCACAACAACGCCACCAAGTCCGATACGCTGATCGAGGCCTCGCTGCGCCATGGCGTCGAGGCTTTCGTGTTCTCCAGCTCCTGCGCCGTCTACGGCCTGCCGCAGACCGACTTGCTGGCGGAGAGCCATCCGATCGCGCCGATCAGTCCGTATGCCATGTCAAAGGCGCGCGTCGAACAGGCGCTAACCGCCGCCGCCGACCGCAGCCTGCGGTCGGCATCGCTGCGCTATTTCAACGCCGCCGGCGCCGATGCCGGCGGCGCGATCGGCGAGGCGCACGCGCCCGAGACCCACCTGCTGCCGCTCGCTGCCGACGCCGCGCTCGGCCTGGGCCCTCCTCTCACGCTCCTGGGCACGGACTATCCGACGCCGGACGGCTCGTGCATCCGCGACTTCGTGCATGTGAGCGACCTCGCCGACGCCCATGTGCGGGCGCTCGACTGGCTGCAACGGCAGCCCGGGCAGGGCATCCACGAAGCCTTCAATCTCGGCAGCGGCACCGGCTACAGCGTGCGCCAGGCGGTCGCCGAGACGGGACGCATCGCCGGCCGCGCCGTGCCGCATGGGACGGGGCCGCGCCGGCCCGGCAATTCGCCCAAGCTGGTCGGCGACATCGCCAAGGCCCGGCGCGAGCTGGGCTGGGCGCCCACGCGCGACCTTGCCGACCAGATCGAGGACACGCTGCGCTGGCGGCGCAGGATGCCGCGCTAAACGCGCTAAAGAAGTCAGGCGAGCCGCAGCGGCAGGCTGCGCAGCCGCTTGCCGGTGGCGGCGAAGACCGCGTTGGCGACCGCCGGCGCGATCGGCGGCGTGCCGGGCTCGCCGGTCCCGCCGACATACGATGAGCCGCCATCGACAAGATGGACCGACATGGCCGGCGCCTCGGCCAGGCGCACCGCGTCGTAGTCCGGGAAATTGGATTGCTCGACCGCGCCGTCGGCCAGGGTGATCTCGCCGTAGAGCGCCGCCGACAGGCCGTAGATGATGCCGCTTTCCATCTGCGCCCGCACGATGGCCGGATTGACCACGGGTCCGCAATCGACGGCGCAGGTGACGCGCTTGACCTGCAGCGTCCCGCCGTCGACCACCGTGACCTCGGCGACCTGCGCCACGATCGAGCCGAAGGAGGCGCGCAGCGCCAGGCCGCGGCCCGATCCAGCCGGCAGCGTCTCGCCCCAGCCGGACTCTTTGGCGGCCGTCTCCAGCACCTTGAGGTGCCGCGGCTTGTCTCTCAGCAGTTCGCGGCGGAACCCGAGCGGGTCCTTCTTCAGGGCGGCCGCCAACTCGTCGATAAAACTCTCGTCGAAGAAGGCGGTATGCGAATGGCCGACGGAACGCCAGAAGCCCACCGGCACGGAGCCTTCGGCCACGATGGCGTCGAGCCGGTAGAAGGGAAAGGCGTAGGGCGGATTCTCGACGGCGTTGCCCTCGGGCTTGCCCTGCTCGGGCAGGCCTATGGTTCGCGCCAGGAACTGATCGCTCGGCGACTGCGCCACCTGCCGCTTGGCCACGCCGGCAAGCCTTGGCGCCGGTCCGGACGTATCGAGCTCGGCCCGCCAGCGCGCCAGCGCCATCGGCCTGTAGTAGTCGTGACGGACGTCCTCCTCGCGCGACCACAGGAGCTGCACGGGAAGCCACGGCACGGCCAACGCGCAGGTCACGGCCTGGCGCACCAGATCGACCTCGGCGCGACGGCCGAAGCCGCCGCCCAGGAAAGTCGTGTGCACCGTCACGGCAGACTGCGGCAGATCGGCGACCTCGGCGGCAACCAGCCGCATCAGGGTCGGCGACTGGTTGGGCATCCAGATCTCGACACCATCGCCCGCGGCGCGCGCCGTGCAGTTCATCGGCTCCATCGTGGTATGGGCGAGATAGGGCGCGCGATAGGTCGCCTCGACCGTCTCCGTCCTCGCCGGCTTCGGGTCAGTGCCCAGCGTCCGCGTCAGCGCCGACTCTCCCTTCTCCAGCAACGCCTCGTAGCGCTTCCACAGCGTGGCGCTGTCGAGCTTGGGTTCCGGACCCGGCTGCCACTGCACCTCGACGTCTTCCCTGAGGAACTTGTCGGCGCGCCACCAGCTCGTCCCGATGGCGGCGATGCCGCCCGGCACGATGACCACCTTCTCGAGGCCCTTGGGCAGGCTTCCCTTCACCTTGAACCCGCTTGCCGAACCACCGAAGGTCGGCGCGTTCAGGACCGCGGCATAGAGCTGGTTGCCGCGGCGCACGTCGATGCCGAACATGGCCGAGCCCATCACCTTGGCCGGTATGTCGAGGCGCTGCAGCGGCTTGCCGATCAGCTTGAACTCCGAGGGCTTCTTCAAGGGAGGTGGAGGCATGGGCGAAAGATCGCCGACCAGGTCCACCAACTCACCGAAGGTGGCGATGCGGCTGCCGTCCTTGCGGCGCACCTCGCCGTCGCTCACGACCAGGTCGGCCGCCGCAATGCCGGTCTTGCGGCTGGCCGCGCGCAGCAGGAGGTCGCGCGCCACCGCGCCCGCGGTGCGCATCGGCAGCCAGGCGTCGCGGGTCGAGGTCGAGCCGCCGGTCACCGTCACCCCGAGCACACCGCCCAGCTTGGCGCCGGCCCAACGCGCCACGTCGACGACCGTGCCGCTCTCCTCGGGCGAGAACGGCAGGCTGTCGATCAGGATATCGACGTTGCGGTAGATGCCGTCCTCCGGCGGGTCTTCCACCCTCACCTGCTGCCAGCGCGCATCCATCTCCTCGGCCACCAGCATGGCAAGCGCGGTCTGGATGCCCTGCCCCATCTCGGCGCGCGGCACGGCCACCGCCACCGAATTGTCGCGCCCGATCTTGACCCAGCCGTTCAGGCCGGCCTCGTCCGGCCGGATGTTGAACAGCGAGCGGCTGCCCAGGCGGTCGCGCTCGCGGGCGAACCAGAAGCCGACGGCCAGCAGGCCGCCGGCGGCGACGCCGCCGATGATCGCCTTGCGCCGGGTGAACTTCACGACCTGCCGCCCAGGATCGCCGCCGCGCGATGCACGGCGCGGCGGACGGCGCTGTAGGTGCCGCAACGGCAGATGTTGGACAGCCCCTCGTCGATGTCGCTGTCGCTCGGCCTGGGATTGGCGGCCAGCAGCGCGGCTGCCGCCATCATGAAGCCCGGCTGGCAATAGCCGCACTGGGGCACCTGCTGCTCGATCCAGGCCTGCTGCACCGCATGCAGGCGGCCCCGCCCCAGGCCCTCGATGGTCAGCACGTTCTTGCCGGCCGCCTCGGCCACCGGCAGGGAGCAGGAGCGCACGGCCACGCCGTCGACATGCACGGTGCAGGCGCCGCATGCGGCCACGCCGCAGCCGAACTTCGGCCCGAGAATGGCGAGGTCCTCGCGCAAGACCCAAAGCAGCGGCTTCTCAGGTTCTGCATCGACCTGGTGGGCCTGGCCGTTGACGGTCAACGAGATCATCGTTGGATGAGGGTATCACCCAGGACGAGAACGTCCATCTTGGTCCGCAGGAAACAATCGATCGCTTCCTCGGGTCGGCAAACCACCGGCTCGTTCTCGTTGAAGCTGGTGTTGAGCACGATCGGCACGCCGGTAAGGTCGCGGAAGGCCTCGATCAGGCGCGCATAGCGCGGATTGCCGGCCCAGGTCACGGTCTGCAGGCGGCCGGTGCCGTCGACATGGGTGACCGCCGGGATCTCCTTGCGCTTCTCGGGCCGGATTCGGAAGACCTGCATCATGAAGGGCACGTCGTCGTCGGTCTCGAACCATTCGGGCACGGCATCGCGCAGGATCGATGGCGCGAACGGCCGGAACGATTCGCGGCGCTTGATCTTGAGGTTGAGGATGTCCTTCATGTCGGCGCGCCGCGGATCGCCCAGGATCGAGCGATTGCCGAGCGCGCGCGGGCCCCATTCGAGGCGGCCCTGGAACCAGCCGATCACCTTGCCTTCCGCGATCGCCTGCGCCGTGCGGCGGCAGAGCGTGGCCTCGTCACCGATGCGTTCGATGGCGCATCCCGCGCCATCGAAATCGGCGCGCCGCGCTTCGATCGCCGAGGCGATCTGGTCGGGCGTGGCGGACGGCCCCCAATAGGCGTGGTCCATGACGAAGTGACGTTTGGCCGACGCGCCGGCCACCTTGTGCCAGGTCGCGAACGCCGCACCGATCGCGCCGCCCGCGTCGCCGCCCGCCGACTGGACATAGAGATGCTTGAACGGCGAGCGTTCGAGCACCTTGCCGTTGGCCACGGAGTTGTAGGCGCAGCCGCCCGCCAGCACGAGCGCGTCGCAGCCGTAGCGGCCGTGCACCGCCTGCAGCAGGTTGAAGAAGGCGTTTTCGTAGGTGACCTGCGCCGAGCGAGCGATATCCCGATGACGGTCCTCCAGGGGCGCCGACGGATCGCGCGCGGGCCCGAGCAGGCCCGCGAGCGCGTCGCCCCACAGCCGGCCGCCCGAGGGGATGCCGTCCTTCACCTGGTAGTTGGCGCCCTCGCCCGCGGCGTGGCGGAAGTAGCGCAGGTCGAGCGCGAAGGTGCCGTCGTCCCTGAGCTTGACGACCTGCTTCATCGCCTCGACGTAGCGCGGCTCGCCGTAGGGCGCGAGCCCCATCACCTTGTATTCGTCGCCGTAGTGCGGGAAGCCGATGAACTGGGTCATCGCCTCGTAGAACACGCCCAGCGAATGCGGAAAGTAGACCCGACCATCGATGTCGATCGTGCCTCCCTGCCCCATTCCCCAGGCCGCCGAGGAGAAATCGCCGAAGCCGTCGACCGAGACAGTCACCGCCCTGTCATAGGGCGACACCAGGAAGGCCGACGCCAGATGGCAGAGATGATGCTCGACGGCATGCACGCTGCCGCGGAATTCCTGCTCCGGCAAATGCCGCTTGAGGTTGCCTGCGATGTCGGCGCGTTCGCCGCGCTGGCGCAGGCGATCCAGCACATAGCGCGGGCCGACGCCCGAGGTCAGCACATAGGCAAGCTTGCGCCAGCGGCTGGCGCGGTTGTCGCTGTTCAGCGCCACGTGGTCGACGTCGCCCAGCGAGATGCCGGCTTCGGCCAGGCAGTAACGGATCGATTCGCTGGGAAAGCCGCCCCAATGCTTGATGCGGCGAAAGCGCTCCTCCTCGACGGCGGCGACCAGGATGCCGTCCTTCACAAGGCACGCGGCGGCATCGGCATGATAGGCGTTCAGCCCGAGGACAAAGGTCATCAGGAGGCCTTTGCAGGCGCCAGGCGCTCGAGATCTCGGCGCAGCAGATGCATCGAAAGGATGAGGTCGGCGGTCACGCGCTGCGCTGTATAGAGCAGCCCCGCCGATCCGTCGAATATCAACCCCTTCACAAAAAGGCAGTGGACCGCAACGGCAAGAGGACCCAGCAACCGCGTGCGCCGCAGCCGATCGGCCCAGCTCAGCTCCGACCACGGCAGGGTCGTGAGCTTCTCCGCCTCCTGGGCCTGGTAGCGCGACTGCGATTGCAGCCAGCGCTCGAGGCTCTTGCGATCGTCGTGCAGCAGGCGGTTGCTGAGCCGCTCGACCGGCCCGTCGATGCGCAGCTTCTCGGTATGGCCATCCTGTTCGAACCACCCGCGGCCGCGCCGGAACAGCACCGGCAGCGACGGGTAGAGCGAAGCGCGCAGCGGACGGCCGTCGATGCAATAGGTGAAAGCGATCTCGTAGGCCGCCGTCGCCGCGGAGGGCGCGAGTGCGGCGATCTCCCCGCGCAAGGCAGGTTCGACCACATAGTCCGCATCAAGCCGCAGGATCCAGTCGGAGGCGATGCCGGTCTCCTCGACCGCGAAGCGCCATTGCCGGGCATGGCTGTCGAACGGCCGATGGACCGTGCGAACGTTGGCAAATCGTCCGACGATCGCCAGCGTCTCGTCGGTCGATCCGCTGTCCACGATCACGACCTGCCTCGCCCACGTCAGACGCTCGAGCGACCGGCCGATATTCGCTGCTTCGTTGTGGGTCAGAATGACAGGGGTGATCTCGGCCAGCACGACGCTTTGGCGGTAAAGAGGGGGCCTATGTGGTTGCTATAAGAGAGTTTTTTGGCCCGAACCATCGATTTCCGCGCTATTTTCCTTGAAAGGCCGCGGCATAGGGCGACTTGACGACGCGGCGTGGGACGAGCAAACGAACGGCCCTGCGCCAACGCCGGCCCAGGCCGGCGCGGCTGTCGGCCCAACCTCGCAAGTCTTTGAAAAGTCTGGTAAAAGGCCCTCTCTTGTTGGAAAGGCTCGTGAATGTCGAAGAATGATCTCGTGGTCGTGACCGGCGCCGGTGGCTTCATCGGCGGCCACCTGGTGCGGGTGCTGCAGCAGCGCGGGCACGGCAGGATCCGCGCTGTCGACGTGAAGCCGCTCGAGGAGTGGTACCAGAAGACGCCGGGCGTCGAGACCCAGGTGGGCGACCTTGCCCTGCTCGAGCCCTGCCGCGCGGCGGCCAGGGGCGCCAGGATGATCTACAACCTCGCCGCCGACATGGGCGGCATGGGCTTCATCGAGACCCACAAGGCCGAATGCATGCTGTCGGTGCTGATCAGCACCCACATGCTGGTGGCGGCCAAGGAGGCCGGCACCGAGCGCTTCTTCTATTCGTCGTCGGCCTGCGTCTACAACGGCGACAAGCAGACCCGCGCCGACGTCACGGCGCTGAAGGAGGAGGACGCCTATCCGGCGATGCCGGAGGACGGCTACGGCTGGGAGAAGCTGTTCAGCGAGCGCATGGCCCGCCATTATCGCGAGGATTACGGCATCGCCACCCGGGTCGCCCGCTACCACAACGTCTACGGCCCCGAGGGCACCTACGACGGCGGCCGCGAGAAGGCGCCGGCCGCGATCTGCCGCAAGGTGATCGCCGCCAAGCTGTCGGGCAAGCACGAGATCGAGATCTGGGGCGACGGCGAGCAGACCCGCTCGTTCATGTACATCGACGACTGCACCGACGGCACCATCCGGCTGGCCGAGAGCGCCATCACCGAGCCGCTCAACATCGGCAGCGACGAGCTGGTCAGCATCAACCGCTTGGTCGACATCGTCGAGAAGATCGCCGGCGTCAGGCTCAAGCGCTCCTACAAGCTCGACGCCCCCAAGGGCGTGCGCGGCCGCAACAGCGACAACGACCTCATCAAGAAGCTGCTGAAGTGGGCGCCTTCCATCCGTCTCGAGGACGGCATGGAGAAGACCTACAGGTGGATCCACGACGAGATGACCTCGGGCAAGGCTTCCGTCGTCAACGCCCTGCCGCGTGCCGTCGCCGCTCAGTAGTAATCGTACCTGGGGCCTAAAGGTCCCTCGGCCTTCGGCCTCTGGATGACAGCAATGTTGTCATCCCGAGCGCAGCGAGGGACCCTTATTTCGCTAACGGCCGACGCGGCTCACCCCTTTGTTGCCGCGCAGCAGGCCGTCGAAATACTCGATGGTCCTGGCCAAACCCTGGTCGAGCGGCACCTTCGGCTCCCACTTGAGCTTGTCCCGCGCCAGCGTGATGTCGGGGCAGCGCTGCAGCGGATCGTCGGCCGGCAGGGGGCGGGCCATCACGAGCTTCGACTTGCTGCCGACGAGTTTCAGGATCTTCTCGGCCAGGTGCTTGATGGGCATCTCGACCGGGTTGCCGAGATTGACCGGACCGGTGAAGTCGTCCGGCGTGTGGTCCATCAGGCGCAGCCAGCCGTCGATCAGGTCGTCGACATAGCAGAAGGCGCGGGTCTGCAGGCCGTCGCCGTAGATCGTGATGTCCTCGCCCTTCAACGCCTGGACGATGAAGTTCGACACCACGCGGCCGTCGTCGGGGTGCATGCGGGGGCCGTAGGTGTTGAAGATGCGCGCCACCTTGATTCGCAGCCTGTGCTGGCGCCAGTAGTCGAAGAACAGCGTTTCGGCGCAGCGCTTGCCCTCGTCGTAGCAGGCGCGCGGACCCAGCGGATTGACGTTGCCGCGGTAGCCTTCGACCTGCGGATGCACGGTTGGATCTCCGTAGACCTCGCTGGTCGAGGCCTGGAAGATCTTGGCGCGCGTGCGCTTGGCCAGGCCCAGCATGTTGATGGCGCCGTGCACGCTGGTCTTGGTCGTCTGCACCGGATCGTGCTGGTAGTGGATGGGAGAGGCCGGGCAGGCGAGATTGTAGATCTCGTCGACCTCGACATAGAGCGGGAAGGTCACGTCGTGGCGCATCAGCTCGAAGCGCGCATTGTCGAGGCAGGCCGCGACGTTCTGCTTGGTGCCGGTGAAGTAGTTGTCGACGCACAGCACGTCGTTGCCTGCCGCCAGAAGGCGCTCGCACAGATGCGAGCCCAGGAAGCCCGCCCCGCCGGTGACCAGTATTCTCTTGCTCATGGTGTCCCTGAAAAACCCGCTTCCATCGGCGGCGACACTAGGCGATCAAACCCTTGAAATCACTCCCAAAGCGCCGAAGGATGCAGCCGCCGAACAGGCCAAGATGATGGGAAGCGTCCAATGGCTATCGAGATTACGGGACTGGCCGACATCGTGCGTCGCCATGCGGCGGAACGTCCCGATGCGGCCGCCATCGTCCATGCCGGCCGCACCATCAGTTACACAGCGCTCGACCGTGCGGCGAGCCGGGTGGCCAACGGGCTGATCGCCGAAGGCGTCGGACCGCAGGCCCGCGTGGCCCATCTCGACAAGAGCAGCGACATCTTCTTCGAACTGCTGTTCGGCGCCGCCAAGGCCAATGCTGTGATGGTCTCGGTCAATTGGCGGCTCGCCCCGCCCGAAGTGCTGCACATCATCAACGACGCCGAGGCCGAGATCCTGTTCGTGGGCGAGGAATACTTTCCCGTGGTCGAGAAGATCCGCGACGGCTTGAAGACAGTGCGCAGGATCGTCGCTTTCGGCGCCCGTCACGGCGCCTGGGAGTCGTTCGCCGACTGGCGCGACCGCCAGCCCACCACCGATCCGCGCCTGCCCGCCCGGCCGGACGACACCGCGATCCAGTTCTATACCAGCGGCACCACGGGCCTGCCCAAGGGCGCGGAGCTCACCAACGCCAATTTCGCGTGGATGTTTCCGCTGTGGACCAGGACGTGGCTGCTGGCGCCCGGCGTGCCCAACCTGGTCTGCCTGCCGATGTTCCATATCGGCGGCGCCGGCTGGGGAATTGCCGGCCTGTTCGCCGGCGCCACCAACCATGTGGTGCGCGAATTCGTGCCGGCCGAGATCCTGCAGATCATCGAGCGCGAACGCCTGCAGGTGATGCTGCTGGTGCCGGCGATGATCCTGTTCCTGGTACAGGCGCCGCAGATCCGCGAGACCGACCTCTCCAGCCTGCGTCTCATCGTCTACGGCGCCGCGCCAATTCCCGCCGACCTGCTGAGGCAGGCGATGGACGTCTTCCCGTGCGGCTTCCAGCAGGTCTACGGCCTTACCGAGACGACGGGCGCCATCACTTTGCTGCCGCCCGAGGACCACGACCCGGCGGATGCCCGCAAGCTCCTGTCCTGCGGCTATGCGCAGAGCGGGGTGGAACTGCGCATCGTCGGCGACTCAGGCGAGGATCAGCCGCCCGGCACGGTCGGCGAGATCGCGGTGCGCTCGCCGCAGATCATGGGCGGCTATTGGAAGCTTCCGGACGCCACGCGACGCGCCATCCAGGGCGACTGGTTCTTCACCGGCGACGCCGGCTATCTCGACGACAGGGGCTATCTCTACATCTACGACCGCGTGAAGGACATGATCGTGTCGGGCGGCGAGAACATCTATCCCGCCGAGGTCGAGAGCGCGTTGTTCGGCCATCCGGCCGTGGCGGACGTGGCCGTCATCGGCGTGCCCGACGAGCGATGGGGCGAGGCCGTGAAGGCCGTCGTCGTGAAGAAGCCCGGGGTCGAGATCGCCGCGGGCGACCTGATCGCCTGGGCGCGCGAACGCATCGCCGGCTACAAGCTGCCGAAGTCGGTGGATTTCATCGACACGCTGCCGCGCAACCCGACCGGCAAGATCCTGAAGCGGGAGCTGCGCAAGCCCTATTGGGGCGACAGGCAGCGCCAGGTGAACTGATGCAGGCTCGCACGATCGCCCTGAAAAACGGCGACCCAAGTACGCGGACCGCCGCCTCCCCGTCCCTTCAGGTCGGCCTAGCGGCGGCTGCCCCAGCCATGGCTTCCGCCCGCCGGCGCCGCGGCGCGCGTCATCGTCGGGCGCGGCGTCGATGGCGTGCTGGACGCCTGCTGCATATGCCAGCCGCCCCAGCTGTGCGAACCGGCGCCGGTTTGCGTTCCACTGGTTGGCGTCGTCTGGCCGCCCTGGGCGTGCCAGCCGCCGTTGCCCCAGCCATGCGAGGCGGCGCCGGGCTGCGTGCCCCCCGTCGGTGTGGTCGTCGGCGTGGTCGTCGGCGTGGTCGTCGGTGTCGTGCGATCATTGTGGCGGTCGGCATAGATCCGCCCGCTCTCGCGGTTCTGCATGTTGTCGATGCGATTGCGCTCCTGCGGCGTCACGACGCCGTCGGACCGCGCGCGCGCCTCATAGCGGTCGGTGCGGTTCTGGCCGTGCTCCAGCCGGTTGGCTTCGCCGCGCGTCAGCGAACCGTCATGCGACCCGTTCTGGATGCGCCGGTCCTCGCGGGCGTCGCGACGATCGATACCCGGCGAACGATTGCCGCCCCAGCCATTGTGCTCGCCACGGTCCCAGCCATAGTGCCGGCCGCGGTCCCCGTCATGGTCGCGGTCCCCGCCGCGGTTCTGGCCCCAGCCATCGCGCTGCCCCCCGCCGTCGGCGCGTTGACCGTCATGGCTCTGGCGATGGATGTCGTGGCCTTCGCGATCGAGCATGTTGTCGAGCCGCTGGCGCTCGTAGGGCGTGACCACGCCGTCGGCGCTGGCGCGCGCCTGGTAGCGGTCGACGCGCTGCTCGCCCTGCTCCAGGCGATAGGCTTCGCTCCGGGTCAAGGAACCGTCGCGAACACCGTCGCGAATGCGGTCCTGTTGATTGGCCTCCCGCGTATTGATACTCCCCGTCGACTGGGCGGACGCGCCGCCTGCGGCGAGCAGGCTCGCCGACAGCACTGCATAAGGGATGGTGCGGAATAGTGACATCGTTTCCTCTGATCAGGTTTCGACGGCGGATGTACCGTCTTGTGAATCGCTACGGCCGCGTATCCCCAGGCATCCCTCGATATTCCCGTTCACCAAGGCTAAAACCGCACGTCCGGTAAACGACACAACAGCGCCATGCCAATGTCCGAATTGCCCGAGAACCTAACGCCTGTTCGGCCAGCCCACGCCTTCGATGAAGGGCGCCTGGCCGACTACATGAAGGCCAACGTGGAGGGCTATCGCGGCCCCGTCCGCGTGCTGCAGTTCGAGGGCGGGCAGAGCAACCCGACCTTCCATGTCACCGACGGCGGCGGCCGTATGTACGTGCTGCGCAAGAAGCCGCCGGGCAAGCTCCTGCCGTCGGCGCACCAGGTCGATCGGGAATACCGGGTGATCAAGGCCTTGTCGGACCATACCGACGTGCCGGTGCCCAAGCCCTATGCGCTCTGCCAGGACGACGCGGTGATCGGCACGGCCTTCTACATCATGGAGTTCCTGCCGGGGCGCATCTTCGCCGATCCGAAGATGCCGGGAGTTCCGCCCACCGATCGCGGCAGGATCTTCGATTCGATGAACGACGTGCTGGCGCGCATCCACAATGTCGACTACCGCGCCGTCGGTCTGGGCGACTTCGGCCGCGAGGGCCAGTACATCCAGCGCCAGCTCGCGCGCTGGTCGAGCCAGTACGACCTCGCCCGCACCGAACACATCGAAACCATGGAAAGGTTGAAGCAGTGGCTGCCGGCGCACATCCCGCCGGGCGACGAAACGCGCATCAACCACGGCGACTACCGGCTCGGCAACACCATCGTGCACCCGACCGAGCCGCGCATCATCGCCGTGCTCGACTGGGAGCTCAGCACGCTCGGCCATCCGCTGGCCGACCTCGGCTACAACTGCATGATGTATCACTTCGGCGAAGGCTTCGGCGCTTCGGGCGGCTATGCCGGCCTGGACCTCAAGGCCTTCGGCATTCCCACCGAGGCGGAATATCTCGCCGCCTACGCGCGCCGCACCGGCCGCCAGGAAGTTCCGTCCTTCGATTTCTACCTGGCCTTTTCGCTGTTCCGGCTCGCCGCCATCGTGCAGGGCGTCTACAAGCGCGGCCTCGACGGCAATGCCTCGTCGGAAACCGCCACCAAGTACGGCAACCGCGCCAAGGCGATGGCCGACCTCGCCTGGTCGATGGTCGAGAAACGCGCCTGACGCCGGTCGCCGGCCTATTGGTCGGTGTAGGGCACCATCGAGGCGTCGTCGCGCACCGGGCAATTCCTGCTGTCGATCACGGCGTTCGCCGGATTGCGATAGCGCTCGATGTCGTAGGGCGCCGAGTCGCTCGGCGGGCGCGGCGGCGGCGTGCGCAACGTCCAGGACACGAGCTGCTTCAGCACGCTGCCCAGCGCCTGGTCGAAGGCCTGGACGACCTGCGGTATCTTGTCGGCGCGCGCCCGCACGCAGCGCTCGAACGAGCCGACGCCGATGATCTGCCGGTCGGGCATGCGCACCAGCTTGGCGATGATGCGCACGCGCACGATCGGCGGCTGGCCATAATAGTACAGCGCCTCGAAGTTGCGCAGGTCCGGCTGCAGCACATAGTTGGCCCGGAGACCGATCAACTCGCGGGCCACCGCGACGATCTTGCGCGTGTTCTCGAAGGAATCGACGATCCGCGTCTGCACCATCAGCGGCGCGCGGTCGGTCCAGGCGGTCTTGGCGTAGTAGTCCGTCGAGGTCGGCGTCATGGCGATGGCGATGCGGCCGGTATTGAGGTTGGCCGCGGCAACCGGCACCTCGACCGCGAGCTGCCAGTAGACGGCCGGCAGGCTGGGATCGAACGTGCTCTTGGGCGTCACGGTGTAGAGGTCGGTCGGTTCGGTCGCGGCATCGATCAACTGGCAACCTGCAAGCGCCGCGGTGATGGCCGCGCAAACGGCCAGACGGACGATCATTTGGGCGTATATCCCTGCTTACCGCTGAACACGAAGCCGGCCGGATCGCGTTCGAGCCGGGTGGCGATGACATTCAGGTTGGCGGTGAGCTGGCGCAGCTCGTGGATGGTGAGCGCCAGTTCGGTGAGGCCGGTCTCGGAAAATTGCCGGATCGGCCCCTTGTTGTCGTTCACCAGCTTGGTGAGCTGGTTTGCTGCGCCGTCGATGTCGGCGAACGCCTTCCGCGCCTCGCCGAGAACCTTGTGCAGCTCGCCGGGATCCTTGCCGGCCAAGGCCTTGCGCGTCTTTTCGTCCTGCGGGCCGAGCTCGAGCGCGATGAGGTTGAGCGAATCGGCCACGCCGTTCAGCTTGTCGAAGGTCTTGCGGACTTCGGCGACGGCCGTCGGCAACTCCGCCAGCGTCGCCTGGATGTCGGTGTCGTGCTTGGCGATTCCCGTCATGGTGGTCGACAGGTTGCGCAGCGTATCGGTCACCGCGCCGATATTGTCGGGGCTCAGCAGGTCGTTTAGCCGGTCGACCGTGACGCCGGCCTTGGTCAGCAGCTCCTGGGCCGAGGTCGAGGTGGCCTGCAGGAAGGAGGCGCCCTCGCGGATTTCCGGATAGGGCGTCTCGCCAAGCTTCTTCTTCGGCTTCACCTTGTCGACGTCCAGGCGGCCGACGATCTGGATATAGGGCGCGCCGGCGATGAACGGCTTCTCGAAGACCGCATAGGAGCGTTCGCGAATATCGATGTTCCAGTCGACGGCGACGGTGACCTCGATCTTCTCGCTCATCCGCTCGCGGCCCGTGGACCGCTGGACGTCGACGCGCGAGGTGAGCTGGATGCTGTGCACGCGGCCGACCCGCAATCCCCGGTAGAAGACCGGCGAATCGTTGGTCAGTCCCTGCACGTCGCCCGAGAAGAAGATGTTGTAGTAAGCGTATGACGTGCGATCGCCCGCCCGCAGCTTCCAGATGACGAAGCCCGCCACCGCCGCGATGAACACGATCATTGCCGCGCCGATCAGCACATAGGGCGACTTTCTTTCCATGGGACGCCGCTTCTACTCCTTGTGGGCCGCCGCCCGCCCGCGCGGCCCGTGGAAGTATTCCCGGACCCAGGGATGATCGTACGCCAGCATTTCCTGCATGGTACCTACCACAACGCGCTTGTCGAGGAGCACGGCAATGCGGTCGCAAACGGCATAGAGGCTGTCGAGGTCGTGAGTCACCATCAGGACGGTCAGTCCCAGGCTCCGGCTCAAACCCTTGACAAGCTCGTCATAGTGCGAGGCCCCGATGGGGTCGAGGCCGGCCGTCGGCTCGTCGAGGAACAGCAGCTCGGGATCGAGCGCCAGCGCCCGCGCCAGGCTGGCGCGTTTGCGCATGCCGCCGGAAAGTTCCGACGGCTTCTTGTCGCCGGTGTCGGCCGGCAGCCCGACCAGGGCAATCTTGAGGGCGGCGATGTCGCGCATCGTCTGCTCCTCGAGGCCGGCATGCTCGCGGATCGGCAAGACGATGTTTTCGGTCACCGAGAGCGATGAAAACAGCGCACCGTCCTGGAACTGGACGCCCGTCCTCGCCTGCATGTTCCGCTCGGCCTGGCCATGCAGGGTGCGCGTGTCGACGCCCAGCATCTCGATCGTGCCCTTGGTGGCCTCGTTGAGGCCGATGATCGTGCGCAGCAACACCGACTTGCCGGTGCCGGAACCGCCCACCAGCCCGACGATCTCGCCGCGAAATACGTCGAAATCGAGATTGTTGTGGATAACGTTGTCGTCGAATTGGGTGCGCACGCCGCGCAGCCGCAGCACGACATCGCGTCCATCCCTGTGGTCGACGAGCTGGCCGCCCTCCGCCATCAGACATCCGCCAGCAGGAAGATGATGGAGAAGATGGCGTCGAGCACGATCACGCAGAAGATGGATTCGACCACTGAACGGGTCGTGAGCTGGCCGACGCTTTCGGCGCTGCCGCGCACCTGCAGGCCCTCGAAGCAGCCGATCGTGGCGATGACGACGCCGAACACCGGCGCCTTGATCATGCCGGTGTAGAAGTGCCACGGGCCGACCGTGTCGCGCAGCCGATCGAAGAACTGCACGAAGGTGAAGTCGAGATAGACCGTGCAGGCGACGGCGCCGCCCAGCAGCCCGGTCATGTCGCCCCAGAAGGCGAGCAGCGGCATGGAGATCAGCAGAGCCAGGATGCGCGGCAGGACCAGCCATTCGACGGGATTGAGCCCGATCGTGCGCATGGCGTCGACTTCCTGGTTGACCTGCATGGTGCCGATCTGCGCCGTAAAGGCGCTGCCCGAGCGGCCGGCGACGATGATGGCGGTGAGCAGAACGCCCAGTTCGCGGAACATGGCAATGCCGACGGCTTCCACCGCGAAGGTCTCGGCGCCGAACTGGCGGAGCTGTTGCACACCCTGGTAGGCGATCACCACGCCGATCAGGAAGCACAGCACGCCGACGATCACCAGGGCGCGAATCCAGACCTCGTACATCTGCTGGACGACGGCATTGGCGCGAAATCGACGCGGATGCAGGAAGCCCTCGAGGAAGACCACCAGGATCTCGCCGAAGAAGGCGCAAAGATTGACGCCCTGATGATAGAGGTTGATCGTGCTGCGCCCGATCTCCTCGAGCCAGTGGGCGAACCAGTTGACATGCCGCTCGGGCGGCGCCTCGCACATGTTCTGGCGCACGACCTCGAACAGGTCGGCGTGGTCCTTGTCGGCGGCCTTGACCTCGGCATCGGGGCCGCCGCCGGCAAGCTGCAGGATTTCCAGGGCGCCCGCGGTGTCCAGGCGCTGCACGCTACTGGCATCCACCGCGCGCGTCGCCTTGGTCGTGCCCGCCGCCTGCAGCGCCTGCTCTGCCTTGCGGCGTATGCCGCGCAGGCTGAAGACGGTCCAGACGCCGCCGACTTCGACGACCGGCTTGCCCCCCTGCACGGTGTAACGGATGGTTGGTTCGGCGTCGGCCATTGGCGAGATTAGTCGTCGCCGCCGTTCGCGCTGTCAATCTCCGAGGCTCGTTGCCTCGTCCTGCGCGCGCTGGCACCATCGTCGCCGGAGGAAAGCGATGGGCAAATGGCCGATCCTGGACAAGATCGAGATGATCGACGGTCCGATCGACGAGAAGAGCTATGACCGCGAGCTTGCCAGACTGCAAAACCGTCTTCTCGACCTGCAGGTCCATCACATACGGACCGGCGGCCGGGTCATCATCTGCATCGACGGCTGGGATGCCGCCGGCAAGGGCGGGCTCATAGAGCGCCTTGTCGCCGGCCTCGAGCCGAAATCCGTGCATGTCTGGCGCATCGGTCCGCCGACGCCCGAGGAGCAGGGCCACCACTACCTGTGGCGGTTCTGGCAGCGCCTGCCGGCGCCGGGCAACTGGTCGATCTTCGACCGCACCTGGTACGGGCGCGTGCTGGTGGAGCGCATCGAGGATTTCTGCAGCGTCGCTGCCTGGAAACGCGCCTACCGCGAGATCAACGAGTTCGAGCGCCAGCTCACCGACGACGGCGTGCGCATCGTCAAGCTCCTGGTCCATGTCAGCGCCGCGGAGCAGAAGCGGCGGATGATCGACCGGCTCGACAGGCCGCACAAGCATTACAAGATCGGCCTCGAGGACTTCCGCAACATCGCCAAGCGCCGGGAATACCTCGAGGCCTACGACGAGATGCTGGAGCGCACCGACACCGACTATGCGCCCTGGCATGTCATCGCCTCCGACAACAAGCTGCAGGCCCGGCTCAAGGGGCTGCAGATCGTCGCCGAGGAGGCCTCCAAGGGCGCCGCCACCCCGCCGCAGAAGCTCGATCCCAGGATCGCCGAGGCGGCGTTCAAGCTGTTGGGCTGGAAACCCGACGACCACAAGCATGACAAGAAGAACGGCGACGACAAGTGACGCATCCCCGCGTGTTCGCCGGCTGGTGGGTCGTGGCCGGCGCGTTCCTGTGCATGTTGACGGGCTATGCCGTCGCCTATTCCTTCGCGGCGTTCTTCGTCGCGCTCGAAAGCGAGTTCGGCGCCCACCGCGGCGAAACGGCGCTGGTCTTCTCGATCTCGGCCTTCCTTTATTTCCTGCTCGGCCTTCCCGCCGGCCTGATCGCCGACCGGATCGGCCCGCGCCCCGTGGTCACGGGCGGGCTGCTGCTGATCGCGGTCGGCCTCGTCGTCGCCGCGCGGGCGACCAGCCTCTGGCAGATCTATCTCGGCTACGGCCTCGGCGTCGGCCTGGGTGTGGGCTTTTCCTACGTGCCCAGCGTGGCGGCCGTGCAGCGCTGGTTCGTGCGCCGCCGCGGCACGGCAAGCGGCATCGCCGTCGCCGGCATCGGCGTGGGCACGCTGGTCGGCGCACCGCTGGCGCATCAGCTGATCGCCGCGCACGGCTGGCGGGCGGCCTATGTCGTGCTGGCCGGCCTGACGGTGGTCGGTGCGATCGCGGCCGGCCTGCTGGTACGCCGCGGTCCCGACCACTACGGCCTCACGCCGGACGGCGATCCGCGGCATCCAAGCGGCGCCAGCTCGATGCCGGCCGGGCTGAGCCTGGGCGAGGCGGTGCGCTCGGGCCCTTTCTGGGCGATCTATGTCGGCGCGCTCCTGATGTCGTTCGGCCTGTTCGTGCCGTTCGTGCATCTCGCGCCCTATGCCCGCGACGTCGGCCTGGGCGAGGGTTTCGGCGTGCTGCTGATCGTCCTTCTGGGCGTCGGCAGCACGGTCGGCCGCTTCCTGTTCGCCAGCGTCACCGGCTGGATCGGCCGGCGGCTGTCCTTCGCGATGATGTACGTCGGCGCCGGCGCCATGCTGGTGGTGTGGTCGCAGTCGACCAGCGCGCCGGCGCTGGTGGTCTTCGCCCTGGCGTTCGGCGCCTTCTATGGCGGCTTCGTCGCCATCGCGCCCTCGCTTGCCGCCGACTATTTCGGCGGACGCGCGCTCGGCTCGGTGATCGGCGCGCTCTACAGCGGCGTGGCCTTCGGCGCTCTGCTGGGCTCTCCGGCCGCCGGCTATGCCTTCGATCTGTTCGGTTCCTATGCCGGCGCCATCCTGGCTGGCGCCGCGCTCTGCCTGATGTCCTTCGTCATCACCCTGCTGACGCCGGAGCCGAGCGAGTGGCTGGCGAGGCACCAACGGCCGCGCTGACGCCCGCCCCCAGGCGAGCGGCAATCCACGGCAAGGCCTCGCGCATCGCTTCCTCGAAGCGCCACGGCGGATTGACGACCGCCAAGCCGCACGCCGCAAGCTTGCCTGGCTCGGTCGCCTCCAGACGTAGTTCCAGGGTCAGCGGCCGGAAGGCAGCCAGGTCGCGGACGAACGCCGCCGCCGTCTCGTCCTTGATCGGATACCAGAGCGCGTAGCAGCCGGTCGCGAAGCGCCGCATGCCCTGCCGCAACGCCCGCAACAGCCGCTCGAACTCGTCGGACGCCTCGAAGGGCGGGTCGATCAGCACCAGGCCGCGCCGCTCCGGCGGCGGCAACAACGCCTTCAGCGCCTTGTAGCCGTCGGCTTGCCGAATCTCAACGGCGCGGTCGCCGGCGAACTCGCGCTTCAGCGTCAGGGCGTCTTCAGGATGGAGCTCGCAGGCGACGAACCGATCGCCCGGCCGCAGGGCCGCCCGCACCAGGCGCGGCGAGCCCGGATAGTGCCGCACACCGTCCCTCGCCGGACCGAACTTGCGATCATAGGCGGCGACGGCCGCGAGATAGCGGACGACGGCGGCCGGCATGCCGGCGCGCGGGGCGGCGGCGAGGCGCGCGATGCCCGCCTGGGCCTCGCCCGTACGCCGGGCCTGGTCACCCGTCAGGTCGTAGCCGCCGGGCCCGGCATGGGTGTCGAGCACGAACAGCTTCTTGTCCTTGGCCGTCAGCAGCCGCAGCAATTCGCACAGCGCCGTGTGCTTCAGGACGTCGGTGAAATCCTCCGGCATGATAGCCGTGGCGATAGTTCATGGCAGGCCTATAGCATCGCAGGCACAGGATGTGCTTCAAACAACCCGCAAGAACGGGGGGCGGCCATGGCCATGCATGAACTTAATTCTTCGCCGGAGACGTGCCATTGGGGCTATTTCGACAGCCAGCTAGAGCCCTCGCTGCGCCTCAAGTCCGGTGACATCGCCACCATCCACTGCGTCTCGGGCGGGGCGGAGATCCTGCCCGGCGAGCCGTTCAACGTGCTGCCCGAGCATCGCGAGATCCTGGCCAAGCTGAAGCCCCACCTCGGCCGCCACATCCTGACCGGCCCGGTCCATGTCGAGGGCGCCGAGCGCGGCGACGTGCTGGCCGTCGAGGTGCTGGACATCAAGTTTCGCACCAACTGGGGCTGGAACGTGCAGCGCCCGCTCGCGGGCACCCTGCCCGAGGATTTCCCCTTCTATCGCCTGACCCACATCCCCATCAATTCCAACCGCGGCGTCTGCACCCTGCCGTGGGGCACGGAGATCACGCTGAAGCCCTTCTTCGGCATCATGGGCGTGGCTCCGCCGCCGGAATGGGGCCAGTGCAGCTCGGTCGAGCCGCGCGCCTTCGGCGGCAACATCGACAACAAGCACTTCAATGTCGGCACGACGGTCTACCTGCCGGTGTTCGCCGAGGGCGGCCTGTTCTCGACCGGCGACGGGCACGGCGTGCAGGGCGACGGCGAGGTCAACCTGACGGCGCTGGAGACCTCCCTCAGTGGCACTTTCCGCTTCACCGTGCGCAAGGACATGAAGCTCAACAATCCGCGCGCCGAGACGGCGACGCACTGGATCACCCACGGCTTCGACCCCGACCTCGACGACGCGGCCAAGGAGGCGCTGCGCGACATGATCCGGCTGATCACCGCCAGGACCGGCCTGTCGGCCGCCGACGCCTACATGCTGTGCAGCCTGCAGGCCGACCTGCACGTGACGCAGACGGTCGACGGCAACAAGGGCATCCACTGCATGATCGACAAGAAGCTGATCGGAGGCTGACGCCGCTACGGCGCCGGCTCGACCTTGAGCTCGGTGCCGTTGACGGCGGTGACGCGTACCCTGGTGCCGGCCACCATGTCGGGGCCGATCACCGTCCAGCTCCCGTCGCCCAGCATGACCCGGCCCTGGCCGCGCAGGATCGGCGCGTCGAGCACGATCGTGCGCCCCACCAGCGCGTCGCCGCGGGCGTTGAGATTGGCGTCCTGGATCCGGCCCCGCTGCAGGCGCTTGAGCGTCGGGCGCAGCACGACCGCCGAGGCGACCGCGATGATCGCGAAGACGAAGAGCTGCAGCTCGAGCGACAGGTCGGACACGACCAGCAGGAAGGCGCCCGCCGCCGCCGCGCCGATCGCCAGGAACAGGAAGACCACGCCCGGCAGCATCATCTCGAACACGAGCAGCACCGCGGCGAGCGCCCACCAGTACCAGAAGACGATCGTGAAGCTCATGGCGCTCAGCCCGTGCTCGGCACGGAGCCGCGCGGCCGCGCCGCCTCGCCCCTTGCCTGTGCCTCCTTGGCGAGCTCGCCGATGCCGGCGATCGAGGCCATGATGCCGGCGGCTTCGACCGGCAGGAAGAAGACCTTGGCATTGGTGCTCGAGCCCATCTTCGACAGCGCCTCGACGTATTTGGTGCCCAGGAAGTAGTTGGTCGCCTGCACGCCGTTGCCGGCGATCGCCTCGGCCACCACCGCGGTCGCCTTGGCCTCGGCCTGGGCCAGGCGCTCGCGCGCCTCGGCGTCGCGGAAGGCGGCCTCGCGCCGGCCCTCGGCGGTCAGGATGGCCGACTGCTTCTCGCCCTGGGCGCGCTGGATGCTCGACTTCGCGCACGCCCTCGGCTTCGAGGATGGTGGCGCGCTTCTCGCGCTCGGCCTTCATCTGCCGGCCCATCGCCACCACGATGTCATCGGGCGGCGCGATGTCCTTGAGCTCGATGCGCAGGACCTTGACGCCCCAGGGGTTGGTCGCCTGGTCGATGACGGCGAGCAGGGTGTTGTTGATCTCGTTGCGCCTGGACAGCACCTCGTCGAGCGCCATGTTGCCCATGACGCTTCGGATGTTGGTGAGCGCCAGGTTGGTTATGGCGAGATGGAGGTTCTGCACCTCGTAGGCGGCGCGCGCCGCGTCGATCACCTGGTAGAAGGCGACGGCGTCGACCTGCACGGTGGCATTGTCCTTGGTGATGACCTTCTGCGCCCGGAATGTCGAGCACGTTCTCCTGCATGTTCATCTTGCGCCCGACCGTATCGATGAAGGGGACGATGAGATGCAGGCCGGGCGTCAGCGTGCGGGTGTATCGGCCGAAGCGCTCGATGGTCCAGTTGGTGCCCTGCGACACCGTCTTCACGCCCGCGAACACCAGCACCAGCGCCACGACGACCAGCGCCAGGACGAAGATCAGCGCACCCGACATTGTTGTGCCTCCCCTGCTTCGCGGGAGACTAGCGTATGACGGGATGGCGGGCCATCGCGCCGCTAGTCGGCGGCGACGGCCAACTCGGCGGGACTTGACGGGGAACTTTTCACCGGCGCCGAAGCGATCCGCCGGTCGGTCGCCAGCCAGCGGTCGAGGAAGCCGTTGATCCAGCGGTCGAGCGGCGGATCGTAGAGCGCGTGCATGGAGAGATGCACGCCGCGCTGCTGGGCGCCGGGAAGCTTCAGCCGCTCGGCCGCCTTCAGCGTCCAGAGCTGCTTCATCTCCAGGGTGACCTCGGGATGGAACTGGAAGCCGAAGGCGTTGGCGCCGCAGCGGAAGGCCTGGACGGGATAGGTCTCGTTGGTGGCGAGCAGCTCGCAGCAATCGGCGATGCGCATGCCTTCGCGATGCCACTGATAGACCTTCATCGGCGACCTGATCCATTTGCGCCCGGCGGCGGTCGGCTCGATGTCGACATAGCCCACCTCGACCCTGCCCTCGGGATGGGGCGCGACGCGCCCGCCGGCGGCACGCGCCAGGAGCTGGGCGCCGAGGCAGAGGCCGAGGAAGGGCACGCCCGCCTCGACCACCTTGGGAATCCATTCGAGCTCGCACTTGATGCCGGCCAGGGTGCCGCAGTCGTTGGCCGACATCGGCCCGCCGAAGATCACCACGCCGGCATAGTCGGACATGTCTTCGGGCAGGTTGCAGCCGAGATTGGGGCAGAGGCGATGGAGCTCGTAACCGCGCTTTTCGAGGAGGGCGCCGACCCGACCGGGCCGCGAGTGCTCCTGGTGCACGACGATCGCTATCTTCTTGGGGGCAATCTTTTTGGGCTTTTCAGCCGGTACCGTCATGGATTTGCAAGATACGCATCGGTTATGGCAACGACAAGGCCGACCCGCGGCGGAGAGACGAAATGGCGCGCCAACTCGACTTCTACTTCGATTGTTCCAGCCCCTGGACCTATCTGGCCTTCCACGCCGTCCAGCCGCTGGCCGCCGAGCTCGGCGCGGAAATTGCCTGGAAGCCCATCCTGGTCGGCGGCGTCTTCAACGCCGTCAACCAGACCGTCTATGACAGCCGCGCCAGGCCCAACCCGCTGAAGCAGGCCTACATGCTGAAGGACCTCGCCGATTGGGCCCGCCTCTACGGTCTGAGGATCACCTTCCCGCCCAAGGTCTTCCCGGTGAACAGCGTCAAATGCATGCGCGGCGCCTTCGTGGCGCTCGACGAGGGCAGGCTCGTGCCCTACGCCACCGCCGCCTTCGAAGCCTATTGGGGCGACGACCGCGACCTCTCGCGCGAGGAGGTGCTGGCCGACATCGCCGCCACGGCCGGCCTGGAGCGCAAGCGCTTCTTCGCCGCCATCGAGACCCCGCCCTGCAAGGCCAGGCTGCGCGCCAACACCGACGAGCTGATCGCGCGCGGCGGCTTCGGCAGCCCGACCCTGTTCGTGGGCGCCTCGATGTTCTTCGGCAACGATCGGCTGCCGCTGGTGAAGGCGGCGTTGGAGGCGACATGAGCGGCAACGGCGATCCGGCGTTCTGGGCGAAGGCGCGGGCGCACCTCGTCCGCTACGGCGGCGCCTTCTCGCCGCTGATCGCCGAGCGCGCCGCCGGCAATTTCTTCACCGACGCCGACGGCCGCCGGATCCTCGACTTCACCTCGGGCCAGATGAGCGCCATCCTGGGCCACAGCCATCCCGAGATCGTCGCGGTCGCCCGCCACTGGATCGGCGAGCTCGATCATCTCTACTCGACCATCCTGTCCCGCCCGGTGGTCGATCTGGCCGCCCTGCTGGCCGAGATCGCGCCGGGCAGGCTCGATCGCGTGCTGCTCGTCTCGACGGGCGGCGAGTCCAACGAGGCGGCCCTGCGCATGGCCAAGCTGGTGACGGGCCGCCACGAGATCGTCGCCATGAGCCGCTCGTGGCATGGCGTCACCGGCGGGGCCGCCTCCGCCACCTATTCGTCGAGCCGCCGCGGCTACGGTCCGTCGATGCCTGGATCGCTGGTCCTGCCGGCCCCCGACACCTATCGCTCGCGCTTCATCGACCAGCACGGCGTCTACGACTGGAGGTCCGAGCTCGACTTCGGCTTCGAGCTGGTCGACCGCCAGTCGGGCGGCGCACTGGCGGCCTGCATCGTCGAGCCGATCCTGAGCTCGGGCGGCGTGCTGGAGCCGCCCGAAGGCTACCTGGCGGCGCTGGCGGAGAAATGCCGGGAGCGCGACATGCAGCTCGTCTTCGACGAGGCGCAGACCGGCCTTGGCCGCACCGGCCACCTGTTCGCCTGCGAGCGCGACGGCGTCGTGCCGCAGTATCTCACGCTGTCGAAGACGCTGGGCGCGGGCCTGCCGCTGGCCGCCATGCTGACGACGCCGGAGATCGAGGACATCGCGGCCGAACGCGGCTTCCTCTTCTATACGACGCACGCCTCGGATCCCCTGCCGGCCGCCGTCGGCCTCAAGGTCATCGAGGTCATCCTGCGCGACCGGCTGGCCGACCGCGCCGCCCGGCTGGGACGGCGGCTGAGGGACGGCCTGCTTGCCCTGCAGCAGCGCTACGACTGCATCGGCGACGTGCGCGGCCGCGGCCTGTTGCTGGGCCTCGACCTGGTGAAGGACCGGCGGACCAGGGCGCCCGACCCGGACCTCGCCCAGCGGGTGGCGCGCGAATGCCTCGAGCTCGGCATGATGACCAGCGTCGTGCGCGGCGGCTTCGGCATCTTCCGCATCGCCCCGCCCCTCACCATCGAGGACTCCGAAATCGACCTGGGACTGGAGATATTCGACCGGGCACTTGCCCGCACCGTGCATTGAATACGCAGATTTTACCATTCATCCCACAAGGCTGGTGGCATTTAGGTTTGAAACGCGCCCCTATCTGTTGTACCCGCTGGCGGTTTCCGGCCAACGCGTTGGGAGTCTTGGGAATGGGCATGAAGCTTTTGCAGGCGGCGATCCTGGTGGCGGGCGGTTTGGCGTTGGGGGGCTGTCCGTTGCAGCAGGCCAGCACCAGGGCACCCACCAAGCCAGCAGCGGCGGACTACCAGGCGCCTGTCCCGCCCTCGCCCCCGGCGACCAGCATCCGCAACATCTGCTACAATCCCACCGATCTTTCGGTCTATCGCGTCCGCCTGGTGCAGATGGAATTGAACGTCGCCACCCTGCAGTGCCAGACGACCGGCGGCGTCCGCGCCTACGAGCAGATATACGGGTCCTTCGTCGCGAAGTACCAGTCGGAGCTCGCCGCCAACACCCGCAGCCTGCAGGAAATGTCGCGCCGCAAGCGCTTCAATGTCGACATCCTGGTCACCGAGATGGCCAACCGCACGGCGCAGCACGTGCAGGTCGACAAGGAGTTCTGCGCCCGCTCCAAGCGGGCCTTCGACTGGGCCATGTCGCCCAAGGTCACCTCGCTCGCCCAGGTGCCGCCGCCCTACGACATCGGCCCCGACATGAAGGTCTATGCCTGCCCCTCGCCCTGACACCGGCGTCCGAGGACAAGACAGGAGGCGGCCTGCGGGCCGCCTTTTTTGTCAGACGACCAGCCTAGGCCACGCCGTGTCGCAGCAGCCGGCCCGAATGGGTGTTGGTCGGCCGGTCGTCGCGGATCGTGACCTCGCCGTTCACCAGCACGTACTTGTAGCCCTGGGCGCGCTGGATGCGCCGCCATTCGCCGCCCGGCAGGTCGTGCGCGATCTCGTCGGGCAGCACGCTGCAGCCCGTCGAAGTCGTAGACCACGATGTCGGCCGGCGCGCCCTTCTTCAGCACGCCGCGGCCGCGGAAGCCCGCGACCTCGGCGGGCAGCGCCGACAGCCGCCAATGCACATCCTCGAGGCTCAGCATCCTGTGCTCGCGCACCACCTTGCACAGCGTCTCGGTGGGATAGCGCCCGGCGGTGAGGAACTTGGTGTGGGCGCCGCCGTCGGACACGCCGAACAGCACGTACGGATCGTCGACCAGCTCCTTGAGATGCTCGATCCTGCCGTTGGGCGGCGCGGCGAAGAACTCGGTCTTGAGATCCTCCTCGACCGCCATGTCGAGCATGACGTCGACCGGATGCTTGCCCATCTTCTGGCCGGCATGGGCCAGCGTGTGGTCGAGCCACTTCCTGTTCCTGTCGAGCTTGGGCCCGACGATGGCGATCTGCGGCAGCGGGCCGGTGGCGGTGATCGGCAGCTTGTCGCGCAGCGCCGCGCGGCGCGCCGGATCGGCGAGCTTGGCCAGGCGCTCCTCGCGCGTGCCCGTCGTGGCGTCGCACCAGGCTTGCGAATCGTCGAACAGGTTCCAGTCCTCGAAGGTGAAGGTGAAGCCCGCGTCGGTCGTCAGCCCCTGCCCGACCACGCGGATGCCCCGCTCGCGGCAGCTTCTCAGCCAGTCGAGGACGCGGCGGTGGATGTGCGGGCGGTGATCGAAGGCCTGCACGACGTTCATGATGACCGGCCGGCCGCTCAAGGTGGCGACCTCCTCGTAGAAGGCCTGGTCGCGCGCGTTGTCGCCCGAGACCAGCAGCATCTGCATGAAACCGTCGTTGCGCTCGGCCAGCACCCGGGCGAGCTCGCGGCAGGTCTCGTCGTGCATGACGTCGGTCGGCATCGCCGAGCCGTCATGGTCGCGCTGAACGGCGGCGGGTCCGGTCGGCAGCATGCGCTGGGCCGACCAGCCGCAGGCGCCGGCATCCATCGCCTCGTGCAGCAGGCGCCTGATCTCGGCGTGCTGCTCTGGCGTCGGCAGCTTGCCCGCCTTGGCCGCCTCGAAGCCCATCACCCAGATCAGCAAGGGCGAGATCGGCATGTAGGGCAGGATGTTCACCGCCTTGGGCGCCGCCTCGACGCTGTCGAGGAACTCCGGGAAGGTCACCCAGTTCCACGGCATGCCGGCCTGCATAGAGGCCATCGGGATCGCCTCGACCCGGGTCATGGTCAGCATGGCGCGCTCGCGCTCGGCGGGCCGCACCGGCGCGAAGCCGAAGCCGCAATTGCCGATCACCACCGAGGTGATGCCGTGCCAGCTCGACAGCGAGCAGTAGGGATCCCAGAAAAGCTGCGCGTCGTAATGGGTGTGCAGGTCGACGAAGCCCGGCGCCACGATCAGGCCGCCGGCATCGATCGACTCGTCGGCCTCGCCGGCGCCGATCTGGCCGATACCGGCGATCCGGCCGTCCTTGATGCCGATGTCGCCGCGGAACCGCGGCAGGCGGCTGCCGTCGACGATCATGCCGCCGCGAATCACGCGATCGTATCGGGCCATGTTTCGTTTCCTCCGTTTCGCCAAGCGTGAGCGTGGCCCGCGACTCTGTCAACGCGCCGGGCTAAACTCGCACGATGAAATCGAAGCGCATCCGCACCGATGTCCTGGAGGTCGCGTACGAGGAGCACGGGCCCGACGACGGCGCGCCGGTGATCCTGCTGCACGGCTTCCCCTACGATGCGCGCGCCTACGACGAGGTCGCGCCGCCGCTGGCCGCCGACGGCTGCCGCGTGCTGGTGCCCTGGCTGCGCGGCTACGGGCCGACGCGGTTCCTCTCGGCCGACACGCCGCGCTCGGGCGAGCAGGCCGCGCTGGGCCACGACCTGCTGCAGTTCATGGACGCGCTCGGCATCGCGCGCGCCGCGCTGGCCGGCTACGACTGGGGCGGCCGCGCCGCCTGCATCGTGGCGGCGCTGCGGCCCGAGCGGGTGCGCGGCCTGGCAAGCTGCACCGGCTACAACATCCAGAACATCGCGGCGTCCGGCGAGCCGGCGCCCGCCGCGCAGGAGCATCGCTTCTGGTACCAGTACTATTTCCACACCGAGCGCGGCCGCGCCGGCCTCACCAGGAACCGCCGCGACATCTGCCGGCTGCTGTGGACGCTGTGGTCGCCGCAATGGCGGTTCGACGAGGCGACGTTCGAGAAGAGCGCCGCCTCCTTCGACAATCCCGACTTCGTCGACGTGGTGATCCAGTCCTATCGGCACCGCTACGGCTACGCCGCCGGCGACCCGGCCCTTGCCGACATCGAGGCAAGGCTCGCCGCGCAGCCGAAGATTTCGGTGCCGACCATCAATCTGCACGGCGGCCATGACGGCGTCGGGCCGGCGCCCGAACGCGACGGCCAGGCAAAATTCTTCAGCGGACCCTATGAGCGGCGTCTGCTGCCCGGCATCGGTCATAACGTGCCCCAGGAAGCGCCCGCCGCCATGGTCGCCGCCCTCCGCGATCTCATGAAAGGAACCAGACCGTGACCAACATCGCCCTGATCGGCGGCACTGGCAACATCGGCAGCCGCATCCTCGACGAAGCGCTGGCGCGCAAGCACAGCGTCACCGCCATCACCCGCGACCCGCGCAAGCTCTCGCCGCGCGACGGCATGACCATCCGCGCCGGCAGCACGACGGACGCGCCGACGCTGGCCCAGCTCCTCAAGGGCCACGACGTCGTCGTCGTGTCGGTGAAGTGGAACGAGAACGACATCGGCCGCGTGATCGACACCATCCGCAAGTCCGGCGTCAAACGCGCGCTGTTCGTGGTCGGCGCCGGCAGCCTGCTGCGCGCCGACGGCCGGCGGCACTACGACTACATGGCCGGCAAAGGCGTGCAGCCGCCGACCTCGCTGCCGGCGCTGAAGGCCTACGAGGCGATCGCCAGGATCGACGACCTCGACTGGACGGCGATCTCGCCGCCCGCCTCGATCGGGGCCGGCAAGCGCACCGGCAAGTTCCGTCTCGGCCTCGACAACCTGATCGCGGATTCCAAGGGCGAGAGCCGCATCAGCCGCGCGGACTTCGCGGTCGCCATCGTCGACGAGATCGAGAAGCCGAAGCACGTCCGCAAGCGGTTCACCGCGGCGTATTGAGGCCCACAGGCAATTTCCGCAATTCCCGCTTGAGTCTTGTCGAGGCGCCGATCTCCAGGCCCGCATCTTCGTCGCCGATACGATGACATGAGCGGACCTGGAGGTCCGCGCTCCAGCAAGACACGAGTCTGCCTTGTCGATCGCGCTGATCATCAGATTTCTCATGGGCCGGAGCGCGGATCTCCTCAGGTCGGGGGTTACCCCCGACCGAGTCCGCTCATTGCTGGGAGCGCGCCACTCCGTGGCGCTCATGGTCTTCCGGACCGCGGGCGTCCCGCCCGCTCATGATTCCGAGCGAGCGGGATGCTCGCGGTCCGCTTGAGCATGAGAAGACGAAGAAAGTGAGCGGGTCTGATCATTTTGGCCAGTCCATCTGCACGGGAACAGGAACGGGAGGTGGTCCGTCGACCGGATGAGCCACCTCCTCCGCCGCGCAGGGGAGGCTGGGGGTTTCCGCAATTCGCGCAGCGGGTTTTGCGAGCAGCGCCGGATTGACCTGCCAGCGGCGCGCCGGGCGGCCGGGGCGCGGATAGCCGTCCTCGTCGTCATCGTCGACCTCGCGCAGCACGCCAGCCTGTTCCAGTGCCGCGATCACCTCGTCGGCGCCGGCGGCCTTCACCCGCTGGCTGAGCGCGTCGCGGCGCACATCCTCGCGCGAGACCTCGGTCGCGCCGCGTGTGCGGATCCAGCCGATCACCCGCCGCGCGTGCTGCCGCAGCTCGCGCTCGCGCTCCGAGGGCCCGGCGCGCTCGAACACCGCGCTTGCATGCGGCCGGTAGTAGCGCTCCCACAGCTCCCAGGCGGCGTGCAGGTGCAGCGACGTGATGACCGTGGGCGGCGGCGCATTGGCCGGCCGGTTCGCCGTCCAGTCGAGCAGCGCCAGCACGGCGGCCAGCCGCGCCACCGTGCCCCGTCCCTTGCCCAGCCAGCCGGCCAGAAGGCCTTCCGCGCGCAGCGTCTCGGCGTGCAGGCGCTCCAGGCAGGTGTCGAATGCCGTCACCGCCTGGTCCTCGAAGGCGAGCACCAGCGGCTTGTCCGGCGTGCCGACCGCCCGGGCGATGCGCTGCAGAGCGGCCACCATCTCGTCCTCGCGCACGGGCTTCAGGCTGCGCAGCGAGCGGTAGGGCGCGGGGCCGGGCCAGACATAGAGGAAGCGCGCGGCGAGGCCGTCGCCGGTGCCTTCCAGGGCCGCGTCCAGGCGCTCCGGATCGAGGGAGCCCACGATACTGACAGCGGTGCCGGCGGCGGTCTTGTCGCGGTTCCAGGGGAAGCCGACCGCGCCCCAGGTGTCGAGGAAGGGACCGCGCCCGCTCTCGTCGCGCCGGCTCTTGCGGCCCAGCCCGGCCAGCCAGGCGGTCGGCTCGTCGCGCCACAGCAGCACGCCTTGCGGCCGCAGGGCCACGGCCTTCTCCAACGCCGGCAACGAGGCATCGGAGACCACGACCCTTCCCGCACCGTCGCGCGCCAGCAGGCGCTCGACGGCGCCGAGCGGCCGGCGCAGCCAGTCGAGCGCCGGCGTCTTGCCGCTGGACGGGCCGCCGACCAGCGCCTGCCACAGGATCACCGGCTCGCTCCAGGCCTCGGTGATGCGCGCCGAGACGCCCTGGCCGCACAGGCCGGCGACGGCCGCCAGCAGGGCCTGCGCCACGTAATCCTCCGACGAGCCCGCCCAGTGCGCGGCATCGCTCACCCACTCGCGCCACGGGCGCGGGAAAAGCTGCAGGGTGTTCGCCCGTCAGCACCTATGGCGCAGATTTGAGGTTGTGATTTAAGGAGGGTTTGGCTCTCGTCGTAGTGACGAAGGAACGAAGATAGAGCCAAACCCTCAATCGCCAAGAAGCCTGCCGAGCATGTGGTGAAGGATATCCGGCGGGCGACCCGGCGGCACTTCTCGGCCGAGGACAAGATCCGTATCGTTCTGGACGGCCTGCGCGGCGATGACAGTATTGCTGAGCTTTCCGCAAGGAAGGCATCGCCCAGAGCCTGTACTACACCTGGTCGAAGGAGTTCCTTGAAGCGGGCAGGCGCCGCCTTGCCGGTGATACCGCCCGCGCCGCCACGACCGACGAGGTCAGGGATCTGCGCCGCGAAGTCGGCGCCCTGAAGGAATGCGTTGCCGATCTGACGCTTGAGAACCGTCTGCTGAAAAAAAGCATGATTGCGGATGGGGGAGACGACGCATGAGATATCCGCATCCGAGAAGCTCGAGATCATCAGGCTCGTCGAGCAGTCCCACTTGCCGGCCCGGCGAACGCTGGAACAACTGGGCATCTCGCGCCGGACCTTCTGCCGCTGGTATGATCGCTACCTTGATGGCGGCCCCGAAGCGCTGGAAGATCGGCCTTCGGCACCAAGCCGGGTGTGGAACCGGAACCCGCCGAGGTGCACGATCAGATCATCGAACTGGCGTTGGATCAGTCCGAGCTGTCACCACGCGAGCTGGCCGTGCGGTTCACCGACGAGAAGCGCTACTTCGTGTCGGAAGCCACGGTTTACCGCCTGCTGAAGGTCCACGATCTGATCACCAGCCCGGCCTATGTGGTGATCAAGGCGGCTGATGCGTTCCACACCAAAACGACGCGTCCGAACGAGATGTGGCAGACCGACTTTACCTACTTCAAGATCATCGGGTGGGGCTGGATGTACCTCTCGACGGTACTCGACGACTTCTCGCGCTACATCATCAGCCTGGAAGTTGTGCGGCACAATGCGGGCCGAGGACGTCACCGACACGCTGGACATGGCGCTGGCAAAATCAGGCTGTGACCAGGCCCATGTCCACCACAGGCCCCGGCTGCTCAGCGATGATGCCCGAGCTACATCGCGGGCGAACTGGCAGACTACATCGAAGCCCAGCACATGAGCCATGTTCGCGGCGCCCCGTTCCATCCGCAGACCCAGGGAAAGATCGAGCGCTGGCACCAGACGCTGAAAAACCGCATCCTGCTGGAGAACTACTTCCTGCCCGGAGACCTCGAACGCCAGATCGCGGCGTTCGTCGAGCACTACAATCACCGGCGCTACCACGAGAGCCTGAACAACGTGACGCCCGCCGACGCCTACTTCGGCAGGGCCGAGGCCATCATCCAACAGCGCGAAAGGATCAAACGGCAGACCATCGAACATCGGCGCTTGCAGCACCGCAAACTCGCCGCCTAACATCAACCTCCAGACGAGGCCAACACTCCGCTAATCTACGCCCCGCTCGGCGCCAATTGTTCTGACGACGGACAGGTATGATCGGCTGCGATGCCGCTGAATGTTGCAGAATGTGAGCGCGCGCGCGTCGCGCGTGATCCTAGCTACGACGGCCGGTTTTTCACCGGAGTCCGGACCACCGGTATGTATTGTCGACCGGTCTGCCCCGTTCGCCCCGCAAGGTCGACTAACGTTCAGTTTTTTCCGTCCGCCGCGGCTGCTGAAATGGCGGGATTTCGGCCGTGTCTGCGGTGCCGTCCCGAGACTGCGCCATTTTCCAGTGCCTGGATCGGAAGCCGGGCAACGGTCGAGCGCGCGATACGGCTTATCGTCGAGGATGGCGCGCTCGACGAGAAGGGATCGTCGGTCGAGAAACTTGCCGAGCGGCTCGGCATGGGCCGCCGCCAACTTGATCGCCTGTTCGCTCGGCACCTAAAGGCGAGTCCCAGCGCGGTAGCAAGGACGGCCCGCGTTCAACGAGCGAAACGGCTCATCGATGAGACCGACAAATCGATGATGGAAATAGCTATTCTCGCCGGATTCGGCAGTCTCCGACGCTTTAACGCGGTGTTCGCAGAAGTTTATGGACGAGCCCCTACGGAGATTAGGCAGCGCCGAAATTCAAGCCGAATGCGCCATGAAGTCGACCCGGTCGGAGGCAATGAGGATGACCGTACTCGACGACTACCTCATCGATCCAAAGGTATCGCTGCTCGCTTAGACGCGCATCCAGGCAAAGGTTTCGGGTCGGTGCTGCGAGCGCACCATAGGCGAAGGCGTTGATGGCAGCCTGCGCGGCAAATGGGCCGCTATGCATACAGCGATGGCCGAAAACACCGAGAAGGATGTCCCGGTCGAGATGCACCGCTACAACAGGCAGGCGCTCGAATTCGATGTGACGCAGTGCCAATTCGCGAATTCTTTCGCGCGCTTGCCTGCTGCTGACCTATCGGGTGCTGGTTTATCGAGCCCCGGAGGCGAGCCCGCCGCGCGCACGCCGCGCCAGATAAACCTGCAAATGGGCATAGGCGAGCCGCAGGATTGGCGTCGCGATGCCCGCCTTCTTCGCCCGGTCGATCATGTCGCCCACGACATGGTCGGCCTCGACCAATGCCCCTTTCTCGAGATCGTGCAGCATGGAAGCAGCGAAGCGCGCGCCGCGCTGCGTCATGACCCCAAGGCTCACCTGCTGGCTGACGTCGTGGCCGGCGGCGGCTGCCACCTTGCGGCACTCGGCGGCCGCCTCGGTCAGGATCGCCTCGCCTTCGCTCGCCTCCATCATGTCGCCCGACGTGCCGCGCAACAAACAGCACATCGCGGCGAAGGTGCAGAGAAAGACCCACTTGTCCCACAGATCCTGGACGATGTCGGGACTGAGGCCGCCATCGACGCCCGACTTCTTGAAGGCGGCATCGAGCGAGACCAGCGCGGCCCGAGGCGGCTTGCCGCTGAGCTCGCCGAAGGTGAAGACGGCCATCGGGCTGGTGTGGAGTACCTCGCCTTTGTCGGAGAGCGTGACGCTGATGCGCGCCGCGCCGCCCACGACCTTGGCCTCGCCGAAGCGCTTGGTCAGGATGTCGACGTGGCGCATGCCGTTCAGCTGCGGCATGACGGTGGTGTTAGCTCCGACCGCCGGAGCAATCGCGTCGAGCGCCGAATCGAGATCATAGGCCTTGTTGCTCAGCACAACGAGGTCGTACGGGCCGCCTTCGCTGCCACTGCCGACGGTCTTCACCTTTTGCGTGATGTCACCCTTGGTGCTCTTGATGACCAGGCCGTCCCGGGCAAGGGCGGCGCCACGGGCCGGACGAACCAGGAAGGTGACATCAGCGCCGGCTTGCTGCAGGCGGCCACCGAGATAGCCGCCGATCGCGCCGGCACCCAGGATCAAGCTCTTCATGATGCTCTCCTTTGCGTCACCCACTCGGCCAGCCAGGTGGCGAGATCGTCGGTCTGATGGTGGATATGGCTTAGATCAGTGCTGGCGGCGCGCTTGACGCTTTTTTCGGTGTGCACCCACACTGTGCGCATGCCCATGTCGGCGGCGGGCCGGAGATTGACCGCGTCGATCATGGCGGCGCGGCGGGGATCGACGCCATGCTTGGCGACCAGCTTGTCGTAGATCGGCCGATGTGGCTTCGGCCAATAGTCACCGGCCTCAACATCGAACATCGCCTCGAAATGATGCGCCATGCCCAGCCGTTCCATGACCTTCTCGGCATGGGCCACGTCGCCCATATCTCTGATCTGAATCTGCGCCAACCCGAACATCCGTATCTCGTCTCTACCTAGGCGTATCTTCTCGCTTAGATGTAGCAAGGGCGTTGTAGCGTTGCTCGCCGGAATCGGACTCCATCCCGGAAAGGCACTAGGCTTCGGAGTGAGCATGCGTACTATCGTGTCCATGCAATCGGCTAACAGTAGGGTCCCTCCCGTGACCGACATCATCTTGCACCATTACGACACTTCTCCTTATGCAGAGAAAGTTCGGACCGGGCTTGGCCTCAAGGGCCTTGCCTGGGCATCGGTCGAGCTTCCCCAGATCATGCCGAAACCGAATCTGACTGCGCTGACGGGAGGCTATCGCAAGACGCCGGTTCTGCAGATTGGCGCGGACATCTACTGCGACAGCCAGTTGATCATGCGCGAACTCGAGCGCCGGTACCCCACTCCGACCTTTTATCCCGCCGGCCACGGCGCAGCCGACGCGCTTGCCTGGTGGGCCGAGAAGACAACCTTTAGCCCGGCTGTCAGCATCGCGTTCGCGAAGAAACGCGAAATGTTGCCTGAGGGGTTTCTTGAAGACCGGGCCAAGTTCTCCGGTCGAAATATCGATCCCATCGCAATGATGGCGGCGGTGCCCAATCTGCTTGATCAGCTGCGCGCGCATTTCGATTGGCTGGATCAGACGCTGGCTGACGGGCGCTCGTTCTTGCAAGGCCCTTCCGCTGGCCTCGCCGATCTCGCCGCCTATCATCCGGTTTGGTTCTTGCGACGGAATTTCGGATCGGCGGCAGCGCCGCTCGATGGCTTTCCGAGGCTCCTGACCTGGGCTGAGCGCATTGCGGCTATCGGCCATGGCAGCCGAAGCCAAATGAGCGCGCAACAAGCGCTTGATGTAGCAAGGGATGCCACGTCGATCGCCGAGGCGATCGTCGATCCGCAGGATCCCATCGGTCGGAAACCTGGCCAGACGGTTACCGTCACGCCGGACGATACTGGACGCGACCCGGTTGTCGGTGAATTGGTCGCCTCGGACGTCCATGAAATCGTGATCCGACGCAGTGATCGTGAGATCGGCGAGGTTTGCGTGCATTTTCCACGCGCCGGCTTTGTGGTTGCATCGGCATAACCGGTAGTGCGCTGGAGCCCAACTCACCGGCGGCCGCAAGGCTGGTTATGCTGATCCGCCCTATGTCGGATGCGCCTACGGGATGGCGATATGCTAGGCATACGGAGGTTGATATGACCCAAGCAGAAAAGGCGAAACAGTTCGCTGCGCTTCACACCAAGGGTACACCGCTCATCCTCTTCAACGCATGGGACGCTGGGACTGCTAAAGTTATTCAGAGCGCCGGGGCCAAGGCGATCGCGACGAGCAGCTGGTCAGTTGCAGAGGCGCAGGGCTTCCGCGACGGTGAGCACATACCACTCTCGTTCGTCGAACAGATCATCGCCGGGATTGCAACGACCGTTGATCTTCCGGTGACGGTAGACTTCGAGGGCGGCTACAGCGAAGACGATGTCGTCCTCGCGAAGAACGTGTCTCGGCTTATCGACCTAGGCGTCATCGGCATCAATTTCGAAGACCGGGTCGTCCACGGCGATGGTCTCTATGCGCCCGAGCGTCAGGCACAGCGGATAGCAGCAGTTCGAGACGCGGCTAAGAAGCAAGGTGTGGACCTCTTCATCAATGCGCGCACGGATCTGTTCTTTGGTGACGGCAATCCGAGGAGACTCGCCGAGGAAGCCCTCGAGCGAGCAAAACTCTACAAAGACGCAGGCGCATCTGGTCTCTTTATACCGGGTCTCACGGACGATGGCTTGATCAAGAAGATCAGCGATAATGCTCACTTGCCTGTCAATGTCATGGTCATGGATGGCCTGTCGCCGGCAAAGCGGCTCGCGGAGCTCGGTGTGGCGCGCATCAGCTATGGGCCCATCCCTTATATCAAGGCAATGAACGCCTTGAAGGATGAGGCTCGAGCTTCGGCGGCATAGCGCAGCACGACCTTGAAATCAGCGAGGTACACCATGAGTCAGCAAGGTGACAATCCCTCGCGTGCGTTTTCCACACGTTGCCCGTTCCACGAGGTGACCAACCCACCTGCCGCCGACTAACGCAGCCGCGGGCCGGGGTCGAGCCCGAGGAAGGCGCGGCCGCCGATCGGATACCACTCCGGCGCGAGCGTCGCCGCCTGGCCGACCACCTGCAGATCGCGCCACACTTCGGCCAGCCTGCTCGCGGTCTTGAACGAGGTGCTGCCGCCGTGCCGGAACATCAGGTCCATCGCCTGGCGGGCGCAGTCGCCGGCATGCACCGCGGCAAGCCGGCAGCGGGCGCGCTGCTCGAGCGTGGTCTCGCGGCCCTGGGCGAGCGCATGCCACAGCTCGGCGATCATGGCGTTGCGATAGAGGCGTCCGGCATTGAGGATGGCATCGGCGCGGCCGACCGCGTCCTGCACCTGCGGATTGTCGCACAGCCGGCCGGTGCGGCCGCGTGGCGTCTTGTCGGCGGCCAGCTCGACCAGCGCGTCGATGCCGGCGCGCGCCAGCCCGGTGATCACCGCGCACTGGTGCGGCCCGACCCAGGCCTGGGCCGGCAGGGCGTAGGTGAGGCCCGGCCAATGGCCCCACTGGTTGTCGAGCGGCACGCCGGCATGGAGCATGGTGCGCCGCTCCGGCAGGAAGAAATCGCTCACCGTCCAATCGAAGCTGCCGGTGCCGCGCAGCCCGCTCACCTCCCAGCTGCCGGGAATGACCTCGACCTCGGCGCGCGGAAACAGGCCGCGCCAGAAGGTGCCGCCGTCGTCGCGGCGGCGCGGCTGGCCGTCGTCGAGGATCTGGAAGCTGCCCAGCATCCAGGCGGCTTCATGACAGCCGCTGCCGAAGGTCCAGCGCCCGCTGACGCGATAGCCGCCCTCGACCGCCACCGCCTGGCCGCCGCCCTGCACCGCGGTGCCGGCGATCACAGTGCGATGGCCCTTGGGATAGATCTCCTGCACGCCGTCGTCCGGGAGGCCGAGCGTGACCAGCTGGCCGACGCCGTTGTTGGCGACGTTCCAGCCGACCGAGCCCGCGCCTTCGGCCAGGAGCTCGACGACGCGGATGTAGGTCAGCGGATCGGCCTGCAGGCCGCCGAGCGAGCGCGGCAGCAGCAGACGGTAGAAGCCCGCCGCGTGCATCTGCTCGACCAGCGCGGGCGACAGCCGCTGCTCGCGCTCGATCTCGTCGTGGTAGTGGCGCACGGTCGGCTTGAGCGCGGCGGCCGCCTGGACCACCGGCTGGGCATCGACCTCGACCGGCAGGCGGCGGTCCTCGACGATGGTCTGCATCGGCACCTCCTGTTGCCCACCCCGTGTCGCTGCGGGCGCGCCGGCATCGCGACCGTGTCCGCGACACTGAACGGCATGGCCTCGGTCAATCGGCTGTCGGGATCGTATCACGGCCCGGCTCATCGATGGCGAGAGCGGTGGGCACCTTCGGGTCGACCGGGCGCGCCCGTCCGACGGAGCCGTCAATCCCTGGAGGGCGCGTCGCGTTGCGCGACCGCTTGCGCCTTCGGAGCCAGGTACTTCCAGATCCCGGCGTCGCGCCCGTAGACATCCGCGCGAAACTGCAACCTGCCATCGACATCCGCGAACGCCGTCTCGTACACCACGAATACCGGCGCGGGCTTCGGCAGAACACGCCAGATGGTGGTGCCGGTCGCGATCGCCTGATCGATCGCATCGATCGGTTGCTGCATCAGCAGAGCGGCCAACTTCCGTGGATCCTCCACCCTGATGCATCCATGACTGATGCGGCGGTCGTCGCGGCCGAACAGATTCTTCGACGGGGTATCGTGCAGGTAAACGTCGAACCGGTTCTTCATGTAGAACATCACCTGTCCGAGCCCCGAGTTGGCTCCCGCCATCTGCTGCAGCCCGCCGTCGGGCAGCATGACCATGTTGTGCCGCGCCAGATAATTCGGGTCGCGACTGGCCTTCGGCAGGATCTCGTTGGTGGCGATGTCATCCGGGATGTTCCATGGCGGGCTGAAGAAAACGCCGTCGATCGACGCCTGGAACTCCGGGCTCTGATTGCGTCTCTCGTCCTGGCCGACAATGACCCGCGTGGAGAAAACCGGCCGATCGTCGCGGTACAGCGTCAGGCTCTCGTCGGCAACGTTGACCCAGACGCGGTCCGCCGGCAGCCGCCGCGGCAGCCAGCGTTCGCGTTCGAGGTTGACCTCGATCTCGCGCAGCCGGCTCGTCGCGGTCTTGCCGCGAACCGGGATGCCCGCGTGAAGATCCTGCAAAGCCTGGCGCAGCGACCGGTAGGTCGGCGTGGTCGGCGCCAGTGCCTCGATCACCGCCGCGGGATCGGGGCTGGCGACAGCGGCGTCGAGCACGGCCGCGACATCGATCGGCTCAGGCGTCAGAACCTCGTCATCTCTTCGGCGCTCGGCCGGCATGACCCCGCGTGCCAGCGCGTCGGCATAGGACAGGAAGGCATCCGACAGCAACAGTTCCCGGTCGAGCGCCGGCAACGTTTCCGGCGAGCGCAGCAACTCCGCGTGAAACAGTTCAGGGGCGAGGCCATGATCACCGGCGCGCAACACGGCATTCATCAGTGAATCCGCTTGCGACCGACGGCTCGTCCAGACCGGGGCAAAGCCGTGGCGCGCGTAGAAGCGTCGCAGCAATTCGACGTTCAGCCGTTCACCCGCGACGACCGACGTGGGCGCGCTCTCGATCAGTTCGCCGAGTTTGGTCCTGGCAGACGCCACCATCGGGGCGGACGGCGCCGACACGAAGGCCACTGGCTCCTGGTCGGCCGCAAGAGCTGTCGGCTCGGCAGGCGTACATGCCGTGGCGAGCGCAATCGCGGCGCCGGCGATCAGTCCGACGCGTGCCAGAAGGCCTCGCGTGGAGGGGCGGCGGGATGGGAACAAGACAGCCCTGCCGACCGCGTGATCCCGCCACGACCTGCGCTGCCGCCGGTGGAAAATGGCGGTACGCGTTCGCGGCTTCGACTCGAGGGTACACAAAACCTTCACACGATGACCTCTGGAACAATCGTGCCCTCCACAACGAGCTTGCTTCAAGCGGCCGTAAAAGCAAGATTTTCATCGATCGGCTTCCGGTGTGTCCGCGGTCGGGACCGGCCCGTGGAGTTGCGGCCGCCAAAGCCGATATTTTTTGTGCACGGGGCGGGAACCAGAACGGCCCGTCGACGTTTTATGACCGTCCAATTGTGTTCCGATTGTGTTCCGATTGTGTTCGATTCGTTGTATCATACCTGGGTCCCTCAACCGTGGAGGAACGGATGTCCGACGTTGCCGAGAAAATCGCCTGCCTCAGGCAGTTGCGCAATGCCGCGCTGATTGCCGCCGTGATTCCAGCGGTGCTGGTCGCGGGATGCTCCTCGCAGCCGGCGCCCCCGCCGCCGCAACCGGTTGCCGCGACGCCGCCGCCCTCGCCACCGCCTCCGGCTCCGCCTGTCCGCGGCTAACCGGCCGCGCGGCAAGCCTCGGGGATCCGATCCTCAGGGATCCGATCCTCGACCACCGATCCAATGACTTGACCGCCATAGACAGCGGCACAGGCGAGCATCAAGGGGCGCGGAGGCTCAGGAGCCGCCCGCGCACTCCATCGCGTGCGCTGGAGCGGCGGACATCACCTTGTCCTGTCAAGACTGCGGGAGCGAGACCTTCCGGATTCTCGCCGTCTGTGCGTTCTGACGGGCAGACCGATCAGTAGCCCTGCGTGACGTCGACTTCCTGCAGGAGCTTCCCTCCGGCCTCGAGGCTGCGGATGTTCGCGACGACCTCGGTGACGAGCTGGGCCACGGTCGGCCGCCGCGCCACGTGCGGCATCAGCGTAACCCTGGGATGAAGCCAAAGCGGGCTGTCCGGCGGCAGCGGCTCGGGCCAAAGCGCGTCCAATGCGGCGTATGACAACTGTCCCGAATCGAGCGCGGCGATCAAGTCCTTGTCCACCACGTGCTTGCCGCGCCCGACATTCACCAGCATGGCTCCTCTCGGCATCATGGCAAACGTGCGCGCGCAGAAGATGCCCTCGGTTTCCGCCGTCAGCGGCAACAGGCAGACGGCGATATCCGTCTGACCGAGGAACGGCGCAAGCTGATCGCGGCCGTGGAAGATGGGGACCTCCGCGGCCTGCCGCGGCGAACGGACCCAGGCGGAGACCTTGAAGCCCAGGGACTGCAGGACCAGCGCCGGCGCCCTGGCCATCATTCCGAAGCCGAGAAAGCCCACGCGCCTCTGCTCGGGCCGGATCATCGGCGCCCTGCGCCATTGCCGATTCGCCTGGGCCGCCTGGTAGGCAGGCATATCGCGATGGAGGCGCAAGACGTGCATGACGACGTATTCCGTCATCATCGGATCGCCGCCCGGTGGTTCCACCTTGCCGA
Organism: uncultured Alphaproteobacteria bacterium; assembly: GCA_963820155.1. Lineage (GTDB taxonomy): Bacteria > Pseudomonadota > Alphaproteobacteria > Reyranellales > Reyranellaceae > Reyranella. The sequence continues at coordinate 353,246 of CAWFYW010000001.1, forward strand.
GCGGGACCTTCGGCAGTTTCGGATGCCTGACGATGTCCTCGACTCCGGCCGCGCGGCTGAACATGGCTTTCAGGTTGGGGAAGGCCGGAAGCAGGTCGAAATCCGGATGCATGAACGCGAGATATTCGATGTCCTTCAACTCGCCCGCATCGGGCCAGATGCGAATGGGCAGATCGGGACTCTGCTCCTTGAACGCGTCGTGCCATGCCTGGGCATTGCCGATGATCCTGTCCAGCTTGACGATGAGCAGCGCCATGCAGCCTCCCGGGGCGACGCCAAGGGCGCCGCGCCAACGCGCAGGATGATAGAGGAGAAGACCGGTCGACCCAAACCGACGGGCCGGCGCAGCGCTTTTGACCGCAGCGGCGCGGAGGGGTCATGAGCAGCAGTACGGTCGCCCATGACCCCTCCGGCCCTGCGGGCCACCTCCCCACGCCAAGCGTGTGGAGGAAGTGATTCAAACGCGCGGGTCCGCATCTTCAGGCCTTTGCGTATTCCAGCCGGAAGCCGTCGCCCCAGCGCTTGATGTGGCCGACCGAAGGCGACGGGAAGTGCATGGTGCAGCACAAGGTGTCGGTGTCGCAGTAGCGCTCGAGGAAATCCCGGCGCGTCCGGACAGCCTGGTCGCGGTCGGTGTCGACGCGCATGACCAGGTCGGGATAGCGGGCCTGGATCGGCGAATGGATCAGGTCGCCGGTGAACACCGCGGCGTCGGAGCCCTTGCCGGCGCAGACCGCGAAATGGTCGGGCGTGTGGCCCGGCGTCGGGCTCAGCCGGACATGGTCGTTGAGCGCATGGTCGCTGCCGACCAGCTCGGCCCGGTTGGCCTCGATGATCGGCAGCACGCTGTCGGTGATCTGGTCGAGCGGCGTCTTCTGGTGGATCTCGCTCCAGTAGGTGTATTCCTTTTTCGAGAACAGGTAGCGCGCCTTGGGAAAGGTCGGGACCCAGCGGCCGTTCTCCAGCCGCGTGTTCCAGCCGACGTGGTCGCCGTGCAGATGCGTGCACATCACGAAATCGATGTCCTCGACGCCGAGGCCGGCAGCCCTGAGCGCAGTCATCCAGTTGCCGTCGTTCTTCTTGTTCCAGGCCGGCCGCAGCGGGAAGTTCTTGTCGTTGCCGATGCAGCTGTCGACCAGGATATTATGGTGCGGCGTCTTGACGACATACGACTGGAAGCACAGCACGATATTCCCGCTCGCGCTGTCATAGCCGCCGGGCGCCAGCCAGGCGAGGTTCTCGCCGAGGGTTTCCTTCGACAAGGTCGGCAGGAAGTCGAGCATCGGCGTGAAGCCGCTCTCCTGCTCGACGATCCGGTGGATGGTCATGTCGTTGACGGAAAAGCTAGTGCGCATGGCTCGCGTCTCCTCTCCCGGGTTCTATCCGACCTTGCCGGGCCAGCGTAGCCCGGCCTGGAGCCGACGACAAAGGGCGCCGTCAGAACCGTGGCTCGGCACGCACGCCGGGCAATCGCACAGGGCGATTCCGTCGCAACGATTTCAGGCGCGGGCCCGATGGCCCGGCGATCTACATCTGCCGCCTCACCGGCAGGAGCGCCCGCATACGGGGATCCCGGAAGTACAAGCCTGCCCACGCCAGGGCGCCGAGCAGGAGGCAAATGACCTGCGCTGCGTCGCCGAGCGCTCCGATGCGGAAATGGAGGCAGATCGCACCGCCCAGGAAGCCGGTCACAAGGATCGCCCCCAGCATGGCCGTGGGCGGATAGGCGTACACGGCCGCGCAAAGGAGCATGATGACGCCCAATGCGGGCGCGAGATGGGCAGGGAAGCCGGTCTCCTCCATGTTCGCCCGGTTGAGGTCCGGTGCAAACAGCGTCACCCCGGCGTCGGCCAGCAGGGCGATGACGACGAGCGCGCCGAGGACGCGGCCGATCCAGGTGAAAAGGGGCGATTGTCTGCGGTCGATCATGGCGGTGCGCACAGCAAGGTGTCCGATGGCTGGAGTGGAATGCGCGCCTTATCGCACTCCGCGCGGAAAGCCAAATGCCTTCGGCGTCCCCGGAACCTTGGCCGCACCGCCGGCCGCGGTTCAGGGTCGAGTGCTGGTGACTGCAACGATCCCAGCGTCGTCCGGCCAGGGGCTATCGAGTCAAGCTTCAGCAGGTCAGGACGATGTGCAGTTCAGAATCGGGCCGATGTACCGGCAGTCGACCGTGGGTGGGCGGTTCTGCCCATGGATCAACTGTTGCTGGGCTCCCCATTCCCGCAAAGCTGCTCCCGCAGCCGCCATCGCTGCCTGCCGTTGCTGGAGTTCGTAAACGTGGGCAACAGTCAGTTGCGTGTCGATTTGCTGCCCGACGCGCATCATCTTTTCCCGTAGCTCGGCGGTGCGCCGGACCGTGCCTGCCGCCGCGTCGCCCCAACTGATCTCGCGTCGAACAAGCCGCGCATACTCCCGATCCGAATCGGCGGCGGTTTCGGCCGCCGCAGCAACCAGCGCCGGATGAACCTTCGCCAGGTCCTGCAGCATGGCGGCTCTTGCCGGCGAGATTCCGTCACGGTGGAAGTCGAGAAGCGCCGCCACTTCCTCGGGATTTGGCCTATCCCGGTTGGCGAGCAAGGCCATCGATGGCGGACTGCCATCCAACGGGGCGAGCTTGTCCTTGAGTATCTGATAGGACGGCAGTGCCGCCGCTCGATTGCGGGCCGCAACCCCATCCGAAACGGCCATCCGTGTCGCCTCGTTCAATCGGGCGGCCTCGCGCTGTGCGCCGGTTGCACAGGCAGAGCAGAGCAGGACAATGGCGGGCGTAGCCCAACGCACCATACGTCGCGTGGTGGCAGTCATCGCGCGTTCCTCAAAGGCCCTCCCTTCGGCTTCGCCCGGGGCAGGCGCTGCGCTCGGGGCGACAGCCGTGTTCTACTGGACCGCGGCGGCCCTGGCGAAGGCGGGGCGCGTGCGCAGGCGCTCGTAGTAGGCGCCGGTGCGCGGGCCCAGCATCCGGGCGAGGCCGAACACGGTGGCGATGTGCAGGGCGAAGCCGACGGAGATGTCGGCCAGGGTCAGCCGGCCGGCGACCAGGAAGTCGCGCCCGTCGAGGCGCTCCTCCAGCGGCCGCAGCCGGCCCGACAAGGTCTCGCGCGCATCGGCCAGGATGGCGTCGGTCGCCGGGCCGGGCGTCTTCAGCCGCTCGACGCGCGAGATCATGCCGATGCGGCAGCATGATGGTCAATTCGCCGTACCACAGCCATTGCAGGAAGGGCGCGCGCTCGGGATCGCCGGGCGCGACCACCAGCGACGTGTTGCCGTGCCTGGCGACCAGGACCTCGCAGATCGCCAGCAACTCGGTCATGACGCGATCGCCGTCGACCATCGCCGGCACCGTGCCGGACGGATTGATCGACGAGATAGTCCGGCTGCAGGCGCCGCGGCGGGAACGGCAGCGACTTCACGTCGGCCTTCACGCCCATCTCCTCCAGGGTCCACAGCACGCGCAGCGAGCGCGAGTCGGGCACGTGGAAGATCGTGACCATCAGTCGAGCGTCTCCAGCAGGCGCGCGCAGAGATAGGTGCGCGGCACGAGCGACGAATAGTAGATCTGCTCGTAGGCGGCATGGGCGCCCTTGCCGTCGGCGCCCAGCCCGTCGAGGGTCGGGATGCCGAGCGCGGCGGTGAAGTTGCCGTCGCTGCCGCCGCCGGTCAGCGGCACGTCCTGCAGCTCCTTGCCGATCTCGCGGTAGATCGCCTGCGCCTTGCCGAACAGCGCGGCGATGCCGGCATCCTTCTGGTAGGGCGGCCGGTTCATGCCGCCGGTGACGCTCACCTCGACATCGGCGCCGATCGGCTCGAGGCCGAGGAACCAGTGCGTCATCTCCTCGGCGAGCTGCGGGCTGGGCACGCGCAGGTCGATCTCGGCGGTGCATTCCGCCGACACCACGTTGACGCCCGTGCCGCCCCTGACCAGCCCGACATTGCAGGTGATGCCGCGCGCATAGTCGGTGCGGCCCTCGATGCGCAGGATCTGGCGCGCCATCTCCAGGATGGCGCTGCGGCCATCCTCGTGGCGGACGCCGGCATGCGAGGCGCGGCCCTTCACCGTCATGACGAAGCGGCCGACGCCCTTGCGCGACGTCACGACCTTGTCGCCGTCGCGGCCGGGCTCCATGACCAGCGCATACTTGTGGTCCTTCGCGGCGGCCTCGATGCGCGCCCGCGAGGTCGGGCTGCCGACCTCCTCCTCGGGAATGAACAGGAAGGTCACCGGCAGCCTGGTCTTCCTGCCCTGCCGGACCAGGTGGCGCAGCGCGTAGTAGGCGATGTAGCCGCCCGCCTTCATGTCGTAGATGCCGGGCCCGAAGATGCTGTCGCCCTCGCGGCGGACCCTGAGATCCTTCTCGATCATGCCGATGGGATGCACGGTGTCGAGATGGGCCAGCACCAGGATGCCCTTGCCCCCGCGGCCTTCGCCGGTGCTCATGTGCGGCGGCGTTTTGCATTCGAGGATGTCGCCGAAGCCGTCGACTCCCGGCGTGCGCTCGAGCCTGAGGCCGAGATCGCGGAACTGGCCCTCGACCTTGTCGACCACGACATTGACCGCCTTGCCGTCGTGGCTGGGGCTTTCGATGGTGACCCATTCGACGATGCCCTCGAGCACCTCGTCGGCATCGATCTTCGGTTCGTTCTTCACAGTTCGACTCCTACGCTGCTGCCGTTCAGGCTCCTCTCCCCCAATAGGGGGAGAGGTTGGGTGAGGGGGTTGCGCACAACCTTTGAGGCCCCCTCTCCTAGCCTCTCCCCCTGTCGGGGGAGAGGAACTTGAGAGGGAGTGCTAGACGGGATCCCAGGTGAAATACTCGGGCGAGCGCTTCAGGTCGGTGAAGAAGGGCTTCATCGACGGCACGGCCTGCTCGGCGATGCTTTCCAGGGTCCAGCCTTCCGAATTGTGCACCGAGCGCACCGGGCGGTTGGCGTTGAACAGCATGATCTCGTTCATGCGCACGCCGAAGATCTGCGAGGTGACGCCGTCGGCGGCGTCGCTCAGCAGGAACACCGCCATGGGCGCGATCTTGGCCGGCGTCATCTTCTTGGAGCGCTCGAGCCTCGCCTTCTGCGCCTCGGTGTCGGCCGGGATGGTGCCGATCATGCGCGTCCAGGCGAAGGGCGAGATGCAGTTGGAGCGGACGTTGAAGGCCGCCATGTCGAGCGCGATGGAGCGCGACAGGCCGACGATGCCCATCTTGGCCGCCGAGTAGTTGGCCTGGCCGAAATTGCCGACCAGCCCCGAGGTCGAGGTGAAGTGCACGAAGGCGCCCGACTTCTGCTCCTTGAAGTAGTTGGCGGCGGCGCGGCTGACGTTGAACGCGCCGTTCAGGTGCACGTCGATCACCATCTTCCAGTCCATGTGGCTCATGCGGTGGAAGATGCGGTCGCGCAGGATGCCGGCATTGTTGATGACGCCGTCGATCCTGCCGAAATTCTCGACCGCGGCCTTGACCATGCGCTCGGCGCCCGCCGGATCGGCGACGCTGTCGCCGTTGGGCACGGCCTTGCCGCCCGCCGCCGCGATCTCGTCGCAAACCTTCTGGGCCGGCGTCGTGCTGCCGCCGCCCTCGCCGTCGACGGCGCCGCCCAGGTCGTTCACCACCACCCTGGCGCCTTCCCTTGCCGCCAGCAGCGCCATCTCGCGGCCGATGCCGCCGCCGGCGCCGGTGACCAGCACGACCTTGTCCTTCAGCATATCGGGCATCTCCTTCACTCCCTCTCCTTATTAAGCCAGTTTCGGGGCGCGCGGCGTCGTGCGCAACAGCCGCGCGCTCAGCACCGTGAGGAGCGCGAACGGCATCAGGCCGATCACCAGCGGCATGGCGACATGGCGGTTGCCGACCCAGGTCAGGATCGCGACCGTGATCGTGCCCAGCGAGCCCATGCCCATCTGCGCCAGGCCGGCCAGCGACGAGGCCGTGCCGGCGAGCCTGGGGAACAGGCCGACGGCGCCGGCATTGGCGTTGGCCACGATCATGCCCGTGCCGAAGCTCAGCATCATGTGCGGGCCGACGATGGCCCACCAGGTGACGATGCCGGAGAGCGAAAGAGCGGCCATGACCGACAGCGCCGCGACATGGAACCAGCCGGCGGCGCGCATGATGGCGATGGGCGGCACGCGGCCGACCAGGCGGTTGTTGACCAGGGTGCCGGCGGTGAAGCCGCCGACCGAGAGCAGCACGATCAGGCCGAATTCGCGCGGCGAGAAGCCGAGATGCTCCTGCAGGATGAAGGGAACGCCCGCCAGCATGCCGAAATTGATGGCGAAGGCGAACCCCAGGGTCAGCACGTTGCCCAGGAAATGCCGGTCGCGCAGCATCTCGCGCGAGCTGCGCCACAGGTTGCCGAGATGGATGGTGTCGCTGCGGTACTTGTTGGTCTCGCCGAGGCCCACCAGCGTGACGACGACGAGGATCGTCCCGAAGGCGCCGACGAACCAGAAGGTCGCGCGCCAGCTCGCCCATTCGCCGAGGAAGCCGCCGACCGTCGGCGCCAGCGACGGCGCGATGTTCTGGCCGAGCGAGATCCAGCTCATGACCAGCGGCATCTCGTGGAAGGAGTAGGCGTCGCGCGTGAGCGCGCGGCCCAGCACCGAGCCGGACGCCGCGCCCAGGCCCTGCAGGACGCGCAGGCCGATCAGGCCGCCGACCGATGCCGCGAAGGAGCAGGCGAAGGTGGCGACGGTGAAGAAGACCAGGCCGCCCAGCAGCACCGGCCGGCGGCCGTAGCGGTCGCTGAGCGGCCCGTAGAAGAGCTGGCCCACGGCGAAGCCCAGCATGTAGGTGGTCAGCGTGAGCTTCACGGCCTCGGCGCCGGCGCCCAGGTCGGCGCCGACCGAGGGCATGACCGGCGTGTAGATGCTCATGGTCAGCGGGCCGAAGCTGCCCAGCGCCACCAACAGGGCGACGTAGCCGGCCGAACGCGGGACGAGACTCACTTCCTGGTCGCTTCCAACGCACCTTCTGCGCCGAAATCGCCACCCAGCGTGCCGTCGAGCGGCATCTCCTCCTGCTGCCGCGTCATGCGCGGGTAATAGTGCCGGAAGGCGTCGCGGATCTCGTCGAACGGGATGTCGGCGAAGACCCCGCGATAGGCGAGATACTCCATGTGCCGCCGTCCGCCGAGATCGAACGGATGGTAGATCGAGTCCGAGACGCCGTCCCAGTCGAGGGGCCTGAGGCCGAAGCGCTCGGTCAGCTCCCTGTTGAAGGCGGGCGTGGCCTTGACCCAGCTTCCGTCGAGCCAGACCTCGGTGTAGCCGTGATAATAGAAGACGTCGCTGCCCATCAGGTCGGAAAGCCGCTGGGTGGTCATGTGGTTGCGCACGTCGGCGTAGCCGACACGGGCCGGGATGCCGACGGCGCGGCACACCGCCGCCATCAGCCCCGCCTTGTTCACGCAATAACCGTGCCCCGCCGCCAACGTGGTGCTGGCGCGGTAGGCCTCGCGCTTCATCGGCGTGCTGTAGGGGTCGTAACGCAGGTCGTCGCGCACGGCGTAGTAGAGGCGCAACGCCCTCTCACGGTCACTGCCTTCTCCCGCCACGCGCCTTGCATAGGCGCCGATTTTCGGGTGCTGTGAATCGATCAGGTCGCCGGGCCGGCGATAGGCCTCGAAATCGGCGCTGTCGCGCACGATATCGTCGCGCTCGGTCCTGAGGGAATCGTAGTCCATGCGAGGCGTTGTTTAATGCAACAGGCGGAAAAGTACATGACCGAAGGCGCGCAATTCACGCATGCGCATATGGTGCGCTTCGACCGCCTGCTGCCGGGACCGGTCGAGAAGGTCTGGGCGGCGCTGACCGACACGCGCTGGCTGCCCGGCTGGTACGGGAGCGGCGGCATCGAGCCGCAGGCCGGCGGCAAGGTCGAGCTGATGGGCGGCCACATCAGGGGCGTGGTCACGCAGTGGGCACCCCTGCAGAAGCTCGCCTACACTTGGAACGTGTTCAACCCCGGCGACGAGGTCTCGCCCTATCCCGAATCCTACCTGACCGTGACGCTGGCGCCGCAGGAGAGCGCGGTCGCGCTCACGCTCGAGCACCTGCCCGTGATGGAGCGCTTCGTGAAGCTGAACGCCATGGGCTGGCACACCTATCTCGACATGGTCGACGCGGCGGTGCGCGGCGAGGCCGTGGAAGCGCGCGATGCCTACATGGCGCGCAACGCCAAGCGCTACGGCATCGACCTGGCCAACCCGCTGGCCTGATGCCGGGTCAGAGCGACGGCGGCGCCTCGTCGGAGGATTTCACCAGGAAGTGCGCGTTGGCGGTGGCGACCGGCTTGGAGCGGTCGTCCTGCCAGGCTTCGGCGAAGACATTGACCATGCGCCGGCCCTGCTTGGTCACCTTGGCCGAGGCGATGACGTCCATCGGCCGCGCCGAGCGCAGATAGTCGACGGTGATGTTGACGATCTTGGGGACGGTCTCGGTCTCGGTCTCCCACAGGAGGTGGAAGATCGCCGCCATCTCCAGCATGGCGCCGAGCGTGCCGCCATGGATCGCCGGCAGGAAGGTGTTGCCGATCAGCGCGTCGTGATAGCGCATGCGGGTCAGGAGCTCGCCGGTGCCGTTCTCCGGCGCGATGCGCATCCAGCGCGCATAGGGGATGGCCTCGGCGAGCCGCGCCACGTCGCCCGACTTGCGGACCTCGGCCAGGCGCTCGAGCAGCGGGCTCATGATGCGCCCGAGATGGGCTCGATCGTCCGCGGCCGCACCGCCTGGCCCTTGGTGCCCAGCATGAAGGTGCCGGCCGCGGCGGCGATCGGGTCCTTGGCATCGCCGTGATGGGCGAAGGCGCGGGTGAAGGCGACCGAATGGGTGACGCGGTAGCACTCGGCCTCGGCGATCACCGCCTGGCCGGGCGTCGCCGGCTTCACATAGTCGATGCGCAGGTCGAGCGTGGCGAAGGGCTCCGGGTTCTTGAGCATGGTCGCGACCGCCATGCCGCAGCAGGCGTCGAGCATGGCCGTCAGCGGCCCGCCCGCCAGCACCTGGGTTTCGGGGTTGCCGACCAGCTCCTCGCGCCAGTCGAGCCGCATGGAGGCGAAGCCGCGGCGGGCGTCGAGCACCTTCAGCCCCAGCGCCTTGTTGTGCGGGATGATGTCGGAGAACCATTCCTGGAAGAGCGCCAGGCGCTCGGCGTGGCTGGTGAGAGGAGGCTTGGTCATATCTTCCTAGCTGATATCTGGAAACGCAAATGCCCGGTACGGGCCCCGGTGTCATCCCGAGCGCAGCGAGGGACCTTTCGCGATGCCGAACAAAGGCCCCTCGCTGCGCTCGGGGTGACAGATACGACTCTCCTTTCAGCAGCGCCACGCATCCCTACAGACCCATCTGGCGCGCCGCGAGGTCCTTCATGATCTCGACCGAGCCGCCGCCGATCGACATCACCTTGGTCTCGCGATAGATGCGCTCGACCTTGGCGCCGCGCAGATAGCCCGCGCCGCCGAAGACCTGCATGGCCTCGTTGGCGCAGAATTCCAGGGTCGAGGCCGCCAGATTCTTGAGCATGCAGATCTCCGCCACCGGCTTCTCGCCCTGTCCCACCCGCCACGCCAGGAGCTCCAGCGTCGCCTTCGCCGCATTGATGCGCATCGCCATGTCGACCAGGCGATGGCGCACCACCTGGTTGGCGATCAGCGGCTTGCCAAAAGTGTGCCGATCGCGGGCATAGGCGATCGCCTCGTCCAGGCAGACCTTGGCATAGCCGCAGGCGCCGGCCGCCATGCCCAGCCGCTCCTGGTTGAAGTTCAGCATGATGCCGATGAAGCCCTTGTTCTCGACGCCGATCAGGTTCTCGACCGGCACGCGCACATTGTCGAAGAAAAGCTGGGCGGTGTCGGACGCCCACCAGCCCATCTTCTTGAGCCTGGTGCGGCCGAACCCCTCGCGGTCGCGCTCGATCAGCAGCAGCGACACGCCCGACGCGCCCGGCCCGCCGGTGCGCACCGCGACGGTGTAGTAGTCGGCACGCATGCCGGACGTGATGAACATCTTGGAGCCGTTCACGACATAATGGTCGCCCTCGCGCCGCGCCGTGGTCCTGAGGTTGGCGACGTCCGAGCCGCCCGACGGCTCGGTGATGGCGAGCGCGCTGATCTTCTCGCCGGCCAGCACCTCGGGCAGCACCCTGCGCTTCATCCATTCCGGCCCCAGCGCGGCAATGGGCGGGCAGCCGATCGTGTGGCTGTTGAGGCTGGCGTTCAGGCCGCCGCTGCCGTGGCGCGCCATCTCCTCGGCCTTGACGATGCCGAAGAAGGGATCGGTCGGCACGCCGCCATAGTCCTCGGGGAAGCCGAGCTGCAGCAGCCCTGCGGCCGACGCCTTGGCGTAGAGCGCGCGGGGAAACTCCTCCGCCTCGTCCCACCGGTCGACATGGGGCATGATCTCCCGCTCGACGAAACGGCGCACGGTGCGGCGGAAGGCTTCGTGTTCCTCTGTGTAGAACGGCGAGGACGGTGCGGTCGGCACGACCGGCTCGGCGGCGAGCGACATGGAATTCTCCGCAGCAGTCGAGTGATTGGCCACAGTAGCGCGACCCGGTACCGGGAATCACCAATATCGGATACGCGCCCACTGTCATCCCGAGCGTAGCGAGGGACCTTTCCTGCGGCCTCAAAGGCCCCTCGCTGCGCTCGGGGTGACAGTTGCAATTCGTCCTTCAACGATAGTCGGTACGCGGCGAAAATCCATTGACCCCAGAGAGACCGCCATGTCTTATGGCGCGCGCGTCACGAATTCGCCAAGAAACGACATAAGCGCGAGGCCGTAAATACGGCCGGAGTACAGGGTAGGAGAATGCTCGATTTCATCCAGCAGCTGGTGAGCGGGATCGCGCTCGGCTGCGTCTACGGCCTGATCGCGCTGGGCTTCGTGCTCATCTACAAGGCAACCGAGGTGGTGAACTTCGCCCAGGGCGACCTGATGATGCTGGGCGGCTTCTTCGTCTTCACCTTCATCGGGCTGCTGGGCCTCGACTACTGGCTGGGCTTCCTGTTCGCCGTCTGCGGCATGGCCGTGTTCGGCATGGCGACCGAGCGCATCCTGATCCGGCCGATCCTGGGCTACCCGCAATTCTCCATCGTCATGGCCACGATCGGGCTGGGCTACTTCCTGCGCTCCGTCGCCGGCATGATCTGGGGCACCGACGACCTCAAGATCGACACGCCCTTCTCGACCGGCGTGCTCAAGCTCGGCGACCTCGTGCTGGCCTACGACAAGCTCTCGGTGATCGTCGCCACCGTGATCCTGTGCGTCGTGCTCTATCTCTTCTTCAACTACACCCGGCTCGGCACCGCCATGCGCGCCACCTCGGAGAACATGCTGGCGGCCTACTACATGGGCATCCCGGTGAAGCGCGTGGTGTCGCTGATCTGGGCGATCAGCGCCGCGGTCGCCGCCTGCGCCGGCGTGCTGCTGGCGCCCATCACCTTCATCCATTCCAACGTCGGCCTGGCGCTCGGGCTCAAGGCCTTCCCGGCCGCCGTGCTGGGCGGCTTCGGCTCGATCCCCGGCGCCGTGATCGGCGGGCTGATCATCGGCGTCATCGAGACGCTGGCGGGCTTCTACCTGCCGCAGGGCTGGAAGGACGTCACGCCCTACATCGTCCTGCTGGCCGTGCTGCTGATCCGCCCGCAGGGGCTGTTCGGCCCCAGCATGCGCAAGAAGGTCTGAGGCCATGCGTTTCATCTTCAAGACCGACTACGACCAGGACATCCGCATCCTCAAGCACAGCGGCTACTGGTGGTCCTACGGCCTGCTGATCGCGGTGCTGATCGCCGCCCCGTTCCTGACCGGCAGCTACCTGCAGAGCCAGATGGTGTTCGTCTTCATCTACGCCATCGTCGGCGTGGCGCTGATGATCCTGACCGGCTTCACCGGCCAGGCCTCGCTCGGCCATGCCGCCTTCCTGGCGATCGGCGCCTACACCGCGGCCTACATGCAGAGCCTCGGCGTGCCGTTCATCGTCTACTTCCCGCTCGCCGCCATCCTGACCGGCGTGATCGGCGCCCTGGTCGGCTTCCCGGCGCTGCGCCTGCACGGCATCTATCTCGTCATCGCCACCATCGCCTTCGCCTTCATCGTCGAGGAGATCCTGGCGCGCTGGGAATCGGTGACCAACGGCAACGAGGGCATGCGGGTGCGCACCCTCGACGTCGCCGGCCTGCCGCTGCCGCGCGACAGCGCCTCGTTCTACTTCCTCTGCCTGCTGGTGCTGGTGGGCGTCATCGTGCTGGCGCTGAACCTGCTGCGCTCGCCCACCGGCCGCGCCTTCGTCGCCATCCGCGACAGCGAGACGGCGGGCAAGAGCATGGGCATCGACCTCGCCGCCTACAAGGTGAAGTCGTTCGCCATCAGCGCCGGCATCACCGGGCTGGCCGGCGTGCTGTTCGCCCACAAGATGACCTTCATCAGCCCCGAGATGTTCACCCTGCTGCTGTCGATCGAGTTCATCATGGTGATCATCATCGGCGGCGCCTTCGGCGTGCACGGCGCGGTGTTCGGCGCGATCTTCATCGTCATGGTCGATCCCTTCCTGACGGCGCTGAAGGACGACGTGCCGGTGCTGGTCGCCAACGCCGCCGCCTCGCTCGGCCTGGCCAAGGACGCCGCCGGCGACCTGCGCGACGAGCTCTCCAAGATCGGCTCGGCCGCCGGCCTGAAGGGCGCGATCTACGGCCTGATCATCATGATGTTCATCCTGTTCGAGCCCTACGGGCTCTACGGGCGCTGGCTCAAGGTCAAGCTCTTCTTCCAGCTCTTCCCGCTCTACAAGCGCGCCACCTTCAAGCGCCAGAAGACCTACGTGAAGTCGGAGCGCAACCGATGAGCTTCTTCACGGTCGACGGCATCTCGCTGCAGTTCGGCGGCCTCAAGGCGGTCGACAACGTGAGCTTCAGCGTGTCGAAGGGCGAGATCTTCACCATCATCGGCCCCAACGGCGCCGGCAAGACCTCGATCTTCAACCTGATCTCGCGGCTCTACAATCCGACCTCGGGCAAGCTGTTCTTCGAGACCCGCGACATCACCGAGGTGCCGCCGCACCAGATCGCCAGGCTGGGCATCGCGCGGACCTTCCAGAACATCGAGCTGTTCGAGAACGCCACCATGCTGGCCAACCTGCTGGTCGGCCGCCACTGCCACGCCACCACGGCGCTGTGGCAGGAGATGCTGTTCATGCCCGCCGTGCGGCGCGCCGAGAAGGAGCACCGCTTCAAGGTCGAGGAGGTCATCGAGTTCCTCGACCTGCAGGCCTATCGCGACAAGCTGATCGCCGGCCTGCCCTACGGCGTGCGCAAGGTGATCGAGGTCGCGCGCGCGCTGTGCTCGGAGCCCAAGCTGATCCTGCTCGACGAGCCCTCCTCCGGGCTGAACGTCGAGGAGACCGACGACATGTCGTTCTGGATCCGCGACATCCGCAGCGACCTCGGCATCACCGTGCTGATGGTCGAGCACGACATGTACGCTGGTCAACCGCGTGTCGGACCGCGTGCTGGCGCTGAACTACGGCCGCGTGCTGGCGACCGGCACGCCGGCCGAGGTGCAGGCCCATCCCGACGTCATCGCCGCCTATCTCGGCGCCTGAGCGGAGCGAGCATGAGCGACGAACTGATCCTGAAGGTCTCCAACATCGAGAGCTACTACGGCCCGATCATGGCCATCCGCGGCGTCAGCCTGGCGGTGCCCAAGGGCAGGATCATCGCCGTGCTGGGCGCCAACGGCGCGGGCAAGACCACCATCCTGAAGACCATCTCCGGCGTGCTCGACCCGCAGAAGGGCACGATCGAGTTCGAGGGCAGGCCGATCCAGCGCATGGATGCCGACCGGATCGTGCGGCTGGGCCTCAGCCACGTGCCCGAGGGCCGCGAGGTCTTCCCCTTCCTGTCGGTGCGCGAGAACCTCGCCATGGGCGCCTTCCTGCGCTCCGACAGGGACGGCATCGCGCAGGACCTCGAGCGCGTCTTCGGCTATTTCCCGCGGCTGCGGGAACGGCTCGACCAGCCGGCCGGCTCGCTGTCGGGCGGCGAGCAGCAGATGCTGGCGATCAGCCGCGCGCTGATGAACCGGCCCAAGCTGCTGCTGCTCGACGAGCCCTCGCTCGGCCTGTCGCCGCTGCTGGTCAAGGAGATCTTCGCCATCATCAAGCGGGTCAACGCCGAGCAGGGCACCTCGATCCTGCTGGTCGAGCAGAACGCCAAGATGGCGCTGGAGACGGCGCATTACGGCTACGTGCTCGAGGTCGGCCGCGTGGTGATGGACGACACCTGCGAGCGGCTGATGAGCAGCAAGGACATCCAGGAATTCTATCTCGGCGCCAAGGAAGAAAGCGCGCGCGGCGAACGCCGCTGGAAGCGCAAGAAGAACTGGCGCTGACGGAGGCGACGACCATGGCGACTAAAGCGACGCTGACGGTGGCCGAGACCCTGCCCAAGAGCTTCGTGCTGTCGTGCAGGACGCGCGGCGAGAAGCCGGCGATGCGCGAGAAGCGCTACGGCATCTGGAACGCCATCTCCTGGACCCAGTGGCTGGAGCGGGCGCGTTCCGTCACCTATGCGCTGCACGAGATCGGCTTCCGGCCGGGCGACGTCGCCTCGGTGCTGGCCAACACCGTGCCGGAGTGGAACTACGCCGATTTCGGCATCCTCTGCGCGGGCGGCGTGTCGTCGGGCATCTACCCCACCGATTCGGCCAAGCAGGTCGAGTACCTGCTGAACGATTCGCGCACCGTGGTGCTGTTCGTCGAGGACGACGAGCAGCTCGACAAGGCGCTCGAGGTGCGCGGCCGCTGCCCGACCCTGAAGAAGATCGTGGTGTTCGACATGGAGGGCCTCGCCACCTTCGACGATCCCATGGTCGTGTCGCTCGACGAGTTCATGGCGAGCGGGCACAACCACGCGATCGGCCGCGAGGCGCTGTTCGACGAGCTGGTGGCCTCGCGCCGGCCCGACGACCTCGCCATCCTGGTCTACACCTCGGGCACCACGGGGCCGCCCAAGGGCGCCATGCACAGCCATCGCAACGTCGTCTACCAGATGCAGAACTGCATGCATCCGGAGCTGCCGCTGTCGTGGTACGAGGGCGACGAGCGCCTGGCCTTCCTGCCGCTCTGCCATGTCGCCGAGCGCGTCGCCGGCAGCTACTACTCGGTCGCCACCGGCGTGTGCAGCAACTTCGCCGAAAGCCCCGAGACCGTCCCCGACAACATCCGCGAGGTGCAGCCCACCCTGTTCGGCGCCGTGCCGCGGGTGTGGGAGAAGTTCTATTCGGGCATCACGATCGCGCTCAAGGACGCCACGCCGCTGCAGCAATGGGCGTACCGCAAGGCCATCGAGGCGGGCTTCGCCATCGCCGACGCCCGCCTCGCCCGCCGCCAGCCCTCGGCCTTCGACCGGCTGCGCTTCCAGGCCGCCTACTGGCTGGTGCTGAAGAACGTGCGCAAGATGATCGGCCTCGACCGCTGCCGCTGGCTGTTCACCGGCGCCGCGCCGATCGCGCCCGACCTGATCCGCTGGTACCTCGCGCTCGGCCTCGACATGTACGAGGTCTATGGCCAGACCGAGAATTGCGGACTGGCGACGGCCATGCCGGCCGACGGCATCAAGCTCGGCACGGTCGGCAAGTCGGTGCCCTTCGGCGAGGTCAGGATCTCGCCGGTGGGCGAGATCCTGATCAAGGGCGACTTCGTCTTCATGGGCTACCTGAACCAGCCCGAGAAATCGGCCGAGACGGTCGACCGCGAGGGCTGGCTGCATACCGGCGACGTCGGCACGATCGACAACGAAGGCTACGTGAAGATCACCGACCGCATGAAGGACATCATCATCACCGCGGGCGGCAAGAACATCACCCCGTCGGAGATCGAGAACCAGCTCAAGTTCTCGCCCTATATCAGCGACGCCGTGGTGATCGGCGACAAGCGGCCCTACCTCACCTGCCTGGTGATGATCGACCGCGAGACGGTCGAGAAGTTCGCCCAGGACCACGACGTGCCCTTCACGAACTACGCGAGCCTGTGCCGCGCCAAGGCGGTGCAGGACCTGATCTGGTCGGAGATCGAGCGGGTCAACGCCAACTTCGCCCGCGTCGAGACCATCAAGCGCTTCTTCCTGATCGAGCAGCAGCTCACGCCCGAGGACGAGGAGCTGACGCCGACCATGAAGCTCAAGCGCAGCTTCGTGAACCGGAAGTACAAGGACGAGATCGACGCGATGTACCGCGCCCAGGCGGCGTAGCTTTTCCTCCCCGGCGAAGCCGGGGAAGAGAGTTGAAGTAGAGTTCAGTAGTGGAGGAAAGGTAGAGTCATGAAGTGGTTCAGCGTAAGCGCCGCCGTGTTGGGCGGTGCGTTCGGGCTCGCCGCCCTGCCGGCGGCGGCCCAGCAGGTCAAGGTCACCAACCAGGGCATCACCCCCACCGAGATCGTGCTCGGCACGCACCAGGATCTCAGCGGTCCGATCAAGTCGTGGGGCGTTCCCGTCACCAACGGCATGAAGCTCGCCGTCGAGGAGATCAACGCGGCGGGCGGCATCAACGGCCGCAAGCTCAAGCTGATCGTCGAGGATTCGGGCTACGATCCCAAGCGCGCGGTGCTCGCCACCCAGAAGCTGGTCGAGAAGGACAAGATCTTCGCCATGCTGGCGCCGATGGGCTCGCCCACCGTGCTGGCGGCGCAGGACATCCTGCTCGAGGCCGGCATCCCGCAGCTCTTCCCGGTCACCTCGGCCGAGTTCACCTACAAGATGGATCCCAAGAAGCCGCAGGACAGGCTGAAGTTCAACAACGTGCCGCCCTACACCGAAAGCGTGCGGGCGGGCGCGCGCTACCTGATGCAGGAGAAGGCCATCAAGAAGCCCTGCGCCATGTACCAGGACGACGAGTTCGGCAAGAACGTGCTCGACGGCTTCAAGCAGGCCGTGGCCGACGTGAAGCTGAAGCCCGCCTCGGTCACGAGCTACAAGCGCGGCGCCTCGGACTTCTCCTCGCAGGTCGCCAAGATGAAGGCCGAGGGCTGCGACTTCGTCGTGCTCGGCACCATCGTGCGCGAGACGGTGGGCGCCATGGCCGAAGGCAAGAAGATCGGCTTCGGCCCGATCTGGTTCGGCAGCACGGCGGCCAACGTCGTCGAGGTGCCGATGCTGGGCAAGGACGTGACCGAGGGCTTCTTCGCCGTCGGCGGCATGGAGATCCCCTACCGCGACACCGCCAAGGGCAAGGCCAAGGACTGGGCCGAGCTCTACCACAAGACCTACAACATGGAGCCCAACACCCAGGCGGCGCTGGGCTACAACGAGGTCATGACCTTCGCCCACTATGCCAAGCTCGCGGGCAAGGACCTGACCGGCCAGAGCTTCCTCAAGGCGATGGAATCGGGCGACGTCTTCCAGGACATCTTCAATTCCCCGCCGGTCAAGTTCTCGCCGACCGACCATCTGTCGGCCACCGTCTTCCTGCTGCAGCAGGTCAAGGACGGCCGCTGGGTGGTGCTGAAGCGCGACCTCACGAACTGAGTTGAGCAAAGCCTCCCTCCCCCGGCGAAAGCCGGGGAGGGACGTCTTCCTCCTTTTTGCTCTCCGGAACGTCCCGTTTCGCCGTGTACAACTTCGGCGAAACTGCTTTAATCCGCGCCAAGTCGCGCAAAGCGACGACGGACGGGTTGGCGCCACCCGTCAGTACAAGAACGGCGCTGCAGTGGAGGAAACGTAATGAGGACAAAGGTAATCGTGGCGACGGTTGTCGCTGCGGCATCGACGCTGGCGGTCCTGCCGGCGCTCGCCCAGACCAAGGTCACCAATCAGGGCATCACGCCTACCGAGATCGTCATCGGCACCCATCAGGACCTCAGCGGTCCGATCAAGACCTGGGGCGTGCCGGTGCTGAACGGCATGAAGCTGGCCGTCGAGGAGATCAACGCGGCGGGCGGCATCAACGGCCGCAAGCTCAGGCTGGTCGCCGAGGACAGCGGCTACGATCCGAAGAAGGCGGTGCTCGCCAGCCAGAAGCTGGTCGAGAAGGACAAGATCTTCGCCATGGTGGGCCCGATGGGCTCGCCCACCGTGATCGCCTCGCAGGACATCCTGTTCGACGCGGGCGTGCTGCAGCTCTTCCCGCTGACGGCGGCGGAGTTCACCTACAAGTTCGACCCCAAGAAGCCGCAGGAGCGCCTGAAGTTCAGCAACCTGCTGCCCTATGTCGAAAGCACGCGCGCGGCGCTCAAGTACATGATCGCGCTCAAGCATCCGCAGAAGCCCTGCCTGATGTACCAGGACGACGAGTACGGCAAGAACGTGCTCGACGGCTTCACCCAGCAGCTCGAGGCCGAAAAGATCAAGCCGGCCGCGATCACCACCTACAAGCGCGGCGCGTCGGACTTCAGCGCCCAGATCGCCAAGATGAAGGCCGACGGCTGCGACCTCGTGGTGCTGGGCACCATCCTGCGCGAGACCATCGGCGCCATGGCCGAGGCCAAGAAGCTCGGCTGGAAGGTGACGTTCCTCGGCGCCACCCCGACCAACATCCCCGACACCATCACCCTCGGCAAGGACGTGGTCGACGGCCTGTACGCCGCCGGCGCCTTCGAGACGCCCTACGCCGACACCGCCAAGGGCAAGGTCAAGGAATGGGTCGAGGCCTACAAGAAGATGTTCGGCACCGACGCCAACACCCAGTCGGTGATCGGCTACAACGCCGTCATGACCTTCGCCTACTTCGCCAAGCTGGCGGGCAAGGACCTGACGGGCCAGAAGATGCTCGACTCCCTGGAATCGGGCAAAGCCTACATCGACATCTTCAACTCGCCGCCCAGCAAGTTCTCCAAGACCAACCACCTGGCCAACACCATCACCCAGGTGCAGCAGATCAAGGACGGCCGCTGGGTCGTCATCAAGGAAGGCCTGAGCTTCTAAAGCAGGATAATCCCTCCCCACGCTTTGCGTGGGGAGGTGCCTGCGCGCAGCGAGGTCGACTTACGGCGCCGGCGGCACCGTGACCCGGGCGTCGCGCAGCTTCTGCTGCAGCACCGGAATGCCCGAGGCGTAGTTGCCGTCCTGGCACTGGGCGATGGCGACGCGGGCGTCGAGATCGGCCGCCATGCCGCCGCGTGGTGTCGCCGCCGAGATAGCCGCCGACCGTGCCGACATATTCGGCGTAGGTCTGGGCGAGCGTGGAGCAGTAGGCGCCGGCCTGGGCGGCCGTCATGCCGGGCGGCGGGATGGCGGCCTGCAGTCCCGATCCTGCCTGTCCTCCTCCCTGCCCGCTTCCCGACGTCGTCGTGCACGCCGCCGCGGCAAGCGCCGTCAGGGCAATCCCCCAAAGCTTCGCCATGCGATCCTCCGTCGCGGAAGGCTACTGCAATCGGATCACGCTCGCTATGGTGGCGGCGGCATGAGCGATGATCTTTCGGGACGGGTGGCGATCGTGACCGGCGGCGCCTCGGGCATCGGGGCGGCGTCGGCGGCGCTGCTGGAAGGCCTGGGCGCACGCGTGATCGTCGCCGACCTCCAGGAGGCCAAGGACGGTCCCGGCCGCTTCGTGCCGCACGACGTCACCTCCGAGGACTCCTGGCGATCGCTGCTGGCCGATGTGCTGGGCAGGGAGCGCCGCCTCGACATCATGGTCAACAATGCCGGCCTGTCGGGCGGCCCGGGCACCGTGGAGAGCACCGACGTCGAGAGCTGGCAGCGCGTGCAGGCGGTCAATTCGGAAGGCGTGTTCCTCGGCTGCAAGTACGCCATCCAGGGCATGAAGCAGACCGGCCCGGACAAGCCCGCGACCAGGGGCTCCATCGTCAACATCTCCTCGGTCGCCGGCCTGATCAGCGGCGCGGGCCCGCTCGCCTACACGGCGAGCAAGGGCGCCGTGCGCCTGCTCAGCAAGAGCGTGGCGCTCTATTGCGCCGAGAAGAGGTACGACATCCGCTGCAACTCGGTCCATCCCGGCGGCATCGACACGCCGATCTTCAATCCGCTGTGGCAGATGGTGGGCCACGAGCAGGGCAAGGCGTTCCTGGGCACCGCGCCATCCGATCGGCCGCATGGGCGAGGCCGTGCGAGATCGGCGAGGTCGTGCTGTGGCTAGCCTCCGACCGGTCGAGCTTCGTCACCGGCGCGGAGATCGCCGCCGACGGCGGGCTCACCGCGGGACTGATGAGGAGGTTGCCGCTTGCCCCGTCTTGAGAACAAGGTCGTGCTGCTGAGCGGCGGCGCGTCGGGCATCGGCGCCGAGAGCGCGCGCCTGGTCGTGCGCGAGGGCGGCAAGGCGGTGCTGGCCGACCGCGACGAGGCGAAGGGCCGGGCCCTGGCCGAGGCGCTCGGCGCGGCCGCGCTGTTCGTGCCGCTCGACGTCACGAGCGAGCCGGCCTGGCGCAAGGCCGTCGCCGCCGCCGTCGAGGCCTTCGGCGGCCTGCACGGCCTCGTGAACGCGGCCGGCGTCGGCGTGCGCAACTCGATCGAGGACTGCACGCTCGAGGACTATCGCCGCGTCAACGACGTCAACGCGCTGGGCACCTTCCTCGGCTGCAAGGCGGCCATCGCGGCCATGAAGCCGTCGGGTGGCGCAGGGCGGCTCGGGCGGCGGCTCGATCGTCAACATCTCCTCGGTGCTCGGCCTGCGCGGCGCCTCCTACGCCATGGCCTACTGCGCCAGCAAGGGCGCGGTGCGCCTGCTCACCAAGCACGTCGCCCTGCACTGCGCGCAGATGAAATACGACATCCGCTGCAACTCGGTGCATCCGGGCTACATCGACACGCCGATGATCGCGCCCCGCCTCACCGACAACGTCGGCAACATGACGGGCCGGCAGTGGCTCGAGGAACTGCACCCGCTCGGCCGGCTGGGCCGGCCGGAGGAAGTGGCGAACATGATCCTGTTCCTGCTGTCCGACGAATCGACCTTCTCGACCGGCTCCGAGTTCGTCTGCGACGGCGGCCTGACGGCGTAGCCTTGCTCCTCCCCTTGGCGAGCTTCCGCCAAGGGGAGGACGATGGAGGTCGCTACAGAAATCCCGCCCTTCTCAGCAGATCCCGCGCGTCGCCGATGCTCTGGGCCGACGGCGGCATGCCGAGGTCGGTGGCCGGATGCGGCGCGCCGAAGCCGACCGATTGGGGCGACAGGCCGCCGGTCGTCGCCGGGCCGGTCTGGATGCCCTGGCCTTGCGCGCCCAGCGCCGCCAGCAGGCGCTTCAGAACCTGCAGGGCGGGATCGCCGCCCGGCGGCTGGGTATCGGCGGTGGGCTGCGGCCCCTGGCCCGCCTGCACGCCCAGCGCCCGGGCCACGTTCGGCATGCCGACGCCGACCCGCGTGTTGTCGGCGATCGGCATGGGCGTCGCCGTCTCCTTGATGATCTGGAAGAGCCGCTCGACCCGGTTGGCGTTGCGCGCCTGGAACGCGCCCTTGAAGTCGGGATGATGGGCCAGCACCAGCGCCGCCATCCCGGTGACGTGAGGAGTCGCCATCGACGTGCCGTCCCAGGCGCCGAAATCATCCGGCGGCAGCGACGACACGATCGCCACGCCCGGCGCGCAGACGTCGATTTCCGGGCCGAAGCAGCTGAACTTGGCCGGGAAGTAGCCCTGGCTTCTTTCGAAGCCCTGCAGCGGCTGGGTCGCATGGAAGGAGTCGCTGGGGAACTCGCCGGACTTGCCGACCGCCGAGACCGCGAGCGCGTGCGCCGTGGAAGCCGGGAACTGGACCGGCCCGCCCGAATTGCCCGCTGCGATGATGCAGGCCACGCCCATCGACTTGGCCTTGATGAGGCGTTCCTCGACGATCTTCGAGGGCTCGCCGCCGCCCAGGCTCATGTTCACCACATCGATGCCGTTCTCGACGCAGTAGTCGAGCGCGCCGATCAGGTCGCTGAAGCGCGCGCCGGGGAAGATCCTGAGCACATGGACCTCGGCCGCCGGGGCGAAGCCCCTTATGCCCGAGCCCGCCGCGCTGCCGGCGATCACGCCGGCGACGTGGCTGCCGTGGCCGACCGTGTCGTTGATCCAGCTGTTCTTGTCGTTGCCGACCACGTCGAAGCCGGGCCCGACCTTGTGCAGGTTGCGATGGGTGGCCTGCGCGGCCCCAGAATCGATGATGGCGATCTTGATGCCTGCACCATCGTAACTTGCGGGGACCTGGTCGAGCCCCATGGCGCGCTGGCCCCAGCCGAGCAACTGGCGCTCGGGAAAGCCGGTGAGCAGCGCGCCGAGCGGCTTCACGGTGACGCTGTTGACGCTGTCGGGGACAAGCGCCGGATTGGTCACCCAGAGATCCCAATAATCGACCTTGGGCTTCACATAGATGGCCCGGATCGTGTCGGGGTTTTCGCCGGTGATGCTGATGGTGGCGCGGCCCGACGCATCGGTCGTGCCCTGCGCCGGCAACATGGTGCCGAAGACATACACGTCGGCGCCAGCCAGCGGCCCGTCGGCGCCATGCACCTCGACGATCGTGCTGAAGCCGCTGCCGAACGGGATGATGACGCCGGGGTTGGGCAGTGCGAGCTGGTGCGTCGGTCCGGTATCGAGCCCGAACGTCAGGGGCGTGTCGTGCTCGACCACGAGGCGGGCGCCGGCCTGGCTCTGCAGGAGCTGGGCCTTCTCATGCGTCATGCGCGCCACGACCATCGAGCCGGTGGCCGTGCCGTTCGCGCTTTGCAGCCCCAGCGCCGCCGGGGGCCGGATCGTCTTGACGATCTCGACACCAGGCGCGTTGGCCAGCGACTGCGCGATCACGTCGTCGCTCAGCATCGCGAGCCCCGGGACCTGGCGCGAGGCGACCATGAACTGGGCCGGCCGCGGGCCGAGCGGCCGTGGGGTTGCGGTCGCGGCGGCCGAACCGCCTGCGTTCGCCTGGCCATTGGGCCCGCTTGCGTTGCCGGGGTTCGCCGCCGGGTTTCCATTCGAGTCCTGCTGTGGCGCCATGACTGCCTCCAATTGGAAGATGGGCCGCCCCTCACCGCTGCGGCCGATCGGCGTCGAGCTTGAGATCGGCGTCGGGCTCGATGACGAGCCGTTCGCCGAATTCGCTCTTGAGCTTCTCGGCCTGGGCCGGCGTCATCGTCAGCACGACGACGTCGGGAGCAACCTGACTGACTTGCGTGATTTCGGAATCCGTCTTGATGCGTTCGCCGAGTCGCCCGGACACGACGTCCTTGCCTTGGACGATCCAACGTTCAGGGGAGGATCCCGTGGCCGGTGTGTTCGCCATCCGTCGTCTCCGATGCATGTTCGAGGTCGAGCCGCGCCGGAAGCGGATGGCTCCCGGCGCGGTCCGACGATTGCTCAGTGCATCCAGCCGGTCGACTGGGTCTGGCCCGGGGCGGTGCTGAACAGGCCGAGATTGCGGCCGATATCGACGCCCTGCCCGACACCCTGGGCGATGCGCTTCAGCACGCTCAGGAAGCCCTGCATTTCGAGGTCGCTCGGCTGGGCGGACTGCGCCTGGAGATCCGGACCGGTGCTGAACAGGCCGAGATTGCGGCCGATATCGACGCCCTGTCCAACGCCCTGGGCGATGCGCTTCAGCACACTCAGGAAGCCCTGCATCTCGAGGTCAGTGGGCTGAGCCTGCGGCTGAGCCTGGACCTGGCCCGGAGCGGCGCTGAACAGGCCGAGCTGGTGGCCGATATTGACACCGGTGCTGACCCCCTGGCCGATCTTCCTCAGCACGCTCAGGAAGCCCTGCATCTCGAGGTCGCTCGGCTGGTCCTGCGGCTGGGCCTGGGCCGGGCCGGTGCTGAACAGGCCGAGGTTGTGCCCGATATTCGCGCCGGTCTGGACGGTCGAGATGACCGTGGGCGCGATGCGCTTCAACACGCTCCAGAAGCCCTGCATCTCGAGGTCGCTCGGCTGGCCCTGGGCCTGAGGCTGGGCCTGGCCCGGAGCGGCGCTGAACAGGCCGAGCTGGTGGCCGATATTGACGCCGGTGCTGACCCCCTGGCCGATCTTCCTCAGCACGCTCAGGAAGCCCTGCATCTCGAGGTCGCTCGGCTGGTCCTGCGGCTGGGCCTGGGCCGGGCCGGTGCTGAACAGGCCGAGGTTGTGCCCGATATTCGCGCCGGTCTGGACGGTCGAGATGACCGTGGGCGCGATGCGCTTCAACACGCTCCAGAAGCCCTGCAGCTCGAGGTCGCTCGGCTGGCCCTGGGCCTGGGCCGGGGCCTGGGCCGGGCCGGCGCTGAACAGGCCGAGGTTGTGGCCGATATTGGCGCCGGTCTGGACCGTCGAAATGACTGTCGGCGCGATGCGCTTCAGCACGCTCCAGAAGCCCTGCATCTCGAGATCGCTCGGCTGGGCGGACTGGGCCTGGAAATCCGGGCCGGCGCTGAACGGCAGCAGGCCGCCGAGCACGCCGCCGCCGACACCGCCGATCGTCTTGCCGGTCGAGCCGCCGATCCTGTTGCCGATGAAACCGCCAAGCGCCCGCCCGATCGCGGCCCCGAAGATACCCTGCATGTCGATCTGCTGCTGGCCGTCGAACATTTGAGATCCGTTCATGATGCTCTCCTTCGGTTTAAGTCGTCGCCCTCCCATTGCCATCTTTGCGTGTGGCTATCATCTTGATACTCGTAAAAGTAGCAGACAACCTGAGCCCTGCCTGTGACTTTGCTGTGATCATCAGGAGATGAGCCTGGGACTCGATGTCTCGCGAATCGCAAGCAGAGTGCGCCCGCTCGATGACAAGCCATCGACAAAAGCGGTGGGTATCCGCGGCAATGGCTGAATGCGGATAGCTCGATGACTTGGGCGCTTCGTCCATGGGGTCCTCCCCAGACGGATGACGCACGTGACGCTCAGCAGCCGGTCACAGTCCAAGTACCAGGAAGTTCAAACCCTTAGATGCGCGTGCGACGTGCCGTGTCGCACTTTCGAATTCGATCGGACGCATCGCGCTTTGGAAGGGGCGCGCCTAGGTAGGCCTTTCCGCCGAGCCCCTCAACAAGCTTGTACGCATATCT
This sequence comes from uncultured Alphaproteobacteria bacterium, assembly GCA_963820155.1. Taxonomy (GTDB): domain Bacteria; phylum Pseudomonadota; class Alphaproteobacteria; order Reyranellales; family Reyranellaceae; genus Reyranella. The sequence goes on from CAWFYW010000001.1 coordinate 378,187, forward strand.
GGAGACGACGCGAGAACGCCGCTCCGCTACCGCATGCCGGTGATCGACGCGCTCATCGCCCGCGGATCGCGTCGGGGCCAGCGGCCGGCTTCGACCTGGACGATGAAGTCGCCGACGATGCGGTTGAACAGGTCGGGATCCTCGAGGTTGATGGTGTGTCCGCAGTTGGGCATCACCGCCAGCGCCGCCGAGCGGATCTCGCGCTTCATCAGGAGCGACGGCGCTAGGCACGGCCAGTCCTCGTCGCCCGTCAGGATCAAGGTCGGCACCTGGAGCGCGCGCATCCTGTCCAGGAGGTCGTAGAGCGAGGGCCGCTGGCCCTGCACCCCGAGTTGGGTGTTGGCCGAGCCGAGCGCGGAGTGCTCGCCAAGCTCCTTCTTGAACTGGGCGAAGCCGCGCGGATCCTTGTTCTCGAACTGCACGCGCGTGGGGCCGTAGGCGTATTTTTCCGCGAACTTCCCCATGCCCTCGGTCATCAACGTCCTGGCGACGGTTTCGACCTCGCCGCGGAACCTCGCCTGCTGGTCCCTCTCCGCGCCGTAGCCGACGCCGGCCACGACCAGCGAGAGGGCGCGCGCGGCATGGCGGAAGCCGAAATGCAGGGTGGCGAAGCCGCCCATCGACAGGCCGACGACATGGGCCTTGTCGATCCCGAGATGGTCCATCACCGCCAGGATGTCGTCGGTGGCGCGGTCCTGCGAATAGCGCTCGGCCTTCTCGGGCACGTCCGACGGCGGATAGCCGCGTGCGCCGTAGGTGATGCAGCGATAGCGCTGGCCGAAATGGCGCAACTGCATCTCCCAGGAGCGGTGGTCGGCGGCGAACTCGTGCACGAAGACGATGGGCGCGCCGGCGCCGGTCTCCTCGTACCAGAGCTTCACCCCATCATCTGTCGTGGCGTATGGCATCGTTTTCTCCGGGTCCGCCCCGACTTTAGATCATATGGCGGACCGTCATCCAAATGATACGCTGCCGTCATGAGCGAGATCGGAACCGGACTGCAGAACGCCACGGGCATCCGCAACGCGGTGGCCCGCGCGGGTTATGCCTTCGTCGAGGCCTCGGACATGCGCAACGCGCTGTCGCGGTTCGGCACCCTCGCCGACTGGCCGCAATTCGCCGAAAGCTGGAACGACCTCGAGGTCGACGCCTATATGGGCGATGGCGGCCGCTACCGCCGCCGCCGCTTCGCGGTCTATGGCGCGGAGCGGCAGGGCCCGATCGTGCGCGGCCCGCACCAGCCGCACTACCAGACGCTCGACTACAACACCCTGAACGGCGGCATCGAGCGGTGGTTCAAGCCGGTGGACGAGGCGATCGGCGCCGGCGCCTCGATGCGCACCGTCCTGGAATATTGCCGCGCTCTGTTCGGCCGGCTGGCGCCGCAGACGGCGCGTTGGCACATCGAGGTCCACCAGTTCCGCATCGAGGCGCGCCAGGGCGAGCACGGCAAGCCGACGCCCGAGGGCATGCATCGCGACGGCGTGGATTACGTGCTGGTGCTGCTGATCAACCGCCGCAACATCATGAGCGGCACCACGACGGTGCACGATCTCGACAAGCGCACGCTCGGCAGCTTCACGTTGACCGACCCACTGGACGCCGCCCTGGTCGACGACGCGCGCTGCTACCATGGCGTCACGCCGGTCGAGCCGGAGAACCCCGCGCAGCCCGCCTACCGCGACGTGCTGGTGGTGACCTTCCGGAAGAAGGCGTAGCCCCCTACCCCCCGATCGTCACGCCCGCATCGGCGATGATCGTCTGCCCGGTGATGAACGCGCCGGCCTTGCCCGCCAGCATCACCGCGATGCCGCCGATATCGTCGGGCTCGCCGATGCGCCTGAGCGGCGCGCTCTGCAGGCGCTTCTCGAGATACTTCGGATCGTCCCACAGCGCCTTGGCGAAGTCGGTCTTCACCAGGCCGGGGGCGATGGTGTTGATGCGGATGTTGTCGGGACCCAGCTCGGCGGCGAGGTTGCGCGCGAGCTGCATGTCGGCCGCCTTGGAGATGCAATAGGCGCCGATCACCGGGCTGGCGCGCACGCCGCCGATCGACGACACGATGATGATCGAGCCGTCCTTCTTGGCGCGCATGTCGGGCAGGCAGAGCGTGACCAGCCAGATGTTGCTGAGGATGTTGTTCTGCATGATCTTCATGAACACGTCGTCCGGCATCTTCTCGGTCGGCCCGTAATAGGGATTGGTGGCCGCGTTGCAGACCAGCACGTCGACCGGCCCCAGGCGCTTCTGCGTCTCGCCGATCAGGTTCTGGCACTGGCTCTTGTCGGAGATGTTGCAGGGGATGACGATCGCCTCGCCGCCCGCCTTCCTGATCTCGGCCGCCGCCTCCTCGCAGGCCGGCGCCTTGCGGCTCGACACCACGACCCGGGCGCCCTGCAGCGCGAGATGCATCGCGATCGACTTGCCGATGCCCTTGCTCGAGCCGGTGACGACGGCGACCTTGCCGGTGAGGTCGAAAAGCGGCGATGCCATGCGGGAGTCCTCCTGAGATGTCGAAGAACTTCATAGCAAAATGCCGAAGCTGTCGATGACCCGTTGCGAAATGCGAAAGCCTGCGCGAACCGATCCATGCTGCTCGGGGGCGCCGTCGCCCGGAAAGGATGCGCTTTCGATGAGGGCTGGACTTGGCCGCGGCAACGTCGAGCAGGACAGATGGTCGCGGCGGCCTCGCACCCTGCGGTGCGAACATACAATTCTGTGCCTGAAGTCTTCCAACCTGCGGAAACGATAGTGCGGCCTCAACGCCGATCAGCGAAGCTGCGGCAACGCAATAGAATGCTTGCGGCGATGCTGGCCATCGTCGCGGTGGCGGCGCTGGTCGTCGTACTGACATTGGTGATGGCGATCCACAACGCCGAGACAGGACATGCGCTTGCGATCTTTTGAAGGTCCAGCCTCCGGGCGGCAGCTCTCGAGGCGACGAGCCTGGCAAGGCGTTGCCGGCATGATCGGCACGGGGCTTCTCGGCGTCGCTTTCCCCGTCGGATACGCCGGCGCCGGCCAATGGCATGCCTTGGATGTTTCGGAAAGTTCGCCACCGCTTGCATTCACCCTGACGCGGGCGTCGGACGGCAAACAGGTGACGCAGGCGGACTATCGCGGCCGGATCGTGCTGCTCTATCTGGGCTATACTTTCTGTCCAGACGTTTGCCCAACCACGCTTTCAAACGTCTCCGACATCCTGAAGCAGCTCGGCTCTGCGGCGTCTGACGTTCGCATGCTCTTTGTCACCGTCGATCCCGACCGCGATACCCTGCCCATCCTTGCCGACTACATGGTGAACTTCGCGCCGCAGATCGAGGGCTTGCGCGGCACGCCGGACCAGCTTGCCGCGCTGGCGCGGCGATATCGTCTTGTCTATTCCGTGACACCCGAGACCAACGATCACCCCTACGAGGTGACGCACAGCTCGGCGATTTATGTATTCGACCAATCGGGGGCGGCGCGCCTGCTCGTGCCCTCGCTTGATTCGGCAAAGCCCCACATCACGGGCCTGATGGCCGATCTCAGGCAGCTCGTCGAGGGCAGCAAGCCGTTGGGCTTCTTCGCCCGCTTGCTACGCTGGGTGTAATCCGCCCCTCACTCGCCCGTCGCCTTGCGTACCGCGAAGCTTGCCGTTACCGACTCACCGCTGGCGAAGCTCAGCGTCACGGGGACCGAATGACCTGGCGTCACCTCTTTCGACGGAGACGTGCACATCAGGTGATAGCCGCCGGGTGCGAATTTCACCGTGCCATGGGCGCGGACGGGGATGCTCTTGACCATCTCCATCCGGTCCTGGCCGCCCTGATGCAGGCTCCGATGCAGCATGAGCATGCCACAGGCGGGCGACGTGGCGCCGACCAACGTCCGATCATCCGCCGTTTCGTTCGACAAGGTGAAGTATCCCGCCGCGGGACGCGACGGCACCACCATGCGGATCCAGGCATCGCTTACCGACAGGCCGGGCGCCGCGGCTTGTGCCGCAGCCACGGCCAGAAACAGGCCGAAAGATGCAGCCAAGGATGATGTCCGCCCCCGCATCGGCCTAACGGCCTGTCCATCTGGCGGAGTCGATAGCAACGGAAGACGCTGCACCGTCGATCTCGACCGTGGAGTCCTCGTGAAGCCTGAGTGCATTCAACACCAGCACCACGGCGATCACGCTCATCATCGACGGTGGAATCCACATCACAATGCCGCCGATATGCTGGTCGTTGAGCGCGCTGATAGACGGAAACAGCCGGCCGCAGAAGTCATAGTAAGGATAGAGGTCGGTGTGCGAGAAAGTGATGACCGCGCCGAGCAGGATCTGAGGGAACATCACGGCGAACGCCAGTGCCGCGCGCGCGCCGTACGAAATGCGGGCAGGCGGTTTCGGTCGCGGATCCAGCACCAGAGACCAGAAGAGCAACCCATCCAGCACCATGCTCCAATTCATCAGCGCATAGAGACGGGTGTCGAGCATCGCGCGGAAATGAACCGGCGGAATGAGCCAGAAGTAGAACAGCCCGACGAACAGGAACGCCGCGAGGACGGGTTGCTGCAAGACGTGAATCGCGGCTGCAATGGAATGATTCTCGACGATCGAGCGCAACCGGCGCGGCATGCCACGCAGGATCGTCTCGCCAGGCCAGCCGAGCGCGATCAGGAACGGCCCGATATGGTGCATGACGACGTGCTGAGCGCGGTTCAGGAAGAACATGTGCTGAGCCATGTAGTCGAAACGCGTCTGCAATACCGCATAGGTAGCGAGAAGGCCCGAGACAAAGGCGATCAGGCGCCACACGGGCGGCCGCGCATTGGGCGGCGCGAACACGAGTCCACGGGAGAACCAAAGCAGCACGAGCGATGTCGCGAGATACTCGGGCCAGGAGAAATCCCAGGGTGCCCAGACTTGGCATCAGCGATGGGCGGCTTTCGGATAGCCAGAACAACGCGGCGCCCAGGACCAGGATTGCCGCATAGGCGGCAAAACCAATCCCGCTCGCATCGATCGATCGCAGCACGAACCAGCGTCGCGGTGCCACCTGCTTCATGGGTGAAGGCTTGAGTGCAACAGCATGGATTGTCAAAGCGCGCAAGGACGCGGCCGGCGTTCATGCAAACCGCAAGCGATTGCTCAATCCGCAACCAGGCGCCCTGTTCGGCGAAGGCAATGGCGGTCTGGGCAAAGCGAATGCATGCGCGATGCATGCAGACCGTGGCGGTGGACCGAGGCAACTTCGATCAAGGATGGCCGCGGCGCCCTCGGCCGCTTCCACCGCATCGCGAAGACTTGACTTGTGTGGGCCGCGCGCCGGGCCCAAGTCTGCGCTCGCTCAGGAGGTTCGTCATGCGTCTCGCCCGCGGCCTCGCCGCCGCCCTGCTCGCGCTGATCGTGCTGCCCGCGGCCGCCCTCGCCGCCGTGATCGGCGGTTACTACTACGCGCCGCAGTACGACTATCGCGAATTCTTCGCCGCTACCGACGGCCGGCAGTTCCAGGTCGTGCTGGACGGCAATCCCTTCCCCGGCATCGATCCCGCCGTCGTCGCGCGCGACCTCCTGCCGGCCATGCAGGCGGCCAAGCCACGGCCCGCGCTCACCTTCACCTACGACCAGCCCTCGCCACCGCCCAGCCCCAACTACCGGCTGGTGCTGGTGTTCGATCCGGCCCTCAATCTCAACGCCGATCCGGTCTGCGCCGGCGCGCCGCCGCGCTATCGCCCGGGCACGCCGGGCCGCTTCTACGTCTACGCCATCTACTGCCGGAACGACCAGGCGATGTCCTACACGACGGCCTGGACCGACGCGACCGGCCCGACCGATCCGCGCATCGAGCGGCTGTTTCGTGAGCTCTTCCCGGTCGTGTTCAGCGAGCAGCAGAACCGCTGGGCAAGGCTCGATCCCGTTTTCCGCTGACGCTGGACCTGTCGCGGCGCGCAGCCGATATGACGGGCGCTCAAGCGACCGCTGGCGCATTTGTTGCTATGCTTGCCTTGTCAAACGAAAGGCAATCGATGCTCCAGGAAACGACTCGTTCCGTTCCCCTGCCGACCGCTCCGACCCTGGTCGGCGGCGAGATTCCGCTGATCGACGTCGCCGACGTCCTGGCCGGCAAACCGGGCGCGGCCGAACGGGCCGCGATGGAGCTGCGCTTCGCCTTCGAGAAGGTCGGCTTCTACTATCTCGCCGGCCATGGCGTGCCGCAGGCGCTGATCGACACCGCCTATGCCGAGGCGGCGCGCTTCCATGCCCAGCCGCTCGACAGGAAGCTCGCGGTCAAGGTCGACGAGCACAATATCGGCTACATGCCGATCGCGCAGAAGGCGCCGCCCAACGCCGCCGCGCAGGGCAAGAAGCCCAGCCAGAACGAGGCCTATTTCCTGCGCCGCGAACGCGGCCCCGACGATCCCGACGTGCTCTCCAATCGCCGCTTCCACGCCATGAACAAGTGGCCGACGGAAAGCGACTTGCCTGGTTTCCGCGCCAACATGCTCGCCTACATGAGCACGCTCGAGACGCTGTGCAAGAAGCTCGTGCGGCTCTACGCGCTGGCGCTCGGCCTTCCCGAGACCTTCTTCGACCAGCCGTTCCGCGAGCCGCACATGATCCTGCGCATGTCGCGCTATCCGGTGATCGACGGCGCCGACGACACGGTGGCCAGCCTGGTGCCGCACACCAATTCCGGATTCATGACCCTGCTGCCGCCCAACAAGGTGCAGGGCCTGTCGATCCTGCTGCCCGACGGCCGCTGGATGGATGCGCCCGGCCTCGAGGATGCCTTCGTGGTCAATGGCGGTGACATCCTGCATCGCTGGACCAACGAGCGCTTCCTGTCGACGCCGCATCGCGTGCGCAACGTGTCGGGCCAACTGCGCTACGCCGTGCCCTTCTTCTTCGATCCCGACCACGACACCATGATCGAGTGCCTGCCGACCTGCCAGTCGGCCGAGCGGCCACCCAAGTATCCGCCCATCAAGTTCGGCGACTATGCGCTGTGGTTCGCCGCCCAGCGCTACGAGCACATGACCAAGGTGCAGGCGCCGGCCGACACCGACGTCACCCCCGGCGCGCGCGCGACCGCGCGCTGGTAAGTCCGCGCCGCGTGCGTCGAGATCCGACCTCGCAGGCCGCGGACGGCCGACCGTCCTTGCCTTCGTCCACGGGCCTTCCGCGCCACGCTCTGCCATAGTCGGTCCATGACTTCCCCGAACTCGTCGCGTCGTCGCGGCCGGTGCGATCGGCAACGTGCTCGAGTGGTACGATTTCGCCATCTACGGCTATTTCGCCGCCTCCATCGGCCGCGCCTTCTTTCCCGAGGCGGATCGCGTGGCACAGGTACTGGCGGCCTTCGGCGTGTTCGCCGTCGGGTACCTGATGCGGCCGCTGGGCGGCGCCGTCACGGGCTATCTCGGCGACCGCTTCGGCCGGCGCACCGCGCTCAGCGTCTCGGTGGCGGCGATGGCCGTGCCGACCTTCCTGGTCGGCGTTCTGCCCGGCTACCATTCGCTGGGCGTCGCAGCACCCATCCTGCTCACGCTGCTGCGCATGGTCCAAGGCCTTTCGGTCGGCGGCGAATTCACCACCTCCTTCACCTTCATGGTCGAGCAGGCGGCGCCCGCCCGCCGGGGGCTCATGGGCGCCGTTGCCTCGTGCGGCGCCACGCTCGGCATCCTGCTGGGATCGTCGACCGGCGCCGTGCTGGCGGCGGCGCTTTCGCCGGCCGATCTCGACGCATGGGGCTGGCGCGTGCCGTTCCTGCTCGGCCTGGCCGTCGGCATCATAGGCTTCCTGGTACGACGCAACGTTCCCGGCGCGCCGGCATCGGACGTACCGGCCGCGGCACACGGCGGTTCGCCGATCGCCGACATCCTGCGCCATCATGGCCGGCTGCTGACGCGACTGGCCGGCCTCGCCGCCTTCGGCGCGGTCGGCTTCTATCTCATGTTCCTCTACATCGTGAGCTGGCTGCAGTTCGTCGACGGCGTGGCGCCGGCGCAGGCGCTCGGCATCAACACCGTGAGCATGGCCGCCATGATCCCGGCCGGGCTGGGCGCGGGCTGGCTCGCCGACCGGATCGGCCGCAAGCGCCTGCTGCTGGCCGCCCTGACGATCGCCTGCGCCAGCGCCGTGCCGTTGCTGTGGTTGATGCACCATCATGAGCCCGCTCTCATCCTGGCCGGCCAGATGGGCTTCGTGTTTACCGTCGGCACGGCGCTCGCCGTGGAGCCCTCGCTCATGGTTGCGGCGACGCCGAGCCAAATCCGCTGCACGGCGATCTCGGTCGGCTACAACGTCACTTTCGGCGTGGTGGGCGGGCTCACCCCGCTCGCCGCGACCTGGCTGGTCCATCGCACCGACATGGACCTCAGCCCGGCCTTCATGGTCACGGCCGCCGCCGCGATCTCGTTCGTCGCCGCGCTGGGCTTCAAGGAGACTAGGCCGGCCATGGCGGGCGCCGCTTGATCCGACGGCGCGGCTTCGCCTCGGGGGCGCTGGCGCTCGCCGCGGCCGGGCCGGCGCGTGCGGCCGAGCCGGCCTGGATCGACGCCCACGCCCATGTCTTCGTGCGCGGCCTGAAATCCTACGCCCGGCCGCGCTACGTGCCGACCTACGACGCCTCGTGGCAGGCCCTGCTGGCGCTGGCCGGGAAGAACGGCGTCGGCCGCGCCGTGATCCTGCAACCCTCCTTCCTGGGCTTCGACAATTCCCACCTGATGGAGGCGCTCAAGGCCGAGCCCGGACGCCTGCGCGGCGTGCCCTGGATCTCGCCCTCGGTCGAGACACGCGCGGAGCAATGGGAGGAGATGGCGCGGCTCGGCGTGCGCGGCCTGCGCTTCCCGATCTTCGGCCTGCCCACGCCGCAGTGGCCGGCCTATGCCGACATGCTGGCCGAGGCCTTGCGCCGCGACTGGCCGCTCCACCTCTATGTCGAGGGCCGGCGGCTGCCCGCGATGCTGCCCCTGCTGGTCGACGCCGGCCACAAGGTGGTGGTGCCGCATTTCGGCATGTTCGACCGCAAGCTCGGGCCCTTGCGCGACCCTGGATTCGAGCTCCTGCTGCAGAAGGCCAGCACCGGTCGCATCTGGGTGGTGCTGAGCGGCGCCTACCGAGTCGGGCTCGAGCGTGCGCGGCCCGCCGCGCCGCTCCTGCTGTCCGCCTTCGGGCCCGACCGGCTGATGTGGGGCAGCGACTGGCCGCACACCGACACCGATCTCGATCGCACGACGACCTACGCCAAGACGCTGCAGGCGCTGGAGGAGTGGGTGCCCGATGCCGCGGCGCGTCAGAAGGTCCTGGTCGACACGCCGGCGAAGCTCTACGGCTTTGCCTGACGGCGGCGCGGCGATTGCGGTCGGCGTCGAAAAAGACCTGTTCGCGCCGCCGGTTCCGCACGGCGCCCGTTCAAAGGGCGCCGCCCTCCACGCCCCTTCCCTCGGCGCGCCAGCGCAGCATGCCGCCCGGCAGGTTGGCGACGTCGGCGATGCCGGCCTTCTGCAGGATCGCCGTGGCGTGCGCCGAGCGGCTGCCGGCGCGGCACACCGCCACGATGGGCTTGTCCCGCGGCAGCTCCGGCGCGCGCTGCGCCAGTTCGCCCAGCGGGACCAGCGTGGCGCCGCGGATGTGGCCGAGCGGCCCGGTGAATTCCGTCGGCTCGCGCACGTCGAGCACGCGCACCTTGGCGAGGTTCTCCTCCAGCCAGTGCGGCTCGACCTCCCACACGCCGCCGAAGGTGAAGCGCAACGGAGCCCAGCCCGGGTCGGGGAGCGCCGCGGCTTCATTGCCAGGCTGGCCGCAGCGCAGGTTGGCCGGCACCGCCTCGTCGATCTTCTTGGGATGCGGCAGATCGAGGTTCTTCATGTAGCCGACATAGTCGCCCTCGCCGACCTCGCCGCCCAGCCGCGGGTTGAACCTCTTCTCCTCGGCGACGCTGGTCGCGGTCAGCCCGCGATAGTCGTGCGCGGGATAGAGCAGGCAGGTCTCGGGCAGCGAGAAGATGCGCGAGCGTACCGAGCGGTAGAGCGCGCGCGGGTCGCCCTGCTGGAAGTCGGTGCGGCCCGAGCCGCGGATCAGGATGCAGTCGCCGGTGAAGGCCATGCTCTCGTCGTCGAGCACGTAGGTGACGCAGCCGTTGGTGTGTCCGGGCGTCGCACGCACCTCGAGCGAACGCCTTCCAAAGGAGGCCTGGTCGCCGTCGTGCAGCAATCGGTCGGCGCCGGATGCGCCCGATGCCTCGGCGAGCGCAATCCGGCTGCCGAGCTTCTGCTTCAGGAGCCACGCGCCGGTCACATGGTCGGCATGGACGTGCGTCTCCAGCGTCCAGTGCAGCTTCAATCCCAGTTCGGCGATCAGGGCGGCATCGCGCCGTACCTGCTCGAACACCGGATCGATCAGCACCGCTTCGCCCGTCACCGAGCACCCCAGCAGGTAGGTGTAGGTCGACGAGGTCGGATCGAAGAGCTGGCGGAACACGAGCATGATGAAAGTCTAGCATCCTGCCGCCCCTTGCGGGAGGCAAGGTTTGGCGGGCCGCGGCTTGCGACGGGGATGCTTTGAGGCGCATTGTGAAATCGGGGGCAACGCTATGGACACCATGACCCGCCTGCACCGGCGCACTGCAATCCTTTGCCTGGCATTGCTCGCCATTCTTGCCGCGGCCGGTCCTGCATCGGCCCAGACGTCGACCGAGCCCGCCGCACCCTCGACGTCGAAGTTCCTCGCCACCCGGCTTGCGCACACGCGCGAGCATCTCGAGCAGATCGGGCAGGCTGTGCCGGCCCTGCCGGACTATTTCGCGACCGTCGGGACGTCGTTCCGCGAGGCCGCCGGCGCGGGCGGCGTCGGCTGGATCGGATGGGGCGCGTTGATCTGCCTGGCGGCCGGCGCTGTGGTCGAATGGGCATTCCGGCGCGCCACGGCCGGCGCGCGGGCGCGCCGTGGCGCCATCCCGATCCGCCGCCTGCCCGACCGCCTGATCCGGGTCGGCATGGACGCGCTGCTCGATGTCGGCGCCATCGTGGTCTTCGCCGTCGGCGCGCTGGTCGCCCTGCTCGCCCTGGTCTGGCCGGCGCCGATACAGGAAGCCGGCATCGCCTTCCTGACGGCCCTCGTGGGCCTGCGGCTGGCCGTCGCCGTGCTCGGCATCCTGCTGCGGCCGCGACCGGGACCCGACAGGGACCTCGCGGCTTTCAACCTCGGCGCGGAAACCGCCGGCTTCTGGTATCGCCACTTCGCGGCTTTGATCGGATGGTTTGCCTTCGGCTGGGCGATCCTCGTCGCCCTTCGCGTGTTCGGCATGCCGCGCGACGGCCTGCAGCTCTTCGCCTACGTGATGGGCCTCGGGCTGGTCGCCATCGTGGTGACGATGGTCTGGCGCCCCGTCGCGGCAATGACGCCGGCGCCGCAAGGCGTGACGGCGGGCAATGCCGGGCGGTGGCTGGCGTCGCTGGGCGCGGTGGCGTTCTGGCTGGTGTGGGCGGTGGGCGCCATGCCGGTCTTCTGGTTCCTGACCGCGGTCGTAGGCCTGCCGATCGCCGTCGGCGCGGCGCGGCGCGCGGCGCGCCATCTTCTGCGGCCGGTGGCCGAGCCGGACGGCACGCCGGGCATCCCGTCGGTGCTGTCGGTGTTCGTCGAGCAGGGCCTGCGCGCCGTACTGATCGTGGGCGCCATCATGCTCCTCCTGTGGGGCTGGGGCCTCGATGTCGCCTCGCTGGCCGGCCAGGAGACCACCTTCACCCGTCTGCTGCGCGGCTCGCTGCACGCCCTGATCATCGTGCTCCTCGCCGACCTTGTCTGGAGCCTGTTGAAGGCGCTGGCCGACAATGCGCTTGTCAAGGCCCAGGCGGCGACGGGCCTCGATGCCGACGAGGCCCGCCGGCGCGCCCGGGTGCGCACCCTGCTGCCGATCGGCCGCAACATCGCGCTCATCGTCCTGGTGGTGATGGCCGGCCTGATGGCTCTCGCCGCGCTGGGCGTCGAGATCGGCCCGCTCATCGCCAGCGCCGGCGTGGTCGGCGTCGCCGTCGGCTTCGGGGCGCAGACGGTCGTGAAGGACATGATCAGCGGCATGTTCTACATGCTCGACGACGCCTTCCGCGTCGGCGAGTACATCCAGAGCGGCAACTACAAGGGCGTGGTCGAGTTGTTCAGCCTGCGCTCGGTCAAGCTGCGCCACCAGCGCGGGCCGCTCTTCACCATCCCGTTCGGCATCCTCGGCGCGGTGCAGAACATGAGCCGCGACTGGGTGATCGTGAAGGACGTGATCGGCATCACCTACGACTTCGACGTCGACAAGGCCAAGAAGCTGATCAAGCAGATCGGACTGGAGCTCGCCAAGGACCCCGACCTCGGGCCACACATCATGCAGCCCCTGAAGATGCAGGGCATCGAGCAGTTCGGCGAGTACGCCATCAACATCCGCATGAAGATGATGACCAAGCCCGGCGAGCAGTTCGTCATCCGCCGGCGCGCCAACGCCATGATCAAGAAGGCGTTCGACGAGAACGGCATCCACTTCGCCTTCCCGACGGTGCAGGTGGCGGGCGGCACCGACAGCGGCATCGCCGCCGCCGCCCAGCAGGTGCTGAAGCCGGCGGCGATCCCGCCGGCCTGAGCGGCGCTATGCGGGCGCGCTGGCCTTGTCGATGGCGGCGACGGACTCCGCGTCGAGCGCGATCCTGGGCGCGGCGACCAGGTCCTTGAGCTGCTCAAGGCTGGTGGCGCTGACGATGGGGGCGGTCACCGCCTTGCGCTGCATCAGCCAGGCGAGCGCCACCTGCGTGTCGGTGGCGTTGTGCTTCCTGGCCGCCGCGTCGAGCGCCTTGAGGACGGCGAAGCCCTTGTCGTTCAGGTACTTCTTCACGCCGGCGCCGCGCGCCCGGTCGCCGACATCGGAGTCCGCCCGGTACTTGCCGCTCAGGAAACCGCTGGCGAGCGAATAGTAGGGGATCACGCCGATCCCCTCCTTCAGGCACTCGTTCTCCAGCTCGCCCTCGAACAGGCCACGCTCCATCAGATTGTAGTGCGGCTGCAGGCTCTCGTAACGCGGCAGGCCCTTCTCCTTCGAGATCTTCGCCGCCTCAGCGAGCCGCGGCGCCTCGAAATTGGAGGCGCCGATGGCGCGCAGCTTGCCGGCCTTGATGAGCTCGCCGTAGGTCGAGAGCGTCTCCTCCTGCGGCGTGTCCTTGTCGTCGCGATGCGACTGGTAGAGGTCGATGCGGTCGGTATTGAGCCGTTTCAGCGAATCGTCGACCGAGCGCACGATATGGGCGCGCGACAGGCCCTGCCCGACGTTCGGCATGTCCATGCCGCACTTGGTGGCGATCAGCACCTTGCCGCGCTTGGACGGATCCTTCTTCAGCCAGCTGCCGATCACCGTTTCGGATTCGCCGCCCTTGTTGCCGGGCTTCCAGCGCGAATAGACGTCGGCGGTGTCGACGAAGGAGAAGCCGGCATCGACGAAGGCGTCCAGCAGCTTGTACGAGGTGGCCTCGTCGGCCGTCCAGCCGAACACGTTGCCGCCGAAGGCGATGGGGGCGAATTCCAGGCCGGACCGGCCAAGCTTGCGTTTTTCCACGACGAGTCTCCTGTGGTGACGGTGATCTATTCGGCCGCCTTGACGGATGCCGGTGGCGGAGCCGGCGCCGCCTCGGCCTCGGCCGGCGAGGCAACCGGCGCGGCCATGGCGGCGGGCATGGACATCATAGCGGTCGGGAAGATCGGCGTCGCGAACTTGATGCCGAGACCGGGCAGCACGTCGTACATGCGACGGATGGCGGTCCGCTGGACCACGCTCGGATTCTTGGGCCGCGTCATCACCTTGAAGCGCACGATCACCTGGCTGTCCTTGATGTCGACCACGCCCTGCATCTTGAGCGGCTGCAGGATGATCGGCTTCAGCACGGGGTCGTTCATCATGTCGGTGCCCATCTTCTTCACCGTCTTGCGCAGCAGCTCGATGTCGGTGCCGGGAGCGAAGGCGAGGGTGAACTTCACCACCGTCCAGTCGCGGCTGAAGTTGGTGATGTGGCCGACCTGCCCGAACGGCACGATGTGGAGCTGGCCGTTCTGGTGCCTGAGCTTCAGCGAGCGCACGCTGAAGCCCTCGACGGTGCCCTTGACCTTGCTGCAATCGACATACTCGCCGATGCGGAACGAGTCTTCGGCGAGGAAGAACACCCCCGAAACGATGTCGCGCACCAGCGACTGGCTGCCGAACGACACGGCCAAGCCGAACACCGAAGCACCGGCGATCAGCGGCGTGATGTTGAAGCCGAGCTGCGACAGCACCAGCAGGCTGCCGACCACCAGGATGGTGATGCCGGCGATGGCGCGCAGCAGCGGCATCAGGGTGCGCAGGCGCGAGGCCGCAATCCTGACCTCGTCCTCGGCGTCGGCCGCCGCGTCGGCCGACGGCAGAGGGTTGGCCGCGATGTAGGAATCCATGCGGAATTTCACGAACCGCCAGAGGGCGTAGATCGCCACCGCGCTGATCGCCGCCACCTTGGCGCCGCGATCGTGCACCTGCCATTCCTCGGCCGTCATGGCGCCGAGCACGCGCACCATCAAGACGTCGGCGATCAGGATCAGGACGTAGAGCCGGGCGATCAGGCGCAGGCAGTCGGCCACCACGTCGCCCGCCATCGGCAGCTCGGAGACGATATGGCGCGTGACACGGTGCATCAGGGTCTCGAACAGCAGCAGCGCGATCAGCGCCGATTCGATCGTCGTCAGGCCGCGCGCGGCGCCACCGCTCTCGGTGAGCGCCGAATAGACCGCGGCCACGCCCATGAGCGTGTAGAAGACGAGGCCGGCCATCCACCAGCGGCGCGCCGCGTCGAGCTTCAGCCGGTAGCCGATCTTGCGCTCCGGCACCATGGCCGACAGCCAGGCCGCCATCTCGTTGCGCCAATGCCAGACCACCCAGAGCAGGCCGGCGGCGATCAGGGGCGCGTAGAGGATGACGGCGGCCGAGGTGATGTCGGGGCCGGCGCCCGTGGTGCCGAGCGCCCGCGCCATCTGGCGGCCGAGCATCGGCAGCACGATCACCCAGTTCAGCGCCGCCAGCAGGCCGCGCGCATCGGCATCGCCGATCGGCGCGATGCGGCCCTCGGGCGCGGCGGGCCGCAGCCAGGCGCGGAACAGCAGGTTGAAGGCGCGCCAGTAGAGGAGCCCCTGGAAGATCTGCTGGCCAAGCTTGCCGCCGACGCTCTGCGGATCGCCGCTCTGGGCGAGGACGACGCGGCCTGCAACCGCCAGGGCGATCAAGGCGAGGAGGTCGAGCAGGACGGCGACCCCGAAGGCGCGGAGCGGCGACTGGCCGACCAGGCGGTCGAAGGTACGGGTGCGCACGCGGCTCAGCAGGGCGCGCACGATGTATTCCGCCGCCAGGCCCGCGACCACGATGCCCAGCAGCAGGAGCGCGGTGCGGCCGCCGACGATGTCGGGCAGGCTCGCCAGATGCCGGCCGAGCGCGGGAATCTGGCTGACCGTGAATTCGAGGCGCTCGGTCAGCAGCTTCAGGAAGGAGTTGGTGGCGCCTTCGGTGCTGTAGGCCGTCTGGGCCGCGGCCTGCCCCGCCGCGGCGAAACCGCCCAGCGCCGCCGCGATGCCGTAGCTTGACCGCCTCATCGATTTCCCCCCAAAGGATGATGAGGGAAGCCTAGGGCAAATGGCCCGATACCGCCAGACGACGAGACCAGAGGAACCGGAGAGACGCCGCCATGTTCGGCCTGATGCAGGACCGTCCGCTGCTGATCCAGCAGCTCATCGAGCACGCCGCCTTGAACCATGGCGACACCGAAATCGTGTCACGGCGGATCGAGGGCGACATCCATCGCTACACCTACCGGGATGCCCGGCTGCGCGCCAAGAAGGTGGCGGAGGCGCTCATCGCGCTCGGCATCAAGGCGAGCGACCGCATCGGCACGCTGGCCTGGAACGGCTATCGGCATTTCGAGCTCTACTACGGCATCTCCGGCATGGGCGCGGTGTGCCACACCATCAACCCGCGGCTCTTCCCTGAGCAGATCGTCTACATCGTCAACCACGCCGAGGACCAGCTCCTCTTCGTCGACCTGAACCTGCTGCCGGTCGTCGAGAAGCTGCTGCCGCAGTTCAAGACCGTGCGCCACGTCGTGGCCATGACCGACCGCGCGCACCTGCCCAAGGATTGCAGGATCCCCAACCTGCTGGTCTACGAGGAGCTGATCGCGGACAAGCCCGGCACCTACGAATGGCCGGAGTTCGATGAACGGACGGCGTCGTCGCTCTGCTACACCTCGGGCACGACGGGCAACCCCAAGGGCGTGCTCTACCATCACCGCTCGACCATCCTGCATGCCTACGCCGCGGCGCTGCCCGACACGCTGGGTCTTTCGGCGCGCTCCGTCGTGCTGCCGGTGGTGCCGATGTTCCACGTCAATGCCTGGGGCCTGCCCTATACCGCGGCCCTGGTCGGCGCCAAGCTGGTGTTCCCCGGCGTGGCGCTCGACGGCGCCAGCCTCTACGAGCTGTTCGAGACGGAGGGCGTCGTCTTCACCGCCGGCGTGCCCACCGTGTGGCTGGCGCTGCTGCAATACATGCAGGCCAACAAGCTCAAGCTCTCGACGGTGAAATATGCCGTTATCGGCGGCTCAGCGGCGCCGCCGGCGATGATCGAGACCTTCGACAAGGAGTTCGGCGTCGAGGTGCTGCATGCCTGGGGCATGAGCGAGATGAGCCCGCTGGGCAGCGTCAACCATCCCAAGGCCAAGCACGCCAGGCTGCCGCACGACGAGAAGCTCGCGGTGCGCCTGAAGCAGGGCCGGCCGCCCTTCGGCGTCGAGATGAAGATCGTCGACGATGCCGGCAAGGAGCTGCCGCGCGACGGCAAGGCGTTCGGCGATCTTCTGGTGCGCGGTCCCTGGGTCACCTCGGGCTACTTCAAGGGCGAGGGCGGCGAGGTGCTGCAGGAGGGCGGCTGGTTCCCGACCGGCGATGTCGCGACCCTCGATCCGGACGGCTACATGCAGATCACCGACCGCTCCAAGGACGTGATCAAGTCGGGCGGCGAATGGATCAGCTCGATCGACCTGGAGAACGCCGCCATGGCCCATCCCGGCGTGGCCGAGGCCGCCGTCATCGGCGTCGCCCATCCCAAGTGGGACGAACGTCCGCTCCTGATCATCCACCGCAAGCCCGACGCCACCGTCGACAAGAAGGAGCTGATCGATTTCCTGGGCGGCAAGGTCGCCAAATGGTGGCTGCCCGACGACGTGCAGTTCGTCGACGCCATTCCGCACACCGCAACCGGCAAGATCCTGAAGACGCGCCTGCGCGAGGATTTCAAGAACTACAAGCTGCCATCCGCCTGACGCGCTTCTCGCGGGGCCTGTCCGGCACTATCGTTGCATAGGCGAGGGCTTCTAAGGAGTACCCCATGAGCACCGAGACCATCCCCATCATCGACCTTGGGCCATTCCTCGCCGGCGAGGAGGATGCGCTCGATCGGGCGGCCAGGGAGCTCCGCTTCGCGCTGACCGAGATCGGCTTCTACTTCATCGTCAATCACGGCGTGCCGCGCGAGAAGATCCAGGCGGCCTTCGAGCAGGTGAAGCGCTTCCACGCCCAGCCTGTCGAGAAGAAGCTCGCGCTCAAGCTCGATCCGCACAATACCGGCTACCTGCCCATGCGCGGCAACACCCTGCGCACCTCGACGGTGCAGACCGGCACCAAGCCCAATCTCAACGAGGCGTTCTTCGTCAAGCGCGAGATGGCCGCCGATCATCCCGACGTGCTGGCCAACCGCCGCTACCGCGCGCCCAACCGCTGGCCCGACGACCTGCCGGGCTTCCGCGAGACCGTCGTCGACTATTGCGACACGATGGAGCGGCTGGTGCTGAAGATGGTGCGCCTCTACGCCCGCGCGCTCGATCAGCCGGCCGAGTATTTCGACGGCCCCTTCCAGGACTGCCAATATTCGCTGCGCATGACGCACTATCCGCACCAGGACGGCCCCATCCACGACGAGTTCGGCCTGGCGCCGCACACCGACACCAGCTTTCTGACGCTGCTCGCGCCCAACGACGTGCCGGGCCTCTCCATCCGCACCCAGAGCGGCCAGTGGATCGACGCGCCGGCGATCCCCGACGCCTATGTCGTGAACGGCGGCCAGATGCTGCAGCGCTGGACCAACGACGTCTTCCTGGCGACGCCGCACCGCGCCATCAACCGCAGCGGCGGCGAGCGCTATGCCCTGCCCTTCTTCTGCGACAGCAACATCGATTGGCCGGTCGCGGCCGTGCCGACCACGATCGGGCCGGACAAGCCGCCCAAATACCCGACGACCTGGTACAGCGACTACATGGCCTGGTACCAGAAGCGCAACTACGACGTGCTCAACGAAGCCAACCTGCAAGCGGCCGAGTGAGCGTCGACATGGCGCGAGCCGGAGCGGAGCGTCCCGCCAGCGAGCAGAAGCCGGACGAGGCTTCGCCGAGGGAATCAGGCAAGCGTCGGCGTGAGAAGGAGTCGCCCTTCTCCACCGCGGGCCGCGAGCTCACCGACGACGAGCTCTATCGCATCGTTGGCGGCCTTTAGCCGTCAGAGCAACTGGCGGCGGGCCAGGCGGTAGAACGCGCCGTTGCCAGCCATCAGCGCGTCATAGGTGCCGGATTCGACGACGCGGCCGCGTTCCAGCACCAGGATGCGGTCGGTATTGCGGACCGTGCTCAGGCGATGGGCGATGATGATCCTGGTCGCGTTGGTCTCCGCCAGGCTCGCACCGACGATGGCCTGGGTGCGGTTGTCGAGCGCGCTCGTCGCCTCGTCGAAGAAGATCAGCCGCGGCTTGCGCACCAGCGCCCGGGCGATCAGCACGCGCTGGCGCTGGCCCCCCGAGAGCTGGCCGCTGCCTTCGCCGACGAAGGTCTTCAGGCCCATCGGCATGTTGGCGACGTCGGCATCGAGGCCGGCCAGGCAGATCGCTTCCTCGACCTGCTCCCTCGGCAACGGCGCGCTGCCGGCGATATTTTCATAGAGGCTGCCGGGCACGAGCTTGGAGTTCTCCATGACCGTGCCGATCTGACGGCGCAGCAGGCGAAGGTCGAGCGTCTCCAGGTCACGGTCGTCGTAGTAGACACCGCCGCGCGTCGGCGTCTCGAAACCGAGCAGCAGGCGCATGATGGTCGACTTGCCCGAACCCGAAGCACCGACGATCGCCACGCACTCGCCTGGGCGCATCTCGAAACTGATGTCCTGCAGGATCCAGGGGCCGTCCGCAGCATAGCGGAACGACAGGTTGCGGATGGCGACACGGCCGCCCAGCGAGCCGGGTTCGATGCGGCTCTTCTCGACCTCGAGCGGCGCCTCGAACACCGGGCGGATACGTGCGAACAACGGCACCACTTCGATCCCGGTATTGAGAGCGGCCGCCACCGCGAGCAAGGCGGCCGTGAACTGGCCGAAGGCGCTGTTGAAGGCAGCGAAGCTGCCGACGTCGATGGGATGTGCGCCGCCCGCGGCGATGCCGAAGATGCCGACCGCGCCCAGTATCGGAAGGCTGGTGGCCAGCACCGTCTGGAACCCGGCCAGCCGGCCGGAACGCGCATTGTTGATCCGCTGCTCGGCGAAGGCCTCGGCCCAGCGCGAGAAGGCGCGAAGCTCGGCGGCGGCGATACGCAGCTTGGCCACGCCCAGCAGCATCTCGATCAGCAGGCCCGAGACGATGCCCTTGCGCTGGAAGACGATCCGTTCAAGCCGCATCTGCCGGCGGCCGAGCATGAAGATCAGGCCGGCGGCGACGACAGCATAGCCGGCGGCGAATGCGGCCAGCGAGGCATCGTAGACCAGCATGAGAGCAAGGCTTGCCAACGAGAACACGCCACCGATGGCGCCGGTTATCGCCACACCCGACAGGATATTGCGGATGGAACCGATGCCCATGATTCGCAAGGCGAGGTCGCCCACCGAGTAGTCGCGGAAGAAGGACGCGCGCAGGCGGACCACCCGGTCCCACACAGCCGGCTCGAGGCGACGATTGGTAATGTTGTCGAGACGGATCAGGGCCAGGGTCCGCACGACCTGGAAGGCCGCACCGCCGAGCGCCGTGGTGCCGAGGAGCAACAGCATGTCGGACAATAGCGTCAGCCGGCCCTGGGGTATCGCGGTTCCCAGGATCGCGCCCGTCGCAACCGGAAGCAGGAGACTCGCGAGGGTCGCGGCCGCTGACGCCGCGAGCAGCCGCGCGATGTCGCCGCGCACGCCGAACATGGCGAATTGCAGGATTTCCCGCATCCCGAGGCGTTCGGGCAGCGACGGATAGATCATGTAGCCGTGCGCCGACAGCGACGCGGCGGCGGCCTTGTCGATGGCGGTTTCGCCCATCTTGTCCGGGTCGATGGCGCGCCAGCGCCCGCGCCGCCACACCACGGCGATGGGCCGCGACGTCGCCGCGTCGATGGCCAGGAAGGAGGGTCCCTCCTCTTGCCACCAGTCGCCAGTCAGGGCGATCTCGCGAAACTGGAAGGGGGTGGCATTGGCAAAGCGTCGGAGACGCTCGAGCAGGGGCGCGCCGCGGTCGTCGTCACCAGGCATCCCCAGGTCGAAGCCTTCGGCCGCGCCGATGACGGTGAGGGCGCCGACCAGGGCGTCGCGTCCCGCCGGCGCAAGAGTCGCGGCAGTCGAGACCCGGGCGGCGGCGATGTCGCGCAGCCGCTGCAATGCAAAGGACGCCCTGCCTTCGTCGAGGTCCTGCGCACTCTGCCGGCGGCTTCGCTCGGCAGCCTCGGTGTCGACGAGATACGCGGCGACATGGCTGGCGAGCTCGAGCGACAGCTTGCCCAGAATTTCAGGCGGGTGATGCGCCAGAAGGGACGCCGTCTCAACCGCCTCGACCTCGGCGTCTCCGACAAGCTCGGCGCCGATTTGGTCGGCGATCACCAGCATCTTCATGGCGGGCGACGCCGCGCCTGCATCTCCCGCGCCAACTCCGGGATAGCGAAGGGCCGGGGCCGCCGTCCGCAACCAGACGATGTTGCGCGCGGTCAGAACCGAACCGGCTGCCAGGGACCTCCGCTCGCCCGCCTCGAGCCGTATCGCCTCGCCGGTGCTGCGCGGCAAGCCGGGGCAGACCAGAAGAGCCGCGTACCAGGCGGCGGTGGCGGGCGCATCGGGCGGCTCGCCGGCGAATGTCGGCGACGCGGCGGAAGAGGCCGGATCGACCAGCATGAACGCGACCCCGGGCGCCGCCAGGGCAAAGACGGCGGCACCGCCCGGAAGATCCACCAGGAAGCGCCGCTGACCCGCCTTGCCTTCGGCATCGACGACGACGCCGTAGAGCCGGGCCGGCCTCGCCAGTCTGCCAGGCGCCGGCAATCGGGCGAGGTCAAGGGAGGCGCTACCGCCGTGCCGGCCGTCGACCGCCGTCATGTCGTCGCTTCTTCGATGCTGATCAGGCGCGCATAGGGCCCGGCCGCGGCCAACAGACCGGCATGCGTGCCGCGCTCGACCACCTTGCCGCGCTCGAGCACGATGATCTCGTCGCAATCGCGGATCGTGCTGAGCCGGTGCGCGACCAGGATGCACGTCATGCCGCGGCGCCGGACGGCCTGCAGGATCTCGTTCTCGCTTATGGTGTCCAGCGCGCTGGTCGCCTCGTCGAGCACGAGGACGGCCGGCTCCTGCACCAGCGCGCGGGCGATTTCGATGCGCTGGCGCTGGCCGCCGTTGAGGTTTCGCCCGTCCTCCTCGATTGCGGCGTCGACATTGCCCAGCAGGCTCTGCACGACCTCGGTGAGGCCGACATCGTCGATCGCCGCGAGCACCCTGGCTTGCGGGACGGTCGCGTCCCACATGGTGATGTTCTCGCGCAGCGTTCCGCGGAACAGATGGATGTCCTGGTCGACCGACGCCACGAGGCGCGACAGGTTCCCGCGCGCCCATTCGACAAGGGTGTGGCCGTCGATGCGGACCTCGCCAGCCGTCGGCTCGTGCAGGCCGGTGATGAGCTTGCCCAGGGTGGACTTGCCGCTGCCCGAATCGCCGACAAGCGCCACCCATTGACCGGGCGCCACGCTGAGCGAGAAATTCTCGATAAGGGGCGGCTCAAGCGGGCTGTAGCCGAAGCTGACGCCCTCCATCGACAGGTGACCGGCCGCACGCGCCTCCAGTGCCGGCCGCGGAGTCTCCGGGAAGCGCCAGTCGCGGCGATAGTGCAGCACGTCGTCGAGTTGCGCGAGATCGGCCGATGCCTGCTGGACCTTGCTGGCGACGCCGACCATCTGCTGGACCGGCATGGCGAAGCTGACCAGCAGCCCCTGAAACGCCACCAGCGTGCCGACGGTCACCGTCCCGTCAATGACGAGCAGGGCGCCGACCCCCAGGACCGCCGCTCCGGTCAGGCTGGAGACGATCGGAGGGACGAGGTTGGTGACCTGCTGATAGACCGTGAGCCGCTGCCCGGCGTTGATGGCGCGGGCGTGGTAGCCTGACCATTTCGAGAAGAAGTCGCCCTCGCCTCCGGTGGCCTTGAGCGTCTCGATGGATTGCAGCCCGACGATCGATGCCGAGTACAGCTTGCCACCCTCTGTCTGCAGGCGCAGCGCGAGGTCCTTCAGCGGCCGGCTGACGAGGCGCAGGGCGACGATGTTGACGATGGCGCCACCGATCGCGATCGACGCCAGGGTGACGTCGTAGAATGCCATGGCGATTCCGAGGAACGTCGCCGTCAGACAGTTCGCCGCCGCATTGCCGAAGTCGTTCGCCAGCAACGTCGCCACGCGGTCGTTGGCTTCGACCCGGTTGACCAGGTCGCCGGCAAAGCGCTGGCCGAAGAACTCGATGGGCAGGCGCAGCAAATGCCAGACGAAAAGCGCCGATTGCTCGAGCGCTAGCCGGAGCTCGATCCGCAGCAGCGCCAGCTGCTGGATCGACGCCAGCACGACGTTCAGGACGAACGTGAGCGCGAGGCCGATCAGCAGCGGCCCGAGCCAATCCTCGAACTGCTTGACCAGGATGTCGTCGACGAAGATCCGGGTCATGCCGGGAAGGATCAGGCCCGGAATCACCAGCATCAGGCCGACCCAGGCCACGAAGGCGAGGGCCGGCTCGAAACCGCCCAGCCGGCGGGCCAGCCGCGCGAACAGGCCGGCCGAGGAACCGCCAGGCGAGAAGCCGTCGCCTGCATGGAACTCGAGCACGACCCCGGTGAAGCTCTCGTCGAACTCCCGACGCGAGACGCTGCGTGGACCCTGGGCCGGATCGTTGAGATAGACCTTGCGGCGCGAGGCGCCCTCGACCACGACGAAGTGGTTGAGGTTCCAGAACACGATCACCGGGAACGGGCCGTCGAGGACCTCGTCGACCTCGCGCCGGAAGCCCTTGGCCTCGAGGCCGTAGGTGCGCGCGGCCCGCACGATGTTGCCCGCCCTGCTGCCGTCACGCGAGACGCCGCAGACCACGCGCAGCTCCTCGAGCGGCACGCGCCGCCCGAAATGGGCCAGCACGATGCCGAGCGCGGCGGCGCCGCATTCGAGCCGCTCCATTTGCAGAACGGTCGGCGTGCGAACGCGCCGGCGGCCTCCGAATAGCCTGCCGCCGATCATCCCTCGAGCCCGAGCAGCTTGCGCAAGGCCGGAATCACCAGCGCGATCGGCCGACGCCGCGAGACGATGACCTCGACTTCGATCAGCGTACCGCGCGTTATCTTGTAGGGCGGGCCCTTGCCGACCCACCAGGCGAAGCCGCTCGGTGTCTCCTTGGTCTCGACCAGGGTGATCCGGGCAAGGATCGGGGCGCCGTCGCCCATCAGGGTCTTGGTCAGGGTCGAATTGCGCAGGATCGCATTGACCTCATGCTCCGAGACGCTGCGCTCCGTGACGTTCTCGATGCGGCCGACCATGGCGCCGTGCTCGTCCCGGCGCACCGTCGCCGGATGGACATGGACATCCATGCCGGCCGTGACGCGCTTGCCCATGTCGCCGCCGAACAGGGCGACGACCTGGAACTGGGGCACTGCCGACACTTCGCCAATCGTGGCGATCACCGTCCCGGGCGAGACGACATCGCCCACGCCGACGCGGATCTCGTCGATCACTCCCTCGATCGGCGCCTCGACGCTGGAGCCGATCGCGAGCTCGGTCTGCAGGCGGTCGACGTCGGCTTTCACCACGTCGACGCCGACCTTGGCCTGGCGCTCACGCTCGGCCAGCGATTCGCGCTTCTGCTCGAGCGTCGATTCGACCTCGATCTTGCGCGCGTTGGCGTGGGCGATCGCGAGGACCGTCTGGTCATACTCCTGCTGTATGTTCACCAGGGTGGAGGCGGTGAGCAGGCCTTTGGTCTTCAGGTCCTCGAAGCCGGACAACATCTTCGAGAGCCGTTCGACGCGCGCCCTGGCCGTGGTGATCTCCTGGTCGATCGCCTTCTGCTGGCGGCGGGAGATGTTCTCGCTGGTGGCCAGGATCGCCGAATCGGCCGCCTTCAATCGAGCGAGGTCCTCCTGCACCGCCGCGAGGCGCGTCGCCGCCCCCTTGAGCCGGGCGCTGAGCGGCGCCAGCCTGACCTTGGCGATGACGGTGCCGGCGCTGACATGGTCGCCCTCCTTGACGAGGATCTCGGTGATCGGGCCCGAGGTCACCGGCTCGACGGCGAACGAGCCTTTGCCGTCCGCGAGAAGGACGCCGCGGCCGCTGGCGCGCGTCGGGATCGATCCGTAGACGGCCCAGACCAGGGCGGCCGCGATGATCACGGCGGCGCCGATCGCCATCAACCGCATGGCCGGGGGGATCAGACGGATGCGCTCGTCGAGCTGCTCGGGCGAGTTCAGCCGCTTGAGCACGGCCTCCCGAAACACCGAACCCTGTTCCGACCGGGCCTTGCCCTGCTCGGTGGTGGTCACCTAACCCGCTCCCCGTCGCTGCGCCCGCTCCGAGGAGTATGCAAGGCAAGAAGCCCGCATCGTCAAGGTGGCAATCAGCGGGCTTCACCCGCCGCAGTCGCAGGGTTATCGTCGCGGCTCCCGGCAGGAGTTCTCGCCATGGCCACGGAAACCATCCCCATCCTCGACCTGCGGCCCTACCTCACGGGGCAGCCCGGCGCGATGGAACGCATCGCCCGCCAGCTGCGTTTCGCGCTCACCGAGATCGGCTTCTACTTCATCGTCAATCACGGCGTGCCGGCGGATCAGATCCGCAAGGTCTATCGCGAGGCCGCGCGCTTCCATGCCCAGCCGCTCGACAGGAAGATGGCCGTCAAGATCGACCGGCACAATGTCGGCTACCTGCCGATGCGCGGCGACACGCTGCGCACCTCGACGGTGCAGAGCGTGACCAAGGCCAATCTCAACGAGGCCTTCTTCGTGGCGCGCGACCTGCCGCCCGGCCATCCCGACGTGCTGACCGACCGGCGCTTCCGCAGCGCCAACCGCTGGCCGCCCGAGCTTCTCGGCTTCCGCGAGGTCATCGTCGGCTACTGCGACACGCTCGAGCGTCTTGTGTACCGGCTGATGCCGCTCTATGCCCGCGCGCTGGACCTGCCGCCGACCTATTTCGACGGTCCTTTCCGGGACTTCCAGTACAAGCTGCGCATGACCCACTATCCGCCGCAGGAGGTCCAGGCGGCCGACGAGTTCGGCATCGCGCCGCACACCGACACCAGCTTCCTGACCTTGCTCGCGCCCAACGACGTGTCCGGCCTCTCGATCCGCCGGCGAAACGGCGAATGGATCGATGCGCCCGCCCTGGCCGGCGCCTATGTCGTGAACGGCGGCCAGATGCTGCAGCGCTGGACCAACGACTTCTTCCTGGCCACGCCCCATCGCGCGGTCAACCGCAGCGGCGGCGAGCGCTATGCCCTGGCCTTCTTCTGCGACAGCAACATCGACTGGCCCGTCGCCGCGGTGCCGACCACGGTGGGGCCCGACCGGCCGCCCAAGTTCCCGACGACCTGGTACACCGACTACATGATCCACTACCAGAAGCGGACCTACGACGTCCTGCAAGCTGCGGAATGATCGGGCAATTGCCCGATCGTCCGCGATATGGCTTCCCGGCGACCGAGGACTCGGTCTAGAACCTGATCGGAAGCGCCGCCCGCTAACCAGAAGCCTGCATATCGGGCGGCACGCGTAACAGAGGAAACGCCATGCTCGGCCTGATGCAAGACCGTCCGCTGCTGATTTCGCAGATCATCGACTTTGCCGGCAAGTACTACCCCGACGTCGAGATCGTCACCCGCACCGTCGAAGGGCCGATCCACCGCTACGGGTACAAGGATGCGCTGAAGCGCGCCAAGCAGGTTGCCGAGGCGCTGCAGGGGCTGGGCATCAAGCTGGGCGACCCCGTGGGCACCATCGCCTGGAACACCTACCGCCACTTCGAGCTCTATTTCGGCATCTCCGGCATCGGCGCGGTGCTGCACACCATCAATCCCAGGCTCGCGCCCGAGCACGTCGCCTACATCGCCAACCATGCCGAGGACAAGGCGATCTTCGTCGACCTCAACCTGCTGCCGATCGTCGAAGGAGTCTGGGACCAGCTCAGGACCGTGAAGCACGTCGTGGTCATGACCGATCGCGCCCACATGCCGGTCTCGTCCAGGATCCCCGGCCTGCTCTGCTACGAGGAGCTGATCGCGGACAAGCCGGGCACGCTCACCTGGCCGGCCTTCGACGAGCGCACGGCCTCCTCGCTCTGCTACACCTCGGGCACGACCGGCAATCCGAAGGGCGTGCTCTACTCGCACCGCTCGACCCTCATCCATTCGATGATGATGTGCTCGGGTCCGGTGCTGGCGCTCACGCCCGACACCACCATCCTGCCGGTGGTGCCGATGTTCCACGCCAATGCCTGGGGCCTGGTCTATGCCGGCCCGATGTGCGGCACCAAACTGGTCTTTCCCGGCTTCAAGCTCGACGGCGCCAGCCTCTACGAGCTGCTCGACAAGGAGCAGGTGACCTTGAGCGCCGGCGTGCCGACCGTGTGGCTGGCGCTGCTCGACTACTGCAAGCAGAACAATCTCAAGATGTCGTCGGTCAGGCGCACCCTGATCGGCGGCTCGGCCGTGCCGCTCGCCATGATCGAGCGCTTCTGGAAGGAGCACGGCGTCGAGGTGGCGCAGGGCTGGGGCATGACCGAGATGAGCCCGCTCGGTACGCTCACCCGCTTCAACAAGGGCGAGCGCGACCTGCCCGACGACGAGCGCTTCGCCATCACCGCCAAGCAGGGCCGGCCGGTGTTCGGCTGCGAGATGAAGATCGTCGACGACGCCGGCAACGACCTGCCGCAGGACGGCAGCGTCTCGGGCAACATGGTGGTGCGCGGGCCCTGGATCGTGAAGGGCTACATGAAGGGCGACGGCAGGAACCAGTTCGCCGAGGACGACTGGTTCCACACCGGCGACGTCTGCAAGATCGAGGCCGACGGCTCGGTGGTGATCACCGACCGCTCCAAGGACGTGATCAAGTCGGGCGGCGAGTGGATCAGCTCGATCGACCTCGAGAACGCGGCCATGGGCTGCCCGGGCGTGGCCGAAGCCGCCGTGATCGGCGTGCATCATCCCAAGTGGGACGAGCGGCCGCTGCTGATCGTGGTGCGCCGGCCCGACGCCGACGTCACCAAGAGCGACCTGCTGAAATTCCTCGAAGGCAAGATCGCCAAATGGTGGATGCCCGACGACGTGCAGTTCGTCGACGCCATCCCGCACGGCGCCACCGGCAAGATCCTGAAGACGGCGCTACGCAAGCACTTCGAGGGCTACACTCTGCCTACGTCCTGACGCGTGCCGTGGCGGCGAGCTCGGCAGTCGCCTGCCGCGCCACCTGGAAGGAGCCGACCAGGGCCAGGCCCGACATGACGGCCGCCACGACGTAGTCGGGCCAGCCGCTGCCCGAGCCGAACACGCCCGCCGCCGCGGCCAGCACCGCGAGGTTGCCGATCGCGTCGTTGCGCGTGCAGATCCATACCGAGCGCATGTTGCTGTCGCCGTCGCGCCAGCGCCAGAGCAGCGCCGCCACGCCGAGATTGACGGCGAAGGCGAGCGCGCCGATGGCGCCCATGACCGGCGCCTGCGGCACCGTGCCGGCGATCGCGTGCTGCGTCGCGGTGATGGCGACCCACAGGCCGAAGGCGCCCATGCTGGCGGCCTTGAGCAGCGAGGCGCGGGCGCGCCACTGCAGGGCCATGCCGAGCACGAACAGGCTGATGCCGTAATTGCCGGCGTCGCCCAGGAAGTCGAGCGAGTCGGCGAGCAGCGACGCCGATTGCGCCGCCAGGCCGGCGCCGATCTCGACGAAGAACATCGCCAGGTTGACCGCCAGCGCCACGCTCAGGACGCGCCGATAGGCCGGCGAGGCGGCGGCCTGCTCGTGACCATGATTGCAGCAATGGGCGCTCATCGCGGACGCGCTCCCTCAACCAAGATACAAAGCTTAAGATATTCACGCCGGTGCCGGCTGCAAGGGCCCAGAGCGGGTTGCGTCGGCTCGTCAGCACGAAGAGGGCCGTGGCCAGGGTCGGCGCCAGCCCCAACGCCTATCGCAGGGCGGCATCCTGAACCTCGCCGTCGGCGGCGGTTCGCGCTAAGCTTGCACCGTCATGACGATCGATATCAAACCCATCGATCCGGTGAACCGTGCCTTCTTCGCCGGCGAGGTCTCGGGCCTCGACCTCACGCGCCCGTTGTCGGCGGGCGACGTCGTCGCCGTCCATGCCGGCATGGACCGCTTCGGCGTGCTGGTCTTCCACGACCAGAAGATCGACGACGAGCAGCAGCTCGCCTTCAGTCGCAGCCTGGGACCGCTCGAACAGGCCACTGGCGACATCGCCGCGCCCCAGGACCGGCGCATGAGCATGGACCTGAACGACATCTCCAACCTCGACAAGAACAACAAGGTCCTGGCGCGCGACGACCGACGCCGCCTGTTCGGGCTGGGCAACCAGCTCTGGCATTCCGACAGCTCGTTCAAGCCGGTGCCGGCCAAGTATTCGCTGCTCTCGGCGCGGCACATCCCGCCGGCCGGCGGCAACACCGAGTTCGCCGACATGCGCGCGGCCTACGATGCGCTCGACGAGAAGACCAGGCGCGAGGTGCACGACCTGATCTGCCTGCACAGCCAGATCTTTTCCCGCGGCATCCTGGGCTTCACCGACTTCACCGACGACGAGCGCGAGAAATGGGCGCCGGTGCGCCAGCGCCTGGTGCGCCGCCATCCCACCACCGGCCGCCTGTCGCTCTACCTCGCCAGCCATGCCGGCGGCATCGAGGGCTGGCCGGTGCCCGAGGCGCGCGCCTTCCTGCGCGACCTCACCGAGCACGCCACGCAGCGCCGGTTCGTCTACGCCCATGTCTGGCGCCTGCACGACCTCGTCATGTGGGACAACCGCGTCACCATGCACCGCGCGCGGCGCTACGACCACACCGAGGTGCGCGACATGCGCCGCACGACGCTCACCAACGAGGTATCGAGCCTGGAGCAGGCGCCGCCGCCCCCCGTCGCCTAGCGATGCGCCTGCAGTTCCTCGGCTCGGGCGACGCCTTCGGCAGCGGCGGCCGCTTCAACACCTGCTTCCATCTCGGGCGCTCGGCGCACGGCAACGTGCTGATCGATTGCGGCGCCTCCTCGATGGTGGCGATCCGCAAGTGGCAGGTCGATCCCAACGCCGTCTCGACCGTGCTGGTGAGCCATCTGCACGGCGATCATTTCGCCGGCCTGCCCTTCTTCCTGCTCGACGCCCAGCTCGTCAGCCGCCGCACCGCGCCGCTCACCCTGGCGGGGCCACCCGGGTTCCGCGACCGGCTGATGACCGTCATGGAGGCGATGTTCGCGGGCTCGACCAAGGTCGAGCGCAGGCATCCATTGGAGATCCACGAGCTGGAACTGCATGAGCGGGCGGCGCTGAACGGGCTTTCGGTCACGCCCTATCTGATGAAGCACTACAGCGGCGCGCCGTCCTATGCGCTCAGGATCGAGACCGAGGGCAAGGTACTCACCTACTCCGGCGACACCGAATGGGTCGACGAGCTGATCCCGGCCGGCCGCGACGCCGACCTCTTCATCTGCGAGGCCTATTTCTTCGACAAGGTGATGAAATACCACATCGACTACACGACCCTGGCCAGGCGCCTGCCCGAGATCGGCGCGAAACGCACCATCGTCACCCACATGAGCGCCGAGCTTCTGGGCCGCCTGCCTGAAGTCGCGCTGGAGGCCGCGCATGACGGCTTGATCGTCGACTTCTAACGGTCCGGCGGGCCCCACTCCTCGACGAACGTCCCGCTCGCGGGATCGAGCAGGCGCGAGCCCTTCAGGACCAGCCCGTGCTTCTTCAGCGGCTCCTCGGGCGCCACGCCATGGCCGACACCGGGGAAGACCGGCCGGCCGTGCGGCACGCTCACCGGCGCGCGCGACAGGTAGAAGGCGTCGTAGCCCAGGCTGAGGAACAGCGCGAAGACGTCGGTGCCGCCCACCACCGCCAGGACGCCGTCCTCGACATTCAGCTTCTGCCAGGCCTCGTCGAACGATGCTGTCGCGGGATTCCACAGGATGGCGTTCGGATTGGCCGGATCGTGGACGATGCGCTGCACCCGCCGGGTCACCAGGATGCGCTTGCGCGACTTCTCCTTGGGGCCGCCCTCGGCCGAGTGGCGGCCGTTGGCGACCGCCGAGGCCCGGTCGAGGGATTCCTGGTAAAATCGTTGATCCGCCGGGATCTTGAGCTGCTCCGGAAAGGAGCCGTCGGAATTGGCGATCATGCCTTCGTGGGAAACGATCGCATAGCCTTCGATGCGGGGACGCCTGCTCGCCATCAGCTCACACGCCCATCGCGCCGATGATGGCGCCCTGAATGACCAGCACGCCCAGCCAGTGGATGCCGTCGATGAAGGTCAGCGAGACCTTGCGCTGGCCGAAGGCGTTGTTGACCGCCAGGGTCGTGATGACGAAGCCGACCCACAGGGTCAGCGCCGAGATGACGCCGTTCTTCAGGGTCACCTCGCCCGTCCCGAGATGGCCGATGCTGCCGGCCAGGACCCAGGCCATCACGAGAAGCGCCACGATCGACACGATGAAGGGCGCGGGCGAACGATTGCTTTTCACGTCGTCCTTGGTCTTGCCGACCGCGGCGAGCCATTGCCGCGACAGGCTCATATAGTAGACCGCGCCGAAGGCGAAGCCCGCCACGGCTGCGACCAGGACGGCAAGGTAGTTCATGCCGGCGAATGCCATGCGGTCCTCCCGGAGTCGGGCCAGACTAGCGCGCCGTCGCCGGGAATGCCGCCTGTTACTTTCGTCGACATTCTTTGCATGACCTCCTGACTTCTTTTTGAGCGGCCACGCATGGCGACCCCATCGGGGCAATGCTAGGTTTGGCTCCCGCGCGCGGAGGTCGCCATGCGCCCGCTGAAACTGCTCCTTCCCATCCTTACGGCGATGGCCGCTCCCCTGGCTGTCCAGGCTGCCGATGACTTCATCTCCATCGGTCGTGGTACTGCGCGGCAACAGTGCGCCGCCGACGCCCTGGTACACGCCGCCGGCGTCGAAAGAAGTCGAGGTGCGGGAGGTCCAGTACGTACCACTCTACTATCTCGTGCCGGCCCTGGGCTTCGGTTACCGTCACAAGGCGATGTCGCTCGCGCGGCATCGACAGTAGCGCCTCCGCACGGCGGAACCCGAGGCCGCTGGGCGGCGCGCCGCCATGTTGCTAAGAGAGGCCGACCTCAACGGCCATTTTCAGGGAAGAACGTCCATGACCGACGCAGTGCTTCGCTCCACCGAGGGGCGCATCGGCATCCTCACCGTCAACAATCCGCCGGTGAACGCGCTCGCCGCCGCCGTGCGCGACGGCATCAAGGAAGGCGTCGAAGCTTTCGGCAAGGATCCCAACATCGACGCCATCGTGCTGATCGGCGGCGGCCGCACCTTCATCGCCGGCGCCGACATCCGCGAGTTCGGCAAGCCGCCCACGGGCGCCAACCTCAACGACGTCATCGCCACCATGGAGAACTGCCCCAAGATCATCGTGGCGGCCCTGCACGGCACGCCGCTCGGCGGCGGCCTCGAGACGGCGCTGGGCGCGCACTATCGCGTGTCCCTGCCGACCACGCGCGTCGGCCTGCCGGAGGTCCATCTCGGCATCCTGCCCGGCGCCGGCGGCACGCAGCGCCTGCCGCGGCTGACCGGCGCCAAGTACGCGCTCGACGCCATCATCTCCGGCCGGCACATCCCCGCGCCCGAGGCCAGGAGCAAGGGCATCGTCGACGCCATCGTCGAGGGCGACCTGCTGAAGGGCGCGGTGGCGCATGCCCAGATGCTGGTGGCGCAGAACGCGCCGCGGCGGCGCGTGCGCGACCTCACGGCGACCCTGGAATCGCCCGACCTGTTCAAGGAGACCGAGAAGGCGATCGCCCGCCGCGCGCGCGGCTTCAAGGCGCCGTGGAGCATCATCAAGTGCGTGCAGGCCGCCGTCGAGCTGCCGTTCGACGAGGGCATG
This sequence comes from uncultured Alphaproteobacteria bacterium, assembly GCA_963820155.1. Classification (GTDB taxonomy): domain Bacteria; phylum Pseudomonadota; class Alphaproteobacteria; order Reyranellales; family Reyranellaceae; genus Reyranella. The sequence goes on from CAWFYW010000001.1 coordinate 410,635, forward strand.
AAGCGCGAGCGCGAGCTGTTCCTGGAGCTGCTGGCCTCGCCCGAGTCGGCGGCGCAGCGCTACTACTTCTTCGCCGAGCGCGAGGCGGCCAAGGTGCTCGACGTGCCGGCCGACACGCCGCAGCGCGAGATCAAGACGTGCCGGCATCGTCGGCGCCGGCACCATGGGCGGCGGCATCGCCATGAACTTCGCCAATGCCGGCATCCCCGTCACGATCCTCGAAGTGAAGCAGGAGGCGCTCGACCGCGGCCTGAAGACCATCCGCACCAACTACGAGAACACCGCCAAGCGCGGCGGCATCAAGGCCGAGGACGTCGACAAGCGCATGGCGCTGATCAAGCCCACCCTCTCCTACGACGACCTCAAGGACGCCGACGTCATCATCGAGGCGGTGTTCGAGACCATGGAGGTGAAGGAAGGCGTCTTCACCAAGCTCGACGAGGTCGCCAAGCCGGGCGCCATCCTGGCCACCAACACCTCGGGCCTCGACGTCAACCAGATCGCCAACTACACCAAGCGGCCGGGCGACGTGATCGGCATGCATTTCTTCTCGCCGGCCAACGTCATGAAGCTGCTGGAGAACGTGCGCGGCAAGGCGACCGGGAAGGACGTCATCGCCACGGTCATGTCGCTCAGCAAGAAGATCGGCAAGATCCCGGTCCTGGTCGGCGTCTGCGAGGGCTTCGTCGGCAACCGCATGCTGCGCCAGCGCGGCATCCAGTCGGCCTACATGCTGGAGGAAGGCGCCCTGCCGCAGCAGATCGACAAGGTGATCTACGATTTCGGCTTCCCGATGGGCCCCTTCGCCATGAGCGACCTCGCCGGCAACGACGTCGGCTGGCGCATCCGCCAGGGCAAGAAGGAGAAGGAGCAGCGCAACGTCCGCTACACGGGCTACGTCGCCGACGCGATCTGCGAGCTCGGCCGCTTCGGCCAGAAGACCGGCGCGGGCTACTTCAAGTACAACCTGCCCGACCGCACGCCGATCCCCGATCCCGAGGTCGAGAAGATCATCGAGGAGACGTCGAAGAAGCTCGGCATCACGCGGCGCGCCATCTCCGACCAGGAGATCCTGGAGCGCTGCCTCTATCCGATGGTCAACGAGGGCGCCAAGATCCTCGAGGAGAAGCATGGCCCAGCGCGCCCTCGACATCGACGTGATCTGGGTCAACGGCTACGGCTGGCCGGTCTATCGCGGCGGCCCGATGTGGTGGGCCGACAACGTGGTCGGCCTGAAGACCATCCACGACGCCCTGCTGAAGTACCGCGACGCCTCCGGCGACCCGTTCTGGGAGCCGGCGCCGCTGCTCAAGAAGCTGGTGCAGGAAGGCAAGAAGTTCTCTAGCGGTTTGACACAACAACCCTGTCACCTCCGAGCGAAGCGAGGGGCCTTTCAGGCAACAGGAAAGGTCCCTCGCTACGCTCGGGATGGCAGTCTTCGGATAGCTCAAGGAGGAATCAAAATGGCCGACGCCGTCATCGTATCCACCGCCCGCACGCCGATCGGCAAGGCGTTCCGCGGCATCTTCAACGACACGCACGGCGCCGACATGGGCGCGCACGTCATCAAGCACGCCGCCGAGCGCGCCAAGGTCGAGCTGGGCGAGGTCGAGGACGTGATCCTGGGCTGCGCCGCGCCGGAAGGCACGACGGGCTCCAACGTCGCCCGCGTCTCGGCGATGCGCGCCGGCGCGCCGGTCAGCGTCTCGGGCGTCACGGTGAACCGCTTCTGCTCGTCGGGCCTGCAGACCATCTCGATGGCCGCCCAGCGCGTGCTGGTCGACAAGGTGCCGGTGATGATCGCGGGCGGCCTCGAATCGGTGTCGCTGGTGCAGGGCCCGCCGGGCGGCAACAAGAACCGCCTGGTCAACCCCTGGGTCCAGGAGCACGTGCCGGGCATCTACCACTCGATGATCCAGACCGCCGACACGGTGGCCGCGCGCTACAAGATCAGCCGCGAGGCGCAGGACGAGTATTCGCTGCAGAGCCAGATGCGCACCGCGGCCGGCCAGCAGGCCGGCAAGTTCGACGACGAGATCGTGCCGATGGAGACCACGATGCTGGTCACCGACAAGAACACGCAGGAAGTCTCGAAGAAGACGGTGAAGCTCGCCAAGGACGAGGGCAATCGTCCCGACACCAACATGGAGGGCCTGGCCAAGCTGCAGCCGGTGATGGGCCCCGACAAGTGGATCACCGCCGGCAACGCCAGCCAGCTCTCCGACGGCGCCTCGGCCGCCGTCGTCATGAGCGACGCCGAAGCCGCCAAGCGCGGCCTCAAGCCGCTCGGCATCTACAAGGGCCTGGTCGTGGCCGGCTGCGAGCCCGACGAGATGGGCATCGGCCCGGTCTACGCCATCCCCAAGCTCCTGAAGCGCTTCGGGCTCAAGATGGACGACATCGACCTGTGGGAGCTGAACGAGGCCTTCGCCGTGCAGGTGCTCTACTGCCGCGACAAGCTCGGCATCCCCAACGAGAAGCTCAACGTCAACGGCGGCTCGATCTCGATCGGCCATCCCTTCGGCATGACCGGCGCGCGCTGCACCGGCCACGCCCTGATCGAGGGCCGCCGCCGCAAGGCCAAGAACGTCGTGGTGACGATGTGCATCGGCGGCGGCATGGGCGCGGCCGGCCTGTTCGAGGTCGTGCACTAGAGGTCGCGGCCGTTCGATGGCCCAGGACACGACACACGTCTTTCGCGCGTCGCTGAAACCGAAGCTTTATCGCGACATCGAAATCGATAGCACCAGGTCGCTCAGCGACCTGGCCGAGGCCATCGTCGCCTCCTTCGATTTCGACTTCGATCACGCATTCGGCTTCTACAGCAAGCTGACCGGGCCCTACCAACAGTCGCCCGAGCAGTACGAGCTGTTCGCGGACATGGACGAGGGCAGCAGCGCAGCCAAGAGCGTTCAGCATACGAAGGTCGCATCAGGCTTTCGCGAAAGTCGGCAAGAAGATGCTGTTCGTGTTCGACTACGGCGACGAGTGGTGCTTCCAAGTCGAACTGAAGGCGCTCGGCGAGAAGGCGCCGAAGACGCGCTATCCGAGGATGGTGGCGGCGATGGGTGAGGCGCCATCGCAATATCCCGACGTGGACGAAGACTAACGCCGGGTCAACGTCGATCGCGGCGACTAGGCTCCTCTTCCTTGCGCATCGGCGGCGGCATGGTCGCGCCGCCGAGGGCCGCCTCGAGCAGCACCAGGCGATCGTTGCCCCAGAACAGCCGTGCGCCGAGAAAGAACGTCGGCACTCCGAACGCGCCGCGTGCCGCGGCTTCCTCCAGCAGACCGTCGTGCCGGGCCCGCGTCTCCGGCGCGTCCAGGTCCCGCCGGAACGCCGGCGGGCTCAGGCCCAGCCGCGCGGGGAGGCCTGACAGGACGCCATCGTCGATCACCGTTCCCTCGACGAAGATCAGCCGCTGGAGCAGGCGGCAGCACGGCACCAGCGCGCCTTGCCTGTCGGCGGCCAAGCAGGCAAGTGCGAGGGCCGCGGGATCCACTCTGAAGCTGGAAGGCTCGCGGAACGGGATGCCGTAATGGGCAGCCCAGCACTTTGCGTCATACTCGCGATAGCCCCAGTCGTACTGGCCGACGCGGGCGCCGCGCGGAACGGATTGCCGCCGCGGCGGTCCATCAGGGCGCCGCTGGCGATGGGCTTCCAGACGAAGCGGCAGCCGTAGGTCGCTTCGATGCGATCGAGCTGGCTCGCCGCGAGGTAGGAGTAGCGGCTGCCGAGACCAAGGTAGAAGTCGATCGTGACCATCAGCGTCTGTTGCGGCGCAGGTCCTCTTCGTCCTTCCACATCAGGAACTGCGGGCCGAGATCGGCGATCTTGGTGGCGCCCATCTGGGCCATGCTGATGTCGATCTCGCGGCGGAAGATGTTGAGCGCCATCTTGGCGCCCGGGATGCCGCCCGCCGTCACGCCGTAGAGCGTCGGCCGGCCGACGAACACGAACTTGGCGCCGCTGCAGAGCGCGATCAGCGCGTCGAGTCCGCGGCGCACGCCACCGTCCAGCATCAGGGTCATCTTGTCGCCCACCGCGTCCCGAATGGCCGGCAGGACCTCGAGCGGCGACGGCGCATTGTCGAGCTGGCGCGCGCCGTGGTTGGACACCATGAGCCCGTCGACGCCCAGCGCCTGGGCGCGGATCGCGTCGTCGGGATGCATGATGCCCTTCAGCACGAAGTTGCCCTTCCACAGCTCGCGATAGCGCTCGACGTGCTTCCAGGTCATCGGCGCGCGGTTCTGGTAGCCGACGAGATCGGCGATCTTCTCGGCGTTGGCGTCGGGCCCGGCATACTTCGCCCAGTTGTCGAAATACGGCGTGCCGTGCTTCATCCATTCCATCATCCAGGCCGGATGCAGCAGCGCCTCGAACTTGGTCTTCCAGGTGAGCCTGAGCGGACGGCCCCAACCGTTGCGCGTGTTGCGCTCGCGGTTGGACCCCTCCGGCACGTCGACGGTAAAGACCAGGGTCTTCAGCCCGGCGTCGCCGGCGCGCTTGATCATGTCCTCGGAGATCGACTGGTCCTTGGCGGAATAGAGCTGGTACCAGCCATGGTCGGGCGCCAGCCTGCCCAGGTCCTCGATCGAGCCGGTGCTCGAGCCCGACATGATGAAGGGCACGTTGGCGTCGCGCGCCGCCTCGGCCAGCATCAGGTCGGCGCCGCGCCTGAACAGGCCGGCCAGCCCGGTCGGCGCGATGCCGATCGGGCTGGAATAGGTCCGCCCGAACAGCGTCGTCGACTGGTCGCGCACCGAGACGTCGACCAGGTAGCGCGGCACGATGCGTGCCTTGCGGAACGCCTGCTCGTTGGTGACCAGCCCGACCTCGTCGTCGGTGCCGCCCTCGATGAAATCGTAGGCAATCTTGGGCAGCCGCTTCTTGGCGAGCTTGCGCAGATCTTCGATGTTGACCACGCCCTGCATTGCTTCACTCCCGTTGAGGCAGATTTTGCCGGTCTTTTCCGCCCCCTGCCAGCGGTGTTAGACGAGGCGCCATGCAGATCAGGCACGCAAGACCCGGCGACGAAGCCCAGCTCGCCTTCCTGGAGGACCATGAACGCCACTACGGCAATGCCGTCCGCGGCGGGGCGGGCGCCGAGGGTGCCGCGTTCCTGGTCGATCCGGCCAGCGGGACGCTCTGCCTGGTCGCCGACGACGGCGGCAGGCTGGCGGGCTTCGCCATCCTCAACCCCTACTTCCCCGGACCCCGGCTGACGCACGGCCTCTATCTCAAGGAGCTCTACGTCACGGCTGCCGCCCGGTCGGCCGGCGTCGGCGAGGCGCTGATCGAGGCCATCCGCGCGCTGGCGAAAAAGCGCGGCGACACGCGCGTTCTGTGGACCACGGGTGAAGACAATGCCGCCGCGCAACGCTTCTATGACCGGCTGGGCATGCGGCGCGAGAAAAAGGTCTATTACATGATGGATGTGTGAGTTAGCGTTTTCCTCCGGCGTCAGGAGGATGCGTCATGGAATTGAGCACCCGACAGCTCGAACAGTTCGACCGCGACGGTTTCCTGGTCTTTCCCGACCTGTTTTCGCGCAACGAGGTGGCCGTTCTGCGCCGTGAGGTGGCGCGGCTGAGCCAGGTGCAGGGCGACGAGGTGGTGCGCGAGCACACCGGCGGTGTGCGCACGATCTTCCGCGTCCATGAGAATGACGGGCCGACGCGATCGAAGCCGTTCCGCGCCCTGGTCCGCACGCCGCGCGTCCTGCGGCCCGTGCAGCAGGCGCTGAAGGACGACGCGGTCTACGTCTATCACACCAAGATCAACACCAAGCCCGCCATCGAGGGCACGGTGTGGCAGTGGCACCAGGACTACGGCTCGTGGAAGCGCGACGGCTGCCCGCGGCCCGACATGGCGACCTTCAACCTGATGATGACCGACACCACCGAGATGGGCGGAGCGCTCTACCTCATCCCGGGCAGCCACAAGCTCGGCCGCCTCGAGCCGGTCTACGATGAATTCGACCTCGTACAAGTTCTGGGCGATGCCCAGGCAACGCATGATCGAGGTCCTGAAGAGCTCGCCCGAGCCCGTGGCCGTCACCGGCCGCGCCGGCACCTGCGTGCTGTTCCGTTGCAACGTGCTGCACGCGTCGGGCCACAATCTCTCGGCCGATGACCGCTGGCACATCTACGTCTCGTGCAACACCGTCGCCAACAGACCGATGCTCGGCGACAGCCCGCGGCCCGACTGGGTGGTGTCGCGCAACTGGAATCCGTTGCCGATCGAGGACGACGAGGGCGTGCTGAAGGCGGCGTGAGCGATCTCATCCTCCACCACTACGATTTCTCGAACTTCGCCGAGAAGGCGCGGCTGATGCTGGGCTTCAAGGGCCTGGCATGGCGCGGCGTCGAGCAGCCGCCGATCCTGCCCAAGCCCGACCTGACGCCGCTGACCGGCGGCTACCGCCGCATCCCGGTACTGCAGGACGGCGCCGACCTGTGGTGCGAGACGCGCCTGATCGCGCGCGAGCTCGAGCGACGCGTGCCCGAGCCATCACTCTTCCCGGCCGCGACCAGCGGTGCGGCCGATGCCATCGCCTGGTGGGCCGAGCACCAGTTCATGCGGCCGGTGGCCCTGTTCGTGTCGGGCATCAATGCCGACCACATGCCGGCCGGCCTGCACGAGGATCGCGCCCGCCTGCATGGCCTGCCGCCGCCCTCGATCGAGGCCGTGCGCAAGGCCGCCCTCCGCAACCTCCACCTGGTGAGGCCGCAGATCAAATGGCTGGCCGACATGCTGGCCGACGGGCGGCCCTATCTGCTGGGCGACAGGCCCTGCATCGCCGACTTCGCGGCCTATCACGTGGTCTGGTTCTTCCGCGGCCGGCACATCGACTGCCGGCACGAGCTCGATCCCTACCCGCGCCTGCTGGCCTGGCGCGACCGCATGGCCGGGATCGGGCACGGCCAACGGACCGACATCGCGGCCGACGAGGCGCTCGCCGTCGCGCGCAACGCAAAACCCGCCGCGCCCCGCGCCTCGCAGCCGCAGGACGGCGATCCGCGGCCCGGCGAAGGCGTGCGCGTGCGGCCGGCCGACAATGCCAGGGACTGGGTCGAAGGTGAGGCGAGCTTCATCGACGCCCACGAGATCGCGCTCCTGCGCCACGACCCGGAAGTCGGCGAAGTCGCCGTGCATTTCCCGCGACTGGGCTACGACTGGCGCCGCGCATAAGCCTTCGGTGTCACCCCGAGCGCAGCGAGGGGCCTTTGCGGACCAGTAAAGGTCCCTCGCTGCGCTCGGGATGACAGCGTCTTCCTGGCAAGCCGCTCGAGTTAACGCTTGAACCGCTCGATGCCGAGCCCGTCGGTCGGCGTGTTGGTGGCGCCGGTGGCGACCAGCTCGGCCATCACCGCGCCGGTGGCCGGGCCGAGCTGGAAGCCGTGGGCGGAGAAGCCGAACTGGTGGAACACGCCCTCCGACGTGGCGCTCGGGCCGACCACCGGGATGTCGTCGGCCATGCGCGCCTCGATGCCGGCCCAGGCGCGCACGATTGTGGCCTGGCGCATCACAGGGAACAGCTCCCAGACGGTGCGGGCGCTGGTCGACAGCTTGGTCCAGTCGATGATGGTGCGGTTCTGGTCGCGGTAGGGCACGGCGAGATGGCCGCCGCCGATCACGACCGTGCCGTTGTCGAGCTGCTTGAAGGAGAGCTTGCGGCCGCGCAGGATCACGACAGGCTCGATGAAGGCGGGCAACCGGCTGGTCACCATCAGCATGGGCGCGATGACCTCGAGCGGCACGGGCTCGCCCAACATGGCGGCGATGCGGTCGGCCCAGGCGCCGGCGGCATTCACCACCTTGGGCGCCTCGATCGGACCGGCGCTGGTCTCGACGCGCCACACCGAGCCCGCGCGCGCGAGCCCGGTCACCGTCACCCCTTCGATTACCTCGGCGCCCTTTTCGATGGCACGCCTGCGGAAGGCCTGCGTGGTGCGGAAGGGATCGGCCGCCCCGTCACGCCGCGAGACAACTCCGCCGGGGCAATGATCCGACACCGCCGGCACGAGGCGCTTCAGTTCCGCGCGGTCGACCAGCTCCTCATGCGTAAAGCCTTTCAGCCTGAGATCGTCGACGCGGGCGCGAAAGCTCGCGAACTCCGCCTCGCTCTCGGCCACCAGCACCGTGCCATGGCTGGAGAAGCCGCAATCGTCGCCGACCAGATCCTCGATCTTCTCCCACAGCGCCATCGAGGCGATGGAAAGCGGGATCTCGGCGATATGGCGGGCAAGCTGGCGCACGCCGCCGGCATTGACGCCCGAGGCGTGCCGGCCGGCATAGTCCTTCTCGACCAGCACCGGCTTCAGGCCGCGCAGCGCCAGGTGCAGCGCCGTCGAGCAGCCATGCAGGCCGCCGCCGATCACCACGACGTCGGCGGTCTTCACGGCCATCCTAGCGCTCCACCGCCTTGCGCTCGGCCTCGCTGATCGGCAGCGAGGCGAGCTCGGCCAAGGTGATGGGCTTCACCGGCGGGCGCAGGCGGTAATAGCCGACCTCGGCCGGCGTCGTCTGCCGCTCGGCCGCGATCAGTTCGGTGACGGTGAGGCCGCACTCGCGGCCCTGGCACGGGCCCATGCCGCAGCGCAGGAAGGCCTTCATCTGGTTGGGTCCCTCGCAGCCCATCCTGGCCATGTCGCGCACCTGCCTGGCCGTCACCTCCTCGCAGCGGCAGACCAGCGTGTCGCCCTCGGGCTGGCGGAAGCTCTCGGCCGGCCGGTTCAGCCAGTCGAGGAAGGCGCGGCCCATCTCCTCGCGCTGCAGGCGCTGGCGGATGATCTGAGGGTCGGGCACCGACGCTTCGGGCTTGAGCGCCCGCACGGCAGCAATCGCCGCGATCCGGCCACGCTCGGCCGCCGCCGTGCCGCCGGCGATGCCCGCGCCGTCGCCCGCCACGGCGATGCCGGGCACCGAGCTGCCGAAATCGGCATCAAGCACGGGCTGGAAGCAGAGCTGGCGGTCGTCCCATTCGTGCGCCGCGCCGGCCGCGAGGGCGAGGTTGACGTTGGGCACCACGCCCTGGTGCAGCAGCAGGAGATCGGCGGGCAGGCGGCGGTCGATGCCGCCCTGGCCGAACGCCACTTCGCCGAGCTTGTCCTGGCCCGCCGCCTCGATCGTGTCGACCCGCAGGACCGGCACCTTGGCCCGCACCTCGCGCAGCAGCTTCAGCCCCTTGCCGAAATAAGGCGACAGAAGGAAGTCCGGCAGATGCGCCAGCGCGCGCAGCCAGTTGCCGCGCGGCGTGGTGTCGAGGATGGCCTCGATGCGGCCGCCTGCGCGTAGCGTCTGAGCGGCCAGCAGCCAGAGCAGCGGACCGGTGCCGGCCAGAACAGTGCGCCCCGCCGACAGCAGGCCCTGCGCCTTGAGCACGGTCTGCGCGGCGCCCGCCGTCATCACGCCTGGCAGGGTCCAGCCAGGAATGGGAAATGGCCTTTCGAGCGAGCCTGTAGCGACGATCACCCGCTCTGCCTGGATCATGCGGGCCTTGCCGCCGATCGAGACGCCGACGACGCGCTGGGGATCGAGGCTCCAGACCGTGGCGCCGTTCACGATCACCGCCCCGCTGGCCTGGGCTTCGGCGGCGAGGGACTCGCCGGCCCAATAGTCCGCGCCCAGGACGCTGCGGTCCCTGACGGGCGTTGAGGTGATGGCGCGGTAGATCTGCCCGCCGACGCCGGGATTCTCGTCGAACAGCACGGTCGAGACGCCGGCGCGCGCCGCCAGCGCGGCCGCCGCGAGCCCGGCCGGGCCGCCGCCGATCACGACGAGATCGTAGGAGGGAGCGAGGTCGGCGGCGTTCATTTCGTCGCGCTCCGGCAAAGGTCCCTCGCTGCGCTCGGGATGACAGTATCGATGTTTCTGCCAACGAGAGTCATCGTCCAGCCTCGCGCTTGCCCTTCTGGGTTTCGATCGCCATGCCGTCGCGCACCGGCACCAGGCAGGCCTGGCGGCTGCCGACGCCGTCGACCGTGACCAGGCAGTCGAAGCAGACGCCCATCAGGCAGTAGGGCGCGCGCGGCGCTCCGGTCACGGGTGTGGTGCGGCAATGGTCGATGCCGGCGGCCAGTAGGGCCGCGGCGACCGTGTCGCCCGCCCTCGCCGGCACCGTCCTGCCATCCACGGTGATCGCCAGCGGCGCGCCCGTGTCAGCCACCCTCTTGAACATGGAACCTCCGCGCGCTGAAGGGGGCGACCAGCGACTTGTCGAGCGCGCCGCGGGCGATCATCGGCGCGACGGTGAGCGCGTGATTGGCCGCGAGCGTCACGCCGGAATGGCAGCAGACGGTGAAGGCGCCGAGATGCGTCTCGGACTCGTCGTAGATCGGGAAGCCGTCCTGGGTCATCACCCGAATGGCGCTCCAGGTACGCACCACGTTGACGTTGGCCAGCAGCGGGAACTGGCGCACCGCGCGCTCGGCCTCGGTGGCGCTGACGCCCAGCGTGAGTCCGGATGGATCGATGCTCTCCTCCTTGGAGTCGCCGATCATCACCGTGCCCTCGTCGGTCTGCCGCAAGGTCACGACCGGGTAATGCAGGAACGGTCGCAGCCGCTCGGTGACGACGATCTGGCCACGCTCGGGCCGCATCGGTGCTTCCAGCCCCACCATGGGGGCGAGCCGCATGTTGGCGTTGCCGGCGGCGAGCGCGACGCGGTTGGCGCGGATCTCGCCGTGCGGCGTGGCGAGCCGGAACTCGCCGCCCCCCTTTGTGATGCTCTCCACCCGATGGCTCGGCAGGTAGGTGACGCCCCGCGCCTGGATGGCGGTGTGCAGCGTGCGGAAGAGTCTCAGCGAATTGACGTGGCCGTCGAGCGGGCAGTAGCTCGCGCCCACGACCTGCGGCCCGATGTCGGGCAGCATCTCCGCGACCTGGCTGTGGTCCAGGATCTCGGTCCTGTAGTCGACGATGCCGGGCTGGTTGTGCAGCCGCTTCAGCACATTGGCGCGCGCCTCCAGCTCCTTCTCCGACAAGGCGAGATGGAAACCGCCGGGCCGCTGGAAGCAGACATCGAGCCCGGTCTCCTCCTTCAAAGTCTGGGCGAAGCCAGTCCAGGCGTTGGAGGAACGGATCGTCCATCCGGCATAGGGCGCAAGGCCCAGCCCCTTGCTCTGCACCCACACCAAGGCGAAGTTGCCGCGGCTCGCGCGCACGGCGCGGTCGCCTTCGTCGAGCACGACCACCCGGCAGCCCTCGCGCGCCAGCCCCCAGGCGATGGCGACGCCCACCAGCCCGCCGCCCACGACGGCGACGTCGTACGCGCTAGCGGCCATCCGCGGTCCTTCCGACCAGCAGCCGTTCCAGCCCGTAGGCGCGGTCGAGCGCCACCAGGGCCAGCACGGTGATGGCGATGACGCAGGCCGACACCGAGGTCACCAGCGGGTCGATATTGTCCTGGATGTAGAGGAACATGCGCACGGGCAGGGTTTCGGTTCCGGGGGCGGCGATGAACACCGTCATCGTCACCTCGTCGAAGGAGTTGATGAAGGCGAGCGCCCAGCCGCTGGCCAGGCCCGGCAGCACCAGCGGCAGGGTGATGCGCTTCAGCACCGTCGCGTCCGTGGCGCCGAGCGACACCGCGGCATGCTCGATCGCGCGGTCCAGCCCGACCGCCGAGGCCAGGGTCAGGCGCAGCGCGAAGGGCAGCACGATCACGATGTGCGACAGCACCAGCCCGGCGAAGGTGCCGCCCAGCCCGACCTCGGTGAAGAAGCGCAGGAAGGCGATGCCCAGCACGACATGCGGGATCATCAGCGGCGACATGAAGAGCGTCGTCATGCCCTCGCGGCCAGGGAAGCGATGGCGCGCGATGGCGAGCGCTGCGGGCACCGAGATCGCGACGGCGAGCGCCGACGACAGCGCGCCCAGCATGAGGCTGCGCCAGAAGGCCGAGATGAACTCGGGATAGCGGGCGATGGCGTAGAACCAGCGCAGCGACCACCGGTGGGTGGGAAAGGAGAGATAGCCCTCGGGCGTGAAGGCGACCCAGCAGACGACGAGGATGGGCGCCAGCATGAAGGCGACGAACAGCGCGTGGTAGCAGAGCGCCAGCGGGCCGTTCCTGCTCATATCGGGCGGCTCATCCGAACACCTGCGCGTAGCGGCGTTCGACCAGGCGGCTGGCGCCGACCACGATCAGGACCAGCGCCACCAGCAGCAGCACCGCCACGGTGGCGCCCAGCGGCCAGTTCAGTGTGTTCAGGAACTCGTCGTAGGCCAGAGTGGAGGCGACTTTCAGCCGCCGGCCGCCGATGATGGCCGGCGTGGCGAAGGCGCTGGCCGCCAGCGCGAACACGATGATGGCGCCCGACAGGATTCCGGGCATGACCTGCGGCAGCACGATGCGGCGCAGGACGGTGAAAGGTCCCGCCCCCAGCGCCACGGCCGCGTTCTCGACCTGCGGGTCGAGCCGCTGCAGCGCCGCCCACACCGCCAGCACCATGTAGGGCATCAGGACATGGGTCAGCGCCACCACCACGCCTGTTTCCGTGAACATGAAGGGCAGCGGCGCCGAGATCAGGCCCATCGAGAGCAGCGCCTGGTTCACGAGGCCCGAGCTGCCGCCGAACAGCAAAGCCCAGCCCAGCGTGCGCGCCACCACCGAGATCAGGAGCGGCCCCAGGATCACCAGCAGGAAAAGGCCGCGCCAGGGGCTCTTCATGCGATTGAGGATATAGGCCTCGGGGGCGCCGAACAGGGCCGTCAGCAGGGTGACCAGCAGGGCGATGCGGAAGGTCCGCCAGAACATCTCGCGGTAGTAGGGATCGGTCAGCACCTCGCGCCAGTTCTTGAGGATGAAGACCGGCTCGATGCCCTTGTACTGCCCCCAGTCGTGGAACGAGAGCAGCACCGTCATGACCAGCGGCACGATGACGACGGCGGCGAAGAGCAGCAGCGCCGGCAGGCTGAGAAGATAGGGGGTGGATTTCATGTCTCTTCGGACCGCGGGTGTCCCGCCGGCTCATGAATGCGGGCCGGCGGCCCGCGGTCCGATGACCAGGTCAGATGTACCGTCTCGCCTTCGCCGGGCATGGCTTCGCCGGTGTTCTGGCGGATCACGGTGACGACGCCGTCGGAGGTCTCGACCTGGTAAAGCCAATGGTTGCCTTGGAAGATGCGCGTGCGCACCCGGCCGGCCAGTCCCGCCAGGGCGAACGAGATCTTCTCCGGCCGCACGCTGGCGCCCTTCACCAGGTTGGTCTTGCCGAGGAAGCTCGCGACGAAGGGCGTCGCGGGCCGCTCGTAGGCCTCGTGCGGCGGGCCGATCTGCTCGGCGCGGCCATGGTTCATCACCACGATGCGGTCGGACAACGCCATCGCCTCGGCCTGGTCGTGCGTCACCAGGATGGTGGTAGTGCCGACGGTGCGCTGGATCTGGCGCAGCTCGATCTGCATCTCCTCGCGCAGCTTGGCGTCGAGGTTGCTGAGCGGCTCGTCGAGCAGCAGGATCTGCGGGCGGATGACGAGCGCGCGCGCCAGCGCCACGCGCTGTTGCTGGCCGCCCGAGAGCTGGCGCGGAAAGCGCCCGGTGAAGGCGGCCAGCCCCACCAGCTCCAGCGTCTCGCCGACGCGCCGCATGCGCTCGGCCGAGGCCACGCCCTGCATCTCCAGGCCGAAGGCGACATTCTCCGCCACTGTCATGTGCGGGAAGAGCGCGTAGCTCTGGAACACGATGCCGAGGCCGCGCTTGGCGGGCTTGATCGCCAGCAGGTCGCGGCCCTCGAGCCGCACCGCGCCCGAGGTCGGCTCGACGAAGCCCGCGATCATCTGCAGCGTCGTCGTCTTGCCGCAACCCGACGGGCCGAGCAGCGAGACGAATTCACCCTTCTCCACGCCGAGCGACAGGCAATCGACGGCGAGATGCGTGCCGAAGCGCTTGGTCAGATCCTCGAGGACCAGGAAGCTCATCAGATCGTTCTTCCTCCCCACGGCGTGGGGAGGCAAGAGATCATCGCTCGACCTCGCGGTTCCAGCGCTTGGTCCATTCCTGACGATGGGCGTTGATCACATCCCAGTCGAAGGAAATCACCTTCTTGGCGCGCTCGCCCACCGGCGCCATGCGCAGCTCCGGCATGTTGACGTCGACCTTGGTGTTCACCGGACCGTTGCCCATCTCCTTGGCGAGGACGGTCTGCACGGGCGCGGAGATCAGCGCCTTGATGAATTCCTGCGCCAGAGGATTGGGCGAGGCCTTGGCGACCGGGCAGGCCGAGGCGAGCAGGATCGGCGCGCCCTCCTTGGGATAGATGAAGTCGACCGGGAAGCCCGTGTTGGCGAAGGCCTGCACGCGGCCGGTGCCCCACACCGCGATCTGGCCCTGGTTGGACTGGAAAAGCTCCGTCATCTTGCCGGGCGACGGCTCGTACACCAGCACGTTGGGGTTGATGTCGGCCTTCATCACCTTGAAGCCGGGCTCGATGTTCTTCTCGCCGCCGCCGTTCAGGCGGGCGAACATGATCAGCGTGTAGAGGCCGTAGGTGTTGTTGATCGGCGGGATCACCAGCAGCTTCTTGAACTTGGGATCCTTGAGGTCGTTCCACGAGATCGGCGTGGCCCAGCCCTTCTCCTTGAAAGTCTTGGTGTTGATCATCAGGCCCGTGCCGGTCTGGCCGACGGCGACGGCCTTGTCGTCCTTGAACAGGGCGGCGGGGTAAAGCTCCTTCTTGTCGAGGCCCTGGATCTTGCCGCAGAAGCCGAGCTGGATCGCCTGGTACATGGGGCCGTCATCGACGATCGCCACGTCGATCACCTGATTGTCCTTCTGCGCCTGCAGCTTGGCCAGCGTATCGGTCGAGTTGCCGGCAACGTACTCGACCTTCACGCCGTGCTTCTTTTCGAAGGCCGGAATCATGTCCTTGCGCAGGGTCTGCTCCCAGGAGCCGCCATAGGCGGCCACCGTCAGCGTCTTGGGTTGGGCGGCAGCCGACGCCGCCCCCAACAGAACGGCCAGACCCGCGATTGCGGTCGTATAGCTCGAACGCCCCATGCTCACCCCTCTGTTCAGCGGCTCCCTGTGCCGCACCGCCCATGTTTTCGGCGTGTCATCGGGGCGTCAAATTCGATTTCGCCGCCTCTTTCATAACAAGATGTTATAAAGGCCCATGCGCGGCCCCAATCCCCGCCAGATCGAAGCGTTCCGCGCGGTCGTCCTGACCGGTGGCGTGGGCGCGGCGGCCGGCCTGCTCAACGTCACCCAGCCGGCGGTCAGCCGCATGATCCGCGACCTGCAGCAGCATCTCGGCCTGGTGCTGTTCGAGCGCCGCGGCACCGGACTGGTACCGACCAGCGAGGCGCTGTCGCTCTATGCCGAGGTCGAACGCTCCTTTGTCGGGTTGGAGCGTATCGCGCAGACGGCAACCGAACTGCGCACGCGGCGCGCGGGCTTCCTGCGCATCGCCGCTCTACCGGCGCTGGCCAATGGCTTCCTGCCGCGCTTCGTCGGACGTTTCCTGGCGGAGCGCCCCAGGCTCGATATCGAATTGTCGGGCCTGGTGTCCCATGCCGTGCTGGCAGCGGTGGCTCAGGGGCAGTGCGACCTGGGCTTTGCCGAAGGCTCGATGGAGCATGCCGCGGTGCAGCTCGAGCGCATGCCGGCCGCGCCATTCGTCGCCGTCCTGCCCGAGCGGCATCGTCTGGCGCGCAAGAAGCGGTTGCGGCCCGAGGATTTAGAGGGCGAGAACTTCATCTCGCTCGGACCTTCCTCGCTGTCGCGCTTCCGCATCGACCGCGTCTTTGCCGAGCACGGCGTGACGCGCGTCCTGCGCATCGAAACGCCCCTGTCTGAGATCGCCTGCTCGCTCGCCGGCGCCGGCGCCGGCGTCACCCTCTGCGAGCCCTTCACGGCAATGGAATACGCCACGCGCGGAATCGTCGCCCGGCCCTTCGAGCCGCGCATCGATTTCGAGTTCGCCGCGCTGCATGCCGCGCAGCGCAGCCTGCCGCCCGTGGCGCGCGAGTTCATCGACGGCTTCCGGGCGCATGTCGTCCAGTTCCTGCGCCGCGAGAGCTGGCGACATGCTCCCATGGACCGTGTGCGTCCCGCGCGCTCATGAGAGCGGTCCGGAGGCCCGCGGTCCCAGCAAGAACGTCAGCTCATGCTTGTTGTGATGCAGGTGGAGGACCTGCGCGCCGGGGATGGAGGCGAAGGCGGCGGCGGTGTCGTGGTCGGTCGCGCCCTGGAACTTGATGGTGCAGACGAAGTTTTTCGCCAGGCCAGACGCCCGCCAGCGTTCGACCAGCCGCAGCAGCCGCGCCGGATAGCAGACGATGTCGGAGAACAGCCAGTCGACCGGCCCGACCGTCTCGGGCTCGAGCGCGAAGGCGCTTTCGCCGCGCCATTCGACGCCGGGCATCGCGGCCACCTTCGGGTCGAGCGGCGCCTTGTCGACGGCCAGCACCGCGGCGCCGAGCCTGGCCAGCACCCAGGTCCAGCCGCCGGGCGAGGCGCCGAGATCGAGGCAGCGCTCGCCCGGCCCGGGCCAGCGCCCAAACCGCACCAGCGCTTCCCACAGCTTGAGATAGGCGCGGTTGGGCGGGCCGGCCCTGTCCTCGACGAAGGCGACCTCGCCATTGGCGAAGGGCGAACTGCAGCGCGCCGCGGCCAGCAGGCGGTCCGGCGCCAGCAGGGTCCAGGAGCCGAGCGGCGCCGTCGGCGCGGCGGTCGGGAACACGATGGGCCTGGCCGAGACGTGCGGCAGGCGGTCCTGGATCAGGGCGGCGCGCCGATGATGGAGCGGCGCATACATGGCCCAGTTGCGCTGGATGTCGCGCAGTTCCGCGGCGGCGGCGCCGATCGAGGCCGCCGGCAGCTCGATGCAGTCGTGCCAGATGTTGGCGGCCCAGGCGGCGGCAACCGCCTGCCCCTCGCCGACGAACAGGCGCGCGTGGCGACGCGTCATCGGCGCATCGGCGCGCTGCAGCTCCTCCTCGAGCTGCGCGACGAAGCCCTCGGCGGCGAGATAGGCGGTGGTCATCGACGCAACCTAATCCCCTGTCCGCCGTTCGCAGGCAAGGGGGCGCATCCGAAGGATTCAACTCATGGCCAAGACATCGATGTCCCAGCGCAAGACGATGGGACGCGTCATGCACGAGTACGCGCACGGCGAACTCAAGCGCGGACGCCGCGGCAAGGGAGGCAAGGTGAAGAGCCGCCGCCAGGCAGTCGCCATCGCGCTCAAGGAAGCCGGCGCCTCCAAGGAGGCGAGCAAGGACAAGAACCGGCGCAACCTGGCGCGCAGCAAGAGCAAGGAGGCGAGCGGCCGGACTTCGCAACAGGCGGCCGAAGGCAAGGCCCGGGTCGGCGCGCGCGGCAAGCGCGAGAGCTCGCGCGCGATGGGCGGCAAGAATGCCAAGACCCGCACGCGCCGCTCGCCGCGCCAGCGTGCCGCCGCCCGGCGCAACATAAAGCGGGCGAACCCGCGCCGTGCCGCACGATGAACGAAGCCGGGCGCGTCACCGACTTGGCCGACGCGCCCCTGCCGAGAAAACCGGCCGTTCCGACGCCTCTCCACAATCTGGAATTTTTTCAATCCGCCTGTCATCAACAGGCCATGGCGGGGCTGCCAAACCTCGTGTTGGCGTTTTTGCAAACACGGAGGAGATACATGGTGTTCAACCGCAGGCTTCTGATCGCCACCGCTTTCGCCGGCTCGCTGCTGGCTGCAGGCAGCGCCTTCGCGCAGGGCCAGGCGATCGTCGGCATTTCGAGCGTAACCACCTATTCCGCCGACGCCCGCATCACGGCGGTCGATCCCAAGGCGCGCACGGTGACCTTCACCTTCGCCGACGGCGCCACGGCCACCCGCAAGGTCAGCCCGTCGCTTGAGAACTTCAACGCCCACCGGGTCGGCGAGAGGGTGTCGGTCGCCTTCCAGGACAAGCTCACCTTCGTGCTGTCCGGCCCCAACACCAAGACGCCGCGTGACCGCGACACGAGCGTGAACGCCGCCGCCACCGCCGGCAAGAGCAGTGCCAGCGTCTCGGCCAGCGACATGATCGCCAACTGGTGGGTGACCGGCGTCGATCCCGCAGCCGGCAAGATCTCGGTGGTCAATCCGGCCGGCGGCCAGGTGCAAACCTACAGTGTCACGACCCAGGCGGGCCGCGAGCAGCTTCCGCGCGTCAAGCCCGGCGACAACCTGACGGCCATCGACCGGGACGTGCTGGTGATGGCGATCACGCCCAAGGGCTAGCGACCGCTCACGGAACATCCGGGCGCTGCCCGGGAGTCGTGGGACTCCCGGGCGGTTGCGCGTCTTCTCGACGAGCCGACAGGGTGCCGTGCAGGCTGGTGTCCGGTCCGCGGATATCGAGGGTGAGCGAGCCGTTGCCCAGCTTCCCGCTGACCGTCGTGTCGCTGCGCGAGCAGCCGACGCTTTCGGGCAAGCTGATTGTGCCACTGATGGCGCCGGACGGGGCAACCGTCAGGGCGATCGGCAGGGCGCCGCAGACCGGATGCACGAATTGTCCGGTCAGGCGCTGGCCTTCGAGGCGCAACTCGACCTCCACGGGATGCAGGGCGGCTTGCCCGCCTCCGGCCGCCGACGCTGACAGCGACCCGACGTAGCGGCCCCTCGAAGGCGAGGGCGTGTCCTTCTTCCTGTCCTGTTCGAAGCGCTCGATCGCCGGCCCGGCTTCGCGCTGCAGCGCCTGCCTCTGATCCGCGGTGAGATAACCGGTCGCTGCATGATGCCTCGCCGTCTGCCAGCGCCCGATCATCTCGCGTGATCGAGGACCGAAGGTGCCGTCCAAACCGCGCGTGTCGAAACCCAGCGATGTGAGCGCGACCTGGATTCGCTGGCGCTTCGCGGTCGACAGGTGCAAGGCGGCTTCGTCGGCTTCGGCCGATGGCGCGGCGCCGGGACTCGCCTGCCGGGTCGCGGGCACCAGCGGCGAGGTCGCGGGCGATTGAACGACCAGGACGTAGGAGAGGCCACCTGCGGCCAGCAAACCGGCGGCCGCGGCGAGACCGATCCAACGGGCCCGCCTTCTCGCCCGCGGCGCGAAGGCCAGCCTGTCCGAGGAGCTGGGCGGCGTGGGTGGCGTCGGCGGCGTCGGCGGTGTGGGGCGCACCGGCGGCGCCGATGGCGCCGCGCCCATCACGATCGTCACCTCGCCCGGCAGGCCGGGCGCACGCAGCGTGCGGCGCCAATCGGCGATGCTTTGCGGCCGCTCCTCGATATGGACCGAAAGCGCCGCGTCGATGCCGGCCAGCACGGACGCCGCGAAACCGGGCGGGCGAAGACGCGCGAGCGGCTCGTAGGCATCCTCCATCAGGCGATCGAAGGCGCTCGGCGGCGCATGGCCCGTCACCGCGTGATAAAGCGTGGCGGCCAAACCGTAGATGTCGGTCCACACGCCCTGCTTGGCCGAGTTGAACTGCTCGGGCGCGGCGTAGCCCGGCGTGAAGATCGCCGTCAGAGCCACCGTACGATCGGCGATGGCCGCGCGCGATGCGCCGAAATCGATGAGCGTGGGCTTGCTGCCGTCGCCCAGCAGCACATTGGCCGGCTTGATGTCGCGGTGCAGGAAGCCGGCCGCGTGCACACGCTCGAGGCCATCGAGCAGCGGCCACAGGATGGCGTCGAGCTCGGCGGGCGCCAAGGGACCCTCCGCCTTGATGCGCTCTTCAAGCGTCTGGCCGCGCACCAGCTCCATGACGATGTACGGCGGTGCCGTTGTCCTCGAGGAAATCGAAGACCTGCACGATGGCAGGCACCTCGTGCAGGTTGGCGAGCGTGCGGCCCTCATCGATGAAGCGCTCGCGCCCCCAGCCGAAATCGTCGGCGACCTCGGTCGATCGCGGCAACACAGAGACACCGTCCTGACGGACGGCGAGCGCCACCGGCAGATATTCCTTGAGCGCAACCTCCCGGTCGAGCTGGGTATCACGGGCCCGATAGGTTATGCCGAAGCCACCCTGCCCCAGCACGGACAGAATCTCGTAACGGCCGACCATCCGCCCCGGCGGCAGCGACACATAGTCGACCCGCGTCGAGCCGTCGGCGGGCAGATGGGCGGGAGCGGTCATTGATATCGATGCCTGGCCCAAGCAACGCCGCAGCGCTCCCCGACGTTCCTTGCCGGCGGGATGAAGGAGGCGCTATGTCGGCGTCCGATACGGAAAACCCGGGCAGGAAGGGCGGAAGGTCGACCGGCCCTGCGCCCTTGGCGCGCTATCAATGGCTCGGCGTGGTGGGGGCCGGCGTCACCCTTGTGCTGATCTTTTTCGCCCTGACGCTGTGACCTTGGGAGACGCCCCGACAGTCTGGTCACTTTCCGTGCGCGCTCCGCGCGGCGGACGAAGGATCCTGCCTGCGTGACACGCTTCGCCGCGCCTTGCTAACCTCCGGCCAGCACGGAGGAATTCATGGCCAAGTTCGGCATCGGGCAATCGGTTCGCAGGGTCGAGGATCCGCGCCTTCTGACGGGCGGCGGGCGCTATACCGACGATACCAGGCTGAATGCGCCGGCCGCGCGCGCCTATGTGCTGCGCTCGCCGCATGCCCATGCCGACATCACGCGCATCGACGTCGCTGCCGCCCGGAAGGCGCCGGGCGTGCTGCTGGTCTTCACCGGCGAGGATGTGAAGCAGGCGGATTTCGGCGACGTGCCCTGCCTGGTGCCGCTGGAGAACCGCGACGGCACGCAGCGCGGCGACACGCCGCGGCCCATGCTGGCCCAGGGCCGCGTGCGCCATGTCGGCGATCCGGTGGCGCTGGTGGTGGCCGAGACCCTGGAGCAGGCCAAGGACGCCGCCGAGCTGATCGAGGTCGACTACGCGCCACGGCGGCACGTCGTCGGCACCTTCGAAGCGGCGCAGCCCGGCGCGCCGCTGGTGCACGACCACATCAAGGACAACATCGTCTTCGACTGGGAGATGGGCAATCGCGCCGCGACCGAGGCCGCCTTCGCCAGGGCCGACCGCGTGGTCAAGCTGCAGCTCGTCAACCAGCGGCTGGTCGTGAACTCGATGGAGCCGCGCGGCGCCATCTGCGAGTACGACCCCGAGGACGACCGTTCGACCCTGTGGGTCTCCTCGCAGGGTGTCAGCATGATCCGCCCCGTCGTGGCCGACATGATCCTGAAGATCGGCTCGCCCAAGCTCAGGGTGCGCACCGGCGACGTGGGCGGCGGCTTCGGCATGAAGATCTTCGTGCATCCCGAATATCCCATGGTGGTGTGGGCCTCGCGCGCCCTCAAGCGCACCGTCAAATGGATTCCCGACCGCCAGGAGGCCTTCCAGTCCGATGTGCAGGGCCGCGACCATGTCTCGATCGCCGAGATGGCGCTCGACAAGGATGCGAAGTTCATCGGCTGCCGCATCACGACCTATGCCGCGCTGGGCGCCTACCTCAACCATTTCAGCGTCTTCATCCCGACCATGGCGGGCACGTCGATGCTGGTCGGCCTCTACCAGACGCCGGCGATCTACGTGAACGTGAAGGGCGTGATGACCAACACCGTGCCGACCGACGCCTATCGCGGCGCGGGCCGGCCCGAGGCGGCCTATCTCGTGGAGCGCTTCGTCGACCACATCGCGCGCGAGACCGGCCTGGCGCCGGACGAGATCCGCGCCCGCAACTTCGTGAAGCCCTCCCAGATCCCGTGGCAGACGGCGCTCGGCGACACCTACGATTCGGGCGACTTCGAAGCCGTCATGCGCAAGGGCATGGAGAAGGCCGACTGGAAGGGCTTTGCCGCGCGCCGCGCCGCCTCGCTGGCCAAGGGCAAGTGGCGCGGCATCGGCATGGCGACCTATGTCGAGAAGTGCGGCGGCGGCTTCCCCGAAACCG
The DNA here is from genome assembly GCA_963820155.1 of uncultured Alphaproteobacteria bacterium. GTDB lineage: Bacteria > Pseudomonadota > Alphaproteobacteria > Reyranellales > Reyranellaceae > Reyranella. Next base: position 432,445 of record CAWFYW010000001.1, read on the forward strand.
CCGTCGCCAAGTTCAACGACGACGACACGATCACGGTCATCCTCGGCAATCAGTCCAACGGCCAGGGACACGAGACGGCGATCCGCCAGATCGCCTCGGCGCGGCTGGGCATCGATGCCGAGCGCATCCGCATCGTGCAGGGCGATTCGGACGTGGTGCCCGACGGCATGACCGGCGGCAGCCGCATGGTTTCGGTGGCGGGTGCGGCGACCATGGGCGTGGCCGACAGGATCATCGCCAAGGGCAAGCTGGTGGCGGCAAGCGTCATGGAGGCGGCCGCCGCCGACATCGACTATGCCGACGGCGCCTTCAGGATCGTCGGCACCGACCGCACCATGAGCCTGTTCGACGTGGCCAAGGCGGCGAAGGAGCCCAGACATGTGCCGGCGGGCGAGAAGCCCGGGCTGGACGACGAGTTCACGCGCACGCCCGAGGCCGACACCTTCCCCAACGGCTGCCATGTCTGCGAGCTCGAGATCGACCCCGACACCGGCACCCTGGAGATCCTGAACTACAGCGTGATGGACGATTTCGGCACGGCGCTGAACCCGCTCCTGCTGCAGGGCCAGGTCCATGGCGGCGTCGGCCAGGGCGTGGGCCAGGCGCTGACCGAGCAGACCGTCTACGACAAGGAGTTGGGCCAGCTCCTGAGCGGCAGCTTCATGGACTACGCTCTGCCGCGCGCCGACATCGTGCCGGCGGTGCAGTTCGACATGCACAACAGCCTGTGCACGACCAATCCGCTGGGCGTGAAGGGCGCGGGCGAGGCCGGCGCCATCGGCGCGCCGCCGGCGGTGGTCAACGCCATCGTCGACGCGATCTATCCGCACACCGGCGTGAAGCACGTCGACATGCCGGTGACGGCGGCGAGCCTGTGGGCGACAATCGCCGCCAACCGGCAGAAGAAAGCGGCATAGCATCATGGCAGACGACCAGAAAGATCTCGTGCACGCCCTCGGCCACTCGCTGAAGGCGATCGACGGCGACTACAAGGAAGAGATGCGCGAACTGCGCGAGCTCTTCGAAGAGGCCAAGAAGGAAGCCGAAAAGGACGAGCCGGACGGCGTGAAGCTTAAGGCGCTGCTGGCCGACGCCAACGAAATGGCCCGGACCTTCGCCACGCTCGACCCGGCCTGGCAGGCCGTCCAGCGCGTGGCCAAGATGTTCGGGTTGCTGTAGCGCGCCGCCAACATTGGAGGAACCGCCATGCCGCTCGACCTCGTCGCCCTCTGGGAAGCCCACTGCCGCCACGAATTCGAAACCCGCGACGTCGATGCCACGATGGCGACCATGGTGGCGCGGCCCTACGTCAACAATGTGCCGACCATGACCGGCGGGGTCGGCCACGATCAGCTGAAACGCTTCTACAAGTACCATTTCATCGACGGCAATCCGCCCGACACCGAGCTCAAGCCGATCAGCCGCACCGTAGGCGCCGACCAGCTCGTCGATGAGCAGCTGTTCTGCTTCACCCACACCAGCGAGATCGACTGGATGCTGCCGGGCGTCGCGCCCACCGGAAAGCGGGTCGAGATCCCGCTGGTCGCCATCGTGCGCTTCGAAGGCGACAAGGTGGCGCACGAGCATATCTACTGGGATCAGGCCTCGGTGCTGGTGCAGGTCGGACTGCTGGACCCCAAGGGGCTGCCGGTGGCGGGCATGGAGACCGCGCGCAAGGTCGCCGACAACGCCCTGCCCAGCAACCGGCTGATGACGCGTTGGGCCACCAGCGAGGGCAAGCCGATCTAGGGTTGCTCTCCCTCGAGGGAACTCGGCGGCATGTGCGTCGTTGCCTCGGCGCATGCGCCTCGCCTCGCTCCTTGGCCTTCTATCCCTCCTGGTTGCGCCGGCAGGATGGGCGCAGGACACACCCTCCACTTTCGCCGCCGTCGAGACCCTGGCCGCAAAGCTGGCGTCGGAGCCCTACAAGCAGCCGCCCTCGATCGACGGCGACATGCGCCGCCTCGACTACGACCAGTACCGCGCGCTCAGGCCACGCCCCGACACCGCGCTGTGGCGCGACGGCAAGAGCCTGTTCCGCGCCGAGTTCTTTCCCGCAGGCTTCATCTACGAGAAGCCCGTCGAGATCTTCGTCGTCGAGGGCGGCGCGGCGACGCCGCTTGCCATCACGCCCGAGCAGTTCGATTTCTCCGACAGCGGCCTGAAGGAGCCGCCTCCTAAGCTGGCGCCGGCGGGCTTCCGCCTCACCTATCCGCTGAACCGGCCGGACAAGTTCGACGAGGTGGTCTCCTTCCTGGGCGCGAGCTACTTCCGGCTGATCGGCCGCGGCCAGGTCTATGGCGGCTCGGCGCGCGGACTTGCCATCGACACCGGCATCGGCAAGCCCGAGGAGTTCCCCTTCTTCCGGGCCTTCTGGCTGGTCAAGCCGGCCGACGGCGCGACCGACCTGACCGTGTGGGCGCTGCTCGATTCGCCCGGCGCGACGGGCGCCTTCGCCTTCACCGTCCGGCCCGGCATGCGCACCGTGATCGACACGAAGTGCGTGCTCTACATGCGCAACGACGTCGAGGTGCTGGGCATCGCCCCGCTCACATCCATGTTCTTCTCGGGCAAGGCCGCGCCGACACACGACGACTACCGTCCGGAAATCCACGATTCGGACGGACTTTATCTCTCGACCGGCAAGGGCGAGCGGATCTGGCGGCCGCTGGAAAACCCGTCGGCGCTCGCGGTGTCGTCCTTCGGGGACAGCAATCCGCGCGGCTTCGGGCTGCTCCAGCGCGAGCGCGACTTCGACCGCTACCAGGACAGCGGCGCCAACCTGCAGGAGCGCCCCGGCCTGTGGGTCGAGCCGGTCGGCGACTGGGGCGACGGCGAGGTCCGCCTGGTCGAGATCCCGACGCAATCGGAGACCAACGACAACATCGCCGCCTTCTGGGTGTCGCGCTGGCCGGCGCGCAAGGGCGAGCGCAAGGAATACGCGTACCGGCTGTCGGCGCTGGCCGACGAGCCGGCGCTGTCGCCGGCCGGCCGCGTCACGGCGACGCGCGCCTCCAGCGTGCCCTATGCGCCCAAGCAGCGGCGCTTCGTCGTCGAGTTCGCCGGCGGCGAGCTCGGCTCGCTGCAGCCGGAACAACCGGTGACGGCCGACGTTTCGCTCACCAACGGCAAAGTCAGCCGCACCTACATTGAAGCCCTGCCATGGAAGCGAAGTTGGCGTCTGTTCATCGACTTCGAACCGGAAAGCAAGAAACCGGTGGATCTGCGCGCCGTCCTGAAGCTGCGCGGCGCCCCCCTGACGGAGACCTGGACCAGCCTCTACCAGCCGTGACCGACGCCTGGCGGCTCGATCCCTTCGCCGGGCGGGCGCGCTGGCGGCGGGTGCTCCTGTTGATCTTGGTCGTGCTGACCACGGCCATCGGCCTCGCCCTGATGTGGCGCATCGTGGCGGCGCGCGGACCGGAGATCCTGAAGCCGATCTTCCTGCCCTGCTTCGCCCTGGTTTTCGCCTGGATCGCGCTCTCCTTCTGGAGCGGCGTGTTTGGCTTCCTGCTGGGCCTGCTGCGGCGCCATCCCGTGACCTTGTCGCGGCAGGGCCCGGCCGCCGGCGAGATCCCGCCGCTGCGCGAGCGCACGGCGATCCTGATCCCGGTCTACAACGAGGATCCCCACGACGTGTCCGGCCGCGTGACGGCGATGTTCCGCTCGCTGCGGGCGACCGGCCGGCACGACGCCTTCGACTTCTTCATCCTGAGCGACACCACCAACGCCGAGACCGCCGCCGAGGAGGCCCGGCTCTATGCCGAGCTGCGCGAGCGGCTGGGGGACGAGGCCCGCCTCTCCTACCGTCGCCGGCCGGTCAACAGCGGCAAGAAGGCCGGCAACATCGCCGAGTGGATCGACACGCACGGCGTCGACTACACCTTCATGATCGTGCTCGACGCGGACAGCCTGCTGCAGGGCGACACCATGGTGCGCCTGGCCGCGCTGATGGAGGCCAATCCGCGCACCGGCCTGATCCAGACCCATATCGTGCCGGCCGGTCGCGAGACGTTGTTCGCCCGCGCCCTGCAGTTCTCCTCGCGCGTCACCGGCGTGGTGCTGGCGATGGGCAACAGCTTCTGGCACGCGAGCGAAGCCAACTATTTCGGGCACAATGCCATCCTGCGCGTGGAAGCCTTCGCGCGGTGCTGCCGCCTGCCCGTCCTGTCCGGCCGGCCGCCGCTCGGCGGCGAGATCCTGAGCCACGACTTCGTCGAGGCGGCCTTCCTGCGCCGCGGCGGCTGGTATTGCTGGCTGCTGCCCGAGCTGCACGGCAGCTACGAGGAGCTGCCGACCAATATCCTCGACTACGCGGTGCGCGACCGCCGCTGGATGCAGGGCAACCTGCAGCATGCCCGCCTGCTCGGCCGGCCCGGGCTGCACTGGATGAGCCGCCTGCATCTCGGCCTCGGCATCTTCGCCTACCTCGCCTCGCCGCTGTGGCTCGCCATGCTGATGCTGAGCTCGGCCATGGTGGTCGATCACCGCCTGACGGGCGACATCTATTTCGGCCCGACGCGCACGCTGTTTCCCCTGTGGCCGCAATATCATTGGCCGGAGATCCATGGCCTGCTCGGCCTGACCATCGTGCTGCTGCTGGGGCCGAAGCTGCTGGCGCTCGGCCTGCGGCTGGGAAGCACGCGCGGCGCGCGCCGCTTCGGCGGCCGCATCGCCCTGGTGCTGAGCTTCCTGTCGGAGACCTGCTTCTCGACCCTGCTGGCGCCGGTGATGATGCTGTTCCACACGACATTCCTGGTCCGCATCCTGGCCGGCAACGCCGTCGGCTGGCCGCCGCAGGCGCGCGGCGATCGCGGCATGGCGTGGAGCCAGGCCTTGCGGCGCCATATCGGGCACGCCCTGTTCGGCCTGGCGGCGCTCGCCGCGCTGGGCGTGCTGGTACCGGACTACGTGCCGTGGATCCTGCCGGTGGTCGCGGGGCTGCTGCTGTCGGTGCCGCTGGCCGTGCTGTCGAGCCGCCGCGGCATGGGGCTGGCCGCGCGCCGGCTGCGGCTGTTCGTGACGCCCGAGGAGCGCGCCGAGGCCACGCTTGCCGGCGGCAGCTAGCGTCCGGGATTTCCGTTCGCCGACGCCGTAGAGTGGCGCGGCATGAAGTCCGTGATCCCGCCGGCGCTGCTCGCGGCCTTGTCCCTCGCCGGCTGCGCGCCCAGCGATGTCATGATCGCGAACACCTACTACGCGCCGGAATACGACTACGGCGAATTCCATGCCGCGACCGACGGCCGGAACTTCCAGGTGATCCTGGCGGGCAATCCCTTTCCGCAGATGAGCGACGCCGAGATGAAGCGGCAGTTGCTGCCCATCCTGCAGGCCAACAAGCCGCCGTCCAACCTCACCTTCACCTACGAGGCGCCGCCGGAAAGGCCCCGCCCCCACTACCGCGTGGTGCTGGTGTTCGACCCTGCCAACGACCTCACCGCCGCCCGCGTATGCGCCAGCGAGATCCGGCACAAGCCGCGCGACGTCCTCCGGCCGATCGATGTCTTCGGCGTCTATTGCCGCAACGAGCTCGCGCTGTCCCAGACCGAGGTCTGGACCGCCGCCACGAGCCCCGACGACCCGCGCGTCGCGCAGGTTTTCGCCCTGCTCTTCGTGGTGCTGTTCAACGATTCGCCGGCGATGCGCTGGCGGTCGAACCCCTTTTTCAATCCCTGATGAAGCGGCTTCTCCGGATCCTCGCCGTTCTGCTTGTCGCGCTGCTGCCCGACTGCGCGCCGGGCACCGCCATGATCGGCGGCGCCGACTACGCTCCCGAATACGACTACGGCGAATTCTACGCCGCGACCGACGGCCGCAACTTCCAGGTGATCGTGTCGGGCAATCCCTTCCCATCGATGAGCGAGGCCGAGATGAAGCGCCGCCTGCTGCCCGTCCTGCAGGCCAACAAACCGCGACCCAACCTCACCTTCACCTACGCGGCACCGCCCGAGAAGCCGCGGCCGGACTATCGCCTGGTGCTGGTGTTCGATGCCGCCAACGACCTCACCGCCCAGCGCGTGTGCGCCGGGCAGATCCGGCACAAGCCCGTGCGGACCCGCCCTTTCGATCTCTTCGCGGTCTATTGCCGCGACGAGCTGGCCCTGTCGCAGACCACCGCCTGGACCACGGCGTCGAGCCCCGACGACCCGCAGGTCGGCCGGCTCTTTGCCCAGCTCTTCCTCGTCCTGTTCAGCGACTCGCCCATGCTGCACCGGCGATGGCGGCCGTTCCTGTGGTGGTAGGGATGGACCGCGTCGCCGGCCCGATGCCATGCTGACCGCCGCCGATGATCCCCGATGAAATCGGCAGGGAGGGAGCAGCGCATGGGACGTTGGTTCATTGTCGCGGCCGCGCTGCTCTGGTGCGTCCGCGCCGAGGCGCAGGAGTGCGTCGCCAGCCTGCCCAGCCTTCCCGCAGGCTGGTCGGCGGTTCCGATGGGAGCTCAGCCGGCCGGCGCCGCCCTCAAGCGTTTCGTCGAGGTCGCCTGCCGCGACTGCAAGCCCGTCATCGCCGCAACCGTCTCGGCCGGTCCGGCAGCGCCGGCCTTCCGCAGCCGGCCGATCGGCCACAAGGCCGGGCGGGAATTCGCCGACGCGGTGGTTTCCGACACCGCCGAGCGGCTCGGCTTCCTCGAGAGCGTTCTCAGGTCGGAGCGCAAGACCTCACCGGGATGCACCATCGACGGACAGGTCGAGGGCGTGGCGATGGCCACGACGCTGCCCACGATCATCACCAACATCCGCGCCGAGTGCAGCAAGTCGCCGTTCAAGATCTCGGGCGTCTTCTACTCCGGCTATGACGGAAAATGCCTCTATCAGGCGCAGGTGACCTGGTCGCCCGACGTGGATCTCAGCATCGAGGACCGCGAGCATGTGCTCAAGCTTCTGAAGGCGCTTCGCTTCGGGTCGTGACGCCACCGTGGAATCGCCGCCGGAGCAGGACGGCCGCTAAGGCTGGACGATCGCCACCGGCCAGGAGGTCGCGCCGCCGGGATAGCTGTAGGCGGCGGAATTGAAGGCCGGCGGTCCCATGCTGATCTGGGCGTTTCGCGAGAAGCCATAGCCCACGGTCGGCATGCCGAAGAAGTTGGTGGGCATCTTGGTCTCGCCATGCGCGGCCTGGAACACCGCAACGGCGTAGGTGCCGGGCGGCACGTTGTTGAAGGTGCAGGTCGCCTGCTGGTTGGAAATCGGCGCGGCCACGCCCATGAACTGCTGGCCGTCCTTGGGAAAGGTTGCGGCGGAGTTGAACAGGCCGCAGCGCACTTCGCCCGTGTTGTTGGCAAGGCCCGTCACCGGCACCGTGATGGTGTTGCCCTGCTGGGCCTCGGCAAGAGCGCCGCCCAGTCCCGCGGCCAGCGCAAGCGCCAGCCCGAACTTGATCAATCGCATGATTCAGCCCCCTCGTTGCCTCAACTCTCCCCGGAATCGGCGAGCGTCACTCTGATGCCTGTGCGGTGCTTTGGCTATCCCCGACGCCGAACTTGTAGGACAGGCCGACCCGGATCGTATGGTTGGACGGCTGCATGGAGACGCCGAAGGCGACGTCCTTCTGCTCGAACTGGCTGTAACGGTACTCCAGCCGCGTCGTCCAGCCGCCGGTGATGACCGTCTCGATGCCCGGTCCGACGGTGAAGCCGCTGAACTCCGTGTCACGCGAGGCGAAGGCGCCGCCCAATGTCGTGGAGGCCGTCGCGTGGACGTTGAGCTGGCTGTAGCCGCCGGCCGCGTAGATCAGCGTCGACGGCACCGGCAGGAAGCCGACCCGGCCCATCACGCTCCATTGCCGGTTCTGCGCGGCCGAGACGAAGGCGCTACCGCCGGGCGCGTTGATGTTGAGAGTCGATTGGATGCCCGTCCAGGTGAAGTCGCCCATGACGCCGACCAGCGCGTACGGCGAGAACTGGTAGTCGCCGCCGGCGAACACACCGCCCAGCAGGCCCTGGCCGCCGCTGTCGAAGCCGGCCGAGCCGCCGCCCGCCGTGGCGTTGACGCGGCCAAAGCCCATGCCGGCGCCCGCGGCGACGCCGCCATAGACTCCCGTCCAGTTGACGTGGGTTGGCGCTGGCGGCGCCTGCTCGCCGGAATCGACGACGCCCAGGCCGCCGAAACGATAGGTGATGCCGGCGCGGACCGCGTGGTTGGTCGGAGTCAGTCCGACATTGGAGCCGGCCAGGGTCGTGCGACCGAACTGGCTGTAGCGATACTCGAGCTTGGCCGACAGGTTGCGCCCCAGCATGGTCTCGACACCCGGTCCGATCGTCCAGCCGTTCACGGTCTGGTCGGTCGAGAAGCTCGCCGCCTGGCCGCCGCCGGTGGCGAAGCCGTCGGCGTGGATGTTCTGCCCGGCATAGCCGCCGGCCAGGTAAAGCAGGGTCGAGGGATTGGCGAGCACGCCGGCGCGCGCCAACACCGCCCAGCCGAGCCCGGTGTTCATGTTCACATTGGCCGCCGCCGCCGGCACTTGGGCCGATGCCGAGCCCTGGAAGCCCGAATAGCTCAGCTCGGCCAGCAGGCCGATGACGCCGCGTTGGGTGAGCTGATAGTCGACGCCGCCATAGATCGACCCCAGCACACCGCTGCCGCCGCCGCCATCGAACGTCGTGGAGACGCCGGGCACCGTCGCGTCGAGCTTGTTGACGGCGCCGCCCGCGCCGAAGGCCGCCCCCACATAGAAGCCGGTCCAGACAGGGCCGAAATCCTTGGCAGGGATGGCGACGGGCGGCGTTTGGGCTGCAGCAGGCGCGGCAACAGAAACGATGACGATGCACGCGACAACTGACTTGCGCATGGTCTCCCTAACCCTGCGAATTCGATTGGGATAACGATACCATATAATGTGGAGGTGGGCCAATTATGCGCGCATATCTCGTGTATCAAGCAAGTCGGGCAAAACGCAGCGCGGAAGGCGACCTCAGTAGTCCCATTCCATCTTGACGCCGACCTTGCCGTTTGAGTCGGCGCCGATGTCGCCTTCCACCTTGGTGTGGGGCAACACCTCGATCTCGACCACGCCGCGGCTGGAGTTGCTGGCTGCCCCCTGCTTGGCGCCGACATAGACACCGGGCGCGACATAGCGGCCGGCCTCGACCGAGACCGGCGCCGAGCCGGAGCCGGAGCCCGAGCCCGACAGTTCCCACCGACAGCCGATCGAGGCCCAATCCACTGCGCAGCCGCCCGAGCACGCCGCTGCCGGGCGCCGGCCGGCCGGTGAGCTCGGCCAGCGTCTGGGCGACCTGCACCAACTCGAAGGCGCTGAGGTTGGTCGCGGGCTTGCCGAACAGCAGGACGGCCAGGGCCTCGTCGGACGGCAGCTCAGGCACCGAGGTAATGGCGATCGACGGCTCACGCGCCGTGCCGGTGATGGCGATCTGCACGGTAGTCGAATTCGACGGTGGTGCTGGCGACGAAATCGAGGCGGGGATCGATGCGATTGAGATTGTCGAGCGTGACGACACCGCGACTGAACACCAGGCGCCTGCCGCCCAAGGTGAAATCGCCGCGGCGCATGGTGAGGCCGCCGATGACCTGCGGCGCGGTGGGACTGCCGGTGACCTTCAAGGATCCGCCCATCTCGGCATCGAGGCCGCGACCGCGCACGAAGACCCCCTGCGGCGCCTGGATGTCGAGCGCAAGCCGGATCGGGGTCGCCGTAGGCGATGGCGGCGGAGGTTGGGGTGGACCGGACGACGACGGCGGCGGCGGCGCGGCGCCGGGCTTGTTGATCTCGCGCACATCGATCGTCGGATAATCGGCCGGCTGGCTGGTGCCCACCGCGATCTCGGCGCGCTCGACGGTGATCGGGCCCGCGACGTCGATGCCATCAGCCGTCGTGCCCGTCACCTTCAGGTCGCTCGATATCGTCGCGACCAGGTCGGGACGGTTGACCAGAAGGGCGTGACGGGCTGCGACCGCAAGGTCGACCGCGAGCCCCTGCTCGCCGGCCAGCCGCAACGTGCCGCTCGCCGTCAGCTCGCCGCTGCGTCCCGTCTGGAAGGCGAGCCGCTGCACCTGCAGCGTGTCGTCCTGCAGCACGACATGCGCGCTGCCGCCGGCCAGCCGCATGCCCGCTTCCGGCAGGTTGATGGCGCCGTTCGACAGGTCGAGCGAGCCGCTGCCTGTGATCTTCGAGCCGGCAATGTCGATCGTCAGGTTGGGCCGCAGCGTGCCGGCGACGTTGCGCACCTGGTTGCCGATCAGCGGCGCGAACGGCGCCACGTCGAGCGAGCCCGTGATCGTGGCGCTGCCCGAAAGCGGCCGCCCCCCTTGCGGCAGCGCGGCCTTGCCCTTGAGCGCGAGATTGCCCGCCCCGCCGGCGCTCAGCCGGGCATCAAGGCTCGCCTGCTGGCCGACGAGCGAGGCCGTGCCGCGCAGGCCAAGCGACGGCAGGAGGCCGGCTTCGGGCCGGCGCAGCCGCACATTCTCGGCATTGTAGGTGGCTTCGACGCGTGGGTCGGCCATCGCGCCGGTCACCCGCACGCGCGCCTGCAGGGTGCCCTCGAGACCGGTGCCGGGCGCGAATGTGTCGAGCAGCGAGAGCGGCAGCGCCGCCAGGTCGAGCCTGAGGTCGCTCGCCGTCGGATCGAGCACGCCCTGCACCGCAAGCCTGCCGCCGCCCAGCCGCAGCGTGGTGGGATCGATCGCCACACGGCTGCCGGAGATCTGCAGGCGGGTCGGCGCATTGAGCGCCACCGCGATGCCGGCGTGGCGGCCCTCGAAGCGCGACAGCGCCACGCGGATCGCGTCGGCCTGTGGCTCGATCCTGGCCGTGAGGCTGGCCGCCGTGCCCGCGCCCGAAGCCTGGAGCGCGACGTCGAAGCCGCCCTGCAAGCCGCCCTTGACGGTGCCGTTGACGCTGGCGATTTCGCCCACGCCGCGCAGGCCGCTGGCCGAGATCCGGGCATCGGTGGCGATCGCGCCCATGGGTTCGTCAACCGTGCCGTCGATCTTCAGCGTGCCAACGGCCATGTCGCCGCTGCGGATATTGCTGCCGCTCACGCTCACCTGCAGCCGCCCGGCGGCAAGCTGCGGGTCGGTGTTCACGTCGGCCTCGATCGAGCCCGCGAGGTCGGTGCCCAGCAGCCCGCCGATATCCTCCAGCCGGCCGACGGCCAGATGCGCGCTGCCCGAGGTCCGGGCCTGGGTGATCGCGAGGTCGGTGACCTGCAGGATGGCGCTTGCCCAATGGCCTTCGAAGCTCGGCACGACGATGCCGCCCGCGGCGTCGCGATCGAACTGGCCGGCCAGCGACACGGGTTGCCCGCGCGTTTCGCCGCTCAGCGACAGGCTGCCGCCGGCCGTGCCGTCGGTGCGCAGCTCGATCGTCGACGAGGCGGTGACGGCGCCCGTCAGCTCTGGATTGAGAGCGGACAACTCGCGCAGGTCGACGGAAAGATCGAAGGTGCCGGCCGAGCCTTGGCCGTGGCCCGACAGGCCGAAGGACGCCGCCTCGCTCGCCACCTTCACGTCGGCCAGCGACCAGGTGTCGTCGTTCCGCAAGGTGCCGGTGCCGGACAGCGTGATCTCGCGCGCGATCAGGCCCGGCGGCACGTCGGGCGCGCCGGCATTGGCCAGCGTGCCCTGCCAACCCACGATGAGACCCTGCGCGTCGGTGCGCGCGGTCAGCGCGAGATGGGCGTGGCCCGCGAGCTTGCGCCCGGCCAGGCCCGAGAGCAGTTCCAGGTCCGGCAGATCGACGACGGCCTTGACCTCGCCGGTCTTCGTCTTGGGCAGGTACGACCCGCCGTCGCCCTTTACCGTGGCAACGGCCGACGCCACGTCGAGGGCGTCGAGCGTGAGCCTGCCGTCGGCCTGCAGGCCGATCTTGCCCTCGAGCGTCACCGGTCCGAGCGGCGGCAGGCGACCCTCGAGGCTGGCGACGGTGAGATCCTCGGCGCGGCCGCTCAGCGCCACGCTGCCCTGCGGCTGCTTGGCGAGGTTTTCGAGGACCGCATGCGCCGTCAGGCCAAGGCCGCGCCAACCCACGCCGCCGAGAAGCGGAGCAAACGGCCCGGGCTCGTCGGATTGCAGGGTCACGGTTCCGTCCAGCCGGTCGGCTGTGCGGTCGTAGCGGCCCGACGCGGTGAGTCGCGCCGGCCCCGCGGCAAGCGTCGACTCGCGCAGGATCGCGGCCCGCTCATCGACCGTCGCCTCGGCCGTCAGCGAAACCGGCCCGCCGCGACGGGCCAGTTGCGTGCCGCCTGCCTCGAGCTGCACGGAAACGGCGGTGCCCGTACCGCTGCCGGTACCGCTGCCCGTATCGGCCGGCTGCCAACGCGCCGTGCCCTTGGCTGTGACGGCGTCGCCGGCCGACACGGTGAGTTCCCCGTTGCCCGACGCCGCGTCGCCCTTGGCGGTGAGCTTGAGCGCGACCTGGTCGAGATCGGGCCGCTGCAACAACGCCGCCACCACGCCGCCCTTGCCCTCCTCCAGCGCGATCTCGCCGTCGACCGTGAGCCGGGCGGCGTCGAAGCGGATGTTGGCCGAAAGCCGGCCCGTCGGCCCATCGGTGCGATCGCCCGTGAGGCGCAGGCGGCCCTCGTGCAGGTCGGCGGGCAGCAGGGCATTGCCGCGCAGCTTCCAGCGCGACTCGACGCCGGCAAGAGGCGCGGCGAGATGAAGCGCGTCGATCGAGAAGGCCTGCAGGTCGACGCCCAGCGGCAGGCCGAAGCCGCCGCCCTGCTCAGTCGTTGCGGCCGGCTGCGGCTCGGGCTGGCGCTCGACGTCCACCGAGGCCGCCGACAAGTTCTCGATGCGCAGGCGGCCTTCGAACAGCGAGGCGAACGACCAGTGCAGGCGCGCCTGCCCGATGCGCAACCACGGCCCCTGCCTGTCGAGAAGCTCGATGCGTTCGACGCCAAGGTCGGTCGGGAAGAAGCCGCTCACGCCCGACACTTTCAGGCTTTCGCCGGAGACGATGGCGGCGAGCGCGCGCTGCCCCGGCGGCGTCTGCAGGAACACGAACAGCAGCACGACAAGCCCGACCGCGCCGCCCGCCACCGCCGCCAGGATCCTGAGCGCGCGCATCAGAAGGCCTGCCCCAGGCTGACATAGATGCCGAACGGCGGGTCGCCCGAGCGGCGGTTGAGCGGGAAGCCGACATCGAGCCGCACCGGGCCGAAGCTGGTGTAGTAGCGCACGCCGGCGCCGGCGCCGACGCGCGGCGCGAAGAGCGAGAAGTCGGGCAATGTGCCGGGATAGGCGCTGCCGGAATCGACGAAGACCACCGCGCCGAAGGATTCGCCGATGCGCTGGCGGAACTCGACGCTCGCCTCGACGACGCTGGCGCCGCCCAGCGGATTGTTGAAGGCGTCGCGCGGGCCCGCGCTCTGAAAGACGAAGCCGCGCACTGAGCCGCCGCCGCCGGCATAGAACAGCTTGTCCGGCGGGATGTCGGCGATGCTGACGGCGGGCTCGGTGCCGAAGGAGGCGCGCAACGCCAGCACGCTGCGGCCGGGCTTGCCCAGGTCGAAGTAGCTGCGGCCGGTCAGACGGAGGACGGAGAAGAAGTTGTTGTTGGGGCCGACATCGCCGTAGGGTGCGACGTCGAGCTGGAGGCGGTAGCCCTTGGTGGGATCGACGTCGCTGTCGGCCTTGTTCATCAGCACCGAGACCGGCACGCCGAGCAGGCGATAGCTGGTCCAGATGCCGGTGCCGATGGGCTTGATGTAGGAAGCCTCGGCGGAGAGCCCGGCGCGCACCTGCCAGACCGGCGAGATGGTGCGGTCGACACCGGCGGAGAGCGAAACGGCGTTGCGGTTATAGGCCGGAAGGACCTCGCGCACCGCCTGGGCGGTGGCGCGGCCGTCCTGCCCGGGCAGCCACCAGTCGGGCTTGCGGAAGTCGGCGCGGAAGGCGAAGCCCGTGTCGGTGATGGCCAGTCCCTGGGCGATGTGATTGATCTCCGCCGTGAGCCGGAGGCTTTCGGCCTGGCCGAACAGGTTGCGATGGACCCAATAGCCGTTGACGGCAAAGCCGAGCTGCGTCTCGTAGCTGATGCCGAAGCCGATCGAGCGCGGCGGCCGGTCGGTGACCTGCACGTCGACCGGCAGCTCGCCTTGCTCATTGAGCGCAGTGGCGGGCTTGATGCTCACCGAATTGAACACGCCGAGCGAGGTGAGCTTGCCGCGCAGGGCGTCGACCTTGCCGGGCTCGTAGAGATCGCCTTGCTTGAAAGGCACGCGCTTCTGCAGGTAGGTGGTATCGACTTTGTCCGTCCCTGAAAACCGCACCGGCCCCATCCTGGCGATGGGCCCCGCCGTGACAAAGAAGGTGATGTCGGCCTCGCGCGTGGCGTGGTCGACCACGACTTCGCGCTTTACCGACGCCAGCGCGTAACCCTGCTGGCGGAATGCGGCGAGAACGAGGTCCTGCGCAGCCAGGATGGCCGACGCGTCGGCGGGATCGCCGGCGGCGAGACCAAGCTTGCTCATGTCGATCGCCGGCAACGACGCGGCGGTCGCCCCGCGGATGGCGATGCTGCCGACCTTGAAGCGGGGACCGGTATCGACGTTGAGGGCGATCACGACCTGATCCGAGTCGGGATGCGCCTCTATGGCGTCGAGGGCGGCGGCCTCGTCGACCGGCCGGTTGTCGACGGTGGCGACGGCCCGCGCATCGTAGAAGCCACGCGAGCGCAAGGCGGTGTTGACGCGCGCCAGCACCGCCTGGGCGCCCTGCAGCAAGGCAAGGCCGTCGCCCACCAAAGGCTGGCTCTTCTCGAAATCCGTGACGAGCTGCTTGAGATCCTCGCCCATGCCCTCGTCACCCGTGACGACAAGCGCGATCTTCGCCGTGCGCGCTTGTGCGCCGGCGCAAAAAATAATCAGGACCGCCAGTGCCTGGAGCAGGCATGCAGCGCACTGCACGCCGGCTCGCCACCGCACGGCGGACTCTCCGGGACTTGCTATCATGACAACAGTTCAATAACGCCGATTTCGCGACAGGGATGCGTGATCAAGCGGTGCGCATTGTCTTGACGGCTCCTCTGGCTGAAATTTGAAAGATATGAATCAATTCATCGTCGTGGCCGGGTTGCTGGCGTCGATCGCCGTCGTCGGTCCGGCGCCAGCCCAGGACGGCCCCTGGATGCAGTATCGCGGCTTGAGTGCTTTGGGAATCCCCTTTGCCAACGGCCCGATCAGCGCCCGGCACGTCCCGCAGGTCTGGTTGAAGCTCTCCGGCAGCGCGCCGCGTCGCTTCGGCATGGATACCGGCTCGACCGGCATCGTCGTCGCCGCCGATCATTTCAGGCCGGGCCCGGGCGACACCGACGACGGGCCCGGACGGCTGGTCTACAACAGCAGCGGCCGCATCCTGAACGGCGAACGCTACACGACTGACGTCGTCATCCATCGCGACGAGAGCACGCCCGTGGCGACGGCGCGCGTGCAGGTGCTGCGCGTCACCCACATCACCTGCCTCGAACGGGCGCGCGACTGCCGGCCCGAAACCAACCCGCGGGACGTCGCCTTCATGGGCGTGGGCTTCGCCCGCAGCGCCGCGCAAGGCACCGCGGCCGGCGCTGCGCGCAATCCCTTCGTCAGCCTGGTGTCGCTCGCTTCGGGCGAGCCGCCCGCCTCGGTGCGGCCGGGCTACCTGGTGACGCGCACCGGCGTCCATCTCGGCATGACGCCCGAGCTTACGCGCAACTTCGCCTTCGTGAAGCTTGCGCCCGGCGAGACATCGCGGCCGGGCGCGCCCGACTGGAGCGCAGCGCCCATGACGGTGTCGGTCGACGGCACGGCCGGCAACGGCACCATCCTGATGGATACCGGCATCAACTACATGTTCCTGTCGCCGCCTCGCGGCGCGCCGCTGATGCGCGGCCGGCGCGCGCCCGAGGGCACGCGCATCGCGATCTACCTGCCCGACCTGCGCCATCCGCAGCCGGCCTTCTACGCCTTCACCGTCGGCGAGCGCGGCAATCCCCTACGGCCCGAAAAGGTCGAGGTCGTGCATGACCGCGGCGTGTTCGTGAACACCGGCCGGCTGTTCCTCGAAGGATTCGACTATCTCTACGACGCAGCCGGAGGATATGTCGGCTACGGCTGGAACGGCCGCCTGGGCAGGAGCCTGGGCGGCGTGACGCCCGGCCTGTCGCCGGCGCCCTGATCTTCCTTGCGCAGCATGTGCCGGGCCGCTGCGTCGCGTAGTCGGGGCTTTCGCGGTCGAGGCGGCGCTTACCGATATGCAACAAAGACGGCGCCGGCTGCGGTATAAGATCGCCGTCGAGCCAAGCGGGGCCATCCGATGAAGCTGTCGCGCCGATCCCTCCTTGCCGGAACCACGAGCCTGGCGCTGACGCCGCGGCTGGCGAGGGCAAGGGCCGCCGGACAGAAGACGCTGCATCTCGCAAGCCGCATCATCGAGGTCGGCGGCAAGCCCGCGACGCGCTACGGCGTCTTCCAGCCGTCGGGCGCCTGGGGTCTCACGCTGGACGAAGGCGACGCCCTCGACGTGAAACTGGAAAACAAGCTCACCGTGCCCTCGGGCGTGCATTGGCACGGGCTCAACCCGCCCTGGCGGCAGGACGGCGTGCCTTATATCTCGGGGCCGCCGATCGCGCCGGGCAAGTTCGCCGACTACGACTTCCCGGCGCAGCCGCCCGGCACGCGCTGGATGCACTCGCATTTCGGCTTGCAGGAGCAGAACCTGCTGGCCGCCCCGTTGGTCGTGCGCGAGACCAGCGCGATCAAGAGCGGCATCCCGGAAATCGTGGTCCTGTTCGAGGATTTCTCCTGGACCAAGCCTTCGGTGCTGTTCGAGGAGCTGCGCAAGCCCAAGCCCATGAGCATGGCCGGCGGCGGCATGACCATGTCGGGCGCGACGGACGCCAAGGCCGACCTCAACGACGTCACCTACGACGCCTTCCTGGCCAATGATCGCACCCTGGCGGATCCGCAGATATTCGACGTGGACAAAGGCGGCGAGGTCCGGCTGCGCCTCATAAACGGGGCGGCTTCGACCAACTTTATGATCGATCTTGGCGCCGTCGAAGGCACCGTGGTGACGGTGGACGGCAATCCGGTGGCGCCGCTCACGGTGCGCGCGTTTCCGCTCGCCGTCGCGCAGCGGGTCGACATCATGCTGCGCGTGCCGGACGACGGCAAAGCCGTGCCCGTGCTGGCGCGCGGCGAGGGTCGGCGATTGCAGACCGGCGTGGTGCTGCGGCCGGCCGGCGCCCCGGTGGCGAAGGTCATGGACATGGCCGTGACCGCCGCGCCCCCGCTCACCCTGATGGACGAGATGAAGCTGCGCGCCACTCAGCCCTTGGCGTCACGTCCGATCGATCGCACGGTTCCCGTCGAGCTGACCGGCACGATGGTGGGCTATTCCTGGGGCCTTGCGGTGCATGGCATGGCTGGCGCGCCGGTGACGGTGGCGAGGGGCGAGCGCGTCGAGCTGGTGATGCGCAACACCACAATGATGTCCCATCCCATGCACCTGCACGGTCATTCCTTCCAGGTGACGGAGATCCACGGCCAGTCTTTTCCCGGGGCGATGCGCGACACCGTCCTGGTGACGCCGCGCACCACGGTGAAGGTCGTGTTCGACGCCGACAATCCGGGCCTGTGGGCCTATCACTGCCACAACCTCTATCACATGGAGGCCGGCATGTTCACGACCATGGTCTACCGGGGCTTCAACTGAGGCCGCGAACCTGGCCGGCCTGGCCGCCGGTGATCTCAGCGTAGCTTGGTCACATGGTCGAGGTGGGTCTTCAGCGTGGGCAGAAGCTGCTGGGCGAACTGCTTCATGGTCGCGTTGTCGCCACCCTTGGCGTAGGCCTCGAACATGTCCACCGTTTCGACATGCGCCTTGTACTGCTCGTCGATATAGGCCTTGTCGAATACCGTCACGTCCTTGGCCTTGAGGTCGTTCATGATCGCCTGGTGCTTGGCGTCGAGCGCCTCGGGCGGCGCCTTCAGCTTGGCGTCGGCCACAGCTTTCTTGAACTTCGCCCCGGCTTCGGTGTGGTCCTTGATCATCTCGTTGGCGAAGCTGCGCACCGGCCCCGTCCGGGTCTTGGAAAGCGCGAGCTTGCTGCTCTCGATCTCGAACAGGTTGCCGGCCGCCGTCTTGGCCAGGAAGACGTCGGTCGACGGCGTCGTCATGGCGGGCCGCGCGGCGGTGTTGGTCGGCGGATCGGCAGCGAAGGCGGACGCCGACGCCACGCCCAATGCCATCAACAAAGTGATGCCGAATCTCATCATAGGAACCTCCCGGGTTGCTCCGGCCGCGCTGGCGGGCCGTAGCCGCAACGTCGCCCCTGTGGAGCGGTTGCCCGGGAAAGGCTCGATCTACGATCGCCCGACCGTCCACAGGCGCCGCAGCGGTCCCTCCTCGCCATGCACCGGGTCCATCGGCGGCATCGCCACCTTGGCGATCGCGGCCACCGCCGCCCCATGGTCGACCTGGCCGGGGCGCTGCTGGTCGAACGATCCGTTCGTCGGATAGGCGCCGACGACGAGAAGATCGCCGCTCGCCTCCACGCGCCGGTGACCGGTGCCGGCCGGCAGCACCACGACGTCGCCCGCCTCGACGACGAGCCGCCGCCCCTTGGCGCCGCCGAATTCGACCGTGGCACGACCGCGGGCGATGCCCAGCACCTCGTGCGTGCCCGTATGGAAATGCAGGAAAGGATGGATGCCGTTGCGCCATCCATCTCCCCAGCCGTGCCTGGCGAAGGTGCGCTCGAACGGCGCGGCCGGATCGCGTTCCCCCGCCGGATCGATGGCGGCACGATAGACCAGCAACGGCAGGGTCGGGTTGTTGGGCGTGTCCCCGTCATCCCGGAAACGGAAGGCTTGCACGCTGGCCATTGGCCGCTCCTGCATCATCTGCGCTTCGGTACGCTTCGGAGAAAAGAGTTAACGCGATGCCGGCCCGATTGTTCCGCTGCATCGGTGAGGGAACATTCGGCGTTCGACGCGGTTAACGCAACAGTCTCCGGAGGAGATGGTGATGCGCTATTGCATTCAACCCGCGACCTCGGTCGACGTGGCATTCCTTGCGGCCGTGATGGACGACAACGGCGATCAGTGGACCGGTGACGGAGAGGCCGTGCTCGTCGACCGGCTGCTGCAGACCTGCGCCTGCAGCGCGCAGATCTGGGCCGCGCGCGACCGCGAGGGAACGCCGACGGCATTGTGGGGCGTGGCGCCGGTACCGAACGATCCGCAGGTCGGTCATCTGTGGATGCTGGCGTGCGAAGCGTTCGACAACGCGCCTGGCGAACTGCAGGCGCTGTCGCGCCTCGTCTTCGGCGAAATGCTCGACGAATTCCCACGGCTGGAGAATTTCGTCGACTCGCGCAAGGTGCGCGCCATCGAGATGCTGAGGTCGCTCGGTTTTGCCGTCGAGCCGGCGCTGCCGCAGCCGGCCGCCGAGGGCGATCTCCATCGCGTCTGGATCGATTCCGATCGGCTGCATGCAGGCCGCCGGGTCGGCCTCCTGCCGAACTGACTCTTTCTTTTCATTTGCGAGCAGCTCGCATGTCTGGGTAACGTGGCCGCCCCCGGGGGGAGGTCATATGTCCCAAGATCGTCGTTCTGCTCGCGCCCTCGCTGCCCTGCTGCCGGCAGGTGCGTTCGGCCTGTCGGTCGGACTCGCGTCGGTCGAGGCGGCAGCCAGCCGTCCGTCCGACGACGGTCCCGACGCCAAGGCGCCCGGCAACGTCGCCGAGCGGCTGCACTCCATCCGGAAGTCGGTATCCGAGGCCCTCGAGCAGTACGCGAAGGATGGCGAGCCGTTCGTGGCGGTCGACCCGGAAACCCAGCTTGCCTGGTGGGGCAACGGCGGCTGGCGCAACGGCGGCTGGCGCAATGGCGGCTGGGGCAACGGCGGCTGGCACAATTGGGGCAACGGCGGCTGGCACAACTGGGGCAACGGCTGGCACAATGGTTGGCACAACGGCTGGCTGAACTGGTAGGCCGATGTCTGGACAACCCTGCCGGCCGGAGATCGGCATGGTCGTGGTGCAGCCAACCGCCTTCTGCAATATCAACTGCACTTACTGCTACCTGCCCGATCGCACCGACAAGCACGTCATCGCGCCTGCGACGGTGAGGCGCCTGTTCGGCGAGATCTTCGCCTCGGGCTGGGCCTGTCCCGAGATCACCGTGGTCTGGCATGCCGGCGAGCCGCTGGCCGCGCCGGTTTCGTTCTATCGCGAGGCCTTCGCGGACATCGAGCGGATGCGGCCTCGGTCGGTGATCGTGAAGCACTCGTTCCAGACCAACGGCATGCTGATTGATGCCGACTGGTGCCGCCTGTTCCTCGAATGGAACGTGGGCGTGGGCGTCAGCATCGACGGTCCGCGCGAGCTGCACGACCGGCATCGCAAGACGCGCAGCGGCCAGGGGACGTTCGACAAGACCCTGGCCGGCATCCGTTGCCTGCGGGCCAACGGCGTGCCGTTCCATGTGATCTCGGTGCTGTCGCACGACAGCCTGTCGATGCCAGACGAGCTGCTCACCTTCTATTTGAGCGAAGGCATCGACCAGGTTTGCTTCAATGTCGAGGAATTGGAGGGCGACCACGTCTCCGACCTGTTCCGCGGGACCGAGTTGCGCGCCCGCTATGCGGGCTTCCTGCGGCGCTTCTGGCGGCAGGCGCGGGCGAGCGGCCGCGTGAAGTTCGTGCGCGAGATCGATCTTGCGCTGCCGCGCGTGTTTCGTCCCGACGGCCTGCCGGCGCGCAACATCCAGACCGAGCCGCTGGCCATGCTGAACGTCAACAGCCGCGGCAACGTCTCCAGCTTCTCGCCCGAACTGCTCGGCCTGAAGAACGACCACTACGATGACTTCCTGCTCGGCAACATCAACATCAACTCGCTGGCCGAGATCCATTCGGCCTGTCTGCGCTCGGCCCTTCACCGCGACATCCAGGCGGGCGTGCGGGCCTGCGAGGCGGGCTGCGAGTATTTCTCGGTCTGCGGCGGCGGCGCGCCGGCCAACAAGCTGTTCGAGAACGGCTCGTTCGGCGGCACGGCCACGTCGTATTGCACGCTTACCCAGATGGTGCCGACGGACCTGATCCTCGAGGCCTACGATCGCCTCGAGCAGAGCTGGACCGACATGGATGCGGCGCCCTTAGACGCCCTGAAGTCCCACACCACGGCCGAGCCGGCCGCGCCGTCACCGAGGATGCCATGACCCGATCGAAACTGCTCGTTCTCGCCGCTCTCCTCGCCGCTACGGCGCTCGGCCAGCCCGCGCTCGGCCAGCAGCAGCAGCGCAACCAACCGCCCGGCTCCGCCGCAGCGCCGCCGGGCGCGCAGCAATCTGGACCGGCGCCGGCCATTCCGGACCAGGTCGAAGGCCCCCCCTGGCCGGTCATGGTGGTGACCAGCGTCGAGGTGCTGCGCTCCTCGCGCGCCGGCGGTGTGGACATCGTGCGCGCCCGCGGCCTCGTCACGTCGGATGCCTGGGGCGAGCCGCACCTGCTGCCGATCACCCGGGGCCAGGCGCTGGACGGCATCCTCGACCTGATCTTCCAGGCCAATGCCCCGAACGGCGCCGCGCCGCTCGGTCCTTTCATGGCCGTCGAAGCCATCCTGCCGGTCGAGTCGGGCCATCCCTACAAGGGCGTGCGCGTGCGCGGCAGCAGCAACGCGATAACCTTGAAGACTCTGCCGGGCTATGAGGAGGCGCCGGCCCCCAAGCAGGACTGCGCCAAGTGCATCGGCAAGTACTTCGTCGCCAAGGGCGCCGATCCGCCAGCCGGCGTCGCGGCCGACGACATCGTGCGTGAGGCCGACCTGCCCTGGCCGCTGCGCATCATCAAGCCGACCGACGGCATCCCGAGCTACGCCTTCGATCCCAACCGCCTCACCCTGGTGCTGTCCGAGGATGGCCGCATCGTCGACGGGGCGTGGGACTGACGCACGCGGCCTGTCAGCCTAGCAGGTTGTTGAAAAAGTCATCGTAGCCGAATGAAGAAAGTGATTCACTGATCGCGGTTGTCGCCGGGGGAGTGGTTATGCGCGGGTCGGACGAGCAGTCTGGATCGCTGTTCAGCTACGTCGATCTGGAGGCGCGGGTCAGGCCGGATCACCCATTGCGGACGATCCGGGAGATAGCCAACGTAGCGTTGGCGGATCTGACGAAGGAGTTTGCGGTGTTATATCCGCCGCGGCTGGGCCGGCCATCGATCCCGCCGGAGCGGCTGCTTCGGGCGATGTTGCTTCAGGCGTTTTACGGCATCCGCTCGGAGCGGCAGTTGATGGAGCGGATGGAGTTCGACCTGCTGTTCCGCTGGTTCGTGGGCCTGGGTGTGGACGATCCGGCATGGGACCATTCGAGCTTCTCGAAGAACCGAGACCGGCTGCTGGAGGGTGAGATCGCGGCGAAGTTCCTGGCCGCGGTGGTGGCGCAGCCGCGGGTGAAGCGTCTGCTGTCGAGCGATCACTTCTCGGTGGACGGCACGCTGCTGGAGGCGTGGGCGTCGATCAAGAGCTTCCGGCGCAAGGATGGTGACGATGACGACCCGGAAGGGTCGGGCCGCAACGCCGAGCGGAACTTCCACAAGGAGAAGCGCTCCAACGAGACGCACCGCAGCACGACCGACCCGCAGGCGCGGCTCTACAAAAAGGGCGGCCAGCCTGCGAAGCTGTCCTACATGGGGCATGCGCTGATGGAGAACCGCAACGGCTTGGTCGTCGGCGGCAGCGTGACACTGGCGACCGGTATGGCCGAGCGCGAGGCGGCTCTCGATCTGGTGAGCCGCAGGCCGGGGCGTCGGCGGATCACCCTGGGTGCGGACAAGGCCTATGACGTGCGGCAGTTCGTGACCGATCTTCGCAGACGTATGGTTACCCCGCACGTCGCCATCGACGGGCACGTCCGCAGGACGGCCGAGACGGCCAAGCCGCGCGCCACGGCTGTCGATCATCGCACCACCCGCCATCCCGGCTACAACGTCAGCCAGCGCTGCCGCAAGCGCATCGAGGAGGTGTTCGGGTGGATCAAGGCTTCGGCCGGGATGGCCAAGGTCAAGCTGCGAGGACGAACCCGCGTCGATGCGGCCTTCACGCTGGCCTTGGCGGCCTACAATCTGATCCGCCTTCCCAAGCTCCTGGCAGTGCCGACATGAGCCTGCGGGGCAAATGGCGCATCATCGAGGCGCCGGGCTATGACATGGCCGTGCCGGGGGCTTACATTCTGTTCGAGGAAGACGGCCTGTTCGAGGAAGACGGCGGCGAGTTCGCCTTCGATTGCCTCACAGGCTCCCTCCCTGGCGCCTGCGAGGGCGATGACGTCGAGTTCCGCTGGGAAGGAAGCGACGAAATGGAGCCCGCCAGTGGCGACGGCTGGGCCGAGCTGCAGGGCGATGGCTCTGGCCAAGGCGAAATCTGCCTCCACAACGGCGACGACATCCCCTTCATCGCACGCCGTTCAAAGACTTCTTCAACAGCCTGCTAGGCCTTGGGCAACGGCGGCAGGGCGTGGCGCAAAGCCGCGTTGGGAATCTGCAGCAGGCCGTCGAACGGCTGGCCGAGCTCGAGGATGAGGTAGATCGCGCTCGAAGCGGCGAAGGCGCAGACGACCAGCACGCAGACCAGGGTCGGATTGGCCTTGGACGACATGCTGAAGCTCGCGAAAATGAAGCAGAGCCAGATCACCAGCACGGTGACGAACGGCCTGGACAGCGAATCAGGCGGCTGGGCGAGCAGCGTCAGTCGGATCTTCTCGATGTCGGTGGCGATCGAAAGTGCGCGGGCCTGCAGATTGGCCTGCACCGGACCGACCGGCGATAGCTGGCGCACCTGGCTCAGCACCACCACCTCCTGCATCGCTGCCTGATCCGGCACCGCCTGACGCCGGACGTCGGGATCGTCCTGCCAGATCGAGGCGACGATGGCGACGACATCCCCGCGCAGCATTGCGCGCAGATCCCGGGCCTCGGGCCCATATTCCTGCAGCGCATGATCGAGCTCGATCAGACGTGCCATCAGTTGACTGACGTTGGTGCTGGTCGCCTCGTAGGACGTGCGCGTCGAGGCGAAGAGCAACGCCAGCACCACCGCGGACATGGTGCCGATCAAGGCGGTCGCCAGCCGGATCACGTCCTTGGAATCGCCGCTGAGATGCTCCTCCGGCAGCCGGGATCGCCCGAGCAGGCCAAACGCAATGCTGACCAGGATCAGCCCGAAGGCGATTAGGGATATGTCAACGGCACTCAGGATGGCTCCCCCTTGCTGGTCCGCGATCACGCTTTTCCATTTTATGACGCTATAGATTAATCGTTGCGACATGACTGCCGAGTCCAATTCCTACCGTCAGGTCTCCGCCGACTATTTCGCCCGCCGCGGCCTGCGCCGCTATGCCGGCGTCGCCTCGCTCTGGGCCTTGGGGGTCGGCGCCGTCATCTCGGGCCACTATTCCGGCTGGAACCTCGGCCTGCTGGCCGGCGGCTGGGGCGGCCTGACGCTGGCCGCGGGCGTGATCGCCATCATGTATCTCGGCCTGGTCTTCTGCATCGCCGAGATGGGCGCCGCCCTGCCGCATACCGGAGGCGCCTATTCCTTCGCCCGTGCCTCGATGGGTCCATGGGGCGGCTTCATCACCGGCCTGTGCGAGAACGTCGAGTACGTGCTGACACCCGCTGTCGTGGTCTCCTTCCTCGCGACCTATCTCGCCGCCGTGTTCGACACGCCCGTCGCGTGGCTGCCGCTCTACTGGATCGCGGGCTACGGCGTGTTCGTCGGGCTGAACGTGTGGGGCGTCGAGCTTTCCTTCCGCGTCACGGTGATCGTGACCCTGGCCGCCTTGGCCTGCCTCGCCGTCTTCTGGATCGCGGCCCTCCCCGTCGCGGATTTCGGACGCTATGCGCTGAACATCGGCGCCGACGCCGCCGGCCGGGCGATCGAGCTGCCTCACGGCAACGGCCCGCTGCTGCCGTTCGGCCTGAAGGGCGCGTTCTCCGCCCTGCCCTTCGCGGTCTGGCTGTTCCTCGCCATCGAGCAGCTGCCGCTGGCCGCCGAGGAGTCGATGGATCCGAGCCGCGACATGCCGCGCGGCATCATCGCGGGCCTGCTCACCCTTCTCGTCTCCGCCAGCCTCATCCTGTGGCTCAATCCCGCGGTCGCGCCCGGCAGCTTCCAGCTCGGCACCTCGGGCGAGCCGCTGCTCGACGGCCTTCGCGCGACCTTCGGCAAGGGGCTGGCGAAGCTGCTGGCCCTGGTGGCCTGCGTCGGGCTGATCGCGTCCTTCCATACCATCCTGTTCGCCAAGGGAAGGCAGATCTATTCCCTGTCGCGCGCCGGCTACTTTCCGCGCTTCCTGTCGATCACCCATCCGCGCCGCAAGACGCCGCATGTTGCCCTGCTGGCGGGCTCGGCGGTGGCCCTTGCCATCATGTTCGTGCTGTGGTTCGGCATGGGCGCGGAGAAGGGCGCCGCCGCCATCCAAGGCATGCTGCTCAACATGGCGGTGGCGGGCGCCATGCTCTCCTATCTGCTTCAGGCGGTGAGCTTCATCGTGCTGCGGCTGCGCCGTCCCCGACTCGAACGCCCCTACCGCTCGCCGCTGGGCGTGGCGGGCGCGCTCGTCACCCTGGCGATCGCCGTGATCACGCTCGTCTTCCAGCTCCTCGATCCGATCTTCGCCTCGGGCGTGCTCTGGGTCGGCGTATGGTTCGTCCTGGGCATCATCTGGTTCGCGTTGGTCGGCCGCAATCGGCTGGTGCTGGCGCCCGAGGAAGCCTTTGCGATCGGCGTCTCAAAGCCCGATTGAAGCCGCCTTGGCCTCGCGCTCGCGCTCTTCGAGCGCATGCGCCACCTGCTTGCGGAAGCGCTCGAGATCGAGGCCCCGCAGCGGCGCGGCCTTGAGCTCCGGACTGGTGATGGGATTGACCGGCTTGCCGTCGCTCACGAGCTCGAAGTGCAGGTGCGCGCCGGTCGAGCGGCCGGTGCTGCCGACGAAGCCGATCAACTCGCCGCGCACCACCGCTTCGCCCGGTCCGATGCCCGGCGCGAACGCCTTGAGATGGCCGTAGACCGTCGCCAGCCTGCCCGTGTGATCGATGCGGATCCAGTTGCCGTAGCGGCCGTTGGGCGCGGCGCCGACCACGACGCCGTCGGCCGCGGCATAGACCGGAGTGCCGGCCGGCGCCACGAGATCGATGCCTTCGTGCATGTACAGCGCATGTGCCTTGCGCGGGGCGGCCTGCCAGTTTCCATAGGGCGTCAGCCCGGCCGCGACTCCGAGCGGCGTCGCCACGTTGAACGCCGGCGTGCCGTTGCCGCTCACGCCACCGGTCGGCAGGCCCGGCGGCAGCCGCATGTTGCGCTTCGGCCCGCCCATCGGCGCCGGCTTGCCGGACACGGCCATGGGCGGCGGCTGATCGAACGGGTCGGCGCGCAGGCCGAAGCCCGACGAGATGGAGATGACGTCGAGCGGCAGGCGCATTGAGGTCGGCGACGCGGGATGCCCGTTGGCCAGCCAGAAACGCTCGGTCTTGTCGTGGCTGCGGAACCGATGGATGGCGACGACGCCCTTGGCCTTGGTGCGCAGCTCGATCCACAGCACGCGGCCGATGCCGACCGGCGCGCCATCGACGGTGAAGGTCTGCTCGTAGCGCACATGGAAGCGATCGCCGGGGCGCACGTCGCGATCGAGGTCGATGACGGTGGCCAGGGCTTGCCGCGCTTCGAGCATCGTGGAGGCCGTCACGCCGGCTTCGGCGAGGGCGGCGTCGAGCGACTTGGAAACGACGCCGTCGGCGGCGATCTCGCGGGTGAAAGACAGGTAGGCGCGGAAGCGCGCCTCGTCGTCGGCGCTGCCCAGCACACGCTCTTCGGCGGCGCGGGCTTCCAGCACCCGCGCTTCATCCGCCTTGACGGTGGCCGCCGAGCCAAAAAAAAGTGAAGCAGCGAACGCCGTGGCGAGCGAGGCCTTCTTCATGATCCTTCTGTAGCGCTGATCTCGTCGCGGCCGCCAGTGCAGTCATGTGATAAGGCCGTGACAGCGTCAGCCTAACCCGATCGGGACGCCGATTTCCAGCCCTTGGTCCGCCGCTGGCCCGTCGAATTCGCGCACGTCTCATGCGCGTGCCGTCGGCCGGATGATGCCCTGCCTGATGATATCCTTGTCAGAGGCCGGAAGTCGAAAGCGCGACCGCGTCATCGCGGGCGCGTTCGGCGAGTCGCTGCTTCACCTGCTTGCGGAAGCGCTCGAGATCGGCGCCGTGCAGGTGCGCGCGCTTGATCGCGGGATAAGCGAGCGGGTCGACCGCCTTGCCGTTGCTCAGGATCTCGAAATGCAGGTGCGCGCCGGTCGAGCGGCCGGTGCTGCCGACGAATCCAAGCAGCTCGCCCTTGCTGACCGGCGTGCCTTCTTCGATGCCTGGCGCGAAGCCGGAGAGATGGCCGTAAACCGTCGAGAGATTCGCCTTGTGCTCGATCCGGATCCAGTTGCCGTATCGCCCGTTGGGCGCGGCGCCGACCACGACGCCATCGGCCGCGGCATAGATCGGCGTGCCGGTCGACGCGACGAGGTCGAGGCCGTCATGCATGAACAGCATGCGGTGCACGGGTCGCGGCGGCGGCGGCGCCTTGGCCTGTTCCTTCGCTTCTGCGGCGGCCGACGGATCGTCGGCTGGCGCCGCCTCGGCGGCGCGCCGCGCCTCGAGCGCGCGCTCGGCGACGAGACGCTCGACCTCGCGCCGGCTGGCATCGAGAGCCACGCGCGCGTTGATCTGTCCCGCAAAAATGGACTGCCCGCCCATGGTAAGAGCGCCGCGCATGGCATGCCGACGGACCGGCTTTGGCTGTTCCTCGGCGGCCGGTGCGACCTGCTCCGGCGCAGGCGCGCTGTTCACGGCCGCCGGCCGCGACGGCGGGTCGGGCAGCGGCCCCACGGCTGGCGCGCCGCTCGTTGGCTTGTCGAGCGGATCGGGACGCAGGCCGAAGCCCGACGAGACGCTGACGATGTTGAGCGGCAGCCGGATCGGAGGCGCCTCCGCCGCCTCGCCGTTGGCGAGCCATAGCCGTTCCTCCCCGCCGGCGGGGCGAAAGCGGAAGAGGGCGATCGTGCCCTTGGCCTTGGTGCGCAGCTCGGCCCACAGCACGCGGGCGACGCCGAGCGGCGCGTCCTCGGCCGTGAAGGCCTGTTCGTAGCGGACATAGAAGTGATCGCCGGCGGCCGGCTCACGGTCGAGGTCGATCGCCGTGGCGAGCGCCCGCCGCAGCTCGAGCCTGGCGACGGCCGGCACGCCCTCATTGGCCAAGGATGCATCGAAGGACCGGCCGACGAGGCCGGCCGCCGCAATCTCGCGGGTGAAGGGCAGGCAGGCGTTGTAGCGCGCGTCCTCGTCGGCGCTGCCCAGCAGACGCTCCTCCGCGACGCGGGCGTTCTCCTGAAAAGTATCGGAATCGGCGGCGACGGCCCCGCGCACCAAGCCAATAAGCAGCGAAGCGGCCAAAGCCGCAGCAACCGATGCCGCCTTCATAACGCCTTCCCGATACCACCCCTGAACCCAAGATCCCGCCTGAGCCCAGGCGACCGCAAAGCCGCCTCAGGTTGGCGTCAACCCTGGCATTTCCCGCACCCGGGAAAGTTGTTCGTCTGACTCGGAGACCGCCCCACAGCGGCTTCCTCGGCGCGAGCCCCACAATGCCCGCTCCGACGGATTATGCCGTCGCCAAAGCGCATATCAAGCAACGAAATGGTGATACTAAGGCACCGGCTTCCACGCCTTCGCCCGGCGCTCCGCTTCGGCGATCTGGGCGGCCGTCATGTGGCTGGCCAGCAGGGCACGGTCCTTCTTCGCCTGCTCGAGCCGTTCCTGGTTCCGGGCGGTATAGCGTTCGATGGCGAGCGTCAGCCACTTGTAAGCCTCGACACTGTCGCGCGGCGGGACGCCCTCGCCGAGGCCCAGCATGAAGCCGATGTCGTTCTGGGCACGGGCATAGCCCTGGTTAGCCGCCAGCAGATACAGTCGCGCGGCCTCCTTGTGGTCGCGCGGCACGCCATCGCCGCTCCAATACATCGCGCCGAGCAAGGTGCGCGCTTCGGCGTTGCCCTTGTCGGCCCATATCTTCCAGAGGCGGACGGCCGTCGCCATGTCCTTGCGTTCGTAGGCGCCAGCCGCCGCCTTCATGTCGGCTTCGAGCGACGACTGGGCCGCGGCGGGGAGGGCGGCGAAAAGCAGGGCGATGAACGCGGAGACGATCGTCTTCATGGCCGCGATGGTATTGCCCGCTCCCGCCCTCCGTTGCAACCCTGCCCGCGCGCGAACGTTCTTCGGCCGTGACCATCCCGAAAGGTAGGGAGATTCATGGCCGATATCGTTCAACCCTCGCAGTTCGCCGATCCCGAACTGCGCGCGCACGAGCAGACCTTCCACAGCTTCGGCAAGCTCGTGCTGTTCGCTGCCCTGCATGTCGGCCTGGTGCTGGCCTGCCTGGCGCTGGCTTTTCTCGGCAATGTGCCGCTGCTCGCCGTGATCCTCGGCGTCGGCGGCACCGCCGCCCTGATCGCGGCCTTCGCCCTTCTGTAGCGCTGTTCTACGCAGCGGCAGGGCGCCTGGGCGCGGCCGGCCAGGCGCAGTCGGCGAGCGTCGTTCGGCTCAACTCCGCCAGGAAGGCTTCGCGCGCCGCCGCCAGGCGCCGCTTCAGCCGGCAGCGCGGCGTCAGCACACATGAGCCGCCATCGGGCCGGAAGCATTCGACCAGAGCCTGATCGCGTTCGAGGGCGCGCACGACCTCGCCCAAGGTAATGTCCCGCGCCGGCCGCGCGAGCCTGAAGCCGCCCCCGGCGCCGCGGCGTGTTTCGATGTAGCCGGCCGTCGCCAGCTCGCGCACGACCTTGGTGAGATGGTTGTGGGAGATGGCGAACTCGCCGGCGATTTCCGCGGTCGTGAACGCGCGGGCCGGCTCGCCCGCCAGGCGCATGAGGACGCGCAGTCCGAAATCGGTGAACGCCGTGAGGCGCATTGTCGCTCCATCCAAATCGGTATTGGCAATGCCGTTTATACGACCTTAAATAGGTATTGTGAATACTATTTTGGAGCCTGCTGAGGCCGCCGCGCGACGGGCGCGGGCCAGCGCCGAGATCGCCGCCCGCACCGGCATCGACGACGGCATGATCGGCCGTCTTGTCCACGCTTTCTACGCACGGGTCCGGTCCGACGCCCTGCTCGGCCCGCTGTTCGAGGCGCGCGTCAGCGATTGGGACGTCCATCTGGCGCGCATGTGCGCCTTCTGGTCCTCGGTCGCGCTGATGTCGGGCGACTACCACGGCAATCCGATGGGACGGCATCTGCCGCTGCCGGTCGATTTCCGGCATTTCGACCGTTGGCTTGCCCTGTTCGAGGCCACGGCCGCGGAGGTCTGTCCCGCGGCGGCGTCGACGCATTTCGTCGAGCGCGCCCGCCGCATCGCCCAGAGCCTCGAGCTCGGCATCGCCGCCAGCCAGGGCACGCCGCTGCGCCGCGGCCAGCGCTTTCGCCGCAACGACATCGATACCGCACGCCAGGAGGGCAGCCATGAACGTTCCGATCGTCCGATCGTCCCGTAGCACCCTCACGGTGGGCGAGATCGCCGCCACGCTGCCCGGGGCTACGGCCGTCTTCCGAAGGTACGGGCTGGATTTCTGCTGCAAGGGCAACGTCCCGCTCGTCGACTCCGCCCGCCAGCGCGGTGTCGCCCTGGCAGAAGTCGAGCAGGCGCTGGCGGCGCTCGACGACTCCTCTGCCGCGGCGACCGCGCCGGTCGAAACGGCTGCGCTGCTCGCCCACATCCGCAGCCGCTATCATGACGTCCACCGCCGGGAGCTGCCGGAACTGATTGCGCTCGCGCGCAAGGTGGAGAAGGTCCATGCCGGCCACGCCAAGGCGCCGCACGGCCTTGCCGCCCTGCTCGAGCGCATGGCGGGCGAACTCGAACTGCACATGATGAAAGAGGAAGTCATGCTCTTTCCCGCGATGGCGGAGACACCGGCCGCCCTGCTGGCGGCGCCCATCGCCTGCATGCGCCATGAGCACGAGGACCACGGTCAGCACCTGGCGCGGATGGAGGCGATCACCGATCGCTTCACCGTGCCGGCCGATGCCTGCCGCTCGTGGCAGGCGCTCTATGCCGGCGTCCGCAAGTTCGCCGACGACCTGATGGAGCATATCCATCTTGAGAACAACGTCCTGTTCCCCAGGTTCGCGACGGAAGCCCGGTCGAGCGTCACGCGGTAGCGGCCTACCAGGTTGTTGAAAAAGTCATCGTAGCCGAATGAAGAAAGTGATTCACTGATCGCGGTTGTCGCCGGGGGAGTGGTTATGCGCGGGTCGGACGAGCAGTCTGGATCGCTGTTCAGCTACGTCGATCTGGAGGCGCGGGTCAGGCCGGATCACCCATTGCGGACGATCCGGGAGATAGCCAACGTAGCGTTGGCGGATCTGACGAAGGAGTTTGCGGTGTTATATCCGCCGCGGCTGGGCCGGCCATCGATCCCGCCGGAGCGGCTGCTTCGGGCGATGTTGCTTCAGGCGTTTTACGGCATCCGCTCGGAGCGGCAGTTGATGGAGCGGATGGAGTTCGACCTGCTGTTCCGCTGGTTCGTGGGCCTGGGTGTGGACGATCCGGCATGGGACCATTCGAGCTTCTCGAAGAACCGAGACCGGCTGCTGGAGGGTGAGATCGCGGCGAAGTTCCTGGCCGCGGTGGTGGCGCAGCCGCGGGTGAAGCGTCTGCTGTCGAGCGATCACTTCTCGGTGGACGGCACGCTGCTGGAGGCGTGGGCGTCGATCAAGAGCTTCCGGCGCAAGGATGGTGACGATGACGACCCGGAAGGGTCGGGCCGCAACGCCGAGCGGAACTTCCACAAGGAGAAGCGCTCCAACGAGACGCACCGCAGCACGACCGACCCGCAGGCGCGGCTCTACAAAAAGGGCGGCCAGCCTGCGAAGCTGTCCTACATGGGGCATGCGCTGATGGAGAACCGCAACGGCTTGGTCGTCGGCGGCAGCGTGACACTGGCGACCGGTATGGCCGAGCGCGAGGCGGCTCTCGATCTGGTGAGCCGCAGGCCGGGGCGTCGGCGGATCACCCTGGGTGCGGACAAGGCCTATGACGTGCGGCAGTTCGTGACCGATCTTCGCAGACGTATGGTTACCCCGCACGTCGCCATCGACGGGCACGTCCGCAGGACGGCCGAGACGGCCAAGCCGCGCGCCACGGCTGTCGATCATCGCACCACCCGCCATCCCGGCTACAACGTCAGCCAGCGCTGCCGCAAGCGCATCGAGGAGGTGTTCGGGTGGATCAAGGCTTCGGCCGGGATGGCCAAGGTCAAGCTGCGAGGACGAACCCGCGTCGATGCGGCCTTCACGCTGGCCTTGGCGGCCTACAATCTGATCCGCCTTCCCAAGCTCCTGGCAGTGCCGACATGAGCCTGCGGGGCAAATGGCGCATCATCGAGGCGCCGGGCTATGACATGGCCGTGCCGGGGGCTTACATTCTGTTCGAGGAAGACGGCCTGTTCGAGGAAGACGGCGGCGAGTTCGCCTTCGATTGCCTCACAGGCTCCCTCCCTGGCGCCTGCGAGGGCGATGACGTCGAGTTCCGCTGGGAAGGAAGCGACGAAATGGAGCCCGCCAGTGGCGACGGCTGGGCCGAGCTGCAGGGCGATGGCTCTGGCCAAGGCGAAATCTGCCTCCACAACGGCGACGACATCCCCTTCATCGCACGCCGTTCAAAGACTTCTTCAACAGCCTGCTAGGCGGCCATTTGAAATTCAAGATCGGCCGGAAAAATGCAACGTTGTCCTGTCCCCTCAATGGCTCGACGGCAGTTCGATGGCGCCTTCCCCCCTTCTGTCCCGGCGTACCGCCCTGGTCGCGACCCTCGCGGCGCCCGCCATCGTGCGCGCCCAGCCGCTGCTGCAGCGCGTCGACCTGCTGCTCGACTGGAAGGCGATGCCGACCTATGCGGGCTTCTATTACGCCCGCGAACGCGGCCTGTTCGCCAAGCGCGGCCTCGAGGTCGCGATCCAGGAGGGCAGCGGCGCCACCGTCTCGGCCGAGCTGGTGGCGGAGAGCGCCGAATACTGGATCGGCGTGTCGAGCGGCATCGCCACGGCGATCGGCCGCTCGCAGGGCCTCGGCGTCAAGAGCCTGAGCGTGCTCTACCGCAACACGCCGTCGGCGATCTTCTCGCGCGCCGAGGCGCCGATCCGCAAGCCGACCGACCTGTACGGCAAGCGCATCGGCCTGGTGCCGGGCAGCGTCACCGTCGACGAGTACCACGGCTTCCTCGCCGCCCAGCGGCTCGACCGCCGGCGCATCACCGAGGTCGTGGTGGATTGGACCTCGACACCGCTCTATGACGGCCGGGTCGATGCGCTGATCGACTACACCGAGATGCTGCCCGCCGAGCTGCTGGCGGCCGGCAAGGATATCGAGCTGATGCGCCTCGCCGACTACGGCGTGAAGGTCTACAGCCTCAATCTGGTCGTGAAGGAGAAGGCGTGGCGGCTGGCCGACGGCCGCGCGACGGCGCTGCGCCTGCTCGAGGCGGTTCTCGAAGCCTACGCCGAGCTGCAGCAGGCGCCATCCGAGGTGATGTCGGTCTTCCGCCAGCTCTTCCCGTCGTTCGATCGCCGCTACGTCTCGCAGGCGACGGCGGAGATCGTGCGCCATCTCGGGCCGCCGCCGCTCGGCCGGCAGACGCGCGAGGGCTGGCAGGCGACGCTCGATCACCTGGGCGCGCTCGGCCTGCTGCGCCGGCCCGTCACGGTCGACGAGGTGGCGATCCTCGGTTAGGCCAGCGACGCCAGCAGCGACCGGGCCTCGCACACGCAGGCCACCGAGGCGCCGCCCGCGATGCCGGCGCTGGCGTCGAGCAGGACGCGCCGCGCCGCGGCACCGTCGTCGCGCCGCGCCAGGAGCGCCGCGAGGTCGCAGGCCGCGCGCAGTTCGTAGAGGCGGGCGCCCTGCCGGCGCGACAGGGCGATCGCCTCCTCCAGGAACGACCGCGCCGCCTCGTCCTGGCCCTGGCGGTCGGCCACCAGGCCCTTCAGCCGCAGCAGGAGCGGAACGGCGAAGGCCTCCTTGCGCGCCGCCGCCAGCGCCAGCGCGCGCTCGACGGTGTCGCCCGCCTCGTCGACGGCGCCCGCCATCAGCAGCCCGTCCGCCAGCGCGGCATGCCACGTCGGGAGGTGCAGCTCGGCGCCGCTGCTCTGCCAGGCCTGCAGGCCGCGGCGCATGCGCTCGATGCCGGCCGCCGGGTCGCCCAGCCGGGCCGCCGACCAGCCGCCCATCAGCTCGCCCGCGGCGATCCAGAAGACCAGGCGATGCTCGTCGGCGACGCGCGCGGACTCCGCCGAAATGCGCGCGCAGTCCGCCGGCGCGTCGAGCAGGAACCGGGTGTTCGCCGCGAGGTGATGGGCGAAGGCGAAGGTCATCGGATTCTGCAGCCGCCGCGCCGCGGCCAGTGCGTCGTCCATGAAGGCCTGGCCGCGGTCGAAGTTGCCGGCGATGGCATGCACGAAGCCGGCATAGCAGCCGCCGATGACCAGCGGCGATTCGCCATGCCCCTGCAGGCCGCTGCCGGACGGCAGGCCCGCGCAGGCCCGCACGCAGGTCTCGAACGCCTCGATCGAGCGGCCGATCTCGCCCAGGCTGAGGCAGGCGCCGCCCAGCGCGCGATGGGCCAGGCCCTGCGCCTCGGCCCTGGCGGGATGATCGGCCGCCAGCTCGCACAGCCGTTCGGCGATCTCGCGCGAATTCTCGAGATCGGCACGGTCGTAGATGCAATTCCACAGGCCGCGCAGCGCCTGGAAGAGCTGCACCGTGTCGCCCGCACGCTCGGCCAGCTCGACGGTGCGCCGGTACGTCGCCTCGACCTCGGCCGACGCGTAACCGAGGGCCGCGATGCGCGGCACGCCGACCATGGCAAGCGCGCGCAGCTCGAGCTCGGCGCGCTCGGCCAGATCCGGCAGGGTGGCGATGAGCCGCAGCGCGCGCTCCAGATGGTTGATGGCCTCGTGATTGGCATAGCGCTCGGCGGCGCGCCGTCCCGCCTGCAGCAGGTAGTCGACGGCCTTGCGGTCGAGCCCCGCGAGCTCGGCGTGGCGGGCGACCAGTTCCGGGGCCGGCGGCACGGCCAGCGCCTCGAAGGCGTCGACGATCGCCGCGTTGACGCGGCGGAACTCGCTGCGCAGCAGGCTGTTGGCGGCGGCGTCGCGCACCAGCGCGTGCTTGAAGGTATAGGCGGCGTCGGGCGGCTGGCCGCGGCGGAACACCAGCTCGGCATCGACCAGCCGCTCCAGGGCGGCATTGAGCTCGCCCTCGCCCAGGCCGGCGATCGCGCTCAGCGTGCGATGGTTGAAGTTGCGGCCGATGCAGGCGGCGGTCTGGGCGACGCGCTTGACCTCGGGCAGGCGGTCGAGGCGCGCCATCAGAGAATCGTGCAGGGTCGCCGGCACGCTGAACCGCGTCCCCGAACGGTTGGCGACGGCCGGGCCGTCCTGGGCCGCCAGCTCGACCAGCGCGCGCGTCAGCTCCTCGACGAACAGCGGCACGCCGTCGGCGCGGGTCAGGATCTCCCGGCGGACCTCGTCGGGCAGCGCCGCGCTGCCCTCGATGGCGGCCGTCATCGCCTCGACGGCGACGCGCCCCAGCCGGTTCAGCACCAGGCGCGTGACGCGCGGATGGCCCGCCAGCACCGGCTGGCCGTCCGGCCGGCTGGTCAGCAGCAGCAGGATGCGATGGCCTTCGATGCGGTCGAGCACCAGTTCGACGAATTCCAGCGTCGAGGGATCGGACCAGTGCATGTCCTCCAGGACGATCAGCACCGGCCGGCGCCGCGCCGCGCCGACGAACTGCTCGACCAGCGCCGCCAGCGTCTGGTCGCGCTGCGCCTGCGGCGAGAGGTTGAGCGGGCCGTAGCGGTCGTCGTAGGCGACGCCGAGCAGGCTCGCCACCAGCGGCAGCGCCGTCGCGATGCGCGCGGCGCGCGGGCGCAGGAAGGCGTCGATCTTGTCGAGACGCGCCGCCGGCGGATCGGCGGCTTCCATCCGGATCGCCACCGTCATCTGCTGGATCACCGGCCACAGCGCGCTGTCGAGGTGATAGGGCGAGCACTGGAAGCGCAGCACGGCCGCGGCGGGCCGGCTGACGATGTCGAGCAGGGCGCGCGTGATGCGCGACTTGCCGATGCCGGGCTCGCCGACCAGCAGGACGCACTGGCCCTCGCCGCCCTGCGCCGCCGCCCAGCGCTCGCGCAGCAGGGCCAGCTCCTGCTCGCGCCCCACCATCGGGCGCAGATGGTAGCCGGCGCGCGCCTCGAAGCGGCTGTCGGCCGGCCGCTCGCGCCGCACGGCAAAGACCGCGAGCGGCTGGTCCAGCCCTTTCAGCGCTTGCGGCCCCAGCGCCATCAGGTCGAACGAGGACTGCACCAGCTTCTGCGTGCTGTCGGCGATCAGGACCTGGCCGGGCGTGGCCAGGTCCTGCAGGCGGGCGGCGATGTTGGGCGTGTTGCCGACCACGGCGGCCTCCTGCGCCGAGCCCTGGCCGATCATGTCGCCGACCACCACCAGCCCCGTGGCGATGCCGGCGCGCGCGGCGAGCGGCTGGCCGTCCGCCGTGCGCAGCTCGGCGACGGCGCCGACGGCGGCCATCGCGCCGCGCACCGCCCGCTCGGCGCCGTCCTCATGCGCCGTCGGCCAGCCGAAATAGGCGAGCACGCCGTCACCCATGAACTTGGCGACGTAGCCGCCGAAGCGCGCGACCTCGCCCGACACGGCGTTCTGGTAGCGCCGCACGATCTGGCGCATCTCCTCCGGATCGCGCCGCGCCGAGAGCGCCGTCGAGCCGACGAGGTCGACGAACAGCACCGAGAGCTGGCGTCGTTCGGCGGAATCGACGCCGGGCTCGATGGAATCCCGCGGCGATGGCGGAGCGACGCCGCTCTCGGCGATGGCCTTGAGCAGCCGGCGCCGCGGGCCGAGGGCGATGCCGAGATCCTTGAGGTCGTCTTCCGTGAGATCCGGCAGGACGTCGAAGTCGACCTGCTGGGCCTCGAGAACGGCATGCAGTGCGCC
The DNA here is from genome assembly GCA_963820155.1 of uncultured Alphaproteobacteria bacterium. GTDB lineage: Bacteria > Pseudomonadota > Alphaproteobacteria > Reyranellales > Reyranellaceae > Reyranella. The sequence continues at coordinate 469,484 of CAWFYW010000001.1, forward strand.
GAGACCCCGGGCGCTCAACCATTCCGAGAGGGTAGCCATCCTGTGCGACCGTATCGCATCAAAGCTCGGCCGGTCGAGTCCGTTTGTGCGGGATGCCAGCAGGCGCACCGCCGCCACTTTTTTGTCACACTATCCGGCTGCGCGAGCGGCCAGGCGGCCGCTGCCACGACCGCCGCCGAGGCGATTGGCGATGGCAATGACCACCGTGGTGATGGCGATCATGGTGAGGCTCAGCACGGCGATGGCGCCGACATCGCCGCTCTCCTTGAGGTCGAAGATCAGCACCGAGAGCACCTTGGTCTCCGAGGTGAACAGGATCACCGCGGCCGAGAGCTCGCGGATCACGGCGACGAAGACGAAGCACCAGGTGGCGATCACCGCCGAGCGCAGCAGCGGCGCGGTGATGTCGGCCAGCGTCCGCAGCCGCGTCGCGCCCAACATGCGGCCCGCCTCCTCGAGCTCGGGATGCACGGCATGGAAGGCCGAGGAGAGCTGCTGGTAGGCCGCCGGCAGCTCGATGGTGACGAAGGCGACGAGCAAGATCCACAGCGTGCCGTAGAGCATGAGCGGCGGGCGCGTATAGGCGAGGAACAGCCCGACGCCCAGCACGATGCCGGGGATGGCCAGCGGCGCGGTGGCGAGAAAGCCCAGCACCCTGTATCCGCGCACGGCCCGGCGCGCGACGATATAGGCGATCAGCAGGGCGAGCAGCGCGCCCAGGCTCGCCGAGGCGACGGCGAGCAAGAAGGTGTTCTGCAGCGCCGGCAGCGTCGAGCTGAGTTCGAGGAAGGTGAAGCGCACATTGTGCAGCGTGACCGTCTCCGGCGTCACCAGCCGGGAGGACACGCGCGAGAAGGCCGAGTTGAACAGCGCCGCGTAGGGCAGGAACAGCGGCATGGCCAGCACCAGCAGCGCCAGGGCCGCCGCCGGCCAGCGCAGCCAGCCCAGCCGCACCAGCCGCGGCTGGCCGTACTTGCCGCCCAGCACGGCATAGCCGCGGCGGCCCAGCGCCAGCGACTGGGCGCGCAGCAGCACGATGGTCAGCACCAGCAGCGGCAGCGAGGCGGCGGCGGCGAGCTCGGGCTTGGGCGGGAACTGGAACAGGCTCCAGATGCGCGTGGTCAGTGTGTGGAAGCCCGCCGGAATCGCCAGGATCGCGGGCGAGCCGAACAGGTTCAGCGCCTGCAGGAAGGCGACCAGCGCGCCGGCCAGCAGGGTCGGCAGCGCGAGCGGCACGGTGATGCGCCGCGCCGTTTGCCAGGTCTTCGCGCCCAGCATCGAGGACGCGTCCTCGAGCTCGCCCGGCATGCGGTCGAGCGCATTGGCGACCAGGATGAAGACATAGGGAAAGGTGTAGCAGGCGATGACGAAGATCAGTCCGGGCAGGTTGTAGATGTCGACCAGCGCCTCGTCCGGCGGCATGCCGGTGAGCGCCCGCCACAGCTGGTTCAGCAGGCCCGAGTTGGGCGCGGCCAGCATCTCCCAGGCGATGGCGCCGACGAAGGGCGGCGTCACCAGCGAGGCCATGACCAGGGTGCGCACCGTGCGGCGGATCGGCATGTCGGTGCGCGCCACCAGCCAGCCCAGCGGCGCCGCGACCGCGCAGCAGATCGCGCTCACCGAGACGGCGATGATCAGGGTCGTGATCAGCGGATCGACGAAGGTGGGATCGGTGAACAGCGCGACGAAGTTGCCGAGCGTGGGATGGCCCGCCTTGTCGGCGAAGCTGTAGGCCACCAGCCAGCCCATCGGCAGCGCGATCATCAGGACGAGCAGCAGCGCGACCGCCAGCAGCAGCGGTCGCGAGACATCGGGAAGGCGTCGGCCGCCGTAGGCATCGCTGCGCACGGGATGACTGGAGGAGAGCTCCGTCATACTTTGAAGATCCGCGCGTACCTCGCCTTGATCTCGTCGGCCGTCTTCTCGACCTCGGCCGGATCCTCGCGCAGCGTCTTGATCGAGGCGAGCGGCGGGCGCCCGGCCTTGGCCTTCACCTTCGCGTTCGCCGGATACTGGCCGCTCAGATCGACGATGAAGGCCTGGCCCTCCCTCGACATGATCCAGCCGAACAGCAGCCGCGCGGCGTTGGGATTGGGCGCCGACTTGAACACCGCCATCGGATTGGAGATCTGCGGCGTGCCTTCCACGGCATGCACCACCTCGATCGGCGAGCCGCGTTCCCTGGCCATCCAGAACAGATAGTCGCTGCCGTCGACGGCGATGGCGCGCTCTCCGGCCTCGATCTTCTTGGGCGGCTCGGTGGCCGACTGGACCTGCAGCACCTTCTGCTTGGCGAGCTTCTCGAAATAGCCCCAGCCCAGCACGCGCACGAGTTGCTGCGTGGCCGTCATGATGGTGCCCGAATAGCCCGGATGGGCCTTCACCAGCTTGCCCGCGTACCTGGCATCGAGGAGGTCGTTGAAACCCTTCGGCGCATCCTCCGGCTTGATCAGGCTTGCATTGTAGGCGATGGCGCTCAAATGCGTGCGCTGGTTGGTGAAGGTGCCGTCGGCATCGCGCTGCGCGGCCGGCACGTCCTCGGCGATGTCCATCGTGAGGTAGGGCTGCAGCCAGCCCTGGCGCTTCCAGACGATGAAATGCGCGGCGTCGGAACTGTTCACTACGTCGGCGCGGCGGATGTTGCTCGCGGTCTCCTGGGCGATGCGGTTGAACAGCCGCTCCGCGCCGGTGCGCTCGACCGCGACCTTGATGCCGGGATATCTGGCCTCGAAGGCCTTGGCCAGCGGCTCGGCGACCGAAAGGTCCATCGCCGTGTAGTAGGAGACCTTGCCCTCCTTGCGCGCGGCTTCGACCAGTGCTGGCGTAACCGCTTCCGGCGGCGGCGCGGCCGAGACCACGCGCGCGCCGAACGGAAGCAGGACGGCTGCCGTCAGCAGACTGCGTCTCGGGATGACGATGCCTGGCATCGTCACACCTTGAAGATCTTGAGGTAGCGCGCCTTGATCTCGTCGGCCTTGTCGGCGACCACGGCGGCCTCCTCGCGCAGCGTCTTGATGTCGGAGAACTTGCGCATCGTCGGCCGGTCCTTGACCTGCGGATGGGCCGAGCGCAGCGCGCCGGCATCGACGTTGAGCTGCTGCGCCTCGGCCGTCATCGACCAGGCATGAAACAGCCGCGCCGCATTGGGGTTGGGCGCGCGCGCCATGATGCCCGACGGGCCGGTGATCAGCGGCGTGCCCTCGCTCGGATAGACGAGCTCGATCGGCTCGCCGCGCGCCTTCAAACCCACGACGACATATTCGCCGCCGTCGGCCATGACCGCGCGTTCGCCCTGCGCGGTCTTCTTGGGCGGCTCGGTGGCCGACTGGACCTGCATGATCTTCTGCTTGGCGAGCTTCTCGAACCACGCCCAGCCGAGGTCGCGGCTGAGCTGCTGGGTCGCCGTCATGATGGTGCCGGAATAGCCCGGATGGGCCTTCGACGATCTTGCCCGTCCATTTCGCATCGAGCAGGTCGGCGTAGGATTTGGGCGCCTCCTCCGCCGTGCACCAGCTTGGTGTTGTAGCCGATCGGGCAGAGCGTGATGCGCCACGCCGCGAACATGCCGTCGGGGTCCTTGTACTTGGCCGGGAAGTGCTGCGCCACGTCCTCTGGCAGGTAGGGCGCCAGCATCTTCTCGCGCTTCCAGATGATGAGGTGCGCGGCATCGGAGCTGTTCACGACGTCGCAATTGTAGATCTTGCTGGCGTATTCCTGGCCGATGCGCTGGAAGTTGCGTTCCGCGCCGGAGCGCTCGACGCGCATCGTCACGCCGGGATATTTCGCCTCGAACGCCTTGCCGACCTTCTCGGCGAGCGGCAGGTCGACCGAGGTGTACCACGTCACCTTGCCTTCCTTCTTGGCCGCCTCGATCAGTTCCGGCGTGATCTTCTGCGCCTCGGGCGCCGCGCGCGTCGCGGTCGCGAACGAGAAGGTGCCTGCCGTTGCCGCGGCGCCCGCCGCCAGCACGCGCCGGCGCGTCAAATTCCGTATCATGTCATTCCTCCGCCAATGCCCTTGTTTGTTCCGCCGGCAGGTGCAGCCACACCCGTTCGCCCGGCGCGATGTTGCGGCCGGGCGGCGCCGTCACGCGCAGCTCGGTGCTGTCCTCGAGCGCCACGGTGTAGTCGCGCGCCGAGCCGAGGAAGACCTGCCGCGTCACCACGGCGGGAAGGTGGTTGTCCTGGCCGGCCTGCGGCTTCTCCACGGCGATGCCGATCTCGTGCTGGCGCACCGAAAGCGGCGACCGGCGTGCCGGCGCGGAGCCTCCGGCCCGTGGTGCGCAGCGCCGCCCCGGCCACCGAGACGCGCTGCTCGTCGAGCGCCGGACCGCGCAGGATGTTGGCGCCGCCGATGAAGCGGGCGACGAACTCCGAGCGCGGCCGGCCGTAGATCTCCTCCGGCGGCCCGAGCTGCTCGACCTTGCCGTGGTTCATGACCGCGATCTGGTCGGCCGTGGTCATGGCCTCGGCCTGGTCGTGGGTGACGTATATGGTGGTGTAGCGGTATCGATCGTGCAGCCGGCGGATCTCGAAGCGCATCTCCTCGCGCAAATTGGCGTCGAGGTTGCTGAGCGGCTCGTCGAGCAGCAGGGTCTCGGGCTCGACCACCAGGGCGCGGGCGAGCGATACGCGCTGCTGCTGGCCGCCCGAGAGCTCGCCGGGATAGCGGTCGGCCAGCGCCTCGAGCCGCGCCGTCGACAGGATCGCCTTGAGCCTTCCGTCGATCGCGGCCTTGTCGAGCCTCCGGATCCTGAGCCCATAGGCCACGTTCTCGGCCACCGTCATGTGCGGCCACAGCGCGTAGCTCTGGAAGATCATCGACATGTTGCGGCCTTCCGGCGGCACCGTGCGCTGAGGCGAGGACAGGACCTTGCCGCCGACCACGATTTCGCCTGCCGAGGGCTCGATGAAGCCCGCGATCAGCCGCAGCGTCGTCGTCTTGCCGCAGCCCGACGGGCCCAGCAGGCAGACAAGCTGGCCGTGCTCGACGCGCAACGACACGCCGTCGACCGCGACGGCACCACCGTAGTGCTTGGCAAGGCCCTTCAGTTCGACTGAGGCCACGTTTCCTCCGCCGCACACCTTATTCAAATCGCCGGACGCGCGCTATATTCCCCGACTTCAGCGGAAGGACGGCGCCATGCAGGAACAGAAGATCTACGGGCGGCGCGAGGGCGCGGTGGGCCACCTCGTGTTCAACAACCCGGCCAAGCTCAACGCCGTGTCGCTCGACATGTGGGACGCCTTTGTCGGCATCCTCAGGGATTACGAGAAGGACCCCGAGATCCGCTGCGTCGTGGTGAGCGGCGCCGGCGGCAAGGCCTTCGTCTCGGGCGCCGACATCTCCAAGTTCGAGAGCGAGCGCGCCAACGCCGAGGCGCAGGTGCGCTACGACGCCATCTCCAGGCAGGGCTACGAATCGCTCTACGACTTCCCCAAGCCGACCATCGCCAGGATCACCGGCTACTGCATCGGCGGCGGCATGAACCTCGCGGCCTGCTGCGACCTGCGCTACTGCAACGAGGGCGCGCGCTTCGGCGTGCCGGCCGCCAAGCTCGGCCTGGGCTACGGCTTCCTCGGATCGAGCGCCTGTCGCGCATCGTCGGCCTGCCGCGCGCCATGGAGTTCCTGTTCACCGCCAAGCAGTATTCCTCGAAGGAGGCCTACGACATGGGCCTGGTGCACGGCGTGGCGGCCGACGCCGAGCTCGACGCCATGGTGAGTGCCATCACCGGCGCCATCGCCCAGAACGCGCCGCTCACCATCGCGCTGGCCAAGGCCTCGGCGCGCGAGATCGCCAGGCCCGAGTCCAAGCAGGACCACGCGCGGCTGGAGAAGATGGCCGAGGCCTGCTTCGACAGCGACGACTACAAGGAAGGCCGCCGCGCCTTCATGGAGAAGCGCCGGCCGGCCTTCAAGGGAAAGTAGCCAAACGCACTTTGTCATCCCGAGCGTAGCGAGGGACCTTTCCTGCCGCCTTGAAAGGTCCCTCGCTACGCTCGGGATGACAGCGGTGTCGCAACAAGCATCGTGCATAGCAAGGAACCGCCCATGACCACCCTGCCCCTGTCCCACATCTCCGTCCTCGACCTCACCGCCCATCGCGCCGGCCCGACCGCGGTGCGCCAGCTCGCCGACTGGGGCGCGCACGTGATCAAGATCGAGCCGCCGCCGCCGCCGTCCGCCGACGGCAAGCTCGACGCCATGGGCGGCAGCCGCCACGGCTTCGACTTCCAGAACCTGCATCGCAACAAGAAGGCGATGACGCTCAACCTCAAGAGCCCGGAAGGCCACGCGATCTTCATGAAGCTCGCGGCCAAGGCCGACGTCATCGTCGAGAACTACCGCTCCGACGTGAAGCACCGGCTGAAGGTCGACTACGACACCGTGGCCAAGGTCAATCCGCGCATCGTCTACGGCTCGATCGCCGGCTTCGGCCAGAGCGGCCCCGACGCCGCGCGCCCCGGCGTCGACCAGATCGCCCAGGGCATGGGCGGGCTGATGTCGATCACCGGCGAGCCCGGCCGCGGCCCGATGCGCGTCGGCATCCCGATCGCCGACCTGACCTCGGGCCTGCTGCTCGCCCAGGCCATCATCCTGGCGCTCTACAACCGCGAGCGCACCGGCAAGGGCCAGTGGGTGCACACCTCGCTGATCGAGGCGCAGATCTTCATGCTCGACTTCCAGGCGGCGCGCTGGCTGATCAAGGGCGAGGTGCCCAAGCAGGCCGGCAACGACCATCCCACCGGCATCCCGACCGGCGTGTTCCCGACCAGCGACGGCCACATCAACATCGCCGCCTCCGGCCAGAACCTGTGGAAGCGTTGCGCCAAGGCGCTGGGCGCGCCCGAGCTGGTCGATCATCCCGAGCACAAGACGCCGGCGCTGCGCTCGCAGCACCGCAAGGCGGTGAACGAGCGCATCGCGGCGATCACCAGGACCAACAGCTCGGCGCACTGGATCGAGGCGCTGAACAAGGCGGGCGTGCCCTGCGGCCCGATCAACACCATCGACCAGACCTTCGCCGAGCCGCAGGTCAAGCATCTCGGCATCGCCCGCGCGGTGAAGCATCCCACGCTCGGCGACATCAAGGTGGTCGGCCAGCCCATCAACCTCTCCGACGCCCCGCAGCCGGCGGCGCTCAGGCCCACGCCCGACCTCGGCGAGCATACCGACGAGGTGCTGGCCGGGCTCGGCTACGATGCCAAGCAAGTCGAGGCTCTCAAGGCTGGCGGCGTGATCTGATGGCCGAGGCCAGGAGGACCGCCCTGGTCACCGGCGGCGGCCGCAACATCGGCCGCGCCTGCGTGCTGGCGCTGGCCGAGGACGGGTTCGACGTCGCGATCAACGGCTCGAGCGATCGCGCGGCCTGCGATGCGGTCGCCAAAGAGGCGGAGAAGCTCGGCGCCAGGACACTGGTCGTCATGGGCGACGTCGGCAGTCCGGAGGACTGCAAGCGCGTTGCCGGCGACGTCATGAAAAGGTTCGGCGCGGTCGATGCGCTGCTCAACAACGCCGCGCTGCGCCCCAACAAGCCGTTCCTGGAGACGAGCGAGGCCGAGTGGCGGCGCGTCCTCGCCGTCGATCTCGATGCCGCGGTCTGGCTGGCGCGCGCCTGCCTGCCCGGCATGGTGGGCAAGGGCTGGGGCCGCATCGTCAACTTCACCGGCATGAACGCCATCCACGGCCATGCCGGCCGCGCGCCGGTATCGGTCGCCAAGCACGGCGTGTGGGGCCTCACCAAGGCGCTGGCCATGGAGTTCGGCCCGAGCAACATCACCGTCAACGCCATCTCGCCCGGCCCCATCGCGCCCGACGCCGAGGAGAAGAACGCCTCGGCGCAGGCGCGCGCGCAGTCGCTGGCCCGCGTGCCGCTCGGCCGCATGGGCAGGCCGGCCGAGGTCGCCGCCGCCGCCCGCCTGCTGGTGTCCGACGCCGGCGCCTACATCAACGGCCAGATGATCCAGGTGAACGGCGGCGCCGAGACCTGAATTCATACTCTTGTATTCTTGCGGCCCGCGAGGCCTGCCCGCGCGCTCCCGCCTCATGACGGGCATTCCGGCATCTCGTCCTGAGGCGGCGCGGGAAAATCGCCACCCGTCGCCGGCGCCATGCGCAACGCTCCCAGCGCCTCGCGGCCGGCGGTGCACAGCGCCGCGCCTTCATCGCCGGCCCGGCAATTGCCCATCACGATCAGGCCGATCTGGTTCGTGGGATCGACGGCCATGTAGGAGGTGTAACCGGAGACCAGGCCATTCTTGTAGAAGAAGCCGTTGCCGATCTGCCAGCCCAGCCCCATCGACAGTCCGCTGCCCTGTTCCTGCTGGGTGAGCGCGATCGCCTTGCCCAGGGTGTTGTTCGGCGGCGCGATCTGGTTCTGCAGGAAGGTCAGCATGTCGCAGAGCGTCGACGAAAGCGCCCCGGCGCCGAGCGCAGCCGAGTTCAGCACCAGAGTGGGCGGGTTCAAAGCCTCGTAGGCCTGGGTCGCGCCGAGGAAGTCGTAGGGCATCGCCAGCTGGGAGATGACGGGGCTGTAGTCGACCTGTGTCGTCGTCATGCCGAGCGGCACGATGACGTTGTCCGCGGCGATCGTGGGCCAGGCCTGGTAGGTCCCGTCCCAACTCGAGCTGTCGCCGCTCTGCGAGGTATAGACATGCGACAGCAGAACCCCCAGGAGGGCGAAGCTCTGGTCGCTGTAGACCCAGTAGGTGCCGGGCGGATAGGGCGGCGTGAAGGCGCCGAGGAAGCTCGCCGTCTCGTCGAACGTGTAGTCGCCCCACACCGTCTGTCCGCACGGACCGTCGGGAAAGCCCGCGCTGTGCGTGGCGAGGTGCCACAGCTGGATGGGCTGGCCGTTGGAGTTGATGGTGGTTCCGTTCGGCACGAGATCGGACGCCACCGTGTCGAGGCCGATCGAAATCGGGGTCGGCTGGAGGGCGGCAAGCGCCAGCAGGGTCGCGGTGAACACCTTGGTGTTCGAGCCGATCAGCATGACGATGTCCTGGACCGCGGGCGGGCTGCCGCCCTCGGCCATCGGAATCTCGCCATAGTTGAAGTAGTACTTGTTGTCGCCCACCGTGACGCCGACCAGGATGCCCGGATATCTCCCCAGTACGGCCGCGTCCAGCGGCGCGATGAGATCGCCGAAGTGGTCGTTGATGATGCTTTCGATCGACTGGAAGGGGATGGTCATGGGTCTTTCTCTCGCCTCGGACCACGCTGGTGTCGGAGCGTGTCATCGCCACCATACCGCGTACGAAGGCCGTTCTACCGTCATCAAGTGACAGGACCGCGGGGACGGTCGTGGCACGGCTCGCAGGAGCCGGCCCACCTTTCCGGGCGGCCCGGCTGGCCCTTGTTGCGCCCGCCGGGCGATCCTCGAATACTGTCCGTGGGACGACAGAACTTAGCGCTCAAGGAGAAGGATCGATGGCATTCTACCGAGGCATGACCTGCGAGAACGTGACCCTCAAAGGCGACAAGGGATTCGAGATCACCGCCTACACGGCCCGGCCGGAGGGCCGGGGTCCCTTCCCGGGCGTCGTGCTGGTCCACCATCTGCCGGGCTGGAGCGAGTTCTACATCGAGACGACGCGCCGCTTCGCCCATCACGGCTATCTCGCGATCTGCGCCAACCTCTACGAGCGCGAGGGCGGCCAGGCCAACCCCGACGACGTCGCCGCCAAGGTGCGCGCCGAGGGCGGCATCGCCGACGCCCAGATGGTCGGCGACACCGAGGCCGCCGTGAAGTGGATGCGCGCGCAGTCCGGCCACAACGGCAAGGTCGGCATCTTCGGCTCCTGCTCGGGCGGCCGGCACGCCTTCATCTATGCCTGCCAGAAGAAGGACGTCGACGCCTGCGTCGACCTGTGGGGCGGCCGCGTGGTGATGGGCAAGGAGGAGCTCAACGCCAAGACGCCGGTCGCGCCGATCGACATGACCAAGGACCTCTCCTGCCCGCTGCTCGGCCTGTTCGGCAACGACGACCGCGCGCCCAGCCCCGAGCAGGTCGACCAGCACGAGGCCGAGCTCAAGAAGCACGGCAAGGCGTACGAGTTCCACCGCTACGACGGCGCCGGCCACGGCTTCTTCTACTGGCACCGGCCGCTCTACCGGGTCGAGCAGTGCATGGACGGCTGGGGCAAGGTGTTCGGCTTCTTCGGCAAGCACCTGGCGAAGTAGGAGGCCCGACCATGTGCACGTCCATCATCGAGCTCGTCCGCGCCGAGGGCATGGCCAAGCGCGGCGACGAGTGGTTCCCGCTGTCGCAGGCCGTGGTGGCCTACGACCACGCGCGCCATGCGCCGCTGGGCGACGTCATCACCTTGGACTTCATCAACCGGGACCTCGACCCGGCGCGCGCGCCGGGGTCGAGCTCACCCTGGAGACGGCCCGCGAGCTGCGCGCCGCTCTCGACCGCGCGATCGCCGCCGCCGAGTTCGAGGAGGCGGAAGTGCGCGGCAAGGGCGCCCCTCTCCGCCTCGTCCGCACCGCGTGACAGTCGGCAGATACCGTACCGCCGCGGCTCAGCGCGCAATGTCGTAGGGCCGCAGGTCCCAGAGCTTGGCGAGCTTGCGGCCGACCGCGCCGGGCAGCAGGGTGAAGTTCGACAGCCGCGGCACGTCCCGCGCAAGGTCGAAAACCTCGCCGGCCGCGCCAAGCCTCTCCCCGGGCGGATAGTCCCACCCGATCGTCAGCCACGGGCACCGGCCGGCCAGGGTTCCGCTCACCGCCGGCGTCGCCCTGACAACGAAGTCAGGCAGCGGATTGCGCCGCTCGGGCAGGGCTCTTTGAGTCACAGCCGGAACATTGACGACAAGCTTGCCGTTCGCCCGCCGTTCGACCTTCATCTCCCCCAATAGCGCAATGTCGAAGGGGACGGCCTGCTGCTCGGCGACGTAGAAGTAGGCCATGCGTCGGATGCTGTCGACATCCGACACCGCCCGGTACAGATAGGCGGCGATGGCGCCCAGGATCGGATTGGCATGCTTGCGGAACCGCAGGCGGACGGCAGTCTCGTCGATATCGGCGGCCGTCAATGTTCCCGCGGCCAGTTCGGTGATGGACGCCACCGACTGCTCGAATATTTCCGTCTCGCGACCGCCATAGGCGACCGCCCCTATGCCGTTGCGGTTTCGGGCGACAACGGCATAGAGGCCAGGATAGACGTAGGCGGGCGCGCATGACCCGTCGTTGAACTCGACCAGCACGAGCGCGCCCTCGTCTGCCGGCGTCCACCTGAAGCCGAAGCGACACTGATCGCGGCCGGCCTGAAGCACGTCGACCGGCCGGCTCGACCACAGGCGCCGGACCCTGCCCCCCATAACGATCAGAGCGGCAGTGTCGCCTGGCTCGGGAGGGGTGAAGGCGGCGAGTTGTGCCTCCACCACCGCCGCCGTGTTCCTGCGGACGGCCTCGTCGACAGGCAGCCGCTTCAAGCTCGTCGAGCCGACAGTCGCCGCAATGGCCCCTCTGAACCTGTTCAGGACGCTTCCCATGATGGTCGCCTGCGCGGGGGGAGGCCACGGCTGCAGATCGGGCGCCGGCGGCGCGAGCACCACATCTCTGACCACGAGGGTGGCCGGTTCGGGATCGACCGTGCACTGAGGATTGAGTTGCAGCTTGTAGTCCGTCGCTCTTTCCGCGGCGCGTCGCCGGGTGAAGGCGCCGAAACTGCTCGTGTCGATCTCGTCGCCGTGGAACGCCGCAGGCTCCTTTCCCCAGAGCACGTCCAGCACGACACCGGACAGAATGCATTTGCCCGGAATTGCCGAGTTTTGTTCGCCGACCATGTAGGCCTTCTGGCCGTCCTGGCACGCCGCCAACCGGTCGAACATCGGGCTGGTCACCACGGTGGAGCGCCCCAGGATCGCTCGCCGCAATTCGAACCGCAGCAGATCCAAACCGAGCGGGGCATCCCGGCAGGCATCCGAAACCAGGGAAACGCGTCTGACCCCGAACGTCAGCAGCTCGGCGAGAAAACCCTCGACGCTGACCTTGTAGCGCTTCTCGTCGGCGTCGCTGAACAGCCAGACGGTGCTGCCGACCTGGGCATCCGTGAGGCCGTGACCGCAGAAGCTGAGGACGAAATGGTCGGCTTCCGCCGCTCCCGGGGGGAACAGTGCCTCAACAGCGGCCTGTACCCTCTCCGAGGTCACAGGCTGCCGCGTGCCATCGGACAGGGAGCGATCCGTTATGACCTGGACATTGTCCTTGCCGAATCCGGAACGCAGGGCCCACTGGCCGATCTGCTCGGCGGCCACGACGGCACCATCGAGATAACCGAAGCTCATCGCGCCGCCGCCCCGCGGCGCCACGCTGCTGACCCCGATGGCCAGGCAGACCCGCCTAGGCATGCGCCCGCCTACGCATGGGAATGCCCGCGACGGGCGTCCAGGCGGCGCCACAGCCGGCCCGTTGCCAGGGTCGGAAACGCGGCCGGGACGCCCAGCACCGCCGGCCAGCGCCAGCGCGGCACGGCCGGCGGGGCAAGACGCTGCGCAAGCAGGACCACGCCGACCGCCACCATGACCAGCAGGTGATGCCCGGCGAACGCCAGCGGCACCAGCATCCAGGCCCAGCAGGCGGCGACGCACCAGCCGCCGTGAACGACACCGTAGGCGGCGGCGTCCCTGTCCGCCCGCCAGCCCAGGACGCTCAGGCGCCGCACCCGATGGCCCCTGTTGAGGGCGGCCTGATGCCAGGGGGAGGCGCTCCATCCCAGCGCCAGCACCGCGACCGCGGCCGGCGCGAGATCCCCCAGGCAGATGCCGAACAGGAGGGACACCATCACCAGCACGGGAGCCGCCGACATCCAGACCAGGCCATAGCCGAGCACGAACCCCGCGACGGCGCGGGCGCGGCCGGACGGACGACTCGACCGGCAGACGTGACCGATGGGCTGGGCCAATAGCGGGGGCATCATGGCGCCCAGCATGGCGAGCCACTCCGCGGCGAGGACCGGCAGCGACGTCGTGGCGAGCACGAAGGCGAGGGCATCGACCGGACCGAGGGCGGCGACCGCGCCGCGCCATGATCCGCCGCACAATACCGGCAGGACCGAATGCTGACCCAGCAGGCCGACAACCACCATCCCGGCGCCGCATGCCGCGAAGAGGCTACGCCAGGGCTGCCGCGTGAACTCATTGACGTAGCAGGCCAACGGCAACGGCGCCTCCCTCCTCAATCCCGCGCCGCGACGCGTCGCTCGAGAACGCTGATCCGGCCCACCTTGACGGGGCTTCCGGCAGAACTGCCACCGGCCGGAACGATCGAGACGTGCAGCCTTTGCGGATTGAACTCCCCGGTCTCCTTGAGGCGCGCCGCCAGCCCCGTGATGTCGAGGCTGTATCCGAGACCGTTGCCGGCGTGGGCGCCGTCCGCGGCGGTCGCCTTCTCGAGACCGAAAAGATAGAGGCTGCCGGCGCGATACCGCGACCTGTCGGCGGCGGGAGTGTCGGGCGGCAGATTGACGAAGACGTCGATGACCGCCGACGGCGCGACGCCCGTGACATTCTCGAGCTGAAGGTAGAGCCGCGTGACTTCCTTGCCGGTCTCGATCGGTCCCATGGCCTGAAAGGCCGCCGCCGCCGGCCCCGGATCGAGATGGACCGTCGTCGTCGCCGGGCTTTCGCCGACATCGAGCGATTCGTCGCTGGCGCCCAGCACCGCCACGCGCTGCACTCTCGTCGAACCCATGGCCACTCCTGTCGGTGCGGCGGCGAGAGCGGGCGCCAGGCCCGTTCCCGCGACCAGGTCGTCGTAGGTCGGATGCAGCGATCCGCCCTTCAGCGTATCGCGCGGCGTGAACACGGTCTTGGCCCCGCCGGGCCCGGGCATCATGAAGCGCCGGGCGGCCGGACCGTCAAGCCAGCGCGGGTCCCTGACCATCGTCCGCCCCGGCGCATTCATCCAGGCTTCCCACAGCCGGTCGATGTTGCAGTGGTGAAGCCAGAAGATCGGATCGAGGCCCGCGAAGTTGGGATCGGACATATAGCCCCCTTCGAAGCCGCCGATCATGACGTGCACCGGATTGTGAGGATTGGCTTCCAGATCGCCGGTGCGGTTGCCCGACCTCGAAAAGCCGGTCAAGCCGCCGCCGAAGCCGATCGTGCCGTCGTTGCCGACCAGGAAATCGGGTTCCGCCATCGCGCCGAGATCGATATCCGGCATGTTCGGCACGACGGGGCTCAGGACCACTGTGTTGCGCCGGGGCGGCTTGCTCAAGGGATTGGGCTCGCCGTCCGGCAGCCGCTTCTCCAGGAACACCGGAGGAATGCGCCGGGCGTCCGGATTCGTGGCGTCCAGATAGTTCCAATAAGGCAGGGCCCAGTCGTCGGGCCCGTTCATGTCCTTGATCTTGGCGGCGACGATGGCCTCGAAGGCGGCGAGATAGCCGCGGTGCCACGGCAGGAAATACCAGGTGCCATGCTGACACTGATCGCCGTACGTCTGGTTCACGAGATCGGTCGGCGTGTTCTCGCCGGGGCGAAAGAGCCGCGCATCCTGCCAACCCGTCTCGTCGAAGCCGTGAATGGCGGCCAGGAAGCGCCAGCTCGTGCGGTCGTCGATCGCAAGCTCGTCCAGTTTCGCGACCGCCTTCGCATACCACAAGACGGTGTCGTTCCATCCTGGCCCCAGCTTTGCCAGGTCCTGTCTCTTGTGTGCCATGACCCTCTTCTCCCGTCGTGCCTTGTTCCAGGAGTGCTCGTCCGGTCGACAAATCTGCCACGAATCAGCAGCACGCGATAGTTGTATCTCTCCATCTAACACAATTAAGTCTGGCGGCTGCGGAACCGCCCTCCGGCTTCTTCCTGCCGCGGGCGTCGCCTACTGCCCGATGGCCTCCAGGCTGACGCCCCTGGTCTCGATGCGGAACTGCCAGGTGATCCAGGCGCCCAGCAGCGAGGTGCCGACCAGGATGGAAAGCAGGATCTCGACGCCGATATCCGCCAGCAGCACCGGGAACAGGAACGCCGTCAGCGCGGCGCCGATCTTGGCGAAGGCGGCGGCAAAGCCCGCGCCCTTGCCGCGGATGCCGATCGGGAAGACCTCGCCCGCCAGCAGGTAGGTCTGGGCGTTCGGCCCGGCATTGGTCATGAAGTTGAACAGCATGAAGCCGCCGAACAGCAGCGGCGTTTGCCACGCCGCGGCGGCATGCAGCGACAGCGCCGCCATGGCGAGGCCGGCCGCGCAGCCGAGGAAGCCCACGATCTGCAGGGGGATGCGGCCGACGCGGTCGGACAGCAGCACGGCGCCCACGATGCCCACGATCAGCAGCACGTCGAGCAGCGCGGCGCCTTTGGCCGCCACGATGTCGCGGCCGACGATGGCGGCGATGTTGTGGCCATGGATGAAATCGTGGCCGAACGCGCGCGCCAGGATGGTGGGCGTGAAGATGCCGATGCCGTAGGTCCCGAAATCCTGCAGGAACCACGGCACAGAGGCTAGTATCGTGGCGCGGCGCACCGGCAGCTTGAACAGCGCGCCCCAGCCTTGCCCGGGCCGATGGTTGGCGGTCGGTCCCGCCGCCGGGGCTTCGGCAAGCTCGATCTTCTTGGGGTAAAGCGGCTTGCGCGCGAGCAGGCGCCCGACTTCGCGTTCGGCCTCCGCCCGGCGGCCCCGCGACATCAGCCAGGGCCCGCTGTCGCTGACATAGAGCCGGCCGATGACGACGACGATCGCCGGGACGATCGCGCTGGCGTACATCCAGCGCCACGCGCCGAGATGCGGCGCGTTGGCGAGGACGAGATAGCCCACGATCGTTCCGGCCAGGGCGCCGACGGCCTGGAAGGCGAAGGCGCTCAGCACCAGCTTGCCGCGGTCGCGGCTGGGCATGCTTTCGGAGATGATCAGGTGGGCGGTGGGATAGTCGCAGCCGAGCGCCAGCCCGACGCCGAACAGGAAGACGACCAGCCAGAAGTAGCTCGGGCTCCAGGCCAGCCCGATCAGGAAGACGGCGAAGACCAGCATCTCCACGACGAACATGCGCCGCCGCCCGTAGCTGTCCGAGAGTCCGCCCAGGGCGATGGCGCCGATCATGATGCCGGCCACGGCGGCGGCGCTGACGACGCCCTTCTCGAGGGCCGACAGGCCGAACTCCTTGACCATGAGCGGCAGGGCCACGCCGGTCATGAACACGACGAGACCCTCGAAGAACTTGCCGGCGGTGGCGAGCAGCCAGATGCGCGACTGCATGGGCGTCATGGAGACGGAAACCGTGGGTGTGCCGTCGGGCCAGCGCGGTGTCTCGTCGATATATCCCTGGACGCTGCGCGACTCGCTCATGGTTCCTCATTACAGCGTTGGCCGGCGGCCAGATGGACAGCGAAGCGTTACAGGAGAATGTCGGCCGCCGGCGCCGGGCTGCGGTTCGGGCTGCGGTTCATGCTACGGTCCGCGGCATGACCCTGTACGCGTATGCCGACCACAAGCCCCTCACCTTCCACGACGCCGGCCGCCGCTTCGCCGACGGCAACGACAGCCCGCGCGCCTACCTGGAGCGCTGCCTGGAGACCATCGCCCGGCGCGAGCCGGTGGTGAAGGCCTTCACGGCCCTGAACGAGGCGGGCGCGCGCGCCACCGCCGATTTGAGCGCCGCGCGCTGGAAGGCCGGACGGCCCCTCTCGCCGATCGACGGCATGCCGGTCGCCATCAAGGACCTGCTCGAGACCAGGGACATGCCGACCGAGATGGGCTGCGCGGCGATGAAGGGCAACTTCCCCAAGCGCGACAATGCCGCAGTCTGGGCGCTGCGCCAGGCCGGCGCGCTGATCCTCGCCAAGACGGTGACGGCCGAGCTCGGCGGCTCGCATCCCGGCCCGACCACCAATCCGTTCGACAGGGCGCGCACGCCGGGCGGCTCGTCCTCGGGCTCGGCCGCCGCCGTGGGCGCCAACATGGTGCCGGCGGCGATCGGCACCCAGGTCGGCGGCTCGATCATCCGGCCGGCCGCCTATTGCGGCAACGTCGCGCTGAAGCCCACGCAGGGCGGCATCAATCGCGGCGAGCGGCTGGCCACCAGCCAGAGCACGCACGGTCCGCACGCCGGCTGCCTGGAGGACATGTGGCAGGTCGCGATCGAGATGGCCAAGCGCTGCGGCGGCGACCGCGGCTGCCTCGGCCTGATGGGGCCGGACACGCTCCCCGCCGCGATGAAGCCCAACCGGCTGATCGTGCTGGAGACCGAAGGCTGGCCCGACGCCGACGACGCGGCCAAGGCCGCCTTCGCCCAACTGCTGCGCCAGCTCGAGGCGGCCGGCGTCACCCTGATCCGCCGCACCGACCATCCGTTCGTCGAGTCCCTGGAGCAGGCGATCGCCAACGGCCGCGCCGTCTGCGGCGCCATCACCGGCTGGGAGAACCGCTGGTACCAGCGCGGCATGCTCGACGCCGCGCCCGACGGGCCTGAGCGCCCGCGCCCAGGCCGCGCTCGCCAAGGCCGAGGCCATGACGCCGGACGACTATCGCGCCGGCCTCCTGGCGCGCCAGCAGGCGCAGCTCGCCCACGCGGCCGCGGCCCGGCTGGCCGACGCCGCCATCACCCTCTCCTGCCCCGGCCCCGCGCCGCTGTGGTCGGGCGACGTGCCCGGAAAGCCACTGGCGCCGCGGCCGACCGGCGACTTCGTGTTCAACGCCCCCCCTCGATGCTGTTCGCCCCGGTCGTCACGGTGCCGCTGATGAGCGTCGGCGGCCTGCCGGTGGGCGTGCAGCTCATGGGCCAGCCGCACGAGGATGCGCGCGTGACCGGGCTGGCGCGCTGGTTCGGCGAGAATTTGAAGCGGGTCGTTGCGCCGGCTTGAAGCGAACGACGCGACAGGTGGCATCGGCATCACCTTCAGCCCTTCGTTATCCGTCTTCACCTCTTCACGCTCGGTAATTGTCCAAAGCTCACAACTAGAGCTGGCGAAAACGGCGCAGCAGTGCGCAGGCATACTAGGTGTCTGTCCTCGAGATGGTGGGATTCACCCTGAGGAATCATATGTGATTCATGGACGGTCAGCTAATCCGGAGCTGACCGATGCGCCGTTGTGGGTTGCGAGACGATCGGTGGGACCAGGATCAAGGACCTGCTGCCCGGGCGTCGAGGGCCGACGTCGGCGTTGCGGCCAAGAACAATCGGCTGTTCGTGGAAGCCGTGCTCTACCGATACCGAGCGGGCATTCCGTGGCGCGATCTGCCGGAGCGCTTTGGCGATCCGATCGAAGATCCACACGCGCTTCTCGCGCTGGGCCAAGAACGGCGTGTGGAAGAAGATGTTCGAGTGTCTGGCGAGCACGACGCCGACAACGAGTACGCCATGATCGACAGCACCATCGTGCGGGCCGACCAGCACAGCGCTGGCGCCCAAGGAAAAGACGAGCGCGGACCAGGCGATCGGGCGCAGCAAAGGTGGATTGAGCACCAAAATCCACACCTTGGTCGATGTACTAGCCTGATCTCAAGGCGAACCGCATCAGCTTCTTGTTCCTCGACTGGCACCGGGAGAGGCCCATGACGCTGGAGGCAGCGATGCGGGTGCTGCGCTCAGGTGGAGAAGCTGACATCTCGGCAGGCCAGCACACGCAAGCGGCAGCAGATGTCCGCCGAACGCCACGATCGATAGCTTCCTCGGCCGGCTGTCAGCACGTAGCTCCTGGGCACCTTGCCCCATCGGCAT
Organism: uncultured Alphaproteobacteria bacterium; assembly: GCA_963820155.1. GTDB lineage: Bacteria > Pseudomonadota > Alphaproteobacteria > Reyranellales > Reyranellaceae > Reyranella. Next base: position 488,144 of record CAWFYW010000001.1, read on the forward strand.
CGGCTGTCGTAGCCCGACAGCGCCATTCTATCACCGCTTCGGGATCAGGCAGTGTCGAGCGGCAAGGGACCGGGTGATCTCATTGCGAACTTCGACTGCAAGCTCGAAGCAACGCGGCGTCATGCGGGCGCAGCTACGATACGAGAAGACCTCTCAAAATGCTTCCTCGCCGCTGATCCACCTCAGGATCGCATGATGCACCATTTGTCTCAATCGAGGACTACACACCTAGACACTTGCCAAAAAAAGGGCGCGTCGCCGCTCGGTTCAGCGGGGATCGACAATAGCGATGCGCCAACCTCGGCCGAACCAGAGACGAACCGAAGACGAACCAGAGATTGGGTAGACAAGTATTGAGCGGTACCACCCCTCGAATTCAGTTTACTGTGTTCCCTATGTTCACCCAGCCGGTTTGTCTGGAATAATCTCCGAGAACGTTGAGCGTGTGGCCCGGCAACAACCGTCGCGGGTAAGGAACGAAGGGTGCAGAACTGATATGGAGCGTCCAAAGAAGAATTCAGCACGGTGGGCGGCGGTCCTCTGCCTCTTTTTTGGCGTGATCAGTTTTGGCGCGCGAGGTCAGACCGGGCCGACTGATCGCAATATTGAGTCCGCCTGTGAGAAGCAGTTTCCCGACTTCTTTGGCGACTATTTCAAAAGGGATCGCTGCATATAAGAGGCTAAGGAAAAGCGTGCCGCAGTTGAGAAGGAACGTAGAGAAGAAGAACGGCAAGCTGCACGAGAAGAAAAAGCTCGACCCTGCATTGCGGACGACTTGCCTCGGCTAGAACGAGCCCTTACAACTCTACGTGACGAAGTGAAAACGAAGGCGTCGATTGACGAGGTAAAAACTTTGGTCGAATTCGGCGACGAAACGACCTACCGCACTCCTTCCCTCGGATGACAATATCAAGGAGAAGGTGCTCATCGGATATTTGTCGCCCAAGTGCGATACAGCGTTCTACTTTCTCATCAATGTCCGCCTCACCGAAGGCGGTGCCCTCAAGTTCTTCAGAGTTTGGGCCGAAAAGCCTCCAAAGGGATATGGAGGCGGTTTAGGCGCCATTGCAGCATATACCGTTGACTGGGAGGCGCAGCGTCGCGCCGAGGAGCAAGCGGAAAAGCAGAAACAAACGCGCAGCCTAGAAGCAGCTGCCATAGAACGCTTGTCACTGGTGAACATGGATATGAAGTGTGCACCCTTCTTCAATTCCCAAAGCTGCCACCAAGTGAAGTTTGGCTTCGGCGTGGTTAATAAATCGCATGCTCCAGTGTACTCGATTTCCTTTGGTTGGAATTTCTTGCTCGACACGTTGACTGACTGTCCGCAACAGTTGGTCACCAAGAAGACGGAACGTGGACTAGGTGGTGTGCTCATTGGTCCGGGTGAAACAAGGTGGTTCACACTGGACTCGGAGGTCATTCCAGATTTCTTTAAGACATTGCCTAAGACGTGTTTCAGTATCACCCACGTGACGGTAACGCCGTAGATCAAAGCAATCGCCGCTCTTACGTCTGGTGAAGGCAGCTTTCCCAAAGAGCACCCCTTAGTAAGGGAAAGGTCGAGTGCGCAGCGACCTTTTCGTCGAACAAGAGGATTTCCAGGCGTGCGGCGAACTGCGAGAAGGCCGTCAGGTTCTGCGCACGGCGCGCCGACTTCGCCGGGCCATAATGCAACTCGCTCAATGTGATGGTCGACAGGCAAAGTGGTCGGCGAGTGCATTGAACTTCTCCAGCAGGCGCGGAGCATAAGCGGCAATACACTCACCCTCGATATTCGCAGCCCCATCATGAGCGCGAGGGGTTCGCTGTCCAAACGCTCCGACTGACGGCGGCCGGATTTGCTATCGCGCGCCGTTCTCAATGCGATGGTGTTCGGTTCACGGGAGCCTTGGAAGAGCTCTATCGTCAGATGTGGCGGAAGTGGTGCTCGGGTTATTCGAGCGGATGATTGCGACCCAAGGCTCATGTCGCGATCGTTACGGGTATCGCATCCGAGCCACCAAGCGCAGCTCCGAAACCTCCGCAACTATTCGGCAGCCACGGTCCTTGCGCCGGGCCGGGCCTTCACAGCCTCCAGCGCAAATGCATACGCAATCGCCACCTCCTCCAAACGATCGAACCGCCCCGCCGCGCCGCCGTGGCCCGCGCCCATGTTGGTGCGCAGCACGATAGGCCCGCCGCCGGTCATCGTGGCCCGCAGACGCGCCACCCACTTCGCCGGTTCCCAGTAGGTGACGCGCGGATCGGTGAGGCCGGCCATCGCCAGGATGGCCGGATAGGCGCGCGGGCCCACGTTGTCGTAGGGCGAGTAGGAGCGGATGTACTCGAAAGCCGCCGCGTCCGTGATCGGGTTGCCCCACTCCGGCCATTCCGGCGGCGTGAGCGGCAGGGTGTCGTCGAGCATAGTGTTCAGCACGTCGACGAACGGCACCTCGGCCACGATGCCGGCGAACAGCTCGGGCGCGCGGTTGGCGACGGCGCCCATCAGCATGCCGCCGGCGCTGCCGCCATGGCCGACGATGCGGCCGGCCGAGGTGTAGCGTTCGGCGATCAGCGCGCGCGCCGCCGCCTCGAAATCGGCGAAGGTGCTGGTCTTCTTGTCGCGCTTGCCGTCGAGATACCAGCCCCAGCCCTTGTCCGAGCCGCCGCGCACATGCGCGATGGCATAGACGAAGCCGCGGTCGACCAGCGACAGGCGGTTGGCCGAGAACGACGCCGGAATCGTCATGCCGTAGGAACCGTAGCCGTAGAGCAGCAGCGGCGCGCCGCCGTCGCGCGCCAGGTCGCGCCGGTGCAGGATCGAGACGGGCACCTTGGCGCCGTCATGCGACGTCGCCATCAGCCGCGTCGTGACGTAGGCCGCGGGATCGTGGCCCGAGGGGATCTCCTGCCGCTTGCGCAGGCGGCGCTCCGGGCTCGCCATGTCGTAGTCCCAGATCTCGGCCGGCGTCGTCATCGAGGAGTAGGAGAAGCGCAAGGTCGTGGTGTCGAACTCGTAGCCGTCGACGATGTCCAGCGCATAGGCCGCCTCGGCGAAGTCGATCGTATGCTCGGCGCCGTCGCCGAGCCGGCGGATCACGATCGCGGGCAGCCCGTCGGACCGCTCCAGCCGCACCAGGTGCCCGGCGAACAGCGCCGCGCGCACGATGAAGACGCCCGGCCGGTGCGGGATGAGGTCGCGCCACTGGCTGCGGTCCGGCGTGGCGAGCGGCGCCACCGCGATGCGCCAGTCGATCGCATCGCCTGCGTTGGTGAGGATGTAGAGCGCCTCGCCGCGGTCGTAGACGCTGTAGCGTACCCCCGTCTCGCGCGCCGCCACCAGGCGCGGCGCGGCATCGGGCCGCGCGAGGTCGATCAGCCGGCACTCGGAGGTTTCCTGGTTGCCGCCGGCGATGACGCAGAACCGGCCGCTCGCGCTCTCGGCCACGCGGGTGAACCAGCCCGTGTCCTCCTCCTCGTAGACCAGCACGTCGTCGCTCTGCGCGCTGCCCAGCCGGTGGCGCCAGACCTGCAGCGGCCGGTGGTTCTCGTCGACCCGCACATAGAAGAAGAACGTCGAGTCGAGCCCCCAGACGACGCTGCCGCTGGTCTGCTCGACGACGTCCGGCAGGTCCTCGGCGCCCTGCCAGCGGCGCACGCGGATGGTGTAGTACTCCGAGCCGCGCCGGTCGGCGCTCCAGGCCTCGAGCCGATGGTCCGGCGAATGCCGCGTGCCGCCGAACTTGAAATAGGCCGAGTCCCTGGCCAGCGCGTCGCCGTCGAGCAGGGTCGTGCCCTCCCCTCCCCCTCCGTCACGCGGGGTGCGGCCGATCAGCGGATGCTGGCCGCCCTCGCGATAGCGCGACAGGTAGGCGAACGGCCCGTCCGGCTGGGGCACGCTGGAATCGTCCTCCTTGATGCGCCCGCGCATCTCGGCGATCAACGTCTTCTGCAGCGCCTCGGTGGGCGCGAGCACCGCCTCGGCGTAGCGGTTCTCCGCCTCCAGATAGGCCCTGATGCCGGGATCGAGCAGGGCCGGGCTGCGCAGGACCTCCTGCCATCTCTCGTCCTTGAGCCAGGCATAGTCGTCGACGAGCGCGATCCCGTGGTATGTGCGCGTGAGCGGACGTCGCCGTGCGACCGGCGGCTTGGCGGCCGGATCCTCCGGCGTGGTGTCGGTTGTCATCGCCCGTGATGATAGCGCGGTCCTGACGGCGTGCACTTCATCGCCGTTGTCGCGGTGCCTGGTAGAGGCGCGGAGCGTCTGACAAGTGCGCCTCGATCCAGGCTATCTCGTCGTAGGTTCATGCAGCGTCGATGATCTCGCGGCGGGCCGCCTGACGATAGGCGACCGGCAATCCCATCCGGTCAAGCGGCGCCGACTTCTCGGCGTATGTCCGCCAAAGTCACGACAGGTTCAGTCGGATCGGCCCGGTACTCGGCGAGCCGTCGGCGCAACTCTGCGCGCTGGGCGCCACAACGAGACCCTTGCCGGGCGTTTCGACGTGTGCCGGCGCACCGTCGACCTATCCGGCGGGCTGGGCGTCGTCCGGCTCGGCGAGGCGCGCTTCGGCGCGGCGTTCGAACAGGACCGCCCCCTGCCGTCGGGCGACGTCGCGGGCGGTCGCGAAAGCCTCCCTGGCCTCGGCCTTGCGGTCGCGGCCGAGCGCCAGCAGGCATTCGCCGCGCAACCTGTAGATTTCCGGCAGGTAGAAGCCGACGCCCGGCTGGTCGATCGCGGCAATCGCGCGATCGAGATGGGCCAGGCCATCGGCCGCCCGGCCGGCCGCGAGCAGCGCTTCACCGGCCAGGCCGAGAAAGTATTGCGGCAGCGGACCTGTCGCGGTGGCGTTGCCGATTTCGGCGTCGATCACCCGGGAGGCCTCGGTGGCGCCCGGGCCGGCGGCGGCGGCCCAGGCCGTCAGCATCAGGCTGCCGGCGCGAAGCGGCCCCAGCCCGAACTTTTCCGACAGCGCCGCCAGGCGGCGCGCCAGGGCAAGGGTGGTGTCGCGATCGCCGACGAGCTGGTGGCACATGCAGCTGTTGATGAGCGCGTGGCCGAGGCTGGCCGGATGATCGAGCGCCTCCGCCAGGGCCAGCCCCTGCGTCAGGCTTTTCCCCGCCTGCTCCCGATCGCCCGCCATCTGGAGCGACAAGGCCTCGACGACATGGGCGCAGACGCCGGGATCGTGGCCGCCGAAGGCGTGGCCGAGATGGCGATGGCGGGCCCTGTCGTAGGAGTCCACGCCGATGCGGCAATCGTCGAGGGCGGCTGCAATATCGCCGCGGAAGAAGGCGGTCGACCAGCGGCAATGATAGGCTTCGAGCAGCAGGTCGCCGTCTCCGGAGCGTTCGGCGAGCGTCACCAGCTCACGGGCGCGATCTAGCGCCACTCTCGTCCTGCGCGTCATGCTGCCGTGGAGCCACAGGCCCCACTTGGCCTTGAACGATCCCGGCCCGTCGCCCAGCTCCCCGCCGATCTCGGCGGCGCGGCGATAGGCTTCCTCCATCTCGCTGCTCTGGTAGCCCCGCACGATGATGAGCAGGGGGCCAAGCTTCAGCAGAAGATCCAGCCGGCGCCGCATCCCCTCCGCGCCGGGCAATGTCTCGGCAAGCTTGAGGCCGGCCGAGAAATGCGCCATCGCCTCCTTGTAGGCCGACCGGCTCAGTTCCCCCTCGCCGGCGCGAAGGCGATAGCCGCAGGCCTCGGCCGCCAGGCCGGCTTCGCCGAAATGAAAGGCCAGCAATTCCGGCTCGTTCGCCGCCAGCTCCGGGAAGCGATCTTCGAGCGCGCGGGCGATGCGCTCGTGCAGGTCGCGACGGCGGCTCAGCAGCAGGCTGTCGTAGGCCGCGTCGCGCACCAGCGCATGCTTGAAGGCATAGCTGCGTTCCGCGCCGCGCCCCTCGGGAAAGATGATGCCGGCCGTGCCCAGCTTTTCCAACGCGCCTTCGAGATCGGCGCTGCCCTGCACGGCAACCGCGTCGAGCAGCGCGAAGCTGAATTGCCGGCCGATGACGGAGGCGACCTGCGCGACCTCGCGCGCCTGTCCAAGGCGATCGAGCCGCGCCATCAGCGAATCCTTGAGCGTCGCGGGCACCGCCGCGCCGTCCCGGCCCGCCGATTCCATCACGCTCCTGGTCAGTTCCTCGACGAACAGGGGCACGCCGTCGGTCTTGGCGACGATCGCCTCGATGGCTTGCGGCGAAAGCCCCTGCGTGACGGCGACGCCGGCGATCAGCCGGCTGCATTCGGCGCGGCCGAGCCGGCCCACCGTCAGCAGCGTTGCATGCGGGCGGGCCTGCCAGGCCGGCGTGAAATCCGGCCGCGCCGTGACCACGGCCAGCAACCGCGCCGGACCGATGCTGTCGGTGAGGCGCGTCATCAGTTCGAGCGTCGTCGCGTCGATCCAGTGGGCGTCCTCCAGGACCAGAAGAACGGGATCGGCGCCGCCGAGACGCACCATCTCCTCGACCAGGAGCGCCATGCTTGCCGCTTTGCGCTGCGCCGGGGTCAGCGAGGACGGCGGCCCCTCCGTCGGAATCGACAGCAGCTCCGCCAGCAACGGAAGCGCGTTCGCGTCCGATGCGGCACGGTCCGCGAACAGGACGCGGAGTTTCCCGATCTTGACCCTCGGCGTATCCGCCGCGGCGAACTGGGCCGCGCGGCCGAGATGTTGAATCAGGGGATGGAGCGCGCTGTCGCTGTGATAGGGAGAGCATTGCAGATGGATGCGGGCGTGCGGCTCGCCGGCAAGCGATTCCCGCAGGGCCTCGACGATGCGCGATTTGCCGATGCCGCCTTCGCCGATCACGGTGACGATCTGGCCCTCGCCCGCGCGCGCCAGGCGCCAGCGATCCAGCAGCAGCCCCATTTCCTGCGCGCGTCCGACGAGCGGCAGGCCTGCCGGCCGGACGGATCGCGGCAAAGCGGCTTTCGACCGACGCTTCGGCGCGTACCCGCCATACCGGCATCGGTTGGGCAAATCCCTTCAGGTCATGCGCGCCCAGGGAATCGAGCTCGAACAAGGCGCCCAGCAGGTGCCGGGTCGCCTCGCTGATCAGGATGGCGTCGGGCGCGGCAAGCGCCTGAAGCCGCGCGGCGAGGTTGGGTGTCTCGCCGACGATGGTGCGCTCCTGTGCGGCGCCGACGCCGACGATCTCGCCGACCACGACCAGGCCGGTGGCGATGCCGATGCGCGTCTGCAGCGGCACGCCGTCGGGGCGTGTTATGCTGGCCACTTCGGTGACGATGGCAAGAGCGGCATGCACCGCGCGCGCGGCCGCATCCTCGTAGGCATGTGGAAAGCCGAAATAGGCGAGTACGCCATCGCCCATGAACTTGGCGACGAAGCCGCCGAACCGTCCGATGGCGCCTGCCGCGGCATCCTGATACCGCCGGATCAGGCCGCTCAGGACCTCAGGATCGAGCGCACCTGACAGGGCCGTCGAGCCGACCAGGTCGCAGAACAGCACCGTGACCTGGCGGCGCTCGGCCGCATCGGCGGGAGGGCCAGGTGCCGGAGTCGCCGTCGTCGGGCTCCCGGCGGGGCCCAGGCTTGCAATCGCCTTGAGAAGACGCTTGCGATGCCCCAGGGGAATGCCGAGCTTCTCGAGGTCGGCTTCGGTCAGCTCGCAGAGGACTCCCGCGTCGACTTCGTTCTCGCGAAACGTTGCCTCATATCGCTCGAGGCCAAGATCGCGCAGCCACCCCCCGACATCCATGAACTCGTCCCACTGGCTCACCCGGCATGATCCACCCGGCGATGCAGCGTGTCCAGGTTGCAAATGGAACCCAGCAGGTCCGCTCGGACGGGACGAAGACGGAGCGTGCAGGCAGTGCCGGCATCCCAGGTCGAGTTTCTGCGCAATATGGTGCGCAGAAACTCGGCCGCGGCATAAAAGTATATCTTGAATATTGCTATATTAATCCTTAAGTTTCCTCCGACGCCACTTGAGGAGCCTCGCCATGCCCGGCGGCCGACCCACTGCCTACAAGCCCGAATACGCCGAAATCGCCCGTCATTCCTGCATGCTGGGCGCCACCAACGAAATCCTCGCCGAACGGTTCGACGTCTGCCGGCGGACCGTCGACAGCTGGATCGCCGCCATCCCGGAATTTAGCGATGCTGTACGGCAGGGCCGCCAGGTTGCCGACGAATCGGTGGTCTCCGCCCTGTTCGCGCGCGCGGTGGGGATGGAGCGGAAGATGACCAAGGTCTTCTGCCACAAGGGCCAGCCGGTCACGGCGGACTACATCGTGCAGCTTCCACCCGATGTGCGCGCCTGCATCTTCTGGCTGCGCAACCGCCGGCCCGACCGGTGGCGCGAAGACCGCCCGCTCGCCGACGAGAGGGACGACCCGGCCTGGGTGAGCGAGCTTGCAGCCGCCTCCGAACGGGCGCGCCTTGCCAGCATCGCCGAGGCCGCCGAACGCCTCCAGGTCAACCTGTGACTCGACCGTTGTCGCCGATTGACCCGGCACTTGCGGAAACTGCGCAAACCCCTCGTCGCCGGGAGCGCAAGGATCTACCCGCCGTAGAACACGTTGTCGCCGAGATCCTTCATCTCGAGGATCGCCGCGTCCGGCCGTCCCGCCGGCGGCTTGTTGAGATGGGCCTCGATCACCTCGCCCACCACGATGTGATGGTCGCCCTGCTCGACGATGCTCGTCACCTTGCACTCGACGGCGCCCGGCGCCTCGACCAGCAGCGGCGCGCCAGTCGTGCCCTTGCGGTAGGCCTGCCCGCTCAGCTTGCCGTCGCTGACATCGGCCGGCCGGAAGAAGGTGAAGGCGAGGCTCTTCTGGTCCTTGCCCAGCATGTTCAGCGCGAAGGTCTTCGCCGCCTTGATGGTCTGGTAGGCGCCCGAATCGGTCTTGACGCCCAGCACCACCAGCGGCGGCGCGAAGGCGGTCTGCGTCACCCAGTTGACCGTCGCCGCCGCGATGTTGCCCTTGCCGTCGTCCGCCGTGAGCACATAGATCCCGTAGGGGATCATGCGCAGCACCGCCTTCTTGGAATCAGCGTTCATTCTTCCCTCCACTCAAGCTACCGCCTTCACGAGCTTTTCGATCTCGGCCAGCCGCTGGCCGACCTTCTCGGGCCGCTGGCTGCCGAGATTCACCACCACGCGATCGACGCCGGCCTCTTCATAGCCCTTCATGGCGTCGACCGGCATCGACAGCGGCGGCGTGATGATGATCTCGAAATCCTTGCCGCGCTTGCGGCCCGCCTTGGCGAAGGCCGCGTCGAGCTTGGCGAGCATCTCCTTCGTGCCGGCGACGTCGCGGTTGAAGCCGTACCAGCCGGCGCCGAACTGCACGGCGCGGCGGAAGGCGGCCTCGACATATCCGCCGACGATGATCGGGATGTGCGGCTTCTGGATCGGCTTGGGATCGAGCCGCAGCGTGGCGAACTTCACCCACTTGCCCTCGAAGTCGACCACCGGCTCGGTCCACAGCCGGCGCATGACCTCGAGGAACTCGTCGCAGCGCGCGCCGCGATCCTCCCAGCGATAGCCGCAGGCCTCGACCTCCTCCTTGTTCCAGCCGACGCCGATGCCGAAATCGAGGCGGCCGTCGCTCAGCCAGTCGAGCGTGCACATCTCCTTGGCGGTGTAGATCGGGTTGCGCTGCGGCACGAGGGCGACGCCGGTGCCGAAGCGCACCTTCTTTGTCGCCGAGGCCAGGAAGCCGAAGGTCGCCGTCACGTCGAGCATGCCGCCGCCTTCCGGAACGGGGATGCGCCCGTCCTTGGCGCCGGGATAGCCGTAGGTGTTCTTGTCGAACAGCGCCACGTGCTCGCCCATCCAGATCGAACTCCAGCCCCATCTCCTCGGCCCGCCGGCCGAAGTCTCGGATCATCTGCGGCGTCGCCAGGGGCGACATGAAGGTGGCGAAGACTCCGATCTTCATGTGCTTGCTCCTGCTTCCTCATTATTCCGGCCTCCCCCTCTCCTGGAGGCGGCATGTAGGAATTCCAGATCACCTGACCGGATGCGCCTTCAGCCCGGCCTCGTCCACCTCCACGCCCCAGCCGGGTCCCGTGGGCAGGATATAGTCGCCCTTCTCGATGACGGGCGCGTTGCTCACGATATCATCGCGCCAGGGGACGCCGTCGATATCGATCTCCATGATCCGGAAGTTCGGTATCGCGGCGCAGAAATGCGCGCTGATCGCGCTGGCCAGATGGCCGTAGAAATTGTGCGGCGCCACATTGACCTCGTAGAGGTCGGCCAGGGCGGCGATCTTCGAGCGATTCCAGGAAGCCGTTCCAGACCACGTCGACGATGGCGGTGTCGAACGCATAGGCCTCGAAGTAGGGGCGGAAGTCGCGCCGCTCCAGCAGGGTCTCGCCCGAGGCGATGGGACAGGGTGCGTCGCGGCGCAGCAGCGCGATCGACTTGGGATCGTGCACGTCGAGCTCGAGCCAGGCGAGGCGCGCCGGGCCGACCGCCTCGGCGATGCGCCGGAAGCCTTCCGTGCGGAAGTGGAAGTTGAGGTCGAGCATGATGCCGACATCCGGCCCGCAGCCGGCCCGGAAGGCCTCGACGGTGCGGGCGGCGCTGCGGGCGATGAAATCGTCCCAGTTGCGCTCGGGAAAGCCGCGGCCGACGACGAAGCCCGGCCGGTAGGCGATCAGCCTGCCGTCGACATCGAGGGCGATGTTGGTCTTGAGCCCGCTGAAGCCGCGCGCCTTCACCTCCGCGCCGAGCCGGGTCATGTCGTCGTAGGTGCGCACCGCCGGCGTGCCGATGATGTCGGGATTGCGCAGCCGGTAGGAGCCGCAATGCGACCAGTAGACCGGGATGCGGTCGCGCAGCTTGCCGCCGAACAGCTCGTAGACGGGAACGCCCAGCGCCTTGCCCTTGATGTCGAGAAGCGCGTTCTCGATGGCGGCGATCGCCTGGCGGGCGATGCCGCCGCGCGACTGCGTCGTGCGCGTGGCGAGGACGGCGTTGACCAGCTCGATCTGCATCGGGTCCATGCCGGTCACGTTGGGCATCAGCGCCTCGATCACCGAGGACAGGCCGGGACTGCCGAAGCTTTCGTTGTACTCCGACCAGCCGACGATGCCGTCGTCGGTGACGAGCTTGAGGAACGAGAAGGTCCGCCAGCCCGCGTCGCACTTGAAGATTTCGTATCCCTTGACCTTCATCGTCCGTCCCCCAACGAAAATTCGTTTTCGATCATTGACAATTTTCGGGCGGTCGTCAGTATTCACGACATCCAATCTCCGGTTGAAATACACCGTCGCGCCTATCGTGGGCACTGTCGCAGAGGGGGACTGTGCAAGTGCGCCGACCCGTTCACGACAAGCCCGACGCGCCGCCACCCATGGCGCCGGCACAAGGATGGAACGGCCTTTTCTCCGCCGACAACGCCCTGCGCTCGGTGGTGCTCACGAGCGCCGTGGTGCTGCACGGGTTCTTCATGTTCATCACGGCGACGGTGCTGCCTTCCATCGTCGCGGAGCTCGGCGGGGTGGCCTACTACGCCTGGGTCTCGACGGTCTTCGGAATCGGCTCCATCGCCGGCGCCGTGCTGGCCCCGGCGCTGCTCCATGGCCTTCCGGCGCGCCGGGCCTACGAGCTGGGCCTCCTGTTCTTCATCGTCGGCAGCCTCTGCTGCGCAAACGCGCCAAGCATGGCCGTCGTCATCGTCGGCCGGGCGATCCAGGGCCTGGCGGGCGGCCTGCTGGCGGCCGTCGCAACGTCGATGATTCCCGTCCTGTACAGCGACGCGCTGCGGTCCCGGGCCGTCGCGCTGGTGTCGAGCGTCTGGGGGCCGGTCTCGATGGTCGGCCCCTTCGTCGGCGGCATGCTCGCCCAGGCCGGCTCGTGGCGCAGCGCCTTCTGGTCCGCCTTGCCGGTCGTGCTCGTCGTCGGCGTCCTCGCCGACCGCGCGTTGCCGTCGCGGCCGCCGCGACGCGCCCATGGCGGCTCGATCTTCTCGGCGGCCCAGGTCCTTCGGCTGACGCTGATCGCCGGTGCCGTCCTCGTCCTGTCCGTGGCGAGCGTGCCTGGCAGCACGCCGGCGGCCGTCGCCGGTATCGGCGTGGCGGTCGGTTGCCTCGTCGCCGCCGTCCGGCTCGACCGGCATGCCGGGCGGCGGGTGCTGCTCAACGGGGCCTTCGAGCTCGGCGGTCCGGTGGGCGCAAGCTCTGCATGCATGGTGCTGCTCGTGCTCGGCGTCGGGGCGGGGTCGTTCATCCCCTATGTCCTGTCGGTCGCCCATCTCGCCTCGCCCATCCTCGCCGGCTACGTGGCCGCGCTGTCCAGCCTGGCCTGGTCGATCGCCGCCCTGGTAAGCGCCGGCGTCTCGGTCGCGTCGAGCCGGCGGATACTGGTCTGCGCACCGGCGGCCGCCGTGATCGCGATGCTGGGCGTGGGCTGGAACCTCTGGGTCGGCAACGTCGTCGCCACCGCCGCCTTCTGGGCGTTGTTCGGGGCGAGCGTGGGCTCGGCCTGGCCGCATCTGGCATCCCGGCTGATCGGCTATTCGCCGCCGGCCGAGCGCACCGCCGCCGGCGGCTTCGTCACGACCCTGCAGATCCTCGCCGGCACCTTCGGCGCCGCCCTTGCCGGCATGGTCGCCAATCTGGCCGGCCTCGCGCACTCGACGACGCCTGCGGACGTGGCCCATGGCGGATGGCTGCTCTTCCTGAGCTTCGTCCTTCCGCCGCTAATGGCCGCCTTGATCTCCGCGCGCCTTCTTCGACTGACGCCCAGGGAGACATCCACATGAGTCACGTTTCCCCGCCATCGCGGCCTTCTGCGATGGCGAGCGAATGCTCAAGTCACCGCTACTCCATCTTGATGTGGGCGGCGCGGGCGATGCCGGTCCAGCGCTCGATCTCGCGGGCGACGAAGCGGGCGAAATCGGCCCGGCTCTCGAGCTCGACCCGGGCGCCTTGCTCCAGCCATGTCTTCTTGATCGCCGGCTCGTCGAGCGCCCCCTGCACCGCGCCATGCAGGCGATCGAGGATGCCGTCGGGCGTGCCCTTGGGGGCGAACACGCCGAACCACGTGGTGACGCGGAAATCGGCCAGCCCCGCCTCCTGCATGGTCGGCACGTCGGGCAGCAGGGCTTCGCGCCGGCGGTTGGCGATGGCAAGGGCGCGCAGGCGGCCCGACTTCACATACTCGGCGACCTGTCCCGCCAGGACGAAGGCCGCGGCGACCTGGCCGGCCAGCAGATCCTGCAGCATCGGCGCGCCGCCGCGGTAGGGCACGTGGGTGAGCCGAACGCCGGCGCGCGCCTCGAACAGGCCGATCGCCAGGTGCGTCACCGTGCCGAGACCCGCCGAGCCGATGTCGATGGCGCCCGGCTTGCGCCTGGCCATCTCGATGAACGAGGCAAGCGTCGCCGCATCGAGCTTCGCCGGATTGACCACCAGCACATAGGGCACGCGGGCGAGCGCGCTCACGGCGGCGAAGTCGCGGCCGAAGTCGAAGCCCGCGTTGGAATAGATCACCGGCTCATAGGTGAGGCCGGTATCGCCCAGCAACAGCGTGTAGCCGTCGGCGGCGGCATGCGCGGCCAGCGCGGTGCCGATCGTGCCGCCCGCGCCGCTCCTGTTGTCGACCACGATCGACTGGCCGAGCGGGCTTGCCGCGCGCGCCGCGATCGGCCGGGCGAACACATCGGAGCCGCCGCCGGGCGGGAACGGCACGATCAGGCTGAGCGGCCGGTCGGGCCAGCCGCGGGCCGACGCGCCCATCCAGGCGGCACCGGCGCCGCCGGCCACCAGCAGGCCCGCAAGCACTGCGCGTCGTGAAAGGTCGTTCATGTGAACCAGCGTGCCCCGCCCGTCAGCTTACCGGTCCGCCTACGCTTCGGCGACCGGCAATTCGAGCTGGCTTGCGCGCTCGCCGCCGCTCAGCACGGTGAGCAGCGGCGGCCGGCCATGCGGCGCCTGCACGAAATGGTCGGCATCGCCGCCCGCCAGGGAGAGCCGGATGCGGCTGCCCGTGGCGAAGCGCCACGCCGTCGGCAGCAGGGCGAAGCGCAGGAGCTGCGGCTCGCCCACCGGCATCGGCCTGGCGTCCTTGCGCGCGTAGCTGCGCCACGGCCACGTCGTGCGGTAGTTGCGCGGCGCCGGGGCCTCGGCGCGATGGATGGCGCGCAGCACGCCCTCGGTGACGTAGCGCGATGTGCCGTCGGCCTCGACCTCCGAAAGATAGGCGAAGATCGCGGCATCGGGCTCGCTCGAGGAAAGCCACAGCGACAGCACGGGATGGCCGGCGATCTCGAGCGGCCCGTCGAGCGGCGCGCTGGTGAAGCCTTGCAGGCGGCGCTCGCGGTCGGTCCAGTCGGCGTAGTACGACGTGGCCTCGATGCCGGCGATGCGCTCGTAGCGCGTCTCGGCGCCGGAGCCGAAGGTGAAGTCGGCCGGCCAGGACTGCGCCACGCTGTCGTTGGGCTGCGCCGCGGCGAGCCCGCCGCCCGCCGCGGTGTAGAGCCGCCGGCTGCCGTTCACCGGCGGCCAGCTCCGCGCCGCGCGCCATTCCTCGGCGTGCAAGGCGAAATAGTGAATCGGGTCCTCGTCCCTCAGCCCGGTCTGGCGTCCGGCAAGATGCTCGTCGAAGAAGCGCAGCACCTCGCCCAGCACCGGCAGCTCGGGCTCCACGCGCACCCGCCAGGGCGAGACATTGACGCGCGCGCCGTGGTCCCAGGGGCCCAGCATGATCCGGCGCTCGGCGTTGGGCAGCGTGAGGAAGCGCGACAGCGCGCCGTTGGCGTAGCCCGCGCCGTCCATCCAGCCCGAGACGGCATAGACGGCAACGTCCTTCGGCATCTCGTCGAGATAGTTATAGGGGCTGAACGAGGCGCTGGTGAAGGACGGGTCGTAGGGCAGCGCATCGTCGCGGAATTTGAACTCGGTGATGAAGTCGGGCATGCGGAAGTTCGCCAGGTGCCCTTTCACCGCGTCGCGCGCCATCGCGCCGTCGCGGTCCTCGTCGACCGGCATGGGGCCCAGCAGGGCCGGGTCGGCGAAGTAGCCGAACTTCGAGCGCAGGTCGCGCCGGTCGTGGTCGAGCGCCAGCATCAGCTCGTCGTAGACCAGCGCCAGCCGCTTGATCAGCAGGCCGCCGGGGTAATAGTTGTCGGCCCAGGTGTCCCACACGGCAAAGAGGGGCGCGATCGCCTTCACCGCCGGATGGCCGGTGCTGGCGAGGAAATCGCAGGCCGCGCCGAGATAGGAGATGCCGGTGGCGCCGATCCGCCCGTCGCTCCACGGCTGGGCCACGATCCAGTCGGCGATGGCCTTGTAGTCGGCGCGCTCGCGCGGGCTGCGGAAGGAATCGCGCGTGCCGAAGCTCGCCCCGGTGCCGCGCGCATCGACCACGACCAGGGCGTAGCCGCGCGGCACGAACATGTCGCGATACTTGAAGCTGTTGGGCGAGGGTTCGACGGTGCTGCCCGGCGCCACCGCGAAGCGCCGCACGTAGGGCGTGAGGATCAGCACGGTCGGCCAGCGCTGCGAGTCGTCGCCGTCGGGCAGGATGACGTCGACCGCGAGCCGGCAGCCGTCGGCCATCGTCACGTACTGCGAGCGCGGCGCCCCGACCTTGTGCCCGGCCGGCCGGCCGGCGAGGTAGCGGCTGGGCGGCACCTTCCAGGCCGAACCGAGATCGTCACGATCCGGCATGATTGAATCCTTTCCTCTGGCGTTGCCGCCAAGTCTCCCGATTCGGCGTGCGCCGATCAAGCCGGCTGATAAGCTCGCCGGCCGCTCGCCGCGAGCGAACCAGGAGGCGATCGCATGGACCGCTGGCTGAGAGCCGCGCTCGACTACATTCCGTCGTGGCTGGAGTACCAGGTGCACCGGTGGCAGCAACCAGGCTGCGTGATCGCCGTCGCGCACCGCGGCAAGGTCGTGCTCGAAAAGTCGTTCGGCCAGGCGAGCCTTGCCACCGGCGCCGCGTTCACGCCGCGCCATCGCTTCCGCATCGCGTCGCATTCCAAGAGCTTCACTGCCGCCGGCATCCTCAAGCTGCGCGAGCAGGGCAGGCTGAAACTGGACGACACGGTCGGGACCTACGTGAAGGCGCTGCATCCCGCGATCGCCCGGGCGACGCTCAGCCAGCTCCTGTCGCACAGCGCCGGCATCGTCCGCGACGGGACCGACGCCGGACAATTCGTCGAAAGCAAACCTTTCGCCGACACCGAAGAGCTGCTGCACGATTTGCGCATGCCACCCATCATCGATCCCGGCACGCGACTGAAATATTCCAACCATGGCTATGGCCTGCTCGGCCTGGTCATCGCCGCCGTTGCCGGCGAACCCTATCGCGCCTGGATCAAGCGCGAGATCGTCGATCCTGCAGGCCTGAAGGAGACGCTGCCCGACATGCCGCTTCCCCGCGGCACGCCCTTCGCGCGCGGGCACAGCTCCCTCATGCCGCTCGGCCGCAGGCTCGTCATACCCGGCGATTACAGCACCAATGCGATCGGCCCGGCCGGCGGCTTCGTCAGCACGGCGGCCGATACCGCCCTGTTCTTCAACCAGCTCTCGCCCGGTGCCGCAAAGAGCGTGCTGTCGGTCGCCAGCCGGCGCGAGATGACGCGCCGGCAATGGCGCAACCCGCATGCCAGCCTCGAAGGCTACTACGGACTCGGCACGATGAGCGGGACGATCGGCGGCTGGGACTGGTTCGGCCATAGCGGCGGCCTGCTCGGCTACATATCGCGCACCGTCACCGTTCCGGCGCATGACCTCACGGTCTCGGTGATGTCCAACGCGGCGGACGGATGGCCGGGCGCCTGGGTCGACGGCGCCGTCAACATCCTGCGGACCTTTGCCCAGAACGGGGCACCGTCGCGCCGGGCCGCCGGCTGGAAGGGTCGGTGGTGGCTGGCATGGGGGCCCTGCGACCTCGTGCCGATGGGCGACAAGGTCGTGACCGGCGTTCCGGCATGGGTCAATCCGTTCCTTGATTCCACCGAGATCGAACTTACGTCCCGCGACACCGGACGCGTCGCGCTCGCCAACGGCTATGCCAGCCACGGCGAGCCGGTGCGGCGTGTCCGGACCGCAAATGGCCGTATTCGGGAAATATGGATGGGTGGCGGTCGCCTGGTATCGGAGCGGAACTCGATGTCCGAACTGGAGCGACGCTTTGGCGCGAAGGCGGCCAAGCGTCGAAGGCCGGGCCCTCGAAAATGAATGGGCCGAAAATGAAACAGGAGGTCCGTTCGCATGAGCACGCGCGTATTGCGTCGACGTCACGTCCTCGCTTTGTCCGGCGGCGCGCTCGCCGCGCCGATGCTGGCGGCGGGAGTCGCCCGCGCCACAGAGGAGTGGCCCACCAAGCCGGTGCGCTACATCAATTCCTTCCCGGTCGGCGGGCCGACCGACGTGCTATCGCGCATCGTCTGCCAGAAGCTGAGCGAGCTCACCGGCCAGCAGTTCATCGTCGAGAACAAGAGCGGCTCGGGCGGCATTGTCGGGGCCGAGGCGATCGCGCGCGCCGCGCCAGACGGCTACACGATCGGCCTCTACAGCGTCGCCAGCCACGCCATCGCACCGACGCTCTACGCCAAGCTGCCGTTCGATCCGGCCAAGGACTTCACCGCGATCTCCATGCTGTGGTCGCTGCCCAACCTGCTGATCGTGCGGCCCGGCATTCGGGCGCGGACGGTGCCGGAGCTGATCAAGCTGGCGCGTGCCAGTCCCGGCAAGTACTCGTTCGCCTCGTCCGGCGCGGGCACGACCGTTCAGCTGAGCGGCGAGCTGTTCAAATCGATGGCCAAGATCGACCTCTTGCACGTGCCCTATCGCGGCAGCGCTCCGGCGATCCAGGATCTGCTGGCCGGCCAGGTCGACATGATCTTCGACAACATTCCGGGCTCGCTCGCCCAGATGCGTGCCAACAAGGCGGTGGGACTGGCCGTCACCTCGCTGCAGCGCAGCCCGGCGGCGCCGGAGATCCCGGCCATGGCCGAGTTCCTGCCGGGCTACGACATCAACTCGTGGGGCGGCATCTGCGGCCCGGCCGGCCTGCCGCCGGCGATGGTCGAGAAGCTGTCGGCGCTTGCCAGGCAGGCGCTGGAGAGCGCCGACCTCAAGGCGACCTATCTCAAGCAGGGCGCGACGCCGATGTGGATGAGCCCCATCGACACCGCCGCCTATCGCGCCGCCGACGAGAAGCGGCTGGCGCCGGTGATCAAGGCCTCCGGCGCCCGGGTCGAATGATCGCGGGCGTCACATGCCGAGCTGGCTCACGAACTTGGTGTTGAGGTAGGCCTCGAGCGCCTCGAGGCCGCCCTCCGAGCCGTAGCCCGAATCCTTGACGCCGCCGAACGGCACTTCCGGCAGCGCGAGGCCGTGGTGGTTGATCGACACCATGCCGCTTTCGAAGGCCGCGCCGATCGCCGCCGCGGTCTTGGTGTTCCTGGTGTAGGCGTAGGCCGCCAGGCCCCAGGCGAGGCGGTTGGCTTCCTTCACCACGCCGTCGAAGTCCTTGAACGGCGTGATCGGCGCCAGCGGGCCGAACGGCTCCTCGTTCATGATCCTGGCGCCAAGCGGCACGTCGGTCATCACGGTGGGCTCGTAGAAGTAGCCCTTGTTGCCCTTGCGCTGGCCGCCGGTCTGGATCTTGGCGCCCTTGGCGATGGCGTCGCTGACGAAGCTGTCCATCGCATGCAGGCGGCGCTCGGCGACCAGCGGGCCCATCTTGGTGTCGGGCTCCAGGCCGTTGCCGACCTTCATGTTCCTGGCGTAGGCGGTGAAGCGCTCGACGAACTCCGGATAGACCTTCTCGTGCACCAGGAAGCGGGTCGGCGCCACGCAGACCTGCCCGGCGTTGCGGAACTTGTTGGCGCCCAGCACATTCACCGCCTGCTCGAGGTCGGCGTCCTCGAAGACGATGGCCGGCGCATGGCCGCCCAGCTCCATGGTGACGCGCTTCATGTGCGCGCCGGCCAGCGCCGCGAGCTGCTTGCCCACGGGCGTCGAGCCGGTGAAGGTCACCTTCTTGATGACCGGATGGGGGATCAGGTACTCGCTGATCTCCGACGGCACGCCATAGACGAGCTGGATGACGCCCGCCGGCACGCCGGCATCGACGAAGGCCTTGATGAGCTGCGCGCAGGAGCCCGGCGTGTCCTCCGGTCCCTTGATGATGATCGAGCAGCCGGTGGCCAGCGCGGCGGACGCCTTGCGCACGACCTGGTTGATCGGGAAGTTCCACGGCGTGAAGGCCGCGACCGGTCCGACCGGCTCCTTCATGACGAGCTGGTACACGTTCTCGGCGCGCGCCGGCACGATGCGGCCGTAGGTGCGGCGGCCCTCCTCGGCCATCCAGTCGATGATGTCGGCGGCAAGGTTGGTCTCGACCTTGGCCTCGAACAGGGGCTTGCCCTGCTCGGTGGTCATCATGGTGGCGATCTCGTCGAGCCGCTGGCGCATCAGGTCGGCGGCCTTGCGCATGATCTTGTAGCGCTCGTAGGCCGAGACCTTGCGCCATTGCCTGAAGCCCTTGTCGGCGGCGGCAAGGGCGCGATCGAGGTCGCTCTTCTCGGCGTGCGCAACCTGGCCGATCACCTCTTCGGTGGCCGGATTGATGACCGGGATGGTGCGGCCGTTGGCGCCCTTGGTCCAGGCACCGTCGATCATCAGGGAGACATCGCTGTAGGTCATTCGTTCCTCCTTAACTTCCACGGTATGTCGAGTAGCTCCAGGGCGTGCAGAGCAATGGGACGTGATAATGCCCCTCCGGCTCGGCGATGGAAAAGCGCAAAGGCACGATATCGAGGAAAGGCGGATCGCCCCCGTCGATACCCTTGCTGCGAAAGTGGTTGCCCACGGCGAAGCGCAGCTCGTAGCGCCCGATCGGCAACGGACGCCCGGCGATCAGCGGCTGGTCGGTGCGGCCATCGGCATTGGTGACGGCGCTCGCGATACGATGGAAACGCTCGCCGGCCAGTTCGTAGAGCGCGACGGCCATTCCCGCGGCCGGGCGGCCGGCATGGGTGTCGAGGACATGGGTGCTGAGCCGACCGTTGACCGCCGGCATGCCGTCGCCGGTGACCTTGGCCACGATCCTGAGGCGCGTGATGTAATGGACCTCCCGCAGGGCGGACGCGAACTCGACGCCGGCCGCGTTGCCGAGCCGCCGCTCGAACTGCGCCAGGATCGAATCGCGCGTGTGGCGGCGTACGCAGATCATGAACGGGAAGCCGAACTTCACCCGGTAGGCATCGTTCAGGAGACGGAGCCGTGCAAATTCCTCGTCGCCGAGGGAATCGAGGCCGGCACTCGCCTGCTCGGCCTTCGAGTTCTCGGTGATCGTCCCGGCGCGGGCGGCCTTGCCGGCGAGGTCGGGATGGCCGCGCAGGAACTCGAGCTGGCGTTCGCGCGGCTGGGCGCCGAGCGAGCCCATCATCGCCTGGTGCAGCGCGCTCACCGTCGCGAAGGGCCGCTTCGCGGCGGTTGCCTCGGCCACCCAGGGCGCGCGTTCGAACGTGTCCCCGACGGCCGCCGCGAAGTCCGCGGGCGCCATCCTGTTGAGCTCGTCGAGCGTGAGCGTCATGGCGGCGACCTAGCACGGCCTGCCAGCCGTCTCTATAGTCCAGCCGGATTTCAAGGGAGGCTTTCGTGACCGGCCATATCAGATTGACCCGCCGCCGCTTGGGCAGGACCGCGCTTGCCGGCGCCGCGCTTGTCGGCGCGCCGCTGCCGCTGCGGCACGCCGCCGCCCAGGCACCGGCCAATCTCAAGGTCGCCCTGCTGCTGCCGACGTCGGGCCTGCAGGCCCAGATCGGCCAGGCCTGCCGCCGCGGCGCCGACATCGCCAACGACGTCTTCGCCGACATGAAGATG
The DNA here is from genome assembly GCA_963820155.1 of uncultured Alphaproteobacteria bacterium. Taxonomy (GTDB): domain Bacteria; phylum Pseudomonadota; class Alphaproteobacteria; order Reyranellales; family Reyranellaceae; genus Reyranella. Next base: position 508,954 of record CAWFYW010000001.1, read on the forward strand.
CCGGTGAAGCTCGACATCGTGAACTACGACACCGAGACCAAGCCCGACGTGGCGCGCACCCAGGCCGAGAAGGCGATCGATGCCGGCGCGAACGTCCTGGTCGGCGCCTTCGACTCCGGCCAGACCATCGCCATCGCCCAGGTCGCCGAGCAGCACGGCATTCCGCTGATCGTCAACATCGCGGCGGCGCCGCAGATCACCGAGCAGGGCTACAAGTTCGTCGTGCGCAACTTCCCGACCGCGCCGATGCTGATCACCGGCGCGCTCGCCCTGCACAAGGAGATCTTCAAGGTCTCGGGCAAGACGCCGAAGACGGCGGTGCTGATGAGCGTCAACGACACGTTCGGCACGGCGATGATCAACGGCATCAAGGCGCTGTTTCCCAAGCTCGACATGCCCTACCAGATCGTCGAGACGATCAGCTACGATCCCGCCGCCAAGGACCTGTCGGTCGAGGTCGCGAAGGCAAAGGCGACCAAGGCGGAGCTGCTCCTGCCGGTCTGCCGCCTCAACGACGCCAAGCTGATCGTCCAGGAGATGGTCAAGCAGCGCTGGGAACCGATGGAAGTCATGAATCCCGGCGCGCCGGGGCTGTACGAGCAGGACTTCCTCAAGACCATGGGCAAGTACGGCGACTTCATGATCTCCAACGTGCCGTGGCTCGATCCCAGGACCGCCATGACGCAGGCGCTGGAGAAGCGCCATGTCGCCAGGTTCCCCAAGGACCAGCTCGACCTGAACGGCGGCTTCACCTTCGAGGCCATGCTGATCGCCGCGCAAGCCTGGCTGGCGGCGAAGTCGACCAAGTCAGACGCGCTGATGGACGCGCTGCGCAAGATCAAGATCGACCAGCACGTCATGGTGGGCGGTCCGATCCAGTTCGACGCCAAGGGCCAGAACGTCAACATCAAGGCCGCCGCGGTCGAGAACCTCAAGCGCAAGCCGACCGTCGTGCTGCCGCTCGATTCGGCCGCCGCCCCGCTCGTCTTCCCCATGCCCGGCTGGAACGACAAGCGGCGCACCTGACGTTTTGACCGCCGACTTCCTCCTCTCCCTCGCGCAGGCCGTCACCAAGGGCCTGCTGACCGGCATGGTCTACGGGCTGATGGCGCTCGGCCTGTCGGTGATCTTCGGCGTCATGCGGGTGGTGAACTTCGCGCACGGCGAGATGATGGTGGTCGGCATGTATCTCGCCTGGATGGGCTTCGAGTATCTCGGGATCTCGCCCATGCTGAGCCTGCCGGTGATCGCCGTTCTGTTCTTCTTCGCAGGCTACGCCCTGCAGCGCAGCCTGATCTCGCCCTTCATCGGACGGCCCGAGCACCAGCAGTTCCTGCTGCTGCTGGCGGTCGCCATCCTGCTGGTCAATGCCTGCCTCGCCATCGCCGGCCCCGACTCGCGCGGCGTCCAGATGGAATTGCAGTTCGATTCCTACGAGCTGGGCCCGCTGGTGTTCGACGCCGTGCGCCTGCACGCGGCGCTGGCCGCCGTCGTCATCGCCGGGCTGCTGTGGCTCTTCTTCACCCGCACGCGCACCGGCAAGTCGATCCGCGCCGCCGCCGACAATCACATGGGCGCGCTGGTGGTCGGCCTCGACGTGCGCCGTCTCTACGCCTTCACCTTCGGCGTGGGCGCAGCCTGTGTCGGCGCGGCCGGCGCGCTCATGATCACCATCATCCCGGTGACGCCGTTCCTCGCCAGCGAGTACACGCTGCTCGCCTTCGTGATCGTGATCGTGGGCGGGCTGGGCAGCATGACCGGCGCGCTGATGGGCGGGCTGCTGATCGGCGTCAGCGAAGCGGTGGCGGGCCTGCTGCTGCAACCCTCGCTCAAGAGCATGTTCAGCTTCGGGCTGCTGATCCTGGTCCTGCTGCTGCGGCCGCAGGGCCTGTTCGGCAAGAGCAGCGCATGAGCCTCGCCCAGGCTTCCCGGCAGCGTCTGTGGGGCGGCGCGCCGCCGCGCACCCTGTGGGGGCTGGGCGCGCTGCTGGTCCTGCTGCTGCTGGCGCCGGCCGTGCTGGGCAAATACTGGCTCTCGGTCCTGATCCTGATCCTCTACTTCGCCTATGTCGGCCAGGCCTGGAACATCCTGATGGGCTTCGCGGGCCAGCTCTCGCTGGGCCACGCGCTCTATGCCGGGCTGGGCGGCTATATCGCGGCCGGCCTGTTCTTCCACTACGGCATCGGGCCGTGGGCCGGCCTGTTCGCGGCCGTCGCCGCAGCCGTGCTGGCCGGCGCGGTCGTGGGCTATCTCGGCTTCCGCTTCTCGCTGGCCGGCGTCTACTTCGCGCTGCTCACCATCGCCTTCAGCGAGTTCACGCGCCTCGCCTTCGACCATTGGGCATGGGCGGGCGGATCGGGCGGGCTGTTCCTCAAGGTCCAGGCCGGCACCGACATCGCCAACCTGCGCGGCGGGCCGGTGCTCTTCTATTACGTGATCCTCGCCCTTGCCGCCGGCGCCTTCATTCTCTGCCGCGCGCTGCTGGAAAGCCGGCTGGGCCGCTACTGGCTCGCCATCCGCGAGGATGCCGAGGCCGCCCAGGCGGTCGGCGTGCCGGTCCTGCGCTGCAAGATGATCGCCATCATGATCTCTGCGGCGCTGACGGCGCTGGCCGGCGTCTGGAACGCCTTCTACTACAACAACCTCTTCCCCGAGACGGCCTTCGCCATGGGCCGCTCGATCGAGTTCACCCTGGCGCCGATCATCGGCGGGCTGGGCACCTTGTTCGGCCCCATCGTCGGCGCCGTCGTGCTGACGGGCCTCGGCGAAGCCTTCACCGATCTGGGCGACGTGCTGGGCATCCCGGGCATCAAGCAGATCTTCTACGGCCTCGCCCTGCTGGTGATCGTGATGTATCGGCCGGCCGGCATATGGCCCTGGCTGGCCGACAAGCTCGGGTTTGGGGACAGGCGGCCGTGAGCGGCGCGCGGCTCGAGCTCGATGCTGTGGGCAAGAGCTTCCGCGGCCTGCGGGCGGTGCACGATGTCAGCTTCGGCGTGCCCGCCGGCGCCATCCACGCCCTGATCGGACCCAACGGCGCGGGCAAGACCACGATCTTCAACATGATCGCCGGCGTCTTTGCCCCCGACGCCGGCGCCGTGAGGCTGGACGGCAAGATGATCTCGGGGCTGAGGCCCGATCGCGTATGCGACGCCGGCGTCGGCCGCACCTTCCAGCTTGTGAAGCCGTTCAAGGGCCTGAGCGTCCTGGAGAACGTCACCGTCGGGGCGCTGCACCGCAAGCCGCATCTCGCCGAGGCGCGCGCCAGCGCCGCCGCCATTCTCGACCGCCTGGGTCTTTTCGACCGCCGTCACCAGCTCGCCCAAAGCCTCACCCTGCCCGACCGCAAGCGGCTGGAAGTGGCGCGCGCCCTGGCAACGGAACCCAGGCTGCTGCTGCTCGACGAGGTGATGGCGGGCCTGCGCCCAACCGAGGTCGATGTCATGGTGGCGTTCCTGCGCGAGCTCAATGCGCGCACCGGCCTCACCATCCTGCTGATCGAGCACGTCATGCGCGCCGTCATGGCGCTGGCGGCGGAAGTCGTGGTGGTGAGCTACGGCGAGAAGATCGCCCACGGCACACCGCAGGAGATCGTGCGTCACCAGGCGGTGCTCGATGTCTATCTGGGCGAGGAGGAGGCCTCGTGAGCGAGCCTCTTCTCCAGGTCGACCAGCTCGACCTCTACTACGGCGACGCGCAGGCGCTGAGCGGCGTCTCGCTCGAGATCGCGGCCGGCGAGATCGTGGCCATGGTCGGCGCCAACGGTGCCGGCAAGAGCTCGCTGATCCGCGCCATCCACGGCATCGAGAAGCCGGCGCACGGCCGGGTGCGCTTCGACGGCGTCGACATCTCGGGCTGGCCCTCCCATCGCGTCTGCGAAGTGGGCATCGGCCATGTCGCCGAGGGCCGCCAGGTGTTCCCCAACCTCTCCGTGCTGGAGAATCTCGAGATGGGCGCCACGCCGCGTCGCGCACGGGCAGCCGAGAAGCAGACGCTGGAGCGCGTGTTCGCCCTCTTCCCCCGCCTGTCGGAGCGGCGCCGTCAGGCCGCCGGCACGCTGTCGGGCGGCGAGCAGCAGATGCTGGCCATCGGCCGCTGCCTGATGGGCCAGCCGCGGCTCATCATGTTCGACGAACCGTCGCTCGGCCTGGCGCCCGCCATCGTCCAGGAGGTCTTCCGCATCGTGCGCCGGCTGAGGGACGAGGGCCTCACCATCCTGCTGGTCGAGCAGAACGTCATGGCCTCGCTCAGGATCGCCCATCGCGCCTATGTCCTGGAGAATGGCCGCATCGAGCTGAGCGGCGGCGGCGCGGAACTGCTGGGTAACGATCGCGTGCGGCAGGCCTATCTCGGCCTGTGATGGTTGACGGCCGAGCCGGAGGCCTGCAATTCTCCGGCCTTCCGATACAGACCGCTGCCGCGTGCGGTGCGGATTTTGTCCGGGATGGCTTGGACAGTCCCGTCGTCGGGATGCCCGCCCTTCCCCGGCAGACAGCGCCGCGGGAGGAGTGAAGATGAATCGTCGTGACATGTTGAAGGCCGGCGTCGCCGCCGGCGCGTTGGGTCTGGCGCCGCGTCTGGCATCGGCCGGGGTCGTCTTCGCGCCGGCGCCGAAGGGCTGGCGCACCTACGTGCTGACCACGCGGGTCGAGCCGACGGGCGGCGCCACCAAGGCGTGGATCCCGCTGCCCACTTTCGCTGCGGCCGACTGGCAGCGTCCCGGCACCGTGACCTGGACGGGCAACGCCAAGGTGGCCGAGCGCGTGCGCGATCCGCTGTATGGCGCGGAGATGCTGCGCGTGGAATGGGCGGCCGGCCAGCAGGCGCCGCTGATCGAGGTCACCGCGCAGGTGCAGACGCAGGACCGGTCGGTTGTTCCGGGCAAGGGATCGGCGCCGCCGCTGAGCGACGCCGAGCGCAAGCTCAACCTCGCCGCCACCGACCTGCTGCCGACCGACGGCATCGTCAAGGAGACGGCGGAGGCCATCGTCAAGGGCAAGCAGGACGACGTCGCCAAGGCGCGCGCGCTCTACGACTGGGTGGTCGAGAACACTTTCCGCAATCCCAAGACGCTGGGCTGCGGCGTGGGCGACATCACCACCATGATCAAGACCGGCAACCTCAACGGCAAGTGCGCCGACCTCAATGCGCTCTATGTCGGCCTCGCGCGCTCGGTCGGCCTGCCGGCGCGCGACGTCTACGGCATCCGGGTGGTGCCTTCGCAGTTCGGCTTCAAGGCGCTGGGCGCGGGTTCGGAGAACGTCACCAAGGCGCAGCATTGCCGCGCCGAGGTCTGGCTCCGGGGCAGCGGCTGGACGCCGGTCGATCCGGCCGACGTGCGCAAGGTCGTGCTCGAGGAGCCGCCCCGCAATCTCGCGATGACCGATCCCAAGGTCGTGGCGGCGCGCAAGGCGCTGTTCGGGGCCTGGGAGGGCAACTGGGTCGCCTTCAACGACGCCCACGACGTGACGCTGCCCGGCTCCAACCAGCCGCCCATCGCCTTCCTGATGTATCCGCAGGCCGAGAACGGCAATGGCTTCCTCGATTCCCTCGACCCGGACAAGTTCAAGTACAGCATCACCGCGCGCCAGTTGACCGCCTGATCGGCTCGCGGCCCGGCGAGGCACGGATCGGGGCGTTTCGCTCCGCCCCGATCCGCTTTATATACGCGCCGGAATGACTGCATCGACCGACGCGGTATCGCGCGCGGCGCCGGGCGCCATGCTTAGCCGCTATTTCCTGGCGATGGCCGTGCCGTTCGTGATCGACATGGTCACGCTGTGTTCCTATGCGGCCGTCAACGAGGCGCCCCAGATCGTGCTGCCGACGGCGCTGCTGTCGGCCGCTTTCCTGCTGGTCGGGGTCGGTCTCGGCGGCTACGTCCTGATCCGCCCCATCGGCCGCTTCATCTCGGGTGAACTCACCTTCGCCGAGGTCGAACACTCGCTTTCCAACCTGCCGCGCCGCTCGGCGGCGGTCATGGCGGTCTTGTACACGCCCATGATGGCCTTGCGCCTGCTGTCGCCCCGGCTGGGCGTCACCTTCGGCGCCCCGCTCGACGTTCCGACCTGGGCCGACACGATCACCTCCTTTGCCGTCGTCACCGGCTTCAACGTCCTGCTGACCTTCTTCGTCGTCAGCGCCTATCTCGACCGGCTGTGCGAGTACCTGTTCGAGACGCGCGGCGTGAATCTTCGAATCTTCCACGGCCGCTTCCGCCGCAAGATCGGCCTCGCCATCCTGTTCGCCGCCTTCGCCGGCATGGCGCTGCTGGCCGCCGACATCGCCAGCTACAGCGGCGAGCGGCTGCTGCGCGAGGCGACCATGGACGTGGTCGCCGCCGTCACGGGAACCATTTTCATCTACTTCTGGATCAGCCGGGCGCTGACGCGGCCGATCGCCCGGCTCGATCGCGGCATGCACCGCGTCGCCGGCGGCGACTACGGCGTGCGTCTGCCGGTGACGTCGGACGACGAGATGGGGCACGCCGCCGGACGCTTCAACGAGATGGTCGAAGGCCTGTCGGAGCGCCAGTATCTGCGCGACACCTTCGGCAAGTATGTGAGCAGCAGCGTCGTCACCGCGATCCTCGACGACCATGAACGCAAGGGCCGCGTCGTCGACACCACCGGCGAGGCAACGCTGATGTTCACCGACATCGAGGGCTTCACCGGCCTTTCCGAACGCCTGCCGCCGGCCGAGGTCGCCGCCCTCCTGAACGCTTATCTCGGCGCCGTGGTGCCGGTCATCCAGCGCCATGGCGGCGTGGTCAACGCCTTCATCGGCGACGGCCTTTTCGTCTCCTTCAACCTGCCGCTGCCGCTCGACAACCATGCGGCCGCCGCGCTCGCCGCCGCGCTCGAGATCCAGCGGGCGCTGGCCGCCGCGCCCTTGGCCGGCGCCGCCGCGCTGCGCACCCGCATCGGCATCAACACCGGCACGGTGATCGGCGTCACGATCGGCGCCGAGAACCGCCTCAACTACACGCTGCTGGGCGACGCCGTGAACATCGCCTCGCGGGTCGAGCAGCTCAACAAGCAGTTCGGAACGGCGATCCTCGCCACCGAAAGCACCGTGCGCGCGGCCGACGCCTACGAGAGCTGCCAAAGGCTGGGCGAGACCGACGTGCGCGGCCATGAGGGCAACGTCGTCGTCTATCGCGTCGGACTGTCCGCGTGAGCGCGCCGGAGCCGGCGACTGCCGCCGAAATCGCGGCGATCCGACGACGCTACCTGTGGATGGCGACGTCGATCTTCTTCCTCGATCTCGCCATCACCGTGATCTTCGCCGCCTCCACTTCCACGTGGTCCAATCTCTGGCGCACGGGCGGATTCGGCGCCCTGCTCCTGCTCGGCGCAAACTGGCTGATCGCGCGCCGGCTGTTCGAGCCGATCCGGCTGTTCCTCGAGGGCCAGGCGTCCTTCGAAAGCGCGGAGCGTCGCCTCACCCAGCTTCCGCTGCTCACGGCGCGCTACGTGGCCATCCTGGCCTTCGTGGTCTCGGCGTTCCGGCTGTCGACGGCCTATTGGGTCGACCCGTCGGTCGTCGAACTGCCCAAGCCCACCATCGCCGACTTCGCGACAACCTGCGTCGTCCTGACGGTCTTCTACTTCACCTACACCTATTTCGTGGTCAGCGACTACCTGACCGAGCTCTGCGGCTTCATCTTCAGCCGCTACGGCCGCAATCTCAGCCTGTTCTTCGGCAGCTACGCGCTGAAGCTCCTCGTCGCCCTGCTCGTGATCTCCGTCGCACCGCTCGCCGCGATCATCATCGATTTCTTCTCCTACAGCGGCGAGCGCCTGCAGGATGAGATGCTGGTGGACATCGGCGGGGCGGTGCTCGGCGTGGCGATCTCCGCCTTCTTCATCGGCCGCTCGCTGCTGCGCCCGTTCGGCACGCTGTCGCGCGCCATGACCGAGGTCGCCGGGGGCAGGCTCGACATCCAGGTGCCGGTCACCTCCAACGACGAGGTCGGCGAGTTGACCGGACAGTTCAACAGGATGGTGAAGGACCTGCGCGAGCGCGTGCAGATCCGCGAGACGTTCGGCCGTTACGTCGACGAAAGCGTGGCCTCGACGATCCTGCGCCGACAGGGCGAGGGCACGATGGCCGGCGAGACCGGCGAGGCGACGATCCTGTTCACCGACATCGAGGGCTTCACCACCATCGCCCAGTACCTGGCGCCGCACGAACTGGTGGCGGCGCTGAACGACTATCTCGAGACCGTGCTGGCGCCGATCCGCAGTCACGGAGGCGTGGTCAACACCTTCATCGGCGACGGCCTGTTCGCCTCCTTCAACATGCCGCTCGCTTGCGACGGCCACGCCGCCGCAGCGGTGCAGGCGGCGATCGACATCCAGCGTGCCGTCGGCAGCCGGACCTTCGGCGACCAGGGCGTGGCGCTCGATACCAGGATCGGCATCAGCACCGGCAACGTGATCGGCGGCTCGGTCGGCGCCGGCCAGCGGCTGAGCTACACCCTGCTGGGCGACACCGTGAATCTCGCGGCGCGTCTGGAGGAGTTGAACAAGCAATACGGCACGCGCATTCTCGTGTCGCAGACCACGCGCGAGGCTTGCGGCGATCGCTTCGTCTTCAGGAGCCTCGGCAGCGTTACCGTGCGCGGCCGCGGCGACGCGGTCGCACTCTTCAGCATCGACCCCAACGACCAGGGAAAGCCCGCATGAATGCCTCCGGATTGTCGCCCGACCAACTGAAGCTGCAGGCGCGGGCCCGCGAGCTGGCCGCCGGCCCGGTGGCCAGGCGGGCGGCCGAGGTCGACCGCACCGAGCAATATCCCTGGGACAATGTCGACCTGCTGAAGGACGCCAAGCTGATCGGCATGACGATCCCGCAGCAATATGGCGGCCAGGGCAGAGGCTGGCTCGATGCCGTGCTGGCCATCGAGGCCTTGTCGTCGGCCTGCGCCGTCACCGGCCGCATCGCCGTCGAGACCAACATGGGCGCGATCAGCGCCGTGATGGCCTATGGCTCGGAAGAGCAGAAGAAGATGGCGGCCGGCATGGTGCTGGCGGGGGACAAGCCCGCCATCTGCATCACCGAGCCCGAGGCGGGCTCCGACGCCAACGGCATGACCACGCGCGCCGACAAGAAGGGCAACCGCTATGTCCTGAACGGCCGCAAGCACTGGATCACCGGGGGCGGCGTGTCGCGCCTGCACCTGATCTTCGCCAAGGTCCACGACGAGGAAGGCAACGAGGAAGGCATCGGCGGCTTCCTGGCCATCCGTGACGAGACCCAGGGGCTGAAGATCACCAAGCGCGAGCCGACCATGGGTTTGCGCGGCATCCCCGAGGCTGTGATCGACTTCGAGGAGATGGAGCTGCCGCCCTCGGCGCTCGTGATCCCGCCGCGCGGGCTGAAGAAGGGTTTCGCCGACCTGATGACCGCCTACAACAGCCAGCGGGTCGGCGCCGCCACGGTGGCGCTGGGCATCGCCGAGGGCGCCTACCAGCTCGCGCTCGACTGGTCGGAGAAACGCCACCAGTTCGGCCGGCCGATCAACGAGTTCCAGGGCCTGCAATGGAAGCTGGCCGACATGTCGATCAAGCTCTCGGCGGCGCAGGCGCTGGTCTACAACGCGGCGCGCAGCGGCGAAGGCGGTTTCCCGGACATGCTGCTGGCGGCGCAGGCCAAGGTCTTCACTTCGGAGAGCGCCATCCAGGTGGTGAACGAGGCGCTGCAGTTCTTCGGCGCGCGCGGCTACTCGCGCGAGCTGCCGCTGGAGCGCATGGCGCGCGACGTCCGCATGTTCACCATCGGCGGCGGCACCGCCGAGGTGCTGCGCAATGTCGTAGCGGGCGCGCTGCTCAAGAAGAAGCTGCCGCAGACGCGCGACGGGTGGAAAGGGACAAAGTGAGCGATATCCTGTTGTTGATATCGAGATATCACTTGGATTGGAGCGGCGCGCCAAGCGTCACGGCAAGGGCCTGGAAGCCGATTTGCGCGACACGCGGTATCGCCGCCGGCAATGACTGCGCGCTGGCAGCCCATAACGTTGCCGACTTTCGCGGCCTCGGCATCGAACTCATCGATCCGTGGTCCTCGGCAGGATCGCCGCCGAACTGATCGGCGGGCGACCTCGCTTCTGCAATGCCGGATACTTCAGCATTGTCTCAAGACTGACCGAACGCAGCGTGGCCTCGGCGATCTCGTCAATCTCCATGAGCACGCGCTGTAGCGCGCCGCCGATGTCGGTGTCCTCGCCGGGTTCCCTGGCCCGCCGGCCGGGCGCAGGCTCGAACAGGGCCACGACGTCCATCAGCGTCGTGCGGCGACGATTGCCGGTGAAGCGGTAGCCGCCCGACGCGCCGCGCTCGGCCCGCACCAGGCCGGCGGCCGAAAGCGTGCGCAGCACCTTGGCGAGATGATGCGTCGACACGCCGAAGCGCTCGGCGAGGTCGGCGGACGACAAGGTACGCTCGGGATCGCGCGCCAGCTCGAGCGTGGCGTAGAGGCCGAGCCGCGTCGCCGTCTGGAGCTTCACGCCGATGCCCTCACGGGAGTTCCTTGTCGAGCTGCAGGGACGGTCCGGCCACCATGCCCTGGGCGCGGAAGAAGGACAGGATCAGATGGTCCTTGCGGTCGACCAGGGTGCGCACGCGCGTCACGCCCTCGGCCTTGAAGCGGGCAACCAGCGCCTCGAACAGCGCGCTGCCGACGCCCTTCAGCCGCAGCCTCGGCTCGATCTGGATGGCGAACACCCAGCCCGCGGCCGGCTGGCCGAACTCCCAGGCGCGCACCTCTCCCGCGATGAACCCCGCCAACGCCCCCTTCTCCGTTTCCGCCACCAGGAAATGACGCTCCGGCGCCAGCATGGCCTGCCAGTAGTCCGGCTTGTCGGATCCGGTCAGCCGCCGGTCCAGAGCGGAAACGGCAGGTAAATCAGGGACCTGGGCGGGGCGAATCGAGACCATCTTCCGTCCACAGAATGCTCTTGCGCCGTGGAAAGTAAATACGTATTTCAGTACCGAATTACTCAAATAGGAAACGCCATGGCCGAAGCCGCGCCCATCGACTTCAGGACCTCGCCCGACCGCTATCGCCACTGGAAGCTCGGCTTCGAGGACGGCGTGGCCTACCTCACCATGGACGTGAACGAGGATGGCGGCTTGCGTCCGGGCTACAAGCTGAAGCTCAATTCCTACGATCTCGGCGTCGATATCGAGCTCGCGGATGCCGTGCAGCGCCTGCGCTTCGAGCATCCCGAGGTCGGTGCCGTGGTGATCCGCTCCCTGCGCGACCGCATCTTCTGCTCCGGCGCCAACATCAACATGCTTGGCCTCTCGAGCCACGATCACAAGGTGAACTTCTGCAAATTCACCAACGAGACGCGTCTTGCGATCGAGGATGCCAGCGCGAACTCCGGCCAGCGCTACATCTGCTCGATCAACGGCATCGCCGCCGGCGGCGGCTACGAGCTGGCGCTGGCCTGCGAGCAGATCCTGCTGGCCGACGACGGTTCGAGCGCGGTGTCGCTGCCCGAGCTGCCGCTGCTCGCCGTGCTGCCCGGCACGGGCGGGCTGACGCGCCTGGTCGACAAGCGCCTGGTGCGCCGCGATCACGCCGACTTCTTCTGCACCACGGCGGAAGGCGTGCGCGGCAAGCGGGCGCGCGAATGGCGGCTGGTCGATGAGCTGATCCCGCCGAGCAAACTCGCCGACGAGACCAGGAAGATCGCGGCGGAGATCGCAGCCAAATCGAAGCGGCCGAAGGATGCGAAGGGCATTGCCCTGCCGGCCGTCGAGCGCACCATCGAGGGCGACACGATGCGCTACGGCCATCTCGCCATCGAGATCGACCGCGAGCAGCGCGTCGCGAAGTTCCGCATCAAGGGTCCGGCCGCCGCGCCGCCGGCCGACGCCGCGGCGATCCAGGCGCAGGGGGCCGCCTTCTGGCCGCTGGCGCTGGCCCGCGAGTTCGACGACGCCATGATGCATCTGCGGCTGAACGAGACCGAGATCGGCACGTGGGTGCTGCAAAGCCAGGGCGATGCCGCCGTGGTCGAGGCCTACGATGCGCTGCTCGACAAGGAGCGATCGAACTGGCTGGTCCACGAGATCGTGCTCTACTGGAAGCGCACGCTGAAGCGGCTCGACGTCAGCTCGCGCAGCCTGATCGCGCTGGTCGAGCCGGGTTCGTGCTTTGCCGGCACGCTGCTCGAGCTCGTGCTGGCGGCCGACCGCTCCTACATGCTGGACGGCACCTTCGAAGGCTCCAACTTGCCGGCTGCCACGGTCCGGCTGACGCCGATGAATTTCGGCCCCTACCCCATGGGCAACGGCCTGACGCGTCTCGCTTCGCGCTTCCTGGCCGAGCCGAGCCGCGTCAACGAGCTCAAGGGCGAGATCGGTGAGGCGCTCGACGCCGAGACGGCCGACGGGCTGGGACTGGTCACCTTCACGCCCGACGACATCGACTGGGAGGACGAGGTACGGCTGGCCGTCGAGGAGCGCGCCGGCTTCTCGCCCGACGGCCTGATCGGCCTGGAGGCGAACCTGCGCTTCGCCGGGCCGGAGACCCTGGAGACCAAGATCTTCGCCCGCCTGTCGGCCTGGCAGAACTGGATCTTCCAGCGCCCCAACGCGACCGGCCCCGAGGGCGCGCTGAAACTCTACGGCACGGGCAAGCAATCCAAGTACGACCGCAAGCGGGCGTAAGGAGGCACTTATGGCCATCGACTACAGCCAGCTCATTCCCAACAACGTCGATCTCTCGAGCGACCGCCGCCTGCAGCGCGCGCTGGAGAACTGGCAGCCACACTTCCTCGGCTGGTGGAAGGACATGGGGCCGGAGGGTACGTCGGCTTTCGACGTCTATCTGCGCACCGCCGTGTCGACCGACGCCAACGGCTGGGCCAATTTCGGCTACGTGAAGATGCCCGAGTACCGCTGGGGCATCTTCCTGGCCGAGCGCGACCCCAACCGCCAGATCGCCTACGGCGACAACAAGGGCAAGCCCGCCTGGCAGGACGTGCCGGGCGAGCTGCGCTCGACCCTGCGCCGCCTGATCGTGACGCAAGGCGACACCGAGCCGGCCTCGGTCGAGCAGCAGCGCCTGCTCGGCAAGACCGCGCCCTCGCTCTACGACCTGCGCAACCTCTTCCAGGTCAATGTCGAGGAAGGCCGGCACCTGTGGGCCATGGTCTACCTGCTGCACGCCTATTTCGGCCGCGACGGCCGCGAGGAGGCCGAGGCCATGCTGGAGCGCCACTCGGGCGATCCGGACAAGCCGCGCATCCTCGGCGCCTTCAACGAAAAGACGCCGGACTGGCTCTCCTTCTTCATGTTCACCTACTTCACCGACCGCGACGGCAAGTACCAGCTCGCCTCGCTGGCCGAATCGGGCTTCGACCCGCTGTCGCGCTCCTGCCGCTTCATGCTGACCGAAGAGGCGCATCACATGTTCGTGGGCGAGACCGGCGTCGGCCGCATCGTCCAGCGCACCTGCGAGCTCATGAAGGGACACAAGACCGACGACGTGCGTGGCGTGGGCGCCATCGACCTCGCGACCCTCCAGAAGTACCTCAACTTCCACTTCTCGGTGTCGCTCGACCTGTTCGGCCAGGAGGCCTCAACCAACGCCGCCAACTACTACACGATGGGGGTGAAGGGCCGCTTCCTCGAGACCCGCATCGACGACGACCATCTGCTGACCCACTCGACCTACGACATCGACACGGTCGAGGACGGCCGCATCGTCAAGAAGACGGTGCCGGCCCTGCAGGCGCTGAACGAGCGGCTGCGCCAGGACTATATCGAGGACTGCGCGCGCGGCGTGCTGCGCTGGAACAAGGCCATCGAGAAGGCAGGCGTCGATTTCGAGCTCAAGCTGCCGCACCGCGCCTTCAACCGCCGCATCGGCGCCTTCGCCGGCCTGCGTGTCTCGCCCGACGGCAAGCTGCTGGACGAGGCCGACTGGCAGGCCAACGAAGGCAGGTGGCTGCCGACCGACGAGGACCGCGCCTACGTGACCTCGCTGATGGGCCCGGCCGTCGTCCAACCCGGCCGGTTCGCCCATTGGATCGCCCCGCCGGCACGCGGCATCAACGGCCAGCCTGCGGATTTCGAGTACGTCCGCTTCAACTGACTGTCCCGGCACCGTCTTCGAACTGACCTGCAATTTTCATCGCAGGTCAATCATTCCCCAAAGCCGGGATTGCTAGCCCTTGGCGGGCGGACGACGGAAGGCGTACGTCCCGCCTGATCGAAGAGGTAACAGCATGGACAACAAGGTACTTCCCGATGTGGCAACCGGCATCTTCCGGCTGCGCAAGAGCGATCGCTACATGACCAGCAGCACGATCGTCGATCTGCAGGACGACGAGCTCATGGCCCTCACGACGGTCGAGGTTTCCGACGGCGTCGTCGTGCTGCATTGCCACGATTCCGCCGAGGCGGCGCTCTTCGTGGACGAGGAAGACGAGCACGCGGAAGAGGAAGAGCAGGAAGACGAGGACGAGGAGTCCAAAGGCGACGAAGAGGAGGCGGACAAGAGCAAAGAGGAAGACGACGACGAGGACGAGGACGAGGAAGAAGAAGCAGAGTCGAGCATCTCCGCGGGAAGGACCTACACGGTCGCCAGCGGCAACAGCGTCACCGTCCGCGCCGCGATCATCCGTCTCGAACCGGTTGGAAAGCAGACCGCCGAAGGGAGCTACCGGGTCCAGATGTTGAAGCCGGCCTGACCCGGCAAGGTCGGCCGACGCCGGAACCCCGAGCCGGGACGGCTCGGGGCGCTCGCCTCAGCCAACGGCGGGCGGGGCGCCTTCGAGGTAGGTGCTCTTGCCCGGCGCGAAAGGCTCCAGCACCGGCCAGATGAACAGGACGCGCACGGGATCGGGCCCCACGGCGCCCCAAGCATGGGGCGTGTGCGGCGGAATGATCACCGACTGGCCCGGCCCGGCCGTCACACGTTCCCTGTCGAGGTCGACCCATACCCGGCCGGCCTCGACGAGCACGACCTCTTCGTACTCGTGAAGATGCCGCGGCACGGCGACGCCCGGCTCCACGGTGTTGGAAAGCACGCTCAACCCTGTCGACCCCTGTTCACGGCCGACGATCCATTTGCCGGTGATCCCGGCGCGCATGGGAAACTCGGGCAATGCCGCATAATCGACGACGGGCATGACTCACTCTCCTCCTGGCCTGCCGGACAGCCTATACCATGGCGGTCGGCGATACACCGCGCGGCCGCCTCACGGCGCCATCTGCGACGGCAGGTAGGTCGAGATCGCCGGAAAGGCGATCAGCAGCACCATGATCACCGCTTCAGCGGCGAGGAACCAGGCGAGGCCGCGGAAGATGGTGGTCAACGCCACCGCGTCGCCGACCACGCCCTTGACGACGTAGGCGTTGAGTCCGACCGGCGGCGTCAGCAGGCCGATCTCGATGTATTTCACGACGATCACGCCGACCCAGATCAGGTCGAGATGCGCGGCCTCGAACATCGGCAGGAATACCGGCAGGGTGAGCAGCATCAGGCCCAGCGGGTCGAGGAAGCAGCCCAGGATCAGGTAGATGATCGAAACGCCGATGATCAGATAGAACGGGTCGAGCCCGATCGCGGCCACCGACTGCGCCATGATGGTGGGAACCCCGGCGAGCGCCAGCAGGCGCGTCAGCAGGAGCGCACCGATCGCCACGAAGAAGATGCTGGCGGTGCTCTCCAGCGTCTCCACGACGCAGAGCCGGAACACCCGGAAGGTGAGCCGCCCCCGGCCGAGGGCGATCAGCAGCGCGACCATCGCGCCGACCGCCGCCGCCTCGGTCGCCGTGGCGACACCGGAATAGATGCTGCCGATCACGCCGAGCACGAGCAGCGGGATCGGCCAGATCTCGCCCAGCACCCGGATCCGCTCGCCCCAGGTCACCGTCTGCTTGATCTTGGGGGCCAACGCCGGATTGGCGACGCAACGACCGATGATCATCGCGGTGTAGATCGCTGCGGTGAGCAGCCCCGGCAGGATGCCGGCGATCAGCAGGGCGCCGATCGAGGTCTCGGTGAACCAGCCATAGAGCACGAACAGGATGCTGGGCGGGATCAGCGAGCCGAGCGTGCCCGACGCAGCAACGACGCTGGTGGCAAGCGCCGGGTCGTAGCGCATCCTCAGCATCTCCGGGATGGCAAGCCGGCCCATGGCGGCCGCGGTCGCCAGGCTGGAGCCCGACGCCGCCGCGAAGCCGGCGGAGGCGAAGTTGGTCGCCACCGCCAGCCCGCCGGGCAGGCCGCTCAGCCAGAGCTGGGCCGCCTTGAACAGGCTGCCGGTCAAGCCGGTATGAAAGGCGATCGACCCCATCAGCAGGAACATCGGCACCGCCGACAGCGACCAGTTGGCGCCGAACTCGAACGGCAGGTCGGCGAAGATGCCGAGCGCAGCCTCGGTGCTGCGCACCATCATCAGCCCGATCAGCGAGACCCCGCCCAGGGCGAGGCCGATCGGCACGCGCAGGCCGATCAGCACCAGCAGGACGGCGAGCGCGCCCAGCGCGACGGCAAGGTTGCTCACGCGTCGTTCCCAGCGGTCGTCCGGTAGCGGCGGCCCTTCACGCTTCCTCCACCGGAAGTTCCATCGACGACTTCGGCTGCAGCGACGGCTTGCCCCGGCCGGTCAGGCCGAAGCGCAGATCGCGCCAGGCCTGTGTCAGGAACACCAGCGCCATTGCGCCCATCGCAAGAGGCAGAAGCCAACGGCTCGGCCATACCGGCAGGTCGAAGAACGTCGCGTCCTGGATCTCGCCGGCCGCCGTCTGCTCCGCCGCGTGGACACCGGTGAGCCAGGCCAGCGTTCCGACATAGGCGGCGCCGACGATGCCGACGATGCCCTCGAGCTTGGCCAGGCGCCGCGGCGGCCACCTCATGGTGAACAGCTCCACCATCAGGTGCTTCTTGTGAATCTGGATGTAGACCACCGGCAGGAAGACCGTCGCCACCATGTAGTACCAGGTGACGATCTCGAGCGTGGCGATGATCGGCCGGTTCAGCAGGTACTTGCCCAGCACGTCGGCCGAGATCTGCAGCATCATGAGCGTGAGCGCGATACCGCCCACCCACATGAGGGCGTTCGCGAGGCGGTCGAGCCCGTGCTCGATCGCCGTCAGCGACCCGGGCTCGTCCCCATCGGGCTGTCCGGCGTCCGGCCGGTTCGGCGGCGTCACCGCGTCGTCTCTCGGGCCAGCCGCTATGGATACTTCACTTTGGAGAATACCTGGGACTGCAGCAGCGCCTCGTACTTGTTCCACTGCGCCTCGTCCCACGTCCCGGTGCCGATCTCGGTGACGAGCTTGGTCCACAGCTCGACGTTGCGCTTGAACTGCTCGACAATCTCCTCGGCATTCTTGACGCCGCGCGACTTCGCCGTCTCGATGACCCGCTGGATGTCCTTGTCGCGGAACGCCGCGATTGCCGATTCGAGCGCCGGCGTCGCCTCGACCAGTTCGACGCCCTTGCTCTTGCTCTCGGCCAGCACGTTGTCGTCGTCCTTCTCGTAGGCCTCCGCGATCAGCCGCGTGGCATGCGGCAGGCCGTCGGTCATCGCCTTGCGTTCCTTTGCCGATAGCTTCTTCCAGGTGTCGGTGCGGATGTTGATGAAGTTGGTGCCGTGATAGGTGCCGGCGCCGCTGCTGGTGACGAACTTCGCCATGTCCCACAGCGAGTAGCTGCGCAGCCACGGCACCGGGCCGAGCGAGCAGTCGATCTGGCCGCGCTGCATGGCCTCGTAGATCTCGCCGCTCGTGATGTTGACCGGCGTGCCGCCCAGCGCCGCCACGAGCTGGCCCATCGAGCCGGTGCCGCGGATCTTGCGCCCCTTGACGTCCTCGGGCTTGGTGATGCCCGACTTGCTGCACAGGAAGTGGTACGGCGTCAGCGAGTAGCTCGCCATCGGCAGCACCTTGTGCCGGAGGTAGTCCTGCTTGCAGGCGGCGCAGTCGAGCAGCAGCGTCTGGTTGACTGCGCCGGTCATGACGCGGGCGTCCTTGCCGAGGACGGCGAGGTCGCTCACCAGCGTGCTCACCGGCAGGTCGTTGGGCGTGTAGATGTCGGCGATCAGCGCCATGTCGGCGGTGCCGTTCTGCACGGCGTTCACGGCGGTCTTGCCGCCCGCCACGGTACCGCCGGGATAACTCTTGAAGGTGAGCGAGCCACCGGTTGCCTTCGACACGGCCTCGAAATAGGGATCGAGCCCGATCGCATGGGTCGGATGCTTGGCGGGGATATTGCTGACGTAGATCAGTTCGCGGGCATCGGCGGTGCCGCCGATGAGGCCCGATGCCAACACACCAATGACGGCGACCGACGCACCACGCGCAACCTTGGACATTCCGCCCCTCCCTAAGGGTCTGCTTGGCCAGACGGAACGCCGGGTCATCCGAAAGGGCATCGCGGCCCGTCCCGGACATGCCTCTCGACACAGAGGGGCATGGTCCGGCAGTCTGCCGCCAGCTATCTCTTGAGCGCCCGACGTTTCCTGTTTGGCTTCCTTTGTTGCATACAGTCTGCGCATCATCGCCGAGGGTCGCAAGCGATTAGTTCGCCGCCACGTGCGCCGCCGCCGCCGGTCCACTTTGGTAGGATATGACACGCCGCCGCCAGTTGGGTTACATGAACCCATGGCTCTTCCCTCCGGCATCTCCTTCGGTCCCGATCTCCGCGTGAAGCTGCCGTCGCGCTTCAACGTCGCCGTGCCTTTCATAGACCGCCATGTCGGCGAAGGCCGCGCCGCCAAGGCGGCGATCCGTACGGCGCATGAGACGGTGAGCTACGCCGAGCTTGCCGAGCGCGTGAACCGCGCCGGCAACGCGCTGCTGGCGCTGGGTGTGAAGCCCGGCGATCGCCTGCTGATGGTGGTGAAGGACTGCCCGGCCTTCTTCTATCTCTTCTGGGGCGCCATCAAGGCCGGCATCGTGCCGGTGCCGCCCAACACGCTGCTGCGCGCACCCGACTATGCCTACATGTTCGAGGACTCGGGCTGCCGACTGGTCGTGTACTCGACGGAATTCGCCGGCGAGATCGAACCGGCGTTGAAGCAGGTTGCGGTAAGGGCCCTGACCGTCGACGCCTTCCTCGCCGAGATGGCGAAGGCCTCGCCCGCGCTCGACCCGCATCTCGCCGCGCCGACCGACGACTGCTTCTGGCTCTATTCCTCCGGCTCGACCGGCCGGCCCAAGGGCGCCGTCCATGCCCAGCGCGACATGGTGGTGACCAGCGAGCTCTACGGCGTGCGCGTGCTGGGCGTGACCGAGCGCGACGTGAGCTACTCGGCCGCCAAGCTGTTCTTCGCCTATGGGCTGGGCAACGGCATGACCTTCCCACTGTGGACGGGCGGCACGGCGATCCTCGACGACCGCCGCCCGACGCCGGACACGACCTTCGAGATCATCGACACCTTCAAGCCCACGCTCTACTACGGCGTGCCGACGCTCTACGCCGCCCAGCTTGCCGCGCTCGACGCCAGGCCGCGCGACTTCCCCTCGCTGCGCGCCTGCGTGTCGGCGGGCGAGGCGCTGCCGGCCGACATGTTCCGGCGCTGGAAGGAGAAGACCGGCACGGCGATCCTGGACGGCATCGGCTCGACCGAGGCGCTGCACATCTTCATCGGCAACCGGCTCGACGATCACCGGCCGGGCACCAGCGGCAGGCCCGTGCCGGGCTACGAGGTGCGCATCCTCGACGAGGCCGGCGAGCCGGTGCCCAAGGGCGCGAGCGGCCGGCTGTGGATCCGCGCCGAATTCGACCGCCAAGTACTACTGGAACAAGCCCGACAGGACCGCCGAGACCATGGTCGAGGGCTGGCTGAACACCGGCGACACCTACCGCCAGGATGCCGACGGCTATTTCATCTATGAAGGCCGCAGCGACGACATGCTGAAGGTGGGCGGCATCTGGTGCTCGCCGGTCGAGATCGAGAATTGCCTGGTCGGCCATCCCGCCGTGCTGGAGGCCGCCGTGGTCGGCCATGCCGACGCCGACGCCCTGATCAAGCCCAAGGCCATCGTCGTGCTGAAGCAGGCGGCCGGCGGCGGGCCGGCGCTCACCGACGAGCTGATGGCGCTCTGCAAGAAGACCCTGGCGCCCTACAAGTATCCGCGCTGGGTCGAATACGTCCCCGAGCTGCCCAAGACCGCGACCGGCAAGATCCAGCGCTTCAGGTTGCGGTCCTAGCGGGAGCCATGGCGATTCGCAGCTTCGAGGCGAGGGATCTCGACGCCTGCTACGCGATCTCCCTCGCGACCGGGCTGGCGGGCGGCGATGCCTCACATCTCTACCGCGATCGCCGGATGATGGGGCACATCTACATGGCTCCCTATGCCCTGCTCGAGCCGGGCCTGATGCTCGTCGTCGAAGATCAGGCGGGCGTGGCAGGCTTCGCCGCCGGCATCGCGGACACCGGCGCGTGGGAAGACAGGCTCGAGCGGGACTGGTGGCCGTCGCTGCGCCGACAGTATCCCGATCCTGTCGATGTGCCTGCGGAGTCGCGGACGGCGGACCAGCGGCGGGCCTTCATGATCCATCATCCGGCACGAACGCCCCCTGCGGTGCTCGCCGACCATCCGGCCCATCTCCACATGGACCTGCTGCCACGCCTGCAACGCCGTGGCATGGGCTCGAGGCTTCTGGCCGCCTGGCTCGACGCCGCCAGGGGTCGCGGCGCCCGGGCGTTCCATGTCGGCGTCAACCGCGCGAATGCCGGCGCCGCGCTGTTCTGGCGGACACAGGGCTTCGAGCCGCTGGCTCTCGACGGTCCGCCGGAAGGACGAACGCTCTGGATGGGACGCCAGACCTGATGCACGACCAAGAAGCCGTTGTTGCAGACGGGATTTTCGGCTTTGATGCAGCCCAACAAGGGATGGGGATCAGGCAGGGAGATGGAATCATGAAAACCAGATTGTTTGGCACCACAACAATTGCGGCGCTGGCTGCCTTGGGAGTTGGCGGCCTGCACCCGGCATCGGCGCAGGAGCCGATCAAGATCGGCTTCATCAGCACCTTCTCCGGCTCGCAGGCGGCGATCGGCGAGGACATGCGCCGCTCGGTAGAGCTGGCCAAGGAGCACCTCGGCGGCAAGATGGGCGGCCGGCCGTTCGAGATCGTCTATGAGGACGACCAGTTCAAGCCCGACATCGGCAAGCAGAAGTCCGAGAAGCTCGTCCAGCAGGACAAGGTCTCGGCCATCGCGGGCTATATCTGGTCGAACGTGCTGCTCGCCTCGCTCAAGACGGTGACCGACGAGGGCGACACCGTCCTGATCTCGGCCAATGCCGGCCCCTCGCAGATCGCGGGCGCGCTCTGCAACAAGAACTTCTTCTCGACCTCCTGGCAGAACGACCAGACGCCGATGGCGATGGGCGAGTACCTCAACACCAAGGGCGTCAAGAGCCTCTATTTGATGGGCCCCAACTATGCCGCCGGCAAGGACATGCTGGCCGGCGTCAAGCGCACCTACAAGGGCAAGATCATCGGCGAGGACTTCACCAAGTGGCCCGACCAGCTCGACTTCTCGGCCGAGCTGGCGAAGGTCGCCGCCGCCAAGCCCGACGGCATCTTCATCTTCTATCCCGGCGCGCACGGCGTTCAGTTCGTCAAGCAATGGGCGCAGTCGGGCCTCAACAAGACGGTGCCGCTCTATCAGGTGTTCTCGATCGACGCGATCACCCTGCCGCAGCAGGGCGAGCTGGCGCTCGGCACGCTGGGCGCCCAGGAGTGGGTCAACGACCTGCCCAACGAGCAGAACAAGCGTTACGTCGCCGACTTCAAGAAGAAGCACGGCGTCTATCCCTCCTATTACGGCGCGCAGAGCTACGACGCGATCATGCTGATCGCCTCGGCGGCCGAGGCGTTGAAGGGCGATCTTTCCAACAAGGACAAGTTCCGCGCCGAGCTGAAGAAGGCCAACTTCAAGTCGCTGCGCGGCGGCTTCAAGTACAACACCAACAATTTCCCGATCGAGAACTTCTACATCCAGGAGGCAGTCAAGGACGCGCAGGGCGTGATGACCGTCAAGACCATCGCCACGGCGGTGAAGGACGCCAAGGATCCCTACTACGAAAAGTGCCCGATGAAGTGACAGCGGCGCGTTCGCGCCGCTGTCATCCCGAGCGTAGCGAGGGATCTTCAGGACAACAGGAAGGGTCCCTCGCCTCCGGTTCGGGATGACAGGAACGTGGACTATCTGCTGCTCCAGATGCTGAACGGCGTGCAGCTCGGCCTGCTGATGTTCCTGCTCGCCGCCGGCTTGACCCTCACCTTCGGCATCATGGACCTGGTCAACCTGGCGCACGGCTCGCTCTACATGATGGGCGCCTATATCGCCTGGACGCTGATCGGCTGGACCGGCTCGTTCGCGCTGGGCGCGCTGCTGGCGCTGCCCGCCACATTCCTGCTGGGCGTCGTGGTCGAGGCCGTCGTCATGCGCCGCCTCTATGCCCGCGACCATCTCGACCAGGTGCTGGCGACCTTCGGCCTGATCCTGTTCTTCAACGAGCTGGTGCGCGCGGTGTGGGGGCCGGCCGGCAAGAGCATATCCGTGCCGTCCTTCCTCGCCCACACCGTCGAGATCCTGCCCGGCGTCGCCTATCCCGCCTACCGTTTCGCCATCATCGTGGCCGGTGCCGCCGTCGCCCTCCTGCTCGCCTGGCTGGTGGCGCGCACGCGGCTCGGCATGCTGATCCGCGCCGGCGCCTCCAACCGGCGCATGATCGCGGCGCTGGGCGTCAATATCGAGCTCCTCTTCACCCTGGTGTTCGGCCTGGGCGCCGCCTTCGCCGGTCTCGCCGGCCTGATGGCCGCCCCACTCGGCTCCGTGAAGATCGGCATGGGCGACGACATACTGATCGTGGCCTTCGTCATCATCGTCATCGGCGGCATCGGCTCGATCAAGGGCGCCTTCGTCGCCGCCATGGTGGTGGGCCAGATCGACATCGTCGGCCGCGCCTTCCTGCCCGATCTGCTGAAGACCTTCCTCAGCAGCTCCGCCGCCTCCGGCGCCGCGCCGGCCATCTCCCAGGTCCTGATCTACGTCGTCATGGCCGGCGTGCTGGTCTGGCGGCCGACCGGGCTGTTCGGCCAGCGTCCATGATGGCGGCGCTGCGCACGCCGCGCGGGCTCGTGACCGCGCTGCTGCTGGTGGTGCTGGCGGCGCTGCCGCTGCTCACCCAGACCTTCGACCAGCGCTATCTTCTTTCCATCGGCACGCGCATCGTCATCTGGGCCATCGCCGCGCTCAGCCTCAACCTGATCCTGGGCTATGGCGGGCTGGTGAGCTTCGGGCACGCCATGTTCTTCGGCATCGGCGGCTATGCCGTGGGCATCCTCGCCGCGAACGACATCATGAGCGGCTGGATCCAGTGGCCGGTCGGCATCGCCGCGGCAGCGCTCTGGGCGGCGCTGATCGGCGCGCTGTCCCTGCGCACGCGCGGCCTTTACTTCATCATGATCACCCTGGCCTTCGCCCAGCTCGTCTACTATGTCGGCGCCGGCCTCGAAGCCTATGGCGGCGACGACGGGCTGAACATCAGCCGCAGCCGCTTCGGCGGCCTGATCGACCTGCGCGACAAGGCCTCCTTCTACTGGCTCTGCTTCGCGCTGCTCTGCGCCACGCTGTGGTTTGCCAGCCGTTTCGCCAATTCGCGCTTCGGCCTGGTGATCCGCGGCGCCAGGTCCAACGAGCTGCGCATGACGGCGCTCGGCTTTCCGGTGTTCCGCTACCGACTGGCCGCCTTCACCCTGGCCGGCGCCCTGGGCGGCCTGGCGGGAATCCTGCTCGCCAACGACGGCGCCTACATCTCGCCCGCCATGATGTCGTGGGTGAAGTCGGGCGATCTCATCGTCATCGTCGTGCTGGGCGGCATGGGCACGCTGTTCGGCCCGATCTACGGCACCGTCGCCTTCTTCGCGCTGGAGGAGCTCCTGCCGCCCCTGCTCGATCTGGGTCGCGAGGGCTGGGGCGAATACTGGCAGATCGTCTTCGGTCCCCTGCTGGTGCTGATCGCGCTGTACGCCAAGGGCGGCATCGATTCCCTGCTGGGGCGCCGCCATGGCTGAGCCGCTGCTTTCGACCGACACCCTGATCAAGCGCTTCGGCGGCCTGGTCGCCACCGACTCGGTCTCGATCGACGTGCGGCCGGGCGAGATCCATGCCCTGATCGGCCCCAACGGCGCCGGCAAGACCACTCTCGTGAGCCAGCTCACCGGCACCCTGAAGCCCGACTCCGGCACCATCCGCTTCGCCGGCCGCGACGTCACCCGCCTGCCCACCCACGCCCGCGTGCGGCTGGGCCTGGCGCGCTCTTTCCAGATCACCTCGGTGCTGCGCGATTTCACCGCCCTCGACAACGTGGCCTTGGCCGTCCAGGCCCATGCCGGCCATTCCTTCCGCTTCTTGGCCGATGCCCGCCGCGACGAGCGCCTGCGCGGTCCGGCGCGGCGCGGCCTGGCCGAGGTCGGCCTCGAGGCGCGCGCCGACATGCCCGCCGCGGCGCTCAGCCACGGCGAGCAGCGCCAGCTCGAGATCGCCATGGCCCTGGCCGGCGATCCCCGCCTGCTGCTGCTCGACGAGCCGATGGCCGGCATGGGCGTCGAGGAAAGCCAGCGCCTGATCGGCTTCCTGCAGGGCCTCAAGGGTCGGCGCGCCATGCTGCTGATCGAGCACGACATGGACGCCGTGTTCCAGCTCGCCGACCGCATCACCGTGCTGGTCTATGGCCGCGCCATCACCAGCGGCACGCGCGACGAGATCCGCGCCCATCCCGAGGTGCGCCAGGCCTATCTCGGCGAGGAAACGGCGTGATGCTCAGGGTGCGCGAGCTGCAGGCCTTCTACGGCGCCAGCCAGGCCCTGTTCGGCATGGAGCTCAGCGTCGAGGCCGGCGAGGTCGTGACCCTGATGGGCCGCAACGGCATGGGCAAGACCACGACCGTCAACGCCATCATGGGCCTGCTCGACGCGCGCCGCGGCGTGGTGGAGTTCGAGGGCGAGCGTCTCGACCGCCTGCCCTCCTTCCGCATCGCCCGGCGGGGGCTGGGGCTGGTGCCCGAGGGGCGGCAGATCTTCCCCAATCTCTCGGTGCGCGAGAACCTCCTGGCGGCGGCGGCCAACCGCACCGGCCACGCCAGCCCGTGGACGCTCGAGCGCGCCTTCGCCTTCTTCCCGCGCCTGGGCGAGCGCCAGCGCAACATGGGCAACCAGCTGTCCGGCGGCGAGCAGCAGATGCTGGCGATCGGCCGAGCGCTGATGACCAACCCCAAGCTCTTGATCCTCGACGAGGCGACCGAGGGCCTGGCGCCCCTGATCCGCCAGGAGATCTGGTCCTGCCTGGACCGGCTGAAGCGCGAGGGCCAGGCCATCCTGGTGATCGACAAGAATGTCGGCGCGCTGATCGGCCTGGCCGACCGCCATCACATCGTCGAGAAGGGCCGCGTCGTCTGGACCGGCAGCTCCGACGCGCTCGCCCGCGACAGCAGCCTGCAGCATCGATATCTTGGCGTGTGATTTCCTGGAGCTGCCGATGCGTCTGCCCGTCCTCGCTTCTCTCCTTGCCCTGGTCGCGGTGCCCGCCCTCGCCCAGGGCCAGGTCAATGTCTACAACTGGTCGGACTATATCGCCGAGGACCAGCTCAAGGTCTTCGAGCAGCAGACCGGCATCAAGGTCAACTACACGACCTACGATTCCAACGAGATCCTCGACGCCAAGCTCAAGACCGGCCATTCGGGCTACGACGTCGTGGTGCCGACGGCCTCGCCCTTCTTCGTGCGCCAGCTCGCGGCCGGCCTGTTCCGGCCGCTCGACAAGGCCAAGCTCAAGAACCTGGGCAATCTCGACCCCGACATCATGGCGGCGCTGGCCAAGTACGATCCCGGCAACGCCCATGCCATCCCCTGGATGTGGGGCACCACGGGCATCGGCTACAACGTCGCCGCGATCAAGAAGCGCATGCCCGACGCGCCGGTCGATTCCCTCAAGATGGTGTTCGATCCGGCGGTCGTGTCCAGGTTCAAGGATTGCGGCGTCATGATGCTCGACAGCGCCACCGACGTCTTCCCGGCGGCGCTGAAATATCTCGGGCTGGATCCCGATTCCAAGAAGCGCGAGGACCTGCTCAAGGCGGCGGACGTCGTGAAGGCCGTGCGGCCCTACATCCGCAAGTTCCATTCCTCGGAGTACATCAACGCGCTGGCCGGCGGCAGCATCTGCCTGGTCTTCGGCTACTCCGGCGACATCTTCCAGGCGCGCGACCGCGCCGCCCAGGCCAAGGACAAGCAGGACATCGCCTATGCCATCCCGAAGGAAGGCTCGCTCTTGTGGATCGACGTCGCCGCCATCCCCAAGGACGCGCCCGACCCGGCCCAGGCGCTGAGCTTCCTCGACTTCATGATGGAGCCCAAGGTGGCGGCGGCCTCGAGCGCGCTCACCGGCTACGCCAACGCCAACAAGGCGGCGACGGCGCTGATGCCCAAGGCGATCACCGCCAACCCGCTGATCTACCCGCCGCCCGAGGTGCGCGCCCGGTTCTACACCATCACCGCCGGCACCGCCGAGCAGGTGCGCGAGCGCACGCGTCTGTGGACCACCGTCAAGACGGGCTACTAGGCCGTGCTCTGTCGTTCTTCATGCTCTTCCGGACCGCGCGCGTCCCGCGCGCTCATTGAACTGGAACAGGCCCTAGATTGATTGGCGACCCGATCGTCCGGATCGAAGGGATCACCAAGCGCTTCGGCACGGTCACGGCCGTCGACGGCGTCGACCTCGCCGTCGAGCGCGGCGAGCTGTTCGCCCTGCTGGGCGGCTCGGGCTGCGGCAAGACCACTCTGCTGCGCCTCTTGGCGGGTTTCGAGACGCCCGACGCCGGCCGCATCCTGATCGACGGCCAGGACATGACCGGCGTGCCGCCGCACCGCCGGCCGGTCAACATGATGTTCCAATCCTATGCCCTCTTCCCGCACATGGATGTGGCGGACAATGTCGGCTACGGCCTGCGCCGCGAGGGAGTGCCGAAGGCCGAGATCGGGACGCGAGTCGCCGAGGTGCTGGAGAAGGTACGCCTGGCCGACCATGCCGCCCGGCATCCCTCGCAGCTCTCGGGCGGCCAGCGCCAGCGCGTGGCCCTGGCGCGCGCGCTGGTCAAGCGGCCCAAACTCCTGCTGCTCGACGAGCCCCTCGCCGCGCTCGATCGCAAGCTGCGCGAGGGCACGCGCTTCGAGCTGGTGCGCCTGCAGGAGGAGCTGGGGCTCACCTTCGTCATGGTGACCCACGACCAGGAGGAGGCGATGTCGATGGCGAGCCGGCTCGCCGTCATGGATCTCGGCCGCATCGTGCAGGTCGGCACGCCACACGAGGTCTACGAGCGGCCGCGCTCGCGCTTCGTCGCGGATTTCATCGGCATCGCCAACATCCTGCCGGCGGACGACGGCAAGCGGTGGCTGGCGCTGCGGCCCGAGAAGATCGCCTTGTGCGCCGAGCGGCCGGCGACCACCCATGCCGTCGAAGGCAGGATCGTCGACATCGCCTACGAGGGCGGCCGCTCGCTCCATCGCGTCGCCGCCGACGACGGCCGCGTGCTGCTGGTCTCGACCGCCAACGTCGTGCGCACCGCCGAAGCCTTCCGCCGCGGCCAGCGCGTGTGGCTGAGCTGGGCCGCCGATGCCGGGCATGAGGTGGAGGAATGATGAGACGCCGCGAAAGCTGTCATCCCGAGGGCGAAGCCCGAGGGACCTTTGAGGCGACGCGAAAGGTCCCTCGCTGCGCTCGGGATGACAGGGTCTAGCCATGCGCCTCGTCATCGCCCTGCCCTACGCCTGGCTGGTCGTCTTCTTCCTGCTGCCGTTCGCGCTGGTGCTGGGCATCGCGTTCGGCACCAACGCGCCCGATTCGGCGCCGCCGGTGACGCTGGGGCTCAGCCTCAGGAACTTCGAGCTGCTCTTCACTGACGACCTCTATGTCGCGGCCTGGCTCTCTTCGTTGCGCATCGCCGCCATCGCGACCGCGGGGACGCTGCTGCTGGGCTATCCCATGGCCTATGCCATCGCCCGCGCCACGCCGCGGCGCCGGCCGTTGCTGCTGATGCTGGTGATCCTGCCCTTCTGGACCTCGTTCCTGATCCGCGTCTACGCCTGGATCGGGCTCCTGGCCGACAACGGGCTGATCGACCAGTTCCTGCGCTGGACCGGCCTGGTCGAAAATCCCGGCACGATCCTCGGCACCGACTGGGCCGTCCAGCTCGGCATCGTCTATGCCTACCTGCCCTTCATGGTGCTGCCGCTCTACGCCGCGCTGGAGAAGCTCGACATGAGCCTTCTGGAAGCCGCGGCCGACCTCGGCGCCAGGCCCATCGCCGCCTTCCTCACCATCACCCTGCCGTTGTCGCTGCCCGGCATCGTCGCGGGCTGCCTGCTGGTCTTCATCCCCGCGGTCGGCGAGTTCGTCATCCCCGATCTCCTGGGCGGCACAGGGACGCTGATGATCGGCAAGGTGCTGTGGGACGAGTTCTTCACCAACGCCGACTGGCCGCTCGCCTCGGCGGTGGCGATCTGCCTGCTGGTGCTGCTGGTCGGGCCCATCGCCCTGTTCCAGCGCCAGCAGGCGAGAAGCCTGGAGCGGCGCCCATGACGGACCGGCCCATGATCGGGCGCGCCCGCTTCGCCCTCGGGGTGCTGGCCTTCGGCTACGCCTTCCTCTACCTGCCGATCGCCATCGTCATCGTCTATTCGTTCAACGAATCGCGGCTGGTCACGGTGTGGGCGGGCTTCTCGACCAAATGGTGGAGCGCGCTGCTCGCCAACGAGGCCATGCTGTCGGCCGCCTGGCTGTCGCTGCGCATCGGCCTGGCGAGCGCCACCCTGGCGGCGCTGCTCGGGCTGGCGGCGGGCTATGTGCTGGCACGCGTGCCCTCCTTCTTCGGCCGCACGCTGTTCGGCAGCCTGGTGATCGCCCCCATGGTGATGCCCGAGGTGGTGATGGGCATCTCCATGCTGCTGCTGTTCGTCGGCAGCGAGCAGCTGTTCGGCGGGCCCGCGCGCGGCTTCCTCACCATCGCCATCGCCCACACGACCTTCTCCATCGCCTTCGTCACCATCGTGGTGCAGGCACGGCTGGCCGACTTCGACCGCTCGCTCGAGGAGGCCGCGATGGATCTCGGCGCCACGCCCTGGACGACTTTCCTCACGGTAACGTTACCGCTGATCGCCCCGGCGGTCGGCTCGGGCTGGCTGTTGGCCTTCACCCTGTCGCTCGACGACCTTATCCTGACCCAGTTCGTGGCCGGCGCGCAGTCGCAGACCTTGCCCATGCGGGTCTATTCCAGCGTACGCCTGGGCGTCGATCCGCAGATCAACGTGCTGGCCACCATCGTGGTGACGGTCGCCGCCTGCGCCCTGGTCCTGTCCGGCTGGCTGACGCGGCGCAAGGCCTAGCCGGACTCTGAAAGGGAGGCCTGCCTTGCTCGACAGAAGGACCCTGCTCACGCGCTCGGCCGCCGCAGCGGCGATGCTCGGCCCGGCCACGACGCTCGTCCCTCGATGGGCGCGTGCCGACACGGCGACCTTGCCCTTCGGCAACGGCGAACGTCCCCTGGTCAAATATCCGCAGAAGCGGCCGATGATCGGCCTGACCAGCCGGCCGCCGCAGCTCGAGACGCCGTTCGCGGTCTTCAATGAAGGCCCCATCACGCCCAACGACGCCTTCTTCGTGCGCTACCACCTCGCCGGCATCCCGCTCGAGATCGATCCCGACACCTTCACCGTCGAGGTCAAGGGCAAGGTCGACAAGCCCCTGAAACTGTCGCTGGCCGAGCTCAAGCGCCTGCCCTCGACCGAGGTCGTCGCGGTCAACCAGTGCTCGGGCAACAGCCGCGGCTTCTTCGAGCCGCGCGTCGCCGGCGGCCAGCTCGGCAACGGCGCCATGGGCAACGCGCGCTGGAAGGGCGTACCGCTGAAGGCGGTGCTCGACCGCGCGGGCGTGCAGAAGGGCGCCCGGCAGGTGACCTTCGACGGCCTCGACGGCCCGATCGTCGACAAGACCCCCGATTTCGCCAAGGCGCTGGATGTCGACCAGGCGCGCGACGGCGAGGTCATGCTGGCCTATGCCATGAACGGCCAGGACCTGCCGTTCCTCAACGGCTTTCCCCTGCGCCTGGTCGTGCCGGGCTATTACGGCACCTACTGGGTGAAGCACCTCAACGAGATCACGGTCATCGACCATGTGTTCGACAATTTCTGGATGAAGACCGCCTATCGCATTCCCGACAACGACTGCCATTGCGTCGAGCCCGGCACGGCGCCCAAGGCCACGATCCCCATCCAGCGCTTCACCGTGCGTTCCTTCATCACCAGCGTCGGCGACGGCGCCAAGGTCGCCGCCGGAAAGCCGATCGTGCTGAAGGGCATCGCCTTCGACGGCGGCAGCGGCATCAAGGAGGTCGCCGTCTCGACCGACGGCGGCACGGGCTGGACGCCGGCCAGGCTGGGCCAGGATCTCGGCAGGTACTCGTTCCGCGAATGGACGCTTCCGGTCACGCTGGCCGCCGGCCCGCACGCGCTGAAGGTGCGGGCGACCGGCAACGACGGACAGACCCAACCCATGAAGCCGCTGTGGAATCCGGCCGGCTATCTGCGCAACGTCGTCGAGACCGTGACTGTCACCGCGGCGTGAGGAGGACGACCATGAAACGCATCGCCCTTCTCGCGCTCACTGTCGCACTATCCGGCGCAAGCCTGGTCGCGGTCAGCGCCAAGCCCGTGACCTATGCGCTTCCGGAAGAGACCGCGGCTTTCAAGCCCGGCCCCGATCTCGACGTCGTCCAGGGCAATTGCGGGTCGTGCCATTCGGCCGACTACATCGCGACCCAACCCCGGGGGCCGTCCTTCAAGAAGGCGTTCTGGGAGGCCGAGGTGACCAAGATGATCAAGGTCTATGGCGCGCCGATCGAGGCGGCGGACGTGCCCAAGATCGTCGAGTATCTCGTCCAGACCCACTGATCCCTCCGGCCTCGGCCGGGGTTTGCGCCACGTCAAAGCACATCCGGTCGACCTCCTTAGTGTGATCGCCTCAAGGAGGATCGCGATGAAGGCACTCGTTTATCAAGGCCCGGGACGAAAGGCGCTGGAGGACCGGCCGATGCCGGAGATCAAGGCGCCCTCCGACGCCATCGTCAGGATCGTCAAGACGACGATCTGCGGCACCGACCTGCACATCCTGAAGGGCGACGTCGCGACCTGCGCGCCGGGCCGCATTCTCGGCCACGAAGGGACGGGCATCGTCGAGAAGGTCGGGGCCGGCGTGGCCAACTTCCGGCCGGGCGACAGGGTGCTGATCTCCTGCATCAGCGCCTGCGGGCGTTGCGACTACTGCCGGCACGGCATGTATTCGCACTGCACGACCGGCGGCTGGATCCTCGGCAACGAGATCGACGGGACGCAGGCGGAATATGTGCGCACGCCCCATGCCGACACCAGCCTCTATCGCATTCCCGACGGCGCCGACGAGGAGGCCCTGGTGATGCTGAGCGACATCCTGCCGACCGGCTTCGAATGCGGCGTGCTGAACGGCAAGGTGGCGCCGGGCGCCACCGTCGCCATCGTGGGCGCCGGCCCGATCGGCCTGGCGGCGCTGATGACGGCGCAGTTCTATTCGCCGGCCGAGATCATCGTCGTCGACCTCGACGACAATCGCCTCGAGGTGGCCCGGCGCTTCGGCGCAACGGCGACGGTCAATGCCACCGACGGCAAGGCCGCCGAAGCCGTCATGAAGATGACCGGCGGGCGCGGCGTCGATGCCGCGATCGAGGCGGTCGGCGTGCCGGCCTCGTTCCTCACCTGCCAGGACATCGTGGCGCCGGGCGGCACCATCGCCAATGTCGGGGTGCACGGCGTCAAGGTCGACCTCCACCTCGAACGGCTGTGGTCGCACAACATCACCATCACGACCCGCCTGGTCGACACGGTCACCACGCCGATGCTGCTGAAGACGGTGCAGGCCCGCCGGATCGACCCGACCAAGCTCATCACCCACCGCTTCAAGCTCGACCGGATCCTCGACGCCTACGAGACCTTCGGCAACGCCGCGCGCTCGCAGGCGCTCAAGGTCATCATCGAGGCCTGAACCCGAGCGCCGGGCGCTTCAGCGGGCGACGGCCTTCGCCCATTTCTCCGACCACAGGTGCAGTGGCAGGATGAGCTGCAGCAGCTCGGCGCCCAGCGCCGTCAGCCGGTAGCCCGAATCGGGGTCGAGTTCGACCAGCCGCGCCTCGCGCAGCTCGCCGAGCCGTGCATTCACGACCGTGGGGCTGGCGCCAATCAGGTCCTGCAGCTCGCGGAAGCGCCGCGGCTCCTCGCGCAGCTCCCAGACGATGCGCAGGCTCCAGCGCCGGCCCAGCAGGTCGAGCAACGCCATGATCGGCCGGCCGCTCCGCGAGCCGCGGGCCGGCCGGCCGGGCAGGACGGTCCTCACCATCTATTTCATTCCCCTACTACATTTTATGTAGCGCACGCCATCCGTTGGCGCTACATAAACTGTAGAACCTTACTCGGAGTCTCGCCATGGCCCGTATTTCCCCCGCCGAGCCGCCCTACGAGCCGCAGATCGCGGCCGAGCTGGCGCGCATCATGCCGCCCGGCGTGCCGCCTCTCCTGTTGTTCCGGACCCTCGCGCGCAACCCGCGCGTCTTCGGCAAGCTGTTCGCCGGCGGCCTGCTCGACAAGGGCCTGCTGTCGCTGCGCCAGCGCGAGATCGTGATCGACCGCACCACGGCGCGGCTCGGCTGCGAATACGAATGGGGCGTCCATGTCGCCTTCTTCGCCGAGCGTGTCGGCTTCACCGCCGAGCATACGGCGGCATTGGCGACGGGCGCCGGCGACCAGGCCTGCTGGACGCCGGCGGAACAGGCGCTGATCGCCCTTGTCGACGGGCTCGTCGATGAGCGAACCATCCGCGACGGGACCTGGGCCGATCTCGCGGCGCATTTCGACGAGGTGCAGCTTCTCGAAGCCATCGCCCTGGTGGGCTACTACCACACGATCAGCTTCCTGTGCCGCGGCCTCGAGCTGCCGCTGGAAAGCTACGCCGCGCGCTTGCCCGGTTGAAGCGGGCCGCGCATCCGGCCCTGGGAAAGAAATGTGAGGCCGGCCCGGCAGCAGAACTCGAGCATCACGCCGAGCAGCAGCAGCAGGGCGGCGCCTATCGGCATGGCAAACATCCGGGTTTGATGGGCGACGATGGCCTGGGCGACGAAGAGGCCGATCAGCATGAGGGCGGCGCCTTCGATCAGGAAGCCCTGGGAGAAGCCAAGTCGTCGCCACATGCCGAACGCCGCCGCGCCGACGAGGTGGGCCATCGCCAAAACCAGGACGAACGCCAGCGGCGGCGCCGAGTCGAGGATGGGGTCGGCGAGAACAAGCTTCGCCTTCTCGAAGTAGATGCGCATCACTTCCAGCGGCTCGCTGGAGAGCTTGCTCCAGTAGAGCCGCCACAATATCCGGTAGTATTCGGGCGAGCTGTTGACGACGGTGGGCGAGACGGCCTCAACGGCCGCCCGCGCCACTTCGTCGTCGTAGGTGATGCCGAACTTGTTCGGCACGGCCCCCAGGCCGATGTAAAGCGTGTGCGAGAAATTGTGCGTGGCGACGCGTTGCGCCGGCGCCATCTCAAACAAGGCGTCACGCGCCGATACCACCCACGTGGTCGACGCCGAAGCGATCCAGACGAGCGCGCCGACGGCGAGCAGCCCCCACAATCGGCCTCCCGAGCGCAGCCGACGCACGGCCAGGACGCCGATCACGCCGATCGAGGTCACCAGCCCCATTACGCCGATCGGCTCGCGCACCAGCGCCGCGACGCCGAGGCCCAGAAGGCCCACGATCACGTGCGCGTTGCCCGATCGGCGCGACAGAAAGCCGGCCTCGCGCGCGATCAGCGCCATGGGAAGGATCAAGGCCATGCTGGTGACGCCGATGAAGCTCCAATGCGGCGAGATGCCGATCCATCCCAGATAGACGACCGGCCCGAAGATGAGCAGCACGATCGACGTGACATAGGCGCGAATGGCAAACAGGAAGCTGGCGAGAACGATGAGACCGGCCGCGTTCAGCCCGATGTTCAGACGGGCCACGTCGACGAGCGATACGGAGTCGTGGGTCGCCATCGCCCAGACGCCGAGGAGCAGGCCATGCCCCGGATCGTCGCCGAACGAGTATTCCGACATCGGCACCAGCCTGTCGCCGTCGCAAATGGCCAGCCACGCGCCGCGCAGCCGCGCGCACTCCGCGGCCTTGAGCCACATATTGGTCGGAATCCAGTCCGCCTCCTCGACGCTGGCGTAGCGCGTCGCGTCGTCAAAGGCGGTGATGAACGCTCCGGTCCCGAACGCGGCCAGGCAGGCGACGAAGGCCAGCCACTTCACGGGGCCTCGCCTTTCAAGATTGCCCAGGATACGCCACGCGATCTCGCCGCCGCGTCGCCAGACGCCTGCTTTGTCAGCCGCCATTGTCCCTGCTCACCAAGCCGCCTCCCCAAGGCAGGAACCGACTAGAGCCCACTATGGGCAGGGGAGCAAGAAGTCTGCCCCGCCGTCAGGCCTCGGCCGCGATCTCCCCCATTCGCCCGATGTGCCGCCGCCAGCCCGGGCTCATGGCGTCATGGGCGAAATCGTTGTGGGGCGAGCGGAAGCCGCTATGGACCATGCGCAACCGCGTGCCTCTTCCCTCCGGCTGCAGCGTCCACGTGACGACGCTGTCGAGCCGTGAAGCATAGTTGACCTTGCCGTTGTTGCCGTCCGTGCCGCCCGTCCAGGAGTAGACCAGCCGGCGCGGCGGCACGACCTCCAGCACCTCGCACTGCACGACGCCGTCCCAGTCGCCGATCGGCCGGGCCGTGAAGGTGAAGCGCTTGCCCACCACCGGCTCGAAGTCGTTGGGCATCAGCCATCGGCCGATCAGCTCGGCCGTCGTCAGGGCCTTCCACACCCGTTCAACCGGATGGGGCAGCACGTCCTCGACGACGATGTCGCGCATGACGCCGGCCTTTGCGGGGCTGCGGGCTGGGTTCGGCATGGTCCATCTCCTTCAACACGGTCCTGAGGTTGGCGAAGCGCTCGCGCCAGAAGGCGCCGTAGTGGCCGATCCAGTCGACCAGCGGCACCAGTCCGCGCGGCTCGCAGCGATAGTGGATGGATCGCCCGTCGCGCCGCTCCCCCAGCAGGCCCGCCTCCTTGAGCGCGCGCACATGCTGGGAGATCGCCGGCTGCGAGACGTCGTTGCGTATACAATCGCCGTTTTTACTTATATATTGTCAACTGCGCCGGACGCTCCGCCGGCCGCCTTTCGCTAGCGCCGGACCAGCCGCTCCACGGCCATCACCAGCAGGCCGAAGCAAAGCCCCCAGAAGGCCGAGCCGACCCCTATTAGCGTGACCCCCGAAGCGGTGACGGCAAGCGTGCCGGCGGCGGCGAACCGCTCCTTCTCGGCCGTCAGCGCGGCCCCCATGGCGCCGGCCATCGAGCCGAGGAGTGCCGTGCCGGCGACGGTGGCCAGCAGCGCCGGCGGCAGCGCGCCGAACAGCCCGACCAGCGACGCGCCGAACAGGGCGATCAGGGCCCACCACAGCGCATAGAAGACACCGGCCTTCCAGCGCTCGGCCGGATCGGGATGGGCGTCGGGGCCGGTGCAGAGCGCGGCCGAGATCGCCGCCAGGTTGGAGGTGTGCGCACCCACGAACGCCGTGCCCAGCGACACCGCACCGGTGACCGCCAGCACCGGGCGGGTCGGCGGGTGGTAGCCGAAGGCGCGCAGCACGGCGAAGCCCGGCAGGTTCTGCGACGCCATGGTGACGAGATAGAGCGGCACGCCCAGGCCGACCAGGGTCGCTGCGTCCCAGGCCGGCGCCACAAGCTCGAGATGGGAGAGGCCGAGCGGCGGGATGGGCTTCACCAGGCCGAGCGACCAGGCCAGCAGCGTCCCGGCCGCCAGCACGATCAGCGAGGCGAGCGTCGGCACCAGGCCGCGCGCCACCAGGAAAAGCGCGATCAGCGGCAGCACCAGGAGCGGCGCCCCGGGCACCTGCTCGACCATCGCCACCACCAGCCGCAGCAGGATGCCGCCCAGCATGGCGGCGGCGATGCTGGCCGGGATCCTTTCGATCAGCTTGCCGAGCGGCCGGACGGCGGCGGTGAGCAGGATCAGGACCGCCGACAGTACGAAGGCGCCGACGGCCGCCCTGAGGCCCGGCACGCCCGATGTCGAGGCGATCAGCGCGGCGCCCGGCGTCGACCATGCCGTGATGATGGGCATGCGGTAACGCAGGCTGAGAAGGAGCGCGCTCGCCGCCGTGGCGATGCCGAGGCCGGAGACCCACGAGCTTGCCTGCTCGGGCGTGGCGCCGACCGCCTGCGCGGCCGCCAGCACGACCGGCAGCGTGCCACCGACGCCCGCCACCGTCGCCACCAGGGCGGCGGCTGCGACCGAGACCAGTCTCGACTTCACGAGCGGGGCTTCACGCGTCGGCTCGTTCGACCATGGCCTGCAGCAGGATCTGGCAGCCGGCGCCGATATCGTCCTTGGCAGCGTCCTCGACCTCGTTGTGGCTGATGCCGTCCTTGCATGGCACGAAGACCATGGCCGTGGGCGCCACGCGCGAGACGTAGCAGGCGTCGTGGCCCGCCCCGCTCACGATATCCATGTGCGGGTAGCCCGCCTGCTCCGCGCCGCGCCGTACCGAGTTCCACCAGCTCCCTGGCGAAGGGCGACGGCGGGAAATACCAGATCTGCTCGATCTTCACCTCGAGCCGATGGCGCCGGGCGACGTCGGCCGCCGCCGCGCGCATCTCGGCATCCATCTTCGCGAGCTCGTCATTGTCGGGATGGCGGAAATCCACCGTCATGAAGACGCGGCCGGGAATGGTGTTGCGCGACTGCGGCTGGCTTTCGATCACGCCCACGGTCGAGCGCCCGTCTGGGCGGTTGCCGATCCTGCGGCATTCGACGATCAGCTCGGCCGCGCCGACCAGCGCGTCGCGGCGACCTTCCATGGGCGTGGTGCCGGCGTGGCTTTCCATGCCGGTCCACGAGATCTCGTACCAGCGCTGGCCCTGCGCGCCGGTGACCACCCCGATCGTCTTCTTCTCGCGCTCTAGGATCGGACCCTGCTCGATATGCGCCTCGAAGAAGGCGCCGACCGGCCGGCCGCCGACCGGCTCGGGACCGTCATAGCCGATTGCCTTCAGCGCCTCGCCGAAGCTCACGCCGTCGCGATCCTTGATCGACAGCGCCTGGTCGAGGGTGAAGGCGCCGCCGAACACGCCCGACGCCACCATGGCCGGCGCGAAGCGGCAGCCCTCCTCGTTGGTCCATACCGCGACCTCGATCGGCGCCTCGGTGACGTAGCCCGAATCGTGCAGCACGCGCAGCACCTCCAGCCCGGCTATCACGCCGTAGGCGCCGTCGAACTTGCCGCCCGTCGGCTGGGTGTCGAGATGGCTGCCCGTCATCACCGGCGGCTTGGCCGGATCGCGCCCCTCGCGGCGGGCGAAGACGTTGCCGAGCTTGTCGACCTTGATCGTGCAGCCCGCTTCCCTGGCCCAGCGCACGAACAGGTCGCGTCCCTGCCGGTCGAGATCGGTGAGGGCGATGCGGCACACGCCGCCCTTCTCCGTGCCGCCGATCCGGGCCAGCTCCATCAGGCTCGACCACAGCCGGTCGGAATCGATCCTGAGATTGGGCCCGAGATTGGGATGGTCGGCGGTCTTCATACGCACTCCGTGGTGAGCGATCCGTTGTCGGGCCGACCCTAGCATGCCGCGCGCGTGCCGCATCAAACCGATCAGCTCCCTCGCCGCCGATCAGGTTGGGGCTGTGATCGAGGACGAACGGGCGTATGATCGGGCAGCGTTGCCCGCATGGAGCAGCCGGCTGTAGGTGCCGGCGATCAGGCCCTGCGGCAGTGGTGCAGTTCGAGACGCATAGTTGGCAGACGACACCTCGGCGCGCGCAAGCGTGCGGCCGAGGACGCGTATTTCCAGCGCACGCCCACGCGTATCCCAGCACACGACAACCAGCACATAACAATGACGGGAGGAAATCATGGCTCGCATTGCGCGGCGTAAGCTTCTGAAACTGTCCGCAACCGGCGCCATCGCGGCGCCCGCCGGCGGCCTCGCCGCCATCCTCGCCAGCGGACGGGCGCCGGCCCTCGCCCAGGAGGCGACTGTCCACTGGCTGCGTTGGGCCGATTTCGTGCCGGCTTCCGACGTGCTGCTCAAGGGCAAGATCACGGAGGACTGCAAGAAGGCGACCGGCATCACGCTCCGGCTCGAGACCGTCAACGCCAACGACCTGCAGTCGCGCATCACCTCGGCGATCCAGTCCGGCACCGGAGCCGACATCGTCATGGCCATCGGCAACTGGCCGCAACTCTATGCCCAGAGCCTGGCTGACAGCAGCGACGTGGCCGAGGAGATCGGCAAGGCCCAGGGCGGCTACTACGACGTGTCGCGGCTGGTCGCCACGGCCGGCGACAAATGGATCGGCGTGCCCTGGACGGTCGGCGGCGGGCTGGTCGCCTATCGCAAGTCCTGGCTCGAAGAGGCCGGCTACAAGACCTTCCCCGAGACCTGGGACACCTTCCGCGAGGCCGGCAAGAAGCTGAAGGCCAAGGGGCGGCCGATCGGCCAGACCGCCGGGCACACCTTCGGCGATGCGCCGGGCTGGTGGTACCCGTACCTGTGGTCGTGGGGCGGCAAGGAGGTCGAGGCCGACGGCAAGACCGTCGTCCTGAACAGCAAGGAAACGGTCGAGTCGATCAAGTTCGCGGTCGCCCTCTGGAAGGAGACCATGGACGAGGGCGGGCTCGCCTGGGACGACACCAACAACAACCGCGCCTTCCTGTCAGGCACCATCAGCGCCACCAACAACGGCGCCTCGATCTACATCGAAGCCAGGAAGAAGCCCGACACGTACCAAACCGACAAGGGCACGCCGATGTGGAAGGACATCCAGCACGCCAAGATCCCGAAGGGCGCCGCCGGCCAGTTCAACCTGCCGACCCCGTTCACCGACATGGTGATGGGCTACTCCAAGAACCAGAAGGCCGCCAAGGATTTCCTGCGCTGGGCTCACTCGAAGCCGATCTACGACGAGTGGTTCACCTCGCAGCAGGGTTATAGCTGCGGCGCCACCAAGGAGTGGGAGAAGAACAAGGTGTGGACCGTCGATCCGGTGTTGCAGCCGTTTCGCGACATACCGCCGTTCGGCCGCCTGGTGGGCTACGCCGGGCCGCCCAACCGCAAGGCCGCCGAGGTGGTGAGCAAATACATCATCGTCGACATGTACGCCAAGGCGATCCAGGGCATGCCGGCCGAGGAAGCGGCCAAGTGGGCGCACGCCGAGATCGCCAAGGCCTACGCGTGAGCCGACTCATCCGTCTTCCCTGCTTCCACGGGGAGACGGATGATCCTGCGGCACCGCGCGCCCGATCAGTCGCGCGTGGACTTCGCCACGAACTCCACCATCCACCCGAACATGTCGCCGCTCTTCGATAGGTCCGGCGACTGGCCGGCGCGGCGGTCCATGTCGACATATTCGAGCACGATCGAGCCGCCGGCCTTGCGGTAGTTGGCGCAAAAACGCTGAGGCTCGTTGCCGTCGAAATTCGAACTCGATGTCCTTGTAGTCGTGCAGGGTGTCGCCGCGGCCCTGGAACCAGATCGCCGGCGGGGTGCGCACGTCCTCGCCACGCTCGAGCATGAGCATGGGGTTGCCCTCGGCCATGGCAGCCTCCGAGCGCCAGTAGGAGTCCTGGCGCGCGATGATCGACTTCGGCCATTCCGGCGGATTGGCGCTCGCCTGGGCGCGCTTTGCATGACGGTAGCGGCTGAGCGGGTTGATCACCGGCCACGACATGATCACGCACCGCACACTGGCGTCGGGCCGGGGCGATCCGGCCGGCAGCTCGATCGCCGCATAGCGCGGATCATCCGGGCGCATGGCGACCAGCATCGCCAGATGTCCGCCGCTCGACTGGCCCGACAGGCCGATGAGTTCAGGCCGGGTCTTGAGATCGCGCGCGTGGAGCTTGGCCCAGCGCACCGCGTAGTTGATGTCCTGCACCGAGGCCGGATAGGGCGCTTCGTTGCCGGAGCGGAAATCGAGCGCGATCGACACGATGCCGTGCGAGGCCATGAATTCATGCCGCAGCCGCTCGGTGGTGCGGTCGCTCATGCACCAGGCGCCGCCGTGGCATTCGACCAGGGCCGGGAACGGGCCCGCCCCGCGCGGCTTGAACACGCGCGCCAGCAACGGCTTGTCGCCATGGCGCAGGTACTCGACATCCTCGACGTCGAACAGGGTGGTCTTGGCCTCGAGCGTTGCAGTCGTCATGGCGTCTCCTCGTGCGTCGCGCTTCCGGTCAGCGGCCACCCTAGCGCAGATTCGGCGGCCGTGAAATCTGGCCCCCGCCATGCCCCCTGAATGCCACCGGCGTCCGCCAAAGGGCCGCATTGCGGGCCTGCGACGGCGGCGCGGCGTCCTTAGGGGCGCGCCGTCCTCGTTTTCGTGCCAGACTGCGCGGCATGAAGCACTACGAAGTCATCGTCATCGGCGCCGGCGTCGCCGGCATCTATCAGATCAAGCGCTTGGCCGATCTCGGAATCGAGGCCACCGTGCTCGAGTCCGGCGGGGATCTCGGCGGCACGTGGTACTGGAACCGCTATCCCGGCGCGCGCTTCGATTCGGAGAGCTACACCTACGGCTACTCCTTCTCGGGCGCGCTGCTCGACGAATGGCACTGGAAGGAGCGCTTCTCCGGCCAGCCGGAGAACCTGCGCTACCTCAACCACGTCGCCGACAAGTTCGACCTGCGCAAGCACATGCAGTTCAACTGCCGGGTCGAGGCTGCGCACTACGACGAGGCGCAGAACCTGTGGCGCGTCGGCATCGCCGACGGACGCACCCTGACCTGCCGTTTCCTGATCCTGGCGACGGGACTGCTCTCGATCCCGACGCCGCCGCGGCTGGAGGGCATGGAGCGGTTCAAGGGCCGGTCGTTCCACACCTTCCATTGGCCGCACGAGCCGGTCGACATGGCGGGCAAGAGGGTCGCCGTCATCGGCACGGGCGCGACCGGCATCCAGGTGATCGGCGAGATCGCCGACAAGGTGGGCGAGCTCACCGTGTTCCAGCGCCGGCCGAACTGGAGCGCGCCGCTCAACAACGGG
Organism: uncultured Alphaproteobacteria bacterium; assembly: GCA_963820155.1. Taxonomy (GTDB): domain Bacteria; phylum Pseudomonadota; class Alphaproteobacteria; order Reyranellales; family Reyranellaceae; genus Reyranella. The sequence goes on from CAWFYW010000001.1 coordinate 550,167, forward strand.
CCGATCTCCGACGCCGAGATGGCCGACATCCGCCGGCGTTACGACGAGATCTTCGCCACCTGCGCCCGCACGCCGGGCGGCTTCGAGCACGAGCCCGACCGCCGCGGCTTCTACGAGGTGAGCCGCGAGGAGCGGCTGGCGCTGTGGGACAAGCTCTACGACGAGCCGGGCTTCGGCATCTGGCTCAGGAACTTCCGCGAGATCTTCACCGACGAGCAGGCCAACGCGGAGTTCTCCGAGTACATCGCCGAGCGCATCCGCCGCCGCGTCAAGGACCCCAAGGTCGCCGAGAAGCTGATCCCGCGCGATCACGGCTTCGGCGTGCAGCGCGTGCCGATGGAGACCAACTACTTCGAGGCCTACAACCGGCCCAACGTCCACCTGGTCGACATCGGCGAGACGCCGTTGGTCTCGGTCACCGAGCAGGGCCTGAGGACGACCGAGCGCGACTACGCGTTCGACGTCATCGTCTACGCCACGGGCTTCGACGCCATCACCGGCGCCTTCGACCGGATCGACATCCAGGGCGTCAATGGCGAAAAGCTTGCCGACAAATGGCGCACCACCATCTCGACCTTCCTCGGCATGATGATCCACGGCTTCCCCAACATGCTGATGCCGGCCGGCCCGCAAAGCGGCTCGGCCTCGACCAACTATCCGCGCGGCATCGAGACCGGCGTCAACTGGTGCACCGACCTGCTCGAGCATATGTGGGCCAGGGGCTACACGAAATGCGAGGCGACGGCAGCGGCCGAGAAGCGGTGGACCGACCACGTTACCCAGATGTACGCCATGATGCTGATGCGCAAGGCCAAGTCGTGGTTCACCGGCTACAACTCCAACGTCCCCGGCCACGAGCAGGGCACCATCCGCTACCTCGTCTACAATGGCGGCGCGCCCAAGTACGTGAACGCCATCAACGCGGTGGCGGCCAAGGGCTATGAGGGGGTCGTGCTGAGCGCCGATCGTGCGGTGCCGCCGACCGGCAGCCAGCCGACGGCGGTGGCCTGAGCCGCCGGCTCGACGTTATTTCCGCGCCCAGGCGGAGGCTGGCCGAACGACCGTGGCGAGGCTATGGGTCGACGCTTCGTCAGAAGGATACCGACCCGAAACATGCTTCCGCTTGCCGACACGCTCGTTCTCGACCTCACCCAGGTCATCGCCGGACCGACCGCCGGCCAGATCCTGGGCGACATGGGCGCCGACGTGATCAAGGTCGAGCCGCTGGGCGGCGAGCATTTCCGCCCCCATTTCGGCGGCGCCTGGGTGCCCTCGATGAACCGCAACAAGCGCGGGCTGGCCGTCGACCTGCGCACCCGCGGCGGCCGCGAGGTGCTGATGCGGCTCGTCGCCAGGGCGGACGTCTTCATGGAGGCCTTCGTGCCGGGCGTGATCGACAAGCTCGGCTTCGGCTGGGAGATCGTGTCGAAGGAGAATCCGCGCCTGGTCTACGCCTCGATCTCGGGCTACGGCCAGACCGGCCCCTATTCCCCGCGCGCCGGCTACGATCCCTGCATCCAGGCCGAGGTCGGCCTGATCGAGGCGACCGGGCCGCAGGACGGCGAGATGTGCCGCGTCGGCACCGCGCCCATCGACTACTGCACCGGCTCGTTCTGCGCCGCCGGCATCGCCTTCGCCCTGCTGGGCCGCCACAAGACCGGCCGCGGCCAGCGTCTCGACCTGTCGCTGTTCGATGTCGGCATGCACATGATGAGCCACTGGATCACCAACTGCGCTCTCAAGGGCGAGAACCCGGTGCGCATGGGCACCGGCAACTCGCTGATCTTCCCGCTGCGCGTCTTCCCGACCAGAACCCTGTCGGTGTTCGTGGCCGGCACCAACGACGCCTTCTGGCGCATCCTCTGCACCGCGCTGGGACGGCAGGACTGGCTGGCCGACCCGCGCTTCGCCACCAACGAGGGCCGCGTCACCCATCGCGCCGAGCTCGAGCCGCAGATCGAAGCGCACTTCGCGAAGCACACCGCCGAGGAGCTGCTGGACAGGCTGATCCCCGCCGGCATGCCCTGCTCGGCCGCCTACAAGGTGAGCGACGTCATGGAAAGCCCGCACGCAAAGGCGCGCGGCGCCGTGCTGGAGATCGACTATCCCGGCCTCGGCCCGGTCAAGTCGGCGGCCAATCCCATCAAGCTCTCCGACGCCCCGGTCGAGACGCGCCGCAGGTCGCCGATGGTCGGCGAGCATACGGTCGAGATCATGCGCGAGGTGGGCTATAGCGATGCCGAGATCGCCGCGCTGCGCGACGCCAAGGCCGTCACCGTCCCCGAAGCCACGCCATGAAGATCGTCTATTCCGACAAGCACGCCCGGCACGACCCTCAGACCTTCTTCGTGCGCGGCATCAGGCAGAGGAGCGCCGAGCAGCCCGAACGCGCCACGCGGCTCCTCGCCGCGGCGACGGCGGCGGGCCATGAGATCGTCGGTCCCCAGGCCTATGGCGCCGCGCCGGCCGCCGGCGTGCACACGCCGGAATACATCGATTTCCTGCAGACCATCTCGCGACAGTGGGCGGAGCTGCCCGGCGCCTCGGCGGAAGTCGTCCCCAACGTCCATCCGGCGCGCTATCCCGCGACCTATCCCAAGGCGCTGGCCGGCCGCGCCGGCTGGCACCAGGTCGACCTCGCCTGCCCGATCGGACCGCACACCTGGGAGGCGGCGCTCGCCTCGACAGAGGTCGCGACCAGCGCGGCCGACCTGGTGCGCGACGGGGCGCCGTGCGCCTACGCGCTCTGCCGGCCGCCCGGTCATCACGCCTTTGCCGACATGGCCGGCGGCTTCTGCTTCCTGAACAACACCGCCATCGCCGCCCAGCACCTGCGTGGCCGCCACGATCGCGTCGCCGTGCTCGACGTCGATGTCCATCACGGCAACGGCACGCAGGGCATCTTCTACGAGCGCGACGACGTGCTCACCGTGTCGATCCACGCCGACCCCGATCTCTACTACCCCTACTTCTGGGGCCATGCGCACGAGACCGGCACCGGCAAGGGCCACGGCTTCAACCTCAACCTGCCGCTGCCGCTGGGTTCGCCCGACGCGTCCTGGCTGGCGGCCGGCGACAAGGCGCTGGCGCGCATCCGCGAATTCGCCCCGACGGCCCTGGTCGTGGCGCTCGGCCTCGACGCCAGCGAAAGCGATCCGCTGCAGGGCCTCAAGGTCACCGGCGCCGGCTTCCATGCCATGGCCGGCAGGATCGCAGGCCTCGGCCTGCCGACGGTGCTGGTGCAGGAAGGCGGCTATTTGAGCGACGATCTCGGCCGCAACCTCGTGCAGTTCCTGGCCGGCTTCGAGAAGGGCCGGCCGTAGCGCGATCCCGCTTCGCATGACGCCCGAGGATCTCGCCCGCCGTCATCCGAAGCTCTATCACGTGACCTCGCCCGGCGCCTGGGAGACGATTGCACGGCGCGGCCTGCTGCCGACCACGACTCTTCTCGGCCTGTTCGAGGTCGATGGGCCGCGGCGGGTCCAGCTCACGACCGCGCGGCGGCCGGTCGAGGTTCGCCTCGAGCATCCGGTGCATGGCACGGCGCTCCTCCAGGACAACCTGCCGCTCAGCGAGCGAGCCCTCGCCGGCTGTCTCGACGACGGACTGACGCCACAGGATTGGCTGCGTCTTCTCAACGAACGGGTATTCTTCTGGGCTGACGAGAACGGTCTTGCCCGTCTGCTGCGGGCCAGGATGAACCGGGGACGGCCGCGGGAGGTGCTGGTCTTCGACACGCTCGGCCTGGCGCGGGCTCACGCCGAACGGGTCGAGATCAGCCCGATCAACAGCGGCGCAACGATCCGTCGGCCGGCGCGGCGAGGTTTGACGACCTTCACCCCATTGTTGGCAAAGAGCTACGCCGATTGGCAGACACAGCGCGGCAGGCGGGATCGCATCCTTGAAGTGGTCGTTCGCGGCGGCATCCCCGACATCGAACGCCACCTTTGCGAGGTCCGAAGAATTGCGCCGTAAGCCGCGGCCTTCCGTCTGCCCGACGGCGCGTGGCATAGTCCACGCCATCCACCCCTCATGAGACGGAGCCTGCCATGCCGCGCACGATCGCCGACCTGATGGCCGAAACCCTTGCCGTCGCCGGCGTGAAGCGGATCTACGGCGTGGTGGGCGATTCCCTGAACGGCTTCACCGAACTCGCTGCGCCGGCAGAACAGGATCGACTGGATGCATATGCGGCACGAGGAGGCTGCGGCCTTCGCCGCCGGTGCCGAGGCCCATCTCACCGGCGAGCTCGCCGTCTGCGCCGGAAGCTGCGGGCCGGGCAACCTGCACCTGATCAACGGCCTGTTCGACTGCCAGCGCAGCCGCGTGCCGGTGCTGGCGCTCGCCGCCCACATCCCGAGCGCGGAGATCGGCAGCGCCTACTTCCAGGCGACCCATCCCGAGCAGCTCTTCGCCGAATGCGCGCACTATGTCGAGCTGGTGTCCAACGTCGAGCAGATGCCGCGCGTCCTCGAGAAGGCGATCCGCATCGCCGTCGCAAAGCGCGGCGTGTCGGTGGTCGTGGTGCCGGGCGACGTGGCGCTGCTCCCGACCGACGCGCCGGCGGCGCGCTGGCTCGCGCCCCGGCCGCCGGTCGTGCGTCCCTCCGACGCCGACATCGACGCCCTGGCCGTCCTGCTGAACGACGGCGAGCGCATCGCCCTGATGTGCGGCGCGGGCTGCGCCGGCGCCCATGCCCAGGTCGTCGAGCTGGCCGGCACGCTCAAGGCGCCGATCGTGCATTCGCTGCGCGGCAAGGAGCATGTCGAATACGACAATCCCTTCGATGTCGGCATGACCGGCCTGATCGGCTTCGCCTCGGGCTATGCGGCGATGAAGGAGTGCGACACGCTGCTGCTGCTGGGCACCGACTTCCCCTACCGCCAGTTCTATCCCGAGGGCGCCACCGTGGCGCAGGTCGATATCCGCGCCGAGAGCCTCGGCAATCGCTGCCACCTGGCGCTGGGCATGATGGGCGATGTCGGCGCCACCCTCGCCGCCCTGCTGCCCAGGCTCAGGCAGAAGACGGACGGCAGGTTCCTCGACGCCGCGCTCGCCCACTACCGCAAGGCCCGGGCCGACCTCGACGAGCTGGCCGAGGGCCGCGCCGGCGGCAGCGTCATCCATCCGCAATACCTGTCGAAGCTGGTGAGCGAGATCGCCGACGACGACACGATCTTCACCTGCGACGTCGGCACGCCCACCGTCTGGGCGGCGCGCTACCTCAGGATGAACGGCAGGCGCCGCCTGGTCGGCTCGTTCAATCACGGCTCGATGGCCAACGCCATGCTGCAGGCGATCGGCGCCCAGGCGTCCCATCCCGGCCGGCAGGTCGTCTCGATGTCGGGCGACGGCGGCTTCTCGATGATGATGGGCGACTTCATCAGCCTCACCCAGCTCGGACTGCCGGTGAAGGTGATCGTGCTCAACAACGGCACCCTGGGCTTCGTCGAGCTCGAGATGAAGGCGAGCGGCTTCCTCGATGCCGACACCGACCTCGAGAATCCCGACTTCGCCGCCATGGCCCGGGCAATGGGCATCCACGGCGTGCGGGTCGACGATCCGCGCAACCTGGAGGGCGCGGTGCGCGAGGTGCTGGCGCACAAGGGCCCCGCCCTGCTCGACGTGGTGAGCGCGCGCCAGGAGCTCGTCATGCCGCCGACGACGACATTCGGCGAGGCCTTCAAGTTCAGCCTCTACATGGCCAAGTCGGTGATGGACGGCCGCGCCGGGGAACTGGTCGACCTCGCCCGCACCAATCTCCGGATCTGAGGGCCGCCATCGGCCGGCGCACCGTCGCCGGTTGAAAATAGGAGCATATACCCTTAATAACGGGAACACGCCGCGAGCGGGAGAAGTCCAATGATCGATCCGGACATGGTCGTCAGTCACTACGGGAAGGATGACCTCCAGGGCCGGCTCGAGACCGCCCTGCAAGCCGCTGGTTTGCTCGGGGGCAAGCTCCTGTCGCCCGAGGCCCTGGCGCCGCTCGACCAGTTCCACACGCGCGGTCTGCCCGCGACCGTCGAGCTGGCGGAAGCGGCGGGGATCGGCGGGGATACGGCGGTTCTCGATATCGGTTCCGGACTCGGCGGGCCGTCGCGGTACCTCGCCGCGACCTTCGGCTGCCGCGTCCACGGGGTCGACTTGAGCCCGTCCTTCGTCGGGGCCGCCCAGTATCTCGCCGGGCTATCCGGCCTGCAGGACAGGCTCAGCTATCGCTGCGCGAACGCGCTCGACCTTCCTTTTGACGCCGAAAGCTTCGATGTCGCCTGGACGCAGCATGTCGCCATGAACATTGCCGATCGCGGCGGGCTTTACGCCGAGGCCTTTCGGATCCTGAGGCACGGCGGCCGCCTGGCGATCTACGACGTCGTCGTCGGCAACGGCAAGCCGCTCCACTTCCCGGTTCCGTGGTCGCGCGAGGCGGAAACGAGCTTTCTCCTGACCCAGGAGGCCATGCGCGCGGCGCTTCAAGCCGCCGGGTTCGAGATCGTCGACTGGAGCGACCGCACCGCCGCGGCGAGCAGGTGGTTCGAGGAAAGGCGGAAGACGCTGCCGGCGGCCGCGGCAGCCTCACCGGCGCTGGGGCTCCACATCGCCATGGGACCGGAAATCGGCGCCATGGTCGGCAATCTCGGCCGCAACATCGCCGAAGGCAGGGCCGGCATCGTCCAGGTCATCGCGAGGCGGCCATGAAGCGTTCGACGCGAAGCCGGACATCGGCCCTCGAACGCTGCAATTGCATGGCCCTGCGACGGGCGGCCCGCAGGATCTCGCGCTTCTATGACAACGCGCTGGCCCCGGCCGGCTTGCGGGCGACGCAGTACTCGATCCTCGCCCTCCTTCAGGCGCTCGAGGAGGTCTCGATCAACGAGCTTGCCGGACGCCTGGAGCTTGACCGGACGACGACCGGCAAGAACCTTCGGCCGTTGGCTCTCGCAGGATTGATCAGGATAGCGCCCTCGATCGCGGATGGCCGCAGCCGGACCGTCACGCTGACGGCGAAAGGAAGGGCGGTGCTGCGGACCGCCGTGCCGCTCTGGCGGCGTGCCCAGGCGGCATTCGAGGCCAAGCATGGAAGCAAGGTCGCGCGCGAGCTGCGCCGCACGCTGTCGAGCGTGGCCTTGCAGACCTGACCATCCGGGAGGCAACCTCGCAGAGGCGCTGGACGCCGGCGAGGCATGAGCACGCCACGAATGGCATGATGGCTGCCTCAACAGGGGTAACGTCGGATGGCTGATGGAATATTTGCAGGTCTGCAGGTCATCGATTGTGCGAGCTGGATCGCCGGTCCGGCGGCGGCAACCATCCTCTCGGACTTCGGCGCCGAGGTGATCAAGATCGAACCGCCCGGGGCCGGCGACCCGTGGCGGGCGTCGTCCCCGGTCCCCGGCAAAATCACGGACTACTGGTGGCAGTTGACGGCCCGCAACAAGCGGAGCCTGGCCATCGATCTCAAGCACCCCGAGGGACTTGGCGCCCTGCACCGACTGCTCGGCTCGACCGACGTCTTCATCACCAACTTCCCCTTGCCGGTGCGCGAGCGTCTGAAGATCGCGGCCGCCGACCTGCTCGCGATCAACCCGCGGCTCGTCTACGGCTCGATCACGGCCTATGGCGAGACCGGCGAGGAGGCGGCCCGGACGGGCTTCGACGCGACCGCCTACTGGGCCCGCACCGGCCTGATGGACATGGTGCGGGCCACCCCCGAGACGGAGCCGTCCCGCTCCATGCCGGGCATGGGCGACCATCCGACCGCGACGGCCCTCTATGCGGCCATCGTGACGGCGCTCTACCGTCGCGAGAGAACGGGACGGGGCGGCATCGCGCAGACCTCGCTGCTGCAGAACGGCCTGTGGGCGAATGGCTGCTTTGTGCAGAACCGGCTGTTCGGCGAGCACGTTGCGCACCGGCCGCCGCGAACCCGGGCGCCGAGCGCCCTCGCCAATCACTATCGCTGCCGCGACGGTCGATGGTTCCTGATGGCGCTGCACAACGAGCCGCGGCAACTCGCGAGCTTCCTGAAGGCGATCGACGCGGAGCACCTCGCCGAGGATCCGCGTTTTGCCACGACGCCGGATCGACGCGCCAACGCGAGCGCCCTGACCGCGATCCTCGACGCGATCTTCGCCAAGCGCGATCTCGCCGAATGGCGGCCCCTTCTCGAGAAGGCCGGCGTGACGTTCGGGCCGGTGTGCTCGGTCGACGAGGCGGCGGACGACCGCCAGGCGCGCGAGATCGGCGCCCTGGTCCCCTTCGCCGACGGCGCCGGCCTCACCGTGTCGAGCCCCTTCCACCTCGACGGCGCGGCCAAGGTCGCCCCGGTCCGCGCACCGGCCGTCGGCCAGCATTCGGAGACGGTGCTGCGCGACGCCGGCTACGCCGCCGACGAGATCGCGCGCCTGAAAGCGCTTGGCGTCTTGCAGTCGTAGGGGGCGGGGCGATTCGTCGCTAGCGCCCGGCCGGAACCCGAGCCGTCACAACCCACGTCGCTGCATTCAGCCTGACCCCATCAGGTCCGTCGTGCGCCGCAAGCGCGGATCGCACGGCCGGCAGCGCCGCGGCCCGCAGCTCGGGATTTTCCCGAAGAATCTTGCCGAGAGCTCCGACCCGCGAACAAACCGCCAGCATCGCATCGAGGTCGCCGCTTCCGACCGGCTCGTCATGGGCGGCGATCTCGATCTCTCCGAAGCCCGCTCGTTCCAGAATGCCGCGCACGCGGTCGGGGTCGGCGAACGCGAACGGGCCGGGCGCGTCCGGATCGTGGGCGGGCTGCGGCGGCAAATGAGCGGACGCGGCCCGAAGCGGCAGGATGTCGAGCGGGTTCTCCTCCAGCGCTCGCCAGCAGACGAAGGCGAGTCGCCCCTCCGGCCTGAGGCTGCGACGAATGTTGATGAATGCCGCCGTGGGGTCGGCGAAGAACATCACCCCGAACCGCGAGAAGGCGGCGTCGAACGAGGCCGGTTCGAAGGCGAACACCTGGGCATCTGCCTGGACGAACCGCACGCGCTCGCACCCTTTGGCCGCGCGCTGCGCGAACGCCAGCACCGCAGCCGACAGATCCACCCCCACGACTGTGCCGTCCGGCGCGACCGCCCGCGCAAGGGCCAGCGCGGTTTCACCCCCGCCACAGCCGATATCCAGGACACTCTCGCCAGGGCGCGGCGCAAGCGCGGCCAAGGCGCGCCGACCAAGCGGAGCGAGTTGTCGTTCCAGTGCCTCCCGGACCTCCGCCCACGCGCCGACCCGTACGTCGTCCTGGGTCAGCGCGGGCGGGGGGCTGGTCTGGTCCATGCCGGGATCATTGCCAGACGACTTGGCAATGTCGAGGTCGCCTGGCACCAACCCCGCGCCGATCCGCGGCTCCCTGCCTTGTGGGCATACGCCGTGGTCTAGGCCGTCGGCCGGATTTCCGTTACACTCCCCGGCCGATGGCTGGTGGAAGGGAGCAATTCCATGACCGCGCAGACCAAAGGCCGTATCCGTCACGTCGCGCTGAGCGTCGAGGACCCTTGGGAGACCGCCGAATTCTACAAGCAGGCCGTGGGCCTGCAGGAAGTCACCGAGCTCGACGGCCCGCTGGCCGAGGGCGTGTTCCTGACCGACGGCGTGGTCAACCTCGCCATCCTTCACTTCAAGAGTGATGAGGCCTCACAGGGCACCGGCAAGGACTATGTCGGCATCCACCACATCGGCTTCTGGGTCGATGACGTGGTGGAACAGGGCAAGATCGCGCGCAACGTCGGCGCGACCTGGATCATGGGTGACCCCGACAACCCACACGGCTATGAAGTGAAGCACACCGACCTCAACGGCATCATCTTCGACATCGCCGCGCACGGCTGGGCCGGTTCGCAGAAGGACCCGGGATCGGAAGACAACGTCGCTAATGGGAACCCACAGCGCCGGCTGGCGAAGTTCGACGAGCGCCGCGCGCGGGCCAAGGCGAAGTTCGCGGCGATGCGTGGGAAAAAGTACCCCGCGGCCGCAGAGTGACGCGCCGACGAAGATAGTGCGACACGGCTAGCTACAACCCGACGAACTTTCGCCGCGGCCGAGCTGCACCTGGCGGTCGACGGCAATCCACGTCGCTCGAGCCACCGCCAACAACGTTCCGGCTTCACCATGGGCCGCGGCCTCGGCAACGCGTTTGCGGCCGTCGCGGCCGGCCGCCCAGGCCGTGATGACGCAGCGTTCTCCCGGGCGCGGCCGCGCCTCTATCCGTGCCGACATCCGGCCCAGCAGGATCGGCGTCCGGTCGAAGCTGCCGCTCCCCCGGTGATGGGAGGAGGCATAGCCCGTGGGACAATCGAGGGCCGACCAGAGAAATTCGGGCGCGATGAAGCCGTCCGCCGCCGCCAGGGCCGCATCCGGTGTCCAGGTCGCCGCGAGCACAACCGAGGCATTCCGGGATTGACGCCCGAGCGGTCCGGCAAAAATGCGCAGGCCATCTCCCTGCGCCCGTGCAGGACCGCACACGAAACACGTCGGCAGCGGATGCTCGTGTGGCTTGACCGGCGTCAGCCGCTCGGCCGCACAGGCCTCGTCGAGGCTTGCCGTCTCCAGGCGAGCAAGTTCGACACGTGCCGCTCGTCCGGCGGCGACGACTGTGGCGCCATCGCGAAGCTCCCATGACCTGCCGTCCGTCGCGACGACGTCGAGCGGCTTGTCCAGCGGAGGCGGTGCGCGCAGCGTTACCTCCGCGCCGCCGGGAATGTGCCGGGCCAGCCGCCCGCAGACATACCCGCCGTTTCCTGAGTTCGGGGGACCGCGATAGCGCCTGTCGATGATGATCGATGTCATCGTACGCCCTACCTCGTCTTGAGGACAATTCTTCCCTGAACCGTCCGATTGGCCACCGCGCGCATCGCTTCCTTGACCTGTTCCAGGGGAAGGACGCGATCGATGTGGGGGCGAATCTTCCCCTCGGCCAGCAACTGCGCCAGCGTGTCGTTCAGGCGCGAAGCCTGCTCGGGGAATTTCTCTGCCCAGGCACCGGCAAAGACACCAACGATGGAATAGTTCTTCAAGAGCGGAAGGTTCATCGGCACCGAGGGAATCCGGCCGCTGGTGAAGCCGATCGGCATCAGCCGCCCGCCCCACTTCATCAGCCGCGCCATCTGTTCGAAAATCGTTCCACCGATGTTGTCGAAGCAGACATCGACGCCTTCGCCTGCGGTCATCGACTTGATCCGCTCGCGCAGGTCTTCGCTCCGATAGTTGATGACATCGCAGGCACCGTAGTCGCGCACCAGACCTGCCTTGTCGTCGGAGCCGACACCGGCGACGACGCGCAGGCCCAAATGGCGGGCGAGGTCGACGGCGGCGAGGCCAACCCCGCCTGCGGCCCCGGTGACAAACACCGTTTCGCCCGGTTGCGCGCGAGCCCCCTCGACCAGGGCGTAATACGCCGTGCCGTAGTTGTGCGTGACCGTGGCCGCCGTTTCGAAAGCGACGCCCGCCGGCAACCGCACGCTCTTCCATTCCTTGGCGACCATCCGCTCGGCATAGCCGCCCGTCCAGCTCCCGCACGCCACGCGATCGCCCGGCTGAAATCTCGTGATCTTTCCGCCAACCGCGACGACGACGCCGGCCGCTTCCGTGCCGGGCACAAAGGGCGTCGAGGGTCGCATCTGGTAAAGGCCCGAGACCACCAGATGGTCCATGAAACTCACGGAGGCCGCATGGACGTCGATCAGGATCTCGTCGCTGGCCGGCTTCGGCTCTTCGATCTCGCCGATCCGCAGATCCTCCGCGCCGGTGAAGGCGCTGCACAGCACGGCTCTCATCGCGGCGCTCCCGCCCGGCGGCGACCATGAAGGCGCGGCAGCAGCATGGGAACGCGCCGGCGATACTGCTGGTAGGCCGCGCCGAACTGGGCGATCAGATCCCGTTCCTCGAACTGCAGCCCGACCAGGATGTAGGCCGTGGTCGTGATCGCGAACAGCAGATGGCCGGCGGTCATCCGGGGCGTGGCCCAGAATGCGAGCAGAAAGCCCAGCATGAGCGGATGCCGCACGATCTTGTAGAGCAGCGGCGTCCTGAACGATTGACCCGGCACCTCGGCCCCGCGCAGCGCGAAGAAGACCTGGCGCAGGCCGGACAGATCGAAGTGATCGATCATGAAGGTCGAGGCGAACACGATCGACCAGCCGAGCCAATAGACGCCGATCAGCAACCAGGCTGCCATTCCGTCGGCCCGCCAGACGGGTACCGGGATCGGCCGCCACTGCCAGAACAGCAGAAGAAGGATCAGGCTGGAGAGCAGCACGTAGGTGCTGCGCTGGCAGGCCACCGGAAGGATTCCGGCCCACCATCGCTTGAAGGCCGGGCGCGCCATGATGCTGTGCTGGATCGCAAATAGGCCGAGCAGCAGCAGGTCCACGACGATGGCCTCGCTCGAACTACTTTGGCCGCCGACGTCGATCGACTTTGGCACGACATAATTGCCGACAAAGCCGACCGCGTAGAGAGAGGAAACGAGGAAGACGGCATAGCTCGCGATGGCGTAGAACAGGATTGGCAGACGTGCGGACATGAATGGTTTCCCTATTGTGCCGGTGGCGGTGGTGCCGAATGCAGAAGTCTGGACCGTTCGATAGCGAGCGGGCTCGATCGGGCACGACTGCTATCACCGGACCGTCCCCTGCGCGTCCCCCTGGGGCTCCGGCAGGGCGAGGCGTGATTTCGTGACCGGGTTCTCGCTTCAGACGCTCGGGCTCCCGGAGATCCAAGGTGACGACCGCCCGATCAGGCTGAACCTGCGCAAGGGTCTTGCGCTGCTGATCTATCTCGCGGAGGCCCGGGGCGCCGTTGCACGGGACGTCCTTGCCACGCTGCTATGGCCCGAGAGTCCCCACGAGACCGCTCGCGCGCGATTGCGGCGCCTGCTTCATCGCATCGAGCTCGCGCTCGGCCAGCATGTTTTCGAGGCCGACCGCACCAGCGTGCGGTGGTCTCCGGCGGTCGACCTGAAGGTCGACTCGCAGCTGTTCGAGAGCGCCTGCGACCGCGGCGCTTTCGAGGAAGCCTGCCTAGGCTATCGGGGGGACTTCCTCGCAGGCTTCTCTCTGGGCGATTGTCCCGAGTTCGACGATTGGGCGTTCTATCGCCGCGAGGCGCTGCGGGGGCGGCTCATGCAGGGGCTGGAACGCCTCGTGCAGGACAAGAATGCCGCCGGCGACCATTTTGCCGCGACCGCTCACGCGGGACGCCTTGTCGAGCTCGATCCACTGAGCGAGGTTTATTGTCGGCATCTGATCCGCAGCCTCCTGCTTGCCGGCGATCGAAGCTCGGCGGAACGGCACCACGCGGCACTGACACAGCGGCTGCGTGACGAGCTTGGGGTTGCGCCGGAAGCCGAGACCGAGGCGCTCATGGACCCCGGTGGGTCGCCGCTGGTCCCTGCCGCTCCGACAACACTCTATGTAAAGGGCGCCGGCGCACATCTGGCGTATCAGACATACGGAAGCGGCGAGCTTGATATCCTGATCATGCCCGGCTTCGTGTCGCACGTGGAACGCGCCTGGGAGCATCCCGCGTGCCGGGCATTTCTGGTTTCATTGATGGCGCTTGGGCGACTCATCATGTTCGATCGTCGCGGCATCGGCCTGTCGGACCGGGTCGGATCGGCCCCCAGTATCGAAGTAACGGCCGAGGATATCGGCACCGTGCTGCGGGCGGCGCATACGCGTCGCGTCGTCCTGTTCGGGGCGTCGGAATGCGGGCCAGCCTGCATCAAGTTTGCGGTCGATCAATCCCGCCTCGTGGCTGGCCTCATTCTGTTCGGCTCATTGGCCAAGGGCTGCTGGGCGCCGGACCATCCGTACGCGTTGCGGGCCAGCCAATATGACGCCTGGCGCCGGCAGCTCGTCGCCGAATGGGGTGGCCCCGCCGGCATCGACACTTTCGGACCGAGCCTTTCCCGTGATCCCCAGGCGAGGGCCTGGTGGGCCGGGCTGCTGCGCGCGGCCTCCAGTCCCGGCAGCATTGGGGCCGTGCTCGAGGCGCTGCGCGACACCGACGTGAGACACCTCCTGCCACGGCTTGCCGTGCCCACGCTGGTGCTGCACCGCCGCGACGACCAAGCCGTGCGTATTGCGGCAGGCCGCGATATGGCCAGTAAGATCACCGGCGCTCAATTCGTCGAGCTCGAGGGCAACGACCATTGGTTCTTTGCGGGGGCCCAGCAACCGGTGCTCGAGGCGATCAAACAATTCGTCGACGCCCTGCCGCGCGACACGAGGCCGACGGCGCGAAGGTCGGGGCGAGCGGGGTGATGAAGGGCCGCTCGCACCTGACCGGACGCTGGCCCTAGGGACGGGCTTCGAGCACCATGTTGAACGGTCCTTCGGCGGCGCGGCGAACCTGTCGAAATCCGCCGTCCTTCAGGATCTCGGTCAACTTGGCTTCTCCCGCCTGGGCACCCAGACCCTCGCCGACCTCCTGGGCGAGGGAGGTGGGCACGCAGATCATCGTCGAAGCGTTGTAGCTGAGCCTGCTGACGGGATTGCCGATATTGTCGGCGGGACGATCGGCGGCAATGGGCTCGACGAGCATCCATGTGCCGTCTGGTTTCAGAAGCTTGCGCAGGTGCTTGGCGCAGCCGCGTGGATCTCCCATGTCGTGCAGGCAATCGAACATGGTGACGAGATCGAAGTCGCGCTCGGCGATGTCCTTGGCTCGGGCTGTCACGAAGCGAACACGATCGGCAAGACCATGGGCCTTGGCGTGCGCCTTGGCCTGCTCGATCGACGGCGCGTGAAAGTCATAGCCGATGAACGAACTCGATGGGAAAGCCTTTGCCATCAACAGCGTGGAGAATCCCACGCCACAGCCGACATCGGCGACCTTCGCGCCGTTCTGCATCTTCTGTTGGACGCCGTCGAGGGCCGGCAGCCACGATTGAACAATGCTGTTCATGTAACCCGGCCGGAAGAATGAGCCGATGGCGCAGAACAGGCAGCCGCTGCTTTCGCCCCAGGCAACGCCTTGACCGGTTCGAAACGCCGCCTCGACCTTGGGCTGGCCCTCGACCATGGCTGCCGCCAGGTCGAACGCGCCTTCCAGGAACACCGGACTGTCCTTGACGGCAAAGACCATTGCCTGTTCCGGCGAGAGGCTGAACTGCTCCTGCTCGGCGTCGAACACGACATATCCGTTGGCTGCCTGAGCCATCGCCCATTCCCGCACGTACCGCTCGGCCAAACCGGTCCGCGCCGAGAGTTCGGATATGCGGGCTGGGCCGTGACGATGAAGGGCTTCGAAAAGGCCCAGTCGATAGCCAATGCGCACCGTGGGAACGCTGAAGGCACCGCCCAGATCGCCGAGCATCTTGCCAACCAGCGCGCCGAGCTTGTCGTTGTCGATATCGTTCATGACTGCGAATTACCTCCTGAAGGGGGACAAACAAGACGCGGCCTGAAGCCGGCCCGTCCCCTGTTGCGATCGGTCGTCCGACGATCGGCCGATCTGCTATCAGTGGACCGTCCCCTGCGCGTCCCCCGGGGCCGCCGATAGCCGCGCGACAGGAGGCCAGCGCGGCTAGGCCAGGGCAGCGGCTCGAGCATCTGTCAGGGAGGAGTGCATGATACCGGGCACCGTCCGAAATCACGGACATCCCACTATTGAGTGTGAGTTTAGATAAAAAGAAATAGTCTGGCAACGCCAGGAGCATCTCTATAGATCGGTTCCCCTTTGCGCATGAAGGGGAAGCGGATGATCGCCTGCGGATTGGATTTCGGGACGTCGAATTCGGCCATCGGGGTGGCTCGCGAAAAGGCGGTCGCGCTCGCCCCGCTCGAAGCAGGCAATACGCTGATCCCGAGCGCGGTGTTCTTCGACGACGAAACGAAAGGCCGGGTGTTGTTCGGCGCCGATGCCATCGCGGCCTATGTCGGCCAGACCGAGGGCCGGTTGATGCGTGCGCTGAAGTCGATCCTGGGCTCCTCCCTGATCGACGAAAAGACCAGCCTGGGAAGCCGCATGGTGCCGCTGGCGGAAGTCGTCGGGATTTTCGTGCGGCACCTGAAGCGCAAGGCGGAAGAATTCGCCGGACAGGAGATCACGTCCGTGGTGCACGGCCGGCCGGTGCGCTTCGTCGATGGCGACGACAAGGCCGATGCAAGGGCGCAGGAAGCGCTCGAGGCCGTCGCCCGGCAGGCGGGCTTTCGCGACATCTCGTTCGTCTACGAGCCGATCGCGGCCGCCCATCACTATGAACGCACGATCGAGACCGAAGAGCTGGTGCTGATCGCCGACATCGGCGGCGGCACGAGCGACTTCTCCATTGTCCGCATCGGACCGCAGCGCCGCGAGCGTACGGATCGCGGCGGCGACGTGCTGGCAAACGCCGGCGTGCGCGTGGGCGGCACCGATTTCGACAGCGCGCTCAGCGTCGCAACAGTGATGCCGCTGCTCGGCCTGGGCACGCACCTGATCGAAAAGAATCTGCCGATGCCGAACGCGCTTTACCATGAGCTTGCGACCTGGGCGACGATCAACTTCGCCTACAGCCACCGGAAGGAGCGCGAACTGGCCGGGCTGCTTTCGGAGGCGCGCGAACCCGAGAAGGTCGGATGTCTCCTGAAGGTCGTCCGTCAGCGCCTGGGCCATCGCGTGGCGTTCGCGGTGGAGGATGCCAAGATCGCGCTGAGCGGCGAGGACCGCGCCGTCCTGTCTCTTGCCTTTGTCGACAATGGCCTTGCCGCCCTGGCGGAACGTGCCGACTTCGAGCGGGCGATCGAAGCCAGGACCGCCCGGCTGTACAAGGCGGCGAGCGATTGCATTGCGGCAGCGGGCCTGAGCGCCGCCGCGGTCGACACGATCTTTCTCACCGGTGGATCGAGTTCGCGTGCCGGCCGTGCGGACAGCGATTGCCCGTGCGGCGCCATCGGCCCGCATGGCGGCGGGCTCGGACTTTCTGTCCGTCGCGCTGGGATTGACGCAGATGGCCGCGATCAGGGCCTGAGGCCGCGTCGCCCTTCCGAAACGCCCGCGATCAGTCCGTCTCGATCGGCAGCAACTCCGTCCTCGCCCACTCGCCCATCGAGCCGTCGTAGAGCGTGATGTCGTCGTGGCCGAGCTGGTGCAGCAGGAACAGGTCGATCGTGGCCGAGATGCCGCCGCCGCAATAGCAGATCGTGCGCTTGTCCTTCGACACGCCTTGGGCTGCGAACTTCGCCGCCGCATCGGCCAGCGGGATGAAGCCCTTGGTCGCGGGATCGACCAGCGTGGCCGCCGACACGTTGACGCTGCCGGGCACGCGGCCGGGCCGGCCGTAGCGGCTGGGCTCCAGCCCGCGATGGAACTGCGGCCCCAGCGCGTTCACGGTGACGGTGTCGCGGCGCCCGATGGCGGCCTTCACCGTTGCGGCATCGACGAACATTCCGTCACGCGCGCCCGCCGCGAAGATCGCCGGCGGATAGCCGCGCGGCGCGCCGGACTCGAGCGGCCGGCCTTCGGCTTTCCACTTGTCGAGGCCGCCGTCGAGCACGGCCGCGTCGTCGAAGCCGAGCGAGCGCAGCATCCACCAGAAGCGCGTCGCCCACATCATCGTGCCGATGCTGTAGAGCACGACGCGCGTGCCAGGGCGCGTACCAGTCCCGACACCGTGCCGGCCGAACGCGGCCTCCAGCCGGGCGACCGACGGCATCATGAAATGCAGATGCGTGGCGGTATCGGAGAACTCGCCCTGCAGGTCGAGGAAATCGGCGCCGGGGATATGACCGTCCTCGAACGTCTTGCGGCCGGGCACGGCGATGTAGGGCTCGGCCGAGCCGGCCGGCGCCGGGTCGAGAGTGGTCGTGCAATCGAACACGCGCAGCGACGGATCGCCGAGGCAATCGGCCAAGGTCGCGGTGTCGATCAGGGCGCGCGGGTCGCGCATGGCGGTGTCCTCCGGGTTCGATCGCAAGGTCACACCGGCGGTCGCGATTTGCAATAATTGGAGTCGGAGCGCGGACCTCCAGGTCCGCTCATGCTCATGAGCGGACCTGGAGGTCCGCGCTCCATGACGCGCCAACTCCCGTGGCGCGCGCCCGGCCACGATGGGGTAGGCTCGGCTCGCCCTTCGAGGAGGAACCCCGAATCATGACCACGTCCGACATCGCCTACACGCCGATCCTGCCGGAGGGCTGGACGCGCCCGCGCGGCTTCTCGCACGCCGTCGTCGCCACCGGCACGAGGAGCGTGCGCATCGCCGGCCAGATCGGCCGGGAGCCCGCACAGGCCCATATCCCCGCAGGGACCGACGCTGGCACGCAATGGCGGGTGGCGCTCGGCAACCTCGTGACCGTCCTGAAGGCCGCGGGCGGCGAGCCCGGCCACCTGGTGGCGCTGCGCGCCTACGTCACCGACATCGCCGAGTTCAACGCCGCCGGCGCCGCGATCGGCGCGGCGTGGGGGGCGACGCTTGGCCGGCACTTCCCGGCGATGACGCTGGTCCAGGTCTCGGCCCTGATCGATCCCAATGCCAAGGTCGAGATCGAGGGCGAAGCCATTCTCCCGTGAGCCTCGCTGGCGCAGCGTCAGTGTATTGGCCCGGTTGACAGCGTCGCCGAGCCATCGCCCGATGCGTGCGCGACCAACGACCGAAAAGGAAAAAGACTGATGTCCAAGACCCCGACCTTCGGCCGCTACGCCGAAATCCCGTACGACCGGATGACTCCGGAACAACAGGAAGGCTACGACGCAATGATCGAGGCCCGCGGCCGCTTGCCGGGCCCGACCAAGATCTGGGTGCACAATCCGAAGCTCGCGAAAGTCGCCGGTCCGTTCGGCGCGCATTTCCAGCCCGGCCAATACTCCCTGACCGAGCGCGAGCGCGAGATCGCCGTCTGCATCATCACCAGCCGCTGGCATTCGGCCTATCCGACGGCCGCGCACGAACGGCACGCGAAGGAGGTCGGGCTGCCGGCCGCCAAGGTCGAGGCGATCCTCTGCGGGATGCCGGTCGCTTTCGACGACAAACGGGAGCAGGTCGTCTACGAGATGGCCATGGTTCTCTCCAACGCGCGCTGGGTGCCGCGCGGACTCCACGACCGCGCCGTCAAGGCGCTCGGGCACGTCGGAATCACCGATGTCATCACGTTGATGGGGCACTACACCAGCGTCGCGATGACCCTGGCCTTCTACGACGTTCCGGACGGGGCGACGGGCATGACGCGATGAAGGACGACCCTTCGCGCCCCGTCTGATTCACATCAGGAAGACGCCTTTGCCGTCCGCCTGCTTGTCGAACAGCTTGTAAGCCTCCTCCGCCTGGTCGAGCGTCCAGCGGTGGGTGAACAGCCTGTCGACGTCGACCTTGCGCTCGATGCAGAACTCGGCGCACTCCGCCTGGATGACGGTCGAGAATGTCCAGGACGCGATCAGCGTCATCTGGCGCCGCAGCAGGTGCGGGCTGACATCGATCGTCACGTCGCCGCCCTCGCCCACGAAACACATGGTGCCCCAGACCTTGGTGCTGCGGATGGCGTTGAGACGCGCCTCGCGGTTGCTCGACGTATCGAGCGACAGGTCGGCGTACTTGCCGTGCGTCAGCTCCTTGATCGCCTCGACGGGATCGTTGGAGCCCGGATTGACCAGCTCGTCGGCGCCGAACTCCCGCGCGCGCTCCAGCCGCTGCGGGTTGGTGTCGAGCGCAATCACCCGCGCGCCCATCGCCTTGGCGAACTGGGTGCCGGCCAGGCCGACCGGCCCCTGGCCGAAGATGGCGATGGTGTCCCGGCCGGAGACGTTCAGGCGCCGGAGCGCGCCATAGGCGGTGCCGGAGCCGCAGGAGATCGCCGCGCCCGCGGTGAAGCTCAGGCCCTCATGCAGCGGCACCATCGTGTTGGCCGGCACCTTGAGATACTTGGCATGTCCGCCGTGCGCGTTGTTGCCATAGACCTTCACCGGCACCTCCTGGCAGAGCTGCTGCCAGCCGGAGCGGCAGTGGCTGCACTGGGTGCAGCCCTGATAGTGATGCACCATCATGCGGTCGCCGACCTTGGCTTCCGCCGCGGTGACCCCGGCCCCGACCGCCACGACGACGCCGCACGGCTCGTGCCCGGCAATCACGGGATCGGCGCTGGGCGGTATGCCGGTGCCCGCCCGCGGCAGGTTCTTCGGGAGGCGGTACTGGTGCAGGTCGGACCCGCACATGCCGGAGGCCTTCATTTCAAGCACCACTTCGCCCGGCCCCGGCGTGGGATCGGGGAAGCTCATGATCTCGACAGCCCGTTCGCCGGGGAACACGACGCCACGCATGGTTTCCTCCGCTCCGTTGTTTGTGGCGGCGAATCTATCGAGGTTTGTCGCCGCTCCCTACCCGGAAATCGCCGAGGGCTCGCGCAGCGAAGCCCAAACGCCGAGCAGCGGACAGGCCGGCATCCTCAGGCCAGCCTCGCCATGGAGCCGCCGTCGGCCTAGACTTTGACGCGACAAGCGGCAGCCTGCGAAGGCAGCGCATGCGAGGGTCAAGACGGTCGATGATCCCGTTCGCACGCAACACGCTCCTGATCCGCGCCGGCAGCATCATAGGCGTGCTGCTCGTGGCGCTGTTGGCCGTTCCCTACCTGGTCGACCTCGATGCCTACAAGCCGGAGATCGCCGCACGGGTGAAGAGCATGACGGGACGCGACCTCGTCATCGGCGGTCCCATCCGGTTTTCCCTGCTGCCGCTGCCAGCCGTTACCCTCGACGAGGTCAAGTTCTCCAACGCGAGGGACGCGAAGACGCCGTATATGGCCGAGGTGAAAAAGGTGAGGGTGCAGCCCTCGCTGCTCGCCCTGCTGGTCGCCAGGATCGAAATCAGCAAGGTGACCCTGGACGAACCGAAGATCGCTCTGGAAGTCGGCCCCGAGGGCAGGCCCAACTGGGACTTCGCACCCGCCGGCGCCCCGACGCCCGCCCATTCCGCCCCCTCCATGCCGCTGTCGCTGCCGCGTCTCGACATCACCGACGGCACGCTGGTCTTCAGCGATGCCGCCGCGAGTCTGACGATAACGGCCGACAAGGCAGACTTGACCGCATCGGTCGGGTCGCTGGACGGGCCCTATGCGTCTTCGGGCAAGGCCGTCGTCAACGGCGCGCCGCTGACGTTCAATGTCGTCGTCGGCGCCCGGGGCCCGAAAGGCTTCGATGCCGACATGTCCCTGGAAGCGGGCGGCGGCAGGCTGTCCTGCAAGGGGACCTTGAGCGAGCTCGGACCCGATGCACGGTTGTCCGGCAGGGCATCGGCTTCGGCCGACAATCTCGTCGCCTTCGTCGAGGCCCTGAGCGAAATGGCCGGCCTGCCCCGCCCCGAGGTGCCGCCGCTGCTCGCGGGCAGGTTCAGGTTCGACGGCCCGGTCGAACTCTCGCCGTCGGCCTTTGCCGCCAACGACTTCAGGCTGGTCTTGGGAGAAGACAAAGGATCGGGCTCGCTCGCGGTGACCTTGAAGCCGGCGCTGGCCGTCGAGGCGAAGTTCACCGCGCCACGGCTCGACCTCGATCGATGGCTGGCGGCGCTGCCATTGCCGCCCGAGCTGACGGCCGAATCGGCACCGCCGCCGACACCGTCTCCCGCTGCTGCACCGGCGCCGGCTTCCCCGGTCGCAGCATCACCGGCGGCGGAAAAGCGAAGCTGGCTCGCCTCCATCACGGCGAAGCTCGCGCTCGAGGTCGGCGAGGTCATCTACAACAAGAAGCCGGTCCGCAACCTGGCGGTGGAGCTCGAAGCCCGCGGCGATGCCGTCGCCGTGCCGAGGCTGACCGCCACCCTGCCCGGCGATTTCGCCATCGAGGCCAGGTCGACGATGTCCGGCGATCCGGCCCGGCCGACCGTTTCCGGCGGCTTCAGCCTTGTCGGCCCCAGGCTTCGCGAGACCTTGTCGTGGCTTGGCATCGACGTCTCCTCGGTGCCTGCCGGCAAGCTCCGGCAACTCAGCATGAAGGGAGCGATGTCGTCGAAGGACGGCAACGTGCAGGTGGACAATGCCACCGTCGCGCTGGACGACCTCAAGGGGGCCGGCGCCATCGTCGTGGTGTTCACGGTACCGCTGTCGGTCACGACCCACGTCGAGCTCGACACGCTTGATCTCGACTCCTACCTGCCGCCGGACTCCGCGAAACCGGCGGCATCGACCTCTCCGGCCGCTTCGGTCACGCCGATCCTGGCTCTCCTGGGACCGTCGATCGGGCTCACGCTCAAGGTCGCCAGGATCGTCTTCCGCGGCGACACGATCGCCGGCGTCGACATCGACGTGGCGCGCAAGGCCGGCACGCTCCTGCTGAACGGCATCAACGTGGCGGATCTGGCCAGTGCGCGGCTCGCCATGCGCGGCGCGGTGGCCAACTACTGGACGCCCAAGCCGCTGGGCGACTTCGCCTTCCAGGTCGAAACGCCCGACATGGATCGTTTGCTGCGACTGGCGGGCGCGGCGCCGGCCGGGCTGGGCGCGGTGAGCGTGCGCGGCGGCGTGGCGGGCAATGCCGAGGATCTCACCGTGCGAGGCTTCGCCCTGAACGCCATGGGCTGGAGCCTGCTGGCGAGCGGCGCGCTCGCCTTGCCCGGAGCGGCGCAGGGCAAGATCACATCGGTGTCCTACAAGGGAAGCCTCGTGGTCAACGGCCAGCCGATGGAAGCCTCGATCGGCGTCGATGTCGTCGGCGACAGGCCGGTCCTGACCGTGGACGTCAAGACCGACACGCTCGATTTCAACAAGCTCGGCGGGACGGCCGCCGCCGTGCGCGCGCCGGCCGGCGTCCAGCCCGCCCTCGAGTCACGGCCCATCGGGACGCCGCTGCGGGCCTTCGACGGCAGGTTCAAGGTTACCGTGGCAACCCTGGGCGGCGCCCCGGTACAACTGGGGAATGCCGAGATCGATGCCACCCTGAAGGACGGCGTGCTCACGGTCTCGCGGTTCAAGGGGGACTCTACGGCGGCACGATCAACCTGTCGGGCGTCGTCGACGGCAGCAGGCCTTCGCTGTCCTTCGACCTGAAGGGAGATGTCGGCGCCCTCGATGTCGCCACTCTGCTGCGCAGCAGATCGGGCACGAACGATGTCGGCAGCCTCATCAGGATCACGATCGACGGCAGGCTGGACGTGAGCGGAATCGAGTTGCGCGGCTCCGGGACGACCGTCGAGCAGCTCAGGAAGTCGCTGGCGGGAAATGCCCGGCTGAGCGGCCATCTCGGGGCGCGCGCCGACAGGTTCCTGCAGCTCTTCGGATCCGCCGTCACCGGTGCGACGGGCGGCGTCATCGACAGCACCCTTGGCAACATCGCCAGCGCCCTCGGCGAGAGAGGCGGCTTGGGCATCGCCAATCTCCTGAATGCGATCTCGCTGGTGCTTCACCGCTTCGTCAACCACGACAACCAGCTCTCGGGTCAGGTCGACATCTCGGGCGGCCTGCTGACCGACCACGATCTGCGGCTGCAGGGGAACGGCGCCACGGCCGTCATCGCCACCCGTACCGGCCTGGCCGAGGCCACGACCGACACCACCATCAACTTCATGCTGGCGGAGGACCCGACGGCGCCTTACCTGATCGTCACGGCGCGCGGGCCCCTGGCTTCGCCGTCGTACGGTGCCGTGCGCGGCAGCGCCAAGGATCCGCCGGGCATGACCGGTATCCTGAAAGGCGTCGGGGACCTGCTGCCCAAGGGCACACCCTCGCTGCCGCGCGTGCCGCTTCCGAGCATCAACGTTCCCGTGCCCAACATTCCCAACCCGTTCGGCCGTTAAACGTCGGTCGGCGCCCGGCGCCGGGCGTCAGTCGCCGCCCTCGCCGCCCAGCACGACGACGGTCAGCTTGTCCGGCAGCTGCTCGCGCACGACCTCCATCGAGCGCCGCTCGGGCCAGATGAAGTCGGCGTCGAGCGGCTGCATCAGGCCCTGGAAGCGCTCGACCTGGTAGCGGCCCCAGTAGTGCATGGGCAGCACGATGCGGGGCTGGATCTGCTTCACGACATCGACCATCAGCGGCTGGCCCATCGTGTAGGAGCCGTCGATCGGCACCATCAGCACGTCGATGCGGCCGAGCTCGTCGAGATGATCCTTGGTCAGGCGGTGATGCAGGTGGCCGAGATGGGCGATGCAGAGGTCGCCGATGGCGAAGATGAAGATCGAGTTGCCGTTGATGCGCGCCGCGTTCGAGCCCCAGTCGCGCGCGTTGGTCGGCACGTTCCACACCTTCATGTCCTTGAACGTGACGTCGTGCTTGGCCTCGGTCTCGCCGGGCTGGGAGGGCCAGCCGCGCAGCACGTAGGTGATGCCCTCCTCCGGATCGTCGGTGAAGTGCGTGGTGTGCGCGTTGTTCATGGTGACGATGTCGGGATGGCGGCCGAAGCCGTTGATGCCGTTGTAGTCGGTGATCGCCCGCACGCCCTGCGGCGTGTCGATCTGGTAGCTGGCATGGCCAAGGAAGGTGATGACGGCGCGGCTCGGCGAATCGCCGGCCGCCAGCGGCAGGCCGTCGAGCGAGGCCAGCCGCAGGCCCGGCCGGTCGAGCGCCGCCACGTTCTGCGAGCAGCGCGCCAGCACCGGGCCGGCGAGCACGGTGAGAACAGTGGCGAGCAGGACAGCGAGGGGATGGCGGAGGGACATTCGGATTCCTCCTCGAAGGATGCGTCGGGCGGTTCTGGACCCGCAAGTCCCGTGCCGTAACATGTTGTTTGTCATGACAATTCTTTGATATTCCGCTTAATGGAATTGGAGAAAAAGATCCTCCTTTACGGTACGCAAAAAGTCCCGCGGGTTGACTCTCGGCCTCTGGATAATTAAGAACAAAATAGGAACATCACTTCAACGTGTCGATTTTCGAGGGGACGATGCCCGTCATTTCCCCAAGCGCCTTTGCTCCCCCTGTCGCTTGCCGGGCCGCCAACGATGCGGCCGCCCCGGTGGCGGCGGATCTGCGGGAAAAAATCCGCCGGCTGGAGCGCGCCCATAGCGCCCAGCGGGCGGGCCAGGCCGCCGTGCCGGTGGGCGTGCCGGCGATCGATGCCCTGCTGCCCGAGGGTGGCCTGCTGACCGGCGCGCTGCACGAGATCGAAGCGGGTTCCGCTCCTTCCGGCCGTGTCGCTTCCCATGACGGAGCGGCGCTGGGCTTTGCCGCCCATCTGCTGGGCCGCTTCGGTGAAACGGGATCGAGGGGAACCCTGCTGTGGTGCCGCCGTCCCTCCGGGGCCTTCGATGCCCCGCCTTATGCCGCAGCACTTGCCGCGTGGTTCGATCCGGCGCGCCTGCTGATGGTCACGGTGCGGCGCGACGAGGATCTGTTCTGGGCCATGGAGGAAGGCCTGCGCTGTCCGGGCATGGCCGCCGTCCTGGGCGAGACGCGCGCCGCCGATCCCACCGCCGGCCGGCGCCTGTCGCTGGCCGCCGAGAAGAGCGGCGTGCCGGCCCTGCTGCTGCGGTCGCAGCCCGCGCCACCGCAAAGCGTGTGCACGACGCGCTGGCGCATCGCCTCGGCGCCGTCGCGCTCGACGCCCGGCCTCGCCGACATCGGCGCCCCGCGCTGGCGCATCGAACTCAGGCGCAATCGTTTCGGCGCGCCCTCCGCCGCCGGAATTCCATCCTGGCTCGTGGAGTGGACCGATGAAACGCATTGTCTCTCTGTGGTTCCCCAAGCTCACCACGGATCGAACTCGCGAGAGCGACGCGAGACTGGTCGGCTAGGGCCGCCGCCACCGTCGTCTGGCTGGACGGCTGCCCGCGGCTGGCGGCGGTCAATCCGCACGCCCGCACCGCCGGCCTGCGCGCCCACATGCGGCTGGCCGATGCCCGCGCGCTCGTGCCGGACCTGATCACCACGGCCGGCGAGCCGCAGGCCGACCGCCGCCTGATCGAGACCATCGCCAACTGGTGCGACCGCTACACGCCCTGGGTGGCGATCGATCCGCTGGGCGGCGCCATCGCCGAGGAAGGCGCGGAAGCCTGCAGCGCCGGCGGCTTCGGCGGCGATGCCGGCCTGCTGCTCGACGTCACGGGCTGCAGCCATCTCTTCGGCCGCGACGAGGCGGGCGAGCGCGCCCTGCTGGCCGACCTGGTCGAGCGCCTCTCCCGCCACGATCTCGCCTGCCGCGCGGCGATGGCCGACACCGCGGGTGCCGCCTGGGCGCTGGCGCGCTTCGCCGAGCGCCAGGCCGATCTCTACTGCCCCGCCCATGGCCAGCGCGCCGCGCTCGCCGCCCTGCCGGTGGAAGGGCTGAGACTCGATGCGCCGATCCTGGAGACCTTCCTGAAGCTCGGCCTGCGCCGCATCGGCGATCTCTATCCCCTGCCGCGCGCGCCGCTCGCCCGGCGCTTCGGCGACCAGCCGCTCGCCCGCCTCGACCAGGCGCTGGGCACGCTCGCCGAACCGATCGAGCCGCGCCGGCCCGCCCCCGCCTTCCGCACGCGGCTTGCCTTCGTCGAGCCGATCGGCCGGCCCGAGGACATCGCCGCCGCCACCAGCCGCCTGCTCGCCGCGCTGTGCCGCCAGTTCGAGCAGGCGGGCGTGGGCGCGCGCCGGCTCGAGATCGCGCTCTATCGCGTCGACGGTTCGGTCGATCGCACCGCGATCGGCACCAGCCGCCCCAACCGCGACAATCCCCGGCTGATGAAGCTGTTCGAGGAGAAGCTGGGCGAGCTCGATCCCGGCTTCGGCGTCGAGCTGATGATCCTGGCCGCGCCCGAGGTCGAGGCCTGGGACGGCACGCAGGATGTGCTGCCCGAGATCGGGGGCCGACTCGGGCGCGATCGCCGCGTCGCTGGGCGAGGACGGCACCGTCGACCTCGCCGACCGGCTGGCGCTGCGGCTGGGCGCGGAGAACGTGGTGCGGCTGCTGCCGCGCGACAGCCACCTGCCCGAGCGCGTGCAGACGACCGCGCCTGTTTCGGCCAGGCCCGCCCAACACGCTGGGGGAGCCGGCGCCTGGCGGCGCGTGGCCGCGCTCAAGGGCGCGCGGCCGACCCGGCTGCTGCAGCGGCCCGAGCCGGTCGATGTCACGGCCTTCGTGCCCGACGATCCGCCCTCGGTCTTCCGCTGGCGCCAGCATGCGCATCGCATCGTGCGCGCCGAGGGGCCGGAGCGGCTGGCCGACGAATGGTGGCGGCCGCAGGCCCGACGGCAGCCGGCCGCCGGCCAATATCGTGCCGCCGTTCCGCGACTATTACCGCGTCGAGGACGACGATGGCGGCCGCTTCTGGCTGTTCCGCGACGGGCCCTACGTCAAAGCGGCCAACGGCCAGCCGACTGCCCGCTGGTTCCTCCATGGTTTCTGCGCATGAAGAAGACCGTTCTCACCATCCGCGGGCTCGACGACAGGATCATCGAGCGGCTGAAGGAGCGCGCCCGCACGCGCGGCCGTTCGCTCGAAGCCGAGATGCGCGAGATCCTGACCCAGGCCTCGCGCCAGCCCTTGATCCTCGACGCCCTGGCCGAGGCCGACCGCATCGCCGCCATGACGCCCGGCGAGGTGCCGCAGACCGAGACCCTCATGCTGCTGCAGGCGGGAGGCGGACGATGATCGTGGTGGTCGAGCCGGGCGTGGCCATCAAATGGTTCGTCGAGGAGCCGCTGCGTCCGCAGGCGCGCTCGCTGCTGGCGGACGGCCATGAGCTGATCGCGCCCGACATCCTGGTCGCGGGCGTGGCCGAGCTGGCCTGGAAGAAGGCGGTGGCGGGCGAGATCGCCCTCGACCAGGCCGAGCCCATCGTGCGCAGCATCGGCCTGCCCTCCTTCATCTCGGCCTTCGTCGAATCGACCCGGCTGCGCGAGCGCGCCTTCAGGCTGGCGCTGCAGTGCGGCCGGCCGGTGCACGACTGCTTCTATGCCGCCTGCGCGGAAGCCGCATCGGCGACCCTGGTGAGCAGCGACGAGACCTTCCTGCAGGCGCTCAGGATGGAGGGCATCGTCATCCGCGGCGTGTCGCTCGCCCGCATCCACGAGCTTGCCGCCTGAGCGGGGCCATGTACGCCGAGCTGCAGGTCACCACCAACTACAGCTTCCTGCGCGGCGGCTCGCATCCGGGCGAGCTCGCGCTGCAGGCGCTCGACCTCGGCCACAGCGCCGTCGGCATCACCGACCGCAACACGCTGGCCGGCGTGGTGCGGGCCTATGCGGCGATCAAGGAATATTACGAGGAGCATCCGGCGCCGACGGAAAAGCAGATCAAGCTCCTGGTCGGCACCCGTCTCGAGACGCGCGACGGCTATTCGCTGCTCGCCTATCCCACCGACCTCGACGCCTACAAGCGGCTGTCGCGCCTGCTGACGGTCGGCAACCGCCGCGCCGCCAAGGGCGCCTGCGACCTCACCTTCGACGATCTCGCCGCCCATGCCGAAGGCATCCTGGCCATCGTCCTGCCGCCGCGCCGGCCCGAGGAGCCGGCCTTCCGCGAGCGCCTGAGGGCCCTTGCCCGCCTGTTCGAAGACCGCTGCTATCTCGCCGGCACCATGCTGTTCCGCGGCGACGATGCGCGCCGGCTGGCGCTGCTCGACAATCTCGCCGCCGAGGCGGGCGTGGGCCTGGTCGCCACCAACGACGTGCACTACCACGTGCCCGAGCGGCGGGCGCTGCAGGACGTGGTGACGGCCATCCGGCTGGGCTGCACCGTCGACGCGCTGGGCTTCCGCCGCTTCGCCAGCGCCGAGCGCCATCTCAAGGAGCCCGCAGGAGATGGCGCGGCTGTTCCGCCGCCATCCGCGCGCCGTCGAGCGCACGCAGGAGATCGCCCGGCGCATGCACCTTCAGCCTTGATCAGCTCACCTACCAGTATCCCGTCCTGTACGAAGGCGGCGAGACTCCCATGGACAAGCTCATGCGCCTCACCTGGGAGGGCGCGGCCTGGCGCTATCCCGGACGGCGTGCCTCCGGAACGTGGCCGACACGATCCGGCACGAATTCGAGCTGATCGGCCGCAAGCAGATCGCACCCTACTTCCTGACCGTGCACGAAATCGTCGAGCAGGCGCGCAGGATGGGCATCCTGTGCCAGGGCCGCGGCTCGGCCGCCAACTCCGCCGTCTGCTACTGCCTCGGCGTCACCTCGGTGAATCCCAACGAGACCAAGGTCCTGTTCGAGCGCTTCCTGTCCAACGAGCGCGACGAGCCGCCCGACATCGACGTCGATTTCGAGCACGAGCGGCGCGAGAAGGTGATCCAGTGGATCTACAACGAGAAGGGCCGCTCGCGCGCCGCGCTGGCCGCCACGGTGATCGCCTACCGAAGCCGCAGCGCCATCCGCGAGGTCGGCAAGGCGCTCGGCCTCTCGCCCGACACGGTGGGCGCCATGGCCGACACGGTGTGGGGCATGGGATCGGGCGGCGTCGATGTCGATCATGTGCGCGAGGCCGGCCTCGATCCCGCGGATCCGCGGCTGATGCTGGCGCTCGAACTGTCGGCCACCCTGTGCGGCTTCCCGCGCCACCTGTCGCAGCATGTCGGCGGCTTCGTGCTGACCGAGGGCCGGCTCGACGAGCTGGTGCCGATCCAGAACGCGGCCATGGAGGATCGCACCGTCGTCGAATGGGACAAGGACGACCTCGACGCCCTCAAGATCTACAAGGTCGACGTGCTGGGGCTGGGCATGCTGACCTGCCTGCGCAAGAGCTTCGAGCTGATCGAGAAGCACTACGGCGAGACAGCCGCACCCTCGGCATGGAGCCGGACGATCCGAACGTCTACGACATGCTGTGCAAGGCCAATTCGATCGGCGTGTTCCAGGTCGAGAGCCGGGCGCAGATGTCGATGCTGCCGCGGCTCAAGCCCCGCAGGTATTACGACCTCGTCGTCGAGGTGGCGATCGTGCGGCCCGGCCCCATCCAGGGCGGCATGGTCCATCCCTACCTGAAGAACCGCGCCAATCCCGAGCTGGTCACGTACCCCAAGCCGGAGCTCAGGAACGTTCTGGAAAGAACGCTCGGCGTGCCGCTGTTCCAGGAGCAGGCGATGCAGATCGCCATCGACGCGGCGGGCTTCGAGCCGGCGAAGGCCGACAAGCTGCGCCGCGCCATGGCGACCTTCCGCCGGGCCGGCACCATCCACAAGCTCAAGGGCGATTTCATCGAAGGCATGGTCGGGAACGGCTACGAGCGCGCCTTCGCCGAGCGCTGCTTCAAGCAGATCGAGGGCTTCGGCGAATACGGCTTCCCCGAAAGCCACGCCGCGAGCTTCGCCATCCTGGTCTACGATTCCTCGTGGGTGAAGCACTACTACCCCGAGGTCTTCGCCGCCGCCCTGCTCAACTCCCAGCCGATGGGCTTCTATGCGCCGGCCCAGCTCGTGCGCGACGCGCGCGAGCATGGCGTCGAGGTGCGGCCGCCCGACGTCAATGCCAGCGAGTGGGACTGCACCCTCGAGTCGGGCCGCAACAATCGCTGCGCGCTTCGCCTCGGCCTGCGCCAGGTCGCGGGTCTGTCCGAGGACGACGTCAAGCGACTGGTCGAGCGCCGCACCGAGCCCTATCGCGATCCGGCCGACCTGTGGCGCCGCTCGCGGCCTCTCCAGGCGCCAGATCGTGGCGCTGGCGCGCGCCGACGCCTTCGCCTCGCTGGGCCTGTCGCGCCGCGACGTGCTGTGGGCGGTGCGCGGCTTCTCCGATGCGCCCCTGCCGCTGCTCGACGGCTCGCAGCCGAAATGCGCGACCTCGAGCCTGCCGTCGCTTTGCCTGCGCTCACGCTGGGCGAACAGGTGGTGGACGACTACGCGGCGATCTCGATGTCGCTGCGCTCCCATCCCCTGGCGCTGCTGCGGCCGCGACTTTCGCAACGCGGCGTGACGCCCACCGCCGTGCTGGCCAATTCCCGGAACGACGATTTCCTCACCCTCGCCGGGCTGGTGCTGGTGCGCCAGCGGCCGGGCACCGCCTCGGGCGTGGTGTTCGTCACCATCGAGGACGAGCACGGCATCGCCAACCTCGTGGTCTGGCCCAGGGTGTTCGAGGCGCATCGCCGCATCGTCATGGGCTCGCGCCTGCTGGCCGTGCGCGGCCGCGTGCAGCGCGAGGGGCTGGTGATCCATCTCGTCGCCGAACGGCTGTGGGACTGGTCGGCCGAGCTCGATTCCATCGCCGAGATCGACGACTTCCACTTGCCCACGGCCGCGGCGACCAGGTCCGCAGCGACCGATCCCGGCGTCCGCCGCGATCCGTCGCCGCTCCCCGTGCCCGAAGCCAACGCCACGCGCCATCGCGTGCGCAAAGCCCCACCCGCTAAGTCGGGTTATGACCGCAGCCGCATCGTCCTCGATCGGCCGAAGATCAAGATCGCCTCGCGTGATTTCCACTGACCTTGATGCAGATCAACGCAGCGCCTCCCGCCGGACGGGCCACAACTTCGGCCACCGTCCAAGGGAGCGTGCGATGCCGAAGCAACGAATTCTACTTCCTCGCCATGGTGTGCGGCGCCTTCGCCCTTTTCGGCGTGGTCTTGGCGGCCAGCTATGTCAAATACCGACACTGGCTGAAGCAGTCGCCTCGGGCGAACGATTAGGCCACTGCAAATTTATACTGCCGCCCGCGCGTTCTTGCGAACCTGCGTATCCGATCGTCG
Source organism: uncultured Alphaproteobacteria bacterium (assembly GCA_963820155.1). GTDB lineage: Bacteria > Pseudomonadota > Alphaproteobacteria > Reyranellales > Reyranellaceae > Reyranella. The sequence goes on from CAWFYW010000001.1 coordinate 581,673, forward strand.
TAGGTCACAAGAGGGCAGCCGAGACCTATGGCGCTGGCGATAAGCAGACGATCTGCAGGATCGCGGTGTTCCAAATGGTGCAGGCTATATGCATGGGCTGCTGTCACATGATCGAGTTGCACGGCTTCGAGTCCAGGTCGATCCAGGAAGCGCTCCACCCACGCGTCCACCGGCAGGTCGAGTTCGATGAAGCCCTTGTCCACGAGCATCGCGATCTCCCATACGCTGACCGCACTGAGGAAAATTCGGCCACCGGCCTTCCATGTCGTGTCAATCGTCCGCCGGGTTGCCTCACCCAAACGGGCTTCGCCGCTATCCAGCCACAAGACGATATGCGTATCGAGCAGCAGATCCGTCACCGACGGATCTCGCGTCCAATCTCTGCGTCCATCGCGTCATCCAGGATCGGCTGGGTGAGATCGACTCCTCGCCGGACGCGGACCGAGCCGGGGTTGGCCCCGAACAACGATTGCCCGCGAGCAGTCTCTTCGAGCAGCCGCCGGACGGCCGTTGCCACCAGCTCCGTCTTGTTGCCGCCCGTGATCTGGTCAGCAGCCTTTTCGATAAGAGCCACAACGTCCGGCCGGTTGATCGTCACGACGTTAGCCACGGCAGGCGTCCCCTGTAATGATCTACATAATGACATAATGATCGGAGAGATGGAGGTCAAGGGCGATCACAATCGCGTCGCCTCCTCGATCAGTTCCTGCGCCGCGATATCCAGGAGTTCGTCCTCGGCGGTGCCGTCCAGCACCCGTTCCTTGCCGATCTCCAGCAGCACCGGCACGGCGAGCGGCGAGATGCGGTCGAGCCGCCGATAGTCGATGCGGCCCCTGGCGCGGCGCAGCAGATCGCCCAGGCGGCGCAGGTCGGCGAGCTGCCAGGCCGCGTCCTGGCGGGTGGCGCGCAGCAGGATGTGGTCGGGCTCGTGGCGGCGCAGCGCGTCGTAGATCAGGTCCGAGCTGAAGGTGACCTGGCGGCGCGACTTCTCCTCGCCCGGGAAGCGGCGCTCGATCAGGCCGGCGATCACCGCGACGTTGCGGAACGAGCGGCGCAGCATGGTCGATTCGTCCATCCACGCCTCGAGATCGTCGCCCAGCATGTCCTCGTCGAAGAGCTGGTCGAGCTGGGCCTTGGTCGGCGGCCTCAACCCCCAGAGGCCCAGCACATAGTCGGTGGCGACGAAGCCCAGCGGCTTCAGCCCCATGCGCTCCATGCGCCGGGTCAGCAGCATGCCCAGCGTCTGGTGCGCGTTGCGGCCCTCGAAGCAGTAGGCGACGATGAACTGCCGGGAGCCGCGCGGGAATCCCTCGATCAGCAGCCGGTTGCCCGCCGGCAGGCTCGAGCGGATGCGCTGGATGCGCAGCCATTCCTGCACCTCGGCCGGCAGCTTCGGATGCCGCGAAGGATCCTGCAGGATGCCGCGCACGCGGTCGGCCAGGAAGGTCGACAGCGGCAGGCGGCCGCCGCCATAGGCCGGAACCTTGGGATCGCCGCTGCTCGCGGTCGAGCATTGCGCCACGAGTTCCTTGATCCCCTCGAAGCGCAGCAGCCGGCCGGCGAAGACGAAGGTGTCGCCCGGCACCAGCCCCTGGATGAAGGCCTCCTCGACCTCGCCCAGCACCGGGCCGCGCCTCAGCCTCACCTTGATCAGCGGCAGCTCGACGATGGTGCCGACATTCATGCGGAACTGCCGCGCCACCAGGGGCGAGGCCAGCATCCAGCGGCCGTCCGGCAGCTTCTTCAGGCGATGCCAGCGCTCGTAGGCGGCCAGCGCATAGCCGCCCGTCGCGACGAAGTCGAACGTGTCGTCGAAGTCCTGGCGCGACAGCTCGCGGTAGGGCTGGGTGGTGCGCACCTCCTCGTAGAAGGCGTCGCGGTCGATCGGCTGGGCGCAGGCGGTGCCCACGATGTGCTGCGCCAGCACGTCGAGGCAGGGCGGCCGCGGCGGATCGCCGTCGAGCTCGCGCGCCTCGATGGCCTCCAGCGCCGCCAGCGATTCCAGCACCTCGAAGCGGTTGGCCGGCGCGATCATGGCGCGGCTCGGTTCGTCCAGCCGGTGGTTGGCCCGGCCGATCCGCTGCATCAGGCGACTCACGCCCTTGGGCGCGCCCATCTGGATGACAAGGTCGACATCGCCCCAGTCGATGCCGAGATCGAGCGAGGAGGTCGCCACCACGGCGCGCAGCTTGCCCGCCGCCATCGCCGCCTCGACCTTGCGCCGCTGCTCGACGGCCAATGAGCCGTGATGCAGGCCGATCGCCAGGTTGTCGTCGTTGATGCGCCACAGCACGTCGAAGACCAGCTCGGCCTGTGCGCGCGTGTTCACGAAGACGATCGAGGTCTTGTGCTGGCGGATGATGTTGTAGACCTCGGGCACGGCGTGGTGGCCCATATGGCCGCCCCACGGCAGGCGCTCCTGCGCGTCGATGAGGCTGACGACCGGCTGCGCGCCAGGCTCGCCCTGCACGATCTCGACCTCGTCCTTGACTGCCAGGAACTCGGCCAGCTCCGGCGGATTGGCCACCGTGGCCGACAGGCCGACGAAGCGCACATGCGGCGCCAGCGAGGCCACGCGCGCCAGGCAGAGCGCCAGGTGATGGCCACGCTTGCTGGTGGCGAAGGCATGCAGCTCGTCCACGATCACGCATTTCAGGCTGGCGAAGAAGCGCGCCGCGTCGGGATAGGAGAGCAGCAGGGCCAGCGATTCGGGCGTCGTCATCAGCAGATCGGGCGGCCGCTCGCGCTGGCGCAGGCGGCGGCTTTGCGGCGTGTCGCCGGTACGGCTTTCCGCCCGCACCGGCAGCTTCATCTCGGCGATCGGCAGCTCGAGGTTGCGCCGGATGTCGGTCGCCAGCGCCTTCAAGGGCGAGATGTAGAGCGTGTGCAGCTCGCCCTGGCCCTTCTTGTGGGCGAGGTCCTCGCCCTTCAGCCGCCGCTCGGTGAGCTCGATCAGCGACGGCAGGAAGCCCGCCAGGGTCTTGCCGCCGCCGGTCGGCGCGATCAGCAGCGCGCTCCGGCCCTGCCGCGCCAGGTCGACCAGCGCGAGCTGGTGCGGCCTCGGCGTCCATCCGCGGCCTTCGAACCAGCGTGAAAACAGGTCGGGAAGCCCCATATCTGCCGGATAGGATGCAGCAAGATCAATGGCCGTCGACACCCTCAATCCCCGTTCCTGGCTCTATCCGACACCGCGCGGCCTCTATTGCAAGCCCGGCGACTTCTACATCGATCCGGCCGTCGCCGTGCCGCGCGCCCTCATCACGCACGGCCACGGCGACCATGCCCGTCCCGGCCACCGCGCGGCAATGGCCACGCCGCAGACCCTGGCCATCATGCGCCTGCGCTTCGAGGACATGCCCGACACCAGCCAGCAATCGCTGAACTATGGCGAAAGCGTGCGCGTGGGGGATGTCGACGTCCAGCTCGTGCCGGCAGGTCACATCCTGGGCTCGGCGCAGGCCGTCCTGACCTACAAGGACCAGCGCATCGTGGTGTCGGGCGACTTCAAGCGCCGGCCCGACCCGACCTGCCCGCCCTTCGAGCCGGTGCCCTGCGACGTCTTCATCACCGAGGCGACCTTCGCCCTGCCGGTCTTCCATCACCCCTCCGACGCGGGCGAGATCGGCAAGCTCCTGCGCTCGGTGGCGACCTTTCCCGAACGCACGCATCTGGTGGGCGTCTATTCGCTTGGCAAGTGCCAGAGGGTCATCAAGCTGCTGCGCGCCGCCGGCTGGGACCGGCGGATCTGGCTGCATGGCAGTCTGCTGGCGCTGTGCCGGCTCTACCAGGACTTCGGCGTCGATCTCGGCGACATCGCCCATGTGTCCGACGCCATCCTCGAGACCTTCAGGGGCGCCATCGTGCTCTGCCCACCCTCGGCCGTTTCCGACCGCTGGTCGCGGCGCTTCGCCGACCCCGTGCCGGCGGTCTGCTCGGGCTGGATGCGGGTGCGCGCCCGCGCGCGCCAGAGCGGCGCGGAGCTGCCGCTGGTCATCTCCGACCATGCCGACTGGGCCGAGCTCGGCCAGACGCTGAAGGATGTCGGCGCGCCCAGGGTCTGGGTGACGCACGGCCGCGAGGAGGCGCTGGTGCATCACGCGCGCTCGCTCGGCATCGACGCCGAGGCCTTGCACCTGGCCGGCCGCGAGGAAGAGGGCGCCTAGTGCAGGCTTTCGCCGCCCTCCTCGACGCGCTCTCCTACCAGCCGGCCCGCAACGCCAAGCTCAGGCTGATCGAGACCTATCTCAAGGAGACGCCCGATCCCGACCGCGGCTGGGCGCTGGCGGCGCTGACCGGAGGGCTCGACTTTCCGGCGGCCAAGCCCGCCCTGCTGCGCGGCTTCGGCGAGGACAAGATCGGGGCCGAGCTCTTCCACCTCTCCTATGACTATGTCGGCGATCTTGCCGAGACCCTGGCGCTGATCTGGGAAAGCGATCCCGATGCCGGGCCGCCGCCATCGCTCGGTGAGGTCGTCGAGACGCTGCAGCGCGCCACCAAGCTGCAGACGCCGGCAATCCTGAAACGCTGGCTGGACGCGCTCGACTCGACGGGACGCTGGGCGCTGCTGAAGCTCCTGACCGGCGCCCTGCGCGTCGGCGTTTCGGCGCGACTGGCCAAGCAGGCTGTCGCCAATATCGGCGGCCAGCCGGTCGATGCCGTGGAGGAGATCTGCCACGGCCTTTCCGCTCCCTACCGGCCCCTGTTCGACTGGCTGCTGGCGGGCGCGCCCAGGCCCAGCACCAATGCCGGCGGCGCCTTCCTGCCGCCCATGTTGGCCAATCCCATCGAGCGCGCCGAGCTCGATACACTCGATCCCGCGCATTTCCGCGCCGAATGGAAATGGGACGGCATTCGCGTGCAGGTCGCCTCCTCGGGCGGCGTCAAACGGCTCTACAGCCGCGCCGGCGAGGATGTCTCGGGCGCCTTTCCCGACATCATCGAGGCGATCGACTTCGACGGCGTCTTCGACGGCGAGCTGCTGGTCCGTCGCGAGGAGGCGGTGGCGCCGTTCAACGACCTGCAGCAGCGGCTCAACCGCAAGACCGTGACGCCCAGGATGCTGAAGGAGCACCCGGCCCACGTGCGCCTGTACGACGTGCTGTGGCTGGAGGGCGAGGATCTGCGCGGCCTGTCGTTCGATGCGCGCCGCGCCCGGCTGGAAGCCTGGATGGCTGAGAGGCCGCGCCAGCGCTTCGACCTCTCGCCGCTGGTGACCTTCGCCGACTGGGCCCACCTCGCCGAGCTGCGCGAGGGGATGAAGAGCGACGGCATCGAGGGCCTGATGCTGAAGCGTGCCGACAGCGCCTATCTCGCCGGCCGGCCGAAGGGCCCCTGGTTCAAGTGGAAGCGCGACCCCATGATCGCCGACTGCGTGCTGATGTATGCCCAGCGCGGCCACGGCAAGCGCAGCTCGTTCTATTCCGACTTCACCTTCGGCTGCTGGCGCGAGGTCGACGGCCGGCGCGAGCTGGCGCCGGTCGGCAAGGCCTATTTCGGCTTCACCGACGAGGAGCTGCGCTGGCTCGACAAATGGGTGCGCGACCACACGACCAACCGGTTCGGCCCCGTCCGCGAGGTCTCGCCCGAGCTGGTGCTGGAGATCGCCTTCGACGGCATCGCCCGCTCGACCCGCCACAAGTCGGGCCTGGCCATGCGCTTTCCCCGCATCAATCGCATCAGGACCGACAAGCCGGCAGCGGAAGCCGACACCATCGACAACCTGCTCCGGTTCTTGCCCGGCCCCGCCCCGGCCTTAAATCCCCTTGAGGTGTAGGGTCGAAATAGCGGTCAAAGCGACCTACATTGGATCCATGATCGACCCCTTCGGCCGGCATATCACCTACCTGCGAGTCTCGGTCACGGATCGCTGCGATTTCCGCTGCGTCTACTGCATGGCCGAGGACATGACGTTCCTGCCCAAGGCCGAGGTGCTTTCGCTGGAGGAGCTCGAGCGGCTGTGCACCGCCTTCGTGCGCCGCGGCGTGCGCAAGCTCCGCCTGACCGGCGGCGAGCCGCTGGTGCGCAAGAACGTGATGTCGCTGATCCGCGGTCTTGGCCGCCATCTCGACAGCGGCGCGCTGGACGAGCTCACGCTCACGACCAACGGCAGCCAGCTCGCTAGGTACGCCAGGGACCTGGCGGCGGTCGGCGTGCGCCGCCTCAACGTCTCGATGGACACGCTCGATCGCGGCAAATTCCGCGAGCTGACCCGTTGGGGCGATCTCGACCAGGTGATGCGCGGTCTCGACGCGGCCCAGCAGGCCGGCCTGCACATCAAGATCAACGCCGTGGCGCTGCGTGGCGTCAACGACATGGAGTTCGACGAGCTGATCCGCTTCAGCCACGGCCGCGGCATGGACCTGACGCTGATCGAGGTCATGCCGATGGGCGAGATCGGCGCCGATGCGCGGCTCGACCAGTACCTGCCGCTGTCGCTGGCGCGGGCTTACATCGCCAAGCGCTTCACCCTCAGCGAGACGGACTATCGCACCGGCGGCCCGGCGCGCTATTTCCGCGTCGAGGAGACCGGTGGACGGCTCGGCTTCATCACGCCGCTGACGCACAATTTCTGTGAAAGCTGCAATCGCGTGCGGCTGACCTGCACCGGCACGCTCTATATGTGCCTGGGCCAGGAGGACGCAGCCGACCTGCGCGCGCCTTTGCGCGCCTCCGAGAGCGACGAGCTTCTCGACCAGGCGATCAGCGACGCCATCGCGCGCAAGCCCAAGGGCCATGACTTCATCATCGACCGGCGCCACAGCGGCCCCGCGGTGCCGCGCCACATGAGCGTGACCGGCGGCTAGGCGGCACTGTCAGGCCGACGCGCCGGCCTGCAAATCGGAGGTCTTGATCTTCGCCCGCCGCACCGCCTCGCGGTGGGAGATGTACATGGCGCTGCCGAAGATCACCGCCGCGCCGATGAAGGTCCAGGCGTCGGGCTGCTGGGTGAACAGGAGGAGGCCCAGCAGCGTGTTCCAGATCAGCGACAGGAAGCCGATGGGCTGCAGCAGGGTGATGTCGGCGAGCTGATAGCCGCGCTGCTGGCAGAGATGGCCGAGCGTGCCGCACAGCCCGGCCGCCACGAACCACAGCAGGTCGGCCCAGGCAGGCTTCTGCCAGAAGGCGAGCGCGAAGGGCGCCGCGCAGGCCACGATCACGATGTTCTGCCAGATCACGATGGTGTTGGCCGAATCGGTGCGTGCGAGCGCCTTGGAGATCAGGTTCGAAGCCGAGAAGATCGGCGTGCTGATCAGGATGCAGAGCACGCCCAGATGGATCGCCGAGAAGCCCGGCCGGATGATGATCATGGCGCCGGCGAAGCCCACCAGAACGGCGATCCAGCGGCGCAGGCGTACGTCCTCGCCCAGGAACAGGGCGGCCCCGATGGTGACGAAGATCGGGCCGGTGAAGCCCAGCGCCGTGATCTCGGCCAGGGTCGTGAGCGGCAGGGCCACGAACCACAGCATCATCCCCGCGGTGTGGATCGCGCCGCGGAAGAGGTGCAGCGGCAGCCGCGTCGTATGCAGCGAACGGTAGAGGCCCAGCCTGAAGACGATCGGCAGCAGGAACAGCGAGCCGAAGAAATAGCGCAGGAACGCCATCACGTAGGAGTTGAGATGCTGCGCCGGAATGAGCGTGAAGACGTTCAGCAGAGCGAACAGCACGCCCGACAGGCCGACCCAAAGGATGCCTCGCAGGCTGGGCGGCATCTCAAGCCAACGGGCGACGAGCGAGGACACGCGACGACTATGTCATAGGCGCTGAAACGCCGCACGCCTGGCGGCTGCGCGGCTGCGCGGCGTCTAGCAGGCTGTTGAAGAAGTCTTTGAACGGCGTGCGATGAAGGGGATGTCGTCGCCGTTGTGGAGGCAGATTTCGCCTTGGCCAGAGCCATCGCCCTGCAGCTCGGCCCAGCCGTCGCCACTGGCGGGCTCCATTTCGTCGCTTCCTTCCCAGCGGAACTCGACGTCATCGCCCTCGCAGGCGCCAGGGAGGGAGCCTGTGAGGCAATCGAAGGCGAACTCGCCGCCGTCTTCCTCGAACAGGCCGTCTTCCTCGAACAGAATGTAAGCCCCCGGCACGGCCATGTCATAGCCCGGCGCCTCGATGATGCGCCATTTGCCCCGCAGGCTCATGTCGGCACTGCCAGGAGCTTGGGAAGGCGGATCAGATTGTAGGCCGCCAAGGCCAGCGTGAAGGCCGCATCGACGCGGGTTCGTCCTCGCAGCTTGACCTTGGCCATCCCGGCCGAAGCCTTGATCCACCCGAACACCTCCTCGATGCGCTTGCGGCAGCGCTGGCTGACGTTGTAGCCGGGATGGCGGGTGGTGCGATGATCGACAGCCGTGGCGCGCGGCTTGGCCGTCTCGGCCGTCCTGCGGACGTGCCCGTCGATGGCGACGTGCGGGGTAACCATACGTCTGCGAAGATCGGTCACGAACTGCCGCACGTCATAGGCCTTGTCCGCACCCAGGGTGATCCGCCGACGCCCCGGCCTGCGGCTCACCAGATCGAGAGCCGCCTCGCGCTCGGCCATACCGGTCGCCAGTGTCACGCTGCCGCCGACGACCAAGCCGTTGCGGTTCTCCATCAGCGCATGCCCCATGTAGGACAGCTTCGCAGGCTGGCCGCCCTTTTTGTAGAGCCGCGCCTGCGGGTCGGTCGTGCTGCGGTGCGTCTCGTTGGAGCGCTTCTCCTTGTGGAAGTTCCGCTCGGCGTTGCGGCCCGACCCTTCCGGGTCGTCATCGTCACCATCCTTGCGCCGGAAGCTCTTGATCGACGCCCACGCCTCCAGCAGCGTGCCGTCCACCGAGAAGTGATCGCTCGACAGCAGACGCTTCACCCGCGGCTGCGCCACCACCGCGGCCAGGAACTTCGCCGCGATCTCACCCTCCAGCAGCCGGTCTCGGTTCTTCGAGAAGCTCGAATGGTCCCATGCCGGATCGTCCACACCCAGGCCCACGAACCAGCGGAACAGCAGGTCGAACTCCATCCGCTCCATCAACTGCCGCTCCGAGCGGATGCCGTAAAACGCCTGAAGCAACATCGCCCGAAGCAGCCGCTCCGGCGGGATCGATGGCCGGCCCAGCCGCGGCGGATATAACACCGCAAACTCCTTCGTCAGATCCGCCAACGCTACGTTGGCTATCTCCCGGATCGTCCGCAATGGGTGATCCGGCCTGACCCGCGCCTCCAGATCGACGTAGCTGAACAGCGATCCAGACTGCTCGTCCGACCCGCGCATAACCACTCCCCCGGCGACAACCGCGATCAGTGAATCACTTTCTTCATTCGGCTACGATGACTTTTTCAACAACCTGCTAGGCCTCCGCGACCGCCTCGCCGCCGGGCTCGACGGTCGGGATGACGTAGCCGTCGTTGCGCAGGGCGGAGACGCGTTCCACGAGATCCTCGATATAGGGATCGTGGATGCGCAGCGCGCGCGCATGGGCGGCGGTGTTGGCGAGGTAGTCGCGGCAGGCGCCGCGGCGGCCCTCGGCGAAGGCGATGTGATGCGCCGCGCGGTCGATCGGCAGATCGCCGCAATACTGGCAATGGCCGGTGTCGACCACGAAGGTGACGGCGGTGACGGTGCGGCCGTCGCGCAGCCGGGTCGGCACCCAGCGTGCCTGGTAGACGCCCGCCAGCATCTCGCGGTTCCACAGGATGCCAAGCTCGCTGGTCACCTGGTCCGGCGCCAGGCGATAGGCGATGCCCTCGCATTCCCCGCCGCGCTCCAGCGCCAGCATGAGGCCGGGCAGCTCCGGCGTGCCGCGGCCGAGCGGGACCCAGAAGCAGAAGGAGCGACGCCAGCCGTCGATCTTGCAGGGCTGTTGCTCGGCGAACTCGATGGCGGGGTTCCACATAAGCGACCCGTAGGCGAACACCCAGGCGTCCTCGCCCGGCGGGTAGCGGGTGAGCGCCTGCTTGAGGCTTGCCTCGCGCTGCTCGGCCGACAGGAAGAAGTGGTAACCGGCCTTGTGGGCGTCCGCGACGATCTGATTGATGCGTTCGGACGTGAGCTCTTCACGCTTAAGCAATATCCAGCCCTCAACTGCCGTAGACGATGGACATGGTTTCGGCCACGCAAGCCGGACGTTCCTTGCCTTCGATCTCGATGGTGACCTGGTTGGTAAGGCGCACGCCGCCCCCATCCATCGGGTCGGCGCCGATCAGCTTGGTGCGGGCGCGCACCTTCGATCCAGCCGGCACCGGGCTGGTGAAGCGGACCTTGTTGCAACCGTAGTTGATGCCGTTCCTGACGTTGTTGATATGCGAGATCTGGTGATTGAGCATCGGGATGAGCGAGAGCGTCAGAAAGCCGTGGGCGATGGTCTTGCCGCCCGGCATGTCCTTCTTGGCCCGCTCGACATCGACATGGATCCATTGATGGTCGCCGGTAGCGTCGGCGAAGCGGTCGATGCGATCTTGCGTTACCTCGACCCAGTCACTGACCCCAATCTCCTGCCCCACGTATTTGTGCATTTCATTCGGGTGGGCGAATTCCCTTTTTGCCATTTCCTACCTCGGCGGTGTTTCTTGCCTTGCCTCTGCAAGATACCATGAAACCGTTCCTATGCAGACAACTCTCTCAATAAAGGCCGAGCTTCTCCGTCCGCATGGCGATCATATTGCAAGGTCCCGAGTCACTGGGTGCCAATAGGGTGCCATTTGTAGCGACTGGCGGCCCTTTGTATCGTTGCCGCCTTTTGCTCATCATGCCAGCGACAAGAATGCACATGAGGAGACCCCGGATGGCTTATGAAACGGTCCTCTACGACGTGGCCGATTGCATCTGCACTGTAACGCTCAACCGTCCGGAAAAGCTCAATGCGTGGACCCGCCAGATGCATCTCGACCTCAGGGGCGCCATGCACGAGGCGGGAGCCGATCCTGGCGTACGGGCCATCATCCTCACCGGCGCCGGCCGCGGTTTCTGTGCCGGCGCCGACATGGGTGGCCTGCAGGCGATCGGCGCGGGCGCCAGCGCCGACCGCTCGTCCAAGGTCGCGGAAAGCCTGCCCGGCGGCAGCACCCTGCCCGAATTCAAGATGAACTATTCCTATTTCCCGGCGATCCCGAAATTCATCATCGCCGCCATCAACGGACCGGCCGCCGGCCTGGGCTTCGTCATCCCGCTCTATGCCGACCTGCGTTTTGCCGCCAAATCGGCGGTTTTCACCACCGCCTTCGCCCAGCGCGGCCTGATCGCCGAGCATGGCGTGAGCTGGCTGCTGCCGCGCCTGGTCGGCCTGCCGGCGGCGATGGATTTGCTCTGCTCGGCGCGCAAGTTCCGTGCCCCGGAAGCCCTGTCACTGGGCCTGGTGAGCCGCGTCATTCCCGACGACAAGCTGATGGCCGAGGCCAGGGCCTACGCGACGCTGCTGGCCAACACCGTCTCGCCACGCTCGGTGGCGGTTATGAAGAGGCAGATCTGGGAGGCCGAGTTCCAGACCCTGGCCGAGGCCACCACCCAGGCCAACTATGAGATGGACCTGTCCTTCCAGACCGCCGACTTCAAGGAAGGCGTCGCCCACTTCCTGGAGAAGCGGGCGGCGCGGTTCACGGGACGCTAGACCTTCTCGGTTTCGCTGGCCCGCGGCTGCCAGGTCATCAACCGGCGCTCGGCGGCGCCGACGCCGGCATCGAGCAGCAGCGCGAACGCCGTCAGTACGAGGATGCCGGCGAATACCGCGTTGATGTCGAAGGTCCCCTCGGCCTGCAGGATCAGGTAGCCGACGCCGCGGGATGATCCGAGATACTCGCCCACCACGGCGCCCACGAAGGCCAGTCCCACCGCGTTGTGCAGGCTGGCGAACACCCAGCTCGTGGCCGACGGCAGGTAGATCGCGCGCAGGAGCTGATGGCGCGAGGCGCCCAGCATCCGGGCATTGGCGATCAGGGTGGGGCTGACCTCGCGCACGCCCTGATAGACGTTGAAAAACACCACGAAGAACACCAGCGTGACGCCGAGCGCCACCTTCGACCAGATGCCGAGACCGAACCACACGGCGAAGATGGGCGCCAGGACGACCCTGGGCATCGAATTGAAACCCTTGATGTAGGGATCCATCACCGCCGACGCGGTCGGCGAGAGCGCCAGCCACAGCCCGATCCCCAGCCCGAAGGCCGAGCCGATCACGAAACCCAGCGCGGTCTCGACCAGGGTGACGCCGAGATGGATGAAGATGTCGCCCGACCAGAACCAGTCGACGATGACCCAGAACACCTTCTGCGGCTCACCAAAGAAGAAAGCGGCGCGGTTGTCCTGCTCGAAATAGAAGGGCGGGACGAGGCCCGGTGCGGTGAGCACGTACCAAGCCACGACCAGCAGGGCGAGCACCAGGATCTGCAGGCTGCGCAGGCGCATGTCAGGCGACCTTCTGCTGTGCGTAAGCCTTGAGCACCTCTTCCTTCATGGTCGCCCAGATCTCGCGATGCAGATCGAGGAAGGCCGGTGTCATGCGGATCTCCGAAACGTCACGCGGCCGCGGCAGGTCGACCTTGAAATCGCCGATCGGCCGCGTCGCCGGCCCGGCCGACAGCACCACCACCCGGTCGGACAGGGCGATCGCCTCCTCGAGGTCGTGCGTGATGAACAGCACCGACTTCCTGTCCTCGGCCCACAACGCCAGCAGCTCGTTCTCCATGAGCTGCCGCGTTTGCACGTCCAGCGCCGAGAAAGGCTCGTCCATCAGCAGGATGTCGGGACTGAGGATCAAGGTCTGCGCCAGCGCGAGCCGCTTGCGCATGCCGCCCGACATCTGGTGCGGGTAACGATCGCCGAAGCCGGCCAGCCCGACCCGGCGCAGCCATTCCTCGCCGCGCGCAGCCGCCTCGGCGGCCGGCACGCCGCGGAATTCCAGGCCCGCGACCACGTTGCGGATGCCGGTGCGCCACGGCATCAGCGCGTCGGCCTGGAACATGTAGCCCGCCCGCCGGTTGATTCCGTCGGTCGCCGTGAGCCGCTTGCCGAACACCTCGACGGTGCCCGACGACGGCGCCAGCAGACCCGCCGCCACGTTCAGCAGAGTCGATTTGCCGCAGCCGGTAGGCCCGACCACCGAGACGAACTCGCCCTTGGCCACCGTCAGGGTGGCGTTGGCGACCGCAGTGTAAGGCTCGCTTCGCGCGTCACGGTTGGCGAAGCGGCAGGTGATGTCGGCCAGCGCAAGCGCCGGCTCTGCCTCGCTCGACACGCCGGGCTAGGAATGCTTCTTGGCGCGCTGCGCGAACTCGTTGGTCCACGTGTCGGCGAGCTTGATCTTGGCCGGATCGATCTTGGGATCGCCCGCGTGCAGGAACTTCAGGCAATTCTCCGGCCCGCCGGCCGGCATCGTGCCGTCGGGCGAGATGGTCTCGCGCACGTTGGCGAAAGCCTTTTCGTAGACCTTCTGATCGCCCAGCAGATAGGCCTTCGGCACCGACTTGGCGACGTCGGCCGGCGAGGCTGTCTGCAGCCACTCGTCGGCGCGCACGATGGCCGTCGCCAGCGCCTGCGCGGTGTTGGGCGTCTTGGTGAGCAGCGCCGGCTGGGCGTAGAGGCAGGCCGCCGGCATCGCGCCGCCGAACATCTCCTGATTGCCCTTCATGGTGCGCGTGTCGACCATGATCTTGATCTCGCCCTTCTCCTGCAGAATGGTGAGCGCGGGGTCGGCCTGCGAGACGCCGTCGACCGACTTGTTCTCGACCGCCGCGACCACCGAAGCGCCGGCACCGACACCGATGATGACGAAGTCCGACGGCTTCAATCCGCCCTTGGCCGCCCAGTAGTTGACCAGCATGTTGGTCTGCGAGCCGGGCGCCGTGACGCCGAACTTCAGCCCCTTGATGTCGGCCGGGCCCTTGACCTTTGCGGCGACGTCGTTGCGCAGCCCGATGGCGAGCTGCATCCCGCGACCGATCAGGGCGAAGCCCTTGATGGCCTGGCCGCGCTGCTGCATGCGGATCGTGTGCTCGTAGGCGCCGGCCACTACGTCGGCGCTGCCACCCATGAGGGCTTCGAGCGACTTGGAGCCGCCCTGGAAGTCGTTGATCTCGACGTCCAGACCGGCGTCCTTGAAGAAGCCCTTGGTCTCGGCGATGGTGAGTGACAGGTAGTAGAGTGCCGACTTGCCGCCGACCGCCAGCACGACCTTCGACTTCTCGGGCTTGCCTGTTTGCGCCCGCGCCACGTAGGGCGCGGCAACGAGGGCTGGAACTGCGGCCAAAACGGTACGACGCCGCATATGCAGCTTGATCATGTTTCCTCCCAGAAACGGCTGTGGGCGGGGAGATTGCCGCAAGCTTCGGCGGCGGGCAACCTCACTTGAACGTCCGCTCCTTCCACCATGGGAAATAGGACGGCATGCCGTCGGTCACCTTCATGGGGAATTTGGCGGGGCGTTTCTCCAGGAAAGCCGTGACGCCCTCCTTCACATCGGCTGATTTGCCGCGCTCGTAGATCCCCTTGGAATCGACCTTGTGCGCCTCCATGGGATGGTCGGCGCCCAGCATCTTCCAGATCATCTGGCGGTTCAGCGCCACCGACACGGGCGCCGTGTTGTCGGCGATCTCGCGGGCCAGCGCATAAGCGGCCGGCAGGAGTTCGTCGGGCTGGTGGATCGAGCGCACCAGCCGGCCCTTGAGCGCCTCCTCGGCGGGGAAGACCCGGCCGGTCATCACCCATTCCAGCGCCTGCTGCGGACCCACAAGGCGCGGCAGGAACCAGCTCGAGCAGGCCTCCATGACGATGGCGCGACGGGTGAACACGAAGCCGTAGCGTGCCGCCTCGGAGGCGAGGCGGATGTCCATGGCAAGCTGCATGGTGACACCGACGCCGACCGCCGGACCGTTGCAGGCGGCGATGGTCGGCTTCAGCGAATCGTAGAGGCGCAGCGTGAACAGGCCGCCGCCGTCACGATGGCCGTCGAGGCCGGGATCGACCGGCCCGCGATTCTGGGCATTGAAGGTGTTGGCCCCGCCCGAAAGGTCGGCGCCGGCGCAGAAGCCGCGCCCTGTCCCGGTGAACACGACGGCACGCACGTCGTCGTCGCGGTCGGCCCGGTCCATGGCATCGAGCAGCTCCGACAGCATCTTGCCGGTGAAGGCATTGAGCTTGTCCGGCCGGTTCAGGGTGATGGTGAGGATGCCGTCCTTGGTCTCGTACTTGATCTGCTCGTAGGTCACGCCGCCACCTCAGCTCTGGTTGATGAGCACCACCCCGCCCACGATCAGCGCGATGCCGCCGATCTGCTTGATGCCGAACGGCTCGCCGAAAAGGAAGTGCCCGAGCACCGCCACGATCGCATAGGAGAGCGAGACGCTGGGAAAGGCCACCGACACGGCGATCTTGCGAAGCGCCACGATGTAGAGGAAGGCCGCCGAGCCGTAGAGGGCGAGCCCGCACAACGTCGAGGGCCGCAGCAGCTGGCTCACGAAGTCCGGCGCGTCGGCACCGGTCTTGAGCAATATCTGCCCCCCGATGCCGGCCAGGATGCCGATGCCCAGCGCCACATAATAGACCGTCATCCGTCAGGGCTCCCCTCGTGAAAATTCGCGGTGTGGCTGGCCGGCGGCACGCGTGTCGACCTTCGGCCGTTCGACTTCCAGTCCGGCGGGCCCGCGACGGAACACCTCGCGCACGAGATATTGCGGCTTGCGGTTCACGGCCAGGAACATGCGGCCGAGATATTCGCCGATCAGCCCGACCAGCACGAGCTGCACGCCCGCCAGCACCAGAACGGCCACCATCAGCGACGCCCAGCCCTGCGGCGGCTTCGACGAGATGACCGCCTCGAGAACGACAATGACGGCGGCGATCGCCCCCAAGGCGCCGAAGCCCAGGCCGAACAAGGTGGCCAAGCGCAGCGGCATCACCGAAAAGTTGAGGAACATCGACAGCCACAGCCTCACCAGCCGCCGCAGCGTGTAGTTCGACCGCCCCTCTATCCGCGGCAGATGCTCGACCTGCAATCGCCCGACATTCTGGGTGACCTGGAAGACCAGCCCGTCGACATAGGGATAGGGGCCTTCGTAGCTCGCCGCGATGCGTTCGCGGACGAAGGCGGAGAGGC
Organism: uncultured Alphaproteobacteria bacterium; assembly: GCA_963820155.1. Lineage (GTDB taxonomy): Bacteria > Pseudomonadota > Alphaproteobacteria > Reyranellales > Reyranellaceae > Reyranella. Next base: position 597,728 of record CAWFYW010000001.1, read on the forward strand.
AGCGGAAGCTCGAGAGGTAGAGGCCCGGCGGCTTGTCGATCAGCCGGTCGGCGCACCAGTTGGTGAACCGGCTGCCCCAGTTGCGCCAGGCCGCATGCTGCTTGTCGGCGTAATAGGTGTAGACTGCGTCGTAGCTGCCGTCGCGCGCATGCTCGAACAGGCGCTTGACCTCGCCCGGCGGGTTCTGGAGATCGTCGTCCATGGTGATGACATAGGCGCCGCAGGCGCGCGCGAGTCCGGCCATCACCGCATTGTGCTCGCCGAAATTGCGGCTGAGGCTCAGCACCGTGACCGGTGCGCCCGGTTCGCCAGCCAACTGCTTGCAGACGGCGAGGCTGTTGTCCGGGCTGCAGTCTACCACCAGCACGATCTCGAGCCCGCCGTCGATGTCGAGCCCACGCAGCGCGCTCACCAGTTCGCCGACCGTGGCGGCGCCATTGTAGACGGGAACGACGACGGAAAGCGCCGGCGCCTCAGCCATCGCGCGCCGCCACGACGATCAGGGAGCCGCCGAACGGCAGGCTGATGCCAAGCGCGATGGCCATCCGCTCAACCGTGAGGACGGCCGAGAACAGCGCGTCCAGCCAACCAGGATAGTCGCGCACGTCGCTCCTGTCGGCATCGCGCGCGCGCAGGCGATGAAGCAGCATCAGGGGAAACAAGAAGGTGTTCCAGTAGCTGGATCGAAGGACTCGGAAACCGTGGCCGGCGAGCAGGGCACGTACCTGCCCGCCGGTGAAGCGGCGGACATTGTGCACGCGCCGGTCATGCGCCGACAACAGCCAGTCGTAGGCCGGCAGGTTGAAGACCGCGATCGCCCCCGGCCCGAGGCAGCGACGGGCTTCCTCGATGGCCAGGATGGGCTCGACCGCGGCATGACAGAGGACGTCAATTGAAAGGTAGGCGCCGAGCGTGCCGTCGCCGAGAGGCATTTCGGTGACCGAGCCCGCGACCACCGGCCGACCGGCCTTGGCTGCGGCGAACCGCGCGGCGACGAGGTCGTATTCCAGACCGAGGGTGGCGCGGCCCGATACGGCGGCGCCGAGCTTCAGCAGCATGCCGCCCGTGCCGCAGCCCGCATCGAGAACCGGCGCCGTGCCGGGCGAACGGGCCAGCGAGCGGACCAGAAGTTGCGCGGCCAGCGCACGCAAGCCGCGATACCACCACATGCGGTCCTCGACCTCGTGCATGCGCTCGTATTCGGCTCGCTCCACGTCCGGGCCTGCTTCTGCAAGTGTCGTCTTGTCGTCTGCTTATGATATCTTCGCCCCGCCTTGCCAACCGTCACGACCAAACCCCCGACGATTCCGCCGCGCGTCGAACGGCTGCTGCTGGTGCCGCTGTTTGCCCTGCCTATCCTCTGGCTGGCGGGCTACTTCTTCCCCCCCATCAACCACGACGTCGCCGCCATCCTCGACGTCTCGGCACGCTGGGTCGGCGGCGAGAAGCTCTATGTCGATGTGATCGACGAAAACCTGCCGCTGACCTTCGTCGTGCATGCGCTCCCGGTGCTGACCGCCAAGATCCTGCCGGGCGACGTCACGTTCTGGTTCACCGCTTGGGTCGTGGCCGGCATCTTCGCCTCCTTCTGGGCCTGCCAGCGAATGGTGCGGCTCGTGCCGTCGGCCGATCATGCGCTCACCGAGGCGCTGCTGCCGCCGGTGCTGCTGTTCCTCTTCACCGTCCTGCCCAACGAGCATTTCGGCCAGCGCGAGCACATCATGTTCGTCGCCTCGGCGCCCTACCTGATCGCTTCGATGGCCCGCGCCGAGGGTGTGGCGCTGGGGCGCGGCTCGGCGATCGCGATCGGCCTGGTGGCCGGCGTGGCGTTCGCCATGAAGCCGTACTTCGTCGCCATCCCCGCCGCCGTCGAGCTCTACCTGCTGGTCCGTCGCGGCTGGCGGACGACTTTCGTCGACCCCATCCCGTGGTCGATCGGCCTCGTCGCGCTCGCCCATGTCGTGTCGATGTACACGATCTTTTCCGACTACGGTCGCTTCGTGATGCCGCTGGCCATCGACGCCTATGCGCCGATCGGCGACGCGGGATGGCGAGGCGTGCTGACCAGCAACGTGCTGGCGCCGACCCTGATCGCGCTGGTGATCTTCGGCATCATCGCCGTGGTCTTCACCAAGACCATCGCGGCGCGCGTGCTGGTGATGTTCGGCATCGGCGCGGCGATCTCGGCCGTCGCCCAGGCAAAGGGCTGGCCCTATCACGTCCTGCCCGCCCTTTCGGTGGCGATCCTGCTCGCCGCCCTCACCGTGTCGCAGACCGTCGACCGCTATCTGCCGATCAGCCGCAGCGGCCATCATCTGCCGGTGGCAGTGATCTCCGCCACCCTGATGGTGCTGCTCTATTTCCAGGCGGCACTCTATACGCCGCCCTTCTTCAAGCAGCGCCAGTTCGAGGATTCGATCGGCGGGCGGCTGCAGCACATCATCGCGCAGAACGCGCCGCACCGCACGATCCTGGCGCTTTCGCCCGGCATCTATCCGCTGTGGCCGATGATCAACTACATCGGCGGGCGCATGACGATGCGCTTCCTCAGCATGTGGGTGCTGCAGGGCGTATACGCGACCTGCGACGACTTTCCCGCGCTCTACAATCCGCCCGACACGATGAGCAACTCCGAGAAGTTCGTGTTCGATTCGGTGAGCGAGGACTTCGCCCGCGAGCAGCCCGACCTGCTGCTCGTCGACCGGATCGCCGGCATTCCGCGCTGCCAGGGCAAGGAATTCGACTATCTCGAATACTTCATGCAGAATCGGATATTCGCCGACGCCTTCGAGAACTACGAGCACCTGATGGATTTCGACCGCTATCGCATCTATCGGCACAAGAAGAGGTGACGGCGAAGGCGGCGAGTCGGCGGCGATCCTACTCCCACTTGCCCATCACCTTCGCGCGCATCGCCTCGGGGATCTTCGCGACATCCGGCACCTTGAAGACGCCCGACGCCACCAGCACGATCTCGCCACCGCAGACGAGGTCGCAGCTGCAGAAGCAGAAGTTGACGGTGCGCCGGGCGATGCGGGCGGTGCCCTCCAGCCACTGGCCGAGCCTGGCCCCACGCACGAACTCGGTGCCGAGCGACACGGTGGGATGCGGCCAGCGGATGCCGGTGGCATGGCCCGAACCCGCGCCCATCACCATGTCGGCGACGGTGACCAGAAGTCCGCCATGCGCCCAGCCCATGGGATTGCCATGCCGCGGCTCGAGCGGCAGGCCGACCCTCAGCCTCTCGCCATCCGCCTTGAACCAGAGCGGCCCGATCAAGCCGACGAAGTCGTCGGCGATGTCGAGCCTGCGGAAGCCCTCGGGAATCAGCGTGTCGGTCATGGCGCGAGTCCGTCCTTGGAGGCGGCGAGTTTCTCCAGCGCGGCGTACACCACGGGGTCGAACGCGACGCTGCGATGGGTCTGCTCGTTCAGCGACACCATGATCGCTTTCAGCACCGCGGTGCAGTTGCCTTGGCCGTCGAACAGGCCATGGCCGATCACGCACTTGCGCTGGTGCACCTCGAGCAGGCGCGCGCACGCCGTGGCCCGGCCGGGATAGAACATCTGACGCTTGAAATCGATCTCGAGCCGGCCGACCACGACGCGAAAGCGCGGCAGGCCGGAACGCACGATGCTGCGCATGTAGGAGACGCGGGCATTCTCCAGGAGCTGCAGGAAGGCGCCGTTGTTGATGTGGCCATTGGCGTCGACGTCGGCGAAACGCAGATGCTCCTCGGTGGCGAAGCCGTAGATCCGCCGGTCCGTCAGGTCGAGAGTCACTGCCTCAACGCTCCCGGAATTCGAGGGTGAGATGGGCGGCCTCCGACGGCGGCACGAGCAGCCGGCCATCATCGGGCTTGACCACTTGGACGCCGTTCCGGGACAGCAGCGCCTCGCAGGCCGCGAGGCTGTCGACGCGCAGCGACAGCAGCGCCGGATGATCGCCCGGACGTACCGGCGTCACGCCGGGATAGCACGCCGCGTAATCCTCGCGTGTCAGGTAACGGATGGGCTGGGTGCCGGTGTCGACCACAAGCCCGCCGCCTTCGTGCCGGACCGAATCGGCGCCGAAATACTTCTCGAGGTCGGGCACCCATCGGGCAGGCTGCTCGGCGATCACGGTGACGCCCAGGATGCCGCGCGCCCCGTTGGGATGGCTGGCCCATTCGCCGCGATAGACGAACTGCGGCGTCAAATGCTCGCATACGAAGAAACCGACCACCGGCATGTGGCTCTTGGGGATGCGCACGGTGCGGAACTGCGCATGCTCCATCCTGCCCGCGACCTCGACGGCGCGGTCGAAGAACAGCGGTGCATCGGGCTCCAGGCCGGCCGCCTCGAAGGCGGCAAAGGCGAGATCTGCCCCGTCGGTGGCCAACGCCACGTTGGCCAGCCCGCCGCCCTGCTTCAGCCATTCACGGCGCTCGGCGTTGAACTCGGTGTCCTCGACGATTCCCAGGATCTCGAAATAGTCCTTGTCGAAGATCATCAAGTGGTTGGCGGTGCCGAGCTTCCGGTGGAAGCCGCGCGGCTGGACCTGGAAGCCGAGCCTCCTGTAAGCCGCCTCGGCGGCGTCGATGCCATCGACCATGACCACGACGTGATCGAGCCCCCGCACGGCGCGCGTCATGCCGGCCTCCTGCGCACCATGTTGATTCCCTTCACCGTGACCACCAACTCGCCCTTCTGGTTGGTGGCGCCCCAGTGCTCGTGGATGATGCCCATGTCGGGTCGGCTCCGGGACGGCACCTTGTCGGCGCATTCGACCCAGGCGGTGAGCGTGTCCCCCGGCCGCACCGGCTTCAGCCAGCGGATCTGGTCGAGCCCGGGCGACCCCAGGGCCGTGCGCTTGTCGATGTAGTTGTCGACGAACAGGCGCATCAGCTTGGAGGTGACGTGCCAACCGGAGGCGATCAGGCCGCCGAACATCGACTGCTTGGCCGCCTCGGCATCGACATGGAAGCTCTGGGGATCGAACTCCCGGCCGAACGCCACGATCTCGTGGGCGGTGAAGCTCGTCGAGCCGAGCGGGTATTTTGTGCCGGTCTGGTAGTCTTCCCAGTAACGCGGGGCGTCGGATTGCATGGCCTGGGTCATCGCAGAGCGCGGTTCCAGACGCAAGGAGGTCCTATGGCCCGCCGCGCAAGCCTCGGTTAGCCTGCCGTCATGGATGAACCCGCCCTGGTCAGGCGTCTGACCACGATCGTCTCCATCGACGTCGTCGGGCACCATGTCGGCGCGCGACGAGGAACATGCGCTCGACCTGCTCGGGGCCCGCATGGCCACGGCCGAAACGATGGTGAAGCATCACCGCGGGCGCGTCTTCAAGCTGACCGGCGACGGCCTGCTGGCGGAATTCATCAGCCCCGTCGAAGCGGTGCGGGCGGCCCTGGAGATCCAGGAGGCGATGCGGTCGGCCAACGCGACGGCCGGCCCGGACAACCAGCTCGTGCTGCGCATCGGCATCAATCTCGGCGACATCGTCGAAAGCGGCGACGACCTGATGGGCGACGCGGTCAATGTCGCAGTGCGCCTGGAATCGATCGCGCCGCGCGGCGGCATCTGCGTCTCGGCCTCGATCTACGAGCAGATCGTCGGCAAGCTCACCTTGGGCGCCGAGGATATGGGCGAGCAGCACGTCAAGAACATCCCCCGCCCCATCCACGCCTATCGGCTCACGATCGGAGGCGGCACGCCGATCGTCGCCGGCCCCGACTCGCGGCCCGCCCGCAAGCGGCCGTCTCGGCTCCTCATCGGAGCCGGCGCGGCGGCGAGCGTGGCCATCGTCGCGGTCGGCGGCGCCTGGCTGCTAAGGGATCGGTCCGAAGCCGGGCCGCCGTCCGCGACGGTGGCGCAGGCGCCGGCTCCGGCCCCGGCGGTCGCCGCGGCACCCTCGCCGCCGCCAACGCCCGCACCGCAAGCAGCGCCGTCCGCTCCGGCGGAGCCCGCCGCCCTCGTCGCGCCTCGCCTCTATTCGGCCGCCGACCTGCCGTTTGTGCCCGACTGGCGCCGGCGCCGGCTCGACTACTACGCGCGTGCCGAGGACTCCAAGGCGATGGCGATCAACGTGCGCGGCATCTTCGCCATTGCCACGCGCCGGGTCGACTTTCCCACGGCCCGCCGCATCGCCATCGAGGAATGCAACAAGGCGGTGCGGCGCGAGGTGCCGATCGTGCGGGAGTTCGACCGCTGCATGACCTACGCGGTCGGCAACGACGTGGTGTGGACCTACCGCACGCCGCCGCTGCCGCCGCCGCCCTACCTGCCCGCCACGCGCCCCGCGCCGCCCATCGCCCTCGATCCCGCCACGGTGCCGCTGATCAGCGAGGCCTCACGCGAGAACCTCGCCGACCACTACCTGAAATCGGACCGCAAGCGCGCCCTGATCCTGGGCCGCAACCACTTCGACTGGTGGGCGCCGAACGAGACTGAAGCCGACGCCATTCGTCGCAATCTGCAGGTCTGCGGCCACATCACCGGCCGGCCCTGCGTCGTCTATGCCGTGGGCAGGCAGGTCGTGGTGCGCGTGCCCGAGCTCCATCGCGTTCTCGACGTCTTCACGCCCGAGGATCTCGCCGACCTGGATGCGAACCAGCGTGGCGCCGTCGACCGCTACCTGATCGCTGACGACTGGCGGGCGATCGCCGTGGGGCGCAACGGCCGCCTGGGCATCATCTCCGGACAGGCCAGCGAGAGCACGGCAGCGGACGACGCGGTGCGTGCCTGTGCGCAGGCCGGCGGCGACGAATGCGCCGTATCGACGCTCGGTCCCTTCCTGGTCGCGCCGAAATAGCGCCGCCGTCAGTCGGCGAGCACCGCTCCGAAACGCTTGGCGATCTCCTCCAGCATGACTTCCGAGGCGCCGCCGCCGATTGCCTGGACGCGGGCGTCGCGCGCCATGCGCTCGACCGCCGTCTCGCGCACGAACCCCATGCCGCCGTGGAACTGCACGCAGTCGTAGAGCACCCGGTTCACGAGATCGCCGGCCAGCGCCTTGACCATCGAGACCTGGGCCACGCAGTCGCCGCCCTGGGCATCGAGCCAGGCCGTATGATGCACGAGCTGGCGCGCCGCCTCGACCTCGGCGAGGCGACGCGACAGGCGCTGGCGGATCGCCTGCTTGTCCCATAGCGGCCGGCCGAACGCCTGGCGGTCGCTCACATGCTCGAAGGTGAGCCGGATCGCCTCGCGCGCCTCGGCCATGGCCATGGCGCCGATCACCAGACGCTCGGTCTGGAAATTGGCCATGATGGAATAGAAGCCGCGATTCTCCTCGCCCAGCACGTTGCCGGCCGGTACGCGGCAATCCTCGAAGATCAGCTCGGCGGTATCGGAGGAACGCCAGCCGGTCTTGTCGAGCGCCCGGCCGACCTTGAAGCCGGGCGTGCCCTTCTCGACGATGAACATGGTGAGGGCGCGGCTGCCCTTGGCCTCGCGATCGGTCCGAGCGGCGATGAAATAGAGATCGCCGTACACGCCGTTGGTGATGAACATCTTGGCGCCGTTCAACACGTAGTCGCCGCCGTCGCGCACCGCCCGGGTGCGGATGCCGGCCACGTCGGACCCCGCGCCAGGCTCGGTGACGCCGACGGCGGTGATGGTCGTTCCGGCCATGATGCCCGGCAGGTACTTCTCGAGCTGGCGCCTGGTGCCGAAGCGCACGAGATGGGGGCTCGCCATGTCGGTATGCACCAGCACGGTGATGGCAAAGCCGCCATGGGTGGAGCGGCCGACCTCCTCGGCCAGGACGACCGAGGCGCGCGCATCGAGGCCGGCTCCGCCCAGCGCTTCGGGCACGCGCAGCGAGAAGAAGCCAAGCTCCCCCATCTCGCGCAGCACCTCGCGCGGCACGAAGCCCGCCTCCTCCCATCGGGGTCCCTGCGGCTTCACCTTCTCGTCGACGAAGCGGCGGAGCTGGCGGCGGATGAGGTCGTGCTCTTCGGAGAAGATTGGATGTTGCATGCGGCGATGCCTACCCCCACCCTTCCCTTCCCGGCAAGCGGGACGGCGCCAGGGAGGGAGCCATATCACGCGACAAACGCCTGCAGGATCGCTCGATCTATCCGCACTGGTGCACCGACACCGTGCGCTTTTCGGACCAGGATGCGGCGGGCCATGTCAACAACGTGGCGCTTTGCGCCTATCTCGAGACGGCGCGCCTCACCTTCATGCGCGACCTCGGCCTGATGGGCACCGAAGCCGACACGCGCGGCATCTCGGCCGGCATGACGGTAAGCTTCCTCGCCGAATCGCACTGGCCCGGCCAGGTGGAGCTCGGCAGCGGCGTCATCCGCATTGGCACCAGCTCGATCACCATCGGCTCGGCCGCCTTCAAGGACGGCCAATGCATCACCGCCGCCGAGATGACGGTCGTCCGCCTCAAGGGCCGCACCCCGCATCCGATCGGGGCCGAGCTGCGGACAAGGCTGGAAAAGTACGTGTTGCCAGGGTTTTAGCTCCGCTTGACGGGTCGGGTCGCGCCGCCTATCTTGCGTCTGCGAGTAAGTCGCATCTGCATGGGAAGGCAACGTCCAAGAAGATGTACATCTGCATCTGTCGAGCCATCCGGGACCGCGAAGTCGAGGCTGCCGTCCGAGCCGGCGCCCGGCGCCCGTCAGACGTTTTCCGGGCCTGCGGCAAGAGCCCCCAATGCGGCACCTGCGCCTGCGACATGCGCGAGCACATCGCCCAGACCGTGGCGCGCGAACAGACGAGCCAGCCGGCGCTGCTCGCGGCGGATTAGAGGCGCGCCTCGATATCGAGCACGATCTTGCCGCGGCGATGAGGGCGGCCGGCGAGCATCTCGTGGGCAAGCGGCGCCTGGGCAAGGGGCAGGACCTCACCAATCGTCGCCTGCAACGCGCCGTCCGCGAACAACGTCCCCAGCGCGTTCAGCGCCGGGCGCCGCACATCGACGATGAAATAGTGCGCCTGCACGCGGGCCTCGGCGGCCAGCACCGCGTCGGGCACCGACACCACGGAAACCAACCTGCCGCCCGCCGAGATGGTCGCGAAGGACCGGCGCTGCGTTTCCCCGCCAATCGTATCGATGACCAGGTCGACCGGCCCGGCGGCCGAAACGAAATCCGCGGCCTCGACGTCGATCACCTGATCAGCGCCGATTTTCGTCACGAAGTCCACGTCACGCGCCCGGCAAGTGGCGATCACCTTCGCGCCCGCACCATGAGCGAGCTGAACGGCAAGATTGCCGACGGCGCCGGCGGCGCCATGGACGAGAACGCGCTGGCCGCGTTGCAGGCCACCGTGGTCGAAAAGCATCGATCGGGCCGTCACCGCGACGACCGGCATGCCGCCGGCTTCGATGAAGCCCAGTCCCGCCGGCTTGCGCGCCAGGCGGGAGGCCTCCGCTCGCGCAAACTCGGCGTAGGCTCCGGTGAAATGATCGTTGGTGACGCCAAAAACCGCGTCGCCGGACGCCAGCCCCTCCACCTCGTCGCCGATCTCGACGACAATGCCGGACAGATCGGCGCCGGGCGTCAGCGGCAGCCTCTGCGCAATCCCGCTCTTGCCCTGGCGGACCAAAGCATCCCACGGCCCCACACCCGCGGCGGCGACCCTGACGAGAACCTCGCCTCTGCCCGGCCTCGGCACAGGCGTCGACGCGAGGTGCAGTTGCTCGATGCCTCCAAACGCCTCGACCCGGATGGCCCGCATCGCTCGCGGCGGGCCAGACGACGGTGTCTCCCGCATCGGTCCGGTCAGTCCGGCTCCTTGCCTTCGCCGATCTGCGACTGCAGGTAATTCTGTTCGCCGACCTTGTCGACCAGCGCAAGCTCGGTCTCCAGGAAGTCGATGTGGTCCTCGGCGTCCTCGAGGATGTCGACGACGATCTCGCGGCTGACGAAATCCTTGGCCGTCTCGCAATGCGCCACCGCGGCGACGAGCGCGGTGCGCGCGGCGTTTTCGAGCTTCAGGTCGGCATTCATGCATTCCAGCACGGTCTCGCCCACGGCGATCTTCCCGAGATCCTGCAGGTTGGGCAGGCCGTCCAGCACGAGGATGCGCTTGATCAGCTTGTCGGCATGCTTCATCTCGCCGATCAACTCTTCGTAGACTTTCTTGGCCAGCCGCTCGAAGCCCCAGTGCTTCATCATGCGGGCATGGAGGAAATACTGGTTGATCGCGGTCAGCTCGTTCTTCAGGAGCTTGTTCAGCTCGGCGATGATTTGCGGATTGCCCTTCAAGGCGAACCTCCTCGCGATGTCACGTCATCGTCAAGACATACTCCGTGTGCCGCATCGCGCAATCGAAGACTGCGCGAGTGAGAACAGTTCGCGATGGCCGGGCCTACCAGAAATATTTCGTGCCGAAGAGGCGGATCTCCGTCTGCTCGTCGCGATGCCGGCCACCCGCGGTCGCGCCCGCGCAGGCGGCGGCGCAGCCGATGGCGAGGGTCGCGGCGGCCAGGAAAGCCGCGATGAGCGACGCCTTGCGCGCCTTGTCGGCGGCGGCCCTTGCATTGGCCTCGGCGCTCTTGGCTTCCTCGAAGGCTTCATCCACGCGCTTCTCGGCCTCCGCCTGCGGCAAGCCGGTCCGCATCGACACCAGAGAGGCGAGATAGGTGCGGTCGCGCGCCGGCAGCGTGCCGGCCGGCAACGCGTCGGCGAAGATGCGGACGACGGACGGCCGCAACTCCTGCGCATTGGGCACGCGCCACATCATCGGCTGGGCCTGACCGGATCCGACCGCCGCCGCCGGAGGGCTGGTCTGGGCCGGCGCGTTGGCCGCCGACGCCGTCTGCGGCAAGGCCGGACGCATCAGATAGTCGAAGGCATAATCGGCGGGTGTCGCGTGCTGCCCACCGGCCGCCAGCGTCGCGGCCGCCTGCGCGCCGACATGGATCAGGCCGCCGGCCGCCGAGGCCGCGAAAGCGGCGGCGACCAGCAGGCCGACAGCCCACACGATCAGGCCGTGCATGCCGTCGCGGAAACGCCGTTCATGGGCGACGACGCTGCCCCAGGAATTGCGGACCCGGCCGGCGACGTAACCGCCCGTAGCGAAACCCACGACCTGAACGATCGCGGCCCAAAGCGCGACAATGACCATTGCCACAGTGGGGGAAAGCCCGACATGGGGCCAGGGCGAGATGGCGCTGAGCCCGATGGCCGAGCTGAACGTGACCAGGACCAGCGAAATGGCGGCGGCGCAGAGCGCGCCGGCGACGATGGCGCCCCAGCTCAGATAATGGCCGGGCAGGTGCGGCTGCACGGTCGAGCCATGCAGGCCTTCATCGGTGACGATGGTGGTGGTTGTCATGTCGGTCCCTCCAATCATCGCATGCCGATGAACGACAGGATCGCCATGACGATCACGATAAGGCCGACCAGATAGATGATTGCATTCACGTGAAGTCCCCCTCCGCGTCAGAAAGCGGCGGTTCATCAACGCGCGTTTATCTGCCAAGGTTCCAATTGCGCCCCGGTCCCGTTGCAACGTCGGCGGGTTCTGGGCGTTCACCCTTCCATCAACAGCCCGCCCGACCCATCCGTCGGGCCAGCCCGAGGATATGCGTCATGCCTTTGGACAAAGGAAAGAACGGTTTCACCCTGCCCAAGCTCCCCTATGCCGACGATGCGCTTGCGCCCGTCATTTCGGCCAACACGATTTCTTTCCACTACGGCAAGCACCACAAGGCGTATGTCGACAAGCTCAATGAGCTGATCCAAGGCACGCCCTACGCCGACATGTCGCTGGAAGACATCGTCAAGAAATCGGCCAAGGACGAGAAGGGCAAGGCGATCTTCAACAACGCCGCCCAGGCCTGGAATCACGACTTCTACTGGCACAGCATGGCCGCCAAGGGCGGCGAGCCGACTGCCAAGATGAAGACCGCCCTGCAGGACAGCTTCGGCGGCCTGGACGACTTCAAGAACGCCTTCAAGACCGCCGCGGTCGGCCAGTTCGGCAGCGGTTGGGCCTGGGTCGTGAGCAAGGACGGCAAGCTCGTCATCGAGACGACGTCCAACGCCGACACGCCGATGGCCCATGGCCGCACCCCGCTGCTGGTCGCCGACGTGTGGGAGCACGCCTACTACCTCGACTACCAGAACCGTCGGCCGGACCACGTCCAGGCCTGGCTGGACAAGCTCGCCAATTGGGCTTTCGCCGAGAAGAATCTCGGCTGATCAAGGAGGAGTCATGCTTGGCACCATTCTGCTGATCATTCTGATCCTGATCCTGATCGGTGCCTTGCCGACATGGCCCTACAGCAGCGGCTGGGGTTACTACCCCAGCGGCGGCGCGGGCCTCATCCTCATCATCGTGGTCGTCCTCCTGCTGCTGGGACGGATCTAGTCCGGCTCAGTAGCGGAACGTCACGTTGATCGAGCCGAACTGCGTGAAGCGGTCCTGCTCGTAGAATTCCGGCGTGCGCAGCACCTGTGTGTAGGTGAAGCGCACGCCGCGCCACGTGATGGCGAGGCCGGCCTGCGCCTCGCCGACGAAGGGCCGATGCGAGACGCGCAGGCTGTAGCCGTCCGTATTGCCGTCCAGGAAGATGTTGCGGCCGACCGCCTGCCCGTCGATGCCGGCGAACAGATACCAGCCGAAGCTGCCGTCGCCGATGAAGGCCTCCGACCCGGGCAGGGCCGGACGGGCGCGCGTCGGGCCGAAATCGTCGCGCAGGTTCTTGCCGATGCGCATGGTGCCGCCCACGTCGCCGTAGATCGCCACGTTGCCCAGCGACGCGCCGATGCGCGGAATGAAATCGAGCTCGAGCTTGGGATCGTTCAGCACCACGGTGCGGCCGGTGCGCCAGCGGCGCTCGAAGGCAAGGTCGAAGGTGGGCTCGTTGTGCAGCTGGTTGGCCCAACCGTTGGCCTGGGCGACGCCGATCAGCCGGTGGAAGTTGTTCTGCACGAACTCGCCGCCCGCCGCCGGCCCGATCAGGCCGAGATCGACCTGCAGGGTGTCGAGCCGGACCGGCTCGTCCTTCCCGGTTTTGGAGTCATGGCGCTTGTAGGTGTATTGCAGCAGGAAGCTCGCATAGAGCCAGCCCGCGTACGGCCGGTCATTGTAGATCGGCTGCGAGGCGAAGGTGTCGGCGGGCGTATAGATGTTCTGGCCGATCGACACGCCGAACCGGCGGACCACGGAATCGGCCGGCGCCTCGCCCGGGAAGGTCGGCACCGTGGTCAGCGCAACCCAGGACGACGGCAGCCAGGTGATGGCGGGCGACAGCCAGCCGACGCGCACGCCGTTGGTGTAGTCGCGGTCCGTCGGGCTGAACCGGTTGAAGACGTCGTTCTCGACCTGGATGGTGAAGATGTTGCGTTGCTCGTCCGGGGTGGCCGAGGCCGGCGGTGGCGGCTCGCTGGACTGGGCCTCGCGGGGCTGCGCGTGCACCGTGGCGACGGCTGCCCCGAGAGCTGTCATCGCCAGGAAGGCGGCGTTGGCGATCCTGCGGTGCATTGGGCAAGAACGCGGCGGCTGACCGGCGGTTGCGTCTAGCGAACGTTGGCGGTCGACAGCGGGTGCCAGAGATGGGCGCGCCAGCGCGCCGCGATCAGCAGGGCGAAGCCGATCCCGACCAGACTGTAGAGCGAGCCCGTGGCCGAAAACCCGACGCGCTCGACCAGCGGCCCGGACAGCAGGAGCCCGACGGGAAGCCCGTAGACTGCCAGCATGCGCACGCCCATGACCCGCCCGCGGAAGGCGGGGTCGGCGACGCGCAGCAGCAGCACGGCCATGGGGATCATGCAGAAGCTTTGGACGAAGCCGGCGACGAAAAGCACGAGCTCGCCCCACAAGGGACTCGTCACCCAGGAGAAGACCAGGTTGAGGCTGAACCAGGCGACGGCGCCGGTCAGCATGGTCCGCGCCGGCCGGATGTGCGCCCCATGCGTCGAGATCGTGATCGAGCCGCAGAGGGCGCCCGCGGCGAAGCACGCAATCAGCCAGCCCAGCCCGGTCTGGCCGAGGCCGTAGACGTCCCGGGCGACATAGGCCAGCAGCGATCCCACCAGCGGGTAGGCGGCGAAGTTCACCACGAAGGCCAGCAGCATCACCGCGCGCATGTCGGGCGTCGACCAGACATAGGCGAAGCCCTCCCGCAGCGCGCGCAGCGGCGAGGCGTGCCGGGCCGCCTCGCCCACCACGCGCAGGCGCCGCACGCCGACATTGAGGGTGAGCGCGAGGCTCAGCGCATAGACGGCGCAGACCACGACATAAGCCAGGCCCGAGCCCAGCGCCGCGACCAGGCCGGCGCCCGAAAGCGCGCCGACCACGCGCGCCGAATCGGCCGTGGTGCGCGAGACGCCCATGGCCCGCATCAGGTAGTCGCCCGGCATGGTCTCGCCGACCAGCAGGTTGCGCAGCGTGATGTCGGAGGGCCGCACCAGCCCCATGATCGTGGCGAGCGCGAACACCGGCGCCGGATGGGCAAGGCCGGCCAGGAACAGCCCCATCAGCGCCGCCGCCACGGCGACATAGACGGCGCGCATCAGGCAAAGCAGGTTGCGATTGCCTATACGGTCGCCCGCCATGCCGAACAGCGGCGAGATCAGCGTGCCCAGGAACTGCAGGGAGCCGAAGAGGGCGAGGGCCAGGACCGAGCCGGTCGACACCAGCACGAACCAGCCGAGGATCACGCCCTCCATCTCGAACGCCCAGGACGCCAGCAGGTCGGCCGGCCATTGGAAGCGAAAGCTGCGGATCTGAAACGGCGCCAGCGCCGGCACGCGCGCGGTGAGACTCACGTCTTGTTCGTTCCCTCTCCCCGCCGGACGTCTTGTCGCCGCGTCTGGTCGGGAGCGACACGGTGCGCGCCCGCGGCGCCGACTGCAATTAACTCCTGCTCATGGCCAGCCCTCACCAATCGCGGGGCTGGTCGAGGTAAACCCCTAGCAGGCTGTTGAAGAAGTCTTTGAACGGCGTGCGATGAAGGGGATGTCGTCGCCGTTGTGGAGGCAGATTTCGCCTTGGCCAGAGCCATCGCCCTGCAGCTCGGCCCAGCCGTCGCCACTGGCGGGCTCCATTTCGTCGCTTCCTTCCCAGCGGAACTCGACGTCATCGCCCTCGCAGGCGCCAGGGAGGGAGCCTGTGAGGCAATCGAAGGCGAACTCGCCGCCGTCTTCCTCGA
The DNA here is from genome assembly GCA_963820155.1 of uncultured Alphaproteobacteria bacterium. Lineage (GTDB taxonomy): Bacteria > Pseudomonadota > Alphaproteobacteria > Reyranellales > Reyranellaceae > Reyranella. The sequence goes on from CAWFYW010000001.1 coordinate 612,830, forward strand.
ACAGGCCGTCTTCCTCGAACAGAATGTAAGCCCCCGGCACGGCCATGTCATAGCCCGGCGCCTCGATGATGCGCCATTTGCCCCGCAGGCTCATGTCGGCACTGCCAGGAGCTTGGGAAGGCGGATCAGATTGTAGGCCGCCAAGGCCAGCGTGAAGGCCGCATCGACGCGGGTTCGTCCTCGCAGCTTGACCTTGGCCATCCCGGCCGAAGCCTTGATCCACCCGAACACCTCCTCGATGCGCTTGCGGCAGCGCTGGCTGACGTTGTAGCCGGGATGGCGGGTGGTGCGATGATCGACAGCCGTGGCGCGCGGCTTGGCCGTCTCGGCCGTCCTGCGGACGTGCCCGTCGATGGCGACGTGCGGGGTAACCATACGTCTGCGAAGATCGGTCACGAACTGCCGCACGTCATAGGCCTTGTCCGCACCCAGGGTGATCCGCCGACGCCCCGGCCTGCGGCTCACCAGATCGAGAGCCGCCTCGCGCTCGGCCATACCGGTCGCCAGTGTCACGCTGCCGCCGACGACCAAGCCGTTGCGGTTCTCCATCAGCGCATGCCCCATGTAGGACAGCTTCGCAGGCTGGCCGCCCTTTTTGTAGAGCCGCGCCTGCGGGTCGGTCGTGCTGCGGTGCGTCTCGTTGGAGCGCTTCTCCTTGTGGAAGTTCCGCTCGGCGTTGCGGCCCGACCCTTCCGGGTCGTCATCGTCACCATCCTTGCGCCGGAAGCTCTTGATCGACGCCCACGCCTCCAGCAGCGTGCCGTCCACCGAGAAGTGATCGCTCGACAGCAGACGCTTCACCCGCGGCTGCGCCACCACCGCGGCCAGGAACTTCGCCGCGATCTCACCCTCCAGCAGCCGGTCTCGGTTCTTCGAGAAGCTCGAATGGTCCCATGCCGGATCGTCCACACCCAGGCCCACGAACCAGCGGAACAGCAGGTCGAACTCCATCCGCTCCATCAACTGCCGCTCCGAGCGGATGCCGTAAAACGCCTGAAGCAACATCGCCCGAAGCAGCCGCTCCGGCGGGATCGATGGCCGGCCCAGCCGCGGCGGATATAACACCGCAAACTCCTTCGTCAGATCCGCCAACGCTACGTTGGCTATCTCCCGGATCGTCCGCAATGGGTGATCCGGCCTGACCCGCGCCTCCAGATCGACGTAGCTGAACAGCGATCCAGACTGCTCGTCCGACCCGCGCATAACCACTCCCCCGGCGACAACCGCGATCAGTGAATCACTTTCTTCATTCGGCTACGATGACTTTTTCAACAACCTGCTAGATGTTGTGTCCCTATTGCATAATTTCACAGGCCCGAGTGTGCCAACCGAGTTGCGTCGCCGAGCCGCTCAGAGCATTGTGCCTGCGGGGAGCCGTCGGCGGTGAGATATTCACGACCGGACCGCACGCGGATTTTGCCTTTTGGAGAAGTCCGCGTATGGACGTTGCTGTGAAGACGACGACTTTCCACCTGGTGCTGATCAAGCCGACGCACTACGACGACGACGGCTATCCCATCACCTGGCTGCGCTCCCATATTCCGTCCAACACGCTGGCGGCGCTCTACGGCTTGGGCGACGACTGCCGCCGCCGGCAGATCTTCGGCCCGGACGTCGAGATCCTGGTCAAGCCGTACGACGAGACCAACACCCGCGTGCGGCCCGACCGCATCGCGGCCGAGATCAGGCGCCGCGGCGGCAAGGCGCTGATCTGCCTGGTCGGCGTGCAGACCAACCAGTTCCCGCGCGCCGTCGACCTCGGCCGCCAGTTCCTCAAGCTCGGCCTCCCGGTGGCGCTGGGCGGCTTCCATGCCGCGGGCTGCCTGTCGATGCTGCCGGTCGTGCCGCCCGAGATCCAGCAGGCCATGGACATGGGCATCTCGATCTTCGCCGGCGAGGCCGAGGAAGGCCGCCTCGAGATCGTCATGCACGACGCCTGGAATGGCCAGCTGAAGCCGCTCTACCGCTACACGGAGGACCTGCCCGGCCTGGAGGGTGCCCCCACCCCCACCCTGCCCGCCAAGGCGCTGGCACGCAACGAGGGCCGCAAGTCGAGCTTCGACCTCGGCCGCGGCTGCCCGTTCCAGTGCTCGTTCTGCACCATCATCAACGTGCAGGGCCGCAAGAGCCGCTTCCGCACCGCCGACGACCTCGAGGCGATCGTGCGCGAGAACCACAAGCAGGGCATCACGTCGTTCTTCATCACCGACGACAACATGGCCCGCAACAAGCACTGGGAGGATTTCTTCGACCGGCTGATCGAGCTCCGGGAGAACGAGGGCATCGCGGTGTCGCTGATCATCCAGGTCGACACGCAGTGCCACCGCATCCCGAACTTCATCCACAAGGCGCGCTGGGCCGGCGTCTACCGCGTGTTCATCGGGCTGGAGAACATCAACCCCGACAACCTGCTGGCGGCCAAGAAACGGCAGAACAAGATCACCGAATACCGCAAGATGCTGCAGGCCTGGCACACCAGCGGCGCCTCGACCTGGGCGGGCTACATCTACGGCTTCCCCGGCGACAGCCGCGAATCGGTGTTGCGCGACATGGAGATCATCAAGAAGGAACTGCCGCTCGACATCCTGGAGCTCTTCATCCTGACCCCGCTGCCCGGCTCGGAGGATCACCAGACGCTGTGGAAGCAGGGCGTCTGGATGGACCCCGACCTCAACAAGTACGACCTGCACCATCGCGTCATCCATCACACCAAGATGAGCGATGCCGAGTTCGACCAGACCTACCGCGACGCCTGGAAGGCCTACTACACGCCCGAGCACATCGAGACGGTGGCGCGCCGCCACGGCGCCATCCCGGGCCGCAATCCGGCCGAGCCCGCGCAGTTCATGACCATGTTCAAGATCATGTTCGAGGCCGAGGGCATCCATCCGCTGGAAGGCGGCATCGTGCGCCTGAAGTACCGCCGCGACCGCCGCCACGGCCTGAAGATCGAACCGGTCGGCGTGTTCCACTACAAGCTCGCGCGTCGAGACCTGGCGGAAGCTCAGGATCTACGCGCGGCTGGCCTGGCAGGGCTGGCGCATCGGCCAGAAGGTCAGGCACGACCCCCGGCGCCACGAATACACCGATCTCGCGCTCGAGCCGGTGGTCGAGGAGGATCTCGACAAGCTCGCCCTGTTCGCCGAGACGGCGGGCGGCGCGGCCGCGGTCACCAAGAAGCGCGGCGAGGATGTCCTGCGCGCCAAGGTCGCCGCCCAGCACAACCTGCAGCGGGTCGCCGCCGAATAGGCGTCGACGCCGGGAAGCGCCACTCTTCGCGTCCTGGCAAGCAACAAAATTAGCTTGGCGCAATTTCCGCTACCCCGCTATCCGCTGTGGCTGGACTGCCTCGTCCTGGATGAGACAGGCGCAGCTGTGGTAACAGCGCCAATCATCATAAGTATTGCTTTATAAAATGTCAAACAAAACTGCAGACCGACGGAGCGCGAGTTTCTGCGCGCCATAGAGCGCAGTAATCCGACCTTCGCTTCTCAGCTCACCGCACCACAGGCCTGACGCGGACTCGGCCCTCTTCGGCATTTCGGCGGTGGGATGCACAAGCACAGGCGAGGCCGCTCGCCTCAGGCTGAGCGCGCTCGGCCTGATCACCAGCAATCAAGCGCGTCCATCTAGGTGTGTAGTCCCGGAGACTGATGGTGCATCATCGATCCTGAGTTGTCAGGGGGAGGAGAAGCCGGACCAGAGACGTGGCGAGCATCCGCCAGGCCCCCTCGCTCTCGCGCTCGGTCTGCGGACGCTGCTGTTCGGCCGAGCGCAGGGCGGCCTCGGCCTGGCGCTGCTTGTCGAGGGCGCCAGCCAGTCTTCTCCGTCTCGATGAGCTGCTGCTGCACCTCGGAGGCCCGCGAGCCGCGAGGTCAGGCCCTGCGACGCCAGGCAGTACAGCCTGTCGCTGCGATCGCGCAGCATCGGAAGCAGGGCTTGATGAGATCGACGGCGCCGGCGCCTGCATTTTGCGGAAGCGTTCTTCCCGTCGAGCGCGTCGAGCTTGGCCGAGCGTTCCTGCCATTGCACCTGCATCGTGCCTCGTTCACCTCTCCCGCAGGCTCTCCTGCCGGTAGCGCAGCAGCGGCGAGAGCAGATAGCTCATGATGGTGCGCGAGCCGGTCTTGATCTCGACCGTCACGGCCATGCCGGGCGAAAGGTTGACCACTTGTTCGTCGATCTGCATCTGGGTGCGGTCGAGCGACATGCGCGCGGTGTAGATCAGCTCCTGGCCCTGCGGTTCGCTGCTGGCGTTCTCGGCACCCTGCGACTTGTCGCTCGGCCTGTCCTGCGGCTTGTCGCGCGAGATCGCGTCATGCGAGACGCTGAGCACCTCGCCGTGAGCAGGCCGTAGCGCGTGAAGTTGAAGGTGTCGACCTTGATCTCGGCCTCCTGCCCGGCTGCGATGAAGCCGATGTCGCGGTTGGAGATCATCGCCTCGATCTCGAGCTGGCTGTCGCGCGGCACGACGACCAACAGGGCCTGCGCCGGCGTCACGACGCCGCCGACGGTATGGACCGCGAGCTGCTGGACGGTGCCGTCGACCGGCGCCGTGAGGTGCTGCAGCTTGGTGCGCTGCTCGGCCTTGATCAGGTCCTGCTCGAGCCCGGCCGCCTTCGGCTCGGCCTCGGTGAGCTCGTCGAACACGGCTGCGCCGATATTCGGCCTTGGCCTGCGCGCGCGTCTCGGCCAACGCCGCCACCGCCGCCTCGGCCTCGCTGCAGCCGGCTCTTCTGGACGGCAAGCTCCTTCTGCTGCTCGATCAGCTGCCTGCAGCATCGTCGAGATAGGCGAGCTTCGAGCCCAGCTCCTTGTCTGTACAGCGTCCTGCGAATGTCGAACCGCTCCTGGACCACCGGAATGGTCGCCTCGAGCTTGTCGATCGTCGCCGCGATCGTCGCGCGCTCGGCCTCCTTCTGCTCCTGCCTGGCGCTCGAGCGCGCCGAGCTTGGCCCGGTACTCGCCGCCTGGCTCAGCAGGAAATTGCGCTGTGTGCTCGACCAGCTCGGCCGGCGCTCGGCCGGCGGCTTGAAGCCTGCGACAGCGGATCGTCCGCTGCTCGACCAGCGCCGCGCTCAGCGCGCAACGTCGAGCTGGGCCGCGAGAGGTCGCTGCTGCAGGTGATTGAGCTCGGCCTCGGTCATGGTCGGATCGAGCTCGATCAGCACCTCGCCGGCCTTCACCGCCTGCCCGTCGCGGACATGGATGGCGCGCACGACGCCGGTCTCGAACGGCTGGATCGACCTTGGTGCGGCCGGTCGGGACGATCTTGCCCTGCGCCGATCGCGACGATGTCGATCTTGCCCAAGCAGGCCCAGGCCAAGCGCCAGGCAGAACAGCAGCGATGATCGATCGCCGCCGATCGCCCGCCCGATCGGCGACGGCGGCGTTTCCACGATCTCGAGCGCCGCCGGCAGGAACGCGAGCTCGTCGCGCTGCGCTTCGGCTCGCGCCGGACGGCACGACGGCGCCGGCAGGCTGGTCGACGACGGCGTGGTCGGCGGACTAGCGGACTTCATGAATTCCTGCCTGCAGCCGCCAGAGCGTCGCGTAGCGGCCGCCGGTCTTGATCAGCGTCGTCGTGCGTGCCGTCCTCGACGATGCGGCCGCGTTCGATCGTGATGATCCGGTCGGCCGTGCCGCACCGTCGAGAGCCGATGGGCGATGATGAGCACCGTACGGCCCTTGGCGATCTGGCGCATGTTCTGCTGGATGATCCGCTCGCTTTCGTAGTCGAGCGCGCTGGTCGCCTCGTCGAAGATCAGGATGCGCGGGTTGGTGACCAGGGCGCGGGCGATGGCGATGCGCTGGCGCTGGCCGCCCGACAGGCTGCTGCCGCGCTCGCCGATGATGGTGTCGTAGCCTTCCGGCAGTTCGAGGATGAACTCGTGCGCCCCGGCAAGCGCTGGCCGCCGCGATGACGCGCTCCATCGGCATCGCCGGGTCGGCCAGCGCGATGTTCTCGCGCACCGAGCGGTTGAACAGCATGTTCTCCTGCAAGCACCACGCCGATCTGGCGCCGCAGCCAGGCCGGATCGACCATGGCGAGGTCGACGCCGTCGACCAGCACGCGTCCGCTTTCCGGCACATAGAGCCGCTGCACCAGCTTGGCGAGCGTGCTCTTGCCCGAGCCCGACGGGCCGACGATGCCGACGATCTGGCCGGCCGGCACTCGCAGGTTGACGTCGTGCAGGATTTCCGGCCCGTCGATGCGATAGCGGAAGGTCACGTGCTCGAAGGCGACCTCGCCGCTGATCGGCGGCAAGCGCGCGTGCGGCCGGACTTGAAGGTCGGCTCCGGCGTGGTGTTGAGGATGTCGCCCAGCCGCGCGACCGAGAGGCGGGCCTGCTGGAAGTCCTGCCAGATCTGGGCCAGGCGCAGCACCGGCTGGCTGACCCGGCCGGCCAGCATGTTGAAGGCCACCAGCTCGCCGACCGTCAGGCTCGCCGTCGATCACCAGCTTGGCGCCGAAGTAGAGGATCGCCGGCGATCACCAGCTTGCTGACGAACTGCACGATCTGGCTCGGCGATGTTGCCGAGGCTCAGCACACGGAAGCTCGCGGCGACATAGCCGGCGAGCTGCTCCTCCCAGCGGCGCTGCATCTGCGGCTCGACCGCCATGGCCTTGAGCGTCTCGACGCCGGTCACGCTCTCGACCAGGAAGGCCTGGTTCTCGGCGCCGCGCCTGAACTTCTCGTCGAGCCGCCGGCGGAACAGCGGCGTCGCCGCCGGCCGAGATGCGCGATGTAGACCGGAAAGGAGCCGAGCACGATCCAGGTCAGGAGCGGCGAGTAGAAGAACATCACCGCCAGGAAGACGAACGTGAAGAACAGATCGATGACCAGCGTGAGCGCCGAGCTGGTGAGGAAGTTGCGGATGTTCTCCAGCTCGCGCACCCGCGCCACCGAATCGCCGACCCGCCGCGCCTGGAAATAGGCCATCGGCAGCGCCAGCAGATGCCGGAACAGCCGCGCGCCCAGCTCGACGTCGATCCGGTTGGTGGTGTGCGAGAACAGATAGGTGCGCAGGATGCCGAGGACCGTCTCGAACACCGCGATCGCCACCAGGCCGATGACCAGCACATCGAGCGTGCTCATGCTGCGATGCACCAGCACCTTGTCGATGACCACCTGGAAGAACAGCGGCGAGACCAGCGCGAAGAGCTGCAGGAAGAACGAGGCGACCAGCACCTCGCCCAGCAGGCGGCGATATTTGTGGATCGGCGCCCAGGAACCAGGTGATGTCGAAGCGGCGGGCGAGGTCGGTCAGGCCGGCGCGGCGGGTCATCAGGACGAGGCGGCCGTCCCAGACGGCTTCGAACTCCGCCCGCGTCATCAGCGCGGGCCGCGGCGCCAGCGGCGCACTGAACCAGGATCTTGTCCTCGCCGGCCTTGCCGAGCAGCAGGAAGCCGCCGTCGCGCAGGACGGCAATCCCGGCAAGGGCGTGCTGGCCAGCCGCGCCCAGTCGCGTCCGGAGCGCCGGGCCTTGAGACCGAGCTCCTTGGCGCACCGGAGCATCTCCGGCACGCCGATCGCGTCCGTGCCGAGCCGATGGCGGATCTGCTCGGGATCGGCCGCCGACGCCCTGGAAGCGCAGAAGCATCACGAGGGCGGCAAGACCCTGATGGCGTGAAGTGTCGCCGCTGGTGTTCATTGCGATGTCACGTGATCGCCATCAGGCCGGCTTGGTCAGGAATTACTGATCGGACGGTGACGGCAGTATAAACAGCGCCCGAGACCTGGCCGGGCGACGGCGCGAACGTGGAGGCGATGTAGTTCGTGAAGAGAGCCACGTCCCCGCGCCGGAACCGCCATTGTCGATGTAGCCGCCCGCCAGCGTCAGCGAGCCCGCCGTGTCGAGGCCGGGCGTCCCCCGTCGCCCAATCCGCTCGCCGGTTCGACCGCATTCGTGGCCACCACACCGCTTTCCGTGGCGGCCGTGAGATGACCAGGCAGCGTGTAGGCGTCCGCGGCAGAATAATTCACGGTGTAGCCCATGTCCTGCAAGGCACCGACCGTCACGGTGCTGAGCGGGTCGGGAACGCCTGCAATGTAGCCGGTCATCAGCTCGTTGCCGAACACCGCTTCGGACCAGTGAACGCCTGCCGTGCCCGAGCCGCCGCCGGTTTCGAGCGGCACGGAAGTGGCTGACGAACTCCGCTGAGCAGCTGGTAGGCCAACGTGGCGTGCACTCCCGTGAAACCGTAGCCGCTTCTCAGGCCGTCGAGGCCCCACATCGATCCAATCCCGAGGACGTGGCCCATTTCATGCAATATGACCGAAAAAAGCGTGCGTCGTTGGCCATGCTGGCCAGGTCCAGCAATAAAAAGGTAGTGAAGCCGTAATAGGCAGGTATCCAGACGTTCGGTAGTATTCTGGCGAGGCTGGCCAAGAATGCGGCCCGGGCAGTCGATGTAGTAGACTGACGCGGTTATATGCAGATAGTGACAAATCAGTAACAGGGAACGTTGAAGCCAGGCAGGTCGCCCGTGATGACCTGCTGCCATCGCTGGGCGGCCGCAGTGAAGTAGGACTGGTAGGCCGCGTCACAGAGTAGCTGATGTCGATATTGAAGGCGGATGCCGGAACCCCGATAAGTGAGTCGTTGTTTAGGTCTTGCTGCAGACTAGGCTCATACACCTCCAAACGAGAGCTGGAGCGAAACATCGGGCCGGTTTGCGAGAGGTAGTTGCCGCTGCGATCGGTAGCCACACGTATACTGGTCGGTAGTGCCATCTTCCAGGCGACCTGATACCCATTTCCTGTCCACTCGGCGCCGATCGGCGTCCACGAGCCGAATTGGCCCGCAGTGACGTACGTGCGCCGTAGCTCAGCAGAGGTCCCGTCAAGCTGCGCGCCGCATCCAGAAGAAAGGAATTGCCCACCTGGCCAGCGTGGTCGATCCTGACGTCTCGATCGCCGTAGTGGGAAGAATAGAGCCGCTGCCATTGAGGTCCTGCTGGAAACTGGCTTCAAGCGATTGCAGCGTCGAGCTGCTTCCTGTGGCTGTAGCTGTCCGATAGGACATGCCGCTGCAGTCGGTGTTCCATACGACGTACTGGTCGGCGCTTCCGAATTTCCAGGCGACCTCGTAGCCACCCACGTCCGCTCCGCAGCGATCGGCGTTCCGCGCCGAACTGACCGGTCACCACCGCCACGCCGCCGCGCTTCAGCTGGACGCCCGACGCCCCCAGCGCATAGATGTTCGCGACCTGGCTCAGGCTGGTCGAACCGGACGTCTCGATCGTCGTCGTCACGAGACCGGTGGTCCCATCGCCGTTGAGGTCCTGGCCGAACGTCGTCTCGAGTGATTCCAGCGCAAAGCTGGCTCCCGACACTATCGCGCCTGCGAGAGCCAGTTGCCGTCGCTGGCGACATTTCCACCGACGTACTGGTCGGCGCTTCCGAACTGCCAGACGACCTTGTCGCCGCTTCCCGCCTGCTCCGCGCCGAGCGGCGTCCAGGCGCCGAACTCACCGGTCACCACCGCCACGCCGCCACGCTTCACTTGGACGCCCGACGCCCCCAGCGCATAGATGTTCGCGACCTGGCTCAGGCTGGTCGAACCGGACGTCTCGATCGTCGTCGTCACGAGACCGGTGGTCCCATCGCCGTTGAGGTCCTGGCCGAACGTCGTCTGGTGAATTTCAGCGCAAAGCTGGCTCCCGACACTATCGCGCCTGCGAGAGCCAGTTGCCGTCGCTGGCGACATTCCACCCGTGCTGGTAGGCGCTCCCGAACTGCCAGACGACCTTGTAGCCGCTTCCCGCCTGCTCCGCGCCGAGCGGCGTCCAGCGCCGAACTGACCCGTCACCACCGCCGCGCCGCCACGCTACAGCTGGACGCCCGACGACCAAGCACATAGATGTTCGCGACCTGGCTGGGCTCGTCGAACCGGACGTCTGGATCAGTCAGTAGTAGCGAGACCGGTGGTCCATCGCCGTTGAGGTCCTGGCCGAACGTAGTCTCGAGTAATTGCAGCGCAAAGCTGGCTCCCGACACTATCGCGCCCTGCGAGAGCCAGTTGCAGTCGCTGGCGACATTCGGCCCTACTGGTAGGCGCTTCCGAACTGCCAGACGACCTTGTAGCCGCTTCCCGCCTGCTCCGCGCCGAGCGGCGTCCAGGCGCCGAACTGACCGGTCACCACCGCCACGCCGCCACGCTTCAGCTGGGGACCGGACGACCCGCTGACCGGATACAGGAAATAGGTCCTGTCGACCTGAACCAGCTTGGTCGATCCAAACGAATCGATCGTCTGAGTGAAGAGGAAGTCACTCGCCACAAGAGTTGCCTTGTCGACGTTCTTCATCGTGAGGGTGTCACCACCGCCAAAATCGATGACGGTGTCGGCGCTGACTTGACTGGCGAGTGAAAGGACGTCTGAAAAGACGTCAATGCTTCCGATGACGGCCAAACTGATCTTGTCGCCATCTACGTGAGAGAAATAGGCGATCGTATCCGCGCCATACCCGGCGGCGTACAAAAAAAGTCGCTGCCGGTACCGCCTGTCAGAGTGTCGCTGCCGGTCCCGCCGTCAAGTCGATCATTCCCCGCATTGCCAAAGATCGTGTCATTGCCGGCATCGCCGCCGAGTTCGTCGTCGCCGGCATTGCCGCTCAGCGCGTCGTCGCCGAGGTCGCCGCGGATCGTGTCGGCAACGGACGTTCCATTGAGGATGTCGCCGCCAGTGGTGCCGGCGAACAGCTCATTCAGAACCTCAATGCCCCAGCCCAGCGCATCGACCCGACGGTAGGTCGCAAGGCTATTGGGCACACTGTCGTCCTCGTTGTCGCCATCGAAAATCGATACCGACCCATCGATCATGTCCTGCTGCAGCTGGCTGACGGACAGGAAGTGGCCGCTGACCTGAAGCGCCAATTGCTGCATGTCGGCGACGAGCCCGGCGACATGCGGAGCAGCCTGGCTGGTTCCCGAATAAGTGACCGTTCCCCCGTTCCAACTCGCCCCGGTGATCTGGCCTCCCGGGGCGAATACCGTCGTCAGCGCGGTGCTGCGTTGCGAGAAGGAGATTATGCGGTCCGGTCCCGTGGAATAGTCGACCGACCCGCCCGACTAATAGTACGGACCGCCTGCGTTTCGATCCCAAACTGCGCCGATCGACCATGCATTGGGATCTGCCGACAGGCTCGAGACCCCCTGCCCTCCATAGAAAGCATAACTGTTGCCGGATGCTGCGACGACGGCCGTGTTGTTCGCAGCAAGAGTTGCGAATTGGCTGGCAAAGACGGACGACGCCGAGGTGTTCCAGATTGTCTCCCGGGCCAAGCGAAAAAGTGACAGCGACCACCTTGTAAGCGGCGCGATTGGCCACCACCCAGTTCAGGGCTTCGGTGATATCCGAATTGGAGGCGCTTCCCTCGCTATCCGAGAAAACCTTGAGCGCGACGATGTTTACGCGGGCGCCATCCGCGTGTAGGTGCCATCCTGCGATCCGATGATGCTGGCGACGTTCGAGCCGTGACCATGGAAGTCCGAGGCGTTCGAATCGTTGCTTCCATAGAAATCGTAGGAATAGACGATGCGATCCGCCACGCCGTCATGGTCGGCATCCGGCCCGAAGAAGCTGTGGTTGAGATCGATGCCGGTATCAATCACCACCACCGAAACGCCGCGTCCGTCGATCCCGCTGAACCGGGGATCCGCCCGGAATTGATTTAGATGAATGAGAGAACTATCGGACTGCGACTAGAATCCCAGTGGCTGGATCTGAGGCCCGTTCGACCGCCGCCGATATGAGGGTGGCTGACGTGAAAGTCGTCGTTGAACTGATCGCGACGGAAGCCACCGTTGCATCGCCGCCAACGCCTCCGGACGCTTGCGACGCATCGTTGGAATCCGGGCCGCCAGCCTGAACGATATTGGCCGGCCCGGCCTCCTCCAGAAACACCGAGAATCGCCGGGGCGAGAGGTCGAACGGATCCTTGTCGCTGTCGTCCGAAACCGGCGTTCTCTTGTCAGGCGTCATGGGTTCGAGCGATCTTTGCCGCCTTCTGGCCGAGCCTGGCTACTCTGGGTTGTGTCACGCACAATACCGGGGACCATTGGAACGGCATCATGTTAAGGTATTTTGCAACCGTCGGGTAGGCTGCGCCAGCCGCGTCGCGCTTTTGTTGCCGGCGGCCGTTCTTCAGCAGGGCGATGGCGGGAAGCGCTGCCTTTTCAAGGCGTTCCGGCGGCGTCCGCTCGCGGCGCTCCTCGACGTCGAGGCGCCTTGCCGCGCGCCGCATGTGGTCGGCCGCGACGCTCTCGCCGTCGGGCGCGAACTGATGGCGGAGCTGGGCGGGATCGGCCGGCTTGCCGAGAAAGCGCAGCAACGACACCAAGGCCAAAAGACCGCTGTCGAGCGGCACGGATGTCAGAGTGGAAATCCCCCAGCGCCATCGACGATCGCCCCCAAAACGACCAATGGCTGTGTCAAATTCGTGATTACACAGACAGTGTCACGGGCGTCCGGGGACACGCAAACGGCGCTCCTGCATATCTGGGCCTGCATTTGCGTAGACGGTGCATGCAAATTCAAATTCAGCAAGAAGACGAGCGTCGGAGCCTAACGTGCTGGTGACAAGGGCTTCAGAGGCGTTCCCTAATGCACCACCGGCGGCCGCACCTCGGCCAGCCCATCGGCGTCGGTCGCCGAGATGGTGGTGCGGATCATCGACCGCTCCTTCTTGTAGTCCCACGGCCGGCCGCGATGGAGCATGGCGCGATTGTCCCACATCACCGCGTCGCCCTGGCGCCACTTGTGGACGTAGACGAACTCGCGCCGCGTCGCCTCGTCGAGCAGGTGGGCGAGGAGCTGGCGGGCGTCGCGGTCGTCCATGCCGTCGATCGCATAGGCATGGCTCGCGACATAGAGCGCGCGCCGGTCGTTGGCGGGATTGCGCCAGTTCAGCCGCCAGCGCACCGGCGGCAGCGCCTTGCGCTCCTCGGCGTTGGCGAGGTCGGGATGGATCTGGTCGCGGCTGTTGGCGTAGGAGTGCGTCGCCACCGCGTCCTTGAGGCGGGCCTGCAGGTCGGACGGCAGGCGCTCCCAGGCGAGCCGCGTCGAGGTGTACTCGGTCTCGCCGCCCTCGCCCGGCAGCACGCGCGCCGTCAGCACCGAGGCGAGCGCCGGCGTCTTCTTGAAGGACGAGTCGGTGTGCCACAGCGCATTGGCCTTGGCGACCAGCACCTGGCGGTGGTCGGGCGGCACGATCTCGCCCTTCTCGCCGAGGTTGGTCAGGCGGGAATAGAAGCTGCCCGAGCCCAGCGAGGCGACCTTGGTGAGCTCGAGCGGGCCGAAGGCGCGGCTGAAGGCGACCTGGACGTCGTCGGCGATCGGCTGGTCGCGGAACACCAGCAGCGAATAGGCCTCGAAGGCGGCGCGCACGGCCTTGTAGGCTTCGGCGTCGGTGGCGACGTCGAGGAGGCCCAGCCCCTTCACTTCGACGCCAAATCCGGGCCCCAGCGGCACCAACTCCATCGCGTTCCTCCTCGCGGTTTTTATCTCGTATCTTATCAGGTTGATTTTATCGCAAGGCGGCAAGGGGCGGCTATAGTACGAAATCTTGCACTGAAAACTTCCAGATCCGATGGCCGCCCCCTCCTTGTCCGTTCCAAGACGCTTGCTTTCGTCAGCGCGGCCACCCCCAACGCCCGGGCCGTGCGCGCCCGGCTGGAGCAGCGCTACGGCGCGGCGAAGCCCGCCCAGGCCGACATCATCGTGGCGCTGGGCGGCGACGGGCTGATGCTGCAGACGCTCCATCGCAACATGCGCCGGCGCACGCCGATCTACGGCATGAATCTCGGCACGGTCGGCTTCCTGATGAACACCTACAAGGAGGTGAGCCTGCTGCGGCGGCTGCGCAAGGCGCGCCAGGTGAGCCTGACGCCGCTGCGCATGGTGGCGGTCAACACGCGCGGCCGCGCCTTCGAGGCGATCGCGATCAACGAGGTCTCGCTGCTGCGCTCCAGCCGGCAGACCGCGCGCATCGCCGTCTCGGTGGACGGCCGCAAGCGCCTGCCCGACCTCTATTGCGACGGCGTGCTGGTGGCCACGCCGGCGGGCTCGACGGCCTACAACCTGTCCGCCCATGGCCCGATCCTGCCGCTGGGCGCCGGCCTGCTGGCGCTCACGCCGATCAACGCCTTCCGGCCGCGGCGCTGGCGCGGCGCCCTGCTGCCGCGCGACGCCAAGGTCGAGTTCACGGTGCTCGACCCCAACAAGCGGCCGGTGGCGGCCGCCGCCGATTCGGTGGAGATCCCCAACGTCGCGCGGGTGACGGTGACGGAGGCGTCCGACATCGACCTCACCCTGCTGTTCGATCCCGAGCACGACCTGGAGGAGCGCATCCTCAAGGAGCAGTTCGATCCTTGAGCCGCAGCAAGGCGATCCCCTTCAAGCCCGAGAAGAAGCACATCATCGGCCACCAGGGCCTGAAACCGCTGGCGCTCGCCATCGTGATCGGCACGGCGGGCGGCTTCGTCTTCAACTGGCTGAAAATGCCGCTGGCCTGGATGCTGGGCGCCTGCGTGTTCTCCACCGTCGCCGCCTTCGCCGGCCTGCGCATCGGCATGCGCGTGCAGCTGCGCCAGGGCATGATCATCATCCTGGGCGTGCTCCTGGGCGCGGGCTTCACGCCCGACCTGGTGCAGCGGCTCGCGCCAATGGGGCGTGAGCCTGTGCGTGCTCACCGGCATGACCATGACCGGCGCGACGCTCTCCTATTTCTGGTTCCGCCGCCTCACCGACTGGGACAAGGTCACCTGCTACTTCGCCGCCATGCCGGGCGGGCTGAACGACATGACCATCATGGGCGGCGCCATGGGCGGCCAGGAGCGCGCCATCGCGCTGGCCCATGCGCTGCGCATCCTCACCGTCGTGCTCACCATCCCGGTCTGGTACCGGCTGGTCAACGGCGCGCAGACCAGCGTGCTGACCATGGCGCACGGCCCCAACACCAACGACTGGCGCGACTACGCCGTGCTGGCGTCCTGCGGCATCATCGGCGCCGCCGTCGGCCGCCTGCTGCGGTTGCCGGCCGCCTTCATGATGGGGCCGATGATCATGAGCGCCATCGCCCATCTCGCCGGCCTGACCAATTCCAAGCCGCCGGGCGAGCTGGTGGCGGCCGCCCAGGTCGTGGTCGGCGCCGGCATCGGCTGCCGCTTCGTCGGCGCCGCCTTCGACCAGCTCCACAGGGAGATGGGCGCCTCGATCGGCGCCGCCGTGATCCTGATCGGCTGCGCGGTGGTCTTCGCCGAGCTGACCCATGCGCTGACCGGGCTGAACCTCGACGCGACGGTGCTGTCCTACGCGCCCGGCGGCTTCGCCGAGATGAGCCTGATCGGGCTGGCGCTCGGCATCGAGATCGCCATGGTGGCCACGCACCACCTCTTCCGCCTGTTCCTGATCATCATCACCGGGCCGCTGGTCTTCCGCTTCCTGCTCAGGCGCGGACGGTGATGCCGCCGTCGACCACCAGCAGGTGGCCGTTGACGTAGGCCGCCTCGTCGGAGGCGAGGAACAGCGCGGCGTTGGCGGTGTCCCAGCCGGTGCCCATCTTGCCGGTCGGCGAGGCGCGGTCGCGGATGGCGATCATCTTGTCGTAGGCCTGGTTGTGGTCCTTCTCGCCGCGGGCGTACTGCTCGGCCAGGAAGTCGATCATCGGCGTGTGCATCAGGCCGGGCAGGATGGCGTTGCAGCGGATGCCCCTGTCGGCGTACTGCGAGGCGATGGCGAGCGTGAGCGCGTTCACCGCGCCCTTGCTCGCGTTGTAGGCGATATAGGCGATGCCCTTGGGCGAGCGGATCGAGGCGATCGAGCTCACGTTCACGATCGCGCCCTTGCGCTGCTTCTCCATGACCGGCAGCACGTGCTTGGCGGTGAGGAAGAAGCTCTTGACGTTGACGTCGAACACGCGATGCCACTCGTCCTCGCTCAGCTCGACGGGGCCGCCGGTCGAACCGATGCCGACATTGTTGTCCAGGATGTCGATGCCGCCCCATTTCTGCAGGCAGGCCTCGACCATGGCCTTCACGTCGTCGTTGCGCGAGGCGTCGGCCTCGAACGCCACCGCCTCGCCACCCTCTTGCGCGATCAGCCCCGCCGTCTCCTCGGCCGCGGCGCGCTTGCGGTCGACGCAGAACACCTTCGCGCCCTCGCGCGCGAAGGTGACGGCGGTGCACTTGCCGTTGCCCCAGCCCGGGCCGATCGAGCCCGCGCCCACCACCATCGCCACCTTGTCCTTCAACCTGCCGGCCATGTCGCTCGCTCCCTTTGCCGGGAGCCTAGCATGGGCCTCCGCTACCGCGACGTCTGCTTTCTCAAGGCCGCGACGTCCTGCTCGGTGATCCGCGATCCCTTGCTGCCGAAGCGCGCGGTGACGTAGTTGGCGACGGCGGCGATTTCGGCATCGGAATAGGCGCTGCCGAAGGCCGGCATGGAGAGGGCGCCCGGCGGGGTCTGCCGCCGGGTGCCGGAAATCACGATCTGCGCCACGTTGACGGCGCCGGGATCGTTGACCGCCCGCGCGCCGGTCAGCGTGGCGAAGGGCGAGAGTGGGCTCTGGCCGGTCCAGCCGTGGCAACTGGCGCAGGCGCCTTCGAAGACCATCTTGCCCCGCGCGTCCGCCGTGCCGCCGCTCCTGGGCGATTCGGGCGCCGGCGGCGCCAGCGTCGCCGGCTCGTTCGAGGCGACGGCCGGCACGCTGCGGAGATACGCCACCAGCGCGCGGATATCGCCGGGCGCCATCTGGCTGAAGCTTTCGTCCACGGCCTCGCCCATGGGCCCCGAGGCGGTGCCGCGTCCCATGGCATGTCCGGTCGACAGGTAGGAGATCAGCTGGTCGTCGGACCAGGCGCCGACGCCCGTGCCCTTGTCCGAGCTGATGTTGTAGGCCCGCCAGCCGGCCGTCAGGGCGCCGGCGAACTTCTCGCGGTTGTCCAGCGCGAACGCCAGGTTGCGCGGCGTGTGGCACTCGCCGCAATGGGCCAGCGCCTCGGCGAGATAGGCGCCCCGGTTCCACTCGGGGCTCCTCTCCGTGTCGGGCTCGAAGCGCGTATCGCGATTGAACAGGGCGGACCAGAAGCCCATCGCCCAACGCTGATCGAAGGGAAACATCAGCGTGTTCGCCGGCGCCGGCGCCCGCACCGGAGCGAGGCTGAAGAGGTAGGCCTTGATCGCCAGCGCATCGGCATCCGTGATGTAGGCATAGGACACGAACGGCATTGCCGGATAAAGCCGCGCGCCGTCGCGGCGCATGCCGCGATGGATCGCGTCGAGGAATTCCCGGTCGCTGTAGCTGCCGATGCCGGTCTCCTTGTCCGGCGTGATGTTGGTCGAATAGAGCGTGCCGAACGGCAGCTTGAACGCCAGGCCGCCGGCATACGGCTTGCCGCCCGCAGCCGTGTGGCAGACCATGCAATCCGCCGCGCGCGCCAGATATTCGCCGCGTTCCACCAGGCTTGCCTTGGCGAGCGACGCCGGAACGCCGGTCGGATTGGCGCCTTTATAGTCCGCCAGCGCTACCTTCGGCCCGCCGGCAAATCCCATGGGGCCCGGCCCGCGCAGGAACCAGAGGCCGGCCGCCACCACGACGACCACGACGATGGCGCCACCGATGAGAACCCGACGCACCGCCGACCTCATGCCGTTTCCTCACGGCCAGCAAGCCACGGTCGATGGGCAGCCGTGCGCAGCGCCACGCCGGTTGCGGCGTAGATCGCGTTGCGCAGCGCCGGCGGTCCGGCCGTCGTGCCGGTCTCGCCGATGCCGCCGGGCGCCTCGCCGCTCTTGATGACATGGACGTCGATCTGCGGCACCTCGTCGATGCGCAGCATGCGATAGTCGTTGAAGTTGGACTGCTGGACACGGCCCTTCTCGATGGTGACTTCGCCGTAGAGCGCGGCCGTCAGGCCGAAGACCAGCCCGCCCTGCAGCTGCGCCACGATCGTATCGGGGTTGACGGCGATGCCGGTATCGACGGCCGACGTGACGCGGCGCAGGCGCACCTCGCCCTGCTCGTCGACCTCCGCCTCGACCACGGTGGCGATGAAGCTGCCGAACGACGGCTGCACGCAGACGCCGCGCCCGACGCGCGGCGGAAGCGCCTGGCCCCAGTTGGATTTCTCGACCACCAGCTCGAGCGCCGCCCGCAGGCGCGGCGTCTTGCCGAGCATGTCGCGGCGGAAGGCGATCGGATCCTTGCCCGCCTTGCGCGCCAGCTCGTCCATGAAGCATTCGATGGCGAAGACATTGTTGTTGGGCCCGACCCCGCGCCAGAAGCCGGTCGGCACCGCCGGCGGCTCGGCGCGCACATATTCGACGAGAAAGTTCGGGAATGTCGTAGGGCATGTCGACGGCGCTATCGACGGCGTCGATGTCGATGCCGTTCTGGAAGGCCGGCGGCAGCCAGCGCGCGATGATCGACGAGCCGGCGACGCGATATTTCCAGCCGACGATCTTGCCGCCCGACAAGCTGGCCGAGATCGTGTCGCGATAGACCGGGCGATAGATGTCGTGCTGGATGTCCTCTTCGCGCGTCCACACGACCTTGACCGGGCCGTCGACCTGCTTGGCGATGCGAACCGCCGCGACCACCATGTCGGGCTCGAGCCGGCGCCCGAAGCCGCCGCCGATCAGGTGGTTGTTCACGGTCACCTTGTCGACCGGCAGACCGGCGGCCTTGGCCGCCTCCGACTGCACGCGCGCCAGTGACCTGCGTGCCGGTCCAGATCTCGCAGCCGTCGGGCTTGAACTGGACGGTGCAGTTCAGCGGCTCCATCGTCGCGTGGGCGAGAAACGGCAGTCTCGTAGGCCGCCTCGAACCGCTCGCCGGTCGCCAGGCCCTTGGCGATGTCGCCGTCGGATTTCGCGACGACGCCGTCCTTTGCGCTGGCGGCGCGCAGGTTCTCCCAGATGTCCTTCGAACTGAGGGCCGCGTTCGGGCCTTCGTCCCAGGTGACGTCGAGGGCATCGAGGCCCTTCTTCGCCGCCCACATGTGATCGCCGACGACGGCGACCAGGTCGTCCAGCACGACCACTTGCCGCACGCCCGGAACTGCCTTGGCCGCGCTGTCGTCGACCTTGCCGACCTTGCCGCCGAACACGGGGCATTGCGCCAGGGTCGCGAACTTCATGCCGGGCAGCATCGCGTCGATGCCGTAGACGACCTTGCCGTTGGTCTTGTCCGGCGTGTCGAAGCGCTTCAGCGGCTTGCCGATCAGCGTGAAATCCTTCGGATCCTTGAGCGGCGACGTCGCTCGGCGGCGTCTGCCTGCCCGCCGCCTCCGCCAGGGCGCCATAGGAAAGCCTGCGACCGCTCGCCGGCGTGGATCACCTGCCCGTTCGACGCGGTGCAGCTCGCCGGCTCGACCTGCCACTGCTGCGCGGCCGCCTGCACCAGCATGGCGCGCGCGCCGGCGCCGGCCTTGCGCAACGGCATCCAGAAGGCGCGGACGGAATTGGAATTGCCGGTGACCTGAATGCCGAACATCGGATTGGCATAGAGCTTGTCGTTCGGCGGCGCATGTTGCAGCGCCACCTGCGCGTAGTCGGCGTCGAGCTCCTCGGCGAGGATCATGGCGACCGCGGTGTAGATGCCCTGGCCCATCTCGACCTGCGGCATGACGAGCGTGGTCTTGCCGGCGACATCGATGCGGATGAAGGCGTTGGGCACGAACGGGCCCTCGGGTGCGTACGCCATCGCCACCGGTTCGTTCTCCGCGCGGACCGGAAGGTGGAACGCGAGCAAGAGCCGCCGGCCAGACCGCCCGTCAACAGGTGGCGGCGCGACGGTCCGCGGATGCCTTTGCCCGCGGCGCTCATGACCGCCCTCCCGAAGCCGCGCGCTTGATCGCCGCGCGAATGCGCACATAGGTGCCGCAGCGGCAGATATTGCCCGCCATCGCCGCGTCGATGTCGGCATCGTCCGGCTTCGGCGTGGCCGCCAGCAGCGCCGCCGCCGACATGATCTGGCCCGACTGGCAATAGCCGCACTGGATCACTTCAAGGTCGAGCCAGGCCTTCTGCACCTTCGCGCCGGCCGGGGTGGCGCCGATGCCTTCGATGGTGGTGACGGCACGATCGCCCACGGCGCTGACGGGCAGCAGGCAGGAGCGCACCGGCTTGCCGTCGATATGCACCGTGCAGGCGCCGCATTGGGCGATGCCGCAGCCGAATTTCGTGCCGGTCATGCCCAGCACGTCGCGCAGGACCCAGAGCAGCGGCATGTCGTCCGGCGCATCGAAGGTCTTTTGTTCGCCGTTGATCTTCAGCGTCGCCATGGGAGATTTCCAATCCAGCGTGTTCAGGTCGGATGGCTGAACCAGCCCGTCGCGGGCCACCCAAAAGTTCTATGGGCCGGTGCGGGTTTTCTTTCGAGAAAGCACGGCTCTGCCGGTGTCGCGAAATCAGAGTCGCCCGGAAGGCTGCCCAGCCTGGATTTCGGTCCCAGCAGCACCAGCCGAGACGCGGCGTTGTCGCTCCAGGGCCCGCCATCGCTGATGTCAAGCCGGCGGCCCACGAGATGCACCACCGATCGGCGACCAGGGGCATCGGCAAAACGAACGATGCCCTTGGCGCGCAACACGTCCCTGGCATCGCGCAGCAGGGCGAGCACGCTGTCGCGGTCGACCGGCTCGGGCCATTCGTAGGACCAACTCGCGAAGGCGTCCCGCGCCGCCGTCCCTCCCGGCGCGCCGAGCCGATCGAGCCCGAACAGCAGATCGAGCGGCACGTCGGCCTGCCGGGCTTCGAGGACCGGCGCCGCCGAATGCGCCGACAGCCAGTCGCGCAGCATGGCGGGATCATCGGCGAGGTCGAGCTTGTTCAGCACCAGCAGGTCGGCGGCGGCAAGCTGGCGGGTGATCGTGTCGCCGACGCGCCGGTCGGCGGCGCGCGCCTCACCTCGGCGGCATCGACGACGACAATGACGCCGTCGCGGGCAAGTCGCGGTTCCAGCACGGCGAGATCGGCGATGCGCGCGGGATCGGCCACGCCCGAGGCCTCGACGACGATGTGGTCGAAGCGGTCGGGCCGTTCGAGCAGGGAGAGCAGCGTCGTCACCAGCGAATCGCCGATGGTGCAGCAGAGGCAGCCATTGGCCAGGGCGATCGTGTCGCCGCCATGCTGGGCGACCAGCCGGCCGTCGATGTCCAGCGCGCCGAAATCGTTGACCAGCACGGCGAAGCGCCGGCCGCTCGCATCCTGCAGCAGGCGGTTGAGCAGGGTCGTCTTGCCGGCGCCGAGGAAGCCGCCGATGACGGTGAAGGGGATCATGGCGGGGGCGCGCGCCCGGCAAAGATCACGACTTGGGCGCCTCGAACACCTTGCCGCCCAGCACGGTGCCCCACACGCCGACATCCTTCAGCGTCTCGGGCGGCACGGTGAGCGGATCGTCGTCGAGGATGGCGAAGTCGGCGCGCTTGCCGACATCGATGCTGCCCAGCTCCTCGTCGAGCTTCAGCGTATAGGCGGCGCCCAGCGTGACGGCGCGCAGCGCATCGGCCACCGGGATCTTCTCGGCCTCGCCCAGGGTGCGGCCCGACGCGGTCAGCCGGTTGACGGCGCACCAGGCGGTGAACAGCGGGCCGATCGGCGTCACCGGCGCATCGCAATGGATGGCGAAGGGCACGCCGGTCGCCAGCGCGGTGCCGCAGGCGTCCATGCGCTCGGCGCGCTCGGGCCCCAGCGTCCGGGCGTAGTGGATGTCGCCCCAATAGAAGAGATGGTTGGCGAACAGGTTGGCGCACATGCCCAGCGCCTTCATGCGGCGGAACTGGCCGGCATCGGCCATCTGCGCATGCTGCAGGGTATGGCGATGGTCCCAGCGCGGCGCCGCGGCCAGCGCCCGCTCGACCGCTTCGATGGCGACCTCGGAGGCCTCGTCGCCGTTGGTGTGGATGTGCACCTGGAAGCCGGCGCGATGCCAGGCCAGCAGGATGCGGTCGATGTCGTCGGGCCCGACGTTCCACACGCCGTTGGGCGTGCCGTCATAGTAGCCCGGCCAGCGCATGCGCGCCGACAGGCCCTGGATCGAGCCGTCGGTGACGATCTTCACCAGCTGGAAGCGCAGCCGCTCGTTGTTCCTCTTCATCAGCGCCTGCAGGCGCGGGATGCCCTGCTCGGGCGGCACCGAGGTCGCGGCGAAGGCCGGCAGCAGGCGCAGCGGGAAATCGTCGGAGGCGCTCGCCTGCAGATAGCCCTCGACCGTGCTGTCCGGCAGCTCGTTGTGCAGGTCGGTGGCCGTCGTCACGCCGGCAAGCTGCGCGACGCGGGCGAAGCGCCAGACCGCCTGCTCGTCGGACAGCACGGCGGCGAGCTCCACGCCGGCGGCGCGATAGGCCATGTACTTGGCCGCCATCTCCTGCAGCTCGCCGGTCGGCTCGCCGCTCGCGTCCTTGACGATGCCGTGCACGTTGGTGGTGCGCGTGATGCCGGCCTTGGCCAGCACCGGCGTGTTGGCGTTGGCGACGTGGAAGTTGGAATGGATCACCACGACCGGCCGCTCGGTCGAGACCTTGTCGAGATCGGCGAGGTCCATGCGCCGGCCGCCGAAATAGATCGGATCGAAGCCCCAGGCGAGCATCGAGGCGCCCTTGGGCAGGGTCTTCTCGAAGTCCTGCAGCGCGGCCACCACCTCGTCGATGCTCTTCAGTCCCTTGAAGCGCGTGCCGTCGGGGCTGATGCGGTCGAAATAGCCGACATAGGGGAATTTCCAGACGCCGCCCTCGAAGGCATGGCTGTGGCCCTCGACGAAGCCCGGCAGGATCACCTTGTCGGCGAAGCGCTCGTCGAGCTCGACCTTGCCCCAGCCTTTGAGCTCCTCCAGCGAGCCCGCGCCCAGGATGCGGCCGTCGCGCACCGCGACATGGGTGGCGAAGGGCCGGTCGGGGTTCATCGTGAGGATGCGGCGGGCGGCGTAGACGATAGTGGTCACGGGCTGTTCTTCTTCCTGGAATGATGTGGCGCGCTTGCCTTCATCTTTCCAGCATTAGCACGCCGTCGGTGCCGGACGCGCGCCCGTAGCGCATGCCGTCACGCTTTTCTGGACCGCGAGCCTCTGGCCCGCTCACGCCGGCAGATCATGATCCCTCACAGGATCGCCGCCAGTTCCGCCATGCCGGCCGCGAACTCCACGCGGGGG
>CAWFYW010000002.1:0-28684 GCA_963820155.1 uncultured Alphaproteobacteria bacterium
GCACTGAAGACTTCCAGATCCGATGGCCGCCCCCTCCTTGTCCGCTCCAAGACTTGCCCCTCCAAAACTGGCCTTCGTCAGCGCGGCCACCCCCAACGCCCGGGCCGTGCGCGCCCGGCTGGAGCAGCGCTACGGCGCGGCGAAGCCCGCCCAGGCCGACATCATCGTGGCGCTGGGCGGCGACGGGCTGATGCTGCAGACGCTCCATCGCAACATGCGCCGGCGCACGCCGATCTACGGCATGAATCTCGGCACGGTCGGCTTCCTGATGAACACCTACAAGGAGGTGAGCCTGCTGCGGCGGCTGCGCAAGGCGCGCCAGGTGAGCCTGACGCCGCTGCGCATGGTGGCGGTCAACACGCGCGGGCGCGCCTTCGAGGCGATCGCGATCAACGAAGTCTCGCTGCTGCGCTCCAGCCGGCAGACCGCACGCATCGCCGTCTCGGTGGACGGCCGCAAGCGCCTGCCCGACCTCTATTGCGACGGCGTGCTGGTGGCCACGCCGGCGGGCTCGACGGCCTACAACCTGTCCGCCCATGGCCCGATCCTGCCGCTGGGCGCCGGCCTGCTGGCGCTCACGCCGATCAACGCCTTCCGGCCGCGGCGCTGGCGCGGCGCGCTGCTGCCGCGCGACGCCAAGGTCGAGTTCACGGTGCTCGACCCCAACAAGCGGCCGGTGGCGGCCGCCGCCGATTCGGTGGAGATCCCCAACGTCGCGCGGGTGACGGTGACGGAGGCGTCCGACATCGACCTCACCCTGCTGTTCGATCCCGAGCACGACCTGGAGGAGCGCATCCTCAAGGAGCAGTTCGATCCTTGAGCAGCAGCAAGGCGATCCCCTTCAAGCCCGAGAAGAAGCACATCATCGGCCACCAGGGCTTGAAACCGCTGGCGCTCGCCATCGTGATCGGCACGGCGGGCGGCTTCGTCTTCAACTGGCTGAAGATGCCGCTTGCCTGGATGCTGGGCGCCTGCGTGTTCTCCACCGTCGCCGCCTTCGCCGGCCTGCGCATCGGCATGCGCGTGCAGCTGCGCCAGGGCATGATCGTCATCCTGGGCGTCCTCCTGGGCGCGGGCTTCACGCCCGACCTGGTGCAGCGGCTCGCGCAATGGGGCGTGAGCCTGTGCGTGCTCACCGGCATGACCATGACCGGCGCGACGCTGAGCTATTTCTGGTTCCGCCGCCTCACCGACTGGGACAAGGTCACCTGCTACTTCGCCGCCATGCCGGGCGGGCTGAACGACATGACCATCATGGGCGGCGCCATGGGCGGCCAGGAGCGCGCCATCGCGCTGGCCCATGCGCTGCGCATCCTCACCGTCGTGCTCACCATCCCGGTCTGGTACCGGCTGGTCAACGGCGCGCAGACCAGCGTGCTGACCATGGTGCAGGGCCCCAACACCAACGACTGGCGCGACTACGCCGTGCTGGCGTCCTGCGGCATCATCGGCGCTGCCGTCGGCCGCCTGCTGCGGTTGCCGGCCGCCTTCATGATGGGGCCGATGATCATGAGCGCCATCGCCCATCTGGCCGGCCTGACCAATTCCAAGCCGCCGGGCGAGCTGGTGGCGGCCGCCCAGGTCGTGGTCGGCGCCGGCATCGGCTGCCGCTTCGTCGGCGCCGCCTTCGACCAGCTCCACAGGGAGATGGGCGCCTCGATCGGCGCCGCCGTGATCCTGATCGGCTGCGCGGTGGTCTTCGCCGAGCTGACCCATGCGCTGACCGGGCTGAACCTCGACGCGACGGTGCTCTCCTACGCGCCCGGCGGCTTCGCCGAGATGAGCCTGATCGGGCTGGCGCTCGGCATCGAGATCGCCATGGTGGCCACGCACCACCTCTTCCGCCTGTTCCTGATCATCATCACCGGGCCGCTGGTCTTCCGCTTCCTGCTCAGGCGCGGACGGTGATGCCGCCGTCGACCACCAGCAGGTGGCCGTTGACGTAGGCCGCCTCGTCGGAAGCGAGGAACAGCGCGGCGTTGGCGGTGTCCCAGCCGGTGCCCATCTTGCCGGTCGGCGAGGCGCGGTCGCGGATGGCGATCATCTTGTCGTAGGCCTGGTTGTGGTCCTTCTCGCCGCGGGCGTACTGCTCGGCCAGGAAGTCGATCATCGGCGTGTGCATCAGGCCGGGCAGGATGGCGTTGCAGCGAATGCCCCTGTCGGCGTACTGCGAGGCGATGGCGAGCGTGAGCGCGTTCACCGCGCCCTTGCTCGCATTGTAGGCGATGTAGGCGATGCCCTTGGGCGAGCGGATCGAGGCGATCGAGCTCACGTTCACGATCGCGCCCTTGTGCTGCTTCTCCATGACCGGCAGCACGTGCTTGGCGGTGAGGAAGAAGCTCTTGACGTTGACGTCGAACACGCGATGCCACTCGTCTTCGCTCAGCTCGACGGGACCGCCGGTCGAACCGATGCCGACATTGTTGTCCAGGATGTCGATCCGGCCCCATTTCTGCAGGCAGCCCTCGACCATGGCCTTCACGTCGTCGTTGCGCGAGGCGTCGGCCTCGAACGCCACCGCCTCGCCGCCCTCTTTCGCGATCAGCCCCGCCGTCTCCTCGGCCGCGGCGCGCTTGCGGTCGACGCAGAACACCTTCGCCCCCTCGCGCGCGAAGGTGACGGCGGTGCACTTGCCGTTGCCCCAGCCCGGGCCGATCGAGCCCGCGCCCACCACCATCGCCACCTTGCCCTTCAACCTGCCGGCCATGTCGCTCGCTCCCTTTGCCGGGAGCCTAGCATGGGCCTCCGCTACTGCGACGTCTGCTTTCTCAAGGCCGCGACGTCCTGCTCGGTGATCCGCGATCCCTTGCTGCCGAAGCGCGCGGTGACGTAGTTGGCGACGGCGGCGATTTCGGCATCGGAATAGGCGCGGCCGAAGGCCGGCATGGAGAGGGCGCCCGGCGGGGTCTGCCGCCGGGTGCCGGAAATCACGATCTGCGCCACGTTGACGGCGCCGGGATCGTTGACCGCCCGCGCGCCGGTCAGCGTGGCGAACGGCGAGAGTGGGCTTTGACCGGTCCAGCCGTGGCAACTGGCGCAGGCGCCTTCGAAGACCATCTTGCCCCGCGCGTCCGCCGTGCCGCCGCTCCGGGGCGATTCGGGCGCCGGCGGCGCCAGCGTCGCCGGCTCGTTCGAGGCGACGGCCGGCACGCTGCGGAGATACGCCACCAGCGCGCGGATATCCCCGGGCGCCATCTGGCTGAAGCTTTCGTCCACGGCCTCGCCCATGGGCCCCGAGGCGGTGCCGCGTCCCATGGCATGTCCGGTCGACAGATAGGAGATCAGCTGGTCGTCGGACCAGGCGCCGACGCCCGTGCCCTTGTCCGAGCTGATGTTGTAGGCCCGCCAGCCTGCCGTCAGCGCGCCGGCGAACTTCTCGCGGTTGTCCAGCGCGAACGCCAGGTTGCGCGGCGTGTGGCACTCGCCGCAATGGGCCAGCGCCTCGGCGAGATAGGCGCCCCGGTTCCACTCGGGACTCCTCTCCGTGTCGGGCTCGAAGCGCGTATCGCGATTGAACAGGGCGGACCAGAAGCCCATCGCCCAACGCTGATCGAAGGGAAACATCAGCGTGTTCGCCGGCGCCGGCACCCGCACCGGAGCGAGGCTGAAGAGGTAGGCCTTGATCGCCAGCGCATCGGCATCCGTGATGTAGGCATAGGACACGAACGGCATTGCCGGATAAAGCCGCGCGCCGTCGCGGCGCATGCCGCGATGGATCGCGTCGAGGAATTCCCGGTCGCTGTAGCTGCCGATGCCGGTCTCCTTGTCCGGCGTGATGTTGGTCGAATAGAGCGTGCCGAACGGCAGCTTGAACGCCAGGCCGCCGGCATACGGCTTGCCGCCCGCAGCCGTGTGGCAGACCATGCAATCCGCCGCGCGCGCCAGATATTCGCCGCGTGCCACCAGGCTTGCCTTGGCGAGCGCCGCCGGCACGCCGGTAGGATTGGCGCCTTTGTAGTCCGCCAGCGTCACCTTCGGGCCGCCGGCAAATTCCATGGGGCCCGGCCCGCGCAGGAACCAGAGGCCGGCCGCCACCACGACGACCACGACGATGGCACCACCGATGAGAACCCGACGCACCGCCGACCTCACGACCGTTTCCTCGCGGCCAGCAAGCCACGGTCGATGGGCAGCCTGCGCAGCGCGACCCCGGTCGCGGCGTAGATCGCGTTGCGCAGCGCCGGCGGTCCGGCCGTCGTGCCGGTCTCACCGATGCCTCCGGGCGCCTCGCCGCTCTTGATGACATGGACCTCGATCGGCGGCACCTCGTCGATGCGCAGCATGCGATAGTCGTTGAAGTTGGATTGCTGCACACGGCCTTTGTCGATGGTGATTTCGCCCCAGAGCGCGGCCGTCAGGCCGAAGACCAACCCGCCTTGCAGCTGAGCCTCGATCGTATCGGGATTGACGGCAATCCCGGTATCGACGGCCGACGTGACACGGCGCAGGCGCACCTCGCCCCGCTCGTCGACTTCCGCTTCGACGACGGTCGCGACGAAGCTGCCGAACGCCGGCTGCACGCACACGCCGCGCCCGCTGCGCGGCGGAAGCCCCTGGTGCCAATTGGATTTCTCGACCACGAGATCGAGCGCCGCCCGCAGGCGCGGCGTCTTGCCCAGCATGTCGCGGCGGAAGGTAATGGGATCCTTGCCCGCCTTTCGCGCCAGTTCGTCCATGAAGCATTCGATGGCGAAGACGTTGTTGTTGGGACCGACCCCGCGCCAGAAACCCGTCGGCACGCCAGGCGGCTCGGCCCGCACATAGTCGACGAGAAAATTGGGAATGTCGTAGGGCATGTCGATGGCGGCATCGACCGCGTCGATGTCGACGCCGTTGGTGAAGGCCGGCGGCAGCCAGCGCGCGATGATCGACGAACCGGCAACGCGATATTTCCAGCCAACGATCCTGCCGCCCGACAAGCTGGCCGAGATCGTGTCGCGATAGACCGGGCGATAGATGTCGTGCTGGATGTCCTCTTCGCGCGTCCACACGATTTTCACGGGGCCGTCGACCTGCTTGGCCACGCGAACCGCCGCGACCACCATGTCGGGCTCGAGCCTGCGGCCGAAGCCGCCGCCGATCAGGTGGTTGTTCACGGTCACCTTGTCGACCGGCAGACCGGCGGCTTTCGCCGCCTCCGACTGGACCCGCGCCGCGATCTGGGTGCCCGTCCAGATCTCGCAGCCGCCGGGCTTGAACTGGACCGTGCAGTTCAGCGGTTCCATCGTCGCGTGGGCGAGAAACGGCATCTCGTAGGACGCGTCGAATCGTTCGCCGGTCGCCAGGCCCTTGGCGATATCGCCGGTCGGTTTCGCCACGACCCCGTCCTTGGCGCTGGCGGCGCGCAGGTTCTCCCAGATGTCCTTCGAACTGAGGGCCGCGTTCGGGCCCTCGTTCCAGGTGACAACGAGGGCGTCGAGGCCCTTCTTCGCCGCCCACATATGATCACCGACGACGGCGACCAAGTCATCCAGCACGACCACTTGCCGCACGCCCGGAACGGCCTTGGCCGCCGTATCGTCGACCTTGCCGACCTTACCGCCGAACACCGGACATTGCGCCAAGGTCGCGAACTTCATGCCGGGAAGCATCGCGTCGATGCCGTAGACGACCTTGCCATTGGTCTTGTCCGGCGTATCGAAGCGTTTCAGCGACTTGCCGATCAGCGTGAAGTCCCTGGGGTCCTTGAGCGCGACGTCGGTCGGCGGCGTCTGACGGCCCGCAGCCTCGGCGAGGTCGCCATAGGAAAGGCGACGGCCGCTGGCCGCGTGGCGCACCTGCCCATTCGACGCGGTGCAGCTCGACGGCTCGACCTGCCACTGCCGTGCTGCGGCCTGCACCAGCATGGCGCGCGCGCCGGCGCCAGCCCTGCGCAATGGCATCCAGAAGGCGCGAACGGAAGTGGAGCCGCCGGTGGCCTGAATGCCCAACAGAGGATTGGCATAAAGCTTTTCGTTGGGCGGCGCATGTTGCAGCGCCACCTGCGCGTAGTCGGCGTCGAGTTCCTCGGCGAGGATCATGGCGACCGCGGTGTAGATGCCCTGGCCCATCTCGACCTGGGGCATGACGAGCGTGGTCTTGCCGGCGACATCGATGCGGATGAAGGCGTTGGGCACGAACGGGCCTTCGGGTGCGTACGCCATCGCCACCGGTTCGTTCTCCGCGTGGACCGGAAGGTGGAACGCGAGCAAAAATCCGCCGGCCAGACCGCCCGTCAACAGGTGGCGGCGCGACGGTCCGCGGGTGCCTTTGCCCGCGGCGCTCATGACCGCCCTCCCGAAGCCGCGCGCTTGATCGCCGCGCGAATGCGCACATAGGTGCCGCAGCGGCAGATATTTCCCGCCATGGCCGCGTCGATGTCGGAATCGTCCGGCTTCGGCGTGGCCGCGAGCAGCGCCGCCGCGGACATGATCTGACCCGACTGGCAATAGCCGCACTGGATCACTTCCAGGTCGAGCCACGCTTTCTGCACCTGCGCGCCGGCCGGGGTGGCGCCGATGCCCTCGATGGTGGTGACGGCACGATCGCCCACGGCGCTGACGGGCAGCAGACAGGAACGGACCGGCTTGCCGTCGATATGCACCGTACAGGCGCCGCATTGGGCGATGCCGCAGCCGAATTTCGTTCCGGTCAGGCCGAGGACGTCACGCAGGACCCAGAGCAGCGGCATGTCGTCCGGCGCATCAAAGGTCTTTTGTTCGCCGTTGATCTTCAGCGTCGCCATGGGAGATTTCCAATCCAGCGTGTTCAGGTCGGATGGCTGAACCAGCCCGTCGCGGGCCACCCAAAAGTCCTATGGGTCGGTTCGGGTTTTCTTTCGAGAAAGCACGGCTCCGCCGGCTGTCGCGAACCGTCAGACGTCGCCCGGCAGGCTGCCCAGCCTGGATTTCGGTCCCAGCAGCACCAGCCGCGACGCGGCGTTGTCGCTCCATGGCCCGCCATCGCTGATATCGAGCCGGCGGCCCACGAGATGCACCACCGATCGGCGACCAGGGGCGTCGGCGAAGCGAACGACGCCCTTGGCGCGCAGCACGTCCCTGGCATCGCGCAGCAGGGCGAGCACGCTTTCGCGCTCGACCGGCTGAGGCCATTCGTAGGACCAACTCGCGAAGGCCTCCGGCGCCGCCGGCCCTCCCGGCGCGCCGAGACGATCGAGCCCGAACAGCAGGTCGAGCGGCACGTTGGCGTGCCGGGCTTCGAGGACCGGCGCGGCCGAATGGGCCGACAGCCAGCCGCGCAGCATGGCGGGATCATCGGCGAGGTCGAGCTTGTTCAGGACGAGCAGGTCGGCGGCGGCAAGCTGGCGGGTGATCGTGTCGCCCACGCGCCGGTCGGCGGCGCGTTGCCTCACCTCGGCGGCATCGACGACGACAATCACGCCGTCGCGGGCAAGGCGCGGTTCCAGCGTCGCCAGATCGGCGATGCGCGCGGGATCGGCCACGCCAGAGGCTTCGACGACGATATGGTCGAAGCGGTCGGGCCGTTCGAGCAGGGCGAGGAGCGTCGTCACCAAGGAATCGCCGATGGTGCAGCAGAGACAGCCATTGGCGAGGACAATCGTGTCGCCGCCATGCGGGGCGACCAGCCGGCCGTCGATGTCCAGCGCGCCGAAGTCGTTGACCAACACGGCGAAGCGCCGGCCGCTCGCATCCTGCAGCAGGCGGTTGAGCAGGGTCGTCTTGCCGGCGCCGAGGAAGCCGCCGATCACCGTGAAGGGGGTCATGGCCGGGGGCGCGCGCCCAGCAAAGATCACGACTTCGGCGCCTCGAACACCTTGCCGCCCAGGACGGTGCCCCACACGCCAATGTCCTTCAGCGTCTCGGGCGGCACGGTGAGCGGATCGTCGTCGAGGATGGCGAAGTCGGCGCGCTTGCCGACATCGATGCTGCCCAGTTCCTCATCGAGCTTCAGCGTATAGGCGGCGCCCAGGGTGACGGCGCGCAGCGCATCGGCCACCGGGATCTTCTCGGCCTCGCCCAAGGTGCGGCCCGACGCGGTCAGCCGGTTCACGGCGCACCAGGCGGTGAAGAGCGGGCCGATCGGGGTCACCGGCGCATCGCAATGGATGGCGAAGGGCACGCCGGTCGCCAGCGCCGTGCCGCAGGCGTCCATGCGCTCGGCGCGCTCGGGCCCGAGGGTCCGGGCGTAGTGGATGTCGCCCCAATAGAAGAGATGGTTGGCGAACAGGTTGGCGCACATGCCCAGCGCCTTCATGCGGCGGAACTGGCCGGCATCGGCCATCTGCGCATGCTGCAGGGTATGGCGATGGTCCCAGCGCGGCGCCGCGGCCAGCGCGCGCTCGACGGCTTCGATGGCCACTTCCGAGGCCTCGTCGCCGTTGGTGTGGATGTGCATCTGGAAGCCGGCGCGATGCCAGGCGAGCAGGATGCGGTCGATGTCGTCGGGACCCACGTTCCACACGCCGTTGGGCGTGCCGTCGTAATAGCCCGGCCAGCGCATGCGCGCCGACAGGCCCTGGATCGAGCCGTCGGTTACGATCTTCACGAGCTGGAAGCGCAGCCGCTCGTTGTTCCGCTTCATCAGCGCCTGCAGGCGCGGGATGCCCTGCTCCGGCGGCACCGAGGTGGCGGCGAAGGCCGGCAGCAGGCGCAGCGGGAAGTCGTCGGAGGCGCTCGCCTTCAGATACCCCTCGACCGTGCTCTCCGGCAATTCGTTGTGCAGGTCGGTGGCCGTCGTCACGCCGGCAAGCTGCGCCACGCGGGCGAAGCGCCACACCGCCTGCTCGTCCGACAGCACCGCGGCAAGCTCCACGCCGGCGGCGCGATAGGCCATGTACTTGGCCGCCATCTCCTGCAGCTCGCCGGTCGGCTCGCCGCGCGCGTCCTTGACGATGCCGTGCACGTTGGTGGTGCGCGTGATGCCGGCCTTGGCCAGCACCGGCGTGTTGGCGTTGGCGACATGGAAGTTGGAATGGATCACCACGACCGGCCGCTCGCCCGACACCTTGTCGAGGTCGCCGAGATCCATGCGCCGGCCGCCGAAATAGATCGGATCGAAGCCCCAGGCGAGCAGCGCGGCGCCCTTGGGCAGGGTCTTCTCGAAGGCCTGCAGCCTGACCACCACCTCGTCGATGCTCCTGAGGCCCTTGAAGCGCGTGCCGTCGGGGCTGGTGCGGTCGAAATAGCCGACATAGGGGAACTTCCACACCCCGCCCTCGAAGGCATGGCTGTGGCCCTCGACGAAGCCCGGCAGGATCACCTTGTCGGCGAAGCGCTCGTCGAGCTCGACCTTGCCCCAGCCCGTGAGCTCGGCGAGCGAGCCCGCGCCCAGGATGCGGCCGTCGCGCACCGCCACATGGCTGGCGAAGGGCCTGACGGGATTCATGGTGAGGATGCGGCGGGCGGAATAGACGACAGTGCTCACGGTCTGGTCTTCTTCTTCCTGGAGTGGTGTGTGAAGGCGAGCGCCAGGCAGTGACGCAGTTGCCGCGCCGGAAGGCGATCGCCGGCCTCGAAGACGATGGCGCGCTCGCCTTCGTACTTGAAAGTGTCGGGATAGAGTTCGCGGAATAGCCCGACCAAGCCGCTCCGGCAATGGAAATAGACGGCGTAGCCATCGCCCGACTTCAGCCGGTCGATGCGCACCGTCGTGCCGCTTTTCGTCTCCAAGGGGAGATAGCTGGGCTGGCCCCACTTGAGGGTCTCCGTGAGCGGCCCCACGTTCGCCGTCCCGGCCGCCGTATCGAACACCAGCTCGCGCAGCGCCATCAGCTTCGCGCGCAATCCAGCCGGACAGGCCTTGAACACCGCCGCCACGCCGCTATCGGAGAAACGCTTCATCCTTTGAATGTTAGCATGCCCGCCGCCGCCAGGGTCGCGATTGGCCATTCTTGCCAGCCCGCCGGCTGCGTGGTGGAATTCCCGCAACAAGCATGAAGGCGACAGGTCGCAGACGCGACGATCGTCCGAGCAAATCCGGGGGAACACCATGTATCGCCGCGCTTTTACGACCTCGGCCCTGGCCGCGCTTGCCGCGCCTGCCGCCGCGCAGGCCTGGCCGACCAAGCCGCTGCGCATGGTGATCCCCTACCCGCCCGGCGGACCGTCGGACGTCTCGACCCGCATCGTCATGGACCGTGCCGGGCAGATCCTCGGACAGCCCGTGGTGTTCGACAACAAGGCCGGCGCGTCGGGCATGATCGGCGCCGAGTTCGTGAAGAACCAGCCGCTCGACAATCACACCTTCCTCACCACGACGACGGCGATGGTCTGCATCACGCGCCATCTGCAGGCGATCCCCTTCGATCCGGAAAAGGACTTCATCGCCGTCTCGCGCATGTCGACATCGTGGGGCGTCTTTGCGATCCATCCCTCGGTGCCGGCGCGCACCGTGGCGCAGTTCGTGACCTACGCCAAGGCCAACCCGGGCAAGATCAACTTCGGCTCCTCGGGGCTGGCCACCATCACGCACCTGTTCGGCGAGATGCTGAGCCTCGAAGCCGGCATCAAGATGACCCACGTTCCCTATCGCGGCAGCGCACCGGCCACCAACGCGCTGGTGGCCGGCGAAGTCCAGGCGCAATTCGACCAGACGGCCCTGCCGCACGTCAAAGCCGGCAAGGTCATTGGGCTGGCCATGCTGTCGGACGTCCGCCATCCGGATTTCCCCGAGATCCCGACCTTGCGCGAACAGGGCTACGGCAAGGACGGCGGCGATTCGTGGTTCGGCATCCTCGCTCCCGCCGGCACGCCGCCCGCGGTCGTCGCGCGCCTGGATCAGGCGATCGCCGAAGCGCTTCGATCACCCGAAGTGATCTCCAAGATGCATGCCGGCGGCGCGCGCATCACCTATCTCAATCCCGGCGACTTCCGCAGCCGGATCACCGCCGAGACCGCGATGTTCGGCGACATCATCGCCAAGGGCAACATCAAGCTGCCCTGACTTGCGATCATGTGTTCCGGCACGTTGCCCAGAAGAGCAGCCCTCAGAGAATTGCCGCCAGTTCGGCCATGCCGGCCACGAACTCCATGCGGGGGCGCCAACCGAGCTCGGCGCGCAGGCGCGAGGAGTTGGCCGTGATGTGGCGGACGTCGCCCAGCCGGTACTGTCCGGTCACGACCGGGCGCGGGCCCTTCATGGTGTCGGCCAGCGCGTGGGCCATGTCGCCCACCGTGCGCGGCGTGCCGGATCCGACATTGAAGGCGCGCACGCCGGCGGCGTGCTTCTCGCAGGCCAGAACCGTCGCCGCCGCCACGTCGCGGACATGGACGAAGTCACGCCGCTGGCGGCCGTCCTCGAACACCGAAGGCGGCCGGCCGCGCCGCAGCGCCGAGGTGAAGATCGCGGCGACTCCGGCATAGGGCGTGTTGAGCGGCATGCCCGGGCCGTAGACGTTGTGGTAGCGCATCGCCGCCATCGAGCCGCCGGTCGTGCGCGCCCAATTGGCGCCGTAGAATTCCTGGGCGACCTTGCTGCTGGCGTAGGCGTTGCGCGGGTCGAGGGCGGCGTTCTCATCCACCAGCTCCGCCGACAGCGGCTGTCCGCAAAGCGGGCACGGCGGCTCGAAACGTCCGGCCTCGAGATCGGCTTCCTGGCGCGGCGCCGGCCGCACGATGCCATGGTCGGCGCATCTGCCGACGCCCTCGCCATAGACCACCATCGAACTGGCCAGCGTGAGACGCTTCACGCCGGCGCGCGCCATGCCGGCCAGCAGCTCCGCCGTGCCCGCATCGTTCGACGAGGCATAGTCGGGCAGATCGCCGACATCGACGCCGAGGCCGACCTTCGCCGCGAGATGAAGCACCGCCTCCACGCCGGCCAGGGCGCGATCGACGGCCGCGCGGTCGCGCACGTCGCCGCGCTCGAACTCGACGCCGTCCGGCGGCTTCCATCGCGGGTCGGCATGGACGTCGGGCCGCAGCGAATCGAGAACGCGCACCCGATGACCGCGCGACAGCAGCTCGCGGACCACATGCTGGCCGATGAAGCCCGCACCGCCGGTGACCAGCATCTTCACTTGGCAACCTCGCCGGCAGCCACGCGCGGACGGGCGCGCAGCGAACCCGCCAGGCGCAGGAAAGTCCGGGTGATGATCCAGGCCGCCTTCAGGCCGGCGACCAGGTTGCCCGAGACCTTGGAAACGCCGCCGCGCCGCCGACGATGGTCGACCGGCACCTCCAGGACGCGCCAGCCGGCGGCCGCCACCCTCATCTGCATCTCCAGGTTCCAGCCGAAGGTCTGCTCGCTCATGCCGAGCGCGCGCAGGCGGTCGAGGCGAAGGGCGCGAAACGGCGACATGTCGGTGAAGCGCACGCCATAGGCGAGCCGCAGCAGCAGCCCGGCCAGCCAGCCGGCCACGAGCTGCTGCGGCGTCATGCTGCCCGCCTCGCGCCGGCCGCGCAGCCGCGAGCCCATGACGAAATCGGCGTCACCCGCCGCCACCGGCCCGACGATGGCGGGCAGGAAGGCGGGCACGTCGCTGCCGTCGCCATCGAGGAAGCAGACGATGTCGGTTTCCGGCGGAACGCCCGCGACGCCGGCCGCGCAGGCGCGCCCATAGCCGCGCACCGGCTCGCCGACGACGATCGCTCCGGCGGCTTCAGCCTCGCGCGCGGTCCCGTCGGTCGAGCCGTTGTCGACGACGATGATCGTGTCGACCTGCTGGGCGCGAATCTCGCGCACGACGCCGGCGATCGGCTCGGCTTCGTTGAGGCAGGGAATGACGACGGCAACACGCACGGTCCCGGACGGCAGGAACATCGCTGGCGGCCTCTCACGCCGCCGACATGGCGGCGGCCAGGCGGCGTTCGCGCAGGAACTTCCGGGTGGCGGGTGCCTCGGCGCCGGCCAAGGTGGAGAAGCCGAGGCCGGCGTCCCGCCAGCTCGTCCTCGAGCATGCGCAGCGACTCAGCGTCGTCGATATCGTACCAGGGCGGCACGTCGACCACCGGCAGGCCGATCTCGCGGGCGCGTTCGAGCGTGCGTTCGTAGACCGTCGAGGTGCTCCACTGGATTTCCTCGAACATCCGGCGGTGCGGCTTCGACAGGCCGATGAGGGTGTAGCCGCCATCGGCCGCGCGGCTCAGCACGACATTGTCGCCCTGCCCCAGCGCGTCGACGGCGGCACGCAGGATCGGCAGCGGCAAGGTCGGGCTGTCGGAATTGACCAGGATGGCGCCGTCATGCCCCGCCGCCAGCAGCATGCGGATGCCCTCGAAGAGCCTGACGCCGAAATCGCCCTCCACCTGCGGCATCAGTCCGAAGCCCGCCGGCAGCAGCGGCCGCAGGACGTTCTCCGAGCCCACAGGCGTGTAGACCGCGTAGCCCGTGGCATCGCCGTCCTCGGCCAGCCGGCCGATGGTGCGCGCGAGGTCGCGGATGAAGCATGCCGAGATCGCCGCGCATTCCTCCGGGCGCAGGGGCGGCGAGAGGCGTGTCTTGGAGGCGCCCGGCGCGGGCGTCTTGCACATGATGCCGACAGCGACGTTGACCATACCGGCTTTCCTCAGCTCCCTGCCGCCGCGGCCGATCCCAGGGCCTGGACCAGATCGAAATACAGGTCATCGACATCCTCGAGGCCGACCGACAGGCGCAGCAGGTCGGGCGGGCATGGCGTGCCGGCTCCTTCGATCGAGGCGCGATGCTCGATGAGGCTTTCGACGCCGCCGAGCGAGGTCGCGCGTTTCCAGAGCTGGACCTGCGCCGCCGTGGCGACGGCCGCCGCTTCGCCGGCCTTGAGGCGGATGGACATCATGCCGCCGAAGCCGCCGATCATCTGGCGGACCGCAACGGCATGTCCCGGATGCGACTTCAAGCCGGGATAGAGAACGGCGCACAACGCGGGATGCCCGGCGAGGCGGGCGGCCAGCAACGAAGCGGTCTCGGCCTGCGCCTTCACCCGCACATGCAGCGTCCGCACGCCGCGCATCAGGAGCCACGCCTCGAACGGGCCGAGCGTGGCGCCGATCTGCGCGCGCACGCGCCGGATGCGATCCCACAGGACCGTGCGTTCGGCAGCCGCCAGCACGCCCGCGACGACGTCGGAATGGCCGTTCAGGTACTTGGTGGCGGAATGAACGACGATGTCGGCGCCGAAGGCGATCGGCCGGGTGAAGATGGGCGTCGCTATGGTGGCGTCGACGCACAGCAAGGCGCCGGCCGCATGGGCGATCTCGGCGACCGCCGCGATGTCGGTGATGGTCCACAGGGGATTGCTGGGCGTTTCGATCCAGACCAATCCGGTTTCGCCTGGACGCACCGCCTGGCGAACCGCGTCGAGGTCCGAGGTCTCGACGAAGGTGACGGAATGGCCGAAGGCGCCGATGTCGTCCAGCCAGGCGCGCAGGCCGTAATACATGACGCGCGGAGCGACGATGTGCGTCGGCCCGCCGAGGGCCTGGAAGACGGCGCTCGCGGCGGCCATGCCCGAGCCGAACAACATGGCGTCCTCGGCGCCGTCCAGGGCGGCGAACAGGGCTTCGGCCTGCTGCACCGACGGATTGTCGGTCGCACCATAGATGCGGCCGCCGCTGTAGCCGTTGTCGGCATCGCGCAGGTAGGTGGCGGACATGTGGATCGGCGAGACCAGGGCCTTGGTCACCGGCTCGGCCGCGCCGAGACCCTGGGCGACCAGGGTTCGCGTCTTCACAGGCGATCGCGTTTCATGATCCATGGGAAGGCATCGTCCCCATACGACAACTCGTTTTGGCCGGATCAGGTTCCCAATCGCGGATCCGGTCGCCGGCAAGCCCGTCGTTCATCGCCGGCCCAGCGCGATCTTGATGGTCTCGTCGCGCCCGATGGGCGTGACGTCCTGGGGCTTGAAGGGCGGCGCCGCATCGAACGCCTCGGGCGGCATGTCGAGGGCATCGATCTGGCGGCCGAGGATCGCCACGGTCTCGATGGGCACGCCGACCAGGCGGCGATCCCAGTCGAAGGGGCCGCCGAGCCTTACCCAGCCGAACCAATGGCCGTAGGGCACGACCAACTGGATCTTCCCGGTCTTCGTGCGCACCACGTCGCGGACATAGCCGATGGTGGAGTCGTCGTCGTCGAGCACCGGCAGGCCGATCAGGTCACCCACCCGCACGGGCTGCGGATAGCGCCGGTTCATCTTCTCCTCGAGGGTAAGCTGGCGCGCCGGGTCGGCGGCCTGGGCGATCGTCGGCAGGCAGATCCCCTGAAGAACCAGCAGGGCGGCCAGCATCGGAGCCAACGACTTGCTCTTCCGGACAGGTTTCACCGTGTGCATCTCTCCGCCTTTGAACAATCCTTGTCGCCCCTTGGGTACATTCGCCGGCGCCGGACGAATCTTACGCCGCCTTTCCCACAATTTGCCGCCTACCAGCGCAGGAGCCGACCGGCGAGCAGCGCGCCGATCAGCGAGACGGCGCCGACGGCGAGACCGTGCCAAAGCGCCACGAACAGGAGCGAATCCTCCGGGCAATGCAGCGTATAGAGCGCCACCGTCAGGCCGCCGGCCAGCAGGCCCGCCATGGCGCCGGCAAGCCTCGGATGCGTGGGCGCGCCGGCGCGCAAGGCGGCGAGAACCGCGGCCAGGATCGGCAGCGACAGCACCAGCACGGCGAGGAAGCAGGCCAGCGGCGTTTTGCCCAAAAGGCGTTCAGGCCAGCTCGAGCTCAGCGACTCGGCGAGTTCCAGGCCCAGGCCCGACAGCAGGATGATCGACGGCGCCACGAGCCACCAGAGGCGTGGCCGTCCTTCCGGGTAGCTGAGCGCGAGCGTCGTCCAGAAGGCGCCCACGGCCAGCGCCAGCCCCGCCGCTGCGGAAAAAGCGATCGTCGGGCCGACACCGTGCGCGAGATGCGGGCTGCGCGAGAGCAACAACAGGATCGCGGCAAGGCTGACCAGCGCGGCCATGACCGTCATGACGGCAAGACGCAACGCTCCCACGTGTGACCGCTTGCGGCCGGCCTTGGCCTGCAAGTCGGATGCCAGCGACTGGATGAGCAGCTCGGTGTTCATGATCCGTCGCGCTCGACGCGGGCCGTCAATGTCGCAATCGCACGATGGAAAGCGACATAGACCGCTCCGCGGGAAATATTCAGCTTCGAGGCCGTATCCGCGACGCTGGCGCCGCTCAGCGCCAGCTCTTCCATCACCTCCCGCTGGCGTCGCGGCAGATCGCCGAGAAGCTGCCCAAGCGGCAGGGAAATGCCCGGCTCGACCGGTTGCACCGCGCCGACGTCGGGAAAATCGTCGATGGAGAGCTCGCTGCGACGGCTGCGGCGGCGCACGAAATCGACCAGCTTGTGCCGCGTGATCGCGCGCAGCCAAGGCAGGAAGGGATGGTCCGTCCGCCAGGTGTGCCGCTTGAGGTGGATCGCCAGCAGGATTTCCTGCAGGACATCCTCGACATCCTGCGACTGCAGGCGAAAGCGGCGAAGGTCATTCGCCGCGAACTGGCGGAACGAGGTCGACACGTCGGTCAGCAGGCGCATATAGGCCGCGCTGCAGCCGGCGCGCGCGGCGCGCATGTCTCCCGCCCATCGTTGCTCGCGTTCGTGCATCTCCCGTCCGACCTAATGCAGGTGCGTCGACAGCCCCACTGACTTTTACTTCACAAGCACGTGATGCCGGTAAGAATTCGGGTGGCAGTGCGAACGGTACGTCGGGTGGCGGTGCGAACTATACCAAGAGGTGATTTCCATGACCGCCGACTTGCCGTCCAATCGCAGCATGCGGCTGCACCCCCTGCCCTTGCGCATCATGCATTGGGTCAACGCGCTGGCGATGATCCTCATGATTCTCAGCGGCTGGAAGATCTACAACGACGAAGTGCTATTCGGCTGGCTGCATTTTCCCGACTGGATGACGATCGGCGGCGAGGCGCAGGGCGCCCTGCAATGGCATTTTTTCGCCATGTGGCTGCTGATGGTCAACGGCCTCTGCTATCTCGCCTACGGCATCGTCACCGGCCGATTCCGCCGCAAGCTGCTGCCGATCCGCCCGCGTGAGGTGCTGGCCGAAATCGGCGAGGCCCTGCGGTTCCGCCTCTCCCATGCCGACATCACGCACTACAACGCCGTGCAGCGGCTGCTCTACGTCGGCATCATCGCAGTGATCGTGGTGCAGGTCGTGTCGGGCTGGGCGGTCTGGAAGCCGGTGCAGCTTTCCGAGCTGGCCGCGCTGTTCGGCAGCTTCCAGGGCTCGCGCCTGGTCCATTTCATCGGCATGGTCGCGATCGTGGGCTTCCTGGTCGTTCACGTCACGCTGGCGCTGATCGTGCCCAAGACGATCGGC
Organism: uncultured Alphaproteobacteria bacterium; assembly: GCA_963820155.1. Lineage (GTDB taxonomy): Bacteria > Pseudomonadota > Alphaproteobacteria > Reyranellales > Reyranellaceae > Reyranella. The sequence goes on from CAWFYW010000002.1 coordinate 17,224, forward strand.
GCCATGGTCACCGGCGGACCGCGCGTCCCGACGCCGCGCACGGGACTGCCCGAAGCGGACTCGGCGGATTGATCGGAGGACCACATGCCTGTTCGCACCCCGACACCCTCGCTCTTCCGCCCCGACGCGGGCATCGACCAAAGCGCGCTCGAGGAGAACCGCGCACTTGTCGCCGGCATCGACCGCCGCAGGCTGCTGCGCGGGTCGCTCAGCCTCGGCGCGCTCTCGCTGCTGACCGGCTGCGACGTGACCAACCGGGACTCGGTGCAGGCGGCGCTTCGCGCGGTATCGTCGTTCAACGACCGCGTCCAGGCCTTGATCTTCCGGCCGCATCATCTCGCCCCGACCTTCAGCGAAGCCGAGGTCGTCAAGCCGCCGCGCTTCAACGCCTATTACGGCGTCGAGGACATCGACCCGGTCGACGGCGCGAAGTGGAAACTGGCGCTGGCCGGCCGCATCGCCGACAAGACGCCGTGGACCGTCCAGGGATTCGCCGAGCTGCCCGAGCAGGAGATGATCATCCGGCACGTCTGCGTCGAGGGCTGGGACTATATCGGCCAGTGGTCGGGCGTGAACCTGCGCACCTTCCTCGAGCGCGTCGGCGCCGACCTCAAGGCCAAGTACGTGGCGTTCAAATGCGCCGACGACTATAGCGGCAGCATCGACATGGCCACCGCGCTGCATCCGCAGACGATCCTGGCGACGAAATACGCCAGGCAGCCGATCACCGACCCGTTCGGTTTTCCCCTGCGGCTGCGCACGGCGACCAAGCTCGGCTTCAAGAACCCGAAATGGATCACCGCGATCGAGGTGACCAACGTCTTTCCCGGCGGCTACTGGGAAGACCGCGGCTTCAACTGGTTCAGCGGCATCTGAAGCGGGAAGCAAATCGGCAGGTCTGCGTCTCCCCCGGAGTCGTGACTGTCACCCCGAGCAAAGCGAGGGGCCTTTACGGATACAGAAAGGTCCCTCGCTGCGCTCGGGATGACAACGGGGCCGTCATCGGCACTTGTGATTCGAGATACTCCTACGGTGCGCCGATTCGCCGATAGATGCGCCAGGCGTCCGGCCGCGCCTCCACCAGACGATAGACCTCGCCCGGCGCGAAGGGATCGCGCCGCCAGGCGCCGTCCTGCGGCGTCACCACGACGACATCGCAGTGGAAGCGATCGGCAAGCTGGCGGATGTCATCGGCTTCCGGAGCGCCGGCAAAGACGCGGGCGAACTGCGCCTCCACCGCGTCACGCCGGGCGGCGGGGATCGGCGCGAAGGCGATGGCAAGCTCGTTGCCGGCGTAGCATGAGCGGCGATTGGCCATCAGCGCCCAGGAGATGTTGGCCGGCCATGGCGTCATGTCGTCGAGGAAGCGCGGGTTGTCGGCCACCCGCTCATTCGGCGCCGTGTGACGGCGCACCGCCTGCCACAGCGGCGGCGTGGCCGCGAGCAACCGCTCGTCAGGCGTCGGCGAGGCGTAAAAATCCTCGCGCAGCAGCGGCAGGGCGTCAGGCAGCGTCAGCAAGGCGCCGACCGCGGCCAGGCCGGCGCACAGGCGCGCCGGCCCAAGCGGCCAGCGAGAAATCGCCACCGCGGCAAAGGCGATCAGAAGCAGGACAGCCGGCAGGACCGCGCGCCATCCCAGATCGTTGTTGTCGGCCACGACGCTACGCAACAACCAGCCAACCACGAGGCTTGCCGCCGTCAAGAGCCCAACGGCGCGGACGACCTGCCTGTCCTCTATCCGCGCCTGGCGGTCCCCGAGCAGGGTGAACAGGCCGATCAGACCGGCGGGATAGAAGGCGGCGAACTCGACCGGCAGCAGGACCAGCCAATAGGCCGGAACGTCGAGAAGGCGGCGCACGAACGGATCGAGGAAAGGGCCGAGAACGGCGACAGGCGAGACCACGATGGGCGAACCGGCCGTGCGCGCTTCCGCCGCCGCGAGCTGGTCGCGCAGGAACGGCAGGCTGATCGCGGCGGCCAGGATGGCGGCGGCCAGGACCCGCCGCACAAAGCCCGCGCGTTTCGGGGCAGGCAGCGACCACAGCAGCCAGGACGCGATCAATGCCGCGGCCAGGGCGAAGACGATGCCGCCGACCCAGACCGAGCATTCGAAGCCGGCGGCGGCGAGGAGGCCCAGAACCACTGGCGCAAACCAGCCGTCACGCCGGGCGACCTCGACCAGCATGAGACAAGCGAGCACGACGACAGTGGCCGACGCGACATGCTGCGGCGCCCAGGCGATCTGGAACAGCCAGCCGCCCAGCCCGCTTGCCTCGCCGATGACGGCGGACGTTGCCTGCGGGGCAAGCTCCCCGAGCAGCGGCCTGAGCGATGCGGTGGCCGCCAGGGCGACGACGACCAGGCCCGCGGGAAGCCGGCCGCCCAGTCGCAGGACGAGGCCGATCATCATCAGCAGGGAGGCGAAGGCGGTGAAGCCGCTCAGCGCCGCGTCGGCCTCCCAGCCGGTCAGGCCCGTCATGACCGCGACGAGGGCGGCGCCGAAGTGCCAGAGATAGTAGTAGGCCACGCCGCCGGGCATGCCGGCCTCGTTGAAGAACGGATTTGCCGGCGGGACGCCCGCGCGGATCATCTCGTCGATCAGCGCCACCTTGGAATGATCGAAAATGGACGCCGACAGCGTGACGCCGCTGTCGGTGACCTTCGGCAGAACCGACGCCGCGGGAGCCATCGCGAGCAGGGCCGCCGCCAACACGACCGCGACCAGCCAAAGCGACTGCCGCAGGGACAGGCCTGCGGCGACGCGCTGCCAGCGCAAGACGCAGGCCGCGATCGCCAGGACGCCGAAGGCCGCCGTCGCGACCAGCACGGTCCCGCGCCCCATGCCGATCCAGCCCAGCAATGGCAGGGCGATCGACGTGTGGATCGCAAATCCCAGCGCCGGCGCCCATAGCCAGGAGATCGGAGGCTCCGCCAGCCGCGCCGCGATCGGCAATCCGATCAACGTCCACAGCGCCGACATCACCACGGCGCCCAAGACGACATTTTCAAGCCCGGCCATGCGTCGACAGTGTAGCAGGCGCGCTTGGTCTTGCCTCAGCGCGAAGACGCGTCGCGCTCAGCCGGCCCGCGAGGCGGTTCGCGGCATCAGCCCCTCTTGCGCTCGAGGAACAGCCGGTCGGTTTCTTCCCGGAGCACGCCGCCCAGCAGGGTGCCGTGGTAGAACGGCGAGGCATCGACGACGGCCTGCGCCCTAATCTGGATCTGCGCTATGCCCGCTTTCTTGAGCCCGTCGATCGACGTGCCGAAGACGACGCCGCCGATGCCGGCCCAGACCAGCGCGCTCATGCACATCGAGCAGGGTTCGGCGGTGGTGTAGAGCACCACCGAATCCCAGCCGCGGTTGCCGTTGCGCCGCACATAGTCGTTCATGCAGGCGATCTCGCCATGCAGGATGGGGTTTTCGCCGACATTGTTGACGCCGCGCGCCAGGACCTCGCCTACCGGCGGCGAGGCGATGACGGCGCCAAACGGATAGCGCGCGTTCAGCCGGCCTTCCTCGATGGCCTGGCGCATGAAGCGCTCGTGCTGCGCCATGGTGATCGCCGGCAGCCTGGCGCGCGCCGGCCGGGCGCCCGCGACGCAGACCAGGGCGCCGGCGGAGAGAAGGAAGCCACGCTTGGAAATCATCGTCTCAACTCGCTGTTCGGCTGCTTCGCAGATATCACGACCAGCGACAATGTGCGGGGGCGATGCCCGCCATGGCGTGGCGCATTTCGCCGCAATCGATCGGGCCAGTCGCGGTCAGCGCGATCCCGACCAGGCGCGCGGCACGGCCAGGGACAGCACCAGCGCCACCAGCAGCCCGCCGCCGGCGGCGAGGAAGGCGAAGCGGTAGCCGGCCAGGAAGCCGGCCGAGGCGCCATGGCCATAGAGAGCGGTCAGCACCGAGGCGCCGCTCACGATGCCCAGGGTGCGCGTGAGCTGCGAGAGGCTGCCCGCGACGCCGCGATCCCGCGGCGGCAGGGTCGCCGTCACGATGTCGATATAGGCGACGGTGACAATCCCCTGCCCGACGCCTTCGAAGACCAGCAGCAGCGCCACCAGGACAACCGGCGTCTGGCCGTCCGTGAAGGCGAGCGGCAGCAGGCCCAGGCCGACGAAGGCCACGCCCAGGAACACCGTCGGACGCTGGCCGATGCGCCGCACGAAGAAGGCCGAGAGGGGCGCGCCGGTGAGGGAGCCGGCGAAGGCCAGCGCCAGCACCAGCCCGCTCATGACGGCCGAGAGCTTGAGCACGTTCACCAGGTAATAGGGCGTCAGCAGCAGGATGGAAAAACCCGCGAGGTTCGCCAGCACGTTCATGACGTTGGGAACGGCGAAGCGCGGATCGGCGAACAGGCCGGGCCGGATGATCGGCTCGGCCACGTGCCGGGCACGCCTCACATAGATCCAGCCGAGCAGCAGCGCGGCCACGAACAGGCCGAGCGCCCAGGCCCCCGGCACCTCCGGGCGCTGCGACAGGACCAGCGACAGCAGCAGCGTGCTCATGCAGAGGGCGACCAGCGCCGCTCCCAGCGCATCGAACGGCCGCAAGTCCGGCTTGGGCGACGGCAGCAATCCGGACAAGGCCAGCGTCGCCAGCGCGATGGGCACGCGCACCCAGTAGACCGCGGGCCAGCCCCACAGCTCGACCAGCACGCCGCCCAGGAACGGGCCGACCGCGGCGGCCAGGGCCATGGTGCCGGCAAAGCCCGCCAGGGCGCGCGTGCGCGCGCTTTCGGGAAACAGCGAGGTGGCGAGCGCCGGCGTGCAGGCGAGCGCCAACGCCGTGCCGACGCCCTGGCCGGCGCGCGCCCACAGGAAGAGCGGCCAGTCCGGCGCCATGGCACAGGCGGCGCAGCCCACGGCGGAGATCGCAAGGCCGATGCGGAAGATCAGGCGGTGGCCGAACAGGTCGCCCAGCTTGCCGCAGACCAGCATCAGCGAGCCGTAGACCAGCACGTAGCAGACCACCAGCCACTGCACGTCGCCCAGCGCCAGATGGAAATGGCGGGTGATGGCCGGCAGCGCCACGTTGACGGCGATGTCGAGCGGCGCCAGCGAGGCGCCCAGCCCGACGATGGCGAGGCCGAAAACAGGAGATGTCATCCCGAGGCCGGAGGCCGAGGGACCTTCAGGGTTCCGCAAAGGTCCCTCGCTGCGCTCGGGATGACACCGCCTTCAGAGGTGTCTGCCCAGGAACGCCATGGTGCGCTCCCACGCCTGCCTGGCCGCGCCGGCGTCGTAGGCGGGGCTCTTCTCGTTGGCGAAGGCATGGGCGGCGTCGTAGCGATAGACCTCGGGCTTGTTGCCGGCGGCGGCCATCTTCTTCTCGAACTCGTCCACGAGCTGCGGCGTGCACCAGTCGTCCTTGTTGGCGAAGTGACCCTGCAGGGGGATCTTGATCCTCGCCGGGTCGGCGAGCTGGCCCGGCGGCACGCCGTAGAACGGCACGCCGCAGGCGACGCCCGGCACGCGCGCCGCGGCGGCGATGGTGAGCGCGCCGCCCATGCAGAAGCCCATCACGCCGACCTTGCGGCTCATGCCGGCGAGGTGCTTGACGGCGCCGGCGATGTCCTGGTCGGAGGCGCCGACGAAATCGAGGCCGCTCATCATGTGGTTGGCCTCGTCGGGCTTCTGCGTCACGCGGCCCTTGTAGAGGTCGGGCGCCAGCGCATTGTAGCCGGCGGCGGCGAAACGGTCGGCCACGCCCTTGATCTGGTCGTTCAGCCCCCACCATTCCTGGAGGACGACGATGCCCGGCTTGCCCTGCCCGGCCTCGGCCAAGTAGCCCCTGCAGGTCGAGCCGTCGGGACGCTTGAAGTCGATCATGCTGCCCATTGGTCGTTCCTCCTTCTCTTTGTCCTTCATGCGCCTCAGCCTAGAGCAGCTTCCTGAGCTCCGTCTTGAGAATCTTGCCGTAGTTGTTCTTGGGCAGGGCGTCGACGAACCTGTAGTCCTTGGGCCGCTTGAAGCGCGCGACGTTGTCGAGGCAGAGCCGGTCGAGCTCGGCGGGCGTCAGAGCCTTGCCGTCGCGCGCCACCACGAAGGCCACGACCTCCTCGCCCCATTCGGGATGCGGGCGGCCCACCACCGAGCATTCGGCGACGGCGGGATGGAGGTTCAGCACGTCCTCGATCTCGCGCGGATAGATGTTGGAGCCGCCCGAGATGATCATGTCCTTGGAGCGGTCCTTCAGCGTCAGCAGGCCCTCCTCGTCGAAGGCGCCGACATCGCCGGTCCACAGCCAGCCGTCGCGCAGCGATTTCGCGGTGGCCTCGGGATCGTTCCAGTAGCCCGCCATCACCGTGTCGCCCTTGACGATGATCTCGCCGACCTCGCCCGCCGGCAGCGAGCGGCCTTCCTCGTCGACCACCTTCACCGCCACGCAGGAATCGGGACGGCCGGCCGAGGCCAGCCGCTGCTCCCAGCGCGGATGACTGCGATCGGCATGCATCTCGCGCGACAGATGGGTGATGGTCATCGGGCTCTCGCCCTGGCCGTAGATCTGCGCCAGCCTGTCGCCGAGCAGATCGAGCGCGCGCTTGAGGTCGGAGACGTACATCGGCGCGCCGCCATAGGTGATCAGGCGCAGCGCCTCGGGCTGCAGCTCCGAGACGCTGCCATGCTCGATCAGGCGCTTCACCATGGTGGGCGCGAGGAAGATGCTGCAGCCGGGCCAGCGATTCATCAGCTCGACCGTCTCCGGCACCTCGTACTTGCCGCTTTCGGGGAAGACCTGCACCGCGCCGCGCGCCAGCATCGGGAAGTTCCACAGGCCCGAGCCGTGGCTGATCGGCGCGGCATGCACGATCGAGCCGCCGGGCGGCGGGCGGTCGACGTCGGCAAAGTAGTTGAGCGTCATCGCCAGCAGATTGCGGTGCGTGAGCGTCGCTCCCTTGGGCCGGCCGGTCGTGCCCGAGGTGTAGAACAGCCAGGCCGGATCGGTCGCCTCCGCTTCGGCCAAAACGGCAGGATCGCCCACCTCCATGAAGCCGTAGGAGCGCGTCGTGACGTCGACGATCTCCTTCAATGCCGGCGCGTCCTTGGCCGCTTCCGCGATGGTGCCGGCGAGATCGGGCGTGACGAAGCAGAGCTGGCGCCCGAGTTCTCCAGGATGAAGGCGAATTCCCTGGCATGCAGCTTGGCGTTCATCGGCACGGCGCAGAGGCCGGCGTGCCAGATCGCATACATGACCTCGATCGATTCGGCGCAATTGGACATCGCGAAGGCCACACGATCGCCGCGACGCAGTCCGAAGCGGCCGGCGAGATGCATGCTCATCACCGAGACCTTGCGCCACAGCTCGCGATAGGTGAGGTGCGGCGCGCTGCCACGCGCCAGCGCCGGCAGGTCGCGGAACTCGCGGGCCGAGCCCAGCAGCAGATGGGCGATGTTCATGGCGTTCGGTGCGTTTCGATGCGTTTCGATCCCGGGGGCCCGACTATTGCAGGGCCGGCGACGAGCTTGCAATGTGAGCCTCATGCAGGATTTCGATTTCGCCATCGTCGGCGCCGGCATCGCCGGGGTTTCCGTCGCCTATCATCTAGCGCCGCAAGCCAAGGTGATCGTGCTCGAGCGCGAGCATGTCGCGGCCTATCACACGACCGGCCGCTCGGCGGCGCTGCATTCGGAGACCTACGGCAGCGCCGAGATCCGCGCCATCACCGTGGCGTCGGGCCGCTTCTATCGCAAGCCGCCTCCGGGCTTCGCCGACCACCCGCTGCTCACGCCGCGCGGCGCGCTGATCGCCGGACGCGCCGAGCAGCAGGCCGAGCTGCAGAAGGCCGCCGCCGACTTCGCCCGGCTGGTGCCGAGCGTGCGCTGGCTCGATGCGGCGGAGACGCTCCGCCGCCAGCCGCTGCTCAGGCCCGAGACGGCGGCGGGCGGCGCGATCTTCGAGCCCGAGGCCGACGACATGGATGTGGCGGCGATCCATGGCGGCTTCCTCAAGGGCGCGCGCGCCGCGGGCGGCGTGCTGCGCCTCAATGCCGAGGTCGCCGCGCTGGAGCGCAAGGATCGGCGCTGGCGGATCCGGCTGGCCGACGGCGAGACGGTGGCGGCGACCACCCTCGTCAACGCCTCGGGAGCGTGGGCCGACAGGGTGGCGGAGCTTGCCGGCGCGGCGCCGGTCGGCCTGGTGCCCAAGCGCCGCACCGCCTTCACCTTCGACGCGCCGGCCGGACTGGAGATCGCCCGCCTGCCGATGGTGATCGACTTCGACGAGACCTGGTACTTCAAGCCCGAGGTCGGCCAGTTCCTCGCCTCGCCGGCCGACGAGACGCCCTCGCCGCCCTGCGATGCCCAGCCGGAGGAAATGGACATCGCCATCGCCGTCGAGCGCATCGAATCGGCGACCACGCTCAGCATCCGACGCATCAAGAACAAGTGGGCGGGGCTTCGCAGCTTCGTCGCCGACAAGAACCTGGTCGTGGGCTACGACCCCGCGATCGAAGGTTTCTTCTGGCTGGCCGGCCAGGGCGGCTATGGCATCCAGACCGGCGAGGCCGCCGGGCGGCTGGCGGCGAGCCTGGCCCTGGGCAAGGGCCTGCCACCAGACATCGCCGATCTCGGAGTCCGCGAGGCGGCTCTGGCCCCCTCGCGCTTCACGCGACGGTGATCGGACGATCACTTCGCATCGCCAATGACTGACTTCACGGCGAGGGGGCCAACGGGCAAGCTTGCCGCCGAAGCTGCCAGTCGGCGCTTCGCGAGAAGAGTAAGAAAGGGAGTGACCAATGACCAGAAAGACCCTCATCGCCACGGCGGCCGCGATGTTCGCCGCCGGCACCTTCGCCACCGCGGCGAACGCCGCCGGCGTGAAGTGCAGCGGCGTGAACTCGTGCAAGGGCACGAGCTCCTGCAAGACCGCCTCGTCGTCCTGCAAGGGCCAGAACGCCTGCAAGGGCCAGGGCTGGACGGAGACGCGGGACATCGCGAGCTGCACTTCCCAGGGCGGCAAGGTGATACAGTAGGCGTCAAAGCCGATCGTCAACGCCGATGGGCGAAGAAGGGCGTTGCGAGCGATCGCAGCGCCCTCTTCATTTGCCTTCTCACCAAAGCGTGACCTCACCTTACTGATCGGTGACTTGGCATGCCGCGTAGACGCAATGCAGGGTTGCCCTGCCGCATCGGTACGTCGCCGTTGCGCCGACAGCCAGGGAGAGATTCACCATGACCAAGCGTAACGTGTTCGCGGCCGCCGCCGCGGTGTTTGCCGTCACCACCTTCGCCGCCGCCGCCCGAGCGGATTACGTCTGCTCCGGCGCCAATGCCTGCAAGGGCCAGAGCGCCTGCAAGACCGGCGCGTCATCCTGCAAGGGGCAGAACGCCTGCAAGGGCAAGGGCTTCGTCATGACCGGCAACTCGCTGGAATGCACGGTGATCAAGTCCAAGTAGGACAATCATGCCGGGTGTCTCCAACATCCGGGCCACCCGCATTCATTGTGCATTTTCACATATTGTGCGATTTCAGCACGGAGTCCATACTTCCCGCGCCGGGCCAACGGCCCGGCTCATCAAGGGAGGCTAGGATCGTGACTACACGCACCATGTTGGCGACGGCGGCGGCGGTGTTCGCCGTCGGCAGCTTCGCCGCTTCTGCATCTGCCGCCGGCATCCACTGCTCGGGGGCCAACGCCTGCAAGGGGCAGAGCGCCTGCAAGGGCGCGAACAACGCCTGCAAGGGCCAGAACGCCTGCAAGGGCAAAGGCTTCGTCGAGACGAGCACGACGCTGGAGTGCACCGCGCTCAAATCGCGATAGTCCTTCCCGGCTCCAGGCCGGACCACAGTCGGGCGTCCCGAGAAATCGCGGACGCCCGCACGTTTCAGGGAGTAGATTGACCGGCATGTGCGCCGCCGAGATCGGCTTCGGGCTCGGCCTCCGGCCCGAGCACTACGAGGAGATCGCCGCCAGCCCCGGACGGGTGAGCTGGTTCGAGGCGCTGTCGGAGAACTACATGGTACCGGGCGGCCGGCCGCTGCACTGGCTCGATGCCTTCCGGCGCGATTATCCGATGGCGCTGCACGGCGTGTCGCTGTCGATCGGGTCGATCGATCCGCTCGACCGACGCTACCTCGACGCGCTGAAGGCGCTGGTCGAGCGGGTGCAGCCGATGTGGGTGTCCGACCATCTCTGCTTCACCGGGCTGAGGGGCCAGAACATGCACGACCTGCTGCCGCTGCCCTACACCGAGGAGGCGCTGGACCACGTGGCCGGGCGCGTGCGGGCGGTGCAGGACCACCTCGGCCGCAGGCTGGTGCTGGAGAACGTGTCGAGCTACGTCACCTACGCCGCCTCCGAGCTCAGCGAATGGGAATTCATCGCCGAGCTCAGTCGGCGCGCCGACTGCGACATCCTGCTCGACGTCAACAACGTCTATGTCAGCGCCTTCAACCACGAATTCGACGCCCTGGAGTTCCTGCGCGCCATGCCGCGCGAGCGCGTGCGGCAGTTCCACCTCGCCGGCCACACCCACAAGGGCAGCCACATCATCGACACCCACGACCATCCCGTCGTGCCCGACGTGTGGGCGCTCTATGCCGAGGCGGTGAGGCTCTTCCCCGGCGTGCCGACCATGATCGAGCGCGACGCCGACATCCCGCCCTACGAGGAGCTGTTGGCCGAGCTCGACGTCGCGCGGCGCATCGCGGCCGACGTCGAGCGGGAGATCGCGGCGTGAACGCCAATGCGGACTCGCTGGGCGACCTGCAGCGCGCCTTCCAGGACTACCTGCTGATGCGGAGCGATTCCTTCCAGGCGGCGGTGCGCGACACCAGCAAGGCCGACCGCGCGACGCTGCTCGACGTCTATCGCGACGGCTATGCACTGCGCCTGATCGAGGTGCTGACCAACGACTATCCCGGCCTGATGGCGATGGCGGGTCCGGACGACTTCGACCACATGGCGCGCGCCTATATCGCGGCCAACCCGTCGCGCCATCCTTCGGTGCGCTGGTACGGGCGGGGCGTGGCGGACTTCCTCGCCGCCACCCCGCCCTACAGCGACACGCCGGCGGCGGCGGAGATGGCGCGCTTCGAATGGGCGCTGGGCGAGGCCTTCGATTCGCCCGACGTGGCGCCGATCACGGCCGAGGGGCTGATGGCGCTGGCGCCCGAGGCCTGGGAGACGCTTTCCTTCACCGCCCTGCCCTCGCTCGCGCGGCTCGCGCTCGCCTTCGACGTGCCGCAGGCCTGGCAGCGTCGCGAAGCGGTCGAGCCCGGCGCTCTCGAGGTCGCGCGCGCGGCGGCGCCCGTCACCTGGGCGATCTGGCGGCCCGAATTCGACACCAACTTCCGCTCGCTCGACCCCGACGAGGCGGCGATGCTCGAGGCGCTGGTCGAGGGCCGGCCCTTCCCCGAGCTGTGCGAGGCCGTCGCGCCCTTCACCGGCGAGGAGCAGGCGCCCGCCCGCGCCGCCGGCCTGCTGCGCGCCATGGTCGAGGGCGGCATGATCGCGGG
>CAWFYW010000003.1:0-189236 GCA_963820155.1 uncultured Alphaproteobacteria bacterium
AAGATCACGAGCACGGTGGCCCCGATCGCGCCCGCGACGTCGGTGCGCCCGAGGGCCGTCAGCCCGACTCGAGCCCACCCGCTCACCGCGGCGATCGCCGCGCCGATGAGCAACCGCGGGCGTGCACGGAACCAGGGCATCGGACTTAGGCGCAGCCCGGTCAGGTAAACGAGGCCGTGCCCCGGGGGCACGAAGAGCGGCAGGTTGCCGAGCCGGTAGACGTAGACCCCCCAGATCACCGACCCGATGATCTCGGCGCAGGTCGCGACGACGACGACGACCGACGTCTGCGCCCGCTCCATCGGCGTGAGGTAGACGAAGGCGAGGGCGAGGAAACCCCAGGTGCAGAGCGCGAGGAAGAGCTGGCCGGCCAGTTCGACCCGGCTGTCGAGCGCGAGTCCCGCGGTCGTGATCGCGAGGGTCGCGATGCAGAACAGGACCGGGGTCCGGACCACCCACTCCACGAAGCCCATCGCCGGCGTCTGCGGGGAGAGGGCGAGCGATCCTGCGGTGGACACGGAGCCAGGGTACCGGTTAGGTTGGCGCCGCTTCATGGGTTGGTCGCGAGGGAAGCCGGTGAGAATCCGGCACGGTCGCGCCACTGCGACCCGGGAGCGGCACCCGCACGACACCATGTGGGCCACTGGGAGACCTCCTGGGAAGGCCGCGGGGCCGCGTTCGAACCGGGGAGTCAGGAGACCTGCCTCCAACCCCTCCTGACAACGCCCTCCGCGAGACGAGGAGCTTCAGTGGACACTCCCCTCAGGGTCACCCTGGCCGCCGCCTGTGCCGCCGGGCTGATCGCGACGCCGGTCGCGACCGCTCTGGACACCGCCATCAGGGTCGAGGGCGCCTCGGCGAACCTCATCCCCGAGAGCGCCATCCCGATCGAGGGCGCAGGCACCGCCCAGGTCTTCGACACCGCCTTCGCCCCGGTCGAGGTGAGCCGCGCCTCCGCCTTCTGGCAGCTCTACCGCGCCACCGCGAGCACGGGCCTCGGCCTCGGGTTCGAGTACTTCCCGTCCTTCGGCGCCGTCCTGGTGCAGAAGATCGGCGCCGACGCGAACGCGGTTCGGCCGGCTGGCAGTACCGCGTGAACCACGTCGCGCCCGCCGCCGGCGCGAGCGACCTCGCGCTGACCCAGGGCGACCGGGTCCTCTGGTACTACGGCGGCGCCGACGGCGCGCGCGAGCTCGAGGTCGCCGCCTCATCCGACCGCGTCGCCGCGGGCACGAGCTTCAGCGTCACCGTGACGAGCTACGCCCGGGGGGGCCGTGGCCGCCGGGGCCGGCGCGGCGGTGCGCTACGGATCGGCGCAGGCGACGGCCGACGCGGCCGGGCAGGTGACCTTCGTCGCCCAGGGAACCGGCACGCAGGCGGTCGCCGCGACGCGCGCGGGCGACATCCGCAGCCCCGCCCGCGCCGTCTGCTCGTTCGCCGGGGATCCGACGGCCTGCAACCTCCCCGCCGCGCCCGCGACCCCCTCCGGCGTGGCCGCCTCGAGCGCCGACGGCGTCGCGCCGGGAAGCACCATCCGCTACCCGCGGATCGGCCGCGTCCTGACCTCGGTGAAGGCCATCCGCGGCGTCGCCGGACCCGACCGCTCGGACGTCGCGAGGGTCGAGGTCGCGCTCGCCAAGCGCGTCGGCACCCAGTGCCGCTTCCGCACGCGCTCGGGCAGCCTGCCGCCCCGCGGGCCTGCCGCGCCCGCCTGTACCTGGGGGCCCGCTCGGCGGGCGGCAACTGGTCGCTCCCCCTGCGCCGCGGCCTGGCGCCCGGCATCTGGCGGGTGTGGAGCCGGGCGACCGACGGCGCGGGCAACCTCGAGAGCGTGGGCCTGCCCCGGGTCAACACCGGCCAGTTCCGCGTGAAGCGCGCGGTCCGCTGATGCGGCGGACGCGCATCGCGCTCGCCATCGCGGCCCTCGCCGTCACCGTCCCCCACGCGGGCGCCGCGACGCCCGACGGCAGGGCGGCGAGTCGGGCCGCCGCATGGCTGGCGGCGCGCTCGGCGGGCGCGCCGGCCGGCCAGCAGGCCGACGTCATCGTTGCCCTGCGCGCCGCGGGACGAAGCCGGGCCTCGCTGCGGCCGCGGCTGACGCGCCTCGCTCGTCAGGCCCCCGCCTACGCCCGCACCGCCGGCGGGGTGGGCAAGGTCGTCATGGCGGCAGTCGCCGCCGGCGGCGATCCCCGCCGACTCGGCGGCGTCGACTACCTCGCCCGGCTGAGGGCCCGGTACGCCGCCGGCCGCTACGGCGCGACGGCCTTCGACCAGGCGTTGGCGCTCCTCGCCGTCAGGGCGGCCGGATCGGCACCGCCCCGGTCTGCGGTCCGCGCGACGCTCGCCGCGCGCGGCTCCGGCGGTTGGTCGTTCGACCTCTCGCGCACCGGCCGCGACTCGGTGGACGCCACGGCCGTGGTGATCGAGGCCCTGGCGGCGTCCGGGGTGCGCCCCTCCGACCCCGGCCTCCGGGCGGGGATCACCTGGATGCTGGCGCAGCGCAACGCCGGGGGAGGTGTGCGGTGGTCGGGGAGCGGCGGGCCGACGGAGGCGAACTCCACCGCCGGCCTGATCCGGGCGATGCGGGCCCTCGACCGAAGGCCTCCCGGATCGACGCGCGCCGCGCTGCGCGGGCTCCAGGACCGCGACGGGGGGATCCGGTTCACCCGGGGGCGCCCGGCAGCCGGCTGATGGCCACAACCGACGCCCTGATCGCCCTGGCAGGTCGTTCGTTGCCGCAACGGTGACATGGAAACAGGGGGCCAGGGGGTAGGATCGAACGCATGGCGACGCGTCTTCATTTCCAGGAGGAGATCGAGCACTTCCGCGCCGGGCTCGTCGAGATGGCGAGCCTGGTGCTGTCGCAGGTCGAGCGCGCCGTCGCCGCGTGGGAGGAGGTCGACGCCGCGGCGGCCGACGAGGTGATCGCCGCCGACGACCAGGTTGACCAGCGCTGCGCCGAGCTCGACCAGAAGGTCTTCAGCCTCCAGCTCCTCGAGGCGCCCGTCGCGGGCGACCAGCGGCTCCTGCACGTCGGTCTGATCGCCGTGATCGCGCTGGAGCGGGTCGGCGACCTCGCGGTGGCCATCTCGCAGGCCGCGAAGTCGGTGCGCCCCGAGGGGGCGGTGCCGGAGATCCAGGCGATGATCTCGCGTATGAGCGCCCGCGCGGTCGACACCCTGGCGCGGGCCGTGCAGGCCATCGCGCGGGGCGACGCCGAGCTGGGCGAGCAGGCGGCCGTCGAGGCCGCCACCGTGCGTCAGATGCTCGACGACGTCGTTGCGCGGGTCGCAGGCGCCCCCGACGAGCCCGAGACACGGGTCTGGTCGGCGACGGCCGTGCTCGTCTCCCGGCACCTCGAGCGGGTCGCCAACAACGGCGCCGAGCTCGGCGGGCGGGTCCGCTTCCTGGTGAGCGGCGAGGCCTTCACCCGGAGCGGTTAGCGCCCCGGGCCGCGCTGCTACTCGGGCTCGGCCTCGTGTGATGCGGATGCTGCCGTCTCGCCCTCCGGCGACTCGGTCGCGGTCTCCCCGCTCGAGCGTTCCGCGCGCTCGAGGGATTCCAGCGCCTCGAGGGCCGACGAGTCGGCCGACATGGTTCGGATGCTGCTGCGACGCTGCCGCTTTGCCTTGGCCATCCACCACCTCCCGGGTCCGCTGGAGTTTACCCGGCCGCACAAGCGCGGCCGCGCTGCTCAGTCCGGCAGACGCCCCTCGGCGAGGGCGCTCACGAGCCCCGCGTCCGCGGGCGGGAACGGCAACGCCGGCAGCTCCTCGTGACGCACCCAGCGGAACTGGACGCTGCCGAGCGGGCGCGGGCGCTGCCCGGACGCCCAGGGGCACCTGAAGAAGCGCAGCACGAGCGGGCCGGCGCGCGCCGTCCAGACCAGCGGGCCCACCTCGAGGTCCACGCCGAGCTCCTCGCGGAGCTCGCGCGCCAGCGCGGTCCGATCGTCCTCGCCCGCCTCGCGCTTGCCGCCGGGGAACTCCCAGCGCCCGGCCTGGCCCGCTCCGGGGCCGCGCTGGCTCACGAGGATCCTGCCGCCGCGCTCGATCACCGCCGCGACCACGACCTGCTGCTGCCTCACGACGACCCCCCGGCGCGCACCAGACGCCCGCGCGCGGCGCCGGCCAGGCCGTCGGCGAGCAGGCTCGCTGCCGCCTCGGGGTCGCGCGACTCGCTCACCCATCCGCGCTCGGCGAGCTCGCGCAGCAGCACGCCGCGCCGCTGGCGCATCGACCCCTCGTACCGTCCCTGTGCCCGGCGGACCGGGGTGAGCTCGCGCACCGTCCCGGCCTCGGCCGCCGGGCAGCCCTCGCGCAGCGGGCAGCCGTCGCAGCGAGGGGCGCGCGCCGTGCACCACAGGCGGCCGAGATCCATGATCGCCTGGCCCGCCTCCCAGCCGAGCCCGGGAGCGCCCGGCCAGGCGCCGTGGAAGCGGCGCGCCACCACGCGCGCGGCGTTGGTGTCGACCGGCAGCACGTCCTCCCCGTCGGCGAAGCAACGGATCGCCGCCGCGGTGTAGACGCCGACCCCGGGGAGGTCGGTCAGGCGCTCCGGCCAGCCCGAGGCCGCCACGACGCCCGCTGCCGCGTGGAGGTTGCGGGCGCGGCGCGGATAGCCGAGGCCCTGCCACTCGGCCAGCACGTCACCCAACCCTGCGGCGGCGAGATCGCCGGTCGTCGGCCAGCGGCGCATGAAGCGCTCGTAGTAGGGCAGGACCCGCGCCACCGGCGTCGCCTGGAGCTGCGCCTCCGCCACCAGCACGGCGTAGCGGTCGCGCGTGTGGCGCCAGGGAGGTCGGCGCCCTCCCGCTGGAACCAGTCCACGAGACGCCCCACGACCGCATCCACATCTGAACCGCCTGACCCGACCACGCGCGGAGTGTGTCACGCAGCCGTGGCGGACGGCCTCCAGGCCACGAACCGCTCAGGGCCGGCGGGGCCGGGTCTCCAGCGGACGATGCAGGGCGCGTGCGCCGTCGGCGCCCCTCCCCGGTTGACGCAGAAGGGGCCGATCAGGGTGTCGGTGCGCAGCGCCAGAGCCGCCTCCCAGAGGGCGCTCGGGTCGGCCGAGCCCGCCAGGGCGAGAGCGCGCTCGGCGACGAGCGCCCCGGCGAGCGCCTGCGCCGCCGGGAGTCGGCCCCCCTGGGCAGGGCGAAGGGCGCGGGGGGAGTGGCGCCGTCCCACTGCGCCGGACCGATCCATCCGACGACCCGCGCTCCCAGCGCCTGCGCCATCGCGGAGACCCCGCAGGCGACGAGCGCGACCGCGAGGCCGGCGTCGGCCGCGGCCGACGCGAGCGCCAGGTCGTCCTCCAGCCGGCCGCCGCCCGCGATCCACGCGGCTCCCGCCTCGCGCGCCCGGGCGACCGCCTCGCGCGCCCCCTCGGGCTCGAGGTCGCGCGCGAGCACCGGCCGCGAGGCCGCGCCGACCAACGCCGCGACCGCCCCGGCCGCGACCGCCTCGCCGAAGCCGCCGGGCGCCCGCACGACCGCCACGCGCCCGGCCCCCTGCGCGCCGACGACCTCCGGCAGCCCGGCCCAGTAGCGCCCCGCCGGGCCGAGGACGTTGACCACACGAGCGCCCGTACGCGGCACGGCGGCCGCGCCGTGGTTCCAGACGACCTCGGCGCGGGCGGCCATCGCCTCGGCCACCGCGCGACCGCAGCCGCTTCCGTAGGGACCGAACATCAGGTCGCACCGTGGCGCGAGCGCGACCGCCAGGCGGGCGCTCTCACCGGGGAGGCTGCGGTCGTCCTCGATGCGGAGGGCGACGCCGCGGACGTCCGCCCAGGCGCGCAGGCCCGCGGCGGCCTGGCGCCCGAACACCGCGTACCGCCCCGTCAGGGCGAGCGCGGCGGCGGCGCGGACCGGCTCACCCGTCGGGAAGCACTCCGTCTCCGGGTGGACGGTCGTCGACCATCGACTCGGCGATCCGCCGCACCGCGCAGCCGATGTGCTCGAGCACCTCGACGGTGCGCCATCCGCGCCGCAGCTCGAGGGCGCCGTCCTCGGGAGCCGCCTGGCGCAGCCGGTCGCCGACGATGGCCGCCTCGTCCATCGACGCCGGCGCGAGCAGCGTGCGGGACGCGCGCGAGTGCCGGCGGAGCACCGCGAGACCCTCGCGGCACTGCTCGGCCCAAGCGTCGGCGTCGAGGAGGGCCCGGTGGCGCACCACGCCGCCGGCGACGAAGAAGGCCTCGGCGATGTGCGGCTCCTCACCGGACTCGACCAGCACCGCGAACCGGCCGGCGGCGCGGCGGGCGCGGGCGAGCTCCGCGAGCGTCCCGAGCAGTGCCTCGGGAGCCTCCGGTCCGTCTCCCGCCTCCCGGAGCACCCGGTCCTCGGCGAGGGCCGTCCCCATCCTGATGCCGAGGTCGCCGAGGGCGGCGGGATCGCCGCCGAGCACCGCGGCCAGCGCGCCGACCGCGCGCTCGCGGGCATCCGGATCCGGGTCATCGATCGGGTAGAGCGCCCGCAGGCACGCGACCGCCTCGCGGGCCAGGCGCTGCGAGCGGACCGGGCCGAAGTAACTCCCCGCGTCGGGCCGCACGCCCGGCACGACGTAGAGCCTGGGCGACGGCGACGACGCGGTCAGCTTGAGGTACCGGCCGGCGCCACCCGTGCCACGCCGGTTGCAGGGAGGCCGCATCTCCTTGATCAACTGATCCTCGCGCAGCAGGGCCGCGAACTCCGAGCCGCAGGTCTCGTGGTCGATCACCTCGAGCTGCTCCAGCGCGCGCCCGATCAAACGGCTGTGCCGGCCGCCGGGCCCGAAGTAGGTGCGCACGCGGCGACGCAGGTTGCCGGCCTTACCGACATAGAGCGGGCGCCCGGCCCGGTCGCGCATCACGTAGACGCCGGGCATGCCGGGAGGTCCTCGGCCAGAGCCAGCTTGAAGGCGTGCCGGGCACCTCCGATGCCGGCGAAGGCCACCGCCCCCTTCAGGGTGTCCACCCCGCGCTCGGCGAGCATCCCGATCAGGACCACCAGAAGCTCGGCGGTGGCCTCCGCGTCGGGGAGGGCACGGTGGGACGGGCGGACGGTCGTGTCGGCCCAGGCCGCGAGCGTGGCGAGGTCGTGGCGCGGCACGCGGCCGTCGAGCAGCCGCCGCGCGAGTATCAGCGTGTCGAGCCACGCCTGCGTGAAGTAGCGGCCGGCGAGGCGGCGGCGCTCGTAGTTGAGGAAGCGGAGGTCGAACGGCGCGTTGTGCGCCACCAGCACGTCCTGGCCGGCGAACTCCACGAATCCCTCGAGCCCGACCGCGATGTCGGGGCTGTCGGCCACCATCCGGTCGTCGATGCCGGTCAGCTCCGCGACGACGGGGGGATCGGCCGGCCGGGGTTGACCAGGGTGCTGAAGCGCTCCTCGATACCGAGGTCGCGGATGCGGACGGCACCGATCTCGGTGACCTTCGAACGGCCGGGCGAGCCACCTGTCGTCTCGAGGTCGACGACGCAGAAGGTCGTCGACGCGAGCGCCGCGGCCGACCAGTCGGGCGGCGCGAGGCCCACCAGGTCGCGTCCGAACCAGGCCAGGCGCGCGTCGCCGTTGACGATCTCCGCGACCAGGCGGCGCTGCAGGCGCTCGGGACAGCGGCGCAGCCTCAGCAACTGCGTGGCGACGTGGCCGACCTCCAGGGGGCGCCCGCGCCGGACGATCAGCGCGCACAGCCGATCGGGCATGGAATCGCCGCTCTCGGCACCGGGTTGCGGGCTCGGAAGGGGCAGTTGGAGTTGAGCCGTCGCAGGCACCGGTGAACGACTCTAACGGCGCCCTCCGCCGTCACGGATCGAGAGCGCCTCCCGTCGCCCGCGGCGCTCGTCCTCCCCCTAACGGGGGATCCTCGTTCCGAGGTCTATGCGGCGTCATGGGGCCCTTGTATGGTGCGCGCCATCCGGGCTGCGGCATGGCACAGGCGACGATCGGTGAATCTGGCGTTCCAATGGTGAGAGAGCACCGCCCACGCGTGAGGCCCACGGCCTCCAGATGGCTGATGGCCATCGCGTTCGCGGCGGCCTTCTGCCTCGTCGTCCCGGCCTTCGCGGCCGCCGCCGACGGCGTCGTCGTTGACGCACCTCCGTCGCTCGATCCGGGTTCGCCCGCGGGCGAGGTCACCCCCGTCGTCACCGATCCGGCGGCACCCGCCGAGGGGTCCGCCGTCGAGACGCCTCCGTCGGTCGATCCGGGCACCCCGGCGGGCGAGGTCACCCCCGGCACCGGTGCCGTTGGTCCGACACCCGCCGACGGGTCTGGCGCGATCGTCACCGAGCCGCCGCCGGCGACAGATGCAGGGACGACCGACGGGGGTGCGACCGAGCCCCCCGCCCCGCCCCCGGCCGATGCCCCGGTCAACGAGCCCGCACCCGTTCCCGGCACCGAGGCCATCCCCACCCCGGCCCCGGCGCCGAGCGCCGAGACGCGGACCGCCCCGGCGGCGCCGCTGCCGGTCACCCCGGACGCGCCCGCCCAGCCGGCCGCCTGGACCCCCGCCGCGACGCCCCCTCAGGCCCCTGCCGAGCGCGTCGCCGCGGCCTCCCCCGTCGTCCCGGCGGTGAGCGTCTCGCCCACCGCGCCGGACTCTCCGGGAACGGGAACCCTCGCCGGACCCGCCGAGGCATCCCCGGCGCCGCCGGCCGCGAAGCCGCACAGCGCCGCGCCCATCACCGACTTCGTCAAGGCGATCCTCGACCCCGTCGCCGCAGCGGGCGACCCGTCGTCGATCGCGCCGCCCGTCGTGGCGGCGAGCTCCGGCTCGACCGCTCCGCCGAGCGGCTTCTCCACGGACGGGACGGTTGACCTCACGCTGCCCGAGATAAGCGCTCCCATCGGGAGCGCGCCCTCTGGCTCCAGCCTGCTGGCGGTGCTGGCCGGCTATGTGCTGCCGGGCTCCTCCGGCCCGCCGGCCTCGACGCTGGTCATGCTGATCGTGATCGGCCTGATCCTCGGCGTCGGCTACGCCGCGCGCCCGCAGCTGACCGAGGCCCTGGCCTCGCAGCGTCTGCTGGGCGCCTCCTCGGGCCACGGCATGGCGGTACGCCGACCCGGCTAGGCGGTTCCCTCCCGGAGTGGTGCGCCCTCATACGAGTGGCGAGCCGGGGATATCGCGTCCCGCGCAGGTCCCGCCGATGGGATCCATGCGCAGAACCTTTTCGCGAGATGGGAACACACTGATGCAGCCGATGCAGATCCTGGTTCTTGGCCCCGAGGGAGTCGGACGCTCCGCCCTCGAGGAGACCCTCACCCGACTGGGCTACGTGGTCATGGCCGCCGAGGCGCGCCCGCACCGCACCCCGCCCTCCTCGGGCGACATCGTGATGCTCGACCTGCGGGGCGAGGAGTCGGACTGGCGCGAGCTGGCCGAGGGCCTGCACGCCGACGAGCGCCCGATGATGATCATCTCCGAGCGCCCCCGGCGCCTGGTGAAGGCCCTGTCGGGCCGCCCCGGCGGCACGATGCTGCTGACCGGCGCCGAGTCGGACGCCGGCTACAAGGTCGCGCTGGCCGTCTGCAGCGCGCTGCGCGTCAACGCGCTCGGTCGCACGCGTACCGGCGCCCTGGCCAAGGTGGCCGCGCTCTGATGGAGGCCATGTCGCGTGTCCGAGTCCTGGCAGACGGGACCCGCACAGACGCGGGGCCCGTCTGTAGGCTCGGGCCATGAGCCTGTTCGACGGCGTTGACGTGGTCTTCTACCAGGTGTGCAGCATGGACCGGGCGATCGAGTTCTACTCGGGTGTCCTCGGCCTCGAGCTCATCCGGAGAGAGGGCAACGACTGGACGGAGCTGCGCGCCGGCGACACGGTGATCGCGCTCTCGGGCGAGCTCGCCACCCGTCCCCATCAGGGCGGCGCGACGGTCATCCTGCGCGCGAGCGACATCGCCGCGGTCGACCGCCGGCTCGGCGAGAACGACGTGCAGCGCGGGCGCATCGAGGACATGGGCGGGGCGAAGATGCTGCAGTTCTTCGACCCCGACGGCAACGAGATCGTCGCCCTCCAGCCCATCGGGCAGGACTAGCCGGCCCCCTCCGGGGTCTCCGGCGCGGAGGGCGCCGAGCGGCGGTGATCGCCGCGATCATCCCCTCCACGTCCTCCGCCCCGACGGCGATCTTCCGGGCCGTCCAGCCCGAGCGGTGCGCGCACGCGCAGCGGACCGGACAGCTCGATCAGCACGAGCGTTCCACCGGAGGCGCCGACGAAGGCCACGAGCCCCCGCGCGATACGGGCGCCGACGCCGCCCCACCAGGGCCAGCTCATCGTGCCGACCCGGTCGATCAGCGCCACCGGGATGTCCGCACGCCCGAGCGCGCCCATGCTCACCACGACGCGGCCGTCGCCCACCTCCGCGTAGGGCCGCCGGGCCGCCAGGGGCGCGAGGAAGGGCAACGCCCAGGGGCTGCGTCGTATCGGGAAGCGCTGCACGGGGTTCCAAGGGTACGCGCCGGAGGCGGGCTATCATCGAAACCGGGGGCTGAATCGGACATCGGGGGGCGGCGTGGCGCGACAGGGGTGGTACGGGCGTGACGGCGGGCTGACGGCGCGGATGGGCCTGACCCTGTTCGGCCTGGGGCTGATCTACGTCGTCTTCATCGGCGTGCTGATCGCGGCGGGCGTGGGAGCCGTCCTCGTCCTGCTCGTAGCCGCCGGCTTCGCCCTCGTCCAGATCTTCTTCGGCGACAAGATCGCCCTGGCGTCGATGCGGGCCCGGGTCACCGAGCCGCAGGAGGCCCCTGAGCTGCACGGCATGATCGAGCGGCTCTGCCAGCTGGCCGACCTCCCCAAGCCGCGCGATCGCGATCGCGGACAGCGAGATCCCCAACGCCTTCGCCGCCGGGCACAGCCGTAAGACCGCGACGGTCTGCGTCACGACCGGGATCATGGAGCGGCTGGCGCCGAAGGAGCTCGAGGGCGTCATCGCCCACGAGCTCTCGCACATCGCCAACAAGGACGTCATCGTGATGACGGTGGCCGGGTTCCTGGCGACCGTCGCCGGCCTGCTCGTCCGGATGGGCGTCTACAGCGGGATGATGGGCGGCGGCCGGCGCGACAGCCGCGACAACAGCGCCGCCATGTTCCTCGTCGTGATCCTCGCGTCGGTCGTGGTCTACGTCCTGTCGTTCCTGCTGCTGCGCGCCCTGTCGCGCTACCGGGAGTTCGCGGCCGATCGCGGCGCCGCGATCATGACCGGGGCGCCCGCGCAGCTCGCCTCGGCGCTCGCCAGCATCAGCGGCACGATGGACCGGATCCCGACGAAGGACCTGCGGGCCGCGGAGGGGATGAACGCGTTCTTCATCATCCCGGCCGTCTCGAGGGGGTTCTCCCTCTCGAGCCTGATCTCCACCCACCCTCCGGTGGAGAAGCGCATCGAGCGCCTCATGGCGATGCAGGCCGCGCTCGACGCCTCCCCCACCGCAAGGATCTAGGGCCGGTGGGCCTCCTCGACGTCCTGCGCGGCCAGCGCGCGCCCCGGCGCGCCGATCTCGACCGGATCTTCGGGATCAGCTCGGCGGCCGTGACGCTCGAGGCCTCGCTGGGGCTGAGGACCACGGGCCGCGCGGGGGTGTGCTTCCGGGCCATCGAGGCCGCCGCCTTCGAGGAACTCATCCGCGACACCCAGGAGCTCCTCGAGGCCACGAGCAGCGACGCCGGCACGACGGTCGAGCCGCCACGATGATGCCTACGGCTTCTCGTGGATCGTCATCGCCGACCCCGACATCGAGGACCTCGCCACCACCACCCACGTGGTGAGCCAGTCGCTGGAGGAGCGGGGCTTCTCGGAGCAACTGCTGTGCGCCGTGTTCGGGTTCGACGGCGAGCCCGGGCAGGTCGAGCTCGTCTACGGCATACAAGCGCGGCACCTTCTACCCCTTCGCGCCCCGTGGAGAGCCGGCGCGCGACACGATCCTGGAGCGCCGCGTGCAGGCGACGCTGGCCACCGAGATCTCCCTCGAGGCCGAGCTGGAGCGCTGGTACCCGGTGTGGGACGCCCCGGTGAGCGGCTGACGAACGCCGACGTCCGACCGACGGGGGACCGGAGCATGAGCGATGAGGTGGCGGGTGGCGGGATGCCGGATGACCCCGGGTGTTGCGCACCCCGAGCGGCGGGTCGCAGCTGCTCGCCCACCGCGACGAGACGTCGGATCCGCCGGCGCTCGTGGTGATCGCCTCCAGCACCGAGGTGCGCTACCGGCTGAGATGCATCGAGGACCTGCACGCGATGCTGCTCGCCCACGGCGACTGGATGCCGCTCGGGAACGCCGACGAGGGCAAGCCCGTGAAGGAGGGTACTGTCGAGGCGTGGGCGCGGGCCGACGACAACCCGGTGGGCGGCTACTACGGCAAGCCGTAGCCGCAGTAGCTGCCGCAGAAATAGGTGTCGCGCCCGCCCTGGATCGCATGCAGGTCGCGCTGGGCGCGGATGGAAGCGGCATCGAACATCGGATGCTCGAAGGTGAAGCGCGCCTGCACCGTCACGGGCTGCGGCGCGCGGCCGGGATTGACCGAGACGAAGAGCGGCGCGCCGTAGGGCAGGTTCTGCAGCCGGTTCATCCAGTAGGTGACACTGACAGGCCTCTCGGGGTCCTGGCAATCGGCCACATAGTTCCAGCTCGACCACACCGAACGGCGGAGCGGCATCAACGCGGCATCCTGGTGCAGCCAGATCTCGTTGGCAGAGTAGGTGAAGCGGCCAAGCAGGCCGCGCTCGCGCGCATCGGCGTCGGACAGCAGCGCCAGCGCCTGGTCGGCATGGCAGGCGAGCACCAGCTTGTCGAAACGATCCCACTGACCCGTCGCATCGCGCACCTGCACGCCGGCCGCTTCTTCGCGCCGGATGGCGACGGCGGCCGTGCCGAGCCGTGCGCGTCGGCGCAACGGCGCCGCGATGCGCTCGACATAGCAACGGCTGCCGCCGCTCACCGTGCGCCAGCGAAGCTGCGGGCCGATCGACAGCAGGCCATGGTTGCTGAAGAAGCGCACGAAGGTCTGCGCCGGATAGTCGAGCAGGCGGCCGGCTGGTGTCGACCAGATGCAGGACGCCATCGGCACCAGATAGCGGTCGCGGAAGGACCGGCTCAGCCCGGCATCGTCGACGAAGTGGCCGATGGTGAAATCGAGGTCCTCGCTCCGGTCGAGCAGTCGCGGCGCCAGCCGGTTGAAACGCAGGATGTCGTGCGTCATGCGCAGGAACGACGGGCGCAGGACATTGCCGGGTTGCGCCAGGTAGCCGGCGGAGGAGCTGCCATATTCGAAGCGGCCGCGGTCGAGGCTCACGGCAAACGACATGTCGGACTCCTCGGTCGGCACGCCGAGATGATCGAACAGGGCCACGAGGTTCGGATAGGTGCGCTCGTTGAAGACGATGAATCCGACATCGACCGCCTGCGCTCCCGCGGCCGTCTGCGCCTCCACGGTACAGGAATGGCCGCCGAAACGGTCGTCTCGCTCGTAGAGCACGACGTCGTGCGCGTGGCTCAGCAACCAGGCGGCGCCCAGGCCGGCGACGCCGCCGCCGATGACGGCGATTCTCATCGTCCGGGCCCCTCCGCCGCTGGCTGCGCCCCTCGTTTGAGGTCGCGAAAGGCGTCGAGCGCGCGCAGGCGGGCGGCGGCGTGGTCGACGATGCGGTCCGGATAGATCGTGGCCGGCGGCTTTTGTACCGCGGTCCACGGGCGGTGGATGGTGCCGGCCGGCAGGCCGGCAAGCTCGGGCACCCAGCGACGGACATAATCGCCGGTTGGATCGAACTTCTCGCCCTGCAGCACCGGATTGAACACGCGGAAATAGGGGGCTGCATCGGCGCCGCTGCCGGCGACCCATTGCCAGCCGGCGGCGTTGTTGGCGGGATCGGCATCGACCAGCGTGTCCCAGAACCAGCGTTCGCCCAGCCGCCAATCGGCCATCAGATCCTTGGTCAGGAAGGAGGCTGCGATCATGCGCACCCGGTTGTGCATCCAGCCCGTTGCCCAGAGCTGGCGCATGCCGGCGTCGACGATCGGATAGCCGGTGCGGCCGCGTTGCCACGCCTCGACGAGATCGTCCTGGGCAGACCAGGGAAAGGAGTCGAACTCGGGTCGGAAGCTGCGCTGCGCCAGATCGCCGAAATGGAACAGGAGGTGGTAGGCGAACTCGCGCCAGCCGAGCTCGGCCAGGAACCGCTCGGTCGCGGCCGACGGTCGTCGCGCCTGTGACGCGTGCCAGACCTGGCGCGGCGAGATCTCGCCGAACGCAAGATGGGGCGACAAGCGCGACGTGCCATCAACGGCCGGCAGGTCGCGTGACGCTCGATAGCGTCCAAGACCCGCGTCGAGGAAGGCCGCCAGGCGCAGCGAGGCGGCGGCCTCGCCGGGCGTCCAGGCTGTGGCGAGCCCGCCCGACCAGTCCGGCGTGCGCGGCCGCAGCCGCCACGTGACCAGCCTGTCGCTCGATGGCCATGCTTCCGGTGACGGCAGCCGCTTGGGCGCTCGCAAGGGCCGATCGGGAGAAGGCAGGCCGCGGCAGGCCCGCCAGAAGGCGGTGAAGACCCTGAAGGCGGTGCCGGCCAGCGTCTTCACCTCCCAAGGCTCGAACAGAAGATTGCCCTTGAAGCTCTCCGCGGTGATGCCGCCTTGGCCCAGCGACTGCTTCAGCCGCGCATCACATTCGCGCGAGCCGGAATCGTAGAGGCGGTTCCAGTAGACGGCGCGGGCCTCGCATTGCTCCGCCAGTTGGCCAATCGTCTTCTCGGCTGGCCCGCGGCGCAGGATCAGCCGCGATCCCAGTCCGCGCAGCGAGCCATCGAGCGCCTGCAGGCTGTGGTGCAGCCACCAGCGTGACGCGGCGCCGCGCGGGCGGGTGCCTGCCGTCGCCTCGTCGAGCACGTAGACCGGCACGACGGGACGCCCGGCGCCCAAGGCGGCCATCAGGGCCGGATTGTCGGCCAGCCGAAGATCGCCGCGAAACCACAGGATGGAGCACGCCATGCCCGAGATACGCTGGAGGGGCGGAGATGGATGACCCCCAGCGCCCGCGCTCTACGATCGGGGGCAGCTCGGCGCCGGGTGCATGTCCAGGGCCTGGAGATCGGCCGTGACGCTGACCAGGCCGGTGTCGACGGTCAGCCGGTCGAGCACGCCATTGGCGAAGACCAGCGCATCGACCGTGAAAAGCGGCCGCTGGTCCTGCTGGCGGCCGCGCGTGAAGGCCATCGATACCGGCCAGGATTTGCCGCTCGGCAAGGCTACCGGCTTGTCGGCGGGCCGGGCGGCGCGCAGCGAGGCGCGGTCCTGCTCGGTGACCTCGACCAGGAAGGCATCGCCGATCACCTCGGCGTCGAACATCATGGCCGGGAAGGACGCCGCGTTGGCGCGCAGCCGCTCGATCAGATGGTCGATGGCCGCCACCGGCATCAGGGTGGTCGGCGGCAGGACGAATTGGTGAGGCGGGCTGCCGGCCCAGACGATCTCGGCCCGCGTTTCGCCGGCCTTGCGCTGCACCCGTCCCTTGCTCTCGCGCTCGTTGCCGTTCTGAATTTGCACGGTGCTGTAGCGGAAGCCGCCATGCGTCTCCTCGCCATCCAGCTTCGAGGCCAGGCTCACCTTCCACGACGTCGTGAAGGCGATCTCGCTCTTGATGTCGCGCTTGAGATGCCAGCCGGCGCAGTCCCGGGTGAGGTCGCTGACGGCGGTCCCGATGCGCGGCGCGTTTGCCGCCACGCCCAGCCGCAACGCATATTCGGCGCGGTGCGGCTGCACCTGGGCCGCGGCCCCGAAGGGAAACAGCAGGGCCGTCGCCAACGCAAAACGCACAAGACGGAACATCGCGGCACCTTGCGCACGGGGCGGCATCGGGTCAATCGTGCGCGCCATGAGTTTGCGCGAGATCGTGGCAGCAATCCGGCGGCAGCGACGACATCCCCCCGAAATGGCGCCGTCGCCGGCGGATCTGGTGGAAATCTTCAAGGGCGAGCGGCGCATGGAACTGAAGCGCGACGGCAGGGTGCTGCGCCGCTATCGGGTGGCGCTGGGCTTCGCGCCCGAAAAGCACAAGGAACGCGAAGGCGATGGCCGCACGCCCGAGGGCCGGTATTCGATCGACGCGCGCAACCCTCGAAGCGCCTTCCACCTGTCGCTGCGCGTCTCCTATCCCGACGAACGCGACAAGGCGCAGGCGGCACGGCTCGGCGTGACGCCGGGCGGCGACATCTACATCCACGGCCAGCCCAACGGCTGGCGCAAGTTCCTCGCCGGCCATCCGCGAAGGGACTGGACGACCGGCTGCATCGCCGTCACCGACGCCGAGATGCGCGAGGTCTGGTCGTTGGTGCCGACCGGTGCGCGCGTCGTGATCCATCCATGACGCCCTTCGCCTTCGACTGTGCCGGCGAGCGTCTGCAGGCCCTACCGGCGGGCGCGTTGCACTGGCCCGCACGGCGCCTGCTGGCGGTGGCCGACCTGCATCTCGAGAAGGGCTCGTCCTATGCCGTCTCGGCGCGCAAGCTGCTGCCGCGCCACGACACGCGCCAGACGCTGGCGATGCTTGCCGCGCTGATCGACGCCCTCGAGCCCCGGACCGTGGTCTGCCTGGGCGATTCGTTCCATGACGGCCAGGCGATCGCGCGCCTGCCCGAGGACGAGCGTCGGCAAATCGAAGGCCTGACCGCCCGTGCGCGCTTCGTCTGGATCGCGGGAAACCACGATACCTCGCCCCCTCCGGCCGGCTGGGGCGAGGTCGCCGAGGAGATCGACGACGCTCCCCTGCTGTTCCGCCACGAGGCCCGCTTCGGACCGGCCGACGGGGAGGTCTCCGGCCACTTCCATCCGGTGGCGGCGCTCACCGTGCGCGGACGCGGCATGCGCCGGCGCTGCTTCCTGACTGATGGCCGGCGCCTGATCCTGCCGGCCTTCGGCGCCTACGCCGGCGGCCTGAACGCGCTCGATCCGGCGATCGCCCAGCTTTTCCCCGACGACTACGATGCGCTGGTGGTCGGCCGTGACGCCGTGCGGCGCCTGTCGTGGCGCCAACTCAGGCCCGATTGGTCCCTGGCCTGGGAGCGGGGAGTCGGACGACGCTGATCAGCGCGGCAGCTCGTACTTCAGCGTCACCTCGCCCAGGCCTTCGATCTTGCCGACGGCGGTGCTGCCGGGCGGCACGAACTGGCAGGCGACCATGCTGCCGGAGGAAACGATCATCCCCTTGCGGAGCCGCTTGCCGTGCTCGCCGAGCTTGTTGGCGAGCCAGGCCAGCGAATTGTAGCAATGGCCGAGCACGTCGCCGGAATGGCCGGTGCGCACCACCTTGCCGTCGAAGGCGATCGACCCTTGCAGATTGCCGAGGTCGAGCTCGCTCCATTTCGCGTTGGGGCGGGCCAGCAGGGAGCCGCCGTTCCAGCCGACATCCATGATCAGGGCGAAGGCGGTCAGCCGGCTGTAGTCGGCGCCGCGATCCTCGATCAGCTCGAAGCCGGCACGCGCATCGCCGACGTAGCGGGCGATCGATTCCTTGTCGTAGGCTTTGTTCCTGGGCGCCGGCATGTCGGCATTGACGGTGAGGATGATCTCCAGCTCCACGCCCAGCCGCGTCCAGCGGTCGGCGCGGACTGTGGTCTTGTGCTCGAATACCCGCCGCCGGCGGATCGGTCCGTAGGCCGGGCTGCGCAATCCCGTCTGCTCCCAGATCTGCGGTGCGGTGAGGCCGATTTTGTAGCCCACGATGGGACCCTGCTTGGGGATGAGCTTCTTGGCGAAGGCGTCCTGGATCCTGTAGGCGGTGCGCTCGTCGTCGGGCATGTACTGCTCCGGCCACCAGCCGACGCAGGTCCTCGCCTTGTCGACCGATTGGAGCCAGTTCGCGACCTTGGTGACGCTGAGCGCCATGAGTTCCTCCCCTTGCTTGGACTTTGGCGGCCCGCATAGTGCAGCCCATGGCGACCAAGGCGAAGCGGGATTTCGGGCCGGTGCGGGCGGGCGCCCTGGTGGGCGTCGTCCTGGCGGGCGGCGAGGGCAGGCGCATGGGCCCCGGTCCGCTGAAGCCGCTGCGGCCGCTCGGCGGCCGGCCGATGGTGGCGCATGTGGTCGAGCGCCTGCGCCCGCAGGTCATGGACCTTGTCGTGGTGGCCAACGATCCGCTGCCGGGCATCGGCGCGCTCAAGGTCCCGGTGATCCCCGATCCGCCCGACGTCAGGCGCGCCGCCGAGCGCGAGGGACGTCGGCTGGGCCCGCTCGCCGGCATCCTGGCCGGCATGGAATGGGCGCGGGCGCACCATCCCCATGCCGGTTGGATCCTGACCGCGCCGGCCGACGTGCCGTTCCTGCCGCTGGATCTCACGGTGCGTCTGTGCGGCCTGATGCACGTTCCCGAACCGGACGTGCTGATGGTCCGGCACGGCGGGCGGCGCGAGCATACGCTGGCGGTCTGGTCGGTGAAGCTTGCGGACGATCTGCGCCGCGCGGTGCTGCAGGAGGGCGTGCGCAGGGTCGACGAGTTCGCCCGCCGCTACGCCTTCGCCGAGCTGGCGTGGCCGGGCGACGCCGCGCCGTTCCTGAACGTCAATACGCCGGCGGAGCTTACTCTGGCGTCGCGTCGGCTGGCTCAAGCTCGATCACGTTCCCGTCGATGACGACCTTGCCGGCATTCTCGAAATTGACGGTGATGCGATGGCCGATCATCGACTGGATCTGGCCCAGTCCCCAGTCCGGCCGGCCGCCATGGCGCACGAAGTCGCCGGGCGAGAGCAGGGCGTTTGCGGGCTTGTCGAACAAGTTTTCGTGACTCCAGGCTATGGTTACGATAGCCGGTGTGTGACGGCCGGTGAGGCTGGTATCGCAGCCAATCTGACGTATAACGCCCGCATCGTCATCCAATGGCAATGGAGGAGCCAATGACCTCGACCCGCATCGCCGTCGCCGCCGCTCTCGTCGCAGCCCTCGCCGTGCCGGTCGCCGCGCAGGCTCAGGGCAATGTCGAGAAGTGCTACGGCGTCGCCAAGGCCGGCAGGAACGACTGCCAGACCGCCTCTTCCTCGTGCGCGGGCACGTCCAAGAAAGACGCCCAGGCTGACGCCTGGATCAGCATGCCCAAGGGCACCTGCGAGAAGATCGTCGGCGGCAAGCTCAAGTCAAGCTGAGGCGATGACGCCGGCGGCGGGCATCGGGCTGCGCGCGCCGCATCTGGCGCAGATCGAGCGCGAGCGGCCGGCGGCCGGCTTTCTCGAGATCCATGCCGAGAACTATCTTTCGGCGTCGCCGGCGGTGCAGGCGATCGAGCGGCTGCGCGCCGGCTACGCGTTTTCCCTTCACGCCGTCGGCCTCTCGCTGGGCTCGGCCGACGGGCTCGACGAGGCGCATCTCGGCCGCGTCGCCGCGCTGGTGCGCCGCCTGGAGCCGGCCTGGGTGTCCGATCACCTGGCGTGGAGCGTGAGCGGCGGACGCTATTTCAACGACCTGCTGCCGCTGCCCTACACGGAAGAGTCGCTCGCGGTCGTGGTGCGCAATGTCGACCGTCTGCAGGAAGCGTTGGGCCGCCAGGTCTCGATCGAGAACCCCTCCTGCTACCTGGGCTTCGCGCATTCGACCCTGTCGGAGCCTGAATTCCTGTCGGAGCTGGTGCGGCGCAGCGGCTGCGGCTTGCTGCTCGATGCCAACAACATCGTCGTGACGGCGCACAATCTCAGGCTCGAGCCGCGCGACTGGCTGGCCGGCCTGCCGGGCGCGGCGATCACCGAATATCACCTGGCCGGCCATGCCGTGAACGACGCCGACGGCGAGCCGATCCTGATCGACGATCACGGTTCGCGGGTGCGCGACGGCGTCTGGGCATTGTTCGGCGAGGTGGTGGAGCGCTTCGGTCCGCGCCCGACCCTGATCGAATGGGACACCGACATTCCGCCGCTCTCGGTGCTGCTCGACGAGGCGGCGCGCGCCGAACGCGTGATCGTGACGGGAGGCCAGGATGCCGCTCGCGCTGCGTGAGCTGCAGGCCGCCTTCGCCGCTCATGTGACGGCAGCGGATGATGCCCGGCTGGTCGCCGAGGTGAAAGGCGACACGATTCCCGCGGCGGCACGGCTCGGCGTCTATCGGCATCATGTCTTCGAGAGCCTGGGTACCGCGCTGGCGGCGACCTTTCCGACGGTGCAGGCGCTGGTCGGCGCGGATTTCTTCCGCAGGCTGGCGCGCGACTTCGTCGCCCAGTTCCTGCCGGTGCAGCCGGTGCTGGCCGAATACGGCGCCGATCTGCCCCGGTTCATCGATGCCTACGAGCCGGCGCGCGGCCTGCCTTACCTGGCCGACATGGCCCGCCTGGACTGGGCCCTGAACGTGGCCTTCCAGGCGCCGGAAGGCCGGCGGCTCAAGGCCGAGGATCTTTCCAGCATCGCCGCCGAGCGCCTGCCGTCGATGTCGATGGGCTTTGCCGCCGGCACCGTGCTGATCCGCTCGCCCTATCCGCTGGACCGCATCTGGGAGGCTTCCCAGCCCGGTGCCGCCGAGGACGCAGTCGATCTGAATTCGGGCGGCGCCGATCTCCTGGTGCTGCGGCGATGCGAGGATGCGGCATTCGTCGGTCTGAGCGCCGCGGAGGCCGCCTTCGTCGACTGCCTGATGGCCGGTGGATCGCTGGAGGCCGCGGCGGCCGGCGGGTTGAAGGCCGACGCGGGTTTCGACCTGAGCGGTTCGTTCGCCCGTCTGATAACCTTAGGGGTGTTTGCTGCGGTGCAATAGAATGTGCCTTTCCGGTGTCGCAATTGCGCGCGGCCTAGGCAAATATCGGGCCGGAAGAAATGCTGCACCGCACGACAAGAGTCCACCGACCGCCCTGAACGTTGTTGCGGCGTCATCGACCATCCCTATACTCCGCGCGCCTCAAGAGCCGCCTTTCCCCCGAGGCGGAGATGGAGTCGCTGCGAGTGGAGTTGCCGACAATGTCGATTACGTTGCCGCAGAATTACCGGCCGACGGAACGCGAGCCCTTCATGAACCCGATGCAGCAGGAGTACTTCCGGCAAAAGCTGCTGAAGTGGAAGGGCGAACTGATCGAAGAGTCCAACCAGACATTGCAGAACATGCAGGAGGAGAGCCTGGCGCAGCCCGATCTCGCCGATCGCGCCACCGCTGAGACCGACCGCTCTCTCGAACTGCGCACCCGCGACCGCTTCCGCAAGTTGATCTCCAAAATCGACCAGGCGCTGAAGTCGATCGATGAGGGCACCTACGGCTACTGCGAGGAAACCGGCGAGCCGATCTCGCTGAAGCGCCTCGAAGCCCGCCCGATCGCGACCCTGTCCGTCGAGGCGCAGGAGCGTCACGAGCGCCTCGAGCGCACACGGCGCGACGAGGCTTAAGCCTCCGCCTGCATCTCCTGGCGCGTGAGCGCGCGGCCAGCGCGTCCGCCACCCGGCTTGCCATCACGCCAGACGATCTGGCCGTTGCACAGCACGGTGTCGATGCCCCTGGCGGCCGAGATCGGCTTTTCGAACGTGGCGGTGTCGATCACGGTCGCCGGATCGAACACGCAAAGGTCGGCATAGAAGCCGGCCTTCACCTCACCGCGCTTGGCCAGCTTGAAGCGCTGCGCCGAGTAGGAAGTCATGCGGCGCACCGCGTCCTCCAGCGGGAAGAGCTTCAGCTCGCGCGAGTAGTGGCCCAGGACCCTCGGGAAGGTGCCCCATAGCCGCGGGTGCGGATGGGTGTCGAAGGGGATGCCGTCCGAGCCGATCATAGCGCCCGGGTGCGCCATCGCGCTCTGCACGTCCTTCTCGTCCATCATGAAGTAGATGGCGCCGGCCGGCTGCAGGCGGTCGGCCGCGTCGTAGATCGAGCAGCCCATGTCGCGGGCAATCTCCTTGAGGTCGCGGCCGCTCACGTCCTTCACCGTGTCCGACCACGTGATCAGCACCTTGTCGGCGCGATCGAGCATCTCCTTGCGCAGGATCGTCGAGCCGGCGACGTAGGGATAGACGTCGAAGGCGATGTCCTGCTGCTTCATTGCCTCGCTGAACTTGGGCAGTGTCTCCTTCATGCGGCCGAAGTTGCTGCGGCCCGAGCACTTGTGGTGCGAGACGATGACCGGCGCGCCGGCGCGGCGGCCGATCTCGAACGTCTCGTCCATCGACTTCAGGATGTCGTCGCCCTCGTCGCGCATGTGGGCGGTATAGACGCCGCCCCACTTGCCGAGCGGCTTGGCCACCTCGGCCACCTCGTCGGTCGAGGCCGCCATCGCGGGCGGATAGAACAGTCCGCTCGACATGCCGATGGCGCCCTGCTCGAGGCTCTGGTCGAGCAGGCCGCGCATCATGTCGATCTCGGCTTCCGTCGCCTGACGGGCGAGGTCGTCGCCCATGGCGTTCATGCGCAGGGTCGAATGGCCGATCAGGAAGGCGCCGTTGATGGCAGGCCTGGCCGCCTCCACCTTGCCCGCGAACTCGGCGAAGCTCTTGGAGACGTTCTCCTTCCTCTTCACGATCAGGCTGAGGAAATGGCCGATGTCGGGCCGCACGAACGGCGCGGCCGAGGCGCCGCAATTGCCGCACACCACCGTGGTGACGCCCTGGCTGGCCTTCATCGCCATGGTCGGATTGTCGATCAGGGCCGTGTCGTCGTGGGTGTGCACGTCGATGAAGCCCGGCGCCACGACCTTGCCCGTGGCGTCGATCTCGTTGTCGCCCTTGAGCGTGCCCGGCGCCTCGATGGCGACGATGCGGTCGCCCTTCAGCGCCACATCGGCGGCGAACAGCTTCCTGCCCGTGCCGTCGGCCACCTGGCCGTTGCGGATGACGATGTCGTATGCCGCCATGACCTGCTCCTAGGCTTCGTTGCGGCCAAGCCGCATGTCGAGGTCGAACGGATAAAGCGGCCGCTTGACCTTTGTATACTTGAACAGCTTGAGGTCCGACGCCGTGCAGCCGTCGCCGTCGCACATCACGATGTGCCTGGCGATGGGCTCGAAGCCGGCGCGGAAATGCTGGCGTGACTTGATCAGAACGTATTTCTTGCGGCGCGGATCGATGCCGCAATGGGTGAAGACGCCGAGATCGTAGGGCTCGGCGCGCTTCTCCGACACCACGATCTGCATCCTGCCCGTGTCGAGGACGGCGGTGCGGCCCATGCGCACCGTGGTGCCGGTAGCCATCGGCCCGGTGACGACGAACTGGCCGTCGGTGATGGCCTTGACCCTGCCGGTCACCTTGAGCGGCTTGCCCTTCAATCCCATGGCGGGCATGTCGATCTTGCCGCCGAGCTCCAATGTCACCTCGCCGCCGACGCCGGCCTCGATCATCTGCTGGACGCAGGCCGGATCGCAGATCGGCCCGGCGCAGGCGTCCTCGAGGCCCTGCGCCATGGCTTCCTCGATCACGCTCATCACATCCTGCGTGCCGCCCGAGGCGGTGTTGTCGCCATGGTCGGCCATGACGACGGGGCCGCCCTCCAGCGACTTGGCGCGCGCCACCTGGACCGACAGCGGCTCGGGATGGAACAGGAAGCCCTCGCGCCTTTCCCATGCCGTATCGAGGATCCTGCTCAGCAGGATCTCGCCTTCGGCGGTGCGCTTGTCGCAGACGATCACCGAGGAAAGGGCGAGATGGGGAATGTCGGCCTGCGGGAAGCCGCCGAACACCGACGCGTTCAGCACCTGGCCGGAATCCTCGGCTTCATTGGCCATGCCCATCAAAGTCCTCATCGGCTCGCGCGAGGGCGTGTGGACCAGCGAGCTGCTCATGATCGGCCGGTTGCCCCACACCATCTTGGGCTCGACCTCGCCTGCCAGCGCGCGCATCAGCGTGCGGCCGGCGCGCCGCGCGGTGTCGGCCATGTCGATGTGCGGATAGGTGCGGTAGCCCGTGATGACGGTGGCGCCCTTGATCATGGCGTCGGTCATCTGGGTGTGGAAATCGAGCGCCACGGCGATCGGCACGTCGGGCGCGATCCTGCGGATGCGATTGAGTAGCTCGCCTTCGCCGTCGTCGAAGTGCTCCGCCACCATCGCGCCGTGCAGGGCGAGCAGGACGGCGTCGCATCCCTTCCTGATCTCCTCGACGATGGCGCCTGTCATCTGCTCGTAGGCGGCCTCGGTCACGAGGCCGGAAGGATGGGCCGAAGCGGCCATCGGGACGGTGAACTCGGCGCCCGCCTTGCGTGCCACTTCTATGAAGCCACCGAGCGAGGTGTTGGTGCCTTCGGAATCCCTGATTGCGGCAGAACCACTCAGGGCGCCGCTGCGGGCGAAGGAATTGATGGGGGTGGGAAGGGGCGAGAACGTGTTGGTCTCGTGCATCATCATCGCGACTACGAACTTATTCGCCAAGTATTCCTCCACACCGATCAGCCAAGCCTTTGCAATCTATAG
This sequence comes from uncultured Alphaproteobacteria bacterium, assembly GCA_963820155.1. GTDB lineage: Bacteria > Pseudomonadota > Alphaproteobacteria > Reyranellales > Reyranellaceae > Reyranella. Next base: position 24,317 of record CAWFYW010000003.1, read on the forward strand.
AAATGCGCGCGATGAGCGGGCTGGAGGAGCTCTGCACGCACTGCAAACCTGCCGCCAGGATTCTTGGTGCGTTGCAAAAAAGCCACACCGATATCGCGCCATGAAACTGGGTTAAATATGTGAATTCAGGGCCTTTTTTCCCTCTTGAAATCCCTTCGCAGGTGCACCATTGTTAGCAGGCAGCAAACGCCGCTCTTGCGGCCTCTTTGTTTGCTGTATGCCCGTCTTGGGCGTTTCCTCCCTAAACTCGGGCCGTGCTTGTCACGGCCCTTTTTTTTGCCGATCGGCTGGATTTATTCGGCGGCCAGAGGGCGGGCCGACAGCAGTTCGGCGGCGTGGCCGGCGATTTCCTCAAGCAGCTCGGCTATCAGCCGCTCGAAGGCGGCGGCCGCGGGCAGCCGCTCGTGGCGTATTTCGTCCATATAGAGGGCGCGGTTGATTTCGATCTGCAAGGCGTGCCGCCCCAGCTCGGGGCGGCCGTAGCGCTGGGTGGTGAAACCGCCCGCATAGGGCTGATTGCGCTGGATCCGCAGTCCGCGTCCGCTGAGCCAGCGTTCGGCGCAGCCCACCAACTCGGGCGCGCAGGACTCGCCATGATTGTCGCCCAGGACGACGTCGACGCGATGGTCGCGCTCGCGCAAACCCGTGCCCGAGGCGGAGGACGGCATGGAATGGGCATCGATCAGCAGCGCCCCGCCGAACGAACGGTGCGTATGCTCGATCAGCACCGACAAGGCGGCGTGATAGGGCCGCCAGCAGGTCTGCAGCCGCCGCTCGATCTCTTCGGACGGCACGCGCCCGCGATAGATCGCCTCTCCGCCCGCCGCCACGCGCGGGATCATGCCGAGGCCGGCCGCGACCCGGGTGGTGCGGTGATTGAGCGGCCGCGGCAGGGGGCCTTCGAACATCCCCGGATCGAGCTCGTAGGGTTCGCGGTTGGCGTCGACATAGGAGCGGGGAAACCGCGCGGCCAGCAAGGGCATGCCGAGCGCGGGCGCGGCGCCGAACAGCTCGTCGACGAAGGCATCCTCGGCGCGGCGCAGGGCCGCCAACGGCACGGCGGCCTGTGACAGGAAGGCGGCGGGATAGACCGAGCCGCTGTGGGGGGAGGCGACGACCACCGGCACGGTCTGGCGTGACGGCAGGCGGCAATCCAAGGCTTCGTGATCGGACGCGACCGGCAAAAACTCCATATAAAGCCTCATAGCGCGCTGGGCCGGGCGCGTCACGCTCTCGCCGCGTCCGCATACTTGCCAACCGAGGGGCCGCGATGTAGACGACCGCTCTTTCCGGCGATGGGCGCGTAGCTCAGCGGTAGAGCACTGTCTTGACATGGCAGGGGTCACAGGTTCAATCCCTGTCGCGCCCACCATCGCCCACCACAATCCCTTGTCCGATTTCTTCTCCCTCTATTCACACGAATTCGTGCGCGTTGCCTGCTGCGTGCCCCGGACCCGCGTTGCCGATGCCGCCTTCAATCTCGCCGAGACGCTGCGGCTGGCCGAGGAGGGCGACAAGACGCGCACCGCCCTCATGGTGTTTCCCGAGCTGGGGCTCTCGTCCTACTCCATCGAGGACCTGCTGCTGCAGGATGCGCTGCTGGACCAGGTCGAGCAGTCGATCGCCCGGGTCGTGGCGGCGTCGGACAAGCTCTTTCCCGTCCTGATCGTCGGTGCGCCGCTGCGCGTCGCCGGCCGGCTCTACAACGCCGCCGTCGTCATCCATCGCGGCGCGATCCTGGGCGTGGTGCCCAAGACCTACCTGCCGAACTACCGCGAGTTCTACGAAAAGCGCCATTTCGTGTCGGGCGCCAATGTCCTGGAAAGCGCGATCAGGCTTGCCGGTCAGGACGTGCCGTTCGGCACCGACATGCTGTTCCGCTCGACGGGCACCGTGCCGTTCACCTTCCACGTCGAGATCTGCGAAGACATCTGGGTGCCCGTGCCGCCCTCGAGTCATGCGGCGCTGGCGGGCGCCGAGGTGCTGGTCAACCTGTCGGCCAGCAATATCACGATCGGCAAGGCCGAGGCGCGCCGCCTGCTCTGCGGCAGCCAGTCGATGCGCGCCATCGCCGCCTATGCCTATTCGGCGGCCGGGCCCGGCGAATCGACGACCGACCTCGCCTGGGACGGGCATGCCGCGGTCTATGAATGCGGCGATCAGCTCGTCGAATCGGCGCGTTTCGAGCAGGACTCGACCTTCGTGCACGCCGATGTCGATCTCGGCCGCATCCGGCAGGAACGGCTGCGCAACAACGGCTTCGCCGACGGCGCGATGCTGGAGGCCGCCAAGGTCGCGCGCTTTCGCAAGATAGGCTTCGCCCTCGACGCGCCGCGCGAGAGCGTGGCCCTGGAGCGCGCGGTCGAGCGCTTTCCCTACGTGCCGTCCGATCCGGCCAGGCTGCGCGACAATTGCTACGAGGCCTACAACATCCAGATCCAGGGCCTGGCGCAGCGCCTGGGGTCGAGCCGCACCGAGCGGGCGATCATTGGCGTGTCGGGCGGATTGGATTTCGACCCAGGCGCTGATCGTGACCTGCCGGGCGATGGATCAGCTCGGCCTGCCGCGCAAGAACGTGTTCGCCTATACGCTGCCGGGCTTCGGAACGTCGGACAAGACCTACAAGAACGCCTGGCGGCTGATGAAGGCGCTGCGGGTCACGGCGGCCGAGATCGACATCAAGCCGGCCGCCCGGCAGATGCTGGCCGACATCGGCCATGCCTTCGCCAAGGGCGAGAAGGTCTACGACATCACCTTCGAGAACGTGCAGGCCGGCCTGCGCACCGACTACCTGTTCCGCTTGGCCAACCAGCATCGCGGCATGGTGGTGGGCACGGGCGATCTCTCCGAGCTGGGCCTGGGCTGGTGCACCTACGGCGTGGGCGATCACATGTCGCACTACAATCCGAACGGCTCGGTCTCCAAGACGCTGATCCAGCATCTGATCCGTTTCGTCGCCGCGTCGGGCGACGTCGACAAGGAGACCGCCGCGATCCTGCACGACATCCTCGACACCGAGATCTCGCCGGAACTGATTCCGGCCGGCGAAAGCGGCGCCATCCAGGCGACCGAGCAGTCGGTCGGCCCCTATGCGCTGCAGGACTTCAATCTCTTCTATCTGACGCGCCAGGGCTATCGGCCGTCCAAGATCGCGTTTCTGGCCTGGCACGCCTGGCATGATGTCGAGAACGGGGCCTGGCCGGCCAATCTGCCGGCCGGCACGCGGCGATCCTATACGCTGGCCGAGATCCGCCACTGGCTGGAACTGTTCCTGCGCCGCTTCTTCGCCAACCAGTTCAAGCGCTCGGCGCTGCCCAACGGACCGAAGATCTCCTCCGGCGGCTCGCTCTCGCCGCGCGGCGATTGGCGCGCGCCCTCGGACGGCAGCCCGGATGCGTGGCTGGCCGAGTTGCGCGCGGTTCCCGACACGAAGAAATAAATCGTAACCGCGTGACGGTTGAACGCCGCCGCGCGGAGCCGTTACATCCCTGCGACGGGCAAGGGAGGAATCGATGGCCGATCCGACGCTGACCATATCGTCCGAAAGTGTCTGCTTCGTCATCGTTAAGGCGCGCGAGTTCGACGTCCAGGACGTGCTGACCGATCCGGATTCGGGATCGAACGCCACGGATGACAAGATGGCCTCGGTGCTCGAGGCCCATGCCGAACGATCCGACCAGGGCCGAGCTGGTCGCCTTCATCAATGCCTTGAGCGACGAGGAGCAGATCGATCTCGTCGCGCTGATGCGGTTGGGCCGCGGCGACGGCACGCTGGAAGACTGGACCGACCTGCGCGACGAGGCGGAGCGGCAGCATAACGAGCGCACCGCCGCCTATCTGCTGGGCGAACCGCTGTTGGGCGACCATCTGGAGGAGGGCCTGTCGCAGTTCGGACTTTCCTGCGAGGAATTCGAAATCGATCGCCTCTGACGCCCGCCCTGAGCGAAGTCGAAGGGCTTCCACCGGCGGCCGTGAGACCGTACAAATGGGCATCGGAGGAAACGCGATGCCGCTCAAGATGAAGAAGACCGTCAAGCAGATGGTCGAAGAGGCCAACAGCGAGATCGAGACGCTGTCGCTCGACGAGGCCATGAAGGTCCATGGCCAGCCCGGCGTCACTTTCATCGACATCCGCGACCCGCGCGAATTGTGGCGCGACGGCACGATCCCCGGCGCGATCAACGTGACGCGCGGCATGCTCGAGATGTGGATCGATCCCGAAAGCCCGTACGCCAAGGACTATTTCCAGAGCGGCAACAAGTTCGTGTTCTTCTGCGCCGGCGCCTGGCGGTCGGCGCTGGCCACCAAGACGGCGCAGGACATGGGGCTTGGCCCGGTGGCGCATTTCGAGGGCGGCTTCGGCGCCTGGAAGAAGGCGGGCGGCCCGGTCGAGAAGGTCGAGCCGAAGAAATAGGCGGCGCGGTGAGTCCCGATAGCGCCCCCGATAGCGCCTTGATGGTGCCTCAGCCGACGCTGGACGACTTTCCCGAATTCGTCTCGATCCCGGTGCGCATCGCGCGCCATGCCGAGGCCTGGCCCGACAGGCGCGCCGTCGTCTGCGAGGGCCGGGCCCTCACCTGGCGCGAATTCGACAGGCGCACCAACAAGGTCGCGCGCTCGCTTGCCGCCATGGGCGTGGGCCGCGGCGACAAGATCGCCATCCTGGCCGCCAACTCGATCGAATATCTGGAGACCTTCATGGGCGGCCTGCGGGTCGGCGCCTGCGTCGTGCCGCTGTCGACCATGGCGGCGGCCGATGCGCTCGAGAAGATGCTCGACGATTGCGACGCCAAGGTGCTGTTCCTGTCCGACCAGTATCGCAGCCTGGTCGAACCCTATGAAGATCGCCTGCCCAAGCTGATCGAGGGCGGCCGCATCGCCTACGATTTCACGCGCGCCGGCTGGCGCGACTACGAGGCCTGGCTGGCGGCGGCGAGCGACGCGGCCTTTGCGGTGCCGCTCGGCCAGCTCGACGACTTCAACATCATCTACAGCTCGGGCACGACCGGCCTGCCCAAGGGCATCCTGCACAGCCATGTCATGCGCGATCTCCTGGCGGTGCGGTTCACGGCCTTCGACTATGGGCCGGACACGATCTCGCTGGCCTCGACACCGCTTTATTCCAACACGACGCTGGTGGCGGTGCTGGCCACCCTCGGCGTCGGCGGCACGACGATCCTGATGCCGAAGTCGGACGTCGCGAAGTTCCTGGAGATCGCCGAACGCGAGCGCGTCACCCATGCCATGCTGGTGCCGGTGCAGTACCAGCGCATCCTGGCCCATCCGGACTTCGGCAAGTACGACCTTGGCGCCTTCAGGGCCAAGCTTTCGACCAGCGCGCCGCTGCGCGCCCACATCAAGGCCGACTGCCTGAAGCGTTGGCCGGGCCGGCTGATCGAGATCTATGGCCTGACCGAGGGCGGCGGCAGCTGCACCCTCGAGGCCAACCTCCATCCCGACAAGCTCCACACCGTGGGCAGGCCGGGGCTGGGCAGCGAGATCGTGGTGCTGGACGAGCAGGACAGGGTGCTGCCGCAGGGCGAGGTGGGCGAGCTTGCCGGCCGCGCCCAGGCGATGATGAAGGGCTATTACAAGCAGGCCGGCAAGACGCGCGACCTGTTCTGGCACGACCAGGATGGCCGCCTGTTCTTCAAGTCGGGCGACATGGGCCGCATCGACGAGGACGGGTTCGTCGTCCTGCTCGATCGCAAGAAGGACATGATCATCTCCGGCGGCTTCAACGTCTACGCCGCCGACATCGAGGTGCTGCTGCTCGGGCACCCCGACGTGATCGACGTCGCCGTCATCGGCATTCCCAGCGAGCAGTGGGGCGAGTCGCCGCTGGCGCTCTGCGTGCGGCGGCCCGGCGCGACGCTGATGCCGGAAGAGGTCCGCGAATGGGCCAACGCCCGGCTCAGCAAGACGCAGCGGCTGGTCGCGGTCGAGTTCCGCGATTCCCTGCCACGCAGCACCATCGGCAAGATCATGAAACGCGAGCTGCGCGAGCCCTACTGGGCCGGCCGCAGCGCCAGGATTTGAGGCGACCATGAGCGAACCCACGCTGCGCTCCTCCCATCTCTTCACGCTCTCGCTCACGGTCGATCCCCACATGACCGACGTGGGCGACACGCCCTATGGACGGCGCCGCATCGCCACGGTGACGGGCGGCACGTTCGAGGGCGAGGAGCTCAAGGGCACGGTGCTGCCGTCGCCGGGCGGCGACTGGCTGCTGCTGCGGCGCGACGGCATCCTGCAGCTCGACGTGCGCATCACGCTCAAGACGCACGACGATCATCTCGTCTATATGAGCTATCGCGGCATGCGCCACGGGCCGGCCTGGGTGATCGAGCAGCTCAACAGGGGCGAGAGGGTCGATCCCAGCCAGTACTATTTCCGCAGTACGCCGTGGTTCGAGACGGCGTCGGAGAAGTATCGCTTCCTGAACCGCATCGTCTGCGTCGCCACGGGCCGGCGCGATCCCACCGGTCCGGTCTACGAGGTGTTCCAGATCCTGTAGCCCAGATCCTGTAGCCCAGATCCTGTAGCCCAGATCCTGTAGCCCAGATCCTGTAGCTACGAGATCCTGGCCAGCACCGGCAGGATGTATTCGCGGAACTTCGCCGGGTTCTCGCTCATCGGGAAGTGGCCGACTTCCTTCATGACCTGCACTTCCACGCCCGGTATCTGCGCCGCGGTGCGCAGCGTGTCGTCCGGCGTGCAGGAGAAGTCGTACTCGCCGGTCAGCAGGTAGAGCGGGCAAAGCCCGGTGTCGATCGTCTTCACCCTTTCGCGCAGATCGCCGTCGACGCGATAGAAATAGAGGTCGCCCTTGAACACGCCGGGGCCGCCCTGCATGTACATCCACAGCGTCTCGTGGCGGCGGGCCGGCGGGCTGTGCGGCGCGATCAGCCCCGAGACCAGCGCGGCGCACACCTCGCCGCCATGGACGTCCGGCCGGTGCAACCAGGCCGTGTCGTACCAGGGCTGCTGGAAATCGGCGGCCTCCAGCGCGATCAGGGCGCGGAACTCGGCGGCATGCGAGATGGCCAGGTTGAGCACGATGCGCCCGCCGATCGAGCAGCCCATGACCGCCGGACGGTCGAGCTCCATCGCCCGGCAGAAGGCGCGGATGGCGGCGGTGTAGGACGCCGTCGTCAGCCGGTATTCGCCGCGTTCCCAGCCATCGGGCGGTGTCGACTTGCCGTGCCAGGGCATGTCGAAGGCCAGCACGCGGAAGCGCCGCGTGACCTCCGGGTCGGTCAGCAGGTGGCGGTACTGCCGGTTGTCGGCGCCGGCGGTATGCAGGCAGACCAGCGGGATTCCCTGGCCGGCCTCCTCGAAGTAGACGCGGTGCGGCACGCCGTCGATCTCCAGCCGCACGTAGCGGCCTGTCATCGGTTCGAGGGCGGGCGCCATGGTCAGCTCTCCTCCGGCAGGCGGCGCGGCAGCGCCAGCAGGTCCTTGAAGTATTGCAGGTTCTGCAGCAGCGGACGCAGGTCGCCCTCCATCGAGGCGGCGCCCCGCTTGGCGAGCGCGAACAGGTCGTGCCAGCCCGGCTCCGGCACTTGCGCCAGTGCCGCTGCCAGGCCTCGTCGGTGCCGCGGATCGAGAAGGCCACGGCGCGCATCAGGCGAGGGCCCGCGTTCCAGCTCGGCGAGTTCACCCTCGCGAATGGCAAGATGGAAGGGTTCGGCGCCGATATCGACGCGGCAGTCGACGTTCAGCCAGCGGCCGCGGCGGCGCAGGTCGGTATCGGCGGCCAGCAGATCAGGCAGTCGCGCGAAGCGCTCGGCCGGGCTCATTCCTGCAGGATGTACTCGACCGTCGATCCGTCGAAGGCTTTGAACGTCGCCTTGACCCAGCGACCGCGATCGTCGAACCACTGATCCATCCGCAGGTCGCCGGTATAGTGGTAGTGCGTCGCCTCGATGACCGTGCCGGTCGACGTCTTGACCGGTTCGCGCCCCATCGGCGTGATCGTGGCGTGCGAGGGGGTGCCGTACTGGGTGTTGAGCAGGACGGACTGGCCGACCTGCGCGATGTTCCAGTTGGTCGTCGGCAGCATGCTGCCGGGCAGGATCTCGTGGACGACCTCGGGAAGCTGCAGGCCCTGGTCGCCGGTGGCGGCGGGAACGATCTGCGGCGGCGCCTCGCGCTCCACCATCAGGCCGCCGGTGCCGCGTCGCGCGCGCACGGTGAACTGCCGGCCATTGTCGTCGGTCCGCGCCTCGAGGGCCTGCAGGGCGTTGCCGTTCCACACTTCGCGGCTGCTATGGACATATCGATAGGCGGTGACGCCCAGCGCCTTGACCGCAAGGTCGATCGCAACGGTTACCGTCCGGTTGGGCCCCTCATGCTGGAAGGACAGCGTGTGATGGCCGATTTCCACGCCATTGCGATAGATGGTGAAGGCGAGCGTCGCGCCGTACGGAAAGTCGTTCGCCGCAGGTGCTGCGGTCGAGCCGGTCACGATCAACAAGAGAGTCGCGGCGATCTGCCTGTGCATGAGCCTCCCATCCCCTTTGCCACTATACGCTGCGAAAGGGGTCCGGATCATCCGGAACTTTGTGGATCAGACGACCCGGTCGGCCCGCAGCCTGTCGATCGCCGCCGTTTCGTACCCCAGCTCCTGTAGAATCTGCTCGGTGTGCTCCCCGAGCCTGGGGGCGCGGCGGCGGATGGTGAGCGGCGTGCGCGACAGCATGACCGGCTCCTGCAGGACCGGCACGGGCTTGGCCGCGCCGGGATACTCCATGGGATGCAGGAACTTGGCGTGCTGGATGTGGGGGTCGTCCAGCGCCTGTTGCGGCGTATAGATCGGGCCCGCCGGGATGCGGTTGGCTTCCAGTTCCGCCAGCGCCTCCGCGACGGTTCGCGAGTCGCACCATGCCTGCATGATTGCCGACAGCGCCTCGCCGTTGTCGCCGCGCGCCAGGTCGTCCTTGAAGCGCGGATCCTTGGCGAGGCCGTCGTCGCCCATCAGCCTGCACCAGCGCACGAACAGCGGCTGGCCGATGGTCATGGCGTAGATCCAGCCGTCCCTGCATTTGAAGGTGTCGGAGGGGCCGGCGGTGAAGCCGCGGTTGAGCGTGGCCATGCGGTTGAGGTTGAGCATCGCCTGCTCGATCAGGTGGCCGTTGGTGATGTTCATGGCGGTGCGCAGGAGCGCCGTCTCGACCTTCTGGCCCTTGCCGCTCTTGGCGCGGTCCATCAGGGCCGCGAGCACGCCCACGGTGCTGAGCAGGGCGGAGCTGAAATCGACATAGGGCGCGTTCATGCGCGTCGGCACCTTGCCGTCGCCCGACAGATGCATCGCGCCCGACATCGCCTGGCCGATCGTGTCGAAGCCCACCCGGGTGGCGTACGGGCCTTCCGAGCCGAAGGTCGAGTTGGTGGCGAGGATGATGCGCGGATTGACCGCCGAGAGGGTCTCGTAGTCGATGCCCATCCGCTTGAGGTCTTCGTAGGGCAGGTTGGCGATCACCACGTCGGACACCGCCACCAGCTTCTGCACGATCTCGCGGCCGGCGGGCTTCATCGGGTTCAGCGTCATGCCGAGCTTGTTGCGGCCCATCTGGAGGAACATGGCGCCTTCGCCGCCTTCGGCGACAGGCGTCACCCAGCGGTCCTCGCTGCCCTCGAGCTTCTCGATGCGGATGACCTCGGCGCCGAGATCGCCCAGCATGGTGCCGCAGAACGGACCGGCGATGTACCGACCGAAATCGAGAACGCGTATTCCTTCGAGAACGCCCGACATCAGTTTCCTATCTCAAAGCTTTTTGCCTCCCCGCTTCGTGGGGAGGAGAAGTCAATCGAAGAACCTGTTCGGCTTCAGGAAGAAGGCTAGCACCAGGCAGCCCTCGTCGGTCCAGGCGTCGTGGCGGCTGCCGGCGCGGCGCCAGACATAGTTTCCCGCGCGGCAGACGCCGTCATGGTCGGCGAAGGAGCCTTCGAGCACATAGGTCTGCTCGATGGCGACATGCTCGTGGTGCGGCAGGCGCGCGCCCGGCGCCCAGCGCATCAGCATGGTCGCCAGGCCGGTCGCCTTGTTCTCCATCAGGATCTTGCAGTCGATGCCGGGGAAGCGCGTCGGCTGCCATGGCACGGAGAGGACGTCGACGTAGGTCGAGTCGGGAATGAGGGTTTCGACGTTCATGCGGCGGCCCTCTGGGCAGCCTTCTGCTTGGCGGCCTTGAGCGTGCCGCCGCGCATGAGATGGCCGGGCAGGGGACGGCCGACGACCTGCTCGGCGAGCTTGGCGACCTCGATCAGGCGGTCGATGTCGAGCCCGGTCTCGATGCCCATCTCCTCGCACAGGAAGGCGAAGTCCTCGGTGCAGATGTTGCCCGCCGCGCCGTCGGTCGCGGCGAACGGGCAGCCGCCCAGCCCGGCGACGGAAGCGTCGAACTTGGTGACGCCGAGCCGCAGGCCGGCATAGGCGCTGGCCAGGCCGGTGCCGCGCGTGTCGTGCAGGTGCAGCGCGATCTCGAGCTCGGGCCATTTCGAGCGGATGGCGCCGATCAGCCGCTCGACCGAAAGCGGCGTCGCCCAGCCCATGGCGTCGGTGAGCTTGATGCCCTTGAGCGTGAAGCCGGCCATCTCGGCCTCGTCGAGCACCGACTGCACGCGCTGCAGGATCAGCTGGGTCGGCAGCTCGCCCTCGTAGTTGCAGCCGAAGGCGCCCAGCACGATGCCCCATTCGACGGGCATGCCGCGCTCCCGGAAGGTCTTGAGCGACATCCGCTGCTCGATCAGGGCGTCCGGCACCGACTTGCCGATGTTCTTGCGCGAGAAGGTGTCCGAGGCGGTGATGCGCACGCCGCCATCGACATGCAGCGGCCCGCGCAGCGCCCGCTCGAGGCCCTGCTGGTTGAGCCACAGCGCGCTGTACTGAATGCCGGGCTTGCGGTGGATCGCGGCCGCCACCTCGTCGGCGTCGGCCATGGTCGGCACGCGCCTGGGATTGACGTAGGAGACGCAGGCGATGCGCTTGAGCCCGGTTTCGGCCAGCGCCTCGATGAGGCGCACCTTGTCGGCTACCGGGATCATCTTCTTCTCCGACTGGAAACCCTCGCGAGGGCCTTCCTCGTCGATCAGCACGCGCTTGGGCAGGTCGGACATCGATGAACTCCTCGGGGCGTCAGCCCTCTTCCTGGAACGCTTCCTCGCGCGCCTTCTTGATGCTGGGCAGCGCCATCAGCACCAGCAGCGCCGCCGTGGCGATCAACAGCCCCAGGCTGATCGGCCGTTCGATGAAGACCGACGGATCGCCGCGCGACAGCAGCATGGCGCGCCGGAAATATTCCTCCATCTGCGGACCCAGCACCAGACCCAGCAGGAAGGGCGCCCCCTCGCAACCGAGGCGCACGAACATATAGCCCATGCACTCCGAAGATGGCGACCTGGACCACATGGAACGTGCTGTTCTGCAGGCTGTAGGCGCCGATGCAGCAGAACAGCAGGATGGCCGGTGCCAGGAAGCGGTAAGGGACGGTGAGCAGCTTCACCCACATGCCGATCATCGGCAGGTTGATGATGACCAGCATGGCATTGCCGATCCACATCGACACGATCATGCCCCAGAACAGGTCCGGCTTCTTGGTCATGACCTCGGGGCCGGGCTGGATGCCCTGGATGATCATGGCGCCCACCATCAGCGCCATCACGGCGTTGGACGGGATGCCCAGGGTCAGCATGGGGATGAACGAGGTCTGCGCGGCGGCGTTGTTCGCCGATTCCGGCGAGGCCACGCCCTCGACCGCACCCTTGCCGAATTGCTCGGGATGCTTGGAGAGCTTCTTTTCGAGGGTGTAGGCGGAGAAGGCGCCGAGCGTCGGCCCGCCGCCCGGCAGCACGCCGAGGATGGAGCCCAGCGCCGTGCCGCGCAGCACGGCGGGAATCGACCGCCTGATCTCCTCGCGCGTCGGCCACAGCGACGCCGACCTTGATGGCGCCAGTTCGTTCCATTCGTCGTTCGAGGTTGACCACGATCTCGGCGATGCCGAACAGGCCCATGGCGATGGGCGCGAAGTCGATGCCGTCGCTGAGCTCGGGGATGTCGAAGGTGAAGCGCTGGGCGCCGGTGTTGACGTCGGTGCCGACCAGGCCGAACAGCAGGCCGAGGAAGACCATGGCGATCGCCTTGACCACCGAGCCGCTGGCCAGCACCACGGCGGCGACGAGGCCGAGCGCCATCAGCGAGCAATAGTCGGCAGGGCCGAATTTCTGCGCCATGCGCGTCAGGGGCTCGGCGAAGATCACGATGATCAGCGTGCCGACCGTGCCGGCGAAGAACGAGCCGACGGCCGAGATCGACAGCGCCGCGCCGGCGCGCCCCTTGCGCGCCATCTGGTAGCCGTCGAGGCAGGTCACCACCGACGAGGCTTCGCCCGGCAGGTTGACCAGGATCGAGGTGGTCGAGCCGCCGTACTGGGCGCCGTAGTAGATGCCGGCCAGCATGATCAGAGACGCCGTTGGCGGCAGATGGAAGGTGATCGGCAGCAGCATGGCGATGGTCGCCACCGGGCCGATGCCCGGCAGCACGCCGATCAGCGTGCCGACCATGCAGCCCAGCAACGCGTACAACAGGTTCTGGAGGCTGACGGCGACGGTCAGGCCAAGCACCAGGTTGTTCAGGAGATCCATCTCACCAAACTCCCTGGATGACGGAGATGTTCATCCCGAGTCCGATCTTGAAGACGATGGTGCACAGGATCGCCAGCACGACCATGTTGCCGAGCACTTCGGTGAGCTTGAATTCCTCGCCGCCCAGCGAGGCGATGAGGACCAGCACGACCAGCGCCGGCAGCAGGCCGGCGCGTTCGAACAGCAACGCGAAGCAGATGATGCCGATCGTCACCATGGTGATCGGCTTCCATTTCGGCCGTTCGACGGTCTCGCCGCCTTTGAACAGGGCCATCACGCTGATGATTCCGCCCAGTCCGAGCAGGATGAACGACAACATGCGCGGCACGTAGCCCGGTCCCATGCGGACCGTCGTTCCCACCGCCAGATGCTGGCCGAAGTAAAGGGCGACCAGTCCGAAGGCAATGAACATCACCCCGGACAGGAAGTCCTTGCTCACGAACCGATTCAACAACGCCTCCCCACCACGCGCATCGCCAGCGATATGTTGCTTGGGCCCGAAACCCCGGGCCGACACAAAGCTAGATAATCACAATTCTGCCGTTTTGCCCAACCGCCAATCAACCACGCAACAGCAAGCGCAGGGCGATCGCAGCGAGGCAGAGTGCGAACAGACGGCGCAGCACCGGGACCGGTGCGCGCGTCGACCATTGCGCTGCCATTGGCGCGACAAAGAGCGCCGGCAGCGGCAACGCCGCTACGCAAAACAGCGCCACATCGCCCAGCGCATCGACGGGCCGGCCCGCCGCGCCGAGATGGTGGATTAAAAAGAAGACCGTGGCCGGCGGCGCGATCACGAGATTGAACAGCGCGCCCGCGTCGATCGCCCGCTTGAGGGGAAACGAGAACAGCGCCAGGAGGGGTGTGCTCAGGGTTCAGCCGCCACGCCCACCGCCGAGGCCAGCCCCCCACGATCATCGGCGGCAGCGCCAATGGGCGAAGACGGCGGTCAGGGGGCGACCGCGATAGCAACTCTGCCACTCAGCCCCCACTTGGTCGATATTGCGCGGCTGCCGAGGGGCGAGCAAACTCCCGGCCAATGTGAATGACCGTTCAGGAGCTTCGGGTGGCGCGACGAGGGGCTGAATATATCGGCACGATGGAGGTGCAGGAGAAGCATCGTTTCGACCAGCGGTGGCTGGAGCGCTTCATGTCGGCCGAGGTCGAGGGATTCGTGCCGCCGGTCACGGTCGAGCAGTTCAAGGGCGGCCAGTCCAATCCGACCTATCGTTTGAGCGACGGGACCGCGCGCCGGTATGTCCTGCGCCGCAAGCCGCCCGGCAAGCTGCTGCCCTCGGCCCATGCCGTGGACCGCGAGTTCCGGGTGATCTCGGCGCTCAACCGCACCAACGTTCCGACCCCCAGGGCCTATGCGCTGTGCGAGGATGACAGCGTCATCGGCACGGCTTTCTACATCATGGAATATTGCGACGGACGGGTGCTGTGGGATCCGCTGCTGCCCGAAGTCCCCAAAGAAGGCCGGCTCGCCATCTACCGCGCCAAGTTCGAGACCCTGGCCCGCCTGCACGCCGTCGACTACAAGGCGCTCGGCCTCGCGGATTTCGGCCGCCCCGGCAGCTACGTGGCGCGCCAGATCTCGCGCTGGGGCAAGCAGTACAAGGCGTCGGAGACCGAGACGATCGAATCGATGGATCGCCTGCTCGACTGGCTGCCCGCGCACCTGCCGGCCAACGACGAGACGGTGCTGGTGCATGGCGACTACCGGCTCGACAACATGATCTTCCATGCCGCCGAGCCCCGGGTGCTCGGCATCATCGATTGGGAGATCTCGACCCTGGGCGATCCGCTGGCCGAACTCTCCTACCTCTGCATGCTATGGCGTACGCCGAAGGATTGGGGCGGCCTCGAGGGCCATGATCTCGCGACTGTGGGGTTGCCCACAGAGCAGGAGATGGTCGCCTACTATTGCAAGCTGTCGAAACGCGCCGTGCCCGAGCCGGCGCTCTGGGAATTCTACATGGCCTATAATCTCTTTCGCGTGTCGTGCATCCGCCAGGGCGTTTATGCCCGCGCGCTCGACGGCACGGCCTCCAACGTCCGCGCCGCCGAATCGGGCAAGCTCGTGCGCCCGGCGGCGGAGCTCGCCTGGAAGATCGTCGGCGGCATGCCGGGAGGCGCGGCATGACCAGGCGCAAGCCGGCACGGACGGCGGCCGTGGCCCCGATCGTTGCCGAGCGCGAGGCGCGGCCGCCGGTCGAGGCGATCCGGGCGGCGGCGTTCGCGCAATTCGCCGAGCGCGGCTACCCGGTGGTGACGGTGCGCGACATCATGAAGGCCTGCGGCCTGACGCAGGGCGCGCTCTACAACCATTTCAAGTCGAAGGACGAGCTGCTGCACGACATCATCGCCTCGACCCAGGGCGAGCTCGAGCGGCTCTGCCAGCAGGCCGTGGCGGGCGCGGGCGACGATCCGCGCGCCAAGCTGGCGGCCTTCGTGCGCGTCTATGTCGTGCGCCATTGCCGGCTGCGCGTCGAGGCGCTGGTCGCCAACCGCGAGATCGGCTGGCTCGACGCGCATCGCGTGGCCGACATCCGCCGCAGCCGCCGGGCGATCCGCGACATCCTGGTCGGCATCCTGGCGCAGGGCGTCGAGCGCGGGGTGTTCGAGCCGCCGCGGATCGACGGCCGCTGTGACCTCAAGGCGATCGCCATGGCGCTTCTCGACCAGTGCACCCACGTCTCGATGTGGTACGGTCCCGGCGGCGAGCTGAGCGAGGAGCAGATGGCCGGGCTCTACGCCGACATGGCGTTGCGCGCCGCGGGAGCCAAGCCGCAGTGAGGAGGGGGATGGAAGGGCATGTCGGTGCGCGTTAGGGCCCTTCTTCTTGCTCTTCTCCTCAATGCGGCCTGCACGCCCAACTCGATGGGCGATTCGACGGGCGCACCGCCCGAGGTGGCAGACGCGCCGCAAGGGCCGCCGATATCGGCCACCACCACGGTGCCGGCCGGTCGCTGGCAGGCCGTATTGATCGCCGGCGACAACAACAGCCCCGCTTTCGACAACGGCATCGAGGCGATGCGCGACAAGCTCGCGGCGCGCGGCGTGCGCGACATCCGCATGCTGACTTCCGATCCCGGCGCCAACCCGTCGCTTTCCGTCGCCACGGCCGCCAACGTCTCGGGCGCCCTGCGCAGCGGCGGCGGCGCGGCGTGCCTGGCCTTCATCACCAGCCATGGCGACGAAACCGGCTTCGTGCTGCGCAGCGCCAGGGGCCTCGTCAGCCCGTCGGCCTTGAACCGCGCCCTCGACGCCGGCTGCGGCAACCGGCCGACGGTGGTCGTGGTCTCGGCCTGCCACAGCGGCGTCTTCCTCACGCCCGCCATGCGCCAGCCCAACCGCATCGTGCTCACCGCGGCGGCGGCCGACCGCGCGAGCTTCGGCTGCGGCACGGGCGACCAGTACACCTACTACGACCAGTGCCTGCTGCAGCAGTTCGACGGCGCCTCGACGTGGCGGCAGCTGGCGCAGAGCACGCAAGGCTGCGTCGAGGCGCTCGAACACAGCATGGGCATCCGCCGTTCCTCGCGGCCGCAGACCTTCGTCGGCGCGGCGGTCGCCAATCTCCGGATCCCCGGCCGTTGAGATTGAAGCGAGGGACCTTTGTGGCCGGCCAACGCGCTTGGGAAGGGCTTTGCGCAGGGCCTGCCACGCAAGTCTGTCCGCCCGCCCACAGCCAGGCGGAACCGTGTCTGCGAAACACGCAAAATGACCGGTAGGTCTCGGATACGGCGCGGCCGTCAAACTCGAACCGATCGTGCAGGATCATCGAGGCGATGGCGGTGCCGCCAAAATCCGCGACTTCGAACCGGTCGATCTCCTGGCTTTGAAAGCGCAGCCCACGTGGCCCGGTGCCGTGCTCGACATAGTCGTCGCGACGAACCTGCGCCCGGAGGCCGTCACATAGACGAAGTTCGCCTCGAGCAGTTCCAGGAGGTCGGGCGCAGACCGGTGCATGAGTGCAGCGGCCTTGCGCTGCAATATGCTCTTGATCTCATCTGCCGTGTTCATTGAATCCGCCCTTGGTCAAGGGTCCGACCGCTCAACCGCCGATCACCGCGGTGAAGTCGCAGGTGACGTGATTGGGGCTGTTCGCTCCCAGCGACAGCGTGTGACGCGCCGGCCGCGATTCCGGGTCGGGGAACATCTTCGACCATTCGCCGTTCAGCGCCGCGCGGCCGGTGGCCGGATCCTTCATCCAGAAATTCACCTTGATGATGTCGTCGACGCCGCCGCCGGCGGCTTCGACGCACAGCCGGATCTGCTTGAAGATGTTGGTGACCTGGCCGGCGAGATCGGTTGGCATGGCGCTGGTCTGCGGATCGCGGCCGCTGATGATGCTCGACATCAGGATGCTGCCGATGCGGCTGGCGTTGGGGATCGGGTTCTCGTGCTTGAAGCCGGGATAGTTGATGCTCTTGCGCTTGGCCATTGCGATGCTCCTGTCGCGTTAACTCACTCGATACGGGCGCTCAAAAGACCGCCGAACAGTTCGAAGCGCTGCCCGTTAAAGCGCTGCAGCGCCATCTCCTCCATCGGCTGGTAGTCGGTCGGGCTGGTGTTCATGTTGATGCCCTTGAGCAGCATGGCGGGATGGAAGTCCTTGAGGCTGGCGGCCTGGCGCATGACGTTCTCGCGAGTCAGCGTGTCGCCGCACTGCTTGAGCACCTGCACCATGGTCTGCGCCTGCACGTAGCCCACCACGTTCTGCGGGTCCTCGAGGCTGCCGGCGGGGTAGTACTTCTTCATCCAGGCGACCCAGGCCTGGAATTCCGGGTCGTCCTTGTATTGCGGATCGATCGGATCCTTCACGAACGCCGCGGAGATGATGCCCGTCGACGCCTCGATTCCCGCCGGCCGCATGACGATGCCGATCGAGGCCGCCGGATTGTCGATGAACTGCAATGGCTTCCAGCCGAGATCGTGCGCCTTGCGGATCGCCTGCACGGCGAATTTCGGCGTCGAGATGTTGAGGAAGACGTTGGCCTTGGTCGAGGCGAGATCGATGATCTGCGAATCGACCGTGGCATCGGTCACCTCGTAGCTCACCTCGCGCGCCAGCAGCGCCGCCGCCTTGCCGCCCAGCCGGTCGCGGAAGCCCTTCAGGAAGTCCTTGCCGAAATCGTCGTTCTGGTAGAGCACGGCGACCTTGGGCGCCTTCACCTCCTTCAGCACATAGGCGGCGTAGATGCTCGCTTCCGCCTGATAGATCGGCGTCAGCGTCATGGTGTAGGGGAAGTTCCTGGGATCGTTCCAGCGGCTGGCGCCTGACGCCAGGAAGAGCTGTGGCACCTTCCTGGTGTTGAGATATTTCTGGACGGCGGCGTTGGTCGGTGTGCCGAGCGAGCCCGACAGGGCGAGGACCTTGTCTTCCTCGACCAGCCGTCGCGTCTGCTCCACGGTCTTGGGCGGGCTGTAGCCGTCGTCGAGCGAGATCATGGTGATCCTGCGCCCGTTCACGCCGCCCAGGTCGTTGACCATCTGGAAATAGGCGCTCTCGGCCTTGGCCAGCGTGATGAAGCCCGACAGCGGGCCGCTGTAGGGCATGGTCTGGCCGAGCTTGATCTCTCTGTCGGTGGCGCCGGGATCGTACTTCTTCTGGGCCACGGCGGGGCCGGCGAGCACTATCGACGACAGCGCTGCGACTGCCGCCATGCGGATGCCAGGCATGGTTCCCTCCCGATTTTGTCGGCCCGTTTTGTCGGCCCGTTTTGTCGGCCCATTTTGTCGGCTAGCATGCCGGTCGAACAAGCGGCTGCAAAGGGGGAAACGATGGCGCTCGTGACCTACGAGCGGGACGGCGAGATCGTCACGCTGACTCTGAACCGCCCTGAGAAACTCAACGCCTTCAGCGACGAGCTGGTGGGCGCGCTGGGCGATGCGCTGCACCGCTTCGACACCGAGGAGGAGGCGCAGATCGCCATCCTGTGCGGCAGCGGCCGCGCCTTCTCCAGTGGCGCCGACGTGCAGCAGCGCCAGTTGCGCAGCCGCGAGGAGTTCCTGAAGCTCGGCGGGCCGCAGGGCCGCGGCACGCATTCGGCCGACCTCCTGACCAAGGCGGTCAACTGGAAGCCGGTGATCGCCGCCGCGCACGGCTACGTGCTGGGCCTGTCGGTCGGCATCGTGCTGGAGTGCGACCTGATCGTGGCCGAGGAGGGCACGCGCTTCCAGATCACCGAGACGTCGCGCGGCCTGGGCGCGGCCAAGTACTGGGGCCTCATGCATTTCCGCGGCGGCGGCGCCTTCGCCATGGAGGCGGCGCTGGTCGGCCGCTTCTTCACCGCCGAGGAGGCCTTCAAGGCCAACCTGGTCAACCGCGTGGCGCCCAGGGGCAAGTATCTCGACGTGGCGCGCGAGCTGGCGGGCGAGGTGATCCGCAACCCGCCGCTCAGCGTGCGCTCGACGGTGCGCATGCGGCGCTGGTACATGGATCGCATGGGCCGCGAGATCATGCACCAGACCGCGCCCGAGCGACTCTATTTGACCGAAGACTTCCAGGAAGCCGCCCGCGCCTTCACCGAGAAGCGCAAGCCGGCCAGGTTCAGGGGACGCTGACCATGCAAGCCAGTCGCGACCGCATCCTCACCAGCCATGCCGGCAGCCTGCCGCGGCCGGACGACCTCATCGAGGCCAACCGGCAGCGCGAAGCCGGCAAGGCCGACGAGGCGGCGTTCCAGGCGGCGCTCCGCAAGGGCGTGGCCGACGTCGTGCGCCGCCAGGCCGAGCTCGGCATCGCGGTACCGGGCGACGGCGAGTACGGCAAGTCGATGGGCCACAAGATCAACTACCGCGCCTGGTGGAGCTATTCCTTCCAGCGGCTGGGCGGACTGAAGGTGGCGGGGCTCGGCCTCTACGACTTCCCGGTGCGGCGCTCGAGTCCCGGCCACACGGTGCTGTCGAGCTTCGGCGACCGCCGCGACCGGCTGCGCTTCGCGCAGGCCTACGGCGATCCCGAGTTCGGGCGTCTCGACCGGCCCGCGCACCACCGACTGGCCGATCTGCGTGGCGCCGCTCAGCTACACCGGCCAGGCCGCCATCGCCGCCGACATCGCCAACTTCAAGGCGGCACTGGCCGCCAGCGACGTCGCCGAAGGATTCATGACGTCGATCGGGCCGGGCAGCGCCTCGCGCATCGGCAACGAGCACTACGGGAGCGACGAGGAGTTCGTCTTCGCCTGCGCCGAGGCGATGCGCGAGGAGTACAAGGCGATCGTCGAGGCCGGTCTGATCCTGCAGATCGACGATCCGTCGATCGCCGAGAATTTCGACCAGATCAATCCCGAGCCGACGGCCGAGGAGTACCGCAGGTTCACCATGCCGAGGGTCGAGGCGCTGAACCATGCGCTGCGCGGCCTGCCCAGGGACCGCGTCCGCTTCCATCTCTGCTGGGGAAGCTGGCACGGCCCGCACACCACCGACATCGCCATGCGCGACATCGTCGAGGTGATGCTCAGGATCGAGGCCGGCGCCTATTCCTTCGAGGCGGGCAACGTGCGCCACGAGCACGAATGGGCGGTGTGGAAAGATACCAAGCTGCCCGACGACAAGCTGATCCTGCCCGGCGTGGTGAGCCACGCCACCAACGTCGTCGAGCATCCCGAGCTGGTGGCCGAGCGCATCGGCCGCTTCGCCAGCCTGGTCGGCCGCGAGCGCGTCATCGCCTCGACCGACTGCGGCCTGGGCGGCCGCGTCCATCCCCAGATCGCCTGGGCCAAGCTCGAGACGCTGGCCCAGGGCGCCGCGATCGCCAGCAAGCAGCTTTGGTAATGTTCCGGAGGGAATTTGTCACCCCGAGCGCAGCGAGGGGCCTTTGAAGCCGCAGAAAAGGTCCCTCGCTGCGCTCGGGAGGACAGTGAGCCCGTATCCGGCGCCAGCAGGCGGGCGCAGGGATGAGGACCGCCGTCGCTACCTCACGACACCGCCGGAGCGCCCGGCGCCATCTGCGGCCGGGCCATGGGGGCGGCCTGCAGCCACGCCCGGCTGACCTTCATCGTGGCCGCGGGCTCGGGCGCGGCGACGTCCAGATGCCAGACGCCCTCCTCGCCGCTCGAAGTGAAGCCAAGCTTTGCGTAGTGATCCCTCACCATGTCGTTCCGGCCGCTTGGAATGTGGCGGCCGACCAGGCGGGTGATGCCGCGTTCGCGGGCGCTCAGGATCAGCTCGCGGAGGACCATCTGCTCGACGGTTCGCCCCAGGACGCGACAGCTCATCAGCCACGTGTCGATGGCCCAGCTTCGGGCCGATTGGGGCCGGCAGATCACGACGCTGATCATGCCGTTGTCGCCGAAGACGTCGGTCAGTCGAACCTGCAGCGTGAAGCAGTCGGAATCCCGTTCGAGCGCGGCGACCTCCGCCTCGGAGTATCGCCGGGTGGTCAGGTTGAACTGGTTCGACTTGTTGATGAGCTGGACGATGCGCGAACGGCCAATGTCGTCGAACGGCGCAAAGTGGATTTCCATGCCGAGCGAGGCATAGTAGGCCTCGACGTCGCCGACGCTGTTCTTGAGGGCGACGCGCTGGGCATTGCGTTCGTAGAACTCGGCCCGTTGGCGGTCCTCGTCCGAGAACGCGATGCTCTCGAAGTAGCCGGCTGCGGCCAGCGTGCGGGCGTAATAGGCCGGATCGGCGGGCAGCTCGGGGACCGCGACGTCGGGCAGCAGCCGCCTGACGATGCCGCGCTCGGCCGGGTTGTCGTCGAGGAAGACGAAGGAGTCCAGTCCCAGCGACAGTTCCTCGCTGATCGCCTTGATGTTGGTCGCCTTGTCGTTCCAGTTTGCCTGGAAGACGGCCAGATGGTTCTCGCGCAGCAGCATTTCCGGATGCTCGCGCAGGACGCGGCGGGCGATCGCGTCGTCGTTCTTGGAAGAGACCGCCAGCACGATGCCGCGGCGGCGCAGGTCGAGGGCCAGCTTCTGCACGGCGCGGAAGGCTTCGCCGACCGCATGGCCCTCGGCGACCTCGATGCCTTCCAGGCCATCGTCGCCGACCACGCCGCCCCACAGCGTGTTGTCGAGATCGAGCACCAGGCAGCGCCGAGACTTGCCGCGCATGGCGCCCAGCAGCCGCCCGACATGATCGGCGTAGATCGGAACGTAGGCGTCGGCGAAGGGCAGCTTCGCCAGGTTCCACTGGGCCGGACAGTGCCAGCGCGCCAGGCCGATCGTCTCGGCGAGGGCGGCGACGTCGAACAGGATGTCGGGCGTCCCCTCGAGCCGGGCGATCAGCTCGCTGTTGAAGGCATCGACGAGATGGCGCGGGGCCGCGGCGATCCTGCGGTCGGCGCTGCCGAACAGGCTCTCCGGCGGCGCCGCCAGCGTCTGCACGATGCAGGTGGTGCCGCCGTGGCGATGAAGGGCCTGGCGGAAACCCTCGACCAGCCCGATCGCGCCGGCGGCGGGCGCTTCCGTCTGCAGCGGCAGGGCGCGGGCGTCGAGCGCCAGCAGCACGGCGTCGCATTGCGCGCGGTTGATCGGCGACTGCGGATCGAGGATCTGCTGCGCGTAGAGCCCGTAGGGCACCGTCACGCAGTGCAGGGCGATGCCGTGGCGCAGCGCGCTGCCGATCAACGCCGGGACGATCAGGTCGAGGGTGCCGTTGCCGAGGACGCCTAGCTTGAACGGGGTGAGCGGCGCCAGCGCCGCACCGGACGCGAAGGCACGGTCGACCGCGCCCGCCAGGCGCCGCAGATCCGATGCCCCCAGGGCATGCGTCGCCAGCGCCCGCAGCGCGCGTCCCGGCGCCTCCAGCCCGTCGATGGCGCGCACCCGCTCCTTGAAGTCGGCCGGAGGGGCGGGGAGCCAGGCGAGCTCTTCGAACAGATTGCCGATCAAGGGTGCCTCCTTGCGACGGGACGGGTTCGGCTAGGCGCTTCCCTTGACGATCACCGCGACGAGATCGCCTACATTGTGCAGCGCCTGCATCTGGCCGGCCGACAGGTGCACGCCGAACTCGCGCTCGACGCCCAGCATCAGCTGCACGTTGGCCATGCTGTCCCAGCCCTCGACATCCTTCGCCGTCGTGTCCTGCTTCAGCACCAGGTCATCGTCGTCGAGGACGTCGCGGAAGATCCGGTTGAGGCGTTCGTAGACATTGTCGGCAGCAGGCATCGCAGTCTCCGTGCTTCGCTGGGGTTCAGGACGTTCAGGCAGGGTCGACATAGAGGTGCCGGTGGTCGGCGGCCTCGATCAGCTCGAGCAGGAACAGGTCGGCATTGATGAAGAACTGGATGGCGTGCTGGCCGTAGGCGACGGCAGGCCGCGGTTCGGCGATCGCGGTAAAGCCGGCCTGCCGCAGCCGCGTCGCTTCCGCCGCCAGGTCGGCGACGCGGTAGGCGATGTGATTGAAGATGTTGACGCGCTTCTTCAGGGCGTTGCAGACCGGGCTGCCGGGCGAGCGCGGCGCGACGGCCTCGTAGCACATGCCGCTGCCGCAGCGGCCGAACTGCACCAGGACGTCGTTGACGGGATCGTCGAACTCCACCGTCCAGGACCGGATGCCGAGCGCGTTGGCCAGGATCGAGCGGCCGTGCGCGAGGCTGGGCACGATCACGCCGAGATGATCGAACACCATGTTGCCGTCCGCCGCGGGCATCCACCGATCCAAGCCGTGCTCTCCCTAGAAGTTGAAATAGATGAACTCCGGCGCCGCCGCCGAGATCGCCTTGGCGATGGCCAGGAAGCCGAGCATGCCGACCGCCACGGCAAACAGCGGCGTGGGCCGCCACGCGATCGACGCCAGCGGGGAAATCTGCCGCTCGATCCAGCCCGGCTTGCGCAGCTCGCCAAGCCCCGTCGGGAAACCCCGCAGCCACTCCTGCGTGTTGGGCAGCAGCCACACGATCGCGAGCAGGGCCATCGTCAACTCGATCTGGCGGTGCGTCAGGAGCTGGGTGCCCTGCAGGCCGAGGCCGTTGGCGCCGGCCATGGCGCCGGCGAGGCGGAACGCCGTCTCGAGGTCGGGCGAGCGGAAGAAGACCAGGCCGAACACGACGCAGCCGAGCGTGAGCAGGACGGACGGCGCGACGAACAGGACGTTGTCGTCGTCCCAGTTCCATCCCCGGACCTTGCGCACGAGGCGCCAACCGTGGTTGATCGTGAGATACAGCCCGTGGATCAGCCCGAACAGGGCGAACTGCCAGCCGGCGCCGTGCCAGATGCCGATGATGAGGAACGCCAGGATGGTCGGCCATGCGACGAGCACCAGGAACGTCCCCAGCGTCATCCGGCCGCGCCTGGGCAGCGGCTTGCCGGCCTGCATGCGGCGGCGGGTGAGCTTCAGGGTGATGGGGCTGTAGATGTAGGCCGTGACGAAGCGGGTCAGCGTCATGTGCCAGCGCGCCCAGTAGTCGATGATGTTCACGGCCTTCAGCGGAGAATCGAAGTTGAAGGGCAGGCGCACGCCGAACATCAGGCCGAGCCCGACCGCCATGTCGGAGTAGCCCGAGAAGTCGAAGTAGATCTGCAGCGTATAGGCAAGGCCGCCGCCCCAGGCCTCGGCCATCGTCAGGGCCTGGTCGCGGGCCGCCGCGGCGAACACCGGGTTGGCATAGGTGGCGATCGTGTCGGCGATCATCACCTTCTTGAACAGGCCGACCAGGAACATGGTGAGCCCCGCCGCCAGCATCTGCGGCTCGGGCCGGCCGATGGTCGGGCGGGCGAATTGCGGAATGATCTCCTTGTGGTGGGTGATGGGTCCGGCGATCAGGTGCGGGAAGAAGGTGATGAACGCCATGTAGTTGATGAAGCTCGAATCCTCCACCAGCCCGTCGTAGGAGTCGCAGAGATAGGCGATCTGCTGGAACGTGAAGAAGGAGATCGCAAGCGGCAGGACGATGTGCGCGACCGGCAGGCCGACGTTCACGGCGCTCTCGATCGTTGCCGCCAGGAAGCCTGCGTACTTGTAGTAGCCGAGCGCCGCGACGTTGAGGCCGATTCCGGCGACCAGCAGGGCCTTGGAGCGATGGCGCGACAGAAGCCGCTGGATGGCGAAATTGGCGCCGATCGAGATGACCAGGAGCGGCAGGTTGGCGACATTCCACCAGGCATAGAAGAACAGCGACGCCACGGTGAGCCAGACGATCGCCGACGTCTTGTGCCCGAGCAGGCCGAGGGCGAAGAAGCCGGCACAGGGCGATGGGCAGGAAGCCGAACAGGAAGATCGAGGAGTTGAACAGCATGGCCGTTGCTCAGAGGTCCGGCTCGCCGAAGCCCGTCGCCCGGATCAGGCGCCGCGTGAATCGCGGCACCGCGCTCCAGCGCAGGTGCACCGCGTCGGTGTAGTCGGGCGGCGGTATGACGATTTCCGACCAGCCGTCCCAGAAGGCGGCCGAGGTGCCCTCCAGGGCGCGCCGGACGCCGCTCGCCAGCCCTTTCCTGGCCTGCGACGCGCGGTCGTACCTGTCGGACCATTGGCCGAGCAGCGGCATGGTCATGACGACCAGGCGCTTGCCGCGCTTTTCGATGTCCTCGGCCAGCCCGGCGAGCGCGGCCTGGCATTCCGGCTGGATCCTCGGCGGCGGCCCGTAGACCAGGCCATAGGTCTCGTCGGTGTCGAGAGGACCGTCGCCGTAACGGGTGAACGACTTCCTTGCGTCCGACCGCGTTGGCCAGCAGGGAGAAGAGGTCGAAGTACTTGAAGTAGAAGTCGAGATCGTCGGCGCCGGACAGGTACGACGAAACGTCCTTCGCATCGAATATGGCGGTCTTGTTCGTGCGGCAGGCGCTCATGTCGAACGGGTCGACCACCAGAAGGACGTCGCTGATCGTCGGGAAGCGCTGCAGGAAGAACCGGGCGACATACGCGCTTTGATTGATCGACAGGCCGCAGAAGCTGCCGTTCAGGGGCCGCGCGCCCGGATGTGCCTCGACGATCGCCGCCGCGGCGATGTTTCGCCAGCTGATGGACGATCCGACGATGAGATGGGTCGGGGCGACCGGCGGATTCTCGCGCAGGAAGTCGAGCTTGGCGTCGAGGCAATAGCTGTTGGTGAACGCGGGCGGCGGCTTGCGATGGGCCAGCTCCAGCCCCCACAGGAGCCCGACGAAGCCGCCGGCGACCACGACGATCGTGACCGCGACGGCGGCGAGATAGCGGACGGCGTCGCTCGAGGTTTCCGCCGCCTGCCGGCCGCCGGCGCGCGGCCGGGATGCGGCGAGGGGAACGGCGTAGCCCTCAGCCGACGCACCGCGTCGAATATATCGATGAAGAATGCGCATCGGCGGGCGCTTCCGGTCCTAGGCGTGAGGTCCGTCGTGAAGCGACGCCAGCCGACAGGGACTGTCCTCCCGGCTCGTCAACGAGCCGGGAGCGCTGCGCCGCGGGCAACCTCGCGGCACCATTGCGGCGGGAATTGACGGCGGAACGGCAACCACCGCGATAGGCATTTCGAACCCCCAAGAACCCACAAGTCCCACGACCCCGGATGCCAAGACCCCAATTCCCACAAACGGGCTCTCGTACCTCGGGCCTGTGTACCTCAGGCGGCAGGGCTGAGGGCGTGGCAAAGCCGTGTCATCTCGGTCCCCGCCAGCGGCGCGCGGCAGGGCCGAGGGTTTCGCCGAACTCAGGGCCGGTGCAGCCGCACCGGCTCGCGGGTCACGGTCCGCCGGCCGCGCTTGAAGGCGGC
This sequence comes from uncultured Alphaproteobacteria bacterium, assembly GCA_963820155.1. Classification (GTDB taxonomy): domain Bacteria; phylum Pseudomonadota; class Alphaproteobacteria; order Reyranellales; family Reyranellaceae; genus Reyranella. The sequence goes on from CAWFYW010000003.1 coordinate 50,604, forward strand.
CAGCACCGGCGCGACGGTCCTGAGCGCGGTGACCGGATCGGGCGCGTCCAGCACCACCAGGTCGGCGGGCGCGCCGACGGCCACGCCATAGTCCGCGAGCCGCATCAGCTTCGCCGCCTCCGTCGTGGTCATGTCCCAGATCGCGCGCACCTCCTCGTCGTTGCCGCGCTGGGTGACGATCGCCTGCATGTTGGCCTGGCGCAGCAGCTGGCCGTCGCCGAACGGCGTGAAGGGATTGAGGATGTTGTTGGAGGCGACCGAGCAGACCACGCCGGCCTCGGCCAGCCGGTTGAGGTCGACCACGTTGCGCGGCACGTTGTGGTCGGCGTGGCGGCCGCCGAGATAGAGGTCGGTCGCCGTCAGCACCGTGAGCGCCACGCCGCAATCGGCCAGCCGGCGCGCCACCGTGTCGAAGTCCGGCGGGCGCATCGAGGCGAGCTTGGAGACGTGGCCGATGGCGACGCGGCCGCCCCAGCCGTATTTCTCGGTAAGGTCGCAGACCAGCAGCGTGTCGAGCTCCTCGGCCGAGGCGCCGCTGTCGAGATGCATGTCGATGTCGACGTCGAATTCGCGCGCCATCTCGAAGACGCGATGGATCTGCCCGGCCCGGTCGGTGTCGTAGTTGGGCGCCGCGCCGACGACCGTGGCGCCCGCCTTGAGCGCGGCGACCATCAGCGCGTCGGTGCCGGGATTGTTCAGAAGGCCCTCCTGCGGCATGACGCAGATCTCGAGGTCGATCGCCCAGCGGTAGCGCTCGATCAGCGCCCGCACGCCGTCGAGGCCGCGCAGCCCGACCTTGGGATCGACCTCGACATGGGTGCGCATGCGGGTGGCGCCGTGGCCGATGCACTTCTCGATCGTGCCCGCGGCGCGCTCGAAGACGTCCTGGACGGTGAAGGTGTGCTTGACGGCCGAGACGCGCTCCATGGCGAGATGGGGAAAGCGCTTGGTCTCGCAGGCGCAGCGCGCCAGGATGCACGACTTGTCGAGATGGATGTGGGTCTCGACGAAGCCGGCGCAGACCAGCCGGCCGCCGCCGGCCACGTCTTCCTGCGCCGCTCCGCCGAGCCGCGGGCGCGATCGCGGCGATGCGGCCGTCCTTCACGCCGATGTCGGTCGAAGGCTCGCCGGGCTGTCGCCTCGGCCAGCCGCACGTCACGCAACACGAGATCGAAATCCATCGGAAACGCTGCTCCCCGCCAGTGGTGCGCCGGTTGGCGCCGCAGGGCGCATGTTGCATCACGCGGCGCGGCACTTACAGTAGATAGCCAAATGAAGAGAGCGGGCTCGCTGCTGCTGATAATGACGATGGCCCTCGCGGTGCCGGCGCGGGGCCAGTCCGCGGGCGCCCAGGGCCCGACGGCGCTGGCCTGCGGCGTCCTGAAGGCCGAGTCCTCGCGCACCTCCTCGGCGTCGCGGTGGACGATCTCCAGCCCGTCGGGGAAGACCACGGAAACCGCGTCCTGCGCAGCGGCCCGCGCTTCGAATGCATCGACGGCGCCGTCCTGGTCGTGCAGTTCACCTACTCGGCGGGGCACTCCATCTTCGCGGCCTACTTCCCGGACGGCACCGACATCAGCTACGGCCGCCAGCAGATCGAGCGCCGCGGCACCCGCTTCGTTCTGCCCATCCAGGCGAAGGCGCGCATCCCGTCGCCGTTCCGCGCCGCGTTCGACTATCACTGCCGGCTCGACATGCCCGCCGATCCCATCCAGCCCGCCACGCGGGCGGACTGCCTCTTCTAGCGCGGCGTCGTCCCGGGCGAAGCGCCGAAGGCGCGCAGTCAAGTCGCGTAGTCGGGACTTTCGCGGTCGAGGCGGCGCTTGAGCGCGGCCCACGGGCGCTGGCCCTTGCTTTCGAAGCTCTCGAACTGCCGGGCGGTGTGCTCGGCCACCGAGTCCGGCGGCACCGCCACCTTCTGACCGCCCTGCGTGGCGGCGAGCTGCAGGCGACAGGCCTGCTCGAGGTAGTACATCTCGTAGAAGGCGTCGCCGACGGTGCGGCCCGTGGTCAGCAGGCCGTGATGGCGCAGGATCATGGCGTTGTTGTCGCCGAGATCGCGCACCAGCCGCTCGCGCTCGTCGAGATCGAGCGCGACGCCTTCGTAGTCGTGGTAGCTCAGGCGGCCGAAGAACTGCATCGACATCTGGTTCAGCGGCAGCAGGCCCTGCTCCTGCGCCGCCACCGCCATGCCGGCCGTGGTGTGGCTGTGCATGACGCACTGCGCGTCGGCGCGCGCCATGTGCACCGCCGAATGGATGGTGAAGCCGGCATTGTTGATCCTGGCCTCGTCGAGCGCCTCGATCGCGTGGCCTTCGGGATCGACGGCGATCAGGCTCGACGCCGTGATCTCGTCGAACAGGTAGCCGAACGGGTTGAGCAGGAAGCGATGGTCGTTGCCCGGCAGGCGCACCGACAGGTGGGTGAAGATCAGGTCGTCCATGCCGAAGCGGGCGAACAGGCGGTAGGCCGCCGCGAGGTCGCAGCGCAGCTCCCATTCGCCGGGATCGATATTGCGTCGGTCGGTCATTGTCCTCACCATGGGTCGGTTGTCCCTATCATAGGCCAGGTGGCCCCGAAGGGTAGGGCTGCTCGCGGGAGCATTCTTGCCAAAGGCGCGCATCGATCGCGCCACGCGAACGGGTTCGCGGCCGGGATCGCGGCTTTGGGTCCAAAAGTCGATGGGCCCGGAGCAGTTGGTGATCCGTGGCGAAAATTGCGGCCTCTGGCCGGTGCGCCCAAATGGGACTATGTTCTTAGGTCTTCTCTAACCAGCAGGGGGGAAGTGATGGCAACGCAAGCGAAGTGGGAGTTGTCCGGCGACTATTTCGAGAATTGCAATTGCAACGTGGTCTGCCCGTGCCTCGTTTCGGCCGGTGCACCGCTCACGGCCCGACCTACTCAGGGTGCCTGTGACGTCGTGCTCGCCTTTCACGTCGACAAGGGCAAGTACGCAGCAGTGTCCTTGGACGGGCTCAATGTCGTTGTTGCTGCCCATACACCGGGTCCCATGGGCGAAGGTAATTGGACGCTTGCCGCCTATATCGACGAGCGCGCGAACGACCAGCAAACAGAGGCACTGGGTGCCATTTTCAGCGGGGCGGCGGGCGGTCCAATGGCCATATTCGCGCCATTGGTAGGCAAGAATCTTGGAGCCAAGAAAGTGGCGATCAGCTACGCCGTGAAGGGGAAGAGCCGCTCGGTCGACATTCCCGGCATAGCGACCATGGCGGTGGAACCGTTGGGCAGCCTTCACCCATCCGGCGAGATTTGGGCGGCGATCGGCCATCCGGTTGCGCCGGATAAACTTGCGCTTGCCGTCGGCAGCAAGGGCAGCACGTTCACCGACCACGGCATGCGTTGGGACAATTCCGGCAAGAACGGACACTACGCGCCTATTCGCTGGTCGAACTGACGCCCTCGCAAGAATCGTTCGAAGCGGCCAAGTGAAATTCGGACGACCGGCTGCCGTGACAGAGGAAGCGACATCGGTATTTGAAGCCGTATTGCGCCGGGACCGCGCCGTCGTGGTGGTGGCGCTGGTTGTCGTCATTGCGCTTTCTTGGCTCTGGATCGTGACCGGTGCTGGCCTGGGTATGAGCGCCGTCGATATGACGCGCATGCCGCGCGACATGATCATGACGCGCGCCGTCTGGACGCCGGCCTACACCGCTCTCATGTTCCTGATGTGGTGGGTCATGATGCTGGCGATGATGCTGCCGAGTGCGGCGCCTGTGCTGCTCATTTTTGCCCGCATCAGCCGCCATGGAAATCCCGCCGAACGACCGTGGACGCAGGTCGGCTGCTTCGCTGCCGGCTACCTCGCCGTTTGGGCCGGCTTCAGCGCAGCGGCCACGACCCTGCAAGGGGCTTTGGAAGGGAGCGGGCTGCTTTCGGCCATGATGGCAACGACGGCGACCTGGCTCGGAGCCGTCATCCTGGTCGGTGCCGGCCTGTGGCAGTTTGCGCCCCTCAAACAGGCCTGCCTGCGGTCCTGCCGCTCGCCCATCGGTTTCCTGACGAGCCGCTGGCGGGGCGGAAGTGCTGGCGCCTTCCGTATGGGACTGGAGCACGGGGCACATTGCCTGGGATGCTGTTGGTTTCTGATGGCGCTGCTGTTCTTCGGCGGCGTCATGAACCTCTGGTGGATCGGTGGACTGGCAGCCTATGTCCTGGTCGAGAAGATATTTTCCATGGGACATTGGCTCAGCTATGCCGTCGGCATCGGTCTGATCGCAGGAGGCGCATTCCTCCTGATCCCTGTCTGACGAAGATCAAGCCTTGCGCTGGATGGGGATGATGGCGCGGCGATGGGTGCCTTCGCCGACCTTCTTGTCCTCGTCGTGCGCCTCGACCTTGAAGCGGAGCTTGCGCCCGTCGACCTCGATCAGCTCGGCGCGCACCGTCACCTTCTTGCCTTTCGGCGTGGCGCCGAAATGCTTGACGTGCACCTCGAAGCCCACGGTGGTGTGGCCTTCGGGAAGATGCGCCTGGACGGCCTCGATGCCGGCCCGCTCCATCAGGCCGATCATCGAGGGCGTCGACAGCACGCCGTCGCCGCCCATGTGCCTGACCACCAGCTTGTCATCGACCGTCGTCACGATCTCCGCCTTGAGGCCCGGCGTCAGGTCATTCGTCGCCATGAGTCTCCTCCCGTATCGAGCATCCACTCTAGCCATGCCGGCGCCATTGTCATCCCACACTCGTCTAGCCCTTGGTCGGCGACCAGCCATAGGCCTTGGCGCAGGCGCCGCCCATCAGCATGGCGCGCTCGGCGTCGTTCAGGCGGCCGGTCTCGAGGAAGGGCTTGACCGCCTGCTCGTAGTTGACGACGGCGAAGGCGCGCGTCCAGTCGGTGCCCCACAGGCAGCGCTCGAAGCCCCAGGCATCGAACACGCGGGCCAGCGGGTCCCAGATGTCCGGGAAAGGGTACGGCTCGCGCGACAGCGTGCAGGCGCCGCTGACCTTGATCACCGCGTTCGGGCGCCGGGCGAGCTCCAGCACCTTCGGCAGGTCGGCCCACGGCTGCGGCGGCGCCGGCGGCACGCGCGGCTGCAGGATGCCGAGGTGATCGATGATGAAGCGCGTCTCGGGATGGCGGTCGACGATGGCCATGCCGGCGTCGAGGTTGTCCCAGCACAGCATGTTGACCGGAAAGTCGTGGCGCACCGCCGCGCGCGCGATGCGGTCGAGGCCGGGGTCGGTCGGCGCGCGGCCCGCCTCCTTGGTCATCATGATGCGGATGCCGACCGTGCCCGGCGTCTTCTTCCACTCGGCGACGACGTCGGCCACCGCCGGATCGTCGGGGTCGACCGGCTTGACGATGGCCATTCGGCCGGGGTGCGCGCGCTGCACCTCGACCGCGTAGCTGGCGTCGTAGCGGTACATCGAGAACGCCGAGATGAAGATCGCCCCGTCGACGCCGACCTTGTCCATCGCCGCGACCATCTCGTCGCCCGTGACGTGGGCCGGCCAGTTCGGCACGCTGTGCCACGGCCGCTTCGGCGTGTTCGCCTCGTAGGCATGGACCTGCGAATCGATGATCGTCATCGGGGAACTCCTCTGTTCCGCGTGAGCCCGCCGGGTTATTTCTTGAGGTCGGCGGCAAGGAACTTGGCCGCCTCGGCCTTGGCTTCCTGGTCGGCCTTGGCGTCGTATCTGAGCGGCAGGTTGAACTTCTTGCCGAGCTCGGTGGCTTCGGGATTGGTGAAGGCGTGCACCGCGCCCGGATACTCGATGATCCGGTAGTCGGCCTTCGCCGCGTCGAAATCCTTCTTGAGCGCCGCGTACTGCTCGCGCTTGACGAAGGGATCGTCGGCGCCGTTCAGGATGAGGATCTTCGCCTTGACGGTTCCCGGCGCCGGCGCCGGGGTATTGAGACCAAGCGATGCATGGAAGCCCGCGACGGCGGCGAGGTCGGCGCCGGCGCGCGCCATGTTCAGCACGACCGCGCCGCCGAAGCAGTAGCCGACGGCGCCGATGCGCTGCGGATCGACCGAGGCCTGTTTGGCGAGCTGGTCGCGCGCGGCATTGAAGCGCTGCTCCATCACCTTGGGATTCTTCATCACCGAACCCGAGAGCGCCCCGGCGTCCTTCGGGTTGTCGGCGGTCTTGGCGTCGCCGTACATGTCGGCAATGAAGGCCGTGTAGCCCTGCTGCGCAAACTTGTGCGCCTCGTTGTGGATGTGCTTGGTGATGCCCCACCATTCATGCACCATGACGATGCCGGGGCGCTTGCCCTGGATCGCGTCGTCGTACACGACGAAGCCCTTCAGCGTGGCCTCGCCGTCGGTATAGGTGACGGCCTCCTCCCGGATCGCAGCGTTGGCGTTCGCGACCATTGCGACGGCGAAAAGCAGTCCCACCATAATCGTTCGCATGCTGGCCTCCTGCGGCGTTGGCGCGGCTACATTGGCATGGCCCCGGGTGCGGCGCCAGATTGCGAAACCGGGACGCCTCCGGCGTGGCGCGCCCGCGCCGGGCGCATCGATCAGGTACCGCCGGCTCTCGCCACGTCGTCGAAGCGGTACACGCGTCCGTGAGCCATGGATCTCGCTGGCGTCTATGAAACGCACCACGTCACGGAGGTGCACACGGAGCGGCTCGACAACGTCTATTGCGCGGGCGCTGGCTTTGTTAAGATTGACGTCGAGGGCCACGAACAGGCTGTGCTAGATGGCGCAATCTCAACTATCAGCCGTTGCCTCCCTCGCATATTGGTCGAAATCGAGAAGTTGATGTCGCCAGGCGGTGTAGCTCGTACGAAGACATTTTTCGCGAGGTTCGGCTATCATGGCTACTATTTTCATGCCGGCCGGCTTGAAAACATTGAACAACTTTCGGTCGGCGACATGCAGAACCCGTCGAACAGGCCAGCGCTTACCGCGCCGCTTCGCGAACGCAAGCCGTCAGAAGAGTACATCAACAATTTCATCTTTTTACCGCCGAACGAACCCCGAGCGACTTTGGGTAAGATCGGCGAACGTCTCCGCGGGCTCCAAATTGCCACGAGTCACACTTTCGGAGCGGCGGGTACTTGATTAGCATCCCATCAGAACGCATTGGTCGGCCCACGACCAATTCTTGTCCCCCTCAGGGCTTGGTCATTGATGATCTTTCCTACCGGAGAACGGGATGTTTTCCATTGGTGAAAGAACAGAGCCAACAGAAGAAAGCAGCAAGGTTGTCGGTCAGTTCGCCGAGCAGCTCATCCCGTGCTTCAAGGACGCGGATCACTTGGAACGTTACTATGACACGCATCGGACAAGGATATGCTTCGACCTCGACTACGCGAATGAATACTTGCGACAAGGCGACAGAGTAATGGAAGTTGGCGCGTTTCCTTATTTCCTGACGTTGCCTTTGATGAGCAAGAACTATGACGTTATCGCGCTCGATAAGTGCTCGAGTGCTGAGTACGTTCCCGCCATAGCTGACAATTTCAAGCTGAAGGTCATCGACTGTGACCTCGATATCGACAAAATTCCCGAAAAGGACGCTTCCTTCGATTGCGTAATCATGAACGAAGTATTCGAACATTTGCGCATCAATCTCATCTCGTCGATGCGTGAGGTTCATCGTGTTCTTCGTCCAGGCGGGCTCTTGCTGCTTTCGAACTCCAAACCTGCGGTCGGTGCGAGGCATCTATAATTTGTTGCTCAGACAGGAAGCCTATTGCTCGATGGGAGGTATTTACGACAATTACTCCTACCTTGAGAAACTTGGTGTGATGGGGCATGTACGCGAATATACGTCAAAGGAAATAAGAGACTTTTTGCAGCGAATTGGCTTCAAAATCGAAGGAACAATCTATCGAGGAAGCCACTCTGAAGGCTGGTTCTGGAAACTATCTCAGCAATTCACTCGTGTCCGCCCGGAGTTCAGGCCCTATTTTTCAATCGTAGCATATAAATAGAACATCCCCGCTTGGAGGTTCGTCCCACGGCACAACTTTGCGCGTCGTTTTCAACTGGAATCGACGAATTGACCGACGCTCACCGCACTGCAGCCATTGCCTGCGGTAGTGTGACTTGCCGTCGTGCGCCCGCGCCGGGCGCGTCGATCAGATACGGCCGGCTTTTGCCGCGCCGTCGAAGCCGTACACGCGGGCGGTGTTGCCGCCGGCGATCTTGGCCTGCTCGTCGGCCGGCACCCCGGCGAGGATGTCCGCCAGGATCCGCTGCGATTCGGGAAACGTCGATTCGCTGTGCGGGTAGTCCGAGCCCCACATCATGTTGTCGACGCCGATGACGTCGCGCAGGCGAACGCCGACGGCGTCCTCCTGGAAGCTCAGCACGACGTTGCGATGGAAGAAGTCGCTCGGGATCATGCCGTCCTTGAACCGGTAGATCGCCTCGCCGTGGCGCTCGCGGTAGGTGTAGTCCATGGTCGAGAGCACGTGCGGCACCCACGCCAGCTCGAATTCCACGATGGCCAGCGTCAGGCGTGGATGGCGCTCGAAGACGCCGGAGAAGATCATGTCGCACATCGACAGCGCCGGATAGAACGCCTTGGTGGCGCGGCTCGAGGCATCGCGCAGCGTCTGCTCGCCGGCCCCGCGGATCTTGCCCTGCCGCCGCGTCGCGGTGTGCAGGCTGAGCGGCAGGCCGAGCGAAGCGGCGGCGGCCCAGAACGGCTCGTACTCGGGCTGGTCGTAGCGCCGCTGCTCCAGCGGATACTCGGTGATCATGGCGCCGCAGAGGCCGAGCCGCGCGGCGCGCTCGAGCTCGCGGATCCCGTCCTGCACGTCGTCGAGGTTGATCATCGCGATGCCCTTGAGCCGCGCCGGATCGCTGCGGCAGAACTCGGCGATCCAGTCGTTGTAGGCGCGGAAGATGGCCGACATCAGGCCCGAATCCGCCACCCTGAAGTAGAACAGACCCTGCGAGGGATAGAGCACTTCGCCGGCCACCCCGTCGAGCGCCATGTCCTTGAGATGCTGCTCGGGGTCGTAGCCGCCGCGCTCCACGTCCTCGAGGCGGCCCTGGCCGGAGATGGTTTCGGGCGCCTCGAAGCGCGCGCCGGCGTTCGAGATCAGGCCGATCCCGGACAGGACCTGGTCGGCCTCGACCACGATCTGGTCGGCGCCGTCGATCCGCTGCAGCCGCGGCGCGCGGTCCCGGAACGCCGCGTCGATCCGCGTCTGCCACAGGTCGGGCGGCTCGAACACGTGGGAGTCGGACGAGAGGACCAGAGGCAGCACCGGCATCTCCTTTGTCACTCGATCATGGTTGGCAGCTTTGGCAGCCGGCACGGCGACGTCAAGGCGGAGAGGGGCCGGGACCGCGCCGCAAAACGGCTGTGGCCAAAGCGGGCCGTGGCGCTACAGTCGCTGCCCCATCCCTTTGGCGCGGCGCATGACAGACAAGGTTAAACGGCGGCTGACCACGGTCCTGTGCGCCGATGTGCACGGATATTCCCGTCTCATGGAAGCGGACGAGGCGGCAACGTTGGCGACGCTGCAACGCTACCGCACCGCCATGGCGGGATTGGTCGAGCGCCATGACGGGCGCATCGTCAATACCTGGGGCGACGCCGTGATCGCCGAGTTCGCCAGCGTCGTCGAGGCCGTGCAGTGCGCGGTCGAGATCCAGCAGGAGATTTCCAACCGCGAGCCGGACCCGGCCGACGCGCCGCGCATGCGGTTCCGCATCGGCGTCAATCTGGGCGACGTGATGGTGGACGGCTCCGACATCTATGGCGACGGGGTCAATATCGCCGCGCGCCTGCAGGATCTGGCCGAGCCCGGCGGCATCATGGTCTCCGGCTCGGTCTACGATCAGGTTCACAACAAGCTGTCCGTGGGCTTCGACCGTCTCGGCGCGCAGCCGATGAAGAACGTCGCGCCCGTGCTCACCTATCGGGTGGCCATGGCCGGCGGCCTCGCCCGCCAGGCGGAGGCCGCCGCGCGGGCTGACCCGCCGGGGCCTCGCGACGCCGACGAGCCGTCGACGGGACCGTCCGCGTGGTCGCGTTCCGTCCTGCACTGGTTCGCGACCCTGCCGCGCGGCGTTGCCGCGATCCTCGTCGTTGCGGGATTCCTGGTCCTGATCAATGTCTTCACCGGTCTGCACAGGATCTGGTTCCATTGGCCGGTCGCGGCGTTGCTGTTCATTGCCGTCATGCGGATCCTGCGCCGGCGCGGCCCCGCGTCGGACGGCAAGGAAGACCGTCGAACGAGTCGCGAGTGAAGGAGCGACGTCGCCAGAGGAGCGGACATGACGACAACGCAGACCACGGCCGGCCGGCCGCTTTCGTTCTGGTGGCGGGTCCTCGCGATCGTCACCATGCTGTTCGGCTTTTCGGTCCTGATCGGGCTGACCGCCGAGGCCTATCGCCAGGCCCCTCCCATTCCCACGCAGGTCGTCGACCCGGCGGGCAAGGTCCTCTTCACCCGCGCCGACGTGAGCGCCGGCCAGCAGGTCTTCCTCAAGTACGGCCTGATGGCTAACGGCACGATCTGGGGCCACGGCGCCTATCTCGGGCCGGACTTCTCGGCGACCTATCTGCACAATTGGGCGCTGGCGACGGCCGATGAGGCCGCGCAAACGCGCTTCCAGCGCCCCTATGCCGGCCTCACGCCGGAGCAGCGCGCCGAGATCGACGGCGGCGTGGCGCGGACGATGAAGCGCAATCGCTACGACGCCGCGAGCGGCGTGCTCCGGTTCTCGGCGGTCGACGCCCAGTCGTTCGAGCACCAGGTGGCGTACTGGAAGGACTACTTCCGGACGCCGGCCCGCAACGGCGGCCTGGCGGCCCGGCTGATCGACGATCCAGGCGAGCTGCGCGCGCTCACCGCGTTCTTCGCCTGGACAGCCTGGGCATCGACGGCCGAGCGGCCGGGGACCTCGCACTCCTACACCAACAACTTCCCCTACGACCCGCTGGCCGGCAACGGGCCGACCAGCGGCGCCGTGGTCTGGAGCGCGCTCAGCCTGGTGTTCCTGCTCGCCGGGACGGGCATCGTGCTGCTCGCCTACGGCAAGTTCAGCCAGCTCGGCTGGCATCGGCCCGAGCACGTGCCGGAGCACTTGCTGGAACACGTGCCGGCCGCGCCGTCCCTGGTGCCCGCCACGCCGACGCAGCGGGCGGCGCTGAAGTTCATGGTGGTGGCGGCCCTGCTGTTCCTCGCCCAGGTCCTGATCGGCGGCGGCGTGGCGCACTATCGCGCCGAGCCCGGCGACTTCTACGGCTTCGACCTGTCGCGGCTCTTCCCCAGCAATCTGCTGCGCATCTGGCACCTGCAGCTCGCGATCCTGTGGATCGCCACCGCCTATATGGGCGGCGCTCTGTTCGTCGCCGGCATGCTGACCCGCCACGAGCCGGCCCGACAGCGCACCGCCATCAACCTGCTGTTCGGCGCCGTCGTCTTCGTCGCGGTCGGCAGCCTGCTCGGCGAATGGGCCGGCATCCTGCAGTGGCTGGGCGGCCTGTGGTGGTGGATCGGCAACCAGGGATGGGAGTACCTCGAGATCGGCCGCGCCTGGCAGGTCCTGCTCGCCTTGGGCCTCGCCTTCTGGTTCGTCCTGCTGTGGCGCAACGTGCGGCCGGCGCTCGGCGATCCGCAGCGGCGCCGGCTCGTCGTGTTCTTCCTGATCGCCACGGCGGCGATCCCGGTGTTCTACCTGCCGGCGCTGTTCTACGACGGATCGACCCACTTCACGATCGTCGACACCTGGCGATTCTGGATCATCCATCTGTGGGTCGAGGGCTTCTTCGAGCTGTTCATCACCGTCATCGTCGGCATCGTCTTCTTCGAGCTCGGGCTGGTGGAGCGCGACACCGCGCTGCGCGCCATCTATCTCGACGTCGTCCTGGTGTTCGGCGGCGGGCTGATCGGCACCGGCCACCACTGGTATTTCAACGGCCAGACCGAGCTCAACATGGCGCTGTCGGCGACCTTCTCGGCGCTCGAGGTGGTGCCGCTCACCGTCATCACCCTCGACGCCTGGCAGTTCGTCACCGTCACGCAGGGCCGGGCCGGCCTGCCGTTCCGCCACAGATGGACGTTCTTCTTCCTGATGGCGGTCGGCTTCTGGAATTTCACCGGCGCCGGCGTCTTCGGCTTCCTCATCAACATGCCGATCGTGAGCTACTTCGAGATCGGCACCAACCTGACGCCCAACCACGGCCACGCCGCGATGATGGGCGTGTTCGGCATGCTCGGCGTCGGATTGATGGTCTTCGTCCTGCGCGAATCGACGGACGAGGCGACCTGGGCGCGGCTCGAGCGCTATGTCCGCTGCGGCTTCTGGGGACTGAACATCGGCCTCGCCATGATGCTGGTGCTGAGCCTGTTCCCGTCCGGCGTCCTGCAGATGAACGACGCGGTCCAGAACGGCTATTGGCACGCCCGCAGCCTGGCCTACACGGCGGGCGCGCTGCCGCGCCTGCTCGAATGGCTGCGCCTGCCGGGCGACCTAGTGTTCATCGTGCTCGGCGCCGCGCCGATCGCGCTGGCGATGGGCCTGGGCTATCTCGCCCTGTGGCGGCGGCGGGACGTGACCGTGGCGCCCCGTCCGAGGGCGGTCTGAACCTGGAGCGGGGACTCGATGGCGCGCCGCCAGGCGCGGATCGCGAAATCATGGAGCCGGCGATGAAGATCGTTTCTGTGAACGTGGGACTGCCGCGGACGGTGCAATGGAAGGGCAAGGCGGTCTCGACCGGCATCTTCAAGGCGCCGGTATCCGGCCGGATCCCCCTGCGGTCGCTCGACTTCGACGGCGACCGCCAGGCCGATCTGTCGGTGCATGGCGGACCGGACAAGGCGGCCTACGTCTATCCGGCCGAATACTACGACTATTGGCGTCGCGAGCTTCCGGACACGACCCTGTCCTGGGGCATCTTCGGCGAGAACCTCACCACCGAGGGGCTGGACGAGGAGGCCCTGCGGATCGGCGACCGCTTTCGCATCGGCTCGGCGGAGGTCATGGTGACCCAGCCGCGACTGCCCTGCTTCAAGCTCGGGCTGAGATTTGGTCGCGACGACATGGCGAAGCGCTTCCTCGCGAGCGGCCGCCTCGGGTTCTATTTCAGGGTGCTCGCCGAAGGCGGGATCGCGGCCGGAGACGAGGTGCTTCTGATCGAGCGGGCCAGGGACTCCTTGCCGGTCTCGGAGATCACGCGCCTCTATGCCCGCGACAAGGACGATCTCGAGGGGCTGCAGCGCATGGTCCGTGTCGCGGCGCTGCCCGAAGACTGGCGGGACTTACTTCAAGGAGCGCATCCAGCGGGTGGGCGCGCAGGCGCGCCAGCCGGCCGCCCAGCGCCCGGCCTGGCCAGGCTTCCGCCCTTTCATCCTGCGCGAGAAGCGTCGCGAGACCGAGGACGTCGCCTCGTTTCACCTCGCGCCGGAGGACGGGCAGCCGTTGCCGCCGTATCTGCCGGGCCAGTTCCTGACCGTTCGATTGGCGGTTCCGGGCGTCGAGCGCCCGGTCGTGCGGTCCTATTCGCTGTCGGACACCGCCCAGGCCGACCACTACCGCGTCACGATCAGGCGGATCGGCTCGCGTCCGGAAGACCCGCCGGTCAGGGCGGGACTCGCCTCGACCCACTTCCACGACCGGCTCGTGGTCGGCGCCAGGATCGAGGTGAAGGCGCCCGCCGGCACGTTCACCCTCGACGTGACGCAACAGGACCGGCCGGTCGTGCTGATCGGCGGCGGCATCGGCATCACCCCGCTCCTTGGCATGCTGAAGGGCATCGCCGCGGCGGCGGCGCCCCGCGAGGCCTGGCTGCTCTATGGCGTTCGCGATGGCCGCGACTACATCATGCGGACGCAGCTCGAGGCCATTGCCCGGGCGCACGCCAATGTCCGCCTGCGCGTGTTCTACTCGCGGCCGGCGCCGCCGATGGACGATCCCGGTGTCGAGGTCGGCCATATCGACCTCGGCGCCCTGAAGCGGCTGCTGCCGTCGAACGCCTTTGACTTCTACGTCTGCGGGCCCGCGGCGATGATGGACTCCGTTACGCGGGATCTCCAGGACTGGGGCGTCCCGGCCGATCGCGTGCACACCGAGGCCTTCGGTCCGGCGGCGGTCAGGCGAACCGTCCGCGGGGCCGCCACCCAGCCCGACTGCGGCTTCGATGTCACGTTCGAGCGCTCCGGCGTCACCGCCCAGTGGAGCCGCTGCGACTCGCCGCTGCTCGAGCTGGCCGAGGATCACGCGGTGGCCATCGACTTCGGCTGCCGGGCGGGAAGCTGCGGCACCTGCGTGACGCGCCTTCTGTCCGGCTCGGTGCGCTACCTGCATCCGCCCAACGCCCCGCTCGAGGCGGGACAGATATTGCCGTGCATCGCCGTGCCGGCCGAGCCGCTCACGCTCGACGCGTGAGCCGCCCCGGTTCCGGCAGACGGTTATCCCTGTGGCCTTCTGATGACGCGGCGTGTTGTCCTTGCGCGGCTGGCCCGCGGCCTGCATGGCGTCCTGTGCTCGCAGGGGCAGATTGTGGTCCGGAGGCAAAGCCATTAAACCGCTCGTGAGCACGCCGCCGAGCCAAGTCTCGCGCTTCATCCAGCCGACCCGGGAAGCCCCGTGAGCCCAGAGCAAGTGATACGGCGACTGACGGCCATCATGGTGCTGGATGTCGTGGGCTACGCGCGCCTGATGAGCGCCGATGAAAGCGGCACGCATTTTCGCCTCAAGGCGCATCGTTCCGGGCGCATCGAGCCCATCGTCAGGCGCCGCCGCGGCCGCCTGATCAAGCTCACCGGCGACGGCGCATGATCGAGTTCCCCAGCGCGGTCGAGGCGCTGAGTGCCGCCATCGAGATCCAGCAGGCCATGGCCGACGCCAATCGCGATCAGCCGGCGGAGACCGCCATCGTGTTCCGCATCGGGCTGGACTTCGGCGACTTCATCGTCGACGACGACGAGCTCTACGGCGACGGCGTGAACATCGCGGTCCGCCTCGAGGGCGCGGCGCCGGCCGGCGGCATCGTGATCTCGGGCAACATGCGCGACGCGGTGGCGGGCCGGCATCAAGGCGAGCTTCGAGGATCTCGGCGGCCTGGCGCTGAAGAACATCGAGCGGCCGATCCGCGCCTTCCGCGTCGAATGGTCGCCTGCTGACTGGTCGGGGGCGGACTGGTCGGGGGCGGACCGGCCGGAAGAGCCGGGCAGGGGCGCTTCGCCTTCCGTCGCGGCGCTCGCGTCGCCGCCGGCGCTGCCCGACAAGCCGTCGATCGCCGTCCTGCCCTTCACCAACATGTGCGGCCGATCCCGAGCAGGAGTATTTCACCGACGGCATCACCGAGGACATCATCACCGAGATGTCGAGGTTCCACGAGATCTTCGTCATCGCCCGCAACAGCACCTTCACCTACAAGGGCACGCTCCGTCGACGTGCGCCACGTCGCGACCGAGCTCGGCGTGCGCTACGTGCTGGAAGGCAGCATCCGCAAGGCGGCCGATCGCGTCCGCGTCACCGGCCAGCTGATCGACGCGCTGAGCGGCGGCCACATCTGGGCCGAACGCTACGACCGGGTGCTCGAGGACATCTTCGCCGTCCAGGAGGAGCTGACGCGCAGCATCGTCCGCGCGATCGCGCCGCAGATCCTCGATGCCGAGACGGAGAAGATCCATCGCCGCCGGCCGGAGGACCTCAACGCCTACGAGATCGCCGTCCGGGCGAGCGCCAAGGCCTGGGAGTCCTGGTCGAAGTCGGACAAGGGGCTGCGCGAGGCCGCCATCGCCGACGCCATGGCCGCGCTCGCCATCGATCCCCGGAGCACGACGGCGCTTTGCGCGCTGGCCTTCGCCCAGTGGCAGCACCTGGCCTTCGCCACCGCCGCCGATCGCGCCGCGGCGTGGCGCGACGGCATGCGGGCGGCCGACCTCGCGATCGAGATCGACCGTTCGCTGAGCTTCGCCCACAGCACCAAGGGCCTCCTGCTGGCCTTTTCCCCCGATCGCGACCGCATCGACGAGGCCCTGGCCTCGGCCCAGCGGAGCTACGAGCTCAACCCCCACTCGATGGCGGCGCTGACCGCTCTCTCGTTCATCGAGATCGTGTCGGGCGAGCCGGAAAGCGCCATCGAGCATCTCCTGGAGGCGCTGCGGCTCAGCCCGCGCGATCCGCTGCGGCCGACCGTGCTCTTGAACCTCGCGATGGCCAGCGGCTGCGCGCGGCGCTACGCCGACGGCGTCACCTACGCCACGCTCGGCATCCGCGAGGCGCCCGGCTTCGCGCCGCTCTACGCCCATCTCGCCGTGAACCATGTCGGGCTGGGCGAGATCGCCAAGGCGCGCGCCGCGCTGGAGGAGTCCACGCGCATCGCCCCGGGCCAGGTGGAGCGCTCGCTGGCGGGCTTCATGTTCCGCAAGCCCGAGCATCAGCGGCGCGGCACGACGTTCCTGCGGGTCGCGGCGGGGCTGGAGGAGCCGAGCGCGGCGGACGTCGCTGCGCTAAAGTAGAGACGAAATCACCAATCACTGGCCGACATAGCGAAATGGCCAGCGGCAACGGCTCGCCGTTGCCCTCAATTCCAAGGTGGTGGCTCCCTGTTTCCTCGCGAGCTCGATTGCGGCCTGAAAGGACTGTCGTGCCTGATGCTTTCGATCGTCTGGCGAACGGGCTTGTACCTCGCCCTTGAGCCGCAAAAGCTCGGCACTGTAGAAGCGTTCACCGCCTGCATCGGCCAGCGCGAGCCCTTCCTCGACCGCCCTCTTCGCATCCGCCTCACGTCCGCGGTTGATATGAAGATGCGCCAGCAATCCCAGCAGATAGACCATGAAATGCCGAGAATGCGCGGCATTCAACGCGGCGATCGCTTCGGTCAGCAAAGCGGCGCCTTGTTCGAGGTCGCCATTCTCGGCGGCGCACCATCCGATGATCCCCGTGCTCCATGCTCTCGGCATCGCAAGATCGTGCTCTGTTGCGAGTTGGCGGCTCGCTTTGGCGTGTTGAGCGGCGAGCGCAGTATCGCCTAGAACCTGCGCCGTGGCCGACGCGAAGTAGAGAGCCAGCGCCAGCGAAAACGGATCGTTAAGGTTTCGCGCTACGGCAATCGCGTTTTCAGCCATAAGACATGCACGCTTATCCTCGCCCGCGAGTGCCAGCGACAATGCTGTGAAGTAGCGCCCGCACGCGCCGGCGTCATGGTTGCCGTAGTTTGAAGCCATCCCCCGATGGACCGTCCCATCGTAGAGGGCAAGTCCCGCTTCCGCGTGTGCACAAACGTCGGCCAGCTTGCCCAGCCCGAACGAGGTCGCCCACGAGGCGTGGTACGCTTGCAGCTTGAGCCCGGCATCGCCGGACTGTTGGGCGAGAGACAACAGCCGTTCGCAAAATTGCCAAGCGGTGTCGACTTCGCTCCGTCCCCACCGAAATAACCACTGCCCCCACAGAGCCGGGAAGATCTCTGCTCGATCGCCCAGACGTTTGCACAAGCGTCTCCGCCCTGGAATAGTCCTCCAATACTTCCGGTGCGCCAAATCCGCGAGTCGCTATGAAGGCCGCTCCCAGGTTGACCAACAATTCGACTTCGAACTTGGTTCGCTCTACCTCGTCCGCAACATATCCGATCAGGTCAAGCGCGCGCCGCAGATGCCGGATGGCCTCCTCATTGGCGCTCCGTCGCAAAGCTTTGGCGGCGGCACTCTGATGGTGCGGGATCGCACGTACCGGCTCGTTACTGCGCTCGAAGTGCTCGGCCAGTTCCGACGCGATTGCGTCGAGCCGGCCGGCCCACGCAACCTGAAGCCAGGAGCCCACGCGCGCATGGCTGAGCGCGCGTCGCATTGCCGGCAGGCGATCGTAGAAGAGCTCGCGGTAGAGATCGTGTCGGAAACGAATAAGACTAGGACGGGCGTGCCGTCCGGGCGGGGCATCGATGTGGCTGGCACTGTGGGATCGGATTGGGCAATGAATACACCCAGCCGCGCTAGGCGCGCACAGCTGTCTTCGACCTCACCAACCTTTCGCGCCGCCGCGGCCGCGGCGACCAGAAGTCGTGAATTCGCGGCCGATCACGCTTGCCGCAGACAGAGAGGTCGCGGTCGCCCTCGGCGAGCTCGTCGATCTGCCGATTGATGAACCGCCGCACATCTTGCGGGATTGACCCAATCGCCGCAGGCGTTCGTCCCGCGAGATCCTGTTGAGCAAGCTGGTCGACGATGCTGGTCATGAACAGCGGATTGCGCCCGGTCCGCTGCTGCACCAGCGTTGCCGTCTGGCGCCAATGACATGGCGCCGACGCCATCCCCCAGCCGGATTCTTAGATAGCTTTCAACGGCCTGCGGGCCGAGCGGAGGGAGTGCGATTTCCCGGCATGATCTGTGCAGCGCAAGCTCCGTCACGAGGCGATCGAGGCCTGCCGTGGTAGCCGCCGCGTCGGCCGGGCGGAAACGTCGCGAGCACCATTAGGCTGCGCGGGCTCCGGCCGGCGCGCGGCGTGGCCGATCCAATCGAGCGTAGATGCATCGCTCCAGTGAATATCTTCGAGCTTGAGTACCAGCGGCGCGTCGGATGTGATTGCTTCGACCGCATGACGTGAGTTCGCGCATCATGCGCTCTCGCGTCGGCTGTCCCCGCGCCTCGAACGTACGGCGTTCGGCGCGGGTCCACAGCGACGGCATCTGGGCCAAGCCAACTTGGTGCCTGAATTGAGAGGATCTCCCTCACAGCCGATCCGTCCGGCGCGCCCGGCGAGCCGCGTCAGTGCCTCGATCAGCGGTAGATAGGGCTCGCCGACGCCATGATGCTCGAGGCACTGCCCGTGTGCTATCTTGACCGCGTGAACGCTCCGTGAGTCTGCTCCAGAAATGCGTTGGCGAGCGCGCTTTTGCCGATGCCGGGTTCGCCGGTCACAAACACCACCTGGCGGCGGCCAGTGCACACCTCTGTCGAAAATGCCGCGCAAGCTCCGCAAGCTCGGCGTCGCGCCCGACCAGCCGGGCTGGTTCGAGAATAGCGCTCGTCTGTTGTGGCGAGCCGGTGCCCGGAACTGGCGATTGGGCTATGTCGGCAACATGAACCGGTACCCGCGCCTGTGGCGGGTCTCGATGACGCGCGGGCCGTCGGGAAGTCATCGCCGAGAGCGCTTCGAAGCTCTTGGATACAAGACGTGAGCGCGTCGTCACCGACCGCCATGCCACCCCAGACCCGGTCTAACAACTCCTGTTTGGTGACCACCTGCTGCGCCCGATCAGCCAACGCCTGTAGCACGGCGGCCGCCCGAGGCGTGAGCTTCACCTCACGGTCGTTGCGCCAGAGCTGTCCGGTTCGTGTGTCGAAGCGAAACGAGCCAAACGCGATTTTCCCATCTGCGGCCATGCGCCACTGGCCTCCGAAATTCCCGGAAACTTCCCGGAACTTCCCCAGTACTTCGAGGAGCGTCGCCTGCAAGAATTGTCGCATGCGGTCGCAACTGCCGCAAATGCGCAGGGAGCCCTCATGAAAGCCAGTTATCGTGCCGCTCTCGTGGCCGTTACGCTGCTCGGTGCGGTACCGCCCGCATCGGCTGACGTCATCAGCGACTGGAACGACAAGGCCGTTGCCTTTGCTGTCAGTCACAAGATGGGACCGCCTCCGGCCGAGCGGGTCATCGCCATGACGCATCTTGCCATGTTCGATGCCGTCAACTCGATCGAGCGCAAGGTATCAGCCGTATCTGGTCCAGGCTTCCCGCAACGCCGACCGCCTTGAAGGAAGCCGCCGCAGCCACCGCGGCAGCAACAGTCCTTATCGGCGTCGACCCGCAGGCAGGCCCAAGATATCAAGGCCCAGCTCGTGGCCTACCTCGCCAAGCTTCCCGACAGTGCCGCCAAGACCGAAGGCACTCAAGCTGGGCGACGCTGTTGCGTCGAGAATACTGGAAGACGCGGGCAAACGACGGCGCGAAAGCACCGAACACCTACCGTCCGCGCACCGCACCCGGAGTCTATGTGCCGACCGCGGCCACGGCAGTACCGCAGTGGCCCAGGGTAAAGCCATTCGCTCTGACGAGCGCGTCCCAGTTCCGCCCCGCGCCTCCGATCGCGCTTAACAGCCTGGATTGGGCCGCAAATTACAACGAGATGAAGGAATTCGGCGGCCGCACCAGCAGCAAACGCTCGGCACGGCAGAGCGAGGATGCCCTCTTCTGGCTGGCGATTGACGGAAGAGTCTTTTACCCGCTCGTCCGACAAATTGCTAGTGCAAAGGGGCTGAACATCATCAATTCCGCCCGCCTGTTTGCACTTGTGGCAGCCGCTAGGGCCGATTCCCTGATTGCGGTGTTCGATGCCAAGTACCATTACGAATTTTGGCGGCCCATCACCGCCATTCGCAACGGTGACATCGATGGCAACGCGGCCACCGAGCGCGACGCTGTCTGGCAGCCTTTCGCCGCGACGCCGATGCATCCAGAGTACCCGTGTGCGCACTGCATCGAAAGCGCCAGCCCTCGCGGGCGTCGTGCAGACGGTGTTCGGAACAGCCGAGTTTCCCGAAGTTACGATGACGAGCCCAACGGCACCGGGTGTCGTCCATCGCTGGAAAAACGTGCACGCCTTTGTCGATGAGGTCTCCGAAGCGCGAATCTGGGCTGGTTTCCATTGGCGCTTCTCGACCCAGGTTGCGCGCGACATGGGCTACAAGATCGGCGAATACGTAACGAACAACTTCATGCAGCCCTGGCAGTCGCGAAGCGTTGAGGTCTTGGCTCACCCGACGACCTTAACGCCTACGAGATCGCCGCGCGGGCCAACGCTAAGCTCGCCATCGATAAGTGCAGCACCACCGCGTTCGACGCGCTGGCGGGCTTCATGTACCGCAAGCAGGAGCATCAACCGTGGGGGACGACGTTCCTGCGGGGCGCGCCGGGGTTGGGGGACCGGCGGCGGCGGACATTCTCCGTTAGCGCAGAGACAGGCGCGATACAGGGTACGGTGTCATCCCGAGCGAAGCGAGGGACCTTTCCTGTTGGCTTGAAGGCCCCTCGCTACGCTCGGCGTGACGGGCGAGCGGCGATAGTACTGGTGGGAGCTCTGGAAATCGCGCTTGTAGTCGACAATGTCGCTGCAATCGACAATGCGGTAGGTCTCTGACGGAAACCGTGCGAGATCGGTGCGGCCGCGCGGCACGTACTTGCGAGAGCAGCTTGGCGCAGTTGATAAGTTAGCTCAGGTAGTAGAGTAATTTGTAATGGAGAATGTAATAGATAGAGATATGGAAAGAAGGATAAGTATAAAAGGAGAGTGGATAGAAGTAATGAGAGGTAATAATGTTAGGGAAGGAAGTTAAGAATGTGTAATAGAAAAAATATTAGTAATAAAAAAGGAAATGAAGAGAAATATTTTGCCCCGATCGCGTGACGGCTCACTTGCTCTGGAAACGCCAGACGCCGTCCCACGGCGTACCCGCGGGGGCGTCTGTCAGTTGCCGGCACCGTTGGAGCATGACGCCGCATGGACCGTCGGCCGGTCGCAGGGAGGCCGCCGCCTCGAACAGGCCGATCGCGTCGGCAAAGTCTCCCGCTGCATAGGCCGCTCTGGCGCGGTCCCATCGTTCGAGGAATGGATCGGCCGGTCCATCCACCTTCTCCGACATCAACTCGAAGACATCCAGCGGACCGTCGGTGCCGACGGGGATCACGCGGTCGATATGGCGCCACGCGAAGAATGCGCGGGTCAGCGCTGCCACCTCGCCGCTGGCGAGGATTTCGGTGCCGTAGACCTTGTTGAGCGCCTCCAGCCGCGACGCCTGGTTCACGACCGTGCCGACCAGCGTGTAGTTGATGCGGTCGCGGGCGCCGACGTTTCCGATGACGGCCGAGCCGGTGTGCAGCCCGAACCGGGTATGGAATATCGGCCGTTCCCGCCGGTGCCATTTCTCCCTGAGGCTGCGGCTCGCCGCCGCCGCCAGCAGCGTGGCGCGACAGGCATGCTCGACATGGCGCTCGTCGATTGCGGGGGCATTCCAGAAGGCCATGATGCTGTCGCCGATGAATTTGTCGATCGTTCCGCTGTTGGCGGCGATCGGCGCGGCCAGGGCATCGAAGTAGCGCGACAGCCGGTCGGTCAGAAGTCCGGGAGGGATGCCTTCGCTGATGCGCGAGAAGCCCTCGATGTCGGAGAACAGGACCGTCACCTCGCGCTGCACGCCGCCCACGCCGGCTGTCGCGGGAGAGCGCATGATCTGGCGAACGAGATCCTTCGCCACGTAGCGGCCAAAGACTTCCAGGCCGTCGCGCATCTGTTCGACCAACTCCGAGAGCTGCCGGATCTCGCGGATCCGGCTCCTGACCGGCACCCGATCCGTAAAGTCGAGATCGCGGATGCGGTCGGTCTTGCGGGCAATGCGCTCGGATCGCGCCGGACAGGAGCAGCGAGACGACAAGGATGGCCAGGACGGCCACCACGATGATGACCAGGGCCGCCGCCACGGACTCGACGAACAGCCCGCGCGATTGTGTGGTGATGTCCGCCACCAGGACGGCGGCGGCCACGAAAAAGCGCTCGCCGAAAACCGGCGGCATTGGATCGATCAGGATCTCCCAATCCTCGTCGCCGATCCGGCGCCGCAGGTCGAGCCGACCGTCGGCGCGCCGGGTCACGCCCGCCAGGTCGCCGTGCAACAGATCGCGCACGGCGGAGTCGGCCAGAGCGCACGACGGGTCGCGAGGAGGGCAATGGGACGAGGTCAGCGAGCACATTCCCGGCGCCCGTCGCCACGATGATGATCGCGTTGGGCGTGGGTTTGTGCTCGGCGGCCAGTTGCGACAGGCTTTCCAGGGTGAAATCGAACCCGATGGCGCCCAACCCCGCGCCGATCGGCGTCGCGACGGAGACCCCGGGCGTGCCGGTGACGGCAAAGGCATAGGGCTCGGTCATGACGGGACCGCGTGCGGCGAGCGCCTCGCGATACCAGGGACGCTGACGTGGATCGAATTCGCTGGAGCGGCGCTCCTCCGAGACCTGTGTTCCGCTGCCGGTCATGAACGACCAGGTCTCGGAGCGCGGCCCGGTCCCGCCGGGCAGGACCCTGGCGAACAGCGTCGCGTCCGGCGGCGCGTTCATGTCGCGCCGAAGCGAGTCGGTCAGGAGCGCGATCTGCCCGACATAGTCGAAACTGCCGTCCGCGTATCCCGCGTAGGCGGCGGCAATTGCCGGGCGGCGGCCGAGAATATCGGCAAGCTGCCGGCGGACTTCGGCCCCATCCGCCGCCCCGTCACGCCGGGCGAAGGCCGGTGTCGCCGCCAGGGCCTGTTGAACGAACACCGTCGATCGAAAGTTTCCGGTCAGCCAGTTCGTGACCGACTTCGTCGAGTGCGGCCATTCGCAGATCGATGGTCGCTTCTTCGAGGGTGCTCGTCGTGTGCCAGCCCAGGACCAGCAGAGAGGCCGACAAGGCACCGACGACGACGAGCATCAGCGTCAAGAGGCTGATATTGAACGGGACCCCCTTCGATCGCGGGGAGAGGCTGGTCATGGCATGAAGCCTGTAAGTGCGGCCGCGTCGGACGATTCGGTTTCTACCCTACGGTGTCGGCCTTGCTCCACCCGTGTTTTTTGACCATCAAGGCGCCGCCGTGGCCGAGTCCGCGCGCATCGCCTGGCCAGGTTGGCGTCTGCAACCGCGGCGCGCGGGTTCAGGGCTTGGCCGCGCGGCGGTCGGTCAACGTCTTCAGGAAGGCAACCATGTCGTCGATCTCGGCCGGGCTCAGCGCCGGAGCATCGCCGGCCTTGCCGCGAAGGGCGGGTCGGTGTTGACGTTGGCGCGGTAGGGCTCCGGCAGGTCGTCGAACTTCAGGATCCGGCCGTGGCTTGGTTCGATTTGCCATGTTCCTCTCCCCTCAGCGCCTTCTGAGGCGCGGCCAGGGGGAGAGGCTGGTGAGGGGGCCTCGAAGGCTGTGCGCAACCCTCACCCACCTCTCCCCCACCGGGGGAGAGGAGCCTGAATCCATGACGCTCTACGCGGCGCGGAACGCGACAGGGTCGGCTTTGACGGCGGACGCGCGGTAGATCTCGTCGATCGAAGCGGCCAGCGCCGCGTCGAACTGCGGCGTCGCTCATCGACCGCGTGAGGCCTTCGGTCAGGGCGCGCGAGAAGCTCGCGATCATGCCGTGATTGGCGGCCAGGCGGCGGCAGGCTTCGGCGCGCGTGTAGCCGCCGGACAGCGCCACGACGCGCGCGACGCCGGCATGCTTGATCAGCGGCAGGTAGAAGTCGGCGGTCTCGGGCAGGGTGAGCTTGAGCATCACCTGCGCGCCCTTCGGCAGGGCGTCGAGCCGGGCGAGCAGCGCGTCGCGCAGGAGGGCCTCGCAGCCGGCCTTGTCGGGGCTCTTGATCGAGATCTCCGGCTCGATGATGGGCATCAGCCCGTGCGCCGCGATCTGGCCGGCGACCTCGAACTGCTGGGCGACGATCGCGGCGATGCCCGGCTTCGAGGCGAGGTTGATCACCGAGCGCATCTTGGTGCCGAAGACGCCGAGCGCGACGGCGCGCTCGAGCAGGGCGTCGAGGCCGGGCATCGGCTTCATCAGGGCGACCCCGTCCTTCTCGGCCTCGAGGCCCTTGTCGACCTTGAGGAACGGCACGACGCCGCGCTCCTGCCACAGGAAGGCCGGCACCGGCTGGCCCTGCGCTTCGCCGTCCATGGTGCGCTCGAACAGGATGGCGGCGATCACCTTGGCGCCGCTGAAGGACGGCGGCGTCATGATGCGCACGCGCATCTCGTGCATCAGCCTGAACATCTCGGCCTCGTCGCCGTGCCAGGCGCTGTCCGGGATGCCGTAGGCGCGCAGCGCGCCCGGCGTCGAGCCGCCGCTCTGGTCGAGCGCGGCGACGAAGCCCGGCTTGGCGGACATCTGCTTGTACATCGCGTCGTTGGCCATGGTCGTCCTCCTGCGTGCTGGTCCGGGTTCCTCGACCGCTAGACCGGACCGAGTGACCTGATACTGCCCCGCGTCATCCCGAGCGCAGCGAGGGTACGGCTCTTGTGGCGGCCGATCGAAGGTCATTCGCTACGCTCGGGGTGACAGTCCGGACATCGCCAGTTAGCAATAATCGGAAGAAGCCGGCCGACGCTGCGCTGCCGTGCCAGGCCAGTCAACAGGAAAGCCCGAGTCAACCTGGAACGTCTGGGCGGAATCGCAATCGGGTTTGTTCAGTCATCCCGCGCGGAGACCGTTCAATGCCAGCTCAGATCCCCATTTCGATGTCGGCGCTGACCGCGCTCTCCTTCATCGAGACCCAGACGGGCGAGCCGGAAAGCGCCACCGAACATCTCCTGGTAGGCGCTGCATGACTCAGCCTGCGCGACTCGCCCTCGGCGGACTGTGCTCCTGAACCTCGCGAAGACTAGCGGTGCGCGCGCCGCACGCCGACGGCGTCACCTACGCCACCCTCGGCATCCGCAAGGCTCCCGGCTTTGCGCCGCTCTACGTCCATCTCGCCGTGAACCATGTCGGGCTGGGCGAGATCGACAAGGCGCGCAACGTGATCGAAAGCACCTCACTGAATCGGTCGGGCGATTGAGGTCGGCCGCGTTGTGCGGCACGCTAGGGGCGGCGCGGCCAGCGCCAAGGTAGAGGTGTGTCGCCGTCAGCATCGCGAACGTTACGCCTGAATCGGACAGCTGGGCGCCTTCCGGGAATTACGAGTACGATTGAAGAGTCCGTCTTTTAACTACAACCATTGATCTACTCTGCAGATATGCCTTCCCAGACTTTCGACGATACGATTCTGTTATTTACATAATGCAGACTGACTGAATCGCTGATAATAGTCGAGTGTCTGTATGCCCAAGGCGACGATAAAGTCGAAAACCGGATCGGTGATCACCATTGAGGGCTCTGAGAGCGAGATTTCTAATATCCTGACAGCGCTGGAGAGCAGGGTCTCCTCCAGTGGGCAAGTCTACAGAGGGTTCGAGCAGGGGGAGCGCTCATATTAATCGGCCAAGAAGAACCGTGTGTCTGTCCCTGATATCGTCCTCACTGAAGGACAAGGTTGCTTCGATAAACGTAAGACTTGGGTGACGTTGCTGCGTCCGAAGTGCCGCAGGGTTACCGTATCCCGTCACATACTATCTGGAGTTTGTGCTGGCCTCTGAAAAGGCGGCCAGCTAAGCCGAAAGAAGGTCGAAGGAAAATGGGTCTATGGCAAGTAAGAAGACAAGAATTGCAAAGACGGCGACGCAAGCGCTGATCGTTCTTTGGGAAGAGGGTTTCCTTACAAGTTGGAGGAAGGTGGGCGCGCTCGCATCCCCATCTCGCTAAACGCGGAATCACTTTTCGTTCCGGAACTTGGCACGGCGTCTAAACGCGCAAGGTACCTTACCGTAGAGGTAAGGCGGGAACCTTGATACATCCAGAAGCACCCGTTTGATCCAGATGACGGCGGCCACGGTACCAAGGTCGTAAGAGGAAGAGAGAAATAAGATATCACGGCGAAGTTCTGACAATGTGATCGACACGACGGTTTAATGCCCATCTATCGGGTGGGCAGAAAGAGCAAGTTGACAGCGCTTCTTCACCGCCAACCCATCATGGCAACTTGTCTTTTTGCTCAATCCACGCGCCTTCATGAACAAGTATGCCAAGGGCAAGAGTGGCTCTCGGAAGTTCACACTGCTTCTAGCGCACAGAGCTCAAGGAAGGGTTGGCACGAGTATCTGGCAAAGAGCTTACTGCTGATTGGAACCGAATGAAGGGGGTCCTCGGTGGCGCCTTTAACGGTGCTCATGCTACTCGTGCAAAAGACGAAGGATGGATCGATTTACCTCGCTACGGGTTCTACTCACTGTCCGGCGCATGGCGGGAAGCAGTGAGCGGCTGAAACCATGTCTGACCCGATAGACCTACTCTTACGATGTTCCCCGCTAAGCATGTGAAGGCAGCGCTAGGCCATTTCTCCAATGCTGTAACCGATTTTGGGCAAGGTGATTGGGAAGATAGCATCTCGAAGTCTGGAAAGTTCGTGGAAGCGCTTCTCAAGGCGGTAGCAACTCACTGCAGTGTAACCTTTGACGCCGGCCGCAAGTTTAAGGCCGATAGAGTCATGACGGACCTAGGGCAGCTCTCTCATAGTTCCTATGACGATACGCTTCGGCTGTATCGATTCCGCGTGCCTGTCGAGTGGTCTATGACATTGCAAGCAATCGAGGAGCTCGCCACGATCCGCACGAAGTTGATCCAAATTCAATGGACGCTAACGTTGTTATGCCAATCTGCTCCTGGCTTTTGGCTGAGGTCATTCGTACGCCCAAAAAGGATCCATTGACGGTCGTGGGCGGTGACTTCGTAGGAATCTCTATCTCGCAGAAAGTATCCGGTAGTGGAGGAGATTGAGGGTCGCGTGTACCTACACGCGAAGAAGAAGTCAGCAACTGACGTGGGGTTGGTTATCTTGGCTCATCGATATCCAAAACGGAATATCAGGGATGAATTCGTCCTGGCGCTCAAGCTGAATGGCTTCACTCTTGCGCAGCTGCGACTGCAGAGCAGTGGCAGGCTAAGAAACTCACCGATGACGATGGATCTGGGGAATTGCGGTTGCTCGCCACGGGTCTGAAGCGAGCCGAAGAAATTATCGTGGCCGCCTGCAAATTCTGTAAAACTAGTTCCAAGGCTGATGCAAGATCGCGGCGCTCTCGTCGTCAGCGATGGCGGCGCCCCAGCCGATCCAGGACGGTCCATCCAGCGGCGGGACATGGTCCAGCGCGGCGGCCAGCAGCGGCCGTCAGGGAAGGCTTGCGAGCCGGCCGCGCACGACGTCAGGCGTCGCTGCCCCGTTTGGCGATGCCGCGCAGGATGAGGGTCGCGGCGACCGCCAGGACCGGCACCATGAACAGCGACACGGCGGCGCCCATCGGGAGATTGCCGTTCATGATGCCGATGAGGAACGACAACGTGCCCAGCACCTGGGTCGCCCCGAGCGGGCCGCCGTTGGTCAGCACGGCCACGATGGTGAAGCCGGCGAAGCTGCCGATCAGGGAGAACAGCATGGTGATGGCGATGACGTTGCGCGTCATCGGGAAGGTCACGTAGCGGGTGCGCTGCCACCAGGTGGCGCCGTCGATCGACGCCGCCTCGTAGAGCTCCTCGGGCACCGACTTCAACGACGCCAGGTACATGATCATGAAGAACGGCGCGCTGAACCACACGGTCACCAGGATGACGGAGAAGCGCGCCCAGCCGGTCTCGCCGAGCCAAAAGATGCGGTCCATGCCGAGATGCTCGAGGATCCAGTTGAAGGCGCTGAACGACGGATCGAACAGCAGCCGCCAGGCGAGCACGCTCATGGCCGGCGGGATCACCCACGGCACCAGCAGCATGCCGCGCCACTTGCGCTGGCCCCTGGTCGGGATGTTGTGCATGAGATGGGCGGCCGCGAAGCCGATGACCGTCTTGAGGCCGACGGCAGTGATGGCCAACAGGCAGGTCTGCCAGACGACCCTCCAGAACCAGTCGCGGCTGACCAGGTAGGCGAAGTTGCCGAGCCCGACGAACCGGGTCATGTGCCGGTCGAGCATCGAGATATAGATCGCGTAGCCCGTGGGATAGGCCACGAGCCCGAGGATCAACGTCAACAGCGGCAGGGTCATCAGGAAGGCGATGGTCGATTTGCGCCGCATGAGCCTGTGCAGCCCGCCGGCCCGCCGCTGGCGCCCCTGTGCGTCAGCCCGCACGTCGGTCGTACGACAGGGCACGCCTCCCTTCCGTCACGGGTTGCAGCGTAGCATGAATTTCCCGGGCGGCGCCTGCCCTTCAACGGCTGATGCAGGTTTCCGCCCGCGGCCTGTGCGGGACCCGGGACCTCCGACAGCGTGCCTCTTGCTATCTGAGATTTATGGGACGCGCCGGCGGGCTGCCCGGCTCGACGATCACCCCTGGTGGAAGATTGCGAGTTGCAATGACCAGCGCGAAATAGAGGCCAATGATCGTAACAGGAATACCTGCAATCAACATGTACTTGAGCGGCAGCCTCATATCACGATCCGTCAACGGTGTGCGGCAAGGTCCGTCTCTGCCCGTGAACGTCCACGCGAATGGCGCTGCCGCTGCTGCGCAAGATCCCGCTCGCACTTCCCGATACGCGCGTCACGGCCTTTGAGCCGATCCGGTAGGACCTCTTTGATCGTCGCTCGATCCGCACCGAATCACCTTTTTCATGCGATGTACGCACGCTGCTGTTTTCGCGTCGAACGAGAGTAGGCCGTTCGCGAAGGCGAAGGGCCCATCTTATTGTTTCCGGTTGTTTCGCCGGCCTTGTCAGAAACCGCGCGTCACAACTTTCCCGGCCGCCCAACGCGCCTTTGCGAGGCGGCTGTGGCAGTGTCCGCCTGCCTGTTCGAGGAAAGTGTGCATGTCTCGTTTCAATTGGATTTTGGGAGCGGCAATTGCGACTGCAGCGGCCGCGTGGACGAATTCGGGCCTGGGGCAACCTGTTCCCGGTGTCCCGGCGCCCCCTGCGGACGTACAGCCCGCGCCGCCATTCTTGCCGGCGCCGCCCGTCCTTTCAGGACATCCACCGCCTTTGCCCATGACGATCGCCTTTGCCGGCATGGGCGTGCTGCCGCTTCCGCCGCCGCTCCTGCCTGGGCCAGGCGGCGCCGAGCGGTTCTCCGCCGCCGAGGGCTGTCTCGACATGACGGCACGACAAGCCGCCCTGCGTGCGTACCTCAAGGTACGCCTGAACCTGACCGCCGAGCAGCTCGCTGCCTGGCAGGATTTCGAGAATGCCGCCGCGGTGGGCGAGGTTGAGGATCGCCAGGCCTGCGCCAGGCTTGCAGGGAAAACCGGAGACCAGGCCATCCTCCAGCGCATGGACACCGTGGAGGAGATGCTTTCCCGCCGGCTCGCCCAGGTGCGCAGAGTTGCCGTGCCGTTGCGCAAGGCAATCGCGACGCTGTCGCCCGATCAGCTACGGCTGTTGGAACGATCGATGCCATTGATGGCGCTCTGAAGCCACCGCACTCCTCGGCTCCTCCGTCCCCCACCTCCCCGGGAGGCGTCGAGCGAGATGCGGCGACCACGCCGAGCGGCCGGCTCGCTCTCGGGCACCGGATCGCTTGGCGTGGTTGGCGTTTGATGTTCGAGACGCAGAAGCTGGGCGATCTTGCCCAGCAAGCCGATGTACACTGCAGGCGATGGCCCACTCGCCCCACATCCTGATTGTCGAAGACGATCGCGAAATCCGCACCATGGTCTCGCGGTTTCTGCAGAAGCATGGTTTCCGCGTCTCGGCTGCCGGCGACGCTCGTGGCATGGACAAGATCCTGGAGGCAGCCCGCATCGATCTGATGATCCTCGATCTCATGCTGCCGGGCGAGGATGGGCTCAGCGTCTGCCGTCGCATCCGCGCCAAGTCCAGGATGCCGGTGATCATGTTGACCGCCAGCGGAGAGCCGGTCGCGAGAGTGGTGGGCCTGGAAATGGGCGCCGACGACTACGTACCCAAGCCCTTCGATCCGCACGAGCTGCTCGCCCGCATCAAGGCCGTTCTGCGCCGGGCGAGCGCCCTTCCGGCGGCGACCGACATTGCGCCCTCGGTGATGTGCTTTGCCGGCTGGCGCCTCGATGTCGCCGCGCGGGAACTGCGCAATCCCGAAGGCAGCCGCATTACCTTGACCAGTGCGGAGTTCGATCTTCTTGTCGCCTTCTGCAGCCATGCTCGACGCACGCTGTCGCGCGACCAGCTTCTGGACCTGTCCCAGGGTCGGGCCGGCGCTGCGCTGGACCGCAGCATCGATATCCTGGTGAGCCGCATCCGCCGAAAGATCGAGCGTAATCCTCGCGACCCGGAGTTCATCAAGACGGTCCGCAGCGGCGGCTACATTTTCACACCGGAAGTCACGACCTGATGAAGGTGCTTCGCTGGCTGCGCTCCGGCCGGATCGCGACGCAGATCACGGCGCTGGTGTTCGTGTCGGGTGTTGTCGCCCTGGGCGTCACGACGTTCCTGGTCGTGCGCCTGCCGGAGGAGATGGCGCCGGCTCCCCTGCAACGAAGTGCGGCGCGGGTCGGCGCACTCGTGCAGGCGATGGAACGGCTGCCGCCCGCCGGTCGAGCCGCGCTTGCAGCAGCCTATGGGGCGGGCGATATCACGATTGACCTGGCTCCCGCCGTCGGTCCTTCGTCCCCGCCGGGGCAGGCGGGAAGCCACGTGTTGGCGCCGTTGTTTGCGCGCGAACTGCCGCGCGGCGCCAAGGTCGAGAGGATCGTCGATGACCCGGGCAATCGCCTCGCCCTTGCCATTGGCTTGCCGGACGGCGCCGATGTGCTGATTCATGTGCAACTCGAGGCGTCTCCACCGTCGCCGCTGCCGCTCTTGCCGCCCGTGGTCTTCCTGGTGGCCGTCGTCGTGGCGCTCTCCGTCTGGGCGGCGTTCAGGATGGTGGCGCCGCTGGCGCGATTTGCGGCAGCCGTCGAGAAATTCGGGTTGGGCGGGCAGGGAGCGCCACTGCCCGAAGAGGGGCCCGCCGAGATCCGGCGAGCGACCGGCGCGTTCAACCGCATGCGCGAGCGCATCCTGCGCCTGATCGAGGACCGCACCCAGATGATGATGGCGATCAGCCATGATCTTCGCACGCCGCTCACCCGGCTGCGCCTGCGTAGCGAAGACGTTGACGATCCCGACCTCCGGCGCGGCATGCTGCGTGACATCGAACTGATGGAGAGCTCGATCTCCGATGCGGTATCGAATCTGCGGGATGTCACGGCCCAGGAGGCGCGGCAGCGAACCGATCTGCCGTCGCTGCTGGAGACGATCTGCGGTGAATTCGCCGATGCGGGGTTTTCCGTCGAGTACGAGGGGCCTCGAAATCTCGACGCGCATCTGCGTCCCCAGGCGGCTGCGCGTGCTGTCACGAACCTGGTGCAGAACGCGACGAAGTTCGCTTCCCGCGTCGTGGTGCGGCTGAGCGCTCCGGAGTCAGCCATGGCGCAGATCGACGTCGAGGACGACGGGCCGGGCATCCCGGACGAGGAGAAGGAGGCGGTACTGAAGCCGTTCTATCGTTCGGACCCGGCACGTCAGCAAGCGGGCGGCTTCGGACTCGGTCTTGCCATCGCGCTCGAGATCGCGCGCGACCATGGCGGCACGCTGACCTTGCATGATCGCTCCCCACACGGGCTGTGCGCGCGGCTGCGTCTGCCGCTGCACCTGGCTGATCGCGACTGATTTGTGACAGGCTGTTTGGCGGAACAAGCCGCGGCTCACTGCACCCGCAAAGGCGCATTGATGCCCCGGCTTTCGTTCTGATGCGCGCGCAATTCGGAGTCGGCAAACACGCGGATCGCCGACAGCGCGGCGAGCAACAGGACAATCAGCAATAGAGTTCGGCGGCCAGTCATGCGTCTCCATATCGGGGCCGGCAGGGAGGTTGTCGAGATGGTCCGCGTGTTGAGTTGTTGCCGGCGATTTCTGCCGGCAGACGCGAAACATCGGGAAACCCGACACCACGGCATGACGCTGGATTTGTTTCCGGGCGTTTCCGACGCCGGTGTGGAAACGCTTGGCTACAAAACCGGGCTTTGTTCCGAGCGTCTGCTTCACCACATTGTGCGCGATGTTACGTCTTGCGTTGGCCATGCTCGTGAACGAGCGCGGCAAATATCTCGGCATCATCGCTGCGCTTTCTTTCACCGCTTTCATGATGGTGCAGCAGCCGGCGATCTTCCTCGGCATCCTGTCGCGCAGCACGGCGGTGATCACCGAGCTGCCGATTGTCGACCTGTGGGTGATGGATCCCAAGGTCGAGAACGTCGATGACGCCAAGCCGCTGCAGGACACGCAGCTTTACCGCATCAAGGGCATCACCGGCGTCGCCTGGGCCGTGCCGTTCTACCGTGGGACGATCAAGGCGCGACTGGCCGACGGCAACTTCGTCGCCTGCCAGATCATAGGCATCGACGACGCCACCCTGATCGGCGGCCCGGCACAACTCGCGCAGGGCTCGATTGCCGATCTTCGCATGAGCGATGCCGTGTTGGTCGACGCCGCCAGTGCACGGGGCCGCCTCGCGCGCCCGAGCGTCTCCGGTCCGTCGACCCCGCTGGGCATCGGCTCGACCCTGGAGTTGAACGACAAGCGCGCCACCATCGTCGGTCTGCATCTCGGAACGCCATCGTTCCAGTCGCAACCCGTGATCTACACGACCTATTCGCGCGCCAAGGCCTTTCTGGCCTCCGAGCGCAAGCTTCTGTCCTTCATCCTGGTCAAGCTCAAGGCCCCCGCGGATGCCAGGCGCGTCGCCGCCGACATTCGCAAGTACACCGGCCTCGTAGCCTACACGAGCGAGGAGTTCCGCGGGCTGAGCAAGGAGTTCTTCCTGTTCAAGTCGGGCATCTTCATCAACTTCGCCGTCTCGGCCGTCATTGCCTTCGCGATCGGCGGAGGCCTCGCCGGCCAGACGTTCTACAACTTTACGCTCGATCACCTGCGCTACTTCGGCGTGCTCAAGGCGATGGGGGCGGGCAATCGCTTGCTGCTCGGCATGATCGCGTTGCAGGCGCTGACCGCCGCTACGGTCGGCTTCGGCCTCGGCGTCGGCGCCGCAGGCCTCTTCGGGTCCGGCAGCAAGGACTCGGCCATCGCCTTCGAGCTTGATCATTGGCTCCTGGGGGCAAGCGCTGCCGCCGTGCTGATGGTCAGCCTGCTCGCCGCCGCCCTCAGCGCCCGCCCGGTCATGCGGCTCGATCCGGCCACGGTGTTCCGTGGCTGACCGGCATCGCGGACCCGCCGTGTGCTGCCGCGGCGTCACCAAGTCGTTTGGCCGGGGCGAGGCCGAGGTCAAGGCCCTGCGCGGCGTCGATCTCGACGTGGCGCTGGGTGAACTCCTGATGCTGGTTGGGCCTTCCGGTTGCGGCAAGACGACCCTGATCTCCATCATCGCCTCGGTGCTGGATCATGACTCGGGTGTGTGCGAGGTGCTGGGTCGCGACCTCAGCCAACTCAGCGCATCCGGCAAGGCAGCCCTGCGTCGCGTCGAGATCGGCTTTGTCTTCCAGTCCTACAATCTGATTCCGACGCTTACGGCGGCGGAGAACGTGGCCGTGCCGCTGCTGCTCAACGGCCACCGTCGCGGCCGTGCGCTCGCCACGGCGAACGATACGCTGGATCGGCTGGGTCTCGCCGGGCGTGGCGCGAACCGTCCCAACGACCTGTCGGGCGGCCAACAGCAACGCGTCGCCATTGCCCGGGCGCTGGTCCACGAACCGCGGATCCTGGTATGCGACGAGCCGACCAGCGCGCTCGATGCGACCACGGGAGACAACCTCATGCGCCTCCTGCGCGAGATGGCGCTCAGGAACGGGTGTGCGCTGATCGTCGTCACGCACGATAGCCGCATCTTCAAGTACGCCGACCGTATCGCCGAGATGAACGATGGCCGCATCGTCAAAATGGACACCGGCGCATGAAACGGTCCTTCAATTTGCTGCTGCGCGTGGCCATTCCCGTTCTTGCCGTTGCCGGCCTGGCGTTCGCCTTGATCGTGGCTTCGCGCAGCGGCCGACCGGCGGCGATCGCCGAGCCCGCGGCGCAGCCGGCCGAGGCGCCTTACGAGTCCTACATCGCCGGCGCCGGCCTGATCGAGGCGGCCAGTCGCAACGTCGAGATCGCGACGCCTGTGTCGGGCGTGGTGCAGGAGCTTTACGTCGGGGTCGGCGAGCAGGTCGAAGCCGGTCAGGCGTTGTTCAGGATCGAAGGCGCCGACGCCGAGGCCGAGGTGCGCGTGAAGGAGACAGCCGTCGCCTCCAGCGAGGCGAAGGTCAAGGAGGCGGAGGCGACGCTGGAGGACTACCGCCAGCAGCTGCGCAACGTCGAGCGCATCGGAGATCCGCGCGCCGTCAGCGCCGAGGAGACCGCCAAGCGTCGAGCCAATGTGGCGATCTATTCGGCCAGGTTCGCCCAGGCCAAGGCCGACCTTGAAAACGCCAACGCGCAGCTCGATTCGGCGCGCGTCGCCGTGGCGCGCCGGGTCGTGCGCGCGCCCCTTGCGGGCGAGGTGCTGCAGGTCAATCTGCGCAAGGGCGAGTTTGCTGCCGCGGCGGCCAACTCCACGCCGTTGATGCTGCTGGGCGAGACCGATCGCTTCGCCGTGCGCGTCGACATCGACGAGAACGACGCCTGGCGTTTTCGCAAGGGTGAGCCCGCGCGCGCCTTCATCCGCGGCAACAGCGACCTCTTCGCCGATCTCCGCTTCGCCTATGTCGAGCCCTACGTGAAGCCCAAGACGTCGCTGACGGGGTCGAGCACCGAGCGGGTCGACACGCGCGTGCTGCAGGTGGTCTACACGTTCGACCGCAACAGCATGCCGGCCTACATCGGCCAGCAGGTCGATGTCTTCATCAAGGCGCCGGCGCTCGCCAACGGCGCGGCAATCCGGCGATGACGGCATTCCGCAAACTCTGGCTCATGGCCGTGGCAAGCCTCCTCGTGGGCTGTACTGTCGGGCCGAACTACCACACCCCCGAGGTCGCGGTACCGGCCGCCTGGACCGAACCGTCATCGTCCGGTGGCCTGCGGGCGGACAGCAAATGGTG
Source organism: uncultured Alphaproteobacteria bacterium (assembly GCA_963820155.1). Lineage (GTDB taxonomy): Bacteria > Pseudomonadota > Alphaproteobacteria > Reyranellales > Reyranellaceae > Reyranella. Next base: position 86,077 of record CAWFYW010000003.1, read on the forward strand.
GCAGGCCTTCGGCGATGACACGCTGGACAGGCTCGTGCAGACCTCGACGGCGCAGAACCTCGACGTCGCACAGGCGCTCGATCGCCTGGGTGAAGCGCGTGCCGATCTCGGGGCGACGAGGTCGGGCCTGTTCCCGTCGGTCGATGCCAGCGCCTCGTGGACTGCCTCGCGCGGGGTCGGCTACGGCGTCGCCGGCAACAGCGCCAATGCCACGACAGTGGCGAGTTCGAGCAGCACCTCGGTCGTCGGCTCGACGACCTCGAGCATAGGCCTTGACGCGAGTTGGGAGCTCGATCTCTGGGGCAAGACGCGTCGCTCCGTCGAGGCGTACAAGGCAGACGCGGAGGCCGCCGAGGCCGACCTTCGCTCGGCGCGACTCTCCGTGCTGGGCGACGTCGCCAAGGCCTACATCGATCTGCGGACCGCCCAGGCGCGCCTCGAGGTCGGCGACAGCGCAGTCGCCGGCTATCGCGACACGCTTGCGCTCACGCAGGCGCGCGTGCGCGCCGGCCTGGTTTCCGAAACGGACGGGCTCAAGGCCAGGGGCTCCCTTGCCGCCGCGGAGGCCAACCTGCCGCCGTTGCGCTCGGCCGCAGCCGAGGCGAGGCACAAGCTCGCCGTGCTGATGGCCCGGCCGCCGGCTGAGCTGGATGGCTGGCTGAACGTCCGCCAGGCCCTGCCTCAATTCCAGGGCCAGATCGACGCCGGCATTCCGGCTGATCTGCTGCGTCGCCGGCCGGACGTCGTGAAGGCCGAACGCAAGCTTGCCGCTGCCACGGCGCGCATCGGTGTCGCCCAGGCCAACTTGCTGCCGGCGATTACGCTCAGCGGCAATGTTGGCGCGAGCCAAACCAGCATCGGTGGCATTTCCATCGGGGTGCCCGGCACCTGGTCCATCGGCCCGTCGATCACGCTGCCGATCTTCAATGCCGGCAAGCTGAGCTACCAGGCGGATGCCGCGGTGGCCCAGGCCAATCAGGCGGCGGGCGCTTATCGCGCTGCCGTGCTGACCGCGCTGCAGGACGTGGAGAACGGTTTCGCCAACTATCGTGCCGACCGCCAGAAGGTCGACAGGCTTGCCAGCGCCGTTTCGGACTACGCCAACGCCCTTGGGCTTGCCAAGGATCTCTATGCGCGGGGCCTCACGAGCTTCCTCGACGTCCTGGAAGCGGAGCAGTCGCTCTACGGCAATCAGGACTCGCTGGCTTCGGCCAAGGGCCAGGTCCTCAAGGATGTCGTGACGATCTTCAAGGCGCTGGGCGGAGGCTGGTGAACCGGGAAGCGATCTTCGAGGATTCTCGGCGGGTGGGGAGCACCCTGCCGACGCCGGGCAAATTTGTGCTCGTCCGCTTGCGCCCGCTATCTTCGGATCATGGCTTGCTCCGTTCTTCTCGACCTCGACGGCACCCTGATCGATTCGCAGCCCGGCATTCTGGCAAGCTGCCTGGCGGCGCTGCGCGCCCTTGGACATGAACCGGATGACGCCCTCGACATAAGAGGGGCCATCGGGCCGCCGCTCGAGGAAGTGATGCAGACCTTGCTGCGGCCCTACGGGGACGACAGGGTCGGCGAGGCGGTCGCCGCCTATCGTCGGCACTACGGGGAAAGCGGGCTGCTCGGAAGCGTGCCTTATCCGGGAATTGGCAAGTCCCTCGAAGAGCTGAAGCGGACCGGATTGCAACTCTACCTCGCGACATCGAAAAGGGCGGTGTTCGCAAGCCGCATCCTGGACCATCTGGCGTTTGCCCCATACTTCGATGGCATCGACGGCTCGGTGCCGGGCGGCGCGCTGGACCACAAGCCTGAGCTGCTCGCCCATGTTCTGTCCAGGCACGGTCTGTCGCCGTCGCGCAGCCTGATGGTCGGGGATCGCCGACATGACATTGCCGGCGCCCATGCGGTCGGCATGCGCAGTCTTGGCGTGCTCTGGGGCTATGGCACCCGCGACGAACTTCTAACCGCCGGCGCGGACCGGCTGGTGGAGTCCCCTGCCGATCTCGCCCGTACGATCCTATCGATGGTCGATGGGAGGCAATCCGCGGGCTAGTGCCATCGGATCAGTGGAGGACTGAGGCCGTCTCGCCGGCTTGCGGGGCCCATATGACCTCCGTTGCCGGCCGGCGCTCCTTGACCCATTGCATCAATCTCTCGCCGCTCACCGGATCCAACTGGGAGAACAGAACGTCGACCGCACGGGACTGCAGCACCGTGACGGCTTCTCCCATGTCTGCTGCTTCGATGACGTCGAACCCTTCGCGCCGAAGCTCGGCTGCCGCGGCCGAGCGCTGAAAGATGTCTTGGTCCACCACCAACACGACGGTTGGCGGGCTGCAGATCTGCCGATCACGCATGCGCGCCTCCACTCATCATCTACTGACAGGATGGTTAAGGAATGATGAGAGGTCGAGCAATCAGCCGTTGCGCATATCTGGTGCATTCGGCGGGCGGCTACGGGTTTCGTCGAGTCCAGCCGTGAGACGATGTTTGCGTAGTTCAGTCGGGCCGCCTGGTCCGGCGGGACGTTTTGCTCCCTGCACCACTCGGCAAAGGGGCCGGGCCGGATCAGAATCCGGGCAACAGCAAAGCCGGCCTTCTGGAATTGCCTTTCGATCCCTTCGGCACGCCTCAGCCAGGCATCGTACGTGTCCGGAACCCTGTCCGGATCACTGAACAGCAGCAACAAGGTGGCGAAGTCGTCGCGGTGGTACCACGGCAACGCCACGACCGGAGGGACACTCATCGTCTTCCCACACCCAAGCAGGGATCCGGCCACAGGCGCCCACATGCCTTCGGCTGAACCCGTCACCACGGTTCTTGGCCGCGGCGCCCGCAAAGATAATACACACAATGTGCGCCGAGCCTAACAGCCAACCGGGGCACCCCTGTACGCATGCACTGCTGGCACGGCGCGTAAAATTTCTGCGCTGTATGGTGCGCAAAAACTCGGATGGGCGGCCGCACCTTAAGTATATCTTGACTACTATTGCAGCATTGCTTACATGGACGGCGGAGCCAGATCGGAGAGCATCGCCATGTCCGAAGCCGACACGCTGTCTGCAAGCCAGGGAACGCACCGGTCGCCGGGCGCGCCCGCTGTGCCATCGACGGCGCCGCGGCGTCGGCACGTCGACCCTCGTCCTGATTGGCCGATCACTTGCGGAAAGTGCGGAAACCCCTCCGCGGCGCCCTCGCGCGTGCACCGGAAAAACCTTGGAGGGCTCCCGCCGGTGTCCAACGTTTCGCCGTCCAGGGTTTTCGGGAAGCGCCCGGGATCAGCCCGACAGCAGGCGCTCCGCCATTTCCCGCAGCCTGCCGCGCTGGATCTTGAAGCCGTTGGGCGAGGGCGTCTTGGGGAAGTCGTCGACCGCGAACACGCGCAGCGGCACCTTGTAGTTGGCCAGCCCGTGCTTGCAGTGGGCGAGGGCCGCCGCCTCGTCGAGCGCCGCGCCCGGCTTCGAGGATCACGAAGGAGACGGCGCGCACGCCCTCGGGCCGCGCCACCGCGATGGTCTGGCAGTCGGCGATGGCCGGCAGCTTCTGCAGATGGGTCTCGATCTCGAGCGGATTGACCAGGAAGCCGGAGAGCCGCAGCACGTCGCCCATGCGGCTCAGGAAGGTGAAGCCGCCCTGGTCGTCGAGCTCGCCCAGGTCGCCGGTGCGGACATAGCCGTCCGGGGTGATCGTCTCGGCCGTCGCCTGCTCGTTGCCGTAGTAGCCCACCATCAGCGAGGGGCCCGCCAGTTCCAGCGCGCCCGGCTGGCCGGGCTCGAGCAGCGCGCCGCTCTCCGGATCGCGCACGCGCGCATGGGCGAGCGGCGAGACGGTGAGCCCGCCGCCCAGCTTGCGCCGCGCCACCGGCGCCTCGAGCGGCTGGCGGGCATAGAGCGCCTGCACCTCGCTCATGCCGTAGAGGCCGCACAGTATCAGGCCGCGCTGCTCGGCCCGCTCGGGCAGGTCTTCGAGGGCGGCGTTGAAGGCGCCGTAGCCCGCCCACCGGATCGACGGAAACGGCCGCTCGCCCGGCACGCTCTCGAGCAGGCGGGCATACATGTCGTCGCTGCCGAACATCGTCGTCGGCCGGTGCTCGGCGATCAGGCGCGCGATCTCGTCGATCTCGTAGGACTCGACCAGCACCGAGGGCCGGCCGGCGGCGAGCGTCGCCAGGGTCTGGTTGAAGCCGAACACGCCGCACAGCGGCAGGATCGCCAGCGACAAGGTATCGGGCGCCTCGAAGCCGAAGACGCGCGCGACCTGCTGGGCATGGCCGGCGATGGCGCCCTGCCGGTGCAGCACGAACTTGGGCGCGCTGGTGGTGCCCGAGGTCGTGAAGATGTTGCAGGGCGCGCTCGCCCGCGCGTGGTTGGCCGCCAGGGCGGGGCGCGACAGCAGGCGGTCGAACGGCACGCGCCGCAGCCGCTCGATGGAAGCGGGCGCCGACCCGGGCTCCTCGCCGACCGTCACGAGGGCGGCCAGGCTGTCGAGCGCGGCGGGATCGATGTCGGCCAGGATCGACAGGAAGTCGATGCGGCGGAAGCCCGGCGCGCAGGCCAGCACCTTGGCGCCCGACCTTCCGACGATGTCGGCGACCTCGACGGCGCGATAGCGCGTGTTGACCGCGACGGCGATGGCGCCCAGCCGCGCGCAGGCGAAATAGAGGATCGGATAGGCCGGCACGTTGGGCAGCCACAGCGCCACCCGGTCGCCCGGCCCGACGCCGAGATCGGCCAGCCCCTGGGCGGCGCGCGCCGCACCATCGAGCAGCTCGGCGAAGCCGAGCGTGCGCGTGCCGTGGATGAAGGCGGGCGCGTCCGGCGTCTCGTCGGCAATGTCGGCGAGCAGCGTCCAGACGTCGGCGGCGGGACGGGCGAGGGTCATGCGGCGCGGAGACTAGCCGATGCGGCAGCGCTGGGCGAAGGGGATGAAGCAGGGCAATATCGAAGTGCAATGAGTCTCCGTCATCTCGACCTCCGCTTCCCCCTCATACTCCTCTCCCCCGCCAGGGGGAGAGGTTGGGACGAGGCGGCATAATGACCGCGCCGCTCTCCCTCGGCATCGATATCGGGGGAACCTTCACCGACCTCGTCATCCACGATCCGCGCGACGGCCGCGCCGTCATCTGGAAGGAAAGCACCACGCCGGACGATCCGGCGCGCGGCGCGCTGGAAGGCACGCGGCGCGTGCTGGAGAAGGCGGGCGCCAGCGCGGCCCAGGTCGGCCGCGTGGTCCATGCCACGACGCTGTTCACCAACGCCCTGATCGAGCGCAAGGGCGCCCGGACCGGGCTGCTGACCACGGCGGGCTTCCGCGACGTGCTGGAGATCGGGCGCGAGCGCAAGTACGAGCTCTACGATCTCTTCATCGAGATGCCCCGGCCGCTGGTGGCGCGGCCGTGGCGCCGCGAGGCCGTGGAGCGGCTGGCGCCCGACGGCACGGTCGAGATCGCGCTCGACCTCGACGCGGCGCTGGCCGAGGTCGCCGACCTGGTGGAGCAGGGCGTCGAGAGCCTCGCCGTCTGCTTCCTGCATGCCTACGCCAATCCCGCGCACGAGCGCGCCGTCGGCGCGGCGGTGGCCGAGCGCTTCCAGGATCTGTCGATCTCGCTGTCGTCGGACATCGCGCCGGAGATCCGCGAATACCAGCGCGCCAGCACCACGGTCGCCAACGCCTATGTGCGGCCGCTGGCCGAGATCTATCTCGAGCGGCTGGAGCAGGCGCTGCGCGCCGAGGGCATCGCCGGCGGACTCTTCCTCATGCTGTCCAACGGCGGCCTCACGCATGTCAGCGAAGCCAAGCGCGCGCCGGTGCAGTTGCTGGAAAGCGGGCCGGCCGCCGGCGCGCTGGCCGGCGCCTGGTTCGGCCGCAATGCCGGGCTGGAGCGCGTGCTCGCCTTCGACATGGGCGGCACCACCGCCAAGCTCGCCCTGGTCGACGAGGGCGAGCCGCTGGTCGCCTACGGCTTCGAAGCCGCGCGCGAAAAGCGCTTCCTGCGCGGCTCGGGCCTGCCCATCCAGATCGCCACCGTCGAGCTGATCGAGATCGGCGCCGGCGGCGGCTCGATCGCGCGCCGGTCGGACCTCGGCACGCTGCATGTCGGCCCCGAGAGCAGCGGCGCGCAGCCCGGGCCGGCCTGCTACGGCCGCGGCGGCAGCGAGGCCACCGTCACCGACGCCGACCTGGCGCTGGGCTATCTCAATGCCGACTTCTTCCTGGGCGGCGCGATGAAGATCGACCGCGCCGGCACCGACCGTGCCTTCGCGCGCCTGGCGGCGGCGCTGGCCGTCGAGCCGGCGCGCGCGGCCTTCGGCGTGCACGACGTGGTCAACGAGAACATGGCCGGCGCCGCCCGCGTCGCCATCGCCGAGCGCGGCCGCATTCCGGCCGAGTATGCGCTGCTGGCGACCGGCGGGGCGGGGCCCGTCCACGCCTGGCACGTGGCGCGCAAGCTCGGCGTCAACCGCGTCGTCTGCCCGCCGGGTGCCGGCGCGGGCAGCACCATCGGCATGCTGATGGCGCCGGCGCGCGTCGACCGCGTGGCGAGCTTCACCATCGCGCTGGCCGGCGCCGACTTCGCCGCGGCCGACGGCCTGTTCGCGGCGCTCGAGAAGGAGTCGCTCGACGTGCTGCGCCTGACCGGCGCCGACATCGAGCGCCGCACCGTGCGGCGTCTCGCCGACATGCGCTATGTCGGCCAGGGCAGCGAGATCACCGTGGCGCTGCCGCAGCCCCTGACCGAAGGCGGCGTGAAGGCGGCGTTCGAGGCCGCCTACAAGGCGCTGTTCGCGCGCACGCCGCCGGGTGCGGCGATCCAGTTCGTGGCGCTGCGGCTGTCGCTCGCCGCGCCGATGCCGGGCAGCGGCGGCGCGCTCGAGCTGCCGCGCCATCCCTCGGCGTCGGCCCTGAAGGGCACGCGCCCGGTGTTCTTCCCCGACGCCGGCAAGACCCTGGCGACGCAGGTCTGGGACCGCTACGCCCTGAAGCCCGGCGCCAGCATCGCGGGCCCGGCCGTGTTCGAGGAGGACGAGAGCACCTTCATCGTCGGTCCCGGCGCCACGGCCCGGCTGCTGCCCGACGGCTCCATCCTGGCGGAGGCAGACTGATGTCAGGTCCCCGGCACATGGCCCGCACCTTCGATCCCATCGAGCTCGAGCTGCTGTGGCGGCGGCTGATCTCCATGGTCGACGAGGCCGCGGCCGCCATGGTGCGCACCAGCTTCTCGACCCTGGTGCGCGAGAGCTACGACTTCTCCTGCGTCATCACCGACGCATCAGGCCAGTCGCTGGTGCAGGCGAGCGAGAGCATCCCGAGCTTCATCGGCACCCTGCCCGAGACGGTGAAGCACTTCCTGCGCTTCTTCCCGCCCGACAAGCTGGCGCCGGGCGACGTGCTGATCACCAACGACATCTGGCTGGGCACCGGCCATCTGCCGGACATCACGCTGGCCAAGCCGATCTTCAGGGACGGCAGGCTGGTGGCCTTCAGCGCCACCACGGCGCACGCGCCCGACATCGGCGGCAAGATCAGGAGCCCCGAGCCGCGCGAGGTCTTCGAGGAGGGGCTGCAGATCCCGCCGATGAAGATGATCGCGGCGGGCCGCACCGACGAGACGCTGGTCGCCATCATCCGCAAGAACGTGCGCACGCCCGACCAGACGATGGGCGACCTGTGGGCCCAGGTCGTGGCGCTCGACCTGATGGAGGACCGGCTGCGCGTGCTGATGGAAGGCTACGGCCTGCGCCGACCTCACCGACCTCGCGCGCGAGATCCAGGGCCGCTGCGAGGCGGCGATGCGCGCGGCGATCCGCGAGCTGCCCGACGGCACCTACCGCAGCGAGCTCAAGACCGACGGGCTGATGGAGACGCCCATCACGCTCAGGCTGGCGCTCACCGTCACGGGCGACGAGATCGTGATGGATTTCGCCGGCACCGACGCCCAGGTCGACCGCGCCATCAACTGCGCGCTCTGCTACACCAACGCCATGGCGATGTACGGGGTCAAGGTCTGCACCAGCCCCAACCTGCCCAACAACGAGGGCGCGTGGCGGCCGATCACGCTCAGGGCGCCGGAAGGCTGCATCGTCAATCCGCAGTTCCCCGCGCCGGGCGGCTCGCGCATGCTGATCGGCCACTACGTGCCGATGCTGGTGTTCGGCTGCCTGGGCCAGATCGTGCCCGAGCGCGTGATGGCGGCCTGCGGCTCGCCGATGTGGGGCATGAACCAGTCGGGCGTGCGGGAAGGCGGCAGGCCCTACGCCAACATGTTCTTCTACAACGGCGGCATGGGCGCCAACACGCGGGGCGACGGCATCACCTGCCTGTCGTGGCCGTCCAACGTCTCCTCGACCTCGATCGAGATCAGCGAGCACATCGCGCCGCTGCGCTTCCACCACAAGAAGCTGCGGCCCGACTCGGGCGGCCCCGGCCGCCATCGCGGCGGGCTGGGGCAGGAGATCCTGATCGAGAGCCGCAGCGAGACGCCGATCGCGGTGTCCTTCCTCGCCGAGCGCACGCTGTTTCCGGCCTTCGGCATCGAAGGCGGCAGGGACGGCGCGCCCGGCGAGCTGCGCATCAACGGCGCTCAAGACCGATCCCAAGAAGCAGTATGTCGCTGCGCAAGGGCGACACGGTCGCGCTCGGCACGCCGGGCGGCGGCGGCCATGGCGATCCCGCGCAGCGCGACCGCCGGGCGCTCGAGCATGACGTGGCGGCGGGATATGTGACGGACCGGACGGCCTATCGCTAGGCCGGGCGTGTCACGAAGTTGTTTTGACGCGGGTTTACCAGCCTCGGCGATCCGGGTGCGACTTCGCGGGGGGCTAACCATTCGCCGACATGCCGACGTGACCGACGGTTCGAGAGCGGCCATCCCGTCCGCCGCTGCGCCAGCGCCCGGCCTGCCGCTCATGAGCCTGGCCGCGCTCGGCGTCGTGTTCGGCGATATCGGCACCAGCCCGCTCTACACGTTCAAGACCGTGCTCGACGTCACCGGCGCGCATCCCGGGCCGGGCACGGCGATGGCCGTGCTGTCGCTGATCGTGTGGACCCTGATCGTCATCACCTCCGTGAAATATGTCGGCCTGGCGATGAGCGTCGACAACGAAGGCGAGGGCGGCATCCTGGCGCTGATGTCACTGCTCGGCGTCAAGCGCCGCAGCCGGCGGTTCGTCGTGTTCGTCGGGCTGTTCGGCGCCGCGCTGATCTATGGCGACGGCGCGATCACGCCGGCGATCTCGGTCCTGTCGGCGCTGGAGGGAACCAACGTCGTCGCGCCCGGGTACCAGTCCTACGTCCTGCCGGTGGCCCTGGCGATCCTGCTCGGCCTGTTCGCCGCCCAGCGTCAGGGCACCGCCCGCATCGGAAAGTTCTTCGGGCCCATCATGGCGCTGTGGTTCGTCGTGATCGCGCTGCTCGGCCTGTGGGGGATCGCCCAGCATCCGGCCGTGCTGTGGGCGCTCAATCCGGTGCACGGCCTGCGCTACCTGTTCGCGGGCGGCGCCACCGCCTTCCTGGTGGTGGGCGGCGTCTTCCTGTGCGTCACCGGGGCGGAGGCGCTCTACGCCGACATGGGCCATTTCGGCCGGCGGCCGATCCGGCTGGCCTGGTCGGTGATGGTTTTCCCCGCCCTGGTGCTGAACTATGCCGGCCAGGCCGCCCTCGTGATGGCGGGCGCGCCGACCGAAGGCAGCATCTTCTTCCGTCTCTGCCCCGCGCCCCTGCTGCTGCCGCTGGTCGTGCTGGCGACCATGGCGACCATCATCGCCAGCCAGTCGATCATCACCGGCGCCTTCTCGATGACCCGCCAGGCGGTCCAGCTCGGCTGGCTGCCGCGGCTGCGCATCGTGCAGACCTCCGCGGCGGGCTACGGGCAGATCTACGTGCCGTCGGTGAACTGGCTGCTGATGGCGGCCACGCTCGGCCTCGCCGTGGGCTTCCGCAGCTCGAGCGGCCTCGCCGCCGCCTACGGCATCGCCGTCTCGGGGACGATGCTCATCACCACCATGCTGCTGTTCATCGCCATGCACGAGATCTGGCGCTGGAGCCTGCCGGCGGCGGCGCTCGCCGCCGGCGCGCTCGCCGTGGTCGATGGCGGCTTCCTGTCGGCCAACATGCTGAAGGTCATGCAGGGCGGATGGGTGCCGCTGGCGATGGGCGCCGTGGTCTACGGCGTGATGCTGATCTGGCGCGCCGGCGCCCTCGCCGTCCAGGCGCAACGGCATATCTCGGAGACGTCGGCCACCGCGCTGGTGAAGCAGATCGTCGCCGGCCATGTCGCGCGCGTGCCGGGGACCGCGGTGTTCCTGGCGCGCAGCGACGCCGACATACCGCAGGTGCTGGTGTGGCATCTCAAGAACAATCGCGCGCTGCACGAGTCGGTCTTCATCCTCGACGTCGCGGTCGCGTCGGTGCCCTATGTGCCGTTCGAGGGGCGCGTGGCGGTGCGCGAGCTCGCGCCGCGCGTCTGGCGCGCGCGGGGAAGCTTCGGCTTCATGGAGCGCCCCGACGTTCCCGCCATGCTGCAGCACGCCCTGGCGCAGGGTTATTCGTTCGACTCCGCCGACGTCGTCTACTACGTCGCCCACGAGCAGATCGTGTCGCGCGAGGACGGCAGCGGCATGCCCCGCCTTCTGGAGGCGATCTTCGCCTTTCTGCAGCGCAATTCGGCGCCGCTGACCGACTATTTCCACGTGCCGCCGGACAAGGTGGTCGAGATCGGCCGCGAGCTCGCGATCTGACATTGAACCTCCCCGCTGCGGCCGGTACGCTCGCCGCAACAGAGTGAATCGGGAGGAGAGGATGAAGTTGTTTGCGGCCGCGAGTATTGCGGTGTGCGCCATCGCCTGGGCGGCAGGGTCGCCGGCCCTGGCCGACGCCAAGCTCTGCGCCAAGCCCCGCCAGATGGAGGGCTTCAAGACCTGCGCCGATGTCGACAAGGCCGAAGCCGAGGGCGCCTTCGTCCTCTATTCGACCGATCCGGAGGCCGGGCAGGTCAAGCTGCTGGCCGCCTTCAACAAGATGTTCCCCAAGATCAAGACGAGCTATGTGCGCCTGCAGGCGGGCGCGCTCTACGCCAAGGTCCTGTCGGAGCGCCAGGCCAAGTCGTTCCTGGTCGACGTCATCCAGATCTCCGACATGGGCATGATCCTCGACTTCCAGAAGCGCGGCGGCTTTCACCAGTACGTCTCGCCGGAAATGGCCGCCTTCAAGCCCGAGTACAAGAGCACGCCCGAGGGCTTCTTCACCTGGGGCTCGATCATCATGGCGGGCATCGCCTACAACCCCAAGAACGTGGCGGCCGCCGACGCGCCCAAGACGTGGCAGGACCTGCTCGATCCAAGGTGGAAGGACGGGATCAGCGTGAAGGTCTCGAATTCCGGCCTGCAGCACGGCGTGTGGTACACGCTGAAGCCGATCCTCGGCATGGACTACTTCAAGAAGTTCGCCGAGCAGAAGCCGCGCGCCTTCAACTCCTATGTCCAGCAGTACGGCCGGCTGGTCGACGGCCAGGACAAGGTCATCATGGGCGCCCAGTATTCGGGCTACCTCGAGTTCAGGGCCAAGGGCGCGCCGCTCGCCTTCGTCTTCCCGCAGACCGGCGTGCCGGCGGTGCCGGAGACCTACGGCATCGTGTCCGACGGCCCGCATCCCAACGCGGCCCAGCTCTTCATGGACTGGTTCCTGTCGCCGATCGGCCAGAAGGCGCTCAGCGAGGCGCTGCTGCTGCATTCGCCGCGCGACGACGTCCCGCCGCCGGCCGGCGGCGTGCCGCTCAAGGACATGAAGCTGCTCGTTCCCGCCGACTGGCACGCCTTCGAGAAGGACCGTCCCGAATTCGCCAAGGAGTGGGACCGCATCGTCGGCGCGCGGCGGCGCTGAGCCTGCCTTGACGTTCGTTCCCGCGGAGGCTCTGCGGCCGCGGCGCAACTGGCAGGCGATCATCACGGCCGGCGTCGTGCTGGTCGTGAGCTTCCTCGTCCTGCTGCCGCTGGTGTTCCTGGTCGAGGAGTCGCTGAACACCGGCGATCCGATGTCGTTCCCGCCCCAGGCCTACGGGATCGCGAACTACCTCGCGATCTTCGAGGAGGACTACAACGTCCTGGTGAACACGGTGATCATCGCGGTGATGGCCACCGTGATGGCCATCCTGATCGGCTTCACCCTGGCGTGGATCCTGACGCGCACCAACGTGCCCGGCCGCGAGAAGCTCGAGCGGCTGATGGAGCTGCCCTACTACATGACCCCGCTGGTCGGCGCGCTCGCCTGGGCCGTCATCGCCGGGCCCAAGAGCGGCTTCGTCAACCAGCTCTGGAAGGCGGTCGGCGGCGGCGGCGACCTGGTCGACGTCTATACCCATTTCGGCATCGCCTGGGTGATGGCGCTGTTCGAGGGCACCGTCGCCTTCGTCATGATCTCGGCCTCGATGAAGTCGATGGATCCCGCGCTCGAGGAATCCGCCCGCGTCATCGGCGCCTCCAAGCTGCGCACGACCCTGACCGTGACCCTGCCGCTGGTCATGCCGGGCGTGCTGGGCGCCAGCCTGTTCGTCTTCGCCGAGATGCTGGGCTCGTTTGCTGCCGCGCTCGTGCTCGGCATTCCCGGCCGCATCTACGTCATCACCACGGCGATCTGGGATTCGACCCTGTCCTATCCGCCGGACTACGGCCGCGCCTCGGCGATGGGACTGGCGCTGTTCGTCGTCATGTTCGGCATGCTGACCTTCTACCGCCGCGTCATCAGCCGGGGCAGCTTCGCCACCATCACCGGCAAGGCCTTCCGGCCGCGGCCGATGGACATGGGCCGCCTGTCCTGGCTCCTGCTCGGCGTGTGCTTCCTCTATGTCCTGCTGGCCGTCGTGCTGCCCATCGGGGCGCTGGTGCTGACCTCGCTGCAGCGCTTCGCCACCGTCATTCTCGACCAGGCCGAGTTCACCCTGGCCAACTATCGCACGGCGCTGGCGCTGGGGCCGGTGCGCACCGCCATGGGCAACAGCCTGATGCTGGGCTTCGGCGTGGCGAGCATCGGCGTGCTGGTGATGGTGGTCCTGGTGTGGATCATCTACCGCTCGCAGCTCGTGGGCCGCGGCGCCATCGAGTATCTCGTGATGTTTCCCCAGGCCGTGCCGCGCCTGGTCTTCGGCCTGGCGCTGCTGTGGGCCTGGCTCAATATCCCGATCCCGATCTACGGCACCCTGTGGCTGCTGGCGCTGGCCTACTTCACCGTGATGCTGCCGCTCGGCGTGCGCACCCTGGCCGGCGTCGTGCTGCAGATCGACAAGAGCCTGGAGGAATGCGCGCGCGTCTGCGGCGCCGGCTGGGTCTACCAGATGCGCACCGTGACCCTGCCGCTGCTCAGGCCCGGCATCCTGGCGGCGTGGCTGCTGATCTTCATGGCCTGCGTGCGCGAGCTCGGCGCCTCGGTCTTCCTCATGGGCCCCAACGCCAAGGTGATCGCGCCGTCCATCGTCAGCGCCTTCGCCTCCAGCGGCACCGAGCTCACGGCGGCCATGGCGCTGATCCAGACCTTCACCGTGATCGTGGCGCTGGTGATCCTGTTCCGCCTGACGCGCGGCGTGACGAGGGAGTTGACGTGAGCGAAACGCGTATCGAGGTGAGGGACCTGGTGGTGCGCTATGGCGACCAGGTGGCCGTGAACGGCGTGAGCTTCACCGTCGGCCGCGGCGAGCACCTGACCCTGCTGGGACCGTCGGGCTGCGGCAAGACCACGACCTTGCGCGCCATCGCGGGCCTCGAGCAGCCGAGCGGCGGCAGCATCACCATCGACGGCCAGGCGATGTACGACGCCGCCCAGCGGCGCAACATCCCGACCGAGCAGCGCGGCGTGAGCATGGTGTTCCAGTCCTACGCCGTGTGGCCGCACATGACGGTGTTCGACAACGTGGCCTACGGCCTGCGCGTGAGAAAGCAGGGCGCCGCCGACGTCAAGGCCAATGTCGAACGCGCGCTCGATCTCGTGCAGATGCGCCATCTCGCCGACCGCGGCGCCTCCAGGCTGTCGGGCGGCCAGCAGCAGCGCGTGGCGCTGGCCCGCGCCATCGCCTTCTCGCCCACCGTCGTGCTGTTCGACGAGCCGCTCTCCAACCTCGACGCCAAGCTCAGGGCCGAGATGCGCGTCGAGCTGCGCGAGCTGCAGCGCCGGCTCGGCATCACCTCGGTCTATGTCACGCACGACCAGGAGGAGGCGCTTGCCATCTCCGACCGCGTGATCGTCATGAACGTGGGCGTGATCGAGCAGATCGGCACGCCCGAGGAGATCTACAACAGCCCGCGCAGCCGCTTCGTCGCCGATTTCGTGGGCTCGGCCAACCTGATCAAGGGCCGTCCGGCGGGCGAGGGGCTGTTCGCGGCCGAGGGCGGCATCACCCTCAGGGTGAGCGCCCCGCACCGGCCGCACGGTCGGGAAAACGAAGTCGCCGTGCGCACCGCCTATATCGATCTCGAGCCGCGGCCGGGCGACAACCACGTGCCGGGCACCGTGCGCCAGCGCCTGTTCCATGGCGATTTCGTGCAATATGTCGTCGACAGCGCCGTCGGCCCGCTGATCGTCCGCCGCCCGCCGACCAACCTGCTGGAGGAGGGCGCGGCCGTGACCCTGTCCTTCTCGCCCGACCACTGCGTGCTGCTGGAGGGGTGATCGTTGCGGGGGCCAAGAGTGCCCTAAACCGGCGCCGTCCCCGCCACGATGACGCGGTGCATCAGCCGGCGCTCGCCCTCGGGATAGTCGGCGTTGGCCTTGTGCTGGGTGCAGCGATTGTCCCAGATCACGATGTCGCCCTGCCGCCAGGCGTGGCGGTACTGGTACTTCATCTGCGTGGCATGGGCGATCAGTTCGTCGAGCAGCCGGTCGCTCTCGTCGCGTTCGAGCCCGACGACCTGCTCCATCCGGTTGGGGTTGAGATAGAGCGCCTTGCGGCCGGTCTCGGGATGCGTGCGCACCAGCGGATGCGTCGACTCCGGCATGGCCGCCATCTCCTCGGCCGGCCGCGTCGAGATGCGGCTGAGCTTGCGGCTCGAACTGTATCTGTGGACGACCTTCAGGGGATCGATGCGCGCCCTGGTCTCGGCCGGCAGATCTTCGTAGGCGGCGTACATGTTGGCGAACTGCGTGTCGCCGCCCCGCGACGGCACGATCACGCCGTAGAGCATGGTGAGCGAGCAGGGCTCGCGCATGAAGCTGTCGTCGGTGTGCCAGTTGGCGCCGTTCACGAGCTTGCGGCCGTCGCCCAGCGTGTCGCGATCCTCGCTCGAGATGATGTTGACCTCGGCGCATTCCGGCGTCCGGGCGAGCTGCTTGCGCAGCATCGGCCTGCCGAAGCGCGCCATCGCGTCGCGAAACGCCGGTGGCGCGAGCTTCTGGCCGCGGATGCAGAGGACGAGATTGTCGTGCAGCACGCCCACCAGCGCAGCCTGGGTAGCGGCATCGGGCAGTTGGTTGAGGTCGAGGCCGCTCACCGCGGCCGCCATGTGGCCGCCGAGCCGCTCGGTTTGAAAACTCATGGCGTTGCTCCCGGCATGCAGGATAACGTGCGCGCCCAATCGCTCAAGCTCAAGGGGGTCCCATGAAGCTCGCCTACTCGCCCGCCAGCCCCTATGTCCGCAAGGTCACCGCCTGCGCCATCGCGCGTGGCATCGACGACAAGATCGAGCGCTGGAAGGTCGGCACGACCGACCCCGCGCTGCTCGATTTCAATCCCTTGTCGAAGGTGCCCACCCTGGTCACCGACGACGGCATGATGCTCTACGACAGCCCGGTGATCTGCGAATATCTCGACAGCATCGGCAGCGCGCCCAAGCTGTTCCCGCCGGCCGGCGCGGCGCGCTGGAAGGCGCTTTGCCAGCAGGCGCTGGGCGACGGCATCCTCGACGCGACGCAGCCGCGCCGCCGCGAGATCGCGCTGCCGCAGGACGAGGGCCGCAAGGGCTACATCGAGCTGCAGCAGGGCAAGGTGAAGCGGGCGCTCGACGTGCTGGAGAGGGAGGCGGGCTCGCTGGGCGAGCTCAGGACGATCGGCGAGATCACCATCGGCTGCGCGCTGGGCTACCTCGATTTCCGCTATTCCAACGAGCCGTGGCGGCCCGGCCATCCCACGCTCGAGGCCTGGTACGCCAAGGTGGTGAAGCTGCCGCCACTTGCCGAGACCATGCCGGTCGGGTGACAGTCCGCCGCCGGGAGGGAGGCAGCCATGCCGGCACGCACGGGTGAGCAGTTCCTGAAAGGCCTTCGTGGACCGCGCGAAGTCTGGGTCGACGGCGAGCGCGTGTCGGACGTCGTCGACCATCCCAAGCTCGGCGGCGCGGCCCGTGCGCTGGCCGCGGTCTTCGATCTCCATCACGAGCACGCCGGCACCTGCCTGATGCCGGACCCCGAGACCGGAGAGCCGATTCCGGTCAGCCACATGATCCCGCGCTCGCGCGAGGACCTCGCACGGCGCGGCAAGGCGCTGCGGCAAGTCGCGGAATATTCCGTCGGCCTGATGGGCCGCACGCCCGACTACATGAACGTGACCTATGCGGGCTTTGCCGGACGGCCCGACGAATGGGGCGCCCACGGCAACGAGGCGGGCGCCGAGCGGCTGATCGCCTACCAGAAGTTCCTGCGCCGCGGCGACATCTCGCTCACCCACACCATCGTGCAGCCGACCGTCGACAAGGCGCTGGGCGACGCGCCGTCGCCGGGCAACCAGCAGGCCCTGCGCAAGGTGGCCGAGACGGAGCACGGCATCGTGGTGCGCGGCGCGCGCGTGCTGGCGACGCTGGCGCCCTTCGCCGACGAGCTTGCGGTTTATCCGGCCGCGCCGCTGCCCGCCGGCGCGGACGCCTATGCGCTTTCCTTCTGCATTCCCATGGACGCGCCCGGCCTCAAGTTCCTCTGTCGCGACAGCGTGTCCAGCCCGCCCAACCTGTTCGACCATCCGCTGTCGAGCCGCTTCGACGAGCAGGACGCCTTCGTGATCTTCGACGACGTCGAGATCCCGCGCGACCGCCTGTTCATCGACTGCAACCTCGCGGCCTACAACACGGTGATGACCACGAGCTGGCCGCCGAACATCCAGCAGCAGACGATGATCCGCGCCTCCACGAAGCTCGATTTCGCCTGGGGCCTGGCGCTTCACATGGCGGCGTCCATCAACGCCGTCGATCCCGAGACCATGCGCATGATCGGCGAGATCTGGAGCTACGCGGAGTTCACGCGCGCCGCCGTCGTCGCGGCCGAGGCGGAGGCCCGCGAATGGCCGGGCGGCCTGTGGACGCCTGCCGCCGGCCCGCTGCACGCCCTGCGCGCCACCCTGCCGCTCTGGTTCCCGCGGGTGAACGAGATCCTGCGCCTGATCGGCTCGCACAACCTGTTCGCCACGCCGACGGCCGCGCAGATGGCCGACAAGGATCTGCGGCCGCTGATCGACCGCTACCTGCCCGGCGCCAAGGGCATGGTCGCCGAGGAACGCATCCGCATCTTCCGGCTGGCCTGGGACTTCGCCGGCAGCGCGCTGGCCAGCCGCAACGAGCAGTACGAGCGCTTCTATCTTGCCTCCTCGCCGCGCAATCTCGCGCGCCATCTCGCCTTCACCGACCGCAGCCGCGCCGACCGCCTGGTCGATCGCTTCCTGAAGGAGCCGTACTGAGGAACCGCAAGACGGCCGATGCGTTCGCAGGGCATGAGCGCCCGTCGCGCCACACGTCCAGGAAAGGCTCGCATCGGCCTGTCGGGCTGGACCTATGCCTCCTGGCGCGGCCGCTTCTATCCCAAGGGGCTGGCCCACGATCGCGAGCTTGCGCATGTCGGTTCGGTCTTCCCGACCGTCGAGATCAACGGCACCTTCTACAGCATGCAGCGGCCGACCTCATTCGCGCGCTGGGCCGAGGCGACGCCCGATGATTTCGTCTTCGCGGTCAAGGGGCCGCGCTTCCTCACGCACATGAAGCGCCTCGGGGATCCGGTGGCTCCCCTGGGCAATTTCATCGCTTCGGGCATCCTGAGATTGGGACCCAAGCTCGGACCGGTCCTGTGGCAACTTCCCCCGACCTTTCGCTTCGACGCCGCGAAGCTGGAAGCGTTCTTCGAGTTGTTGCCGCGCGACACGCGGGGCTGCCGCCGCCTGCGGTCGTCGCCACGACCATCGCCTGAAGGCGCGGGCATGGCTGCGCAGCGATGCGCGACGGCGCATCCGCCACGCCGTGGAGGTCCGTCACGAGAGCTTCCGCGATCCCGATTTCATCGCGCTGCTGCGCAAGCACGATATCGCGCTGGTGTGCGCCGACACCGTCGACTGGCCGCTGCTGATGGATCTCACCTCGGACTTCGTCTACTGCCGACTGCACGGTTCGCGGGAGCTCTACCGCAGCGGCTACAGCGCCGCCGAGATCGAACGATGGGCCCGACGCATCCGGGCCTGGCGCGACGGCAGGCCGATGCGCGACGGCACCTTCGTCGGCCCGCCGGCCGAGCGCCGCCCGCGCGACGTCTTCGTCTATTTCGACAATACCGACAAGCTCAAGGCGCCGCGCGATGCGCAGGCGCTGATGCGCTGCCTCGCCGGGGAGTGACCCGCCATGCCCACCGCCGCCGCCCAGCTCAAGCGCGTCGCCCGGGAGGCGGCGTCCTGCACCCTTTGTCCGCTCTATCGCAACGCCACGCAGACCGTGTTCGGAGAGGGGCCGGTGGGGGCGGCCATCATGATGGTCGGCGAACAGCCGGGTGATCAGGAGGACCTGGCCGGCCGTCCCTTCGTCGGGCCGGCCGGCCGCGTGCTCGACCGCGCGCTGGCCGACATCGGGTTGGACCGCGGCAAGGTCTATGTCACCAACGCGGTGAAGCATTTCAAGAACGAGCCGCGCGGCAAGAAGCGCCTGCACAAGCGGCCCAACCGCTACGAGGTCGAGGTCTGCAAGGTCTGGCTCGGCCGGGAGATCGCGCTGGTCCGTCCGCGGCTCGTCCTGGCGCTGGGGGTGACCGCCGCCGTCGCCCTGGCTGGCCGGCCGATGGTGCTGTCGCGCGAGCGCGGCAAGGTGATCGAGTTCGAAGGGCGGCCAGCGCGGCATGGTGACCGTCCATCCCTCGGCCCTGCTGCGCATGCCCGACGAGGCGGCCCGCCACGCCGCCTACGCCGCCTTCGTGAAGGACCTCAAGGCCGCGGTGAAACGGGCGGCGGCCTGACGAGGGCGTTGCAATGCGACGCGGACTGGCCAAACTATGGCGCTGGCATCGACCAGGAGCGTAGGAGACGGCCGATGAGCGATATCGACGTCAAACCCGATACGATCGCCAAGCCGAAGATAGAGCAGCCGCGGCTCTACAAGGTCATCCTGATCAACGACGACTATACGCCGCGCGAGTTCGTCGTCGCCGTGCTGATGGCCGTGTTCCACATGAGCGAGGACCAGGCCTACCGCGTGATGATGACGGCGCACCAGCGCGGCGTCTGCGTCGTCGCCGCCTTCACCCGCGACATCGCCGAAAGCAAGGCGACCGAGGGCACCAACGCCGGCCGCCAGGCCGGCCACCCGCTGGAATTCACGACGGAACCCGAAGAGTAGGGCGGTCAGCCCGTTGTGAGGCCGGCGGCCTCCACGCCGGCGATGCACACCGCCTCGTCCTCCTCGCCGGTGCCGCCGCTCGCGCCCGCCGCGCCCAGCACGTTGCCGGCGGCGTCCTTGATCACGACGGCGCCGGTCTGCGGCAGGAACTTGCCCTGCGCGGTGGCGGCCAGCGCGCCGAAGAACTGGGGGTTCTCCTTGGCGCGCTGCAGCAGCACGCGGCTCGCCACGCCCATGCCGACCGAGGCCCAGGCCTTGCCGACGGCGACGTCGCAGCGGAACATGCTGGCGCCGTCCTCGCGCTGCAGCGACTTCACGTGGCCCGCGTCGTCGAGCACCGCGACGGCGAGCGGCCTGATCTTCATCTCGCGCGCCTTGGCCAGCGCCATCTCGACGATCTTGTTGGCTTGGGCGAGGGTCAGTCCTGGCATGCTCGTTCCTGTCGTGGCTGCGAAGGCCGTACTTGAGCACAGAATCGCGTGGCATGCATTTTGCTGCTGTTCGGCGAGGGATCGGGGAAGGTCACAGGAGAGCTGCATGTTGAAGCGAGTGTTGGCCGGTTTGGTGCTGGCGACGGCCGCCGTGGCGCGGCGCGGCCGCGCAGGACCTGCCGAAGAGCCAGTTCAAGGTCATCGGCCTCAACAGCCCGACGCCGGTGTCGATCCACGACGAGCTGCCGTTCTGGCGCAAGACCATCCCCGAAGCGTCGAAGGGCGCGATCTCGGTCGATGTGACCCCGCTCGACCAGATGGGCATCGACGACAAGACCATGTTGCGCCTGCTCAAGCTCGGCGTGATGGACTTCGCCGCCATGGACATCTCCAAGATGGCCGGCGACGACCCGCGCTTCGAAGGCTGCGACCTGGCGGGCCTGACGCTCGACCCGGACAAGGCGCGCGCGGCCTGCGCCGCCTATCGCGACGTGATCGACCGGCAGATGCAGAAGAACTGGAACGCCAAGTTCCTGGCCTTCGGCGGCAACACGCCCCAGGTCTTCTGGTGCCGCGACGTGATCGGCGGGCTGGACAGCTTCAAGGGCAAGAAGATCCGCGTGTTCAACAACACCATGCGCGACTTCCTGGGCGGACTCGGCGCCACCGCCGTCAGCATGGCCTTCGCCGAGGTGGTGCCGGCGCTGAACAACGGCGTCGTCGATTGCGCCGTGACCGGCAGCCTGTCGGGCAACACGGCGGGCTGGCCCGAGGTCACCAAGTCGATCTATCCGATGTCGCTCGGCTGGAGCATCAACGTGCTGGCGGTCAACCTCGGCACCTGGAAGCGCCTCGATCCCAAGACGCAGGCCTTCCTGCTCGAGCAGTTCAAGGCCTACGAGGACAAGATGTGGGCGACCGTCAAGACGACGACTGCCGAGGCCGACAACTGCAACACCGGCAAGCAGCCCTGCACCATGGGCAAGCTCGCCAAGATGACCATCGTGCCGGTGAAGCCCGAGGAGGCGGCGACCCACAAGAAGCTGGTCGAGGGCGCCGTGCTGGCCGGCTGGGCCAAGCGCTGCGGCGCGGCCTGCACCAAGGAGTGGAACGAGACGGTCGGCAAGACGCTCGGCCTGACGGCGCCGACGCCTTAGGCGCAGGCACCTGAAGATGAGCGGCGTGCGCCGCTTCGCCCAATGGGGCCTGTGGTTCGGCGGCGCGCTCGTCCTGCTCGCCGCCGTGCTGATCGGCATCGACGTGCTGATGCGCAAGTTCCTCAACCGCTCGATCGGCGGCGCCGACGAGCTGGCGGGCTACGCGCTCGCCATCGGGACGGTGTGGGGACTGGGCGCGGCGCTGCTCGATCGGGCGCATATCCGGATCAACTCGCTCTACGTGCTCTTCCCCCAGAAGCTGCGCCTTGCCCTCGACCTCGTGGCGCTCGTCCTGCTGGTCGGCTTCTTCGCCCTGATCGCCTGGCATGGGCTGGCGGTCGTCGCCCAGTCCTGGGCCTCCGGCTCGCGCAGCCAGTCGGCTCTCGAAACGCCGACGGTGATCCCGCAGCTCATCTGGATCGCCGGGCTGGCGGCATTCGTCGGGATCGGGGTGCTGCTGCTGCTCGATGCGCTCAGGATCATCGCCTCCGGCGACCTGCGGCAGGCGGCGGCTCTGATCAGCACCCGCTCGGCCGAGGAAGAGGTCGAGGACGAGATCCGCGACCTGAAGGATCGCCAGGCGCGCGAGGGCGGCGCCTGACATGCTGCTCGTCACGCTCGCCATCCTGATCGGCCTGCTCGCTCTCGCCATCCCGGTCGCCGCCGGGCTCGGCGTTCTCGGCCTGTCGCTGTCGGCGATCTATTCGAAGCTGCCGCTTTCCCTGGCCATGGGCGAGATCGCCTGGGGCACCTCGAACAACTTCCTGCTGGTCGCGATTCCCGTTCTTCGTGCTGCTGGGCGAGATCCTGCTGCGCTCCGGCATGGCCGAGCGCATGTACAACGCGCTGGTCCTCTGGGTGCCCTGGCTGCCGGGCGGGCTCATGCATTCCAACATCGCCGCCTGCGCCATGTTCGCCGCCACCTCCGGCTCGAGCGTGGCGACGGCGGCGACGATCGGCACCGTGGCGCTGGGCGAGGTCGAGAAGCGCGGCTATTCCGAGCGCCTGTTCCTCGGCACGATCGCCGCCGGCGGCACGCTCGGCATCCTGATCCCGCCGTCGATCAACATGATCGTCTACGGCGTGCTGACCGACACCTCGATCCCCAAGCTCTATCTCGCGGGCTTCATCCCGGGAGTGGTCCTCGCCAGCCTGTTCAGCCTGATGGTGATCGTGATCTGCCTGCTGCGGCCGGGCGTCGGCGGAACGCCGACTGAGACCAGTTGGCAGCTGCGCTTCGCCGCGCTGCCGGACCTGCTGCCGCCGCTGATCATCTTCCTGGCGGTGATCGGCTCCATCTATGCGGGCTGGGCGACCGCCACCGAATCGGCGGCGCTGGGCGTGATCGCCGCCGTCGGCATCGCCGCCTGGCAAGCGGCGGCTGACGCTGCGCACCCTGCTGCACGCCTTCGAAGGCACCATGCGGACCACGGCCATGATCATGGCCATCCTGCTCGCCGCCTATTTCCTCAACTTCGTCATCACCTCGATCGGCCTCACCGGGCAGGTCAACCGCTTCATCACCAGCCTTGGGCTTAGCAAGGTCGAGCTCCTGTTCGTCGTGGTGATCTTCTACTTCATCCTCGGCATGTTCATGGAGACGCTGTCGATGATGGTGGCGACGGTGCCGATCATCGCGCCGATCCTGTTCAAGGCGGGCTACGATCCGGTGTGGTTCGGCATCATGGTCATCATCCTGATGGAGCTGGCGATGATCACCCCGCCGGTCGGCATCAACCTCTATGTCGTGCAGGGCCTGCGCAAGCGCGGCCGGATCGACGACGTGATCATCGGCGCCTCGCCCTTCGTCATCACCATGCTGCTGATGCTGCTGATCCTGGCGATCTGGCCCGACATCGCGCTCTGGCTGCCGCAGATGGCGGCGACGTGACATCAGCCGGACCGCGCGCACCCTGCGCGCTCCTCTGAGCATGAGCGAGCCGGAGGCTCGCGGTCCGAAAGAGCAACAGCCCTACAGCCTGATCACGATGTTGCCGGCGGCGTCGCACTCGGCCGAGGCGCCGGGCGGCACGACGCAGGTCGTGTCGTACTCCTCGACGATCAGCGGCCCGGCGCGGCCCGGTGCAAGGTCGGCGCGGCTCAGCACCGGCGTCTCCAGCCAGCCGTGATCGTCGCCGAAGTAGGCCTGTCGCGTGCTCCGGGCGACGAAGTCCAGCCGGCTCGACGCGACGCGCTGCGGCACGCCGGCGCCTTCGCGCAGGCCCGAGCCGACGAGCTGGATCGAGACCAGCTCGACCGGCTCGTCGGGGCCGGCGCGATGGCCATAGGTCCGCTCGTGCTCCTCGGCGAAGGCCTGCTCGAGATGCGCGGCCATGCGGGAGTCGATCGGGCCCTCCGGCACCGGCACGGTCAGCTCGTAGCTCTGGCCCTTGTAGTGCAGGGCGGCGGATCGCCGGAGGCGGGCGCGCTCGCCGGTGAAGCCTTCCGCGGCGAGCTGTGCGCCCGCCTGCCGGGCCAGCGAGTCCCAGGCGGTCGCGATCTCGCCCAGGTCGGCACCGCGCAGCAGCCGGCGGAAGGTCCGGGCATAGTGATGCTCGACGTCGGCGTAGAGCAGACCGAAGGAGGAGAAGAGGCCGGCGGACGGCGGCACCACGACTCGGCCGATGCCGAGCGAGGCCGCCATGCCGGCGGCGAACAGCGGGCCGTTGCCGCCGAAGGCGAACAGCGCGAAGTCGCGCGGGTCGCGGCCGCGCTCGGTCGACACCGCCTTGATGGCGCGGATCATGTTGGAGGCCACGATCAGGTGCGCGCCGTAGGCCGCGCGCTCGAGCGGCATGCCAAGCGGCCCGGCGATCTTGTCGGCGAAGGCGGCGCGCGCCTTGTCGGCGTTGAGCTTGAGCGCGCCGCCGACGAGATGGCCGGGATTGATGTAGCCCAGCAGCACGTTGGCGTCGGTGATCGTCGGCACCGTGCCGCCCTTGTCGTAGCAGACCGGGCCGGGCGAGGCGCCGGCGCTCTCCGGCCCGGCCTGCAGGGCGCCGCCCGGATCGATCCAGACATGCGATCCGCCGCCCGCGCCGACCTCGGCCAGGTCGATGGCCGGCACCTTGAGCGTGTAGCCGGCGCCCGTCAGCAGCCGCGAGCCGATCATGATGCCGGCGCCCACGGCATATTCCTGGGCGCGCGCGACCTCGCCCTGCTCGACCATCGAGGCCTTGGCGGTGGTGCCGCCCATGTCGAAGGTGATGATCTTGTCGAGATCCTTTACGCGCGCCAGCGCCTGGGCGCCGACCACGCCGCCCGCCGGTCCCGATTCGATGATGTTCATCGGCCGCTCGGCGGCGGCGGCATCGGTGGTCAGCCCGCCGTTCGACTGCATCAGCAGCAGGCGGGCGGGAATGCCGCCCTTGTCGAGCCCCTTGCGCAGGGCCCGGAGATAGGTGGCGACGATCGGCATCACGTAGGCGTTGATGACGGTGGTCGAGGTCCGCTCGTATTCCTTGATCTCCGGCAGCACCTCGAACGACAGGCTGAGCGGCAGGTCGGGCGCCTTGCGGGCGATGATCTCCTTCAGCATCGCCTCGTGCGCCGGATTGGCGAAGGAATTCAGCAGGCAGACGGCGATCGCCTCGACCTTCTCGGCGAGCAGCGCATCGACGGCGCGCTCGGCATCGGCGCGATCGAGCGCGCGCTCGACCTGGCCGCGATGGTCGATGCGCTCGTCGACCACCTGGCGCAGGTAGCGCTCGACCAGCGGCGGCGGCTTGCTCCAGCCGAGGTCGTAGAGCTTCGGCATGCGGAGCGTGCGGATCTCCAGCACGTCGCGGAAGCCCTTGGTGGTGATCAGGCCGACGCGCGCGCCCTTGTGCTCCAGGATGGCGTTCGAGGCGACGGTGGTGCCGTGGCGGATCTCTTCGATGGTCGTTCCGCCAAGGCCGGTCTCGGCAAAGACCTCGGCCAGGCCGTCGACGATCGCCTGGGCGTAGTTGTCGACGCTCGACGAGATCTTCTTGGTGTGGACGGTGCCGTCGGAGCCGAGCAGCACGATATCCGTGAAGGTGCCGCCGATATCGACACCAGCGCGGTAGGTGACGGTCATTGCGCGCTATTCCGCGGCGCGCCGCAGGGGCTCGGGATCGTGCCACTGGACCTTGGGCACGGATGTCCAGCCGCGGGCCTGCCGGATCTCCTCGCGGCGCCGCGCCGTGGCCGGCGCATCGACCGTCCAGACGGCCGCATCGACCACCACGCCGTAGTCGGCGAGGGCCTTCTGCGGCGACAGCAGCTCGTTGCGCACGTCGCGCAGCACGGCGGCGGGATCGCGTTCCAGCGGATCGCCCCAGCCGCCGGCGCCGGCCAGCACGTGGCGGAAGACCTCGCCCTGCTTGATGGTCATGGTGAGCTTCGACGGCAGGAGCCGGTTCTCGCCGTCGGGGTTGAGGTAGTTCTCCGACGGGGCGCCGGGGCTGCCGCCATAGAGGCCGAACGGCCGGTGGTCGCGCCGGTCGGAGCGGACCTGCAGCATGCCTTCGCCTTCCAGGAACCGATAGTCGCGCCGGAACGGCACGCCGCCGCGGAACTTGCCGGCGCCGGCGCGGTCGGCGACGAACTCGTAGGCCAGAAGCTGGATCGGCTGCTCGGCCTCGGTGACCTCGATCGAATGCGAGGCCATGTTGGCGAACATGTGGGAGTTGCCGTCGAGCCCGTCGGCGAAGGGCCGGGCGCCCCAGGCGCCGCAGGTGAAGTCGACATAGACGAACGGCTTGCGGTCGGCGTCGTAGCCGCCGATCGAGATGCCGGTGTTGCCGCCGTCGCCGGCCGCCTTGACACGGTCGGGCAGCATCATGGCGAGCGCGCCGAACATGCAGTCGACCATGCGGAAGCCGGTGAGGCCGCGGGCGGCGCAGGCCGCCGGCAGCACGCCGTTGCCGACCGTGCCCGGCGGGCAGATCACCTCGATGGCGCGGAACACGCCCTCGTTGTTGGGGATGCCCGGCGGCAGCACCGAGCGCACGCCGGTGTAGGAGGCCGCCTTGGTGAAGGAGAGCGTGTTGTTGATCGCGCCCTTGACCTGCGGGTTGGTGCCCGTCCAGTCGACCACCATGTGGCCGCCCGTCTTGCGGATGGTGACGAACAGGCGGATCGGCTTGCCGTAGTCGACGCCGTCGTCGTCGATCCAGTCCTCGAAGCTCCATTCGCCGTCGGGCAGCTTTTCGAGAGCGGCGCGCGTCAGGCGCTCGGCATAGTCGATGACCTCCTTGAGATAGGCCCTGGTCTGCTGCGGTCCGTAGCGGGCGACGATCTCGGCGAACTGCTTCTCGCCGATATGGCAGGCGGCGAGCTGTGCGCGCAGGTCGCCGAAGAGCTGGACGGGCAGGCGGACGTTCTTCTCCAGGAACGTCATGATGGTCTTGTTGAGCTTGCCCGCCTCGTAGAGCTTCATCGGCGCGATGCGCAGGCCCTCGGCGTAGATCTCCGTCGAATCGGAGGCGTTCGAGCCGGCGACCCGGCCGCCGACATCGATGTGGTGGCAGACCGTGCAGGCGAAGGCCAGCCGCTCGCCCTCGTGATAGAGCGGCTTGAAGACGAAGATGTCGGGCAGGTGCATGCCGCCGTCGAACGGGTCGTTCATGATGAACACGTCGCCCGGCGCCATGTCGTCCTTGAAGTGCCGCATGATGGCTTCCATGGCCGTCGGCACCGAGCCCAGGTGGCCCGGCAGGGTCAGGCCCTGCGCCGCGAGCTTGCCGTCGGCGTCGGCGAAGCCTGTCGAATAGTCCATGTTGTCCTTGAGCACGCCCGAGTAGGTCGTCCTGAACACGGTCAGGGCCATCTCGTCGGCGATCGAGAAAATGGCGTTCTTGAACAGCTCCAGCGCGATGGGATCGATACGCTCCGCCACTTCACTCACTCCCTTGGCCAGGCCGGCCGCCTTTCGGACGCAATAGTCGTGCCGCGCGGCGTCGGCGTCAAAAGGCTTGGCGCGTCGCAGCGTTGGCCGATCCGACACGGCGGGCGGCCGAGTGGCTGAGCGACTACCCGCCACTTCTGGGTGGAGTGCCTTTATCGGCTCGACACCCAGCGTGAAGGAACTCAAGCGAAAGGAGGGACGTCGTGGCGGCAGCGACAGCGCGGGCGCTTCCGGTTCGCCATGACCGGACCGGGCGAGCGGCAGAGCACGCCCTTCGGCCGGTGCGGGCTTCGAGGATGGCACCAACTCCGGCCTCGATCAGCTCGCCGACGTGGTGGCGGGCCTGAAGGCGAGGGCGGCGTGATCGGCGCCGTCCTAGCCCGCGACGGCAAGTCGTTCAAATTCCTGAGGGATTTCGGTATGTGCCCGGGGTTGACGCCGGCGCCCGGGGTCCCTATTTTCCGGCCTCTTTCGGAATTCCCCCCGGCCCGGCCGGGGCTTTTTGTTGAGAAGAGCCATGAAGATCCGCCATTCCCTCAAGTCCGTGAAGGCCCGCCACAAGGACAGCCGCATTGTGCGCCGCAAGGGCCGCGTCTACGTCATCAACAAGACCAACCCGCGCTTCAAGGCCCGCCAGGGCTGAAGCGCCGGTCGCGTCCTGACGATCCAGGCGGCGGAGGCCTTCGGTTTCCGCCGTTTTTTTGTGTTTGAAATCAAGGGCCGAAGGGCCGTTACCCCCGTCAGCGGTGCCAACTTATTCCGCGGCCCTACAGTTATACTAATATTACTTGACTTATACTAAAGATCGGTTCACTCTCAGCCGGACCATCGGCAGGGGCGATGGAAGCCGCTTTGGGGTAGGACTGACGAAGACCCTGGTTCGCAGAGACCGACCATGCAGATGCCGCCGCTCGATCCCGCCATCCTCGCCCGCCGGTCCGAGATCGTGGCCGCCTTGCGCGCCATCGTGCCGGGGGAGGGCGTGATCGACGACCTCGAGGGTATGCGGCCCTACGAGTGCGACGCGCTGTCGGCCTATCGCCAGATGCCCCTTGTCGTGGTGCTGCCCGACACGGTGGCGCAGGTCTCGGCCATCCTGCGCTACTGCCAGGACAACAAGGTCAAGGTCGTGCCGCGCGGCGCCGGCACCTCGCTGTCGGGCGGCTCCATGCCGGTGGGCGATGCGATCCTGCTGGGCCTCGGCAAGTTCAACCGCGTGCTCGAGATCGACTATGCCAACCGCTGCGCGCGGGTGCAGCCGGGCGTCACCAACCTCGGCATCAGCAAGGCCGTCGAGCATGAGGGCTTCTACTACGCGCCCGATCCCAGCTCGCAGATCGCCTGCTCGATCGGCGGCAACGTGGCGGAGAATTCGGGCGGCGTGCACTGCCTGAAATACGGCCTCACCACCAACAACCTGCTCGGCATCGAGATGGTGCTGATGACCGGCGAGGTCGTGCGGCTGGGCGGCAAGCATCTCGATGCGGAAGGCTACGACCTGATGGGGCTGATGACCGGTTCCGAAGGCCTCCTGGGCGTCGTCACCGAGGTCACGGTGCGGCTGCTGCGCAAGCCCTCGACGGCGCGCGCCGTGCTGCTGGGCTTCCCGACCGAGGCGGGCGCGGCCGACTGCGTCGCGGCCGTGATCGCCGCCGGCATCATTCCCGGCGGCATGGAGATGATGGACAGGGATGCCGTTAAATGCGCCGAGGCCTATGTCGGCGCCGGCTACCCGCTGGACGTCGAGGGCCTGCTGATCGTCGAGCTCGACGGCCCGGCGGTCGAGGTCGATCACCTGGTCGAGCGCGTCGCCGAGATCGCCCGCGCGCGCGGCGCCACGACCTGCCGGGTGAGCCGCGACGAACAGGAGAGGGTGCTGTTCTGGGCCGGCCGCAAGGCCGCGTTCCCCGCCGTCGGCCAGATCACGCCCGACTATATGTGCCTCGACGGCTCGGTGCCGCGCGGCCGGCTGGTCGAGGTGCTGGCCGAGATGCGCCGGATGTCGAAGACGCACGGCCTGCGGGTGGTCAACGTCTTCCATGCCGGCGACGGCAACCTCCATCCGCTGATCCTGTTCGACGCCAACGATCCGGGCGAGCTGAGGCGCGCCGAGGAATTCGGCGCCGACATCCTGAGGCTCTGCGTGCGCGTGGGCGGCGTGCTGACCGGCGAGCATGGCGTCGGCATCGAGAAGCGCGACCTGATGGGCGAGCAGTTCACCGAGATCGATCTCGACCAGCAGATGCGCGTCAAATGCGCCTTCGATCCCGATCACCTGCTCAATCCCGGCAAGGTGTTCCCCAGGCTGCGGCGCTGCGCCGAGCTCGGCCGCGTGGTGGTGCATCACAACAAGCTGCCGTTTCCCGATATCCCGCGGTTCTGAGGATGGCCGGCACGATCAAGCCGCGCGACGCGAAGGAGCTGCGGCAGGCGGTGGAATGGGCGCTGGGCGAGGGTGTCACGCTCGACATACGCGGCGGCGGCAGCAAGCTCGCGCTGGGCCGGCCGATGCGCTGCGATCAGGTGCTCGACCTTTCCGGCCTGACGGGCGTCGTCGACTATGCGCCGGAGGAGCTGGTGGTCACGCTGCGCGCCGGCACGCCGCTGAGCGAGGTCGAGGCGCTGCTGGCGCAGCGCAACCAGATGCTGGCCTTCGAGCCGCCCGATCTCGGCCCGCTGCTGGGCCTGGAGCCGGGACAGGGCACCCTGGTCGGCGCGCTGATGGGCAACCTGGCCGGCCCGCGCCGCGTGTCGGCGGGCGCCGCGCGCGACCATCTCCTGGGCTTCAGCGGAGTCAACGGCCGCGGCGAGGCCTTCAAGTCGGGCGGCCGGGTGATGAAGAACGTCACCGGCTACGATCTGTCGAAGCTGCTGGCCGGCTCCTGGGGCACGCTCGCCGTGCTCGACGAGGTCTCGGTGAAGGTGCTGCCCGCGCCCGACCAGACGCGCACCCTGCTGCTGCTCGATCTGCCGGACGATGTTGCGGTGAAGGCGATGTGCGCCGCCATGGGCAGCCCGCACGACGTCTCCGGCGCCGCGCATGCCGGCGGGCGCACGGCGCTGCGGCTCGAAGGCGTGGCGCCGTCGGTCGAGGCGCGGCTGAAGGGCCTGCGCGAGCTGCTGGCGCCGTCAGGCGCCCGGATGGAAGAGCTCGGCACGCTGGAAAGCCGCGGCTTCTGGCGCGAGGTGCGGGACGCGACGCCGCTGGGCGCCGCGGCCGATGCGATCGTCTGGAAGATCTCCTGCCCACCGACAGAAGGTCCCGGCATCGTCGCCCGCCTCAGGGCGCAACGGCCGGCTGCGCAGGCCTTTTACGACTGGTCGGGCGGCCTCATCTGGCTTGCACTTCCGGCGAGCGCCGATGCCGATCATGCGATCGTGCGCGGCGCGCTGGGGCCCGCGGGCGGCCACGCCACCCTGATCCGCGCGCCCGAACCGGTGCGCGCCGGCGTGCCGGTGTTCCAGCCCCAGCCGCCGCCGCTCGCCGCCTTGTCCGGTCGCGTCAAGGAGAGCTTCGATCCCAAGCGCCTCTTCAATCCGGGGCGGATGGGCTAGCGATGCAGACCAACTTCACCCTGGCCCAGCTCTCCGATCCGGAGACGGCACGCAGCGAGCAGATCCTGCGCAAGTGCGTGCATTGCGGCTTCTGCACGGCGACCTGCCCGACCTTCCTGCTGCTGGGCGACGAGCGCGACAGCCCGCGCGGGCGCATCTACTTCATCAAGGCGATGCTGGAGGGCGATCGCGCGCCGACGGAATCCGAGGTGCGGCATGTCGACCGTTGTCTCTCGTGCCTGTCCTGCATGACGACCTGCCCGTCGGGCGTGAACTACATGCACCTGGTCGATCATGGCCGGCATCACATCGAGACGCGCTACACGCGCAGCCTGTCCGACCGGCTTCTGCGCGGGCTGCTCGCCTGGCTCATGCCGCGTCCCCGGCTGTTTCGCTGGACCATGGTGCTGGGGCGGCTCGTCAAGCCGCTGGCGGCCCTGCTGCCCGACGCGAGTCGCGATCCCGGTGGGGCGACGTTCCTGCGCCGCTCGAAGGCGATGCTGGAGGCGGTACCGGATCGGCTGAGCGGTCCCTCGCCGGTCGATCGGCCGCAGACCTTCCCGGCCGCCGGCCTGCGCCGCAAGCGGGTGGCGCTGATGCCGGGCTGCGGCCAGCAGGTGCTGGCGCCGGAGGTCAACGAGGCGACGGTGCGGCTGCTGACGCGCCATGACGTCGAGGTAGTGAACGTCGCGGGCTCGGGCTGCTGCGGCTCCTCGGTGATGCATGTCGGCCGCAACGATCAGGCGTTGGCGCTGGCCAAGCGCAACATCGAGGCCTGGATGCGCGAGATCGACGGGGCGGGGCTCGATGCCATCGTCATCAACGCCTCGGGCTGCGGCACGACGGTCAAGGACTACGGACATATGCTGGCCGACGACCCGGCTTGGCGCGAAAGGGCCGAGCAGGTCGCCGCGCTCGCCAGGGATGTGAGCGAGCTCATGCTCGAGGTCGGTCTCGCGAACGTGACCCCACGGCCGCTCACCGTGGCCTATCATTCGGCCTGTTCCATGCAGCACGGCCAGAAGGTGATCGAGCAACCCAGGAAGCTGCTGAGCGATGCGGGCTTCATCGTGAAGGACGTTCCCGAGGGCCACATCTGCTGTGGCTGGGCGGGCACCTACCAGGTGCTGCAGCCCGAGCTGTCGCGCCGGCTGCGCGACCGCAAGGTCGCCAACATCGAGAGCCTGCGGCCCGATGTCATCGCGGCCGGCAACTTCGGCTGCATCGGCAATATCGCAGGCGGCACCGGCATTCCGATCGCCCATACGGTCGAGTTGCTCGACTGGGCGACCGGCGGGCCCAAGCCGATGGCGTTGCAGTAGGTTGGGCATGGCCGTCCTTCGCGCTTGCCTTGCCGTGTTGCTCGGCATGATGCTGGGACTCAACGCACTGGCCCAGGACGGCGGGAGCAGCACCATGCTCGATACCTTGTTCGCCAAGTTGCAGACCGCGACCGACCCCACGGCGATCCAGAGCCTGGAGTCGGCGATCTGGGAGCAATGGATCATGGTTCCCGATCCGCAGCAGCGCGCGCTGATGCTGCGCGGCATCGCCGAGATGCAGCAGCGCGAGCTCAAGGCGTCGGTCGAGACCTTCAGCCGGCTGATCGAGATCGCGCCCGATCTTTCCGAGGCCTGGAACAAGCGGGCGACGGCCTACTGGCTGCTCGGCAACTTCCCGGCCTCGCTGTCCGACATCTGCGAGACCATCCGGCGCGAGCCGCGCCATTTCGGGGCCTATTCGGGTCTTGGCATGATCCGCGCGGAAATGGGCGAGTATCCGCGCGCCGTGGCGGCTTTCGAGCTGGCGCGCAAATACAATCCGCACATCATCGGAATCGACGACGAGATCGACCGCCTCAAGGCGATGGGCGGCGACGAGCCGTCCGATCCGCTGGGCTGCGGCCAGCGCACGGCCGGCCGCTAGTTCTTGCCGCGCGGCGGGCGCGGAGGCAAAGTCGCCCATCTTTCACTCAGGAGTGGGTCAATGGCCACGTTGTATGTCGGCGGCCGTCTGTTCGACGGCGAGAAGGTGCAAGACGGGCACGCGGTGCTGGAGGAGGACGGCAAGGTCAAGCGGGTCGCGCCGGCCGGCGAATTCGCGGGCTTCGCCGGCGAGAAGGTCGACACGTCCGGCGGCACGCTGATCCCCGGCATCATCGACTGCCACGTCCATTCGCTCAGCGGCGCCGAGGGCAATCCCGGCGCGGTGCAGGACCGCATGAGCGCCGCCCAGCTCGCCGTGCGCGGCATGGAGCTGATGCGCAGCACGCTGGAAGGCGGCATCACCGCCGTGCGCGATTGCGGCGGCAAGGACTACATCGAGTTCGCCATCCGCGACGCCTACAACACCGGCCGCTTCCTGGGGCCCACCATGCGCTGCGCCGGCCGCATGATCTGCATGACCGGCGGCCACGGCAACCGCACCGGCCGCGTCGCCGACGGTCTCGACGAGGTGGTGAAGGCGGTGCGCGAGCAGGTCCACGCCGGCTCCGACCTGGTCAAGATCATGGCGACCGGCGGCGTCATGACGCCGGGCGTCAATCCGGAGGATGCGCACTACTCGGCCGAGGAGATGAAGGCCGGCATCAGCGAGGCGCACCGCTTCCACAAATGCTGCGCCAGCCATGCCCAGGGCGCGCTCGGCATCCTGAACGCCGTGCGCGGCGGCATCGATTCCATCGAGCACGGCATCTTCATGACCGACGAATGCGTGACGGAGATGAAGGAGCGCGGCGTGTGGCTGGTGCCGACGCTCGCCGCCGTGAAGAACATCCTCAAGGGCTACGACGACGGCGACCGCTCGATCCCGGACTACGTGATCGAGAAGGCGCGGCGCGTGTTCGACCGCCACATCGCCTCGATCAAGATGTACTACAAGGCGGGCGGCCGCATCGCCATGGGCACCGACGCCGGCACGCCGCACAACCGCCACGGCGAGAATGCGCGCGAGCTCGAGTATATGTGCGAGATCGGCATCTCGACGCGCGATTCGCTGTTCTTCTCGACGGCAAGCGCGGCCGACCTGATGCGGCTCGCCGACCAGGGCCGCGTCAAGGAGGGCAACAGCGCCGACTTCGTGCTGTGCGACGGCGATGCGCTGGCCGACATCAAGCGGGCGGCGCGCAAGGAGAACCATCGGCTGGTGGTGAAGCGCGGCATCGTCGCCAGGGACAATCGCGCCCAGTTCGTCCGGCAGGCCGCCCGGGTCGCCGCCGAATAGCCGGGAGGGCGTGCCGGCCGCGGTGGCCATCGTGGACGACATCCTCCTGGCCCTGGTGGCGATCGCCTGGGCCGTCGGCACGCCTCTCCTCGCCATCTTCGCCCTGGTGCGCGCCTCGCGGGCACGCGTCCAGGCAGAACGGCTTGCCGCCGAGCTCGCCGCCCTGAAGCGGCAGATCGCGCAGCCCGCGGCCTTGCCGCTGCCCTTCGAAGCGCCGGCCGCGGCGCTTCCGCCGCCCTTCGAGCCGGAGGCGGTGCCCGCCCTCGAGCCGGCGTCGATCACTCTCGAGCGGCGACTGGGAGGGCGCGCCTTTCTGTGGATCGGCGCGGTGACCCTGGCGCTCGCGGCGGTCTTCCTGGTCCGCTACTCGATCGAGGAGGGCTACCTCTCGCCCGAGGTGCGCGTCGTCCTTGCGGCGCTGTTCGGCTTCGTCCTGATCGGCGGCGCCGAGCGGATGCGGGCGCGGGACGAGCGCGTCGCCCAGGCACTGGCCGCCGCCGGCGTGGCGTCGCTCTACGGCGCGCTGTTCGCGGCGGTCGCGCTGTACGACATGATCTCCAAGGCTACGGCCGGCGGCGGCGCGGCGGCGCTCACCGCCTTCGCCATCGCCGTGTCGCTGCGCCACGGCATGTTCGTGGCGGGCCTCGCCTTCGTCGGCGGCTTCCTGAGCCCCGCCATCATCGGCAGCGAGACGCCGAACACGCCGGTGCTGTTCGGCTATCTGCTCGCCATCGCCGTGGGAACGCTGGGCGTCATCCGACTGCGCGGCTGGTGGCCGCTCGGCTGGGGCGTGCTCGCCGGTTCGGCGCTGTGGACCGTCGCCTGGATGTTGTCGCTCGCCGGCGGCCTGCACTGGGTCGGCCTGTTCCTGGTCGCCGTCGCCGGCCTGTTCGTATGGGCGACCTGGCGGCGGATGGATGAAAGCGAGAACCCGCCCGTCGACGTCGCCGCGCTCGTCTGGGCGGCGCTCGGCCTGACGGGCCTGCTGCTGCTCGCCGTCATCGTCCAGGACGATGGCCGGCGGAGCGCCGGCTGGCTGGCGCTCGCGGTCCATGGCGTGGGCCTCTACGCGCTCGCCCGCTCGACGCCGCGCTTCCAGTACGTGGCGGTGCTGGCGCCGCTTCTGTCGCTGGCCACGCTTGTCTTCTGGTGGGGGCTTACCTTCGGCACGGGCGCGGGCTGGGACGCCGACCGCTTCGCCTGGGTCGCGATCCTGTTCGGCGGCTTCTATGCGGCCGGTGCCTTTGCGCTGTTGTGGAACGCGGCGCGGCCGGGCTTCTGGGCCGCACTCGCCGTCGCCGCGGCGCTGACGCATTTCCTTCTCTGCTGGTACGTGCTGCGCGGCGTGATGACCGGCACGCCGTGGGGCCTGATCAGCATCGGCTTGGCCGTGCCCTTCCTGGTCGGCGCCGAGCGGCTGGCGCGCCGGCGCGGCACCATGAATGGCGCGACCGAGGCGCTGGGCTTCCTGGCGGCGGGCGTGGCCTTCTTCATCGCCGTCGCCATCGCGCTCGAATTCCGGCGCGAATGGATCACGGTCGCCTATGCTGTCGAGTTCGCCGCCGTCGCCGCGATCGCCGCCCGGCTGGAGCTGCAGGCCATGCGCCAGCTCTGCTGGCCGCTGCTTGCCGTCGTGGTCGTCCGCTTCGTGCTCGATCCCGAGGTGCTGGCCTATCCACTGGGCCTGACGCCGATCTTCAATTGGATCCTGTGGGGCTACGGCCTCTCGATCGCGGCGCTGCTGGTCGGGTGGCGTTTCCTGCGGCTGACCGGCGACCTGCGGCTGGTGCTGGCGACCGAGGCCGCCGTCGCGCTGCTGGCCTTCGTGCTCCTGACGCTGGAGGTGCGCGGCGTCTTCCATCCCGGTTCGCTGGCCTCACGCGGCGCGGGCTTCGGCATGGAGGATCTGGAACTTTACACCTATTCGGCTGTCTGGCTGCTGTTCGGCGTGGCCCTGCTGGCGCTGGGCTTCCTGCGCGGCGCGGCGGCGCTGCGCCATGCCGGCATGGCGCTAGTCTGCATTGTCGTCGCCAAGGTCTTTGTGGTCGACATGGCTGGACTGCAGGGACTGTTGCGCGTTTTCTCCTTCCTGGGATTGGGCGTGGCCCTGGTCGGCCTGGGCTACGCCTATCGTCGCTTTGGATTCAGGTAGCGCATGACCAAGAGTCTCTTTCCGGAAACGTCGCTCTCCCTCGACGCGTTGCGGGCCCTGCAGCTTGAGCGGCTGAAGAGCGCGCTGCGGCACGCCTATGCGCAGCAGGCGCCTTACCGCGCCAAGTGCGAAGCGGCCAGCGTGCACCCCGACGACCTCGGGAGCCTCGACGACCTGCGGCGCTTTCCCTTCACCTCGAAGGCCGACCTGCGCGAGGCCTATCCCTACGGTATGCTCGCCATCCCGCGCGAGCGTTGCGTGCGGATCCATGCCTCGAGCGGCACCACCGGGCGGCCGACGGTGGTCGGCTACTCGGCGCGCGACATCGAGACCTGGGCGGATCTGATGGCGCGCTCGCTCCACGCCGGCGGGGCGCGGCCGGGCGACATCATCCACAATGCCTACGGCTACGGCCTGTTCACCGGCGGGCTGGGCGCGCATTACGGCGCCGAGCGGCTGGGCTGCACGGTGGTGCCGATGTCGGGCGGCTTCGGCGAGCGCCAGGTCCAGCTCATCGCCGAGTTCGGCGCGCGCGTGGTGCTGATGACGCCCAGCTACATGCTGGCGATCGCCGACGAGTTCGAGCGCCAGGGCGTCGATCCGCGCGACACGGCGATGCGCGTCGGCATCTTCGGCGCCGAGCCCTGGACCGAGGGCATGCGCGCCGAGATCGAGCGCCGGCTCGGCATCGACGCCGTCGACATCTACGGGCTGAGCGAAGTGATGGGGCCGGGCGTGGCCTGCGAGTTCGTCGAGAGCAAGGACGGCCCGACCATCTGGGAGGACCACTTCTATCCCGAGATCGTCGATCCCAAGACCGGCCAGCCGGTGGCCGAGGGCGGGGAGGGCGAGCTGGTCTTCACCTCGCTCACCAAGGAGGCG
Source organism: uncultured Alphaproteobacteria bacterium (assembly GCA_963820155.1). Taxonomy (GTDB): domain Bacteria; phylum Pseudomonadota; class Alphaproteobacteria; order Reyranellales; family Reyranellaceae; genus Reyranella. The sequence goes on from CAWFYW010000003.1 coordinate 122,895, forward strand.
ATGCCGGTCATCCGCTACCGCACGCGCGACCTGACGCGCCTGATGCCGGGCTCGATGACGGCGATGCGGCGCATGGCCAAGATCACCGGGCGCAGCGACGACATGCTGATCGTGCGCGGCGTCAATCTCTTTCCCAGCCAAGTCGAGGAGCAGATCCTGCGCGACCCTGCTCTGAGCGGACACTACCAGATCGGGCTCACGCGCGCGGGCGCGCTCGACGAGATGCTGATCAGGGTGGAGGTGCGCGGCGGCCTCGACGAGGGGGCGTCGGACCGTTCGGCCCAGGAACTTGCGCGGCGCCTGAAGGGCATGTGCGGCCTGTCGGCGGAGGTCGAGATCGCCGCGCCCGGCGCGGTCGAGCGCTCGATGGGCAAGGCGCGCCGCGTGATCGACAAGCGGCCGAAGGACTGAGCCGCAGGCTCAGCCCCAAGGTTCAACCCAAGGTTCAACCCCAGGGACCGCCGGTCGCCAGCCTTATTCTTGCCTTGATGAGGCTCTGATCCCCGTCGGGCGCCTGGCCAAGCTCGACCGAGGGCGTGATCGACCGCACGCCGTTGGGGGTCGCCGCCCGCGCGCGACCAAGGGTGGTGCTGACGATGGCCGCAAACGTCAAAATTATGGCGGCGATGACCAGGAAATCGATCCAGGTCAGCGACAGCCTTCGCCGCCGCGCGATGGTCCGGGATTTGTCGGTCGTACCTTCCACGATCGCCTCTCAAGATGTTCCTGAAGAAAATTACGAGGGAACCTCTCGCTCCATCCCCGCTCCTTCAGGTCATACGTAGGCGATTCTAAGGATATTCGTGGCGCCGGGTGTGCCAAAAGGCACGCCCGCTGTAATAACGACGCGCTGGCCGGGGGCTGCGATCTTCTGCTGGCGGGCGACGCGCACGGCGCGCTGGACCATGTCGGCGAAGTTATGCGCGTCCTCGCCATGTATCGGATGGACGCCCCAGGTGAGCGTCATGCGCCGTGCGGTGTTGAGGTTGGGGGTGAGGCAGAGGATGCGCACGTCCGGCCGCTCGCGCGCCGCACGCAGCGTGGTCGATCCGGTGGTGGTGTAGGTGACGATGGCGGCGGCGGTGAGCGTGTGTGCGCACTGGCGGGCGGCGGCGCTGATTGCATCGGCGGTCGTGGCCTCGGGCTCGCGGCGCGACGCGTCCATCAGGCGGCGATAGAGCGGGTCTTCTTCGACGCTTTTGAGGATGCGGTCCATCATGGTGACCGCCTCGACCGGATAGTCGCCGGATGCCGAATTCGGCCGAGAGCATGACCGCGTCCGTGGCGTCGTAGACCGCGGTCGCCACGTCGGACGCCTCGGCGCGCGTGGGCGTCGGCGAATGGACCATCGAGTCCAGCATCTGGGTGGCGACGATGGCGGGCTTCCCGGCGACGCGGCAGGCGGCGAGGATGCGCTTCTGCAGCGGCGGCACGGTCTCGGGCGGCATCTCCACGCCGAGGTCGCCGCGCGCCACCATGATGCCGTCACTCTGCTCGATGATCTCGTCGAGATGATCGATGGCGGCGGGCTTTTCGAGCTTGGCCATCACCGCGGCGCGGCCCGCCACCAGCTTCTTCAGCTCGGCGACGTCGTGCGCGTGCTGCACGAAGGAAAGCGCCACCCAGTCGACGCCCAGCGACAGGCCGTAGTCGAGATCGCGGCGGTCCTTGGTCGTCATCGGCGACAGCGGCACCACGAGGTTGGGCAGGTTGACGCCCTTGCGGTCGCTGATCGTGCCGGCGACCTCGACGACCGTGTCGATGGTCTTGTCGTCGTGACTGACGATGCGCAGTCGCACCTTGCCGTCGTCGATCAGGAGCAGCCCGTCCGTCCGGGCGGCCTTGAAGATCTCGGGATGGGGCAGGGGCACGCGCCTCGCCGTGCCGGGCGCCTTGTCCAGGTCGAAGCGCAGCTTCTGGCCCTTGGCCAGCTCCAGCGGTCCCTTGGCGAGCGTGCCCAGCCTCAGCTTGGGACCCTGCAGGTCCATCAGGATGGCGACCGGGTGCTTGTATTCCTTCTCCAGCGCCCGCAGCAGGTCGACGCGCGCACGGTGATCCTCGTGGGTGCCGTGGCTGAAGTTGAGGCGGAACACGTCGGCGCCGGCCTCGAACAGGGCGCGCAGGCGCTCGCGCGTGGACGAGGCGGGGCCGAGCGTGGCCACGATCTTGGTGAACCGCTGGCGGAGCATGCTGGAGTTTACTTCCGGGGCGACGACACTTTGAAGTCGCCGGCCTGCTCGTAGACCTTGACGACGGCAGCGTCATCCAGTCGCCCCCACCCCGCGCCGGCGGCGGCGAGGAAGAGCTGGTGCGCCGCGGCGGCGAGCGGCAGCGGCAGGCGATGCGCATGGCCGGTGTCGAGCACCAGGCCGAGATCCTTGACGAAGATCTCGACGGCCGACAGCGGCGTGAAGTCGTCGTCCAGCATGTGCGGCACGCGATTGCCGAACATCCAGGAATTGCCGGCGCTGGCGGAGATTACCTCGTAGACCGCGCGCGTGTCGGCGCCGGCCTTGGCGGCGAGCGCCATCGCCTCGGCGGCCGTGGCGATATGCACGCCGGCCAGAAGCTGGTTCACGGTCTTGACCAGCGAGCCGATGCCGGCCTGATCGCCCAGGCGGAACACCTTGGCCGAGGTCGCGGCCAGGATCGATTCGGCCGAGGCGAAAGCCTGGGGCGAGCCTGAAGCCATGAAGGTGAGCTCGCCCAATTCGGCGCGCGCGCGGCCGCCCGACATCGGCGCATCGAGCAGCTCGTGGCCGGACTTCGACAGCCGCTCGCCGAGCGACTTGGCGAAGGCCGCCGGCACGGTGGCGCATTGCATGACCAGGCCGCCCTTGCGCAGCCTGGCCACGGCGCCGTCCTCGCCGTAGAGCACGGTCTCGACCTGCTGCGCATTGACCACGGCCACGACCACCACGTCTGCGGCGGCGGCCGCTTCGGCGGGATTGACGGCAGCCGCGCCGCCCGCGGCCGCGAAGCCCTCGCGCGCCGGCACGCTGGGGTCGACGCCAATCACCTCGTGGCCGGCCTTGAGCAGGTTCTTCGCCATGCCCAGCCCCATCGAGCCCAGGCCGACGAAGGCGATGGTGGGAGTGTTCTTGTCCGCCATGGATTAGGCCTTGATGCCGTACTTGGCCGCCCAGCCGAGGCCGGCGCCGGTCGTGGTCTTGGGCTTGTATTCGAGGCCCACGTAACCCTGGTAGCCCAGCCGGTCGAGCACATCGAGCAGGTAGAGATGGTTGGCCTCGCCGATGTCGGGCTCATTGCGGTCGGGATTGCCGGCGATCTGGACATGCGCGGTGATCGGGAACAGCCGCTCGGTGCGCTTCGTCAGGTCTCCCTCGGTCACCTGCATGTGGTAGAGGTCGAGCTGCAGCTTGAGATGCGGCGCGCCGACCTCGTCGATGATGCGCGTCACCTGATCCGTCGTGTTGGTGAAGTAGCCGGGAATGTCGCGATGGTTGATGGGCTCCAGCACCAGGGTGATGCCGCTGCCGGCAGTGCGGTCGCAGGCCTTCTTGAGATTGGCGATGAAGGTCTTGTGCATCGCCGTCACGTCGGCGCCGGGCGCGATCATGCCCGACATGATGTGAAGCGTGCGGCATTCCAGCACCTTCGCATAGTCGAGCGCCTTCTCGAGCGCAGCGGCGAACTCGACCTCGCGGCCGGGCAGGGCGGCCAGCCCGCGCTCGCCCTTGGCCGGATCGCCCGGCGGCAGGTTGAACAGCGCCTGGGTGAGCTTGTGCTTCCTGAGCTCGGCGGCGATGTCGCCGGCCGGCGCCTCGTAGGGGAACAGGATCTCGACGGCCTTGAAGCCGTGCCGGGCGGCGGCGCCGAAGCGCTGCAGGAAGGGGACTTCCTGGTAGATCCAGGAGAGATTGGCGGCGAGCTTGGGCATGGGATTGGTCCGGGGCTAACTGTCACCCCGAGCGAAGCGAGGGGCCTTTGAGGCAATAGGAAAGGTTCCTCGCTTCGCTCGGGAAGACAGCGAGGATGTGACTCACGACGGAAACGTCTCCTCGACCTCGCGCACCTGGGCGTCGGAGAGCAGGCGGACCTTGAAGCCCTGCAGAAGCAGATGGAGCTTGGCGGTCTCTTCCAGCTCCTCGATCGAGGCAGAGGCGGCGGACAGCGAGGTGCCGGCGACGACGGGCCCATGATTGGCCAGCAGCACGGCGCGATGGCCCTTGGCGTAGTCGCGGATCGCACCGGCGAGCTTGGGGTCGCCGGGCTTGAAGTAGGGCACCAGCGGCAGCTTGCCGACCCTCATGACGAAGTACGGCGTGATCGGCGGCAGCGTGGTCTCGGCATTGTGGTGGCACGATGGATCGAGGCAGGAGATCGCCACGGCGTGCGTGCAATGGAGATGCACGATGGCGCCGTCCTTGGGCCGCACGTCGTAGACCGAGCGGTGCAGCAGCGCCTCCTTGGTCGGCGGATCGCCGCCGACATGCTTGCCGGAGAGATCGAGCTTGGAGAGCTGGCCGGGTTCGAGCTCGCCCAGCGAGGAATTGGTCGGCGTCATCAGCCAGCCGTCGGCCACGCGCGCGCTGATATTGCCCGAGGTGCCGGGGCAGAGGCCGCGCGCGGCGAGCTTGGCGCCCAGCGCGCAGATCGCGTCGCGTATCTTGTCTTCGGCGCCGCTCATAGCTTCTGGAACGCCTTGGTGAAGAAATCGGGCGCGCCGAAATTGCCGGATTTCAAGGCCAGCAGCAGAGGCTTGGCGCCGACCGACGCAGTCCACGGCACCCCCGGATCGATCTCGGGTCCGATGCGCAGCGCCGTCACGTCGAGCGCGCCGACCACGGCGCCCGACGTCTCGCCGCCGGCGACAACCAGCCGGCCGACTCCCGCCGACACCAGGCCCTTGGCCAGCGCCGCCATGGCCTTCTCGATCGCCTGACTCGATTTGTCGACACCATATCGGGCTTGCAGCGCCTTCACGGCTTCCGGCTTGTCGCTGGCCGAAATCAGGATCGGGCCGTTGCCGAGCTTGCCCCTGGCCCACTCCAGCGCCTGCCGGTCGACGGGCTCGCCGCGGCAGACGGCGTCAGTGTCGAGATGGAGATGCGGGCCCTTGAAGGCCGCGATCTGGCCCAGGGTGGCGGCCGAGCAGGAGCCGGCCAGCACGGCAGCGGCGCCGTCGATCCTGGGCAGCGCGTCGGCGCCGGATTTGTGCGCCAGCAGGCCACGCCGGCGATAGGCGGCGGGCAGGCCAAGCGCCACGCCCGAGCCACCGGTGACCAGGGGATCGTCGCCCACGGCTTCGCCGATGATGCCGAGGTCGGTGTCGGCCACGGCATCGACCACGACGTGCCGCACGCCCTCGGCGGCGAGCCTGTCGAGCGCGGCGCGCAGGGCCGCCGAACCCGATTGCACTTGTTTCAGCGGCACCAGCCCGACCTTGTGCGTGGTCTGGCGCGCCAGCACGCGCACCAGGCTGGCATCGGTCATCGGATTGAGCGGATGGTGGCGCATGGGCGAGTCCGAGAGCAGGACATCGCCCACGAAAAGATGGCCGAGGAAGATGGTGCGGCCGTTCTCGGGGAAGGCCGGGCAGTAGATCGCCTGCCGGGTGGCCAGTGCTTCGATCAGCGCGTCGCCCACCGGGCCGATATTGCCCGCATCCGTCGAATCGAAGGTCGAGCAGTACTTGAAGAAGAAGCGCTGGCAGCCTGCCGCCTGCAGCGCCTTGAGCGCGTCGAGCGACTGGGCGATGGCTTCCGCAGGTGCGATGGAGCGCGTCTTCAGCGACACCACGATGGCGTCGACATCGTCGGGGATCGTGTCCCTGCTGGGCACGCCGATGGTCTGGATGGTGCGCATGCCGCCCTTGACCAGCATGCCCGCGATGTCGGTGGCGCCGGTGAAATCGTCGGCTATGATTCCCAGAACGGCCATGACCCGACCCTAGGCGATGACCGACGCCGGCATCCAGAACTTTCGGCGGCGGGCGCGGCGGCGCGCCTCGTCCTCGCCGTCGTAATGGTGCAGCGGCGGCGCCGGATCGAACGTATCGCGAATATCCAGCGCGTTTACGTTGACGATGCCGATCGGCCGGCCGTCGTCGGGCATCACGGCGCCGACATAGGTGCCGCACCTGGCGCAGAGCAGATAGTCGGTGATGCCGAGCCCGAAGCGATAGCGCGAGAGATCCTTCGCCGCGGCGCGGAACTCCACCGAACCCGCGGGATCGCCCATGGTGCGCGCCCCGTGGCGGCGGCAGAAGGAGCAGGCGCAGCGGCCGATACGCATCTCCTCGGGCTTCTTGTCCGAGGCGAGCGCGATCTTCACGGCGCCGCAATGGCAGGAACCGGGATAGGTGGTCATGGTTGCCTCATGGGCTCCCAGCAAAGATGGTCATGGCGCGATCAGGGTTGCCCTGAAGTCGTTGACGTTGGTGCGCGTGGGGCCGGTGACAAGGCTGTCGCCCAGCATTTCGAAGAAGCCGTGGCCGTCATTGTCGTCGAGCATGGCCTGCGGATCACGGTCCTTATGGCGGGCGCGCGCCAGCGTATCGGGCGCGAAGACCGCGCCGGCGATGTCCTCGGCGCCGTCGACGCCGTCGGTGTCGGCGGCGAGACCCCAGACGCCCGGCGTGCCGGCGGCGGCGATCGCCTCGGCCAGGAGATATTCGACGTTGCGTCCGCCGCGCCCCTTGCCGCGCACCGTCACAGTCGTCTCGCCGCCGGACAGGATGACGGTGGGCTTGCCCGCGCGCTTGGCGAGGTCGACTGCGGCGCGGGCGTGGCTGGCGCCCAGTTCGCGCGCCTCGCCTTCGAGATTGTCGCCCAGCATCACGACCTCCAGACCGCGCTCCTTCGCCAGCGTGGCCGCGGCCTCGAGCGAGCGGCGTGGCGTGGCGACCATGATCGTCTCCACGCGGGCGAGTCTCGGGTCGCCGGGCTTGGGCGTTTCCTCGATCCTGCCCGCCGCGCCCTTCTCGAGATGCCGGCGGACAGCGGCGGGCGCATCGATCCTGTATTTGGCCAGCACCGCGAGCGCATCGGCGAAGGTCGTGCGGTCGGCCACGGTCGGGCCCGAGCCGATCACCCCCGGATCGTCGTTGGGCACGTCGGAGATCAGCCAGCTCACGACGCGCGCCGGCTGCGCGGCGATGGCGAGGCGGCCGCCCTTGATGGCGGAGAGATGCTTTCGCACCGTGTTCATCTCGACGATGTTGGCGCCCGATTTCAGCAACGCGCGATTGACCTCCTGCTTGTCGGCCAGGGTGAGGCCGGGGGCGGGCAGGGCGAGCAGCGCCGAGGCGCCGCCCGAGATCAGGCAGAGCACGAGATCGTCGGCGTCGAGACCCTTCACGCGCTCCAGGATGCGGCCCGCCGTGGCACGACCCTTCTCGTCCGGAACGGGGTGCGCCGCCTCGACGATCTCGATCCTGCGGCAGGCCTCGCCATAGCCGTAGCGCGTGACGACGAGGCCTTCGACGCGATGCGGCCACTGCTCCTCGACAGCGTGCGCCATGGCCGCGCTCGCCTTGCCGGCGCCGATCACGATGGTCCTGCCTTCGGACGGCCGCAGGGCGGCGATGTAAGGGGCAAGGCAGGTCGCGGGGCGGGCGGCGGCCAACGCCGCGTCGAACAGGTCGCGCAGCAGCGCGCGGGCGTCGGCGTCTTTCATTTGCGCGATCTTCGCACTATAGGGGCGCGATGCAACAACTGCTCGGGCGGCTCCTCGGTCCTGGCGATCCGCCGCCATTTTCCGTCCACAATGCCCAGGGCAAGGCACCGCTCCTGTTGCTCTGCGACCATGCCAGCAAGGCCGTGCCCAAGGCGCTGGGCCGACTCGGTCTTTCCGAGGAGGAGCTTGGGCGCCATATCGGCTGGGACATCGGCGGCCTCGATGCGGCGCTCGAACTCAGCAGGCTTCTCGACGCGCCGCTGGTGGCGTCCGGCTATTCGCGACTGGTGATCGACTGCAACCGCTGGCCGGGCGGCGAGGGGTCGACGCCGGAAGTCAGCGACGGCACGCCCGTGCCGGCCAATCGCGGTCTCGCGCAGGAGCAGGTCGATGCGCGCGCCGAGGCCTGCTTCTGGCCCTATCACCGCGAAGTCGACCGCCAGCTCGACGGCATGACGGCAGGCGGCCGCAAGATCGCGCTGCTGGTTGTGCACAGCTTCACGCCCGAGATGAACGGCTTCAAGCGTCCCTGGCATGTCGGCGTGCTGTGGAGCGACGATCCGCGCCTGCCCGAACCGCTGCTCGCCGAACTGCGACGCGATCCTGCGCTGGCGGTCGGCGACAACGAGCCTTATTCGGCGCGCGAGCCGTACGAATACACGTTGACCGCCCATGCCCAGCCTCGCGCGCTGCCGCATTGCTCCCTGGAAGTGCGCCAGGACCTGATCGCCACGCCCGACGACGCGCGCGCCTGGGCGCGGAAGCTGGCGCCGGCGATCGGCGCTGCCGTGGCGAAGGCGCTGGCCTGACACCTTCGTCGGCAGGCCAGGCGCCGTTCCGCATAGGAAGGAGACGGACATGGAACGAATGGCAACCGGCTATGGCCTGATCGAAGGGCCGGTCTGGGATCCGGAGCGCGGGCTCTATTTCAGCGACGTGATGAATGGCGGCGTCCATCTTCTCGGGCGCGACGGCACCGTATCGCAGGTCGTGCCCAAGCGGCGCGGCATCGGCGGCATGGCGCTGCACGCCGCGGGCGGCCTGATCGTCGGCGGACGCGACATCGCCCATGTCCAGCTCGATGGCGGCGAGACGCACACGCTCCTGTCGACGGCGGCCATCCCGGGCGCGACCGGCTTCAACGACCTCACCACCGATCGCGCCGGCCGCATCTATGTGGGTTCGCTGGCCTACAAGGTGTTCGGCGGCGAGACGCCCCGACCCGGCCATCTCCATGTCATCGACCTCGACGGCTCGATGCGGACCCTGTCCGACGGGGTGATGCTGACCAACGGGCTGGGCTTCTCGCCGGACGGCAAACGCCTCTACCACTCCGATGCACGATCGGAGCTGGTGCGCGTCTACGACGTCGCGACGGACGGCTCGGTGGGGCCGTGGAGGCTCTTTTTCAAGCTTCCGCCCGGCGGTGTCCCGGACGGGCTGAAGGTCGCCGGCGACGGTTCGGTCTGGGTGGCCGATGCGCATGGCGGGCGTGTCATCGTCGTCAATCCGGACGGCACGCATCGCGCCGACCTCGCCGTCCCGCTGCCGATGGTCACCAGCCTCTGCTTCGGCGGCGACGACCTGCGCGATCTCTATGTCGTCACGGGATCCGTCGGCGGCCCGGCCGAGAATTGCGGCAGCATCTTCCGTTCCCGCTCCGGGATCGCAGGGCTGACGCTCCCGCCGGCGCGCGTGAAGACCTAGCCGAGGGAACCCGCCGCTGGGCGCCACGGTAGGGAGGGAAGCCGCCGATTATAGATAAGGTCGGCGCGGCGAAGGTGTGACTTGGTCAGGCGTTGCCCATGAACTGCTTGTGCTCCCATTCGAGGAAGCACTTGTTTGAACAGGTCCAGATGAGGCTCTCCTTCACCTGGCCGTCGGCGCTGTAGTGTCCGAGGTGGATGACGCCGATGGCCAGCGTGGCGCGCGACCCGCAATCGGGGCAAGTCGCCGGCTCGGCCAGCCGCTCGGCGGGGATGTAGTCCAACGGATTGCTAGTATGGAGCATGACGGCTCCTCTTATGCCGAAAGGACGGGATTGTCCTGCGACTTCTCGTCGACAGGCGTCCATGCATGGATGATGCCGAGACGCCGCTTCCGATACTCCGCGCCTGTGCACAAGCGTTCTGTGAGAAACGTCACCAATGAGGCGCGATCGGTGGGGCGGCGAGGGCCTCCCGGTATGGAACCGTCTCAGTCCGCGGTTTCGTTCGCGTCGGTCAGCAGCACGAGGATCATGGCGCCGAAGCCGACGAAGAGGGCGAACGGGCCGAAATCCAGGTGCGCCAGATTGCAGGCGATCACGAGCAGCGCGCCGAGATTGGCCACGCCGAGAGGCGTGCCAACGATGCGAGCTGCTCGCTTCAAGGTCCGTGCCACAGCCTGGCCGGTCCAGGCGGCGGCGAAGGCGACAAGCCCGGCGGGCCTCCGCAGCGTTCCTGCGAGCGGCGCGAACAGCCAACCCAAAGCGTCGGCGAACGAGGCCGCAGCCTCCACGACAACCGCGCCGATCCTCCGCGCGAGCCAGCGGGCAAGATTGTCGGGGCGCGACAGGGACACGGCCACGGTCCGACTCGCGAAGGGCAGCACAGTGACGACGATGCCGGCGAGCAGGCCGATCTGGCCGCCGCGCAATCCGTCCAGCAATCCGCCGATGACCATGCAAATGACGCTGTTGATGACCGCCGCCACCATGAAGGACGATGCGGTGAAATCCTTGCGGAACCTCATGACATACCTCCCGAGCGATGCTGATGGGGTGGCGGCGCGCCGCCGCCGCGTCCTGGCCTGCCGATCCGGCCAGGACGCCATGCGGTGACACTGGGCCAGACGGGGGAGAGGGCAACGCGGTATTGAGCCACACATCGAGCGAGCCGAACCTGTCGATGGCCAGATGCGGCAATCGTCTTGACGTATCGCCGCGGCAACCGTAACGATGCAGCCATCGTCGGTCCTCCTTAACCGGAGGCGAACAGGGAACGCCGTGGTGTCCGACAGGACCAATCGGCGGCTGTGCCCGCAGCTGTGAGCGGCGAGCGACTGCCCATCAGGCCACTGGATTTCGATCCGGGAAGGCGGGCAGAAGCTAAGACCCGCAAGCCAGAAGACCTGCCGGCGAGAGCGTCGCTCTTCCGATGGACGGGACGATCCAACGGGACGGTCAACCGAGCGGTGACGCGCCTTGTGCGTGTGCCGTTTGGGGAGACCGTCGATGACGCTCGTCCGTAGAATCCTGCTTGCCCTGTCGTTGCTGGCGCCGCTGCCGGCGTTGGCCCAGACCGAACCCGTGGGCATGGCGCCCGACGTGATCGTCACTGCCGACCGCTATCCGACCGACCCCGACAAGGTGACCGCCAGCGTCACGGTGATCACCAACGAGGACATGCAGCGCCGCCAGCTGCGCACCGCGGCCGACGTGCTGCGCTCGGTTCCCGGCGTGTCGGTGCAGCAGTCCGGCGGGCCCGGCATGCAGACCTCGATCTTCATCCGCGGCGCCAACTCCAACCAGACCCTGGTGCTGATCGACGGCATCACCGCCAACGATCCCTCGTCGGCCAACGGCGCGGTCGACTTCGCCCACTTCCTGACTGAAAACCTCGACCGCATCGAGGTCGTGCGCGGCCCCATGAGCACGCTCTACGGCAGCCAGGCGATCGGCGGCGTCGTCAACCTGGTGACCAAGGCCGGCAAGGGCCCGATGAATGGCGCGGCCTTCACCGAGCTCGGCACGCGGCTGTGGAGCAATAGCGGCGCCTATGTGCGCGGCAGCGAGGGCCGCTTCAACTACAACCTCACCTTCGCCGGCATGTTCACGCCGAACGACACGCCCGTGCCGGCCCGCTTCACGCCCAACGGCGGCTTCGTCGATATCGATCCCTATCGCAACATCACCGCGGCCTCGCGGCTGGGCTTCGAGATCAACGACAACACCCAGCTCACCTGGTTCAGCCGCTACATCGACACCCAGGTCAAGTTCGACCAGGTAGGGCTGGAGGATCCCAACGCCGCCGAGTTCACCCAGCAGTTCTTCAACCGGGTCGAGCTCGACGGCTCCTATTTCGACGGACGCTGGAAGCCCAGCCTCGGCGTCAACTACAGCAGCATCTATCGCCACGACCAGGATTTCCCGAGCGTGCAGAATCCGTTTCCCTTCACCCAGGATTCCTATTTCAGCGGCCGGCGGCTGCAGGCCGACTGGAAGAACCTGGTGAGCATCGTCGAGCAACTCGACGTCATCGCCGGCATCGACTTCGACCAGCAGTGGGCGTACGACAACGCCGACGGCCTGCAAGGCTGGGGCGCGATGGCGCAGACCGGGTTCTACGGGCAGGTCCGCGCCAACCCCTTCGCCGGCTTCAATCTCAACATAGGCGGGCGCGTCGACGTCAACAGCGCCTTCGGCCCGGTGTCGACCTGGCGCGCCGGCGCTTCCTACCTTTGGGCGCCGACCGACACCAAGATCAAGGCCTCCTACGGCACGGCGTTCAAGGCGCCGTCGCTGTTCGAGCTCTACGGCGCGGGCTTCTTCTGCGCCGGCAACCGCAATATCCAGCCCGAATACAGCCGCGGCTACGAGGTCGGCGTCGAGCAGGGCTGTTCAACCGCAAGGTCAAGGCGGGCATCACCTACTTCTTCAACACCTACACCGGGCTGATCCAGTGCCCGCCACCCTTCACCTCGCTGCAGAACGTCAACAACGCGCAAAGCGAGGGTTTCGAGACCTTCGTGCAGATCCGGCCGTTCGGCTGGCTGGATCTCAACTTCGAGTACACTTACACCATCGCCCGCAACGTCGACGCCAACGTGCCGCTGGTGCGCCGCCCGCAGGATGTCTTCAATATCCGCGGCGAGGTGCGGCCGTGGGAGGATACGCGCTTCGGCTTCGGCGTGCTCCAGGTCAGCAGTCGCTACGACTTCGATGCCGTCAGCGGCGCGATCATACAGCCATCGCCCTATACCCTGCTGCGGTTCACCGCGGCCTACGACGTGCGGCCCTACGTGCAGCTGTTCGCTCGTGCCGAGAACGTGCTCAATCGGGTATACGAGGAGCCCGAAGGCTTCCAGGCGCCTTACTTCCAGGCCTTCTTCGGCGTGAAAGGCAAATTTTGATGCGGGGCGTCCCGGCTCGTTTACTGGCCGTCATGCTGCTGGTGACGGCAATCGCGCCCGCATGGGCGCAGCCGCCGCAACGCGTCGTCACCGTCAATCTCTGTCTCGACCAGATGGCGCTGCGGCTCGCCGCCCCCGGACAGTTGGTCGGCGTGAGCTGGCTGTCGCGCGATCCGCGCCTTTCCGTCCTGGCGGACCGCGCGCGCGGCATCGCGGCCGTCCGTGCCAGCGTCGAATCGATCCTGGAACTGCGCCCCGACCTGGTGATCCTCGACGATGCGGCGCATGCCGGCCTCAAGCGTCTCCTGCGCGAGGCGGGCGTGCCCCTCCTCGAGGTTCCCTGGGCGGGTTCCCTCGAAGAGGCCGAGGCGCTGGCCAGACGGCTGGCGACAGCCCTGGGGCGCGATACCGAGGGCCAGGCGTTGATCGCTGCCCTGCGAACGCAACGCCGCCGACTCGCCTGGCAGGGGCCGCCGACGGCGACGGCCGCGGTGCTGCAGGCCAACCGCGGCACCGCCGGCAAGGGCAGCCTGATGGACGAACTGCTGCATATGGCGGGCTTTCGCAATCTGGCCGCCGATCTCGGCATACCCGCCTATGGACGGCTGCCTCTCGAATCGCTGCTGGCCGGCCAGCCGGATGTGCTGGTGCTCGACGGCGACACCAACGGCAACCCAGCTCGCGCCACCGAGTTCGTCGATCATCACGCCCTGCGGAGCCTGGCTGCACGGGCGCGTTTGGTATCGTTGCCGATGAAGTACTCGATCTGCGCCGGGCCGGAGAATTTCGAGGTGGTGCGGCGTTTGGCCGAGGCACGGCGATGAACCGCCGGCTGATTCTGCTGGTGCTGGCGCTCTATACGGCGTCGCTCGCCGTCGGTCCGGCGCTGTGGCCGTGGCGGCTGGGCGACGAGATCGGCTGGACGATCGTATGGGAGCTGCGCGTGCCGCGCGCCACGCTCGGCCTCCTGATCGGCGGCGTGCTGGGGCTGAGTGGCGCGGTCCTGCAGGGCTGGCTGCGCAACCCGCTGGCCGAGCCGGGTGTGATCGGCGTGTCGGCCTGCGCAAGCTTCGCCGCCGTCTGCGCCTTCTATAGCGGCCTCGCCGCCGCCGTGGCACTCGCCCTGCCGCTGGCGGGCATCGCCGGCGCGGCGATCGCGGTGGCCGTGCTGATGATGGCGGTGCGCGCCGGCACCGGCACCGTGTCGTTGCTGCTGATGGGCGTGGCGATCAATGCCATCGCCGCCGCGCTGATCTCGCTGGTGCTGGCGATGTCGCCCAATCCCTTCGCCTATCAGGAGATCTCGCTGTGGCTGGCCGGCTCGATCGCCGACCGCGACCTGCGCTACCTGGCGATCTCCGCGCCCTTCATGATCGCCGGCGCCGCGATCGTGCTCGGCGCCGGCCGTTGGCTCGACGCGCTGTCGCTGGGCGAGGAAACCGCGCGCAGCCTGGGCGCCGAGCCCGGCCGACTCGGCCTGCGCCTGACCCTGGGCGTCGGCCTCATGGTCGGTGCGGCGACCTCGGTCGCGGGCGTCGTCGGCTTCGTCGGCCTGGTCGCCCCGCATCTCGTGCGCGCCCGGGTCGGCTACAAGCCCGGCGCCGCCATGGTGCCGGCCATGCTGGCCGGCGCGGCCCTGGTGCTGGCGGCCGATATCCTGGTGCGCCTGCTGCCGACCGGATACGAGCTGCAGCTCGGCGTCCTGACCTCGCTGGTCGGCGCGCCGTTCCTGGTGCGCATCATTCGCCGCTCGCACGCCGCGTGGTTGGCAGCATGAGCGTGCTCGCGGCCCGCACCGTCGTCTGTCGCCGCGGCGCGCGTACCGTCCTCGAAGCCGTCGACATCGGCTTTGCGGCGGGCGAGGTGAGCGTTCTCGTGGGACCGAACGGCTCGGGCAAGACCACGCTGCTGCGCCATCTCGCCGGCCTCGAGACGCCCGCCGCGGGAGAGATCGCGCTCGACGGCCAGCCGGTCGCCGCGCTCGACGCGGCGCTGCGGGCGCGGCGCATCGCCTACCTGCCGCAGGGCGCCTCCGCCTACTGGCCGTTGCTCGGGCGCGACCTGGTGGCGCTGGGTCGCCTGCCGCACGGCGCCGATCTCAGCCGGCCGCTGGCTGCGGCCGATGGCCGGGCCGTGCAGAGCGCGCTGGCGCGGGTCGATGGCGAAGGGCTCGCCGGTCGCGCCATCGACATGCTGTCGCAAGGCGAGCGCGCGCGGCTGATGCTGGCGCGCGTGCTCGCCACCGAAGCCGACATCGTGCTGGCCGACGAACCGGTGGCGAGCCTCGATCCGGCCTACGCCCTCGACGCCATGGCGATCCTGCGCGCCGAGGCGCGACGCGGCGCCTGCGTCGTGGTGAGCCTGCACGACCTCGGGCTCGCTGCCCGCTTCGCCGATCGCGTGGCCGTGCTGGCGAGCGGCCGGATCATGGCCGATGGGCCTGTGGCCACGGCCTTGCGGCCCGAGGTGATCGATGCCGCCTACGGCGTCGGCTTTCGCATGATGACGATCGATGGGGTCGTGCAGCCTGTCGCCTGGAGCCGCCAACCATGAAATGCCTTCCCTTGACCGATGACCCGCACGCCATCGTGCGCCGCCATCTCGCCGAGCCCGCCAACGGCTGGAGCGTCGGCACATGGGGGGCGATCGGCGAGTTCCAGTACGATGCGGACGAAGCCGGCCTCGTCGTCGATCTCGATGCGCTGTCGGTGGCGAGCCCGCGCGGCGCGCTGCAGGTCGGCGAATTGGAGGACGCCCAGGCCTTCGCCCTGGTCGACGATGCCGGCCGGACCCGCGAGGTTGCCTTCTGCTCGCGCCGCCGGGGGGCGGGGCGCACGACGATCCAGGCGCTCGGCGAGGGCCTGTACGACCTCGGCATCGGAGCGCCGCATATCGACATGATAGTGCGCCTGCGATCCGAGGATGCCGAGACCCGGGCGGCCTTGCGGCAGGGCGCCGGTCTGCCGCTGCTGGCGCCCAGCAATCCGGCCGGGGCGGCCATCGCGCGCGCCAGCCCGACCCGGATCTTCGTTTCCGCCCTGGCGCGGCTGGAAGTGCATCAGCCGATCCCGGCGCCCGGCGGGCGTTCGCCCGAGGGGCCGCATAGCCACCTGCTGCCCAGCTACCTGCAGGAGGGCCGCGCCCATCCCCCCGACTCGCCCCTGCCGGCTGGCTTATATTGCGGGCTCAGCCTATATCCCCGGACACGACTTTAGTCGCCTTGCCCAGGAGACCGTCATGGACGACAAGACCCGCACCGAGCTCGAAGCCGCCGCGTTCCGCCGCCTGGTCGCGCACCTGCAGGAGCGCACCGACGTGCAGAACATCGACCTGATGAATCTGGCCGGTTTCTGCCGCAACTGCCTGTCGCGCTGGTACCGCGAGGAGGCCGGCGCCCGCGGCATCGACATTCCGGATCCGAAGGCGCGCGAGGTCGTCTACGGCATGCCCTACGAGGAGTGGAAGGCCAGGCACCAGAAGGAGGCCTCGGGCGACCAGAAGAAGGCCTTCGACAAGGCCGAGCACAGGCATTGACCCGGGCGGGCCGCCGTCCCCGTTATCCCCGTCATTCATCGCAGAAGCGTCATTGAGGAGACACGGCCTGCGCTCCTATGGTCCCGCCGACTGGTTCCAAGGAGTGCAGGACATGCCGGACGGAAGCGCTGTTTCGAAGAAGACCAAGGCCGGGCCGATCTCGGCCGACCGGCTGAAGAGCTTCGTCGAGCGCATCGAGAAGCTCGAGGAGGAGCGCCGGGCCATCGGCGGCGATATCCGCGACGTCTACAGCGAGGCCAAGGGCGTGGGCTACGACGTCAAGACCATGCGCAAGATCGTGTCGCTGCGCCAGATGGATGCGGCCGATCGTGCCGAGCAGGAAACGCTGCTCGACACCTATATGCACGCGCTGGGCATGAGCTGACGCCCGCCCTTGCTGCATTGCAACCGAGACGGCGCAACCGAGCGGCGAGTGCAAGTCCGGCCCGGCGATCACAAGTTTGCCACTGGCCGTCTGCGCAGTTTGGCAAGATCCTCCGCAGATGCTGGTCGCGAACGATGCTGACGTCGGCAGGAATGGCCGACGCCGAAGAATGGGCGAAGCGCCGCCGATGCGCGCGGCAGCCATTCGCGATTCCAGCACCATAGCCTCTCTGATCGTGGTCGCCGCGGCGCTGCTGGACAGTGAGGGAGGGGGCAGGGTCATAACCTTCGAGCAGCTCTTCAAGAAGATGCTTGAGCTGCGCGGCCGGAAGCTTGTCTTCGACATGGTCGACGTGCAGGCCGTTCTGCCGACTATGAGCCACTGCCTTTCCAGGACGCGAGCGGGTTGGCATTGGAATTGCCCCCGCGCGGCGGGACCTCTCTGGTAACCGCTACCTTCGGCATCCTCCCTCCTCAGAACCAGATGTTCATCGGCAGGCCGTACCGGTCGCGCGCCGTAGCGGAGCCGAGCCGCGTCGCCTTCCGCCGGGCGATGAGCAGGGCCGTGCGGCAGACGGCGATGGCGTCGAGGATGTCGTCGCGCGCGGCGCCGGCAACCCGTTCGACGGGGCAGGCGAAACCGTGCTGGGCCAGCAGGCCGCACCGGTCGGCGTAACCTTCCGGCCGGCGCTTCTTGCTGAGCACCGGCTTGCCGCCGTTCATGCGCGCGAAGGCGAGCTCGGGGTGGGCCTCGTAGACGATTCGCTTGAGCCTGGGGCGTGCGCGCAGGAGCTCGTCGACCTCGCGCATCTTGGGAAACAGATGGAAGGTCTGCCGGTTGACGCCCATGCCCAGCGTCCTGCTGGTGGCGTTGGCGTCGGCATGGGTCGTACAGGCGAGGGCGGGGCGGCAGGGCGTCGGGAAGACCGAGCTTGCCTTGCCGGGCAGGAGCCTGCGCGCCTCGCTCTCGCATTGCCGGCCCGGCCGCGGCGTGTCGACGAACCCGATCGGCATGTCGACCGCCAAAACGGAAAGACCCTCGCAAGCTTCCGCGAGGGTCTTCACGACTCGGATGTCGAGAGCGCCGCCGGCATCGCGCCGGCAGATCACCCAGCCGGTGCGACAGCCGTCGGCGCCGCCGACGATCAAGGAGCGGCTACCACCTGGCCATCTTGGCCTTGAGGTTGCTGTCCAGCGTATCGAGGAAGTCCTGCGTGTTCAGGAAGGGATGCTTGGGATCGATCAGGATCGCCAGATCCTTGGTCATCTTGCCGCTTTCCACCGTCTCGACGCAGACCTTCTCCAGCGTGTCGGCGAACTTCACCACGTCGGGCGTGCCGTCGAACGTGCCGCGATAGTGCAGGCCCTGCGTCCAGGCGAAGATCGAGGCGATCGGGTTGGTCGAGGTCGGGCGGCCCTTCTGGTGCTCGCGGTAGTGGCGCGTCACCGTGCCGTGCGCGGCCTCGGCCTCGACGGTCTTGCCGTCGGGCGTCATCAGCACCGACGTCATCAGGCCGAGCGAGCCGAAGCCCTGGGCCACCGTGTCGGACTGCACGTCACCGTCGTAGTTCTTGCAGGCCCAGATGAAGGCGCCTTCCCACTTGAGCGCCGAGGCGACCATGTCGTCGATCAGGCGATGCTCGTAGGTGATACCCTTGGCCTTGAACTTGTCGGCGAACTCCTCGTTGAACACCTTCTCGAACAGGTCCTTGAAGCGGCCGTCATAGCGCTTGAGGATGGTGTTCTTGGTCGAGAGGTAGACCGGCCAGCCGCGCATCAGGCCGTAGTTGAACGAGCTGCGCGCGAAACCCATGATCGAATCGTCGAGGTTGTACATCGCCATGGCGACGCCGCCGCCCGGGAAGTCGTAGACGTTGTGCTCGATCTTCTTGCCGTCGGCGCCCTCGAATGTGATGGTGAGCTTGCCCTTGCCCGGCACCACGAAGTCGGTGGCTCGGTACTGGTCGCCGAAGGCATGGCGGCCGATCACGATCGGTTTGGTCCAGCCCGGCACAAGGCGCGGCACGTTCTTGCACACGATCGGCTCGCGGAAGATGGTGCCGCCGATGATGTTGCGGATGGTGCCGTTGGGCGAGCGCCACATCTCCTTGAGGTTGAACTCCTTCACGCGGGCCTCGTCGGGCGTGATGGTGGCGCACTTCACGGCGACGCCGTACTGCTGCGT
Source organism: uncultured Alphaproteobacteria bacterium (assembly GCA_963820155.1). Lineage (GTDB taxonomy): Bacteria > Pseudomonadota > Alphaproteobacteria > Reyranellales > Reyranellaceae > Reyranella. The sequence goes on from CAWFYW010000003.1 coordinate 141,751, forward strand.
GGCCTTGGCCGAATCGACCGTTACCTGGTCGTTGGTCGCATCGCGATGCTCGACGCCGAGATCGTAGTATTTCAGGTCGATATCGAGATAGGGCAGGATCAGCTTGTCCTTGATGAACTTCCAGATGATGCGGGTCATCTCGTCGCCGTCCATCTCGACGACCGGGTTCTTCACCTTGATTTTCGCCATCGTGCTTCCTTTCGCGCCCCAAATACCAATGCGGGCGCGGTTCTACCGAAGCAGCGGCGGCGCGGCAAGGCGGCCGGCCGGCGCATGCCGCGTGCCGTCACACCCGATCCAGTCGCTTTTCGAGGCCTGCCTGCCGGGGCATCGCGGCGATGGTCGGCAGCATCTCGCCGAGGTCGTCGACGAAGGCCAGGTGGTCGAGATGGCTTCGTTCGGCGAAACCGCCCTCCACAATGGAGCGCAGCAGTGCCGCCAGGGGCGCCCAGTATCCGCCCTGATCGACGATGACGATCGGCTTGGTATGCAGGCCGAGCGTGCGCCAGGACAGGACCTCGAACAGCTCCTCCAGGGTGCCCACGCCGCCGGGCAACACGGCAAAGGCGTCCGAGCGCTCGAACATCTGCAGCTTGCGCTCGTGCATGGTCTCGACGACGACGGTCTCGCTGAGCGCGGGATGGCCGGCTTCGCGCTGCAGCAGGAAACGCGGAATGATGCCGACCGCCTTGCCGCCACCCTTCAGCACGGCATTGGCGACCAGGCCCATCAGGCCCACCCCACCTCCGCCATAAACCAGGGTTATGCCTTTGCGGGCCAGAAGCTCGCCCATCCGGACTGCGACATTGCGCGCAGCGGGATCGGCACCGAAGCGGGAGCCACAGAACACACAGAGAGAAGAGGGGACGGAAACCGACACAGATGGTTCTTTTTACAGGCGATCCGATGTCTTTGCGGACCGCAAGGACATGGTATCATTTGATGCAGGGAGGTCGCGACGCCAATGGCGGTCGGTCGTCGCACCATCGGAGGGTGATGTCACGCACGGTTTTTTGGCTGATGGCAGTCGGCGCGCTCGTGATCGCCAGCGCCTTGGGGCTGGCGTGGCACGGTAAGCTCGCTGACCAGGCGAATTTGGGCGGAAGCGCCAAGCCGGCGGCGTCGCCGGGGACGCCGCCCGCGCCCCCCGCTGCGAGCGCGACGCCGTCGCCGCAGCCCGCGTCCCCTCCGGCCGCTCCTGCATCGGCGATCATGGTGCCGACGTTCGATGTCGCCCGCATCGGGCCGGACGGTCGGGCAGTTGTCGCTGGACGCGCCGCGCCGGGAGCCAAGATCGTGCTGCTCGATGGCGGCAAGGAGATCGCAAAGGGTCAGGCCGATGCGCGCGGCGAATGGGTGGTCATCGCCCAGGAGCCGCCTCTCAGCACCGGCCAGCACGAGTTGCGCGTGGTCCAGCATATTGAAGGCCGAGCCCCCGTTACATCCGATCAGGTGGTGATCGCCGTCGTCCCTGCCCCGCCGTCGGGCCGGTCTCCCAGCCCGCGGGAAGAGACGCTGGTCATGATCGCGCCGCCGAGCGGAGCGACGAAACTCGTACAGTCACCCTCCGCCGCCGGCGTGCCGAAATCGGGCGACCTCGTGATGTCGACGCTCGACTATGATGAAGGCGGTCATGTCACCGTCACTGGCCGGGCTGCGCCGGGTGCGGTGGTGCGGGCCTACGTCAACGACAAGCTGGCGGCCGAGGGGGCCGCGGGCGCCGACGGCCACTGGCGGCTCGCTCCCCCCGATCCCATCGCGCCCGGCAAGTACAAGCTGCGCCTGGACCGGCTGGCCGGGGACGGCAAGCCGGTCGCCCGCCTCGAGCTGCCGTTCGACCGCGCGGTCCTGCCGCCGGGCACCGACGGCCGACGCCTGCATGTCGTGCGGGGCGACAATCTGTGGAACATCGCGCGTGCCCACTACGGCGATGGCTTCCGCTACACGGTGATCTACGGCGCGAACAAGGACCAGATCCGGGATCCGGACCTGATCTATCCGGGCCAAGTCTTCAGCCTGCCCAAGGTCAACTGAGTCTCGGGCGACAGCGAGCTTTTTCCATGTTGGCGAATTTCCTCGTGCCGATCCTCGACGACGGCTGGCGCTTCATCGCCATCTTTGCGGCCGTGACCTTCCTCGCCGCGCTGACCGGCGTGGCCTGGCTGTTCTGGCCCCTCATGGTGCTCACCTTGTGGGCCGTCTATTTCTTTCGCGACCCGCCGCGCGGGGTGCCGCAGGAGGACGGCGTGCTGATCGCGCCGGCCGACGGGCTGGTGCAGATGGTGACCGAAGCGGTGCCGCCGGCCGAGCTCGGCCTGGGCGATCGGCCGCTGGTGCGCGTCTCGATCTTCCTCAGCGTCTTCGACGTGCACATCAATCGCGCGCCGTGCGCGGCCGCCGTCGATGTCGTGGCCTATCGGCCAGGCAAGTTCATGAGCGCCAACGCCGACAAGGCAAGCGAGGACAACGAGCGCATGGGCATCGCGTTCCGGCGCAGCGACGGCCGCCTGGTCGGCTGCGTGCAGATCGCCGGCTGGGTGGCGCGCCGCATCGTCTGCACCATAAAGCCGGGCCAGTCGGTGGCGGCGGGCGAACGTTTCGGCCATATCCGCTTCGGCAGCCGCACCGATCTTTACCTGCCGCCCGGCGCGCGATTGCTGGTGGCGGCCGGACAGCGCATGATTGGCGGTGAGACCGTGATGGCCGAGCTCGACCCCGCGGTATCGGGACCGCGCCTGGCCGTCGAGTTGTAGGAGCCTCGCGATGGACAGCGACTTTCACACCCGCCGCGGCCTGCGCGGCTTCTCGGTCAACCGGCTGATCCCCAACGTGTTGACGCTGGCGGCGCTCTGCTCGGGGCTGACCGCGATCCGCTTCGCGCTGCAAGGCCAGTTGAGGCTGGCCGTCATCGCCATCATCGTCGCCGCCATCTTCGATGCGCTCGACGGCCGCGTCGCCCGCCGGTTGGGCGTCGCCAGCCGATTCGGCGCCGAACTCAATTCGCTGTCGGATTTCCTGTGCTTCGGCGTGTCGCCGGCGCTGGTGCTCTATCTCGCCGCGCTGAGGGACGCCGGTCCCCTGGGCTGGGTGGTGACGCTGATGTTCCCGATCTGCTCGGCGCTGCGGCTGGCAAGGTTCAACACGGCGCTGCTCGCCGACATGCCGCCGCCGGCCTGGACGGGATCGTATTTCACCGGCGTGCCGGCGCCGGCCGGGGCGCTGCTCGCGCTGATCCCGCTGATGGTGAGCTTCGAGATCGAAGCGGCCTGGCCGCGCCACGCCCTGGTGGTCGGCACGGTGCTGATCGTGGTCGGCGGGCTGATGGTGAGCCGCCTGCCGACCTTCTCCTTCAAGAAGGGCAGGGTGCCGCGCCATCTCGTTCTGCCGGCGCTGCTTGCGGCCGCGCTGGTGATGGGTGTGCTGGCGAGTTCGCCCTGGATCGGCCTCTCGCTGCTCGGCCTGTTCTATATCTCGCTGATCCCCTTCAGCTGGATCACCCATCGCCGACAGACGCGGCGGGATCGCCAGACCGCTTCGGCAGGCGACGTCGTGACCCTGCGCGCGGTCGATTCAGCGCCGCCGCCGCACGACTGATCGACCGCCTCATCGATGCTCGATCCCCTGCTGCGTCGATGGGTGGATCCGCCGCTCACCCGCGCCGGCGCTTGGCTCTCCGCGCGCGGCGTGCCGGCCGACGCCGTGACGGTCGTCGGGCTGGCGATCGGCCTGCTGGCGGTGCCGCTGCTGGCCGGCGGCTGCTATCGCACGGCGCTGCTGGCCATCCTGATCAATCGCCTGATCGACGGCTTCGACGGCGCCATCGCGCAGCACGACGGGCCGACGCCGTTCGGCGGCTATCTCGATATCGTCTGCGACATGGCCTTTTACGCCGCCGTGCCGTTGGGCTTTGCGCTCGCCGCTCCGGTCAATGCGCTGTGGGCGGCGCTGCTGCTGGCGTCGTTCGTCTGCACCGCCGCCTCGTTCCTGGGCCGCGCGGTCATGGCCGCCCAACACGGCGAAGCCGATGATGGTGCGCATGGGCGCAAGTCGTTCTTTTTCGCCGCCGGCATCGTCGAAGGCACCGAGACCATTCTGGCCTTTGTCCTCTTCTGCCTGTTCCCATCGACCTTTCCCTGGCTTGCCGGGACGTTCGCCGGGCTGTGCTTCTGGACGGCCGCGGTACGCGTCGGCCAAGCCTATCGCTCGACATATGGTGGGAAGCGCTGACCCACATTCTATGGCTTGAGTGAGGGGGGCGACAAAATTGCAACAGAATCAAGTGATTAAACTGCATTTCTCATATTTTGGCCTGATTTCCATTGACCCAGGAATTTGCGCTAAGTAACGTTTGTAACTATCGAGCCTGCCTCACTTTTTGAGGCCAGTAGTCTGTTGGCGGGGATTTTCCATGCTGTCTCTCTTTCGGAGCCTGATCAAGAATCAGCAGGGAGCAGCGGTGATCGAATTTACGCTCATCGTTTCACTGATCGCCGTGGCGGCGATCGCGTCGATGCGCTCGGTCAGCAGCAAGGTTTCCAACGTTCTGATGACCAACGGCACCGGCATCATCAACTGAAGCCGACGCTTCTCTCTGATCGATATTTTCCTTTAGATAGAATATTTTATATAATTGACTTAAGATATTACTATAAATACTCTCCCTAACGATTTCAGACGCTGTCCTTTGTCTTAAATTCGTTTTTTTACTCATTTCGTTTCGAAACCAGCACTAAGTAATTTGAGGCGCTGCCCATGCAGCGCCTTCACGCGAATCTCAGCACAGGACAGTGGCACCTCCGGGTGCGTCGCAGCAGGCGTGACGCCTGTGTCGCGCCGCCGTCCGGCGAAGCGTCGGGTGAGTGTCGAATGTCGCTGTTTGCGCCTCTTCAGCTGGGTTGCCTGATTATGCTCGCGGTGCTCCTGCTGGTGGCGGCCTGGCAGGACATGCGCACGATGCGCATTGCCAACACCCTTTCCCTGGCGATCGTGGCGGCCTTCGCCGTATGGGCGGCGAGCGGTCTGGCTCTCGATACTCTGTCCCTGGCGACCATCGGCCTGTCCGTGGTCTGCGCGGCCCTCCTGTTCGGTGTCGGCGCCGCCGCCTTTGCCGCCGGAGCCGTGGGTGGCGGCGACGTAAAGCTGCTGGCGGCCGCCAGCCTGTTCGCCGGTCCGGCCTTGATGTCGGATTTCCTGCTGGTCACCGCAGTGATCGGCGGCGTGCTGGGCGTGGCCGTTATCGCCGGCGTGCCGATCGGACCCGTGACCGCCGATCCCGATGCAACCGTAAGCGGCAGGCTGCGCGGCGGCCTGCCCTATGGGCCAGCGATCGCAGCCGGCGGCCTGTGGGTCGCCGCCTTGCTGGCGCTGCGCTGAACGACGGGAAGGGGGGGCCTCGTGAACAGCAAGCGCATCATCTTCCTGCTGCTCGCCGTCGTGGTCGCCGGCGCCACGGCTTTCCTGGCCCGCACCTGGCTGCAGGCCGAGCGGGCGGCGATGGCCGCGCAATTGGGTGGCCAGCGCCCGGCGCCCGCCAAGCCCACGGTCCAGGTGCTGGTCGCGCGCAACGTCCTGCGCACCGGCCAGATCATCAAGGCCGACGATCTGCGCTGGCAGCCCTGGCCGCAGGGCATGTTGCCGCCGACCTACATCGTCGAGGGCAAGCGGGCGCTCGCCGACTTCGCCGGCGCCGTCGCACGCAGCCAGTTCCACGTCGGCGAGCCGATCGTCGAGACCGACATCGTCATGCCGGGCTCGCGCGGCTTTCTCGCCGCCGTGCTGAAGCCGGGCATGCGCGCCGTCAGCGTGCCAGCCTCCGCGACCTCGGCGGTGTCGGGTTTCATCCATGCCGGCGATCGCGTCGACGTCCTGCTCACACACGTCCTGAACGGCCCCACCGGGCAGCACTCCGCCACCGAGACGATCCTGCGCAATGCGCGCGTGATCGCCATGGACCAGAAGCTCGACTTCGCACCGGGCGACAAGCCCGACGTCGCCAAGACCGCGACCCTGGAACTCACCGCCAAGCAGGCCGAGATCGTCACCCTGGCCGTGAAGATGGGCGACCTGTCGTTGTCGCTGCGCGGCCTCCAGTCGGCCGACGAAGAGCGTGATTCGGCGGGCGACGACGATGCCACGGCGGAGCTCGGCGAGAGCTACACGCATGACACCCAGGTGAGCCGCCTCATCAAGGATCCGACTCCCCCGATGAAACCATCGGAGGTCAAGCCATCGGTCTTCGTGCTGCGCGGCGCCGGCAGCACCAAGCAGGATCTCGACGGAAGCATCGCTGCCGGTCCCGCTCCGCCGCCGCCATCGGAGCCCGAGGTGCCCAAACCCGACGCGCCCCGGACCGTCACCTTCACCCGTACCTATCAGAGCGTGCCGCAATGAGCCTGTCCTTCGCCGTCGAGCCCAAACCGTCGATCTGGCGTCGCCTCGGTGCGTCGCTCGCCTTGGCTGCGTCGCTGTCCCTCGCCCTGCAGCCGTCGCTGTCGCAGGCCCAGGTGCATGACCCCGACCTGCCCCAGGCCAAGCCGAGGCCGCACGCCTCGGCCAAGAAGGCGGCACGCCGGCAGACCGCCACCGACAATGTCTCGGACGATCTCAACCGCCGCGAGACCGAGCGCGCCGAACGGGCCGTGCGCGCCATGATGTCGGCGCCGACGACGGCCTCGCCGCCTGCGGCGCCTGCCGCGATGCCGGCCGACAGCGCGCAGTTCGAGGTCAAGGCCGCCGAGACCATGTCCGCCGTCGAGTCCCTGCCGCCGACGGTTGCCGCCATTCCGCCGCGCGCGCCGATCGTGAGGGCTTCCCTTACGCCCGATTCAGCGCCCGCGGTCGATCCGGCGCCGCCTGCCGCTCGTGCGCCGCAGTTCGTCCAGGCGCCGACGCCCGCGCCTCCGCCGGCACCCGTGCCGATCCAGCCGCCGATGAGCGCGTCACCCAACCCGGCGGCGCCGGTCGTGAGCGGAGCCCCCGGCCGGCCGTTCGGTCAGAGCCAGGTCGTGCCGACCGAGCCGCCGACCCTCACGCTCGAGATCAACAAGGGCACGGCGCTCAAGCTGCCGGGTCCCGCTGCCACCGTGTTCGTGGCGGCGCCCGACATCGCCGACGTGCAGGTGCGCTCGCCCAACATGGTCTATGTCTTCGCCAAGAAGCCGGGCGACACCGTGCTCTACGCCGTCGATGCGCAGGACCGCGTGCTGCTCAACACCATCGTCAGGGTGACCTCGCCGTTCAGCCGCATGAAGGGCGCGCTGGATGCCATCCATCCCGGCAACGGCGTGGAGTTCGACAACCAGGGTGAAACCGTCGTGCTGAGCGGCACCGTGCGCTCCGCCGCCATCGCCGAGGACGCGCGGCGGCTGGCCTTGCAGCACGTCAATGGCAATCCCAACAAGGTCATCAGCAACATCCGCGTCGACGCGCCCAACCAGGTGCAGCTGCGCGTCAGGGTGGCCGAGGTCAAGCGCGATTCGCTGAAGCGCGTTGGCATCAACTGGCAGAACATCAACAGCATCGCGATGTTCGGCACGGGCGGGTTGTTGGCCGGCTTCGCCGTCCGGACCATCAACAACACGACCGGCGTGGCGTCCGGCGCCCTGGCGTTCCAGACCTCGGACAACGGGCTGAACTCGCTGATCGACTTCCTCGCCACCCAGGGCCAGGCGACCATCCTGGCCGAGCCCAACCTGATCGCCATGTCGGGCGAGACGGCGAGCTTCCTGGCCGGCGGCGAGATCCCGCTCATCGTCCCGCAGGGCGGCACCCTCGTGGGCACGATCACCGTGCAATACAAGCAGGTCGGCGTGAGCCTCGCCTTCACGCCGACCATCGTCGGCGATCGCATCAATCTCAAGGTCGCACCCGAAGTCAGCGAGCTGTCGCCGACCGGCGCGGTGAGCGTGCCGCTCACTTCGACCGCGGTGGTCACGGTTCCGGCCATCCGCACGCGCAAGGCCTCGACCACGATCGAGCTGGGTAGCGGGCAGAGCTTTGCCATCGCCGGCCTGCTGCAGCAGGCCTCTGTCCAGGATATCGTCAAGTTCCCCTGGCTGGGAGACATCCCGGTCCTCGGCTCGCTCTTCAAGTCCGACGCCTATCAACGTTCGGAGACCGAGCTGGTCATCATCATCACGCCGTACCTGGTCGAGCCGACCAGCAACAGGCTGCGCACGCCGCTCACCGATCGCGTGCCGCCGACCGACACCGACCGCCTCGTCATGCAGCGCTTCAACCACCCGACGCCGCCGCGCCGCTTCGCCGTCGGGCGCGAGGGCACGGCCGTCGTCCCGACCGCCGGCTTCAAACTGGACTAGGAGTGGCCATGCGTTCCGTCGTCGTGCTTTTCGCGGCCGCCTCCCTCGTGGCCTGCGCCGAAAGTCCGGTCGTCCAGCAGGCGGCCTTCGACTCGCGGTTCGATCCGGTGCGCGCCGACACCATGGTGGCCGTCAGCTTCCCGCCGGGCGCCGCCGGTCCGGACGCCGCGCAGGTGAGCGAGCTCAGGACCATGGTTGCGGCGGGCCGGCGCGCACAGCGCGACGAATTCGTCGTCGTGTCGGACGGCTCGGGCGGGCCCGTGCAACGCCTGCGCGCGCAACGCGTCGGCCAGAGTCTGGCGGATGCGGGCGCGCGCTGGGTCAGCACCTCCGTCGAGCCGTCGATGGCGACCGGACCGAATTCGGTCGTCGTGGTGCGCTCGGAATACCTGCTCGGCTACAACAACTGCCCGACCTACGATCCTGCCACCATCGCCAATCCCAACGAGGGCGTCATGCCGGGCTTCGGCTGCGCCAATGCCTACAATCTCGGCCAGATGCTGGCGCGGCCGCGCGATGCGGCGGTCGGCCGCCCAGCCGGTCCGGCCGACGCCACCGTCAACGCCGCGGCGATCGCGCGCTACCGCGAGGGCAAGGTGCGGACGCTCAGCACCATCGGGACGACCGGCGACAGCGTCAGCGTCGGCGGAGGCGGAGCGACAGGCGGTGGCGGCGGCGGCTCGACTGGCTCTTAGGGTGGCAGCCGTGTCGGCTTCCGCCACCCTGCAGCGCGCCGGCTCGGCCGGCGAGGAAAGGTCGGCGATCAGCGCCACGGCGTTCGTGTCGGACGCCACGGCGACGTTGCGGATTTCCGCCGACCTGTTCGGCGCCACCCTGGGCAAGGCCAATATCCGCGACGGCACCATCGAGGCGGCGCTGGCGATCAGCGATTGGCCGCGCGACCTCGACGTGCTGATCGTCGATCTGGGCGGTGCGAGCGATCCGATCGCCGATGCCGCGGCGCTCAAGACGGCGGCGCCGGGCGGCTGCATCGTGATCGGCGTGGGGCGCATCAACGACGTCGCGCTCTATCGCGACCTCGTGGCCGTGGGCTTCAACGACTATCTCGCCTGCCGCTCGCGGGGTCAGCGGTCGAGCGCGCGCGGCGGAGGTCGCGCACCCGCCACGAAGGCCGCCAAGCCGCGCACGCTATCGGTCATCGCGCGGCGGGGGGTCGGCGTCAGGCGGTTGTCGCCCTGTCGGGGCGCGCCTGAAGGAAGACGTCCTGCTGATCGACTTCGACCTGCATTACGGTTCGCTGATGCTGGCGCTCGACCTCGAGGCGATCGACGCGCTGCGCGAGGCGCTCGACCAGCCGGACCGCATCGACGCGTTGTTCATCCAGCAGGTCGCCCAGAAGAAGAACGACCATCTCTATGCCGTTGGCGCGGAGGAGGCGCCCACCGGCAGCTTCCAGGTCCGTCCCCACGCCGCCGGCGATCTGCTGCGCTCGTTCCACCGCCGTTTCCGCTGGATCGTGGCCGACGTGCCGCGCGGCGATCCGCTCATCCAGCGCCAGGTGATCGAGGCCTCGACCGACGTGCTGCTGATCACCGACCTGTCGCTGCCCGGCGTGCGCGATGCGGTGCGCCTGCAGCAGCTGGTGCAGGACCTGGCACCCAACGCCGAGCTCCACATCGCCGCCGGCGGCGCGATCGATGCGCGCCGCTCGGCGGTCAAGGCGGCCGATGTCGAGCGCACCCTGAAGCGCAAGCTCGATTGCCAGATTCCCGCCGATTCCACGGCTGCCCTCGCCGCGGTCAATTTCGGCAGGCCGATCCCGGAGGCCGCGCCCGGCAGCGGCATCGTGAAGGCGCTGCGGCCGCTGGTGGCGCGCCTCGATTCGCCCGCCAGCGCGGACCGCGGTACGGCCAAGAAGACGGCCGGCCTGCTGGCCCGCTTCGCGCCGCGCCCCAAGGGCAACCTGTGATGTTCGGCCTGCGCAACAGGAAGCCCGAGGAGGCGGCCGTCTCGGCGGACCCGCTCGACCGGATCGGGCGGCGCAACCCCGGTGAACCGCGTACGCCGGCAGCCGCGTCGTCCCTCGACAAGGATGCCCGGCGCGCGGCGGCCGCTGCTTCGTTGCAGGCGGCCGTGGCGCCGCGCCTGCGCGAGATGCTGAAGGCAGGTGCGCCCGCCGGCGAAGTCAGCCGCCAGGCCGGGCGGCTGGCGCAACTGCACTTTCGCAGCAACGGCGTGCATCTCGCGCCGCTCGAGCTGCGCGGCCATGTCGCCGACGTGTTGCGGCCGGTGCTGCCGGCCACGCCGTTCAGCGGGCCGGACGACGAGGCGATGTCTACCGAGCCGGAGCAAGCGCCGTCGGCGTCCGAAGCGGCGCCCACTCCGCAGGCGTCGCCTGTTGTCGAGTCGATGCCGGTGCCGCCACCGGTTGCCGTACGGCCGCGCGCCACCGACAAGTCGTCCAGCCGGCTGTCGCGCAGCAAGGTCGACCAGGCCCGGCGCACGGTGCAGCCGCTGGTGATGGGCCGCATCGACCTCGCCGCCGCGGTCAGCCTGCCGCGTCACGAGCTGCTGCAGCAGCTCGATGGGCTGGTCGCCGACCTGCTCGCCGAGCACCGCGTCCAGCTCAACCGGCCGGAGCAGATGGATCTCGTCCAGCAACTCGTCAACGAGATGATGGGACTGGGGCCGCTCGAGCCGCTGCTCGAGGACGAGAGCATCACCGACATCATGATCAACGGGCCCAAGCAGATCTATGTCGAGCGCCACGGCAAGCTCGACCTCACCTCGGTGACCTTCGAGGACAACACCCATCTCCTCAACATCTGCAACCGCATCGTCAGCCGCATCGGCCGGCGGGTCGATGAATTCGAGCCCGATCTGCGATGCCCGCCTGCTCGACGGCAGCCGCGTCAACATCATCATCCCGCCGCTGGCGATCGACGGCGCCTCTGTGTCGATCCGCAAGTTCGGCAAGCGCCAGATCGGCTTCGACCAGATGGCCCAGCAGGGCAACATCTCGCCGGCCATGGCGACGCTGCTGCGCGTTGCGGCGCGCTGCCGGCTGAACCTGATCGTGTCGGGCGGCACCGGGTCGGGCAAGACGACGATGCTGAACGCCCTGTCGGGCATGATCGACAACGGCGAGCGCGTGGTGACCATCGAGGACGCGGCCGAGCTGCGCATGCAGCAGCCGCACGTGGTGCGGCTCGAGACGCGGCCGGCCAACCTCGAGGGCAATGGCGAGGTCAACATGCGCGATCTCGTCAAGAACGCGCTGCGCATGCGGCCCGACCGCATCATCCTGGGCGAGGTGCGCGGGCAGGAGGCGATCGACCCTCCTGCAGGCGATGAACACCGGCCACGACGGTTCGATGGGCACGCTGCACGCCAACCGGCCGCGCGAGGCGCTGACCCGGCTCGAGAACATGGTCACCATGGGCGTGGCCAGTCTGCCGCCCAAGGCGATCCGCACCCAGATCGCGGGCTCGCTCCAGATGATCGTGCAGATCAGCCGCATGCGCGACGGCATCCGCCGCGTCACCCACGTCACCGAGGTCATGGGCATGGAGGGCGACGTCATCATCACCCAGGATCTCTTCACCTACGAGTTCGAGGGCGAGACGACCGACGGCAAGCTCGTCGGCGCCTTCAAGAGTTCAGGCCTGCGACCGTTCTTCCTGCCGCGCGCCGCCTACTATGGCCTCGACAAGGCGCTGATGGAGGCGATGGCGTGACCGAGGGACACGCCCTCGATCTCGGCACGGTGACGATCCTCATCGCCGCCGGCGTAGCCTTGACGTTCGTCGCCTTCTGCCTGGCCTTCGGCGGCTTCTTCGCCCAGCGTCGCCTGCGCGACCGTCTCGAGGACATCGAGGCACGGGCGCGCACGGGCGCCCACCCGCTGCAGACGGCGACCCTGCGCCGGGTCGACAAGGCGGGCCGTCTGCCGACCTTCGACAAGTTCCTGTGGCGCTGGTTTCCCAAGGCCAGCACCATCCGCCAGCGGCTCCAGGCTTCAGGCCTGAACCTCACGCTGGGCGACTACGCCTTCATCTCGATCGCACTCGCCGTGGCCGTCGACTTCGTCCTTTCCGTCGTGCTCAACCTCGCGCCCGGCATCGCGCTGGGCGCCGCCCTGGCCGCCGGTATCGGCCTGCCCAACATGTGGATCGGCATGGTGGCGAAGAAGCGTGGGCTGCGCTTCAACCTTCTGTTTCCCGAGGCCGTCGACCTGATCGTGCGCGCGCTGCGCGCCGGCCTGCCCGTGCAGGAGGCGATCGCCAACGTGGCGCGCGACATCAAGGACCCGGTGGGCGGCATCTTTCGCAGCGCCCAGCAGGAGATGCAGCTCGGCGTGCCGATCGAGATCGCGCTGTGGCGCGTCAGCAAGCTGGTGCAGACCGACGAGTTCAACTTCCTGATCGTGGCCGTGTCGATCCAGCGCGACACCGGCGGCAATCTCGCCGCGACGCTGGCCAATCTCAGCGCCCTGCTGCGGGCACGCCAGCAGCTCCGCCTGAAGATCCGCGCCTTCACCTCCGAGGCGCGCGCCACGATGCTGATCATGGTGGGCCTGCCGTTCCTGGTGGGCTGCGGCCTGTTCCTGCTGACGCCGGCCTATATCCGCCCGCTGTTCACCACCGAGGCCGGCCAGATGGTGGCGGCCGGCGCCGGTTTGAGCATGGTCTTCGGCATCTTCGTCATGAACAAGATCGCCACCATCAAAGTGTAAGGCGATGATGCACCCTGCCGCCTCCGAGGAAGCCTTCGTCGTCGCATCGGCCATCGCCGCCCTCGTGGCGTTCTGGGCGCTGTGGACGGCGTTTGCCGCGCAGCAGCCGATCGACGAGCGCCTCAAGGCGCTGCGCACGCGGCGCATGAAGACGCGTGGCGACCAGGGCGGCCCCGGCAAGCCGTCGCCCAAGGCGGCGTCGCTCGGCGTCATGCGTTCCATCGCCGACCGGCTCAATCTGCTGCGCGGCACGGCGGCCGAACAGACCCGGCGGAGGCTGCGCAAGGCCGGCTTCCCGTCGCGCGATGCCGCCGTGGTCTATGTCTTCATCAAGCTCGCGCTGCCCCTGGCGCTGGGCGTCCTGATGATCCTGCTGACCTCCTCCTCCGGCCTGCTCCCGGTGCCGGAGCGGCTGATCCTGCCGGTCTGCCTCGGCGCGGTGCTGGCGGGCTTCATGCTGCCCGACATGTACGTCAAGAATGTCGGCATCAAGCGGCGCGAGACCCTGAACCAGATGCTGCCCGACGGGCTCGACCTGCTGACGATCTGCGTCGAAGCGGGGCTCAGCATCGACGCCGCCTTCCGCCGCGTCGCCAAGGAAATGCGCGGTCCGCTGCCGACCCTGGCCATGGAATTCGAAGCCACGGCCATCGAGCTCACCTATCTGCCGGACCGCCAGCAGGCCCTCGAGAATCTGGCCGAGCGCTCCGATTCGCCCGCCGTCGCAGCCCTGGTGAATGCGCTCCGTCAGACTGAAAAATACGGCACGCCGCTTGCCAACTCGCTGCGCATCCTGAGCCAGGAGTTCCGCCAAACCCGTGCCTCCAAGGCCGAGGAGAAGGGCGCGCGCATGCCGGCCCTGATGACCGTCCCGCTCATGCTTTTCATCCTGCCGACCTTGATCACCGTGCTTTTGGCGCCGGCGGTTCTGTCGACGCTTTCCTTGACATAATTGGGCCCAATTTCTGAGACTTGAGACATATTTATAAGATTTTGGTTGAAGTTCATTTTGTGCCTCTCGAAGGCACGCATTTATTGAAGGAGGCCAGATATGATGCGAGGGATTTCGCGCGCACAGCGCTCTGCGTGCCTCACATGGCGGCGTCTTGGCCGCGATCGATCCGGGTCGGTGGCAGCTTTGCTGGTGGTCGTTCCCGTGATGATGGGGGCAGCCGCGGTCGGCATCGAGACGGGCCAGGTCTACCGTACCAAGCACCAGATGCAGGGCGCGGCCGACGCCGCCGCCCTGGCCGCCTCGATCGATCGTGTCGCCGGCAAGAACACTGCCGCAATCACCGCCACGGCCAACTACGAGGCCCAGCGCAACGGCTTCCAGAACGGCGTCAACAACGTGACGGTGACCGTCAACACACCGCCGGCTTCGGGACCCAATGTATCCACCGCGGGTGCCGTCGAGGTGGTCATCAGCAAGTCGCAGAAGTTCAGCCTGGGCGCCACGCTCGCCAGCTGGTTCGGCGCCACGAGCAGCGACTTCACCATGACCTCGCGCTCGGTGGCGGCGCAGAGCAGCGCCAGCTCCACCACGACGGCGTCCAGCGGGGAAGGCTGCATGGTTGCGCTCACCACTGACAACGAGCAGGGCGTGAGCTTCACCAACTTCAGCAGCTTCAACGCCGACTGCACGATCATCTCGAACGGCAGTTCGACCGGTGCCGGCTCGACGGCGTCGGTCTACCTGGCAAGCTTCAGCAGCGCGACCGTCAGGTCGGTGTGGACGCGCGGCAGCTTCGTCAAGAGCGGCTACAGCCAGTTCACGGCCAGGAACGCCGTGCAGACGAATCAGACGACGATGGCCGTCGATCCCTACGCCGGCCTGCCGACGCCGTCGCCGGGGACCTGCGGCTACAACTCCTACAGGCCGCCGTCCGGCTCGACGGCCACTTTCAGCCCCGGCACGTATTGCGGCGGCCTGACGATCTCGGGCTTCTCGAACGTCTATTTCAATCCTGGCACGTACTACGTCGCC
The DNA here is from genome assembly GCA_963820155.1 of uncultured Alphaproteobacteria bacterium. Lineage (GTDB taxonomy): Bacteria > Pseudomonadota > Alphaproteobacteria > Reyranellales > Reyranellaceae > Reyranella. The sequence goes on from CAWFYW010000003.1 coordinate 156,752, forward strand.
AACGGCGATCTCTACATCAACGGCGTCAGCAACATCTCGTGCCAGAGCTGCACGGGCACCCAGGGCGTGACCTTCGTGCTCACCCAGACCACCGGCAACAACGCGGACATCGGCGGCGTCAAGATCTCGTCCGACAGCACGGTGACGCTGAAGGCGCCCACCAAGGACTCGGACCCCAATGCGGCGCCGTCGACGAACCCCTATCTCGGCGTGCTGTTCTACCAGGATCGCCGCGTGGCCAACGGCACGATGAGCTCGACTGCGAAGATCTTCACCCTGAGCTCGCTCAGCAGCGTCACGCTGACCGGCGCCGTCTACTTCCCCAACAACCGCATCGACATCTCGAACCTGAGCAACGCCAGCTCGAGCTCCACCGGCTGCACGGTATGGATCGGGCGTTACCTCAAGTTGACGTCGTTCAGCAGCACCTACGCCGTCGGCTGCGACACGATGGGCGTGAAGCAGGGCGCCATCGTCACGACGACGACCGCCACCACGACGAAGTCCAAGGTCCTGGAATAGGAGGGGCCATGCGCTGCGATCCACGCCGCGGTCGGCGGCATCTTGCCGCCGACCGCGGCGGCAACGTGATGATCGAGTTCGCGCTGGGCCTGCCCGTTCTCCTGATCCTCCTGGTCGGCCTGCTCGATCTCGGACGCTACAGCCTGCAGAAATCGGCGATGGCGCAGGGCGCGCGGGCCGGCGCGCAGTACGGCATGATCGCCTATGCCGACACGGCCAGCATAAACGCCACCGCCCAGGCCGCCACGGGCCTCAGCGGCGTCACCGCCTCCAACACGGTGTTCTGCGAATGCGTTTCGGGGACGGCGGTGTCGTGCGGCACGACCTGCTCGGGCGGGGCGACGCTCAAGCGCTACGTCACGGTCACCACGACAAAGTCGTTCAGCTCCGTGGTGCCACTCGGCCGGCTCGATTTCGGCAGCTTCGGCGGCTGGACGGCGCCGACCTCGGTCTCGGCGTCGTTCACGACGATCGTTCCTTGAGATGGGCACGGTGCTTGCGCGCCTGCGCGCCGACCGCCGGGGCGTCGCTGCTCTCGAATTTGCCATCGTGGCGCCCGTGCTGCTGGGCCTGCTCCTGGGCGGGATCGATTTCGGTCGCATGATCTACTTGCGCCAGGAGCTGGAGTACGCGACCGAGGCCGCGGCGCGGTACTATATGGTGAACAACGGCTCCAAGACCCAGTCGGATGTGACCGGCTATCTGACCGGGCTGGTGCCGGTCATGATCAGGGCGGATGTGACCGTCTCCTATGCCGATACCGTGAACTGCAATGCCAACAGCGCCGTGACCTGCACGACAATTACCGCGACCTACGCCTACAGCCATACCGGCTACCTGCCCTTCGCCCCGACGATGCTGCGCGCGACGGCAGAAGCCGTACGCTATTAGCCGACCGGCGATTTGTGGCACGATTTCAAGGAATTGTGCCCAATTGTTGGGGTATTGGTTGCAGTCGACCCCAAGATTTTGATAGTCTGCGCAGCGGCAGATCCCGCGGCAGCGGGACGCCTAGTCTGGGGTTGGAATGAAACTGGCGCCCATCCTGAGCGTGGGGCTGGCCCTTGTCGTGGCGGCCTGCGGATCCGATGTCGGCGGCGGCGCCAATGGCGACAGCTACGATTGGTCGGTCAAGCAGGCGGACGAGGCGCGCCAGGCGGGCGACCTCTCTGCGGCGGTCCCGCTCTACAATCGGGCCTTGCAGGTCAATCCCGGCGGTGTCGAGGCCAAGCTCGGCCTGGGCCAGGCGTACCTGTCGGCGGGCGCGCCCGATGAGGCAGCCGCGCTGTTCCGCGACGTGCTCGAAAAGAAGGCCGGCAATCAGGCGGCGCGACGCGGGCTTGCCCTGGCCCTGATCTCCATGGGCCAGCCGACGCTCGCCGAACGCCAGCTCGACGCGGCCTTGCTGGCCGATGGACGCGACTGGCGAACGCTCAATGCGTACGGCGTGGTCCTCGACATGCTGGGGCGCCATGCCGAGGCCCAGGCGAAATACCGCCAAGGCATCGAGCTCGCGCCGGAGGGCGTGGCGCTGCGCAGCAATTTCGGCTTGTCCCTGGCGATCTCCGGCAATTCACAGGAGGCCATCGCCCAGCTCGCGCCGCTGGCGCAGAGCCGGGCCGCCGACGGCCGGGTGCGCCAGAACCTCGCCTTCGCCTACGCCATGGGCGGCGACTTCGAGGACTGCCTGCTGGTCAGCCGCAAGGACCTCGATGAGCACAGCGCACAGCGCCAGTTGGCGTATTTCATGCAGCTCAGGAGCCTGCCGGTCGAGGCCCGCAGCGCCGAGTTGCGCCGCAATCCAAACTTCTTCCCACAATCCGGCAGTGGTGCTTAGAAAGGGGTGCCTGGAGAGAGGAGGGGATGGCCATGCCGCACTTTCGTAGCAAGATGACAGGAATTCTCGTCGGCCTCGTCGGATTGGCGGTGGCATCGACGGCCGTGGCGCAGGCGCATCGCAGCAAGGTCGACATGCAGGTTACGCCGGGCGTGCCGGAATTCCGCGATCCCAAGACCGGCCAGATCTGGACGCCGCTCAATGTCGGCCAGAAGAGCGGACCGCCCACGCCGGCCGATCTTGCCTTCGATCCCCGGGGGCAGGCCGTTTATGTCAAAGGCATCGTCACGCAGCGTCCGAGCATCGTGCCGCTGGGCTCGGTGCCGATCACCGCGGGGTCGACCGTTCCGATCGTCAATCTCGACGGTGCGACACTGAGGGCCGTTCCCGGCAAGCGCTGGCAGGTCGTGCTCTATCTCGACAACAACAGCGCCAGCATGGTGGTGCCGGTGGTCGACTGCCGGTTCACCAATTCCGGCAAGCTGGTCGAGGACACGCACGCGCTGGTGCCCGCGGTCGGCCCGGGCGTGCGCGTCGGCCTGACGATCTATGGTCCCAAGACCGATCTCTTCGTTGATCACGCCATGTGCGGGGTGGCGTCGCCCTAGCCCAGCACGGAGTAGCCGCCGTCGACGGTGATGGCGGCGCCCGTCACGAAGTCGGACGCGGCGGCGGCGAGGAACACGGCGATGCCGGCGAAGTCATCCGGCACGCCCCAGCGGCCAGCCGGCGTGCGTTTCAGCACCGACTCGTGCAGGCCGGAAATCTGCTCGCGCGCGCGGCGGGTCAATGCGGTGTCGATCCAGCCGGGCAGGATGGCGTTGACCTGGATATTGTCCTTGGCCCAGGCTGTGGCCATCGCCTTGGTCATCTGCACCATGCCGCCCTTGCTGGCGGCATAGGCGGTGGCGAAAGGAGCCCCGAAGATCGACATCATCGAGCCAATGTTGATGATCTTGCCGGCACCGCCCTTCTTCATCTCGGGATAGGCGGCGTGGCTGCACAGGAAAGCGCTGGTGAGGTTGCTGTCCAGCACCATGTGCCATTCGGCGAGCGTGTATTGTTCCGGCTGCTTGCGGATGCTCATTCCGGCGTTGTTGACCAGAATGTCGAGCCGGCCATGGGCCTTCATCGTGTCGGCCACCAGCGCACGGCACGACTCCTCCTTGAGCACGTCGACCGGAATGGCGCTGGCTTTGGCGCCCGCTCCGTGGATCTCGGCGACTGCCGCACTGTTCTTGGCCGCGTCGCGGCCGGCCACCACGATGGTCGCGCCGGCGCGCGCCATGCCCAGCGCCATGCCAAGACCGATGCCGCCATTGCCTCCCGTGACGACAGCGACGCGACCGGAAAGATCGAAAAGCTTCATGCCCGCTTCCTCTTGTTCGGTAGTGAGTCTGTATAGCGAACAGACACCATCCGAAACAGAACGAACAGGCGGCGGCCAATGACCGGCCGATTTGTCAATGTCCGAGGGTTGATAGGCGCGCCGTCGAGGGCATCGGCGAAGAGAGAAGGAACTGAGCTCGCCCCTTCTCCAGACTATTTCGTGTCGTCGTCCGGTCCGCCCTTGCCCGGCTCGCCCTTCTGGCTGCTGGCGGCCTCGTCGGCATCGCTATCGATCAAGCTTAGAAGGTCGTTGGGCAGGGGCTCGCTTGCGATTTCGTCGTACATCGCATGGAGCTGCTTCTGCAGCCACATGTCGAAGGGACGTTCGGTCGACGCCTTCGTTCGTGGCCGGACCGGCTCGGTCCGGCCTGTAGCGGTTCGGTCCACCCGTGACTTGTCGTCACCGGCCATTGCATGCCCGCCCGGGAACGATCGGCATTCCTCGGGATGGTGCCTGAGCCATTGCTCTCTCCCCCAGGGACTGTTCATAACTGTACCATACCTTCATATAACCTGGAGAAGAGGCGCTAGCCATCGACGGCTTGCGCGTCTCCCACATCGTCGCGCTGAGCCCGCGTGCCGTTGTCGGGCCCGCTCGGCTGCGGCCGAGCCTCGCCCTCCAAGAGGAGACGTTCGAGCGTGTCGCGCGCGCGCGAGATGCGGCTCTTCACCGTACCCACGGACACGCCGGTGTGGGCGGCGATGACCTCGTACGGCAGGCCTTCGAGGACGGCCAGCAACAGCGCCTCGCGCTGCGTCGGCACGAGCTTGGCGAACGCCGTCACGAATTCGCGCATGATCAGACCGCTGTCCTGATGAGCCGGGTGCGAGAGCGACTCGGCGATGGCCGTGTCAACCGGGACGCTCGGCCGCTGCCGGCGCAGGCCGGAGATGAACTCGTTGCGCTGAATGCGGAAAAGCCAGGCAGCCAGATTGGTGCCCGGCTGGAAGCTATGCCGGCCACTCAGCGCCTTGATCACCGTGTCATGGACGAGGTCGTCCGCGGCATCGCGATCGCGGGTCAGCGAAAGTGCATAGATCCGCAGGCGCGGAAGGATGGCCTTGAGCTGCTCGTGAAAGTCGTGACCGTCGTTGCTCGTCGCTGTCGGCATAAACATCTCCCGGTGAAACAATTTCACGCTCTACCAATGTTTCAGCCGGACAAAAGTTACATGCGTTGCCGGAATACGCTAACCTATTGGAAAAACGGGGCGATTTTACCCAAGCCTGTCGGCCAGCCTCTTGCGGGCTCGCGAGACCCGGGCCTTGAGCGTGCCTACCGAGCAGCCGCAGAGGGCCGCCGCCTCCTCATAGGAAAAGCCGCCGGCACCCACGAGGACAAGGGCCTCGCGCGATTGCGGGCTCAGCTCCCACAGCACCGACGAGAGTTCCTTCAAGGCGAGCGTCGCTTCGGGATTGTCGACCGCAGGCAACGGCACGGCGGCTTCGTCATCGATCGAGGTCGGCCGGCGTCGCAGCGTGCGCAAATCGGAATAGAACCGGTTGCGCATAATGGTGAACAGCCATCCTTTGAGGTTCGTGCCCGGTGCGAATTGATCCTGCTTGTCCAGCGCGGCAAGGACGGTGTTTTGCACCAGATCGTCCGCGGCTTCGCGTTCGCGACAGAGGAATCGCGAAAAGGCACGCAGGTCCGGAAGCAACGCCACGATGTCGTCCTTAATCATCGAGCGGAATGCTCCCGCGACGAGTGAGTATTCAGTATTGGTCAATGTGGGCAATCGGACCGATGGTGCAAAGGCTTTGTTGCCCGGCAACCGAGGTTGCCAGCCCGCGTTATTTGGACATGGCGCGAAGGCGTGTATCCACTGACCAAGGACAGACTCTCATGAACTGGGATCGCATCGAAGGCAACTGGAAGCAGCTGACCGGCAAGGTCAAGGAGCAGTGGGGCAAGCTGACCGAGGACGATCTGACCGTCATCGGCGGCAAGCAGGATCAGCTTGTCGGCCGTATCCAGGAACGCTACGGCATCGCCAAGGACGAGGCGGAGCACCAAGTGAATTCCTGGATGAACCGCATGTAGAGAACCTCCAGGGAACCCGGCACGGCGAATCGCGTTGTTGGACGGAAGTTTCTTCACGGAGGACGATCGATGGGACGCGCCGCGGTGCTGTGGCTCCTGGGGGTGCCAATCCCGGTGCTCTTGCTGATGTGGGCGCTCGGTTGGTTGCACTGACGGTGATCAGCCCAACAGGAGACGGGGCCAACAACGGGGCCAACAGGAGACGGGGAATGATCAGCCAATCTTTCAAGCTTGTGATCGCCGTTGCCGGTCTTGGGTTGGCGACCGCCGCGTGCGGCGACCGGCCGGTGGACCGCGCCCTGACGGGAGGCGCAATCGGGGCGGCCTCGGGCGCCGTGGTCGGTTCGACGGTGGGCTCGCCGGTGGCCGGTGCCGTGGTCGGCGGCGCCGCTGGCGCGACCATCGGCGCCGTAACGGCACCGGAGCGTTGAGCGTCGACGTCATTCATTGTCTGGCCCGACCAGATTGTGGCGCGAGGCGATCGCGCATGTTGTATATTCAAGCGGCCGGCCGGGATGAAAGCTCGGCCGGCCGTCGATCGTGATCGGTCATGCGCGTATCACAAGAGGGAGAATGCTGTGGCAGAGAGTCCAGCCACCAACAAGATGTCCGAAGCGATAACCAGGACGCTGCCGTTCCTGCGCCGCTATGCCAGAGCCGTCACGGGCTCGCAGAAGCGCGGAGACGAATGGGTTCGCCTCTGCGCCGAAGTGGCTCTGCAACAGCCCGACCTCATCGCGAAGGCCGAAGATACCAAGCTCGGCGTCTTCACCTTGTTCCATCGCCTGCGACAGCCTTTCGGCAACCTGGAGGAGGGCGGCGGCGAAGATAGCGTCTCCGGCCGGTTGAAGGAGTCGCTCACCGAAATGGCGCCCCTGCAACGGCAGGTGCTGCTGCTGACGGTGCTCGAAGGCTTCACCGTGACCGACGCGGCGCGCATTCTCGGCATCGAAGTCGACGCGGCGGAGCGCAGCCTCGAGGAAGCTCGTCGCGAATTGCAGCGTGTGGCGGCGGTTCGCGTGCTGGTGATCGAGGATGAGGCGGTGATTGCCCTGGACGTCGCCGATATCGTCCGCAACGCCGGCCATCAGGTCGTGGGAATCGCCGCGACCGAGAAGACCGCCATCGAGCTCGCCAAGCAGCATTCGCCACACCTTGTCTTGGCCGACATCCAGCTTCGCGGCAGCGACAGCGGCATCGCGGCGGTCAACCAGATCATGCGGTCGATGTCGGTGCCGGTGATCTTCGTCACCGGATACCCGGAGCGGCTGTTGACGGGCAAGCAGGTGGAGCCGGCATTCGTCATCTCCAAGCCGTTCGATCCTGATCTCCTTCGTGCCGCGATCGCCCAGGCGCTCGACACCGTCTCGATCTGAGCGCGGGGCCGCGCGATGCTGGCCCGATGGTCGCTGCGCAGCAGGCTGGTGGCGGCCGTTATCGTAGCATTGCTGCCGGTGCTGGCGCTTTCGGCCTGGTCGGCCATCATTGCGCAGCGCAAGACCGAGATGCGGCGAGAGGAGGCGACGGCCGTCGCTGCCGAGCTGGCCGCCTCAAGGTACCGTGAGTTTATCGAAGGCTCGCATCGCCTGCTCATGGCGGTCTGCTCGGAGGATGCGGTGCGCCAAAGCGCGAACCTCGACGCCGCGCCGGCCGACGTCAACCGGTGCGAGGCTTATCTCACGCGCGTGCTGGAGGAGTTCCCCAAGGAATATTCGTCGGCCCTGGTGACCGACGAGCAAGGGGTGGCGCGCTGTTCCAGCGTATCCACCGCCATCGGCGTCAGCTTCGCCGACCGCGAGATCTTCCGCCTTGTGCGCGACACCAAGGCGTTCGCGCTGGGCGCACAGATTCCGAGTCGGGTAGTGCCCGATACCGTCCTGCCGGCGGCACTGCCGATCGTCCAGGACGGCGCCTTTCGCGGCATGTGCGCCGTCGGCATCTCGCTCAAGACCCTGGGCGATCTGGTGACGCCGCCGCAGATGGAGGACGATTCGGCCATTGCGCTGGTCGACCGCAACGGCGGTTCGGTGGCGGGCGAGGCGCGCGCCACCCGCGCCCTGCCGGTTCCCGCCCGCCTTGCTGCGGCCATCGTCGGTGGGCAGACGACTTTCCGCGACTACGGTCAGGATGGTCTGCTCCACGAATTCCATACGCTTCCGCTTGCCGGCGACACCCTCTTCGTCATCACCGCGATGCCCGTCACCCAGGATTTTTCATCGCTGCTCGCCGATTGGGCCGGCTTTGCGATGCTCGTCCTGGCGCTCGCCGTTGCGCTCGCCGTGATGTGGGTGGGAGCCGATCGCTGGTGCGTGAGCCCGCTGCGCTACATCCAGGAGTTCGCCGGCAGGGTCGCCCGCGGCGAGGACATCGATCTTGCGCCGCGTCGCCCCTGGGTGCGGGAGCTTGCTTCCGTGGCTGAAGGCGTCAAGGCGATGGCCCAGGCAATCGCCACGCGCGAGGCGGAGTTGCGGGCGGGCCTGGAACAGCGCGACCATATGCTGCGTGAAATCCATCATCGGGTTAAGAACAACCTGCAGATGATATCGAGCCTGCTCAATCTGCAGGCGGGTGAAATCCGTTCGCCGCGCATCCGCCGCTTCTTCGGCGACGCCCAGAACCGGGTGCTCACCCTGTCCATCCTGCATCGCCATCTCTATGAGAGGTCGAGCTGGGCGTTGGTGGATTTCCAGCAGTTCATCAGCGATCTCGTGCGCCAGATCTCGGTGGGGCGGCGTGGCCCCGAGCTTCCGCCGCTGCGCTACCATATTCGTGCACCGATCATGGCGGTAGGGCCTGACATCGCCATTCCCATCGGGCTGATCGTGACCGAGGCGGTGAGCAGCGCGCTCGACCGCAGCTTCGAGGGCGTCGGCTCGCCGGAGATCCGCATCGAGGCGGCCGACAAGGATGGCGTGGTCGAACTGGTCGTTGAGGACAACGGGTCAGGCGCCAAGGGCTCGATCAAGCCCCATGTCCGCAGCGGCTTCGGACTCACACTGATCCGCGGCCTCGCCATGCAACTCGGCGGCGAGGCGGAGATATCGGCACGCGAGGGCGGAGGCACCAGGGTCACGGTGACCTTCCCGATGCCCGAGGAGCAGGAGAGCGATGCCTAGCGGGCGCGTCACAGCGCGCTCGACGGGCGTCATCGTCGGGCTGACCATCGCGATCCTGATCGGCACGGGCGCCATGCTGGCCATCGCCCACTCGAGCTCGGCGGCCCGTCAGCAGCGTCTTGTTGTCGGCAGCTATGAGACGCTGGCGCTGATGCGCCAGGCGGTCATCGCGCTGCAGGACACAGAGATCGGTCAGCGGGCATACCTGATGAGCGGCGAGGCCGGCGATCTGCAGCCTTACGAGCGGGCACGTCTGCGCATCGAGACCGAGCTGAGGCAGCTCGAGGCGGCGGCCGCTTCCGACCCGGACACGAGGCAACAGGTCAGGGAGTTCCGCGCCGCCGCCAATGCGAAGCTGGAGCAGCTCAATGCCACCATCACGGCCTACCAGCTCTACGGCCGCGATGCGGCGCTGGCCCTGGAGCGGACGGGAGCCGGCCGTGCAACCAGCGACCAGATTCGGCAGATCGCCAATTCGTTCATAGAGGGGCAGCGGCTCCTGCTCGCCCGCCGCCTGGCCATGCTGCGCTCGGAACAGGATCAGTCCGACATCGCCGGCCTGCTGGTCATGGCTGGTGCGTTTCTCTGCCTCGTCGTCGGCATCTACATCGTCGTGCGCGGCGCAGGCCGTCTGGAGAATGCCCAGCGCGAGCTGCGTGCGCGATCGCACCTGCTGCAGGCGACGCTGGAAAGCCTGCAGGACCCCATCTTCGTGATCGATGCCGGCGGCAAGGTCGTCGCCTGGAACGAGGCGTTCGTCCGTCTTTCGGGCCGCGATCCTGCCCGGCACGGGACGTTGACGCGCGATCACCTTCTCTCCGATCGCCTGCCCGCGATGCGCACCCTGCTCGAGCCGCTGAAGCTCGGCGAGGCGCCCGCCGACCGATCCTTGACCGTCCGCGCCTCCTACGACGGCCGCGACTACGAGGTCTCGCGCGGTGAGATGACGGGCGGCGGCGCGGTCGTGCGCTGTGTCGACATCACCGAAAAGCTGCGCGACGAAATGGCGTTGCGCCAGGGCCAGAAGATGGAGGCGACCGGCCAGCTCACCGGCGGCATGGCCCATGACTTCAACAACATCCTGCAGGTCATCCAGGCGAATCTCGATCTGATGAAGGGCAGCGTAAAGGCCGATCCACCCGCGCTGGCGCGTCTTCACGCGGCGGCGGCGGCGGCGGAGAGGGGCGCACGCCTCACGCAGCAGCTTCTCGCCTTCGCGCGCCGCCAACCGCTTGCGCCGCAGTCCACCAACGTCGCCAGGCTGGTGACCGACCTCGCGGACTTGCTGCGCAACTCGCTGGGCGAGCGCATCACGATGGAGCTGAAGGTCGTCGATCAGCCGTGGAACGCCAAAATCGACCCGGGCCAGCTCGAGAATGCCATCCTCAACCTCGCGATCAATGCGCGCGATGCCATGCCGGAGGGCGGCGTGGTGACGATCGAAGTCTCCAACGCCACGCTCGACCGGCGCTACGCGGCGTTGCATCCCGACGTGACGCCGGGTCCCTACGTCCTGGTCGCGGTGGACGACACCGGCACCGGCATGCCGCCGGAGGTCGCGGCCCAGGCCTTCGACCCGTTCTTCACCACCAAGAGCGGCGGCAAGGGGACCGGGCTCGGCCTGAGCATGGTGTACGGCTTCGTCCGCCAGTCCAACGGTCACATCCGGATCGACAGCGCCATCGGGCAGGGCACCAGCGTGAAGCTCTATTTGCCGCGCACCCTGGATCCTGTTGCGGAAGCGCCGGCCGAGACGGGCCACGCGCCGGCCGGCAAAGAACGCGTGCTGGTCGTCGAGGACAACGACGAGGTGAGACACGCAGTGGTCGACATGCTGACGGGCTGGGGCTACCGCGTCGTGGCCGCCGAGAACCCAGACGTGGCGGCCGCGATCCTGGAGAGAGACGCCGACTTCGACCTCCTGTTCACCGACGTGGTGATGCCCGGCTCCATCTCGGCGATCGACCTCGCAGGACTGGCGCAGCAGCGTCAGCCGCGGATCGCCGTATTGCTGACGTCAGGCTACGCACGCGATCTCCTCCCAGCCGAGGACAGGCCGGACTATCCGCTGATCGCCAAGCCCTATCGCGCGGAGGAGCTGATGGCGCGGCTGCGCAGCGTGCTGGTCGCTCGCCGGCCGCCGGTACAGCAGCCGGCCAGGTCTCCGGAGGCGGTGGAAACGGCCGCGGCGACCGGCCGGCCGCGTCGCGTCCTGCTGGTCGAGGACGAGGTCGTCCTGCGCATGTCGACCTCCGACATGCTCGAGCAGCTCGGCTGCTTCGTGGCCGGGGTCGGCACCGGCGAGCAGGCGCTGGAATTGCTGGCGCGGGGCGGCTCGTTCGATCTCCTCCTGACCGACCTTGGCCTGCCGGGAATGGGCGGCGATGAGCTGGCCACGCGGGTGCGCCAGCAATTTCCGAAGCTGCCCGTGGTCATTGCCAGCGGCTACGGCCGCTCCGGCGTCCAGGGGGAGGGGGTGCAGTTCATCTCCAAGCCGTACTCCCTCGTGGACCTTCAACAGGCCCTGGACCATGCCGGGCGGATGGCGGCCCCCTCCTGACTTGCGCGGGCCGGCTTTGCGCGGCAAGTGCAACCCCGGCCGGTTTGAAGGCGTTCCTATGGCAGCTTTGCAGCATCGAGGGGTAATGCCATGCGAACGATCGGTCTGCCCAAGGCCTCCGACGCCGCGCCGGAAAGCCCACACGGTCCGCTGGATTTCGAGCTCGGCGACCTTTACGTGGCGATTTTCATCGTTGTTCCTCTGGCGCTGTTTCTGAAGTCGCTCTGGTTCTAGCGATGCCGTGATTCGCGGCGATTGGGCCAGCAACCCCGGCATCGGCGTTTCGTTGTCGGATACCAGAGTGCGCATTCTGCGCCGGACGGAAAGAGGAACTTCCATGCGTTCGATCGCCATTCTTTCCGCTTGCGCGGCCGTCGCTGTCGGCAGCGTGCCGACGATCGTTATTCCCCAGGCCAGCGCCCAGACCACGCACAGCGACACCAAGTCGATGTGGGAGAAGATCAAGGGCAGCTGGAACCAGACCAAAGGCGCCGTGAAGGAGCAGTGGGGCAAGCTCACGGATGACGACCTGCTCGAGATCGAGGGTCGCCGCGACCAGCTCGTCGGCAAGATCCAGACCCGTTACGGCATCACGCGCGAGCAAGCCGAGGCCCAGGTGAGCTCTTGGGAGCAGAAGCACTCCCGCGACATGTGATCGTGGATGAACGGAGGACGACCATGAAACCGGCCATGAAATCGGCACCTCACGCCGCAATTTCCTCGGCGTTGTCCGTCGTCGCCGCGATGGCGATGGGCGGTTCAGCGCTGGGGCAGGCCGCCGGCGTCCAGGCGGGCGTTGCCGGGAATGGGACAACACAGTTCCGTGACGCGAAGACAGGGAAGGTCTGGACGCCGGAGAATGTCAGCAAGGACAACCGTCTCGAACCGGCGAACGAGCCGTCGAGTCCGGCCGACAAGGCGTTCGATCCGAAGTCGCAAGTGGCCAACGCCGGCATATCGTTGCAGCACCCGAAAGCCAACTTCCTGGGGACCGTGCCCATCACGGCGGGGCCGACAGTGCCGATCGTCACCATCGATGGTCCCTCGCTGCAGGCGATCCCCGGCGATCATTGGTTGACGGTGCTGTATGTCACCAACAACAGCGCGGCCGATGCCACTCCCCAGATCGGTTGCACCTTCACGAATGGAGGACGATCGGTGCAGGAGACCCGCGTCGTCGTCCCGACGGCGGCGCCCGGCGCCAGGCTGGGCGTGCCCGTCTACGGGCCGCGCACCGACATCTTCGTCGATCGCGTGCTGTGCCGGGTTTTGACCCCGTAGAGCCCGTGAATTAGGCAATCCGGTCATCCTGCCACCGGGCGGGGACCGGATTGTTTCCCTTTGGCCCGAACGTCGTTACCCTGCCGCCCTTCTGGCGGAGGGTTATATGAGTACGCGTATTGTGTTTGGGCGTAGGGCGGCACTGGCTGGCGGTGCTGCCTTGGTGTCGGCGTCGTTGATCAGGCCGCGCGAGGCGCGCGCGGCGAAGGCCCTCACGGTCGTGCTCGAGTCCGAGGTCACCATCCTCGATCCGCATGTCATCACGGCAACCATCACCCGTACCTTTGGGCTGCATGTCTTCGACATGCTGTTCGCCATGAACGAGAAGGGCGAGATGAAGCCCCAGATGGTGGAGAGCTACGACAGCAGTCCCGACAAGCTCATCTGGAGCTTCGTGCTGCGCGACGGGCTGAAATGGCACGACGGCCATCCAGTCACGTCGGAGGATTGCGTGGCGTCGCTCAAGCGCTGGTCGGCCCGCGATCCGCTGGGCAAGATGCTGATGGCCGACACGGCGTCGCTGGAGGCCCCTGACGCCAAGACCATAAAGTTCGTGCTGAAGCAGCCTTTTCCGTTGCTGATCGAAATCTTGGGCAAGCCCAACGCGCCCCTGCCGGTGATGATGCCGGCACGGCTTGCCGCCACACCGGCGAGCGAGCGCATCGGCGATCCCGTAGGCTCTGGCCCGTTCCGTTTCGTGAAGGACCAGTGGCGGCCGGGCAGCGCTATGGTGCTGGAGCGCAATCCCGACTACGTGCCGCGCAAGGAGCCGCCGGACTTCCTGGCCGGCGGCAAGAACGTGAAGATCGACCAACTCACCTTGCGCGTCATGCCGGATCAATCGACCGGCGCCAACGCGCTGATGGCCGGCGAAATCGACTACATGCAATACCTGCCGTTCGACATGCTGCCGCTGCTCGAGAAGGACAAGGGAGTCAGGCTGATGGGTCTGGGCGGCATCCACCAGTTCCAGGGCAACTTCCGCCTGAACCATGCTTTCCCGCCATTCGACAATCCGGCCGTTCGCCAGGTCATGTGGAAGCTGGTCGACCAGGACGCCATTTTGACGGCGATCGGCGTGCCCGAGCAGTATCGCAGCAAGTCATGCCCGTCGTTCTGGATGTGCGGTACGCCGCTCACCACCGATGCCGGCGCCGGCGCCGCCAAGGTCGACCTCGCCGCGGCGAAGGCCGAACTCAAGGCGGCGGGCTACAAGGGCGAGCCGGTGATCATTCTCGAAGTCGCGGGCTCGATCAGCCAGACCGCCTCGCGCGTGCTTGTCCAGAACATGCGCGACGTGGGCTTCACGGTAGAGGAGCAGCCGCGCGACTGGCCGACCGTGCTGGCGCGCCGCGCCAAGAAGGAGGGCTGGTCGATGTTCCCCGTCTACTCCAACGGCACGGACATGTACTCTCCGTTGACCCACTTCTATGTCGCGGCGACCTGCAACGATTTCCCCGGCTGGTCCTGCGACAACCGCATCCCCGACTTGATGTAGGCCTTCACACGCGCCGCCACGCTGGACGAGCGCCGCAAGGTCGCGGCCGAAATCCAGGTCATCGCCTACGAGCTGGTGCCTTCCGTGATGTGGGGCCAATTCACCATCCCGGCCGGCTATCGGTCGGATCTCAAGGGCCTGATCAAATCCTCCTACCCATGTTCTGGGAGGTCGACCGCTGATCCTGTCCCCGCAACAAAGCCCAGCCGCAGACGTTGTTGGCCGAAGGGTGCTGCGACGCCTGGAGGAGGCATCGAATGCTGGGTCGAATTCTGATGGCGGCCGCGCTCGCAGCGGCCGTAGGGGCGTGCACCGTCGAGCGTCGGACCGTGGTGGCAGGAAACGACGCCTGCACGAGTTACGGCTTTCGCATCGGCACGGCGGAATACGAGCGGTGCCAGACGCGCGAAAGCGACGCGCGCAAGCTTGGACGCATGAGCACCGGCTACAGCGAAGCGCAACTCAACGCGGATTCCCAGGCGGCATGCAGCTCCTACGGTCTTGCGCCCTACACCGAGGCCTACCAGCGCTGCGTGCGCACGGAGTACGCCTATCGCCGCCCGGGCTAAAGTTGTCCGGCACTCAAGCAATCGGAGCGCCGCAATGACAGTCAGGCACAATGCGGCGCAGAGCCGATACGAGCTCGATACCGAACACGGCCTCGCCATTGCCGTCTATCGTGAGCAGGGCGACCGCGCGATCTTCACCCATACCGAGGTGCCGCCCGCTGACGAAGGCAAAGGCGTCGCCAGTCGCCTGGTGCGCGCGGCCCTCGACGACACCCGTTGGCGCGGCTTCAAGATCGTGCCGGCCTGCAGCTTCGTGGTGGCCTTCGTACGCCGGCATCCCGAATACGGCGAAAATCCTCTGTAAGCCCTAAAGGACGAACAGCCAGACAAGGGCCAGCGCCGCCACGGCGACGACGGACGAGACGACCAGGATGAGCAGAATGCGGCCGCTGACCACGCCGCTGCGTGCCTCGACGGGGGTGAGTTCGCGTTCCATGGGGCCTCCCCATGGCAAGTTCCTAGAAATCTAGGGAAAAACGGTCGGTGCCGCGCAGGGTTGCCCAGCCATCTGCGGAACCTGCCAATCGCCAGGCACGTTGACCTTTCGAAGCTCGAAGGAGTCTACGATGTTGTATTGGGCGCTCATGTTTCTTGTGATTGCGCTGGTGGCCGCGGTATTCGGCTTCGGCGGGATCGCCTCGACAGCGACCGGCATGGCGCAAATCCTCTTCGTCATTGCTCTTGTGCTGTTCATCATCAGCCTGTTCGCAGGCTTCCTGCGACGCAACCTTTAGCTAACCGGCCGTTCGCGTCGTCTCGAAGTGGGCCCGCAGCATGTCGCGGGCCGCGTCCCCGACAGCGCGGTCCCAGCAATTGACGATGGCGACCCGGAAGCCACCCGGCGGCATCGCGTGATGTCCGGGCGGCACATCTTCATGGAAGGTGATCTGGAGGCTCGATACGCCTGCCAGGTCTTTGACCCGGCGTTGCAGCTCAGCGGGCGGATGGCGGTAGCGCCGGCCGTGAGGCGCGAACAGCACGATGCTGTAGCCAGTGTGCCGCGCCGAATCATCGAACCGCCACTCGCCGTCCGCATAGAGACCGATGACGGCGTCCACCCAACCTGTTCCATAAAGATCGGGCCACTGGTCGGCGAAGCGCAGATGGACCTCGATGATGCGGCCGCCAATGGTCTCGAGGTTCGCCATGCCGGTGTAGCCCTCGAGATGGCGGCGGCACCAGGTATCGCACCATTGCTCCACGGCAGGGTCGGGCTCGGCGCGAATTTCCCAATGATCGAAGGTTCCTTCGGGGCCGGCGACCCCGCCGGCATGGCGCCACCAGCGCGGCGCGCCGTCGACCAGCGCCACGTCGCTGCTGACATGTTCGCCTTGCAGCAGGGGCGACCAGAAGTGGCCAGGCCGATAGGCTTCCACATAGTCCTCGGCCGACGCCAGCACGCGGCTGCCCACGCCCATGCCCTTGAGATTGTAGATCGGCTTGGAAAAAACAGGGAAGTTTTGCGGGGCGACACCATGTGGAGCGGCGTCGAGGCCCTGGCTCAGCGCGACGGCGAGCTTGTCATAGACCCAGCGATGGCGGGGATTCCACATCCAGGCGTCGCTGTCCTCAGTCGGAATGAAGACGTCCCCGGGACAGGGGGCATTCTCGAAATATTGAAGACGCCAGGGGTCGATCTCGCAAATCGGCGGCCATGCGGGACGAACAGCACGACGCTGTAGCCGGTGCGCCGCTCGCGATCGTCGAACGGCCACTCGCCCGTCGGCATAGAGACCGGACCAGCGGCTTCGACCCAGCCTCTTCGCCATAGAGATCGGGCCACTGGTCGGCGAAGCGCAGATGCACCTCGATGATGCGGGCGCCGATCGTCTCGAGATTGACCATGCCGGTGTAGCCCGCGCAGGTGGCTTGCGGCACCAGGCGCCGCACCAGTCCTCGACCCAGGCTCGGGCGTCGGCGCCGATCTCCCAGTGATCGAAGGTGCCGTCGCCGCCGGTGAGGCCGCGCGGCATGCCGCCACCAGCGCGGCTCGCCGTCGACCACCGCCAGGTCGCTGCTGACGTGGTCGCCTTCGAGCAAGGTGCGACCAGAAATGGCCGGGACGATAGGCGTCCGCGTAGTCCGCCTCCGAGAGCCAGCACGCGGCTGCCCACGCCCATGCCTTTGAGGTTGTAGATCGGCTTGGAAAAGACCGGATAGTGCGAAGGGGTGACGCCGTGCGGCGCGGCGTCCAGGCCCTGGCTGGTCGCCACGGCGAGCTTGTCGTAGACCCAGCGGTGGCGGGGATTCCACAACCAGGCATCGCTGTCCTCAGTCGGAATGAAGACGTCGGCGGGACAGGGGACGCGCGCGAAATATTGAATGCGCCACGGGTCGATCTCGCAAATCGGCACTTATATTCCTCTGGTCGGCACGAGAAGCTATGAACAGTGGTACGCGACCGCATCCTTGCAACC
This sequence comes from uncultured Alphaproteobacteria bacterium, assembly GCA_963820155.1. Classification (GTDB taxonomy): domain Bacteria; phylum Pseudomonadota; class Alphaproteobacteria; order Reyranellales; family Reyranellaceae; genus Reyranella. The sequence continues at coordinate 173,985 of CAWFYW010000003.1, forward strand.
GGCTATCGTCGCCCGGCGTTGCGACCGGTGCGGAGGTGTCGTGTCGAACCTGATAACGCGTGCCGTGCCGGCGCACGGCTCCAGCCGCGTCGAGCGCTTCCTGGCTGTCCGCCGCCTGACCGAGACAACTGGCCGCGCCGCTGTCGCCGGAAGACCAGACCGTCCAGTCGATGCCGGATGCCAGTCCGACCAAATGGCATCTCGCGCATACGACCTGGTTCTTCGAGACATTCGTTCTGCAGCCGCACGCGCCGCGACTATCGGCCGTTCGATCCTGCCTACGACTATCTCTTCAACTCCTACTACGAAGCAGTCGGGCCGCGTCATCCGCGGCCGCAGCGCGGCATGATCACGCGACCCGGCGTCGAGGAGATCATGGCCTATCGCCGTCACGTCTCCGATGCGCATGGCCGAGCTGCTGCCGGGTCGGGGCACGGGCAGACTCGACGGCGATCGTCGAGCTGGGCCTGCATCACGAGCAGCAGCATCAGGAACTGATCCTGATGGACGCCAAGCACATGCTGTCGCTCAACCCGCTGCGTCCCGGCCTACGCACCGACGCGCGGCGCCGCGTGCCCGACGGCCGTGCCGCTGGCTTGGCGCGAATTCGAGGGCGGCCTGGTCGAGATCGGCCATGACGGCGGGGGCTTCGCCTTCGACAACGAAGGCCCGCGCCATCGCGTCTGGCTCGAACCTTTCGCGCTTGCGACGCGGCCGGTGACCTGCGGCGAGTATCTGGCCTTCATCGAGGATGGCGGCTACCGCCGGCCGGAATTCTGGCTGTCGGCCGGATGGGACTGCGTCGGCCAGCGCGGCTGGCAGGCGCCGCTCTACTGGGAGCAGGGACGGCGGCGCTGGCACTCTTCACCCTGTGCCGGCCTGCGAGCCGGTCGAGCCGGCCGAGCCGGTGTGCCATGTCAGCGCCTATGAGGCGGCGGCCTTCGCCAAATGGGCGGGCAAGCGCCTGCCGCGCGAGGCGGAATGGGAAGCCGCGGCTGCAGGCGAGGCCGTGGCAGGGCGAGATCGGCGAGGTCTGGGAATGGACCGCCAGCCCCTACGTCGCCTATCCCGGCTACCGCGAGCCGCCGGGCGCGATCGGCGAATACAACGGCAAGTTCATGGCCAACCAGATGGTCCTGCGCGGCGGTTGCATCGCGACGCCGGCGGGCCATATGCGCACGACCTATCGCAACTTCTTTCCACCGGACGCGCGCTGGATGTTCGGCGGCATTCGTCTGGCGGAGGACCTGCGATGAACGACCCAGTGCTCTCCCTCGATCGTGCCGAAGCGGCCGACCGCGAGGAATTCGCGTCGCGCCGTCCTGGCGGGGCTTGTCGCGCACGCCGCGCGCCATCCCGGCCAAATTCCTCTACGACGCCGCGCGGCTCGGCGCTGTTCGATGCAGATCTGCGAGCTGCCGGAATATTACCTGACCCGCACCGAGACCGCGATCCTGCGCGCAGTGTGCGCAGCGAGATCGGCCGAGCTGCGCCGGGCCGGGCTGCGCGCTGGTCGAATTCGGCAGCGGCTCGAGCGTCAAGTCGCGGCTGCTGATCGAGGCGCTGCCCGAGCTGGCGGCTTACGTTCCGATCGACATTTCGCGCCAGCATCTCGACGCCACGGCGGCGCGGCTGCGGCGCGACTATCCCGGCCTCCGGGTCGAGCCGGTTTGCGCCGACTACATGGCGCTCGCCGACGCTGCCGACCGAGGTCAACGGCGCGCCGCGCCTGGGCTTTTTTCCCGGCTCCACGATCGGCAACCTCGAGCCCGAGGAAGCCACGGCTTTCCTGCGCCGTGCGCGGCAACTGCTGGGCGACGACGGCGCGCTGGTGCTGGGTGTCGACCTCAAGAAGGATCCGCAGCCGCCTGCACGATGCCTACAACGACGCCGCGGGCGTGACCGCCGCGTTCACGCTCAACCTGCTGCGTCGCATGAACCGCGAGCTGCGGCGCCAGATTTCGACCTGGCGGGCTTCGCGCATGAGGCCTTCTACAATCCGGCCAAGGGCCGTATCGAAATCTACGTCCGCAGCCTGCGCGCCGCAGACGGTGACGGTTGCCGGCCGGCGCTTCGACCTTCGCCGCAGGCGAGCGGGTGCACACCGAGTATTCCTACAAGTACGACGATGCCGGCATTGCCGGGCTGGCGCGCAGCGCCGGCTTCGCCATCGCCCGCACCTGGACCGACGCGGCCCGGCTGTTCGCGGTCGTCTATCTGGAGGCCGCTCCCTGATCGCATGATGCCCCGAAACAGGCAGCCCGCCCCCGGGTGACCGGGGACGGGCTTGGTGGCCGGGTGGGGAGAGTGGCATCGCTGAGCGGGGGCAGGGCGATACCGGTACCCGACCTGTATATGCTCAACGACGGTCATCGCGGAAAAGTTGCCGGCCTTCTCAAAAAACTTTTTGTCGGATTAAGTATTTGATTCATGGATTCTGTGCCTGAGCTTGGCGGCAAGCTGGCGATAGAGGCGTCGTCCCGCACTTTTGGCAACATCCGGCGCAGCATTTCCGCATGGGGTTGCCGGCACGCTCAGCTGCCGCCAACGCTTCCAGGAAAGCGGTGATCTCGGCCGGGCTGGCAAAGCCCATGTAGGCGTCGTCGGCCTCGTGGGCGAAGCAGGTGGGAGAGGCGGACTGTTTCGGCTCGTCGGTCATGCCGGATGCCACCAGCGGCCCGCCAGCACCACGCCGGCCGAGAGCAGCCGCTTGTCACCCATCATGCGCTCGCCGATCGAATCGGCATAGTCGAACGTTGCCGCTTGCCTGCTCGATCACCGTGGCCTCGCCTACGCTGCCGACCTTGAGGGTGCCGAGGTCGGGCCGCTTGATGGCCGCGGCGGGATTGACGGTCGCCAGCTTGACACCGTCGGCAGGTCGACTCCCAGGCACAGGAACTTGGACATGGTGGTGAGCAGATCGAAGGCCGGCCCCTCGATCGAGATCACATGCACGTCGGAGGAGATTACGTCGGGCAGGAAGCCCGCCGCCAGCATGGCGCGCGTGGTGCCAAAGCCGAACGAGCCGCCGCCATGGCCGATGTCGAAGATCACGCCGCGGGCGCGGGCCGCCAGGATCTCCTCGCGCACCTTGCCGTCGGCGCGCACCGGCGCGTTTGGGAACGGACGGAAGCAATGGGTGAGGATGTCGCCCGGCCGCAGGCGCTCGACGACCTCGCGCCGCGACGGCGGCGGCGCGTCGAGATGGGCCATCACCGGCAGGCCGGTCTCCTCGGCGACGTCGAGGGCGATGTCGAGCGGCTTCACGCCGGAATTGCCGCTGGCCGAGCGGCCGACGCGGACCTTGATGCCGAGCACCAGGTCCTCGTGCTCGCGCGCCACCCGCACCGCTTCGCGCGGGTCGATCAGGCGCATGTCGGCATTCTCGCCCACCATCACCGTCTTGGAGAAGGCGAAGATGCCGGGAAAGGCCACGTTCAGATAGGGCAGGATGCGGACCGGCGAAGGCTCGATCACGTGCTTGCGAAAGCCGTGGAAATTGCCGGGCCCGGCGCTGCCGGCGTCGATGAAGGTGGTGACGCCGCCGGTGCGCGCCAGAAGCTCGGCCTCGACGCCGAGCGACGTGCCGCCCCAATAGACATGGGTGTGCAGGTCGATGAGGCCCGGCGAGACGATCTTGCCCGAGACATCCCGCACGTCGCCGCCGGAAAGCTTGTCGCCGATCGCGGCGACCTTGCCGCCGGCGAAGGCGATGTCCGTCACCTTGTCGAGGCCCTGCGACGGGTCGATTACGCGCCCGCCCTTCAATACCAGATCGTTCATTGCCACGTTATCGCATCCTGCCCATGGTCTTTGCCAGCGCTCCGGCGCGCGGCAGCGAGACGCTTTCCAGGCCCAGCCAGTCGGCCATCAGCCGTAGCTCCTCGCGCAATGGCGCCGCGACTTGCCGCGCGATCGTGATGCGGTCTCGAGATGGGCGGCGTGCACCAGCAGCTTCGAATTGGCGCGGTCGGACTTGAGATCGACCCGCGCCACCAGCCGGTCATCCAGCAGGAAGGGCAGCACATAGTAGCCGTGCTTGCGCTTGGCGAGCGGCGTGTAGATCTCGATGCGATAGAAGAAATCGAAGATGCGGTGGGTGCGGTCGCGTTCCCAGATCAGCGGATCGAAGGGTGCCAGCAGGGCGCGCGCCTCGATCTTGCGCGGATGGCGCGCCGCCGGATCGAGATAGGCCGGCCTGTTCCAGCCTTCCACCGCGACCGGCAGCAGGTCGCCCGCCTCGACCAGCTCGGCCAGCCGCGCCTTGGTGTCGGCGACACCCAGGCGGAAATAGTCGCGCAGATCGAACTCCGTGGCGACGCCCAAGCGCGCGCGCCGACAGCCGCAGCAGCTCGCGCTGGGCTTCCTCGGCCGACGGGGTCGGCAGGGCCTGCACATGGGCCGGCAGCACGCGTTCGGTGAGGTCGTAGACCCGCTCGAAGGTGCCGCGCCGGGTGGCCGTGGTGACGATCGCCGGCGAAGAACAGCCATTCGAGCGCGAGCTTGCCGTCGTTCCAGCCCCACCAGGCGCCCGGCCGCGCGCCGCCGTTGGAAAGCTCGGAGGCCGCCAGCGGGCCGCGGTCCGCGATCTCGCGCAGCACCTCGTCGATATAGGCGGCCTTCTCGCGCCGGAATGTATGCAGCTTGCCCTTGCCGTCGCCGGCATTCTCGCGCGGCGCGCTGCATGCGCCAGCGGAAGCAGGGGATGGGCGGAAAGCGGCAGCAGCGAGGCCTCGTGCGCCCAGAACTCGAACAGCCCCCGCTCGGCTCTTGCGTCCCCAGGCGAGCGCGATCGAGGAGGCGCGCTGTCGTAGCCGCCCAACCGCGAGAACAGAGGCAGGTAGTGCGCACGCGCCAACACATTGACGGAGTTGATCTGCAGCAGGCCGAGGCGATCGATGGTGCGCTTGATGTGCCCAAGGTTGGCGGCGGCGGGCCGCGTCGACGCCGAAGCCCTGCGCGGCGAGAGCGATCCGGCGGGCGGCCGCGGCGGAAAGAGCGTTCGACATGTCGTTACGCACGCCGGGGCAGCCTCCGCCCACTGTGCCACCGCCAGCAAGCGTCGCTCATGCGGCTGCGGCGCGACGCCGTGAGCCGTCGCCGGATCGACGTCGACATGGCGGCAGCTCCAGATCCAGCAACTCGGTCATGGTTATCCCCCCAATGGGCTCTTCTTAGCATGATACGATGCGGCATCATGCCGTTGGAGAGCGACCTTTACGCGCCGGTGAAGGCGCTGCTCGAGGGACAGGGATATGTCGTGAAGGGCGAGATACGCGGCTGCGACGTCGTGGCGGTGCGCGGCGACGAGCCGCCGGTGATCGTCGAGCTGAAACGCATCTTCGGGCTGGGGCTGGTCCTGCAGGGCGTCGATCGCCTGGCGGTGAGCGAAAGCGTCTATCTTGCGGTGGGCCAATGGCCCAAGCAGATGAGGAACGTGCGCAAGCTTTGCCGCCGGCTGGGGCTTGGGCTGATGGTCGTGGTCGCGGAGCGCGCCGACATCGTGCTTGATCCGGCGCCCTACCGGCCGCGGCACAACAAGCGCAAGGTGGGGCGGCTGCTGGGCGAGCACCCGCCGGGTCGGCGATCCCAATCGCGGCGGCTCGTCCACCAGGGTGCCGTTGATGACGGCCTACCGCCAGGAGGCGCTGCGCTGCGCCGGGCTTCTGGCGAGCCATGGGCCGATGAAGCTTGCCGCGTTGCGCGCGGCGGCCGAGGCGCCGCGCGCGGCCAGCATCCTGAACAGGACGTCTATGGCTGGTTCGAGCGCGTCGAGCGCGGCAGTCTATATGATCACGCCTGCCGGACGACGCGGCCTTGTGGCCTTCGCGTACGGGGACTGCGCTTGGAGCGAGTTCAAGCCAGACTGACCTTGCGGCGCGGCGGCAACCGAAAGAGCCAACAAGGCCTAGCCTCGAAGCAATTTGCCAAGTCAGCCAAGGGCCGACAGCCCAGAAGATAAGAGAAATGCATACGGGGATCAAGCTTGGCGAACCTCACCAGCAGCTCCAGTGCCCTGAAAATAGGATGAAGAAGAAAGATCGCCAGCGAAGCCAAGCCGAGTGACTGCAGAATGCGCTTCAGCCAAGCGCTACGAATGGCCAGCGTGCAGGCGACGGTTGCGGTGGACCCAACAACGCCGCCGAACAGGTAAAGTAGCTCGGATTGGTCCACGGACATGCTCATCATGAGCGCAAGCATCGCGAACAGCAGAATTCCAACGAGGATGAAGACGACGGACTGAGGCCGTGAAGCGGGTTGCACTTCTGAGTTGGCGGCTGCGCAATGCATCCCATCAAAAAGAACGGCGCGTTTCGACGACCGCGTCCAAAGGCCGAAGGCGCATATTTGGCCGAGATAGCAAAGAGCAACAGGCGCCTGAGAGCAGCAGGGCAAGGGGTGCCCGCGCGAAGGAAGTATGAGGACTTCGATGACAAAGAGCGTCCACAGGAACCAGGACGCTTGGCCGGTAACAGCTTCCAAAGACTGGTGCTCAGTCGTCCGTGGGAGCAACCAACATGAATCGATCGATGAGCGGCAGGATCGCAAGCTGATCAGGCCCCATAGCAAATAGGGCCAAGCAATGCCGCGCATCCGCGACACAATGTCGCCCAGGGACGAGCGCGCAGGACTGATGGCAAGGGCGCCCCAAAACATGAAGAATACTGGCATATGGAACAGTTAGATATAGTCATAGACGACACGGGCCTCGTGGCCATTCCCGAACCAACCTCGCGCGGTACTGCCGCCAAGTACGTGGGCGAATACGACGAGTGCAATGGCAATTCCCTTTGCCGAATCGATCCACGCAATCCGATCGGAAGTAGATTGTTGTACTTGCTGCATTTTCCCACGTCATCTCGGCAGTTCTTATGTGGTCACAATATACTTCAAATAGTTAAAATGTGCTTTGATCGCATTCTCTTGCTGGTTGACGCAGCCGGAGAGGGCTCCTTCGCGGATCGCGGCTGCAACCATCCGGGCCATGATGCATTATCATCGCTCCATGCGCACGCTCGAGATCGTCCACCAGACGCGGTACGAATATTCGACACCGGTGACCTTGGGCGAGCATCGACTGATGTTCCGGCCGCGCGACAGCCACGATTTGCGCCTGCTCCATACCGGGTTGACGATCGATCCAGTGGCCAAAGTTCGGTGGATCCACGATCCGTTTGGCAATTCGATCGCCATCGCGACGTTCGACGGCTCGACCCAGCGGCTGGAGCTCACCAGCACCATCCAACTGGAACATTTCGGCCTGCCGCCGGAGTTGCCGCCCCTCGAAGGTTATGCGCAGAAGCTGCCTTTCAGCTATCTGGCCGAGGAAGCGCCTGATCTGGCGCGCTATGTCGAGCGCCATTATCCCGATCCAAATGCGATGGTCAGCAATTGGACCAAGCAGTTCCTGGAAGGGGAGGGCGGCGCCGAGACCTTCGCCACGCTCACGCGCATGTGCAAGGGCATCCAGGAGAGCCTGAAATACGCGATGCGCTTCGAGCCGGGCACGCAGCCGCCGGCGACGACACTGGAAAACGGCGGCGGCACCTGCCGCGACTATGCGTTGCTGATGATGGAAGGCGTGCGGGCGCTGGGCCTCGCGGCGCGGTTCGTGACCGGCTACCTCTACGATCCGGCGGCCGACGACGCCGTTGGCGGGAAGCCCAGCCCGGCCTTTCCGCATGCCTGGATGGAGGTCTATCTCCCCGGCGCGGGTTGGGTCGAATTCGATCCGACGAACGGCATCATCGGCACGGAACGGCTGATCCGGGTCGCTGTCGCCCGCGATCCCGAACAGGCCATGCCGATCAAGGGAAGCTTCACCGGTGCGGCCAATGTGGCGGCGAGCACCATGGTCGATGTCCAAGTGCGGACCCTGGCGTCGGCAGCACCGGCCGCGCCGACGAACGCCGTTGTGCCTCCGCCGCCTGCTCAAGTGCCCCTCACGCAATCGTAAGCGGTCGTCTGCAACCTTCCGTGCCAGAGTCCGGCACATCGCCAAGGGAGGAAGCCGATGCCATCAGTTCGTCTGCTTGTCGCTTGCGTTACTACTTTTGTTGCCTTCGCTGCGGCCGCCACGACCATGGCGCAGAGTCCGCCGACGCGCCTGCGCGGCTCCATCGCCGCCATCGACGGCAAGACCGCCACCATCGCCACGCGCGAAGGCGCGAGCGTCAAGGTGAATCTGGCCGACAACTGGGGCGTGCTGGTGGTAAGCCCGGTCGGCGTGGCCGACATCAAGGAAGGTAGCTTCGTCGGTATCGCCTCGCTGAAGAGCTCGGACGGCAAGTTGCAAGCCCTCGAGGTCCTGGTTTTCCCTGAGGCGGCTCGGGGCAGCAACGAAGGCCATTATCCGTGGGACCTCCAGCCGGAAAGCATGATGACCAACGCCACAGTGGCCAAGGTCGTTGCGGCGGACCGGGGGCGGAGCCTGACGCTCAAGTACAAGGACGGGACCCAGACCATCGAGGTGAAGCCCGGGACGCCCATCGTTACCTTCGCACCAGGCGATCGCGCGGACGCCAAGGTCGGCGCCAAGGTGTTTCTCGGGGCGGCCAAGGGCGCCGACGGCAGCCTCACGGCTGCGCGCCTGCTGGTCGGCAAGGACGGCTTGACGCCGCCGATGTAGGACGCTGGGGCCTTAGAGCCTCCAGAGCGTGATACCGGCTGGCGCCGTGGCGCGATCGAGCAGGGCAGGGACGTCGGCCACGAAGCCGCCCGGCGGTTTCAACAGAGGCTTTACCAGTCCCCAGCCCCCGTCGCGGTAGTCGCGATGAGCGACAGCCAGGACGACGGCGTCGGCGGGCTTGAGCTCGTCGAACGTCGTCAGCGAGAGGCCGTATTCCGACTGAAGAAGGTCGCTGTCCGCCATCGGATCGTGAAGCTGCACGACAATGCCGAAGTCGGCCAGCTCGCGCACGATATCGACGACGCGGGTATTGCGGATATCCGGCACGTTCTCCTTGAAGGTGACGCCGAGCACCGTCACCAGCGGCCTGCCGTTGCCCCGGCCGCGCATGAGGTTGCGCGCCACGCGGTTGGCGACGTAGACGCCCATGCCGTCATTGACCCGCCGGCCGGAATGGATGACTTCGGGATGATAGCCCACTGACTCGGCCTTGTGCGCGATATAGAAGGGATCGACGCCGATGCAGTGGCCGCCGACCAGGCCCGGTCGGAAGGGCAGGAAGTTCCACTTGGTTCCGGCGGCGTCCAGCACGTCCCGGGTATCGACGCCAAGCCGGTCGCAGATCAGGGCAACCTCGTTGATCAGCGCGATGTTGACGTCGCGCTGGGTGTTCTCCAGCACCTTGGCGAATTCGGCGACCCTGATCGATGGAGCGCGATGCGTGCCGGCGCGAACGACGCTGCGGTATACGGCGTCGATGATCTCGAGCGTTTCGGGCGTGTCGGCGGATACGACCTTGAGGATGGTCTCGAATCGGCGCTCGCGGTCGCCTGGGTTGATGCGTTCGGGCGAGTAGCCGACGTTGAAGCCGGACCGCCATCGCAGTCCGGAGCTCTGCTCCAGCAGGGGTATGCAGATTTCTTCGGTGACGCCGGGATAGACGGTCGATTCGTACACCACGATGTCGCCCTGCTTGAGGATGCCTCCGAGCATGGCCGAGGCATCTTTCAACGGTTTGAGGTCGGGCTGCTTGCCCGCGTCGATCGGCGTCGGCACGGTCACGATGTGGAAGTCGGCCGTCTTGAGATCCTCGGCCGAGGACGAGAACTTCAGGCCATCCACAAGCAGAGACCGTCGCTCGACTTCGCCTGTCCGATCAAAACCGCGCAAGAGTTCAGCGATCCGCTTCGGATCGATGTCGAAGCCCAGCACGGGCGCGCGGGTTCGCGCGAAGGCGGCTGCCGCTGGCAGGCCGACATATCCAAGGCCTAGAATTGAAATACGCCGACTGTGTTGCATCGTTTTCCTAGCCGTGCAGGCGCGCCAGTAATATTGCATATATGGTGCGGATAGATTGGGCAATTAGATTGGGACATTGTCGATCCGCCAAATGAGCAGGTTGCAATGGTGTTGTATTATCAAGCAACATATAGTGTGGATAGCGGAGGGAGACACAAGCTGAACACAGCATAGTTGGTCATGCTGGCTTAAATTGCGCGCGTTTAAGGGAATCTATCTATCTGCAGGCATAGGTGAGGCGAATGAAAACGTGCCACGTCATCCAAGGCAGCACGCTAGCAGTTCTCTCGATTGGCTCTATCCTGTTCGCTTTTGCAGCTGCCGCTCAGGTACCTGGTGCGGTTGGACAGCCTTTGCCACGGGATCAGGATTTGCGACCGGCCACTGAGCGTGAGGCGGAGAATTACGATCCCAAGGGTATCCAGATCGGATCATTTACTCTCTTTCCCTCTATCGAGGCCGACGAGACCTTCAGCGACAACATCTACGCAACTTCGGCCGGAAAGCAGGCGGCGTTTGTCCAGCTCTTCAATCCGGCCCTTGACCTGCGCTCCGACTGGAACAATCACATGCTGAACTTGTATGCGAGGTCGACCGTCTCGCTGTTCAGCGTCGATCCCTCCCTAAACAACTTTCAGGATGTATCGGTCGGCGGCGACGGTCAACTCGACATTCAGCGCAACTGGTATCTCTTGGGAGGCGCATCATGGAATAGGCAACATGAGGAGCGCGGCACGCCGAACACGGTGACGGGACCTGGATTGCCGATCACGGTCTACAATCAGACGAGCGCAAATATTGGCTATTATCAGAAATTCAACCGCTTGAGCGTCCGTCTGGATGGACGATTGGACAATTTCAGTTACTTGGAAAACAGTCTTGGGCCGGCCCAGGGTGTGATTCCAAGTAGCGACCGCAATCGGAATGAATGGCGCGAGGCGGCAAGGTTGGGTTATGAGTTTCTTCCGGGCTACGAGGTCTGGGTACGCGGCAGCTTCAATCAACGCACTTACTCCCAGCTCGACACGTTCGGACTGAATCGCAGCTCTTACGGTTTTGATGTTGTCGGCGGCATCCTGATCGACTTGGGCGCCGTAACATCGGTCGAGGTCTTCGCTGGGTATTTGCAGCAGAACTTCGTCGACAATCAGTTTGCCATGATCAGCACCCCTACCTTCGGTGTGACCGGCTATTGAAATCCAATTCAAAAGCTTTGGATAAAGCCTTTCGCCCGCAGGACGGTTGTTGATTCAGCCCTCACATCATCTGCAGCCTACGTCAGCACGACTGGCGGCCTTGATGTGAACTACTATTGGAAACCCAATATTCGGCTGGACGCCTCAGCGTCATACCTGGTCGCGGACTACACACAGTTCTCGGGTACTTCCAGCGCCCCGTATGAGCAGTATTGGACGTTTCGCGCTGGCGCGATGTATCAGCTGACCCGGAACTATTATATTGGCCCAACCTATCAATTCATCCACCGTACTTCGAACCAATTCAACAGCGACTATGACCAGAATCTCGTGATGTTGCGACTTGGCGCCCGGCTTTAGGTGCGGGACGACGCGCAGCGGCTCCCTGGCACGCTTGTGCCTATGCGGGCTTTCAAGCATTGTGGGAGTCCGACCGACGGCCGGCGTCGATCACAGGAGTACGCTGCCGAGTCTATGCGCGGCGCAAGTTCTTCGACCTCGCCAGTCTCGACAAGGCGCGCTTTCTCGTGCACCGGCCCGCACTCCTCGCGAGGTCGTCATCGATGCCGTCCATCCGGTTCGCATCGTGATGCACCGAGTCGGCACGCCTTACCGTTCCTGCTACGGCTCGTAGCGTTCGCGGTCCGAGAAGGAGCAGCCGGGCGAGGCCGCCTGAGAGCCGCCTATGGCGAATGATTGATGTTCCGCCAATGGCTTCGACCGGCCGAACCGCCACGGCCCGCCGAGAATTCCCGCCGGCCTCGCCTTGTATGCGGTCGGCGACATTCACGGGCGGCACGATCTCCTGGTCGAGCTGCTGGCGAAGATTGCCGAAGACGCCGAGTGTCATCCAGAAGACCGCAGCCGGCGGCTGATCTTTCTCGGCGACTACATCGATCGCGGCGTGCAGAGCCGCGAAGTCGTCGATGTCCTGTTGATGAAACCATGGCATGGCTTTGCCAGCACGTTCCTGCTGGGCAATCACGAAGAAGCGATGCTCGACTTCCTGGAAGGACGGAGCGACGGCTTGGCGTGGCTGTCCTACGGCGGTCTGGAGACGCTGATTTCGTATGGGGTGCCCGTGCGCAGCTTCCCCTCCGATGCGCAGGCCGTCGCAGACCTGAGGCAGGTTGTTCGCCGGGCGGTACCGGCCGCGCATGCCGGTTTCATGAACAATTGCGTTCTCAGCCACGGCGAAGGCGACTATGTGTTCGTCCATGCCGGCGTCCGGCCGGGACGGGCGTTGGAATTGCAGACGCGGCGCGACCTGCTGTGGATTCGCGAGGACTTCCTGCGGGCCAAGCTGCCTCTGCCGGGGAAGGTCGTCGTACACGGCCATACGATCTGCGAGATGCCGCAGGATCTGGGCTACAGGATCGACGTCGATACTGGGGCATTTGTCAGCGGCCGGCTCACCTGCCTGGTCCTGAGAGGCCGGACGCGGCGCTTCCTGAACACGGGTGCCGCGTACTGAGGTGTTCCCCATCGGCCAGTCCTAACCTAATGCGAGGCGGCTGGCTGTGGAGCCAGTCAGTCCCGAACCGGGCATTGTCACGTTGCTGAAGTGAGGAACGCAACCAAGCTGCATCCCGCGAGTCCTCAAACGACCACCGCGCGCTAGGCGTCCATCTCCGCGGCGCGGAAGCTGCGGTGCGTCGACGCTGAAGTCAGATGACGCTGGACGAGATAGACCTCATCGAGGTGGCAGCTCGTGTGAAACCTGGGTCGACGTTTGCGCAAGTCCGCGGCGCTCGTCGGCCCGAAATGAATGACCCAACGCCGGATGGAGTCGTAGGATACCGCAATGCCGCGTTCTGCCAACAAATCTTCGACGTCGCCCAAACTCAGGGTGAACCTGAGGCATAACCAGATCGCCTGCTGAATGATTGCCGGTGGGAATCGGTAGCCACTGTAGCTGATTCTCTTCATTCTGCTGGCTACCGGGCCATCAGAAGTACACAACCCTCTGGTCGACGTGACAATGCCCTCAATCCGGCTTCTCAACGGGCGACTACGCGAGAGTCGATCATTGCCAACGAGCAATGGAGAGCGCGGCCTTTACCCGGCTCCGATCGACTGATCCTGCACGTATACAGAACGGTTTTCGGTCGCAGCATAGTCACGCATCGAAATCGAATGTTCGGTTGTCTGACTGCAGCCGTTTGCATTTCCCGCATCCCACGGGTTCCATACACCTGCAAATGGCGCGCAGGCCCCGCATCCGAACCTCAAGCCGGCTGCGGGGCCGTTTCGCTTTTGACAGCAATCAGACCGGCTAGCGACATTGACGCATGAACGGCACTACCGACCCGTAAAGCACTTCGGTGGCCTCGAGGCCGAGCGCTGCTGTCTCACAGAGGTCCGCACCAGAACGGTGCACTCGTGGTCTTGCCCGAGGAAAAGAAAACAACCCGCTCAGCTGGCGCTAGCTTGTTTCCAGCAGTAACCGAAGCCGTTGTAGTTCTCGATCTCGTCGAAGGCCGGGTCGAGGGCGCGGAACTTGTTGCGGGTGCGCTTGATCGCTGACCGGACGTTTGCTCGATAGCCCTTGTTCCCGTCCCCTGCGATGAAGCCTTCGTAGTGCATGCGGTCGTAAATCGCACGATAGGTCACGAAGCGACTCAGATTCGACACCAGAAGATGGACGATGTTGTACTCACCGTGGGTGAGGCCGACATCAACCCCGTCCCAATAGGCCCGGCCGATGTCCGGCATGACAGCCAGTTTGCCACACACAATGCGCTTGTCGGCGTGTTGATCGGCTGTGCGCTTGCCAACTCCGGCCGCGCGCACCAGACGCCGGACCAGAACCTCGACGCCGCGCGCCTTGTCGATAAAATCGATCGCGCCCATGTCCAAGGCGAGGCTCTCGTGCGAAGGCAGCCCCCGGTGCGCGACGAAGAGGACCGGCAGGTTCACGCGGTGCCGCCGCAGCTGCAGCAGCAAGTCGAGGCCCGAGCGTTGGGGCGGGCTCCAGGCAAGGATGATGACGTCGGCATCGACAGCAAAGTCCAGTAATTGGAGAAGTGAAGCTCCGTCGCCGAATCCCCGGACGACAACCCCCTGCGCTGATAGCTCGGCACTGAGAAGTTCTCGGTAGGCTTGATCGTCATCGACGAGAAGAGCGCGAATTGGACCGGCGCCGCCAACGCTTGGAAGAGCCACAACCGGGCTCATAGGTGACGCACTTACTGTATTGTGTTCAAAATAGGTAGCCACGTGACGCACTCCACTTGCTTTATTGGGCAGTTCAGCATGAAGCCACAATCATCCCACACGCCGCACTTGGCGCGTCGCGGCCTGTGAACTTGTCGGCCCAAGTAGTTCTAGAAAATGACCCCAATGCCGCGCTGGCGCACGGCCTCACGCGCACGATGCGTGTGCATTCACCCAGTCGAATATTTCATCCTGATCTCCCAATCCCACATCAATCGCTTGACTGTGTCTGCTCGGTACCCCTACCGCTCAGACGTCAAGCGCTTCCACACATTTGTTGAGTTAGCATGATTTGGTGCGCCAAACCTGTGACAAAAAAGGCTATCTGTCGTTTTTTGGTCGTGTATCGATAGTCAGGGACTTCCGACCGGCCAAAATGCGGCAGTGAAGCAGAATTTTGACTCTGGCGGGGCTTCCATCTTAGCCTCGCCGGTGCGATCCCCCCCTCCGACCCAGAATGAAAACAGTTGAGAATAGGCCCGTCACGTTGAGGCGTGTTGGGAGGGGGAAGTATGGTTCGATTGCTCGCACTGGCAACCATCGCAACTTCTTGCCGTCGTCGCTCTGGATTCTATTGCGCAGGCTAATCTGGCGGCTTTTGCCGCTGGCGGCTGACGCCCTTGACGTTTATCCTTAGCGCAGAGAGAAGCACAATGTATCGGGTCTGGTACTGGGCGACGATCGAACGCGAAAGCGATGGCCGGTTCATTGCGAGCGTTCCCGACCTTGGGGACCTTGCCGCATACGGCGAGACCGACAAGGCCGCAGTGGCTCACGTCAGCGACTTGGCGCGCGACCACGTGCGGGCGGCCGTAGCAGGCGGACAGCCTGCCCCGCCGAGGCGCCAGTATACCGAGTTGCCGAGCCTTATTCGGTCCAAGGAAGTTGCCCGCGCCATCATACCGGTGGAAG
>CAWFYW010000004.1:0-257868 GCA_963820155.1 uncultured Alphaproteobacteria bacterium
CGTTCTCGCCGCCATCGCGAGTGCGCTGCTGTGGGCTCCGCTCGCGGCAGCGCAGGGCTCGCCCGCCCTCATCTCCCTGAACGGCGAGCTGGCGCCGTACCTCGAGGGTTACCAGTTGCCCGCGGTCGCCTGGCCGTGGCCAAGGGCGGCAAGATCGTTGCGGCAGGAGCGGTCGGGGTCCGGCGCCTCGGCACCAAAACGCCGGTGACCCTCGACGACAGGTTCCACATACCGGCTCCGACACCAAGGCCATGACCGCGACGCTGGCGGCGATGCTGGTGGAGGAGGGGAAGCTTCGCTGGAACACCACCGTCGGCGAAATCTATACCGAGCTGGTCGACAAGATGAGCCCGGGCGTGAAGGACATCACGCTTGAGCAGTTGCTCTCCCATACCAGCGGCATTCCCGGCGACAGCCCGGAGCATGTGCCCCTGATTTCCTTCTCGGTGACCGACGAGCCGGCGAACCTCGACGGCATGCGCCTCACGCTCGTCCAGCGCCTGGTCGCGCTGCCGCTGCGCGCGCCGCCGGGAACGCGCTTCGAATATTCCAATCTCGGCTACACGCTGGCCGGCGCGATGATGGAGCGGGTCACCGGCAAGACCTGGGAAGAGCTCATGGTCGCCCGCCTATTCGACCCGCTGAAGCTCGCCTCGGCGGGCTTCGGGCCGCAATCGTCGATGGGCCGCGTCGACGCGCCTCTCGGCCACGCCGCTGACAAGAACGGCACGGTGAAAGCTTTCCTGGCCGGCCCGTGGGGCGACAATCCGCCGATCATCGGGCCCGCCGGAACCGTGCACATGTCCGTCCTCGATTTCGCCACATGGGCGGCCTGGAATGCTACCGAGGGGCGCTCGGGGCCGGCGCTGCTCAAGCCCGAGACGATCGCCAAGCTGCAGGCGAAGGTCGTCGACATGCCGCCCAGGCCCGACGCGCCGGTCGGCACGCCGTCGTCGGGCGGCTACGGGCTGGGCTGGGGAACGGTGTCGTTGCCGTTCTCGCCCGAGCCGTTCGTCTTCCACGGCGGCTCGAAAAACACGAATCTCGCCTACATCGTGCTGCAGCCTCGGCACGGGATCGGCATCGTCACCATGACCAACATCAGCGGGCCCAAGGCCAACGATGCGCTGATGGCCATCACCGGGATCTTGTACAAGCGATTGGCGCCGGCGAGGTAGACACCGCGCCTCTCCTGGCGAAGCTTGAGCCAGGACATTTCGAGCGAGGCCGACATGGACTACTACGATCTCGGCAGCCTACAGCCGCGCGATCACGACGACATCTCCCGAGGCGCAGCTCTGGTTCGACCGCGGTCTGAACTGGCTCTACGCCTTCAACCACGACGAGGCGGTCAAGTGCTTCGCCAAGGCGCTGGAGCACGATCCCGGCTGCGCCATGGCGCACTGGGGCATCGCCTATGCCGCCGGCCCGAACTACAACCTGCCCTGGGACCTCTACGATCCCGCCGGAAAGGCCAAGGCGCTGGCGGCGTCCTACGATGCCATGCAGAGGGCGCTCGGCTGCGCCGACGGCGCGACGCCGGTCGAGCAGGCGCTGATCCGGGCGCTGCCGGCCCGCTACCCGCAGCGCGAGCCGATCGAGGACCAGTCCGGCTGGGACAAGGCCTTCACCGAGGCGATGCGCGCGGTGTTCGAAGCGCACACGCGACGATCTCGACGTCGCGCGCGTCTTCGCCGAAGCGATCATGAACGAGACGCCGTGGCAGATGTGGGACCTCACACCGGCGGCGTCGCCGAGGGGGCCGGCACCGCCGAGGCGGTCGAGGTGCTGGAGCAGGCCTTCCGCGAGACGCCGGCCCGTGGGACCATCCCGGCCTGCTGCATCTCTATGTCCATCTGATGGAGATGTCGCCCTTCCCGCAGCGCGCGCTGCGCGCCGGCGACCGGCTGCGCGAGCTGGTGCCCGATTCGGGCCACCTGGTCCACATGCCGACCCACATCGACGTGCTGTGCGGCAACTATCACGATGTCGTGGTCTACAACCAGAAGGCCATCGTGGCCGATCGCAAGTATCCTCGAGCGCGAGGGGGCGATGAACATCTACTCGATGTACCGCACCCACAACCATCATTTCGTCGATCTACGGCGCGATGTTCCTCGGCCAGTACACGCCGGCGATCGAGGCGGCGCAGGAGCTGATCGACACCACGCCGGAGGCGCTGCTGCGCATCGCGTCGCCGCCGATGGCCGACTTCATCGAGGGCTTCATCCCGATGAAGCAGCACGTGCTGGTGCGCTTCGGCAAGTGGCGCGAGATCATCGCCCAGGAGCTGCCCGAGGACCGGGAGCTCTACTGCTCGACGACGGCGATGATGCTCTACGCCAAGGGCGTGGCGCACTCGGTGCTGGGCGAGATCGCCGAGGCGGAGAAGGCGAGGGCGGCGCTTCCTCGCGGCCAAGGCGCGCGTGCCCGAGAGCCGGCGCGTGCACAACAACACCGTCCAGGACCTGCTCGCCATCGCCGAGGAGATGCTGAACGGCGAGCTCGAGTACCGGCGCGGCAACTTCGACGTCGCCTTCGCCCATCTGCGCCGCGCGGTCGAGCTCGACGACGCGCTGCCCTACGACGAGCCGTGGGGCTGGATGCAGCCGACCCGCCATGCGCTGGGCGCGCTGCTGCTGGAGCAGGGCCATGTCGAGGAGGCCGAGGCGGTCTATCGCTCCGATCTCGGCTTCGACGGCAAGCTGAGCCGCGCCTGCCAGCACCCGGAGAATGTCTGGAGCCTGCACGGCCTGCACGAATGCCTGACCCGCCGCGGCGACACGGTGGAAGCGCCGCTGATCAAGGCGCGGCTCGACCTGGCGCTGGCGCGGGCCGAGGTGCCCATCCGGGCCTCGTGCCTGTGCCGACGCGAGGCCGCCTGACGGCTCATGCTCATCCGGACCGCGCGCATCTTGCGCGCCCACTGAGGCGGGAGGGGCTCAAGACGAGAGCTGCTGGTGTGCTGCCGTCAGGGCCTGGGACACCGCCTCGAGATTGCGGTTGTCGAAATCGGCGCTGCGACGCACGAAAGCGATTTGCCGGGTCGGCGCGCTCCTGCCGAGCGGCACGGTGCGCACGAGATGCGCCTCGAGCAGTGCCTGCCGCGGCTGGGGCACGATGGAGACGCCCAGCCCCGCAGCCACCATCGCGACAATCGCATCGATGGACCGCAACGCCATGACGCGTCGCGCGTCCGGGAAGAGCCGCCGCACATAGCCCGCCGCGAGGCGGCCGCCCGTCAGCGCCGGATCGTACTGGATGAGGCCGTGCCGCTGCAGGAGCTCCTTCGGCGAGCCGCTGGCGGCGCCCGGCGGCGCCAGCAGGACGAAGGGCTGGCGTTCGAGGGTCTGCCAGACCAGGCGAGACGAGCCGCCCGACGGCGGCCTCACCAGCACGGCGGCATCGATGCGGCCGGCCTTCAGCGCCGCCAGCAGCGGGCCGGAATCCTCGAGCGATATCTCGACCTGGAGCTCGGGATGACGATCGCGCAGCTGGCGCAGCGCCCCTGGCAACGCGGCGGTCTGCACGCTGGCGATCGTGCCCAGCCGCACGCGACCGGACACGCGCCGTGCCGGGCGCGCACGCAACGCCTCGAGCCGCGAGGTGACGTCGCGGACCGCCTCGGCCACTTCGAGGGCGAAGGGCAGGGGCTCGACCGAGCGTGCCGAGCGGTCGAACAGCGGGCGGCCGAACCACTCCTCGAGCTGCTTCACCTGAAGGCTGATCGCGCTCGGGCTGCAGCCGACATGGTCCGCCGCGGCCGCGAGGCTGCCGCGCTCGACGATCGCCACCAGGGACGACAGGACGGCGAGTTTCATGAGCAATTCTCATTCAATATTCGAGAACATATCGATTTTCTCATTCTAGGCCTCCGCTAGCCTGCACGCCAACGGAGCGCCGATCGATGTCCATGCACGACTTCCGCAGCGATACCGTCACGCTGCCGACGCCCGCGATGATGAGGGCGCTGAACGAGGCGCGCCTGGGCGATGCCGGACGCGGCGACGACCCCACGGTAAAGGCCTTGGAGCGGCTGGCCTGCGAGATGACCGGCAAGGCGGACGCCGTGCTCCTGCCGTCGGGCACCATGGCCAACCTGGCGGCGGTGATCGCCCACGATTGCCGCGGCGGCGAGGTCGTCGTCGAGCAGGGCGCCCATATCTACAACGCCGAGGGCGGCGGCCTGTCGGTCGTCGCAGGCGCCATCGCGCGGCCGGTCGAGGGCCGCGGCGGAGTCCTGTCGCCCCTCGAGGTCGCTGCCGTGCTGAAGGGAACCGACGACCCGGCGCGCGCCCCGACCCGGCTGGTCTGCCTGGAGAACACCCACAACGCCGCCGGTGGCACGGTGACGCCGCTCGAGACGATGGCGGCCCTTCGACAGGTGACGCGTGACGCCGGCGTCGCGCTCCACCTCGACGGCGCGCGGCTGTTCAATGCCGCAGCCCACCTCGGCGTGCCCCTCGATCGATTGTGCCGACCCGTCGATTCCGTGTGGTTCGCCCTATGCAAGGGCCTGGGCGGGCCGGTCGGCGCGATCCTGGCGGGCGATGGCGCGTTCATGTCGAAGGCGCGGCGCGCCGCGAGGATGCTGGGCGGCACCATGCGCCAGGCCGGCCTGATCGCCGCGCCAGCCATCGCCGCGCTGGAGCACGACCCCTATGGGCTTCACAGGCGCGATCACGCGCTGGCGCGACGGCTGGCGCTGGGCCTGGCCGGGCTGGACGGCAGCCTGGTCGACCTCGAAAGTGTGCAGACCAATATCGTCAACTGCTTCGTCGGGGACGCGGCCGCCGTCGCGCGCGCCCTCCGTCAGCGCGGGATTCTGGCGCTCGGCAGGGGCCGCAGGATCCGCTTCGTCACCCATTCGCAGGTGAACGAGGAGTCCGTCGACGTGACGCTCGAAGCAATGACCGTGATCCAGGAAACAGCAGGAGGCTTGCGATGAAGAAGTCGTTTCTGGCGGTGGCGGCCGGGCTGGTCATGGTCTTCCAGGCAAACAATGCCTTTGCCGGCAAGGACCTCGATGCGGTCAAGGCGCGCGGTGCGTTGATCTGCGGCGTCGCTGCCGGCGGGTTGGCCGGCTTCATGCTGGTCGACAACCAGGGCAAATGGAGCGGCCTCGACATCGATGTCTGCCGGGCCGTCGCGGCCGTCCTCTTCGGCGACTCGGAAAAGGTCAAGTATGTGCCGCTGTCGCCCCAGCAGCGCTTCACCGGCCTGCAGGCGGGCGAGGTCGACATGCTGTCCAACAACTCGACCTGGACGCTGACGCGCGATACCGCGCTTGGCCTCGATTTCACCGGCGTCACCTACTATGACGGCCAGGGCTTCATGGTGCCCAGGAAGCTCGGCGTGAAGAGCGCCAGGGAGCTCAGCGGCGCCACCATCTGCGTGCCGTCGGGCAGCACGACCGAGCTCAACGTCGCCGACTATTTCCGCGCCAGCAAGATGACCTTCAAGCCGGTCATCATCGAGGATGTCGACCAGATCCGCGCCGCTTTCTTTTCCGGTCGCTGCGACGTCTATACCGGCGACCGCGCCCGGCTCTACGCCACGCGCATCGCCAATGCACCCAGGCCCGGCGACTACGTGATCCTCCCCGAGATCATCTCCAAGGAACCGCTCGGACCCGTCGTGCGCCACGGCGACAACCAGTTCGCCGACATCGTGCGCTGGACGCAATACGCCATGATCGAGGCGGAGGAGCACGGCATCACGTCGGCGAACGTCGACGAAATGCTGAAGAGCGAGAACCCGACGATCAAGCGCATCCTCGGCGTCACGCCCGGCATGGGCAAGGCGCTGGGGGTCGACGACAAGTGGGTCTACAACATCGTCAAGCAGGTCGGGAATTACGGCGAGTGCTTCGAGCGTAACCTGGGCTCGGGCAGCCCGCTCAAGATCGACCGCGGCCTGAACAACCTGTGGACCAAGGGCGGCATCCAGTACGCCCCGCCGATCCGTTGAGCCGCCGGCCGCGGATCGGAACGGCCCCTTCGTCTGGCAGGTCTTTTGCTAGATTATGGCCGCGCAGGAGGCGGTCTTGGGCGCCCCGCCGAAAATTCGCGAGGGCTCGTGGGCAAACGACAATTCCATCTCGCCTGGTTCCTGTCGCAGGGCTACGGCCCCAAGAGCTGGCGTCGCAGTGGCCCGGCAGCGACCTCGCCCGCTGGATGATGCCCGACCTGTTCATCGACCTGGCGAAGGGCATGGAGCGGGCCTGCTTCGACTACATGATCATCGAGGATTCCTCGAACGTGCCCTACACCTACAAGGGCAGCCACGACACCTACCTGCAATACGCCGCCAGCGCGCCCAAGCTCGATCCGGCGGTGCTGGTGCCCTATCTCGCGCAGGCGACGAAGCATCTCGGCATCGTGCCGACCCTGTCGGTGTCGGAATATCCGCCGTACCTGCTGGCGCGGCTGGTGAACTCGCTCGACCACGTCACCGAGGGCCGCATCGGCTGGAACTGCGTGACCGGCAGCAACGACGGCGCGGCGCAGAACTACGGCCGCGACAAGCACTAGCCGCACGACGAGCGCTACGACATCGCCGACGAGTTCGCCGACGTGGTGACGCGGCTGTGGGAGGCGTGGGAGCCGGACGCCGTGGTGCTCGACCGCGACAAGCCGATGTTCGCCGACGGAGCCAAGGTCCATCCCATCAACCACGAGGGCAAGTATTTCAAGGTGCCGCGGGCCGATCAACGCGCCGCGCTCGCCGCAGGGACGGGTGCCGATCTGCCAGGCCGGCGGCTCGCCGCGCGGCCAGCAGTTCGCCTCGCGCTGGGCCGACACCATCATCACCGAGGGCGGCGGCAGCGTGGCGACCATGAAGGCCTATCGCGACAGGGTGCGCCAGCAGGCCGCCGAGCACGGGCGCAATCCCGACGACATCAAGGTGCTGTTCCTCGCCCATCCGATCATCGACGTCACGATGGAGGCGGCGCGCGAGCGCGAACAGATGGAGGCGGCCGAGGCCGAGCAGCATCTCGACCTGCATCTGTCCGGCATGTCGCGGCTGACCGGCATCGACTTCTCCAAGTTCGACCTCGACCAGCCGCTGCCCGCGGACCTCACGACCAACGGCCACCAGTCGTCGCTGGCCAAATGGATCGGCAAGACGCCGCGCGCGATCCTGCAGACCTACTCGCGCAAGGACGGCATCGATTTCACCGGCACGCCCGACCACGTGGCGGGCATGATGCAGGAGATCATGGAGGAGGTGGGCGGCGACGGCTTCCTGATCTTCAACAGCTACTTCGACCGGCGCTACATCATGGAAGTGTGCGACGGGCTGGTGCCCGAGCTGCAGCGCCGCGGCCTGACGCGCAAGGCCTATGCCCACAAGCACCTGCGCGACAATCTGCTGGAGTTCTAGGGCGGAGGCCTGCACGGGTGGTCAGCCGGACGGCCTGGCTCAGCGTGCAGGTCACAATTTGGTCTTCGGATCGCCGCGGGATCCAGCTTGCGCCGACGCTCGCGTTGGTGACAGCGTGGGACCGTTCTCTCTGGCGCGAGGGGATGCCCGATGGACCCGAACAAGCATCTCAGGTGGGAGGCGAGCGACGAGGTCCCGTCGATGCTGGCGTTGTTGGTTTTCATCAGTCTTTGGGGCTTGTTTTCGACGGCGGCGACGCTCTACTACTCCAGTGTTGGCTACTGACGCAGCCGCGCGAGTGGCCGTCTTGGCGTGCCGGACACCGACCTGTCGCGGCGCGCGGGCTCGCGACGACCGGAGAAGATGCCATGACGATCCATTTCGTGCGCAACCGCCGCTTCGCCTGCCTGGCCGTGCTCCTTGCTCTCGCCTCGGCGTCGCCCGCATCCGCCCAGGGAACAGGGCCATCCGGGCAGCCCGAGTTCCGCGACCCCAGGACCGGCCAAGTGTGGACACCGGACAATGTCGGCACCAAGACGGACCCGACGGCACCTGAGGACCGCGCCTTCAATCCGCGCGGCCAGACCACCGCCACGCAGAGGGTCGTTCAGACGCCGCGGGTGACGCCCTTGGGAACGGTGCCGATCACGGCGGGGCCGACGGTGCCCATCGCCACCATCGACGACGCTTCGCTGTCGGCCATCCCCTCGCAGCGATGGCAGGTCGTCCTCTACCTGAACAACAACAGTGCCGGCACGATCAACGCGGTCATCGAGTGTCGCTTCACCAACGCCGGCAACACGGTCGAGGAGGCACGCGCCAACCTGCCGC
Source organism: uncultured Alphaproteobacteria bacterium (assembly GCA_963820155.1). Taxonomy (GTDB): domain Bacteria; phylum Pseudomonadota; class Alphaproteobacteria; order Reyranellales; family Reyranellaceae; genus Reyranella. The sequence continues at coordinate 8,218 of CAWFYW010000004.1, forward strand.
CGGTGGGAGCGGGGCAGCGTGTCGGCCTCACCATCTACGGCCCGCCGACCAACTTGTTCGTGGACCGCGCCGAGTGCCGGCTGGCCTCGCCGTAGCCGGCCCATCATGAGCGACAGGCAAGAGGGGGCGGCGCCGGACAGCACCGCAGCCCGGGTCGCCCTGTGGCGCGCCCTGCATGTCGAGATCGATCCGCCGCCGCATGTGCTGGAAGACCGGATCGGCCTCGAGCTGCTGGCCCCGGACAAGGATTGGCGCTGCCGCGGGGATATGGACCCGCGGTTCACGCGGCCCTTCCGCGCCGCCATCGTGGCCCGTGCCCGCTTCATCGAGGACCTCGTCGTGGAACAGGCAGGCCGCGGGGTGAGCCAGTATGTCATCCTCGGGGCCGGCCTCGACAGCTTCGCCCAGCGGAGGCCGGAGATCGCGTCCCGTCTCAGGGTGTTCGAGATCGACCGGCCGGGCCCACAGGCCTGGAAGCGGCGGCGCCTGATCGAGCTCGGCTTCGGCGTCCCGGACTGGCTGCGCTTCGTGCCGGTCGATTTCGAGGCGGGCGGGTCGTGGCGCGACGGGCTCGCGGCGGCCGGCTTCGATGACAGCAAGCCGGCAATCGTGGTCTCCACGGGCGTCAGCATGTATCTCACCAGGGAGGCGAACGCGGCCACGCTGCGCCAGGTCGCGGCGCTCGCGCCGGGATCGACGCTCGCCATGACGTTCCTGCTCCCGTTGGAGCTGGCGGACCCGGAAGTGCGTCCCGGGCTCGAGATGGCGGAGAAGGGAGCGCGGACAAGCGGGACGCCGTTCCTCAGCTTCTTCACGCCGCCGGCGATCCTGGCGCTGGCCCGCGAAGCCGGCTTTCGAGAGGCACGGCACGTCTCGGCGGCCGATCTTGCCCAGCGCTACTTCGCGGGCAGGACGGACGGCCTTCGCCCGCCGAACAATGCAGAGGAGCTTGTGGTGGCGACGGCGTAGGATGGCGCGGCTCGCTTTGGGTCCCCAAGGCGGACATCAGGTCGGCGAGCGAGGAAGATCGGGATGGAAGACCGGGAGATTCGCGCGGCTTTGGATTTCCACTGGGCTGCGTCCGACGCGAACGACTTCGAGGCGGAGCACCAGATCTATCGAGAGGACGCCGTGCTCGAATATCCCCAATCGGGCGAGCGCATCCGCGGCCGGCGCAATATCCAGGCGTCCCGCTTCGCACAGCCGAACAAGAAGCGCTTCACGGTTCGGCGCATCCTGGGCGCTGCCGACCTTTGGGTCACTGAATTCGTCCTCACTTACGACGGGCAACCGTCCTACGCCGTGAGCATCATGGAGTTCAAGGAGGGCAAGGTGGCCCGCGAGACCCAGTATTTCGGCGATGCGTTCGAGCCGGGGCCTTCACGCGCTCAATGGGTCGAGCGGATGCGGTGAAACGCGAACGGCGCGAGAAGGCGATCCCAGAACGGAGGACTACAAGCATGGCAGCGCCCGACACTCTTCGCTATGCGAAGATTCCCCTTGCCCACGGCTCCGGTGCAATTCCTGTCCTGGGATTTGGCACGCTGATTCCGGATCCCCTCGCGACCGGACAGGCAACCAAGGCTGCATTGGAAGTGGGGTTTCGTCACTTCGATTGTGCGGAACGCTACCGCAATGAACAAGCCGTCGGCGACGCCATGCAGGAGATCTTCAAGGCGCGGGCGGTTGAGCGGAAGGACGTGTTCGTCACCACGAAGCTCTGGAACAGCAATCATCGTCCCGAGCGGGTCAAGCCCGCCTTCGAGGCGAGCCGCCGGCGACTCCAGATCGACTATGTCGATTGCTATCTCATCCATACCCCCTTTGCCTTCCAGCCGGGCGACGAGCAGGAGCCGAGGGACGAGCGCGGCCAGGTTATCTATGACTCCGGCGTGACGCTGGTGGAGACGTGGCGCGCGCTGGAGAGCCTGGTGGACGAGGGGCGGTGCAGGGCGATCGGCCTGTCGAATGTCAATCTGGAGAAACTGCAGGAGATTGTCGAAGCCGCGCGCATCAAGCCGGCGGTCGTGGAAGTCGAATCCCATCCCTATCTCCCGGAATGGGAGTTGCTCGACTATTGTCAACGGCACGGGATCGTGCTGCTGGCGTTTGCGGCGTTGGGGCATGCGATGGAGCCGAGATTGCTGGATGATCCGGTGATCACAGCCATCGCCCGGCGCCTCGGCAAAACCCCTGCCCAGGTCGTGCTCGCCTGGGCGATCCAGCGCGGCACGGCTCTGCTGACCACTTCCGTCACGCCCAGCCGCATCCGGGAGAACTTCGAGCTTTCGCCCCTGCCGGAAGACGCCATGCAGGAGATTCGCGACGGCGTCGCGACGAAGATCCGGTTCAACAGCGTCGTGGAGACCGGCGTGCCCGGGTTTATTCCCAGAAGCCGGTGAACGCGGGCGACAGCGTAAGATGGCGGGCCATGACGGGTGAAGATGAGCGCTTAGCGATAGATCGCGCAGCCCCTGGCTTCGAGTTCGGCGAACCACCTGGGCGGCTCGAGAGCGGGAATCCACCGAAGATCAAGTTTCTCGAGGCGCTGCAGCTCTCGCATGGTCTCGGGCAAGGCGGCGAGCGGATTGCCCCTGAGATCAATCTGACGGAGTTCCACCATCGAGCCAACGGCGTCTGGCAATGTGGTGAGCCGGTTGTTGCGCACGTGCAGTTCGCGCAAGCGAACCAATCTGGAAATCGATGGCGGAAGAGCAGTCAGACGATTGTCGGTGACGCGCAACTCGATCAGGCCGGACATCTCCGTCACAGCCTCCGGCAGGGCCTCGAACGCATTCTCGCTGATATTCAAGTAGCGCAAGCGTCTCAGACGCCCCAGCGCGGGAGGAAGCGTCGTTAGCTCGTTATCATGCAAATAGAGAAAGTCGCTCAGCCCTTCGAGTTCGCCCATGCTGGATGGTATCTCGCGAAGTCTGTTGTGGCCGAGATCGAGCATCCGCAGATCACGCAGATTGCCGACACGTTCGGAAATCCCGGTCAGGCCGTTGTCGGCCAGGACAAGCGTCTGCAGGTTGGTTCTGCCCCACACTTCCTCGGGCACCACGCCCAAGGCTTGCTTCCATAGCGAAAGATGCAGTTCGGCGCTGTCCACCATGTCGGAATGCTACACGCGCCAGAGGCGGCTCGGCACCAGTCCGACGTTTGCAGTTCTGTTCTGAAGTGGCGGATGGGGTGGGATTCGAACCCACGGTGGGCGTGAACCCACGCCGGTTTTCAAGACCGGTGCCTTAAACCACTCGGCCACCCATCCGATTTGGCGATTTCAGATACTTAGGTTCGCCACCGCCTGCAACGGAGCACATTTCGCAAGGGCGGTCACGGCGGGCACGCGCTGACCGTCCGGAAGCCCTTCGACAGGGCCAGCCGGCGCTCGGCCCGGCCCGCGATCCTACGGCCGACCGTCATATCCCCATCGAGCCTTTCCAGATGCTAACCTGCCTCGTTGGAGGTGTTAGCATGAGCGTCGATCGTGAGGCGGCCGGAGATGCCCTCACAGAGGTACGGGCGTTCCGCCCGAAGGCGGCGGCCTCGGCCGCGCTCATCGCGCTGGTGGCAGGCTCCGTGTTGTTCTCGCTGGCGGTCCTCGAAATGGGATGTCGCCTGATGCGCTGGGGCTCCGAGGCCCTGGTTCACTGGCCGAACCTCGCCCGCGAGCGGATGAGCAACAGCGAGGACGGCGGCGGGCCGTGCGCCTATGCCTACGACGGCACGCTCGGCTGGACGTCGCCAGCCAACTGCGCGTCGTCCCGCTACAATGTCGACGCCGACGGCTTTCGCCGCACGCCCGCAACTTCGTCGCTCGCCGAGCCGCCGCTCCTGGCGACCGGTTCGTCCTTCACCGAGGGCCAGGAGGTGGACGATGCGGAGAGCTGGCCGGCCTACCTGCAGGGCCTGGCCGGCCGCAGAGTGTTGAATGCCGGCGTCAGCGGCTACTCGTTCGACCAGACGGTGCTCAGCACCGAAAGGGCCGCACGCCGGACAATGCCTGTCGCCATCGTGGCAGGCTTCACGCCCGCCGACATCCAGCGCTCGGAACTGAAGGTCTCCTGGGGACGGCAGAAGCCGTATTTCGCCGTGATCGGCGGCCGGCTCGGGCTGCGCAACGTGCCGGTGCCGGGGCGCCCGCATGCGCCGGTGCCGGTGCCGCTGGCGGCGCGCCTGCTCGGCTGGTCGACCCTGGCCGACGAGGTCGTGAAGCGGCTCGGCATACAGAGCGGCTGGTACTTCGACGAGGTCCGGGCCACGCCGCCCGGCACCGGCGAGACGATCGCCTGCCTGCTGATGCCGAGACTCGCCGCCGTCGGCGTGCCGGTCGTGGTCGTGGCCCAGTACGGCCGCTCGCACTGGACGGCGGACGCCGAACGCAAGGCGCTGAATCTGCGCGCCATGCGCAAGGTGCTCGGCTGCGCGTCCGAGGCGGGCCTCGTCCCGCTCGATCTCGCCGATCCGATGAGGGCGGCGATCGAGGCCCGTGGCATCGACACGCTCTTCGGCCGCGACCATCACTCAGCGGCGGGCAATCACGTCGTGGCCGGCCTGATCATGCACGAGCTTGTCCGCCGGCATCTCCTGCTGCCAGCGGCGGACCGTTAGCCTCCGACGCGCCTTAAATACTTCCAGATTCAGAAATAGTTGGATATCGTTCTTCATCCACCACGATCACTCGCTGATGTCCCCCTCATGATCAGTCGACGATTGTTGTGCGCGGCGGCGGCATTCCTGCCGGTCCCGGCGTTGGCGGAAACGGGCGATCCCAAGCTCGCCGCCTGGCTGCGCGGCGTGCGTGCCGAGGCGCTGAGAGCCGGCGTCGATACGGGCACGCTCGACGCGGCGCTGGGTTCGGTCGAGGAGATCCCGCGCGTTCTCGAGCTCGCGCACAATCAGCCCGAGTTCAAGATGACCTTCGAGCGCTATCTCGAGATCGTCGTCTCGAGCGAGCGCGTGGCGCGCGGTCGCGTCCTCTTGAAGGAGAACCGCGCCGCCGTCGAGCGCTTCGCCGCGCCGGTCGGCATCCCGGCCTCGGTCGTGGTGGCGCTGTGGGGCATCGAAAGCAACTATGGCACGCGGCTGGGCGACTTCGAGGTCGTGCCGGCGCTGGCGACGCTGGCCTACAACGGCTTCCGCGCGCAGTTCTTCCGCGGCCAGCTCATCGCCGCGCTGAAGATCCTGTCGCAGGGCCATATCGGGCTGCACGCCATGAAGGGATCGTGGGCCGGCGCCATGGGCCAGTGCCAGTTCATCCCGACGAGCTTCCTCGCCTACGCCGCCGACGGCGACGGCGACGGCCGCAAGGACATCTGGACCAACAAGGCCGATGTCTTCGCCTCGATCGTCAACTACCTGAGGCGCGTCGGCTGGCGCGCCGGCCTGCCGTGGGGCGAGGAGGTGTCGGCCGGCACGCCGGCAGGGAAGGGGGGGCGCATCGTGCGGCCGGCGGGAGCGGGCGGGCCGAGCTTCCGCACGACCGAGAACTTCCGCGTCATCCTGCGCTGGAACCAGTCGGATTTCTTCGGCCTGGCGGTCGGACTGCTGTCCGACAGAATCGCCGCGTGACCCTGCGGTCGCGACCGTCTCCTCCGCGGCCCCAAGATCATGTATGATCGCGTCGCCATGCCGCTAGCAGTAGTCAGCCCACGCTCGACCTCCCTGATGCTCGCCAGGACGGGCCTGATCGCCCTTCTGGCCGCCTCGCTGGCCGCCTGCGGCTCGTCCGGACACAGGGGCGGCAGCGCCGTGGCCCAGCGCGGCACCTACAAGATCGGCGCGCCCTACAAGATCGACGGCGTCACCTACACGCCGCAGGAAGAATTCAACCACGTCGAAACCGGCGTCGCCTCGTGGTATGGGCCGGGCTTCCACGGCAAATCGACCGCCAACGGCGAGCGCTACGACCAGAGCGAACGCACGGCGGCCCATCGGACGCTGCAGATGCCCGCGATCGTACGCGTGACGAACCTCGAGAACGGCCGTCAGCACCGTCGTGCGCATCAACGACCGCGGGCCGTTCGCGCGCAGCCGCGTCATCGACCTGTCGCGCACCGCCGCGCAGGAGCTCGACATCGTCCGCAACGGCACGGCGCGCGTGCGCATCGACCAGCTCTCGGCCGAGAGCTTGGCCGTCAAGGACGTGGCGCTGGCCGGCGGCGGCCCGGCCGAGCAGCAGGCGGCGGTGGCAAGAGTTCGAGTCCGGCCGTTCCGCGCCCGCGGCGCCGGTCCAGGTCGCGAGCGCGGCGCCACCCGTCTACCAGTACCAGCCGGCCTATACGCCGCCGCCCCCTGCGCCGGCTCAGCCCGCGCCGACCCAGGCGGTATGGTCGCCCAGTCAACGCAGCGCAGCGGCCGTCGTCGTGCCGGCATCGGCTCCCGCCGGCGGCGGGCCGACCGTCGCCTCGCTGGTCAACGGCACCACGCTGCAGCCGGCCAGCGGCTTCTATGTCCAGACCGGCGCCTTCTCGACGCCCGAGAATGCCGCTCGCCAGCGCGAGGCGGTGAGCAGCTACGGCACCTCGGAAATCTCCCAGGGCTCGGCCGGCGGCCGCGACGTCTATCGCGTGCGGCTGGGCCCCTACACAACCCCGGATGCCGCCGGCATTGTCGCCGACCGGCTGAAGCGGTCAGGCTATGGTGATGCCCGTGTCGTGGCGAACTGATCGACTGCGCCCGCCCGTGGCGCTTTTCCTGGCGCTCCTGACAGTGGCGGCCCTGGCCGGCCCGTCGCTCGACGCCTTTGCGCAACACGCCGATCAGCCGGCCAAGCGGACCACGCCCCAACGGCCGGCGGCCAAGCCGCGCGCGACCCCGCCGAAGGCCGCGGCGGCGCCGGCGGTCAAGCCGGAAGCGCTGCCGCCCTCGCAGATCGGCATCGGCACGCTGGCGCGGGAGGCCTTCATGGTCGATCCGCAGACCTCGACGGTGTTGCTGTTCAAGGACGCCGACAAGCCGATGCATCCGTCGTCGATGGCCAAGATGATGACGATCTACATCGCGTTCGAGGAACTGGCCGCCGGCCGACTCAAGCTCGATACGCAGTTCCGCGTCAGCGAGCGGGCGCGCAACATGGGCGGCTCGCGCATGTTCGTCGAGCTGGGCAGCGAGGTCTCGGTCGAGGACCTGATCAAGGGCATGATCGTGCTGTCGGGCAACGATGCCTGCGTCGTCATCGCCGAGGGCCTGGCGGGCAACGAGGACGCCTTCGCCGAACGCATGACCAAGCAAGGCCCGCGAGCTCGGCATGACCGGCACGACCTTCAAGAACGCATCGGGCTGGCCGGTCGACGGCCAATGGACCACGGCGCGCGACATCGCCCTGCTGGCCTGGCACACGATCAAGGATTTCCCGAAGTTCTATCACTACTATTCGGAGCAGAACTGGACCTACAACAACATCAAGCAGCAGAACCGCAACCGCCTGCTGAAGATCACGCCGGGCACCGACGGGCTGAAGACCGGCCACACGGAGGAGGGCGGCTACGGCCAGGCGACGTCGGTGGTGCGCGACGGCCGGCGCCTGATCCTGGTGGTGAACGGCCTCACCTCGATGGCCGAGCGCGCGCAGGAAACGGCGCGCCTGATCGAATGGGGCTTCCGCGAATCGGCCAACACCACGATCTTCCGGGCCGGCGACACCGTCGCCGAAGCGCCGGTGTGGCTCGGCACCCAGGAGAAGGTGCCGCTGATCGTCTCCACCCCGGTCCAGATCACGGCGCCGACCGGCCAGACCGTGACGCCGCGCGTGGTCGCCCGCTTCGACGGCCCGCTGCCCGCGCCGATCGTCAAGGGGACGACGGTGGGCAAGGCCGCGGTCACCCTGCCTGACGGCCGCGTGGTCGAATATCCGCTGGAGACCGGCGCCAACGTGCCGCGCATGGGCGTGGTCGGCCGCGTCACGGCGACGATCCAGCACTACCTGTTCGGCTGGCTGTCGTGAGCGATGCCTCGCGGGGGCGCTTCATCACTCTGGAAGGCGGCGAGGGGGCGGGGAAGTCGACCCAGATCGCGCGGCTGAAGGGCTGGCTCGAGGCGCGCGGCCGCACGGTCGTGGCGACGCGCGAGCCCGGCGGCTCGCCCGGCGCGGAGATGATCCGCAAGCTGCTGGTCGAAGGGCCCGCGGAACGCTGGGACGGCATCACCGAAGCGCTGCTGCACTTCGCCGCCCGGCGGGAGCATCTGCGCTCGACCGTGTGGCCGGCGTTGGAGCGCGGCGACTGGGTCGTCAGCGACCGCTTCGCCGAATTCGACCCTGGCCTATCAGGGCTACGGCCACGGCGTCGATCGCGGGATGTTCGATCAGCTCTACGCGGTCGCGGTCGGGCGCTTCCGGCCGGACCTCACGCTGATCCTCGACCTGCCGGTCGAGACGGGGCTGGCGCGCGCCTCGGCGCGGCGGGGGAGCGAGACGCGCTACGAGAGCCTGCCGCGCGATTTCCACGAGCGCGTCCGCGCCGGCTTCCTCCAGATCGCCGCACAGCGATCCCGCGCGCTGCGCGGTGATCGATGCTACAGGGGACGTCGACGCCACCGCCGGCGCGATCGCGCGGACGGTGGCCGAGCGCCTGTTCTGAGAACGAGGAGGCTTGAGGCGTGGCACGGGGCAAGGCGAGCGTCGATGCGAGCGAGCTCGAGAAGCTCGAATGGCCGTACGACTGGCCGCCGCCCTGGCGCAGCCAACGTCTGCTGGGCCATGAGGCGGCCGAGAGGACGCCTGCTCGACGCGCATCGCAGCGGGCGGCTGCATCACGCCTGGCTGCTGACCGGCCCGCGCGGCATCGGCAAGGCGACGCTGGCCTGGCGCTTCGCCCGCTTCCTGCTCGCCGGCCAGGGGCAGGGCTTGTTCGGCGACGGAACCGAAAGCCTCGACGTGCCGACCGACGCCCCGGGCCGGTCGCTGATCGAGGCCCGCTCGCATCCCGACCTGTTCCATCTCCGGCGCACGCTCAATCCCGACACCGGCCGCATGCGCGCCGAGATCGCCGTCGACGACGTGCGCGGGCTCGGCGCCTTCATGCACATGACGCCGGCGATGGGGCGGTGGCGCGTCGCCATCGTCGATTCGGCCGACGAGATGAACCGCAACAGCGCCAATGCGGTGCTGAAGATCCTCGAGGAGCCGCCGCCCAACGCGGTGCTGCTGATCGTGGCGCACGCGCCGGGCCGCCTGCTGCCGACCATCCGCTCGCGCTGCCGCCGGCTTGCCCTGCGGCCGCTCGCCGACGAGATCGTGATGCGGCTGCTGGCCGACCACGCGCCCCAGGTGAAGGCCGGAGGAGAGGCTGGTGCTGGCGCGGCTGAGCGAGGGCAGCATCGGCCGCGCGCTCGAGCTGGCGGGCGCCGGCAGCCTCGAGCTCTACCGCGAGATGGTGGAGGTGCTGGCGACCCTGCCGGAGCTCGACATGGCGCGCCTGCACGGCTTCGCCGAGCGCTTCTCGCGGCGCGGCGAGGAGGCGAACGCGGCCTGGCGCTCGTTGAACTACCTGTTCGACGGCTGGCTGAAGGGCCTCGCCCGCAGCGCCGCCCTTGGCCAGGAGGAAGCTGCAGCCATCGTGCCGCCGGAGCGCGGCCTGCAGGCCCGCCTGCTGGCGGCGGCGAGCCTTGATCGCTGGATGGAGGCGTGGGAAAAGGTCGCCCACCTGTTGTCCCGTGCCGATGCCGTCAATCTCGACCGCAAGCAGACGGTGCTCGGCAGCTTCCTGGTTCTCCAATCGGCGATGCGCTGAAGCGCTGGCACTAACGCGGAGAGGGCGCTCCGGGAGGGGCGACAGTCCGGAGTATCGTCATGTCGGGCCGCACCTTCTACACCACCACGCCGATCTACTACGTGAACGACGTGCCCCATATCGGGCACGCCTACACGACGCTGGCCTGCGACGTGATGGCCCGCTTCAAGCGCCTCGACGGCTACGACGTGCATTTCCTCACCGGCACCGACGAGCACGGCCAGAAGGTCGAGAAGGCGGCCGCCGCCGCCGGCATGTCGCCGCAGGCCTTCACCGACAAGGTGAGCCAGTCGTTCCGCGATCTCGTCGGCGTGATGAACTACAGCCCCGACGACTTCATCCGCACCACCGAGCAGCGCCACTACGTCTCGTGCCAGGCGCTGTGGGAGAAGCTCGTCGCCGCGGGCGACATCTATCTCGGCAAGTATGCCGGCTGGTACTCGGTGCGCGACGAGGCCTTCTACGCCGAGGGCGAGACCGAGGTCGGGCCGGACGGCAAGCGCCGTGCGGGGCCCGTGGGCAACGAGGTCGAATGGGTCGAGGAGCCGTCGTACTTCTTCCGGCTGTCGGCGATGGGCCGACCGGCTGCTCGACTTCTACGAGAAGAACCCGCGCTTCATCGCGCCGGAAAGCCGGCGCAACGAGGTCATCAGCTTCGTGAAGGGCGGCCTGCAGGACCTCTCGGTGTCGCGCACCAGCTTCTCCTGGGGCATCCCGGTGCCGGGCGATCCCAAGCACATCATGTATGTCTGGCTGGACGCGCTCACCAACTACATCACCGAGTGCGGCTATCCCGACGAGAGCAATCCGCTGTGGCGCTTCTGGCCGGCCGACCTGCATATCGTGGGCAAGGACATCATCCGCTTCCACTGCGTGTTCTGGCCGGCCTTCCTGATGTCGGCCGGCGTGGCGCCGCCCCAGCGGGTGTTCGCCTACGGCTGGTGGACGACCGAGGGCCAGAAGATCTCGAAGTCGCTGGGCAACGTGATCGATCCGTTCGTGGTGGCCCGCGAGTTCGGCGCTCGATCCCGTGCGCTACTTCCTGCTGCGCGAGGTGCCGTTCGGCAACGACGGCGACTTCCAGCGCCGCGCCCTGATCGGCCGGCTCAATGCCGACCTCGCCAACGCCTACGGCAATCTCTGCCAGCGCGTGCTGTCGATCGTGGCCAAGAGCTGCGGCGAGAAGGTGCCGGCCAAGGGAGCCATCACCGACGCCGACGCCGCCCTGCTCGACCGGGCCGAGGGCGCTGCTCGGCGTCGTGCGCGGCGAGCTCGACGACCAGGCCTTCCATCGCGCCCTGACCTCGATCTGGGAGGTGATCGGCGACGCCAACCGCTATGTCGACGCGCAGGCGCCGTGGGCGCTCGCCAAGACCGACCCGGCGCGGCGCGACACCGTGCTCTGGGTGCTGGCGGAGACCATCCGCCGCGTGACGCTGCTGGTGCAGCCTTTCATGCCGGACTCGGCGGCCCGGATCCTGGACCAGCTCGCCGTGCCGGCCGACCAGCGGACGTTCGCCGCGTTCGACCGCGAACTCGCCCCGGGCACGGCGCTGCCCAAGCCGCAGGGCGTGTTCCCGCGTTTCGTCGAGGCGGTGAAGGCGGCGAGCTGATGCTGATCGACAGCCACTGCCATCTCGACTTTCCCGAGCTCGCCGGCGACGAGACCGGCGTGCTGGCGCGCGCCCGCACCGCCGGCGTGGCGGGCATGCTGACGATCGGCACGCGGCTCGACCAGTTCGACCGGGTGCGCGCCATCGCCGAGCGCCACGACAATGTCTGGTGCTCCGTCGGCGTCCATCCGCACGAGGCGAAGGAGGAGGGGCAGCGTGCGCCGGACCGGCTGCTCGAGGCGACGCGCCATCCCAAGGTCGTGGGCATCGGCGAGACCGGCCTCGACTTCTACTACGAGCACAGCCCGCGCGCCGAGCAGGAGGAGAGCTTCCGCACCCACATCGCCGCGGCGCGGCAGAGCGGCCTGCCGCTGATCGTGCATACCCGCGACGCCGACCAGGAGACCGGCGACATCCTCGAGGAGGAATACGGCCAGCGGCGCCTTCACCGGCCTGATCCATTGCTTCAGCTCGGGGCCGGACGTGGCGCGACGCGCCCTGGCGCTCGGCTTCTACATCTCGATCTCGGGCATCGTGACCTTCAAGGCGGCCGAGAGCCTGCGCGCCACCGTGCGCGACATCCCGCTGGACCGGCTGCTGGTCGAGACCGATGCGCCCTATCTCGCGCCCGTTCCCAAGCGCGGCAAGACCAACGAGCCGGCCTTCGTCGCCCATACCGCCGCCAAGGTCGCCGAGCTCAAGGGCGTCAGCCTGGCCGAGCTCGAGGCGGCCACGACCGACAATTTCTTCCGGCTGTTCGCCAAGGCGGAGCGCGGCGCGTGCGGGTGACGATCCTGGGCTGCGGCACGTCGGGCGGCGTGCCGAGGGTCGGCGGGAAGGGCGGAACAGGCGAATGGGGCGCGGCCGACCCGGCCGATCCGCGCAACCGCCGCCGCCGCTGCTCGATCCTGGTGCAGGCACGGGGCAGGACCCTTCTGGTCGACACCTCGCCCGACCTTCGCGCCCAGCTCCTGGACGCCGAGGTCGAACGGGTCGATGCCGTGCTGTGGACCCACGAGCATGCCGACCAGGTCCATGGCATCGACGATCTGCGGCCCTATGCGCTGCGCCAGGGCGCGATCGAAGCCTGGGCCGACCGGCGCACCCACGAGATATTGCTGCGCCGCTTCCGCTACTGCTTCGAGGCGGAGGACCATGGCTTCTACAATCCCATCTATCGGCATCGCGAGATCGACGGGCCGTTCGAGGCCGCAGGCGTCGCGGTGGTGCCGTTTCGCCAGGACCACGGCACGACGTCGTCCCTGGGGTTCCGCTTCGGCCGGATCGGCTATGCCAACGATGTCGTGACGCTGCCCGAGGAGGCCTTCGACATCCTGGCCGGCATCGACGTGCTGATCGTCGATGCGATGCGCTTTCGGCCCCATCCCACGCACGCCCATCTCGACCGCGCCCTGGAATGGATCGAGCGGCTTGCGGCCCAGGCGGGCATTTTTGACCAATCTCCACGTCGATATGGACTATGCTGAGGTCGATCGTCTGACGCCGGCCCACGTCCAGCCCTGCCATGATGGCTTGGTCATCGAAACAGACGGAGAATAACCAATTATTATCAGGTTATTAGAGGCCATTCCTCATCTGCTTGCCAAACAGGGACAAAGCGAGTCCGGTCGCCGCTTGTTCCTGGCCGGCCTGGTGGCGGCCTGTTTCACCGCCCAGCCCGCGGCGGCGCAGGACCGTCTCGATGCCGGCGGGCTGACGTTCCGCGACTTTTCCAGCAACGACAACGGCGCCAGCTTCAACCGCGGCGACCCGATGATCGCCGGCGGGCCGAACCAGGTCTCCTCCAAGGTCGTCGCGGTCGAGGGCGACAAGGGGCTGGCGCGCATCCAATTCGACTCGGTCCGGGTCCAGCTTGCGATCCCGCTGGGCTGGCAGGCAACCGAGGATTGGGAGCGCGGCGTGGCCTACAGCGGCGACAAGCGCTACCGTGTGCTGGTCTGGCGCGTCGACTTCGCCTACGAGGGCGTCCGCGATGCCGAGCACTATGCCGCCACCAAGGCCGGCTCCATCCAGGCCCGCCGGCCATCCGTCCACGCCCAGGCGCGCAAGCTCGGCGACGGCACATTTCTCATCGTCTACGAGAACGCCCCGATGGCCCACGGCGACAGCGAGCCCAGGGTGGTCTTCGACCTGGTGACGCCGCGGCCCGACAATCCAAAGGAGGGCATCCTGCTGACCCTGGGCGTGCCGACCAGTGACGCCGCACGCGGCCTGAAGCTGCTGGCACTCCTAAAGCAGAATATGAAGATTTCCTGGTGATACAATTGATAAATATAGATAATCTATATTTGTCATAATATATATTATACGATAATCACAGTTGAGGATGAGCGTCATGGAGTCTGAGCGTCCGACGGTCGAATCGTTGCCGCGCGAGCCGATAGCCCGTCTTCTGGCGGTCATGGCCTGGCTGCGCGACCGCCGGCACGGCTGCCCCTGGGACATCGACCAGACCTTCCGCACCATCGCGCCCTACACCATCGAGGAAGCCTACGAGGTGGCCGACGCCATCGAGCGCGACGATCTCGCGGCGCTCCGGGAAGAGCTGGGCGACCTCCTGCTGCAGGTCGTCTATCACGCCCAGATGGCCGACGAAGCCGGCGCCTTCGGCTTCGCCGACGTGGCGGCCGGCATCGCCGACAAGATGGTCGACCGGCATCCTCATGTCTTCGGCGATGCCCGGATCGCCACGGCCGAGGCGCAGACCGTGTCCTGGGAAGCCCGCAAGGCCTCCGAGCGCGCCGCCAAGCAGGGGCCCGCCGCCGGCGCCCTGGACGGCGTGGCGCGCGCCCTCCCCGCCCTGCTGCGGGCGGAGAAGATCCAGAAGCGGGCGGCCAGGGTCGGCTTCGACTGGCAGCGGACCGGACCGGTCATCGACAAGATCGAGGAGGAGCTGGGCGAATTGCGCGCCGAACTGGCGGCCAGCACCGTCGATCAGGATCGGCTCGCCGACGAGATGGGCGACGTCCTGTTTGCCGTGGCCAACCTCGCACGCCACTGCAAGGTCGATCCCGAGGCGGCGCTGCGCGCCACCAACGACAAGTTCGAGCGCCGCTTCCGCCACATCGAGCGGCGGCTGGCCGAATCGGGGCGCCAGCCGGCCGACGCCACCCTGGAGGAGATGGAAGCGCTCTGGCAGGAGGCCAAGACGCGCGTCTAAGGCTTGGGCAGGCTCGAGAGGAGCGGCAGCCGCACAGCCTCGAACAGGGCGCGGACCTCGGTCAGGACTTCCGGATAGGGCGCCGCGATCAGGCCGGCATTGAACGGCTGGCCGGGCAGGTAGGAATGGCCGTCGAACCGCGCGGCCGCGCCGCCCGTCTCCTCGAGCATCAGCACGCCCGCCGCGTGGTCCCATGGTTTGGTCGTGCGATAGAGGCTGAAGTCGGCCCGCCCGGACAGGATTTCCAGATACTCGGCGCCGGCGCAGCTCAGGGTGGACATCCGGCCGAGCTGGCCGCGGCGAGCCGGCGGAAGCTGGCGATCGAACTCCTTGCGGATCTTGTAGCCGACGAAGCCGACCAGCGGCGGGGTCGGGCGCGTCCTCTGCACCGGCTTGCCATCGAGCGTCACGCCCTGCCCCTTGAGCGCCACCGCCATCCGTCCCTGCGGCACGTCGAGGATCCAGCCGCCCACGGCCACCGTGTCCCGCACCAGGCACACGATCATGGCAAAGCGGTCCTTGCCGGCAGCGAAGTTGGCCGTGCCGTCCAGCGGATCGACGATCCAGCAGGCCTCGCCGGGCCGCCCGATCAGGTCGAGCAGGCCGGGCTCGTGCTCCGCGGCCTCCTCGCCCACCACGGGCACGCCCGGCAGGATCTCGGCCAGGCCCGCGGCCAGGCGCTGCTCGGACGCCACGTCGGCCACGGTGACGACGTCACCGGGTCGCTTCTGTCGGATATCTTCCTGGGCGAGATTGCGGAAGCGCGGCAGCAGCTCACGAGCCGCCGTCTCGCGCATCAGCTCGGCGACCCGCTGCGAATCGCCGGGACTCAGCACGGTATCAGCCGAGAATGCCGAACAGGTCCTCTTCCTTGAGGATCACATGCTCGACGCCATCGAGCTTCACCTCGGTGCCCGACCATTTGCCGTAGATCACCTTGTCGCCGACCTTGACGCCAAGCTCCTGCAGGCGGCCGTCTTCCAGGCGCTTGCCCTTGCCGACGGCGACGACCTCGCCCTGCATGGGCTTTTCCTGGGCGGTGTCGGGGATGATGATGCCGGCCTTGGTCTTGGTCTCGGCGGTCATCGGCTTCAGCAGCAAGCGGTCGTGCAAGGGCTTGAATTTCATGGTGTTTCCTTTGATTGGAACGAGCCGCTTATAGGTAGCGCCGCCGCCGCGTGTCAACGCGCCAGCCGGCGCTCGAACTGCGCCGACGCGGCGGCATCGAGCGCCACGGTGAAACGGGCCATGTCGCCCTCGTCGTGGCGGCTGCGCACCTCGCCGTGGCGGTAGAGCCAGGCAATGGTCGCCCCGTCGCTCAACGGCACGGAGACCTCCCGGGCCTCGCTCGCTCGCGCGAGGAAATCGCCGATGGCCTCGAGAAGCTGGTCGACGCCCTCACCCGTCATGGCCGAAACCGGGTACTGGCGCGACCGTTCCGCGCCGGTCGCGCACCGCGTCTGCAAGGTGTGCCGCGCTTCGGCCGACAGCGCATCGATCTTGTTCAACGCCTCGATGAGCGCGGTTCCACCGCCCTCCTCGATCGCTCCCAGCTCGCGCAGCACCGCCTCGACATCGGCGCGCTGCTGCTCGGTCTCGGGGTGGGAGATATCGCGCACATGGACGATGAGGTCGGCCTCGATCACCTCCTCCAGGGTCGCGCGGAAGGCGGCGACCAGATGGGTCGGCAGATCGGAGACGAAGCCCACCGTGTCGGAGATCACGCAGCCCTTGCCGTTGGGCAGCTTGATCGACCGCATCGTGGGATCGAGCGTGGCGAACAGCAGATCCTTGGCCATCACGCCGGCCCCGGACAGGCGATTGAACAGCGTCGACTTGCCGGCGTTGGTGTAGCCGACCAGCGCCACGGTCGGCAGGCGGGCCTTGCGGCGGCCGGCGCGATTGACGGCCCGCGTGCGGCGCACGCCTTCGAGGTCGCGCTTGATCCTGACGATGCGCTCGCCGATCAGCCGGCGGTCGATCTCGATCTGCAATTCGCCGGGACCGCCCAGGAAGCCGAAGCCGCCGCGCTGACGTTCCAAGTGGGTCCACGACCTGACCAGGCGGCCGCGCTGATAATCGAGCGCCGCCAGCTCGACCTGCAGGCGGCCCTCATGGGTGCGGGCGCGGGCGCCGAAGATCTCCAGGATCAGGCCCGTGCGGTCGATGACCTTGGCCTGCCATTCCTTCTCGAGATTGCGCTGCTGCACCGGCGTCAGCCTGTCGTCGACAACCACCAGGCCGATGCCCTGCTGCTGCACCGCCTCCTTGATCCGTTCGACGACGCCCTTGCCGAGCAAGGTCGCCGGCGTCATGCGGCGCAGCGCCACGGCCTCGGCCAGGCGAACGTCGAGGTCGATCGCCCGGGCCAGCCCGACCGCCTCCTCGAGCTTGGCCGTGCGATCGCGCTCTTCAGCGCGCGTGTAAGGGCACAGGACCGCTGCGACCGTGGCCGGCCGCGCGGTCTCCAACGCCTTGCGATTGCGCCGGCCTTGTCCGTTCAGCTCGGGATCTTCGGTCAAATCAGCCTGCAGCTTCGGCCTTGTCCCCGTCGAACAGCTGCACCGGGGTGACCGGCATGATGGTCGAGATCGCATGCTTGTAGACAAGCTGCGAATGTCCGTCGCGGCGCAGCAGCACCGAGAAATTGTCGAACCAGGTGACGATTCCCTGCAATTTGACGCCGTTCACCAGGAAGATCGTGACGGGCGTCTTGTTCTTGCGCAGGTGGTTCAGGAAGACGTCCTGAACGTTCTGTGCCTTTTCACTCATGTTCTTGGCCTCTTGCTGGGCGGCCGGCTGCCGGGAGGTCGCCGGTTTGGAAGGCGCGGGTCTCTACCCGCTACCGAGTTGGAACAAATATAGGGGGCGGTCGGCTCAAAGCAATGCCACCAGTTCATGACAATTACGCGCCCTGAGACGCGGCGGATGATCCAATAGCGGGCCCGCCAATTGCTCGGCACCGCCCACCAGCACGGGCAGACAGCCAGCGGCGTGGGCACATTTCAGATCCGCCGGCGTGTCGCCAACCATCCAGACTGTCTCGCCAGGAGCAATTCCCGTGCCGTCGAGCGCCTTGAAGATCGGATCGGGCGCCGGCTTGTCGCGCTGGCAATCCTTGGCGCCGACCGCGCGCGAGACCCAGCGCTGCCAGCCCAGATGGGCGAGCTCCGCCCGCAGATTGTCGCCGACTTTGTTGCTGACCACGGCGACGTAGCAGCCGAGTTCGTGGCAGCGCGCCAGCAGCGCATCGGCGCCCGGCAGCGGCTCCAGTCGCTCCAGGTGGATGCGATAAAACGTCTCGTAGAAGACCCGCTCGGCCTCGCCGGCCCGCCCACCGAACAGGCTGGGGAAAACATCGCGCAACGAGCCGTGCGCTCGGTTGCGCACCTCGTCCGCCGTCCAGGGCGGCAATCCCAGCGCCGTGAACGTGTCATGATAGCATTCGACGATGGTCGGCCAGGTGTTGACCAGGGTGTTGTCCCAGTCGAACAGGACGGCGCGGGGCGGCTCCAGTCCGGCCGGCAGCTTCACGTCACCGCCTCGCCCTCGGCCGCGAAGCGTACATATTCCTCGCGCAGCCGCCGCGCCGTCGGACCGACCTTGCCGTCGCCCACCTTCTCGCCGTCGATCTTGACCACCGGCGTCACGAACGAGGTGGCGCTGGTGATGAACGCCTCCCTGGCCTTCTTGGCCTCGGCCAGCGTGAAGGCCCGCTCGACGAGCTTGAGCTGCAGTCCGTTGGCCAGCGACTTCAAGGTGTGGCGCGTGATGCCCGCCAGGATGCCGTTGTCGGTCTGGCGGGTCACCAGCTCGTTGTCGTGGGTCACGATCCAGGCGTTGGTCGAGGCGCCCTCGGTGACCTTGCCCTCGCCGTCCACCAGCCAGGCCTCGTAGGCGCCGCTCTCGCGCGCCGCCTGCTTGGCGAGCACGTTGGGCAGCAGCGCCACCGTCTTGATGTCGCAGCGCTCCCAGCGGATGTCGGGCTGGCTCTTCACCGCGATGCCCGCACCCGGATCGACCTCGATGCGCTTCGTGCTCTTGGTGGTGAGCACCAGCGCGGGCTTGACGGGCGCGGTCGGGAAAGCGTGGTCGCGTCGCGCCACCCCGCGCGTGACCTGCATGTAGACCAGCCCGTCGCGCAGGCGGTTGCGCCGCATCAGCTCGCGGATGATGAAGCCCAGCGTCGAACGCGAGACCGGCCAGGCGATGCGAAGCTCGCGCAGGGAACGGTCGAGACGGTCGAGATGCGGCCCCTCGTCGATCAGCCTGCCGTCGCGCACGCCCACGACCTCGTAGACGCCGTCGGCCAGCTGATAGCCGCGATCCTCGATATGGACGGTGGCCTCGCGATGATCGACGTAGCGGCCGTTGACGTAGGCATAACGCGCCATATGACAAGTTCCTCAGATTACGGGACGGCCGCTTCGCTGCCGTTGCGTTCCTCGACCGCGCCGCCGTGCAGGCCGAGCGACTTCAGCTTGCGATGCAGCGCCGAGCGTTCCATGCCGACGAAGGTCGCCGTGCGCGAGATGTTGCCGCCGAAGCGGGTGACCTGGGCCAGCAGATATTCGCGCTCGAACACCTCGCGGGCATCGCGCAGGGGGAGCTGCATGATCTCCCCACCCTTCTCCCAGCGCAGCACCGACGGCGCATCCTCGCTCACGTCGTTCGGCAGGACGTCGGCGCGGATCGGCCCGCCGCCCGCCGGCGCCAGGATCAGCAGCCGCTCGATGACGTTGCGAAGCTGGCGCACGTTGCCCGGCCAGTCGTGGCCCTGCAGCGCCGCCAGCGTATCCTCGCCGATCGTGCGCGACGGCAGGCCGGTGGCGTCGGCCACGCGCTGCAGCAGGTCGGCGGCAAGCTCGGGGATGTCCTCGCGACGTTCGCTGAGCGGCGGCACGCGCAAGGCGACGACATTCAGGCGATGGAACAGCTCCTCGCGGAAGGCGCCGGCCGCGATCTCCTCCTGCAGCGCCCGGCCGGTCGAGGCGAGCACGCGCACGTCGACTTCGACCTTGGTCGTGCCGCCGTCGCGGGTGAAGGCCTGCTCCTGGAGCACGCGGGCCAGCCGGCTCTGCAACGGCAGCGGCAGGTCGGCGACCTCCTTCAGGAGCAGCGTGCCGCCATGCGCCATCTCGAAGGCGCCGGTGACGCGCAGCGTGTCGCCCCCGCCCTCCCCGGCCGTGCCGAACAGCTCGATCTCCAGCCGTTCCGCCGGCAGCGCCGAGCAGTTGACCACGGCGAAAGGTCCGTCGGCGCGCTTGGAGCCCTGATGGATCAGCCGCGCCACGGTTTCCTTGCCGGCGCCCGAGGGGCCGGTGATCAGCACGCGGCTGCCGGTCGGCGCCACCCGCTCGATCTGGCTGCGGACGTTCGCGGCGGCATTGGAGGAACCGACAAACGTCACTTCGCCGCCCGCGCGGCGGCGCAGCGTCGCGTTCTCGCGCCGCAGCCGGTCGGCCTCGATGGCGCGGTCGACCACCAGCAGGAGCCGGTCCGCCTTGAACGGCTTTTCGATGAAGTCGTAGGCGCCGGTCTTGATCGCCGACACTGCCGTGTCGATCGTGCCATGGCCGCTGATCATCACCACCGGAACCGGCGGATCCTCGCGCCGGATCACCTCGAGGAGCTGCAAGCCGTCGAGTTCGCTGCCCTGCAACCAGACGTCGAGGATCACCAGCGCCGGCCGGCGCTGGCGCACGGCATCGATGGCCTCTGTGCTGTTGTGCGCGCGACGAGCGGTATGCCCCTCATCCTCGAGGATGCCTGCGATCAGCGTGCAGATGTCGCGTTCGTCGTCGACGATCAGAATATCGTGGCCCATGACTCTTCAAACTGTCCGCGATGTGTTCAGCGGATCATTGTGCGGCTGTCGCATGCGGGGGAGCAGCCGACGCGATTTCCTTCGCGTCACGCCGGAATACCAGACTGATGCGCGCGCCGCCACCCTCACGGTCGTCGAGCACCAGATGGCCACCATGGTCTTCCATGATCTTCTTGACGATCGCGAGACCCAGGCCGGTGCCCTTGCTGCGCGTCGTCATGTACGGCTCGGTGAGGCGGTCGCGCCCCTGCTTCGGCAGTCCCTTGCCGTTGTCCTCGACGACGATGCGCACCGTCGCATCGTCGTCACGCAGGACGAGCGAGATCTCGCCCGGCGGCAGGGTCTGGCCCGGCGCGGCCTGCCTGCCCTCGATGGCCTCGGCTGCGTTCTTCAGGATGTTCGTCAGGACCTGAGCGACCTGCCGGCGGTCGCAGATCAGCGGCACGGCATGGTCCGGCAGGGTCGAGACGTAGCGGATCTCCGGATTGCCGCTGCGCTGCAGGAACAGGGCCTGCTGGCAGAGTTCCTTGGCGTCCTCCGGCTGCACCGTCGGCCGCGGCATGCGGGCGAACGACGAGAACTCGTCGACCATGCGGCCGATGTCGCCAACCTGGCGGATGATGGTGTCGGTGCAGATCGAGAAGGTCTCGGGATCCTCCTTGATCTGCTTGAGGTAGCGGCGCTTCAGCCGCTCGGCCGAAAGCTGGATGGGGGTCAGCGGGTTCTTGATCTCGTGCGCGATGCGCCGCGCCACGTCGCCCCAGGCGGCCATGCGCTGCGCCGACATCAGGTCGGTCACGTCGTCGAAGGTAACGACGGCGCCGGCATTGGAGGCGGCGCTGATACGGACCAGCAGGATGCGGCGCGTGCCGCGCTGCAGGATCTCGACCTGGCCCTGGGTGAGGCGATCGGGCCGTTCGGCCGCCTGCGCCACCAGGGGCTTCAGTTCGGGCATCACGTCTGCGAACGGCCGGCCCAGCACGCCGTCTTCGGGCAAGGCCAGGAGTTCCAGCGCCGAGCGGTTGGTGCGCGTGATCGTGCCGGCGGTGTCGACGCTCAGCACGCCCGCCGACACGCCAGCCAGAACGGCGTCGGTCAGCCGGCGCCTGGTGTCGAGCTCCGTGTTGGCGTCGACCAGCTCGCTGCGCTGCTGCTCGATCTGGCTGGCCATGCGGTTGAAGGAGCGGGCGAGCTGGCCCAGCTCGTCGTTGGGCGGCCCCTCGTCGACGCGCGCCGCGAGATCGCCGCCGCGCACCCGCTCGGCCGCCGCCATCAGCCCGCCGATCGGCTCGGTGAGGCGCGAGGCGAACAGGATGGCAAGCCACACCGCCGCCAGCAGCATCAGGAAGGCGATGGCGCCGCAGACCAGGAAGATGATGAGCTGGCTGCGCTGCATGGCGTGCTCGATCTGCGAGTAGAACGAGCCCGCGAGCTCGATGCTCTTGATGTAGTCGACGACCCTGAGATCGACGGCATGGCCGGTCACCAGGAACAGCGGCTCGCCGACGAAAAGCTGCATCACGAAGTAGGCGCCGTTCGCCGACTCGATCTGGACCGGGCGCGCCTGATTCACCGCCTGCCAGAGGAACTTGGCCGCCGGCACCGGGTCCTTCCTGCCCTGCGCTTCCGGGCGCTATGGCGCGCGCCACCACGCCCTTGTCGGCATCGACGACATCAGCCTCGATGATCGGACGGCCTTCGATCAGCCGCTCCAGCAGCCGACTGGTCGCCGCGCCGTCCCGCACGCCTTCGATGCCCAGGCTCTGCAGAGGGCCGGAGATCGCCGCGATGTCGCGCAGGATCTCCTCCTCGCGCGCGCGCCGAACCGGCTCGCCGATCGTTCGCGCCGCCTCGTACGACGCCTTCGCCGGCTTCACCACGAAGTCCGTCAGGTTGATCACCAGCAGCGACAGGATGATCGCCACGATCAGGGTCGGCGTGATGGTGAAGGCGCTGCACAGCAGCACCAGGCGCATGTGCAGGCGCGAGCCTGCGGCGCCGCGCCGGCGGTCGAGCCACAGTTGCGTCAGGCGCACGGCCATGAGCGCCACCAGCGCCACCGCGATCACCAGGTCGGCGACCAGCAGGCCGGTGATCCAGCCGCGGGTATTGAAGGAAGTCGGCGCGAAGCCCGCCAGCCAGGCATAGGTGGCCGCGCCGGCCATGATGGCGAGCACGGCAAGTGACCCGGCCGCGGCCCGGCCGCTCAGCCCGCGGCGAACCGCGCTCATCCAATCGCCCAAGCGTGAAACGCCCAGCGCAGCTGTCACCAGATCACCCGCCTCGGCGGACCTGCGGCGTGCGTACCACGGGGACGTCGAGGTCCTTTATCTTCTTGCGCAACGTGTTGCGATTGAGCCCCAGGAGACGGGCGGCGCGCAACTGATTCCCGCGCGTTGCCCCGAGGGCCAGGGACAGCAGCGGCCGCTCGACCTCGGAAATGACACGATCGTACATGCCGTCCGGCGGCAAACGGTCGCCATGGGACGCGAAAAGCGCCTGCAAATGACGATCAACCGCGTCCGCCAGGGAGATATCCGCGCTGATCGCGTCGCCGAGCTGCTGGCCCGGCTCGATGGCGGCAACGGCGTCGGCCAGCTCCGCTTCGATGGTCTCGACGCCGATCACCTCCTCCGAATAGAGCGCCGACAGGCGGCGCACGAGATTGACCAGCTCGCGGACGTTGCCGGGCCAGCGATGCTGCTTCAGGCGCGCCATCGCCTCCGGCGACAGTACCTTGGCCGGCAGGCCGTCGGCGGTGGCCTGACGCAGATAATGGTTGGCGAGCTCGGGGATGTCGTCGAGCCGCTCGCGCAGAGGCGGCAGACGGATCGGCACGACGTTGAGGCGGTAGAAAAGGTCCTCGCGGAACAGGCCCTGCTGGATCAGGCGACGCAGGTCGCGGTGGGTGGCCGCCACGATGCGCACATTGGCCTTGATCGGCGTGCGGCCGCCGACCGTCATGTACTCGCCTTCCTGCAGGACGCGCAGCAGGCGCGTCTGCGCCTCGGGCGGCATGTCGCCGATCTCGTCGAGGAACAGCGTGCCGCCCGCGGCCTGCTCGAACTTGCCGGCAGAACGCTGGACGGCGCCGGTGAAGGCGCCGCGCTCGTGGCCGAACAGCTCGCTTTCGATCAGCTCGCGCGGGATCGCCGCCATGTTGAGCGCCACGAACGGACCCTTGCGGCGCTTGCCGTAGTCATGCAGCGCCCGCGCCACCAGTTCCTTGCCGGCTCCCGACTCGCCGGTGACCATCACCGTGAGATCGGTCGACATCAGGCGCGCCAGCGCCCGGTAGATCTCCTGCATGGCCGGCGAACGGCCGATCAGCGGCAGCCGCTCGCCCTCCTCCGGCAGCTGCGCATTGCGCTGCACCGCGGCCGCCGGCGCCGACAGCGCCCGGTTCACCACCGAGATCAGCTCGTTGAGGTCGAACGGCTTGGGCAGGTATTCGAAGGCGCCGCGCTCGGTCGCGCGCACCGCCGTCAGCAGGGTCGACTGCGCGCTCATGACGATGATGCGCAGGTCGGGCCTGAGCTTGCGGATGCGCGGCACCAGATCGAGCCCGTTCTCGTCGGGCATCACCACGTCGGTGATGACGAGCTGGCCCTCGCCCTCCTGGACCCACTGCCAAAGCGTGGCGGCCGCGCCGGTGCTGCGGACGTTGTGGCCCTGGCGGCCGAGGGCCTGGTGGAGAACGGTGCGGATGGCCCGGTCGTCGTCGGCGACCAGGATGGTGGTGGGGCTGCTCATGGGGAAGCGGCCTGCCGGAATTGCAACGGTAACATCACCCTGAAAATCGTGCGGCCGGGCTCGCTCTCGAACTCGATGGCCCCGCCATGGTCGTTGATGATCTTGGCCACCAAAGCAAGACCCAGGCCGGTTCCGGTCGGCTTGTTGGTCACGAAAGCGTCAAAAAGGTGGGACCGGATCTCCTCCGACACGCCCCGGCCGTTGTCGCGCACCGAGACGACCAGCGGCAGGTTGACCTTGGCCTGCTGGCCGGGCACCGCCAGCCGCAGCCCATGGCGGTAGGCTGTGGACAACTCGATCTCGCGCTCGCCGTCGCCCGGCACCTCGCAGGCGTTCTTCACCAGGTTCAGGAAGACCTGGATGAGCTGGTCGCGGTCGCCATGCACGTCGGGCAGCGAGGGGTCGTAGGTCTCGACGAAGCGCACGCCCTTGCCGAAGCCGTTCTGGGAGATGCGCAGGACGTGGTTCAGCACCTGATGGATGTTGATCGGTCCGCGCTCGACGGGCCGGCCGTCGGCGAACGCTTCCATGCGGTCGACCAGCGCCACGATGCGGTCGGTCTCCTCGCAGATCAGCCCCGTCAGTTCGCGCTCGGAGTCGGCCACGGACTGTTCGAGCAACTGCGCGGCGCCGCGGATGCCCGACAGCGGATTCTTGACCTCATGCGCCAGCATGGCCGCAAGCGCGCTCACCGAGCGGGCGGCGCTGCGATGGGACATCTGCCGATCGATGTTGCGCGCGATCGTCTGTTCGACGAGCGAGACCGCCACCAGACCGTCGCTGTCGACGATCGGCGACAGGCGCAGAGCACAAAACCGGTTGCCGATGCGCGGCGATGCGAGCGTGACGCCGTTTTCAGCCACCGCGCCGCCCGTTGCCACGACCTGCTCGAGCAGCGAGAAGAGCGGCGTGTCGTCCGGCATGAACTCGCTCAACGGATGGCCGACGAGCCGCGCCCGCCCAACGCCGAAGAACTGCTCGGCGGAGAGGTTGGCGTAGTGGATGAGCCCGTCGGCATCGACCACGAGCACCGCCTCCGACAGCGAATCGAGGATCGCCGACGGGAACTGTTCGCTGAGCGCGTTCGGCCGCTTGAGAGGATGAAGCGCCATCTAGGCGGCCTGCCGTTCGAGCGCCGGCAGGAAAAACGATGCCAGCATGGCACGGACCTTGGTCGGATCGGTCTCGCGGTTGACCGCCGCGCGGAAGTCGGCCGAAGCCGGCAGGCCCTTGGAATACCAGCCCAAATGCTTGCGGGCCATGCGCACGCCGGTCTCTTGCCCGTAGTGCGACAGCATGGCTTCGAAATGCCCGCGCACCGTGGCGTACTGCTCGGCCAGCGACGGATCGGCGAGCCGCTCGCCGGTCCGAGGTAATGGATCGCCTGGTTGAGGAACCACGGCCGGCCATAGGCGCCGCGCCCGATCATCACGCCGTCGGCGCCCGACTGCGCCAGCGCCTCGTCCACGTCGTCGAGCGTGTCGATATCGCCGTTGACGATCACGGGCAGCCTGGTCGCCGCCTTGACGGTGGCCACGAACGCCCAATCGGCATGGCCGTCATAGAACTGGCAGCGCGTGCGGCCGTGCACGGTCAGCATCTTGATGCCGCAGGCTTCGGCGATGCGCGCGAGATTGGGCGCGTTGCGGTTGTTCGAGTCCCAGCCCGTGCGCATCTTGAGCGTCACCGGCAGCTTCACCGCCTTGACGGTGGCCTCGAGGATCTTCGCGGCATGCACCTCGTCGCGCATCAGCGAGGAGCCGGCATGGCCGTTCACGACCTTCTTCACCGGACAGCCGAAGTTGATGTCGATGATGGCGGCGCCACGGTCCTCGTTCAGCTTCGCCGCCTCGGCCATCACCTCGGGCTCGCATCCCGCGAGCTGGACCGACATCGGAAACTCCTCCGGCGAATTCTTGGCCATCAGCAGAGTCTTGCGATTCTCCCGCACCATGGCCGCCGAAGCGATCATCTCGGACACGACAAGACCCGCCCCGCCCCGCTTCACCATCCGGCGGAACGGCATGTCGGTGACACCCGACATCGGCGCCAGGATGACGGGATCCTGAATACGGACGGGGCCGATATCGACAGGCTGGAGACGGGGCGTGCAGTCCATGTAACCTGATCAGTAAATAGGCATCTTGTGCAGTGCACAATAATTGAGCGAGCAATAGCGGGTCCGGGCGACCCGTGCAAGGCGTCCGAAGTGCGCACCCCTTAAGCCGATGTTATCTAACCGTCCGTGCCAACTTGTACCGCTCTGATCGTCGCCGGCGGCCGCGGCAGCCGCTTCGGCGGCCCTGTGCCCAAGCAATATGCCTTTTTTGAGGGACAGCCCGTCCTGCGCCGCACCATTGGGGTTTTCCAGGCTGCCCCCGGGATTAACCGCATCCAGGTCGTCATTGGTCCGGGCGACGAGGCGCACTATCGGGCGGCGGTTGCCGGCCTCGACCTGCCGCCGCCGGTCGAGGGAGGCGTCAGTCGTCAACATTCGGTCCTGAACGGCCTGGAGGCGCTGTCTGACGACCCGCCGGATCTGGTGGCCATCCATGACGCCGCCCGGCCCTTCGTCCGGACGGCCGACATCGCGGCCTGCCTGACCGCCTTGTCGGAGGCCGGCGTGGATGGCGCGGTCCTGGGCGTCCCGCTGGCGGATACGTTGAAGCGGGTGAGCAGACGGCGTCATCGCCCAGACCCTGCCGCGCGCCGACTTGTGGCGCGCGCAGACGCCGCAGGTCTTCCGCTACGCCGCGCTGCTCCAGGCCCATCGCGCCGCCGCTCCGCTCGGCGCGCGCGAAGCCACCGCCCTCACCGACGACGCCGCGGTCGCCGAGCACGCCGGCCTCAAGGTCGTCATGGTCCCGGGCCATGACGACAACCGCAAGATCACCACGTCCGACGATCTTCACCAGGCGGCGACCATGGAAACGCGAACGGCCTTCGGCTTCGACGTGCACGGCTTCGGCCCTGGCGATGCAGTGACGCTGGGCGGCGTCGCCATTCCCCATACACGCGGGCTCGCCGGCCACTCCGATGCCGACGTGGCTCTCCATGCGCTGACCGACGCGGTGCTGGGCACGATCGGTGCGGGCGATATCGGCCAGCACTTCCCGCCATCCGACCCGCAATGGCGCGGCGCCTCCTCCGACCGTTTCCTGCGCCATGCCGTCGGCCTGCTCGACGCGGCCGGCGGGCGGATCGTGCATCTCGACCTCACGCTGGTCTGCGAAGCGCCCAAGATCGGCCCTCATCGCGACGCCATGGTCGAAAGCATCGCCCGCATCGCCGGCGTCGAGCGCGGCCGCGTGAGCGTGAAGGCGACGACCACCGAGGGGTTGGGATTCACCGGCCGTCGCGAGGGCATCGCCGCGCAGGCCGTCGCCACCGTCGAAATACCGCGAAGCTAGGAGTTCGGGATGTTCGATCACGAAATGAGGGATGCAGCGGAGCGCGTGCTCGCACGCTTGCCGGCAGCGCAGGCTCAAGGTCGTCACCGCCGAGTCCTGCACCGGCGGGCTGGTCGCGGCGACCTTGACGGCAATCGCCGGCTCTTCCGACGTGGTCGACCGCGCGTTCGTGACCTATGCCAACGAGGCCAAGCGCGAGATGCTGGGCGTGCCGTGGGATGCCCTGCTGGGCTACGGCGCGGTGAGCGAGCCGGTGGCGCTCGCCATGGCGGCCGGCGCACTGATGCGCTCGGGCGCCGATCTCGCGGTGTCGGTGACGGGCGTCGCCGGGCCGGGCGGCGGCACGGCCGACAAGCCCGTCGGCCTGGTCCATTTCGCCGCGCTGCGGTCGGGGGGCGAGCCGATCGGCGAGCGCCACGTCTTTCCGGGCGACCGCGATTCGATCCGCCGGGTCTCGGTGCTCACCGCGCTGACGATGCTGGCGTCGCTGGCCGAGGCGTAGGCTTGCCGTAGAGCTGGGCGGCGCGCGCCTCGAAGGCCGAGACCATGCGCTTGACCGCCTCGGCGAACAGCAGCCGCACCGTCTGCTGCAGCAGCTTCGAGCGGAACTCGAATTCCAGCGTGAAGTGGATCAGCGTGCCGTCGGGATGAGGCTCGAATCGCCATTGGCTCGCCAGTTGGCGGAACGGGCCCTCTACGCCGGTGGTGTCGATGCGCGGACCACCTTCGGCCGTCGGGGGTCAGCACGACGCGCGAAACGAACTTCTCGTGAAACGGGCCCGAAGCCGATGGCGAGCTCGTCCAGCTCGACGTTGGGGCCTTCGCGGCGGCGCACCCGCGCGGCGGTGCACCACGGCAGGAACTCGGGATAGCGCGGAACATCGGCCACAAGATCGAAAAGCTGGCGTGGCGCGAACGGCACGAGCCGCTGCTCGGCATGACGCGTAACCACGCCGCGGTCAGCCTTTCGCTTGCGCGGCGCGCGCCGCCCTCAGCCGGGCGAAATCGTCGCCTGCGTGATAGCTCGAGCGCGTGAGCGGCGAGGCCGACACCATCAGGAAGCCCTTGGCGCGGGCGAGTGCGGCAAGCTCGTCGAACTCGTCCGGCGTCCAGAAGCGGTCGATCGGCGCGTGCTTGGGCGTCGGCTGCAGGTACTGGCCGACCGTCAGGAAATCGACATCGGCGGCGCGCAGATCGTCCATCACCTGCAGGATCTCCTCGCGCGTCTCGCCCAGCCCGACCATCAGGCCGGACTTGGTGAACATCGACGGGTCGATCTCCTTGACCTGCGACAGCAGCCGCAGCGACGTGAAGTAGCGCGCGCCCGGCCGGATGGTCGGATAGAGCCGCGGCACCGTCTCGAGATTGTGGTTGAACACGTCGGGGCGCGCCGCGGCCACCGTCTCGATGGCGCCGTGCTTGCGCAGGAAATCCGGCGTCAGCACCTCGACGGTGGTGCTGGGCGCCGAGCCGCGCAGCGCCGTGATCACGGCGGCGAAGTGCCCTGCCCCACCGTCGGCGAGATCGTCGCGGTCGACCGAGGTCACCACGACATGGCCGAGGCCGAGCTTGCCGACGGCTTCGGCGATGTTGGCCGGCTCGTGCGGATTGAGCGCGCCCGGCTTGCCGGTGGCGACGTTGCAGAAGGCGCAGGCCCGCGTGCAGGTCTCGCCCATGATCATGAAGGTGGCGTGCTTCTGCTTCCAGCACTCGCCGATATTGGGGCAGGCCGCCTCCTCGCACACCGTCGCGAGCCCGTACTGGCGCATCAGGCGCCTGGTCTCGGCATATTCCGGCGAATTGGGCGCACGCACCCTGATCCAGTCCGGCTTGCGCCGGATCGGATTGTCCGGCCGGTGCGCCTTCTCGGGGTGGCGCTCGGCCCGGCTCAGCGGCAGTTTGTCGAGAGTGCCGTCCATCGCGACCTAGATATGGAGCGGCCGGCCGTAGGCTGCCAGTACCGCCTCGTGCATCATTTCCGACAGGGTGGGGTGCGGGAATACCGTGGCCATCAGCTCGGCCTCGGTCGTCTCCAGGGTCTTGGCGATGCTGTAGCCCTGGATCAGCTCGGTGACCTCGGCGCCGATCATGTGGGCGCCCAGGAGCTCGCCGGTCTTGGCGTCGAAGATGGTCTTCACGAAGCCTTCCGGCTCGCCGAGCGCGATCGCCTTGCCGTTGCCGATGAAGGGGAACTTGCCGACCTTGACCTGCAGGCCCTTGGCCTTGGCCGCGGCCTCGGTCAGGCCGATGCTGGCGACCTGCGGCTGGCAGTAGGTGCAGCCCGGGATGTTGGCGGTGTTCATCGGATGAACGCCCTTCACGCCGGCGATCTTCTCGACCACCACCACGCCCTCGTGCATGGCCTTGTGGGCGAGCCAGGGCGGTCCCGCCACGTCGCCGATGGCATAGACGCCGGGCTCGCCGGTGAAGCCCCACTGGTCGATCACGATATGGGTCTTCTCGACCTTCACCTTGGTGCCTTCGAGGCCGAGATTCTCGACGTTGCCGACGATGCCGACGGCGCTGATGACGCGGTCGACGGTGATCTCCTGGCTCTTGCCGCCGGCCGTGATCGTGGCCGTCACCTTGTCGCCCGCCTTCTTCAGATTGCCGACCGTGGCGCCGGTCAGGATCTTCATGCCCTGCTTCTCGAAGGCGCGCTTGGCGAAGGCGGAGACCTCCTCGTCCTCGACGGGCAGGATGCGGTCGAGGACCTCGACGACCGTCACCTCGGCGCCCAGGGTGCGGTAGAAGCTCGCGAACTCGATGCCGATGGCGCCCGAGCCGACCACCAGCAGCGACTTGGGGAACTCCGGCGGCACCATCGCTTCCTTGTAGGTCCAGACCAGCTTGCCGTCGGGCTCCAGGCCGGGAAGCTGGCGCGCGCGCGCGCCGGTCGCCAGGATCACGTTCTTGGCGGTGAGCGTCGACGATTGCTCTTGTCGTTCATCGCCACGGCGAGCTTGCGCTGGCCGCCCTCGCCGCCGGCGAGCCTGGCCGTGCCGTCGAACACCGTGATCTTGTTCTTCTTCATCAGGCCCCTGACGCCGTTGCTGAGCTGGTTGGCGACCTTGCGCGAGCGCTCGACGACCTTCTTGGCGTCGAAGGAGACATCCTTGACGGAAAGCCCGAAGGAGTCGGCGTGCTTGATGAGGCCGTAGACCTCCGACGGTGCGCAGCAGCGCCTTGGTCGGGATGCAGCCCCAGTTGAGGCAGATGCCGCCCATGTGCTCGCGCTCGACGACGGCGGTCTTCATGCCGAGCTGGGCGGCGCGGATCGCCGCGACATAGCCGCCCGGCCCGCCGCCCACGACGATGAGGTCGAAGCTGGTGTCGGCCATCGTGGTGCTCCTAGACCAGCATCGTCGCGGGCTGCTCGACATAGGCGCGCAGCGTCTGGAGATACTCGCGCGCCCATCGCGCCGTCGACCACGCGGTGATCGACGGCCAGCGTGCAGCTCATCATGTTGCGCACCACGATCTGGCCCTTGCGCACGACCGGCCGCTCCTCGCCCGCGCCGACCGCCAGGATCATCGCCTGCGGCGGGTTGATGATGGCGGCGAAGTCGTTGATGCCGAACATGCCGAGGTTGGAGATGGTGAAGCCGCCGCCCTGGAACTCCTCGAGCTTCAGCTTGCCGATCTTGGCCCGCGCGGCGAGGTCCTTCATCTCCGAGGCGATCTGCGCCAGGCCCTTCATGTCGGCGTTGCGCACGATGGGCGTGATCAGGCCGCGATCCGTGGCGACGGCGACCGAGATGTCGACCGCGCCGTACTGGATCATCTCGTCCTCGGTCCACGAGGCGTTGCATTCGGGATGGTCGCGCAGCGCCTTGGCGCAGGCCTTGATCACCATGTCGTTGACCGAGACCTTGGTGCCCTTCTTCTCCGCCACCGCGTTGATCGCCTGGCGCGCCGCCAGCAGCGCATCGATCTCGAGATCGACCGTCAGGTAGAAGTGCGGCACCGTCTGCTTGGACTCGAGCATGCGCCGCGCGATGACCTTGCGGACGGCGGTGTGCGGCACGCGCGTGTCGCCCGGCGCCACGAACACCGGCTGCGCACCCGCGGGAGGCGCCGCCCTCGGGGCCGGAGCGGCCGCCGGAGCCGCAGACGGCGCGGCGACCGGCTTCGCGGCCTCGACATCGGCCTTGACGATGCGGCCGTTCGGACCGCTGCCCTTGATGCGCGCAAGGTCGAGGCCTTTCTCGGCGGCGATGCGCTTGGCAAGCGGCGAGGCGAAGATGCGTCCGCCGCCCGGCGTCGCGGCGGGCTTGGACGCGGGACTGGGCGCCGGTGTGGACGCCGCCGGCGCGGCGGCGGCCGGCGCAGGCTTGGCGGCGGCAGGAGCGCTGGGCGCCGGCGGCGCTGCGGCAGCCGGTGGCGGCGGGGCGGCCGCCGCCGCGCCCTTGGGCACTTCCTTCTCGCCCTCCTCCAGCAGGATGGCGATGACGGCATTCACCTTCACGCCCTCGGCGCCCTCCGGCACGACGATCTGGCCGACCGTGCCTTCGTCGACCGCCTCGACCTCCATGGTCGCCTTGTCGGTCTCGATCTCGCAGACCACCTGGCCCGCCTTGACGGCGTCGCCCACCTTGACGTGCCACTTGGCGAGCTTGCCCTCGGTCATGGTCGGCGACAGCGCCGGCATCAGGATGTTGATCGACATGGCGGGCCCCGCGTCAGCGATTGCAGACCGCGCGGGCGGCCTCGACGATGTTCTCCGGCTGCGGCAGGGCCATGCGCTCGAGGTTGGCCGCGTAGGGCAGCGGCACGTCGGCGCCGTGCACACGCTTGACCGGTGCGTCGAGCCAGTCGAAGGCATGTTCCATCATCTGCGCCGCCAGCTCCGAGCCGATGCCGGCGAACGGCCAGCCCTCCTCCACCGAAACCAGCCGGTTGGTCTTCTTGACCGATTCGACGATGGTCTCGATGTCGAACGGCCGCAGGCTCCTGAGATTGATGACCTCGGCGTCGATGCCCTGCTTGGCGAGCTCCTCCGCCGCCTGCAGCGCCTTGCCGACCATGATCGAGAAGGCGACGATCGTGACGTCCTTGCCCGGCCGCTCGATCTTGGCCTTGCCGATGGGCAGCACGAAGTCGGGATCTTCCGGCACATCGAAGGCCTGGCCGTAGAGGATCTCGTTCTCCAGGAAGATCACCGGATTGGGATCGCGGATGGCCGCCTTCAGCAGGCCCTTGGCGTCGGCGGCGCTCCACGGCGCCAGGACGCGCAGGCCCGGGCAATGGGCGTACCAGCTCGCGTAGCACTGCGAATGCTGGGCGGCGACGCGGGCCGCCGCGCCGTTGGGGCCGCGGAACACGATCGGGCAGGTCATCTGCCCGCCCGACATGTAGTGCGTCTTGGCGGCCGAGTTGATGATCTGGTCCATCGCCTGCATGGCGAAGTTGAAGGTCATGAACTCGACGATCGGCTTCAGCCCGCCGAACGCCGCGCCGACGCCCAGGCCGGCGAAGCCATGCTCGGTGATCGGCGTATCGATCACTCTCCTGGCGCCGAACTCCTCGAGCAGGCCCTGGCTCACCTTGTAGGCGCCCTGATACTGGGCGACCTCCTCGCCCATCAGGAAGATCTGCCCGTCCTTGCGCATCTCCTCGGCCATGGCGTCGCGCAACGCCTCGCGCACCGTCATATGGACGGTCTTGCCCCTCCATTCCGGCTCGGCCGCCGGTGCCGGCGCGACAGGAGGCGCGGGTACCGCCGCCTTCGGCGTCGCATGCTCGGGGGCCTTGGACGCCTCGGCCTTGGGAGCTTCGGCTTTCGGTGCGGGGGGCGCGGCGGCCGGCGGGGCCTTGGCCGCGTCGGCCACGCTCTCGCCTTCGGCGGCCAGGATGCAGATCGGCGTATTCACCGCCACGCCTTCGGTGCCTTCCTCCACCAGGATCTGGGCGACCGTGCCCTCATCGACCGCTTCGACCTCCATGGTCGCCTTGTCGGTCTCGATCTCGCAGATCACCTGGCCGGCCTTCACCGCGTCGCCCACTTTCACATGCCATTTGGCGAGCTTGCCCTCGGTCATGGTCGGCGACAGCGCGGGCATCAGAACGGGAATGGACATGGGCTGTCAGGCTCCGACCAGGACGTCGGTCCACAATTCCGACGGATCGGGCTCGGGACTGTGCTGCGCATACTCGGCAGCGTCGTTGATGATCTTGCGGATCTCCGCATCGACGGCCTTCAAGGTCGCTTCATCGGTCATCTTCTCGTCGAGCAGCATCTTGCGCACGTGGTCGATCGGATCGCGCTCGTTGCGATATTTGTCGACTTCCTCCTTGGTGCGGTACTTGGCCGGATCGCTCATCGAGTGGCCGCGGTAGCGGTAGGTCTGCATCTCGAGGATGTAGGGTCCCTTGCCGCTGCGGGCGTATGCGACGGCCTTTTGCCCCTCGCCGCCGCACCGCCAGCACGTCCATGCCGTCGACGCGCTCGCCGGGAATGCCGAAAGCCTCGCCGTGCCGATAGAGCTCGGTGATGGCGGAGGCGCGCTCGACCGAGGTGCCCATGCCGTAGCGGTTGTTCTCGATGATGTAGACGACCGGAAGCTTCCACAGCGCGGCCATGTTCATGGCTTCGTAGACCTGGCCCTGGTTGGCGCTGCCGTCGCCGAAATAGGTCAGCGAGACATTCTTGCGGTCCTGGTACTTGTGCACGAAGGCGAGGCCGGTGCCGATCGGCACCTGGGCGCCGACGATGCCGTGGCCGCCGAAGAAGTTCTTCTCGCGGCTGAACATGTGCATGGAGCCGCCCTTGCCCTTGGAGTAGCCGCCGCTGCGGCCGGTCAGCTCCGCCATCACACCCTTGGGATCCATGCCGGCGGCCAGCATATGGCCGTGATCGCGATAGGAGGTGATGATCGAGTCCCCGGGCTCGATGGTCGACTGCATGCCGACCACAACCGCTTCCTGGCCGATATAGAGATGGCAGAAGCCGCCGATCAGACCCATGCCGTAGAGCTGGCCGGCCCGCTCCTCGAACCGGCGGATCTGGAGCATGTCGCGGTAGAACGATTTGAGCTGGTCGGCGCTAACGTTGTCGCCGCCGGGCGGCGGCTGGGACGGCGACTTCGATCCGGCAGGAAGAGATTCGACCTTCGGCTTGACGGCCGGCTTCGCCATGGGATCCCCCCTCGATAGCCCACATCCTCTTATAGCATCGCCCAAGGCGATGTGGTTGATCTAGCAGGAAAAACCAGCCCGACAGAAGTACAACGCAGCATTTGAGCGATTGTTTGCGGGCGGACCGGCGCGCCGGACAGTTTGTTTCAGACGACCGCGAAGCGAACCTTGATCAGCGCGTCATCAACGCGTCGGCGTGAAGACGATGATGTCTTCCTTGTGCGAGAAATTCAGCAGCACGCGCGCGCGCTCGTCGAGCATGTCGGGATCGAGGCTCTGATTGCGCAAGGCGGCGACGCGCCGCTCCCAGATCTTCCGCGTCGTCTCGGCTTCCGTGAGGTTCTGGTCGGCGATCAGGACCTCACGCTGCAGGTGCGCCATGGCCAGCAGACCGCGATCACCATTGACCAGGTGATAGCCGAAGTAGCCGAACATCATGGCGAAGATGATCGGTACCAAGATCTGACGCGGTCGCAACATATACTGACTTTCCTGCACCATATGGCAACATATAGTGTCCGGAAGTCAAGTTTTTTGCCGGTCAAAGGGTCCTGCGATCCAAGGCCATGCGGACCCTTCGGTTGTGGCGTCCCTTGTTGTCGATCTTGAGAATCCGAAGGGGCGGCGATCCACCCGTCGAGGAGAGGTGCGTGCCACCGCAAGCCTGGCGGTCGAGGCCGGCGATCTCGACGATGCGGATCTTGCCATCGGGCGTGGGCGGCGGCGCCACGGAGCGACTGCGGATCAAGCCATGCTCGGCTTGAGCCTGCGCCATCGGGACATAGGCAAAGGTCACGGCGATATCCTGCGCGATCACGTCGTTGATCGGCGCCTCGAGCGCCCGCAGGCGGTCGTTGTCGGCGCCAGGCACGTCGAAATCCATGCGCGCCGTTCCGTCCTCATACATCTGCACGCCGGTCACCAGCGCGCCATCGAAGCTCCGGAAGACGAGGGCGTTGAGGATGTGCGTGCCGGTATGGAGCTGGC
This sequence comes from uncultured Alphaproteobacteria bacterium, assembly GCA_963820155.1. Lineage (GTDB taxonomy): Bacteria > Pseudomonadota > Alphaproteobacteria > Reyranellales > Reyranellaceae > Reyranella. The sequence continues at coordinate 43,860 of CAWFYW010000004.1, forward strand.
GCATGGTCTGGCGGAAGGCCGGGTCGACGGCCGCCTCGACGTCGCCGTTCAGGTCGGCCTGGGTGTCGAGCAGATGCCAGAGCTTGCCGGCGGTGTACTCGAAGCCCGTCACCCGGGCCTCGCCACCCGCCCAGCGCAGCACGCCTCGATCGGCCAGCTGTCCGCCGCCGCCGGGATAGAAGGGCGTCTCGGCGAGCGCGACCTTGCCGGGCCAGGCGGCGGTCACGGTCGTCTGCGCGATCAGTGTCTCGGGATGTTCGTGGCAGAAGAGATGCATGGCATCGGATAGGCCTGCCGCTGTTGCCCGGTATTGGCGAAAATTGATTCAGGCGGCCGCAGCCCGGGTGAACTGAAGGGGCGTGATGCCGTAGCAGCGCTTGAAGTGCTTGGTGAGCGCGCTTTGATCGTAGAAGCCGACATCGGTCGCGACCTCGGCGATCGGCCGGAAATGGCGCAGATGCCGGCAGGCGGCAGCCAGCCGGACCTGCGTGAGATAGGCGTGCGGGGTGAGCCCTGTGCTGCGCTTGAAGAGGCCGATGAGCTGGAACGTCGTGAGCTCCACGTTTCGCGCCAGGTCTTCCAGGCGAAGGTCCTGCGCGTAGTCCGTCCGCATGCGCTCGATCACGCGCTCGAGCACGGGCCGATCGCGCAGCATCGGGGCAATCCGGCCGTTGCCGCTGCCGTGGCGCCGGAACAGCCGGCCGAAGGTGCCGATCAGCAATTCGCGCTCGCGGAAGACATCGTGCCCCTGCTCAATGGCGCGATGCAGGTCGAGGAAGCCTTCGATGAGGTCGCGGTCGCGGAACATGTTGCGGGTGAAGTACGGCACCTGCTCGATGCCCAGGCCCTCGGCGACCCGGTCGAGCGCCCCCTGCGTCAGGTAGAGCGAGCGATACCGCCAGCGCTCGCTCCAGCCCATCCAGCCGGCGTGCGGCTCGGCCGGGTTGAACACGAACAGCGTCGCGGCGTGCGCCTCCTCCACCCGGCCCCGGCTCTTGATCACCGAGCCGCCCAGCTCGGTGGCGGCGACGACCAGCGCCTCGTGGGCATGCGGCGGATATTCGTGGGTCGTGAAATCGGCGTGCATCAGGCTGAGGCCGGCCAGGTGCCGGTCCCACCAGTACTGCGTAGAATTCCGGGGATCGATGCGCGCCACGGCCAAGCCTATCGGGGCCGGCAATTTTAGCCAATACCGGCGGCCGCTGGCGTCCTAGTGCGCTGGTGAGGGCCAGACACGGCCCTTCCAAGGAGTGACCCGACATGATCGCCCGCCTCTGGCGCGGCCAGGCCGCCGGCGCGGCCAATGCCGACGCCTACGCCCGCCACGTGACCGGAACCGTCTTTCCCTCGCTCAAGGATCTCGCCGGCCATCGCGGCGCCTGGCTGTTGCGCCGCGAGATCGACGGCGGAACCGAATTCCTCGCCGTGACGCTGTGGCAGTCGCGGCAGACGATCGAGGCGTTTGCCGGCGACGACATCGGCAAGGCCGTCGTCGAACCCGAGGCACGCGCGGTGCTGGCCAAGTTCGACGACTTCGCCAGCCACTACGAGGTCGCCTTCGCCGAGGGCCCGTGAGGAGCCCTTGTCAGGCGCCGCGCAGGATCGACGTGCCGGCGTAGCGGGCCTGGGTGCCGAGCTGCTCCTCGATGCGCAGGAGCTGGTTGTACTTGGCCAGCCGGTCGGAGCGCGACAGCGACCCGGTCTTGATCTGCCCGCAGTTGGTGGCGACCGCGAGGTCGGCGATGGTCGAAGTCCTCGGTCTCGCCCGAGCGATGGGACATCACCGCGCCGTAGGCCGCGTTGCGCGCCATCGACACGGCCTCCATGGTCTCGGTGAGCGTGCCGATCTGGTTCACCTTGATCAGGATGGCGTTGGCCAGGCCGTCCTTGATGCCCTGGGCCAGGCGCTTGGGATTGGTGACGAACAGGTCGTCGCCCACGAGCTGCATCTTCCTGCCCAGCCGGTCGGTGATGGCCTTCCAGCCCTTCATGTCGTCCTCGGCCATGCCGTCCTCGATCGACACGATCGGGTAGCGCTTGGCGAGATCGGCGTAGTAGTCGACCATGCCGGCGGCATCGAGCGACTTCTTCTCGCCTTCCAGCTCGTACCTGCCGTTCTTGAAGAACTCGGTGGAGGCCGGGTCGAGCGCCAGCATCACGTCCTCGCCCGGCTTGTAGCCCGCCTTCTCGATCGACTTCATGATGAAGCCCAGCGCCTCGTCGGCCGAGGCGAGGTTGGGGGCGAAGCCGCCCTCGTCGCCCACGTTGGTGTTGTGGCCGGCCTCCTTGAGCTGGCTGCGCAGGGCATGGAAGACCTCGGAGCCCATGCGCAGCGCCTCGGCGAAGCGATCGGCCTTCACCGGCATGATCATGAATTCCTGGATGTCGATCGGATTGTCGGCATGCACGCCGCCGTTGATGATGTTCATCATCGGCACCGGCAGCAGCGAGGCCTGGCTGCCGCCGACATAGCGATAGAGCGGCAGGCCGCATTCCATCGCCGCCGCCTTGGCGACCGCGAGCGACGCGCCGAGGATGGCATTGGCGCCGAGCCGGCCCTTGTTGGGCGTGCCGTCGAGGTCGATCAGGGCGCGGTCGATCTTGATCTGATCGAGCGCGTCCAGCCCGGACAACAGGTCCATGATCTCGCCGTTCACCGCCTGGACCGCCTTCAGCACGCCCTTGCCGCCGTAGCGCTTCTTGTCGCCGTCGCGCAGCTCGACGGCCTCGTGGGCGCCGGTCGAGGCGCCGGACGGCACCGCCGCGCGGCCCATCGCCCCGCTGTCGAGCTCGACCTCGACCTCGACCGTCGGATTGCCGCGGCTGTCGAGGATTTCGCGGGCGCGGACTTCGGCAATGGCACTCATCGAGCGGACTCCTGTTGGGCGCGGTTTCTCTAGCGGCACGTCCGATGCGGAGCAAGTGAAGGAACCGTGGTGGTCCCATCCAATAAGTAGGCGCCGTAGCGCCTACTTATATAACTTAGCTGCGTGACTTAGCGTCTGAGAGCAATTATCGCCGCGATCCGCCGCCCAGGCACTGCACGCATCTAGCGCCAGGCGCTCCTGAGCGCCTGGTCGGTCTTCCACTTCTCGACCGCGGCGACGTCGTCGCAGGAGAAGACCTGCGGGTTCTTGCGCGGATTGCCCTCGATCCAGGCGAACACCAGGCATTGCGACTGGTCGTTTCCGTCGCGCTTGGTCTCGAGCAGCACCTCGCTGGTCACGGCCGCGCCCGCTTTGGCATCGCCATAGTCGTCGATGACAGGCGCGATATCACCGACCGTGCGGCCCTCGGCCTTGGCGTCGGCGTACCACTTGGCGAAGGCTGGGAACTGCTCGCCGGCCGCGCCCTTGCCGTCGGCAGCGACATAGGCCTTGAGGTCCCGGACAAGCGCCTTGGTCGCCGCCTCGGCCTTGGGTTCGGCCGCCTTGCGACGCTCCGCGAGCCTCGCCTGCAGCGCCTTCAGCGCATCGGCATTCGATTGGGTCGTGGCGGCGAAGCGGCGGTCTGGGTCGGCGGCTCGATGCGCCGGATCGGCACCTTGGCCGCCTCCGCGTTGAGCTGCTCGGCTTCGTGCGGGGTCAGCTTTCCGACGGGATGGCTGCCATGCGCCTTCTGCCAATCGCCGATGCCCTTCATCGTGGCCTCGGACTGCAGGTTGCCGTCGATCGGCCCGCCGTACTTGTCGAGGGTGCGCAGGGACTCCTGGATCTTCTTGCGCTCGGCTTCCGACCCTTTCAGCACGGTCGAATAGTCCGGCGCCGGCGCTGCCGGCCGCGCCGCAGCGGCGGGTGCACTGGCGGCCGGTGGCGCGCCGCCGCCACGCTGGTTGCAGCCGGCGGGATTCTGGAAGCAGCGTTCGACCTCGCCGGCGCTCTGCGCAAGCGCCACGGCAGGCGCCAGGGTCGCGACGGCGAGCAGCGCGAAGGCGCAGCGCATGTCAGATCGCCCCGTAGGTATTGACGGCGAGCTGCGCCGGCAGCCCGATGACCATCACGATCGGCAGGCCGCGATTGGTCTGGCCTCTCGCGATGATGTGGTCGTTCGGCGCGCCCGTCTTGCTCTCGTAGTTGCCGGTTCCGCTGAACTTGCCGGCGAAGCAGGACAGCGAGAACTGGCCGGCTGCTGGGCGCCGCATTGGTGAAGGTGCCCTCGCAGACCTGCTCGCCGCGCGGGTTGTCGACGCTGAAGGTGACCGAGCGATCGCGGCCGATCAGGGCGCCGTACCTGGCGACCCCGTTCAGGCGCGCGACATTGCCCTGGTCGTCACGATAGAAGATCGACACCGGCCCGTAGGAATCGTCGGGCAGCGTGCCGCGCGGCACGACGTACCGCTCGTCGCTGATCACCACCTCGCACCGGCAGTTGGTGTTGTAGTTTTCGCCCAAAGGCCCCAGCTCGGCGAGCTTGCGATTGCAGTTCGACACCGCCATCTGGCGCGTTTCGCTCTCGCTCATCATGCCCTTGGCATAGGAGTCGGCATAGACGAAGGCGCATTGCCGGGGCATCGGCACGGCGACCACCTTGTGGCGCGCCGCATTGGTCTCGGTATCGACCCAGTAGCGCTCGGCCATTTCGGGAAAGCGCAGGAAGAGCGGATCGCGGCGCTCGACCTTGCCTTGGTAGGATTGGGCGAACGCGACCGAGGCCAGGGGCGCGGCGAGGAGAAGGACGAAGGCAAATAGAGGCTTCATGACCGGCCCACTCCAGCGGAGAAACGTGACCGAAATGCGACTCCGGCCCGCCTAAACCAGGCGGCTTTGCGCCTTGGCCGCGCCGATGAACGAGGTGAACAGCGGGTGCGGCGCGAACGGCCGCGATTTCAGCTCGGGATGATACTGCACGCCGATGAACCACGGATGGTCGGGGATTTCGACGATTTCCGGCAGGATCCCGTCCGGCGACATGCCGGAGAAGCGCAGCCCGACCTGCTCCAGCCGGTCCTTGTAGTTGACATTGACCTCGTAGCGATGGCGATGGCGCTCGCTGATCACGTCCTGCTCGTAGATGTCGTGCACCTTGGTGCCGCGCCGCAGGTGCGCCGGATAGGCGCCGAGCCGCATCGTGCCGCCGAGATCGCCGTTGGCCGCACGCTTCTCGCGCTGGTTGCCCTTGATCCACTCGGTCATCAGCCCGACCACGGCATGCTCGCAGGGTCCGAACTCGGTCGACGAAGCGCCTTCCAGCCCGAGCAGGCTGCGCGCCGCCTCGATCACCGCCATCTGCATGCCGAAGCAGATGCCGAAGAACGGCACCTTGCGCTCGCGCGCGAACTTGACCGCATGGATCTTGCCCTCGGTGCCGCGCTCGCCGAAGCCGCCCGGCACCAGGATGCCGTGCACGTTCTCCAGGTGCGCCACCGCGTCGTCGCGCTCGAAGATCTCGGAGTCCATCCACTCCAGGCCGACCTTCACGTTGCTGCCGAAGCCGCCGTGCGTCAGCGCCTCGGAGAGCGACTTGTAGGCGTCGAGCAGCACCGTGTACTTGCCGACGACGGCGATCGTCACCTTGCCTTCGGGCTCGCGCACCGAGCGCACCACGCCGCGCCAGCGTTCGAGGTTCGGCTCCGTCTCGGCGTCCAGGCCGAAGTAGCGGCAGACCTCGCGGTCGAAGCCCTGCTCGTGATAGGCGATCGGCACCTGGTAGATCGTATCGACGTCGCGCGCCTCGATGACGCGCTCCGGCTTGACGTTGCAGAACAGCGCGATCTTGCGCTGCTCGTTGGCCGGGATCTCCTTGTCGCCCGAGCGGCACACCAGCAGGTCGGGCTGGATGCCGACGCTCAGCAGCTCCTTGACCGAATGCTGGGTCGGCTTGGTCTTGAGCTCGCCCGCCGTCGGCACCCACGGCAGGAGGGTGAGATGCACGAACATCGTGCGCTCGCGGCCGAGCTCGTTGCCGAGCTGGCGGATCGCCTCGAGGAACGGCAGGCCCTCGATGTCGCCGACGGTGCCGCCGATCTCGACCAGGACGAAGTCCTCCTGCTCGGTGTCGGCGACGATGAATTCCTTGATGGCGTCGGTGATATGCGGGATCACCTGCACGGTCGCGCCGAGATACTCGCCGCGCCGCTCCTTGGCGATCACCGTGGAATAGATGCGGCCCGTGGTGATGTTGTCGCTCTGCCGCGCATCGACGCCGGTGAAGCGCTCGTAATGGCCGAGATCGAGGTCGGTTTCCGCCCCATCGTCGGTCACGAAGACCTCGCCGTGCTGGTAGGGGCTCATCGTCCCCGGATCGACGTTGAGATAGGGATCGAGCTTGCGCAGCCGGACGCGATGGCCGCGCGCCTGCAGCAGCGCGCCCAGCGCCGCCGAGGAAAGACCCTTACCAAGCGAGGAAACCACGCCGCCCGTTATGAAAATAAAGCGCGTCATGGGCTTACAGCATACCAAAGCTTGTTGGCCGCAGCCATGGGGATATTGCCCCGCCGGAGAATGTCCGGCGGAGGGAACGGGCGGACACCGAGGTTGTTCCTGGTGGGCCTTGTCAGCGAGTGGGCGCGGACGGTTGCGCCGGCGCCGCCGGAGCGGCTCCGCCAGGCGACGACGTGCTTCCCGGCGAGGCGGGAGCGCCGGACGTCGCCGGCACGCTATCCATGATCGACCGGGTGGCGCGCGACGTGTCGGCCGTGCTCCAGGCCATCACGAGGCTCAGGAAGAAGAAGAGGCCGGCGAAAATCGCCGTCATGCGCGACAGGACGTTGGCCTGGCCGCGCACCGAGAACAGCGCGTCGGTGCGGCCCATGCCCAGGCCGCCGCCTTCGCTGCGCTGAAGCAGGATGACGACGATCATGGCGGCGGTGACGCCGACATGGATGATCAGCAGCACCAGCCGCCAGTCGTGCAAAAAGCTTCTTACCGCGTCCATTTCGTCCAGCGCCCGAAGGGAATGCCGTCAAGCGGGATCACCCGCAAGGGGACTACCCGCAAAGGGGCGCTTCTAGCCGCTTTGGGCGGCCTTGGCGATAGCCAAAAATTCGCCGGCCTTGAGGCTGGCGCCGCCGACCAGGGCGCCGTCGACATCGCTCGCCGCCATCAGCTCGGCGGCGTTGCTGTCCTTCACCGAGCCGCCATAAAGAAGACGAACCGCGGCGGCGTCACCCATCAGGCCGCTCAGGATCTTGCGAATGTGCGCGTGAGCTGCGGCGACCTCCCGCGTCGTCGGCGTCTTGCCCGTACCGATCGCCCAGACCGGCTCGTAGGCCACCACCAGGCGGGCCGCGGTCGCGCCGGCGGGCACGCTGCCCGTGAGCTGCGTCTCGAGCACCGCCAGCGTCTTGCCGGCATCGCGCTCGGCCAGAGTCTCGCCGATGCAGACGATGGGCAACAATCCCGCACGCCAGGCCGCCTCGGCCTTGGCGCGCACGACGGCGTCGGTCTCGCCGCAATCGGCGCGACGTTCGGAGTGCCCGACGATGACGTGGCTCGCGCCGCAGTCGCGCAACATTTCGGCCGCGATCTCGCCGGTATGGGCGCCGCTTGCCTTGGCATGGCAGTTCTGGCCGCCGACCAGCACGCCGCTGCCCTGCACGGCCTCGGCGACGGCCAGGACCAAGGTCGCCGGCGGGCAGACCAGCACCTCGCGGTCGCTCCAGCCTGCCGTCTTCACGCCCTCCGCCACGCCTTTGGCCAGCGCCAGCGCGTCGGCCCGCAGACCGTTCATCTTCCAGTTGCCGGCGATCAGCTTCCGCCTCGTATGCGCCATGAAATTCCCCGATTCCGTCCGCCGGCGTGTCTAGCGGCACGCGCCCGCGCGGTCAAAGGCCGCTTGGTTGCCTGCCCGAAGGACGGGTGGTAGGCATGGCGCCTCGAACAAGACCCCTGCCCCCGACCGTGAACAAGTTCCGCAAATACGCCGGCTACATCATTTCATTCGTGCTCTTCGGCATGCTGATCATCAGCTTCGCTCTGTGGGGCGTCGGCGACATGCTTCGGACGGGCGGCCACAGCACCGACGTCGCGCATATCGGCGGCACGCACATCCCGCTCTACGGCTGGGTCGGCGGCACCTCGGTCTCCATCAACGAGGTGCGCGATCAATTCAATCGCCAGCTCGAGAACATCCAGCGGCAGACCGGGCAGCGGCCCGAGCCCGAGCAGGCGATGCGCTTCGGCCTGCACGTGCGGGCGCTGGAGGAGGTCATCCAGAGCGCCGTGCTCGAATACGCCGTCCAGCAGTTCGGCCTGATCGTCAGCGACGACGAGGTGCGCGCCGCGATCGCGCGCAATCCCGCCTTCCACGGCACCAGCGGCGCGTTCGATCCCCTGCTCTACCGCAACCGCCTGCAGCAGGCGCGCATCAGCGAGGCGCAATACGTTTCCGACATCCGCCGCCAGATCGCGGCCAGCCAACTCTTCGGCGCGGTGCGGCCCGACGGGCTGGCGCCGAAGTCGCTGCGCGACGACATCTACAAGATGGAGAACGAGAAGCGCGTCGGCGAGACGATCTACGTGCCCGACGCCATCGTCACCGACGTGCCAAAGCCGACGGCCGAGCAGCTCAACACCTATTTCGAGGCCAACAAGACCCATTTCCAGATTCCCGAATTCCGCACCTTCTCCTACGTGCTGCTAGGCGTCGATGACGTCCTGCCGCAGATCTCGATATCGAACGACCAGCTCAGGCAGGAATACGCCGCGCGCTCGGCCGAATTCGGCACGCCCGAGAAGCGCGACGTCGACCAGGCGATGGCCGACAGCGAGGACAAGGCCAAGACCATCATTGCCGCCGTCAAGTCCGGCAAGACGCTCGAGGACGCCGCCAAGGAGGTCCTCGGCACGTCGGATGGCGTGATCAAGCTCGGCCTGGTCACCAAGAAGGACCTGCCGCCCGGCCCGCTGGCCGACGGCATCTTCGGCCTGCCCGAAGGCGTGGCGCCGGCGCCCATCCAGTCGCCGCTCGGCTGGCACGTGGTCCGCATCAACAAGATCGAACCGGGCAAGTCGGAGCCGTTCGAAGCGGTCAAGGACAAGCTCGAAAAGGAGATGAAGGCGCAGCAGGCCCCCGACCTGCTGATCAAGGAGGTCACCGACTACGAGCGCGTGCTGAGCAAGACGCAGTCGATGAAGACCGCTGCCGAAGAGCTCGGCCTCAAGGTCAAGACCTATGAGGACGTCGATTCGCGCGGCCAGGACGCGTCGGGCAAGCAGGTCGTGATCGGCCCCGCCGCAAACGAACTGGTGCAGGCTGCGTTCGCCACGCGCGAAAGCGCCGAAAGCGACCTGATCGAGACCCAGCACGGCGAATACTTCGTCGTGCGCACCGACCGCATCACGCCCGCCCGCATCCCCTCCCTGAACGAGGTGACGGAGAAGGTCACCACCGCCTGGGAGGCAGAGCAGCGGCGCAAGCTGGCCGACGCCAAGGTCAAGGAGGCCGTCGACAAGGCCAATGCCGGGACCGACCTGGCGGCCCTCGCCAAGGAGCTCGGACTCGAGCTGCGGACGGCCAAGCCCCTGACGCGCTACGAGGCCGACCAGGGCAACTACCTCACCCAGCCGGTCGTGCTGGCGCTGTTCAAGCTCGAGCCGGGCAAGATCCAGTCGGTCCGGACCGCCGACGGCAGCGTCATCGTGCGCCTGAAGCAGATCGAGGCGGCCGACCTCGCCAAGGACAAGGACGCACTCGAGCGCTTCGGCAAGCAGCTCGACACCATGGTGACCAACGACCTGATCCTCGAACTCGTCGCGGCGCTGCGCACCAAGTTCGGCGTCTCGGTCGACGAGGCCGTCTTCGCCGCGGCCTTCAAGCCGCAGCAACAGCAATAGCAGACGGCCGATGTCGATCTCTCCCGACTTCGATGCTTTCGCGTCACGCTACGAGTCCGGCAAGCCGCAGCTCGTCTCGACCAAGCTGGTGGCCGACCTCGAGACGCCGGTCTCGGCCTATCTCAAGCTGGCCGACGGCCGCGCCAACTCCTTCCTGCTGGAATCGGTCGAGGGCGGCTCGGTGCGCGGCCGCTACTCCATCATCGGCTTCAAGCCGGACATCATCTGGCGCTGCCGCAAGGGCCAGGCCGAGATCAACCGCCGCGCCCGCGCCGACGGCCAGGCCTTCGAGAAGCTCGAGGGCCGGCCGCTCGAAACGCTGCGCCACCTGATCCGCGAATGCCAGATGGACCTGCCGCCCGGCCTGCCGCCGATGGCGTCCGGCCTGTTCGGCTTCCTGGGCTACGACATGGTCCGCGACATGGAGCGGCTGCCCGACAAGAACCCCGACCCGATCGGCCTGCCCGACGCGATCATGGTGCGGCCGACCATGATCTGCATCTTCGACCGCCTCGAGGACAACGTCACCTTGGTGACGCCCGGCCTGGCCGCAGGCCGGCATCGGCGCCCGCGCCGCCTACGAGGCGGCGCAGGAGCGGCTGGCCGACGCGGTGTCCGACTTCGAGCGCTCCCTGCCCTTCCGCCGCGACAGCGCCGACGAGCTCGACGAGCTTGCCCGAGCCGCAGGCCAACATGTCGAAGGACGACTTCAAGCGCATGGTCGAGACCTGCAAGGAGTACATCCGAGCGGGCGACGCCTTCCAGATCGTGCCGTCGCAGCGCTTCTCGCTGCCCTTCAAGCTGCCGCCGCTGTCGCTCTACCGAGCGCTGCGCCGCATCAACCCCTCGCCGTTCCTGATCTTCTTCGACTACGGCGACTTCTCGATCGTGGGCTCGAGCCCCGAGATCCTGGTGCGCCTGCGCGACAACACCGTCACCATCCGGCCCCTTGCCGGTACAATACGGCGCGGCGCCACGCCCGAAGAGGACAAGCAACTCGCCGACAAGTTGCTGGCCGATCCCAAGGAGCATGCCGAGCACCTGATGCTGCTCGATCTGGCACGCAACGACGTCGGCCGCGTCGCCAAGATCGGCTCGGTCAAGGTCGTCGAGCAGTTCACCATCGAGAAATACAGCCATCGTCCAGCACATCAGCAGCCACGTCGAAGGCACGCTGGAGGACGGGCTGGACGCGATCGACGCGCTGAAGGCGGGCTTCCCAGCCGGCACCCTGTCGGGCGCCCCCAAGGTCCGCGCCATGGAGATCATCGAGGAGGTCGAGCCGGTGCGGCGCGGCATCTATGCCGGCTGCGCCGGCTACTTCGCCGCCAACGGCTCGATGGACACCTGCATCCTGCTGCGCACCGGGCTGGTGAAGGACGACACCATGTACGTCCAGGCGGGCGTCGGCGTCGTCGCCGATTCCGACCTCGAGGCCGAATATCAGGAGAGCGTGCTCAAGGCGCGCGCCTTGGTTCGCGCGGCGGAAGAAGCCGTGCGCTTCGCCAGCGCCGGCCAGTGGAGCGCCGGCAACACGCGGCGTTAATCGGAGCGCGGACCTCCAGGTCCGCCCATAAGTCCGAATGCGGACCTGGAGGTCCGCGCTCCGCATGATACGCTCCCCCGCAACGGAGGAGAGCCGATGTCCGACTGGCAAAAACGCTACCAGCGCCTGCTGTTCGACCGCCCGCACCCCAAGGTGCTGCGGGTCACCATGAACCGGCCCGACAAGTACAACGCCACCGACTCGATCATGCACACCGAGCTGGTCAATGTCTGGCGCGACATCGACGGCGACGACACGGTCAACTGCGTCATCATCCAGGGCGCCGGCGGCAAGGTGTTCTCGGCCGGCGGCGACTTCGACCTCATCGAGAAGAACATCAAGGACTACAACGCGCTGCTGCGGACCTGGAAGGAGGCGCGCGACATCGTCTACAACGTCATCAACTGCTCCAAGCCGATCGTCAGCACCATGCGCGGCCCCGCCGTCGGCGCGGGCCTGGTCGCCGGCATCCTGGCCGACGTGTCGATCGCCTCGAAGAAGGCCAAGATCATCGACGGCCATACGCGGCTCGGCGTCGCTGCCGGCGACCATGCGGTGATCGTCTGGCCGCTGCTCTGCGGCATGGCCAAGGCCAAGTACTACCTGCTGCTGTGCGAGGCGGTCGACGGCGAGGAGGCCGAGCGCATCGGCCTGGTCTCGCTCTGCGTCGAGGACGACCAGCTCGAGGCCAAGGGGCTCGAGGTGGCGACCAAGCTCGCCGAGGGCGCGCAGACCTCGATCCGCTTCACCAAATACGCGCTGAACAACTGGCTGCGCATGATGGGACCGTCGTTCGACGCCTCGACGGCGCTGGAGATGCTGGGCTTCCTCGGACCGGAGGTGAAGGAAGGCCTCGCCTCGCATCTGGAGAAGCGCAAGCCCAAGTTCGACCCCTACTCTCCCCTCTGAGGAGCTCGCCATGCGTGGACTGGACGGCAAGAACGTCATCGTCACCGGCGGCGGCGGCGCGATCGGCGGCGCCATCTGCCGGCGCTTCGCGGGCTACGGCGCGAAGGTCGGCGTCTTCGACAAGAACCTCGAGGGCGCCAACAAGGTCGCCGACGAGATCAGGAAGGAGGGCGGCAGGGCCTTCGTGTCGGGCGTCGACATCGCCGACTACGACGCCGTCGGCAAGGCGATCGCGCAGTTCGAAAGCGAGATCGGCCCGACCGACGTGCTGGTGAACAACGCGGGCTGGGACCGCTTCGCCAATTTCGTCGACACCACCCCCGACCTCTGGGACCAGCTCATCGCCATCAACCTGCGCGGGCCGCTCAACATGAGCCACTTCGTGCTGAAGGGCATGGTGGCGCGCGGCCATGGCCGCGTCGTCAACATCGCCTCGGATGCCGGCCGCGTCGGCTCCTCGCAGGAAGCCGTGTATTCGGCCTGCAAGGGCGGCATCATCGCCTTCACCAAGACGGTGGCCCGCGAGGTCGCCCGCAGGGGCGTCACCCTCAATTCCGTGTGTCCCGGCCCCACCGACACGCCGTTGCTGGCCGCCGTCGCCGGCGCGGACGAGCGCGGCCAGAAGGTGCGCGCAGCCCTGGTCAGCGCCATTCCCATGAAGCGGGTCGGCCAGCCCGACGATATCCCGGGCGCCGTGTGCTTCCTCGCAAGCGACGACGCCGCCTTCATCACCGGCCAGACGCTCAGCGTATCGGGTGGCTTGACCATGCACGGCTGAGACGTCGCGTCCCGACGACACGAAGTGTCGATGCCCTCTCCCAGCCCGCCGCGCGGTCCGCGCATGTCGCGCGCCGTCAAGCTCGTGCTGATGGGCGTGGCGGGCGCGGCGCTGCTTTATTCCTGCGCACCGGGCGCCGGCCTGGGCGCGCTGCCCTATCTGTGGTTCCTGCCCAATCCGTTCTTTCGTGGCCCGGTGGTTTCGGCGCCCGCTTCCGCGCCGGGCCAAAGCGCGACGACGCCCGCTCAGAGCCAGCGCGGCGGCTTCGGCGCGACGGGCTCGGATTCATCCGGCGCGAGCTGAGCATGCGACGCGAGCCCGTGACGCCGCGCCTGGGATGGCAGCAAAAGCTCGAGCAGCTCGGCTTCGACTACTACACCATGCATGGCAAGCCCTACTGGACCGAGCAGGCCTGCTACGTCTTCGCCGCCGACGAGATCGACGAAATCGAGGCGGCGACCGAGACGCTGCACGACCTCTGCCTCAAGGCCGTCGAGCACGTCGTCGCCAACAAGCTCTGGCAGCGCATGTGCATCCCACCGGCCTGGGGCGATTATATCGAGCAGGTATGGCGGCGCGCCGATCCGACCATCGCCGGCCGTTTCGACCTTGCCTATGACGGCAAGAGCCCACCCAAGCTGCTCGAATACAATGCCGACACGCCGACCGCGCTCTACGAAGCCGCCGTCGTGCAGTGGTATTGGCTGAAGGACGTCAGGCCCGAGGCCGACCAGTTCAACTCCATCCACGAGAAGCTGATCGAGGCCTGGCGCGGCATCCTGCGCCGCCTGCCGCCCGAGGCGCTGGTGCATTTCGCGCGCTTCGAGGACCATCCGGAGGACCTGGCGACCTCCGAGTACCTGCGCGATACCGCGCTCCAGGCCGGCCTTGCCGGCAAGCCCATAGCCGTGCCGCAGATCGGCTGGAACGGCCGGCGTTTCACCGACCCTGACGAGATGCCGATCCAGGTGCTGTCCAAGCTCTATCCGTGGGAGTGGATGGCGCGCGAGGAATTCGGCGCGCATGTGCTGACCGACACCACGGCCTTCATCGAGCCGGCCTGGAAGATGATCCTCAGCAACAAGATGCTGCTGCCGCTGCTGTGGGAAGGATTCCCGGACCACGCCAACCTTCTGCCCGCGTTCGATTCGGAACATGCCGATCTCGGCGGCGCCTATGTGAAGAAGCCGGTGTTCGGCCGCGAGGGCCACAACGTCACCCTGGTCGGCCCCGGCCTGTTCGACACCGCCGGCGGCAGCTACGGCAGCGAGGGCTATGTCTGGCAGGCCTACACGCCGCTGCCGGCGTTCGACGGCAACCACGCCGTGGTAGGCTCGTGGGTGATCGAAGGCCGGCCGGCCGGCATCGGCATGCGAGAGGACGAGCGGCGCATCACTCACAACGACAGCCGATTCGTGCCACATTATTTCGAACCGTGAGCCAGCCCGAGGGCGACACATGAGCGAGATCTGGATCCAGCCGACCGGCGGCGCGCTTGCCGCCGACGTGCACGGCGTCGACCTGTCGAAGCCGCTGAGCGACGCTGCTTTCGCCCGCATCGCCGAAGCCTGGGCCGGGCATCTCGTCCTGCGCTTTTCCGGACAGAAGCTCGACGATCACATGCTGATGCAATTCAGCGCCCGCTTCGGCGAACTCGATCGCGTTCCCATCGCAGCGGCCAATTTCGACCGCACCGACTCCGGGCTGGACAAGGAAGCCGAGCAGTGGGTGGCGGTGATCTCGAGCGTGGTCAAGGACGGCAAGCCGGTGGGCGGCCTCGGCAGCTACGAACTCGTCTGGCACACCGACATGTCCTACAACCCGCTGCCGCCGCGCGCCTCCCTGCTCTACGCCCTGGAAGTGCCGCCCGACGGCGGCAACACCGGCTTCCTCAACATGTATGCCGCCTATGAGGCGCTGCCGGCCGACCTCAAGCGCGCGGTCGAAGGCCGGACCTGCATTCACGATTCCAGCCGCAACTCGGCGGGCGAGCTGCGCAAGAGCTTCCAGCGCACCCTCGATGTCCGCCGGACACCGGGCGCGGTGCATCCTCTCGTGCGCCTTCACCCCGTGACCGGGCGCAAGGCGCTGTTCCTCGGCCGCCGCCCCGGCGCCTACATCCACGGCCTCTCGGTCGAGGACAGCGAGGCGCTCCTGGACGCGATATGGGCGCACGCCACGCAGGAGCGTTTCGCCTGGTACCAGAAGTGGCGGGCCGGCGATCTCGTGATGTGGGACAATCGCTGCGTCCTGCATCGCCGCGACGCCTTCGACGAGAGCCTGCGCCGGCTGATGCATCGCACGCAGATCGTGGGCGAGCCCGTGCTGGCCGGCTGACGTCACCGGTATCCGGCAGCCTGCAGCTCGAAGAGCTCGGCGTAGAGGCCTGGCTGCGACACCAGCTCCTCGTGGGTGCCGGCGGCCTCCACCGTGCCGTCGGCCAGCACGAAGATGCGGTCGGCCATGCGCACGCTGGAAAAGCGGTGCGAGATCAGCACGGCGGTCTTGCCCTTGCTCAGCTCCTTGAAGCGCTGGAAGACCTCGAACTCGGCGCGCGCGTCGAGGGCGGCCGTCGGCTCGTCGAGAATCAGCACCTCGGCCTCGCGCATATAGGCGCGGGCGATGGCGAATCTTCTGCCATTCGCCGCCCGACAGCTCGACACCGTTCTTGAAGCGCTTGCCGATGCGCTGGTCGTAGCCCGCCGGCAGACGGGCGATGACCTCGTCGGCCTGGCTGCTCCTGGCCGCCCGCTCGATGCGCGCGCGGTCGTCGCGGGCCGTGATGCGGCCGACCGCGATATTGTCGCCGGCGCTGAAGTTGTAGCGCACGAAATCCTGGAAGATGACGCCCATGCTGCCGCGCAGCTCGTCGAGGTCGTAGTCGCGCAGGTCGTGACCATCGAGCAGGATGCGGCCCTCGTCCGGGTCGTAGAGGCGCGTCAGGAGCTTCACCAGCGTGGTCTTGCCGGCGCCGTTCTCGCCCACCAGCGCCACCACCTCGCCGGCCTTGAGCGTGAAGCTGAGGTGCCGCACCGCCCAGCGCTCGGCGCCGGGATAGATGAATCCGACATCTTCGAAGACGAAGCCCTCGCGGATCGGATGCGGGAAGGGCCGCGGGTTCTTTGGCGACAGGATCTCCGGTTTCGTGTCGAAGAAGGAGAAGAGGATCGTTGAGATAGAGCGCCTGGCCGGCTGTCGAGGAGAAGCTCATCAGCAGCCCTTCGAGCAGGCCGCGCAGGCGCAGGAACGACCCTGCCAAAAAGGTCAGGTCGCCGATCGAGAAGGCGCCTTCGAGAGTGCGCCAAGCGATATAGGCATAGGCGACGTAGTAGCCGACCGTGCCGATCGCGGTGAGCGCCCCGCCCCATCCGGCGCGCCGGATCGCCAGTCGCCGGTTGGCGGCATAGAAGGCGTCCGACAGGCTGCGGTAGCGCTCGATCAGGAAGCGGTTGAGGCCGAAGATCTTCACTTCCTTGGCGGTCTCGACGCTGGCCGCCGTCTGGCGCACATAGTCGAGCTCGCGCCGCTCGGGCGTGCGGCCGAAGTCGAGCGTGTAGGTCTGCGCGTTGAAATGGGCTTCGCCCAGGAACACCGGCAGCAGCGCCACCACCAGCAGGGCGATCAGCCATGGCGCGTAGACGAGCAGCCCGCCGGCGAAGCTCGCCACCGTCACGATGTCCTGCGCCTGGCCGAACAGCTGGGTCATCAGGGTGAGCCGCCCGCTGGTCTGCCGGCGCGCCCGCTCGAGCTGGTCCTGGAACTCGGCATCCTCGAAGTCCTCGAGGTCGAGCGTGGCGGCATGCTCCATCAGGCTGACGCTCGAGGCGTTGGTCACGTGCTCCGAAGGAGCCCGTCGAGCAGCGACACCGGCCGGCCCAGCACGTCCGACAGGATCGCCAGCGCGAACTCGGCCAGCAGCAGGACGCCCGACCCGTCAAGATGGCCGGTGCTTGCTCCAGCCTGATTGGGCGATGAGTCGCCGGGCGTGGCGGTGCGGCGCTCGTCGATGCTTCCCAGGCGAGAACCGGCAAGCGCCGATATGGCCGCAGGACCAGCGACCAACCGTGAGCGACGGACCGCTGGTGCCGCCACACCATGGCCAGGAACGGCCGCAAGGTACGCAGCGCCCCGAACCGCTCCTGCAGCGAGCCGTCATTCGGGACGGTGAGGACATGTCGAGCTCCGGACGCGGGACTACTTCGTTTGTCGGCGCATCTTGATCGCCGAATTGCGCCGCTCGACCATGGTCTCCTCGAAGGCGCGCGGATAGCGATGCGGCTGGGCCGAGACCTTGTTCAGCTTCTCGAGTGCCGCGGCCGGCAGGCGCCAGCCGCCCGCGCCCAATGTCTCGCCAAGCTGGCGGGCATTGCGGGCGCCGACGATGGCGCTGGTGATGCAAGGCTGGTCCATCACCCAGCGCAGTGCGGTCTGAGCCGGCGGACGGTTGATCTCGCGCGCCGTGTCGAGCAGCGCCTGCAGGATCTCGCCATGGTTGGAGGCGAAGAAGCGGCTGTTGAAACCCCAGCCTTCGGCCGAGCGCGTGCCGTCGGCCTTGAGTTCGCCCGGCTTGTACTTGCCCGCGAGATAGCCGCCGGCGAGCGGCGACCAGACGACCAGGCCCAGTCCCTTGGCCTCGCAGGCCGGCACCAGCTCCTCGTCGATGTCGCGCACGACGAGGCTGTATTGCGGCTGGTAGGCGTCGAAGCGCGCCCAGCCGTTGGTGTCGCTCAGCCACAGCGCCTCCATCAGGCGCCAGACCTCGTAGTTGGAGCAGGCCGTGTAGAGGATCTTGCCCTGGCGCACGAGATCGTCGAAGGCGCGCAGCATCTCCTCGAGCGGCGTCTGCACGTCGACATGGTGGATGTAGTAGACGTCGATGTAGTCGGTCTGCAGGCGGCGCAGGCTCGCCTCGACCTGCTGCTTGATGTGCAGCCGGGACATGCCCGAACTCGTTGGGTCCGCCGCCCATGGGGTTGAAGACCTTGGAGGCGATGACGGCGTCGTGCCGCCGGCCCTTCAGGACGACGCCCAGCATGGTCTCCGAGACGCCGCCGACATAGGAATTGGCGGTGTCGAAGAAGTTCACGCCGGCATCGAACGCTGCGCCCACCATGCGCGCGGCCTCCGCCTCGTCGGCGCCGTTGCCGAAGGTCATGGTGCCGAGGCAGATCTCCGAGACTTTGAGGCCGGCGCGGCCGAGGCGGCGATAATCCATGGTCAAAGCCCCAGCATCGCCTTGGCCAGGACGTTGCGCTGTACCTCCGACGAGCCGCCATAGATCGTCGTCTTGCGGTTGTTGAAGTAGCGCGGCGCCACGTCGTCGACGTAGTCGCCGCCCACCGGGACGACGTTGCTGTCGTAGTTGCGCAGCTCGGTGAAGGGCGCGCCGTACCAGCCGACCGCCTCGACGGCGAGCTCGGTCACCTTCTGGCCGACCTCGGTGCCGCGCATCTTCACCACCGAGCCCATGTTGCCGGGCGCGTCGCCGGTCTTGAGGCTGGAGTAGAACATCAGCTCGTTCATCTCGACGGCGTCGATCTCCATCTCCAGCGCCGCCATCTTCTCGCGCCATTGCGGGTTCGCCGAGAGCGGCTCGCCGGCATCCAACTGGGTCTTCGAGAGCGTCTGCAGGTGGCGGAACGCCTTGCGCAGGCGCGGTCCGAAGGCCTGTCCGCCGCGCTCGAATTCGAGCAGGTACTTGGCGTAGGTCCAGCCCTTGTTCTCCTCGCCCACCAGGTTCTCGACCGGCACTTTCACGTCGGTGAAGAAGACCTGGTTGACCTCGTGCCGCATCGGCGTCCTGCGTGCCGTCGGCCAGGTAGATGGGGTCGATGCGGATGCCGGGCGACTTCATGTCGATCAGCAGGAAGGAGATGCCCTCCTGGCGCTTGCCCTCGTTGGACGTGCGCACCAGGCAGAAGATCCAGTCGGCGAAATGGGCGTTGGTGGTCCAGATCTTCTGGCCGTTGACGACATAGCGGTCGCCCTCGCGCACCGCCTTGGTGCGCAAGGACGCAAGATCGGAGCCCGAGCCCGGCTCGGAATAGCCCTGGCACCACAGCTCCTCGGCGGCGGCGATCTTCGGGAGAAAGCGCTTCTTCTGCGCCTCGCTGCCGTATTTCATCAGGACGGGCGCCACCATCTTGATGCTGAACGACGAGAGATAGGGCGAATCGGCCCGCGCCATCTCCATCTCGAAGATGAACTTCTGCGTCGAGTTCCAGCCCGGCCCGCCATACTCCTTGGGCCAGTTGGGGCAGAGCCAGCCCCTGCCCGCGAGCTTCTTCTGCCACTGCAGCAACCGCTCCTTGGAGACGTGGCTGGTGCGGCTGCGCCGGCTCTCCTCGGCGACCTCGGGCGGCATGTTGGCCGCGATCCAGTCGCGCACCTCCTTCTGGAAGGCCAGTTCCTCGTCGTTGAACGCCAGATCCATGGCTACAGTCCCAGCATCACCTTGGACATGATCCCGCGCTGCACCTCCGACGAACCGCCATAGATCGTCATCTTGCGGCCGTTGAAGTAGCGCGGCGCCAGCACGTCGACGCCCTCCGGGCCGATCGGCTCCACGTTGGCGTTCCAGGCACGCTGCTCGGGGAATGGCTGGGCGTAGTAGCCTGCGGCCTCGACCGCCAATTCCTGCACCTGCTGCATGACCTCGGTGCCGCGCAGCTTGATCATCGACGACAGCGGTCCCGGATTCTGGCCCGACGCCAGCCGCGAGTAGAACTCCTGCTCGAACATCTCGAGGCCCGAGATCTCGATGTCCATGCGCGCGAGCTTCTCGCGCCAGGCGGCGTCGGCCATGATCGAACTCCTCGCCGTCGCGGCATCGCCTGTGACAGCTTCTTCAGCCGATCGAAGGCCGAGCGCAGACGCGGGCTGTAGGGGTTGCCGCCGCGCTCGAACTCGAGCAGGTACTTGGCGTAGGTCCAGCCCTTGTTCTCCTCGCCCACGCGGTTCTCGACCGGCACCTTGACGTCGGTGAAGAACACCGAATTCACCTCCTGCGTGCCGGCGCGGTTGCCGTCGGCGGTGATGATGGGCTCGACCGAGATGCCCGGCGTCTTCATGTCGATCAGCAGGAAGGAGATGCCCTCCTGCGGCTTGCCTTCGTTGGAGGTCCGCACCAGGCAGAAGATCCAGTCGGCGGTCTGGGCCAGCGTCGTCCAGGTCTTCTGGCCGTTGACGATGTAGAAATCGCCCTCACGCACCGCCTTGGTGCGCAGCGAGGCGAGATCGGAGCCCGAACCCGGCTCGGAATAGCCCTGGCACCAGATCAGGTCGGAATTCAGCATCGGCGGCAGGTGGCGCGCCTTCTGCTCGGGCGAGCCGTATTTCATGATCACCGGCGCGCACATCTTGGGGCCGAACGGCGAGGTGCCGGGCGCGCCGGCCCGCGCCATCTCCATCTCGAAGATGTACTTCTGCGTCGTGGTGAAGCCCGGCCCGCCGAACTCCTTGGGCCAGCCGGTGCAGAGCCAACCCTTCTTCGCCAGCCGCTTCTGCCAGTCGATCAGCCGTTCCTTGGGCAAGTAGGCATTGCGGGCGACCTTGAGCTCGCCCGTGATCTCGGGCGTCAGGTTCTCCTTCAGCCAGTCGCGCACTTCCTGCTGGAAGGCCAATTCTTCCTTGCCGAATGTCAGGTCCATCGGGGGCTCCTTTTAGGCGCGCGAAGGTACCGCGACGACTTGTCGGGCGCAAAGCGTAACGCCTCCGTCGCCGGCCGCCGTTCAAGGATACAAATCTCGCACGGCGGGATGGCGTTGGACGCGGCTACTTCTGCGGATAGGCGAAGGTGAAGGTCTCGGCGAAAGGCGGCCACCAGGCCGGCACGCCGGTTTCCTTGTCGACATGGCGCAGGAAGCCGTTGGCCTCCGGCGCCATGAACCGGTACGTGACCTTGTAGGTCCCCGACCCGTCCATCCGCACATTGTCGGCGTAGTGCGGCCCGTCCTTGGCGATCATCGGCTTCAGCGTGCCGGACGCCTTCCATGCCGAGCCGTCCTTCTCGATTGTATAGTCGATGGTCAGATAGGCGATCCAGGCGCCGTCGGGATAGCCGTTGGCGTTGTCCGCCGTGGCGTGGACGTCAGCCTCGAGATGGATGACGTCGGGCCCGTGCACCATGCCGGCTGTCATCGGCGCCATTTCGATGCCGACCAGATAGTTGGCGACGATTTCCATGTCGTACTTGTGAAGCGGACCACCGACGAAGTATTCGCGTGCCTGCGCAGTCCCGGCGAAAGCCACCAACGCGGCGATCACCGCCATCATGCCGAGACGTCGCATGCCAACTCCCTTCCTTTTCTCTTGCCGCGCTTTCATGGCGGGGTGGCGCGCGCCGGAGCGCTTGGTTCGCGCCGAGCCGGCGCCCTGAGAACCAGCCGCGCGCCGCCCACCAACACCGCCAGCACGACTACAAAGGCGACCAGCTGCACGCCCATCGGCCGGTCGGAATAGCCGATCAGCGCCCGAAGCGCGCGGCCCACGATGCTGCTTTCGTCGATCAGCCACGACGTGTCCCAGATCTCCGAGCCCCAGCTCGGAATGAGATCCACCTTGGCGAGCAGCGCAGCCGCCTGCCCAGCCATGCCGGCCGCCAGCAGCGCCACCAGCCAGCTCGTGACTCCGAACAGCCGTCCGACCGGGATGGCGAGCAGGCCGCGATAGATCAGCCACGACAACAAGGCGCCGCAGGCGATGCCCAGCGCACCGCCCGCCAGCAACGTCGCCCAGCCCTCTTGGCTCGACGCGGCGATGCCGTAGAGGAACAGCACGACCTCGGCGCCTTCACGCAGCACGGCGACGGTCACGACGATCGCCACGGCAAGCAGCGAGCGAGTGCCGTCGGATACCTCGTGGCCCATGGTCTTGATCTGCCGCGCGACCTCGCGACCGTGGCTGGCCATCCAGATGTTGTGCCAACCGAGCATGACCACGGCGACCAGCAAAACCGAGGCGTTGAACACTTCCTGGCCGCTGCCGGCGAAGGCGTCGGACAGTGCGCCGGCGAAGACCGCCACGACGCCCGCCCCCACCACGCCGGCTACGACGCCACCCGCGATCCAGGCGCTGCGTGCGGGAATGCCACGCGTCGCCGCCAGCACGATGCCGATGATCAGGCCGGCTTCGAGGACCTCGCGAAAGACGATGAGCAGCGAGGCCAGCATCGTCTACTGACCCTTGTTGACCACGGTCAGGGTGCCCTGGGCCGTATCGGGGTGATATTCGTCAAAGAACTTGTAGGTGCCGGGCTTCAACGGACCGACCGTCACCGTGATCTTGCCGCCGGGCGTGACGATCTTCTCCACGCGCAAGTCGTGGCTTTCGAATTCCGCGGGCGTCTTGTCCTCGTTCTTGACCACGATCTGCAGCCGTTCGCCCGCCGGCGCCGTCACCGCGTTTGGCTCGAACCGGTTGCCCTTGAGCGTCAGGGTGATGGGACTCCGCCGCCAAGGCCGGAACGGCCGCCCCCAGGAGGACCGTCAGGACGATCGCGGGCGACAGGGAACGCAGGCCAAACACGAACATTTGGGGTCAATTCTCATGTGAATAGCGACAAAGATCTTGATAATGAGAACTGCTCGCAATAACAAGCTTTTTTCAAGGCCATGACCGACCCCAACGT
This sequence comes from uncultured Alphaproteobacteria bacterium, assembly GCA_963820155.1. Classification (GTDB taxonomy): domain Bacteria; phylum Pseudomonadota; class Alphaproteobacteria; order Reyranellales; family Reyranellaceae; genus Reyranella. The sequence continues at coordinate 66,494 of CAWFYW010000004.1, forward strand.
CCTCGACATATTTCGTCTGCCGTCGGCCCTGCTGATCGCCCTGGACTGGCGGCCCCTCCACTTCGCGCTGCAGCCGTTCCATCATCTCATCCGCCTCACGCATATCGTGGCGATGTCCGGCTTCTACGGCGTCATCGGCCTGCTTGATCTCAGGTTGCTGGGCTGGAACCCGGCAATCCCGCTGCGGCCGCTCGTCGATCGGGGGCGCCCGTTGCTTTACGGTCTGTTCGCCGCCGCGATCGTCACAGGCCTCGCCCTTTTCCTGTATGAGCCGGTGAAAGTCGGCAGCCACGCCTATTTTGTGCCGAAGCTCGCCCTGATCGCGTTGGGCATGACCAATGCCGGTTTGTTTCACGGCAAAGGCTACATAGCCGCCCTCGAGGCTGAGGCCATGCCACGGCACGCGCGCCTCGCGGGCGCCGTTTCGCTCGCCCTGTGGACCGCCGTAATCGTCTGCGCCTGCCTCAACAGCGAGGCTGCGCCCAAGCTCCTGCTTCGATAGTCGGTCGCAGGCGTCAAGCGACCTTCTTCGCCAGATGCGGGAACATCGACAGGCGCGCCGATTCGTCCATCTCGGTCTTGAAGCTGTGCTTGTCCTTCAGGGCCAGCGCGCGCACCGCCGCCGGGCGCGCGCTGATCTCGGCGAGGTGACGCTGCAGGTTGGGCAGTTGCTTCGCCGCGTCGGGTCCCAGCACGTTGGGGATCAGCCGCGACCAACCCCACACCGCCATGTCGACGATGGTGTAGGCATCGCCGCACATGTAACGCTGCTTGCCCAGCCGCGCCTCGAGGATGTTCCAGTGACGCTGCGCCTCGAAGGTATAGCGCTCGACCGCGTAGTCGTTGGGCTTGGGCGCATAGGTCCTGAAATGCACCGCCTGGCCCGAATAGGGCCCGATGCCCGAGGCGACGAACATCAGCCAGGACAGCATCTCGCCGCGCGCCTTGGGCGAGGCAGCGGGCAGGAACTTGCCGGTCTTCTCCGCGAGATAGAGCAGGATCGCGTTGCTGTCGAAGACGATGGCGTCGCCATCGACGATGGCCGGCACCTTGGCGTTGGGGTTGATCGCCAGGAAGGCCGGCGTGTGCTGCTCGCCCTTGCGGGTGTCGACCGGCACCAGCTCGTAAGGCAGGCCCATCTCCTCCAGGCAGAGCGCGACCTTGGTCGGGTTGGGGGCGAGATTGTAGTAGAACTTGATCATGGCTTCCTCGCGGGCGAACGGAAAAGGAGTCACCCGACGCTAGCATGCGGACCCGGCTCCCGCCGCGTGCTATTGCGACGGGAAACGGAGGAAACCAATGGCCAACAAGCGCATCAACCGCGCCATCGAACTGCTGCAGGCCGACCAGGCGCTCTACTATGACGGTCCCCATACTGGCCACGTCCTGACCTACGAGCAGGGCCGCACGGATGCCAGGACCTGGGCCGACTACATCAATGTCGGCATGGAGCACGGCGCCTTCGACATGACCGCGCTTGCCGAATACATGCGCGGCCTGGTCGACGGCGGGCCGACCAGCTCCGGCCATCGCACCCCCACCGTCATCGTCGAGGCACCGGTCAACGGCATCGACGGCCCCAGCGTCGCCTACAATGCCTGGCAGTTCCGCCAGATCCTGGGCCGCGGCGTGCACGGCATCCTGCTCTGCCAAGCGGAAGCGGCTGATGCCGTCCGGGAGTTCGTACGCGCCTGTCGCTTCCCGCACCACAAACTTGGCGCCGACAAGCTCGGCATCGGCAGCCGCGGCCGCGGCTCGGAGCCGACAGCGGCTCCCGTCTGGGGCATTGACCAGCAAGAGTATTTCGCCCGCTGCGAGCCATGGCCGCTCAATCCGGAAGGCGAGCTGCTGCTCGGTGTAAAGATCGAAAGCCCGCCCGGCGTCGCCAACTGCGAGGAAATCTTGTCAGTGCCTGGATTGGGTTTTGCCGAGCTCGGCCCAGGCGATCTCGGCCTTTCACTGGGCTATACGGCCCTGCAGCGTCGCCCCTACCCGCCTGAAATGGAAACCGCCCGCGCCCGCGTGTTCGCTGCCTGCAGGAAGAACGGGCTTGCCTTCCTCGAAGGCGCGACGCCCGACAGGATCGCCGCCAGTCTCGACGAAGGCGTGCGTATCATCTCCGGCCACAATCCCGAGGTCGCCCGGGTCGGCCGCGCCCATCAGAAGCGGACGATGCCCGTCTAGACCGCGATCACCACGCCGTCGTGCCCGGGGTCGGCGCCACCATCCAGCCCGTCCTCGTGGATGCGGATGGCATGGACGGCGGCGAAGCCAAACGTATAGGGGCTGCGCGCGACCGGATAGCCCAGTTCCTGCAACTCGCGCTCGACCTTCCATTGAATGCGGTTTGATATGTCGATCGTGTCGGAGGTCGCCGAGAAACGCGGCGCGCTTACGGCCTCGACCATGGTCATGCCGAAGTCGAGCGCATTCAGGATCACGTGCAGGACGCCCATCGCGATCTGCGTGGCGCCCGGCGCGCCGATGATGAGATGCGGCTTGCCTTCCTTGAAGACGATCGACGGTACGACCGAGCTGAAGCGCGCCTTGCCGGGCGCGATCGAGCCGGCGCGGCCCGGCCGCGGGTCGAACACGCCCATACAGCCGTTGTACATGAAGCCCAGCCCCGGCGTGACCACGCCCGACGGCATGCCGAGCGAATGGGTCATCGAAAAGCAGTTGCCGTCCTTGTCGAGCACCGAGATATGCGTGGTGTCCTTGGACACGGCGCCCGAGTTGAAGCGCGGCACCTCGGCCTTCGCGCCGCGCACGATCTCGCCCGCCATTTGTTTGGCATAGGCTTTCGAGGTCAGCTGATCGACCGGCACGGCGACGAACTTCGGATCCCCGACATGGGCGTCCTTGTCGATGGTGGCGCGCTTCATCGCCTCGCTGACGATGCGCAGGTATTCCGTCGAATTGTGCTCGAGCCTCGCGAAGTCGAAATTCTCCAGGATGTTCAGCATCTCGAGCAGCATCACGCCGCCGCCCGGCGGCTGGTTGGTCGAGACCTTGTAGCCGCGATAGTCGCCCCACAGCGGCGGGTTGCGGACCGGCTTCCAGGCCTTGAGATCGTCGATCGTGAGCAGCGCCTCGTTTTTCTTCATGTCGTCGGCGATCGCGTGGGCGATCTCGCCGGCGTAGAAGACGTCGGCGCCGCCCTTGGCGATGGCCCGCAAGGTCTGCGCGTAGTCGCGATTGACGATGCGGTCCCCCACCCTCTTCGGCGTTCCGTCCGGCCGGCAGTAGAGCGCCCGCGCCGCCGCGGTGAAGCCGGTGCGCTCCCAGTTCGGCGCGCGGCCGAAGGCGCCGTCGTCCGACCACCAGTAGTGGACGTGCGGGCGCACCGTCCAGCCGCCCTCCGCCCAGGCGATGGCGGGCTCGACGATGCGCGACCAGGGCAGGCTGCCGTGCTCGCGGTGCGCCGCGTGGTACATCCTGAGGTTCGCCGGCGCGCAGATCGATTTGTAGCCGATGTCGTTCACGCGGCCCTTCAGGATGAAGCCGTAGCCGTCGCGCGCCTCGCTTTCGATCAGGTTGGCCCACATGTCGGGCCGCGCGCCGAGCGGCGCCGGCGCGTGGGCGTCGATATAGCCGTGGAACTTCTTGCCCGGCATGTAGATGCCGCAGGAGCCGAAGCCCGCGATGCCGCACATCTGCGGATCGACCACGCCCTGCACCAGCGCGCAGGCGATGCCGGCATCGACCGCGTTGCCGCCCTCGCGCAGGACGTCGGCGCCCGCCTCCGTCGCCTCGGGCTGCGGCGCGACGATCATTGCCTTGTTCTTGTAACGCACGTTGCGGTCCCTCCCGCTCAAACACCGCCGCCGTTATAGCGGCAGGATGGCGCTGGCGGGACTCCCAGCGTCAGTCGGCGCCGGACCGGGTGGCGGAACGAGGGTCCGCGCGGTGCGCCGCGTCGCCATAGCCCGTCTCGGGCACCGTCTTTCCGCGGAACACCCAATAGGCGTGGCCCTGGTAGGCAAGCACGATGGGGATGACGATCACGACGCCCACGCCGACGAACCAGAGCGTCTGGGGATCCGCCATGCTGTCCCAGATGGTGAAGTGGCGCGGCACGACATAGGGCCACAGGCTGACGGCAAGACCGAGGAAGCCCAGCAGGAAGACGCCCAGCGCCAGCGCGAAAGTGTCGGTATCACGGCCATCCCAGATCCGCCGCCAGATCGCGGCCAGCGTTGCCACGGTGACGACCGGCACCGGCGCCAGATAGCCGATATTGGGCCAGGTGAACCAGCGTCCGGCGACTTCCGGCACGCTCCAGGCACTCCAGGCGCTGACCAGCAGCATCATGACGGCGGTCAGGATCAGCGCGGCATGCGCCACCTCGCGGGCGAAGACCTGGGTGGCACCATCGGTCTTCCAGATGAGCCAGCCGGCGCCGAGCAAGGCATAGCCGCCGATGAGGCCGACGCCGCAGAGCAAGCCGAGAAGGCTGAAGAAGTCGAGCGGCCCGCCGGCGAACATGCCGTCGCGCACGGCCACGCCGTCGATCAGGGCGCCGAGGATGAACCCTTGGCAGAGCGGCGCCACCGCCGATCCGCCGGCGAAGGCGAAATCCCAGAGCCGGCGAAACCGCACCGTCTGCAGGCGGAAGCCGAACGCCACGCCCCTCAATATCAACGCGAAAAGCATGAAGACGACCGGCAGGTAGAGGGCCGGAAGCAGCACGTAGTAGCCGGCCGGGAACGTCGACAGCAGCAGGACGCCGCCCATCACCAGCCAGGTCTCGTTGCCGTCCCAGACGGGCTCGATGCTCGCCATCATCAGGTCGCGGTCTTGGTCGCGCGGCGCGATCAGAAAGAGGATGCCGACGCCGAGATCGAAGCCGTCGGCCAGCACATAGACGACGACGCAGAAGGCGACCAGCGCGGCAAACAGCACGTGGATGTCGATCGTCATGGCGCCGCCCCCCGGGCGCCGAGGGGCAGCTCCATCGCGTCGGAGCCGACGATCGTCGGGCTGCTGCGGTCGAGGCCGGGCCGCACGCTTGGATTGACCTCGTCCATGTCCGCCGGACCACGGATCGCGAGGCGGGCGGCGAACCACAGGAACGCGAGGAGGAGCAGATTGTACAGCACGACGAAGATCGCGAGGCTCACCGAGACCGACGAGGCGGTCACGGGCGCGACGGCATCGGCCGTGCGAAGCGCGCCGTAGATGACCCAGGGCTGTCGGCCCGCTTCGGTCGTCGTCCAGCCGGCCAGCACAGCGACGAATCCCAGAGGCGTGACGGCCATGGCGAGCACTTGGAACCAGCGCGTATCGAACAGCCGCCGCCGCAGGCGTAGCGCGGCGCCGGTGATCGCCGTGGCGAGCAGGATGATCCCGATTCCCACCATGATCCGGAAGGCGAAGAACACGATCGGCACGTAGGGCCAGTCGCTGCGTGGCACGGCCTTGAGCCCCTGCACCTCGCCGTTCCATGAATGGGTGAGATAGACGCTGGCGATGTGCGGGATCTCGATCGCGAAACGGTTCGTTTCTGCCGCCATGTCGGGCCACGCGATGAGCGTCATCGGCGCGCCGCGCACCGTCTCCCAGAGGCCCTCCATCGCCGCCACCTTGGTCGGCTGATAGACGAGCGTGTTGCGGCCATGGAGATCGCCGAGGGCGATCTGCAGCGGGGCGAGGATGAGCGCCAGCCACATCGCCATCGAGAAGGCGAGCCGCGATGCCGCGAGGTGATGCTTCCGCCACAGGTGAAAGGCCGAGACACCTGCGACCACGAAGGAACCGGTCAGGAAGCTGGCACAGACCATATGCGCCAGGCGGTAGGGAAAGGACGGCGTGAAGATCACCTTCCACCAGTCCTCGACGTGGAAAACACCCTGCGCGTCCACGACCGCGCCCGCCGGCGTCTGCATCCAGCTGTTCGAGGCGATGATCCAGGTCGTGCTGAGCAGGGTGCCGAACGCCACCATGCAGCAGGCGAAGAAATGCATGCCCTTGCCGACGCGCTTCTCGCCGAACAGCGCGATGCCGATAAAGCCGGCCTCGAGAAAGAACGCGGTCAGGGCCTCGTACATGAAGAGCGGGCCGAGCACGTTGGCGACCGTACGCGAGTATCCCGCCCAGTTGGTGCCGATCTCGTAGCTGATGACGACGCCGGTGACGACGCCCATGCCGAAGGCGAGCGCGAACAGGCGCAGCCAGAACCGCATCAGGTCGCGATAGACGGGCTTGCCGGTCCGCCACCACAAGCCGCTCAGCAGCGCGACGAAGCAGGCAAGGCCGATGGTGAGGGTCGGCCAAAGGATATGGAAGCCGATCGTGAAGGCGAACTGCAGCCTGGCGAGCTGGACCACGTCCATCGCTAGGTCGACTCCGCCGCCGCGCACGAGCGCACGATGCGGACGGGAATCGCCTTCGAAGACGGCGTGAAGCACAGGGGGTCGCGCGCATACAGCGGCACCAGCGGATTGGTCTCGGGATAGTAGGCGGCGCAACTGCCGTCCGGGAAGGCGTAGGGAACGAGCCTGAACCCCGTGACGGCCCGCTCGACGCCGTCCTGGGAATGCGTGACGAGGTCGACGCGATCGTCCGGTCCGAGCCCGCGCCTGGCCATCTCGCGTGGGCTGAGAAAGACGACATCGCGTTGGCCGTAGACGCCGCGATAACGGTCGGAGAGCGAATAGATGGTCGTGTTGTACTGATCGTGGCTGCGCACCGTCGTCAGCCAAAGCACGTCGGTCTCGGCATCCGCGGGATCCTCGCCCAGCCCCTCGAACACCAGGAAGTTCGCCTTGCCCGTGGGAGTGGCCCAGATCCGCTCGCGCGCGGTCGAGGTCAGATGGAAGCCGCCCGGCACGCGAATGCGGGCATTGTATGCCTGGAAGATCGGGAAGACGTCCTCGATCGCGTCGCGGATGCGATCGTAGTCGGCCGCGAAGCCTTCCCAGTCGACCACGGAGCGTTCTCCGAGCGTGGCGCGCGCCACGCCGGCGACGATCGCGGGCTCGCTGCACAGATGCTCCGACGCCGGCGCGTTGAGGCCGGTGGAGGCGTGGACCATCGACATCGAGTCTTCGACCGTGATCGACTGCGGTCCGCTGGCCTGCATGTCGAGCTCCGTCCGGCCAAGGCAGGGCAGGATCAGCGCCTCGCGTCCATGCACGAGATGGCTGCGATTGAGCTTGGTCGAGACATGGGCCGTGAGGTCGAGGCCGCGCATGGCCGCGTGCGTCGCCTGCCAGTCGGGAATGGCGGCAACGAAGTTCCCGCCCAGGCCGAAGAAGACCTTGACCTCGCCCTTGACCATGGCCTCGAGCGCGGTCACGACGTTATGACCGTGCGCCGCCGGCGGCTTGAACCCGAAGCGTCGCTCCAGGCTATTCAGGAACTCCGGTGTGGGGATCTCGGTGATACCGACAGTGCGATCGCCCTGCACGTTGGAGTGCCCGCGTACGGGGCAAAGTGCCCGCCCCTTCCCTGCCGACATGCCCGCGCAGCAGCGCGAGATTGGCGAGCTGCTGCACGTTCCGCGCGCCCCGCCAATGCTGGGTGATGCCCATGCCGTAGACGATGATGGCCCGCTCCGCCTTCGCGTAGACCTGCGCCGTCTCCTCGATCGCCTGCCGGCTGAGGCCGGACCGGCGCTCGATGTCCTCCCACCGGGTGGCGCGCAGGTCGGCGGCCAGCGCATCGATGCCGGCGGTGTGGCCGCGGATGAAATCCCAGTCCAGGACCTCGATGCCGTGCTCGGCGCGCAACACCATCGTCCGCCTCGACGAGCACCTTCATGAGGCCCTTGACGGCGGCGATATCGCCGCCGACGCGAACCTGGTGAAGCCGGGAACTGATCGGCGTCGAGGTGAGGGTCGCCATCTCGACCGGGTTCTGCGGCGCCTGGAAGCGCTCCAGGGCCCGCTCGCGGAACGGATTGAAGGAGATGATGTTGGCGCCGCGCCGCGACGCGTTGCGCAGGCTGGTCATCATCCGCGGACTGTTGGTGCCGGGATTCTGCCCGAAGACGAGGATGCAGTCGGTCTTGTCGAAATCGTCGAGCAGGACGGTGCCCTTGCCGACGCCGAGCGACTCGGCAGGCCGACGCTCGTCGCCTCGTGGCACATGTTCGAGCAGTCCGGGAAGTTGTTCGTGCCGTATTCCCGCGCGAAGAGCTGGTAGAGGAAGGCCGCCTCGTTCGATGTGCGGCCGGACGTGTAGAATTCCGCCTGGTTCGGGTCGGACAGTGCGTTGAGGTGGCGCGCGACGGTCGCGAAGGCGTCCGGCCAGCTACCGGAAGATAGCGGTCCGACGCGCGGTCGTAGGCCATGGATGCGTCAGCCGGCCGACCATCTCGAGCTCGTAGTCGGTCCAGCCGGACAGCTCGGTGACGGTATGGGCCGCGAAGAACTCGGGCGTGCAGCGTTTCGCGGTCGCCTCCCACGCCACCGCCTTTCCGCCGTTTTCGCAGAACTCGAATGACGAAGTATGCTTGGGGTCGGGCCACGCGCAGCCCGGGCAATCGAATCCCTCGGGCTGATTCATCCGCAGGAGCGTCGCGGCCCCTTTCGCCGCTATGCCCTGCTCGACGAGATGATCCCCCAGCGCTCTGAGGGCTCCCCATCCGCCGGCCGGCTCGTCGTAGCGACGGATGCGCTTCTTGCCCACTACTGTACTCCCAGGATCGATGGCCGCGGTGCCTCAGCGTAGGCGGCGCATCACCGGTCGTCTTTTCGATGGGAACTACGTCTTGCGGGATGGCACGTCGGCGCGATGTGACATGACGCCGGGGGCGTCAGTTCCAGCCGTTCCGCTTGCGCAACACGGCCGTCGCCGGCGCCAGCGCCAGGCCCTTGGCTTTGAGGCCGGGCAGCCATTCGGCGAGCGCCTGCAGCGTTGCCTCGTGAGGATGGCCGATTGCCACCACGAAACCCTGGCGGCGCGCCACCGCCTCCGTCTCGGCGAGCTTGCGCCGCACCGCATCGATCGATTCGTCATCGTCGAGGAAGACGTGGCGCACGATCGACGGCACGCCCATCTCCTGCGCCGTCTGATCGCCCACTGATTGCGCCGTCGTGCGCGAGTCGAGGAACATCACGCCGCGGGCCTTGAACTGGCGCAGAACCGTCTCCATGCCGGGGCGGAAGGTCGTGAACCGGCTGCCCATGTGGTTGTTGACGCCGACATAGCCGTCGAAGCTGTCGAGCGCCGCCTGCGTGCGCCGCCGCAGTTCGGAATCGGACAGCGAGACGAGCAGTGCGTCGGGGCCGGGATCGTTGCGCCCATTCGGCTCCATCGGCAGGTGCAGCATCAATTCCTGGCCATGCGCCCGCGCCGCGCGCGCCTGCTCGCGCAGATCCTTGGCATAGGGCAGGAAGGACATCGTGAGCGGCCCCGGCAACTCCCAGGCCCGCCTGGAGCGCGGCCGGTCGAGGCCGACATCGTCGATCACGATGGCGACCAGCGGACGGCTGTTGAGGTCGGCGAAAGGCACGGCATTCCGGCGCCAGGTCTCCGCGCTCGAAGCGGCGGCGGCGAGCTGCTGCGGCTTGGCCGCGCGCGGCTTCTCCTCCAGGGTGACGCGCGGATGGCCCGGCTCCGCATCGGTGTATTTCGGCAGGTCGGGCAGGTCATCGATGCGCGCATAGCGCGCTGGCGGCGCGGCCGGCGCCGCACGCTTCATCTCCTCCAGCGTGTCGCGCGCCAGTCGATCACCGTCCTTCAACTCGAGCCGCTCGGCGAGCCAGTAGCCGCTGATCAGGCTGCCGAAGAACAGCAGCGCCAGGCCCGCGACGATCGAATGCCAGCGATGGGCGTCGATCCATGTGACAACCGCGTCAAACCGGCGGCGCACCCGCTCGCCGACCGTCGGAGCCTTCCTCGGACTCCTTCTGTTCGCCTTCCCGCTTCTGTTCTTCCTAGAAGCCATCTCAACATCCAGCCTTAACGCCTTGGTGGATTGCCCTTCTTCTGCCTCAGTTCAGAACGGCCGACAAAACAAAAGTTACAAAGACAGAGTGGGCTTCACCACCCGGATGTCCGGTTCGCCCGCGCGTCCGCTTTCGCGCGCGAAGCCGAGACGCTTTGTGAGTTCGAGCATGCGCTGATTCTCGCGCAGCACGTAGCCCACGACGCGCTTGATGCCGCGCGCCTTGGCGTATTGCAGCACGTGCTCGAGCAGCAGTGTCCCATAGCCGTGACGCTGGCGATCGGAGGCAACGACCAAAGCGAACTCCGCCTCCTCGAAGGCGGAATCGGCCGCCAGCCGGCCCACGCCCAGAAGCTCGTCGCCGTCGAGCAACAGGAACGCCATCTCGCGGTCATAGTCGATCTGCGTCAGCCGCGCCGCCAGCTCGTGGCTGAGCTCGCGCAACGGACCGAAGAAGCGCATGCGGACGTCCTCCGGCGTCAGCCGGCGCGTGAAGGCCTGGATCAAGGGCTCGTCGTCCGGCCGGATCGGCCGGACGCGCAGCCTCTTGCCGTCGCGATCGGCGACCTCCGTCTCGAGCTCGACCGGATAGGGCCGGATGGCGAAGCGCGCGCCGCGTCCCTGCCCCGGCGCCGGCTGGCGCACGACGATGCGCGCGTCCAGCGCGATCACGCCCTCGGCGTCGGCCAGCAGCGGATTGACGTCGAGCTCGGCGATCTCGCCCACGTCGGCGATGAGCTGCGACAGCCGCACCATCGCGTCGCAGACCGCGGCGCGCGCGGCGGGTGGCCGGTCGCGGTAGCCGCGCAGCAGGCGGTCCACGCGCGTGCGCGACAAGGCGTCCTCGGCCAGCACCGGGTCGAGAGGCGGCAGGGCGAGCGCCTTGTCGTCGATCACCTCGGCGGCCACGCCGCCGTGCCCGACCAGCAGGATGGGCCCGAACACCGGATCCTCGGCCGCCCCCAGGATCAGCTCGACCGCGCGCGGCCGCTTGATCATCGGCTGCACCACGAAGCCGTCGATCCTGGCCTTGTTGGCCATGACCAGTGCCTTGCCCGTCATGGTACGCACGGCGTCGAGCACCGCTTCCTCGGAGACAAGGTCGAGGGTCACGCCGCCCACGTCGCTCTTGTGCGTGATGTCGCGCGACAGGATCTTCACCGCGACGGGAAAGCCGATGCGGCTGGCGACGGCCGCGGCCGCGGCGGCGTCGGGCACGACCTCGGTCGGCACGACGGGAATGCCGTAGGCCGCGAGCACGCGCTTGGCCTCGGGCTCGGTCAGGATTTCGCGTCCCTCGGCGAGCGCGCCGTGCACGATGGCGCGCACCAGCTGCGTGTCCGACCGCGTCTCGGGCACAGAGGGCGGCGTCCGCTGCAGCGCGCGCTGGCCGCGGCGATACTGCACGATATGCATGAAGCCGCGCACGGCGCGCAGCGGGGTGTCGTAGGCGGGAATGCCGGCCTCGTGCATCACCTTGCGCCCGGCCTCGGCCTCCGGCCCGCCGATCCAGCAGCCGATCACGGGAACCACCTTGGCGCCCGCCGCACCCACCAGCGCGCGCGCCACCTCGACCGACGAGGCGAGCGCTGTCGGCACTTTCATGGCCAGCACCGCACCCACGCCGCGGTCGTCCGCCAGGGCATCCAGCGCCGCCGCGTAGCGCGCGCCGTCGGCGTCGCCGCCGATGTCGACCGGGTTGCCGCGCGACCAGGTGCGCGGCAGCTCCTTGTCAAGCTGGCCGATCGTCCTAGGCTGCAGCGCGGCGAGCTCGCCGCCCTCATCCATCAGCAGGTCGGTGGCGATGATGCCGGCGCCGCCGCCGTTGGTCAGGATGGCGAGCCGCTCGTTGCGCGGGGCGATGCCGTGGCCCAGCGTCTCGGCGGCGTCGAACAGCTCGCCCAGGCCATGCACGCGGACCAGGCCGGCGCGCGCGAAGGCAGCGTCGTAGACGGCGGCCGACCCCGCCATCGAGCCGGTATGCGAGGCCGCCGCCTGGGCCGCCGCGGCATGGCGGCCCGCCTTCAGCACGATCACCGGCTTGACGCGGGCGACGCCGCGTGCCGCCGACATGAACTTGCGGGCGTGCGTGATGCCTTCGACATACATCAGGATGGCGCGCGTCTCGAAATCGCGCGACAGCATGTCGAGCACATCGCCGAAATCGACGTCGGACATGTCGCCCATAGAGATCAGGTGCGAGAAGCCGATATTCTGAGCCGCGCCCCAGTCGGCCAGTCCGGCGAGCACCGCGCCCGACTGCGCCACCGCCGCCAGGCGGCCGGACCGCAGGCCGCTGGGGCCGAAGCTCGCATTGAGGCCCAGTCGCGGCACGACGTAGCCGATGCAGTTCGGCCCGACGATGCGCAGCAGATGCTGCCGGGCGGCGCGCAGGATGCGCTTGCGCCAGCGCGCATTGTCCTGTTGGCCATTCGCGTTGCCCGGCCCCGCGGTGATGATGACGGCCGCCCGCGTGCCGCATTCGCCCAGTTCCAGGACGAGCTTGGGCACGGTCTCGGGCGGCGTCATGATCACCGCGAGATCGGCCGGCTCCTTGAGCGCGGCGACGCTTTTCAGCACCGGCCGGCCTTCGATCGTGCCGCCCTTGATGTTGACCAGGTGGATGTCGCCCTGGAAGCCGCCGGCCAGCAGGTTGCGCGTGACCGCCGCGCCCACCGAGCCGGGACGCGTGCTGGCGCCGATCGCCACGATCGATCGGGGCGCCATCAGCGCTTCGAGGTTGCGGGTGGACATGGCGCTAGAAGAACGCCGGACCGTTCATCAGCACAAGGCCCGAGACGATCACGAATGCCGCAGCCACGCGGCGACCACCGAATGGTTCACCAAGCAGCAAGGTGCCCATCAGGGCGCCAAACAGCACCGAGGTCTCGCGCAGGGCCGCGACATGCGCCATGGGTCCCAGCACCAGGGCATAGATCGCGATGCCGTAGCCGACATTGGCGACCACGCCGCCGATGACGCCGCGTCCCCAATTGTTGCGAAGGTGCTTCCAGACCGTGTCGGGCCGCAGCCAGATCGCCACGACCAGCAGCCACGGCCCTTCGACGACGCAGAGCCAGGCGATATAGGCCAAGCGATGCCCGAAGGTCGGGCCGGCGCTGCGCACCCCGAGGCCGTCGGCGATGATATAGGCGGCGATGGTGACGCCCGTCAGCATGGCGAAGAGCGTGGCGCGCCCGTGCCGCCCGCTCATCCGCGGCACGATGGATCCAGGCGGCACGGCGAGCACGACCAGCCCGCCGCTCAGCAGCACCACGCCGGCGATATCCTGGGGCCGCAGGTGCTCCCCGATCAGGCGGCCCGACACCAGCGCCACCAGGAGCGGTCCCATGCCGCGGGCGATCGGATAGGTGTGGCTGAGGTCGCCGTACGAATAGGCCTTCAGAAGGAAGGTATAATAGAGACCGTGGATCGCCACCGACGCGAGGAGATATTTCCAGGCCGCCGCCTCGATCCAGGGCAGGAACGGCACGGCACAAAGCCCCATCGCCGTGCCGGTGGTCATGATCACGCCGAAGGTCGCGAGCCGGTCCGAGCGATCGGACTTCAGGATGGCATTCCACGACGCGTGCATCAGGGCTGCCAGGAGCAGCAGCCCGACGATCAGGGGTTGGACGACCATTCAGTCGGCTTTCGGCGCGGGTGCGCGGAAGGGGGCCGACCGATGTAACGATTACGCCTTCATTTCGCAATGAAAACGCAACGAAACGCTCTTCCTGACGATCTTAGTCCGCTGCAACGTCCGAGAGGGTCGGCGGCGCTTCCACAGCGCGGCCCAGCCGGCCTCCCATGGGAGCGTCGACGCAATAGCGCAGGCCCTCCGGCGCATGCGTCAGCCGCGTCTGGCCCTCGAGATCGGCGAAGGCACGCTTCATCAGGACAGTGCCGAAGCCGCTGCGCCGCGGCGGCGCCACCCTCGGGCCTCCTCTCTCTTCCCATTTGAACTTGAAACGCCGTTCGCCGCTCTCGCCGCTGTAGGACTTCCACGCAATGCACGTCTTGCCGCCGCCGATCGATAGAGCGCCGTATTTCGCAGCGTTGGTCGCGAGCTCGTGCAGCACCAGGCTGAACGGCACGACCGCCGTGGGCGCCACTTTGAAGGGCCTGCCCGTGATCTCCACCGAGTCGGCGGCAGCGAACGGACCGACGATCCGGCGCACCAGATCGGCAAGGTCGGCCGAGTCGTGCTGCGACAGCAGGTCATGAGCGGTCGCAAGCGTCAGGACGCGTCCCTCGAAGGCTCTCATGAAGTCCTCGACGGTCGGCCTGCCCTGTGCAGTTTGCGCGGCGATCGACAACACCGAGGCGAAGATGTTCTTCAGCCGATGCTGCATTTCACCCACGATCAAACCGGTGCGCTCGGCAGCCGCGTGACGCTCCAGGGCGAAGCCGGCGAGCCTCGCGCACACGGCTTCGACATCGTCGGGCCATGGCGGCGCCGGCTCGTCGGTAAAGGCGATGAAGAAGCTTCCCAGCGGCCTTCCGTCGGCGGCCCTCACCGGCTGCGACTTGATGCGCCGCACGCCATGCTCCGCATTGAGCCGGCGCCATGCCGGATCGAAGCGTTCGTCGGACGGCACGTCGGCGCTGCTCACCGCTGCGCCGCTATGGACGGCGGCAGCGCAAGTGCCGGGATGCGGCGGTCCGACGCCGACGCCGCAGATGCCCGCGGCAAAGGACGGCGCGGACGGCACCACGCATCGCTCGAAGACGATGCCCGCGCGGTCGAGGATCGTCACGCCCACGAGGCTGCCCGGAACCAGCGCCTCGGCCATCCTGCAGATTTCTTCCAGCACCGTATCGAGCGCGGCGTCTTGCGCGATCAGTTCCAGCACGTCGACTTGCCGTTCCAGCAATGACGGGCCTGATTTCGTCGCATCCGGTTGCGTCATTGGAACTCCCCTCGCATCGTTTAAGCTTAGGCGTCTTCGCCCTACCCTGCATCCCTGTTTGGGGGAGCATTGCCATGCAGATTGGGAGTCGCCGCATTTGCACTCGCCGCCTATAATTGCTGCTGCCGCCTGACGGAGTTCTGACGTTGCTTCTGCTCATCGATAACTACGACAGCTTCACCTACAACCTCGTGCATTTTTTGGGCGACCTCGGAGCGCGTTGCGTCGTGCATCGCAACGACCAGATTACGGTCGAGGAGGCGATGGCGCTGAAGCCTGCAGGCATCGTGCTGTCACCCGGCCCCTGCACCCCCAACGAAGCCGGCATCTGCATGGACTTGATCAAGGCGGCGGCCACGGCGCAGATGCCCGTGCTGGGCGTGTGCCTTGGCCACCAGGCGATCGGCCAGGTGTTCGGCGGCAAGGTGGTGCGCGCGCCGATGCCCATGCACGGCAAGCTGTCGGACGTGCGGCACAAGGGCCAGAGCGTCTTCGAGGATGTGCCCTCGCCGTTCCATGCGACTCGCTACCATTCGCTGATCGTCGATCGCGTGGGCCTACCCCAGGAGCTCGAAGTCACGGCCGAGACCGGCGATATCATCATGGGCTTGCGGCACAAGACCCTGCCCATCCACGGCGTGCAGTTCCACCCCGAGAGCATCGCCTCGGAGCACGGCCACAAGATCCTGGAGAATTTCCTCAAGATCGCAGGCGACCATCCCTCGCAGCAGAACAGGAAAGAGGCGGCCTAGGCTTCCTGGGACGCGACCTCGCTCGCATCATCGCCTGCGCTCGCGGTCGATGGCCGCCATGGCGTCGCCGATCTCGCGATCGGCCGCCAGCTCCTCGAGCGCCCGTTCCAGACGCTTGCACCAGTTCGGATAGCCGACCGTGGTGCCGGGAAGGTTGGCCTGACGCTCCTCGTTCGTCAGGTCGTCGAGCTGGACCATGAGCAGCCGGCTTCTCGACCGCGCAAGATAGATATGGATCGCCTTGGACAGGGCCGGCGTCCAATCGAGCGGCGCGGCATCCGATGCCGCGGCCTCGTCCGACAGCAAGCCCTCCTCGCCAAGCGCCTGCACGAGCAGGCGCTTGTCGCCGGCGCGTTCGGCCCTGGCCCGCCGTTCATCATCGGCGGTCTTGTACAGGCCGAGCCCGGCGCGCGCTTCGATATCGGCCCCGGCCCAGTACCCGCGCAACGTGGGAAGATCGTGCGTCGCCGCCGACACCGCGGCGAGCGCCGGAAACTCGGCGGGACGGCGGACGCGGCCGTGTTCCTGCTCGAAGTAGAGCACCCGGCAGGACAGCACGTTGGCGCTCGCCATGCGTTCGCGGAAACCGGCCGGAACCGTGCCGAGATCCTCGCCGATCACGACACATCCGTTGCGCCGGCTTTCCAGCGCGGCCAGCGCGAGCAGGTCGTCGAGCGGAAAGCGGACATAGGCGCCATCGGCCGGCGAACCGCCCGCCGGTATGAAGAACTGGCGTTGCCAGCCCATCACATGGTCGATGCGCAGGGCCCCCATGTGGCGCATGTTGGCGCGCAGCAGCGAAATGGCATGGCCATAGGCCGTGGCTCGCAGCCGGTGCGGATTGAGCGGAACGGCGCCCCAATCCTGGCCCGACTCGTTGAAGGGATCCGGCGGAGCGCCGATATGGACATCCCGCGCGAACAGGCCCTGGTTGGCCCAATGATCGGCCGAGGCTGTATCGACACTCACGGCAAGGTCGCCATAGAGGCCGAGGCCCATCCCGCCGGCGCGCGCCCGCTCGGCAGCGGCCGATAACTGCGTTTGGCACTGCCATTGCAAGTACTGGAAGAATGACACGCGCGGCTCGTTGCCGAGGGCGAAGCTGACAACCTCGGAAGACTGGGGCCTGCGGTACGGTTCAGGCCATTGCTGCCATTCGTGCGTTCCGAACCGCTCGCTCAGCGCCTGGAAGGCGGCAAAGCCGTGAAGGTCCTCGCCTTGCTCCTCGATGAAATCGCGAAAAGCGCGGCCGCGGCCGTCGGCCTTGGTGGCATGCCTCGTCCTGAAATGCCGATAGAGCAATTCGAGGGTAGCGAGCTTGGCCTGCGCGACGGCTTGATAGTCGATCAAGGCGGCGCCGCGGGCCACCTCGATCGCGCCGCGCAGGGCGGAGGAACTCGACGAGAGCTCGGGCCTCCGCGGATTCGACGAAGTCGGGAACCGCGCTGACGTCGAGATAGAGCGGATTGAGGAACAGCCGGCTGCTGGGCGAATAGGGGCTCGACTGCTGTGGCGAATCCAGGAACAGCGCATGCAGAGGATTCAGCCCGACCGCATCGGCCCCATGCGTGACCGACCAGTCGATGAGTGTCCGCAGATCCCCGAAGTCGCCGACGCCCCAGTTCCTGCCAGACCTCAGCGAATAGAGCTGGGTCGCAATGCCCCAGCAATTGCGCTCCGGCGCAGGATGGCATTGCGCCGGCGCGATGATGAGACGGGTGGCGGCCTCGCCCGTGGTCTCGATGCGCAGGTGGTGATAGCCCGCCGGTTGCGCGGGCAGCCTCAACCGGCGCAGGGCGACGGACGCCCCGGCGGCCTGACCGGTCGCCTCGACGGCGAGGGAGTCGAGACTGCACTCTCCGCTCCCCTCCTCGCCCGTCTCGCGCTCGATGGACCAGCGCAGCGATCGCGAGGCCTCGTTCACCGGCAAGCGGAGGGGTACCTCGACCTCGCGCCCTTCCACCGCGATGATCGCCGGCGCCAGCACATCACGCCACGGTTCCTCGGCCAGCAGCGCGAGACTCGTCGCGATCTCGACGTCCGTTTCCGCCGCAATCCCCATGGCGCGCAGGAGGTGCCGCGCGGTTTGCGCCGACCTTTCATAGAGGCGGCCGTGAATGTCCCAATAGCGCGGTTCGATTCCCGCGGCGTCGGCGAGCCTGTTCAGGGCAAGGTCATCCATCGCTCAATCCACGCGCCGCCTGCACATCGCGCGCCGTCACCGTCGTTGCGGGTCGGAATCGCCGCACAATTTGATCGATATCGAGCCTCGCGCCAAACGCATATCGGGACTTTAATGCCTTTGTCGCGAGGAACCGGTATTCTCGGGGCGAAAGGCAAAACATGCGTGTCCTTTTTGTTACGTCGGAGGCTTTCCCTCTGGCCAAGTCCGGGGGTTTGGCCGACGTATCGGGCGCGCTACCGATTGCCCTGACTCGACTGGGGATCGATGTCCGCATCCTCATGCCCGGCTACCCGGCCGCCCGGACGAAGTTGAACAGTCCGCATGTGGAAGCCCGGCTTCCCGCGCTGCTGGGAGTCGAGAATGCCGGCCTGATATCCGGCAAGCTTCCTGGTTCCCAGGTTCCCGTTTGGCTCCTCGACGCGCCTTCTCTGTACGAGCGCGGCGGCGGCCTCTACCAGGACGAGGAAGGCCGCGACTGGCCCGACAATGCGCTGCGGTTCGGCTTCCTCGCCCATGCGGCCGCCATGATCGCCGACGGCCTGCTGCCGCAATGGAAGCCGGACGTCATCCATGCCAACGACTGGCATGCCGGCTTGATTCCCCTGCTGCTGGACATGCGCGGACCTTCGCGGCCGGCAACGATCCTGACCATCCATAACCTCGCCTTCCAGGGCAATTTTCCGCGCGACGTCCTGCCGGCGCTCGGCATCCCGGACCGCTATTTTCATCCTGACGGTATCGAATTCTACGGACAGATGTCCTTCCTCAAGGCGGCCATCCGTTTCAGTGACAGTGTCACGACAGTGAGCCCGACCTATGCGCGCGAAGTCCTCACCCCGGAGTTCGGCTGCGGCATGGACGGCATCCTGAAGGAGCGCGGCGCGCGTTTTTCGGGAATATTGAACGGCATCGACAGCGACCGCTGGAATCCGGCGGCGGCCCCCTGGCTGGCCAAGCCCTATGATGCGCGCGACATATCCGGGAAGCGGACGTGCAAGCTCGAATTGCAGGACGAGCTCGGCCTCGAGGTCGATCATGACCGGCCCCTGATCGGCTTCTCGAGCCGCCTTGCCTATCAGAAGATGGTGGATGAGCTGCTCGAAGCCGTCCCCTCGATGGTGGAGGCCGGTGCGCAATTCGCCCTGATGGGCGAAGGCGACCCCGGGCTGGCCGCAGCGTTCCGGGCACTGGGCGACCGCTATCCGGGCAAGGTGGCGATCTACGCCGGTTACGACGAAGCGCTTGCCCACCGTCTGCATGCCGGCGCTGACATCATGCTCGCACCGGCCCGATACGAGCCCTGCGGCCTCACGCAAATGTATGCTCTGCGCTACGGCACACTACCGGTAGTGCGCAGGACCGGCGGCCTGATCGACACGGTGACCGATGTGACTGCGGCGACCTTGGCCGACCGGACGGCGACCGGCTTTGTCTTCGAAGACGCCACGTCTTCGGCATTGGCGGGCGCCGTCGACCGTGCGCTGGCGCTCTATCGTCAGCCGCTTGTGTGGCGGCGCTTGCAGCGGCAGGCGATGTCTCAGGACTTCTGCTGGAGCAGGAGTGCTGCTAAGTATGTCGCGCTGTACCGGCTCATGTTGGGCGTCGATGATCTTCCGCAGCCGGAGCCCCTGCCTCACCAAACGGTGGAGGCGGGTCTCGGCAAAGGCGCGACGCACTGACAGACGCTTCCGTCGAAACTCGAGGAGAAGCACATGATCCCTGAAAACGCGATCCGGCTGCGCAGCTATCTCGTCTGGCAGCAAAGCGGCTGTCCCGAAGGCAGGGCCATGGAACATTGGCTGCGCGCGAAGGACGAGCTGGAGGCCGAGCACATGGCATCTCTGCTGCGGCGCGGAAACTGCGAGCAGATCGTCGTGCCGCTCGTGCCCATCCGAAGGCCTCCGCAAAGATCGACGGCCGCGCGCATTGCGGCCGATGCGAGGAACGCCCTTCCTATCGCTGCCACGCGATAAGCGGCAGCTCCATCGGGATGTGCGCCGCAGGGTGGTACGGCACGACGCGGACCGTATAGTCCTCTGCGGCCCTGGCGGCCTCGACCTCGCCGGCATAGATGTGGCCGTTCGCCGTGCCCGGGATGGTTTGCCCCTGGTGAAGCACGACGACCTCGGCGGGAAGCTCCTCGCGTTCGTCGGCAAACAGCTCGACCCTCACGGACGCCAGCGGAAGATCTCCACCGAAGACGGCGACCGAAAAGCGCCACCGCCCGTCGGCATGGATCACCGTGGGCTCGCCGACATGGAGGCCCGACCAGTGACGCCGCAACCTGGACCGACCACTCGTGCAGGGCCCTGGCCAGCGCGCAGTCGTCGGCCCGCCGCGCACGCTGCGCCTTGGCCAGCGGCAGATAAGCCTTCTCGACATATTCGCGGACCATGCGCGTGCTGCCGAACAGCGGCGTGAGCGTCGACATGCTGCGCCGGATGCGCGCCAGCCAGGCGCGCGGCAGCCCGGCCGCGTCGCGGTCATAGAACTCCGGAATGATCTTTTGTTCGAGCGTATCGTAGAGGCTGGCGGCATCGAGCGCGTCGACTTCGACGGCATCACCGCCGCGCCCGTCGCCGATCGACCAGCCGAGGTCGGGCTGGTAGGCCTCGTCCCACCAGCCGTCGAGGACCGAGCAGTTCAGGCCGCCATTGACGAGGACCTTCATGCCGCTCGTTCCGCAGGCCTCCCACGGGCGACGCGGGGTGTTGATCCAGACATCGACGCCCTGGACCAGCTCTTGCGCAAGCGCGATGTCGTAGTCTTCCAGGAACACCACGCGCCGGCGGTAGCGAGGCTGGCGCGCAAGATCGATCCAGTCGCGGATCATCGCCTTGCCTTCCCGGTCGGCAGGATGCGCTTTGCCCGCCAGCACGAGCTGCACCGGGCGCCGTTCGTTGAGGAGCAGGCTGTCGAGCCGCGCCAGATCGCTCAGCAGCAGGTTGGGCCGCTTGTAGGCGGTGAACCGCCGCGCAAACCCGATGGTGAGGATGTTGGAGTCCAGCGCATTGTCGGCCTGGTGGACGAACTCCGGCTCCAGCCCGCGCTCGCGAAGCTGGCTTTCCAGCCGGCGGCGCACGATCGCCACGATCCGCTGGCGGCCGTTGCCGCGCATGGCCCACAACTCCTCGTCCGACACGCAGGCGATGCGGTCGCCCAGCTCGTCAGGCATGCCGCGCCAGCGTTCCTTGCCGCACGATTCGGTCCAGATCTTGTCCGCCTCGATCGAATCCCAGGTCGGGATATGGACGCCGTTGGTGATGTGGCCGATCGGGATCTCGCAGCCGGGCCAGCGCGGGAACAGCGGCTGGAAGATCCGCCGGCTGAACTCGCCGTGCAGGCGGCTGACGCCGAGACAGAGCGCCGATCCGCGTTGCGCCAGATAGGCCATGTTGAAGGGCTCGTCCTGATCCAGTGGATCGAGCCGGCCGAGGCCCAGGATGTCGTTCACGGACAATCCTCGCCCGTCCGACCTGCCTTCGACGACCGGCAGGTATCGTCGCAGGACCGGCAGGTACTTGAGCAGGAGGCTGGGCGGAAACGAGTCGAAGCCGGCCGCCACCGGCGTGTGGGTGGTGAAGACGTTGCCGGCGCGCGTCGCCCACATCGCCTCCCAGAAGCTCAGCTTGGCCTTGACCGCGAAGGCGCGCGCCCGTTCGATGATGGCGAAGGCGGCGTGCCCTTCGTTGATGTGGCAGATCTCGGTCTCCGGGTGGAGCGCCTCGACGACACGCCAGCCGCCGACGCCGAGCACGATCTCCTGCATCAGGCGGGCCTCGCTGCCGCCTCCATAGAGCTTGGCGGTGATGCCGCGGTCGGCCGGGCTGTTCAGCGGATCGTTGCTGTCCAGCAGATAGAGCTTCATGCGTCCGACGGTCGCCTGCCACACGCGCAGATGGAGGACGCGGCCCGGCAGCTTCAGCCGTATGCGCAGCCACCCGCCCTCCTCGAGGATGACGGGCTCGACCGGCATCGTTGCCGGTTCGTTGTAGGGATAGAGCTCCTGCTGGATGCCCTCGGCATCGATGGTCTGGCGGAAGTAGCCCTCCTGATAGAGCAGCCCGATCCCCACCGCCGGCACGTCGAGGTCGCTCGCCGTCTTCAGGAAATCGCCGGCCAGGATGCCCAGCCCTCCGGCATAGAGCGGCAACGCCGCGCCGAGACCGAATTCCATGCTGAGATAGGCGACGCGGGTCAGCGTTCCTTGCCCGTAGCGCGCGGCGAACCAGCCGGGCCGGTCGAAATAGCTCTGGCGCGCGGCCATGAATTCGACGAGCTGCCGGCGGAAACCCGCGTCCGAGGCCAGCCGCTGCAGGCGTCGTGCCGAGGCGCTTTGCAGCACGATCCAGGGATTGCGCGTGCGATGCCAGAGCCGCGCATCGACGCGTTCCCAGAGCGCGTCGCCCTCATGGCTCCAGGTCCAGCGCAGGTCGAGCGCCAGGATACGCAAGGCGGAGATTTCCGTCGGCAGATCTGGAAGAGGCAAGGCAACCATCGAAGGCATCTCCGTCCATTGGGCATGATCACTCGACCGCCCCGATCCCAGTCAAGGCGCAAGACGGACAAACATGCGAATCAATCGGCCGAATATCCAGTGACCGTTCACGGAACCTGCCGAAAGTCGCAAGGGGGCCGGACGCTTCCGATAGTGCCATGAAAGCACCCCGCGGTCGCGGGTGCGCTGGCGAAGCCGATGCCTCGTGCCGCGAGCGTCCGCCCGCCTCACGATCAAGCTGACGGCGTCAGCCAGCCATCGCCGGCCGCCGCGTGCGCCAGGGCATCGCGGTTTCGTAGGCATGCGCCGCCCGCAGCACGGTCGGCTCGGTGAACGGCTTGCCGGCCAGCTGCATCGCTACAGGAAGGCCGCCCTCGCCGAAGCCGGTGCAGATACTGATGGCGGGAAAGCCCGTGACGTTGAACGGCATGGTGAAGGACGGCTTCTCCATGTTGGCCCATTTCGGCACGCCGTCGATGCGTGGCGCCTCGCCGGGCTGGGAGGCGCTCACGATGATGTCGAGATCCTTCATCGCCGCCGTCATTTCCCGGCACAGCACGCGGCGGCGGCGCGTGGCCTGGATGAGGTCGGGGCCGCTGACCGTGGCGGCGAGGCCTATTCTGTCGCGGAACAGCTCACCGTAGTCCATGAAGCGCTCGCGCATCCATGGACCGTGCAGCGTGAAGGCTTCGGTGACCATGAGCAGGTAGCCCACCGCGTGATAGTCGGCGGCCGGGGACAGGGTGATGTCGCGGACCTCGGCCCCCTCCTTGCGGAAGAAATCCAGGGCCGCGTCGATGCCCGCGCGCGTGGCGTCCGACGCGCGATGGTCGGTCTCGAAGAAATGCCGGACCACGCCGATGCGCAATCCCTTCGCGCCCTGGCCGAGCCCGGCGCAGAAATCCGGCACCGGCCTGTCGACGCTGGCCGGGTCGTCGGGATCGTGGCCCGCCATGCCCTGCAGCAGCAGGCCGCAATCCTGCGCCGTCCAGGCCATCGGGCCGGCATGGTCCAGCGAGAAGGCAAGCGGCAGGATTCCCGCCCGGCTCGACAGGCCGTAGGTCGGCTTGATGCCGGCGATGCCGCAGAGCGCGGCCGGCCCGCGGATCGAGCCGCCGGTGTCGGACCCGGTGCCGCCCAGGATGAGCCCCGCGGCGACCGCGGCGCCGGTGCCGGAGGACGATCCGGCCGTGAAGTGGTCCCGGTTCCAGGGATTGCGCGCCGGCGGCCAGGGCAGGTCGAAGGATGGTCCGCCGAAGGCGAACTCGTGCGTCGAGAGCTTGCCCAGCAGGACGGTGCCCGCTTCCGCCCATTTCCTGACCGTGTGGGCGTCGCGCGCCGGCACGTTGTGTTCCAGCAGCTTCGAATGCGCCGTCGTGCGGATGCCGGCGGTATTGTAGATGTCCTTGTGGGCGATCGGGATGCCGTCGAGCGGCCCCCGCAGGGTCCCCGACATCTGCCGCGCCTCGGCGGCCCTGGCGTCGCCGAGGGCGCGTTCCTCTGTCACCAACAGGAAAGCATTCAGCGCCGGGTCGAGACGGCGGATGCGGTCGAGCTGCGTCTTGGCGAGCTCGACCGGCGACAGGTTCTTGGCGGCGATGCGGCGGCTGGCCTCGGCGATGGTCAGGAATTCCGACATCATCCCTGCTCCCCGCCCTGTTCGGCATCGAAGGTCAGTGCAGGCTCTGCTTCGCGCGGCAGCGGCGCGTTCACCCGCGCGATCATGTCCCGGAAGATCGCTGCGCCCGGGAGCAGCGCTTTCACCCGCTCCGATGTCAGCGTCAGGCCGGCCCGCGCCAGCATGGCCTCGAGTTCGGCTTGGTCGATCGGCGGCGTGCTCACGGTGCATTCCTTTGGTTTGGGAGAGTCCACGATACCCTATGCAAGAATCGTGGTTAACTGGCCGCCATGATCATCGATCGTATCGATCCCATTGCGCTCCGGCTTCCTATCAACAGACCAGCGGCCACCGACGCGCTGTATCTGGTCCTCTGCAAGGTGACCGTCCGGTCCGGATTGGTCGGCTACGGCGAATGCCTGTGCCTTCGGCCGGCCTCGCAGCGGAGCCTGATGGCCGCGATCCGCGACGGCATCGCGCCGCTCTTCGTGGGCAAATCCGTCGACCAAAGAGAGCGCCTCAACGTCGAGGCCCGGATTCGCCTGGCCTCGTTCGGCCGCGCCGGCACCAATCTCAATGCCCTGGCCGCCGTCGACATGGCGCTTTGGGATATTGCCGGCAAGGCTGCCGGCCGCCCGCTCTCCACCTTGCTCGGCGGGGCGCAACGGACCGAGGTGCCGGTGATGGCCAGCCTCGACCGTTACAATGACGCGGCCAGGGTGACGGCGCGCATCGCGCAGGCGCTGGAGGCCGAGGTCGCCGCGGTCAAGGTTCACGAGTTCGACCTCGATGTCATCGAAGCGGCGAGAAAGACCGCCGGCCCGCGCTTGCCGTTCGTGGCCGACTGCAACAATGCCCACACGATGGCGGACATCCAGGCCGGCCTGTCGCGCTGGCAAGCGCTCGATCTGATGTTTCTGGAAGATCCCCTGTGGCCTCCCGAAGCCCTGCTCGAGGCCCCGCCGCTTGCGCGGGTCACGGTCGGCCTGGGCGCCGACCTCGGCTCGGCCGAGCAGCTCGGGGTCTATGCGCGGGCGCCTTCCGTCGGCGTCCTGCAGCCCGACATCTGCATGATCGGCGGCGTCTCGGAAATCAAACGGGCGATCGCCCTGCTCGCGCCGCTGGGCGTTTCGATCGCGCCCCATACGCCGTTCATCGGCCCGGCCGCGCTGGCGACCCTGCAGGTCCTGGCAACGACGAAGGAGGTCGCCTACTTCGCGGTGATCGAGGCCGAGCCGCACATGGACATGTACGGCGACAGCCGGTTCACGCGCTGGCAACCCACCCTCGCCGTTCCCACCGGTCCCGGCCTGGGAATGGATCCCGATCCGGCCTTTCTGAAGAAATACGTCCTCGACGGTTAAGGCTTCACCTTGCGCCCCAGCGCCGTCTCGTAGACGCGCAGGATGGAGGAGCTGTCGTCGGGGCCGAAGCCCATGCCTCGCGCCATGCGCTGCAGGTTGTGGGTCGAGGCTCCCTGCTGCAGCGGCACGCCGAGCTCGTCGCCCAGTTCCAACGCCAGATGCAGGTCCTTGTAGGCAAGATCGAGGGCGAAGGACGGCGGCGAATACTTGCCCGGCAACGCCCGCAGCGAGAAGTTCTTGATCGCGTTCGAGTTGCCGCTGGAATTGGCGATCACGTGCAAGAGCTTGTCCGGGTCGAGCCCCGCGCCGGTGCCCAGCATCATGCCCTCGACCAGGGCGGCCATGTTGCAGAACGACAACATGTTGTTGACCAGCTTGGCCACCGTGCCGGTGCCGAGCTCGCCCATATGGATCACGTTGGCGCTGAACGACTGCAGCACCGGCAGCGCGTCGTCGAACACCTTCCTGTCGCCGCCCACCATGATGGCGATGGTCGCCGCTTCGGCGCCCGTCGTGCCGCCGCTCACCGGCGCATCCAGCATGGCGATGCCCTTGGCCGCCATGGCCGCGCCGATCCTCTTCACCATCGAGGGCGCGTTGGTGCTGAGGTCGATATAGGTCTGGCCCTTGCCGATCGTGGCCAGGATGCCGTTGTCGCCGAGCGTCACGGCCTCCACATCCTTGGGCATGGGCAGCGAGGTCATCACCACGTCGGCACCCCTGGTGACGTCGGCCACCGACTTGGCGGCGGTGGCGCCGAGGTCGGTGCAGCTCTTCACCGCGGCGGCGTTGAGGTCGAACACCGTGACCTGGTGGTTGCTGCGCTTGACGATGTTGCGGCACATGGGACCGCCCATGTTGCCGACGCCGATGAATCCGACCTTCATTTGCTACTCCGTCATCCCGAGCGAAGCTGCCCGAAGGGCAGCGTAGTCGAGGGACCTGTTGATGAACTGCCGGCGGCAAGAGGAGGTCCCTCCACTACGCCTCGCTGCGCTCGGCCCCGGTCGGGACGACGGTCTTACCTCATCGTCAACACCAGCTTGCCCTTGAAATGGCGATCTGCGCTCACCTGCAGCGCCTTGCGCGCATCGGCCAGGCTGTAGGTCGTGACATGCGGCACTCGCACGGCGCCCGACTGCACCAGCGCGGCGATGCGCTCCATGTGCGCCCGCGTGCGCGGCACCGCCGGCCGCAGCGCCGTGACGTCGCTGCGGTCAGGCTTGGGCGCCTGCGCGCCTGAGGCGATGAAGGCCGCGCGCCCGCCCGGCTTCAGGACGGCGAAGGAGCGCGTGGCGACGTCGCCGCCCACGGTCTCGAACACCGCGTCGACATTCTTCACCGCCGTGGTGAAGTCGGTGGTCCCGTAGTCGATGACCTCGTCGGCGCCGAGGCTTTTCACATAGTCCAGGTTGCCCGTGCTGGCTGTGCTGATGACGCGCGCGCCGATATGCTTGGCGAGCTGGATGGCGAAGCTCGCGACGCCGCCCGCGCCGCCCTGGATCAGGATGGTCTCGCCGGCTTTGAGCTTCAGCGTGTCCTCGACCGAGCAGATCGCGGTCAGTCCGGTCAGCGCCACCGCCGCCGCGTCGACATGCGACAGGCCCGAGGGCTTCTTCCCGACGACGGCCGCGCCGACGGCGATCTTCTCGCAATAGGTCCCGTCGCGGCCCGTCTCCAGCACGCCGAACACCTCGTCGCCGACCCTCAGATCCGAAACGCCGGCGCCCAGCGCACTCACCACGCCCGAGAAATCGCGCCCCGGCACCAACGGAAAGGTGGCCTGCTTGTATTCGCCGGCGACCACCTTGGGATCGGCGCCGTTGACGCTCGCGGCCACTGTATCGACCACGACCTGGCCCGGCCCCGCGACCGGATCGGGAAGATCGCCGTAGGTCAGGACCTCCGGTCCGCCGAATTTCTCGATGTAAGCAGCCTTCATGGTGCGCCGTTTCCTCTCTTGCCGGGCCGCGCGCGGACCGCGCGCTTATGAGCGCGCCCGAGGTGCGCGGTCCAGAAGACCACGACTCACACCTCGCGTGCACCCCGAATCAGCCGGCCCGGCAGCGCCCCGGTCGGCTCGCCGTGACGATAGACCACGGCGCCCGAGACGATGGTGGCGTCGATGCCGTCGGTCCGCTGCAGTAGCCGCTTGCCCCCGGCCGGCAGGTCGTAAGCGATCTCCGGCGGCCGCAGCCGCAGCCTGTCGTAGTCGAGGACGTTGACGTCGGCCTTCAGGCCCACCCGCAGCAGGCCGCGATCGTTGAGCCCGATCGCGCCGGCGTTGTCCGAGGTCAGGCGCTTGACGATCCACGACACGGGAAACAGCGCGCCACGCCCACGATCACGCGTCCAGTGCGTCAAGGTATAGGTGGTGGCCGTGGCGTCGCACATGATCCCGACATGCGCACCGCCGTCGCCCAGCCCGATCAGCGTGTTGGGCGCCGCGATCATCTCGCGGACCACGTCGAGGTTGCCGCCGGCATAGTTGGTGACGGGAAGATACAGGATCCCCTTGCCGTCGCGCTCGAGCAGCAGCGTCGTAGGCCACTTCCTCCGGCGTCCGCCCTTCTCGCGCCGCCCGTCCGGCGATGCTGCTCTCCGCCTTCGGCTCGTAGTCCGGTGGGTCGCCCAGCGCATACATGCGGTCCCACCGCTCGACCCGGCCGGCGCGCCGCCGGCTGCCCTCGAAATCCTCGGCGAGGATGCGGGCGCGGAAGTCCGGCTGACGCAGCATCGCCAGCCGCTCGGGAAACGGCAGGTGGGCGATGGCCTTGTAGGACGGCCGGCCCATGAACGGGTTCTGCGATAGTTCGAGTCCCAGCAGCACGCTGGTCGGACGCGAGCGGATCTGGGCGGTGATGCGCAGCCCCTCCTCGTTGGCCTCGTCGATCTCCGACATCAGTTCGCGCCAGCCGTCGGGCCGCGCATCGGATTGCGTCATCGTGATGGTGACGGGCCGGTTCGACTCCTTCGCCAGGCGCCGGAACAGGCCGATCTCGCCCTTGGGATCCTCGAAGTCCGACACGATCTGCAGCCAGCCGGCGCCCGCCTCACGCATGGCATGGGCGATCGCCGTCAGTTCCGCCTCCTCGGCGCGCAGGGTCGGGATGCTGCGGCCGTCGGCGGCGCGATGGTTGAGCGTGCGCGACGTCGAGAAGCCGAGCGCCCCGGCGCGCAGGCCCTCGGCGGTGAGCGCGGCCATGCGCCGGCGATCCTCCTCCGTGGCAGGCTCGCGGTTGGCGCCGCGCTCGCCCATCACATAGACGCGCAGCGCAGCGTGCGGCACCTGGGCGGCGACGTCGGCGTCGTACGACCGCGCGGCGATGGCGTCCATGAAATCCGGGAAGCTCTGCCAGTTCCACGGCAGGCCTTCGCTCAGCACGACCTCGGGAATGTCCTCCACGCCCTCCATCAGGTTGATCAGCAGGTCGTGCTGGTCCGGCCGGCAGGGCGCGAAGCCCACGCCGCAATTGCCGAACAGCACCGTCGTCGCCCCGTTCCATGATGACGGCGACAGCCGGTCGCTCCACGTCGCCTGTGCATCGTAGTGCGTGTGCACGTCGACGAAGCCAGGCGTCACGAGCTTGCCGCGTGCGTCGATCTCTTCGATGCCCTTGGGGATGGCGCCGCCGATGGCGGTAATCGTGCCGCCGGTTACGGCGAGGTCGGCTTCACGAGGATCGCCGCCCGACCCGTCGACGATGGTGCCGTTGCGAATCACCAGGCTGGGCGAGGACATGCGGCGACTCCGATATGATTCAAATAGTGTATCGACAGTGAGGCCGCGCCAGCAACGACAGCCCGACATGGCTGGATCGCGTGCTGCGGTTGGCGTTCCGCCTTGCCTCAGGTCCGCGGCAGCTGGTGCTTCAGCACCTTGCCGGTCGCATTATGCGGCAGGCCGTCGATGAAGCGAACCTCCTTCGGTACCTTGTAGCGCGCGAGCTGGCTGCCGCAGTGCTCGATCACGGCGGCCTCGTCGAGATTGGCGCCGGCCTTCAGGACGACGAAGGCGCGGCCGACCTCGCCCCATTTCTCATGCGGGATGCCGATCACGGCGTTCTCCAGCACGCCATCGAGCTGGTAGATGACGTTCTCGACCTCCACCGGATAGACGTTCTCGCCGCCGGAGATGAACATGTCCTTCCAGCGGTCGACGATATAGTAGTAGCCGTCCGCGTCCTGGCGCGCCGCATCGCCGGTATGGAGCCAGCCGTCCTCGGTGAACGACGTGCGGTTGGCCTCCGGCCGGTTCCAGTAGCCCGGCGTCACCGTCGGCCCGCGGATCATCAGTTCGCCGGTCTCGCCCGGCGCCACCGGATTGCCGTCGGGATCGCAGATCTTCAGCCGCACATAGAGCGGCGGCAGGCCGGAGGAGCCTACCTTGGCAAGCGCCATCTCGCCCGACAGCAGGAGCCCGAGCGGCCCCGTCTCGGTCATGCCCCAGCCCTGCTGCAGCTTGATGCCCTTGCGGCCGTATTCCTCGATCAGAGCCAGCGGCGCGGCGGCGCCGCCGATGCCGATGCAGACGATGTGGGAGAAGTCGGCCGCGGCGAAACCCGGCTCCTGCGCCAGCATCAGGAAGTTGGTCGGCACGCCCAGCAGGTGCGTCAGCCCGAGCGCGCGATCGCTCAACAGCTTCAGGAACAGCCCGGGATCGAAGCTGCGCATCACCACGTTGCAGCCGCCGACGTGGAAGGTCGGGTTGGCGTAGACGTTGAGTCCGCCGGTATGGAAGGTCGGCAGGAACACCAGGTTCTTGCTCTGCGCCGTCAGCCCCACCGTCATGGCGCACTGGATGCCGTTGAAGACGCACATCTGATAGGTGATCTGTGCGCCCTTCGGCCGTCCCGTCGTGCCCGACGTGTACATGATGGTCCAGATGTCGGCGAGGTCGAGCGCCGGCGGGTCGAGCGTGCCGCGCGCCGCCGCCAACCCCGCCTCGTAGGCGCTGGGTTTGCCGTTGGCGAGGTCGGCGGTGTGCGGCACGCCCGCAAGCCGTGCCACGGCCTGGGCGGCATCGGCGAACTCCTCGCCATGGATCAGCACCACGGGGCTCGCGTCCTTGGCGATGAACTCCAGCTCGGGCACCGCCAGCCGCCAGTTCAGCGGCAGGAAGAGCGCGCCCAACCGCCGGCAGGCGAACTGCAGCTCGAAGACGTCGGTGTCGTTCATGCTGAGCACCGCCACGCGGTCGCCGCGGCGGACGCCGAAGGCGCGGGCAAGCCACAACGCCGCCCGCGTGATGCGCTCGTCGAATTGCGCGTAACTGAAGCGCCGGCCGGAGGCGAGATCGTGCGCCGCCTCGGCGCCCGGCGCGAAGCGCGCGTGATGGGCGATCCAGTCCTCGACGGGAATACCCGACGTCATGCGTTTCCCCTGGTTTTTGTTGGAGGTGAGCTAACGATCCACGCCGGGTTTTGTCCACTGCGGCATCCGCTGTCCGTCTGCACGTCAAAAGTCGCGGGCCCGCCGCGATGGCTCTCGATCGCCCGGTCGATCCGCGCGCCGGCAGGCAACCTTTTGGCCGTCGAATGCCTTCCTTGGGTCAGGAGCAGTCCTTGAACGGCATCTTCTATCTCGTCGGGTTTGTCGCGATCGCGGCAGCCCT
The DNA here is from genome assembly GCA_963820155.1 of uncultured Alphaproteobacteria bacterium. Classification (GTDB taxonomy): domain Bacteria; phylum Pseudomonadota; class Alphaproteobacteria; order Reyranellales; family Reyranellaceae; genus Reyranella. The sequence goes on from CAWFYW010000004.1 coordinate 97,333, forward strand.
CCTGTCGCTGGTGGGCGTTCGCTAAGGTCGGGCGCTCATGCCGTCGCGCCCGGTCGGGGCTATTCCAGGATCGCCGTCTCTCCCTGCTGCGGCTTCGCCCGCCTCAGCAGGAAGATCAGCGGCAAGGCCGTCAGGGCGACCAGCATCATCAGCTTGAAGTCGTCGGCATAGGCCACGACGCTCGCCTGCTTGGTGACCTCGGCGTCGAGCGCGGCGCGGCCCACCGTGGTCGCCATGTTCCAGAACTGCGACGGCCCGAATTCCCGCAGCGCGTCGTTGAACGGGGTGACGCTGCCCACCAGCTCGGCATGCACGATCTGGGTGTTGCGCGTCAGCAGGAAGATCACAATCGAGATGCCGACGCTCGAGCCGATGTTGCGGATCAGGCTGTAGAGCGCCGTGCCCTGGGTGCGCAGCATCGGCGGCAGGGTCGAGAAGGTGATGGTGGAGAGCGGCACGAACATGAAGCCGAGCCCCATTCCCTGCACCACGCCGGTGCGGATGAGCGTCCATTGCGACACGTCGGGCGTGAAGCCCGTCATCTCCCACAGCACCTGGGCGGTCACCAGCAGCCCCACCGTCAGCAGGACGCGCGGGTCGACCCGGTTGATGATGCGTCCCACGATCATCATGGCGACCATGGTGCCCATGCCGCGCGGCGCCAGCACCAGGCCGGCGGTGAGCACAGGGTAGCCCATGAGGTTCTGCAGGTAGGGTGTGATCAGGGCGAGCGAGGCCAGCAGGATGATGCCGACGACGAAGATGAAGCAAAGTCCGGCCGAGAAGTTGCGGTCCTTGAAGATGTGCGGGTCGATGAAGGGCCGCTTCGACGTGAAGGTCTGCACCAGGAAGAGATAGAAGGCGAGCGCCGCCACCACGCCCTCGATCACGATCTCGGTCGAGGAGAACCAGTCGAGCTGCTCGCCGCGGTCGAGCATCATCTGGAACGAGCCGATGGCGATCGAGAGCATGGCGAAGCCGAACCAGTCGAAGCTGTCCTTGCGGGTCGTGGTCTCGCCGAGATAGGCCGACAGGCCGAGGAAGGTCAGCACGCCGATCGGCACGTTGATGTAGAACACCCAGCGCCAGTTGTAGAACTCGGTCAGCCAGCCGCCGAGCGTCGGGCCCAGGATCGGCCCGACCATGACGCCCACGCCCCACATCGCCATCGCCGAGCCGTGCTTCTCGCGGGGATAGGAATCGAGCAGCACCGCCTGCGAGAGCGGCACCAGCGAGGCGCCGAACAGGCCCTGCACGAGGCGGAACAGCACCATCTCGGGCAGCGTCACGGCGATGCCGCACAGCACCGAGGCCGCAGTGAAGCCCGCGACGGCGATCAGGAACAGCCGCTTGCGGCCGAGCCGCGCCTCGAGAAAGCCGGTGACCGGCGTGGCAATGGCGGCGGCCACGATATAGGAGGTCAGCACCCAGTTGATCTGGTCCATGGTCGCCGACAGGGAGCCTTGCATGTAAGGCAGCGCCACGTTGGCGATGGTCGTGTCGAGCGCCTGCATGATGGTGGCGAGCATGACGCACACGGTCAGCAGACCGACATGGCGGGGCTTGGAGGGGGCGGCGGACATGGGTACGGACTCAGCTACTCACTTCTCCTCCCCAGCGACGCTGAGGAGGAATTCGAAACGGCATATCCTCACATCCCGACGAACTGGCGGGCGCCGTCGACCAAGTCGGCGAGTTGGCGGCGATGGCCGGTGTCGATCTCGACATTGGCGCTCATGCCGGTGCGCAGCGGCGGCGCATCGGCCGGCATCTGCACGGCCAGCCGGACGGGCACGCGTTGCACGACCTTCACCCAGTTGCCGGTGGCGTTCTGGGCCGGCAGCACGGAGAACTCCGTGCCCGTCCCCGGCGCCAGGCTGATCACCGTCGCCTTCCACTCGCGGCCTGGATAGGCGTCGATGGTGACGACGGCCGGCGCGCCCGGCTTGAGGTAGGTGAGGTCGGATTCCTTCGGATTGGCCTCGACCCATACGTCGACCGAGGACACCAGGCTGAAGGCGGGCTGCGACGCCGGCAGGTACTCGCCGACCTGCAGCGCCTCGACGTTGGTGACGATGCCCTCGGTGGGCGCCAGCACCGTGGTGCGCCGCAGATCGCGCTGGGCCTTGTCGACCTGCGCCTGCGCCGCGAGATAGGTCGGGTTCTGCTCGACGGGTGCGTCGACATTGCCGCTGAGCTGGGCGAGCGTCGCCTCGGCCTCGTGCTGCGCCATGAGGACGCGCTCGCGCGCGGAGTCGAGGTCGCGCTTGGCCTGGTCGAAGGTCGCCTGGGCCGACACGCCGCGCTTCAGCAGGTCCTGCTGGCGCTGGAAGGTGGTCTGGTAGAAGGCGACGTCGGTCTTGGCCTGCTCGACCTGGGCCTGCTTCTGGCGGTAGGTCGCCTTGAGGTTGGTGAGCTGGTTGCGCACCGTCCCAAGGTTGGCCTCGGCGCCGGCCAGGGCGATGCGGAACGGTTCCTGGTCGAGGGTGAACAGGACCTGCCCCTTCTCGACCTTCTGGCTCTCCTGCACGGCGACGTTGGCCACGATGCCCGAGACGTCGGTCGCGATCGTGACCTTCCCGGCATGGACATAGGCGTCGTCCGTCGACACGTAGCGGCCGCCTGTCAGGTAGAAGAACAGCCCCGCCGCCAGGACGAGGGCCGGACCGGCCGCCAGCAAGGCGCGCCTGAGCGTCCGCGGCTGCCGGAGCTTCCTGAGGAAGCCCGGCTTGGCGACACCCGGCGCGGCGACCTCGTCGGCGAGGCCGAGCCGCCGAAAGAAGTCCCGGTTAGCCATGGCTTGCGCTCCTTTCGCCGCCCGCCGACGCCCTGGAAAGAAGATTGGTCTTCATGCTGCTCAGCACGTCGAACAGCCGATCGCGGTCGGCCTCGGCCACGCCCTCGAGCGCCTCGCCGCGGGTCAGGGCGCCGATGGCGAAGATCTCGCCCAGGAGCGGATGGGCCTTCGCCGTGAGATGCAGCAGCCGGATGCGCCGGTCCTTCGGATGCAGCCGCCGTTCGACGAGGCCCGCCTCCTCCAGCTTGTCGAGGATGCGCGTCAACGTGATCGGCTCGACTTCGAGGATTTCAGCGAGCCCGCTCTGCTGGATGCCTTCGTTGCGCGCCAGGTGCGCCAGCACCTGGCACTGCGAGCGCGTCAGCCCGAGTCCGTGCGCGGTCGCGTTCTGCTCGAAGCGCTTGCGCATCAAGCGGGCCACATCGTGCAACAGGAATCCGATGTTTCGCTCCGGCAGTTCCATCCCATCCTCCTAAGTGCGCTTAATATAAGCTTGCTTATGACTGTTTCAAGAGATCACCCCTTGAAGGGAGGATCGACCTCTAAGCCTTTGTCAGATCAAGATTATCTCAGGATGCGTGCGGCGGCGCTCTGCCGCTCGCGAACACGACAGAAAATTACATAATGTCTTGGATGGCGCGACATTATTCAGACGGACGCCGCCCCTGGCGGCGACGTCGGGGGTCAGGTAGCGACGCCGAACCCGGCCCGCTGGATCGCCTTGGTGATGGCGGCCACGTCGGCGCCGACCGGCAGTCGCATCTCGCCGCTCTTGAGATCGACCGAGATCGGCGCGGTGCCCGCACCCGTGGCGGCGCGGGTGACGGCCTTGACGCAGCCGTCGCAGTCCATGCCAGTGACCTTGAGGATGAGTTCTTGAGCCATGTGATATAGCTACGCGCCCGCCGGGGAGGCGGGCAAGTGGCAAAACGAGGATTTGGTGAGCGGCGACATCGACGATTTTCGGAGGCTTCTGGCCAAGGTGGGCAACGGCGAGACCTTGGCCATCGACGAGGCCGAGCGCGCCTTCGACATCATGACCAGCGGCGACGCCACCCCGGCCCAGATGGGCGCCTTCCTGATGGGGCTCAAGGTGCGCGGCGAGACTGCCCAGGAACTGGCCGGCGGCGCGTTGGCCTTGCGCGCCAAGGTGCACAAGGTCCGGGCGCCGGCCGGCACCATCGATATCGTCGGCACCGGCGGCGACCATCACGGCACCTACAACGTATCGTCCTGTTCGGCCTTCGTCGTTGCCGGCGCCGGTGTTCCCGTGGCCAAGCACGGCAACCGCGCCTTCACCTCCAAGTCCGGCGCCGCCGACGTGCTGGCCGCGCTGGGCATCGGGCTGGAGCTGCCGATCGAAAAGCTCGAAGAGGCGCTGCTCGAAGCCAATATCTGCTTCCTGATGGCACCGCGCCATCACAGCGCCATGCGCAATGTCGCCGGGCCGCGCGTCGAGCTGGCGCCCAACCGCACCATCTTCAACCTGCTGGGACCGATGTCGAACCCCGCCCTGGTCAAGCGCCAGCTCGTGGGCGTGTTCGACCGCCGCTGGCTCAGGCCCGTTGCCGAGGCGCTGGGCCAGCTGGGCCTGGAGCGGGCGCTGGTCGTGCACGGCCAGGACGGCATGGACGAGCTCACCACCACGACCACGAGTTGGGCCGCCTCCCTTGAAAGCGGCACGGTGCGCGAGATCGAGATCGCGCCCGAGGAGATTGGCGTGAAGCGCGCCACCATCGAGGCGCTGCGCGGCGGCGATGCCGCGCACAATGCCGAGGCCATCCACAAGGTGCTGCGCGGCGAGAAGAGCGCGTTCCGCGACATCGTGCTGCTGAACAGCGCCGCGGCGCTGATGGTGGCGGGTAAGGCGCAGGACCTCGCTCAGGGCGCGGCGCTGGCCGCCCAGTCGATCGATTCGGGCAAGGCGGCCGCCGCCCTGGCGGTGCTGCAAAGGATCTGTGCATGAGCGATACGCCCGTCAGCGATACACTGGCCAGGATCGTCGCCGACAAGCGCCAGCATGTCGCCGGTCGCATGTCGCTGCGTCCGCTGCGCATGGTCGAGGCGATGGCGCGCGACCGGGATTCGCCGCGCGGCTTCGCCAAGGCGCTGAAGGCCGCCATCGCGTCGGGCCGCTACGGCCTGATCGCCGAGATCAAGAAGGCCTCGCCCAGCAAGGGCCTGATCCGGCCGGATTTCGATCCCCCGTCCCTCGCCCGCGCCTATGAGCGCGGCGGCGCGACCTGCCTCTCGGTCCTGACCGACGAGCCCTACTTCCAGGGCAAGGACGAGTTCCTGGTGCAGGCGCGCGCGGCCGTGACGCTGCCGGTGCTGCGCAAGGACTTCATGATCGATCCCTACCAGGTGCCGGAAGCCCGCGCGCTGGGCGCCGACTGCATCCTGCTGATCATGGCCTGCCTCGACGATGCGCTGGCCGCCGAGCTCGCCAGGCTGGCGCACAAATGGGGCATGGACGTGCTGGTCGAGGTGCACGATGCCCAGGAGCTCGACCGCGCGCTCCGGATCGACGGCGACCTCGTGGGCGTGAACAACCGCAACCTCAGGACGCTCAAGGTCGACCTCGCGACCACCGAAGCGCTGGCGCCGAAAGTGCCCAAGGACCGCGTGCTGGTGGCCGAAAGCGGGCTGGGCTCGCCGGCCGATCTCCTGCGCATGGCCAAGGTGGGCGCCTCGGCCTTCCTGATCGGCGAAAGCTTCATGCGCCAGCCCGATGTCGAGGCGGCGGTGCGCGAAATCCTCGACCGGAAGGCGGCATGAGGGCCAAGAAGCTCACGCACTTCGACGACACCGGCAATGCGCGCATGGTCGATGTCGGCGCCAAGGACGTGACCGAGCGGGTGGCGGTGGCGCGGGCCAGCGTCACCATGCTGCCGGCGACGCTGAAGCTCATCCGCGACCGCAAGGCCGCCAAGGGCGACGTGCTGGCGGTCGCCCAGCTTGCCGGGATCATGGCCGCCAAGAAGACGCCTGACCTGATCCCGCTCTGCCATCCCCTGGCGCTGAGTTCGGTCGACGTGCAGCTCTCGCTCGATGCCAGGCGCAATGCGGTCGACATCGAGGCGACCTGCAGGCTCAAGGGCCGCACCGGCGTGGAGATGGAGGCGCTGACCGCCGCCTCGGTCGCCGCGCTCACGGTCTACGACATGTGCAAGGCGGTCGACCGCGGCATGGTGATTTCCGATGTTCGCCTCCTACATAAGTCGGGCGGCAAGTCTGGAACCTTTGAAGCGCGCGACAACGACTGATGCTTTCCGTTCGTGACGCCCATGCCCGCGTGATCGCGGCCTTCGACAGGCTTCCCGCCGAGATCGTGTCGGTGGCTGAGGCGGCCGGCCGCGTGCTGGCCGAACCGCCGCGCGCGCGCCTCACCCAGCCGCCGGCCGACCTGTCGGCCATGGACGGTTATGCCGTGCGCGTCGAGGACGTGCCGGCCGTGCCGACGACGCTCAGGCTGGTCGGCCAGGCGCCCGCCGGCGGCTCCTACGACCAGGCGCTCAGGCCTGGCGAGACGGTACGCATCTTCACCGGCGGGCCGCTGCCCATGGGAGCCGACGCCATCGTGATCCAGGAGGACACCAAGGCGGATGGTGAGGCGATCACCATCCTCGAGGCGCCGCGCCCGGGTCGGCACATCCGCAAGGCAGGGCTCGACTTCGCGATCGGCGACCAGCCCTTCCAGCCAGGCCATCGGCTCACCACGCGCGACGTGGCGCTCGCCGCCGCCATGAACCTGCCCTGGCTGGCGGTGCATCGAAAGCCGCGCGTGGCCATCCTGTCGACCGGCGACGAGCTCGTCCTGCCGGGCGAGCCGGTGGGCCGCAACCAGATCGTCTCCTCCTCCGGCATCGCCGTGGCCGCGCTGGTGCGCGCCTGGGGCGGCGAGGCCACCCTGTTCGACATCGCCCGCGACGATGCCCGGCTGATCCAGGACCGCATCGCCGCCGGCGCCCAGCATGATCTGCTGATCACCCTGGGCGGCGCCTCGGTCGGCGACCACGATCTCGTGCAGGCGGCGCTGAAAGCGCAGGGCTTCGCCATGGATTTCTGGCGCATCGCCATGCGTCCGGGAAAGCCGCTCATGTTCGCCGTCCGGGATCGCGCCCGCGTGCTGGGCCTGCCCGGCAATCCGGTGTCGACCATGGTCTGCGCGCTGTTGTTCCTGAAGCCCGCGCTGGATCGCCTGCTCGGCCAGCCCGGCGACCTCGTCGCGACCGAGCCGGCGCGGCTCGCAGTCGACGTCAGGGCGAACGATACCCGCGAGGACTATGTCCGCTCGAAGCTCGCGCGCGCCGCCGACGGCAGTCTCACCGTCGAGCCGCATCCGGTGCAGGACAGCTCCATGCTCTCGGTGCTCGCCTGGTGCTCCGGTCTGCTGGTGAGACCGCCCCATGACCCTGCCCGCAAGGCCGGCGACATCGTCCACGTGATCGATCTTTCTGTTCTCCCCGGCGGCTACTGATCCCCAGGTCCCTCTGGAAAACTTGACCTTTGCAGGGAACTAAACTAGAACACGTTCCGGGTTTCAGGATTTGTTCCGAAATCTACTAAACATTTCGGGGAGAAGCCGGTGCTGACCCGCAAGCAAAATGAACTGCTGATGTTCATCAACAAGCGCCTCAACGACGACGGCGTGTCGCCCTCGTTCGATGAGATGAAGGAGGCGCTGCGGCTGAAATCCAAATCCGGCATTCATCGGTTGATCACCGGGCTTGAGGAGCGCGGCTTCCTGCGCCGCCTGCCGCATCGTGCGCGCGCCCTGCAGGTTCTGAAGCTGCCCGACGCTGCCGCCATGCCGGCGGCCAATGTCACGCCCCTGCTGGCGCGCGGCCTCGCCGAAAGCCGCGAAGGCTTCGTGCCGCAGGTCATTCGCGGCGAGCGTGTGCCGCTGGCAGGCGCCATCCAGGTCGCCAATGAGGCGCAGGCGCTCAGCCTGCCGCTCTATGGCCGGATCGCCGCCGGCACGCCGATCGAGGCGCTGCGCGACAACTCCACGACGGTTGACGTGCCGGTCGCCCTGCTCGGCTCGGGTGCCCATTACTGCCTGGAGGTCCAGGGCAATTCGATGGTCGAGGCCGGCATCCAGAACGGCGACATTGCCATCATCAAGAGCGCCGACACCGCGGAGTCGGGCGACATCGTCGTCGCGCTGATCGACGACACCGAGGCGACCCTGAAGCGGCTGCGCAAGAAGGGCGCCTCGATCGCGCTCGAGCCGGCCAATACCGCCTATGAGACGCGGATCTTCGGGCCCGACCGAGTCAAGATCCAGGGCCGACTGGCCGGCCTCTATCGCCGCTACAACTGAGCCCTAAATTCCCGGTGCCTTGATCGCGGCCTGCCGCGACGGGCTGTTGGGCACCCAGGGACGATCGCCACGGCGGGCGTTGGCCGTCTCGCGCCGCACGCCCAGCTCGTCGAGCCACAAGGCCTGGGCGCCGTCGCGCCAGGCATCGCGCCGGTCGATCACCAGCCGCGGCCCGCGGCAATGGCCTTGGGCATCGACCGTCGAGAGGACGATGTCGGCGCTGATGCAGGCTTCGGCCAGCCGCCGGTCATCGCTCACCAGGGCGATGCGCCACGGTCCCTTGCGCCAGCGGCAGAGTCCCGTGTGGCAACCGAGGCCCGCCGCCTCCTGCTCGGCGCTCGCCGTCCAGCGCTTGGCGCCGTCCTGGCCGCTGCGCCGCGCCCAGGCGTCACTCACGAAACGGTCGGTGCGGGTGGAGGCGACATGGACCACCCCCCTCTCGTCGCGCAGTCCCAGCACGCGGCCATCCTCGCTCATCAGCAGGTCGGGCGCGGGGGGTGGGCCGAGCAGCAGCCCGACCGCCGCGACGGGCAGGCCCGCCCATCGCCAGCGGCGACGCCACAGGCACAGCCAGAGGCCGCCGATGGTCAGGAACCACAGGCTCGCGCCCGGCAGCGACGGCACCAGCGTCGCTGCATCGGGCCAGCCGCCGACGGTGCGGGCGATGGCGTTCAGCCCCTCGATGCCCCAGCCCATCGGCACCAGCGCGAGGTGCTCGAGCCCGACCGGCATCAGCAGCATGGCGAGCAGCCCCCACGGCATGATCCAGAAGCCGGTCAACGGTACGCCCAGCATGTTGGCGACGACGCCGAGCAGCGACAGGCGGTTGAAGTGGTAGGCGGCGAAGGCGCCGGTCGCGATCGAGGCGACCAGGGTGGTGGCGAGGCTCGCCGCCAGGCCGGCGCCGATCCGCCACAGCCAGCGATGGGTCGAGAGCTCCGCGCGCTCGTGCAGGCGCCGTCGCCATGCCGCCCCCGCCTCCCAGGCCGCGATCAGGGCGATCACCGCGGCGAACGACATCTGGAACGATGCGCCGGTCAGCGACTCGGGCGCCGCCGCCAGCACGATGACCGCCGACCAGGCGACCAGGCGCATCGACAGCGCCGTGCGGTCGAGCAGGATGGCCAGCAGCGCGAAGCCCGCCATGGCGCAGGCGCGCTGCGCCGGCACCGGCGCGCCGGCCAGCGCCGTGTAGAAGAGCGCCGCCAGCAGGGCGATCACCGCCGCCGCCTTCTTGGCGTCGATGCGAAGGGCGAGCGGCGGCACCAGGGCGATGCCGTAGCGCAGCAGGCCCATCACCAGCGCCACCACGAAGACGATGTGCAGGCCGGAGATCGACAGGATGTGCGCCAGGCCGGAATCGCGCATGGCCTGGGCGATGTCCTTGTCGACGGCGCTCTGCTCGCCGGTCAGGAGCGCCGCCGCCACGCCGCCTTCGGGACCGGGCAGCGCCTTCAGGATGCGCGCCGTGACGTCGGCACGCAGCGCATCGATCGTGCGCACGATGCCGTCGGGCCGTCCGGGCTCGATCACCATTGCCGGCGCCAGCGCATAGCCCACGGCGCCGAGCTGCTGGTACCAGGCCACCCTCTGGAAATCGAAGGCGCCGGGCGCGGCCGGTCCGGCGGGCGGCGACAGGTTGGCAAGCACCAGCAGGCGGTCGCCGACATGGAGCGGCGGCGCGCCTCTGGAGAGCGACACGCGCACCCGCACCGGCGTCATCTCCGGCGGCGGCGCATGACGGCCTTTCAGGCGCACCGCTTCGAGCACCACCCGCACGCCTTGGGGCAGGCGCTGGATGTCGGCGATGCGGCCCTCGACATTGACGCTGAACAGCGGTCGGCCGAGCACGGGCGCGGCCAGGCTCGCCGTCCGCCAGGCGACCAGCCCCAGGCCCAGGGCCGCCACCATCACGCCGATCGCCAGCGCCCGGGCGAGGCTGCCGGCCTGCGACAGGAACACCAGAAGGAAGGCGCCGGCGGCCAGCGCCGGTCCCAGCCACAGCGCGGGCTCGCTGGGCAGCTCGAAGTAGACGGCGATGCCCAGGCCCATCGCCACCGGCAGCCAGAGCATCCAGCGGCTGCGCTCGGCGTCGAGCTGCTCGAGGATCCAGGTGCGCGCCCCCGCCACGCCGTCTCCCTTGTTTGACTCCGTCCGGACGCTCGCCTACCTACGGCGCGCTTTTCCGGCCGAAATGTGGCGAAACCCGCGCTATCCCTGAACAATGACAGTCGTCACCCGTTTTGCCCCCTCGCCGACCGGCTTCCTGCATATCGGCGGCGCGCGCACCGCGCTCTTCAACTGGCTGTACGCCCGCCACCATGGCGGCAAGTACCTGCTGCGCATCGAGGACACCGACCGCGCGCGCTCCACGCCGACCGCCATCGACGCCATCATCGACGGTCTTTCCTGGCTCGGCCTCGACTGGGACGGCGAGGTCACCTACCAGTTCGCGCGCGCGGCGCGCCACGCCGAGGTCGCCAGGCAGATGCTGGCCGAGGGCAAGGCCTACTATTGTTACGCCTCGCCCCAGGAACTGGAGGAGATGCGCGAGGCGCAGCGCCGCGCCGGCGTGCCGATGCGCTACGACGGGCGCTGGCGCGATCGTGACCCGAAGGAAGCGCCGCCGGGCGTCGCCCCGGTCGTCCGCCTCAAGGCGCCGCAGAGCGGACAGACGATCATCCAGGACGCCGTGCAGGGCGAGGTCAAGGTCGAGAACGCCCAGCTCGACGACATGATCCTGCTGCGCGCCGACGGCACGCCGACCTACATGCTGGCCGTCGTGGTCGACGACCAGGACATGGGCATCACCCATGTGATCCGCGGCGACGATCACCTGAACAACGCCTTCCGCCAACTGCAGATCATCCGCGCCATGGGCTGGCCCGAGCCGGTCTACGCGCACATCCCGCTGATCCACGGCGCCGACGGCGCCAAGCTCAGCAAACGTCACGGCGCGCTCGGCGTCGACGCCTATCGCGACATGGGCTTCCTGCCCGCCGCCCTGCGCAACTACCTGCTGCGGCTGGGCTGGGGGCATGGCGACGACGAGATCATCTCGACCAAGCAGGCGATCGAATGGTTCGACCTGCCGGGCGTCGGCCGCTCGGCGTCGCGCTTCGACACGGTCAAGCTCACCAACCTCAACGCGCATTACCTGCGCGAGATGGCCGACGCCGAGCTGATGCCGCTGGTGCTCGCCGCGCATCGAGGCCCAGCTCGGCGGCAAGGTCGACGCGGTCGGGATGGAGCGGCTGGCGCGCGGCATGAACGGCGTCAAGCAGCGCTCGCGCACCCTGGTCGAGCTGGCCGACAACCTGCTCTTCTATGCCCGCAGCGGGCGCGCCGCCGATCGCCGACGACAAGGCCCGGGCGCAGCTCACGCCCGAGGCCAGGGCCCTGCTCGGCCGCCTCGCCGACGCGCTCGAAGCCGAGGCCGCCAACTGGAGCGAGCAGCAGATCGAGGAGGCGGTCCGCCGCTTCGCCGAGAGCGAGGGCGTGAAGCTCGGCCAGGTCGCCCAGCCGCTGCGCGTCGCGCTCAGCGGCTCGACCGTGTCGCCCGGCATCTTCGAGGTCGTGGCGATCCTGGGCCCGGCGGAAACCAAGGCAAGATTGCTCGCCGCCAGCGGATAGAATGCGGCGCCGCGCCGGGCAAAGTCCGGCGATGGCCCTGCGCGTCTGGATCTGGCTGCTGTCGCTCTCCGTCCTGTGGGGCGGCTCCTTCTTCTTCGCCAAGGTGGCGATCGGCGAATTGCGTCCCTTCACCGTCGTGTTCGCGCGCGTGGCCCTGGCGGCGCTTGCCCTCGATCTTGTCCTCGTCGCGCGGGCCGCCAACCCGTTCCGGCGCAACGCGCCGTGGCCAGCCTATTTCGTCATGGGCTTCCTGAACAACGTGCTGCCCTTCAGCCTGATCTTCTGGGGCCAGACCGAGATCGCGTCGGGCCTGGCCTCGGTGCTGAACGCCACCACGCCGCTCTTCACCCTGCTCGTCGCGCACTGGCTGACGGACGACGAGAAGATCGACGCCGGCAAGGTCGCCGCCCTGCTGGCCGGCTTCGCGGGCGTTACGGTGCTGGTCGGCCCCGATCTTCTCATCGACGGCACGAGCGTGTGGGGTGAACTCGCCTGCCTCGGCGCCGCCCTGTCCTATGCCTTCGCCGGCCTCTATGGCCGCCGCTTCAAGGCCCTGAACATCGCTCCGCTCGAGGCGGCCGCCGGCCAGGTGACGGCGAGCGCCGTGTTGATTCTGCCGATCATGCTGGCGGTCGATCGGCCCTGGATGCTGTCGGCGCCACCCTCGCCCTCGGTCTGGCTGGCGCTGGGCGGCCTCGCGCTGCTGTCGACGGCTCTGGCATATGTTCTGTATTTCCGCATCCTCGCCGCGGCGGGCGCCACCAATCTGCTGCTGGTTACCTTGTTGATCCCGGTCACCGCCATCCTGCTGGGCGCCGCTGTGCTGGGCGAGCGGCTGCAGCCGCGGCACTTCGCGGGGATGGCCTTGATCGGCCTCGGCCTCGCTCGTCATGGACGGCCGGATCGCGCGCCGGCTACGCCCCGCGAAATAGCGGTTTGGCGGCACAATTGCGCCTCCGGAGGCGGCTTGTTAGGGTGCCGCCGAACCCGCCAATTCGAGCCCGAAAGAGTTCCCCAATGGCCAAATCGACTGCGACGCTGACCGACAACGAAACCGGCAAATCCTACGAAATGCCCATCATCCACGGCACGATCGGGCCGCGTCTGGTCGATATCCGCAAGTTCTACGGCGAGTCGGGGATGTTCACCTACGACCCCGGCTTCACCTCGACCGGCTCGTGCGGCTCGAAGATCACCTACATCGACGGCGACGAGGGCGTGCTGCTCTATCGCGGCTACAACATCGCCGAGCTCGCCGAGCAGAGCGACTTCATGGAGGTCTGCTACCTCCTGATGAAGGGCGAGCTGCCGACCAAGGCGCAGAAGGAGAAGTTCGTCAAGGACATCACCAACCACACGATGGTCCATGAGCAGCTCAGCACCTTCTATCGCGGCTTCCGGCGCGACGCCCATCCGATGGCGGTGTGCTGCGGCGTGGTCGGCGCGCTGTCGGCCTTCTATCACGACTCGCTCGACATCAACGATCCGCACCAGCGCATGGTCGCCTCCTACCGGCTGGTCGCCAAGATGCCGACCATCGCCGCCATGGCCTACAAGTACTCGGTCGGCCAGCCCTTCATCTATCCGCGCAACGACCTGTCCTACTCCGCCAACTTCCTGCGCATGATGTTCTCGGTGCCGGCCGAGGAGTACGAGATCAACCCGGTGCTCGAGAAGGCGATGGACCGCATCCTGATGCTGCATGCCGATCACGAGCAGAACGCCTCGACCTCGACGGTGCGCCTCGCCGGCTCCTCGGGCGCCAACCCGTTCGCCTGCATCGCCGCCGGCATCGCCTCGCTGTGGGGCCCGAGCCACGGCGGCGCCAACGAGGCCGTGATCAACATGCTGAACGAGATCGGCGGCAAGCAGAACATCCCGGGCTTCCTGTCCCGGGTGAAGGACAAGCAGGACCACACCCGCCTGATGGGCTTCGGCCATCGCGTCTACAAGAACTACGATCCGCGCGCCAAGGTCATGCGCCAGACCTGCCACGAGGTGCTGACGTCGCTCGGCATCGAGCACGATCCGCTGCTCGAGCTGGCCATGGAGATGGAGCAGATCGCGCTCAAGGACGACTACTTCATCTCCAAGAAGCTCTATCCCAACGTCGACTTCTACTCGGGCATCATCTTCCGGGCGATCGGCATCCCGACCTCGATGTTCACCGTGTTGTTCGCCGTGGCGCGGACGGTCGGCTGGATCTCGCAGTGGAACGAGATGATCGAGGATCCCGACCAGAAGATCGGCCGCCCGCGCCAGCTCTATAACGGTCAGACCGAACGACCCTACAAGCCGCTGCACATGAGGGGCTGATCGCTATCCGGGAGGAAAGCGAGAAGACATGGCAAGATCATCGCAGGGACCGCGCCGGGCAACGACCTGGGCGGCCACGCAGAATCCCAGGCCGATGCCGCGCGTCGTGCGGCTCGGCCGGCCGGCGAACGACAACGTCCGGCAGGCCAGCGTGCTGCTGCGCATGGTCGTCGTGGCCGCGGCGGGCGCGCTGGCGCTGCTCGCCGCCGCCTGGCATCTGGAATCTGATCTCAGTCGACCCGGCCCTACTTCCGCTCGATCAGCTCGATCTTGTAGCCGTCGGGATCCTCGACGAAGGCGATCACCGTGGTGCCGAACTTCACCGGGCCGGGCGCGCGCGTGACCTTGCCGCCGGCCTTGCCGATCTGCTCGCACAGCCCATAGACGTCGGGCACGCCGACGGCGAGATGGCCGAAGCCGCGTGCCGAGCTCGTAAGGCTTCTCCTGATCCCAGTTGTGGGTCAGCTCGACCACGCAGTGTTCCTTCTCGTCGCCGTAGCCGACGAAGGCCAGGCTGTACTTGCCCTCGGGCACGTCGCGCTTGCGCAGCAGCTTCATGCCCATCGGGCCGGTATAGAAGGCGAGCGACTTGTCGAGATCCTTCACGCGGATCATCGTATGCAGCATGCGGTAGTTCGCTGCCGTATCGGGCATCGTCCCCTCCTCTACCTGTCGCGAATCATGGCGGCGAAGGTCGCCTCCGCGGCGATCTTGCCCTCGACCATCGCCTTGCCCGAGAACTTCCAGACATTGGCGCGGCTCTGGATCTTCTCCACCCGCAGCTCGAGGCGATCGCCCGGCACCACCGGCCGGCGAAAGCGCACCCCGTCGATCGACATGAAATAGACCAGCTTGCCCTCGGACTCCGCGCCGAAGGTGGCGACGACCAGCACGGCGGCCGTCTGCGCCATGGCCTCGACGATCAGCACGCCCGGCATCACCGGCTCGGACGGGAAATGCCCCTGGAAGAAGGGCTCGTTGATGCTGACGTTCTTGATGCCGACGGCGCTGTGGTCGAGCCGCATGTCGGTGACGCGGTCGACCATCAGCATGGGATAGCGGTGCGGGATCATCTGCAGGATCCGACTTATGTCGACATCCGTCGTTCCTGCCAGGCTGGTCTTGTCGGTCTGCATGTTCATGACAGCGGCGTCCCTCAGAAACGCGTGCCGAAGCTGAAACGGATGTTCTCGGTCCTGTCCCAGGGGTCCTTCACGACCGGAACGGCATAGTCGATACGGATCGGGCCGAATGGCGATATCCATTGGATGCCAAGACCCGCGCCAACGCGCATCGTGTTGCTGGTGAGAACCGTGTCGCTGTAGGCCGCCGGGCCGCCAAGGCCCCACAGCGAGCCGACATCGACGAATGCCTTGCCCAAGATGCCGAGCTCCTTGGGCAGGCCGAGCGGAAAGCTGAGCTCGCCGGTACCGGTGTAGAAATAGGTGCCGCCCAGCGCATCGGCCGTGACCGACATCGCGGGGACCGATGCCGCCGACCCTGAAGCCGCGCAAGGTGTCGCCGCCGATGAAGAACAGGTTGTTCAGGCGGAGCGAGGAGTTGTTGTAGGGCAGGACCAGGCCGACCGAGCCGCCGATCGACGCCACGAAATCCTCAATGATGGTCTGGTAGTAGACCGCGTCGGCGGTCGTGCGGAAGTATTGCTCCGTGCCGGGCAGGGCCGCGATCGCCACCGAGTTGCGCACCAGCAGCCCCTTGGTGGTGTTGAGGCGCGTGTCGCGGGTGTCCCAGGAGACCGTCTCGGAGATTTCGGAAACCGTCGAGAGGCCGGCATTGGCCTGCACGACCCAGGAGGCCCAGGGCTGGACGTTGTAGATGTTGGTCTGCCGCAGCGTATAGCGGACGTTCTGCCTGGTATGCTCGGTGTAGGCCCAGCCGGCGCGCAACGCGAAGCCGATGCTGGAGTCGTTGTAGGAGGCGACGGACTGCCGATCGTTCGACGTCCGGAAGACGTCGAAGCCGGCCGACATGGGCCGATCCAGGAAATAGGGCTCGGTGAAGCTGAGATCGATCAAGGTGCTCAAGGTGCCGATCGACAGGCCGAGGCGCAGCTCCTGGCCCTTGCCGAGCAGATTGCGCTCCTTGAGCGAAATGTCGCCGAGGACGCCCGAGGTCGTCGAATAGCCCGCGCCGAACGAGATGTCGCCGGTGCTCTGCTCGACCACCTGGACCTCGAGGTTGGTCTTGTCGGGCGCCGATCCGGGCGCGGCGGAGATGTCGACCTTCTCGAAGAAGCCGAGGTTGCGCAGGCGCTCCTGGCTGCGGCGCACCTTGGCGGTGCTGAAGGCGTCGCCTTCGGCCAGGCGGAACTCGCGGCGGATCACCTTGTCCAGGGTGCGCGTGTTGCCGGAGATGTTGATGCGCTCGACATAGACGCGCGGCCCTTCCTGGATGTCGAAGGTCACGTCGATCGTTAGCTTGTCCTTGTTGCGGCGGATGTTGGGGCGCACGTCGACGAAGGCATAGCCGAGCGACCCGACGACGTCGGACAGCGCCGACACCGTCTTCTCGACCTCGTTGGCGTCGTACCACTCGCCCTCGGCCATCGTCACGTAGCTCTTCAGCGTGTCGATATCCAGTCCCTGGAAGCGGGTCGCCACATCGACCTTGCCGAACTTGTAGCGCTCGCCCTCACTGATGGTGAAGGTGATGAAGAAGCCCTGCCGATTGGGCGCCAGCTCCGCGACCGCCGACACGACGCGGAAATCGGCATAACCTTCGGAGAGGTAGAACTTGCGCAGCAGCTCGCGGTCGAGGTTGAGGCGATCGGGGTCGTAGCGGTCATCCGACGACAGGAAGCGCCACCAGGCGCTCTCGCTGGTGCGGATCTTGCCGCGCAGCGTGCCGTCGCTGAAATGCTCGTTGCCGACGAAGCTGATGCGCTGCACGCCCGTCACGTCGCCCTCGTTGATCTCGAAGACGAGGTCGACGCGGCCCTGCTCCAGCTTGATGACCTTGGGCTCGACCGAGGCGTTGTAGCGGCCGCTGCGGCGATAGATGGTGAGGATGCGCTCGACATCGGCCTGCACGCGCGCGCGCGTGAAGACCTGCCGCGGCTTGGACTGCACTTCGTCGCGCAGCTTGTCGTCCTCGATCTTGCTGTTCCCCTCGAACGCGACGCGGTTGATGATCGGGTTCTCCGTGACCTTCACCACCAGGGTCGAGCCCTGCATTTCGATCACGACGTCCGAGAAGAGCCCGGTGGCGAACAGCGCCTTCAACGAACGGTCGGCCGCCGCCGCGTCGTAGGGCTGGCCTTCCTTGAGCTGGAGATAGGAACGAATCGTCTCGGGCTCGGCTCGGACATTGCCCTGGATCTGGATGGCGGTAATCACGCCGCCTGTCGCCGCCGCCGTCGGCGCGCCGCGCTGCGCATGCGCCGTCGCACTGAATGCGAGAACCGCAGCAACGGCCAATACAGCCCAACGAAGGATCAAACGCACCCCCGGCACCTTTCAGACCTGCCGGCCGATTTCAGGAACACTGGTCATAAACCGGCACCAACGACATGACCACCCCTTATTGTCCCCCGATGCGCGCCCACCACGTCGGGCAGGTTTAGCGCAACAACATCCTGATGTCGTTGAACGTCGCAATCAGCGCCATGCCGATCACCAAGGCAAAGCCGACCTTGAGGCCGAGTTCCTGCGCCCTGAGGCTGAGCGGTTTGCCACGCACGGCTTCATAGAGATACATCGCAAGATGTCCCCCATCGAGCATCGGCACCGGCAGCAGGTTGAACACGCCGAGCACGACCGAGAGGGCGATCACGAGGTTGAGGATGCCGGTCCAGCCGGCATATGACGCCTCGCCCGCCGCCTTGGCGATACGGATCGGCCCGCCCAGCTCGTCGACCGGCCGGGTCGCGGTCAGGATCTGGGCCAACGACGTGTAGAACATGCTGGTCATGGTCCACACTTGGCGCACGCCGGCGCCCATCGCGCCCACCACACCATGGCTGCGCAACTCGGTGACGCTCGCCGGCCGCACCCGCATGCGGCCGACCATGTGCTCCTTGCCGGCACAGTCGAGCGTCTTGTCGGCGACCGGCACCAGGGTGGTCTCGTAGCGCTTGCCGTCGCGGTCGTACGTCACGCTCACCGGCTTGCCGCCGCGATCGCCGATCAGTTCCGGAATATGCGAGAAATAGCCGACCGGCTTGCCGTCGATCGCGAGCAGCAGGTCGCCGACCTTCAACCCCGCCGCCTCGGCCGGGCTGTTGGGTGTGAAGCCGCCGACGACCGGCCGGATGTACTGGTCCATGCCGAGATCGCCGAAGCGCACCGTGTTGTTGTACTTGTCGGTGCGCTCGCAGAATTGCGGAACGATCTCGCCATGCAGGAGCTGGTTGCCGCGCCGATATTCGACCTCCATCGGCTTGGTCCAGTAGAGGAATTGGGATTCCTGGACGTCCTCGTAACGGTCGATCGGCTGGTCGCCCAGCCGCACGATCTCATCGCCGGAGCGCAGGCCTGCCTTCGCCGCCGGCCCATCGGCCTGCACCGCGACGATGGGCGGCGAATAGGGCTCGCCTGCGACGAAGAAAACAGCCGTCAGCAGGATGAAGGCAAACACCAGGTTGGCCAGCGGACCGCCCAGGACGACCGCGGCGCGCGCGTAGAGCGGCTGGTTGAAGAAGGCGCGCCGTTGCAGGTCGGCCGGCAGCGGCTCACTTGACTGCGTGGCGCTGGTCGCATCGCCGTCGCCCAGGAACTTCACGTAGCCGCCCAACGGGATGGCCGAGATCTTCCAGCGCGTGCCGCTTCGATCGGTCCATCCGAACAGTTCGGGGCCGAAACCGATGGAAAACACCTCGGCATGGATGCCGAAGCGACGGGCTACCCAATAGTGGCCGAACTCATGCACGAACACCAGCAGCGTCAACACCAGGATGAAATACGGCAAGTAGGTCGTGAACAAGCTGACGATGCTGTGCATGATTCAATACATCACGAATTGTTTGCTACTTCAATTGCTTGGCGATCTATCCTGAAAGGCTCTTTCGGCGCGGGAACGAGCCTCCTGATCAACCGCATGGATCTGCTGAAGCGATTCCACCGGTTCCGACAGCCGGTGCCATCCCGCCATCACATCCTCGACGATGCGGGCGATATCGAGGAACCCGATGCGGCGCGCCAGGAACGCCGCGACAGCCGCTTCGTTGGTTGCGTTCAGCACGATGGGTGCAAATCCGCCGGTCACCAAGGCCTCACGCGCCAACCGTAGGGACGGAAAGCGGCCGGAATCGGGCCGTTCGAACGTGAGCGCCGACAGGCCGGCGAATTCCAGCCGCGCCGCCGGACCCTCGATGCGTGACGGCCAGCCCAGCGCATGGGTGATGGGCACCCTCATGTCGGGCGTGCCGAGCTGGGCCAGCACCGAACCGTCCGTATAGGCCACCATGGAGTGAATCACCGACTGGGGATGGACGACGATCTCAACCTGCGCGGCCGGCAGGCCGAACAGCAGGTGCGCCTCGATGAGCTCCAGCCCCTTGTTCATCATGGTGGCCGAATCGATCGAGATCTTGGCGCCCATATCCCAGTTGGGATGGGCGAGCGCCTGCTCCGGCGTCGCTTCGGCCATGTCGGCCAGCGACCAGTTCCGGAACGGGCCCCCCGAAGCCGTCAGGATCAGGCGATCGATCGCTTGGCGGTGCCGCGGCTCGAACACCTGGAAGATCGCGTTGTGCTCCGAATCGACCGGCAGCAGGACGCCGCCCAACTCCTCGATGGTCTCGGTCAGCAAATGCCCGGCACAGACCAGCGCTTCCTTGTTGGCGAGCGCCACGATGGCGCCGCGCCGCGCGGCGACCAGGGTCGATTTGAGCCCGGCGAAACCCACGACCGCCGCCATCACCCACTCGGCCGGCCGCTCGGCTGCTTCCACCACCGCCTCGGGGCCGGCGGCGACCTCGATGGGCGTGCCGGCCAGCGCGTCCTTGAGCGCCCGGTAGCGCTGTGGATTGGCAACCACGGCAAGACGGGCGTTCAGCCGGCGGGCCTGCTCGGCCAGGGCCTCGACTGAATTGCCGGCGACGAGCGCTTCGACCCGATAGCATTCGGGCTCGCGCGCGATCAGGTCGACAGTGCTCTGGCCGACCGATCCGGTCGAACCGAGGATCGTCACGCCGCGCGGCCGATCGCGCGACGGTGCCGACCATTCTGTGATGTTCATGTCCATGGCCATTGTCCATTGACGAGCAATCGCACCAGCGCCACCACCACAAGCGCGGCGACGAGGCCATCGATACGGTCGAGCAGGCCGCCGTGGCCGGGGATCAGCGTACCGCTGTCCTTCACGCCGGCGCTGCGCTTGGCCGCCGATTCGACAAGATCGCCTATCTGGCCGACCACCGCCAGACCCGCGCCGATCACGGCGAGGTGGATGGTTCCCCCCAGCCCGAAGGCATAGCCCACGGCGGCGCTGGCGACCGCCGCCCAGGCCATGCCGCCGACCAGCCCGGCCCAGGTCTTGCCCGGACTGATGCTTGGCGCGAGCTTGGCGCCCCCCACCGCCCGGCCGACGACATAGGCGCCGATGTCGGTCGCCCAGATGCAGAAGACGATCCACATCACGGTTTCACGTCCCAACGGCGGCTGGTGACGCAGCCAGAGCAGCGCCACGAGCGCCGCCAATGCATAAAGAACGGCCAGGCCCCGCACGACCGGCCGGCCGCGCGTGAGCCGCGCCCATTCCGATACCATCAGCGGCGCCGCCAGCGCGGCGATCAGGTCGATCCACGGAAAGCCGAACCAGATCGCCGCCAGCAGGAGCGGCCCCAGGATCAGCGACGAGACGATCCGCGGAAGCAGGCCTCGATATCGCTCGGCGCGCGCCATAGGCGCGTCAGCCGCCGACGCCGCCATAACGCCGCTCGCGCCGGCGAAATTCGGCGATCGCCTGCTCCAGATGCTCCTTGCCGAAATCCGGCCACAAGGTGTCGACGAACACCAGCTCCGCATAGGCACACTGCCAAAGAAGGAAGTTGCTGATGCGCTGCTCGCCGCTGGTACGGATCAGCAGGTCGGGATCGGGCACGCCCGCCGTCAGCAACTCGCGTTCGAAGAGATTCTCGTCGATGAGGTCGGGCGACAGTCGGCCCTTCGCGGCCTGCCGCGCGAGACTGCGAACCGCCCGGACGATCTCCGCGCGGGCGCCGTAGTTGATGCAGAGATTCACGTCTATCCGGCTGTTGGCGCGGGTCATCCCTTCGGCATCGGAGATGTCGCGCACGATGTCACGCGGGAGGCCTTCGCGATCGCCGACGACCCGCAGACGCGCGCCGTTCTTGAGCAGCTCCTCGAGCTCGCTGCGCAGATAGTGGCGCAGCAGCCCCATCAGGTCGTTCACCTCATCGGCCGGCCGCGTCCAGTTCTCGGTTGAGAAGGCGAACAGCGTCAATATGGGGATGCCGAGTTCGCCCGCGCCACGCACGACGCGGCGCACCGCCTCGGCGCCGCGTCGATGGCCGGCGACCCGCGGCAGGCCACGCGCCTTCGCCCATCTTCCATTGCCATCCATGATGATGGCGACATGGTTGGGACCCGGCGAGGGGTCCGGATTGGCGGGCAGAGACGCAGTGGACATCAGACTGTCTTGATCTCTTTTTCCTTGTGGGCGAGTACGTCGTCGACCTGCTTGACGTAGCGGTCGGTGAGCTTTTGCACCTCGTCCGACTTCTGTCGATGCTCGTCCTGTGAGATCTTGTGGTCTTTCTCGGCTTTCTTCAGCGCTTCCATGCCGTCGCGCCGCACGTTGCGCACCGCGACGCGCCCCTGTTCGGCGTATTTGTGGGCAAGCTTGGCAAGCTCGGCACGCCGCTCGCTGGTGAGTTCGGGAATCGGAATACGAATCATCTGTCCGTCGGGAGCCGGGTTGAGTCCCAAACCGGCCTCGCGGATCGCCTTGGCGGTCGAGACGACCAGGCCCTTGTCCCAGACATTGACGGTGAGCAGGCGCGGCTCGGGCGCGCTCACCGTGCCGACTTGGTTCAACTGCATGCGCTGCCCGTAGGCCTCGACCATCACCGGGTCGAGCAGGTTAACCGAGGCGCGGCCGGTCCGCAGGCCTCCCAAATCCTTCTTCAAGGCGTCCATCGCGCCCTGCATGCGCTTCTCGAGTTCCGTGAGGTCCGCGGTCATGTCAGCCCTCGTCCTTGATGATGGTGAAGGTCCCCTCCCCGCGCATCGTCGCGGCGAATGCGCCGGGCTTGTGGATATCGAATACGATGATCGGGATGCGGTTCTCGCGGGCAAGCGAAATCGCCGAGGCATCCATGACCTGGAGGTCGCGCGACAGTACGTCCATGTAGCTCAGCGTGTCGTAGCGTTTGGCGCCCGCCTCCTTGCGCGGGTCGGCCGAATAGACCCCGTCCACCTGCGTGCCCTTGAGCATGGCGTCCACGCTCATCTCCGCCGCCCGCAGTGCTGCGGCGGTGTCGGTGGTGAAGAAAGGGTTGCCGGTGCCGGCGGCGAAGATCACCACGCGGCCCTTTTCCATATGGCGCGCCGCGCGTCGGCGGATATAGGGCTCGCATACCGTCGTCATCGGGATGGCCGACTGCACGCGGGTCTGCAGGCCCTGGCGCTCCAGGGCGCTCTGCATGGCAAGTGAATTGATGACCGTGGCCAGCATGCCCATGTAATCGCCGCTCGCCCGGTCCATGCCCGAGGCGGCTGCCGAAACGCCGCGAAAGATATTGCCGCCGCCGATCACCAGGCAAACCTGAACCCCCATTCCGTGCACGGCCTTCACTTCCTGGGCAACCATGGAGACCATGGCCGGATCGAGGCCGTATTCGCGAGTCCCCATCAATCCCTCGCCCGAGAGTTTCAACAGGACGCGGCGATAGCGGGGAGCCGACGGCATCAGATGCCTCTGAACACGGTTTCTTGGGCGGCGCGGGCCTGTCGCCCGCGCGCCGGTGCGGATTTCATACTACTTCTTGAGTTGGGCAGCCACCTCTGCGGCGAAATCCTCGGATTTCTTCTCGATGCCCTCGCCCAAGGCGAACCGCAGGAAGCCGGCCAGCCGTACAGGCGCGCCGACCTGCTTGGCGGCATCGTCGACGACCTTGGCGACCCGGGTCTTGTTGTCCATGACGAAGAGCTGCTCGAGCAGCACCACCTCCTGATGAAACTTGCGCAAGCCCCCCTCGACCATCTTGGCGATGATATCAGCCGCCTTGCCGCTCTGGCCGGCCTTCTCGGCCAACACCGCGCGCTCGCGTTCGATCGCCGCCTTGTCGAGATCGGCCACGGTGAGCGAAAGCGGGTTGGCCGCCGCCACATGCATGGCGAGCTGCTTGGCGAGCGCACCGAGCTTGGCCTTGTCGCCCGCCAATTCGAGAGCCACCAGCACGCCGATCTTGCCGAGATCGGGCGCCACCGAGTTGTGCACATAGGCGACCACGACGCCATCGGAGACCGAAAGGGCGGCGGCCCGGCGCAACGACATGTTCTCGCCGATGGTGGCGATCAGGTTGGTGAGCTCGCCCTGCACGCCGCGGCCGGTCCCGGGGAACGGTGCGGCGGCGATCTTGGTCATGTCGCTGCCGTTGTCGAGCGCGATGCGCGCAGTCGCAGCCACGAACTTCTGGAAGGTTTCGTTGCGGCCCACGAAGTCCGTCTCGGCATTGACCTCGATGGCGGCGCCGCGATTGCCGCTGGCGGCCACGCCGATCAGGCCTTCGGCCGCGACGCGGCCCGCCTTCTTGGCGGCGGCGGACAGCCCCTTGGTGCGCAGCCAGTCGACGGCTTTTTCGAGGTCGCCCTGCACTTCGTTCAGCGCCTTCTTGCAGTCCATCATGCCCGCGCCGGTCTTCTCGCGCAGTTCCTTGACCAGGGAAGCGGTGATCTCAGCCATGTCTTGCTCCGTTCATGCGACCCAGCGAGTGCAATTGGGGCCGGTCTTCCGACCGGCCCCCGTTCAATCCTCGAAGATGAGGGCCGGCTATTCGGCCGGCGATGCCTCGGCGCCTGTCTCCTCGGCCGGAGGCGGGACCTCCTCGGCCGGCGGCTCGCCGAGCTCGCCGACATCGCCGCCCGAGGCTGCGATCTCGGCGCGGATGCCGTCGAGCACGGCGCCCGACAGCAGCTCGCAATAGAGCGACACCGCCCGGATGGCGTCGTCGTTGCCCGGGATCGGGTAGTCGATGCCGTCAGGATCGGAGTTGCTGTCGAGCACCGCCACGATCGGGATGCCGCGCTTGCGCGCTTCCTGGACTGCGATGGCCTCCTTGTTGGTGTCGATGATGAACAGCATGTCGGGCGTGCCGCCCATCTCCTTGATGCCGCCCAGCGAGCGCTCGAGCTTGTCGCGCTCGCGCGTAAGGTCGAGCTGCTCCTTCTTGGTAAGACCGATGACATCGCCCTTCAGCCGATCGTCAAGCTCGCGCAGCCGCTTGATCGAGGCGGAAATGGTCTGCCAGTTGGTGATCATGCCGCCCAGCCAGCGGTGATTGACGTAGTACTGGCCACAGCGCTTGGCGGCGTCGGCGATGCGCTCGGCGGCGGCGGCCTTGGTGCCGACGAACAGCACGCGCCCGCCATTGGCCACGACCTGGCGGACCTGCAGCAGCGCCTGCTCGAGCAGCGGCACGGTCTTGGTGAGATCGATGATATGGACCCCGTTGCGCACCCCGAACAGGTACGGCTTCATCTTGGGGTTCCAACGCCGGGTGTGGTGGCCGAAATGGACACCTGCCTCCAGCAACTGACGCATCGTGAAAGTCGGCATAGCCATGCCGTTTCTCCTTTTCCGGTTGAGCCTCCGCGGGCGTCGTCCTCCTTGCTCAAGAGCAGCGGCGGACACCGGAGCGAGCGACGGGAAGTCTCCCCGTCGACCGCAAACCCGCGTGCGAAGTGGGCGTGGTTCTAAAGGCTTATCGGCCGGATTGCAAGTGGCAGCAAAATCAAGGTCTTATGGGAAAACACTAATATTTGGGCGCCGTATAGGACTCCCAAATAAATTATGCGTCCATCGTGCGTAAATCTCGGTCGATCTCCTCCGCCAGCTTGAGGATGGAAAGCGGAGCGCTACCCTCGGCCTTGTTGTTGACCGTGATCCAGGTCTTTTGGCCGGTCTTGAAAGCCTCGGCCGCCATGCGAGCAAGGATGCGGCGAGTCTCGGTATCCTCATCGACCAGCTTGTCGAAGGGCTCGTAGCGCTGCCGAGCGGCCTGGTAGAGGAAGCCGCGATGCAGGTTCCAGCGCACGACCAGCGGGCCCGGCATCTCGCCGTCGAGCGCCTTGAGCGCCGTCTCCTGCCGCTCGACCTCGGGCATGCGGTCATGCAGGCCGACGCAGTAGCGTACGTCGGCACCGGCCAGCATCTTCATCAGCCGCGGCGTCAGCAGCTCCGAATTGCGCAGTTCGAGGGCGTAGAGCGGCCGGTGCCGGCCGATCTCCCGCGGCAGGGCGGCAAAGAAGGCCGCCAGGCGCTCGACCAGCGTGGCCGCCTCCTCGACCAGATTGCGCGGCAGCGGTGAGACTTGGAACACCAGGGGGCCGGCCTTGGCGCCCAGCCCTTCAAGGCAAGGCAGGACGAATTCGCGAGCGGCGATGGCGGCATCGAGGAAATGGGGATTGGCCACCTTCCCCCTCCCCTCCTCGTCACGCATCATCGCATCGCATACCAGCGCCGGCGCCTTGACCACGAAGCTGAAATGATCCGGAACCCGGTCGGCGTAGCGCCGATAGTCGACGGCGGAGATCGGCGCGTAAAAGGTCCGGTCGAGGCTCACGGTTCGCAGCAGGGGGATCTGGGCATAGGCCGCCAATCCCTTTCGGCTCAACGCCACCTGCGGATGGAGGCCCTCATAGACGAGCCCACGCCAGCCGGGAAAGAACCACGACGAGGTGCCGAGCCTGATGTCGACAGGCAGCGCCGGTGCCTGCAGCAGCGGCGAGTCCCACGCCGGATTCACCTCTCCCGCAGCGGCCGCCCGACGCCGCGGCGGAGCCGCCTGCTCGAAGAGGCCCGGCTGCCGGCTCAAATCTCCTCGACCTGCGTAATGCCCGGCAGGCCGCCGATCGCGTCGCGCAGACCGCCTGCGATGGAATAGGTGCCGGGCAAGGTCACTTCGGCTTCTGCATCATCCGTCATCGGCACGACCAGAGTGACGCGACCGCGGCCGCGCTTGCCGTCCAGGGCCTTGCGGAGCGTCTCCAGCGCCGCTGGATCGGACAGCATGATGCGCAAGCCGGCGGCGGCGCTGGCGACGGCATCCTCGAGCTTTTCGACCGACTGCGCCGTAAGCTTCACCTGCTCGCCATCCAGCCGTCCGTCAGCCGAAACCAGCACCGCCTGCCCCGCCTCCAGGAGATTGCGCTTGCTGCCCAGAAGCTCGCTGAACACTGTGAGCTCGAAGGCGCCCGACTGGTCCGAGCACTGCACGAAGGCGAAGCGGTTGCCCTTGGCCGAGGTGCGCTCTTGGCGATCGATGACCGTGCCGGCAAGCTTGATCCGGCCCGGGGCGCCGCGCGCCAGGAGCGAGGGCAGGTCGGCGGCGCGAGTGACGCCCAGCCGCTGCAGGCTGCGCTCGTAGGCTGCCAGCGGATGCGAAGAGAGATAGAAGCCGATGGCCGCGAACTCGTTCTGCAGCTTCTCCATCGGCGCCCAGTCCGGCACCTTGGGCAGCGGTGGACGCCGTTGCGCAGTGTCGTCGCCGAACAGATTGTTCTGGTTGCTGCCGCGCGCCTCGTGCGTGGCCTGCGAGTGGCGCGACAAGGCCTCGACGGCGCCGAAGGTCTGGGCCCGATTCTTGTTCAGCGAATCGAAGGCGCCCGCCTTCACCAGGCTCTCGAGCAGACGCTTGTTGATCACCCGCTGGTCGAGGCGCTCGGCGACGTCGAACAGGTCCTTGAACGGACCATTGGCGGCGCGTTCCTCCGCCAGCCGGGCCATCGCGTCGCGGCCAACGCCCTTGATGGCGGCCAGTGCATAGCGCACGCCCTTCTTGCCCTCCGGCGTCGTCTCGACGGCGAACTCCGCCATCGATCTGTTGATGTCGGGCGCCAGCAGCGGGATCTGCAGGCGCTCCAATTCGCGGCGGAAATTGCCGATCTTATCGGCATTGCCCATGTCGAGCGTCATCGACGCGGCGAAGAACTCGACCGGATAGTTGGCCTTGAGATACGCCGTCTGGTAGGCGACCAGGGCGTAGGGCGCGGAATGGCACTTGTTGAAGCCGTAGCCCGCGAACTTTGCCACCTTGTCGAAGATCATCGAGGCGCGCGCTTCCTCGACATTGTTCTGGCGGGCGCCCTCGACGAAGTTGGCGCGCTGGGCGTCCATCTCCGACTGGATCTTCTTGCCCATGGCGCGGCGCAGCAGGTCGGCGCCGCCCAGCGAATAGCCCGACAGGACCTGGGCGATCTGCATCACCTGTTCCTGGTAGACCATGATGCCGTAGGTCTCCTCCAGGATGCCCTTCAGCGACGGGTGCAGGTAATCCGGCTTCTCCTGGCCGTTCTTGACGCTGATATAGGTCGGGATGTCGTCCATCGGCCCCGGCCGATAGAGCGCCACCAGCGCGATCAGGTCCTCGAAGCGGTTGGGCTTGAGCTTGGCCAGGATGTCGCGCATGCCGCTGCCTTCCATCTGGAAGACCCCGTAGGCATCGCCCTTGGCCAGCATCTTGAAGGTCGGCTCGTCGTCGAGCGGGATCTTGGCGATGTCGATCCTGCCGCGGCCGACCAGCTCGCAGGCCTTCTCGATCACGGTGAGCGTCTTCAGGCCGAGGAAGTCGAACTTCACCAGGCCGGCCGTCTCCACCCATTTCATGTTGAACTGGGTGGCCGGCAACGATTCCTTGTTGTCGGTATCGCGGTAGAGCGGCACGAGCTCGTCGAGCGGCCGGTCGCCGATCACCACCCCGGCGGCGTGCGTCGAGGCATTGCGATACAGGCCCTCGAGCTGCAGCGCCAAGTCGATCAGGCGCTTGATCTCCTCGTCGGCGGCATACTGCTCCTTCAGGAGCTGCTCACTTTCCAGCGCCTGGGCGAGCGTCACCGGCTTGGCGGGGTTGTTGGGCACAAGCTTGCAGATCCGGTCGACCTGCCCGTAGGGCATGCCCAGCACGCGCCCCACGTCGCGCAGCACGGCCCGCGCCTGCAGCTTGCCGAAGGTGATGATCGCTGCCACGCGGTCGTGCCCGTACTCGTCGCGCACATAGCGGATCACCCGGTCGCGCTTGTCCTGGCAGAAGTCGATATCGAAGTCCGGCATCGACACGCGCTCGGGGTTGAGGAAGCGCTCGAACAGCAGGCCCCAGCGCAGCGGGTCGAGGTCGGTGATCTTGAGCGACCAGGCGACCAGCGAGCCCGCACCCGACCCGCGGCCGGGCCCAACGGGAATGCCGTTGTCCTTGGCCCACTGGATAAAGTCGGCGACGATCAGGAAGTAACCCGAGAAGCCCATCTTCTCGATCATGCCCAGCTCGTAGGCGAGCCGATCCTGATACTTCTTGAACTCGATATCCGGCGCCAGCCGCCCGCTTTTCTGCAGCGCGGCAAGACCGCTCTCGGCCATTTCTTGCAGCGCGTCCTTTTCAGCGCGGCCGGCGAGCTTGGTGTAGCGCGGCAGGATCGGCTTGCGCGGCGCCGGCATGTAGGCGCAGCGCTGGGCGACCACCAGGGTGTTGTCGCAGGCCTCCGGCAGGTCGACGAAGACCTCACGCATCTGGGCCGCCGACTTGAAATAATGCTCCGGCGTGAGCCGACGGCGGTTGGGATCCTCGATATGGGCGCCCTGCTCGATACAGAGCAGCACGTCATGCGCCTCGTACATCGAAGCCCTGGGGAAATGCACGTCGTTGGTCGCAAGCAGCGGCAAGCCGCGGGCATAGGCAAGATCGAGCAGCGGCTCCTCGATGCGCCGTTCGGCGTCCTCGCCATGGCGCTGCAGCTCGATATAAAGCCGGCCGTCGAACAGGGCCTGCAGCCGCTCCAGCTGATGGGTCGCGGCAGGCCCCTGGCCCGAGGCCAGCAGCCGGCCGACGCCGCTGCCCGCGCTGCCGACCAGCGCCAGCAGCCCGTGGGTGTGGCCGGCCAACTCCCCGAGCGGCAAGGCCGACAGCGACCCCACCTTGAACTCCAGATGGGCCCGACTCACCAGCCGCATCAGATTGAGGTAGCCCTCCTCGCTCTGCACCAGCAGCGTCAGCCAATCAGCCGGCAAGACCTTGCCCGCCGTGGCGATGCCGCCCTCCTCCTCGCGGCGAATGCCGAGATCGCAGCCGATGATGGGCTGGATGCCGGCCTTGGCCGCATATTGCGAGAACTCCAGGGCGCCGAACAGGTTGTTGCGGTCGGTGACGGCGACCGCGGGCATCGCCTGCTCCTTGGCCAGCGCGACGATCTTGTCGACCTTGTTCGCGCCTTCCGTGAGCGAATAGGCGGAGCGGACTTTCAGATGGATGAAATCAGCGAGGGGCACGGCGCACTATGGCGCGCTCATCTTGTGGAAAACGAGGCGAAATCTCACTGCGCTCAGGATGACAGTACGCCTTCCCGCAGCGTCACCGTGCGGTCCATGCGCGCCGCCAGGTCGGGATTGTGCGTCGCGACGAGCGCCGCCATGCCGGTATCGCGCACCAGGGACAGAAGCTGGCGGAAGACCGTGTCCGCCGTCGAGGCGTCGAGATTGCCGGTGGGCTCGTCGGCCAGCAGCACGCGCGGGCTGTTGGCCACGGCGCGCGCAATCGCCACGCGCTGCTGCTCGCCACCCGACAGGCGTCCCGGCCGGTGGTCGGCGCGATCCTTGAGCTGCACCATCGCCAAAAGCTCCGCGGCGCGGGCGCGCGCCTCCCGTCGGCTGCGGCCGTTCAGCATCTGCGGCAGCATCACGTTCTCGATCGCCGAGAACTCCGGCAGCAGGTGGTGATACTGGTAGACGAAGCCCAGGAACCGCCGCCGCAGCGCCGTGCGCTCGCGGTCGGACGCGGCGACAGCCGGCTTGCCGTCCACGACGATCTCGCCTTCGTCCGGGCGCTCCAGCAGACCGGCGATGTGCAACAGCGTGGATTTGCCGCTGCCCGACTGCCCCACCAGGGCGACGATCTCGCCGGCCTTGAGATCGAGGGTGATGCCGCGCAACACCTCGAGGCGGCGATCGCCCTGCACGAAGGTGCGCTTGATGCCGCGAAGCGACAGCGGGAATGCCTGATCATTCATGACGCAGTCCTTCGACAGGCTCGACCCGCGTGCTGCGCCACGCCGGATAGGAGGCTGCTGCAAGCGAAAGCACGATGGCGACGGCGATCACGGAGGCCACTTCGATGGCCTGCACCCGCACGGGCATGGAGGTGATGAAGTCGACCTCGGCCGAGCCGCCGCCGGTTGCTCCCGTGAGCCAGGACAGCAAGGCGCCGATCGCCGCCATGTTGGCGCAGACCAGCAGGCCGAGCGCGGTGCCGACCGCGGTGCCGACCAGGCCGACGGCGGCCGCGGACATGAAGAACGCGCGCACGATGGTGCGCGGCGAGGCGCCCATGGTGCGCAGGATGGCAATGCTGCCGCGTTTCACGCGGACCAGCATGGTGAAGCTTGCGACCACGTTCATCGCCGCCACCACCACGATCAGGGTGAGAATGATGAACATCATCACCCGCTCGACCTGCAGCGCGCCCACGAAGCGGGCGTTGAGCCCCAGCCAGTCGGCGACCCGCAGATCGTCGCGGCCCAGGGCCTTGCGCAACGCCGCCGCGACGCGTGGCGCCGCCGCCGGATCGGCGATGTCGAGATCGATGGAACTCACTGACTGGCTGTCATATTCGAGGGCCTCCTGCAGCATGGGCAACGGCACGAAGACCAGCGCATTGTCGAACTCGTAGCGGCGCGTCATGAAGCTCGCCAGGACGTCGAAGTCGGCGTAGCGCGGCGCGATCGTGCCGTTCTCGTTCAAGCGGTGCGTGACCAGGGTCACCTTGTCGCCTGGCCGCACGTTCAGCGCCTGGCGCAGGCGCTCGCCCATGACCACGCCGGGCTGCTTGCCGAAGGCGCCAAGGTCGCCGAGCACGACGTTGCCGGTGACGATCCCGCGCGACATCAGGTCCTCGGGCAGCACGCCGCGCAGCAGCGCGCCACGCGTCTGGCCGTTGGCGCTGATCAGCGCCTGCCGCTCCAGGGTGAGATGGACTGCGCGGACTTCCGGGAAATCCTTCAGCTTGGCCAGGAGCTCGGGCGTCGCCTGCAGGGTGCCGTCGCGGGCGGTGATCACGATGTGGCCGTTCAGGCCGATGATGCGGCCCAGGAGTTGCTGGCGAAACCCGCCCATCACCGAGAGCACGACGATCAGGGTGGCAACGCCCAGGGCCACGCCGATCAGGGAGAAGATCGCGATGAAGGAGACGAAGCCCTCGCGCTGCCTGGTCGCGAGATAGCGCCAGGCGAGCCAGCGCTCGACGGCGGGTGCAGCATCACTCACGGCGCAAGCCCTCCACCGGGTCGAGGCGGGCGGCCCGCGCCGCCGGATAGAGCGAGGCCAGCAGGGCGAAGACCAGCGCCATCCCGGCGATCACCGCGACTTCGGTCCATTCGATGCGGGACGGCAGTTCGGCCAGCAGGTAGAGCGTCTCGTCGAACAGCACGATATCGAAGGTATGCTGCAGCCATTGGCGGATCGCCTCGATGTTGCGCGCGAAGGCCAGGCCCAGCACGACACCCAGGAGAGTGCCGACGCCACCGATCGCCAGCCCGTCGAGCAGGAAGATCCGCAGGACGGCGCCGCGGCTGGCGCCCATGGTGCGCAGGATGGCGATGTCGGCGGTCTTGGTGCGGACCAGCATGACGAGGCTGGAGACGATATTGAAGGCCGCCACCAGCACGATCATGGTCAGGACCAGGAACATGACGTTGGTCTGCGCCTGGATCGCTGAGAAGAAGCCGAAATTCGCCTGCAGCCAGTCGAATACCCAGGCCTGCATGCCGACGACCTGTGACAGCAGCCGGCGCGTGGCATCGACCGACGCATCGTCGTTCAAAAAGACCTCGACGCCGGTGACCTTGCCGCCGAAGTCGAGCAGGCGCTGCGCGTCGGCGAGCGGGGCATAGACGAAGTTGGCGTCGTAGTCGTACATGCCGGCGCAGAAGATCGCGACCACCCGTGCCGCCGCCGAGCGCGGCATGATGCCGAGCGGCGTGGCAACCGAGACCGGCGAGACGAGCTGCAGGCTGTCGCCCACCTTCACGCCCAAGAGGTCCGCCAGGCGGCGGCCGATCACGACCGAGAAATCGTCGCCGAACCCCTTCAACGTGCCCCAGTCGATGGGCTTGTCGTCGTCGGCGCGGCACTGGGCTCGATAGCGGTCGCGCAGCTCCGGCGGTCCATCGATCGACGCGGCAAGCGGCGTGCGCGCGCGAAAATCTTCCGGTCGCATGCCGCGCAGCACCACGCCGCGGACGTGATCGCCCGCCACGGCCATGACCTGGCCCTCGACGGCTGGCGTGGCGGACTTCACGCCGGGCACCGCCTTTATGCGCGCCATCAGTTCTGGCGTGGCGTCGAGCCCGCCCTGGCCGGCCTGGACACCGAGCTGGCCACTGATGCTCGACATCTGGCGCAGCATCTCGAATCGGAATCCGTTCATCACCGCCATGACGACGATCAACGTGCCGACGCCGAGCGTAATGCCGACGAGCGAGAAGCCGGCGATGATCGAGATGAAGCCTTCTTCCCGGCGCGCGCGCAGATAGCGGAAGGCGATCAGGCGCTCGACGGCGGCGAAAGCCATGCTGGCGCCGGTCCCCTGCTCAGCCGAATCGCCGGGCGACTTGGTCGAACGGCACTTCCTCGCGCTTGCCGGTCCTGCGGTTCTTGAGCTCGGCCTTGCCGGCGGCCAGGCCCTTGGGGCCTACGATGACCTGCCAGGGGATGCCGATCAGGTCCATGTCGGCGAACTTGGCGCCGGGCCGCAGGTCGCGGTCGTCATGCAGCACCTCGACGCCCTTGGCGCCAAGCGCGTCATAGAGCTGGCGACAGGCACCGGCCACGGCGCCGTCATCGGGCTTCAGATCGACGATGGCGACCCCGAACGGCGCGACCGAGTTCGGGCCATATGATGCCGGCCTCGTCGTGGCTCGCCTCGATGATGCCGCCTACCAGGCGCGACACGCCTATGCCGTACGACCCCATCTCGACCGTGATCTGCTCGCCGCCCGGGCCGGTCACGACGGCCTTCATCGGATCGGAGTACTTGGTGCCGAAGTAGAAGATATGGCCGACCTCGATGCCGCGGGCGGAAAGGCGCTCGGCTTCCGGGATCTTCTCGAACGCCGCCTTGTCGTGCATCTCGTCGGTCGCGGCGTAGAGCGACGTCCACTCGTTCACGATCGGCTGCAGGTCGCTGTCATAGTCGATCTTGCGGCTCAATATGTCCTTGTCGACCAGCCCCTTGTGGCAGAACACGGCACTTTCGCCCGTGTCGGCCAGGACGATGAACTCGTGGCTCAAATCACCGCCGATCGGGCCGGTGTCGGCGCGCATGGGAATGGCCTTGAGCCCCATGCGGGCGAAGGTGCGCAGATAGGCCACGAACATCTTGTTGTAGGAGTGCGTGGCGCCCGCCTTGTCGATATCGAAGGAGTAGTTGTCCTTCATCAGGAACTCGCGCCCGCGCATGACGCCGAAGCGCGGCCGCACCTCGTCACGGAACTTCCACTGGATGTGATAGAGGTTCCTGGGCAGGTCGCGATAGCTCTTCACGCCGTCGCGGAAGAGCACGGTGATCATCTCCTCGTTGGTCGGTCCGTAGAGCATCTCGCGCTCGTGGCGGTCCTTGATGCGCAGCATCTCGGGGCCGTAGGCATCGTAGCGGCCGCTCTCGCGCCACAGGTCGGCCGACTGGATGGTCGGCATCAGCACTTCCTGGGCGCCCGAGGCGTCCTGCTCCTCGCGGACGATGCGCTCGATGTTCTTCAGCACGCGAAAGCCCAGCGGCAGCCAGGCATAGATGCCGGCGCTGGTCTGGCGGACGAGGCCGGCGCGCAGCATCAGCCGGTGCGACACGATCTGCGCTTCTGCCGGATTCTCCTTCATGGTCGGCAGAAAGTACTGGCTCATCCGCATTCTGGTTCGGTCCTCGCTCGGCGTCGAAAGTGGCGGCGGACTGTAGGAAACGGGGCTGCCAAAGGCAAACCGCCCCGCTCCGGCAGGTTCTGCGACTGGTTTTGCACAGGGCGATGCCCGCACACTCAACGCGACAACCCGGGGGAGAACACGAATGCTCGAGCGGCTTTTCAAGCTCAGCGAGAACGGCACCAACGTGCGGACGGAGGTCGTGGCCGGAATCACGACCTTCCTGACGATGGCCTACATCATCTTCGTCAATCCAGCGATCCTGGAGGCCGCCAAGATGCCGTTCGGCGCGGTGTTCGTGGCGACCTGCGTGGCCGCCGCCATCGGCTGCTTCCTGATGGCCTTCCTGGCCAACTATCCGATCGCCCTGGCGCCCGGCATGGGCTTGAACGCCTATTTCGCCTTCGGCGTGGTGGGCGGCATGGGCTACACGTGGCAGGTAGCACTGGGCTGCGTATTCATCTCAGGCATCATCTTCTTCATCATCAGCGTGCTGCCGATCCGCGAATGGATCGTCAACGCCATCCCCAAGTCGCTCAAGATGGCCATCGCCGCCGGCATCGGCCTGTTCCTGGCGCTGATCGCGCTGAAGAACGCCGGCATCGTCACGGGGCACCAGGTGACGCTGGTGACGCACGGCAAGCTCACGAGCTGGCCGGTGGTGATGGCGACGCTGGGCTTCGCGCTGATCGTCGCCCTGGAATACCGCCGCATCATGGGCGGGGTGATCATCGGCATCCTGGCCGTCACCGTGGTGTCGATCCTGGCCGGCCAACAGAAGTTCGAAGGCGTGTTCGACGTGCCGCCTTCGATCGCCCCCGTCCTGCTGCAGATGGACCTCAAGGGGGCGCTCGGCGTCGGCCTGGTGACCGTGGTCTTCGCCTTCCTGTTCGTCGACCTGTTCGACAATACCGGCACGCTGATCGCGCTCGCCCATCGCGGCGGCTTCATGCGGCCCGACGGCACGGTGCCGCGGCTGAACCGCGTCCTGATGTCCGACAGCGCGGCCGCCATGATCGGCGCCGCCGTCGGCACCTCGACCACGACCAGCTATATCGAGAGCGCCTCGGGCATCAATGTCGGCGGCCGCACCGGGCTCACCGCCTTCATCGTCGGGCTGCTGTTCATCCTCGCGCTTTTCGTCTCGCCGCTGGCGGGCTCGATCCCGGCCTATGCGACGGCGCCGGCGCTGCTCTACGTGGCGTGTCTCATGACGCGCGGGCTGATCGACGTGGAATGGGATGACATCACCGAGGCGGCGCCGGCAGTGATCACCGCGATCGTCATGCCCTTCACCTTCTCGATCGCCGACGGCATCGCCTTCGGCTTCATTTCGTACACCGGCATCAAGCTCGTCTCAGGGCGCTACCGCGACATACATCCGGCAGTCGGAACGCTCGCTGTACTGTTCGTGATCAAATACGTGGTCATCGGATGATCACACGAGGCATCCGGACATTTGTTTGTTGTCGAACGAGTTCGGACATTAACAATAGTTCTAGGAGCCCGCGATTCATGGAAAGAAAAGGTCTTGGCAAGGGCCGGGCTTCCCGGTAAAGAGCCTACGGCTTAGGCGCAGCCTGAGTTTAGGGAGGAGAGCGGCAACAGCCGCCAGAGAGACGAGTTTCGGGGGTAGAGGGACGGCGGGCCGAGGCCCGCCGTTTCTTTTGCAGTCAGTATCTTATCAGGCGATCTTAAGATTTTGGATCAAGCTTCACATCTTCTTCCAGTCGCCCGCCTGCTCGAACGCGAACGCCGCCTTGTAGATCGTCGGCTCGTCGAAATGCTTGCCGACCAGCATCAGCGACACCGGCAGGCCGTCCGCCATGCCGCACGGCACCGCCATCGCGGGATGATGGGTGATGTCGAACGGCGCGGTGTTGGAGATCATGTTCAGCGCGCGCTCCACGTACAATTCGCGCGCGGCGTCGGGCGGCGGCAGCTCGGTCGCCTTGATCGGCGTGGTCGGCATCATCAGCAGGTCGTACTCGCCCAGCGCGGCATCGTAGGCGGCCGTCAGCAGACGCGTGAGGTTCATCGCCTTGCCGTAGTAGCGGCTGCCGTAGTAGCGGCGGATATAGGTGCCGAACATGGTGAAGAGCTTGGTGGTCTCCGACATCTCATTGGCGCGCTGGCGCCAGTTGCGGTGGAAGTCCATCAGGCTGGTGACATAGAGGTCAGGCCGGCTGACGCCATAGCCGTCGCCCCACATCATGGTCTGGGTGAGCCCTTCGGTGCCGATCGGCATCCACAGCGCCGGCGCGGCAAGGTGCATGGGAATCGACACCTCGCCCACCGTGGCGCCCAGCGCCTCGAACTTCTTGGCCGCGGCCTTGACCTTGGCGTTCACGTCGGCCTCGGCATTGGCCTGGGCGAAGCCCTCGGTCACAAGGCCGATCTTCATGCCCTTGATGTCGCCCTGCAGCGCCTTGGTGTAGGGATGCGTCTTGACGTTGATCTGGCGCGAATCGTAGCCGTCGGGGCCGGCCAGGACCTCGAGCAGCAGGGCATTGTCGGAGACACTGGCGGTGATCGGGCCGGTGTGATCGACATAGATCTCGATCGGCATGATGCCGGTGTAGGGAACCAGCCCGTGCGTCGGCTTCATGCCGTAGGTGCCGCAGAACGATGACGGCATGCGGATCGAGCCGCCCTGGTCGCCGCCCATCGCCATGTCGACCTCGCCCAGCGCCACCAGCACGGCGCTGCCCGACGACGAGCCGCCGGCCGAGTAGCCCATCTTGTAGGGATTGTGCACCGGCGCCGGTCGCGTTGGTGTGGCTGCCGCCGGACAGGCAGAAATTCTCGCAATGCGCCTTGCCGACGATCGTGCCGCCGGCATCGAGGATGCGCTGACGACGGTGGCGTCGATGTCGGGCACGTAGCCCTCCAGCGTCGCGGCGCCGTTCATCATCGGCACGCCGGCCAGCATGATGTTGTCCTTCAGCACCACCGTCTTGCCCTTGAGCTTGCCGCGGCCGGCGCCCTCGACCGTGGTCTTCACATACCAGGCATTGTGCTTGTTCTCCGCGGCCGGCGGCCGGTAGCCCGGCGTGCGCGGATATTTCACCCGCGGCAGGTTGTCGGGCATGGCGTCGACGACGTTGTAGGCCGCCACGCTCGGCCGCATCAGGTCGATGAAGGACTTCACGTCGGCGTCGGTGAGCGACAGGCCGACATCGGCCGCCACCTGACGCAACTGCTCTTCGGTTGGGACTTGTACGGCCATCGTCTCCTCCTCGTTTCAGGTTGTCGTTCAGGGCGCCAGGTGGCGCATGAGCTGCGGGTCGGCTCTTGACCGCGGCCGCGGCGCCTTCGAGCGCGATGTGGCCGCGGTCCATGACGTAGGCATAGCCCGCGACCTCGAGCGCCAGCTCGATATGCTGCTCGACCAGGATCACCGCCATCTCGCGCGAGAGCTGCTTGAGCCGGTCGGCGATCTCCTCGATCACGCCCACCCAGACGCCCTCGGTCGGCTCGTCGAGCATCAGCAGCTTCGGCCGGCCGAGCACGGCGCGGCCGATCGCCAGCATCTTGCGCTCGCCGCCCGACAGCGTGCCGGCCGTCTGGGCAAGACGCTGCGCCAGCTTGGGAAAGAAATCGAGCACATAGTCCATGCCCGAACGGTCGGGCTGGCGCACGCAGCCCAGCAGCAGGTTCTCGCGCACCGTCAGCTTGGCGAAGATGGCATGCTCCTGCGGCACGTAGCCGATGCCCCGCCGCACCCGCCGCTCGGCGGGCTCGCGCTCGACCGGCGTGCCGTCGAGGCGGATCGTGCCGGACATCGGCGGCAGCTCGCCGAACAGCGTCTTGAGCAGCGTCGACTTGCCGGCGCCGTTGCGGCCCAGCACGGCGATGGCGCCGCGCGCCGGCGCCTTGATGCGAGACGCCGAACAAGCGCCTGGCTGCGGCCGTAGCCGGCGCTCAGGCCCTCGACCTGCAGGAGGCTCGCGTCAGACACGGGTCGTGAACACCTGCTGGACCTTGGGCGAGCGCTGGATGGTCTCGACGTCGCCCTGGTCCAGCACCTTGCCCTGGTCGAGCACGGTAAGGTAGTCGCAGATGTCGCGGATGAAGTGCAGGTCGTGCTCGACGATGATCAGCGAGCAGTGCGCCTTGATCGGCTCCAGGAGCTTGCCGGTGACGTGGCGCTCCTCCGGGCTCATGCCGCCGGTCGGCTCGTCGAGCAGCAGGAGCTTGGGCTTGAGCGCCAGCGCCATGGCGATCTCCAGCCACTGCTGCTGGCCGTGGCTCAGCTCGCCCGCCAGGTCGTCGGCGCGATCGATCAGCCGGAAGCGCTCGAGCAGGCCGCTCACCTCGCTGTCGAGCGCGCGTCGCGACGAGGAGAGCAGCAGCCTCGGCAGGCTCTCGCCCGATTGCGTCGCGAGCAGCACGTTGTCGTAGACCGACAATTCGGGCAGCACCGCGGTGATCTGGAACTTCAGGCTGAGGCCGGCGCGCGCCCGCTCGTAGGGCGTGGCGCGCGTGATGTCGCGGCCGTCGAACACGATGGTGCCGCTGTCGGCGAAATGGGCGCCGGCGATCGCCTTCAGGAGCGTGCTCTTGCCCGAGCCGTTGGGTCCGATCAGGCCATGGAAGGTGCCGGCCTGCACGTCGACGTCGACGCCGTCCAGCGCGCGCAACGTGCGGAATGTCTTGCTGACGCCGCGGATCTCGAGCAGCGCCATGGCGGCGTCACCTAGCGCGCCGTTGGCCGCGCCAGCGCCGGCCGTAGGAGCCGATGCGCTCGCGGTCGGACACGATCAGCGCCGAGAATGCCCTTGGGCTGGAACATCACCACGATCAGCAGCACCAGGCCCAGGATGACCGGCCAGACCTGCTTGATGGCATCGACGTCGGACAGCACGTAGGACAGGACCTCGACCGCGGCCGTGCCCAGGATCGGGCCGATCAGCGTGCCCGAGCCGCCGAACAGGCAGTAGATCACCGCCGTCGTCGACAGGCCCGGCCCCATGTTGCCGGGACCGATGAAGCCCTGGTGGTAGCTGTAGAGCGCGCCGCCCAGGCCCGCGACCATGCCGGCGAGCGAGAACACCAGCGCCTTGAAGAGCTGCACGCGGTAGCCGAAGAAGGCCAGGCGCTCCTCGTTCTGGCGCATGCCGGCCAGCACCAGCCCGAGCTGCGAGCGCTTGAGGAAGCGCGCGCCGGCATAGACCAGCACGCAGCAGGCCCAGGGCCAGGAAATAGAACGCCGTGCCCTCGACGAACTCGTAGCTGCCGAGCTTCAGCAGCTTGATCGAGGACAGGCCGTTGCCGGCGCCGACATACTGCCAGCCCGATACCAGGCGCTCGGCGGCGTAGGAGCCGGTGAGCGTGCCCAGCGCGACGAAGATGCTGGTCGGCGGCTTGCGGCCGAGCAGCAGGAAGGCCGCGAACAGGCCGGCCAGCACGAGGCCGACCAGCATGGCCAGCGGCAGCGTCCCCCACAGCTCGCTGAAATCGAGGTCGCGGCCGACCAGGGCGATGGCGTAGCCCGCCACGCCGAAGAACAGCGCCTGGCCGAAGCTCATGATGCCCGACAGGCCCCAGCACAGGTCGAAGCTGATCGCGAGCAGCGACAGGATCAGCACGTTGGTGGCAAGCGTGACGAGATCGGTCCGCTCCGCCAGCACGAGCGGGATGAGCAGCGCCACGACGAGCGCGGCGCCCTCGACCCATGGCAGGACGCGGCGGAACGGCCGCGACCGCGCCCGCCTGCCCTTCAGTCGGCGCGTCTCCCGGCGCAGCGCTGGCTGTGGACGGTGCGGCGGTCAGCATTCCTTGGGATCGACCATCTTGTCGCTTTCGATCACTTCGTAGCGGGTCTTGCCGGCGTCGACTTTGCACTGGGCGATGTACATGTTCATCTTGCAGTGCATCTTGCCCGGCACCATCTCGGCGCCGCCGCCCGGACCCTGGTCGATCTTGGCCTTGTCCATGGCCGCCGACACCGCTTCGCGCGACAGGTCGCCGTTGGTCGCCTTTACCGCGGCCTCGTAGAACTTGATGCCGCGATACATGCCGGTCGCGGCCGATCCCGCGGTGAACAGGTACTTGGTGTCGGGGAACTTCTTGGAATAGTCGGCCTGGAGCTGCTTGCTGAACGGATCGTCGACCGACTGGAAATAGTCGAGGCAGCTGTAGAGGCCTTCCATCTCCTGCGCCGGATGATAGTTCAGCAGGTTCTCGTCGTAGTAGACGCAGGTCAGCACGCCGCCGTTCTTCTGGAAGCCCGATTCATAGAGCTGCTTCACGAAGGGCTGCAGGCCCGGGCGGGATGACGGTGTTGAACACGCAGTCGACCTTGCCGTCGCGGATCTTGCCGATGGTCGCCGAATACTCGGCCTGGTCGAGCGGATAGTACTCCTCGAACACG
The DNA here is from genome assembly GCA_963820155.1 of uncultured Alphaproteobacteria bacterium. Lineage (GTDB taxonomy): Bacteria > Pseudomonadota > Alphaproteobacteria > Reyranellales > Reyranellaceae > Reyranella. The sequence continues at coordinate 137,881 of CAWFYW010000004.1, forward strand.
ACCTCGCCGCCATTGGCCTCGATGACCTTGCGGGCATACTTGTTGAGGAGCTGCGGCCAGACATAGTTGGCCGAGGGCATGGCGAAGCGCTTCTTGCCCACCGTCTTGATGAGGTAGGGAATGAGCTTGTCGCACTGCTGCGCCGGCGTCGGGCCGGTGCAGTAGAGATACTTGGTGCACTCCTGGCCTTCGTAGAGCTGCGGGTAGATGTAGAGCGTGCGGCCGCGGTTCACGATCGGGTCCTTGATCGCCTGGCGCATGGCCGAGGTGATGCCGCCCAGCACGACATTGACCTTGCGCTCCTGGATGAGCTTGCGCACGTTGCCGACCGCGATCTTGGGGTCGGAGGCCGTGTCCTCGAGAAAGAGCTCGATCTGCCGGCCATTGATGCCGCCCGCCTTGTTGATCTGCTCGACGGTGAACTGCGCCACCTGCCAATTGGCGTTGCCCGAAGGCGCGATGGCGCCGGTGATGTCGGTGGCGATGCCCATCTTGATGGGATCGGCGGCATAGGCGCGCCGGCGGCGCCAGCATCCAGCCGCCGCCGCCGGCGACCCAGCCTGCCGCCGCGAGCGCGCTCGCGCCCATCAGGCGGCGCCGGCCCAGACGCGGCACGTCCTCGCGATATGGTTTGTCGGTCATGGTCAGAGCCTCCCTTGCGTAATGAATCCCTGCGGACGGAACTTCACGATCACCAGCGCGATGACGAAGACCAGCGGGTCGGCCAGCACCGGTATGACGATCCACGGCAGGCCGGCGGCCATGCCGCCCACGGCGGCGGCGCCCAGCACCGGCCCCTCGAAGGTGCCGACGCCGCCCAGCATCACCGACAGGAACGCCTGCACCAGGAAGCGCGTGCCGATGTCGGCGGAGAGCTGGTACAGCGGCACGATGAGCGCGCCGGCCAGGCCGGCCAGCGCCGCGCCGAAGGCGAAGGTCATGGCGTAGAGCCGGGAGGTCGAGATGCCGCAGGCCCGCGCCAGGTTGGGGTTCTCCAGCGAGCCGCGGACCTGCAGCCCGATGGAAGTGCGCGAGAGGAACAGCCAGGTCGCGGCGATGATGGCGATCGTGGTGAGCACGATCACCGCGCGCCACGCCGAGAAGTCGATCCCGAAGAGCGTGAAGACGCCGGGCAGCGGCTCGGAGATCGACTTGTAGTGGCCGCCCAGCAGGCCGCGCACGATCTCGCGGATCACCAGCCCGATGGCGTAGGTGCCCAGCATGGCGATGATGGGCGCGGCGTAGAAGCGCCGGATGACCAGCCGCTCCAGCACCAGTCCGACCAGCGCCAGCACCAGCGGCGCGGCCAGGATGCCCGCCCAGGCCGACAGGCCGCTGCTTTCGAAGAGGTAGACGGTGTAGGCGCCGAGCAGGACGAACTCGCCGTGGGCAAAATTGAAGATGCCCATCATGCTGGCGATGATGCCGAGCCCCAGCACGATCAGCACCATGACCGAGATGAAGGCCAGAAGGTCGAACGCGAGCTTGACTTCGATGCCCATGACCCCCGCACGCGCGCCAGTGAAGAAGAATCGCCCCTTCCTTTAGTTAAAACTGAAATATTTCCTGTTTCAACTAATTTGTGCCCGCAACGCCCGGGTCAGAATTCCTCGACCAGCCTGAAGTCGAAGCCGTCGGCCTCGGCAAGATAGATCGGCATCTCGGCGCGATGCCGATGCAGGCCGACCGGTCCGCGCCCGGCGCGGTAGACGGTGCCTTCCGCCGCTTCGGTGAGCGCGGTCACATCGAGCACCCCGGCGCGGCGCGCCAACGCTTCGAGGAAGTACAATCCTTCGTAGTTCGATTGCGCGGTGGCGCCCGGCACCGGCGCGCAGCACCCGAAGGCGCCATAGTAGGCCCCGCAGAAAGCCTCGTTATGGGCGCTTGCGACGCCCGCGAAGTAGCCGGAGGCGGCGAACAGGTTCGCCGTCTTGTCGGCGCCGATTCCCAGCAGGACCGTCTCGTCGACGCAATTGGCCAGCCGCAGCATGCCCCCGCTCAGCCCGTGCTCGGCGAATGACCGGTTGAACAGGATGCCGTCGAGGCCGATGAGCGAGATGAACACCACGTCGGGCCGGGCCGCGGCGATGCGCTCGAGGTAGCGGCTGTGATCGTGCTCGCCCAGGGTCACGAAGTCCTCTCCGACGACGCGCCCGCCGGCGTCGGCGATGTAACGCTTGACCGCGCGGTGCGAGAGCCAGGGCCAGACATAGTCGCTGCCGATCAGATACCAGCGCGCGGCGCGCTTGCGGTCGGCCAGCCAGGCGATGGCCGGTCGCGCCTGCCGCGGCGGCGTCTCGCCGATCGCCAGGATGCCGGGCGTGCGCTCGCCGCCCTCGTAGATCGGCGTGTAGATGTAGGGAATACGTCCGGCGAAGGTACGGCGCAGCGCCACGCGCACCGCGCTCATGTGGCAGCCGACCACGATGTCCGCGCCGTCGAGCTCGACGAGATCCTCGGCATTGCGTGCGAGGTCGTCGGGCGCGGAACCGGCGTCGTGGACCGTAAGCTCGATCTCGCGGCCAAGGATGCCGCCGCGCGCGTTGATCTCGGCGGCGGCAAGGACGGCGCTGTTCACGGCCGAAGGTCCCCAGATGCCCGCCGTGCCGGTCAAGGTGGCGAAGTGGGCGACGCGCAGCTTGCGGCGATCGCGGCGGCGACGCTCGGGAAAGCCGCCGCACAGGGAACGCGAGAGGAGCGCGCCCCCACCACCGCCCAATGCCCACTGGGGGACTTCAGCCGTCAGCATCGGCCACCCGGCCTCCCAAAGGCCTCCCTGCAGAGCACTGCATACCAACCTCCACCCTGCGGCCGATCATGTGCCCGAAAGTGGTTATCCGGAACGTCCATCACGGGGACTTGCGCTTTCAGGATCGGGAAAATGTTGAATTTTCAACAATTCCCCGGCATATAGGCGCGCAGCTATCCGGCTCCCTCAGCTTCGGGATTCCATCGTGTCCGACCCTTCCTCCGCCGATTCACCGATCACGGAGCACCTTGCCTACCTCCTGGCCCAGGCCAATCGCGAGATAAACAGGCAGCTCGACGCCCGGCTGCGTGCCGAGGGGGTGCCGGTCGAGCAATGGCGGATCCTCAAGGTGCTTTCGGACGGCAACGGTCGGTCGATGGGCGACCTCGCCGAGACGGCCCTGCTCAACCACCCGACCCTGACCAAGACGATCGACCGCATGGTCGCCGACTCGCTGGTCTATCGCATCTCCGACCCGGCCGATCGCCGCAAGGTGCTGATCTTCTGTTCCGACCGCGGCAAGGCGCTGGCGCAACGCCTCGCCCCGCTGGCGCTCGGCCAGGAGGCGCACATCGCCAACAGCTATGGCGACAGGGCCACCGCTCAGCTCAAACGGCTGCTGGAGACCCTGATCTCGCGTGCCGGCTGATCCCAACCCCGTCCCCTTCTTGCGACGACGATCGCAGAATGAGCGGGTGCCATGCACGTTCTGGACCAAGCCCTTCCGTCGGCCCAAGGGGCGACATTCATGGAGGATTGCTCCATCCGCCGGAAGCTGAAGACGTCGGCCTGGTTCAGGAAGTAGAAGACGAGCCAGAGCACGGCCGCCACGAGCGAGGTGATGATCGCCTTGCGCTTGAGGTCGGGGCGCTCCGGCGCGCCGCGCTCCTCGCCCCTGCCGGGATTCTCCGCGCGGCGCACACCCAGCGGCAGGACGGCGAACAGCACCGTCCACCAGATCACGAAATAGACCATGAGGCCGGTGGCCCAGCTCACGGCTGCCGTCTCCTCAGACCTGCTCGAGCTCGATCAGCGTGCCCGTGAAGTCCTTGGGGTGCAGGAACAGCACCGGCTTGTCGTGGGCACCGATCTTGGGCTCGCCGTCGCCGAGCACGCGCGCGCCCTGCGCCTTGAGCCTGTCGCGGGCGGCGTAGATGTCGTCGACCTCGTAGCAGACATGGTGAATGCCGCCGTCGGCGTTGCGGGCAAGGAAATTGGCGATCGGCGACTTCTCGCCCAACGGATGCAAAAGCTCGATCTTGGTGTTGGGCAGCTCGACGAACACCACCGTGACGCCATGCGCCGGCTGCGCCTTGGGCTCGCTCACCTTGGCGCCCATGACGCCGCGATACAGCTCCGCCGCCTTGTCGAGGTCGGGCACGGCGATGGCGATGTGGTTCAGGCGTCCGATCATGACAGCTAGATGCGGACGATGTGGACATCCGTCAACGGCTTCTTGCCGAGGTGCGCGCGCACGACGCGCCGCACGGCCTGGCGGGCCGCCTCCTCGATCCGGCCGTTGTCGGTCCGTTCCCAGGCGCTGAGATCGGCCAGCATCTCGCTCAGGCCCACCACGACGGCCTCGCCGAGCGCGCCCTCCTCGTCGTCGATGCCCCGCAGCGAGACGACCGGCGGTGCCACCGGCCGGCCCGCGCGGTCGATCACCAAGGTGGCGGCCGCCGCGCCGTTCCACAGGAGCTTGCGCCGCTCGCGCAGTGCCGCGCCGTCGACCGGCACGAGCACGTCGCCGTCCCGCGCCAGCCGGCCGGCCGGCACATGCCCGACGATCTCGGCCGGCCCGGGCGCGAGGCGGACCAGGCTGCCGTTGGGCGCCACCACCGTTTCGGGCACCTGGCAGGCGCGCGCCAGCTCGGCATGCTCGACCATGTGGCGGACCTCGCCATGGACCGGCACGGCGATCTGCGGCCGTATCCATTGATAGACCCGCACCAGCTCGTCGCGCGCGGGATGGCCGGAAACATGGATCTCCGCGTCGCGGTCGGTGATCACCTTCACGCCGCGCTCCAGCAGCGCGTTCTGCAGCCGCCCCACGCCCCGCTCGTTGCCGGGGATGACGCGCGCCGAGAAGATCGCGGTGTCCCCCGACTCGAGCACCAGGTCGCGATGCTCGCCGGCGGCCAGCTTGGCCATCGACGCGCGCGGCTCGCCCTGGCTGCCGGTGCAGATGAACAGCACCTTGTCGCGCGGCAGCCAGCCCGCCTGCTGCTCGGGAATACAGGTCGGGAAGTCGAGCAGGTAGCCGCATTCCTGCGCCGCCTCGACCATGCGCTGCAGCGCCCGTCCCGACAGGACGGGATGACGGCCGGCCGCGACCGCCGCCAGGGCCGCGCTTTCGACTCGCGCCAGATTGGAGGCGAAGCAGGTGACGGCGATGCGGCCCTTGCCGCTCTTCACCAGCTTCTCGAGATTGGCCCGCACGGTCGCCTCGGAGCCTGCCTCGCCCTCGACGAAGACGTTGGTGCTGTCGCACACCATCGCGAGCGCGCCCTCCTCGCCGATGCGCCGCAACACCGCCTCGTCGGTCACCTCGCCCAGGAGCGGCTCCGGATCGATCTTCCAGTCGCCCGTATGGAACACCGTGCCGAGCCTGGTGCGGATCGCCAGCGCATTGGGCTCGAGGATCGAGTGGGTCATGGTGATCAGCTCGAGCTCGAAGGGTGGCAGGCTGAACTTGCCGCCGAGCGGGATCTCGGTGACAGGCACGGCATCCATCAGCCCCGCCTCGACGAGCTTGCGCCGCAGCACCGAAGCGGCGAACGGCGTGGCATAGACCGGAACCCTGAGCCGTGGCCAGAGGTCGGCGACGGCGCCCAGGTGATCCTCATGGGCGTGCGTCAGCACGATGCCCAGGAGCGCCTCGCGCCGCTCCTCGATGAAGGCGGGATCCGGCATCACCACCTCGATGCCCGGCATCGACTCGTCGGCGAAGGCGATGCCGAGATCGACCATCAGCCATTTGCCGGCGTGGCCGTAGAGGCTGAGATTCATGCCGATCTCGCCGGCACCGCCCAGCGCGAGGAACAGCAACTCGTCGTTGCCCGGAACGGTCATGCCTTCTTGCTGCGCCGGAAGATCTCGATCAGGCCACGCGCCGTGATGTCGGGAACGATCTGCTCGATCACCGAAGTGGATCCGTCGAACACGGGCGCCAGGCCGCCGGTGGAAACCACTTTGATCGGCCGGCCGAACTCGGCCTTGATGCGCGCGACCAGGCCCTCGATCAGGCCGATATAGCCCCAGAAGACTCCCGAATGCATGCAGGCGATCGTAGTGGTGCCGATCACCTGCTTCGGCTTCTCGACGATGATGCGCGGCAGCAGGGCCGTCGCATTGACCAGCGCCTCGATGCTGAGGTTGATGCCCGGCGCGATCACGCCGCCGCAGTAGCTGCCCTCCTCGTCCACCACGTCGAAGTTGGTGGAGGTGCCGAAATCCACGACCAGCACCGGCGTCCTGGGGAAAAGGATGCTGGCCCCGACGCTGTTGCAGATCCGGTCGGCACCGGCGCCCTGGCCCTTGACCTGGATGCCGTAGACGACGTTGGGCTCGCCCAGGAACAGCGCTTCGCAGTTGAAGTAGCGCGTGCACAGGCGGCGCAGGTTGAAATTGGCCTGCGGCACGACGCTGCCGATGATGGCGTCGGTGATCGACTTGGGATCGATGCCCTCCATCTCCATGAGCTGGAGCAGCCAGACCGCGTGCTCGTCGGCGGTGCGCATGGCCGAGGTATGGGCGCGCCATTCGCCGACGATGCGCTCGCCATCGACGACCCCGAACTTGATGTTCGTGTTGTTGGCATTGATGGCAAGCAACATCGCCGTCCTCCTCTACGCCGCGCGGCCCAGCAACTCGCCCGACACGATCTTGCGCGGCCCGGCCGCGGTTTCCAGCAGCAGGGCACCCTCAAAATCCAGGCCGGCGAAGCGGCCGTGCACCAGCTCTTCACCCAGCTTCACATCGACCTCGGCGCCGAGCGGTCCCGCCGTGGCGAGCCAGGCCGCGCGCACCGTCGCGAAGCCCTCGCGACGCCATTGGGCAAGCCGCGCGGCAAGCGCCGCCGTCAGCTTTTCCAGGGCCGCCTCCACCGTGCCGCCCAGCGCCGCGCCGGGATAGCGCATCTCCGGCAGTTGCGGAGCGAATCCGACATTGACCCCGATGCCGGCCACGACGTGCTGGACCTGCCCGCTCTGGGCGATGGCGCTCTCCAGCAGGATGCCGGCGATCTTGCCGCCGTCCACCAGCACGTCGTTCGGCCACTTCACGCGGACCTGGCGACCGGCCGGCACGATGTCGGCCACGGCAAGCGCGGCGACGAAGCCCAGCTCGGCGGCCCGCGCCGCCGCGCAGTCGGGCCGCAGGATCGTGGAGCTGTAGAGATTGCCGACCGGCGAGGCCCAGCGACGGCCGCGGCGGCCCCGCCCGCCGGTCTGCTCGCGGGCCCACACGACCGTGCCTTCCGGCGCGCCGTTGTCGGCGAGTCGCGCGGCTTCGTCGTTGGTGCTGCCGACGCTCGCAAGCGCGACCAGCGTCCACCCGTCCGGCAGGACGGGCGCGGAAGTCACGGGAACAGGCCCTTCGCCGCGACGGCGGCGACCAGGCTGAGCGGCTGCGGCGCCAGCGAAAACACGGCGACCAGGATGGCCGCGGCGAAGGCCACCGCGCGGTTGACGCCGAACACCGGCCGATCGAACGCCTCGGCCGGCTCGTCGAAATACATCACCTTGACGATGCGCAGGTAGTAGTAGGAAGCCACGACCGAGGCCAGCACGCCCAGCACGGCCGGGACGTAGAGCTTGGCCTCGACGGCGGCGATGAAGATGTAGAGCTTGCCCCAGAAGCCGGCGAGCGGCGGGATACCGGCCAGCGAGAACATGAAGACCAGCAGGGCAAAGGCCATCATCGGCTGGCTGCGCGACAGGCCGGCGAGATCGGAGATGCCTTCGACCATGACGCCGCGACGCTTCATCAGCAGGATGATGGCGAACACGCCGAGCGTCATGACGAGATAGATCGCCAGGTAGAAGACCACCGACTGGATGCCCTTCTCGCTGCCGGCCGCCAGGCCGAGCAGGATGTAGCCCACGTTGCCGATCGAGGAATAGGCCATCAGGCGCTTGATGTTGTGCTGGCGGATGGCGGCGAACGCGCCCCAGGCCATCGACAGGACCGAGGCCACGACGATGATCTGCTGCCACTGCACGAACAGCGGCTTGAACGGCCCCATCAGGACCGAGACCATCAGCGACATGGCGGCGATCTTGGGCGCCACGGCAAACAGGGCGGTCACCGGCGTGGGCGCGCCCTCATAGACGTCCGGCGTCCACATGTGGAACGGCACGGCGGAGACCTTGAAGGCGAGGCCCGCGACGACGAACACCAGGCCGATGATGGTGCCGATCTCCCCGCCCCGGCCCTCGAGCAGGGCGCGCGAGATCTGCACGAACGCCGTGCCGCCGCAGAAGCCGTAGATCAGCGAGGCGCCGAACAGCAGCATGCCGGACGCGACGGAGCCCAGCACGAAGTACTTCACGCCGGCCTCGGTCGACCGCACGTCGTCGCGCTGGAAAGCGGCGACGACATAGAGCGCCAGCGACTGCAGCTCAAGCCCGACATAAAGCGCCATCAGGTCGTTGGCCGAGATCATCAGCATCATGCCGAGCGTGGCCAGCGCCACGAGCACCGGATACTCGAAGCGCCAAGCCCCGACCTGCTCGAAATAGGCCCGCGACATCAGGATGGCGATCGCCGACGCCCACCAGCACCAGCGCCTTCATGGTGGCGGTGAGCCGATCGACGATGAACAGCGAGGCGAAGGCCGTGCCCTCGTGATAGGGCACGAACAGCAGGACGGCCGTCACCAGCAGCGCAATCGTGGTGGCAATCGATATGAAGGGCGTCGCCACCTCGCCGCGCACGACGCCATAGATCAGCAGCAGGCCGGAAACGGCAGCCAGGAAAAGCTCAGGCCGGGCCAGCGTCCAGGATTCGAGACCGAGAACCATATTCGTCACCCCGGCCCGCTCACGGCGACAACGCCGCGGTGCGGGCGAGCTTGATGGCCGCCTGGTAGTCGCCCACCAGCTTGTCGACGGAAGGCGCCATCGGATCGAGGAAGGAGTTGGGATAGATGCCCATCCACAGCGCCAGCAGCACCAGCGGCAAAAACATCACGACCTCGCGCCGGTTCATGTCGAGGATGGCTTTCAGCGAGTCCTTGACGAGCGGGCCGAAGACGACCTTGCGATAGAGCCAGAGCGCGTAGGCCGCGCCCAGGATCATGCCGGTCGCCGCCCCGAACGCCACCCAGGTATTGGCCTTGAAGGTCCCGATCAGCACCAGGAACTCGCCGACGAAGCCCGACAGGCCCGGCAGCCCCACGCTGGCCAGGGTGAAGAACAGGAAGGTGAAGGCGTAGCGCGGCATGCGATGCACCAGGCCGCCGTAGGCCGCGATCTCGCGGGTGTGCATGCGGTCGTAGACCACGCCAACGCAGAGGAAGAGCGCCGCCGAGACGATGCCGTGGCTCAGCATCTGGAACATCGAGCCCTGGACCGCCTGCATGTTGAGGATGAAGGCACCGATCGTCACGAAGCCCATATGGGCGACCGACGAATAGGCGATCAGCTTCTTCATGTCCTCCTGCACCAGCGCCACCAGCGAGGTGTAGATGACGGCGACGACCGAGAGCCCGAAGATCAGCGGCGCGAAGTACTGCGTGGCCTGCGGCAGGAGCGGGATCGACAGCCTGAGGAAGCCGTAGCCCCCCATCTTCAGGAGCACGCCGGCCAGGATCACCGACCCCGCGGTCGGCGCCTCGACGTGGGCGTCGGGCAGCCAGGTATGGACCGGCCACATCGGTATCTTGACGGCGAACGAGGCGAAGAAGGCCAGGAACAGCCAGCACTGCCAGATGAACGGCAGCTCGAGCTTCTCCATCACCGTCGGCAGGTCGGTGGTGCCGACCTGCCAGTAGATGGCGATGATGGCGAGCAGCATCAGCACCGAGCCGAGCAGCGTGTAGAGGAAGAACTTGAAGGCCGCATAGACTCGCCGCGGGCCGCCCCATATGCCGATGATCAGGAACATCGGGATCAGCACGCCCTCGAAGAAGACGTAGAACAGCGCGAGGTCGAGGGCGCAGAACATGCCGACCATGAAGGTCTCGAGCACCAGGAAGGCGACCATGTACTCCTTGACGCGGACATGGACGGCGTCCCAGCTCGACAGGATGCAGATCGGCGTCAGCAGGGTGGACAGCAGGACGAAGAACAGCGAGATGCCGTCGATGCCCACGTGGTAGCCGATGTTGAGCGCCGGCACCCAGTCGAGTTTCTCCTCGAACTGGAAGCCCGCCTTGGTGACGTCGAAACGCGCCCACAGCACGAGCGAGATCAGGAAGGTCACCACCGAGGTCAGCAGCGCGGCGCTCTTGCAGTTGCGGTCGACGGCCTCCCGCGGACCATTGACGACCAAGCAGAACAGCGCGCCCACCAGCGGCAGGAAGGTGACAAGCGATAGGATCGGCCAACTCGACATCGCCCTACCTCCCCATCAACACGGGGTACATGAAGTAGGTGACGAGGGCCGCCACGCCGACCAGCATCACGAACGCATAGTGGTAGAGGTAGCCGCTCTGGAACCGGCTGAGCACCGCCGACATGTCCTGGGCGCGGGCCGCGATGTTGTCGGGCCCGAGCCCGTCGATCATCGCGCCGTCGCCCTTCTTCCACAAGGCGCGCCCGATGCGCAGCGCCGGCTGAACGAACAGCGCGTCATAGGCCTCGTCGAAATACCACTTGTTGTAGAGGAACGCGTAGATACCCGGGAAGCGCCGAGCCGTGAGCGCCGGCAGCTCGGGCTTCACCATGTAGTAGACGTAGCTCATGCCGATGCCTGCCAGCGCGAAGACCAGCGGCGTGAGCGTCACCCAGATCGGCACATCATGGGCGTGGTGCAGCACCTCGCCGCTCGATCTAGCGACCGCCTGGCCCCAGAAGTCCGCCCAGTCGTCCCCGACGAACCAGTTGAAGGCGACGGCGCCCGCCAGCAGCGCGCCGGCGCCGAGCACGTATAGCGGGATCAGCATGACGGCCGGCAATTCGTGGGCATGTTCCCATGTGTGATGATCGCCGCGATAGCTGCCGTAGAAGGTCATGAACATCAGGCGGGTCGAATAGAAGGCCGTCAGGAAGGCGGCGATCACGCCCAGCCAGAAGGCGATGAGGCCCACCGTGGTATGCACCCCGAAGGCCGACTCGATCATCATGTCCTTGGAATAGAAGCCGGAAAAGCCGATGCCGTTGCCCAGCAGGAAGGGCACGCCGATGCCCGACAGCGACAGGGTGCCGACCCACATCAGGATGAAGGTCTGCGGCGTCTTCTCCTTGACCCCGCCCATCTTGCGCATGTCCTGCTCGTGGTGCATGGCGGTGATGACCGAGCCCGAGCCCAGGAACAGCAGCGCCTTGAAGAAGGCGTGGGTCGTCAGGTGGAACATCGCCGCCGGGTAAGCGCCGACGCCGGCGGCGAAGAACATGTAGCCGAGCTGGCTGCAGGTCGAGTAGGCGACCACGCGCTTGATGTCGAACTGGGTGATCCCGATCGTGGCCGCGAAGAAGGCCGTCGCCGCGCCGATCAGGGTGACGAACTGCGAGGCGACCGGCGCCAGCTCGAACAGGGGCGAAAGGCGGCAGACCATGAACACGCCGGCCGTCACCATCGTGGCCGCGTGGATCAGGGCGGAGACCGGCGTCGGGCCTTCCATGGCGTCAGGCAGCCAGGTGTGCAGGCCGAGCTGGGCCGATTTGCCCATGGCGCCGACGAACAGCAGGAAGCACGCGGTCTCGAGCGCCGGCAGGTCCATGCCCAGGAAATGGATGCGCATCTGCGCCATCTCCGGCGCCTTGGCGAAGATGCTGGCATAGTCCAGCGAACCGCTCAGCATCCAGACGGCAAAGATGCCGAGCGCGAAGCCGAAGTCGCCGACCCGGTTGACGATGAAGGCCTTCAACGCGGCGGCATTGGCCGACGGCTTGTCGTACCAGAAGCCGATCAGCAGGTAGGAGGCCAGGCCTACGCCCTCCCAGCCGAAGAAGAGCTGCACCAGGTTGTCCGACGTCACCAGCATCAGCATGAAGAAGGTGAACAGGCTGAGATACGCCATGAAGCGCGGGATGCTGGGATCGTCGGCCATGTAGCCGATCGAGTAGATGTGCACCATCGACGACACGCCGGTGACGACGATCAGCATGACGGCGGTGAGCGTGTCGACCCGGAGCGACCAGTCGACGGCGAGCGTGCCCGAATCCATCCAGGTGAAGAGGTGGACGACCACCAGCTTGCCGTCCTCGGGCCCGAAGCCGATGCGCACGAAGACGAAGATCGACAGCACCGCCGCGATCAGCAGCGCCGCGCAGGTGACGATCTGCGCCGGCCTGTCGCCGATGACGCGGCAGAAGAGACCGGCGATGGCGGCTGCCAGCAGCGGCAGCAGGACGATGAGCTTGATGGCGAGATCCATGGTTCGTGCGCCCCTAGCCCTTCATCGCGTTGATGTCTTCGACCTCGATCGTTCCGCGGTTGCGGAAATAGACCACCAGGATGGCCAGCCCGATGGCCGCCTCGGCGGCGGCCACGGTCAGCACCAGCATGGCGAAGACCTGGCCCACCACATTGCCCTGGAAGACCGAGAAGGCGACGAGATTGATGTTCACCGCCAGCAGCATGAGCTCGACGCACATCAGGATGACGATGACGTTCTTGCGGTTGAGGAAGATGCCGAGGATGCCGAGCGTGAACAGCACCGCGGCGACGAACAGGTAGTGGCTGAGGCCGATCGTCATGACACGCCCCCCCGCGTCGGCACCTTGACCACGGTGATGGCCTGGTCCTTGGGCCGGTAGAGCTGCTCGCTGATCTTCTGCCGGCGCACGCCGGGCCGGCTGCGCAGGGTGAGCACGATGGCGCCGATCATGGCGACCAGCAGCACCACGCCCGCCACCTGGAACAGATAGAAATACTGGGTGTAAAGCACGCGGCCGATGGCGCGCGTATTGTCAACCGCTACCACCGGCGGCACGGCCTTGCCCAGCCCGGCCAGGGTGGTCGAATGGCCTCCCAGCACGCCCAGGCCGAACAGGATCTCGGCCAGCAGCACGACGCCGATCAGGGCGCCGACCGGCAGGTACTTCAGGAAGCCCTCGCGCAGCTCGGTGAGGTTGATGTCGAGCATCATGACGACGAACAGGAACAGCACCGCCACCGCGCCGACATAGACGATGACCAGGATCATGGCGATGAACTCGGCGCCGATCAGCACGAACAGCGCCGCGGCGTTGAAGAAGGCCAGGATCAGGAACAGCACCGAATAGACGGGATTGCGCGACACCACGACCATGGCGGCCGACGCCATGACGACGAACGCGAAGACATAGAAGGCCACAGCCTGGAGCAGCATGATCTCCCCCTACCCTCCGCGGCTCAGCGGTACGCCGCGTCGGACTGGAGATTGGCCGCGATCACCGGCTCCCAGCGGTCGCCGTTGGCGAGCAGCTTGTCCTTGTTGTACATCAGCTCCTCGCGGCTCTCGGTCGAGAACTCGAAGTTCGGTCCCTCGACGATGGCGTCGACCGGGCAGGCCTCCTGGCAGAAACCGCAATAGATGCACTTGGTCATGTCGATGTCGTAGCGCGTGGTGCGCCGGCTGCCGTCGTCGCGCGGCTCGGCCTCGATGGTGATGGCCTGGGCCGGGCAGATCGCCTCGCAGAGCTTGCAGGCGATGCAGCGCTCCTCGCCGTTGGGATAGCGACGCAGCGCGTGCTCGCCGCGAAAGCGCGGGCTGAGCGGTCCCTTCTCGTAGGGATAGTTCAACGTCACCTTGGGCTTGAACATGTACTTCAAGGTGAGCGCGAAGCCGGCCACCAGCTCGGAGAGCAGGAAGGCGCGGGCGGTACGGTCGAGAGAGGCCACGACGTTCTCCCTAGAAGAGCTTGGGAACCCAGCCGCCGAACTGCAGCACGGCGGCGGTGAGGACGACCCAGCCCAGCGACACAGGCAGGAACACCTTCCAGCCCAGCCGCATGAGCTGGTCGTAGCGGTAGCGGGGCAGCGTGCCCTTGGTCCAGCTGAAGACGAACAGCAGCAGCGCGATCTTGAGCGCGAACCACACGACGCCGGGGATCCAGGTGAAGGGCGCGAAGGGCACCGGCGACATCCAGCCGCCGAGGAACAGCACCGCGCCCAGCGCCGACAGGAGGATCATGTTGGCGTATTCGCCGAGGAAGAACAGGGCGAACGGCATCGAGGAATATTCGGTCTGGAAGCCCTGGACGAGCTCGGCTTCCGACATCGGCAGGTCGAACGGCGTGCGGTTGGTCTCGGCCAGGGACGGATACGAAGAAGATCACGAACATCGGCAGCAGCGGCAGCCAGAACCAGTTCCAGAACCAGCCGGACTGCGCGATCACCACCTGCGACAGGTTGAGCGAGCCCACGCAGAGCATCACGGTGACCAGCACGAAGCCGATCGAGACCTCGTAGGACACCATCTGCGCCGCCGAGCGCAGCGCGCCCAGGAAGGCGTACTTCGAGTTGGACGCCCAGCCGGCGATGATGATGCCGTAGACGCCGAGCGAGGAGATGGCGAAGAGATAGAGGATGCCGACATTGATGTCGGCGATGACCCAGCCGTCGTCGAAGGGCACCACGGACCAGGCGATCAGCGCCGTCATGAAGGTGATCATGGGGGCGATGAGGAACAGCACCGTATTGGCGCTCGACGGGACGATCGTCTCCTTGAGCAGCAGCTTCAGCCCGTCGGCAAGGGGCTGCAGCAGGCCGAACGGGCCGACCACGTTGGGACCGCGGCGGAGCTGGATGGAGGCCCAGACCTTGCGGTCGACATAGGTCATGTAGGCCACGGCGACCAGGAGCGGCACGGTGACCGCCAGGCACTCGGCCAGGATGACGATGGCCTGGCCCAGCCAGTTGACGGTGAAGAAATGGACGAGGTCGGCGGACATGCCCTACTCCGCCGCCAGAAGCTGCGTACGCGAGGCCATGCATTCGGCCATGGTCCGCGAGGCGCGGCTGATCGGGCAGGTCATGTAGAAATTGGCGATCGGCGAAATGAACGGCGCATCGCCGAGTTCGCCGGGCTTGCCGAAGTCGCCCCAGGCGCCCGCCTGCTGCTGGTCGAGCGCGGCGAACGTCCTGTTCACCGCCACCAGCCGCGAACGGACCTGGCCGATCGTGTCGTAGGGCAGCGTCCTGCCCAGCCGCTCCGACAGCGCGCGCAGGATCGCCCAGTCCTCGCGCGCGTCGCCCGGCGGAAAGCCGGCCCGGAAGCCAAGCTGCACGCGGCCTTCGGTGTTCACATAGGTGCCGGGCTTCTCGGTATAGGCGGCGCCCGGCAGGATGACGTCGGCGCGATGGGCGCCGGCATCGCCGTGATGGCCCTGATAGATCACGAACGCCTTGCCCAGCCGCTTGGTGTCGATCTCGTCGGCGGCCAGGAGATAGACGGCAGCGATCTCGCCCTTCTCGCAACCGGCCAGGATGCCGGCCACGTCGCGGCCGCCCTCGCCCGGCACCAGGCCGAGATCGAGCCCGCCGACGCGCGCCGCCGCCGTGTGCAGGACGGCAAAGCCGTTCCAGTCGGCCCGCACCGCGCCGAGCTTGTCGGCCAGCTCGCGGGCCAGCGCCAGCACCGCCGAACCGTCCTCGCGGGCGAGCGCGCCCATGCCGACGACGATGAGCGGATTCTTCGCGGCCTTCAGCTTCTCGAAGAAGGCCAGCTTGCCATCGACGAGCTCGCGCAAGGTCGCGGGGCCGGCGCCCAGCCGCTCGACCGGATAGGTGAGATCGACCATGGGGCCGATGCTGGCGATGGGGCAGCGGCCGTGGAGATAGCGCTTGCGGATGCGGGCGTTCAGCACCGGCGCTTCCCAGCGCGGATTGGTGCCGACCAGCAGGATGGCGTCGGCCTGGTCGATGCCGCGGATGCCGGGATTGAAGATGTAGGAGCCGCGCACGCCGGCCTCGAGCCTGGCGCCATCCTGGCGGCAGTCGATGTTGGGCGAGCCGAGGGCCGTCATCAGGTCCTTCAGCGCCACCATCGATTCGGCATCGCACTGGTCGCCGACGATGGCCGCGATCTTGGCGCCCTCGAGGCTGCCCAGCTTGGCGGCGATCGCCGCGAAAGCCTCATCCCAGGTCGCCTCGACCAGCTTGCCGGCCTTGCGCACATAGGGCCGGTCGAGCCGCTGGTGGCGCAGGCCATCCATGGCGTGGCGGGACTTGTCGGAGATCCACTCCTCGTTCACGTCGTCGTTCAGCCGCGGCAGCACGCGCATCACCTGCGCGCCGCGCGTGTCGACGCGGATGTTGGAGCCGAGCGCGTCGAGCACGTCGATCGACTCGGTCTTCCGAAGCTCCCAGGACCGCGCCTCGAAGGCGTAGGGCTTGGATGTCAGCGCACCGACCGGGCAGAGGTCGACCAGATTGCCGGAAAGCTCGCTGGTGAGCGCGTGCTCGACATAGGTCGTGACCTCCATGGCCTCGCCGCGTCCTGTCGCGCCCAGCTCCTCGACGCCGGCCACCTCGGTGGCGAAGCGGATGCAGCGCGTGCAGTGGATGCAGCGGTTCATCGAGGTCTTGACCAGCGGGCCCAGCTCCTTGTCGGGCACGGCGCGCTTGTTCTCGTGGTAGCGGCTGCGGTCGAAACCGTAGGCCATGGCCTGGTCCTGCAGGTCGCACTCGCCGCCCTGGTCGCAGATCGGGCAGTCGAGCGGATGATTGATCAGCAGGAACTCCATCACGCCCTTGCGCGCCTTCTGCACCATGGGCGTGTTGGTGTGGATCACCATGTTGTCGATCGCCGGCATGGCGCAGGAGGCGATCGGCTTGGGCGCCTTCTCCTGCTCGACCAGGCACATGCGGCAATTGCCGGCGATCGACAGGCGCTCGTGGTAGCAGAAGCGCGGGATCTCCACGCCCGCCAGCTCGCAGGCCTGGAGGACCGTGACGCCGGCCGGCACCTCGACCTCGATGCCGTCGATCTTCAACTTGGGCATTGGCTGCTCCCTGCCCTACTCGGCCGCCAGCTTTTCGGTGCGCGCGCGGATGCGGCGCTCCATCTCGGGCCGGAAATGGCGGATCAGGCCCTGGATCGGCCACGCCGCGGCATCGCCCAGGGCGCAGATCGTGTGACCCTCGACCTGCTTGGTGACGTCCTCCAGCGCGTCGATCTCCTCGATGCGGGCGTTGCCCACCACCATGCGCTCCATGACGCGCCACATCCAGCCGGTACCCTCGCGGCAGGGCGTGCACTGGCCGCAGCTCTCGTGCTTGTAGAACTGGCTCAGCCGCGCGATCGCCTTCACCACGTCGGTCGACTTGTCCATGACGATGACCGCGGCCGTGCCGAGACCGGTCTTCTGGTCGCGCAGCGAATCGAAATCCATCAGGACGGTGTCGCAGATCGACTTCGGCAGCAGCGGCACCGAGGCACCGCCGGGGATCACCGCCAGGAGGTTGTCCCAGCCGCCGCGCACGCCGCCGGCATGACGGTCGATCAGCTCGCGCAGGGGGATGCCCATCTCCTCTTCGACATTGCAGGGCTTGTTCACGTGCCCGGAGATGCAGAACAGCTTGGTGCCGGTGTTGTTGGGCCGGCCGATGCCCGCGAACCAGGTGGCGCCGCGGCGCAGGATGGTGGGCGCCACGGCAATCGATTCGACGTTGTTCACCGTGGTCGGGCAGCCGTACAGGCCGGCGCCGGCGGGGAAAGGCGGCTTCAGCCGCGGCATGCCCTTCTTGCCCTCGAGGCTCTCCAGCAGCGCGGTCTCCTCGCCGCAGATATAGGCGCCGGCGCCGCGATGGACGTAGAGATCGAAGTCCCAGCCCGAGCCGCAGGCGTCCTTGCCGAGCAGGCCCGCCTCGTAGGCCTCGCGGATCGCGGCCTTGAGATGCTCCGCCTCGTTGTAGAACTCGCCGCGCACGTAGATGTAGCCGGCGTGGGCGCGCATGGCGAAGCCCGCGACCAGGCAGCCTTCGACGAGGAGATGCGGATCGTGACGCATGATGTCGCGATCCTTGCAGGTGCCGGGCTCGGACTCGTCGGCGTTGACCACGAGATAGTGCGGCCGATCCTTGACCTCCTTGGGCATGAAGGACCATTTCAGGCCGGTCGGGAAGCCCGCGCCGCCGCGGCCGCGCAGGCCGGACTTCTTCATCTCGTCGATGATGGCGTCGTGGCCCCGGTCGAGCAGCGCCTTGGTGCCGTCCCAGGCGCCGCGCGCGCGGGCCGCCGGCAGGCGCCAGTCGTGGAAGCCGTAGAGGTTGGTGAAGATGCGGTCCTTGTCGGCAAGCATCGGCTTACTCGCTCTTCAACGTGGTCGGCCCGCCTTCCGGCGCCGAGGTCTGGCGGTCGACCTGCGGTCCCGGCTTGGGCGTCTCGCCGCGCCGGAACGCGTCGAGCAGCCGGTTCATCGAGGCCTCGTCGAGATCCTCGTAGAAGTCGTCGTTGATCTGCACGACCGGCGCGTTCACGCAGGCGCCGAGGCACTCGACCTCCTGCACGCTGAAGGTCTCGCCGTCGGCGGCGTGCTCGCAAGCCTTCATCACCGCGTCCGAACCGCGCAGCCAGCACGGCGTCGTGGTGCAGACCTGCAGGAGATACCGGCCCTTCGGCCTGAGCTGGAACATCGTATAGAAGGTGGCGATCTCGTAGACACGGATCGGCGCCATGTCGAGGAGCCTGGCCACCTCGTTCATCGCCACCCGCGGCAGCCAGCCCTGCTGGCGCTGGGCGAGATCGAGCAGGCCGATCACGGCGCTGGCCTGGCGGCCAGGCGGATAATTGGCGATCAGCTCGCGGGCCTTGGCGAGATTCTCCGGCGTGAAGGCGAAGTGCTCGACATGCGGCACGTCCCTGGGATCGGCGGTGATCATCGACATCGCATCGCCTCCTAGCGGTCGATCTCGCCGAACACGATGTCGAGCGAGCCGATATTCGCCGACATGTCGGCGAGCTGGTGGCCCTTGGTCATCATGTCGAGCGCCGCGAGGTGCGGGAAGCCCGGCGCGCGGATCTTGCAGCGGTACGGCCGGTTGGTGCCGTCGGACACGACATAGACGCCGAACTCGCCCTTGGGCGCCTCGACGGCGGTGTAGGTCTCGCCGGCCGGCACCTTGTAGCCCTCGGTGTAGAGCTTGAAATGATGGATGAGGGCCTCCATCGAGTCCTTCATCTCGCCGCGCCGCGGCGGCGAGATCTTGCGGTCGTCGATGCGCACCGGTCCGGTCACGGTGCGCAGGGCCGCCACGCACTGCTCCATGATGCGCGCGCTCTGGTACATCTCCTCGATGCGCACGAGATAGCGCGCGAAGCAGTCGCCGGTCTTGCCCAGCGGGATGTCGAAGTCCATGCGGTCGTAGACGTCGTAGGGCTGCGACTTGCGCAGGTCCCACGGGATGCCCGAGGCGCGGATCATCGGCCCGGAGAAGCCCCAGTCGAGCGCCTGTTCGGGCGACACGACGCCGATATCGACCGTCCGCATGCGGAAGATGCGGTTGTCGTTCAGCAGGTTCTCGATGTCCTTGAGGAAGGGATAGAACTGCTTGATCCAGCCATCGATCGCATCGAGCATGCCGGCCGGCAGGTCCTGGTGCACGCCGCCGGGACGGAAATAGGCCGCGTGCATGCGCGAGCCGCTCACACCCTCGTAGAACTCCATCAAAAGCTCGCGCTGCTCGAAGCCCCACAGCGGCGGGGTGAGCGCACCGGTGTCCATGGCGAACGTCGTCACGTTCAGGAGATGGTTCAGGATGCGGGTGATCTCGGAGAACAGCACGCGGATATACTGGCCGCGCTCGGGCACGGTGATTCCCAGCAGCTTCTCCACCGCCAACGCAAAGGCGTGCTCCTGGTTCATCGGCGAGACGTAGTCGAGCCGGTCGAAATACGGCACCGCCTGCAGGTAGGTCTTGTACTCGATCAGCTTCTCGGTGCCGCGATGGAGCAGGCCGATATGCGGGTCGCAGCGCTCGACGATCTCGCCGTCCATCTCGACGACGAGGCGCAGCACGCCGTGGGCCGCCGGGTGCTGCGGCCCGAAATTCATGGTGAGCGTCTTGATCTCGACGTCGGACATCGTCAGCTCGCCTTGCCTTTTTCCTCGGCCTTCTCGTCGCCGGGCAGTACCTGATGCGCCCCCTCCCAGGGGCTCAGGAAGTCGAAGCGGCGGAACTCCTGGGTGAGCTTCACCGGCTCGTAGACGACCCGCCTCTGCACGTCGTCCCAGCGCACCTCGACGAAGCCGGTCAGCGGGAAGTCCTTGCGCAGAGGATGGCCCTCGAAGCCGTAGTCGGTGAGGATGCGGCGCAGGTCCGGATGGTCGGCGAACCATACGCCGTAGAGATCGTAGGTCTCGCGCTCGAACCAGCCCGCGGAATTGAAGAGCCGCGAGGCCGACGGCACAGGCGTCGCCTCGTCCGTCGCGACCTTGACGCGGATACGCTGGTTGTGTGCGAGGCTCAGCAGATTGTAGACCACGTCGAAGCGCTTCTCGCGATCGGGCCAATCGACGCCGCAGACATCGACGAGCTGCTTGAACAGACAGCGCGGATCGTCGCGCAGGAAGCCGAGCAGCGTGATGAGCTTTTCAGGCGTCGTCTCGAGCATCAGCTCGCCCAGACGGACATGGCACGCCGTCGCCGCGCCGGTCGCCTGGGCGATATGCTCGCCGAGTTCCTGCAGGAGTTCCGCCATCAGCTCGCACCCGTCATCGGACCAGAGTCCCGGTGCGGCGGACCTTCTTCTGCAGCTGCAGCACGCCGTAGAGCAGCGCCTCGGCCGTCGGCGGACAGCCCGGCACGTAGATATCGACCGGCACGATGCGGTCGCAGCCGCGCACGACGGAGTAGCTGTAGTGGTAGTAGCCGCCGCCGTTGGCGCAGGAGCCCATCGAGATCACGTAGCGTGGCTCGGCCATCTGGTCGTAGACCTTGCGCAGCGCCGGCGCCATCTTGTTGGTGAGCGTGCCGGCCACGATCATGACGTCGGCCGAGCGCGGGCTCGGCATCGGGGCGAAGCCGAAGCGGTCGAGGTCGTAGCGGCTCATCCAGCAATGGATCATCTCGACGCCGCAGCAGGCGAGCCCGAAGGTCAGGCCCCACATCGAGCCGGTGCGCGCCCAGGTGATCAGCTTGTCGAGCTGGGCCACCACGAAGCCCTTGTCGGCCAGTTCGTCGTTCAGAGCCCGCGACAGTGCCGCTTCGGTGGCGGGATCGGGTCGGGTCGTCACTCCCATTCCAAAGCTCCCTTGCGCCATTCGTAGATGAAACCGACGGTCAGCACGGCCAGGAACAACATCATCGACCAGAAGCCGAACAGGCCGATATCGCCCAGCGCCACCGCCCAGGGAAACAGGAACGCCACCTCAAGGTCGAAGATGATGAAGAGGATGGCGACCAGGTAGAAGCGCACGTCGAACTTGCCGCGCGCGTCGTCGAACGGCGCGAAACCGCATTCGAAGGGCGAGAGCTTCTCCGAATTCGGATTCTGGCGGGCGATCAGGTAGGAACCGCCCACCATGGCGCAGACCAGGACGAAGGCGAGGCCAAGGAAGATCAGGATGGGCAGGTATTCCCTGAGAAGATCTTCCATCTGTCACCCCTTCGCCCCGTTTGGGCAGCCAGCGTTGGGACTGGCGCGAGCGACGGGACTCGAACCCGCGACCTCCGGCGTGACAGGCCGGCGTTCTAACCAACTGAACTACGCCCGCGTAAGCCCCCAACGGCGCGCGAGAAATATAGGACCCCCCATGGAGTGTCAAGCATACTGCACCCGCGAAGAAGTGCGTAAGTGCCCGAAATATCGATGCTTTCTGCCCATCGGAGGAGAACAGCGAAACGTCCGCCTCAGCCAGAGACTTACGCGGGTGTTCACTGAATCAAGGCTGCTGATGGACCTCGCGTTGCAGCGGATCGGGCGCTTGTTGCGAATAAGTGGGTGCCATGCGACCCAATAATGCAATTCTGTTGTTCAGGCTGGAGCTCCCGGCGGCAGCTCTCCTCTGTCAAGCTTCGCAGCGCAACCGCACGGCAAATCCTGCGAAGCACGAAGCAGGCAGGATGGTGGGCGATGACGGATTCGAACCGCCGACCCCCTCGGTGTAAACGAGATGCTCTACCGCTGAGCTAATCGCCCGGTCGCTGGCTTCTAACATGGAGGACGCCCAGGAAGCGCTAGTTGATCGCGTCCTTGAGCTGTTTGCTGGCCTTGAAGCGCGGCACGTTGGCCGCGGGGATCTTGATCTTCTCGCCGGTCTGCGGGTTGCGCCCTTCGCCCGCCTTGCGCTTGGAGACCTGGAACGTCCCGAACCCGACCAGCAGCACTTTCTCTTTCTTCTTCAAGGACTTGGTTATCACGGTCAGCATGGCATCAACGGCGCCCGCAGCATCCGTCTTGGAAAGGTTGGTCGAAGCGGCGACGGCGGCGATCAAATCGTGCTTGTTCACGGGCGAGCCCCTGCATGGTCCGGCAGCCTCAAGTGTACGGGCGGCCTGAAAACGGCGTCAACGTTGAATACCATATTTTGTAGGAGCGGCAGCCCAAAATCCACATAAGTGGGGCCAAACGCGACGAAGCCCCGGATTGCTCCGGGGCTTCGCGCTCGTTCCAGTAGAAATCGGTGTCAGTGAGCGCGGACTTCGGCTCCCTCGGCAGGCTTGGGAGCCACAGCCTCCAGGTCGTTCGGCCATTCGATGGCGACCAGCGGCTTGACCAGCGCGCGGGCCAGCACCTCGTCGACCGTCGAGACCGGGACGATCTCCAGGCCCTTCTTCACGTTGTCGGGAATCTCGGGCAGATCGCGCTCATTCTCCTTGGGAATGAGCACGGTCTTGAGACCGCCGCGCAACGCCGCCAGCAGCTTCTCCTTCAAGCCGCCGATCGGCAGGACCCGGCCGCGCAGGCTGATCTCGCCGGTCATGGCGACTTCCTTGCGCACCGCCACGCCGGTCAGCGCCGAGACGATCGAGGTGATCATCGCCACGCCGGCCGACGGTCCATCCTTGGGCGTGGCGCCCTCGGGCACGTGGATGTGGATGTCGCGCTTCTCGAACAGCACCGGCTTGATGCCGAAGGAGTTGGCGCGCGAGCGGACATAGGCGTTGGCCGCCTGCACCGATTCCTGCATCACATCGCCCAGCTTGCCGGTGACGCTCATGCGGCCGCGGCCGGGCACCAGCACGGCTTCGACCTGCAGCAGCTCGCCGCCGACCTCGGTCCAGGCCAGGCCCGTGGTGATGCCGACCAGATCCTCGAGCTCGGCCTCGCCGAAGCGGAAGCGGCGGACGCCCGCGTACTTGTCGAGGTTCTTGGCGCGGACCTTCACCTTGGAAACCCCCTTCATGAGGATTTCCTTGGTCGACTTGCGGGCGAGGTTGGCGATCTCGCGCTCGAGATTGCGCACGCCCGCCTCGCGCGTGTAGTAGCGCACGAGGTCACGCACGGCATCGTCGCCGATGTCGAGCTCGCCTTCCTTCAGGCCGTTGGCCTCGACCTGCTTGGGGATCAGGTGCTTGCGGGCGATCGCCACCTTCTCGTCCTCGGTGTAGCCCGCCAGCCTGATGATCTCCATGCGATCCATCAGCGGCTGCGCCATGCGCAGCGAGTTGGCCGTGGTGATGAACATCACGTTCGACAGGTCGTAGTCGACCTCGAGGTAGTGGTCGTTGAAGGTCGAATTCTGCTCGGGGTCGAGCACCTCGAGCAGCGCCGACGAAGGATCGCCGCGGAAGTCCGCGCCGAGCTTGTCGATCTCGTCGAGCAGGAACAGCGGGTTCGACGACTTCGCCTTCTTCATGCTCTGGATGACCTTGCCCGGCAGCGAGCCGATATAGGTCCGGCGATGGCCGCGGATCTCGGCCTCGTCGCGCACGCCGCCCAGCGACATGCGCACGAAGTTGCGCCCCGTCGCCTTGGCGATCGACTTGCCGAGCGAGGTCTTGCCGACACCCGGGGGG
This sequence comes from uncultured Alphaproteobacteria bacterium, assembly GCA_963820155.1. Classification (GTDB taxonomy): domain Bacteria; phylum Pseudomonadota; class Alphaproteobacteria; order Reyranellales; family Reyranellaceae; genus Reyranella. Next base: position 161,681 of record CAWFYW010000004.1, read on the forward strand.
CCGACCAGGCAGAGGATCGGGCCCTTCATCTTGTCGACGCGCTGCTGCACCGCTAGGTACTCGAGGATGCGCTCCTTGACCTTCTCGAGGCCGTGATGGTCGGCGTTGAGGATGTCCTCGGCGTACTTGAGGTCCTTGATGATCTTCGTCGGCTTGCGCCACGGGATCGACAGCAGCCAGTCGAGGTAGTTGCGCACCACCGTCGCCTCGGCCGACATCGGGCTCATGGTCCTGAGCTTCTTCAGCTCGGCATTGGCCTTCTCGCGCGCTTCCTTGGAAAGCCGCGTCTTCTTGATGCGCTTCTCCAGCTCGGAGATCTCGTCGCGACCGTCCTCGGTCTCGCCAAGCTCCTTCTGGATCGCCTTCATCTGCTCGTTGAGATAGTACTCGCGCTGCGTCTTCTCCATCTGACGCTTCACGCGGTTGCGAATCTTCTTCTCGACCTGCAACACGCCGATCTCGCCTTCCATCAGGCCGAGGATGCGCTCCAGCCGCTTGGAGACCGAGTTCGAGCTCGAGCAGCTGCTGCTTCTCGGCGACCTTGAGCGCGAGATGGGCGGAGATGGTGTCGGCAAGCTTGGCCGGCTCCTCGATCTTGTTGATCGAGACCACCACCTCGGGCGGCACCTTCTTGTTGAGCTTAACGTAGTTCTCGAATTCCGAGACGACGGTCCGGGCAGCGGCCTGCAATTCGGCCGAGTCACCCGACGTTTCTTCCATGTCGACGGCATTGGCCTCGAAGAACTCGGCCTTGCCGGTGTAGCCGACGATCTTCACGCGGCGGCCGCCCTCGACCAGAACCTTCACGGTGTCGTCGGGCAGCTTCAGGAGCTGCAGCACGGTGCCGAGCGTGCCGATCGAATAGATGTCGTCGGGGCCGGGGTCGTCCTGGCTGGCGTTCTTCTGGGCGATCAGCAGGATCTGCTTGTCGTCCTTCATGACCTCTTCGAGGGCCTTCACACTCTTTTCACGACCGACGAAAAGCGGGACGATCATGCCGGGAAACACGACAATGTCGCGCAGCGGCAGGACGGGATAGACAGTTCCTTGATGGGGGGCGTTCATGATGCCTCGCTATACGCTGTTAGAGCTACCCGCCCCCGGCCGCGATCCCCTGACGGGCGATCCACGGCCCGCAGGCACGCGCACTCGTGAGCAGAAATTGGCCTGAACAGGGGGTTGTTCAAGGCCCTCCTCCGGCAGGACCGCCGGCGACGACTGCCGCCGACGCAGCAAAACTCAGGCCGGCGCGGCAGCGATGCCCTCTTTGCGCTCGCCGTGCACATAAAGCGGCTGGGCGCGCCCTTCGATGACTTCTCGGTTGATCACCACTTCCTCGACCCCGTCGAGCGACGGCAAGTCATACATGGTGTCGAGCAGCACGGTCTCCATGATCGAACGCAGGCCGCGTGCGCCGGTCTTGCGCAGGATCGCCTTCTGGGCGACCGCGCGCAGGGCGTCGTCGGAGAACTTGAGCTTGACGCTCTCCATGTCGAAGAGGCGTTGGTACTGCTTGAGCAGCGCGTTCTTCGGCCGGGTCAGGATCTCGATCAGGGCGCCCTCGTCGAGGTCCTCGAGCGTGGCTACGACCGGCAGGCGGCCGACGAACTCGGGAATCAACCCGTACTTCAACAGGTCTTCGGGCTCGAGATCGCGCAGCACTTCGCCGGTACGGCGGTCTTCCGGACCGCGCACCTCGGCGCCGAAGCCGATCGACGTGCCCTGGCGGCGCATCGAGATGATCTTGTCGAGCCCCGAGAAGGCGCCGCCGCAGATGAACAGGATGTTGGTCGTGTCGACCTGCAGGAACTCCTGCTGCGGATGCTTGCGGCCGCCCTGCGGCGGCACCGAGGCGACCGTGCCTTCCATGATCTTGAGCAGCGCCTGCTGCACGCCCTCGCCCGACACGTCGCGCGTGATTGACGGGTTGTCGGACTTGCGGCTGATCTTGTCGACCTCGTCGATATAGACGATGCCGCGCTGGGCGCGTTCGACGTTGTAGTCGGCCGACTGCAGGAGCTTCAGGATGATGTTCTCGACATCCTCGCCGACATAGCCCGCCTCGGTGAGCGTCGTGGCGTCTGCCATGGTGAAGGGCACGTCGAGCATGCGGGCCAGGGTCTGCGCGAGCAGGGTCTTGCCGCAGCCGGTGGGACCGATCAGCAGGATGTTGGACTTGGCGATCTCGACGTCGTTGGCCTTGCCACCATGGCTCAGCCGCTTGTAGTGATTGTGCACTGCAACAGCGAGGATGCGCTTGGCTTGGTCCTGGCCGATCACATAGTCGTCCAGGATCTGGCGGATCTCCTTGGGAGAGGGCACGCCGTCCTTGGACTTCACCAGGGTGGTCTTGCTCTCCTCCCGGATGATGTCCATGCAGAGCTCGACGCACTCATCGCAGATGAACACGGTCGGCCCGGCAATGAGCTTGCGGACTTCGTGCTGGCTCTTACCGCAGAAGCTACAGTACAGGGTGTTGCGGGAATCGCCCCCGGATTTGGCGGCTGGCATGTCGGTAACGCACCTCCGCTTGGGGAGCCCGCAATTTACGGGCCCGCACGCAAGACTATGTTAAACGCGCCTCCCGGACCGCGACAACCTCAAAATATGGTGTATCGGCTGGCGGTCGGGAAACAATGGCTCGCGGCTGCCCCTCAGGAAGCAGCCGCCTGGATGGTGGGAGTCGGCCGTTTTTCGAGGACATCGTCGATCAAACCGAATTCCTTGGCCTCCGGCGGCGAGAAGAACTTGTCCCGTTCCATGGCCCGTTCGATCTCCTCGATCGTCCGCCCCGTGTGAGTAACGTACATCTGGTTCAACCGTGCCCTGGTCGACAGGATTTCACGGGCGTGGATCTCGATGTCGGTCGCCTGCCCCTGGGCGCCGCCCGAGGGCTGGTGGATCATGATCCGGGCGTTGGGCAGGGCGAAGCGCTTGCCCTTTTGTCCCGCCATCAGCAGCAGCGAGCCGGCCGAGGCGGCCTGGCCGAACACCAGGGTCGAAATCTGCGGGCGGACGTACTGCATGGTGTCGTAGATCGCCATACCGGACGTCACCACGCCGCCTGGCGAATTGATATAGAAGGAAATGTCCTTGGTCGGATTCTCGGCCTCGAGATAGAGCAATTGGGCGCAGACCAGCCCTGCAACGTTGTCCTCAATCGGACCGTTCAGGAAGATGATGCGTTCCTTCAGCAGCCTCGACCAGATGTCGTAGCCACGCTCGCCGCGGGCCGATTGCTCGACGACCATCGGCACGTAGTAGTTGTTGTAGACTTCGAACGGATCGCGCTCGCGACGCATCGCGTGTCCCCTTGGTGACTGTCTTCAGAAAGTGGCAGCGCCGGCGGCCGGGTTCAAGGCCATCGTCACTGGATCAATTCGTCGCCGCCTCCGCGGGCTTGTCGCCGTCCTCGCCTTCCTCCTCGGCGGCGCGGGCCGCCTTGAGCAGTTCCTCCGGCGTAACCGACTTCTCCGCGATCTTGGCGAGCTCGAGGATGAAATCGACCGTCTTGTCCTCGAAAATCGGCGCGCGGAGCTGTTCCTTCAATTCGGCATTCTTGCCGTAGAACTCCAGCACCTGGCGCTCCTGGCCGGGGTAGCGCATCGCCTCGCGCATGACCGCCTGGTTGAGCTCCTCGGGCGTGACGTCGATGCTGTTGGAGCGCCCGACATCGGCCAGCAGCAGGCCCAGCCGGACCCGGCGCTCGGCAATCTCGCGGTACTCCTTGCGCATCTTCTCCTCGTCCTCCTCGAGCTGCTGGCCGGCCTTCTTGGCCTCCTCGATGCGCTGCCAGATGGCATTGAATTCGCCTTCGACCAGCCCCTCCGGCACCACGAACTTGTGGGCCTCGGCAAGCTTGTCGAGGAGCTGGCGCTTGACCATCGAGCGCGAGATGCGCGCATAGTCCTGACCGATGCGCTCGGCGACCGCCTTGCGCATGGCCTCCAGGTTCTCGAAGTTGTTCTTCTTGGCCAGTTCGTCGTCGGCAGCAGCGTCGACGAATTCGCGGATCTCCTTGATCGAGCACTTGAATACGGCTTCCTTGCCGGCGAGCTCGGTGTTGCCGTAGTCGGCCGGGAAAGTGACCTTGACGTCGACATCCTTGCCGACCTCGGCGCCAACGAGCTGGTCCTCGAAGCCGGGAATGAACGAGCCCGAGCCGAGCTCGAGCGTGTAGTCCTGCGCGGCGCCGCCGGGGAATTCCGTGCCGTCGACCGAGCCCACGAAATCGATCCTGATCGCGTCGCCCTTCTGCGCCGGACGCGGCGGATCGACCGGCCTCTGCTCGCGATTGGCCTTGGCGATGCGGTCGATCGCCTCGTCCACGTCCTTGTCCGGCACGGCGGCCTTCAGGCGCTCGAGCTCGATGTCGGAGAAGTCGAGCTTGCCGATCTCCGGCAGCACCTCGATGGCGACCTCGAACTCGACGTCCTTGCCCTCCTCGAGCTGCTTGAGATCGACGCGCGGCTGCAGCGCGGGCTTGAGCCCGCGATCCTCGATCGCCTTGGCGGTGCTGGAATTGACGGCCTGCTCGACCGCCTCGCCGAACAGCGCCTGGCCGTATTGCTTCTTCAGCAGGCCGACCGGCACCTTGCCCGGACGGAAGCCCGGCATCTGCGCGGTCCGCGCCATCTCGACCAGCCGCTCGTCCACCTTCGCCGACAGGTCGCCGGCCGGCACGACGATCTTGAATTGCCGCTTCAGCCCATCGGCTGCGAGTTCCGTCACTTGCATCGTCTCTCACTTCCATTCCGTATGGTGCGGGCGGAGGGACTTGAACCCCCACGCCTTGCGGCACGAGAACCTAAATCTCGCGTGTCTACCAATTTCACCACGCCCGCCCGACGCCAGCCCAGCACGAAGCAGGGCCTTCGGGCCGCGCCGCAAGGGCCGAATCGCGCGCCTCTTAGCCCGTGCCCGCGGGGCGGTCAATTAAACGCCGCGACCGCCTGCAGCGCATCGGGCAGCCGTTCGATCAAGTCCTCGGCAATGAGGCCGGGCCGGCCAAACCGACAGGCCGATTCGCCGTGCAGCCAGGCCGCGGCCGCGCCGGCCGCGAGCGGCGTGAACCCTTGCGCCATGAGGCCGCTTGCGATGCCGGCCAGGACGTCGCCTGATCCGGCGGTAGCCAAGGTCGCCGGTGCGTGGACGTTGATGACGGCCCGTCCGTCCGGTGCGGCGACCACGGTGTCGGGCCCCTTCAACAGCACGGTCGCGCCGCTCAGCCTTGCCGCGCGGCGCGTGCGCGCGACCTTCCCCTGCACCTTCGCCAGATCGGGGAACAGCCGCTGGAACTCCCCTTCATGGGGGGTGAGCAAAACCGGCCCCTTGATGGCATCGAACAGGCTGGCCGGCGTCTTGGCGAAGACGGTGGTCGCGTCGGCATCGAGCACGACGGCGCGGCGCGCCGCCAGCGCGGCCAGCACCGCGGCGCGGGTGCGCTCATTGATGCCGGAGCCGGGGCCGACCAGCACCGCCTTGCGGCGTTCGTCCTCGAGCAGGCGGGCGAAGGCTGCCCCATCGTCGCACGCCGTCACGAGGTTGCCGGGCTCCGCCGCCTGGTAGATGGCGATGGCCGCCCGCGGGCTGGCGATGGTCACGAGCCCCGCTCCCGCCCGGCGGGCCGCATGAGCCGCCAGTCGCGCCGCGCCGGTGGCGGCCTCTCCGCCCAGGATCGTGAGATGGCCGCGCGCGTACTTGTGATCGTCCAGACCGTCGCGCCGCAGGGACCTCCGCCACAGCGCGGGCCCGTTCAGCCACAGGCGCGGGGCGATCTCCTTCAGGACCGTGACGGGCGTGCCGATATCGGCCACGTCCAGGGTGCCGCAGCGGCGCAATCCCTCCAGGGAATAATGGCCGGGCTTGGCGCGAAAGAAGGTGACGGTGTGCTGCGCATAGGGCGCCCGGCCCATGACCTCGCCGCTGTCGCCATGCAGGCCGCTCGGCACGTCGACGGCGATCACCGTGAGGCCCCGCTCGTTCGCCCTGTCGATCACCTCGCCGGCGGCGCCGTCGATCGGTCGCGCGAGCCCGGCGCCGAACAAGGCATCGATGACCAGGGGCTGGCCGTCGAGCAGGGCGGGCGTCAGGGGCTCGACCGCTCCCTGCCAGGCCTGTGCGGCCCAGGCCGCAGTCCCCCTTCAAGGCGGCGCCCGGGCCCAGCAGTCCGATCCGGACCGGCCAGCCCGCGGCCTGCAGATGACGGGCCGCCACGAAGCCGTCGCCGCCATTGTTGCCCGGACCGCACAGCACGGCGACCGGGCGGCGCCGGTAGCGGCCCATCGCGGCTTCAGCGACCGCCCTGCCCGCGGCCTCCATCAGCGTCGTGCCCGCCACGCCGCTCGCGATGGCAAGAGCATCGGCCTTGGCCATCTCCGAGCAGGTCAGGAGAACGAGGTCGTCATGAGGCGTGAGGTCGCGCACGATCGGCTCAGAAGGGCTCAAAACGGGCGGCTCCGCGGACGGTTCGTCGGTCAGGACACGAGAGCGATTGGGGCGGCCGACCGGACTTGAACCGGCGACATCCAGAATCACAATCTGGCGCTCTAACCAACTGAGCTACGGCCGCCATCGTGGGTCGCTCCCGACGAAGCGCGCCTTCCTACGCTTGCGGGGCCGGAGCGTCAAGAAATCGGCGGCGTGGGCGGCAGCAGGCGGTCGATCGCCCCGATCCATACGGCGCAGGCCTCGCCCACCGAGAGGCCGGCATGCTCGCGCATGTGGGCCCAGCTTTCGAAGTCGACCAGCATCTCGATGGCGAGCACGGCGCGCCGGCGCTCCGGCTCGGGCAGCGTGGAAAGCTCGGCGCGATACATCAGCTCGATGCGCTCCACGATCGCCTGCCGCGCCAGAAGCACGCGCGACTTCAGCGCCGCCGAATCGCCCTTGTTGGCATCGATCGCGCGCCACATCGGCAGCCACTGTTCGCAAATCCGGCCGCGCGTTTCGACATGGGCCCTCAGCCGCACCTGGCGGTCGCCGCCGACATGGCGCGGCTCTGCCTGGGCGGTCGCCTGCGCAATGGCGTGGTCCGCCGCGGCGACGCGCAGGGCATGCAAATCGGAGAAGCGCTCGAAGAGCGAGCGCGCCGAGCAGCCGGCCCGTTCGGCGATTCTCCCGGCGGTCGGCACGTGCGGACCTTCGCGCAGCAGCGCCAGGTAGGCCTCGATGATGAGCTGCCTGGTCCGCTCGCTGCGCAGGCGGCGACCGTCGATCCGGGCGGCGGGCGGTGCGGACAAGGCCCCTTCAGTCCGGCCGGTCGGAGGCCGGCGGCGTCGGCGGAAGCAGGCGATCGATCGCCTGGATCCAGGCAGCGCAGGCCTCCTTGAAGGACAGGCCGAAGAATTCGTGCATGCGGGCCCAGCTTTCGACATCCATCAGCGCCTCGAGCACGATCAGCAGGCGCCGGCGTTCGACGCTCGACAAGCCGGACAGTTCCGGCGCGCACATCGTCTCCATCCGCCCGACCAGCCGCTCGCGCGAGCCCGCCACGCGATGCCTGAGTTCCGGCGAACCGCCCTGATTGACAACGAGCGAGCGCCACAAGGGTAGCCAGCGTTCGCAAGTACGGGCGCGCGTCTCGACCAGGGTGCGGATGCGGGTCGGCCGGTCGCCCTCGGTGTCGCCGGAGGGCGCCTCGGCGGCGGCCTGGGCCAGCGCATAGTCGACCGCGGCCACCTGGAGGCTGTGAATATCGGGAAAGCGCTCGAAGACGGAGCGCACGGAGTAGCCGGCGCGCGCGGCGATCTGGGCGGCCGTCGGTATCAGCGGCGACTTCTCGCGGGCCAGCGCAAGATAGGCCTCGACGATCAACTGCTTGGTCCGGATGCTGCGCAGGCGGCGGCCGTCGACCTTGGAAGAGGCCGCTTCGGTTTCCCCTATCCGACGAACCATCGCCATTCTGTCCTCGCGGCGAATCGTCAAGGCGTCGGCGGCAGCACGTGGTCGATCGCCTCGATCCACACGGTACAGGCCTCGTCGAAGGACAGGCCATGGAGCTCGCGCATCCGCGCCCAGCTTTCGATGTCCGTTATGGCTTCGAGCGCGATCAGCATGTACTTGCGCTCCCGCTCAGGCAGCGTCGCCAGCTCCGGCCGGTACATGACTTCGATCCGCTCGATGGTCCGATTGCGGCTGGTGCGAACGTGAACCCCGAGCGCCTCGTCCTCGGCCAAGCTGAAGATGAGCACACGCCACAGCGCGACGCCCCGCTCGCAGGTTCCGGCACGGGTCTCGACCTGCGATCGGATCCGCGTCGGACGGTCACCGTCGAGGTTGCGCGCCGGCGCGAGGGCGGCGGCATGCGCCAAGGCATAGTCGGCCGCAGCGAGGCGCAGCTTGCCGAGATCGGGGAAGCGCTCGAAGATCGACCGCACCGAATAGCCCGCGCGCTCGGCAATCTGCGCGGCAGTCGGCATCGGCACCACCGGGTTCTCTCGAAGCAGCGAGAGGTAGGCCTCGATGATGAGCTGCTTGGTCCGCTCGCTGCGCAGGCGGCGGCCGTCGATCTTGGGTCTGGAAATGGTCGGTACGGACACAGCGCTAACGTTGGGCTGATGCCGGCGATGGCTTTGGACATGAGCGACATGTTTCAGCACCGCCGGCAACGAGGATTTCGGCAATCGCCGAGCAGCAAGTATCAAATATAGGAGCCCCGGAGTTGGCGCTGCAAATTGTATCGATTGCAACCGCCGGGCCCAGGCCCCAATTCCTTGATTTACCTCTTGAAATGCCGGCCGAGCCGATCGATGGCGGCGTCCAGCGTGGCGTCGTGCTTGCAGAAGCAGAAGCGCGCGAAGTGCCGGGGGGCCGCTTCCGGCTCGTCGTAGAAGGCGCTCACGGGCACGGCCGTCACGCCTGCCTCGACCGTGATGTGGCGGCAGAAGTCCTCGTCCGTGCCGTTGAAACCCAGCGGCCTGAAGTCGGTCGTCACGAAATAGGTGCCGTGTGCCGGCAGCACGCCGAAGCCGATGTCGGCCAAGGCGTCGCCCAGGCGGTCCCGCTTGCGTTGCATGTCGGCGGCGAGAGTCGAGAAATAGTCGTCGCCCAGGCGCAGGCCGGTCGCGGCGCCCCACTGCAGGTTGGGCGGCGTGGTGAAGGTCATGAACTGGTGTGTCTTGGCGATCGCCTTCATCAGCTCGGCGGCGGCGGTGACGTAGCCCACCTTCCAGCCGGTCAGGCTGAAGCTCTTGCCGGCGGATCCGATGCGCGCCGTGCGCTGGCGCATGCCCGGCAGGCTCATGATCGACAGATGCGGCCGGTCGTCGAAGATGATGTGTTCATAGACCTCGTCGCACACGGCATAGGCGCCGTGCTCGAGGCAGAGGCCGGCGATGAATTCCAGCTCGTCGCGGTCGAAGACCTTCGAGCAGGGATTCATCGGCGTGTTGAACAGGATGAGCTTGGTGCGCGTGCCGAATGCCGCCGCAAGCGCTTCGCGCGGCAGCCTCCAGTCCGGCGGCTCGAGCCGCACCAGCTTCGGCACGCCCCCGGCACGCCGCACGATCGGCAGGTACGAATCGTAGAGCGGCTCGATCAGTACGACTTCGTCGCCGGGTTCGATCAGGCCGAACAGGCAGTCGGCCAGCGCCTCGGTCGCGCCGGACGTCACCAGCACCTCGGCCTGCCAATCGACGTCGAGGCCCTGGAACCGCTTGGCGTGCTCGGCCACGGCCTGGCGGAGCTCCGGAAGCCCCATCATCGGCGGATACTGGTTGTGACCGCTCATCAGATAGGCCGCCGCGGCGGACCGCACCGCTTCCGGCCCTTTGTCGTCGGGAAAGCCCTGCCCCAGGTTGACGGACTGGTGTTCGCGGGCCAGCGCCGACATCACCTCGAAAACCGTCGTCCCGAGGCCGGCCATCAGCGAATTAGCGGACTTCATGAAAGTTCAAACTCCTGCCCTCGTTTTAAGCAGATTCCTGCCCCAATTCGATCAATCAGCCCGCAGACTAGCCAATCGGCCAATCCAATCGTGAACCGTGGCTGTGGAGAATTCTGGCATGAAATCTGCTGCCTGCAAGACATGCGGGTTGCCCCGTCCGGCAGCACCGGCGACTGCGTGCGGGGATATCTCAGGCAAATGAAGAAGATCGAAGCGATCATCAAGCCCTTCAAGCTCGACGAAGTGAAGGATGCCCTCAACCAGATCGGCTTGAAGGGCATCACCGTCCTCGAAGCGAAGGGATTTGGACGGCAGAAGGGCCACACCGAACTCTATCGCGGCGCCGAGTACGTCGTCGACTTCCTGCCGAAGGTGAAGATCGAACTCGTCATCGAGGATGAGATGGTCGAGAAGGCGGTCGAGGCGATCCGCAGCTCGGCCTACACGGGCCGCATCGGCGACGGCAAGATCTTCGTGTCGAGCATCGACGATGCCATCCGAATTCGCACTGGCGAGCGCGGCGACGCCGCCGTATGAGAACTCGGCCTTTGGGGGCATGAGGACGTAGACCACAGAAGAAGGGACGAACGAAGCATGGACGCGAAACAGGTTCTCGCGATGATCAAGGAGAAGGACGTCAAGTTCGTTGACTTCCGCTTCACCGATCCTCGCGGCAAGTGGCAGCATACTGCCCGCATGGCCTCAGCCACCGACGAGGGCACGTTCACCGACGGCGTGATGTTCGACGGCTCGTCGATCGCCGGCTGGAAGGCGATCAACGAGTCGGACATGATCCTCATGCCCGATCCCGCGACCGCCGTCCTCGACCCCTTCACGGCGCAGACCACCCTGATCGTGAACTGCGACGTCGTCGAGCCCTCGACCGGCCAGCTCTATGCCCGTTGCCCGCGTTCGACCGCCAAGCGCGCCGAGGCGTTCCTGAAGTCGTCCGGCACCGGCGACACGGCCGTGTTCGGCCCCGAGCTGGAATTCTTCGTGTTCGACGACGTGCGCTTCGACGTCCAGATGAGCGGCAGCTTCTACAAGGTCAACCACAGCGAATCGCCGTGGAACGCCGGCGCGGAGTTCGAGGGCGGCAACATGGGCCACCGTCCCGGCATCAAGGGCGGCTACTTCCCGGTGCAGCCGGTCGATTCGATGAACGACCTGCGCGCCGAGATGATGTCGGTCTGCACCGACATGGGCCTGATCATGGAAATCCACCATCACGAGGTGGCGCCCAGCCAGAACGAACTCGGCTTCCGCTTCGACACGCTGGTGAAGACCGCCGACAACGTGCAGAAGTACAAGTACACGCTGCACAACGTCGCCCACAGCTACGGCAAGACGCTGACCTTCATGCCCAAGCCGCTCTACGGCGACAACGGCTCGGGCATGCACACCCACCAGTCGATCTGGAAGGACAACAAGCCGCTGTTCGCGGGCTCGGGCTACGCCGACCTGTCGGAGACGGCGCTCTACTACATCGGCGGCATCATCAAGCACGCCAAGGCGCTCAACGCCTTCTGCAATGCCAGCACCAACTCCTACAAGCGCGTCATCCCGGGCTTCGAGGCGCCGGTGCTGCTCGCCTACTCCTCGCGCAACCGCTCGGCCTCGTGCCGCATCCCCTACGTGTCCTCGCCCAAGGGCAAGCGCGTCGAAGTGCGCTTCCCCGACCCGTCGGCCAATCCCTACCTCGCCTTCGCGGCGATGCTGATGGCCGGCATCGACGGCATCCAGAACAAGATCCATCCGGGCGACCCGATGGACAAGAACCTCTACGACCTGCCGCCGGAAGAGCTCTCCAAGGTGCCGACTGTGGCGGGCTCGCTGCGCGAGGCGCTGAACTCGCTCGACGCGGACCGCACCTTCCTGACCAAGGGCGGCGTGTTCACCGACGACCAGATCGACGCCTACATGGAGCTCAAGTGGGAAGAGGTCTACAACTGGGAACACCAGCCGGCGCCGGTCGAATACAAGATGTACTACTCGGTCTGATCGCCGATCTTTCGTTCCGTGGAAGGGCCTGCGAAAGCGGGCCCTTCTTCTTTTCGGGCGCGCGTGCAAGTCTCCGCCGAAATCGGAGCGAGGGACGACGCGATGGCGGGCTGGATGGACGAGGCGATGACGCAACTTGCGCCCTGGATCGGCAGGGTGCGGACTGGTCGAGGACGATGTCGGGCTGATGGCGGTGCGCCGCGCCGCCGGCGCCTTCGACATGGATCCCGAAAGCCTAAAGGTGGGCAGCCTCCTGCCGCCGCACTGGTTCACGCTGTTCTTCGCCGAGACCGTACGCCAATGCGACATCGGCCCCGACGGCCATCCCAACAAGGGCATCGTGCTGCCGCCCATTCCGATGCCGCGGCGCATGGGTGCGGGCCGCCGGGTCAGGATCATGGGATGCCTGCGCGCCGGCGAGCCGGCCCTCAAGAAAGCCGAGGTCGCCAACATCGTCCCCAAGTCCGGCCGCTCGGGGGACATCTTCGTGCTCACCATGCGCCACACGATCGAGCAACACGGCAAGACGCTCGCGGTCGACGAACTCGACGCGATCTATCGCCCGGCCGTGCCGCCGGGCCAGAAGACCACGGCAACGGTGCCCACGAAGGCGCGCACCGACCACGCCTGGAGCGACAGCACCAACCTCACCAACGCGCTCAACTTCCGATACTCGGCGCTGACCTGGAACGCCCATCGCATCCACTACGACGCCGACTATACGCGCGGCGAAGAAGGCTATCCCGCCCTGGTGTCGAACGGCGGCCTCTCCATGCATCTCATGGTCAACGCCGCCTTGCGCCACCGCAAGGGCACGCTCACCGGCTACACTGCCCGCCTCGTCCACCCGCTCTGGGTCGGCGACCTGATCGAGGTCCGCGGCGAGGAGCAGAAGGACGGTCGGCTGAAGATCTGGGCCGCCGACAAGAACGGCGTGCTGTGCGGCGAGATGGAACTGGAGTTCGCCCCATGAGCGATGCCGTGAGCGGCGGGCCGCTCGAAGGCGTGCGCGTCGTCGACCTCACGACCGTCGTCGTCGGGCCGATCTGCACGCGCACGCTCGCCGACTACGGCGCCGACGTGATCAAGGTCGAGGCGCCGGGCGGCGACCTCTTGCGCACCATGGCGCAGGGCAGCCGCCATCCCGGCATGTCGGGCAAGTTCCTGAACTTCAACCGCAACAAGCGCTCGATCGTGCTCGATCTCAAGCAACCGGAGGGGCTTGCGGCGATGCATCGGCTGATCGGCCGCGCCGACGTCTTCGTGAGCAACGTGCGGCCCGAGGGCCTGGCCCGCGCCGGCCTCGACCATGCGAGCCTGGCGCCCAAGAACCCGCGGCTGATCCATTGCTCGATCCTCGCCTTCGGCCGCGGCGGCCGCTACTACAACCGTCCGGCCTACGATCCCATCGTGCAGAGCCTGTCGGGCGTGGCGGGCACGCTTGCGCGCGCCACCGGCGAGCCGCGCTTCGTGCCCATGGTGATGAGCGACCACACGAGCGGCCTGATCGCCGCGCAGTGCATCGGCTTTGCCCTCTATCGCCGCGAGAAGACCGGGCGCGGCGAGGCGATCGACGTGCCGATGCTGGAGAACATGGCCTCGTTCGTATCGAGCGAGCATATGGGCGCCATGACCTTCGATCCGCCGGTCGGCCCCAGCGGCGACGGCCGCCTGCTCAGTCCCGACTATCGGCCGCTGCCGACCAGGGACGGCTACATCACGGTCGGCCCCAACACCAACCGCCAGGCCTTCGCCTTCTTCGATGCCATCGGCCGGCCCGAACTCAAGACCGACCCGCGCTTCGACAATCCCGCCCACCGCACCGCCAACGCCGCCGCCTACTTCGAGGTGCGCAAGGCGGGCCTCGCCCAGAAGACCACGGCGGAGTGGCTCGAAATCTTCGACAGGCTCGACGTGCCGGCCGCCCGTTACAACTCGATCGACGATCTTCTGACCGACCCGCATCTTGCGGACGTAGGCTTCTTCGGCGCCGAGGACCATCCGAGCGAGGGCCGTATCCGCCGCACGCGCCCGGCCAACATCTTCTCCGGCGGCGCGCGGACAGCGCAAGGCCACGCGCCGCGGCTCGGCGAACATACGCGGGAGGTGCTGGCCGAAGCCGGCTACGCCGAGGACCAGATCGACAAGCTGCTGGCCGCGGGCGCCGCCCGCTAGAACGGCCGATCGCCCTCGATCAGCACGCGCTGCATGATGCGCTTCTCGCCCATCGGGTAGTCGATCATGACGCGGTGCATGGTGGCGCGGTTGTCCCACACAACGACGTCGCCGACCTGCCAGACATGCCCGAAGTGGTGCTGCGGCCGGCGCGCCTCATCGGCCAGCTCGTCCAGCAATGCGTCGCTCTCCGACCGCTCCAGCCCGACGATGCGGTCGAGGCGGTTGGGATTGAGATAGAGCGCCTTGCGGCCCGTCTCGCGGATGGGTGCGCACCAGCGGATGCTCGACGTCGGGGGTCTCGGCGATCTCCTCGGGCGTGCGCGGCGAAGGCCGGTTGCGGGCGCGCCGCGTGTCGTAGCCGTGAACGGCGCGCAGCCCGTCGACGCGCTGGCGCAGCGACTCGGGCAGCGCCTCGTAGACCGTGTGCATGTTGCAGAACCAGGTCGCCCCGCCGCGGCTCGGAATCTCGATACCGTGCAGCAGCGTCGCCTTGGCGGGCATGGCGAAGTACGAATCGTCGGTGTGCCAGTCCTCGGCCCGGATCGCCGTCTTGTCGGTCATACCGTCGGCCATGAGGGTGCTCACCATGATCGACACATCGGGCACCTCGCCGCTGCGCTTGTAGCGCAGAAGCTGCCTTTGCGGCTTGCCGAACGCCTCGGCGAGGCGCCGCGTCTGGGCGGGCGCCATGCGCTCGCCCGGGATCACGACCAGAAGATGCTCGGCCAGGGCGCCGGTTGAGCAGCTCGGCGATCGCCGGCTCGTTGGCGCGCGAGCGGTCGAGCCCCTCGATGCGCGCACCCAAGGGCCCTTTGAGAGGAACGACTTCAGGCATGGTGCAATCCTAACGGGGCGATGCCCCGGACACCAATTCCGCCATCCAGGCCCGCGCCCGCCTTATCAGCGCCTGGGCCCTTCGCCAGGCCGGCAGGGCGCGCACGAAGGCATAGAGCCGGTCGCGCCAGTCGAACAGCCAGGTCTCCGCTCGCAGGAACCAGGGCATGGTCACCAGGGTGGGGCGCAGGACCCGATAGAGCCGTGCCACCAGCGCCGTCGCCAGCATCTTGCCGATGACAATACTGACGGCGGAAAGCCCGTAGCGCTGATGGACGGCAAACCAGACAGCGGAAAGTTTCACCGGCAGCACGAGCGCGGAGGGCGCCACGAAGGCCAGCACGGCGGCCCATGGCGGAAGCCTTCGAAGCCAGGCCTCCACCCGGGCGACCGGCGGCCACTTCGCCAAGGCCGCCATGGCGAGGCCGAGATAGTGCAGCAGGACGTCTTCGATGAAGACGATCGCCGCCATGAGCGGCACCAGGACGATTTCGAGGACGTGCTTGAGATGGTGCTTCACAATTGTGCCAACGAAACCTGAGATCCTGGCATTTTGGTGACTCCCGTGTTCACTCGTCGCACCCTTGCCCAACTCATGGCCGCCGCCGCCCTGGCGCCCGCCTCGCTCGCCGCGCAGGGCCGCCCGCCGCTGTCGCGCATCGCGTTCGGCTCCTGCGCCGACCAGGACAAGCCGCAACCCATCTGGGATGCCATTCTCGCCTATCGGCCCGAGCTTTTCATCTTCGCCGGCGACAATGTCTACGGCGACTTCCACACCGCCGACGCGGCCAACCTCAAGCGCGCCTACGAACTGGCCGGCGGCATCGCCGGCTATGCCCGGCTGCGCGACACCATCCCCCACCTCGCCGTGTGGGACGATCATGATTACGGCATCAACGACGGCGGCGGCGACTTCCCGCACAAGGCGGTATCGAAGGAGCTGTTCCTGAAATTCTGGAACGTGCCGGCCACCGACATCCGGCGCACACGCGACGGCATCTACGACTTCGCGCATCATCGGCCCCCCGGGCATGCGCGTTCAGGTCATCCTGCTCGACCTGCGCTGGTTCCGCTCGCCGCTCAAGCCCACCGATCAGCGCGGCGCGCCCGGCAAGGAGCGCTACCTGCCCGATCCCGATCCGGGCAAGACGATGCTGGGGGCCGTGCAATGGGCGTGGCTGACCGAGGAACTGCACAAGCCCGCCGAGATACGCCTGATCGTGTCGAGCACGCAGGTGCTGGCCGAAGGCCATGGCTGGGAGCGCTGGGGCAACCTGCCGCTCGAGCGCCAGAAGCTCGTGGACACCATCCGCGACAGCGGCGCCAAGGGCGTGCTGCTGCTGTCGGGTGACCGTCACGTCGGCGCCCTCTATCGCGAGACGCCGCCCGGCCTCTATCCGCTCTACGAGCTGACATCGAGCGGCCTCAACATGGTCTATTGGGCCGCCAGGGAGCCGGGGCCGAACCGGGTCGGCGCACTCTATCCGGCGGCGAACTTCGGCGTGGTCGACATCGACTGGTGGGAGCACAAGGTCGTGCTGGCGCTGCGCGACGAGGGCGGCAACACGCGACGGTCGGCCACGCTGGGCTTCGACGAGCTGGGCCTCGCGGGCTGAGCTCGACCGCTACACCGTCTTCACGAGCTCCGCGATCGCTGCCCCGACGGTCTTGGTATCGCCGTTGCCGCCGAGGTCGCGCGTGCGCGGCCCGCCCTCGACCAGCGACGCCGCGATCGCCCGCTCGATCGCCTCGGCCGCCTCGGGATAGCCGAGATGGCGCACCATCATGGCACCCGACCAGATCTGGCCGATCGGGTTGGCGATGAACTTGCCGGCGATGTCGGGCGCCGAACCGTGCACCGGCTCGAACATCGAGGGGAACTTGCGCTCGGGATTGATGTTGCCCGACGGCGCCACGCCGATCGAGCCGGTCAGCGCCGGCCCGAGGTCGGACAGGATGTCGCCGAACAGGTTGGAGCCGACCACGACGTCGAACCAGTCCGGGTTGCGCACGAAGTGCGCCGTGAGAATATCGATATGGTACTGGTCGGCCTTGATGTCCGGGATAGTTCTTCTGCATCTCGGCGAA
Organism: uncultured Alphaproteobacteria bacterium; assembly: GCA_963820155.1. Lineage (GTDB taxonomy): Bacteria > Pseudomonadota > Alphaproteobacteria > Reyranellales > Reyranellaceae > Reyranella. The sequence goes on from CAWFYW010000004.1 coordinate 178,668, forward strand.
GCGCTCGTCCCAGAACGGCATGGTGTGGATGATGCCGTTGGACTTGGTGGCCGAGGTCACGTGCTTCTTCTTGCGCCTTGCTGGCGAACTCGAAGGCGAACTTCATCACGCGATCGACGCCTTTGCGGGTGAACACGGCCTCCTGCACCGCGAATTCGTTCTCGGTGCCCTGGAACATGCGGCCGCCGAGCTGGCTGTACTCGCCCTCGGTGTTCTCGCGCACCACCCAGAAATCGATCTCGCCCGGCTTGCGGTTGGCGAGCGGCGACGGCACGCCTTCGAACAGCCGCACCGGACGCAGGTTCACATACTCGTCGAAGTCGCGGCGGATCGGGATCAGCAGGCCCCACAGCGAAACATGGTCGGGCACGCCCGGCCAGCCGACGGCGCCCAGGAAGATGCTTTCGAACGCCTTGAGCTGCTCCATGCCGTCTTCCGGCATCATCTTGCCGGTCTGCAGCAGGCGGTCGCACGACCAGTCGAAGTCGGTGAACTCGAGCTCGAAATTGAAACGCCGCCCCGCGGCTTCGAGCACGCGCACGCCCTCAGGCAGTACTTCCTTGCCGATTCCGTCTCCCGGAATGAGCGCGATCTTATGCTTGGCCATGCGTTTCCTCCTGCGGCGCCGAACGACGTATACTGGACGGGTGTTCAGGAGCAAGCCATGACCTACGATCTCAAGATCACGGGCGGCACGATCGTCGACGGCTCGGGCAAGCCGGGCTTCGCGGGCGACGTCGGCATCAAGGACGGCAAGGTGGTGGCGCTGGGCAAGGCCGATGGTCCGGCGACCGCGACCATCGATGCGGCCGGCAGGATCGTCTCGCCGGGCTTCGTCGACGTGCACACCCACTACGACGCGCAGATCCTGTGGGACCGCATGCTGAGCATCTCGCCCTGGCATGGCGTGACCACGACGGTGATCGGCAATTGCGGCTTCGGCGTCGCGCCGACCAAGGCCATCCATCGCAAGTTGATCCTGCAGACCCTGGAGAAGGTCGAGGGCATGAGCCTCGACGCCCTGCAGGCAGGCCTGGGCGAGAGCTGGCCATTCGAGACCTTCCCGCAGTATCTCGACGCGCTCGACAAGCGCGGCGCGGCGATCAATGTCGCGGCGCTGTTCGGCCATACGCCGCTGCGCCTGTACGTCATGGGCGAGGAATCCACCGAGCGCGCCGCCACCGCCGACGAGATCGCGGCCATGAAGAAGCTGGCGCGCGAGGCGATGGAAGCAGGCGCCATCGGCTTCGGCACGTCCGTGTCGGTGAGCCACAACGGCTATGCCGGCAAACCGGTGCCCAGTCGCCAGGCGACGGTCGAGGAGATGGACGCGCTGGTCTCCGTCATGGGCGAGATGAAGCGCGGCCTGATGCAGATCACCATCGGCCGCGAGTTCTCGACCCGGCACATGGCCGAGGTCAGCCGCAAGTACGGCGTGCCCGTCACCTGGACCGCCCTGCTCTCCTACCTCTACGGCCCGGGCGGGCACCGCAAGCAGCTCGACCTCGCCGCCGAGCAGCGGAAATCGGGCGCGATGGTGATCCCGCAGGTGAGCTGCCGGCCGCTCAATTTCGAGTTCACCTTCGCCGAGCCCTTCATCTTCGACGTCATGAAGTTCATGAACGAGCTCGCGGTCGAGGACGCCAAGGCCCCCGGCACGCGCCGCCGCGCCTATGCCGATCCGGCGTGGCGCGAGAAGCTGCGCAGCGAGGTGACGCCGCTGTTCCGGAACTGGTGGGATCGCGTCGTCATCGCCTGGGCGCCGTCGGCCAGGGACCTCGAGGAGCAGCCGCTCGCCGTGGCCGCCGCCAGGCTGGGCAAGGACCCGGTCGACCTCGCGCTCGATCTGGCGCTCGCCAACGATCTTCAGGCGCGCTTCCGCATGGCCGTCATGAACTTCGACGAGACGGAAGTGGCGGAGCTGATCACCGATCCGAATACCATCATCGCCCTGTCCGATGCGGGCGCGCATGCCAGCCAGCTCTGCGACGCCTGCTATTCGACCTACCTGCTCGGCCACTGGGTGCGCGAGCGCAAGACCTTCACGATCGAGCAGGCCGTGCACAACCTCACCCAGCGCCCCGCCGAGATGTTCGGCATCACCGATCGAGGCCTGCTTGCCGAGGGCCGGCCGGCCGACGTCGTGGTGTTCGATCCCAAGACGGTCGGGCCCGGCCCGCTGAAGCGCGTCTACGACCTGCCGGCCGGCGCCGACCGGCTGGTTTCCGAGGCCAGCGGGATCGAGGCCGTGATCGTCAATGGCCAACTCATCCGCCGCGACGGCAAGGACGCGGTCGCGGCCAACGACAAGTTGCCGGGCCGCCTGCTGCGGCAAGGCCGCGCCGCATAGTCAACCGGGAGGAAATCATGATCCACGTCATCGCCATCATCACCGCCAAGTCCGGCAAGCGCGACGAAGTCCTCAAGAACTTCAAGGCCAACGTGCCGGCGGTTCATGCCGAGAAGGGCTGCATCGAGTATGGCGCCACGGTCGACATCGACGGCGGTCCGTTCGCCAAGTTCGGGGCCGACACCTTCGTCGTCATCGAGAAATGGGAGACCATGGACGACCTCAAGGCCCACGGCGCGTCGGAGCACATGAAGGCCTACGCCGCCAAGAACAAGGACCTCCTGGCCGACCGCGCCGTCCACGTTTTGCAGAGCGCTTGATCACCGACGCCGACGTCACCGCCTACGACCGCGACGGCGTCGTCTGCCCGCGCCAGGCGTTCGACCCGCACTGGGTTGAGCGCCTGCGCGACGCGATCGAGCGCGATCTTGCCTCACCCGGGCCGCACGCCACCAACTTCGCGGAAGGCAGCACGCCGGGGACGTTCTTCGGCGACATGTTCATGTGGAAGCATGACGAGGCGTTCCGCGCCGCCGCGCTGGACTCGCCCGCTCCGGCCATAGCGGCGCGCCTGATGGCGTCGGCTTCGGCCGCCTTCTTCTACGACCAGCTCTTCGTGAAGGAGCCTGGTACGGCGCATCCCACGCCATGGCACCAGGATCAGCCCTACTGGCCGGTGAAGGGCCGGCAGGTCGCGTCCGTCTGGATCGCGCTCGACGTTATCGACCGCAGCAACGGGGCCGTCGAATTCATCGCCGGCTCGCACCGCTGGGGCATCAGTTACCGGCCGACACCCTTCCGCAAGGGCCACGAGGTCAAGTTCACCGACGGCGATCTCGCGCAAATTCCAGACATCGACGCCGACAGAAGCAGATACGACATCAGGTGGTGGAAGATGGAGCCTGGTGATTGCCTGGTGTTCCACGCCATGATCGTGCACGGCGCGCCAGGCAACGCCACACCCGGAGCGCGACGACGCGGCTTGTCGCTGCGTTACGCAGGCGACGATGCGCGCTACGACCCGCGTCCGGGGACATTCCAGTTCCCCTACGAGCCGGACCTTGCGGCCGGAGCGGCGATGACCTGCGCTTTGTTTCCCAGAGCCTGGCCGAAACCTGGCTAGGCGCTGCGCACGATGCCCTTCATGTGGATGTCCAGCATCCCCGAGATCAGCACATCGCGATCCGACCAGGGAAAATCGGGCTTCATGATCAGCGCGGCCACCAGACCGTGCATGGCCATCCAGCACAGTTCAGCGCACGTGTCGGGCGGATAGTTGAGCTTGACGCCCGCAGCCTCGGCCTGCGCCAGGATGGCAACCAGCCGGCCGAACACCAGCGCGCCGCCCACGCCCGGCTTGGAGGGATCGTCCGTCGCCGCGCGATGGCCGACCTTGCGCAGCGATTCGGGAATGTTCGCGCCGAGGAAGACCAGCCGGTACTCGTCGGGATGGCTGAGGCCGAAGCGGGCATAGGCCTCGCCGAAGCGGCGGATGCGCTCCAGCGGATCGTGCACCGTCTTCTCGATCTCGCCGATCGCCGCGATCAGATGCGCGAAGGTCTGATCGCACAGCGCCAGCATCAGCGCTTCCTTGTCCCTGAAGTAGAGATAGAGGGCCGGCGCGGAAATTCCCACGCGGTCAGCGATCCGACGGATCGTGGTCGCGTCATAACCCTCTTCCAGGAAGAGCTCCTTGGCGGCCTGCAGGATCTCCTCGCGGCGGGTATGGCCCTCGCCCCGTCGCTTGCGGCCTCCGGCAACAGCAGTTGAAAACACGGTCAAATGTCGAACTCCTCCCTTGACTCTTATCTGAACAACGATAACTTATCAATGTTCAGTTAACATTGTTCATATGCGTTTCGAACAGTGTAACCCTCGCAAGGACGGTCCGCCATGCGTCTCCCGTTCACTCAGCAGCCGCGCGAATTCCCTTTGAAGGCACTATCGATCGTCGTCGCCCTGGCGGCGGCAGGCACCGCGGCCTTTGCCGCGCTGTCCTGGATGTCGGCCAACGCCGAGCGCGTCTCGGAAGCTGAGCCGGTTGTGCGGCCCGCCCGCGTGATGGAGATCGCCTATCGCACGCCCAAGCGGTCGTTGGTCATGGCGGGCACCGTCGTGCCGCGCATCGAGACCACCCTGGGCTTTCGCGTCGCCGGCAAGATCGTGGCGCGGGTCGTCGATGTCGGGGCAACCGTCAAGCCAGGCGACCTGATCGCCCGGCTCGATCCCGCCGACTACCGCCTTTCCGTCGACGTCGCCCGCGCCGCCCTGGCCTCGGCGGAGGCCGACTATACGCGGGCCAAGGCCGATCATGAGCGCTACCTCAACCTGCGCGGCAGCGCCGCCTTCGTGCCGCAGACGCTCGACCAGCGCCAGTCGCTGGCGGCAACCACGCTGGCCCGTGTCGAGCAGGCCAAGAGCCAGCTCGCCTCGGCCGAGAACAACCTTGCCTACACCGAGCTGCACGCCGATGCGCCGGGCGTCGTCACGGCGGTCCAGGCCGAGGTCGGACAGGTCATGGCGCAGGGCCAGGGCGTGGTGAAGGTGGCGCGCACGGACGAGCTCGAGATCCTGGTCGGCGTGCCCGAGCATCGGCTGAAGCTGGTGCGCCAGACGACCGCCGCCACCTTCGAGCTGTGGTCCGATCCCGGCCACCACTATGCCGCCAAGTTGCGCGAACTCTCGCCCAGCGCCGATCCCATGACCCGTACCTACCCGGCGCGCTTCAGCGTGATCGATCAGCCGGAATTCATCGGGCTGGGCATGACCGCGACGCTGAGCTTCGAGCGACCGGATGTTTCGCCGGTGGCCGAAGTGCCGCTGTCGGCCATCTTCCAGCGCGGCACGCAGCCCGCCGTTTGGGTGGTCGACCGGCAAAGCGGCGCCATCGAGCTGCGCCCCGTCACCATCGCAAGCTGGCGCAACGACACCGCCGCCATCGCCTCCGGCGTGAAGGACGGCGAGACGATCGCCACCGCCGGCGTGCACAAGCTCGAGCCGGGACAGAAGGTGAAGGCGCTGCCGCAGCAGCAGGCCTCGCGCTAGCGCCCAGGTCCTCCAGGGGGAGACCCGCCATGACCACGCGCACGAACCTGTCGGCGCTGGCGCTGAGGCACAGCACGCTGACCGTCTTCTTCATGATCGCGCTGGTCGCGGCCGGCACCTACGCCTTCTTCAACCTCGGCCGCGCCGAGGACCCGCCCTTCACCATCAAGCAGATGGTCGTCTCCGCGGCCTGGCCGGGCGCCACCTCGCGCGAGGTCGAGCAGCAGGTCACCGAGAAGATCGAGACAAAGCTGCAGGAGCTGCCCTACTTCTACTACGTCAACAGCTACACCAAGCCCGGCGAGACGGTGATCTACGTCTCGCTGCGCGACGACACCCCGCCCGCCAAGGTGGCCGACCTGTGGTACCAGGTGCGCAAGAAGGTGGGCGACATCAAGAGCTCGCTGCCGGCCGGCGTCGTCGGCCCCTTCTTCAACGACGAGTACGGCGACACCTACAGCCTCATCTGGGCCTTCGAAGCCGACGGCTTCTCGCCGGCCGAGGTGAAGGAGATCGTCAAGGACGTGCGCCAGCGCCTGCTGCGCGTGCCCGACGTCACCAAGGCCGACCTGTTCGGCGTGCAGGACGAGAAGATCTACATCGAGTTCAGCCACACCCGCCTCGCCATGCTGGGCGTGCCGGTCGACCAGATCCTCGACGTCGTGCGTCGCCAGAACGCCGTCGTCGCAGCAGGCACCGTCGAGACCAAGGGCGAGCGCGTCGCCGTGCGCATCGACGGCGCGCCGGCCTCCGCCGAGGATCTGGCGGCGCTGCCGTTCAGCGCCAACGGCCGCAACCTGACGCTGGCCGACGTGGCCGAGATCAAGCGCGGCTACCAGGACCCGCCGAAGATGGTCATGCGCTTCAAGGGCAAGCCGGTGATCGGGCTGGGCGTGGTGATGGCGCCCGGCGGCAACGTGCAGACCCTCGGCAAGGCGCTGGACAAGGCGATGGAGGCGGTCAAGGCCGACCTGCCGGTCGGCATCACCGTGCACCGCGTCGCCGACCAGCCCCAGGTCGTCGACAAGTCGTTCGAGGAGTTCATCTCCTCCCTGTTCGAGGCGCTGGCCATCGTGCTGATCGTGTCGTTCATCAGCCTGGGCGTGCGCACCGGCGTCATCGTGGCGCTGTCGGTGCCGCTGGTGCTGGCCATCACCTTCGTCGGCATGATGCTGCTCGGCATCGACTTCCAGAGGATCTCGCTCGGCGCCCTGATCATCGCGCTCGGGCTTCTGGTCGACGACGCCATCATCGCCGTGGAGATGATGATGGTGAAGCTCGAGCAGGGCGCGAGCCGCCTCGAAGCCGCCACCTATGCCTACACATCGACGGCCTTCCCGATGCTGACCGGCACGCTGGTGACCGCCATCGGCTTCGTGCCGGTGGGCTTCGCGCGCTCGAGCGCCGGCGAATACACCAATTCGATCTTCTGGGTGGTCGGCCTTTCGCTGATCATCTCGTGGTTCGTGGCCGTCCTGTTCACGCCCTGGATGGGCTATCACCTGCTGCCGCAGCCCAAGGTCCATCACGCCAATCCCTATGACGGCCGGCTCTACCAGACGTTCCGCAGGCTGGTCGTCTGGTGCGTGACCTGGCGCAAGACCACCATCGCCATCACCGCGCTCGCCTTCGTGGGCTCGATGGCCGCCTTCACGCTGGTGCAGAAGCAGTTCTTCCCGACCGCCAACCGGCCCGAGCTGATCGTCGACCTCAGGCTGGCGCAGGGCGCTTCCTGGGCAGCCACCGACAAGGAGGTGCACAAGCTCGAGAAGTGGCTGGGCGGGAACTCGGACGTCGCCTACTACACGGCCTATGTCGGCGCCGGCAGCCCGCGCTTCTACCTGCCGACCGTGCCCGAGCTCACCAACGCCAATTTCGGCCAGGTCATCGTCATGGCCAAGGACCTGGAGGCGCGCGAGCGCGTCTTCGCCGAGCTCGGTAAGCTCTTCTCCGGCGATTTCGAGTCGGTGCGCGCGCGCGTCCAGCGCCTGCAGAACGGCCCGCCGGTCGCCTATCCCGTGATGTTCCGCGTGCTGGGCGAGGATCCGCAGCAGGTGCGCGCCGTGGCCGAGCGGGTGCGCAAGGTCTTCGAGGCCGATCCCGCCACGCGCGACGTCAATTTCGACTGGAACGAGCTCGCCAAGACGGTGCGGCTGGAGGTCGACCAGAACAAGGCGCGGGCCCTGGGCGTCGATTCGCAGATGCTGGGCAACACGCTGCAGACCCTGCTGTCGGGCGTGACCGTGACCCAGTACCGCGAGGGCACCGAATCGATCGACGTGGTGGCCCGCGCCGTGCCGTCCGAGCGGCTGAGCGTCGAGGGCCTGCAGGCGATCAACCTCAGGACCAGCAATGGCGGCGTGGTGTCGCTCGACCAGCTCGCGACTCTGCATTTCGAGCTCGAGGAGCCGATCCTGTGGCGGCGCAACAAGGACCTGCTGATGACGGTGCGCGCCGGCGTGGTCGACGGCGTGCAGGGGCCCGACGTCGCCGCGCGCATCGACAAGGCGCTGGCGCCGGTTCGCGCCGACCTGCCGGCGGGCTACCGCATCGAGGTCGGCGGCGACAAGGAGGAGAGCGCCAAGAGCCAGGGCTCCATCTTCAAGATGATGCCGGTGATGGCGTTCCTGATGCTGATGTTCCTGATGATCCAGCTCCAGAGCTTCTCCAAGCTGGCGCTGGTCGTGCTGACCGCCCCGCTCGGGCTGATCGGCGTGTCGCTGTTCCTGCTGGTCTTCAACCAGCCCTTCGGCTTCGTCTCGCTGCTGGGCGTGATCGCGCTCGCCGGCATGATCATGCGCAACTCGGTGATCCTGGTCGACCAGATCGACCAGGACATCCGCGGCGGGCCACGCCGCCTGGGACGCGGTGATCGACGCCACGGTGCGCCGCGCGCGGCCCATCCTGCTCACCGCCGGCACCGCCATCTTCGCCATGATCCCGCTGTCGCGCAGCGTGTTCTGGGGGCCGATGGCCGTCGCCCTGATGGGCGGCCTGCTGGTGGCGACGGCGCTCACGCTGCTCTTCCTGCCGGCGCTCTATGCCGCCTGGTTCCGCGTCAAGCGGCCGGCGGCCAAGCTGGCGCTGGCCGAGGCGTCGCCGGGCCATCCGCCGCTTGCCATCGCCGCGGAATAGCCAGGACACTGCTGCGGGACTATGGCGTTGGCCTGCGCCGCCTTCCTGCCCCAGGCTGAGTTCGCTCAGACAGCAGATCCTGCCGCGCGCGCGGACTATCGTCGCCGGGTGGCACGTATTAATTGGGCCGCAGGACCGTCATCGCAAACGGACCGGCAGTGGCCGCGGCATGAGCGATGGCGTCGTTCACCTTGTCGAGGCTGAAGCACGTGGCCTCGTGATTGCTGAGGCTGAGCCGGCCCGAGCGCACCAGCGCGATCAACCGGGGAATGGCGTCTCGCCGATACATCCACTGGCCATGGATGGCGATGCAATTGCGCATCAGCCAGTCATACGGGACCCCGACATCCTGGCGGACACCGCCCATCAATACGACACGACCGTAGGGCCGCACGGTCAGCAACGCCGACCGCACCTGCGCCGGCGTGGCCGCGGGCGGCAGAAGATCGAGCACGCAGTCGATCGGCGCCGACGCGGAGTCGAGGATGGCCTGCCGGTCACGCTCCTCGTCGACGGCCATGCGAACCGGCTTCACGCGCTGACCGAAGCGTCGCACGAGCTCGTCGAGGGCCTGCTGGTTGCGACCCGTGGCAACCACGGCGCTGGCGCCCATCGCCAGGGCGACTGCAACGGCGCCGCAGCCGAAGGCGCCGGTCGCGCCGTTCACCAGGACGGTCTCGCCGGCCTGCAGGTTCGCCGCGACGAAACCGCCATAGGGGACGGCGAAGTTGCCGAACGCAGACCACGCCGGCGCTTCAGCATCGCTGATCGAGCCGATACGGACGGCGCACTCGGTCGGCACGCGCGTGCGTTCCGCCCATGAGCCGTCGTGGAAGTAGGCCTGCAGGCGCCTGGCGCTCTCGCTGCCCGCCGTCAGCCCCTGCAGGATGATGTCGGGTGCCAGCGCATTGTCCCGCGCGCGCACCGTGGGATCGCACAATACCCAGTCGCCCGGAGCCAGTTCGGTGGCGTCAGGACCGACCTCACGCACGCGGCCGATGCAGCCCGCGCCCGGGATCACCGGCGGCTCCAGGAGATAGCGGCGCTTGCCGCTCAGGACGTCGCCTGCATAGGCGAGCACCTTGGCGGCAGCGACGTCGACGATCACCTCGCCGGTGCCCAGCACTGGGTCGGGCACGGTTTCGACGGCGAGCGGCGAGCCGAGCGCCTTCAGGACGGCTGCTTTCATGGGTGACCTCATGTGTTGAGAGGCCCATTGTCGTGCTCCTTTCCATCGATATTCAGGCCTGGTATTATCCTGGGATCATGACTGCCACTCTGGACACCAGCCGCAACGAGCTGGGCGACTTCCTGCGCTCACGCCGCGAACGCCTCACACCCAAGGCCGTCGGGCTTCCGGCCGGCCGGCGGCGACGCACCCCCGGACTGCGGCGGGAGGAAGTGGCCGAGCTCGCGGGCATCGGCGTCGATTGGTATATCCGCCTGGAACAGGGCCGGTCGGTCAGCCCATCGGTCACGACGGTCGACGCGCTGGCCCGCGCGCTGCGGCTCGGCAAGGTCGAGCACGCCCACCTGCGCGCCCTCACCCGCAATCCGACCCGCCGCCCCTTCGTGCGCGAGAGCGTGCCGGAGGCGATCCGGCGCGTCGTCGAGAGCCTCGGCCAGCCGGCCTATATCACCGGGCGCCGCTGGGATGTGCTCGCCTGGAACACGGCTGCGGACGAGGTTTTCGCCTTCAGCCGCCTGCCCGAGGAGGATCGCAACATCCTCATCATCATCCTGACCAAGCCCGCGACCCGACGCGTGTTCGGCGCAAGCTGGAACGAGCAGGCAAGACGCGTCGTCGCTCAGTTCCGCGCCACCCACGATCTCTGGGCGGACGATCCGGCTTTTGCCGAGCTTCTGGCCCGTCTACGCCGGGAGAGCCCCGAGTTCACATCGTGGTGGAAGGCGCATGATGTCCGCGCCGCCGTTTCCGGCCGCAAACAGATGAGCCATCCCCAGAAAGGCCTGCTGCGCTTCGAGCATGCGAGCTTTCAGGCCAGTGACGATCCGGCGTTGAAGCTCGTCATCTACACGCCGGTTTGAGTTCCCACCTCGCCCTTCGCGACGCGCCGTTTGGGCGCTCCTCAGGATGCGGCGTCGTTGGCCGTTCAGGAAATGCGGCCCTCGACCGTGTGGAGGTCGTCCACACGGTTGGCGCTGACCTCGAGCACGATCTCGATGCCGCGCACGATGTCGTCCAGCGCCATCGACGGCGCGCCGCCCAGCCGCGCCGCCTGCTCGGGCACATAGGGGATGTGCAGGAAGCCGCCGCGCATCGGGACGGGATGGCTCTGGGCGATGTCCATCAGCGAATAGAAGATGTGGTTGCAGACGAAGGTGCCGGCGGTGTTCGACACCGCGGCCGGCAAGCCCGGCCTGGCGCATCGCCGCCACGCAGGCCTTGATCGGCAGGGTGGCGAAATGGGCGGCCGGACCATCCTTCACCACCGGCTTGTCGATCGGCTGGCGGCCGTCATTGTCGCGGATGCGCGCGTCCTGGACGTTGATGGCGACGCGCTCCAGGCAGAGCTCGGCTGCGGCCGCCCGCCTGCCCGACGCACAGCACGATGTCGGGCTTCACCTCGTCGATCGCCGCCCGCAGCACATCGGTCGAATGCGCATAGGAGGTCGGCAGCTCGGCGGTGTGGACGACCACCTCGCCGATCCGCTTCTTCAATCGGGCCACCGCCAGCGACGACGGGTTGACCTTGTCGCCGCCGAACGGATCGAAGCCCGTGACGAGCGCCTTTCAGGCGGCGGCTTCTACTTGTTGGCCGCGTCGACGGCGCGCCGCGCCATCACGTTCACCAGGTGGGCGCGGTATTCGGCGCTGGCGTGGATGTCGCTGTTCAGCCCGTCCGCCGGGATCTTGATGTCCTTGATCGCGTCCGAGGAGAAGTTCTTGGCCAGCGCATCCTCCATCGCCTTGACACGGAAGACGCTGGGGCCCGCGCCGGTCACCGCGACGCGCACGCCGCCTGCGGTCTTGGCCACGAACACGCCGACCATGGCGTAGCGCGAGGCCGGGTTGGGGAACTTCATGTAGGCGGCCTTCTCGGCCTTGGGGAAGCTGATCGAGGTGATCAGCTCGCCCTCGCCCAGCGCCGTCTCGAACAGACCCTTGAAGAAGCTGTCGGCGGTGTGCTTGCCGGTGTTGGTGGTGATGGTGGCGTTGAGCGCCACGACCGCCGCCGGGTAGTCCGCCGCCGGATCGTTGTTGGCGACCGAGCCGCCGATCGTGCCGCGGTTGCGCACCTGCGGATCGCCGATATGGTCGGCGAGATGCGCCAGGGCGGGGATCGCGCCCTTGACCTCCGCCGAGCCGGCGACCTCGGCGTGCCGGGTCATGCCGCCGATCACCACGTTGTTGCCCTCGAGCTTGATGCCGGAGAGCTCCTTGATGCCGCCGAGGTCGACCACGTCGCTCGGCCGGGCCAACCGCTGCTTCAGCGTCGGGATCAGGGTCATGCCGCCCGACATCGGGCGGGCTTCGGGCTTGCCCTTCAGCAGGCCCACCGCATCGGCGACCGACTTCGGGCGATGGTAAGCGAAATCGTACATCGTCAATTCCCTCCGGTTACTCGGCCGCCGCGTGCTGGGCGCCCTGGATCGATTGCCACACATTGAGCGGCGTGGCGGGCATTTCCACATGCTCGACGCCGAGCGGTGCCAGCGCGTTGTGCACGGCGTTCATGACGGCGGCCGGCGAGGCGATCGCGCCGGCTTCGCCGCAGCCCTTGACGCCCAGCGGATTGTGCGGGCACGGCGTCACCTTGTAGCCGAGCTTGAACGACGGGAAGTTGTCCGCGCGCGGCATGGCGTAGTCCATGAAGGAGCCGCTCACGAGCTGGCCCGTGCCCTTGTCGTAGACGGCAGCCTCGAACAGCGCCTGGCCGACGCCCTGCACGATGCCGCCATGGACCTGGCCCTCGACGATCATCGGATTGATGATGTTGCCGAAATCGTCGACCGCGGTGAAATTCACGATCTCGACCTCGCCGGTGTCGGGGTCGATCTCGACCTCGCAGATCTGCGTGCCGGCCGGATAGACGAAGTTCGCCGGATCGTAGAAGGCGTTCTCGTCCATGCCGGGCTCGATCTCGGCCAGCGGATAGTTGTGCGGCACGTAGGCGGCGAACACCGCCTGGGCGAGCGGCACGTTCTTGTCGGTGCCCGCGACCTTGAAGACGCCGTTCTCGAACACGACGTCGGCGACCGACGCCTCCATCAGATGGGCGGCGATCTTCTTGCCCTTGGCGATGATCTTGTCGGTGGCCTTCACGATGGCCGAGCCGCCAACCGCGAGCGAACGGCTGCCGTAGGTGCCCATGCCGAACGGCGTCGTCGCCGTGTCGCCGTGCACCACCTCGATCTGCTCCATCGGCACACCGAGCTTGTCCGAGACGATCTGGGCGAAGGTCGTCTCGTGGCTCTGGCCGTGGCTGTGCGAGCCGGTCAGGATCTGCACGTTGCCCGTCGGGTTGAACTTGAGCTGCGCCGATTCCCATTGCCCGACGCCGCCGCCGAGCTGGCCGATCACCTGCGAGGGCGCCAGCCCGCAGGCCTCGATGTAGGACGAGAAGCCGATGCCGCGCAGCTTGCCGCGCGACTTGGCCTCGGCGCGCCGCGCCTCGAAGCCCTGGTAGTCGGCGATCTTCATCGCCTCGTCGATGATCGGCGGGATAGTTGCCCGAATCGTACTGCAGCGCCACCGGCGTCTGGTACGGGAAGGCGGTGGACGGGATGAAGTTCTTCCGGCGCAGCTCGGCCGGATCCATCTTCATTTCCTGCGCCGCCTTGCTGACGATGCTCTCGATCACGAAGGTCGCTTCGGGCCGTCCGGCGCCGCGATAGGCGTCGACCGGCGCGGTGTGAGTCAGCGCCGCCTTCACGTTGGCGTAGATGAGCGGCGTCGTGTACTGGCCGGCCAGCAGCGTTGCGTAGAGGTAGGTCGGCACCGCCGTCGAGAAGGTCGAGAGATAGGCGCCCATGTTGGCGATCGTCTCGACCTTGAGCGCCAGGAACTTGCCGTCCTTGTCGAGCGCCAGCTCGGCGTGGGTGACATGGTCGCGGCCGTGGCAGTCGGTCATGAACGATTCGGATCGTTCGGCAGTCCATTTGATGGGACGTCCGACACGCGAGGCCGCCCAGCAGACCATGGTCTCGTCGGCGTAGCAGAAGATCTTGCTGCCGAAGCCGCCGCCCACATCGGGGGCGATGACGCGCAACTTGTGCTCGGGGATGCCCAGCACGAAGGCCGACAGAATCAGGCGCAGCACGTGCGGGTTCTGCGACGTCGACCACAGTGTGTAGTTGCCCGTGCCCTTGTCGTACTCCGCCGCCGCCGCGCGCGGCTCCATGGCATTGGGGATCAGCCGGTTGTTGACGAGGTCGAGTTTGGTGACATGGGCCGCCTTGGCGAACGCCGCGTCGACATCGGCCTTCACGCCGATCTCCCAGTCATAGACCAGATTGCCGGGCGCTTCGGCGTGGACCGGCGCCGCGCCTTTGTCGAGCGCGTGAGCGAGATCGATATTGGCCGGCAGCACCTCGTAATCGACCTTGATCGCCTCTGCAGCGTCCTTGGCCTCATCGTGGCTGTTGGCCACCACCATCGCCACCGTGTCGCCGACATAGCGCACCGTGTCGACCGCCATCACCGGATGCGGCGGCGCCTTGTGCGGCTGGCCGTGCTTGTCCTTGACCACCCAGCCGCAGATCAGGCCGCCGACCTTGGCGTCGACCAGGTCCTTGCCGGTGAAGATCTCGACCACGCCCGGCATCTTCTTGGCCGCCGCGGTGTCGATGCTCTTGATCTTGGCGTGGGCGTGCGGCGAACGCAGGAAGTAGGCGTAGGTCGCGCGCGCGAGAGGCAGGTCGTCGACGTAGCGGCCGGTTCCGGTCAGGAAGCGCTTGTCTTCCGTCCGGAGAACGCGGGCACCGATTCCAGTGGCGGCGGTCATGGCTTACACCCCTGCTGACTTCATGGCCGGCGCGGCGGCCAGGATTGCCTTCACGATGTTATGGTAGCCGGTGCAGCGGCAGAGGTTGCCTTCGAGCTCGCGGCGCACCGTAGCCTCATCGAGCTGGTAGTTGTGGCGCTTCACCATGTCGATGGCGCTCATCACCATGCCGGGCGTGCAGAAGCCGCACTGCAGCGCATGGTTCTCTCGGAACGCCTCCTGCATGGGATGCAGCTTGTCGGCGCTCTCGGCCAGGCCTTCGATCGTCAGCACCTTCGCACCTTCGGCCTGGACCGCCAGAATGGTGCAGGACTTCGCCGACTTGCCGTCGACATGCACGACGCAGGCGCCGCACTGGCTGGTGTCGCAGCCGACATGAGTGCCGGTCATGCCGAGATGCTCACGCAGGAACTGGACCAGCAGCGTGCGCGCCTCGACCTTTCCCGAGACGGGCTTGCCATTGACGGTCATGGCGACGGAAATGGTCATGTACTTCTTCTCCCTCGGAATCATTGGTTCAGCGCACAGGCGCCGATGCACACCCGCCAGCGTTGGCACGACTCTCGCAAGCCGTTTGCCGGGCGGTCAAGAGAATTGCGGATGAAGACGGACGACGCCCATCCGCTAACGGCTCGCAAGAAAGATCAGGATGAGAACGGCGGCGCCGACGCCGATGACCGTCCAGTGCCGGTAGCCTCGCTGCGCTGCAGCGGCGGGAACCGGCGGCGGTGCGGGCGGCGGCTCGGTCATCAGGAGGCACCCGCCGTAGCGGCGGGCGACGGATTGTTGATCAGCATGGCGAACTTGCCGAAGAACTCGTCCGCGAGCTTGCGCGCCGTGCCGGTGATCAGCCGGGCGCCGACCTGGGCGATCTTGCCCCCGACCTGGGCGTCGACGTTGTAGTCGAGGATGGTGGCGCCCTCGTCCTCGCGCAAGGTGACCACCGCGCCGCCCTTGGCGAAACCGGCGACTCCCCCCTGCCCCTCGCCGGTGATCTTGTAGCCGTTGGGCGGATCGATGTCGGAAAGCGTCACCTTGCCCGAGAAGCTGGCGCTCACGGGGCCGATGCGCAGCCGTACCTTGGCGGTCATCTCGGTATCGGAGACCTTCTCGAGCGACTCGCAGCCCGGGATGCACGCCTGCAGCACGGAAGGGTCGTTCAACGCCGCAAAAACCTTCTCGCGAGGGGCCGCGATCTTGTATTCACCCTTGATTTCCATCTGGTAACTCCCGGCTGAAAATGACGATACCTCGCCCTGAGAAGCGACCGCAGGGTGCGTCTCGAAGGGCGGGAACCAGTCGTGCTGCGCCCCACCCTTCGGGACGGCCGCCGTGGGCCCTCGTCAGGGTGCGGTCATTCAAGGACGTGCACTTACCACTTGCTCGTATAGGAGTCCGGCGGCGGTTCGGCCAGTGGTTCGCGGGTCGAGATGTAGATCGTCGCCAGATAGGGCACGGCCATCAGCACGGCCAATGCGGCGAACCAGTCGGCCTGCGTGTTCCAGAACAGCGTCCTGATCACCCAGCGGCCGCCATCCACGGCGATGAAGCCGCCGGCGCCGCCGTCGTAAAGCTTGATGGCGCCCTCGGTGACCAGCATCACGGCCGCCCAGAAGATCAGCAGGAAGGCCAGCACGATTTCCGGCAGCACCGGCCTGACCCGACTGAAGGAGCGGTCCATGCGCACCGTACCGCGGCTGCCGTCGTAGCCCAGCAGGCGGCCGAACGACAGCGCCTTGGCCCACCGGTCGGCGCGCGACACAGGGTCCGACCGCACGATGGTGAGCGTCTTCCAGCCCAAGAGGACGATGCTGGGGATGACGAAGCTCCAGATCGGGAAATCGCGGTAGCGGCCGTCAATGGCGATCTGGCGATACCAGGTGTCGCTGAGCCGGATGACGCCGTCGTACCAGTCGATGCTGATGACGACGAGGTAGAAGATGCAAAGCACCGTCAGCGCCAGGTAAAGGAGCTGGGCCATCAGGTCGGCGCGCTGCAGGATGCGGTAGCGCGGCAAGGCGCGCCAGGATTGCCAGGCCTCGCGCACGCGCGCGCCGTAGAGCGACGGATCGGCCATCTTGCCGGTCAGGCTGTCGGCGATGCCGCGCAGCAGGGCGTAGCTGAACAGGCCGAGCAGCACCGCCCAGAAGGCGACCCCCACCATCTTCTCGAAATAGAAGGTCCGCGACAGGTCGGTCCAGGTGGCCTGGACGTAGCAGGTCGCCACGAGCTGGGCGAAGACGGTGAAGATGGCGATCGACTTGGCCTTGCTGTGGCGGCGCAGGCTGACGAAGCCCAGGAGCATCAGGCCGCCGGCCAAAGTCGACAGCGTGTAGAGCAGGCGCCAGTGCGGCTCCGCCACGACCGGCTTGCCGAGCTCGAATTTGTCGTGGCGATCGGCGTCCAGCAGGCCCCAGGCCGCGCCGACCGTGCCTTCCTGGCGCGCCTTCCAGTATTGGTCGAAGGCCTCGACGATGTTGTAGTCGAAATGCTCGCGCTCGGCGATGCTGCGGAACAGCGAGAAGTAGCGCACCTGCTCGACCCGTCCGGGACGCGCATCGGAGCGCATGCGGCCGTCGCTCGGCCAGCCGGTCTCGCCGATCACGATCTTCTTGCCGGGAAAGCGCGCCTGCACCTTCTTGTAGATGTCGAGGATGTGCTTCTCGATGCTCGGCGTGCCGTCGGCCTCGCGGCGGTCGAGCCCGACCGGCTCGTCCTCCCAGTAGGGCAGGATATGGATGGTGATGAAATCGACCTCGTCGGCAAGCGAGGGATTGCGCAGCCAGAACTCCCAGACATCGGCATAGGTTACGGGCTGGGTCACGCGCTGCTTGACCTGGCGTATGTAGCGCCTGAGCTCGTTCGCCGTCAGGTCCTTGCGCAGCAGCACCTCGTTGCCGACGATCACCCGCTCGATCGTGTCCTTGTACTTGTTGGCGTGATCGATCAGGAGGTTGATCTGCTCGAGGTTCTCCTTCTCGTTGCTGTTCAGCCAGGCGCCGTGCCAGACCTTCAGCCCGTACTTGCCGGCGCGCTGCGGCACGGCCTCGAGATTCTCGCCGGCTGAATAGGTGCGGACCGCGCGCACCTTGCCCTGCAGGCGGTGCAGATCCTCGTCGATCTGCTGGGGCGTCGGGAAGGTGCGGCTGAGCGGGCTCTGCCCGGGCCGATAGGGCGCGAACGACACGCTCTGCAAGGGCGTCGCCGTCCAGCCGGCGATTTCCACCGGCCTGTTGGGCAACCACCACCACAAGAGATTGAGCGCCGCCACGCATACGAAAGCGAGCAGCGCCACTACGGCACGCATGGGCAGGCTTTTAGCAGGATCGGTTGAACAACGTATGGCTTTTCCCGGGCGATTGTCCCCAGCGCCCTACAGGGCGCCGCGCTGCAGGCCCGCGATCGCCTGCCGCACGATCTGGTGGCTTCGGAATAGCACCGCCTCCTTCCAGTCATCGGTCTCGGGATAGAACTGCCGGCGCATGGCCAGCCGCACCGGCTCGGCCTCCTTGCCCAGCGGATCACCATATTTGTGCAGCCAGTGGTCGGCGCGGAAGGCCTTCTGTCCGCTCTCGCGATCGAAGGTACCGAATTCCAGGGTGCACATGGTAAGCCGGGTGGCCGGCTCCCGGAGCACGCGGTTGAGGCCGTAGTGGCCGAGCCCGTCGCGGGCCTGCGAGGCCGTCTGGCCGCGCTTGGACTCCGTCACCGACTGGCCCCAGAAGGCACGCACGCGGCGCGAGCCCGCCGTATCGATGTCGTAGTGCGTGATCGGCTCGCCATAGCCGTAGGGGCCGAGGCCGGTATGAAAGTCGACGACCGCAACGTCGCTGCGGCCTTTCAGGAACTTGTCGGCGATGGCGTGCAGGGTGCGATTGGACCACGATGGGCCGCCGCCCCCGTAGAACATCCCGTCGGGATGGCTGTACTGCCCGCCCGAGACGGCGCGGAAGAAATCGACGTCCCCCACCTTCTTGCGATAGGCGGCGAGCCTGGCGTCGGCCGCCTCGATCCCCGCCGGGCTGAAGTCGGCCGGCACCAGGAAATCGGCGATCTCGAGATAGCCCTCGTTCACCGGATAGGGCTTGCCGTGATCGACGTAGTTGCGGTTGAGGTCGTTGCCCTCCTCGGTCACCCGCCGCGTCCAGGCAAAGCCGTAGGGATTGATGGCATGGACGAACAGCGCCGCCGTGCCCGCGGGCAGGCCCGCCTCCCCGACGCCGGCCAGCCAATCAACCTGGAAGCCCGAGCCGCAATAGCCCTCGATGCCATGGGTGCTCGAAATCGTCACCATGACCTTCGAGGCGTCGTCCGGCCCCAGCCAGGCGACGTCGGTCGACAGCGCCTCGCCTTTGGGGCCCTTGGTCGGATTGTCATGGCGGTGCATCGCGGCGCCCGCCAAGCGCGCCGCCGCCAAAAACTTGTCGCGCGCTTCGCTGTAGTCGGCGGCAAAGGACTGGATGTTGGACATGAAACGGTAAACCTAGGTTCGAAGCGTCAGCCCGCCATCGACCACCAGCTCGTGACCGGTGATGAAGTCGGCTTCGTCGCACGCCAGCAGCAGCGCGCCGCGGGCAATATCGATGGGCTGGCCCAGCCGGCGCAAGGCCGCCTTCTTCTCCCACACCGCGCGGATCTCCGGATTGTCGAAGTTGGTGCGGGTCATGCCGGTATAGATGGCGCCGGGGCAGACATAGTTGGCGGTGATGTTGAACTTGCCGAGCTCGAGCGCCAATGTGCGGGTCAGCCCGCCGACGCCGGCCTTGGAGGCGCAATAGGCGGCGAGGCCGTAGTCGGTGTCGAAGGCCATCACCGAGGCGGTGTTGACGATGCGCGCGCGCCCCTTCTCCTTCGCCCGCGCCTTCAGCGCCGGAATGGCCTCGCGGCAGAGCCGGAACATCGCCCGCACGTTGACGCCGTTGACGCGATCCCATTGCTCGTCGGTCATCTCCTCGACCAAGGCGCGACCGCTCACCCCGGCATTGTTGAACAGGATGTCGATGGCGCCGAACCTGTCGAGCGCGGCAGCGACGATCGTCCCGGGCGCCTCATCGCCCGTGATGTCGCAACCCAGGGCGGCGATGGCATTGTTGGCGGCATGGGCCTGTCCAATCGCCGAGTCCGGCCGGTCGACGGCCAGCACCTGCGCTCCCTCTTCGGCGAAAAGCCTGGCCGAGGCGGCGCCTATGCCCGACGCCGCGCCCGTCACGATGGCGATCTTGCCCGCCAGTCTGCCCACGGCTTCCTCCCTCATTCGATCCCGACGCAGACCGGCGCGGCCGCCTACGCCACCGTGAGAACGACCTTGCCCGTCGCCTTGCGCGACAGCAGGGCGTTCATGGCGTCGGCGCCCTTCTCCAGCGGAAAGCGCATGGAGATGTGCGGCCTGAGCTTGCCCTCGCTGTACCACTTCAGCAGCTCGTCGAAATCCTTGCGCGCCTCGGCGGGCTCGCGCGTGCGCCAGGCGCCGTAGAAGACGCCGCGCACGTCGCAGCTCTTGAGCAGCGCGAGGTTGGCCGGCAGGGAGGGAATGCGGCCAGCCGCGAAGCCCACCACCAGCAGCCGGCCGTACCAGGCGATGCAGCGGATCGCCTCGTCGAAGGCATCGCCGCCCACCGCGTCGTAGATGATGTCCGCGCCCTGGCCGCCGGTGAGCTCCTTCACCTTGTCGCGCATCTTCTCCTTGGCGTAGTTCACGAACATCGTGGCGCCGTACTTGCGGCAGATCTCCATCTTCTCGTCGGAACCGACGGCGGCGATCACCTTCAGCCCCATCAACGCGCCCAGCTCGACCGCCGTCAGGCCGACGCCGCCCGAGGCGCCGGTGACCAGCAGGGTCTCGCCTGGCTTGTAGCTGCTCCTCTGCTTCAGCGCGTAGTAGGAGGTGCCGTAGGTCATGGTGAAGGCGGCGCCGTCCTCGTAGCTCATGTTCTCGGGCATGGGCAGGAGATTGACCTGGTCGACCACGGCCTCCGTGGCGTAGCCGCCGTGCCCGATCATGCCGATCACGCGGTCGCCCACCTTGTAGCCGGTCACGCCTTCGCCCAGCTCGGTGACGTCGCCGCCGATCTCATGGCCCGGCGCGAAGGGACGCGGCGGCTTGAACTGGTACTTGTCGGCGATGATCAACGTGTCGGGGAAATTGACGCCCGCCGCGCGGACGGCGACGCGCACCTGGCCCTTGCCCAACGGCTTTGAAGGCAGCTCGACCAGCTTCAGGCTCTCCGGCCCGCCCGGCGTTTCGCTCAGCATCGCGCGCATGTCATACGCTCCCGTCTCGGTATTTCGTCCTGTGGCGGCATTGATACGATGGCGACCTCGCAGCGTCCATGGCGGCGTCCATCCATGCTAGAAGAGCGGACTTTCGCGGGGAGGAAGATGGTGGGGCTGTATTTCGAAGAGTTCACCGTCGGCCGGGTGTTCGACCATGCCTGGACTCGCACGGTCACGGAAATGGACAATGTGCTGTTCAGCTCGCTCACCATGAACGTGCAGCCGCTGCATCTCGACGAGGAGTTCGCCTCGAAGACCGAGTTCGGCCAGCGCATCGTCAATAGCCTGTTCACGCTCGGCCTGATGATCGGCATCACCGTGAACGACACCACGCTCGGCACGACCGTGGCCAATCTCGGCATGACCGACGTGCGCTTTCCCAAGCCGGTCTTCCACGGCGACACGCTCAAGGTCCAGACCAGGGTCGCGAGCGTGCGCGAGAGCAAGTCGCGCCCCGACGCAGGCATCGTCGAATTCGCGCACACGGCCACCAACCAGCGCGGCGAGGTCGTCGCCCAGTGCACGCGCCAGGCCTTGATGCGCAAGAAACCCAAGAACTGAGAGACCAAGATGCGTTCCTTCCTGTTCGTGCCCGCCGATTCCGAGCGCAAGCTCGCCAAGGGCCCCTCCTCAGGCCCCGACGGGCTGATCCTCGACCTCGAGGATTCCGTCGTCGCCGATCGCAAGACGATCGCGCGCGACATGGCCTGTGCCTATCTGAAGGGCGCCGGCCGCAGCGGTCCCAAGCTCTATGTGCGGGTGAACGCGCTCGATACCGGCCTGACGCTGGGCGATCTGGCGGTCGTCATGCAGGGCAGGCCCGATGGCATCGTGTTTCCCAAATGCGTCGGCCAGGCCAATCTCGATCTGCTCGCCAACTACCTCGACGCCTTCGAGGCACGGGAGGGCATCGAGGCAGGCTCGACCAGGGTCCTGACCATCGCCACCGAAAGCGCCGCCGCCGTGCTGGCGCTCACCGCGGCGCCGGCCCGGCATCCCCGGCTGATGGGCCATTCCTGGGGCGGCGAAGACCTCATGGCCGACCTCGGCGCGCTGGCCAAGGGGCCGGCGCCGGGCGTCTATGACGATACGTTCAAGCTGGCACGCACCATCAACCTGATGGCCTCGGTGGCGGCGGGCGTCACCGCCTACGACACGGTCTATCCCGACATCAAGAACGTCGATGGCCTGCGCGCCGAGGCGGTCGAGGCGCGGCGCATGGGCTATGGCGGCAAGATCGCCATCCATCCCGACCAGGTCGCCGTCATCCACGAGGTGTTCACGCCCTCGGCGCAGGAGATCGACTGGGCCAGGCGGGTCGTCGCCACCTTCGAGAACAATCCCGGCTCCGGCGTGCTGACGCTCGACGGCAAGATGCTCGACCGGCCCCACCTCGTGCTGGCGCGCCGCGTGCTGGCGCGGGCGAACGGATGAAGGACAATTTCGCGCTGCTGGAAACGCTCGACGGGCTGTTCGGCGGCGCCCGCGAGTCTATTCTGACGCTCGACGAGTTCCTCGAAGGCCTGCAAGGCCGCTCCTACGCCTTCGCGATCCTGGCGCTCGACGTGCCCAACTGCATCCCGACCGGCATCCCCGGACTGTCGACCCTTACCGGCGTGCCGATGCTGTGGCTGCTGATTCAATTCTTCGCCGGACGGCCCGTGCCGTCGCTGCCGCGCCTGATCGGCCGGCGCGGCTTGCGGCGCGGCGGACTGCAGGATTTCCTCGGCCGCGCCCGCCGCCCTATCCAGCGCCTCGAAAGCGCCGTTCATGCGCGCCTGGAATGGTCGGTCAACGGCATGCCGCGACGGCTGCTGCTGGCCGCCTGGTCGCTGAATGTGCTGGTGCTGACGCTGCCCATCCCCTTCGACAACCTGCTGCCCGCCTGGGCCATCCTGTTCTTCTGCCTGGCCCTGATCGAGGATGACGGCATGATGGCGATGCTGGGTTGGCTCTTCACCCTGTTGCTCGTCGTCTGGACGATATTCCTGCTGATCATCGGGCATGCGGCGATCCTGGCCGCCATGGCGGCCCTGCGGCAGATGCTCTTCGACTGACCTTGCGACCGGCCCTCTTCGGAAGGGACGAGGCGCGACTTCAGTACGACCGCGGCAGGTCGAGCACGTGCTCGGAGATGAAGTTCAGGATCATGTTGGTGGAGATCGGCGCCACCATGTAGAGCCGGGTCTCGCGGAACTTGCGTTCGATGTCGTATTCCTCGGCGAAGCCGAAGCCGCCATGGGTCTGCACGCACATGTCGGCCGCGGCCCACGCCGCCTCCGACCCCAGCATCTTGGCCATGTTGGCTTCCGCGCCGCAGGGCAGGCCGGCCTCGTAGAGGGTCGCCGCCTTGCGCACCATCAGGTCGGCCGCCTCGGTCTGGGCATAGGCGCGGGCGATGGGAAACTGCACGCCCTGGTTCTGCCCGATCGCGCGGCCGAAGAGCTTGCGCTCCTTGGCGTAATTGGTGGCCTTCTCGATGAACCAGCGCGAATCGCCGATGCATTCCGAGGCGATCAGCACCCGCTCGGCGTTCATGCCGCTCAGGATGTAGCGGAAGCCCTGCCCTTCCTCGCCG
The DNA here is from genome assembly GCA_963820155.1 of uncultured Alphaproteobacteria bacterium. Taxonomy (GTDB): domain Bacteria; phylum Pseudomonadota; class Alphaproteobacteria; order Reyranellales; family Reyranellaceae; genus Reyranella. Next base: position 202,018 of record CAWFYW010000004.1, read on the forward strand.
ATCAGGTTCTCGGCCGGCACTTCCATGTTGTCGAAGAAGACCTCGGTGGTGTTGTGGTTCATCATGGTGCGGATGGGCCGGATGCTCAGGCCCTTGCCCAAGGTCTCGCGCATGTCGACCAGGAACACCGACAGACCCTCGGTGCGCTTCTTCGTCTGCTCCCGGGGCGTCGTGCGGGCGAGCAGCAGCATCAGGTCCGAATGCTCGGCGCGGCTGGTCCACACCTTCTGGCCGTTCACCACGTAGGTGCTGTTGTCCTTCTTCACCGCCGTGGTGCGCAGCGCGAGCGTGTCGGTGCCGCTGGTCGGCTCGGTGACGCCGAAAGCCTGCAGGCGCAGCTCGCCGCTGGCGATCTTGGGCAGATATCTCGCCTTCTGCTCGGCGCTGCCATGCCGCAACAAGGTGCCCATGATGTACATCTGCGCGTGACAGGCGGCGCCGTTGCAGCCGGCGCGCTGCACCTCCTCCAGCACCGCCCCCGCCGCCGAGATGCCGAGGCCCGCGCCGCCATACTCCTCGGGAATCAGGATCGCCAGCCAGCCGGCCTCGGTCAGCGCCTTGACGAATTCCGTCGGATAGCCGCGCTCGCGGTCGAGCTCGCGCCAGTAGGCGCCATCGAATTTCAGGCAGAGCTGGCGGACGGCGTCGCGGATCTCGGGATGCGTCGGGGCGTAGGGATTTTCCATGGCGGGCGAACCTAGTCCGCCGCCTGCCCCCACGCAATGCGGCCAAGCTCGTCGATCAGGGCGCCGTGGATCTCCGGTCCGAAGCCGTCGACCGTGGCCTCGCGCCGCGCCGTCACGCCGTCGACGGCGCCGGCCTTGTCGACGACGGCCCGCGTCACGGCGAGGTCGCGTTCCGCCGTCAGGAATTTCGCGATCGTCGCCGCCCAGTCCGGTCGCAGCACGGCAAGCGCCGCCATCAGGCCGTAGGCGCCCCAGTTCGAGACGCCGGCGACGACCAGGTGGTCAGCACGCGGTGACGCAGGCGATCTCCGCTCCGTTGGGCACGGTGCGCGCGATGAGGCCTGCCGGCAGCCCGCCCATGCCGATCTCGTTGCCGCCGTCGCCGACCGCAAGCTTCACCCAGGGACCGCCCAGGAACAGATCGTCGAGCGGCGCCGTCCAGGGCGAGACATCGACGCCGCGCATGTTGCGCGGCCGGCCGTCGCCGCTGCGGCCGCAGCGCTCGATGGCAAGGGCATGGCTGATGCCTGCGCCGCGCCAGGCCTCGATCACGCGATCGATGCCGGCGCGGTCCTCGACCGCCACTTCGTCGATTGCGACCTGGTCGCCCGCCTCCGCCAGCGCCGCGCGGACCGCGCCGGCGCAGGGCGTGTCGACGGCGATGCGGGCCGGCACGCCGCAGGCGGCAAGCGACGCTGCCAGCAAGGCCGTTCCCACCGGCCCGTCGGTCTCGGGTGCGGCGACATCGCCGCGCGGCACGAAGAAACCCGTGATCAGCCCCACCGCGGTCGCGCCGGCCAGCGCCTGCGCCGCCGCCAGCAGGCCGCCGGCGCTCGCGGTGATCAGTTCCTGGGTCTTGCGTCCGACATCGCGGCAAACCAGCGCCTCGATGGCGGCTATGCGGCGGACGGCTTCACTTTTCCGTGGCGACATACACTCCCGTCCAGTCGGGCGGCGAATCGTCGATCAGGGCGTCGACCCGCACGCGCATCATGTCGTAATAGCCCTGCTCCCAGCCGACCGCCGTGGCGGCGGCCCGGCAGGCATCTATCAACTCCAGCGCCTCGACGAAGCCGCCGCCCCTGTATTGCGTCAGGAAGGCAGCCTGCAGGCGCACCAGGTCGTGATACTGGGTCGTCTGCGCCAAGGCAAAGCCGCCGATCAGCGCATGGACGCGCTCGGGCTCGGTCTTGCCCTTGACCATGATCAGGTCGAGCTCGATCGCGGCATAGTCCGGCACCTGCAGGCGCGTCTTGTCGCCGACGATGATCTCCACGCCGTAGGTCTTGCACTGGCCTTCGAGGCGCGACGCAAGATTGACGTCGTCGCCCAGGCAGGAATAGGTGAAGCGCTGCGTCGAGCCGAAATTGCCCACCGATGCCTCGCCGGTATTGAGGCCGATGCCGACATTCACCGCAATGAAACCGTGCCCGGCGGCCTCCGCCTCCGCCTTCCACTCCGCATTCAGCTCGCGCAGCCGGGCCTGCATGGCGAGCGCCGTGTCGCAGGCGTGCGCGGCATGGCGCTCGACCGCGAGCGGCGCGTTCCAGAACGCCATGATCGCGTCGCCCATGTACTTGTCGATCGTGCCGCTGTGTTTGAGGATCAGGTCCGTCATCGGCGTGAGGAAGCGGTTCATGAACCGGGTCAGGCCGTGCGGATCGAACTGCTCGGAAATCCGCGTGAAGCCGCGCACGTCGGTGAACATCACGGTGATCTCGCGCAATTCGCCGCCGAGCTGCAGCAGCTCGGGATTGCGCGCGACCTGCTCGACCACGTCGGGCGAGAGATAGAGGCTGAAGGCGCCGCGGATCTCCGCCCGCTCGCGCTCCGTCCGCATGAAGGCCAGGGCCGAGCCGCTGACATAGATCGCGGCCAAGGTCGCCGGCGGATAGATCGGATCGAACAGCAGGTCGTACTGCGAGAAGGCGATCCAGGGCACGACCAAGCCGATGGCGATGAAGATCGCGGCGACGATCGCCATGCGGCCGGCCGGCAGCCGCGGCAGCAGCCAGACCAGCAGCAGGCCGATGGCGGCGAGGTACAGGAACTCGGCGCCGTCGGCGAAATCGGGACGGGCCAGGTACTCGTGCTCGATCATCTGTTCGGCGAGCTGGGCCTGGACCTCGACGCCGGGCACGGAGGACTCGACCGGCGTGCTGCGTATGTCCTTGAGGCCGATGGCGCTGGTGCCGATGAAGACGATACGGCCGTCCAGCTCTTGCGGCGGCACTTCGTCCTTGAGGACGGCGCGCGCCGAGATGAAGCGCTGCTCCCGGTGCCCGCTGTCGTAGAGCACCAGCCGGCCGCGGGCGTCGGTACTCACCTCGACATCGCCGGTCCTGATGGCGACGATGCCGGTCTTCGCGCCGAACGACAGCTCGCTGCTCGCGCCCGACGACTTGACGAGGTAGGTGCTGGCTCCCTGGGCGACCCGCAACGCCTCGATCGACAGCGCCGGAAACACGCCCTCCTGCCCGGCCAGGCGAAACAGCATCGGAACGCGCCGGATCACGCCGCTCTGGACATCGGTGTTCACGCTGCCGTTGCCCTTGGCGGCGGCCTCCAGAATTGGAATCGACGTGACCGCGCCCTGCTGCACCGGTAGGAACTGGGCGGGATCGTCGCCGGCGAAGGCCACGCCGTACAGGCGGCGCGGCGGTTGCGCGGCGCCATGAAGGTCGAACCCGAAGCCCAGCACCACGCGGGAGTGCGCCATGGCATCGGCCAGGACCTGGTCGTTGTCCTGGATCGCCGCCGCGAGCTTCTTCACCGTCTCGGGGTCGGTATAGGCCACGAGATCGCGCACCATGCGGCTGATCGACGACCGGTCGGGCTCGGCGAAGACGACGTCGAAGGCGATGACGGCCGCACCCTTCTCGGTGAGCTTGTCGACCAGGCGGGCGACGATGGTGCGCGGCCACGGCCATTGGCCGTACTCGGCCAGCGCCGCCTCGTCGATGTCGACGATGCGCACCGGCACGGCCGGATCGTAGAGGCGGGGTTTCAGGCGCTGGTAGGTGTCGAAGGCGAAATCGCGCAGGCGGACCAGTCCGCCGGGATCGATCGCGCGCAGCACCAGGGCGCTCATCAGGACGAGAAGGGCCACCATCCATGGCGCACGCACGTTGTTGCGGCCAAACAACCAGCCCATGCGCATCCGCCGCCCCGCCTTCCTGCGCCCACTCGCCCTTCGATGGCACTTTACGGAAGGACGCTGCCCAAGCCAAATAGCGCCCCTTGTCGACCGTGCCCGCCCTCTCCGCCTCGTCCGCCCTGCCCGGCATCTATGCCAGGCTGAGCGCCCTCGTGCTGTTCTCGACGATGGATGCGCTGGTGAAGTGGCTGGGCGATTCGTACGGGCCGTTCCAGATGATGCTGTTCCGCAGCACCATCGCGCTGGTGCCGTTGTACTTCCTCTTCCGCAACGTGGGCGGCATCCGCCTGGTGCGCAGCAGGCGGCCGCTCCTGCAGGCGGCGCGCATCGCCACCGGCTTCGGCAGCCTGCTGGGCTTCTTCTACATCTTCCCGCGCATGCCCCTGGTCGACGCCTATGCCATCTCCTACGCCGCGCCGCTGTTCATGGTGGGGCTTGCCGCGCTGATCCTCGACGAGGTCGTGGGCTGGCGGCGCTGGAGCGCGGTCGCCGTCGGCTTCGCCGGCGTGCTGATCATGCTCGAGCCTTGGAACATATCGGTCCACTGGCTGTCGCTGGTCGTGCTGTTCGCGACCTTCTGCTATTCGCTCTCCACGGTGCTGACGCGCCTGATCAGCCGTTACGACCACGACGCGGCGACGATCTTCTGGTTCTGCCTGTTCGGAAGCGCGGTCTCCCTGGTGGGCGCGATCCCCGACTGGAAGTGGCCGCCGCCCGCCGACTGGTTCTGGCTGTGCTCGCTGGGCCTGATCGGCGGCATCGCCCAGATCCTGGTGACGCGCGCGCTGCGGCTCGCGCCGGCGTCGGTCCTGGCGCCGTTCGACTACAGCTCGATCATCCTGGCCGTCCTCTATGGCTATTTCTGGTTCAAGGAGGCGCCGTCGCCGGCGGTCTGGTACGGCCTGCCGCTGGTCATCGGCTCCGGCCTCTACATCCTGCATCGCGAGAGGATCCGCGCCCGTTCAGCCGCCCTGGCGGCCGCGGCATGACTTCCCGCGCGCGCCTTTGTCCGCACGCATTTTGAGGGCATTCACCGTGGCCCGACCAGCAATGCGGAGCATTGACGAACGGGCCTTCCAACCACATCTTGTGGACATGAGCGAGACCCCTTTCTCCGTCAGCGAAAGCGCCGCCAGGCGCATTGCCTTCCTGGCCGCCAAGGAGGCCAAGCCCGTCATGATGCGGGTGGCCGTGCTGGGCGGCGGCTGCTCGGGCTTCCAGTACAACTTCTCCTTCGAGGAGCAGCGCAACGAGGACGACCTCGTGATCGAGCGCAACGGCGCCGCGGTGCTGGTCGACAGCACCTCGCTGGAGCTGCTGAAAGGCAGCGAGCTCGACTTTGTCGAGGAAATGGTCGGCTCGTCCTTCCAGGTGAAGAACCCCAACGCCACCTCGTCCTGCGGCTGCGGCAACTCCTTCAGCGTGTGACCCGGCCGCGATGAAGATCGCGACTTGGAACGTCAATTCCGTGCGCAGGCGGACGGGAAACCTCGTGGCCTGGTTGAAGAGCGCCAAGCCCGATGTCGTCGTGCTCCAGGAGATCAAGGCGCAGGAAGCGCAGTTCCCCAGGCTCGAGATCGAGGCGGCCGGCTACAAGGCCGAGATCGTTGGCCAGAAGGGCTTCAACGGCGTGGCCCTGCTCTCGCTCCATCCGGTCGAGGTCACCGCGCGCGCCCTGCCCGACGGCGGCGACGACGAGCAGGCGCGCTACATCGAAGGCCGGATCGCGACGCCCCAGGGTCCGCTCACGGTGGGCGGCATCTACCTGCCCAACGGCAATCCCATGGGCACCGAGAAGTTCGCCTACAAGATCGCCTGGATGGACCGCCTTCTCCAGCGCACCCGGGAGCTGCTGGCGCGCGAGGAGATGTTCGTGCTGGGCGGCGACTACAATGTCTGCCCGACCGAGATGGACGTCTACGATCCCAAGGCCTTCGCCAACGACGCACTCTGCCAGCCGCAGTCGCGGGCGGCGCTGCGCACCCTGCTCAATCTGGGGGTGACGGACGCGGTGCGCGTCTTCGACCTCGAAACTCCCTGCTACACCTTTTGGGACTACCAGGCGGGGGCCTGGGCCAAGAACTGGGGACTGCGGATCGACCACCTGCTGCTGTCGCCGACCGCCGCCGACCGCCTCACGGCCGTCGGCATCGACAAGGCCGAGCGCGGCCGCCCCGACGCGTCGGACCACGTGCCCGTATGGTGCGAGTTGGACGTGGCGACGTAAACATCCGGCTTGAGCCAAGAGCAAATGTCATCCCGAGCGTAGCGAGGGACCCTTCCTGTTGCCTTAAAGGTCCCTCGCTACGCTCGGGATGACACCCGCCGTCATTCGGCGCCCGAGCCGATCACGCCGCCATCGGCGATGATGCATTGGCCGCAGACGAAGGCGCCGGCCTTGGAGGCGAGGAACACGGCGACGCCGCCGATGTCGTCGGGCTGGCCGATGCGTTTGAGCGACGCCTTGTTCTCCTGGGCGGCGCGGATCTGCGGGTTGTCCCACAGGGCCTTGGCGAAGTCGGTCTGGATCAGGCCGGGCGCGATGGCGTTGATGCGGATGTTGTGCTTGCCCCATTCCATGGCCAGCGACTTCACCAGCGACAGGTCGGCGGCCTTGCTCATGTTGTAGGCGGCGATGTGGGCCGAGCCGACCAGCGCGCCGATCGACGACACGATGATGAAGGCGCCGTCCTTGCGCTCGGCCATCTCCGGCCCGACCATGTTCATCAGCCAGAGATTGGACATGACGTTGTTCATCATGATCTTCTGGAACACGTCCTCCTTCAGCCCGCTGAGCGGCCCGAAATAGGGATTGGAGGCGGCGTTGCACACCATGATGTCGATCCTGCCATAGGCCTTGCGCGCCTCGGCGACCAGGTTCTCGAGCTGCGCCTTGTCGGAGATGCTGGCGGCCACCGCCGTCGCCTCGCCGCCCTTTTCCTCGATGCCCTTCACCACCGCCTCGCAGGCCGGCAGCTTGCGGCTGGAGACGACGACCTTGGCGCCGTGCGCGGCCATCTGCTCGCAGATCGAGCGCCCGATGCCGCGGCTGCCGCCTGTCACCACCGCCACCTTGCCGGTCAGGTCGAACATCATCCCGTCGTCTCCTCGCCTTCGTGTGCCTATTTCGACCTTAGCGGCGCGCGCACGAACAGCGCAATCAGCTCGACATGCGCCGACCACAGGAACTGGTCGATGGGCAGAAGTTTCTCCAGCCGGTATCCGCCGTCCTGCAGCATCCGCGCGTCGCGCGCGAACGTGGCGGGATCGCACGAGGCATAGACGACGCGCGACACTTTCGACCGGGCGAGCTCGGCGCATTGGGCGGACGCTCCCGCACGCGGCGGGTCGAGCAGTGCCGCATCGAAGCCGCCGAGCTCGGCCGTCGCCAGTGGATTGCGAAAGAGATCGCGGCGCTCGGCCACCACCTTGCCGCCGCCCAGCCGGCGGCCCGCGGCCTCAACGGCGGCGATCGCCTGCCGGTCGTTCTCGAACAGCGACAGCCTGCCCGCCCGGCCGAGCGACAGCGCGCCGACGCCGGCGAACAGATCGGCGAGCCGGGCGGCATCGCCCGCCCAGGCCGCGACGGCCGCGCGCATCGCCTGCTCGGCGCGGCGGGTGGCCTGCAGGAAGGCGCCGGGCGGCGGCTCCACGCGGGCCTCGCCGAACAGCAGAAGCGGCGTGCGGCGCACGACGACGGGCTCGGCCGAGGCGCGATCGCCCCAGCTCAGCCGCGCGAGATCGGCGGCCTCGGCCAGCGCGACCAGCTTCTCACGTCCCTCGAGCGACAGCTCGAGGCGCCGATGCGGGCGGATCAGCAGGTCGAGGCCGCTGTCGGTCTCGTTCACGATCGCATCGGCCGCGCTGCCATCGGGAAGCACCGACCCGAGGCCGGCGCGCAGCGGCTCGAGCAGGGCGTCGAGGGCGGGCCGCACCACCACGCAGGTGCCGACATCGACGATGCGCGGGCTTGCGCGTTCATGGAAGCCCGCCAGCACGCGCCGCCCCTGCCGGCGCAGCACGAAGTCGGCGCGGCGGCGCTCGCCGGGCGCGCCGGCCAGCGGCGGCTCGAAGCCTGGCGCCTCGACGCCGCGCTGCGCCAGCGCACGGGCGATCAGGGCCGATTTCCAGGCCGCGTAGGCATCGCGTCGCCAGTGCTGCAGGGCGCAGCCGCCGCAAAGGGTGAAGTGGGCGCAGGGCGGCGCCTCGCGATGCCGCGACGGCGCCAGCACGTCGACGAGGTCGGCCGCGATGCCCTCGCCGCGCGTGTCGCGCGGCTCGGCCTCGACCGTCTCGCCGGGCAGCGTGAAGGGCACGAAGTAGCGTTGGCCGCGCTCCTCGGCGAGGCCATCGCCCCGCACGCCGATCTCCAGGATGTCGAGCGTGACGCTCACATCCCTGTCAGCCCAGCCAGCTCTTGGCCGGCCTCATCTCGCCGACCAGCAGGCCGACCACGTTGCGGACCGGCGGATGGACCAGCTCGTCGCGCTGCCCGGCCGGCAGCACGCCGAGATGGCCGAGCAAGGTCGCCATGGCGACCTCGGCGGCGCGGGCGGCGCCATCCCACATCTTGATCGCCACGCCCACGCCCAGCGTCGGCAGCATGGCGCAGAACACGCCCTCGGCGCCGGTCTTGACCTGCGCCAGGCCGGGCAGGGCCGCGTTGATGCGTGTGCAGAAGCGGCCGGTGCCCGCCATCATGAAGGGCTCGGCGTTCATCGCGGCGCGGATGCGCCCGGCCGCCTCGGCATGCTTGTTCGAGAGCCGCGACGGCTCGGCCATGCTGGCCATGGCGCGCGCGAGACTACGAAGCGGCGTGGCGAGCGTGGGAATGCCGCAGCCGTCGGTGCCGTAGGGGAAGCCGTCGGCGTCGGCGCCGCAGAGGTCGGTCATGACCGCGCGCAGGCGGCGCTGCACCGGATGGTCGTACTTGATGTAGCCCCGCGTCGGCTCGCCGTACTGGACCGCGGTGGTGAGAAAGCCGCTGTGCTTGCCCGAGCAGTTGTTGAAGGCGGGCGTCGGCGCCCGGCCCTCGCGCACCAGCTCCTCGATGGTGGCCTGCAGGCGCGGCGGATGGGTGCCGCATTCGAGGTCGTCCTCGCCCAGGCCGACTTTCTTCAGCCATGCCCGCACCGTCTCGACATGCCGCTTCTCGCCGCTGTGCGAGGCGCAGGAGAGCGCGATGTGCTCGTCGCCCAGGCCGAAGCGCTCGACCGCGCCGCTTTCGACGAAAGCCATGGCCTGGATGGGTTTGTTGGCCGAGCGCGGCAGCACCGGCCGGTCGATGTCGCCCCACGAAGCCACGACCGTACCGTCCGGCTTGACGACGGCCGCGATGCCCTCGTGGCGGCTTTCGACCACCGGCCCGCGCGTCACCTCGACGACCACCGGTTGGCCGCTCACCGCCCGCGCTCCAGCTTGATCACCGTGACATTGTCCTGATGGTCGCTGAGCGGCCGCCAGCACCGCATCGATCAGGCCCTGAACCGGCCTGGCGGCACCGGCGGCGATCTCGGCGGCGCTCAGAGACTGCACGCCGTCGCTGCACAGCAGCAGCCGGGCGTCGACGGCGAGCTTGCGGCTGCCCTTGTCGATCAGGGTGAGCGGGTCGCCCATGACGGCCTCGCGCAAAGTGTGCCGGCCGGGATGGTGCTCCGCCTCCTCCTCCGTCAACAGGCCGCGCTTCACCATCTCGTCGATCTGCGGCGCCATCGAATGGTCGGCGTTCAGCCGCTCGAGCCGGCCGGCCGACACCAGGAAGAAGGGCGAATCGCCGACGCTGATCCAGCGCACCTCGTCGCCGCGCACCTGGGCCGCCACCAGGGTGGCGCCCATGCCGGCGAGGCTGGGCTTGCCCGCGGCGCCCTTGCCGACGGCGGCATTGGCGTCCTGCAGCCCGTCGGCCAGGCCGCCGCCCTGCTCCAGCGCATGGACGAAGGCCTCGACCGCGAGCTTGCTCGCCACGGCGCCGCCGGCATGGCCGCCCATGCCGTCGGACACCACCGCCAGCAGCGAGCCGTCTGCCAGCGTCCTGAGCGCCCAACTGTCTTCCTGATAAGGGCGGGCGCCTCGATGTTGGCCACCCTCGCCCCGCCAGCCGTTAGCCATGGTTCAGTGCCACACCGCCGGCAGCTTGCTCAGGCCGCGCAAGGTGAAGCTGCGCCGCCAGGCCGGCGTGTCCTTCTCCGGCAGCTCGAGGTTGGGCAGCCGCTCGACCAGCGCGGTGAAGACCAGCTCGGCCTCGAGCCGCGCGAGCTGCGCGCCCAGGCAATGATGGATGCCGCCGCCGAAGGACAAGGGCCGAATGTTCGGCCGCCCGACATCGAGCCGGTCCGGATCCGGGTATTGCGCCGGATCGCGGTTGGCCGCGCCCAGCAGGATGACGACGCTTTCCTTGGGCCCCAGCTTAACGCCGCCGATCTCGACCTCGGCATTGGTGACCCGGCCGGTGAGCTGCACCGAGGAGTCGTAGCGCAGCAGCTCCTCGACGGCGTTGGGGACCAGCGACGGATCGGCTTTCAGCCGCTCCCACTGATCAGGCTGGCGGTTCAGCGCCAGCAGGCCGTTGCCGATCAGGTTGGTGGTGGTCTCGTGGCCCGCGCCGAACAGCAGGCCGATATTGGCCTGCAGCTCCTCGGCGGTGAGCTTGTCGCCCGCCTCCTCGGCGCGCACCAGCTCGGTCGTCAGGTCGTCCCTGGGCTCGCGGCGCCGCAGCTCGCAGAGCTGGTCGAAGTAGACGCCCGCCATCTGGGTGTTGAGGTTGGCCTGGTCGAGCTCCTCGCGCGTCATCGGCACCGGCTCGAGGATGCGGCCGTTGACGTTGCTGCCGGCCAGGAACGGCGCGCGATGGTCCTCGGGGATGCCCAGCATGTCGCAGATCACGATCACCGGAAGACGGTGCGCGAGGTCGCGCATGACGTCCATCTCGCCCTTGTCGATCACCCGGTCGAGCTGTTCGTCGACCAGCGCCTTGATGCGCGGCCGCATGTCGGCCACGCGGCGCGCGGTGAAGGCCTTGGTGACCAGCCCGCGCAGGCGGGTATGGTCTGGCGGGTCGAGCACCAGCATGGTGCGCGCGAGGCTGGCGACGGCCGGCTCGTTCATGCCGGCCGAGCCGTAGCGGCGCTCCATGTTGCCCACGAAGTCCTTGCCGAAGCGCTTGTCGCGCAGCGCGAACGCGGCGTCCTCGTAGCGCGTGACCAGCCAGAAGCCCATGGGCGTCTTGAACACCGGCGCCGTCTCGCGCAGCCGCCGATAGAACGGATACGGGTCCGCGATGAAGGCCGGGTCGAGCGGATTGAACGCGAGCGGGGCCTGTTCCGGCGCGGGAGGAGTCATGTCGTTCATGGCCCTTTCCTTAGCACGAACCCCCTTGCGGCGCGAACAAGCGTGCCCCTAGCATCGAGCATGTTCGCCCTGACCCAGGGCCTGCGCCGCGCGGTCCAGATCAAGCCCGACGGCGTGGCCACGCATTTCGCCGGACGCCGCCGCACCTGGCTGCAGTGCCTGGAGCGCGTCAGCCGCATCGCCGGCGCGCTTTCCGCATTGGGCGTGCGCCGCGGCGAGCGGGTCGCCATCCTGGCGCACAACAGCGACCGCTATTTCGAGCTGATGTACGCCATCCCGTGGATCGGCGCCGTCCTGGTGCCGATCAACACGAGGCTGGCCGCGCCGGAAATCGAATACATCCTGTCCGACTCCGGCGCCGTGACGCTGTTCGTCGACACTCCGATGTCGCATCACCTGACGGCGCTCGAAGGCCGGATGCCGGCCGTGCGCGAGGTCGTGTGGCTGGACGACACCGCCTCGCCCGACGGCCTGCTGCATTTCGAGGACCTCGCCAACTACGAGTCGGCCGAGGATGCCGGCGCGTCCGGCGACGACCTGGCCGGCCTGTTCTACACCGGCGGCACGACCGGCCAGTCCAAGGGCGTCATGCTCACCCACACCAACCTGGTGGTGAACGCGCTGAACGGCGTGGCCGGCATGGGCTTCGACGCCGACACGACCTACATCCATTCCGGCGCGATGTTCCACCTGGCCGACGGCGCCTCGACCTTCGGCGTCACCCTGTCGGGCGGACGCCACGCCTTCGTGCCGCGCTTCGAGCCGGTCGAGGTGCTGCAGACCATCCAGACCGAGCAAGTCACGCACGCGCAGTTCGTGCCGACCATGATCAACATGCTGGTCAACCATCCGCGCTTCGGCGAGTTCGACATCTCCAGCCTCTCCTTCATCCTCTACGGCGCCTCGCCCATGCCGGAAGGCGTGCTGCGCCAGGCCATGAAGGTGATGCCGCATGTGCGGCTGATGCACGGCTACGGCATGACGGAGGCGGCGCCGATCGTGACCCTGCTCGATCCGCGCTACACGACGCTGGAAGGGCCCTACGCCGGCCGGCTGAAGTCCTGCGGCAAGGCGGCGCTGGCCTGCGAGATCAAGGTGGTCGACGCCGAGCGCAACGAGGTCGCGCGCGGCACGCCGGGCGAGCTCGCCATCCGCGGTCCCAACATCATGAAGGGCTACTGGAACAAGCCCGCCGAGACCGCGGCCGTGCTGCAGGACGGCTGGTACTACTCGGGAGACGGCGCCACCATGGACGAGGAGGGCTTCGTCTATATCGTCGACCGGCTGAAGGACATGATCATCTCGGGCGGCGAAAACGTCTATTCGGCCGAGGTCGAGAACGCCATCTCGCTCCTGCCCGGTGTCGCCGAGGTGGCGGTGATCGGCGTGCCCGACGAGCGCTGGGGCGAGCGCGTGCACGCCATCATCGTGCCCAAGCAGGGCGCCAGCCTCACCGCCGAGCGGGTGATGGCGCACTGCCACGGCCAGATCGCCGGCTACAAGTGCCCGCGCAGCGTCGACTTCCGCGACACGCCGCTGCCGCTCTCGGGCGCCGGCAAGATCCTGAAGCGCGAGCTGCGCGAGCCCTACTGGAAGGGCTTCACCAAGGCGGTGAACTAGGCGAGCTTCATGGTCCAGCGAGACATTATCGAGATGCCGACCATCCCCTACTACGACTGGATCGCCCACCATGCCGGACGGCGGCCGGCCAAGCTGGCGATCCACGACCTGCAGACGGGCCGGAAGCTCAACTACGCCGATCTCGACCGGCGCACCGACCGCCTGGCCGCGGCGCTTGCCGAGCGCGGCATCGCCGAAGGCGACCGCGTGGCGCTGCTGGCGCCCAACTGCGCGGAGTATTTCGAGCTCCAGTTCGCCTGCGGGCGGCTGGGCGCCATCATGCTGCCGCTCAACTGGCGGCTCACCGTGCCCGAGCTGGAATACATCCTGGGCGATGCGAGCCCCAAGCTCCTGATCCACGACAAGGGCTTCGCCCAGCAGGCGGCCGCGCTGTCCCGAAATCTCCTCGAGATCGACCATGACCGCGCCGACGGCGCCTACGAGCGCGCGCTGGCCTCGGCATCGGCGCCGCCGCTGCCGCCGGCGCTCAGCCACGACGACATCGCCATGGTGATGTACACCTCGGGCACGACGGGCCATCCGAAGGGCGCCATCATCACGCATGGCATGAATTTCTGGAACTGCGTCAATCTCGGCATCCCCGCCCTCATCTCGCCCGAGACGGCGCAACTCGTGGTGCTGCCGCTGTTCCACACCGGCGGGCTGAACTGCTACGCCAATCCCGTGCTGCATGCTGGCGGCACCATCCTGATCATGCGCGCCTTCGATCCCGGCGCCGCGCTCGACTGCCTGTCCGATCCGGCGCTGGGCATCACGCACTTCTTCGCGGTGCCCGCGCCCTACCAGTTCATGATGCAGCACCCGAAGTTCCAGGGCGCCGACTTCTCGCGTCTCAGGATCGCGGGCGTGGGCGGCGCGCCCTGTGCGCTCGCCATCCTCGAGACCTGGACGGCGCGCGGCGTGCCGCTGGTGCAGGGCTGGGGCATGACCGAGACCAGCCCGGCCGGCACCATGCTCGATGCCGCCGACGCCATCCGCAAGGTGGGCTCGGCCGGCAAGGCGCTGATGCACACCGCCATCCGCATCGTCGACGAGGAAGGCCGCGACGTGGCGCCAGGCGGCATCGGCGAGCTGCTGATCAAGGGGCCCAACATCACGCCGGGCTACTGGAACAAGCCCGAGGCGACGGTCGGCGCCTTCACCGACGGCTGGCTGCATACCGGCGACGCGGCGCGACAGGACGAGGAAGGCTTCGTCTACATCGTCGACCGCTGGAAGGACATGTACATCTCGGGCGGCGAGAACGTCTATCCGGCCGAGGTCGAGAACGTGCTGTTCCAGCTCCCGCAGGTGGCCGACGCCGCCATCATCGGCGTGCCCAACGAGCGCTGGGGCGAGGTCGGCATGGCCATCGTCGTGTGCCGGGAGGGCGAGGCGCTGGAGGAGGGCGACATCATCCGCCACTGCCTGGCGCGGCTCGCCCGGTTCAAGGTGCCGCAGTCGGTGGTGTTCGTCGACGCATTGCCGCGCAACGCCACCGGCAAGGTGCTGAAGCGCGAGCTGCGGGTGCAATTCGTCGGCGCCGACAAGCCCGTCGTCACCTGAAGCCGTCATAAGCAGGGATTAGATAATTCTTAAGAAAAAGTCAATATCGACTGTATTCCTGCTTTCCAGTCGCCCGGCCGAATAAGTTGGCACCGGAGGCGGGGGTAGTGCCCTTTCCGTCCTTGAAAAACCTCAAGAAAATCCGCGCCGCAGGCTAGACCAGCGGGACGTAGTCGTATTCGCCGACGCCCTGCAGGATCAGGAAGGTGAGCGAGCTCGTGCCGGCATTGGTCACCAGGTGCGGCCGGCCCGCCGCGGCGACGAAGCTCTCGCCCGGCCCCAGCCTCACCTCCTCCTTGGGCTTCTGCAGGAAGAGCCGCATCCGGCCCTCCAGCACATAGAAGGTGTCGGCGATGTTGGTGTGGAAGTGCCACGGCACGGTCTGCGTCGGCGAGAGCTGCAGCTCGCTGATGCGAAAGCCCGGCCGCTCGGCGTGGCGGTCGCGGCGCTCGACCTCGTAGAGATGGCTCGCATCCTTCACCGGCTGGCCGATGCGTTCTGCCGTCATGGTCCGTTCCCCTTCTAGTGGCAGCATGAGCAGAAGTCTGCCTCCGATCGCGGCGAGACGCTACCAAGGACGATGGCGAAGCCCTATGAACCGCCATGCTCACGATCTACGGCGTCCACCGCTCCCGCGCCTCGCGCACCATCTGGCTGGCCCACGAACTGGGGCTCGCCTTCACGCACGTGCCGGTGATCCAGCGCTACCGGCTGAAGGAGCCCGTCCCTGGCGACGTGATGCACACGAAGTCGCCCGCGTTCCTGAAGATCAATCCCAACGGCCACATCCCGTCGATCGACGACGGCGGGCTGGTGCTGCACGAGTCGTTGGCCATCAACCTCTATCTCGCCCGGAAGCATGGCGGGCCACTGGCGCCCAAGGATTTGGCCGAGGACGGCCAGATGACCATGTGGGCGCTGTGGGCGGCGAACGAGGTCGAGGCCCACGCGTTGTCGATCCTCCAGAACGGTGCCCCCAGGGAGTCGATCGACGCCCTGCGCGCGCCGTTTGCCGTATTGAACGACGCCCTTGCCGAGGGCCACTTGGTCGGCGGCCGCTTCACGGTGGCCGACATCAACGTCGCCGAGGTCGTGCGCTACGCACAGGGCGCCAAGGAACTGTTCGACGCCAACCCCAAGGTGAAGGCCTGGCTCGCCGCCTGCCAGGCCCGCCCCGCCTTCAGGAAGATGTGGGAGACGCGCGAGAAGGAGCCGGCGTAGCTCACGCCGCCGCAGCACGCGGCGGCCACTCCGGGCGATGGTAGCCGAGCGGGACCGAAGGCCGCGCCCAATGAGTTGGCGTTTCCGACATCTGCACGACGGGCTTCAGATGGCGCAGCCGGCCGGAGGGCGTCTCGCTCGTCGTCGACCAGTGCTTCAGCTCGTCCTCGCCGAACTCGGCCGGCACGCCCTCGAGCGACGCGGCCGGCACCTCGCCGAGATCGACGATCCATCTGCCGACCTGGGCGAGCGAGAGGCGCACCAGCCAGCTGCCGCCTTCGCCGCGCGCGGCGGGCCAAGGCCACCATCGCACCGAACGCCATCAGGTAGCCGGTGCAATAGTCGATCGCCGACACCGGATAGAATTGCGGCCCCGCCGTCTTGCCCGGCACGACCTCCGCCTGGCGGGCGGTCATGCCGCTCACGGTCTGCACCACGGTGTCGAAGCCGCGCCGCGACGCCCAGGGACCGGTGTGGCCGAAGGCCGAGAGCGAGACGTAGACCAGGCCCGGCCGCAGCGCCGCCAGTTCCTCGGGCGACAGGCCGCGGCCGGCCAGGCTGCCGGGACGGTAGCCCTGCGAGAACACGTCGGTCCGCCGCACCAGCGCGCGCAGGGTTTCCAGATCGTTCGGCGCGCGCAGATCGAGCTGGGCCGAGAGCTTGCCGTGCCCGGTGTCCCATTCCTGGTAGCCGAGGTTGGGCAGGTGCGCGGCCGTGATCTTCATGACGTCGGCGCCGTGCTCGGCGAGGGTGCGGCGCGCAGGTCGGCCCGGCAAGCACGCGCGTGAGGTCGAGCACGCGGATGCCGTGCAACGGGCGGTCGCCGGGCGGCAGCTTCTCGGGCGGACTGTCGCCGATGCGGACGATCTCCATCAGCGGCAGCGCCGCGATGGCGGCCGCCTGCGGATGGCCTGCCCATTCGGCGTGGCTGCGCACCATGCCGCCGGCGCCCTTGGCCGCGATGATCGCCTCCTCGAGATCGGCGGCGTCCCAGCGCGCCACGGCGCGCGCCACCGCCTCGCGCTCCTCTGCGACGCCGAGCACGCCGAGCGCGGCGGCACGGTGGTTGGGGAAATTGCAATGCAGATAGCTCCACCGTCCGTCGCGGGTGGGATAGACGCCCATGATGCGCGTTGCGCGCGTGCGAAAGAGGACCGTCGCCGAGCTTCATGTAGGTCCCGCTGCGCAGCGACGCCGTCGCCTGCCGCAGATCGACCGTCACCGACTGGCGCCGCCCGGTCCGGTCTTCCCACAGGGCGGCGGCCGCGAGCCCCGATGCGGCCAGGGTCGCGGCGCCGGCCGTGCCGATGCGGAACGGCGTCGGCAGCACCGGGTCGGTGCCGCCGGTGAAAGTGACGCAGGCGGCGCGGTCGTCGGACCAGTCGGCGATTGGCAGGATCTTGCGCAGAGCCTCGTGCGGCATGGTCGACGTCCCCCGGCGCCTGGTGGCGGCTGCACGACGGTAGCCATGTCACGCCGCCAACACCAGCCGGTCGATCGAGGGCGAAGCGCGTCGTAGTCGCCCATCGTCGCCGTGCCCACATGGACCGGCTTGGCGGTCACGCCGCCAGGACCAGCCGATCGTTGGCCACCGCGAAGCCGAAGCTTTCGTAGAAGCGCCTGGCCTCGCCCTCGCCCACCACGGCCTCGACCTGGCTGGCGCGGCGCTGGCGCGACCATTCCACGACGGCCGCCAGCAGGCGCCGGCCGATGCGCTGTCCGCGCTGGTCGGCGCGCACCACGAGATTGTCGACCTCGACGACCTTGTGCGCGAGCCCGCTCGCCAGCGGCACCAGCCGCGTCACCAGGACGGCGACGCCGAGAACGCCCATCTCGCTTTGCGCCACCAGGAGCGTCGTGCCGGGGCTTTCGAGCCAGGTCAGGACCTGCTGGCGCGCATGCGCCGGATCGTCGAGCAAGGCGCTCAACGCCTCGCAGTCGCGCGGGCCGGCCAGTCTGACGCGTATCGACGGCGGCGGCGCCCGCCTCTCCTCATCTGCTTCAACGATCGACATCTCGTCCTCCGTGTGCGGTCCCGCCGCGGCCCGGAGGCCCTCTCCAGAAACACAGAAGCCGCCGGGAAGCGGCGGCTTTGTCAGGTCACAACCCTTCGCGCCGCCTATGTCAGCAGCGTAAAGTACCAACCCTTCTGGAGCAGGTTCGTGATCATGGCGGTCTTATAGGTCGCGCCCCGATGCCTTGTCAATTGGCACGGTCGGCCAATATGACGATTCCGATGGCATAGACATCAACGCATCAATTGCATTATGCTATGATGCATGAGAACGACCTTGACCCTCGATCCTGACGTCGCTGCGCGCTTGAAACGCCTGCGTCAGCGTCGCGACGCTCGTTTCAAGGATGTCGTGAATGAGGCTCTTCGAGAAGGGTTGCGGGCGCTGGAAGAAAAGCCCCGTCCGCGGTCGAAGGCCTGGACCAAGCCAATGTCCCTCGGAGGCTCCCGGATCGGAAGTCTGGACAATATTGCCGAGGTTTTGGCGATCGCCGAGCACGAAGCCTTCAAGTGATTCTGGTCGACGCCAATATCCTGATCTACGCTTTCGACGCCGATAGTCCCCAGCACGCCTCTGCTCGCCGTTGGCTTGATGGACGCCTCAACGATACAGCGCGTGTCGCTTTGCCATGGCCGAGCCTTCTCGCGTTTCTGCGCATCGTCACCAATCCACGCGTGATGCAACGGCCGGCAAGCATGGCCGCCGCGCGCGTACAAGTGCGAACCTGGCTTGGTGCACCGGCCGCCTGGACACCCCAGCCGGGCGAACGTCACGCCGAGATCCTCGATGGGATCCTCGCGATCCCCGGCGTTCATGGGAACCTCGTGATGGATGCCCACCTCGCCGCGTTGGCGATAGAGCACGGTTTGCAGGTCCACTCCACGGACTCCGATTTCGCGCGCTTTCCCGGACTGCGCTGGATCAATCCTCTGATCGTTTGATGAAGGTGGAGCGGCCAATGCAGCGTCCGCTATCGTCGGGTCAATGAATTCCTCCCTTCTCGCAGCGGCTCCGTGGTGGCGGCCCGACACCGGCGACACGCTGGTCATCCAGGGCGGCCGGCCGCTGGTCGGCACCTACCCGATCAGCGGCGCGAAGAACGCCGTGTTGCCGCTGATGGTGTCGGCGCTGCTGACGCCACATCTCGTAACCTTGCACAACGTGCCGGCCAATCTCGACGTCGCGGTACTGTCGTCATTGCTGCAACGCCTGGGCTGCGAGATGCACTGGTCGGCGAAGGCGGATCTGTCGGTGACGATCTCGGCCGATCGCATCCAGCCCGGTCGCATCGATCCCGACCTGGTGAGTCGCATGCGCGCCTCCGTCCTTCTGCTCGGCGCCCTGCTCGCCCGCTGCGGCGAGGCGCTGCTTCCCATGCCGGGCGGCGACGCCATCGGCCTGCGCGGCATCGACTTCCACATCGCCGGCCTTCGCGCCATGGGGGCGGTCGTCGAGCTCAAAGGCGGCATGATCCGCGCGCGAGCGCCTCGGGGCCTGCGCGGCGCCGACATCCTGCTGCCGCTGCCCTCGGTCGGCGCGACCGAGAACCTGCTGTTGGCGGCCGTGCATGCGCAGGGCACGACCACGATCCGCAATGCCGCGCGCGAGCCCGAGATCGCCGATCTGGCGGCCTGCCTGATCGCCATGGGCGCCAGGATCTCCGGCCTCGGCAGCCACGTGCTGAGCGTCGAGGGCGGCGCGCCGCTCGCCGGCGCCATTCACACCGTCCTGCCCGACCGCATCGAGTTCGGCACATTGGCCCTGGCCGCCGCCGTCACCGGCGGCGAGCTGTCGCTGCTGCACGGCCGCATCGATCTCCTGGGCGTCGCCGCCTCGTCGTTCGCCGCCGCCGGCGTGGATCTCCAGCAGGCCGATGGCGGCGTCGTCGCTCGCCGTGCCAAGAATGGCCTTGCCGGCGTCGACGTCGCCACCGGCCCCTATCCCGGCTTCGCCACCGACCTGCAGGCGCCGGTCATGGCGCTGCTGGCCACGGCGGCCGGCGCCAGCGCCGTCACGGAGACGATCTTCGAGCAGCGTTTCCGGCACGTCGACGAGCTCGCCAAGATGGGCGCGGCCATCGCCGTCCGCGGTCGCACCGCCCTGATCCGCGGCGTCGATCGCCTGCAGGGCGCGACCGTGACCTGCACCGACGTCCGCGCGGCCGCCGCCTTCGTCATCGCCGGCCTGGGCGCCGACGGCGAGACGAGGCTCGGCGGCCTCGACCATCTCGATCGGGGCTACGACCGCATGGCGCAGAAGCTCGCCCTCTGCGGGGCGGAGATCGCGCGCTTGGACTGAGGCGACCTCCATGGGCGCCGACCTGGCGCCGCGGCGCCATTGTTCGGGACGACGATTGCACAGCCAGAAGATGCCGGCCCTGACGTCGGGCGGCTTGTGCACCGTGCACGGCACCGCGATCGCCTCGCCGCGATGGAGCACGACCTTGGTGGTCTCGTAGGTGTAGCCGACGGCGCGCGAATAGAGGCCGTGTGCGACGCGACCGTCGGCAAGGGCGCGTCCGCGCTTCACGGACCGGGCGAACCCGGCATGTTTCCGCAGCCAATTGTCGATCGTGCTGTGGCCAACCGCGAAGCAGTCGGCGAGATCGCGATTGGTGGCGCCTCCCTGGCAAAGCTCGAAGGCCTGCTCCGCGAATTCCGGCTTGTAGAGCGTAGGCCGTCCGGGTGCATCCATGATCGATCCTCCGGATGATGCCGAGGGAACATGACCCAAACTTAAGCAATAGTCAATATTAAATCGAGAAAAACTTTAGTAGTTAAATCGACCCAAGTGGGCGCCGTGCGACCCAATTATGAAACTTTCGGAAAGGACCAATTCGCTCCCCTTCGCGGAGCCTGCCCGCTCCGGCCCTTCGGGTCACCCCCGGCGCTCGCGCGTGGGGGAGGAAAGAGCTCAATAGAGGCCAGGGATCAGCCGCCATGTGCGGGCGCGATAGGCCTCGTACTCCTCGCCGAATTGCGAACCGAGCAACGCCTCCTCCGAACGCATGCGCGCGACGAACGGTGGAATCATGAGCGCCGCCAGCGCGACGCCGACCAGCGACCGGAAGGCAAGCGCCCAGCCGAAAGACAGGACGAGCAGGCCGAGATAACTCGGATTGCGGATGACCTTGTAGATGCCGCCGGTCACCAGCGCATGGCCCGGCTGGATGGCGACCAGGCCACTGAAGCGGCGGCCCAGCACGAATACGGGCCACAGCCGCACCACGCCGCCCGCGGCGTACAGCGCGACGCCGATCCAGCGCACGGTGTCGCCGTCGATGGTCCAGAATTCCTTGCGATCGGTATAAGCCGGCAACCAGGCGGACAGCAGCCCGATCACGCCGAAGGCGAGGAGCACCCAGCGATTGCCGCGATCTTCGCGTTCACCGGAACTGAGGTTTCCGGAAGTGAAGAGCGCCGCCACGGTCATGGCGACGGTGATGACGGCAAGCGCGATCAAGGGCGGATTCGAGAAGAACGCGTAGACTCCGCCCTTTCCGATCACGGCAAGCGCCAGATAGACGCCGACCGCGACGATCGAGACCAGACCCATCCCCAGTGTGGACATCCACTCTATGTGGGGCCTGTCGGCACGGTGGCAAGCGGTCGATCAGGGCTTCTGGCAGCCGAGGTCAAAGCGAAGCACCGCTTACTCCGCCGCCACCGCCATCGCCTGCTTCAGGCCCGGCATGGTGAAGCCGAGCTTGTCGAGCTTGGCGATCATGTCCTTGCCGGTCTTCTCGTCGGTCTCGACCAGCGGCGGGCGGACCGGCGTCCAGGCGGGGTCGCTGCCGTAATGGGCGATGACGTATTTCAGCGCCGGGATCATGACGTAGCCCTGCATGACGCCGCGGACCTCGTTGATCCAGCCCTGCAGCTTCTCGCCCTCGGGAGTCGCGTACTTGTGATAGGTCTCGGCGATCTTGCCCGGGTTGATGTTGGCGGTGGCGCTGATGCAGCCCGCGCCGCCCGACTTCACGTTGTCGATCAGGGGCTTCTCGTTGCCGGAGAAGACGTCGAAGCCGTCCTTGGCGAAGGCGTCGATCATGCTCCTGGTGTGCGGCCAGTCGTCGGAGCTGTCCTTCATGCCGGCGATCTGTTTTGGATAGGCCTTCATCAGCCGCTCGACCAGCTTGTGCGTGATCGGCACCGCCGAGACCGGCGGGATATGGTAGAGATAGACGCGCAGCCGCTCGTCGCCGACCCGTTGCACGACCTCCGAGAAGAAGCGGAACAGCCCCTCCTCCGGAACGCCCTTGTAGTAGAAGGGCGGCAGCATCAGCACGCCGCCGACGCCGAGCCTGGTGGCGTGGGCGCTCACCTTCGCCGCCTCGACGATCGAGCAGGCGCCGGTGCCGGGCATCATGCGGCCGGTCGGCACGCCGGCGGAAACGGCGGCCTCCAGAAGCCCCATGCGCTCCTCGGCCGACATGGAATTGGCCTCGGAGTTGGTGCCGAACACGGCGAGCCCGCAATCCTGGCTGAGCAGCCATTTGCAGTGGGCGATGAAGCGGCCCACATCGGGCGACAGGTCGCGCTTGAAGGGGGTGACGACCGGCGAAAGAACGCCTTTGATCCGCGCTGCGGCCATGATCTTATTTCTCCCGGGGAGTGGCGCGCCTTTTCTGCAACGAAGCGCCGGAGACGTCCAGTGGCAGCTTCGATCAGCGATATCCTGCCGGAAGACGGCACCGCGGGCACCCTGATCGGCCGGATCTGGCGCCATGGCCGCCATCACGGCCATGCCGGCGGCATGCCGGACGGGCCGAGCGTGGTCGCGGTGCGCGAGGACGGCCTGCACGACATCACGGCCGAGGCTCCGACAGTGGCCGAGCTGTGCAATGCGCCCGATCCCGTGGCGCGGGTCCGCAAGGCCGACGGCGAACGCGTCGGCCGCCTGCAGGACCACGTGCACGACCTGCTGGCGCCGATCGACCTGCAGGCCATCAAGGCCGCCGGCGTCACCTTCGCCGTCAGCCTGCTGGAGCGGCTGATCGAGGAGCATGCCAAGGGCGATCCGTCGCGCGCCGCCGAGGTGCGCCAGGAGCTGAACCAGATCATCGGCGCCGACGTCACCACCATCAAGCCGGGCTCGCCCGAGGCCGACGCGCTGAAGAAGACACTCATGGTGCGCGGCGCCTGGTCGCCCTATCTCGAGGTCGGGATCGGGCCCTATGCCGAGATCTTCACCAAGGCGCCGCCCATGGCCGCGGTGGGCTACGGCGCCGAGATCGGCATCCGGCCCGATTCGGAATGGAACAATCCCGAGCCCGAGGTGACGCTGATCGTCAATGCGCGCGGCCAGATCGTGGGCGCCACGCTCGGCAACGACGTGAACCTGCGCGACATCGAGGGCCGCAGCGCACTGCTGCTGGGCCAGGCCAAGGACAACAACGCCTCCTGCGCCATCGGCCCCTTCATCCGCCTGTTCGATGCCACCTTCACCCTCGACGACGTGCGCAAGGCCAAGGTCGAGCTGGAGGTGACCGGTCCCGACCAGTTCCGCCTGCGCGGCGCGAGCGACCTCTCCAAGATCAGCCGCGATCCCACCGACCTGGTGGCGCATGCCATGGGCCACACCCATCAATATCCCGACGGCATGGCGCTGATGACCGGCACCCTGTTCGCGCCCACCGAGTCGCGCCGGCCGGGCGGTCCGGGCTTCACGCACATGGTGGGCGATCTCGTCTCCATCCGCTCGCCCAAGCTCGGCACGCTCGCCAACAAGGTGAACCATTGCGACAAGATCCCGCCCTGGACCTTCGGCATCACGGCGCTGATGCGCAACCTCGCGGCGCGCGGACTGCTGGGATGAGCGAGGACCTTTGCCGCCTGCCGGCGTCGGTGCTGCGCGAGCATATCGCCGCCAGGAAGGTCTCGCCGGTCGAGCTGACCGAGGCGGTGCTGGCGCGGGCCGACAGGCTGCAGCCCGTGCTGAACTGCTTCATCACCCTGGCGGCCGAGCAGGCCCGGGCGGCCGCCCGGCAGGCCGAGGACGCGGTCATGCAGGGCAGGCCGCTCGGCCTGCTGCACGGCATCCCCTTCGCCGCCAAGGACCTCGTCAACACCGCCGGCGTGCGCACGACCTTCGGCTCGCTGCATCACGACGAGAACGTGCCCTCCGAAGACGCCGTCGCGGCGGCGCGCGTGAAGGCGGCCGGAGCCATCCTGTTCGGCAAGACCACGACCCCGGAGTTCGGCCACAAGGCGCTGACCGACGCGCCGCTGTTCGGCCGCACGCGCAACGCCTGGAGCGCGGAGCGCACCTCCGGCGGCTCGAGCGGCGGCGCGGCGGTCGCGGTGGCGGCGGGCATCGGGCCGATCGGCATCGCCACCGACGGCGGCGGCTCGACGCGCATCCCGGCGGCGGCCAACGGCATGGTCGGGCTGAAGCAGAGCAACGGCGTCATCCCGCACAGCCAGGTCGCCGACGCCTTCGGCAACTACACCTATGTCACGCCGATGACGCGCACGGTCATGGACACCGCGCTCATGCTGCAGGCCATGGCCGGGCCCCATCCCTCCGACCCCTGGTCGATCGGCGTCGCACCGCAGGACTATGTCGCCGCGGCGCGCGCCGAGGGCGATCTCAAAGGCAGGCGCATCCTTTACAGCGTCACCCTGGGCAACAAGGTCGTGGCCAAGGACGTGCGCTCGGCCTTCGAACGGGCATTGGACCGGCTCAGGCAGCTCGGCGCCGAGCTGATCGAGCTCGACGAGACGCTGCCGGACATGGAGCCGATCTGGAAGGTGATCAACCACACGACCTGGCGGGCGCGCTTCGACGACCTGATCCGGCGCGACGACAACCGCCTGTCGCCCTCGCTGGTGCGCCAGGTGGCGATGGCCTCGGAGTGGAGCGGCGCGGACTACCAGCGCGCCATGTTCCAGCGCACCGACCTCTTCCGCAGGGTACAGCGCTGGTTCGAGACGGCCGACTACCTGGTGACGCCGACCCTGTCGCGCACGGCCCTGCCGATCGACCAGGACCTGTTCGAGCCCATCCGCATCGACGGCATCGAAGTGGGCGAGCTCCGGCGCAACTGGTTCCCCTACACCATGCCGTTCAACATCACCGGTCACCCCGCCCTCACCCTCTGCTGCGGCTACGATTCGGACGGGCTGCCGATCGGCCTGCAGGTCGTCGGCCGCTTCCGCGACGAGGCCTCGGTGTTGCGCGCAGCCGCGCTCTACGAGGCGAGCGAGGACTGGCTGTCGCGATGGCCCGACCTTTAGCGCTGAGCGCGCGCCACTCCAGTGGCGCGATCTTCTCATGTGGAGCGCGGACCTCCAGGTTCGCTCATATCCAAGATGCGGACCTGGAGGTCCGCGCTTTATGAGGGCGCCGCCTCTGTCCGCCGAGGAGATCCAGGCGCGGGTTCTCCATCGCGACGGGCTGATCCTGGTGATCGACAAGCCGGCCGGCCTCGCCGTCCATGCCGGGCCCGAGCAAGGCGCCCAACCTCGAGGAATGCTTCGACGCCCTGCGCTTCGGCCTGCCGCGTCCGCCGGCGCTGGCGCACCGTCTCGATGCCGACACGTCGGGCGTGCTGGTGCTGGGCCGCCATCCCAAGGCGCTGAGCAAGCTCGGCCGCCTGTTCCAGGCGCGCGACACCGAGAAGACCTACTGGGCGGTCGTGCAGGGCGCGCCGCCTGCCGACGAAGGCGTGTTCGACCAGAAGCTCCTGAAGGTGAATAGCCGAAGCGGGTGGTCGGTGAAGGTCTCGGACAAGGGCCAGACAGCGATCACGCGCTACAAGGTGCTGGGTCGCGGACCGGATATGACCTGGCTCGAGCTGAAGCCGGAGACGGGCCGCACTCACCAGATCCGCGTGCATTGCGCCGCCGCCGGCTGTCCGGTGATCGCCGATCGGCTCTACGGGCGGGCCGAGCCCGACAGGCTCCTGCATCTGCATTCCCGGGGCATCGTGCTGCCACTGTCCAAGACCAAGCCGCCGATCGCCGTGATCGCCCCGCCGCCGCCGCATATGCAGGCGGCCCTCAAGACCTGCGGCTGGCAGTCCGGGACATAGACGCTTCGGCGCTTCTCTTCCTCGTCCCTGAAATCACAAGGTGCGTTGAAACACCCATCAACAATCCATGGACTGCACTTTCTGGTTGTATATCGATTTCGTAATGCTATCATCCAGTGCAATCGAATGTCGTGATGGTTCGACACCAGACTGGAGGAACCATGAAAGGACCGTCCAAGTCGCGATCCCGCAGGCCGGCAAGGACAACCGGCAAGAAGCGCAGCCAGGCCGGATCGCCCTCTCTGTTCCAGCCGAACATGCTGGTCATGAATGCCGACGTCGCCAGCTCGACGATCTCGCGGGTTCGCCACGACCACTCCGTGATCACGGAGAGCCGATATCTCAACTGCCTGTTCAGCGAGACCAACTTCGAGGGCAGCAGCTTTTCCGGCTGCGACTTCGACGGTTGCCGCGTGGAGAACGCCAGCATGCGCGGCGTCGAGCTGTCGAATTGCGACGTCGACGGCATGGTCATCAATGGCATCAATATCAGCGAGCTGCTGCGGCAGCTTGCCGGCCGCTGAAGGAGGCAACGATGGCCAGAAAGCGCAAAGCGGCCCCGCGCAAGCAGGCGACCAAGCCGCAGGCCTTCCTGTCGCTCACCCATCGCCGCGACGTGCTGAGCGCCATGGCGCGCGACAATCGTCGCGTCGTGGCCAAGACCATCCAGGATCTCATAGGCACCGCCTTGACGGTGTCGGTGGAGCGCAAGGTCGACGGCAAGAACGGCGCCGTGGACGGCGTCGACCGCTGGCAGGTCGGCGGCCTGACCGGCAGCGGCGTGCCCAAGATTTCCGAGGGCAAAGGCTTCAAGGAAGGCAAGGATTTCAAGGAAGGCAAGGATTTCAAAGAGGGCAAGGACTTCAAGGAAGGCAAGGATTTCAAGGAAGGCAAGGACTTCAAGGAAGGCAGCGACACCGGCTCCAGCAAGCAGGGCGACGACAACACCGGGACCCTGACGCGCTATGGCGACCCCGCGGTGCTGAACTGGACCCTGATCGACCAGGTCGGGACGATCCACAGCCAGCGCATGCAGCAGCTCATGAA
This sequence comes from uncultured Alphaproteobacteria bacterium, assembly GCA_963820155.1. Lineage (GTDB taxonomy): Bacteria > Pseudomonadota > Alphaproteobacteria > Reyranellales > Reyranellaceae > Reyranella. Next base: position 228,712 of record CAWFYW010000004.1, read on the forward strand.
GAGCGGGCCGATCATCTGAATGTGGTGTTGCCATGGACGTGCTGGTCGTTGCCGATCCACGCGACGCCTTGGCCGGCATGTTCGCAGCCGAGGTCCGGCGACGCGGAAAAACCCCGGTCGTGCTGCGCCGCAATGATGCGGCGCGGCTGTTCACCATCACGGGCGGCACGGGCACGGGCGACACGCGCGGCAGCCGCGTAGAACCCTCGGTTCCCATTCTGCTGCGGCCGCCGGCGCCCCCGCGACCCAAGGGCGAAGCCGACGAATCGTTCCTGAGCGGCGAATGCGCCGCCACCCTGTGGGCCGCCTGCGCCCTCACCCCTGCACCGATCATCAATCGGCCCAGCAATTCGGGCTTCGAGGCGCGATGGACTGGATCGGGTGCCGTCACGGAGCGGCGCGCGTCGGCCATGGCCGCGCCCGAGCTCTATGCCCGCACGCGCGACGGCCAGGGTCCTCCCGATGCTGCGCCGTGGGCGCTCGAAGACAGCCGCGGCCGGACGCGCCGCTGGACCGGCCGCGATACCGGCGAAGATCCCTATCGGGCGCGCGCCCTGCTCGAGGGCGAACTCTACGAACGGGTGGTGGTGCTGCAGGCCCAGGCCTGGCGCACGAGCACCGTCGAACTCCGAACGCTTCGACCTCGAGCGGCGCAGCCTCGACATCGTCGCGGCCCTGGGATTGATCTTCGCCACCGTCACCTGGGGCGTCGATCCCGACCTGGCCGCGGTGCGGCTGGCGCGTGTCGACCCCTATCCGCGCGCCGACCAGGTCCTGCCGGTGTGGAGCGAGTGCCTGCCGCCGCTGCTCGAGTTCCTGCAATGCTGACGGCCATCGGCCTCGACAGCGATCCGACGCTGGTCCATTTCGTGCGCGCCGCCAGCGCCACCGGCGTTGCGCTCGATTTCCTCAACCTGCGCGCCGCCGTCGATGGCGACTGGAGCCTGCCGTTGGGCGGCGGCGAGCCGGCGACGTTCCGCTTCGATGGCCGCGATTTCGAGATCCGTCCCGACGATGCGGTCTATTGCCGGTTGATCGACCTGTCCTCGCTGCAGGAGGCGCGCGACACCCGACGCCGCTGGCGCGGACTGGTGGCCGGCCTGGCGGCATGGCTCGAACAGGCGGACGGCATCGTCGTCAATCGCCCCGGACACGCCGCCGACAACGGCGCCAAGCCGTTGCACGAGGCATGGCTGCGCGCCGCGGGCTTCGACGTCGCGCCCACCCTGACCTCGAGCAGCGGCCCGCGGTTGGCCGAGTTCGCGGCCCGGGGGCCGACCGTCGCCAAGTCGGTTGCCGGCATCCGGGCCGACACCCGTGTCATGACGCCCGAGAATTTCGCCGATTTCGACCCCGAAAGCGGCCCGGTCCATCTCCAGCGCCGGATCGAAGGCCGCGACGTGCGCCTGCATGTCGTCGATGACGAGGTGCATGGCGAACTGATCGAAAGCGACGCCGTCGACTACCGCACGGCTTCGGCGCGCTTCGTGCCGTTCGAGCCGCCGCCGGCGCTCGCCGCGTCGGTCGTCGCGGCGACACGCGCCGCCGGCCTGCTGTTCGCCGGCTGGGATTTCAAGCTCGATAGCGATGGGAGGTTCTGGTGCTTGGAAGCGAACCCGATGCCGGGCTACGACGGCTACGATACACGCGCGGACGGCGCCATATCTCGTTCGTTGGTCGCACGTCTAACATACCGACGGTAGTCACCGACCTGCCGCTGTTCAGCGCCAAGGAAGCGGCGGCGCTGCATGCCAAGGTCCTCGGCCTGCGCGCGAAATGGATTCCGCGCGGCTCGACCGGCGTCACCGAGTTCTTTTCCCTGGGCACCGCCTGCTACCTCGACTTCTGCTGCTCGAACAATCCGCAGAAGGACTATCTGCACGGCGCCCCGGTCGCCAACCGCCCGCTGGCCCGCACCTTCGCCGACATGTACGAGCGCATCCGCGTCGCGCTGGAGGAGCATCTCGGCGAGCCGGTGCGCTATACCGACCGCTTCGCCCTGCCCGGCTTCCACATCTTCCTGGGCCAGGCGATCGCCCGCGCCGCCGGCGCGCCCGTGCATTTCGATCAACAGTACCAATACCTGCCCTGGCGGCGGCGGCTCGACCCGCTGCCGCCGATCTCCTTCACCATGGCGGTGGCGCTGCCGCGCGGCGGCGGCGGCCTCGACACCTGGAACGTGACGCCGGAGGACGTGACGCGCGCCGTGCATCTCGGACTGGAACCCGATCTCGACAAGATCAAGGACCGCAAGTTCAAGACCTATCACCCCTATCGCCGTGGCACGCTGGCGCTGCATTCGGGGCTCATGCTGCATCGCATCGGCGGTGTGACAAAGATCCGCGACTCGGATGAGCGGATCACCCTGCAGGGCCATGGCGTGCGCGTCGACGGCACCTGGGTCCTGCACTGGTAAGGTGGTTCAATCCGGCGACCTCACCCAGATCCTGAGCGGATCGCCCATCTCGAACCCGGCATCGAGCGCGGCCTGGAGCTCGCGGCCCAATTCGTAGCCAACCAGCGGCAGGCGCGGAAACGTCCGCACGGCCAGCAGGCTGAGCGAACGCCAGACCGCGACGGCATCCGCCGCCTCCGTCACCACGTTCGACAGGCCGACGACGCCGCCGGCCCGGTAGAGCATGCCGCCCGCCACGACGGCGAAGCCGCGCCGGCCGGTGAACAGGGCGAAGTTCGGATCGTCGAACGGCAGGCCCGCCCGGCCCTGCGTGTCGCGTTGCCAGACGATGTCCGAAGAAGGGCCGGCAACGGGCATGGCGCCGCGGATCCAGGAAGCCTCCTGCAGCACCTCGAAGCCCTGGCGCGACAGGTCGAGCGCATTGAAGCTGTCCTTCACCGCCCAGCGGCCCGGCAGGTTGGACTTCAACAGGATCCCGATCGTGCCGCGCTGCTCGGCGAGCGCCGCCTCGTCGGGCGCGATCGTCACGGCGTTGGGATAGAAGCGCGGCACCGCATGGGCATTGACCCACATGTGCGGCAGGAAGGTCCCCGCCTGCCCGTGCGCGCGGCACACCGCGTCGCACCAATGAGCGTTGTTGAGGGCGGCGGGAGGCGTCCAGTCCTTCAGGCCCTGATTTCCTCGCGCTGGAAGACCACGTAGGCGGCGGCGAACACCACGATCATGCCGGCGATCAGGCCGGTGATCTGCGGCCAGATCAGCAGCAGGCTCTGGTCGAAGGGCAAGGGCGCGCCCATGATCGCGCCGCGCATCTGGAACTGCAGGATGGGGCCCAGCGTGCGGGTCTCGGGGTTGAGCAGGCCGACCACGGCCTCGCCGAACAGCGTGTTGGGCGACAGCCGCTCCAGGGTCGACTGCAGGTTGATCATGGCCAGCGTCTCGTCGAGCCGGCCCATGCCCATGGCGACGTCGGTCGGCGTGAGCGCCAGCGTCAGCACCGGCACGATCAGCGGCCAGAGGATGGCGAAGAACAGCCAGACGCCCAGCGCGCACAGCGCCGAGGTCGCCGTCGAGCGGAAGATCACCGAGAACAGCATCGATATGGCGAGCCAGACGCCGCCGTAGGCGATGGCGACGATCAGGAAGCCGATGCCGCGCGCCACCTCCACGCCGCGCGGCGGCAGGCCGAGCAGCAGCAGGCCGGCGCCCAGCACGATCAGCCACAGCGCCACCAGCGCCACGGCGAGCGTGGCCAGGCCGCCCAGGAACTTCCCGAGCAGAAGCGCGTCGCGATAGATCGGCTGCGACAGCACGCGCGACAGCGTGCGGCGGTTGAACTCGCTGTTGACCGCGTCGAAGCCGAGCCCGATCGCGAGCAGCGGGATCACCAGCGACAGGGAGGCCGTGAAGGAGAACGGGATGTTCTGCGGCGACGAGGTGAAGATGCGCAGGAAGAGGAACGGGTCGGACTCCGTGACCGTGCGCAGCTCCTTCAGCGACAGCCCCACCGGCAGCGCGCCGAAGGCGATCACGAACAGCATCAGCACCATCATGCGCGCGCTGCTGAGATGGTCGGCGAATTCCTTCATGAAGACCGGCCCCAGGCCGGTGAAGGGCGAACCCCTGCGCACTGCGCTACGCTGCACGGCGAGTCTCCTCGAAGTAGCGCGTGTAGACTTCCTCGAGGCTGGGCTGCAGGTCGGCCAGCCGGGTCAGCGAACCGCCCGCCGACACGATGCACCGCGCCGCCGCGGCACGCACGTCGCGGTCGGCGACGACCCGCCATGCGCCACCTCCACCCTCTTGAGGGCCGTCCGCCGTGACCTTCTGCACGCCCTCGATGCCGCGCAGCGCCGCCGCCACGTCGGTGCCCGAGGCCTCGACCAGCAGCGGATGGCCCGCGCCCAGCACCTGGTTGGCGAGCTCGACGACCGTGCCCATCAGCGCGATGCGGCCCTTGTTGAACAGCGCCACCCGGTCGCAGACGCTCTGCACGCGGTCGAGCAGGTGCGAGGACAGCAGCACGGCGACGCCCGCCCTCTTGAGGCTGCGGATCATCTCCAGAAGCTCGACGGTGGCGTGCGGATCGAGGCCCGAGGTCGGCTCGTCGAGGATGGCGACCTCGGCCTTCTTCATGACGATCTCGGCGATGCCCAGCCGCTGGCGCATGCCGCGCGAGTAGGTGGCGACGCGCTTGTCGACCACGTCGGCGAGCTGCACGGCCTCCATCGCCTCCATGATGCGCCGGTCGGTCTGGGAACGCGGAATGCCGAGCAGGCGCGCGGTATAGACGAGGTTCTCGCGCGCCGTCAGATGGTCGTAGAAGCCGACGGCGTCCGGCAGGTAGCCGACCCGGCGCTTGACCTCGAGCGGCTCGCGCACCGGATCGAAGCCCAGCACCTCGACCTTGCCGCCGCTGATCTCCGTCAGACCCAGCATCATCAGGATGGTCGTGGTCTTGCCCGCGCCGTTCGGCCCCAGCAGGCCGAAGATCTCGCCGCGGCGGACGTCGAGGTCGATGGCATCGACGGCGCGCTGCGTGCCGTAGAGCTTCAGCAGCCCGCGCGCCTCGATGACGTTGTCGCTCATCGCCGATTGAGGCATGGCCGCCTGCTCAGCGCCGGCCGAAGCGGGCGACGGCCCCCAGCAGGACCAGCAGCGCAATGGCGATGATGCCGATGCCGACGGCGCCCCACAGCGTCGAGGTCGTGACGGTGATGCGGAAGTCGGCCGACGCCGACTCGCCGCGGCCGTTGGCGCGGAACGAGGCGACATAGTCGCCGGCGATCGCCTTGTCGGCCGGCGTCACCGAGACCTGCACTTCCTTCTTCTCGCTGGGCGCGATGCTGCCGATGGTCTTGGGGCTGAACTCGACCTTCCAGTTGGTCGGCACCGAGCCCGACATCTCGACGTCCTCGATGGGGGCCGTGCCGTCGTTGGAGACGACGAGCGTGTAGGAGGAGGCCTTGCCGACCTCGGCCTCGCCCGACAGGCGCCCGTCCTTGGTCGAGAGGGCGAGCTTGCCCTGGCCGCTGATCTGGAGCGTGACCTTGAGCTCGGCCGTGGCGCCTTCCGACGCCACCTTGACCAGCACCGGATAGTCGCCCGCCTTGACGTCGCGCGGCGGCGTCACCTTGACCTTGATGTCCTTGGTCTGGCCGGCCTCGATCGGGATCGAGCTGATCTCGTTGGAGCCATAGCCCTCGGTGAAGGTGGTCTGGAAGTTGGCCGGCCCCTGGGCCGACAGGGCGACGGTGAGGTCCTTGCCGCTGTCGTTGCTGACCGTCACCGTATAGTCGAACGACGAGCGCGGCGTGCCGCGCAGCGACGGCAGGCGCGACTTGAGGCCGAGCTTGGCCGGCGTCTCGCTGCCCACGGTGAGGGTGAGCGGCAGCTCGACCTGGCTGGTCGCCCCCTTGGCGCTGAGCACGACATGCTGCGAGCCGGGCTTGGCATCCTTCGGCACGTCGACCCGTAGCTGCAGGCTGACATCCTGGTTGATGCCCGGCATCGCCGCGGCGATCGGCTGGCCGCTGCCCAGGATGTCGATCTTCCAGCCGGCCGGCACGCCCGACAGCGACAGCGCGACGGGCTCGGGCGCCAGGCCTGAATTGCTGAGCTTGACCCGCACGGTCGTGACCTCGCCGGCGCGCACGGTCTGCGACGGATAGTCGGTGAGCAGGAACAATCCCTTGGGCGATTCGGGCTTGGGCGGTTCGGCGGCCTGCGCGAAGCCGCCGGCGACGAGGGCGGAGAAGGCAATGAACGCGAACAGAGCGGTCAGGCGGTGCATCGTCGGGTCTCCGGATCAGGCGGCGGCGCTCGGTCGGGCCTTCATGCGGCCGAACCAGGCGGTGAGATTCTTGCACTCGGGGTCAAGCGGCTGGCCGACATTGCCCATGAAGTCGAGGAAGGCGAACAGCAGGATGTCGGCCATGGTGAGCTTGTCGCCGGCGATGAAGGGCTTGGAGCCCATCAGGCCGTCGAGCCACTTGAGCTTGTCGCGCGCCGTGGCCTTCAGCCCGTCGGCGGCTTCCGGTATGCACCGGATGCGATTCTGGAAAAGCTTCAGCCCCTCTGAAAAGCGAAAGCCGTTGGCTGCAGGCTCGATGATGTTGAGATCGATGCGCCGCGCCCACATGCGCGTCCCGGCGCGCTCCTCGGGCGTGTCGCCGATCAGCGACGGCGTGTCCTTCTTCTTCTCGTCGACGTATTCGCAGATCGCCGTGATCTCCGCGAGCACCGTGCCGTCATCCAGTTCGAGCGCCGGGCATTGGCCGGCCGGGTTGAGCTTGAGATAGGGCTCGCGCCGGTTCTCGCCGCCGCGCAGGTCGATTTCGACCTTGGGCACATCGAAGCCCTTCTCGGCCATGAACATCCGGACCATGCGCGGGTTCGGTCCGCCCGAATTGTAGAACTTCATTGGTGCTCCTCCCTGAGAGCGGCGCCAGCGCTATCAAATCGGCCAGCTTCCGGTCAACAGGGTGAACCCGCCATCATCGCCACGGTTCTACCAAAATCTTGGTGTGCTGCTCCGGATTGCCGAGCTCCTCGAACGCGTCCTTCACGCCATCGAGCCCGACTTTACCGGTGATCAACGCCTCGGCGTCGACCTTCCCCTCGGCCAGCAGCCCGAGCGAGCGCGCAAACTCCTGCGGCGAATAGCCCAACACGAATTGCAGGCTGAGCTCCTTCACGATGCCGAACATGGGCTCGATCGTGTCCGGCTCCATGCAGACGCCGACCACGACGAGGCGCGCATCGCGCGGCACTTTTTCGAACATCTGCTGCAGGATGCCCGGCACGCCCACGCATTCGAAGATCGCGGCGCGCTTGGCCGGGTCGAGCTTCGCGTAGGGCTGCTCCGTCGCCGGATCGACGACCAGGTCGGCGCCCATCTTCACCGCAAGCTCGCGGCGCTTGGCGGAGAAGTCGGCGGCGACGATGGGCCGGATGCCCTTGAGCCGCAAAGCGGCGATGACGGCGAGCCCGACCGGACCGCAGCCCACCACCAGCGGCGCTTCGTCGCCCCTCAGCCCGGCCTTCTCGACCGCATGCACGCCCACCGCCAGCGGCTCGGTGAGCGCGGCATGCTCGGTCGGCAGCCCGTTGGGCACTTCCAGGAGCAGCGGCGCGCTCAGCAGCATCTGCTCGGCATAGCCGCCGACATAGGCGTTGGAGTAGCCCATGCCCTTGGGCCCGTCGGCTTCCATCATCAGCGGCATGGCGCAGACGCGCGTGCCGGGCTTCAGCCGGCGCTCGGTGTCGGGACCGTAGTCCAGCACCTCGCAGCAGAATTCGTGGCCGAACACGACGTCGCGCGACAGGTCCATCGGCACCCGGCCGGGAATGCGCCGGGTCACCGCCACCATGCGATGGGCGTGCCTGGCGGCATGCAGGTCCGAGCCGCAGATGCCGCAGGCCAGGGTCCTGACCAGCACCTGGCCGCGCGCCGGCACCGGCTCGGGCAGGGTGTCGACGACGATGTCGCCGCCGCGGAAGATCGCCGCCTTCATTTGATGAACTCCCCTGCCGCGTCGACGAAGGCTTCCAGCCGGTCGTGATGGACCCAGTGGCCGGCATCGTCGAACTCGACGACCCGGGCGGTCTTGAAGTGCTCCAGCCGCCCGTCCTGCTCCGGGTTGGAGGCCCAGCTTTCCTTGCCGTAGACCAGCAGGGTCGGACAGGCGATGCGCGTCCACAGGTGCTCGATGTCCTCGTAGCTCATGTCGTAGGGCGGCCAGGCGCGGACGTAGTTGTCGAACTTCCAGCTGTAGGTGCCGTCCTCGTTCTGGTTGACGCCCTGCTGCGTCAGGTGGCGCGCCTGCTCGGCCGACAGATGCTTGTTCTCCTCCTGCATGCGCTTGAAGGCGTCCTCGATGGTCGGATAGCGGCGCGGCAGGCGGCCGGAGAGCTTGCGCTGCTCGTCGATCCATTCGCGCATGCGCTGGTCCATGGTCTTGTGGCCGCGCTCGGCGATCACCTTGGGCGACGGCCCCAGCCCCTCGATCGCGACCAGCCGGCGCACCTGCTCGGGATAGATGCCGGCGTAGCGCAGGCAGATGTTGCCGCCCAGCGAATGGGCGACGATGGTGACCGGCGCCAGCGCCTGCTGGTGCACGAGCTGGGCCAGGTCGTAGATGTAGGCCGACATCGAGTAGTTGCCGTCGGGCGACCACTGGCTGTCGCCGTGCCCGCGCAGGTCGGGGCAGATGATGTGCCAGTCCTTGCGCAGGGCCTGGGCGACCCAGTCCCAGTTGCGGCAATGGTCGCGCCCGCCGTGCACCAGCAGCAGCGGCGGCGCCTCGGGGTTGCCCCAGTCGACATAGTGGAGACGCAGGCGCTGGGAAAAGAAGACCCGGGAGGTGGGACCGGGCATGTCGTCGAGGATGTTCATGCCCTACCTATAATCGGTCGGCCCGAGGGCAGCGAGAGACCTTTGGCCTCTCCCGAACCACGCCTCTGGATGACAGAAGTCGGGATTTGCGCCAGTCTTTTTCCATGATGAGCCCCGAGCAGAACGAGCTGATCACCCGGGTCGGCCCCGGCACCAAGGGCGGCGCGCTGATGCGCCACTACTGGCATCCGGTGGCGCTGGCCGACGAGCTGCCCGACGAGCGGCCGGCCAAGGCGGTGCGCGTGCTGGGCCAGGATTTCGTGCTGTTCCGCGACCAGCATGGCCGCCACGGCCTGCTCGACCGGGACTGCCCGCACCGCGGCGCCGACCTCGCCTATGGCCGCCTGGAGGATGGCGGCTTGCGCTGCCTGTTCCATGGCTGGCTGTTCGATGTCGACGGCAGGTGCCTGGAGACGCCGGCCGAGCCCGAGGGCAGCGTGCTCTGCCAGCGCGTGCGCCAACGGAGCTATCCCGTCATGGTGAAGAACGGCATCATCTTCGCCTGGCTGGGCGACGGCGAGGCGCCCGCCTTCCCCGACTTCGACTGCTTCCTGGCGCCCGGCACCCATGCCTTCGCCTTCAAGGGGCTGATCGACTGCAACTGGCTGCAGGCGCTCGAAGTCGGCATCGACCCGGCGCACGCCTCCTACCTGCATCGCTTCTACGAGGACGAGGATCCGTCGGGCGATGCCTACGGCCGGCAGTTCCGCGCCAACTCGGCCGATTCCAACATCCCGATGACCCGGATGATGCGCGAGTATGCGCGGCCGACGATCGACATCGAAAGCACCGACTACGGCCTGCGCCTGTTCACGCTGCGCAAGATCAGCGAGAAGCACACGCATGTGCGCGTGACCAACCTCGTCTTCCCCTACGCCTTCGTGATCCCGATGAGCGCGGAGATGACGATCACGCAGTGGCACGTGCCGATCGACGACACCTCCTGCTACTGGTACGCGATCTTCACCAGCTTCGGCGCGCCGGTCGATCACCAGCAGATGCGCGAGCAGCGGCTGAAGCTGTACGAGCTGCCGGACTACCGGCCGCGCATCGGCCGCCAGAACAACTACGGCTACAACATCGCCGAGCAGAAGACCCAGACCTTCACCGGCATGGGCTTCGACATCAACGTGCACGACCAGTGGGCGATCGAGGGCCAGGGCCGCATCCAGGACCGCACGCGCGAGCATCTGGGCACCAGCGACAAGGCGATCGTCGCCTATCGCCGCCTGCTGCTGTCGGCGATCGGCCAGGTGAGCAACGGCGAGAAGCCGCTGATGTGGCTCGACCCGGCGCGCGCCGCCGCGATCCGCGGGCCGATCACCGTCGACGGCATGGGCTCGCCGCAGGACTGGCAGGCCTACTGGAAGGAGTTCGACGCGCGCCGGCGCAGCGGTTCGAGCTGGGCCGCCGCCACCCTGCCGCCGCTGGTGGCATAGAAGCGCATGACACTGGTCGAACGCGCAGGTCTCTGGACGGACGACCGCAGGACCGCGACGCGCGAGGCGGAGCGCCGCATCCAGGCCGGCGAGATGTCGGTGGTGCGGCTGGCCTTCGCCGACCAGCACGGCGTGCTGCGCGGCAAGACCTTCGCGGCGGGCGAGATCGACGCCGCGCTCAAGAACGGCGTCGGCTTCTCCGCCACGATGCTGCTGAAGGACACCGCGCATCGCACGGTGTTCCCGGTCTGGCAGCCCGGCGCCGCCTTCGGCATGAAGGAGCTCGAGGGCGCCGCCGACGTGCTGATGCTGCCCGATCCGGCGACCTTCCGCGCGCTGCCCTGGGCGCCGCATTCGGGCTGGATGCTGTGCGACATCTATTTTGCCGACGGCCGTCCGATGCCGCTGTGCACCCGCCACATCTCAGCGGAGCGCGCTCGCGGCGCTGGCCGACCGCGGCTACGATTTCATCGCCGGCCTCGAGGTCGAGTTCCATCTCTTCAAGCTGGAGAAGGCCAAGCTCGGCCTGCCCGACGCCGGCCAGCCGGGACTGCCCGGCGAGCCGCCCGACGTGTCGCTGCTGAACCAGGGCTACCAGTACCTGACCGAGCAGCGCTACGACGAGATGGATCCGATCCTCGAGATCCTGCGCACCAACATCGTCGATCTCGGCCTGCCGCTGCGCTCCATCGAGGTCGAGTTCGGGCCGAGCCAGGTCGAGTTCACCTTCCGCGCCGGCACCGGCCTGGAGCCCGCCGACGCCATGGTGCTGTTCCGGAGCGCCGCCAAGCAGGTGGCGCAGCGGCACGGCTATCACGCCACCTTCATGTGCCGGCCCAAGCTTCCCAACGTCATGTCGAGCGGCTGGCACCTGCATCAATCCCTGAAGGATCGGAAGAGCCAGGCCAACGCCTTCTCGGACCCCGGCGAGCCGCTGTCGGCCGTCGGCAGGCATTACATGGCGGGCCTGCTGGCCCATGCGCGCGGCGCCGCCGCCTTCAGCACGCCGACCCTCAACGGCTACAAGCGCTATCGCCCCTTCTCGCTCGCACCCGACCGCGCCATCTGGGGACGCGACAACCGCGGCGTCATGGTGCGCGTGCTGGGCGGGCCCGGCGATCCCGCCACCCATCTGGAGAACCGGGTCGGCGAGCCCGCGGCCAATCCCTACCTCTACATGGCGAGCCAGATCGTGAGCGGGCTCGACGGACTCGACCGCAAGCTCGATCCCGGTCCCTCGGCCGACGCGCCCTATGAGGCCAAGGCGCCCGCGCTGCCGCGCTCGCTGGCCGAGGCGCTGGCGGCGCTGGGCGAGGACAAGGCCCTGCGCGCGGGCTTCGGCGACTTCTTCGTCGACTATTACGTCAAGCTGAAGCAGGCCGAGCTCGACCGCTTCAACCTCGAGGTCAGCGACTGGGAGCAGCGCGAGTACTTCTCGTTGTTCTAGGTCGCAATGCCCATATAGGGGCATGTTCGACTTCCATCCTTCTCTCGTTTCCGACGAGCTGGGTTCGTCGGATAACGCAAGTTCCCATCCGGAAACCACCCCCGACGAACGGCCGCTGTTCGACGCCTACTCGCAAGCCGTCGTCGACGTCGTCGATCGGGTCGGGCCCGCCGTCGTGCGGGTCGAGACGCCGCCCGACCGCGAGAAGCGCCAGCGCGGCGGGACCGGCTCGGGCGTGGTGATCTCGCCCGACGGCCTGGTGCTGACCAACAGCCACGTCGTGCAGGGCGCCTCCGCGGTGCGGCTGGCGCTCGCCGACACGCGCACCGTGAAGGCGCGCGTGCTGGGCGACGATCCGCACACCGACCTCGCCCTGCTGCGCGTGATCGACGACGTCTCCCTGCCGGCGGCGCGTCTGGGCGATTCCAAGAGGTTGCGCCGCGGCCAGCTCGTGGTCGCCATCGGCAATCCCCTGGGCTTCGAATTCGACGGTGACGACGGGCGTCGTGTCGGCGCTCGGCCGTTCCCTGCGCTCCAGCACGGGCCGGCTGATCGACGACGTGGTGCAGACCGACGCCGCGCTCAATCCCGGCAACTCGGGCGGGCCGCTGGTCTCCTCGCGCGGCGAGGTGATCGGCATCAACACCGCGGTGATCGCGGGCGCACAGGGCATCTGCTTCGCCGTGGCCAGCAACACCGCAAGCCATGTGGTGAGCGAGATCGTGCGCCACGGCCGCGTGCGGCGCGCCTTCATCGGCGTCGCCGGCCAGACCGTGCCGTTGCCACGACGGCTCGCCCTCGCGCTTGGCCTCGCCCAGGCGCACGGCGTGGCCGTCGCCAGCCTGGAGCCCGACAGCCCGGCCGCCAAGGCCGGCCTTCAGCCCGGCAACATCGTGCTGGCGCTGGACGGCGAGCCGGTGACCGGCGCCGACGACCTGGTGCGGCTGCTGGGCGGGGCGCGCATCGGCGTCGCCACGACGCTCTCCGTCATCGCCGGCAGCGAGCGGCGGCAGGTGGTCGTGGTGCCGGGCGAGCGGGCGGAAGGACAAGGGTCGTGAAACCGATCGCCGTCGTCACGACCGTGGCCAACCGCGACGAAGCGCATCGGCTGGCGCGCACGCTGGTCGAGCGCAAGCTCGCCGCCTGCGCGCAGATCTCCGAGATCGAGAGCATCTACAGCTGGCAAGGCGCGGTGCAGCAGGAATCCGAGTTCCGCATCCTGTTCAAGACGACGGACGAGCGCTACGAACTGGTCGAGAGCACGATCCGCGACCTGCACTCGTACGACCTGCCGGCGATCCACGCCTTCGCCTTCGAGCATGTCTATCCGGCCTATGCGACGTGGATCGCGGAGAACGCCGGCGGCTGACGCGATGCCGTGCTTGCCGACCTCGACGGCAACGTGATCTTCTTCGGAACGGAATCGAAGAAGATCAGCGAGACGGAGACGGCATGGAACTCTGGCAGTACGACGCGACCGAGCTGGCGCGCCTCATCCGCACCGGCCGCGCCTCGGCGCGCGAGGCCGTCGACTCGGTGCTGGCCCGCCTGCACAAGGTCAACCCGGCCATCAACGCCGTCGTGCGCGTGCTGGAAGAGGAGGCGAGCGCCGCCGCCGAGACCGCCGATGCCGCCCGCGCGCGCGGCCACGCCCTGCCGCCGCCGCACGGCGTGCCGGTGACGACCAAAGTCAATGTCGACCAGGCCGGCCTGCCGACCGACAACGGCGTGGTGCCGCTCAAGGACGTCGTGGCCCAGGACGACAGCCCGGTCGTGGCCAACCTCAAGCATGCCGGCGCCATCATCGTGGGCCGCACCAACGCGCCGGCCTTCTCCATGCGCATCTTCACCGACAACGCGCTGCACGGGCGCACGCTCAACCCGCGCGATCCGTCGGTGACGCCCGGCGGCTCGAGCGGCGGCGCGGGCGCGGCGACGGCGACCGGAATCGGCGCCATCGCCCACGGCAACGATATCGGCGGCTCGGTGCGCATCCCGGCCTATTGCAACGGCGTGGTCGGCCTGCGCACGGGCTTCGGCCGCATCCCTTCCTTCAATCCCAGCGCGCCGCAGGGCCGGCCGATCGGCGCGGTGCTGATGGCGGTGCAAGGCCCGCACACCCGCACGGTGCGCGACGCGCGGCTGGCGCTCGCGGCGATGGCGCGCGGCGACCGGCGCGACTGGCGCTGGAACGACGTGCCGATGCAGGGCCCGCCGCCGGCGCGGCCCATCAAGGTCGCGATCGTGCCCGAGGTGCCGGGCGGCCCGACGCATCCCGCGCAGGCCGCCGCCGTGCGGGCGGCCGGCAAGCATCTGCAGGCGGCGGGCTACGTCGTCGAGGAGGTCCTGCCGCCCGACATGGAGCGCGGCGTCGCGCTCTGGCACATGATCTGCGTCACCGACGTGTTCGGCGGGCTGTGGCCGCAGATGCAGAAGATGGGCGATCCCGACGGCATCGCCTCGATGAGGGGCTGGCTCGAGCTGCACCAGCCCGTCGACCTGCCGACCTATGTCGCGGCGCTGACCGAGCGCGAGGGCCTGCTGCTGCGCTGGATGACGTTCTTCCAGCAATGGCCGCTGGTCATCCTGCCGACGCTGTGCGACCTGCCGCCCAAGCAGGTGACCGACACGACGAGGGACGGCCAGAAGCAGATCCTGCAATCGATGCGCCCGGCCCTGCTGGCGCCGCTGCTCGGCCTGCCCGGCCTCGCCGTGCCTGTCGGCAGCCACGACAGGCTGCGCACCGGCGTACAGATCATGGCCATGCGCAATCGCGAGGATCTCTGCCTCGATGCCGGCGAGGTGATCGAGGCGGCCGAAGGCGTGGTGACGCCGATCGACCCCGTGTCCGCCTAGCCGACCGCACACCAAGGAAGACGTCATGGCCCCCACCCTGCTGCAAACCACCGTCGTCGGGTCCTACCCGCAGCCCGACTGGCTGGTGAATCGCCAGATGTTGAGCAAGATCGTGCCGCGCACGCGCGTGCGCGAGCTCTGGCGCGTGCCCGAGCCGTTCCTCGAACAGGCGCAGGACGACGCGACGCTGCTTGCCATCCGCGACATGGAGCGGGCCGGCATCGACATCATCACCGACGGCGAGATGCGGCGCGAGAGCTACTCCAACCGCTTCGCCACGGCGCTCGAGGGCATCGACGACGAGCATCCCGCCGAGATCGTCAACAATCGCGGCCAGAAGACGCCGGTGCCGCGGGTGGTCGGCAAAATCCGCCGCACCAGGCCCGTCGAGCTGCGCGACATGCAGTTCCTGCGCGCCAACACCGACAGGCTCGCCAAGATCACCCTGCCCGGCCCTTTCACCATGGGCCAGCAGGTCAAGGACGAGTTCTACAAGGACGCCGAGGCGATGTGCATGGACTACGCCCAGGCGGTGAACGAGGAAGCGCACGACCTGGTCAAGGCCGGCGCCGACGTGATCCAGCTCGACGAGCCCTGGCTGCGCAACAATCCGGAGGAGGCCAAGCTCTACGCCGTCAAGGCGATCAATCGCGCGCTCGAGGGGCTCACGGTGCCGACGGTGGTGCATCTCTGCTTCGGCTACGCCGCCGTGGTCACGGGCGGCAAGCCGACCGGCTACGCGTTCCTGCCTCAGCTCGCCGATTCCATCGCCCAGCAGATCTCCATCGAATCGGCCCAGCCCAGGATCGATCTCGGCGTGCTGGAGGACCTGGCGCCGAAGAAGATCATGCTGGGCGTGATCGACCTCAACGATCCCGGGATCGAGACGCCGCAGAAGATCGCCGAGCGCATCCGCGCCGGCCTGAAGCATGTGGGTGCCGACAAGCTCCTGCCCGCGCCCGATTGCGGCATGAAGTACCTGCCGCGCGCCACCGCATTCGGCAAGCTGAAGGCGATGGCCGAAGGCGCCGCGATCGTGCGCAGGGAGCTCGGCTAAACCAGCCTCATCGGACGTCTTCTTCGTTCGCCTCCAGCCTATAGCGAAAATCGCAGTGGCTGGCGCCCTGCATGATGGTTTGCGTGCGCGTGAGCCGCACCGGCGCGCCGAAGCCTTCCGCCATGGCAAAGTCCGAGCTGCACACCAGCAGGAATCCCAGCTCCGGCGCGCCGATCCGGTCATAGAACTCGGCGTAGCGGCATCCGGTGACGTTCACCTCGAACGCATCGGGGGCTTTCTTGACCACCTCGTAGTCCAAGGCGCCTCCGGCGGCGAAATTGTCGAAGGCCGACGCCATTTTCTCGCCGAGGCCACGCTCAGCCTGCGACTGCCACCATTCCTCGCCGACCTTGCGATACAGCTTGCCGAGCGCCTTGCGGACCAAGGCATTGGCCCGCTCCTCGCCCAGCTCCGCCTGCAGCGTCTTGACGAGCGGGACCAGGACCTGGGCCTGTATCCTGATCCGCTCTATCAGCGGAACATCCATCGGCCGCATCCCTGTCTGATCATCGCGCGGTCACGGCGCCCTTCGGGCTGATCGTCACCGTCTTCGGCACGCCGTTCTGCGTGGCCTTGGCGGTCCATTGGCCGTCGGGACCGCGCCGCAAGTCGCCCACGTCCTTGTAGTGAAGCGCCTGCAGCTGCGTTTTCACGCTGGCGCTGCCCGGCGCGGGCGTCGTCGCGGGCCTGGTCTGCGCGCCGGCGCCGACGGCGAAGGCCGCCAGAGCCGGCCCGAGAAGCAGAACCAGGCTCCTCATCCGGCGAGCCTTCCCTTCAGGACCTGGCCGGCATAGACGCCCGTCGCCTCGCCGTCCTCGAACGCCACGGCGCCGTCGACCAGCGTCGCCTTGATGCCCTCGGCCTTCTGCACCAGCCGGCGCGCGCCGCCCGGCAGGTCCTTCTCGACCGTCGGCATCGCCGGGCGAATGCCATTCTCCTCGAACAGGACAAGGTCGGCGCGATAACCCTCGCGCACCAGGCCGCGATCGCCGAGCTCCCAGGCCACGGCGTTGTCGTGGGTGAGCTTCTTCACCGCCTGCTCGAGCGTGAAGGCGCCGCGCTTGCGCACCCAGTAGCTCAGGAGATGCGTCTGCAGCGACGAGCCCATCTCCTGGCAGACATGGGCGCCCGAGTCGGAGAAGGTCGCGAGCGTGCGCGGATGCTTCAGGATGCCGAGAACGTCGTCGGGCGATTCGTTGACGATCGGCTGGATGTAGACCTGGTCGTCGTTCGCCAGCGACAGGTCGATCATCACCTCGACCGGATGCTGGCCGCGCGCGCGGGCCAGCTCGGCCACCGTCGGATCGTCCCAGTCGACGCCCTTCATGGCGAACAGGTTGGCATAGTCCGGCCTGCGGGGATCGGTCGTCGCCGCGCCGCCGCCCTGCACGACATTGTCGCGCGGCTTCATCCTCGCTTCGGCCGCGACGAGCTCGCGCCGCACCGCCGGATCAGCAAGCCGCCGCTTCTGCTCGTCCATCGGCAGCGCCCGGATGGGCCGCCAGGCCGGCAGCACGTCGAACGGCAGGTAGGACTTCAGCGAGAAGATGGCGTTGATCGACTTGGTCGTGCCCTGGCCGAACATGCGCCCGCCGGCCGCGACCGTGTCGTCGATGTACTTCGTCTGATAGGCGCCCCCGAGAGGATCGTCGCCCTGCCTGGTGGCCAGCACGCCGAACATGACCGGCCGCTTGAACCGCAGGGCAAGCTGGCGCAGCCGATCGAGGAAGGCGCGATGGCGCGGCCCGCTGCCGATGTCGGGTCCGACCTGGAAGATGCCGGCATCGAGCTCGGCCATCGCCGCCAGGATGCGGTCGATCTCCTCCCAGTCGGCGATGCGGCTGGCGACCGGCGTGTCGTCGGGCGTCACATGCGTGGAAGCGCGCGAGCTGGAGAAGCCCATCGCGCCCGCCTTCAGCGCCTCCTGCACGGCGGCGGCCATGCGCGCCATGTCGTCCTCTGTCGCCGTCTCGGCGAGGGCGCGCTTGCCCATGACGTACATGCGCAACGCCGAGTGGCCGATATACATGCCGTAGTTGATCGCCTTGGGCAGGCGCTCGACGGTGGCGAGATATTCCGGGAAGGTCTCCCACGTCCAGTCGATGCCGGCGGCCATCGCCTCGGTCGGGATGTCCTCGACCGCCGAGAGGCAGCGCGCATACCAGTCGCGGTCCGCTGGCTTGCAGGGCGCCAGCGCGAAGCCGCAGTTGCTCATGACCACGGATGTCACGCCGTGCCAGCACGAACAGCTGCCCAGCGGATCCCAGGCGACCTGGGCGTCCATGTGGGTGTGGCCGTCGATGAAGCCCGGCGCCACGATCAGCCCGTCGGCATCGATGGTGCGCGCAGCGGTGCCGCCCACCTTGCCGATCTCGACGATGCGGCCGTCCTTGAGGCCGATATCGGCGGAAAAGCGCGGCTTGCCGGAACCGTCGACGACGGTGCCGCCGCGAATGACTGTGTCGAGCGTCATCAGATCCGGTCCTTGTGCTCGACGAGCTTCCAGTAGGTGTCCTTGGCGGCGATCTTGCCGCCGCGGAAAGTATAGATGTCGCAGCCCTGGTAGTTCAGCTCCTCGCCGTCGGCGCCCTTGCCCTTCACGGTCCATACCGAGATCGCGCGGTTGCCGGCGAAGATGTACTCCTTGTGGTCCCAGCGCATGTCGGGGATGACCTTGAAGCGATCGGCGAGCGTCTGGCGGATCATCTCCTTGCCCTTGAGCGTGCGGCCGACCGGCTCGGGCCCGCGCGCCAGGCAGAAGGTGGCATCGTCGGTGAAATAGGAAGCGATGCGATCGACGTCGCGGCTGTTGAAGGCCGCGGAGATGGCCTTCATCAGCTCCGGCGTGGCCAAGTCGTGATCTGCGGCTGTGACGTCCGGCATACGAAACCTCCCTCACGGCATCGAGGGAACGATTGCAGGCCCGGAGCCCCGGGGCAAGCCGCACGGCCGAAACCCGCCCCGTCTTGCGACGAGGCGGGTCCCGGTCGATCGAGATGGATCGGCGAAAGCTAGCGCGTGGAGACGTTGCCGCGGGCGTCCACGGTGGTGACGTCGACCATCGTGCCGCCGCGCATCGCCTTGCCGTGCCAGGCGCCGTCCGCGCCGCGAGTCAGGCCCTGGACGTTCTTGTAGCCGTCGGCCTGGATCTTCGCGGCCGCGTTGGCCGAGCCGGCGGCATTGGGCAGCGCCGGGGCGTTGGCCGTGCTGGGCGCCGTCACCGACCGGGAAGGAACGCCGGGGGTGCTCACGCTCGGCGGATTGACGCCCGGCGTGGTGACGCGGGCCGAGCCGGTCGAGGGTGGGATGACCGAGCCGCTGCCGACCGACGGGGTGCTGACGGTCTGGGCGCCGGCGGTTCCGGCAAGGCCGACAAGAGCCAGGGTGATCAGGGTACGCTTCATTGAAGGTGACTCCTCTCCGT
Organism: uncultured Alphaproteobacteria bacterium; assembly: GCA_963820155.1. Taxonomy (GTDB): domain Bacteria; phylum Pseudomonadota; class Alphaproteobacteria; order Reyranellales; family Reyranellaceae; genus Reyranella. Next base: position 247,748 of record CAWFYW010000004.1, read on the forward strand.
TTCAGGGCACCGTCTGAACGCCCCTCCCCGCGGGGCGTTCCGCGCTCCGATCCCGGTTTCGCCACATCGGGCCGCAGGCGTGCTAGCGTCACCGGCAACAAACAGAGGGAACGCCTGTGTACGACTACATCATCGTGGGCGGCGGCTCGGCCGGCTCGGTCATGGCCCATCGGCTGTCGGCCAGGAGCGCCAACAAGGTGCTGCTGTGCGAGGCCGGCCAGGACACGCCGCCGGGCAAGGAGCCGCCGGAGATCGCCGACAGCTATTCCGGCACGGCCTATTTCGACCCGCGCTTCCACTGGACGGACCTGCAGGTCCACACCCAGGTCGTCTCGCACAACAATCCGCAGGAGAACCGCCCGCCGCTGCGCAAGTACGAGCAGGCGCGCGTGCTGGGCGGCGGCTCGTCGATCAACGGCCAGATGGCCAATCGCGGCGCGCCCACCGACTACGACGAATGGGCGAGCCGCGGCGCGGCGGGCTGGAGCTGGAACGAGGTGCTGCCCTACTTCAAGAAGGTCGAGCGCGACCTCGATTTCGACGGCCCCTATCACGGCAAGGACGGCCGCATCCCCGTGCGCCGCATCCCGCGCGAGCACTGGACCGGCCACGCCAAGGCCGTGGCCAGGGGCTTCGAGGCCAAGGGCTTCAAGTTCCTGCCCGACCAGAACGGCGAGTTCGTCGAGGGCTATTTCCCCGTCACGCACTCCAACGCCGAGGAGCGGCGCGTCTCGGCGGCGATGGGCTATCTCGACGCCGAGACGCGCAAGCGCGCCAACCTCACGATCTCGACCGACACGCAGGTGAAGTCGCTGCTGTTCGAGGGCACGCGCTGCGTCGGAGTGACCGCGATGGTCGCCGGCCAGGAGCAGGAGTTCCGCGCCCGCGAGGTGATCCTGTCGTCGGGCGCCATCCACAGCCCGGCGCATCTCATGCGCGCCGGCATCGGGCCGGTGGGCAATCTGACGGACCTCGGCATCCCGGTGGTCGCCGCCCTGCCCGGCGTCGGCCAGCGGCTGATGGACCATCCCTCGATCGCGCTCTCGTCGTTCATCCGCCGCGGCGCGCGCATGAACCAACATACGCGCCGGCACATCCATATGGGCCTGCGCTATTCCTCCAACCTGCCGGGAATCCCGAAAGGCGACATGTTCGTGGCGGTGGTCAGCAAGTCGGCCTGGCATGCGGTGGGCGAACAGATCGCCTCGCTGCTCACCTTCATCAACAAGACCTACTCGGAGACCGGCCAGGTGAAGCTCGCCTCGCGCGACTGGCGCAGCGAGCCGATCGTCGAGTTCAACCTGCTCTCCGACAAGCGCGACCTCGACCGGCTGATGAGCGGCTTCAAGCTGATGGCGGCGGTGCAGATGACCGACGCGCTGAAGCAGGTCACCGACTCGCCCTTCCCTGCCGCCTACAGCGACCGCGTGCGCGCCATCGGCGTGGTCAACACCAAGAACAGGATCCTGACCAGGCTGATCGCGCAGTTCCTCGACGGGCCGGCCGCGCTGCGCCGCTTCATGATCGACAAGTTCGTGGTCGAGGGCTTCACCTTCGACCAGGTGATGAGCGACGACGAGGCGCTCGAGGCCTTCATCCGCAAGGCGGCGATCGGCGTGTGGCACGCCTCCTGCACCTGCCGCATGGGCCGGCCCGACGACCCGATGTCGGTGGTCGACACGCAGGGCCGCGTGAAGGGCGTGCAGGGGCTGCGCGTGGTCGACGCCTCGGTGTTCCCCGTCGTGCCCTGCGCCAACACCAATTTCCCGACGCTGATGACGGCGGAGAAGATCTCCGCGGCGATGGCGATGGATCAGTAACCATGTCATCCCGAGCGAAGCGAGGGACCTTTCCTGGTGCCTCAAAGGTCCCTCGGCCTTCGGCCTCGGGATGACAATTTCAGGGAGTTGACCATGTCAGTGATCCTTGGCACCGGCGAGCACCGTTACCGCGTGGTCGAGAACTGGGCCAAGCTGCCCGACGGCTGGGAGTTCCGCGACGTCGCCGCGGTCGCCGTCGACAGCAAGGACCGCGTCTACGTCTTCAATCGCGGCCAGCATCCCATGATCGTGTTCGACCGCGACGGCAACTTCCTGCGCTCGTGGGGCGAAGGCCTGTTCGGCCGCGCCCACGGCATCCATATCGACAGCGACGACACGCTCTACTGCACCGACGACGGCGACCACACGGTGCGCAAGATGACCACCGAGGGCAAGGTGCTGATGACCATCGGCGTGCCCAACCGGCCCGCGCCCTTCCTGAGCGGCCAGCCGTTCAACCGCTGCACCCATACGGCGCTCTCGCCGAAGGGCGAGATCTACGTCGCCGACGGCTACGGCAATTCCTGCGTCCACAAATATTCGCCGGACGGCCGGCACCTGATGTGCTGGGGCACCACCGGCACCGATCCCGGCGAGTTCAACATCGTGCACAACATCGCCACCGACGAGGACGGCTGGGTCTATGTCGCCGACCGCGAGAACCACCGCGTGCAGGTGTTCGACGGCAACGGCCGGTACGAGATGCAGTGGAACAACATGCACCGGCCTTGCGCGCTCTATTGCTGCGCCGGAGGCGGCAAGAATCCGCAATTCATCATCGGCGAGCTCGGACCGGGCATGCCGGTCAACAGCAGGCACACCAACATCGGCCCGCGCCTCACCATCGTCGACAAGAAGGGCGGCGTGATCGCGCGCCTGGGCGGCGAGCACGGGCCCGGCCAGGAGCCCGGCCGCTTCCTGTCGCCGCACGGGCTCGCCGTCGACAGCAAGGGCGACATCTATGTCGGCGAGGTGAGCTACACCAACTGGTCGGGCACGCATCCCGGCACGCCGGTGCCGAAATACCTGCGCACCCTGCAGAAGCTCGAGAAGGTCGCATAGATGGAGGCCAAGGATCGCCTGCACCTGATCGGCAGCGTCCCGCTCGGCGACAGCGAGCAGGTGTTCCGCCGCCTCACCGAGGAGCTCGGGCCGTTCCTGCGCCGCCTGCCCGACGGCGAGACGGGCGAGCGCTCGCGCTGGGTCTATTTCCAGCGCCAGATGCTGCTCGACCATCCGGCGATGGAGATCGACCCGACCGTGCCGCCCTACAAGTTCGTCCAGTGGGACGGCAAGGTGGTGCGCGAGATCGAGCAACTGCGCTTCAAGCCCGGCGTCGATCCGAAGACCGTCGCGTTCGAGACCGGCTACGACAAGGCCGCCTTCGCCTCCTACGAGGTGTTCAGGAAGCTGCGCGCCGCCGGGGCGATCCCCCCGGGCATGCGCTTCCAGGTCTGCCTGCCGACGCCGCAGGCCAGCGGCTATCTCTATGTCAGCGGGCCGGCGCGCGAGACCTATTTCGAGGTCTACGAGCGGGCGCTCAAGACGGCGCTGGCCAACATCGTCGCGGCGATCCCGGCGGCCGAGCTGGCGATCCAGTGGGACGTCTGCCAGGAAGTGCTGGCCTTCGAGGACTACTTCAAGGACCGCCCGGCCCACTACAAGAAGCAGATCTTCGACATGCTGGGGCGGCTGGGCGATGCGGTGCCGGCCGCCGCCGAGATGGGCTATCACCTGTGCTACGGCTCGCCGCGCGACGAGCATCTGGTGCAGCCCAGGGATTCCGCCATTCTGGTCGAGATGATGGAAGGCATCGCCGCCGCCACCAAACGCCGCATCGATTTCCTGCACATCCCCGTTCCCAGGGACCGCACGGACGATGCCTACTACGCGCCGCTCAAGAGCTGGAAGCGGCCGCCGGGAACCAGGCTCTATCTCGGCCTGCTGCACCACGACGACGAAGCCGGCGACAAGGCCCGCATCGCCGCGGCGCACAGGGCCGTCGACGATTTCGGGCTCGCCGCCGAGTGCGGCTGGGGACGAACCGAGCCCGGGCGCCTGCCTGGTCTCCTGAAGGGTCATCGTATAGCTGCGGAGGCACTGTGATGGTTGAACGCGTATTGGTGGTCGGGCCCAAGGACACAATCTCCATGGTCGATGACCTGGCCCCCAAGGGCTTCGAAATCGTGAAGGCGCTGCACAACTCGCCGGAGATGAAGGCGGCGCTGCCCAGCGCCGACTATTTCGTAGGCTTCGTGCAGCAGTACGTGACGCCGCAGCTCTTCAAGGATGCGCCCAGGCTCAAGCTGATCCAGATGCTGAGCGCAGGCTACGACCGCGCCGACCTCGACGCGGCGCGCAAGAGCAAGGTGCCGCTGTGCAACAACGGCGGCGCCAACTCGGTGGCGGTGTCGGAGCACGCGCTGCTGCTGATGCTTGCGGTGTCGCGCCGCCTGATCACCCAGCACAGCAACGTCACGGCCGGACGCTGGCACGGCAACGCGCCGCCCACCGTCCACCAGGTGCGCGACAAGGTGCTGGGCATCGTGGGGCTGGGCACGATCGGCAAGAAGGTGGCGCGGCTGGCCCAGGCCTTCGGCATGATCGTGCACTACTACGACATCGTGCGCCTGTCGGAAGCCGAGGAGGACGCGCTCGGCGTGCGCTTCCGCCTGCTGCCCGAAATCCTGCGCGGCTCCGACATCCTGTCGCTGCACGTACCGCTGAACGCCTCGACCCAGCACATGATCGGCGCCGCCGAGCTCGCGGTGATGAAGCCGTCGGCCATCATCGTCAACACCTCGCGCGGGCCGGTGATCGACGAGAAGGCAATGACCGCCGCCCTCTCCGCCGGCAAGCTGTTCGGCGCGGGCCTCGACGTGTTCGACGAGGAGCCGACGCCGCCCGACAATCCCCTGCTGAAGCTCGACAACGTGATCCTGACGGCGCACCTCGCCGGCCCGACCTACGAGAGCAACATCACGCGCCTGCGCAACGGCTTCGACAACGTGCAGCGCGTGGCGCGCGGCGAGCCCGCGCTCTGGGTGGTTCCGGAGCTGCTCGAATAGACGGCGGCCCACGGCCCGGGCGTTTCGTCGCCGAACCGCTCGGGCCACTCCCGCGCCTATTTGCATGAAATTCCGCAATTAGCGCTACCGCGCTACCCCTCTCAGGCTCCGCCTTCTGCCGTATGCAGGCCATCGCGCGACAGCGCGCCGGCGACCTGCCCGCGGGCTGCATTTTCAGCGCCGAGATCGGATGGCCCGAAAACATGGCGGCCTTTCGTGATTGCGACATTCATCCCCTGACAGGACGCTCGCAGTTCGCGTCTCGAAGGATGGAGAATACCTAAAGTAATTGTTAGTCTAAGTCAAGTGATACTTTAGTTCTCGATGGAAGGGGGCCGTGCTCAGTCGAGCCGGGCCCTGAAAGTCTCCTTGAAGCCGAGCAATGCCACGAAGGAGATCGCCGCCGCGGCCATGATCATGAAGGCGGGGCTGTAGTCGTTGCCGGTGCGCTCGATCAGCCAGGTGGCGGCAAGCGGGCTGAGGCCCCCGACCATGCCCAAGGTGACGTTGTAGCCGATGGCGATCGCCGTGCAGCGCACTCGCGCCGGCACCGCCTCGACCATGATGGCGGGCTGCGTGCCGATGAAGGTGCCGACCGCCAGCACGAAGCCGAGCTGGCCCACCAGCACGAGCGCCGGGTCGGCCTGGTGCATCAGCCAGAACAGCGGCCAGGCGGCGACGACGGCGAAGCCCGTGGCCGCGAGCAGCACGGGCTTGCGCCCGATACGATCGGCGAGCCAGGCCATCGCCACCATCACCGGCAGCAGCACGACCATGCTGATGGTGTTGATCTCCAGCGCCCTGGCCGGCGCCACGCCGTCGGCGAGCTGCAGCCAGCTCACGAGGTAGACGAACATCAGGTAGAAGCCCACGGAATTGAAGACCGAGAGCGCGGCCAGCCGCGCCAGCAGCGGCCCGTGATAGCGCAGCGTATCGAGCAGCGGCGAACGCCCGGCCTTCCTGGGCACCGCCTCCTCCTGGATGCCCCCGGCGCAGCACGAAGCCCGCCAGGCCCACCAGCAGCCCGATCAGGAACGGAATGCGCCAACCCCAGGCCTCCAGCACCTCGGGCGGCATCGCCGCGGCCAGCACCGCCCCCGTGGCCGAGCCCAGCAGGATGCCGCCGACCGCGCCGCAGCAGGCCACGGCGCCGATCGTGCCGCGCTGCCGGGCTCCGGCATGCTCGACCATGAAGACGATGGAGGTAGTGTATTCGCCGCCGACCGACAGGCCCTGGATCATGCGCAGCAGGGTGAGCAGGATCGGCGCGGCCACGCCCAGCACCTGATAGCCCGGCAGCACGCCCACCAGGAAGGTCGGGATGGCCATGGCCGCCACCGAAAGGGTGAGCGCGGTGCGGCGGCCGAAGCGGTCGCCGATATGGCCGACCAGCGCGCCGCCCACCGGCCGCATGAGGAAGCCCACGGCGAAGATGCCGAAGGCCGCCAAGACCTGGGCGACCCTGTCTTCCTGCGGGAAGAATGCGCGACCGATCGAGGCGGCGAAATAGCCGTAGACGGCGAAGTCGTACCATTCGAGCACGTTGCCGATGGCTCCGGCGGCCATCATCCGCGGCCTGCTGGTGCTGGAGCCCAATCAGTGCTTCCCGTCGATGCCGACCGGGGAGGAAACCGCCGGGCGCGGCCGCGGCATCTGGCCGGTCAGCCGCAGCGAGCGTTCGAGCAGCACTTCGTAGATCGGCCGGCCGCCCAGCCACTCGGCCACGACGTGCGCCGTCACGCAGGTGACGATGGTGGGCAGGATCAGCTCGTAGCCCCCGGTCAGCTCGACGACCAGCACCACGCCGACCAGCGGCGCGCGGATGGTGGAGGAGAACAGCCCGCCCATGGCGGCGACGGCGAAAGCCGCGCCGGTCAGGGGCGGCACCGGAAGCGACATCTGGGCCAAGCCCATCTCGATCAGTGTGCCGGCGATCAGCCCCACCATGGTGGCGAAGGTCAGCAAGGGCGAGAAGATGCCGGCCGGCACGCCCACGGGGTAGCTCGCCATGGTGCCGACGAACCGTACGACGGCGATCAGCAGCAGACCCAGGATCGGCAGGTCCGCGCCGACCATGGTGGGGATCAGCGTCTCGCCGCCTCCCACCGCCAGGGGCAGGACGATCGCCAGCGCCCCCACCGCCGCGCCGACCAGGATGGCATAGACGAACGGCGCGCGCCGGAAGGCCCGGGCGCGCCAGTCCATCGCGGCGACGAGGCAGCGGTTGAACGCCAGGCCCAGCACGCCCAGCGCCGCGCCCAGCACCATGAAGGTGGGCAGCAGCAAGAGCGGCATGGCTTCGGTCTCGATCCTGAGCGGCGGCGCCGTGCCGCCCACCAGCTCCATGCCGAAGGCGCTGGCGGCGGAGGCGACGATGACGGCGACATAGGAGCGGAAGGTGTAGCGGAACTGCTTGCGTGTCTCCTCGATCACGAACAGCACGGCGGCGAGCGGCGCGTTGAAGGCGGCCGACAGGCCCGCCGCGGCGCCGGCGGCGAGCAGCGTGTGAAGGTCCATCCGGTCGAGCCGCAGCCACTCCGCCAGCGCCGCGCCGATCGAGGCGCCCATGTGGATGGTCGGCCCCTCGCGGCCGGCGACCAGGCCGGACGACAGGCCCAGCACGCCGCCCACGAACTTGACCGGCAGCACGCGCCGCCAGCGCACCTCGCGCACCGCCTCGAGCGCGCCCTCGACCTCGGGCACGCCGCTGCCTGCCGCCTCGGGCGCGATGTAGCGGGTCAGCAGGTAGGCGGCCAGGACGCCGACCGCGGAGACCGCGGCGGCGGCGGCGATGGTGAGCCCGTCGGAGCCCAGCCCGTCGGCCAGCCAGTCCGGCCAGTGCAGGAGGGTGTCGACGGTGAGATGGAAGGCCGCCCCGACGACGCCCGTGGCGAAACCGCAGGCGCCGGCGATCCAATAGAACGCACCATTGGAGATCGACGGGCGCGTCGGTCGATCTCCAGGACTCAAAGGCGGATCCTCCGGCGCAGGCGTTGCAGACGCGAGCTATCTAGCAGGCGGCCGCGGCGACAGGCAATGCGTCAGCTCCGGCGGCTACTACGGGAATCTCTTGGGCAGCGTGAAGCCCGATTCCAGAAGCTTCCTCTCGAGGATGGGGATTGCCGCCTGCGTGTTGCCCTTCTGGCAATCGTCCTGCGCCACGGCCGCCTCGGCGTCGTATTGACGGCCCGGCGAGTTCTGGATGTAGCGCCGATAGATCGAGGAAAGCTGGGCACGGTAGGCCATGTCGCCGTCCTGACCATCGCTCGTGCCCGGCAGCAGGACGGCCAGCATCAAAAGAGGTGGGAGAACGCGCTTCACGCCATCGAATGTAGGACGCGGGCAGGCGCTTGCAAGCACGCGCGGCAGACGCGCCTAGTACCCAGAATCACGGGTGCCGGATACAGGCTCCCTGTCATTCCTGCGGCGTCAAAGGCCCCTCGCTCCACTCGGGGTGACAGTGGCGACTCACCTTTCAGCGATAGTCGGTATTAGAGCTGGTAGTAAAGAAAGCCGCCGAGGCCGATCGCCGTCAGCGCCATGCCGAGATGCCTGAAGAAGCGCACCGACTGCATGGCCAGCGACTGCTCGTGACGCTGAGCGGCACGCTGCTCGCGCGACATCTCGTGGCGCGCCCTGAGCTGCAACGCCAGCAGGCTGGTCGTCGAGCCGGTGGCGACGGGATGGTCGCCCTCCAGCTCGATCCGCGTGCAGATGAACCACAGCACGAGCCCGATCACGCCGACACCGAAGAAGCTTGCATAGGCGACGACCAGAAAGGCGAGAACGGAGGCCATCAGCCAGCCGCCGAGGGCTATCGCCGTGAGGATGGTTCTGCCGGACATGGGCGATCCTTCCGGCACCAATTCTAGGGCGAGACCATGAGCGTGGCTAACCGGACTGTTGTCGCCGCGGCGGGCCGGCGGGCGGCGTGGTCCGTTCGAAGCTCGGGCGCGCGGCGTGCCGATCGTAATAAGCGGCAAGATGAGTCGCGGCGGCGAGCGCCTCGGCCCCTTCCGGCGCCTGCCGAAGGCGATAGAGGATCGGCAGCAGATTGATGTCGGCGAAGGTGAACTGACCTTCGACGAGATAGCCGCTTCCGGCGACCGCCCTGTCGAGGACGCCGATCTGCTCGCGCACCTCCGGCATGATCGCGTCGATCGCCGCCCGGTCGGGCGCGCCGTCGGCCGTCTTCGGCGCGATATAGGCGAAGAGATAGGTCCGGATCAGCGTGCGGTCCATCACCGTGTTCACGAGCGAGACCCATTGCTCGGTGGGCGCCGCGAGGCGCGGATCGGACGGGAAGACGTAGGGCGCCGGGAAGCGGCGATCGAGATAGGTGGCGATGGCCTTCGATTCGAAGAGCTCGACATCGCCGTGGCGCAGCACCGGCATCTTGCCGAAGGGATGGATGGCGCGGATCTCCGGCGCGTGCAGCGGCCTCTCCGTCAGCACGTACTCGATCCCCTTCTCCTCGCAGACCATGCAAGCGACGCGCGTATACGTCGATCGAATCGAGCCGATGATCTCGGGTACCGGCATGGCGTCTCTCCCGCACCCGGACCGCCCCGAATTGCCGTCCATCGGCACGAGGCGAAACCGCCGGGCATTGCCCGGGAATTCTCCATGCCCGCCGTCTCCCGGTCAATCTTGCCGACACAGGAAGGGGCCCTCCCTTCGGCTTCGCTGGGGAGGAATGCCATCTGCCCGTCCCCCAGCTCCTATCCGCAGTCGAAGATGCGGTCGGTGGGGAACTTGTCGGAGATGAGCTGCGGCCCGCCGGGGCGGACCACGAACATGTCCTGGATGTGCCAATGGCCGAGATGCGGCTCCATGGCGATCACCATGCCCTCCTCCAGCACGCGCGGATTGCCGCGCGAGATCACCGGCTCCTGCTGATGCCACCAGGCGCCGACGCTGTGGCCGGCGATCATGTGATGGTAGTCCTTGCCCACGGAGGCGAACTTCCTGACCACGAAGTCGTAGACCTCGCCCGCCGTGCGGCCGGGCTTCAACTGCTCGCAGGAGGCCAGATAGACGTCGCGGGCGACGGCATATTCGCTCTTCTGCTGTTCGGTCGCGCGACCGACCACCGCGCACCGCGACTGGTGGCCGGGATAGCCTTTGACGTAGGTGACGTAGTCGGTGCGGATGGCATCGCCGGCGGCAAAGGCGAAATCGCTCTCGCCGCCATAGGCGACTGTGTTGCGGCTCGAATTCAGGATGCCGTGCG
>CAWFYW010000005.1:0-362556 GCA_963820155.1 uncultured Alphaproteobacteria bacterium
GTGGCGCTCGGCGTTCACCGGTCCGTTCCCGACGCCTTTCGCGAACTCGCCGAAAGGGACCTGTGACCGACGAGTCGCGGACGTCAGGCCCAACCGAGATCGCGCGCTTCTTCGCGATCTACTGAACGGGTGCCCGATCCTCTCCTCGAAGCGGCAATCGATGATGCCGACGCATCCACCATCGTGAGCACGTAAAAAGCCGTGCACGGAATGCGTTGACCCGACGCGCCGATGGCCTCTAGCATCGGACGTTAAGTCCGCAACGACGGAGATTCAATCGAACAAGCAAAAACCAAACCGCATACAGGGAGTGAAATGCCATGATCCGTGACAAGCGGAAGTCAGCCGCATTCGGCATCGTCGCCGGCGCTCGCCATGATGTTCGCGGCGCGGCATCGGCGCAGGACGTCGAAGCTGCCGAAGGAAATATCGTGGACCGCCTACGAAAGCGGCTCGTCGGGTTACGCCCAGTCGGTCGGCATCGGCAACATGCTGAAGAAGCGCTACGGGGTCGATCTGCGCATCATCCCGGGCAAGAACGACGTCTCGCGCATGACGCCGCTGCGGATCGGCCAGTCGAAGCTGTGCGCCTGCGGCATCGCCGCCTACTTCGCGCAGGAAGGCGTGCTGATGTTCGCCGAGAAGACCTGGGGGCCGCAGCAGCTCTACAATCTCTTCAACAACAACGGCCGCAACGGCCAGCAGGCGGCCGTGTCCGTCGCCTCCGGCATCAAGATCCCCGCCGACCTCAAGGGCAAGCGCGTGACGTTCGTGAAGGGCGCGCCGGCGCTCAACCAGAACATGGAGGCGTTCCTCGCCTTCGGCGGCCTGACCTGGAACGACGTCGTCAAGGTCGAGGTGCCGGGATGGGGCCAGTCGGTCGATGCCGTGATCAACGGCCAGGCCGATGCCGTCTGGGGCAGCACGGTGTCGAGCAAGTACGCGCAGCTCGTCGCCTCGCCGGAGGGTCTCTTCTTTCCGCCGCTGCCGCACGACGACAAGGCGGCCTGGGAGCGCGCCCACAAGATCGCGCCGTGGTGGGTGCCGTCGATGCGTCCAGTCGGTCGTGCCGGGCTACAAGGGCGCGGTGCCCTACCAGGGCAGCAACTATCCCTATCCGATCTTCGTTTCGACGCACGACGCGCCCGATGCGCTGGCCTACGGCCTGACCAAGGCGGTGATGGACAACTACGCCGACATCAAGGAGGCGGGGCCGAGCATGGACGGCTATCAGCTCAGCTCGCAGAACCTCAATTTCGTGTTCCCGTATCACCCCGCCGCCATCAAGTACTACAAGGAGAAGGGCGTGTGGACGGCCGAGCACGAGGCCCACAACGCCAAGCTGCTGAAGCGGCAGGACGTGCTCGCGGCAGCCTGGAAGGAGATGAAGGGCAAGTCGGTCGCGGACGACAAGTTCGCCGAGGAGTGGATGAAGGTCCGCGCGGCCGCCCTGACCAAGGCCGGCATGCCGGTGGTCTTCAAGTAGGGCACGTTCCGTCCGGCTGGCATCAGCCGGACGGCCCGCCGACGTTACCGGTCGCCCGCACGAGGCGCCGGTCCGTTCGTCCAGAGCAAGCGCAGCGAAAGCCGCGCGGTCCGCGTGCGGAGCCGCGCGGCACGAGCCGCGTCCGTTCGCACCAGGCCGATCTCCGCGGGGAAGCAAAATGACGATGATCGACACTTCGGAAGGCGAGAAGGCCGCCACGGCCGCCGAGCTCTCCTCGCAACGCCAGCTCACCGGGCCTGGCCCGGCTGCTCACGGCGATCGCCGCCCTCGCCTCGGTCGCGCTGGCCGCCTACCTCATCTTCGGCATCGGACCTCTCCTGCAATGGTTCGTGCCGCTGGAGACGCAATACTTCTACGTCCTGCTCGGCCTGCTGATCCCGATCGTGTTCCTGATGTATCCGATGCATGCCGGCGCACGCGACCATACGCCCTGGTACGACTGGACGCTGGCGTTCGCGGCCTTCGCGATTCCCGGTCTACTTCGCCTGCGCGGCGACGCGATGCTGAACGAGGGCTGGGAGTACAATTCGCCCTTCCACGCCAAGGTCCTGTCCTTCGCGATGTGGGCGATCGTGCTCGAGGCGCTGCGGCGCGCGGGCGGGACGGCGATCTTCGCGATCTGCCTCGTCGTCTCGCTCTATCCGATCTTCGCCGGCTACGTGCCGGGCGTGCTGGGCGGCCAGTCGGTGGCGCCCGAGGTGACGGCGGGCTTCCACATCTTCGGCACCGAGAGCATCCTCGGCATCCCGATGAACGCCTTCGCCAACCTGGTGATCGGCTTCCTGGTGTTCGGCATCGCGCTGCAGATGACCGGCGGCGGCGCCTTCTTCCTCAACCTCGCCTTCTCGCTGCTCGGCGGACGCCGCGGCGGGCCGGCGAAGGTCGCCATCTTCTCTTCCGGCCTGATGGGGTCGATGTCGGGCAGCGTCATCACCAACGTGCTGACCACCGGCGTGCTGACCATTCCCGGCCATGAAGCGGGTCGGCTTCCGGCCGGCCTATGCCGGCGGCGTCGAGGCCTGCGCCTCGACCGGCGGCGTGCTGATGCCGCCGGTGATGGGCGCGACCGCCTTCGTCATGGCGTCCTTCATCGAGATTCCCTACTCGCAGATCGTGATCGCCGCGATCTTCCCCTCGCTGCTCTACTATCTCGGGCTGTTCCTGCAGATCGACGCCTATTCGGCGCGCGAGTCGATGAAGGGCCTGCCGGTCGCCGAGCTGCCGCGGCTCGGCCGAGTGCTGATCGAGGGCTGGTACTACATCACCATCTTCGTCGTGCTGATGGTCATGCTGCTCTACCTGCAGCGCGAGGCCCAGGCGCCCTTCTACGCGACAGCGGCGCTGCTGCTCATCAACCAGTTCTCGGGCGCGCACCGCTGGGGCTGGAAGGACATCGAGGCCTTCATCGTGGCGGTCGGGCCGGCTGTTCGCCGAACTCGCGGCGATTCTCGCCGGCGTCGGCCTGATCATCGGGGCGCTGTCGCTCAGCGGCAAGATCGGCTCGATCACCTATACGCTGGTGCAGGTCGCGGGCGACAACGTGCTGCTGCTGCTGCTGATGGGCGCGGTGACAAGCTTCATCCTCGGCATCGGCATGACCGTGACGGCGGCCTATCTGTTTCTCGCCGTGACCCTGGCGCCGGCGCTGACCGGCCAGGGCCTCGACAAGCTCGCCGTGCATCTCTTCCTGCTCTACTGGGGCATGATCTCGTTCATCACGCCGCCGGTCGCCCTCGGCGCCTATGCCGCGGCCTCGATCGCCAAGTCGAGTCCCATGAAAACCGGGCTGGAGGCGATGCGGCTGGGCAGCATCATCTACTTCGTGCCGTTCTTCTTCGTGCTCAATCCGGCGCTGATCGGACGCGGCGAGCCCGTCGAGATCGTCATCGTGCTGGGCACCGCCATCGCCGGCATCGCGCTGCTCTGCGCGGGTCTGCAGGGCTATCTCTGGGGCGTCGGCGCGCTCGACGGCAACGGTCTGTTCGCCTGGCCGGCCCGCATCCTGCTCGCCCTGTCCGGCATCGTGCTCGCCCTGCCCGGCAATGAGTACATCGGCTTCTCGCACTGGGAGCTGCTGGAGGGCGCCGCCGCGCTCGGCGTCGCCGGCTTGGCGCTGGCGTGGCTGGGACGGCGAAGGACCGCGCCCGGCCCCGGCATGAACGCCGCTTCCGCGGCGGCGGCGCGAGCCCCAGCTCCCGGACGCCGGGCCCGGCCGAGGTCGCGCGCCTCTTCGCGTCCTGCTGACAAGGACGGGCCGCGATAGATCACGATATCGGCCAGTTGTGAGCGGCATGCCGGTCCATTAAGACTGCCGGTCACAGCCTCAGGGAAACCCCACCGTGCTCAAGATCGGATACAAGGCGTCGGCCGAACAATTCGCGCCGGCCAAGCTTCTGGACTTCGCCTGCCAGGCCGAGGCGGCCGGCTTCGACTCGGCGTTCGTCAGCGACCACTTCCAGCCCTGGAAGCATGTCGACGGCCACGCCCCGTTCTCGCTGGCCTGGCTGGGCGCGCTGGGCGCACGAACGTCGCGCCTGGTGATGGGCACCAGCGTGCTCACCCCCACCTTCCGTTACCATCCCTCGATCGTCGCCCAGGCCTTCGGCACGCTGGGCTCGATGTTTCCCGGACGCGTGATCCTGGGCATCGGCACCGGCGAATCGCTGAACGAGGTGCCGTCGACCGGCCAGCCCTGGCCGGACTTCAAGGAGCGCTTCGCCCGCCTGCGCGAATCGGTGACGCTGATGCGCACCCTGTGGCGCGAAGAGCGCGTCAGCTTCGAGGGGCAATACTATCGCACCGACAAGGCGACCATCTACGACCGCCCCGAGCAGGAAGTGCCGATCTATGTCGCGGCGTCCGGCGCGCTGGTCGCGCGCTATGCCGGCCGCTCGGGCGACGGCTTCATCTGCACCAGCGGCAAGAAGTGGGAACTCTACACCGAGACGCTGCTGCCCAAGGTCGCCGAGGGTCTGGCGGCCGCCACCGAAAAGCGGAGCCAGCCCTACGACTACATGATGGAAGTGAAGGTCTCCTTCGACACCGACCGCGAGGTCGCCCTGCAGAACACACGGCACTGGGCCGCCCTGGCGCTGACCCAGGAAGAGAAGATGTCGGTGGAGGACCCGGTCGAGATGCAGCGTCTGGCCGATGCCCTGCCGCTGGAGCGCGCCGCCAGCCGCTGGATCGTGTCGAACGATGCCGACGAGCTCGTCGAGCGCGTCGGCGGCTATGTGGGGCTGGGCTTCCGTCATCTCGTGTTCCACGCGCCCGGCCCGGACCAGGCACGCTTCCTGAAGCTGTTCGGCGAGCAAGTGATGCCGCGCCTGCGCAAGCGCTTCGGATGAGCCGGACCGCCGCCGTCGAACTGCTGGCGGTCCCCGGCCTTCCCATGATCAAGCCGGGCGACGACCTCGCCGCCCTCATCGCCGACGGACTCCTGGAAGGCGGGCTGCAGCCGCGCGGCAACGATGTCGTCGTGATCGCCCAGAAGGTGGTGTCCAAGGCCGAGGGGCGCAGCGTCGAGCTGGCGACGGTGAAGCCGTCGGCGCGCGCCGTCACCCTGGCCGGCGAGATCGGCAAGGACCCTCGCCTGGTCGAGCTGATCCTGTCGGAATCGGTGCGCGTGGTGCGCTCGCGGCCCAACGTGCTGATCGTCGAGCACCGACTGGGCTTCGTGATGGCCAATGCCGGCATCGACCAGTCCAATGTCGGGCCGACCGACGGCGTCGAGCGCGCCCTGCTGCTGCCCGTCGATCCCGACGGCAGCGCCGAGGCCTTGCGCGCCCGCCTCAGCGCGCGTTACGGCGTGCCGCTCGCCGTCATCATCACCGACAGCTTCGGCCGCGCCTGGCGGCGCGGCACGGCGGGCATCGCCATCGGCGCGGCGGGCCTGCCGGCCCTGCTCGACCTGCGCGGCAATCCCGACCTGTTCGGCCGCACCCTGCAGGTCAGCATCACGGGCTTCGCCGACGAGATCGCGGCCGGCGCCTCCCTGGTCATGGGCCAGGGCGACGAGGCGCAGCCCGTGGTCCTGGTGCGCGGCCTTTCCTGGACGGCATCGCCCAATCCTGCCGCCGAGCTCATCCGCCCCGCCGCCGAGGACATGTTTCGGTGAGCCGCGCTTCATGACGGGGGGCCTTGTCGTCGCGCTGTCGGGCGGCGTGGGCGGCGCCAAGCTGGCGCTTGGCCTCAGCCGCGTGCTGCCGGCCGACGAGTTGCTGGTCGTCGCCAACACCGGCGACGATTTCGAGCATCTCGGGCTTTGCATCTCGCCCGACATCGACACGCTGACCTATGCCCTGGCCGGCCTCGACAATCCGGCCACCGGCTGGGGCCGCCGCGACGAGACCTGGTCGTTCATGGAGACCATCACGACCCTGGGCGGCGAGGACTGGTTCCGCCTCGGCGACCGCGACCTCGCCCTGCATGTCGAGCGCACGCGGCGGCTCAAGGCGGGCGAGACGCTGTCGCAGGTCACCGCCGACATCGGCCGGCGCCTCGGCGTCGCCACCCGCGTGCTGCCGATGAGCGACGATCGCGTGCGCACGCGGGTGCGCTCGGACGACGGCTGGATCGATTTCCAGGACTACTTCGTGCGCCAGCAATGCCGGCCGGTCGTGCGCGAGCTGGCCTTCGACGGCGTCGACCGGGCGCGCGCCCAGCCCGAGGTCATGGCGGCCCTGAAGAGCGGCAAGGTGCGCGCCGTGGTGATCTGCCCCTCCAACCCCTTCATCAGCATCGAGCCGATCCTCGCCGTGCCGGGACTGCGCGAAGCCCTCGCCGGCTGCGGCGCGCCAGTGGTCGCGGTATCGCCCATCGTCGGCGGCAAGGCGGTCAAAGGACCGACAGCCAAGATGATGCAGGAGCTCGGGCTGGCCGTGAGCTCGGCCTCGGTGGTTGCACGCTACGGCGCCCTGCTCGACGGATACGTCGTCGACCAAGCCGATGCGCAGGGCATTGCGGCCAAGGTGCACATCGCCCCCACCCTGATGACATCCCTCGCCGACAAGGAAGCCCTGGCGCGCACCGTCGTCGCCTTCGCCGATTCGCTGCCATGAGCGCGACCGACATCTGGGCCGTCGTGCCCATCAAGGAACTGGACGGCGCCAAGCAGCGGCTCGCTCCCCTGCTTTCGCCGGCCCAGCGCCGGGCCTTGATCGAGGTCATGATGGGCGAGGTGCTCGAGGCGGTGGCCGGCGCGCGCAGCCTCGCCGGCGTGATGGTCGTGACGCTCGATCCGCAGGCGACCGCGGTCGCCACCCGCCTCGGCGCGCGAGTCGTGACGGAGGGCGCCCGCGACGGCCATACCGGCAGCGTCACGGCGGGCCTGCGGCTGCTGGCCGGCGAAGGCCGCGGCGGCATGATCACCCTGCCCGCGGACATTCCCGCCGCCACCTCGCAGGAAATCGACCGCGTGGTCGCGGCGCACCTGCCGCGCGAAATCCTTCACCATCTCGCCGGCGCACGACGATCTCGGCTCCAATGCCGTGATCTGTTCGCCGCCCGACGCCGTGCCGCTGCGCTTCGGCGACAACAGCTACTTCCCGCATCTCGACGCGGCGCGGCGTTGCGGCATCGAGCCGACGATCATCCGCCAGCCCGGCATCGCCATGGATATCGACCATCCGGTCGACCTCGCCGCCTTCCTGCGCCTGCCGCAATCGGCGGGAACGCGCACGCGGGCCTTCCTCGAAGACGCCGGCGTGCCCAGGCTGCTCGCCGAGCGAGGGATCTGACGGGCCGCCGGCAACGGTGGCATCTGGATTGCATGACGGCGGTATCGCGGGGAGGACAGACAGCATGGCGCACAACCACATCCATATCGATCCGGCATTGCCGCTCGTGCGCCAGGCCGACAAGGGCCATAACCGCTGGCATCCCGACATCGCCCCGGCGGTGCGCATCGCCTCGGGCTCGTCGGTCGAAATGGAGACGCTCGACGGGCTGGACGGCCAGATCACGCCCGCACGACGGCGGCGGATCTGGCGGGCGTCGAGATGGGCCGCATCCATCCGCTGACCGGGCCGGTGCATGTCGAGGGCGCCGAACCCGGCGACCTGCTGGCCGTGAAGATCGAGCAGATCATCCCGGCCAGCCGCGGCTTCACCATGATCATGCCGGGCTTCGGCTTCCTGCGCGATCTGTTCACCACGCCCTTCCTGGTGCACTGGGAAATGGCCAAGGGCTTTGCCGTGTCGGAGCAGTTGCCCGGCGTGCGCATTCCCGGCGCGCCGTTCATGGGCGTGATGGGCGTGGCGCCGAGCCACGAGCTGCTGCAGCGCATCGTGTCCCGCGAGGCCGAGCTGCTCGGCAGGGGCGGCATGGTGATGCCGCCGGACACGGCGGGCGCGGTGCCGACCGCGGAAGGCATCGCCAGCAAGGCGATCCGCACCATCGCGCCGCACGAGACCGGCGGCAATTTCGACATCAAGTCGCTGACCGCCGGCGCCACGCTCTATCTGCCGGTTCAGGTGCCGGGCGCATTGTTCTCGGTCGGCGACGCGCACTTCGCGCAGGGCGACGGCGAATCCTGCGGCACCGCGGTCGAAACCTCGGCGATCTTCGTGGCCCGCTTCGACGTGCTGAAGGGCGAAGCGACGCGGCGCCGCCAGCGCGACCCCTCCTATGTCCTGCCCGGCCACGAGCATCATTGGGCGCCGGGCGTGCACGGCGCCTACGGCGTCACGCCCAGCAAGGGCTACTACGCCACCACCGGCATGTCGCTGCGCAGCGACGGCCGCGCCGAATCGGAGGACATCACGCTCGCCGCGCGCAACGCGCTGGTCAACATGATCGACTACATCGCCGACGCCTACAGCTTCACGCGCGAACAGGCCTATTGCCTGGCCAGCGTCGCGGTCGACCTGCGCATCAGCCAGGTCGTCGACGTGCCCAACATGACGGTGTCGGCCGTCTTGCCGCTCGATATCTTCGAGCGGCCGTAGTCGCCGGCGCGCCCCGGCAAAAACGGTTCAGGCGGCCGCGCGCTTGCGCGGCGGGGTGAGCACGATCGGCGCCAGCTCGGCCGCGACGAACGAGGCGGCGCGGCGCTCCTCCGGCACGGGACGATAGAGCGTATCGCGCTGCTGCGGCTCGCGGCCGATCGAGCGGATCAGCGCCTCCATGGCGTCGGGCGGGAACTCCTGGCCGTGCTGGGTGCCGGCGGCGCGCGAGATGCTCTCGTTCATCAGGGTGCCGCCGAGGTCGTTGGCGCCGGACTGCAGGCAGATCGCCGCGCCGGCCGGCCCCATCTTCACCCAGGAGGTCTGGATGTTGGTGATGGCCGGATGCAGCACCAGCCGCGCCACCGAATGCATGATCACGGCCTCGCGGAAGGTCGGCCCGCGGCGCGCCCGGCCCTGGCGGTACATCGGCGCTTCCATGTGCACGAAGGGCAGCGGCACGAACTCGGTGAAGCCGCCGGTCTCCTGCTGCAGGTCGCGCAGCGCCAGCAGATGGCGGGCCCAGGAGAGCGAGCGCTCGACATGGCCGTACATGATGGTCGAGGTCGTGCGCAGCCCCTGCCCGTGCGCGGCGCGCTGCACGTCGAGCCACTGCGCGGTGTTGATCTTGTCGGGACAGATGACGGCGCGCACCTCGTCGTCGAGGATCTCGGCCGCCGTACCGGGCAAGGTGCCAAGCCCGGCCTCCTTCAGGCGCGCCAGGAAGGACGGGATCGGCGCCTGCACGGTCATGGCGCCCTGGGTGACCTCGAGGGGCGAGAAGGCATGGATGTGCATGCCCGGCACCGCCGCCTTGATGGCGCGGCAGATCGCTTCGTAGGTCTCGCCGGTATAGTCGGGATGGATGCCGCCCTGCAGGCAGACCTCGGTGGCGCCGCGCTCCCAGGCCTCGACGGCGCGGCGCGCGACTTCCTCGAGCGCGAGATCGTAGGGCGCGCCGCGCAGGTCCTCGTGCGTGCGACCCTTGGAGAAGGCGCAGAAGCGGCAGCGGAAGTAGCAGATGTTGGTGTAGTTGATGTTGCGGTTGACGACGTAGCGCACGACATCGCCGCTCACCGCCTTGCGCAGCGCATCGGCTGCGCCCGTGACGTGGCGGTAGTCGGCGTCGCGCGCGGCGAACAGGCGAACGATCTCGGGATGATCGAGGCGCTGGCCTGCGGTCGCGCGCTCGACGGCCGCCGCGATCTCGGGATCGACCTCGCGCGCCAGCACGCGCGGCGCGGGCGGCGGCTCGGTGTTGCCCGGCGCCCAATCGTCGTCGCGCGCGAAGCCTTCGGCGTCGCTCATGCGGCGCACCTGCGTCGCCACCTCGGGCGCGAGCCAGGTGTCGGGGGCGCGGGCATAGGCGGGATAGACGGCCAGCCGGTTGACCAGCAGCTTGCCCATGTTGGCGCTGAGCCGCGCCAGCTCCTCGACGGCGGGCCACGGCGCCTCGGGATTGACGTGGTCAGGCGTCACCGGGGAGATGCCGCCCCAATCGTTCAGGCCCGCGCCGATCAAGCGCGGATAGACGCCGGGCGAGAGGTTGGGCGGCGCCTGGATGTTCATGTCGGAGCCCAGGATCAGGCGCGCCTGGGCGATGGTCCAGAGAAGGTCGTCGAGGTCGGGCTCGTCCGAATCGGCCAGCTTGGTGTCGGGCTTGGCGCGGAAGTTCTGGACGATCACCTCCTGGATGTGGCCGTAGCGCGCGTGCAGGTCGCGGATAGCCTCGAGGGAGTCGATGCGCTCCGCGCGCGTCTCGCCGATGCCGATCAGGATGCCGGTGGTGAACGGCACCTTCAGCTCGCCGGCCAGACGGATCGTCTCGAGACGGACGGTAGGATGCTTGTCCGGCGAGCCGAAATGCACGCCGCCCTTCTCGCAAAGCCGCTCGCTGGTCGATTCGAGCATGATGCCTTGACTCGCCGTGACCTCGCGCAGGGCCGCGATCTCCTCGCGTGTCATGACGCCGGGATTGGCATGCGGCAGCAGGCCGGTCTCGCGCAGCACCAGGCCGCACATCGCCACGAGATAGTCGATCGTGGTCTCGTGGCCCAGCGCCGCCAACGCCTCGCGCGCCGCGTGGTAACGCAGCTCGGGCTTGTCGCCCAGGGTGAACAGCGCCTCGGTGCAGCCTGCCGCCTGTCCCGCGCGGGCGATCGCCAGCACCTGATCGGGCGACAGGTAGGCCGCCTGGCCGGCCTGCGGGGTCTCGGCGAAGGTGCAGTAGTGGCAGACGTCGCGGCACAGGTGCGTCAATGGAATGAACACCTTGCGCGAATAGGAGATCAGCCGGCCGTGCCCGCGATCGCGCAGGGCAGCGGCATCCGCCATCAATTGAGTAAGCTCGACCATGGCCCAACGATAGCGGCAATCGCGGCCGGCCGCATCGTGTAGTATGGCGGCAGCAACCGGGAGGGATCGACCTATGAAAATCGGCTTCAACGCGCCGACCCAAGGGCCATTGGCCGCGACCGAGCCTCTGGTCCGGCTTGTGACCGAAGGCGAAGCGATGGGTTTCGACTACGCCACCTTCAGCGACCATGTCGTGATCCCGACCGACATCACGGCCAAATATCCCTACAGCGCGACAGGTGAATTCCCGGCCGGCGCACGCGTCGAGCGGCACGAGCAGCTGATCGAAATGGCCTTCCTGGCGGCCAAGACCACGCGCCTGCGGCTCGTCACCTCGGTGATGGTGGTGCCGCATCGCCCCGCGGTGCTGACCGCCAAGATGCTGTCGACCCTCGACGTGCTGTCCGGCGGACGCCTGGTCCTGGGCATCGGCGCCGGCTGGCTGAAGGAGGAGTTCGAGGCGATCGGCGCGTCGGATTTCGCGGAGCGCGGCAAGGTCACCGACGAATACATCAAGGCCTTCATCGAACTGTGGACCAACGGCAAGCCGCGCTTTTCCGGCGATCACGTCCGTTTCGACAACATCGTCCTCGAGCCCAAGCCGGTGCAGAAGCCGCATCCGCCGATCTGGGTCGGCGGCGAGAGCGGGCCGGCGCTGCGCCGCACCGCGCGCTTGGGCGATGCCTGGTATCCGATCGGCACCAACCCGGCCAACCCGCTCGACAGCCTGGCGCGCTTCAAGGCGCAGGTGGCGCGCCTGCGCAAGATGACCGAGGAGGCGGGCCGCAAGCCCGATGCCGTCGGCGTCACGCTGCGCGTCACCGCGCACGGCGAAGGCGTGCCGGCCACGGCGGGCGACGGCGAGCGGCGGATGTTCTCGGGCAAGCCGCAGGAGATCGCGGCCGACATCAAGGCGTTGCGCGGCCTGGGCGTCGGCCATCTCGATTTCGGCTTCGGCGGCACGACCGTGGAAGCCGTGCTTTCGGAGATGCAGCGGTTCCGGAAAAACGTGCTGCCGCTAATCTAGGCCGTGGTGCGTTCTTCCTCTCTGCAAGCCCGCGCTAAGCCACCTTCCGCGCCAGCGTCGCCCAGCGGTCGAGGATGGGCAGGATAGCGTCCGCCTTGGCCGACTCGAGGCTGACGATGACCCGCACCACGCCCGCGTCGCGGTCGCGCTTCAGTTCCGTTTCGTCCTCCTTGGACTCCCAGATGGAGACCGGCACCGAGGCGAGGTCTCGCCCGGCCTCCTTCGCCATCTCGTGGAACTTGGGCAACAGGTCCCTCACCTCGCCGTAGGCCTTGCGCCGGCGCAGCGGCATCCAGCCGTCGCCGTACCGCAACGCGCGGCGGGCGCCGTAGGGAAAAGCGCCGCCGACCAGGACCGGCGGATGCGGCTTCTGCACCGGCTTGGGCCAGGCCATCATGGGATCGAACCTGACCATGTCGCCGTGATACTCGGCCTTGGACTTGGTCCAGATCACCTTCATCGCCTCGATGCGCTCACGCACCAGCTTGTGGCGGGTCTCGAAGACCGTGCCGTGGTTTTCCATCTCGTCCTGGTTCCAGCCGTTGCCGACCCCGAACAGGAAACGCCCGTCGGTGAGCTGGTCGATCGAGGCCACGAGCTTGGCCGTCTGGATCGGGTCGCGCTGGTTCACCAGGCAGACGCCGGTACCGACCTTCAGCCTGGAGGTGGCGGCGCCCGCCGCCATCAGCGTCACGAAGGGATCCATGGCGTCGTAGTACTTCTTGGGCAGCTCTCCCCCGCCCGGCCATTCCGACTTGCGAGTCAGCGGAATGTGCGAGTGCTCGGGTGCCCAAACGGACTCGAAGCCGCGCTCCTCCAGCGCCTTGCCCAGCTCCGCCGGCGTCATGGAATAATCAGTGAAGAACATCGCCGCGCCGATATGCATCGTTTCCCCCTCTAAGCTGCTTTCGCTTTCTTCGGCCACCGCGCTTCCACTCGCGGAAGCACCTTTTCGATGAGTTTCCTGGTCTGCGCGATGATCTCGCCGCCGTCGGGACCGACCGGCCGCAGAATGAACTTCTCGACGCCGACGGCGACGTACTCCGCGACCCGGTCCAGGATCACCGTCTCGTCGCCGATGGCGAAGTAGCGCGAAGGATCGCGACCGGTGCGCTTCCCGTAGGCGGCCATGGCCGCCGACACGATGCCGTTGCCGGCGCTGCCGAAATAGAAGGGAAAGGCCGCGCCGTAGTGGTCCTCGTCGATGGTGCGGCCGGCCTCCGCCGTGGCCTTTTTGATGGCGGCGACCACCTTGCCGACATCGGCCGGGGTCTCGGCGCCGGCCTGCCAGCCGGTGCCATAGCGCGCCGTCCGCCGGATCGCCGCCTCCGACGAGCCGCCGATCCACATCGGCAGGTCGGGCTGCACCGGCTTGGGCGAGATCGACGCGCCTGCGAGGCGATAGTACCGGCCGGCATAATCGACGCTGTCCTCGCGCCAAAGCCGGGCGATGATCTCCAGTGCCTCGTCGGTCCGCCTGCCCCGCGTCCTGGTATCGATGGCCAGCGCCTGCCATTCCGGGCCGAGCGGGCTGCCGATGCCGAAGGCCGGCAGCAGGCGGCCCTCGGAGAGCACGTCGATGGTGGCGCACTGCTTGGCCAGCAGCACCGGATCGCGCAGCGCCAGCGATACGACGTTCATGCCGAAGCGCAGCCGGCGCGTGCGGCCGGCCAGCGCCGCCATCACCGCCATGCATTCGAGGATCGGCTGGCGACTCACCAGGCGATCGGTCTGCCACAGCGAATCGATGCCGCCCGCCTCGCAGAGATCGACCCAACGCCAATAGTCGGCGGCCCCGGCGAAGGGAAACTCCATCAGGCCGAGGCCGACGGCGACGGTCACGCGGGCACGCTCGCCCTGGCCAGCGGCGCGAGCTTGTCGAGATGGCGCAGGATCTCGTCGCGGCTCAGGTCCGGTATCGCCAGCAGCGCGCTCTGGATGCCGGCCTTCTCGTAGTCCGCCAGCACCTTCTCCTCGGCCGGCGCGCCGAACACGGTGATGGAGAGCGTCGAGAAATCCCGGCCTTTTTGCTCCGCCATGCGACTCAGGCGATCGACGGCCTGGGCGGCCTCGAAGCCGGCGCGCGGACGCGGGAACCAACCGTCGCAGTATTCGACCACCCGCCGCAGCGTATGATCGCTCTCGCCGCCCAGCAGGATCGGCGGATGCGGTCGTTGGGCGGGCTTGGGCCATGACCATACCGGATCGAAATCGACGAACTCGCCGTGGAACGACGCCTCGTCCTCGGTCCACAGCGCCTTCATGGCCAGCACGTGCTCGCGCATCTGCTTGAAGCGTGTCTCGTAGCGCGCGCCGTGATTCTCCATCTCCTCGACGTTCCAGCCGCCGCCGATGCCGAAGATGAAGCGGCCGCCCGAGAGCTGATCGAGCGAGGCAATGGCCTTGGCGGTGACGATCGGCTCGTGCTGCGGCACCAGGAGGATGCCGGTGCCCACCTTGAGCTTGCGGGTCACCGCAGCCGCGAAGGCCAGCCCGACGAAGGGATCGTGGGTGTGCGAGTAGCGCTTGGGCAGCTCGCCGCCTCCCGGGAAGGGCGTGTGTCGGCTCACCGGTATGTGAGTGTGCTCCGGCACGAACAGCGAATCGAAGCCGCGCTCCTCGAGCGCGCGCGCGAGCTCGGCGATGTTGATGCCATAGTCGGTCGGGAAATAGAAAACACCAATGCGCATGATGCACCCTCCTGGTCGACCGGAACCTCGATATGCCCGGAGAATTTCCCGAGCCTGGCGCCCCGTTTGCGATTGTGGCCGTGACCCCCAGTTTAGTGTGACAATGCGGCGGTCACAACGAAACGACGGGAGAAGATGGCCATGACGTTAGGGCGCCTGGGCGTGTGGTATTCGACGGACAAGCTGAACGGCTCGCAACTTGGCGAGCTGGTCGGCGTGGTCGAGAAAAACGGCTATTCGGCGCTGTGGTATCCCGAAGGCCGCGGTTACGAATCGATGTCGCTGGCCGGCTACCTGCTGTCGAAGAGCCAGCGGCTCATGATCGGCAGCTCGATCGCCAACATCTATGCGCGCGATGCCTACACCGCGCGGCGGGCCATGGTTTCGCTGAACGATTGGTACGGCCAGCGGTTCATCCTGGGCCTGGGCGTCAGCCATGTGCCCATGGTCGAGGGCCTGCGCGGGCATCATTACGACAAGCCGTTGCCGGCCATGCGCGCCTATCTCGACGGCCTCTACAAGGATCTGCCCGACGCCGAGGCGGCGCCGGTGATGGTCGCCGCGCTGGGCCCCAAGATGCTGGCCCTGAGCGCCGCCAAGACGCGCGGCGCGGTGCCCTACAACGTGACGCCGCGGCATACCGCCAAGGCGGCGGCGATCCTGGGACCCGACAAGTGGCTCGCCGTCGAGCAGAAGGTCACGATCGAAACCGATCCGGTGCGCGCCCGGACGGCGGGCCGCAAGGAGCTCGCCCGCTACATGGTGCTGCCGAACTATCGCAACAACTGGCTGCGCGAAGGCTTCACCGAGGCCGATCTCGCCGACGGCGGCAGCGACCGCTTCATCGATGCCATGGTGCTGTGGGGCGACGCGGCGACGGTCAAGAAGGGCCTGCGGGCGCATTTCGAAGCCGGCGCCACGCATGTCTGCCTGCAGCCGGTCCATGCCGACGGAGACTCCGCCGCGCGCGACCGCATGCTCGAAGCGCTGGCCGACACCTAGGAACGGAGCAGACGATGGATTTCGGCATCGCCCTGCCCACCGCGGCGGATTCCTGGAAGGTCGTGCAGCGTGCCGAGGAGCTCGGCTTCAGCCACGCCTGGTTCTACGACACGCAGATGCTGAGCGCCGACTGTTTCGTCGCCATGGGCGCGGCGGCGGTCAACACGCGCCACATTCGCCTGGGCACCGGCGTGCTGGTGCCCTCCAACCGCATCGCGCCGGTCGCCGCCAACGCGCTGGCGACGCTCAACCAGCTCGCCCCCGGCCGCATCGACTTCGGCGTCGGCACGGGCTTCACGGCACGCCGCGCCATGGGCTTCGGCGCCATCAAGATCAAGGACATGGAGACCTACATCCAGCAGGTCTATGGCCTGCTCAGCGGCGAGACCATCGACTTCGAGATGGAGGGGGAGAGCCGCAGGATCCGCTTCCTCAATCCCGAGCTGCCGCTGTTCAACACGAAGGATCCCATCGCCCTGCATCTCTCGGCCTTTGGGCCGCGCACGCGGGCGCTGACGGCCAGGCTCAAGGCGGGCTGGATCGACTTCGTCAGCACCGTGGAGAACGGCGTGCGGGAAGTCGAGGCGATGCGCGACGCCTGGAGCAAGGCCGGCCATGCGATGGACGACCTGCAGGCCACGGCCTTCGCCCTCGGATGCGTGCTGCACGACGGCGAGGCCGCCGATTCCGAGCGCGCCATGGCACAGGCCGGGCCGCGCGCGGCGGTGATGCTGCATCGCGCCGCCGACGAGGCGCTGTCCGGCCTGAAGCCGGGCACCGCCATGCCGACGGGCCGGCCCGAGCTCGACGGCTATATCGCGCTCGCGCGCACCTACGAACCGAAGGACGCGCCCTATCTGGAGAACCACCGCGGCCACCTGATGTTCGTCAAGCCGCAAGAGAAGCGCTTCGTGACGGCGGACCTGATCCGCGCCACGACCTTCACGGCGGGCGAAGCCGAGATCAAGCGGCGCATCGATGCCCTGAAGAGCGCCGGCTACACCCAGTTCACCATCCAGCTCGTGCCCGGCCAGGAGCAAGCGCTTGCCGACTGGGGGCGCATCCGCAAGGCGTTTGCCTGACCGCGGTCAGTGCCCCGCGATGGGCCGGATGACGGTCTCGCCGAAGCGCGCCAGGCTTTCCTCGAGCACCGGCATGAAGGCGCCGACGGGCAGCACGACCCGGCCGATGCCCAGCGCCCGGCGCTGTTCGACAGCGGCAATCGGATCCTTGCCCGAGCTCGGCAGCGCGTCGGGACAACCGGCCATCATCTCGATGCTGGCGGGGTCGCGGCCGGCCTCCGCCGCAGCCCGGCGCGCCATGTCGAACAGCGGCATGGTGTCGAGGGGTGAACCGACCGAGGGGAAGAAGCCGTCACCCAGCCGTCCGGCGCGCCGCGCCGCCGCTTCGGAATGGCCGCCAACGATGATGGGAACGCTGCCGCCCGCCGGCTTGGGATTGCAGCTCACCTCGTGGAAGTTCACGAATTCGCCGGCGAAGCTCGCGCCATCCTCGGCCCACAACGCGCGCATCGCCGCGATATATTCGTCGGCGCGCTTGCCGCGGCGTTCGAACGGCACGCCGAGGGCGGCAAACTCCTCCTTGAGCCAACCGACGCCGACGCCCAGCTCCATGCGCCCGCCGCTCATGTAGTCGAGCGTCGCCACCTGCTTGGCGAGAACCAGCGGCGAGCGCTGCGGCAGGATGATCACGCCTGTCATGAAGCGCAGCCGCGTCGTGACGGCGGCTGCACAGGCGATCCAGATCAGCGGATCGGGAAACGACCCGGTGCGGCCCACCGGCAGGCGGCCGGTCGCCGAATAGGGATAGGTCGAGGCGTAGTTGTCGGGAAAGACCACGTGGTCGACGGCGAGCACCGAGTCGAAGCCCGCCGCTTCGGCCAGAAGCGCAAGCCGCGTCGCCCCCGCGAGGTCGGGAAAGGTATTGTTGCCAAAATGCAGCGAGAACTTCACCGGGGACACCGCATGACGACCTCCAGGTCGTGAACCGCTGCCAACAATAGCCGAAAACTAGGCCACGCTGTCGAGAGGCTCGTGCAGGTTCTGCAGTTCGCCCTGCAGGACGCGCAGGAACTCCTCGGCGGCCAGGGGAAGCTGGCGGGAGGCGTGGGTGATCGCATCGATCGTTGCGCTGTTGACCAGGCGGTCGCGGATCGGCACCGCGATCAACGCCCCCGTACGCAGGCTGTCCCATGCCGAGAGCCGCGACAGGAACGTGATGCCGTGATTGACGTGGACGAAATGAACGCGCAGCGGGATCGAGTTGGTCTCCAGCGTCGGTGAAATATGGATGCCGGCGGCCTTGCATGCGATGTCGATCAGGATGCGGCTGCCCGTGTTCTTCATCGGCGAGGCGATCGGATAGGCGGCGCAGTCCGCCAGCGACACACGTGGCCTGTGCGCCAGCGGATGGCGCGCCGACATCGCCGCCACCAGCGGTTCGCGCATCTTGAACATGGTGACGAACTCACGTTCAGCCGGCGGATAGAAGGCAAGGCCGATGTCGGTGCGTCCCTCACGCACCGCGGCCACGACATGATCCGAGCCGTCGATGGTGATCTCGAAATGAATGCCGGGATGGCGCACGCTGAACCGCGCGATCGCCCGTGGCAGCAGGTGAGGCACCAGCGATTCGATCGACTGGATGGTGATGGTACCGCGGCGCAGGCCCTTCAGCGCGTCGAGCTCCGAGCGCACGCGTTCGACCTGCCGCAGGCTCGAGCGCGCGTAGCGCAGCAGGATCTCGCCGGCGGAGGTCAGTTCCACGCCGCGCGCGTGGCGCTCGAACAGCGGCACGCCGAAATCCTGCTCGAGCTTCTGGATCTGGCGGCTCAACGCCGACTGCGCGACATGCAGTTCATCCGCGGCCTCGCGGATGGAGCCGTGGCGCGCCACGGCCGAGAAATAGCGCAAGCCTGCACTGATCATGATCCCTCGCTTCCGTGCCGCCAGGGTGATGCCGTTCTGGCATCGCTTCAACGCCAAAATTGAACTTGTGCGATCACTTCGCGCGGCGCCCAATCGGCCGCGGGGTCTTTGTTACAATCCAAGGGGAAAGCGCCATGCTCGATATGGTCGGTGAGGCCGTCGACAGGTTGATCACGATCGAAGCCAAGAACCACGGCATGCCGCACGGCGTGCTGCTGCCCATGTACGAGGCGGCGCGCAAGGCCAACGGCGGCAAGCCGGTGACCATGGCGGCGGCCGAGGGACTGAAGAAGCATCTCGGCAAGGGCGACGTGGTCTTCATCATGACCGGTGCGGGCTACGAACCCACCATGCCCAAGGGCGAAAGCGACGGGCCGCCGGGCGCGGCCTCCCTGGCGCGCATCCTCTATCGCGGTCTGGGCGCCGTCCCGGTCTACGTCAACGAGGCCTGCCATGCCGATCCGATCATCGCCTCGAGCGAGGCCGCCGGCCTGATGGTGAAGCCCTTCGCCCAGGCGCGCGACCGCCATCTCGGCGCGGCGATCGAGAACGCGCCCACCGAGCAATCCCAGATCAAGGAGTGGATCGCCAGGATCTACGCCGAGTACAAACCCAAGGCGGTGGTGAGCGCCGAGCGGCTGGGCGCCGGCGCCGACGGCAACGTCCATACCGCGACCGGCCTGCCGCTGACGGGGCCGCATTCGCAGTTCGAGGGCTGCATCGACATCGGCGATGTCGTGACCGAAGCCAACAAGCGCGGCATCTTCAGCGTCGGCATCGGCGACCACGGCAACGAGCTGGGCTTCGGCACGATCTACGACGCGGTGGTCAAGACCATGCCCAAGGGCAAGGCGCTGGCCACCGTGGTCAAGACCGACATCGTCATCCCGGCCATGATGTCCAACTGGGGCTGCTACGGCATCGAGGCCTGCCTCGCCTACCTGCTGAAGAAGCCGCAGCTCATCCATTCGCCCGAGATGGAGAAGCGCATCGTGCAGGCCTGCCTCGACGCCGGCGGGCTGGAGGCGATGTACTGCACCACCGAGTTCCTGGTCGACGGGCTGGACGGCGAGACCTCGATGGCCTGCATGCAGTTCCTCTCCAACATCGTGCGCAAGAATCTCGAGCCGCCCGACGCGGGACTGACCCACTAGGAGAGGCCCGAGTATGACCCCCGCCTCCGAACAGCTTGCCCTGATGGGCCGCCATATCGATCGTCTCGTCACCGTCGAGGCGCGCATTTCGCCGACCTCGCGCAACGTCATCGTCCAGCTCTACGAGGCGGCCTGTGCCGCCCAGGGCGGCGGGCCGCTGTCCCTGCTGGCGGCGCAGCAGATCCAGAAGAACCTGGGTCCGGGCAAGACCGTGTTCATCACCACCGGCGCGGGCGATCCGCGCTTCCTGCCGGCGGGCGAGACCGACGGCCCGCCCGGCGTGGCCGCATTGGCGCTCGCCATCCATGCCGCCACGGGTGCCGTCCCCCTTCTCTTCACCGAGGCGCCGTTCCTGGAAAATCTCGCGGCCACGACGCTCGCCGCGGGCCTCGGCATCCGCGAGCCCAAATATGCGCTCGACACGGGCTTCACCGCCGCGGTCCTGCCACTTGCCCATGACGGCACGGCCGAGAAGCAGGCTGTCGGGTATCTCGACGCCTACAAGCCCGCCATGGTGATCAGCATCGAGAAGCTCGGTCCCAATCCGCAAGGCATCGCCCACACCTCGACCGGCACGCCGACGGCGGGCGATCGCGCCCGCGCCGAATGCCTGTTCGACGAGGCGGCCCGGCGCGGCATCCCCTCGCTCGGCATCGGCGACAACGGCAACGAGCTGGGCTTCGGCCTGATCGCCGACGCCGTCGCCAAGTACAAACCCAACGGCGCCCGTCTCTGCACGCGGGTGAAGACCGATGTGCTGCTGCCGGCCAACACCTCCAATTGGGGCGCCTATGCCGTCGAGGCGGCGCTGGCCGCGCTGGTCGGCCGGCCCGAGATCATGCATTCGGCCGAGATCGAGCGGCGCATGATCGAGGCCTGCGTCGCCACCCATGCGGCCGACGGCAGCACGGGACGCCACATCCTGCAGGTCGACGGCATGCCCATGGACGTCTCCTGCGCCGTCGTCACCATGCTGGGCTGCATCGTGCGCAACGGCCTCATCAGCGGCTTCAAGCGCGCGTTCTAGGAGGATTTGATGGCCATCGACGAGATCGTGGGCGATTCGATCGACCGCGCAGTGAACATCGAGATGCGTTTCCGCGCCGGCCTGCCGCGCGGCGTGACCTATCCGCTGTACGAGGCGGCGCGCAAGAAGCAGCAGAAGCCGCTGACCTGGCTCGCGGCCAAGCTCCTGAAGGACAAGGTGAAGGCCGGCCAGCACGTATTCGTCGTCACCGGCGCCGGCACGCCGCCCGGCCTGCCTCAGGGCGAGACCGACGGCCCGCCGGGCGCCGCAGCCATCGCCCGCGCCATCGAATTCGGCCTCGGCGCCAAGCCGGTCCTGATCAGCGAAGCGCGCAACATGCCCGCCGTCATCAAGTCGACGGAAGCCGCCGGCATCGCCGTCGTCGACGAGGAGCTGTTCAAGCAGCGCCGCTCCTGCGCGCTCGCCATCGACTATCCGTTGGGCGACGAAGCCGGCAAGAAGGCCGCGCACGAGCTCTGCGAGAAATTCAAGCCCGCCGCGATGATCTTCATCGAGAAGGTCGGACCCAACACCAAGGGCATCTACCATTCGATCATGGGAACGCCGCGCACGCCCGACAAGATCGCCAGCGCCTATCACCTGGCCGATCTCGCCCGGGGAAAAGGCATCCCGACGATCGGCGTGGGCGACGGCGGCAACGAGATCGGCTGCGGCGTCATCAAGGAGGCGGTGCGCGAGATCCAGCCCTTCGGCAAGGATTGCGGCTGCCCCTGCCACGGCGGCGTTGGCACGGTTACTGAATGCGACGTGCTGGTGTTCGCCGCGGTGTCGAATTGGGGAGCCTACGGCATCGCAGCGGCGCTGGCCGGTCACCTGGGAGACCGCGAAGTGCTGCACGACGAGGCAACGGAATTGCGCATCGTGCACGCAAGCGTGGCGGGCGGAGCGATGGACGGCGCCTATTCGCGCCTCATCCCTTACGTCGACGGCACGTCGGATCGGGTGCAGGCGAGCCTCATCACGCTCCTGCACCAGATCGTGGAGAACGGGCTGAAGGAATACGACAGGGGCTTCTAGAAGAGCGGCACAGGAGGCGGCTATGGGCGAGGGGTTGCGGTCGGCAGGCAGCATGGGCGTCACGCGGCGCGGTTTTGCGGCAGGAGCGATGGGCACGGGCCTTTTGTTGGGCACCGGCCGCGCGCCGGCGCTGGCACAGGGCAAACGCGACCTCAGGGTCGGCGTGTTCGGCGGCGAGTTCGGCAATCTGAGCCCGGTCATCCGCTACGACATCCAGGGCGGCCTCATCCTCTACAACATCTTCGACCCGCTGGTGCAGATCAACTTCGCCAAGCGCACGATCGAGCCCTTGATGGCGCTCGAATGGTCCAATCCCGATCCGACGACCTGGCGCATCAAGCTGCGCGAAGGCGTGAAGTGGCAGAAGGGCTTCGGCGAGTTCACCGCCGAGGATGTCGCCTACACCTGGAATTTCCATCTGGAATCCAAGAGCTTCCAGGTCGGCACGGCGTTGTTCCCGCTCGCCTCGGTGAAGGCCGACGGCAAGTACGTCGTCGAGGTCAAGACCAAGCAGCCCTTCGGCGCCTTCCCCGGCGTCACCATGGGCTATGGCGGCACCATCATCTCGGCCAAGGCCCACAAGGAGATGGGCAACCAGGCCTACAGCGCCACGCCGGTCGGCAACGGCCCCTTCCAGATCGAGAGCAAGCGCGGCACCGAGATCGTGCTGGTGCAAGAACCCCGACTACTGGAAGGCAGGCTTCCCCAAGCTCGACAAGATCGTCTACCGCGCCATCCCCGATTCGACGACGCGCCTGCAGGCGCTGGTCAAGAACGAGCTCGACTTCGTCACCCATCCCGATCCCAAGGAAGTGGCGGGAATGCGCAAGAACGCCAACTTCGTCGTCAAGTCGACGCCGGGCTGGGAATGGGACTACCAGCAGTTCAACCTGAAGGTCCATCCCGAGCTGCCCTACCACAACAAGCTCGTGCGCCAGGCGATCTCCTACGCCATCGACCGCGAGGCCATCGTCAAGGAGATCTACTACGGCGAGGCGGTCGCCACCGACAACCAGATCCCGGCCGGCTACATGGGCCATCGCGGGCCGTTGCTGAAATATCCCAAGAACGGCGACCTCAAGAAGGCGCAGGAGCTGATGGCCAAGGCCGGGGTGAAGGGCTACGAGGTCGAGGTCATCACCTCGGACAAGGACTGGCTGCGCAAGGAGCTCGAGCTCGTCGCCGCGATGGTGAGCCAGATCGGCATCACCTACAAGATCAAGAACATGGACATGGGCGGGTTCAACAACCTGTGGCTCAACCGCCGCTTCGAGCAGAATCTCGAGGACATCACCCTGGTGGCGCCCGACCCCGACGCCACCTCGTGGTGGTTCCTGCACAGCAAGGGATCGGTGCGCGGCTACACCAGCCCGGAGATGGACCTGATGCTCGACGGCGCGCGCTCGGAACTGAACCAGTCGCAGCGCGAGGCGATCTACCACAAGATCGTCGACACCACGCTCGAGGAATGCCCGATCATCTATCACTGCAACGCCAACAACATCCAGGTGATGAACAAGAACCTCACGGGGTTCAATCCGACCCCGCAGGAATACCTGGAGAGGCTCGACACCGTCGCGTGGACGTGATGGCCAGGCTCGCTCTTCTCCTCCCTACGCCATGCGAGGGGAGGCGCCCTGCAGGGGCGGAGGGGTCATGGCTCACGGTAGACGAGTGCGGCCTGTGACCCCTCCGTCGCCGCATGACGGCGACACCTCCCCACTTCGTGGGGAGGGCGGCGCTTCAGCGTAGCGGAGATGTGGCGCTATCTCGGCCGCCGTCTGATCCAGGTGCCGCTGGTCCTGCTCGTCGTCTCGCTGATGACCTTCCTCATCACTCGGGCGACGCCGGGCGATCCGGTGCAGATCATGCTCGGCATGCAGACCTCGCCCGAGGCGGCGGCGGCGATGCGCGCGGAGTTCAACCTCGACCGGCCGCTGCCCGTGCAATATGCGCTGTGGGTGGCCAAGGTCGTCGACCGGCGACCTCGGCCGCTCGATCCGGCTGAACGACACGGTGACGTCGCTGCTGGCGGAGCGCTTTCCCGTCAGCCTGCAGCTCGCTGCGGCGGCCATGGCCTTCGCGCTCCTGGTGTCGGTCCCGCTGGGAGTCGTCGCCGCGCTCAGGCGCAACAGCTGGGTCGACTATCTCTGCACCGGCTACACGGTGGCGGGGTTCGCCATCCCCAATTTCGGCCTGGCGCTGATCCTGATCTACGTCTTCTCGATCAAGCTCGACTGGCTGCCGATCACCGGCATCGGCTCGTCGGAAGCCGAGGCCGGCGGCTTCTGGAGCTATCTCAAACCCTACATCATCCCGGCGATCGCGCTCGGCACGCTGCAGACCGCGATCCTGACGCGCCTGCTGCGCTCCAGCATGATCGACGTGCTGTCGCAGGACTACATGCGCACGGCGCGCGCCAAGGGACTGCTGCCGGTCACCATCGTCGTCGTCCACGCGCTCAAGAACGCGATGATCCCGTTCGTGACCATGGTGGCCGTCCAGTTCGGCTACATGATCGGCATCCAGGTGACGATCGAATACATCTTCGCCGTGCCGGGCATGGGCTCGGCGGTGCTCAATGCCGTGGTCAACCGCGACTTCCCGGTGATCCAGGGATTCACCCTGGTGATCGCCGCCTTCTTCGTCTTCGCCAACATCATGGCCGACATGCTCTACTCCCTGCTCGACCCGCGGATCCGGTACTGAGCGATGGCGCTGGCCCAGCTCCCCGCCGCGCGGATCACCGGCTCGCTTGCGCTGGCGGCGCGACAGTTCCCGCGCCATCGCGCCGCCGCGCTGGGGATGGCCTGCCTGCTGCTGATCTGCCTGGCGGCGCTGCTGGCGCCCTGGGTCGCGCCCTACGACCCGATCCAGATCAAGCTCGGCGCCAAGCTCCAGCCGCCCTCCTTCGAGCACTGGCTGGGCACCGACCATTTCGGCCGCGACGTCCTCTCCCGCCTGATCTGGGGCGGCCGCACCTCGCTCAGCGTCGGCCTCCTGGTGGTCGGCTTCGCCTTCGCGGTCGGCGTGCCGCTCGGCCTGGCGTCGGGCTATTTCGGCGGCAAGGTCGACAATCTCCTGATGCGGCTGGTCGACGCCTTCCTGACCTTCCCGCCGCTCCTGCTGGCGGTGGCGCTGGTCGGCCTGCTGGGCCCGGACATCCAGAACGTCATGCTGGCGCTGGGCCTCGTGCAGGCCCCCATCCTGGCGCGCATCGTGCGCGGCAGCACGCTGGCCGTGCGCGAGGACGTCTACGTCATGGCCGCGCGCGCGCTCGGCGCGGGACCGATACGCATCGTGCTCTCCCATATCCTGCGCAACGTCATCTCGCCGATCGTGGTCCAGCTCACCATCGTCTTCTCCGCCGCCGTCGATCGCCGAGGCGTCGCTCAGCTTCCTGGGTTTCGGCACGCAGCCGCCGCAGCCGAGCTGGGGACGCGACATGAGCGAGGCCCGCCGCTTCCTGGGCGAGGCGCCGTGGATGTTCATGGCGCCCACCGGGATCATCATGCTGTGCGTGCTCAGCATCAATTTCATGGGCGACGGCCTGCGCGACGCGCTCGATCCGCGGGCCTGGCGCACGCGCCGCAAGGTCGAGACCGAAGGATGACGCCGTGACGCTGCTCAGCGTGCGCAACCTCAGGACCCGCTTCGCCACCGACCGCGGCGTCGTGCATGCCGTCGACGGCGTGTCCTTCGACCTCGCGGAGGGCGAGGTGCTGGGGCTGGTCGGCGAGAGCGGCAGCGGCAAGAGCGTGACGGCGCTGTCGCTCATGCGGCTGGTGCCCGAGCCGCCGGGATTGATCGCCGCCGACGCCATGACCTTCGACGGAAGGGACCTGCTCGGCCTCACGGAGGCGGAGATGCGCGAGCGTGCGCGGCGCGCGCATGGCCATGATCTTCCAGGACCCGATGCGCTCGCTCAATCCCGTGCTGACGATCGGCCGCCAGCTCACCGAGGTGCTGCGCCAGCACGAGCGGCTCGACCTCGCGGCGGCGCGCAAGCGGGCGATCGGCCTCCTGGAAGACGTCGGCATCCCGCTCGCCGAGAAGCGGCTGGGCGCCTATCCGCACCAGTTCTCCGGCGGCATGCGCCAGCGCGTCATGATCGCCATCGCGCTCGCCTGCAATCCGCGCCTGCTGATCGCCGACGAGGCGACGACGGCGCTCGACGTCACCATCCAGGCGCAGATCATCGACCTGGTGAAGCGGCTGACGCGCGAGCGCGGCACCGCGGTGATCTGGATCAGCCACGACCTCGGGGTCATCGCCGGCCTGTGCGACCGGGTGAACGTCATGTATGCCGGCCGCGTCGTGGAGTCCGGGCCGATCCGCGAGCTGTTCCATCGGCCAAGCCACGGCTACACGCTCGGCCTCATGGGCTCGACGCCGCGTCTCGACGCGCCGACGCGCCGGCTGACGCCGATCGAGGGCCTGCCGCCCAACCTGATCGACAACATCCCGCTCTGCCCCTTCTTGCCGCGCTGCCGCGTCGCCGTGCCGGCCTGCCGGCAGCGCCCGCCCGAGCGCCGCGACTTCGCCGCCGGCCATTGGGCGACCTGCCTGGCCGACCTCGCGCCATGAGCGCCCTCCTCGAGGTCGAGGACCTGCGGGTCCATTTCGCCGCGCCGGGCGGCACGGTGAAAGCCGTCGACGGGGTGAGCTTCTCGGTCGAACGCGGCCGCACCCTCGGCCTGGTGGGCGAATCGGGCTGCGGCAAGTCGACCACGGGCTATGCCCTTCTGCAGCTCATCCGGCCGACCGGCGGACGGGTGCTGTACGAAGGCACCGACCTCTGCCGCGTCGATACGCGCGGCCTGCGCCGATTGCGGCGCAAGCTGCAGATCATCTTCCAGGACTCGCACGCCAGCCTCAATCCGCGCCTGCCGATCGGCGACCTCGTCGGCGAGGCGCTCGATATCCACGGCCTTTTCCCAGGCGCTGCGCGGGCGGGGCGCATTCGCGAACTCCTGGACATGGTGGGACTGGCCGGCCACTCTGATGGAGCGCTACCCGCATGAGCTGAGCGGCGGCCAGGCGCAGCGCGTGGCGATCTGCCGGGCGCTGGCCGTCGAGCCGCAGCTCATCGTATGCGACGAGCCGGTCTCGGCATTGGACGTCTCGATCCAGGCGCAGATCGTCAACCTGCTGCAGGACCTGCAGGAGCGCCTGGGCCTTGCCTACATCTTCATCTCCCACGACCTCAGCGTGGTGCGCCATGTCAGCGACGTCGTGGCCGTGATGTATCTCGGCAAGATCGTGGAAATGGCGGGCAAGGAGGAGATCTACGCCGCGCCCTCCCATCCCTACACCAAGGCGCTGATGTCGGCGGTGCCCGTACCCGATCCCGATGCGGAAGCGCACCGCCGGCGCATCCTGCTGTCAGGGCGACCTGCCCAATCCCGCCGATCCGCCCTCGGGCTGCCGCTTCCGCACGCGCTGCCCCGTCGCCATCGCGGCCTGCGCCGAAACCGATCCGCCGCCGCACGCGCTGGCGCCCGGCCACTGGGCCAAATGCATCCGCCTCACCGAAGGAGCCTGACGTGGAAATCGCCTGTGACAATATCGACAAGCTGATCAATATCGAGATGCGTCGCAAAGGCCTGCCGCGCGGCAAGAAATGGGTGCTCTGGGAGACGGCCCGCGAAGTATCGCCCGAACCTCTGGTCCTGGCGGCGGGCCGCCTGCTGGTGCGGGCGCCGGCCGACATCGCCATCGTCACCGGCGCGGCCGTGCCCGGCCACATGCCGGTCGGCGAGAACGACGGCCCGTTCGGGTCGGTGGTGCTGGCCACCGCCCTCACCCGCATCGGCCACAAGGTCACGATCTACACCGACCCCGACGCCCTCCCGCCGATCGACATGCTGGCCAGGCGCGCCGGCCTGCGGATCGAGGTCATTCCATTGACGCTCGGCGACACCGCGCAGCAGCAGAAGATCGCCGGGAGGCACGACCTGTTCGTCGCCATCGAGCGGCTGGGCGGCAATCGCAACGGCTTCATCTACGGAGTCACCGGCGTCAGCCGCTCTTCGCACCGGGCCAACGTCGACACGATCTTCCGGACGGCAGGCGAACTCGGCAAGCCGACCCTCGGAATCGGCGACGGCGGCAACGAGATCGGCTTCGGCAAGGTCCATGCGGAGCTCGAGAAACGTCTGCCCGAGCACACGATGGCATCCAAGACGCCCTGCGGCGGCGGCGTCTTCTCGGTCGTGCCGACCGACGTGCTGGCGGTCGGCACCAGCTCCAATATCGGCGCCTATGGCGTGGTGGCGGCGATCGCCCTGCTGAAGGGGGATCCGGGCCTCTGCCATACGCCCGAGGAGGAGGTGGCGCTGCACCATGTCGGCGTCGGGCTGGGCCTGGTCGATGGCGGCGGTGGCGACCGCATCCCGTGGTGCGACGGCATTCCCGCCGACGCCAACGCCGCCCTGGTGCGTCTCATGCAGAACATCGTCGAGCGCACGCTGGAGGCGCCGCGCGTCAGGACGTTCTGAAGATCAGACCTTCTCGGCCTTGGCGGCGAGTCCCGCCACGAACACTTCCTGCGGCGGCGCCTTCGCCGGGTCGACATGGCGCAGCCAGTGGAAGTCGCGATAGGGCGTCCACTCCTCGCGGATGGCGCGGATCTGAGCTACGGCCGTGGGATGGGAATCGACGCGCAGGTCGAGCTCGTCCCTCGGCGAGTGGCCGCGCACGATCACGGCGGCGGAACGCTCCGGCAGATGGCCCTGGCCGCCGACCTGACCGCCGGCGTCGCGGCCCGCTTCGATGGCACGCAGCAGGCGCTCGTCGAGCGGCTCCTCAGGCGCCGCCGTGAAGGCGTCGACCATGGCCTCGACGACATGCTCGCCCGCCAGGACGTTGCCGGCGGCAACGTAGCCGGGCCCGCTCTTGTGTCCCGTCCACGGCCGGGTGCGCGCGCCGGTGAAGCCGGCGCCCTGGCCGAAGGAATCAAGCACCATCAGCTGGCGGAATTCGATCTGCGGGTCGGCCTGCTTCATGAGAGCCAGCGCCTGTTCCGCCGGATGGCCTTGCTTCAGAAGATTGAGGCCCAGCATACGCAGCTCGAAATTCACGAAGGCCTGGCTCGAGATCGCGCCGACCCCGCCCTGGAGGGCGGGGCACAATGCCCCGACGACGAGCGAATAGGTGGCGACGCCGATACCGACTTGGCCGGTACGCGAACAATGGCCAAGAAGCGTGAACGTCATTTTCAGTCCTTCATCTCAGGTTGCCGGTATGGCCGAGCGAGTAGCGGCCCGGCTGCGGCCACACGGCCAGACCGTGCGGCTCGCGACCGACCTTTATCTTATCGACTGCACCGGACGTCGTATCGAAACGATAGACGACATTGTCGAAGCGCCCCGACAGCCAAAGGTACCGTCCGTCGGCGCTGACATTGCCCATGTCGGGGCTCCCGCCGCCGGGAACAGGCCAGGTCTCGACCACCTTGCGGGTGGCGAAGTCGATCACGCTCACGCTGCCCTTGCCGTGGGGTCCGCCATCGACCTTGTTGGAGCCGCGATTGGCCACATAGAGGTACTTGGCGTCGCGGCTCGGATAGAGGCCGTGGGCGCCGACGCCCGTGGCGATGAACCCCGTCTGGCGAAACGAGGCCGCGTCGATGACGTGGACACCGTCGGCCATCATGTCGGCGACGAAGAAGGTCGTCCCGTCGGGCGAGATGCGCACATCCTGCGGCATGCCCTTGGTCGTGCAAATGACGCCGCCCAGCTCCTGGGAGTCGAGGACGGTCACCGGCTTCTTGCCGAACGCCGCCAGCAGGGCAACCACGTCGGGCCGGCCGTAATAGGGGCTGGGCAGGATGGTATCGACGACCTTGCGGTTGACCAGGTCGATCTTGGTGATCGCGCCGTCGAACTCGCAGGTGAATACGGCGTAGGTGCCGTCGATGGAGAAGTCGGCGTGATTGATGCCGCCGCATTTGGGCGTGGCGATCGAGTATTCCAGCCGCATCGTCTGCGCGTCGCGGAAGTCCAGGCGCTTGTGGGCTTCGGCCACGATGATGGCGTACTTGCCGTCCGGCGACCAATAGACGTTGTAGGGATCGTCGACCGGGACAGCCGCCCCCGGCTTGCCGGTCGTCGGATCGATCGGGGTCATGCTGCCGTCGGTGCGGCCCTCGGCATTGTTGGCCACCCAGAGCGTGCGCAGGTCCCAGGACGGCACGACGTGCTGCGGATTGCGGCCGACCTTGTAGGTATCGACCACCTTGAGCGTCGAAGGATCGATCACCGACACGGAATTCGACAGCCGATTGGGCACATAGATCCGCTGCAAATCGCCTGCGACGGCGGGGCTGAGCTTGCCGGCGGCGGTTTCGCTGTAGAGATTCTCAGGATCGACAACGGCCGGCATGCCGGGAACGGTCGCGATGGCAGGTCGAAGCGCCTCCTGGGCCGCGGCACGCCCGTTCTCCCGGGTATGCTCTGCTTGCGCCGCCACCCATCCGCCCCCTCCGAGCGCGATTGCGGCAAGCACGGCCAAGGCGGCAAGACGGTTGAAGATCATGCGATCAGCGCTTTCCCTCGCGGGCGGCGCGGATGGCCGCCACGGTCCTGGTGACAATCAGGTCGACACCCAGCCGGCCCAGCTCGGCGGTCGAAGCACGCGGATCGCCGACAGTGCCGTCGCCCGCCTTGGGCGGCGCGCCCAGCCGGTCGGTCCGGACGAGGGCCGGATCCACGGCCATCAGCAGCGACGTGTCGGCAACGCCGGCATGGGTGCCGATCTGCGCATCGGTCAGGCCTTTGGCGCGCAGGGCCTCGCGGTATGGCGCCTGGGCGGTGCGGTAGTATTCCCCGATGAAGTGGGCGCGAACGGGGGTCGCGGCCCATTCCCGGTTCAATTGCGTGGCCACTTCCTTGAGCATGGTTTGATAGTCGCCCGAATCGCCGATCAGCACGATATGCGTGAAGCCGGCCTGCTTGAGACTGCGCCCGGCGGCGCGGATGATACCCTTGAATACATCGTCGGGAATGGAAATGGTTCCCGGAAAGCGCATATGTCCGCTGGGCGGCGAGATCGACCCTTCCGGAACATAGGATACGACCGGCGCGACCAGGGCATCGCCGAGCTTGGCGGCGATCAGGCCGGCCAGCACCCTGACCCGGGCATTGTGCTTGCCCAGCGCCATGTGCGGCCCATTCTGCTCGGTGCCTCCGGCAGGAATGATCACGGTCGTGGCGCCGCCATGCAGGGCGTCGCGCACCTCCATCCAGGTCAGCTCTTCGAGATACACACTCGATGCAGCGGCCGCCGGTATGCTCAGGCTGAGGAGACTGGCGCAGATCAGGCAGAGCGCGAGAATAATGGGCATGGACGCTACGTTGGCTGAGGACCCCTTGATCATCTAGGACGAAATCGTGTCATTGATATGGGTCAAGGGATCCTTGCGGACGCGCGCGAGCAGCTTTCGTCACTCGGCACCGCGAGCAAGCCCTTGCCAACCAATGCGCCGGGATGCCCAACTCCACGGCGCATGAAAGGCGGGATCGGAACGCCCCTTCCACGGCTCGAGGACGCGAGGCTGCTGACCGGACGCGGCTGCTATAGCGACGACTTCGGCCTGCCGGGCCAAGCCTATGCGTCCGTCGTCCGCTCGCCGCATGCGCACGCCAAGATCGCCGCGATCGACGCCTC
This sequence comes from uncultured Alphaproteobacteria bacterium, assembly GCA_963820155.1. GTDB lineage: Bacteria > Pseudomonadota > Alphaproteobacteria > Reyranellales > Reyranellaceae > Reyranella. The sequence goes on from CAWFYW010000005.1 coordinate 31,362, forward strand.
CGCGGCGCGCGCCACGCCGGGCGTGCTGGCCGTGCTGACGGCGGCAGAGGCGATCGCCGACGGGCTGCAGCCCATCCCGCACGTCCCGGCCGCCATGAGTCCACCCGACATCCGGCTCGACAACAGCGATGGCTCGCCGCATCGCGTGAAACGTCCGCTGGTGCTGGCGGCCGATGCCGTGCGTTTCGTCGGCGAAGCAGTGGCATTCGTCGTGGCCGAGACCTTGGCGATCGCCAAGGATGCCGCCGAAGCCGTGGCCGTCGAGTACCGGCCGATCGCCGCAGTCGCCGATGCCATCGATGCTGCGAAACCCGGCGCGCCTCTCGTATGGGACGACCTCGCATCCAATGTCGCCGTCGACGCCGTCGTCGGCCGGCCTGCCGATGTCGAGGCAGCCCGTGCCGCCGCGCCGTACGTGGTACGGTTGGAAACCTCGGTCCAGCGCGTCACCGGCGTGCCCATGGAGCCGCGTGCCGCGCTCGGCCACTACGAAGCCGCCGGCGGGCGCTACACGCTCTATGCCGGCGGCGGCGCCATCGTGCGCCCCAAGCGCGAGCTTGCCATCGTCCTGGGCGTCGAGCCGGACAAGGTGCGGGCCGTGGCGCGCGAGGTCGGCGGCAATTTCGGCACCCGCAATTCCTTCTATCCGGAGTTCGCCCTGGTTGCCTGGGCGTCGCGCCGCGTCGGCCGGCCCGTCAAGTGGACGTCGGATCGTCAGGAAGCCTTCGTCAGCGACTATCAAGGACGCGACGTCAGGATCGCGGCGGAGCTGGCGCTCGATGCGGACGGCAGGTTTCTCTGCCTCAGGGCCGACAACCTGTCCAATGTCGGGGCCTACACCGCATCCTTCATCCCCCTGACCAAGGGTACGCAGCTCATGACCAGCCTCTACCACCTGCCGGCCATGGCGCGGGCGCGGGCGGTCATGACCAACACGCCCTCGACCGCGCCCTATCGCAGCGCCGGCCGGCCCGAGGTCATGTTCGCGATCGAGCGGCTGATCGATCTCGCGGCGCGCGCCCATGGCTTCGACCGCGTGGCGCTGAGGCGCCGCAACCTGGTGCCGCAGGCGTCGATGCCCTACACGAATCCCTTCGGCGTGACCTACGACAGCGGCGAATACGACAAGGCGCTTGATCGTGTCCTGGCGCTGGCCGACTGGTCTGGCTTCGCCGGCCGCCGGGCGCAATCGTCGACGCGGGGGCGTCTGCGCGGCATCGGGCTGGGCGGCTATGTCGAGTCGCAAAGCGGTGCCCCGCAAGAGCGCGCCGAGGTGACCGTGCTGCCGGAGGGGCTGGTCGAGATCGTGATCGGCACGCTGTCGGCCGGCCAGGGCCATGCCACGAGCTTCGCCCAGCTCGCCACCGAGTGGCTGGGCGTGCCGGCGAACAAGGTGCGCATCGTCAGCGGCGACACCGAGCGGGTCAGCGCGGGAGGCGGCTCCCATTCCGGACGCTCGCTGCGGCTCGCCTCGATCACGATCCACCGGGCGGCTGTCGGCATCGTCGCCAGGGGCACGCGGCTTGCGGCACATCTTCTGGAGGCTGCGGAGGCTGACATCGCCTTCTCCGCCGGCCGCTTCATGGTCAAGGGAACGGACCGGGCTGTCGACCTGTTCGCCGTGGCGCGCGCCGCCCGCGACCGCGCCGACCTGCCGGCCGAGCTGCGCGGTCCGTTGGCCGAGGCGGCCGACACCGACAGCCGGGTCGGCTCCTATCCTTATGGCTGGCATGTCTGCGAAGTCGAGGTCGACCCGGAGACCGGTGCGGTCGCGATCATGCGCTACACCGCGCTGGACGATGTCGGCCGCGCGGTCAATCCGCTGATCCTGCACGGCCAGACCCATGGCGGGATCGCCCAGGGCGCCGGCCAGGCCCTGATGGAACGCTGCGTCTACGAGCCCGCGAGCGGCCAGCTGTTGAGCGGCTCGCTCATGGACTACGCCCTGCCGCGCGCCGACGATCTGCCGTCTTTCGTCACGGCGCTGAGCGAGGTGCCTTCGACCAACCATCCACTCGGCTTCCGCGGCGGCGGCGAAGGCGGTATCACTCCGGCGCTCGGCGTCATCGTCAATGCCATTGTCGACGCCCTGGCGGAACTCGGCGTGCGGCACGTCGAGATGCCGGCGACGCCCGAGCGCGTGTGGCGCGCCATCGAGGCGGCGAACACCCAACACAGGGAGAAACCACCATGAAGCTCGGCCTCGCGATCGGCTATTCCGGCGCGCATCTCGACATCCCGGTCAAGCTCGTGCAGCGCGCCGAGGAGCTGGGCTACGATTCCGTGTGGACGGCGGAGGCCTACGGCTCCGACGCGGTGACGCCGCTGGCCTTCCTGGCCGCCCATACGAGCCGTATCAGGCTCGGCACCGGCATCATGCAGCTCGCCGCTCGCACGCCCGCCAACGCTGCGATGTGCGCCGCCACGGTCGATGCCCTCGCAGGGGGCGATCGCTTCATCGCCGGGCTGGGCGTGTCGGGACCGCAGATCGTCGAGGGCTGGTACGGCCAGCCGTGGGGCAAGCCGTACTGGCGCATGCGCGACTACGTGGCAATCATGCGCAAGATCTTTGCCCGCGAGGCGCCGGTCAGCCATGACGGACGCGAGATCGCGTTGCCCTACACCGGACCGGGGTCGATTGGGCTCGGCAAGCCGCTGAAGTCGATCCTTCACATGAATCCGCGCATCCCGATCTATCTCGCAACGGGCAACGAATCGACGGTCAAGCTCACCGCCGAGATCGCCGATGGCTGGTTGCCCATGGGATTCATGCCGGACTCCCTGAACGAGTACCGGCCCTGGCTCGAGGAAGGGTTCCGGCGCGCCGGCAACGGCAAGGGCTTTCACAACTTCACCATCCAGGCCGCGGTCCACGTCGAGGTTGATGACGATGTGAAGGGCGCGCTCAGCCGGCTGAAGCCGGAGGTGGCGCTCTATGTCGGCGGCATGGGGCACCGCGACAAGAACTTCCACAACGACATCATGGTGCGTCGCGGCTTCGGCGACGCGGCCAAGCGTATCCAGGAGCTCTACCTGGCCGGCCACAAGGATGAAGCCATCGCCGCCGTGCCCGACGAGTGGGTCGACATGAAGTCGTTGGTCGGGCCGCCGGCGCGCATCCGTCAGCGCTATCGCCCCTGGGAGGACTCGGGCGCCCATGCGCTCAGCGTCCGCTCCCGGCAGCTCGCGGCCATCGAGGTGATGGCGGAAGCGGCGCGGCTCAACTAAAGCCGCGCGCATGAAAAAGGCGACCCCTGCGGGTCGCCTTTTCCGGATGTCACGAGATCAGTATTGGCGCGGCGGCAGCGGGACCTTCGCGCTGGTCAGCAGCCGCTCCAGGGTCGGAATGCCCTCGTCCGTATGGCCAGACTCGCACCTTGCGAGCGCCGCACCGGCAACCGAGTCGGCATTCGAGTTGCTGACGTTGCGCCGATAGGACGCGCTGAGCGCACGGCAGTAGCCGAGCGGTGTCGTCGCCGGCGCCTCTACCATCTGACCACTGACCATGATCTCGACGCGGCGGTTCTGCGGCTCGCGCACGCCGTCGCCCGTCGGCACCAGCAGGCCGGCCTCGCCGACGCCGCCGGTGGCGATGGCCGCAGCCGGCACGCCCTGCCGGACAAGTTCAGCCTTCACGGCGTTGGCGCGCCTGACCGAGAGGCCCATGTTGTATTCCGGCGAGCCTGACGTATCGGTATGGCCGGTCGCCGTGATGCGGGCATTGCCGGTCTTCTTGAAGGAATCGACCGCCTGTTCGATCACGTTCAAGGCCGGGACCGACAGCTTCGTGCTGTCCCAATCAAAGAACACATTGAAGGATGGCGCCGTGGCCTGAACCGGCGGCGGTGGCGGCGGTGGAGGCGGCGGCTCCGAAGCGCAGGCGCCCAACAGGAACGTTGTCGCAAGTACGACCACTAATTTTCTCAGCATGGTGCATCCCCCCGAAAGAGAAAGTCCGAGATTGGCAGTCACTCCAGGACAGCGCCGCCAAGCGGTGCGCCCCTATGTGAAATCTCGCTCATGACGCGAAGAAGTGCAATGCACACTTACTGCGTCCGCACGCTCCTGCATCGTCTTGCGACTGCAAGGTTGTGTCGGTCGAACTGAATCTAGTCGCGTTCGCAACCGACGGCTTTGCATAACTCCGCCACCTTCCGCGGACTGGACGGCATGAACCGGCGGACCTAGTGTTCAGAACAATAGTGCAACTCTCAGCGCGGACGACGCCTGCAGAGAGGGCAGTTTGCGTGCCGGCGTCTACCTCGCCGTTGCCATCTTGCTGCCGGTCGAGGCGCGTTCGTGCGCAATCGGCCCGTCATCCAGGAGCTTGATGTCCGACGTGGACCAACGCGCCACGACGCGATCGCCGATGTCGAGCGGGTTGGCGAAGAACGCCTCGTCGTGCATATGGGCGACGAACTCCTCCTTGTCGGCAAGGTCGAGCGTGACCTTCACGTAGGAGCCCTGGTTCTCGATCGTGTGCACCCCGCCCACCACGGTGTTCAGCCCGCCGGGCGGCTTGGCGCCGGATGACAGCTTCTCGACGGCGATGCGATCGCGCCGGATCGAGCCCCAGAGCTTCGAGCCGCGCTGCGGCCGGGCATCGCCGACCGGAAAGGCGAAGCGCGCGCCGTTCTCGGCGGCGACCGCCGCCGTGCCGTCAAGCGCGCTCTCGACGGTGCCGGAGAGCACGTTCTGGCCGCCCACAAAGCGCGCGACATAGGCATTGCGCGGGGCGACGAAGATGTCGCGCGCGCTGGCCGCCTGCTCGATGCGGCCATGCGCCATCACGACCACCATGTCGGCGACGGCGATGGCTTCGAGCTGCGTATGGGTGACGTGGATGAAGGTGATGCCGAGCTCCTTCTGCACGCGCCTCAGCTCGCCGCGCATGCGCAGGCGCAGGTACTCGTCGAGGGCCGACAGCGGCTCGTCCAGGAGCAGCACGCGCGGGTTGGTGATCAGCGCGCGCGCCAGCGCCACCCTTTGCTGCTGGCCGCCCGAGAGCTCGGCCGGCAGCCGGTTGGCGAAGCTCTCGAGCTGTACCTTGGCGAGGAGCTCGCGCGCCTGGGCGTGGCGCTCGGCGAGGCCGACCCCGCGCATCTTGAGCGCGAAGGCCACGTTGTCGAGCACGGTGCGATGCGGAAACAGCGCATAGCTCTGGAACATCATGGCCGTGCCACGCTGGACCTGCGGCAGCCCGATCACCGACTGCCCGCCGATGCGAATGTCGCCCACCGTAGGCGTCTCGTGGCCGGCGATCATGCGCAGGATCGTGGTCTTGCCGCAGCCGCTCGGCCCCAGCAGGCAGCAATAGGAGCCGTGCGGGATGGTCAGGCCGAGATCCTCGACCGCGGTGGTCTCGCCGAACCGCTTGGTGACGCCAACGACTGCGACCTCGCCGCTTCCGGTTACCTCTGCCATTGAACTACTCCGTCGATGTCCGCGCGCGCCGGCGCTGGATGGCTGCGATCGAGGTGAGCGCCACGATGATCACCGCGAACGACACCACGGTGGTGACCGCGCCCACCGCATAGAGCGCCGGCGAGGTGACGTTGGTCGTCATTGCCCAGATCTCGAGCGGCAGCGTGTTCTCGCTGCCCGCGGTCAGCGCCGTACGCGCAATCTCGTCATAGGACAGGGTGAAGCCGAACAGGGCGACGCCGATGATGCCGGGCAGCAGGATCGGCAGGGTGACCTCGCGCACCCGCTGCCAGCTTGTGGCACCGAGGTCGGTCGCCGCCTCCTCGTAGGCGCGGTTGAACCGGCCCAGCACGGCGAACATGATCAGGAGCCCGAACGGCAGGGTCCAGGTGAGCTGCGCGCCCAGCCCGGAGGTGAACCAGTCGGTCTCCAGCCCGAGCAAGCGGAAGCTGAGCGCAATCCCCAGGCCGACGAACAGGCCGGGCATGATCAGGCTGGCGATGGCGAGATAGAAGGCGAAGGCCGAACCGCGGAAGCGCCGGCGGAAGGCCAGGCCCGCGATCACCGACAGCACCACCGTGATGAGCGACACCATGGCGGCAAGTTCGATGGAGCGCGTGAACGAGCCCGCGATGTCGCCCACCCGCTTCTGCGAGAACAAGGCGTCGAACCATTCGAACGAAAAGCCGTTCATGGGGAAGGTCATGCCGCCCTGCGGCCCCTGGAACGACAGGATGTAGATCACCGTCATCGGCCCGTAGAGGAACATCACGAACAGCGCGAAGAAGGCGGCGAAGGCGTAGAACGTCCAGGGTCGCGAACCGTCGGCGGAATGCATGACGAACTCCGTTAGCGCGCCAGTTCCTTGCGCACGTCGACCAGGCGCAGGATGCCCGCGACCATCAGGGTGACGATGATCACCATGATCACCGCGCTGGCCGCGGCCGGCGGATATTGCAGGGCGGCAACCTCGTTCTGCAGCGCCGACACCACCGAGGCGCTCTGCCCGCCGCTCATGGTGCGCACGACAAAGGAATCGCCCATCACCAGCGTGATCACGAAGATCGAGCCCAGCGCGATGCCGGTCTTGCTGAGCGGCAGGACGATCTCGGCGACGACGCGGAAGCGGCCGGCGCCGGCGTCGCGTGCGGCCTCGAGCAGGCTCTTGTCGATGCGCGCCATCGAATTGAAGATCGGCACCACCATGAACAGCGTGAACAGGTGCACATAGGCCACGATCACCGCGAAGTCGGAGAACAGCAGGAATTCCAGCGGCTTGCTCACGATCCCCGCGCCTTCCAGCGCCTGGTTGAAGATGCCGTTGCGGCCGAGGAAGGGGATCCACGAGATCATGCGGATGATGTTGGAGGTCAGGAACGGCACCGTGCAGACCAGGAACAAGGCGATCTGCCACAGCACGCCGCGCACGTGGAACACCAGGAAATAGGCGATGTTGAAGCCCAGCACGAGAGTCACCGCCCAGACGATCAGGGCGAACTTGATCGAGCTGGCGTAGAGGCGGAGCGTGACCTCAGAGCGGAACAGCTCGGTGTAGTTGTCGAGAATGAAGGCCGGGACGATGTCAGTGCGACTGAAGTCGAAGAAGCTGACGACGAGCACGACCAACATCGGCAGGCCGAAGAACAGGCCGAGCACCACCACCAGCGGCGCGACTTGCAGCCACGACGCCCGCTCGCCGCCGGCGTCAGGCGGTACATGCTCCTTTTCGGCTGCGGCGGGCGCCAGAAGATCGTCCGCCGCCTGATCAATGATGGCCATGTCGGAACGACCCGACGGTCAGGACGAAACGAATTCGTTCCACCGCCGCGTCAGGTAACGGTCCTCGTCCATCACCGTGTTCCAGCAGGCGATGTGGCCCATACGGTCCCAGATGGCGCCGCCGTCGCGCGTGGTGCCCTTCTTTTCCATCACGGTGCCGTAGGGATCCTTGATATCGACCGCGGCGGGCTTGCCGTCGTACCAATAGGCCCATTCATCAGGCGCGAGGAACTTCTTGGCGGTCGTCGGCACCGCCGAGTAATAGCCCTGCTTGGCGATGAAGCCACCCTGCCAGCCGGAGTTGAACCAGTTCATGTATTCGTAGGCGCAGTCGAGCTTCAACCCGCTGAGATGCGCCATCGGCGCCAGGCCCACGAACCAGCCGCGATAGCCTTCCTTGAGCGGCACGTAGTAGCAGTCGATCCCGCGCGAACGCACCGCGGTCACCGCCGGCGACCACATCGACTGGATCACCACCTCGCCCGAGGCCATCAGGTTCACCGACTGATCGAAGGTGCTCCAGAAAGAGCGGAAATGGCCGCCCTTCTTCATGTCGATCATGATCTTGATGGTCTTGTCGATCTCCGCCTTGGTCATGTTGCCCTTGTCGGCGTACTTGAAGTCGCCGCGCGACTCGAGCGCCATGGCGACGTCCATCACGCCGACCGGCGCATAGTCGACAAGGGCGGTCTTTCCCTTGTACTTGGGATCGAGCAGGTCCTTCCACGCCGTCACCTTGTCGCGTCCGCCGACCAGGTCGGGCCGGATGCCCAGCGTGTCGGCGTTGTAGATCGTCGGGATCATGGTCAGGAATTCGGTCGGCTTGCCGGCGAGCTTCTTGCCGCCCTTGTCGGCATAGAACATCCCCTCGATTGGCGAGAAGCCCTGCGTCGAGGCCATCTGTCCGTTGGGATACGAGCCCTTGGTGAAGAGCGGTACCGTCTCGCTCCAGAGCTTGTATTTGGCGACCGGGATCGGCGCCAGCACACCCTTGCCCACGAGGTAGGGCAGCTTGGTGGCGTCCATATTGTTGATGTCGATGCTGGCCGGCTGCGTCAGCGAGCGGTTGAGCTGGACGTCGTCGGTGATGGCCTGCATCACGATCTTGAAGCCGAGGTCCTTGGTGGCCTGCTCGCCGATCTCCTTGATCGCGGCATAGGACCCGCCGGCATGCACCAACGTCACGTCCTTGGTATTCTGCGCCCACACGGTGGGAAATCCGCCGATTGCCTCGGTCGCGACGACCGCGCCGCCGGCCGCTGCACCTTTGAGAAGAGCTCGACGATTGAACTTGGCCTTGGTCTCAGAGAATTTGCGGGTCATCTGGCACCTCCCTTCGACGCATCACACCCCGGGTCGCGAAAAATATTTCGCAAGAAGCATGCCACTCGAAAACGGCATTGCCGCAGGCACAGGCATACGCGAGCCTCTTCGGCTGTGGTCCAATCTTGAGCGATGTGGTCGCATGGGTGGCAGTTCGCGCCGGCGACCCGCTGCCGGAGCGGGATATCGCCAGCGGTCTGACTCTTGCACTCGCCTTCGCCAGTCACAGAACAGGAGAGCGGAGCGCATGGAGATCGGTGTCTTCATCCCCATCGGCAGCAATGGCTGGCTGATCTCGACGAGCTCGCCGCAATACAAGCCGAGCTTTGCGCTCAACCGGCAGGTCACGCTGAACGCCGAGCGCTATGGCCTGGATTTCGTGCTGTCGATGATCAAGCTGCGCGGCTTCGGCGGCAAAAGCGAGTTCTGGGACCATAATCTCGAACTCGTTCACCCTGATGGCCGGCCTCGCAGCCGTCACCTCGCGCATCAGGCTCTATGCCACCGTGCCCACCCTCGCCGTTCCGCCGGCCATCGCCGCGCGCATGTGCTCGACCATCAATTCGATCTCCAACGGGCGGTTCGGGCTGAACGTCATCACCGGGTGGCAGCGGCCGGAATATTCCCAGATGGGCCTGTGGCCAGGCGACGAGTATTTCGGCCATCGCTATCGCTACGCCACCGAGTACGTCCGCGTCCTGCGTGACCTCTGGGAGACGGGGGTGTCGAACCTCAAGGGCGAATTCTTCACCATGAACGACTGCCGGCTGAGCCCCCGCCCGCGGGCCGACATGAAGATCATCTGTGCCGGCCAGAGCGACGCCGGCCTGGAATTCACAGCCAAGCACGCCGACTACAACTTCTGCTTCGCCAAGGGCATCAACACGCCGACGGCCTGCAGCGACACGGTCGCGCGCATGCAGTCCTTTGCCAACCAGACCGACCGCAAGGTCGCCTCCTATGCTCTGACCATGGTGATCACCGGCGAGACCGATGCCGAGGCCGAGGCCAAGTGGGAGCTCTACAAGGAAGGCGCCGATCTCGAGGCGCTGGCCTGGCTGGTCGAGCAGGCGACGGCCGACAAGAACCCGACCGGCGACAGCAACGTGCGCCACGCCATCGATCCCAAGTCGATGGTCAACATCAATATCGGCCTGCTGCTGGGCTCCCACGCCAAGGTGGCGCGGATGCTGGACGAGATGGCGGCCATCCCCGGCCTGGCCGGCGTGTTGCTCACCTTCGACGAGTTCATCCGCGGCACCGAGATCTTCGGCGAGCGCATCCAGCCCCTGATGCAATGTCGCCGACATGTCGCGGCGCCGCCGAGGGCGGCCGCATGAGCGGGCCCGTGAGCTACTTCCCGACCGACGATCCGTCGGCCCGCCTGCTGCCGGCCCGTCCCGAGCCGCTGATGATCCGGCCGGCCGAGACCGCCTTGATCATCGTCGATATGCAGAACGCCTATGCATCGCCCGGCGGCTATCTCGACCTGGCGGGCTTCGACATCTCCGGTGCCGCGCCGGCGATCGAGAAGATCGGCGAAGCCGCCGCGGCGGCGCGCGCCGCCGGCATGCCGGTGATCTTCTTCCAGAACGGCTGGGACGCCGACTATGTCGAGGCGGGCGGCCCCGGCTCGCCCAACTGGCACAAGTCGAACGCGCTCAAGACCATGCGCAAGCGGCCGGAGCTGCAGGGCAAGCTGCTGGCCAAGGGCGGCTGGGACTACGAACTGGTCTCCGCCCTGCCGCCGCAGCCCGGCGACATCGTCGTCGCCAAGCCGCGCTACAGCGCCTTCTTCAACACCAACCTCGACAGCCTCCTACGCGCCCGCGGAATCCGGTCGCTGGTCTTCACCGGCATCGCCACCAACGTCTGTGTCGAATCCACTCTGCGCGACGGCTTCTTCCTCGAATATTTCGGCGTGGTGCTGCACGACGCCACCCATCACGCCGGTCCCGATTTCATCCAGCAGGCGTCGCTGTACAACATCGAGAAGTTCTTCGGCTGGGTGTCGTCGGTCGAGGAATTCCGCATCGCCCTGCAGGCCAACATCAATCCCATGCTGTCGACGAAGGGAGAGTCCTGATGCCGATGAAAACCATCTTCCCGCCCGGCTCGGGCAAGACCCTGGCGCCCTATTCGCCCGGCGCGATGGCCGACGGCGTTCTCTATGTCGCCGGCACCCTGGCGCTCGATGCCGAGACCAACGTGGTGCATGTCGGCGATGCCGCGGCGCAGACCGAGCACGTGCTGGCCCAGATCAAGTCGGTGATCGAGACCGCCGGCGGCACGATGGCCGACGTTACCTTCAATTCGATCTTCATCACCGACTGGGCGAACTACGCCGCCGTCAACAGCGTCTATGCCAAGTATTTCCCGGGCGACAAGCCGGCGCGCTACTGCATCCAGTGCGGCCTGGTGAAGAAAGAAGCCTTGGTCGAGATAGCCTCCGTGGCGCATATTGGTCGGCAAAAATAACGGGGCGTCCTTCATCGCCCTGACCGGGAGGCGTATGTTCTTTGACGTGCAGGGCGGCGCCGGGCCGGGCGCCGAAACGATATTGCTGTCGGCAGGGCTGGGCGGCACCGCCTCCTACTGGAAGCCGCAGCTCGGCGTGCTCGGCGAGCGCTATCGCGTCGTCGCCTACGACCAGGCTGGCACCGGCCGCAATCGCCGCGACCTGCCGGCGGACCACAGCATCGCGTCGATGGCTGACGAGGCCCTGGCCGTGCTCGATGCGACCAACACGCCCGCCTGCCACTTCGTCGGCCACGCGCTGGGCGGCCTGGTGGGTCTCGATCTCGCACTGCGCCACCCCGATCGGCTCCGCTCGCTCACCGTGGTCAACGGCTGGGCGGCGGCGCATGCCCATACCAAACGCTGTTTCGAGGCGCGTCTTGCCCTGCTCGACCATGGCGGGCCTCGCGCCTATGTCCGCGCCCAGCCGATCTTCCTCTATCCGGCGGACTGGCTGGCCCGGAACTGGGAGCGCGTCGAGCAGGAGGACGCGCACGGTCTCGCGGCCTTCCAGGGGGCCGACACGCTGCGGCGGCGCATCGCGGCGCTGCTCGCCTTCGACGCCACGGCGCGGCTCGGCGCGCTCAGCCTGCCGACGCTCATCGTGGCGGCGCGTGACGACGTGCTGGTGCCGAGCCTGATGTCCGAAGAGCTGGCGATCGCGATCAAGGGATCGACTTTGCGGCTGGCGTCATGGGGCGCACACGCGGTCAACGTCACGCAGCCAGAATCGTTCAATACACTCCTGCTGGGATTCCTGAACAGCCGCCTCTCCGCTTAGGGAGACCTCCCCGAACATTTGTGCGAACGCACGACGTCGGCGGCGCGGCGGCCTTCCCCGCTGGCCGGGTGCGGGGCAACATCGCGCATCAGCGCGGGAGGGCGTAATTTGAGCGTTATCGAAACGCGGCGCGATCAGATGTTCCCGGTCCTGTCGGCCGCGCAGATCGACGTGGCGCGGCGCTTCGCCAGCGGCGCGCCGCGCCGCTTCGAGCCCGGCGCCGTGCTGTATGACGTGGGCGAACCGGCCACGCCCGTCTGGCTGGTGCTGCAGGGCTCGATCGACGTCGCTCGACGCGATGGCCTCGGCCACGAAGCCGCGATCGTGAACGAAGGGCCGGGCCAGTTTTCCGGCGAGGTGAGCCAGCTCAGCGGCCATAGCTCGCTCGTCCGGGGACGCGCCGGTGCGGAGGGCTGCACCGCCCTGCCCTTCGACGCCGCCCATCTCAGGGCGCTGCTGATCGGCTCGGCGGAAATCGGCGAGATTGTCATGCGGGCGCTCATCCTGCGCCGCGTCGGGCTGATCGAAAGCGACGGCGCGGGCTCCATCCTCGTCGGCCGGGCGCAGACGCCGGACGTGGTGCGTCTGCAGGGCTTCCTCACCCGCAACGGCTATCCCGTTTCCCTGCTCGACTCGGCCGACGACCCGGAGGCGCGCGCACTGATCGATCGGCTGGGCGTTCGCGACGATGAGCTGCCGTTGATGCTCTGCCCCAACGGCACCGTGCTGCGCCGGCCGAGCGACGCGGAGGCCGGCATGTGCCTCGGCCTCACGCCCGAGCTCGATCCCGATCGGCTGTACGACGTGGCGGTCGTGGGCGCCGGTCCGGCGGGGCTCGCCACTGCCGTCTATGCAGCCTCCGAAGGACTCTCGGTGCTGGTACTCGATCAGCGCGCCTTCGGCGGACAGGCCGGCGCCTCGGCCAGGATCGAGAACTATCTCGGCTTTCCCACCGGCATCTCGGGGCAGGCCTTGGCGGGGCGCGCCTACAGTCAGGCGCAGAAATTCGGCGCCCAGCTTGCCATTCCCCTCGAGGTCCGACGGATCGACTGCGACGATCCCGGCGTTCCGATGCGGCTGCATCTGAACAGTGGCGATCCGATGCAGGCACGCACCGTCGTCATCGCCTCGGGCGCGCGCTACCGCCGGCCCGCCATCGCCAACCTCACGGTGTTCGAGGGTGCCGGGATCTCCTACTGGGCCTCGCCCATCGAGGCCAAGCTGTGCGAGGGCGAGGAGGTCGCCCTGGTCGGCGGCGGCAACTCGGCCGGCCAGGCGGTGGTGTTTCTGGCCGCGCGGGTGAAATGGCTTCACCTGGTCATTCGCGGCCGCGACCTCGGCGCCTCCATGTCGCGCTATCTGGTCGAAAGGATCGCGGCCCTTCCCAACGTGACGCTCCATACCGATACCGAAGTGGTCGCGCTGGAAGGCGATCGCCAGACGGGCCTGTCCGGCGCCATCTTCCGTCAGCGCTCGAGCGGCGCGCAGCATCGCTGTTCGATGCGTCATCTGTTCCTGTTCATCGGCGCCGATCCCAATACCGGATGGCTCGACGGCTGCGTTGAGCTCGACGAAAAGGGCTTCGTCCTCACCGGCAAGGAGCGCGCCGATCATCCGGCGAAACTCGCCCTCGAGACAAGCCGTGCCCGCGTGTTCGCCGTCGGTGACGTGCGCAGCGGGTCGACCAAGCGCGTCGCCGCCGCCGTCGGCGAAGGCGCGGCGGTCGTGGCGCAGATCCACGAGGCGCTCGCCTCCGCGACCAACGGCGCTTAGTGCGCGCGCTCCCGGCGGTGACTGTGCCATAATGACCATCGCTCATTCACGGGAGGATGACGGTCAATGGCGATCGAGGTTCTGGAGATCCATCATACGGGTGTCCGCATCGATGCGGCGGGGCAGACGATGGATGCTATGGAAGGCTTTTACGGCGGCGTGCTCGGGCTCGCGCGCGACACCGGCCGGCCGACCATTCCCGGCATACCGGGCATGTGGATCAATGTCGGCGAGGTCGGCCAGATCCACCTGTTCGGCGGCAAGCAGCCGTCGCCCGTCGCCAAGGGTCCCGGCCAGGATCCGACCCTGCCGCACGTCGCGCTGGCGGTGGCCGACATCGTCGCTACGCGTGCCGAACTCGACCGCATGGGCGTTGCCTACTGGGTCATCGAAGGCCTGACGAGCCCGGACTCCCTGCAGGTCTTCCTCAACGATCCCTGCGGCAACATGGTCGAGCTGCACCAGATCGACAAATGCCGTTGTCGGGCGAGCAATCGGATCAAAGGGTGAGAGTGACAGGGAAAGGACGGGATGCGTCTTGATTGCGATGCCAAGCGCCATGATCTCGAGCGAGGAGGCCTTGCCCGTCATTCGCTTCGCCGGTGCGAGCGAGGAAGCGTTGGCACGGCAGCTTGATGCGACCTTCAGCGAAATCGGCTTCTGCTATTTCGCCGATATCGGCGTCGATCCGGCCGCGGTGGAAGGGGTGTTCGCCGCTTCGCGCCGCTTCCATGCACTGCCGCGGCGGGCCAAGGAGGCGATCGCCATGAACCGCTTCCACCGCGGCTACATGGCGCCGAAGACATCGATCATCGAGACCTCCAGCGTGGCGCGGGTGACACGGCCGAACGATTCCGAATCGTTCATGCTGATGCACGACGTCGCGCCGGGCGATCCGCGCCATGGCCGGCCGCTCGACGGGCCGAACCTGTGGCCCGACCTGCCGGGCTTCCGCTCCCCGGTCGAAGCCTATGAGCGGGCCATGCACGGCTTCTGCCTGCGCCTCCTGCCCGTGATGGCCCAAGCTCTCGGCCTGCCGCGCGACTGGTTCGCGCCGCATTTCCGTCAGCCCACGACCTTCCTGCGGCTGCTGCATTATCCGCCGCAGCCCATCGACGCGCCGGACGATGCCTTTGGCTCCGCGCCGCACACCGACTATGGCTTCATCACCGTCCTGGCGCAGGACGAGCGCGGCGGGCTGGAGGTACGCCGGCGCGACGGCACGTGGCTGGCCGCTCCGCCGATCCCCGGCACCTGGGTCGTGAATGTCGCCGACATGCTGAGCCGCTGGACCAACGGACGCTGGCAGTCCACGCCGCATCGCGTGAAGAACCTGTCGGGCGGCGACCGCTACTCCTGCCCCTACTTCTTCGACATGTCGATGGACAGCATCGTCGACGTGCTGCCGACCTGTCGGTCAGCCGGCGATCCGGCGAAGTTCCCCGCCGTACGCTACGGCGACTATCTGATCGAACGCCTCGACCGCAACTACGCCTATCGCAAGCAGCCGGTGGCTTGAGCCGCTGCCGGGCCGCGTTGCCCCATTCCGCATGCATGGTACGGAGCGTGCATGCTATCAATGCAATCGAATCGACTTCTGCCGAACTTCATGGATCGTCATGACCGCCGCCCCCAGCTCCCCGAGCGTTGACCTCCTGGTTCCCCCGGTGCTCGAGGTTTCCGGCCTCGCCTTCGCTTATGACGGCGCGGTCGCGGTGCGAGACGTGTCGCTCAGCGTGCAGCCGGGCGAGATCGTCGCCCTGCTCGGCGCCAACGGGGCGGGAAAATCGACCACCGTGCGCATGATCGCCGGCGTCCTGCGACCGCAACGCGGCACCATCCAATTCGCCGGCGAAGCGATTGCCGGCGCGCCCAGCCACGTCGTGGTGCGGCGCGGCATCACCCTGGTCCCGGAAGGCCGGCTGGTCTTCCCGCAGATGACGGTGCTGGAGAATCTGCAGCTCGGTGCCCACATCAAGCCGCGGGCGCAGGTCGCGGCGCTGGTCGAGTATGCGTTCGGCCTGTTCCCCCGCCTCGCCGAGCGGCGCAGCCAGCTCGCCGGCTCGATGAGCGGCGGCGAGCAGCAGATGCTGGCCATCGCCCGCGGCCTGATGGCTGAACCGCGGCTGATCATCCTCGACGAGCCGTCGCTGGGCCTGATGCCGATGGTCACCCAGGAGGTCTTCCGGCTGATCGAGGCCGTGAACAGGAGCGGCATCAGCGTCCTGCTGGTGGAGCAGAACCTTCACCAGTCGTTGCGCATCGCCCATCGCGGCTACGTGCTTGAGAAAGGCGCCGTCGTGCTGGCGGGCACCGGCAAGGAGCTTCTGGCCGACGCTTACGTACAGCGGGCATTCCTCGGGCGATAGGACCGAGCCGGCAATCCTCACGCGTGCGCGGAGTCAGGCGAGCCGAGATAGGCGGCAATCACCTGCGGATCGTTCGCCACCGCCTGTGGCGGGCCGTCGGCGATCAGGCGTCCGGCATCGAGCACCAGGATGCGGTCGGAGACTTCCATCACCGAGGGCATGTCGTGCTCGACCAGCAGCACCGTGACGCCGCTGGCGCGGATCTGGCGCAGCACGTCGATCATGGCCGCCGTCTCGGTGGGATTGAGGCCGGCGCAGGGCTCGTCGGCCAGCAGCAGGTCGGCGCGGGTGGCGATCGCGCGCGCGACCTCAAGGTGGCGCAATTGCCCGACCGTCAGCGCGCTGGCCGGCCGGTCGGCCAGATGGGCGATGGCGGCCAGCTCCATGCCGCGGGCCGTCGTGGCGGCAACGTCGCGGGCGCCTGATTTGCCGAACAGCGCGCCGATGCGCACATTGTCGAAGACGCTGAGCTCGCGGAACGGTCGGGCGATCTGGAAGGCCCGCGCCACGCCCAGCTCGGCGATCCGGTTGGTCGCCATGCCGGTGATGCGCCGGCCCTGGAAGCGGACCTCGCCGGCGCTCGGCGCCAGATAGCCGGTCACCAGGTTGAACAGGGTGGATTTGCCGGCACCGTTGGGCCCGATGATGCTGGTGATCGAGCCAGGCTCGATGGCGAAGGAGACCTCGGCGATTGCCGCCAGGCCGCGAAAGCTCTTGGACAGGCGGTCGACGCTGAAGATGGGCGACGCGCTCATTCGGCGGACGCCGCCACGGAGCGGCGCCGCAGCGAGAAGGACCGCACCAAGCCCAGCACGCCGCCAGGCGCGGCGAGCACGAGCATCACCAGCAGGAGACCGGTCGCGAAGAGGTGGAAGTCCAGCAGGCGGCCCAGCACGACCTGAGTGATGAACACCAGCACGAAGGCGCCGATCACCGGGCCGAACAGGGTGCCCATGCCGCCCAGTAGCGAGTAGACGATCAGGCTGAGGTTCGTGTCGTCGCGATAGACCGAGTCGGTGGTGATATAACCCAGCGAATGGGCGTAGATCACGCCCAGCATGCCGGTGAGTACGGCGCTGATGACGAAGGCCAGGCGCTTGTAGCGTTCGGTCGGCACGCCGAGCATGCGCGCGGTGTCCTCATCCTCGCGGATGCTGAGGAGGCCCGCGCCGAAGCGGCTGCGGCGGATCTGCCAGGCGATCAGCAGCACCACGAGGCCGGCGAAAAGATAGAGCCAGTAGTAGAAGGTGGCGGGTTCCAGGCTGGCCGGCGTGACGGTCGGGAAGTTCAGCCCCAGAGATCCCTGGAAGAAATCGACATTGTTGGTGAGTTCGGCGCAGACATGGCTGACGCCCAGCATGGCGATGGCGAAGAAAGTGCCGCGCAGGCGCAGGATCGGGTAGGAAATGGCAGCCGACAGCACGGCGCAGCAGAGCCCGCCCACGGCCAGCCCAAGCAGGAGCAGCAGGGGCGGCGAGAGGCCGGAGAGCGAGCTCTCGACCAGGCCCGCGGCAAAGGCGCCGACGCCGATGAAGGCGGCATTGCCGAAGCTCGCATAGCCCGCGAAGCCGCCCAGGATCGCCCAGGCGACCGCGAGCCCGGCGGAATAGAGCATCAACTGGCCGACCCGGATGTAGAACGGCGGCAGCACCAGCGGGCCCAGCGCCAGCAATGCGGCGCAGGCCATCATCAGCAGCACGGCCAAGGCGGGACGATGTTTCATCGCGAAGCGCTGAAAGCGTTGCCCAGGAGCCCGGTCGGACGGACCAGGAGCAGGAGCACCAGCAGCAGGAACATCGTCACGTTGGGAAAGGACGGCCCGACATACTGGGCGGTGAGCGTGCTGACGATGCCGAGCAGCAGGCCGCCCAGCAGCGCACCGGCTGGGCTGCCGACGCCGCCCAGCACCACGACGACGAAGGCGTTCAAGGTCCAGGTCGCCTCGTCGGCCGGCGAAAACGGCAGGATGATGCCGATGACGATCCCGGCCGCTCCAGCGAACGCCGCGGAAACGGCGAAGGTGAGCGCATAGACATGCCGCACATTGACCCCGCACAGGCGCGCCGCCAGGGTCTGCTGCGCGGTGGCTCGGATGACGCGGCCGAGCGGCGAGAATTTCAGCAGCAGGGCGAGGCAGCAGAGCAGAACGAGGCTTGCCATCAGGGCGCTCACCCGCACGGCGTCGAAGGTGATCGCGCCCAGACGGAACGAAGTGAAGGCATAACTCGGCGTGATGTTGCGCATGTCGGGCGAGAACACCCAGATCATGACGTTCTGCAGCATCAGCGCCACACCGAAGGTCAACAGCATGGAGCCGAGCTGCGATCGATCAACGGCGTGCTGGATCAGGAACCGCTGGTAGCAGTAGCCGACGCCGAACAGCACCGCCATCACCAGGGGCAGGGTGAGCAACGGATCGACGCCCAGCGCCTGTGACAGGACAAGCGCCAGATAGGCGCCGAGCAGGACCAGGATGCCGTGACTGAGGTTGATGACATGCAGCACGCCGAAGATCAGGGAGAAGCCCACGGCGGCGAGCGCGTAGATGCCGCCCAGCACCAAGCCGTCGGCCAAGGTCTGCACGATCAGGTTCATGCGAAGAGTCTTCTGGCGCGTGCTCTTGAGTCCGGCCGAGCGAGATACGCTCCGGCAATCACGCCTTCTTGTCCCACGCCGGCACGGGATAGATCGGCTGTGCCGAACGAGCCGCTTCGGGGTAGACGATCTCGAGCTTTCCCTTCTGCACCTGGCCGATCATGCTGCCCATGATGATGGCATCGCCATCGCCGTCGGGCGTGAACTTGATGCGGCTGTAGAAGGTCTCGAAGTCGGCGGCGGCCAGCGCGTCGCGCACCGCCTGGGGCTTGGTGCTCTTTGCCGCCTGCATGGCGAGGATGTAGGTCTCGATGCAGGCCGCGGCGCCGGCGGTGTGGTAGGCGATCGGGCGGGTGAACTTGCTGCGATAGTACTCGGCGAACTTCTTCGAATCGCCGAAGAACTTGTCCTTGTAGGGAACCGTCTCGTCCCAGTAGGTCGAGCAGAGCAGCGCGTCCGAATACTTGCCCAGCGCCTCGCGGAAGGAGGCGAGCTGCGGCCCCAGGCCCTGGAACAGCAGCTTGACGTTGGTGCTGCTGGCGATCATCTGGCGGGCCACCAGCAGCAAATCCTGATCGTGCATGACGCAGACCAGGAGATCGGGCGTCTTGGCGCGCACCGACCCCAGCACGCTCGACACGTCGGTCGGCTTGGCGGGCAGCTCGTAGCTGTCGAGCCGCTTGAAGCCGGCCGCATCGCACGACAACCGAACGCCCTCGGCCGCGGTCTTGGAGAAGGCGTCGTTGGTGTAGATCACCGAGTAGGCCTGCGGCGTCGGCTGCAACGTCTTGAACAACGCCGCGGCCGAGGCGAACTGGCGCGTGGCGCGTGGATACATG
Organism: uncultured Alphaproteobacteria bacterium; assembly: GCA_963820155.1. Lineage (GTDB taxonomy): Bacteria > Pseudomonadota > Alphaproteobacteria > Reyranellales > Reyranellaceae > Reyranella. Next base: position 50,762 of record CAWFYW010000005.1, read on the forward strand.
CCGAACACGAACTTGAATCCGCGCGTGAAGATCGCGTCGGAGCCGCCGCCGGTCTGCACCATCGGCTTCTTGGCCCGTTCGGTGATGGCCGCAGTGGGCAGCACGATGTTGCTGCCGAAGGAGCCCAGGAAGAAGTCGGTGCCGTCATCGAGCTGGCGCTGGATCAACGTGGTGGCGCGCGCCGGATCGCTGGCGTCGTCGAACAGCTTCAGCTCGATCTTGTACTTCTCGCCGGCGATCTCCACGCCGCCCAGCACCTCGTTCAGGTAGGTCGCGGCGGTGATGTAGCCGTTGTTGACGTTGAGCCCGGTCTCCGCAGCCGCTCCGGTGAGCGGCACCGAACCGCCGAACACCAGAGTCTTGCCCGCTTCGGCCCGAGCCGATCGGACGGCCGGAGAAGCAAGCGCTGCCGCTCCCGCCCCTGCTCCCAACAAAACCTCACGACGTCGCATGCTTGCCTGCCCCTCGTTCCCTCACATCCCGGGTTCTACAGCAAAAGCCGTGCCCGAGGAAAAGGCCGCATGGCGATACTGGCGCGGGACGACGCCACGATGGACGACGCATGGACGATGGCTATTGGGGCGACGGCGAGATCGTCACCCAACCCGTGCTCTCTTCACCCAGTTCCGTCTTTCCGGTTTTCTTGTCGAGGACGCAGATCGCACGCGCCGGCCCGAGACCTTTCTTCAGGACGCCGGTGACGAGCGCAACGCCGTAGCTTTGCGTTCCGAACGGATCGACCTCGACGGCCACCGTCTGGAAATCACGCGCCATCGCGAGCTTGGCGCAGCTCGTCGCCACCTGCTGTCTAAACTCCTTCCAGGCATCGGGCGAGGTGGCGGCAGCCGGCCCGGCAAAGGCCAGCCCGACGAGAGCAACCACGCCCGTCCGCCACATCGCCGCCGCATCCAGGATCATGATTGCCATCGCGTCAGTGGTTACGCTCGAAGGTGGCGCCGACGTCATCGGCAACGCCCTGTCTTGCGTAGAGGTTGCGCCGCATCGCCTCAAGGCGTGGCGTCCGGCTCGTCAGCCTGGGCCTCATGCAATGCGGCCTCGTGTCGGGCGCGATCCACGCGGGCGACCGTCTCCTTGAAGCGCGCAAGGTCCTTGCCGACGAGCCGGGCGCGCAGCGCGGTGCGCGCCACGGTGAGCGGATTCACCGGCTTGCCGTTGCGATGGAGCTCGAAATGCAGGTGCGGACCGGTCGACAGGCCGGTGCTGCCGACAAAGCCGATCACCTGGCCCTGGTGCACATGGACGCTGCGCCGGATGCCGCGCGCGATACGGGTCATATGGGCGTAGCCGGTGGCGAGGCCGTCGCCATGGCTGATCTCGACCCAGTTGCCGTATCCGCCGTTGGGACCGGCCTCCACCACCTGGCCATCGCCGGCGGCAAGGATCGGCGTGCCGGGCGGTGCGGCGAAATCGACGCCCGTATGCATTCTGGTGAAGCCGAGAAGAGGATGACGCCGCAAGCCGAAGGTCGACGAGACGCGGCTGAGGTTGAGCGGCGTGCGCAACAGCGCCTTGACCACGCTCTCGCCCTTGTCGTTGTAGAAGAATTCCCGCCCGTCGCTCGGCTTGAACCGGTAGACGCTGTAGGCTTGCCGGCCGCCGCCGGTGGTCAACCTGGCCCACAGCAGGCGTCCGGCATCGACCGGCCTGCCGTCTTCCGTCCAGGATCGGTCGATCAGCACGGCGAAGCGGTCACCGACCTTGATGTCGTGCTGGAAGTTCACGTCCCAGGAGAAGGCGCGCAGCATCTCGGCCAGCGCCGCCCGCGTGACGCCGGCCGACGCGGCGCTGGCAATCAGCGAACCTGTCACGGCGCCCGCGGCACGTTGAAGCTTCGACACCGTCGCGAAGATCTTCTCCTTGACGCCGTAGGTGCCCTCCTCGCCGCGTTCCAGCGTGATCTGCCGACGGGCCTCGGGACGGATGGTGAGCGCCTGAAGGACGGGCGGCGATTCGGGGCCATCCGGCGCGTCGACCTTGAGCGTCAACGCCTGGCCGACCGGCAAGCGTTTCATCTTTATATGCGAGGCCAAGGCGGCAATCGCTTTCGCGACCTCGCTGCGCGCAAAGCCGAAATCGTGCAGGACACTGCTCACGGTGTCGCCATTCTCGAGGCGCACGGCGGTCTTGTAGGGTCCTGTCGCTTGCTGCGGCGCCGCATCGGTTGGTGGCGAAAGATCGACCGGCGGCGCGGGAATCGCGAGCGCCGGCGCAGGCATCGCCTGGTCCAGCGCGACAGGCCATTCGCTGGGCTCGAGCATCGACCGCGGAGCGACAGCCGAGGAAGCTGATGGAGCTTCCCCGGGCGGCGGAGCCTCGGTCGCAGCGTTCAGCGGTGGCCGATCATGGTAGCGCACAACGCCCCAGCCGATGATTGCCGTGAATGCCAGACCGAAAAGCCAGAGAGGCAGGCCTGACCACGCGGCAGCGGATGCACGACGGCCGCCAAGCTCTACAAACGTCGGGCGGGCGGCAGTCCCGTGCCAGTCAGCGGCCGCTTGCGGCTCGGCGGGTGGCGACGTCTTGGTCTTCGAAGGGTTTGTCGGAGGCGAATGAAGCAGGTTTTCCGTGGAAGACGGTTGATCGAACATCCTCGCGTTCCTTGAGGGGGCAAAGGGGCGCTTAGCGGTGTTGTTTTTGGCCGGCGATCAACGACACGATCGAATCAGAACGGGACCGACACATGATGCCGGAACAGCCGTTGCCGCCGTTATTGCAGCGCCGCGTCTGGCGTGGCGCTGTCGTTCTGTCTACGGGACGCGCATAGATCGCGAGACAGGATCGGTTGGTGGCAAGTGCTGAACCATTCGACTCTCCTTTCGCGATGTCTGGCGCGGGCCGAGACTGGGTCAAGAACTTGTCAGCAATGTGGTGACGCGCACGATATCCCCAGCGAATATGCGCGCTCGCCTTCTGCTTCCTTCCTGAGGATCGCGCTCATGCCCGACGCCCAGCCCCATGACCCGCAACCCCTGCTGCGCCGCGCCCGCGAGTGCCGCGTCTCACGCATCTCGCCACGCGACACCAACAAGTTCGTGCTGATGGTCGATCCGCTGACGGACGGGACGCCGTTCATCTCCGTGGTCGAGATCTTCGAGGTCGGCGGCAAGACGCCGCCGCACGCGCACCAGCAGGCGCACGAGATGTTCTACGTGCTGAGCGGCCAGGGTCGTGCCCATTGCAATGGCAGGAGCCACGACCTCGAGCAGGGCGACTCGCTGGTCCTGCCGCCGGGCATGGAGCACGTCGTCGAGAATATCGGACCGGACAAGCTCTATTGCCTGACGGTGATGGTGCCCAACGAAGGCTTCGCAGAGATGATCCGCGCCGGCGCCGACATGGCCCTCGATGCCGTGGACCGCGCCGTCATCGACGGACGCTAGTCGGCGACGACCCGGCTCCAGTCGAGTTCACCCTGCTTGACGTCATAGGCCAGCAGCGACTGCCAGTGGCGCGGCAGGTCGCCGATGAACAGGCCGCGCGTCAGGCCCGCCACCAGCCGCGGCACGGAGATGGTCATGGCATTGATGCTGCTGCCCGACGGCCCGAAACTGAGCGTCGTGCCGATGCCGAAGACATGGATGTCGGCGAGCCACGGCGCCTCGCCCGGCCGGCGCTCGAGGAAGGCGAAATCCGGTCCGAGATACGGAAAGGCCGCGAGCAGCGGATCCTCCTCGCCCGCCGGCGGCGTGAAGCGATCGCCCCACAGCGCGATCTTGCCGGCGAAGGGCGCAAGCTCCGGCCGCAGGCGGACGTCCTGATGGACGCCGGTGCCGCAGATCGCGTAGTCGGCGTGGAACGGCCCGCGCGGTGTCTCGAGGCGGATGCGGCTGCCTTCGATGCTCAGGCCGACGGCCGGCGGCCACCGCGTGGCCTGCCACCTCGAATGAGGCATCCGTTGCTTCCCCCGCGCGCCAGCACGGCGCCCGCTTGCACCGCCTGCACTGTGCGATCGCGCGCGACCTCGAAATGACATTGCCCGGCAGTGGCACGCATTTATTCCTGGAATTGCTCGCAGCGCAGCGTGCCGGGCGCGCGACCGCCGCCGGGCGAATAGCGAGACTTGACAGATACTTAACTTAATACCATAGTTTGTCTCAACCTCCACGCAGGAGACTCGATGCATAGCCATGCTGGACGCACTTATTCCGCAGGAGGATCGGGAAGAGGCCGCCTGGATGGACAGCAGGTTGACCCATGCCCAGACTGACCGCTCCTCCGGCCCCCGGGAACGCGCGAATGCCTGACTTGATTGAGCCCGACCTGATCGAGAAGGAACAACCCGTCCCGGCGGCGCAGGCGGCGACGCGCGCCTGCGATCCCGTCACCTTGGAGATCGTACGCGGCGCCATCCGAGCGGCCCAGGCCGAGATGGAGGCGCTGATCGAGCGCGCCGCCATCTCCGCCTTCATCCGCGAGAAGAAGGACTTCTACACCGCGCTGTTCGACGCCGACGGCGTTCTGCCGCCCGGCTCCGGCGCCAGGTCGCGCGAGCGCCTTGCCGTGCATTTCGCGTCAGGCACGGCCGAGGTTGCGCTGTTCGACCGCGTATCCTTGGGCGCCGGCGATCGCATCGCCGGACCGGCCATCCTCTGTCAGCTCGACGCCACGACGCTGGTCCTGCCGGGCTGGACGGGCGACGTCCATCCCTCCGGCGCAATCCTCCTTGCGCGCTGAAACCATATGAACAAATCCCCCTCTCCCCTGGTCGCTCCATGGCGCATCGGCGTCGATGTGGGCGGAACGTTCACCGACATGGTGCTGCGCGACGCCGGCGGCGCCGTGCGCATCTTCAAGGCGCCCTCGGTGCCTGCCGACCCCAGCGAAGGCGTGCTGGGCGTGCTGCGCCTGGCGGCCGAACAGCTCGACCTGCCGCTCAGCGCGCTGCTGCGCGATTGCGCGCTGTTCGTGCACGGCTCGACCGTCGCCACCAACACGATCCTGGAAAAGAAGGGCGCCAAGGTCGGCATGCTGACGACCGAAGGGTTTCGCAATTCGCTGGAGATCCGCCGCGGCATCCGCGAGAACCAGTGGGACCATCGCACACCCTTTCCTCCCGTGCTGGCGCCGCGCTATCTGCGCCTGCCGGTACGTGGTCGCGTCGGCGCCGACGGCAACGAGCTCAGCCCTCTGGATACGGCAGATGTCGACGCCGCCGCCGGGATATTCGCGGCCGAGGGGGTGGAATCGGTCGCGATCTGCCTGTTCAACAGCTACCTCGACGGCGTGCACGAGCGGCGCGCCGGCGACCGGCTCGCCAAAGGCTGGGCCGGGAAATGGATCTCGCTGTCGAGCGAGGTCATGCCGACGATGGGGGAATACGAGCGCGGCTCGACCGCGGTGGTCAATGCCTATGTGGCGCCCAAGGTGACGAGCTATCTCGGCGCGCTCGACCAGCAGCTGCGCCAGCTCGGCCTGCCGCGCTCGCTGCTGCTGCTGCAAAGCAACGGCGGCGCGGTGTCGGTCGGGCAGGTCGCCGACCGCCCCGTCATGCTGGTCCTGTCCGGACCGGCCGCCGGCGTCGGCGCGCTCAAGGGCTGCGCAGCGCCGGGCGATGCAGCCAACCTGATCTCGATGGAGATCGGCGGCACCAGTTGCGACGTCATGGTGATGGCGCGCGGCGACGTGCCGGTGGCGGACGAGCTGGTGATCGACGGCTACCACCTCACCACGCCCTCGGTCGAAATCCATACCGTCGGCGCGGGGGGCGGCACCATCGCCTGGGTCGACGACGCGGGCCTGCTGCATGTCGGCCCGCAAGGCGCCGGCGCGCGGCCGGGACCCGCGGCCTACGGCTTGGGCGGCGAGCAGCCGACCGTCACCGACGCGCAGCTCGTGCTCGGACGCCTGCGCCCCGGCCCGCTCGCGGGCGGCGCTGTCTCGCTGGACGGCGCGCTGGCGCGCCAGGCCATCGAGAGCAGGCTCGCCGAGCCCCTCGGCCTGTCGGTCGAGGAGGCGGCGGCGGGCGTCATCCGCATGCTGGAGCAGAACCTGCTGCATGCGGTCGAACGGCTCAGCATCGAGCGCGGGCACAACCCCGCCACGTTCACCCTGGTGGCGGCCGGTGGCGCAGGCCCGATGCATGGCGCCGCCGTGGCGCGCGCTCTGGGCTGCAGGCGGGCGCTGCTGCCGCGCGCGGCCGGCGCCTTCTGCGCTATCGGCATGCTGCAATCCGACGTGCGGCAGGATTATCTGCAGGTCTTCCTGGCCGATCTCGACAAGGTCGACCGCGCCACCCTTGAAGCGGGCTTCGCGCAGCTCGAGGGACGCGCCCGCGAAGTGCTGGACCGCGAAGGTTTCGCCGGTGACGACGCCGCGGTCGAGCGCGAGGTCGACCTGCGCTACGAGGGCCAGCAATGGCCGGTGCGCGTCGCGCTCGGTCCTGCCGGCTTCGATGCCGCGGCCGCGCGCAAGGCCTTCGAGCTCGAGCATCAGCGCCTGTTCGGGCATATCCAGCCCGGCGGGAGGATCGACGTCACCGCCCTTCGCGCGGTCGGCCGCGGCCGGCTCGACTGGACGCCGCCGGCCGCGCGGGCATCGCAAGCCGCCGTGCCCAAGCCACGCGAGAAACGCAAAGTCTGGATCGATCCGGTACACGGCTGGAGCGACGTGCCGATCTATGACGGCGCGGATCTCGGTCCCGGTTGCCGGCTCGAGGGCCCCTTGCTGGTCGAGGAACGAACCATGACCGCCTTCGTCGGTCCACGCGACATTCTCGAAGTCGATCGTCGCGACGATTTCCTGGTCCATATCGGAGGCGTCGTATGAGCCCCGAACTCGATCCCGTGACCCTGGCGCTGGTGCAGAACCGGCTGGACCACATCTCGCACCAGATGGGCTGGGTGATGACGCGCACGGCGCGCTCGCCGATCTTCAGCCAGAGCCACGACTTCTCCTGCTTCATCGCCGACGCGCGCGGCATCCTGATCAGCCAGGCCGACGGCATTCCCATCCATACCGGCGGCGGCGGCTTCGCCGTGCGCGCCATCCTGCGCGACTTCAAGGATGCCATCGAAGCCGAAGACGTGTTCCTGCTGAACGATCCCTACACCGCGGGCGGCAATCACCTGCCGGACTGGGTGATCGCGCGGCCGGTGTTCGCGGCCGGAACGCTGGTCGCCTTCGCCTGCAACCGCGCCCATCAGGCCGACATCGGCGGCGGCGCGGCGGGCACCTACAATTCGGCGGCCACCGAGATCTTCCACGAAGGCATCCGGCTGCCGGTGCTGAAGCTGATCGAGCGCGGCAGGACGCGCGACGACCTGTGGCGCCTCCTCATGCTCAACACCCGCCTGCCCGAGGCGCTCGACGGCGACCTGCGCGCCATGATCGGCTCGACCCGCATCGGCGCCGAGCGGCTCGCGCTGCTGGTCGAGGAGCTGGGCGCCGACCGCGCCGGCGATTTCTTCGAGGGCGTGCTGGCGCATGCCGACCGCCGCTTCCGCGCCTGCATCGACCGCCTGGCCGAGGGCGTGTGGCGGGCCGAGGAGCCGGTCGACAACGATTGCTTCGAGCCGATCGACGCCAGGATCGCCGTCGCCCTGACGGTGAAGGACCGGCGCCTGATCGTCGATTTCGCCGGCACTTCGCCGCAGGTGCGCGGCTTCAAGAACAGCTCGGTGGCCAACAGCACCTCGGCGGTGTTCATGGCGCTCGCCTCGTTCTTCGAGCCCGACCTGCCCAAGAACGAGGGCGCCTTCCGCGGCGTCGAGATCCGCCTGCCCGAAGGCACGCTGGTGAACGCCCGCGCGCCCGCGCCGATGACGATGAACACGGTGTTCGTGGCGCATGAGATCGTCCACGCGATGTGGCGGGCGCTGGGCCAGGCGCTGCCCGAACGCGCTTCGGCCGGTTGGTCGAAGGCCGTGCACGCCGTCACCGCCGGCCTGCAGCCCGACGGCGGACGCTACGTGATGTACCAGTGGGCCGGCGCGCCGGCCGGCGGCGGCGTCGAAGGCCGCGACGGGTTCCATCTCATCGGCCACCTGATCACCCTGGGCGGCCTCACCCTGCCCAATCTCGAAACCTACGAGCAGCTCTATCCGGTGCGCTTCCGCCGCCAGGAGCTGCGCTGCGACAGTGCCGGCCCCGGACGGTTCCGCGGTGGCGCGGGCTGCGACTACGAGGTCGAGATCTTCACCCCGGCCGACTACGCCTTCCGCGGTGAAGGTGTCGGCGCGCCTTCGAGCTTCGGCGCCGCCGGCGGCCGCGCCGGCTCGGGCGGCGAGGTCGTCCTGGCCCTGGCCAACGGCCAACGCATCCAGGCGCCGAAGTACGGTGTCGAGCGGCACGGGCCCGGCGACCTATCGCGCGCTCTCGCCCGGCGGCGGCGGCTATGGCGAGGCAAGGACGCGCGATCCGGGCCGCGTCCTGCGCGACGTGCGCGACGGCGTGGTGAGCGCCGCCGCCGCCGAGCGCGACTATGCCGTGGCGATCGCCGGGGATGGACACAGCATCGACGAGAAGCGAACGGCCACGCTCAGGGCGGCCGCCGCCAGGTAATGTGGAACGGTGGGCTACGGATCCTGCTTGGCGGGCGGTCGCGCCAGCAGGGCCGGCCGGAACAGCAGGGTGACGAGGAGCTCCCAGCCCAGCGAGATCATCAGAAGCCGGCCCATGCTGGCGGTGCCGGGATGGCTCGACAGCCACAAGGCGCCGAACGCCGTGGCGGTGGTCAGCGCGCTGAAGACGACGGCGCGCATCAGGCTCGACTGCAGCATCGCCGTCTCGCCGGCGCGCCAGGCCAGCACGAAGTAGATGTTGAAGGCGACGCCGACACCGAACAGCAGAGGCAGGGCGATGATGTTGGTGAAGTTCATCGGCAGATCGAGTGCGGCGCAGGTGGCGAAGGTCAGCAACCCGCTCAGCAGCACCGGCAGCATGGTCAGGACCACGTCGCGCCGGCGCCGCAGCACGAGCGCCAGGAGCAGCGTGATGGCGACCAGCGAATAGACGCCGGCCTGCAGGAAGGCCTCGACGATGCTGTCGCCCGACGCCCTGGTGGAGATCGGCTTGCCGATCGCATCCGGCGCGACGGTCTGGACCGCCTCCGCGAACCGCCGCAGGGTGCTGTCGTCGCGGCTGTCGCGCGGCAGGACCTGGATGCGCGCCTGTCCGTCCTTGGCGATCCAGTCGGCGGCGAGCTCGCGCGGCAGCGTCTCGAGGGTCACCGGGCCGGCCTGCAGCAGCGCGCGGATCTGATCCAGCATGATGACGAGCGGCGTGACCACCGAAGCCGCGGCCATGGCGCGGACGTCGGGCGTGGCCGTCTGCAGATGCTCCAGTGCGTCGGCGAGGCGGCGTGCCGAGACCGCAGCGGGATCGGTGGCCTCGGCCGCCGCCTGTCGCAAGGCCGACGCCGTCGCTTCCAGGCTCTGCTGCAGCGCCGCGTCGGAGGGCGGCTCGACGGGCGAGACGGCAAGGACCGGCCTGAGCTGCACGGCCGCGTCGCCGATCAGCGCCAGCTTCTCCTTCTGCTGCGCGGGAACGAAGCTGGCGAGCGTCACGGTCCGGGAGACCTCCGGCAGGCCATCGAGGCGGTGTGCCAGGGCCTCCGCTGCAGCGAGCGACGGCGCGAGAATGTTGATCGCGTCGGGCGTCCAGTCGGGATCCGCGGCGAGATCCTGCAGCGTCGACATGGACTCCACCCTCGGACTCTTGAGGTGCAACGGGTTGAAATCGAAACGCAGCAACGGCAGCAAGGCGCACGACACCATCGCGGCGGCCAGCCCCACCGCCAGGACCGGCCGGCGGTGCCGGCGCACGAAGGCGTCGACCGGCGCCAACATCGTGAAGCCGACCTCGGCCATGCCGCTAGGCCGCGCGGGCGCAGCAGCATCAGCAACGCCGGCAGCAGCGCGATGCTCAGGACGAAGGCGACGCCCATGCCGAGACCGGCGATGGCCCCGAGTTCGGCCACGCCGACGTAGGAGGTCGGAAGGAAGGCGAAGAAGCCAGCGCCGATGGCGGCGGCCGACAACGCCAGCGCCGCGCCCACGCTGCTGCCGGCGGCGACCAACGCCGCCGCAAGCTGGGATGGATGAGCCGCTCGGCAAGACTGCGGACGCTGAACTGGATGCTGAAATCGACGCCCAGCCCGACGAAGAGCGGAATGAAGGCGACCGAGATGAGGTTGAAGCGACCCGTCGCTATCAGCCCGACGGCAGCCGTCATGATCAGGCCGACGAAGCGTGGTGACGAGGATCGCGATCACCACCCGCGCCGAGCGCACCGCCAGCCAGAGGATGACCAGCAGGGCCGCGATCATGCCGCCGAGAACCAGATGCGCATCCTGCGCCAGCGTCGCGAATTCCTCGTCCGCCAGGGGTACCGGCCCCGTCAGGCGCACGCTGACGCCGTGCGCCGGATCGAGGTCGAGGGACCGGGCCGTGTCGCGGATGGCCTCGCTGGCGGCTGCGCCCGGTTCCAAAGCCGTGTAATCCATCACCGGTTGGACCAGCACGACATGCCGCGTCGCGCCCGGCCCGGCAGATGTCCCTTCAAGCAGCCGCCGCCACGAGAAGAAGGCAGGCCGGCCCGCGACCGTCGCTTCGAACGTCTCCGCGAGCGCCGTCATCTCGGGTTCGATATCGCGCAGAGCGGCCTGTCCACGCCTTACACCTTCCAGGGTCCTGGAAAGGGTGGTGAGGACGCCGCGCAGGCTGGGATCGGCGGCAAGCGAGGCCAGGACGGGCTGCGCCTTCGTGAGCCCTTTCGCCGTCGCCGCGACGTCGTTCAATGGCAGCAGCAATATCCCGTTGCGATCGAAGAATGCCCCGCCGTCCGGCTGGCCCACGCTGCGGAAGAGGCCGGGCCTCTCGCGCAGCGCCGCGGCGAGCCGTCCGGCGGCGGCATCGGCCAGTTCCGGGGTTGCGCCGTCCACCACGACGAGCGTCAGGTTTTCGAGTTGCGGGAACGCCGCCTCGAACGCCAGTTCCCGCTGCCGCCACTTCAATTTGGTCGAGATCAATTCGGACGTGTCGGCGGTCATGGCGAAATGCTGCGCCGTGTAGACCAGCGCCGCGCCCGTCAGCAGTACGGCGAGAAGCAGCACGACCAGCAGATGACGGGTGCTGGCCGCGACGACACGGCCGATCAGCGAAGGCCTGGTGGACAAAAGTGCCTCAAGAACGGATGCGAAAACGGGGTGGGTAGTATGCGCGCGGAAACTGTCAAGCTATGTCTTTGCCGGTACTGCGGCGAATGGACAAAACGACATCGGTGGCTTTCAATGCGCGGGAGCGAGAGGGCGTACCATGAAAATCGGATCGCAAGAACATCGCGATGCTTTTTGCCGACACTTCAGGCAGACCTATACCGAATACGATCCGAAGACCCTGCCCTGGCCGGTTCTGGATGACGCCGCGCTGCACCGCATCCGGGCCGTGCCTTTCTGGGAGGAGGTTTTCTACACCGAGCGCCGCGCCGGAGCGATCGTGGCGGCCTTCACCGAGACCGTGGCGGATCCGGTCCTGAAGGACGCGCTTGCCCTGCAGGGCGAGGAGGAGACCCGGCACGCAAATCTCATCCGGGTTATGATCGACAGGTACGGCCTCGACGCCGCCGAGCGGCCGCTCGAGGACATCAGCCAGGACATCGAGACACGCTTTAAGGACTTCGGTTTCGGCGAATGCCTGGATTCGTTCCTGGGCTTCGGCTTGTTCAAGATCGCCTGGCAGTCGGGGTTCCTGCCCAGGGAGCTGCTGCAGATCTTCGAGACCCTGATGTACGAGGAGACGCGCCATATCGTCTTCTTCATCAACTGGATGGCCTATACGGAGGCGCAACGCGGCTGGGTTGCGCGGACGGTCCTGCCGCTCACGAGCTTCCACTACTATCTGCGCGCCCTGCGCCGCATGATCGGGCTGGCGCGGCGCGGCAAGGAGATGAATGACGGCAAGAATTTCGCGGCCACCCAGGTCAGCATGTTCCTCGACGGGTTCAGCTTCAGGCAGTTCCTGGAGGATTGCTATTCGGAAAACAGCCGCCGCATGGGCGCTTTCGAACCGGAGCTGCTGCGGCCCGGCTTCCTGCCGCAATTGACGGAAGCCGCGCTGAAGGCGCTGCGCCTGTGGAGCGCGCGCACCAGCTCCGGAACCCAACACGCCGGCTTATCCGGTGCTGCGGCAGCCAGCCCTGGAGCCGCGTTCGGAGCTGCCGCGCGATAGGTCGAATGACATTCAGCGCATCCAGATCATGGCGCTGGCGAGATAGAGGGCTGCAGGAAGTGGACGGCGCGTCGATCGTATCGTGTTGCGATGCGTCGGAAATGTTGAGCTTGTTGAAGAAGCGCTCGATGCGATTGCGCAGCTTGTAGGCGGTGGCATCGTGGGGGATGGCAACGGTGCGGCTTCGGGTTGAGGGGATGACGGCCTTGGCGCCACGCTCGGCGATGAGCCTGCGCACAGCGTTGCTGTCGTAGGCTCGGTCGGCGATGACGCCGTCGGCCTGCAGCCCCTCGAGCAGGTCGGGTACGGTGGTGACATCGTGGGCCTGGCCGGCGGTCAGGATGAAGCGCACCGGTCGACCCTGAGTATCGGCCAAGGTATGGATCTTGGTGGTCAATCCTCCTCGGGAACGCCCCATCGCCTGATTTTGGGCCCCCCTTTTCGCGGCGGCTTGCTGGTGAACCGGACCAAGGTGCTATCGAGCATGAGATAGCGGTTGTCGGGATCACCGACCAACGAGGCAAGACCTTTTCCCATACCCCGCTTGGGCCCATCGTGTGAACCGCTTGTGTACCGTTTTCCACTTGCCATAGCGCGGCGGCAGATCCTGCCAATGGGCGCCCGACGCAAGACCCACAAGACACCGTTCACAAACAGCCGGTTGTCGGCGGCCGTACGCCCTGGGTCACCGGGCTTGCCAGGCAGCAAGTGGATCCGCCGCCACTGAGCTTCCGACAGCTCATATCGTCCAACCATCCAGAGACTCCAGATCCGTGAATTGGAGCCATGAATACATATGACCCGATGGGAAGAAGGAGACTAGCTGGTGCGGATCAGCGGCGGCTTGAGGGCCTGCTGCGTGGTGGCCTCGCCCAGGGCGGAGAGCACGGTCGCCACGATTCGCGGCGCGGCAAGTCCAGCCTCTTCGTACTGCTTCACCTGAGAATTGTGGTCAATCAGCCGGTCCGGCAGCGTCATCGGCCGGACCTTGAGCCCGGTGTCGAGCAGGCCGCGCCAGGCAAGATGCTGCATGACCAGCGCGCTGAATCCGCCGACCGCGCCCTCCTCGATGGTGATCAGGACGGCATGCTCGCGCGCCAGCCGCTCGACGAGGGCGGTATCGAGCGGCTTGGCGAAGCGCGCATCGGCGACCGTGCAGGAAAGACCTCGCGTGCCGAGGTCGGCCGCCGCCTTCAGGCATTCCTGCAGCCGGGCGCCATAGGAGAGGATCGCGACGGCCGTGCCTTCCTGCAGGATGCGTCCCCGCCCGATCTCCAGCGGCGTGCCGCGCGCCGGCAGGACAAGCCCCGATCCATCGCCACGCGGATAGCGGAAGCCGCAGGGCCGATCGTCGATCATCGACGCCGTCGCCACCATGTGCATCAGCTCCAGCTCGTCGGCCGCAGCCATCAGCACCATGTTGGGCAGACAGCCGAGATAGACGATGTCATAGGCGCCCGCATGGGTGGCGCCATCCGCGCCGACCAAGCCCGCACGATCCAGCGCGAAGCGCACCGGCAGACTCTGCAGGGCAACGTCATGCACGACCTGGTCGTAGGCGCGCTGCAGGAACGTCGAGTAGATCGCACAGAAGGGCTTCATGCCCTCGGTCGCCATGCCCGCGGCAAAGGTGACCCCATGCTGCTCGGCGATGCCGACATCGAAGGTTCTCCGGGGAAAGCGCTTGGCGAACGCGTCAAGCCCGGTGCCGGAAGGCATGGCCGCCGTCACCGCCACGATGCGATCGTCAGCCTCGGCCTCGGCGATCAGCGCCTGGGCGAAAACCTTGGTGTAGGATGGCGGACCCGGCGGTGCCTTGGCCTGCTCGCCGGTCACCACATTGAATTTCGCGACGCCGTGGTACTTGTCGGCGCTCTTCTCGGCCGGCGCGTAGCCCTTGCCCTTCTGGGTCACGACATGCAGCAGGATCGGGCCCTGATGGTCGGTGTCGCGCAGGTTGCGCAGCACCGGCATCAGATGATCCAGGTCGTGTCCGTCGATCGGACCGACGTAGTAGAAGCCCAGCTCCTCGAACAGCGTGCCGCCGCTCAGCAGGCCGCGCGCGAACTCGTCGGCGCGCTGCGCGGCGCGCTCCAGCGGGCGCGGAAAGTGGCGTGCCATCTTGGCCATCAGGTCACGCAGCGACAGGAATGGCCGCGACGAGATGAGACGCGACAGATAGGCACTCATGGCGCCCACCGCCGGCGCGATCGACATGTCGTTGTCGTTCAGCACGACGATGAGATTGGCCTTGCTGGCGCCGGCGTTGTTCATCGCCTCGTAGGCCATGCCTGCACTCATCGCGCCGTCGCCGATGACGGCGATGACATGCCGCTGGTCACCCTTCAAGACGGCGGCCATCGCCATCCCGAGCCCGGCCGAGATCGAGGTCGAGGAATGCGCCGCGCCGAACGGGTCGTAGTCGCTCTCTGCACGGCGGGTGAAGCCCGACAGGCCGCCGCCCTGGCGCAGCGTGCGCATGCGGTCGCGCCGCCCGGTCAGGATCTTGTGGGGATAGGCCTGGTGGCCGACATCCCAGATCAGCCGGTCTTTCGGCGTCTCGAACACGGCGTGGATGGCGACGGTCAGCTCGACCACGCCAAGCGAGGCGCCGAGATGGCCGCCGGTCACGGAAACCGAGTCGATGGTTTCGGCGCGCAGTTCGGTGGCAAGTTGCTTGAGCTGCGCGGTCGACAGATTGCGCAAATCGGCCGGCGTGCGAACGCGGTCTAGCAGCGGAGTAGAGGGCGAAGCGGACATAGCGGTTCCATGACGCGTCTTGATTCTTGGGGAGGGCAATAGAAAGTGTAGATCAGGGCATGCACCAGAGGTGTCAAGCTGCGCGTCTCGGTTGCTTGGTAACAGATCGGTCCTAGAGGGAACGAATATCCATACCAGCACGTTGCAACTGATTCGGGCAGCCTTGTGCGTTTCCTGGGCCAGTATCTTGCGGGATGCCATGTTGTCGCCACGCTCTATTGCGCAGACCTGCATTCACCCAGGCGATGCTTGTATCCTCGGCCACGGTGTCGGAATATGGGGCGATAATATCCCTACTGTGTATGAGCTATCCGGTGTTTGCGCGCCGCAAGATCATCCACGGACGTTTTGTGTGCTATTGGGGCCTCCGGTGGTCGCGACTGCCCTGATGGAAGGAACTGATCTGGATGCGGGTTCTCATGGCTCAGCCTCGGGGCTTCTGCGCGGGGGTCGTCAGAGCGATCGACATCGTCAACCGCTCGCTCGAGAAATACGGCGCCCCCGGTCTATGTCCGCCACGAAATTGTCCACAATCGCCATGTGGTTGAAAAGCTCGAGCGCATGGGCGCCGTCTTCGTCGAAAACCTGGACGAGATTCCCGACGGCGCGGTGACGATCTTCAGCGCCCACGGCGTCGCCCAGTCGATCATCGACGAGGCGAAGTCCCGCGGGCTGCCCGTTCTCGATGCCACCTGCCCGCTGGTCTCGAAGGTGCATGTCCAGGGCAAGCGCTATGTGGGGCGCGGGCGGACACTGATCCTGATCGGACATGCCGGACATCCCGAGGTGGAGGGCACGATCGGCCAGGTCGGCGCACCGGTGCACCTCGTCTCCACCATCGAGGACGTTGCCCGTCTCGACATCCCGGACGACGCGTCCGTGGCCTATGTTACCCAGACGACGCTCAGCGTCGACGATACCAGGGGCGTGATCGCCGCCCTCCAGGCGCGTTTCCGCGACCTGCAGGGCCCGGACGTCGCGGACATCTGCTACGCTACCCAGCATCGCCAGTCGGCCGTGCGCGAGCTTTGCGATGTCGTGGATCTGCTGCTGGTGGTGGGCAGCAAGAACAGCTCCAATTCCAACCGGCTGCGCGAGATCGGCATCGAAAAAGGCCTGCCGAGCTACCTGATCGCCGATGGCAGCGAGCTCGATGCGGCTTGGCTCGTGGGCGTAAAGACCGTGGGCCTGACCGCCGGCGCCTCTGCGCCCGAAGAGCTGGTGCTCGACGTCATCGATGCGCTGCGCCGGCATGGCCCGGTCGAGGTGGAGGAAATGGACGGCGTGCGCGAGACCCTCGAATTCCGGCTGCCCAAGGAGCTGCGCATGCCGGCTGGCACGACGCTCGAGCCGGCGGACCAGTAAGGGAGCGGAGCGTGGGAATTCCTTTTCTGCAGGCCGCCCGGATCGGCACCTATGTGCTGCGTCAGCATCTCGCCGGCCGCAAGCGCTATCCGCTGGTGCTGATGCTGGAGCCGTTGTTCCGCTGCAACCTGGCCTGCGCCGGCTGCGGCAAGATCGACTATCCCGACGAGATCCTCAATCAGCGCCTGTCGTACGACGAGTGCATGGCGGCGATCGACGAATGCGGCGCGCCGGTGGTGTCGATCGCCGGCGGCGAGCCGCTGCTCCACCGCGAGATGCCGCAGATCGTCAAAGGCTTCCTGGCCCGCGGGAAGTTCGTGATCCTGTGCACCAACGCGCTGCTGCTGGCCAAGAAGATCGACGACTTCCAACCGCATCCCGCCTTCACCTGGTCCATCCACCTGGATGGCAACCAGGCCATGCACGACAAGTCGGTGTGCCAGCGCGGCGTTTACGACAAGGCCGTGGAGGCGATCCGGCTGGCCAAGTCGAAGGGCTTCCGCGTCAGCATCAATTGCACGCTGTTCAACGACGCCGATCCCGCCGCCGTCGCCGCCTTCTTCGACGACATGAAGGCGCTGGGCCTGGACGGCATCACCGTCTCGCCGGGCTACGCCTACGAGCGCGCGCCGGACCAGCAGCACTTCCTCAATCGCACCAAGACGAAGGAGCTGTTCCGCGGGATCCTGTCGCGCGGCGATGGCGGGCGCAAATGGCCGTTCAGCCAGTCGATCATGTTCCTGAACTTCCTCGCCGGGAACGAGGCCTACCACTGCACGCCGTGGGGCAACCCGACTCGCACCGTCTTCGGCTGGCAGAAGCCTTGCTACCTCCTGGGCGAAGGCTACACCAAGACCTTCCGCGAGCTGATGGAAGACACCCAGTGGGACAAGTACGGCGTCGGCAACTACGAGAAGTGCGCCGACTGCATGGTCCATTCCGGCTTCGAGGCCTCGGCCGTGAAGGACATGATGCGCCATCCGGTGAAGGCGCTGGCGGTCAGCCTGCGCGGCGTGCGCACGGACGGCGCCATGGCCAAGGACATCCCGATCGACCATCAGCGGCCGGCGGAGTTCGTGTTCTCACGGCATGTCGAGCGCAAGCTCGCCGAGATCAGGACCGCAGAGCCCGGCGCCAAGACGGCGGTGGCCGCGGAGTAGCGACCGGAAGCCCCGCTCCGCCTCGAGGCCGGTGAGGATCAAGGCCGGAAGCTGACTCGGCTGTATGGACAGAGCGCGCAAGACGGCAGGCAGATCCATCGTGCCGTCCGGTTTCATGCCGACACGGGCGGCCGGCGGCAGCGTGCGACGCGCCGCATCGCAAACCACACGCGCGGCAGCAAAGGGCAGACCATGGCGCCGCGCAACGCGCGCCGCGACATGCGATTCCATATCCACGGCGAGAGCGCCCGTCGCGCGGTGCAGCGCGGCCTTTTCCGCGGCTTCCGACACAATGGTATCGGAGCCGAGCAGCAGGCCTCTCGCCGCCCCGGTCAGGCGGCCGGCGAGCCGGCCGGTCCAGCCGGGATCGGTCGGCAGGCGTTCGCCATTGGCGAGGACTGCGTCGGCCAGCACCCAGTCGCCCGCACGCAGCTCGGGCGCGAGTCCGCCGGCGATGCCGATGCTGATGATGCCGCGGGCCGTCGAGGCGAGCCGCTCGAGCGCGGCCTCCAGCCGCCCATGGTCGCCGCCTCCTGCGACGACCTCGACCTCGGGGCCGGCGACGATGCGCCGTTCCCGTTGCAGGCCCGTCGCGGCGAGGATCATCACATCCCGTGTGCGACGCGCCGGGCGTTGCTGCGCTTGAGGTTGCGATAGCGCGCCAGCGCCCAGAGCGGGAAGAACTTGGGATAGCCGTGGTAGCGCAGGTAGAAGACGCGCGGGAAGCCGCCGCCGGTATAGGCGTCCTGCGGCCACAGGCCGGTCGCGTCCTGGGTCCGCTGCAGATAGGCGATGCCGCGCGCCACGGCCGGATGATCCACCTCCCCGGCCGCCATCAGCCCGAGCAGCGCCCACGCCGTCTGCGAGGCAGTGGAAGCAAAGGGCTCGTAGCCGCGATAGTCGAGCTTGTAGCTGGTGCAGTCCTCGCCCCAGCCGCCGTCCGGATTCTGGATCGACACCAGCCAGTCCACCGCCTTGCGCACGCTGGGCGCCGCGCCGTCCAGGCCGGCGGCGTTCAGCGCACACAGCGACGACCAGGTGCCGTAGATGTAGTTCACGCCCCAGCGTCCGAACCAGCTCCCGTCGGCCATCTGGTCGCGCTCGAGATAGCCGATCGCGGACCGCAGGCGCGGGCTGTCCTTCGCCTCCCCGAGCTGGGCCAGCATGCTGATGCAGCGCGCGCTCACGTCGGCCGTCGGCGGGTCGAGCAGCGCGCCATGATCGGCAAAGGGGATGTTGTTGAGATAGTGGTCGACATTGTCGGCATCGAAGGCCGCCCAGCCGCCATTGCGGCTCTGCAGCCCGGCCGTCCATTCGGTGCCGCGCGCGATGGCCTCGTCATAGATCTCGCCTGCCGAGAAGTCCCGGCGCGCGCGATCCATGGCCATGACCACGACGGCGGTATCGTCCAGGTCGGGATAGTGAGCGTTGCGGTACTGGAAAGCCCAGCCGCCGGGGCGCACGTCCGGACGGCGCTCCGCCCAGTCGCCCTTCACCTCGCACTCCTGCAGCGGCAACAGCCAGGCGAGGCTGCGCCGGGCGGCAGCAACGGTGTCCTTTCCACCCACTTCCATCATGGCGTGGGCCGCCAGCGCGGTATCCCAGACCGGCGAGACACAAGGCTGGCAGTAGGCTTCGTCATCGCGGATGACCAGCAGCTTGTCGAGCGCGCGGCGGGCGATGGCGCGGTCCGGGTGCTCGGGCGGATAACCCAGCGCGTCGTACATCATCACGGCGTTGGCCATGGCGGGATAGATGGCGCCCAGCCCGTCCTCGCCGTTCAGGCGTTCGGTGACAAAGACCCGGCAGCGTTCGATGGCGCGCCGGCGCTGCGCCTTGGGCCAGAACGGTTCCGCCACCTTCAGCACCCGATCCAGCCCGTTGAAGAACAGCGCCCAGCCGCGCTGTTGATGGGTCAAGGTCTTGGGCCGTGGCTGGGCCGCCGTCGCGAACAGCTCCTGGATGCGCACGCCGCGCGGGTTCTTCGCCCGTACACTGAGCGCCGCCAGCACCAGCAGAGGCACCATCACGGTGCGCGCCCAGTAGGACATGCGCGAGAGATGGATGGGAAACCAGCGCGGCAGCAGGATCAGCTCGACCGGGATGGTCGGCACGTGCTTCCAGGAGAGCTCGCCGAACTGCGCCAGCAGGATGCGCGTGAAGACGTTGGCGCGCATCGCTCCGCCATGGGCCAGGATCGCCGCCCGCGCGCGCGCCATGTGCGGCGCATCGGGGCTGTCGCCGATCATCTTCAGGCAGAAATAGGCCTTCACCGACGCGCTGACATCGAAGGCGCCACCATGGAACAGCGGCCAGCCGCCATGCTCGCCCTGGATGCGGCGCAGATAGACGCCGATCTTGCGCTCCAGCTCGGGATCGTCCGCTTCGCCGAGATATTGGCGCAGCAGGATGTATTCGGACGGGATCGTGGCGTCGGCCTCGAGCTCGAAAACCCAGTGCCCATCGCCGCGCTGCTCGCTCAGCAGCGCCTGCGCGGCTCGGCCTATGCCGAACTCGAGATCGTCGGGGGCATCATTCATGAGTTCAAGCGGGTACACCGGATTGGACAAGCTCGGCAGCCTTCTCGCCGGAGCGGAGCGCGCCTTCGATGGTTGCCGGCAATCCCGTGTCGGTCCAATCGCCGGCGAGGAAAAGGTTGGACCAGCGTGTGGCGCACGCGGGACGCCGCGCATCCTGCGCCGGCGTGGCAGCGAAGGTCGCACGCTTTTCCTTCACGATGCGGCAGGGCGGCGTCGGGCCGGCCAGGCCATGGGCCGCCGCGACGTCGCGCCAGAGAAGCTCCGTCAGGTCCGATGTCTCCCTGTCGAGCAGGCGATCGGCGGCGCTGACCGTGACGGACAGCCGGTCGGGAAAGGCGAAGACCCATTCCGCCGTGCCGCCGACCAGGCCGAGCAGAAGCGGCGCGCCGGCGGGCGGTGCGATCTTGAAGTGCGCGTTGACGATGGCGCGGAAAGCGTCGGGCGCGGCGAGCCCGGGCAGCAGTTCCTGGGCGGTCCAGGGTGGCACGGCCAGAATCACCTTGTCGCGCGGGCCCAGCAGTTCCTCGCCGTCGCTGTAGGTCAATCCGTTCACCCGGCCGTCCTGCAGTTTCACGGCGACCAGGCGGCGGCCGAGTCGGATCTCGACCCCGGACCGGCGCAAACGGTGCAGGGCGGGATCGATGAAGGCGGCCGCCAGGCTGGGCGTGGCGACACGCGGCTGGATGCTGCTGCCGCCCTTGGCGAAGGTCTCGCGCATCACCGCGCCGGCAAGATCGGCCGAGCCTTCCTCCGGCGCCGTATTGAGCGCCGACACCAGCAAGGGCCGCAGGAACTTTTCCCACAGGACGCCGCGGCAGGGCAGCACCTCGTCGATGCGCCGCCCGGGATGGCGCCGCATCAGCTTCGCAAAGGCCAGATAATCGCCGACATGGGTGCCGGGCACGCGCCGGCCGGCGGCCAGGATCCACCACGGGATGAGCGCCGTCGTTTGGGCGGAGGCTCCAGCGCCGGCCATTGGCGACGTCGAAGAAGGGAAAGGCCGCCTGGGACGGCCCCATCAGCCGGTCCTCCGCGCCGACGGCCTTGAGATAGCGGCCGACGGCGGGATTGCCGGAGAGCACGAGGTGATTGCCGTTGTCGATCACCATGTCGAGCATGCCGTCATGGTAGGAGCGGCAGCGCCCACCGGCCTGCCGGGCCGCATCCGACAGCACGACCGCGACGCCCCGGCTCGCCAAGGCAACGGCCGCCGACAAACCGGCCAGCCCCGCCCCGACAATGTGCACGCGACACGGTACGGCGGCGCCCGTCATCCGAACAGGCAGCATCGAGCGACGATCCACAACAGCCTCGGCTTGCCGATGCGCAGATGGCGGCGCGGCGGCGCCCAGCCTTCCGCCAGCATGTCCTGCAGCAGAGTGCGATAGACTGCGGCCATCAGCCGGGGCGCCAGCAGCCGGCCGCGCGGCCTGGAGCGCATCAAGCGGCCGGCAGCGGCGAAATGATCGAGCGCCTGCGCGGCCAGCGCGCGGCAGGCGCCGTCGACTCGCGCGTCGGCGATCGCGGCCGACGGGTCGGCAGTGGCGATGCCGGCCTTGGCCAGCAGCTCGCTCGGCAGATAGAGACGGCCGATTGCAGCATCCTCATCGAGGTCGCGCAGGATGTTGGTGAGCTGCAGGGCGCGGCCGAGCTCATGTGCCAGTTCGAGGCCGGGCTGCTCGTCCATGCCGAAAATGCGCGTGGAAAGGCGTCCGACGGCGCATGCCACGCGGTCGCAGTAGAGATCGAGCGTGGCGCGATCGGGCGCGCGGATGTCGGCGGCGACGTCCATGTCCATGCCGTCGATCACGGCGAGGAAATCGGCCTGCCGCAGGCCGAAGTCGCGGACGGCTCCCTTGAGGAACGCTGCCCGGCCCGCCGGCTTGTCATCGTAGAGAGCGCCAAGATCGGCGCGCCAGCGATCGAGCTCGATGGCGCGCTCGGGTCGCGCGCGCGTGCCATCGTCGGCGATATCGTCGACCATCCTGCAGAAGCGGTAGATGGCGAACATGGCCTCGCGCTCCGCCTTCGGCATGATGCGCATGGCGGTGTAGAAGGAGCTGCCCGAGATCTGCGCCTGCAGCGCCGCATCATCGGTCTCGGCCTGGAGTTGGGCGCTCATCCCCGTCCCCCGCGCAGCCGTGGCTGCTTGTGCCGTCCGATCCGCCCCAGCCAGCAGACGGCGACGGCGAGCGCGCCACGCAGCGCCGGACCGATCGCTTCGACGGGACGATGATGGACACGCTGCGAAAGCGGATCGCGGCGTATAAGTCGCGCGACAAGATCCTCCGCCAGGGCCTGGATCACGCCGACTTCCAGCGCCAGGCGGCGGTCCGCGATGTCGCCGGCGAACGGTCGCGACTGTTCGAGCAGACCGCCGGTGCGCCGCGCCAGCCCCTCGATGGTATGTCGCAAGGCCGGGGACGCTTGCGTCGTCGCCAGGGCGTCCACGCCCGCGCCATGTGCCTCGAGCGCGTCGAGCGGAACATAGACACGATCGAGGTCGCGATAGTCCTTGGCGCAGTCCTGCAGGTGGTTGATCACCTGCAGAGCCGTGCACAGCGCGTCGTTGGCGGGCCACAGCGTCGGCGACTCGCCATGCACGTCGAGAACGAAACGGCCGACCGGCGCCGCCGAATAGCGGCAGTACTCCATGAGCTCCGCCCAGTCGGCGTAGCGCCGCTTGGTAACGTCGCGGCGAAAGGCTTCCAGGAGATCAAGCGGGTGCCGGTCGCTGAGGCCCCGCGCCTGCAGCACCGCGTGCAGCGCGGCGCCTTGCGCATCGCCGCCAGCCTCTCCGCGCAGTCCGGACTCCAACCGGGCGAGTTGCTCGAACTTCTGCTCGGGCGCGGCGCTTGGATGATCCGCCACGTCGTCGGCCGCACGGGCAAACCGATAGAAGGCCAGGATCGGTGCGCGCAGCTCACGCCGCACGAGCCAGGACGCGACCGGGAAATTCTCGTCCCGATGGCCCTTGCGCGAGGCAAAATCCGCGGCCCCGGTCATAGGTCACCCGCCATCGCCTGGGCGCGACCTTTCCACATGCCGCCGCGGCCGCGCCATACCTCGAGGGCGGATTGCAGGGTGAACAGCGCGTAGCAGGCGGCGATCAGCGGCAGCGCCGCACCCCACAGCAGCAAGAGCCGGTAGAATCGCAATATGGGCTGGAACATGGCGGCCATCAGCAGCCACGCGGCGAGTCCGGCAGCCTGCGCCAGCCCTGATCCGAACAGGGCCAGCAACGCGGGCACCAGGTAGGTGATCGCCATGCCGGCCAACGTTCCCGCCAGCAGCAGCGGCGAATAGTCGAGCTGCGCGTAGGCCGACCGCGACACCATGCGGCCGATGTCCCGCACCCCGCCATAGGGTCGCAAGCTCAGGGCGCGCCGGGTCAGGCCGAGCCAGATCGGACCTTCGGATTTCAGCCGCCGGGCAAGGGCGCAGTCGTCGATGATCTCGGACCGGATCGAGGCCATTCCGCCGGCCCGTTCGAGCGCCTCGCGGCGCACCAGCATGCAGCCGCCCGCCGCCGCTGCGATCCTGCGCTCCTTCCGGGCGACCCAGCCGAACGGATAGAGCATCTGGAAGAAGAAGACGAAGGCCGGGATCAGGAAACGCTCCGACCAGCTCCGGCAGGAGAGCTGCGCCATCAGCGAGACCAGCACGAAGCCGCCGCGCTCGGCGCGCGCCACCAGCGCGCGCAGGTTGTCCGGCGCGTGGCCGATGTCGGCATCGGTCAGAAGCAGATAGTCGGGCGCTTCGCCGGAAGACCTGGCGTGTTGCACGCCTTGCTGCTGCGCCCAGACCTTGCCGGTCCACCCCCGCAGCATCGCCGATCCGCGCAGCACCTCGAATTTCCTTCCCGCCTCCGCGCCGGCGGCAGCCAAGGCGGCGCGGCCGGTATCATCGTCGCTGCCGTCATCCACCAGCACGACGCGGAAGGAGCCCGGATAGTCCTGCCGCAGCAGGCTTCCGATCGACTGCGCGATCACATCCGCCTCATTGCGCGCGGGCACGACGGCCACCACGCTCGGCCAGTGGCTGGGCTCGGGAAGGAGCTCGCGGTCGTCGCGCTCGCGCGCCAGCCAGAATCCCCCGCGCCCGACCAGCAGGTAGAGCCAGATCGCGAGCGACAGCAGGCCAAGAGCGTCAACCCAGCTCATGTCAGGTAACCAGCCTTGCGGAACCAGGCCAGGGCATCGATCACGCCCTCCTGGTAGGGACGGCTGCGATAGCCCAGGTCGCGCTCGGCCTTCGCCGAGGTGAAGAACATGCGGTAGCGGGACATGCGCAGGCTGTCGACGGTCAGCAGCGGCTCCTTGCCGGTGAAGCGCGCGACCGCTTCGGCGCCATAGGCCAGAGGAAAGAGCGGGGGGCGTGGCAGCCGGATGCGCGGCGCGCGCCGGCCGATCTGGCCCGCGATTGCCGTCAGCAGCTCGTGCAGCAGGACGTTCTCGCCGCCCAGGATGTAACGCTCGCCGATGCGGCCGCGCTCGAAGGCCAGCAGGTGGCCTTCCGCGATGTCGTCGACATGGGCGAAGTTCAGGCCGGTGTCGACAAAGGCCGGGATGCGCCCGCGCGCTGCGTCGAGCAGGATGCGTCCGGTCGGCGTCGGCTTGATGTCGCGAGGACCGATCGGCGTGGTCGGATTGACGATGATGGCCGGCAGCTTGTCGCCGAGGATCATGGCCTCGACTGCCCGTTCGGCCAGCGTCTTGCTGCGCTTGTAGGTGCCGATGGCCTCCTCCGGCGTGAGCCGCGCCGTCTCGTCGACCGGGCCGGTCGCGCCTGCCACCTTCAGCGCCGCGACGCTGCTCGTGTAGACGATGCGCTCCACGCCTGCCGCCAGCGCTTCGCGCATCAGGCTGCGCGTCCCCTCGACATTGACGCGCAGGATGATCGCGGGGTCGGGCGCCCAGAAACGATAGTCCGCCGCGACATGGAACAGGTAGCGTATGCCCTGCAGGGCCACCGCCAGGGACGCCTGATCGGTGAGATCGCCGGCGACGACCTCGCATGCCAGGCCCTCGAGGTTGTCGCGAGGGCTGGTGGGACGCACGAGCGCGCGCACGCGCAGCCCGCGGGCGATCAGCGCCCGCGCGACGGCCGACCCGAGAAATCCCGAGGCGCCCGTCACAAGGACCGGATCGCCCGGCTGCAGGGATGCGCTCATTGCAGAATCACTTTCGGCATGCCGGCGCGCGCGGCGATCACCGGCACTGATGTCATCCGGAGGTTATAGCGAGGTCGGCGACCGCCGCCCATGGCCTCAAGGCCTTGCCGAATATGGTGAATCAGGCCAAATCGCCGGTTTCCGCAGGCGCTCTGCCGGAAGGCGAGCGGGACAGGTCGAGCGGGTCCGCGGCCGTCTCCCCCTTCGGCGGATACAGCTTTTTCCTCTTCCGAAGGCCAGTGACGAAAAGCATGAATTTGGCCGCCGCCGGCACCGTCGCAGGACGAACCAGCCGGGGATCGTATCCGGCGAAGCGGCGATCGTTCTCCTCCAGGCAGACCGCCATGAGGTCGCGGACGCCGATCTTGACGGGCGTTACCGCCTGGGCACTGGTCATGGTGAAGTTGCTGTCCTGGTCAGTCCCCTTGCCCTCGCTCATACTGCGCGCCAGCACGAGACGCTCCCAGGCGATATAGATCCAGGCCGCCACGATCCGAAGCTCGAACCAGATCCGTCGCCACCACGGCAGGGTCGCCCGCTGCCACGCCACCAGGTTGGCGAACAGCAGGATGTGGCGGCATTCCTCCTGCATGACGGGCTCGAAAGTCTCGACCAGTTCGGCGGGAAAGAAGCCGGAGCGGCGGGCGAGCTCGAACAGGCCGAAGGCGAAGAAGCTGTCGATGCATTCGCAATAGCCGGTGACGAGGTACATCCATTCCGGATCGCGCGGCGGCCGGTAGGCCGGTTCGGGCGCCAGCGGGATTCCATAGGTCGCGACGAGATTGGCAAGCACTTCCTTGTGCCGGTTCTCCTCCCAGGCATTCAGCATGACGGCGTCCCGCACCTCGGGATCCCCGACCGCCGCCGCATAGGAGGCGAAGCGCAGGCGCGCCCGGCCTTCCGTATGCACCGCAATGTCCCAGATCGGCAGCGAGGTCATCCGCCGTAGCATCTCCGGGCTCAGTTTCGGCCAGGCGATGACCGACGGCCGGTACGCGTTGAAGGTCTCGCGGAACATCCTGCAGACTTCACGCTTGTGCGCGTCCGAGCCCGGCGGCAACGGTCCGACATGCGGGCTGGACCAGCAACGCATGGAGCGGTCCGCGGCTTCGAGGGCAGTCGGGCCGGGTTGGCCGGCAGACAGCTCGGGAGGGGTGAAACCAAGCGCGGCCATCTGGCCGGCAAAGAAATCCGTGTGTTCGCTCATGCCGTTCGGTTTCCGGGACGACGCATCAAGTGTGGGCATTGCCATTCCATACGTCCAGCCCCCACAGGGTAACTGGCGATTGACCTGCCCGCCGGCGCTGCCTCATGGTGGTGCCGATGCGAGCATTGATGTGTTTCCTTTCGGCCGGAGCGCTGCTCTGGCCACACTGGGCATCGGCCCAGATGCGGCCGCATCGGGCAGAGTACACCTTACGGCTGGGGGCGGCGGCCAATTCACCGCGCGTCGGCACCGCGACGCAGGACCTTTCACTGGATTGTGATGGCTGGCATCTCATGCGCGCGGTCAAGGGCGAGATCGCGCTGTCGGCATCCTGGAAGATCGACGTCGCCTCCACGCTCGACAGCGAGGAGCAACGCTCGGGCGATGTCTTGCGCTATCGCACCGTGCAGATTCGAAATGGCGCCGAGCGCGAGGTCCGCGGCAAGGTGCAGCGTGCCGGCAGCAACCTGCGCGCCGAGATCGTCTCGCCGGACGGCCCCGAGGAGATCCTGCTGCCCTCGCCCACCTTGATGCCGGTCGCCTCGATCGATCACATCATCGAACGGTTGCGCGGTGGTGCGGCGACGTTCCCGACGGTGAGCTTCGACGCGCAGGTGATCGGCGATGCCTTCCGGGTGGAGGTCCGCCGGATCGACGCCGGCACGCTGCGCCGCCGGCCGCCGGCGGACAAGCCCGTGCTCATCCCCGGCAAGTCCTGGCCCGTCGTCATGAGCTTCTCGCGCGGCGACGATCCGCGGCACAAGCCGCTGTTCACCTTCGGCGCGCGACTCTTCGAATTGGGTGTGCTGGATCGCGTGACCGTCGACGCCGGACCGATCACGGTGACAGCCGATCTGCGGGCTCTGCAGATGCGCCCCTCGCCGAGCTGTCCGCAATCCCCGGGTCCGGCAAGAGACTGAAGGAGGACCCCCATGAGCGGCACCGCCGGACCTTTCCCGCCGGAATTCGTCGTTGTCGAGGACAGCGACGCCGGGCCCTTTGCCGAGACCATCCGCAGCGGCAGCCACCTGCTGCTCGCCGACGAGCCGGTCGCCAACGGCGGCAACGACACGGGTCCAGATCCCTATCGCTACCTGGTGGCGGCGCTCGGCGCCTGCACCGCGATGACGCTGCGCCTGTACGCGCGGCAGAAGAAATGGCCCCTGCAGAAGGTTAGGGTGCGGCTGGAGCACAGCAAGATCTACGCGACGGACTGTGCCAACTGCGAAACCAAGGAGGGCAAGATCGACCGCATCCAAAGGCTGATCGAGCTCGACGGTCCGCTCACCGACGAGCAGCGGGCACGCCTGCTGCAAATCGCCGATCATTGCCCGGTGCACCGGACGCTGACGTCGGAAGTCTCGATCGTGACGAGCCTTATCTCGGGCTGAGCTGCGGCAGCTCCTCGCTTGCGACCGATTGAATGGCGGAGGCCAGGATGCCGACGATTTCGTCGATATCGGACTCGGTGACCACGAACGGCGGGGCAAGCGCAAGCGTGTCGCCGTCGACGCCGTCGACACAGCCGGCATTCGCCAGAATCAGCAGGCCATCGGCGGCGGCCTTCGCCGCCACCCGTTCGCCGACCTGCCGCGAGCGCGCGAACGGCACCTTCGTCGCCTTGTCGCGAACCAGCTCGATGCCTCGCAGAAGTCCCCTCCCCCTGACGTCGCCCACCATCGGCAGGCGGCGCAGCCCCTCGAGCGCCCTGCCGAAATAGTCGCCGACGGATTGCGCGCGCTCCACGAAGTTATTGCGCTCGATCTCGGTCAGGGTGGCAAGGCCCGCCGCGCAAACCAGGGCGTGGCCGGTGAAGGTCTCGCCGTGCCGGAACGAGGAGGCTTTCTCTTCGAACGCCTCATAGATGCGTTGATGGACGAGTGTCGCGCCGATCGGCACATAGCCGCCGCCGACTCCCTTTGCAACGGTGATCAGGTCGGGGATGACGCCCGAATGATCCACCCCGAAGTTCCGGCCGGTCCGCCCGATACCCGAGACGACCTCGTCGACGATCAGCAGGACGTTGTAGCGATCGCAGATCTCGCGGATGCGCCTGAAGTAGTCGTCCGGCGAAGCCAGCGCGCCGAGCGGCCCGCCGGCAACCGGCTCGACGATGAACGCAGAGACGTACTGGGGGCCGACCAGGCGAATGATCTTCTCGAGCTCGTCGGCGCAATCCATGTGACAGGTCGCCGGGTCCTTGCCGGCCGGACAGCGATAGCAGTAGGGCGGATCGATATGCGGGAAGTCGAGCAGATAGGGTTCGAACGGCTCGCGACGCCGCGGCTGGCCGGTGAGCGACAAGGCGCCGAGCGTGCTGCCATGATAGCTGTTCCAGCGCGCCACGACGCGGGTCTTCTCGGGATTGCCGGTCAGAAGGTGATATTGCCGCGCCAGCTTGATCGCCGTCTCGTTGGCGGCCGAACCGGACGTCGACATCCAGACCTTGGCGAATCCCATCGGCGCGAAACCGAGAAGCTTGGTCGCGAAGTCGATGGCGGCCTGACTGGTGAAGGTTCCGGTATGGGCGAAGCTGACGCGGCGGGCCTGCGCCACCAGCGCTTCGATGACCTGCTGGTTGCCGTGACCGAGATTGGTGACGAAGACCCCGCCCGCCCCGTCGATATAGCGCTTGCCCGCCGTGTCGTAGAGATGGATCCCTTCGCCACGGTCGATGGTGGGATAGTCGCGGCCCAGTTCACGCTGGAAGATCGGATCCGCGTTCGAACCCCTGTTCATCTCTGGCCTCCTCCGCTCCGGCGTTGCCGCTCAGTAGGTCGCCGCCTGCTCGACCTTGCGTGTGCGGCCGGCGCGAACTTCGTTGACGGCCCAGTCGAGGTCGCCGAGATATTGCCCGACGACCGGCTCGTGGGTCAGGTTCAGCATCAGATGGATGCCGGGCGGCTCGACCAGGCGTCCCACGAACCAACCGCGCGTCGACAGCCGATCCGCCACCTGGGCGATGTCGACCTGCGCGGATCCGTAGCTCAGGATGCTGAGCCGAGGCTCGCCCCAGACCGCGAACCCCAGCTCCGCGACGCCCTCGCCGATCGCCTTTCGGGTGTCCAGGATGCGGCGCGTGATGGCGCGGTAGCCGTCCTCGCCCAGGAAATTCATCACCGCCCAGGCAGCGGCGATCGCGCCGCCCGCCCGCGTGCCCACCAGGGTTTGGGTCGAGTAGAGGCCGCGCGGCCAGTCGGAAAAAGAGTAGGCCTGAAACTGGAACGCCTCGGCGTCGCGATAGAGGACCGTCGAGGCGCCCTTGGCGGCGTAGCCGTATTTGTGCAGGTCGGCCGACATCGACACCACGCCCGGCACGGCAAAGTCGAAATCGCCGATCGGCTCGCCCAGCATCTTTGCGAACGGCGCGATGAAGCCGCCGACGCAGGCATCGACATGCATCCAAAGCCAATGCTTCACCGCAAGCCCTGCGATGTCGGCGATCGGATCCATGACGCCGTGAGGATAGGCCGGCGCCGATCCCACGAGCATGATCGTGCGTGGCCCGATCGCCGCCGCCATGGCGTTGGCATCGGCGCGGAAATCCCGGCCGACAGCAGCCCGCTGCACGTCCAGGCCGAGCCAGTGGGCCGCCTTGTTGAAGGCGGGATGAGCCGTCTGCGGCACGACAATCTGCGGCCGCTCGATGCCGGGCCGCTCGAGGCGCGCCCAATCGCGCGCCGACTTCACGGCCAGGAAGATGCTCTCCGTTCCGCCTGTGGTCATGGCGCCGCGCGCCTCGGCGCCACCCTGCAGCAGGCCCAGCGTCATCGCCACGACATCGCTTTCGAAGCGGGCCAAGCTCGGAAACGCCTTTGGGCCAAGGCCGTTCTCGGAAAAGAACTTCAGGTATGCCTTCTTGGCGACCTCGAGGACCTCCTCGCCGGCATAGTGGATATAGACTCCGACCCTGCCGCGGCGCCAATCGACGTCGCCTTTGCGGGCGGCATCCATCTCGCCGTCGAGCTCGCTCCAGGATTTTCCATGCTTCGGTAGAGATGTCATTGCGTCCTACCTGTTCCACCGCGTGAGCCATTGTTCGACGCGGGTCATGACCATCGACAGCGCGTCGGCCAGGACGATCAGGACCAGCAGCACCGCGAACACGCCGTTGGCGTCGAAAGTGTTGGAATAGTAGCTGATCAGGCTGCCCAGGCCCTTGCCGCCGGCGATGAGCTCCGCCGTGACGACACCAAGCAGCGTGTAGACCAGGCCGAGCCTCAGCCCGACGAAGATCGACGGTATCGCTGTGGGTATCACGACTTTCAGGAAGATCTCGCGCTTCGACAGCCCGAGGCTGCGGGAGAGTTGGAGATGATCCGGATCGACGGATTGCGCGCCGGCGAGCGTGTTGTAGAGCAGGATGAAGTACATGAGCGACACGCCGGAAACGACCTTCGACAGCGTGCCCAGGCCGAACCACACGATGAACAACGGCACCAGAGCCACGCGCGGCAGGGCGTTCATTGCGTCGATGAACGGATCGACCAGTTCCTTGAGGGTCGGGGACACGGCAAGCGCGAGCGCCGTCGCGAGCGCCAGGATGCCCCCCAGCGCAAAGGCCATCAGGGTGGCCGCGAGCGTGTCCACCGCGGCGATGGCGATCTTGCCGCTCAGCAGCTCGTCGACCAGGAGAGGCAGGAACTGCGACGGCTGGCCGATGAACGCCGCGGGAAGAAGTTCGGTGCGCGCCAGCGCTTCCCAGGCGCCGAGAACGACCACGAGCAGGACAAGCCGCCCCGCCAGGACGAACCTCCTGTGCCGGCGTTGCCTCTCGCCGTCACCATCGGGCAGGGCCGACACGGCGTCGCTGTCAGCGGAGCTTGCCACCTCAGCTCCCCATCGCTGCGCCGGTCGCGCGTTCGAGCTCGCCCCACAGGCGGGAATAGAGCTCGTGATAGGAGCTCATGCTTTGCAGGGCGGCGACCGAGCGCGGCCGCGGAAGATCGATCGCGATGTCGGCGGCGATGCGGCCCGGCCGGGCGGACATGACGACGACGCGGTCGGCCAGCGCCACGGCCTCGGCGAGATCATGGCTGACAAGGACGACCGTGCTTTGCATCTTCTCCCAGAGCCGCAAAAGCTTGTCCTGCAGCACGAGCTTGGTCTGCGCGTCGAGGGCGCCGAACGGCTCGTCGAGGAAGACGAAGTCGCTCTCCAGCGAGAACGTCCTGGCCAGAGCGACCCGCTGCCGCATTCCCTGCGAGAGCTGCCGGGGGAAGGTATGCTCGAAGCCGCTCAACCCGACATCGTCCAGCAGCTCGTGGATGACCGCGCGACGCCTGTCGCGGTCCGCATTGCGCGTCGACATGGCGAAGTCGACATTGGCGTAGGCGGTCCGCCAGGGCAGCAACGCGTCGCGGGCGAACATCCTCGCGGTATCGGCACGCCCGACCGCGGGCGGAGCGCGGCCCACCACGACACGGCCGTGCTGCAGCCCGGTGAGACCGCTCAATATGTCGAGCAAAGTAGTCTTGCCGCAGCCGCTCGGCCCCACCAGCGCGACGAACTCGCCGCGCCGAATGGAGAGCGAAATGCGGTCGAGCACCGTCAGGCTCCTGCCCGTTCCCCGGTAGGAGTGGACGACATCCTCGATCAGGATGCCGGCGGTGCTCTCCGCGCCCAAACTCAAGGCTTGGGCGCCCCGGCGTAGATCACGTCCTCCGCCTTGACCGGATGCGGGATCAGCTTGTTCTCCATCAGGTATTCGTTCCAGGCCCCGATGGCGCCGCGGTCGACCGTGTAGCCGAAGAAGCGATTGTAGTTGTCGATCATCAGGCCGACGGTCTGGCTGCGCTTGTCCTCCGGGATGATCGACGTGTTCACGTACTTGCCGACCTCCTCGATCAGCTTCGCGCGGTTCGCCGGATCCTTGATCCACTTCATCGCCTCGACATGCGCCTTGATGAAGGCGTTCACGACGTCAGGATGTTCGCGGATATAGGACGCCTTGGCCGAAAAGCCCTCGAAGGCGCCGCCCAGCTTTTGCAGCACCGCGGGGCCCTGCCCGTTGCTGAGATCGACCGCCGAGTGCCCCGTGCCGAGCGCCGCGATGATCTCGGGGAAAGGCGTGAAGCTCATGTCGGCGTCGATGCGGTTCGCCTGCCAGGAGGCCAGTGCCGTGTTGGTCGAGCCGACGGCGACGTAAGTCACGTCGTCGGGTTTGAGGCCGGCGCCCTTCAGCAGGGCGTTCATCATGAGATGGGTCGACGCGCCCAGCGCGTTGACGCCGATGCGCTGTCCCTTGAGGGCCCGCACCACGTCCTGATAGCCGCTGCCGGCGGCCGGAAGCTTGACCTTGTTGGACACGATGAGGTTGAAGAAGTTCTTGACCTCGTTGCCGACGACGATCTTGAGGTCGGTCCCCTTGATCTGGTTCTCGATGATCTGATCCGTCGGCGGCTCGATGAAGTCGAGGCTTCCGCCGAGCAGGGCCGCCACACCGGCAGGGCCCGAATTGACCACGACAAGCTCGGCATCGAGATTGTACTTGGCGTAGAGGCCCAGATCCTTGGCGATGTGGACGGGCAGCGACGTATAGGCGCCGTTGTAGGTCATCACCCGGATCTTGGTCGTCGACGCCGGGACCTTGTCGGTCACCGGCAACTCGTCGGCCCGGGCGGCGGCTAGCGCCGCCCAGCCGGCAAGGCTCACGCAGAACAGGCTTGCACAGACGTTCCTCAGGATCTCACGCATCGCTCCCTCTCCCTTCTCAGCCGCTCCGTCGCGGCGACATCCACCCTGCAATCATCGCGCCCAAGCACGACCCCATAATCGGTCTCGGCGGCTTCGCGGCTGACCAATCCGTCGAGGACATCGCGCGCCACCAGATCCGCCGGACGATTGAACGGGTTGCCGAACCCGCCGCCGCCGGGCGAGCGAATGGTCAGGCGCACCGGCCCGAGTTCCTTCAGACAGTAGGGATCGGGACTGTACGAAGCGCCTTCCGGTTCGGTGACGCGCACCTCGCCGATCGCGCCCGCTCGCCCCGCCTCGACGCCGAGCCCGGTCGGCCGCGTCGTTCCCTCGCCGCGGAAGGAGTATTCGGCCGCATCGTGGATATCGACCTCGAACTCCACGCCGGTGCCGCCGCGATGGCTCCCCGGACCGCCGCCATCCGCGCGCAGCTCATGGCGGCGCACCGTGATGGGATAGAGCTGCTCGTAGGTCTCCATGTTGGGCAGGACGAGCCCGCCCAGGGTGATCATCGGCCCCATCTGGTTGAAGCCGTCGCGGCCGGCGACGGCGCCGGCGCCGGAATTGCCGCCCCAGTTGTACATGACCCAGGTGGCGCTCGAGGCGTCCCGGCCCGAGGTGACGGGAAAGACGTTCTTGCCCCAGCCGGCGATGGACCGCTTGGGATCGGCCTGCCCCAGCGCCCACCAGATCATGTGCATGATCTCGTGAGCGGGAAACACCGTGCACATCGTGAGCGGAGCGGGAGGCAGAGCGTTCACGACCGTGCCGCTCGGGGCCACGATCGACACCGAACGGAAGGTTCCCTCATTGCGCGGCAGGTCGCTGTCGAAGAACGACGCGATGCCCGCATAGACCGCGGAATAGGTGTTGGCGAGGGACGAGTTCTTGAAGCCGCGGATCTGCGGATCGGTGCCCGTGAAATCGACCGTGATCCGGTCGGCGCTCTTGGTCAGCGTCAGCCGCAGGGCCACCCTGACCGGCGAAAAGCAATCGTTGTCGAATCGCTCCTCCGCCCGATAGACCCCATCCGGCAGCTCGAGGATCGCCGCGCGCAGCCTGCGGTCGGCGTAGTCGAGGATGTCGCCGAACAGCGCGGTCGTCTCGGCCAGGCCGAAATCATCGACGACCCTGCGCAGCTCGTCGGCGCCGACTCGCGTGGCGCCGAGCATGGCCCGCAGGTCGCCGTCGAGCAGGTCCGGGCAGCGCGAATTGATCAGCAGGAGCTGCCACAGGTCGTCGCGCGTCTGGCCCTGCTCGACCAGCTTCAGCGGCGGCAGGCGAATGCCCTCGTGGAATATCTCGGTCGCCTGCGGATTGTAGGTGCCCGCCGCGCCGCCGCCGATATCGGACTGGTGCGCGCGATTGCAGGCAAAGGCGACCAGGCTTGCGCCCGCGAAGACCGGCCGCGCCACCACCCAGTCCGGCAGGTGGTTGCCGCCTGCCACATAGGGGTCGTTCAGCAGGAAGGCGTCGTCTTCCGAGATACGGCCGGCAAACGCCTTGAGCAGGGCGCGCACCGCGAAGCCGCCGCCGCCGGTATGGATCGGAATGCCGTCGGCCTGCGAGACGAGCGTTCCCTCGGCGTCGGTGAGGAAGCACGAGAAGTCGTGCGACTGGTTGAAGATCGGGCTGCGCGATGTGCGGATCATGACCCAGCCCATTTGCTTGGCGATCTGATCCAAGCGGTTCTGTATCAGCGCGAGCGTGATGGGATCGGCCTGTGCCATCTCTATCTCGCTATCTCGATGCTGTAGTTGCCGCTGGCATCGACCGACATCCGGTCGTTCCTGCCGACCAGCAGAGTCGTCGTCATTTCATTGACCACCGCCGGCCCGACGATGACGTTGCCCGCCTGCAGCGCCGCGCCGTCATAGACCGGCGTCTCGACCCAACCCGTGGCGGCATCGATCCAGACCCCTCGCCGCTCGATCGGTCGGGGATCGCTCGTGGCCCGCGCAGCCTCGATCTTCTCCAGGCGAGGGATGCGGCCGAAGGCCTGGACCCTGAGCTTGGTGATCTCGATCGAGCCGCCGGGCTGGATATGGCCGAACAGGCGCTGGTGCTCGCCCTCGAAATCGCGGCGGATGGCGGCGCGCTCGAAGGCGTCGTCCGCCGCGACGGTGATGTCCCACTGCTGCGCGATGTAGCGCAGGTCGAGCGCGCGCAGGATCCGCGTGTCGGCGGCGGCAAAGCCCTCGCGCGCGAGCGTCGCCCTCGCCTGCTGCTCGAGCTGGCGGAAGACGGCCTCGGCTTTTTCGACCTCTGCGCCGTCCAGCTTGTCGAAGAACACGCGGACATAGTCGTGCCGGACATCGGCGTGCAGCATGCCGAGCGCGCAGAACGCCCCCGACAGGCGCGGCACGTAGGCGCGCGGCGAGCCGAGCGGGCGCGCGACGGCCACCGCATGCAACGGGCCGGCGCCGCCGGCAGCGACAAGGGTCAACCGGCGCGGGTCATGGCCGCGCTCCGAGCTGACGCCCTGGACGGCATGCAGCAGCTTCTGCTCCATGAGCTGGATCATGCCGGCCGCCGCCCGCTCGAGCGGCAGGCCCAGCGGCGTCGCGACGGCTTCCTGGATCGCCTTGGCCGCCAGATCGCCGTCGATGGTTACCGCACCGCCCGCATAAGGTCCGGCCTTGAGCCGCCCCAGCACGACATGCGCGTCCGTGATGGTGGGATCACGGCCGCCCAGCCCGTAGCAGGCCGGCCCGGGATAGGCGCCGGCGCCCTTCGGCCCGACCTGGAGCAGGCCCGCCGCATCCACGCGCGCAATCGTGCCGCCGCCGGCGCCGATCGTATGGACCTCGATCGCCGGGCTCGCGCACTTGTATCCGCCGATGTCGAGCAGGTCGGTGAAGCCGACCTCTCCCCGGCTCATCAGGATCACGTCGCAACTCGTGCCGCCGATCTCCATGGAGACGAGGTCGTTCGAGCCGATCGCCTCGCTGAAGAATTGCAGCGCGCCGCGGCCGGCCGCGGGGCCGGACAGCAGCAGCGTCACCGGACGGTCGCCCAGCTCCGACACGGACACCACGCCGCCGTTGCTCTGGATGAGCAGCATCGGCGAGCCCAGTCCGAGCTCGCCCAGCCGCGCATTGAGCGAGCGGAGATAGGACAGCGTTCGCGGCGCGACATAGGCGTTCAACACCGCCGTCGAGGAACGCTCGTATTCCCCGATGATCGGCGCGATCTCGCTCGATTGCGAGATGAAGCCGCCGGGAAAATCCTGGGCAGCCTCGGCCACGGTCCTTTCGTGCCCGGCGTTGGCGAAGCCGTTGAACAGGCAGATGGCGATCGCCTCGACATCCTGCTCGCGAAAGACCTTCAATGCCGCGCCGACATCGTCGAGGCAGAGAGGTTCGGTCTCCCTCCCCTTGCTGTCGATGCGGCCGCGCACCGCCAGCCGCAGGTGGCGTGGCACGAGGACGGCCGGATAGGGCGTTCGATGATCCCATGGGTTGTCGCGCGCGCCCCGGCGGATCTCCAGGGAATCGCGAAAGCCCGCCGTCGTCAACAAGCCCACGCGCGCACCCTTGCCTTCCAGTACCGTGTTGGTGGCGACGGTAGAGCCGTGCACGAAGAGGGAGCACGAGCCGAGCAGGCGTCCGACCGACAGGTCCTCGCTCTCGGCAGCGCGCTCCAGCGCGTTCAGCACACCCTGGCTGGGGTCGGAGGGAACCGACGGAACCTTGAACACCCGGACGCCGCGGCCCGGCGCCACCAGCACGAGATCGGTGAAGGTGCCGCCGACATCGACACCGATGCGCCAGGACGGCGAGCCTGTTTCCGTCACGCCGCCAGTCTCGGCGAATCCGGCAGGGCGTCAGCGATCTCCACGCTCGCGGCGGCAAGCGCCGCGACGCTGCTCTTGATCCAGCGCGCCGTCATGCGATAGCGCGGCACCGCGATGCAGAGGCCGGCCGGCCCGTAGGCCGTGTTGCAGGGGACGGTCATGGCAATGCCGCCGACCTCCGCGCTCCAGCCGCCACGATTGATCGCATAGCCGCGGGCGCGTACGCGGGCGATCTCGCGGCGAAGCTGCTCGGGGTCGGTGATGGTTTCCGGCGCGACGGCCGGCAACTGCTTGGGCAGCACCTGCTCGACATAGTCCGCGCCTTGCGACGCCAGCAGCGCCAGCCCCGTCGACGTGCAGTGCGCCGGGATGCGCTGCCCGACCTCGGCATGAACGCGAACCGCCTGCGGGCTGCCGACCAGGTGGACATAGGCGACATCGAAGCCGGACAGCACGCCCAGGATCACGCCGTCATTCACGGTGGAGGCGAGCCGGTCCATCACCGGCGCAGCGGCCTGCACGAGTCGATCGGTCGGCACGAACCGGCCGATCTCCCAGGCCTTCAGGCCAAGCGAATAGATGCCGCCGGCCATACGGTTGGCGTAGCCGCAGCGCACCAGCGCGGCCAGCAGGCCATGCGTTCCCGACTTCGACGTCTTGAGGCGGCGCGCGATCTCGGCGAGCCCCAGCGGCTCTCCTGCTCTTCCCAGAATCTCCAGCACCTCGATGCCGCGGACCAGCGTCGAATACATCGTTCAAAATACCTGAATGATCGTTTTCTATATTGAAATACTAGGTTCACTTTTCCGACAGCGTCAAGCGCGCCGGCGACGGCAGGGACGGAACGCTTGACTCAAGATGTGAACTGAAGTTCATTTCTTACAAATGAACCCTGGTTCGGAACTTGGCGGGCCGCAGCGAGGCGAACGTGGTCTATAGGCAGACCGAGAGAGCGAGCCGGCGACTGGCCGACAAGCGCGCCCGTATCCTGGCGGCAGCGCGCGATCTCGTGGCGGATGGCGGCTGGTCCGCCGCCCAGGTCGATCACGTCGCCGCCAAGGCCGGTGTCGCCACGGGGACGGTGTATCGTCACTGGTCGTCCAAGGCCGAGCTCTGCGCCGAGATCGTGGCCACCGTCTCGGCCCGCGAGGTTGGCATCGTGAAGGCGGTGGCCGACGCCGACGGCTCACCGGGCGACAAGCTCGCCTCCGCCATCCGCACCTTCGCCAGCCGGGCCTTGCGCGGGCGCCGGCTGGCCTATGCCCTGATCGCCGAGCCGGTCGATCCCGAGGTCGAGACGGTGCGTCTCGACTACCGCGCGCAATTGGCGCGCTGCTTCGAGCGCATCCTGCGCGAGGGCATCATGCGCGGCGCCTTCCCCCGGCTCGACCCCGCCGTGGCCGCGGCCTGCATCGTCGGCGCCTTCATGGAGGCTCTGGTCGGGCCGCTGGCGCCCGCCAGGGGCACCGGACCGCGCGCCGACCGCCACCTCATCGAACAGATCACCCAGTTCTGCCTGCGCGCCAGCGCCGGCATGGCGGAGGACAAGGCATGAACGACCTCATCCCGGACATCGCCGCCGACCCCTTTGCCCGTCTGCCGTCACTGCCGGCCGACGGCTTTGCCACGCACGAGGTGATGAACCAGGCGACGCCGCTGGCCGGTCACAACGCCTTCACCGGCGACCTGCTGCTCAAGGAGATCGTCGCGCGCGAGAACGTCGGATGGGCAGACGCGCTGCTTGCCGATGCCGGCGCGACGGTGGCGAGCGCCCATGTCGCCGAGCTGGCACGCAACGCCAACCGTCATACGCCCGAGCTCAGGAGCCACGACCGCTTCGGCCATCGCATCGACGAGATCGCCTTCCATCCCGCGTGGCACGAGCTGATGTCGCTGGCGATCGGCCACGGCACGCATGCCCTCGCCTGGACCGCCGCCAGGCCCGGCGCGCACGTGGCGCGCGGCCTGCTCTCCTATCTGTGGAACCAGGGCGAGAGCGGCATCTGCTGCCCTCTCGGCATGACCTATTCGGCGGTCCCGGCGCTGCGCCTGCAGCCGGACCTCGCCGCGGTCTGGGAGCCGTTCATCCTCTCGACGCGCTACGACGCGACGGCGGCGCCCATGCACAGCAAGACCGGCGGCACCGTCGGCATGACCCTAACGGAGAAGCAGGCGGGCTCCGACCTGCGCGCGACGCAGACCACGGCCCGGCCCGCCGGTCCCCGGCGCGGGCCTGGCGAGGCCTACCGGATCGACGGCCACAAGTGGTTCTTCTCGGTGCCCCATAGCGACCTCTTCGTCACCCTGGCGCACACCGACCGCGGCCTGTCCTGCTTCCTGCTGCCGGGATGGCTGCCCGACGGCACGCGCAATCGCCTGCTGATCCAGCGCCTCAAGGACAAGTGCGGCAACAAGTCGAACGCCTCGAGCGAGATCGAGTATCGCGGCGCGCTGGGCTGGCTGGTCGGCGAGGAAGGACAGGGCATCAAGGCGGCGCTGGCCATGACCCACCTGACGCGACTCGACTTCGCCATCGGCTCGGCCGGGCTGATGCGCCGGGCACTGTCCGAGGCGATCCATCACGTGACCGCCCGTCGCGCCTTCCAGCGGCGGCTGGTCGACCAGCCGTTGATGCAGAACGTGGTCGCCGACCTCGCTCTCGAGGTCGAGGCGGCGACCCTGCTCGCCTTCCGGCTGGCGCGCGCCGTCGACGACGAGCAGGCGGGCGATGCCGAGGCCGGGCTGCTGGTGCGCATCGGCACGCCGGTCGGCAAGTACTGGAACTGCAAGCGCGTTGTCGGCGTCGTGCACGAGGCCCTGGAATGCCACGGCGGCAACGGCTTCATCGAGGAAGGGCCGATGGCCCGCCTCTACCGCGAAGCGCCGCTCAACGGCATCTGGGAGGGCAGCGGCAACATCATCGCCCTCGACGTGCTGCGCGCCGCCAACCGGTCGCCGCAGAGCGTGTCCGTCTTTCTTGACGAGGTGCGCCGGGCGAAGGGCGGCGACCGGCGCCTCGACCGCATGATCGAGCGGCTCGAAACCGAGCTCAGCGCGCCGGAGGAACACGAGGCGCGGGCGCGCCGCATCGTCGAGAGGATGGCGGTCGCCCTGCAGGCGAGCCTGCTCATCCGCCATTCGCCGCAGGCCGTGGCCGACGCCTTCTGCGCCACGCGTCTCGACGGCGACGGCGGGTCGGCCTACGGCAGCCTCCCCGCCGGGCTCGATCAGCGCGCCATCGTCGACCGTTCGCGCATGGCCGGGGAAGCCGATGCACGACTTTGACGGCAAGGTCGTCCTGGTGACCGGCGGCGCGACCGGGATCGGGCGCGCCGCCGCGCTGGCCTTCGCCCGCCGCGGCGCGCTGGTCGTGATGGCCGGCCGCCGCCGCGAGGCGGGCGACAAGGCCGTGGCCGCCCTCGCCGAGATCGGCGCCACGGGCCGGTTTATCCCGACCGACGTCACCAGGCCCGAAGAGCTCGCCGCCTTGCACAGCAGGATCGTGGCCGATCACGGCCGCCTCGACGTCGCCTTCAACAATGCGGGCTATCAGGAGCCGCGCGCGGCCGTCGCCGAGCAGAATGCCGGCCTTTATGACCGGGTGTTCGATACCAACGTCCGGTCCGTCTATCTTTGCCTGCAGCACCAGATCCGCCACATGGCGGAGCGTGGCGGCGGCGCCATCGTCGTCAACGCCTCGGTGAGCGGCCTGCGCAATCCCAATCCCGGTCTCGCGCTCTATTCGGCGTCCAAGGCCGCCGTGATCTCGCTCGCGCGCTCGGCGGCGATGGAATACGCGGAGAAAGGCGTGCGCATCAACGCGGTGGCGCCCGGCCGCGTCGTCACCGACATGATGCTGGCCTCCAGGATCATGGACATGAACGCCGTCGCCGCCGGCTTGCCGCTGCGCCGCATGGGCCGGCCCGAGGAAGTGGCGGAGGCGGTCGTCTGGCTGGCGTCCGACGCCGCCTCGTTCGTCGTCGGGCACGTGCTGTGCACCGACGGCGGCTTCATGGCGCTGTGACAGGAGGACCGGCCATGTCGATCCATGCGCAACGGGCACGCTACGTGCCGGTCGAGAAGGGCTTCAACATCAAGCGGCCGCCCCTCTCGCCGCAGGCCTTCGTCGCGCAGATGAACCTGGCCTTTGACGACGGGGCGCCGACGGGCTTCATCCCGCTCGACCTTTGCGCGACGCTCGGCACCGACTATGCCGCGACCACGCCGTTCATGCTGGCGCGCTATGCCCGCCTGCGCAAAGGCGAGCCGCTCGCCTGCGCCTTGGCCGCGAGCGGCGAGATCTGGGCCGTGCTGCGCGGCCAGGGGACGTTGGAACGCGACGGTGAGACGCTGCACTGGCACGCCGGCGACATGCTGGCGCTGCCGGGTGGCATCGCCTCGACGTGGAAAGCCGACGAGGACGCGGTCCTGTGGGTCTCGCGACCGACGAGCCGGCGCTCGCCTTCCAGGCCGTGCGTCCTGAAATCGCGACGCGCACGCCCATCGAACCCACGCACTATCGCAGCGACGACATCGCCCGCGAACTGCGCAGCCTCTACGACCGGCCAATGGCGCCGGACACGCCGGGCCGGGCCCTGTTCATGGCAAGCGAACGCACCGAAGGGCTGGGGACCTGCCTGCCGGCGATGACATTGACCCTGAACGCCGTACGGCCCGGCAAGTCCCAGCGGCCGCATCGCCACAACGCCGCCGCCCTCGTGCTTGCCCTGCGCGAGGCGCGCTGCGCCTCGACGATCGAGGGCGGGACCTTCCCTTGGACCCGGCATGTCACGCTGCTCACGCCGGCCGGCGCCGCGCACGACCATCGCAATGCGCCGAAGACGGAGGGCGAGGTGCGCGACGACGACATCGCGCTGGCGCTGATCGTCCAGGATGGCGGCCTCTACTACTACGGCCGCACGATGGGCTTCAGCTTCGCCTAGAGGAGGCCGGCATGCTCGGATTGATGCAGGACACGCCGCTGCTTATCAGCAGCCTGCTCGACTACGCCGAACGTTACCATCCGCACGCCGAGATCGTGTCGCGCGAGGGCGACGGTTCCGAGCACCGTTACGGCTATGGCGAGGCGGCGGCGCGCGCACGGCGACTCGCCTCGGCGCTGCGGGCGGCTGGCATCCGGCGAGGCGACCGTGTCGCGACGCTCGCCATGAACCACCATCGGCATTTCGAGCTCTATTTCGGCGTGTCGGGGATGGGCGCCGTCCTGCACACGGTCAATCCGCGCCTGTTCGCCCCCCAGATCGAGTACATCGTCGATCATGGCGGCAGCCGGATCCTGTTCCTCGATCCTGCCTTCGTGCCGCTGATCGCGCCGCTGGCGCCGGCCCTGCCAAAGGTCGCCCGCTACGTCGTGCTGGGCGGCCGCGAGGCCCTCGGCGAGCGCCGTGAAGGCCTGCCGGGCGTTGTCGACTACGAGTCCTTCCTGAAAGAGGGAAGCGACTCCCATCCCTGGCCCTCGTTCGACGAACGCGCGGCCTCGACCCTTTGCTACACCTCCGGCACGACGGGCAATCCCAAGGGCGTGCTCTACTCCCATCGCTCGACCGTGCTGCACGCGCTGTCGGCCTGCCAGCCCGGCTCGTTCGACCTCTCGGCGGAGAGCGTGCTGCTCGCCATCCCGCCGATGTTCCATGCCAATGCCTGGAGCTTTCCCTATCTCGCCGCCATGACCGGCGCCAAGCTGGTCCTGCCCGGCCCCAAGCTGGACGGCGAAAGCCTGCAGGAGCTGATCTCCGCGGAACGCACCACCTTCACCGTCGGCGTACCCACGGTCTTCACCATGCTGCTCGACCATCTGCGCCGGACCGGCAAGGGCATCGCCCCGCTGACACGGGCGGGCATCGGCGGCTCGGCCGTGCCGCGCGCGATGATCGACGAGCTGGCGCGCTACGGCTGCACCGTGCTGCAGCTCTGGGGCATGACCGAGACCAGCCCGCTCGGCACCATCGCCACGCCGACACCCGCCGTTGCGGCGCTTGCCGAGGTCGAGCGCGCGGAGGTGCTGGCCCAGCAGGGTCGCGTGCGCTGGGGCCTCGAAGCGCGCATCGTGCGCGAGGACGGCACCGAGGCGCCACGCGACGGCAGGACGCCGGGCGCCTTGTGGGTGCGCGGCCCCTGGGTGGCGAAGGGCTATTTCGGCGCCGACGAGAGCGTGCTGGACGACGAGGGATGGTTTCCGACCGGCGACGTGGCGACGCTCGACGGCCACGGCTACCTCCGCATCACCGACCGCACCAAGGACGTCATCAAGTCCGGCGGCGAGTGGATCAGCTCGCTCGAGATCGAGAACCTGGCCTGCAGCGTGCCCGGCGTACGCCAGGCGGCGGTGATTGC
Source organism: uncultured Alphaproteobacteria bacterium (assembly GCA_963820155.1). Classification (GTDB taxonomy): domain Bacteria; phylum Pseudomonadota; class Alphaproteobacteria; order Reyranellales; family Reyranellaceae; genus Reyranella. The sequence continues at coordinate 93,998 of CAWFYW010000005.1, forward strand.
CGCCTATCATCCCAAGTGGGAGGAGCGGCCGCTGCTGATCATCGTGCCGGACCAGGAGCGGCCCGCCACCCGCGAGGAGGTGCTCGACCACCTCCGCCCGCGCATCGCCAAATGGTGGCTGCCCGACGACGTCGTGACGGTCGAAGCGCTGCCGATGACGGCGACCGGCAAGATCTCGAAGCTCGCCTTGCGCGAGCGCTTCCGCAATCACCTGATCGACGCGTGATCCCTAAAGCGGCGGAAAGCGCGGCGGGCGCTTCTCAATGAAGGCCTTCATGCCCTCCTGCCACTCGGCCCCATCGATGAGCATGGCGAGCGCCTCGAGGCCGATATTGCGGGCGGTCGTGAGATCGGCGTCGCCGCAAAGCCGCACCGAGGCCTTGGATTGCGCGACGGCGCGTGGACCGAGCGTGCGGAAGCGCACGGCCAGCTCCATCGCCGCGGCCAGCAGGTCCGCCGGCGCGTGCACCGAGGTGACAAGGCCGTGCCGGAGCGCCTCCTCAGCCGTCACGTGGCTGCCGAGCATGACCCATTCCAGCGCCTTGCCGCGGCCCACGAAGCGGTGAAGCTTCTGGACCCCTCCGGCGCCGGCAAGGGCGCCGATGCGGGTCTCCGGCACGCCGATCCTGGTGTTGTCCGCCATGACGCGCAGATCGCAGGCGAGCGACAGCTCGCAGCCGCCGCCCAGCGCGAAGCCGTTGATCGCGGCGACGACCGGTATGGGCAAGGTCTCGATGCGGTCGAACAGCTCGGCGATGCGCCGCAGGTAGTTGTCGCGCAGCGCAAAGCCCCCCGCACCTATGCGCGGGTCGGGCTGGGTGAAGTAGCGCAGATGGGCGCCGGCGCAGAAGGCGCGGCCCTGGCCGGTCACGATCAGGGCGCGCGCACCGGCCGACACGCTCTCCGTCAGGGCGGCATCGAGCTCGTCCAGCAGCTCGAGGCTGAGCGTGTTCATCTCCCGCTCGCGGATCATCGTGGCAAGCGCGACATCGGACTGTGGCCAGGCGAGCGAGACCGCTTGGCCGGTGCGGGCGCTCTGGTCGCGAGATGACGGCATGGGTTGCATCCTTATGGCTTGAGCAGAACTCGCCCCGTCGCGAGGCCGGCCTCAACGACGGAGTGCGCCTCCGCCGCCTCTTCCAGCCGATAGGCCCGCTCGACGGCGGGCTTCAGGCGGCCGCGCGCCACGAGATCCAGGGCGTCGGCGAATTGCGAACGCGACACGCCCTTGGCGCTCAGGATAGACACGTTGCGCAGGAACAATTGCGCCGGATTGAGCGAGACGAAGTCCCCGGTGAGCTGCCCTACCAGCACGATGCGCGCGTCGTAGGCGGCGCTGCGGCGGACCGCCTCGAAGACCGGACTGCCGACATTGTCGATCACCACGTCGACGCCAGCGCCGCCGGTCAGGCGCCGGACCTCGGCGGAGAAATCCTCGCCCTTGGCGACGACGACGACCTCGTCGGCGCCGGCCTCGCGGATGCGCTGGGCCTTGGCCGCATGCGTGGTCACCGCGATGGTGAAGGCGCCGGCCAGCCGCGCGAGCTGCACGCCATGCAGGCCGAGACCGCCGCCCGCGCCGGTGATCAGCACGCGCTCGCCCAGCCGGACTTGGCCGACATCACGCACCGCGTTGAGCTCCGTGCCGATGGTGCAGGCGACGATGGCGGCCTCGTCCGCTGTGACGCCTGCCGGTACCGCCAGCGCCGCGTCGGCATCGACGCAGACCAGCTCGGCATATCCGCCGTTCAGCCCAGCATCGCCCAGGAAGACGCGCTCGGGACAGGACGTCTCGCGGCCGTTGCGGCAATGCTGGCAATGGCCGCAGACATGGCTGTGGATCGTGGTGGCGACGAGATCGCCCGGGCGGAAGTTGCGCACCTCCGAGCCCAGCCTGTCGATCGTGCCGGCGACCTCGTGGCCCAGGATCACCGGCATCTCGACGCCGCGCCGGAAGGTGCCGTTGCGCACCACGACGTCGTGGAAGCAGACGCCGCAGGCCGCGACGGCGATCCGGATCTCGCGCGGCCCCGGTTCGCGCGCCGCCACCTCGGCGACGCGCAATACCGCCGGCGGCCCGGTCCTGTCGGCGATCACGGCGCGCATCGAGAGCGCCTGCTCAGTCGGCTTGCAGCCAGCCGGTGATGATCTTCCACTTGCCGCCTTCGGCCTTCATGATGGCGCCGGCCAGCGCGCCCGCATGCTGCGTGGGCGAGAAGGTGATCGGCGCCATCAGGCCCGTATCGTAGTTCTTCATGGCCTCAAGCGTCGCGACGATCGACGGTTCGTCCGCCTTGCCGCCCGAACGCTTCAGCACCTCGGCGAACAGCTTGCCCGCCAGGTAGCCGTGCATGCTGTAGGTGGTCGGCTTGGTGCTGGACTTGTATTTCTGCTGGGCGGCGATGAAAGCCTTGACGGCGGGCTTGTCGGAATCGAGCGGCTCCATGACGGCGACGGCGAGTGCGCCCTCCGCCAGCGGGCCGGCGAGCTTGAAGGTCTGCGGGTCGCCCAGCGCGTTGTGACCGCTGAACTGCGGCTTCCAGCCGAGATTGTTGGCCTCGCGCATGACCAGCGCGGCGTCCTTCGGGATGCCGAGGAAGACGACATGCTCGACACCCGCGGCCTTGGCCTGCGCCACGACGCCGCTGAAGTTGGTCGTGCCGCGGTCGAACGGCAGCTTGACCAGCGGGATCTTGTCGCGGCCGAAGCGCTCCTCGAGGCCGGCCACGGCATCCTGGCCGAAATCGTCGTTCTGGTAGATCGCCGCCACCTTGGTCTGCTTCAGCGTCTTCAGGATGTAGTTGGCGAGCACCTGCATCTGGACGCGCACTTCGGGCAGCGTCGTGAAGACGTCGCGCTTCACGGGCGTGGTCAGCGAATGGGCGAAGGCGTAGGGGAAGAGCAGCGGTGTCTTGCTCTCCGTCACAAACGGCAGCAGGGCCGCCGACGGCGCCGTGCCGGTGACGGCGAGAAGCGCCGCAACCTTGTCCTGCTCCACGAGCTTGCGCGCCGCGGCGATGGTGCGCATCGGCTCATAGGCGTCGTCCTCGGCGATGAGCTGCAGCTTGCGGCCGGAAGCGCCGCCCTGCGCATTGATCTCGGCGAAGGCGACCTCCACCCCGTCGCGCACGCTCTGGCCGAGCAGCGAGAGGCCGCCCGAGAAGGGTCCGCTCATGCCGACCTTCAGGGTCTCCTCCGCCTGTGCCGGCATCGCCGTGACGATCATCGCCGCACCCGCCAGGAAGGCGGCGCGCCGCGACAGCACAACTTCAGCTATTTTCTTCTGCATGGATCGTCTCCTCGTCCCTTCTTCCCACGTTGAAATCCCGCCGCGATCACCGCTCGAGCTTCAGCCCGATCGCTTCGCGGTCCCAAATTGATTGGCGGTTCTGCTCGGCCCAGACCTTGAGCTTGTACTTCTCGATCTTCTCGCTCGGCGTCTTCGGCAACGCGTCGATGAAATGCACGAAGCGGGGCACCATGAAGTGCGCCATGTTGCGGTTGGCGAAGCGCACCAGCTCCTCTTCGCTGACGCGATGGCCGTCGCGGCAGACGACGTAGACCATCACCTCGTCCTCGCTGAGTTCCGAGGCGACCGGCACGGCCGCGACCTCGAGCACCGAGGGGTGCTTGGAGATCAGCATCTCGACCTCGTAGGCGGAGATGTTCTCGCCGCGGCGGCGGATGGCCTCCTTCTTGCGGTCGACGAAGAAGAGATAGCCCTCCTCGTCCAGCCAGCCGCGGTCGCCGGTGTGCAGCCACAGGTCGCGCGTATCGCGCACCGTGGCTTCGGGCATCTTGTAGTAGCCCGCCATGATGATGCCGCGCTCGAGCGGCCGCACGCAGATCTCGCCGACCTCGCCCGTCGGCAGGGGAGCGTCCTCGTCGCTGACGATCTGCAGCTCCGCCAGGCCGCGCGGCCGGCCGGCCGACGCGCCTTTGCTCTCCGGGTCGTCCGGCGTGAACATGGTCACGGCGAAGGTCTCGGTCATGGCGTAGAGCGACGTCACCTGCACGCCGAACCGGTCGGACACCTCCCGATAGGTCTGCGGCGAGAGCGGCACGATCATGGCCTGGCGCACGCGATGCTCGCGATCGCGCGGCGAGGCCGGCGCGCGCAGCAGGATGTTGGTCATCGCCCCCAGCGAATTGAACTGGGTCGCGCCGGCCGCGCGGATCTCGTCCCAGAAGCCGGAGGCGGTGAAGCGCGGCGAGACCGCGAGCGCTGCATCCGCCCACAAGGCGGCGTAGCAGGAGTACCAGAGCGCGTTGCCGTGGAAGAGCGGCAGGCAGGTGTAGAGGACGTCGTCCGGGCGGCAGCCGAAATTCAGCGCCAGCGAGCGACCGACGCCATGGGCCTGCGAATGCGGGCTGATCACGCCCTTGGACGGGCCGGTCGTGCCCGACGTGTACATGATGTATTGCGGATCGCTCGCCAGCACCGCGTCGCGGTCCGGCTCCTCGGGCGGCGCCGCGGCGAAGGAAGCGAGATCCACCACCGGCCGGCCGAGCCCGGCCAGATCGGTTTCGCCGCCGCCCAGCGTGACGAACGCTCCCACCCTGTGCTCGGTGCCGAGCGCCTCGGCCACGCGGGGCGCCCACTCGGCGGCCACGACGGCCGCGATCGAATCGGACTGGCCGATGAAATAGCGCAGCAGCTCGCCGCGCGCCGCGGTGTTGAGCGGCACCGCCACCGCGCCGAGCTTGGCCAGCCCCCAGATGACCCAGATGAACTCGGGGCAGTTGGGCAGCATCACGGCGACGTGGTCGCCCTTGCCGATGCCGAGCGCGCGAAAGCCGTTGGCGTAGCGGTTGGAGAGATCGTGCGCCTCGGCGTAGCTGTAGCGGTCCTGGCCGTAGATCAGCCAAGTGCGGTCGCCGACGCGGCTGGCCTTGTCGGCGAGCACATGCCCGATGGTGCGTTGCTTCAGCGGATAGTCGTGCATGGCTCAGGCACCGAGATAGGCGTCGACCAGGGACGTCGATCGCTCGAACGTCTCGCGCGCGCCTTCCATGACCACGCGCCCGTACTTGAGCACGTAGAGATAGTCCGCGAATTTCATGGCGAGCCTCGCATTCTGCTCGACGACCAACACCGTGACGCCGGTCTTGCGCACCTCGTCGAGCTTGGCGAAGACCTGCCTGACGACGATCGGCGCCAGCCCGAGGCTGAGCTCGTCCGCCAGCAGCACCTGCGGCGCCGCCATCAGCGCGCGGCCGATCGCCAGCATCTGCTGCTCGCCGCCGGACAGCGTGTAGCCGAGCTTGCGCTCGCGCCGCTCGATCGACGGGAACATCTCCAAGACCCGCCGATAGTCCGGCGCGACGTCCTGGCCGCGCCGCACATAGGCGCCGATCATGAGATTCTCGCGCACCGTGAAGTCCGGCAGGATGCCGCGGCCCTCCGGCACGTGGGCGATGCCGCGCCGCACGATCTCCTCGGGGCGCAGGCCGGTGATGGCCGTTCCGTCGAGCGCGATGCTGCCCGACGCGGGCTTGGCGATGCCGCTGATGGTCCGCAGCAGGGTCGACTTGCCCGACCCGTTGGCGCCCAGGATGGCGACGAGCTGGCCCGAGTCCACCCGGATGGAGACGTCGCGCAGCGCCTCGACCGAGCCGTAGCGCACGCTGAGGTCCTTCACCTCAAGCATCGGCCACCTCAAGCATCGGCGGCCTCGCCGAGATAGGAGGAGATCACGCGGGCGTCGCCCAGCACCTCGGCGGGCGGGCCGTCGGCGATGAGCTGGCCGAGATCGAGCACGACCAGCCTCTCGCACAGGCGCGACACGAAGGGCATGTTGTGCTCGACCACCAGGATGCCGAAGCCGAACTCCTGCCGGAGCGCCAAAAGGAGCTCCGTCAGATGTGCGATCTCGGGATCGTTCAGGCCGGCGATGGGCTCGTCGAGCAGCAGGAAGCCGATATCCATCAGCAGCGCCCGCCCGAGATCGATGAGCTTGCGATGGCCGTAGGGCAGGTTGCGGACCTCGGAGTCGGCGGCGTCGGCAATGCCCAGCCGCCGCAGTACCTCCGCGACCCTCTCGGCGGCGGCGCGCTCGCGGCGCCACACGGTCGGCAGCATCAGCAATTCGCTGACCAGCCCGTAGCCCAGGGAGCGGTGGCAGGCGATCAGGAGGTTGTCGCGCACCGACAGGTCGAGGACCAGCTCGGGATGCTGGAACACGCGGCCGATCCCCAGCCCCGCCACGGCCGACGCCGCCCGCGTCGAGAGCACCGTCCCGTCGAGGCGCACGCGGCCCGCCGTCGGGCGGGTGATGCCGGAGATGCAGTTGAGCAGCGTGCTCTTGCCGGCGCCGTTGGGCCCGATCAGCCCGACGATGGAGCCGGCATCGAACGCGAAGCTGACGTCCCGCAACGCATGGACGCCGCCGAAATTGACCGACACGTTCTCGATGGCGAGGCGGCTCATCTCAGCGCCTCCCCGCGAGCTGGCGCAGCACGCCCCACAGGCCGCGCGGCATGAACACCATGACGACGACCAGCAGCACGCCGAAGACGAGGCCCGGCGCATCCTTGATGCCGCGCAGCAGCTCGGGGACGATGACATAGAACGCCGCGCCCACGATCGAGCCGCCGATCGTGCCCAGGCCGCCGATCACCACCATGCTCAGGAAGGCGATGGACAGGCTGACGTTGAAGCTCTCGGGGTTGATGTAGCGCACCAGGTAGGCGAACAGGCCGCCGGCAATCGCGGCATAGAAGGCGCTGATGGCGAAGGCCGTCACCTTGTAGCGCGCGATAGGGATGCCGAGCGAGGCGGCGGCGATCTCGCTTTCCTTGATGATCAGCAGCGCCCGTCCGGTGCGTCCCCGGCTCACGTTCCACGCGCCCCACAGGCCCAGCACCACGAAGGCCAGGGTGAGATAGTAGAGGCCGGTCGCGCCCAGCTCCTGGCCGGCGATGGTCGGTGCGCCGAGCTGCAGCCCGCCGCCGCCGCCCGTGAGGTCGCGCCATTCGAAGATGATCTTCTGCAGCACGACGCCGAAGCCCAGGGTCGCTATGGCGAGATAGAGGCTCTTGAGGCGAAGCGCGGGCACCGCCGCGATCGCGCCGATCGCCGTCGTGAGGAGCGCGCCGAGCGGCAGCGAGACCAGGTAGGGCAGCCCCGCCTTGCTCGTCAGCAGCGCGGTGGCGTAGGCGCCGACGCCGAAGAAGGCGGCATGGCAAAGGCTGATCTGCCCGGCATAGCCCGTGAGCAGGTTGAGCCCGAGCGCCACCAGCGCGAAGATCTCGGCCAGCGTCAGGAGATAGAGCGCGTAGCCGTTCAGCACGAGCGGCGCGGCGCAGGCCAGCACGAGGCCGAGACCGACGAGGCTCGCGGTCAGGCTGCGCGAGGCCCGCCGACGCGGCGGGCCGGCGATGTCGGCCGCGGCCATCACGCCTTGCGGACCTTCACGCGGCCGAAAATACCCTCCGGGCGCACGATCAGCACGGCGATGATCACGATGAAGGTGATCGCATCGGCGAAGGACGGCGAGAGATAGGCGCCGGCCAGGTTCTCCGAGACGCCGAGCGCCAGGCAGCCGAGGAAGACGCCGATCATGCTGTTGAGCCCGCCCAGCACGCCGCCGGCAAAGGCCTTGATCAGCAGGGCGCCCATGAGGTTGGTGTCGAGGAAGACCGAAGGCGCCACCAGGATGCCGGCGATGCCGCCGACCAGCCCGCCGAGCGCCCAGGCGATGGCCGACGACCTGGTGATCGACACGCCCATCAGCCGCGCCACGGTCTGGTTCTGGCTCGCCGCCCGCATCCCCAATCCCGTCCAGGTGGCGCGCAGGAACAGGGTCATGCCGGCGATGATGGCGAGGCCGACGGCGATGTTCACGACACTGTCGACGGGGATCGCCACGCCCGCGAGGTGGAAGGGAGCGGAGAAGGCGAAGGGCGAGGGGAAGGTATAGGTCTGGTGTCCCCAGATCAGCCCGGCGAGGCTGTTGAGGACGACGTTCAGCCCGAGCGTGGCGATGATGGCCGACAGGACCGGGCTGCCGATCAGCGGGCGAATCACCACCTGCTGCACGATGATGCCCTGCAGCAGGCCGAACACGGCGGCGATCGACACGGCCTGCCACCAGGCGAGGCCCACGTCGTCCAGCAGCCAGTAGGCGAAGAAGGTCGTCACCATCGCCATCTCGCCCTGCGCGAAGTTGGCGATGTCGGTGATGTTGAGCACGATCACGATGGCGATGCCCACCATCGCGTAGAGGCAGCCGGCCGCGAGGCCGCCGACGATGAGATTGCCGATCATCGCAGGGCCGCCGCGCTCTTGCCGCCGGCGCGGCGGCGCAGCGGGCTCTCCGCCTTGGCGGCGCGGCGCGGCTTCGGCTCTGCCGCCTTGGCGGCTTCACCGAGCGGCAGATCGCCGACATCGCGCGCCATCGCCGCGACCGGCTTCGACGAGATCGCGCGCTCGAAGATGTCGCTCAGGGCACGCGTGAGCTGCTCGGGCTTCCAGGCGCCGTCCGCCCTGAACCATTTCGGCACCCAGTTCATCGCGCCCAGGATGACGAAGATCGCGAGCTTGGGATCGCAGGGCGCGACGCTGCCGTCGGCGATGCCCTCGCGCACGAGCGCGCGCAGCGCGCGCTCGAACTTGTCGCGCTGCTGGACCAGCTTCGCCTTGTCTTCGGGCTCGAGCGCGTGCTCCTCCATCAGGACGACGCAGCAATTGAGCTCGTCGAGGAGCTCGGTCACGTAGCCGGCGATCGTCAGGATCAGCCGCTCGCGCCCGTTCTTGCCCTGCTTGCGGCCGCGGTCGAGGCTGGCGAAGGCCGCCTCCATGGCGTAGTCGAAGCAGCCGGCGAGCAGCGCGTTCTTGTTGGGAAAGTAGTGATAGAGCGCGGCCTTGGTGACGCCGAGACTTCGCGGCGATCTCGTTCATCGAGGTGCCGTGATAGCCCCGGGAATTGAAGGACGCGGCTGCTTCCTGCAGCACCGCCCGGCGTTTGATCCCGTGAATATCTTCTTTGGTTGGGAACATGCCTGCCTCTCGGGGGATGGTCCGTCTTGCGTTCGAAAACGATAGCCACTAGCTTCCCGTCTGACAAGACGGTTTGTTAACCGTACGGTTAGTTAGCCCCGCCAAGCGGCCGTTTCGCCTGGCGCTTGGCGATCGATTGAAACAAGGGACGTGCCTTGGGCCTCTATCTCGAAGACTTCGAAATCAACTCGACGCACCGCACCCGCGGACGGACGATCGGCGAAGGAGACGTCTCGCTCTTCGCCGGCTTGGTCGGCGATCACAATCCGCTGCATGTCGACGACGAGTTCTGCAAGGCGACCGTGTTCGGCGGCCGCATCGCCCACGGGCCGCTCGTGCTGTCGACCGCGATCGGGCTCATGTCGCAGCTCAACTGGATCGACGGCACCGCCATGGGCCTGCTCGGCGTGTCGTGGGACTTCCATGGCCCGGTGAAGCTCGGCGACACGATCAGCGCCAGGGTGACGCCGCTCGAGGCGCGGCCGTCGAAGAAGCCCGACCGCGGCGTGCTCAAGCTCGGCTTCGAGGTGGTCAACCAGCGCGGGGAGGTCGTCGAGACCGGATCCATCGTCCTGCTGATGCAGCGCCGACCCGAGCCGGCCCGCTAGGCCCGGAGCCGAAGACATGGCGACGTTGAGCAGCTCGATCGATCCCGCGTCCGAGGCGTTCCGCAGCAACGCCTCGGTCTATGACGGCCTGCTGAAGACATTGCGCGAAAGACAGGCCTGGTCGATGGCCGGCGGCGGCGAGCGCATGGTCAAGCGGCATCGCGAGCGCGGCAAGATCCCGGTGCGCGAACGCATCGACCTCCTGCTCGATCCCCTCAGCCCCTTCCTCGAGCTGTCGCCGCTGGCCGCCTGGGGCCTGTACGGCAACGCCGTGCCGGGCGCCGGCATCGTCACCGGCATCGGCACCATCCGCGGCGTCGCCTGCATGATCATCGCCAACGACGCCACGACCAAGGGCGGCTCCTTCTTCAAGGAGACCATCCGCAAGCACGTGCGCGCGCAGGACATCGCCTTCGAGAACCGCCTGCCCGTGGTCTATCTGGTGGATTGCGGCGGCGCCAACCTGCAGCAGGGCGACGAGGTCTTCCCGGACCAGGACCATTTCGGCGGCGCCTTCTACCGGCAGTGCCGGATGTCGGCGTCGGGCATCCCGCAGATCGCGACCGTGTTCGGCGAATGCACGGCGGGCGGCGCCTACATCCCGGCGCTGGCCGACGAGGTCGTCATGACGGCGGGCAACAGCAGCGTGCATCTCGGCGGGCCGCAGATCGTCAAGGCGGCCATCCGCGAGATCGTCGACCGCGACACGCTGGGCGGCGCGGAGATGCACAGCACCGTCTCCGGCGTCTCCGACCATTTCGCGCGCGACGAGATGGAGGCGATCGCCAAGACCCGCGACATCGTGGGCGCGCTCAACCGCGTGCAGCGCGCCCATGGCGACATCCGGCCGCCGCGGCCGCCCCTGTTCGATCCCGCCGAGATCCCCGGCATCGTCGGCGCCGACCTGACGCGGCCCTTCGACCAGCGCGAGATCATCGCCCGCCTGCTCGACGGCAGCGAGTTCCACGAGTTCAAGCCGCTCTACGGCGCCACCCTGGTGTGCGGCTTCGGCCACATCCAGGGCCTGCCGATCGGCATCCTGGCCAACAACGGCGTGCTGTTCTCCGACTCCTCGCTCAAGGGCGCGCATTTCATCGAGCTGTGCGACCAGCGCAACGTGCCGATCCTGTTCCTGCAGAACATCACCGGCTTCATGGTCGGCTCGGACGCCGAGCGCGGCGGCATCGCCAAGAATTCAGCCAAGCTCGTCTACGCCGTGTCGAACGCCCGCGTGCCGCGCTACACCGTCGTCACCGGCGGCTCGTACGGCGCCGGCAATTACGGCATGAGCGGCCGCGGATTTCGGCCGCGCTTCATGTTCATGTGGCCCAATGCGCGGCTCGGCACCATGAGCCCCGATGTCGGCAGCTCCGTCCTGATGGACCTGCGGCGCTCCAGCATCTCGCGCAATCCGGCGACCGAGGCCGAGCTCGCCGAGCACGAGGCGAAGCTGCGCAGGATGTTCGACGAGCAGTCCGACCCCTACTACTGCACCGCGCGGCTGTGGGACGACGGCCTGATCGAACCCGCCGACACGCGCGACGTGCTCGGGCTCTGCCTCGCCGTCGGCGCAATGGAACCGCCCGTCACCGGCCCGCGGCCGGTCTATCGCATGTAGGACGTGCCGCCTTGCGTTTCCTGAATTCCCCCCGTCCCATCCGCTCGGTCCTGATCGCCAATCGCGGCGAGATCGCGCTGCGCGTCATGCGCACCTGCAAGCGGCTGGGCATCCGCACCATCGCCGTCTATTCCGACGCCGATGCCGGATCGATGCATGCCCGGGCCGGCGACGAGGCGATCCGCATCGGCCCCGCGCCCGCCCGCTCGAGCTACCTCGACATCGACGCGATATTGGCCGCGGCGAAGCGGTCGGGCGCCGACGCCCTCCATCCGGGCTACGGCTTCCTGTCGGAGAACGCCGCCTTCGCGCGCCGCTGCGAGGAGGCCGGGCTGATCTTCGTCGGGCCCTCGGCCGGGTCCGTCGAGAAGATGGGCTCCAAGATCGAATCCAAGCGCATCGCAGAGGCTGCCGGCGTGCCGGTCGTGCCGGGCTACCATGGCGGCGCGCAGGATCTCGACGGCCTGGCGCAGGCCGCGCAGCGCATCGGCTTTCCCGTGCTGATCAAGGCGTCGGCCGGCGGCGGCGGCCGCGGCATGCGGCGCGTCGACCGCGCGGAGGAGTTCGAGGTCGCGCTGGCGGGCGCCAAGGCCGAGGCGCTGGCTGCGTTCGGCGACGATGCCGTCCTGCTCGAGAAATTCATCCTCAATCCGCGGCATCTCGAGGTCCAGCTCGCCGGCGACCGCGTCGGCGGCCTGGTGCATCTGTTCGAGCGCGACTGTTCGGTCCAGCGCAACAACCAGAAGGTTCTCGAGGAGGCCCCGGCGCCCAACCTGGCGGAGGCGGTGCGGCGCAAGCTGTACGACGCCGCGCTCAGCCTCGGCCGCGCCATTGCCTACGACTCCGCCGGCACGATCGAGTTCATCATGGAGCAGGGCAGCGACAGCCCCTACTTCCTCGAGATGAATACCCGACTGCAGGTCGAGCACCCGGTGACCGAGCTGACGACCGGCGTCGACCTCGTCGAATGGCAGTTGCTGGCGGCGGCGGGCGAGCGCCTGCCGCTTGCCCAGGACCAGATCCGCCAGCGCGGCCATGCCATCGAGGCGCGTCTCACCGCGGAGCGCGCCGACCGCGGCTTCCAGCCCGTCACCGGGGAGCTTTCGGTGGTGCAGCCGCCGCGCGGCCTGCACTTCGACTCCGGCGTCGAAGCGGGCTCGCGCATCGGCCTCTACTACGATTCTCTGCTGGCCAAGCTCATCGCCCATGGCGGCGATCGCGAGGAGGCGCTGGCTCGCCTGGCCGACGGGCTGGCCGAGCTGACCCTCCTGGGCTTGCCCACGACCCAGGCCTTCCTGCGCGACGCGGTGCGCCATCCGGTCTTCGCCGAAGGCCATGCCACCACCCGCTTCATCGAAAAGGTCTTCCCCGACGGCTGGACGCCGGACGCCGACGCGCTGCGGCGCCTGCGGGCCGCGGCCTGCGTATGCTGGAGCGCACCGGAAACGGCCGATGTCGCGCGCGACTGGGTCAGCCCCTGGAGCCGCCGCAGCGCCGTCCGCGTCACCACCGCGGTGCGGCCGGCCAGGCTGCCTCTTCATGTCGCCGACGAATACGGCGAGGCCGATGCCGAGCTTCGCGTCGGCCGCGACGGCATCCTCGTCGAGCTCGACGGCCAGACGGTCGAGCTCCCCCGCTCGCGGACGGAAGCGGATCCCGTCGCGGGATTCGCGCACCGGCGCGACGGGGCGGCGGTGTCCATCGCGCGCGACGGCCTGGCGCTCACGGCGACCATCCATCCGCGGATCGAGATGTCGCGCGCCGACGGCCAGCTCGAGCGGTCGGGCAACGTGGTCGAGGCGCCGCTGCACGGCGTCGTGGCCCGCCTCTACGTGGCGACCGGCGACAGCGTGCGCAAGGGAACGCCGGTCCTGCAGATGGAGGCCATGAAACTCATCCATACGCTGAAGGCGCCGGTCGACGGCCGCATCCAGTCCATTCGTTGCGCGGAGGGCGACACCGTTCCGGCCGGCGCCGTCCTCATCGAGCTTTCGCCGGACGCTGCCGAGGAGGAACGCTGATGGCCGGGCTCTGGTTCGAGGAATTCAAGGACGGGATGGTGTTCAACCACGAATGGTCCCGCACCATCACCGAGACCGACAACCACTGGTTCTCGCTGCTGACCATGAACGTGCAGCCGCTGCACATCGACGCCCACTACGCGGCCAAGTCCGAATGGGGCAAGCCGCTGGTCAACAGCCTGTTCACGCTGGGGCTGCTGATCGGCATGACGGTCAACGATACCACCCTCAACACCACGCTCGCCAATCTCGGCATGACGGACGTCAGGTTCCCCAAGCCGCTGTTCCCCGGCGACTCCGTGAAGGTGCGCACGACGGTGCTGTCCAAGCGCGAGAGCAAGTCGCGTCCCAACGAGGGCATCGTCAACTTCTTCCACGAGATGACCAACCAGGACGGCGTGGTGGTCGCGACCTGCGAGCGCGCCGCGCTCATGCGCAAGCGGCCCGCCGCGGCGGCCTGATGCGCTCGCTGCTGTTCGTCCCGGGCAGCTCGGCCAGGATGATGGCGAAGGCCGCCGGCAGCGGCGCGGACGTCGTCATCTACGATCTCGAGGACGCGGTCCATCCGCAGCAGAAGGAAGCGGCGAGGCCCCTCGTCGCGACCGCGCTCGGCGACGGCCCGGGTGGCGGCCCGGGCGACGGGCCGCGGCGCTACGTGCGGGTCAATGCGCTCGGCACCCCGTGGTGCGAAGGCGATCTCGAGGCGGTCCTGCCGGCCGGTCCCGACGGCATCGTGGTGCCCAAGGTCACCGGGCCCGAGGACCTCGAGCGGCTCGACGCGCTGATCGGCCGATGGGAGGCGCCGGATCGGGCCAGGGCGACCCGCATCGTCGCCGTCTGCACCGAGACTCCGGAAGCCACCCTGTCGCTGGCGGCACGGTCCTGGAAGCATCCGCGGCTGGCCGGCCTGCTGTGGGGCGGCGAGGACCTGTCGGCGGCCATCGGCGCCACCGCCAATCGCGACGACCAGGGCCGCTACACCGCCCCGTTCGCGCTGGCGCGCAGCCTCTGCCTGCTGGCGGCGCATGCCGCCGGCGTGGCGGCGATCGACGCCGTGTTCACCGACTTTCGCGACGGCGCGGCGCTGGCGCGCGAGACCGACGCCGCGCGCCGCGACGGCTTCACCGCCAAGGCCGCCATCCACCCGGCGCAAGTCGCGATCATCAACGCGCGCTTCACCCCGACCGACGCCGAGCGCGGCTGGGCCGAGCGGGTCATCGCGGCCTTCGAGGCGAGCGGCGCGAACGTCGTGCAGCTCGACGGCGTGATGCTGGATGCGCCGCACCTCACCCAGGCGCGGCGCATCATGGCGTCGTTGCAAGGCATCGCCGGGCCAGGCCGCACCGGTTCCGGCTGAACGGCCGGCCGCTCGGGGCCGTCAGGCAGCGCTTGTTCCGACGACGGGAGACCGGAGACCACGCCCCCCATGAAACACGCTGGGCAGGACGGTTGATCGGCCGCCCCCGATGTACTAGGAATATTGTTGGGATAGCAAACAAATAAAAGAACTACTGCTAAGGGAGGGTGCCATGAGTGTAACGCGTGGTCTCAAGGCTGCCGCTGTCACGATCGGAGCCGCGCTCGCCACATCGAGTGCTCCGGCGCTGGCTGGGGAAACCATTCTGTTCAACTGCTTCTTTCCGCCCCAGCATTTCATGTGCACCGAGATGGTGCCCGAGCTCGGCCGCCGCATCGAGACGGCGACCGAAGGGCGGGTCAAGCTGCGCATCCCGCCCAAGAGCGTGGCCGCGCCGGCCGACCAGTACGACGCCGTGGTGAACGGCGTGATGGACGGCGCCCTGCAGTTCAACACCTTCATCGCCAACCGCGTCCACGGCATCCAGGTGGCCCATCTGCCGTTCGTCGGCTCGGAGCCGTCGGAGCCTGCGTCGGTGGCGCTGTGGCGCACCTACCGGAAGTTCTTCGCCGACAAGGGCGAATACAAGGGCGTCGTGCTGCTGTCGGTGTTCGTGTCGAACGGCGGCGAGTTCGCCTCGACCATCGACAAGCCGATCCGCACCGTGCAGGACATCAAGGACCGCAAGATGTGGGCGCTGCCCGGCACCACCGCCGACGTCGTCAAGGCGACCGGTTCGCCGGTGGTCTCCGGGCCCGCGGTGCAGATGCTGGAAATCATCTCCAAGGGCGTCGTCGACGGCTACGCCGGCGTGCCGACCAGCTCGACCGAGCAGTTCAAGCTCACGCCCTACACCAGGTCGATCACCTCGTTCTCGCGCAAGATCTTCCAGCCCTCCTTCTCGTTCTTCATCAGCCAGGCCAAGTGGGCCAAGATCGATCCCAAGGACCAGAAGGCGATCCTGGCGGCGACGGGAGGCGACTATGCGCGCTGGATCGGCAAGCTGCAGGACGTCAAGCACCAGGCCAACGTGAAGAAGGTGTTCGCGGCGGGCGTCAAGCTCGTCAATGGCGAGGACGCCGAGATGGAGAAGCTGGTGGCGCTCGGCCAGCCGATCGTCGACGGCTGGCTGAAGACCGTCGCCGCCCTGCAGGTCGACGGCAAGCAGGTGATCGACTTCTACCGCAAGACCATCGCCGAGGAGCAGGCAAAGCTCGAGAAGTAGCCGCGGCGCGGCGCTCGCGATGTTCCACCGGCTGTTCCTGGTGGCCATGCGGCTGCTCGGGCTCGCCTCAAGCACCGCCCTGCTCGCCATGATGGTGCTGACCTTTGCCGACGTGATCGGCCGCTACGTCTTCCATCGTTCCATCTTCGGCACGGCGGAGATCGTCGAGTACCTGATGGTGATCACCGTGTTCGCGGGCGTGGCGCTCACCACGGCGACCAACGACCACATCACCATCAGCATGTTCGACGGCCTGTTCCACGGCCGTCGCGCAGCGGTGCGCCGCTGGTCGATCCTGCTGTTCTCGATCTTCGCCTACCTGCTGATGACCTGGGAGCTGCTGCAGCATGCGCTGCAGCTGCTCGGCACCGACAAGCGATCGACCGTCCTGAACCAGCCGCTGTGGGTCCAGCCGATGGGCGCGGCGGTGCTGATGATCGTGGGCGGCGTCCTGCTGGTCTGCGGCGCGGTCTGGAGTCGCGGCTACATCGAACGTCTGCGCGGCGAGCTGTTCCGCCGCGGCGGCGACCGCAACTAGGCCGAACGCATGGTGCTCGCCTGCATCGGCTTCGCCGTCCTGCTGCTGCTCTGCTTCTACGGCCTGCCGCTCGGCTTCGCGTCGCTGATCGTCGGCGTGGTGGGCTTCGCCTACACGCGCGACTGGAACTGGCACGGCGCACTCACCATGATGTCGCAGCAGGTCATGGAGTTCGGCGCCAACTACGGCCTGTCGGTGATCCCGCTGTTCATCCTGATGGGCGTGTTCATCCACCGCGCCAACATCTCGGAGGACCTCTATCGCGCCGCGCACGCGCTGGTCGGCCGTCGGCCGGGCGGCCTGGCGCAGGCCACGGTGCTGGCCTGCGCCGGCTTCGCCGCCGTGTCCGGCTCGTCGCTGGCGACGGCCGCCACCATGGCCAAGGTGGCGATGCCCTACATGCGCCGCTACCGCTACGACGATTCGCTGTCGGCCGGCGTGATCGCCGCCGGCGGCACGCTCGGCATCATGATCCCGCCCTCCGTGCCGCTGGTGATCTACGGGCTGGTGGCGGAGCAGGACGTGGGCAAGCTGTTCATCGCCGGCATCCTGCCCGGCCTGCTGCTGACCGTGCTGTTCATGGGCGCCGTGACGATCACGGTGAAGCTGCGCCCCGAGGCCGGTCCGGCCGGCGACGTGCCCGAACGCGCCGAGCGCCTCAGGGCCTATGCCAAGGTGTGGCCGGTGCTGGTGCTCTTCCTGCTGGTGCTGGGCGGCATCTATCTCGGCGTGTTCACGCCGACCGAGGCATCGGGCATTGGCGCCACCGGCGCGGCGGCCTTCGCCGTGCTGCGCGGCTATGTGCGCAGCGTGCGCGACCTCTACGAGGTGCTGCTCGACACCTGCAAGACGACCGGCGGCCTGTTCATGGTGATCTTCGGCGCCCAGGTGTTCGCCAACTTCATCGACCTCTCCGGCCTGCCTTACGACCTGGTCGATCTGGTCAAGGCGATGCAGCTCTCGCCGCTGGGCGTGGTGATCGCGGTCTGCGTCATCTGCATCATCCTCGGCATGATCTTCGAGGCCGTCGGCCTGCTGCTGCTGGTCGTGCCGGTGTTCCTGCCCACCCTGATCGGGCTCGATGTCGATCTGGTGTGGTTCGGCGTCGTCATGGTGCTGGTGGTCGAGATGGGCCTGATCACGCCGCCGATCGGCATGAACGTGTTCGTCGTGCGCACGGTGGTGAGCGACATCGGGCTGTGGCCGATCTTCCGCGGCGTCATGCCGTTCGTCGCCGCCGACTTCCTGGCGCTGGCGCTCCTGCTGGCGTTCCCGGTGATCGCCGTCGGCCTGCTGTGACGACAGGGCGTTGGGGACGGCTTGCGCGATTGTGCGCTACCATCGGGGCGACTGGCCCGATCGCGAGGTTGCGTGACGCGTGAACTGAGGATCTTCAGCACCATCGCGGTGCAGAGCGCCCTGGAAGCGCTCGTGCCGCGATTCGAGGCGGGAAGCGGCTTCCGCCTTGGCATCACATGGAACACCGCCCCGGCGCTGGTGAAGCGCCTGCAGGGCGGCGAGACGGCCGATGTGCTGATCCTCAACCGCGCCGGCATCGACACCATGATCGGCGACGGCCGGGTGCTGCCCGGCTCCGAAGTCACGTTGGCGAGTTCCGCCACCGCCATCGCCATCAAGGCGGGCGCCACCCGGCCCGACATCTCGACGCCGGAGGCTCTGAAACGGACGCTGCTCGCCGCCCGCGCGATCTCCTACACCGATCCGGCCGCCGGCGGCGCCAGCGGCATCTATTTCGCCGGGCTGCTGGAGCGCCTGGGAATCGCCGCCGAGATCAACGCCAGGACGAGGTTTCCGCCGCCTGCCGGCCTCTCCGGCGATTTCCTGCTAACCGGCGAGGCCGATCTCGCCGTCCAGCAGAAGCCCGAGCTGCTGCAGGTTCCCGGCATCGAGATCGTGGGAACGCTGCCCGGCGAACTGCACATGG
This sequence comes from uncultured Alphaproteobacteria bacterium, assembly GCA_963820155.1. Classification (GTDB taxonomy): domain Bacteria; phylum Pseudomonadota; class Alphaproteobacteria; order Reyranellales; family Reyranellaceae; genus Reyranella. Next base: position 112,311 of record CAWFYW010000005.1, read on the forward strand.
TCACGGTCTTCGTCGCCGCCGTCGAGGCGTCGAGCCCGGAGGCCGCGACGGCGCGCACGCTGATCGACTTCCTTCACTCCCCGGCGGCGGCCGGGATCTTCCGCGCAAAGGGGCTCGATCCGGCCTGAGGCCGCTATTTCGAAGAAGCTGGAAGCTGCTCGTCGTCGAGCTCGGCCAGCATCCGGTCGGCTTCGGCCTGGAGACGATCGAGACTGGCGACCAGCGTGTCGGTGGCGCCATCCGGAAGGGCCGCCAGCAGTCGCCTTTGCCGCCGCCTGGCGTTGGACATGATCGCGTCGTGCACCTCCCTGCCCTCCTCGGTCAGGCTGAGAAGCGTTCGACGCGTGTCCTCCTTGTCGGACGCGCGCTTGACGTAGCCGCGCCGCCCCAGGCTCTCCACCGAGAGACCGACCCATCCCTTGTCCGTGGCCAAGGCACGGCTGATGTCGCGAGCGGTCGTGGTGTCGCGCAAGGCGATGATCGACATGACGCGCCATTCGGGAAGCGTCACGCCGAACTGCCGGCGGTAACGACGGTTGCTGTAGAGGCCGAGCGTGTTCGACAGCCGGAGAAGGCGGAAGGTTAGCAGGTCGGCGACTGACTTCGGCTCTCGCATGCGGGGGATTTACCACTTGACCGTAGAAACGCTCAAGCCATATGGTAGTGATCACACCTATCTGGGAGCGAGAGGAGGAAACGCGCTTGGATATCGCGTGCGCATGCTCCGTTTCCAACGATCTGGGCGAATCGCTGCATTGGGACCCCGACGTGGAGCGGCTCTACTGGATCGACGCCTGGAGGACGAGGGTCTATGCCTTCGACCCGGCGACGAACGAGACGTGCTGCGTCGATCTGACGTCCGCGCTCGCCGGCCTGCCGATCGGCTCGATTGCCCGCCATGCCGACGGCGGCATGATCGGCGGCATCAAGGGCGGCTTCTATCGCCTCGATCTCGAGCAAGGCCGGGCAAGCCTGATCGCCGCCGTCGAGTCCGACCGGCCTCCCACCAACCGTTTGAACGACGGAAAATGCGATCGCGCCGGACGGTTCTGGTGCGCCTCGGCGAATACCGACCATCGGACCCCCACGGGCGCGCTGTGGCGGCTCGAGCCGGGCGGCGCGCCCGTCCTGATGCAGGACGGCCTGGTCGTCGGCAACGGAATCGCCTGGAGCGCCGATGATCGTCTGATGTATCTCGCCGACACCTTCGCCGAAACGGTCTGGCGCTACGACTTCGACATCGCCACCGGCGAGATCGCCGATCGCCGCCCCTTCATATCGACCGCCCATATCCGGGGCGGCATCGACGGCGCGACCGTCGATTCGGACGGCTGCTACTGGGCGGCCCTGTTCCGGGGCGGCGCGGTCGCGCAGTTCGATCCCGACGGCAGGCTCGTCCGCCACATCCGCCTGCCCGTCTCGGACCCGACGATGTGCGCCTTCGGCGGGCCGGACCTCGACGTCCTCTACGTCACCTCGGCCAGCCGCTTCCTCGACGACGCGCAGCGCCGCGCGCAGCCGCTGGCGGGAAACCTCTTCGCCATCCATGCGCTGGGCGCCCGCGGCCTTCCCGAGCCGGGGTTCGGCGCATGACGTCGTTGCCGCTCGCCGGCGTGCGCGTGCTCGAATGCGCGAGCGTCATCGCCGGCCCGTACTGCTCCTACATCCTCGCTCTTCTGGGCGCGGAGACCATCAAGATCGAGCGGCCGTCGCAGGGCGACTGGATGCGCGGCCAGGGCGGGGATGCGGCGCTGGCCGCCGCCGGCATGGGCAGCATGTTCCTGTCCTGCAACGCGGCAAAACGGTCCGTCGCGCTGAATCTCAAGGATCCGCGCGGGCTGAGGATCGCGAAGGAGATCGCCGCCCGATCGGACGTGATGATCGAGAACTGGCGTCCCGGCACGGCGGCGCGGCTCGGCGTCGGCTTCGAGGACATCAAGGCGGTCAACCCCCGGATCGTCTACTGCTCGATCTCGGGCTTCGGCCAGGACGGCCCGATGTCGCCGCGCGGCGCCTACGACCACATCATCCAGGCCGTGTCCGGCATCATGTCGGTGACGGGCACGCCGGAGACGGCGCCGAGCCGGACCGGCCCGCCGCTGGTCGACTATCTGACCGGCCTCTCGGCGGCCGTGGGCATCCTGGCCGCCCTGCGCGAGCGCGACCGCACGGGCGAGCCCCAGTCGGTCGATGTCGGCATGCTCGATTGCGCCGTCGCGGCCATGGGATCGATCGTTTCAGCGCTCGTCAATGGCGGGGTTCCGGCCGCGCCCGTCGGCAACGCCGCCGCCAGCGGCGCGCCGTCCTCGGGCCTGTTCGACACCCGCACCTCGCCGGTGTCGATCGTCGCCAATACCGAGGCCCAGTACGCAGCGCTCTGCCGCGCGCTCGGCCGGCCCGACCTCGTCACCGATCCCCGCTTCCGCGAGCCCGCGATCCGCAAGCAGAACCAGGAGGTCCTGCGCGGGATCATCGGCGCCTGCCTGGCCGGGCGTCCGGCGATCGAGTGGGAGCGGACGCTGGCCGCCGCGGGCGTTCCCGCCGGCGCGGTGCGATCGGTCGCCGAAGTCCTCGATGAGCCGCATGTTGCCGCGCGCGGCTTGCTGCGGCGCCTCTCCCTTCCCGGCCAGGGCCGCGAGGCGTCCCTGCCGACCGCCGGTTTCAAGCTCAACGGCAGCAGGGTCGGGCCCGAACGGGCGCCGCCGGTCCTGGGAGCCGACAACGAGGCCGTGTTGGCCGAGCTCGGGTACGACGAGTCGCAGCGTCGCGCCCTCCACGAGGACGGGGTCTGGTGAGCGGACCTGCGACGACGACATAAGGGACGACGACACAAGGGAGGAAGAAGAATGAGGGAATGGATTGCCGCCGGCGCGCTGGCCCTGGGCCTTTTGTCGGCGATCGCGCTGGTCCGGCCGACGCCCGCGCAGGCGCAGCAGAAGCTCGAGGCGACCGTCGGCTACTATCCCGGCGCGCTCATCTCGCTGCCGGCGCTGGTCGCCAACGACCAGAAGTTCTTCGAGAAGAACGGCCTGTCGGTCGAGCTCGTTCCGATCTCGACCGGTCCCGCGATGACCTCCGCCGTCGCCAGCGGCAGCGTGACCTTCGTCAACAATTCCTGGGACAATCTGCTGGTCGCCGTCGAGCAGGGCCTGCCGCTGCGCGGCGTGACCGGATCGACGGTGAAGATGCCGTTCGCCTTCATCGCCCGCAAAGGCCTCGCCCTGCCGCATCTGGCGGAAGGCTACCCGGCGGTCATCAAGGACCTGGTCGGCAAGAAGTGGGGAGTCCTGGCGCTCGGCGTCTCCATCCAGTACATTGAGGAGAGGCTGCTCACCGAAGCCGGATACAAGGCCTCCGACGTGACGTTCGTGGCCGTCGGCCTTCCCAACACCGCCCGTCCGGCGCTGCAGCGCGGCACCGTCGACACCTATCTCAGCGTCGAGCCCCTGCCGACGATCGTGGCCGACAAGTCGGAAGGCACGGTCATCCTCGATCTCGCCCAGAACCAGGGCCCGGCGATCTTCCACGACCTCGGCTACAACGGCTGGTGGGCCTCGACCGCCACGATCAAGAACAAGCCGGAGGTCGTCTCGCGCTTCGCGAAGGCGATGGGCGACGCCTATTGCTGGTACAGCAAGCCGGACAATCTCGACCAGGTCGTCGCCCTCCTGGCACGCTACGTGAAGCTCCCCGAGCTGTCCGACGCCGAATACAAGGCGATGGTGAAGCGCATCCTCCCGGGCTTCGGCCCCGACATCACCGCCCGCACGATCGACACCTGGTCGCGCCTGCTCATCGAGCAGAAGCAGCTCACCTCGCCGAGGAAACGATCGGACGTGATCGCCAGCACAGGGCCGGAACACTTTGCCTGCCCGAAGTGAAAAGGTCCTGAACGCGATGACCGACGCGGCCGCCGCGCGGCCTGTCGACATCAGCGTGCGCGGACTGGCCGTCAGCTTCGGACAGAGGCGCAACGCCCTGTCCGGCGTCGATCTCGGCGTGCGGGAAGGCGAATTCGTCGCGCTGATCGGCGCCAGCGGCTGCGGCAAGACCACGCTGCTGAACGTCATCGCCGGGCTCGTGCCCGCCGCGGGCGGAACCGTGACCGTGCGGAACGGCCCGCCCGCCGCCGGACGGCGGGATGTCTGCTACATCCTCGCGCGCGACGCACTGCTGCCCTGGCGCACCGTCATGGGCAACGTCGAATACGGGCTCGAACTGTCCGGCGTCGGCCGCGACGAGCGGGCGCGACGCGCGTCGGCCTATGTCGAGAAGGTCGGGCTGCTGAACTACCGGGACTTCTACCCCTCCAAGCTCTCCCAGGGCATGAGGCAACGCGTGTCGCTGGCGCGCGCCTTCGCCGTCGGACGCAGCGTCTATCTCATGGACGAGCCCTTCAGCGCGCTCGACTCGCAGACCAAGGTGCTGCTCCACGATCAATTGATGGATCTGTGGGAAAGCAGCCGGGCGACCGTCGTGTTCGTGACGCACGACATCGGCGAGGCCATCACGCTGGCCGACCGGGTGGTCGTGATGTCCAAGAAGGGAACCGGCGTCGCCGACGAGATCCGTATCGATCTTCCGCGACCGCGATCGGCCGAAGCACTGCAGGCGGATGAGCACTACCACGATCTCTACCGCCGGACCTGGACGTCCCTGAAGGCGAGCATGGCATGACCAACATCACGAACTCCGAAGCGCAGCTCGATGCGGCGACCCGCTCCTCGGGCGGCGGGTCGGGTTCGGTCCTCGTGGCGCGGGCCCTGCTCCTGGCCGCGATCCTGGCCGCCTGGCAGGGCGCCGTGGCGGTCGGCCTGGCCGACGCCGCCTTCGTGTCGAGCCCCGCCAGCATCGCCCGGTCCCTGTGGCGCCTGCTCGAGAGCCGGGAGCTCCTGCCCAATCTCGCCACGACGCTGGTCGAGATCATGATCGCCTTCGCCGCATCGGTCGTGTTGGGCATCGCCTCGGCCATCGTCCTCGACCGCAACGACGGGCTCAACCGCACCGTCTCCCCCTTCCTGACGGCGCTCAACAGCATGCCGCGCATCGCGCTCGGCCCGCTCTTCATCCTGTGGTTCGGCATCGGCATCACCTCGAAGGTGGTGCTCGCCTTCTCGCTCGGCTACTTCATCATGCTGCTGAGCACGCTCGGCGGCCTGAAGAACGTCGATCGCGATCTTCTCCTGATGTCGCGCCTGTTCGGCGCCTCGCAGCTTCGCCTGTTCCGCGACGTCCGCCTGCCGTGGGCGCTGCCCGGCATCTTCGCCGGGCTGAAGCTCACGCTGATCTACTGCAGCGCCGGCGCCGTGATCGGCGAGATGATCGCCGCCAAGAGCGGCCTGGGGCTCCTGGTGCAGACCTTCAGCGGCCGCTTCGACGTCGCCGGCGTCATGGCCCTCATCCTCGTCGTGGCCCTCATGGTGATGGCCCTGACGTCGCTGATCGACCTCGGCGAACGGCGCCTCCTGGCCTGGAGCAGGGGCAGCACCGACGTTCCGGGATGAGCTGGTTGGCGAGCGGCTCGAGCAATGCCGCCTCGAGACAAGCCGGGTAATCACGCAGGCTCGGTGCCGGCGGCGTCCGCCGCAAGGGCGGAGTCGACGATGAGTTGTGCCTGGCCAAGGATGGCCCGCAGATGGTCGTCGCCCCTGAAGCTCTCGGCATAGACCTTGTAGATGTCTTCGGTGCCGGACGGGCGCGCGGCAAACCATCCGCTTTCCGAGATGACCTTGATGCCGCCAATCGGCGCATCGTTGCCCGGCGCGCGGGTGAGCACGCTCCTGATGGGTTCATCCGCCAGTTGCTCGATCCGCACTTGCCGCGGCGAAAGGCCTGCGAGCCTGCGCTTCTGCTCGGACGTGGCCGGCGCCTCGACGCGCGCGGCGGCCGGCTCGCCGAGATCGTTCGTGAGCTCGCGATAGCGCAGGGCGGGGTCGTGGCCCGTCCGCGCGGTGATTTCCGCCGCCAGCAGCGCGGCCGCGATACCGTCCTTGTCGGTCGTCCAGACGGTACCGTCGCGACGGAGGAAGGATGCGCCGGCGCTTTCTTCGCCCGCGAAGCCCAGCGAGCCGTCGAACAAGCCTTCGGCAAACCATTTGAAGCCGACGGGAACCTCGTACAGTCTACGGCCCAGCCGCGCGGTCACGCGGTCGATCATGGCGGTGCTGACCACCGTCTTGCCGACAGCGGCATCGGCCTTCCAGCCAGGCCGGTGGCGAAACAGGTAGTCGATCGAGACCGCGAGAAAGTGGTTCGGCTGCATGAGGCCCGCCGTCGGCGTCACGATGCCATGCCGGTCATGGTCTGTGTCGCAGGCGAAGGCGATATCGTACTTGTCCTTCAGTCCGATCAGCCGCCGCATGGCGTAGGACGAGGACGGATCCATGCGAATGCGGCCATCCCAGTCCAATGTCATGAAGCCGAAAGCGGGATCGACCTGCTCGCTGACCACGGTAAGGTCGAGCTGGTAGCGTTCGGCGATGCGGGCCCAATAGTGCACGCCCGCGCCGCCCAGCGGGTCGACTCCCATGCGAACGCCGGAAGCACGGATCGCATCGAAATCGAGCACGTTGCCGAGGTCGCCGGTGTAGGCATCGAGGAAATCGCAGGTGCCGACGGTGGCGGCACGCCGGGCTTGCTCGAATGGCAGGCGTTTGACGCTCCTCAAGCCGTCCACCAGCAGCGCGTTGGCCTGCTTTTCGATCCAGGCGGTGACTCCGGTATCGGCGGGGCCGCCATTCGGTGGATTGTACTTGAAGCCTCCGTCCTCGGGCGGATTGTGCGACGGCGTCACGACGATGCCGTCGGCCAACCCGGTCGTGCGGCCGCGATTGTGGACGAGGATTGCCTGGGAAATCGCCGGCGTCGGCGTGTATTCATCGCTCCGGGAAGTCATCACCGCGACCCCGTTCGCCGCCAGGACCTCCAGAGCCGTCTCGAAGGCGGGCCGGGACAGCGCATGCGTATCGTAGCCGATGAACAGGGGGCCCGAGATCCCCTGGCGCTGGCGATGGGAACAGATCGCCTGCGTGATCGCCAGCACATGCGCCTCGTTGAAGGTACCGTCGAACGAGGAGCCGCGATGCCCGGACGTCCCGAACGCCACCTGCTGCGACGGCGTCGCCGGATCGGGGCGCCGCGTGTAGTAGGCGTTGATCAGCTTTGCGATATCGACGAGCTGTCCGGCCGCCGGGAGGTGCCCCGCCCGCGGGTCGATCCTGGGGCCACTCTCTTTCGACGCATCGTCTGGCATGACCGGTTCTCCTCCGCCTCGGCGTCGCACATATCCCACAAAAGCACCACCCGGTGCTTCGCGCTGTGGTCAGAAGTGAACAGACCCGGCCCGACCGTCAGCCTGAAGAGCGGTCGATATCGAAGGGTGCGGGCCGGTCCAATTCTGCTCGGCGCCGATCTCCGTCAGCGTCAGCATGAAGCCGCTGGCATACCGGTTCACGATCGCAACGCAGCCGGCGGCATGTCACACTCCGACGGCGCGATCAAAACCGTCGGCCGCCATGGGGTTCAGTCCATGAAGATTCGGACCAAGGCATTTCGTGTCGCCGAAGGCGACAAGGTCGATCTCAAGAAATGGCCGACAAGGGTCGACCCCGTGTACGAATCGAAAGACCAATACAAGAAGCTGCTGGATGCGCACGTTGCAAAGCTGAGCTCGCTGCAGCGACTGCTTTACGCGTCAAACCGCCATGCGGTCTTGCTGATCTTCCAGGCCATGGATGCTGCGGGAAAGGATGGCGCGATCAGGCACGTGATGTCGGGAGTCAATCCGCAGGGCTGCCAGGTATTCAGCTTCAAACATCCCAGCGCCGCCGAATTGCAGCATGACTTTCTCTGGCGGACCACGCGCGATCTGCCGGAGCGCGGTCGGATCGGCATCTTCAACCGATCCTACTACGAGGAAGTCCTGATCGTCCGCGTGCATCCTGAACTGCTCAGCGCCGAGGCGCTCGCCGATCCGCACGGCGACGATGGGACGTTCTGGCGCCGCCGCTTCCGCTCCATCACGGATCTGGAGAGACATCTCCATTTCAACGGAACCCGGGTCGTGAAGTTCTTTCTTCATCTCTCGAAGGAGGAACAGCGAACGCGCTTCCTCGAACGCATAGACGATCCCGAAAAAAACTGGAAATTCAGCGCCGCCGACATCAAGGAGAGGGAATTCTGGAAGCAGTACCAGGCAGCGTACCAGGAATGCATCGCCGCCACGAGCACACGCCACGCCCCCTGGTATGTCGTTCCCGCGGACGACAAGGAAACCGCCCGATTGATCGTCTCCCAAGTCGTCCTCGACACCCTGGAAGAACTCAAGATGAGCTATCCGCAAGCCGGCGAGGAGCGAAATCAGGAGTTGCAGTCGATCCGCCGAAAACTCGCGGACTGAGCCTTCAGGTCGAGAGCACCTGGAACGTCCTCGGGCCCTCGCTGAGCATCGTGCCGTTCGATCGCGTCCGGAGCGCGCGACACCGCCAGGACGAAGGGGGACGGTCCGTCCGGCCGAACGCCAGACCGGACGACGGCAACTCACAGGGGGAGATTATCGGTAAGCTGCCGCGAGAAGCTTGCGATCAACGGTCGTACGCCGCAGCGATGCCGGGGTTCTTACTGAAGGTTAGCTACAGCATCTTCCGCCAGGCTGTTTCGTGCTTTGGCGTAGCAGCACTGTCGGTGACGTCGAATGCCTTTCATAGGAACCCGATCGACAACCACGGCACGGCAGCGATGATGATCGTGCCGACGAACAGGGCTACCAGATAGCCCACAATCGGCCGCAGCCCTTCGTCGGGGTTGACGCGGCCGATGGCGCAGGCGACATAGTAGCCAACGCCAAGAGGCGGTGCGAACAGGCCGAGCCCCATCGCCAGGATCACGACCATGGAGTACTGAACCTCGTGGATGCCAAGCTGGTGGGCGATTGGGAAGAGCAGCGGCCCGAACAGCACAATGGCGGGGATGCCCTCGAGCACCGAGCCCAGGATCAAGAAGGCGACCACCGATACCGCCATGAACATCGGCGCACCACCCGGCAGGCCGCTCATCGCTTGGGCGAGCAGGCGGGAGAAGCCGGACTGCGTCAGGCCCCAGGCCATCGCCGTGGCCGCGCCGATGATCAGCAGGATGGCCCCTGACAACGAGGCGGTGCTGACCAGCATCGGTCCGATCCTCTTCCAGTCGAACTGGCGGTAGATTAGCAGCCCCGCCAGCACCGAGTAGGCGATGCCGATGGTCGAGACTTCGGTCGCTGTCGCCACCCCTTCGACAACGGCAGCGCGGATGATGAAGGGCAGCGCCAGTGCCGGCAGGGCGATCACGAAAAGGCGGCCGACCTCGCGCATCGGCATGCGCCGCACGCCGCTCAGGTCCTCGCCGCGGTAGCGCATCCAGATCACGACGCAGAGCGTCAGGCCGAGCACTACTCCGGGGACGAGGCCGCCGGTGAACAGGGCGGCGATCGATATGCCAGTTACCGAGCCGATGGTGATCAGCACCAGGCTGGGCGGGATGGTCTCGGTCTGGGCGCCGGTCGCTGAGAGCAGAGCCACCAGATCGCCCTCCTTGGCGCCGCGCTTCTTCATCTCGGGAAACAGCGCCGGCGCCACCGCCGCCATGTCGGCCGCCTTGGAGCCGGAGATGCCCGAAACCAGGTACATGGCGCCGACCAGCACATAGGAGAGACCGCCGCGCACGTGGCCCAGCAGGCCGGCAAGAAAGGCCACCATCGCCTTGGCCATGCCGGTCATCTCGATCAGCAAGCCGAGAAACACGAACAGCGGCACGGCGAGCAGGATCAAATGGGACATGCCGTCGTCCATGCGGCCAACGATGACCGACAGCGGCATGGTGGTAGTGAGCGCGAGATAGCCGAAGGTGCCGAGCCCGAAGGCGAAGGCGATCGGGATGCCTGCCAGCACGCTGCCGCCGGCGATGCCGACGAAGAAGATCAGCAGGTTGAGGCGTCCCAGCCCCTTGAGCAGCGGCGCGGCCAGCCAGAAGAGCGCCACGATCGCCATGATGATCAGCAGCGCGAGGGCAGCGTGCCTCGTCTCGGCTTCGCGCAATAATCGCAACACGGCGAAGACCGCCATCAGGCCGATGCCGACCGGCAGCGCCGTGGCGCGCCAGGCGAGCGAGATGTCGAGCGCCGGCATCATGACGATGCGCTCGTCGAGCGCGTATTCACAGGCCGGCCACACGACCATCAGCAGGAAGGCGAGGCAGGCGCCGGTGGCGAGGGCCTCGAACACTGCCCTGCCCTGCGGGCCAGCCTTGGCGGCGAGCGCCGTCATGCGCATGTGCTCGCCGCGCCTCAGCGCCACGACCGAGCCGAGCACCGACAACCAGAGGAACAGGATCGACGCCACCTCGTCCGACCACACCAGCGGCCGGTTGAAGACGAAGCGGGCGATCACGCCGGCCAGCAGCACCAGGATGTCGGCCAGCACCAGCACGGCGGCCGGCACCTCGACCAGCGGCCCGAGCACGGCGTCGATGCGCCGGACCCAGGACCGTTCACCCCGGCCGTCGAGCCCAACGGTATCGGCGGCGGCCGCGCTCATCCGAGCTTGCCGGAGTATTTCTCCAGCAGCGCCCACGCATCGGCGCCGAACTTGACCTTCCACTCGCCGTAGAAGCCGCTCTTGTCCAGGACCGCGCGGAACGGGCCGGGCTCAGGCGCATTGAAGGTCATGCCGAAGCCTTCGAGCTTGCCGCGCACCGTCTTGTCCTGCTCGGCCAGCATGTCGCGCTGCTCCTGCGCGCCGGCATCGAGATTGCGCGCGGCGATCTCGCGCACATCAGCCGGCAGGCGATCCCAAGTGCGGCGGTTGGCCAGGAACCAGAAGCCGTCCCACATGTGGTTGGTAAGCGAGCAGAACTTCTGCACCTCGTAGAACTTGGCCGAGTCGATCAGGGTCAGCGGGTTTTCCTGGCCATCGACGATCTTGGTCTGCAGCGCCGAATAGAGCTCGCTGAAGTTGAGCGACGCCGGCGAGGCGCCGAACGCCTTGAACAGCGCCACCCAGATCGGGCTCACCGGCACGCGGATCTTGAAGCCGGCGAAGTCGGCCGGGCTCCTGATCGGCTTGCCGCTCGACGTGACCTGGCGGAAGCCGTTGTCCCACATCTTCACCATCGGCAGCAGGCCGACCTTCTCGATGGCGGCGCGCACCGCGGCGCCCAGTTCGCCGTCCATCGCCTTCCACACCGCGTCGTAGTCCTTGAAGGCGAAACCGATGCCGTTGATGCCGGCAACCGGCACGATATTGGCCAGCACCAGGCCCGACTGCGAATAGAACTCGAGCGCGCCGCTGCGTACCTGGCTCAGCATGTCGGTGTCGGCGCCGAGCTGGCTGCTCGGGAAGACTTGGATGTCGAGCCGGCCGTTGGTCTGGGCGCGGATGCGCTCCATCACCTTGGTCGCCACGATGTTCATGGGATGGGTCGGCGGCAGGGTGTTGCCGTACTTGTAGGTGAACTCGGCCGCGTGCGCATGGCGCGCGACCAGCGGCGCCGCCAGAAGAGAAGCCGTGCCATAAGCGATGATCTTGCGTCGTGTCTGCCCCATCGTCCCTTACCCCCTATGCAATGAACTTTTCAGCGCGCGCCGGTGCGCCGTGGCCTCGACATCGACCGTGTCATCGGCCGTCAGCACGACGCCGTATTCTTCCGCGGCATCGGCGCGGTCGTAGTAGGCGCGGCGTACGTCCTGGGCGACGAGCGCCGGCTCGCGCTTGAACGGATCGCCGTAGCCGCCGCCGCCCGGCGTGCGCACCTTGATGACATCGCCCGCCTCCAGGACGATGTCTTGATCCTTCGAGGTATGCAGCGGCGTGTAGAGTTCGCCCGAGCGCGTGAGCTCGACCTCGTTGAAGCGCGCGTCGCGGCCGCCCAGTGCACCGGGCGGGCCGTAGCGGCCGTGGTCCATCACGAAGGACGCGCGCGCCTGGCCGCGGCGCAGGCGGATGGCGTACTGCACGCCGAAGCCGCCGCGGCGGAAGCCGGCGCCGGCTGACCGCTCGGCGAGCGAGAATTCGTCGAACAGCACCGGGAAGAGCTGCTCCAGCACCTCGACCGGCTGCATCTTGGAGATGCCGGTGATCGAGCAGCCGTTGGAGATTCCGTCGATCTCCTCGCTGCCGCCGTAACCGCCGCCGGTAAAGTAGTACATGACGTACTGCTGCTGATTCTCCGGATCGAAGCCGCCAATTCCAATGTTGCCGCAGGTCCCGGCCGAGGCCGCGAACAGGCGGTCGGGGATCGCGTCCACGAGGGCTGCGAACACCGCCTCGGCGATGCGCTGGCTGACTTCGGCCGAGCAGCCCGAGACCGGCTTGGGGTACTCGGCGAACAGGAAGGTGCCCTTGGGCTCGGCGATGTGCAGGGCATCGAAGATGCCGGCGTTCATCGGCACGTCGGGGAAGACGTGCTTGATAGCGAGATAGATGGCCGAGCGCGTGGTGGCGATCACGCTGTTCATCGGCCCCTTGCAGGGCGGGCTCGAGCGCGAGAGGTCGAAATAGAGGTCCTCGCCCACCTTGCGGATGGCGAGCTTGATGCTGAGTGGCTGGTCGACGATGCCGTCGGAGTCCACGAAGGTCTCGCTCTCGTAGGTGCCATCGGGGATGGTGGCGATCTGGGCCCGCATCCGGCGGGTCGCACGCCCTCGGAGCTCGACGATCGCCTCCTCGACCACCGCCTCGCCGTAACGGTCGATCAGCTCGGTGAGCCTGAGTTCACCCACCGCCAGCGCCGCTGCCTGGGCCTGGATGTCGCCCAACCGCAATTCGGCGACACGGATATTCGACATGATGATCGACAGGATCTCGCGGTCGAGCTCGCCCTTCTTGAACAGACGGACCGGCGGCAGGCGCAGCCCCTCCTGCTCGATCTCGGTGGCGTGTGCCGAGTAGCCGCCCGGCACCGAGCCGCCGATGTCGGGCCAGTGGCCGGTGTTGGCGAGCCAGGCGAACAGCCTGCCGCGGTAGAAGAACGGCTTCACGAACTTGACGTCCATCAGGTGCGTGCCGCCGAGATAGGGATCGTTGACGATGAAGATGTCGCCCGGGTCGACGGTGCGGGCGCGGGCGATCACCGCCTGGGTGGTCTCCTGCATGGTTCCGACGAAGATCGGCAGGCCGAAATCGCCCTGGGCTATGAGGTCGCCCGTCTCGCGGTGGTAGATGCCATCGGCCCGGTCCTGGCCCTCGGTGATGACCGGGCTGAACGCCGAGCGCACGAAGGTCAGGTCCATCTCGTTGCAGATCTGCTGGAAGCCGTTCTGGATCACGCCCAGCGTGATCGGGTCGAGGGCGTTGGAGGTCATTTGCCGCTCACGTCGATGATGAGGTTGCCGAGCGGATCGACCTCGACCGGCTGGCCGGGCTCGACCAGGACAGTGGTGTCGAGCTGCTCGACGATGGCCGGGCCCGAGAAGCGCGTGCCCGGCGGCAAGGCCTCGCGGCGATGGACCGTCGTCTCGAACCAGCCGCCGTCGAACCAGACCTGCCGCGACGGCGGCGCGTCGGAGATGCGCCTGTCGTGCTGGCGCGCGAAAGCCCGCAGGTCGATGCGCTTGCGCCGGCCCACAACGCCGGTGTGTAGGCTGACCAGCACAGCGCGGGCATCGGGCACGCGCACGCGGAAGCGCTGCCAGTAGGCCTTGTCGAAGACCTCGCGCAGTTTGTCGACGGAGATCTTCGGATCGGCGAGCGGCACGGTGAGCTCGTGGCTCTGGCCCTTGAACTGCAGGCCGGCCGTGAAGGTCGCTTCGACATCGACGATGTCGGCGGCCTCTTCCGCGATAGCGACGCGGCCGCGCGCGGCATGCTCGCCCAGCGCCTCGGCGACCAGGCCGGCCGGCAGCTCGTCGAGCGGCAGGTTCACGGTGCGCACGAAGTCGCGCCGCAGGTCGGCGACGACGCAACCGAGCGCGTTGGTCATGCCGGGGCGCGCCGGAATCACCACCTTGGGGATGGCGAGCATACGCGCGAGCTCGGTGGCATGCAGTGGCCCCGCGCCGCCGAAGGCGAAGAAGGCAAAGTCGCGCGGGTCGCGGCCACGCGACAGCGAGACCAGGCGCAAGGCGCCCGCCATCTTGTCGTTGGCGACGCGCAGGATGGCGGCTGCCGATTGCATTGCATCCAGCCCGAGTGGTTTGCCCACCACATCGAGGATGCGCTGGCGCACGTGCTCGACCGACACAGGTCTATCGACCCCGGTCAGACGATCGGCGCTGAGGCGGCCCAGCACGAGATTGGCATCGGTGATGGTGGGCTCGTTGCCGCCCTTGCCGAAGCAGATCGGTCCGGGCAGAGCGCCGGCGCTCTGCGGGCCGACCTGCAGCATGCCGGCAGCGTCGATACGGGCGATCGAGCCGCCGCCCGCGCCCACAGTATGCACGTCGACCATCGGGACGCGGATCGGCATGGCGTACTCGAGCTCGACCTCGGGCGTGACCAACGGCCGGCCGCCTTCGATCAACGCCACATCGGTCGATGTGCCACCCATGTCATAAGTGATGACGTTGGGAAAGCCCGCTTCCGTCGAGGTGAATGCCGAGGCGATGACCCCCGAGGCCGGACCCGACATCACCGTCTGGACGGCCGCGCGCGTGGCGTTTCGCGACGACACTGTGCCGCCATTGCCCTGCATCACCAGGAAATCGCGCTGGTAGCCGCGGGCGGCAAGCCCTTCCTGCAGGCGCGACAGGTAGCGCTGCAGCACCGGCTGGACCGAGGCGTTCACCGCGGCGGTAACACCACGTTCGTACTCGCGGAACTCCGAGGTGATGCGATGGCCGACCGTTACATAGCCTTCGGGCCACATCGCCGTGATGATGTCGGCCGCGCGCTCCTCGTGCACGGGGTTTATGTAGGAATGCAGAAAATGGACGACGATGGCCTCGACGCCCATCTCGCGCAACCGGTGCACCGCCTGGCGCACGCCCTCCTCGTCGATGGGCGTCAGGACCTTGCCGGTGGCGTCGAGCCGCTCGCTCACCTCCAGCCGCAGATCACGCGAAATCAGCGGCTCGAAGGTACCGATCATGCCGTAGGCGTTGGGGCGCGTCCGGCGTCCCAGTTCGAGCACGTCGCGGAAGCCCTTCGTGGTGATCAGGCCGCACCGTGCGACCTTGCGTTCGAGCAGCGCATTCGTCGTCGCCGTCGTGCCATGGATGATCAGGTTCACTTCCGACGGGTCCTGCCCCGCCTGCTTGATCGCCTCGAGCACGCCCTCAGCCTGATTGCGCGCGGTGGTCGGCACCTTCGCCAACCGGATCTCGCCCGACACCTGGTCGAGACAGATGAGGTCCGTGAACGTCCCTCCGACATCGCAGCCAATGACCTTGAGCATCGCTAACCGGCACTGTGAAAAGTTCTATTGAATGGAACGTCCGTTCCACTTATATTCGACCGCAGGCCATAACGGCTGTCAATGTGGGGCAGATGAAAACCAAGACCGCCAGCAAGGCGCCGGCCGAGAAGCGCAAGCGCCAACGGCTCACCGGCCTGCATCAGAGCATCGCGCGACCATCGGCTGTCCTCGAAGCACTGGCCAAGGCTTCGTCCAACGGCCTGCGCATGACCGACGTGATGCGTGCCACTGGACTCGGCAAAGCCACAGTCCATCGCCTGCTGGCCGGCCTCACCTCGGCCGGCCTGGTCGACCAGGATCCCGACAACAGCCGCTTCTTCGTCGGCATGCGCATCCTGTCGTGGGCCGTATCGGCGGGCGAACGCTTCGGCCTTGCACGCCTGGCGGAGCCCGCCATGACGCGTCTGGCCGACAGCACACTCGACACGATCTATCTCATGGTGCGCAGCGGTGACGAGGCCCTGTGCCTCAACCGGCGCGAAGGCGGGCATCCCATCAGGACGCTGACGCTGAAAGTCGGCGACCGCCGGCCACTCGGCGTCAGCGGCGGCGGACTGGCGCTGCTGTCCTTCCTGCCCGATGCGGAGATCGATCGCATCCTGAAGCAGCAGGCGACCGCCGGTACGGCACTGCCCTTCGATCACGCCGCCTTGCGCAAGATGATCTCCGAGACGCGCCAGACCGGCTTTGCCTGGTACGACGTTCCGGTCCTGCACGGCACCGAGGTCGTGACCGGCATGGCCGCCGTGGCCGTTCCCATCCGGCGGCCAGACAGCCGTCCGATCGCGGCTTTGAGCGTCGCCGCCATCACCGCGCGCCTGCAGGGCCAGCGCCGCCGCACCATCGTCGGCCAACTTCAGGACGAGGTCCGCCGCATCGAGGAAGCGCTCGAACCGATCCTCGAGAGCGCCCATCTCGACCTGGTGATGCAGAGCTGACGGGGTCATCAGTTAAACACCGTCGTGCCGTAGCGATCCGAGGCAAGCAGACGCCCATAGTCGGCTGACAAGCGCTTCCATACTGGCCCTGGCACACCCTCGCCCAGCCGCCGGCCATCGAGTTCGACGATGGGAATGAGCCCACCCGCCGTACTGGACAGGAAGAGTTCGCGCGCCGTGTAAGCGTCGTAAAGTTCGAGGCTCGCCTCCTCGACTTGCAGCCCTGCTTCGCCGGCAAGTTCGAACACCGTCTGACGCGTGATGCCGTTCAGGATGTCGTGCACGGGCGTGCGTAGCACGCCGTCGTCGCGCACGACGAAGATGTTGTAGCCTGGTGCTTCGCAGACCCGCCCATGACCATCTAGCATGATCGCCTCGTGCGCACCGGCGGCCTTCGCCTCCATCTTGGCCAGCACCAGGTTGAGATAGTTCAGGCTCTTGATCTGCGGATCGAGGACGTCGCCGGAGGGCCGGCGGATCGCCGTCGTCTTGGCACGCAAACCCTTCAGCAAGGCATCACCGGCGGCCCGGTTGACGTAGGGCTGCACCAGCACGATCAGGTTGGGAACGCAGCCCGTGGGATCCATCAGCGGCTTGCCATTGGAGCCGCGGGTCATGATCCACTTGATATAAGCCTCGCGCAGCCCGTTCAGCCGCACCGTCTCGATTACGAGGTCCTCAAGCTGCCGCCGATCGAGGGGCGAGACGATGCCGACCGCCGCGAGCGAGCGCCAGAACCGGTCGATATGCATGCCGAGCTTGAAGATGCGGCCGTCCCAGGCAACGACGGTCTCGAACACGCCATCGCCGTAGAGGATGGCGTGATCGAGCACGGAGATCCGCGCCTGCGACTGCGGCACGAACTCCCCGTTCACGTAGATGATCGGCTCAGCCATTTGACGAAATGATCCTCCTAGACCGGACGGTCGCCCTTCTGGACGGTGAGGGTGCGGCTGTCGGCGGCCGGCAGCATGCGCGCCGGATCGCGGGTGACGACCGCATCGATCACCGTCGGCGACGACGTGTTGGCGAGACCTTCCTGAATTGCCACGGCGAGCTTCTCCGGATCGCTGACGCGGACGCCGTGGCAGCGAAAGCCGCGGGCAATCGCCGCGTAGTCGAGGTCGCTCAGGTCCGACGATTGGTAGTTGCCGGCGCCGTACACCGCGTACTGCAGCGCCTTCACGTACCCGGAAGCTGCGTTGTTGAAGACGATGGCGACGAAGTTGGCACCCAGGCGACGCGCGGTCTCGAGCTCGCCCAGACTCATGTTGAATCCGCCGTCGCCCGTCACGCAGATGACGCGCCGGCCGGGCCCGACACCGAGCTGCGCACCGATCCCGCCGGGTACGCCGTAGCCGATCGAGGCGAAGCCGCGGTCGGGCACGAAGTGCCGGCCAGCGCGTTTGGTGTCGAGCATCAGTCCGCCCCAATGCGCGGCAAAGCCGCCATCGGCGACCAGGACCGCGTCGTCCGGCAGGAGCTTGTTCAGCTCGCCGAAGATGCGACCGACATTGATCGGGCTCTCGCTCAATTCCAGCCGCTCGCGGGCCGAAGCCTTCCAGTCGGCCATGCGGCGCGGCACCTCGGCCAGCCAATCGGCACGCCGTTCGACAGCCGCCCGTCCGTCACCCAGCGCCGACGAGAGATCCTCCAGTGCGAGCCGCGCATCACCAACCAGCGCCACGTGCGCGCGGGTGGTGCGGCCGATCTCGGTCGGGTCGATCTCGACGTGGATCAGCGTCTTGTCCTGCGGGATGAGCTGGAAGCGCTTGGTCGCGATCTCGCCCAGCTTGCAGCCGACTACCAGCAGGCAGTCGCTGCGCTGTATCAGGCTGTTGGCGATGCGGTCGTAGCGCCCGAACAGGCCGGCCGACAGCGCATGAACGCAGGCGATGGCGCCCTTGCCCGACATGGTGTGCGCGACGGGAATACCCTGACGCTCGGCAAGGGTCTGCAGCGCCTCACATGCCTGCGAGACATGCACGCCGCCGCCCGCCAGGATCAGCGGCCGCTCGGCCTTGGCCAGCAGCGCAGCCGCGTGCTCGATCGCCCGCGGGTCGGGGCGATAGCGCCGCGCCTGGACCTGCGTGGTGTCCTGGTCGATCCAGAAGTCGGCGTCGTCGAAGTCATGCTCGCCATGGGCGATATCCTCGGGCACGTCGATCAGCACGGGACCCGGCCGGCCGCTGGTCGCCACCGCGAAGGCGCGCCGCACCAGCTCCGGTATGCGCTTGATGATCTCGATGCGGATCACCTCCTTGACGACCGGTCGTAGCAGATCGACCTGGCGCGTCTCCTGGGTCATGTTCTTCCAGGCGTGCTCGCGATTGGCGTCGCCGGCGATGGCGATCACCGGCAGGCCGGCATTCCGGCTTTCGACCAGGCCGGTGACCAGGTTGGTGGCGCCCGGCCCCAGGGTCGAGTCGACGCAGCCCGGGCGGTTGGTGACCTTGGCGTAGGCATCGGCGGCAAATGCGCCGCAGCGCTCGTCGTTGATCAGGACATGCCGTAACCCGAGCACACGGCAGGCTTCGTAGAACGGCAGGAGCTGGAAGCCGCCCATGCCGAAGATCGGACCGATGCCGGCAAGCTTCAGCATCTCGGCCAGCGCCCGGCCGCCGGTCATGCAGCGCAACGAATTCGAGTTGGTCATGCTCCTCTTCCCTCGACCAGGCGGACCACGAGTTCGCGACACGACAGGCCGATCTCGCCGCCGGCCTCGCGCGCACGATCGTTGAGGTGGGTCACCCAGCCATCATCGAGCGTCGATCGCGCGTCGCCGATGCGGGCGCTCCAGGCACTGACCGTGGCGGCGGGGATGCCCCGGGCATCGAGCGCCGGCAGGCGGCCATAGCCTGCCCCGTCGATGCCGCCATCGGCGTCGTTATAGATCGCCGCGCGAACGGGGAGCTTGACGGCCAACTCCGGTCGCCCGCCGAGAAGGCCGCCGTGCGAGCCAGTGACGAGGACCGCGTCATGGTCTTCGGGCTTCACTAGCGAATTGGAATCGGCGAGGACGATACCCGCCAGGGTTCGCCGCTTTTCCTCGAACGGCAGCGCCTCGACCGCCGGTCGCTTTGCATACTCCCGCATCATGGCGAGCGCGGCCGACGCCCGCATGCCGGGCTGCACGCCGAGGCGAGTTGCCGCTTCGTTCGCGAAGGAAATCACGCCCCGATCGAGGCAATCCGCGCCGTCGCCGATACGCGCCGAGCGCACGGAAACCGCCGCGGCGGGAACGTCGCAGGCGTCGAGGACATCCAGGCCGGCCACGCCCGCTCGTTCGCGGCCAACGCCGGCATCACTGACGATCAGCCCACCCAATCCTAGCTGCAGCGCTACATTGGCGACGTTGGCGCCGCCATGCGACGCGGCGAGAACCGCCGTACCGCTCAGGTGCACGGGCACGTTGGGTATGCTGTCGAAGCAAAGAAGCGTCACTATCAATAGTTCCGTTGAACCGAACTTTCGTTTCATTTATTGACGATGACATTCGATGACGGTCTCTGTCAACGAGGTCCGCCGTAGATCACGCAAGGGCGAACGCCGCCCCGTACGCGGCTCAAGTCAAGCAGCGGCCAAGGGCACGATGAACGCCTTGTTTCTCAAAGACCTGACGGTCCCGACAATCCTCGTCAGGGAGGGCGGCTATGCCGTCGATGCGATAGGCGTCAACGTCGCGAACGTTCTGGTGGGGTTCTCGAATATCTAACTGCGACCGCATTTCGATGGGGGATGGTGCTGGCAGTCGGAATCGAACCGGCACTCTGTCACCAGAACAGTATCTTGAATCCAGCGTGCCTATCGGTTCCGCCACGCCCCCTTATCGCCGCCGGGAGCAACACGCTCCGCGCCTAGTTTGCACCTGGCACCATTCCGCTCTGCCACGTCGCTCATTGACGTACTCGTCGAACTTCGAAGGTCAAACGCCCGCCCGCTTGCATTATAGCGATGGTGCCCCCGGTCGGACGCCCAGATGATAGCTAGCGCAGTCACTTAGCCCGAAGTGGGACGGTCGGCACAATCCTTGCTTTTTCTGGTGTTCCACCGGTCTGTGTCCCACCGACGAAGCATGCCCCAACGACGGACCGCGACGAGCCAGGCCGAATATGCTACAAATTATGTAGTCGACATACTCGGGTAAGCATAGACCACGGACTGCCGATGACAGACCTATCTAAAAACGAGGGAACAACGGAACAGGAAAGAGCCCCTCGCCTCTTCGAGCCCAGTGGCACTGGCCGGCCAGCCGGCTCCCGGAACCATGTGTGGTCAATCGAGGAACTCGTCGCCGCTGCGACTGCGGGAGCGCCAATCACGGACACCCGCGCTTCGGACGCTTCCAAGTAATCCAAGGCCGTCGGACCTAGTGTCCGGCTACGCCATTTCCAAGATGGCCCGTAGCCGAAACGCGGCTTCTTCGGACAGGGCTTGCGCAATGATCTCTACGTGATTCGGCCCCGAACCGTACGCATCCGGCGGAGGCCACGGAATCGGCAGTTGATGGCGTGAGCCGGATCTGACCGAGGACTTAGGCGGCCGCTCGTTGCTGCTGCTGTTGCAGCAGTTTCCAGTTCCAGGGCAGCAACTCGGCGATGCGTTTGGCGGGGTGGTCCTGCAGGCGCGCCAGGACATCGGTCAGCCAGGCCTGCGGATCGACGTCGTTGAGTTTTGCGGTCTCGATCAGCGTGTAGATGGCGGCGGCGCGCCGGCCGCCGGCGTCGGAGCCGGCGAAGGTCCAGTTGTTGCGGCCGACGGCGATGCAGCGCAGCGCCCTCTCGGCGGCGTTGTTGGTCATGCACAGGCGGCCATCGTCGAGGAAGCGGACCAAGGCGCCCCAGGCGTTGAGGCTGTAGGCGATCGCCTTGGCGACCAGATTGTTCGGCGAGAGCCTGGCGTGCTGCTCGCGCAACCAGGTGCCTAGCGCCTCGACACGAGGGCGACTGCGCTCGTGGCGCACTTGGCGCCGCTCCTCGGTCGGCAGGCCGTTGATCTCGCGCTCGATGGCGAACAGCGCATCAATGCGGGCCACCGCCTCGATGGCGATCGGCGCCTTGTTGAGCCGCGCCAGGTCGAAGAGCTTGCGCCGCGCATGGGCCCAGCAAGCCGCCTCGACGATCGGTCCGGGGCGGCGGCCAGCTGCGTACAGCCGGTCATAGCCGGCATAGGCGTCGGCCTGCATCAGCCCGGCCCACGATGCCAGATGCGCCTCGGGATGCTCGCCGCGCCGGTCGGGCGAGTAGAAGTAGACGGCCGCCGGCGGGTCGGCGCCGGCGAACGGCCGGTCGTCGCGCACGTAGGTCCACAATCGCCCGGTGCGCGTGCGGCCGACGTCGAGCACCGGCACGGTGGTGTCGTCGGCATGCAGCCGTTCGGCCACGAACACATGGCCGCGCACGGCCTCGACCAGCGGCATCAGCGTTGCCGCCGAGGCGCCGACCCAGTCGGCCAGGGTCGACACGTCGAGCTCGATGCCCTCGCGGGTATAGGTGGCGCTCTGGCGGGTCAGCGGCAGATGCAGGCCGTACTTGGCGAACAGCACGTGCGCCAGCAGCCCCGGCCCGGCGCGTCCCCGGGCGATCGGATGCGAGGGTGCCGGCGGCTGGGTGATCTTCTCGCAGCTCCGGCATGAATGCTTCTCGCGCACATGCTGGATCACCTTCCACTGCCGCGGCACCAGCTCCAGCGTCTCGGTGATGTCCTCGCCCAGCTTGTGCAGCGCACCGCCGCAGCACGGGCAGGCTGGCGGCATCGGATAAACCACGCGCTCGCGCGGCAGGTCAGGCGCATGTGCATGCGCCGACTCGGGCAGCGGCCGGCGCGAGGGGTTGCGTCGCTCGAACGACGGCACGGTCACGCTTTGGGGCGCGGCGATCTCTTCCGTCGTCTCCGCCTCAGCCTGAGCTTCCTGCAGCTCGAACAGTTGCAGCTCGAGCTGATCAAGCAGCGCCCGCCGCTCCGACGATTGGCCGAACCGTTCGTGCCGCAGCTGGGCGATCTGGTGCTTGAGCTGCTCGATCACCAGCGCCTGGTCGCGAACCTTTGCGCCATATGCGTGCCGCTCGGCCAGCAGCATCGCCTTCAGCGTCTCGACATCGTCAGGAAGGGGAGCATCGGCCGGCGTGGTCACAGCGCTATTAGCGGCACCATTCCACACCGACGCAACGGCTATGCGACTATCGAGTTGCCGTGTCGCAGGACTCTGTCGCATCAGCCCGCCGCCTGCGGTCGATCGGTCCGCTGCGGCAGACGCCAGTCGATGCCCTCCAGCAGGTAGCCGAGCTGCGCTGACGTGATCGTCACCGACTCGCCCTCGGTGCGCGGCCACACGAAGCGGCCGCGCTCAAGCCGCTTGGCCAGCAGGCACATCCCCTGCCCATCGTGCCACAGCACCTTGATCAGACCACCGCGCTTGCCGCGGAACACGAACAGGTGCCCACAGTGCGGGTCGCGCTTCAGCACCTCCTGCACCAGCAACGCCAGGCCGTCGAAGCCGCGGCGCATGTCCGTCGCACCGCTCGCCAGCCACACTCGCGTCTCAGATGGCAGGCCGATCATCGGCCCAGCGCCCGCAGCACCCGGCCCAGCGCCGCTTCATCGACCGACGCATCGACCCGGACCCGGGCATCGGCAAGCTCGATCTCGATCGAACCTGACGCCTGCGAGCCACTCCGAGCCGGCGGTCTCACGACAACCGGCGGCAGCTTCAATCCCTGTCTACCTTCCAACGCACGCTTGGCTTGTCGCCGCCAATGATGAAGCAGGTTCGGATGCACATCGTGCCGACGAGCCACCACCGTCACCACCGCCCCCGGCCTCAGGCTCTCCTCGACGATGCTCGCCTTCTCCGATGACGCCCAGCGCCGCCGCCGCTCTGGACCGGAAAGAACCGTAACCGTCGCCATGTGTGCCCGCTAACTTGCCAATTAACGGGCACACTGTTCTCACGCGCGGCCATCAACGAAAAGGCGGCCTACAGCGGACGCGTACCCCGAACCGGCCCTCGTGGCTGAAGGGACCGTCGTGCGTCGTCCACGCTTTGATGATGAGGTCGAGCGCTTCCCATTGACGCTCGTTGGAGCGCACGGGATTGCTGTTGCCGGCGGCGATCTCGTACGGCACGCCGCGCACGAAGCCGCATTCCAGCCGGCCGCGCGAGAGGACATCTATCATGGCCATCTCTTCCGCTACCCGTACGGGCTGTCGCCGGTTGGCGATGGGATTGCCGAGGATCAACAGGCGCGCATGCGTCGTCAGCCGCTGGCCTCGATGAAGTCCGCGACACGAGTGACTGATCAACTAAGCGCGCTTTGAGCGCTTGAGAGACTGCGGCCTGTCTCGTGCTGGGATGTCCTCCCGATGGCATCATCGTCCGATGCGTACACCTGCCTCAATCGTTTGGTTGTTGTGCGCTCCTGATCAGGCCTGCGCGAGAACAGGAGCGCGATAGACACCGCCTCTCACCTGCAACGCCCAGATAATGGGCGTCATCTTGTTGGCGAGCGCCACGGTGGCGACCCTGTAGGGTCGACGAGCCAGGAGCGCGGTGATCCATTGCGGTGCGCTCGGATTGTTGCGGGCACAGCGTAGAACCGCTGTCGCACCTACCACCAGCAGCGAGCGCAACAGGGGATTACCCATCTTCGAGATCCGTCCTAGCCGCTCCTTGCCGCCACTGGAGTGAGGCCGCGGCACGAGGCCCAACTAGGCAGCAAAGTGCCGCCCGGACTTGAAGCCCGCCGGATCCGGCACAAACGCCTTGACCGAGGCCGCAATGATCGCACCTTCGCCGGGGATTGTCGTCAACCGGCGCGTATCAGCGTCCTGGCGGCTGAGGACGACAATCCCCCGATCGAGCCGCTTGATCTGCACCGCCAGGCTCTCCACCTGCCGAGCTATCTCCTGCAAAGCCTGCCGCGCCAGCGCCGGCAGGCGTGGGGCGCTCTCATCACGCACGATGGCGATCAGCTCAGCGACCTTCGCGACACCCGCGCCGGCGATGATGCCGAACTCCGCCAGATGTGCTCGCAGGGCATTGATCGCCTGCGTGCGTTGGCGCACCAGCAAGGCCCGGCTCTTCACCAGCCCCGCCGCCGCCTGCTGCTCCGGCGACTTGACCGGCACGAAGCGCATCGTCTTGCGCGTCACCGCCTCGCTGATCGCTTCGGCGTCGGCGGCATCGGTCTTGCCGCACTTGACGAAGGGCTTCACATAAGCCGGTGGCATCAGCCGCACATCATGGCCAAACACCCGGATCTCCCAGGCCCAGTAGTGGGCGCTGCTGCAGGCCTCCATCCCAACCAGGCAAGGCGGTCGCTTCGCGAAGAAGGTCAATACCTCAGACCGCCGAAGCTTGCGGTTGAAGGCGGTACTACCGTCGGTCGTCGCACCGTGGACTTGAAAAATGCTCTTGGCCAGATCGAGGCCGATGGTCGTAATCTCTTGCATGGGACGGCTCCGTCACTATGGGCGTGTCTGCAAACGACCACGCCGTGGCACTCTGATGCCGGATGCGGTGGGGCCGTTCCACCTCATCAATTGATCGATGGCCCGAAAACCCGGGGGCAGGTCAGTTTGACCAGCAGCTCGCCAAGCTGCCGCAATCGACATTGATTTATCCGGGCCACGATTACATGGAGAATAATCTGCGTTTCACGTTGAATCGCGAGCCCGACAACGAGAGCGCCCGGGAGATGCTCGACAAGCTCGCGGGTCAAGATCCCAATAGCGCGTACATATCGACGCTCGAAGTCGAAGGGAAGATTAACACGTTCTTTCGCCTGACCCGCCCAATGGTCATCGCGAAATTGCGCGAGGTCTTTCCCAAATTGCCTGAGAAGCCGGATCGACGCACGGTGTTCTTGAAGCTCCGCGAACTGCGTAACTCGTGGTGAACCCCCAGATCGAGCACGGTTTGCGGCAATAGTACTCTCGTCGGCGAGATCATGGTCGATGGTCGTCGCGAAGGATCAGGACGAGGCGCATAGCTTTCAGCGCTTTCGGCATAGTGCGTCAACAGCGGCGCCTTGGAGTTTACGGGTTCTTATAGAAAGCTTCCTGTGGAAGCGTGATCGAGCCTTGCCCAACGTCCTTGAGCGTAACCTGCTGGTCCTTCCAGCGCGCCTGGAAATACCAGTAGGCGTAATTCGAACACGGTTGCCCATCCCATTCGAGCCACTGGCGGAAATTGTTGTAGGTTTCTGCTGTTTGCGTTGCCACAGGAAGATCGGGCGCGTCGGTATCATAGAGTTCGTCGCTGGAGACGGACGTGAGCACCTGCATTGCCGGTAGCGTATCGTCCAGCCAGTTACCGAACGACTTCTTGTGTTTATTCGGCGCGCCATTGACAAAATCGTGCGCCGTCAATTGGCGCCGGATATTGAACAGCTGCTGTTTCTTGCCGATTTCGATGACTCTGCCGACGCCGCTGGGGAACAGTTTCGCAACGGCGACGATCTGTCCGCGCGCATTCTCTCCCATCGAGAAGGCCGGAACTTCGTAGGCGCCGCATTGATCGGGTCCCGGGAAGGGCTCGCCCTCGCTCCAGGGCTTTGCTTGCGGCGGACGAGGCCCTTTTGTGAGCACGGACATATTGGCCCATAGGGTCCACAGAACGCACCGCTGGGTAGTGCTTCCGATCGATGCGGTGATGGTTGTCTTTGCGGCCGCTTGACGCCTGACCCGCCGCTGGTTGGGTTTGCCGGGGATGGGTTCGGAGGCACCATCCCAGGCAATCTGCGCCCACTCGGCCGCGTTGTTATGCGGTCCGGTGTCGGCTTGCACGACACAATCTCCGCGCGGCGACGGATCGGGGATTTCTTGCGGACCGAAGACATCTCTCACGGTCAGCCAATTGGTGACGTCGATTCGCTTCGCATTGGTGACGGTGAGTTTGGAAATCGAGACCATGGTATTCGCCTTTTGCCCGTTTGATGCTCGGGTCATCGCTGGCAGCGTGGTTCTGGCAACGATGACGTACCTACTATGCCGGGCTGCGCCGCGTCACTGTGTGCGGCAACTCACATCGGTGAAGAAATCACGGTCCGTGGCGCCCAAGGGAATCCTGGTCAAATATGCGGCAAACAAATTCAGCGAGAATGCCGATATGCCCGCGTTGAGGGTAGGGATCCAGGTCGTCTGCGACCAAGCGCGACCCTTTGTCGGCCGGCGGCCTGTCTTGAGGTTCGCTCCGGGTCATTCCGTGGACCGTCGGTGTGCCCAGCGCAAGTGATTGCCGCTCGCAAACGGCCTCGGTGCCGCCACGTTCATTGAATTCATTTATGGCGGCGTTTTCTTTTTGTCGCAGGCAAGCGGCACCACCTCTCTGACAGCAACAGCGTTGCCCCAAGGAGAGGCGAAGCCGATGTTCAGCCGCCAGTCCACACTTGAGCGACCGAATAGCACCCCCAGGTACTCGCGTTCCGCCATTTCGCGGCAGAAAGTTCGTGCGGTCGATGGCACGGGTATCGCCCGGCATGGTGATGGATTCAGCCACGTCCCTGTTATGGTTGCGGAACAGCAGGTGGCCACCTCCCGGCGTGTTGCCGCGAGGCGAAGGCGCTGGCGAACGGCCTACTCGCTCATGCAATTTCTCTCGCCTTTGCGGACTTAGCCGGCTCGGCTTCCTTGCCTGCGCCAACCCAAATCTTCGGAGACGAACCAGCGACGTTGGCAATGTCAGGAACAACCGGCCGGAGCGGATGGAGCGATTGTGGCTGCTGTAGAGCAAAGCCTGCCGCGGCGTTTCATCCACTTTCCCCCTTGGTCTGGTTACTCAACGCCGCGTGCCATTTGCAGAAGCAATTTCGATGGCTCTGTCCGGTGAGATTTCCCATCTTGCAAGCGTTAGCTTGTTATTGGGCATTCAAGTCAAAATCGCGCGTGACGAATTGCCATCCGATCTGGCGTCGCTGTTGCAGACAAATCCGTAGCCGGCGATGTCTGCGGCCAGGACTGCCGCTGGTTCGCGCTGCTCTCGGGCCACGAAGTCTCGGGCCACGAGGTTTCCCCCTGTGTGCATCAGATCGTGGCGGGGCTTGGGTCCGCTAGGCTATCAACTGGTGGTAGGCTTGGTTGGGAGCGACCCAAGCTTTGGATCCAGCAAAGATGATCACAAATCGTAGTGTCGGCAACGGTGCAGCCATGGGTCTTCCCGCACGAGCGGACACAGCGCACACCGCGAGAATGACGCTGTAGGGCTGCCGAACAGTGCTATAGTTTGCTACCGCTCTGGTTGTCGGCGCTTGCATGGACCTAAACGGACGGTTCGACTTCTGGCGCATGCTTCTCCACACCCGCGCAATCACGCCTCCGCGGGTGATGGCAAATTTTTGGTCGCGGGCTGCGCAGCAGTCTTCGGTGGGCTGGTGGGCTCTTTTGGCCATCGCAGCGTTGAGTGTTGGGGCTGCCTTGCGCCTCGGTGTTCGCGACCTGCCGCCCAAGTCAGAAGCGGTTAGTTCGTCCTCACCATTTGCGTTATCGGCCCCTGCAAAAGCCACTCTGCCTTGGTGAGGGGCGAACGTGGCCGCCGGACGCAGGATCGTGCTTCCATTTGCATCCGTGGGACGTAGTCGACTTGGCCCTCGAAATCTGCGCCGCGCTGCACAGCATGAGCCGGCTGTCGCCGACCTTGCGGGACAAGTCCGTCTACAGGGTCATCCTTGCAAGGGTTCAGTGAAAGGCTTTATGCGTCTAGGTTATGAACTTTACACCTGCCCATAGGGGCAAGCGTCCAGGATGGATCGAGTTCGCGCCGACGGCGCCCTTCAAGCATCGGCGGTTCCTCACGATATGGCGGCATCTCATCGGCTGCCGTCCTTGGCAGCAACCGGGCTGGCTGCTTGGCTGCCAGCAGTCCGGCCACAGGGTGTGGGCAGAGAAAAGCCGTCAGAGCTGAATATACGTTCATTGGAGCCCTCCTGTTCCAACGAAATTGCTATTGCGGCTTTCTCCTAGTCCTGGGTTGGCTTTGACAAAGTGAGTTTCCGCACACATCAAGTGTCAGGGCGACGGGAAGGTCCGCTCACGTGGCCAAACTGCAACACTTGAAGTGTCTCGGCGCGGCACTCCCCTGCTATTGGCGACCGGTCGCGGGCTCAGCCTGGGGTACTCTCAAAGGTGGAATGTCTGCTTCCCGCAAAGAGCCGATCGATCTCTGCGCGCAAAGGCGAGCGCATCGAAGGTTCCGGCTGAAGAGGCCGCTATCGTGACGTCCTTCAGCTCATGCGCACGAATCGCGCCGACCAGGCGGCGTTCGATGCCCTCCACGACAAACACGGTACGAAGTGGCTCGTAGAGCAGACCGCCAGCGTGCACTACTGCGCAATGCTGTGCAGTGTAGTCAACGCGTTCGAGGTGGCAGCGCTGCCGGACGGAGACAAGCTGCCAGCTTAGCGCATCGATGATGGAATGACCGGCGGCTGCTCGCCCAGCTGGACCGGCTCAGCGCCGCGGCGGCGGTGGGGGCGGATCGTCGTGCAGATGGATGCCCCAACGGCGCTCCAACGCAACAACACGGGCACCATACCGCACCTCCGCGCCCAATGTGTCCAGTGCCACCCGGATGGCGCGTTTGGAACCGGCCTCGGCCATCATCGCATCCCATTCCGCGCGCGACTTGACGCTTTCCATGATGTCGAGAATGACGCGCGTGAAGTAGTTATCCGCCGATTTGGCCAGCACACGGATGTATTTCCCCTTCGTCTCCGGAAGGCGATTCCCGATCCCGCGCCAGTTGCCCAGATTGTCGACGATCCACTGCGGATCCAGCATTTCATCGTAGTCGCCGTGCGAAAACAGGTAGTCGATCAACTGGTCGCGGGCGAGCGCCGTGCTTTGCTTTTCCGCCCACGGCATACTGAGCCCCGGAATCCTGACGATCTCGGTATGCCCGCCGGGACGCGGCGGATCGCTTGCCTCGTTGAACACGCCGGGACCGGTCAATTCGCGGAAGTAGTGGATCGGGAGGAGACGGGCGGCCAACTCGTCATAGATGTCGGGCATGTGGACGATTGCGTGAGTGCCTTCATGCACCAGCACGAGCGATAGGGCGGCCAGCCGGAGGCCCGCCTGGAGGCTGTCCAGGTGAGCGCTGTTGACTCGGATGTGGTGCCCGTTCCAGTCCCCGTGGAGGGTCGGCTTGCCGATCATGAGGATGTGGATGGCATTCGTGTTGTAGAGCGCCTGCAGGCGAGCAATCAGGACTTGGGCGCGGCCACCTGATCTGGCTGTGTTGCTGTATTCAAAAAGTGTGATGGCGTCCCCGATATCTTTGAGATCCATCGCGAATGGCTCCTGCCGTCCGAAACCAGTAGTATAGTGAGCCAGAACCCATTGGGCGACTGCCGCAGCGCTTAGGCAAAGCCGAGCTCGTCCGCGATCTTGTATTCGGTAGCGAGCGCGCGCAACTTGTCCCAGGTTGCTTCCTCAACTTCGATGCCATTCTTGCGACGCTCCTGCTCGCGCAAGTATTCGATCTCGCCTGGATAAAGCACGCCGTTGGACCCTTCGGACGGTGGTGTCGATTTGAGATAGCGCGCGAACTCGGCAACTTCCTTTTTGAAATCCTGCAATGGCCGGAATGCGGCGACATTGAACACGGCCATGAAGCAGCCGTCATTGTGACGGCCGGTCGGCTCGACGCCAAAGCCCAGACCCGTTAACAATCCGCACAGCACCTCCACCATCGCCGCGAGACCGCTTCCTTTATAGCCCTCGGTGCCCCCAAGCGGCAGCAGCGCGCCGCCTTTGCGATAATCCTTGGGGTCCGTTGTGTGACGACCGGCTGTATCGATGATCCAGCCTTTGGGGATTTGTTCGTTGCGCGCGACAGCAAGCGCAACTTTTCCGGCGGCAACCGCGGAGGTCGCCATGTCGAGAAAAAAGGGACCCTCAAGATCTGAGGGCACCGCGATCGAAATTGGATTGGTGCCGAGCCGCGGCTCTCGTCCTCCGAATGGCGCGACGTGCTTTGGCGACCGGCCCGAATCGGCGGTGGCAAGCCCAATCATACCCTCGCGCATTGCCATCATCGGATAGGCTGCAAGCCGGCCGACATGGCTTTGACGGAACACCGTGCAGGCCGCGACATTCGCAGTCTTGGCCTTCTCGATTGTAAGGGCCATCGCCTTTGCGTTGACGTGGAACCCAAAGCCCCAGTGACCATCGATCACCGTCGTCGTGGGCGACTCCAGCACGATCGTTCACTCCGCGCCTGGCACGATGTGGCCGGCCTTGACGCGATCGATGTAGGTTGGGATTGCGATCACGCCGTGTGAATCGTGGCCGGCGAGGTTGGCGTTCACGCAACCGGCGGCGACCGCGCCCGCCTCTTCATCAGAGGCGCCAGCAGCCTTCAACAAGGCTGCGCCGATACGGGAGAGACGATCAGCTTGAACGATCGGCATGGGGTTTCCTCAGGACTGCCGCATACACTCTAGAAACCAAATATAGGACGGACGACCGCCAGCAGCAGCCCGCCTCCAGTGGTTTTGACGATGCGGCCTCCATGGCGAGCAATCCCCGCGTCCACTACTTTCTGGCGAAGGGCCTTGGGCGCTGCCTCCCCGGCTTTGGTTTCAGGCCAAGTCTAGAGTTGGCGCACCCTTCGGACAATTAGCCGTCTCGGCCAGGCCGGCCGGTACAACCCGATACTCGATGACCGCCCGTCGCGATGCGAGAGGCCCTCCGACAGGCAGCAGCCGCGCGACGCCGTCATCTGCATGGGTCCAGAGCGGACATCTCGATGCGACTATGTACTGTCTGCTTTCTGCCAATTCAGTGTGCCAGCCCCGGGTGCGAGTCACTCCGATATTGGGTGTCCCACACCGCCAAGAAAATTCGGCAGAATCAGTCATTTACAGAGCGGTGAAATCGAATTGGTGCCCCCGGTCGGACTCGAACCAACACTTCCGTGAGGAAACCTGATTTTGAGTCAGGCGCGTCTACCAATTCCGCCACGGGGGCACGCTCCGGTGCGACGCGAATAAAGCCGATGGGCGGAAGCCGGTCAACGCTTATGGGATCACGGGATCGGACCGCACCGTGCCCGGCCCGCCGGGCTCGGCTTTGCCGGTCTTCCAGCGACGCCGCAGATCGTCCTGGCCTTGCCGTCTGGTGACAGATGCGGATATCCGTCCATCCACGCAGCGCCTTCAAGCGCCATTGGCTATCGTCGGTCCGCCTCGATCCTGCGGGCCATCTCCTTGAGCAGGGCCAGAACCTCCTTTTCGTGCCCCAGCGGCTTTCCATCCGGGGAAAGCGCCCGACCAAGGGCCATGCCGATCATGGCTTCGATGACAAGGCGATAGAATACCACTTCCCTGGCGCTCTGGCCGGCGAGGGCGGGATTGAGCTCCGGCGATGCCAGCACGCTGAACTTCGCGACGACCGGCGCCAGCTTCTCGCGAAGGTCCGGATCGTTACGGGCAGCCAGCCAGATTTCGATGACGATCTTGAACTCGGGGTTCCTGAAACTCGGCCAAAGGATGTCGACACAGGCAGCAAGCGAGCGGGGGCGACCGGCTTTGCGAGCCGCTTCCCGCGAACGGGCGATCATCGCCGTGCACAGCTCGTCGAGCGTCGCCGCGAACAATGCAGAGAGGTCGGCGAAGTGATGGAACAGCGCTCCCCGGGTGACGCCGGCGAGGGCACAGATATCGACGGCCGTGCTTCTTCCGTAGCCACGCTCGATCAGGCATTGCCTGGCGGCCGACATCAGCCGGGCCCGCATGGCCGCCGTCCGCTCCGCCTGACTCCCTCGCTTGGGCCTCTGTCGCTTGGCCGGCATGCTCTACGACCGGCTCTCGTTCCGATGAGGACGACGTGCCCGGTAGGCAGCAAGCTCCTTCACGGAAAAGCCGATATCGCGGTCGACGATCTCGTCGCGCATGAAATCGGCTTGCGGCGATTTCGGCTTCGTCATCCGGGCGATGATCCAGACCGCGATCCTGTCGAGAAGACGCTTTCGCTTCCGGCTGGCGCGTTGCACGAGCCTCAACGCCCTGGCCGTCTTGCGAGTATGCTCCGCCAGCTCGGCATCGCTCATTCGCTTGACTGGCACAGTCATGCCTTGGGCATCCGCCTGGCTGATCTTGTTGATGCGTGCCGGAACGCCCTTGAAGTGGGGGATGCCCTGCTCACGGTCGAGGAAATCATCGTCGTCCGGGCAGATCTGGGCGTCGGCATGCAACCAGGCGCCGGAAAGATGATCCTTTCCCGGCTTTTGCTCGGGCTTCCACCAGCCGTGAGGCACACGGAGGAGCCCCTTCGGCATGTCGTCCCGGATCGAGGTCTTCAGGCGCACCCTGCCGTTTCGCGTCTCGACGTCGACCCATTCTCCCTGCACGACATTCCATCGCGCAGCCTCCTCGGCGTGGATGAACATCTCCGGTTCCATCTTGCGGCCTCTGAGTTCCGGGACGAAGCGTTGACCGGTCTGAAAGAACTCGTCTTCGCGGACACCCATGAACAGCAGAATGGGAAAGTCCGGATCGGCCGGCGGGTCTTCGCGCCAATAAGGCAGCGGGTCGAAGCCAAGGCCTTCAAGGACCGAAGACCTGAGCTCGACCTTTCCCGACGGAGTCGCGAAACCCGTCTTCTCGAACTTTCGGAACGCGGGTCTGGGAAGATAGATTTCATAGGTGGAGGAGAATTCGTCCCACGTCATGCCGGCCGCCTGAAGACGATGAGTGTAGAGCTCCTCGACGGTGGCCCACGGAAAATGCCTGCCAAGGCCCATTCGATGGCCGAGATCCCGCCAGAATTCATAGACGCCGCGACACCCTCCGGGAGGCTCCATCGCCTTCTCCGACGTGCGAATGATGTTGGACCACCCGAACCCGTCCATCATGTGCGGGCGCTCCAGCCAGCTGTCGCCGGGCAGGACGAAGTCGGCCAACTGGGCCGTCGGCGTCATCATGTGTTCGTGCACGACGATCAAATCCTGGTTCATCATGGCGCGGTAGATGAGCTGCATGTTGGCAAAGCTCATCAGCGTGTTGTTGCCGAGCGAGAAGAACGCCTTGACCGGATAGGGATCGCCGTCGGCCATCGCGCGGAAGACGGCGCTTGGGTTGGCCATGTAGCTTCCCATGACGAGATTGGCGTACGGCTTGCCCCAGACACGCTCCGTCGGCCCCCTCAGAGCCGCCGTGCCGCGATAGGTGAACACCGGATGAGCGGCCGCGCCGAGCTGCTTGTCCTTTTGCGTTTGGGCCAGCAGATCATGAGCCTCTATGTCGCTTTCAGGGATCACATCCGGGTTGAAGCCATTGAGCAGCTCGCCGCCCGGAACGTCGAGATGGCCGCAGATCGCCCTCAACGAGGCTTGCAGGCGAATGGCCGACGTACTGTTGCGTTGCTGGTCGGTGATCGGACTCCAGGGAATTATTGCCGGGCCGCCGGTGGCGTAGAGCCTCGCCGCGGCCGCGATCATCTCGGGATCGCACCCGGTGATGCCGGCGACCCGATCGAGCGGGAATTCGGCGACGCGGGCGGCGAGCTCGTCGAAGCCGGTTGTCCAGTCGCGGACGAAAGCCCTGTCATACAGCTCTTCCTCGATGATGACGTTGAGCCAACCGAGGCACATGGCGGCGTCCGTGCCGACCTTGAGCGGCAGCCAGATGTCGGCCCGCTCGGCGCTCTCGCTGCGGCGCGGGTCGAGCACGACCAGCTTTGCGCCGCGTTGCTGCGCCTTGCGGATGGCGTTGTAGACCGGCGTCCAGCTGTGCCGCTTGGGATTGTGCCCGAACAGGACGATGGTCCGGGTTGTCTGGAAGTCGCCGAGCGGGAACCAGCCATAGACCATCCGATTCACCGCCGCCGTGTTGCCGGCGCAAAGGGCGACGCCGCTGATCCAGTTGGGCGATCCAAGCGCATTCATGAAGCGGCGGCCGGCGCCGCTGTCCGTCGAGGTGTTCCATTGGCTGGTCGATACGGCGAAAGCTTCCGCGCCGTAGCGGCTCACGACCTCGGAAAGCCGGGCCGCGATTTCCGCCATTGCGTCGTCCCAGCCGACCTGCTGCCACTCGCCGGACCCGCGCTCCCCTTTGCGCTTCAACGGATGGCGGAGGCGGTCGGGATGGGCAAAGGCCTTCGGCGCATAGATGCCCTTCATGCAGATGTTGTCCCGCAAAATCGGGTTCGAATGCGCCTTGACCTTCGTGACCTGGCCGGCGGTGACCTCGGCATGGAGTTGGCAGCCAATATCGCAACTGGCGCAAACGACCGTCTTCACTTCCACCATGTGCCTCCGCCTTCGCCTCCAGGTTGGCATATGTAACATACATTCCGAAATGTATGTATCTTAGCCGGCTCGAAGAGGGTTGCAAGTCGCGTGTCGATAGCGGGACGGCGGGCACTTCCACAGGATCGACGCGCGAAGCCGACGAGCGGAACCGCCGGTCAACGCTTGCGAGGCCCCTTTCCGTCCGGTTTTATGCTGCCTCCCATGCATCCGTACATTCACGCACAGAAGCACCCCGACAAGCCCGCCTACATCATGGCCGGCAGCGGCGAGACGGTGACCTATCGCCGGCTCGACCAGCAATCCAACCGCATCGCGCAGCTCTTCCGTTCGCTGGGGCTGAAGCCCGGCGACCACATCGCGCTGTTCCTGGAGAACAATGCGCGCTTCTTCGAGATCTGCTGGGGTGCCCAGCGCTCGGGCCTGATCTACACCGCCATCAGCTCGCGGCTGACGGCGGCCGAGGTCGAGTACATCGTGAACGACTGCGGCGCCGGGCTGTTCATCACGTCGAAGTACCTCGCCGAACCGGCGGCGGAGCTTGCGTCGCTGATGACGGGTGTCGCCAACCGCTACATGATCGACGGCACGATCGCGGGCTATCAGTCCTGGGAAGAGACGGTGGCGCGCTTTCCCGCGACGCCCATCGCCGACCAGACGGCGGGCCACGACATGCTCTATTCGTCAGGCACCACCGGCCGCCCCAAGGGCGTGCTGCCGGTGGTCGAGCCGCAGCCGATCGATTTCGACAATCCGCTGCTGGCCATCACGCGCAAGCTCTACGGCATGGACGAGCACACCGTCTATCTCTCGCCGGCGCCGCTCTATCACGCGGCGCCGCTGCGCTTCAACATGAGCGTCATGCGGCTGGGCGGCACCTCGGTAATCATGGAGCATTTCGACGCCGAGGAATTCCTGCGGCTGGTCGAGAAGTACAGGATCACGCACAGCCAGCTCGTGCCGACCATGTTCGTGCGCTTCCTGAAGCTGCCCGACGCGGTGCGCCTGAAATACGACGTGTCGTCGCTGCAGATGCGCCATCCATGCCGCCGCGCCCTGCCCCATCCCGGTCAAGGAGAAGATGATCGAATGGTGGGGCCCGATCATCTGGGAGTATTACGGCGGCACCGAGGGCAACGGCCTCACCATCTGCAATGCAGCCGAATGGATGGCGCACAAGGGCACGGTCGGCCGCGCCGTCGTCGGCACCCTCAAGGTCTGCGACGAGGAGGGCAACGAGCTGCCGGCCGGGCAGCCGGGCACCGTCTATTTCGCCGGCGGCCGCAAGTTCGAATACCACAACGATCCCGAGAAGACCGCCGAGTCGCGCCATGCCGAGGGATGGACCACCCTGGGCGACGTGGGCTACGTCGACCAGGACGGCTTCCTGCATCTCACCGACCGCAAGGCCTTCATGATCATCTCGGGTGGCGTCAACGTCTACCCGCAGGAGGCCGAGAACCTGCTGATCAACCATCCCAAGGTGATGGACTGCGCGGTGTTCGGCGTGCCCAACGCCGATTTCGGCGAGGAAGTGAAGGCCGTGGTCCAGCCCCGCCACATGGCGGAGGCGGGGCCGGCGCTGGCCGAGGAGCTGATGGCCTATTGCCGCCAGCATCTCTCCGCCATCAAATGCCCGCGCAGCATCGACTTCGAGGCCGAGCTGCCACGTCATCCCACCGGCAAGCTCTACAAGCGCCTGCTGCGCGACCGCTACTGGCAGGGACGCGAGAGCCGGATCGTCTGAAAAAAGTGAGGAAATTCAAGGCCCGAAATGGCGTCGACCCCCTCCCCGGTGCCAACTTATTCGGCACTGGGGACCCTATCAGTTTTACTTAAAAATATCTTGATTTATACTTAACTGGAGCTATTGTGCGCCGAAGCGCCGGGAGAGGGACATGAAAGCAGCCATGGTCGGAGAAAAGGGCGTCGAGGTGGGCGACGTCGCCAAGCCCGCGCCCAAGCCCAACGAGATCCTGATCAGGGTGCGCGCGGCGTCGCTGAATCGCGCCGACCTCGCGGTCGCCGCCGGCCATCGCCACGGCGCGGTCGGCGGGCCGGGCACCATCGTCGGGCTGGAATGCGCCGGCGAGGTCGAGGCCGTGGGCGCCGAGGTCACGGACTTCAAGCCGGGCGACCGCGTGATGAGCTCGGCGGCCGGCGGCTTCGCCGAATATGCCGTCGCCGATGCCGGCCGCGCCCACAGGATCCCGGCCAACAACATGACCTGGGAGCAGGCCGCCTGCATGCCGGTGGCGGTGCAGACCATGCACAACGCCCTGGTGGGCGCCGGCCGCCTGAAGAAGGGCGAATCGGTGCTGATCCAGGGCGCCAGCTCCGGCGTCGGGCTCCTGGGCATGCAGATCGCGAAGCATCTGGGCGCCTCGATCGTCATGGGCACCTCGACCAACGACGCCCGCCGCGCGCGGCTCAAGGAGTTCGGCTGCGACCTCGCCCTCGACACGCGCGATGCCCGATGGCCCGACAAGGTCAAGGAGGCGACCGGCGGCAAGGGCGTCGACCTGATCGTCGACCAGGTCTCGGGCGGCGTCATGAACCAGAACATGGAAGCCGCCGCCATCCTGGGCCGCATCGTCAATGTCGGCCGGCTGGGCGGCATGAAGGGCGAATTCAACTTCGACCTGCATGCGCTCAAACGCATCGACTATATCGGCGTCACCTTCCGCACCCGCAGCCCCGAGGAGGTGCGCGCCATCGTCAAGGCGGCCCGCGCCGACCTGTGGCCCGCCATCGAGGCCGGCAAGCTCTCCCTGCCGATCGACAGGACCTTCCCGCTCGCCCAGGCCGCCGAGGCGCTTGCGCACATGAAGGCCAATGCCCATTTTGGCAAGATCGTCCTCGTCGTCTAGGCGGGCTCGGAGCGCGGACCTCCAGGTCCGCATCATGATCATGAGCGGACCTCGAGGTCCGCGCTCCGGCGATGCCCTGCCTGAAAGGTCTTCATCATGAGCAAGTCGATCAACCATCTCGCCACCGCCGACGGCCTCTTCTTCGGGAAGGGCGGGCTCGACCAGCGCCGCACCGGCAAGCTCGTCGACGAGGCGCTGGCGGGCTGCGACGACGGCGAGCTGTTCCTGGAATATGTGCAAAGCGAGGGCCTGTCCTTCGACGACGGCAAGCTGAAGAGCGCGTCCTTCGACACCACCCAGGGCTTCGGCCTGCGCACCGTGGCGGGCGAGGCGACTGGCTTCGCCCATGCCTCCGCCCTCGACGAGGCGGCGCTGAAGCGCGCCGTCGCCACCGTCAAGGCGGTGCGCGGCGGGCGTGGCGGCAAGTCGGATGAATCGCCGCGCGGCACCAACCAGCTCCTCTATGCCGACGACAACCCGATCGACGGCGAGGCCTTCGCCCGGAAGGTCGCGCTGATGCAGGAGATCGACGCCTATGTGCGGGCCAAGGAGCCCAAGGCGCGCCAGGTCTCGATCTCCCTGGCGGGCTCCTGGCAGGTGGTCGAGATCATCCGCGCCGGCGGCTGGCGCGCCGCCGACGTCCGCCCGCTGGTGCGGCTGAACGTCAGCGTGGTCTGCGCCGACGGCAGCCGCATGGAGGCGGGCAGCACCGGCTCAGGCCGGCGCGCCGCCTACGGGGACATCTTCAAGCCGGAATACTGGCAGCGCGAGGCCGACGAGGCGATCCGCCAGTCGCTGGTCAACCTGCAGTCGGTGGCCGCGCCCGCGGGCGAGATGCCGGTGGTGCTGGGGCCGGGCTGGTCGGGCGTGCTGTGGCACGAGGCGGTCGGCCACGGCCTGGAAGGCGACTTCCATCGCAAGAAGACCTCGGTCTTCACCCGCATGATGGGCGACATGATCGCCTCGCCCGGCGTCACCGTCGTGGACGACGGCACGCTCGCCGACCGGCGCGGCTCGCTCACCATCGACGACGAGGGCACGCCCACCCAGCGCACGGTGCTGATCGAGAACGGCCGGCTGGTCGGGCTGATGCAGGACCGCCAGAATGCGCGGCTGATGGGCGTCAAGCCGACCGGCAACGGCCGGCGCCAGAGCCACGCCTACTCGCCCATGCCGCGCATGACCAACACCATCATGCTGGGCGGGACCGCGGATCCCCAGGAGATCATCGGCTCGGTGAAGAAGGGCCTCTACTGCGCCAATTTCGGCGGCGGCCAGGTCGACATCGTGTCGGGCAAGTTCGTCTTCACCATCACCGAGGGCTACCTGATCGAGAACGGCAAGATCGGCGCGCCGGTCAAGGGCGCCACCCTGATCGGCGCGGGCTCGGAGGCACTGACCAAGGTCGGCATGGTGGGCAACGACATGTCGCTCGATCCCGGCATCGGCACCTGCGGCAAGGATGGCCAGGGCGTGCCGGTCGGCGTCGGTCAGCCGACCTTGCGCATAGATGCCCTGACGGTGGGCGGCACCGCGACCGGCTAGGCCCTGGCCGGGGCCTTGGTGTAGTCGGCGTCGCTCACCGGCTCGAACCAGCTCGTCGCCTGGCCCTTGTCGTCGGTCTCCGACATGGCGAGATGGACCATCATGGTGTCGGGCGCCGAGCCGTGCCAATGGCGCGCGTTGGGCGGGATGACGACCGTGTCGCCCGGCTTGATCTCCTGCACCGGCTCGCCCTCGAGCTGGTAGCGGCCGACGCCTGACAGCACGTAGAGCACCTGGCCGACCGCGTGCTTGTGCCAGTTGGTGCGCCCGCCCGGCATGAAAGACACGCGCGAGGCGCGCAGCCGCGACGGCCCCTCGGGCGCGAACACCGGGTCGGACAGCACGGTGCCGACGAAATTGGCCGCCTCCGCCTTGGCCGTCGGGCGGGACGCGGCGCGCATGATCCTGGGTTTCATGGCGTCTACTCCATGGTTGCACGTTTCGTCGATCCTAACGCCGAACCCGGACTAGGGCGAGTAAAGTCCTTTCGCCGCCGCCAGGCTGACGCAGATCGATTCGATGGCATCGAGCGTCGGTGTCTCGACACCGGCGCTGCGCGCGAAGGCAAGCGGTGCCCTGACGATCGACTCGATCTCCATCGGCCGGCCGAGGTCGTAGTCCTGCAGGATCGACGGACGATGATCGGAATAGACGCGCGTCGGCCCGTAGCGTTTGTCCGGGTGGTCATCGAGCATCACGCCGTGCGCCGCCGCGACGGCCAACGCCTCGGCATGGGCGCGCCGCGACAGACGGTTGACGATCGGCGTGGCCTGGACCTTCACGGACTGCCCCGTGACAAGGCAGACGGTCGAGCCGGTGAGATTGGCCATCAGCTTGTGCCAGATCTCGTAGCGGATGTCGGTCGTCGCGGGCGAGTCGATGCCGGCCGCCTTCAACGTGGCCCGCAGCGCTTCGATGCGGGGACTGGTGCGATCATCCGGCTCACCGACCCAGAGTATGTTGCGGTCCGGCGATTCGTTGTGCACCACGCCCGGCTCGACGACGTGGTTGGGCGAGCTGACGACGGCGCCCACCGCACGGTCGAAGCCGACGGCCCTGGCGAGCGCGCCGCCCGGATCCAGCCGGGAAAGGTCCGGCGCCGGCGGTCGCGCGGGGCCGAGGCCGTGCCCGTACCACCACGGAATGCCGTTCTGCACGAAGGCGACCGGCGTGTCGGCGCCGAGCAGCGGGCCTATGCTGTCGACCAAGGCATGCTGGCCCGACGCCTTCATGGTCACCAGCACGGCGTCCTGCGGGCCAAGCTCGGCCGGCCGGTCGGTGGCCTGGACCGTCGCCACGATCTTCTTGCCGCCGGCCAGCAAGGTGAGGCCGCGGGTGCGGATCGCTTCCAAATGAGCGCCGCGGACCACGATGGAAACCTCGTTGCCGGCCGCCGCGAGTCGCGCCGCGAAATTGCCGCCGATGGCGCCCGCGCCGAATACGCAAATCCGCATGCCCCGTTCTCCGATCCTGCCGTAGGCTGGTCCGCCGAAACAGGAGGAAACAACCATGGCCGCCCAAGGTGAATATCGCGGACTGGTCCATCGCAACAACGCCGATCTGCAGGCCTGGCTCGCAAAGCGCCCGCCCGAAGCCGCGCTCGAGCCCGACCTGCCGATCATCGATCCGCATCATCACCTGTGGGACACGCCGCAGCGCGGGCTCTACTTCCTGCCCGAGCTGCTGGCCGACCTCGGCGGCGGCCACAACATCGTCTCGACGGTGTTCCTCGAATGCCAGTCGATGTTCCGCGCCGACGGCCCGGAGGAGATGCGGCCGGTGGGCGAGGTCGAGTTCGTGAACGGCATCGCCGCCCAGAGCGCATCGGGCCACTACGGCAAGACACGCGTCTGCGAGGCGATCGTCGGCTGGGCCGACCTGATGCTGGGCGCCCCGGTGCGCGACGTGCTGGAAGCCGAGATCGAGGCCGGCGGCGGCCGCTTCCGCGGCGTCCGCTACGGCACCTCGTACGACGACAGCATCGTCGGCAAGTTCGTCTCCCGGCCGATCCCGCCGCACCGCCTGCTCGATGCGAAATTCCGCGAAGGCTTCGCCGAACTCGGGCCGCTCGGCCTCAGCTTCGATTCCTGGCATTTCCATCCGCAGCTTCCCGACCTCGTCGATCTCGCGCGGGCCTTTCCCGGCACGACGATCGTGGTCGACCATGTCGGCGGCGTGCTGGGCGTCGGGCCCTATGCCGGACGCACCAGCGCGATCCTGCCGCAATGGAAGAAGAGCATCGCCGAGCTGGCGGCCTGCCCCAACGTCAACATGAAGCTGGGCGGGCTCGGCATGACCTCGTTCGGCTTCGGCTTCCACGAGCGCGAGGCGCCGCCTTCCTCCCAGGAGCTGGCCGACACCTGGCGGCCCTATGTCGAGACCTGCATCGAAGCCTTCGGGCCCGCGCGCTGCATGTTCGAGAGCAACTTCCCGCCCGACAAGCAGTCCTGCGGCTACACCGAGCTGTGGAACGCCTTCAAGCGCATCACCTCGGGCGCGTCGGCGACGGAGAAGGCGGCCCTCTACAGCGGCACCGCCGCGCGGGTCTACCGGATGATCAGGCCCTAGTTTCCCTGCGGACGCGTTTCGGCGAAGCGCAGCGAGTCGAGGAAGCGGTTCGCGGCGCCCTTGCTCTCCGCGTTGTCGCTGTGGGCGGTGACCAGGAGGCGATAGAGCCGGTCCTTCACGATGTAGGTGCGCATCATGGCCACGGAGCCGCTGGCATCCTCGATGTCGAGCGCGTAGCCGTCCCAGCCCTGCAAGGCGATGGGCTCGTCGCGCACGTACTTGAACCTGTCCCGCGGGAAGGCCTTCTCGGCCTCGCCGCGCCCCAGCTCGCGCGCCATCTGCTTGGTATCGCGATCGGAGAACCAGCCGGGCTGGTAGTCGACATAGTCGAAGTCGAACATCTCGCCGTTGCGCTTGGACTCCCAGGCGATGCGTTCGCTGGCGTGGCCCTTCTCCTTCTCGCCCGCCTTGGTCTCCTCGGCGGGCGAGGGCATCTCGAGCCGGAACCTGAGGTCGCGTCCGACCACGGTCTGCCAGCCGGTCGGCTGCGCCCGCGCCGCTACGGGCGCGGCGATCAGCGCGATGACGAGCGTCCGGCGCTTCATGCCGATGGCACGAGGTCTTCGCGGCCCGACCACTCCCAGGCCAGGCCCGTGCGGGAAATGCCGAGCAGCAGCCCATGCAGTTCCCTGGGATGCACCCAGCCGCCGTCGGGATCGGTCGCGGGATCGCTGCCGCGCGGCGTGTAGCGCGCATTGGCCTCGAGCAGGCGGCCGCGCACCGCCGGCCAGTCATGCACCTCGACGTAGCACATATAGAGCGAGTCACCGTGCTTCCTGGCGAAGCGGCCCATGGCGTTCACGTCGTCGGTGACCTGGCTGAGCTCGATGCGGTCGAGCCGGTTGGGCGGATCGAACAGGGTGAGCGTGCCGACATAGCCGAAGCGCTCGCTGCCGATGTCGCTGAAGCGCGCCGGATCGAGCCCGAACAGGCCGGCATAGACGGCGGCGACGCGCCGCCAGTCGCTCACCAGGACGTTGGTCGTCTCATAGAGGAACGACACCGGCCCGACCCTCGGCCGATAGGTGCTCCCGGAGACCACAATGGGCAGGCCGTAGGTCGTCTCGGGGGACAGGTAGAGCTGCTCGGCATCGCGATCGTAGGCCACGCCCAGCCCCTGCCAGCGCCTGGCCATGCCGTCGAGATCGGCGGTGCAGTAGCCCGCCGTCATCAGCCCCTCGCCGCGCCGGGCCAGGAAGTCCTGCGTCAGTCCCGCGCCGTCGGCCTCGCAAAGCTCGAATTCGCTTTCGCCCACCGCCAGGATGGTGCGCCTGGCGCCGAGATGGCGGCTGTGATCGTGGCGCGCGACCTCACCGCCCAGGAGCTGGGCAAAGCGCTGCGCCGCCTTGCCGGCATCGTGAACGGCAATCTGTACGCGGTCGCAGCGGTCGAGCATGCGCGACCATACCTCAGTAGGCGTAGTCGCGGAACAAGGGGTCGAAAGCGCCCTGCCATTCGCCCTGCCACTTGGCCAGCAGCTCGTCGGCGGGCGCGAGTCCGCTCGCCACCGCGCGGTCGAGCGGCGCCAGGTAGATCGTCTCGTCGTTGCCCTGCGCGTCGAGGCGCTTGCGCGCCCGCAGGCCGGCATGCGCGATCTCGACCACCTCGCGCGCCCACTCCGCCAGGCTGCGGTTGCGGAAGATGGTCGCAAGCCCGGTCTTTGGAGTCTCGGCGCGCAGGAAGTCGTGGTCGGCGACCGTCCAGTCCTTCACCAGATCCCAGGCCGCATCGAGCGCCGTCTGGTCGTAGAGCAGGCCGACCCACAGGGCGGGCAGCGCGTTCAGCGCCGGCAGCGGACCGGAATCGGCGCCGCGCATCTCGAGGTAGCGCTTCAGCCGCACCTCGGGAAAGGCCGTGGTGACGTGATCGGCCCAGTCGTTGACGGTCGGCAGCTCGCCCGGCCGCGCCGGCAGCCTGCCCTTCAGGAAATCCCGGAAGCTCTGGCC
Source organism: uncultured Alphaproteobacteria bacterium (assembly GCA_963820155.1). GTDB lineage: Bacteria > Pseudomonadota > Alphaproteobacteria > Reyranellales > Reyranellaceae > Reyranella. Next base: position 155,812 of record CAWFYW010000005.1, read on the forward strand.
CGAGGCGTCGATGTACTTGCCGTCGCGATAGACGAAGTACATCGGCACATCGAGCATGTAGTCGGCATAGCGCTCGAAGCCGAAGCCGTCCTCGAACACGAAGGGCAGCATGCCGCAGCGGTCGGGATCGGTGTCGGTCCAGATATGGCTGCGGTAGCTCTTGAAGCCCGCCGGCTTGCCTTCCTTGAAGGGCGAGTTGGCGAACAGCGCCGTGGCCAGCGGCTGCAGCGCCAGCGAGACGCGGAACTTCTTCACCATGTCGGCTTCGGACTCGAAGTCGAGGTTGGTCTGCACCGTGCAGGTGCGCAGCATCATGTCGAGGCCGAGCTTGCCCTTCTTGGGCATGTAGTCGCGCATGATCCGGTAGCGCCCCTTGGGCATCCAGTGCATGTCCTCGCGCGTCCATTCCGGCGCGAAGCCGAGCCCGATGAAGGCCGCGCCGATCTCGCCCGCGACCGCCTTCACCTCGTCGATATGCTGGGCGTTCTCTTCGGCCGTCTCGTGCAGCGTCTCGAGCGGCGCGCCGGAGAGCTCGAACTGACCACCCGGCTCGAGCGTGACGCTGGCCTTGCCGCGCAGCAGCGCGATCGGATTGTTGCCCTCGACGACGGGCTCCCAGCCGAAGCGCGTCATGCCCTCGAGCATGGCGCGGATGCCGTCGGGGCCGTCATAGGCCAGCGGCTTAAGGCTCGACTTGTGGAAGCCGAACTTCTCGTGCTCGGTGCCCATGCGCCAAGCGGCGCGCGGCTTGTTGCCGGCAGCGAAGTACTCGATCAGCTGCTGCCGATTCTCGATCGGCGTGCCGCCGCCCGACGGTGGTGCGGACATACGATCTCGACTCCCTGGGTCGCCCCGCAGCTCTCTCGAGGCCGTGGGACGGCACGGCCGCATGAGCATTTCTCACGCGAGCACGCGGCTGGTTCATCATGTTCGAGTCCCCGTCTCCCACACCGGCGGGGGCGAGCGCAAGCGGTCAGACGGTAACCCTGGAGGTGCGATAATCGGCGGCCAGACGCGGCGTCGGCTGTCGCCAATCGCCAACCAGCGCCTGCCAGCAGGCAAGCGCTGCAAGGGCCGCGGTATCGGCACGCAGGATGCGTGGGCCGAGCCCGACCGCCATTACATCCGTCATGCGGCGGATCGCGTCCAGCTCGGCCGCGGCGAAGCCGCCCTCGGGTCCCACGAGGATCGCCCAGGACGCGCCGCGCGCCGCAGGATCAAGGCTGCCCAGAACTTCCGCAATCGGCGGGCCGCCGCCGGTCTCGTCGCACATCAGCAGCCGTCGTCCCGTCGGCCAGTCGCCGAGCAGCCGATCGAGCACCAGCGGTGCGCGCACCTCCGGAACGGTGAGTCGCTCGGATTGTTCGGCGGCTTCGACGGCGTTGGCGCGCAGCCGCTCGACATTCACGCGCTCGACGATGGTGTGCTGCGTCAGCACCGGCTGCAGCAGCGCCGCGCCGAGCTCGGTCGCCTTCTCGGCGATATAGTCCAGGCGCGCACGCTTGACCGGCGCGAAGCAGAGCCAGACATCCGGCTCGACCGTCTGCTCGCGCCGGCGGTCGACGACCCGCGCGACGCCCGCCTTCTTGCCGCGGCCTTCGAATGTCGCCCGCCATTCGCCGTCGCGACCGTTGAACAGCAACAGGGGCGCACCGTCGGACCGGCGCATGACGTGGCGCAGGTAGTGGTGCTGCGCCTCGGCAAGCAGCACCTCGCCCTCGGCCGAAAGATCCGCGTCTACGAAGAGGCGCGAGACGCTCATGGAGTTTGCCCGGTCATGACTGCATGATGCCGCCATGACTGCCGACCGAACAACCGGCTTCACCGACATCAATCCGCAGCACTGGTCGCTCCGCTATCTGCCGCCCTGGACGCGGCCCTATGGCAGGCTGGCGCGCTGGGACCGGCCGATCGGCATCTGGCTGTTGATGCTGCCCTGCTGGTGGTCGCTGGCGCTGGGCGCGGCGCCGGAATGGGGCCGGCTGGCCGGCTGGATGGCCCTGTTCGCGCTGGGGGCGCTGGCGATGCGCGGTGCGGGCTGCACCTGGAACGATATCGTCGACCGCAAGATCGATGCGCGGGTCGAGCGCACGCGCGGCAGGCCGATGCCTTCGGGCGAGGTGACCCTGCGCAACGCGCTGATCTGGATGGCGCTGCAGTCGCTGGTGGGCGTGGCCATCCTGTTCAAGCTGAACAAGTTCGCGGGCGGCGTGGCGCTCGCCTCGCTGCTCCTGGTGGCGATCTACCCGACCATGAAGCGACTGACCTCCTGGCCGCAGGTCGTGCTGGGCCTCGCCTTCAACTGGGGCGCGCTGGTCGGCTATGCCGCCGTGACCGGCACGCTCTCCTGGGCCACGGTCGCGCTCTATGCCGGCGGCGTCGCCTGGACGATGATCTACGACACGATCTACGCCATGCAGGATCAGCGCGACGATGCCATCGTCGGCGTGCGCTCGACGGCGCGCCGCTTCGCCGCCGCACCGCGGCGCTGGCTCACCCTGTTCGTCGTGCTGGCGCTCGCGGCCTGGACGCTGGCCGGCCACCTGGCAGCGCTCGGTCCCTACTATTTCGCGATCCTGCTGATCATCGCTCTGCACTTCGCCTGGCAGATCGCGTTCCTGAAGCCGCACGATCCCGCCGACTGCCTCGGCAAGTTCAAGGCCAATGGCTGGCTGGGCGCGCTGCTGACGATGGCGATCATCGCCGGCCACCTGCCCTAGCGCCATGTCGCGCCTGCCCGCCGATCCCGAGGCCTTCATCCGCGCCAACACGGCCCTCGAAGCGCCGGCGATGGTGCCGGAGTTCAAGCTGTGGCTGGCCAGCGAATATGTGCCGATCTGGCAGGCCACCGAGGCGTGGCTGGAGGAGCAGAACGTCGATCCGCCCTACTGGGCCTTCTGCTGGCCCGGCGGCCAGGCGATCGCACGCTATCTGCTGGACAACCCCGCCGAGGTGTGCGGCAAGCGCGTGATCGACTTCGCCGCCGGCTCCGGCGTCTCCTCGATGGCGGCGGCGCGCGCCGGCGCCAGCGCCGTGCTGGCCAACGACATCGACGCCCTCTCCCTGGTCGCCGCACGCCTCAATGCACAGGCCAACGGGCTCGCCTTCGGGGTCAGCCGGGACGACTGGCTTGCCGGCCCCGACGGCGCCCCCGAGGCCGACGTCGTGATCGCGGGCGACGTCTGTTACGAACGCGAGATGTCGGCGCGCGCGCTCGCCTGGCTGCGCAGCCACGCGAGTCTCGGCCGCCTGGTGCTGCTCGGCGATCCCGGCCGCAACTATTTCAGCGCGCAGGGGCTGCAGGAGCGGGCGCGCTACGAGATTCCCACGTCGCTCCAGCTCGAGAACAGGGGCATGCGTGAAACAGTCGTATGGCGAGTGCTGCCCCATCCGTGATAGATGGTCGGCACATGCCCAAGGCAACCATCAAGCCTGCCGACTTCGCCACTCTCTATGACGGCTTCACCGCTCCGGTGTCGCGCTTCGACTGCGGTCGCAAGTGCGCGCCGCTGAACGGCGGCGAGCCGGTGTGCTGCTCGACCCAGAATGCCGTGCCGGTCGTCCACAAGGTCGAGTTCGACCTGCTGAAGACCCGCACCGACCTGTGGTCGAAGTTCAAGCCCTACGACTACGCCACCCGCCAGATCGTGGCCGAGCTGACCAGCGACTGCATGGCCATCCATTGCAAGGGGGCCCGGCACTGCGAGCGCGACAACCGCACCATCGCCTGCCGCGGCTTCCCCTTCTATCCCTACCTGACGCGCGAGCGGCAGTTCGTCGGCATCGGCACCTACTGGGTGTTCGAGGACCGCTGCTGGATGATGTCGAACCTGGAGATCGTCGACCGCGCCTTCGTCGAGCAGTTCATCGCCACCTACGAGGCGCTGTTCGTCAAGGACAAGAGCGAGTTCACGACCTACGTCGACTTCTCCGCCTCGGCGCGGCGCGTCTACTCGCGCTGGAAGCGCGAGATCCCGCTGCTCGGGCGCCAGGGCGAGCTGCTGATCGTCGAGCCCTCGACCGGCGCCGTCCGGCCGGGACGGAAGAAGGACTTTCCCAAGGTCGCACCCTTCAATTCGGAAAAGGCGTACCGTGAAGCGGTGAAGGAAGCCGGCGGCGAGGTCCCGAAGGACGGTCTGCGCCCCGCCTGATCGAAGGAGGCCGCCATGCGCCGCTTGTCCCTTGCGCTGCTGCTGTCGTTGTTGTCGCTGCCCGCGCTGGCCGACGAGGTCGGCTCGGTGGGCTACCGCTTCAAATGGCTGGGGCCGAACGACAAGATCGTCGTCGAGGCCTTCGACGATCCCGACGTGCCCGGCGTCACCTGCTACATGTCGCACGCGCGCACCGGCGGCATCAAAGGCGCGATCGGCCTGGCCGAGGATCCGGGCGAGGCCTCGATCGCCTGCCGCCAGGTCGGCCCGATCGACGAGTCCAGGCTCGCGAAGATCAAAAGCCCGCATGAAGTGTTCAGCGAGCGGGCCTCGCTGATCTTCAAGTCCACGCAGGTGACGCGTTTCTGGGACGCCAAGCGTCGGGCCCTGATCTATCTTGTCTACACCGACCGCATCATCGAGGGCAGCCCGCGCAACTCGATCAGCGTCGTGCCGGTCGGCCTCCGGTAGGCGTCACCGGTAGAGGAAGGTCCCCAGCAGCACCCAGCGCGCCGCGTCGGCGCGGCCGCGCTTGGCGACAAGCGGCGTGGTGTAGTGCCAGAACGGCAGGCGATAGGCCGTCACCATGGCAGGTTCTGCGACGGAGACGATCTCGCTGAAATGGCCGGCACGGCTGTAGACCAGCCATTGATGCGCCACGGCGGGCGAGCAGAAGCTGAGATGCAGGTCGACATAGCCGCCGCGCGCATCCTTGTTCTCGGGATGGTGGTCGTTGTGCGGGCCGGCGTAGTCGCCCGGCCCATAGCGCAGCGCCTGCAGGCCCCAGCCGGCCGCGAGCGCGCGGCCGGCCAACGCCTCGGCGAACGCGCGGAACGAGTCCGAGCGCATCATGCGCGCGAGCCCGATCCGCTCGGCGGCCTTCACGCCGGGCTCGCGCCGGCTCTCGAAGTAGATGGTGCGCGCGCGGCTGGTCTTGGGCAGCCTCTCGCCGTAGTCGTGGCGCATGTCCCAGATGCTTTCGGGCGGGATGGGACGTTCCATCCGCTCGAGCGTGTCGACCAGCGTGGCTTCCAGCGTCCGCCGCAGCCGCTCCGCCTTGCGCTGGTCCAACAGATTGTCGCGCGCCACGAACCGCGTCCGGGGATCGGCCAAGGCGCCGCACAGGGCGTGCGTGCCGGCCAGCACCTTCCGTCCGGCGGCGCTCAGCAGGTCATCGAACTCGGCGGGGATGGCGTTTGATCTCATGCCCGGCCCACTCTAAAGGACGTGCCCAGGATGCCCTATGCCTCGCTTCGGGATTTCATCGCCCGGCTGGAACAAAGCGGCCGGCTGGTGCGCGTCAGGGCGCCCGTCTCGCCGCACCTGGAGATGACCGAGATCCAGACCCGCCTGCTGGCCGAGAAGGGCCCGGCGGTGCTGTTCGAGAACGTGGTGCGCGCCGACGGCACGCGCTCGGACATGCCGGTGCTGGTCAATCTCTTCGGCACGGTCGAGCGCGTCGCCTGGGGCATGGATCGCGAGCCCGGCCAGTTACGCCAGGTGGGCGAGACGCTCGCCTTCCTGCGCCAGCCCGAGCCGCCGGGCGGCTGGCGCGAGGCGCTCGACATGCTGCCCATGCTGCGCACCGTGATGGCGATGAAGCCGCGCACCGTCGGCACCGCGCCCTGCCAGGAGGTCGTGCTGACGGGCGATGACATCGATCTCGGCAAATTGCCGATCCAGACCTGCTGGCCGGGCGAGCCCGCGCCGCTCATCACCTGGCCGCTGATCGTGACGCAGGGGCCCAACCCGAAAGGCGACAGGCAGGACAGCTTCAATCTCGGCATCTACCGCCTGCAGGTGACGGGCCGGAACACGACCCTGATGCGCTGGCTGAAGCATCGCGGCGGCGCGCAGCATCACCAGCGCTGGAAGGGCGCGGGCAAGCGCGAGCCGCTGCCGGTGGCCGCCGTCATCGGCGCCGATCCCGGCACCATCCTCGCCGCCGTGACGCCGGTGCCCGACACGCTTGTCGGAATACCAGTTCGCCGGCCTGCTGCGCGGCAGGAAGGTCGATCTGGTCGACTGCAAGACCGTGCCGCTGAAAGTGCCGGCCGAGGCCGAGATCGTGCTCGAGGGTCATGTCAGCCTCGACGACTACGGCGACGAAGGTCCTTACGGCGACCACACGGGCTACTACAACAGCGTCGAGAAGTTCCCGGTGTTCACGCTGAGCGCCATCACCATGCGCCGCCAGCCGATCTATCTCTCGACCTTCACCGGCCGGCCGCCCGACGAGCCGTCGGTGCTGGGCGAGGCGCTCAACGAGGTGTTCATCCCGCTCTTCCAGCAGCAGTTCCCCGAGATCGTCGATTTCTGGCTGCCGCCCGAAGGCTGCAGCTACCGCATCGCCGTGGTGTCGATGAAGAAGGCCTACGCCGGCCATGCCAAGCGCGTGATGATGGGCGTGTGGTCCTACCTGCGGCAGTTCATGTACACCAAGTGGGTGATCGTGGTGGATGCCGACATCGACGCGCGCAACTGGAAGGACGTGATGTGGGCGCTCTCCACGCGCATGGACCCGGCGCGCGACATCACCGTGATCGAGAACACGCCGATCGACTATCTCGACTTCGCCTCGCCGGTGTCGGGGCTGGGCTCCAAGATCGGGCTGGATGCCACCGACAAATGGCCCGGTGAGACCAACCGCGACTGGGGCCGCCAGATCAGGATGGACCGGGCGGTGGTCGAGAAGGTCGACGCGATGTGGTGCGAGCTCGGCCTGCCCGGGAGCGGGAAGAAGATCTGGCGTTGATCATCCTAGGCCGGGCAGCACGTGAGCGGCGACGAGCTGCCGGCTGGTCGCAATGTCCTCCGCCGCGACGCCGCGCGTGCCGCCGCTGATGGCCACCTTGTCGAGGCCGAGCGCGGCGAGCGCGCGAAGCCGCTCGATGCAGCGGTCGGGCGGCCCGACGATGGCGAAGCGGTCGACGAAGTCGTCGGTCAGCGTGCCGGCCTGGCGGGAATCGCCGCGCGTATGGGCCTTCATGTCGTAGTTGTTGCGCAGCGCCTCGAGCACCTCGCGATCGCCCGCCGATACCGGCCCGTTGGCCTTGCCGTGCATCACCGAAAAGCGGGCGAAGGTCGTGAGGCCGCCGCGCACCAGGCGGCGCGCCGCGTCGATGTCGCTGTGGCAGCCGAGATTGACATAGGCGCCGAAGGCGATGCCGTCGGGATCCAGGCCCGCCTCCTGGCGCGTCTGCTTCGCCAGCGCGATCCCCCAGGCCAGCCGCTCGAGGTCGGCGCCCAGGGTGAACATCACACGCTCGGCGTGCAGCGCCGACATCGCGATGACCTTGGGGCCGCTGGCCGCGACCTCGACCGGCACCTTGGCGCCGCCGGCGATCCAGGCGATGCGGCTGGCCGGCGGCGCATCGTGCAGATGCAGCTCCGACAGCGGCGGCGCCACGTCGGGCGGGATGTCGATGTCCTCGAAGCTCACCGCCTCGCCGCGCAGGTAGGTCTGCAGCTGCCTCAGGTAGCGCTCGAACTGCGCCAGCCGCGCCGGGGCGCGGCCGAGATGGGCGAGCGCGGAATCGCCGCGGCCGATGCCCAGCACGGCGCGGCCGTTGGCGACCCGGTTGACGCTGGTGATGGCGGTCGCCGTCGCCGCGGCATGGCGCGTCACGGAATTGGTGACGCCGGTGCCGAGGCCGAGCCTGGTGGTGGCCGTCGCCGCCAAGGCCAGCGAGACATAGGGATCGCCGGAGAGGTTCTGCGAATCGACCACCAGCATGCCGTCCCAGCCGGCAGCCTCGATCTCCTGCGCACTGCGCGCTGCCCCGCGCGCCGAAGCGACGGTGGTCGTCCACAATTGCACGATGTTTCCTCCCCTTGTTTCGCGGTCGTTACTGCGTTGTCGGACATGCCAGCGCTAATGTAAACTTCCTTAACATGAGCTGGAAAAGGCGCGAGCGCGAGGCACGGGGCTATCATCACGGCAATCTGCGCGAGGCGCTGATCCAGGCCGCGCGCGAGCTCATCAAGGAGAAGGGACCGGCGGGCTTCACCTTCGCCGATGCGGCGCGCTCGGCGGGCGTCAGCGCGGCGGCGCCCTATCGCCATTTCCGCGATCGCGACGCGCTGCTGGCCGACGTGGCGCGCGAGGGCTTCCAGCGCTTCGAGGCGATGCTGTCGGCCGGCTGGGCGGCCGGCAAGCCCGACCCCGTCACGGCCTTCCACAATGTCGGCAAGGCCTACCTCGCCTTCGCCCGCGCCGAGCCGGCCTACTATGCCGCGATGTTCGAATCGGGCCTGCCGCCCGACCTCAACGTCGAGCTGCGCGCCGCGGCCGACCGCGCCTTCGGCGTGCTGCGCACCGCCGCCGAGTCGCTGGTGTCGATGCTGCCCGCCGGCCAGCGGCCGCCCGCCCTGATGATGAGCCTGCATGTCTGGTCGATGGCGCACGGCATCGCGTCGCTGTTTGGCCGTGGCGATGCCGGCCGGCGCGCGCTGCCCATGACGGCCGAGGAGCTGCTCGAATCGGCGATGCTCATCTACCTGCAGGGCCTGGGTTTTCCCCAAAAAGCCTGAGGGGGCCTTGACTCCCCGGGCGGGAATGCCCAATGTAAATGTCGTTAACATTTACATCGTTAACGCTGACAAGGGAGCCCACCATGACGGGCCTGATGGAAAGACTGGACGACATTCCCCGGCCTGCCTGGATCGCCCTGGTGGTCGTGAGCTTCATCGTCTTCTGGCCGATCGGCCTCGCCCTTCTCATCTATCTGAAATGGAGTGGACGCATGTTTTGCTCGAGGCATGGCCGCTACGGCCGCTGGTACGGACCAGACGGGCGCGACGCGCGCCACGAGGCCCGCGACGAATGGCGCGCCTGGAAGCGTCGCCAGCGCTGGGGCGGCGGCAGCGGCAACGTCGCCTTCGACGAATACCGCGAAGAGACCCTGCGCAAGCTCGACGAGGAGCAGCGTGAGTTCCGCGACTTCCTCGACCGCCTGCGTGCCGCCAAGGACCGCGCCGAGTTCGACCAGTTCATGAACGAGCGGCGCAACCGCCCGACCACCGAGCCGCCGCCTCCATCCCCCGCCCAGTGAGATCGGCGTGCTCATCGCCCCTCCCGTCCCCGACGGGAGGGGCTTTGATTTTCAGTGGTCGAGCTTCATCGGCAGTTCGTGGCCAACGGCGCGTTGGGCGAGGTCGAGCAGGACCGCGAAGGCGTAGCGCGCGCAGAGTTCGAGCGGCGCCTCCTCGACCGGCGGCCCGCGCCACCACTCGGCGATGGCGGCGGCCTCCGCCTTCCAGGTCGCCGCATTCAGGTCCTCGAGCTGGCGACGCAGCATGGCGGTCGAGCCGACCACCACCCGCCTGCCATCGACATCCTCGCCCTCGAACGTGAACTCGAAGGAAGTCGGCAACCACAGTTCGACGTTGCGCACGAGGTGGGAATAGCGCGAGCGAAAGCCCGGCGCGTTGCTGCGCAGCAAGGCGGGATCGTTGTCCCATTCCTCGGGCAGGCTGGCCGGCCGGCGCAGCGCAGGATGCTCGGCGTAGGCCGCCCACAGGACCAGCGAGCCGAAACCGTCCCAGCCCGGCCGACCGCTGAAATAGGGCGCCGTCATCGTCTCATCCCAATCGAGCGGCATCGCTATGCGCTCGCCCAGCGACGCGGCGAGAGCCGTGCGCCAGGCCACGACCGCGAGATGAACGCTCTGTGGCTCCCTGACGCGATGGGCCAACCCGCCATGGCGCATGGTGTGGTATTGCGCACCGCGCTCCCGAGCCGTCTTCTCCGCTACATTTTCCCACTCACCGGTGTAGTAGCGGGTGAGCGACCCGACATAGACGTCGAGAGCCATGCACGAGGGGTCCTTTTTGCGCCGGCGATTGCGCCTCTGCCACTTTCAGTTGTTCTAGATCGCAATTTATCCCGCACCTCAATGAGAATGCAAATATCTAATTGCCCCCCAATCCGCACACCACAGCCTCGCCGCACGCTCAGATGACCGGTCGCAACCGGAGACGGCCTAAGCCGCCTTGGTGGCGCCGGACCTCAGCATGGCGTCGATCTCGCCGGCGGCAAATCCCGCTTCCTTCAGAACCTCGACGCTATGCTCGCCAAGGCGCGGCTGCAGACGCGTGATCTCGGGCTTGGTCTTGCTGAAGCGCGGCGGGATGTCGGGCATACGCAGGCGGCCCTCCGTCGGATGCTCGACCTCGTGCCAGAAGCCGGTCGCCTGGAGCTGGGGATCGACGAACAGATCCTCCAGCGTGTTGACCGGTCCGTGCGGGACATTGGAGGTCTTGAGCAGCTCGACCCATTCGGCATTGGTACGCGTGGCGCAGATCTCCGCCAGGGTGGCGTAGTACTGCTCGACATTCTTGAGACGGTTGGCGAGCGACGTGAAACGCGAATCCTCGGCGAGATCCTTGCGATCGACCAGAATGCAGAACTCCTTCCAATGGCCGTCGGTGTAGGGCAGCAGCGCGAAATAGCCGTCCTTGGAGGGATAGGGTCGACGTTCCTTGTTGAGCACGCGTTTGTAGCCCGCCGATTCGAGCGCCGGACGGAAGGTCTCGCCATAGAGATGCTCGACCATGACGAAGGACACCAGGGTTTCGTACATCGGCACCTCGACCGCCTGCCCCTTGCCCGTGCGCTCGCGTGCGAACAGCGCCGCGAGCAGTGCCGAGACGACGCCGTTGGAGCTGGTCTTGTCGGCGACGATGGTCGGCAGGAAGCGCGGCTGGCCCGCGACCACGGTCTGCAGCGACGCCAAGCCCGAACCCGCCTGGATGATGTCGTCATAGGCGGCCTTGGCGCCCATCGGGCCGGCCGAGCGATAGCCGTAAGTCGCAAGGTAGACCAGCCGCGGGTTGATCTTCTCGAAGGCCTCGTACTCCACGCCCAGCCGCTTGGCGGGGCCGGGTCGATAGTTGTGCATCAGCACGTCGGCGGTCTCGGCGAGCTTGAACAGTGCCTTGCGGCCGGCCTCCTGCTTGAGATCGAGTACGATCGACCGCTTGGAGCGATTGCAGCCGAGATAGAAGGCGGCCATGCCCGGATTGCGCGCCGGTCCGAGCTGTCGCGTCGTGTCGCCCTCGGGCGGCTCGATCTTGATCACGTCGGCGCCGAGATCCCCGAGCTGCTGGGCGGCCCAAGGCCCCAACACCACGGTCGTGCAATCGAGAATCCTGACGCCGGCCAGCGGACCCGCCATCGACTGTTTCCTCCCAATGCTTTGTTCCGGACTACCACAAGTTGGTCACATGCGTGGAAGAAACATGACGCTTCGGCTTGCGCATAGCCGCCACAAACGAAACGCACACGTTCGGTCCGGGCGGCGTTTTCGTGTCGATGCCAACGAGGAGGCTGCCGTGCTCGACACCATCAACAAACCAGGCAGAGCGACATGTTGCCGAAGTCTCGTGGCTGCCACCGTCATGGGCGGGGCCGTGCTCGGCGCGATGGGCTCCGCACAAGCCGGCGAAGGTCACGGGAAGAAGCATGGGCGCCACCATGCGCCGTACTATGTCGTCGCGCCGTACTATGTCGCCGTGCCGCCGGGCCACGTGCGCTACTACGCGCCGCCTCCGGTGGCCTATGCTCCACCGGTCGTGGTCTACCCGCAGCCGATGGCCTACGTGCCGACTTATCCCGCCTACTACGGCCCGGCGCGCGGCAGCATGAGCTTCGGACTGACCGTGCCGCTGCCCTAGCGCCGCTGCCCCGGTCGCCGACCACAGCTCGGTCACGGGCACGCGGCGCCGGCTTCCTCCATCCCGTCACAATTCCACTCGTATCCCCCTGTGTTGGGACGACACACAGAACGTCGTTCCTTGTTGCCATAGGAGGCTGCAATGCGTGGATTCGAGTGGAGGACCATCCTGGCCGCCACGATCGTGGGTTCAGGCTTGTTCCTTGCCGCGGGGGCCCAGGCTCACGACGACGATCGGTGGCGCTGGGAGCATCGTCATCATCACGGGCATCACGGGCCGGAACGGCCTGTCGTCGTCGAGCGGCAACCGGTCTACGTGGCGCCAGCCCCCGTGGTCGTGGCACCGGCGGCGCCGGTCTATGCGCAGCCGGTCTATTCCCAGCCCGCCGATCCCAGCCTGAATTTCAACTTCACCATCCCGCTGCGCTGATATCTGCCGACCCAGGACCGCCGGACGACAACTCGTCCGGCGGTTGACTCCTGCCGCGGCGGCCCTATTGTAGTGCCCATGCTGCGACTGACGACGCTTCGACTTATTGGCTGATTCGCCGCCCCGCCCTTTCCTGGGAGGGGCCCTGCGGATCGCTTGTCGTTCGTCTCTTCCCACCACCAGTCGCCGCCACCTCCCTATTCCATCGCAGTGTTCGTCTTGAGCCATACGGCCGTGCGCGGCGCGAGGAGTCCATCGATGTCACCCCAGAAACCCATGATGCCGACCGCGGGCGAGAAGTACGTTCCCTTCAAGCCCATCCAGCTCCCCGACCGACAATGGCCGTCCAAGGTCATCACCAAGCCGCCGATCTGGTGCGCGGTCGACCTGCGCGACGGCAACCAGGCGCTCATCGAGCCCATGGATTCCGACCGCAAGACGCGGATGTTCAAGCTGCTCTGCCAGATGGGCTTCAAGGAGATCGAGGTCGGCTTCCCGGCGGCGTCGGAAACGGACTTCGACTTCGTGCGCGAGCTGATTGAAAGGAAGATGATCCCTGACGACGTCACCATCCAGGTATTGACGCAGAGCCGGCCGGAGCTGATCGAGCGCACCTTCGAGGCCTGCCGCGGTGCCAAGCGCGTCATCGTCCATCTCTACAACTCGACCTCGACGCTGCAACGACGGGTCGTCTTCGGCATGGACTATGGCGGCATCATCGACATCGCCGTGTCGGGCGCCAAGCTGGTCAAGCAGCTCGCCGACGCGGATCCCGACACCGAGTGGGTCTACGAGTATTCGCCGGAGAGCTTCACCGGCACCGAGCTCGAGTTCGCGCGCGACATCTGCGCCGCAGTCGGTGACGTCTACCAGCCGACGCCGCAGAAGAAGATGATCATCAATCTGCCGGCGACGGTCGAGATGGCCTCGGCCAACATCTATGCCGATCAGATCGAATGGTGTCATCGCAACTTCAAGTACCGCGATTCGATGATCCTCTCGCTCCACCCGCATAACGATCGCGGCACCGGCGTGGCGGCGGCCGAGCTCGGCTACATGGCCGGCGCCGATCGCATCGAGGGTTGCCTGTTCGGCAATGGCGAGCGCACCGGCAATGTCGACCTCGTCACGCTGGGCCTCAACATGTTCACCCAGGGCGTCGATCCCGAGATCGATTTCTCCAACATCAACGAGATCCGCCAGACCGTCGAATACTGCAACCAGCTCCCGGTCCACCCGCGCCATCCCTATGGCGGCGACCTGGTCTTCACGGCCTTCTCGGGCTCGCACCAGGACGCCATCAACAAGGGCTTCAAGGCGCTCGAAGCCTCGAACAGCAAGGTCTGGGAGGTTCCCTACCTGCCGATCGACCCGGCCGACCTCGGTCGCAGCTACGAGGCGATCATCAGGATCAACAGCCAGTCGGGCAAGGGCGGCATCGCCTACATCCTGAAGACCGACTACGGCATCGACATGCCGCGTCTTCTCCAGGTCGAGTTCTCCAAGGTGATCCAGCAGATCGCCGACGAGACCGGCAAGGAGATCCAGCCGGCGCTGATCTGGGATACCTTCCGCAAGGAGTATCTCGAGAACGTGACGCCCGTGGACTTCATCAGCCACACCACGGTGCCCGATCCGGACCATCCCGACGTGCGCCTGATCGACGCCGAAGTGACCTACAAGGGCAAGCCGCGGAAGATCAGCGGACGCGGCAACGGCCCGATAGCCGGCTACGTCGATGCGCTGGCCAAGAACTGCGCCGTCGGCATCAGGGTGCGCGACTACCACCAGCACGCCACGGGCGCCGGCTCCGACGCGCAGGCCGTCAGTTTCATCGAAGCCGAAACCGGCGAAGGGCGTGTCCTGTGGGGCGTCGGCATGGACGCCAACATCGTGACGGCATCGCTCAAGGCGGTGACTTCGGCCGCCAACCGGGCCGTCGCCGCCAGATAGCGGCATCGGCCCGCAGGGCGCTCCTGCGATCGAGGACGGGCGGGACCGATCCCGCCCGTTCGACGTCTGGAGAACGCTTCAACGCGCCGCAGGCCGCGCGCAGCCCTGCTATACTGTATCGATGTCGCCTCCGCGCCTCGGCGCCGCGCCGCCGCCGTCCGCCGGCTCCGCCCCGGCCATTCCGCCTGACTCGTCCTCGCCGTTGCGGCGTCGCGAGGGACCGGCCATGCGCATCGTCCGGCATGTCTGGAACGCGGCGCTGTCGATCATGCTGGGGACCATGATCGGCCTGCTTGGCCACGAATTTGCCGCCGATGCCATGGCCCGGCTGTGGCCTGCCCAGGCGCTCGCGGCGGATCTGGCACGCGCCCTCTTCTGGCTCCTGGGAATCGGCGCGACGGGCGTGCTGTTCTTCTCCTACTACCTCGACGACACGTCCCGTTAGCCTTAGAACGGCCGGCATGGCCAAAGCGAAAAAGACCGCCTCCAAAAGGAAATCCCCACGCAAGACGTCGGCGGCGGGCGCCCCCGACGCCAACCTGCTTGCCGACCTGATGAAATGGGCGAAGGCCGCCGGCGCCGACGCCGCCGACGCGCTCTACGTCAACGGCGAGTCGATCTCCGTCGCCCAGCGCATGGGCGAGCGCGAGAGGCTCGAGGGCAGCGAGGGCCGCGACCTCGGCCTGCGCGTGTTCGTCGGCCAGCGGCAGGCCTTCGTCTCATCGACCGACTTCGCGCCGGCGGCGATGCGCATCCTGGCCGAACGCGCCGTCGACATGGCGCGCGCCGTACCGGAGGATCCCGTTTGCGGAATCGCGCCGGAGGAATTGCTGGCGCGGACCTGGCCCGACCTCGACCTCGATGACAGGAAGCGGCCTTCCGCCAGGTCGCTGCTGGCGCTGGCCGCCGAAGCCGAAGACGCCGCGCGCGCCGTCAAGGGCGTGACCAACTCCGAGGGCGCCGAGGCGAGCTGGGGCCGCACCTCAGTGATGCTGGCCGCCAGCAACGGCTTCTCGGGCGGCTATCGGCGCAGCGGCTATTCGCTGTCCTGCGCGGTGCTGGGCGGCGAGGGCACGGGCATGGAGCGCGACTACGAATGGACGAGCGCCGTGCATTTCGGAGGACCTGATGGCGGCGACGAAGGTCGGCCGCAATGCCGGCAAGTTCGTCGTCCGCCGCCTCAACCCGCGCAAGGCGCAGAGCGCGCGCGTACCGGTGGTCTACGATCGGCGCGTGTCGGGCGGCCTGATCGGCCACCTCGCGGGCGCCATCAACGGCCGTGCCGTGGCGCGCGGCACCTCCTTCCTCAAGGACAAGATGGGCGAGAAGATCTTCGCCGACGGCATCCGCATCCTCGACAATCCGCTGCGCAAGCGCGGGCTGGGCAGCCGGCCGTTCGACGCCGAGGGCCTGCCGACCAGGCGCTACGCCGTGATCGACGACGGCCGGCTCACGACCTGGCTGCTCGACCTGGCCGCGGCCCGCCAGCTCAAGCTCAAGCCCACGGGCCACGCCGCACGCGGCACGTCGGGGCCGCCTTCGCCCACCACCTCGAACTTCTACCTGGAGAAGGGCAAGCTCCCGGTCGACGACCTGATCTCGGACATCAAGAGCGGCCTCTTCATCACCGATCTGATCGGCTTCGGCGTCAACGGCGTCACCGGCGACTACAGCCGCGGCGCGTCGGGCTTCTGGATCGAGAACGGCAAGCTCGGCTGGCCGGTGAGCGGCATCACGGTGGCGGGCAATCTCAAGGACATGTTCCTCAACATGACGCCCGCCAACGATCTGCAGTTCAAGGGCTCCACCAACGCGCCGACGGTGCGAATAGAGGGCATGACGGTCGCGGGCTCATGATAGAGTCGCCGGCATGAACCCTCTCATAAGAATTGCGATCTATGCCGCAACGACGGCTCTTCTTGCCGCTCCGGCGCTGGCGCAAAGCGACTTCCAGTCCTGCCTGCAGAACATAAAGGCCGAGGCCATGCGGCAGGGTGTGCCGGCCTCGGTCGCAGACCGCGCCTTCACGGGCCTGACGCCCGACCAGAAGGTGACCGATCTCGATTCGCGCCAGCCGGAATTCTCGCTGACCTATGCCAGGTATATCGGCAACACGGTGACGCCCGATCGCGTCGTCAAGGGCCAGCAGCGGCTGGCGCAGAACCGCGCCCTGCTCGACGCCATCCAGTCCGAATATGGCGTGCCGGCGCAATACATCATGGCGTTCTGGGGCGTGGAGACCAACTACGGCGGCTTCATGGGCGACTTCCAGGTCGTGCGCTCGGTGGCGACGCTGGCCTGCATGACCAAACGCCAGGCCTTCTTCAGCAACGAGACGGTGCAGGCGCTGCGCATCCTCACCATGAACAACATGACGCGCGAGCAGATGCGCGGCTCGTGGGCGGGCGCCATGGGCAACATGCAGTTCATGCCCTCGACCTTCATGAAATGGGGCGTCGATCGCGACGGCAACGGCCGCGTCGACCTCTGGCACAGCCTGCCGGACGCCTTCGCGTCAGCCGCCAACTTCCTGCGCGGCATCGGTTGGCGGCCCGGCCTGCCACCGAGCGACGAGGTGCTCCTGCCGCAGGGCTTCCCGCTCGACCAGGCCGACACCACGGTCGAGAAGCCGGTGCGTGCCTGGGCGGCGATGGGCGTCAGGAAGGCGGGCGGAGCGCCGCTGCCCAATGTCGACGAGGCGTCGTCGATCATCCTGCCGGCGGGCTATCGCGGACCGGCCTTCATCCTCTATCCCAACTTCAAGGCGGTGATGAACTGGAACCGCTCGACGCTCTATGCGCTGTCGGTTTCCATCCTGGCTCAGCAGATCGCGGGCGGGCCGCCGGTCATGCAGGGTCCGCCAGCCGACGACGAGCCGCTGTCGCGCAACACCATCATCGACATGCAGAACCGTCTGGCCCGGCTCACCCTGTACACCGACGAGATCGACGGCCTGCTCGGCCCCAAGACCCGTTCGGCAGTACGGCTGTATCAGAAACAGATCGGCATGCCGGCCGACGGCCATCCCACGCCGGAGCTCGTGCGTCGACTGCAGCAGGCCGCCCGCTAGTTCCTCAGGCCGGCCCCAGCATGCGGACGGCGCCGGCGGCGAGCCCGATCGATATCGGCAGGCTGAGCGCGTCGTCGCCGTCGATCTGCACCGGCTGACGGCCCTGTTCGCCGGCGTCGCTCAGCACCGAGATGCGCACGACGCGGCCGGTGATAACGCGATAGCCGCCGGCGCGCGGCAGGCAGCCCAGCAGCAGGGCCGCTCCGAACCGCAGGGTGTGGGAGCGGCCCCAGCGCTCGAACAGGCAGACATGCAGCAGCGGCTCCCCGAGCGCCGCATCGGGCGCCACGACATAAGGCCCGGCGTAGTGGCGGCTGCGCGTCACGATCACCGATGAGGCCTCGTAGGCGATCCCGTCGATCTCCACGCCGTAGCGGACCGGGCGATAGCGGCCCGCCTCGACGAGCGAACGCCAGACATAGGCCGCGCGGCCCCAGCGCCGCTTGAGCGGCGCGCTGACGCCGGCCACCACCTTGGCGTCGAAGCCTGCCCCCGCCATCAGGGAGAAGCAGCGGCCGGCCGCGCCGTTGAGGGCCTCTCCGGGCCGCACCAGCAGCTCGCGGCCGGCGGTCATGGTCCGCGCAATCGCTGCCGCCGAGAAGCCGAGGCCGAGCTCATGCGCCAGCACATTGGCGGTGCCGAGCGGCACGATGCCCAGCGCGGGGATCGCCCCGCCACGCCGGGCCAGCGCGTCCACCACCTCGTTGATCGTGCCGTCGCCGCCGGCGACGGCGATCACGGCATAGCGGCCGGCATCGCAGCGTTCGGCGAGCCGCCGCGCATCGCCCGCCGCCGCCGTCTCGACCAGGTCGACCGTCCAGCCCGCCGCGCGCACGTGGCGGATGACGGCGTCCACCAGCCCGCGGCGGCGGCGGCCGGCCGTGGGATTGAGGATCAGCAGCATTGCCTTGGGCGCATCGAATGTCATCGAACCGTCACAACCGATTAACCGCCACGCAACGGCTCCCATACACAATCCGCTGCGTCTCGTGCAATCGCGCACGACATATTTTGTGCCGGTCGAGTCTTATCCACATGACCGTGATCGAGCGTCATCAACCTGCGCGCCATCGCACGATCTTCCTGTCGGACATCCATCTCGGCACCCGCGGCTGCCAGGCCGACCTGCTGCTGGATTTCCTGAAGAAGAACGAGAGCGAGCATCTCTACCTGGTCGGCGACATCGTCGACGGGTGGCGCCTCAAGCGCTGGTGGTACTGGCCGCAAAGCCATAACGACGTGGTGCAGAAGATCCTGCGCAAGGCCCGCAAGGGCACCAACGTGATCTACATCCCCGGCAACCACGACGAGGCGGCCCGGCAATACTGCCAGCTCACCTTCGGCGAGGTAAAGGTCGAGAACGAGGCGGTGCATGTCACGCCCGACGGACGCAAGCTGCTGGTCATCCACGGCGATCAGTTCGACGGCATCGTGCGCTATGCGCGCTGGCTCGCCATCCTGGGCGACTGGGCCTACTCCGCAGCACTGCGCATCAACACCACGTTCAACTGGGGCCGCCGCAAGCTCGGCCTGCCCTACTGGTCGCTCTCGGCGTATCTGAAACACAAGGTCAAGAACGCCGTGCAGTTCATCGACAACTATGAGCACGCCGTGGCGACCGAAGCCCGCCTGCGCGGCGTCGACGGGGTGGTCTGCGGCCACATCCATCATGCCGAGATCCGCACCATAGACGGCATCCTCTACTGCAACGACGGCGACTGGGTGGAGAGCTGCACGGCGCTGGTCGAGGATTTCGACGGTCGCCTGCGCATCGTGCGCTGGGCGGAGGAGCATGCGCGGCGCCAGCAGCTGCCGCGTCTTGCCCCAGCGCGGCTGGCGGCGGAGTAGATCCGGGTGCGCATCGCCATCGTCTCCGACGCCTGGCGGCCGCAGATCAACGGCGTCGTGCGCACGATCGAGACGGTGGCGCAGGTCCTGCGCGCCGAGGGCCACGACGTCGAGGTGTTCGGACCCGACCGCTTCCGCACCCTGCCCTGCCCAACCTATCCCGAGATCCGCCTGTCGCTGTTTGCCTCGGCGCGCCTCGCCCACATGCTGAAACTCTATGCGCCCGACGCCATCCATCTCGTGACCGAAGGCCCGCTGGGCTGGGCCGCGCGCGCCTTCTGCCTCGGCCGGAAGATCCCCTTCACAACCGCCTACCACACGCGCTTTCCCGAATACGTGCATGCCCGCATCCGCCTGCCGATCTCCTGGAGCTATGCCTTCGTGCGCCGCTTCCACGCGCCGTCATCGGCCGTGCTGGTGGTCGCCCAGTCGATCCGCGACGAGCTCACCCAGCGTGGCTTCAGGAATCTCGTGCCATGGTCGCGCGGCGTCGACATCGCGGCCTTCCATCCACGCCCGCACGCCGACGGCAGCGAGACCCGCCCGATCTGGCTCTATGCCGGCCGCGTGGCGATCGAGAAGAATATCAAGGCCTTTCTCGATCTCGACCTCCCCGGCACCAAATGGGTGGTGGGCGGCGGTCCGCAGCTCAAGGAGCTGAAGCGCCGCTATCCCGACGTGCGCTTCTTCGGCTCGGTCGACACCGAGGAGCTGTCGCGCCGCTACGCCGAGGCCGACTGCTTCGTCTTCCCCAGCCGCACCGACACGTTCGGGCTGGTGATGGTCGAGGCGCTGGCCTCAGGCGTTCCGGTCGCGGGCTACCCCGTGCCCGGCCCGCTCGATGTCGTGACGGTGCCGGGCGTCGGCGCCATCGACGAGGACTTGCGCGCCGCCTGCCTCGCCGCGGTGAAGGGCGATCCGGGCGCCTGTCGACGTCACGCCGAGACCTTCACCTGGGCCAATTGCGCGGCCCAGTTCCTCGCCACCTTGCGGCCCATCCCGCGCGGCGTCTGGCAGCCGTTGAAGCGACGCGCCTTGCCCGACGCTGCGGCCTCCTGACAATTCTAGCTCGGTTCGACGAAGTGCCGGTTACGGCGCCCCATTTGTCATCCCGAGCGCAGCGAGGGACCTTTCTCTATCCTCCAAAGACCCTCTCGCTTAGCTCGGGGTGACAGTCACGATTCGCGTACCGGAGGCGGTTGAACTGGCAGCCGAGGCGGCCTACCTCAGGCAAAAGCCAGCGGAGGTCGCCGATGCCAGCGCTCAACCACATCATCGTTCCGGCCAAGGACAAGGATGCTTCGGCGCAATTCCTGGCCGATATCCTGGGGATCGAGGCCGGCAAGCAATGGGGCCCGTTCCGGCCGGTGCAGACCAGCAACGGCGTGACGCTCGACTTCGTCGATTCCAAGGATTTGCGCACCTCGCACTACGCCTTCCTGGTCGACGACGGGGAGTTCGACGCGGCGTTCGCGCGGGTGAAGAAGGCGGGCCTTGCCTACTTCGCCGGTCCGCACAAGGAAGGACCGGGCGAGATCAACCGCCACTGGGGCGGCCGCGGTGTCTATTTCGAGGATCCCAACGGCCATCTGCTCGAGCTGATCACCAAGCCCTACGGCGAGTTGCCCTGACCGCTACTGGAGCTGCAGCGCGCGGCTGCCCGCCATCACGCCGGCCCGGCCGGCTTCCGGACCTGTCTCCTGAATGGTGCAGGCCGGCGCGTCCATCGCCTCATAGACGGCGACGAACCGCATGGTGCCCGGCGCGAGCGACATGGAGAAGGAGTTGTTCGCATTCGGGCCCATGCAGCGCATGACGTGCCAGCCCGGGCTGAGCTCCACCCGGCTCCACGTCATGGGCCCCAGCTCGCCGATCGTCTGCGGGCCAACCGCCACGTTGAGGGCGGGCCCGACATTGTAGGGATAGTAGAAATAGACGGCGGCCAGCCCGGCAGGCGGCGGGTTGAATTGCTTGCCGGCGACATCCTGGCCGGCGGGCGCCGTCGCCACGGGGGTGGCCCCGCATCCCGCGACCATCAACATCAGCGCCGCAAAAAACGCCTGCCGCATCGACTCCCCCGCCTCGTCCGCGTCCCCCGACCGCGGCAACTGTGCCATGTCGTCAGCACGTCCTTCAACCGTTGGGCGGCTCGCCTGCCTTGATCCAGGCCTGATAGAGCGCCTTGGTCTCGTCGTTGGGCGGATAGGTGCCGGGGATCGGTATGCCCTGGCCGACGCGGATGGCGACGAACTTCTCCAGCCGCTCCTGCTCGAAGGAATCGCGCGCCACCTCGTCGGCGATGTGGCGCGGCACGACGATGGCGCCGTCCTCGTCGGCCACGATCACGTCGCCGGGATAGATCGGCACGCCGCAGATGCCGACCGGCGCCTGGGTCTCGACGGGGTGCAGGCTGTTCATGCTGGGCGGTGCCGCCGCCGCCGTGCAGAAGACCGGGAAATCCATCCTGCCGATCACCGGCGTGTCGCGCATGGCGCCGTCCGACAGCACGCCCGCCACGCCGCGCGCTTTCAGGCGCAGGGCCAGGATGTCGCCCAGCGTGCCGGAGCGCGTGTTGCCTTCGGTGCCGATCACCAGCACATGGCCGGCCGGCGTGCCCTCGATCGCCGCGCGCTGCGCGCTCGGCGGATCGCTGGGCTTGGGCGGCTGGTCGATATCCTCGCGGCCGGGAATGTAGCGCAGCGTGAAGGCCGGGCCGACCAGGCGCGCCGCCTGGGGATTGAGCGGCCGCACGCCGTTGACGGCGCTGTTGCGAAAGCCGCGCTTCAGCATCTGCATCGAGACGGTGGCCGTGCTGGCATACAGGAAGTTCTTGATGGTCTCGGCCGACAGCGGCGGCGTGGTCATGTACGTTTCCCCCTAGAGCAACGATCCCTGATTGCCGCCATCGTCGCGACGGCGCGACGACGCGGGCGGAGGCTTCGGCTTGGCGGCCGTGCCCTCCGTCACCCGTGCGCCGATGCGGCCATCGGCGAACTCGATGCTGAGCGTGTCGCCGGCCGCCGTCCGGGCCGCCGCCAGCACGGGACGGCCGTCCTGGTCGCGGACAAGAGCGAAGCCGCGATTCAGCACGGAATGGAAGGAGTAGCTCTCCAGGAGCTTGCCGAGCTGGTCGACCTGACGGACACCCCGCTCCAGGATCTCGGTGCCGCAGCGCCGCAACCGCTCGACATACTGTTCGATGCGGTCCGACGCCCGCTCGATCTTCTGGCGCGTGTCGCCGACATATCGGCGCATGGCGCCTTCGAGCACGCGCGCCTCGGCCACGAGCGCCTGCTGCTTGGCGACCAGCACGGCCACGGGACTGACAAGCCGCGCCGCCGCCAGCTCGTGATCGCGGCGCTCGACGAGCCGGCGCGTCGCCAGCGCCAGGCGCTCGCCGCTGACATCGACGCGCTGCTGGCGCTCCTCGATCAGGCGAAGCGGATCGCCCAAGCCGCGCGCCAGGCCGGTGACGGCGAGGCTGGCCTCGCGCAGCACGCGGTTCATGCAGGCGACGGTGCGCTTGCCGAAGTCGAGCGTCTGGGTCAGCAGATCGGCGCGCACCGGCACGGCCATCTCGGCCGCGGCGGTGGGGGTGGGCGCGCGGCGGTCGGAGGCGAAGTCGATCAGGGTGGTGTCGGTCTCGTGGCCCACCGCCGAGATCAGCGGAATGGTCGAGGCTGACGCCGCCCGCACCACGATCTCCTCGTTGAAGGCCCACAGGTCCTCGAGGCTGCCGCCGCCGCGCGCGACGATCAGCACGTCGGGCCGCGGCACGGGCCCTTCCTTCGTCAGGCGATTGAAGCCCGCGATGGCGGCGGCCACTTCGCCCGCCGCCTTCTCGCCCTGCACGGCGACCGGCCACAGCAGCACGCGGCGCGGAAAGCGGTCGGACAGCCGATGGAGGATGTCGCGGATCACCGCGCCGCTGGGCGAGGTCACCACGCCCACCACCTCGGGCAGGAACGGCAGCGCCCGCTTGCGCTCGGCGTCGAACAGGCCCTCGGCCTGCAGCTTCCTGCGCCGGTCCTCCAGGAGCTTCAGCAGCGCGCCCTCGCCCGCCAGCTCCAGCCGGTCGATGATGATCTGATAGCGCGAGGAGCCGGCATAGGTCGTCAGGCGGCCGGTGGCGATCACCTCCATGCCCTCCTCGATCCTGAGCCCGAGCCGCGGGATCGTGCCCTTCCAGCACACGCCATCGATGACGGCGTTCTCGTCCTTCAGGCGGAAATAGCAGTGCCCCGAGCGCGGGAACGACGGCTGGCTGATCTCGCCGCGCACGCGCACGCGCGGGAACGCCGTCTCGATCTCCCGCTTGAGCGCAAAGGAGAGCTCGGAGACGGTGAACTCCGGGACGTTGCTCGTCGTGCTGTCGGGGACGGCCGGGGCGTCGAAGTTTTCCATGGGCGGCCGCAGCCTAGCCGCTTGTGCCGACCGCGCAAACTGTGGTCAAAGCCTCGCCATGCGAATCCTGGTCGTGGGTGGTGGCGGGCGCGAACATGCGCTGTGCTGGACGATTTCCGCCTCACCTCTCTGCACCAAGCTCTATTGCGCCCCGGGCAATGCCGGCATCGCCCAAGTGGCCGAATGCCTCGACGTGGCGGCCGAGGATGTCGCGGGCCTGGTCGCGCTCGCCCGGCGCGAGAAGATCGACTTCGTGGTCGTCGGCCCCGAAGTGCCCCTGGCGGCCGGCCTGGCCGACCGACTGGCCGAGGCCGGCATAAAGGTGTTCGGCCCCTCGGCCAAGGCCGCCCAGCTCGAAAGCTCCAAGGGCTTCACCAAGGAACTCTGCCGGCGCCACGGCATCCCGACCGGCGCCTACGAGCGCTTCAGCGATGCCGACAAGGCGGTTTCCTACATCAAGGCGCAAGGCGCGCCGATCGTGATCAAGGCGGACGGCCTCGCCGCGGGCAAGGGCGTGGTGGTGGCCGAGACCGTCGAGCAGGCGATCGAGGCGGCCCGCGACATGCTGTCGGGCAACCGCTTCGGCGCGGCCGGCGCCTCCATCGTGGTCGAGGAATTCCTGGTCGGCGAAGAGGCGAGCTTCTTCGCCCTGTGCGACGGCGAGCACGCGTTGCCGCTGGTCGGCGCGCAGGACCACAAGCGCGCCTTCGACGGCGACAAGGGCCCCAACACCGGCGGCATGGGCGCCTATTCGCCGGCGCCGATATTCGACGACGCCATGCAGAAGCGCACCATGGACGAGATCATCCTGCCCACGGTGCGTGCCATGGCCGAGGCCGGCACGCCCTTCAGGGGCGTGCTCTATGCCGGCCTCATGATCACGGCCCAGGGTCCCCGGATCTTCGAATACAACTGCCGCTTCGGCGATCCCGAGTGCCAGGTGCTGATGATGCGACTCAAGTCCGACATCCTGCCGGCCTTGATCGCCTCGGCCGACGGCGGCCTGAAGCACTTCGACCTGCGCTGGTCGAACGACACCGCGCTCACCGTGGTCATGGCGGCCAAGGGATATCCCGATGCCTACCGGAAGGGCAGCGAGATCCGTGGCCTCGAGGCAGCCGGCAAGGTCGAGGGCGTGCAGATCTTCCATGCCGGCACCAGGGCCGACGGCAACCGCGTGCTGGCCAACGGCGGCCGCGTGCTGAACGTCACCGCCATGGCACCCACCGTCGAGGAGGCGCGCACGCGCGCCTATCGCGCCGTCGACCTGATCGACTGGCCGGAGGGCTTCTGCCGGCGCGATATCGCATGGCGGGCAGTCGGGCGCCTGCCGTGACACGCGGCCACCACCGGGGCTAGGGTCGGGCCATGCTCGATTCCGCCGACCAATCCCAGCGCCTGCTGGCGCAACTGCGCTTTCCCTGCGGCGATGTGCCGGAGCCCGGCGACATCAAGAATGTCGCGCCCGGCATCTATTGGCTGCGCATGCCGCTGCCTTTCCAGCTCAACCACATCAACCTGTGGCTGGTCGAGGAGAAGGCGGGCTGGACCATCGTCGACACCGGCATCAACTCGCAGCCCACGCGCGAGCTGTGGGAGAAGATCTTCAGCGGACAGTCTGCTGGGCAAGCCGGTGACGCGCGTGATCGCCACCCACCTGCACCCCGACCATGTCGGGCTGGCGGGCTGGCTGTGCGAGCGCTGGGACGCCCCGCTCTGGATGACGCTGGGCGAGTACATGAGCGCCATCGCGGCGCGCAACGACTTCATCGAGAACGAGGACGTCCGCGGGCGCCATCTGGCGCGCAACGGCGTGCCGGCCGATCGCATCCCGCTGTTCCATCGCCACAAGGGTGGTTACGCCAAGGGCGTCGTGCCGCTGCCGTCGTCGTTCCAGCGCCTGATCCACGCCCACCCGATCACCTTGGGCGGCCATCGCTGGGACGTCATCGTCGGCCGCGGCCATGCTCCCGAGCACGCCTCGCTCTGGTGTCCTGAGCTCAACGTGCTGATCGCGGGTGACCAGGTGCTGCCCAAGATCAGCACCAATGTCGGCGTATGGCCCAACGAGCCGCAGGCCGACGCGCTCACCTGGTTCCTCGACGGCTTCTCGCGCTTCCGCCGCCTGCCGGCCGACGCGCTGGTGCTGCCCTCGCACGGTTTTCCGTTCATCGGCCTGCACACGAGGCTCGACCAGCTCGTGGCCCATCACGACGCCAGGCTGAACGACATGACGGCGGCCATCGCCGCGCGCGGCGCCGAGGGCGCGACCGGCTGGGACATGGTCCCGGTCCTGTTCCCGCGCCATCTCGACAACAACCAGATCGTGTTCGCCTTCGGCGAGACCCTGGCGCACCTGCATTGCCTGGAAACACGCGCGCGCGTGAAGCGCGTCGTCGAGGACGGCGTGCATCGCTTCGTCGCCCTGGTCGAGGCCAATGCCGAGCCGCCGGCCGACGACTCCGATGCCGACGTGATGGATGTCGGCACGGCCTAGCGCCTGATGCGCGTCGACCTCTTCGACTTCGACCTTCCCCAGGACCTCATCGCCCAGCGCCCCGCCTCACCGCGCGATTCGGCGCGGCTGCTCGATGTCGCGCCCGACGGCCTGCACGACCGCTCGGTGCGCGACCTGCCGCGGCTGCTGCGGCGCGGCGACCTGATGGTCTTCAACGACACGAAGGTGATCCCGGCCCGCCTGAGGGGCGTGCGACGCGGCGCGGCCGGCCGGCAGGACGTCGCCGTGGAAGCGTTGTTGATCCGCGACCTGGGCGACGGGCGCTGGCTCTCCTTCAGCCGTCCAACCAAGCGCCTGCGGTCGGGTGACGGCATTGCCTTCACGGGCTTTGGCGCGATGGTCGAAGCCAAGAACGACGATGGCTCGATTGTCCTCGCCTTCGACGCGACGGGGCCGCGCTTCCTCGCTGCCCTCGAGCAAGGTGGCGCGGTGCCGCTGCCGCCCTACATCCGCGGCGGCGTGGCCGACGCGCAGGACCGCGCTGACTATCAGACCATGTTCGCCCGCTACGACGGCTCGGTCGCCGCACCCACCGCCGGCCTGCACTTCACGCCGGCCCTGATGGCTTCGCTGGCCGACGCCGGCATCGCCACGGCAAGCGTCACCCTGCATGTCGGCGCGGGCACCTTCCAGCCGGTGCGGGTGGACGACACCGACGCTCACGCCATGCATGCCGAATGGGGCGAGGTGCCGGCCGCCACCGCCCAAGCCGTCGCGGAGGCACGCGCCCGAGGCGGCCGCGTCGTCTCGATCGGCACGACGGCGCTGCGTCTCCTGGAGACGGTGGCGCGCGACCACGATGGCGCCGTGACCGCCTGGACCGGCCAGACCGACATCTTCATCGTGCCGGGCTTTCGCTTCCGCGTCGTCGACCTGCTGCTCACCAACTTCCACCTGCCGCGTTCGACGCTTTTCATGCTGGTCGCAGCCTTCGCCGGGCTCGAACGCATGAAGGCCGCCTATGCGCATGCCGTGCGCGAGCGATACCGCTTCTATTCCTACGGCGATTGTTGTTTGTTGCGGCGATGAGTCTTTCCTTCGAGCTCTTGGGCCGCGACGGCGCCGCGCGTCGCGGTCGCATCGCGACGGCGCACGGCACGATCGAGACGCCCGCCTTCATGCCGCTGGCGACGGCCGGCACGGTCAAGGCGATGCTGCCGCAGTCGGTGGCCGAGACCGGCGCGGAGATCGTGCTCGGGAACACCTTCCACCTCATGCTGCGGCCGGGCGCCGAGCGGGTGGCGTCGCTGGGCGGGTTGCACAGGTTCATGAACTGGCCCGGTCCCATCCTCACCGATTCGGGCGGCTTCCAGGTCATGTCGCTCAAGGAGCTGCGCAAGCTCGATGCCGACGGCGTCACCTTCCGCTCGCCCATCGACGGGTCGGAGCACCGGCTCACGCCCGAGCGCTCGATCGAGATCCAGAAACTCCTGGACGCCGACATCACCATGTCGTTCGACGAATGCACGAGCTGGCCGGTCGAAGAGACGGCAGCCGCCGCCTCCATGCGGCTGTCGATGAAATGGGCGGAGCGCGGCAAGCGCGCCTTCAGCGAGCGGCCGGGATACGGCCTGTTCGGCATCGTGCAGGGCAGCACCTTCCCTGCCCTGCGCGAGGAAAGCGTGAAGGCCCTGACGGCCATCGGCTTCGACGGCTATGCGGTCGGCGGGCTTGCCGTCGGCGAGGGCCAGGAGGCGATGTTCGCCACGCTCGACGTCACGCTGCCTCTGCTGCCGGACGACCGGCCGCGCTACCTGATGGGCGTCGGGCGGCCCGCCGACATCGTGGGCGCGGTGAGGCGCGGCATCGACATGTTCGACTGCGTGCTGCCGACGCGCGGCGGCCGCACGGCGCAGGCCTTCACGCGGCGCGGCGAGCTCAACCTGCGCAACGCCCGCCATCGCGACGATCCCCGGCCGATCGACGAGCGATGCGCCTGTCCCGCCTGCCGGCATCACAGCCGCGCCTATCTGCACCATCTCGTCCGCGCCGAGGAGATTCTCGCGTCGATGCTGCTGACGTGGCACAATCTGCAATATTACCAGGACATCATGCGCGGCCTGCGGGGCGCCATCGAAACGGGCTCGCTCGGCTCCTGGATCGCCAGAATTCGCGGATGAGCAGGGCCGCGGAGACATACCGCCCCATTGCGACGGAGCTTGAAGACATGCCGAACGAGGCGTTGATCGTGGTCGATATGCAGAACGACTTCTGCGAGGGCGGCGCGCTGGCGGTCCCCGGCGCCGACGCCATCATCCCGGTGGTCAATCGCCTGATCGCCCGCCACGACCATGTCGTGCTGACCCAGGACTGGCATCCGCCGGGCCACGCCTCCTTCGCCAGCGCCTGGTCGGGCGCCGAGCCGTTCGCCACCGTGCAGTTCCCCTACGGTCCGCAGACGCTGTGGCCGGACCATTGCGTGCAGGCCACGTCCGGTGCGGCCTTCCATCCCGGGCTGAACACCGACAAGGCGCAGGTGATCATCCGCAAGGGCTTCCATCCCGGCATCGATTCCTATTCGGCGTTTCGCGAGAACGACCGCATGACCCGCACCGGACTCGACGGCTATCTCAAGGCGCGCGGTTTCACCAGGGTCGTGCTGTGCGGGCTGGCGCTCGATTTCTGCGTGGCCTGGTCGGCGATCGACGCGCGCCAGGCGGGCTTCGACGTCGCCGTCGTGCAGGAGGCCACTGCCGCCATCGACCTCGACGGCAGCAAGAAACGCATGCTGAGCGAGATGCGCCAGGCCGGCATCAAGCTCAACGTGACCGCCTAGCGCGGGTTCAGACCCGCTCGATCGCCAGCGCGATGCCCTGGCCGACGCCGATGCACATGGTGCAGAGCGCGCGCTTGCCTCCCGTGGCCTCGAGCTGGTTCAGGGCCGTGATCATCAGCCGGCCGCCCGAGGCGCCCAGCGGATGGCCGAGCGCGATGGCGCCGCCGTTGGGATTGACGTTCTCGGCATCGTCGGCGAGGCCGAGCTGGCGCAGCACGGCGAGCGCCTGCGCGGCGAAGGCCTCGTTGAGCTCGATCGTGTCGAAATCGCGCACCGTCATGCCGAGCTTGGCCAGCAGCTTCTGGGTGGCCGGCACCGGACCGATGCCCATGACCCGCGGCGGCACGCCGGCCGACACGGTGGCGAGGATGCGCGCGCGCGGCGTCAGCCCGTTGGCCTTGGCGGCCGCCTCCGAGGCGATGATCATGGCGCAGGCGCCGTCGTTGATGCCCGAGGAGTTGCCCGCCGTCACCGAGCCGCCGTCGCGGAATGCCGCCGGCAGCTTGGCCAGGATCTCCATCGTGGTGTCGCCGCGCGGATGCTCGTCCCTGTCGACGATGGTCTCGGCCTTGCCCTTCTTGACGCAGACCTTGACGATCTCCTTGTCGAAGAAGCCGCGGTCCTGCGCGGCCTTGCAGCGGCGCTGGCTGCGATAGGCGAAGGCGTCCTGGTCGGTGCGGCTGATCTGGTGTTCGCCGGCGACGTTCTCGGCGGTCTGGCCCATCGGGTCGATGCCGTAGGCCGCCTTCATGCGCGGATTGACGAAACGCCAGCCCAGCACCGTGTCCTCGAGCTTCATGGACCGGTCGAACGGACCCTCGGGCTTGCCCATCACGTAGGGCGAGCGGGTCATGCCCTCGACGCCGCCTGCGATCATCATGTCGGCCTCGCCGAGCTTCACCGCGCGCGCCGCGTGCCCGGCCGCTTCCAGGCCCGAGCCGCAGAGCCGATTGACCGTGGCCCCCGCCACCTCGACCGGCAGGCCGGCCAGCAGGCCCGCCATGCGCGCCACGTTGCGATTGTCCTCGCCCGCCTGATTGACGCAGCCATAGACGACGTCGTCGACCGCGCCCCAATCGACGCCCGCGTTGCGCTGCATCAGCGCCTTGATGGGATGGGCGGCAAGGTCGTCGACGCGCATGGCGGCGAGCCCGCCATTGTAGCGGCCGACCGGCGTGCGAACGGCGTCGCAGATGAAGGCTTCGGTCATCCTGGGCACTCCCGACTCAAATCTTGATGTCGGGGTAGCATCGCCTCCCGGGCTTGCCAATGCCCCACAGGCAAAGGGGCCATGCGATGCCGCAGGGCGGCAGACGGACCTATGCCGACAAGCCGCGACGAAACACGGCGTATTGCGCGTAGCCGCCGTAGGGCCGGTGCAAAGCGTGCAGGATGCCCGCAGAACCCGCGAGGGCCGCAAGCTCCGCCTCCAGCGCGTCGCGCGGGCTGACATGGAACCGCGCCAGCCACCGCCGCAGCCCTGCACGGAACAAGGGCGGCAACCTCTCCTGCCCGCCGAAATCGACAATGTGCAGCTCGCCGCCGGCCGGCAAACACCGCAGCGCCTGGGCAAGCGCTGCCCGCCACTCGGGGATCATCGACAGGCTGTAGGAAAAGACGATGCGCGAGAACGAGGGCACGCCGAACAGCAGGGCCGGATCGAAGCGGGTGGCATCGGCGCGGGCCAGCTGGATGCGCTTGCCGAGCCCCGCCCGCGCCACGACCTGGCGGGCCGTGACCAGCATCTCGGCCGAGATGTCGACACCGAAGAAGTGGGCGTCGGGCCAGGACCGCGCGGCCAGCACGAGGTTGCGCGCCGTGCCGCAGCCCACTTCGAGCACGCGCCCGCCCGGCGGCGGCGCCAGCCCGGCGATCAGCCGGTCGCGGCCCGGCAGGTAGTACTTGCGCGTGAGATCGTAGATATGGCGCTGACGCCGGTAGATCCGGTCCATCAGATGCGACGCGGCGAGGTCGCTCACCGTTCAGGCCGCCAGGACGTAGAGGTGGAAGCCGCCATAGATCGCCGAGCGGTCGCGCGCCGTGAAGCCGAGCGAGGCCTGCTCCTCGTAGCGCCAGCGCGCGAGCAGCGCCGGATCGAGCCGGCCGGGCAGCAGCGAGGGCTCGGCGGCGGTGCGGAAGATCACGCGCGCGCCGGGCCTTGCCGTTCGCGTGATCTCGCGCCATAGCGCGTCGAGCTGGGCGTCGGTCATCCAATCCTGGGCGTCGAGCAGCACATAGCGGTCGCGCGAGGCGTCGGGACAGGCGGCGAGATATTCGGTGATCGAGCGGTTCAACACCTCGACGCGGTCGACCCGGGCCCGGACGGCGTCGAACTGCTCGCGCCGCAGATAAGGCGGCAGCGGACCCTGCCCGTCGCGGCTGTAACGTCGACCGAAGGCCTGCCAGGCGAAGTAGTTCTCGTCGAGGCTGAAGCCGCAGGCCAGCCGCTCGACCCGCGAGCGCAGCACGGCGCCCATGTCGCGGCCGCCCGCCAGGGCCTGGTACTGGGCCGGTGGAATGCCGAGCCCGTAGAGCGAGAGGCGGTTGGCCGTCGCCCATCGCACCGCGGGCTTGTCGAACAGCGGCGCCAGCATGGTCTCGAAGAAACGCCGCTGGTCCTCGAGCGTGCGCGCGCTCAGGAGGTCGCGCAGATCGACGCCGTACAGGCGGGCCGCCGCGTGCGCCACGCCGATGAATCGGCCCAGCACGCCGTGCCTATAGGCGTTGCGGGCGAAGATGGAGATCCGGCGCCGGCCGAGATGCTGCAGGCTGCGGCTTTCCCAATAGTCGCGACTCGTCCGGTCGAGATGCGGCGCGATCAGCCGCCGATAGGCGGAGACATTGGCGGATTCGTCGGCCGCGCCGAAGAACCGGTAGAAGGCGTGCCACGACGGCAGCCGCGTGGCGGCGGCGAGCTTGAGGCGGTTCAGGGCGACGTGCGCGCGGCTGAGATCGACGGCGGTGACGCGGGCCGGATCGCCGGTCAGGTACGACAGCACGTTGCAGCCGCCCGAGGCGATCGCCACCACGTGGCAGTCGGGCCCGAGCGCCAGCGCCTCGAGATCGATCTCGGGATCCTCCCAGATCTGGGTATAGACCAGGCCGCGGAACAGCCGTTCGAACAGGCGTTCCAGAAGTCCCTCGCGGGAGAAGGCGCGATTGCGCCGCACGGCCTTCTTCAGGCGGACATGACTCTCGGCCCGCAGATCGACCACGCCAGTTCACCCCGCATCCGACTCAATCCCCTATATGTACCCCATCATCCATGCCAGTTTGATGACGGTAGGCGGAGGCGGCGACGCCGTTCACCGTCCGCAGCGGCTTCCTGGCGGCGGCGACAAGCTCGCGATAGATCTCGACATACTCGGTCGCCATGCGGCGCGCGGTGAAACGCTCCTCGAAGCGGGCGCGTATCGTCTCCCGCGACAGGCTCGCGAGCTGGTTGGTGATGGCGTCCGCTGCGGCGACCTCGTCGTCGACGATCAGGCCGGTCAGGCCGTGCTCGATGACCTCGGGCACCGAGCCGCTGCGATAGGCGATCACCGGCGTGCCGCACGCCATGGCTTCGATCATCACCAACCCGAACGGCTCGGGCCAGTCGATGGGCATGAGCAGCGCGAGCGCCCCGCTCAGGAACGCCGATTTGTCCTGGTCGCCGATCTCGCCCATGTATTCGATACCCGGCAGGCCCAGCAAGGGCCGGATATCACGCTCGAAATAGTCGCGATCGACCCGGTCGACCTTGGCCGCGATCCTGAGCGGCAGCTTGCTGCGCACCGCGATGCGGATCGCCTGATCGACCGCCTTCTCCGGTGCGATGCGCCCGAGGAAGGCCAGATAGCCGGGCTTCGCGGGCTGCGGTCGAAGCAGGCTTGCCGGCAGGCCGTGATAGACCGTCCTCAGCCAGTGTGCTTGCGGCACCGGTTGACGCTGCGAGTCGGAGATCGACACCACCGGCACCGACCCAAAGGCGTCGAACACCGTCTGATGCTCCTGAAGGTCGAGGCGACCATGCATCGTGGTGACGAAGGGCGTGGACTGGCGCGAGAACACGGAGAAAGGAAAGTAGTCGAGATGGAAATGCAGGATGTCGAACTCGTCGGCATGCCGGCGCACATGCTCGAGCATCGCGATATGCAGCGCCATGGGATCGCGCACCAACTCATCGAGGCGCAGGGCGCGCGGCCACATCGGCTCGAGACGGGCCGCTGTCTGCAAATCGCCGCTGGCGAACAGCGTGACATCGTGGCCGAGCTCGACCAGCTCTTCGGTGAGCCAGGAAACCACCCGCTCGGTTCCACCGTAGAGCTTCGGGGGAATGGCCTCGGTCAACGGTGCGATTTGGGCGATGCGCATACCTGCCTCCTGTAAGCGAACTAAGCTGCGGCCAGACAACAACGAACCCCGGCGCTAAGGCCGGGGTCGGCATTTCAGCATCTCTGAATGACGGCGAAATATGGTCTGTGAGCGACGGCCATTTCTTTGTCACAGCGCGTCTCCTGATGCTGCGGTAACGAAAGGCAGGAGCATGCGTTGCAAACGCTCGGGATGGATCGTCTCAGTACCTACGCCAAGCGGCCGACTGCCTTCCTGCTGCGCTACGTGCGCCGGCGGCCGTGGGCGCATGCGGCCATCGTGGCGGCCGTAGTCGGCGCGGTCGGCTGCTCCGTCAGCACGCAATATGGCGTGAAATATCTCGTCGATACGCTTTCGGCGGGACCGTCCGGCGACACCATCTGGTTCGCCTTCGGCTTTCTGGTCGCGCTGATCGCCGCGGACAACCTCTTGTGGCGTCTCGCCGGATGGGTCTCAAGCCATGCCTTCGTCAGCGTCACGGGCGATCTGCGCAGCGAGTTGTTCCGCCATCTCACCGGCCATTCGCCCGCTTATTTCACGCACCGCCTGCCGGGAACACTGACCGGCCGCGTCACGGCGACGTCGAATGCCGCGTTCGCCATCGAAAATCTCTTCACATGGAATGTACTGCCGCCCTGTCTGGCGACGGCGGGCGCCATCGCCTATCTGGCCAGCGTCAGTCTGCCGATGGCGACCGTCCTGCTCGCGATCTCCGCCCTGGTCATGCTGGTGCTGTTCCGATTGGCGGCTCGTGGCGCGCCACTCCATCACGGCTTCGCCAACCGGGCGGCCCGCGTGGAGGGGGAGTTGGCCGACGTCATCGGCAACATGCCGCTGGTGCGGACCTTCGGCGCCATCGGCCGCGAGCACAGCCGCTTCGACCGCACGGTCGGCCGCGAGATGAGCGCGCGACGACGCAGCCTGCAATATCTCGAACGTCTGCGCCTGCTGCATGCGGCCATGACCATCGTGCTCACGGTGGCGACCCTGGCCTGGGCGATCGTGCTGTGGCAGCGCGGGCGGGTGAGCGCCGGCGACGTGGTCCTGGTCTGCACCCTGGGCTTCACCGTGCTGCACGCCACGCGCGATCTGGCGGTGGCGCTGGTCGACGTCACGCAGCACATGGCGCGCCTCGCCGAGGCGATCGCGACCCTGCTGCAGCCGCACGGGCTGCGCGAGCATCCCGCTGCGGTGCCGCTGGCGACGCGGCGCGCCGGCGCGGCATCGCCGGGCGTCAGCTTCGAAAACGTCTTCTTTGCCTATCCCGGCGGCGCCAGGGTGTTCGTCGACTTCAGCCTGCGCATCGCCCATGGCCGGCGCACCGGCCTGATCGGCCCCTCGGGCGGCGGCAAGTCGACCGCGCTGGCTTTGTTGCAGCGCTTCCACGATCTCGATGGCGGTCGCATCCTGATCGACGGCCAGGACATCGCGCAGATCACCCAGCAAAGCCTGCGGCGGGCCATTTCCTTCGTGCCGCAGGACATTTCGCTGCTGCATCGCTCCATCCTGGACAACATCCGCTACGGCCGGCCCGAGGCCTCCGACCGTGAGGTGGTGGCCGCCGCCGAAGCCGCGCGCTGCCGCGACTTCATCGAGGCGCTGCCCGCCGGCTTTTCCACCATCGTCGGCGACCGCGGCACGCGGCTGTCGGGCGGCCAGCGCCAGCGCATCGCCATCGCCCGCGCGCTGCTGAAGGATTCGCCGATCGTATTGCTCGACGAGGCGACCTCCTCGCTCGACGGCGAATCGGAGGAGCTGATCCGCCGGGCGCTCGACCGGCTGATGCGCGACCGCACGGTGATCGCCATCGCCCACCGCCTGTCGACCCTGCGCAGCTTCGATCGCATCGTCGTGCTGGAGCGTGGCCGCGTGGCGCAGGACGGCTCGCCCGAGGAGCTGATGCGTTGCGGCGGCCTCTACCGCTCCTTGATGGAAGGCGAGCTGGCGCGCCTGCGCCGGGCCGCCTGACTCTCCCCCTTGACGGGATGACCGGTTAGTTGGACCGTGTCGCCGCCATGACGGTCCAGGCCTTCACCGTTTTCGAAACGCCCATCGGCGCCTGCGGCGTCGCCTGGGGCGCACACGGCATCGCCGGGCTGCAACTGCCCGAACGGACAGCCGCGGCCATGCGGGCGCGCCTGCAGCGGCGCTGGCCCGGCGCCGTCGAGAGTCCGCCGCCGGCCGGCGTGCAACGCGCCATCGACCGCGTGCTGGCGCTGCTGCAAGGCGAGGCGGTCGATCTCGGCGACATACCGCTCGACCTCGAAGCCGCCCCCGATTTCCACCGCAAGGTCTACGAGGTGGCGCGCACCATCCCGCCCGGACAGACCATGACCTATGGCGAGATCGCCCGGAAGCTCGGCGTCCCGCACGAGGCGCGCGAGGTCGGCCAGGCGCTCGGCCGCAACCCCATCGCCATCATCGTGCCCTGCCATCGCGTGCTGGGCGCCGACGGAAAGATGGGCGGCTTCTCGGCCAATGGCGGCGTCGCCACCAAGCGGCGCATCCTGGAGATCGAGGGCGCGTCGGCGCTGGGCGCGGGACCGCTGTTCGAACGGCTGAAATGACGACCGCGCTCGGCTTCGACTCCAACCAGGCCATTGCCCATCTGCGCGCCGCCGATCCGGCGCTGGCGACGATCATCGACGCGGCCGGGCCTTTCGCCCTGGAACTCAAGAAGGCGCGCAGCGTGTTCGCCGCACTTGCCGAGGCGATCGTCTACCAGCAGCTCTCCACCAAGGCCGCCGCCACGATCTTCGGCCGGATGTGCAGCCATTTCCCGCGCGGGCCGGCAGGCCTCACGGCCGAACGGCTGCTGGCGCTGTCCGACGCCAGGATCCGCGGCGCCGGCATCTCGCGCCCCAAGCTCAAGTCGCTGCGCGACCTCGCGCGTCGCACCGTCGCCGGCGAGATCCCGACGCTGGCCGCCGCGCGCCGGATGGGCGACGCCGAGATCGTCGAACGACTGATCGCCGTGCACGGCATCGGCCGCTGGAGCGCCGAGATGTTCCTGATGTTCTATCTCGGGCGACCCGACGTGCTGCCACTCGACGACTACAGCCTGCGCAAGGCCTACGCCCAGGCTTTCCGCAAACGGCAGCTGCCGTCGCGCGAAATGCTGGAAAGGCACGGCGCCAGATGGAGTCCCTATCGCACGGTGGCGAGCTGGTACTTGTGGCAGACCTTGAACAAGCCTTAGCGTCGCAGATAAAGCGCCGTTCACGCATGCCACTGGAGTGACACACCGGCCATGACATAATCGGTGCATGGCTCTTCCTTTCTCAAACACCGCAGGCCGCACGCTCGAACGCCTGCGCACCGCCTTCGTCGAAACCGCGCGCGGCGCACGCGAAGTGGTCGGCGCACCGCTCCGGCCCGACCTGCCTGACGACGACATTCCCCGCCTGAAAGGCCGCGTCGACGCCTGCCTGGAGGGCAAGGGCGGCGAGACGGCCCAGCGTGCCCGTGCCGCCGAGCTGGGGCAGGCCTACCTCTCCCTGTCGCCTGCCGGCCGCAAGAAGTTCCTGCTGACGCTGGCCCACGACTACGGCCTGCCGCGCGAGGCGGCGATGGCGATCGTCGAGCGCTGGCGGACCGCCAAGGAGGCGCCGCGCGCCCTGGTGCGCGCGCTCGAGCCGCCGGCCGTGCGCCTGCTGCGCGAGTTCGTCGGCGTACCGCAGGGCGTCAAGTTCGTGGTCGACCTGCGCGCCGAGCTTCTCGCCCTGGGCAGGAGCGACGCGAGCGGCGCGCATGCTGAGCGAGGATCTCAGGTCCCTGCTCGGCGCCTGGTTCGATGTCGGCTTCCTCGACCTGGTGCGCATCGACTGGCGCGCCCCGGCGGCGCTCCTGGAGAAGCTGGTGACCTACGAGGCGGTGCATACCATCCGCTCCTGGCGCGACCTCAAGAACCGGCTGGATTCGGACCGGCGCTGCTTCGCCTTCTTCCATCCGCGCATGCCCGACGAGCCCCTGATCTTCGTCGAGGTTGCGCTGGTCGACGGGCTTGCCGGCAACGTGCAGCGCCTGCTCGACGCGCGCGCCGAGACGGCCGATCCCGAGCACGCCAACACTGCGATCTTCTATTCGATCTCCAACTGCCAGCAGGGCCTGGCCGGCATCAGCTTCGGCAACTTCCTGATCAAGCGGGTGGCCGAGCAGCTCGCGCGCGACCTGCCCAACATCAAGGATTTCGCCACCCTCTCGCCCATTCCCGGCCTGCGCCAGCATGTCGACGGGCGGCTGAAGGCCGAAGGCGACGGCGCGCTGACACCGAACGAGATCGCCTCGCTGGTGCCGGTGACCAACGAGGCCGCCGGCGCCGCCGCCGTGCGCCAGCTCCTGGATCGGCCGAGCTGGTGGGAGGTGCCGGCGATCAACAAGGCGCTGCGCCCCATCCTGTCGCGCATGGCGGCGCGCTATCTCACCGCGACCGACGACAGGGGCCGCGCGCTCGATCGCGTGGCGCACTTCCATCTCGGCAACGGCGCCATCGTCGAGCGGCTGAACTGGCTGGCCGACACCAGCGCCAACGGGCTCAAGCAGTCCTACGCCATGATGGTGAACTACCGCTACAAGCTCGGCGACGTCGACGCCAACCACGAGGCCTATGCCGGCGGCCGCGTCGTCGCCAGCCGCGAGGTACGCGCGCTGGCCAAGGGTTGATCCGCGCGTGGGATGCTGGATCGCTCCGCCGGTTGATGGTTTAGTCCCCGGGACTATGCGGGGAAGAGATCATGAGCGAGATGACGGCCGACGTCGCACGCGCAAAGCCGGCGAAGCGCATCGTTCTGCTCCTCGACGGCACCTGGAACGACCAGGATTTCGGCTCCAACGACACCAACATCGTACGCCTGCAGCAGATCATCGCGCGCACCTTGGCCAAGCGCGAGCATGAGCGCAGGACGGCGCCGATCAACCACGCGAAGCTCGTCTCCAGCTACGGCGATCCGGACGGCACCGAGAATATCGTGTTCTATGAGCGCGGCGTCGGCACCGGCTGGCGCGACCGGTACAGGGGCGGCATCTTCGGCATCGGTCTCGACGACAAGATCCGCAACGCCTACCGCTTCCTGTCCTTTCACTACGAGCCCGGCGCGCAGATCTTCATCTTCGGCTTTTCGCGCGGCTCCTACACCGCCCGCTCGCTGGTCGGCTTCATCGGCGCCTCGGGCCTGCTGCGGCGGGACGATTGCACGCCAGACAACGAGGAGCGTGCGTGGAAATTCTATCGCACTCCGCCGGCGCGGCGCCTGCCGGGCATCTGGGCGTCGCTGACCCCATTCGTCCACCCGCGCGATCAGTTCCAGATCGCCTGCCTCGGCGTCTTCGACACGGTCGGTGCTCTCGGCATTCCACTGGGCAAGTTCCGGCAATTCAATCGCGACGAATACGAGTTCCACGACGTCGAGCTGTCGTCGATCACGTGCCACAACCTGCACGCCATCGCCATCGACGAGCACCGGAGACCGTTCGAGGCCACGCCGTGGCGCAAGCCGAAATTCAAGCGCTACAACAGCTCCACCGAGCAGGTCTGGTTCCCCGGCGTGCATTCGAACGTAGGCGGCGGCTACATCCCGGAGATCGAGCGCGGCGGTCGAATCCCCTGCTCGCTGGACGACATCACGCTCGACTGGATGCTGAAGCGCGTCACCGCACATTATCCCGACTTCCCGGCCGAACGCGACATCTGGCAGGGGATTCCCGCGGAGCCGGAGAACGGCGGGCGGCATTGGGCGCTCGCCAGGCAGCACAAGTCGCGGCGCGGCCTCTACAGGCTGATGCGCTTGACCCTCCGATCGATCGGCAACTACCCGCTCGACGTGGGCGGTTGGTACAAGTACCGCTACAATGGCTGCTACGATCGCCACGCCGTGTCGATGTGGGAGAAGGTGCACGTCTCCGCGCTTCAGCGTTTGGGCGAACCGGTCGCGGCCGGCGGACGGAACCGCCGCTATATGCCGGACAACCTGATCGCGGCCCTGCCGGTCATTCGCGCCACGTATCTTGATCCAGATGTCGCGACGCGCAGCGGTTCGGAGATCCGCGTGGTCGACTGGGACGGCGAGGAATTCAGTCCCGAAGACCCGGCCGACCGCGCTGCTGTGCTGGACCTGGTCAAGGCGGCAATCGGCCGGATGGGGTGAAGCGGCCTACCTGTTCAGATAATTGAGCTTCAGCCCCGGCCGCGGCCATTCGAAGCTCACCAGCTTGCCGGTCATGGAGAGCGTGGCGAAGGCGGTGCGCAGCTCCTTGCCGCCGAAGCAGACGTTGGTGACCATCGGGTCGGGCAGCTTGTACTGCACGACCGACTGGCCGTCGGGCGCGATGTCGGAGACGGCGCCGGTGATCAGCGTGGCGACGCAGATATGGCCCGCCGAATCGACGGCCAGCGAATCGAACATCTGGTAGCCGCCGAGGCCCGCGATCACCCGGCCCTTCTCGCCGCGATAGGGGCCGTTGGCCGACTTGATCTCGCCCGGCGCGGAAAGGTCGAAGGCCCAGCAGCGCGCCGTCGGCGTCTCGACGACGTAGAGCGTCTTCTCGTCGGGCGACAGGCCGCAGCCGTTGGGCCGTTCGAGCGGAAAGATCTTCTCCTCGATCTTGGAGCCGTCGGCCTTGGCGTAGTAGACGGCGCCGCGGTCGTTGTCGCGCTCGCGCGTCTTGCCGAGGTCGGTGAACCAGAAGCCGCCGGCATTGTCGAACACCAGGTCGTTGGGTCCGTTGAGCTTGCGGCCGTCGCAGGAGTCGTAGAGCGTCTCGAACTTGCCGGTCTCCGGATCGACCACCTGGATCGAGCCGCCCTTGTAGTCGGCGGGAACCGTGCCCGGGAAAAGCCTGCCGTCGGGCCGTTCGATCCAATTGAAGCCGCCATTGTTGGTGACGTAGATCTTGCCCTTGGGTCCCATGGCCGCGCCGTTCGGCCCGCCGCCCAGCTTGGCGATGACATGCTGCTTGCCGTCGGGCATGACGCGGGTCAGCGTCTGGCGCGCGATCTCGACCAGGATCACCGAGCCGTCGGGCATGGCGACCGGGCCCTTCCGGAAACTTCAGGCCCGAGGTGATCTCCTTGTGCGGCGTCGTCATGATCGCTGTCTCTCCCTATTTGCCCTTGAAGGCGGGCTTGCGCTTGGCGAGGAAGGCCGCGACGCCTTCCCTGAAGTCCTCGCTGCGGCCGAGCTCGCGCTGGAAGTCGCGCTCGAGGTCGAGCTGGCGGTCGAGCTGATGGCCCGGGACGCGGTTCATCGCCTCCTTGATGCGCGCCAGCGACAGCGTCGGTCCGTCGGCCAGCCGACGCGCCAGCTCGGTCGCGGTCTTCATCAGCTCGCCGTCCTCGACGACGTCCCAGATCAGGCCCCAGTCCTTGGCCTGCGCGGCGGTGATCTGCGGCGCCAGCATGGCGAGCGCGCGCGCCCGCTGCTCGCCCACCAGGCGCGGCAGGAACCACGTGCTGCCGCCGTCGGGCAGCAGGCCGATGCGCGCGAAGGCCTGCAGGAAGGTCGCCGACTTGGCGGCGATCGCGATGTCGGCGGCGAGCGCGAAGCTCATGCCGACGCCGGCCGCCGGGCCGTTGACCGCCGCCACGATCGGCTTGGGCAGCGACCGCATGAGGCGGATCACCGGATTGAAGAACTTGCTCGAGGGCCGAGCCCGAAGTCGCCGCCCTCGCCCTTGCCGCGGTCGGGATCGCTCGAGGTCGGCGCCGGCGCAGAAACCGCGGCCCGCGCCGGTCAACAGGACGGCGCGCACCGAGGAATCAGCGGCGAGCGTCTCCCAGCAGTCCTTGATCTCGGCGATCATCTTGCGCGACACGGCATTGAGCTTGTCCGGCGCGTTCAGCGTCAGAGTCGCGAGCCCACCGTCGGTGGCGACCGTGATCCTGTTCGTAGGTCATCGCCTCACCGCCCGGTGAACTGGGCGGGACGCTTGGCGAGGAAGGCCGCCACGCCCTCCTTGAAATCGGCGCTGCGGCCGAGCTCGCGCTGGCTGTCGCGCTCGAGGTCGAGCTGCTGGTCGAGCGAGTTGGTGGCGGCCGCATTGATCGCCTTCTTGATCTCGGCATAGGAGAGCGTCGGGCCGGCGGCCAGGCGGCGCGCGAGCTTTGTGGCCTCCTCCATCAGCACCGCATCGTCCAGCACCTGCCAGATCATGCCCATGCGTTCGGCCTCCTCGGCCGGCACCGAGCTGCCCAGCATGGCGAGCCCGCGGGCGCGCGCGTCGCCCACGCGTGTTGGGCAGGAAGTACGTGCCGCCGAGGTCGGGCATCAGCGAGATGCGCACGAAGGCCTGGTCGAAGCGGGCCGAGCGCGCCGCCAGCACGATGTCGCAGGCCAGCGCCAGGTTGGCGCCGCCGCCCGCCGCCACGCCGTTGACGGCCGCCACGATCGGCTTGGGCAGCGTGCGCATGGCGCGGATCATGGGATTGAAGAGGCGATCCATACCGGCGCCGAGATCCGGCGGCGCGTTGGTCGTCGCATCGACCGTGCCGCCACCCGACAGGTCGGCGCCGGCGCAGAAGCCGCGGCCGATGCCGGTCAGGAGCACGGCGCGGATGTCGCCGTCGTCGCGGGCGCGCGCCAGCTCGTGGTTCATGGCCGCGATCAGCCCATCGCTCATGGCGTTGAGCCGCTGCGGGCGATTGAGCATCAGGGTGAGGACGCCGCCTTCCAGGACGGCGATGACGGGTGTTCTGTCCATGGCGCCGGAGACTGGCATGACCGGCGCTTGTCCGCCAACCAAACCCGCGCTATCCGGTCGCGTCGCATCGCGGCACGGCCTTGCTTACTTGGGGACGTCATGGCCCAGATCCTGATCCTGGTCGGCACCGAATCGGGCAATGCCCAGATGGTGGCCGACGCGTTGAAGCCCGTGCTCGAAGACACGGGCCATGTCGTCGACGTCACCGACAAGGCGGCCGGCGTCGCCGACCTAAAGGCGCACGATGTCCTGCTCGTGGTCTGCGCCACGCACGGCTCCGGCGACATCCCGACCAACATCCTGCCGCTCGCCGAGACGCTCGAGCGCGAGCGTCCCGACCTGTCGGGCCATCGCTACGGCGTCATCGCGCTGGGCGACATGACCTATCAGGACACGTTCTGCGGCGGCGGCAAGAAGGTCGACAAGGTGCTCGAGCTCTGCGGCGCGCGGAAGGTCGGCGACCGGCTGGAGGTCGATGCGTCCAGCCAGCCCTTGCCCGACGAGGAGGCGCTCACCTGGGTCGAGGGCTGGAAGGGCCTCGTCTGAGCGCCGTCACTCCGGCAAGGTGAAGATCTCGAGCGGCTCGGGAATGCCGCGCAGCACGTGCTTGCCGAGCGAGCGCATCGGCACCATGCAGACCTCGTTGAACTCGGCCGAGGCGCAGACCGGCACGCCCAGCTCCTTGGTCAGGCTCTCGAGCCGCGCCGCGCGATTGACCGCCGGCCCGATGACCGTGAAGTCGAGCCGGTCCTCGGTGCCGACATTGCCGAAGGTCACCGGCCCGACATGCAGGCCGATGCCGAAGCGCACCGGCTCGCGGCCGCCGGCGGCGCGCGCCTCGTTGGCCGCCTCGATGTCGCTCATCAGGCGGCGCGCGGCGTTCAGCGCGGCGGCGGTGACCATGGGCAGGAAGAGCGCGTCCTCTGCCGGGAAATAGGCCATGACGCCGTCGCCGATGAATTTCAGGATCTCGCCGCCATGCGCCCTGAGCGCGTCGCCGACGAGCTGCAGGTAGTTGTTCAGCAGCTCGAGCAGCTCGCCGGACTGCATGCGCTCGTTCATGCCGGTGAAGTCGCGCAGGTCGGAGAACCACAGCACGGCGCGTATCTCCTCGCCCTCGCCGCGGCGGATGGCGCCGTTCAGGACGCGGTGCCCGATGACCGGCCCGAGATAGGTGTTGGCCACCGTCTCGGCGACGCTGCGCTCGATGTGCATCTCGGTCACCGCACCCATCATGTCCACGAGGCGCGTCAGGTCGGCGATGTCCTGGTCGGAAAAGCCCTCTCGTTTGTCGGTGGCGAAGGTGACGACCGGCACCGGCCCGTCACGGCGGATGTGCATGGCCAGGGCGATGTAGTCGGTGCCGCCGTCGGCTCTCAACTCGTGCAGCAGCCCGTGGTTGTGCTCGGTGAGCTCGTCCAGCCGGTAGCGCACCGCGCGGCCCTGCTCGCGCGCCTCCTGCAGAGGGCTGCCGATATAGGCCGAGGTGAACTGGATGCCGAAGGCGCGCGCGATCTCCTGCACCTTCTCGCCGCGCCGCCACATGAAGCCCATCGCCTGGAGCTGCGGATGGATGAGCTGCAGGCCGATATAGACGCGCCACACCGGAATGCCGGCCTGCAGGACATGCTCCATCAGGCGCTCGATGAAGGCCGACGGGGTGGCCACAAGGCGGCCCTCGCGCATCAGCCAGTCGGCCACCGGCGCCAGCCGGTCCGCCTTGGGCAATCCCGCCTTCGAAGTCCGACCGCAGTCGCCGCTTTTCTCGGCCAGGCTCATGGGCGGCT
Source organism: uncultured Alphaproteobacteria bacterium (assembly GCA_963820155.1). Taxonomy (GTDB): domain Bacteria; phylum Pseudomonadota; class Alphaproteobacteria; order Reyranellales; family Reyranellaceae; genus Reyranella. The sequence goes on from CAWFYW010000005.1 coordinate 199,475, forward strand.
TATAGGCCTATCGCTGCCGGCTATCGAATCCATTCGCATTCGGCATTTTTTTTCCATCTCGCCCGCTCCGATGCTGCGCCCATCGCCGAGGCCAGCCGGTCGCGGCCCCCACTCCATGGAGACATCCCATGTTTGTTCGCAGTGCCGTCGTTTCAACCCTTCTGTTCGCAGGTCTCGCCGTCGCGGGCCCCGCCTTCGCCGGCGAGTGCCCCGCCGACAAGATGCGGGCGGACGCCACCAAGCCGGTCGGCTACGGGCCCAAGGGCGTCACCGACCAGGTGCTGTCGATGATCGACCTGGGCGGCGAGAAGCTGGCGCTCAAGGGCCACATGATGCGCGTGCGCAAGCTCGAGGTGCAGTCCGGCGGCATCGTGCCCTGGCACAGCCACGGCGAGCGGCCGGCGCTGATCTACATCGTGTCGGGCGAGATCGTCGAGCATGCCAGCAACTGCGCCGTGCCGATCCTGCACAAGGCGGGCGACGTCGCGCGCGAGACGCACGCCACTTCGCACTGGTGGCAGAACAACGGCAAGGCGACGGTCGAGCTGCTGTCGTTCGACATCACCACCGACCCCAACGACCATCAGATGTAGGGGACGGCCATGCCGGGTGTCCTGCGCGCCTTCACGATCGGCCTCACCGCCTTCCTCACGGTCGTCGATCTGTTCGCGACGCAGGCCATCCTGCCGCCGCTGGCGACGGCCTATGGCGTCACGCCGGCCGCCATGGGCTTCGCCGTCAATGCCAGCACCATCGGCATGGCCCTGGGCGGGCTGGGCGTGGCGCTGTTCGGCAAGAGGCTGGACCGCCGCCGCGGCATTCTCGCGAGCCTGATCCTGCTCGCCCTGCCGACGGCGTTGCTGTCGACCATGCCGGAGCTGCCGCTCTTCACCCTGCTCCGGGTGGCTCAGGGGCTCTGCATGTCGACGGCCTTCGCGCTGACGCTGGCCTATCTCGGCGAGCATACGAGCGCCGCCGACACCGCCAGCGCCTTTGCCGCCTACATCACCGGCAATGTCGCCTCCAACCTGTTCCGGCGCCTGCTGGCGGCCGGGCTGGTCGATCATTTCGGCCTCGCCGCCAACTTCACCGTGTTCGCCGCCCTCAATTTCTCCGGCGCGATCCTGGTCTGGTTCAGCGTCGAGCGCACGCCGCGCATGCACCAGGTCGACATGAGCCACGCCCTGCCGCTCAGGAGCTTCCTGGCCCATCTCGCCAACCCGTCGCTGCGCGCCGCCTTCGCCGTCGGCTTCCTGATCCTGTTCGCCTTCATCGGCACCTTCACCTACGTGAACTTCGTGCTGGTCGAGCCGCCCTTCTCGGTCGGCATGATGATGCTGGGCGCGGTCTATTTCGTGTTCCTGCCCTCGGTGGTCACCACGCCGCTGGCCGGCAAGATGGTGGCGCGGCTGGGAACGCGGCCGACGCTCTGGGTCTCCTTCGCGCTGGCCGGCGCCGGCCTGCCGCTGCTGCTCGGCGGCAGCTTCGCCGCCCTGCTGGCGGGCCTCGGCCTGATCGCCGTCGGCACCTTCTTCGCCCAGGCGACGGCGACCGGCTTCGTCGGCCGCGCCGCCACGGCCGACCGCGGCTCGGCGAGCGGGCTCTATCTCGCGAGCTACTTCCTGGGCGGCCTCGCCGGCAGCGCCGTGCTGGGCCAGGTGTTCGACCGCCTGGGCTGGCCCGCCTGCGTCATCGGCATAGGCGTCGCCCTGATGCTTGGCTTCCTGTTGTCGAACCGGCTGCGTCCCGCCGCCTAGGCGGCACGTGCGGCGGCGATCCGCCGACGTTCCGCTGCCGACAGTTCCTTGGCCGCCATCTTCAAATCGTACCAGCTTTGCAGATTCATCCAGAACTCTGGGCTGTTGCCAAAGAACACTGCAAGCCGAACGGCGGTATCGGCGGTGATCCGGCGTCGATTGTTGACGATCTCCGCAATGCGATTGGGCGAGACGCCAATCGCATGGGCGAGTTCGTTCTGAGACAAGCCATATTCGCCAAGGAACTCATGCTTGAGCATGTCGCCTGGAGTTACGGGAGCGTACTGGCTCTTAGTCATGTCGCATCCTGAATGACAATCGACGATGCGGACGTCGTGTGCGCCGCCATCCCGGATCCCGGTATACGGTCAAACTTTCGGGTGCAGTCAACCTCTCTGCAGGATCACGACCGACGCCACGGCCTCTTCCATGCCGATGACGCCGCCGCCGTTCTCGGCGAGCGCGATCTCGGCGCCCTTGACCTGGCGCGGGCCGGCCTCGCCGCGCAGCTGGGTGGCGAGCTCGGCCAGCATGGAGAGGCCGGTGGCGCCCACCGGATGGCCCTTCGACACCAGCCCGCCCGAGGTGTTGACCGGCAGCCGCGCCGCCGGGGCCGGTGGCGCCCGAGTCGACGAACCGGCCGCCCTCGCCCTCGGGGCAGAAGCGCAGCATCTCGCACTGGTAGATCTCGCAGAAGCTGGTGGCGTCGTGCACCTCGGCGACGTCGATGTCCTGCGGCCCCAGCCCCGCCATCCTGTAGGCCTTGTCCGAGGCCGCGCGCGTCAGCCCGGGCTCGTCGAGCTGGCGGTACTTGCCGCCGGAGAAGCCAACGCCGGCGATGCGGATGGCGCGCTCCTGCACTTCCTTGGGAAGCTTCTCGAGATATTCCTTCGAGCAGAGCAGCGCCGCGGCCGCACCGTCGCCGATCGGCGCGCACATGGCGCGGGTCAGCGGATAGGACACCGGCCGGTCCTGCAGCACCGATTCCGTCGTCATCTGGAAGCGGTACTGGGCCTTGTCGTTCAGCGCGCCGTAATTGTGGTTCTTGGCGGCGCCGGCGGCGATCTGCTCCTGGGTCGTGCCGTACTTCCACATGTGCCACTTGGCCTGCATGGCATAGGTGTCCATGAAGATCGTGCGGTCATCGCCCGGCGCGAATTTCGAGCCCACCATCTCGCCCACCCGGTTCATCTCCTCGACCAGCCGATCGTGCTGGCTGGTAATGTAGCCCTGGTTGAACAGGCCGGCCGTGCGCTCCGGCGCGTCGGGGCTGAACAGCTTCTCGATGCCGATGCAGAACGACAGCTCGTGCGTGCCGGCCAGCACGTCCTTCCAGGCGCCCATGAAGGCGGTCGAGGCCGTGGCGCAGGCGTTCTCGACGTTGAACATCGGCACCCGCTCGGGGAACAGCCCCTCCTCGACCAGGGGCTGGAACAGCGCCTGGGCGCGGATCGAGTTCTGGCCCCAGAAGCCCATGCCGCAATTGCCCAGCCAGCCCGCTTCGATGTCGGCGCCGGTCTTCATGCCGGCATCCGAAAGCGCGCCCATGTAGGCCTCCCGGGCCAGGTCGCCGAAGCTGAGGCCCGGGTGCTTCTTGAAAACGGTGGTGTAGGCGCCGATCACATAGACGTCGCGCATGGCTGTTCCCTCGGTTGGCTTTGCCGACATTTGAGCGTATCCAATCGGCCTACGCTAGGAGAACCGACATGGCCGCCCCCATGGCCACGCATACCCAGGCACGCCCTCTCAACGTCGACGCCACCATCGCCGAACTGAAGCAGCTCTACGGCGACCGCGTCAGCACCGCCCACGCCGTGCGCGAGCAGCACGGCAAGGACATCTCCTTCCACGAGGCGCACCTGCCCGACGCCGTGGTGTTCGCCGAATCGGCCGAGGAGGTGCAGCAGATCGTGCAGCTCTGCGCCCGCCACAAGACGCCGATCATCGCCTTCGGCACCGGCACCTCGCTCGAGGGCCATATCAGCGCGCCCAACGGCGGCATCTCGCTCGACTTGAGCCGCATGAACAAGGTGCTGGCGGTCAACGAGGCCGACCTCGACGTGGTGGTGCAGCCCGGCGTCACGCGCAAGCAGCTCAACGAATACATCCGCGCCACCGGACTCTTCTTCCCGATCGATCCCGGCGCCGACGCCTCGATCGGCGGCATGACCAGCACGCGCGCCTCGGGCACCAATGCCGTGCGCTACGGCACCATGCGCGAGAACGTGCTGGCGCTGCAGGTCGTCACCGCCGACGGCCGCCTGATGCGGCTCGGCCGGCGCTCGCGCAAGTCGAGCGCGGGCTACGACCTGGTCAAGCTCTTCATCGGTTCCGAGGGCACGCTGGGCATCATCACCGAGATCACGCTCCGCCTCTACGGCATCCCCGAATCGATGGTGTCGGCGACCTGCGCCTTCGACAGCCTGGAAGGCGCGGTCAACACCGTGATCCAGACCATCCAGTCCGGCATTCCCGTGGCGCGCATCGAGCTGCTGGACACCGAGACGGTCGACACCGTGAACAAGTACTCCAAGCTCGACCTGCCGCTGAAGAGCACCCTGATGCTGGAGTTCCACGGCACCGAGGCCTCGACGAAGGAGCAGGCCGAGATGGTGCAGGCGCTGGCGGCCGAGAATGGCGGCAGCAACTTCGCCTGGACCGGCCAGGCCGAGGAGCGGACGAAGATGTGGCAGGCGCGCCACGACGCGGCGTGGGCCGCCAAGGCGTGCCAAGCCGGGCTGGGGCATGTGGGCGACCGACGTCTGCGTGCCGATCTCGCGGCTCGCCGAATGCATCCTGGAGACGCAGAAGGACATCGTCGCCAGCGGCCTCTACGCGCCCATCGTGGGCCATGTCGGCGACGGCAACTTCCATCTCACCATGATGGTCAATCCCGACGACCCGACGTATCTGCAGCGCGCCGAGGGGCTGAACGACCGCATGGTGGCGCGCGCGCTCTCGCTCGGCGGCACCTGCACCGGCGAGCACGGCGTGGGCATCGGCAAGATCAAGTTCCTCTACGAGGAGCATGGCGAGGCGATGTCCCTGATGCGCGCCATCAAGAAGGCGCTCGATCCCGACAACATCATGAACCCCGGCAAGATCATGGGGCCGATCAACTGACTCCGGCCATTCTGGCTGTACTTAAGTAAAAGTCAATAATAACTTAATTACAAACTGCCGGGGCTGCGGGACATCCAGAACCGATTAAATGCGCTCCATTCGGGGGGTGTCGCCTCGACATCCCAGCAAAAAGGGGCCGGCAGCGCCGGCCCCTTGCCGTTGCAAACCAGCAATGGCTATTTCGCCGCCTGCACCATGATCTCGACCTTGAGGCCGGGCGCGGCGAGCTTGGCCTCGACGGTGGCGCGGGCGGGCGCGTTGCCGGGTGCGACCCAGGCATCCCACACCTCGTTCATCTGGCTCCAGGTCGAGATGTCGGTCAGCCAGATGTTGGCCGACAGGACCTTGGACTTGTCGGTGCCGGCCTCGGCCAGGAACTTGTCGATCTTGGCCAGGATCTGAGCCGTCTGGCCCTTGACGTCGGCCTTGGGATCGTCGGCGGTGAGGCCGGCGAGATAGACCGTGTCGCCATGGACCACGGCGCTCGACATGCGGGGGCCGGCGTTGATGCGCTTGACGCTCATGTTCTCTCCTCCTGTAACCAGAGCGGCGGGGACCTTAGCAGACTAGACCGCGGCCACGACCATGATTTCGACCTTCATGTTCGGGTCGTTCAGGCGCGCCTGCACGGTGGCGCGGGCCGGCGCCTCCCCCGGCACGACCCAGGCATCCCACACGGCATTCATGGCGGCGAAGTCGCCGATATCGGCCAGCCAGATGACGGCGGACAGGATCTTCGGCCTGTCGCTGCCGCCCCTTGCCAGCAAGGCGTCGATCTCGGCCAGCGCCTGCTTCACCTGTCCGGTGACGTCGAGCGACGTGTCCTCCGGAATCATGCCCGAGAGGTACATGCGCCCGCCGTGAACGGTGGCCTCGCACAGCCGCGGGCCGGGATCGATGCGACGGACGCTCATATTCTCTCCTCGTTTCAGCTTCATGTTCCTCTCTCCCGAGAGTCGCCTCGCAGGACGGCACGGGCAAGAGGTTCGTCCGCCCACGGTCCGCCTTTCGCGATAAGCTGCCACCCTGAGCGCAGAAGAAGGAAACAGTCATGGCCATCCGCCGCCCGCTGGAGGGCATGCTCGTCCTCGATCTCGGGCAGATCTATAATGGCCCCTATTGCGGCCTGCAGCTGGGCTTCATGGGCGCGCGCGTGCTCAAGATCGAGCCACCGGAGGGCGACGTGGTGCGCCGACGCAAGCGCGAGGTCGAGCCGTGGCCGCTGGTCATGCTGAACTCCAACAAGGAGTCGGTGGTGCTCGATCTCAAGCAGCCGCGCGGCAAGCAGATCTTCCTCGAGCTGGTCGCCAAGGCCGACGTGCTCATCGAGAATTTCGCCGTCGGCGTCATGGACCGGCTGGGTATTGGCTGGGACGTCCTGCACAAGCTCAATCCCCGTCTGGTCTATGGCGGCAGCTCGGGCTTCGGGCTCGACGGTCCCTATCGCGACCTCGCCGCCATGGACGTCACCATCCAGGCGATGAGCGGCATCACCAACGCGACCGGCCATGCCGACGGGCCACCGACCAAGGCGGGCGCCGCCGTCTGCGACTTCATGGCGGGCATCCATCTCTGCGCCGGCATCCTGGGCGCGCTCGTCCAGCGCGAGCGCACCGGCCAGGGCCAGAGGGTCGAGGTCGCCATGCACGAGGCGGCCGTCACTGCGCTGGCCTCGGCCATGGGCGCGGTGATGGACGGCGACACCAACGTTCCCGACCGTACCGGCAACCGGCATCCGGCGCTCGCCATGGCGCCCTACAACACCTATCCCTGCAGCGACGGCTACGTCGCGATCTTCACCGCGGCCGAACGGCACTGGCAGTCGATGTGCGGCCTGCTGGAACGGCCCGACCTCGCCACCAACCCCGACTATGCGAGCACGGTGGCGCGGGCGAGGAACATGGCGGAGATCGACGACATCGTCGGCGCCTGGACGATCGGTCGCCCGAAGGACGAGGTGCTGAAGCTCCTGAACGAGGCGCATGTGCCGTGTGCGCCGGTGAAGACGGCGCGCGAGGTGGCGCACGATCCCCATCTCGAGGCGCGCGGCTTCTGGGTCGACATCGACCATCCGCGGCGCGGCCGCACGCGGGTGCCGATCTCGGCGATTCGCCTGCATACCGGCGGCAAGGCGGAGATCCGCAGCCCCGCGCCGACGCTCGGACAGCACACCGAGGCGGTGCTGGCGGAGCTGCTGGGGCTGAAGGCGGAAGAGCTGGCGAGGCTGCGCGCCGAACGCGTCACCGAACCGGTGACGGAACGGAAGGGTTAGCCTTCTTTGTTGCGACATCCTATGAGCGGCACGGAGTGCCGCGCTCCCAGCAATCAGTTCGTCTTTGCCGGGAGCGCGCCACTCCTGTGGCGCATCTTCTTCGCTCCCAACTATGAGCGTTCGCGGATGTCGGAGAACTTGATCTTGGGCGAGCGCTCGGCGATGTAGCCCAGCTCCCAGGCGTTGCGCGCCAGGAATACCGGCGCGCCGTCGCGGTCCTCGGACATGCCGCCGCGGTTGGCCGCCATGAAGGCTTCGAGGTCGGCCTTGCTGTCGGCCGAAATCCAGCGCGCCGTCTCGAACGGCGCCGGCTCGAGGTCGATCTTGACCTGGTATTCGGCCTCGACGCGGGTCTTCAGCACGTCGAGCTGCAGCTCGCCCACCACGCCCACGATGTGGTCGCCGCCGATGACGCGGCGGAACACCTGGGTGACGCCCTCCTCGGCGAGGTCGTCGAGCGCGCGCTTGAGCTGCTTGGACTTCATCGGGTCCTCGAGCCGCACGCGGCGCAGGATCTCGGGCGCGAAGTTGGGGATGCCGACGATCTTGACCGTCTCGCCCTCGGTCAGCGTGTCGCCGACGCGCAGCACGCCGTGGTTGGGAATGCCGATGATGTCGCCGGGCCAGGCCTCGTCGACGATCTCGCGCTCGCGGGCGAAGAACAGGATGGGCGAGTTGACCGACAGCACCTTGCCCGTGCCCATCTGCGTGAGCTTCATGCCGCGGCGGAACCTGCCGCTGCACAGCCGCAGGAAGGCGACGCGGTCGCGATGGTTGGGGTCCATGTTGGCCTGCACCTTGAACACGAAGCCCGCGACCTTGGGCTCGGTCGGCTCGATGGGCCGCGGCTCGGCCGGCTGCGGGCGCGGCGGCGGCGCCCAGGCGGCCAGCGCGTCGAGAAGCTCGCGCACGCCGAAATTGTTGTAGGCGCTGCCGAAGAACACCGGCGTGAGATGGCCGGCGCGATAGCTCTCCAGGTCGAAGGCGGGATAGGCCGCGCGCACCAGCTCGACCTCCTCGGCGAGCTTCTCGTCGGTGATGCTGTAGTTCTCGATGACCTGGCCGATGCGGGCGCGATCGGTCGAGTCGAACACCAGCATGCGATTGCGCGCGAGGTCGTAGGTGCCCTTGAAGGCCTGGCCCGAGCCGGTCGGCCAGGTCATCGGCGCCACGTCGAGCGCCAGGGTCGAGGCGATCTCGTCGAGCAGCTCGATCGGGTCCCGCGCCTCGCGGTCCATCTTGTTGATGAAGGTGATGATCGGCACGTCGCGCAGGCGGCAGATCTCGAACAGCTTGCGGGTGCGCGCCTCGATGCCCTTGGCGGCGTCGATCACCATCACCGCCGAATCGACGGCGGTCAGCGTGCGGTAGGTGTCCTCGGAGAAGTCCTCGTGGCCCGGCGTGTCGAGCAGGTTGAACACCGCGCCGCCATACTCGAAGTGCATCACCGAGGTGGTGACCGAGATGCCGCGCTGCTGCTCGATCTTCATCCAGTCCGAGCGCGCGCGCCGCGCCTCGCCGCGCGCCTTGACCGCGCCCGCGACATGGATGGCGCCGCCGAACAGCAGCAGCTTCTCGGTCAGCGTCGTCTTGCCGGCGTCCGGATGGGAGATGATCGCGAACGTGCGCCGCAGGCCGGCGGGATGGCCGGCCAGGCGGGCGTCGGATGCGGGAAGGACGGCGGAATCGGGCACTTGAAGGGTTCCGGAGGGGGTGCGAGGGGGTAGCCGAGCCACTCCCCAGCGTCAACCTCGTGCTCGTTGATCCGAAGGACTACCGCGCTTTTAACACCTCGTGGATACGCGGCAGATGCTCGCGGCCCCAGTACAGGTCGCCATCGGGAAAGAGGAAGCTCGGCACGCCGAACACGCCCCTGGCTTCGGCGGCGTCCTGCACAGCCTTCAACTCGCGCGGGCCCTCATGCTCCGCGAAGGCCGCGAAGCCGGCCGCGTCGGCGCCGGCACGCTGCAGCACGTCGGCGAGGGCGGCAGGGTTTTCGATATCGAGATCGTGCTTCCAGAACCGCTCGAACACCTCGTCGTTGTAGGCGCGAAAGGCGCCCTGCCGCTTGGCGTACAGCAGCCCGATGCCAGCCAGCGCCGAGTTCCAGATCTTGCGCGTGCCGCGGATGGTGAGCCCGACGCGTTTGGCCTCGCGGCGCACGTCCATGTAGCTGTATTTCACCCGGCGCCACTGGTGGGCGTTGCGGTCCTGCTCCAGGACGCGGCCCTCGGCGTCGACCCGGGCGCTGCCGAGATAGGCAGGAATGTCGAGGATGTAGGGCATCCAGTCGATCACCACCCCGGTCTCGCGCTCCAGCCGGTAGGCCGGCTCCTTGGCCAGATAGGCGTAGGGGCTCTTGTAGTCGACATAGAGCGTCAGGGTCCGCGCCGGCATGGCGCGCCACCTTAGAGACGCCGCGCCGCTTTCGCCAGAGCGCGGCCATCTCGGCCTGCAGACCTATCGCTTCACGACAAGCCCATCGACGAAAACGTCGACCAGCCGCGTCACCGGCTCCTGCCAGTCGGGCCCGTCGTAGGCATAACAAAGCCCGATCAGCGCACGCAGCAGCTCTTCGGGCGTGATGTCGGCGCGGACCTGGCCGGCGGCGGCCGCGCGCTCGAGCAGGGTGCCGACGCCCCTGGACAGGCGCTCGGACGAATAGGCGTAGAGGTCCGAGCGACCTTCGGCGGCCAGCGCCAGCGCCGCCAGCATGCCCTTCTTGGTGGCGACCAATTGCACGATGGCACGCAGCCATTGCCGCAAGGCGTCGACCGGTGACGATTGCTGCCCCATTCGCCCGGCAAGATCGGCAAGACCGTCGACCTCGCGGCGATAGACGGCTTCGAACAGGGCCTCGCGCGTCGGGAAGTGGCGGTAGAGCGTGCCGATGCCGACGCCGGCCTTCCGGGCGACGGCCTCCAGGCTGGCCTCGGCGCCGCCCGCGCTGAAGACCCGGGCGGCGGCCTTGAGCAGCCGCTCGCGATTGCGGACCGAATCGGCGCGCGGCTTGCGCGCGATATTTCCTGAACGCCCGGCCATGAAAATTAGATGGTCAGTCCCCTCTTGAAAACGGAGGGTGCCTCCGCATATCTCCCGTGTCGGGCCGTCCCGGGCCGCGACCTCCTCGACAACCCCACCGATCGGAGCTCCAGAGTGTCATTCTCCATCAGCTTAACGGTGAATGGCGTGAAGCGGAACGTCGAGTTCGACGATCCGCGCGTCACGCTGCTGGATCTGCTGCGCGAACGCCTCGACCTTCCCGGCACCAAGAAGGGATGCGACCGCGGCCAGTGCGGCGCCTGCACGGTCCTGGTCAATGGAAGACGGGTGAATTCGTGCCTCGCTCTCGCCATCTCCCAGGACGGCGCGGAGGTCCTGACGATCGAAGGCGTGGCGCGCGGCGACACGCTGCATCCGGTGCAGGCCGCCTTCATCGCGCATGACGGCTTGCAGTGCGGCTTCTGCACGCCCGGCCAGATCATGAGCGCGCTGGGGCTGCTCGCCGAAGGCCAGGCGGGCGACGATCCCGAGCGCATCCGCGAGGCGATGAGCGGCAATCTCTGCCGATGCTCGGCCTATGTCGGCATCGTCGAGGCGGTGCTGGACGCCCAGAAGAAGCTCGCCGAGGCCGACCGGAGGGACGCGGCATGAAGACCTTCGACTATGTCCGGCCGGCCACGGTCGCCGATGCCGTCGCGGCGTCGGCGGCGCCGGGCGCGGCCTATCTCGCCTCGGGCACCAACCTGCTCGACCTGATGAAGACGGGCGCGGCGCGGCCCGACCGCCTGATCGACATCACGCATATCGACGGGCTGGACCGCATCGAGCGCCGCAGCGACGGGGCCTTGCGCATCGGCGCGCTGGTGCGCAACGCCGACCTCGCCCACGATCCGGCGTTCTTCCGCGCCTATCCGGCCGTCGCCGAGGCGCTGCTGTCGGGCGCATCGGCGCAATTGCGCAACGCCGCGACGGTCGGCGGCAATCTCCTGCAACGCACGCGCTGCGCCTACTTCCACGATCCCGCCAGCGCCTGCAACAAGCGCGAGCCGGGATCGGGCTGCGACGCGCTCGGCGGCGAGAACCGGCTGCACGCGGTGCTGGGCTGGAGCCCCTCCTGCATCGCCGTTCACGCCTCCGACTTCTGCGTGCCGCTGGTGGCGCTCGATGCCGTGGTCGAGATCGAAGGCAGGAACGGCCGGCGCGAGATCCCGCTCGAGGCGCTGCACCGCCTGCCGGGCGACACGCCGGAGCGCGAGACCGCGCTCGAGCCGGGCGACCTGATCACGGCGCTCCGCCTGCCCGCCCACGGCCGCCGCCTTTGCCGGCCACGCGCGCTATCTCAAGCTGCGCGAGCGCACGTCCTACGCCTTCGCCGTCGTCTCCGCCGCCGCGGCGCTCGACCTGGAGGACGGCACGATCCGCCAGGCGCGGCTGGCGCTGGGCGGAGTCGCGGCCAAGCCCTGGCGCGCCCGCGCCGCCGAGGAGAGCCTGGCCGGCGCGACGCCCGGCGCGGCGAGCTTCCGGCGCGCCGCGGAAGCGGCGCTCGCCGACGCGCGGCCGTCCGGCGACAACGACTTCAAGATCGAGCTGGCGCGCCGCATCGTCGTGCGCGCCCTTGCCCTCGCCGCCGCGGGAACGCCGGAGCGCCTGCCGGCCCTTCCCGGCTCGCCCTTCTCTTCCGTTCCCGGAGCGCACCATGACGCTTGAGACCGCTCTTCCCGAGGCCTCACCCCATGTCCGGCACGGCTCCAGCATGGGCCAGCCGCTGACCCGCCGCGACGGCGTGCTCAAGGTCACGGGCAAGGCGCGCTTCGCGGCCGACAATCATCCGCCGGGCCTGCTTTACGCGGTCCTGGCGGTCAGCAGCATCGCGCGCGGCCGCGTGACGGCGCTGAACGTGGCGGCCGCCAAGCGCCACAAGGGCGTGGTCGAGGTGATGACTCCGGCCAACCGGCCGGCCCTGGCGCAGGACCCCGACGAAAAATCCAATCCCTTCATGTTCAGGCTCGATCTCCTGCAGAACGACCGGGTGCGCTACGCCAACCAGCCGATCGCCGTGGTCATCGCCGAAAGCCTGGAGGCGGCGACGGAGGGCGCGGCGCTGCTGCAGCCGCGCTATGACGCCGAGCCCGCGCGCGTCGGCCTGGACGGCAGCGAGAGCTTCGTGCCGGCCGCCATCGGCATCGGCTCGCCCGCCGAGATCCACAAGGGCGACGTCGAGGCGGGCCTCGCGACGGCGGCCACGCTGATCGACGCGACCTACGAGACCCCGGCGCAGTACCACAACGCGATGGAGCCGCATGCCGTCGTCGTCTCCTGGGAGGGCGATTCCCTGTCGATCGACACGCCGAGCCAGGGGCTCGAGATGGCGCGCGGCCGCATCGCCGGGCTGTTCGGACTTGCGCCGGAGAAGCGTCCATATCCGCAGCCCGTTCCTCGGCGGCGGCTTCGGCTCGAAGGGCCTGCTCGCCGGGCCGCAAGTCCTCGGCATCCTCGCCGCCAAGCTCGTGGCACGCCCGGTCAAGCTCGTGCTGAGCCGAGACCAGATGTACGGGCCGGTCGGCCATCGCCCGCCCACGCGCCAGAGGCTGCGCCTGGGCGTGGCGGCCGACGGCGCGCTCACCGCGCTCGATCATCACGCCAAGACGGTGTCGAGCACCTACGACGATTTCTTCGAGCCCGCCGCCGACGCCTCGCACACGCTCTATGCCAGCCCGGCCATCGCCACGTCGCATGAAGCGGCGCGGATCGACATCGGCACGCCGACCTTCATGCGGGCGCCGGGCGAGGCGACCGGATCGATCGCGCTCGAAAGCGCGATGGACGAGGCGGCGGAGGCCTGCGGCATGGACCCGCTGGCATTCCGGCTGAGGAACTATGCCGAGGTCGAACCGATCTCCGGCAAGCCGTTCTCCTCGAAGGCCCTGCGCGAATGCTACGCGCAGGGCGCGGCGCGCTTCGGCTGGGCGCGCCGGCCGCTCGCGCCGCGGCAGATGCGCGACGAAAACGGCTTCCTGGTCGGCTGGGGCGTCGGCACGGCGACCTTCCCCGCCATCATGTTCCAGGCAAAGGCGCGCGCCGTCATCCGGCGCGACGGGACGGGCCTGGCGACAGGCCTGGTCGAGACCGGCGCGCATGACATGGGGCAAGGCGCCTGGACGGCGCTGGCGCAGATCGCCGCCGACGGGCTGGGGCTCGACATCGACCAGGTCGAGTTCCGGGCTGGCAGTTCCGACCTGCCCGACGCCGGCATCGCCGGCGGCTCGGGCCATACCGCGACGGCGGGCCTGGCGATCCATGGCGCGGGCGGCGACGCGATCGCCAGGCTTGCGGCGCTGGCGACGGCAGACCGGCGCTCGCCGCTCTACGGCGCCGGCAACGCCGGCGTGATCGCGCGCGGCGGCCGCCTGCTGCGCCGCGACGACGAAAGCCGCAGCGAAAGCTACGCCGACATCCTGGCGCGGGCCGGCCTCGCCGAGATCGAGGGCAGCGGCGCCAGCGCCGCCGATCCGGCCGCGCAATCGGCCTGGGCCATGCATGCGCACGGCGCGGTCTTCGCCGAGGTGAAGGTCGATCCCGATCTCGGCCAGATCCGCACGACGCGGCTCGTCGGCGCCTTCGCGGCCGGCCGCGTGATCAACCCTCGGCTGGTGCGCAGCCAATACTACGGCGGCATGATCTGGGGCGTTTCCTTCGCGCTCAACGAGCAGGCGATCGTCGACCGGCGCTCCGGCCGCGTCATGAACGCCGATCTCGCCGAGTATCATGTGCCGGTGAACGCCGACATCGTTTCGCTGGAGGCGCTGCTCGTTCCCGAGGACGATCGCCACGTGAACGCGCTCGGCATCAAGGGCGTCGGCGAGATCGGCATCACCGGCACGGCCGGCGCCATCGCCAACGCGGTGTGGCACGCCACCGGCGTGCGGGCGCGCCGCTTTCCCATACGGCTGGAGGACCTGCTGCCGCCGGGACGATGACGGGGCGCTGCGGACCTTCCCGGCACGAGGCGCTTGAATTGGCGGCACGATGGCCTATGAGCCGTTCTGTGCCGACCGGGCGCGTCCCTCGGCAAAACAGGGAAGGGTTTCAGCTTGGCCCAAGACAAGAAGCAGCCGCGCAAGGGCTCCGGCAAGGCGGAACGGCGCGCCGAGATGATGGACCAGATCCTCGACACCGCCGAATATCTGTTCGCCAAGCACGGCTTCTACGGCGTCACGCTCAAGGACGTCGCCAATCGCATCGGCGTGCATCACACGCTGATCAACTACTATTTCGAGGACAAGAAGAAGCTGTTCGAGGCGGTGTTCGCCCGCCGCGCCGTGGTGACGAGCGAACGGCGCATGAAGGTGCTCGAGGAGTACGCCAGCAGGACCGGACACAAGCCCTCGGTCGAGGGCGCCCTGCGCGCCTTTCTCGACACCGACCTCGACCTCTACATCGAGGGCGGCGAAGGCTGGCGGAACTACGGCGCGCTCGGCGCCCAGGTCGCGAACACGCCGGAATGGGGCGCCGAGATGATGGACCAGCATTTCGACCCGGTCGTGCTGCGCCTGATCGGCCTGCTCAAGCAGGCCCTGCCGGACTGCGCCGAGGACGACATCTTCTGGGGCTACCACTTCGTCACCGGCGCGCTGATGCTGACGCTGGCGCGCACCGGGCGCATCGACAAGCTTTCGGGCGGCCTGTGCCGGTCCGAGGACTACGGCGCGGTCAAGGACCGCATGGCCACGTTCATGGCGGCCGGCTTCCACGCCGTGTGCCGCAGCCGCAAGGCCGGACGCGCCGGGCCGACGCGCGGAACGGAAGCCTTGCGTCCCGATCGTTAATTCACTAGTGAGTGAATAAACGACAAGAAGCCGGCGGGCCAGCCGGACACGCGTCTTCCCAGGAGGAAATCGATGAGAATTGCCATCGCCGTCGGCGCGTTCGCGCTGTGCACCGCGGGCGCCGCCATCGTGCCGGCCGCGGCCCAGGAAACCATCAAGCTCGCCTATGTCGACCCGCTCTCGGGCGGCGGCGCGAGCATCGGCCAGATCGGGCTGAACCAGCTCAAGTTCATCGCCGACGACGTCAACGCCAAGGGCGGCGTGCTCGGCAAGAAGATCGAGATCGTCGGCTACGACAACAAGCTCAGCCCGCAGGTCAGCCTGGTCCAGGTGCAGAAGGCGATCGACGACGGCGCGCGCATCATCGTCCAGGGCAACGGCTCGTCGGTCGGCGCCGCAGTCGAAGGCTTCGTCGCCAAGTACAACGAGCGCAATCCCGGCAAGGCCGTCGTCTACCTGAACTACGCCGCCATCGACCCGACGATGACCAACCAGAACTGCAGCTACTGGCACTTCAGCTGGGACGCCAACGTCGACATCAAGCTGGAGGCGCTCACCAACTTCATGAAGACCAAGCCGGAGATCAAGAAGGTCTACCTGATCGACCAGGACTATTCGTTCGGCCATTCGGTCGCCGACACCACCGTCGCCATGCTCAAGAAAAAGCGGCCCGACATCCAGATCGTCGGCAACGAGTTCCATCCGCTGGTCAAGGTCACCGACTTCTCGCCCTACATCGCCAAGATCAAGGCGTCGGGCGCCGACACGGTCGTCACCGGCAACTGGGGCCAGGATCTCGCCCTGCTGGTCAAGGCCGCGGGCGACGCCGGCCTCAAGGTCAACTGGTACACCTTCTACGCCGGCGGCGCCGGCGGCCCGACGGCGATCAAGCAGGCCAACCTGCCCGAGCAGGTCTACCAGCTGACCGAAGGCTTCAACAATCTCGACTACAAGCCGGCGCAAACGATCGCGCGCGCCTACATCGACCGCTACAAGTCCGAGCCGATCTACTATCCGCGCCTGTTCAACCTGACCGGCATGCTGTTCGAGGCGATCAAGGAGGCGAACTCGGCCGATCCCGCCAAGTTCGCGCCCAAGCTCGAAGGCATGAAGTACAAGACCTTCGCCAGCGGCGCCGAGGGCTTCATGCGCAAGGAGGACCACCAGTTCTTCCAGCCGCTGTACATGTCGGTGTTCGGGCCGCTCGACGCGGCCAAGCAGCCGTTCGACGAGGAGAGCACCGGCTGGGGCTGGAAAATGGCGGCGGAGATCCCGACCAAGGACACGCTCTATCCCACCACCTGCAAGATGAAGCGCCCGGACTGAGACCACGGCGGCCGGCGGCTTCGCGGGGCGACCGACCGTGCTCGAGATCACCCTCATCTCGACACTGAACGGCGTCCTGTACGGGATGCTGCTGTTCCTGACGGCGAGCGGGCTCACCGTCATCTTCAGCATGATGGGCGTGCTCAACTTCGCGCACGCCAGCTTCTACATGCTGGGCGCCTTCTTCGGCTTCGAGATCAGCCGCCGGGTCGGCTTCTGGCCCGGGCTGGTGGTGGCGCCGCTGCTGGTCGGCGTCATCGGCATGGCGGTCGAGCGCTTCGGGCTGCGCAACGTCCATCGCCACGGCCACGTCGCCGAGCTGCTGTTCACCTTCGGCCTCACCTTCGTCATCCAGGAGGGGGTGGAGATGGTGTGGGGCAAGCTGCCGGTCGACTACCGCGTGCCGCCCGCCCTCGACTTCCCCGCCTTCACCGTCTTCGCGACCAACTATCCGGCGTTCAAGATGTTCGGCCTGCTGGCGTCGATCGCGATCTTCGCCGTCCTGCTGCTGGTGGTGCGCCGCACGCGCGTCGGCCTGATCGTCCAGGCCGCGCTCACCCATCCCCAGATGGTGGGCATGCTCGGCCACAACGTCGACCGCATCTTCATGCTGGTGTTCGGCGTGGGCTCGGCGCTGGCGGCGGTGGCGGGCGTCATCGCCGGGCCGGCGCTGGTCACGCAGTCGAACATGGCGGCGATGCTCGGCCCCATCCTGTTCGTGGTGGTCGTGGTCGGCGGCCTGGGGTCGCTGAGCGGCGCCTTCGTCGCCTCGCTGCTGATCGGCCTGCTGCAGACCTTCGCCGTCGCCTCGAACGCCTCGCTGGCCGGCCTGTTCGGCGGCGCCGTTCCGGCCGAGTCCTGGCTGCGCGACATCTGGACCGTGACCGTGGCGCAGGTCGCGCCGATCCTGCCCTACCTGCTGCTGGTCCTGATCCTGATCTTCCGGCCGAGAGGGCTGATGGGAACCCGCGAATCGTGAGCGACCGCGCAGGCGCGCCGGCGCCCGACCTGCCCGTGCATGAGCGACCGACCAGCCGCAGCCGGCGGCGGCTCGCCACGCTCGGCATCTGGATCGCGGCGGCCGCGCTGCTGGCGGTGCTGCCGCACATGCTGAGCTCGGGACTGGCGCTCACCACCATGAGCCTGATGGGGATGATGATCATCTTCGCCCTGTCCTACAACATGCTGCTGGGGCAGACCGGCCTGCTGTCGTTCGGCCACGCGGTCTTCTTCGGCCTGGGCGGCTTCCTCACCGTGCACGCGATGAACGCCGTCATCGGCAGCAAGGCGCCGCTGCCGCTGCCGGTCCTGCCGCTGGCCGGCGCGGCGGCCGGACTCGCCTTCGGCGTCATCTTCGGCGCGGTGTCGACGCGGCGGGCCGGCACCGCCTTCGCCATGATCACGCT
Organism: uncultured Alphaproteobacteria bacterium; assembly: GCA_963820155.1. Taxonomy (GTDB): domain Bacteria; phylum Pseudomonadota; class Alphaproteobacteria; order Reyranellales; family Reyranellaceae; genus Reyranella. Next base: position 217,188 of record CAWFYW010000005.1, read on the forward strand.
GGGCATCGGCGAGCTGGTGGCGTCGAGCGCCCTCATCCTGCGCCGCGTCTTCGGCGGCGAGGAGGGCATCAGCACCGACCGCACCGACCTCGTCCATATGTTCGGCTTCTCGTTCGGGCCGCAGATCCAGGTCTACTACCTGATCGCCGGCTGGTGCCTGGCATCGACGGCAGCGATGTACGCCCTGACCCGCACGCCGTTCGGCCGCATCTGCAACGCCGTGCGCGACAATCCCCAGCGCACCGCCTTCATCGGCTACGATCCCCAGGCCGTCCGCTTCATCGCCTTCAGCCTGTCGGGCCTGTTCGCCGGCATCGCCGGCGGGCTCGCCGCCATCAACTTCGAGATCGTCAACGCCACGCAGCTCGGCGCCGCGCAGTCCGGCGCCGTCATCCTGATGGCCTTCATCGGCGGAGTCGGCAACTTCGCCGGCCCGATCATCGGCGCGATCGTCGTCACCCTGCTGCAGGTCGGGCTGAGCGACGTCACCGACGCCTGGCAGCTCTATTTCGGCCTGCTGTTCATCGGCATGGTGATGTTCGCACCCGACGGCATCGCCGGCCTGCTGGCCCGCCAGCAGCCCCTGCTGCAGGGACGCCGGCTGCATCGCGTCCTCCCCTTCTACGCCCTGTCGCTGCTGCCCGGCCTCGCGGCGGTCGCCGGGACTGAGCCTGGCGATCGAGATGACCAACCGGCTCACCGCCCACGCCTCGGACGGTCCGGCGATGACGTTCTTCCACGTTCCTTTCAGGGCCGACGCGCCGCTGCCCTGGCTGGTCGCGGCGGTGCTGCTGGCGGGCGGCGGCTTGCTGTTCCTGCGCGCGGCGCGGGCCACGAAGCAGGCCTATGGCGACGCCCTGGCGGCCGCACGCAGCCGCGGGCGCGGCGCCGTGACGTCGCCCGCGCCCGCGCTCGAACTGGTCGGCCTGCGCAAGGGCTTCGGCGCGACGGAGATCATTCGCGGCGTCGATCTCGCCATACCGGCGGGCGAGCGCCATGCCGTGATCGGCCCCAACGGCGCCGGCAAGTCCACCCTCTTCCACCTCATCAGCGGCCACTACCGGCCGAGCAGCGGCAGCATCCGCCTGCGCGGCGAGGACATCACCGGCATGGCGCCGCAGCTCATCAACCGCCGCGGCCTGTCGCGCAGCTTCCAGGTCACCAACATCTTCCCGCGGCTGAGCGTCTGGGAGAACGTGCGCTGCGCCACGCTGTGGTCGATGGGCTACAGGTATTCGTTCTGGCGCAACGTCGAGCGTCTCGCGGACGCCCGCCAGCGGACCGAGGAGATACTGGCCGAGATCAACCTGCTCGACCGCTGGCGCATGCCGGCCGGCCTGTTGACCTATGCCGAGCAGCGCGCCCTGGAGATCGGCCTCACCATCGCCGGCGACGCCGACATCCTGCTGCTCGACGAGCCGACGGCGGGGATGAGCCATGCCGAGACCGAGCGCGTCGTGTCCCTGATCCGCCGGGTCAGCGAAAAGCGGACCCTGCTGATGATCGAGCACGACATGGGGGTGGTGTTCGACCTGGCCGACCGCATCTCGGTGCTGGTCTACGGCGAGATCCTGGCCAGCGACACGCCGCAACGCGTCAAGGCCAACGCCGCCGTGCAGCAGGCCTATCTGGGGCTCGAGCCGGCCTGATGCTGAGCGTTCGCGATCTCCACGCCTACTACGGCAAGAGCCACATCCTGCAGGGCGTCAACCTCACGGTCGGCGACAGGGAGATCGTGAGCATCCTCGGGCGCAACGGCGTCGGACGCTCGACGGCGCTGAAGGCGATCATGGGCGACCCCGCCCCGCATGGGCGAGATCGTCTTCAAGGGCCGCCAGATCGCCGGCCTGAAGCCGCACGAGATCGCGCGCCTGGGCATCGGCTACGTTCCCGAGGAGCGCGCCATCTTCCCGACCCTGACAGTCGAGCAGAACCTGCTGCTGGGCATCAAGCCCGGGCAGAAGACGGCGCGCTGGAGCATCGAGGAGACGTGGCGCCTGTTCCCGCAGTTGCGCGAGCGCGCCGGCGCGCCCGGCGGCGCCCTGTCCGGCGGCGAGCAGCAGATGCTCACCATCTGCCGCACGCTGATGGGCGACCCGGACCTGATCATGATCGACGAGCCGACCGAGGGCCTGGCCCCGCAGATGGTCGAGCGCATCGGCGATCTCCTGCAGGAAATCGCCCGGCGCGGCATCTCGATCGTGCTGGTCGAGCAACGCCTGGTCATCGCGCTCCGCATTTCCCACCGGGTCTATGTCATGGGCCATGGTCGCATCGTCTTCGAGGGCACGCCCGCCGAATTGACGGCAAACGCGGACGTCCGCCGGGAGTGGCTGGAAGTCTGACGCGGCGGCGGCGCCATGGTCAGCGGCTGAGCGCTTCGCGTAGAAGCCCGAGCTCCAATCGCGTCGGTTGTAGCGTCGCCGCGGCGATCACTTCTGGCCCCAGTTATGTCACAGGAGCGCCGCGCGGGCGCGTGCTAGCGATTCGGCCTTGGGAGGAACGGCAGGGAAACGGGGGTATGTCGATCGTCTTGGGAAGGCCGGATTTGGCGCCGCCGGGCGGCGCCATGCGTCGCCTGCTGGCGGCCTGGGTCCGCGCGGTCCCGCCGCAGCGGCTGCCGCTCCTGATCATGACCGCGTCGCCTGTTCTCGCGGCAGCGTGGGCCCTCCTGTCGCCGCCGGTGATGCTGTCGAAGACAATGACGGTGGACCTGTTGTTCAACCTGTCGGGGGCCTGGCAGATCTATTCGGGGCATGTGGCGCATGTCGATTTCCACGACGCGTCGGGCCGGCTGAGCTTCCTGTTGACCGCGCTCGGCTTCCACCTGCTGGGGCCGACTCCCTTCGCCTTCCTGGTCAACGTGACGATCATGAGCGCGGCGCTGTTCGCGGCCGCCTTCCTGGCCGCGATGCGTCGCCTGCCCCTGCTGCCGGCCGCGATCTTCGTGGTATTCGCGACGCTGCTCGCGCTGATGCCGGCCAATGTCGGCGAACGGCCGGAGCAGTACACCTTCGCGATGTCCTACAACCGCTACGGCTGGAGCGCCTACAGCATCCTGGCGCTGATCCTGTTCGTGCCCCCCGTCGGGCGCGGGGGGCGCGAGCGCGACGACCGCGACTGGATCGACATCGCCGTCGCCGGCGGGCTGCTGGCGGCGATGTTCTATCTCAAGATCACGTATTTCGCCGCCGGCCTGGCGATGGTGGGCTTTGCCGTGCTGTTCCATCCCCATGTCGGTCGACGCTGGCAGGCATGGCTGGCGGTCGGCACAGTGCTCGTCCTGAACGCCCTCGCCCCGTACAATCAGGCGTATCTCGCGGACATACGCGACTGGGCGTCCAACGGCGCCATTCGCAAGGCGGCGACGCTGCAATTCAACAACTTCGTCGCGGCAATCGGCCAGTACGGGCCGTATATCGGCGCCGTCGTCGTGGGTTTGTGGATGTGGTGGTGGGGAAGGGCGCCGCTACGGCTTCCGCTGACACTCCTTTTCCTGCTCGTCACGTCGCTTCTGCTGCTGTCGCAGAACTCGCAGGCGACCGGCATGCCTTCGGCCATCGTCGTGCTGTTCGTGCTCTACGACCAGTTGCGCACCAGCTTCGCCTCCCTGCGCAATCGCGACATCGCGCCGTGGCTGCTGACGCTCCTGCTCTTTCCCCTGTTCGCGGCCGGCAGCTACGCCACGAGCCTCGCGGGCTACCATGCGCAGGCCCGGGAAGGACGCGCGCTGCACGTCGTCGATCGCACCAACCTTCGCGGGCTCGCCGTGCCGGAAGGTCCGCGCGGCACCTTCCTGAGCTTCTCGTACAGCTTCGACTACCCGTCGCGCCCGAAGGACGCGCCGCCCCACCCGCTCTATCAACTGTCGGACTACGAATATGTCCTGACCCTCTCGGAAGCGGCGGACCTGCTCAGCGGCCGCGAGCCGGGCGGCATCGCCCTGTTCGACAGCGTCAATCCCCTGCCCTTCATGCTGGGCATCGAGCCGGCGCGCGGCGCGAACCTGTGGTCGACGTGGAACGCGCCCGCGCGGCCCGCCCGCCAATACCTGGCGGATGTGCGCTATGTCCTGGTGCCGAAGTTCTCGACGCTTCCGCAATGGACCGAGGACATGCTGCGCCTCTATGACGGCTATCTCGAGGAGCATTTCCGCTGGGCAGCAGAGACGCGATGCTGGATCCTGCTCAGCCGCTCCAGCCCCGACCTGCGGACGAGCGATCTGCAAGATAATATGTGACCGGCAGGCGGGTCAGCGGCCGAGTTCCTCCCTCAAGAGCTCCAACTCCAACCATTCCGTCTCGGCTGCCTCAAGCTCGGCCTGGGCCGCAGTCAGGCGCGCCGTCTTGCCGGCAAATGCCGAGGCGTTCCGGCGGTAAAGGTCGGAATCCGTCAACGCCAGATGGAGGCTCGCGATCTCGGCCTGCAGCACCTCGATCTTCCCGGGAAGTTCCGCGAGTGCGCGCTCGCGCCTGTAGCCCAATCGTTGCCGCGGCGTCGTTTCGCGGGCCGCCGTCTTCTCCCTGCGCGGCGCGGCCGCCGCGACAGCGGCCTGGCGCGGCCCGCGCTGCAGCAGGTAGTCGCTGTAGCCGCCGGCGTACTCGGTCGCCGTGCCGTCGCCTTCGAGCGCGATGGTCGAGGTCACCAGGCGGTCGAGGAAGTCGCGGTCGTGGCTGACCAGCAGGACGGTGCCGTCGTAGTCGGAGAGCGCCTCCTGCAGGAGGTCGAGCGTGTCGGCGTCGAGGTCGTTGGTCGGCTCGTCGAGCACCAGCAGGTTCGACGGCGCGGCCAGCGCCTTGGCCAGCAGCAGGCGGTTGCGCTCGCCGCCGGAGAGGGTGCGCACGGGCTGGCGCGCCTGCTCGTCGCGGAACAGGTATTCGCGCAGATAGCTCATGACGTGCATCTGGCGGCCGCGCACCAGCAGGTGATCGTTGCGGTCGGCCAGGATCTCCCAGGGCGTCTTGTCGGGGTCGAGCGCGGCGCGACGCTGGTCGATCACCACGGGAACGAGGTTGGCGCCGAGCTTCACCGAGCCGGTGTCCGGCTCGAGCTCGCCGATCAGCATGCGCAACAGCGTGGTCTTGCCGGCGCCGTTGGGTCCGATCAGGCCGACGCGGTCGCGGCGGAAGATGCGGGTCGAGAAGTTGTCGACGATCGTGCGCCCGGCCCAGCGCTTGGAGATGTCGCGCGCGGTGATGGCGAGCGCCCCCGACTGCTCGGCCGTGCCGACCTCGATCGTGGCGCGGCCGGTCGGGCCGATCTGCTGGCGGCGCTGCTTGCGCATCTCGTTGAGCTGGCGCAGGCGACCCTCGTTGCGCGTGCGTCGGGCGCGGATGCTCTTGCCCGCCCATTCGGTCTCGCGCTCGATCAGGCGGTCGAGCTTGTGCCGTTCGGTCGCCTCGCGCTCCAGGATGCCGGCCGACCATTCGTCGAAGGCGGCATAGCCCCTGTCGAGCCGGCGCACGATGCCGCGATCGAGCCACAGCACGGCGCGGCTGAGGTTGGTGAGGAAGCGCCGGTCGTGGCTCACCAGCACATAGGCGCCCTTCCAGGCGGAAAGCTTGCCCTCCAGCCATTCGATGGTCGGCAGGTCGAGATGGTTGGTGGGCTCGTCGAGCAGCAGCACGTCGGGTTCGGCCACCAGGGCGCGCGCAAGCGCCGCGCGCCGCGCCTCGCCGCCGGAGAGTTCCGACGGGTCGCGCGAACCGTCGAGCGTCACCTCCGACAGGAGCGCGGCGACGCGGTAGTCCGATGGGCCGAGCGAATCGGCCAGCGCCGAGGCGACATAGTGGGCGACGCTGGCATGGCCGGAGAAGTCCGGCTCCTGCGGCAGGGTGGCGATGGTGGCGCCGGGCTGGGCGAAACGCGTGCCGGCATCGGCGATGGGCTCGCCAGCCAGGATGCGCAGCAGGGTCGACTTGCCCGCGCCGTTGCGGCCGACCAGGCTCAGCCGCTCGCCGGGCGCGATGGCGAGCTCGACCCCGTCGAGGATCGTCTGATCGCCGAGGTGATAGCGGATGCCGGACAGCGCGAGGAGGGGTGGATCGGCCATGGAGGCGGGTAAATGGCCCAACCTGTCCACAGCGGCAAGGGCAACCGGCAGCGCTAGGATCACGCATGCTGCGGGCCGTTGCGGAACCGAGGCGGATCGACCGCGCCATCAGGCGCCTGCACAGCGCCTTGAAGGGCGTTCCCGCGCGCAGCGTGCGACTGACCTGGCGCGGCGGCGAGCTGCGCACGACGATCCATTGGGCCCGCGACGATCGCTTCTGGTGGGCCTTCGAGCCGCGCCGGGAACGGGACGCGCTGCTACTGGGCCACGCGCCCGACGCGCCGACCCGGCGCGAGAGCATCACCTGCGAGATCAACCTGCCGCGCGCCGGCGCCGACCGGAAAGTGGCGGGCATCGTTGCCGCCGACGAGGCCGGCGCGCTCTATCTCGCCCATTCCGGCCGCATGGGCGGCTCGCGGCCCGGCCAGCGCAAGTCGGGCTTCCGCGACTTCCTGGCCGACGGCGTGTGGCGGCGGCTCGCCTGGCCGGACGGCGAGGAGACCGAGGCGCTGGTCGTGGCGCCGCTCGACAGCCCGCGCCTCACCCGCCTGCTCGGCCAGTTCGTCGAGGCGGTGCGCCGCTTCAAGGCGGGCGAGCCGCCGACCGAGCCGACCGGGCTCTGCGTCGAGCCGGCGTTGACCGATTCGGCGCGAGCGGCGTGCGACCGGCGGCTGGTCGATGGCGCGCTGCACGAGGAGCTGGCCAAGCGCGGCCTGTTCGGCGGCGCCCACGATCTCTTCTCGCTGCGCGGCGAGCGTCCCCAGCCGCTGTTCGCCGTGGTGGCCGACGGGCGGCCCGAGGAGCTGGCGATGGCGGTGGGCGCGCTGTCGCTCGCCGCGGCGCGCGGCGGACCCGATGTCCGGCCGATCCTGGTCGCGCCGAACGCGGTCATCGACCGCGACGACGCGGCGCTGCAGGCGCTGCCCTTCGCCTGCGTGCGCTTCCGCTGGCGCGGCGCGCGGGCGGTGTTCGACGGGCTGGACGATGCGCTCGGCGATCCTCTTCCCTCCCCTCGCTTGCGAGAGGAGGTGGCCGCGCAGGCGCCTGTGAAGGCGCTGAAGCGGGCGGAGGGGTCATGAAGCTTGACCCCTCCGGCCCTTGCGGGCCACCTCCCCACTTCGCGGGGAGGAGTTGGCGATGGTGATGGGGCTTACGACCGGGCTGTGGGTGAGCGCGCAGGTGCGGCTCTGCGACCGCGCCTTCATACCGGCCGCCGTGGTGCGGCGCGGCGACCCCGACGCCGGCACGGTGCTCCTGAAGCTGAACCGCTTCGAGGCGGGCGTCACGGTCTACACGCAGGCGAGCACGCTCGACGGCGAGCCGGCCTGGAACCGCGGCACCGGGCCCAACCCGGTGCCCGAAGCCGATGCCGATGCCTACATCGCCCGCCAGGTGGCGCGCGATCCCGACGTCTGGGTGCTCGAGATCGAGGACCGTCGGGGCGAATACAAGCTGGATGGAAAGGTGGTTTAGGGCATCATTGCGCCGGCAGCACCGTCGTCGGATCGAGGGTGCGGCTGCCGCGTCTCACCTCGAAATGCACGCGCGGGCTGGCGACGCCGCCGGAGCTGCCGGCCTTGGCGATGGTCTGGCCCTTCTTGACCTCTTCGCCCTTCTTGACCAGCAGCGCTTCGTTGTTGCCGTAGGCCGTGATGTAGCCGCCGGGATGCTGGATCAGCAGCAGGTTGCCGAGATGAGCGACCTCGCTGCCGGAATAGACCACCTTGCCGCCATCGGCGGCCTTCACCGCCTCGCCGGTCTCGGCCTGGATGTCGATGCCGTCGTTCTTCTGGCCGCCCGAAGTGCCGTAGGGCACCAGGACCTTGCCCTTGACCGGCCAGATGAAGTGCTGCGACGTCGCAGGCGGCGGCGTGGCCGGCACGGAGACGGCGGTCTTCGACGCAGGCTCGGCGCCGAGCGGCGTGGGCTGGCCGGAGGCGGCCGGCGCCGGCGCCGCCGAGCGCGGCGGCTCACCCTGCGAGGGCGGTGCCAGGGTTTCCCGCTTCACCGGTCCGGGCGCCGTCGCATTGGCGGCGGCGGTCGCCGTCCGCGGGCCGCCCGCATTGTCGGGCACGAAGCGCGCATTGGGCAGCTCGATCGACTGGCCGGGCTTCAGCCGATAGGGCGAGGCCAGCTTGTTGCGGTCGATGATGGTCTGGACCGGCACGCCGTAGCGCTGCGACAGGCTTTCGACCGTGTCCTTGTCCTTCACGACATAGATCGCGACGGCATTGGGACCGGCGCCGGAGCCGGGATATTCGATGGTGCCTTCACGGGCGCCAAAGACGGTGGAACAGGCGCCGAGCGCGACCGACAGCACCGCCGTTATGCCCAGCGTGCGCCACCAGCCGGCCCATCGCAAGGGGAGGCGAAGGGCTCTTTTCATGCTCCTAGTTTACTGCATCACGATTCCGGCGGGAATCCGGCCAATGCCGATTTTTGCGGCCCCCGGCAGCGGCCGGACTCGCGTCGATCTAGCCCTGGCCCAGCACCGGCAGGGCGCCGGCGACCAGCGGCACGAAGCGCACCGGCATCAGCGTGTCGCGCTGCAGGCCCTTGTCGCTCTTGACGATGCGCTCGACGACCTGGGCGGTAGGGTCGCGCCCGACCGGCACGATCAGGATGCCGCCCAGCGCAAGCTGGTCGATCAGCGCCTGCGGGCGCTCGTCGGCCGCGGCGGTGACGATGATGCGGTCGAAGGGCGCCTGGCCCGGCCAGCCCTTGCTGCCGTCGCCGACATCGAACACGACATTGTGGATGCGCAGGTCGATCAGCAGCCGCTCGGCCTCCTTGGAGAGCGGCTTGTAGCGCTCGACCGAGTAGACGCGGCGCGCCAGCTTGGCGAGCACGGCGGCCTGGTAGCCCGAGCCGGTGCCGATCTCGAGCACCTTCATGCGCGGCCCGACGCGCAGCGCCTCGGTCATGGCGGCCACCACCATGGGCTGGCTGATGGTCTGGCCGAAGGCGATGGGCAGCGCCGTGTTGTCCCAGGCGCGCTCGGCGAAGGTCGGCGACACGAAGCGCTCGCGGTCGACCGCGGCGATGGCGGCGAGCACCCGCTCGTCGGCGATGCCCGAGGCCTTGAGCTCGGCGACCAGGCGTTGCATGGCGGCGACATTCATCGCGGCCGCCCGCGTCAACCCGCGGCGAACAACGGCGCGAGCTTGCGCCGCGTGGCCTCGTGCGTGAGATCGAGGTGCAGCGGCGTGACCGAGATGTAGCCGCCGCGGACGGCGGTGATGTCGCTCTCCTCGTCGCGGTCGTGCTCGCCCGGCGCATAGGCGATCCAGTAGTACCGGCCGCCGCGCGGATCGGTGCGCTCGTCGATATAGCCGCCGAAGGCCGCGCACGCCCTGCCGGGTCACCCTGCGCGCCCTTCACCGCGGCCGCCGCCACGTCGGGGAAGTTGACGTTCACGAACACGTTGCGCGGGATGCCGCCCTGCAGCACGCGGCGCGCCACGTCGGCGCCGTGGGTCGTGGCGGTCTCCCATTTCAGCGGATGCGGATGGGTGTAGGCCTGGCTGAAGGCGATCGAGGGGATGCCGAGCAGGCAGCCTTCCATGGCGCCCGGCGATGGTGCCGGAATAGGTCACGTCGTCGGCGAGGTTGCTGCCGCGATTGACGCCGGAGAGCACGATCTGCGGCTTGCGGTCCTTCAGGAGATGCTTCACCGCGAACAGCACGCAGTCGGTCGGCGTGCCCTCGAGCGCGAACTTGGTCTCGCTGATCTGGCGCGAGCGCACCGGATGGGTGAGCGACAGCGAATGGCCGGCGCCGCTCTGGTTGAACTCCGGCGCCACCACCCAGACATCCTGCGAGAGCTGGCTCGCGATGTCGATCAGGGCGTCGAGGCCCGGCGCATTGATGCCGTCGTCGTTGGTGACGAGGATGCGCGCCCTGGCAAGCTCCGCCGGCGTCATCGGCGCGGTCCCGGCACGACCGCGAGGCCGCCCATGTAGGGACGCAGCGCCTCGGGCACCGTCACCGAGCCGTCCTCGTTCTGGTAGTTCTCCAGCACCGCGATCAGGGTGCGGCCGACGGCCAGGCCCGAGCCGTTCAGCGTGTGCACGAAGCGCGTGCCCTTGCCTTCCCTCGGACGGTAGCGCGCGGCCATGCGGCGGGCCTGGTAGTCGCCGCAGTTGGAGCAGCTCGAGATCTCGCGATAGGCGTTCTGGCCGGGCAGCCAGACCTCGATGTCGAAGGTCTTGCGCGCGCGCCGGCCCCATGTCGCCGCCGCACAGCACGATGGTGCGGAACGGCAGGCCGAGCCGCTTCAGCACCTCCTCGGCGCGGCCGGTCATGCGCTCATGCTCGGCGGCGGACTGCTCGGGCGTGGTGATGCTGACCAGCTCGACCTTGGGGAACTGGTGCTGGCGGATCATGCCGCGCGTGTCCTTGCCGGCGGCGCCCGCCTCGGAGCGGAAGCAGGGCGTCCAGGCGGTGAAGCGCAGCGGCAGGTCCTTCTCGTCCAGCACCGTGTCGTTCACCAGGTTGGTGAGCGGCACCTCGGCGGTGGGGATCAGCCAGAAGCCGTTGTCGGTGTGGAACATGTCCTCGGCGAAGCGCGGCAGCTGGCCGACGCCGTAGGCGGCGTTGTCGCGCACCAGGAAGGGCGGGTTGACCTCGGTGTAGCCGCCCTCCTCGCTGGTATGCAGGTCGAGCATGAACTGCGCGATCGCCCGCTCGAGCCGCGCCAGGTGCTTCTTCAGCACCACGAAGCGCGCGCCCGACATCCGGCTCGCCGCGGCGAAATCCATCTCGCCCGTGGCCTCGCCCAGCGCCACGTGGTCCTTCGGCTGGAAGGCGAAGTTGCGCTGGCTGCCGATCCGGCGCAGCTCGACATTGCCGGTCTCGTCGGTGCCGTCGGGCACGTCGTCGAACGGCAGGTTGGGCAGCACCTCCAGGCGGTGCGTCAGCGCCTCGTCGAGGCGCTGGGCCTCGGCCTCGCCCTTCTTCAGGGTCTCCTCGAGGGCGGCGACCTCCGCCATCAGCGCGTCGGCCGGCTCGCCCTTGGCCTTGGCCATGCCGATCTGGCGGCTGAGCGCCTTGCGCCTGGCCTGGGCCGCCTCGCTTTCGGAGATGGCGGCGCGCCGGCGCTTGTCGATCTCCAGCAGCTCGGCCGACAGCGGCGGCAGGTTGCGCTTCCGCAGGCCGGCGTCGAAGGCATCGGGATGCTCGCGGATGAAACGGATGTCGTGCATGGCTAGCCGCCGGACGCGTCGTCGGCCTTGTTCTCGGCTTCCTCGGCCTTCCTGTCCTCCTCCTCGCGCTTCTTCTCGATCCAGCTGCCGATCAGGATGCTGATTTCGTAGAAGGCGAGCAGGGGCACGGCGAGCGCGAGCTGGCTCACCACGTCGGGCGGCGCCAGCACGGCGGCGACGATGAAGCAGATGACGATGGCGTAGCGCCGCTTGGAGCGCAGGCCGGCGGTGGTGACGATGCCGACGCGCACCAGCAGGGTCAGCAGCACCGGCATCTCGAAAGCGAAGCCGAAGGCGAAGACGAGCTGCAGCACGCGCTCGAGATAGTCCGAGGCGCGCAGGTTCTTCTCGATGTCGGCGGGCGCGTACTGGGTCAGCATGAAGTTGATCACGTACGGCATCACCATGTAGTACATGACCACGCAGCCGGCGTAGAACATGAACGGCGTGGCGATCAGGAACGGCAGGAACGCCCGCTTCTCCTGGCGGTAGAGGCCGGGCGCCACGAACAGCCAGATCTGCGTCGCGATCAACGGAAAGCCGACGATCAGGGACACGAAGGCCGACAGCTTCACCGTGACGAAGAAGAACTCGAAGATATCGAGAACCTGGAGCTTGTACCCGTCGCGCAGCGCCGGCTGGATCAGGAACGAGAAGATCGGCTTGGCGAAATAGAAGGTGATGAAGAACACCAGGAAGAAGCTGATCAGGGCATAGATCAGGCGCTTGCGCAGCTCGACCAGGTGGTCGAGCAGCGGCATCGGCTTGTCGTCTTCGGGTCCGTCGTGCGCTTGGGTCAAGGGAGGGCGGTCAAAGTCTTCATCGCGGCATGAGTGGCGCGTTATGCCGCCCTTTGGGTCTCAATTCAAAGCGCTAATTGGGCTCAGCCCGCAGCCGCGGCCTTGGCTGGCTTCTCCTGCTCTGCAGGCGGCGGCTGTTCCGCAGGCGGCGACGGCGCGGCCTCGGCGGCGACAGGCGCCGGCTCGACCGCGGGCGCCGGCTCGGCGGCGATCGCCGGCGTGGGTTCGGCTGCCGGCTCGGCGGCGATCTGGGGCGCCGATTCGGGCTCGGCCAGCGGATTGTCGAAGGCGCTCTTGGCCTCGGCCAGCGCCTTCTCGCCCTTCGGCCATGCCTTCCTGGATGTGGCTCTTGATCTGCTGGGTCGGATCGAGCGACTTCAGGTCGAGACCATGGGTGGTCTCGAGCTGCTTCTTCACGTCGTCGAGCTCGGACTGGCGCACCATCTCGTCGACATGGCCGCGGAACTCCGCCGCCATGCCGCGCATCTGGGCCATCCACTTGCCCCAGGTCCGCAGCAGGCCCGGCAGCTCCTTGGGGCCGATGACGACCAGCGCCACCACCGCGATGACCAGGAGCTCCGGACTGTCGATACCGAACATCGGCGTTCAACCGCGGCTGCAGGCAGACGCCGTCAGACCTTGGCGGCGGTATCCTGGTGAACCTGGCCGCCCGGCGGCGAGGTCGTGGCCTGCGCCGAGATCGGCTTGGCGCCGTCGCCCGGCTGCCCCGCCTGCGACGGCGGCGTCTCGTCCTGCGCACCTACGCCCTTCTTGAAGGCCGAGAGGCCCTTTCCGAAGTCGCCCATGAGCGAAGAGATCTTGCCGCGACCGCCAAACAGCAGCAGCACGACGGCCAGCACGATGAGCCAGTGCCATATGCTGAAGCTACCCATGTGAACATGCTCCCAAAACGATTGCGATCAGCGCGAGCCGATTATGGCATCCCGCCGGAAGAGCCGGCAACAAGTCGAATAAGGCCGTATTGGGGCTCAGCGCCCGGTTTCGTCGGCGGCAAGGGGCTCGTCGGCCTCGTCCTCGCCGGGGTCAAGCGGCAGGTCCGGCTCGTCTGGGCGGAATATGGGGGGTTGCGAGCGCGGGTCCAAGAGGCCCGCGGCCTTCAATTCCTCCTGGCCCGGAAGATCGTCGAGGCCCGGCAGGCCGAAATGCTCGAGGAAGAAGTCCGTCGTGCCCCAGGTCACCGGCTTGCCGGGCGCGCGGCGGCGGCCGACCGGCCTGATCCAGTTCTGCTCGAACAACAGGTCGAGCGTGCCCTTGCTCAGCCCGACGCCGCGCACCTCCTCGATCTCCGCCCGCGTCACCGGCTGGTGGTAGGCGATGATGGCCAGGGTCTCGATCGCCGCCCGCGACAGTTTGCGTGTCACCGGCCGCTCGATCTTGAGCTTCTCCGCGAGATCGGGCGCGGTGCGGAAGGCGTAGCCGCCGCTCACCTGCACCAGGTTGACGCCGCGGCCGGCATACATTTCGGCGAGGTCGGCCAGCAGGCGCTTCACGTCGGCATCGTTGGGCAGCCGGTCTGCCAGCTCCTTCTCGTCGAGCGCCTGCGTGCCGGCGAAGACCAGCGCCTCGAGGAGCCGCAGATGCTGCGCATGGTCGGGGGAGACCACGTCAGTCACGTTGTCTGGAGTCACGTTTTCCGGATCGGTCTGGGACATTTCAGGGCACCGTCACGAGGGACGCTTGCGCAAATAGATGGGGCCGAAACGCTCGGTCTGGCGCAGCTCGACCGCGCCATCCTTCGCAAGCTGCAGGCCGGCCACGAAGGTCGCGGCCACCGCCGACCGCCGCCGCGTCGGATCGGTGAGGCCCGCCGGCAGGAAGGCCTCCAGCGACTGCCAGTCGATGGCGATGCCCAGCATGCGGCCCAGCCGCTCGGCCGCTTCCTCGACCGAGAAGAACTGCATGGGCTCGATCTGATAGGTGTCGGCGTCCTTCGGCCGCAGCTGATGGCCATAGGCCGAGAGCAGGTCGTAGAGCTTCACGTCCCATACGGCGCGGCGCACGACCACGACGCCTTCGGGCTGGCCGCGCGCGAAGATGTCGCGACCGAGCTGCGGGCGGGCCATCAGGCGCGTGCCCGCCTCCTGCATCGCCTCGAGGCGGCGCAACTGCCATTGCAGGGCGTCCGCCATCTCCTGGCCCGACGGTTCCTCGCCCGGAGGCGGCTCGGGCAGCAGCAGCCGCGACTTCAGGTAGGCGAGCCACGCCGCCATCACGAGGTAATCGGCGGCGAGCTCCAGCCGGAGCCGGCGGGCCTGCGCCACGTGGGCCAGGTACTGGTCGACCAGCGCCACCATGGAGATGCGCCGCAGATCGACCTTCTGGTCGCGCGCCAGGGTGAGCAGCAGGTCGAGCGGGCCCTCGAAACCTTCCAGATTGACGATCAGCTCGCCCTCGCCCGGCGCGATCACGTCGGGGCCGGCGGCGCTGAAGCCGTCTGGGTCGGGAGGGCGGGTGGGCTCGTCCATGCAGCTTGGGTTTAGTCCAGCGGCGGCGCACCCCGCCAGCGATTTAGGCGGGCCTTATCCCCATTCCGGCAGAAGCTCGCCCAGGCGCCGGGCGGCGTCGGCGAGCCCGGCCCTGCCGATCGGGGCGTGGTGGCGGGCGAGGAAGCGCCGGCCGTCCTCGAAGCGCCGCCGGGCCGCCGGTGTCATCGGGCCGGTGCGCGCGGCGATCCCCGCCATCTCTTCCATCCGCCCGTTGCAATGCAGGGCGACATCGCAGCCCGCCGCCAGGGCGCGGGCCGCGCGCTCGCCGAGCGAGCCGCCCAGCGCCTGCATGGAGAGGTCGTCGGACAGGAGCAGGCCGTCGAAGCCGATATGGCCGCGGATGACTTCCGTCACGCCCCGTGCCGATACCGTGATGGCGGCCTCGGGATCGATCGCGTCGAACAACAGGTGGCCGGTCATCGCCCACGGCAGGTCGGCGAGCAGCCGGAAGGGCAGGAAGTCGGTGCGCTCCAGCAGCTCGAGCGGGGCGACGACCCGGGGCAGCGCCTGGTGGCTGTCGACGGTGGCGCGGCCATGGCCGGGAATGTGCTTGATCACCGGCATCACCCCTTCGGCCATCAGGCCCTCGGCGGCGGCGCGGCCCAGCGCCGCCACCGGTTCGGGCCGGTCGGCATAGGCACGGTCGCCGATCACGGCATGGGTCTCGGGAAAGGCGATGTCGAGCACAGGCAGGCAATCGACGTCGCAGCCGATCGAGGCGACGTCGGCGGCGAGCAGCCGCGCATTGAGCCGCGTCGCTTCCAGCCCGCGCTCGGGATCGCGCGCATAGAGCTCGCCCAGGCGGCGTGCCGGCGGCGCCTTGCGCCAGTACGGCGGCTTCAGCCGGGCGACGCGGCCGCCCTCCTGGTCGATCAGCACCGGCGCGTCGGCGCGCGCCACGGAGGAACGCAGCTCCTCGACCAGCCGGCGCGTGCGCTCGGGCGTGTCGACGTTGCGGGCGAACAGGATGAAGCCCAGCGGATCGGCGTCACGGAAGAAGGCGCGCTCGTCGGCGGCCAGATCCGGGCCCGCGCAGCCGAAGAGGACGGCTCTGGGTGCGGCCAAGGTCGAAGTGACGCTCGATCAGCGGGCCGGCGGCACCGGGACGCAGTCGGTCCGGCGGCTCTTCAGGGTGCTGCAGATCGTATGGGCCTGCTTCTCGTCGAGCGGGCCGGCCTGGACGCGATACCACACGCCCTTGTCGCCGAGATCGACGCGCACCGCCTGCATGCGCAGGTCGGCCATCAGGTCGCCATGCGCCTTCTGCAGGCGCGCCCAGGTCGACTTGGCCACGTCCTCGTTCTTGACCGAGGCGACCTGCACCCGCCAGCCGCCGGTCGGGCCGGACATGTTCTCGATCAGGCTGGCGATGCTGGGGCCGGTCTCGGTCGTGCCGGGCTTGACGTCGGTCGTGGCGGGCGTGGCCGCCGGCGGCGGCGTGCCGGCCGTCGAGACGGGCTGGGCGGGCTGCGCCGGGGTCGGCGTCTTGGCATCCGCCTCGGTCGACTTGGGCACGTAGGGCGTGGGCAGGCCGTTGGCCGGCAGCCTGGGATTGACCGGCGCCGGCAAGAGCTTCTCGGGCTGGGTCGGCACGGTGCCCGGCTCGATGCGGTTGAAGACTTCCTTGTCCTGGTCGGGCGGCACGAAGCCGCCGGCATTCTCGGGCTTCACCCGCGTGGGCGTGGTCGGCGCCTGCACGACCAGCGGCTCGAGGCCCTTGCCGCCCGCCTTGACGTCCTGGTTATGGGCCCACCACACGACCGAGCCGAAGCTCGCGATGGCGGCGACCGAGACCATCAGGGTGAGGATCTGGCCGCGCCGCCGGTTGACGCGCATGAGGAGCGAATCCCGGGGCGGCGGGGGAATCGAATCAGGTTCGTGTGCGACGGGCCTGGGCCGCGGCTCGAGCCGCATCGCCACCAACTCGTTGGGTCGGTAGATCGTTGGACCGTCGCCGGAGGGGGACCGGCGCATGTGCATTCGTTATCTCATTTCCTCGACGGGTGTTACGCCGAAGACCTTTAGACCTGATCCTATCACAAATCCGATTCCCTGTACCAATGCCAGGCGGGCCCGGCTGAGCTCGGCATCGTCCTCGACGATGAAGCGCAGGCCAGGCTCCTCGCGGCCGCGGTTCCAATGGGCATGGAAGGCGGCGGCGAGGTCGTAGAGGTAGAAGGCGATGCGGTGCGGCTCGTGCGCCGCGGCCGCCGCCTCGACCTGGCGCGGCCACTGGGCGATCAGCCGGACCAGCGCGAGCTCGCCCGCGTCGGCCAGGCGATCGAGCGGCGCCTCGGCCAGACCGTCGACGGCGAGGCCGGCGGCAACGGCCTGGCGCATCACCGAGCGCGTGCGGGCATGGCCGTACTGCACGTACCACACCGGATTGTCGCGTGACTGTTCGGTGGCCTTCACCAGGTCGAAGTCGAAGGGCGCGTCGTTCTTGCGCGTCAGCATGGTGAAGCGCACGACGTCGGGCCCGACCTCGTCCAGCAGGTCGCGCAGGGTGACGAAGGTCCCGGCGCGCTTGGACATGCGCACCAGCTCGCCGTTGCGCATGACGCGCACGAGCTGGCAGAGCTTGACGTCGAGCGCGCCCTGGCCGCCGGTGATGGCGCTGACCGCCGCCTTCATGCGCTTGACGTAGCCGCCATGGTCGGCGCCCCAGATGTCGATCATGTCGGCGAAGCCGCGGCGGAACTTGTCGTGGTGGTAGGCGATGTCGTTGGCGAAGTAGGTCCAGCTTCCGTCGGACTTCTTCAACGGCCGGTCGACCTCGTCGCCGAACCTGGTGGCGCGGAACAGGGTCTGCTCGCGGTCCTCCCAGTCGTCGGGCTTCTGGCCCTTGGGCGGCTCGAGCCGGCCCTGGTAGATCAGCTCCTGGCGGGCGAGCGCCTCGAAGGCGCGGTCGACGGCGCCCGATTCGACCAGCGCGCGCTCCGACGAATAGACGTCGATATGGACGCCCAGCGTCTCGAGATCGGTCTTGATCTCGGCCATCAGCGTGGCGATGGCGAAGGCGCGCATCTCGGGCAGCCAGTCGGCCTCGGGCTTGTCGATCCAGCGCGCGCCGTCGCGCCGGGCGATGGCGGCGCCCACTTCTTTCAGGTACTCGCCGGGATAGAGGCCCTCGGGGATGGCGCCGATCTGTTCGCCCAGCGCCTCGCGATAGCGCAGGTAGGTCGACTGGCCGAGCTTGTCGACCTGCGCGCCGGCATCGTTGATGTAATACTCCTTGGTGACGGCGTAGCCGGCCTTCAGCAGCAGGTTGGCCAGCGCATCGCCCACCACCGCGCCGCGCGCGTGGGCCACGTGCAACGGGCCGGTCGGATTGGCGGAGACATATTCGACATTGACCTTGCGGCCCTGCCCCAGGCTCGAGTCGCCGTAGCCGGTTCCCTCCCCCAGGCAGTCGCGCAGCCGCTCGCGCCAGAAGGAATCGGCGACCTTGAGGTTGATGAAGCCCGGCCCCGCCACCGCGCCCTCGACCACGTCGGGATTGGCCTTCAGCCGCGCCAGCAGCGGCTCGGCGATGTCGCGCGGCTTCTTGCGCGCGGCCTTGGCCAGCACCATGGCGGCGTTGGTGGCGATGTCGCCGTGCGCCGAATCGCGCGGCGGCTCGGCGGTGATGGCGGAGAAGTCGAGCGGGGCCGGCAATTCGCCGGCCGCCTGCATGGACCGCAGCGCCGCTTCGATCTCGCCGATGAAATGGCGGTAGGGATTCATGGGTCGGGGGTATTGCCGAAACCGCGCCCTTTGTCATCCCGGGCGTAGCGAGGAAGCGCCGGTCAGTTGTAGAGATCGAACAGACGGCGGTGCTCGTCGAGGGCGAAGCGGTCGGTCATGCCGGCGATGTAGTCGGCCACCAGGCGGGCGCGGGCCGGGATCCCGGCCTGCTCGGCGCGCTCGCGCCAGGGCGGCGGCAGGCAGTTGGGCTCGGCGAACAGGAGCTCGAACAGGTCGACGACGACGCGGCGGGCCTTGGAGTGCGAGCGGTTGAGATGCCAGTGCTCGTACATGCGCTTGTAGAGGAAGGCCTTGACGGTGCGGTCGGTCGCCGTCATGTGCGGCGAGAAGGCCACGATCGGCCGGCCCAGCGCGCGGATGTCGGCCACGGATCCCGGCTGAGCCTCCGCGAGCCGCCGCCGCGTCTCGGCCAGCAGATCCTCGACCATGGCGTTGATGACGCGGCGCACCGCCTCGTGGATCAGGCGCGACGGACCGATGCCGGGATATTTCTGCGCCACGATGGAGAACATCTCGCCGACCAGGGGCAGCTCCCTGAGGTCGGCGACCTCGAACAGGCCGGCGCGCAGGCCGTCGTCGATGTCATGGTTGTTGTAGGCGATGTCGTCGCTCAGCGCCGCCACCTGGGCCTCGGCGCCGGCATGGCCGGAAAGCTCGAGATCGTGGTCCTGGCAATATTCGACGATGGCGGCCGGCAGGTCCGTGAGCTTGCGGCCATCCTTCAGGAGCGGCCCGTTGTGCTTGACCGCGCCTTCGAGCGTCTCCCAGGTGAGGTTGAGCCCGTTGAACTCGGCATAGCGCTCCTCGAGCTTGGTGAGGATGCGCAGGGTCTGGGCGTTGTGGTCGAAGCCGCCATAGGGCTTCATCACCGCGTGCAGCGCCTCCTCGCCGGCGTGGCCGAAGGGCGTGTGGCCGAGATCGTGGGCGAGCGCCACCGCCTCGCCGAGATCCTCGTCGAGCCGCAGCGTGCGGCAGATGGTGCGGGCGATCTGCGCCACCTCCAGCGAATGGGTGAGCCGCGTGCGGTAGTGATCGCCCTCGTGATAGACGAAGACCTGCGTCTTGTGCTTCAGCCGCCGGAACGCCGTCGAATGGATGATGCGGTCGCGGTCGCGCTGGAACGGGGTGCGGCTCGGCCCCTCCGGCTCGCGGTGCAGCCGGCCGCGACTCTGCCACGGCAGGGTGGCAAAGGGCGCCAGGGCCTCGCGTCGCCACAACTGGTCGGCCACGTCCGCAAACCTCCGATATGGGGCGGCGCGGTTTTACGCCGTCCCGCCGCCGTCAACAACACGCCCCGCTAGACCATGCCGGTCGCGGCCAGCACGATCCATAGGCCGATCGCGGCGAAGAGCGCGGCGGCTGCGACCCGGACATGGCGCAACGGGACGATCCGCGTCGCCGCCTCGCCCAGGAGGACGGCGGGCACGTTGGCCAGCATCATGCCGATGGTGGTCCCGATGGTGACGAACGCAACGTCGTGGAAGCGCGCCGCCAGCAGCGAGGTCGCGATCTGCGTCTTGTCGCCGATCTCGACCAGGAAGAAGGCCACCAGCGTCGTCATGAAGATGCCGTGCGCCGGGCGCTTGGCCGCCTCTTCGTCCTCCTGGTCGGGAATCAGGGCCCAGCCCGCCATGACGACAAAGGCGATGCCCACGATGATCTGGAACGTCTGGCCGGAGAGCCAGCGCGAGACGAAGTAGCCCAGTCCGGCGGCGGCGGCATGATTGAGCAGGGTCGCCGCCAGGATGCCGAGGATGATCGGAACGGGCTTGCGAAAGCGGGCGGCCAGGACGATGGCGAGGAGCTGGGTCTTGTCGCCGATCTCGGCGATGGCCACGACGGCGACCGATGTCAGAAGCGCTTCCATGAAAGACAGTCCGGGGGTCGTGGGGCGCGACGACACAGGATCCCCGCCGACCCGCGCGGGCATCCGTGTCGTCGGTCTGGCCGATTCAGACCCTGAGGTCTGCCGCCTGCGCCATGGCCGAGGCCAAGTTTGTTGACGCAGGCTCCGCTGGAGGCGCGGACGGTTACTCCCCGAAAACGGGCCCCTTTACCACTTTCGCCGCCGCCCATGGGTGCGCCTTGCTGCCGCAAGCCATCCTGTGATCGGATGGCTTTGTTAAGGAGAACTCCTCTGGCGTCCCTGGTTTCGGTCCTCGGCTATACGGCCGTGCCCTTCGCGGCAGCCGTCGCGGGCGGTGCGCTGGCGGCCTTCGTCCGCTTCGGCCCCCGCGTGACCAGCGCCGTCCAGCATTTCGCCGCTGGGGTGGTGTTTGCCGCCGCAGCCGGCGAGCTGCTGCCCGACGTGCTGCATACCCGCTCGCTTGCGCCGGTGATCATCGGCGCGGTGGGCGGCGTGGCGGTCATGCTGCTCCTCAAATGGTTCGGCAAGCGGCGGAAGGGACCGACCGGCTTTCTCACGGCGGCCGGGATCGACATCCTGGTCGACGGTCTGGTGCTGGGCATCGGCTTCGCCGCCGGCCCCAGGGAGGGCCTGCTTCTCACCATCGCCCTCACGATCGAAGTCCTGTTCCTGGGGCTTTCCGTGGCCGAGCCGCTGCACAAGGCGGCGGCGACCGCGGGACGCATCATCGCCACGACCATCGTCCTGGCGCTGATGCTGCCCGTCGGCGCCGTGGTGGGCGTGTTGCTGGGCGCCAGTCCCGAGCCGATCCAGTCCGGCCTGTTCAGCTTCGGCCTGATCGCCCTGCTCTACCTGGTCACCGAAGAGCTGCTGGTCGAGGCGCATGAGACGCCGGACAATCCGACCATCACCGCCACCTTCTTCATCGGCTTCCTGCTCCTGATCATCATCGAGCAGCAGATGCGCTGACCTATTTGACGAGCGTCACCGGCACGTCCACGTGGGCGATCACATCCTGCGCCACCGAGCCCAGCAGGACGCCGGCAAGCCCGGTATGGCCGCGCGTGCCCATGACCACCGCGCCGGCGCCCAGCTTCTTCACGTAGTCGTTCACCACCACGCCGTGCCGGCCGACGCCGATATGGACCGTGGCGGGCACCGATGCCTGCCTGGCGAGCTCGAGCGCCGAGGCGAGGCATTTGTTGCCCTCCTCGCGCCGATAGGACTGGATCTGCTCGCGGTCGACGAAGGCGGAGATGGCGCCGCCGAAATTGGGCTGCACGTTCAGGAGATGGAGCTCCGCGCCGAGCCCGGCGGCGATCAGGTCGAGCGCATGCGCCACCGCCCGGTCGGAATTCTTCGAGCCGTCGACCGGCACGAGGATCGCCTTCATGTTCGCCATCGGCTACTCCTTGCTGCGTTCGGCGGACCTGCCGGCCGCCAGGTCGACCGGCTCGGCGCGCGCGCGCCGCCTGGCGCGATACTGCAGGAAATAGCCGATCGCCACCGTGAGAACCGCGCCGCCGATCTCGAACACGGTCTTGGCGTTGGGAATCGCCGCCGCGAGCTTGTCGGCATAGGCCGGGTCAGTTGCCAGCACCTCGCCCGCGATCCAGCCCAGCAGGCCGCCGCCCGCGATGACGATGATCGGGAAGCGGTTGAGCAGCAGCATGATCAGGGTGGCGCCGAAGATGATCAGCGGGATGCTGATGACGAGGCCGAGCACGATCAGCACCGTGTCGCCATGCGCGGCCGCGGCGATGGCGATGGCGTTGTCGAGGCTCATGACGGCATCGGCGATGATGATGGTGCGTACCGCGCCCCACAGCGAGCCGGCCGCCTTCACGCCGTCGCCGTCGCCCTCCTCCTCGCCCTGCACCAGCTTGATGCCGATCCACAGCAGCAGCAGGCCGCCGACCAGCTTGAGGTAGCCGATATGCAGGAGCTGGTCGATCGCCAACACGAAGACGATGCGCAGCAGGATGGCGCCGGCGCTGCCGATCAGGATGGCCGGCTTCTGATGCTTCTTGCCGAGGTTCCGGCAGGCGAGCGCGATGACCAGCGCGTTGTCGCCGGACAGGATGATGTTGACGAGGATGATCTGCGCCAGACCGCTCCAGAAGGCCGGTGTCAGCTCGAATGCCATAGGTGCGCTGTCCCCGTCCCTGCTATTCCTGCGCGGCCGCCTTCAATGCATCGGGCGAAGGTGTTAGTGCAGCGTTTGCCGAGGGGCAAGGCAAACCGGACAGGCCTGGGAGACGAAATCGCATGGCGACCAGCGCGGGTTACAGCAAGATGTTTCCCGTCTCGTGGACGGAGTTGCACCGCGACGCCCGCGCGCTGGCCTGGCGGCTGGCCGACCTCGGGCCCTTCAAGGGCCTGGTGGCGATCACGCGCGGCGGGCTGGTGCCTGCCGCCATCGTCGCCCGCGAGCTGAACCTCAGGCTGATCGACACGGTGTGCTGCTCGACCTACGACCGCATGGAGCGCGGCGCCAGGGTCGAGATCCTGAAAGGAACGGCGGCCGAGCAGGACAAGGGCAAGGGCTGGCTGATCGTCGACGACCTGGTCGATACCGGTGTCACCGCGCGGGCCGTGCGCGCCATGCTGCCCGAGGCGCATTTCGCCACCGTCTACGCCAAGCCCGCCGGCCGGCCGGTAGTCGACAGCTACATCACCGAGGTGAGCCAGGACACCTGGATCCTGTTTCCGTGGGACCAGGAGGCGGTGATGGCCAAGACAATCATCGAGCTGAAGGGAAGCGCGTCATGAAGTGCTACGTCATTCCCACGCCCAAGGGCATCGATTCGCTGACCCTGGTCGAGCGGCCCGATCCCAAGCCGGGGCCGCGGCAGGTGCTGGTGCGCGTGCGCGCCACGTCGCTCAACTACCGCGACCTGCTCACCGTCGAGGCGCAGTCCGCGCGCGCCGCGCCCAAGCCCGACCTGATCCCGCTGTCCGACGGCGCGGGCGAGGTGGTGGCGGTCGGCGCGGGTGTGGGCCGCGTCAAGGTGGGCGACCGCGTGGCCGGCTGCTTCATGCAGAGATGGGTGGGCGGCGCCATCGACGAGGCGGCGACGGCCTCGGCCATGGGCGGCGCCATCGACGGCATGCTGACCGAGCTTGCCGTGCTCGAGGAGGACGGCGTGGTGACGCTGCCCGCGGGGCTGAGCTTCGAGGAAGGCGCCACGCTGCCCTGCGCCGGCGTGACCGCCTGGCACGCGCTGGTCGAGATCGGCGGCATCAAGGCAGGCGACACCGTGCTGGTGCTGGGCTCGGGCGGCGTGTCGATCTTCGCCCTGCAGTTCGCCCGCCTGTCGGGTGCGCGGGTCATCGCGACCTCGAGCTCGGCGGCCAAGGCCGCGCGTCTCAAGCAGATGGGCGCCGAGGCGGTGATCGACTACCGCGCCACGCCCGACTGGGACCAGGAGGTGCTGAAGCTCACCCAAGGCCGCGGCGCCGACATCACGGTCGAGGTGGGCGGCGCCGGCACCCTGCCGCGCTCCTTCATGGCCACGCGCACCGCCGGCCGGATCGCCGTCATCGGCCTGCTGACGGGCGCGGGCGCACAGGTCGATCCCCTGCCCATCCTGCGGCGGAACCTGCGCGTCCAGGGCCTCTATGTCGGCAGCCGGCAGATGTTCGAGGCCATGAACCGCGCCATCGAGGCCGACGGGCTGAAGCCCGTGATCGACAAGGTGTTCCCCTTCGCCCAGGCCACGGAGGCCTATCGACACCTGAAGAGCCAGCAGCATTTCGGTAAGATCGTGATCTCGCATGACTAAGACCGAAATCCCTGTCATCCCGAGCGCAGCGAGGGAACTTTGAGGCACACTAGCGCCCTGGAGATCTAATGCAGAACCTGTGGTCCGATTCAGGCGCCAAGGCCGCCATCGCCCATCACGCCGCGAAGGGCATCGGCGAGGACCTGGCGCTGCGCGTCTACACGACCCGCCTGCTGGGCGGCGAGCCGCGGCTGGTGCTGCATGGCGGCGGCAACACCTCGGTGAAGACCATGGCTGCCGACGTCACCGGCCAGCCTGTCGAGGTGCTGTGCGTCAAGGGCAGCGGCTGGGACATGGGCACGATCGAGGCGCCCGGGCTGCCCGCGGTGCGTCTTGCGCCCTTGAAGGAGCTGGTCGGCCTGCAGGCGCTTTCCGACGAGGACATGGTCAATGTCCAGCGCTGCAATCTTTTGGACAGCAAGGCGCCCAACCCCTCGGTCGAAACCCTGCTGCACGCCTTCCTGCCGCACAAGTTCATCGACCACACCCATTCCAACGCCGTGCTGGCGCTGACCGACCAGCCCGACGGCGAGGAGCTGGCGCGCGACGTGTTCGGCAAGCGCGCCGCGCTGGTGCCCTACATCATGCCCGGCTTCGCGCTGGCGAAGAAGGCGAGCGAGGTGTCGCGCGCCCATCCTGACGCCGAGGGGCTGGTCCTGCTGAAGCATGGCATCTTCTCCATGGGCGACACGGCGGAAGAAGCCTATGGCCGCATGATCGAGCTCGTGACCCTGGCGGAGAAGCGGCTGGCCAGGGCGACGCGCAAGATCTTCCCCGGCGCCGCCCTGCCGGAACGGATCGCGACAGCGGCGGAGGTGGCGCCGATCCTGCGCGGGCTCATCTCGCTGCCGAGCAAGATCGGCGGCCGGGAAGCGGCGCGGCGTTTCGTGTTCGAGTTCCGCACCGGGCCGGAGATCCTGGCCTATGTCGGCGGCAAGGAGATCGACCGCTACAGCCAGCAGGGACCGGTGACGCCCGACCATGCCATCCGCACCAAGGGCGTGCCGCTGGTCGCTGCCGGCGCCCGAAGCGGGCACGCTCGACGCATTCAGGAGCGCGGCACAGAAGGCGCTCGACGCCTATGTCGCGGCCTACCACGCCTATTTCGCGCGCCACAACCTGCGGCAGATGCCGGGCAAGACCGAGCTCGACCCGATGCCGCGGGTCGTGCTGGTGCCGGGGCTGGGGCTGTTCGGCGTCGGCAACACTTCGAAGGATGCGAGGATCGCCGCCGACCTCGCCGAGACGACGGTGGACGTCGTGGCCGATGCCGAGCAACTCGGCACCTACGAATGCATCCCCGAACCCGACATCTTCGACATCGAGTACTGGTCGCTCGAGCAGGCCAAGCTCGGCGCCGCCGCCGAGAAGCCGCTGGCGCGCCGCATCGTCGTGGTGACGGGCGGCGCCTCGGGCATCGGCGCCGCGACGGCCGCCGCCTTCGCCAGGGAAGGCGCGGAAGTCGTGGTGCTCGACCGCGACGTGTCGAAGGTCAAGGGATTCGCCATCGCCTGCGATGTCACCGCCCCCAGCGAGGTCCGCGCGGCGTTCGACGAGATCGCCGCGACCTACGGCGGAGTCGATATCGTGGTCTCCAATGCGGGCGCCGCGTGGCAAGGCCGGATCGGCGATGTCGACGACGCCACCTTGCGCCAGAGCTTCGAGCTGAACTTCTGGGCCCATCAGAGCGTGGCGCAGAACGCGGTGCGGGTGATGCGCGCCCAGGGGCTGGGGGGCTGCCTGCTGTTCAACACCTCCAAGCAGGCGGTGAATCCCGGCCCGGACTTCGGCCCCTATGGGCTGCCGAAGGCGGCGACGCTGTTCCTCAGCCGGCAATATGCGCTCGACCACGGCGGCGACGGCATCCGTGCCAACGCCGTCAATGCCGATCGCATCCGCTCGGGCCTGCTGACCGACGGGATGATCGCCCAGCGCTCCAAGGCGCGCGGGTTGAGCGAAGCCGACTACATGGGCGGCAATCTTCTCGGCCTGGAAGTGACGGCCGACGATGTGGCGCAGGCCTTCGTCGCGCTCGCCAAGGCGGCCAAGACGACGGGCGCCGTGGTCACGGTGGACGGCGGCAATATCGCGGCGGCGTTGCGCTAGGGAGGCGCGTCATGACGATCGAGCTCCATCCGCTGCATCCCACGATCGGCGCACGCCTGACCGGCATCGACGCGCGCAGGCCCCTCACCGCCGCCGAGGTCGAGGCGATCGAGGCCGGCATGGACCGGCACGCCGTGCTGGTGCTGCCCGGCCAGGACATCACCGACGTCCAGCAGCTCGCCTTCACCAGGAATTTCGGGCCGCTGGAGGAGGGCGCCAACAGCGGCGCGCGCGACGCGGAGCTCAGGCTTCCGGCTGTCTTCGCCGACGTCTCCAACCTTGGCAAGGACGGCGCGCGCCTTGAGCGCGACAACCGGCGCCGCCTGGCGGCGCTCGCCAACCGCCTCTGGCATTCCGACGCCTCGTTCCGCGCCGTGCCCGCCAGGTATTCCATCCTGAGCGGCCGCATCGTCACGACCTCGGGCGGCAACACCGAGTTCGCCGACATGCGGGCGGCCTACGACGCACTCGACGCCAGGACCAAGGCCGACATCGAGGATCTGGTCTGCGAGCACTCGCTGACCTACTCGCGCGGCCAGCTCGGCTTTTCGGAATTCCTGACCGACGAGCGCGCACCGATGAAGCCGGTGCGCCAGCGTCTCGTGCGCACGCATCCCAGGACGGGACGGAAGTCGCTGTTCCTGGCGGCCCACATCGGCACGATTGCCGGCTGGCCGCGGCCGGAGGCCATGGCCTTCATCCGCGACCTGATCGAGCACGCCACCCAGCCGCAATTCGTCTACGTCCATCGCTGGACGCAGCACGACCTCGCGATGTGGGACAATCGTACGACGATGCACCGCGTGCGCCGTTTCGACGACCTGAATGTCGTGCGCGACATGCGACGCACCACCACGCGAAGCGACGGGCCGACGGTCGCGCAGGAGGCGGCCTGAGCCTGCTCAGGGCGGAACCGCAACACCGGGCCGCACCATCTGCTTCAAGGTGGCGTTGTCGAGAGTGCAGTCGAATGCCGCGCCCATATAGCCAAGAAGCGCTCCGAACCCGACGGCTGCCCCCTGGTCGGTGAACGTCCAGTTCGAAGAGCGTTTCAGCGTGGCGTGGAACAGGCGTACCGTCTTCTCGACGGACGGCTTGACCGGCCCGCGGGGCGGCGGATCGGCCGGATCACCTTCGAAATCCTTGTCGGAGAACGGCCGGTCCATCGGATAGTCTTGCCTGAACAGAGCGCCCTGCCCGTTGATCGGGCCCGGCAGTGTCGCGAATTGTTGCCAGCATTGGTCCGCGACCGTGGGTAGGCTGAACAGATCCTGAGGCAAGACGAGCATCCCGCTTACGACGTCAATATTGATCGATCCGCCGGCAGACGTGCCGTGCGCGCCACAGCAGAGCCACCGGTCGTACGCAGCGGAAATCAGCCGTCTGGACCGATAGAGCGATGCGAGAATGAGCACATCCTCGACCTTCTCATTCTCCGACAGGGTGATGGGTCGGTCGAAGTCCATCGTAGAGACCACACCGCTGATCCACTCGTTGTACCGCTGCTCGGCGGGGCCCTGCGGATCTTCGAACTCGGGATAGGTCGCAAAGATGTTGACGCTCAGCCTTGAATCATCTCTTGCGCGAACGCGAATGGCAAGCGAGCCGCAAACTTGCTTGGCATCGGCATGCTCAAGCACTGATAAGGTGGCAACTTGGTGCCCCCACTTGTCGTAACCGACGCGTACCGTGGTGCAGTCTGCTGCCTGGGCTTCCTGGAACACTGCGAACAGGCCAGCGCTCAAAAGCACCAAGCAGGCGACGTTGCGAGGTTTCACGGCGAAAATGCTGACGCATGCCGGCGACGATGTCGATAGCATCGACCGTGAGCTGGGCGCTAGACTACCCAGAACCAACTATCGTTGCCCGAGGAAACACCATGACATCCCTGCCCAAACGCCACGTCGGCAAGACCAAGCTCGAAGTCACTGAGCTCGGCCTGGGCGGCGCGCCGATGGGTGGCTTCCGCGCGACCATCTCCGACGCCGAGGCGATCGCGCTCACCGACGCCGCCTACGACGGCGGCGTGCGCTACTTCGACACCTCGCCGTTCTACGGCTACGGCCGCAGCGAGCTGCGCATGGGCGCGGCATTGCGCGACAAGCCGCGCGACAGCTACGTGCTGTCGACCAAGATCGGCCGCATCCTGCATGCCATGAAACCCGGCGAGAAGCCGCCGGCCCACTTCCGCGAGAACGGCCTGCCGGGCTTCGCGCCGGTGTTCGACTACAGCTACGACGGCGTCATGCGCTCGCTCGAGCACTCGCATCTGAGGCTGGGCATCGCGCGCATCGACATCGCGCTGGTGCACGACGTCGATTTCTGGACCATCAAGGACCGCGCGATCCTCGACCAGCGCTTCAAGACGGTGATGAACTCGGGCTTCAAGGCGCTCGACGAGCTGCGCCGCGCCGGCGTGATCGGCGCCATCGGCGTCGGCATCAACGAGGCCGACACCAGCCTGCGCTTCATCCGGGCCGGCGACTTCGACTGCATGCTGCTGGCCGGCCGCTACACGCTGCTGGAACAGGGGGCGCTTTCCGAATTCCTGCCGGAGTGCGTGAAGCGCAGCGTCTCGGTGATCCTGGGCGGTCCGTACAATTCGGGCATCCTCGCCGGCAACGTGAAGCCCGGCGCCACCCACGACTATGTCGCCGCGCCTCCCGACCTGATCGACAAGGCGCAGAAGATCGAGGCGGTCTGCCGGCGCCATGGCGTCGAGCTGGGCGCGGCCGCGTTGCAGTTCCCGCTGTTCCATCCGGCGGTCTGCGCCGTGATCCCCGGGGCGCTCGGCGTCGCCGAGGTCAAGCAGAACGTCGCGCGCCTGGGCGTCAGGATCCCGGCCGAGCTGTGGAGCGAACTGAAGCAGGAAAAGCTGCTCGACCCCGCGGCGCCGACGCCGAACTAGCCGCCGGCGTCGGTCAGCGTGCTGCCGTGATCACGAGGGCGCGGAGGCGGCCCTCGACCGGGCCGTCGCCGAAGCGCTGCGCCAGGGCCTCCGTCGCCCGGTCGGTCGCTTCCTGAAGGCGCGAGGCGTCGCGCGCCTCGATCTCGTTGCGCAGCGGCGTGCCCTGGCAATAGGCGATCGCCGCCTCGCGCGGCGACGACGCCTTGCTCACGCCATCGACGACATCGATCGAAACGTCGGCAAATCCCGCTGCCTTCAGCTCCTCTCGGATACGCCCGGCATCATGGTAGCCATGCGGGGTGCGAGCCATGAAGCGCGGCGGATCCTGCGGGAACAACAGGGCCAGCGCCTGCGTGACGACGTCGGCGAACTCGTTCTCCGCGATGCCGTCCCACACGCTGAACAAGAAACGGCCGCCCGGCTTCAGCACGCGGCGCGCCTCCTTGTAGCCCTGGACCTTGTCCGGAAAGAACATCGCCCCGAACTGGCAGGCCACGGCATCGAAGGCGTGCTCCTCGAATGGCAGGGCGAGGGCATCGGCCTGCTTCCACTCGACGCGACCGCCAGGCTGCTGCTTGGCGGCGTGCTCGAGCATCGGCTGGTTGAGATCGGTTGCGACGATGCGCGTCTGCGCGGCCAGCCGTGACGCCATCGCCCGCGTCAGCACGCCGGTTCCTGCGGCGGTCTCCAGGACATCCCGCGGACCGGCCTTGGCCACCCGGCCGGCGAGGTCGAGCGCATAGGACTCGAAGATGAGGGGAACCATTAAGCGATCGTAGATTTCGGGGATCGAACCCGCGAACACCTTGTCGGTCGCCACCATGGCCTGCTCCTTCTCACCGCACGGCATGGTATCACAGCCACAAGCCAACGCGGAGGAACGCCATGAAGATCGTCGACGCGCAGGTCCATATCTGGGCCAAGACCGTGGTGCCGCCGAGCGGCCTGCATCGCAAGGTCGAGAAGTTCACCGCCGAGGAATGTCTGAAGGAGATGGACGAGGCCGGCGTCGACGCCGCGCTGATCCATCCGCCCTATAGCTGGGATCCCGATTCAAACGCGCTCGCCCTCGAGGCGGCGAAGAAATATCCCGACCGCTTCGCCGTCATGGGCCAGTTCGACCTCGACGATCCCGCGAGCCGCCAGCGTATCCACGGCTGGCGCGACCAGCCCGGCATGATGGGCCTGCGCTGGGCGTTGCTCTATCCCGACCAGCAGAAGGCGCTGCACGAGGGCAAGCTCGACTGGGTGTGGCCCGCGGCCGAGAAGGAGGGCATCCCCGTCGCCACCATGGCCGGGCTGTTCCTGCCGCAGTTCCGCAAGATCGCCGAGGCGCATCCCCGGCTGAAGCTGATCATCGACCATTGCGGCCTGCTGCGTCTGGAGAAGGACGAAAAGGCCTTCGGCAACCTCGACGAGCTCTGCGCACTCGCCAAGCTGCCCAACGTCGCCGTCAAGGCCACCGGCGCGCCGGGCTACTCGACGCAGCCCTATCCGTTCACGAACCTGCATGACGGGCTGCATCGCATCTTCGACGCCTACGGACCCGAGCGCTTCTTCTGGGGCACCGACATCACCCGCATGCCCTGCACCTGGCGCCAGTGCGTCACGATGTTCACCGAGGAGCTGCCGTGGCTGAAAGGCCGCGACCTCGAACAGGTGATGGGCCGCGGGCTCTGCAAGTGGATCGGCTGGAACTACAAGTTCGATTGAACGGTCCGGCCTCTATTTCTTCAGCGGCAGGATCTGTCCGCGGATCTCCCCGTCGGGATATTGCAGCGTCGTGAGGTTGACGTACCAGCGGCCGGCCATGACCTCGGCGGCCTGTTGCTCGGTGAGGGTGACGCCGTCCCAGATCGTGTTGTCGTAGATCGGGATGTTGATCGGGACGACCTTCTCGGCGTTCTGGTCCGGCGCCGCCGGGCCGTGCAGGTAGCCCATGGTGATCGGCCCGCTCAAGCCCACCAGGTTCAGGCGATATTCCAGGATCTTGGTCGACGGCCGATAGACCGCCTCGAAATAC
Organism: uncultured Alphaproteobacteria bacterium; assembly: GCA_963820155.1. GTDB lineage: Bacteria > Pseudomonadota > Alphaproteobacteria > Reyranellales > Reyranellaceae > Reyranella. Next base: position 248,186 of record CAWFYW010000005.1, read on the forward strand.
CCGTTGCCGCGGCTCTGGGTCGGCGGCACCTCGTTCGAGCCGTTGAGCGAGGCCCTGAAGTCGGTCTTGGGCACGCGAGGCTCGCCCATATAGTACGAGCAGCCCGCCGCAAGCAGCAGGCCCAGAAGCAGGACAAGGCGGATGACGGCGGCAATCATGCGTGGGCGGCTCTCCCCTTTCCCATCATACGCAAGGTCGACCCGCCGTCTCCCTCGTTCGTCGCCCACCCCTTGCGGTCGATGAGGGGCCGGCCCCCAAAAGGTGAGGTCGGACCGACTGCCGCACCCCAAGCGGCCCTGGTTTTGCTACGCCTGCGCCGACCCACATTCCGGACCGCCAGCCTGTCGCAGCAACGGCTGCCGCCGACGGCTGTTTCTCAATTGGAAGGACGCATGCCACTCGAAAAACCCCGTATCACTGCCAGGATCGCCGGCCTCGCGCTGCACCCTCTGCTGGCGCCCATCGCCGTCGGCTGCTTCTTCGCCGCCTTTGCCTGCGACCTGGTCTACGCCCAGGCCACTCTTTTCGCTCCCAAAGGCATACCGGAGCTCGCCGCGATCATCGAGCGGCTGCTGGGCGCCGGTCTGGTGGTGGCCGGCCTGACCGTGTTGGTGGCGCTCATCGACCTGCTGGGCGAGCGCCGCTTCCGCAGCCTGCCGGACCTGCGCATGTACGCCGCCGGCAGCGCGCTGGTCGTGGCGCTGGAGATGTACAACCTCGACCTCCGCCACACCGGCGGCCTGGCGGCCGTCACGCCCATGGGGCTGATCCTGTCGCTTTGCGCCGTCGCCGTCCTGCTGGCCACGCCATCGCAGAACTGGGCCCGCATGTATCGCTGAGCGAGAGAGGGACTGGCGAGCGCCGGCCTTCGGAGGGATGATCCTCCCAAGGAGGAGCGTGCCCATGAAATACGATGTCATCTCCGCGGACGGACATGTCGATCTGATCTGGCTGCCGCCGGATCTCTTCACCCGGAACGCCTCTGCGGCGCTGAAGGAGCGCATGCCCCATGTCGTCGAGGGACCGAAGGGACCGGAATGGGTGAGCGCCAAGGGCGCCAAGTTCGGCCTCGTGAACGGCATGGGCTCGGCCGGCCGCGAATATGTGCCGGGCGTGATCCATCGCTCCGACCGCATGGCCTCGACCGGCCTCTATGACGACGGCAAGAAGGGCATTCGCCGCCTGACCGAGCCGGAGCTCAGGCTGAAGGACCAGGATCGCGACGGCGTGCAGGCCGAGGTGCTGTACGGCGTGCTGGGATCGAGCGGCCGGCTGAACGATCCCGAGGCTGCGATCGAGATGCTGCGCATCTACAACGACTGGCTGCACGATTTCTGCCGCGCCTCGGCCGACCGGCTGGTCGGGCTGGCCAACATCCCCAACTACGACATGGAAGAGTCGGTGGCCGAGATGATGCGCAACGCCCGGCGCGGCGTGCGCGGCTTCGACGTCGCCAACCGGCCGGACATGACACCGCTGTGGGACCCGTTCTGGGAACCGCTGTGGCAGTGCGCGCACGAGACCGGTATCCCGGTGCACTTCCACACCATCGGCGGACGATCGCCCGACTACTCGAAGATGCCGCAGTATGTCGTGCGCCGCGTCCAGGCGACGCACATCACCAGCTTCCAGATGCACATGGGCTACATGCTGATGTCGCTGATCTTCAGCGGCGCGCTCGAGCGGTATCCCAACCTCAAGGTCGTGATCGGCGAAGCGGGACTGGGCTGGATCCCCTATGTGCTGCAGCACATGGACCTCGAGTGGGAGGACCAGTTCAAGGACCTCGATCTCAAGATGAAGCCCAGCGAGTACTGGCATCGGCAGTGCTACGCAACCTACCAGACCGACCCGGTCGGCATACGACTGCTCGATCTCCTGGGCGAGGACAATGTGATGTGGGGCTCGGACTACCCGCATCCCGACGGTATCTGGCCCGACTCGCAGGAGTTCCTGCAGCGCGAGCTGGCGGACGTCAGCGCCGAGGCACGCCGCAAGATCACGCGCGACAATGCGATGAAGCTCTACCGGCTGAGCAACTAATCTTGTCGGACCGCGGGCCTCCAGGCCCGCCGCCTGGTCTTCGTCGGGAGAGCGCGACTCCAGTTGCGCTCGTGGGCTGTGTGGTCGCTGACAGAAACGTGACTGGCGCTTGCATCGCCCATGATCGATCCCTCCGCCCGAAGGCGTGGCACGTGCTATGCCATGCCATAGAATGACCGCTCCCCCGACAAGCCTGCGCATCCCCCTCCTCACCGTGCTGGCCATGCTGGCCTTCGCCAGCAATTCGCTGTTGTGCCGGCTCGCGCTGAAGGAGACGGCGATCGACGCGGCGAGCTTCACCGCGATTCGCCTGGCCTCCGGCGCCCTGATCCTCGCCCTCATCCTGCGCGCGCGCGGCATCGGTCCCACCGCCGGCGGGAGCTGGCCGATGGCGGCGATGCTGTCGGCCTATGCCGCGTTCTTCTCCTTCGCCTATCGCGACCTCACCGCGGCGACCGGCGCGCTGCTGCTGTTCGGCGCCGTGCAGCTCACCATGATGGGCTACGGCCTGTGGATGGGCGAGCGCCTGCGCGGCCTGACGCTGGCCGGTCTGGTCGTGGCGGTGGCGGGGCTTGTCGGCCTGCTGCTGCCCGGACTCGCCGCACCGCCGCCTCTGGCGGCCGCGCTGATGCTGGCCGCCGGCGTCGCCTGGGGCGTCTATTCCCTGCTGGGCCGCGGCGCCGGCAATCCGGTCGCGGCGACCGGGGGCAATTTCATGCGCGCGGTGCCTTTCGCCGCCCTGCTGGCCCTGGCTGCCGCCACCAGCCATGAAACGGTCGACCGGCTGGGCGTCGTCTATGCCCTGATCTCCGGCGCCGTGACGTCGGGCCTGGGCTATGTCCTGTGGTACGCCGCCCTGCCCGCCCTGCGGGCGACCACGGCCGCCACCATCCAGCTCAGCGTGCCGGCCATTGCGGCGATCGGCGGGGCAGTGCTACTCGCCGAGCCCATCACCGCCCGGCTGCTGCTGGCCTCGGCGGCCATCCTGGGCGGCATCGCGCTCACCATACGGAAGAAGGGTTGAAGAAGGATCATGTTCGAAGTCGCCGAGCGTCTCAGGAACATCAAGGTGTCGGCCTCGGCCGCGATGACCCGCAAGGTGCGCGAGCTGCGCGCCCAGGGCGTGAAGATCGTCGGTCTTTCCTCGGGCGAGCCCGACTTCCCGACGCCTCCGCATGCCATCGAGGCGGCGCACAAGGCGGCGCTGGCCGGCGACACCAAGTATCCGCCGATGGACGGCACCAGGCCCCTGAAGGAGGCGATCCAGCGCAAGTTCAAGCGCGACAACAGGCTCGACTATGCGCTCGACGAGATCATGGTCTCCAACGGCAGCAAGCAGATCATGTACGACGCGCTGATGGCGAGCGTGAACGACGGCGACGAGGTGATCATCCCCGCGCCGGGCTGGATCTCCTATGCCGACCAGGCGGCGCTGGCCGGCGCCCGTCCGGTGCCCGTGTCCTGCCCGGAGAACAACCAGTTCAAGCTGCGCGCCGCCGATCTCGACGCCGCCATCACGCCGCGCACCAAATGGGTGGTGCTGAACTTCCCCAACAATCCCACGGGCGCGGTCTGCTCGCGGGCCGAGATGCGCGAGATCACCGATGTGCTGCTCGCCCATCCGCATGTGCTGGTCATGGCCGACGACATCTACGAGCACCTGACCTACGACGGCTTCGGCTTCTGCACCGTGGCCGAGGTCGAGCCGCGGCTCAGGGACCGCACCTTGACCGTGAACGGCGCCTCGAAGGCCTATGCCATGACCGGCTGGCGCGTCGGCTTCGCCGGCGGGCCCAAGCCCATGATCGCCGCCATGACCAACATCCAGGGCCAGATCGGCTCGGGCATCTCGACCATCAGCCAGGCCGCGGCGGCCGCCGCGCTCGACGGGCCGCAGGACCTGATCCAGGAACGCACGGCCGACTACCAGGAGCGCCGCGACGAGGTCGTCGGCATGCTGCGCGAAGCCAAAGGCATCACCTGCCACAAGCCGGAAGGCGCCTTCTACGTCTTCCCCAACATGGCGGGCTGCATCGGCAAGACCACGCCGGGCGGCCGCAGGATCGGTACCGACACCGATTTCGTCACGGCGCTCCTCGAGGAGAAGCATGTCGCCACGGTGCAGGGCGCGGCCTACGGCATGAGCCCCTACTTCCGCATCTCCTATGCGACCGACAGGGCGAGCCTGCGCGAGGGCTGCCGGCGCATCCAGGAGTTCTGCGCCGAGCTCAAATAGCGGCACGCAACCGCCGCAGGCGTTGCGGCGTTCGTCCGCTGCGGGGATCGTTCAACTCGCACAAGGAAGCCGAGCGGCGCGCCTCGGCGACCGTCAACAGGGAAAGCGGCGGCGGCAAGAAGAGACGCGCAAGCGCCGCGCCAATCACCGCGCCAGAGCCTGATTCGAGATTTCCTTGATGTGGGCCATCTCGGCGCGCAGCGAGATCTTGCGCGAGCACAGCGGCCAGTGCCACGGCTCTTCGAGATCGAAGATCATGTATTTGGCGAGATCGGCGGCACGGTCGTAGTCGTGCGCGAGCGCGGCCGCTTCCTGGCGCGACAGCACCGTGCCGTCGCGCTTCTTCTGATAGCTGATCACGGTCTGTATGGAGAACTGCAGCCGGCCGAGATAGGCGCCGCGGCCACCATAGATCGGCCGCTCCGAGGGGCCTGAGCCGCCGCTTTCGCAATAGGCGAGCTGGCGCACCATCTCGTCCTTGCGATCCTCGACGTCGTCCCGCGGTTTGACCGTGGGAGCGAACGAAGAAGTCTGCGGCGGCTGCCCGCCCAGCGTACATCCGCTGACAGCGAAGGCGATGGCCATGAGGCTCGGGCGAAGAGCGATGCGCACGATGGTCATGCCTTAGTGTTTCCACGAATCGTGCGTTCAGGTAAACCCCGCAATTGTGGATGGTCGGAAGCACATCGTGACCGAAGCGGGAACGCGTGGGGAACTTCCGATCGGCAGATTTCTATTCGCCGACAATGTGAGCGAAAATCGAAGACGAGAAGGCAATCACGCGGCGCTTTGCGCGCATGAGCGCAAAAACTTCCGCCGTGTAGGTCTCGCGAGCATGCGCTCGCAGACCACACGTTCAGCGAGCATTCCGAATGCTATCCGACCTGGCGCGCCCGGCCCGCCCAGTACGCCGCGCGCAGCACCTTCTTGTCGACCTTGCCGACGGCGGTGAGCGGCAGGCTGTCGACGAACTCGACCTGCTTGGGCGCATGCGGGCCGCCCTTGCGGTCCCTGACGAGCTGCATCAGCGCCTCGGGCGCCGGCCGCGCGCCGGGCCTGGCGACGACCAGGGCCGTCACCGCCTCGCCCCACTTCTCGTGCGGCACGCCGATCACGGCGACCATGGCGACGTCGGGATGGGACGACAGCACGTCCTCGACCTCGCGCGGAAAGATGTTGAAGCCGCCCGAAACGATCATGTCCTTCTTGCGATCGACGATGTAGAGATAGCCCTGCTCGTCGGCGCGCGCGATGTCGCCGGTATGCAGCCAGCCGCCCTTGAAGCTCTCGGCCGTCTGCTCGGGCCGTTTCCAGTATTGCTCCATGGCGTGCGGCGCGCGCACGCAGATCTCGCCGGCCTCGCCCGGCTTCACTTCCTCGTTGTCCTCGCCGCGCAGACTGACGCTGCACGAGGCGATGGGGAAGCCGCAGGAGGCGAACAGCTCGGGCCGCCCGGCGTCGTGGTCCGCCTTGCGCAGCACGCTCACCGGATAGCATTCGGTCTGGCCGTAGAGCTGGCTGAAGACCGGGCCGATGCGCTCCAGCCCCTCGACCAGCCGCGTCGGCGACATCGGCGAGGCGCCGTAGAGGACCAACTCGAGCGACGAGAGATCGGTCGCGTCGAGCTTGGGATGATCCAGCATCACGTAGATCATGGTCGGCACCATCAAGGTGCAGTTGATCTTCTCGCGCTCGATGGTGGCCAGGAACTTCTCCGGCTCGAAGCCCTTGAGGAGGTGAACGGTGCCGCCCTTGAGCAGCGACGGCACGACCTTGGTGCCGGAGACATGGGTGATGGGCGCGGCCGCGAGATAGCGCGGCACCTCGGGCAGCTCGAAGTCGGCCGCCACCGCCAGCGTCATGGCGGCCGTCGAGCGGTGGCGGCGAATAGCACCCTTGGATTTGCCGGTCGTGCCGCCGGTGTAGTTGATGACGGCGTAGTCGTCGGGCCGGGTGAGATCGACCGGCGCGGCCGCGCCGATCCGGTCGGCGGCCGCCATGAGATCGCGGCCGAAATCCGCCCGGCCCATGGTGAGCACGACGGCCAGCCGGTCGATGGCCCGGGCGGCCAGCTCGCCGCCGCGCGGCGCGTGGGTCGCGGGATCGACGATCAGCACCGTCGCCTCGGCATCCTCGATGACCTCGAGATGATCGCCGAGCGCGCCCAGCGGATGCAGCCACGTCGTGACCAGGCCCAGGCCCGCCGCCGCCACGCCGGCACACCAGGTCTCGGCACTGTTCGCGCTGAGGAATGCCACGGTCTGGCCCTTGGCCAGGCCGAGCGACGTCATGGCCGCCTGCAGCCGACCGATGAGATCGAGGGTCGCGCGATAGGTGAGGCTGCCGCCGTCCCAGACGAAGGCCCTGCGGTCGGGAAAACGCGCCAGCGCGCGCAGGATCAGGGTAGTGCCTGTCGGGGCCTGGGCGATCAGCTCATCCATGGCCCCGTCTAGCACGACGCCTACAGCCGGGCGACGACCCGCTGCAGCTTCTCGCGCACCAGACCGGCGGTCTTGCCGAGGCGCGGATTGTCGATCGCCATCATCGAGGCGACGGGATCGATCGCCGCCACCTCGACCTTGCCGTCCGCCGTCTCCTGCACGACGACATTGCACGGCAGCATGGTGCCGATCTTGTCCTCCGTCTGCAGCGCCTCGTGGGCGAGCTTGGGATTGCAGGCGCCGAGGATGCGATACTTGCGGAAGTCGGCGTTGATCTTCTTCTTCAGCGTGTCCTTGACGTCGATGTCGGTCAGCACGCCGAAGCCCTCCTCCTTGAGGGCATCGACGGTCCGGCGCACGGCGTCGTCGAAATCGGTGCCCAGCGTCTTGTTGAAGTAGTAGCTCATCGCCTTCTCCTCCTACGCCGCGTTCTTCGACGACTGGACCGGCTCGGGCCGGAGCTTGCCGATGCCCAGCATCTTCAGGATCACGCGCTCGTAGCCCGGCTCGCTGGCGCCGCTGCGGACCTTGCGCAGGAAGTATTTCTCGAAGCCCACCTTCGCGGCGTGCACCCAATAGCCCTGGCCCGACCAGTTGACGTTGCGCGGCGGGATCTGCGGCAGCGCCACGAAGGCCACGCCGTTGTTGCCGAAGTCGGCCAGGCAGACGGCGTTCCAGGACGGCTGCTGCGACGGCTCCTTGCCGGCGATCAGGGCGGCGATGTTCTCGGCCACCGCCGTCACCATCGATTCGATCATATAGCCGGTCTTGGGCACGCCGACAGGCACCGGGGTCTGCTCGTAGGGAGGAATGGCGATGCACACGCCCACCGCGAACACGTTGCCGTAGGTCGGATTGCGCTGCAGCTTGTCGACCAGCACGAAGCCGCGCGGGTTGGCGAGGCCCGGCAGCCCCTTGCCGTCCTCGCCCATCAGGCAGGGCACGCCGCGGAAGGCCGGGATGAACATGGCGAGCTTGGCCGGCAGGCTGTGCTGCGGCCCGGGCTTGCCCTCGGCGACGATCTCGGTGCATTCGACCGTGTCGGGGCCGATGCGGTCGACGCGCGCGTTGGTCACCCACTTGATGTCGCGGTCGCGCATCACCAATTCGAGCAGCCCCTTGGTGTCGCCGACGCCGCCCAGGCCGAGATGGCCGATATAGGGCTCGGAGGTGACGAAGGTGATCGGCACGCGGTCGCGGATCTTGCGCCGGCGCAGTTCGGTGTTGACCATCAGCGCGAACTCGTAGGCGGGACCGAAGCAGGACGCGCCCTGCACGGCGCCGACGACGATCGGGCCGGGATTCTCGCAGAAGAGATCCCACCGCTTGGCCGCCTCGGCGGCATGGTCGACATGACAGATCGAGAGGCTGTTGGCCTGCGGACCGAGGCCCGGGATCTCGTCGAAGGCGAGCGCGGGGCCGGTCGCGATCACCAGATAGTCGTAGGCGAGCCTGCGGCCGTCATTGAGCTCGATGGCGTTCTCGGCGGCGAGCACGTGCTTGGCGCCCGTGGCGTCGAAGCCGATCCCGAACTTCGCAAGCAGGTCGGGCAGCCGGACCTTGATCTCCTCGGGCTTGCGCCAGCCGAGCGCGACCCAGGGATTGGACGGCACGAAGTGGAACCACTCGGAGTCGGAAACGACCATGATGTCCGCCCGACGACCGACCTTGGCCCGCAACTCGTAGGCCATCGATATGCCGCCGATGCCGGCGCCGAGGACGATGATCTTGGGCATGGTTTCCTCCGTTTCTTGATGACGCAGCATGACAGGCCGCTCGTGCCGCGCGTTGATGTGCATCAAGGGTCCCGTGGCGCGCCCGCGCCATCGTGCCCCTTATGGCCTCACAAGAACGTCCGTCAGGAGAACGCGCAGCCCGTCTTCAGGCCCAGCCGCTTGAAGATGATGGCCGCCGGGCAGAAGCCGGTGAACGACGCCTGCAGCAGGTTGAGGCCGACGAAGGCGGTGAACAGCAGCCAGTAGACGCTGTGGAGCTGGCTGAGCACCAGGCTCGCCAGGATCATGAAGCCCGCGAGGGCCATGACGGCACGATCGATGGACATGGATGGCTCCTTTCAAGATCGGCGCCGGCGCGCCGGCCGGCAATAGAGGTCGTAGAGGACGTCGATCAGCCGTTTCACGCCGGGGTTGGCGAGCGAGTAGTAGATGGTCTGCGACTCCCGCCGCGTGGCGACGAGGCCTGCCTCGCGCAGCCTGGCAAGATGCTGCGACAGCGCCGACTGGCTGAGGCCGGCGACGGCCTCGAGCTCGCCGACCGTGCGCTCGCCCTTCACCAGCTCGCAGAGGACGATCAGCCGGCGGTCGTTGGCCATCGACTTCAGGAACTCCGCCGCTTCGCTCGGCTTTCGACTTGACGGCTTCAATATTCATGCTTGCTAAATTAGCTATTGCTCATATATCCGTCAAGGCCAGTCACCGAAGAAAGTGTCGACAATGATGCGCAATGCCCTCCTCGCCGCCGCCCTGCTGCTCGCCGGCCTCTGCCAGGCGGCCGCCGCCGACCAGGCGGTCGTTCGCCAGGAGCAGGTCGACGACCGCAAGGCCGTGATCGCCACCGTCGAGCCGGTGCGCGAGCTCAAGGCGCGGGCGCGCATCGGCGGCACGATCACCAAGCTCACCGTGCGCGAAGGCGACCGCGTCGCCGCCGGCGACCAGATCGCCCTGGTGGTCGATCCCAAGCTCGCCCTGCAGATCCAGGCGCTGGAATCGCGCATGGAGGCGCAGAGCGCCAACCGCGAGCAGGCCCAGATCGACTTCAACCGCATGCAGCAGCTGCGCGGCTCCGGCACGGTCTCGCAGGCCCAGCTCGACCAGGCGCGCACCCGTCTCAACATGGCCGAGCGCACGCTGCAGGCGCTGCGCTCCGACCGCGAGGTCGTCGAGCAGCAGTCGACCGAAGGCGCGGTGCTGGCGCCCGGCGCGGGCCGCGTGCTCACCGTGCCGGTCGCGGTCGGAACCGTCATCCTGCCGGGCGAGACCATCGCCACGCTGGCCGCCGACAACTACATCCTGCGGCTGCAGCTTCCCGAACGGCATGCCCGCTTCATGAAGGCGGGCGACACCATCCTGGTGGGCGCGCGCGGCCTGCAGCAGCAGGACGGGCCGGAGACGCTGCGCCGCGGCCGCGTGGTGCTGGTCTATCCGCAGATCGACCAGGGCCGCGTGATCGCCGACGCCGTCATGGAAGGCCTGGGCGACTATTTCGTCGGCGAGCGCACGCGCGTCTACGTCGCCACCGGCCAGCGCGAGGCGCTGGTCGTGCCGGCCGGCTACGTCTATCGCCGCTTCGGCGTCAGCTACGTCAAGCTCAAGGACGGCACCGAGGTGGTCGTCCAGGTCGGGCTGCCGGTCGACGGCGGCATCGAGATCCTGGCCGGCGTCAAGGCGGGCGACGTGGTGGTCCGGCCATGAAGCTCGGCATCTCCGGGGCGCTGACGCGGGCCTCGATCGCCTCGCCGCTCACGCCCCTCTTCCTGGTCGCCGCGCTGATCGTGGGCACGCTGGCGCTGCTGGCGCTGCCGCGCGAGGAGGAGCCGCAGATCAGCGTGCCGATGGTCGACATCCTGGTCACCGCCAACGGCTACAAGGCGGCCGACGCCATCGAGCTCATCACCAAGCCGCTCGAGGACATCGTCAAGGGCATCAACGGCGTCGAGCACGTCTATTCGTCGACCCAGGACGATTCGGTCCTGGTGACGGCGCGGTTCTTCGTCGGCACCGACGAGGACACCGCGCTGATGCGCATCCACGAGAAGATCCGCGCCAACATCGCCGACCTGCCCAAGGGCATCCCCGAGCCGCTGATCATCGGCCGCGGCATCAACGACGTGGCGATCGTCGACCCTGACGCTGGAGCCCAAGCCCGCCGCGGCGGCGCGCTGGACCGACAACGGCCTCTTCCAGGTCGCCGACGAGCTGCGGCACGAGCTGGTCAAGGTCGACAATGTCGGCCTGAGCTACATCGTCGGCGGCAGCCCCAACCAGATCCGCGTCGAGCCCGATCCCGAGCGGCTGGCGCTCTACGGCATCACGCTGAACCAGCTCGTCGACAAGCTGTCGAACGCCAACCGCTCGTTCCTGGTCGGCGCCTTCCGCCAGCTCGACAGGAACGTGCCGGTGGTGGCCGGCCAGACCCTGCAGGGCGTGCCCGACATCGGCCTGCTGCTGCTCACCTCGCGCGACGGCCGGCCGGTCTATCTCAAGGACGTCGCCAGCGTCGTCGTCGGCGCCGCCGAGACCGGCCATCACAGCTGGACCCTGACGCGCACCGCGTCGGGCGCGCTGGAGCGGCGCCCGATGGTCACGGTGGCCTTCGCCAAGCGCAGCGGCGCCAACGCCGTCGTGGTGGCCGACGACCTGCTGGCCCGCCTGAAGGCGGTGCAGGGGCGGCTGGTGCCCGACGACATCACGGTGACGGTGAGCCGCAACTACGGCGAGACGGCCACCGAGAAGGCCAACGAGCTGCTGTTCCATCTCGCGCTGGCCACGCTGTCGATCGTGCTGCTGATCACGCTCACCATCGGCTGGCGCGAGGGCATCGTCGTGCTGGTGGTGATCCCGACCACCATCCTGCTGACGCTGTTCGCCTCCTGGCTGATGGGCTACACGATCAACCGCGTCAGCCTGTTCGCGCTGATCTTCTCCATCGGCATCCTGGTCGACGACGCCATCGTCGTGGTCGAGAACATCGTCCGGCACTGGCGGGCGCGCCGCGGCGGCGACCTGCAGGCCACCGCGGTCGAGGCCGTGGCCGAGGTCGGCAATCCGACCATCGTGGCCACCCTCACCATCATCGTGGCGCTGCTGCCGATGATGTTCGTGAGCGGCCTGATGGGCCCCTACATGAGCCCGATCCCGGCCAACGCCTCGATGGCGATGGTGTTCTCGTTCTTCGTCGCCGTCATGATCACGCCCTGGCTGCTCTATCGCCTGGCCGGCCGGCATTTCGCCAGGACGGACGCGGCGGCGGGCGGCCACGACGAGGTGGGCGCGCTCGGCCGCTTCTATCTGCGCGTCGCGCGGCCGCTGCTGAGCGGCCGGCTGCGCGCCAAGCTCTTCCTCATTCTCGTCGGGGCCGCCACGGCGGCGGTCTGCGTCCTGTTCGCCACGCGCGACGTCACGGTGAAGCTGCTGCCCTTCGACAACAAGTCCGAGCTGCAGGTCGTCGTCGACCTGCCGCAGTCGAGCACGCTGGAGGACACCGAGCGCTTCCTGGCCGCCGCCGCGGAGCGCCTGAAGGACCTGCCGGAGCTGACCTCGATCCAGATCTATGCCGGCACGGCGGCGCCCTTCAACTTCAACGGCCTGGTGCGCCACTACTATCTGCGCAGCAGCCCCGAGCAGGGCGACCTGCAGATCAACCTCCTGCCCAAGGGCGAGCGCAAGCGCGCCAGCCATGCCATCGCGCTCGACGTGCGCCAGCGGCTGGAGGGCCTGCCGCGGCCCGCCGGCACGGCGGTGAAGGTGGTCGAGGTGCCGCCGGGCCCGCCGGTGCTGGCCACCCTGCTGGCCGAGATCTACGGCTCGGACGACGCGGCGCGCCGGGCCGCGGCGATGAAGGTGCGCGAGGCCTTCGAGAAGGTGCCCTTCGTGGTCGATGTCGACGACACGTTCCACCGGCCGGGCGAGCGGCTGCGCTTCTCGATCAACCAGGAGAACCTCGAGTTCTACGGCGTCGACGAGCAGGCCGTGTACGACACCATCGCCGCCATCATCGGCGGGGTGAAGGTCGGCTTCTCGCAGCGCGGCCACGGCGCCAAGCCGATCGAGATCGTGGTCAAGCTGCCGCGCAGCGCCGAATGGCTGGGCGAGCGCATCCTGTCGACGCCGCTGCCCGCCGGCGGCACGCGGCGGCAGGGCGCCAATGTCGAGCTGGGCGACGTCGTCACCATCAAGCGCGAGCCCGCCTCCTACCCGCTGTTCCGCCGCGACGGCCGCTTCGCCGAGATGGTCCAGGCCGAGGTGGCCGGCCGCTTCGAGGCGCCGATCTACGGCATGCTCGCTGTCGAGAAGGAGATCGCCAAGCTCGACTGGGGCAAGGCCGGGCCGCCCGCGATCCACTATCACGGCCAGCCGGCCGACGAATCGGTGCCGTCGCTGCTGTGGGACGGCGAATGGGAGGTGACCTACGTCACCTTCCGCGACATGGGCGCGGCCTTCGGCGTGGCGATCCTGGGCATCTACCTGCTGGTGGTCGCCCAGTTCGGCTCCTACCGCCTGCCGCTGGTGATCCTCACGCCCGTGCCGCTCACCCTGATCGGCATCGTGCTCGGCCACTGGCTGCTGGGCGCGCCGTTCACCGCGACCTCGATGATCGGCTTCATCGCGCTCGCCGGCATCATCGTGCGCAACTCGATCCTGCTGGTCGACTTCATCCAGCGCCGGCGCGCCGAGGGCGCGGCCCTGCGCGACGCGCTGCTCGAGGCGGGCGCCATCCGCTTCAAGCCGATCTTCCTCACCGCCGCCGCGGCGATGATCGGCGCGGCCTTCATCCTGACCGACCCGATCTTCCAGGGCCTGGCCATCTCCCTGGTGTTCGGCCTCGCCTCCTCCACCGCGCTCACCGTGCTGGTGATCCCGGCGATCTATGTCTGGCTGCGCGACGACGGAAAGCCGATGGGCGCGCCGCGCTGACGTCAGCTCGTGGCGGGCTGCACCTTCATCCAGTGCCGCGCGATCTCCTGGCGCGTGGCGACCCAGACCTTGGGCTTGGAGGCGACGTAATCCATGAAGCGCGCCAGGGTCGCCGCCCGGCTCGGCCGGCCGCAGAGGCGGCAATGCAGGCCGATCGACATCATCTTCGGGCTGCGCGCGCCTTCGGCATAGAGCACGTCGAAGCTGTCCTTCATCGCCTGCAGCCAGCCGTCGCCCGCGGTGTAGCCCGGCGCCACGCCGAACTTCATGTCGTTCACTTCCAGCGTGTAGGGGATGATGAGGTGCGGCGTGCCGTCGACCCGCACCCAGTAGGGCAGGTCGTCGTTGTAGGAATCGCTCGAATAGAGGAAGCCGCCATGCTTGATGACGGCCGACAGGGTGTGCATGCCGAAGCGGCCGGTGTACCAGCCGACCGGCGGCTTGCCGGCGGTCTGCTTGATCACCGCCACCGTCTTGTTGATGTGGTCGAGCTCCTGCTCGAGCGTGAAGTCCTTGTAGTTGATCCAGCGCCAGCCGTGGCTCGCCACCTCGTGGCCGCCGTCGGCCATCGCCTTGCCGGCGGCGGGATTGAGCTCCAGCGCGCGGCCGACCGCCCATGAGGTGAAGCGCATGTCGCGCTCGGCGAACAGCCGCAGGATGCGCCAGAAGCCGGCCCGGCTGCCATACTCGAACTGCGATTCGATGGAGAGATCGCGGCCGCCCTGGATCGGCGTGCCGCCCGGCGTCTCGCACAGGAACACCTCGGAGGCGGGATCGCCGTTCAGGATGGTGTTCTCGCCGCCCTCCTCGTAGTTCAGCACGAAGCTGACGGCGATGCGGGCCTCGCCCGGCCATTGCGGATCGGGCGGGCTGGCGCCGTAGCCGACGAGGTTGCGGTCGAGATGATCGTGCATGAGGGCCTCCCGATTGAAGCATGACTATGGGGCCGCTATAGCTCGGCCAACAAGGCTGGAGAGAATGCATGAGCGGTGCCAACGCCGTCCGCGAGGACCGTCTGTGGCAACGGCACGCCGAGATGGCGAAGCTGGGCGGAACACCCAAGGGAGGCGTGAACCGCCAGGCGCTGTCGCCGGAGGACGCCGCCGCCCGCAACCTGCTCGCCGCGTGGGCAAAGGCGCGCGGCTTCTCGATCTTCACCGACGCCATCGGCAATCTCTTCGTGCGCCGCGAGGGCAGCGATCCCGACGCGGCCCCGGTGATGAGCGGCTCGCACATGGACAGCCAGCCGACCGGCGGCCGGTTCGACGGCATGTACGGCGTGCTGGCGGCCTTCGAGGCGCTGGAGGCGCTGGAGGATGCCGGGCTCAAGACCCGGCGGCCCCTGATGGCCGTGGCCTGGACCAACGAGGAAGGCTCGCGCTTCCAGCCGGGCGCCATGGGCTCGGCGGTGTTCGCCGGCCGCTACGGGCTCGCGGACATGCTGGCGGCGAAGGACTGGGAAGGCGTGGCGCTCGGCGACGCGCTGGCGGCGACCCTGAAGGCGGCACCGGCGCCGATGCGCGGGGGCCCGCCCGGCTTCGCGCTCGCGGGCTACCTCGAGGCCCATATCGAGCAGGGCCCGCGGCTGGAGAACGAGCGCAAGACCATCGGCGTGGTCACCGGCATCCAGGGCAGCCGGCGCTACATCGTGCAGATACGGGGCGAGGAGGCGCATGCCGGCACCACGCCGCGCACCGCGCGCAAGGACGCCTTCGCCACGGCCACGCGCATCGCCGCGGCGATGTACGAGGCGACGACCGACGCCGACGACACGCTGCGCTTCACCATCGGGCGGGTCGAGGTCCATCCCGGCTCGCCCAATACGGTTCCCGGCCAGGCGAGCTTCACCATCGACATGCGCCATCCGTGGAAGTCCGTCCTGGAGACGCACGAGAAGAAGCTCCTCGACATCGTCGTCGCGCGAGCAGCGCCGTGCATGGCCGCGGATGGAGCGTGTGACCGCGGTGGCGCCGACCGACTTCGATCGCCACGTGATCGACCTGGTGCGCGCCAAGGCGGACGCCCTGAAGCTCAGCCACATGGACATGCCGTCGGGCGCGGGACACGACGCCATGCATATCGCGACGCTCTGCCCGGCCGGCATGATCTTCGTGCCCTGCGAGCGCGGCATCAGCCACAACGAGATCGAGAACGCCACGCCGGGCGACCTCGCCGCCGGCGCGCGCGTGCTGGTCGAGGCGCTGGTGGAATTGGCGAATCGGTAACGGACACCTGTCACCCCGAGCGCAGCGAGGGGCCTTTGAGGCCACGGGAAAGGTCCCTCGCTGCGCTCGGGATGACAACGACACTGAGGTAACATCGTGCGAAAAGAACTCGTCTCCATCCTCTCCGACCTGATCGCGCTGCCGAGCCCCTACCCGCCCGGGACGTCGGTGGAGATCTGCGCCTATGCGGCGAAGCGGCTGAAGAAGGCGGGATACAAGGTCGAGATCGCGACCCGGACCCAGGGGGTGGACAACGTCGTCGCCCGGAGGAAGGGCAAGGCCAAGGGTCCATCGATCGCCTTCAACGCCCATGTCGACACGGTGGGCGTGGGCGAGCGCGCCAACTGGAAGAGCGATCCCTTCAAGGCCCTGGTCAGGGGCGGGCTGGTCCATGGGCTGGGCGCCGGCAACTGCAAGGGCAGCATGGCCGTGCAGCTCTGGCTGGCCGAGGAGATCGCGCGGCGCGGCGGGCCGGCCAAGGGCGAGCTGATCTTCACCTTCGTGGCCGACGAGGAGAATCTCGGGCCCGACGGCATGGAATTCCTGCGCAAGAGCGGGCGGGTGCGGCCCGATGCGCTGATCCTGGGCGCGCAGACCGAGAACAACCTGATCGTGGCCGAGCGCGGCGTGATGTGGGCCCGCCTCACGACCAGGGGCCGCGCCGCCCATGCCGGCAATCCGGCGGCCGGCGACAACGCCATCCTGCGCATGATGCGCCTGGTGGGCGCGCTGCAGGCGCATTACGACAAGGTGCTGCCCCGGCGCGTGAAGGGCGCGATGAAGTCGACGGTCAACGTCGGCATGTTCCACGGCGGCCACAACACCAACGTCGTGCCCTCTTCCTGCACGGTCGAGATCGACCGCCGCCTGCTGCCCGGCGAGAAGGTCAAGGATGCCTTCAAGGAGCTGAAGCGGGTGGTCGACGACGTCGGCGAACCGAGGAGCCTGTACGCGGTCGAGTTCCTGACCGGCACCAACGGCTTCTTCGCGCCGGAGAACGGCGCCGCCGTCGGCGCCTTCGAGGCGGCGGTCAAGGCGCGGACCGGCCGCAAGGTGAAGTTCCTGAACGCCACCGGCGTGAGCGACGGCCGCTACTACGCCGACGACAGGATCGAGATCATCAATTTCGGCCCGGGCTCGGGCGCGCAGGGCCATGCCGCCAACGAATCGGTGCCGATCGCCGAGATGGTCGAGGCGGCGGAGATCCAGCTCGACGTCGTGCAGCGGCTGCTCGGCACGGGGCGATAGCGGACCGGCCGCAGCGCGGCCCGGCGCGGCGGGTCCCGGGGGCTTCGACAGAGCCGGGCATGGGGTTTCCGACCTTTTGGACCTTTCCGACCATACCTGGGCGGCCGACGATGACAGTTAAGTGACACTTTCCGCACTTTCCGCAAGTGCCACGCCAATCGAAATCCACGAAATACCGTCCAGGCGGCGGCAGCCGCGGCACAGACCGATCTTCGCTGCGCGGTCGCCTCTCCTTGCGAGACCGCCGGAATATAAAAGATACTTAAGTACAAGTCAAGCATTCCATCGGTATCCGACGGCGCAAAATCGGCGCCTTCGAGTTTCTGCGCACCATACAGCGCAGAAACTCGGCTCCCCGGCCGCCCGAGGCCGGTGGCCGCCGACAGTGCGCCCGACCGTTCCGCCTGTAAGATCGTGGCCTGGAGGCGTGCCGGACCGGGACGGAGAGTCGAGGATGGTCGCGAGCGAGAGTTTCGCCGAGTTCCTGCGCGAGCAGCTCGCTCCGCTCGGCCGCGTCTCCCTGCGGCGCCTGTTCGGCAAGACCGGCGTGTTCTGCGACGGGCTGATGTTCGGGATGGTGACGGACAACACGCTCTACTTCCGGGTCGACGACCATAATCGGACGGCGTTCGAGGAAGCCGCATCCTTTCCGCCCCTCAGCTACGAGAAGGGGGGCAGCACCATAGACCTCGCCTTCTGGCGGGCGCCGGAGCGGCTGTTCGACGAACCCGACGAGCTGGTCGCGTGGGCGCGGCTGGCGCTGGCGGCGGCGCGCCGGGTCGCGGCGAAGAGAGGACGGACGGCGCAGGGCCGCCGGAGCCCCGCCAGGCCGAACCGGAGCAAGCGGCCATGAGTTCGGCATCAACAACACGGCGCGAACCGAGTCTCGGCAAGGCCGTGACCTTCATCGATGCTGCGCTGAAGCCCGGCGGCAGTTTACAGCCTTGAGCGGCAGGGACTTACTGTGAATAGATGTGACCGGTGTCCGGCAACCGGCCACCCTGGTCGTCGACGTTGTTCGACAATGGTGGGCTGCGATGCCTTCGCTGCGATCCCTGCTCGGTGCGCTCGTTGCGCTGGCAACAATGACAGGCTCGTGCCTTGCCGGCGCGCTCACGGAGATTCCCGGCGCCGACGACGGCCAAAGGCCGCTGCCGGCCTATCTCGCCCGGCCGTACGGCGCGGGGCCGTTTGCCGCGGTCGTCATGCTGCACGGCTGCAGCGGCTTCAACAACAACACAGCCGCCTGGGCTGACCGGCTCGCGGGCTGGGGCTACGTGGCGCTCGCGATCGACAGCCTGACGTCCCGCGGAAAGAGGACGGCCTGCCGCGGCGGCGTGCACGAACAAGCATACGACGCCTATCGGGGCCTGAAGTTCCTCTCATCCCAGCCGTTCGTGCGCGCCGATCGTATTGCCGTGCTTGGCCATTCGATGGGAGGTGGCGCCGCGCTGGCCGCCCTCGAGCGCGGCCTGATCGAGCGAATGTCCCCTCTGAAGTTCCACGCCGGCGTCGCCTTCTATCCCGCGTGCGATGGCATGTCGGGCATCATGACCGCGCCGACTCTTGTCCTGATCGGCGAGCTCGACGACTGGACGCGGGCAGCGGCGTGCCGGAAAATGGCGGCGGGCGAGAGCGACATCGGGTCGCCGCGCAGGGCCGGCGACCGGTCGATGGTCGAACTGGTCGTCTACCCCGGCACCTATCACGCGTTCGACGCGGCCGGATTGCGTTTCGGGCTCGGCGTCACCGCGTACGGTCATTGGTTGCAATACAACGACGCCGCAACCCGGGACGCGATCAGCCGCGTTCACGGCTTCCTCGAGCGCACGCTGGGCGACTAGTCGGCGATATCGCCGTTGTGGCGTCCGCGCCCGCGTGGCACCGTTGCCGAAAAGGAGGAGCGCCATGCCGACCTATGAACGAGGCCCCGTCCGCATCCACTACGAGGAGATGGGCTCGGGCTTTCCGCTGCTGGTCATCCCGGGCGGCGGGCTCAATTCGACGATCGCCGGGCTCGACACGACCCATCCCTTCAACGCCATGAAGGAGTTCTCCAGGGACGGCTTCCGCTGCATCGCCGCCGACCTGCGCAACGCCAACGCCGGCCAGTCGTCGGGCCCGCTCGAGATCGACCGGCCGTGGGATGCCTTCACCGACGACCATATCGGCCTGATGGATCACCTCGGCATCGACCGCTTCATGGTGCTGGGCTACTGCATCGGCGGCCCGATGATCTGGAACCTGATCAAGCGCGCGCAAAGCCGCGTGGTCGCCGCCGTGCTGACCCAGCCCAGCGGCTTCCGGCCCGAGCTGCCCGACCAGTTCTACCAGAACAACATGGGCAACTGGGGCCCGGCCTTCGTCGCGCGCCGGCCCGAGGTCACGATGGAGCAGGTGAGCGCGTTCCTCGCCAAGATGTACCGCGCCAACGCCGACTTCGTGTTCACCGTGACGCGCGACTTCGTGCGCGCCTGCCAGACGCCGATCCTCGTGCTGCCCGACGACATCCCGCCCCATCCCTACGCGGTGGCGATGGAATCGGCGATGCTGGCGCCCAACGCGCAGGTCAGCATGTACCCGTGGAAGGACGTGCCGGAGAAGATCCCGCTGGCGGTGCGGCACATCCGGACGTTCCTGAAGGCCAACCGGCCGGCGACGGCGGCGATGGAACAGAGGGCGGCGGCGGATTGAGGTCCGGCGAATTGCAGCCATCCGCCGGGCCGCAGCACCCGATGGACCTCCGAGCAGACGGCCCTTTTGTCGGCGCACAGGTTGTTCACGTCGTTGCTGATAACAACGTCGGCCCAGCCGCCCTCTATCTGGTCGCCGTCGATCGCGCCTTGGTCAGCATCTCCTGCGTCATGTCGAGACCGACCAAAATGCCGTTTGGCGTGACAAGACGGGACGCCACGAACGAGTTGAAACCGCTTCCGAGCCGACGTCGACACTGGCTCGCCTTTTGAGGCCACTGGCTCCTACAAAGCTACGCTCACTTCAAGTGCAGCCACGGCAGCTGCTCATTGCGGAAAAAGTGCTTCGATGGCTCGAACCCACTCGGGTCATCAAACGCGCCCACGTGGAAATGCGTCTCCGTCGGCAGTTGGTCGACTTCGCAGGTCAGCGTGGAGCCGCAGGCCCGGCAGAAGCCGCGCGTCGTGCCCGGTGAAGACTTGAATTTCGCAATCTCTCCCTTGGTCACCGTGTAGGCATTTAGCTCGAAACCGACGAAGACAGAGACCGGCGCACCACTGTGCCGGCGACAGCTCTGGCAATGACACCAGAACACCCCTTTGGGCGCCCCAGTAGCGAGGAAGCGAACTGCGCCACAGAGGCAGCCGCCTTCGAACTTGTCGCTCATGACGAACCAACCGGCAGGCCGGCTGCCTTCCATTCGATCACGTTGAGGCCGAGGAAAGAGAGAACGACATACATGGGAACCTCCAGCTGCGTTCCTGTCGCGCTGACCGAGATGGTGCGCGACACGAATTGCGCTCTCCCAACCCGGCGCGCCCGGATTCGCGCCTGCCAAGAGCTTCCGACGCAAATCGGACGCGAACCGCCCCTCAGGTCGAGCGACGACGGTCCGCTGCTGCCTCTTTCGCCGGGTCGGTCACCCGCCGAGAGAGCGGCATTGTGTAGGTCGTGGCGGTTCCGACGACGCAGACTTCCCCGCTTGCATTGCGGACAACGGTCTCCAATTTGCAGATCGGCTTGTCGTCCCGGACGTGCTCGACTTTGACGCTTGCAGTGATCGTCTCTCCGACCCGGACGGCCTTGACGAAACGCCAGTTCGTTTCGAGAAACACCGTGCCCGGTCCCGGGAGATCCTCGGCAACAACGGCATTCAGGAGACCCGTGGTCACCCCGCCTTGTACGACAAGGCCGCCGAAGGGCGATGCCGGCTCGCCAATTCGAGATCGTAGTGGATCGGGTTTCTGTCGCCTGTCATCTCGGTAAACATTTCGACATCGCGCATCGTGGTCGTGCGGCTCCTCTCGGCGCGGGAGCCCAGCGCCGGGCGGCCGGCAAGCGTTCGTGTCCAAGGTGAACTGTTCGACATATCTGTATTCCTATGCTGCGAGAGAGGGCGCTTGTGACAAGCTCGCGATGTGATTGGCCTCCGTCGTCATGACGGCATTCAATTCCGCATGAAGCTGCTTGACCTCGTCGAGGTCCCACGAGAACGAGGCGATCGCGTCGGTGACGCGCATGAATGGCAGGGACAGTGCGTCGCGCTCGCGCTGGTAGGTCTCGAGCGCCGCGGGCACCGCCATTGACGATCCCTCCGGACAACAATTGCGCATCCCGCAGGGCGTCGGTGATCCCGTGCGCGGTCAGGGGGTCCTTGAAGTAGCCGGCATCGCCGACAAGGGCCCATCCTGCCCCGTGACACTGTCGAAGGTAGCTCGTTGCTCCGCCAAAGCCTCGCAACCGGCCGATCAGTTTGGCCGCGGTCGATATCGGCGCGCAGCCTCGGGCAGTTCATCTCCAGGACCTGGAGAAAGCCCCGCATGATGTCGCCGCGAAATGTCGCTGAAAATCGCCGAGCCGGAACCGCGGCAAAGACGCAGTGACCCGAGTTCGTCGGAATCACGCCTGCCGCGACATTCTTTGCGAAGTGCCAATGCAGGCCATCCCGTCTCAGGCCTTCAAAGTAGCCGAACACAAGGCCCGAGGCATTGAAGCCTTCGCTGCACGTCTTGGCATTGACGAGCTGTGCGACTGTCGATTGGCGGCCGTCCGCACCGATGACGATATCCGAGCGGACGGTCATGCACGCGCCGCCCGCATCTCTCAACGAGGCGCCGATGACGCGGTCGCCCGATGCGGCGAACTGCAGCTCCGAAAGAGCGACGCCGTGGCGAACCTCCGCGCCAGCCTCGCGGGCCGCATCGACCAGCAAGGGATCGAGCACCGTGCGCCGCGGCGCAAGACAGGCATCGACGCCATGACTCGGCTTTATGTCGACTCGGACCGCCTCGTCGCCGTAGTGGAACGTCGCCGATCGGATGGCGGGCGTTCCCGCTGCGACGACGTCGGGAATCAGGCCCCAGCGATTGAGCTGGATGACCGCGCCCCGCATCAGCGCGTGCGTCGACAGCGTGTCAGAGCCGTAGGCTTGCCGGTCGACGACCAGGACCTTGGCGCCGGACCTCGCCAGGAGCAGGGCCGTGGCAGCGCCGGCACAGCGTGCACCGACGATGACCACGTCGTAGCGTTCATCGAGACCATGGAGCGCGTTCATCGTCGTTGTCTCTCAGGCAGCCAGCGCGGGCGAGGCCCTGGTTCAGGTGAGCGGCGAGATCCGCGGCATCATCGCCCGCTCCGTCGATGAAGGACGATTTGCGTCGGCGCATGAACGGCAGGCCCATGACGTACATGCCCGGCGCGGCAACAACGCCGCCGTCGTGCCGGATGCGCCCTTTGCGATCGAACACGGGTACGTCGAGCCAGGAGTAGTCGGGGCGATAGCCGGTTGCCCAGATCACCGTGCCGATACCGGCCGCGATCAGGTCCAGGCTGAGCTTCGTCTCCGGTCCGACCGCCGTAGGCTCGTAGCGTTCGGGCGCGGGAAACCGCTCGGCGAGCCCGCTGGCGCTCACCCAACCATCGATGCCGGCAAGCAGCCGGTTCATCTTCAGGTCGGCCAATGCGCAAAGGTTGGCGAGCGATCCCGAGAATTGCGCCTTGCCATCACGAAGACCGACAAGACGACCCACAAGCTCGACGCCCGATTTGCGCAGGCTGTTGAGGTCGACCGTCACGCGTTCGGGCGTTCCGACGAGCTGCAGCGACGGCAGCCGCCGCGCCCTTCCGATGTCCTCGACGGCGTCGTAGCGGACGATCCATCATGCCGATGACATCCATCCACCATTGGATATCGCGTCCACGATAGGTGCGCGGCATCCGGACGTGCTCTCCGACGCAAAGCACGACGCGACGGCCGGTGGCCTGGATTTCCCGGGCGAGCTGGATGCCGCTCGCCGAGGCGCCGACGATCATCACGCCGCCATCCGGCAGGAGATCGGGACGCCGGTATTGCAGCGGCGTGAGGCTGGTCACCTTCGCCGGCAAACCGGCGCTGAGCGACGGGATCGTGGCAACGTTGCAGGCTCCGCTCGCGATCACGAGCTTGCGGCAGCGCCATGCGCCCTGGCTGGTCGAGAGCTCGTAGCCTCCATCGTCCTGCCTCACCTGCGTGACGCGCGTTCCGGTCACGACCGGGGCGCGCCGAAAGCTCGGCATACCGCTGCAGAAAGCGCGACGACTTCCGGCATCGTCATGAAGCCGTCCGGATCATCGCCGGTGTAGGCGTAGCCCGGCAGGCGGCTTTGCCAATTCGGCGTCAGAAGGCGAAGCGAGTCCCACCGCTCCGTTCGCCATGAGTTGGCCACCTCGCCGCGCTCGAGGACCACGTGGTCGATCGAGAGGGCAGTCAGATGCCTGCTCATGGCCAATCCGGATTGGCCGGCGCCGATGATGATGGTGGTCGCGGACCTCACGACACTCGCTCCTTGATCCAAGCGCTGCCGTCAGTTGACGGTGACGAAGACGTTGGTCGGGTTGGTGATGATGTCGAACACGGCCGACCGCTTCTGCGATTGGGCGACCAGCGACTTGATGTCGTCGTCGCTCGCATCGGCGCGAATGTCGAAGTGAACGCGGATGGCGCCGAAGCCATTGCGCACCTCGTCGTCGATTCCGAGGATGCCCTGAATGTCCATGTCGGCCTCGAGCGAGGCCTTGACGGAATGCAGCTGTATGCCGCGCCGCTGGGCGACTGCGGCGACGCCCGCGGTGAGGCAGCTCGCAAGACCGGAGAGAACGAGTTCGACCGGCGTCGGAGCATGGTCCTCGGCGGCAAAGACCTTCGGATGGTCTGCCTCGACCGTGAAGGTCTTGTCGCGGGACTGCTCGGCCCCGAGCCCGAAGAATTTGCCGATCGTGGAGCGGCTATGCGTGCCGTTCAACCACTCGCAGCGTCGCGCGCCATTTGAACTGCGCTGCTTCCGGCGCCTTCTCCAGGGCTTCGCGCGCGTCAAGCAGTGCAGTCACATTGACGCCGTTGTCCACTGTGGCGGGGCTCGATGTGCTCGTGGTCATTGTCTCGATCTCCTGTGTTGTGAGAAGGTTGGGGACGTTGAATTGCCCGGCCCTGCTGTCGGCGAGGCCGGCATCCGTCCGGCGCGCGACGATGTGGCGCCGGTTCTGGATTCAGACATTCGTATTGATCAGCGGCTATCCGCCGACTACGCTCGACGACCGCTTTAACCGTGCCTGCGGGTACTCGGATTGTCGCGGCGATCCAAGGTTGTGTCGTACTTGGCGTGTCCGTCAAAAAAGGTGCTCACGATCTTCTCATGCGTTTGTGTATTTTGGACTTGCTGCCGCAGCGGCACGTTCCAGAACCCTAAGGCAGTGGCCGTATAAGGTCCTTGGTTTAGAAGCTTAATTGTTCTGAATTCGGCGATCGTGACGAGAGGACAGATGGGCGGCGAAAGGGTCGGCTTCGGCCGATTCCTTCTCGATCCCGAGCGGCGCGAGCTTTCGCGCGAGGGCGTTAAGCTTCAGCTGGGCAGCCGCGCGATGGACATCCTTTGCGAATTGGCTTCTGCAAAAGGCGATGTCGTCTCCAAGGACCAGCCTGCTGGAACAGGTGTGGCCTGGCCTGTCAGTGGAAGACGGCAACATTCACGTCCACATCTCCGCACTGCGGAAAGCACTCGACGAAGGGGCGGGCGGGAAGAGCTATGTCGTTACGGTCCCGGGCCGCGGGTATCGATTGATTGGTCTGCAGGCTGTGTCTGGCGGCAATGGGCGAGAGCCCGACAATTCCGATGCCGATGCCGCCGCCAATGAACCAGGAGATCAAATATTGCCGCACGCCTGAAGGTGTTCGTCTCGCCTATGCGACGGCCGGCAGCGGACCTCCGCTGGTCAAGACGGCAAATTGGTTGAACCACCTCGAATATGACTGGGAGACCCCAGTGTGGCAGCACGTCGTTCGTGGGTTGGCGCGAAAGCATACACTTCTCCGCTATGACGCGCGGGGCAATGGCATGTCCGACTGGGATGTCGAGACGCTGTCTCTCGACGCCTGGGTCAGCGACCTTGAAACGGTGGTCGATGCGGCTGGCGTAGATCGATTTCCGCTCTTGGGAGTGTCCCAGGGCTGTGCGGTATCCATTGCCTATGCTGTTCGGCATCCAGAACGCGTGTCCCACCTCATTCTTTATGGGGGGTTTGCCCTTGGGGGGGCAAAAAGATCACCGGAGGAACAGGGAACGTCGAGCTGCAAAGCCGACGCTGATGCGTCATGGCTGGGGATCAGACAATCCAGCCTTTCGACAGATGTTCACCGCGCAATTCATGCCTGGGGCCACACAAGAGCAGTCTGCCTTCTTCAATGAACTGCAACGCCGAACAACCTCACCCGAGTGCGCAGCGCGCTATTTTGAAGCCACTGGAGAATTTGATGTGACTGAGCTTCTGGGCAAGGTGACTGTGCCGACCCTGGTCATGCACGCGCGAGGAGATGCGAGAGTGCCGTTCGAGTCAGGACGCTCAATGGCCGCCGGCATTCCCGGCGCCCGATTCATTCCACTTCAGGGCCAAAACCATCTCTTTCTGAAGGATGAGCCCGCCTGCGAGCGGTTTTTCGAGGAGATAGAGCTTTTTCTGAAGCGGTGACGCCGCGAGGCCAGGGGCGGGCAGCAACAGCGGAACGGGCCTGCGAGGGGCCGGAAGACCTTGAGCAGCGACATCCAGATCGGACTCACCGGAGGCTTAACGATCGCGCCCTGCATCTCGGGATCGCTGCAGACCGCCTCTAGTTGCCCGCTCTCGTGCCCTTGGCGCGGAGTTGGCCTGCCCCCGGGTTTTCGGGCCATTGATCACTTGAGAGACTGCCTCCTTGAAGAGGCAGGTTTGCTGGGGGCGCGCCACTCCAGTGGCGCGTCTCTTCTTGCGTTCGCGCCGTCCCGCGCGTTTCGTATTCCATGGGCTGGCGGCTCTCAGTCCCGACGACCATGACGCGCCACTGGAGTGGCGCGCCCCCAGCGTAGACGTGATCCACTCCGCGCTTCGCGCTCAAGTGCGGATCCGATCCGCGCGAGTCGGGACGACGAAATGATGCGAGCGATGAGAGTGGCTAAGCCGTCTTCTCGGCCTTCAGCCCGAGCTTGCCGATCGTCTGCTCGCGCATGACGAACTTCTGGATCTTGCCGGTGATGGTCATCGGGAACTCGGGCACGAACTCGACGTAGCGCGGGATCTTGTAGTGGGCGATCTGGCCCTGGCAGAACGCGCGGATCTCCTCGACGGTCGCCGTCTCGCCCTCGCGCAGCTTGATCCAGGCGCAGATCTCCTCGCCGTACTTCTTGTCGGGCACGCCGATCACCTGCACGTCCTGGATCTTGGGATGGCTGTAGAGGAACTCCTCGATCTCGCGCGGATAGACGTTCTCGCCGCCCCGGATCACCATGTCCTTGAGCCGGCCGACGATGTTGACGTAGCCCTCTTCGTCCATGGTGGCGAGGTCGCCGGTGCGCATCCAGCCGGCCTCGTCGATCGCCTCGGCGGTCTTGTCGGCGTCGTTCCAGTAGCCCTTCATCACCGAGTAGCCGCGGGTGCAGAACTCGCCGGTCTCGCCGCGCGCACCGCTTTTCCCTCGGGATCGACGATCTTGATCTCGATGTGCGGCAGCACCTGGCCCACGGTCGAGACGCGGCGCTCGACCGGATCGTCGGTGGCGCATTGCGTCGAGACGGGCGAGGTCTCGGTCATGCCGTAGGCGATGGTGACCTCGCCCATGTGCATGTGGCTCTGCACCTTCTTCATCACCTCGATGGGACAGGGCGAGCCCGCCATGATGCCGGTGCGCAGGCTCTTGAGATCGAATTTGGCGAACTCGGGGTGGTCGAGCTGGGCGATGAACATGGTGGGCACGCCGTAGAGCGCCGTGCAGCGTTCCTCGGCGACGGCCTGCAGGGTGGCCAGCGGATCGAACGCCTCGGCGGGATAGACCATGGTCGAGCCGTGCGTCAGGCAGCCGAGATTGCCCATCACCATGCCGAAGCAATGGTAGAGCGGCACGGGGATGCACAGGCGATCATCGGGCGTGAGCTTCAGCCCTTCGGCGACGAAGAAGCCGTTGTTCAGGATGTTGTGATGGCTGAGCGTCGCGCCCTTGGGGTGGCCGGTCGTGCCCGAGGTGAACTGGATGTTGATGGCGTCGTCGAACTGCAGCTTCGGCCCGAGATCGGCGAGCTTCATCCTCTCGGCATTGCCGCCGGCGCCGGCGATATCGTCGAAGTTCAGCATGCCCGGCGTCTTCTCCGCGCCCAGCCGCACGACGTGCCTGAGATGCGGCAGCTTGCCCGCCTTCACGAGATCGTCGGTGATCTCCAGGTAGTTCGAGGTCTTGAGCGCCGGCGCCAGGATCAGCGCCTTGCACTCGACCTTGTTCATCGCGTACTCGAGCTCGGAGCGGCGGTAGGCCGGGTTGACGTTGACCAGGATCAACCCCGCCTTCGCCGTCGCGAACTGGACCAGGGTCCATTCCGAGCGGTTGGGCGCCCAGATGCCGACCCGATCGCCGCGCTCCAGACCGAGCGACAGGAGACCGGCCGCGAGATCGTCGACCCGGCGGCCGAGCTCGCCCCAGCTCCAGCGGACGTCCTGGTGGCGCACCACCAGCGCCTCGCGGTCGCGGTAGGTCTCGACGGTGCGGTCGAAGAAGGCGCCGATGGTCTCGCCGATCAGCTTTTTGTCGGAAACGCCGTGGTCGTAGGAGATCTGGGTCATGGGCGAACCTTATTGCCTTCCGTCGAGGGGAATCAATTGTTGCGCGGCGGCTTGCCGCCGGCGATGGGCGCGCCGGAATCGCGCTCCCGGACCGCCTGATGGAAGCCCGCCTCCTCGGCGCGCTGCTTGAAATGGATGCCCTCGGGCGAGTGCCGCGTCATGCCGTCGAACAGGGTGGCGAGCGTCTGGGTGGTGCGCAGGCCCATGTTCTCGAAGGCGCTGTTGATGGCGGTCTTCTGCATCCAGAGCTGGTTCTTCGGCACGCCCTTCATGCGGTCGGCGAGCTTGCGCACCGCGGCGTCGAGCCCGGCCGCCGGCACGGCCTGCGTCACCAGGCCGATGCGCTCGGCCTCCTTGCCGTCGATCAGGTCGCCGGTGAGCAGCAGCCGCTTGGCGCGCTCGGCGCCCACGCGATAGACCCACATCATGGTGGTCGGGCAACCCCAGACGCGGGCCGGCGGATAGCCAATCCTCGCGTCCTCGGCCATGACCACGAGATCGCAGCTCAGCGCGATGTCGGTGCCGCCGGCGACGGCATAGCCGTGCACCTTGCAGAGGGTGGGCTTGTAGGACCGCCACAGCGACTGGAAACACTGGGTGTTGTGGTCCATGAGCTGGAAGTCGATGAAGGGATCCCACGGCATCTCCTGGCTGCCGCCGGCGCCGCGCGGCTGCTCGGCGGCGCTCTTGAGGTCGTAGCCGGCGCAGAAAGCGCGGCCGGCGCCCTCGACGACGATGACATGCACGAGGTCGTCGCGGTTGGCCTGCTCGACGGCGGCGCGGATCTCGTCCGGCATGCCGCGGCTGATGGCGTTCAGCCGGTCGGGCCGGTTCAGGGTGATGGTCGCCACGCGATCGTCGCGGCTGTAGGTCAAGGTCTCGTAGGGCAAGGTAATTCCTCCTGCCTACGAATTAATCTCGCTCTGGACCGGCCCGGCAAGCCATTAGGGTCCGCGTCATGAAATTCGCATTCACCACCGTCGACGTCTTCACCGACCGCAAGTTCGGCGGCAACCCGCTGGCCGTCGTGCCCGACGCGCGCGGCCTCTCGACCGGGCAGATGCAGGCGATCGCCGCCGAGTTCAACCTGGCCGAGACGACCTTCGTGCTGCCGCCGCAGGACCCCGCGCACACCGCCCATGTCCGCATCTTCACGCCCAAGGCCGAGATGCCCTTCGCCGGCCATCCCAATGTCGGCACGGCCTTCGTGCTGGCGCGCGCCGGCGCGTGCCATGGCCGCCCGATCGCGGGCGACCGGCTGGTGTTCGAGGAGAAGGCCGGCCTGGTGCCGATCGACCTGATGCGCGAGCAGGGCGAGGCCGTCGGCGCCCGCCTCGAGGCGCCGCAGAAACTGGCTGTCGGCGAGGAGGTTGCGGCCGAGACGGTCGCCAGCCTGTGCGGCCTCGGCGTCGACCGCATCGAGACGCGCAACCACCGGCCCGTGATCGCCTCGTGCGGCATCGGCTTCGTGTTCGCCGAGCTGACGTCGCGCGCGGCGCTGGCCGAGGCGACGTACAACATCGAGGCCTTCACCAGGCACCTGCCGATGGAGCGGGCGGTCGGCATCCACCTGTACGTCGCCGCCGAGGAGCACGGCGTGCAGATCCAGACGCGCATGTTCGCGCCGCTGTTCGGCGTGCCCGAGGACCCCGCGACGGGCAGCGCCAACGTGGCGCTGATCGGCCTGCTGGCCCACTTGCGGCCCCAGCCCGACCTCACCCTGGCGAAGACCATCGGCCAGGGCTTCGACATGGGCCGGCCGAGCCTTCTCGTGGCGTCGGCCGAGAAGCAGGCAGGCACGGTCGTCGCCAGCCATATCGGCGGGCGCTGCGTGCCGATGCTGAGCGGCACCATCGATCTCGGCTAGGACCGCGAAACACAGGCTCGCTGTCATCCCGAGCGAAGCGAGGGACCTTTCCTGCGGCCTCAAAGGCCCCTCCCTTCGCTCGGGGTGACAGTGGTGACTCACCTTCCCGCGATAGCGTGCCGGATTGCCACTGGCGGTCCGGACCGGAACGGCATTAACGTTTCGGTGTGATGGGGTCCCACCATGACCGAGCAAAGCCGCGAGAAGACCGAGACGAGCGACAAGCCGATGGGCGCCCGGAAGAAACTGCTGATTGCCGGGGCGGGCGCGCTGGTCCTGGCCGTCGCCCTGGCGTTCGGCATTCCGTGGGTTGTCGACGCCCTCAACACCGTTTCGACGGATGACGCCTACGTCAACGGTCACGTCACCTTCGTTGCCGCCCGCGTCCCCGGCCAGGTGACGCGCGTCCTGGTCGACGACAACAACCGGGTGCATCGCGGCGATCTCCTGGTCGAACTGGACAAGGAGCCCTATCGGACGGCCGTCGCCGTCAGGCAGGCGGCCGTCGATACCGCGCAGGCCGATCTGGCGGCGGCGACCGCCAAGGTCCGTGGCATCGAAGCGGAGGCAAGAAGCCGGCGCTGGAAGCTGCAGCACGCCATGGAGAGCGTCGCCAACCAGGTGTCCGAACTGCACACCCGGGTTGCCGGCGTCGACAAGGCCAAGGCCGCGCTGACATTGGCCCAGATCGAGTTCGAACGGGCACGACAGCTGCTGACGACGGACAACATTCCCCGGTCGGAGTTCGACCGGCGGCAGGCCGCGCTGGTGACGGCACGCGCGGATCTGGTCCAGGCGCTGGCCGACGTGAACCAGATCCGAGTCTCCCTGGGCCTGAAGACGCTGCCCCTGGAGAGCGGAGAGCTCGGCCAGGTGCCCTCCGATCTCGACCAGAACTTCTCCTCCGTCCGGGAGGCGCAGGCGGAGCTGATCCAGAGCGCGGCCGAGCTGGGCGTCTACCACTCGTACAACGAGACGCCCCGGGCGATGCTCGAAGCATTCGAGAAATCCGGGGCGGGCGACATCGACCGCACCTTCGCCCGGCTGGCCGCCGAGGCGCCGGCCATCAAGCAGGCCGAAGCCAAGCTCGAGGCCGCCAAGCGCGATCTCGCCCAGGCCGAGCTGGATCTTCGCTACTGCGACATCGTCGCCGAGATCGACGGCGTCATCACGCGCCGCAACGTCAATCCGGGCAACAATGTCAAAGCCGGCCAGGCGCTGATGGCGATCCGCTCGCTCGACCAGATCTGGGTCGACGCCAATTTCAAGGAGACGCAACTGCGCGACCTGCGGATCGGCCAGCCGGTCGATCTTCATGTCGACATGTACGGCAGCAGGCGGACGTTCAAGGGCCGCATTGCCGGCTTCACGATGGGCACGGGATCGACGCTGGCGCTGCTGCCGGCGCAGAACGCCACCGGCAACTTCGTCAAGGTGGTGCAGCGGCTGCCGGTCCGCATCGACCTCGTGGGCTACGACCCGGAGAAGTACCCGTTGTTCATCGGCACGTCGGTCGAGCCGGTGGTCCATATCCATGAGCCGCCGACCGGACCCGACGCCGGCAAGTTCCTCCAGGCCCACCTGCCGCAGCCGCCGGCCGCCGGCCCGGCCACCGGCGTCTCGGCCACCCGCAAATGACGGCCGTTGCCGCCTCGAGGTCGCCCGGCGCCACGAGCCCCTGGGTGGTGGCCGCGATCGTGGTGGTGCCGACCTTCATGGAGGTGCTCGACACGACGATCGCGGTCGTGGCGCTGCGCTATATCGCCGGCGGCCTGTCGGCAACGGTCGACGACGGCGAATGGGTGCTCACCAGCTACCTCGCCGCCAACGCCATCATCCTGCCGATGACCGGCTGGCTGTCGGCCCACCTCGGCCGCCGCACCTATTTCCTGCTGTCGATCGGCGTCTTCACCCTCGCCTCGGGACTGTGCGGAATGTCCACCAGCCTCAACGAGCTGATCCTGTTCCGCGTGATCCAGGGCCTCGCCGGCGGCGGCCTGCAGCCCTGCAGCCAGGGCGTGCTGCTCGATGCCTTTCCGCGCGAGAAGCAGGGCATGGCGATGACGCTGTTCGGCCTGGCGGCGCTGTTGGCGCCGGTCGTCGGCCCGACCCTCGGCGGCTGGATCACCGACCAGTATTCCTGGCGCTGGGTGTTCCTGATCAACGTGCCGGTCGGCCTGCTGGCCCTCGCCGCCTGCTATCTCAAGCTCCACGACCCGGACTATCTCGTCACCGCGCGCCGGGAGCTGCGCAAGCGGCCGTTCAGCTTCGACCTGATCGGCCTGTCGCTGCTGGTGATCGTCGTGGTCTGCTGGGAGGTGATGCTCAGCAAGGGACAGGAATGGGACTGGCTGGGCGATCCCTTCTGGCGCGTGCAGACGCTGGTGGTCCTGTTCGGCGCGGGCCTGGTCGCGCTGATCGTCTGGGAACTGCGCCATCGCAGTCCGGTGGTCAATTTCCGTCCCTTGCGGGAACGCAACTTCGCGGTCTGCTGCATCATCATCTTCTTCGCCTTTGGCGTGCTGTACGGCGCCAGCACGTCGTTGCCGGGCCTGCTCCAGTCCCTGTTCGGATACGATGCCTTGAGCGCCGGGCTGGTCATGTCGCCGGCCGGGCTGTTCGCGCTCCTGGCGATGCCCGCCATCGGCTTCCTGCTCGGCCGCGGGACGGATGCGCGCTGGCTGCTCGCCGCCGGCCTGCTGGTGATGGCGGCCGGGAACTACTGGATGTCGCAGATGAACCTCGACATCAGCCCGGGCCAGGTCGTGTGGCCGCGCGTCCTGACCGTGCTCGGCCTGTCGATGTGCTTCGCGCCGGCCAACGTGGCGGCCTACCTCTACACGCCGCTGGAGCTGCGGGGAGCGGCCGTCGGCCTGCTGAGCCTGCTGCGCAACGAAGGCGGCAGCGTGGGCACGTCGATGGTGCAGACGCTGCATGAGCGGCGCGATCAATTCCACACCCTGCGGCTTGGCGAGTATCTCGATCCCTTCAACGCGGCCGTGACTTCCTTCATCGGCCAGGTGCAGGCGCAGCTCGACACCGGCGATCCGGCCGCCGCGCAGCAGCTGGCCTGGCAGGCGATCGAGAACCTGCGCCGGCAGCAGGCGTCGGCGCTCGCCTATTTCGACTGTTTCTGGATCCTTGCCATGGTCACGCTCGCCCTCGTGCTGGTCGTGCCGCTGATGAAGCGCTCCGTGGCGGAGAAGGGCGCCCTCGTCGGCGGCGAATGAGGCTCGCGGAAGTCTCGCGGTGGACGGCCGCGAACAAGCCGCCCGACCGCGAGATCATATCGTCTACTGCGACTGGTGCCGCTTCTCGCCATGAGGCCTGAGGGGAGCAGGAGTCTCGGCAGTCGCCGAGTCCGCCGGCGGAACAGGGATCTGCGCGCGCTCGAGAGCGCGCTTCAGGGTCGCGACGCCGGACGCGATATCGCCCTTCTGGCAGTCTTCCATCGCCATCCTGGCGTCGAGCGGCCGGGCATAGCCGTCCGAGTTGTGGCGCGACAACAGGCCGAAAAGCTGCCGGCACCGCGCCATGGTGTCCTCGCCCGGAGGCGAACTGGCCGTCGCGGCCGATTTGGCGTCGACGGAAGGTGATTGCGCCGAGACCGATCCCGCATTACCAAATGCAACGATGGCGCTCGCGAGGATTGCCGCTGCGTGGAGGAACTTCGACGGCGAGACGGCCGCCTTTGCCGCTGACAGAGAGTAAGTCGTCATTTTGCCTGCACCCCGTGGTTGGACGCAGGAGACGTGGGGGCGAGCCTTCGTTGGACGAGAGAATAGATCTAAAGATCACATGCGAAAAAAACGTGATGTTACGCGGCGTAGACCAGTCGCCCCCGCAGTAAGTCGGTATCGCGTGCCGTCGCTTCCGAAGACGCGCGCACGCTACTCCGCCGCCGCCTCGTGCATGACCTTGTCGGCGCGCGTGGGATAGATGATGCGCTCGGCGAAGCGGTACATCTCCTCGATCTCCGCCTGCGAGCGATAGGCCACCCGGGTGCCCCTGAGCGCGGCGAGCTGCTCGGCCAGGATGCAGCGGCGCGCCTCGGCGGTCAGCGTGTTCAGGCGGTGATAGGCCTCCGAAAGGGTGCGGCCGAGCGTGGTGACGCCGTGGCCCACCAGCACGACGGAATTGGTGTCCTGGATGAAGCCCGCGACCGAGCTCACATCGGCCTCGACATCGACATGGGCCGGCACGAAATGCACGGGCTTGCCCAGCACGAAGGGCGGATCGAGCGACAGCACGTTGAATTCCTGCGCCGCCCCGGACCCCAGCAGCGCAATGAGCGCGTCGTCGTGCACATGGATGGTGGCATGGATGTCGGGCCTCAGCCGCAGGATCTCTCGGCTGAGATTGTGGCCGATGCTGGTCATGCGCCCGCCCCACAGGATACGGCTGGTCGGCACGTCGGTGATGACGATGTTGTCCAGCTCCATCTCCTCGAGCGAGACCTCGGCGTGCTTGGTGTAGGCGAGCCCGTGCGGGAAGTCCGGATGGGACGCGCGCATGACGATGTTGCCCAGCGTGTTGTGGACATAGCCGCGGCCGGCGACCAGGCGGGCGTATTTGACGAACTGGCGGCCGATGGCGGGATCGAAGGCGATCGGTGTCGGCATGGCGCTGTTTCCTCCCGGCGACGCCGAGCCTACCAGACAATCGCCGCCGCCGTGAGCCGCGAGGCCGCTTCGACCGGCGCGCCAGTCTCGGAGTTGACGTCGAAGCCCAGGCTCACGACCACGAGCCCCGCCGAGGGCGCCACGATCACGATCTGCCCCGAATTGCCGAGGGCGAAGAAGGCGTCGGCCGGCATGCCCCAGCTTTGCCGCCGGCGGCTGCCGGCATCGCCGCCGCGGTTGGTCCAGAAGCCCGCGCCGTAACCCCAGTCGGCCTGCGGCGTCGGCGCCGCCGAATAGGCGACCCAGCCCGCGGGCAGGATTCGCCGGCCGTTCACGACGCCGTCGTGGAGATAGAGCAGGCCGAAGCGCGCCCAGTCGCGCGCCGTGGCGAACGCCCAGCTCGCCCCCATCGGATTGCCGGCCCCGTCAAACTCGAGCAGGGCGCTCGTCATGCCGACGGGCCCGAACAGCTCGCGCCGCGCCAGGCGCACCACCGCATCGGGCGTGCCGCCGGCCGCCTTGCGCACGATGCCCGACAGGACGGCGTAGTTGGCGTCGGTGTAGGACCAGCGCTCTCCCGGCCCGCCGTCGAAGCGGGCGGCGGCGAAGGTGGCGGTGTCGGCCTCGAGGAACTGCATGCGCGAGGAGAGGTCGAAGCCGCTGTTGGACGAGCCGTAGGGCTGGCCGCTGGTCTGGCGCAGCAGATGGTCGATGGCGATGCCGTTGGGCAGGCCCGGCACGGGCCGGTCGACGGCGAGCCTGCCGTCGCGCACCAGGAGAGCGACGAGGGCGTTGGTGACGGACTTGGCCATCGACCAGCTCTGCATCGGCGTCTCCGGCCCATAGCCCGGCGCGTAGCGTTCGCCGACGATGCGGCCGTCGCGCACGACCACGATGGCCTTGCGATCCGGCGTGAAGGCGCGATCGATCGCGGCGGCAAGAGCAGGATCTGTCGGTCCTTCGTCCAGGGCAAGATCGCCGCCCTGCGGAAGCGGATCGACGGCGATCGCCGCCGGCGCGCCGTCCGACCTGTTCATCACCGTGCAGCCGCGCCCTTCGGCATAGACCGCGCGGGCGGAAAAGCCGCTGCCAACGCTGGCCGTCACCTCGCGCCGTTCGCGGTCCACCCGGTAGCGCAGCCTGTCGCTCACGACAGCGACGCCGATGAAGGGCTGCACATAGTCGTGAAATATCGTCCCGGGGTCGCGGCCGGCCACGAAGGCCTGCGAGCAAAGCTCGTGGGCGGTGACGGACGAGGCCACATGCAACGCCCGGTCGACGCCGCAACCCGTGAGAGCGAGCGAAAGAGCCATTGCCGTTGCCGCCGTCTTCATGGGGCGCTAAATACGACGATTGCTCGGATTCCTCTACTCGGATTGACCCGCATGCCCAGCCCGCCGCCGCGACGCCGAAAAACCGCGAAAATTCAAAGACGTAAGCCGAGCCAGCCACGCGCCCATGCGACCGTCGACGCGGCGCTGGAAGCGACGGCTCGGATCGTGCGGCGCGAGGGACTGGGCGGACTCAACACCAACCGCATCGCCGAGCGCGCCGGCATCAGCGTCGGCACCCTCTACGGCTACTTCCCCGACAAGACGGCGATCCTGGTGGCGCTGGCCCGGCGCATGCTGCGGCAGGATCAGGCGGCGATGTTCGCGGCCGTCGACTCCGCCTCACCCGGCAATACGGTGCGCGCTGTCGTGCGCGCGCTGGTGGCGCGCCACCGCACCGACAGCGGACTGCGCCGTGCGGTCATGTCCGTTCATCTCGGGGAAGGTCTCGGCGACGAGCACAGCGACGGGGTGGAGCAGTTCATCGAGACCCTGGCCGAGCGCCGCGATCTCTCGCATCTCGACGCGCTTCGCCTGTTCGTCGCCACGCGCGCCGCCCTGGGTGTCGCCCGGGCACTGGTCGAAGAAAGGAAGCCGCTTCCCTTCTCCGACACCGACATCGAAGACGAGATCGTGCGCCTGGTCGAAGCCTATCTCAGCCCAGCGGCAGCGCCGTCGCCTGCTTGACCGGCCGCAGGGCGAACGAGCTCCTGATCTGGGCGATGCCGGGGATCTTGGTGAAGTCCATGACGAAGCGCTCGTAAGCTTCGAGATCGGGCACGACCACGCGCAGCAGGTAGTCGCTGTCGCCGGTCATCAGGTAGCACTCCATGACTTCGGGGCGCTCGGCGGCGGCGCGCTCGAAGGCCTGCAGCGCCTTCTCGACCTGGGTGCTGAGCGACACGCTCATGAAGACGTTGACGCCGAGGCCGACCGCCTTGGCGTCGAGCTGGGCGGCGTAGCCCCTGATCACGCCCGCCTCCTCGAGCGCCTTGACCCGCCGCCAGCACGGCGACGAGGACAGACCGACCTGCTCGGCGAGGTCCGCATTGCTCAGACGGCCGTCCCGCTGCAGGCGCTCGAGAATGCGCCGATCGATGGCATCCAGGGAGATCATTGCGTAGAATCGCCAAAATAAGGACAGAACTACCCTATACAGCCCATTTTGCCGCCCAAACGCAAGGACCTTCCAGGCGCAGGAGCGTATCCAGCATCATGACCACGATCGCCCCAGTCCAGGAGCTAAAAGGGCAGCGCCTGCGGCTCCTGCGCGAGCTCGAACGCAAGGTGCTGTGGCTGAGCGCCTGGACCGTGCATCACGCCAACCATCTGCGGCCCAACCGCGACGGGCTGAAGGTCGGCGGCCACCAGGCCTCGTGCGCCTCGCTGGCGACGGTCATGACGGCGCTCTATTTCTCGGTGCTGCGGCCGCAGGATCGCGTGGCGGTGAAGCCGCACGCCTCACCGGTGTTCCACGCTATCCAGTACCTGTTCGGCCACCAGACGCGCGACAAGCTCGAGCGTTTCCGCGCGCTGGGCGGGGCGCAGTCCTATCCGTCGCGCACCAAGGATGTCGACGACGTCGATTTCTCGACCGGCTCGGTCGGGCTGGGCGTCGCCATGACGCTGTTCTCCTCGCTGGTGCAGGACTATGTGCGGCTGAAGAATTTGGGCGACGCGGAACAGCCGACGGGTCGCATGGTGGCGCTGGTCGGCGACGCCGAGCTCGACGAGGGCAACATATTCGAGGCCCTGCTCGAGGGCTGGAAGCACGACGTGCGGAACCTGTGGTGGGTGATCGACTACAACCGCCAGAGCCTCGACGGCGTGGTCAACGACCGCCTCTTCGGCCGCATCGGCGAGATGTTCGAGCTGGTCGGCTGGCGGGTGGTCACGCTGAAATACGGCAAGCTCCTGGAAACCGCCTTCGCCCAGCCCGACGGCGGGCAGCTCCGGCAATGGATCGACGCCTGCCCCAACTCGCTCTATTCGGCGCTGGTGTTCAAGGGCGGCGCGGGCTGGCGCGAGGCGCTGACGCGCGACCTCAACCAGTATCCCGGCATCCGCCGCATCCTCGACCAGCACGACGATGCGGCGCTGCACCGGCTGATGACCAACCTCGCCGGCCACGACATGCAGGCCGTGCTCGACGCCTTCGAGAGCGTCGAGGACGACCGCCCGACCTGCTTCATCGCCTACACCATCAAGGGCCAGGGCCTGCCCTTCGCCGGCCACAAGGACAACCATTCCGGCCTCATGACGCTCGACCAGATGGCGAGCTTCAAGAAGGGCATGGCGATCCCCGACGGCCAGGAATGGGACAAGTTCGCCGGCCTCTCCGCCGCGCCCGGCGAGCTGCAGGGCTTCCTCGACGAGGCGCCCTTCAATGCCGCGGGGCGCCGTCGCACCGAGGCGCCGGTGGTGGCGATCCCGCCGGCGCTGCCGCGTCCGGCCGACCGGAAGTCGAGCACGCAGGAAGGCTTCGGCAAGATCCTGAACGCCATCGCCGCCGAGGACAGCGAGCTGGCGCGCCGCATCGTCACCACCTCGCCCGACGTCACGGTCTCGACCAATCTCGGCCCGTGGGTCAATCGCCGCGGCCTGTGGGCCCATACCGAGGCCGAGGACGTGTTCCGCGAGCTCAAGGTCGTGTCGGCCCAGCTGTGGCGCAAGACGCCGCGCGGCCAGCATCTCGAGCTCGGCATCGCCGAGAACAACCTGTTCATCCAACTCGCCGCGATGGGGCTCAGCCACGAGCTGTTCGGCGCGCGCCTGCTGCCGATCGGCACGCTCTACGATCCCTTCATCGCGCGCGGCCTCGATGCGCTGAACTACGCCTGCTACCAGGATGCGCGCTTCATGATCGTGGCCACGCCGTCGGGCGTGACGCTGGCGCCGGAAGGCGGCGCGCACCAGAGCATCCACACGCCGCTGATCGGCATCGGCCAGCCCGGCCTGCTGAGCTACGAGCCGGCCCATGTCGACGAGCTCGCCGTGCTGATGCGCCACGGGCTCGACTACATGCAGCAGGACAAAGGCGGCTCGGTCTATCTGCGGCTCTCGACGCGCAGCCTGCCGCAGCCCCAGCGCACGCTCACGCCCGGGCAGGAGAGCGACATCGTGTCGGGCGGCTACTGGTACGCCGCGCCCGACCCCGGCGCCGACATCGCCATCGTCGCCCTGGGCGCGGTCACGCCGGAGGCCATCGCCGCGCATGAAAGCGTGGCACGCGATTTCGCCGGCGCCGGACTTCTTGTCCTGACATCGCCCGACCGGCTGCATGCCGACTGGCTTTCCGCCCAGCGCAACCGCGGCCGCACCGTCGGCCGGGTCGACACCGCGCCGAGCCCGGTCGAACGGCTGCTGGCGCCCCTGTCGCGCGAGGCCCGGCTGGTCACGGTGCTCGACGGCCATCCGCTGGCGCTCTCCTGGCTGGGCTCGGTGCGCGGCCAGCGCGTCGTGCCGCTCGGCGTCGAGAGCTTCGGCCAGTCGGGCGACATCCCCGACCTCTATCGCACCTACCGGCTCGACGCGGCGGCGATCATCGACGCGGTGGCGCGGGCGATCTCGTAACCGCCCGCTGTGCGTCCTCTCCCCCGCTACGCGGCGGAGAGGGACTCTTGACCTCAACGGTCTGAACCTCAACTTTCCGCCGTCATGGCACTCGACGTCCCGCGTGGCTATCGAGCCCTCAAGGAGGCGGACGTCGCCGCCTATCTGGCAGGCGTGCCGGCCGTTGCCAGCGGCCTCGGCGCCACGCCGGCGGACTGGAAGGTCCGCGAGGTCGGCGACGGCAACCTCAATCTCGTGTTCATCGTCGAAGGGCCCGAGGGCGGCGTGGTGGTGAAGCAGGCGCTGCCCTATGTGCGGCTGGTCGGCGAGAGCTGGCCGCTGTCGCTCAGCCGCGCCTTCTTCGAGCACCGGGCGCTCACCCTCCAGGGCAAGCTGGCGCCGGCGCACGTGCCCGAGGTCTTCCATTTCGACGAGAGCCTGGCGCTCACGGTGATGGCCTACCTCAGCCCGCACATCATCCTGCGCAAGGGGCTGATCCGCGGCATCGTCTATCCCAGGCTCGCCGACCACATGGCGACTTTCATGGCCGAGACGCTGTTCTCGACCTCGGACCTCGGCCAGCCGGCGGCCGAGAAGAAGAGGCAGACGGCGCTGTTCTGCGGCAACACCGAGCTGTGCCGGATCACCGAGGACCTGGTCTTCACCGATCCCTGGCGGATGGCCGAGGCCAACCGCTGGACGAGCCCGCAGCTCGACCTGACGGCCGCCGCGGTGCGCGCCGACGGGGCGTGGAAGCGGGCGGCGCAGGAATACAAGCTGAAGTTCCTGGGCGAGGCGCAGGCCTTGATCCATGGTGACCTGCATTCCGGCTCGATCATGGTGACCGAGTCCGAGACCTATGCCATCGATCCCGAGTTCGCCTTCTACGGGCCCATGGGCTTCGACATGGGCGCGCTGCTGGGCAACCTCTATCTCGCCTTCTTCGCCCAGAGCGGCCACGAGACGAAGGCGCGCGCGCGCGACGCCTATCGGGACTGGATCCTCGCCACGGCCGAGCAGGTCTGGACGCTGTTCGACCGCCGCTTCCGCAGCCTGTGGAACACCGGCCACGAGCGGCGAGGCCTTCGCCCCCGGCCTTTTCGAGGGCGCCGCCGGCCGGGCGGCGCTCGAGGCGGCGCAGGACACCTATATGCGCCGTCTTTTCGTCAACTCCCTGGGCTTCGGCGGGTGCAAGATGACGCGGCGCATCCTGGGTCTGGCCCATGTCGAGGACATGGAAAGCATCGCCGATCCGGACCTGCGCGCGGAATGCGAAAAGCGGGCGCTGAAGCTTGCCCGCACGCTCATGGTGGAAGGCGGCGGATTCGCTGATATCAAGGCGGTGAGCGACGCGGCGCGCGCCCTGCAGCGAGAGACCATGAAATGAAAGTCGACGGCAAACCCTACCGCACGATCTGGCTCGGGCCCGACGGCACGACCGTGCAGGTGATCGACCAGACCCTGCTGCCGCATGCCTTCGTGGTGCGCGACTGGCGGACCCTGGAGGAGGCCGAGAGCGGCATCCGCAGCATGATCGTGCGCGGCGCGCCGCTGATCGGCGCCGCCGCCGCCTACGGCATGGCGCTCGCCATGGCCGCCGATCCGTCGGACGCCATGCTGGCGCGCGCCTACCAGGTGCTGCTGGCGTCGCGCCCGACGGCGGTGAACCTGCGCTGGGCGCTCGACGACCTGCGCGCGCTGCTGGGGCCCCTGCCGGCCGCCCGGCGGCGCGAGGCGGCGTACCGGCGCGCGGCGGAAATCTGCGACGAGGACGCCGAGATCTGCCGGCGCATCGGCGAGAACGGGCTCGGCCTGATCCGGCGCCTGAAGCCGCGCGGCGATCGCCTCAACGCGCTGACCCATTGCAACGCCGGCTGGCTCGCCGCCGTCGACTGGGGCACGGCGCTCGCGCCGATCTACCAGGCGCACAATGCCGGCATCCCCATCCATGTCTGGGTCGACGAAACCCGGCCGCGCAACCAGGGCGCCAGCCTGACGGCCTGGGAACTGGCCAAGCATGGCGTGCCGCACACCGTGATCGCCGACAATGCCGGCGGCCACCTGATGCAGCGCGGCCAGGTCGATTTCTGCATCACCGGGACCGACCGCACGACGCGGCGCGGCGACGTCTGCAACAAGATCGGCACCTACCTGAAGGCGCTGGCGGCGCGCGACAACGACGTGCCGTTCTATATCGGCCTGCCCTATCCCAGCATCGACTGGACGATCGAGGACGGCGGCGACATCCCCATCGAGGAGCGCCATGCCGCCGAGGTCTCGCGCATCTCGGGCCGCGCCGAGACGGGCGAGGTCGTCACGGTCGACGTGCTGCCGGCAGGCAGCCCGACCGCCAACCCCGCCTTCGACGTCACGCCGGCCCGGCTGATCACCGCGCTCATCACCGAGCGCGGCGTCTGCGCGGCCAGCGAGGCGGGACTGCTGTCGCTCTATCCCGAACGATCCCGGGCGGCGTGAAGATCACGCCCGCCGCACGAACCGCTACCCTGGCGACCGCGGGTCTCGGCTTCACGCAGATCGTCGGCTGGGGCACCACCTTCCTGATGCCCGCCGTGCTGGGCCGTGCCATGGGCGACGCCCTCGGCCTGCCGAGCGAGATCGTGTTCAGCGGCATCACCGTCATGTTCGGCGTGGGCGCCATCTTCTCGCCGCGCATCGGGCGGGTGATCGACCGCACGGGCGCGCGCGCCATCATGGCGGCCGGCTCGGTCGTCTATGCGCTGTCGCTGGCCGCGCTCGCCTTCTCGCAGGGCATGGCGAGCTACCTGCTGTGCTGGGCGGGCCTCGGCGTCGCCTCGACCCTGGCGCTCAGCACGCCGTCGAGCATCGCGCTCGCCCAGGTCGCCGGGCCCGGCGCGCGCCGGGCGATCGGCATGCTGGCGATCATCGGCGGCTTCGCCTCGACGGCGTTCTGGCCGCTGACCGGCGCGCTCGACGTCGCGGTGGGCTGGCGCGACACGCTGCTGATCTACGCCGCGATCCACCTGTTCGCCTGCACGCCCGTCCATCTGCTGGTGCTGCCCAGCCGGCCGCCGACCCATCACCTGGCCGCCGCCGCCGCGCCGGCGCCGACCGGGGTGGCGCCGGAGGCGCAGTCGCGGGTCTACCTGCTGCTCTCGCTCACCCTGTCCAGCGGCGCCTTCGTGTTCACCGGCGTCATGGTCCACATGATCGAGATCCTGCGCGGGCTCGGCCACGCGCCGGCGGCGGCGGTGTTCCTGGCCTCGATGATCGGGCCGACACAGATCACCATCCGCCTGTTCGAGCTGCTGTTCGGCCATCGCTACTCGATCATGAACTCGGCCGTCTTCGGATCGGCCATGCTGACCTTCGGGCTGGGGCTGGCGCTGATCGACGGCGGCAACTTCGTCGTCGCGTTCACCTGCATCGTCTCCTACGGCTTCGCCAACGGGCTGAAGGCGGTGCAGCGCGCCACCCTGCCGCTCGCCCTGTTCGGCCGCGCCCAGTTCGGCGCCTATATGGGGCGCCTGGCCCTGCCGCAGGGCATCGTCTCGGCCTCCGCGCCCCCGGTGCTGGCGGCCGTGCTCAGCCACTTCGGCACGGCGGGCGCGCTGTGGCTCACCTTCGCCGCCGCCACGGTGTCGCTGCTGACCATGGTCCTGCTGGCGCGGCTGGCCCGCACGATCCGTGAGGTCAGGCGGCTGGCTCAGGCGACGGTGCCGAAGGCGGCGCCGATCGCGGTGGTCAGGGCCATGGCGAGCGCGCCCCAGAAGGTGACGCGGATGGCGGGCTTCAGCAGGCCGGCCCCGCCGAGCCGGGCGCCGACCATGCCGAGCAGCGCCAGGAACACCAGGGAACCCACCGAGACGGTGGCAAGCAGCCAGGCCGGGGGAGAGACGAGCACGAGCACGAGCGGCGCGGCGGCGCCGACGGAAAAGGTGGCCGCGGAGGCCAGTGCGGCCTGCACCGGCCGGGCCGTGGTGATCTCCGAGATGCCGAGCTCGTCGCGGGCATGGGCACCCAAGGCGTCGTTCTCCATGAGCTGTTCGGCCACCTGGCCGGCGAGCCCCTCCTCGACGCCGCGAGAGACATAGATCTGGGTGAGCTCCTTCTTCTCGGAGTCGAGATCCGCCGCCAGCTCCCGCCTCTCGCGCGCGAGATCGGCATGTTCGGTGTCGGCCTGGGAGCTGACCGAAACATATTCGCCCGCCGCCATCGACATGGCGCCGGCGACCAGGCCGGCGACGCCGGCGAGCAGCACGTTGCCTTCGGAGGATGCCGCCGCGGCGACCCCGAGCACGAGGCTCGCCGTCGAGATGATCCCGTCATTGGCGCCGAGCACGGCGGCGCGAAGCCAGCCGCTTCGGCCGACGCGATGCCTCTCGCTGTGCAAGCGACTCATGGATCGACCCGCCGCACTTGCGCGATACTCTGCAAAGGGACCGTGGCCAAAGGGACCGTGGCCAAAGAGACCGTGGCAAGCCGCATCACCGCTCCAGGGAGATCTGCCCGATGACAGAGGGCCATTCATTCGTCCGCTTTTCAACGGTCCGTCACGTCGGCTGGCTGGAATTCAACCGGCCGCCGGTCAATGCCTTCACGCGCGAGATGGTCGACCAGACCCGCGATTGCATCGCATCCGCGCTGGGCGACCCGGAGGTGCGCGTCGTCGTGCTGGCGAGCGCCGTCGACGGCTATTTCAGCGCCGGCGCCGACCTCAACGTCTTCAAGGGCATGGGCCCGGAAGGCATGCGGGGCTGGGTGACCCAGTGCCACGACATCGTCCGCCTGCTGCGGGCCTCGGCCAAGCCGCTGCTGGCGGCGATCAACGGCACGGCGGTCGGCGGCGGCCTCGAGATGACGCTGCATTGCGACCTGCGCTTCGCCGCCTCGGATGCCCGCCTTGGCCAGCCGGAGATCCGCATCGGCTTCATCCCGCCGATCGCCACCACCCAGGCGCTGGCCCGCCTGATCGGACGGCCGCGCGCTATCCGCTACCTCTATGACGGGCGCATGGTCCCCGCCGAGGAGGCGCTGGGCTGGGGCCTGGTCGACGAGCTCGTCGCGCCGGCCGAGCTGCGCGCGACGGTGCAGGCCTATGCCGAGGAGCTTGCGACCAAGGCCCCGGCGGCGCTGGCCGCCATCCGCCGCACGGTGACGCTGGGCGGCGGCATGACCTTCGAGGAGGGCATGGCGTTCGAGCTCGACGCCGTGGTCGCGCTCGCCGGCACGGCCGACTTCGCCGAGGGCGTCGACGCGTTCCTGACCAAGCGCAAGCCCGACTGGCGATCACGCTGAACGCCGCGACACCGACATCAACCCGGAGACCGGACCCCATGACCAGCCTTGCTCCCGTCGAGTCCCTCGACATCCAGATCATCGTCGACAACGTCACCGATTCGCTCTCCTCCGTGCCTTCCTTCGTCGAGACCGAGCTGGGCGGCCTGGGACGGCGCCGCCGCGCGGCCTGGGTGCTGGGCGGCGCCTGCCT
The DNA here is from genome assembly GCA_963820155.1 of uncultured Alphaproteobacteria bacterium. Taxonomy (GTDB): domain Bacteria; phylum Pseudomonadota; class Alphaproteobacteria; order Reyranellales; family Reyranellaceae; genus Reyranella. The sequence continues at coordinate 292,683 of CAWFYW010000005.1, forward strand.
GTGCTGCGCCGCGCATGGCCTGTCCTGCCTGCTCACCCTGCGCAGCGGCGGCCGGTCGCACAGCGTGCTGTTCGACAGCGGCCCCGAGGACCGCACGTTCGAGCAGAACGTCTCGCGGCTGGGCGTCGATCTCGGGCCGGTCGAGGCCATGGTGCTGAGCCACGGCCATTGGGATCACGCCGGCGCCCTGCTGCGCGCGCTGCAGCTCACGCTCGACCGCAACGGCGGCAAGACGGTGCCCTGCTACATGCATCCCGACATGTTCCGCAGCCGCGCCGTCAAGCTTGCCGACGATTCCTTCCGGCCGATGGAGGACGTGCCCTCGGCGGCCGCCCTCGAGGCGCATGGCGGCCGGGTGATCGCCACGCGCGACGCCCAGACCGTCGCTGCCGACACGGTCTTCGTCAGCGGAGAGATCCCGCGCCGCAGCGGCTTCGAGATCGGCCTGCCCGGCCAGCATCGCCGCACCGAGGACGGCACGGGCTGGGAGCCGGACGAGCTGCTGATGGACGAGCGCTTCGTCGCCGTGCATGTGCGCGGCAAGGGCCTGGTCGTGCTGACGGCGTGCAGCCATGCCGGCGTGGTCAACGTCCTCGCCCATGCCCGCGACTGCTTCCCCGGCGTGAAGCTGCACGCCGTGCTGGGCGGCCTGCATCTCTCGGGCCTCAACGAGCGCATCATCCCCCAGACGGTGGCGGCGTTGCGCGACTTCGACCTCGATGTCATCGCGGCGGGCCACTGCACCGGCTGGCGCGCCATGGCGGCGCTGGCCAACGCGTTCGGCGACGGCAAGCTGGCGCCGCTGGCGGTCGGCAAGCGGCTGCGCTTCTAGCCAGCGGCTTGCCGCCGTCTCGGACGCCCCCGAAATGGCATGGTTGATGCGAGGGGTCCGGCATGAGCCTGCCGCATCCCGACGTCGCCGCCGTCCTCGACGGCCTCGACGCCTCCGACCAGCCGGTGGAAAGCGCCCGCGTGCTGCCGGCCGAGGCCTACCGGTCGGCCGCCTTCCACGAGTTCGAGATGGCGGCGGTCCATATGCGCTCCTGGCTTTGCGTCGGCCGCGCCCCGCAGATCCCCCATGCCGGCGACTACCTGGCGCTCACCCTGGCCGACGAGCCGATCCTGGTGGTGCGCGGCAACGACGGCGAGATCCGCGCCCTGTCGGCCCTGTGCCGCCATCGCGGCCACGTGCTGAAGGAGGATTGCGCCGGCAATACGCGCGCCTTCACCTGCCCCTATCACCGCTGGACCTATGGCCTGGCCGGCGAGTTCATCGGCGCGCCGCACATGGCCAATACGGCGAGCCTCGACGAGCTCAAGCGCGAGGCGGCGCTGCCCCGGCTCAAGGTCGAGCTCTGGCACGGCTTCATCTTCGTCAACTTCGACCCGGCGGCGCGGCCGCTGGCGCCGACCCTGGCCAAGCTCGAGCCCTACATGGCGGGCTACGATCTCGACGACATGGTGACGATCGCGCCGGAGGTGACGCCCGAACCCGTGCCGTGGAACTGGAAGATGCTGCTCGAGAACTACATCGAGCCGTATCACACCCAGTTCGTCCATCCGGTCATCCACGATTTCGCGCCCAGCACCGGCGTCGAGTTCGATCCCTGGCGCGGTCCCGACGACAACGTGATCGTGCGCTACGTGCCCTTCCTCGAGCGCGACGGCAGCCTGACCGAGAAAGGCTGGGCCGCGCCGGCGCTGTTCCCCATCATCGACTCGCTGAGCGAGAAGCAGCGGAACCGGGTCGGCTTCGGCATGGTGCCGCCCAACATGAACATCATCTTCATGCCCGACATGCTGTGCTACGGGCTGGTCTTCCCGCAGGGGCCGACCAGCCTCAAGGTCGGCGGCGGGCTGTTCACCTCGGGCGGCTGGTGCATGCCCAGGAGCACGGTCGCCCTGCCCGACTTCAGGGAGCGGGCGGCGCGCATGATGGAGGGCTCGCGCCAGCTCGGCGAGCAGGACACCACGGTGAACCTCGCCATGCAGCGCGCCAAGTATTCACGCTTCGCGCCGCGCGGCCGCTTCAGTCCTCTCGAGGAGACGCTGAGCCAGTTCAACCGCTGGCTGGCGGTGCGCTATCGCGCCGAGGCCGAGCGGCGCCACTACCCGCGACCCGGCGCCGCCCGGGCCGCCGCCGAATAGGCCTGCCGCCGCATAGGCCCACCGCCGCATAGGATCGTCAGCCCGGGAAGATGTCCTTGCGCACGATCGCGTGCACGCCCCAGTTGCCGTCGACGACCTGGGTGATGCCGAAATCGACGGCGATCGACATCAGGCTGATCGCCTCGTCCTCGGTGAGGCCCTTGGCGGTCATCAGGAAGCGCCGCATCTTGCGGAAGGCGTCGCGCATGGCGAGATCGACCGAAGACTTGCGGAAGATGTCGCTCTGGGCATCGGGTCCGAGATCGGCCAGGTAGTTGGGATAGCTGAAACCCTGCAGCACCCACTCGTCCGCCGTCTCGATCATCGGGAAATCGACCGCCTGCAGCGGCGTCCCGCCGAGGGTCGCGGCCTTGTGCAGGATGAGCTGGAAGGTGCCGGTCAGCGAACATTCGATCGCCGTGCCGCAAAGCTCCGAATCGCCCTGCGAGGCATGCGGGTCGCCGACCGACACCGCCACGGGGTAGTACATCGAGGCGCCCTTGCCGATGCGCCAGTTGTCGATATTGCCCCCGGTGTAGCTCGGCGGCACCGAGTTGACGTCGTCGGCTTCCCCCGGCGCCACGCCCATGACGCCGAAATGCGGGCGGACCGGAATGCGCACGCCCTTCAGCACCTCCCAGTTGCGCGACGTTGTGGCGTGGTCGACGGGCAGGCCGGGATAGTCGATGGTCGGATGCTCGACACCGAAGGGATCGACCACCGTCGGCCAACGGAAATTGTAGACCGCGCGCGCCCAGTTTCGCTCGCCCGTGGCATCGAGCTCGTAGATCGTCACGACCTCGCGCGTCTCGCCGGTCAGGAAGTCGTTGTAGTGGAAGCCCCAGTTGGCGGCGGCGTTGCTGCCGAAGGCAAGCCCGCTGAACTTCGGATTGGCGCTGGGCCGCAGCGCCACGTCGAGGATGCGCACTTCGAGGACATCGCCGGGCGCGGCGCCGCGCACCAGCACCGGCCCGGTGCAGATATGCACGCCCAGCCCCTTGCCGTCGCCTTCGCCGGCGCCGCGGCGGGCGACGCCCTTCCTGTCCCCGGTCCAGAGATAGACGCTCTCGGCGCCGGCATCGCCTTCGATCATGCGCTCATGATCGTCGCTCGCCTGATGGGTCAGCGTCTCGATGGTGACGATGTCGCCGGGGTCGACCTCGAGCCGGGGCTTGAGATGCTTGCTGAAGAAGCCCCAATGCACGGTGTCGGCGTTGGCCGCCAGGTAGTGATGGCGGGCGCCCGGCGCCAGGCGCGCCCGCGGCATGGCAAGCCGGCCCGCCGCCAGCACCGCCGCGCCGCCCCTGGCGGCGAAGGCGCCGGCGAGGAAGGCGCGGCGCTCGCGCGCCATGTCCTCCTGGAACTGGCGATGGTGCGCCTCGAACTCGCTGCAGGTCGGGTCGTCACCCTTGCACATCGTCCCCTCCTCCTGCCCCCTTTCCCGAAGTCAGCGCCTGGCCAGGAGATCGATCTCAACCATGGCGCCGCGCGCCAGGCTGGTGACGCCGATACAGGTCCGCGCCGGCCGACGGTCGGCCGGAAAGTAGCGCGCATAGACGGCATTCATGCGCGGATAGTTGGCCTCGAAGTCGGTGATGTAGATGCGCGCGCAGACCACGTGCTCGAGGCCGAGCTTCAGGCCGCCCAGCACGATCCCGAGGTTCTCCATCACCCGCACCGTCTGGCCCTCGATGTCGGGCGGCAGCGGCCTTGCGTCGTCGTCGGGATCGGTCGGCATCTGGCCGGTGACGAAGCACCAGCCATCGACCTCGACGGCATGGCTGAAGGGCGCGACCGGCGTCGGTGCGCCGGGCGCCATGAAAAACAGCGGCAGGCTCATCGCCGAAGGCGAGGCAAGAGCCATGCCATGGGGTCAGCGTCTCAGGCCGCTTCGGCCTCCGCCGTGTGCCCCGGATAGTCCGGATCGAGGGTCGCCGGGAACGGTCCGTCGAAGCGGCCGATCGGCACGCCATGCGTCACCAGCCCCGCCGCCTTCGACCACAGATGCAGGTGGAAGCCGGGTGGCTCCATGGTGAAGGTTGTCGGACTGTCGTCGGCGACGAGGTCGAGCGTAACCTGGTGCGCCGTGCTGGGCGCCACCGAGCCGACGGTGCCGCCCCAGCGCACGGTGATGGGCCGGTGATGGTGCCCGCACACCACGCGCTCGACATTGTCGAAGCGGCGCAGCATGGCGGCCATCGCCTCGCCGTCGCGGCAGTTGATGCGGTCCATGTCGGCGAGCCCCGTGCCGAACGGCGGGTGGTGCATGAAGACCATCGTCGGCTGGTCGCGTTGCTCGGCAAGCCTGGCCTCGAGCCAAGCGAGACGGCGAGCGCACATCTCGCCGTGGCCATGGCCCGGCACGACGGTGTCGAGGCCGATCAGCCGCACGTCGTGGCCCTCGACCGTATAGTGCAGGAAGCCGTCGTCGTTCCTGAAATAGCCGTCCGGGCCGAACTCGGCGAAGAGTTCGGCGCGGCGGTCGTGGTTGCCGGGCACGAGATAGACCGGCACGGAGAGCGCCTCGAGGATGTCGCGCAGCACCGCGTACTCCTCCGCCAGCCCGCAGTCGGTGAGATCGCCCGTGGCGATCACCAGGTCGGGCTTGCGCGGCAGGTTCTCCAGGGTGGCGACCGCCGCCTCGAGCATGGCGTTGGTGTCGACGCGGCCGTAGGCGATCTTGCCGCGCGGCCGGACGTGCAGGTCGGTGATCTGGGCGATCATCATCGGTCGATCCTCCTCAGGGCAACTTGAGCGACGTCTGTTCCACGTAAGGCCGCATCAGCTCGTCCGCCTTCTTCTGGGCCTCCTTGACCGCCTGCTCGGCCTTTATCTTGCCATTCATCATGGCCTGAATCTCGTCCTCCAGCGCCTTGCGCACCGCGACGGTCTGGTAAGTGGCGAACCACGGCTTGGCGTAGGCCAGCTGATCGAGCGCCACCTTGGCATCCGGATGCTTGGCGATGAATTCCTTCATCTCGGGCAGGTCGTAGGCCGTCTTGCGCGGCGCGAAGTAGCCGGTGAACCGGCTCCAGCCGCCGATCGTCTCGGGCGTGGTCAGCCACTTGATGAACTTCCAGCCCGCCTTTTTCTGCTCATCGCTCTGGCCCGCGAACATGACCAGCGAGGCGCCGCCGATCGGCACGGCGTTGCGCACGTTCCTGGGAACGAAGGCCACGTTGTAGCCGTCCTTCATTTTCTCGCGGATGAAGGACAGCGAACCGGTCGAGAGCATGACCATCGAGGCCTTGCCGGCCAGGAAGGCGGTCGACACGCCGCCCGCCTCGGTCACGCCCTGCGGCATGACCTTGTGCTTGAAGATCAGGTCCTCGACGAAGCGCGCGGCGCCCAGCATGGTGGGCGTGTCGTAATAGACCTCGCCGCCGTAGTCCTCGTTGTAGTAGCGGCCGCCGTTGGACATGGAGAGCGCTTCCATCAGCCATCCGAGATAGTCGTAGCTCGCCGGCATCACGAAGCCGTAGCGATCGCCCTTGGTGAGCTTCTTGGCGTCATCGACGAACTCCGCCCAGGTGCGCGGCGGCTTGGCGGGATCGAGGCCCGCTTCCTTGAAGTGCGCGACATTGTAGTAGAGCAGCGGCGTCGAATTCTGGAACGGCACGCCATAGAGCTCGCCGTCGACCGTGGCGTTGGCATGCACCGCCGGCCAGAACTCCTTCAGGAAGTCGGCCCGCGTCGTCTCGTCGGCCTTGAGCATCGGCTCCAGCGAGATGATGTCGCCGGAGAGCTTCAGGTCGACCGTGAAGTTGGCGCTCATCAGCACCACCGACGGCGGCTTGCCGGCCTTGGCGGCGGCCTGCGCCTTGAGCTTGGTGTCGTCATAGCTGCCGGTATAGACCGCCGTGACCTCGACCTCCTTCTGGCTGTCGTTGTAGACCTTGACCAGCCGTGTCATCTCCTTGGCGAGCTTCCCGTCGACGGGCACCGGGAAGAAGAATTCGATCCTGGTCTGCGCCCAGGCCGGCAGCGCGGCCGTGGCGAGCGCAAGCGCCAACGCGCCCGCTCCCAAACGTCCAAACATCGTCATAACCATGCCTCCTAGCCTTTCACGCCACTGAAAACGAAACTGTCGACAAAGCGCCGCTGGAAGGCGACGAAGACCGCCGCCAGCGGCGCCATCACGAGCAGGGTGCCGGCCGCCAGCACGCCCCATTCCTTGCCGCTCTCGGCGCCCAGGGTGAACGCCGCCAACCCGATGGTGAGCGTGTGGTTGTCCGGCGAGCTGATCACCATCAGCGGCCACAGGAACTCGTTCCAGTGCGCGGTGATCGAGACGATGGCGAAGGCCACCAGTCCCGGCTTGGCCATCGGCAACAGCACGTACCAGATGACCGCCCACCAGGGCGCGCCGTCGATGGCGGCAGCCTCCTCGAAGTCGCGCGGCAGGGCGAGAAAGGTCTGGCGCATCAGGAAGGTGCCGAAGGCCGAGGCGAAGTACGGCGCCATGACGCCGGGCAGCGTGTCGTAGAGGCCGAGATCGACCACAGTGGACAGGTTGGGCACGATCAGCGCCGGCGGCACCAGCATGAGCTGCAGCAGGAAGGCGTAGAACAGGAAGTCGCGGCCGGGAAAGCGCAGGCGGGCGAAAGCGTAGCCGGCCAGGCTCACGGTCACGCACTGCACGGCGAGCACGCCTGCCACGACGATGAAGGTGTTGAGGTAGTAGATGCCGAAAGTGCCGCTATCGAGGGCGTTGCGGAAATTCTCCAGGGTCGGATGCAGGTCGGGCAGCAAGGAGGCCATGTCGGCGCTGCCGGCGCTGTCGGGCCGGAACGAGGCGACGAGGGTCCACAGGAAGGGGCTCGCCCACAGGAAGGCGATCGCCGACAGAAACGCGGCGAGCAGCGCCGCCGCAAGGCGTTTGCTAGGCCGCACCGCGCGCTCCGCGCTCCATGACCCTGAGCGAGCCGAACGAGAGGGCGAGCAGGATCGCCACGCTGATCAGGGTCGCGGCGGCGGCCTTGCCGTAGTCGAAATTCTCGTGCGCCGACTGGAAGATGTAATAGAGCAGCAGGTTGGTGGCGTTGGACGGGCCGCCCTTGGTCAGCACGATCACGTGGTCGACGCTGGTCAGGAGCTGGATCAGGGCGATCACCGTCACGAAGGCGGTGGTCGGCGCCAGCGCCGGCAGGATGACGAAACGCAGGCGCTGCCAGGCATTGGCGCCGTCGATCATGGCCGCCTCGATGGTGTCGCGCGGCACGTTCTGCAAGCCGGCGATGTAGAAGAGCATGTAGTAGCCGGCGTTCTTCCACACAGTGAGGCCGATCACCGACCACAGCGCGATGTCGGAATCGCCCAGCCAGTTGGGCCCGCGCACGCCGATCTTGGCGAGGTAGTAGTCGAGCAAGCCGACGCCCGGGAGGAAGATGAAGAAGAACAGTGACGCCGCGGCGACCAGCGGCACCAGCGCGGGAAAGAAGAACACCGTGCGCAGCACCGCCGAGAAGCGGGTCGAGCGCTGCACGGCGAGCGCAAAGCCCAGCGCCAGGGCAAGCGTCGGCAGCAGCACGCCCGCGGCATAGACGAGGTTGTTGAGCGCGGCCTGCCGGAAAGCCGGATCGGCCAGGACCCTGGCATAGTTGCCGAGCCCGACGAAGGACGCGACCGATCCCGTGCTGTGCGGCTTCTCGTAGAGCGATTCGACGGCGACCCGCGCCACCGGCAGGTAGGTGAACAGCGTCAGAAACAGCAACGACGGCGCCAGCAGGGCATAGGGCAGCAGCCGCACCCGGCGCCGCCGCCGGGCCGTCGCGACGCCGCCGCCTGCGATGCTGCCGACAATTCCGGTCGTGCTGACCACGCTCATGCGCCGGTCCTAGTCAGCCGGAAACAAGCTGAGGTTACAAAACGGCTACGCTTGCGTGACGGACCCGCGGACAATGGGGATAATGAAGGTCAACGACCATGCCTTCGCTTCATCCCCTCGTCCTCGGATTCCTGGTCGCGCTCGGCGTCGGCCTGCTGATCGGCATCGACCGCGAGCGCAAGAAGGGCGAAGGGCCGGCCCGCCACTCCGCCGGCCTGCGCACTTTCACCCTGGCCGCGCTGCTCGGCGCGGTCGCGATGGCCACGGGCGACGAGCTGCTGCTGGCCGCGGTCGCCCTCGGCGTCGTGGCCTTCGCCGGCCTCTCCTACTGGCGCGCCCGGGAGACCGACCCGGGCCTCACCACCGAAACGGCGCTGGTGCTGACGACCCTGCTGGGCGGCTTCGCCATCCGCGAGCCGGCCTTCGCCGCGGGGCTGGGCGTGATCGTCGCCGCCCTGCTCGTCACCAAGTCGGCGCTGCACCGCTTCGTGCTTTCCGTGCTGACCGACGACGAGCTGCGCAGCCTCCTGATCTTCGCCGGCGCCACCCTAGTGGTGCTGCCGCTGCTGCCCGACCATCCGATCGGCCCCTACGGCGCGCTGAACCTGCGCACGATCTGGATCGTGGTGATCCTGGTGATGGCGGTGAGCGCGCTGGGCTACATCGCGGTGCGCCTGCTCGGCGCGCGCTTCGGCCTGCCGCTGGCCGGCCTCGCGGCAGGCTTCATCTCCAGCAGCGCCACGATCGGCGCCATGGGGACGCGCACGCAGAAGAATCCTGAACTGCTGAAGCCCGCAGTCGCCGGCGCGGTTCTCTCGTCGGTCGCGACCATCGTGCAGCTCGCGCTCCTGATCGCCGTCACCAGCCTGCGGACGCTCACTGCGTTCTGGCTGCCGCTCGTCCTAGCCGGCGCCGCCGCGATCCTCTATGGCGGCGCCTTCACGCTGTGGGCGCTACGGCACACGGCGGAAGATCATCAGGCGCCGGGCAGCGCCTTCAGCCTGCTGGCAGCACTGGCTTTTGCGGCCGTCCTCGCCATCGTCCTGCTCGCCGCCGCGGCGGCGCAGGACTGGTTCGGCGAAGCGGGCGTACTGGTCGCCGCCGCGACCGCGGGCTTCGCCGACACGCATTCCGCCGCCGTCTCGGTGGCGTCCCTGGTGGCGGATGGAAAGGTCGCCCCACCGCTTGCGGTGATCCCGATCCTGGCGGCGCTGTCGACCAACACCCTCACCAAGGCGGCCTTCGCCATCGTCGCCGGCGGGCGGGCTTTCGCCCTCTATGTCACCCCCGGCCTGATCCTGATGGCGGTGGCGGCGTGGGCCGGCGCCTTCATCGCCGGCCCGCTCCAGCTCTGACCAACATCGTCAGGACGGCTTGACCTCGATCTCCTTGGCCCGCTCGTGCCCGTTGGCCGATTTCGGGATCTGGAGCGTCAGCACGCCCTTGGCAAAGTTCGCCGTAATGCCGTTGCGGTCGGCGTCGGACGGCAGGGTGAAGGCCCGCGTGAAGCTGCCGTAGCTGCGCTCCGAGTAGTGGGTTTTTTCATCGGTCCGTTCGACGTGCTTCTCGCCGGAAATGGTGAGGGTATCGTCCTCGACAAGGACCTTCACGTCCTTCTGGTCGAGGCCCGGCAGCTCGACGGAGATGGTGTAGGTCTTGCCGTTCTCCTGCACCTCGACCCTGGGCGCATGCTCGAAGGCGCGCAGGGCGCGCGGCTGTCCATTGGTGGCTGGCTCGAGCCAACCGAAGGACCAAGCCCGCATCATGCGGTTGAAGAGCTGGTCGAGTTCGCCGCCGAACGGCGTGAAAGCGCTCGGCGTCAGAGCCTTGGGCACGTTCTCGGGCATCGCTGTCCTCCTCGAGTGAACCGACTGGGATGTAGTCCCCGCCCATGACAATGCAATCACAGACGATTTGGATGCCGCGACATTCATGCAATCTTAACGGCGGCTGATCAGGTCGGCTCGCCCATCCAAGCGAGCAGCGCCTCGTCCTCGCCCGGACCGGCCGCGGCGCACAGGCCGAGCGGGCAGCCGTCCTGCGCGGCGATTGGCAGACTGACGGCGGGCAAGCCGGCGTGACCTGCGAGCGAATTCAGCGTCAATGCGACGTCGTAGAAGCGGCCGGCGGCCTCGCCGCGCAGGAAGCGCGGCGGCGCGATCCCGGGCGCGCTCGGCAGCAGCAACAGGCTGCCCGGCGGCAATGCCGTGCGCAGACGCGCCCTCAGGTCCGCTCGCCAGGCGTCCCAACGCGGCCTGGCCGCGGGGTCGAGGGCGCGCACGCCATCGAACCTCGGCTGGAGGGTCGGGCCGAAGCGCGGGCCGGTGGCGAGGAAGTCGGCCAGGGCCTCGGCGATGTCGAGCCCCTGCAGCACTCCATAGGCTTCGAGGAACTCCATCGATCTGCCGTCGAAGATCTTCACCTCGTCCGAAGCGCCAAGCGTCCGCGCCGCATCGAGCAGCACGGCCGCCGCTTCGGGATCGGCCAAGGCGAAGGCGTCGATGGCGATCAGCAACCGCCGGGGGCGCGACGGCAGGGCCGGCGTGCCCAGCAGGCAATGCGCACCCAGCCTCAACCGCTCGGCATCGCGCGCCAGCAGGCCGACCGTGTCGTAGCTCGGCGCGAAGGGCACGACGCCGTCCAGCGGGAGGCGGCCGTGGCTGGGCCGCCAGCCGTACAGGCCGCAGAAACTCGCCGGCACGCGCACCGAGCCGCCGGTATCGGTGCCGAGCCCGAGATCAGCGAGGCCCGCCGCCACCGCGACCGCCGAGCCGCTCGAGGAACCGCCGGGCAGACGGTCGGGCGCGCGCGGATTGACCGGCGTGCCGTAGTGGGCGTTCTCGCCCTCCAGGCTGAAGCCCAGCTCGTCGGTGACGGTCTTGCCGACCAAGGCAGCTCCGGCGCGCAGCAGGCGATCGACGACCGGTGCGGACCGTGCCGCCGGCTGCTGGCGCCGCGCCCAGTCCGGATTGCCGCCGCCGGTCACGTGGCCCGCGACGTCGATCAGGTCCTTGACGACGAAGGTGAGGCCGTCGAGCGGTCCCGATGCCGACGGCTCAAGCCGCGCCCGCGGGCCCGGGACGAAAGCGCCGAAATCCTGGCTCATGCCGCGCGCGTCCAGCGCCCGTCCGGCTCACTTGCCGCGCTGGAACGGCAGGGTCAATGCCGTCGGCGGCTCGAGCCGGCCGACCACGCCCGCGACCGCCAGCAGCGCCAGGAGATAGGGCAGCATCAGCAGGAAGGCGGTGGGCACGTTGATGCCCATGGCCGGGAGCTGGAACTGGAGCGCCGTGGCGGCGCCGAACAGCAGGCAGGCGGCGATGGTGCGGCCGACGTTCCAGCCGCCGAAGATCACGGCGGCCAGAGCCAGGTAGCCCGCGCCGTTGGTCATGTTCTCGGTGAAGGTGTGGATGTCGGCGATCGAGATGAAGGCGCCGGCCACGCCCGCCATGAAGCCGGTGATCAGCACGGCCCGCCAGCGCGTGCGGCCGACCGGGATGCCGGCCTTGTCGGCGCTGCGCGGCTCGTCGCCCACGGCGCGCACGGCCAGCCCGAACGAGGTGTGGTTGAGCATCACCCAGATCAGCACGATCAGCGCCAGCCCGACATAGACGATGACCGATTGCTGGAAGAACGCCGTGCCGGCGAACGGCAGGTCGCTCAAGCCCGGCACGGCGAGCTTGGGCAGGCCCGGGATCTCCTCGCGCGACAGGCCGCCGAAGATGATGCGGTAGAGCAGGGTCGTGGCGCCGAGCGCCAGGATGTTGAAGCCGATGCCGACCACGAGCTGGTTGGCGCGCAGGTTGACGCTGAGCCAAGCCTGCACGGCGGCAACGCAAAGGGCTGCGATGATGGCGCAACCGACGCCAAGATAGGGATCGCCGATGGCCCACGAGCCCAGGGCGCCGAAGAAGGCCGCCGTCAGCATCATGCCCTCGAGGCTGAGGTTCAGAACGCCGGCGCGCTCGGAGACGAGCTCGCCGCTGGCTGCCAGCATCAGCGGCATGGCAAGCCGCAGGGTGGAGGCGATGAAGATGGCGAGCATTTCTTCCATCAGCGCGTCCCTCCGTCGAGCCTGTCCACCAGGATCACCGAGCCCGCGACGGCGATGACGATCAGGCCCTGGATGACCAGGGTGAGCGCCGCCGGCACGCCGGCCATGATCTCCATGGAGATGCCGCCCGAACGCAGGAAGCCGAAGAACAGCGCGCCCGCCAGCACGCCCAGCGTCGAGCCGCGCGACAGCAGCCCGACGACCAACCCGTCGAAGCCGTAGCCCGAGGAGAAACCGGTCTTGAGGTAGTACTGCTCGCCTTGCAGCATGATGGCGCCGGCCAACCCGCCGAAGGCGCCGGCGAGCGCCAGGGCCACGACCAGCAGCACGCCGCCTGCCATGCCGGCGCGGCGCGCCGCCAGCTCGTTGAGGCCGATGGCGCGCAGGCGCAGGCCGAAGGTCGAGCGCTGCAGGACGACGGCGGTGGCGATCGCCAGGACCAGGCAGATGACCAGACCTATGTGCAGCGGCGATTCGGGATCGCCGGTCAAGCCGGGCAGCTTGGTCGAATCGGGGATCGGCAGCGACTCGGGCAGGGTCGCCGAGGAAGTCTGCGGCTGGCGCAGCAGCGCCGTCGACTGCACGCACCAATAGACCATCAGCAGCGCCACGAAGCCCAGCAGCAGGGTGCTGATCACCTCGTTGGTGCCGAACCGCACCTTCATGAAGCCGGCGATGCCGCCCCAGAACGCGCCGGCCAGCGTGCCGCCCAGCAGGGGCACGATGACGGCGAGGCCAAGCGGGAGGCCGGCGACCGGCGGCCACAGCGCCAGCGCGGTCGCGGCGATGCCGCCCACGGCGATCTGGCCCTCGCCGCCGACGTTGGTGAAATTGGCGCGGAAGGCCAAGATGAAGCCCAAGCCGACCAGGGCGAGCGCGACGGCGCGGTTGATCGAGGCGCCGACGGCGAAGGCATTGCCGAAGGCGCCGTCGAAGAAAGCGTCGATGGCGTCGGGCACCGACTTGCCGGCGACGGCGATCAGCAGCAGGCCGACCGCCATCGAGCCGAGGACGGCGATGAAGGGGATCGACATGCCGAGCAGGCGGCGCCGGTCGGGAAGAGAGAGGGCGTGCGTGGTCATGCGAGCTGGCCCGACATCAGCGCGCCGATGGCCGGACGCTCGCCCATCTCGGCCGGACGCTCGCCCACCAGCCGGCCGCGATAGAGCACGGCGATGCGGTCGGCGACGGCGATCAGCTCGTCGAGCTCGCTGGAGATCAGCAGCACGCCCACGCCGCGGCGCGCGGCGGCGCGGATCTGGCGATAGACCGCCTCGACGGCGCTGACATCGAGGCCGCGCGTCGGCTGGGCGGCGATCAGGGCGACTAGCGGGTCGAGCGTGAGCTCGCGCGCCAGCACCGCCTTCTGCTGGTTGCCGCCGCTCAGGCCCGAGAAGGCGACGTCGGGACCGGCCGCGCGCACGTCGAAGTCGTGCATCTGCCGGCGTGCCGCCTCGTTCAGAGCGCGCCGCTGCAGCAGGCCGAAGCGCGTGAACCGGTCGAGCTTGTTCAGGTACATGTTCTCGGCCACCGACATTCCGGTGACGCAGGCCACGGCATGGCGGTCCTCCGGCACGATGCCGCCGCCCGCCGCCGTCACCGCCGCCGCGCCGGCATGGGTGAGCTCGGTGCCGCCGATATAGAAATGGCCGTCGGTCGGAGGCAGCAGGCCCGCCAGCACCATGCCGAGCTCGCTCTGGCCATTGCCCTCGACGCCGGCCAGGCCGACCACCTCGCCCGGGCGGATTTCCAGAGTGAAATTGTCCAGCCGCACGGCGCCGTGGCGGTCCTGGACGGTGAGGCCGTCGCACACCAGGGCGAAGCCCGGCAGTCCATCCGAGACCTCGCCGTCCAAGACCTCGCCGTCAGAGGCCTGGGCCGAAGGAGCCTCGTCGGGCTCGGCCAGGGCCACGTCGAGCGGCTTCACCTCGCGGCCGACCATGGCGTGCACCAGCGTGGCCATGTCGGCGCTCGCCATGCTCTCGTCGGCGACCAGCCGGCCGGTGCGCAGCACGGCGACGCGATCGGCGACCTTGGCGATCTCGGCAAGCTTGTGGGTGACCAGGATCACGGCGCGGCCGGAATCGGCGACCTTGCGGCAGATCTCGAGCAGGGCACCGATCTCCCCAGGCGGCAGCACGGCGGTCGGCTCGTCGAGCACCAGCAGCTTGGGATCGCGCATCAGGCACTTCACGATCTCGGCGCGCTGGCGCTCGCCGACCGACAGCTCGCCCACCACGGCATCGGGATCGAGCGCGAAGCCGAAGCGCTCGGCGATGTCGCGGATGCGCGCGCCGAACTCGTGGCGGTGCAGCATGCCCCTGACCTGGCCGAGCATCAGGTTCTCGACCACGGTCATGCGCGGCACCAGGCTGAAATGCTGGTGAACCATGGCGATGCCCTGCTCCAGCGCGACGGCCGGGCTGGCCGGCGCCCAGGGCTTGCCGTCGAACGTCATGCGACCGGTGCTGGGCTCGTAGACGCCGAAGATCAGGTTGCAGAGCGTCGACTTGCCCGCGCCGTTCTCGCCCAGCAGGCACTGCACGGTGCCGGCCTGGACGCCGAGGCTCACGCCCTCCAGAGCCTGCAGGCTGCCGAAGCGCTTGCCCAGATTGTCGAGCGAGAGCAGCGGCGCTTGAGCCGGCTGATCCATCGCGTCGTCGCCCCGTCCGGGATCAGGCGTCGAGGACCTTGATCTTGCCCGACAGCAGGTCCTTCTTGATCGCCTCGAGCTTGGCCTTCTGCTCGGGCGTGGCCTTGCAGATGATCATGTCGGACGATTGCGGGCCCATGGCCAGGCCGAACGGCTTGAACTCCGGCTTCCACGTCCCGTCGGCGACGTGCTCCATGGCGTATTCGACCTGGAAGCCGACGCCGGTGATCGAATAGGCGACATAGAGCGGATCGGTGCCGCAGCGGTCGGTATAGCTGCCGATGATGTGCGTGCCCTTCTCGCGCGCCGCCTGCTCCATGCCACGCAGGCCGAGATTGAGGATGTGGTAGTGGATGTCCGCGCCCTGGGCGATGGCGGCGAGCGTGGCTTCCTTGGCCTTGGCGACGTCGTCGAAGTCGCCGGTGTAGCTCTCGAAATACTTGATGTTGGGATTGATGTAGCGCGCACCGTTGCCGAATTCGATGCCGGCATTCTTGATGGCCGGGATCTCGAGGCCGCCGACATAGGAGACGCCGCCGGTCTTGGACAGCATGGCGGCCGCCGCGCCGGCGGCGAAGGCGATCTCGGCCTGACGCACGTCGTAGCCCGAGACGCTGGCGGGCTTCTTGGGATCGGCGTTGCCGCCGATGATGGCGAACTTCACCTTGGGGAAGCGCGGCGCCACCTTGAAGACCGAGGCCTGGGTCTGGCCGCCGATGCCGATCACCAGCTCGTTCTTGCCGGCCAGCGCCACCAGCACCTGCTCCATGTCGCCGAACTTGACGTTCTCGATGTACTTGACCGCGACCTTCGCGCCGAGCTTCTTCTCGGCCGCCTTCATGCCGTCGTAGCCCGATTCCATCCAGCCCTTGTCCGACTTCGAGCCCGGGATCAGCACGCCGACCGTGAGCGGGCCTGCCGCCCGCGCCGCCGCGCCGAGAGCGCCCAGCATCACAAGGCCTGCAGCCCCTGCGGTCCCGGCCAGAAATCCACGACGATCGAAATTGCCGTTCATGGTCGCCCCCTTCCCCATTGGCGTTTATCTTCCATGAGGGACAGGCAATCAGCGTGCCAAGTGGCAGGGAACTTGCTTCCCTGCGCTGCAATCACAAGACCCTCCTGGGGAGATCGATGACCAACAAATTGCATTCTCTCGGCGCTCCGCGCGCCGGCTACGTCTGGGGGGCCAGTGCCCGCGAAGTGGACATGGCGAGGGCCACGGCCAAACCGGTTCCGCTCAAGATCCCGGCGGCACCGCAGAACATCACCGTCGATCTCAAGCGCACCGCCATGATCGTGATCGACATGCAGAACGACTTCTGCACCAAGGGCGGCTGGTGCGACTATCTCGGCGTCGACGTCGAGCCCGACCGCAAGCCGATCAAGCCGCTGCAGAAGCTGCTGCCGGCCTTGCGCAAGGCGGACGTGCCGGTGATCTGGGTCAACTGGGGCACGCGGCCGGACCTCGCCAACATGCCGCCCAACCAGATCCATCTCTACAAGCCGACCGGTAGCGGCGTCGGCGTGGGCGAGCCGGTGCCGGGCACCGGATCGCCGGTGCTGCAGAAGGATTCCTGGGCAGCCGCCGTGGTCGACGAGCTCGAGCAGAAGCCCGAGGACATCCTGGTCGACAAGCATCGCATCTCTGGCTTCTGGGACACGCCACTCGATTCCATCCTGCGCAACCTCGGCACGCGCACCGTGCTGTTCTCCGGCGTCAACACCGACCAGTGCGTGCTGCATTCGCTGACCGACGCCAACTTCCTGGGCTACGGCTGCGTGATGGTCGAGGATTGCTGCGGCACGACCTCGCCCGATTTCTGCACCGAGGCCACGGTGTGGAACGTCAAGAAGTGCTTCGGCTTCGTCACCAATTCGGGGAAGATCTTCAGGGCATTGAAGAAGTAGCGAAGCCACTTGCGCGATCTCGTCCTGCTGCCGGGCTTCATGTGCGACCGGGATCTGTGGACCGACATGGTCCCGGATCTCGAGGCGCTGGGTCGCCTCCACTATGGCAACGTCTACGAGGATTCCACGCTCGAAGGCATGGCGCGACGCGTGCTGGACGAGGCGCCCGAGCGTTTCGTGCTGGTCGGCTTCTCGATGGGCGGGTTCGTGGCGCGCGTGCTGGCACTGCTGGCACCCGACCGGGTGGGTGGCGTCGCTTTCATCGCCTCGTCGGCGCGCGGCTATTCGGAGGAGGAGACCAGGCTGCGCCAGACAGACCACGGGCCGGGCGGCCGGCCGCCGCGCGCGACGTCGGGAGCGCCCTCCACCGCCTTGGGACTGCATCCCGACCGCGGGAACGACCCCGTGCTGATCGCCCGCCTGCGCGGCATGCAGCAAAGGCTCGGCCGCGAGGTGCGGGCGCGGCAGGCGGCGCTGGTGCGTCGAGACGGCTATGCCGACCTCGAGCGCATCGCCTGCCCGTCGCTGGTCGTGGCCTGCCGGCAGGACCGCCTGCGCAGCTTCGCCGAGACCGAGCGCATGGCGCAGCATTTGCCGCGTGCCCGTTTCGCCATCCTGGAGGATTGCGGCCACATGGCGCCGCTCGAGCGACCGCGTGAACTGACGGCATTGCTGGCAGGCTGGATCGAGGACTCCCGCCTTAAACACATGAGGTAATTTGGGGGCCATTTCGGCTTGAACGGGCCTTTCCCAACGCCATCTCGTCTGGACGGGGTCCGACCATGAGCGAAGCACAATCACTCCTTGCAGTCTTGAGGCAATCAGCCGGCGACGATTGCGTTACCGCTCTCGAACGGCTGGTCCGGGAGGCGCCTGACCGGCGGCTCAATCGTGTCAACGTACTCGACTTCGCCCGGCGTGAAGGGCTCGACGAGGAGCGGGCGGTCGCGGCGTTCCTGCATGCCGGGCAGATCGGCCTGTTCGACATGTCGTGGAACGTGTTGTGCCCGAGCTGCGGCGGCGTGCTCGACGCCAATACGTCGCTCAAGAACGTGCGCTCCAGCCAATATCACTGTGCCTTCTGCAACCTCGACAATGAGCCGACGCTCGACGACATGGTGGAGGTGAGCTTCACGGTGAGCCCCCGCGCGCGACGCATCGCGGCGCACAATCCAGACGAGCTGCCGATCTGGGAATATTACCGCCAGGTCTTCTGGGGCACCGGCGTGGAGCTGCCCGAGGAGGACTTCGAGGCGGCGATGCAGAAGCTCACGCTCGACGCCGTCGAGCTGCCGGCCGGCGACAAGGCTCTGCTGTCGCTGCAGCTCCCGGAAGGCTTCGTCATCGTGCTGGAGCCGGCGACGCACTCGGCACAATTCATCGAGGTGAAGGGCGAGCCGACCGGCGAGCGCCAGAACCTGGCGCTCGTCTACCACAACGTACACGCCACGACATCGATCACGGAGCTGCGGCCGGGCCCCTTACGCCTCTCGCTCGACAACCGCACCGGCATGCGCGTGCTGCCCGCGGTCTTCCTCGTCAACGACGCCCTGAACGCGCTCACCGGCAAGCGCCGGCCGTTCCTCACGGCCAAGCGCCTGCTGTCGAACCAGACCTTCCGTGACATCTATCGCACCGACACGCTCGACGTCGACCAGCGGCTGAAGATCACCAGCCTCACTTTCCTGTTCACCGACCTCAAGGGCTCGACCGAGCTCTACGAGAGGGTCGGCGACCTTGTGGCCTTCGACCTGGTGCGTGAGCATTTCCGCACCCTGAACGAGATCGTCGGGGCCGAGAACGGTGCCGTCGTCAAGACGATCGGCGATGCGGTAATGGCGACCTTCCTCACGCCCGACCACGCGCTCTCCGCCGCGCTGCGCATGCGCGAGGCGATGCGCCGGCTGAACGAGACCCACGGCCGCGAGGACCTGCTGCTCAAGATCGGCATCCATGAAGGCCCCTGCCTCGCCGTCAACCTGAACGAGCGGCAGGACTATTTCGGCCAGACCGTGAACATCGCCTCGCGCGTGCAGGGCCTGGCCCTGTCGCGCTCGATCCTGGCGACGGCTCCCGTGATCCACAATCCGCGCAGCGCCAGCCTGCTGGTCAGCAACGGCCAGAAGCCGATCGCGCAAAGCCACGCCTTGCGCGGCGTCGCCGCGGAAGTGGCGGTCTACGAGATTCCCTAGAAGCCCCTCACCCTGAGGCGGCTTCGAGCTAGGCCGCCTCCTGGCCGCCGAGATAGGCGTCGCGGATGCGCGGATCGGAGCGCAGGGCGGCGGCCGGGCCGTCGAGCACGATACGGCCGGTCTGCAGCACGTAGGCGTGATGGGCGATCTCGAGCGCGAGGCTCGCATTCTGCTCGACCATGAAGACCGTGACGCCTTCGCGGTTGATGGTGGCGATGAGGTCGAGGACGCGATCGACCCAGAGCGGCGAGAGCCCCATGGTCGGCTCGTCCATGCAGATCAGCGCCGGCCGACCCATCAGCGCGCGCGCCATCGCCACCATCTGCTGCTCGCCGCCCGACAGGGTGCCGGCGCGCTGCGCCAGCCGCTCGGCGAGCTTGGGGAACAGGCCCAGCACGCGATCGAGATCCTGGGCGATGGCCGGCTGGTCCTTGCGGCTGTAGGCGCCCATCAGGAGATTTTCGCGCACGCTCATGTCGCCGAACAGGCGGCGCGCCTCGGGAACCGAGCCCACGCCGCGCCGCACGATCTGCGGCGTGGTGAGGCCGGTGAGCGGCTTGCCGTCCAGGCGCACAACGCCCGAGGCCGGCTTCACCAGGCCGAGGATGATCTTCATGGTCGTCGACTTGCCGCTGGCGTTGCCGCCCAGCAGGCAGACGATCTGCCCGCGCCCGACGGTGAAGGTGAGGTCGAAATGCACCTGCACCGGCCCATAGAAGGTATTGACGCCTTCGACGGAAAGGAACGGCTCGCTCGCCTGTTCGCTCATTGCGCGGCCTCCGCGACGGACGTGCCGGGCTGCCCGCCGCGGCGATGGCCGAGATAGGCCTCGATGACCGCCGGATCGTTGCGCACCTCGGCCGGCTTGCCGTTGGCGATCACCGAGCCTTCGTCCATGACGACCACCCGGTCGGAAAGCTGCATCACCATGTCGAGCTTGTGCTCGATGAGAAGGATGGTGAGGCCGGACCGCTTGAGATCGCCGATCAGCGCCTGCATCTCGGCGGTCTCAGTCTGGTTCATGCCCGCCGTCGGCTCGTCGAGCATGAGAAGGCGCGGCCGCAGCGCCAGCGCACGGGCGATCTCGACGCGGCGCCGATTGGCGTAGGACAGGCTGTAGGCCGGATTGTCCTTGCGCGGCAGCAGCCGCTCGCCGAAACGCGACAGGATCTCCAGGGCCTCCTCGCGCATGCGCTTCTCCTCGACGCCGACCGGGCCGGGCCGGACCAGGGCGAGCGCCAGCTCCGCCAGGGGCTCCAGCAGCGAGAACGGCACGGGCCACGACGGCCGCACCGCCTTGAAGCGCACATGCGCGCCGACCAGCACATTGTCGAGCACGCTGAGATTGGCGAAGACGCGGCCGTGCTGGAAGGTGCGGGCGACGCCGAGCGCGGCCAGGCGTTCGGCGGCGAGCCGGGTGATGTCGCGGCCGTCGAGCTGCACCGTGCCGGCATCGGGATCGTCGAGGCCGGTCACCAGGTTGAACAGCGTCGTCTTGCCCGCGCCGTTGGGGCCGATGATGCTGACGAACTCGCTCTCGGCCACGTCGAGATCGACATTGTCCACGGCCTTGAGCCCGCCGAAGCGGCGCATCAGGCCGCGGATCTGGAGCAGCCGCGTCATACCGTGCCCAACAGGCCCTGCGGCCGGAAGCGGACCAGGAGCAGCAGCACGATGCCGTAGATCAGCACGCGATACTCCGCGGCGACGCGGAACACCTCGGGCAGGCCGACCAGCATCACCGAGCCCACGATCGCACCGGTCACGTTGCCCATGCCGCCCAGGATGACGATGGTGAGCGCGAGGATGGAAAGCTGCGAGTTGAACGTCTCGTGGTTGATGTAGGAATAGATATGCGAGGTGATGCCGCCGCTCACGCCGGCGACGAAGCCGCCGACGATGAAGGCCAGCGCCTTGTAGCGATCGAGCCCCACGCCATAGGAGCGGGCGGCGACATCGTCGTCGCGCACCGCCCGCAGCACGCGGCCGAGATGCGAGCGCAGGAGCCGGAACTGCAGGGCCGCCAGCCCGACCAGGATGGCGAGCGTGAACCAGTAGACCGATCGGTCGGTGTCGAGCTCGATGCCGAACAGCGACAGCGAGGGGATGCCGGAAACCCCGATGGGGCCGCGCGTCAGACTTTCCCAGTTGAGGATGACCAGCCCGACGATCTCGCCGATGGCCAGGGTCGCGATCGACAGGTAATGGCCGCGCAGGCGGAAGGACGGAAAGACCAGGATCGTGCCCAGCGCCGCCGTGATGAGGCCCGCGGCGAGGATCGACAGGGTGACCGGCACGCCGAGATTGAGCGAGAGCAGCGCCGAGGCATAGCCGCCGATGGCCAGCAGCGCCGCATGGCCCAGCGAGATGAGACCGACCGTGCCGGCGACCAGGGTGAGGCTGAGCCCCAGCAGGCCGTAGAGCCAGGAGTTGGTGAGGGTCTGAAGGACATAGGGATTGGGCACGACCAGCGGCAGCAGGGCCGCGACCACGGCAGCGCCCATCAGCACGGTCGAGGGTATGTTCACCGGCTTCGACGGCGCGATGAAGGTGCCGGTCATCGGCTCGGGCGGCGTGCGGCGACGGCTGGCGAACAGGCCGTTGGGCCGCAGCACCAGGATGGCGACCAGCAGGATGAAGGCGAAGAGATTGCGGTAGCTCGTGCCGAACAGGGCGATGCCGTAGCTCTCGACCAGGCCGAGCAGGATGCCGCCGGCGATGGCGCCGGGCACGTTGCCGACGCCGCCGACGACCTGGGCGACGACGCCCTTCAGGGTCGCCTGGAAGCTCATCGCCGGGTCGATGTAGTTGTAGTACATGCCGACCAGCAGGCCGCTCAAGGCACCGAGGCCGGAGGCGATGGCGAACACCGTGCGGTTCACGGCATTGACGTCGACGCCCATCTGCTGGGCGGCGTCGCGATCCTGGGCCGTGGCGCGCACGGCCCAGCCCAGTCGCGTGAAGCGCAGGAAGCAGAAGAGCAGCGCGGCGCTGCCGATGCCGGTGAAGGCGATCAAGAGGTCGAGCGCGCCGATGGTGCCCGAGCCGAGCGGGAAGCGCCGGTCCAGGAGCTCGCTCGGCAGGGCCCGCGGGTCGGGCGAGAAGGTGAGCTGGACGAGCTGGTCGAGCACGAAGCTGAGGCCGATGGTGGCGAGCAGCGGCGCGATATGGGCATAGCCCTGCAACGGACGAAGCCCGAACCGCTCGATGCCGAGACCGAGCAGCGCGCCGACGGCCACGACGATGATCATGGTGAGCGGCAGGGGCGTGCCGAAACGGGTCTCCGCCACGAAGCCGGCATAGGCGCCCACGACATAGACCGAGCCGTGGGCGAAATTGATCAGCCGGCTCACGCCGAAGATCAAAGCGAGGCCGACCGCCAGCAACGCGTAGATGTTGCCGATGATGACGCCGTTGATGGTGTAGTCGATCCAGGATGCCAAGAGGGAAGAATCCGCGAAGGTTTAGGGTCCCCCTCCCAGCGCGGACTGCGCGCTGGGAGGAGCTATGACTAGCGGACTGCCGGGCCGCCCTCCCACAGCGTGAAGCGGCCGTTCTTGACGACCAGCTCGACATTCTTCGCGCCCGACACGCGGCGGGTCTTGGGATCGAACGTCGTCTTGCCGAAGATCACGCTGGGCACATCCTTCACCTTGGCCAGCCCATCATGGATGTCCTTGCGGGTGATGCCAAACTCGCGCATCACCTGGGCCATCAGGATCATGGTGTCGTAGGAGTAGGCGTTGAAGGCGTCGGGCTCCTTGTTGTACTTGGCCTTGAACTTGGTGACGAAGTTGCGCACCTGCGGCCGCGGATCGTCGGGGAAATAGCGCGACGCCGTGAAGACGCCCTCGACGGCGTCGCCGCCCAGCTCGATGAACTTGGGCGAATAGACCGAGCTTGCGGCCACGATCGGCAGGTTGAGCCCGGCCTGCTTGACCTGGCGGGCGATCAGCGCGGCGTCGGAGTAGTAGGAGATCAGCATCAGGCCGTCCGGCTTGGCGTCGCGCACGCGCACCAGGGTCGAGCGGAAGTCCTTCTCGTCCGGCATGTAGCCTTCGGTGGCCACGATCTCCGCGCCCATGTCCTTGGCGGCCTTGACGAAGATGTCCTTGCTGGTGCGGCCCCAGTCGGTGTTGAGATGGAGCACGGCGATCCGCTTCAGCCCCAGGCGCTTCACGGCGTAGGCCGCGCTGAGCGGCTGCTCGTCGGCCTGGCTGACCGAATTGCTCCACATGTAGTCGCCGCCCTTGGTGAAATCGGGATGCGAATTGGTGAAGCCGAACTGCACGAGCTTCGCCTTCTGGTAGATCGGCGAGGCCGCCATGGAGGCGGGACTTGCGAAGTCGCCGAGCTCGACCACGATGCGCGGATCGGCGACGAACTTCTGGGCCACGGCGACCGACTGGCGCGGATCGCTTTGCGTGTCCTCGAAGATGTAGGCCAGCGGCCGGCCATGAATGCCGCCCGAGCCGTTGATCTCATCGAGGGCGAGATCGAAGCCCTGCTTCCACTGCGCGCCGTATTGGGCGTTGGGCCCGGTCAGCGGCCCGCTGACGCCGAGATAGATGGGCTCGCCCTTGGCCGGCCCCGTCTGCGCGACGGCCGGGACGACCGATCCCAAAGCGAGTGCGGCAACAGCGCCGAAGGCGACACGACGACTGACTACGACCATGGAAAAGCCTTTCGAATGCGGGGTTCCGGTGCCGACTGGGGACCCGGAGGGAGGGGCGCGGAGCGTTGCATGGCCGTCATCGACGGCAAGGAAATTGTTTCCTCGAGAACCGATGAGTTGAAATCACATTCGTCTCCCGTGCAATGAAGATCAGGTAAAATCATGCACGGATCGTACCAGTCATCGGCACCGCGTCGTGCCGCGCCACCGGCCGGCGCGCCATGGGACGGGATTCAGCCGGGCCGCTGGCGCAAGGCGTCGACGATGGCGATCAGCCGGCTGCCTTGCGGCGTCGCCGGATCGAGCAGCTTGTCGCGCGGCGTCGCCTCGGCGAGTTGGCTGAGCTCCATCAGGGCGCGCACATGCTGGCGGCGCGTCAGCCGGTGCTGGCTGGAACGGTGGCGGAAGAACAGGCGGAACATCTGGCCCTCGCCCAGCAGCGCGCTGAGTTCCGTCGCCGTGACATAGATCAGGAAACAGGTGAGGAGCCAGATCTGGACGGCCGCGAAACGCCGCCAACTGAAGTCGGCCACCGCCGAGTCGAAGGCAATGCTGACGCCGCGATCGTCGAAGGCGATATGGATGAAGCGCTCGGCGATGCGCACCACGAGGACGATCAGCGTATAGAAGATCGACTTGTAGAGGATGGGCTGGATCAGCGGCGCGCCGCGGAAGCGGTCGATCAGGCGGATCCTGTTGGCCACCAGGACGGCCTTGCCCACGATCAGGGCCGTCGTGGTGGCGAGCAGGAAGCCCGACAGCCTGAACCAGTAGTCGTGGATGAACAGGTTGGTGGTGAAGACGATCAGGTTGAAGGCGACGAAGAAATAGAGCGTCGACGGCAGCAGGTGCCGGAAGACCCCAACCAGGAAACCAACGGCTGCCCTCACATACGGCCCCCGTCGACCACGAAATTCTGCGCCGTCACCAGCCGGCTGTCGTCGGCGGCCAGCCACAGGACCATGCGTGCGATGTCGGGCGGATAGAGCTTCTCCTTGAGGCACTGCGCCTGCATCAGCCCGGCCTCTGCCTCGGGAGTCAGCCAGAGATCGATCTGGCGCTGGGTCATGATCCAGCCCGGCGTGATCGAATTCAGCCGGATCCGGTCGGGCCCGAGATCACGCGCCAGGCCGCGCGTCATACCGACTACTGCCGCCTTGGCGGCCTGGTAGACCGACAGCCTGGGCGCAAGCGCGTGGTAGCTCACCGAGCTGAAATTGACGATCGAGCCGCCGCCCGCCTTCCTCATGCCGGCCAGCACGGCCTGGATGGCGAAGTATTGATGGCGCAGGTTGACCGCGATGCGCTCGTCCCAGAAATCGGGAGTCACCTCCTCGATCGCGTGACGATCGTCGCGCGCGGCATTGTTGACCAGCACGGTGAACGGGCCCAGCCGGCCGGCCATGTCGCCGATCGCGCCCTGGTAGGCGGCGATGTCGCGCACGTCGCACTTGGCGAACAGCGGCGCGGGATGGCTCGCCGCCGCGATCTTGGCCACCAGGGCCTTCGAGGCCGCCTCGTCGATATCGACGAAGCCCACCTTGGCGCCCTGCTCGGCCAGGTGCTCGACGATCGAGGCGCCGATGCCCGAGCCGCCGCCCGAGACGAAAACGGCGCGATCCTTGAGGCTGGGATAGGAAGCGAAGGCCGGCATGGATCCTCACAGCGTTGAGAGTCGGAAGACGATCTCGCCGGCCAGCGTGGCGCCCGGCCCCAGGGGAGACTGGCCAACCTTGCCGTTGGCGTGGCTGGCCGGCTCGACGCAGAAGTATGGACGGCCGGGCGGAACATAGATCACGAGATGGCGGAACGGCTCGCTCGCCGTGAGCTCGAGTCCCAGCCGTCGGCGCGGCCAGACGACGTTCGCCCGGCCATCCCAGCCGTCGAAGCAGTTGTCGAGCACGAGCTCGTCGACGCGACGCGGCTTGGCGAAGTCCCACCGCGGCGGCACGGCGATGCGTTCCGTCGGCAGGACCTCGGCGTCGCTCAGCCAGACGGCCTGCGTGCGGCAGGAGAGCTCGGTCTCCGAATCGCGCACGAAAAAGGGATGAAGACCAAGACCTGCGGGCACGTCGTGCGGCTCGAGGTTCTCCAGCGACAGGCGCACCGTGAACCGCTCGTCGTCGAGCCGATAGGACTGGCGGGCGCGGTAGCGGAACGGCCAGCCGCCTTCTGCGCGCGCATCGTCGTGGGTGTAGGCGATCTCGGCCGACCGGGCGTCGCTCCGCAGCACGTCCCACGCCCGCGCCCAGCCGTCGCCGTGCATGGGATGGGGCACGCCGGGCCAGTTGGGCTTGAGCCGTATGTCCTGGCCCTCGAAGGCGAGACGCCCGCCGGCGATGCGATTGGAGAAGGGCACCAGCGGGAAGCCGGCGGCATTGTTGCCGCGACCGGAAGCGATCGCCTCGGCCGTCATCGGCCGCAGGAGATCGGTTGTGCCGTCGATCCGGAAATGCGCGATCGATCCGCCGGCCTGCGGCGCGAGATCGACGGAGAGCCGGCCGGCCCGCAAGGACAACAGGGTCATGAATTCGCCTCTAGCCGCATACGGGCCGTTAATCCACAGTGGCGTGCTTTTTGCTGCACCTTTTCTACATCCGATGCCGGTCTGGCGACAGACTTCGGATCATCACCAGCACGGGGGCATGACATGAGTGACGACTTCATCGGCAAATGGGAGTTGAGCCGGCGTCGTGTTCTCGGTGCGGCCGCCGGGCTCGGCCTGACGGGCCTGTCGGGTGGCGCCTTCGGCCAGCAGGGCGGACCCTGGAGCGTGGCGCCCAAGAGCAAGGTCGACCGCGTGAACTTCGTCGTGTGGACCTACGGCGACATCTACACGCGCATCGCCAAGCAGTTCGAGACCGATTGGGGCGTCAAGGTCAATTCGACGATCTCCTCCTTCAACGACCATCCAACCAAGCTCGCAACCATGTTCGCGGCCGGCGAGAAGATCGACGTCTCGCAATCCTCGCCCTTCTCCTTCCCCAACTTCGTCAACCAGGGGCTGGCCGAGCCGATCGACGGCCTGCCGGGCGCCGCCGACTACATCAAAGACTTCACGCCCTTCACCAAGCAGGTGGCAACGATCCAGGGCAAGACCATGGGCCTGCCCTACTTCTCCGCGGTCTGGATATGGAACTATTACGCCGACATGCTGGAGAAGCTCAAGATCGACAAGCCCTTCGCCTCCTACGACGAATTCATCGAGCATTGCGTCAAGGCCAAG
Source organism: uncultured Alphaproteobacteria bacterium (assembly GCA_963820155.1). Taxonomy (GTDB): domain Bacteria; phylum Pseudomonadota; class Alphaproteobacteria; order Reyranellales; family Reyranellaceae; genus Reyranella. Next base: position 319,366 of record CAWFYW010000005.1, read on the forward strand.
AAGGACGGCGTGTCGCGCTATCCCATCCTGTGGATCGCGGGCGTCGGCCTCGAGCAGCTGCCGGGCACCTGGTACCAGATGACCTGGAACCGCGGCGGCACCTTCTTCGACAAGCAGGGCAACCACATGCTGGGCGACGGCTCGGTCGCGCGCGAGACGCTGAAATGGTGGGCCAACACCTTCGAGAAGGGCCTCGACATCGCCGATCCCGAATCGCTGAAGGTGCAGTTCACCAGCGGCGCCAAGGCGTTCGGCGCCGGCAAGAACCTCTATCGCGGACCCAACCATCATTACGGCCTCAACATCTGCAACGATCCGGCCCAGTCGCCGATCGCCGGCAAGGTCAAGGCGCTGGGCTCGCCGGGCGACGGCAAGACGATCGGCGTCACCCACGTCTACTTCCTGTCGTCGGCCAACCGCGACAAGGAATGGGCGTGGAAGCTGCTGCAGTATCTCGGCGGCAAGACCAAGGACGGCAACTACACGCAGGCCGTCAGCCTGGCCAAGGACGCCATGCTGGGCTCCGGCTACACGTCGGTGATGAACAGCGACGCCATCAAGCTCGGCTGGGCGCCGTGGGGCGACGTCCCGACCCTGCTCAAGATCTGGGACCAGGCGTCTTATATCGGCGACGCCTGTTCGTCGGTCTACCAGCCCTGGCACTTCCCGTGGACGGACCAGCTCAACATCGAGGTCCAGAAGTGCCTGACCGGGCAGATCACCGCGGATCAATGCTGCGACAACCTGATCAAGGGCATCGCGGACGCCAAGCGCAAGGTCTGAATCCTGACCACCCAGGCCCAGCATATCGTCGTCGGAGTGCGGCGAGTCCGCACGCCGTGGTTCCGGCGCGAGATGCGGGCGTCGCACTTCGCCTTCTTCATGAACCTGCCGACGCTGCTGTGCCTCGGCCTGGTGCTGGCCTACCCGATCGCCTACGCGGCCTATCTGTCGGTGCATCGCGTCGGCCTCGCCCAACTGAGGCGCGGCGTGTTCCCGTTCAACGGCTGGGAGAACTACAGCCGCGTGCTCGAGGATCCGCTGTTCTGGGTCGCCATCAAGAACACGCTGATCTTCACCGTGGTCACCGTGAGCAGCGAGATCGTGCTGGCGGTGCTGATCGCGCTGCTCATCAACCAGTCGAGCGTCTGGACATCGCGGGTCACGCGAGTCCTGATCCTGCTGCCCTACGCCATCCCGCCGATCGCCAACGGCTTGATCTGGTCGTTCCTCTACAGCTTCCAGTTCGGCTTCCTGAACAGGATCCTGTTCACCGCGGGCCTTATAACCGATCCGGTGAACTGGGCCGGCAATCCCGACACCGCGCTCTATGCCGTCAGCGTCCCCTATGTCTGGCGCACCCTGCCCTTCGCCATCATCCTGGTGCATGCGGCGCTGCAGGGCATCCCCCGCGAGCTCTATGAGCAGGCCGCCATCGACGGCGCCAACGCCTGGCATCGCTTCTGGCACATCACCCTGCCGATGCTGCGCCAGATCATCGCCATCATCCTGATCCTGCGAACCGCCTTCGCCTTCGCCGTGTTCGAGGAGATCCTCGCCATCACCCAGGGCGGGCCGGGCGACGCCACCTGGGTGGCCGCCTGGTACAGCTACAAGATCACCTTCGCGCCACCCAACAATTTCGGCATGGGCTCGGCCTCGGCCTACATCCTCGCCCTGATGATCGGCGCGATCGCCCTGGTCTACATGCGCTTCGTCTATCGCCGGGTGACGTTGTGATGCGCGGCCGGTCGTCGACGACGCGCCTGCTGCTGCATGCCGCCAACCTGACGGTGATCCTGTTCATCCTGCTGCCCGTGGCGGCGGTGTTCATCGGCAGCATCCAGTCGGAGAAGGCGCTGCAGGCCGACACGCGCCGTCTGCTACCGCTCGAGGTCACGTTCGACAATTTCGCCGTCATCCTCAGCAAGGGCGAGCACAAGGGCCGCATCTTCGATCAGGTCACCTACCTGCCCGACAACATCAAGGGCTTCTACACGGCCCTCGCCAACTCGACCATCGTGGCGGTTTCGGTGACAGTCCTGACGCTGCTGTTCGGCTCGTTCTCCGCCTACACCATCGCCCGCCAGCGCTTCCGCTGGACCCTGTTCCTGCTGCAGGCCAACATCGTCGCCCGGTTCGTGCCGGTCATCGTGCTGATGATCCCGCTCTACATCGTCATGCGATCGTTCGGCCAGCTCAATTCGCTGAGCGGCGTCATCATCGCCGAGACCGGCTTCCTGCTGCCCTATGCGATCCTGATCCTGGCGCCCTACTTCGACACCATTCCGACCGAGCTCGAGGAAGCGGCGCGCATCGACGGCTGCACGCGCTTCGGCGCCTTCGTGAGCATCGTGCTGCCCCTGGCGACGCCGGCGCTGGCCGCGTGCGGCGTCATCGTCTTCATTATCTCCTGGCATGAGCTGCTGATCCCGCTGATCCTGAACGCCCGGCCGGACTTCATGACCCTGCCCGTCGTCATCGCGAGCCTGGTGGGCGATGTCCATGTCTTCTTCAACCTGATGATGGCGATCTGCCTGCTCGCGCTCGCGCCGACGGTGGTCCTGGTCGCGCTGCTGCAACGATACATCGTCGAGGGCCTGGCGGCCGGCGCGGTCAAGGGCTGAGCCGACCGCAGAGCGACAAAGTCTCATGGTCTTGGCCCAGCCGACGCGCCTATGATCCGGCCCTCTTCAATCGGAGGAAAAGGGGAAGCGCAAGATGGCGAACATGCTGAAAAAGCGGCTGCAGGCAGGCAAGGCCTGCGTCAACGCCTGGCTGGCCATCCCCAGCGGCTTCTCGGCCGAGACCATGGCGCAGTGCGGCTGGGACAGCGTCACCGTCGACATGCAGCACGGCGTGCAGGACTACCATTCGATGGTCGCCTGCTTCCAGGCCATGGACAAGCATCCCATCACGCCGCTGGTGCGCGTGCCGTGGAACGAGCCTGGCATCATCGGCAAGGTGCTGGACGGCGGCGCCTGGGGCGTGATCTGCCCGATGGTGAACAACGCGGCCGAGGCCAAGGCGCTGGTCTCCTACGCGCTCTACCCGCCCAGGGGCAAGCGCAGCAACGGCCCGATCCGCGCCGGCGCCTATGGCGAGGCGACGCCCTACCAGGCCACGGCCAATGACGAGGTGCTGGTCATCCCGATGATCGAGACCCAGGAGGCGATCGACAATATCGACGCCATCCTCGACGTGCCGGGCGTCAGCGGCATCTATATCGGCCCCAGCGACCTCGGCCTGTCGCTCGGGCTGGTGCCGAAGCTCGACCGCGAGGAGCCGCAGATTCTGGCGATCTACGACAAGCTGCTGGCCGCCATCAAGAAGCGCAACCTGTTCGCCGGCATCCACAACGGCACGGCGGGCTATGCCGCCAAGATGATCGGCAAGGGCTTCCGCTTCGTCACCATCGCCAACGACAGCGGCCTCATGGCCATGGCCGCACGCGCCGCCGTCGCCCAGACCCGCAAGGAAGCGGGCGAGGTGGCTGCGAAGTAGCGGCGTGCTGTTCGCCAACGCCATCCTGCCGGACGGCAGCCGACGGCACATCGACGTCCAGGGAGGGCGCATCGCCGCCCTCCTTCGCGCCTCGGGCGCACCAACGGCGGGTGGCGATACGATCGACCTCGGCGGCTCGCTGGTCCTGCCGCCGCTGGTCGACGGCCACATCCATCTCGACAAGACCCTGCTCGGCCTGCCCTGGGTGCCCAACCGGGCGACCGGCAATCGCGTCGCCGACCGCATCGAGGCCGAACGCACGGTGCGGGCGGCGCGGACGGTGCCGGAGGCCGAGACCGGCGCCAACCTGGTGCGCCAGGTGCTGGCCAGCGGCACGCTGCATATGCGCAGCCACGTCGACATCGACAACCAGCTCGGCCTCAGAAACCTCCACGAGATCCTGAAGGTGCGCGAGCGCTTCGCTGGCCTCGCGACCATCCAGATCGTGGCCTTCCCGCAAAGCGGCATCCTGCGCTCGCCGGGTACCGCCGATCTTCTGGATGCCGCCATCGCCGAGGGCGCCGATCTTCTGGGCGGCCTCGATCCGGTGGGCATCGACGGCGATCTCGACGGCCATCTCGACGCCGTCTTCGGCATCGCCGAGCGCCGCGGCGTCGGCGTCGACATCCATCTGCACGACAGCGGCGAGAGCGGTATCGCCCAATTGACCGCCATCGCCCGGCGCACCGAGGCGGCGGGCCTCAACGGCCGGGTCGCGGTGAGCCATGCCTTCGCGCTGGGCTCGGTGCCGACCGACGTCGCCGAGCGCACCGCCGACCTGCTGGCCGAGGCCGGCGTCGCCATCATGAGCCACGGACCGGGCGGCGCCCACATCCCGCCGCTGAAACTCCTGCACGAGCACGGCGTGGAAGTGTTCGGCGGCTCGGACAATATCCGGGACGCCTGGTCGCCCTTCGGTAACGGCGACATGCTCGAGCGCGCCATGATGATCGGCTACCGCGCCAATTTCCGCCACGACGAGGAGCTGGCGCTCGCCTTCGACATGGTGTCGGCGGCGGCAGCGCGCGTGTTGGGCCTCTTGCCCTACGGCGTCGCCGCGGGAGGACCGGCCGACTTCATCGTGGTCGATGCCGGATCGGTCCCCGAAGCGGTCGCCACGCGGCCAAGGCGCAAACTGGTGGTCAAAGCCGGTCGCATCCTTGCTCGGGATGGCGTACTGCTCCCCTGACTTTGGGGAACAGGCAATGGCGTCGCGTCAGGCCGTGCTCGGGATGGAGCGGGCCTCCTTCTTCTACGGCTCGGCCCGCGTCTTCGGCGGCATCACATTCCTGCTCGACGGCGCCCGGACGGCGCTGGTCGGCGAGAACGGCACCGGCAAGTCGACCCTGCTGAAATGCCTGACCGGCGAGCTGGAGCTGAACGGCGGCAAGGTGATCCGCTCGCGCGGGCTGCGGCTGGGCAGCGTGCCGCAGGACGTGCCGGAGGGCCTCGCCGCGCTGCCGGTGCGCGACGTGCTGCACCGCTCCCTCGTCAAGGTCGGGCTGGACGACGACGACTGGCGCATCGACGTGCTGGTGGACGAGATCGGTGTCGAACATGAGATGCTCGACCAGCCGTTCGGCGCGCTGTCGGGCGGCTGGCAACGATTGCTGCTGATCGCGGCAGCGGCGCGGCTGGAGGAACCCGACATCCTGATCCTCGACGAGCCGACCAACCACCTCGATCTCGCCAACATCGGCACGCTGGAACGCTGGCTCACCGTCGACTTCCCGGTGCCCATGCTGATCGTGAGCCACGACCGCGAATTCCTGAACCGCGTCACCGATCGCACGCTCTTCCTGCGCAGCGACGGCATGCACGCCTTCAAGGTCCCCTTCAGCCAGGCGCGCGAGGAGCTGCTGCGCCGCGACGCCGCGGCTGCGGCGCGTGCCAGGCTCGAAGACAAGGAGATCAAGCGCCTGGAGCAGGCCGCGGCGCGCTACAAGGTGTGGGCGGTCAAGAACCCCGACCTCAACAAGCGCAAGAACGCCGTCGAGACCCGCATCGCCCGCATCGAGAAGGAGCGCACCCAGACCTACGTCGCGCGCGAACGCCGGTTGGAGCTCGCCGACGGCGACATCGACGCCAAGGTGGCCCTGCGCCTGGCCGGGTTCACGGTCACGGCCCCGGGCAGCGACCGCAAGCTGATCGCCATCGACCGGCTGGCGATCGCGGCCGGCGATCGCATCGCGCTCCTGGGCGTCAACGGCGCCGGCAAGTCGACCCTTCTGACGGCGCTTGCCCAGGCGTTCGATCCCGACCTCGAGCACTACGACAGCCGCTCGCCGATACGCTTCAACCCGGCCTGCCGGCTGGTCTATTTCGACCAGAGCATGCGCGACCTGCCGCTCGACACGTCCCTCCTTGACTATGTACTGGAGGTCCAGGGCATCAGCGAGAAGGACGCGATCCGCCAGCTCGCCGGGGCGGGCTTTCCCTTCGCCAAGACGCCCGAGCCGCTCGCCATCCTGAGCCATGGCGAGCGCGCCCGCCTGGTGTTCCTCAGGATGAAACTGCTGCGGCCCAACATGTACCTGCTGGACGAACCGACCAATCATCTCGACATCGAGGGCCAGGAGGATCTCGAGGAGCAGCTCGAGCAGAGCGACGTGTCGTGCCTGTTCGTCAGCCACGATCGCTACTTCACGCGTACAGTGGCCAACCGGTTCCTTGAGATCCGGAAGGGTCGCCTAGTCGAGATCGACAGCCCTGAAAGCTTCTTCGAGGAGGGATAGAGCATGGACCTGCCGATCGACGACCGCCTGCAACTCGGCGTGCAGACCATCCATCGCCGCACCGAACCGGGCATCGGGGCCTGGCTGCCGACCATCGACGAGCTCAGCCGGCTGGTCGAGCTGGTCGACCGCAGCCGCTACGATTCGCTGTGGGTGGGCGATCATGTCTCCTTCGCGCTCCCCATCCTCGATCCCTTCCTGCAGCTTGCCCAGGCGGCCGTCGTGAGCCGTCGCCTGCAGCTCGGCACGGCGGTGTACCTCCTGCCGCTGCGTCATCCCACGCCGGTGGCAAAGCAGGTCTCGACCCTGGACCACCTGACCGAGGGCCGGTTCATCTTCGGCGTCGGCGTCGGCGGCGAGTTCCCCAAGGAGTACGAGGCCTGCGGCGTGCCGCTGGCCGAGCGCGGCGGGCGTCTCACGGAGAGCCTCGCGGTGCTGCGCAAGCTGTGGACGGGCGAACCCGCCACGCACGACGGCCGCTTCTTCAAGTTCGCCGATGTGACCATGCAGCCGCCGCCGCGCCAGGCCGGCGGGCCGGCGATCTGGGCCGGCGGCCGGTCCGACGCGGCGCTGAGGCGCGTCGCGCGGATGACCGACGGCTGGATGTCCTACGTCGTCACGCCCGACATGTTCCGCCAGAGCCTCGACAAGATCGCCGCCGCGGCGGGCGCGGCAGGCCGCGTCTTCGAGCGCGGGTTCGCGACCGCCCATCTCCTGTTCACCTGCATCGACGACACCTACGAGAAGGCGCTCGACGCCGCGACCCTCTCGCTCAGCACGCGCTACGCGATGGACTTCCGCAAGGCCGCGCAGCGCTACTGCGCGCTCGGCCCGCCGCAACAGGTCGTCGAGACCATCCGCCGCTTCCATGAGGCGGGCGCGCGCCATGTCATTCTCGACTTCGTCGGCCCCTACGAGGAGCGCGACCGGCAGATCGAGCGTTTCGCATCCGAGGCGCTGCCACTGCTCGCCCCGCTTTGCAGGAGATGACCATGCGGCTCGGCATGCTTTTGCGCTATTCCGGCGCGCCCAACAGCCTCGCGATGGCGGAGGTGCTCGAGGCCGAGCGCCTGGGCTACAACTCGGTGTGGAGCGGCGAGGCCTACGGCACCGACGCGGTGACGCCGACGGCCTGGATTCTCGCCCGCACGATGCGGATCAGGGCGGGCACCGGCATCATGCAGATGTCGGCGCGCACGCCGGCCTGCACGGCGATGACGGCGCTCACCCTGCAGGCGCTGTCCAACAACCGGTTCCTGCTGGGCATCGGCGCCTCGGGACCGCAGGTCGTCGAAGGCTGGCATGGCGTGCCGTTCGGCAAGCCGATGGCGCGCACCCGCGAATACATCGAGATCCTGCGCAAGATCCTGAAGCGCGAGGCGCCGCTGGTGCATGACGGCGAGCTCTACCAGATCCCGTACACGGGCGCCGGCGCGACCGGACTCGGCAAGCCGCTGAAGAGCATCCTGCACGGCGACCCCAGCATGCCCATCTATGCCGCCTCGATCACGCCGATCGGCCTCAGGACCGCGGGCGAGGTGGCCGACGGCGTGCTGCCCATCTTCATGTCGCCGGAGAAGACCAGGCTCGTGACCGAGCCGGTGCTCGAGGGCATCGCCCGCAGACCCGGCGGCCGGGGCCTCGCCGACTTCGACATCGCGCCCTATGTCCGCATCTGCATGGGCCCCGACCTGCAGGCCTGCCGCGACGCGCTGAAGCCCGAGCTCGCGCTTTACATCGGCGGCATGGGCGCCCGAACGAAGAACTTCTACAACACCTTCACCAGGCGTCTCGGCTATGAGGACGCCGCCGCGAAGATCCAGGAGGCCTATCTCTCGGGCCGTCGCGGCGAGGCGATCGCAGCGGTGCCTGATTCCCTGGTGGACGAAACCTCGCTGGTCGGCAGCGCCGCGCGCATCAAGGACCGCCTGCAGGCCTGGCGGGAGGCCGGCAAGGAGCATGCGGTCGGCTCGATGCTGCTGAGCGGCGTGACGGTCGAGTCGCTGCGCGTGGTGGCCGAAGCCGTTCTTTGATCCTCTCGCCGGAGCGCGCAGGCCCCAAGACCTAGCTCACGAGCTCGCCCCTGAAGGCCCAGCGCGTCATGCGCTTTTCGATGAGGGCGCAGACGGCATACATCGCCACGCCCATGATGGCGATGGCGAACAGGCCGGCGAATGTCGTTGGCGCGTCGTTGCGGGCGCTGGCCGACAGCATGAGGAAGCCGATGCCGTTGTTGCCGCCGACCGTCTCGGCGATCACCGAGCCGATGAAGGCGAGCGTGATCGCCACCTTGAGGCTGGCGAAGAGGTAGGGCATGGCGCGCGGGATGCCGACCTTGGTCAGGATCTCGGTGCGCGTGGCGCCCAGGCTGCGGAGCACGTCGCGCATCTCGGGCTCGATGGTGGCGAGGCCGGTGGCGACATTGACCACGATGGGGAAGAAGCTGATGACGAAGGCGGTGATCACGGCCGGCAGGGAGCCGACGCCGACCCAGATCATCAGGATCGGCACCAGCGCCACTTTCGGTATGGCGTTGAAGGCGATCAGCAGGGGATAGAGGCCGGAATAGACGAAAGCCGAGGCACCGATCGCCAGCCCCAGCAGCAGGCCGCCGGCGATCGCCAGGAGGAAGCCGATCACGGTCGTCCACAGCGTGTCCCAGCAGTAGGCCATCAGGATGTCGAAGCGGGCCACGAACACGATGAATACCTTGGTCGGTCGGGGCAGGATGATCTCGGGCACATCGAAGACGATGCAGGCGACTTCCCAGATGACCAGCAGGACCGCGGTGGCCAGCCACGGCATGGCATGTTTGAGCGCCTCGCGCCTGATGTCGTTCACGGCCCGGTCCTCATGGGGCATGCTCCTGCGAGATGCGGTCGCGCAGCTCGTGGACGATCCCGACGAAATGGGGCTCGAAAGTCGTGGCGAGCGAGCGCGGTCGCGGCACGTCGATCTTCCGCGTGAGAACGATGCGGCCCGGCCGGCGGCTCATGACATAGACCGTGTCGGCGAGATAGACGGCCTCGCGCAGGTCGTGAGTCACCAGCACGCCGGTGAAGCGCCTCTCCAGCCACAGCGCCTGCATGACGCCCCACAATTCCTCGCGCGTGAAGGCGTCGAGCGCGCCGAACGGCTCGTCGAGCATCAGGAGCTCGGGTTCATGGATCAGGGCGCGGCAGAGATTGGAGCGCTGCTGCATGCCGCCCGAGAGCTGCCAGGGATATTTGAGCGCGAAGTCGGCGAGGCCGACCGTCTGCAGGAGCGCCATCGCCCGTCGCTCGTACTCGGCGCGATGGCGGCGAAAGCGGCGCTTGTACGGGTCGACCACCTCCAGGGGCAGCAGGACATTGTCCAGGGTGGTGCGCCAGGGCATCAGGGTCGGATTCTGGAACGCCATGCCGACGCCCTTGATCGGCCCCGTCACCTTCTCGCCCGCCACCCGAACCTCGCCGCCCGAGGCGGGCAGAAGGCCGGTGACCAGCTTCATGATGGTCGACTTGCCGCAGCCCGAGGGCCCGACGACGGCGATGAACTCGCCCTTGTCGATGCCGAGCGTGGCGTCGGCCAGCGCGAGCGTGGTCTCCTTGCCGAGCCTGTAGGTGAGGCTGACGGCTTTGAGATCGACGAACGCCACGACCCTACTTGACGACCATCCGGTCGGCCTTGGGCGGCAGGTACTTGTCGGTGAAGACCTTGTCGGGCGCGGGCGCCGTGGGCAGGCCGAACGCCTCGGACACCAGCTTGACCGACTTCGCGAAGCGGGCCGGGTCGACGTCGCCCATGCCGTTGGCCTTGACGTAGGGCGTGAGCACGTTGGTCTGCAGCGAGATCTGCAGGCGCTCGGTCTCCAGCGCCTCGTCGATCAGCGGGTCGCGCTTCTTGGCGGCGGCGATGCCGAGCTTGTTGTCGGCGATCACATCCTTCCAGCCCTTGATCGTGGCGGCGATGAAGCCCTTCACGGCCTTCTCGTTCTTGGCCATCTCGGGCGAGACGACGATGCCGTTGCCGTAGACGTCCATGCCGTAGTCGACGTAGCGCATGGCCACGATGTCATCGAACTTCACGCCGCGCGCCTTGAGGTCGAGCATCGACGAGAAATAGTGGCCCGAGATGAAGTCGACCGTACCCTGCACCAGGCTCTGCTCGCGCAGCTGCGGGGTGAGGTTGACGTGCTCCCACTTGTGGATGCCGTTGATCTTGGCGAAGGCCGGGAACAGGCGGAAGGAGGCGTCGAACACCGGCGCGCCGAGCTTCTTGCCCTCGAGGTCCTTCGGGCCCTTGATGCCGCTCTTCTTCAGGGCATAGACGCCGAAGGGCGCGAAATCGTAGGCCATGAAGACGCACAGCACTTCCTTGCCGGGGTTCTTGGCGTTGTACTCGATGGTCGAGTTCACGTCGGCGAAGCCGATCTGGTAGGCGCCGGTGGCGACGCGCTGCACGGCGCCGGCCGAGCCCTGGCCGGGGTCCATGGTGACGTCGAGCCCCTCGGCCTTGTAGTAGCCCTTCTCCAGCGCCACCAGGAACGGCGAGGTCGGCCCCTGGAACACCCAGTCGAGGGTGAATTTGATCGGCGTCTGCGCCTCGGCCGGCACGCTGGCCAACGCCAGCGCGAGGGCGGCCGCGCCGCCCAGCCATGTGGCGAATCTTGTCATGTGTGAATGCCCCTCGTGAGGTTCCCCGTGCCGGACTCTTAGGCGGACAAGTCCGCTCCGCCAAGGGGATATCAGGCAGATTCTATGCCAGCCTGTTGAGTGGCGACGAGGCGGGCGAAGGCGCCGCGACGGGCCATCAGCTCGCGATAGCTGCCCTGTTCGGCAATGCGGCCATGCTCGAACACCACCACGAGGTCGGCGTCGCGCATGGTCGACAGGCGATGGGCGATGACGAAGGTGGTGCGACCCTGCATCAGCGTCGCCAGCGCCTTCTGGATGCGGGCTTCGGTGACGGAGTCCAGGGCGCTGGTGGCCTCGTCGAGGATCAGGATCGGCGGGTCCTTCAGCAGCGCCCGCGCGATCGCCAACCGCTGGCGCTCGCCGCCCGACAGCGTCATGCCGCGCTCGCCCACCATGGTCTCATAGCCGTTGGCCTGGCGCATGATGAAGTCGTGCGCCTCGGCGAGCCGGGCCGCGTCCTCGAGTTCCGCCTGGGTGGCGTTGGGCTTGCCGATACGCAGATTGTCGGCGATCGAGCGGTAGAACATGGTGCTGTCCTGGAACACCACGCCGATGTTGCGGCGGAGCGATTCCAGCTTGATGTCGCGATGGTCGATGCCGTCGATGCGGATGATGCCGGACTGCGCGTCCCACATGCGGTGCAGCAGCGACAGGGCCGTGCTCTTGCCGGCGCCCGTCGGCCCGACGAAGGCGACGTTCGTCCCCGCCGGCACCTTCAGCGAGAAATGAACCAGCGCCGGCCGCTTGCCGTCGTAGGAGAAGTTGATGTCGTCGAACTCGATGTCGCCTTTGGCGCGGCCGATATCGATGCCGTGCGGGTTGTCGGGAACCGTCGACTGCGAATCGAGCACGCGGAAGAAGTCGGCCAGCGCCGGCATCTGGAAGAACACGCGGCTGACGAAGCCCGAGGCCTGGTCCATGCGGCTGATCAGCAGGGTGGCGAAGCCCATGAAGCTCACGATCTCGCCCACGCTCGCCTCGCCCCTGGTGTAGAGCCAGGTGCCGAGCACGAAGATCAGGATGACGGTGATGGTCGAGGCCGCCCGCGTCATCACCGACAGGAGCGCCCACCAGTTCAGCACCGGGAACTGAGCCGCCAGCGTCTCGCGGATGATGCGATGGAGCTCGCCCGTCTCGACGGCCAGCCGCACGAAGCTCTGGATCAGATGGATATTGCCCAGGGCGTCGCCGGCGCGGCTGGCGAGCTCGCTGTGGCGGTCCTCTACCACCTGCTGCAGCCGGTCGGTGCGGCCCACCACCCAGGCGTTGGCCGCGGCGAAGAACAGGATCAGCACGATCAGCAGCAGGCCGAGCCGCCAGTTCATGAACAGGCTGAGCGGCAGCATCATGAACAGGGCCACGAAGGTGGCGAGGTTCTCGCGGAAGAACGACAGCCAGATGCCGAACAGATGGTCGACGCCGGTCAGCATGACCTTGAGCAGCCGTCCGGAATGCTGGGCATGGTGGAAGGCGAAGGGCAGCACCAGCACGTGCTCGAAGAAGCTCGCCATCGCGCCCAGCCGGCGGCGATGCGCCATGCGGTCGGCCTGCAGGGAGACCACGATGTTGGCCACGATGCCGCCCAGCCCGACGGCGGTCCACAGCAGGAGGAGCTGGCGCGCCTCGCGCCAGAGCTGGTCCTCGGGCTTGTCCTTGGCCGAGCTCAGCAGGTCGACGACCCGGCCGAACAGAACCGGCTCGTAGAATTGCAGCGCGGCGACGGCGACATTGGCGAGCGCCAGCATGATCGCCAGCCCGCGCTCGGCGCGCAGCAGGCCGATGACCCGGCCGTAGACGCGAAAGAATTCCATCGCGGCAGGCCGTCGGTTCGATCAGGCCTGCTGATCGCCGAGGAAGCGTTCGACAGTGCGCACGAAGAAGCTGACGCCGAACGGGATGGCCATGTCGTTGAAGTCGTAGCGCGAGTTGTGCAGGCTGACGGCCTCCTTGCCGCCGCCGTTGCCCAGCCACACCATGGCGCCCGGCACGCGCTCCAGCATGTAGGAGAAATCCTCGGCGCCCATGCTGGGCCGGACGTTGTCCTGCACGCCGTGCACGCCGCAGACCTCGGCGGCGACGTCGATGGCGAAGCGGGCGCGCTCGACATCGTTCACCGTCGGCGGGTAGCCGGGCTTGTGCTCGATCTCGATCTTGACGCCGTGCATCTGCTCGGCGCCGCGACAGATCTCCTCGATACGACGCTTCACCAGGGCGCGGTTCTCCGGCGTGGTGGTGCGCGTCGTGCCGCCGATATGCACGTCGGTCGGGATGACGTTGTAGGCCGAGCCGGCCTTGAAGAAGCCGACCGTCACCACCGAGGAGTCGATGGGATCGATGTTGCGGCTGACGATGGTCTGCAGGGCGAGCACGATGTTGGCTCCCGCCACCATGGGGTCGATGGTGAGGTGGGGATGCGCGGCATGGCCGCCCCGGCCGGCGATGCGGATGTCCCAGCGGTCGGCGGCGGCGAGCAGCGGCCCGCCGCGCGTGACGATATGGCCGAGCGGCACGCCGGGCTTGTTGTGGATGGCGAATACCGCGTCGCAGGGGAACTTCTCGAACAGGCCGTCGGCGATCATCTCGCGGGCGCCGCCGCCGCCCTCCTCGGCCGGCTGGAAGATGAAATGGACCGCGCCCTCGAAGTCGCGCTTCTCGCTCAACACCTTGGCCGCGCCCAGCAGCATGGCGGTATGGCCGTCATGGCCGCAGGCGTGCATGCGGCCGGCATACTGCGATCGGTGCTCGAAGTCGTTGGTCTCGTCCATCGGCAGGCAGTCCATGTCGGCGCGCAGCCCGATCGACTTCACCGAATTGCCCTTGCGCAGGGTGCCGACGAGGCCGGTCTTGCCCAGACCGCGGGTCACTTCGAGGCCCCATTCCTGCAGCTTGGCGGCGACGATATCGGAGGTCCGGGCCTCCTCGTAGGCCAGCTCCGGATGAGCATGGATATCACGGCGAATGGCGGCAATTTCTCCCTGGATCTCAAGCGCACGAGGCAGAACGGGCATCTGGTACTCCGGTTGGAACAGCGGGCATCTTAGCCCAAAGTGGCGTGATGTTGTCCCTGCAGGAAGTCGAAAGCGCCGCCGCCATCGTCTACGCCGCCATGCCGCCCACCGCGCAATACGCCTGGCCGCTGCTGGCCAAGCGCACGGGGTGTGAGATCTGGGTGAAGCACGAGAACCACACGCCGATCGGCGCCTTCAAGGTGCGCGGCGGCCTGGTCTACATGGACTGCCTCAGGCGCGGGACCCCGACCCTCAAGGGCGTGGTCAGCGCCACCCGCGGCAATCACGGCCAGAGCATCGCGCTCGCCGCCGGCAAGGCCGGCATTGCCGCCACCATCGTCGTGCCGCAGGGCAATTCGGTGGAGAAGAACGCCGCCATGCGGGCGTTCGGCGCGGCGCTCGTGGAAGCCGGCCACGATTTCGATGCCGCGCGCGAGACGGCGCTGAGGCTGGCCGAGGAGCGAGGCCTAGTGATGGTGCCGTCCTTCCACCGCGACCTGGTGCGCGGCGTGGCGACCTATGCGCTCGAACTGTTCCGCCACGCGCCGCCGCTCGACACCGTCTATGTCCCGATCGGGCTGGGTTCCGGCATCTGCGGCGTGATCGCCGTGCGCGATGCGCTCAGCCCCGCGACCAAGGTGGTCGGCGTGGTCTCGACGGAGGCGCCGGCCTATGCCTTGTCCTTCGCGGCCGGCAAGGTTTTGGCCACCAACAGCGCCGACACCATGGCCGACGGCATGGCCGTGCGCGGGCCGGACGCCGAGGCGCTCGCCGTGATCCTGAAAGGCGCCGACCGCATCGTGCAGGTAAGCGACGCGGAGATCGCCGCCGCCATGCGCGCCTACTACGAGGACACGCCACCAGCTCACCGAGGGCGCGGGCGCGGCGTCCCTCGCCGCCCTGCTGCAGGAGCGCGACCGGATGAAGGGCCGGAGGGTCGGCCTGATCCTGAGCGGCGGCAACATCGACCGGCCGCTCTACCTGCGCGTCCTCGCCGGCGCCTGAGCGACGGGTCCCGGAGGGACGGGCGCCCAGGCCAGATCGCTCTTCACCGCCTGCATGATGAAGGACGACCGCGTGCCGCGCACGCCCGGCATGCGCAGCAACGCCTTCAGCGCGAAGTCGCTGAAGCTCGCCAGATCGGGCGAAAGCACATGGAGCAGGAAATCCATGTCGCCGGTCACGGCATAGCAGGCCACGACTTCGGGCCGCGCGCGGATCGCCGCCTCGAACGCCTCGACGGTCTTCTCGGAATGATCGTCGAGCGTCACTTGTACCAGCGCCTGCAGCTCCAACCCGACGGTGGGCGGGGAGACCAGCGCGGCGTAGCGCATGATGACGCCCTGCTCCTCCAGGCGCCTCAGCCGCCGCTGGCAGGGCGTGGGCGAAAGGCCGACTTTGTCGGCGAGATCGACGATGGGCAGGCGGCCATCAGCCTGCAAGGCAGCGATAATGCGTTTGTCTATGTCGTCCGATGGTATCATGGCGAAAATCACCTATTTGATACCGATCTTATAGAGGATACCTCCAAAACAGGCCTGCCGACAGCCCGTCTTCGCCGGGATTCACTCCGCCAATCCACCCATATTGGGAGTATGAACCTCGCCCCTCTCGAGAACCTGCGTGGCGATTATGCCGCGATGGCGCCGGACTGGACGGTGGGCCAGCAGCTCGGCCGCTACACCGCCGAAGACCAGGCCGTGTGGCGGCTGCTGCTCGAGCGGCAGAGCGCGCTGGCCGAGGCGCATGCCTGCGAGGAGTTCGTGCAGGGGCTGAAGGTGCTGGGCATCGGCGACGCCATTCCCGACTTCGAGGCCGTCAATGCGCGCCTCGAGCCGCTGACCGGCTGGCGCATCGTCGGCGTGCCGGGATTGATCCCCGACGCCGTCTTCTACGACCATCTGGCGCATCGGCGCTTCCCGGTCACGGTCTGGATCCGCACGCGCGCCGAGCTCGACTACCTGGTCGAGCCGGACCTGTTCCACGACTTCTTCGGCCACGTGCCGCTGCTCAGCAACCCGGTGTTCGCCGACTACATGCAGCTCTACGGCCAGCGCGGCGTCGAGGCCGGCGCCAAGGTCGACCTGCTGGCGCGCCTCTACTGGTACACGGTCGAGTTCGGCCTGATCCGCACGCCGAAGGGGCTGAAGGCCTATGGCGCGGGCATCCTCTCCTCGGCGGCCGAGGTGAAGCACGCGATCGAGGACAAGGACGTCGAGCGCCTGCCCTTCGAGGCGGCGACGGTCATGCACCGGCCCTACGAGATCGACAAGCTGCAGAACACCTACTTCGTGCTCGACGATTTCCGCCAGCTCTTCGAAGCGGCGCAGACCCGGGTCGCCTGATCGCACTCGGGATGACAACGTTGTCCTAGCCGGCGGTTGCGCGACGATTCAGCAAAACAAGCCCGTCGACCGCCACGACGCCCTCGCCTTCACGCTTGACCAGCAGCGGATTGATCTCCGCCTCCGACACGTCGGCGAAAGCCTTGTGGGCCAGGGTCGAGAAGGCGGCGACGGTTCGCGCGAGAGCGCCGACATCGCCCCGCGGCAGGTTGCGGTAGCCGCGAACGGTCGCCAGCCCCCTCACCTGCTCGATCATCTGACGGGCCTCGGACTCGTCGACGGGCGCGAGGCTTGTGGCAGCATCCTTGTAGATCTCGGCCAGCACGCCGCCCAGGCCGACCGTGACGGTCGGGCCGACCAGCGGATCGCGCCGGAAGCCCAGGATCACCTCGGCGAGCCCGCGCTCCATCTTCTGCACCAGGAAGCCTTCGAGCTTGGCGTGCGGCAGGTGCTGCCGTACGCGCTTCTCGATCTCGCGCGCGGCGACGGCGGCGGTCTGGCCGTCAGGCAGGCCGAGTGCCACGCCACCCGCCTCGGTCTTGTGCGCGATGTCGGCCGACAGGATCTTGAGCGCCACCGGACCCCCGATCTCGGTCACGGCGGCGGCGACGCGCTTGGCGTCGGGAACGGCCAGGGCCTGCGCCACCGGCACGCCCAAGGCTGAGAAGAAATCGGCGGCGCGGCGCTCATCGAAGCCCGAGGTGCGGCCGGCCGACAGCGCATCGAGCTGGGCCTGCGCCGGCACGGCGAGCACGGGCACAGGCTGGGGCACGGGACGCAGCAGGCAGATCGCCATGGCTTCGGCGCAGGACTCCGGATGGCGGAACGCGGGCACGCCGGCCGCGGTCAGCAGCGCCAGCGACTTCTCGGCCGCCGGCGTGAGGGCAACGGCGAAGGGCTTGGCCGATTTGGCGAACTTCAGCAATGGCTCGACCGCAAGCTCGGGGTTGAACTGGGCCGAGGAACCGACGACGAAGATCACCGCCTCATTGGCCCCGTCGGCCAGCAGGCGCTCGATGGTGCCCGAGACGATCTCGGGCTTGGCGCCGGCCAGGGTGAGATCGACCAGCTTGCCCTCGCCGGCGGCGATGCCGAGCGGCTTCAGCCACTCGACCAGCGCCCGTGGCGGGCCCGCGATGTCGAGGCCGGCCATCGCCATGTTGTCGACCACCATGGCCGCGCCGCCACCGGTCGTGGTGGCGACGGCGACACGCTTGCCGCGTGCCGCCGGCCGGTCCTCCAGCAGCGTCGGCACATCGATCAACGATTCGAACATCGCCACGCGCGCGATGCCATGGCGACGGCAGAAGGCGTCGAAGGTGGCGTCGGAGCCGGCGATGGCCCCGGTGTGCGATTTCGCCAGCTCCTGGCCGATGTCCGATCGGCCGAGCTTGTAGACGACCACCGGCTTGCCCGCTTCATTGGCGCGCCGCGCCGCATGCGCCAGGCGCTCGCCGTCGCGCAAGGTCTCCATGAACAGCAGGATGGCGTCCGTCCTGGGATCGTCGACCAGCAGGTCGGCGATCTCGCCCACCGCCAGATCGACCTCGTTGCCGACCGAGATCAGGCGCGAGAAGCCGATGCCGCGGGCGTCGGCGCGCGACAGCAGGGCGCCGATCAGGCTGCCGCTCTGGCTCACCAGCCCCCATCTGCCGGCCCGCAGCCTGTCGATGGCGAAGGCGGCGTTGGCGGTGAGCGCGACCGGCGGATCGGTGCTGACCGTGCCGATGCTGTTGGGGCCGACCAGTCGGATGCCGGTGTCGCGCACGATGCGCACCAGCTCGTCCTGCAGCGAGGCGCCCGCCACGCCGGCATCGGCGAAGCCGCCGGCCAGGATGGAGGCCACCTTCACGCCGCGGCTGCCGCAGGCCGCCAGCGCCTCGACCGCGGCCTTGCCGTTCAACAGGATGTAAGCGTGATCGATGTCGCCCGCGATCGCCCCGAGATCCCTGTAGGCCTTCTCGCCCAGGATCTCGCTGCGCGACGGATTGACCGGCAGGATCTCGCCGGCAAAGCCGTGCTTGCGCAGGAAGCGCTGCGGCCGCGACGTGGTCTTGGCCTGGTCGGCCGAGGCGCCGATCAGGGCAATGCGTCGGGGCTCAAACAGCGCGTGAAAAAGATCGTTCATCCGGCGAGTATAGCCGGCCAACAAGAAGGAGGAGACGCCCATGACCATCCGCCGCGTGACATCGCCCGCCGCCCCCGAGCCGCCGCCCGAGCGCTGGTCGAACTGCCTGCTGGTCGACGGGATCGCCTACGTCTCGGGCATGGTGGCGCGCGGCGACGACGTGAAGGCGCTGGCCGGGATGGACGAGTACGAGCAGGCCAAGGTGATCTTCGGCAAGATCAAGGGCCTGCTGGAGGCGGCCGGCGGCTCGATGGCCGACGTGGTCAAGATCACGGTGTACGTCACCAACATCAAGAACAACGTCAAGGTCTGGGCGGCGCGCCGCGAGTTCTTCACCGGCAATTTCCCGGCCTCGACCCTGGTCGAGGTGCGTGCGCTGGCCTCGCCCGAGATCCTGGTCGAGATCGAGGCGATCGCCCATATCGGCAAGGGCCAGCTGCTAGGCCTGGAACCGCTTCTCCAGCGCCTGCCAGCGTTCGTTCTCGAACAGCGACCAGAGCTGGCCGTGATCGAGCATCTGGTTGGCCATGGCGGCGGTATCGCCCGTGCTCTTGAGCGATCCCAGCAGGTCCTGGCCGACGCGCGCAAACAGCCGCGTCAGCGAATTGGGATAGATCGCGAGCTTGAAGCCGAGCTGCTCCAGCTTCGGGAAGGGCAGCACCGGCGTGCGGCCGCCCTCGACCATGTTGGCCAGGCACGGCGCGCCCAGCCGCCTCGGCACCTCGGCCAGTTGGGCCTCGCTCGGCGGCGCCTCGACGAACAGGATGTCGGCGCCGGCCTCGCGATAGCGCGCCGCGCGTTCGAGCGCGGCCTCGAAGCCTTCCGAGGCGATGGCGTCGGTGCGGGCCACGATCAGGACATCGGCATCGACGCGGGCATCCGCCGCGGCCTTGATGCGCTGCTCCATCTCGCGCGAGGACGCGACCTTGCGGCCGGGCTCGTGGCCGCATTTCTTGGGCCATTCCTGGTCCTCGAGCTGGACGGCGCTGACGCCCGCCCGCTCGAACTCGCGCATGGTGCGGATGACGTTGAGCGGGCCGCCATAGCCGGTGTCGGCATCGGCGACCACCGGAATCGCCACCGAATCGCAGATGCGCCGCACGCGGTCGAGGATCTCGCCGAAGCTGAGCGCGCCCATGTCCGGCGCACCCAGCGCGCTCATGGAGACGCCGGAGCCGGTGACGTAGAGCGCATCGAAGCCCGCGACCTCGACCAGCCGCGCCGTGATGCAATCGTAGGCGCCGGGCGCCACGACGATGCCGGGAGCCTGCAGGCGGCGGCGCAGGGCGCGGTGGCGGGTCGATGCATCCTTCAGGCCGGTGGGATAGTCGGCATGGCGGTCGGTCATGATGGGGCGCTCATGTGCTGCGGCAGCCAGAGGGCGAGGTCGGGCCAGAATATCAGCATGACCAGCAGGACGAACATCAGGAGATGGAACGGCAGCGTACCCCATACGATGTCCGAAAGCTTGCCGTCCCAGATGCTCTGGATCACGAACAGGTTGATGCCGATGGGCGGCGAGATCTGGCCGAGCTCGATGAACAGCACCAGGATGATGCCGAACCACACCGGATCGATGCCGTATTTCAGCAATACCGGATAGAGCAGCGGCACGGTGATCACGATCATGCCCAGGCTTTCGACCAGGCAGCCCAGGATCGTATAGAGGATGAACAGGCCGAAGAAGAATTCCAGCCGCGACAGGTTGAGCCCGACCATCCAGGTGGTGAGCTGCTCGCCGACGCCGGCCACGCTGATGGCGTAGGAGAAGACGAAGGCGGTATAGACGATCAGCAGGATGTTGCCGCTGATCATCACCGACGAGATCATGGCCCGGCGCAGCTCCTGCCAGCCCAGCCGCCCCCAGATTGCCGAGACGACGAAGGCGGCAAAGCAGCCGATGGCGGCGGCCTCGGTCGGCGTCGCCCAGCCGAAATAGAGGCTGCCCATGGTGCCGCCGATCACGACGACGAACGGAACCAGGTCGGCCAGTGCCGAAAGCAGCTCGGTCGCGTTCTGCGGACCCTTCTCGCGTGGCGCTATCTCAGGCTTGAGCAACGCGTGGATCACCACATAGGACATGAACAGCGCGGTCAGGATGAGGCCAGGCACGATGCCGGCCATGAAGAGCCGCGACACCGAGGTCTCGGTGAAGGTGCCGTAGACGATCATGGCGATCGAAGGGGGGATCAGGATGCCGAGCGTGCCGCCGGCCGCCAGAGAGCCCGCCGACAGCGGCCGGTGATAGCCGCGCTGGGTGAGCTGCGGCAGGGCGACCGTGCCGATGGCGGCGGCCGTCGCCACCGAGGAGCCGGAGATCGCCGCGAACAGCGCGCAGCCGGCGATGTTGGTCTGCAGCAGTCCGCCCGGTATGACGCAGACGAGCTTGCTGAGCCCGCGATAGATGCGAAAGCTCAGGCCCGATTGCTGCATGATCTCGGCCATCAGGATGAACAGCGGGATCGCCGTGAGCGTGAAGCTGTTCATCGAGCCCCAGCTCATCAGGCCGATGCCGCGCAACGCCGGAACGCCGCCATGCACCAACAGGTAGACGATCGCCGGCACGCCGATGGCGAAGGGAATGGCCATCCCCAGGGCCAGCAGGCCGAGGAAGATCGCCATGACGAGAAGGACTTCCAGCCCGGCGCTCAAGCGAGAAGCCTCCGGACATCGCCCGCGATCGCCCGGCCCAGCACGATCAGCAGCAGGGTGGCGCCCACGATCATCACCGTTTCGGGGATCCACAGCGGCGTCGCCAGCGCCGTGCTCGCGACCGCCTCGCGGCGGTAGGAGCTCATGACGAACTGCACGAAGTACCAGTCGGTGAGCGCGATGTAGGCGAACGACAGGAGGTCGAAGACCAGCGCCGAGACCGCCTTGCCGCGCGGACCGAGCCGCATCTGCACCATCTCGACGCGGTGGAAGGCGCCGCGGCTCTGGCAGAGCGCCAGGCTCAGGAACGACACGCCGATCAGCATGTAGCCGACCAGCTCGTCGCTATGCTCGGTGGTGCTGTTGAAGACGCTGCGCAGCACGACCTCGGCCAGGATGAGCAGGACCATGCCCACCATGCAGAGGGCGGACAGCCACAGGCTGATCCGCTCGATCGGGTCGAACGGACGGTCGTCCGGGGAAGCAGACATCAGCGGCCCAGCGCCGCACGCACCTTCTTCAGCGCCTCCTGGGCCTCCGCGCCATGCCGCTTGGCCCACTCGTCCCAATAGCTCGCCATGCGCTCGGCGCCGCGCTTGTAGTCCTCAGGGCTCGCCGCCGTCTGGACCATGCCCTCGGCCTTGCGCTTGGCTTTCTCCTCGCCTTCCTCCTGCGCCATCATCTGCGTCATCCTGGGCGAGAGCTCGACCACCGCCTTGGTGAGCGAGTCGCGATAGTTGGCCGGCAACTTGGCGTAGGCCTCCTTGTTGACGATGATGTTGGCCTCGAAGAAGTTGAGCCCGATTTCGTAGCAATATTTCAGCAGGTCCTTCCACACCTTGCCGCCGCCGGCATTGGCCGTCAGCACGCCATCGACCACGCCGCGCTCCAGCGCCGACGGCACTTCGGGCGCGCCGACGGTGAGGCCGTTGGCGCCGAAGCGCTTCAGGAACTCGATCTGCTCGGGCGAGGTGGCGCGGATCTTCTGGCCCTTGAAGTCGTCGAGCGAGGTGAGCTTCTTGCTCGACCAGGCGATCTGCACCGGGAAATAATAGGTCGACAGCACCGTCACGCCCTTCTTGTCGTAGGCCTTGTCGACATAGGGCTTCATGATAGCGAGCGCCTTCTCGAACTCCTGGGTGCTGGTGATCAGCATGGGCAGGCGCAGGATGCCGGTGATCGGCACGTTGCCCTGCTGGAAGCCGTCGTCGCCGAGTTGGATGACATTGTCGCCGACCGCCGTGGTGATGTCGGTGACCTTGATCGAAAGCGAACCGCCGAGATGGTACTTGATCTCGAAGCCGTTGTTGGTCTCCTTGGCGACGCGCGCGATGATCTCCTGGAACACCTTGGCCGGCGCCAGCGTGGCGGCCGGCACGTAGCTGTAGGCGGTCCAGGTCGTCGGAGTCTGCGCCTGCAGCGCAGCGGGCGCGGCGAGCGAGCCGGCAGCGAGACCGGCGATTGTATGGCGACGCGTGATCATGATGTCCTCCCCTGGCGGAGGGGAGATTAGACCTCGCGAATGTCTGCGCGAAAGCCAATCAGGCGCGAGAATGCATCGGCTTTCCGCTTACCGGCTTCGCCGCCCGCAGAACGGTGGCGCCGCTCGCCTTCACGTCGGGAACATGACAGGTGAGATCGCAACCCAGCTCACTCACTAAAGAGAATATGGCGCGCGAACCCCCGGATCGTTGATAGGAAAATCATTGGTATTGCGAGTCACCAGCAGCATGGCATGCGTCTGCGCCGTCGCCCAAATTATGGCGTCGGGCAGCCGAATCCGCAGCTTGCGTCGGAGCTGCACTGCACGCTCCGCAACCTTGCCGTCGACACCTAGGACGCCGAAGCCTGCCAGAAAGGCACGGGTCGCGACCTCGACATCGGGCCCAGCACCAATCATCACTTCCATCCAGGTGACGATGCTGATGGCGCTCTCGTCGTAGCGGCGCAGCTCGGAGCGGGCCTGCGGCACCGCATTCAGGTAGTCGATCAGAATGTTGGTGTCGAAGAGCGCCCTCACCATTCGCGGCGCATCCGGTTCTGGTAGGCCATGCCGTCGACCTTCTTGTTGCCCCACAAGCCGAAGGCCTCCTCCTCCCGCGCAACACGCCGCCCGGCAAGATAGTCGTCGATCGCCTGACGGATCAGGGCGGCTCGGGACTTCTTCTCCGCCTTCGACAGTTCATCGAGGGCCGCGACCTGTGAGTCGGCAAGATCGATCAATGTGCGCATCACTATCTCTATATATGATATACATATCATATATCGATGTCGTGACGACGACAAGGGGTGCTCCTGGAAGCGCCATCACGCCGCCTTCACTTCGCGTTCCGCCTTGAGCGCGCGTACCGTGTGGCGCAACGCATCGACTGTCTTCTCGATCTCCGCCCCGCCATGCGTCGCCGACACAAAGCCGCCCGGCGCACCCATGACATCGACGCCGTGGCTCATCAGTCCCATGCGGATCTTGCCGGTGAGCGGGCCCGACTTGGCGCCCTTCAACCTGGCGAAGCCGAGCTTCAGCGGATCGAAGGTCGCGGGATCGACGTCCTCGCCGGTCGGATTGGGATAGATCAGGAAGGTCGAGGAGTCCCCGTAGATGCCCCACGGCACGCTTTCCTCGATCAGCACCTGGCGCAGCGCGGCGCGCAGCTCGGCGGCGGTGCGGTTGGCCTTCTCGGCGAGATCCTCGTCGCGCACCAGTGAGAGCGCCGTCACCGCCGCGGCGGCCGACAGCGGATTGGCGTTGTAGGTGCCGGGATGGGCGATCTTCGGACGGCCTTTCGCCGCCGAAGCCGCGAAGTCGATCTGGTCGAGGATCTCGCGCTTGCCCGCGACCGCGCCGCCCGGCAGGCCGCCGGCCACGATCTTTGCCAGGATGCAGAGATCGGGCGTGACGCCCAGCGCCTTCTGCGCGCCGCCCGACGACCAGCGGAAGCCGGTGATGACCTCGTCCATCAGCATCACCACGCCACGCCTGGCGGTGACGTCGCGGATCGCCTGCACGAAGCCCGGCGGCAGAGGCACCTGACCCCACGACGCACCCGACGGCTCGAACATCACGGCGGCAATGTCGTCGCGGCTTTCGAGCAGCTTCACGGTGGGAGCGACATCGTCGGCCGGCATCAGAATCGAAAGATCGGTCACGCTCTGCACCACGCCCGGCGCCGACGAGCCGTCGTAGTTGGAGGTGGCGCCGCCGGCAACATGGTCGTGCCAACCGTGGAAATGGCCGACGAAGCGCACGATCTTGTCCTTGCCGGTGAAGGCGCGCGCCAGGCGGATCGCCATGTGCGAGGCCTCGGTACCCGAGGCGGTGAACCGCACCTTCTCCGCCGACGGGATCAACTCGCAGACCAGTTCGGCCCAACGCACTTCGAGCTCGTGGCTCGAGCCATAGTGCGTGCCGAGCTCCATCTGCCGCTGGACCGCCTCGACCACGGCGGGATGGGAATGGCCCAGCAGCATGGCGCCGTGGCCGCCGAAATAGTCGACATATTCATTGCCGTCGACATCCCATTTGCGCGGGCCCTTGGCGCGCGATACGTGAATCGAATAGGGGTCGAGGTAGCGGGCATCGTGCGTGATGCCGCTCGGCAGCACCTTGCGGGCGCGTTCGAACAGGGCGGCCGAGCCGCCGGTGCGGGCCCTGTAGTCGGCCACGATGGCGGAATTGGTGGCCGTGGAATCGGTCTTTTGCGCAGTCATAAGCCCTCACCTAACTAATGGCAGACATCGCAAGCCTCGCTTGCTTCGTCCAGGGTGACCCCCTAAGTTCCGGCACTTTTCGCACACCGGAGCCCAGACGTGAACGCCAAGCCGCGCGGACGCCAGTTCTTCAACAATCCCGGCCCAACCAACATCCCCGACCGCGTGCTGCGGGCCATGGACCGCCCGGTGATCGACTTCCTGTCGGATGAGTTCGTCGCCATCCAGCACGCCTGCCATGCCGGCGTGAAGCGGGTCATGAAGACCGACCAGACGCTCTATATGTACACCGCGACGGGCCACGGCGCCTGGGAAGCCGCCCTCTGCAACCTGTTCTCGCCGGGCGAGACAGTGCTGATGATCGAATCAGGCTACTTCTCCGAGAGCTGGACGCAGATGGGCAACAATCTCGGCCTCAAGGTCGAGACGCTGCCGGCGGACTGGCGCAAGGGCGTCGATGTCGGCCGGCTGGCCGAGCGTCTGGCCAAGGACAAGGCGCACGAGATCAAGGCGGTGCTCGCCGTCCACAACGAGACAGCGACCGGCATGTTCCTGCCCATGCCGGAGATTCGCCGCGCCCTCGACGAGGCCCGCCATCCGGCGCTGCTGCTGTCGGACACGATCTCCTCGCTGGTCAGCCTGGAATACAAGATGGATGCCTGGGGCATCGATATCACCGTGGGCGGCAGCCAGAAGGGCCTGATGCTGCCGACCGGCATGTCGCTCACCGGCGTCAGCAACAAGGCGCTCGAGGTCTCGCGCAAGGCCAAGATGCCGCGGCACTACTTCAACTGGAACCTGATGAACGGCCGCCAGCCGCAGGGCTTCGTCGGCACGGCGCCGGTGCACATGTTCTTCGGCCTGCAGGAATCGCTGAAGATGATCGAGGAGGAAGGGCTCGACGCGGTGATCGACCGCCATACGCGGCTGGCCGAGGCGACGCGCGCGGCGGTGCGCGCCTGGGGCGCCGACGGCAAGGGCCCGCAGCTCTTCTGCCAGGAACCCGACCGGCTCTCCAACTCGGTGACCACGGTGATGATGCCGGAAGGCGTGAGCTCCGATCCGATGCGCAAGATCGCCATCGACCGTTTCAACCTGTCGCTGGGCGGCGGGCTGGGGCCGCTGATGGGCAAGGTGTTCCGCATCGGCCATCTGGGCGACCTCAACGAGCCCATGCTGCTGGGCTGTCTCGCCACCACCGAGTTGGCGATGAAGGCGGCCGGCGTGCCCTTCGCACCGGGCGGCGTCGACGCTGCGATCAAATCGCTGGCGAACTAGATCCTTCGGCCAGACCGTCAGAAATCGGGCTTGCGGCCCGCGACCGCGGACACGAAGCGCTGTGGATCGATCGCCGACAGCGCCGTGCCTTGCATCACCGCGCCGTTGAGCTTCAGCCCGACCACCGGCTGGAAGCGGATGGCGGCCGGATCGAAGGCGTAGAGCTGGCCCTCGGTCAGGTTGAACCACCAGGCGTGCAGCACCAAGCTGCCGGCCTGGACCTTCTCGGCGATCCAGCGAAAGCCCATGAGGTTGCGTACGCTGTTGATGACCGCCGCCTGCTCGACGGCTCGGGCGATCTCGGCACGCGGCCGCCCGACCATGTCGCGCACCACGAGGTCGCGCACCTCCTGGGCGATGCTGGTCCAGGTCGACAGGTAGTCGTAGTCCGCGTAGGCGCTTTCCCGGCCGTCGACCAGCGCGCCGATGCCGCCGCACAGCGCATGGCCGAGCACGACGATATGCTCGACCGCCAGGCCGCGCACTGCGAATTCGATGGCCGCCGATGTGCCGTGGTGGCGCGCATCGGGCGGCAGGTGGGCGGGCGGAACCATGGCCGCCACGTTGCGCACGGTGAAGATGTCGCCGGGCTGGGTCTGCGTCAGGATACCGGGATCGACCCGGGCATCGGCGCAACCGATAATCAGGATCTTCGGCGCCTGGCCTTCGGTCGCGAGCTTCTCGAACAGGTCGAGATGCTCGCGGTAATAGCCCATGCGGAAGTCCGCGAAGCCCTTGAGAAGCCGTTCCAACGCCATGACCTATCATTCATAGCCGTTTGCGGGGCCGCGCGACATGGACGAAGATGCCGCGCCCTTCAATTCGTTTCGTTTGTGTGAAATGACCGAGGATCTTCTGTACGAGCAGCGCGGCGAGATCGGCTGGATCACCTTCAACCGCCCGCGGCAGCGCAACGCCCTCACCTTCGCGATGTATGAAGGCCTGGCCGAGATCTGCAGCCGCGGCGGCCGCGCCAGGGAAGCGAAGGCCCTGGTGATCACCGGCGCCGGCGACAAGGCCTTCGCGGCCGGCACCGACATCGCCCAGTTCCAGGATTTCAAGGAAGCCGAGGACGGCATCGCCTATGAACGCAAGATGGACCGCATCCTGGACACCATCGAGCGTTGCCCCGTGCCAACCGTCGCCGCCATCGCAGGTTTCTGCACGGGTGGCGGGGCGGCCATCGCCGCGGTCTGCGACCTCAGGATCGCCTCTGCCAACGCCCAGTTCGGCTTCCCCATCGCCCGCACCTTGGGCAACTGCCTGTCGATGGCGAACTACGCGCGGCTTGCCGCGCTTATCGGGCCGCAGCGGGTGAAGGAGATGGTCTTCCTCGCCAGGATGATCGACGGGCCGGCCGCCCTCGAGCTGGGCCTGGTGAGCGAGCTGTTGCCCGACCTTGCGGCCCTGCAGGCCCGCGCCGAGGCGCTGGCTCGGACCGTGGCCGGCCACGCGCCGATCACGCTGCAGGTCACCAAGGAGGCGCTGCGCCGGCTCCAGGCGCGGCTGGGCGAGGAGAATATCGACGATCTCATCAAACTGGCTTACGGTAGCGCCGATTTCCGTGAAGGGATGGCGGCTTTCCTGGGAAAGCGGGCACCGAAATGGACGGGGACCTGATCCGTCGAGGATCGAGCAAGGAGGACGTAATGAAGCGCATCGGGATGATTCTGGCAGCTCTGGGACTGTGCGTTGCCGCCGCCGCCTGCCAGAGCCCGCAGCAGAAGGTCGCCGGCAAGGAGGACATGTTGACGGCGGCCGGCTTCAAGTTCGTGCCGGCCAACACGCCGCAGCGTCAGGCTTCGTTCAAGCAGCTTCCGCCGCACAAGTTCGCGCGCCAGATCAAGGACGGTCGGGTCTTCTACATCTACCCTGACCCAACGGTGTGCGTCTGCCTGTATGTCGGCGACCAGAACGCCTATGCCACGTACCGCAAGAACATGTTCGACAAGAATCTTGCCGACGAGCAATCCATGACGGCGAACGAAATGGCGTTCAACGACTGGGATTGGGGCCCGTGGGGCGGCTGGCCGTACGGCTGGTACTACTAACTGACCCTTCGACCTTGTAGCCTCCCGGCGCCGACGGCGCCGGTCGAGGCCACGGGCGACAGCCTGCCGGTGACGTGCAGTCGACCTCACCAACGCCTCGGGCCACCGTTGGCTGGTGTAGCGCTCCCGTCAGAAGCTCGCTTCGACGGCGCCGAGACCGGCGAATTCTCCGCGGACCCGCGTTCCCGGCGGGAAATAGCGCAGTCCGGTCCATGAGCCCGTGGTGATCGCCTGGCCCTTGCGTATGCCGCCGCGGCGGCGCACCGCATGGTCGATCATCCAGACCAGCGGACGCACCGGATCGACGGCGCCCAGCCCGCCCGTCTGCTCGACGACCGGATTGCCGTCGATGACGAGCTTCACCGCCAGGTCCGCCCAGTCGAGGCTCCTCCAGATCCCGATCGAGTCGCCGACCACCAGCGCGTAATTCATCTGGTTGTCGGCCAGCAACCACTCAGGATCGACCCGCTGGAAATCGGCGAGCCGCGTGTCCACCACCTCCATGCCGACGAAGGCGTCACCCACGGCAGCGAGCGCTTCCTCGTGCCCTACGGCGGCTTCGCGCGCCGGGATGTCGCGCACGATATGGAACGAGATCTCGATCTCGACGCCGATCATGTGCAGGATCTTGCCGTCGAAGCGCGCCGGCGATTTCACCAGCGCGCCCGCCAGCAGCGGCGCCGGGTTGGGCTCGGCGGTCGGCGTGCGCGCGCCGACCTTCCAGCCGGCGACGGCGCCCGTGGCGCGTGCCACGCCGTCCTGCACGGCATAGACCGCATCGCGGTCGGGCAGCGCGAAGGGCGGCGCGATCTGGATGCCGGAACGGCGTGCCTCGAGCAGTGCGCGCACGGCGTGGGAAATGTCGGCGGTCATGCTAGACTTTCGCAAACGGCAAGGAAGCGGAGGAACAATGCCTTATGCCGGCGGCCGCGTCATTCACGACGCCGACGCGCACATCATGGAAGTGCCGGGCTTCCTGGAGCAGCATCTCGAGGACAAGTACCGCGCCAGCGTGACCGAGGCGGTGCTGTTCCCGCGCCGCGAGGGCTTTCACAGTCACCTGACCGAGGCGCACCGGGCCGACACTGGCGCCGAAGCGGATTTCGACGAGACCCAGATCATGCTGCGCAAGAACTGGGATGCGCTCGGTTCCCATGTGCGCCAGGACCGTCCGCGCTCGATCGATCTCCTGGGCTTCGCCAGCCAGCTCATGTTCACCACAGCGCTGTTGAACTACTCCTCGGTGCTCGAGGGCGGCCGTGATCCCGACCTCGCCTACGCCGTGGCGCGTGCCCACACCCGCCACATGGTCGAGTTCTGCTCGGTCGACGGGCGCCTGCTGCCGACCGGCTATGTGCCGCTGATCGACTTCGACCGCACCGCGAAGGCTGCCGGCGAAACAATCGAGCTGGGCGCCAAGGCGTTGATGATCCCGTCGCGCTGTCCGGACGGCCATTCCCCCAGCCATATCGGTTTCGACCCGTTGTGGGCGACGGCGCAGGAAGCCGGCCTGCCGATCGTGTTCCATGTCGGCGGCGGCGGAAAGCTCCTGGAAGAGGCCTACTTCAACAATGGCCTGCCGCCGGTGCCCGACTTCCACGGCGGCGACGACAATTTCAGGTCGATCGACTACATGGCCATCGCCTATCCGCCGATGAAGGCCTTGACGGCGCTGATCGTCGACCGCGTGCTCGACCGCTTCCCGCGGCTGAAGTTCGGCGTCATCGAACAGGGCGCCTCCTGGGTGCCGGGCTGGATGCGCAACATGGATTCAGCGCACAACGCCTTCTACAAGAACGAGGAGCGGCTTCAGAAGATGTCGCTCAAGCCCTCCGAGTTCGTGCGCCGCCAGGTTCGCGTCACCCCCTACCCGCACGAGGATGCGGGCTGGATCATCGCCAACTCGGGTGACGAGGTCTGCCTTTTCTCGTCGGACTATCCCCATGTCGAAGGCGGCCGCAATCCGATCAAGCACTTCGAGGCCTCGATGCAGGCCGCGGGCGTCAGCGAGCGCCAAAGACAGGGCTTCTATTGCGACAATTTCATCGATCTCATGGGCGCCGGCCTGGCGCCAGAGTTGAGGGCGGCAGCATGACCTACACGACCCTGCTCACCGAACGCACCCCTGTTGCCAATGGGGGCGCGGTGCTCAAGATCACGACCAACCGCCCCGAGGTCCTGAACGCCCAGAGCCGGATCCTGCTGGAGGAGCTCGACGATGCCTTCCAGCGCGCCGTCGACGACGAGGCCGTACGGGTCATCATCCTGGCCGGCGCCGGCAAGCATTTCTCGGCCGGACACGATCTCGGCAGCGCGCAGGAAATGGATGACCAGAAGAAGACGCCACTCGAGCCCGGCTTCAAGGGCGAGTACCGGCGGCTGTGGGAGCGCTTCTTCGAGAACACCATGCGGTGGCGCGATCTGCCCAAGCCCACCATCGCCCAGGTCCAAGGCTACTGCATCATGGGCGGCATGATGATCGCCTCGGCCTGCGACATCATCATCGCCAGCGAGGACGCACAGTTCGCCGACCGCGCGGTGAAGTGGGGCGGCTCGCATGTGCAGTATTTCTCGATGCCGTGGGACTTCGGACCGCGCAAGGCCAAGGAATATCTCTTCACCGGCCGGTTCATCAGCGCGGCCGAAGCCGAGCGGGCGGGCCTCGTCAACCGCGTGGTGCCGCGCGCCAAGCTCGAAGAGGAGACGATGGCGCTCGCCCGGGAGATCGCCGAACGCGATCCTTATGCGCTGAAGCTGGCCAAGGCCTCCGTCAACGAGACACTGGACGCCCAGGGCTGGCGACAGGCGATGGAGAACGCCTTCAAGAACTACATGCTCACCATCCCGCACAGGATCGAGATGGGCACCTATGGACCCAAGGCCCGCGAAAAGGCCCCGAAGGACCAATTCGCGGCCTTGAACAAGAAGTCGGCCTGATCAGGCCGCGCGGCGCCGGCGCTCCGCCATCTCGACGCCCATCGCCTGGACGACGGACGGACGCTTGAGATGCTTCTGGTGGTAGGCGGCAATGGCCGGCCACTTGGAAAGGTCGACCTTCAGGAACACGGCCCAGTTCAGCATCGTGACCAGGTAGGCATCGGCCACCGTGAACCTGTCGCCCACGAGGTGGTCGCGGCCGGCGAGTCTGGCGGAGAGATGATCGAAGGTCGGTTCGAACAGCGCCCGGGCCGCGGCCCTGGTGGGCTCGGCCGCGTTGGGGTTGAACAGGTTGTAGAAGATCCGCTTGTGCACCTCGGTGGAGAGGTAGTTCAGCGTGTCGATGAGCTGGTAGCGCTCCAGGGTGCCCCAGGCCGGCGCCAGGCCCGCCTTGGGGGCAGCGTCGGCCAGGTACTGCAGGACCGACGGCCCTTCGTTCAGGACCTGGCCGTCGTCCAGTCTCAGCGCCGGGACATAGCCCTTGGCCGAGATCTGATAGTAGTCGCCGCCGTCGTCGGTCTTCTTGTTCTCCACGAAGCGGACCTTGACGGGCAGACCCGCCTCCAGAGCCGTGATATGCGAGGCGAGCGAGCAGGCCATGGGCGAGGCGAATAGTTCCATCGCATCCTCCTTGTTTTTGTGCGATACGGTACAAAAATACGAAAGGCAGAATGCGTCAAGGACAATTATGCGAACCGGTACAGAAATAACGAAGCGGCCGCGTGGCCGTCCCCGCGCCTTCATTACCGAGGAGGTGCTTGACCGCGTGCGCGAGGTGTTCATGGAAAAGGGCTTCGCCGCCGCCTCGCTCGACGAGCTCGCGGCCGCCTCGGGCCTCAATCGCCCCAGCCTCTACGCCGCGTTCGGCGACAAGGAACAGCTCTACATCACCACGTTGCGCTTCTACGGCGCCCGGAGCCTCGCGGGCCTCGACGCCATCCTGAACGGCCCGGGCACGATCGAACAGCGGCTGGTCAGGGTCTACAAGGCCGCGATCGATCTCTACACGGCGCCGCCGCACCGGCCGGGCTGCATGATCGTGGGAACGGCCGCCGTCGAAGCGCCGACCCACCCCACGATCGCGGCCGCCGCCAGCGAACTCCTGGCGGCGATCGAGAAGAGCCTGGAGCAGGCCTTTGCCGCCAGCGACCTCGCCGGGACGCCCTCGCCCGCCAACCGCGCGCGCATGGCAGGCGCCATCATGTATGCTATTGCCATCCACGCCCGCCTCGGCACCAAGGCGAGCGAGCTCAAGGCCTTTGCCGCCTCCATGGTCCCGGCGATCTGCGCGTGAGGAAACGATGACGGCCAGCGAGACCTATCACTGGAGCGCGGGTTTCCGCACGCTCTCCGAGGAGCACGACTACCGTATCGACGAGATCGACGGCGAAGTGCCGCCGGGCCTGCGGGGCACGCTGTTCCGCAACGGCTCGGGCCGCAACCAGCTCGGCGGCCAGTGGTTCGCACACTGGTTCGACGGAGACGGCATGATCTCGAAGATCCGCTTCGACGATGCCGGCATCCACTACCGCAACCGCTACGTCGCGACGGAGAACTATCGCGACGAGACCCAAGCCGGCCGCATCGTCCATCGCGGCTTCGGCAAGATGCGCCCCGGCGGCGTTCTGGCCAACGCCTTCCGTCAGCCCGCCAACGTCTCCAACACCTCGGTCGTCCTGGACGGCGACCGGTTGCTTTCGCTGTGGGAAGGCGGGCCGCCCGTCGGACTCGATCCGGCGACGCTCGGCACCAAGGGGATCGAGACGTTCGGCGGCGCCGTGAAAGCCTTCTCCGCCCATCCCAAGATCGATCCCGACACCGGCGAGCTGTTCAATTTCGGCATCGACTACGGAGCCAAGACCACGCTCACGCCCTATCGCCTCGCCAAGGGCACCGTGACCTGCCTGCCGCCCGTCACCCTGCCCTGGCCGGTGATGAACCATGACTTCGTGCTGACCAGGAACTACCTGGCCTTCTGCATCGGGCCGATCCTGGTGTCGCCGCTGAAATTCCTGCTCGGCTTCTCGAGCTTCGAGGGCGCGCTTCACTGGGAGGGGGCGCGGCCGACCCTGATCCTGCTGGTGCCGCGCGAGGGTCGCGACAAGCCCCGCATCATCGAGACCGACGCCTTCTTCCAGTTCCATTTTGCCAACGGCTTCGAGGAGGATGGCGCCGTCGTCTTCGACCTGGCGCGGTATCCCGACTACCGCACCATCGGCCAGGCGCTGCGCGACTACTGGAAGTCGGAATGGCCGAGCCGCGGCACGGCCATGCTCACCCGGCTGCGGGTCGATCTGTCGACCGGCAAGGCCGACAGCCGGACCTACGATACCGGCACGGCCAACGAGTTCCCCGTCATCAATCCGGCCTATGTCGGCAAACGACAACGATATGCCTATATCGCCTGCAGCCCTGCCGACCGCGCGCGCGGCCTGCAGCAGCAGGTCGCACGCATCGACTTCGAGACCGGCACGGTCGCCCGGCATGACTTCGGGCCAGACGGCTATGCCGGCGAGCCGCTCTTCATCGCCACGCAAGCCGGTGGCGCGGAGGATGACGGCGTCGTCGTCACCCTGGTGTTCGATGCCGCGCACCAACGCACCGATATCGTCGGTCTGGATGCACGCGATATCGCGGCGCGGCCGCTGTTCGTGGCCAGGCTGAAACACCACGTGCCGTTCCCGCTGCACGGCATCTTCACGCCGCGCCTGTTCTGAGGCGGGCGGTCAGCGGCTGCGCAGCTTGGGGTCGATGGCGTCGCGCAGCGCATCGCCGAACAGGCTGATGCCGAGCACGGTGAGCACGATGGCGAGGCCGGGGAAGACGGCGATCCACGGCGCAGTCGTGGCGTATTCCTCGGCGCCGCCCTGCAGCATCAGGCCCCACGCCGGCACCGGCTCCTGCACGCCGAGGCCGAGATACGACAGCGACGCCTCGGCCAGGATCGCCTGGCCAACGAAGGCCGACAGCAGGATCAGGAACGGCGCCACGACATTGGGCACCATGTGGCGCAGCACGATGCGGGCGTGACTGAAGCCGAGCGCGCGGGCGGCGTCGACATAGGGGACTTCGCGCACCGCCAGCGCGCTCGCACGCACCACGCGGCCGCAGCGCGGCACCAGCGGCACGATGATGGCGATGATGACGTTGACCACGCCGGTGCCGAAGACGGCCACCACCGCGAGCGCGAGGATGATCAGCGGAAAGGCCATCAGCACGTCGAGCACGCGCTGGAAGAGGAGGTCGAACCAGCCGCCGAAATAAGCCGAGGTGACGCCCAGCACCAGGCCGATCACGCCACCGACGACGGCCGAGGTGAAGCCCACGATCAGGGCGGTGCGCGCCCCGAATACCAGCCTCGAGAAGATGTCGCGGCCAAGCTGATCGGTGCCCAGAAGATGCATCCAGCTCGGCGCCTCCATCATGGCGCTGAAGTCGTTCGCCTCGGGATCGTACGGCGCGATCCAGTCGGCGAATGCGCCGGCGGCGAACATGACCAGCACGATGATCAGGCCGGCGGTACCGAGCGGCTGGCGACGGATGAACTCGCGGACGGCGTCGAGCGTCGAGTGCTTGGCCTCGGGCAATTCATCGGCTACCGAGACGGCGACGGCCGCTTGGCTGGGAACAGTGACGGTCATGAGTAACGGATCCTTGGGTCGAGCCACGCGTAGAGTATGTCGACCACGAGGTTGGCGATCACGAAGACGGCGACCACGAGCATCACCAGGGCCTGGGCCAGCACATTGTCTTGGTTTTGCACTGCCTGGACGAGCAGCCGGCCAATGCCGTTCAGGTTGAAGACCTGCTCGGTGACGACCAGGCCGCCGATCAGGAAGGCGAATTCAATGCCGATCAGGGTCACCACGGGCAGCAGCGCATTCTTGAGCGCGTGGCGGTTGACGATGATCTGCTCGAGCAGGCCCTTGGCTCTCGCGGTACGGATGTAGTCCTCACGCATGACTTCGAGCATGGCCGAGCGCGTGAGTCGCATGGTCACCGCAGAATAACGGTAGCCGACGGTGATGGCAGGCAAAAGCACCATGGAGAGGTTGCGCAATGGATCCTGCCAGAACGGCACGTAGGTGATGGGTGGCAGCCAGGCTTTGCCGGTGGCCAGATAGGTGACGTCCAGCACCAGCACCAGTGACATGATGCCGAGCCAGAAGGACGGTGTGGCGATGCCCGCGATCGCGATCACCCGCACGAAGTGGTCGAGCCAGCTGTTCTCCTTGAGCGCCGAGATGGTGCCGAGCGGGATGGCGATGACGATCGCGATCACCGTGGCCATGGTGGCGACTTGCAGCGACACCGGCAGCCGGATGGCGATCTCGTGCACGACGGAATTGCCCGACCACATCGAGGTGCCGAAGTTGAAGGTGGCGTAGTTCCACAGGAATTCCAAGAACTGCACGATCATCGGTTCATTGAGGCCGAGCTGCTGGCGGCAGGCCTCGAGCGACGCCGGATCGACATGGGTGCCGCCCGAGCCCAGCCGGATGACGCAGACGTCGCCCGGGATCAGGCGCATCAGCACGAAGACCAATGTCGCCGCTCCTGCCAGCGTAGGGATCGCCAGCAGGAGCCGGGTGACGATGTAGCGGTACATCGGCCTTGCCCCGCCTCGGCTACTTGTCCAGCCAGACGTTGGCGAGGTCCTGGTTCAGGTAGTGACTCGGGCTGATCTTCCAGCCCTTCACATAGGACCGCGCCAGGATGATGCGGTACCAGTAGGGCAGCACGATCTCGTGCACCATGGTGTCGAGCGTATGCTTCTCGAAGGCACGCATGGCGATGCGCTGCGCCTTCGGATCGGTCTCGGTCTGCATCTTCTCGTAGAGCTCGATCGACTTGGGGTCCTCGTAGCCGCCGTAGTTCTCAGGATAGACCGTGTGCGGCAGGTACTTGCCCGTGTCGAGCACCGGGTTGACGACGCTCTGGCAATTCGCCTCCATGGCCACGTCGAACGTGCCCGCCCGCATGTTGGAGAACCACGGACCGGTGGGCACGACCTTCTGCTCGACATTGAGCCCGATCTTCTTCCACTCGGCGACCACCCAGGTGCCGACATACTTGTACGGCTGGTCGACGTTGCGGTTGAGCAGCTCGAACTTCAGCCCCTCCGCCCCGGCTTCCTTCAGCAGCCGCTTGGCTTCGGCGCGCGACTTCTCGATGTCCGGCCAGTAGCCGGCCATCTGCTGCAACTCCTCCTTGGTGGCGGCAAGCGGCGAACCGGGAAAGACGATGCCGCCGACTGTCTTGACGTTGGCGATCTTGGCCAGAGCCGGCGCGCCCTTCCACTGGTCGATGGCGAGCGCCAGCGCGCGGCGCACGCGCACGTCGTCGAACGGCTTCTTCTTGCTGTTCGGCGTCAGGATGTTGCCGCAGTTCCAGTCGCTCTCCTGCACGGCGATGTCCTTGCCCGCCTCCTTGACCAGCTGGTCGCGCGCCGACGGCGGCAGGCCGCGGAATTCGATGGCCGCCCGGTCGCCGCGCAGCGCTTCCACGCGGACCGACTGCTTGGCGGCGAAGATGCCCTCGATCGCGTCGAGATAGGGCTGGCCCTTGTGGTAGTAGTCGGGATTGCGCACGCCCTTGATCGACTGGCCGACCTGGTAGGAGACGAACTTGAACGGGCCGGAGCCCATGATGTTCTTCTCGTACCAGTGGGGATCCTTCTCCAGGATCTCCTTCTTGTAGATCCAGGTGTAGGGATCGGCGAGCGCGGGCAGGAATGCCGTCGTCGGGCGCTTCAGCCGGAAGATCACGGTCTCATCGTCGGGCGCCTCGATCTTGTCGATCATCTCGTAGTAGCTGACCCGGGCGCTGCTGACGCCCTTGGGCGGGAACACGATGTAGTTCCAGCTCGTGGCCACGTCCTGGGCGGTAAGCTTGGAACCGTCGTGGAACTTCACGTCCTTGCGGATCTTGAAGGTATAGGTCTTGCCGCCGTCGGTCGGCTTGGGCATCTCGGTGCAGAGATCGCAGACGAACTCCGTGGTCGAGGCCGGATTGTCGGGCGGTACACGGATCAGCACGCTGTAGTACGGCGCCGCGGCGTGCACCGTCGCATAGGTGGTTTCTCGATGGCCGTCGAAGCTCGGCGGCGCGTCGGCCGGGATCAGATAGACGAGCGTTCCGCCACGCTTGGGACTTTCCGCGCCAGCCGGGGCCACCCCGACCGCAACTGCCAAGGCGAGCCCGGCAGCCCATAGTCCGATTCGCACGTACATTGCCTCCTCCTCTTCAATACTGTTCTTTTTGGTTGACACAAACTACGCCAGACGCACCTCGCTGCAGGCGACCCAGTGGCCCGGCCGCAATTCCCTCAACTCGGGCCGCGCCCGGCTGCAACCCTCGACGGCCATGGGGCAGCGCGGATGAAAGACGCAGCCCGGCGGCGGGTTGATCGGACTCGGCACCTCGCCGCGGGGCGGTCGGAACGCGCGCGTCGCTTCGATGCGGGGATCGGGCACCGGCACCGCGGACAGCAGGGCCTGGGTGTATGGGTGCAGCGGATTGTCGAACAGCTCGTCGCAGTCGGCCATCTCGACGATGCGGCCGAGATACATGACGGCAACGCGGTGGCAGAGATGGCGCACCACCGACAGATCGTGGGCGATGAAAAGATAGGTCAGCCCGAAGCGCTCGCGCAGGTCTTCGAGGAGATTGATGACCTGGGCCTGGATCGACACGTCGAGCGCCGACACCGCCTCGTCGCAGACGATGAATTCCGGGTCGAGCGCGAGGGCGCGGGCGATGCCGACCCGCTGGCGCTGGCCGCCCGACATCTCGTGCGGATAGCGGTCGGTGAACTTCGGATCGAGGCCGCACACCGACAACAGCTCGCGCACGCGCTCGCGCCGTCGCCGGGCGTCGCGCTCGACGCCATGCACCATGATCGGCTCGCCGATGATGTCGCCCACCTTCATCCGCGGATTGAGCGAGCTGTACGGGTCCTGGAAGATCACCTGCATGCGCCGGCGCAGCCCGACCAGCTCCTGGTTCCCCATGCGGCTGATGTCGCGGCCGTCGAACATGATCTGCCCGGCCGTGGGACGCTCCAGCCGCAGGATGCAGCGGCCGGTCGTGGTCTTGCCGCAGCCGCTTTCGCCGACCAGCCCCAGCGTCTCGCCGCGATTGATCGCGAAGTCGACGCCATCGACCGCCTTCACCTCGCCGATCCTGCGGCTGATCACGACTCCCTCGGAAATGGGGAAATGCATGGCGAGCTGGCGCACCTCCAGGAGCGGCGCCGGGATCTCCGCGCCGTTCATGCAGCGACTTCCTCGCCGGCGAGGAGCTCGGCGCTGCGAAAGCAGGCGGCGACATGCCCGTTGGCGACCCGCTCCAGCGCCGGCTGCTCGCGGCTGCAACGCTCGACGGCGAAGCGGCAGCGCGCGCGGAAGGCGCAGCCGGCGTCGAGCCGCGTGAGATCGGGCGGCTGGCCGTCGACCGGATCGAGGCGCG
The DNA here is from genome assembly GCA_963820155.1 of uncultured Alphaproteobacteria bacterium. Classification (GTDB taxonomy): domain Bacteria; phylum Pseudomonadota; class Alphaproteobacteria; order Reyranellales; family Reyranellaceae; genus Reyranella. The sequence goes on from CAWFYW010000005.1 coordinate 357,858, forward strand.
CCCGCCGCGGCTGGTCGAGACGCGGCACGGAGCGCAGCAACGCCATGGTGTAGGGATGGCGGGGCGCATGATAGATCGAATCGGCGCTGCCGCCTTCGACGATGCGACCGGCATACATCACGTTCACCCGGCTGGCGTAGCGCGCGACCACGCCGAGATTGTGCGTGATGATGATCTGGGCGACGTTGAAGCGGCGCGCGAGCGTCTTCATCAGCTCGAGGATCTGTGCCTGGATGGTGACGTCGAGCGCCGTGGTCGGCTCGTCGGCAATGAGCAGCTTGGGATTGCAGGCGAGCGCCACGGCGATCATCACGCGCTGGCGCATACCGCCGGAGAGCTGGTGAGGATACTGCTTCAGGCGCCGGGCGGGATCGGCGATGCCGACCATCTCCAGGAGCTCGAGGGCCCGCCGGTCAGCCGCTGCGCGGTCGATGCCCTGGTGCTGCTCCAGGGTCTCGGTGATCTGGCGACCGATGGTCAGGACGGGGTTGAGCGAGGTCATCGGCTCCTGAAACACCATGCCGATGTCACGGCCGCGGATCTCGCGCATCTCCGCTTCGGAAAGCCCGCGCAGGTCTCGGCCGTCGAACAGGACCTCGCCGCCGGTGACGCGGCCCGGCGGGTCGGGAATGAGCCGCAGGATCGACAGCGCGCCGACCGACTTGCCCGAGCCGCTCTCGCCGACGATGGCCACGGTTTCGCCATGCTCCACGGTGTAGGAAATGCCGTCGACGGCGCGCACCAGCCCTGCCCCGGTGCGGAACTCGGTGCGGAGTGCCCTGACCTCCAGCAATGGCGGCATGCGGTCTCTCTCCATGTTGCCGCCGGGCCGGCCGGCGCCCGCAACCGGGCATGGCCCGCTGGCGAACGCAATTTCCACAGGGTTTCCCGACCCCACGAGCGGATTTGCCGACGACTTTTGTCTCTACTGCGAAGCCTGTTTCCTCCGCGCTGCCGCCGTATTGTTCTTTTTCAGCGGGCGCAGCCTCTTATGGGCCGCCGGAAGCCTACGGGAGGGGGCGTCGGGCTGCAAGCGCCGCCGCAGCCGCCATTGCCGACAGGCAGCCGAACACCAGCAGTGAATCGGTGTAATTGCCGCTCCAGTCGCGCAGCATGCCGGAAAGCAGCGGACCGGCCGCCTGCGCCAGCACCTGCAGCGACAGCGCCACGCCGCGTATGGCGCCGTAGCTTTCCCGACCGAAATAGTCGGCCCAGGCCATCGGCAGCAGGGTCATGATGCCGCCGATGCCCAGGCCGAACAGGCCGGCCGCGAGGTAAGCCGCGGCGGCCGAGCCGACGCCGATCAGGCCGAAGGAGCCGACGCCCAGCAGCACCGCGGTCGCCAGCATGGGATAGCGCACCGGCAGGCGGCGCGGCAGGAAACCGATGCTGAAGCTGGCGACGGCGGACATGGCGGAGAAGAAGGCGATCACCGTTGCCGCGACGATCGGCGAGAGGCCGCGTTCGATCAGGTGCGGCGCCTGATGGAGGCTCACGCCGGCCTGCACCGGATAGACCAGCACGGTATAGAGCGACAGCAGCCAGAAGGCCCGCGTGCGCACGGCCTGCGCGCGGCTGAAGCGCGGCTCGGGCGCGGCGTGGCCGGCGCGGCGGTCCTGCGGTCCGGCACCAGCCCGACATCCTCCGGTCGGCGCACCAGCAGCAGCCAGACCGGCAGAAACCCCACGATCAACACCGTCGAGCCGATCGCCACCCAGCCCGAGCGCCAGCCGCCGTCGCGCATGGCGAGCTGGGCGATGATCGGCATGGCAACCAGGCCCGACATCTGCGCCAGGGTGGCGATCGATGTGGCGAGCGCGCGGCGCGCCACGAACCAGTTGTTCAATGCGCCATAGAGGCCGAGGTCGAACGGGCCCGCCCAGTTCATGCGCGCGAAGCAGAACAGCAGGTAGAACACCAGCAGGGACTGGGTGAGCGACAGCGCCATGGTCGAAAGACCGGTGCCCAGCACGGCCAGGCAAAGGATGAGACGCGCGCCTCGCCGATCGAGGACGGGCCCCAGCATCGGCGACACGACGGCCGCCAACACACCTCCCAGCGATACCGCGCCCGACATCTCCGTGCGCGACCAGCCGAACGCCTCGGTCATCGGCACGACGAACACCGACAGCACTGCCACCGCCGGCCCCTGGCGCGCGAAGCCCGCCAGGCAGAGGCAGCCCAGGACGATCCAGCCGTAGAAGAACGGCACGCGAGGAACGAGCAGTCTTGCCAGCGGCGGCGGATGAGCCGGGTTCACGACGGCCGTGTGCGGGGGCGCCATCACACAGCGTCCCAACTTAGTCACGCCAAAGCAACGAATAATGAAGCGGCCGGGCCAACGCGACGAGCCTCGCTCACTTGCCTCGCTCACCTGCCGTCGTGCGTCGCAGCTCACGGAGCAAGCCGACAAGCCACAAGCTGGCCAGGATCGGCATGACGATCGCGCCCGTCACAACGGCCATCCCGGCAGGAATCGGCTCGGCCGAAATCGTCGCCGACACGAGAAGCAGGCCGACCAGCAGTTGGTAGACCGCGAGCGCCCGCGTGAAGGCGATCCATCGCCGGGCGGCGCCCGCCCGCTCGGCCAGCGGGCCGATCAGCCATGACGCGCAGCCCGACAGCACAAAGCTTCCCGCCGAAAACCATGCCGTGGTCGCGTTGAGCCACTCCAGGAAGATCCCGGCCAGGGCCGGATTGTCGAGAAGCGAGCCCGACTTGAAGAGCTGCGCGGCGATCAGCATCTCCACGTCCATGACCAGGCCGAGCACACCGGCCAGGATGAAGAGCACGACCATCGCCATCGCGCGATAGCCGCCCCGAGGGGAAAGCCAGGCCATCAGCAGGGCGCCGAGTCCGCCGATCGCGCTATCGGCGACGAAGAACAGGCCGTAGCACAGCATGTACCAGGGCCACGCCCGTCGCAGCCCGCCGGCGATCTCCGCAACGGGCGAGCCGGGGGCCGCGGTCGGCGCGATCGTATAGGCGTAAAGGGCGGCGACGGTAGCGAGCAGCCAGCTCGCCGCCAGGACGGTGGCGTGAACGCGGGCGAAGCCCTGGAGCGCGCCGCCGTGCGCCGAAGCTTGAGAAGGAGGATCCTGGTGGGTCACGCGTCGGCCTGCTCAACAGTACGACTGCAAAATATACAAATATTCAATGTCCCGGCCATGGCAATGCCATGAGCGAGTCCCACGATTTTCAGGCGAGCAAACAAGGAGCTTGATCAAATGGCCAAGTCTCGGCTCTTTGCCGCCCTGGCCCTCTCAACGGTGCTGACGGCTCCGGGCCTGATCGTCCCCTTGGCGACATCGTCGCCTGCCGTCGCCGGCGACGCTGCCTATGACTTCTCCGACCTCGCGGCCAAGGTCACGCCCGCGGTGGTCAATGTCGCCGTGACGCGCGAGGTCGATGCCAATGAAGCGGGCATGCCGTTGGATTCGGAGATGGAAGAATTCATGCGGCAGTTTGCCCGGCGCTTCGGCGAGCGGGAATTCAGGCAACGGCCGCCGCATCTCAAGGCGCAGGCTTTGGGCACCGGGTTCATCATCGATCCGTCGGGCTTCATCGTCACCAACTACCACGTGGCCGGCAAGGCCAACTCGATCACCGTCACCCTGACCGACGGCCGCAAGCTGCCGGCCAAGCTGATCGGTGGCGACGAGAAGACCGACCTCGCCCTCCTCAAGGTCGAAAGCGACAAGCCGCTGCCCTACGTGCAGTTCGGCGACGCCACCAAGGTGCGCGTCGGCCAGCCGGTGATGGCGGTCGGCAATCCGTTCGGCCTGGGCGGCACCGTGACGACCGGCATCGTGTCGGCGCGCGGCCGCGACATCCATTCCGGCCCGTTCGACGACTACATCCAGACCGACGCCGCCATCAACCGGGGCAACTCGGGCGGCCCGCTGTTCGACATGGAAGGCAAGGTGATCGGCATCAACACCGCGATCTTCTCGCCGACCGGCGGCAATATCGGCCTGGGCTTCGACATCCCCTCGAGTCTGGCCCAGCCGGTGGTGGACCAGCTCAAGGACCACGGGCGGGTCGAGCGCGGCCTGCTGGGCGTGCAGATCCAGCCGGTGACGACGGAGATCGCCGACAGCTTGTCGCTCGGCGCGGCCAAGGGCGCCCTGGTCGCTTCGGTCGAGCCCGACAGCGCCGCGCTCAAGGCCGGCATCCAGTCGGGCGACGTGATCAGAAGCGTCGATGGCAAGGCCATCGCGACCGTCAAGGATTTGACCCGCACGATCGCTGCCGCCCGGCCGGGTTCCACGGTCAAGATCGGGCTGTGGCGCGACGGCAAGGAGATGGCGCTGTCGGCCAAGCTCGGCGATTCGGAGGCGGGCCGGCAGGCGGCGGCGGAAGGCCGTTCGTCCGAAGCCAGCCAGCCCAAATCGTTCGGCATGTCGCTGGCGCCGATCACGCCGGAGGCCCGCCAGGAGCTGGGCCTCAAGAACTCCGTCAAGGGCGCGCTGATCGCGGCCGTCGAACCGGGCAGCCCGGCCGACGACCAGGGGCTGCAAGCCGGCGACGTGCTGCAGCAGGTCGGCCGCGACGCAGTCGATTTGCCCAAGGAGGCGGTCGAGAAGCTCCAGGAAGCGGGCAAGGCCAAGAAGCCCGTCCTGATGAAGATCTATCGACAGGGAGTGACGCGGTTCGTCGCCGTATCTCCCCGGGCGGCGTAACCGGCCTCTCGACGAAG
>CAWFYW010000006.1:0-96424 GCA_963820155.1 uncultured Alphaproteobacteria bacterium
GATCCAGACGCCCTTCTGCTGCTGGATGTAGTCGAGCAGGCGCCACAAGCCCGCTGTGCGGCCGGGATGGCCGATCAGGCGCATGATGCAGGCCGACCGACATCATCTTGGGCGGCTCGCGCCCTCCTTGTAGAGGACGTCGAAGGCGTCGCGGCAGAGCGTGAACCACTGGTCGGCGTTGGTCATGCCGGCGGCGTACTTGCCGTCGTTGTTGGTGAGCGAGTAGGGCACGATCAGGTGCGGCTTGCCCTCGACGGTCTGCCAGAACGGCAGCTCCTCGCCGTAGTAGTCGCTGTCGTAGGTGAAGCCGCCATGCTCCAGCAGCAGGCGGCGCGTGTTGACGCTGGGTCCGTAGCGGCAATACCAGCCGGCCGGCGCCTCGCCGACGGTCTGCTTCAGCGACTTCACCGCCTTGGCGATGTGCTCGCGCTCCTCCGCCTCGGTGAGCTGGAAGTGGCGCACCCAGCGCCAGCCGTGGCAGCAGACGTCGAAGCCCGACATCCTGATCGCCTCGGCGGCCGGCTTGTTGCGCTCGAGGGCGAGCGCGCAGCCGAACACGGTGAGCGGCAGGTCGCGCTCCTGGAAGGCGCGCATGATGCGCCAGAAGCCGACGCGGCTGCCGAACTCGAACATGCCCTCGGCGGCGAGGTCGCGGCCCTGCAGCCCCTGCGACGAGGTCGAGGATTCGGTGAGGCCGTTCTCGGTGTAGCCCTCGCCGTCCTGCACGGAAGGCTCGGAGCCTTCCTCGTAGTTCATCGACGAAGTTGACCGCGATGCGCGCGCCGTTGGGCCATTTGGGATCGGGCGGATTGGCTCCATAGCCCACGAGGTCGCGCGTCGGTTGCCAGCTCATGTCGGTCTCCTTACCAGTTCGGCGCCCATCTGACGGGCGATGTCGGCGATCTTTTCGTTGGGTTCGCTCATCGAGATCAGCCGTACGCCGGCGCGCAGGCAGGCCAGCGCATAGCCCGGCGCGTCGCCGCAATCGACGATCAGGCTGAAGGCCACGTCGGGGAATTCCTGGCGGGCGCGGTCCTGCAGGGCGGCGAGATAGCCCGCGCCGTAGGTCGCCGCGGCATTCTCGGGCGTCACCAGCGTCGGCGCCCGGCCGGCCTCGCGCGCCGACTTCAACACCTCTTGCATCTGCCGCCAATCGCGCACCAGGACAGGATCGCTCGCCGTCATGCCGGCAAGCCTACCTAGGGAATACGGATGGTGAAGGGCGCCACGGCCACGAACTCCTCGTCGCCCTTGCCGCCGTCGAGCCACATGAAGACGGCAAAGCGGCCCGGCCGGTCGAGCACGGTCAGGCCGTGATGCCAGGTGTTGGCGCGATAGGTGACGCCCTGCCTGCCGGTGGCGATGAAGGCCCTCGCGCCGCCGGGGTCGGGTCCGCCCTCCCGGGCGTGCGGCGCCACGACGATCAGCCAGCGGCCGACATCGATGGGCACGAAGGTCTGCGAGGAGAATTCGTGGCGTTCCAGCAGCTCGGCGCGCAGCGGCCGGTCGAGGGAAGGCGGCTTCAGGCTCACCGAGAGGCTGGGCCGCGCGTCCGGTCGCAGGTTGCCGAGCGCGTCGTCGTAGTAGTGGCGGCCCGGCTCGCTCGGCAAATCGATCACATCGCCGAAGGGGGCGAACGCCTCCTGCGTCAGCGCCTGCGGATCGATCTGCACGGCCGGCGACGGGACGTCAGCCCAGCTTGCCCATCGCCACGGCCGTGTCGGCCATGCGGTTGGAGAAGCCCCATTCGTTGTCGTACCAGCTCATGACCCGCACCAGCGTGCCGTCCATGACCTTGGTCTGGTCCATGTGGAAGGTCGACGAATGGCTGTCGTGGTTGAAGTCGATCGACACGTTGGGCTGGTCGGTCCAGCCCAGGATGCCCTTGAGCTGGTTGGCGGCGGCGAGCTTCACCGCCTTGTTGATCTCGTCCTTGTCGGTCTTGCGCTTGGCGACGAACTTGAAGTCGATCATCGAGACGTTGGGCGTCGGCACGCGGATCGCCACGCCGTCGAGCTTGCCGTTGAGCTCGGGCAGCACCAGGCCGACCGCCTTGGCGGCGCCGGTCGAGGTCGGGATCATCGACATCGCCGCGGCGCGGGCGCGGTAGAGATCCTTGTGCATGGTGTCGAGCGTCGGCTGGTCGCCGGTATAGGCGTGGATGGTGGTCATGAAGCCGTGCTCGATGCCGACCGCGTCGTTCAGCACCTTGGCGACGGGCGCCAGGCAGTTGGTCGTGCACGAGGCGTTGGAGACGACCACGTGATCCTTGGTCAGCTTGTCGTGGTTGACGCCGTAGACGACGGTGAGGTCGGCATGGTCGGCGGGCGCCGAAACCAGCACGCGCTTGGCGCCGGCGCCGAGATGGGCCGAGGCCTTGTCCTTGGAGGTGAAGATGCCGGTGCATTCCAGCGCGATGTCGACGCCCAGCGCCTTGTGCGGCAGCTTGGCGGGATCGCGCTCGGCGGTGACCTTCATCTTGCCGCGGCCGACGTCGATCGTGTCGCCGTCGACCTTGACCTCGCCGTTGAAGCGGCCGTGCACGCAGTCGAAGCGGAACAGATGGGCGTTGGTCTCGACCGGGCCGAGATCGTTGATCGCCACGACCTCGATGTCCTTGCGGCCGGATTCCATGATGGCCCGCAGGATGTTGCGACCGATGCGCCCGAACCCGTTGATTGCCACCCGAACTGCCATGTCGCCCTCCGTTACTGCCTGCCGAGCCGGCGCGCCGCGTCGGCGATCGCCTCGGCCGTGATGCCGAAATGCTTATAGAGGTCGGCGGCCTTGGCCGAAGCGCCAAAGCCCTTCATGCCGACAAAGGTGCCGTGCGTGCCGAGCCAGCGCTCCCAGCCGAAGCCCGCCGCCGCCTCGCAGGCTACGCGGACCGTGCCGTCGCCGCCCAGGACCTCCTGGCGGTAGGTGTCGTCCTGTGCCGCGAACAGCTCCCACGAGGGCATCGACACGACCGCGGCCGAAATGCCGTCCGTGGCCAGCAGCTCGCGCGCGGCCAGCGCGAGCTGCACTTCCGAGCCGGAGGCGATCAGCCGGACCGCCGCCGCGGCGTCGCCCGCCAGGATGTAGGCGCCGCGGGCGCACCGATTGCCGTCGCCCGCGTCGCGGACCGTCGGCAGGTTCTGGCGCGTGAGGGCGATGACGCGTGGGCTTGTCCTTCGTCTCGAGCGCGAGTTGCCAGCACTCCGCCGTCTCGATGGCGTCGGCCGGCCGCATCACCTGCAGGCCGGGAATGGCGCGCAGCGCCGCCAGGTGCTCGACCGGCTGGTGCGTCGGGCCGTCCTCGCCGAGCCCGATCGAATCGTGGGTCATGACGTAGATGACGCGCAATCCCATCAGCGCCGCCAGGCGGATGGACGGGCGGCAATAGTCGGTGAAGACCAGGAAGGTGCCGCCATAGGGGATGATGCCGCCATGCAGGGCGAGGCCGTTCATGGCCGCGGCCATCGCGTGCTCGCGGATGCCGTAATGGACGTAGCGGCCAGCCGGGTTCGTGCGGGTCTGCGGCTCGAGCGTCGCGGTCCTGGTGTTGTTCGAGCCGGTCAGATCGGCCGATCCGCCGACCGTGTCGGGCAGCACCGGGTTGATGACTTCGAGGACTTCCTGGCTCGACTTGCGCGTGGCCCAGGCGGGCTTCTCGGCCGCGACCTTCGACTTGAAGGCGGCGATCGCCTCGTCGACGACGGCGGGGATGTCGCCCTTGAGGCGGCGGTCGAACTCGGCGCGATCGGCTTCGGCCATGGCGGCGTGGCGCTGCATCCACTTGCGTCGCGCCGACTTGCCGCGCGCGCCGACCTTGCGCCAGGCGGTGAAGATCGGCTCGGGGATGTCGAAGGGCGGGTGGTTCCAGCCGAGCTTCTCGCGGGCGCCGGCGACCTCGTCCTTGCCGAGCGGCGAGCCGTGCGTGGCGGCCGTGCCCGCCTTGGTCGGCGCGCCGTAGCCGATCACCGTCTTGCAGGCGATCAGCGAGGGCTTGTCGGTGACGTTGCGCGCCCGCCGGATGGCGCGCGTCACCGCCTCGGCGTCGAGGCCGTCGACCGCCTGGACGTGCCAGCCGGCGGCGGCGAAGCGCTTCTTGTGGTCCTCCGAGGTCGACAGCGAGGTCGGCCCGTCGATCGAGATGCCGTTGTCGTCGAACAGCACGATCAGGCGGCCGAGGCCGAGATGGCCGGCCAGCGTGATCGCCTCCTGGCCGACGCCTTCCATCAGGCAGCCGTCGCCGGCGATGACATAGGTATAGTGATCGACGATCTCGCGGCCGAAACGCTCGGCGAGCAGGCGTTCGGCCAGCGCGAAGCCGACCGAGTTGCCAAGCCCTTGGCCCAGCGGGCCGGTGGTGGTCTCGATGCCGGTGGCATGGCCGTATTCGGGATGGCCGGCGGTGCGGCTGCCGAGCTGGCGGAAGTGCTTCAGCTCGTCGAGCGTCATGTCGGCGTAGCCGGTCAGATAGAGCAGCGAATAGAGCAGCATCGAGCCGTGACCGGCCGACAGGATGAAGCGATCGCGGTCGGGCCAATGCGGCTGCGAGGCGTCGAACTTCAGGAACTTGGTGAACAGCACCGTGGCGACGTCGGCCATGCCCATGGGCATGCCGGGATGGCCGGAATCCGCCTGCTGCACGGCATCCATGGCAAGGGCCCTGATGGCGTTCGCCATGTCGCGACGGGCGGCGGTCTGGTCGGTCATTTTTGGGGGGCGCCGTGTGGTTTTCGGGAGCGGCGCGCAACATGCCGACCGCTGTTTGGCGCGTCAATGCGCAAAACCTGCCTCGCCGCCAACATCTAGCGTCCAAGGATGCTCCACAGGACCAAGATGTTGACCGCTTGGCGGTGCACCACTTATCTTCCCGCAATGGAGCAGGTGCAGCCGGGAGCGATGTCCAAAGCCACCACCGCGAAGGATCGCGTGGACAGCGCGCTCAGCCGGCTGGAGTCGATGGTGGAGGAGCGCCTGCGCGCCGAGGCCGTGCGCGCCGACGATCTCGCCAAACGGCTGACAAGGCTCGAACGCCAGCATGACGAGTTGAAGAAGGTGGCGACGGAGGTCGAAGGCCGGCTCGAGCGGGCGATGGAATATATCCGCTCGCTCCTGGCGGCCGATCAGCAGTGACAGCGAGGCTGTCGTCCTGAGGCCTCAAGACCGAAGGACCTCGAAAGATCCCTCGCTGCGCTCAGGATGACGGAATAGAGTTGGAGTTCCCCTCGACGCCCGATAAGGGCGCAATAACAGGAGTAGCGGAAAATGCCGGAGGTCTCGGTCCAGATCGCCAGTCGTACCTATGAACTCGCCTGTGGCGATGGCGAGGAAGAGCGGGTCCAGGAACTGGCCGCCTATGTCGACGAAAAGGTCGGCGAATTGCGCAAGCAGCTGCCGGGCGCGCCCGAAATCAAGCTGGTGGTGTTCGCCGCCCTGATCCTGGCGGACGAAAGCCGCGAGGCCCGCGGCATGGCCAAGGCGGCCGAAAGTGCGCGCGCCAGCGCCACCGACTGGGCCGAGACGCTGGCCACCGCGCTCGAGGACCTGATCACCTCGCGGGTCGACAAGATGAGCAAGAAGGTGAGCGGCGCCGCCTGAGGGACGTTCGGCCCGCATTGCGGCTTCCGCTTCGAATGCCTAGATTGGGGGCGGGGCGGATTTCTGCGCGGTGCGTGGTTCGCTTAAAAATCCCGGGGCCAATAAAGATCTCCTGGGAGCTGTTCCTGGCCTTGGCCGTGGTCTTGGCTACACGGCGCCCACCTGCTTTTGCAGGCCTTGGAGATTTTTACGGCCACGGCCCATCGTGGAGCCGCCCCACTTTGCCTCCTGTCGCGCCATGACCCTGCTCGACGAAAAGCGCGCGCTGCGCGGCGCCATGCTCGCATGCCGCGGCACGCTGTCGGAGGACGAACGTCGCGCCGCCGCCGGCGGGCTGCTGGAGACCCTGCGGCGCGAAAAGCCGTTCAGGACGCCGGCGGTGGTGTCGGGCTTCTGGCCGATCAAGGACGAGATCGACGTCCGTCCCCTGATGATGGAGCTGTTCGTTTCAGGCTGCCAACTGGCGCTGCCCGTCGTGCAGGGCCGCGGCAAGCCGCTGCTGTTTCGCGCCTGGCGGCCGGGCGATCCGCTGGAAGCGGGCGTGTTCGGCACCTTGCAGCCCCCGGCGCGTCGCGAGCCCCTGGAGCCCGATGCGCTGCTCGTGCCGCTGCTCGCCTGCGACGAGGAAGGCTGGCGGCTGGGTTACGGCGGCGGCTTCTACGACCGCACGCTGAAGGGCCTCCGGGCGCGTCGCGACGGTGACGGCGGTCGGGGTGGGCTTCAACGCCCAGTTCGTGTCCTTCGTGCCGCACGGTCCGGACGACGAGCGTCTCGATTGGCTGTTGACCGACAAGCGCGCTTGCGCCTTTGTCTGACGCATGAAGATCCTGTTCTGTGGCGATATCGTCGGCCGTGCCGGCCGCGATGCCGTGATCAAGGAAGTGCCGCGGCTGCGCCGCGAGCTCGGCCTGGATTTCGTGGCGGTCAACGGCGAGAACGCCGCGGCGGGCTTCGGCATCACCGCCCGGATCTGCGCCGACCTGCATGAGGCAGGCGTCGACTGCATCACGACCGGCAATCACATCTGGGACCAGCGCGAGATCATACCCTACATCGCCCAGGACAAGCGCCTGCTGCGGCCGATCAACTTTCCGCCCGGCACGCCCGGCTGGGGCGCCAACCTGTTCCAGACCGCGCGCGGCCAGAAGATCGTCGTGGTGAACGTCATGTGCCGGCTGTTCATGGACGCGCTCGACGATCCGTTCCGCGCGGTCGACGCCGAGCTTGCCAAATACGGCCTGGGCCGGTCGGTGCATTTCATCCTCATCGACGTGCATGGCGAGGCGACCAGCGAGAAGCAGTCGATGGGCCACTACTGCGACGGCCGCGTGTCCGCCGTGCTGGGAACCCACAGCCACATCCCGACGGCCGACTCCTGGGTGCTGCCCGGCGGCACCGCCTACCAGACCGATGTCGGCATGTGCGGCGACTACGATTCGGTGATCGGCATGAAGAAGGAGATCGCCGTGCAGCGCTTCGTGAAGAAGATGCCGGGCGAACGCCTGGCGCCCGCCGAGGGCGAGGGCACTTTGTGCGCGGCGGTGGTGCAAACCGACGATCGGACCGGCCTGGCCCAGTCCATCACGGCCGCTGCGGCTGGGCGGCCGGCTGCCGCCTACCGCTTGAATTCCAGCATCTTGTATCCCACAGGGCCGTTCTATACCTATTAGAAGTGTCTTGAAGACCCTCGTTGACGGCCTGGGGAAAAAGCGGCATCCTTTTGATGTTAAACGATTTTTCGCCGCGTTGGCGGACTGTCTTCAAGGTTAGAGGGGGCGTCGGAATTTAGGTTCCGACGTTTTTTAGCGGGGGCTTCGGCCCCCGCCTTTTTTTGTCGCGAGGCCGATTGCGCGGTCTCTAACACTCCCAAAACCCACGAGAAGTGGTATAGGCGGCCCATCACGTCACTGAATCTGGTTGATTGGGCGATGGCGGGCCATTCGCAATTCAAGAACATCATGCACCGCAAGGGGCGCCAGGACGCCCAGCGGGCCAAGATCTTCACCAAGCTGATCCGCGAGATCACCACGGCGGCGCGTCTCGGCGCGGCCGATCCGAACGCCAACCCGCGCCTGCGCGCGGCGATGATCGCGGCGCGCGAGGCCAACATGACGCGCGACACGATCGATCGCGCCATCAAGCGCGGCTCGGCGTCGGACGCCGACGCCAACTACGACGAGGTGCGCTACGAGGGCTACGGTCCGGGCGGCGTGGCGCTGATCGTCGAGGCGCTCACCAACAACCGCAACCGCACCGCGGGCGAGGTCCGCTCCATCTTCGCCAAGCATGGCGGCAATCTCGGCGAGACCAACAGCGTGTCGTTCATGTTCGACCGCCTGGGCGAGTTCCGTTTCCCGCTGAGCGTCGGCAGCGCCGACGAGGTGCTGGAGAAGGCGATCGATGCCGGCGCCGACGACGTCGTGAGCGGCGAGGGCGCGGAGGGTATGCACGAGGTCTATTGCGCCCAGGACAGCTTCAATGCCGTTCGCGAGGCGCTCGAGAAGTCGCTGGGCCAGCCGTCGGTGGCCAAGCTGACCTGGCGGCCCAAGACCACGACGCCGATCGACGGCGACGCGGCCCAGACCCTGCTCGACCTGATCGCCGCGCTGGAAGACAACGACGACGTCCAGAACGTCTACGCCAATTTCGAGGTGTCGGACGACGCTCTGGCGAAGTTCGCGGCCTGAAGCGCGCGCGATGAGACTGATCGGCCTCGATCCCGGTCTGCGGCTGACCGGCTGGGGCGTGATCGACGTCGACGGCAACCGGCTGCGCCATGTGGCGCATGGCGTGGTGAAAGTGGCGGCCTCCGCCAGCCTGGCGGAGCGGCTGAGGGCGCTGTTCGACGGCGTCGCCGCCATCCTCGAGGCCCAGCGGCCCGGCGAGGCGGCGGTCGAGGAGACCTTCGTGAACGTCAATCCCGGCTCGACGCTCAAGCTCGGCCAGGCGCGCGGCGTGGTCATGCTGGCGCCGGCGCGTGCCGGCCTGCCGGTCTTCGAATATGCCGCCAACCTGGTGAAGAAGTCGGTGACCGGCGTGGGCCATGCCGACAAGCGCCAGATCGCCATGATGGTCGGCCGCCTGCTGCCCGGCGTCGACGGCGACGAGCGATGCCGCCGACGCGCTGGCCGTCGCGATCTGCCACGCCCATCATCGCGCCACGGCCAAGCGGGTGGAGGCGGCGCTTTGATCGCCAGGCTGAAGGGCATCGTCGACTTCGTCGACGTCGACAGCGCGGTCGTCGATGTCGGCGGCGTCGGCTACCTGGTGTCGGCCTCGGCGCGCACCCTGCGCGACCTCGTCGTCGGCGAGGCGGTGACGGTTCTGGTCGAGACCATCGTGCGCGAGGATGCGATCTCCCTCTATGGCTTCCTCGACACGGCCGAGCGCGACTGGTTCCGCATCCTGACGACGGTGCAGGGCGTGGGCGCCAGGGTGGCGCTGTCGATCCTGTCGACGCTTGCGCCCGACGAGATCGCGCGGGCCATCGCCGCCCAGGACCGCGCCACGCTCAGCCGTCCGGCCGGCGTCGGCCCCAAGCTCGCCGCGCGCCTGGCCACCGAGCTCAAGGACAAGGCGGCGGCCTTTGGCGTGGCGCCCGTTGCCAGGCTGGCCACGGCCGCGCCGGATGCGATGCCCGGCGGATCGATCAACGAGGACGCGGTCTCGGCCCTGGTCAATCTCGGCTACAAGCGCGTCGAGGCGTTCGGCGCCGTGGCGCGCGTGACGCAGCGCCTGGGCCATGAGGCCAGGCTCGATGCGGTGATCCGCGCCGGCCTGCAGGAGCTGGCGCGGTGAGCGGCGGCGAGCGCCTGGTGACGCCCAAGCCCGCGGAGGAGGACGCGGCCGAGCTGGCGCTGCGCCCGCAGACGCTCGACGATTTCATCGGCCAGAAGCAGGTGCGCGAGAACCTGAAGATCTTCATCGCCGCCGCCCGCTCGCGCGGCGAGGCGCTCGATCACGTGCTGTTCCACGGGCCGCCCGGGCTCGGCAAGACCACCCTGGCGCAGATCGTGGCGCGCGAGATGGGCGTGGGCTTTCGCGCCACCTCGGGGCCGGTGATCCAGAAGGCCGGCGACCTCGCCGCCCAGCTCACCAATCTGCAGCCGCACGACGTACTGTTCATCGACGAGATCCACCGGCTGAATCCGGCGATCGAGGAAGTGCTCTATCCCGCGATGGAGGACTTCCAGCTCGACCTCATGATCGGCGAGGGGCCGGCGGCGCGCTCGGTGCGCATCGAGCTGCCGCCCTTCACCCTGGTCGGCGCCACGACGCGCTCGGGCCTGATGACGCGCCCGCTGCGCGAGCGCTTCGGCATTCCGCTGCGCATGGTGTTCTACGAGCCGGCCGAGCTCGAGACGATCGTCCACCGCGCCGCGCGTGTCCTCAAGATGCAGATGGCCAAGGAAGGCGGCGCCGAGATCGCCAAGCGCTCGCGCGGCACGCCGCGCGTGGCCAACCGCCTGCTGCGCCGCGTGCGCGACTTCGCGGCGGTCGGCGGCCACCAGGTCGTCGATGCGCAGGTCGCCGACGAGGCGCTGACGCGGCTCGAGGTCGATGCCCGCGGGCTCGACGCCATGGATCGCCGCTATCTTGCCTGCATCGCCGAGAATTACGGCGGCGGGCCGGTCGGCGTGGAGACGCTGGCGGCGGCGCTGTCCGAGCAGCGCGACGTCATCGAGGACGTGATCGAGCCCTACCTCATGCAGCTCGGCCTGCTGATGCGCACGCCGCGCGGGCGGCTGCTGTCGGAAGGCGGCTACCGCCATCTCGGCGTGGCGATGCCGCGCGAGCAGAAGCGGCAGCTCGACCTGCTGGCCACCGGCGGGCAGGCGGAGGAGACGTGACCGCGGCGCCGACGTCCGGCCGTCTCGCCGACGGCGTCCATGTGCTGCCGTTGCGGATCTATTACGAGGACACCGACGCGGCCGGCATCGTCTACTACGCCAACTGGCTGCGCTTCCTGGAGCGCGGACGCACCGAGATGCTGCGCCTGCTCG
The DNA here is from genome assembly GCA_963820155.1 of uncultured Alphaproteobacteria bacterium. GTDB lineage: Bacteria > Pseudomonadota > Alphaproteobacteria > Reyranellales > Reyranellaceae > Reyranella. The sequence continues at coordinate 10,593 of CAWFYW010000006.1, forward strand.
GCCAGGAGCATCGGCGCGCTGCGCGACGAGCGCGGCATCAACTGGGTCGTGCGCCGCTGCACCATCGACTATCTGAAGCCCGCCCGGCTGGACGACACGATCGAGGTCGTGACGCGCTGCGGCGAGCTGCGCGGCGCGTCGCTGGACATGCTCCAGCAGGCCCGCCGCGGCGAGGAGACCCTGGTCCGCGCCGGGCTCGTCGTCGCCTGCATGGGCGACGGCGGCCGGCCGGTCCGATTGCCGCCGCACGTGCGGACTGCCCTGGCCCAGGTCACGGAGGGCGGCTCGCCCCGCTCACGCCATATTCGGATATAACGCTCTAGCAGGACGGAGATCACAAAATGGACGCGTTTGCGCAGGTCGCCGGAACCCCCCTCGGCGGCAGCACGGGACCGATCGACATGTCGATCTATGGCCTGTTCATGCAGGCCGACTGGGTCGTCAAGGCGGTGATGATCGCTCTGCTGCTGGCCTCGTTCTGGTCGTGGGCGATCATCTTCGAGAAGATGCTGCGGCTCCGCGCGCTGAAGAAGAGCGCGCAGGCGTTCGAGGACACGTTCTGGTCGGGCGTCTCGCTCGAGGACCTCTACGATCGGGTCGGGGCCAAGCCGGACGATCCGATGTCGAGCATCTTCTCCGCCGCGATGCGCGAATGGCGCCGCTCGGTCTCCAAGGGCCTGGCGACCAGCGCCACGGCGCGGGCCGCGCTGCGCCAGCGCATCGAGCAGGTCATGGGCGTCACGATCCAGCGCGAGATGGAGGCGATCGAGAAGCGGCTGGGCTTCCTGGCGACGGTCGGCGCCAACGCCACCTTCGTCGGCCTGTTCGGCACGGTATGGGGCATCATGAACAGCTTCGGCCACATCGCGCAGTCCAAGAACACCTCGCTGGCCGTCGTGGCGCCCGGCATCTCCGAGGCGCTGTTCGCCACCGCGATCGGCCTGGTCGCGGCCATCCCGGCGGCGGGCGCCTACAACATCCTGTGCGGCCAGGTGGCGCGCTACGCCCAGCAGCTCGAGGCCTTCGCCGGCGAGTTCATCACCATCCTGTCGCGTCAGCTCGAGGAGCAGGTCTGATGGCGGGCATCATCCCCGCCGCCGGCTCGGGCAGCACCGGCGGCCGGTTCAGGCGGCGGCGCTACGTGCCGATCGCCGACATCAACGTCACGCCGCTGGTCGACGTCATGCTGGTGCTGCTGATCATCTTCATGGTCACCGCGCCGCTGCTGCAGGTCGGCGTGCCGGTCGACCTGCCCAAGACCAGCGCCCAGCAGGTCGGCGGCAAGGACGAGCCGCTGGTCGTGTCGGTGAATTCCAAGGGCGAGGTCTTCCTCGGCGACACGTCCTACGAGCTTGCCGATCTCAGCGCCAAGCTGAAGGCCGTGCACGAGGAGAAGCCCGACCAGCGGGTGTTCATCCGCGGCGACAAGAACGTCGACTACGGCAAGATGATGGAAGTGATGGGCGTGGTGATCGACAGCGGCTTCCGCCAGCTCGGCCTGCTCGGCGAGCAGGCGCAGCAGCTCGGCAAGGGCGGCGGCACCGTGACGCCGGCACCCGCTCCCGCCCAGCGCGGACCGCAGCAGGCGCCGGCCCCGCGCCGGTAGCAGACCGGAGGCGAGGCGATCGATGGTCGAACGCTCCCCCGACAGCATCGAGATGCGCACGCCGGCCATCATATCGGCGGTGTTGCATGTCGTCGTGCTGGCGGCGGCGTTGCTCAATCTCGACTTCTTCAGCCATCCGCCGCTCGAGCCCGAGCCGGTGATGGTCGAGTTCGAGGCGATCGCGCCGAAGGCCGCGGCGCCGACCGCCGGCAATCCGCCGCCGCAGCCCAAGGACGTGCCGATCGCCGAGGAGACGACCAAGGCGCCGCCGCCCAAGTCGGCCGAGCCGCCGCCGCGCGCCGGAGAAGCCCAAGCCCGACGTCGCCGAAGCCAAGCCGACGCCGCCGCCGCCGGTCGAGAAGCCCAAGCCCGAGGCCGCCAAGCCGGCCGACGATCTCATCGCCTTGAAGCCCAAGGAGCCCGAGCCGCCCAAGGTCGAGAAGCCGCCCGAGCCGCCCAAGCCCGCGCCGGTGGTGAAGAAGCCGGAGCCGCCCAAGCCCGCGCCGCCGAAACCCGCGCCCAGGAAGAGCGTCGATTCGATGATCGACGACATCCTGAAGAACAAGCAGTCGCCGCAGAAGGTGCAGACTCCCGAACAACAGCCCAAGCCGGCGCAGCAGGTGACGCGCCAGGCGCCCGCCGCGCCCAACCTCGCCGCCGTGGTGACGGCGAGCGAGATCGAGGGCGTGCGCAACAAGATCCGGCCGTGCTGGAATTCGCTCGGCGGCCTGAAGGACCAGGGGCTGATCATCACCCTGGTCGTGCAGATGAACCAGGACGGCACGCCGGTGAAGGCCGAGCTGAAGGATCCCGGCCGCTACAACAGCGATCCCACCTACCGCGCCGCCGCCGACGCGGCGCACCGCGCCATCATGAATCCGCGCTGCCAGCCCTGGCCGTTGTCGCCCGACAAGTTCAACGCCTGGCGCACCATCACCTTCAACTTCGATCCCCGCGACTACTGATCTCGTCGCGCAAGAGAGGCCCCCCACTCATGAAAAAGAGGTTCGACATGATGCTTCCCCGACGGTCGGACGATTCTGGGTGGCGCCGCGCTCGCCGCCGGGTCGGCGATGCCCGCGCGCGCGCAGCTCACCATCGACATGACCCGGCCGACCTTCGAGCCGGTGCCGATCGCCATCGTCGATTTCAGCGGCGACCGCGTGGGCGCCGACATCGCCGGCGTGGTCCGCAACGATCTGCAGAACTGCGGCCTGTTCCGGTCGATCTCGCCCAGCAGCTTCATCCAGCGCGATGTCAGCGCCAGCGCGGCGCCGCGCTTCGCCGACTGGCGCGGCATCGGCGCGGCGGGCGCTGGTCGTCGGCCAGATCCAGCAGGTCGGGCGGCAACATCAAGGTCGATTTCCGGCTGTGGGACGTCGTGGTCGGCCAGCAGGCGACCGGCCTGTCCTTCACCAGCCAGCCCAACAACTGGCGCCGCCTTGCCCACATCATCGCCGACGCGATCTACAAGCGCGTGACCGGCGAGGAGGGCTACTTCGACACCCGCGTCGCCTATGTCTCCGAGACCGGCCCGATCAGCAACCGGGTCAAGCGCATCGCCATCATGGACCAGGACGGCGCCAACAACCGCTACATCACCGACGGGCGCACCATCGCGCTCACGCCGCGCTTCTCGCCGACCCTGCAGGAGATCGTCTACATGGCCTACGGCGAGGACCGCGGCCAGCCGCGCGTCTATCTGCAGAACGTCGACAGCGGCCGGCGCGAGCTCATGGGCAACTTTCCCGGCATGAGCTTCGCGCCGCGCTTCTCGCCCGACGGCACCAAGGTGGTGATGAGCATCTCCTCGGACGGCAGGACCAACATCTACGAGATGGACGTGCGCGGCCGGGCCCAGCGCCGGCTGACCAATTCGCCCGCCATCGACACCTCGCCCTGCTATTCCAATGACGGCACCCAGATCGTGTTCAACTCCGACCGCGGCGGCACGCAGCAGCTCTACATCATGGGCGCCAACGGCGGCGGCGAGCGGCGCATCAGCTTCGGCGAGGGCCGCTACGCCACGCCGGTCTGGTCGCCGCGCGGCGACTATATCGCCTTCACCAAGATCTCCGGCGGCAGCTTCGGCATCGGCGTCATGCGGGCCGACGGCAGCGGCGAGCGCATGCTGGCCAACGGCTTCCTGGTCGAGGGGCCGACCTGGGCGCCCAACGGCCGGGTCCTGATGTTCTTCCGCCAGCAGCCCAACACGGGCGGCCGGGCCGGCGCCGTCACGTTGAACCAGGTCGACATCACCGGACGTTTCGAGCGCCAGGTGCCGACGCCGACGGATGCGTCGGACCCGGCCTGGTCGCCCTTGATTCCGCAATAGCGAAGGATATGATTGTTCTGTCGGCCCGGGCGTACCATCACGCTCGGGTCGATGTTGTCAGGGAGAGCCGAAAAATGCGTATGATCAAGGCCTTTGCGGCCATCGCGGCGATGATCTTCATGGCCGCTTGCAGCAACGAGCAGCACCAGCAGGCTGCCGCCGCGGCGACCACGACCGTTACGCCCGGATCGGTTGCCGACTTCCGCCAGAACGTCGGCGACCGCGTGTTCTTCGACACCGACCTGTCCAGCATCCGCCCGGACGGCCGCGAGACGCTGAACCGTCAGGCCGAGTGGCTGAAGAAGTACACCAACTACCCGGTCACCATCGAAGGCCATTGCGACGAGCGCGGCACGCGCGAGTACAACCTGGCGCTCGGCGAGCGCCGCGCCAATGCCGCCCGCCAGTACCTGATCGCGCAGGGCATTCCCGCGTCGCGCATCAAGACGATCAGCTACGGCAAGGAAAATCCCGATCCGCCCGGCTCCGACGAGGCCGCCTGGGCGCTCAATCGCCGCGCGATCACCGCGCTGCAGTAAGGCCGCCGAGCCACGGGCATCGCCCGGGGGATTGGACGACGCCGGCCGCCTTGCGACCGGCGTTTTCGTTTGGAGACCCGTCGGCCATGCCTGAAAATGGCCGCGTTTGACCTGAGACTGTCGTGCGCCATGAAGATGTTCTGCTTCCGCCTCCTGCTTGTGACCGCGCTGGCCGTGCCGACCGCCGCGGCGGCGCAACGCGCGGACGCGGTCTATATCGAGGATCGCCTCAACCAGCTCCAGCAATCGATCACGCTGCTGACCGGCCAGATCGAGCAGCTCCAGTACCGCAACCAGCAGCTCCAGCAGCAGTTGGAGAAGATGCAGGCCGACTACGAGTTCAGGCTCGACCAGCTCGAGAAGGGCGGCGGCGGCGCCCGCGGCGGCGCGGCGCCCCGGCCCGGCAGCCAGGCGTCGGCCCCGCCGCCACCGGCCGCCGCGGCGGCGAACGGCGACCAGCTCTACCATGACGCCTTCAAGAAGCTGCAGGACGGCGACTATGCCGGCGCGGAGAGGGGCTTCAAGACGTTCCTGCAGGGCAATCCCAAGCACGCCTTGGCCGGCAACGCCCAATACTGGCTGGGCGAGACCTACTATGCGCGCCACGAGTATCAGAGCGCCATGACCGCCTTCGCCGAAGGCTACAAGCAGTACAAGACAAGCCCCAAGGGACCCGACAACCTCCTGAAGCTCGGCATCACCCTGGCCGCGCTGGGCCGCAAGTCGGACGCCTGCGCGGTGTTCGCCAAGTTCAGCCACGACTACCCGCGCGCCACCGACCTGCAGAAGCGCCGGATCGAGCAGGAGCGCCGGAAGAACGCGTGCGGGTGATCGCCGGGCCGACATCTCCCCTCGGCGCCGCCGACTTCGCTCGTCTGATGGCGCCGTTCGAACCGTTCGAATCGGCGCCTGTCCTTGCCGTCGGCGTGTCCGGTGGCCGCGATTCGCTGGCGCTGGCGCTGCTGGCGCGCGATTGGGCGGCCGCCCGGGACGGGCGGGTCACCGGGCTGATCGTCGATCACGGCTTGCGCCCGGAGTCCGCCGCCGAGGCGGCGGCAACGCTCGAAGCACTGGCCCGCCAGGCAATCGAAGGCACCGTTCTGCACTGGTCCGGCGCCAAGCCGCAGGCCGGCCTGCAGGAGGCGGCGCGGGCCGCGCGCTACCGGCTGCTGCGCGAGGCGTGCCGCCGGCGCGGCATCGTCCATCTGCTGCTCGGCCATCACGCCGACGATCAGGCCGAGACGGTGGCGATGCGCGCCGCCCGTCGCAGCGGCCCCGACGGCCTCGCCGGCATGGCGGCGCAGATCGAGCAGCCCGAGCTGCGGCTGCTGCGCCCCCTGCTCGCCGTGCCGAGGACGCGCCTCACGGCGACACTCCTCGCACGCGGCGTGCAATGGATCGACGATCCCTCGAATGCCGATCCGCGCTTCGAACGGGCGCGGCTGCGCGCGCAGCGGCAGCCGCTGGCCGGGCAGAGGGGCGACGGCGGCGAGCGCGCGGCGCGCGAGCAGGGCCTGGCCCGTGCCGCCGTCGAGGCGCTGGAGTTCGACCACAACGGCATGGCTGCCATCGATCAGGCGGGCTTCGCCGCGCTGGGCGAGGACGTGCGGGCGGGCCTGCTCAGCCGGGTGGTGCAGGCCGTGGGCGGGCGAGACCATCCGCCGCGCCGCGATCACCTGCAGCGGGCGGCGGCGCGCCTGTCCGCCCCGTCGGATCGCGGAAAGTCGGGCAAAGCGCAGGATTTCACGCTTTCCGCTTGTCGGCTGATGCTGCGTCAGGTGCCGCAGAGCCGGCGCCTGCACTGGATCGTGAGCCCCGAACGTGGCAGGAACGGTGGCAGAGAGGGGGGCCAGCCTCTCGTGCCGGCTGCATTTTTCGCTTGCGGCACCCCGCTTGCTTCCCATTTAGAATGAACTTCCACCCCAACGGAAAAAGCCCGTGAACCCGTTCAACCGTAATGCCGCTCTGTGGATCGTCATCGTGCTGCTGCTCGCGCTGCTCTACAGCGTGTTCCAGGGTGGGACGACCCGGACGGCCGGCAATACGGTGTCCTATTCCGACTTCGTGCGCGCCGTCGAGCAGCACCAGGTCCAGGACGTCCGGATCCAGGGCAACACCATCACCGGCACTTTCCGCGAGCCGCGCAACGGCGTGCAGAAGTTCGCCACCTACGTGCCGAGCACGCCGGTCGACGAGCAGCTCATGCCGATGCTGATCAAGAACGTCGATCGCGTCGATGCCGGGCCGGCCGAGGAGGGCGTCAACCTCGGCAGCATCTTCGTGAGCTGGCTGCCCGTGCTGGTGCTGGTCGGTGTCTACATCTTCTTCCTGCGCCAGATGCAGAGCGGCACCGGCCGCGCCATGGGCTTCGGCAAGTCGCGGGCGCGCCTGCTGACCGAGAAGCACGGCCGCGTCACCTTCGAGGACGTCGCCGGCATCGACGAGGCCAAGTCCGAGCTCGAGGAGATCGTCGACTTCCTCAAGGACCCGCAGAAGTTCCAGCGGCTCGGCGGCAAGATCCCCAAGGGCTGCCTGCTGGTCGGCCCGCCGGGCACCGGCAAGACCTTGCTGGCGCGCGCCATCGCCGGCGAGGCCAACGTGCCGTTCTTCACCATCTCGGGCTCCGACTTCGTCGAGATGTTCGTCGGCGTCGGCGCCAGTCCGCGTGCGCGACATGTTCGAGCAGGCCAAGAAGAACGCGCCCTGCATCGTGTTCATCGACGAAATCGACGCCGTCGGCCGCCATCGCGGCGCCGGCCTGGGCGGCGGCAACGACGAGCGCGAGCAGACGCTGAACCAGCTGCTGGTCGAGATGGACGGCTTCGAGTCCAACGAAGGCGTGATCCTGATCGCCGCCACCAACCGGCCCGACGTGCTCGATCCGGCGCTGCTGCGGCCCGGCCGCTTCGACCGCCAGGTCGTGGTGCCGAACCCCGACGTCGGCGGCCGCGAGAAGATCCTGAAGGTCCATATGCGCAAGGTGCCGCTGGCGCCCGACGTCGATCCGCGGGTGCTGGCGCGCGGCACGCCGGGCTTCTCCGGCGCCGACCTCGCCAACCTGGTCAACGAGGCCGCGCTGCGCGCCGCCCGCGTCGGCAAGCGCCTGGTCACCATGGCCGACTTCGAATACGCCAAGGACAAGGTGCTGATGGGCACCGAGCGCCGCTCGATGGCGATGACCGACGAGGAGAAGAAGCTCACCGCCTATCACGAGGCGGGCCATGCCCTGGTCGCCATGCACGTGCCCAAGAGCGATCCGCTGCACAAGGTGACGATCATCCCGCGCGGCCGCGCGCTCGGCGTCACCATGCAGCTGCCCGAGCGCGATCATCTCAGCCACACCAAGCAGTTCCTCGAATCGCGCCTGGCCATCATGTTCGGCGGCCGCACCGCCGAGGAGATCATCTTCGGTCCGGAGAACGTCACCACCGGCGCGGCGAGCGACATCCAGGTCGCCACCCAGACCGCGCGCGGCATGATCACCGCCTTCGGCATGTCCGAGAAGCTCGGCCGCGTGCGCTACCAGGCCAACGAGCAGGAAGTCTTCCTCGGCCACGCCGTGACCCAGACGCAGAACGTCTCCGAGGCCACCGCCCAGCTCATCGACCAGGAGGTCCGCCGCCTGATCGAGGAGGCCGAGGGCAAGGCGCGCCAGATCCTGACCGACCATCTCGAGGATCTGCACCTGATCGCCAAGGCGCTGCTCGAGTACGAGACGCTGAGCAACGACGAGATCGGCCAGGTCCTGCGCGGCGAGAAGATCGTCCGCGACGACACCGGCGGCGCGGGCCCGGTCACGACCGCCGGCGCCGCGCCTCGGTGCCGACCAGCACCGGCCACGGCACCGGGCCCGCGCCCGGCGCCAATCCCGAGCCGCAGCCGGGCGTTTGACGGCCAAAGCATTCCGTTCGGCCGAAGGCCGGACGGGATGTTCCCGATGAACAGGGACACCCAGTCTCCCAGCTTCGCCGGCGTCGCCCTCGATCGCCCGAGGATCATGGCGATCGTCAACGTGACGCCGGACTCCTTTTCCGACGGCGGCGAACGCCTCGATCCCGCACAGGCCATCGACGATGGCCTGCGTTTCGTTTCGGAAGGGGCCGACATCGTCGATGTCGGCGGCGAGTCGACGCGGCCGGGCTCGCGGCCGACCGCGGCGGACGAGGAGCTGCAGCGCGTCCTGCCGGTGGTCGAGGGCCTGGCCCGGCGCGACGTGATCGTCTCGATCGACACGCGGCGCAGCGCCGTGGCGCGCGCCTGCCTCGATGCCGGCGCGCGCATCGTCAACGACATCTCCGCGCTCGAGGACGATCCCGATCTCCTGCCGCTGGTCGCGCGGCGGGGCGTGCCGGTCGTGCTGATGCATCGCCGCGGCCGGCCGGAGGAGAAATACGCGGTTCCGGCCTACGACGACGTCGTGGAAGAGGTGCGCCGCTTCCTGGTGGAACGCGCCGAGGCTTGCCGGGCAGCCGGGGTCGCCCGCGACCGCATCGCCCTCGATCCCGGCCTCGGCTTCGGCAAGAGCGTCGAGGAGAACGTCGCCCTGATCGCCCAGGTCGCGCGCCTGGCCGATGCCGGCTATCCCGTCCTGGTCGGCGCCTCGCGCAAGAGCTTCATCGGCCGGCTGACGGGCGTCGCCGAGCCCCGGCGGCGCGATCCGGCCTCGGTGTGGCTGGCCGTCGAGGCGGCGCGCCGGGGCGCCGCCATCGTCCGCGTCCATGATGTCGCCGCCACCCGCCAGGCCCTCGCGGTTTCAGCGGCGATGCGATAAGTTGCGGGATGATGTCCCGCTCTCTCTTCGGCACCGACGGTGTGCGCGGCCGCGCCAACTCAGAACCGATGACCGCCGAGATCGCCATGCGCATCGGCATGGCGGCGGGCGAGGTCTTCAACCGCGGCGGCCATCGCCATCGCGTGGTGATCGGCAAGGACACGCGGCTTTCCGGCTACATGATCGAGCAGGCCCTGACCGCCGGTTTCCTGTCGGTCGGCGTCGACGTGCTGCTGCTCGGGCCGATGCCGACGCCGGCCGTCGGCTTCCTGACCCGCTCGATGCGCGCCGATGTCGGCGTCATGATCTCGGCCTCGCACAATCCCTATGAGGACAACGGCATCAAGCTGTTCGGCCCCGACGGCTTCAAGCTCTCGGACGCGGTCGAGGGGCAGATCGAGCAGCTCGTCCTGGTGCCCTCGAAGACGCATCTCGCGGCGCCCGCCGCGATCGGCCGCGCCAAGCGCCTGGACGACGCCGAGGGCCGCTACATCGAGGCGGTGAAGGCCTCGGTGGCGCGCCGCCTCGACCTCGCCGGACTGAAGATCGTCGTCGATTGCGCCAACGGCGCCGCCTACAAGGTGGCGCCCACCGTGCTGTGGGAGCTCGGCGCCGAGGTGATCCCGCTGGCGGTCGCGCCCGACGGCTTCAACATCAACGGCAATTGCGGCTCGACCCATCCGGCGGTGCTGCAGGAGCATGTGGTGGCGCACGGCGCCGACATCGGCATCGCGCTCGACGGCGACGCCGACCGGGTGGTGCTGGTGTGCGAGCACGGCAGGCTGATCGACGGCGACCAGCTCATGGCGACGATCGCCGACCAGTGGAGCAAGGCCGGCCGGCTGACCGGCGACGGCGTGGTCGCCACGGTGATGTCCAATCTCGGCCTCGAACGCTATCTCGGCGGCCCGCAAGCTTGCGCTGGTGCGCGCGCCGGTGGGCGACCGCTACGTGCTCGAGCGCATGCGCGCCGACGGCTACAATCTCGGCGGCGAGCAGTCCGGCCACATCATCATGACCGACCATGCCACGACCGGCGACGGGTTGATGGCGGCGCTGCAGGCGCTGGCGGCGATGATCAGGAGCGGCCGGCCGGCCAGCGAGACCTTCCGCGCCTTCGAGCCGGTGCCGCAACTCCTCAGGAACGTCCGCGTCGGCGATGCCGCCGCCGCGCTGGCGGAGGCCGCCGTGATGCAGGCGATCGCCGCCGCCGAGGCGCGGCTGGGCGAGGCCGGCCGCATCCTGGTGCGCAAGTCCGGCACCGAGCCGCTGATCCGCGTCATGGCCGAGGGCGACGATTCGGAGCTGGTGCGCCTCGTCGTCGACCAGATCGTCGAGGCGATCCCCCGGGCCACGGCTTGAAGAGGGCGGCATGAAGGGCCGCGTGCTGATCGTCGCCGGCTCCGATTCCGGCGGCGGCGCGGGAATCCAGGCGGACATCAAGGCGGTCACCGCGATGGGCGCCTTCGCCGCGACGGCGATCACCGCGCTCACCGCCCAGAACACCGAAGGCGTGTACGGCGTCGTGGCGATCGAGCCCGCCTTCATCGCCCGGCAGATCGAGGTCGTGCTGACCGACATCGGCGCCGATGCGCTCAAGACCGGCATGCTGCACAGCGCCGAGGTGATCGAGACCGTCGCCGCCTCGTTCGAGAAGCATGCGCCCGGCGTGCCGCTGGTGGTCGATCCGGTGATGGTCGCCAAGGGCGGCCACCGTCTGCTGCTGAGCGAGGCCGAGGCCGCGCTGCGCGACAGGCTGCTGCCGCTGGCCGCGCTGGTGACGCCCAACCTGCCGGAGGCCGAGGTGCTGGCGGGCTTTCCCGTGCGGGTCGAGGCGGACATGCGGCGCGCCGCCGAACGGCTGGCCCGGCTCGGCGCCAGGGCGGTGCTGGTCAAGGGCGGCCACCTGCCGGGCGACACCATCGTCGACCTCCTGTTTCACGAGGGCCGGTTCGAGCGCTTCGAGGACCGCCGCATCGCAAGCCGCAGCACCCACGGCACCGGCTGCACGCTGGCCTCGGCAATCGCCGCCGGCCTCGCCCAGAAGATGGCGCTCGTGGAGGCGGTGGCGCGGGCGCGGACCTATGTGCGCCGCGCCATCGAGACCGCGCCCGGCTTCGGCCGCGGCCACGGTCCGCTCAATCATGCAGTGACCGTCTGATCGCTGTAGTCTTGCCGGAGCGCCGCTCCGGCGGCGCGCCCCAGCAAAGAGGGAATCACCGATGAAGGTCCGCACCCAGGCAGACATCGCCAGGCTCGAGCATGTGCCGGTGGCCGAGCGCGTGCGCCACGCCAGCGTGGCCGATTTGTTGCGCGACGCCGCGCGCGAGCATGCCGGCCGCCTGGCGATACGCTACCTCGCCGGCACCGGCCCCGACGATCCGGTGCGCGACGTCACCTTCGACCAGTTGCTGCGCCACGTCGTTCAGGCGGCCAACATGCTGCGGGCCCACGGCATCGGGCCCGACGATACCGTGACGCTCCTGATGCCGAGCGTGCCGGAGACGTTCTTCGCCCTGTGGGGAGCGGAGATCGCGGCTGTCGCCAATCCCGTCAACTACTTCCTGGAGGCCTCGCAGATCGCCGCCATCATGAAGCAGGCCGGCGCCCGCGCGCTGATCGCCGCCGATGCCTCGATCTTTCCCGACATCTGGCCGAAGGTCGAGGCGATTCGGCGGGCGATGCCCGGGCTGAAGGTGTTCCGGGTCGGTGGCGGGCCGCCCGTTCCCGGCGTCATCGACTACGAGGCGGCGTCCGCCGCCCAGCCGGGCGACCGGCTGGTGGCGCCCAAGGCGATCGGCCGCGACACCGTGGCCGCGCTGTTTCACACCGGCGGCACGACCGGGCTGCCCAAGCTCGCCAAGCACACGCACGGCGCCCTGACGCTGATGGCCTGGACCAACGCGCTGGTGTTCGACCTGGAGCCGGGCACGGCGCTGCTCAACCCGCTGCCGCAGTTCCATGTCGGCGGCTCGCTGTTCGGCGCGTTGTCGCCGGTCGCCAACGGCTGGACGGTCGTCGTGCCGACGCCGCTCGGCGCGCGCAATCCCAACGTCGTGCGCGACTACTGGGCGATCGTCGAGCGCAACCGCATCGATATCGGCGGCGCGGTGCCGACCACGCTCGCGGCGATCATGAACGTGCCGCGCGACGGCCACGACACGTCGTCGCTGAAGTGCTTCGTGACCGGCGGCTCGACGGTGCCGGTCGAGCTCATCCGGCGCATCGAGCGCGATGTCGGCGTGCCGGTCATCGAGGGCTACGGCATGACCGAGGTGCACTGCTACTCGACCATGAACCCCCTGCACGGCGAGCGCCGGCCCGGATCGGTCGGGCTGCGCCTGCCCTATACCGAGATCCGCATCGCCGACGTGGCGCCCGACGGCGCCATCCTCGGCGATTGCCCGATCGGCACGATCGGCCACGTGCTGATGCGCGGGCCGCAGGTCACGCCGGGCTATCTCGACCGGCGCCACGACCGGGGCGCCGTGCTGGCCGATGGCTGGCTCGATTCCGGCGACCTCGGGCGGCTCGACGCCGAAGGCTATGTCTGGCTGACCGGACGCTCGAAGGACCTCATCATCCGCGGCGGCCACAACATCGATCCCGTGATCATCGAGGAGGCGCTGAGCCGCCATCCCGCCGTCGAGACCGCCGCGGCGGTCGGCCTGCCCGATACCTATGCCGGCGAGCTGCCGATGGCCTTCGTGCAGCTCCGGCCCGGCGCAACGGCGACCGCCGAGGAGCTGCGCGAATTCGCGCGCCGGGAGATCCCGGAGCGCGCCGCGGTGCCGGTCCAGGTGGCCGTGATTGCCGTCATGCCGGTGACCGGCGTCGGCAAGATCTACAAGCCCGCGCTGCGCCTCGAAGCGGCGCAACGCGCCTTCGAGGCGGCCATTGCGCCGCTGCGCGAGCAGGGGATGACGGCCGCCGTGACGGTCCGCAACGATCCCAGCCACGGCCTGCTGGCGGTGGTGCGGGTCACGCCGCCGGCCGGCGCGTCGCGGGAGTCGATCGCGGCGCGCTGCGCCGAGCTGCTGGGCGGCTTCCAGATACGTCACGCGGTCGAGTTCGCTTGACCGGGGAACTCGTGACCGGGGAACTCGCCGGACCGACGCCCGTCGGCGTCAGATCAGGCTCGCACCCTCCGCCACCGGCTGTGCCGGCGTCCACTTGCCGGCCTCGGCCAGCCCCAGGAAGTTCCAGACTTCGCGGTTGAAGGCGTCCGGCTCCTCGAGGTTCACCGTGTGGCCGGTCTTGGCGAACAGGGCGAGGCCGGCATTGGGCAGCACGCGCTTGAGATAGAGGCTCGGCTGCAGGCAGGGCTCGTCCTCGTCGCCGCAGACGATCAGCGTCGGCAGGTCGAGCTTCTTCCAGTCCGCCTCGAAGTCGTAGAGCGAGGGCCGCTTGCCCTGGTAGTTCTCCATGGTGTTGGCGGCGCCGACGTCGGAATGCTCGGAAAGATGCTTCACGAACTCGGCGAAGCCGCGCGGATCCTTCTGCTTGAAGCGCGAGCGCGTCGGATTGGTGGTGAGGCCTTCGGCGTATCTGGCCATGCCCTCCTTGCGGATGCGCCGCGCCGTCGCCTGCGCGTCCTTCTTGAACCGCTCGTGGCCTTCGCGCCCGGCGCCCGAGCCCACGCCGGCCAGCGTCAGCGACAGCGCGCGGTCGGCGTGGAGCCGCCCGAAATGCGCGGTCGCGAAGGCGCCCTGCGACAGGCCGACCACGTGTGCCCTGGCGATCTTGAGGTGGTCGAGCAGGTGCCGGGCATCGTCGACCGCCTGCTGCTGGCCGTACATCGAGCCCGGCTCCGGCACGTCTGAGCCGGGATAGCCGCGGAAGGAGTAGGTGATGCAGCGGTAGCGCCGCGCGAAGAACCGCATCTGCGGCTCCCAGCTCCGCCAGTCGCCGCAATATTCGTGGACGAACAGGATCGGCGTGCCGCTGCCGGCTTCCTCGTAATGGAGCTTCACGCCATCGGGTGTGGTCGCATGCGGCATGGTTCACCTTCCGTGTTGCATCACTTCAGGCACCGAAGCGTTCCAGGCGCTCGAGCACGGCGGGGATCTTGTCGTCGGCGACGTTGGCGAAGGCCAGTCGCACGAAGCGCTCCTGGCCGGCGCCGAACATGTCGCCGGGGATGGTGAGCAGGTTCTCCTCGTCGGCGAGCCGCCGCGACACGTCGGTCGAGCGCTGGCCGGCGAAGGGATGCTCCACGTAGGCGAAATAGGCGCCGATGCTGACCAGGCGCCAGCGGTTGGAGCGCTGCAGGCCGTTGCCCAGCAGGTCGGCGCGCGCCTTCAGCCCTTCGGTGTTGCGTCGCGCCCAGGGCAGCAGCTTCCTGAGGCCGTAGAGCGCGGCCTCCTGGCCGAGCCGCGGCGGGCAGATCGAGACGCAGTCCATCGCCTTCTCGATCTCGGCCATCAGCGGCGCGCCGGCGGTGATGCCGCCGACCCGGTAGCCGGTCAGCGCGAACACCTTGGAGAAGCTGTAGAGATGCACCAGCGTGCCGCGCCAGTCCGCGTCGCCGAACAGCTCGTGCGGCCGCTCGCCCTCGGGCAGGAAATCCTTGTAGGTCTCGTCGAGGATCAGCGCGACGCCGCGCCGGCGGGCAAGCTCGTAGAAGGCGTGGATGGTCTCGCGCGGATAGACCGCGCCGGTCGGGTTGTTGGGCGAGATCAGCACGATGGCGCGCGTCTTGGGGCCGATCAGCCTGGCGGCATCCTCGGCGTCGGGCACGGCGCCCGAGCCCGGGCGGAAATCGAGCGACACCGGCTCGATGCCCAGCATGCGCATCCACATGTCGTGATTGAAGTAGTGCGGGCGCGGCAGGATCACCTGGTCGCCGGCCTGGGCGAGGCTCATGAGCGCCAGGCAGAAGGCCTGGTTGCAACCCGAGGTGATGCCGACCTCGGCCGGCCCGATCGGCGCGCCGTAGAAGTCGGCGAGGTGGGCGGCGTAGGCCTCGCGCAGGACCGGCAGGCCGAGGATCGGCGTATAGCCGTGCATCGCCGGATCGAGCAGCAACTCGCCCAGGTGACGGCGCAGCTCGAGGGCCGGCGGATAGCCCGGCACCGCCTGGCTGAGGTCGATCAGCGGCCGGTCGGCCGGGAAGCTGCGGCCCAGCACCCAGCGCTTGGTTTCACCGATGGGCGATGGCTCGACGGCGGCCAGCCACGGATTGACGGCGGGACTGCGCTGCATGTCAGGAGAGGGCATGTCAGGAGAGGCCGCTGCCGGCGACCTCATCGCCCGCGCCGTTGCCGCGAGACAGGGCGCTTTCGGATGGGGTGCTTGTCGTCGCCGCTCTCGGTCGACCCCGGCGAAAGCAGGAGTCCAGGATCGATTTCACAGTCTTTTTCCGCACGAAACCCCTTTCCGCGTCGCCGCGCCGTCGGCGGCCGGAGCATCCGGGTCCGGTCGGTCGCTGTCAAACACGGTCCGGTGTGTCTCTGGAAAATGCATTGCTTGATCCATGGGTTGTGCCTAGCATCCGCGTCAAGACTCCCCTGAGAGTCAGTTAAGTGGGACAGGAGGAAACAGTATGGTATCCAGAAGAGTAAGCCGTCGTCGCTTTGTGGCTGCAACCGCGGCCACGTCGACGGTGTTCGTCGCCGCTCCGTTCGTTCGCGGCGCCTATGCGGCGGGCAAGTTGTCCGTGGGGTTCTGGGACCATTGGGTGCCCGGCGCCAACGGGGCCACCGAAAAGCTGATTCACGAGTGGGCGGACAAGGAGAAGGTCGAAGTCCAGCTCGACTTCATCACCTCGCAGGGCAACAAGCTCCTGCTGACCACGGCGGCGGAATCGCAGGCGAAGTCGGGTCACGACATCCTCGCGATGAACACCTTCCTGCCGGCGCGCTACGCCGAGCAGCTCGTGCCGATGAACGATGTCATGGAGGCGCTGATCAAGGAGAACGGCGCCGTCAACGCGACGGTCGAGTATCTCGGCAAGGTCAACGGCAAGTGGCTGGCGATACCGGCGACCATCGGCAGCCAGATCAAGGGACCGTGCTCGCGCATCGACTACATGAAGCAGTTTGCCAGCATCGACGTGCAGGCGATGTATCCCGCGGGCGCGCCGCCCAAGGCCGATGCCTGGACGCTCGACGCCTTCCTCAAGGCGGCCGAGGCCTGCCACAAGGGCGGCCATGCCTTCGGCATCGGCTTGGGCACCACCTCGGACTCGGTCGATTCGATCGGCGCGTTCTTCCACGCCTACGGCGCCGTCCTCGTCGACGCCAAGGGCGAGATCGTCCGTCAAGAACGATCAGGTCCGCCAGGCGCTCGACTTCTACAAGAAGCTGATGGCGTTCCTGCCGCCCGACGTTCCGTCGTGGGACGACGCCTCCAACAACAAGTGGCTGGTGTCGGGCCAGGGCGCGATGATCATGAACCCGCCGAGCGCCTGGGCGGTCGCCAAGCGCGACGCGCCGAAGGTCGCGGAGCAGTGCTGGACGCACGGCTTCCCGTCCGGACCCAAGGGCCGCTTCGCGCCGTTCCTGCCGTTCTTCTGGGGCACCTGGAACTTCAGCAAGAACCAGGCGGCGGCCAAGAGCCTGCTGGCGTACCTCTCGCAGGCCTCGTCGGCCGAGAAGATGGTGGCGGCCAGCGGCGGCTACGACCTGCCGTCCTTCGAGAAGCTGACGACCTTCAAGACCTGGGCCGAGGAAGGGCCGCCGAAGGGCACGCTCTACCACTATCCCAATCCCTACAATCAGCCAGGTCCTCTCGGTCGCTGCGGCGCCGGCGCCGCACAAGATCGCCGAGCAGATCTACACCCAGGGCATCATGACCCAGATGGCCGTCCGCTACTTCAAGGGCGAGTCCATGGAAAAGACGCTCGACTGGGCCTCGGGCGAGATCGAAGGCTTCATGCGCAACTAGCAGGCGGGGAGACCGGCGGAGCGCGCCCTTCGCAAGGCGCGCTCCGCCGTCCATCCAGTCGACCTGCAACGTCGGAGCTAGACAATGGCAGATATCGCCGCCCGGGGCCCCATCGCGATGAACGCGGACAGCCGCAGCAGCCTGCACAAGCTGATGCAGCGCAAGTCGACCATCGCCTTCCTGATGGCGCTGCCGCTGATCCTCCTGATCCTCGTGCTGGTGGCCTATCCGGCGGGCTATGCCGTCTACCTCGCGATGCTCAACAAGGGCATGACGCGGTTCGTCGGCTTCGGCAATTTCACCTTCCTGTTCGGCCGCGACACGTTCTGGATGGTCGTCTACCAGTCGTGCCTGTTCGCCATCACCGCGGTGATCTTCAAGGCGATCATCGGCTTCGTGGTCGCCCATTTCGTGCACAACATCCCGAGCAAGGGCCAGCGCAAGTGGCGCGGCATGCTGCTCGTGCCGTGGGTCATCCCGCCGGCCATGAGCACGCTCGCCTGGCTGTGGCTGTTCGACCCGTCCTACTCGCGCCTTCAACTGGATCCTCGAGCATGTCGGCCTCGACCGCATCCCTGGCTCGGCGAGACCGGCTGGGCGCGCTTCTCGGTCATCCTGGTGAACGTCTGGATCGGCTCGCCGTTCTTCCTGATCATGTACCTCGCGGCCCTGAAGTCGGTGCCCGAGCAGCTCTACGAGGCGGCGTCGATCGACGGCGCCACCTGGTGGCAGCGCATCTGGTACGTGACCCTGCCGATGATGCGCAACATCATCGCCATCACCGCGCTGTTCTCGCTGATCGTCACCTTCGCCAACTTCGACATCGTGCGCATGCTTGACCAAGGGCGATCCGCTCAACACCACCCACATCTTCGCCACCTGGGCGTTCCGCGTCGGCATCGAAAGCGGCGACATCCCGCTGGGTGCGGCCGTGTCGCTGTTCATGGTGCCGATCCTGGCGGTGGCCGCGACCTTCATCCTGCGCGACATCACCAAGCGGGGGAGTGAAGTCTGATGGCCGACGCCGCGATTGCCACCGACGGCGCTCCGGCGCCGTCCCGCAGCAAGTACGGCAGCATGAGCCGGGACCGGCGCTGGGCGCTGCGCTGGTCCTATTTCTTCCTCGTGCTGTTCGCCATCTTCTTCCTGATGCCGCCGCTCTACATGCTGATCACCTCGCTGAAGTCCAGCGCGGAGATCTCGGCGGCGACCAATCCCTGGTGGGTCTACTCGCCGACGCTCTCGCAACTACATCGAGCTGCTGACGCAGAACCAGTACCTCGATCTTCTTCCGCAACTCGGCGATCGTGTCGGTGTTCGTGGTGGCGATCACCATGGTGATCAGCGTCATCGCCGCCTTCGCGCTCGCCCGCATGAAGTTCTGGGGCTCGGCCACGCTCGCCACCGGCGTGTTCCTGACCTACCTGGTCCCCGACACGCTGCTGTTCATCCCGCTGTTCAAGATGTTCGCCTGGGTCAACGAGACCTTCGGCATCCAGCTCATGAACCACTGGTGGACGCTGATGATCCTCTACCCGACGCTGACGGTGCCGTTCGCACCTGGATCATGATCGGCTACTTCGCCTCGATCCCCAAGGAGCTCGACGAGGCGGCGCTGATCGACGGCGCGACCTGGATGCAGACGCTGACCAAGATCTTCATCCCGGTGGCGCTGCCCGGCATCATCGCCGCGACCATCTTCGCCTTCACGGTGTCGTGGGCGCAGTTCCTCTATCCGCTGGCCTTCACCACCTCGACGACCGAGCTGGTGCTGCCGGTCGGCATCGTCACCACCCTGATCAAGGGCGACGTGTTCAACTGGGGCCAGATCATGACCGGCGCGCTGCTCGGCGCGGCGCCGCCGCTCATCATCTACGCCTTCCTCATGGACTACTACATCGCGGGTCTGACCGCCGGCGCGACCAAAGGATAAGGGGACCATGGCTCAAGTAACATTGCGCAAGGTCGTCAAGAAATACGACGAGGTCCTGGCCGTTCGCGGCATCGACCTCGACATCACCGACAAGGAGTTCATCGTGCTGGTCGGGCCCTCGGGCTGCGGCAAGAGCACGACCTTGCGCATGATCGCCGGTCTCGAGGAGATCAGCGACGGCGACATCGCGATCGGCGGCGACGTGGTCAACGACGTGCCGCCGAAGGACCGCGACATCGCCATGGTGTTCCAGAACTACGCGCTCTACCCGCACATGAACGTGTACGAGAACATGTCGTTCGGGCTGAAGCTGAAGCGCACGCCCAAGGACGAGATCGAACGGCGGGTCAGGCAGGCGGCCCAGATCCTCGACATCACCGAGCTGCTCGACCGCAAGCCCAAGCAGCTCTCGGGCGGCCAGCGCCAGCGCGTCGCCATGGGCCGCGCCATCGTGCGCGATCCCAAGGTGTTCCTGTTCGACGAGCCGCTCTCCAACCTCGACGCCAAGCTGCGCGTGCAGATGCGCACCGAGATCAAGAAGGTGCACCAGAAGGTGCGCACCACGACCGTCTACGTCACCCACGACCAGGTCGAGGCGATGACGCTGGCCGACCGCGTGGTGGTGATGAATGCCGGCCTGATCGAGCAGGTCGGCTCGCCCAACGACCTCTACCATTCGCCGGCCACCAAGTTCGTGGCGGGCTTCATCGGCTCGCCGGCGATGAACTTCATCCCCTGCCAGCTCGAGCAGGCGGCGGGCGCGCTGCGCGTGCGGCTGAGCGACAAGCTCAGCTTCCCGGTGCCCGCCGACCGCACCGCGCGCTATCGAGCCCATGTCGGCAAGGCGAACCTGGTGCTGGGCCTGCGGCCCGAGCACATCGCCGAGACCCGGCCCGCACATCGAGCCGAACCAGCACGACTTCGACATGGTGATCGACGTCGTCGAGCCGATGGGCATGGAGACGCTGGTCTATTTCACGATCAGCGGGCGCCGAGGTCTGCGGCCGCGTCAATCCCAATGCCGGCGCGACCGCCGGCAAGCCCATGAAGCTGCGGGCCGACCTCACCAACATGCACCTGATCGACGACGGCACCGGCAAGGTGCTTTAATCGACGAGCTCGCCGCGTCATCCGAGGCCGTAGGCCGAGGGACCTTTGCGAGCCAAGGTCCTCGCTGCCTCGGGATGACAAGCTGTTCAAGGAGAAATCGATGGGTTCGTTGACGGGCAAGGTCGCCTGGGTGACCGGTGCTGGCTCGGGTATTGGCCAGGCGGCGGCGATCGCGCTCGCCAAGGAGGGCGCCACGGTGGTGCTGACCGGCCGGCGCAAGGAGCCGCTCGAGGAGACGGCGGCCGCGATCAAGCAAGGCGGGCGGCAAGGCCCTGGTCAAGCCGGGCGACCTCATGAAGGCCGCGGCGGTGAGCCGCATCGCCAGGGACATCGAGAAGAAGTTCGGCCGCTGCGACATCCTGGTGAACAACGCCGGCCTCAACATCCTCGATCGCGAGCTGGAAGCCAAGCTCACGCCGGCCGGCGCCGAGCAGGTGATCGACGGCAACCTGTCCAGCGCCTTCTATTGCACGACCGCGGTGCTGCCGATGATGCGCAAGCGCAAGGACGGCGTGCTGATCCACACCTCGTCGATGGCCGGGCGCGACACCGAGCATCCTGAGCGGCGCGGCCTACTCGGCGGCCAAGCACGGCGTGGTGGCGATGAGCCACACCATCAACATGGAGGAATGCGTCAACGGCATCCGCTCCTGCGTGGTCTGCCCGGGCGAGGTGGCGACGCCGATCCTCGACAAGCGGCCGGTGCCGGTCACCCAGGAAGAGCGCGCGCGCATGGCGCAGTCGGAGGATGTCGGCGACCTGATCCGCTACGTCGCCTGCCTGCCGCCGCACATCGTGATCAACGAGGTCATGATCAACCCGACCTGGAACCGCGGCTACGTCGCCAGCCTGGCTCGCGCGAAGGCATGACGTCTTTCCTTCCCATGTAGGACGCGGGGAGGCAAGCAAGAGGAAAAGTGCATGGGTACAGTGACCATCAAGGCGAAGGCGCTGGAGGCCTTCGTCGCGGACATCTTCGCCGCGGCCGGATGCTCGACGGAGGAGGGCGGCCGCATCGGCCGCTACCTGGTCAGCGCCAACCTGTCCGGCCATGACAGCCACGGCGTGGTGCGCGTGCCGCGCTATGCCGCGCAGAAGAAGGCCGGCACCGTGGTGGCCGACGTCACCGTCGACGTGCTGGTCGACACGCCGGTGATCGCCGTGGTCGACGGCAAGTACGGCTTCGGCCAGACGGTGACGCCGCAGGCGGTCCGCATCGGCATCGACAAGTGCCGCAAGCCAACGGCCTGTCGGCCGTGACCCTGCGCAATGCGGGCCATGTCGGCCGGGTCGGCGACTGGGCCGAGATGGCGGCCGGGGCGGGGCTGGTCTCGATCCATTTCGTCAACGCCTCGGGCAGCGTGCTGGTGGCGCCCTATCGGCGGCGTCGAGCGGCGCTTCTCGACGGCGCCCTATTGCGTCGGCGTGCCGCGGCCCGGCCAGGATCCGCTGGTGCTCGACTTCGCCACCTCGATCGTGGCCGAGGGCAAGGTGCTGGTGGCGAGCCAGGGCGGCAAGAAGATGCCCGGACGGCGCGCTGATCGGGCCCGACGGCAAGCCCGAGCAGCGATCCGCACCTGCTCTACGGCGACTACACGCCGACCGGCCCGCGCGACCACGGCAAGGGCACCGGCGCCATCCGCGCCTTCGGCGACCACAAGGGCTCCGGGCTCGCCTTCATGTGCGAGATCCTGGGCGGGGCGCTGTCGGGCACCGGCGCGACCGATCCCAAGCGCGGCCGCTTCGCCAACGGCATGCTGTCGTTCTACGTCGATCCCAAGGTGTTCGATCCGGCGGGCTTCTTCCCGCACGGACGTCGCGAAGTACGTCGACTTCGTGAAGAGCTCCAGGCCGGCGCAGGCGGGCGGCGAGGTGCTGGTGCCGGGCGAGCCCGAGGCGCGCATGCGCGCCCGAGCGGCTGGCCGAAGGCGTGCCGCTGCCCGACGACACCTGGGCCGCGATCGTCGAGACGGCCCGCTCGGTCGGGCTTGACGAGCGGCGCATCCAGCAGGCGACAATGTAGCCGGCAGACAAAGGGTGGCGAGATGACGGCATACGAACGCATCACCGTTTCCCCGATCGCCGGCGCGCTCGGCGCCGAGATCGGCGGCGTCGACATCGCGGCCGGCGTGGACGATGCGACGATCGCCGAGATCCGGCGCGCGTTGCTCGAGCATCTGCGTGATCTTCTTTCGCGACCAGCAGCTCGACGACGACAGCCACAAGGCGTTCTCGCGCCGCTTCGGCGAGCTCTTCATCCATCCCAACTACGATTTCGGCCAGGCCGAGCGCGAGATCGTGCGGGTGCTGCGCAGCCCCGGCGACGAACGCATTGTCGGCGAGGAATGGCACACCGATACGACGATGATGCCGGAGCCGCCGATGGGCTCCATTCTCTACGCGCTGGAGGTGCCGCCCTATGGCGGCGACACGCTGTTCGCCAACCAGTACCTGGCCTACGAGACGCTGTCCGACGGCATGAAGGCGATGCTGGCCGGATTGAAGGTAGTGCACAGCGACATCCGGGTCGCCGGGCCCCAGGCCGGCCTGAACGCGCGGCGCTCGAGCAAGGTGCGCGAGGATGCCAACTGGCGGCCGACCGAGAGCGTTCATCCGGCCGTGCGCACCCATCCCGAAACGGGCCGCAAGTGCCTGTTCGTGAACCACTCCTATTCCTGCCGCTTCGACGGCATGACGGATCAGGAGAGCCGGCCGCTGCTGGAGTTCCTGATGAACCATGGCCATCGGCCCGAGTTCACCTGCCGCTTCCGCTGGCAGGCCGGCTCGATCGCCTTCTGGGACAATCGCTGCACCAAGCACCTCGCGGTGCACGACGCCGGACCGTTCCACAGGAAGATGCAGCGCACCCAGATCGTCGGCGGACCGGTGATGTAGCAGCACCATCGCTGGGGGCACGCCACTGGAGTGGCGCGCCCCCGGCGCTGACCTGCCGCCCCCTGGGAATAGGCTGCAGGCCCGTCCTGCCGTTGGACAGGCCGGTGATGTCCTGACCCTTGGCTTCTGCTGCGCCGGGCGGTCGATCGTGGGCCGTTTGCCGTCATCCGACTGCTCATCAATCCGTTCAGCCGCTTGCGCTACATCAAAGTCGGCTTTGAGCCCGCGCCCTAATTTTCTTCAATGGAGGGCTCCTTGAATATCGCGACCGACCTGCCGCCGCTGACCGAAGTGCCTGAAACCAGACGTCCCGCGCACTCCGTTCCGGCCGACGATCTCGTGGCGGCCGGCAAGCGCCTGCGCGACATGGTTCCGCGCGCGAGCCAGGGCGTGTGGAAGCGACCCAAGGACCGCGCCGATCCGCTCGAGATCCTGCAGGCTTCGGATGTTGGCCGGCTGCCCGAGCTCATCCCGATCCGCTATGGCCGCATGCTGCAGACGCCGTTCACCTTCTACCGCGGATCGGCCGGCGTCATGGCCGCCGATCTCGCCGAGCACGCCGACGACTGGCATCCATGTTCAGGCCTGCGGCGACTGCCATCTGCTGAATTTCGGCGGCTTCGCCACGCCCGAGCGCAACATCGTGTTCGACATCAACGACTTCGACGAGACGCTGCCGGCGCCGTGGGAATGGGACGTCAAGCGGCTGGTCGCCTCGTTCGTGCTGGCCGCTCGGTCCAACGGGCTGTCGGACGCGGCGGGCCGCGACGCGGCGGTGGCCTGCGCCCGCAGCTATCGCGAGCGGTTGCGCGAGGTCGCCGAGATGAGCCCGCTCGAGGCGTGGTACGCCAGGATCAGCCTGGAGGATTTCATCGGCCTGATCGACGATCCGGACCGTGCAGGAAGCGCGTGCGGCAGCGGGTCGAGAAGGCGACAGGAAGACAGGGCGTCCGGACGTCGACTATCCCGAAGCTCGCCGAGATGGTCGGCGGCCAGATCCGCATCAAGGATCAGCCGCCGCTGATCTTCCATCCTGCGAGATGCAGCGCGAGAGGGCTTCAGGGCCTTCCTGCGACAAGGCGATCGCGGACTATCGGCGAGACGCTGCCCGACGACCGGCGCGCCCTGCTCGACCGCTACCGCCTGGTCGATGTGGCCATCAAGGTGGTGGGTATCGGCAGCGTCGGGCGCTACTGCGCCATCGGCCTGTTCATGTCGGCCGCGAACGAGCCGCTGTTCCTGCAGTTCAAGCAGGCCGTGCCTCGGTGCTCGAGCCCTACGCGGGCAAGAGCCTCTATGCGCATTCGGGCCAGCGGGTGGTGATGGGCCAGCGCCTGATGCAGCCGTCGTCGGACATCTTCCTCGGCTGGATGACCGGTCGGCGAAGGCCGCCAGATCTATGTGCGCCAGTTGCGCGACGCCAAGATCAAGCCGCTGGTCGAGACCTTCGATCGCGAGCATGCTGGAGATCTACGGCAAGGCCTGCGGCTGGGCGCTGGCGCGGGCCCACGGCCAGGGCCAGCCATCCCTGGCTGATCAGCGGCTACCTCGGCACCGAGCGATGCCTTCGAAGAGGCGATGGGCGATTTCGCCGTCGCCTACGCCGATCAGGCCGAGCGCGACCATGCCGCGCTGAAGGCGGCCGTCAGCGCGGGCACGATCAGGGTGCAGATCGAGGAAGACAGGTAGCCAGTCGGTCCGCCCCGATGCGGCACGGAGCGCTCACCATCATGCTCGACCTCAACGACTATTCCCTGTTCGTGATCTTCCCGGTCAGCCTGATCCTGATCCTGGGGGCGGGCGAAGTGGGCCACTGGCTGGGCGAGAGGGCCGCACTGCGCGGGGCGCCTCGCGTGTCGACGCTGGAAGCCGCCATCCTTGGCCTGTTGGCGCTGATGATCGGCTTCACTTTCTCAATGGCCCTGTCGCGCTTCGAAGCGAGGCGCGACGGCGTCGTGGTCGAAGCGGCGGCAATCGGCACCACGGCGCTGCGCGCCCGCCTGCTGCCGGCGCCGTACGCCGGCGAGACGGTGAAGCTGTTGCGCGACTATGTGCAGCTTCGGCTCGATCTGACGTCGCGTCCGGTTACCCTGCAGGAGATAAAGACGATCATCGCGCTCCAACGCGATTCAGGAGGCGCTCTGGCAGCAGGCCAAGGCCGTCGCGGCGAAGGACAACGCGATGGTGCCGACGGGGCTTTTTTTGCAGTCGCTCAACGAGATGATCGACGACCAGGAGAAACGCCTGGCGGCGCTCAACAACCGCCTGCCGCCAATCATCGTGATCGCGCTCTATGGTGTTTCCATCGTCGGCATCGGCTTCGCCGGCTATGGCAGCGGGGTCGAGGCGAAGCGTTCGCGCGTGCCGGTCTATCTCACGGGCATACTCGTCGCCGCGATGGTGCTCCTGATACAGGACATCGATCGACCGGGCGCGGGCTTCATCAAAGTGAGCCAGCAGTCCATGGCCAACGCCGCGGCGACGCTTGCCGCCTTTCCCGACTAACGGCATCCATGAACGAGCCCGTGCCGCTGACCGGCAGGAGGCTGCGCAGCCCGAGGGCCGCCGCCGTTGCGGGCATCCTTTTCGCGGTCCTGCTGATCGCGGTGCTGCTGCTGTTCCGTTCGTCCGTGCCGAAGGACGTGCTCGACCGGGGCGCATGGCTGTCGGCCGGCCTCGAGCGGGTCGTGCTCGCCATGAACCTGATGCCGTTCGCCGGCATCGCCTTCCTGTGGTTCATCGGCGTGGTGCGCGATCGGAGCGCGGACGTCGAGGACCGGCTGTTCGCGACGGTAATCCTGGGAAGCGGCCTGGAGGTCCGCGCCATGATGCTCGTCGCGATCACGGCGTTCGGCGCGATGGTTTCCGTCGTTAGTGGCGCTGCCCCGGGATAGCCGCGCCAATTCGACCGCCTTCGCACTGGCGCGCGCCTTCGCCTACACGATCGTCAACGTCTATGCGATCAAGATGGCGGGAGTCTTCATGCTGATTACTTCGACGATTGCGGTACGCACCGCCTTCGTGGCTCGCTGGATGGCGGCGCCGGGCTTTGTTATGGCGCTGTTCCTGCTGTTTGGCAGCCAATGGGTGGATTGGAGCTTCATCGTCTTTCCGGCGTGGGCCCTCTTGATCAGCGTTTACATCCTGATCGTCAATCTCCACCACGCGCCGACGACCTAGACAGCCCGCCTCCTCGCCCGTCCTCGCCGACGCGCGCCGGCTCGCCGATTGCGGGCGCAACCCGTTCACTCGGGGTCAATCTCTGACAGATCGCCCGGCGTGGCTGGTGTCTGGAATCGGTCGGAAGCCGTCGCGCTTTGTTGGGTTTTGACCGTGGCGGGCCCACATTTTAGCGCCCCGGCCTGCGCTGCAGCCGGTATATGGCGCCGGCCACCGGATCGTTGAAGGCGGGCGTCGCGACATAGTCGTCGTGCAGCAGCCGGCGCAAGGCGGCCAGCCGGGCATTGCTCGCCACCATGCCGGTCGCGGTCTCGAGCTGGGTCAGGTCCATGTCCCACAGGCGCACGACCAGCACGTCGTAGCCCAGCGCGAGCGCGCGATCGATCTGGCGCCGCAGGTCGGCGACCTGGCGTTCGTCGCTCCAGTCGGGATGGCGCAGCACCTGGCCGGTGAAGCCGATCCACTTGAACTTGGGCGTTGCCTGCGGCGGCGGCCCCAGTTCGTCGGTGCCCGGCTCGGCGATGCCCCAGTGCAGCGAGGCATAGACCATCATCCAGTCGAAATCGTGCATCAGCCAGACGGTGCGTGCGGGATCGGCCTCGCGCTCGAGCCGCTGGATCGCGCGCTGCCAGGCGCCGTCCAGGCCGCGCAGCGGCTCGAGGCTCCACACATTGTAGGCGAACAGCGCCACCGTCAGCGCCGCCAGGGCGGCGAGGCCCTTGGCGCCATGGCGCGCGCGCACCGCCACCAGCACCAGGGCCCAGCCGACCGTCAGCCACGCCATGACGTTGATCTGCATCTGCGGGTCCTGGGGCTGGGAATAGAGGTTGAAGACCTCTCCCGCCACGAAGGTGCCGCCGAAGACCGCCGCCAGCGCCCGCGCGCGCGGATCGTGCCGCGCGCGCCACAGCATGGGCAGCGCCACCGCGGCGACCGCCAGCATCCAGACCGTCGCGGTGTAGCGCCAGATGTCCCAGCCGGGGATGCCGGGAAGGGCGGCGACGCCCGCGCCCAGCAGGTAGGCCACCATGCCGTCCCACATGTAGCCGACCTTGGGCCAGGTGAAGCCCGCCCAGACCGAGCGCACGGCCTTGCCGGTCCAGATCAGCTCGAAGGGTCCGACGGCGTCTGTCGTGGCCCTGCCAGGCCCAGGCCGCCACGCAGGCCGTGCCGACCATGCCGGCGAGGAACAGGGCGATCCAGCCCAGCCGCCGCGCCGGTCGCGCCTCGCACAGCCAGAGGGCGGCCAGCAGGGCGGGCAGGGTGGGGAACATCAGGCGCCATTCCATCAGCCAGGCGAGCGAGAACAGCACCGATACGGCGACAACGCGCGCCGCCGTCGGCCGCGCCAGCCACACGCTGCCCAGCGCCATGGCGGCGACCAGCAGCGTGTAGCTCGGCATGATGTCCTCGTTGATGATGGCGAGGAACATCACGAAGCTCGAGGCGAGGTGGAAGGCAGCCGCCAGCAGCGCCACGGCGCGGTCGCCGTGACGGCGCGGATCAGCAGGTAGACGACGGCCAGGCAGAGGCTGCAGCTCACCGCGTTGAGGATCGTGATCTGCCGCCGCGGATCGCCGGCGAACACGCCCAGCAGGTCGAGCAGCGCGGCAGAGCGCGCCGTAGAGCGGGTAGAACAGGTAGTTCGACGGGATAGAGCGGCGCGTTGGCCGGATCGACGCACCCAGGGCTTGAGCTCCAGGCTCTTGAACACGCCGTTGCCGGTCAGCCCGCCCTGGGCGTTGTCGAACCACAGGACGATGGCGATCAGCAGCGCGCTGCCGCCGATCACCAGCAGGGCGAGATCGGCCGGGTAGCCGCCGGAACGGGCGGAGGTGCGGGGAATGCTCGGAGCGAAGACCAAGGAAGGGGCTGTAACCGCGTCGCCGGCTGTTTCCTGGCCACGATGTGTAGCATCCATTCGATCCTATGCAACGCAACGCCGCGCTGCGACAATGCCCGAGACCGGGAGACAGCCGATGAAACGCCTTGCCCTCCTCATCGCCGTCGTCGTCCTGGGCGGCGGCGCTGCCTGCTCCAGCAGGAAGGACGACTCCGACCGGCCGCCGGCGAGGCCTGTCGTGATGACGCCGGCGCCCGGATCGTGGGTGCTCGATGCGCCCAACCAGCCCGCGAAGTAGCGAGGCGCGCGGGGCGGTGGATTACCCGCGCTTGCTTTTGTTGACGATCGGGCCCGCTGCGGGGCATTTTTCGAGGCGCTGACACACTTGGCCGGCAAGGTTGGTTGTTGGCGCGCCATGGCCTGCTTCAGGGGTGGAGCAGGATCCCGACCCTCGGGCGGCATTCGTCGCCGATAGCTTGAGTTGTCACGGACGCCCACCGGCGATCCGGGACCGCGATCACTTTACCGTCCATCCACAAAGGGATCTCGTCGATGACCGGTCTTTTTCGTTTTTCAGCCTGTCTCCTGTCGTCTGTCCTGCTGCTCGGCGCATCGCGCGTCGTCGCGCAGCAGATGGTCAGCGTCTCGGGCAAGGAGGTGAACCTGCGCTCGGGACCGGGAACGCAGCATCCTGTGGACTGGATATTGAGCCACGGCTATCCGCTCCGGGTCATCGGGCGGCGCGGGAGCTGGTTCGAAGTGCGCGATTTCGAGAACGACCGGGGATGGATCTACCGGTCGCTGACCAGTACCACGCCGTACCATATCGTGAAGGTCAAGGTCGCGAACCTGCGCAGCCAGCCCACCACGCGCAGCCGCATCCTCGCCAAGCTCGCCTATGGCGACGTGCTGCGCACGCTCACGCGCAAGAGCGACTGGGTGAAGGTGCAGCGTGAAGGCGGCCTGCGGGGGTGGGTGGCGCGCAGCCTGCTCTGGGGCTGGTAGGGGCCGGGCCTGCCGGCGGGCCACGGTTGCACCGCCGGCTTTTCCGGCTGCTCCGGCGGCGCCTTGTCCAGTCGCCTCCCGTGAGCCTGAAGGCGTTCCTTGCGTCCGCGCCACTTGGCGGGATCGACCTTGATCGCAGAGATTTTGACGGTTGCCGGCAGCCTGGCTGCCCAGCCCTGATTTAATTCCGGTGGGTTCGGGTCCCCCTCGGATGGACGGCTTTGAGTGGAAAGAGGCCCCGGGGCCTCGACTGTCGTTCGTTCGTCGTGACGGCTCAACGGCGACGCCGGTCAGCGAACGCCGCTTCGACGCTCGGCATGACCAACCACCCAATGCCTTCACCCATGGCGTCCAATTCCTTCGCCGTGCTCGACGAGACGTGGAGAAACTGGGCTTCGCAGATGAAATGCACCATGGGTATCGACGGATCGATGCGCCCAGCGACGCCGTGAAGCTTGAACTCTTCGTTGAAGTCGCTGGCCTCCCGAAGGCCCCTCACAATGTGCGTCGCGCCGATCTTGCGGGCATACGCTATCAGGCTCTGATTGGTATACTCGCCAACCTCCAGCGCGCCTTCGAAGAACAGGTCGCCTGGGCGCGGCCCGCTCGCATCGGCAACTGCCTCCGGCCACTGCTCTACAATTGACCGCTCGATGAGCCTCAGGCTCTCCTCCACGCCGAAAGCGCGTTGCTTCTTGACGTTTGTTCCAATGGCGACATGCACTTCGTCAAAGGTCATCAGCGCCTTGCCGACGATGTCCAAATGGCCACGCGTTATGGGGTCGAACGATCCGGCGTAGAGAGCTTTGGTTCTGCCAGCCTTGCGCATGTGAAACGCCAGCCTCCGCTCCCCGTCGCGATACGCTGATGTTTTCACGAGACAGACTGAACATGCAAGTATTGAGAGGTTCGCTCGACCCTCTTGGACGAACGCTTATGGGTCGCATCAGGATTGCGGGTGCCGCCCAGCAATCATTCGAGAAGCTGCGCGGCAATCTGGCGGGGTTCCATTCGATCCGCGTCAACAGCCAATGGCGGCTGGTCTTCCGGTGGGACGGCAGCCGCGGCGAGGCGGAAGGCGTCTATCTCGACGACCACAGCTACAGATGAGGCGAACCATGCTGACGACGAAGCGCAAGCCGGCCACGGTCGGCGAAATTCTGGTCGAGGAGTTCATGCAGCCGATCGGGCTTGACGCAGGCGCGCTGGCCGAAGCGATGGGCGTGCAGCGCAAGCACGTCAACGAGCTGTGCAACGACCGCCGGAACGTGACGGCGGCGACCGCGCTCATCCTTGCCCGCGTGTTCGGCAACAGCCCGGATTTCTGGCTGAACGTGCAGCGGCGCAGCGATCTGTGGGAAGCGATGCACAGTCCCCGTGAGCGCGAGCGGATCGCGCGCGCGCGTCCGCTCAAGGCCGCCTGATGCCTGCCGCCGCCACGCTGGCGCCGCCGGAGCCGCGATCCCGGGCGCGAACATCCATTCCGATGCGACCGCGAGGCCTAGTCCGCAAGGTCTGAGCGGCGAACGCCCATCGTGACATCCTGAATTCATGCGCAGGCCCGGCAGGTTCGTCGAACAACATGCACTTGACAGCCCAGCGCAAAGTTATGTCCTAAAGCTGCCGGCTCTCATCATCGAGGAGTTCGGCATCATGCCCCTTTCACAGACGACGGCCGTGCGGCTCCGCGGGCGCCGGCGCTCCGCGCCCCGACACCGCCGCCTCAGCCCCCGTCGGCGCGCCGTCGCCGCCCTGGCCCGAGCTCGACATGAGCCTGCTCGACGACGGCCGGCCCGTCTTGCCGGCCTTTCCCGTCGATGTCCTGCCCGCGCCGTGGCGCGAATGGGTGAACGATGCCGCCGCCGAGGCGGGGGCGCGCCGGCCGACTACGTGGCGCAGGCCGTGCTGGCGGCGGTCGCGGGCTGACCGGTGCGGGCGTGCGCGCGTCGGTGAACCCCGGCTGGGCGGAGCCGCTGGTGCTGTGGCAGGCGCTGGTCGGCGCCTCGTCGACCGGCAAGACGCCGGCGCTGGAAACGGTCGGCCGGCCGCTCGCCACGGTCGAGAAGCTGCTGAGCGGGACGCCGGCGACGGTGGCGGCAAGGCCCCAGGCCAGTCGTGGTCCGCGATGCCGCCATGCCGGGCGCGCGGCCAGGCGCGCCCCTGGGCCTGCTGCTGTGGCGCGACCAGCAGGCGCCGTGGCTGCAGACGCTGCAAAGCTGGGCGGACTGCGACTGGGAACAGGGCCCGTTCGTCGATTCCTGGTCGGCGCGGGGCGGGCTCGCCATCAGCCTCATCGGCTCGCTCCATCCGGAGACGCTCGCCGAGACGCTGGCGGGGACGAGCGAAGGCCTGGCCGCGCGCTTCCTCTTTGCGTGGCCCGCCGCGCCGGCGCACCGCTCCGTGTGCGACCCGCGCCAGCCGCGCGAGGACGAGGCCGTGACCCTGCTGCATCGCATCGCCGGCATCGTCGGCTTCCCCGACAAGCCTTGACGCTCGCCTTCGACGAGGCGGCGCTGAGGGGCTTCGATGGCTTCCTCGCGCGCCTCGGCGACGAGGTCCGCGGCGCCGAGGGCCTGGAAGCGGCATGGCTGGGCAAGGGCCGGGGCACGGTCGCGCGGCTGGCCGGGCATCCTGGCGCTGCTCGACTGGTCACGAAGCTCGGCGGCCACGGCCGCGGTGCCGCGCGCCGTCGGCTGCCTCTCCGCAGGCGGCGAGCGCCTGTGGCACGAGCTACTTCCGGCCGCACGGCCGCGCCGTGCTCCACGCGGCCCTGCCGTCGGATTTCGATCGCCAGGCGCGCCGCGTCGCCCTGTGGCTGAAGGCGGGCGCCGGGCGAGGTCACAGGTCACGCGCCAGGAGGTGAGGGTGCAGGCCTTGGGCAAGACCGTAAGCGCGGCGCGGGCCGAACTGGTGCTGGGGCGGCTATGGTCGGCCGGCCTCGTGCGCCCCGCGTCGCACGACCCGCTGCCGCAAGGCGGCCGGCCGGCCCATCGCTGGGACATCAACCCTGCTCTCGTAGGGACATGATATGGACGGAAAGGTCGGAAAGGTCGCAAACCCCCGGCGCCGGCCCGAGATTGGCGCTCCCTACGGGATTCGAACCCGTGTTTCAGCCTTGAGAGGGCCGCGTCCTGGGCCTCTAGACGAAGGGAGCGAGGCCGGAGGGCGACTGATAATCGAAGGGCCCCCGGCGCGCAACCCCGCCCGTTCGGGCTGGTCGTCGCCCTGTCATCCGGCGACGACACGCCCGGCACGGGCATCGGCGTTCCTCCTCGGTTGCCCGATCGTGGCGCGCAGGCCTAAGCTTGGCCGTCTTTCCCTGGAGCACCCGCATGGACATGCACGTCACGCAGGACATTCCCCTCACCGGCATCGACGTCCATTCGCTGCCGCCCGCCGAGGGCGAGGCCGTGCTGCGCCGCCAGCTCGCGGCGGCCTACCGCCTGTTGGATCATTTCGGCTGGACCGAGCTCATCTACGGCCATCTGACGGCGCGCGTGCCCGGTGAGCAGCCGCACTTCCTGATCAATCCGTTCGGGCTGAACTACGACGAGGTCACGGCCTCGAACCTGGTCAAGATCGATCTCGACGGCAACATCGTCGAGCCCAGCCCCCATCCGGTGAACTACGCGGGCTTCGTGATCCATTCGGCGATCCACATGGCCCATGCCGCGCGCCACAAGGTGGTGATGCACACCCATACCCGCGCCGGCATGGCGGTGTGTGCGCTGAAGGACGGGCTGCTGCCGATCTCCATGGTGTCCACCGCCTTCCACGGCAAGCTGTCGTACCACGACTACGAAGGGCCGAGCCTCGACCTCGACGAGCGCGGCCGGCTGTTGCAGAACCTCGGCGACAACCAGGCCATGATGCTGCGCAACCACGGCCTGCTCACCACGGGCCGCACCGTGCCCGAGGCCTTCCTGCGGCTCTACCGCCTCGAACGGGCCTGCCAGATCCAGGTCGACGCCGCGGCGGCGGGAACGCTCAACGTCATGGGCGACAACCTCGCCGGCAAGTCGGGCGCCGACATGGACCGCTTCTCCGAGAGGGAATCGGCGGCGGGCATCGGCGACCTGGAGTTCGCCGCCCTCATCCGCAAGCTCGACAAGACCGATACGAGCTGGCGCCACTAGCCTCTGCGCTCCTCCTCACTTCTTGTAGAGGTCGCTCAGCGCGCCGCTGGGGGACTTGATGTCGGCGATGCGCCAGCCGGCCCGGGTCTGCACCAGGTCGAGCGTGATCTCGATGCGCTTGCCGAGATTGTCGAAGGTGACGTCGCCGACCGCCTTCTCGCCGTCCGCCTTCACCGATATGGCGAGGTCCTTGATGTTCCAGTCCTGCGCGTCGAGGAAGGGATCGCCGTCGAGCTTCGGCGCTTCGCCGCGCCGCTTGGCCTCGCGCATGTCGGCTTCGATGGCATGCGCCAGCTCGGGCGCGAAGAAGCGGCTGGTCTCCCAGAACGGCTGGCCCTTGAAATCCATCTCCAGGTAGGGCGTGTAGATCGCGCGCAGGAATGCCTCGGCCCTCGGTGCCTGGCCCTGCACCCGCAGGGGCAGCAGGCAGAGCGCCGCGACGGCGGTCCGCCTAAGCACGGAACTCGGCCCGGTCGGTGCCGGCATAGAGCGCCTTGACCGACCGCTCGACGGCATCGCGATGGGCGGCGAGGGCGGCCTTGTCGAGGTCGCGGCGCGGCGCCGGCTCGAGGTCGAAGTTTCCGTGCGTGTCGCGACCGCGCACCAGCGTGGCCGAGTCGCGCACCTTGAGCTGGCGGACATGGGGCGGGATGTAGCGGATGGCGAAGCCGATGCGCCGGTCGTCGGTCGTGTTGGGGCCCGAGCCGTGCACCAGCAGCACGTGGTGCAGCGACATCTCGCCGGCCTTCAGCGCCACGTCGACGCCTTCGCCCGCCGGCACCTCGACGGCGATCTCCTGGCCGCGGCTCAACAGGTTGTCGCTGGCGAAGGTGTCGCGATGCTCGAGCTGGTTCCTGAGGTGGCTGCCCGGCCAGAACTTCATGGCGCCGCTTTCGACGGGCGCCTCGGCGAAGGCCACCCAGGCCGTGATCACGTCGTCGGTGCTGAGGCCCCAGTAGGTCGCATCCTGGTGCCACGACACGAAGGCGGGAGAGCGCGCTTCCTTGGTGAAGAAGGTGGTGCTCCAGCACAGGATGTCGGGGCCGATCACGTCCTCGACGGCGTCGAGGATCGTGGGATGGCGCGCCAGCTCGTTGGCCCAGGTGAAGAGCAGGTGCGGCTTCTGCCGCAGGTTGCCGCTGAGCGGCCCGCCGAGGGCGCGCTCATTCTCTTCCAGCCGGTCGCGGTAGGAGCGCGCCTCGTCGGCCGACAGGACGGGGACCGGGAAATGGAAGCCATCGTGGCGGTAGCGGGCGACCTGTTCGGCAGTGAGCAGCTTTGGCATGGGTTGCCTCCGCCGCCATTCTAGCCCGTCAGAAGAGCTTCCAGAAGATCACGATGCAGGCCGCATAGAGGGCGAGGATGACGCCCGCGCCCAGCAGGTTGGTTCGGACCGTGTTGCCGGCCGGGTTCAGCCACCAGCCGAAGCGCGTGGCGACCCAGGGCACGAGGAAGCCGGTCAGGCCCACGCTCACGACGTTGCCGAGGAACAGCGCCACGGGGAAGGGCAGCTTCAGGACGCCCATGAAGATCGGCGTGTGCACGAACACGCCGAACAGGAAGACGATGGGGTAGAGCAGCAGCAGCACGATCATGTCCATCTTCCAGACGGACGCGCCGGAGGCCGTTCCCTTGTCGTCGCGGAACCATTGCTCGAAGCCGGTGCGCGCCATGCGGGCGTGGAACTCTTCGGTCAACGGGGCGGCCTCGTCGAGCAGCCGCTTGCGCTCGGGCGAGTTCGAGCCAGGCCTGGAGGTTGGCCTCGCTGTCGAATCTCAGGATGGCGACGAAATCCTCCTGCACGCCCGGCACCGGCGGCTCGAAGCGGTAGCCCTGCAGGCCGGGCGCCCTGGACTGGGCGGCGGCGATCCTGCGTTCCCAGGCGCGGTATTCGGGCTCCTTGCCCGGCTTCACGCGCGTGCTGATCACGGCCGAGACCGGCGCGGGCTTGATGCCGCCGTCGTCGTCGCGGACGATATGCACGTCGTCGCGGCCGACCAGCATGGGCGCGGCGCCCTCTAGCCTGCCCTGGCGCTCGGACGAGCCGAGCCAGCGCTGGGCGTCGGCGAGGGCGGCGAAGCGCTGCAGGATCACCCAGTCGACCTGCAGCGGCGGATTGGGCGGCATGAGGCGCTGCTCGATGAAGCCCGGAAAGCCGGCGATGACGGTGCTCGTCTCACCCTGCCAGCGGGCGAAATCCTCGGCCCTCTCGGACCGCACGGTGGTCTGGGTGACGATGCTGACGGTCATGGGCGCTGGAGCGCGCTGAAGATGCGGTCCGGCGTGTAGGGCAGGTGGGCGAAGCGCACGCCGGTGGCGTCGGCCAGCGCATTGGCGACCGCCGGCGCGACGGGATTGATGCCGCATTCGCCTTGCGATTTGGCGCCCAGCGGTCCGATCGAATCGACCGTGTCGGCGAAGAAGATGTCGGTGTGCGGCGCGTCGGCGAAGGCGGGCACGCGGCAGTTGCGAAGCTGCGGGTTCACCATGTGGCCCTGGTCGTGGACCATGTTCTCGATCAGCGCCCAGCCGTAGCCCATGGCGACGGCGCCATCGAGCTGGCCGCGGCACTGCATGGGGTTGATCGGCCGGCCGATGTCGGCGGCATGCACGCTGTGCAGGATGCGGATCTCGCCCGTCACGCGATGCACGGCGAGCCGCACGCCCTGCACGTTGAACGCGATGGTGCGCGGCGACAGGTAGGCGCGGCGCGCGACGGTGAAGCGGTGGCCGACCTTGGCGCCGGCGGCATGAAGGTCGCTCAGCGCGATCCGCTTGTTGCCGCAGATCACCGCATCGTTGTCCAGCCGGCACTGGTCGAGCGGCGCCTTGGTGTGGCGCGAGGCGAAGTCGACGATGTCGGCGCGCATCGCCTCGGCGGTGGCCAGCACCGCCTTGCCCGCCACCACCGTGCCGGTGCTGGCGAAGGTTCCGGTGTCGTAGGGCGTGCGGTCGGTGTCGGCGTTGATGATGGCGACGTCGCCGGCGCGCACGCCGACCACGGCCGCCGCCATCTGCTTGTGTGCCGTGGTGATGCCGTTGCCCATCTCCGACGAGCCGCAGGCGAGGTGGTAGGTGCCGTCGGCCAGCAGCTTCATCTCGGCGCCGGAGCGGTGCTCGGTCGGCGGGCCGCATTCGAGCATCGCCAGCGCCACGCCGCTTCCCTCGGCCCATTCCTCGCCGTCCGGCTTGCTGACGCCGTTGCCCTTCCTGATCTCGCTCTCGACGATGTCGAGGCACTGGTCGATGCCGTGGCTGCCGAAGCTCGCGTCGCCGGGCTCCTTCCAGATCGATTCGACGTTGTCGCCGGGCCGCACGACGTTCTTGCGGCGGATCTCGAAGGGATCGATGCCGAGCAGGCGGGCCAGCTCGTCGATGGCGCATTCGATGGCGAAGGTGGTCTGCGAGGCGCCGTATCCCCTGAAGCCGCCGCCCGGGATCATGTTGGTGTAGACGACGTGCCCCACGCCTTTCTTGTTGTCGCAGCGATAGGCGGCGAGCGGGCTCGCCATCGCGGCGGCAAGGGTCTCGCTGGCGTGGTTGCCGTAGGCGCCGGTGTTCGACACGACGTGCACGTCGAGCGCCGTCAGCGTGCCGTCCTTCCTGGCGCCGATCTTGACCCTGGTCGTCATCTGATGCCGCGTCGTGGCGCCGATATACTCCTCTTCACGGGTCCATTCCCACTTCACCGGACGGCCATCGAGCT
This sequence comes from uncultured Alphaproteobacteria bacterium, assembly GCA_963820155.1. Classification (GTDB taxonomy): domain Bacteria; phylum Pseudomonadota; class Alphaproteobacteria; order Reyranellales; family Reyranellaceae; genus Reyranella. The sequence goes on from CAWFYW010000006.1 coordinate 47,539, forward strand.
TCATGGTGGCGAACAGGGGAAGATCTTCCGAGACCATCTCCTGCTTGCCACCGAAGCCGCCGCCCACGCGCTCGGTGAAGACATGGATCTCGCGGGCTGGCACGCCCATCAAGTAGGCGAGCTTCGTGCGGACGGCGAACGGGCCCTGCGAGCTGGTGCGCACGTGCCAGCGGCCGTCCGCGCCCTTCCAGGCGATCGAGCCGTGGGTCTCGAGATGCACATGCTGCACGCGCGAGGTGGAATAGGTCATCTCGTGGACGGCGTCGGCCTCCTTGAAGCCCCGCGCCACGTCGCCGATCTCGCCCTGGAGGGTGCAGAAGATGTTGCCGTTCTGGGTGACGACCTCGTTCTTGTCGTGCAGCTGCGGCGCGCCGGGTTCCATGGCGGCGACCGGATCGAACACCGCCGGCAGCACCTCGTAGTCGACGGCCAGGGCGCGCACTCCGGCCTCGGCCACGGCTTCGGACTCGCCGATCACCATGGCGAGACGCTGGCCGACGAAGCGGGCCACGTTGTCCAGCATGTAGGTATCGTCGGGGTCGACGAGATGGTCCTCGTGCAGCGCCGTGCTGTAGAGCCGGCGCGGCAGGTCTTCCCAGGTGAAGACCGCGACGACGCCCGGGATGGCGAGGGCCTTGGACTTGTCGATGCTCCTGATGCGTGCATGGGCATGCGGCGAGCGCAGCACCTTGAGGTGCAGCAACCCCTCGATGGCGATGTCCATCGTGTAGTGCGCCTTGCCGGTCAGGATGGCGTCGGTGAACGGGTTGGGCAGGCTGGCGCCGCAGGCCTTGCCGGCGACATCCTCCTCGATGTTGGACTTGCCGTGGAGCGCGTCGACGATCGAGCGATAGCCGGTGCAGCGGCAGATGTTGCCCTTGAGCGCGTGCGGCAGGTCGGCCTTGCGTGCCACGTCGAAGGCGGCGGAGGCCGTGGTCATGAGCATGCCGGCGGCGCAGTAGCCGCACTGGAAGGCCTGCGCGTCGTGGAAGGCCTTCTGCATGGGGTGCAGCTCGCCGTTCCTGGCGAGGCCCTCCACGGTGGTGACCTTGCGGCCCTCGGCGCGGAAGGCCGGCACGAGGCAGGAGTGGAACGGCCTGCCGTCGAGCCAGACGGTGCAGGCGCCGCAATCGCCGGCGTCGCAGCCCTTCTTGACGCCGAACACTTCCAGGTCGCGCAGGAAGGTGCGCAGGCACTGTCCCGGTCCGGGCTCGGCCGAGTAGAGCCGGCCATTGACCTCGAAATTGCTCATGCCAGCTCCGTGCGGATCTGTTCGGCCAGGTAGAAGGTGACGTGGCGCTTGTAGGGGGCCGAGCCATGGACGTCCCCGAACCAGGCATCCGGCGGCAGACGGTCCTCGATCGCCTGGCGCATCTCCGCGGCGGAGGGCGTCGTCTTGAAGCGCAGATGCACCGGCCGCGGCGTGGCCGCGCTGACGGTCAGCAGGAAATCCTCGCCGTTGTCGCCGACGGTGGCGATGATCAGCGCCGCCGAGCGGCCGAAATGGGTGAGCGACACCTGGCGCATGGCGAAGCGCTTGGAGAGCGCCGAGGCGGGCAGGAGGATCGAGCGCAGGAGCTCGCCCTTCTGCAGCACGTTGGCGTGCACGCCCGTGACGAAGTCGACGACCGGGACCTGGCGCGGCTTGCCGTTGCGCGGCCACAGGGTGCAGACGCCCTCGAGGGCGGCGGTGAGGGAGACCATGGCGCCGGCGGGCAGCGACATGCAGAGGTTGCCGCCGATGGTCGCCGCGTTCCAGATCTTGAACGACATCAGGAAGGCGTCGATGCACTTGTCGAACAGCGGCACCGCCCGCCATTCCGGCGGGCCCTCGAAGTCGTGCAGTTCGACGATCCTGCAGGTCGCGGCGATCTCCAGGCCGGCGGGCGTCGCCGTCAGGGCCGGCCAGCCGAGATGCTCGAGATCGACCAGCGTGTCGGTGGCGATCTGCGGCTCCGAGAACAGCCATGTCCCGCCGCCGAGGAACGCATGGCCGTCGCGCCACTCGATCTCCTCGAACGACTTGGGTCGCTTGACCTCGACGATGGTGTTCAGGTTCATGCGGTCGCTCCGTCTGTCGAGCCGCGCGTCCCTGGCCGGCCGGACCCTACTTCAGGTCGTCCAGGGAAGCCGGACCGGGACCCGGCGTGATCAACGCCGGCCATTGCTTGGAGCCGAACGGCACCGCCGGCGGCAGGAAGGGCTGCTTGCCGCGCCGCTGCATCTCCGAGATGATCGTCTTGCGCGCATCGCCGCCCATCAGCTCGTAGTCCATCAGCCTGTCGTTGCCGAAGAACAGCGCGCCCACCGAACGGTCGGAGATGATGCGGACCATCGCGGTCAGCATCTCCTGCGGCGTGGTGGTGAAGGAGATCGTTTCGATCAGCAGCAGGCGGTCATTGATCGCCTCGGGCCCGAAATACTGGGCCAGCGTGCTGAACAGCACGTTGTTCTGGCGCGCCACGTAGATCGTGTTGGCGGCGGCGTAGGTCTTGTCCCAGTCGGGACCCAGGCTCGCTCGCCAGCCGTCGAGCACCTCCATCCAGTGCTTGACCTGGGTCGAGGCCGCCCAATTGATGATCAGCTTGATGTCCGGCGCCTGCTTCTTGGCGAAGGCCTGCAGAGCCTCGAGCGTGATCACGCCCTTGGCCAGGCAATCGTCCATGAAGGCGACGTTGTTGCCCAGGATCGTCTTTACCGCGGGCTTCCAGTCTTCCTGGATGGGCAGGGCGTCGACGCCGTCCAGCGCCGACTTCATCTGCGTGCGGTAGGCCAGCAGCGGCGCCATCCAGCTCTTGTCGGCGGCGTTGCCGACATAGGGCATCACGACCTCCGAGATCGCCATGGTGCTGTGCCCGGTCGATTTCATGACCTGGTAGACGATCGGCACCGAGGGCGCTTCCTCCGGCGGCTTGCCCGGACGGTAGAGGATCATGCGCCCGCCCGCCCCCGAGAACAGCGCCAGGATGATCGGATGCCGGTCCACGATGTTGTGCTGGAAGGTCTGGGCGGCAGCGTCGTACAGCGTGAACATCGAGGCGTTGAGCTGCAGGACGTTGCGCGTGGCCAGCTCGGCCGGCGTCTGCGGCGTGGTGCCCGTGATGGCGGCGAGATAGTCCGGCAATCCGGCCGGCTGGGCGACCGCTGTCGACGCGGCGGCTCCCCCTGCCAGCAGGGCGGCCGCCAGACCCAAAGAACGCAAGCTCATGCCCCCTCCCCACATTGCCGGTATTCGATCATACTCAACGAGCGGTAGCGAGGGCCAGTGAAGTCATGAAAGATGAGACCCTCAATCGAGGGCTGTCCGTCTCGCTGTGCTGTTGCGTGGCGGCGTTGTTGGCTTTTGGCGCGACCACGGCCGATGCCGCCGACCCGATCAAGATCGGCGCGGTGTTGCCCTTCTCGGGCGGCGTGGAACTCTATGGCCAGCAGGCCAGGCTCGGCCTCGAGCTCGCGGCGGCCGACATCAATGCTGCCGGCGGCATCCGCGGGCGGCCCGTGCAGATCATCTATCGAGACGACGGAACAAGACCGAACATTGCGACCGAGGCGGCGCGCAAGGTGGTCGAGGAGGACGGCGCGTTGGCGGTCGTCGGTCCCATCACCTCGCAGAATCTCGACGCCATCGTGCCGGTGCTGGCGGCGCACAAGACGCCGCTGCTCTATGCCACCAACTACGAAGGCGGCATGTGCAACCGCTACATGTTCTCCTTCAGCATGGTGCCCAACCAGGAACTCGATTCGCTGCTGCCCTACATGACCAGGACGTTCGGCGCCGACTACTTCCTGCTCGGCGCCGACCGCGACTGGCCGCATCGCATGTTCGACGCCGCCGCGCCCTTGATCGCCAAACTGGGCGGCAAGGTCGTCGCCAAGCAGTACACCCTGGGCACCGAGAAGGATTTCACGCCCCTGATCGATCGCGTCGCGGACAGCAAGGCGAAGGTGCTGCTGTACGCGCTGAAGGGCGACGGCATGCAGTTCATTCCGCTCGCCTCGCAGCGCGGCGTCTTCAGGGCCATGACCGTGGCCTTTCTCGGCCTGACCGAGGCCGACCTCAAGGCCTTCGGCGGCAAGGTGGACAACATCTATGCCACCGTGCCGTTCGTCGTGGCGAGCCAGGATCCGAAGGCCAAGGCGTTCGTCGCCCGGGCGCGGGTGATGGCGGGTCCCGGCATGGCGATCTCCAACTATGTCGAGACGCACTACAACACGCTGATTGCGCTGAAGGCCGCCCTGGAGAAGGTGGGCAAGGTCGACAAGGAGGCCCTGATCGACGCGCTCGAAGGATTGCAGTTCGATTCGCCCGCCGGGCTGGTGACCATGGGCAAGGATCACCACGCGACGTTCAACATGTTCCTGGCAAGGACCCAGGGTGCGAACCTCGTCGAGGTCAAGGCGCTCGGCGATATCGCGCCCCAATCGGGCTGCAAGCCGCAGGTGTTCGCCCGCTAGAACGTCCTCTTCTCGCCGGGCTGCATCACGATCACCTCGACCGGCGCGTCGCCGAGCGCCGCCTTGAACTCCTCGGGCGTGCCCTTGAGGAAGGAACTGGTGCCGTAGTGCATGGGCATCACCATCTTGGGCTTGATCCACTGCGAGATGGCATAGGCCGCGTCCTTGGGGTCCATCACGAAGTGGCCGCCGATCGGGATCAGCACCAGGTCGGGCTTGTAATACTCGGCGATGAACTTCATGTCGGTGAACAGGCCGGTGTCGCCCATGTGCCAGATCTTGAAGCCGTTCTCGAGCTCGATGATGTAGCCCACCGGCTCGCCGCCGGGATAGCTGCCGTCCTTGCCGGTCGCCGGATCCTTGAGCACCATTTGCGATGAATGATCGGCATGGACCTGGGTGATCTTGACGCCCGGGAACGGCTCGATCCTGCCCGACTTGTTCACGCGGATCGACAGCGCGGGCGGCAGGATGCCCAACACCTGCAGCGTCTGGCCCATGCCGGCGGTGGCCAGCACCGGCGCGTTGTTCTTCTTGGCGAGCGCGACCGAGTCGCCGAAATGGTCGCCATGTCCGTGGGTGACCAGGATCAGGTCGATCTTGCCCAGCTTGTCGAGGTCCTTGTACTCGGGCGGCGTCTTGGGATTGCCGGTCAGCCAGGGATCGATCATCAGGACCTTGCCGCCCGGCGTGGTGAGCTTGAAGGCCGATTGGGCGAACCATTGCAGTTCGACCTTGCCGGTGCTTGCCGCCGGCGTCTGCGCCCGGGCAGTGGCCGCCGCCATCAGCATCGCGGCCAAAAGGATGAAGCTGGTGCGGCGGGCGATCATGCGTTCCTCCAGCTGTCGGATGTGAAGACCGGCGATTCTTGACGGTGCGAAGCGCGTGAGGATCAGGAATACAATTACAAGCGGTCATTGTGGATGGTGGTCGGCATGACCACATCATTCCTTCAAGACATGGCAACGATTTTTTAGAGATTGGGACCAAATCATAATTCGTTTGATTGTCGCCGCGTCGCTCGGCGTGGCGTTGATTGCGTCATCGGCTGAGGCTGCTGTTTATTGCAACGCGGATGGCACGCCGCAGGGCTGCGTCTGGGAGCCGTCTCCCGGCGTGGGTGCCGTGGGCGTCGGTGTGGCTCTGGCGTTGGCGTGGGCGCCCGCGGTGTCGGCGTCACTCCCGGTGTTGGTGTCGGAGCGCCTGGTGTCGGCGTGGCGCCGAGAGCCGGCGTGGACGGCGACATAAATCGCGGCGGCCCGGTCAATCGCGCCGGCCGTCGTTAGCCGTCGAAGGGAAGTCAGATGCCAAAAATCGTGGCTGGGGGACAATGCCCTCGCCGCCGGCGAGTGCCTGAAGATCGCCCTTCAGTGATGCCTTCCAGCTAGGCTTTGGAGCGCGCCGCGAACTCGGGCAGGCGATGGGCGCTGAGCGGCGGCGCCGGCCCGTCGAAGCGCTCGATCTCGACCAGGCAGGTCTGGGCGATGCAGCCCTGGCTCAGCTTGGAGGCGCCGATGTCGAGGGTCAGCGCGTTGGGATTGCCGTGCTTCTCCAGCGGCCGGTTGGAGCCCGCATCGGCCGGGTCGAACCACGCCCCGGTCGACAGCCGCACCACGCCGCGGCGGATGCGGTCGGACAGCCGCGCCGCAGCGAGGCAGGCGCCGCGGTCGTTGAACACGCGCAGAAGGTCGCCGTCGGCGATGCCGCGCGCGGCGGCATCGTCGGGATGGATGGTGACGGGCTGGCGGCCCTTGATCTTGGTGGCGCGCGCATGCGGGCTGTGGTCGAGCTGGCTGTGCAGCTTGTCGGCCGGCTGGTCTGACAGCATGTGCAGCGGATAGCGCTCGGCCGTCTTCGAGCCCAGCCATTCGATCGGTTCCAGCCAGGTCGCATGGCCGGGGCAGTCGTCATAGCCGAAGGAGGCGATCCTCTCGGAGAAGATCTCGATCCGGCCCGACGGCGTCTTGAGCGGATGCTTCGCCGGATCGGCGCGGAAGGCCGCCAGCATCACCGGCTCGCGGTTGCTGCCCTCGGCCTCGGCGATGCCGGCCTCCCAGAAGGCGTCGAAGGAGGGGATGGCGACGCCCGCTTCCGCAGACTTCACGCGCGACAGCTCGTAGAGATGTTTCAGCCACGCCATGGTGTCGCGGCCTTCGGTGTAGGCGTCGCCCTTGCCGAGGCGCGTGGCGAGCTCGGAGAAGATCCAATAATCGTCGCGCGCCTCGCCCACCGGCTCGCGCGCCTTCTTCATGGCGATCAGGAACGGCTCGCGGCTGCCGTAGCCGATATCGTCGCGCTCGAGGCTGGTCGTGGCCGGCAGCACGATGTCGGCCATGCGTGCCGCCGGGGTCCAGAACTGCTCGTGGAACACGATGGTCTCGGGCTTGCGCCAGGCCATGCGCAGCCGGTTCAGGTCCTGGTGGTGATGGAAGGGATTGCCGCCTGCCCAGTAGACCAGCCGGATATCCGGATAGACGAGCTCGCGGCCGTTGTAGGGGATCCTGCCGCCGGGATTGAGCAGCATGTCGCAGAAGCGTGCGACGGGAATGAAATCGCTCACCGCGTTGGTGCCCTGCGGCAGCGTCGGACCGGAATATTTCGGAAACGCGCTGCCCATCAGGTTGACCGGCCCGTAGCCGACGCCGAAGCCGCCGCCCGGCAGGCCGATCTGGCCCAGCATGCAGGCCAAGGTCACCAGCGCCCAGAAGGGCTGCTCGCCGTGGTGGCTCCTCTGCAGCGACCAGCCGATGCTGACGGTGGTGCGGGTCGCCGCCATGTCGCGCGCGAGACCGACGATGCGATGGGCCGGGATGCCGGTGATCTTCTCGGCCCAGGCCGCGTCCTTGCCGGCCAGCGTGGCCGCGAACCTGTCGAAGCCCACGGTGCAGCGGTCGAGGAAGTCGCGATCGTAGAGCTTCTCGGCCCAAAGCGTATGGCAGAGCGCCAGGATCAGGGCGGCATCGGTATTGGGCCGGATGGCCAGCCATTCGACGGCGCCGCCATTGTCGAGGTCCTCCGCAGTGGGCGTCACGTTGACGAAGCGCACGCCCTTCTCGCGCATGGCGTAGAGGCCGCCCTTCACGTGATGCAAGGTGGCGCCGCCGGCGTTGATCTGGCTGTTCTTGTGCGGCACGCCGCCGAACGTCACGAAGAGCCTGCAGTGCTCGGCCAGCACGTCCCAGCTCGTGTGCATGGCCATCAGCTCTTCCATCGGCGCCACGATATGCGGCATCAGCACGCGCGCCGCGGCCAGGCTGTAGGAATCCTGGTGACGCACATAGCCGCCGATCGAATTGAGGAAGCGATGGACCTGGCTTTGCGCGTGGTGGAAGCGGCCGGCGCTCGACCATCCATAGGAGCCGCCGAAGATGGCGCGATTCGAATACGTGTCCTTGACTCGCGCCAGCTCCCGGGCCACGAGATCGAGCGCTTCGTCCCACGGCACCTCGACGAACGGGTCCTGGCCGCGCCGCTCGGGATGGGCGCCCGGACCCTTCTCGAGCCAGCTCCTGCGCACCGCCGGCCGGCGCACGCGCAGGCGCGCCACCTCGTCGGACAGCATGTGCAGGCCGATCGGCGAGGGGTCGGGGTCCCTCGAGAAGGGATGCAGGCGGGTGGCCTTGCCTGCTGCGTCGTACTCGACCTCGTAGACGCCCCAGTGGGCGGCGGTGAGGGTACGCTGATGGGTCATCTTCAGGCTGCCTTGGCGATGGAGAGGAAACGGTCGACGTCCTTGGGATTGGTGTCGAAAGCGGTGACCAGACGATAGGCCCGCTCACCCGGGCGGTCGGACGGCCAGGGATGATACTGCGCGCCCGCTTCCTGCAGCGCTTCGTGCACGCGCGGGGGCAGGACGACGAAGATCTCGTTGGCATCGACCGGATAGAGAAGTGCCGTGCCCTTGAGCGGCGTCAGGCCAGCCACCAGACGGCGCGCCATGGCATTGGCGTGATGCGCATTGGCGAGCCACAGCCCGTCGCTGAGATAGGCATCGAGCTGGGCCGACAGGAAGCGCATCTTGGACAGAAGGTGCCCGCCGCGCTTGCGACGGAACTCGAACTCGCGCGCCAGCGCGGGATCGAAGAACACCACCGCCTCGGCGGCGAGCGCGCCGTTCTTGGTGGCGCCCAGGCTCAGCACGTCGACGCCCGCCTTCCACGACAGTTCCGACGGCGAGCAGCCGACATAGGACAGCGCGTTGGCGAAGCGCGCGCCGTCCATGTGCAGCTTCAGTCCATGGCGGTGCGTCGCGGTGGCGATGGCGGCGATCTCTTCGGGCCCATAGACCGTGCCGCACTCGGTGGCCTGGGTGATGCTGACGGCGGCCGGCTGCGGGTGATGCACCACGCCATAGACCGGCTGGGCCAGCGCCTGGGCGAGCTTCACCGGATCGATCTTGCCGGCCGGCCCGTCGATCAGGCAGAGCTTGGCGCCCGCGGTGAAGAACTCCGGCGCATTGGCCTCGTCGACCACGATATGCGCCTGGGGATGGCAATAGATCGCGCCCCACGAGGGCGTGCAGCAGGCGAGCGCCAGCACGTTGGCGGCCGTGCCGGTCGCCACCGGAAAGGCCACGAGGTCGGGCTTGTCGAACAGCTCGCGCAGGCGCCGTTCGACGCGTTGCGTCCATTCGTCCGCGCCATAGGAAGGCGCCGTGCCGCAGGCAAAAGCCCGGGCCACGGCCTCGACGATGCCGGGATGGGCGCCGACCTCGTTGTCGCTGCGAAAATTCATGGTCATTCCTCGGGGAGGCGCGCGGATGTGCCCGGCATGATTAGCGTCCCGTACCGGGCGGGAACTCGACGGTGCCGAGGAGCGCGCCGCTCTTGGGATCGACGATGTAGGCCGCCGACGGGCCGCCCGGGGTCTCGACATGCACGATCAGCCGGTCGCCGGCCGCCGTCATCGACACCACGCGCGCGCCGGAGGGCAGCGCGATGCGCTGGCTGAACGTGGCCGATGCTGGCGGCCGGCCGGCGTTGGGCGTAGACATGCGGCGGGCGATCTCGGCCGCGATGACGACGAAGCCCGCCACGATCAGCAGGCCCATCATGATGACCAGCACCTTCAGCCAGAGCGGTGCATAGGCCTGAGCAGGGGACGCCACGAAAACTCCATGAGCAGCGGCCGCCACTTCGTGACCTTCGACGAAAGCGCTTCGGGGGAGCGGCTCGACCGTGCCCTTGCCGCGGCCCTGCCGTCCCTCACGCGCAGCCGCGTGAAGGCGCTGATCGAAAGCCGCCGCGTGGCGCTGGCGGGGGGCCAGACGATAGAAGAGCCGTCCCGCAAGGTCAAAACGGGCGAGCGCTTCGTCGTCGACATTCCCGAGCCCGAGCCGGCCGAGCCCGAGCCGCAGGCGCTGGATCTCGACATCCTCTACGAGGATTCCGACCTGCTGGTGCTGAACAAGCCGGCCGGGCTGGTGGTCCATCCCGCGCCGGGCAATCCCGACCATACCCTGGTCAACGCCCTGCTGGCCCATTGCGGGCCGAGCCTGTCGGGCATAGGCGGCGTGCGCCGGCCCGGCATCGTGCACCGGCTGGACAAGGACACGTCGGGCGTCATGGTGGTGGCCAAGAACGACGCCACGCATCAGGCGCTCTCCAAGCTCTTCGCGGCCCACGACCTCACCCGCATCTACCAGGCGCTGGTCTGGGGCGCGCCGAAGCAGAAGGCCGGCACCATCGAGGCGGCGATCGGCCGCCACCCGGTCGACCGCAAGCGCATGGCGGTACGCCGGACGAGCGGGCGGGCGGCCGTGACCGAATACTGGATCGAGCGCCGCTGGGGAGAGCCCCTGGCGCCGGTGGCCAGCCTGATCGGGGCCAAGCTCCATACCGGCCGCACCCACCAGGTCCGCGTCCACCTCGCGCACTTGGGATGTCCCGTGATCGGCGATCCGCTTTATGGACGGAAGTCCCGCAACGCCCGTCAGCCCGAGCCGTTGGGGGCTTTTAGACGGCAGGCCCTGCATGCCGCGATCCTCGAGTTCCGCCATCCCAGGACGGGAAAGGAGATGCGGTTCGCCACAGAATTGCCTCAAGACTTCAGGACTCTGCTGTCGAAACTGAACACCGTTAAGTATTACCCTAATACCCGAGGGGATTAGTCGGATTTTCTTGACCAAAGGATCGTCCGACTTTTAGACTAGGTTTTAGCAGTCGATGGACGAGAGTGCTAAACGCTCGTTCACCTCGCGTACTCGTATGAAAGGGGAGCTGCATGAACGCCGCCGCCACCGCCAACCTTCCCGCCCTGCCGTCGTCCCTGACCCCGGAGGGCAACCTCAGCCGCTATCTCCAGGAGATCCGGAAATTCCCCCTGCTGGAGCCGCAGGAGGAGTTCATGCTGGCCAAGCGCTGGCGCGAGCATGGCGACAGCCAGGCCGCCCACAAGCTGGTGACCAGCCATTTGCGCCTGGTGGCCAAGATCGCCATGGGCTACCGCGGCTACGGCCTGCCGGTGGCCGAGCTGATCTCCGAGGGCAACGTCGGCATGATGCAGGCGGTCAAGCGCTTCGATCCGGACCGCGGCTTCCGCTTGGCGACCTACGCCATGTGGTGGATCCGCGCCTCGATCCAGGAATATATCCTGCATAGCTGGTCGCTGGTGAAGATGGGCACCACGGCGGCCCAGAAGAAGCTGTTCTTCAACCTGCGCAAGCTCAAGGGCCAGATGCAGGCCATCGAGGAGGGCGACCTCTCGCCCGAGCAGGTGAGCAAGATCGCCACGCGCCTGGGCGTGCCCGAGGAGGAGGTGGTCAACATGAACCGCCGCCTCGCCGCGCCCGATTCCTCGCTCAACGCTCCGGTGAAGGCCGAGGGCGACATGGAGTGGCAGGACTGGCTGGTCGACGAGAGCTCCCAACCAGGAGACACGCCTGGTCGAAAGCCAGGAGCTCGGCCAGCGCAAGCACATGCTGGCCGCGGCGCTGAAGCAGCTCACCGACCGCGAGCGGCGCATCATCGTCGAGCGCCGCCTGATCGACGAGCCCAAGACGCTCGAGGATCTGTCGTCGGAGTACGGCATCAGCCGCGAGCGCGTGCGCCAGATCGAGGTGCGCGCCTTCGACAAGCTGCAGAAGGCGATGAAGAACATGGTCGTCGAGGCCGCCAACGCCGCCTCGCGCAAGGTCGAGGCGCACGCCGGCCGGGGCGCCTGAAACGCCTCCCTTCGCCAGGCGAGGGGAGGAAAAGAAGGCGTGACTCGCCTGCTGCGTCGTAAAGTCGGGCGCAGCAAGGTGAGGCGCTCATGAACAATCCCATCCTCTACGACACGCTGCCGTCGGGCGTCGCCCGCATCGTCCTCGATCGCGCCGAATCCAGGAACGCGCAGGACACGGCCTTTCTCTACGCGCTGAACGAGGCCTTCGACCGCGCCGCCCTCGACGATGCGGTGAAGGTGATCGTGCTGTCGGCCAACGGCCCGCACTTCTCCTCCGGCCACGACCTGCGCGAGGCCGACGGCCACGGCAACATGCGAAACCACGAGACGGTCGGCACCTGGGGCGGCTTCAGCAAACCCGGCGTCGAGGCGCAATACGCCCGCGAGCAGGAGATCTATCTCGGCTTCTGCGAGCGCTGGCGCAACATTCCCAAGCCGACGATGGCGCTGGTGCAGGGCAAGGTGATCGCGGGCGGCCTGATGCTGATGTGGCCGTGCGACCTGATCGTCGCCGCCGAGGACGCCGAGTTCCTCGACCACACCGTGGCGATGGGCGTGGGCGGCGCGGAGTTCTTCGCCCATCCCTGGGAGATGGGCGTGCGCAAGGCCAAGGAGTTCCTGTTCACCGCCGACTGGATCGGCGCCGCCGAAGCGCACCGCCTGGGCATGGTGAACCACGTCGTGCCGCGCGCCGAGCTCGAATCCTTCGGCCTGGCCATGGCCGAGCGCATCGCCCGGAAGCCGCTGTTCGCGCTGAAACTCACGAAGCAGGCGGTGAACGCCGCGCAGGACGCGCAGGGGCGTGCGAGCGCGATGCAGACGTCGTTCGCGCTGCATCACCTGGCGCACGCCCACAACATGCTGGTGCACGGCAAGCTCGTCGATCCCACGGGCCTGATGCCGGCGGTGAAGAAGCAGGCGAAGGCCGCTGAATAGCGGTTGGCGCGGCTGGGAGCTCATTGCAACATATGGCGCGCGCTGCGCGCCGATGCGGTTTAGCTTCCTGCCCTGCCGCGCTTTGTCTGCTCGAGTGTCTGCCGGAGGGAGGCGTCGTGCGCGCGCTGGATGCGTGGGGCGAGCGCGTCGAACTCATGCCGGCGGCGGCGCATGAGCTCCTGCAATTCGCTCCACACGCCGGCAGGCACCGGCAGGCGGCCGCTCGCCCAGGCGGAGACGATGCTCTTCTGATGGTGCACGGCCTCGGCCATCGGGCTCTTCCAGGTCGGTCCCCAGAGCGCGTGTCCGACCTCGGCAATCAGCTCGGCCTCGTCCATCCGCGTCATCCTCCGTCGAAAGTCTGTGATAGGGGCTGACGGACCAGGAGTCATTCCCGGTGTCAGGGGTGAGGGGCGGAGGCGCGCGGGAGGGCTGACGGCATTGCGCTTGAACGGCGCGGCCGGCGGGGCCAAGCTTTTGACCGAAGCGGGCATCAAGCCCGTATCAACCCGATGGAGGAAACGATGCCGACCGCCACCGCCACCCGGCCCTCTCAAAAGGCCGCCGGCCAGAAGATCGCCCATGCGCGCAGCGCCGAGCCCGCGCTGGTCAAGGGACGGCGCGACTTCTTCAAGTATCGCGACCTTGGCGTCGCCGACGCCAGCGGCGGCGCCCTTCGTGCGCAGGTGATGTCGTCCAGCCAGGGCATGAGCCGGCCGACCGGGTGGCACTATCACGAGTGCGACGGCCAGTTCGTCTACATGCTGAAGGGCTGGGTCGACCTCGAGTTCGAGGACGGCCGCACGATCCGCGTCGAGGAGGGCGATTCGCTCTTCATTCCCGGCTATCTGCGCCACAACGAGATCCGCACCTCCGAGGCGATGGAGATTCTCGAAGTGTCGACGCCCGGGGTCATGGGCACGACGCCGTGCGATCCGCCGGCAGGCCGGAAGGGCTGACCGGCCTCGCGAATCCGCGCGGCCGGCCTTCGTCGTCGATGGCGACGAAGGTGAAGACGGCGTCGGTCACCTTCGCCCAGGTGCCCTGGCCCTGTCGCATCGCCCAGACTTCGATGCAAAGGGTGATCGACGACTGGCCGGTGCGCAGCAGGTCCGTGTAGCAGCAGACCACGTCGCCGACATTCACGGGCTGGCGAAACACGATGCGGTCGACGGCGACGGTCACCACCCGGCCGCCGGCCACGGTCGTGGCGGACATTTTGCCCGCCATAGAACAGGCGGACGTCCCTCCCGGCTCCGGCAATGGCCAAAGAAATCGAAGGCCCCCTCTTGTATTTATCTTTCTATAAGATACATCTTAGATATGTCAAAACATACAAGGAAACAAACAATTGCGATTCTCCCATCACATCCACGGCCACGAACCGCAGAGACACCACTTCGGATATCGCGGCGGCGGCCGTCACGGCTTTGGGCGCGGCGGCTGGGGCGGCGAACCCGATGAAGGGCGCGGCCGGCGCCGCCGTGTCTTCGATTCAGGCGAGCTTCGGCTCGTCCTGCTGAAGCTGATCGCCGACCAACCGCGCCATGGCTACGAGCTCATCCGCGCGATCGAGGATCTGACGGGCGGCGTCTATGTCCCGAGCCCCGGCATGGTGTATCCGACCCTGACCCTGCTCCAGGACATGGGCCAGATCGAGGAAGCGACCGCGGAGGGCTCGCGCCGGCCGTTCGCCGTGACCGCGGAAGGCGCCGCGCAACTCGCGGAGAAGAGGGCGGAAGTGGAGGCGCTGTTCGCGCGCCTGGCGCAGCTTGCCACGGCACGCGAGCGCACCGACGGCGCACCGATCCGCCGTGCCATGGGAAACCTGCGGGCGGTCCTGATGCATCGCCTCGACCGTGACGGCGTGCAGGCCGAGACGCTCCACCAGGTCGCGGCGATCCTCGACGAAGCGGCGCAGAAGATCGAGCGGTTGTGAGATGACGCTTCATAGTACCGTCCGCGTGCCGACGGCGAAGGGCAGCCGCTATCTCCAGCAACTCTGCAAGCACTGGAGTCACAACCTCGCCGTCGAGTTCACCGAGACGAAAGGTACCGTGACCTTCCCGCGCAACGCCCGGGGAGCCGACTGGCCGGGCGACGCGCTCTTGGCGATGCAGGCGCACGACGACGTCCTCGAATGCCGCCTGGAGGCGAGCGCCGAGGGGCAGCTCGAAGCGCTGAAAGGGGCCGTCGCCCGTCATCTCGACCGCTTCGCCTTTCGCGAGGCGCCACTCGCCTTCGACTGGCAGGACAGGCAGGCCGCCTGAACGCGCGACCGAGGCGGGCGTTTGTCCTGTCCCGGCGGGCATGCAAAGGTCGCCGGCCGCGGATGGAGAGGAACGATGATCAGGGGAAGCTGTGCCTGTGGCGGCGTCCGGTTCGAGATCGATGCCGTGCGTTCGATGACCCATTGCCACTGCGCCAACTGCCGCAAGCTCAGCGGTGCAAGTTTTGCCACCTATGCCCATGTCGAGAATGACAAGTTCCGCTGGGTCGCCGGCGAGGCGCTCATCGATCGCTACGAATCGGCACCCGGCAGCTTCCGCGCCTTCTGCCGCACCTGCGGTTCGCCGGTGCCGGGGCAGGCGCCCTATCTCGCAACGGTGAGCGTGCCGGCAGGCCTGCTCGACGACGATCCGGGTGTGCGGCCGAGGCTGCACGTCTTCGCCGCGTCGAAGGCGCCGTGGTGGGAGATCGCCGATGGTCTGCCGCAACATGCCAAATGGGTGCCGGGCTACGAGCCGAGGCCGCCGTCGCAGGGCTAATTCCAGCTATCACCAGTGGGAGCGTAGGGCAGCCTGCATCAGGCATGGGCTGCGCTCGACAGGCGGATTTTGAACAGTCGCCCTCCGCGCCCCTATAGTGAGTCGAAAGTCGAGGAAGCCCGATGGAGACTCTTGTTCCAACCGCCGTGCCGGCGCCGGCCGCCACCGCCCCGCAGCGGGCGCGTGCCGTGCAGGCGCTGCTGGATCAGCACGGTGCCGAGATGGACCGGCGGCGCGAGCTCACGCCCGAGGTGGTGGACGCGCTGGCCGGACAGGACCTGCTGCGGCTGCTGCTGCCCAGGAGCCTGGGCGGGCAGGAGATCCCTCTCCTCGACTTCTGCGAGACCTGCGAGGCGGTGGCCTGGGCCGATGCCAGCGCGGGCTGGTTCGTCAACCAGTCGAACGTCTCGTCCGCCACCTCGGCGGCGGCCATGCCGCACGAGGCGGCGGCCGCGATATTCGACGGCCCGCGCGCGGGGCTGGCATGGGGCGCCAAGCACAACAACAGCACCGCCATCCGCGTGGAGGGCGGCTATCGCCTGACCGGCACCTGGAGCTTCGCCAGCGGCGGACGCCACACCAGGTGGCTGGGCGCGCACAGCTTCGTGCAGAATCCCGACGGCACGCCGCATCTGCGCTACGGCCGGCCGGACGACCGCACCTTCCTGTTCCTGCGCGAGCAGGCCGCCATCACCGACGACTGGCAGGTGCTCGGCCTGCGCGGCACCGGCAGCGACACCTATTCGGTCAAGGATCTGTTCGTGCCCGATGCGCACGCGCCGGCGCGCGACATGCCGGAGGAGCGGCGGGAGAAGGGGCCGATCTATCCCATCGGCTCGACCCTGCTCTATGCCAGCGGCTTCTGCAGCGTGACCCTGGGGCTGGGCCGGCGCCTGCTCGAGACCTATACCGAGCTGGCGCGCGGCCGACACAGCCGCGCCTCGACCACGGCCATGGCAAGGAACAATTCAGTGCAGCGCGAGATCGGCATTCTCGAGGCCAGGCTCTCGGCGGCGCGCGCCTTCCTGCACGAGGCGGCAGGCCAGGTCTACGAGGCCTCGGCAAGAGGCACGCTCGACGTCGACCTGCGCATGCGTCTGCGGCTCGCGACCACCTTCGGCATGAACGAGGCGACAGACGTCTCCATCGCCTGCTACCGCGGGGCGGGCACCGGGGCGATCATGGAGCGCGGCCCCTTCGAGCGCCGCTTCCGCGACGCCATGAGCGCCAGCCAGCACCTGCAGGCGATGTGGCCGATGGTCGAGATGGTGGGCCGGCACATCATCGGCACTGAGAACGTGGTGCAGTTCGTTTGATGGCCTTGCCGTCCAGGCGTTCGAATTCACGGTGAAGCCGCCGGGTGGTGTCGGGCTGTGAAGGATTCGCCCGCCGCGAAGGTCGGGCTGACCTCCTGGAGAAAGCGGGTTATAGAGGCGTTCTCCACCCCATCCATTGCGGCAACGAGGGCGCTCCGTGGCAAGGCCTGGATACAACAAGAAACAACGCAGCCGGACCAGGGAAGAGCCGATCGAGCGCACCGTCGATCCCAGCGATCCGCGTTTCAACATCGCACTGGCGCGCGGCGTCGCCGTGCTGCGCGCCTTCCAGCTCGACGAGCAGTTCCTCGGCAATGTCGACATCGCCGCGCGCACGGGCGTGCCCAAGCCGACCATCTCCCGCCTTACCTATACCCTGACCGAGCTGGGCTATCTCTCCTACCGCGACGATCTCGGCAAATACGAACTGGCCCCGGGCGTTCTCGGTCTTGCCTATCCCTATCTCGCCAACATGCCGGTGCCGGCGATCGCCCGGCCGCTCATGAGCGAGCTCGCCAAGGCCACCGAGACCAATGTCGGGCTGGTGATCCTCGACGGGCTGAGCGCCGTCTATCTCGAGAACGCGCTCGGCGAGCCCAACATGAATCGCCGCCAGCGCGTGGGCTTCCGCATTCCGCTCGCCCGTACGGCGACTGGCCGGGCCTGCATCGCCGCGATGAGTAGAGAACAGCGCGACCGGACGCTGGAGCGGCTGCGCGAAGCCAATCCCGACGACTGGGACGTGCTGCGCGAGCAGATCGACGACGCGATCCTGCAGGTCCGCAGGCGCGGCTATTGCATTGCCGCCGGCACCTACGATGCGCTGACCAACATGGTCGGCGTGCCGTTTCCCTATCAGGACGGGAGGCTCATCCTCGCCTTCAATTGCGGCGGCCACGCCAAGGTCCATACGCCGAAGAAGCTCGCGCAATACGGAGGCCGCCTGCTCGAGCTCACGCGCGCCGTTCGCCGCGAGCTGGGCTGAGCCCCGGGCCGTCCAGTCAAAATCCTACGGCCGAGACGAGTCCCTCCGCGCCGCCTTTCGAGGCGCGGCCCGCAGCGCCGCGTCGCGAAAGGTGAGGGGTTGAGTCGTTGCGCTCACATTCTCGCCCTATCTGAAAAATGGAACACTATTCCAGATTAGTTGACAGCGTCCGCTACGGCACCTTAGTCTCATCCTCAATCGGCCGCCGTGAAGCGCAGGGAGCGCTTCCGACCTGCGGGAAGGACAGCGGCGCCGAATGGGTCCAAAGGAACAGCAGTCCGCTCGCCGTGTGTCGTTCAGCGCCAGCTCTCACTCAGTCCAGGCCGTCGCGCCTCAGGCCTGACCGCATTCGCCGTCATGCGCTCCGATCGTCGTCGGATTTCAGCGATGTTCCCGCCCGGTCAATGCCTGGAGGAAGCCATGGAAGAGCGAGCCGACACGCCGCACATCGTCATTTCCCATGTGACGAAGCGCTACAGCACGGCGCAGCGCGGCGAGCTCGTGGCGCTGCGCGACGTTTCGCTCGAAGCCGGTAGAGGCGAATTCATCAGCATTGTCGGGCCGAGCGGCTGCGGCAAGTCCACCCTGCTTTACATCGTCGCCGGCCTCCTGGAGGCGAGCGGCGGCTCGGTCACCGTCGACGGCCAGCCCGTCGATGGCCCGTCTCCGGATCGCGGCGTCGTGCTGCAGAATTTCAGCATCTTCCCGTGGCGCCGCGTCGCCGACAACGTCGTCTACGGGCCGCAGATGCGCGGCGTGCCCAAGGCCGAGCGGCGGCGCCTTGCGCGCAAGTACCTCGAGCTGGTCGGCCTCGACGACTTCGCCGACTACTATCCGCGCGAGCTGTCGGGCGGCATGAAGCAGCGCGTCGCAATCGCCCAGATGCTGGCGTGCAATCCCAGCACCTTCCTGATGGACGAGCCCTTCGGCGCGCTCGACGCGCTGACGCGCGAGGTCCTGCAGGACCAGCTCCTGCAGCTCTGGGAGCGCAATCGCAAGACGGTGCTGTTCGTCACGCACAGCATCGACGAGGCCGTGCTGTTGTCTGACCGCGTGGTCATCATGGGGACCAAGCCCGGCCGGGTGAAGCAGATCGTCCCGATCAACCTGCCGCGTCCGCGGCAGCTCGCCGAGATCCGGGCGCATCCCGATTTCAGCACCTTGCGCAATTTCATCTGGGCCTCGATCCGCGAAGAATCGCTGGAGGCCGCGTGATGAAACCGCAAGGCACCACCGAGATGGCCGGCCGGCTCGCCCAGACCGAGTCGTGGCCCCTGTCGCCGGCGCTGATGCGCGCGGTCCGTGCCGTCCTGCGCTACTATCCGGTGGCGCTGATCTTCGTGCTCTGGGAGATCTGCTCGCGTGCCGGGCTTCTCGACCCGATTTTCGTGCCCGCGCTGTCGGACGTGCTGAAGACGCTTTACGAGGAGCTGTTCGTCACCGACGAGCTGCTGGTCCATATGGGCTTCAGCTTTGCGCGGGCCGGGATCGGCTTCGCCCTGGCCGCGGTCGTCGGCATCGCCGTCGGCATCTTCATGGGCCGCTTCCGCCCGGTCGAGAATTTCGTCGATCCGCTGATCTCGGCGCTCTTCCCGACGCCGAAGCTCGCGATCTTTCCCCTGATGATGGTGTTCCTCGGCATCGGCGACGCCTCGAAGATCGCGCTCATCTTCCTCGGCTGCTTCTTCCCGATCGTGATCAGCACCTACACGGGCGTGAAGAACGTCGACAAGTACTTCATCTGGAACGCGCGCACCAAGGGCGCCAACCACCGGCAGGTGCTATGGACGGTGGTCTTCCCGGCGGCCATGCCGTTCGTCTTCGCTGGCTTGCGCGTCGCGACCTCGACGGCCTTCCTGCTGATCGTCGCCTCCGAGCTGATCGCGGCCAACGAGGGGCTGGGCTACCTGATCATCTACGCGCAGCGCACCTTCAACCCGACGCTGATGTTCAGCGGCGTGCTGATGGTCGCCTGCATGGGCTTCATCGTCGATCGCCTGTTGCTGGCGCTCGGCCGCTGGCTCTTCGCCTGGCAAGACAAGACTGGGTTCTGAACATTGGGGGGATCATGATCCGCGTTATCCTTGCTGCGCTTTTCCTGGCCACCGCCGCATCGACCGCGGTGAAGGCGCAGACCACCATCAAGTTCGGCTATCAGCCAACGGCGCCGATCGCGACCTTCATCGCCGCCATCGGCACCGGCGCATTCCAGAAGGAGGGGTTGAAGCTCCAGATCGAGAACGGGTCGGAAGGCGCCGTGCTGCTGCAGATGGTGGCCGCCAGCCAGGTCGATCTCATCGGCGGGGGGATTCCGGCCCTCATGCAGGTCGATTCGCTCGGCGCCAAGCTCAAGGCGGTGGCCTCCTTCGAATATACCTTCACCGACGATGACGGCTATTCAGCCGAGGCCGTCTATCTGATCGCGCCGAAGGACCGCAACATCAAGACGCTGGCCGACCTCAAGGGCAAGCGGCTGGCGGTGTCGGGCTTCTCGGCGGCCTGGTATCTGGCGCTGCGCACCGAGGTCAAGACCGCCGGCCTTGATCCCAAGGACGTGACCTTCGTGGTCGTGCCGTTCCCGCAGATGGCCGGGGCGCTCCTCAACAAGGAGGTCGATGCCGCCGTCATCACCTCGACCGAGTATGTCCGCACCAGCCAGCGCACGCCGGTCGAGGTGCTGATGAGCGGGACGCAGATCAACCGCATGAAGCTCGACATGACCCAGGTCATCATCGGCCGCGATGAGTGGATGCAGAAGAACGAGGACAGCGTCGTCAAGTTCATCAAGGCGCTCTACCGCACGCGCCAGTACATGCAGAAGGACATCGCCGACACGGGCGGCAAGACGCTGAAGCAGATGATTCGCAGCCAGACCAAGTTCGACGATTTCCTGAGCGACAACTATTTCAAGTACCGGGCGGGCTATGTCGGCCGCGAGCTGAAGTTCGTCAATCCGCTCGACATCCCGAAATCGACGGTCGACCGCTATCACGAAATGATGACCAAGGGCGGCCTGATCTCTGGCAAGGCGCCGGTCGACTACGCCAACATCGTCGACCTGCGTTACCTGAAGCGAGCGCTGAAGGAGCTCGGCGTGGCGTGGGATCCGGCGAAGGTCGATCAATGACCGGCGCTCCCAATCAGCGAGGAAGGATCGACCGCCATGGCTAGCATCGTGTTCGGCGCCGGGACCTCGCACACGCCGATGCTCAATGCCGCGGCCGAGGAATGGCCGCTGTTCGAGGAACTCGACCGGCAGCGCGCGCATCTTCACAAGGACGGGCGGCGCGCGACCTACGACGACCTGCTGGCGGCGGCGCCGCCGTCGTTGCGGGCCGAGCTCGCGCCGGAGAAGCTTTCCCGGCGCCACGGCGAGGCGATGGCGGCGGTCACCCGGCTGCGCGACGGGCTGGCCGGCGCGGCGCTCGACGCGGTCATCGTCGTCGGCGACGACCAGAAGGAGATCTACCACGAGGACAACATGCCGAGCGTCCTCGTCTATCGCGGCGAGACCATTCCCAACGTGCCGAACCGGACGACCCGCCCACCCGGACCGGATTGGGCGAAGCGGCCGGCCTGGGCGCAGCGCGCCTCTGCCCGCTACTACGAGGAGAGCGAGACGCGGCACTATCCGGTCGACGCCCAGCTCGCCAATCACCTGATCGGCGCCCTGATCGACCGCGAGTTCGACGTCGCGTCGGCCAATGCCTTGCCCGAGGGCGAAGGGGAAGGGCATGCGTTCGGCTTCGTCCACCAGCGGATCATGAAGGACGTTGCGATCCCGGTCGTGCCGATCTTCCTCAATACCTACTACCCGCCCAACCAGCCTTCGCCGCGGCGCTGCTACAGGCTGGGCCAGGCGATTCGCGCGGCGGTCGAGACCTATCCGGAGAAGCTGCGCATCGGCGTCGTGGCGTCGGGCGGGCTCAGCCATTTCACCGTCGACGAGGCGCTCGACGGCGCGATCATCCGCGCGCTGCGCGAGAAGGACGCCGACGCGCTGCAGACGCTGCCGCGCGAGCTGCTCAATTCCGGCAGCTCCGAGATCCGCAACTGGATTTGCGCCGCCGGCGCGCTCGAGCATCTCGATCTGCGCTGGGTGCAGTATTGCCCCGGCTATCGCACGCCCGCGGGCACGGGCACGGGCCTGTGCTTCGCAAGCTGGGCCTGACGGAAACCGAACAATGTTTGAAGGAGGCCTGAGATGACGACAGCGGCGGAAGGTGCGGAGCTGACGCGGGTCGGCGCCGGCACGGTGATGGGCGAGCTGATGCGGCAGTATTGGATCCCGGCGGCGATGTCGTCGGAGCTGATGGCCGACGGGTCGCCGGTGCGGCTGATGCTGCTGGGCGAGAGGCTGATCGGTTTCCGCGACAGCGCGGGTCGGGTGGGGGTTATGGACCATCGCTGCCCGCATCGCTGCGCGTCGCTTTTCCTGGGGCGCAACGAGGAGAACGGCCTGCGCTGCGTCTATCACGGCTGGAAGTTCGACGTCGAAGGCAACTGCGTGGACATGCCGAGCGTGCCGTCGCACCAGGACTTCAAGGAGAAGGTGAAGGCCAAGGCCTATCCTGTGACGGAGCGGGCCGGCGTGATCTGGGTCTACATGGGCGCCGCGGCCAAGGTGCCGCCGTTCCCCGAGCTCGAGACGCTGATGGTGCCGGACGAGGAGGTCGGCGCCTCCTTCGTCATGCGCTCCTGCAACTTCATGCAGGCGCTCGAGGGCGACATCGACACCTCGCATTTCGGATTCCTGCATGGCGGCCACGTCGATGCCGGCGAACTGCCGGAAGACAACCTCCTGCGCTACACGGTGCAAAACCGCACGCCCGAATACTATGTGGCCGATTCGGAGTGGGGCACTACCTATGCCGCGCACCGCCAGGCGGGCGACGGTCGGACCTATTGGCGCTTCGCCAACTTCCTCTTCCCGTTCTGGACGCAGACGCCGCAGGGCGAGTTCCCGCACCAGGTCGACATCAGAGCCTGGGTGCCGATGGACGACACGCACACCATGTTCGTCCACCTGTCGTGGAACGGGCGCAAGCGGGCCATCGGCACGGTCAAGAAGGACGGTTCGCCGCTTCCCGGCTTCGGTTTTGGCCATCGCTACCTGCCGAACACGACCGACTGGCATGGCCGCTGGCGCCTGCAGGACGGTGAAGCGAACGACTGGGGGATCGACCGCGAGGCCCAGCACGCCAACACGACCTATACTGGCATCGACAACATCCACATGCAGGACCAGGCGGTGACCGAGAGCATGGGCCCGATCACGGACCATGCCTTCGAGCATCTGGCGCCGTCCGACCAGATGGTCGCGCGCACGCGGCGGCGCCTGCTGCAGGCGGCGCGGGCCCTGCGCGACAAGGGCACGCCGCCGCCGGGCATCGAGCATCCCGAGGTGTTCTACGGGTCGCGCGGCGGCTTCTTCTTCACCCAGCCGCGCACCGACTGGCGGGAGCTTTATGCCGAGCAGCTTCGGGTCGCGGTGCGGCCGGCGGAAAAGCAGCAGGCGGCGGAGTGAACGACCTGTCCGCCCTGAAGGAGCGACAGGATCTCCGCGTCATCCGCACCGAGGGCGGCCTGCTCTCGGGCGCGGGCGAGGGCATTCGCGTCTACAAGGGCATCCCTTTCGCCGCGCCGCCGGTCGGCGCGCGACGCTGGCGGCCGCCCGAAGCGGCCGAATCGTGGGACGGCATCCGGGAGGCGACGGCGTTCGGCGCCGACTGCCCGCAGGAATTGCGGCCCGGCTCGAGGGCCGGCCGGATCGACGAGGATTGCCTCACGCTGAACATCTGGACTCCGGCGCGCGCCGCCGACGAGGCGCTGCCGGTGATGGTGTGGTTCTACGGCGGCTCCTTCCTGTTCGGCAGCGCCTCCGACATTCGCTTCGACGGCGAGGCCTTTGCCCGCAAGGGCGTGGTGCTGGTGACCGCCGCCTATCGGGTCGGCCTGTTCGGCTATCTCGCGCATCCCGGCCTCACCCGCGAATCGCCGCACGGCGCGTCGGGCAACTACGGGCTGCTCGACCAGATCGCCGCCCTCGGCTGGGTGCAGCGGAACATCGCCGCATTCGGCGGCGACCCCAAGCGCGTCACCGCCTTCGGCGTCTCGGCGGGCTCGGCCTCGATCGCCATGCTGCTGACCTCGCCGCTCGCGGCCGGTCTCTTCCAACGCGCCATTCTCGAAAGCCCGGGCGCCTTCCGGCCCCTGGCGAGCCTTGCCGAGGCGGAACGCGCCGGTATGGCGCTGGGGCCCGACATCGCCGAGCTGCGGCAGATGCCGGCGGAGGAGCTGCTGGCAAAGACCGATCTTCTGGTCCCCAAGGTCCGCGGGCTGACGACGCCGCGCGTGCTGCGGCCGATCCGCGACGGCTGGGTGATCCGCGAGGACGAGCGGGACGCCTTCAGGGCCGGACAGTTCCATGCCATGCCGATGATCGTCGGCGGCAATGCCGACGAGGGCGCGACGCTGACCGCGACCTGGCCGATGCGCATGCCGGCCGATCTGCGCGAGCTCGCGGCGGCGAGTTTTCCGCAGGCACGCGATGAAGCGATCGCGCTCTATCCGGCCGGGCACGGTGGCGAAGTGCGGGGCCGTGTCGCCGAGATGTTCGCCGACACGCAATTCAACTACGGCGTCTGGCAACTGGCGCGTTCCATGTCGGCCCGCACGCCGCGGACCTGGCGGTATCTCTTCCTGCGGCGCCGGGCCGGCCGCCTGGACGGGCCCAATCACGGTGAGGAGGTCTGCTACGTCTTCAACACGCTGGGCCAGGCGCTTCCCGGACAGGAGGTACCGCCCTTCGACGGCGTCGACGAACGCGTCGCCGAGGCGATGCAGGCGGCCTGGGTGCGGTTCGCCGCGACGGCCGATCCCAACGGCGGTGACCTGCCGCACTGGCCGGCCTACCGGGCGGACGACGATCCGCATCTTGCGTTCGACGACACGATTCACACGGGCGCCAAGTGGCGGCGCCGGCAGATGGATTTCCTCGACGGCTACTACGCACGCATGAAGGAGGCCTGAGATGACGACAGCGGCGGAAGGTGCGGAGCTGACGCGGGTCGGCGCCGGCACGGTGATGGGCGAGCTGATGCGGCAGTATTGGATCCCGGCGGCGATGTCGTCGGAGCTGATGGCCGACGGGTCGCCGGTGCGGCTGATGCTGCTGGGCGAGAGGCTGATCGGTTTCCGCGACAGCGCGGGTCGGGTGGGGGTTATGGACCATCGCTGCCCGCATCGCTGCGCGTCGCTTTTCCTGGGGCGCAACGAGGAGAACGGCCTGCGCTGCGTCTATCACGGCTGGAAGTTCGACGTCGAAGGCAACTGCGTGGACATGCCGAGCGTGCCGTCGCACCAGGACTTCAAGGAGAAGGTGAAGGCCAAGGCCTATCCTGTGACGGAGCGGGCCGGCGTGATCTGGGTCTACATGGGCGCCGCGGCCAAGGTGCCGCCGTTCCCCGAGCTCGAGACGCTGATGGTGCCGGACGAGGAGGTCGGCGCCTCCTTCGTCATGCGCTCCTGCAACTTCATGCAGGCGCTCGAGGGCGACATCGACACCTCGCATTTCGGATTCCTGCATGGCGGCCACGTCGATCCCGACGACGTGCCGGAGGATCATCCGATCCGCCACACCGTCACCATCCGCGCGCCCCAGTACCATGTCGGGGACACGCCCTGGGGCACCACCTACGCCGCCTATCGCGACGCCGGCGCCGGCCAGACCTACTGGCGCTTCGCCAATTTCCTCATGCCGTTCTGGACGCAGCAGCCGCAAGGCGAGTTCGGCGAGCATGTCCATGCACGCGCCTGGGTGCCGCTCGACGACAACCATACCATGTTCATCTATCTGTGGTGGCACAAGGGTTCGGCCTCGATGGCGCGGGCGCGTCCGCCGCTCCGAGACGGCAAGGCGATGGGGCGGCCGAACCATATCTATCTGCCGGACACGACGGACTGGCTGGGCCGCTGGCGCCTTGCCGCCAACGAGCAGAACGACTGGCGGATCGACCGCGACGCACAGAGCCGCAACGCGCTCTATACCGGCATCGACAATATCCATCTGCAGGACCAGGCGGTGACCGAGAGCATGGGGCCGATCACCGACCACGCCTTCGAGCATCTCGGTCCGTCGGACCAGATGATCGCCCGCACCCGCCGGCGCCTGATCCAGGCGGCGCGGGCCCTGCGCGACAAGGGCACGCCGCCGCCGGGCATCGCCGACCCCGGCGCCTTCCGGGGAGCGAGGAGCGGCTACTTCATCAGCGGCGAGGAGCGCTCCTGGCAGGAGATCTATGCCCGGCAGCTCGCGCAGTCCGTGCGACCCGGCGAGGCGCTCCGCGCGGCTGAATAGGCGCGCCCATCGATGACGCTCGACGACAATGCCGCCCAGCCGGTCGCCATGCGGCTGACGGCGATAAGCTATGCCGCCGAGCAGGTGCATCTTTACGAGTTCCGGCCCGTGTCGGGCGCACCGGTTCCCGGCTTCAGCGCCGGCGCCCATGTCGATCTGCATCTGCCGAACGGGCTGGTCCGGCAATATTCGATCGTGAACCGCGAGGAGGAACGCGATCGCTACCTGCTCGGCGTCAAGCGCGAGGCGGCGGGCCGGGGCGGCTCGCGTTTCATCCATGACGAACTGCGCGTCGGCGAGGTGCTGGCAGTCGGAGGGCCACGCAACAACTTTCCGCTCGTCGAGGCGGCGGCGCATTCCGTGCTGGTCGCCGGCGGGATCGGCATCACGCCGATCGTCTCGATGGTCGCGCGCCTGCGCTCGCTCGGGCGTTCATGGGAACTCCACTATGCGGTGCGGCGGCGGAGCGAGGCGGCGTTTTTCGACGCGCTTCGGGCCGGCCGCGAGCCCGTGCATCTCCACGTCGACGAGGAACAGGGCGAGCGTGCTCGATGTCGCGCGCCTCGTCCGCGCGGCGGCGGACGAGGCGCATCTCTATTGCTGCGGGCCGGCGCCGATGCTCGAGGCGTTCACGGCCGCGGCCCAGTCGCGTCCCGCCGCGCAGGTGCATCTCGAACATTTCTCGTCGGCCACGCCGGCTGTCGAGGGCGACTTCATCGTCGAGCTCGCCCGCTCCAAGCTGCGCGTGCCGGTCGCCCCCGGTCAGACCATCCTCGACGCGCTGCGTGCCCGCGGCCTGGAGGTGCAGGCGTCTTGCGAGCAGGGGATCTGCGGGTCCTGCGAGACGCGCGTGCTGGCCGGCGAGCCGGATCATCGCGACCTGCTCCTGTCGGCCGAGGAGAAGGCGGCCAACGAGGTCATGATGATCTGCTGCTCCGGCTCCCGCTCGGCTGTCCTCGTGCTCGATCTCTGAGCGCAACGCCGCGTTCGGGGTGATCAAGCCGGTCGATGCCGACGATCCCAGGCCGGCGATGCCATCGGCGTGGGCCGATGCGGAAGCCGGTCGCCTCGCATGACGATGGCCGAAGCGAGGGACGGCCGGCATTTGATCCAGAACAATTCGCGTCCCCGCAGCGAGCGCTAGAAAGTCCATTGGGGATGAAACGGTGTCGAAATGTCAGACGGATGGCGGCCGATTTCCAAGGCGTCGGACGGAGAATATCTGAGGCTGAGCGTGATCGAGGACGGCCACGTTCACGCGCTTGTGTTCGCCTGCCGCCTCGTCGATGGCGCCTGGATCGACCGGGCCGGCAGGCATGTCGAGGTCAGGCCGAACTCACTGGCAGCCCTGGGATTCGTCCGGCGACGGCGAATAGCGCGGCGCCTCGTTCCGGCTCGCCTCCAGCCCGGCGAGCGTGGCTTCTGCCTCCGCCAGGAGCTGCAGCACCATCTTTCGCCTCTCCGGATCAAGCTCGCCCTGGAGAAGGCCGCGATAGTGCCTGATATTGAGCTCGACGATCCGCAGGGCCCACGGATTCATGGCTGTTCCTCCGTTCGTCCCAAGACGATAGTAATCACCACAAGCCGCTTGTCCGGGAGAGGGCGCCGTGCAGCGATTCTTTGACCTTGATCAAAGGTCCGGCGATTCCATGCGTGGTTCGCGCCGATCCATCGCGCGACCTGTGCTGAGCGCGGCGCGATACACCAATGCCCACGAATGAAACGGACGGCATGGTGAAGTCGAATGGAGCAGGGAGCCGGCGCGGACCCGTCATCTATGCCAGCGACCCGTGGCTGCCGGGAGGCCCGTCGCAAAAGGCGCCGAGGCAATTGCTCAACGAAAGCGAGCGGGCGCGCCTGACGGCCATCAGCTCGATCGTTTGCTTCAAGAAAGGCGAACTCATCTACAGGGAAGGCGATTCGGCGGCGGCTGCGTTCAACATCATCCGCGGTGTCGTCACAACTTATGCGAGTGACGGCCATATCGCCGCTTTTCTCCACCCCGGCGATCTCTTCGGCCTCTCCGAGGAAGGCAGGTACATCAACACCGCGAAGGCGACGACCGCGGTGGAGGCCTATCGCCTGCCCGTCGCGCCGCTGCGCCGGATCCTGCTGTCGGACGCCGACGTCGACAGCCACGTCATCGTGAAGCTTTGCCACGAGCTGCGTCAGGCGCAGCGCCATGCGCTGCTTCTGGCGCAGAAGCGCGCCGCGGCGCGGCTGGCGATGTTCCTGAACCTGCAGGAACATCTCCAAGCCGCCAGGGGCGAGAGCACGGCCGAAATCTACCTGCCGATGAACAGATCGACGATTGCCGAATATATAGGCCTGTCGCTGGCGACGCTCAGCCGTACCTTCGGAAGCCTGGCGGCGCGGGGCGCCATCGCCGCTCGGGATCTTCACCATGTGAAAATCCTCGACCGGGCGGCCATCAGGAAACTGGCGAGCCTGGGCAAAGGCAAGAGGGGCGCTTGATCGACACCGACAGCGCCTCGCCTGCCGGTAGCCCCGCGGCGGGGACGGCCGTACGTGGCCGCTCCGCTCCTGCAGTGCAGCTCTCAACCAGCTAGAAGAGCGCGCCCTAACTTGCTATCCCTAGCGAAGAAGCGGCGGGCCTGCCATGCGATGCGCCAATTGCGCGACTGAGAACGCGCCCGGCAACAAGTTCTGCACGAGCTGCGGTTCCCCATTGGAGGCCGTCTGCGCGGAGTGCGGACGCGCTTGCCATCCGACGGCGCGTTTCTGCGGCTGGTGCGGCGCGCCGCGGAGCGGGCGGACTCCCCTGGTCGAACCGCGCGGCGAGCGCAAGCAGGCGACCGTGCTGTTCGCCGATATCGTCGGTTCGACCGAAATGATCGCCGGTCTGGATGCCGAGTTGGCGGTCGGCCGGCTGCAGCCGGCGGTCGCCGCCATGGCGGACGCGGTGCGGCGCTTCGATGGCACGGTCCTTGGCCTGCTGGGCGACGGCCTGAAGGCGATCTTCGGCGCGCCCCGCGCCCAGGAGGACCATGCGCTTCTTGCCTGCCAGGCCGCGCTTGCGATGCAGGAGGCCATGGCCGCCCAGCCGAATCCAATCAGGATCAGGATCGGACTTCACTCCGGCGAAGTGGTAGCCGGCGTGCTCGGCGCCGGGTCGTCCCTCGAACAGGAGGCGCAGGGCCTGACCCTGCACATAGCCAGCCGCATCGAGCAGGCGGCCGACCCCGGCGGGATCCTCATGAGCAGTGCCTGCCGCGAGCTGGTCATCGACCATTGCGACATCCAGCCGGCCGGGCAGCGCCAGCTCAAGGGCATCGCGGCCCCCGTCGAGGTGTTCCGGCTGATCGGGCTG
Source organism: uncultured Alphaproteobacteria bacterium (assembly GCA_963820155.1). Classification (GTDB taxonomy): domain Bacteria; phylum Pseudomonadota; class Alphaproteobacteria; order Reyranellales; family Reyranellaceae; genus Reyranella. Next base: position 76,853 of record CAWFYW010000006.1, read on the forward strand.
AAGCCCGGCGTGGCCAGCGACCGCTTTCGGGGCGAGAGTCTCGCGCCGATGCTCGGGCGCGACCGCGAGCTCGGCATGCTCAAGCAGGCGCTGCTGGACGCCGAACAAGGCGCCGGCAGCGCCATCGGCATCATGGCGGCCCCAGGCCTGGGCAAGAGCCGCCTGTGCTACGAATTTGGCGAGTGGTGCCGCTGGCGGCAGGCCGACGTCTTCGAAGCGCGGGCCCACGTCTTCGGCAAGGCGACGCCTCTGCTGCCGGTCCGCGAGTTCACCCGCGCCTTCCTGCGCATCACGCCGGCGACGGAACCGGCGATCGCCCGCCGCCAGATCGAGGAGCGGCTGCTCGGCCTCGATCCGTCCTTCGCCGACGATCTGCCGTTCCTGGCGGATTTCCTCGGTCTGCCCGCCCCTGAGCTGGAAGGCCAGAGCATCGACCCGCAGGCACGGCGCGTGCGCCTGCGCAGCCTCGTCCAGCGTATCGTCAGAGCGACGGGCCCCCGGACTTCCGTGGTCATCTTCGAAGACCTGCACTGGCTCGACGAGCCCAGCCGGGACTTCCTGGAGACCATCGTCGAGGCGGTGGCCGGCACCCGCTTTGTCGTCGTGCTGAACTACCGTCCGACCTGGCCGTGTCCTTGGCTGGGCCTGCCGCACTATCGCCAATTGCAGCTCACCGAGCTGGGAGGGGGGGATATCGACCGGCTGGTCCGGGACCTGGTCGGCGACAACCCCGGACTGCGGAAGATGATCGCCCAGGTCGCCTGGCAAAGCGACGGCAATCCCTTCTTCGCCGAGGAGCTGGTGCGTGCGCTGGCGCAACGCGGCGACCTGACGGGCGCGCGCGGCAGCTATCGGCTGGCGTCGGCGGAAGGCGAGTACAATTCGGTATTGCCGGCGACGATCGAGGCGGCGATCGGAGCCCGCCTCGACCTGCTGCCGGAGCGCGAGAAGACATTGCTGCAGATCGGCGCGGTGATCGGCAAGGAATATTCCGCCGCCTTGGCGTGCGAGGTCGCAGGTATTCCGCAGCAGGAGGCGCAGGAACTGTTCGGCCGCCTGTGCGACCTCGATCTGATCAAAGCGGGGCCGACGATTCACGGGCCGGGCTTCGCCTTCCGCCATCCGCTGATCCAGGAGGTCGCCTATGCCATGCAGCTGCGCGCCAAGCGAACCAGACTGCACGCAGCGGTGGCCCAGGCGATCCAGGGCTTCCCCTGGGGACAGCTCGACGAAAGCGCCAGCCTGCTTGCCCATCATTGCGAGGCGGCCGGCCAGCCGCTGGAGGCGGCCAGGCATCTGCGGCGCGCCGCGTTCCTCGTCGGCAAGACCAATTCGTCGCAGGCGCTCGCCGACTGGAAGAAGATCCGCTCGCTGTTGCGCGACCTGCCCGCCGGCGAGGCCCACGACCGCCTGCGGGCGCAGGCCAGCGGGCGCATCCTGACGCTCGGCTGGTCCGAAGGGATGGTCGCCGGCGAAGCCAAGCAATACGCCGAGGAGGCTTTGCGCTTCGCCCGTGAGGCGGGCGATCAGACGGAGCTTGCCATCCATGTCGGGGCCTATGGCCGGATACTGTCGGTAAGCGGCGCCGCGGACGACTATGTCGGCCTGGTGCGAGAAGCCCTGACCACGATCGATCGAAGCCGGGATCGCGACGGCGTGCTCGCCCTGAACGCCCTGCTGAGCCAAGCCTACCTGCATGCCGGCCTGCTGAGGGAGGGGCTGGCAGCCAATGACGCTGCGCTGGCGGGCTCGAGGAACAGCGCGACGAGCGACGCGGTGTTCGGCCTCAAGATCAATTCGGTCATCGGCTTCGACGTGCCGCGCTGGGGCCGGTGTCTTCGGGTCAGGACCCTGGTCCTGCTCGGGCGCTTCGAGGAGGCGGAGGCAATGCTGGCCGTGCACTGCAGGCTGCTCCCCGCGCCATCTATCCCGTCGTTCAGGCGGTCGCCCATATGGGGGCGGTCGACATCGCCTGGCATCGCGGAGATACAGCAATGGCGCAATGGCATGCCGACGAGATCGCCAAATATGCGTCCCAGTCGGGCATGCCCTATCTCCATACGGTGACGCTCGGCTGCCGCGGCCTTGCCAAATCGGCATCGACGGCAATTTCGGCTCGGCGATCGAGCATTTCCACGAAGCGCTGGCGACAGCGCGCCGAAGCCGCGCCGGGCTCGAGAACGAGGCGAAGTTCCTGGCTTTTCTTGCGGATACGATACTTCGCGCCGGAGAGCACGCATGGCGGGCGAGATGCCGCGGCCGAAGCTATCGTGGTCGCCCGACGGAGGACCGATCGTATTGCCGAGCTTCATGCGCATATCGTCGCCGAGCAGGCCCTCGCCTGCCGAAGTCGATGCAAAACGCCGATCCGAGGCCGGGGCACATCTTGCCCGTGCCCGGGAGCTTCTCGACGCGACCGCCGCGGAGGTTTTTCGGCCAATGATTGCAAGGGCCGCTGCGGGCTTGACGAGAGCGGGAGCAATGCTCTAGGATAAGTTGTGGAAAGTGACGCAAGGGGAGAGGCGCCATGGGCGGTTTTATCAGGGACACTACGACTTCAAGGACGTCCTGCATCAGTGGAGCAGCCGTTTCAGGCAGAGGCGATGCGCTCCAGGAAATGGTTAAGATCCAAAGAGAATTCGGGGTGTTTTCCCGAAGATATACCCTCCGGCAGGCCTTCCGCCTCCTGCACATCGTCCCGGCGATGTCGAGGAGAGGCGAGGGTGGCATATATTTCTCGATCGACTGACGAGCTATGCTTCGGACATGGAGGGCGTGAACGGTCACGATCGCATCGTAAAGGCGTACCAGGAGAATCTCGAGGGCGGCCGGCCGTTGCCGGTCTTCATCACGGATCACCGGGATGCGGAGGACAAGCGAGTTAAGGTGAGCCAGACTCGGCCGATCGTCCTCGAGGAGCAGGAATATATCGTCATATCGATCCCGACCAGTCCGGCGCCACATCTGCTGGAGCGGCGAAGAAGCTGGCGGGTAGGGAAGTGACTCCGGAGGTGCCGGAGGGCGACGCTTCATGAGCTGTGCACGAAAGTCGAGGCGTACTATGCCGCCAAGCTATCACGTCACGGCGCCATGCCTCTCGGAGTGGACTGGTCGTGCACAGCCAGCCAATGGTTGCGCTTCGTCCAGCTCCTGAAGATCTGCTCGTTCGACAAGCCGTTTTCACTGATCGATCTTGGTTGCGGCTATGGTGCGCTCGCAACGTTTCTTGCCGACCGCCATGCGGGTGCGATGGTCGATTATCTCGGTATCGATCTATCGCCGGCGATGATTCGGCGCGCGCGCCGTCAACACCGCGGCAGGCCTGCGATACGCTTCTGGGTCGGCCGGAATTCCGCCGAGCAGGCGGACTATGTCGTCGCAAGCGGGATCATGAACGTCATGCTGGGCTGCGCTCCGGCGATCTGGGAGAATTTCGTCGGCACCATGCTTCTCGATATCCACCGCATGGGCCGGCAAGGATTTGCGGTCAATTTCCTGAGCAAGCCCACAGCGGGCGCGCCTTCGGGGCAACTCTATTGTCCTGACCCCAAGAGGTGGTCTCGTTTTTGCGAGCAGGAGTTCGGCGGCTCGGTCGAGGTGCTGGACGCCTACGGCCTGCGCGAATTCACCCTTCTGGTTCGTAAGGCCGCCGTCGGCCGATGACGCCGCTCGACGCTGCCCGGTTTGTCATCTCACCGGACGGGCACGTGGACGATGCTGGCCTTCAGGCGGCTTTCAAGCTGTTGCGTGCGCAGGCAGCCGTCCTTTGGGTCGAATGCCCGGGGATGAGGCCGTTCTGGCTGGTCAGCAAGCATGCCGATTTGAAGGCAGTCGAGCGTCGGGGCGGGCCATTTGTTGCAGCGCCCCGGACGTTCCTGTCCAGCGAGGCAGGAGAGGCGAGCATGCTGCGAATTTCCGGCAAGCCGGATCTCCTGCGTGGCTTGTTTCAAATGGATGAGCCTGAGCACAGCCTCTATCGCGAGCTGGCGCTGCCTTCCCTGAATCCTGCGGCGCTTGCGGGGCTCGAAGAGTGGGTGAGGGAATATGCGCATGAAACGGTGGAGCGCGTTGCCGGCCGTCTCGAGGTGTACGATTTCGTAGCAGAGATTGCCGTGCCGTTCCCGCTGCGGGTCATGAACCGCATCCTGGGCCTGCCCGAAAGCGACGATCCCTTGCTCCTGAAAATGGCCCGCGGCCTTACCGGCGCCGAAGATCCCGCTCGGTCGCTGGCAGACAGTCCGGCGGAATCGATCCGCTTGGCTGCGGTGGGCTTTCGCGACTACTTCAATGAAGTCACGAACGACCGCCGCGCTTGTCCACGTCGCGACCTCAGCAGCGCGATAGCCAATGCGCGTATTCGAGGCGCACCAATTCCGGACTACGAGAGGATCTCCTATTTCATCCAGATGATCATCGCCGGACAGGAAAACACCGTTTATTCCGTGAGCGGAGGAATGCTCGCCCTTATCGAGCATCCCAAGGAGCTTGAGAAGCTGCGTCTCGATCCGACCCTGCTCGATTCAGCTATCGAGGAGATGCTGCGCTGGACCTCTCCCGGACGGCACCTCATGCGGACTGCCACGAAGAAGGCCGAGATTGGTGGACAGCTCATCGACGCTGGCGAGGCCGTGGCCGTGTTCTTCAATTCCGCCAATCGCGATGAAACAGTGTTCGAAGACGCCGATACGTTCCGGATCGACCGCCAACCAAATCCGCACGTTGCCTTCGGACTGGGCGCGCATTTCTGTATCGGAGCGCATCTCGCGCGGCTTGAGCTGAAGGCCTTGTTTGGAGCTTTGCTGCCAAGGCTGCGGGCCGCCGAGTTGGCTGGATCGATCCGCCGGGCGCGCTCGTCGGTCATCAGCGGCATCTCATTTCTGCCGCTGCGCTGCACCTGGGATTGAGACGTCGCCTTCACGCGCCGACGCGCAACGGAAGCCTTCAACGCGTCCGTCGCCCGGCGACGCCGCGCGCTGACGCCTGCGCTCCCGTCGCCAGCTCCAGGATCTCCGCCGTGATCTCCTCCTGCCGCGACTGGCGTTCGCGCCGGCCGAGGCCGTCGATTTTGGCCTCGATGTTGGTGCGGGCCGCGGCCATGGCCAGCATGCGCGCCTCGTTCTCGGCCTCGAAGGCGTGCAGGGCGGCCTGGCAGAGCTGGGCATAGATATATTCGGCCGCCAGCCGCTCCACCAGCAGAGCGGGTGGCAGGTTGATCAACGGCACGCGCCGGCCGACCGGCCGCGCGAAGCGGCTGAAATCGACCGGCAGCAGCGAATGGCGATCGACCTCGATGCCGCCCTCGGCGCCCGTGCGCGAGAACAGGATATCGACCCGCGCCAGGCCGTCGCCGCCGATGCGGGCGTAGAGGGCGTCCGCCAGCCGGTTCGCGAGCTCGGGCACGGCTTCGACATGGGTCGCCATGGCCGTCCGCCAGTCCGGTTCGAGGCCGCGTTCGCCGGCCAGCACGGCGCCGCGCGTGCCCAGCAGGAAGACGGTCGCGCCGCGGAGGTCGCTCGCCGCGGCGTCCAGCACGCGCTCGCTGAAGGCGCCGGCGAAGCCCTGCTCGGCGCAGAACAGGACAAGCCCGCGCCGCGCCGCGCCGTCGCCTGGCGCCGTCATGCCGTCGGCCGGCAGCAGGCTGAGCGCCTGGCCGATCGCGCGCGACACGACCTCGGCATAGGCCTCCACGCCGGGCAGCAGCGAGCGGCCCTTCTGGGCGCGCGAGGCGGCGATGCCGCGCATGGCGGTGACGACGGAGTCGAGCTGGCGCACGCTCTCGATCTGCGCCACGAGATCGGCGATGCGCTCGGCCATCAGCCGGGCTCCCGTGCCGCGTCTGCGGAGGCCGGCGCGGGCGACAGCTCGGCGACGAGCGCCGTCAGGCATTTCTCCAGCGCGGCGCGGCCGGCCTCGTCGAGATGGCCGCTCTGCTGGATGGCGGCCACGGTGGCGCCCGCCATGCGGTCGAGCCGGGCGGGCAGCTCGGCCCGCAGCCGCCCGACCTGCTCGAGAGGCAGCCTGTCCAGCAGGCCCGCCTGCAGGCCGTGCACCAGCGCGACCTCGTCGGCCAGCCGCAGCGGCGCGTAGAGCGGCTGGGAGAGCGCCGCGCGCACGCGCCGGCCGCGCTCGAGTCGGCCCTTGACCTGGGCGTCGGTCACGCCGCCGAAGCGGGTGAAGATCTCGAGCTCCAGGAACTGCGCGTAGTCGAGCCGCAGGGTTTCGGCGGCATGGCGCAGCGCCGGCGCCTGGGTCTTGCCGCCGACGCGGCTGACGCTGGTGCCGATATTGACCGCGGGCTTGTGGCCCTCCTGGAACAGCCGCGAATCGAGCACGATCTGGCCGTCGGTGATGGAGATCAGGTTGGTCGGGATGTAGGCGCTGAGATTGCCGGCATCGAGCTCGGCGATCGGCAGGGCGGTGAGCGAACCGCCGCCTGCCGCCTGGGAGAGCTTGGCGGCGCGCTCCAGGAGCCGGGCATGGAGATAGAAGACGTCGCCGGGATAGGCCTCGCGGCCGGGCGGCTGGCGGGTCAGCAGGGCGATCTCGCGATGGGTCGCGGCATGCTTGGTCATGTCGTCGATGACGATCAGCGCGTGCTGCCCGCGATCGCGGAAATACTCGGCCATGGTGAAGCCCGTGAACGGCGCCAGCCATTGCAGCCCGGACGGCGAGGACGCGGCGGCCACGACGACGATGCAGCGGTCGAAGGCGCCGTGGGCGCGGATCGCGCCGATGACGCGGCTCACGGTCGAGGATTTCTGGCCGATCGCCACGTAGACGCAGATGATGTCGCTGCTGCGCTGGTTGATGATGCAGTCGACGGCGATGGCGGTCTTGCCGACGGCGCGGTCGCCGATGATCAGCTCGCGCTGCCCGCGGCCGAGGGCGAACATCGAATCGAGCACCAGCAGGCCGGTCTGCACCGGTTCGGTGACGAAGTCGCGCTGGATGATGGACGGCGCCGGCCGGTCGACCGGCTCGTTGGCCTCGGCCTCGATCGCAGCACCGTCGTCGAGCGGGCGGCCCAGCGGATCGACGATGCGGCCGAGCAGGCCGGGTCCCACGGGAACCCGCACGACCTCGCCGGTGCCGCGCACGCTGTGGCCTGCCTCGACACCCTCCTGGTCATCGAGCAGGACGCAGCCCACCGTGTCGCGATCGAGGGTGAGCGCGAAGCCCATCTGTCCCTTCTCGAAGCGGACCAGCTCGTCGAGGCGCACCGAGCGCAGGCCGGAGACGAGGGCGATGCCGTCGGCCACCGATTCGACGCGACCGAACTCTTCCGCCGTCGCGCCCAGCGCCGCGTCCTGCACGCGCCGACGCGCGTCGCCCAGCCAGGCGTCAAGCAGCTTGGGCGCGTCGGTCACGGCTGAGCTCCTGGCGGATGCGTTCGAGATCGGCCCGCCAGTCGTTGCGCAGAACGGTGGCGCGGCCGTGCACTTCGAGGCCGGCCAGCAGGGCCGGGTCCTGGCCGAAGACGAGCGGCGGCTCGAAGCCCAGCGCCTGGCCGAGCCGGGCACGCACGAGGCGCTGTTCCTCCTCGGAGAGCGCCGTGGCGGTCCGCACCTCGACGGTCTCGTCGGAGCCCGGCGCGGGCCTGAAACCCTCGCGCGCCTCCTCCGGCAGCGCCTGAGCCTCCTGGCAAAGCCCGTCGACGAAGGCGGCCAGGGCGGTGCCGGGCGGCAGGCGCGCCAGCAGGCGACGGGCGATGTCGACCGCGAGTTCGCCGGCCTGCGCCATCAGGACGTGCTCGGCGCCGGCACGGTCGCGCTCGGCCGCGGCGGCGGCCTCGTCGCGCATGTGGGCGATCTCGCGCGCCGACTGGGCGAGAAGCTGGGATTTCTCGGCTTCCGCCGCCTTGTGCGCCTGCTCGACCAGGCCGCTGCGCTCGGCCTCGAGGCCGGCCCGCGCCTTTGCGGCCTCGCGCCGCTCGGCCTCGGCCTGCCGGCGCTGGGCCTCGGCGTCCGCCAGCAGCCTCGCCGCCTCCTCCTGGCGCCGCGCGACGATGGCGGCGACCGGCCGGAAGAAGAAGCGGCCGAGAATCCAGACCAGGATGAGGACGTTGACGGTCTGGAGGGCGAGCGTCCACCAGTCGATGGTCATGGCGCTAGGGTCATGGCGCTAGTGGATGAAGGGATTGGCGAACAGCACCAGCAGCGCCACCACCAGGCAGTAGATCGCCATGGTCTCGATCATGGCGAGGCCGACGAACAGGGTGCGCGAGATGGTGCCGGCGGCCTCGGGCTGCCGCGCGATGGCGTCCATCGCCGCGGCGACGGCGCGACCCTCGGCAAGGGCCGGGCCGATGGCGCCGAACGATACCGCCATCGCCGCGGCGGCGATGCTGACGATCTCCAACCAGTTCATGATGATTTTCCTTTCCTGTCGCTGCCGGCCTGCGCTTCGCTCACCGCGCCGCCGATGAAGACCATCGCCAGCACCGTGAAGATGTAGGCCTGCACGGCGCCGGTCAGCAGGTCGAGCGCCATCAGGGGGATGGGCACGAGCAGGCCGGCGAGCGAGAGCACGATGCCGACGATGAAGACGCCGCTCATGACGTTGCCGAACAGGCGAACGATCAGCGAGAAGGTGCGGGTGAAGGTCTCGACGATGTTGAGCGGCACCATCAGCACGGTCGGTTCGGCGAAGGTGCCGAGATAGGCGCCGAGCCCGCGCGCGCGGATGCCGAAATAGATGACGGCGAAGAACACGATCAGCGCCAGCGCCGCGTCGGTCTCGATATGGGCGGTGGGCGGCTCGATGCCGGGCACGACCGACGACCAGTTGGCGAGCAGGATGAACACGAAGATCGTGCCGAGCAGCGGCAGGTAGGGGCCGGGCGGCACCCGCATGGTGTCGCGGATCAGGCCCTCGATGGCGCCGACCACGACCTCGAGGGCGGCCTGCGCGCGCGACGGCGCGAGCGACAGGCGCCGGCCGGCCACGATCGCGCCCACCGCCAGCACGGCGATCAGCCCCCAGGTCACGACCACCGGCTGGGTGATCGGCACCGGACCCACCGTGAACAGAACCTTGATGGCGAGCGGCGACTCCATCAGCCCCTCGCGACCCGGCGGACGGCGACGGCGCGCGCCGCCACGATGCCGGCGGCGGCGAGAAGAAGCGGCAAGGCGCCGCCCTCGATCGCCACGCCGGCCAGCGCCGCGCCGACCAGCGCCAGGCGCAGCAATTGCAGGCCAAGCGCCAGCGCAGGTGCGCGGCCGGCGGCGAGCAGCGCCACGTTCCAGTGCAGCGTGAAGAAGTGCAGGGCGCCGATCAGCCCGCCCGCGGCGAGCCATGCCCCTGTCGAGAGTGCGAAGGCCGTCATTGTCTGTGCATCCATTTCCAGGCCGAGTAGCCGCCCACCGCCACGCCCACGAACAGCAGGGGCGCGCTCCAGAAGATGCCGGTGCCCAGCCTCTGGTCCAGCCAGCGGCCGGCGAACAATCCGACCAGGATGGGCGTCACGATGATCCAGCCCAGGACGCCGATCTGGCCGACGAAGCGCACGACCGACGGCTCGCCCTCGCCGAGCCAGCGCCGGCGGCGCTCGCTGCGCCGCCGTGCGGCCGTGGCCATCGGGTCCTCCGGCGGCGGTGCGGCATCGGAAGGCTGCGGCGTCATGCGCCCGGCTCGCCCAGGCCGGGCTGCCCCGGACGCAGGTAGCGCACGATCTGGCGGATGGCCTTCATCTGCAACTCGAGGCTCTCGGTGCGCGCGGCGCGCTCGGCCTCGGCGCGCTGGCGGAACTGCGCCAGTACGTCCTGCTCGAGCCGGTCGAGGTCCTCGCCGACGATGGCCTCGCGCGTCGCCACCGCGACCTCGCGGCCGCCCGTCACCGACAGCACGCCGCGGCGCACGGCGCAGTAGCGCCGCCGGCCGTCGCCGCCGTGCCAGCTCACGACCGAGACGGTGAGTGCGGTCAACAGGTCGTCGTGGCCGTCGAGGATGCCGAAGCCGCCGCTTTCGTCCTCGGCGCGCACGGCGCGCACGTCGGCCTGGTCGATCACGACCTCGGTCGGGGTGGCGATCATCAGCCTCATGACGGCACCGCCGCGGTCTTGCCGGCGTTGCGCTGCCGCGCCTCGTCGATCGTGCCCACCATGTAGAGCGAGGGCTCCGGCCAGCCGTCGCAGGTGCCGTCAAGGATCGCCTGGCAGCCCGCCAGCGTCTCCTTCAGCGGCACCGACCGGCCGGGCTTGCCGGTGAAGGCCTCCGTCACTGCGAAGGGCTGCGTCAGGAAGCGCTGCAGGCGGCGCGCGCGGTTGACAACCTGCCGGTCGGCGGCGCTCAGCTCCTCGACGCCCAGCAGTGAGATGATGTCCTGCAACTCCAGGTAGCGGGCGATCGCCTCGCGCACGCGCTCGGCGATGCGATAGTGATCCTCGCCGACCACGGCGGGGTCGAGCAGGATCGACGAGGAGCGCATCGGATCGATCGCCGGATACATGCCCTCGGCGGCCATCGTGCGCGACAGCACGATCATGCTGTCGAGGTGGCTCGAGATCGCAGTCACCGCGGGATCGGTGAAATCGTCGGCCGGGACGTAGACCGCCTCGATCGCCGTCACCGACTGGCCGGACACCGAGGCGATGCGCTCGTGCAGCATCGCCACCTCGGTGGCGAGCGTCGGCTGGTAGCCGACGCGTGAGGGCAGGCGCCCCAGCAGGCCGGACACCTCGCTGCCCGCCTGCACGAAGCGGAAGACATTGTCCATCAACAGCAGCACGTTCCGGTGCCGGACGTCGCGGAAGTGCTCGGCGATGGTGAGCGCGGTCAGTCCGACCCGCCAGCGCGCGCCCGGCGGCTCGTTCATCTGGCCGTAGACCAGGACGCTGCGGTCGAGCACGCCCGAGCGGCGCATCTCGGCCAGGAGCTCATGGCCCTCGCGCGAGCGCTCGCCGATGCCGGCGAAGACGGAGATGCCCTGGTAGCTTTGCACCATGGCGTGGATCAGCTCCATCACCACCACCGTCTTGCCTACGCCCGCGCCGCCGAACATGGCGGCCTTGCCGCCCTGCGCCAGCGGCGCCAGCAGGTCGATGACCTTGATGCCGGTCTCGAAGATCGCAGTGGCGGCGCTGCGCGCGCTGAGCGGCGGCGCGGCGCGATGGATCGAGGCGCGCGGCAGGTCGGTTGGCAGCGGCGGGCCGTCGTCGCGCACGGCGCCGGTGACGTCGAGCAGGCGGCCGAGAACGGCCTCGCCGACAGGCACGCTGATCGGCGCGCCGGTGGCGCGCACGCGCTGGCCGCGTTGCAGGCCGGCCGTCGCCTGCAGCGCGACGCCGCGCACCGAGCCCGCATCGAGATGCGCCTGGACCTCGACCATCAGCGTGCCGGGCCGGTCCCATTCGACGATCAGCGCCTCGTCGAGCTTGGGAAGCTCGGCGCCATCGAAGCCGACATCGATGACGGCCCCGCGGACGGCGAGCACCTTTCCCGTCAATTGCTCCGGCTGGGTCATCGTGGCGGCCGTCCTGCTTCAGCTCGTCGATCCGATCACGGGTCCTTCTTGGCCAACGTGGCGGCATCCAGGCGCTCCTCCCAGCGCAGCAATTCTCCGTGGAGGCCGTCGAAATCGCGTTCGAATTCGGTCTGGATGAGAGGCCACGATACGCCGTCCTTGAGCTGGGCGCCAATCCTGCTCCGGATTGCCGCCTGACGCTCCTTGAGCCGGGCCACGAAAGCGTCGTGCTGGTCGGTGAACTGTCCACGCGCCTTGAAGTCGCGCGCCTTCGCCTCGAGCTGGCGATCGAGGTCGTCGAGCTTGTGAAGCAGGCCGTCGTGTTCGTTCGAGTTCATGGGATTAGCCCTCCTCGTGGACGCCGTTGCTGAACAATAACTTAACCCAAGGCGGCTCGCTGTTCTTGACTTGCGTCAACTGCGCGTCGCCCGCGCGGGAATAGGATCGCCCTCGAAATGCCGTAGAGCCGGCGCATGGCCCATCGCCTCGAAAGCTTCGGCAAGGCAGAAGAAATCCCGGTGCGGTCAAGATCGCCGTCTACCGCCTGCTCGATCATCGCGCGCACAGCCAATCGCGGCATCTCGCGCGCATCGAGGCGCACGCCGCCGCAGGGAGTTGACGATGCCGGACGACCCATCAGCGAAGTCTTCGGGCGCCTCCTGGATGAGCGTGCCGGCCTTCTGGCCGATGCAGATGGCGGCGCAGCTCACGGAAGCGGGCGCCGAGCTTTATGCGAGGAACCTGAAGTTCGTCGGAGAAGAGATCAGGATCCGCGACGGATTGCGGCCCACGCTGGCGAATCCCAACCGCGTGCAACTCGACCTGCGGACCATGGTGGTGCGCGACTACGGCATGCCCGACGGCACCCCGACGCTGGTGGTCGCTCCCTATGCCGGCCACACGGCCATGATCGCCGACTACCGCAAAGGGCAGAGCCTGGTGGAAAGCCTGCTGGGTAACGGCCTGCGCCATGTCTCGCTGACCGACTGGAAATCCGCGACCGACGACATGAAGGACCTCGAGATCGACAACTATCTCGCCGAAGCGGTGGTTGCCATCGACGATCTCGGCGGGCGGGTCAATCTGGTCGGCCTCTGCCAGGGCGGCTGGCTGTCGGCCATGGTGGCCGCGCGGTTTCCGCAGAAGGTGAACTCGTTGGTGCTGGCTGGCGCGCCCATCGATACCGACGCGGGCGACGGGCCGATCAAGCGCCTGGCCCACCGGACGCCCTTGTCCTTCTACCGGGAACTGGTGGCGCTGGGCGGCGGCCTGATGAAAGGCAAGTTCATGCTGCAGGGCTGGAAGAACATGCACCCGGGGCAGCATTACATCCAGGATCACATCGATCTCTACGAGCATATCGACGACCCGGCCTATATCGCCAAGGAGGAGGCCTTCAAGAGCTGGTACGAGAATCCCATCGACCTTCCGGGGCGCTGGTACCTTCAGGCGATCGAGAAGCTGTTCAAGGAGAACCAGCTGGCCAAGGGCAGGTTCGTCGGCCTGGGCCGTCGCCTCGATCTCGGCGACATCGTCTGCCCGACCTACCTGCTGGCCGGCGCCAGCGACGACATCACGACGCCGGAGCAGGTCCTCGATGCGGCCCGGTATATCGGCACGCCGCGGGACAAGATCGCGCAGCAGACCGTGCCGGGCGGCCATATCGGCCTGTTCATGGGGGCGCGCACCTTGAAGGACCGCTGGCCGGCGATCGCGCGCTGGATCGCCGGCTGCTGAGGCTGCTGGCTTCAGCTCTTCACCATAACCTCGATCAGGCTCGGCCCGTCCGTCTTGGCCAGCGACCGGGCGAGCGCGGAGTCGAAGCCTGCCGCCGTGTCGACGCGCTCGGCCGCCACGCCGAAGCCCCTGGCCAGCGTCGTGGCGTCGATCGGCGGGTCCTTGAAGTCCATGCCGATCGGCTTGTCGTTGCCGTGGAACGCCTTCAGCCGGTTCTTGAGGATCTGGTAGCCGCCGTTGTTGCAGATCAGGAAGGTCATCGGCAGCTTCTGGTTGGCGGCGCTCCACAGCGCCTGGATGGAGTACATGGCGCTGCCATCGCCGATCAGCGCCACCACGCGGCGCGCGGGCTCGGCGATCTGCACGCCGACCGCGGCGGCGATGCCCCAGCCGATGCCGCCGCTCACATTGCCGAAGTAGCTGTTGCGGTCGCGGAACGGGAAGTAGCTCATCAGGCTGGAGGCGCTGGTCAGGCCCTCGTCGACCAGGATGGCGTCCCTGGGCAGGCTGTCGCAGAGCCGCATCATCAGCCATTCGGCGGGCAGCGGCTTCTCCGAAGGCGGCACGGCGACCTTGGCCTTGCGGGCGGCGCGCTGCGCCGTCCAGTTGCGGGTCGCCATCTCGGCAAGCGAGGCCTTGGCGCGCTCGGCGAGCGCGCTGCCGCCCAGCTTCCTGAGGAGCGGCACCAGCGCCTTCAGCGTCTCCTTGACGTCGGCGCGCAGCGCCATCTCGGCCGGGAAGTTCTTGCCCATCTCCCAGTCGCGCAGGCCCAGCATGACCACCTTGGTGGCGTCGGGCAGGGGCTCGGTCTCGCTCCATACCGACATCTTGAGCACGTCGGAGCCGACGCAGAACATCAGGTCGTAGTCGGAGAGCACGCGGCGCACATGCTTCTGGTCGCGGTTGAGCGAGCCCAGGAAGGCGGGATGCTCGGACGGGAAGTGCGCGCCGTGCACCACCGTCTGCTGCAGCACCGGCGCGCCCAGGGTCTCGGCCAGCGCCGCGGCCTCGGCGAAGGCGTCCGAGGTGGCGATCTCGTGGCCGGCCAGGATCACCGGCTTCTTCGCCGCCAGCAGGCGGCGGGCGAGCTGCTCGAGCGCGGCGTCGGAGGGCCGCACGGCCGTGTCGACGCGCGTCATCTCGCCGAGATCGATCGGCGCCTCGTTGTTCAGGATGTCGCCGGGCAGGGAGATGAAGACCGGGCCGGTCGGCGCCGTCGTCGCCACCTTGGCGGCGCGGCGCAGGATGCGCGGCAGGTCCTCGATGCGGTTGACCTCGGTCGCCCATTTCACCACCGGCTGGGCGATCGGCACCAGCGGGGCGTAGAGCAGGGGCTCGGTCAGCCCGTGGCCCTGCTCCTGCTGGCCCGCCGTCACGATCATCGGCGTGCCCGACATCAGCGAGGTGTAGATCGAGCCGATGGCGTTGCCGAGGCCCGGCGCCACGTGGACGTTGCACGAGACGAGCTTGCCCGAGGCGCGGGCGTAGCCGTCGGCCATGGCGATGACCACCGCTTCCTGCAGGCCCAGCACATAGCCCATCTCGGGCGCCGAGGAGAGCGCATGCATGATCGGCAGCTCGGTGGTGCCGGGATTGCCGAACATCTTCTCGACGCCTTCGTCGCTCAGCACGCGCAGGAATGCGTCGCGGCCGGTAATGGTGTTGGAGACACGGGCGTCTGGCATTGTTTCCTCCCTGGAGGCGCGCAGGGTAGCGCGGCGGCGCGCGTCATGAAATCATCGGTCGTCGCGATGCGAAAGGATCCCCTCGAGAGCAAGATCGAGCGCCTGCCCTGCTGGCGCGGGCCGGTGACGCTCGAGCCGCTGAAGGGCGGCCTCACCAACATCTCCTTCGTGGCGACCGACGGCCCGGACAGGTTCGTCGTGCGCTGCGGCGAGGATATTCCCGTCCATCACGTCTTCCGCGACCGCGAGCGTGCGGCGGCGCGCGCGGCGCACGAAGCCGGCCTGTCGCCCGAGATCGTCCATGCCGAGCCCGGAATCACGGTGCTGCGCTTCATCGGGGGTCGCACCTTCGGTGAAGCCGACCTCAGCGCCAATCTCGGCCGGCTCGTGCCGCTCCTGAAGGCGTGCCACGGCAAGGTCGGGCGGCACCTGCGAGGGCCGGCCAACGCCTTCTGGGCGTTCCATGTCATCCGAGACTATGTGCGCCTGCTCGATGCCGACCGGCGCTATCTCGAGGTGGCCGACCAGCTGGAGCAGGTCCAGGTGCCGCTGCCGATCGTGTTCGGCCATCACGATCTGCTGCCCGGCAACGTCATCGACGACGGCGCGCGGCTGTGGCTGATCGACTGGGAGTATGGCGGCTTCGGCACGGCGATGTTCGATCTCGCCAACCTCTCGTCCAATGGTGCCTTCGGCGAGGCCGAGGATCGGGCCCTGCTCGATGCCTATTTCGAGGGCAGGGTCGGCGAGGAGCTGCGGCGCGCCTTCCATGCGATGAAGGCGGCGAGCGCCTTGCGCGAAGCGCTGTGGGCGATGGTGTCCGACATCCACCTCAGGACGCCGGGGGTCGACTACAAGGCGCATGCGCGCGACTATCTCGCGCGATTCGAGAATCTGATGGCCTGAGGCGGCGCGCTCCTTGCATGAGCTCCGGCAAATCGGAGTACTGCATGAAACATCGTCTATCCGCCGCCCTGCTGTTCGCCGCCTCGCTGCTGTCGCTGTCGCCGGCATCGGCCGAGGAGAAGGTGCTGCGCATCGCCATGACGGCGTCGGACATCCCGACCACGACCGGCATGCCCAACAACGGCTTCGAAGGCATGCGCTTCCTGGGCTTCCCCATCTTCGAGGGCCTGATCCTGTTCGACCTCACCAAGACCGACTAGCTCGCGACCCTGCGGCCGGGTCTCGCGGAGAAGTGGGAGCAGGCGGCCGACGACAAGAAGACCTGGATCTTCCATCTGCGCAAGGGCGTGAAGTTCCACGATGGCACGGACTTCAACGCCGACGCCGTCATCTGGAACCTCGAACGCATCTTCAACAAGGAAAGCCCGCAGTTCGAGCCGCAGGCCACCGGCATCATGCGCTCGCGCGTGCCGATCCTGGCGACCTACAAGAAGGTCGACGACTACACGGTCGCCCTGACCACGACCACGGTCGCCTCCTACTTCCCGTGGATGGTGCCGTATATCCTCAACGCCTCGCCGGCCTCGTTCGAGAAGGGCGGGCGCGACTGGGCCAAGGTGGCCATGCTGCCGCCGGCCGGCACGGGGCCGTTCCGCATCGCCAAGGTGGTGCCGCGCCAGTCGGTGACGCTCGCACGCAACGACGACTACTGGGACGCCGGCCACAAGGCCAAGGTCGACCAGGTGCTGCTGCTGCCCATCCCCGAGGCCAACACCCGGCTCGCCGCCCTGCGTTCGGGCCGCGTCGACTGGATCGAGGTGCCGCCACCCGACGGCATCCCGTCGCTGAAGCAGGCGGGTTTCGTCATCTCCACCGGCTCCTATCCGCATGTCTGGCCGT
This sequence comes from uncultured Alphaproteobacteria bacterium, assembly GCA_963820155.1. Classification (GTDB taxonomy): domain Bacteria; phylum Pseudomonadota; class Alphaproteobacteria; order Reyranellales; family Reyranellaceae; genus Reyranella. The sequence goes on from CAWFYW010000006.1 coordinate 93,545, forward strand.
GGTTCTACAACATGGCCGCCAAGGACAGTCCGCTTGCCGACGTGAAGGTGCGCCAGGCGCTGAACTACTGCGTCGACCGCAACGCCCTCGTGTCGCTGCTGAACGGCACCGCCGAGCCCTCGGTCGGCTGGCTGAAGGCCAGCGATCCCGCCTTCGGCAAGCCCGAGAACCACTACACGTTCGATCCCGAAAAGGGCAAGAAGCTGCTGGCCGAGGCGGGTTATTCCGACAAGAAGCCGCTTTCCTTCAAGGTCATGATCTCGACCTCGGGCTCGGGCCAGATGCTGCCGCTGCCGATGAACGAGGCGCTGCAGGAGAACCTCAAGCAGGCCTGCAATGTCGATGTCCAGGTCGAGGCCGTCGAATGGCAGGTGCTGCTCAATGCCAGCCGCGCCGTGCCCGACGACCCGGCGCTCAAGGGCGCCCTGGCGCTCAATGTCAGCTCGCCCTCGAGCGACGTGGGCATGATGTTCCGCTACTTCGCCGCCGCCAACTTCTCGCCCAAGGGCTCCAACTTCGAGCAATGGAAGGACGACAAGTTCGAGGAGGCGCTGCAGAAGCTCTCCGACGCCACGGACGAGGCCACCATCCAGAAGTATTTCGCGGTGGCGCACGAGCGGCTGGTCGACAACCCGCCCTGGCTCTACATCGTGCATGACCTCAACCCGCGCGCCTTCTCCAAGAAGGTGAAGGGCTTCGTCTCGCCGCAGTCGTGGTTCGTGGACCTGACCCTGGTCAGCCTGGAGTAGGGAACATGCTATGGTTGACGCCGGCATGCAGCTCATCGGCGTCAACCGTTCTCCCTACACGCGCCGCGTCGCGATCACGCTCGGGCTCTACGGCGTGGCCTTCGAGCAGCGCGACCTTTCCGGTTTCGGCAACCGCGCCGAGGTTCGGCTGGCCAATCCGCTGGGCCGCATCCCGGCGCTGGTGCTCGACGATGGCGAGGTGCTGGTCGACAGCAACGCCATCGTCGACCATCTCGACCAGGCCTATGGCGGCGGGCATCCGCTGACCCCGGCCGGCGGCGCCGATCGCCGCGCCGTTCTGCGGGTCGCCGCCCTGATGATGGGCGCCTGCGACAAGGGCCTGCAGGCCGCCTACGAGCGCAACCACCATCCGCCGGAGAAGGTGCACCAACCCTGGATCGACGACTGTCTGGCGCAGATGAGGAGCGCGCTGTCGGCAGTCGAGGCGATGATCGATCCGACGGCGCCCTATCTGCTGCTGGGCCGGATCACGCAGGCCGACGTGACGGCTTTCATCGCCGAACGGCTGGCCAGGGCCGGGCTCAAGATCGACACCGCCTCGGAAATGCCGCGCCTGCACGCGCTCGCCATGCGGTTGCTGGAGGAGCCGGCCTTCCGCTCGACCGAGCCCTGATGGCGGCGTTATCCTCCGGACCAAGACAGCTCCCGGAGGATGCGCCATGGATGGCTCGACACGCGTCGACTACGGCTCGGAAGAAGCGGCGATGCAGGCGTACTTGCGCGCCGGTGAGGAGCGGGCAGCCGCACTCGGCAATCGCGGGCCGATCCGCTTCACCAAGGCGGGCGACCTGCATCCCGACATCGTCGACGCCTATTGGCGCTGCGGCTTCTACGTCTTCGAGGGCGTGCTGAAGCCTGACGAGCTCGCCGACATCGAGCGCGACCTGCACGACATCCTTGAGCGGCTGCCGATCGAGAAGGGCGCGGCCGTCGACCGCAAGGGAAGGCCGGCCCTGGCCGCGGATTGCGAGGCGCCGACGCTGCATTGGGCGCGGCCCCTGGCCGACCCGTTCGGCGGCACGTCGATCGCCAACGGGCGGCATCCGGTGAAGATGTACGAGCCGAAGCCCGCCGCCGACGCGCCCAAGGAAGTAGTCTACCTCATCCTGGGCTCCCTGCAGTTCTCGGAGGCGTCGCTGCGCGTCTACGGCCATCCTCGATTGCTGGCGGTGGCGGCGGCGATCAACGGTCCCGACTTCGCGCCCTTCAACGAGGCGCTCTGGATCAAGGAGCCGGGACGCGGCGCGTCGGTGTCCTGGCACCAGGACGGCACGACGCACTGGGACAGTCCCGACTGGGACCAGGGCATCCACGGCTTCAACTTCATGGCCCAGCTCTACGGCTGCACGGCCGCCAACGGCGTGTGGGTGGTGCCGGGATCGCACAAGCGCGGCAGGATCGACATCAAGGCGCAGGCCGCGGCGGCCGGGACGGAACGCCTGCCCGAGGCCGTGCCGATCCTCTGCGCGCCGGGCGACGTCGCCATGACCAACCGCCAGGCCCTGCACGGCTCCTTCGCCAACACCTCGAAGGACTGGCGCGTGACGGTGAATTTCGGCTTCCATCGACGCCGTTCGGTGCTGGGCGTGAAGGCCGGCGGCATCCACAACAAGGTCGCCACCTACGACGACGAGCGCATCCGCGAGCGCGCCAGGCTGATCGGCTATGCCATCGACGCCCGCCGCCAGCGCTTTCCCGACGAGACGCCCTTCATCTACCGGCCGCACGCCGACGAAGGATTGACCTATCGCTGGGACGACAGGGCGCGGGCGGACGTCAAGGACTACAACCTGCTCGATCTCAGCATCTGACCGGCGTTCAGCGCGCGCAGACGATCGGCAGCCTGGACAGGAACTCGATCGAGCAGGTCTCGGTAGGATAGATCACCCAGACCGCGGCCAGCACCAAGGCGAGCAAGAGGAACGGCCACAGGATGCGCAGGATCGCAGGCACCATAACGCGGAGCGCCCAGTAGCCGGCGAGCAGGCCCAGGACCACGGCGAGCACGCGATACTGGATGCTCCAGGACTCCCAGTTTCCCACACCGGCCCGGGCGGCCAGCTCCTTTAGGTATTCCACGGTCAGTCGCGGAAAGGGTCCGTCATCAGGA
>CAWFYW010000007.1:0-18999 GCA_963820155.1 uncultured Alphaproteobacteria bacterium
TTCCAGAATAGTTGGCGGCCATGCCGCTCGACCTCTATCTCGCCTTCGTCCTGGCCAGTGCGGTGTTGATCGTGATCCCGGGGCCCAATGTCGCCCTGATCGTGGCCAACAGCGTGGCCCATGGCGCACGCTTCGGCCTGGTCACCGTGGCCGGCACCAGCGCCGCGGCCTTCGTCCATCTCGCCTTCACCGTGCTGGGGGCGAGCGCGCTTCTGTCCGTCCTCGCCGCGAGCTTCGAATGGCTGCGCTGGCTGGGCGTGGCCTATCTCCTGTGGCTGGGGATCGCCGCCTGGCGCGCGCCGGCCGTCGATCTCGCCCGCATTGGCCCGCAGTCGCGCTCGGCGCGGCTGATCTTCCTGCGCGGCCTGCTGGTCGGCCTCACCAACCCCAAGACGCTGCTGTTCTACGGCGCCTTCCTGCCGCAGTTCGTCACGCCCGGCGCGGGCGCGTCGGAGCAGCTTCTGCTGCTGGCCGCCACCTTCCTGGTGGTCGCGGTCGTGCTCGACTGCGTCTGGGCGTTGCTGGCCGCCCGCCTGCGCGCGCAGCTGACGAGGCGCGCGCGGCTGCGCCATCGCCTGACCGGCGGGCTGCTGATGGGCGCGGGGCTGGGGCTTGCGCTGGCGCGGCGCCCCTAGACGCTGCCGGCAAATGAAACGGGGCCCGCAGGCCCCGTTTCCTTTGACGTCGGTCGCTGCGCTCACACCGGTATGTTCTGCTGCGCCACCATGCAGTAGAGCAGGCCGATCGAGAACATGGTGTTGAAGCGGCTGGCATAGAGCGCGGGCTTGGCGGCGGCGGCCTTCTGCTCGGGGGTCGCTTCCACCAGGCCCAGGATCTTCTGCTGGTTCGGCCAGATGATGAACCACACGTTGAAGGCCATGATCAGCCCCATCCACATGCCGACGCCGATCCAGATGAAGCCCTTTTGCACGGTCAGCGCCTGCACGATGTAGCCCTGCATCCAGGCCAGCAGCAGGCCGGTGATCACCGTGGCGAGCGCGGCGTAGCGGAAATAGAGCAGCACGTTGGGGGCGATGTACTTGGTGATGGCGCTGCGGCTTTCGACCGGCTGGATGGACGGCATAGTCGGTACCTGCACGAAGTTGAGGTACCACAGCAGCCCGATCCACAGCACGCCGCTGATCACGTGCAGCCAGCGCATGGCGAAGGTGGCCCAGGCATGGTCGATATGGGTCATCTGGCCGGTCGTCAGCCCGACCACGACCACGATGATGATCAGCAGCACGATGCCCGCTATGACGGTGCGCCCCGGAGAGGTGAAGATGGCACCCATGTCAGGTTTCCCCTTTATGTTATTGAGAGGATTGGCAAATCCTCAATCCGCATATTGTATGCTTGTAGACCCCTGCGTTCAACGGTCGCAGATGAACGTTTATCCCCCGTGACGGAGTCCTATCGCGCGCCACCCGCCTCCCGGCGCTACGTGCTCGACTTGGTGCGCCGCGCCGATCGCGATCGCTTCCTCGCCGCGCTGTTCGCGCCCGAGCCGGCGCGGTCGGACCTGCTGGCGCTGCTGGCCTTCGACCACGAGCTTTCCCGCACCCGCACCGTGACGCGCGAGCCCATGCTGGCGCGCATCCGGCTCGAATGGTGGCGCGAGGCGGTGGCCGAGGCGGCGGGGCAGGGCCCGCCGCGCGCGCAGCCCGTCGTCGAATCGCTCCGCGAAACGGTGCGACGGCATGGGCTCGCGCCGCACAGGCTGATGGCCCTGATCGACGCGCGCGAGGAGGAAGTGGAAGGCGCGCTCGACGTGCTGCGCGCAGGCCACGCGCTGGCCGATCTCGAGCTCGCGGTGCTGGGTGTCGAGGATCTGCCCACGCGGCAGGCGGCGCGCGCCGTCGGCGCGGCCTGGCTGATGGGCGAGGGGGCCGAACGCGATGCCTTGCTCGCCGAGGCGCGCGCCTTGCGCCGCGACATCGACCCGGCCGCCCTGCCGATCCTGCTGCCGGCCCTCTCGCTCGGCGGTATCGGCGCCTGGCGCACACCGCTCGCCTATTGGTGGGCGGCGAGGCGCGGGCGATATTAGGGCCATGTCGCGGCGCATCGACAAATCGTGGGTCGTCTTCGACAGCATCGAGAACGCCGAGCACGATCGCTGTGTCGATCTGTTCCAGCGTCCCGATGGCAGTTTCGGATTCGAGGAGTTCCGCCGCGACGTCGAAGACGCCGGCGCCTGGACGCCCGTTGCATACTACTCGGGCGCCGCCTATTCCTCGAAGGAGGCCGCCTTGAGCGCCGCGGTGGTGGCAGTGGTCTGGTTGGGCGGTCGAGTTGACTGAGGGGAGGAAACGTGGCGCGCACGAAGGCCAACGGCATCGAGATCGAGTACGAGACGGCGGGCGACAAGGGCGATCCCGCCTTGCTGCTGATCATGGGGTTGGGCGCGCAGCTCACCATCTGGCCGGACGCCTTGTTCCAGGGGCTGGCCGCCAAGGGCTTCTACGTCGTGCGCTACGACAATCGCGACACCGGCCTGTCGACCGATTTCGGCGCCTGGGGCGTACCCAATATCGCCGAGGCGCTCGGCAAGGCGATGAAAGGCCAGAAGGTCGAGGCGCCCTATCTGGTGAAGGACATGGCGGCCGACGCGATCGGCCTGCTGGATGCGCTGGGACTCGCCAAGGCGCACATGGTGGGCGCCTCGATGGGCGGCATGATCGCCCAGACCGTTGCTGCGCTATGGCCGCAGCACACGCGCTCCCTGGTCTCGATCTACTCGAGCAGCGGCCGGCCCGGCCTGCCGCCGGGCAAGCCCGAGGCGCTGGCCATGCTGACGGCACAGCCGGAAGGACCGGCGCGCGAGCAACTGGTGAAGCACGGCATGAAGCTGCGCCAAGTGATCGGCAGTCCCGCCTATCCCACGCCCGAGCCGGAGCTCCGCGCCTTCGTCGAGAAGAACGTCGATCGCCGCTGGTATCCCGAGGGCGCGGCGCGGCAGTATCTCTCGATCATCGCCTCCGGCGATCGGGTCGAGTTCCTGAAGACGGTGCAGGTGCCGACCCTGGTGCTGCACGGCGAGGCCGATCCGCTGCTGCCCGTCGATTGCGGCCGCGACGTCGCGGCGCTCGTGCCGGGCGCGGAGATCCAGACCTATCCTGGCTGGGGCCACGATTTTCCATCGCAGCTCGTCCCGACCCTGGTCGATCGTATCGCTGCGTTCTTGAGGAAGCACCCATGAAATTCGGCATCTTCTACGAGCATCAGCTACCGCGCCCGTGGGGCCCGAAGAGCGAGTACCAGCTCCTGCAGGATTCGCTGACCCAGATCGAGCTCGCCGATCGGCTGGGCTACGATTACGCCTGGGAGGTCGAGCACCACTTCCTCGAGGAGTATTCCCACTCCTCCGCACCCGAGGTCTTCCTCGGCGCCGCCAGCCAGCGCACCAAGCGCATTCGCCTGGGTCACGGCGTCGTGCAGCTCACCACCAACCAGCCGCATCGCGTCGCCGAGCGCATCTCGACCCTCGACCTGCTGTCGGGCGGCAGGGTCGATCTCGGCATGGGCGAGGCGGCAGGGCCGGCGGAGCTCCATCCTTTCAACATCCGCGTGCGCGACAAGCGCGAGCGCTGGGAGGAGGCGGTGAAGGCCATCGTGCCGATGTTCACCCGGGAGAGCTGGGAGTTCCACGGCCAGTATTACGACTTCGAGGCGCGCAACGTGATCCCCAAGCCGTTCCAGAAGCCGCATCCGCCGCTCTGGGTCGCGTGCTCCAACATCCAGACCATCGGCAAGGCCGGCGAATGGGGCATGGGGGCGCTCGGCTTCACCTTCGTCACGCCCGAGGCGGCGCGCGCCTGGGTGCACAAGTACTACAATAACCTCCTGAACAACTCGAAAAAGCTCGCCGACTATCCGAGCAATCCCAACGTGGCGATGGTGTCGGGCTTCATGTGCGCCGCCACCGACGCGGAGGCCGAGGCCAAGGCCGCGGGCTGGACCTTCTTCATCTTCGCGCTCTCCTATTACGGCCGCAAAGGCGTCGATGCGCCGGGCACCTCCGACCTCTGGAAGGAGTACCAGGACTGGAAGGGCGGGCCGGAGGAGAAGAAGGCGCTCGAGTTCGGGGCTGATCGGATCGCCTGAGACCATCCGCCGGAAGCTGCGCCAGTTCCAGCAGAGCCGCGTCGACCAGGTGATCCTGCTGAACCAGGCCGGCAAGACCAGCCACCGCGACATCTGCGAGTCGCTCGAGCTGTTCGCCAGGGAAGTGATGCCCGAGTTCCACGCCGCCGAAACCGAGCACGTCGAGTGGAAGCGCAAGGTGCTGGCGCGCGAGATCGTGCTCGAGGACCTCGACGTCCAGAAATACGACGTCTACAGCCACCAGAACGAGCACATCGTCCGGCTCACCCCCGAGCAGCTCAAGGCCAAGATGGCCGAGAAGGAAGCGAAGCGGGCATGAGTCCGGCTTGATTCCCGTCCTGATCGCGGGCGGCGGGCCGGTGGGCATGACCCTGGCCCGCACGCTCGCCCTTTTCGGCGTGCGCTGCCTGCTGGTCGAGCGCAACCCGACGACCACGCGCCATCCCAAGATGGACATCACCAACGGCCGCTCGATGGAGCTGTTCGGCCGTCTCGGCCTTGCCGACAGGCTGCGCGCCGTTGCCGTGCCCGAGAGCCACAATTTCGACGTCTCCTGGATCACGTCGCTCGCGCGGGAGCAGGCGGGCCGCGAGCTCCACCGCTTCCGCTATCCCAGCGTGACCGAGAAGCGCGTCGAGATCCGCGACAGGAACGACGGCAGCCAGCCGCGCGAGCCCGCCATGCGGGTGAGCCAGGTGATGATCGAGCCGGTGCTGCGCGACGCCATCGTGGGCCATCCGCTGGTCGACGCGCGCTGGGGAGTGGCCCTGGAGGACTTCGCGCAGGACGATACGGGCGTCACCGCCACCCTGCGCGTCGTCGAGACCGGCGCGACCGAGACCGTGCGCTGTGCCTTCCTTGCCGGCTGCGATGGCGGCTCGAGCGTCGTGCGCGAGCGGCTGGGCATCGGCCTGCAGGGCCGCGCCGCCGTGGCGCACCGCTACATGATCCATTTCCGCTCGCAGGCGCGCGACCTCCTGCAGGCCTTCGGCGTCGCCTGGCACTACCAGACCGACAAGGGCACGCTGATTGCCCAGGACGACAAGGACACCTGGACGCTGCAGACCCGCCCGCCAACCGGCGTCGATGCCGACGCCGTCGATCCCGAGCCGATCCTCGACCGCTGGGCCGGCCGCTCCTTCGCGCGCGAGATCCTGGTCGCCAATCCCTGGTTCACGCACCTGCTGCTGGCCGACCGCTACAGCGACGGCCGCGTCTTCCTGGCGGGCGACTCCGCACACCAGTACATCCCGACCGGCGGCTACGGCATGAACACCGGCATCGCCGACGCCGTCGATCTCGGCTGGAAGCTCGCCGCGACCCTCAAGGGCTTTGCCGGCGCGGGCCTGCTCTACACCTATGAAAGCGAGCGGCGGCCGGTCGGCCATCGCAACCGGCTGGCCTCGGAGCGGCACACCGACGTGCGCCTCAGGATCGCCGCGCTCTACCAGGCCGAGCGCGATGCCGACGCCTTGGCGCGCGGCATCGCGGCCCTGGGCAACGCCGAGAACGAGAGCTGGGGCATCGAGCTCGGCTATCGCTATGACGGCGTCATGGGCGACCCGGTCGTCTATCGACCGACGACGGCGCCCGGCGCACGCCTGCCCAGCACCTTCCTGGCCGATGGCAGCGCGCTCTATGACAGGCTGGGTTCGTGGTTCACCCTGCTGGTCTTCGGCGGCGCCGATCCCTCGCCCTTGATCGATTCGGCGCCCGCGCCGCTCGATACCGTGATCGTCGACGATCCGGCGGTGGCTCCGATCTACGAGGCCAGGCTCGTGCTGGTGCGCCCCGACACCCACGTCGCCTGGCGCGGCAACGCCTGCGCCAACGGACCGGCGGTATGGCAGCAGGTTCTCCCTCAGTAGCCGCTCCGCCGCCTTGACCATGGTCCGAAGGGCTGGCCGCCTACGTCAGCGACGTGCCGGAATGCGGCGGGAGGTGTTACCGTGGCGTGACGACAAGACGGAGGAGTTGGGCATGAAATCGGCATCGGCGTTTCTTGGCGTGCTGCTGATGGCCGTTCTCGGACTGGGCGGCGCCGCGGAGGCCCAGGACCGTATCGGCGTCATTCTGCTGCATGGCAAGCAGGGGACGCCGCAGGGGCTGGGCATGGTCGCTTCGTCGCTCGAAAGCGCGGGCGCCAAGGTCGTGACGCCGTCCATGCCGTGGTCGAGAGGCGGCTGGGAGAGCATCAAAGTCACGATGGAGCAGGTCTTCGGCCAGCTCGACGGCCAGGTCGCGGCGCTGCGCGGCCAAGGCGCCGGCCGCGTCGTGATCGGCGGCCTCAGTCTCGGTGCTGACGTGGCGCTGGCCTACGCCGTGCAGCGCGGCAACCTCGCCGGCCTGGTCATGGCCGGACCGGGGCACCAGCCTGGCTTGTTCTACAGCCGCAACGCCTCCATCCATGCCGCCGTCGACCGTGCCCGCGCGCTGGTCGAGGCTGGCCGCGGCAACGAAGCCTTCAGCGGTCCCGACGAGAACCAGGGCAAGACCTTCACCGTCTCGACGACGGCCGCGGTCTACTATTCGTGGATGAATCCGCAGGGGCTCGCCGCGATGGATGTCCAGGCGCCGCGCCTGCCCGCGAGCACGCCGCTCCTCCTGGTGATCGGCCGCAAGGACCCGTTCTTCCAGCGCGCCGAGAGCACGGTCTACAAGCCCGCGGCCAAAAACCCCTACAGCAGATATCTGGTCGTCGAGGCTGGGCACGCCCAGACACCCGCCGCTGCCGCGAAGCAGATCTCGGACTGGATCATCGGGCTGGCGCGCTGACGGACATGAGGATGGCATCACGGGTGGCAATTGTCGGCGGCGGCATCGGCGGTCTGTCCGCCGCGCTGCATCTCCTGAAGGCGGGCTTCGACGTCCAGGTCTACGAGCAGAGTCCGCGCATCGGCGAGATCGGCGCCGGCATCCAGATCAGCCCCAACGCCTCGCGGCTGCTGATCAGGCTCGGCCTCAAGCCCGCGATGGACAAGGCCGGCGTCCGTCCGCTGGCCGTGCATCAGCGCCGCTGGGACGACGGCCGCACCCTGCAGCGCGCGCCGCTCGGGCCGGAGGTCGAGGCGAGCTTCGGCGCGCCGTACTATCACTTCCATCGCGGCGACCTCGCCGAGCTGCTGGGCGCCGCCGTGCCCGTCGAACGGCTGCATGTCGGCCACAGGCTCGTCGGCCTGGAGCAGAAGGCCGGGACGGTCGTCGCCCGCTTCGAGTTGGGCGCCTCGGCCGAAGCCGACCTGCTGGTCGGCGCCGACGGCATCCATAGCCGCGTGCGCGATCTTGCCTTCGGACCGGAAAGGCCGCGTTTCACCGGCTGCGTCGCCTGGCGCGGGCTGGTGCCGGCCGGGCGCATAAGCCACCTCGGCATCGAGGTCGCCTCGCACAACTGGATGGGGCCGGGCGCGCATTGCGTGCACTACTGGGTCGCCGGCGGGCGGCTGATGAATGTCGTGTGCGTCGTCGAGCATGGCCGCTGGACCAAGGAATCGTGGACCGACAGGGGCGACGTGGCCGAGGTGCTGGCGCGCTACGACGGCTGGCACCCGATCGTGCGCGGCCTGATCGAAGCCTTTCCCGAAACCTTCGTCTGGGCGCTGCACGACCGCGCGGCCCTGCCGCGCTGGAGCGACGGCCGGGTCACGCTGCTGGGCGATGCCTGTCATCCCATGCTGCCCATGATGGCGCAGGGCGCCGCGCAATCGATCGAGGACGGCGCGGCGCTGGCGGCGCTGCTCGAGGCGAGGCCCGGCGACCTGCCGGGCGCGCTCGCGCGCTACGAGGAGGTGCGCAAGCCGCGCGCCACGCGCCTGCAGGAGGCCTCCGCCGCCAACCGCACGCGCTTCCATCTGCCCGACGGCGCGGCGCAACAGGAGCGCGACGCGGCGCTGGCGACGTCGGGCGACCGCTCGATCGCCAATATCGGCTGGCTCTACCAGCACGACGCGGCGGCTGTGGCCTGATGGTGATGCGCCGTCGCTGACGCAACTTCGAGTTGTTACTTCCGGATGAGTATGCCATCCTCATGCAACCGTTTGGCACGGACGCATTCAGCCGACATCAACCGGCCCGCCGGGACGGCGGGCTGAAAGGAGAGGGCCATGGCAGCGAAGAAGAAGGCCGCGCGCAAGGCAGCGGTCGGCCGCACACCCGCGGGCAGCACCTTGTTCACCCAGCATGCAATCGTGATCAGCCTCAGCCCCGCCGAGCAGAAGAAGGCGATGAACTGCCTGCGCAAGAACGGCAAGATCACCTTCTCGATGAAGGAGAAGACCGTGACGCGCCTGCCGCAGGTCCTCGACAACGGCAAGCTGATCGACTGAAGCCTGTGCCATGAGCCCGCCTTTCCGGGGTACGGCTCGCCGGCCCTCCATCGGGCTCGCCTACAGCACGAGCGTGCACGCCTTCATCGATCGGCACCGCGCGCTCGTCGACCATGTCGAGATCCCCTACGAGCTGCTGCGCCACGATCCGCGGGTGATCGCGATCCGCGACAGGGTTCCGGTGGTCCTGCATTGCGCCAGCCTGTCGATCGCCGGCACCGTGCCCTGTCCGGACGGCGTGACGGCCGACATCGACCGATGGGTCGCCCGCACCGCAACCCCGTGGATCGGCGAGCATCTGGCCTTCATCACGGCAAGCCGCGGCGAGGCGGGCGGGATCGCCATGCCCGCGGCGCCGGGCGAGCCCTACAATATCGGCTACACGGTGAGCCCGCCCATGAATGGGGCGACGGTGGAGCGGGCGAGGCGGGCGCTCGAACGCTACGCTGCCCGTTTCGACGTGCCGATCGTCGTCGAGAACTCGCCGGTCTATTTCGCCGTGCCCGGCAGCACCATGGCGCAGCCCGCCTTCATCCGCGCGGTCTGCGAGCGGGCCGATGCCGGACTGCTGCTCGACCTCGCGCATTTCTGCATCACCGCCCGGGCCTCCGGCGCCGATCCCCTGCGCCAGGTCGAGGCGCTGCCCCTGGAGCGCGTCGTCGAGATCCATATCTCCGGCATCGAGCAGCAGGCCGACGCTGCATGGGACGACCATGCCAGCCGCGCGCCCGAGATCGTCTATCGACTTCTGGAGCGGGTCCTGCATCGCGCCTCGCCGCGCGCGGTGACGCTGGAATACAACTGGTCGTCGCGCTTCCCGCAGGCCTGGCTCGGCGAGGAGCTCGAGCGCGTGCGTGGCGTCTGCCGCGGCGAGGCCGTGCGATGAGCGCGACGGCCCCCGGCGTCGTCGAGGCGATCGTGGCCCGCTGCCTCGTCGAGCCGGCCTTCCTCGAGGCCGTCCGAGCCGATGCCGCCGGCGCGCTCGCCGCCTACGCCCTGGACGACGTCGATCGCGCGGCGTTCCGGTCCGCCGATCTCGGCCGGCTTCGCCAGTTCTCCGGTTTCATCGGCAAGGTCCAGCACAATTTCCTGTGGGAGTCCTTCCCGGCGACGCGACGGCTGCTGCGCCGTCACGGCATCGAGCTCGAAGTCTTCGCCCGCTATCGCGGCCTGCAGCTCGCGCCCCAGGCGCGCGCCGCGACGCAGGATGAGAAGATCCGGCGCTTCCTGTCATTCCTGGAGGACGACCTGGCCGGCAGCGGACGATATCGCGCGCTGCACATGGTCATGCGGCACGAGCGGGCGTTGTGGGAGATCCGCCAGGCCGCGCTGGCGTCGCGCCGGCAAGGCCGTGGGGCGAAGGGCCTTCGCACGAAGGCGCTGGCGCGCCTGCCGTGGCGGGAATTCTCGCGGCTCGTTCCCGGCGTCGACGGCGCGCTGCGCATCGAGGCGTTCGACGGCGATCCCGTCGCGCTGACGGCCGCGGCTCTCGCGGACGCGCCACCGCGCGCCCTGGGCCGCCGCAAGCGACTGCTGGTCTACTGGGCCGACCGGTCGGCCGCCCGCCTGCGCACGCTCGCCGTCGAGACGCTGCCCGCGCTCATGCTGACGCAGGTCGACGGCCGCCGCCCGGTCGGCGCGATCGTGGCCGCGGTCCGCCGCCAGAGCCTGGCCGAGGCGCCGCCGTCGGCCTTCCGGCCATTCTTCGAGGACGCCGCGCGCGAGGGCCTGATCGTGCTCGCGGCGAAGGATGGATGAGATGCGCGTCGCTTTCGTCGACAACCTTCTGTTCGAGGATGCCGGCGGCATCCGCCGCTACATCCTGCAGCCCCATCTCGGCCTGATCTCGCTCATCGCCGTGCTGGAGCGGGCGGGACATACCGGCCTGCTCTACGACCCCAAGGTCGAGGTCGGCCGCGGTGCGCTGGCGATGGACCAGGATCTCTACCGCCGCATTGCCCGGCAGATCCTCGCGCTCCAGCCCGACGTCGTGGGCTTCACCTCGCTCGGCTGCAATTTCATCTGCACCGCCAAGACCGCCGCCTACATCCGGCAATGGCGGCCCGACCTGCCCATCCTTCTGGGCGGGCCGCATGCCACCGTGCTCGACCGCGCCGTGCTGGAACATTTCCCGCAGTTCGACATGATCGTGCGCAACGAGGCGGAAAACACCATCCTGCCCGCCCTCGACGGGCTTTTCCGCGGGCGTTTCGAGGGCATTCCCGGCATCACCTGGCGCGACGGCCCGGCCATCCGGTCGAACCCCGGCGAACCCAACATCGCCGACGTCGATACCCTGCCGATGCCCGCCTATCACCACTATCCGGTGCGCGAGCTCGGCCTCACGAGCCTGCGCATGGACGCCGGCCGCGGTTGCCCCTTCCAGTGCACCTTCTGCTCGACGGCGAGCTTCTTCGGTCGCAAGTACCGCCTGAAATCGGCCGGCCGCCTGCGCCGGGAGATGGACTTCCTGCATCGGACCTACGGCGTCTCCGACTTCGCGCTGACGCACGACCTGTTCACGGTCAACCGTCGCAAGGTTCTCGAATTCTGCGACGCCATCGAGGGCCTGGGCTACACTTGGAAGTGCTCGGCGCGCATGGACTGCGTCGACAACGAGCTGCTCGAGCGCATGCGCGCGGCGGGCTGCAGCTCGATCTACTACGGCATCGAGGCAGGCTCCGAGCGCATGCAGGAGATTTCGAAGAAGCGCCTGGACCTCGCGCTGTTCGACCCGGTGCTGGCCGAGACCCAGCGGCTCGGCCTGTCGTCGACCGTGTCCTTCATCACCGGCTATCCCGAGGAGACGCGGGCCGACCAGAAGGCGACGCTCGACCTGATCGGCGACTGCTTCGCGCGCGACGGCGCCCCGCTCAACGTCCAGCTTCACCTGCTGACGCCCGAGCCCGGCACCCAGCTCCTGCACCAGTATCGCGACAAGATCGCCTATGACGGCCATATCTCGGACTTCAACTTCCCGGCCCTTGAGGCCGATGATGACGACGTTATCGCCGCGCACGCCGGGATCTTCATCAACCATCACTACTTCCCGGCGGTGCTGCCGCGGCGGCGCCACATCTTCATCACCACGGCCTACCAGCTGATCTACGGGCTGGGCTTCCCGCTGCTGCGCTACGTGCTCGGCCGCTACCGGGGCCGTTTCTCCGAGCTGATGGAGGCGATGGAGCGGTGGGCCGAGGCGGGCGGGCAGCCCGCCGTCTGCGACCAGCCCATGATCGAGCGCTACTTCGCCGACACGTTCGGCGAGAGCCACCATATCACCGGCCTGGTGCGCTACATGTTGAACGCCACCGAGCTGCGCCGCCGCGTCGCCAACGGCGTGAAGGGCCAGGCGGTCCTTGGCGCGACCGAGGATGGCCCCTTCTATGCCTTGAGCCCGCGCACCGCGCTGCTGCGGCGCGTGCCGGACTGCGCCGTCATCCTCTCCCGCCTGGTCGAGCCGGGCGCCGCGCGACCGGCCGGGCCGCTGCTGCGGCGGCGCTACGACCTTCTGCTGCATTTCCCGCCGACCGAGACCGACGCCATCCGCAACTTCGAGCTGAGCCGCGCGGGGGCGGCGTTCCTCGACTGCTTCCGCGCGCCGCGGCGTTGGCCGGACGACGCGGCCTTCGAGCGCGAGCTGGGTTTCCCGCCGCCGCCGCCCGCCTTCGTCGACGCGCTGCTGGAGAGGGGAGTCCTGGAGCGCTGCGTGGATGCGCGGGCATAGGCTTCCGCGCCTCGACCTGGTCGGGACCATCCAGGGCCACTATGCCGGCGAGGCGCTGCGGGCGCTGCTGCGACTGGGCGTGCTCGAGGCGCTGGCCACGCCGCGGGAGGTGCGGAACCTGGCCAGGCGGGCAGGCGTCAACCCTGCGCTGCTCGAACCGGTGTTGGAGTTCCTGCGGCGGACCACCGATGTCGTGGTCCGCGACCGCGCTGGCCGCTACCGCCTCGGCGCGCCCTCGCTGCCGGAGATCGCCTTCCAGCTCGAGAAGTTCATCGGCGCCTATGGCCCCTCCCTGCGCGGCCTCGACGCCACGCTCGGCGGCGCGCCATTCCGCAGCGCGCCCGACGATGGGGCGCTGGCGCGGGCCTTCGCCGCCGTCGCCGGCGTCCCGTCGCTGCAGGCCGACCTCTTGCGCGGCATGGGAGTCCGCGGCCTGCTGGACCTCGGCTGCGGGCCCGGGTCGCTCCTCGTCGATCTGGCGCGGGACGCGTCCTTCCGCGGCATCGGCGTCGACAGCAGCGCCGCCATGTGCCGCCTGGCGCGCTCGCGTCTGCGCGCGGCGGGCGTGCAGGCCCGCGTCGCGATCCGGCAGGGCGACGCCACGCGCCTGCGGCGCGCACTGCACGGCCTCGATCCCGACACGATCGAGGCCGTGCATGGCCGCAGCCTGCTGAACGCCCTGTTCGCGGGCGGGCCCGCCCGGGCCGTCGCCTTTCTCCGGGAACTGCGCGCTCTCCTGCCGGGCCGCACCGGGTTGTTCGTCGACTATTATGGCGAGCTGAACAGGCCGGCCGGCGGATTCCGGTTGGCCGAGCTGCAGGACCTCGCGCAGCTTGCCTCGGGCCAGGGCGTGCCGCCGTCCGACCGCAGGGCCTGGAACGCGATCTTTCGCCAGGCCGGATGCCGTCTGGTGTCCGTGCTCGACGTGCGCGTCGACGACATTCGCTGGTTCATCCGCCAGGTGCAGCTATGAGCGGAAGGACTGTCCGCCTCAGCGCGGCAGCCCCGAATGGAACGACCGTGGCGTGTTCAGTATGGCGATGAGAACCGCGCAAACCGGCTGAACGGCAACAGGCCGTGCTTCCAGGGTCACGGCGATCCTGACGGGCCGCCACAGGTAGCGGATGGCGTCCATTCCCGTGCTGGGCGTCGCGTCGTTCAACACGAACAGTGTCGGCTCGCCGCCCGGCTGATCGGCGGTCTGCACCTGGACGTGCACGGTTCCGATGGGCTTGTCGTGATCGACACACGGGTGGAGATGGAAGGCGACCGTCGACTTCGTGAAGAAAGGATCGAGCAGCCCGCTCCGGTCGGTGAAATCGATGGTCGCGCCGCCGGTCGGCTGTGCGGCGCTGAGCTCGAAAATGAGGCCGTCGTTGCCGATATGCACGTTGGGACCCGTTTCGGAGATGAGCACCTCTGTCCCTGGAACGGTCGCGTCGCCACCGAGATAATCCGAGGTGGAAATGGCCGGCGCGAGCCGCTCGGCGCTCGGCGGCGCTTCGGTCGAGACCAGCGGTAACAGAAGCCACAGCAGCACCGCCACCAGGGCGAGTGCCGCTGCAGCCAGCGCTGCCTTCCAGATCCCCGCCATGAGACGCCTACACCTCTGCAGGTTCAAAGCCAGGGCATGATCATTTGTTCGGATTGATCAGGAACTTCTCGCCGGTCGCGCGCTTGTTGTAGACGGCGATGTTCTTGAGGTCGAGCACCTCCGGCAGCGAGATCACCTTTGTGTAGTGGCTGGCGAAGGTGGTCTTCAGCCCCTTCACCACGCGTTCGCGCAGCCGCGCCTGGTCGGGCCGGCCGATCTTCTGCAGGAACGGGGTCAGCAGCCAGCCGCCGACGCCCCACGCCATGCCGTAGTTGCGCACCAGCTCGACCGGCCCGGTGTTGAGGCTGCCATAGATATAGACCTGCTTGTGCGTGGTCGAACCGTAGCGGCTGTATTCCTTGGCGGTCTTGTTCAGCGCCACCTCCATGGCCGTGAGGATCTGGCTGGCGAGCCGGCCGCCGCCGATCGCGTCGAAGGCGATGGTGGCGCCGGTCTCGACCAGCGCCTGGGTCAGCTCCTCCATGAACTTGGGCGAGGTCGAATCGACCACGTGCCTGGCGCCGATGTCGCTCAGGATCTTGGCCTGCGCGGCGCTGCGCACGATGTTCACCAGCCCGATGCCGTCCTCCAGGCAGATCTTGTTCAGCATCTGGCCGAGATTGGAGGCGGCCGCGGTGTGCACCAGCGCCTTGTGGCCTTCGCGCTTCATGGTTTCGGTCATGCCGAGCGCCGTCAGCGGATTGACGAACCACGAGGCGCCCTCCGCGGCGCTCGTGCCGGCCGGCAGCGCCTGGCAGTCGGTCGCCTTCAGGAGCCGGTACTGCGCGTACATGCCGCCGCCGACCATCGACACCGTCTTGCCCATCAGCGCCTGCGCGGCGTCGGACGCGCCCGCCTTGATCACCGTGCCCGCGCCTTCGTTGCCGACCGGCATCGCCTGGTCGAGCCGCGCCGCCAGGAAGGGAAGGGACGCCTCGGGCACTTTCGCCGTGACCGTGAGGCCCGCGCCGCTGCCGCTCGCCTTGGCCGCGCTCATGTCGGCCGGGCCCAGCAGGAGGCCGAGGTCGGACGGGTTGATCGGCGTCGCCTCGACCTTGACCAGCACCTGGTCCGGACCGGGCTCGGGCACGGCCTGCTCGGCCAGCGACAGTTCGAGCTCGCCGGTCTTCCGGATCAGCGAGCGCAGCTGCAATCCCGTGGTCATTCTTGATCTCCGCTGTTCGATGAATTCGCGCCTTGTTAGCATGCCGCGCGGCAAACAGGGGAGACGGGGATGGCGAATTGGCAGGCGTCGCTGCTCATGCAGTCGCTCAGCACCGGCACGGTGCTGACTTTCCAGCGCGACCGGATCGACGAGGGCGAGGCGCCGACCCTGCATGGCGGCGATACTTTCTACGGCAGCCTGCCCGACGGCGATCCCTTCGGCGGCACCGTGATCCAGCGGCACGAGAACCGGGCGATCGTCGAGGTCGACCAGAAGCGCTACCACCTGCACAAGGCGCAACCCCACGAGACGACGGACCAGGACCGCAGCATCGACCAGCCCCACGAATTCTGGGTCGTCGATTGACACGGCGCCTTCCTCCCCACGACGTGGCGAGGAAGAGGAGAGAGCATGATCGAAGTCAACGGCATGGCGCACGTCATCCTCACGGTCAGCCAGTGGGAGAAGGCGCGCGCCTTCTATGGCGAGCTGCTGCCTTTCCTCGGCCTGAAGAAGGTCTATGACGGCAACAATTTCCTCTATCACGTGGGCGGCCGCACCGCGCTCGGCATCCAGCGCTGCACCGAGGAACATGCGGATGCGCGCTTCGTGCAGAACCGCATCGGCCTGCATCACCTCTGCTTCCGCGCCCGCAGCCGCGACGACGTCGACAGGGTCGCCGACAAGCTCCGATCGATGGGCACCGCCATCGACCGCGGCCCGCTGGAGGGCGACTTCGCGCCCGGCTACTACTATCTCGTCTTCGAGGATCCCGACGGCATCCGGCTGGAAGTGAACTTCATCCCCGGCCGCGGCCTGCTCGCCGCCGATCCGCCCCTCAATCCCAGCGACGATCCCAACTGGGACCAGAACCCCTGAGGACCACGAGCAGGCTGACGTCAGGCCGAAAGGGCCGCTTGACTCGTCCATTATACTGGATGATCTTCCAGGAAGATGGATATCAACGGCCGCATCGCCGCGCGCGTGCGCCAGCTCAGGATCGAATGCGGTCTCGCGCTGGAGGCCTTGGCCGAGCGCTCGGGCGTCAGCCGTTCGATGATCTCGCTGATCGAGCGCGGCGAGAGCAGCCCCACCGCCGTCGTGCTGGAGAAGCTCGCGACCGGCCTCGGCGTGCCGCTCGCCGCGCTGTTCGACGCGCCCGCGGCGCCGTCCGATCCGCTGTCGCGGCGCAAGGACCAGGTCGAATGGCGCGATCCCGCCTCGGGCTACATCAGGCGCAACGTCTCGCCGCCCGGCTTCCCGTCGCCGCTGCACATCGCGGAGGTGCTCTTCCCCGCCGGCGCCCGCGTCGCCTACGAGACGGGCGCGCGCCCCGGCGTCACGCACCAGCAGATCTGGGTGCTGCAGGGCACGATCGAGGTCGCGCTGGGCAGGCAGCGGCATGAACTGCATGCCGGCGATTGCCTTGCCATGGTGTTGGACCGGCCCATCACCTACCGCAACCGCACGGCCAGGCCGGCGCGCTACGCCGTGATCCTCTCGCACCAGCCGCACGGCTGACGCGATGGGCGCCGCCGATGTCGCCGCCGCGCTTGCAAGCGCGCTGCTGCATGCCGGCTGGAATGCCGCCGTCAAGGCCGATGCTCATCCGGCGCGCGCCATGACCGCCCAGATGGTCCTGGGCGCGGTGCTGGTCGTGCCGGGCCTGTCGTGGTCCGGCCTGCCCGCCGCGGCGGCCTGGCCCTGGATCGCGGCCTCGACCTTGATGAACGTGCTCACCGTCGCGGCGCTGCTGCGCGCCTATAAGCTGGGCGGCTTCGGCATCGTCTATCCCACCGTGCGCGCCGTGGCGGTGCTGCTGGTCGTGCCGCTGGCGGCGCTGGTCGCCGGCGGCTGGCCGGGACCGATGGCGTTGCTGGGCATCCTGGTGATCGCCGCGTCGCTCGGCGTGCTGGCCGTGGATGCCTCGCGCGCCCGCGGCTTTTCTCTGCACGCCCTGGCCTGGACGCTCGCGGCGGGCCTGGGCACGGCGGCCTATATCCTGTGCGATGCGCGCGGGGTGCGCGCCGCCGGCTCGCCCCTGGCCTATGGCTTCGTGGTTTCGATCGCCAATGCCGCGGCGATGTGCTGGCGGCAGCGCCAGGCCGGCCCGCCCTGGCGTCAGCTTCGCGGCCAATGGACGAGGGCCGTGCCGACGGCGCTCGCTTCCGTCGCCTCCTACCTGCTGATCCTCTGGGTGTGGGGCCATGCGCCCGTCGCGCCGGCGGCCGCGCTGCGCGACACGAGTTCGGTCTTCGCGCTGCTGATCGCCGTTCTCTGGCTCAAGGAACCCTTCACGCGCACACGTCTTGTCGCCGTGCTGCTGGCCGCCGCGGCGGTGCCATTGCTGAGGCTGGGCTAGCGACAGGCGTCCGGTTCCGCTGCCGACGGTTGACGTCCGCCGTGCAAGGCCACATGTCCGAACAGGGCCATCGACGAGGGGAGACCAGACGGCATGCCGGATCATCAGACGCCGCTCATAGCCACCATCGCTGCGGGTCTGATGCTCGCCTTCCTGTTCGGTCTCGTCGCCCAGCGGCTGCGCGTGCAACCCATCGTCGGCTACTTGCTGGCCGGCGTCGTCGTCGGGCCGTTCACGCCGGGCTTCACGGCCGACCTGCCGCTCGCCGCCGAGCTCGCCGAGATCGGCGTCATCCTGCTGATGTTCGGCGTCGGCCTGCACTTCTCGCTCAAGGACCTGATGTCGGTCGCCCGCATCGCCGTGCCGGGCGCGATCGGCCAGATCGCCGTGGCCACGCTGATGGGGGCGGGGCTCGCCCATCTGCTCGGATGGTCCCTCCATGCCGGCCTGGTGTTCGGCCTGGCGCTCTCGGTCGCCAGCACGGTCGTGCTGGTGCGCGCCCTGCAGGACCGCCACATCCTCGACACCGATCGCGGCCGCATCGCCGTCGGCTGGCTGGTCGTGGAGGATCTGGTCATGGTGCTGGCGCTGGTGCTGGTGCCGGCCGCGGCGATGGTCGCCAAGGGCGACGGCGTGCCGGCCAGCCGCATCGTCTTCATGCTTCTGGTGGTGCTGGCCAAGGTCTCGATCTTCGTCGCCGTCATGCTGCTGGCCGGCCGCCGCGTCATCCCCTGGCTGATGCACTACACGGCGCATACCGGCTCGCGCGAGCTGTTCCGGCTGGCCGTCTACGCCATCGCGCTCGGCGTCGCCTTCGGCGCGGCCAAGATGTTCGATGTCTCCTTCGCCCTCGGCGCCTTCTTCGCCGGCATGGTGATGGGCGAACGCGACTTGAGCCAGCAGGCCACGGAGGAGGCGATCCCGCTGCGCGACGCCTTCGCCGTGCTGTTCTTCGTCTCGGTCGGCATGCTGCTCGATCCGGCGGTCTTCGTCAGCGCTCCGCTTGGGGTGCTCGGGACCGTGGCCATCATCGTATTGGGCAAGTCGCTCGCGGCCTGGCTGATCGTGCGTGCCTTCGGCCATCCCAACGCCACCGCGCTCACCGTCGCGGCGAGCCTGGCGCAGATCGGCGAATTCTCCTTCATCCTGATCGGGCTCGGCCTCGCGCTCGGGCCGGTGCCGGCGGAGGCGCGCGATCTGGTCCTGGCCGGCGCCATCGTCTCCATCGTGCTCAATCCCTTGATGTTCGCGCTGCTCGGCCGCCTGCGCCGCTCGCAGAAGCGGGACGAGCCGGCGCATCCGCCGGCGCCGCGCGCAACTGCGCTGTCGGGACACGACGTGCTCGTCGGCTATGGACGCGTCGGCTCGCTGATCGGCGCCGAGCGCGCCAGGGCAGACGGCGGCCTGCTGGTGATCGAGAGCAGCCAGCGCAACCTCGAGCGCGCCCGGCAGGATGGGGCGGAGACCCTGGCCGGCAATGCCGCGGCGCCCGCCGTGCTGGCGGCCGCGAATCTGGTAGGCGCCCGCCGGCTCTTCGTCACCATTCCCGAAGCCTTCGAGGCGGGCCAGGTCGTGCAGCAGGCGCGCGCCGCCAACCCGTCGGTCGAGATCCTGGCGCGCGCCCATTCCGATGCCGCGGTCGAGCATCTCACCAAACTCGGCGCGACCCTGGTCGTTTCCGGCGAGCGTGAGATCGCCGAGCGCATGCTCGATCAAGTGCGACGC
>CAWFYW010000008.1:0-14649 GCA_963820155.1 uncultured Alphaproteobacteria bacterium
TTGAGAGGCGCATTCACGACGGAACCCCGTGGAGCGGCGCCCAGCCCAGCGCGCGCCGCGCCTTCCCGCCGCTCAGTTGCTGGTCGCAGCCATAGCCGCGCGCCCACTCGCCCAGCTCGGCGGCGATGGTGTCGGCGGACACGATCTCGATGTCCTGCGAGAAGGCTCGGGCGATGCGTCCGACGAGGCAGCCCTCGACGGCCGCGCCGAGCCAGCTCGAGCCCGCCGCCGCGCCTTCGAGGGCCAGGGCGTAGAGCGCGGCGAGATCGTCGCAATGGACCAGCGGCCAGCGCACGTTCTCGCTGCCGACGACACGGACCGGCCGGCCCTCGGCCGCGTCGCGGGCGAAGCGGCGCAGGACGCCGCCCGCGCCGCCATGGACCATCGCCGGATGGATCACGATTCCTTCGACGTCGGCGCTGCCCAGGAGGCGCTGCAGGTGCGGCACCATCCAGGCGAAGGCGGGCAACGGTTTGAAGGGCCACTCTTCCGTGGCCACCGCGTCGCCGGTCGGGCCGAACAGCCAGCCCCCGCCGGTATAGAGGAAGCGCGCCCGCTTCGGCTGCGATCCCAGGTGCGGCAGCAGGACGTCAAGCAGATGCCGGTCGATCGCCGCCATGTCCGAGGCGAAGTCGCAGGCCATGTGGATGACGCCGTCGACGGGCGCCAGGTCGGCCACCCAGCGCTTGGGCCTCTCGATGTCGCCGCTGACGGCCGTCGCCTTGTGCGCGCGGATCCAGGCGGCGGAGGCTTCGGATCGCGCCAGGGCGGCGACCTCGTGGCCGCGACCGACCAGTTCGCGCAGCACGGCGGAACCGATCGTGCCGGTCGCGCCCAGGAGGAAGACGCGCATCAAGCGGCGAGGGCGTCGCTGATCACCTTCAACGCCGTGTCGATGTCGGCGCGGTTGACGTCGAGGTGGGTCACGGCGCGGATGCGCGTCGCGGTGTTGGCGCCGATGCCGACGCCGCGCTCCCGGCAGGCGTCGACCAGCCTGGCCGCCGTCCAGCCCGGCTTCCTGACCTCGAAGAAGACGAGGTTGGTCTCCATGCGCGGCACGTCGATCTCGAGGCCCTTGATATTGGCGATGCCCTCGCAGAGGCGGCGCGCATTGTCGTGGTCCTCGGCGAGGCGGTCCCAGTTGTGGTCCAGCGCATAGAGCGCCGCCGCGGCGATGACGCCGGACTGGCGCATCGAGCCGCCCAGCATCTGCTTCTGCCGCCACGCTTCCTTGATGAAGTCCCTGGAGCCCGCGAGGCTCGCGCCCACCGGCGCACCCAGCCCCTTGGTGTAGTCCAGCCAGAGCGAGTCGACGCAGGCGGCATAGTCGCCGGCCTTGGTGCCCGACTTGACGGAAGCGTTGCAGAGCCGCGCGCCGTCCATGTGCAGGGCAACGCCCGCGTCGCGCGCGACCTTGGCCACGCCCTGCATGGTGGCGAGCGGCCACACCGTGCCGAAACCGCCGTTGGAGGTGTTCTCGATGGATACCAGCCGCGAGCGCGGAGCGTTGCGGCTGTTGGGATCGCGCAAAGCGGCCTTGACCTGTTCGCCGGTGAACACGCCGTTGGGCCCGTCGATCGCCCGGATCATGACGCCGGAGTTGGCGGCCGGGCCGCCGGTCTCGGCGTTGATGATGTGCGCGGTGCGGTCGGCGATCACCTCGTCGCCCAGCCGGCAATGGACCCGGATCGCGATCTGGTTGGCCATGGTGCCGCTCGGCAGGAACACCGCGTCCTCCTTGCCCAGAAGCCCGCAGACCCTCTCGCGCAGCCGGTTGACGGTGGGGTCCTCCATCTTCTGCTCGTCGCCGACGTCGGCCTCGGCCATCGCTTTTCGCATGCCGGGCGAGGGCTTGGACTTGGTGTCGCTGTAAAGATCGATGAAACGGTTTTGCATGGCGTGTGATGGTCTCCTGCGTCACCATAGTAAGGGAAGGCGCGAAGCGCCACCCGAAGCCGAGGGGCCTCGTCTTCCGATGAAGAGGTCCCTCCGCTCCGCTTCGCTCAAGCGCGGATCTGGTCCGCGCGAGTCGGGATGACGAGAGGGGGCAACTCATGAAGTTCACCTGGTTCCACCTGATGCCCTGGCCGCACATGCCGGACGATTTCCGGCAGAAGCACCGCTCGGTCTGGGTCGACCTGCCCAGCCGCATGTACGAGCCCGAGCTCGGCCACGGCATCTATCACCAGTATCTCGACCAGCTCGAATTCGCCGAGCAGGTGGGCTTCGACGGCATCGGCGTGAACGAGCACCACGCCAATGCCTATGGCCTGATGCCCTCGCCCAACATCATGGCGGCGACGCTCACGCGACGCACCTCCAAAGCGGCGCTGGTCGTGCTGGGCAATTCGATCGCGCTCTATAATCCGCCGCTGCGCGTGGCCGAGGAGATGGCCATGCTCGATGTGCTGTCGGGCGGCCGGCTGGTGGCGGGCTTCCCGGTCGGCACCTCGATGGACACCAACTATGCATACGGCACCATCCCCGCGCTCACCCGCGAGAAATATGCCGAGGCGCACGACCTCATCCGCAAGGCCTGGGCGGCCGACGAGCCCTTCGCCTTCAACGGCCGCTACACCAAGTTGCGCTATGTCAATTGCTGGCCCAAGCCGATCCAGCGGCCGGCGCCGCCGATCTTCATTCCGGGCGGCGGCTCTGTCGAGACCTACGACTTCTGCCTCGTCAACACCTACTCCTATTCCTACTTGAGCTACTCGGGCTACCTGCGCGCCAAGCTCCTGATGGAGGGCTACTGGAAGCGGGTGGCCGAGCGGAAGGCCGATGAATCGCCCTACCGCGCGGGCTTCGCCCAGGTGATCTGCGTTGCCGATACCGATGCCGAGGCCGAGAAGCTCTACGGCCCGCACGTGAATTATTTCTACAATCGCTGCCTGCACGTCTATCCGGGCTTCGCCGACGCGCCGGGCTACCGCACCATCAAGACCATCCAGACCGGCGCGCTGTCGCAATTCACCCAGGCGTCGGCGCGTGACTATCCCAACATGACCTGGAAGGACCTCGTCGACGGCCGCTACATCATCGCCGGTTCGCCCGAGACGGTGCGCCAGCAGATGGAGGAGCTGATCAAGAGCCTGCGCGTCGGCAACGTCTTCTGCCTGCTCCATGTCGGCAACATGCCCGACGACAAGGTGCGCCATTCGACGCGGCTGTTCGCCGAGAAGGTGATGCCGCGGCTGCGCAACCTGTGGCCCGACTGGAACAACCACGACGACCGGTTCTGGGTGCATCCGATGAGCGAGCGCGTGCCGATGAAGGTGGCGGCCGAATGACGGCCCGTGGCCGTCACCGCAAGTCGGGTAACTCCCGCGCTGGCTTGCGAGGGACCTGCCACCCGAAGCAAAGGTTCTTCGCCTGGTTCGGAATGACAGGAGAAACATGAAATCCCGCTTCCTCACGCTCAAGCCCTCGGGCGCGCGCATCGAGATCGTCGAGGCCGGCAAGGGTCGCGACCTTCTCTATCTCCACGGCGCCGGCGGGCACATGCCGGGCGATCCGCTGATCGCCGCGCTGGCCGGCAAGTACCGCGTCGTGGCGCCGCTGCTGCCGGGCTACGGCCGCTCGAGCGGCGAGGACGACTTGCGCGACATGCTCGACGTCACCCTGCACGCGCTCGACGTGCTGGAAGCGCTCAAGCTCAAGAAGCCCATCGTGGTCGGCCATTCGATGGGCGGCATGATCGCGGCCGAGATGGCGGCGATCGCCCATACCGAGATCGCCAGGCTCTGCCTGCTGGCGCCGGCCGGCCTGTGGCTCGACGACCATCCGGTGGCCGACGTCTTCTCGAAGCTGCCCTATGAGCTGCCGGGGTTGCTGTTCCATGACGCCGAGGCCGGCCGCAAGCTCCTGACCTCGGGTGTCGACATGGAGGACCCCGAATTCCTGAAACAATTCCTGGTCATGAATGCCCGGCGGCTGGGCATGGCCGGCAAGATCCTTTTCCCCATCCCCGACCGTGGTCTGGCGCAGCGCCTCTATCGGATCACCGCCAAGACCCTGATCGTGTGGGGCAGGGAGGACGTGCTGATTCCGCCGGTCTATGGCGATGCCTTCAAAAAGGCGATATCGAAATCGAGGCTCGTGCGGGTCGCCAGGGCGGGTCATGCGGTCGGACAGGAGAAACCGGCGGCCGTGCTCGAGGCGATCAGGGGCTTTTTCTGACGGGAGACGCGAAAGATGCTGAAAGTTGCAGTCGTTGGGACACTGGCCGGTATCCTGGTCGCCGGGGCGGCCCAGGCCGAGCCGATCGTCTATACCTGGACCGGATATGGCGAGAACGTTCCCGGCAGCTCGAAGTGCCCACGCTACAAGATGACCATCGATGTCACCGTTGACGGCGACCAGGTGAAGGGCCGCTTCCAGCAGGAGGGCCGGACGGAGCGCAGCTTCGAGACGACCTTGCTGAAGGGCACCGTCATCAAGACCGCGGCGATCGTCGGCGGCGGCAACATGATGGAGGTCTTCGGCCAGATCAAGGAAGGCGAGAACAAGATCCTGCTCAACGGCTACTGCAAGTTCGGCGGGCCGCTCACCAAGAAGTAGAACCACCACCGTCCCGGCGCCGCACCGGGGCTCGGTCGGCAATTCAGCCCTTGTCGACCCGATCGCAAGGGCTGACGCATGCGTCTGGGACATCTCGCCGGCACAGTCGCCGCCATCGCGCTGCTGGCGTCGGCCTGCGCGCCGGCGCCGGTCGCCCCGATCCCCGAGCCGGCGCGCCGCGGCGTCGCGACGGTTGCCGGCGACGTGACGGGCCTGAAGCAGTCCGACACCTCGACCCTGGGCGCGCGCGGCAGCGCCGAGGGCGCGCAGCTCGGCGCCCAGCAGGGCGCGTCGCTGCTGCCGGGCGGCGGCGGCATCATCGGCCTCGCCGTCATGGGCGTGGGCGCCGTCCTCGGCGGCATCAAGGGCGCGAACGAGGCCCAGCGCGAGGACGTGGTCGACCAGACGCGCGTCTTCCTGCGCACGGCGCTCGAGGAGACGGACTTCACCGAGCTGCTGCGCGCGCGGCTCGCGGCCTCGAAGGCCGCCGGCGACGTGCGCATCGTCAACATGACCTCGGAGGCGGTTCCCCTGCCGGCCGTGGCCGAGGCTGCGACAGCGCCCGATCAGTACCTCGCCATCGAGTACCGGCTGGCCCTGCAGCGCGAGCATCTGGTCAATCCCAAGGTCGGCATCATCGTGCTCGTGCGTGCCCAGGTCCGTGACCCCAACCGTCAGCAACTGGTCCACCAGGCAACCTGGGCCTGGTGCGGCGAGCGCTACCATTTCGTGCAGATGGCGGCCAACAACGCCGCCGCGCTGCGCTATCAGATCGACCGCGCTGCCGCCGTGCTCGCCGAGGCCATTCCCTACGACCTCTATGTCAGCAAGCAGCCGCGGCCCCTGCAGACGACCCACCCGTCCTGCATGGATTTCAGTGATTTGCCAAGCGGTATCGGGCGGCCGCCGGCGCCTGCCCGGTCGTGATCGGCCCGTGGTCGCGGTAAAGCCTTTGAAACCCGCGGCGTGGTAGCCTCGGCGCCTGTTCGCCGTCATGAGTTGCAGGGGGACCATCGATGACATCCGCAAGACTGGCTGTTGCCGCCCTCGCCGTGGCCGCGTTCCTGCCCGGCGCGCGACCTTCGATGGCCGCCGACGGCTTCGATGTGGTGGCGCTGGGTGCGCTGGGCGGCATCGAGGACGGCAATCTCAGCGCCTGGTTGATCCACCCGCACGGCGATGCCCGCGGCGTCACCTGCGACGCCGGCACGCTGGTGAACGGCCTGCGCGTGGCCGACGAGAAGGGTGCCTTCGCGGACGTCACGGTGCCGGCCGATTCGGCGCTTGGCCGCGTGGGCTACGTCCTCACCGCGACGATCAAGGGATATCTGATCAGCCACGCCCATCTCGACCATGTGGCCGGCCTGGTGATCGCCTCGCCCGACGACGCCAGGAAGCCGATCTATGCCCTGCCGTCGGTCTCGGCCGACCTGGTCGAGAGCTACTTCAACTGGAAGGCCTGGCCCAACTTCACCGATCGCGGAAAGGCGCCGCAGCTCAAGAAATACGCGCTCGAGGACCTCAAGCCGGGCGTGGCGACGCCCGCTCAAGGACACCGCCATGAGCGTGACCGCCTTTCCGCTGAGCCATGGCGGCATCGAATCCACAGCCTTCCTGCTGGAGAGCGACGGCGAGAGCGTCCTGTGCTTCGGCGACACCGGGCCCGACGCGGTGGAGAAGGGCACGCGCCTGCGCGACGTCTGGACGGCGGTGGCCGGGCGCGTGAAGCAGAAGCGGCTGAAGGCCATCGTGATCGAATCGTCCTACACCAGCGACCGGCCCGACAAGCTGCTGTTCGGCCACCTGACGCCGCGCTGGCTTCTGGAGGAGCTGCGCCAGCTCGACACGCTGGCTGGCGGCAAGGCGCTCCAGGATCTGCCGGTGGTGGTGAGCCACATCAAATACTCCCTGACCCGCGAGCAGCCGCAGAAGCAGATGCTGCAGGAGCTCGAGGCCGGCAACGATCTCGGCGTGCGCTTCGTCATCCCCGAGCAGGGCCGAAGCTGGCATTTCAAGTGACTCAAAAGAACGGGGGCGAGCCCTTTGGCTCGCCCCCGTCTTGCGTCTCGATGGCTTTGAATCAGCCCGGCCAGTTCGCCCGCATGCGGTCGATCTCGGCCTGGCTCGGCCGGTAGGGCGCGGCCTTGGGGTCGAACGTCTTCCAGCCTTCCTTGCGGTATTCGGCTCTGCGCGTCACCGGATCGATGGGACGGTAGCCCGCCAGAAGGGCTTCGACCTCGGCGGCATCTTCGTCCTGCACCCGCGCCGTTACCAGCGTGGCGCCGCGACGGATGGACTCGGAGTAGACGTCGGCATGCTCGCGGTCCACGCCGGCATCGACCAGCGCGCCGACGATGCCGCCGGTCGCCGCACCCGCCGCCACGCCAACCGCGGTGGAGGCCAGCCAGCCCGCCGCCACGACGGGACCCAGGCCCGGGATGGCGAGCAGGCCGAGGCCGGCCAGCAGGCCGGCGCCGCCGCCCAGCGCGCCGCCGATGCCGGCGCCCTTCGCCGCGTCGGAGACCTCGTCGACGTCGGCATACTCGGCGCTGACATATTTGTTGGCGACGATGCTCACGTCGGAGGCAGGCACGCCCGCCTTCTCGACGGCATCGACGGCGGCGCGCGCCTGGGCGTAGCTGTCATAGGCTCGGCTTACGGTTTTCATGATGTTTCCTTGGTCGGGGGGCAGGGGCGGTGGTTACTGCTGGGCCGTCGTGACGACGTTGCCCTTGTAGTCGACGGCGATCTGCACGGACTTGCCGTCCTGCGTGGCCGTGCCGCGCCAGATTCCGTCATCGTCCTTCTTGAGGTCCGAAACGCTGTCGACGCCCTGGGCGATCGCCCGGTCCTTGGCCTGGCCCTCGGTGAAGCTGTTGGCGCCCTTCAGCGGCGCGCCCTGCTCGGCCTTGTGCGGCGCATAGACGTCAGCCTTGCAGGCGTCCATGAACTCGGCCTGCGTGATCCGGCCTTCGGTTGCGTAGGTGCGGTTGCCGACGCGCATGAATGCGACATAGCGAATGGCTTCCTTGTCGGAGAGCACGCCGTCGCTGTTCGCGTCGGCCTTCTTCCACATGTCCTGGCATTCGGCGTCCGTGGCGGCCCAGGCGGGCGCCGCAAGGCCGATCGCGGCGAGCACCGCGACGGCAGCTATCTTCTTCATGAAGTCCTCCAGATGCGATTGAGGGATCATCCGTCCCGGCGAAGTAACGCGCGGGCGCGCCAGGGTTGCTGCCGCCGAAAAAATTCGCGGGATGCCGTCAACCGCGGGAGGCGGCCGCGGCCGGCGTGCCGCGCGGCCATGGCCCTCGATCGGAGCTTTTGGGATCGAAGGCCTCGCCCCGAGGCGCGGCCGGCAAGGCCGCGTCTCCAAGCCCCTTCGATCGAAGACGCTCCCGCCTACTCGCGGTCCGGGCCGCCGCCGTCGCCGATATTGGGCCTTGTCATCGGCGAGTCGCTGAACACGACCTCGAACAGCTCGCGGAACAGCGCGGCGACGCGCGGATCGGTCGGCCCGCTGGCCGGTGTCCAGGCCGTCGTCTCGGACATCACCTGGTCGTTGCGGCAATAGACGGCATAGACGTTGAAGACCCCCGGCCGGGCCGGCTTGAAGCGGGTCACGCCGGTGCAGACCGAGCTCGAATTGAGGTTGTTGGCGGCGTCGAACACCAGCACCAGCCGGTAGTACGGATGCGGCTGCTCAGCGGGTGGATCGTAGGTGAAGGTGAGCGCCGGCCGCGGCTTGGCAGCCTGCATCACCGGCAGGAGATCGCCCGCCACCATCTTGGGATCGAGGCCGGGAAAGGGATTGCCGGCCAGGATGACCTGGAAGTTGCGATGGTCGGTGGCGGCGAAGAATTCAAAGAAGTCATACTGCGGCGCATAGTAGGCGCCGCCGATGACCGCCGCCGATGCCGCGGGGGCAAGGCCCAGAGTGGCAACGGCGGCGAGGATCGTCCTGCGGATGGTCATGGCGTGCTCCGGGCAGGCCCGCGCCTGCAAAGGAGGGGAAGGAAGCTGACCAAGGATACGGCCGGCGGCGCCGGTTGGATCAGGGGGACGTCGCAAGGCTGGATTGCGTTCTCCATCGACCGTATGTAGCGGGAGATTTTGCAGGGGGGGGGACTCTCTTTCCGTGACAGCGAACGACAATTGGGGCTGGCGGGCCCGCATCGGCCTGTTCATCGTCGGCGGCGAGGCCGTGCCGGAAGCCGAATGGTGGGCCATGGCCCCGCCCGGCGTGTCGGTTCATGCCGCGCGCGTCACGGCGCGGGCGCCCTGGGCGCGCTGGCGCGACGACAGGAAGGGCGTCGAGCCCGAGGACGACC
Source organism: uncultured Alphaproteobacteria bacterium (assembly GCA_963820155.1). Taxonomy (GTDB): domain Bacteria; phylum Pseudomonadota; class Alphaproteobacteria; order Reyranellales; family Reyranellaceae; genus Reyranella. Next base: position 8,889 of record CAWFYW010000008.1, read on the forward strand.
TGATGCGCGGCTGCCGTCAGTTCGCCGGCATGCGCCTGTCGGCGGTCACGGTCGCGCACAGTTCGAGCAGCATGTTGGGCGGCAAGGGCTGGGACGAGGCCACGGTAGCCGCCCTCTCCCCCTTGCTGGGCGCCGGCGCCATCGCCAGCACCAATGGCCTCGACACCCGGGCGGCGTTGCGCGCCTGCGGCGTGAAGCGGCCTTTCCTCGTGCTGCCGCCCTGGTTCAACGACGCGCTGGCGGCGGCGGGCGACCGCTACTATGCCGATCACGGCTTCGAGCCGGCCGGCGCCCTGCGCCATGATCCGGGCCGCAAGTGGCGCGACCTGCCGCCGGGCGAGCTGGTCGGCCAGGGCATGGGCTTCGAGCAGGAGGTCGAGCCGCTCTACGCGCAGATCAAGGCGGCCTGCCCGGCCGGCGCCGATGGCGTGCTGATCGCCGGCACCGGCTTTCGCTGCGTGGCGATCCTGGAGGCGCTGGAGCAGGATCTGCAGCGGCCGGTGGTCTCGGCGAACCAGGCGAGCCTCTGGCAGTGCCTGCGTTCGGCCGGCGTGCGCACGCCCATCGCCGGCTACGGCAGCCTGCTGCGGCTGTAACCCTCAGTCCTTCGTCAGCGGCATCACCTCGGCGGCGAAGCGTTGCAGGCGGTCGGTGCTCTCGGCGATGCTCTGTCCGCGGAAATCGAAGATCAGCTCGTGCACGCCGATGGCGGCGAATGAACGGATGTCATCGGCGATCTCGTCGGCGCTGCCGGAGAAGCTGCGGCGGGTGCCGTCGCGATCGGGAATGCCGGTGTCGTACAGCGGCGCCTTGTAGGAGATGGTGAGCGCCCAGAAGTCGCGCCGCTCCGCTTCCGTCATCCGCTTCAGCGTCTCGAGATGCGCGCGCATCTCCTGCGGCGGCAGGGGCGAGGCGGCGATGGCGCCGACCGGGTGCCAGCCGTCGCCATGCCGCGCGGTGCGACGCAGCGCGGCGCGCGAATGGCCGCCGACCCAGAGAGGCGGATGCGGCTTCTGCAGGGGGAAGGGCTCGGAGCGGATATCGGCATAGCGGTAGAACTGGCCGCTGAAGCTGGCCGGCGACTGGCTCCAGAGCTGCTTGAAGATCGCGATCCATTCGTCGGTCACCGCGCCGCGCCGCTCGAAGTTGGGGCTGTCCAGCGCCTCGAATTCCTCCTTCAGCCAGCCGACGCCGACTCCCAGCGTGACCCGTCCGCCGGACAGGACGTCCAGCGAGGCCACCATCTTCGCCGTGAGCACCGGATTGCGATAGGGCAGCACCAGCACGGAGGTGACGAGGCGCAGCCTCTCCGTCGCGCCGGCCACCACGCCCAGGATGGAGAAGGTCTCCAGCGCATCGCCGCCGCCGGGATGCTTGCGGTCGACCGTGTAGGGATAGGCCGACTGGCTCTCCACCGGAAAGACGATGTGGTCGGCGATCATGGCGGAGTGCAGGCCCAGCCGCTCGCCTTCGCGCGCCAGCGCGAGGATGCCGTCGCGCGTGGCGGTGGGGCCGCGGGTCGGAAGATAGAAGCCGTAGCGCATCGGGTGGATCCTTGTCCTGGCTGAAGAGGTCCCAAACCGCTTGATACGATGTCAGGATGAGGCAATGAGCAACCGGCTTCTTCCCCGATCCTGGCGAGCCTCGCCGGCGGCGCTGCTGCCTGCCGATCCGGCCGACGACAAGGGGCCGCGCCTCGCGGCCTGGGGCGCGATGGCATGGCTGATCGTGACCACGGCACGCAGCCTGATCCACCTGCTGGCGCCCGACGGCGGCGCGCAGTCGATCGCCACCCTCGACGTCTCCGTCGCCGGCGGGCCCAACATCGTGGCGCTGTTCGGCCAGTGGGGCGCCCTCCAGCTCCTGTTGGCGGGGCTGCTCTGGGTCCTGCTGCTGCGCTGGCGCGGGCTGGTGCCGCTGGTGCTGGCCGTTTGCGTGGCCGAGCCCTGCCTGCGCGGCTTGGCCGGCGCGCTGAAACCCGTCACGACGCTCGCCACCGCGCCGGGCGCCGCGCTCAACTGGCTCGTGCTGCCCGCGCTCGTCCTGCTGCTGTGGCTGTCGCTCTGCCCCGCCGACCGCGTCCCGTCGCGGCCGGCGGATTGAGAAGGAGGGCCGGCCCTCCGAAGCCTCGGCGCCGGAGGGTCACCAGGTCATGCGCACGCCGGCGGTCAGCGCATGCGCGCTGTCCTCGCCGGAGATGTCGCCCTCGTAGCGCAGGTAGAGGTTGGTCGCCTCGGCGACCGCGGTGTTGGCGCTCAGGCCCAGCACCACGCCGTCGCGCTGCGGCGAGATGCCGTAGGTCGTGAAGGGCAGCGGCCGGCGCGCCGGCGAAGCTCGCCGTCACCGGACGCGCGGTGTCGGCATATTCGTGGCTCCAGCCCAGCCGGAACTGCACCGCCAGCTTGCTCGCGCCAGCCGAGGTCCATCGCGCCGCCGAGCTGTGCGCCGAGCACCGAGCGCAGCGAGGTGGTGGTCTGCCGCGCCACCGTCAGATCGAGCGACTGCGCGCCGCTCTCGCTGAAGCCGTTCTGCGTGCCGGTGTAGCCCTGCAGCCGGGCGAACGGCGTGACATAGGCATCGGCCGTGGTGCCGATGTCGAAGCGGTAGCCGGTCTCGAGCTGGCCGTAGAACTGGTTGGCCCCGGCGCTGCCCAGCGCGGTGCGCGGCTGCAGGCCGGGCACGGTGAGGCTGCGCCACATCTGGTTGTAGCTGTAGGCGTAGCCCGCGATGGCGTCGGCATAGACCGGGCCCTGGGCATAGCCGCCGTAGAGGCCGACCTGGAAGGTGTCGGAGCGGCTCTTGCCGTCGAAGCCCGAGACCCATTGCGTGCCGGTGGTGTAGCCCGCCGTCACGCCGACGCGGACGCTGGGCGCCACCAGCCGGTCGAGGCCCGCGGCGAAGCCGCCGACATTGTAGGTGACGGCGCCGGTGGCGGCGCTGGCGCCGATCGTGCCGAGCCCGCCCAGCGCGCCGCCCCAGGCGCCCCACAGGGGCGTCGAGGCCGCGTCGCAGGCGACGTCGCAGGCCTCGGCCAGCGCGACGCGGTGGTGCTGCCGAGGCTGCCGCCGCCGGTCTGGCTTGGCGAAGTTGTTCATGAAGAGCTGCGCGCCCTGCACCATGGCGCTGGCGAAAGCCGCATAGTTGTTGCCGCTCAGCGACTGCAGCGTCGTACTGCGCCGTGGCGTCGTCGACAGCGTGTCGGTCGCCATGGCGCTCAGCACCTGGGCGAAGTCGCCGCTGGCGGTGTTGACGTTGGCGTCGAGCACGCTGCCGACGGCGTCTTGCGTCGGCGTCGCTGCCGCCGCCGCGAAGCCGCCGACGTCGAGCGTCAGGTAGGCGTTGTTGGCGTCGTAGCTCAGGCTCGACAGCAGGAAGGGATAGAGCTCGTTGACCGACGCAAGGTGCCGTTCACCCCGCCGTCGGCGGTCAGGATCCGGTAGGTCGTGCGCGGCCCGAAGGAGGTGCTGGGCTGGGCATAGACGCTGACCGATCCGCCCTGCAGCGCCGCCGTGCCGCCGACATTGATGAGGTCCGTCTGGCCCGGCCGGCGACCTCGACGCTGTAGCGTGCTGCGCGCCGTCTGTGTGAAGTTGCCGGCGACTGCTCAGCGTGCCGATCGAGTTGCCGGGCGCCACCATGCCGCTGTTCGCACGTTGCCAGCGATGGTGCCGTACCGCCCGACAGCGTGCCGCTGTTGCGAGAAGGCGCCGTTGACCAGCCCGTTCGTTGGAGAACATGCCGCTGTTGCTGACATCGCCGGTGACCGTGCCGCCGTTGGCGAAGGTGCCGGCGTTGCTCACCGGGCCGGTGACGGTGCCGCCCCGACACGAAGGCGGCGCCCGGCAGGACGCTGAGGTTGCCGAGCATCGAGCCGGTCAGGGCCAGCGTGCCGCCGCCGACGATCGTGCCCCCGGTGTAGGTGTTGTCGCCGCCCAGCACCAGCGTGCCCGTGCCCAGCTTGGTGAGCCCGCCCGGACCGCTGATGTTGTTGCTCCAGAAGTCGATGGCGTTGAAGCCACCCAGGGCGGCATTCATCGTCACCGTGACGTTCGAGGCGAAGGCGCCGTAGCCGCCCGCCGCCGCGTAGAGATTGAGCCGCGCCCAGCCGCTGCCGTCGTCGAGCGGCACGCCGGCCGGCAGCATGGTCGAGGTCAGCACGTCGAGCTGCTGGGCGGCGCTGAGATAGGGGAAGCGGGAGGCGATCAGGAGGTTGGAGTTCGCCGGCGCGACATTGGTGCTGCTCGGCGGCACGATCGACGGCAGGCCGTAGGTCGCCTGGTTCGCATAGGCCTGGTTGGCGGCCGTGAGCTGGCTGGCGGTCGGGAACACGCCGCCGGCGATGCAGGCGGCGATGTTGGAGGCGCAGGAGGCGTAGGGAACGGCCGTCACCGACGGACCGAGCGCCGAGTTGAGCTGCGCGGCGAGGGTCTGGACATAGGATTGGAAGTCGGAGACGCCGATGATGTTGTTGAGGGCGTTGCTGTAGAGCGGATTGCCCGCCAGCAACTGCGTCATGGCGTAGTAGGAGAGGACGCGTCCGCCGATGATGTCGAGCGGATAGTGCACGCCCAGGTAGTTGCGGCTGAGCCCGAACTGCTGGGCCGACACCATCAGGCTCTGATAGGCCTGCGGCAGCAGGATGGCGTACAGCAGCGCCGTCGTGTTGCCGTAGGTCGAATGTCCGCTGAGGAAGGAAGGGACGTTCTGGTTGCTCTGCCAACCCATGGCCTGGGGGTCTGTGAAAGGGTGGTCGCTGATGGCCGTGGAGATCTGATAGGGGCGGAGATCGTTGCTGGCCGGAAAGACGTGGAGATGTTCGATCGTCGCCCACGACGTCTGGTAGTGCTCGGTGTCCAGATAATAGGTGTTGTACGAGCCGAAGCTCTGCTTCATGGCCTCGATCTGCGTGATGTAGTTGGGGCTGTTGCCTCCGATGCCCACGATGCCCTGCAGGAGGCTCGTGATCTGCCCGTACACCGGCGCGCTCTGGCTGTTGATCTGGCCGGCCACGGCCGTCGCCAGCGCCGAGGACGTCGCCACCTGCGGAAAGTTCGTGAACGAGGAGGCGTTGAGCGGAAACGAGCTGGACGGCAGGTTCGAGATCATGCCCCAGATGTTGTATTGAGGGGCGTATCCGGACGTGTCGGCGTTCTGCAGCGCCTGCTGGCGCTGGGCCGTCGTTCCGTTCGCGTAGAGGCTGTTGATGGCATCGAGGTTGGCATCGAGGAGATTCCTGCCCGCGGTCGTGTTGGAGAGATTGGCGAAGGTCTGGAGGAACGGATACTGATCGGTCGCGAGGCTGCAGTTCTGGGCGCCTATCCCGTCGCAATTCACCTGCGCCGACGCGGGGTGGCTGCCCAGTAGCACGAGGGCGGACGCGATCGCGGCGCTCCCCAGCAGATACTTGTTGAACCTCGCAACGAACGGGCGCGTCCCTTCGGACCGCATCACCACACTTTCCCCCATACCCAAAGCTCCCGAACTAAGTGACGACGGAGCCATGTTGCATTCGAAATGAAATGAATCAATTGTCGAGGCGACCAAGCCGCTTCAAATTGCATCGCATCGAAAAGATGACGCGAATTGTTCGGTCTCGCCTGTGCGGAATCCGCAACGGCATTGTCATCGAGCCTTCACGGATCGACTTCGGCTCAGATCGCATCCATCCGCCAACCTTTGTGATCGCGGCGGACGGCGGGGAATGCGTGTAACACCCGCCCTTCACCTTACGTCCGTTCCATAGGGGGCTTGTGGTCCCTAT
>CAWFYW010000009.1:0-539469 GCA_963820155.1 uncultured Alphaproteobacteria bacterium
ACAGACCATTCAAAACAGACGCTTGATGCACGCCAGACTGGCCGCTTAACCTGTTCAACAGATGCGCCGCATCCTCTCTTCCAATTAGGCCAAACCTGTCTCAAATGATCTGACGACGGACAGCGCTTCGTGCCGATCAAGTTAGCCGAGCAACAGGCGGCGTCGATGGTGCTAAAAACGCGGGCTCTTCTGGTCAACCAGAAAACTCAGGCGATCAATGCATTGCGCGCGCATCTGTCGGAGCTTGGTATCATCGCCGCTGTCGGAGCAGGAAAGGTTGCGACGTTGATTGAGATTGTGCGGGACGAGGCCGACGGACGCCTGCCCAGGGCCGCTCGTTTGGCCTTGATGGAAATCGCCGATCAAATCGAGACGCTGACGCGCCAGATTGAGAAGCTCGAGCGGGAGGTCGTCGACGAAGCCAGGCGCGACGCCGACATGCGGCGGCTGGCCACGATCCCGGGCGTCGGGGCAATCACCGCGGCAGCCACTAAGGCATTTGTTCCTGATCCCGCCGCCTTCAGGTCTGGTCGCGACTTCGCTGCCTGGTTGGGACTGACGCCGAAGCCCCATTCGAGCGGCGGCAAGGAGCGACTGGGCAGGATATCGGAAATGGGCAATCCCATGCTGCGCTCTCTGCTGGTCGTCGGCGCAACCTCCGTGCTGCAGCACGCACGCGGCAAAGCCAATGCTCCCCGATGCCTGATCGGCCTGTTGGCTCGACGTCCCTTCAAGGTCGCGGCGGTGGCGCTGGCCAACAAGATGGCGCGGATTATCTGGGCGCTTCTCGTCAAGGGCGGCATCTATCGAAAAGTCGAGGCGATGAGTCCGGCGAGCGCCTGAACGGAGCCACGCATAGAAACTTCCGCGCATTGACAATGAGAATGGGCTGACCGGCGCGGAGCCGGCCAGAGGCAAGGTGCCAACACAGACGATGAACCCATGGGACGAAATCCCGACGCGAGAGAGGCCGTTCCGGCAACGCGCTCACAGCGCGAAATACTGATGGGCCACTCGCATCGCGGATCTCATCGAGGCCAGCGGTCCTCAACCGCGCAAAACAGGCCGAACATATGACTGCACCGTTCCCTGAGATAAGTCGTCTGAAAAAGCACTTGCCAGCGGGGCCGCTCCACATATGCCGAATCTAAAATCCGGTACATACAGGCGCAGGACCATCGCCGTTGAGCGGCGGATCAACGATGATCGGGCGACGGCCGGCCGCTGATCAACTCCCGGCATTCAGTCAGTCGATCGCCGTTGCCATGCTCCCGCCATCGGTGCGACTTTGGCGATCTGGCGCAACTTATAGTTGTCCAGGACGACGACCGTATCGCCCCCCCCGAGTTCGATGACATTGCGGTTTTTCAGCTTGCCGAGGGCACGGCTGACCGTCTCTATGGTAAGACCAAGATAGTCGCCGATCTCGGTACGGCTCATCTTCAGCGACAATGGCCCCGACGAGACAGCGCGCTGTCGATAAAGCGTGTCTATCTCGGCGAGGAAATGGGCCACCCGCTCGGTAGACCTGAGCTGACCTAGCACCAGCATGGCCTCGCCCGACTGCTTCAGAGCGGCGGACAAGGCCTCGGCCAGCGCCGCAGCGAGATCGGGATGCTTGCCTGCGAAGGCATCGAAGCCGCTTCGATCGAACGCGCAAGCCTCGACATCGGTGAGCGCCTCACCTTCGAACGCGTACTTGCCGTCGTTGTCGAGATATCCCACGCAGTCGCCGGGTGCGCGAACGGCGACGATCTGCCGGCGTCCGTCATCGAGGGCGCGCGAGACCGCCACGATGCCCGACCTGATTTTGAAGAACGCTCCCATTGGGTCGCCGGCGCGAAAGAGAGTTTCATGCTTCTTCCAGTGGCGGATGCCGCCGAGGGATAGCATCACGTGCAAACGGGCGGCGTCGAGCGGCCCGCACAGGTTGAGCGATCTACCAACGCATCGGTCACACGGTAAGGAAGTCATGACCGTCCCTGAGTTTGGGTCAAGCGCTGCGTTTCATAAAGGAAGGCTACCAAGGACGGTCCCGGACTGCACTCCTGGATCGCACTGGTTTGCTGGGCTCCACGGGTGGCGAGGCCGTGGTTCATTCAGTGATCAGTGGTTTCGTTTGACTTAAGTCAAAGCACTGGCTCCGAAAGCGTGCTTGGTAAAGTAGTAGAAATGTCGACATCACCGTTTTTTCGGTGGCCGCGAGACTTAGGGGGGATAAGCCATGCTCAAGTCCCTATTACCTGTAATTGCCGCCGCGTTACTAGGCGCGTGCAATCAGACGCCGCCGCCACCACCGCCTGCGCCGCCGGCTCAAAGTGCGATGGCGCCGCGCCAAATGCCGCCGGCGACGGTGTACTTCGACACCGGCAGTTCGACCGTGTCGTCGGAGGCGATGGCCACGATCCAGCAAGTCGCCGCCAACTACAGGACCACGGGCAATGCCACCGTGAGTCTGACCGGCCACACCGACACCGTGGGTTCGCCAGACGTTAACATGACGCTGTCACAGCGGCGCGCCGACGCCGTCAGGAACGCCCTTGTTCGCGAAGGCGTGCCGGCGGCAGGCATCACCACCGCCGGCCAGGGCGAAGCGAGTCTGCCTGTCCAGACCGCCGACAACGTGGACGAGCGGCGCAACCGCAGTGTCGACATCACCGTCGTCGGCCAAATGGCGCGTACTGGCATGACCGATGCCGAGTACTGCGCAGCATTAAGTCGCACGTATCGGAACTTCCGCCACTCGCAGGCTGACGAGACGGCCGCCGCTGCGATGCACCAATGCGAGATCGGCAACACGGCGGCCGGCATTCCTGTGCTTGAGAGAACGCTGACAATGTCCAGGATACCGCTTCCGGCGCGCTACTGACGATGATGGCTACCAGCGGGCGGCCGGCTGAAAGCAGCCGCCCAGGGTGTGGCCAAGCATAGACAATGCCTTGGCTCCGTTCTTGTCACGCTTGGCGAGACCGCGCGTCCGATGAGGCCGCGCACTCTGCATAAACTCCAAAGGAGGGCGACATGAAGCGAGTAAACACAATCTTGAGCGTATCCGGGCTGGTCTTAGCTCTTTCCCTGCCTGGCTGGGCGCAGGTCCAAACGCTCCCGACACAGACCGTCACAATTTCGGGCACCGTGGCGACCATCGACCATGCCAAACGCGTCGTGAACATCAAAAAGTCCGACGGCAAGTTCGAGACCATCGACGTGCCCGCCGGCGCAAAGCGGTTCGACGAGCTCAAGGTCGGGGACAAGGTGTCGCTGACGTATAACAACAACGTCTCGGCGAGAGTGAAGCCGCCGGGCGAGGCCGCGGTCGATACGGGGAGCACGACCACTACTGCCGGGCAGCAGACGCGACCTGGAGGCACGACAGCCGTGCAGAGAACGATGACCGTGACCGTCGACGCTATCGATAAGAAGGCATCGTCGATCACCTTCGTTGGTCCGAACGGATGGAAGTACAGCCGACATGTCGTCGATCCCACCGTGTTCGATAAGGTCAAGGTTGGCGACAAGGTCGACATCACCTGGAACACGGACGTCACGGTTACGGTGCAGTAACTCCAGGGGAGCAAGTAGAGAGGGCCGCCCAGCTAAGGCCGGGCGGCCCCATGCCGATGAATGAAGGCCATCGCGACTAAGGGAATCCTCACTTATCGAATATTGAAAGTGTGAGCGATGGATCTCCGGGAGAAATGTACCATGCTCAAGTCCTTATTCCCTGTAGTCGCCGCGGCGTTGCTGTAGGGCGCGTGCAGTCAAGCGCCACAGCAGGCCGCTGCGCCACCGGCTCAACGCACGATGGCGCCAAGCCAAATGCCCCCAGCAACGGTTTACTTTGCTACGGGCAGTTCGACCCTGTCGCCGCAGGCGATGTCCTCAACCCGGCAGGTCGCCGCCAACTACAAGAGCATGGGCAATGCGCATCATTGGCCCGGTGGCTGTTTCAAGTCAGCGCCGCGAAGCGCATCGCCAGATCCGACGCCGATGTGCCTTATGATGCTCATGGCTTCAACCATCGTGATGCCGAGCGGCCGGACCCGCTCGGCGGGTAGATACATGACATTGCCCGACATCGGCGTGGGCGCCTGGGGCAGGAAGACGCTCAACCAGCCATTCTCCAGCGTCTCGAGCAGGTAGCCCATCTGCCAGCCGCCTTCGATGCCGGAAAACTGCGAGGCGTGCGTGACAAGGCTGAAGGCCAGAAACAGCGCGTAGACGAGCAACAGCACGATTGAAATGGCGACGCTGAGCGGCACGAGGCCCAGCACCGCCTCCTTGCCCAGCGCGGCGCGATAGGCGGCGGGCAGGATCAAGGTGATTGCCGCCAGGGTCATCATGGTTGCCTGCGCCCGGGCGCCCTGCGGGTTGAAGGCCTGCTCGCGATGACGCAGGCCGCCCGCCACCATCGCCGCGCCTGCGCACGGCCAAGCGCGGTCTTGTGCTCGTTCCAAGCAACGAGGGCGCCGAAGCTTTGACACAAGACATCAAGGGCAGCCTCGGATACCCAGTCTATTCGGGAACTGACCTGGAGAGGCGCAAAGCCGATTTTGTCTCGACAGCGCCGGCGGTTGCGGTCGTCGCAAATCGTTACGACGGTATCGACCTGCCAGATGACGATTGCCGGCTGCTGTTCATCGAGGGGTTGCCCAGGGCGACGAACCTGCAGGAGCGTTTCCTGATGAACCGCATGGGGGCGAACCTGCTGTTCAACGAGCGCGTCCAGACCAGAGTTCTTCAGGCGGTGGGCCGATGCACGCGTGGCCTGAATGATTACTCGGCCGTGGTGGTTACGGGCGAGGATCTGTCCGCCTACCTCACCGACCGCAAGCGCCGCAGGTACTTCCATCCCGAGTTTCAGGCCGAACTGGAATTCGGGATCGACCAGTCCACCGGGGTCGGCGCCGCGACCATGCTGGAGAACTTCGAGATCTTCTTGGAGCACGACGTCAAATGGAAGGACGCCAATCAAAGCATCCTGGATTCCCGTGACAAGGCAAATCAGGCGGATTTCCCCGCCATGACGCAGCTTGCCGCGGCCGTCCCACATGAGATCGGCACGGTGCACGACCGCAGCTTCGCGGGGCGCGAGCGCGAAATCCGTGAAGGGCTCAAGAGCGGCACCGCTTTCGAGGAGGCGCAGGTCCTCCTTGGCGAACATCTCGGCTTCGAGGCCGGCAAGAAGGAAGAGGATGCTTCCCCCGATCCATGGTGGCGGGTGGGAGACATCGTGCTGGTCTTTGAAGATCATGCAAACGCCGGTGCCAATGCGATGATCGACGCCACCAAAGCCCGGCAGGCCGCTTGGCATCCGGATTGGGTGCGGGCGCACGTGCCCGGCACTGCGGAGGCAAAGATCCAGCCAGTCCTGGTTACACCGGCGACGACGGCCAAGAAGGGCGCCGTCCCGCATCTCGGGCGCGTCGGCCTATGGAGCCTGGAAGAGTTTCAGAACTGGGCGGACGCAGCCTTGGACACTGTGAGGGAAATCCTTCGCAAGTTCGTCGAGCCCGGCGATCTGGATTGGCGGGCCAATGCTGCAGCTCTCCTGGAAAGGGCCGGAGCGGACGCGCCGAGCCTCTATGAACGCTTGTTAGCTCGCCCTGCAGGGCAACACCTCAAGGAGGTGGCCTGACCGCGCCGCTACGCGTTTCAAGCTGTTTCAAGGGGGGCGCGGGGCACTTTGGGACAGATGGACGGATGCGGATAGACGGAGGGCTGAGAAAGGTAGATCAAATTCGTTTCAGGCCAACGATTTGAACCTACTTGCCCCCGAGAGTCAGGGTATCGATCCAGTTCTCTCTTTTGACCACTACGGCACGCCATTCCTTATATAGCTGGGCACTCAGCTTCCGCTCGGGCCCTTGGGCTGGTCCGATGTTGTGATTAGCGGCTACGAAATGTTTTTCGTCGCGTGACAGCACCATGCCGCATCATGCAGCACGAAACGCGAGCGTATGGCTACCTTCCACGCTCCCATGTTTCGCGGCTTTGATTTGGGTCAAGTACCCGCCGTGCAGAGGTCAGTATTTGTGGGGTGGGATTTTTTCGCCCGCGCAATCAAAGGACTCAAATGCGTAGACAATTCTTACAGGCAGTCGCAGCGACTGCCGTCGCGTTATGGGTCGCGTTATGGGCAGCATCGCCCGCGTCCGCGCAGGCGAAGTACACTTCTGCCCAAGCCAAGGCCCTCGAAGATTGGACCTACGCCGTGGCCATCGATGCCGCGACTTGGGGTTCTCCGGCAGTAATCATGTACAACCTGCGCGCCAATGATGCGGTAGGACCGAAGCCAAAGGCAGCGCCGAACTCGATCTGGCGCATGGAGGACATCTCCACGCCGAAGCTTTCGGTCGAGGCGGGCTACGTCACGCCGAACGTGAACGTCATCTATGGCTTCGGCTTCCTGGACCTCGGGCCGGAACCAATCATCCTGACGGTGCCTGATTCCAACGGACGCTACTACGTGGTGGAAATCGTCGACATGTACTCCAACGCTTTCGCCTACGCCGGAGGCATGGCGACTGGCTACAAAGGAGGCAAGTTCGCTCTCGTCGGCCCCGGCTTTCAGGGCAAGCTTCCCGAAGGCGTCCAACGTATCGATTGCCCCACGCGCTGGACGCTGATTCAGCCTCGCGTCCACGTCATCAACCCGGCAGACCTGCCGGAGGCCAAGAAGGCGATGGACGGGATCCAGGTGCAGGGCCTTGCCAAGTTTACCGGCCAGCCCGCGCCGGCGGCTCCGGTCTACAACTATGCGCTGCCCAAGGTCACCGATGCCAAGCAGCCTGCCAGCGCGATGAACTTCACGGATCCGCTGCAGTTCTGGGAAATCTTCTCCGACGTGATCAATGAGAACCCGCCGCCCCAGGACCAGGCAACGGCCGTATTGCCGAATTTCGAACCCCTGGGAATCAAGTTGGGCAAGCGTTGGGATCGCACGAATCTGGATCCCATCGTGGTCAAAGCCATGGAGCGGGCCGCCAAGGACATCGGACCGATGTTGAGTAACCTGCCCTTCGGTCAGGTCGTCAATGGTTGGTTCATGCCGCCGCCGTCGATTGGCAATTCGCAGACGGACTATCGGATCCGCGCAATCATCGCCCGCATCGGGCTGACGGCCAACACACCCAAGGAGGCGGTCTATTACCAGGGCACGTTGGACAGTAACGGCGAGCAGCTGACGGGTGCCAAGAAGTATACGGTCACCTTCAAGGAAACGCCGCCTTACATCGCTCCCGGCTTCTGGTCTCTGACTATGTACGACGCCAGCAACTACTACACCGTTGCCAATCCGATCGGCCGCTACTTCCTGGGGAGCGACACGCCGATGAAGAAGAACAGTGACGGATCGCTCACCATCTACATCCAAAAGGACAGCCCCGGCGCGGACAAGGAGTCCAATTGGCTGCCCGCCCCTGTAGGGCCGTTCTTCTTGATTCCACGAGCCTATGCGCCTGGTCCGGCCATGGTCGAGTCGTTGTCCAATGCGAAGGCCTACACACCGCCTCCCGTGGTGGAAGTGAAATAAAGAGCAAGGCCGAACCGGCCGCTACGAGGTCGTTGAAGGACTGGGAATCCACACGGCCCCGTCTGTCCGCTGCTGAAATGACAATCCCGGCTATGGCATTTAGTAGTCCAACCGAAGCGCCAATTTACAAATATATTCAACCGTAGGTAGCGGAGGGCCACGCGCCGCGTGGCAAGACCCCCTGAGTTAGCACTGGAGGAATCCCCTCCATGTCAGACGTAACCTCGCAGTCTCTTGGTCTCCCAGCCACAAACTCGCCCAGAGGCCCTGAGATCTCCTGCATCGAAGTCCTCGATGATCGCGCTCATCTTCATGTCGCGAAGCTGGCGGACATAGAAATCGCGCCCTTTGTTACCGCGCCCCCAGCCCAGGAAGAGATCGCTCGCCGACTGCATGAGCCGTTGGCCCACCACAACTCGCTGGCCATGGTTCGACACTCGAGCACGTTCCGGCTCCTGCCGGAGTGCACAAACCCTCACATGACCGAGTCTTACTTCTTGTTGGACGGTAGCGGCCCGGTGCCGCGCCAGGTCATCCGTTGGCGGGAACGGTGACGACTGGCGGGGCCGAGCGCGCGCCGACGTCCGAGATCGAAAAGAGCAGCATCACGCTGGTGAATACCGATTTCGAGCGGATGTCGGAATCTGCGATCCAGAACCAACGCCCTTTGTACGGGATGGCGGCGTAGGCGTCGGCTGGCGCCGTCGCTCCGCTCATGATGTTCAGGAGGGGTGGTCCGCCGGTAGCCGTCGCGACGGGGCCTGTGCCGGGTGTCGCCTTGCCGCCTGCAATATCGGCTTCCGGTACCTGCGCAAGGATACCGAGCTCGATCATGACCTGCAGCATGGATCGGGTCATCATCGCGATTTCATCGCCCCTTCCGGACCAGCCACCATAGCGAACCCGATGGCTCTGCCCGCGCCCGGTAATGTGCAGGATGCGTGTCATTTCCGTGACCTTCGCGGCGACATCGGGTGCCACGTTGGTGGGCGGAAACCCTATGACGGAGGTCTCGGAGTTGTCTTTCGACCGCTCGATCCGGATCTGGAGTGCATTCGCAAGCTGCAATTCATAAAGAAGTTGGACAAGCCGGGAGAACTGGGGATCACCTGGCCGGCTCATGCCCGCACGCCTGGATTCGTTGACAACGCCATTAATCGAACTCGACGGCGATCGGCATGACAAGGGTGGCGGGATAGCCGGACTGCAGCAGAAACAGCACGGCGGTTGGAGGGATTGGCGTCAGCAGCTTCTTGAGAAAGTCGTTCCCGGTCAGGGGCGCGTAGATGACGGTCGGGCGATCGATGTAGGTAGCAGCTGCAGCTGCGCTGCCGGCGATGGCGGCCGGCACTCCAACAGATGTAGTTATGTAGTTCTGGGCGGAAACACCGGCGCCCACCGTGGTCTGGAGTTGATAGCCGGCGATCACCTGGGCGATTTCCATGAATACCGGGAAGTCGCCGTAGCGGAGCTTGACGATGTTGAGCAGGGTTTGCTGCTTCCATGAGTCGCCGATCGCTGCCCCGTAGTCGGAGCGGTCGCGTGGAACGGTCGATGGACCAATGCTGCTGCAAGCGCCTGCCGCCAAGGCAAGCAATGCAGTCGCAAGGATGGTCGAAATTCGATTGGCTATCATTGGCGAGTAGAGACTGAATGATTTCGGGTCTCTCGCCAAGATTGGCGGAAAGAGCCTGTATCGCCCCTCGTTGCACGGTTTGACAGTTCAAGTCATACGAGTGTCCGACCCGGGCACCAGAGGGACGTGACCGCGGGCCTAACTGGTCAATAGAGACGGGTGTTGCTTCGACGGCGGCAATATCGGCGTCTTCTCCTGCGCGAGGTGGCATCCGCCACTGGAAGAGGCGCGAGACTATCTTTCACGCCTGCGCCCCCATGGGCGCGTTCTTCAAGATCAGGTCGGGCATCGTGGCGGTCTCGCGCACCCTCGATGACGGACGCCGGCAGATCGTAGCTGTTCGCGCCCCCGGCGACTGCGTGGGATATCTCGACAATGACGGCAAGTCCGCGTTCGAAGGTCCGGCGCTCGCCGATGTCGAGGCTTGCGCGTTCGATCGACGCGGTTTCGATACCTTCGCAGCCAAGCATCCAGACCTCGCTGTGGCGCTGGCCGAGGCCTTGTCCGCCGTCCTGAAGCAGTCGGGCGAGGCCATGCTGGTGCTGGGCCGGCTCAGGTCTACCGAGCGGGTGGCCCATTTCCTCGCCGAGATCGACACGCTCTATCGACAGCGCGCTGTCTCGTCGGGTCTATTCTTGCTGAAGATGAGCCGTGCCGAGATCGCCGATTATCTTGGTCTGACCATGGAGATAGTCGGTCCCATGGGGAGCGATGAGATCGTCGTTTTAGACAACGACAAGCTGCGCCAGATTGCCAAGATCGAACGCGATGGCAGGAGTATTGCAACGGCAATCAACTGACTGAATGCCGGGAGTCGATCAGCGGCCGGCTGTCGGCCGATGGATCATCATTGATCCGCTCAACTGCGTCACGGATGCGAAGCTGGCGTTAGCCCGAGCCCGCGCGGAGCGATCGGAGACCAGGCTCCGCTATCGCTTTCCTCTAAGGCCAGCCTGGTCGCGCAGGATTGGCATGATGGTGGCGTCTTTCAGGGAAGGGACCCCGTTGATCCGCAGAACCCGGGAACCTTTCTGACCGCCGAGCGAATCGTGCTTTATCAGGACAGAGCACATAACGAGCCCCATGAAATCTCCGATCTCGCCTGCGGCACTGCTAGGGCTGCCTGACCAACATCGCGTCCTCAGGGGGCGTAGTGTCGGTCAAAGCCGGACGGCGCTCGACATCCTGGGACAGCTTGGCGCTAAATCTCAGAGTGCCCCAGGGCAGTATGTAGTTCTCGCTTTCATCTACGGTGGGACGCCATTCCTGGACAAAACAGAGAACCTCGGGCAACGACTTTTGATCGCCCGTTGTGCGCGCGTCATGTCCCCTGTTGATCGGAATATCCCCGTCCGGCACCACGGGGCCAGGCGCGACTGGGGAAGGGAAGACGGGACAGCGGCGCCGCGAGGCGGTTCTCCTCTCCCCCATCGGGGGCAGAGGAGTCTATAGAGGCGCTGATGCCTAGGTCCCCCTCCGACGCCGCACGGGCCCCCAACTCGGTCGTGAAGTCGGTCGGGCGTGTCTTCGAGATCATCGAAGCCTTCAACGAGGTCCGCAAACCGATGCTGGCGATCGACATCGCCAGACGGCTCAACTATCCCGTGTCGAGCACGTCGGCCCTGCTGAAGAGCATGGTGACCCTGGGCTATCTGAGCTTCGACCGGCGCGACCGCCTTTACTTCCCGACCATCCGCATCGCCATCGTCTCGGAGTATCTGCACGGCGCGCTGTTCGGCCAGGGCAACCTGATGGCGCTGATGGGCGACCTGCACAGCCTGATCGGCGAGACCATCATCCTGGGCGTCCGCAAGGACCTCGAGGCGCAGTACGTGCACATCATTCCCGGCATCTACCCGATCATGCTCAACGTGCCGCCCGGCACGGTGCGGCCCTTGCATCGTTCGGGCATGGGCTGGGCGCTGCTCAGCCAGTGCGAGAACGCCGAGATCGCCGCCATCGTCGAGCGTCTCAACAGGACCGGCCGGGAGGCGCCGGTCGACCTCAAGGCGCTCCTCGCCATCGTCGAGGAGGTGCGGGCACTGGGCTACGCCCGCTCCTACAACACCTATGTCGCCGGCAGCGGCATCATCGCCATGAACCTGCCCGGCAGCGTGCCCGACCGCCGGGTCGCAATCGGCGCCGGCGGGCCGGTCGACCGCCTGCAGGCGCGCGAGCGCGAGATCGTGCGCGGCATGCGCCGCGCGCTCGACCGCCATTTCGGCAAGTCGTAGCGCGTCCCTCAGCGCATCGTGCCCGGCAGCCAGGTCACGATCTGGGGGAAGATCGAGATGGCGAACATCATGCCGATCATCATCAGGACGTAGGGGATGACGCTGATCGACATGCGCCCGATATGCACCTTGCCGATGCCGGACAGCGCATAGAGGTTGATGCCGAACGGCGGATGGATCTGCGCCACCTCGACCGCCAGCACGACGAACACGCCGAAGGCCAGCGGGTCCATGCCGATCGCCTTGGCCAGCGGGAACATGATCGGCACCGACACCAGCATCATCGACGTCGCCTCGAGGAAGGTGCCGAGCAGGATGTAGATCAGCACCATCAGGGTGACGACGGCGAGGTAGCCGAAGCCCGACTGCGCCACCAGGTCCACCACCATCTGCGGCAGGCCGGTCAGGGTGAAGAACTCGGTCAGCGCCTGGCCGAAGGCGATCATCATGAAGATCATGACGCTGGTGCGAGTCGCCTTCATCGTCGCGCCCCAGAAGTGCCGCCAGCCGAGCGTCCGGGTGGCGATGCCGACGACGACCACGTAGCTGACGGCGAGCGCCGCCACCTCGGTCGGGGTCGCGAGCCCGCTGTAGATACTGAACAGCACGCCGAGCGGCAGCAGCAGCACCAGGATCGCCTCGCGCGTCACCCGCAGCCGCTCCGCCCAGGTGAAGGTCTCGGGGTCCGAGCGCACGCCGGAGAAGAACACGGAATGGAGCGACATCAGCCCGGCCAGCAGCACGCCGGGCACGGCGCCGGCGATGAACAGCTGGGCGATCGACTGCTCGGTCAGCACGCCGAAGATGATCATGGCGATGCTGGGCGGGATCAGGATGCCGAGCGTGCCGCCGGCGGCGATCAGCGAGCCGCTGAAATGCGGCGTGTAGCCGCCGCGCACCAGGGCGGGGAAGGCGACCAGCCCGATGGTGACCGCGGTCGCCACCGACGAGCCGCAGATCGCCGCGAAGATGGCGCAGGCGACGACCGTCGACACGCCGAGCCCGCCCGGCACCGCGCCGACCCAGGCGCGCGCGAACCTGAACAGCTTTTCGTTGAGCCCGGCCACCTCCATCAGCGTGCCGGCGAAGATGTAGAGCGGCACCGCGATCAGCAGGAAGTTGCCGAGCGACTGGTAGACGGTGAGGCCGAGATTGAGCAGCGGCGTGGTGCTCTCGTCGAGCAGCCACACGCCGCTCAACGCCGCGATCCCCATGGCGCCGAAGATCGGCGTGCCGGCGATCACCAGGGCGAAGAAGAACAGCAGGATGCCGAGCGCTTCCACGGGCGCTACTCCCGCGAGCGGATGCGATGGACCAGGGCGGCGACCCGCGCGACCAGCGCCAGCAGCAGCGCCACGAAACCCGCGAGCAGTACCAGCTGCGGCACCGCGAGCGGCGCGCCGACGATGGTCGACGAGCGCAGGCCGTACTGCAGCGAATTGTCGACCAGCGCCAGCAGCCCCCAGCACAGGCCGGCGACCAGCATCGTCACGATGCTCCACACCACCAGTCCGAGCCGCCGCCGCGTGCGCGGCCGCAGCATGTCGACCACCAGGTGCATGGCGAAATGCTCGTTGTGGCGCAGCGTCTCCGCGGCGCCCAGCACGGCGACGCCGATCACCATGTAGCCCGCGACCTCGGTTGCCCAGTCGGTCGGATGACCGAGGAAGCGGGCGAACACGTCGTAGGTCACGATCAGGGTGATGGCGATCAGGGTCGCGCCGCCCAGCCAGGCGCCGGCCCGGCTGATCGCGGCGACGAAGCGGAAGAAGGCCCCCCGCTCGGCGACCTCCGGGGCCGCCTCTTTTGTCTTCGAGGCTCACTTGCCGCCGCTGGCGGCGCGGATCGGCGCCATCATCTCCTTGCTGAAGCCGTCGCCCTTGGCGAGCAGCGGCGCCGTCGCGTCGCGCCACTGCGCGAATTGCGGCATCGAGGGCTCGAGCATCGTCACGTCCATGCCCTTCTGCCGATACAGGTCGGCGAGCCCGGCGCGGTCCTTGATGATCGCCGCGCGGCAAGCGAGCTCGGCCTCGCGGATCGCGTGGGCGATGGTCTCGCGGTCGGCCTTCGAGAAGCCGTTCCACCATTGCAGGTTGGCCGCGAAGCCCTGCATGCCGGTGCCGGTGAACGAGCCCGGGATGATGGCGAACTTGACGACCTCGTAGACGCGCTGCGACTGGATGCCCTGGAAGCCGATGATCGCCGAATCGATCGTGCCGTGCTGCAGAGCGGTGTAGACCTCGGCGAAGGGAATGGCGACCGGCGAGCCGCCCAGCACCTTGATCAGCTCCGCATGCATCTCGGCCGGGGCACGCATGCGCAGGCCCTTGACGTCGCCGGGCGCCAGGATCTTCTTCGACGACACGATGGCCGGCGAGCCGATGTCGGTCATGGCGAGCAGCGTCGCGCCCTTGGTGCGGAACTCCTTGTCGAGCGTCTCCTTGAAGCCGCCCGGCTGGTCGCACGCCGCGGCGACCTGCTCCATGGTCATTGCCGTCGGCAGGGACAGCGCGCCGACATCCTTGATCAGCCCGGACCAGCCCTGCACGGTGATCCAGCCGAACTTCACCTTGCCGGTCGGGATGGCGATCGGCATGTCGACGTCCTGCGCGAGCTGGCCCGCCGGGTAGTGCTTGACGGTGATGCGCCCCTTGGTGTCGCGCTGCAGCGCCGCCTCGAGCGGCCCCAGGAACTGCACGATGTTGATGTGTGTCGGGCTGCCCCAGGTGGCCAGCGGAATGACGATCTTGGCCTGCGCCCGCACCACCGCCGGCGCGGCGAACGGCGCGGCGGCGAGGGCCGCGATCAGCGGACGGCGCCGCATGGTGATCTTGTTCATTGAAAGTCCTCCCTTTGCGTGGGCGGAGTGTGGCGGCGGCATCCGCCTCCTCAAGCCATGCTCTCGCAACCCAGCCATGCGTGTTCACATATGTGAATGCATACGACACATTCTCCGAAATCGATTGAAGGGCCTCCGCGCTCCCCGCAGTCTTCCGGACCGGGAAAAAGGGAGGACATGATGGCGAGGCTGATCATTCGCGGCGGCACTGTCGTCGACGGCACGGGCAGCGCCCCGCGCACCGCCGACGTCGCGATCGAGGACGGCCGCATCGTCGAAGTGGGACAGGTCACCGGCCGCGCCGCCGAGGAGATCGACGAGGAGATCGACGCCAGGGGCCTGCTCGTGACGCCCGGCTTCGTCGACATCCACACCCACTACGACGGCCAGGCGACCTGGAGCAGTCGCATCGCGCCCTCGTCGTCGCACGGCGTGACCACGGCGATCATGGGCAATTGCGGCGTCGGCTTCGCACCCTGCCGGCCCGACGAGCGCGACATGCTGGTGCGCCTGATGGAGGGCGTCGAGGACATCCCCGGAATCGTCCTCGAGGAAGGCCTGCCGTGGGGCTGGGAATCCTTCCCCGACTATCTCGACTCGCTGTCGAAGCGGCAGTTCGACATCGACCTCGGCAGCCAGGTGCCGCACGCCGCGCTGCGCATCTACGTCATGGGCAAACGCGCCGCCGATCGCGAGCCCGCCACCGAGGCGGACGCCGCCGCGATGGCGCGTCTCGCCGCCGAAGGCGTGCAGGCCGGCGCGCTCGGCTTCTCGACCTCGCGCACGCTCGCCCATCGCAGCAGCGACGGCCAGCCGACGCCCACGCTCCACGCCTACGAGCCCGAGCTCGTCGCCATCGCCGAGGCGATCGGCCGGACCGGCCGCGGCGTGCTGCAGGTCGTCACCGACCGTCCCTCCGACGATGCCGAGTTCGCCATGCTGAGCGGGCTCGCCCGCCGCTCCGGCCGGCCGCTCTCGATCTCGCTCGGTCAGGCCGATCGCGCGCCCGACAAGTGGCGCCACGCGCTGGAGCTCATCGAAGGCGCCGTCGATTCCGGCCTGTCGATCAAGGCGCAGGTCTGCGGTCGCGCCGTCGGCCTGGTCTACGGCCTCGAGCTCTCGCTCAATCCCTTCAGCAGCCATCCGAGCTGGGCCGGGATCGCCGACCTGTCGCTCGCCGCCAAGATCGCCGCCCTGCGCGATCCCGCCTTCAAGGCGCGGCTGCTCGCCGAGGCGCCGGCCGATCGCGCGCAGCGGGACCGCCTGTTCAACTTCGAGCGCCTCTATCCGCTGTCCGATCCGCCCGACTACGAGCCGCCGGCGTCCGACAGCATCGCCGGCCGCGCGCGCGCCGCCGGCCGCGATCCCGCCGAGCTCGCCTACGAGCTGCTGCTCGAGCGCGACGGCAAGGCGACCTTCTACCGTCCGCTGCTCAACTACGCCGCTGGCAACCTCGACGCCTGCGCCGAGATGCTCGGCCACCGCGACAGCCTGGTGAGCCTGGGCGACGGTGGCGCGCATTATGGCTTCATCTGCGACGCCAGCCTGCCCACCTTCATGCTCGCCCACTGGACGCGCGACCGTCGCAACGGCCGCCGCTTCCCGGTGGCGGAGATGGTCAAGGCGCTCAGCCGCGACAACGCGCTCGCCGTCGGCCTCGCCGATCGCGGCCTGATCGCACCAGGCTGCAAGGCCGATCTCAACGTCATCGACTACGACCATCTGCAGCTCGCCGCCCCGCGCGTCGCCTACGACCTGCCGGCCGGCGGCCGCCGCCTGCTGCAGGACGCCATCGGCTATCGCGCCACCATCGTCTCCGGCGTCGTGACCCAACGCGACGACCGGCCGACCGGCGCGCTGCCCGGCCGCCTGGTGCGAGGCGTCGGAGCCTGACGACAATGAACGGAAGTCCCGGCGGCCGCCCCGAGCTGCCGCCGCACGATGCGCGCCCGGCCGGCGCGCCGACCCCGCTCGACGGCGCCCTGGTCGCCGATTTCTCACGCGTGCTGGCCGGCCCGGTCTGCACCCAGCTGCTCGCCGACCTCGGCGCCCGGGTGGTCAAGATCGAGCATCCCGACGGCGACGACATGCGCCACGCCAGCCAGGCCTCGATCGGCGGCCTGACCGCGGCCTTCCTCACGCTGAACCGCGGCAAGCAGAGCCTCGTCCTCGATCTCGCCACGCCGGCCGGCCACGCGGTCGCCCTCGACCTGGTGCGCCGCGCCGACGTGCTGGTCGAGAATTTCACCCCCGGCGTCATGGAGCGGCTCGGGCTGGACTACGACGAAGTGGCCAAGGTCAACCCGCGCCTCGTCTACTGCTCGGTCTCGGCCTACGGCCGCACTGGCGCCGTCGCCCGTCGCTCGGGCTACGACCCGGTCGTGCAGGCCGAGAGCGGCCTGATGTCCCTCAACGGCTTTGCCGACGGGCCGCCGGTGCGTATCGGCCCGCCGGTGGTCGACGTCTCGACCGGCATGATGGCCTGCAATGCCGTGCTCGCCGGCCTGCTCGCCCGCCAGCACACCGGGCGCGGCCAGCATGTCGAGGTGGCGCTGTTCGACACCGCGGCCAATCTCGGCGCGCTCTACGGCATGTCCCACCTGATCGACGGCGGCACGCCCGGCCGCTTCGGCCAGGCGCCGCCCGGCGCCGCGCCGGTCGGCCTGTTCGAGGCCAGCGACGGGCCGTTCTACCTGTGCTGCGTCAACGACCGGCTCTACCGCCGCCTCGTCGTCGAGGTGCTGGGCCGGCCCGACCTCGCCGACGATCCGCGCTTCGCCACCAACCGCGACCGCGCCGCCAACCGCCCGGCTCTGTTCGAGGCGCTCGGTGCGGCTTTCGCCGGCCGGCCGCGCGGCGAATGGATGGCGCGCCTGCAGGCCGCCAACGTGCCGGCCGGCCCGGTGCGCACCCTGGCCGAGGCCTTCGCCAGCCCCGAGATGGAGGCGCGCGGTCTCGCCCGTTCCGTGCCGCACGAAACCGCCGGCAGCGTGCCCAACATCGGCCCGCCGTTCCGCTTCTCGCATACGCCGACCGCCGCGCCCGTGCCGGCGCCGGCCCTCGGCCAGCACGCGCGCGCCGTGCTCACCGGGCTGCTGGGCTACGACGACGTCCGCTGCGCGGCGCTTGCTGCCGAGGGCGCCTTCGGCCCGCCAACGTCGACCGCCGCCCCCGAACCACACCATGGGGGCCACACCATGGAGACCGCGCCATGAACGACGCCGGAAGCAGGTTTCCCGACGCCTTCCTGAAAGTGCGCCCCGAGTGGCTCGCCCTGCACGAGGACGAGCCGGTGCTCGAGCCCGATCTGCCGATCGTCGATCCGCACCATCACCTGATGGACATGCCGGGCCACAGCTACATGCTGCCCGAATTCCTCGCCGACCTTGCCACCGGGCACCGCCTCGTTGCCTCGCTGTTCGTCGAGTGCCGCGTCTTCTACCGACCCTATGGGCCGAACGAGCTCAAGTCCCTGGGCGAGACCGAGTTCGTCAACGGTGTCGCGGCGATGAGCGCCAGCGGCCTCTACGGCCCGGCCCGGGCCTGCGCCGGCATCATCGGCAACGTCGACCTGCGCTTCGGCGGCCGCGCCCGCGCCGCGCTGGAAGCGCACGTCGCCGCGGCGGGCGGTCGTTTCCGCGGCATCCGCAACGTCGCCGCCTGGCACAGGGATGGCCTGCGCGCCACCAGCGCCAACCCGCCGCCCGGGCTGCTGCTCGACCCGGAGTTCCGCAAGGGCTTCGCCGCGCTGGCGCCGCTGGGCCTCACCTTCGACGCCTGGCTGCTGCACACGCAGCTTGGCGACCTGATGGACCTCGCGCAGGCCTTCCCCGACACCACGATCATTTGCGACCACATCGGCGGCCCCGCGACCTTCGGGCCCTACGCCGGCAAGCGCGACGCGGTCTTCGCCGAATGGAGCAGATCGATGCGCGCGCTGGCGCGCTGCCCCAACGTCCAGGTCAAGCTGGGCGGCATGGGCATGCACGTGCTGGGCTTCGACTTCCCGACCCGCCCGCGCCCGCCCACCTCGCAGCAGCTCGCCGAGGCCTGGCGGCCCTACGTCGAGCTCTGCCTCGACGCCTTCGGCGTCCGGCGCGCGATGTTCGAGAGCAACTTCCCGGTCGACAAGGGCACCTGTAGCTGGCGGGTGATGTGGAACGCCTTCAAGCGCCTCGCCGCCGGCGCCTCGGCCGACGAAAAGGGGGCGCTGTTCCTCGACAATGCCTGCCGGATCTACGGGCTGGACCTGGCGGCACAGGGAATATCCGTGTGAGGGATCGGGACGGCCACCCCGGCACGCCGTTCCCCGCAACACGTCCGTTCAAGTTGACGGTCCCGCTGGCCGGGCCGCCGCCAGCCGGCGCAGCTCCTTCATCTCTTCGAAGCGCTTGGTGACGTCGCGCAAGGTCGCGGCGATCCCCGCCATCCGGCCGTCCTGGTCGCGGAACGGCAGGATGGTGAACTCGACCGAGATCCGCGAGCCGTCCTTGCGCAGTGCCGGCACCGCAAGCAGGTCGCCTGCGCCGTAGCGCGAACTGCCGCTTTGCATGGTCTGCGCGTAGCCGGTCCAATGACGGTTGTGCAAACTCTCCGGGATGATGATGTCGAGCGACTTTCCCATCGCCTCGGCCGCGGAGAAGCCGAAGATGCGCTCGGCGCCCCTGTTCCAGAAGCCGATGCGGCCCTCGGCGTCGGCGTAGACGATGGCATCGGGCGTCTCCTCGGCGAGTCTCTGGTAGAAACGGTCGATGGCGAGGGTCATGGGTCGGCCTCCTGCGTGGTTGTCACGATTTCGCCGCGGCCGCATGATCTTCTTGGCATGCCTGCAAGGTGTCTCCGATGCC
The DNA here is from genome assembly GCA_963820155.1 of uncultured Alphaproteobacteria bacterium. Taxonomy (GTDB): domain Bacteria; phylum Pseudomonadota; class Alphaproteobacteria; order Reyranellales; family Reyranellaceae; genus Reyranella. The sequence goes on from CAWFYW010000009.1 coordinate 19,091, forward strand.
CAGACGAATCACGGCGCGTCGCATCAAGCTGAAGCGGGCCTACGCACCGCCCGCGGCCGCCGACGGCACGCGGATACTGGTGGACCGCCTCTGGCCGCGCGGCGTCAGCAAGGCCGCCGCCGCGATCGACCTTTGGATGAAGGATATTGCGCCCAGCGCCGGTTTGCGGAAGTGGTTCGGCCACGAGCCGGCGCGCTGGACGGAATTTCGCCGCCGTTACGCGGCCGAAGTGCGCTGCCATCCCGAGCAACTCGCCACGTTGCGCGACATGGCGCGCAGGAAGACCATAACCTTCGTGTTCGCGGCCCACGACGAGCGGCACAACGACGCCGTCGCGCTGAGGAACGTACTGCTTGGCCGGTAAGTCGTAGCTGTCACTTCGAGCACAGCGGGCGCATTTTTTCGCTCTCTTTATGGGACGCAAAAACTCGCCGGCAAACTATGTGCACTTGACAACCCAGCGCAATGTTATGTCCTTGAGGGGCCGACACTCACGGGATGAGGCTCGGCGTCATGCTCCAATCCGCATTGTCCAGTGGCGCGGGATTTCCCTGGACGCCTTCCGACGGCGTCCAGCGTTTCGGCGTCCAGGGTTTTTCCCGCGGCGCCACCGGTCCGCCTGGGGCGCCGGCCGCTCGAAATCGATGGACGGAAAGGTCGGAAAGGTCGGAAACCTCCCCGCCGCCCGGCGCCGCCTCAGGTCGAGGGGGCGGCGGCGGCCCGCCGGGGTGCCTTGCCCCGCTTGCGCCACTCCTCGTAGCGCTGCAGCACCGTGAAGAACGACGGCACGAACAGCACGGCCAGGCAGGTCGAGGCGATCATGCCGCTCATCACCGCGAGGCCGAGCGAGATGCGCGAGTTGGCGCCGGCGCCGGTCGCGGTGACCAGCGGCACCACGCCCAGGATGAAGGCGAAGGAGGTCATCAGGATCGGCCGGAAGCGGGTGCGCGCGGCGAGCACGGCGGCCTCGCGGATGTCCTTGCTCTCGACGATGCGCACCTCGCGCGCCACCTCGACGATCAGGATGGCGTTCTTGGCGCCGAGCGCGATCAGCAGCATGAGGCCGATCTGGGTGTAGAGGTTGTTGGCGAGCCCGATGCTGCCCAGCGCGACGGCCGGGCCGATCAGCGCCAGGGGCACGGCCAGGATGACGGCCAGCGGCGCGACCCAGCTCTCGTACTGGCCGGCGAGACAGAGATAGACCAGCAGGATCGCCAGGCCGAAGACGTAGAGGATCTGGTTGCCGACGATGTTCTCCTGATACGACATCGCCGTCCATTCGAAGCCGGTGCCGGGCGGCAGCGTGGCCGTGGCGATCTGGTCCATCAGCGACATCGCCTCGCCCGAGCTGAAGCCCGGTGCCGGCGCGCCGACGATCGCGGCCGAGGGGTAGAGGTTGTAGAGGCTGATCAGCGGCGGTCCGGAATCGTTGTGCAGGGTCGCCAGCGCGCCGATCGGCACCATCTGGCCGTCGGCGTTGCGCACCTGCAGCTTCAGGATGTCCTCGGGCTTGGTGCGGTACTGCGAATCGGCCTGCAGGAAGACCTGCAGGGTGAGGCCGAACTTGTTGAAGCGGTTGACGTAGGACGAGCCGAGATAGGACGACAGCGTGGTGAAGACCTCGCCGATCGAGACCTTCAGGGTCTCGGCCTTGGAACGGTCGACCTCGACGCGCACGTGCGGCGCGCCGGCGCGGAACGAGGTCACGAGGTTGGTGAGCGCCGACTGCGTGCGCGCCTGCTCGATGACGTTGACCGTGGCGTTCTGCAGCTTCACGTAGTCGAAGCTGCCGTCCTTCTGCTCGACCTGCATCTGGAAGCCGCCGGCATTGCCGATGCCCTGGATCGCCGGCGGCACCAGCGGAAACGCCCGGCCGTCCTGCAGGACCTGGGTGGCCTCCGCGATATGCATCACGATCGAGCGCAGGTCCTGGCCCGGCTGGCTGTCGCGCACGCTCCAGTCCTTCAGGATCACGTAGGCGACGCCGGCATTGGCCAGTGCCGAGTTGCTGTCGAGCACCGACAGGCCCGAGATGGCCACGACATACTCCACGCCCGGCGTCGCCTGGGCGATGGTGCTGACCTGGGCCAGCGCCGCGTCGGTGCGCTCGAGCGAGGCGCCGTCGGGAAGCTGCACGCCGATCAGCATGTAGCCCTGGTCCTCGTTGGGGATGAAGGCCGTCGGCAGGCGCGCCACGCCCCAGGCGCCGAGCCCGGCCAGCACGAAGGACAGCAGCACCATGATGACGGCGCGCTTGACCATGGCGCCGATCAGCCAGGCATAGCCGTTCTCGACCCGCTGGTAGACGGCGTTGAAGCCGCGGAAGAAGAAGTTGCGCTGCTCGGGCGGCATCGCCGCGCGCAGCCACAGCGCGCACTGGGTGGGCTTGAGCGTCGCGGCGTTGATCGCGCTGATGAAGGCGGTGGCGGCGATCACCAGCGCGAACTGCGCGAACATCTTGCCGGTGAGGCCGGGCACGAAGGCGGCCGGCAGGAACACCGACATCAGCACCAGCGTGATGCCGATGACCGGGCCGAACAGCTCGTCCATCGCCTTGATGGCGGCGTCGTGGGGCGACAGGCCGCGCTCGATATGGTGCGCCACGCCCTCGACGATCACGATCGCATCGTCGACCACGATGCCGATCGCCAGCACGATGCCGAACATGGTCGTGGTGTTGACCGTGAAGCCCAGCGCCGCCATGGCGGCGAAGGCGCCGATGATGGTGACGGGAATCGTCGTCGCCGGCACCAGCATCGCCCGCCAGTCCTGCAGGAACACCACGATCACGATCAGCACCAGGATGCCGGCCTCGATCAGGGTCAGGAAGACCTCGTGGATCGACGCGTTCACGAACATGGTCGTGTCGAAGGAGATGCTGTAGGCGAGGCCCTTCGGGAAGGCCTTGGCGAGCTCGGCCATCTTGGCCCTGACGCGATTGGCGACGTCGAGCGCGTTGGCGTTGGGCAGCTGGTAGATCGCGATGCCGGCGCCCGGCGCGCCGTTCAGCTTGAAGGTCTGGGCGTAGGTCTGGGCGCCCAGCTCGACGCGGCCGATGTCCCTCACCCGCAGGAGTCGCCCGCCATTGCCCTGGTCGGACTTGACGACGATGTTGGCGAACTCCTCGGGCGAGCTCAGCCGTCCCTGCACGTCGACCGTGTACTGGAAATCCTGGCCCTTGGGCGCCGGCGGGATGCCGACCTGGCCGGCCGTCACCGGCTGGCTCTGCTCCTGGATGGTGCGGGTCACTTCCGAGGGGGTGAGCCCGTAGGTGTAGAGCTTCTGCGGATCGAGCCACACCCGCATGGAATACTGCCCGACGCCCAGCACCTGCGTGTTGCCGACGCCGGGCAGGCGCGACAGCTCGTTGATCAGGTTGATGGTCGCGTAGTTGCTCATATAGAGGCTGTCGAACTGCTTGGTGGGCGAGGTCAGCGAGACGATCTGCAGGATCGACGTCGACTTCTTCTCGACCACGACGCCCTGCGCCTGCACCGACTGCGGCAGCGAGGCGAGCGCGGCGCTGACCCGGTTCTGCACCAGCACCTGCGCGAAATCGAGGTCGGTGCCGATCTCGAAGGTCACGGTCAGCGTGTAGGTGCCGGCGTCCGTGCTGTAGGACTGCATGTAGATCATGCCCTCGACGCCGTTGACCTGCAGCTCGATGGGCAGGGCCACGTTGTCGATCACGGTCTTGGCGCTGGCGCCCGGATAGGTCGTGGTCACCTGCACCGTGGGCGGCACGATGTTGGGATACTGCGCGACCGGCAGGACGGCGAGCGCCACCCCGCCCAGCAGGACGATCACGATCGCCAGCACGTTGGCCAGCACCGGGCGATTGATGAAGAACGCGGAAATCATCGATCTGGGTCCGGCCGGGTCACTTGCTGGCGGGCGGCGTCGCGGGCTTGGTGGCCGCGGGTGGCGTGGCGGCGGCCGGCGCGGCCGTGGGCGATGTGGGCGTGGGCGATGTCGGCACGGGTACGGGCATCAGGGCGTTGGCGCCGGCGGGCGGCGGCGCGATGGTCGTCTCCTTGGGTGCCACCTTGTTGCCCGGCACTGCCCGGCCGTTGGTCGTGAGCACCACGCGCTCGTCGGGCTTCAGGCCGCCGGTGACGATCACCAGCCCGCCCACCAGGAGCTGGCCCGTGGTGATGCGCCGCTCCTCCACTACATTGTCCTTGTTGACCACCAGCACGTACTTGCCGGCCTGGTCCTCGGCGGTCACCCGGTTGGGCACCAGCAGCGCCTTCTCCGCCCCCAGCCCCTGCGGCACGCGGATGCGCACGAAGAAGCCTGGCAGCAGGGTGCCCTTGGGATTCTCGAACAGGCCGCGCGCCAGGATCGTGCCGGTCGCCGGATCGAGCTCGGGCGCGACATAGTTCAGGAAGCCTTTGTGCGGGAAGCCTTCCTCGTCCATCAGGCCGATCTCGAGCGGCACCTTCTGCAGCTCCTCGAGCGTCAGGCGCCGGTGGAGGTTCTGGCGGATCTTGAGCACGTCCTGCTCGCTCACGTTGAACTCGACATAGATCGGGTCGAGCTGAACGATGGTGGCGAGCTTGGTCGCCGTGGTGTCGCCGACCAGCTCGCCGACCGACACCAGATGCTTGCTGACGACGCCGTTGAAGGGCGCCAGCACCGTCGTGTAGCTGAGGTTGGTCTGGGCGACGATCAGGTTGCCCTCGGCGTTCTCGACATTGGCGCGGTCGCTGTCGCGCTTGGCCTTGGCCTTGTCGTAGGTGTTCTGCGCCGACACGTTCTGGCGCAGCAGCGTCTCCTGGCGGGTGAACTCGGCCTCCGACTGGACCAGCTCGGCCTTGGCCGCGTCGACCTGGGCCTGGGCCTCCTTGAGGTTGGCCTGGTACATCGTCTGCTCGATCAGGAACAGCACGTCGTCCTTCTTCGCGAAGGCGCCGTCGACATACTTGATGCCGGTGAGGAAGCCCTTGACGCGGGCCACCAGGTCGACGGTGGCGAAGGCCACGGTATTGCCGGTCAGCACCTCATAGGGCGTCACGTCCTGCTGCAGCGGCACGGCCACGCTGATTTCGGCGGGCGGCGGCGGCTGGAACTTGTTCTCGGGCTTGCAGCCCGTCAGGGCGGCGGCCAGCAAGGGCAGCAGGATCAGGCTGCGATTGAACATGAGTTCGGACGACGCTCCCCCGCGATACTGGCCTCAAGCGTTACCGCATCCCACTCCGGAATGCCACCGTGCAGACCTCAGGCGAAAGGGACCTCAAGCGAATGGGAAGCAGATCGGCGGCTCTCGGCAGGAGGCGGGTTGCGAATCGGGACCGAGGCGCACTGCTCGAGCCGCCGACATGCGCCGGCAGCATCGTGTCTCAGGATCGGCGGAAGACGAGCGACAGATTGTTGGCCGGCATGTCGACGATCTCGGGCGCGTCGAAGCCGTGCTCCGTGGCGAGGCTGGCGACGGCCTCGAGATCGCGCACGCCCCAGGCCGGATTGCGTTGCTTGAGGTCGCGGTCGAAGGCGTCGTTGCTCGCCGCCGTATGCCGGCCGTCGCGACGATAGGGCCCGTAGAGATAGAGAAGCCCGTCGTCGGGCAACATGCGCGCCGCGCCGCCGATCAGGCCGACGGTCGCCTCCCAGGGCGAGATGTGGATCATGTTGATGCACAGCACCACGGCCGCCCGCTCGACCGGCCATGTCGGCGCCTGCGCGTCGAGCGCCACGGCGGCCCGGACATTGGCAAGACCGATCGTGCCCACCCAGTCGTCGATGCTGGCCCGCGCGTGGGCGTCGGGATCGCTCGGCTGGAAGACGAGGCCGGGCAGGGCGGCTGCGAATTGAACGACGTGCTCGCCCGAGCCGCTTGCGACCTCCAGCACGAGGCCGTCGGCCGGCAGACGCGGCTGCAGCACGTCGAGGATGGGCTGGCGGTTGCGGGCCGCCGCCGGCGCGCGATGCCTCATCGTGCCGCCCGCATGGCCTGCCAGATGTGCGCCGGCGTGGCCGGCCCCTCGAACCCGGCGACGCCGAGCGGCGCCAGGGCGTCGAGGATGGCGTTGGCGATGGCGGGGAAGGCCGCGATGGCGCCCGCCTCGCCGCAGCCCTTCACGCCCAGCGGGTTGGTGGTGCAGGGCGTGCCGTTGAAGCCGAGGTCGAACGAGACCAGGTCGTCGGCGCGCGGCAGGGCATAGTCCATGAACGACGCCGCCACCATCTGCCCCGAGCGCGCATCGTAGGTCGCGTGCTCGAGCAGCGCCTGGCCCACGCCCTGCGCCATCGCGCCGTGCGCCTGGCCGGCCGCGATCATGGGATTGACCAGCACGCCGTAGTCGTCGACCGCGGTGTAGCGCGCCAGCCGCACCGCGCCGGTGTCGCGGTCGATCTCGACCTCCACGACATGCGCGCCGTTGGGGAAGGTCAGGTGCTCGCGCTTCCAGAAGTGATAGGTGTCGAGCGGCCTGCCCTTGTCGCGGCCGAGCGCGGCGACGTCCATCAGGCCGATGGCGCGGTCGGTGCCCGAGACCACGAAGCGCCCGTCCTCGAAGCGGATGTCGGCCTCGGCCGCCTCCAGCGCATCGGCGGCGAGCGCGGTGCCCTTGGCGATGATCTCGTCGGAGGCGCGCCACATCGCCGTGCCGCCCATGTAGGTGGCGCGCGAGCTGCCGTGGCCGCCGCCCGTCGCGATCAGGTCGGTGTCGCCCTGGCGCAGGCGGATGCGGTCGTTGGGCACGCCCAGCCGATGGGCGAGGATCTGCGGGAAGGTCGTCTCGTGGCCCTGGCCGATATGCTGCGTGCCGGTGATCAGCGACACCGTGCCGTCCGCCTCGAAGCGGATATCGACGTTCTCCTCCGGCGACCCGCCGGTCCCCTTGATGTGGTAGGCGAACCCCAGTCCGCGCAGCCGGCCCGCCGCCTCGCTCTGCCGCCGCCGCCCGGCGAAGCCGCCCAGGTCGGCGCGCGCCAGCGCCTGCTCGAACGTCTCGGGGAACGTCCCGCTGTCGACCTCGAAGCCGAAGCTGTTGGTCATCGGCATTTCCCGGGCCGGCACCATGTTGAGCCGCCGCAGCTCCATGCGGTCGAAGCCGTGCCGGTGCGCCGCCAGATCGATCAGCCGCTCCAGGATGTTGACCGTCTCGGCGAAGCCCGGCCCGCGCGTGACGCCGATCGGCGCGGTGTTGGTCAGCACCGCCACGACGTGCAGCGCGATCGACGGGGATGCGATAGACCGTGCCCTGCAGGTGGACGTACTGGTAGGTCTGCACGCCGCCGCCCGCCCCCGCCATGTAGGCGCCGAGATTGGCGGCGCTCGCCACCTTCAAGGCGAGGAATTTTCCCGTCGCGTCGAGCGCCAGCGAGGCTTCGGCCTGCATGTCGCGCGCGGCGTGGTCGGCCAGGAACACCTCGCTGCGGCTGGCGATCCATTTCACCGGCCGGCCGGTGCGCCGGGCCGCCCACAGGACCAGGGCGTGCTCGGCATAGGCGAAGTTCTTGGCGCCGAAGCCGCCGCCGACATCGGGCGCGATGAAGCGCACGTCCTTGGGCTCGACGCCCAGCGCGCGCGCCACGTGGTTGCGGTTGATGTGGATGTTCTGGCTCGACACATGCAGCGTATGGCGGCCGCTCTCGGGATCGAAGCGGCCGACGCAGCCGCGCGGCTCCATCGGGTTGGTGACGATGCGATGGTTGTCGAGGCTGAGCGCGACGACATGCGCGGCCTTGGCGAAGGCGGCCTCGGCGCCCGCGGCGTCGCCGGTCCGCCAGTCGATGCAGACATTGCCGGGCACCTCGTCGGCGATCAGCGGCGCGCCGGGCGCGCGCGCCGCGTCGGCGGTCATGACGGCGGGCAGGTCTTCGTAGTCGACTTCGATCAGCTCGGCGGCGTCGAGCGCCTGGGCCCGGGTCTCGGCCACCACGAGCGCGACGGGCTCGCCCACGAAGCGCACCTTGCTGTCGGCCAGCAGCGGCTGCGGCGCGAAGGCGAAGGGCTCGCCGGTCTGGACGTTGGCCTCGGCATAGGGACGCAACGGCTTCAGGCCGTCCCGCGCGGCTTCCGCTTGCCGTCAGCACCGCCAGAACGCCGGGCGCGCTCCGCGCGGCGTGGGCGTCGATGGCGTGGATCCAGGCATGCGCATGCGGCGAGCGCAGCACCACGGCATGGGCCACGCCGTCGAAGCGCAGGTCGTCGAGATAGGCGCCGTGGCCGGTGACGAGGCGGGCATCCTCGCGACGCTTGGGCGAATCGCCGATCCTGGATGTGGTCATGTCCTGAGCGTCTCCGCGTTCCTGGCCTGTCGTTTCTCGTCCCACCAATCGTTCGCCTGCAGCTTCCAGTACACGAGCTGCGTCGCGACCCGGCCCAGCGGGCCGCCCGCCCATTTCGTCCCGAAGGGGCTGAACAGCCGCCAGCGGTCGTCCTCGCCCGCAATGCCGGCCGCCACAGCATCGGCACCCGCGGCGGTCTGGGCAACCCCATGGCCGCCGAAGGCCGAGCAGATCCAGAGGCCCGGCTCGATCTCGCCGACCTGCGGCATCATGTGCGGCGCGTAGCCCATGAGGCCCGGCCAGGCGTAGTCGATCGCGATGTCGCCGAGCTGCGGATAGACCGAAAGGATGTCGCGCCGCATCATGTCGCGCAGCCGCGGCGGCTCGTGCGTGTCGGTGGTGATGCGGCCGCCCCACAGCAGCCGGTCGCCGTCGACGACGCGATAGTAGCTGCCGGCCCGGCGCGTGTCGGAGATTGCGCCGGACCAGCGGATGGCTTCGGCGAGACGCGGGCCGATCTTCGCCGTCACCGCGACATAGGTCGCCACCGGCAGCAGGGCGCGCGCCAGGCGTCGATGCACGCGGCCGAGATCGGCATTGCCGGCCAGCACGACATGGCGCGCCGCGATCTCGCCGCCGGGCGTGCGCAGGCGCCAGGCCGCGCCCGCGCGTTCGAGGTTCGCGGCTTCCGTGTGCTCATGCACCGACCCGCCGCGCGCCTCGATATCGCCCGCCAGCGCCAGGGCGAGATTGAGCGGATTGATGTGGAAGGCCTGCGGGTCGTGAAGGGCCTGGTGATAGCGCTCGGTCGCGAGGACGGCGCGCACTTGCGCGGTGTCCCAGGGCTCGAAGCGGGCGCCGAGCTTGTCGGCCAGCGCGCGGGTGCGTTCGCCGAAGCCCGCGCCCTGGTCGGTGCGCGAGACCGTGAGCTTGCCCGAGCCCATGCGAATGTCCGGCCGGCCCAGCGCCTCGATGGCCTCGCGCACGATCGCCACGCCGCGCTGCGACTGGGCGTAGAGCCGGCGCGCCTGCTCCAATCCCAGCCTGTCGATCAGCGCGCCCGAGCGAAGGGCGAAGCCCGCGCCGACGAAGCCGCCGTTGCGGCCGGAAGCGCCCCAGCCGATGCGGCGGCGCTCGACCAGCGCAACCGAAAGGCCGCGCATCGCCAGCAGCCGCGCCGTGTGCAGGCCGGCGAAACCGCCGCCCACGACCGCGACATCGGTTTCGAGCCTGCCCGACAGCGCCGTGCGGTCGGGAGTCGAATCTCGCGTGACGGCATACCAGCTTGCCGGATAGTCGGCGTCGGCCATTGCGCTTTCTCTCCGCGAGAAGGAGTGGCACAGGAAGGCTTGCGCGGTCACCTCCCCTGTCGCACTAAGATCGTCTGCTTGTTGTGGAGGAAGTATGTCGACCGACTTCGACGCGGTGGTCATCGGCGCCGGCTTCGGCGGCCTGTACATGCTGCATCGCCTGCGCCAGCAGGGCTTCACGGCGCGGGTATTCGAGGCCGGCAAGGGCGTCGGCGGCACCTGGTACTGGAACCGTTATCCTGGCGCGCGCTGCGACGTGGAGAGCGTGCAGTATTCCTACCAGTTCTCGGCCGAGCTGCAGCAGGAATGGGAGTGGACCGAACGCTACGCCACGCAGCCGGAGATCCTGCGCTATGCCAACCATGTCGCCGACCGCTTCGACCTGCGGCGCGACATCCGGTTCGAGACGCGGGTCACCAGGGCGACGTTCGACGAGAGCGCCAATGCCTGGACGGTCGAGACCGACAGGCAAGACAGGGTGGTAGCGCGCTTCCTGATCACCGCCATGGGCTGCCTGTCCTCGCCCAACACGCCGAAAATTCCCGGCCTCGCCGATTTCGAGGGGCCGACCTACCACACCGGCAACTGGCCGCACGAGGGCGTGGATTTCTCGGGCAAGACGGTGGGCGTGATCGGCACGGGCTCATCGGCCATCCAGTCGATCCCGCTCATCGCCCGGCAGGCGAGCCATCTCACCGTTTTCCAGCGCACGGCCAATTACACCATCCCCGCGCACAACAGGCCGCTCGATCCGGCCTATGTGCGCGAGGTCAAGGCCCACTATCCCGAGATGCGCCGCCGCGCCAGGTCGATGCCTGCCGGCATCGACCTGCGGATCAACATGGCGTCGGCCGTCGAGACGCCGGAGGCCGAGCGGCGGCGCCAGTACCAGGAGCGCTGGGACTATGGCGGCCTGGGCTTCATGGCCTCCTTCTCCGACCTGCTGCTGAACGACGAGTCGAACAGGACGGCGGCTGATTTCGTGCGCGCCAAGATCCACGACGTGGTGAAGGATCCCGCGGTCGCCGAGGCGCTGAGCCCGAAGAACGTCATCGGCTGCAAGCGGCTGTGCGTCGATACCGGCTACTGGGAGACCTACAACCAGCCCAACGTCACCCTGGTCGATGTGAGCGACCAGCCGATCGAGCGCATCACCGCGACCGGCCTGCGCGCCACGGGCCGGGACTACGCCTTCGACTGCCTGGTGCTGGCCACCGGCTTCGACGCCATGACCGGCGCGCTGCTCCGGGTCGATATCCGCGGCCGCGGCGGACGATCGTTGCAGGACAAGTGGAAAGAAGGGCCCAAGACCTATCTCGGCCTGACCCTGGCGGGCTTCCCCAACCTCTTCACCATCACCGGCCCGGGCAGCCCGTCGGTGCTGACCAACATGCTGCCGTCGATCGAGCAGCACGTCGACTGGATCGCCGGCTGCCTCGACTACATGCGCGCCGAGGGTGCCACCCTGATCGAGGCCGACGGCCGCGGCCGAGGAAGCCTGGGTCGGCCATGTCGGCCAGGTGGCGGACGTGACGCTCCGTTCCTCCTGCAGCTCCTGGTATGTCGGCGCCAACATCCCCGGCAAGCCGCGCGTTTTCATGCCGTATATCGGCGGCTTCCCGGCCTACATCGAGCGCTGTGAGGCCGTGGTGAGGAACGGCTACGAGGGTTTCGCGCTGTCCCGCTAGGCGCCGATCGCCTCGCCGTCGCTGCGCGGGTCGGCGCCGCCGGCCCGAAGGCCGGTGGCCGGATCGATGGTGATGCCGTGCGCATGGCCCGCGAGCTCGTTCCAGTCGCCCCATCGATTGACCATATGGCCGCGCCGCTCCAGCTCGGCGACGGTCTCCGCCGGGAAGCGCGCCTCGATATGCAGCGTGTCGCGTGCCTCGCCGATGGCGAAGCGGCCGGACAGGAAGCGCGGCATCTCGAGCGCCTGCTGGATGTCGAGCCCGTGATCGATCAGGGCGAGATAGGCCTGCAGGTGGATCTGCGGCTGGCCGTCGGCGCCCATGCAGCCCAGCACGCTCCACAGCTTGCCGTCGCGAAAGCCCAGCGAGGCGATCAGCGTGTGCAGTGGCGTCTTGCCGGGTTCGACCCGATTGGGACTCTTGGGATCGAGCGAGAAGTATGCGGCGCGGTTCTGCAGCACCACGCCGGTGCGGCCGGCCACCACCGCGGCGCCGAAGCCGCCATAGAGCGAATGGATCAGCGAGGCGGCGTTGCCGTCCTTGTCGACGGCGGCGATATAGACCGTGTCGCCGGCAAGGCTGCCGTAGGAGGGGATGCGGTCCCACGGCAGGGCGCGCGCCGGATCCATCAGGCGGCGCCGTTCGCCGGCATAGTCCTTGGAGATCAGACGCGCCATCGGCACGTCGGCGAAGCGCGGATCGGCGAGATGCCGGTCGCGATCGTGATAGGCGAGCTGCTTGGCCTGCACCATCAGGTGCACGGTGTCGGCTCCAAGGAACGCCTTGCGATGCAATTCGAAGGGCTCGAGCAGGTTCAGCATCTCGAGCACGGCGAAGCCCTGCGTCGGCGCCGGCGTCTCGTAGATCGTCACGTCGCGATAGGTGCCCTTGATCGGCTCGCCCCAGCGCGCGACCTGGGCCCTGAGATCGCCCGCCGTGAAGAAGCCGCCCTGTTCGTCGGAATAGCGCACCAGCTCGCCCGCCACCTCGCCGTCATAGAAACCGTACCAGCCGTCGCTTGCGATCGCCTGCAGCGTGCGCGCGAGGTCGGGGTTGGCGAGCCCGGCGCCTTCCCTCAGGAAGATCGCGGCCGCCTCCGGGCTCTTGGCCAATTCCTCGCGCGCCAGCGCCCGCCAGTGCGCCAGCCGCGCCGTCACCGGGAAGCCGTTGCTTGCGTGGCCGATTGCGCTTTCCAGGCAGCGCTTGAGCGTGAGGCGGCCGTAGGCCGCATGCGCCATGGTCCAGCTCGCCACCGCGCCCGGTACCGTGAGCGTGCCCGGCAGCACGCCGCGATAGGGCACTTCCGCGAGGCCGCGCGCGGCGAAGGCCTGGATCGTGCCGCGCGACGTGGCACGTCCGCCGCCGTCGATGTAGCGCACCGCGCCGCTCGCCGCGTCGTGGATCAGCCAGAAGGCGTCGCCGCCGATTCCCGTCATGTGCGGATAGACCACCGACAGCACCGCGCTGGCCGCGATCGCAGCATCGATCGCCGAGCCGCCGTCGCGCAGCACCTCGACGCCGGCCTTGGATGCGAGTGCATGCGGTGACGTCACCATGCCGTGCGACGAGAGAGCGGGCTGACGGCCGGCGCGAATGTCGATCATGATGCTGTCGTGACTAGCCATCCCGCCCGTGCCTGTCGAGACGGTTGACAGGAACGATCGCCTTTCCTAATTCTTAACTCACAGGTTAAGTAATCGGCGGAGCCTCGATGCTGAAGACGCTTGTCATGTTGCTTCTGTGCCTGGCTCCGGCCGCAGCCCTTGCGCAGACGACGCCTTCCGGCCTGCCGCCCGGCGTCTATATGGGCGAGCCCGACTACCGGCAGGCGCCGGCCGGTAGCTACACGCTCGATCCTGATCATGCATCGGTCATCGCTCGGGTGTCGCACCTCGGCTACTCCTGGAGCATCTTCCGCTTCGAGCGCCTGAGCGCGACGCTCACCTGGGATCCCGGCGACGCCGCCGGGTGTGCGCTGTCGGCCAAGGTCGAGACCGCGTCGATCACCTCCAACGTCAAGGGCTTTGCCGAGCAGCTTGCAGGCGACGATTTCCTGAAATCGCGCAGCTTTCCGGAGGCAACGTTCGTGTCGACATCCTTCAGGAAGACCGACGACCGTCATGCCAAGGTCGAGGGCCGGTTCACCCTGCTGGGCAAGACCCAGCCGGTGACCTTCGACGTCGAGCTGGTGGGCGCGGGCAAGGGCTTCATGGGCCAGCCGCGGCTCGGCATCAATGCGCGCACCAGGATCGTTCCCGTCGAGTTCGGCCTGGCGCCGCTGTTTGGCGATGCCATCGAGATCGTGGTCGACGCCGAATTCCAGAGGAACCCGTGAGCACGGGCGGCCTGTCCAAGAGCCGGTTGGCGCGCCTGCACGAGGCGCTGGCCCGGCACGTGTCGAGCGGCGACATGCCGGGCCTCGTGGCCCTGGTGAGCCGCCGCGGCGAGATCCACGTCGAGGTGATCGGCCGCCAGTCCTTCGAGTCCGACGCTCCGGTGGGTCGCGACACGATCTTCCGCATCGCCTCGATGAGCAAGCCGATCACCGCGGCGGCGACCTTGATCCTGGTCGAGGAATGCCGGCTGCGGCTCGACGATGCGGTCGACGATCTTCTGCCCGAGCTCGCCGATCGCCGCGTCATCAAGGGTCTCGAAAGTCCGATCGACGATGCCGTGCCGGCCAGGCGGCCGATCACGGTGCGCGATCTCCTGACCTTCACCTTCGGGCTGGGCGCGGTGATGGTCTGGCCGGCGAAACACCCGATCCAGAAGGCCATGGCCGAAGCGGGCGTGGACCCCGGCCCCTTCCAGCCCGAGGTGCCGGCGGACGCGTTCATGAAGCGGCTGGGCGGCCTGCCGCTGATCCACCAGCCGGGCGAAGGCTGGCTCTACCATACCGGCTCCGACGTGCTGGGCGTGCTGATCGCGCGGGCATCCGGCCGGTCCCTGGGAGAGTTCCTGCGCGAGCGCCTGTTCGAGCCGCTGGGCATGCACGATACCGGCTTCGACGTGCCGGCCGGCAAGCTCGACCGGCTGGCGGGCGCCTACATGAAGTCGCCGGAAAAGCCGGGCCTCGTCTTCTTCGACGACGCTAGGCAGAGCCGCTGGAGCAAGCCGCGCGCCTTCGAGGCCGGCGGCTCGGGCCTGGTCTCGACCGTCGACGACCATCTCGCCTTCCAGCGCATGCTGCTGAACAAGGGGCGACACGGCCGCGAACGCATCCTGTCGCGCCCTGCCGTCGAGTTGATGATGTCCGACCAGCTCACGCCGCGCCAGAAGGAAGGCACCGAGCTGTTCTTCGGCGCCGGGGCGAGCTGGGGCATGGGCGGTGCGGTCGTCACGCGGCGCACCGATCTTTGCACCACGCCGGGACGCTACGGCTGGGACGGCGGCTACGGCACGTCGGCCCATCTCGACCCTGTCGAGGACATGGCTGGCATCCTGATGACCCAGCGCATGATGGAGGGGCCGCAGCCGCCCCGCGTGTTCCGCGATTTCTGGACCTCGGCCTACCAGGCCATCGACGACTGAAAGGAGAAAGTCATGAACGTGCAGCCCTACGTGTTCTTCGACGGCAAGTGCGAGGAAGCGCTCGAATTCTACAAGAGCGCGCTCGGCGCCAAGGTCGACATGATGATGCGCTTCAGCGAAAGCCCGGAGAAGCCGCAGCCCGGCACGATGCCGCCCGGCTCGGAGAACAAGGTGATGCATGCCGCCTTCAAGGTCGGCGACACGCAGATCATGGCCTCCGATGGCCACTGCGCCGGCAAGCCTTCCTTCCAGGGCTTCGGCCTTACCATCAATGCCGCCAACGACGCCGAAGCCGACAGGCTGTTCACCGCCGTCGGCAAGGGCGGCCAGGTTCAGATGCCGCTCGGCAAGACCTTCTTCGCCTCCAAGTTCGGCATGGTGACCGACAAGTTCGGCGTGCTGTGGATGGTGATTGCGGAGGCCTAGTCGGGGCTACAACAAAATTGTCATCCCGAGCGCAGCGAGGGACCTTTCCTGCAGCCTCAAAGGTCCCTCGGGCTTCGCCCTCGGGATGACAGCATTTTCGACGCGCCGCCGTGCGCCGATGTCGAACGGTTAGGCCTTCTCCACGTTCGAACTGCGCAGCGGCACGCCGAACTCGCGCCGGCAGACCTCGGCCAGCACGGCCACGCCCTGCTTGATGGTCTCCGGCTCGGGGTTGGCGAAGCAGAGGCGCAGCCGGCAACGCGCATGGTCCTTGTTGGTCGACCATTCCGGTCCCGGATTGAGCGACACGCCGGCGGCCAGCGCGGCCTGCGCGAGCTTCACCGTGTCGACATTGTCGGGCAGCTTGATCCAGAGATAGATGCCGCCCGGCGGGTCGCCGAACTCGGCGGCGGTGCCGAACTGCTCGGCCAGCGCCTCGCGCAGGGTCTGCAGCTTGCCGGCCAGCGTCTTGGCAAGCCTGGGCACGTGCTCGGCGAAGTACTGCCTGCAGAACTCCGCCAGCACCATCTGCTCCAGCGCGCCCGAGCCCGCATCCTGCTTGAGTCCCAGGATGCGGCTCAGGATCTCCCATCTGGCGACGATGTAGCCGACGCGCAGCGCCGGGGCGATCGACTTGGAGAACGAGCCGATGTGGATCACGCCCTCGCCGTTCGCCATGGCGTAGAGTGAAGGCGGCCGCTTTCCGCTCCACACCAGGTCGGAGTAGCACTCGTCCTCGAAGATCATGACGCCGTACTCGCGCGCGAGCTTGAGCAGCTCGGAGCGGCGGGCCTCGCTCATGATGGCGCCGGTCGGATTCTGCACCGTCGGAATGGTGTAGATGTATTTCGGCGTGATGCCCTTCTGCTTCAGCTCCTCGAGCTTCTGCTTCAGCGCGTCGAGGCGCAGGCCTTCCTCGTCGAGCGGGATGCCGATCGCATTGACGCCCAGCCGCGTCAGCTTGGTCAGCGCGCCGGCATAGGTTTCCTGCTCGATCAGGATCGTGTCGCCCTTGGCGAGCAGCAGGCTGTTGACCAGCTCCAGCCCCTGCATGGACCCCGAGGTGATCAGGATCTCGTCGGGCGAGCAGTCGATGCCGGCATGGCCCTTGAGCTTGCCGGCCAGGAACTCGCGCAGCGGCCGGTAGCCCAGCGGGCCGCTGTTCAGCCCATAGGTCGCCAGCGAGGCGCCTTCGCGCTTCAGCACCGCCGTCGCCGCCGCGATCAGTGCGTCGACCGGCACGTGCTTGGCGTCGTTGTGGCCGCCGATGAAATTGTACTTCGGAAAGCCGTTCCACTTGAGGGCGGGCGGCGGCGTGCCGGGCGCCAGCAACGGGGCGACGTCGAACGGAGCGGTCATGGTCGTTTCCCTGATTTTCTTGGTGCATCATTGCTGGGCCAATATCGTCTGGGGCGCAACTGGTTTGGCCTGGAACCGGTCACGCCGCGGAATGAGCAGGGGGCTGGAATGTCGGCGCTTTCCGAGATCGGCGTGAAAATCGCGCCGGCCGAGCCGGTGCTGCTGCACCCGCCGTCCCTCCGGCGCACGGATTCCAACTCGCCGGTGTTGCGACGGGCGGGACGCACGCTCTGCTTCGTGTCGCACTACCTGCCGCGCGGCCACACGCTGCGGTCGCTCGAGGTGGACGCGCTGTGGCCGCAGGGCCGGTTCGAGCCGGTCCGCCTGCTCGACGATGCCACGCCCGAGGTCGGCAAATGGATCCAGTCGGTCTGGTGCGCGCCCGACGGCGCCTTGTTCGGCTGGTACCACGCGGAAGAGATCGTGCCCTGCGCCAAGCCTCTGTTCCTGCCGCACATCGGCGCGCTGCGGTCGGACGACGAGGGCCGGAGCTGGCGCTTCCTCGGCACGATCCTGCGCGCGCCCTACGGCGATGCGGACTGCACCTACCAGAACGGCTTCCTGGCGGGCGGCTACGGCGACTTCTGCGTCGTCGCCGACCGCGGGGCGGACTGGTTCTATGTGCACTACTCTTCTTATGTGGGCGACGAACGCGCCCAGGGCATCGCCGTGCTGCGCTACCCGGTGTCCCGACGCGCGCGGCCCGACGGTCTCGAAGCGTGGCGCGACGGCCGCTGGCAGCCGCTCGAGGCCGGGCAGGACGGCACGCCGATCTTCGGCGTCAGGCGCGGCTGGCGGCACCGCGATCCCGGCCTCCTACTGGGGCCCCGCCCTCCACTACAATCGCCCCCTCGGCGGCTTCGTCATGCTGCTGAACTGGACCGAGGAGGGCTCGGCCGACATCGTCCAGCGCGGCGTCTTCGTCTCATTCAACGACGACCTGGCAAATCCCGCGGGCTGGTCGGCGCCGCGCCGGATCGTCGAGCACGGCAGCTGGTATCCGCAGGTGATCGGCGCCGGGCCGGACGAGGGCGACACGCTGGCGGGCGCCGACGCGCGCTTCTTCATGTCCGGCTATTCGGCCTGGTCGATCCGCTTCGAGCGCGATGGCGGCCGGCCCATCGTTCCGCTCGCGGTCAGCCGCGACGCCTTCGCCGAGCTGTTCGGCCACGCTCCCTGGTAGGGCAGGCTACACCAGCGGCGCGGAACGAATGGGCGTCGGCCATGGCCCAGGGCTGGCTCCAGCGCGCATTGGCCGTGCCGGCCAGCAGCTCGCCCTTGCCGAGCGCCGGATAGATGTCGGCGAAGGTCACCACCTCGCTCGGCGAGACGCGCCGCGAGATGTGGATGGGCTTGAATTCGCTGGGATGGTCGAGGCCCGCCGCCGCCGTCAGCTCGGCGAGCTCGTGCAGTGTGGCGCGATGGAAGTTGACGACGCGCTGGATCTTGTCGGGCACGACCAGCGCGCGCTGGCGCGTGGGATCCTGGGTGGCCACGCCGGTCGGGCAGCGGTCGGTATGGCAGGACTGCGACTGGATGCAGCCGACGGCGAACATGAAGCCGCGGGCCGCGTTGCACCAGTCGGCGCCCAGCGCCATGGCGCGCACGATGTCGAAGGCGGTGATGATCTTGCCCGCCGCGCCGAGCTTGACGCGCTCGCGCGCGCCGATGCCGACCAGGGCATTGTGCACGAAGTACAGGCCCTGGCGCATCGGCTTGCCGATATGGTCGATGAACTCCATGGGCGCGGCGCCGGTCCCGCCCTCCTTGCCGTCGACGACGATGAAGTCCGGATAGATGTCGGTCTCCAGCATCGCCTTGCAGAGGGCCAGGAATTCCCATTCATGGCCGACGCAGAGCTTGAAGCCGGCCGGCTTGCCGCCCGACAGGCGGCGCATCTCGGCGATGAACCGCATCATCTCGACCGGTGTCGAGAAGGCCGAATGGCGCGACGGCGAGATGCAGTCCTCGCCCATCGGCACGCCGCGCGTCAGCGAGATCTCGTGGCTGACCTTGGGCGCCGGCAGCACGCCGCCATGGCCGGGCTTGGCGCCCTGGCTGAGCTTGAGCTCGACCATCTTGACCTGCGGATCGGCCGCGGCGGCGGCGAACTTCTCGGGCGAGAAGGTGCCATCGGGATTGCGCGCGCCGAAATAGCCCGAGCCGAGCTCCCAGATGATGTCGCCGCCGCCCTCGCGGTGATAGGGGCTGAAGCCGCCTTCGCCGGTATCGTGGGCGAAGCCGCCCAGCTTGGCGCCGCCGTTCAGCGCCCGGATGGCGTTGGCGCTGAGCGAGCCGAAGCTCATGGCCGAGATGTTGAAGACGGAAGCCGAGTAGGGCTTGGCGCAGTCCGGGCCGCCGATCCTGATGCGGAACGGCTCGGTGGATACCGGCCGCGGCGAGATCGAATGAGCCATCCATTCGTAGCCGACGCTGTAGACGTCGTAGTTGGTGCCGAACGGGCGCACATCGAGCGCGTTCTTGGCCCGCTGATAGACCACGGCGCGCCGGTCGCGGCTGAACGGCATGCCGTCCTTGTCGCCTTCGAAGAAGTACTGGCGCATTTCCGGGCGGATCGCTTCGAAGATGAAGCGGAAGTGCGCCATGATCGGATAGTTGCGCAGGATCGAATGGGGCTTCTGGAATAGGTCGATCACGCCGACCAGGGTCAGGAAGAGGGCGATCGCGAAACAGATCGCCAGCACCCACGAGCTCTCCTCGGCGGCGAGCGCGATGGCGAAAGCCGCCGTCGACAGCGTCGCCAGAGTGAGCGCGATGAAGCGGGGCGTGAAGGGCAGCACGAGCGGTCGCATCACGCCCTCACTTGGGCCGCACGTCGCGCAGCCGGGCGCCAGGCACGGCGAGCTTTCCCCGGCGCATCAGCTTCACGGCCTCGACCAGCGCGCGGGCGGCGTTGCGCGTTTCCTCCTGGAAGGCCCTGTCCTCGTCCAGCGCGTCGTGGCTGGTGGCGTAGGGCTCGAAATAGCCGACATAGCGGTCGAGCTCGGCGGCATGACCGGCCGATACCAGGCCCATGTCCTTCAGCCAGTCGACCAGGATGCGCCGCAGCGTCTCGGCGCCCGCCGCATCGCCATGAACGACGATGGAAAAGGCGCGGCCGGCGAGGTGGCGCGGATAGTCCCAGCCCTTCATCTCCAGGTCCTTGGCTTTCTGCGCGTCCTTGCCGGACGTCGTGGTCGGGTCGGGATTGCCGCCGTCGGCGCATACCAGGCGATCGATCATGGCTTTCAGTCCTGCCGGCGCCTGATACCAGTTCACGGGTGTCACGATCATGACGCCGTGCGCGGCCGCCCACATCGGGTAGATCTCGGCCATCCAGTCGTTGACCTGGCCCATCGCATGGTTGGGATAGCAGGAGCAGGGCCAGTGGCAGAGCGGCATCGCCGTCGAGACGCAGGCCTTGCAGGGGTGGATGTGGCGGCCGTATTCGGAGGTGAGCCGGCTGAGGTCCAGCACCTCGACCTCGAAGCCGCGTGCGCGGGCGAAGACCCGCTGGGCGAGCTTGACCAGGCGGAAGGTCTTGGACATCTCGCCGGGGCAGGTGTGCTCGCTGCGCGACGAGCCGTTGATCAGCAGGATGCGCGACTTCGAGGCCGGCGATTTCTGCCGCCGCTCGGCGCGGGCGATCGCCGCGCGCGTCGCCGACCATTCGACCGACAGGTCATATTCTGGGTCGGCATAGCGTGCGCCGGCCGGCCTGGTGAGCGGCGCCTTGCGATAGGTGTGATAGCCGTCCCACGCCACCTCGACGATGCGCTCGATCTCCGTTTCGACCGGCTTGAAGGCCGGATCGTAGAAGCGTCGGCGCAGGCGCCGGGCGAATTCCGCCTTGTCCAGCTGGACGCTGGGCATGCCCTTGCGGACTTTGACTGTCGCCACGGCGGACCTCCCTTTCCGCCGAGGATAGCGCGTTATTTCCTGCGTCGGTTGCGGGAAATGGCCTGCAGCGCCTTGAGGTGGGAGGCGGTGGCCGACAGTGCCTTGCGCTCGATGGCGCGGTAGTGGCGGACGAGCTCCTCGCCGCGCGGCGTGAGGGCGGCGCCGCCGCCGGCCTTGCCGCCGGTCTGGGCCGCCACCAGCGGCTCGGCGAAGCTGCCGTTGATCTCCGCCACCAGCTCCCAGGCGCGCTTGTAGGACATGTTCATCGAGCGGCCGGCCGCCGAGATCGAGCCTTCGCGGGCGATGCGTTCGAGCAGGGCCACCTTGCCCGGTCCCAGCCGCCCTTCATGATCGAAATCGATTCGGATGCTGAGATGAGGCATCGCCGTCTCCTAAAATGCGACTTTCTCCCCGGCGAGGCTGGGGCGGCGAAGACGTTGCAGAGGGCGCATGTGTGTCTCTCCTAGCTGCGCTCGAAGGACACGCTCTTGATCACGGCGTGAACTGGCCGCCCGGGCGCAAGCGCCAGCCGCTGCACCGACTTGGTGGTGAGGCGTGCCGTCAGGATGGCGCCGTTGCAGTCGAGCCGGACATCGGCCTGCGCGCCGTTGGCGGTGGGCACGATGCTGCCGACGCGGCCCGCCAGCACGTTGAGGGCGCTGATCTCCTCGGGCGGCCTGAGCGAGAGCATGACGTCGCGGGCGCGGATATAGGCGCGCACCGGCGTGCCGGGCGGCGCGCTGAGCCGCGGCACCTGCAGCTCGCCCGCCGCCGAGGTCAGAACCGAAAGCTGGAAGGCCTCGTCATGTCGGGCGATCACCGCGTCGAGCACGCTGCCGCCGTCGCCTGAATCGGCGAGCGGCAGGATGTCGGCGACCGGCCCGACGGCCGTCACCCTGCCTTCGGACAGGATGACCACGGTGGTGGCCAGCCGCGCCACCTCGGCGACCGAGTGGCTGACGTAGAGGATCGGCACGCCCGCCTCGTCGCGCATGCGTTCGATGTAGGGCAGGATCTCCGTGCGCCGCGCCTCGTCGAGCGAGGCGAGCGGCTCGTCCATCAGCAGCAGCCGGGGATGGGCGAGCAGCGCGCGGCCGATCGCCACCCGCTGCTTCTCGCCACCCGACAGCGAGCCGGGCTGCCGCTCCAGGAGATGGCCGATGCCCAGCAGGTCGACGACCGAAGGCAGGTCGGCGGCCGCGCCGTCGCCGCGGGCGAACCAGCGGCCGTAGAGCAGGTTCCGGCGCACGCTGAGGTGCGGAAAAAGCCGGCTGTCCTGGAAGACGTAGCCGATGCGCCGGCGATGCTTGGGCACGAACGTGCCGTGTTCGGTGTCGACCAGGATCTGGCCGTCGACGGCGATCTTGCCGCGGTCGGGCCGGATCAGCCCGCCGACGATATCGACCAGGCTGGTCTTGCCCGATCCCGAGCGGCCGAACAGCGCGGTCAGGCCGGGCGGCGCCGAGAACTGCGCCTCGAGCCGGAAGCTGCCGCGGGCATGCTCGACATCGACATCGAGGCTCATGCAGCCGTCTGCCTCACGCCGATGCGTCGCGCCAGGAATTCCGAGCCCAGCAGCGCCAGCATGGAGATCGCGATCGAGACCAGGGTGAGCCGCAAGGCGCCGGCGTCGCCGCCCGGGATCTGCGTCAAGGTGTAGATCAGCGAGGGCAAGGTCTGGGTTTCGCCCGGGATGTTCGACACGAAGGTGATCGTGGCGCCGAACTCGCCCATCGATCTTGCGAATCCAAGGATCGCTCCGGCGAGGATGCCGGGCAGGCAGAGCGGCAGGGTGATGGTGGCGAACACCCATAGCGGGTTGGCGCCGAGCGTGCCCGCCGCCGCTTCCAGCCGGATGTCGACGGCCTCGATCGACAGCCGGATGGCGCGCACCACCAGGGGAAAGCCCATGACCGCGCAGGCGAGCGCCGCGCCGGTCCAGCGGAAGGAAAAGACGATGCCGAACTGGTCGGCCAGGAAGGCGCCGATCGGCGCGCGCCGCCCGAAGGAGATCAGCAGCAGGTAGCCGGTCACCACCGGCGGCAAGATCAGCGGCAGATGCACCAGCGTGTCGAGCAGGCTCTTGCCCCAGAAGCGCCCGCGCGCCAGCAGCCAGGCGACGGCGATGCTGAAGGGCAGGCTGGCCAGGGTCGCCGTGGTCGCGACCAGCAGGCTCAGCCTGACCGCCGTCCATTCCTCCGGCGTCATGTCGACGATGCGGAACGCACCAGCACCGTGAAGCCCTGCTTTTCGAACGAAGTGCGTGCCTTGGCGCTGCGCAGGAAATCGAGGAACGCCTTGGCGTCGGCGTTCTTGGAATCCTTGGTGAGCGCCGCCGGATAGATGATCGGCGCGTGCGAATCGTCGGGGAAGGTGGCGATGATCTTGACGTTCGGCTCGGCGGCGGCGTCGGTGGCATAGACGACGCCGAGCGGCGCCTCGCCGCGCGCCACCAGCAGCAGCGCCGCGCGCACATTGTCGGCCTGCGCCAGATGGTCCTTCACGTCGTTCCAGGCGCCGAGCTTGTCCAGCGCAGCCTTGCCGTACTTGCCGGCCGGCACGGCGTCGACATTGGCCATGGCGAGCCGGCCGCCATTCAGCGCCTTGACGAGGTCGGCGCCCTTGAGGCCGACGGTCATGGTCTTCGAGTCGCGGGACGCGATCACGACGATCTTGTTGCCCAGCAGGTTGAAGCGGCTGTCGGCCTTGATCAGGTTCTTGCCCGCGACATAGTCCATCCAGGCGAGATCGGCGGATATGAACAGGTCGGCGGGCGCTCCCTGCTCGATCTGCTTGGCGAGCGCGGAGCTCCCGGCATAGGAGATCTTCGGCATCGGCTTGCCCGTGTCCTTGGACCAGGCGGCCGCGATCTCGTCGAGCGCGTTCTTCAGGCTGGCCGCGGCGAAGACCACGACGTTGCTCTGCGCCTGGGCGATGCCCGGCAGCAACGACAGGGCAACCGCCAGGGCAAGCCAACTCCGTCTCTTCATCATACCAGCCTCCATGTCAGGGAGCCGGTATAGTCGACTGGATATAGCGCTTCGTCCAGAGCCTGTTTGCTGCCAGCGCCAGCCGCCGCAGGGCGACCAGCACGATTACCGCAACCGACGTAGCCAGCACCTTCTGCGCCGGCCGCGGCGCCAACCCGGGGTCGAGGTTCGCCGCCAGCACCCGCATCGGGTCGATGCCGTTCGCCAGGCCGTACCAAGCGGTCTCGAACAGGGCGGCGGCCAGGGTGGCGCTGGCCGCCAGGAGCGCCAGGCCCACGAAGCCGGTGCGCAGGCGCGGCGGCAGGACCCGCCACAGCATCAGCCAGGCGAGCAGGCCGGCGGCGAAGGCGGGCTCGCCGATATTGAGCTTGGACTGGATGAAGAAATGGACAAGGGCGACCAGGGCGGCGGGATAGATCAGCCAGTGCAGGCGCTTCCAGTTGCGCTTGAGCCGTTTCTGCCAGCCGTTGGTCGAGGTGACGGCCAGCGCGGTCAGCATCAGCAGCGTGGCGAAGCCGATGGTGAGGTAGAAGCGCTTGGCGATCTCGGTCGCGACCACGATCAGGTTCCATTTCTGGTCGAACACGTAGATCAGGAAATGCGCGCCGGCATAGAGCGCCGCCGCCACGCCGATGCGGCGGCGGATATGGACCAGCGGCATCCAGTCGAGCAGGGCGCGCGCCGGCGTCATGAAAAGCGACAGCAGCAGGAAGGTGACCGCCCAGTCGCCGGTGGCATGGGTGGCTTCGGTCACCGGCCGCGGGCCGAGCGCGTCGGTGTACCAGCGCCAGGCGAGGTCCAGCGCGGGCAGGCAGAGCCCGACCAGCGTCCCCAGGCGCAGCCAGAAGATCTTTCGTTGAGTGGTCACGCCCGCAAGCTACGCGAACAGGTGATCAACGAAAGGTCAAAGTTATGTCATCGGCTGGAGCGTCATCGATGGTTGGCGAACAGCAGCCGATAGGTGCCGATCGTGGGTGCCACCGAAACGCCAAAGTTCTTGAGGGTCGACAGCTTGAACACGCTGCGCGCCGCCGCGCCCGCCGCGCCGGCATCCGCGCCCTCCAGCAGCACCACCCATTCGGCCTCGTCGGCGCGCGGATGGTCCATGCTCTTGTCCTGCAGCGGCGCGTTGGCCACGTCGAGGTCGTTCTCGGCCGCCGCCGCGCCCACCAAGCCGGGCCGGGCGATCGCCTTTGGCAGGGCGGTTTCCTGAAGCCACGCCGCCAGCGCCTTGCGCTCGCGCGGATCGGGCACGAAGCGCACCGCTGCCAGCGCGCCGCCGATGCCGTGCGCCAGATCGACCTGCACGCGCAGAGTCAGGCGGTTGAACCGGGTGAAGCGGGCCATCACCGCCTGCGTCCAGGGCGTCTGGTTGGCCAGCAGCTGGAGGTAGCCCGGCGTGGCGAGGTCGTGGACGCTGTTGCATTCGTAGGTGGCGAGATATTTCGGCGTGCCATGCACGGCGACATAGCGACGCGCGCGATGGAAGCCCGGCAGGTTGATGCGCTCGTCGATATGCTCGCGGTTGTACCATTCGTTGAAATCGCGTTCGTCGCGCGCCTTCACGTCGGTGAAGACGATCAGCATTCCCTTGCCGCGAAGGCCCATTGGCGTTGCGCTCCTCGGCCGTCCGATCTGTACCGGCCTGCTTCAGGAGGGCATATTGCGCCACAAATAAGGGGGGAGGAACCCGATCATGAAAGGCGTTCTGGCGATCGTCGGCGTCCTTGCCGTGCTGGCCGGCCCCGCCGTCGGCCAGTCCAGCGGCATTTATCTCCGCGGCGATGTCGGTGTCGCGCTCGGCACGTCGTCGGCGGAAGCCGACACCACCCCAATGGCGGCAAACGCGTCGCTCGGCAACGACATGATCGGAGGCACGCCGAATGCCGACGTGATGTTCGACGTCGGCGCCGGCTACCGCTTCGCGCCGTTTCTGCGCTTCGAAGCCACGATCGGCTACATCCCGTCGATGACCTTCAACGGAACGTTCTCCAGTGATCCCACGATCACTGCGCGTTCCAACATCAGCGCATTGGTCGGTCTGGCAAACGCCTATTTCGATATCGCCGGCCTCACCGGACCGCTGCCGGGAAGGATCCAGCCCTTCATCCTGGGCGGCGTGGGCTTTGCGACCGTCACCAACGGCGCCGAGGACGACTACAGCAGCGGCATGTACGTCAATACGTTCAGCGGCGCGACAGTCACGAACCTCGCCTGGACGGCCGGCGCCGGCATCGGCGTGCCGCTCTCCACCCGCCTCATGCTCGACGTCACATACCGCTATCTCGATCTCGGCGAACGTCGCGTCGGTCCATGGCTGACCTCCTTCGGCACGGAGACCATGCTGACCGAGGACAAGGCTAACCTGCAGGTTAATACGATCATGATCGGGCTGCGCTACGCGCTATAGGAGAAGAGCCATGAAAATCGCCAAGATCGACGACTTGCACTGCGACGCGGGCTGGCGCGACTTCTCGTTCCTCAAGATCACCACCGACGACGGCCTGGTTGGCTGGTCGGAATACAACGAAGGCTACGGCAGCGCCGGCCTGACCGCCGTCATCCGCCGCATGGCGCAGGATCTGATCGGCCAGGATCCGCGGCCCATCGAGCGCATCATGGCGAGGCAGCAGGCCGTCACGCGCCAGGCGCCGGGCGGCTTGAACCAGCAGGCGATGGCCGCCCTCGAGAACGCGCTTCTCGACGTCAAGGCCAAGGCGCTGGGCATTCCCGTTTATGCGCTGTTCGGCGGGCCGGTGCGCGACTGCCTGCCGCTCTACTGGTCGCATTGCGGTTCCTACCGCTTCCGCAACGCCGCGGTGATGGGCGTCGACCCGGTGCGCTCGTTCGACGACGTGGTGAAGCTCGGCAGGCACGTGAAGGAGCGCGGCTTCAAGGCGCTCAAGACCAACATCTTCCGCTTCGACCTCGATCCGCCCAACATGCACCAGCCCGGCTTCGCGCGCGGCCCGGGCTATCCCGAGCTCAATCCCGACGGCGCGGTGCTGGCGGCGATCGCCGAGGGGCTGGCGGCGTTCCGCGAGGGCGCCGGCCACGACATGGGCATCCTTCTCGACACCAATTTCAACTTCAAGACCGAGGGCTACATCAAGGTCGCGCGGGTCTGCGAGCCCTACAACCTGTTCTGGCTGGAGATCGATTCCTACGATCCGCAGGGCCTGCGGCTGATCCGCGACCGCGCGGCCATGCCCATCGCCTCCTGCGAATCGCTGTTCGGCCGCCGCCAGTTCCGGCCATTCTTCGAGAACCGCTCGATGGACGTCTCGATCATCGACGTGCCGTGGAACGGCCTGATGGAATCGCTCAAGATCGCCGCCATGGCCGAACCCTACGAGATCAACTGCGCGCCGCACAATTTCTACGGCCACATGTCGACCCTGATGAGCGCCAATCTCTGCGCCGCCATGCCCAATTTCCGTATCATGGAAATCGATATCGACGACGTGCCGTGGAAGGACGATCTGGTCACGCATCCGCCAGTCATCCAGAATGGCGAGCTGATCGTGCCCACCCGGCCGGGCTGGGGCGCCGACATCAACGAGGAGGCGGTGAAGGCGCATCCGCCGAAGAATCCACATCCGTGAGGGGAGACACCATGGTCTACGAGCTTCGCTGCTACACGCTGGCGCCGGGCAAGATGCCGGAATATCTCAAGGCCGCCGAGACGATCGGCCGGCCGGCGCGCGGCAACAATTACGGCGTGAACCACGGCTACTGGACCGCCGAGTTCGGCGCGCTGAACCAGATCTGGCATCTGTGGCAGTACGACAGCCTGAACGACCGCGAGCGCCTGCGCGGCGAGCTGATGAAGAACAAGGACTGGACCGGGAAGTACGTGCCGACCATCCGGCCGTGGATTCAGCGCCAGGACCTGCGGGTGATGAATGCCGTGGTCGACATCCTTCCGTCCGACGGCACCACCGGCAACATCTACGAGCTGCGCATCTATCGCACCGTGCTGGGCGGCGCGCAGCAGTACGGCGAGAACTTCAAGGCGGTGCGCAAGGCGCGCGACAAGTATTCGCCGATCTGGGGCGCCTGGACGGGCGAATTCCCCCAGCCCAACGAGTGGATCCATCTGTGGCGCTACAAGAACCTGCAGGAGCGCTTCGAGGCGCGTGCCGCGGCGATGAAGGACCCCGAGTGGCAGGCCTACCTGGCCAAGGGCCCGCCGCTCCTGGCCGAGATGCATTCGACCCTGCTGATGCCGACGAATTATTCGCCGCTGAAGTGACAGATGTCATCCCGAGCGCAGCGCCTGCCCTGAGCGAAGCCGAAGGGAGGGACCTTTCCGGCGACGGGAAAGGTCCCTCGGCCTTCGGCCTCGGAATGACAATGTGCGTATGGAGTGAGTGACGATGGACGCGTTCGACGACACCAGCCTCGCGTTGATGAAATTCGGTGTCGGCCAGCCTGTGCCGCGCAAGGAAGATCCGACGCTGTTGCGCGGCCAGGGGCGCTACACCGACGACATCAACCTGCCGGGCCAGGCCTATGCCGTCATGGTGCGCAGCCGGATCGCGCACGGGAAGCTGAAGGCCATCGACGCCGAGGCTGCGCGCGCCATGCCGGGCGTGCTGGCTGTTCTCACACATGCCGATCTCGAAGCGGCGGGCTTCGGGCCGCTCAAGTGCGGGATGAACATCCCGCAGCGCGACGGCTCGCCGATGAAGACGCCGCCCAGGCCCTGCCTCGCCAAGGACCGCGTGCGCTTCGTCGGCGAAGCGGTGGCCTGCGTCGTGGCCGAGACGGCCGTTCAGGCCAAGGACGCCGCCGAAGCCGTCGAGCTCGACATCGAGGAGCTGCCTGCCGTCACCACGCCGGCCGATGCGCTGAAGGAAGGGGCGCCGCAGCTCCATGCCGACGTGCCGGGCAACCTCGCCCTCGACTTCCACTACGGCGATGCCGAAGCGGTGAAGAAGGCCTTCGCCGAGGCCGCCCACGTCACCCGGCTCGAGATCGTTTCCAACCGCATCATCGTCAATCCCATGGAGCCGCGCTCGGCGATCGGCGCCTACGATCCCAGGACCGAGCGCTTCACCCTGCATGTCGGCTGCCAGGGCGTGATGGGCCTGCGCGGCGGCCTGGCCAGGGACGTGCTGAACCTGCCACCCGACAAGGTGCGCGTGCTGACCGGCAATGTCGGCGGCTCGTTCGGCATGAAGTCCCAGGTCTATCCGGAATACGGCCCGCTGCTGCTCGCCTCGAAGCGGCTGGGCCGGCCGGTGAAATGGACCGACGAACGCTCCGAGAGCTTTTTGAGCGACCATCACGGCCGCGATCACCAGCGCATCGCCGAGCTGGCGCTCGACAGGGAGGGCCGCTTCCTCGCCGTGCGGCTCACCGGCACCGGCAATGCCGGCGCCTACATCTATCCGCCGATGCCCGCGACCACCAACGCGGTGAAGAATGTCATCGACGTCTACAGGACGCCGGCGATGGAAGTGAATTCCAAGGTCGTCTTCACCAACACCACGCCGATCGGCGCCTATCGCGGCGCCGGCCGGCCCGAGGGCAACTATTATATGGAGCGGCTGATCGACACCGCGGCGCGCGAAATGGGCATCGACCGGGTCGAGCTACGGCGGCGCAACCACATCGCGCCCGGGCAGATGCCCTACAAGGCGCCGTCGGGCATGAACTACGATTCGGGCGAGTTCACCACCGTGCTCGACAAGGCGCTGGTGGCCGCCGACTGGCAGGGCTTCGACAAGCGCAAGGCAGGAGAGCGCCGCCCGCAACAAGCTGCGCGGCCGCGGCATCGGCTCCTATCTCGAAGTCACGGGGCCGCCTGCCAAGGAGTATGGCGGCATCCGCTTCGAGGCCGACGGCAAGATCACCATGCTGAGCGGCACGCTCGACTACGGCCAGGGCCACGCTACGCCCTTCGCCCAGGTGCTGAGCGAGAAGCTTGGCGTTCCCTTCGAGCGCTTTCAGCTCCTGCAGGGCGATTCCGACCAGCTCAAGGTCGGCGGCGGCACCGGTGGCTCGAAGTCGGCGCTGGTCGCGAGCCAGGCCTTCCTCGAGGCGGGCGACAAGCTGATCGAGCAGGGCAGGCAGATCGCGGCCCATGTGCTGGAAGCCTCGGCCGTGGACATCGAATTCGCGCGCGGTCGTTTCATCATCGCCGGCACCGACCGCGGCATCAGCATCCTGGAGCTTGCCGATAGGCTGCGCTCGGGCCTCACGCTGCCGCCCGACGTTCCGCAGTCGCTCGACGTCAGCCACATCTCGGACAACCCGCCCTTCTCGTTCCCCAACGGCTGCCATGTCGCCGAGGTCGAGATCGACCGCGACACCGGACAGATCGAGGTGGTGCGCTATTTCATGGTCAACGACTTCGGCACGGTCATCAATCCGATGCTGGTGGCGGGCCAGGCGCATGGCGGCGTGGTGCAGGGCATCGGCCAGGCGCTGATGGAGCACACGGTCTACGACTCGCAGGGCCAGCCGGTCACCGGCTCCTACATGGACTACGCCCTGCCGCGCGCCTCCGACGCGCCGGGCTTCTCGATCGAGAACCATTCCGTGCCGTGCAAGACCAATCTTCTGGGCGTCAAGGGCTGCGGCGAGGCGGGCTGCGCCGGCGCGCTGCCGTCGGTGATGAACGCCGTGGTCGACGCGCTCTCCGAAGTGGGCGTGACCCACATCGACATGCCGGTGACGTCCGAGAAGGTGTGGCGGGCGCTGAACGGGTTGTAGTGGAAAAGGACATCAGCCGCTAACCCGGTAGCTCGTAGCCGATCTTCGCTTCGACCTCGATCGTCTTCTTCACGGCCGGGCGCTCCATCATCCTCGCGTAGTGCCTTTCGATGTTGGGGAACTCGCCGGGTCCGGGATTGAGCGAGTTGCGAAAACGCCAGTAGAGGCGGAACAGGTGGATGTCGGCGATCGAGTAGCGTCCGCCCACCGTCCAGTCGTTGTCGCCCAGGCGCTTGTCTGCGAGCGCGTAGACCATGCGGGCATGCTCCAGCCCCTGGCGCCGCGCCGGATGGATGGTCGAGGCGATGAAGGACATCCAGGAGACGACCTGCGCCTCGGCCTCGATGTCGCCCGGCAGCAGGCCCGCGGCGGGGAAACGCCTGGCCAGGTAGAACAGGATGCCGGCCACCTCGGTCAGCACGCGGCCGTCGATCAGCAGGGTCGGCACCTTGCCTTCAGGATTGATCGCGAGGAAGGCAGGCTGGCGCATCTCCTTCTTCGCGAACGACATGGGCCTGCCCTCGAACGGCGCGCCGACCTCGTGCAGGGCGATATGCGCGGCCATCGAGCTCGCACCGGTCGCGAAGTACAAGGTGAGCATCGGCGGTTCCTCCTGATCATGAATCGGCCATTTGGCCGAAAAGATACCCTCTAATCGGCCGGGGCGCGGCATCCGCGCCGCCGAATTGCCGGCCAGCGGAGCGTGGCACAGGACTTGCGTCTCGTTTCGCACTGTCCGCGTTTGGGATTGGACAGCGAGGAACCATGAATCAACGTCGGATGATGCATCTCGGGGCCTTTGTGCACGAGACCGGCCAACATGTCGCCGCGTGGCGCCACCCCCAGGCCTATGCCGAATCGGGCACCAGCTTCGCCCAGGCGGTCGACGTGGCGCAGACCGCCGAGCGCGGCAAGTTCGATCTGCTGTTCCTCGCCGACACCGCCGCGGTGAATCTCTCCAGCAATCTCGATGCGCGCGGCCGCATGGGCAAGGTGGTGAAGTTCGAGCCCATGACCGTCCTGTCGGCGCTGGCGGCGGTGACCAGGAACCTCGGCCTGGTGGCGACGTCGACCACGACTTTCAACGAGCCGCTATACGCTCGCCCGCCAGTTCGCCTCGCTCGACCAGATCAGCGGCGGGCGCGCCGGCTGGAACCTCGTGACCTCCAACAACGAGGCGGATGCGCTGAACTACAGCCGCGAGGCGCACCTCTCCCATGCCGACCGCTACGACCGCGCCATCGAGTTCGCCGAGGTGGTGCAGGGCCTGTGGGACAGCTGGGACGACGACGCCTTCATCCGCGACAAGGAAGCGGGCGTCTTCTTCGATCCCGCGAAGGTCCATGTGCTGAACCACAAGGGCAAGCACTTCCAGGTTACGCGGCCCGCTCAACGTCGCCCGCTCGCCGCAGGGCCGCCCGGTGCTGGTGCAGGCGGGCGCCTCCGGCACCGGCCGCGACGTCGCCGCGCGGCTGGCCGAGCTGGTCTTCACCGCGCAGACCACCTTCGAGCAGGCCAAGGAGTTCTACGCCGACGTCATGGCGCGCCTGCCGCAGGTTCGGCCGCACGCCCGACCAGGTGAAGGTCATGCCGGGCTTCTATCCGGTGGTCGCGCCGACGAAGTCGGAGGCCAAGGAGAAGTTCGACTACCTGCAGTCGCTGATCCAGCCCAGCGTCGGCCTGTCGATCCTCGAGCATACGATCGGCGTGCACGGGCTGGACAAGTATCCGCTGCACGGGCCGGTGCCGGAAATGACCGACACCAACGGCCCGCTCAGCCGCCAGCGCCTGCTGCTGGAGGCGGCGCGGCGCGACGAGCTCACCCTGTGGGAGCTCTGTTTGCTGAATGCCGGCCCGCGCGGTCATGCGCTGGTCGTCGGCACGCCCCAGCATGTCGCCGACGTGATGGAGCACTGGTTCAAGAACGGCGCGGCCGACGGATTCAACGTCATGCCGGCCTGGCTGCCCGGGATCGCTCACCGATTTCGTCGACCTGGTGATTCCGGAGCTGCAGCGCCGCGGCCTCTTCAGAAGGGAGTATGAAGCCATGACCTTGCGCGAGAATCTCGGCCTGCCGCAGGCCGGTCAGCCGCTTCCATGTGGCGCCCTCGATCGAGGCCGCACAATGAGCCGGCGCGGTCCTGTCCTCGGTCGCCGCCAGGTCGGCGGCCTGGCCGTCGGTGCGCTGGCCGCCGGCGCCGTGCCCGCGCTGCGCAGCACGCCGGCGCATGCCGCCGATGCCTCGACCTTCGTCAGCGGCTTCGGCCTGCCGGTCAATCTCGACCCGCATCAGGTCTACGACGTGCCGATGCAGTCGATGATGCTGAACGCCTACGACAATCTCTATCGCTACGAGGGCGATCCGCCCAAGATCGTGCCGTGGCTGGCCGAGAGCCACACCGTGTCGGACGACGGCCTCACCTGGGAATTCAAGCTGCGTCCCAACATCAAGTTCCACGACGGCAGCCCGATGACGGCGGACGACGTGGTCTACAGCTTCCGCCGCGTGCTGGCGCTGGCGCTGGCGCCGGCCGGCGCCTTCCTCAAGGTGCTGAAGCCCGACAACGTGACCGCGGTCGGCCCGCTGGCGGTGCGCTTCAAGCTCGAGACCTCCTACGCGCCGTTCTTCGCGGCGATCCCCTCGATCTGCATCGTCAATCCGCGCGTCGATCAAGGCCAACGAGAAGGCGGGCGACTGGGCCAAGAGCTGGCTCGCCTCCAACGGCGCGGGCTCGGGCGCCTACCAGCATCGTTCCCGAGGGCTACCGGCCGCTGGAATATCTCGACATGGCGATCAACGAGGATCACTTCCTCGGCTGGAAGGACAATGCCAAGCCGGTGCGCAAGATCGCCTACCGGCCGACCAAGGAGACCTCGACTCGCGTGCTGGCGCTGCTGAACGGCACGCTCGACTGCACCGACAACAACCTGCCGGCCGACCAGGTGGAGCAGATCAACGCCTCCAAGATCGCCTACATCCAGAAGGACGTCGTCATGCGGACATTCGTCATCCGCATGAACAACACCAAGCCGCCGTTCGACAACCTCAATGCGCGGCTCTGCTTCGCCCATGCCTTCAACTACATGGGCTTCATCAACGACATCCTGGGCGGCTACGCCACGCGCGATCCCTATCCCATGCCGCAGGACCTGTGGGGCATTCCCAAGGATGCCAAGGGCTACGACTACGATCTCAAGAAGGCCAAGGAATACATGGCCAAGGCCGTCGCCGAGGGCGCGCCGATGAAGCGGCCGATCGAGCTGCACGTGCAGTCCGAGAACGAGCAGAGCGTGCAGGGCGCCCAGCTCTTCCAGGCCGACCTGGCGCAGATCGGCATCAACCTCAAGGTGGTGGGCGACATCTGGTCGCAACCTGACGGCCGCTGCGGCCAAGCCCGAGACCACGCCCGACATGTGGGTCCACTGGGTCAGCACCTACTTCGTCGATCCCGAGAACTGGGTCGGCCAGATGTATGACAGCCAGTTCCACGGCACCTGGAAGGCGTCGTCCTACTACAAGAACCCCGAGGTCGATGCCCTGCTGCGCAAGGCGCGCTCGACGGTCAAGCAGGAGGATCGCGCGCCGCTCTACGAGGAGGCCATCCGCAAGATCATGGCCGATTCGCCCGACATCTGGATCTACAACTCCATGCAGCTTCAGGGCATCAACAAGCGGGTCAAGGGCCGCCGTTTCTGCACCGTCGGCCAGGGCCAGGAGCTGCGCTGGATCACGCTGGATGGCTGAAGAGGCGGGCTGATGCTGCGCTTCGTCCTCAGGCGCTGCGCCCTCGTGGTGCCCTCGCTGCTGGGGCTGCTGGTCGTGACCTTCCTGCTGATCCATGCCGTGCCGTCCGATCCGGCGATGGCCATGGCGGGCGATGCCGCGACGCCCGAGCAGGTCGAGCACCTGCGCCAGCAGTACGGTCTCAACCGGCCGCTCTGGGAGCAGTTCTTCGTCTATGTCGGCAAGGTGGCGCATCTCGACTTCGGCGAGAGCGCCTTCTCGCGCCGCCCGGTGACGGTCGACCTCGCCCAGCGCCTGCCGGCCACCCTGGAGCTCACCTTCTGCGCGCTGGCGATATCGATCTTCGTCGGCGTGCCGCTGGGCGTCATCGCCGCGCTCAACCACAATGCCTGGCCGGATTACCTGCTGCGCATCTTCTCCGTGCTGGGCATCGCCGTTGGCGGCCTTCTGGGTCGCCATCATGCTGCAGCTCCTCTTTTCCATGCAGCTCGGCTGGCTGCCGCTCGGGGCGAGCTCGCCTCGACCATGCCGCGGCCCGGGCGCGTGACGGGCTTTCTCGTGATCGACTGCCTGATCGCCGGACGCTGGGAAGCCTTCGTCGAAGCGCTGAGGCACCTGGCGCTGCCCGCCGTCACCCTGGCGCTGGGCGGGCTTGCCACCATCGTGCGCTTCACGCGCGCGGGCGTGCTCGACACGCTGCAGCAGGACTTCGTGTTCTACGAGCGCGCCATGGGCTATCGCTGGCTGCGCCTGGTCTGGGTCTTCGTGCTGCGCAATTCGGTGACCGCCACGGTGACCCAGATCGGCCTGCTGTTCGGCGGCCTGATCGCCGGCGGCGTGGTCGTCGAATCGATCTTCGACTGGCCCGGCATCGGCAGCTACACCGTGCAGGCGATCCTGACCGGCGACCGCCAGGTCATGCTGGCGATGACCCTGCTGATCGGCACCGTCTATGCCGCGGTCAATATCCTGGTCGACGTGGTGCACGGCCTGCTCGATCCGCGGCTGATGGAGCAGGGGTGAGCCAGATCCTGCGCAAGCTGTCGCGCGACGTGCCGGCGATGCTGGGTCTGGCGATCGTGGTCGTCGTGATCCTGATCGCCGTGTTCGGCCCGCTGCTGGCGCCCTATCCGGGCGATGCGGCGGCGTCCCATCTCACCCGCCGCCTGCAGCCCGCCCAGTGCCGGTTATCTCTTCGGCACCGACAATCTGGGGCGGGACATCTTCTCCCGCGTCATCCTGGGCGCGCGCGGCGCGCTGTCCATCGCCCTGACGGTGGTTTCGGTCGCCATGCTGATCGGCGTGCCGCTCGGCCTGATCGCCGGCTTCCGCCGCGGCTGGCTGTCGGAAACCATCATGCGCGTGACCGACGTGGTGCTGGCCATCCCCCAGCTCGTGCTGGCGCTCGCGCTCGCCCAGCTCATGTCGCCGTCGATCGAAAGCGCCATGCTGGCGCTGTCGCTCACCTACTGGCCGTTCTTCACGCGCATCGTCTATGCCGAGACGCGGCGGCTGTCGGCCTCGCTGTTCGTCGATGCGCTGCGCGGCGTCGGCGCCGGCGCCGGCCGCATCGTCTTCCTGCACATCCTGCCCAACGCCATCTCGCCCGTGATCGTGCGCGCCACGATCGGGCTCGGCTTCACCATCCTGGTCGCGGCGGTCCTCGGCTTCCTGGGCATGGGCGCCACGCCGCCCTCGCCCGACTGGGGCCTGACCATCGCCGAGAGCCGCATCTACCTGCCGCGCGCCTGGTGGTACGTGACCTTCCCCGGCCTCGCCATCCTGGTCACGGTCTTGGGCTTCAACCTGCTGGGCGACGGGTTGCGCGACCTGGTCGATCCCCGCATGCGGCGCTCCAGATGAGGCCGGCGCGATGATGCCGCTGCTCTCCGTGCGCGGGCTGAAGGTGTCCATCCGCACCGACGAGGGCACCGCCCAGGTCCTCGACGATGTCGGGCTGGAACTGGAACGCGGCCGTATCCTGGGCGTGGTGGGCGAGTCGGGCTGCGGCAAGTCCACGCTGATCCGCGCCATCATGGGCATCCTGCCCAAGGGCGCGCGGGTCGACAGCGGCGAGGTCTGGTTCGAGGGCGAGAACCTGCTCGCCTTCAGCGAGGCCGAGCTGAGCGCGGAACGTGCGCTCCAGCCGCATCGGCTTCATTCCGCAGGATCCGCTGCTGGCGCTCAATCCCGTGTTCAAGATCGGCGCGCAGCTTCTCGAAGTCATGCGCTGGCATGCGCCCGACGACGGCTCGCGCTGGGCCGAGCGCCGCAAGCGCCATGTCGACCGGCTGGTCGGCCTGCTGAAGCGCATGCAGGTGCCCGACCCGCAGACGGCGCTGGAGCGCTATCCGCATCAGTTCTCGGGCGGCCAGCGTCAGCGCCTGCTGATCGCCGCGGCGCTCGCCTGCTCGCCGCGCCTGGTGATCGCCGACGAGCCGACCACCGCCCTCGACGTCACGACGCAGCACCAGATCCTCCTGCTGCTGCGCGAGCTGGTCGGCGAGTTCGGCATCTCGCTTCTGTTCGTGACCCACGATTTCGGCGTCGTCGCCGAGCTGTGCGACGACCTCTGCGTGATCTATGCCGGCCAGACCGTCGAGGCCGGCGAGGTGCGGCCGATCCTCGATGCGCCGGCGCATCCCTATACGCGCGCGCTGCTTGCCTGCCATCCCGACCGCGCCACCTCCTTCCGCGGCATTCCCGGCTCGGTGCCGTCGCCGCTCGCGCCGCCGCCCGGCTGCCGTTTCGCGCCACGCTGCAGCGACGTGCGCGCCGTCTGCAGCGCCGGCCGGCCGCCCCATGGCCATGCCGATACCGGCGCCGAAGTGCGCTGCGTGCAGTTCGCATGAGCGCGCCGCCGATCCTGGCGCTGCGCGACATCTCGGTGCGGCTTGGCGGCAGCAGGGGCTTCCTGCGCAAGACCGTGCCGCCGGTGCAGGCGGTGCGGAGCGTGAGCCTGGAGCTGCGGCAGGGCGAGATCCTCTCCCTGGTGGGCGAGTCGGGCTGCGGCAAGACCACGCTCGGCCGCACCATCCTGGGCCTGCAGCGCGAGAGCGGCGGCGAGATCGACCTCGACGGCCGGCTCGTCGGGGGCCTGTCGCCCGAAGCCGCGCGCCGCGCGCGGCGGGCGATCCAGTACGTCCACCAGGATGCCGGCGCCGCCCTCGACCCCTGGTGGAGCATCGGACGAACCCTGGAAGAGGGGCTGCTCATCCATGGCGTCGGCGACCGGGCCGAGCGGCGCGAGCGCGTGGCGGCGATGCTGTCGGCGGTCGGCCTCGATCCGGCCTGGGGCCGGCGCTATCCCCACGAATTCTCCGGCGGGCAGCTTCGGCGCGTGGCGCTGGCGCGCATCCTCCTGCTGCAGCCGCGCATCCTGATCCTCGACGAGCCGACCTCGGGCCTCGACATGTCGGTGCAGGCGACGGTGCTCAATCTACTGCTGGATCTGCGGCAAACGATTCTCCCTCACCTACCTGTTCATTTCCCACGATCTGTCCGTCGTCGAGCGTCTCTCGGATCGGGTGGCGATCATGTATCTCGGGCGGATCGTCGAGACGGCGCCCGCCCGGACCCTGTTCGCCGCGCCCACCCATCCCTATACGCAGACGCTGCTCGCGGCGGCTCCGCGATTGAGCGGCCGGCGGGCGGCCGGGCAGGTTGCCGTGCGCGGCGATCCGCCGAGCCCGACACTGGTGTCGCCCGGCTGCGCCTTCGTCGATCGCTGTCCCATTGCCGAAGCGGCCTGTCATGCCGCCGTGCCTCAACTGGCTCCGGTCGCGCCGGGCCACGACGTCGCCTGCCATCGGGCGCCGGTCGTGCAGTTTGCCTCTATCCGAGCAAGGCGCCGCGCCTGAACGCGCGGGCGAGTCGGCTCTTTTCGGGGATTTGATCGTGCAGTGCGAGTGGCATGGGAGTTGCTGCGTTGCAGCAAGAACCGGGTCACGCGTGAGTGTACGATGGATATCGGCGTCTTCATTCCCATCGGCAACAACGGCTGGTTGATCTCGTCGACCTCGCCGCAATACACGCCGAGCTTCGATCTCAACCGCGAGGTCGTGTTGCGCGCCGAGCGCTACGGCTTCGACTTCGCGCTGTCGATGATCAAGCTGCGCGGCTTCGGCGGCAAGTCGCGCTACTGGGAGGACAATCTCGAATCCTTCGCCCTGATGGCGGGCCTGGCCTCGATCACCAGCCGCATCGAGCTCTACGCCACCGTCGCCGTGCTGACCCTTCCGCCGGCGCTCGCCGCGCGCATGGCGATGACCATCAATTCGATCTCGCACGGCCGCTTCGGCGTCAATCTGGTGACCGGCTGGCAGAAGGCCGAGTACGACCAGATGGGGCTGTGGCCGGGCGACGAGCACTTCAAGCACCGCTACGAGCTGCTCGACGAATACGCCACCGTCATGGAGGAGCTGTGGGGTACCGGCCATAGCGACCTCAAGGGCAAGTACTACACCATGAACGACTGCCGGCTGGGTCCGCTGCCCTCGCGCCAGATCCCGCTGATCTGCGCCGGCACCAGCGATGCCGGCATGAAGTTCGCCGCCCGGCACTGCGCCTACAATTTCTGCAGCGGCAACGGCGAGATGAACGATCCGCGCGACTGCGCCGATGCCGTGGCGCGCCTGCAGGCCTGCACGAGCGAAGCCGGCACGAAGACCAGGGCGCTGGCGCTCACCATGATCATCGCCGACGAGACCGACGAGGCGGCGATGGCCAAGTGGGAGCACTACAAGGCCGGCGTCGATCTCGATGCGCTGGCCTGGAGCCGCGCCCAGGCGGGCGCCGACAAGCATGCCGCCGACAATTCCACCGCCGGCCGCATCCGCCGGCGCGAGCCGCTGCCCAACAGCGGTTCGCGGCTGGTCGGCTCCTACGCCAGCGTGGCGCGCATGCTGGACGAGATGTCGGAGATCGAGGGCCTGGCCGGCGTCATGCTGACCTTCGACGACTTCGTCATCGGCGTCGAGCAGTTCGGCCAGCGCATCCAGCCGCTGATGCGCAGCCGCGGGAACCTTGCCGCAGCCGCCTGACATGGACGCCCTGGCGCACGATCCGGTCGAACGGGCCGCCGCGCAGGGCAAGGCGAGATCGCCGCTCGACCTCGAGCTCGTCAATGTCCGCAAGCGCTACGGCGCCTTCACCGCCGTGGACGGCGTGTCGCTCAAGGTCGGCAAGGGCCAGTTCGTCTGCCTGCTGGGTCCGTCGGGCTGCGGCAAGACCACCACCTTGCGCTGCATCGCCGGGCTGGAGGAGCCGGACGACGGCGACATCCTGATCGGCGGCAGGCAGGTGACGCGTGATCCGCCGTGGCAGCGCGACATCGCCATGATGTTCCAGGACTTCGCGCTCTTCCCGCACATGACCGTGGCCAAGCAGGTGGGCTTCGGGCTGGAGATGCTGAAGCGGCCGAGGGCCGAGATCGCCGCGCGCGTCAGCCAGATCCTGACGTCGTTCGAGATCGCCAGCCTCGCCGACCGCAAGCCGGCGAGCCTGTCGGGCGGCCAGCGCCAGCGCGTGGCCCTGGCGCGCGCCATGGTCACCGAGCCGCGCATCCTGCTGCTCGACGAGCCGATCGGCGCGCTCGACTATTCCCTGCGCGAGACCGTGATGCTGGAGCTGAAGCTCCTGCAGCAACGCACCGGCATATCCTTCATCTGGGTGACGCACGACCAGAACGAAGCCTTCTCGCTGGGCGACCTGGTCGTGGTCATGAATCATGCGCGCATCGAACAGCAGGGCCCGCCGGAGGAGATCCTGCAGTGTCCGGCAACCGCCTTCGTGGCGGGCTTCGTTCAGGGCAACAACGTCTTTCGCGGCCGCGTGTCGGAGATCCTGGCCGGCACGCTGCGCGTCGCCACGCCGGTCGGCACCTTCCTGGTGCCGCGGCCGCTCGCCGGCCCGCCGCCCGCGATGGGCGGCGAGGTGTCCTTCTCGGTGCGCGCCGAGCAGATCACCGATGCGCTCGCCGAGCGCCACGTCAACCGCCTGTCGGCGACCTGCACGGCGGTCGAGTATTTCGGCGCCGTCCGCCGTCATGTCTTCGAATGCATGGACGGCGGGGTGCTGAAGTACGACCAGTTCGGCGCCCATGCCGCGCGCATCGTGGCGGGCCAGAAGGCGGTGCTGGGCTGGCCGCTCGAAGCCGCCGTGCTGCACACCGGATCGGCTGCATGAGCACCATCCGCGTCCGCTCGCCGGCCAGCTACTGGCTGGCCGTGCCTGCCGCCGCCTGGATGCTGGGCGTGGTCGTGGTGCCGATCGTGCTGCTGGTCTGGGTCTCGTTCTGGGGCGGCCACGCCTTTTCGACGGCAAGCCCGCTCACCTTCGACAACTACGCGAAGTTCTTCGCCAACCAGACCTACCTCAAGCTGGTGCTGGGCACGATCCTTCATGCCGCCACCCTGATGGCGATCACCGGCGTGCTGGGTTACTGCATCGCCTATTTCCTGGTGATGAAGGTGAAGAGTCCGGGCTGGCGGCTGGCGCTGTTCCTGGCCTTCATCGTCCCGTTCTGGACCAGCACACTGATCCGCGCCATCGCCTGGGTGCCCTTCCTCGGCGTCAACGGCGTCATCAACCAGATCCTGATGGCGATCGGCGCGACCCAGTCGCCGATCGAGGCTTTCCTCTATTCGCGCACCGGCATCACCATGGCGCAGGTGTCGCTCTACACCATGATGGCGGCCGGCCCCGTCGTCTACATGCTGAACGCCGTCGCGCCGCAGTTGCGCGAGGCGGCCATGACGCTGAAGGCCACGCCCATCACGGTGTTCTGGCGCATCGTCTTCCCGCTCACCCTGCCGGGCGTGGTGATCGGACAGGTGCTGGTCTTCCTCAACGTGATGTCGGACTTCGCCACCGTGGCCACCATCGGCGGCAACAAGCACGCGCTGCTCTCCAACCTCGTGCTGCTGTTCTACGAGGGCTCGCAGATCCGGGCGGCGTCGGTGGTCGCCGTCCTGCTGATGATCTGCATGCTGGCGGGCGTCGTGATCGCCTTGCGCGTCGTCGACATCCGCCGGCTGGGAGCCGACAAGTGAGGGCGGCGCGATGATCGGCTGGAAGACCCGGCTCAGCCTGACCGGCTGGCTTCTGGGCGCCGTCACCGTGATCTTCCTCGCCTATCAGTGGCTGCCGATCTTCACGCTGGGCCTGCTGTCCTTCAGCGGTCCGACCGGCGGCACGACCTTCCCCATGAACGGCACGTCGTTCCACTGGTACGAGGAGTTGTGGCGGGCCACCGTCATGAACGACTTCAAGCCGCCGCTCGTGCGCTCCTCGCTGCTGGCGCTTGCCTGCTCGGCCACCACCATCGTGCTGTCGGTCATGGCGGCGCAGGCCATGCGCGGGCAGTTCCGCGGCAACGGCTGGTTCTTCTATCTCATGCTGCTCGGCATCATGGCGCCCGGCATCCTGGTGGGCTTCGGCTTCGCCATCATGATGCGGCTGATGGGCGTCGAGCTTTCGTGGGACACCACGACCTTCCTGGTCCAGGTCTCGTGGACCCTGCCGTTCGGCTTCCTGACCATGCTCGCCGTCTTCAACCGCTTCGACAAGAAGGTCGAGGAGGCGGCGCTCACGCTTGGGGCCTCGCGCATCGCCGCCTTCCGCCGCGTCACCCTGCCGCTCGTCCTGCCGGGCGTGATCGGCGCCGGTCTGTTCGGCTTCTCGCTGTCCTACGACGAGTATGCGCGCAGCATGTTCACCACCGGTCCCGACACCACCCTGCCGCTCGCCGTCATGGCCCAGCTCGACCGCCAGCTCACGCCGGAGATCTACGCCGTCGGCACCACGACGACCGTCTTTTCCATGATCGCCATCACGCTCTTCACGCTCGCCTTCTGGGCGATGCGGCGATCGACGAACCTCAGGAAATCACCAAGCGCATAAGGAGATATGGCATGCTGATCAGACGTCGTTTGCTGGCCGCTGCCGGCGCTTCCGCCCTTGCCGCGCCGGCCCTCCGCTCCCCGGCCTTTGCCCAGGCCAAGCAGATCAATCTCGCCGGCGCCAGCTACGACATGCGCGAGGCCATCCTGGGCGAGTTCGGCAAGCGCTCCGGCATCACGCCGCAGGCCCTTCGTGAATCCCTCGACCCAGGTGCGGGTCGACCGCCTGCGCACCGCGCCGGTCGATTGCGTGCTGCTCGACGCGCCCTTCGCCGCGTATGCCAACGGCGAGAAGCTGCTGCAGCCCATCGACGTGTCGCGCCTGCCCAACTGGTCCAAGTTGCATCCGCTGCTGAAGGACGGCCGCGCCACGCCGACGGCGCCGCTGGGCTACGGCGCCAATCCCGGCCGCATGATGTATCTCGACGAGGCGCGCACCAAGGTCTCTTTCGCGCCGATGTTCTTCCAGATGGATTCGATCGGCTACAACGCCGGCAAGATCCCGGCCGAGAACAACACGCTGTCGTGGGGCGAGCTGTTCAATCCCAAATGGCGCGGCAAGGTGGCGATGTTCGGCATCGATTGGCTGGGCATGCTGAACGCCGCCATGGGCA
Source organism: uncultured Alphaproteobacteria bacterium (assembly GCA_963820155.1). Lineage (GTDB taxonomy): Bacteria > Pseudomonadota > Alphaproteobacteria > Reyranellales > Reyranellaceae > Reyranella. Next base: position 61,513 of record CAWFYW010000009.1, read on the forward strand.
TGCGGGCGCTCGGCCTGCTCGATCCGAAGGACATCAGCAACATGACCGAGAAGGAGGTCGATACCGTCGTCGCCTTCCTGAAGGAGAAGAAGAAGGAGGGCCATTTCCGCGCCATGTGGAAGGCCTATGGCGAGCTGGTGAACCTGATGGCCTCGGAGGAGGTGTGGATCGCCGACGCCTGGTGGCCGGTGATCGTCGAGGTCTCGGGCAAGGGCATCCCCGTGCACTACGCCGTCGCCAAGGAGGGCTACCGCGCCTGGTGCAACGGCTACGGCATCTCCGCCAGCGCCAAGAACCTCGACGCCTGCTACGAGTGGCTGAACTACTGGATGGAAGGCTATCCCGGCGCGCGGCAGTCGGAGATCGGCTACTTCTCCACCGTCGACACCTACGAGAAGTATCTCGCGCCTAAGCTGGTGAAGGAGGTCTATGGCGGCGAGGGCCGCGACGGCGGCTCGCTGGCCGACCGTGCCCAGCGCGTCTTCGTGTGGAACACGCGGCCCAAGAATCTCGAATACTATACGGAGAAATGGAACGAATTCCTGGCTGCCTGAGCTAGGTGTGTGGTCCCGGGATGAGATGGTGCGGGTTTATCTTGAAGATTGACGGATCTTTGGTCCGGGTCTCGCAGATGACCTGATAGGGCGTCCGCCACTTCAGCGCCTTGAGGTGCTTGGCGAAGTTGTAGGCGGTGACGAAGGCCAGGACATGGGCCTTGAGGCTTTCCAAGTCGTCGTAGTGGTAGACCTTAACTGTGGCGTCCTTGATCGTCCGGTTCATCCGCTCGGCCTGGCCGTTGGTCCACGGGTGATAGGGCTTGGTCAGTCTGTGCTCGATGCCATGCTCGATGCAGACGCGGTCGAAGATGTGCGGACCGAGCAAGCGAGTGCTGGGCCGCTCCCTGTTCTTGGGTAGGTCGGCGAAGGCCATGCCGTTGTCGGTGAGCACGATGTGGATCTTGTAAGGGAAGACCTCCACCACGTTCCTGAGGAAGGCTGAGCCTTCCATCTTGCCGGCGCTGTCGTGGAACTCGACGTAGGTGAACTTCGAGACCCGATCGATGGCCAGGAACATGACCAACTTGCCGTCGGTGTGGCGGAGCTCGCAGCTGTCGATGTGGACGTAGCCGATCTCATAGGTCTTGAACCGCTTGCGCTGCTCCTTGGTCTCCTCGACTGGCAATCGGGAGATGCCATGACGCTGGAGGCAGCGATGCAGGGCGCTGCGGCTGAGGTTGGGGATGGTGTCTCTCAGGCAGCCCAGCACATCGTCCAGCGGCAGCAGTGTCTTCTGCCGGAACGCCACGACGATGGCTTCCTCGGCCGGTGTCAGCACCGTGCTCCTGGGCACCTTCGGCCCCATCGGGGCATCGGCTGTCGTAGCCCGACAGCGCCATTTCTTCACCGTCTTCGGGTTCAGGCAGTGTCGAGCGGCAAGGGACCGGGTGCTCTCTTGCGACGCTTGGAGCTCGGCTCGAACACGCGGCGTCGTGCGGGCGCAGCCATGAAGAACGCCTCCCAAAATGCATCCTCCCCCTGACGACTCAGGATCGATGATGCACCATCAGTCTCCGGGACTACACACCTAGTCTCGGCGGGCATGACTCGCCCGCTCACCCTGCTGCTGTCCGCCCATGCCCTGAAGACCTGGGGGCCTCGCATCGACGGCGTCACCTTCCTCACCGCTGAGGAGGCGCTCGCGGCCGACGGCCCGTGCGACGCCGACATCGCCTTCATGACCCGCGAGGTCACCGGCAGGTCGAGCAAGGACAATCCGACGCCGGAGCTCAAGGGCTTCGAGACCGTGATGCGCAAGTCGCCGCGGCTGAAATGGCTGCAGATCCATCCCGCCGGCGCCGAGCGGCCGATCTATCGCGAGCTGCGCGGCCGCGGGGTCAAGGTCACGACCGCATCGGGCGCGACGGCCGTGACCGTCTCGCACAGCGCCCTGGGCGCGGTGATCGCGCTCAATCGCCGCTTTCCCCTGCTGGCCGATGCGCAGCGCCGCCATGCCTGGGAGCCGCGCCTGGGCGAGCGTTCGCCGCGCGATCTCAAGGGCCAGTGCGCCGTGATCGTGGGACTGGGCCCGATCGGCCGCAACATCGCCGGGCTGCTCAAGATGCTGGGCATGAAGACCGTCGGCGCCCGCCGCAGCGCCGATCCCGTCGAACCTTGCGATCGCACCGTCGCCTACGACCAGCTTGGAGACGTGCTGCCGCAGGCAGACTGGCTGATCCTGTGCTGCCCGGCTTCGCCCCTGACGCGCGGCATCGCCAACAAGGCCGCCTTCGAGGCGATGCCGCACGGCAGCCATTTCATCAACGTCTCCCGCGGCGAGGTGGCCGTCGAGCCGGACGTCATCGCCGCCCTCCGGAGCGGCAAGCTGGCCGGCGCCTATCTCGACGTGTTCGAGCGCGAGCCGCTTGATCCGGCCTCGCCGCTGTGGGACATGCCCAACGTCATCGTCTCGCCGCATACCGCCAGCCATTCGCTGGGGCAGAACGAGGCGATCTTCGATATCTTCCTCGACAATCTCGCGCGCTGGCGGAGCGGCGCCAAGCTGCGCAATGATGTCGACGATCTGCAATAGGGGGCTGCCATGGATCTTGGATTGAAGGGAAAGCGCGTTGTCGTCACGGGCGGCAGCAAGGGGATCGGCCGGGCCATCGCCGAGGGCTTCGCGGCGGAGGGCGCCGAACGTCTCGATCTGCGCGCGCAACGCCGGCGACGTCGCCGCGGCGGTCGCAGCGCTCAAGGCCAAGGGCGTGAAGGCCTTCGGCAAGGCCCTCGACGTCGCCGACGCGCCGGCGCTCAAGGCCTGGATCGCCGAGACCGCCGGCGAGCTGGGCGGGATCGACGCGCTGGTGTGCAATGTGAGCGCGCTCGCGGTCGGCGACAGCGAGGAGAGCTGGGAGAAGTCCTTCCGCACCGACATGATGCACACGGTCAATGCCGTTGCCGCGGCCGTGCCCTTCCTCGAGAAGTCGTCATCGCCCTCCATCACGCTCATCTCGAGCGTGTCGGGCTTCGAGGTCGATTTCGCCGCCGGTTCCTACGGCGCCATCAAGGCCGCGCTGATCCATTACGCCAAGGGCCTGAGCCGCCAGCTCGTGGCCAAGGGCATCCGCGTCAACTGCGTGTCGCCCGGCAACACCTATTTCGAGGGCGGCATCTGGCAGAACATCGAGAAGAACATGCCGGACCTCTTCGCCTCGACCTTGAAGGTCAACCCGACCGGCAAGTTCGGCACGGCGGAGGAGGTCGCCAACGGCGTGGTCTTCATCTCCAGCCCGATGGCCAGCCGCATCTCCGGCACCAATCTGGTGATCGACGGCGCGCTTACCGTCGCCGTCTAGCGGCGCGATCCGTCAGGCCACCGCCGCCAGCTTCGTCTGGCGGCTTTTCATCAAGGGCTGGATGCGCTGGCCGAACTGCTCCAGGCCGATCAGGAAGTCGTCGAAGGTGAGCATGATGCCCTTGGTGGCGGGCACCGCGGCACACTCGTCGAGCATGCGCGCCACCGAGGCGTAGGAGCCCACGAGCGTGCCCATGTTGAAATTGACCGCACCCGTGGGGGCCGCCATCTGGCGGGCCGTGCTGCTGTCGGCCGCATTGGCGTCGGCATTGGCCTGGCCGGCCAGCCAGCCCATCGCGTCCAGGTCGGCGCCTTCGTTGTAGTGCCGCCACTTGGCCATGGCGGCCTCGTCGGTCTCGTCGGCGATCACCATCAGCAGCACATAGTTGCCGACGTCGCGGCCGGTCTTGGCGGCGGCCTCGGCCATCGCCGCGTTCGTCGGCGCATGCGCCGTCGGCGTGTTGACGCCCTTGGCCGCGACGAAATTGTAGTCGCCGTAGGCGGCGCCGAACTCGATGCCGCGCGGGCTTTGCCCGGCGCAGACGACCTTCACGTAGGCCTGGGGCCGCGGAGAGAGCTTGCAATCCTCCATCCGGAAGTACTGGCCCTTGAAGTTGGACGTGCCGGTCTCCCACAGTTCGCGCAGGATGGTGACGTACTCCGTGCTGTAGTCGTAGCGCTTGTTGTAATGCTCCTCGCCCGGCCACAGGCCCATCTGCTCGTATTCCGCCTTGGCCCAGCCGGAAACGATGTTGATGCCGAACCGCCCGCCCGAGATCGAATCGATGGTCGACGTCATGCGCGCGACGATGGCGGGCGGGATGGTCAGCACCGCGACCGAGGCATAGAGCTGGATGCGCTCGGTGACGGCGGCGAGCCCCGCCATCAGCGTGAACGATTCGAGATTGTGGTCCCAGAACTCGCTCTTGCCGCCGAAGCCGCGCAGCTTGATCATCGACAGGGCAAAGTCGAGGCCGTAGTGCTCGGCCTTCTGCACGACCTGCTTGTTGAGCTCGAAGGTCGGCCTGTATTGCGGCGAGTTCGTGGAGATCAGCCAGCCGTTGTTGCCGATCGGAATGAAGACGCCGATGTCCATCGGACGGCGCCTCAGGCCACCGCCGCCAGCTTCGCCGCGCGGGTCTTCATCAAGGGCTGGATGCGCTGGCCGAACTGCTCCATGCCGATCAGGAAGTCGTCGAAGGTCAGCATGATGCCCTTGGTGGCGGGCACGGTGGCGCATTCGTCGAGCATGCGCGCCACCGAGGCGTAGGAGCCGACCAGCGTGCCCATGTTGAAGTTGATCGCGCCCTCGGGCGCGGAGATCCGCTTGGCGGTGCCGCCGTCGTCGGCATTGGGATCGGCGTTGGCCTCGCCCGCCATCCAGGCCAGCGCGCCCATGTCGGCGCCTTCGTTGTAGTGCTTCCACTTGGCCATGGCGGCCTCGTCGGTCTCGTCGGCGATCACCATCATCAGCACATAGTTGCCGACATCGCGGCCGGTCTTGGCGGCGGCCTTCGGCCATCGCCTCGTTGGTGGCTGAGTGCGCCGTCGGCGTGTTGACGCCCTTGCCCAGGGTGAAGTTGTAGTTGCCGTAGGTCGCGCCGAACTCCATGCCGCGCGGGCTTTGGCCGGCGCAAACGATCTTCATGTCGGCTTGCGGGCGCGGGCTCAGCTTGCAGTCCGACATCTGGAAATACTGGCCCTTGAAGTCGGACGTGCCCTTTTCCCACAGCTCGCGCAGGATGGTGACGTATTCGGTGCTGTAGTCGTAGCGCTTGGCGAAGTGCTCCTCGCCCGGCCACAGGCCCATCTGCTCGTATTCCATCTTGGCCCAGCCGGAGACGATGTTGACGCCGAAGCGGCCGCCCGAGATCGAATCGATGGTCGAGGCCATGCGCGCGACGATGGCGGGCGGGATGGTGAGAACGGCCACCGAGGCGTAGAGCTGGATGCGCTTGGTGACGGCGGCGAGGCCGGCCATCAGCGTGAACGATTCGAGATTATGGTCCCAGAACTCGCTTTTGCCGCCGAAGCCGCGCAACTTGATCATCGACAGGGCAAAGTCGAGCCCGTAATGCTCGGCCTTCTGCACGATCTGCTTGTTGAGCTCGAAGGTCGGCATGTATTGCGGCGAGTTCGTGGAGATCAGCCAGCCGTTGTTTCCGATCGGAATGAACACGCCGATATCCATGGGGCCTCCTGCACAGGGTTGACCCTATCCCAGAGCAATCGACGTGCCAGTCCGTCGCACGAAAGTTGCAGGGCGGCGGACGCATCAAGGGAGGATTCCGTGAAAGCCGTCGTCATCCACGCCACAGGCGGTCCCGAGCAGCTGACCGTCGCCGAGCTGCCGGATCCCGTGCCGGGCCCGGGCGAGGTCCTGCTCGACGTCGCCTATGCCGGCTGCAATTGGGCCGACACGCAGGTCCGGGTCGGCATCTATCCCCATCCCATGATCTATCCGATGGTGCTGGGCTTCGAGGTCTCGGGGACGGTCACGGCCCTGGGGCCCGGTGTGTCGGGCGTGGCGGTCGGCGATCGGGTGGCGACCTTTCCCGACAAGGGCGGCGCCTATGCGGAGAAATGCGTGGCCTCCGCCCTGGGCCTCATCAAGCTGCCGGACGGCGTGGGCCTCGATGTCGGGGCGGCCTTTCCCATCCAGGCGCTCACCGCCTATCACATGCTCTACACGATCTACGGGCTGGAGCGCGGCGACACGGTCCTGGTCAACGCCATCGGCGGCGGCGTCGGGCTCGCCTGCACCCAGCTTGCCGTTCATGCCGGTGCGCGCGTCATCGGCACGACCGGCACGCCGGGCAAGGAGGGCGCGCGCTGGAATACGGCGCCGAGCGGGTGGTGGTGACCAGCCAGGAGGATTTCGAGACGGCGGTGCTCGACTTCACCGCCGGAAAGGGAGTCGATCTTGCAATCGATTCCTACGGCGCCACGATGCTCGACCGCACCTTCAACGTGGTGAAGAAGCTCGGCCATGTGATCAGCATCGGCGAGGCCGAAGGCCAGCCCTTCAAGAACATCCGCGAGCGCATCCTGCCGCGCTCGCAGACCTTCACCCGGCTCCATCTCGGCCATGTCGACCAGGCCTCGCCCGAGTGGCAGGCCGGTGTCGAGCATGTGCTGTCCGGCATTCTCGAAGGCTGGCTGAAGGTGCCGATCGAAGGCGTCTTTCCGCTCGCCCAGGCGGCCGACATGCATCGGCGGCTGGAAAGCCGGCATGTCGCGGGGAAGCTGCTGCTGAAGGCGACTCCCTAGAGCGTCGGCCCTATTTCATGAGCGTGCAAGACCGATATACGGCATTCGGGCGCGTCAAGATAATTTATCAAATCATCTGATCGAGGCCATCGTGTGATCGAGGCTTGGCCTCTTGTCACGCATCCGCCAAGCGCGCTATCGGAGATGACGACGTCCTGGTTCGTTCTTGCGTTCGGCTACAAACGACTTCTATCGGTAACATCGTCTTCGGCATTCACATTGCCGGTACGATGGAACCTCTGGCTGTTCCGTTGGTTGATTTGTCATGGGCAGGTGCTTGAGGTCCGCGACAGCCAATGGCGCGGTGGGAGAGGCGTAGGGAATACGCATGCCCAAAATTTACCATCTCGATCATCGGCGAGCGGAGGGTCCCTCGGACTGGGCCCGGCACATCAGCCGCGCCGCCGCCTTGGGGTTCGATCACGTCTGCGCCGGTCCGATCTTCGCGACCAGTCACGGCGACCCGTGGCTGATTGCCGATCTGGAGGCGACGGATCCCGCTCTGGGCGCCGGCCGGTCCCCTGAAGAGGTGGTCGGCGAGATCGCCGCGCAGTGCGCCGGGCAAGGGCTTCATCTGTTCCTCGATATCGTGCTCGACCGCCTGGCCGCGGACGGGCCGAGCGTTCGTCAGGCCGACGGCCTCTATGAACGGCGCGATCACGGGGAGATCATCGATCCCCGCCAGGATCGTGCATTGGTCCATGCGGCGACCGCGCGAGCCGGCGCCGAGGACCGGTTTGCCGCCTGGTGGGCCGATCATCTGTCGCGCCTGGTGAGGGCTGGGGCTTCGGGCTTCCGACTGGTCGGCCTGGATCGGCTTTCCGATGCGGCGGTGCGCGGTGTGATCGAGGCGACCCGCGCGCAGACGACCTGCAACTTCTGGGGCTGGACCCCCGGCCTGGATTGGAGCCGTCATACGGGCTTGATCGGGAGCGGCCTCGACGGGGTCTTCGCCTCGACTCCCTGGTGGGACGGGCGGTCGGGCTGGTACGTCGAGGAGCACGAATCGCTGCGGCGCATCGCGCCGGTGATCGGCCCGGCCGCCGCGCCCCTGTCGGCGCCGGCGGCGGATGTTCCCGCACGGCGGCGCACGCTGCGGCTGGCGGCCACCACGGCAGGCGGACTGATGGTGCCTGCGGGCTTCGAGGAAGACCTCGAAGCGGATGTCAAGGAAGCCACGCGCGAGGTCGGCGATCTGGCGCAGGTCGGCGCAGCGGGCACCATGCGCCGGCTCACCGGCTCGTCGGCCGAGGTCACGGTGCTGGCGCGGCTCGATGCCGCCGAAAGCGCAGCCGCTCAACATGGTGTCGTCGTGATGATCAACAACGATCAGTCGAGGCCGCGGCCACTGCCCGTCAGCCTCGATCCGCTCGATCCTGCTGCGGGGGCGCTGCTCGGCCATCCGCGGCTGCCGGACGGTGCGCCCTTGCCCGAGTGCCTGGCGCCGGGCGAAGTCCGTGCTGCCGTGCTCGGTCCCATCGGCAGCGTGCGCGAGGCCAAGCGGCAGGACAAGCGGTTGGCAAACGCGGCGGCGGCGCGCTCGCCCATTGTCATCGATGCCGTGACGCCGCAGGTGGCGGGCGGGCCGTTCTCGGTCAAGCGCATCATCGGACGGCCGATCACCGTCGAAGCCGACGTGTTCGCCGACGGGCACGACGTGCTGGCAGCCGAGATTCTGTGGCGGGCGGCGGATGAGAAGGACTGGCAACGGTCGCCGCTGGTGCCGATCGGCAACGATCGCTGGCGCGGCACCATGATGCCCATGCGGCTCGGCCGACATCTGTTCGCGATCGAAGCCTGGCGCGACGAATATGCCAGCCTCTGCCACGCGCTGGAGGTCAAGCACCGCGCCGGCATCGACGTGGCGCTCGAGATCGCCGACGCCAGGACGCATCTGAAGCGGCTGGGGCTGAAGCAGGTTCTCGCGGCCCTGCCGGACGACGATGAGGATGGCAGCGTCGCCCTGCTGACGAACGGCGAGACGCGTCGCCTTGTCGCCGAGAGCGACGAGCGCGCCTTCGCCTGCCGTCACGAAGCGATTTCCGTGCAGGTCGAGCGGCCGCAGGCCGAGTTCGCAAGCTGGTACGAGCTCTTCCCGCGTTCGCTCGGCACCTTCGACGACGTCATCGCCGCGCTGCCTCGCATTCGCGACATGGGCTTCGATGTGCTGTATTTCCCGCCGATCCATCCCATCGGCCTCACCAACCGCAAGGGCCGCAACAATGCGCTGGCAGCCGGGCCCGATGAGCTGGGAAGTCCCTACGCGATCGGCGGCGTGGAAGGCGGACATGATGCCTTGCATCCCCTGTTGGGGACGCCCGAGGATTTTCGCCGGCTGGTCGACGCCGCCGCCGGGTACGGCCTGGAGATCGCGCTCGATTTCGCCATCCAGTGCTCGCTCGATCACCCGTGGCTCAAGGAATACCCGGAGTGGTTCCGCCGCCGCGCCGACGGCTCGATCCGCTATGCCGAGAACCCGCCCAAGAAATACGAGGACATCGTCAACGTCGATTTCTACGGCGAAGGCGCCGTGCCGGACCTCTGGCTGGCGCTGCGCGACGTGGTGCTGCACTGGGTCGAACACGGCGTGCGCATCTTCCGGGTCGACAATCCGCACACCAAGCCGCTGCCCTTCTGGGAGTGGATGATCGGCGACATACGCGGCCGCCGCCCCGACACGATGTTCCTGTCCGAGGCCTTCACGCGGCCCAAGATGATGTATCGCCTGGGCAAGGTCGGCTTCTCGCATTCCTATACCTACTTCACCTGGCGCAACACCAAGGCCGAGCTCACCGACTACGTGCGCGAGCTCACCACGACCGACGTCGTCGACTATTTCCGTCCGAACTTCTTCGTCAACACGCCCGACATCAATCCCTTCTTTCTCCAGAACTCCGGCCGCGCGGGCTTTCTCATTCGCGCCGCGCTTGCCGCGACCCTTTCGGGCCTGTGGGGCGTCTATTCCGGCTTCGAGCTCTGCGAGGCGGCGGCCCTGCCGGGCCGCGAGGAGTATCTCGATTCCGAGAAGTACGAGGTCCGCCGCCGGGATTTCGCCGCGCCGGGCAACATCGTGGCCGAGATCACCGCCTTGAACCGGCTGCGCCGGCTGCATCCCGCCCTGCAGAGCCATCTCGGCGTGACCTTCTACAACGCCTTCAACGATCAGGTGATGGTCTACGGCAAGGCCAACGGGGCGCGCGAGGACATGATCCTGGTGGCCGTCAGCCTCGATCCCCACAACGTGCAGGAAGCCCCCTTCGAGGTGCCGCTTTGGGAGTGGCGTCTGCCGGACGACGGCGCCGTCGATGTCGAGGACCTGATGAGCGGCCAGCGGTTCACGTGGCACGGCAAGATCCAACACCTGCGGCTCGATCCGGGCGTGATGCCGTTCGCGATCTGGCGCATCGCCCCGCAGGGAGGTCGACCATGAATGCACCGTTGGCCACTTCGCAGCTTCCCGTTGCCCAGGACGCGCTCTGGTACAAGGACGCGATCATCTACCAGCTTCACGTCAAGTCGTTCTTCGATTCCGACAACGACGGAATCGGCGATTTCCCCGGCCTGATCTCCAAGCTCGACTACATCGCCGATCTCGGCGTCAACACCCTGTGGCTGCTGCCCTTCTATCCGTCGCCGCGCCTGGACGACGGTTACGACATCTCAGAATACACCGGGGTGCATCCGGAATACGGCGAGCTCGAGGACGTCAAGCGCTTCATCGGGGAGGCGCACCGGCGCGGCATCCGTGTCATCACCGAACTGGTGATCAACCACACGTCGGACCAGCATCCCTGGTTCCAGCGCGCCCGCCTGGCGCCGCCCGGATCGGTCGAGCGCGATTTCTACGTCTGGTCGGACAACGACCAGAAATATGCCGGCACGCGCATCATCTTCCTCGATACCCAGCGCTCCAACTGGACCTGGGATCCGGCCGCCAACGCCTATTACTGGCATCGCTTCTATGCCCACCAGCCGGACCTCAACTTCGACAATCCCGAGGTCCTCAAGGCGGTGCTGGGAGTCATGCGATTCTGGCTCGACCTGGGCGTCGACGGGCTGCGGCTCGACGCTGTGCCCTATCTGGTGGAGCGCGAAGGCACCAACAACGAGAACCTCTCGGAAACCCACGAGGTGCTGAAGCGCATTCGCGCCGAGATCGACGCCTCGTTTCCCGGCCGCATGCTGCTGGCCGAGGCCAATCAATGGCCGGAGGACACCAAGGAGTATTTCGGCCAGGGCAACGAATGCCACATGGCGTTCCATTTTCCGTTGATGCCGCGCATGTACATGGCGCTGGCGCGCGAGGATCGCTTCCCGATCACCGACATCATGCGCCAGACCCCGCAGATTCCCGACAATTGCCAATGGGCGATCTTCCTGCGCAATCACGATGAGCTCACGCTCGAGATGGTGACGGACTCCGAGCGCGACTATCTGTGGCAGACCTATGCGACGGATCGGCGGGCCCGGCTCAATCTCGGCATTCGCCGCCGGCTGGCGCCTCTGCTGGAGCGCGACCGGCGCAGAATCGAATTGATGAATTGCCTCCTGTTCTCCATGCCCGGCGCCCCGGTCATCTACTACGGCGACGAGCTTGGCATGGGCGACAATATCCGGCTGGGCGATCGCGACGGCGTGCGCACGCCGATGCAGTGGTCGCCCGACCGCAACGGCGGCTTCTCGCGCGCCGATCCGGCCGCCCTGGCGTTGCCGGTCATCATGGACCCGCTCTACGGCTACGAGACGATCAACGTCGAGGCGCAGACGCGCGACGCCCATTCGCTGCTGCACTGGATGCGCCGCATGCTCGTCGTGCGGCGGCAGCACGCCGCCTTCGGGCGCGGCACGCTGCGCTTCCTGTATCCCAAGAACCGCAAGGTCCTGGCCTATCTTCGAGAGCTCGACGGCGAGGCGATCCTGTGCGTGGCCAACGTCTCGCGCGCGCCGCAAGCCGTCGAGCTCGACCTCTCGGAATTCGCCGGCCGCGTGCCGATCGAGCTCAATGGCGGCTCGCTGTTCCCGCCGATCGGCCAGCTCACCTACCTGCTCACCCTGCCGACCTACGGCTTCTACTGGTTCATCCTGGCGGGCGAAAGCGAGGCGCCGTCCTGGCATACGCCGGCGCCGGAGCCCATGCCGGACTACATCACCGTGGTGCTGCGCCACCATCTCGACGAGGCCTTGGAATTGTCGGCCGCGACCCTCGAGCGCGAGACGCTGCCGCCTTACCTGCTGAAACGGCGCTGGTTCGGCGCCAAGGACCAGGCCCTCAAATCCGCCCGGATTGCCTACGTCGCCGACCTGGGCGGCGATCACGACATGCTGCTGGCGGAGGTCGAGGTCAGGACCGGCGACACGGTCAGCCGCTGGCAGCTTCCGTTGGCGACGAGCTGGGACGACGAGCCGGCCGGCGCGCTGCCCGGGCAGCTTGCGTTGGCGCGCGTGCGGCGTGGACGGCGCGTCGGCCTTCTCACCGACGCCTTTTCGCTGGCGCCCTTTGCGCGCCGCGTGCTGGCGGCGCTGGCTGACGGAGAACGCATCGACACGCCGGAAGGTCAGATCGTCTTCGAGCCGACGCCCGACAAGGTCGAGGTCCTGCGCCGGACGCCCGATGCGCAGGTCATGTGGCTGACGGCCGAACAGTCGAACAGCTCGTTGATCGTCGACGATGCGGTGATGCTGAAGATCTTCCGCCACATCTCGACCGGCGAGCATCCCGAGGCGGAGATGAGCCGCTACCTGACGGCTCACAACTTCGCCAACTCGCCGGCGCTGCTGGGCGAGGTGTATCGCATTGAGGGCGACGGACGACGCCATGCGCTTGCCGTTGCCCAGGCCTTCGTGCGCAATCAGGGCGATGCCTGGACCTGGGCGCGCAACCAGTTCGAGCGCACCTTCGACAGCACGGCGACCCGCGAGGCATCCGCGGAGTCGCGCGGCGACGATATCCGCGACTATCACGACCTCGCCAGCACCATCGGACGGCAGCTCGGCACGATGCACCACGTGCTGGCGCAGCCCACCGACGATCCGGCCTTCGCTCCGCGCGCGGCCACGCGCGAAGACGTCGAGGCCTGGATCGAGCGCGCGACGGGCCTGCTGGCGCAGGCATTCGACGCCATCGCCGGCCGCAAGTGGGACAGTGAATCTGCGGAAGCCGATGCCAACGCGCTGCTGGCGACCCGCGAGGCGCTCGATGATGCGCTGCGCCGGCTCGGGCGTCACGCCGAAGGCACCCTGGTGTCGCGCATCCACGGCGACTTCCATCTCGGGCAGGTGCTGGTGGCGAGCGGCGACGCCTACATCATCGACTTTGAAGGCGAGCCCGCGCGTCCGCTTGCCGAGCGACGGCTCAAAGCCAGCCCGCTGCGCGACGTGGCCGGCCTGCTGCGCTCGATCGACTATGCGGCGGCCAGCATGTCGGACCCCAAGAACATGATCGCCAGCCGCATATCGCCGGGCCGCCGGCAACGGCTGGTAAGGCGCCTGCGCGAAGAGGCGCAGAAGGCCTTTCTCCGAGGATACCGCGAGGCGACGGCCGACTTGCCCAACCTGGACAGCGAGAAGCTCTTGGATTTCTTTCTCATCGAGAAGGCCGCCTATGAGATTGGCTACGAGGCCGACAACCGGCCGGCCTGGCTTGCCATTCCGGTGGCCGGGCTGGCGCGCATCGCCGCCCGCGTTCTCGCCGCCGATTCGCGAGGCCAGGCATGAACGGTACGGCAACGCTTGTGCGGCTCGATCGAACCGACGCCGAAGCGCTGGCAGCAGGGCGTCCTCGCGATCCATTCGGCGTCCTGGGCCCGCATGACGGCCCCGGCGGACGCATCGTCCGCGCCTTCCTGCCGGGCGCGCTGTCGGTCGAAGTGCTGCGGCGCGCCGACAAGGGCCTTCTCGGCCGGCTGGAGGAAGGCGAGGCGGCAGGCCTGTTCGAAGGCGCCGTATCCGACGCTTCGCCCTATCTGCTGCGTATCCAATGGCCCGCCCTGGTTCAGGAAACCGAGGATCCCTATTCCTTCGGCCCGGTGCTGGGCGAGCTCGACCTGCATCTGTTCAACGAAGGCCGGCACTTCCGTCTGGCCGACGCGCTGGGCGCCAATGTCGTCACGGCGGAAGGCGTGCCGGGTGTGCGGTTCGCGGTTTGGGCGCCCAACGCCGAACGCGTGGCGGTGATCGGCGATTTCAATTCCTGGGATTCACGCCGCCATCCCATGCGCCTGCGCTATCCGTCGGGCATCTGGGAAGTCTTCGTGCCGCGGCTGACGGCGGGCGCGCTCTACAAATTCGACGTACTCGGCGCCGGCGGCGTGCACCTGCCCGCCAAGGCCGATCCCGTGGCGCAGCAGGCCGAGCCGGCGCCGGCCACGGCATCGGTCGTGGCCTCGCCGCGGCCCTTCCGCTGGAGCGACGGGCAGTGGATGGCAAGCCGTGCCGAACGGCAGTCGCCGGCCGCGCCGATCTCCATCTACGAAGCCCATATCGGGTCGTGGATGAGGCCGGACGACGGCGTCGGCTCGCTCTGGGATCTCGCCACCGAGCGGCTCATCCCCTACATCGCCGAGTTGGCCTTCACCCACCTCGAGCTTCTGCCGATCACCGAGCATCCGTTCGGCGGCTCGTGGGGCTACCAGCCGCTCGGCCTGTTCGCGCCGGCCGGTCGCTACGGTCCGCCCGAAGCCTTCGCCCGTTTCGTCGACGCGCTGCACGCGGCGAATATCGGCTTGTTGCTCGACTGGGTGCCGGCCCATTTCCCCACCGATCCCCACGGCCTGGCGCGTTTCGATGGCAGCGCGCTCTACGAGCATGCCGACCCCCGTGAGGGCTTCCACCGCGACTGGAACACCCTCATCTACAATTTCGGCCGCCGCGAGGTGCAGGGCTTCCTGATCGCCAGCGCCCTTCACTGGCTGGAGCGCTATCACGTCGATGGCCTCCGGGTCGATGCCGTGGCCTCCATGCTCTATCGCGACTACAGCCGGCCGGCGGACGCCTGGATCCCCAATATCTACGGCGGCCGCGAGAATCTGGAGGCGGTGGGCTTCCTGCGCCACCTCAATGCCGTGGTCGGCGAGCGCTGTCCGGGCGCGGTCGTCATTGCCGAGGAGTCGACCGCGTGGCCCGGCGTGACCGCGCCGCTGCCCGGCGGACTGGGCTTCTCCTTCAAATGGAACATGGGCTGGATGCACGACACGCTTCGCTATATCGAACATGAGCCGATCTATCGCGCCTATCATCACGACGACATCACCTTCGGCCTGCTCTATGCCTTCTCCGAGAAATTCATCCTGCCGATCTCCCATGACGAGGTCGTGCATGGAAAAGGCTCGCTGCTCGGCAAGATGCCGGGTGATCGCTGGCAGCGCTTTGCCAACCTGCGCGCCTATCTCGGATTCATGTGGGCCCATCCCGGCAAGAAGCTGCTGTTCATGGGCAGCGAGATCGCCCAGGAGCGCGAATGGAACCATGACGCCGAGGTGGATTGGCCGCTGCTCGGCGACCCCGCCCATGCCGGCGTGCAGCGGCTGGTGCGCGACCTCAATCGGCTCTACGGCGCCGAGCCCGCGTTGCATCGGCGGGATGCCGTCCCCGAGGGCTTCCGCTGGCTGGTCGGCGACGACCGCGCCAACTCGGTGTTCGCTTTCCTGCGCCTGGGCGACGCCGATACAGCACCCGTGCTGGTCGTCTGCAACATGACCCCGGTGCCGCGTCGTGGCTACCGTATCGGCGTGCCCCGCGCCGGCCGCTGGCGCGAGATCGCCAACACCGATTCGCGATTCTATGGCGGCAGCGATCTTGGCAACGACGGCGAGGTGCATACGCACAGCCGGTCCTCGCACGGCCAGCCGCACTCCGTCGTGCTGACGCTGCCACCCCTGGCGACGGTCATGCTGCGCGCCGAGGGTTGAGGGTGGCAAGCTGGCCTGATCGCCTGCTGCCTGGCGCGCCCTATCCGCTCGGGGCAACCTGGGACGGCCTTGGCACCAATTTCGCGGTGTTCTCCGCGCATGCCACCCGGATCGACCTCTGCCTGTTCGACCCGTCGGGGCGGCGGCAGATCGCCCGCTTCGAATTGCCCGAATGCACCGACGAGGTCTGGCACGGCTATCTGCCCAACGCGCGCGCCGGCCTGATCTACGGCTACCGCGCCCATGGTCCCTACGAGCCGCACCACGGCCATCGCTTCAACCATCACAAGCTTCTGCTCGATCCCTATGCCCGTCGCATCGCCGGCGAATTGCGCAGCTCCGATGCGCTGTTCGGCTATCGTGTCAACTCGCCGCGCGCCGACCTTTCCTTCGACCGTCGCGACAGCGCCCCCGGCATGATCAAGGGCGTGGTCACCGACGACAGCTTCAACTGGGCCGACGACCGTCCGCCCGCCGTGCCATGGGCCGATACCGTGATCTACGAATGCCATGTGCGCGGGCTCACCATGCTGCGCCAGGACCTCAGGCTCAACGAGCGCGGCACCTTCTCCGCGCTGGCCGATCCTCAGACCATCGATCGTCTTCGGCGGCTTGGCGTGACGACGATCGAGCTAATGCCGGTCCATGCCTTCGCTCAGGATCGCCCCCTCCTGGAGAGAGGCCTGCGCAACTACTGGGGCTACAACACCATCGGCTTCTTCGCGCCCGAGCCGCGCTATCTTTCCGACAACACCCCGGACGAGATGCGCGTCGCCATCCGACGGCTGCATGCCGCGGGGCTCGAGGTGATTCTGGACGTCGTCTACAACCACACCGCCGAGGGCAGCGAGATGGGCCCCACGCTGTCCTTCCGCGGCCTCGACAATGCGAGCTACTACCGCCTGGTGGCGGATAACCCGCGTCATTGTGTCAACGACACCGGCACCGGCAACACATTGAACCTTTCCACGCCTCGCGTGTTGCAGATGGTGATGGATTCGCTGCGCCACTGGGTGACCGCCTTCCACGTCGACGGCTTCCGCTTCGATCTCGGCGTCACGCTTGGACGCGAGTTGCACGGCTTCGACGCCGGCTCGGGGTTTTTCGATGCCATCCGTCAGGATCCGATCCTGTCGCGGGTCAAGCTGATCGCCGAGCCGTGGGACATCGGGCCCGGAGGCTATCAGCTCGGGCAGCACCCGCCGGGCTTCGCGGAGTGGAACGACCGTTTCCGCGACGGCGTGCGCCGCTACTGGCGGGGCGATACCGGCCAGCGCGCCGACTTCGCCGACCGCCTGGCGGGTTCCAGCGACCTGTTCGACAAGCAGGGTCGCCGGCCGTGGGCGTCGATAAACTATGTCGCCGCGCATGACGGCTTCACCCTGGCCGACGCGGTGAGCTACGCCCAGCGCCACAACGAGGCCAACGGGGAGGACAACAACGACGGCCATCTTGAGAACTTTTCGGCCAACTGGGGCGCGGAGGGCCCGACCGACGATCCGGCAATCCTCGATACGCGCAGCCGCGTGCAGCGCGCGCTGCTCGCCACGCTGTTCCTGGCGCAGGGCACGCCCATGTTGCTGGCCGGCGACGAGTTCGGCCGCACGCAGCATGGCAACAACAACGCCTACTGCCAGGACAACGAGGTCTCCTGGCTCGACTGGCAGCAGGCCAATGGCATCCACGGACGCGCGCTCACCGCCTTCGTTCACCGGCTTATTGCGCTGCGTCACCGCCATGCCGTGCTGCGCTCGTCGCGCTTCCTGCACGGCCAGGACGAACTCGCCCCTGGCATCAGTGACATCGCCTGGTTCGACGCCTCCGGCGAGCCGGTCTCGCACGACTCCTGGAACAATCCGGAAGAACGGCGGTTGGCGTTGCGTCGCGCCGGCCGCAACGGCGACGGCAAGCTCTCGATCCTGACCGCCTTCTTCAATGCCAGCGACGAGGAGCACAGCTTCCGCCTGCCGCCGCCCGGCCTGCCGGCGCGGCTGCTGCTCGACAGTGCCGCCCCCGATGCGCCCGAGCGCGACCTCGACGGCGAGGAGATCTCGGTCGGCCCGCACAGTGTCGTGCTGACGCAGAACGGCAACGGGAACGGCAGCGGATGACCACCTTCGCCCGCGACCTGTCCTTCGGTGCGCGGCTGATCGCGCCCGATCGAACGCGCTTTCGCCTATGGGCGCCAAGCCAGCAGCAGGTCGCGGTCGACATCGAAGGTCAGGCGGCGGTTCCGATGGCGCGGTCCGCCGAAGGCTGGTTCGAGGCCGAAGCCCGCTGCGGAGCGGAAGCGCGCTACCGCTACCGGCTGGATGACGGGTTGGCCGTGCCCGATCCCGCCGCGCGCGCCCAGGCGGTCGACGTCCACGATCCGAGCCTCGTCGTCGATCCGCGCGCCTACCGCTGGCGCCATCCCGAGTGGCGCGGCCGGCCGTGGGCGGAGACCGTGCTCTATGAGCTGCACGCCGGGCTTCTTGGCGGCTTCGCCGGCGTGCGGGCCGCTCTGCCCGAACTGGCCCGGCTCGGCGTCACCGCGGTCGAGCTGATGCCGGTCAACGATTTTCCCGGCAAGCGCAATTGGGGCTATGACGGCGTGCTGCCCTTCGCGCCCGACCGCAGCTATGGCACGCCGGAGGAGCTGAAGGCGCTGGTCGACGCGGCGCATGAAAGCGGCCTGATGATCTTCCTCGACGTCGTCTACAATCACTTCGGACCGGACGGCAACTATCTCGCGCGCTACGCGCCCGGCTTCTTCCGCGACGACATCGCGACGCCGTGGGGCGCGGCGATCGACTTTCGCCAGCCGGAGGTGCGGCGCTTCTTCATAGAGAACGCTCTTTACTGGCTGATGGAGTACCGGTTCGACGGCCTGCGCTTCGATGCCGTCCACGCGATCTGCGAGCCCGACTGGCTCGACGAGATGGCGGCCGAAGTGCGGGCCACGGTCGAGCGCGGCCGGCATGTCCATCTCGTGCTGGAGCATGACGGCAACGCGGCCGAGCATCTGCGGCATGGCTTCGATGCGCAATGGAACGACGACGCCCATCATGTCCTGCATGTCCTGCTG
Organism: uncultured Alphaproteobacteria bacterium; assembly: GCA_963820155.1. GTDB lineage: Bacteria > Pseudomonadota > Alphaproteobacteria > Reyranellales > Reyranellaceae > Reyranella. Next base: position 80,110 of record CAWFYW010000009.1, read on the forward strand.
ACGGGCGAGAGCGACGGCTACTATGCCGACTATGCCGAACAGCCCGCCGACAAGCTGGCGCGCTGCCTCAGCGAAGGCTTCGTCTATCAGGGCGAGTGTTCGGCCTACCGCAAGGGCGAGCGTCGCGGCTCGCCCAGTGCCGACCTGAGCCCGACCGCCTTCGTGCTCTTCCTGCAGAACCACGACCAGACCGGCAATCGCCCATTCGGCGACCGCCTGACCGAACGCGCCGATGCCGCGGCGCTGCAGGCCGCCATTGCCCTGCAGCTCCTGTGTCCGCAGATTCCGCTGATCTTCATGGGCGAGGAGTGGGCAACGCGCGCGCCGTTCCTCTACTTCACGGATCACCACGGCGAGCTCGCCAAGGCGGTGCGCGAGGGCAGGCGGCGCGAGTTCGCGGGCTTCACGGGCTTTCAGCCTGGTGAGAAGGCGGAGTCGATTCCCGATCCCAACGCGCCCGAGACTTTCGAGCGAAGCCGGCTGCGGGCGGGAGATCCGGAGCGGCGCGCGCTCTATGGCAAGCTGCTGGCCTTGCGCAGGGTGGTCCTGATGCCTCATCTCGCGGAGGCCAGGGCCATCGGCGCCAGGTCGGTCGGTCCCTCGGCCGTCACGGCGCGATGGCGCCTGGGCGGCGGCGGCGTGCTCGCCCTCTTCTGCAATCTCGGCCGGGACTCCTGCCTCGTCGAGCGGCCCGCGGGCGACCTTCTGTTCGAATCGCGTCCGGGCGCCGGCGAACAGATCCGCGGCGGCTTCCTCGAAGGCCCGGCGACGGTCGCCTTCCTGGAATTGGCGGGATGAACGAGGAGGCAATCCTCCAGCGCGCCCGCGAGGCGGGGCTTGCCGTCGACTGGGTTGATGCCATGGGCCGCGCGCAGCGCGTCGGTACCCCGTCGTTGCGCCGCTTGCTCGACTCGCTCGACGTCGAGACGAGCGACATCCCGCCGCTCGTCACGGCGGCCGCCAAGAAGCCCATCGCCCTGCCAGGCCTTTCACCCGAAGCGGACACGCCAGCCGAGCTGGTACTGGAACACGGCGATGTACGCGCTGTCACGCTGCGCGGCGGTCCGTCCGCGAACCTGCCCGCCATCGCCCGGCCCGGCTACCATCGCCTGCGTTTCGCCGATCGCGAGATCACCTTGGCCGTGGCGCCGCCGCGCTGCCTCACCATCGAGGATGTCGCTGCCGGCCGCCGGCTGTGGGGCGTGGCGGCGCAGATCTACAGCCTGCGCCGGCCGGGCGATGGCGGCATCGGTGACGCTGGCGGCGTGCGCGATCTTGCCCAGGCCGCGGCTCGCCGTGGGGCCGACGCCGTGGCGCTGAGCCCTGTGCATGCGCTCTTCGCTGCCGCTCCGGCGCACTACGGCCCCTACGCGCCGTCCAGCCGCATGTTTCTGAATCCCTTGTATGCCGATCCGTCCGCCACCTTCAGTGCCGATCGCATTGCCGCCGGCATGCCGGCCGGACGCCAGGCGTTCGAGCCGGCGAGCCTGATCGACTGGCCCGCGGCGGGCGCCGCGAAATTCGCCTTGATGCGCGCTCTGTTCGACGATTTTGCCGACCGCGACCTCGCCGCCGGCAGCCCGCTTGCCGCCGACTTCGAGCGCTTTGTGCGCGAAGGCGGAGAGTCCCTGCACGAGCATGCGCTGTTCGAGGCGCTGCACTCGGAGCAGCCGGGCGACTGGACGGAATGGCCGGCCGACCGGCGCCAGCCCGGAGATGCCGCCTCCGTGCGCTATCACCTCTTCCTGCAGTGGCTGACCGCGCGTTCCTTTGCCGCCGCCCAGGCGGCGGCGCGCGGGGCGGGCATGCGCATCGGGTTGATCGGTGATCTGGCGGTCGGCATGGACCGTGCGGGCAGCCATGCCTGGGCGCGCCAGTCCGACCTGCTGCTCGGCCCGTCGATCGGCGCGCCGCCCGATATCTTCAATCCGCGCGGCCAGGATTGGGGCCTGACCGGCTTTTCCCCGCGCGCCTTGGTGGCGCGGGGCTTCGAACCTTTTCTGTCGACGCTGCGCGCCACCCTTGCCCATGCCGGTGGCGTGCGCATCGACCACGTCATGGGGCTGATGCGGCTTTGGCTCATTCCACGCGGCGCTCCGCCGTCGGAGGGCGCCTATCTCGCCTATCCGCTGGAGGATCTGCTGCGTCTGCTGGCGCTTGAATCGCATCGCCACGGCGCGGTCGTCATCGGCGAGGATCTCGGCACGGTGCCGCCCGGCTTTCGCGCCCGTCTGCGGCGCGCCGGCGTCGCCGGCATGGATGTGCTGTGGTTCGAGCGCACGCGGCTCTCCTTCAAGAAGCCGTCGCGCTGGCGCCGTGACGCCGTCGCCATGACCACGACCCACGATCTGCCGACGGTGGCGGGCTGGTGGAGCGGCGGGGACGTCCATACCCGCCGGGCCTTGGGGTTGGGCCTCCCGGGCGAAGAGGCCGAGCGCCAACGCGACCGCGACAGGCTCTGGCGCGCCTTCACCGGCGCGGGCGTCGCCTTCGGGCCGCCGCCCGCCATCGACCAGCCTGCCGACGCCGTCGATGCCGCGCTGGGCTATGTCGCGCAATCGCCCTCGTCGCTGATGCTGGCACCGCTCGAGGATCTGCTGGGGCTTGCCGAGCAGCCCAACCTGCCGGGCACGGTCGACGAGCATCCCAACTGGCGCCGCCGCCTCGCGCCGCGGGCGAAGGATCTGCTCGACGAGGCGCCGGCGCGCCGCCGGGTCGAGATCATCGCCGGCCAGCGCGCATGATCCCGCGCGCCACGCTGCGGCTGCAGTTCCACCGCGGCTTCACCTTCGCCGATGCCCGGGCGCTGGTGCCCTATTTCGCCAGGCTGGGCGTGAGTCACCTCTATGCCTCGCCGATCGCCGTGGCGCGGCCGGGCTCGATGCATGGCTACGACGCGATCGATGCCACGCGCGTCAATCCCGAGCTGGGTGGCGAGGCCGGGCTGCGCTCACTGGCGGCGGCGCTCGCCGAGGCAGGCCTTGGGCTGATCCTCGACATCGTGCCCAACCACATGGCCGCCGATCCCGCCAACGCCTGGTGGGCGGATGTCCTGCGTCGCGGCCGCGCTAGCCGTTACGCGCGCTATTTCGACATCGACTGGCAGGCCGACGACAAGGTCCTGCTGCCCATCCTTGGCCGGCCGCTCGACGAGGCGCTGGCGGCAGGCGAGCTCAAGCGCGAGGAGGGCAGGCTGTCCTATTTCTCGCATCGCCTGCCGTTGGCGGAAGGCGATGCGTCCGGCTCGTTGGCCGACCTGCTGGCGCGCCAGCACTATCGGCTGGCCTGGTGGCGCACCGCGTCGGATCGCATCAATTGGCGGCGCTTCTTCGACATCAACGAGCTGGTCTGCCTGCGCATGGAGGAGCCGGAAGCCTTCGAGGCGGTTCATGCCTTGCCGTTGCGCCTGCACGCCGAGGGGCTGATAGACGGCCTGCGCGTCGATCACGTCGATGGTCTCACCGACCCGGCCGCCTATTGCCAGACCCTTCGCCGGCGCCTGGGCGAGGGCGCCTACCTTGTGGTCGAAAAGATCCTGCTGGACGGCGAGAGCCTGCCCGAGGATTGGCGCTGCGACGGGACCACCGGCTACGATTTCATGAACGACGTGAGCGCGCTGCAGCACGACGCCGCTGGCGAGGCCTGCCTGGGGGCCGCCTGGTCGGCGCTGAGCGGCCGGCCGGCCGGATTCGCGCCCGAGGAACAGGCGGCGCGGCGCGAGATCGTGGCGCGGAGCTTCTCGGCCCAGCTCGATGCCTGCGCGGCGGCCTTCGCCGGCGGCGAATTCGCCCCTCCGACCCTGCGCCGCGTGCTCGCCGAGGTGCTGGCCCATTTTCCGGTCTATCGCACCTATGCGGCCGCCGGTGTCCCGTCGGCGGCCGACCGCGAAGTGCTGCGGCGAGCGGCGGATGGCGCGCGCCGGACCTGCCTCGCGACCGATCGCTGGGCCATCGAGCCTGTGTTGCGCCTGTTCTCGTCGGGCCACCCGGCGGCCGTCGCGCGCTTTCAGCAGCTCAGCGCGCCGGTCGCCGCCAAGTCGGTCGAAGATACCGCCTTCTATCGCTACGGGCGGCTCCTGTCGCGCAACGATGTCGGCTTCGATGTCGAAACCTTCTCCCTCGATGCGCAGGCCTTCCATGCCCGAGTCCTGGCGAGGGCCGCGACCCATCCCCGGGCCATGCTCGCCACGGCAACCCACGATCACAAGCGCGGCGAGGATGTGCGCGCCCGTCTCGCCGTGATGAGCGCGATGGCGCAGGAATGGGCCGCCCTGCAGGCGCGCTGGATCGAAGGCAGCGCTTCGCTGCGCCGCAGCGGTGCGCCTTATGCGGGCGATATCGCCATGCTGCTGCAGACGATCGTCGGCGCCTGGCCGCTTGATCTCGATGTCGGCGATGCCGATGGCCGTGCCGCCTTCGCCGCGCGCCTCGTCGCCTGGCAACAGAAGGCCCTGCGCGAGGCCAAGCTGTTCAGCGACTGGGCCGCCGTCAATGAAGCCTACGAGGACGCCGCCCGCCGCTTCACCCTGGCCCTGGTCGCCGAAGCGGCATTGCCCGCCCTCCTCCAGGAGGTCGCGGGACTCGTGAGCCGCATCGCGGCAGCCGGCGCGGTCAACGGTCTGGCGCAGTGCGTGCTGCGGCTGACCGTGCCTGGCGTGCCGGACCTCTATCAAGGCACCGAGTTCTGGGATTTCAGCTTGGTCGATCCGGACAACCGCCGGCCGGTCGATTTCGCGGCCCGCTCCGCGGCGCTGCGTGGCGCCGAACTGCCAACGCTTGCCGCGGCTTGGCGCGATGGCCACATCAAGCAGGCGTTGATCGCTCACCTGCTGGCGCTGCGCCGCCGCATGCCGGGACTGTTCGCGCAGGGGAGCTACGAACCGGTCGTCGTCGAAGGACCGGCGGCTTCATCGCTGATCGCCTTCGTCCGACGCCATGGCGATCAATCGCTGCTGGTCGCCCTGCCGCGGCAGCCGCTCGGTCTGCTGCAGGAGCGTGACAGTCTTTCCCTGGCGCCGCGCGCCCTTGCGGACACGACTCTGAGGCTCGATTTACCTGTGACCGCGGACCGTCTCTTTGCGGAACTGCCCTGGGTCCTGTTGACAAACCACCCTAGGCAAGCGGCCGCGTGACGTTGTAAGCGAGCTGCACTCGCGGCGGCGTGGGACGCAGACACGCAGCTAAACGCACGGGAGCCGAAACGGGGAGGGAACCGACCCAAGAAGCGGAAATCCGAGAAGCAGCGGCCATGACCTCACGGTGCGTAGGTAGCAGACATGGCCATTGCCGGAGTGGCGCCCGGCCCGCGAGTGCAATTCGTCAAACTGTGGCAAAAGAGCAACCTTTCGGCCGTGGTCACGTTTAGGCCACATGCCCCTGCCCACGCGCCACCTGTCGCCGCGTCGTCAAGACGTGCAAGTTGAAGTCGCCTTGCTGCGCCGACTGGGTATTTCCCGTCGGCGCGCTTCGTTTCGGACCTTGCTCGAGCGCCTTGCCCGTTCGGTCGCCGGCGGCGACGCCGCCGGCGCACGGCGGCCGGCTCCGCCTCCGCGCCCTAATGCCAGAACAGTGCCAGCAGAATGATGACAGGGATGGGAACGCCGAGCAGCCACAGCAGGATGGAACGGCCCATAGTCGATCTCCATAAGTGTCGGGGTTGAGGGGAAGCCGTTAGCGGCCGTCGCGTGCCGCGCCGCCTTCGGTGGCGGCCAGTCCCGCGGCGAAGGCGCCGAGGAACATCGAAGCGACAAGCCAGAAGGAAAGGTGCATGCCGATGCGGCGCGCCGTATCGAGCGCGGCCCGCACGTCGGTTTCGACGGCGGCGACCCGCTGCTCGGCGTCGGCCGGCGCAAGGCCGGTGCGCGCCGCGACCATCTGCGCCAGATACTGCCGATCATCGGTCGGGAGACCCGGGCGATCGCGCAAGCTCAGCAACAGGCGCCGCGCTGCTTCGCGGTCGGCCGCCAGATCTCGCCCACCGGCGAACACTCCCGCGGCGCGCGCTCCATTGCCGCCCGTCAGGGCCGCATAGTCGGGCCGGAACAGCCGGTCGACAAACGGCGCGGTGATGTCGTTGCCGTTGCCCGCCGCGGTGGCCGCCGGCCCGCCCGCTGCCGCGGTGCCACCCGCGACGATGGTCGCGGCCGAGGCGAGGAACGCTGCACCCACCACGGTGGCGAAGGCCCAGGCCAGCACGCCGTGCGCGGTGTCGCGGAAGTAGATCTCGTCGAGCGGCGTCGCCGCCCAGCGCATGCGCAGGCGGCCCGCGATGTAGCCGCCCAGGGCCGACGCCATGACGGCGGTCACGGCCATATAGATGCCGGCGACGGTCGCGGCCTTGGTGGTGCTGATGTCGGGCGGCCCCGACCACGGCGAGACCACGCTGAAGCCGATGCCGGCGCCGAGCGCCAACAGCAGCAGCGTGAAGGCGGCGGCAACGAAGCCGCCGGCGATCACGGCCGGCCATGACACCGCCGAGACGGGATGCTGTTCGGCTTCTACGATGACGGCGTCGACCATGGTTGCTCCTTGATGATTGCCTGGACAACGGGCAGTTGTGGGCGAGGTTGCATCGCCACGACGCAACCCTCGGCGATTGCATCCGTTGCACAAGGCCAACCGAGGAGAACGACCCGTGAAGCCTTTGGCCCTTGTCGCCGCCGTGGCCTGCCTGCTGGCGGCCGGCTGCGCGTCCTATACCCAGCGCACCGTCGTCGAGAAGCCGGTGCCCGCGCAGAGCACCGTCTACACCACCCCGGCTCCCGTCGGGACAACCACGACGACCAGCGTCTCGGTGAACTAGCCTTTTCATCGCCGTCCTGCGGTCTGGCTGTTATCGTCCCGGCGAAACAGCCATTCCGGAGGAACTGCCATGACCGCCAATGCCACCGCTCCCGCTCGCCTGCGCGCCTTGCTGGCGGAGCCGGGATTGATCGTGATGCCGGCGGTATGGGACGGGCTCAGCGCCAGGCTGACGCGCCGAGGCCGGGTTCAAGACCGCGTTCCTCTCCGGCTCCTGCGTGGCGGCGAGCCGGCTGGGCGGGCCCGACCTCGACCTCATCTCCTTCGGCGAGATGTTCGATTCCTTCAACATGGTGCGTGGCGCGGCGCCCGACCTGCTGGTGCTGGCCGACGGCGATCACGGCTACGGCAACGCCATGAACGTGCAGCGCACGGTGCGCGCCTATGGCCGCGCCGGCGCCGCCGCGATCCTGATCGAGGACAAGATCACGCCCCGCGCGCTCACCGCCGCGGGCAAGCCCTGCCTGCCGCGCGAGGAGGCGCGCATGAAGATCCGCGCCGCCGTCGAGGCGGCCAAGGACTCCGGCATCCTGGTCATGGCGCGCACGGACTGCCGTCCGACCCAGGGCATCGACGAGGCGGTGGCGCGCATCGAGATGTATGTCGAGGAGGGGGCCGAAATCCTCTTCCTCGACTCGCCCGCCGACGAGGGCGAGATCCGCCGGGCCGTTGCCGCCGCCCAGGGAAGGCCGAGCTTCGCCGTGCTCTCGCCCGGCGCGCCGCGCGCCACGCCCTCGCAGAAGGAAGCCGCCGCGCTCGGCTTCAAGATCGGCACCTATCCGACCGGCCTGCTGTCGCCGGCCGCGGCCGGCATGAAGGCCGGGCTGGCGGCGCTCAAGGCGGGCGAAGCCGAGGCCAAGTCGGCCCTGCCGCCGCCGGAGCTGCGCGCCACCCTGGGCTACGCCGACTACGATGCCAAGGCCAAGCCGTTCATCGTGGGCTGAGAAGGCGTAGTATCTGCCGCCTCGATTGGCGGGAGGAACGAATGTCCGGCAAAGACACGCTGCGAAAGCTCAAGCGCAAGGCCTACGAGAAGGAGCTGAGGAAGCTGCAGGAGGAGCTCTGCTACCTGCAGGACTGGATCCGCGCCACCGGCGAGCGGGTCGTCGTCGTGCTGGAAGGGCGCGACGCGGCGGGCAAGGGCGGCACCATCAAGGCGATCACCGATCGGGTGAGCCCGCGTGTGTTCCGCGTCGTCGCGCTGCCCGCGCCCTCCGACCGCGAGAAGAGCCAGATGTACATGCAGCGCTACGTCGAGCGCTTTCCCGCCGGTGGCGAGATCGTGATCTTCGACCGGAGCTGGTACAACCGCGCCGGCGTCGAATACGTCATGGGCTTCTGCACGCCCAAGCAGCACAAGCGTTTCCTCGAGCTCTGCCCGGTCGTCGAGAAGTTCGTGATCGACGGCGGCGCACGGCTGATCAAGATCTGGCTCGAGGTCGGCCAGGAGGAGCAGGAGAGACGTTTCAGGGCCCGCATCGACGATCCGGTCCGGCAGTGGAAGCTGAGCCCGATGGACATCGAGTCCTACAAGCGCTGGTACGACTACTCCCGGGCACGCGACCTGATGCTTGAGTATACCGACACCGATCATGCGCCGTGGCACATCATCCATTCCGACGACAAGAAGCGCGCGCGGCTGAACTGCATTGCGCACATCCTGTCCCGGATTCCCTACAAGAAGGTCGACCACGACAAGGTGAAGCTGCCGGCTCGTTCGGAGAAGAGGAAATACGACGATCGGGCGTCGATCGCCGGTCGCCGCCTGGCGGCGCAACGATACTAGGATGCGCCGTCAGCGCATGTGCTCCCAAAGCTCGCGCTCGTCTTCGTGGCGGTTGTACTCCAGGCCCTTGAAGTCGCCACGCGACACGACTCCCAGGATCTTGCCGTTGCGCACCAATGGCACGTGGCGGAAGCCGCCGTCCCACATCAGGCGCAGCGCGTCGACCGCCGTCTGCTCGGGCGACATCGTCTGAGGCGCCTTGGTCATCACGTCCCCCAGCCGCGTCTCCGCCGCATTGCGACCCTCCGCCAGCACCCGGCAGACCGCGTCGCGTCCGGTGAAGATCCCGGCCAGCTTGTCGGCGTCGCCCGTCACCAGGACCGATCCGGCCCGACTGTCGCGCATGCGCCGACAGGCCTCCATGACCGTGGCCGATTCGTTCATGATCAGCGGCTGTTGCTGCAGGATGATGTCCGAAAGCTTGCGCATGGCGTCCTCGACAAGTTCGCGATTGGCATCAGCATCCTGCCCCGCCTCGCTCGTTCGCGGCTTGATCGACATCAAGGAGCGAGCCATGCACTGCAAACAAGATGGCGCCGGATTGTCCCGTCAGCCAGTGAACCGCTGAGGAGCCGCCATGTCAGCGATCCAAAGTATGAGCTTCATCCAGGAACGCTGGCCCGATGCCTGGCAATGGGCGACGGCCGCCAATGCCTGACGCTCCCAGCCCCCTGCCGGACAGGTCGCACGCCAAGTACGACCGCCTGATCGAGGTGGCGACCAAGCACCCGGCGATGGCGACGGCGGTCGCCCATCCCTGCGATGCCGTCTCCCTGGAAAGCGCCGTCGAGGCGGCGCGGCTCGGCCTGCTGAAGCCGATCCTGGTCGGGCCGGCGGCGCGGCTGCGCGACGTCGCCCGCCGCGCCGGCATCGACATCAGCCCCTTCGAGCTCGTCGACTCCCAGCACAGCCACGATTCGGCCGCCAAGGCCGTCGAGCTGGTGAGGGCCGGCCGCGCCGAGGCGCTCATGAAGGGCAGCCTGCATACCGACGAGCTGATGGGGGCGGTGGTGGCGCGCGACACCGGCGTGCGCACCGCGCGGCGCATCAGCCATTGCTTCGTCATGGACGTGCCCCGCCATCCCGATGCCCTGATCATCAGCGACGCTGCCGTCAACATCGCGCCCACCCTGGAGGAGAAGGTCGACATCGTGCAGAACGCCATCGATCTTGCCCGCGCCATGGGCGTCGACGAGGTGCGCGTGGCCATCCTGAGCGCCACCGAGCAGGTCAATCCCAGGGTGCCGTCCACCGTCGAGGCGGCGGCGCTCTGCAAGATGGCGGAGCGCGGCCAGATCACCGGCGCGCTGCTCGACGGGCCGCTGGCGCTCGACAATGCCATCAGCCCCGAGGCTGCCGCCATCAAGCACATCGTGTCGCCGGTGGCCGGACGGGCCAACGTGCTGATCGTGCCCGACCTCGAGGCCGGCAACATGCTGGCCAAGAGCCTGTCCTTCCTGGCCGGCGCCGACGCCGCCGGCATCGTGCTCGGCGCGCGCGTGCCCATCATCCTGACCAGCCGCGCCGATTCGCTGCTGACCCGGCTCGCCTCCTGCGCCGTCGCCGTCCTGGTCGCCGCCGCGCGGCGGGCGAGCGCCGTCGCCGCGCTCGCGACATGAACGAGACCATCCGACCGGTTCTCGCCGGCCGCAAGGCGCTGGTCGTGGGCATCGCCAACGACCAGTCGATCGCCTATGGCTGCGCGCAGGCTTTCCGCACCGCCGGCGCCGAGCTTGCACTGACATGGCTGAACGACAAGGCGCGGCCGCATGTCGAGCCGCTGGCGACGCGCGCTTGGAGGCCGAGATCGCGATGCCCCTCGACGTCGCCCAGCCGGGCCAGCTCGAGGCGCTGTTCGACGAGATCGGCCGGCGCTGGGGTCGGCTCGACATCCTGGTCCATTCCATCGCCTTCGCGCCGCTCGCGGATCTGCGGGGCGGCCTGCTCGACTGCTCCGCCGAAGGCTTCGCCCAGGCGATGGACGTCTCCTGCCATTCCTTCATCCGCATGGCCCGGCTGGCGACGCCCTTGATGAAGGACGGCGGCACGATGTTCGCCATGAGCTACTACGGCGCCAACCGCGTAGTGCCGAACTACAACGTCATGGGCCCGGTCAAGGCGGCGCTGGAGGCCGCCTGCCGCTATCTGGCCTTCGAGCTGGGCCCGCGCGGCATTCGCGTGCACGCCATCTCGCCCGGCCCGCTCAAGACGCGCGCGGCGTCGGGGCTGAAGGATTTCGAGCTGTTGCTGAACGAGGCGGCCCACAAGGCGCCGCTGGGCGAGCTCGTCGACATCATGGATGTCGGCTGGGCCTGCGCCTATCTCGCCACGCCGTTCGCCCACCGCATCACCGGCGGCACCGTCTATGTCGACGGCGGCGCCAACATCGTCGCGTAGGTGCCGCGGTCATGACCGAAAGGCAGGGCTGCATCGCCGTCCTCAATGCCGGCTCCTCGAGCATCAAGTTCGCGCTCTACGACGTCGGCCGCGACGAGACGCTGCTCTTCCACGGGCAGATCGAGGGCCTGGGCGTGACGCCGCACCTCAAGGCCACCGACGCGTCGGGCGCGACCGTGGCGGAACGCAAGTGGGGCGCGAAGGCGCTCGACCATCATGGCGCGACGGCCGAGATCCTGAAGCTCGGCCACGAGCTCCTCGCCGGCCGGCCGGTGCTCGCCTTCGGCCACCGGGTGGTGCACGGCGGGACGGAATTCGCCGCGCCCGTGCGGGTCGATGCGTCGGTCATTGCGGCGCTCGCCAAGCTCGTGCCGTTGGCGCCGCTTCACCAGCCGCACAACCTGGCGCCCATCGAGGCGATCGCCGCCAGCGCGCCGGACATCCCGCAGGTCGCCTGTTTCGACACCGCCTTCCATCGCAGCCAGTCGCCGCTGGCCCAGGAATTCGCCCTGCCGCGCGATCTCACCGCGGCCGGCGTGCGGCGCTACGGCTTTCATGGCCTGTCCTACGACTTCATCGTGTCGCGGCTTCGCGAGATCGACTCCGTCCTGGCGCGCTCGCGCCTGGTCATCGCCCACCTCGGCAACGGCGCCAGCCTGTGCGCCGTGCGCGAGGGCCGCAGCGTCGCCAGCACCATGGGCTTCACCGCCGTCGACGGCTTGGTGATGGGCACGCGCTGCGGCTCGCTCGATCCCGGCGTGCTGCTGTACCTGATGCAGGAGCGCGGACTCGACGCCCAGGCCATCGAGGACCTGATCTATCGTCGGTCGGGACTGCTCGGCGTCTCGGGTATCTCGTCGGACATGCGCACCTTGCGCCAGTCGGCGGCCGCCGAGGCCCGCGAGGCGATCGACCTCTTCGTCTACCGCATCGTGCGCGAGATCGGCTCGATGGCGGCCGCGCTCGGCGGCATCGACGGCCTGGTCTTCACCGCCGGTATTGGCGAGCACGATGCAGCGACCCGGGCCGAGGTCGCCGCCGGCTGTGCCTGGCTGGGCGTCGCGCTCGATGCCGACTGCAACGCCCGGGGCCGCGGTCTGGTCAGCCCGCCGGGCGCGCCCGTCGCGGTGTGGGTCGTGCCGACGGATGAGGAGCGCATGATTGCCCGCTATACTGGCAAGACGCTTGGCCTTTAGCCTGGGTCAAGGAGGCGCCGGCGGTTGGCGCCGGTTTGTGCCGCTACGCACGGGAGAGACGTCATGACCCACATACTTAACGCCCAGGAACTGCGAGCAAAGATCGCCGAGGCCGAAGGCCGCAAGGCGTCGGAGGCGCTCAAGGCGCATGCCGACGCCGAGGCCGAGAAAGAGGCCCTTCTCGACAAGATGCGGCGGCCTTCCGGCCTGTCCGACGACGAGATCGTCGAAAAGGCGGCGATCATCGTCAATCGCGCGGTCGAGGCCGGCCATACCTCCGTGCAGGTCTATCGCTTCCCGAATTCGCTCTGTACCGACAACGGCCGCGCCATCAATCAGGCGGAAGAGGGCTGGGAGAAGACCCTGACCGGCGTGCCCAAGGAGATCTACGGCTTCTGGAAGCGCCAGCTCCATCAGCGCGGCTACCACATCCGCTACGAAATCCTCGACTATCCCGGCGGCATGCCGGGCGACGTGGGCATCATCCTGAGCTGGGGCTGAACGCGAGCGGGGTCGCGCCAGACTCAACGCGTCTGCGGCGGGCTGGCCTGAATCGGCGGACCCGGCACCGGCCGAACATCCGGCAGCGGCCGCAGGGCCGCATCCGGCGGCCGCTCGCTCAACTCCTCGTCGCTCAGGCCGGGCATCGGGCTCACCGCCTGGTTCTTGGAATTGGGACCGGCCGTCGCGCCCGTACCGCCAACGATCGCCGGCCCGGACTCGGGGATCTTGCCGACATCGACGGGATTGGCCGTGCCCGGCTGCTGGCCTTGTGCGAGAGCGGCGGCTGGCAGGACCAGGGCGGCCATGAATGCGACAAGGATGGACCGTACCATGAGGACCTCCGCGAGCGACATTGGGTCAACTCGCGACGTCGCCTGACGTTGCGGCACTGGGGGCACGAATGATGGGCGGACCCTTGCTCACCGAAGACAGCGCCCAGCTGGCGCACGACTACGAGCGCATCAGCGTCGGCCGCCAGTTCCAGGCGGGCAAGCGCCTGGTGCAGGTGCTCGCCGTGGCGCCGGGTGAGCGTGTGCTCGATGTCGGCAGCGGCACCGGCCTGCTGGCCGAGCATATCGCCGGCACCGTCGGCCCCGCCGGCCATGTTCTGGGCATCGAGCCGCTGCCGCTGCGCGTGGAGATCGCCACGGCGCGGGCGCAGCCCAATCTCGAGTTCCGCGTCGGCAGTGCCTACGACCTCTCCTCGATCGCCTCGGGCGGCTTCGACGTCGTCTGCCTGAACGCCGTGTTCCATTGGCTGCCCGAGAAGGCGGGCCCTCTCGGCGAGTTTGCACGCGTGCTGAAGCCGGGCGGGCGGCTCGGCATCGCCAGCGGCGAGAAGGGCCATCGCTCGCGCCTGCGCGAGGTCATGGGCCAGGTTCTGGCGCGGCCGCCCTTCTCCCGGTATCCGCGGCGCGGCGACATCACCTATCGCGTCGACCGCCGCGAGATGCACGACCTGCTGGAGGCAGCGGGCTTCGGGGTGAAGTCGATCGATGTCCACGACACGCGCAACGTCCATGTCTCGGCCGAGGACGTGCTGCGCTTCTCGGAAGCCAGCTCCTTCGGCAATGTGCTGGGCCATCTGCCTCCCGACCTGCGTCCGGCGGCGCGCGGCGCCATCGTCGGTGCCTTGGCGCCGCTTGCGGAGGCGGACGGCACGTTCGTCCAGGAGGGCCGGCGCATGATCGCGATTGCGGTCAAGCGGGTCGATCGACACTAGGAATCGAGCAGCTCGCGGAGGCGACGTTCGAGGTCGGAGAACCTGTAGGGCTTCTCGATCGTGGCGATGCGGTCCGGATGGGGCGCGGCACCGGACCAGCCTGCACCGGACGTCAGGAGAAGCTTGATGTGCGGCCGGTTGTGCCGCAACCAGCGGCCCAGCGCCTCGCCATCCATCTCGCCCGGCATGTTGACGTCCGAGAACACCAGGTCGATCGCGTCGCTCGCCTCGACAAGGCGAAGCGCCTCGTCGGCATCGGCGGCTTCGAGCACGGCGTAGCCGGCGTCCCGCAACTGCAGGGCGATGGCCATGCGGACGAGGATCTCATCCTCCACGATCAGGATCGTCGGACGTGGATTCGACGCAGCCACCGATACAGGCTCCCGCCCAGTCATGTTGCACTGCCTGTCGACAATTACAGGAACGACGGAAATGGGGGCTGAATCCCGTGCGGCACAATCCGACGGGCGCATTTTGCGGTTTTGCAGAATCGCTGCAAGCACTTTTCTCCGTGAAACCTCGTCTCCGTGAAACCCCGCAACGCGGGCGGCGGGCCAAGGTTCCGCGCGCGCCGGCCGCGCCTGCTCCGGAACATGGTGCGCCAGCCGGCGTTAGCGCGCCATGAGCAACGCGAGAAGCGCCGCCGGCACGCCGACGATATTGATCGTCGAGAACGACGTGCTCGTCCGCATGGCCGTGTCGGCCTATCTTCGCGAATGCGGCTTCAAGGTCGTCGAGGCAAGAACCGCCGTCGAAGCGCTCGAGGTGTTCCGATCCGACATCGCCATCGACGTGCTGTTCTGCGAGGTGGCCATTCCTGGTGACATGGACGGATTCGGCCTTGCGCACTGGACGCGGCGCGAACGCCCGCAGACCAAGGTCGTCCTCACCTCCGGCGTCAGTCGGGCAGCGAAGGAGGCAGGCTCGCTCTGCGAGCACGGACCGCTCCTGGCCAAGCCCTACGACCATCGCGACCTCGAGCGCCGCATTCGCAGGATGCTGGCGGGGGAGGCTTGAACGACGGCGTGAAGTCTACAGGCCGGGGAAGATCCTCGGCCAAGGGGCCGGGGGTGGCGCGGCGAAGGGCAGGGTCTCCTCCGTGGAGACGGTCTCAGGCGGCTTCGGCGTCCGCGCCGCAGGCTGATCGAATCGCTCCTGCCTGCAGCCGGCCGGAAGGGTTTCCGCCGCGGGCCGGGTCTCGACGATTTGCGTCATCACGTCCTCCGTAGAGCAACATGCCGAAACAATCGCTGCGGGGCCCTGATGTGGCACGCCGCGTCGAGCGATCTGGGATCGCCGCGGCCGGTTTCAAGAGGGCGACAAGCCGTTCGTCGGTCGTCTGCCGTTCACGCCTTCTCGCAGACGAACACCACGGTCTTCTTGGCGCTGCTGTCCGTCGGGGCGATTTGCGTGATGCGCGCGCTCCTGCCGAATTTCTCGCAATGCGACTGGGCCGCCTTGAACGCCGTCGCCTGGTCGCTTCCCGACCACGACATGACGCCGCCGAGTTCGTTGCCGGTGACGCTCGGGCTTCCCGAGCAGCCGGCCAACAGAAGAGCGAGGGCAATGGTCTTTCGCATGGCCGAAACATAATCGGCTGCGGCAGGGTGGGCAATGCGCCGCTTCAAGCAGGCCCCTGCGGCGATCGTCGCCTGAGCCATGTCGAGAGCGCCGCCGTCAACAGCATGCCGCTGGCCGCCATCACCACCACCGCGCCGCGCGGCCCGATCTCCCCGGCAAGCGCCCCGGCCGCCAGCACGCCGAGCGGCCCCGTGCCGATGCAGACCGTGACGATGCCCATCAGGCGCGAGCGCATCTGCGGCGGCGCCTCGGTCAGCATCAGGGTCGACTGCATGTTGCTGAAGCCCGCCGTGCCGAAGCCGCCGATCACCAGCACGGCGAAGCCGAGCCAATAGGACGGCGACAGGGCCATCACGATCAGCGCCGCCATGAACAGCGCGGCGCCGCCGGCGAAGGCGAGGCGACGATCCATGCGCAGCAGGCCGGCGGCGAGCAGCGCGCCGCCCAGAAGCGAGCCCAGCGGCTCGCCGGCAGCCAGCAGGCCGACCAGCGCGGGCGAGACATGGAACTCGCCCTGGCCGAGCGGCGCCACCAGGCCGGAATAAGAGAAGGCGAAGGCATTGGTGATGACGGTGATGCCGAACACCAGCAGGATGATGGGCCTGGTCCGGGCGAAGGCCAGGCCCTCGACGATCTCGGCCGGGATGCGCGCGAGGTTCAGCCGGCGGGTGACCTGCGCATGCACCAGCCCGGCCATGGCGAAGGCGCCGAAGAATTGCACCAGTGCGGTCAGCGTATAGGCGCCCTTCATGCCCAGCCACTGGAAGGCCATGCCGCCCAGCAGAGGCCCGATCATGCGCGTGGCCGCGGAGGTGGCCGAGTCGAGCGCGATGGCGTTGACGATGCGGTGCGGGCCGGCCACCTCGCCCACCATGCGCCGGCGCGTCGACATCTCGGTGGCCCACATCGTGCCCGAGACCAGGTTGCCCACCGCCACGTGCCACAGCGCGAGATGGCCGGTCGTCGCCAGGCTTGCAAGAACCGTCGAGACGAAAGCCGGCACGATCAGCGCCAGCATGACGATCAGCTTGCGGTTCACCGCTTCGGAGACCGCGCCCGCGAAGGCGCCGAAGGCGAGCTGCGGAAGCTGGCGCACGGCGACAACCACCGTGACGGCGAACGCCGAGCCCGTCACTTCATAGGCGAACAGGCCCGAGGCCAGCAGTTCCAGCCAGCGCATGGCGTTGGCGAAGGCGCCGACCAGCCACAGCCGCAGGAAATCCGGCAGCTGGAGCAGCTCGCGCACCGGGCTGCCCGTTTCCTCCGAGGGATTCATTGGGAAAGGAAGGTAGCGCGCCCGGAGTGCGTGGCTCCAGCCGAACGTCGCTGCCCGTTTCGACGGATGGTCCGCGCTGCTGGCATCCGCGCGGACAAACAAAAGGCGCCCGCAGGCGCCCTTTGCTTTCAGTGCGACGGCGACCTAGAGGTCGCCCGCCTTCTTGACGGCATCCTTGGCATGGCCGACGGCCTTCTGCAGGTCGCCCTTGGTCTCCTGGACCTGGCCTTCGCCCTTGAGTGCGGGATCGTCGGTCGCTTCGCCGACGCCCTTCTTGATCTTGCCCATGGCCTGATTGGCGGTGCCCTTCACCTTGTCGGTCGTGCTGCTCATTCATCTCTCCTTCAAAATGCGTCTGCACAGTCAACGCCGGGAGGGCTGCCCCGTTCCTCGCGAATTGACTCAGCGCAAGGCGGCGGCAGGGCTCGGGGAACACGTTTCGCCAGGGGCTTTTCGCCCCGGGAGGCTGCCATGTCCGATCCGGCTCAATTTGCACGGCCCCTGTCCGGGGAGCCGGTCCCCAGGGAGCCGATCTCCGGGGAGCCGACCTCGGGTGAAACCATGTCCGGTGGACGCGCGCTCGACGATCTCGCCGAGGGCAACCTGTTCGTCGAGCTGCAGGTCGCGTCCTGGCCGCCGCCGGTCACCCAGACCCTGCTGCGCAACCGCGATTCGCGGCGCGGGCTCACCGTCCGAGCCAAGCCCTCGGGCCGGCTGCGGGTCGAGCTCCTGCGCGAAGGCTATGCGCCGCTGATCGTGCGCACCGTCCATCTCAGGCTGCGCGCGTCGGGCCTGTTGCGGCTGAACGTGGCATGGCGCGGCGACGCCGCCGTGGTTGCCGCTGGCGGACAGATCATCGGCAGCTCGAGCGAGTTCAGCCCCGAAGGCGTGGTCACGCCCGAGACGGTCGAAGAGACCGCACCGCCGCTCGACCATGTCGGCAACGAGCGTGCCCGCGTGAGCCGCCGTCAGCACGCCGAGGCGCTGCTGCAGCAGGTCGAGGCCGATGCCGCCCACGCCGCCGGCTGGTTCGCGGCGCTCAGTGCCACCGCGCAGGCGGTGAGCGATCTCGTCGAGCTGGTGCGCGAGGGGCGGCGCCATCATCTGCCGGGCCTGGTCGACGGCTTGGTGCGCCTGGTAAGCGGCGACGCGCCGTTGCTGCAATGGTGCGCCGCCCTGCTCGATGCGCCGCTGCCGGTCTTCGCGCCGCCGTCGTTGCCGCGCGAGACCTCGCCTGTGGCGCTCGTCGTTTCGGCCTTCGACGTCGCCGCCGCGCGCGGAGCCCATCACGAGCTCGCCGTCGATCTCGATGTCTGGCTGGACCACGAGCATCCCTGGCGCGCCGCAAGGCAGGTGCCGGTCGAGGCGCTGCTGCTCGCCGTCGATGCCGCGCTGACGCCGCCTCGTCCGGACCATGTCGATTCGGAGGACGACCGCGCGATCCGCGCCGCCTTCGAGCAGCCGCAAGCCGTTGCGGCCTGGTGTGCCTTCGCGACGACGATCTGCGCGCTGGCCGCCGCAACGCTCGGCGCGGCACGTCGCGGCGCCTGAGGCGACCGAGGTCAGCGTACTCCTGCAGAGCGGCCGGCGGACTGCCCGTCGGCGTCGATTCGTCGGCCGTCCTGCAACCTGTCAGTGCGCTTCCCGTTGCCTGCCGCACGAACCATTGGAGACAGCATGGCGGACACGGAGTCTGGCAAGGGTGAAGGGCTCGGTCGTACCGCCGAGCAGGTGAGCGCGCAGGTGGCCGGACTCGGCCGGGCCGTCGGCGAGGCTGCCGGCCGGAAGGCCGAGGACATCGCCGAGCGTTCCAAGCAGGCCGGAGCGGAGACCATCGCCGGCGTGGCGCGCACCGCGCGAGCGCTGGCCGACACCGTCGCCCCCGATTCGCCGGCCATCGCCGACTACGTACGCGGCGCCGGCCAGAAGATCGACCACCTGGCGAGCGACCTGCGCGACAAGAAGGTGGGCGATCTGCTCACCTCGGCCGCCGAGTTCGGCCGCTCGCAGCCCGTCGTGCTGCTGGCGGGCGCCGCGCTGGTGGGCTTCGCCCTGTCGCGCCTGATCAAGGCCGGCGTGGTCCAGCCGGGCGACTCCCCGAAGAGCAGCGCCGACGGCGCGGCCTAGGAGGGGATCATGACGAATCAGACCTTGCGGCGGCCCGGCGTCGTCACCCTCGCCACGACGGCGATGGCGCAGACGGCCGACCTGGTGCAGACCGAATTCCGCCTCGCGCGAGTCGAGCTGGCGGAGAAGATGGGCGCTTTCCGGAGCGGCCTGATCATGATGCTGGTCGGCGCGATCTTTCTGATCGTCGCCCTCGGCATGGCGTTGCAGGCGCTGGTCGGCGTGCTGATCGCCGCCGGCCTGTCGCCGGCCGCCGCCATCCTGCTGGTCGCCGGCGCCGCCGCGATCGTCGGGCTGGTGCTTTTCGTGATCGGCCGGAACCGGCTCACCCCGTCCGAGCTGGCGCCCGATCGTATCCTCAACGCGCTGTCGCGTGACAGCCGCATGGTGAAGGAGACCCTGACATGACATCGAGCGCCCAGTTGCAGCGCGAAGCCGACGCCGCGCGCGTCGGCCTCGCCGATACGCTCGGCCAGTTGCGCGACGGCATGGCGCCGTCGGCGCTCTCGAGCGAAGCCATCGCGCTCGTCAGGGACAGCGGCCTCTCCATCGTCAAGGCGCTGGCCGAGCAGGCGCGCGCCAATCCGGTGCCGGCCCTGCTGATCGGCGCCGGCCTCACCATGATGCTGACGCGCACCACCGGCGGCGACGTGCTGGGAGCTGCATCCTCGACCTTGAAGAGCGCCGCCTCGACGGGCGCCCACGCGGCGCGCGGCGCGGCCGCTGGCGTGGCCGGCGCGGCCTCGCACGCCGCCGGCGTGGCGAAGGACGCTGTGACGGGCGCTGCTGTTCGCGCCGCGGGCTCGGCCGCCGATGCCGCCGCCGCCGCTGGCGATCGCATCGCCGGAACCGTGGCATCGGCGCGCGACAGCGCGACCGGCGGCCTGCAGGCGGCCAGGGATACGCTGGGTTCGGCGACCGACAGGCTTCAGTCCGGCCTCGATTCCGGCCTCCATTCGGGCCGTGAGGCTCTCGATGCCGGCCGCCAGCAGGCGGGCGAAATGGCCGACCAGCTTTCCGGCCAGGCGCAGACGATGGCGCAGGAAGCGCGCCACAGCGTCGCCCGCCTGATCGACGAGCAGCCGATCCTGATGGCGGCCCTCGGCGCTGCCCTGGGCGCGGCGCTGGGTGCTGCGTTGCCGCTGACGCAGTCCGAGAAGGACCTGCTGGGTTCGACCGGCGCCAAGGCGCTCGACGCGGGCCGCGAGGCGCTCGCCGGCGCCGCCGACGTGGTGCGCAAGGAAGCCGTCGCCGCCGACCTGGGCGGCAAGGTGGATAGCCTGGCCGACAAGGTCGTGCAGACCGTCACCAAGGACATGGTTCGGCCGACGAGTTCTTGATCGCCGGCGGCGGTCGCGGCGGCGCTACAGGAACTGGCGCACCGCCGCGAGCACGACCAGGGCGCCGATCGCCATCACCGCGCTGCCGAGCGAGATCACCAGCAGCGCGCGGCCCGGCGACAGGCGTCCCATGGCGGCGGCGATCCAGAAGAACGGGTCGTTGACGTGACAGATCGCCATCGAGCCCGCGCCCACCGCGGCGGCGGCCAGCGCGCGTCCGCCCGGGCTGTCGAGCCCAAGCGCGGGCAGCATGGGTTCGACCATGCCCGCCGCGGTGAGTACCGCCGTCAGCGAATTGCCCTGCATGGTCTTGACGATGGCCGCGGCCAGGAACGGGGTGAGGATGCCGAAGCGCGGATGCAGCGCATGCTCGGCCAGGATTTCGGCCATGCCGGTCTCGTCGAACACGCGCGACAGCCCGCCCGCGGCGCCGACCGTCAGCAGGAGGGGCGCCCAGCTACGGCCGGCCAGCGCCGAAGGCTGCCAGCGCCCGGCGAACAGGATGGCGAGCGTCACGGCGATGGCCGTCAGCATCAGCGGCTTGCTGATGCCGATATAGAATTCGCGTGCGCCGCCTTTGCCCAGGGGCTCGCTCGGCATCTGGGCCACCGACTGCACGATCAGCAGCGCGATCGGGATGGCAATGGCGAGCCAGCTCCAGCCGAGCCGGCCCACCGCGTCGCCGGTCGGCGTCTGGTGCGCGACGTGCCACCAGCCCAGCAGGACCGCGACCGCCGCCACCGGCAGGGCGATCATGAGGGTGGTGGTGTTGGCGGCCTTCATCACCGAGGCCGCCGCCACGGCCAGCGGCGAGGGCGCCACCAGCGCGCTGACGGCGAGCAGGGTGAGCGCCATGCCGAGCGCGCGGCGCGGCGCGTCCTGGCCGGCCGGCTGCAGCAGCGCGAGCCCGCCCGCCGCGGAGGCGCCCAGCCCCGCCAGCGCGCCGGCCGCAGCGGACGTCCCGGTGCCCAGCGGCTCGCGCAGCACCACCGCGCCGGCGAGCGCGCCGGCCACCACCAGCAGGCCGACCTGCTCGAGCGCCGCGCTGAAGCCCAGCCCGAACGCCTTGCCGACCGACTGGAAGGTCATGTCGGCGGCGATGCCGTAGACCACGACAGTGGCCATGATGGCCAGGAAGACCGGCAATTTCACGCGCTGGACGAGATAGGCGATCGCCCAGACGGCGATTGGCAGGAGCAGGGAGGCAAGCAGCATGGCGCGCAGACATTAGCGTGATCGGGCCGCCGGGCTATAGTCGTCCCGTGCGTTTCGTCGTCGCTCTCCTGCTTCTTCTCGCTCTCGCTGCGCCCGCGCAGGCCGAGCCCGTGGTCCGCATCGAGGGCAAGCGCTTCGTCGCGCCGGATGGCAGCACGCTGCGCATCAAGGGCATCAACCTCGGCAACTGGCTGATGCCCGAAGGCTACATGTTCAAGTTCGAGGTCGCCAAGGCGCCGCACCAGATCTTCGATGCCTTCGAGCGGCTGCTGGGCCGCGAGCGCGCCGCGGCCTTCTGGCGGCAGTTCCGCGAGAGCTACGTCACGCGCGACGACATCCGCTTCATCAAGGCGGTCGGTTTCAACACCGTGCGCATCCCGCTGCACTATCGCCTGTTCATGACCGACGACGGCGAGGTCAGGGGCGAGGGCTGGGCGCTGCTCGACCGCGTGCTGGGCTGGGTGCGCGAGGCGGGGCTTCTGGCGATCCTCGACCTGCACGCCGCCCCCGGCGGCCAGACCGGCATCAACCACGACGACGGGCCGGGCTATCCCCTGATGTTCTACGTGCCGCGCGACCGCGCGCTCACCATCCGGCTGTGGCGCGCCATCGCGCAGCGCTACCGCGGCGATGCGGCGATCCTGGGCTACGATCTCTTGAACGAGCCCATCGCGCCCTACCACGACACCGCCACGCTCAATCCGCGGCTGGAGCCCTTCTACAAGGCGGCGACGGCGGCGGTCCGCGAGGTCGATCCCGGCCGCATCGTGTTCCTGGCAGGCGGGCAGTGGAGCTCGAGCTTCGACATGTTCGGCCCGCCCTTCGCCGGCAATCTCGCCTACACCTACCATTCGTTCTGGGCGAGCACGCGACGCGATTCGATCCAGCGGCATCTGAACTTCGCCAACCGCTACGACGTGCCGCTGTTCCTGGGCGAGACCGGCGAGCTCACCGACGAATGGAACGAGCGCTTCCGCAAGCTGCAGGAGGCGCACGGCATCGGCTGGGCCTTCTGGACCTACAAGAATCTCGACACGCCCTCGACCGTGGTCTCCATCCCGCGGCCCGCCGGCTGGAACGAGATCGCGGCCTTCGCCGACGGCAAGGGCGACAAGCCGGCCGCCGAGGTGATCGACCGCGCCATCGCGCAGTACCTCGACGGGATCCGGTTCCGAAACGGCGTGGTGCGCTGGAGCTACCTGGCGTCGCTCGGGTTGAAGACGGCACCT
The DNA here is from genome assembly GCA_963820155.1 of uncultured Alphaproteobacteria bacterium. Lineage (GTDB taxonomy): Bacteria > Pseudomonadota > Alphaproteobacteria > Reyranellales > Reyranellaceae > Reyranella. The sequence continues at coordinate 102,783 of CAWFYW010000009.1, forward strand.
GAGGCCGCCTCACCCGCCCTCTCCCCCGAGTTGGCCTCTCCTCCGCCAAGAGGAGAGGCCAGGTGAGAGGGGGCTACGCCCCGAGCCGCCTGCCGTAATAATCCGCCAGCGCCGTCAGCGCCGCCGCGCCATCGCCCTTGAAGGTTGGCCCATGCATCAGCGCGATGGTCGTGGGCTTCAACCCGGCCAGCCGACGCAGGGTCGGCTCGGCCATCGGCGTCGCCGGCATGAAGGGCACGGCCTTCTCCGTCGCGATGGCCGGCTCGACGATGTCGGCTTCGGTGGTGGGCTCGGCCGGTCCGAATTGCGTGAACAGGTCGCTGCAGAACAGCGTGCCCGTCGTCTCCTCGTAGATCACGCCGGCATCCCAGTTGTGCGGCACGTGCGGCGTGTCGAGCCAGCGCACCTTTTTGCCGCCGAGATCGAGCACTTCGTCGTTCTTGAGCGTACGCGGCGGTCGATCGGCCATGTCGCCGAGCCAGATGTTGCACCCGACCTGGCCGTGCGCCGGCGTCGCCTTGGGCGCGGCGGCGAGCCACTGGTTGAGCGCGCCCGCCTCGTCGGCCTCGACATGGCTGCAGGTCGTCCAGCGCACCCGGTCGAGCGGCATCAGCCGCTTCACCGCGTCGGAGATCAGAGGGAAGAGCGAGCGCTGCCCGTAGTGGAACAGGAGCGGCTCGTCGGCATCGATCAGGAACTGGTTGAAGGTGAAGCCCGTCGGCCCGACCTGGGGCACGAAGGTCGAGAGGCGATAGATCTTGTCGGCGATCTCGGCGATCTCGGTCTTCATGGCGTGAGCACCTCGAGGAGCTTCTTATTGAACGCCACGGCCGCCTCGTAGGCAACCCAGTGGCCGGCGTCCGGGATGACGTTCATCTGGAAGTCCGGCTGCACGGCGCGGAACAGATCGATGCGCTCCTGGATGTGCGGATAGGTGGTCGAATCGAACTCGCCCCAGATGCCGGTGAGCGGCGTCTTCACCCGCGGCAGCACTTCGCTCAGCCGGTAGGCCAGGCCCATGTCGCGGCTGCGCGTCCTGGCGCGCGTGGTGTTCAGGATCTGCATGTAGATCGCCACGCCGTCTACCTTGGCGGGATCGTGCAGCATCAGGATCTCCAGGTTGCGGCGTGCTTCTGCCGCCAGCGTCTCGGCCGGCATCTCGGGCAGGAGCTTGTGCAGCTTGGGGCCGGGCTTGCGCGTGGCCTTCAGCCCGCCGGCGCCGACCATGACGATGCGGCGCAGGCGGTCTTCGAACAGCGTGGCGATGTGGCCCGCCACCATGCCGCCGAAGGAAAAGCCGGTGATCGCGAAGGACTCATCGCGCGGCAGTAGCCCGTCCATCGCCGTCTTGACGCAATGCGTCACCGACCAGATGTCCCGCACGTCGTCGGGCGGATCGCTGTCGCCCAGGCCGGGCAGGTCGGCGGCGTAGACGGTGAAATGCTCGGCGAGCGGTTGGACATTCCTGATCCAATGGATCCACGAGCCCGAGCCGCCGTGGAACAGCAGCAGGATCGGCTTGCCTGAATCCTTGCTCCAGATGTGCCACATCATGCGGCCGCCATTGCCCATGGGGACGCGCACGATGTCGGAGGCGCTGGCTTCGATGGCCTGGATGTGTTCGGCGGCGGTGCGGCCGTCCGGCATGCGCGGCACGGCGGAATAATCGAGTTTCATTTGGCGAGCGCACCCAGGAGCCGTTCGACGAAGCCCGGCGCCTGCTTGCGATCGATCCAGCGCAGCACCGTCACGAGATCGTTGTCGGGATCGATCCACACGATGTGGCTGCCCCAGCCCAGCGCGAAGTAGCTCTTCTCGGAGGCGGCCGCGAACTGCCGCCTGCCGGTGTTGAGCCACCACATCAGCCCGTAGAAGGGCGCCACGGGGCAGGGCTTCACCAGCTCCTCCGTCCAGCCCTTGGGCAGGATCTGCCGGCCGTCCCATGCGCCGCCCTGCGCCACCAGCAGGCCGGTGAGCGCCAGATCGCGCGCCGAGATCACGATGCCGCCGCCCCAATGACCGCCGCCCGGCACCGAGACCATCGGCTTGCCGTCGATGGTGACGGTGGAATTGTGATAGCCGTCCCAGCGCCAGTCCGGCGAGGCGCCGATCGGATCCATGATGCGGCGCTTCAGCACCGAGGGCAGCGGCTCCTTGAAGACCTGCAGCAGGGAGTAGCTCAGGCGGTTCACCCGCACGTCGTTGTACTCGTAGAAGGTGCCCGGCTTCTTGAGCGGACGGCGCGTGCCCTTGGGCGCCTCAGCGACGGCCAGGCCGACCACGCGATTGTGGTCGATGCGATCCTCCTTGCCGAACACCGTGCCCTGCCATTCGCTGGTCTGGGTCAGCAGGTGGCGCCAGGTGATGTCGCGGTTCTGCTCGCTCTTGAAGCCGTCATCGAGGGCATGGTCGCCGGCGCGCTCGTCGAGGCTCTTGATCAGCCCGTCGCCCAGCGCCAGGCCGGCCAGCAGGGCGAGGTAGCTCTTGGCGACGCTGAAGGTCATGTCGGGGCGGGAAATCTCGCCCCATTCGGCCAGGAGCGTGCCGCCGCGATAGACGACACCGGCCTGACCGCCGCGCGGCGTCACCGGCCCCAGCACCTCGTTGTCGGGGGCCTTCTCCCCCGAATCGTAGGTCATCACGAACTGGCCGTCGGGCATGTGCATGCTGGCGGGCCACTTGGGCTCGGCGGCTTTCGCGAAGGCGATCGCCTCTTTCAGGTCGGTCATGCCCGCAATCAACATTGGAGCCTGCCCGGGAGCAAGCGTAGAAACGCGGCATGCCGCTGCCCGCCTCGATCACCCTCCGCCGCCCGGATGACTGGCATGTCCATCTGCGCGACGGCGCGATGTTGCAGGCCTGCGCGGTGCATACGGCGCGCCAGTTCGCCCGCGCCATCATCATGCCCAACCTCGTGCCGCCGGTGACCCGGGTGGCGGAGGCCGTTGCGTATCGCGAACAGAATCCGCAGAGCGGTCCCGGCCGGCCTGGAATTCGAGCCGCTGATGACCTGCTACCTGACCGACGATGCCGACCCGGCCGAGTTGGCGCGCGGCAAGCGCGAGGGCGTGTGGGTCGCGGCCAAGCTCTATCCCGCGCATGCCACGACCAATTCGGCGCACGGCGTGACGTCCATGGCGCGCATCGCCCGCGCGCTGGAGGCGATGGAGAAGGAGGGCATGCCGCTCCTGGTCCATGGCGAGGTGACCGATCCCGAGGTCGACATCTTCGACCGCGAAGCGGTGTTCCTGGACAAGGTGCTGGCGCCGCTGCTGCGCCGTCATCAGGGCCTGAAGGTCGTGCTCGAGCATGTCACCACGCGCGAGGGCGTGGCCTTCGTCGAAGCGGGCGGGCCGCGCGTCGGCGGCACCATCACGCCGCATCATCTCAGCTACAATCGCAACACCCTCTTCAAGGGCGGCATCCGCCCGCACCTCTACTGCCTGCCCATCGCCAAGAGCGAGGAGCATCGCCTCGCGCTGCGCCGCGCCGCGACGTCGGGCGCGCAGTTCTTCCTCGGCACCGACACCGCCCCGCACACCGCCGACACCAAGGAATGCGCCTGCGGCTGCGCCGGCATCTTCAACGCGCCCGTGGCGCTGCAGGTCTATGCGCAGGTATTCGCAGAGGAGGGAGCGCTCGACCGGCTCGAGGCCTTCGCCTCGCTGAACGGTCCGCGATTCTACGGACTTCCGGCCAACGAGGAGCGCATCACCCTGCGCGCCGCGCCCCTCGACGTGCCCGCGCACATCGACGTCCCCGGCGGCGACAAGAAGGTCGTCATCTTCCGCCCCGACACTCCGGTGGAGTGGTCGTTCTGAAGCCGCACACTGTCACTCCGAGCGAAGCGCCTGCCCTGAGCGAAGCCGAAGGGAGGGGCCTTTGAGGCCACGGGAAAGGTCCCTCCCTTCGGCTTCGCTCAGGGCAGGCGCTGCGCTCGGGATGACAGCGATTGCGCTGCGTCATATCGTGTTCGTATGAGCAAACGAAGCATTCCCGCCGACGCTGTCGTGCGCGGCACTGACAAAGGCTATACGCACGCCGTGCTGAAGCCGGGCAGCGAGCGTCCTGTCGAGAAGGTCGACCAGAAGTACCCCTATATGCGGCCGCGCGATGCGGCGACGCTGATCCTGGTGCGCCAGCGCGGCAAGGTCCCCGAGGTGCTGCTGGGCTGCCGCGATGCCAAGCATGCCTTCATGCCCAATCGCTACGTCTTTCCCGGCGGGCGCGTGGATCCGGATGACGCGCGCGTGCCGGTGGCGACGCCGCTCGACCGCTTCGTCGACGAGCGCCTGCGCAAGGCGGCGACGGCGCAACGCGCCCGCGCGCTTGCCGTCGCCGCCGTGCGCGAGACCTTCGAGGAGACCGGGCTGATGCTGGGCAAGCCCTTGAAGGGCGGACCGCCGCAACAGGACTACGGCGAGCATTGGCGCGGCTTCCTCGACAAGGGCATCGGGCCGGCGCTCGACTGCCTCGACCTGATCGCCCGCGCCGTCACGCCGCCCGGCCGGCCACGCCGCTTCAATGCGCGCTTCTTCATGGCGCGTGCCGAGGACGCGACGGGCGACATCCGCCATTCCAGCGAGCTCGGCGACATCCGCTGGGTGCAGCTCGACGAGGCGCGCGAGCTGCCGCTGCCGACCATCACCGGCCTCATCCTGGGCGAGATCGGCCGGTTGGTGAAGGAGCCGCCCGATCGCAGCGCGCAGCGCAGGATCCCGCTCTTCACCACGGTGCATCGCAAGCATCTGATGCTCGAGGAATAGCGGCATGCCGGCCGGTGCCCCGAGCCCCGGCCTGCCGCCCCGCGGCGGGGTGCGGCTACGCGCGCTGGTCCTGATCCGCTGGGCCGCCGTCGCCGGACAGCTCTTCACCGCCGCCGTCGTCCATTGGGGCCTGGGCTTCAAGCTGCCCTTGCTCGCGGTCGGCGGCGCCATCGCGCTTTCCGCGTTGCTCAACCTCACCGTCAGCCTGGGCCGCCCCGCCTCGGCGCGCATCGACGACCGCGAGGCCACGGTCTTCCTCGCCTTCGACATCCTGCAGCTTGCGGTCCTGCTCTATCTCACCGGCGGCCTGACCAATCCCTTCGCGCTGCTGCTGCTGGCGCCGGTGGCGATCGGCGCCACCATCCTGTCGCTCGCCTCGAACATCGCGCTGTCGCTGGTCACCATCGCCAGCATCGCCCTGCTCGGTGTCTTCCACCAGCCGCTGCCCTGGCGCGGGCCGCCGCCCGAGCTGCCGGAGATCTACCAGGCGGGCGTCTGGGCCGGCCTCACCCTCACGACCCTGCTGATCGCCTTGTACGGCTGGCGGCTCGCCGAGGAGGCGCGGCAGATGGTCGATGCTCTGGCCGCCGCGCAGGCCGCCCTGGCGCGCGAGCAGCGGCTGTCGGCGCTGGGCGCGCTCGCCGCGGCGGCGGCGCACGAGCTGGGCACGCCGCTCTCGACCATCGCGGTGGTGACCAAGGAGATGCTGCGCGAGGTCGAGGCCGACGATCCGCTGCGCGAGGACATCGAGCTCCTGTCCGCCGAGTCCGATCGCTGCCGCGCCATCCTCGCGCGCCTGTCGGTCGATCCGGCGGGCGACGTGTCCGACGCCTACACGCTGGTGCCGCTGCCGGCGCTGATCGAGGCGGCGGCGCAAAGCGGCCAGCGCGAGGGCATCGCCATCACCTTCGAATCCGGGCCGGTCGGCGACGGCGTGCCGGCCACGGCGCCGATCCAGGTGCGCAGTCCGGAAATCATACAGGGTATCGGCAATATCGTTCAGAACGCCGTGTCCTTCGCCCGGCACGAGGTGAGGATCGCCACGCGCTGGACGACCGAATGGTCGGAGGTCGAGGTCTCCGACGACGGGCGGGGCTTCTCCGAGGCCCTGCTCGACGAGCTGGGCACGCCCTTCATCTCGACGCGCCAGGGCGAGGAGGGACACATGGGATTGGGCGTCTTCATCGCCAAGACGCTATTGGAGCGCACCGGCGCTACGGTGACCTTCGGCAATCGCGGCACGACCGGCGGCGCGATCGTCTCGGTGCGCTGGCCAAACCCGGTCTTCAAGGCTACATAGCGCCCCATGTCGAAGGAGCAGCCATGAGCCAGGACACAGGCGCCACCCGCCCCGTGTCGCCCGCCATCGCCGGCGCGACGACGAACAAGGATCGCACGTTGCTGATCGCCGACGATGACGCGGCGTTTCGCAATCGCATCGCGCGCGCGCTCGAGCAACGCGGCTTCATCGTCACCGCCGTCGGTTCCGTCGCCGAAGCGCTGGCGCAGACCGCGCGGCCACCGGCTTTCGCCGTGCTCGACCTGCGGTTGGGCGACGGCAACGGGCTCGAGCTCGTGGGACCGCTGCGCCAGGCGCGGCCCGACATCCGCATCGTCGTGCTGACCGGCTACGGCAACATCGCCACCGCCGTCGCCGCCGTGAAGGAGGGCGCGGTCGACTATCTCGCCAAGCCCGCCGACGCCGACGCCATCGAGCAGGCGCTGACCGCGCACGGCCGCAAGCTGCCGCCGCCTCCCAGCAACCCGATGTCGGCCGACCGCGTGCGCTGGGAGCACATCCAGCGCGTGTTCGAGCAGTGCGATCGCAACGTCTCGGAGACGGCGCGCCGCCTCAACATGCATCGGCGCACCTTGCAGCGCATCCTGGGCAAGCACGCCCCCCGCGAACACTGATGCGCGAGCGCTGATCGCCTTCCAACTTCTGCTCAACGCGCTGGCGCTGGGCATGGCCTATGCGCTGGTGGCGCTGGGTTTCGTGCTGGCGTTGAACGCGTCGGGCGCGGTGAACTTCGCGCATGGCGCTCTCGTCGTGCTGGGCGGCGCCGTCGCTGTCGTCGCCGGCCTGTGGACCGGATTGCCCGGTCCATTGCTGCTGCCGGTGGTGGCGCTGGCGCTCGCCGCCGCGGGAATCGTCGCGGCGCGCGTGGCCATCCTGCCGCTCGCCGCGCGGCCGCCGGAAGCGACGTTCGTCGCCACCATCGCGCTCGCCGCCGTCATCGAGCAGGGTCTCACCGTCACCATGGGCGCCGCGCCGCGCACCGCGCCGCCTCTGGCCGGCGGCGGATCGTTCGAGATCGCCGGCCTGGTGCTTGGCCGCCAGCCGCTCGCCATCGTCGTGGTCGGCAGCGTGCTGGTCGCGGCGGTGTGGTTCCTGCTCGAGCGCACGCAGGTCGGCCGGCGCATGCGCGCCGTGTCGGCCGATCGCCACATGGCGCGCGCCGTCGGCATCCCGGTGTCGCGCTACGTGACCTTCTCGCTCGCCCTGGCGGGCGCGCTGGCCGGCATCGCCGGCCTGCTGCTGGGCCATCAGTTCCTGGTCGCGCCGACCCAGGGTGCCGGCCACATGCTGAAGGCCTATATCGCGGTGGCGCTGGGCGGCTGGGGCAGCGTGCCCGGCGCCCTGGTGGCGGCGCTCGGCATCGGCGCCTTCGAGACCTTCGCCTCGGCGGGCTTCGGCGATGCCTGGGCCTCGGCCGCTCTCTATGTCGGCGTGCTGGTGGTGCTGGCGGTCCGTCCGCAGGGCCTGTTCGGCGAACCGGTCGGCAGGCGCGCCTGACATGCGCGCGCTCGGCCCTTTCTGGTTCGCCCTCCTGCTGACGCCGCCGGTCCTGGCCCTGGCCGTGCTGGCGCCGTTCGGCCAGCGCATGGTCACCCTGATCGGCATCTATGCCTTGATGGGCCTGGGCTATCAGCTCGTGTTCGGCCAGCTCGGCGCGCTCAACCTTGCGCAAGGCGCGCTGTTCGGCCTCGGCGCCTATGCCGCCGCCCTCACGGCGCCCGCGCTGGGCGCGCTGGCCTTCGTCGTCGCCCTCCTGGCGGCGGCGATGCCGGCGGCGCTGGTGGCCGGCCCGATGCTGCGCCTGCAATCGCACTACTTCGCGCTCGCCACCCTGGCGCTCGCGTCGCTGGTCAATCTCCTGGCTGTCAACGCCGAGAGCCTGACCGGCGGCGCCAATGGCGTGGCGGGCTTCGCCGCCGCGCTGCCGCGCGGGCCGTGGCTGCTGGCGATGGTCTGGATCTGCCTGATCGCCGGCGTGCTGCTCTATGCGTCTCTCTTTCGTGGCCCCTTGGGCGCGCCCGCCCGCCTGCTGCGACAGGCGCCGCTGGTCGCTGCCACCCTCGGCATCGATGGCGGGCGCTGGCGGCTTGCCGCCTTCGTCCTCGGCGGCGCATTGGCCGGATTGGCGGGCGCCTTCTCCGCCGTCTTGAGCGGTGTCGTCTCGCCCGAGGTGACGGGATTTTCCGTGATGGTGCTCTGCCTGACCTCCGTCGTGCTGGGCGGCACGCGACATCCGATGGGCGCGGTGCTGGGGGCCGCCCTCGCGGTCTGCCTGCCGGAGTTGCTGCGCGACCTGCAGGGCGCCTGGCTGCTGGCCTATGCCGCTGGCCACGCTCGCCGTCGTGCTGTGGGCGCCCGAAGGCCTGGCCGGCCTCTTGGACCGCTTGCGCGGCGCCGGGCCGCCGATGCTCCCCGCGCCGGTGCTGCCTCACGATCTATCGCCTGTGATGCAAGCGCAGCGTCTCGTCCTTGAGAATGTCGTCAAGCGATTCGGCGGCGTCGAGGCGCTGGCCGGCGTGTCCTTTGCCGTCGCGCGCGGCGAGATCGTGGGTTTGATCGGGCCCAACGGCTCGGGCAAGACGACTCTCCTCAACGTGATCTGCGGCCTCGATCGCGCCGACGGCGGGACGATCGCGCTGGACGACAGGCATCTCGAACACCTGCCGCCCCATCTCGTCGCGCGCGCGGGCGTCGGCCGCACCTTCCAGGCGCTCGCTCTGGAAGGCGACACGCGAGCGGCGGATCTGGCGCGCGCCGTGTCGACCGGCGCCTCGTTCCTGCTGCTCGACGAGCCCGCCGCCGGCGCCACCGACCGCGAGCGCGCAGAGCTCGGCGGATTGCTGCGCCGGCTGCGCGACGCCGGGCGTGGCGTGTTGATCGTCGATCACGACATCGAGTTGCTGTCGCGCGCCTGCGATCGCCTGGTGTGCCTCGATCGCGGACGCGTGATCGCCGTCGGCCCTCCGGCCGAGGTGCGCGCCGACGCCCATGTGCGCGCGAGCTTTCTCGGCCTCGTCGAGGCGGCATGACTGCGGTCCTGCAGATCGGCGATGTTTCGGTCGGCGCCGGCGAGATCGTGGCGCTGCTGGGCGGCAACGGCGCCGGCAAGACCAGGCTCCTGGAAACCGTGCTGGGCTTCCGCCCCGGCCGCGTCAGCCTGTTCGGACACGACGCGACGCCGCTTTCCGTCGAGCAGCGCGTGGCTCTCGGCGTGGGCTACGTGCCGGAAGGGCGGCGCGTGTTCGCCGGTCTCACGGTGCGGGAGAATCTCGAAGCCTCGTCGTCCCTGCCGGCCGGCGAGCGGCGGCACAGGGTCGACGAGATGCTGGCGCTGTTTCCCATGCTGGGCGAGCGGCCGCAGGCGCGGGCCTGGCTGCTGTCGGGCGGCCAGCAGCAGATGCTGGCGCTGGCCCGCGCGCTCATGGACCGGCCGCGCCTGCTCCTGCTCGACGAGCCCACGCTGGGTCTGGCGCCCCTGGTCGGTGGCCGACCTGCTGCGCCGGCTGTCGGCGATGGCGGCGGAGGGCACGGCGATCGTGCTGGCCGAGCAGCGCGCGGCGCTCGCGCTCGGTGTGGCGCACCGCGGCCTGGTATTGAGCCGCGGCCAGGTCGTGCGCCGGGACAGCGCCGCCGCGCTCGCCGCCGATCCCTCCCTCGCCGATCTCATGGCGGGCGGGTGAGGGCAGACTATTCCGCAGAGCGATGTGACGATGAGGGAGTTTCTGCGCCGGATGGTGCGCAGAAACTCGCCGGCGGGACCGCCGGACGGGTCAGGCCCGCCGGCTCTGGGCGTTCCAGAACAGCTCGAGGTTGGAGATCAGCGCCGGGCTGAAATGGCAGTAGGCCTGCTCGCGGGCATAGAGCGCCGCGTAGCGTCGGAACAGGTCGAGCGGCTCGGCGGCCAGCCGCAGGGCGCGGCGGTTGCCGATCGCGCCGACGGCGCCCGAGCCGGTCAGCCGGTCGATGACCTTGGCGATCGTCTGGTCCATGTCGGCAGGGTCGATGACCTCGTCGCAGATCATGCGGCCGACCTCCGAATCGCAGTCGATGCGGCGTTCGTACATGATCGCCTGGCGGGTGATGCGATCGCCGACGAAGCGCGCCATGCGCAGATTGGCCATCGCCGGGATGATGCCTTCCTTGCGCGCCGGCAGGGTCAGGTAGGCGTCGCGGCCGGCGATGTTGAAGTCGGAAGCGAGCAGGATCTGGCAGCCGCCGCCGATGGCGAAGGTCTCGACCGCCGAGATCCACAGCTTCTCGATCGAATCGCCGGATACCTCGTCGGGCGTCACGTCCGGCCTGGCCAGTCCGCGGAAGATCTTGCTCACGAAGCCCAGGTCGCGGATCAGGAACCACAGGAACGGGATCTTGCCGTAGTAGAGGTGGGTGAGGTTGATGCCGGCATTGTAGACGCGGCGGCCGGCATATTTGCCGTCGGGCACCACGTCGCCGCGCAGCACCGCGACCTGGCTATGCGGATCGAGGATGCAGACGTCGGCGGCGATCTCCGTCGCCGGCTGGGTCGAGTTGTCCTCCGAGTTGAGGAAGCGCTTGTTGGCCAGCACCAGCACCGCCGCCTTGCCCTGGCGCTCGACCCGGGCGAAGCCGAGATCGAGCCGGCCGTCGCGCAGGAACTTGGCCAGCGCCTCGGCCAATTCCTCGCGCGGCAGCAGCATGGCGTGGCAGAGATGCAGGCCGCAGTCGGGGTCGGCCAGGAACTGGTTGCAGAGGATGCCCTGGTCGATCTCGCAGCCGTCCTTCTCGGATTGGCGCAGCTCGGCCTCGGCGGCGACCTCGGCTTGCGTCGGCGCCAGGCCCGGCACCGCAGCCGCCGCGTCGTAGACCAGCCGCTCGACGCGTACGAACTTGCGCCGGCCGTCGGTCAGGCGGTCGTAGAGCGTGCGGCCATGGCAGCGCAGGAAGGCAAAGCGGGCCTCGCGCGCCGCCTGCTTGAGGCTTTCGGCGGTGTCGTAGGAAGCGGCGTCGCGCCGCGGCTTCGCCGGCAGGCGGGCGAGCTGGTCCTTGAGCTTGCGCCAGTAGGTCGAGAAGGCGGCCACGTCGGCGGCGAAGTCGCCGCTCGCCGCGGCCGGCGCCGATACCACCGAATCCATGTCTCGTTCCCTGCCCGAAGAATATTGGAGCGGGCGACGGGATTTGAACCCGCGACCTACGGCTTGGGAAGCCGACGCTCTACCCCTGAGCTACACCCGCGCAGCTCGTATTCTAGCCTTCGGTCGCCTCGGAGGTCCAATCGTGTCTGTCGGGCTCGGCAGGCGTTCGCTAGGCATCGTCCGGCCCCAATCTCGCCAGGCTATCCTCGATCTTCCTCAGGGTTTCTTTCAGCACGCCGATCAGATGGCCGTTCTCACCGATGAAATTGACGCCGTCGTCGCTTACCGGAAACGGGCATGGCCTTTCCTGGAGCAGATCGATTTGCCGCCGGACGTTTGCGCGGGCTTCCAGCAGTTGCTGGCGCAGGCTCGGTTCCTGGTGCGGCATGCCCGCACTATAGACCAACCCGCCGCGAGCCGAGAGCGTCGGCGGGGTTGAATTCCAAACTCATACGGTGCCATCTGGAGCGATGCTGGATGAGGTCCTGACCGCCGAGGAGCGCGCCGTCGTGGCGCGCGCCAAGGCTTTCGCCGAGGAACATGTCGCGCCCAATGCGGCGCGTTGGGAATGGGAGCGGCGCTATCCGCTGGAGACGATCAAGGCGGCCTGCGCGGCCAACCTCCATACGATCGAGCTCGCGCGGCAGCATGGCGGGCAGGGGCTCTCCTTCTCCTGCAAGCTGCGCGCCTTCGAGGAGATCGCCAGGCACGACTTCGCTTTCGCCTTCGCGCTGATCAACCATCACAACGCCGTCGCGCGCTTTGCGCGCGACGGGCAGCCCGCGCAGGTCGCCCGCCTGCTGCCGCGCATGATCGCGGGCGAGGTGATCGGCTGCGCGGGGTTGAGCGAGCCCGGGGTCGGCAGCGATTTCGGCGGGCTGGAAATGTCGGCCGTGCGGATCGACGGCGGCTGGAAGCTGAACGGCGCCAAGGCCTGGATCACCAATGCCGCCGTGGCGGGGCTGTCGGTCGCCTACGCCCAGACCGACAAGGCGCAGGGCTATCGCGGCATCGCCTGCTTCGCCATCGAAGCGGACCGGCCGGGCTTCCTGCGCGACAAGCCGTTCGAGCTGCATGGCGGCCACGCGATCGGCGTCGGCGGCTTCCGGCTGGTCGACTATGTGGCGCCGGACGAGGCCGTGCTGCATCCGCCGGGCCGCGCCTTCAAGGCGGCGCTGGCGGGCATCAACGGCGCCCGTGCCTATGTCGCGGCCATGTGCTGCGGCATGCTGCAGGCCGCGCTCGAGACCGCGGTGCGCTACACGCAGCAACGCAGGACCTTCGGCCAGCCCGTGCTCGACCACCAGGGCGTGCGCTGGAAGCTGGTGGACGCCGCCACCGACCTCGAAGCCGCGCGGCTGCTGGCCTACCGCGCGGCGCGTCTGATCGACGAGGCCGGCGATGCCGTGCTGCCGGCGGCCCACGCCAAGAAGTTCGCGACCGAAATGGCGGTGCGGCGCATCGCCGACTGCATCCAGGCGATGGGCGCCAATGGCTTGCGCGCCGAATATCCGCTCGCCCGCCATCTCGCCTGCGCCAAGATCGCCGCCTATACCGACGGCTCGATCGAGATGATGAACGAGCGCATCGGCGCGGCGCTGCCCGAGGTCTTCGGATGATCCTCTCGACCGTCGAGATGCATACGGGCGGCGAGCCCACGCGCATCATCGTCGACGGCTGGCCGAAACTCGAAGGCCGCACGCTCCTCGACAAGCGGCGCGAGGCGAAGGCGCGCTTCGACCATCTGCGGCGCGGGCTGATGCTGGAGCCGCGCGGCCACGACGGCATGTATGGCGCGCTGCTGGTCGAGCCCGACCATCCCGAGGCCGACCTCGCCGTGCTGTTCATGCACAACGAGGGCTACAGCACGATGTGCGGCCACGCCACGATCGCGCTGGCCCGCTGGGCGGTCGACAGCGGCCGCGTGGCACCGCGCGAGCCGGAGACGCGTGGATCGGAGACGGTCGTGCGCCTGCAATGTCCCTGCGGGCTGGTGAGGTGCCGCGTCGCCGGCGACGGCATGGTGCGCTTCGACAGCGTGCCTTCCTTCGCCTATGCGCTCGAGCGCATCGCGCCGACCCGCACCTGGGGGCCGGTGACGGTCGACATCGCCTATGGCGGCGCCTTCTACGCCATCGTGGCCGCCGATTCGCTCGGCCTCGATCTGAAATCCTCGCCGATGCGCGCCATCGTCGATGCGGGGGAGGAGATCGCCAAGGCGGCGGCCGCGGCGATTCCCATCGAGCATGCCGACGAGCCGGATCTCGCCTTTCTCTACGGAACGATCCTGACGGATGGCGGCGACGGCGCGAACGGAGCAGCAAGCCGCAATGTCTGCGTCTTCGCTGGCCGGCAGGTCGATCGCAGCCCGACCGGCAGCGGCGTGACCGCGCGCATGGCCCTGGCTGCCGCCCGCCGCGCCGTCCGGCTGGGCGAGGAGCGGCTGTTCGAAAGCTGCACCGGCGCGGTCTTCGGCGGCAAGCTCGTGCGCGAGGCGCCGCCGGTCGGCGGCCGCAAGGCGGTGATCGTCGAGGTCGAGCGGACGGGCCCATCGGATCGGCGAAGCGCGCTTTTGCCTCGACGACGAGGATCCCTTGCGCGAGGGGTTTTCCCTCGGCCTCTAGGCGTTGTGGGCGCGGCGCAACGCCTGGTCGAGATCGTCGTAGAGATCGCCCGCATCCTCGACGCCCACCGAAAGCCGCAACAGGTCGGTCGGGCAGGGCGTCCCCGGACCTTCGATGCTGGCGCGGTGCTCGATCAGGCTTTCGACCCCGCCCAGCGAGGTGGCGCGCTTCCACAGGCCGACCCTTGCTGCGGTGGCGATCGCGGCGCGTTCGCCGCCCTTGACGCGCACCGACAGCATGCCGCTGAAGCCGCCGGTCATCTGCTTCCTGGCAACGGCATGGCCGGTGAAGGAGGCGAGGCCGGGATAGAGCACTTCTTCCACCATGGGATGGGCCGCGAAGCGCTCGGCCAGCGCCTCGGCCGAGCGGCAGGCCCAGGCCACGCGCGGGAACAGGGTGCGCATGCCGCGCATCAGCAGCCACGCCTCGGTCTGGCCCAGGATGGTGCCGAGCTGGGCGCGGATGGCGCGCAGCTTGGCCCAATGGTCGTCGTCGCGCGCCCCGACCAGGGCGCCGGCGATGATGTCCGAATGGCCGTTCAGATACTTGGTGGCCGAATGCATGACGATGTCGGCGCCATGCTCGATCGGCCGGGTCAGAACCGGGGTCGCCACCGTCGAATCGACGCCCAGCAGGGCGCCGGCGCGATGGGCGATGTCGGCCGCCGCGGCGATGTCGGTGACGCTCCAGGTCGGGTTGGCCGGTGTCTCGATCCAGACCAGCTTGGTGGCGCCGGGCTTCACCGCGGCGGCGATGGCGTCGGTCCGGTCGGCGTCGACGAAATCGACTTTCAGGCCCCAGTGCGTTGCAAAAGTCGCAAGCCAGTTACGCAACGCCCAGTACATGACCTTGGGCACGACAACGTGATCGCCCGGCGCCAGGGCCAGGAAGCAGGCGCTGGCGGCGCTCATGCCCGACGAGAAGATCAGGGCCTTGGGCCCGCCCTCCAGCGCGGCCAGGGTGGCCTCGGCCTGGTCGAAGGTCGGATTGTCGGCCCGGGCATAGATGCGGCCGGATCGGTACCGATTGTCCTCGTCCCGCTGGTAGGTGCTTGCCATGTGGATGGGCGGCACCACGGCCTTCGTCACCGGATCGATCCAGCCCATCGCCTGGGCGGCCAGCGACGCGGCGGCGACCTTCTTTTCGGACATCAAGGCTCCGTGAGCTTACAACTTGCTTACATGAACGCGCCTTTATAGCGCACCATCGCACTTGCGTTGGAGATGCATTAGTATCCGGCCGCGTATCGGAGAGGAATGGCAAGACGATCGTCGTCGGCCGCATTTCGAGTGAACCGTCGAGCGGTGATGGTTTGCTTCCGGGAGATCCTTGTATGGACGTTCAGACCTTCGACTCACCCGCTGCAGTTGCAACCGGCCGGCCGTGGGGATCGTGTGGCCCGCACGCGCGAAGCCATCATCGCCTCGGCTTTGTCGCTGGCGCTCGCCGGCGAAGTGGCGCCGATCGTGCGCGATATCGCCAAGATGGCCGGCGTCTCGGCGCGCACCGTGTTCCAGCATTTTTCCGACACCGCCGAGCTCTATGTCGCGGTCCTGGGCCGTGTGCTCGCCGCCGTCGTCGGCGAGGCGCCCGACCATACGACCGCCTGGCCGATGGATCAGCGCATCGCCGCGATCATCACCCAGTGCAGCGAGCGCTGCGAGCGGCTGCTGCCGATGTGGACCTTCGTCGAAACGCTGCAGCGCCGGTCGTCCGAGGCGTCCGACATGGTGGTGGCGATGTATGCCGCCAACCGCCTGCAGCTTTCGCGCTGCTTCGACCACGAATTGACCGCCCTGCCGCCCGAGGCGCGCGAACGGACGCTCAACGCTCTTGCCATGGCGCATGCGCCGGAGAGCTGGGTCGTGCTGCGCTACCGGCTGGGGTTGACCATCGACCAGGCGCGCGACGAGCTTCGCTTCGTCACCCGCGCCATCTTCAGCGACGGCGCCGCGCGCGGCTAGAGGCCCGGCGGTCCAGCTCCTCGAGGCCGCGATCGCGCAGGCCCAGTGCCTGCAGATGGGCCACCGTGTTGCGGACGTAGGCGAGGTTGGTGCCGGTGGCGCCGCGGCCGTGGCGGACCAGCGACGCCGCCATCGGAAAGCGGCAATTTGCCCGCGAACTGGCGATGCGCGCGGTCGGCGAGATAGACCAGCGCCTTCACCGTGCGGCCGTCCTCGAGATGGATCGGGCGGATCGTCTCCTGGTAGACGCCGTCATTGTCGATCTCGCGATGGATCAGATAGCGGCGCACCGCCTCGTATCGCGCGGTCGGCAGGCGATGGGCGAGGCCGCGGCAGGAGCCGCCCGGCAGCAGGCCGAGGATGAGGCCGGGCCGTTCGGGCGTGCCGCGGTAGTGCTCCGAATAGATGCAGAAGGCGCGGTGCCAGCCGTGCAGGCGCGCCGGTACGGTCTCCGGCGTCGCAAAGCCCGGATGCCACATCAGCGAGCCGTAGCCGAAGACCCAGCGCGGGCTCACGCCTGGTTGAGATGGATCAGCGCGCGGCGGATCTCGCGGGTGCGCGTGAATAGGTCGAACAGCTTGTCGCCCTCGCCCCAGCGGATGGCGCGCTGCAGGTAGAAGAGGTCCTCCTGGAAGCGCTGCAGCACTTCCAGGACGGCCTCGCGGTTGTTCAGGAACACGTCGCGCCACATGGTGGGGTCGGAGGCCGCGATGCGCGTGAAGTCGCGGAAGCCGCCGGCTGCGAAGCGCAGCACCTCGCTGTTGAGATGGCCGGCGAGATCGTCGGCCGTGCCCACGATGGTGTAGGCGATGAGATGCGGCAGGTGGGAGGTGATGGCCAGGATGCGGTCGTGATCGGCCGGATCCAGCCGCTCCGTCAGGCTTCCCAAGGCCTTCCAGAAGGCATCGAGCTTGTCGACCGCGGCGGGATCGCTGCCGGGCAGCGGCGTCAGGATGGTCCAGCGTCCGTCGAACAGCTCGGTGAAGGCGGCTTCGGGCCCGGAATTCTCCGTGCCGGCCACCGGGTGCGCCGGCACGAAATGCACGCCCGCCGGAATATGCGGCTGCATGGCGTCGACCACCGCCTGCTTCACCGAGCCGACATCGGAGACGATGCAGCCGGGCTTGAGCCTGGGCGCGATGAGGCGGGTGGCCTCGCCGCAGGCGCCGACCGGCGTGCAGACGATCACCAGGTCGGCATCCTCGCAGGCCGCGGCGAGGTCGGTGCCGCAATGATCGACCAGCTTCAGGCGGTTGGCGGTCTCGGCCGTCTCGGCCCGCCGTGTGGCGGCGACGATCTTTCCGGCAAGGCCTCCGCGCCGCGCGGCGAGCGCGATCGAGCCGCCGATCAGGCCGATGCCGATCAGCGCGATCTTGCCGAACAGGGGCTCGGCTTTGCGGACCTCGGTCATCGGGCGGCGACGAAGCGGGCGAGCGAGTCGCGCACCGCCTTCACCTCCGCTTCGGTGCCGATGGTGATGCGCAGATGCTCGGGCAGGCCGTAGCCGGCGATCATGCGCGGGATCAGCCCGTCATTCATCATCCACTCGTTGGCGGCCGTCGCGCGCTCCTTCGAGCCGAAGCCCACCGTGAGGAAATTGCCGACGCTGGGCAGGGGCTTCAGCCCGAGCCCGGCGAGCTCGGCGCCGAGCCAGGGCAGCCAGATGTCGTTGTTGGTGCGGCTGGCGTCGCTGTGGGCGATGTCTTCCAGGGCGGCGATGCCGGCCATCTGCGCGGCCAGGTTGACGTTGAAGGGCTGGCGCAGGCGGTTCATCACGTCGACGATGCCGGCCGGGCCGTACATCCAGCCCAGCCTGAGGCCGCCCAGGCCGTAGATCTTGGAGAAGGTGCGCGTCATGACGACGTTCTCGGCCTGGTCGACCAGCTCGACGCCCGATTCGTAGTCGTTGCGGCTTACATACTCGGCATAGGCCGCATCGATCACCAGCAGGACGTTCCTGGGCAGGCCGCCATGCAGGCGACGCACGTCGTCCTTGGTCACGTAGCTGCCGGTCGGGTTGTTGGGATTGGCCAGGCAGACGACCCGGGTCTTGTCGCTGACCTTGGCCAACAGGGCGTCGACGTCGGCGCGATAGTCCTTCTCCGGCGCCGCGACGGGCGTGGCGCCGACGCCCAGCGCGTTGATGGGATACATCAGGAAGCCGTACTGGCTGTAGAGCAGCTCGTCGCCCGGGCCGCAGTAGGCGCGCACCAGCAGGTTCAGCAGCTCGTCGGAGCCCGCGCCGCAGACGATGCGCTTGGCGTCGAGGCCGTAGTGCCGGCCGATCGCCGCCCGCAGCCTGCCGCTGTCGCCATCGGGATAGCGATGCAGCTCGGCGGCCGCCTTGGCGTAGGCGGCCATGGCCTTGGGGCTCGGCCCCAGCGCGCCCTCGTTGGAGGACAGCTTGGCGATCGTCTGCTTGCCTTCGACCGAATCCTTGCCGGGCACATAGGGCGCGATCTTCATGATGCCCGGCCGCGGGGTAAGCGCGCTCATGACAGTCTCCGTAACGAAGTGATCAGGTCCGCGGCCCTGGGGATGACGGGGTGATGGCGACGGCATAGGCGCCGATCACGGCAACGCGACCGCTCTGGAGGCTCAGGGCTGCCTCGAGTTCGCGCAGACGCGCGTCGCCATCGGCGATCACGCCGGGCAGTTCGACGAGATAGTGATGCACGCCGCCCGCCCGCTGGTCCAGCACCGAGGTGAAGGCGGGCAGTCCGGCCTTGGCCAGGGCGCCGGAGATGCGGTCGCGGCTGAGACCCGTGCCGGCCTCGACCGAGACCAGGCTGCGATCGTCGCCCGAGTCCTCGGGCTCCATGCGCGCCAGCACGAAGGCCGATATGCCGCGGGCTCGCGTGTTGGGCATCACCAAAAAGGGCAGCCGCGCCACCACGTTGGGCAGGGTCGCATCCCGTCCCGCCAGCAGCGGCCACCACGGCGCTGCGTCGGCCTCGATCGGCGCCGGCACGACGCCCAGGGTCGTCGGGTTGGCGCGCACGGCGGCCAGCACCTGGGCCGGCGTGTCGTGCGCGACCAGGGGGATCTGGCAACCGAAATGGTCGCGCGCGAGGTCCCAGTAGCCCGGCTGATCGGCCGGCCGGCAGATGGCGATCTTCAGGTCGGGCGTCTGCATCAGGGTGAACGCGCCCATCATCTCCCGCCACATGCGGTAGATGGCAGCCACCGGAAAGGGACCCTGATGCCTGGCCAGGCGCTGACGCATGACATGGGCCTCGCGGCCCGGCCGCAGCGCCAATCCGCCCGCCGGCTTTGTGGCCGAGATCCGATCGACCAGGGCGGCACGGCGCTGGATCAGGCCGTGCAACTCGCTGTCGATGGCGTCTATTTCCTGCCGCAGGTTGTCGAGGTCGGGCGAATCCATAAGGCCGGTGGTTTCCAGTGGGCCAGCGGCGATACTACGTCCGGCCGGCCCGCGTAAAGGCAAGAAACCTCAGGGCGCTTGCGCAAATTAGGGGACCTCCTTATAGAGGCCTTCCCGTGGAATTTGAGCCGACCGGCTTGCGACCACGTTAATCCTCGCTAAAAGGTCGGAGCGCTCGAAAAAGCCCCCGCCCTCCGGTCGGGGGTTTTTCGTTGGAGCGGGACAGTGTTCGATGACCTCACCGATGCCGAGCGCAAGGCGCTCGCCCAATGCCGCCACGCGGTCCTGGGCGTCGAGCGTCCGCTCAGGCTCGACTGCGGGGTCGATCTCGGCCCCTACCGGGTGGCCTACCAGACCTACGGCACGCTCAATGCCGAGAAGTCGAACGCGGTGCTGATCTGCCATGCCCTGACCCTCGATCAGTTCGTCGCCGAGCGTCATCCCGTGACCGGCAAGGAGGGCTGGTGGGAAAGCTTGGTCGGGCCGGGCAAGGTGCTCGATCCGGCGCGCTACTTCATCATCTGCGCCAACGTGCTGGGCGGCTGCATGGGCACGACCGGGCCGCTCGGCCACGATCCCTCGAACGGCCAGCCGTGGAACCTGCGTTTCCCGGTCGTGACCGTGGGCGACATGGTGCGCGCCCAGGCGGCCCTGCTCGATCATCTGGGCATCCCCGACCTGTTCTGCGTCATCGGCGGCTCGATGGGCGGCATGCAGGTGCTGGAATGGGCGGCGAGCTTTCCGGCGCGCGTCTTCTCGGCCGTGCCGATCGCCTGCGCGGCGCGCCATTCGGCGCAGAACATCGCCTTCCACGAGGTCGGCCGGCAGGCGATCATGGCCGATCCCGAATGGAAGGGCGGCGACTACCGCCTGCACCACACGGTGCCGGCGCGCGGGCTTGCGGTCGCGCGCATGACCGCGCACATCACCTACCTCTCGGAGCAGGCGCTGCAGCGCAAGTTCGGCCGCGCCCTGCAGGACCGCAACGCGCTGGGCTTCGGCTTCGACGCCGACTTCCAGGTCGAGAGCTACCTGCGGCACCAGGGCTCGACCTTCGTCGACCGCTTCGACGCCAACAGCTACCTCTACATCACGCGGGCGATGGACTATTTCGACCTGGCCGGCGCCCATGGCGGGGTGCTGGCGCACGCCTTCCGCGGTTCGCCGACGCGCTTCTGCCTGGTGTCGTTCACCAGCGACTGGCTGTTCCCCACGCGCGAAAGCCGCGAGATCGTCCATGCGCTGAACGCCGCCGCAGCCAACGTCTCCTTCGTCGAGGTCGAGAGCGACAAGGGCCACGACGCCTTCCTGCTGGAGGAGCCGGAGATGTTCCGCACCCTGGCCGGCTTCCTCAAGGGCGCGGCCACGGTGCGCGGCCTGAAGGACGTGCCGTGACTGCCGCCATTCGCGTCGACCTCCAGCTCATCGCCGACATGGTCGATCCGGCGACGCGCGCGCTCGACGTCGGCTGCGGCGACGGCGCGCTGCTGGCCTATCTGGTCGATTTCAAGCGGGTCGATGCGCGCGGCATGGAATTGAGCCAGGCCGGCGTCAATGCCTGCGTGGCCAACGGCCTGTCGGTGATCCAGGGCGACGCCGACGCCGACCTGCGCGACTATCCCGACGACGCCTTCGACTACGTGATCCTGAGCCAGACCTTGCAGGCGACGCGCGAGCCGCGCGAGGTGCTGCGCCAGATGCTGCGGGTCGGCAAGCGCGCCATCGTGTCGTTCCCCAACTTCGCGCACTGGCAGGTGCGGTTCAGGCTGGTGTTCGGCGGCCGCATGCCCGAGACGCCGTCGCTGCCCTACAAGTGGTACGACACGCCCAACATCCATCTCTGCAGCATCGACGATTTCCGTGCGCTGTGCGCCGACATGGGCGTGCGCATCGAGCGCGCCATCGTGCTCGACCGCAACAGCAAGCCGATCAGCCTGCCGCCCCTGCTCGCCAACCTCCTCGGCGAGCAGGCGGTGTTCATGCTCAGGCGCGACTAGGAACGGCTCTCTCGTAGCTGGCTTCGATGTCGTCCTCGCCCAGCTTCACGAACCCGTGCCGCTCGTAAAAGCGGTCGGCAGGGCTGCCCTGCAGCACGTCCAGCCGCACCGGCATGCCGAGCGCGTCGGCCTCGGCCAGCAGCGCCTTCAGGATGGCGGTGCCCAGGCCGCGATTGTGGAGATGACGGTCGAGATAGAACGAATCGATCCTGACCTCGTCCTTGCCGGTGCGGAAAGCGACGCAGCCGGCGCGCTCGCCGCGCACCAGGATCAAGCGCAGGCCGGGCTCGTCGAAATGCCGGCGGAAGATGCGCCGCGCGCGTGATGGCTTGTAGCGGAAGACGCGTTCCAGATGCTCGCGCATGACATCGATGCGCAAGGCCAGCAGCGGCTCGAAGTCGGCCTCGCTGGCCGGCCCGAAGCGCCAGTCAGTCACGGCTGGCGATCTTCGCCACGCGCGGCTTGGCGACCGCGATCCAGTCCCGGGTGTCGAGCTCCATCGAGCGGTCGAGCCGGCCGGCATTGAAGAACAGCGTGTCGTTGGCCAGCAGGTCCTCGTCGACCACGATCGAGAGGGCCGGGTTGAGCGCGAAGGGCGGCACCGAGCCCATGACGCAGCCCGTCAGCTCCTGGGCCGTCTCGGGCGAGGCAAAGCCGCATTTGCGCGCCTCGAAGAGCTGGGCGACGGCGCTGAAGTCGAGCTTGCGGCTGCCGGGGAGGATCGCCAGCACGTGGCGCCTGCCGCCTCCGCCGCCGCGCAGGTCCAGCACCATGGCCTTGGCGGCCTGCTCTGGCCGGTTGCCGCGGATGGCGCTGATCGCTTCCGAGCGGCCTTCGGCGGGGTGCTCGATGACGCGGAAGCGTGCCTTGGCGTCGGCCAGCAGCGCGACCAGCCGATCGAACACCTCAGCGGCCACGAACGACCTTGTCCGACAGGATCGCCAGCGCATCGTCCAGGCCCGGCACCTTGCCGTCGGCCGGCGCGATGGCGGCCTCCACCGTGCGGCGATGGCTCCTCTCGATCGCCTCCGTCATCAGCGGATCGATGCCGGTCTCGCGCAAGGTCCTGGCGACCAGGCCCATCTCCTCCCAGCGCCGCTCGGCGTGCACGATGTGGGTCTGCACCAGCATGGCGACGAAGTTGGCGAAGCTGATCTGGTCGACGTCGCCCATGCAGCCCATGACTTCCTTGAGGATGCCCTGGCGCTCGGCCGCGACGTAGGCCTCCACGCCCAGCGCCTCGACGCCCTTGATCAGCACGCTGCGCAGCATCTTCACCGACGAGGCGCTGCCCGGCTTCGGCCCCAGCGCCTTGGCGTCGAAGCCGTTGTCGTTCATCCAGGCGACCACCGGCTCGACGTCCGCGCCGGCCGCCAGCATCGGCGCCTTGATGCCCTGCTTGAAGAAGCCGCCCATCACGGCGATGTCGATGTAGCGCCCGCCCGCCGTCTCGACCGGCGCACGGTCCTCGTCCGACATCCTGCCGGTGACGGTGCAGAGATCGAGATAGTGCGCGCCTTTCTTGAGGAGAGGCGCGGCGGCCGAGGCCGCTTCGAGCGCATGCTCGCCCTGGACGGCGCAGATCACGAGATCGGCCTCGCCCAGGGCGTCGGTGTAGCCGTCGGAGATGGCGACATCGAGCGCTTGCGCCTGCTTGCCCAGAGCCGTGCCGCGCGCATCCTTGTCGAGCGCGGTATCGATGGCGATCACGCGCCGCGGCGCGTTGTCGCCCGGCCGCGATCGGCCGCGCCAGCCGCCCTCGGCACACAGCCCGCGCGCGATCGCCGATCCCGCCTCACCAAAGCCCAGCAGCGCGATCACGCGCGGAGACAGCGACATGAGAATGCTCTCGACGATTTCGGGGCTCAGGAGGCCGGCGCCTCGCCGCCGTCGTCGGCGTTGCGTGCGGCAGCGTGCGTGTCGCGCGAGCTGGCGATGCGCAGCTTCGGTCGGACCACGGCAAGCGCCGGCGCGTGGCTGCGCTCGGCGACGCCGGCATAGAGCTGCTTGCCCAATTCGATGACGCTGACGCCGGCGAAGCGGCCCAGCCAGCGCCGACCGAAGCGTTCGACGGCCGGCGCCATGCGCAACGCCAGCCGCGAGTGGGTCGGCGGCATGAAGAGCGCGCGCGTCTGCTGCAGCGGCGCGAACATGTTGGCGCGCAGCAGCGCCGCAAGCTGGCCGGCCGAATAGGGGTGGCCCTGGTAGAAGGGCGAAAGATCGATCTGCGACCACAGCCCGGCGCGGGTCGGCGCCACCACGATCAGGCGCCCGCCATCGGCCATCACCCGCCAGATCTCGCGCAGCATCGGCCGCACCTGCTCGGTGCATTCGATGGCATGGACCAGGAGCACGCGGTCGACCGAACGGTCGGGCAGCGGCAGGTCCATCTCGTCGACCATGGCGGTGAGATTGCCGCCCTCCCTCGGCCAGCGCGTGACGCCCTGGGGGGCCGGCATGAAGGCCATGGCGCGCTGGGCTTCCTCGATGAAGGGCCGCAGGAAGGGCGTGGCATAGCCCAGCCCCAGCACCGTCTCGCCGCGCACATTGGGCCACACCTCGCGCAGCCGCGCGCGCAGCAGCCGCACCGTCATCTGGCCGAGTGTGCTGCGGTAAAAGTCGTTGAGATCGAGGACGTCCGTCCACATATGCCAATATTAGCAGAAACAGCGCCCGTGCGGCCATGGCGGGCCCCGTGGCGGAGACAAGGGAGCTTTGCTAGCGTTGCGCACCATGAGCACCACCCTAGAGATCGTCCGAATCCCGGTCCTGAACGACAATTACGTGTGGTTGATGCGCGAGCCGCAGAGCGGCGCCGTGGGCGTCGTCGACCCGGCGGTGGCCGGGCCGGTGCTGGCCGAGGCCGCCAAACGGCGCTGGAAGATCACCCACATCCTGAACACGCACCATCATGGCGACCATGTCGGCGGCAACCGCGAGATCAAGGAGGCCACCGGCTGCACCATCGTGGGCCCGCGGCGCGACCGCGCGCGCATTCCCGGCATCGACGTCGAGGTCGACGATGGCGACCGCTATCGTTTCGGCGAGGCCGAGGCGGAGGTCTTCTTCGTGCCGGGTCACACCAGCGGCCATATCGCCTACGCCTTCCGTGAGCAGAAGGCGCTGTTCTGCGGCGACACGCTGTTCGCTCTGGGCTGCGGCAAGATGTTCGAGGGCACGCCGCAGCAGTTCTGGACCTCGCTCTCCCGTCTGCGCGCCCTGCCCGACGACATGCGGGTCTACTGCGCGCATGAATACACCCAGTCCAACGCCCGCTTCGCCGTCACCATCGAGGCCGACAATCAGAATCTGCTCGAACGCTCGGCCGCCATCGATGTGGCGCGGGCGAAGGGCGAGGCCACCGTGCCCTCGCTGCTCGGCGAGGAGAAGGCCACCAACCCGTTTCTGCGCGTCGACATGCCGGCGGTCCAGCGCGCGGTCGGCATGACGGGCGGCGATCCGGTGGCGGTGTTCGCCGAGGTGCGGCACCGCAAGGATGTCTTCCGCTGACTAGCGGCGTGCCAGGCAGAAATAGGCGCTGACGCCCAGAGCGGCGGCCAAGGCGGCGTAGAGCGGCGTCTGCGGCACGTTCAGGAACAGCCAGGGCGCCGTCAGCGGTCCGACCGCGGCGCCGAAGTCGCGCCACGTCGAATAGCTCGCTTGCGAGCTGAGCACGCTGGCATGGGCGCGCGCGATCACCAGCACGGGGATCAGGGTGTTGAACATGCCGCGGGTCATGACGACCAGCAGCGCGCCCAGCACTTCATGGTCCAGTGCGATCAGCACGAAGCCCGCGACCAGCAGCACGCCGTTCAGGATCGAGATGCGCCGCGCGCCGAAACGGTCGCCGATCCAGCCGCCGATCGGGCCGGTGGTGATCTCGACCAGCCAGCGCAGCGCCAGCAGCAGGGCGGTGGCCAGCACCGGCGCCACCGAGGTGATCGAATCCTTCATCAGGAAGGCCAGGGTCAGCAGGAACACGCCGTCGCCGGCAAAGCCCATCACGAAGCCCCAGACTTCCAGGCGATGCGGGATCGGGAGGCGGAACCCCTTCTTTGCCAGCGGCTCGCGCGGCAGGTGCGGCAGCAGCAGGGCGGCGGCCAGCGCGACCAGCGTGAGCCCGCCATAGATCAGGAACACTGAGCGCGGCCCAATCTGCAGCGCGATCCAGGCGCCAGCCACCAGGGACATCGCCTGCACTATGCCGATCGCCGCCCGGCTGGTGCCGACGCGCTTGCCGGCATTGGACCGGTCGCTGACCGCATAGGCCAGGGTAGCGAGGTTGAGCGCGGCGTAGGAAATGCCCCACAGCATGCGGGCGGCGATCTGCAGGGCCGCGCTTTCGACCAGGCCATAGGTCGTGGTGGAGATCATCGCGCCGACCGCGGCCGTGATCATCAGGGCATGCGGCCCGACCTTCTCGCCGATGGCCGCCACGGCCGAATTGGCGAGAAGGCGGATCCAGCGGTTGAGCGACAGCAGCACGCCCACCATGGCGAGGCTGACGCCGAACTGCTCATGGTAGAGCGGCAGCACGGCATAGAGCAGCGTGTCGCCGATCATGCCGAAGGCGATGACCAGTCCGGGGAGCGCCATGCCGACCGGCACGGCGCCCGGAGAGGCGGTGGTGGTCACCCTCGTATGATCACTGGGCCTGCTCTCACCGGGCCCGCGTTCAGTCGGCGCGCTGGACCAGCGCCTCGCGCAGGGCGGCGGCGGCAAGCGACGTGCCGCGCCGCGCGCCGTGCAGCAGCATCGGCGAGCTCAGGAAGCCATGCAGCATGCCGCCGAACTCCACCAGGTCGGCCAGGGTGCCCTCCTGCTGCAGGCGGAAGGCATAGGCCCGTCCTTCGTCGCGCAGCGGATCGTAGCCCGCCGTGATCACCAGGGCGGGCGGCAGGCCGCCCAGCGAGGCCGCGCGCAGCGGCGAGACACGCCAGTCGCCGCGCGTGCCCTTGTCCGGCGTGTAGTGGTCGAAGAACCACTCCATGGTGGCGGCGTTCAAGCCGTAGCCGTCCTCGTAGCGGCGATAGGATTCGGTGCGCGCCACGGCGTCGGTGACGGGATAGGCCAGCAGCTGCAGGCGAAGCCTGGGGCCGGCGTTGTCGCGCGCCCAGATCGACACCGCCGCCGCCAGGTTGCCGCCGGCGCTGTCGCCGCCGATGGCGAGCCTGGCCGGATCGATGCCGACGGACGGCCCGTTGGCCGCCACCCAGCGGAGGCCCGCCACCACGTCGTCGAACGCGCCGGGGAAGCACGCTTCGGGCGCCAGCCGATAATCGATCGCAAAAACGACGATGCCCGCCTCCAGCGCGAGCTGCGCGCAGAGCACGTCGTGGCTGTCGAGATTGCCGAACACCCAGCCGCCGCCATGGGCGTAGAGCAGCGCCGGCAACCTGGCGGCGGCCGGGGCCGAGGCCGGACGGTAGATCCGCACCGGCACTTCGCCGGCCGGACCGGGAATGGTGCGGTCGATCACCGTCACGTCGGCGGGCCGCGGACCCTGGGCGGCCGGCCGCAGCGCCAGATAGAGCTCGCGCGCCGCCTGGGGCGTGAGCGTGTTCCACGCCGGGCGATTGGCGGCCGCCATGAGGTCGATCAATCGCTGGGATTCGGGATCGAGAGCCATTTCCTCCAACTCCATTCGCGAACATTCGCGACACTCTAGCAGTCTGCGCCCCTGTTTCGTCACGAGACGAATGGTAAGGTGCGCCATGACATTCGAATCGGACGACCGTGCGTCGGCTGTGGCGGCACCGTCATGGTGGCGTCGGGCCGGAGACCGCATACGGTCGTTGCGTCCGGGGCGGCCGAAGACCGCGGCGCCCAGCGGCCGGCGGCGGTTGTGGGGCTGGGCCGGGGGAATCCTGATCGCGGTGCTGCTGCTCGCCTATCCGGTGGGGGCGCTGATCGTTCAGGACATCGACGACGATCCGCAATTCGCACCGCGCAACGTGACGCCGGGCGAAAGCCGGGCGGTCGCCATGGCCGCCCAGCTCGTGACTCGCGAGGTCGACGTCCACACTTGGACGCCGATGATGCCGTGGTTCACGCCGGCCGGCCTGCTCGACAACATGCCGAACTTCCAGCGCGGCATCATGGCGGCGCTGGGCCGCTTCAGCACCGAGTTGATGGACCAGGTCGGCCGTACCCGCGGCTCGAGCCAGACCGACCGCGACCTCGAGCAGGCTCGCGGCTTCCTGAACGAACAGCCTAACATCTGGCTGTGGCAGCCCAGCGTGTCCCTGCTGCCGTCGACCACGTCGGCGCAGAAATACCGCGCCGGCCGCGACAAGCTCCTGGCCTACAACAAGCGGCTGGCGTCGGGGCAGGCGGTGTTCGAGCGCCGCGCCGACAACCTGCAGGCCCTGCTCGACCGCATCGCCAACGATCACGGCTCCAATTCGGCGGTGATCGACCAGCACATCATCGAAAAGGCCGGCGACCTGTTCGACACCAGGGCCGACGACATCTTCTATTTCAACAAGGGCCGGCTCTACGCCAACTACCTGTTGATGCGGGAGCTGGGTGTGGATTTCGAGAGCGTCATCCGGGAGAAGGGGCTGACCAATGCCTGGAACGGCACCGTCGAGACCTTCCGCACCGCCGCCGAGCTCGATCCCTGGATCGTGTGGAACGGCTATCCCGACGGGCTGCTCATCCCCAACCATCTCGCTGCGCAGGGCTTCTATCTGCTGCGGGCGCGCACCCAGCTGCGCGAGATCAGCAACATCCTCCTGAAGTAGGCCGCCGCGGTGGAGATCTACCTACCCATCGCCGAGCAGTCGATGAACATCTTTGTGCTGCTGGGGCTGGGGGCGGCGGCCGGCCTGTTGGCCGGAATGTTCGGCGTCGGCGGCGGCTTCCTCGCCACGCCGCTGCTGATCTTCGTCGGCATTCCGCCAACGGTGGCGGTGGCCAGCCAGGCCAACCAGGTGATCGCCAATTCGGTGTCTTCGCTGCAGGTCCAGTGGCGGCGCGGCAATGTCGACCTGCGCATGGGACTGATCCTGCTGCTGGGCGGCATGTTCGGCTCGACGGCGGGCGTGTCTCTGTTCACCTACCTCAAGCGGATCGGCCAGATCGATTTCGTCATCGCCGTGCTCTACGTCGTCATGCTGTCGGCGATCGGCCTCTTGATGATGTTCGAGAGCCTGCGCACCTACCTCCGGCGGCGGCGCAATCCGGAGGCGCCGCGCGGCAAGCTGCATACCCACTATCTGGTGCACCGCCTGCCGCTGAAGCTGCGCTTCTACAAATCGAAGCTCTATATCAGCGCCTTGTTGCCGCTGGGCATCGGCTTCGCCATCGGCGTGCTGTCGGCGATCCTGGGCGTGGGCGGCGGCTTCGTCCTGGTGCCCGCCATGATCTACCTGCTCGGCATGCCGACGGCGGTGGTGATCGGCACCTCGAACTTCCAGATCCTGTTCGTGGCGGCCAACGTCACCTTCCTGCAGGCCGCCACCAACGGCACTGTCGACGTCGTGCTCGCCCTGCTGCTGATCCTGGGTGGCGTTGTCGGCGCGCCCATCGGTTCGCGGCTCGCCGCCAAGCTGTCGGGCGTGGTCCTGCGCGGCCTCATGGCGGTGCTGATCCTGGCCGTGGCGAGCGAGCTGTTGACCGAACTCCTGCGCACGCCGGGCTCGCTGTATTCCCTGTCGTCGCGACAGGTGCTGCCGTGATGCGCTCGGCGCTTGCCCTCGCGGCGGGCCTCGTGTTGGCGTCGCTCGTGCTGGCGTCGAACGCTCTCGCCCAGGGCCCGCGCGTGGAACCGCCGGCCGGCGGCCTGGCGGGGCCGACCTTGGGCGGTCCGGTCGATTCCTCCGTGCCGCCCTCGGTGCCCTCCGAGGTGGCGACGCCCGAGCTGGTCGTGGACCTCTCGCTGCCGCGCGTGTCGATCACCTCGGCGTTCCAGGGCGAGAGCATTCTGCTGTTCGGCATGTTCGACCCGCCGGGCGAGATCGTGGTCGTCGTCGCCGGACCGCCGGCGCGCGAGACGGTGCTGCGCAAGCAGCGCTTCCTCGGCCTGTGGCTCAACACCGGCCGCCAGTCGTTCGATGACGTGCCGGCCTATTACGCCATTGCCGCCAGCCAGCCGCTGCAGCGCCTGCTCGCCCGTGGCGCCGGCGGCGAGATCCTGTCTTTGGAAGATCGCCTGGCATCCGTCCGTCCGGTTCGCGAAAGAGCGCCCGAACAACTGGCGCAATACCGCGGCGGTCTGGTCGAAGTGAAGCGCCGCGAAGGGCTCTATCCCGCCGCGATCGGGCAGGTCACCATCCAGGCCGGCCGGCTGTTCCGGGTCGACCTGCCGTTCCCCTCGCGGCTGCCGGAGGGCGTCTACGAAATCCGGACCTACCTTCTGCGGGACGGCAAGATCGTCGCAGCGGTGTCGCGGCCGCTGCCGGTGGGCAAGGTCGGATTCAGCGCCCAGCTTGCCGGTTGGGCAAGCCATGACGGGGCACTCTACGGGTTGGGGGCAATCCTTTTGGCTCTTGTCGCCGGCTGGCTCGGCGGCGCGATCGTGCGGCGTCTGTAGGCGGTGCGGCGGACGCAGGAAGGGAATGATCATGAGCGAGCAGTCCACCCGAGCCGATCAGCGCGTCTTCCTCGTCGTGGTCGACGAAAGCCCGGAAATGCGCAACGCGCTTCGTTATGCCTGCCGCCGCGCCAAGCGCACCGGCGGACGGGTCGCCCTGCTTTACGTGATGGATCCGCCCGAGGTGCAGCAATGGGGCGGGGTTGCCGACCTGATGCGCCAGGAGGCGCGCCAGCAGGCCGAGCAGGTGGTCGCCCGACACGCCGACACCGCCGTGTCGCAGACAGGCCAGCCGCCTGCCATTCATATCCGCGAGGGCAAGAGCCGCGAGGAGCTGATCAAGCTCCTGTCGGAAGACCGTTCGATCTCCGTCCTGGTGCTGGGAAGCGCGTCAGGTGGCGAGGGGCCCGGCCCGCTGGTCACCGCCTTCGCCGGCAAGCCCGGCAGCCAATTGCGCATCCCGCTGACCATTGTGCCAGGCGCTCTCACCGAAGCGGAGATCGACGCGATCTCATGAGGCGTGCATGAAGAAGTGCGACGATTTTACGGCGAAGGTTGGTGAGACAGGTCTTTGTGTATGCCCCGCGATTCAGGTCACGAATTGGACATATCGTTATAAGTGATTGAAAAATAATTCATATATAATGTTTTCCCATAACATTTATACATAGAGGTCCAAGAATCGACTTGATCGGCTTGCGGTCGGTTCCTAGGTCAAGTGCGTGGGCTGGCAGCGGGGATGTCCCGTTTCCCGCTTGAGCGAGTGCCGAGAGCGCTCGACAAGGAGGTAGGTTTGTTTATCCAGACCGAGCAGACGCCCAATCCATCGACCCTGAAGTTCCTTCCCGGTCGCGTGGTCATGGAGAAGGGCACGATGGATTTTGCGACCGCCGACGCGGCCACCCCGTCTCCTCTCGCCAAGAGGCTGTTCGCGGTCGAGGGCGTGGAGCGCGTGTTCTTCGGTTCGGACTTCGTGACCGTTACCAAGGCGGCCGATCGGGATTGGCAGATTCTGAAGCCATCGATCCTGGGCGGCATCATGGAGCACTATACGTCGGGTGATCCGGTGATCGCCGACGCCGCCGAAGCGGACGCCGCCTCGGCCGACGACGATGAAGTCGTCGCCCAGATCAAGGAACTTCTCGAGACTCGCGTGCGTCCGGCTGTGGCCCAGGACGGCGGCGATATCGTGTTCCAGGATTTCCGCGATGGTGTGGTCTACCTGCACATGCAGGGTTCCTGCTCGGGCTGCCCGAGCTCGACGGCCACGCTGAAGATGGGGATCGAGAATCTTCTGAAGCACTACGTGCCGGAAGTGGTCGAAGTGCAGGCGGCTCAATAAGCCGCTCGTCGTTCAAGCGTACTGCGTGAGTGCAGCGTCCGCGGTCGGGGGGCCGCGCGCGGTGAGGCGTTCGTTTTCGTTCGCCAACTGAAACGAGGGTGTGGGATGCAGTCGACGATTTGGCCCGCGGTCGAGCGCGGGCGCCGATACGCGTTTCCGGTCGTGTGGGCGGCCGTACTCGCCACCGGGGTCGGCCTCGGCGAACCGCTTCCATCCCTTGATATCGAGTCCTATCTGTTCTTCGCGCCGGTCGGCACGGCCAACGCCGCCTCGCCGGAGGAGCCGGCGTTTCTCGCCATGAACCCCGAGCCCGAGGCGCTCACCTTCGTGCGCCACGACTTCGCGCGTCACGACGGGAACGAGCTGGAAGACTTCTATCATCGCTCGCCGCACGAGACGACCGGCGGCCATGGCCGCTTCGCCGCGCCCGGCAACGCCATCCGTCGCCAGGTCCAGCTGCGTCCGATCAACCCGCGTACCGCCGACGAGCTTGCCGGCTTCTTTCGCGACGTCGCCTATTCGCTCCCGGACATCCGCCTCGGCGAGGCGGTGCCGCCGATCAAGGTCGAACGGGTGCCCGCCGATCTCGGTACCAAGGACGGCAATGAGCGCAAGTCGCTGTTCATCACCGCCATCCTTCCGGTCGTGCTCGAGGTCAATCAGCGCGTGCTGTCCGACCGCGAGCAGCTTCTCTACCTCCGTGACAAGATGGCCGTCGATCCGATGCGGCTGTCGCCGATCGAGCGCATCTGGCTGGAAGATCTCGCCGACCGCTACGACACGACGGCCGACAATATCGACGAGCTGGTGCGGCGGGTCGACGTCGTGCCGCCTTCGATGGCCATCGCGCAGGGCGGCGTGGAATTGGGCTGGGGCACCTCCGCCGCCGCCCGCATCGGCAACGCCCTGTTCGGCCAGATCCGCGCTGGCACGCCGCAGCCCTTCACCAACGTCGCCGAGGCGACAGAGGCCTATATCACCAATCTCAACACCCATGCCGCCTACTCGGGCTTTCGCGCCGCGCGCGCCGCGTTGCGTGAACGCGGTGCGCCGCTCGACGGCTACCAGCTGATCGGGTCGCTGCTGCGCTATTCCGAGCTCGGCCACAACTACGTGAAGTTCGTGCGCCAGATCATGCGCGAGAACGACCTGGCTGATTTCGACAAGGCCCGCCTGTCGAGCTTCTGAACCTACATCATCGGCCGCGGCAGATCGGCGTCGCTCACCAGCGGGTAGCGCCGTGCGTCGAACAGCTGATAGTGCCACCATTCATTGCGGTAGAAGTCCCAGCCGGCGGCCGTCATCAGGCCCATCAGCAGCAGCCGGTTGCGTTGCGCCGCCACCGCGATGTCGGTGCGGCCATGATGCGAGAGCGGCGTGAAGGCGTCGAAGGCCGTGCCCATGTCGAGCTCCCTCCCGCCGCCGTCGAGCAGCGTGAGGTCGACCGCCACGCCGCGCGAATGCGGCGAGCCGCGGCGCGGGTCGGCAACGAACTCGGGATCCGGCCGGGCATTCCACAGCGCCCACTGCGCTTCCACCGGACGCAGCGCGTCGAAGATGCGCAGCCTCAGTCCCAACGGCCGGGCAAGCGCCACCGCAGCGACGAGCTTGTCCGCCGCCTCGCGGTGCAGCCAGCATTCGGCATTCCGATAGACCGGCCGGCCCGTTAGATTGGCATCCGTCGCATAGGCCAAGCCCACGTCGACGTCGCGCGGGGTGATCGCAACCAAGTCGAGTTTCATGATCCAACAATGCCCAGCCGACCCGGCCCGCGCCAGCACTTGCCCGCAGGCCTGCCGGCCGTGAGCCTCGTCCTCGCCTTCGATTGTGCGGTGAGCGGTCTTGGTATTGCGGTCGTCCGCGATGGCTGCTGCCTTGCCGGCCTGCGGGAAGGCGGGCGCGACCAGGCCGCGCGCCTGCTGCCGGCCATCGAGACGGTTCTCGGCAAGGCGGGCGTCGGACGGCGCGAACTGTCGCTGATCGCCGTCACCGTCGGACCGGGCAGCTTCACGGGCGTGCGCGTCGGCCTCGCGGCAGCGCGCGGCTTGGCTGTCGGCCTGGGCCTGCCGCTGGCCGGCGTCGCGACGACGTCGGCGCTGCTGGCGCAAGCGAAGCCGGACGGCCGCCTCGTCGTCGCCGTCATCGACAGCCGCCTGGGCGACTGGTTCTGCGCCCTGGGCGAGGGCGATCCCGCGCCGTTCGTCGCGGCGGCCTCCGAACTTGCGCGACGACTTGGCGGTCGGCCGTGCCTCGTCATCGGGTTCGGTGCGCCGGTGCTCGCCGCCGACCTTGTCGCGGCGGGCCTCGATGTCATGGCCGAGGAGGCGTTGCCCGATCCCGTCGTCATCGCCCGGCTCGCCATCGACGACGGCGTCGCGGCCTGGCGCGCGCGCAATGTCCAGCACGGCCTGCCGCGGCCGCTTTATCTGCGCGGCGTCAACATCACCTTGCCGGACGGCGCGCGGCGGACGGTCGAATGAACGACGATGGCGGGGCCGCCTTGAGGCCGCTGGGTGCACGCGATCTCGACCGTGCGGCGGCCTTGCATGGCGAGGCCTTCGCGGCCCTGGGCGAGCGTGCCTGGACGCGGCAGGATGTGGCCGAGCTCCTGGCAGCGCCGGGTGTCGCCGGCCTGCTGTTGGAGGCGGCCAGCTGCGGCATTGGCATGGCCTTGTACCGCGTCGCCGCAGGCGAAGCCGAGCTGCTGACCATCGTGGTGCGGCCCGGCGAGCGCCGGCGAGGCGCCGGCCGGCGGCTGCTGGGGGCGGTGATCGGTCACGTGCGCGCGAACGGCGGGCGGACGCTATTCCTCGAAGTCGGCGTGGACAATCCCGCCGCGCGCGCTCTTTACGAATCGGCGGGCTTTCGGGCGGTCGGCGTCCGCCCCGCCTACTACCGCCGCGGCGCGGGGCCGCCGGCCGACGCCGTCGTCATGCGCCTCGACCTTGGTTGATCAGGCGCGCCGGATTGTCACGATGTGGGACTCGCCCTCGGCGGCGATTCCCAGGATGGCATGGCCTTCCTCGCGCGCGGCGCGCGGGACGTTCCGCAGGGGTTCCTCACCGCGCAGGCGTACGCGCAGGACCTCGCCGGAGCGCATGCGCTCGAGCTTCAGCTTGGTGCGCACGAAGGTCATGGGGCAGACCTCGTCGGTGATGTCTATGGTCTGGTCTGGGTGCGGGGTCATCGCCCCAACTATACCCCGGCAGCCGGCGGGTGTAGGCTGCGGCTCGCATGCCTGATCGGAAGTCGAAACTCGAACTGCTGTGCGCAGAGCGCGGTCTCAAGATGACCGAGCAGCGGCGCGTGATCGCGCGTGTCCTGTCGGACGCATCGGATCATCCCGATGTCGAGGCGGTGCATCGCCGCGCGACGGCCATCGATCCCAACATCTCCATCGCGACGGTCTATCGGACGGTCCGGCTGTTCGAGGAAGCCGGCATTCTGGCCAAGCACGATTTCGGCGACGGCCGTGCGCGCTACGAAGAGACGCCGGAGGAGCACCACGATCATCTGATCGACATCCAGAGCGGCAAGGTCGTGGAATTCCACAACGACGAGATCGAGGAACTGCAACGCAAGATCGCCGAAAAGGCCGGATACCGGCTGGTCGGCCATCGACTGGAATTGTACGGCGTGCCCCTGGACGGGAAAACCGACCGCCAAAAATGAGTGGACGGAAGCGTCGCCACCCCGATAATGGGCCAATGATCGGGGCGGCCCCCTTGCGGATTAAACATGCGCATCGACCGCGCTGAGAGCGAAGCTGAACTTCTAGGCGCTCCCGCCTCCAGCGCTGAGATCGTCAAGGTCGTTGCCGGCGACTTCGAGGTTCGGTTGGCGGAAAGCGCTGCCGAGATCGATGCCGCGCAGGCGCTTCGCTATCGCGTTTTTTACGAAGAGATGACAGCGCGTCCGACGCCGGAGATGGCGGCGACAGCGGCGCGATTTCGACGCCTTCGACGAGGTTTGCGATCACCTGCTGGTGCTAGACCGTCGGCGCGGCGAGGGTGCCGAAGGCATCGTCGGCACATACCGCCTGATTCGCCGTTCGGCGGCGGCCAGGATCGGCCGATTCTATTCGTCGGCCGAATACGACATCCAGACGATGATCGACTATCCGGGCGAGGTGCTGGAACTCGGCCGCTCGTGCATCGAGAAGGATGCGCGCAACACCGCGACCATGCAGATGCTGTGGCGCGGCATCGCGCTCTATTCCTTCCACTACAACATCCAGCTCATGTTCGGCTGCGCCAGCCTGCCGGGTACCGACCCCTCCCAACACGAGCTGGCGCTGAGCTATCTCTATCATCATCACCTGGCGCCGCCCGAGATTCGTGCGCGCGCCGTGCCCAACCGTTACGTCAAGATGGATGTGCTGGCGCCGGGCAGTTACGACCCGCGCAAGGCGATGGCGCGCGTGCCGCCCCTCATCAAGGGCTACCTGCGGCTGGGCGGTTTCGTCGGCGACGGGGCGGTGATCGACCCCGACTTCAACACCACCGACGTCTTCATCGTCGTCAAGACCGAGCTGGTGACGGAGAAGTACATCCGCCACTATGAACGCGGGATGCGCGATCAGGACGACTGACGTCCGACGCAACAATGTGGATCGGTTCTCCTTTGCGCGGCGCCTTTCGCTTGCTGAGCTACCTCGCGCTCACGCTCGTCCTGCTGCCGCTCTACCTGCTGGCGATGGCGCTCAGGGTCCGGCCCGTCGTGCGCTGGATGCCGGTCGTCTATCATCGCATCGTCTGCACGATCCTGGGCATTCGCGTTCGCGTCCACGGCGTGCGTTCGGCCGCCACGCCTACGCTCTATGTCTGCAACCACGTCTCCTATCTCGACATCGAGGTGCTGGGCAGCCTGATCCCGGGCAGCTTCGTCGCCAAGGCCGAGGTCGCGACCTGGCCGTTCTTCAGCACGCTCGCCAAGGCGCAGCGCACCATCTTCATCGAGCGGCGCAGCGGCAAGACCAGCCGCAGCCGCGACGAGATGATGGGCCGGCTCAATACCGGCGACAATCTCATGCTGTTCCCCGAAGGCACCAGCAGCGACGGCACGCGCGTGCTGCCCTTCCGCAGCGCCCTGTTCGGCGTCGCCCAGCTTCGCCGCGACGACAAGCCGATCACCGTGCAGCCGGTGGCGATCTCCTATACCCGGCTCGACGGCATTCCGCTCGGCCGCTACTGGCGGCCGCTGTTCGCCTGGTTCGGCGATCTCGATCTCGTGCCGCATCTCTGGCAGATGGTTTGTCTCGGCGAGACGGAAGCGGTCGTCGTCTTCTTTCCGCCGATCGACATCGATCGGCTGGGCGATCGCAAGAAGCTCGCCGAACACTGTTTCCGGCAGGTATCGGGCGGAGTGCAGCTGGCGAACTCGGGGCGGCTGGAGGAATTGCCGCCGCCGGCCAAGGCCGCCTAGCGGCCCTCGACCTCGGACGCCGCGGGTGTTAGAAACCGGCCGTTCCAGCAACGGAGACAAATGACGGACGTCGGCAGCGACGGGAAGCGCAAGCGCGTGTTCATCCGCACCTACGGGTGCCAGATGAACGTCTACGATTTCGGACCGCATGGCCGATGTCCTGCGGCCGCTTGGCTATGCCCTGGCCGAGGCGCCCGATCAGGCCGACCTCGTCGTGCTGAACACCTGCCACATCCGCGAGCATGCCTCGGAGAAGGTCTATTCCGAGCTGGGCCGCCTGCGCGACGTCAAGCTCGAGCGTCGCGCCGAAGGACGCGATCTCACCATTGCCGTCGCCGGCTGCGTCGCCCAGGCCGAGGGCCAGGAGATCGTGCGCCGCCAGCCTGCCGTCGACATCGTCGTGGGGCCGCAGGCCTATCATCGCCTGCCCGAGCTGCTGGCCGAGGCCGAGCGCAAGGCCGACCTCCGCCGCGCCGGCAAGCGCCTGCCGGGCGCAGGCGTGCTCGACACCGATTTCCCGGCGGAGAGCAAGTTCGATCATCTGCCGGCGCCGCTGGGCGTGCGCGCCGGCTCGGCCTTCCTGTCGATCCAGGAGGGCTGCGACAAGTTCTGCACCTTCTGCGTGGTGCCCTACACGCGCGGCGCCGAATATTCGCGGCCCGCGTCGGCGGTGCTGGCCGAAGCGCGCCAACTGGTGGCGGCGGGCGCGATCGAGATCACGCTGCTCGGCCAGAACGTCAACGCCTATCACGGAGAAGCGTCGGATGGCTCGACCTGGTCTCTGGCGCGCCTGATCCATGGTCTGGCCGAGGTCGACGGCGTGGCGCGCATCCGCTACACGACCTCCCATCCGCGCGACATGGACGACGAGCTCATCGCCGCCCACGGCGACGTGCCGCAGCTCATGCCGTATCTGCACCTGCCGGTGCAGTCCGGCTCCGATCTCATCCTCGAGGCGATGAACCGCCGCCATGGCCGCGATCTCTTCCTGCGGCTGGTCGATCGGCTGCGCCGCGCGCGGCCCGACCTTGCACTGTCGTCCGACTTCATCGTCGGCTTCCCGGGCGAAAGCGACGCCGATTTCGACGACACGATGCGCCTGGTCGAAGAGGTGGGCTTCGCCTCGGCCTTCTCCTTCAAATACAGCCGCCGGCCCGGCACGCCGGGCGCGGCCCTGCCCAACCAGGTGCCGGAGAACGTGAAGGCGGCGCGGCTCGCCGCGCTGCAGGCCCTGCTCGGCCGGCAGGCGCGCGACTTCAACGGCTCGAAGGTCGGCGCCACCGTGCCGGTCCTGTTCGCCGAGGCGGGCCGCAAGCCCGGCCAGATCGTCGGCAAGACGCCGTGGCTGCAATCGGTCTATGCCGAAGGCGACCCGCGTCTGATCGGCCGCCTCGTCGAGACGCGCCTGACCGAGGGCCACGCCAACAGCCTGGCCGGCGAAATCGCCGCGGGTTCCTACGAGGCCGCCGCGTGAGCGATCCGGCAGCCGTTGGCGGCCGCTCGGCCGACGTGCGCCGCATGACGTTCGACGACAACGCGCTCCTGCCCGCGCTGTTCGGCAATCACGACCGCCATCTCGTGCGCATCGAGCAGCTTGCCAACGTGCAGCTGAGCGCGCGCGGCAACCAGCTCGCCATCGCCGGCGCGACCGACGATGCCGCGGTCGCCCACAAGTCGATCGCGAGCCTCTACGAGCGGCTGAAGCGCGGCCTGTCGATCGAGGCGGCCGACGTCGATGCCGCGGTGCGCTTTGCCCGCACCGGCGTCGACGGCGTCGACGGCGAGGGCATCCGCACGCGCCGCCGCACGGTGCAGGCGCGCTCGCCCGGCCAGCGCGGCTATCTGGCCGCGCTGCGCGAGCGCGACATGGTGTTCGCCCTGGGCCCGGCGGGCAGCGGCAAGACCTATCTCGCCGTCGCCATGGGCGTGTCGCTGCTGCTGGCCGGCAAGGTCGAGCGCATCGTGCTGTCGCGGCCGGCGGTCGAGGCGGGCGAGCGGCTGGGCTTCCTGCCGGGCGACATGAAGGAGAAGATCGATCCCTACCTGCGGCCGCTCTACGACGCGTTGCACGACATGCTGCCGGCCGAGCAGATCACCAACCGCCTGGAGTCCGGCGAGATCGAGATCGCGCCGCTTGCCTTCATGCGCGGCCGCACGCTTGCCCATTGCTACGTCATCCTCGACGAGGCGCAGAACACCACGCCCATGCAGATGCGCATGTTCCTGACCCGGCTGGGCGAGGGCTCGCGCATGGTGATCACCGGCGATCCCAGCCAGACCGACCTGCCCGGCGGCCAGCGTTCGGGACTGGCCGACGCGGTCGAGACCCTGAAGAACGTCGATGGCGTGCGTTTCATTCGGCTGACCGCCCAGGACGTCGTGCGCCACGACCTGGTGACCCGCATCGTCGAGGCCTATGACGCGCGCGACCAGAAAGCGAAGCCCGACCCGCGTTGACGTGGTGCTGCTCGACGCGGCATGGGCCAAGGCCCTGCCGGGAGTCGAGCGGCTGGTGCGCAAGGCGGCGCGCACCGCCGTCGGCAATCGCAGGCGAGCGCTGACCGTCGCGCTGTCCGACGATCGCCGCGTGCGCGTCCTGAATGCGCGCGACCGCAAGAAAGACAAGCCAACCAACGTGCTGTCCTATCCGTCGGGCGAGCGCGGCTTCCTGGGCGACGTCGTCCTGGCGCGTCAAACCGTCTGGCGAGAAGCCAAGTCGCAAGGCAAGACGCCGGGCGATCATGTCGCGCACCTCGTCGTGCATGGCACGCTGCATCTGATGGGCTACGATCACGAGAGGGGCGACGCCGATGCCGAGCGCATGGAAGCGCTGGAGCGGCGGATCCTCGCGAAGCTTGGCATCGCCGATCCATACTAGGGAAGGAAGCACTATGCGGGTGGGATTTATCGGCCTCGGCCTCATGGGTTCGGGGATTTCGGCCAATCTGCACAAGGCGGGGCACGAGCTCGTCGTGCACGATGCGCGCCGGCAGGCGGCGGAGAAGATCTGCACCGCGGGCGCCGAGTGGGCCGATTCGCCAAAGGCTGTCGCCGAGGCGACGGAGATCGTCTTCACCTCGCTGCCCGGCCCGCGCGAGTTCGAAGCCGTGGTGCGCGGCGACAAGGGGCTGCTCGCGGGGATGTCGCGCGGCCAGCCGCTTTTCGATTTTTCCACCAACTCGCCGACCGTGATACGCGGCCTCGAACCGCTGTTCGCCGAGCGCGGCGCCGTGCTGCTCGACAGCCCGGTGAGCGGCGGCCCCTCCGGCGCGGCCTCGGGCAAGATGGCGATCTGGGTGGGCGGCGACGAGGAGGTCTTCAAGCGCTATCGGCCGGTGCTCGATGCGGCGGGCGACCAGGTCTCCTATATCGGCCCCATCGGCTCGGCCTCGGTCGCCAAGCTGGTCCACAACCTCAGCGGCTACATGATCCAGACGGCGCTGGCCGAGGCCTTCACCATGGGCGTCAAGGCCGGCGTCGATCCGCTCACCCTGTGGAAGGCGGTGCGCAACGGCGTCACCGGCCGCCGCCGCACCTTCGATGGCCTGGCCGAGCACTTCCTGCCCGACGTCTACGATCCGCCGCGTTTTGCCCTGCGCCTCGCGCACAAGGATGTGTCGCTCGCCACCCAGGTCGGGCGCGAGGTGGGCGTGCCCATGCGGCTTGCCAACCTGACGCTCGAGGAGATGACGGAGGCGCTGGCGCGCGGCTGGGAGGGACGCGATTCACGCTCCTCCATGCTGTTGCAGAAGGAGCGGGCCGGCCTCGACATCAAGGTCGATCCCGCCGATATCGCGGCCGTGCTGCGCGCGAGCAGCAACGTCTAAAGCATCTCCAGCGCCTGTTTGCTCCGGGGCGGCGGGAAGGCGCGATCGAGCTCGGCCAGCAGCTTCGGCGAGAGCTCGACCTCGAGCGCGCCGAGATTCTCCTTCACCCGTTCGCGGCTGGAGGATTTCGGGATGGTGAC
Organism: uncultured Alphaproteobacteria bacterium; assembly: GCA_963820155.1. Classification (GTDB taxonomy): domain Bacteria; phylum Pseudomonadota; class Alphaproteobacteria; order Reyranellales; family Reyranellaceae; genus Reyranella. Next base: position 143,199 of record CAWFYW010000009.1, read on the forward strand.
GACCCCCGGCTGCGCCAGCAGCCAGGCGAGCGCGAGCTGGGCCGGCGTGCAGCCCGCCTCGTCGGCCAGCGTCTTGAGGGCGGGCATGCGCAGCAGCCCGCCCTGGTCGAGCGGCGAATAGGCCATCAGCGGGATCGAGCGCTGGCGCATCCAGGGCAGCAGGTCGAATTCCGGACCGCGCCGCGACAGGCAGTAGAGCACCTGGTTGCTGGCGGTAAGGCCCTTGTCGAGGCGGGCGGCATCTTCCATGTCGGCGCGGTCGAAGTTGCTGACGCCGAAATCGGCGATCTTTCCGTCGCGGCGCAGGCGATGAAGGGCCTCGAACGTTTCCTCCAGCCGCGCTCCGCCGCGCCAGTGCAGCAGGTAGAGATCGATGCGCTCGATGCGCAGGCGCTTCAGGCTGCGCTCGCAGGCCGCGATGGTGCCCGAGCGTGTCGCATTGTGCGGATAGACCTTGCTCACGATGAAAGGTCGCGGCGTGCGGCCGGCGATCGCGTCGCCCACGATCTCTTCGGCGACGCCCTCGCCGTACATCTCGGCGGTGTCGACCATGGGGTAACCCAGCTCGAGCCCGTATTGCACGGCATCGAGTTCCTGGGCGCGCCGCCGGGCGCTTTCGCCCATGCGCCAGGTGCCGAGGCCCAAGGACCGGCATTGCCGAGCCGGAAGGAAGCTTGTAGGAACGCATCACGAACACCCGCGATTGCAACGCCGCAACGATAGCCTATCTTAACGGCCATGCCGGACTCCACAGCGCACAGTACACCGCCGGACGAGACCAGCCCGGCTTCGGCACCCGAGCCTCCAGCGACGCTCGCTCCCGAGATCCCCTCCAGTGGCGGCCTGCTGCGCGCCATCCTGCGGCGCCTGCGGCGGCGCGAGAAGAACGAGGCGGTGCGCGAGGCGATTGAAGAGCTGATCGAGGAGACGCCCGAAAGCGACACGCCGATCAGCGACGACCAGCGCGTGCTGCTGGCCAACATCCTGAAGCTGCGCGACAAGACGGTGGCGGACGTCATGGTGCCGCGGGTCGACATCTCTGCCATCGCCGCCGACACGCCGCTCGACGAGGTGGTGCGGCTGATCCAGGCCGAGGCCCATTCGCGCTACCCGGTCTATCGCGAGTCGCTCGACGACGTGATCGGCATGATCCATATCAAGGACGTGCTGGCCTATTGGGGCACCGCCAAGAAGTTCAATTTGCGCGACATATTGCGTCGCGTCGTCTTCGTGGCGCCGACCTTGCCGGTGCTCGACATGCTGCTCGACATGCGCCGTTCGCGCACTCATATGGCGCTGGTGGTGGACGAGTTTGGCGGCACCGACGGACTGCTCACCATCGAAGACCTGGTCGAGGAGATCGTGGGCGAGATCGAGGACGAGCACGACGTGGCCCAGACGCCGACGCTCGCCCGTCGCGTCGACGGCACGATCGACGTCAACGGCCGCACGCCCGTCGAGCTCCTGGAGCAGGAGATCGGCAACGTCCTGTCCGAGGACGAGCGGCGCGAGATCGACACGGTGGGCGGCCTGATCTTCTCCCTGCTCGGCCGCATCCCCGAGCGCGGCGAGGTGGTTCGTCATCCGTCCGGCGTCGAGTTCGAGGTGCTCGACGTCGATCCGAGACGCATCCGGCGGCTGCGCGTGCGACCGCCGACCGCGTCGCGGTCCGCCGCCTGACCGGCCTCCCGACACGATGAAGCTGCAAGGGTGGCGCGCCATCGGCGTGGCTTTCCTGGCCGGCGCGCTGGCGGCGCTCGCCATGCCGCCGCTCTATTGGCTGCCGCTCGGCGTGCTGGGCATCGTGATCTTCGTCTGGCTGTGGCAGACGGCGCCGGGGGCCAAGAGCGCGCTGCTGCGCGGTTGGGCCTGGGGCATCGGCCATTTCGCGGTCGGCTCCTATTGGATCCTCGAGGCCTTCTTCGTGCCGCCTGCGGATTTCAAGCTGCTGGGCCCGCCGATCGTCGTGGGGCTGGCGGCGCTCCTCGGCTTCTTCCCGGGGATGGCGGCCGGAGTTGCGCGCCGGCTGGTCGAGCGCTGGCCTGCCTTGGGCGGACGGTACTCCCGACTGGTTGTCCTCGCGCTCGCCTGGACGGCGGCCGAATGGCTGCGCGGTCACCTCTTCACCGGCTATCCGTGGAATCCCCTGGGCCATGTCTGGGCCTTTGCCACGCCTTTGCTACAGGGCGCCGCACTGTTCGGGGTCTATGGGTTGGGCATGCTGACGTTCCTCGTGCTCGCCGCCCCGACTGCCGGCTGGTGGGCGTCGATTGCAGCGCTTGCGATGGTGGGTCTCGCGGGTTGGGCCGGCGCCGAGATGATGGCGACATCCGCCGGCGGTGAGCCTACCGAAGGGCCGCTGGTGCGCGTCGTGCAACCCAACGTGCCGCAAGCGGAGAAATGGCGGCCGGAGAACCGCGCTCGGCAGGTCCAACAGCTCGTTGAGTTGAGCCGCCAGCCGGGCTTCGATCGACTGGCGGCCGTCGTCTGGCCCGAGACGGCGCCGCCTTTCATCATCGAGCCGGGCTCGCCGGCGTTGCAGGTCATGGCGCAGGCCGCGCCACCGGGCGGCTATCTTCTGACCGGCGCGGCGCGCAGCACCGGCCGGCCGCGAGACGGCGTATGGAATTCCTTGCTGGCGATCGACGACAAGGGCCAGGTCCGCGCCCACTACGACAAGGTCCATCTGGTGCCGCTGGGCGAGTATATTCCGTACCACAAGCAACTCGCGCCGCTGGCCGGTTTCATCGGGCGCGGCTCCTTCGAAGCAGGCGAGGGGCACGTCACGATCGGCCTTCCAGACCTGCCGTCCTTTTCGCCGATCATCTGCTACGAGGTGATCTTCCCCGGAGAAGTCACCGGTCCGGGCGAGCGGCCACACTGGTTGCTGAACGTCACCAACGACGCCTGGTTCGGACTCTCGAGCGGGCCCTACCAGCATCTGACCAGCGCTCGCCTGCGCGCGGTCGAAGAGGGCCTGCCCATGGTGCGCGCCGCCAACACCGGCATATCGGCGGTGATCGATTCCTACGGCCGCATCCTGGCGTCCCTCGATATGCAGAAGGAGGGAATCATCGATCACCGCATTCCGGCGGCCCGGAAGCCCACGCCCTATAGCCGTTGGGGCGATTGGACGCTGCTGGTTCCGGTTGCATTCCTGTGTGTCGTCTTGCTCGCGGCCACAGTGCGGTACAACCGGAAGCAGGCATAAATTGTTTTGATGCTCCAAAACACCGAGGTTCAGCTTGCATTATTTGCAACAGGGGGTAATGTCCTGCGCGGGCTTGCAGATATGCATTTTTGCACTGATTGACTGGCCCTTTGGCTGCACTTAACAAGTGTTTGCCATCTTGTTTGCACAACCGCATTGTAGTTGTTGACGATCACTGAGAGGACCAGGAGAGATGGCGAGATCACATCCCGTTGATGTCCATGTCGGCGCCCGCATGCGCCAGCGCCGCACCCTCCTCGGGATGAGCCAGGAAAAACTCGGGACTGCCGTGGGGCTGACGTTCCAGCAGATCCAGAAGTACGAGCGCGGCTCCAATCGCATCGGCTCGAGCCGGCTCTATGAATTCGCCAAGGTGCTGGACGTACCGGTGTCCTATTTCTTCGACGAGATGCCGTCCAACGCGCTGTCCGGTCGGCCGATGTCGGGTCGCGGCCGCAAGGGCTTCGGCGAAGCGGCAACGCCGTTCGAGCAGGAGAAGGATCCGCTGATCAAGCGCGAGACCCTCGAGCTGGTTCGGGCCTACTACAAGATCCGCGAGGCGCGGGTGCGCAAGCGCATCTTCGAAATGGTCAAAGCCGTGGGGGCGGCCAGCCACGCCGAGGTCCTGGGTGGACGCAAGGGGCGTTCCTGAAAGGGCGCCGGCGACGGACGCTTGGTCGCATAATGGTTTTCGGCGGAGTGTCGAGAACCTCTTGATTTCCCCGGGCAACTGGAGTTTTTTGCGGCGCGGCCTCGATGGTCGACGCCGCCGCGGACGGATTTGGACGACTTGCCACCGCGACAATAAAGGCTAAGCCGGACGTTGGCGGCGCTGCCGCCCTGCCCGGAGTCCAGTGTGATCTGTGGGAGGGCTGCTGCCTTGACGCTCAAGGACTATATCTTCACCAGCGAATCGGTTTCCGAAGGTCATCCGGACAAGGTCTGCGACCAGATTTCCGACGCCATCCTCGATGCCTTCATCGCCAATGACGTGAAGCTCGGTCATGCCGACGACAGCCATGCCAATACCCGGCTCGGTTGCGAGAACTCTGGCGACCACCAACAAGATCGTGATCGCCGGCGAAGGCCGCGCCTCGGCGCCCTTCATGCACAAGTACGGCAAGCACACGGTCGTCAACCGCGAAGCCCTGACCGAGATCGCCCGCGATGTCGTGCGCGACATCGGCTATGACCAGGACGGCTTCTCCTTTCACGGTGCGGATGTCGAGGTGCTGCTGCACGGCCAGTCGCCCGACATTGCCATGGGCGTCGACGCCAAGAAGAAGGGCGGCAATCTCGGCGAGCAGGAGGGCGCGGGCGATCAGGGCCTGATGTTCGGCTTCGCCTGCCGCGACAGCGAGGAATACGAGAAGGGCTCGTTCATGCCGGCCCCGATCTATTTTTCGCACAAGATCCTCGAGGTGCTGAGCAAGGCCCGCCGCTCCGGCGAACTGCCCGACCTGCAGCCCGACGCCAAGAGCCAGGTCACCGTGCGCTACGTCAACGGCAAGGCCGTCGGCGCCAGCAAGGTGGTGGTTTCCACCCAGCACAAGGAGGCCACGGCGAAGGGCAAGAAATACAACTCCGGCATGGTCAAGGAGATGATCGCCGGACATGTCGTCAAGTCGCTGCCCCAGGGCTGGATGCCCAAGAAGGCCGGCGATTTCTTCGTCAATCCGACCGGCAACTTCGTCGTCGGCGGTCCCGACGGCGATTGCGGCCTGACCGGCCGCAAGATCATCGTCGACACCTATGGCGGCTTCGCGCCCCATGGCGGCGGCGCCTTCTCCGGCAAGGACCCGACCAAGGTCGACCGCTCCGCGGCCTATGCCGCGCGCTACCTCGCCAAGAACGTCGTGGCGGCGGGCTTGGCCGACCGTTGCCTGATCCAGGTCGCCTATGCCATCGGCGTCGCCGATCCGATGTCGCTCTATGTCGACACCCAGGGCACCGGCAAGGTCGACGAGCGCAGGCTGGAGAAGGTCCTGGCCGATCTCTTCCCGCTGCGGCCGACCAACATCCGCCGCACGCTGCAGCTCAACAAGCCGATCTACAAGCGCACCGCGGCCTACGGCCATTTCGGCCGCAAGCCCGACAAGGACGGCGGCTTCTCCTGGGAGCGGACCGACCTGGTGCCCGAGCTGAAACGGGCCTTTGGTGCGCGATAGACTTTAGGAAACGCGCCTAAACGTTTGATTATACGTGAATTTCAGTTAATCTCAGAGGGGCGGTAACAAGTCTGCGGGAGCAGACGGCGAATGGCTCCTCTGGAGGATGACGGGTTCCAGTCATCGATTTGGGACGGCGATCGAAGCCGGCCGATCGATTCGCTGATGCGCGCGCTGCTCTATATCGCCCAGCAAGTCGGCCGGCCCGTCAGCGAAGCCGACATCCGTCGCCTGGCCGCGGTTCCGCCGGCCGGTCTCGACGAGCAGGCCTTCCTCACGGCCGGCGCGCGGCTGGGACTGGAGACCCGCGCGTCCGATCTCGCGCCGCGGCGCCTCGACGAACTGACGATGCCGTTTGCCATCGTGGCCCCGGGGCAGCCTGCCCATGTCGTGGTCGGCGGGCGAGGCGGCCGCTGGGTCGTGCTCGATGTCGTCGAAGGGCGGGTCTGGCAGCTCTCGACCGAAGAGGTGATGGCGTTGGGCACGCGGGCCCTGACCATGCGCGAGAAGCGGCCCGACGAACGGCGCGAGACCTGGTACGCCCCGCTTTGGACGCGCGTGAGACCGGTGATCCTGAAGCTTGCTGCGGCCTCGTTCGTGATCAACGTCCTGGGTCTTGCCACGCCGCTGTTCATGATGCTGGTACTGAACACGGTGCTCGGCCACGATCCGTCGGCGACGGCGTCGGTCATGACCGCGCTCTGCATCGGCATGCTGATCGCCTACGGGCTCGACTTCGCCCTGCGCGTGACGCGCGGCTGGCTGTCGGCGAGCACCGGCGCCAGGCTGGACACGCTGATGAGCGCCGAGGTCCTGCATCATCTGGTGCAGCTCCCCTACCGCCATTTCGAACGCACGCCGTCGGGCGTCATAGCCGAACGGCTGCGTCAGCTCGACGTGCTGCGCAGCTTCTTCACCGGCCACATGCCGGTGCTCGCGATCGACCTTGCCTTCGTCGCGCTGTTCCTCGCCGCCACTTTCGCGATCAGCGCCGTCCTGGGCACGGTTGCCGCCCTTGCGATTCCCGTCCTGGTCGGCGTGTCGCTGGCCACGCACCGTGCGCAGCGGCGGCTTGCCGAAGACAGCTTCCAGGCGCTGGCCGCCAAGAGCTCGACATTGACCGAGACGGTCGCCAACGCCGCCACGATCAAGGCGCTGGGCCTCGAAGCCGAGGTCGAGAAGCGCTGGCAGGCACGGGTCGAGCAGTCGGCCTGGACCAGCTTCCGCGCCAACAACCTTGCCAATATCGCGGCCAGCGCATCGGGCACGCTGCAGCTCGTGGCGTCACTGGTGATCGTCGCGATCGGCGTTCGCGAGGTGGTCGATCACCGCATGACGGTGGGCGCGTTGGTCGCCGCCAACATGCTGGCGACGCGCGCCCTGCAGCCGATGCGTCAGCTCGCGTCGGCCTGGCATCAGCTCCAGGCGGTCGGCGCGGCCTTCGAGCGCATCGACGATCTGATGGGCGAGGCGGCCGAAAGCCCCGCCGGCGAGCTGGCGCCGATGCCCGCCCTGGCGGGCGATATCGTCTTCGAGCGTGTCTCCTATCGTGCCGATGAGCGCGCGCCGGCCATCCTGCGCGACACCGACCTTGCGGTGGCCGCCGGCGAGATCCTGGGCATCGTCGGCCCGTCGGGCTCGGGCAAGACGACGATCGCCAACATCCTCCAGGGATTGTTCAAGCCGTCGGCCGGCCGGGTGCTGGTCGACGGCACCGACATAGGCCACATCTCGCCCGCCCAGCTGCGCGCCCAGATCGGCTGCGTGCCGCAGGACGTCCAGCTCTTCACCGGCTCGGTGCGCGAGAACATCGCCATGAGCGTCGTCGACAAGGATCCCGGCCGCGTCGTGGCCGTGGCGAAGTTCGTCGGCGCTCACGATTTCATCCAGCGCCTGCCGCTGGGCTACAACACCGTCCTGGGCGAGCGCGGCCAGGGCCTGTCGATGGGGCAGCGCCAGCTTGTCTGCGTCGCCCGCGCGCTCATCCGCAACCCGCGCATCCTGATTCTTGACGAAGCGACCAGTGCCCTCGACCCCGCCACCGAGGAACAGCTGCTGCGCCGGCTCAAGGCCAACACCCGCGGCCGCACCGTGATCATGATCACGCACCGCCTGGCGCCGCTGGCCATCGCCGATCGGGTGGCCCTGGTGATGGATGGCCGCGTCGAGCGCATCGGGCCGCCCACCGACGTCATGGCCTATGCGCGCATCCGCATGGCCGAGGCCAGTCGCGGCCGGGACGCGCGGACGGGCGGCACGCCTGTCGCGCGGACAATGCTTGCCTGAGCCGTCTCGCGCCCGGACTGGAATTGCGGCCTAGGCGATGTCGCCGAAGTCCGGGTCCTCCAGCCGGGCCAGCCGTTCGGATGCAAGCCTCGCGCAGTCGATCAGCAGGGACTTGCGGCGAGCGGCCACCACCGGTCGGCGCGGCGAGCCGCGCAGCACTTCGCCGCCATAGGCGTCGGCCACGATCAGCCCGACCTCCTCGGGAATGAGGCCTTGGGGAAAATCGACCGGCACGGCGACGTAGAGCTGATCGCACCAATCGAGATAGTCGGGCCATTTGAGGTCGACCCGCCAGTCCTCGATCGAGGATTTCACCTCGACGATCGTGATCTCCCCGCCGCGCCCCACGGCGAAGATGTCGGCCCGCCGGCCGTCAGGCAGCGGCACTTCGAGCAGGACGGAGTGTCCGGCCTGGCGCATCAGCCGGCAGGCGCCGCGACATACGGCGACGGTGACTTCAGGGCGCGCCTGTCGCGCGGCGAACGGCATGCTCATGAAGCGGATCCATAGGCCAGCAAGCCTACCGGCTCGACGGGCTCGCAACCGGCGTGGGGCGCGGCGCCGGCTTCCCGTCGATCGGACGCTCGAGGACGGGCTTGAAGGCCTGCGCCAGCGCTTCGGCGCGCTTGCGGTCGGGTTCGGCGATCTGCTCCGCGGCCTTTTCCCGGACGGCTCGTGAATCCTGGTTGCCGCCGCGCTCCGCCAGCAGCAGCCACTTGTAGCCTTCGACCGGATCCTTCGTTCCGGCGACGCCTCCCATCAGCATGATGCCGAGCGCGTGCTGGGCCTGCGGCAAGCCCTGCTGGGCGGCGCGGCTGTACCAGAGCTGGGCCTGCGCGGGATCGTGCGGCACGCCGACGCCGGCGAAATAAGCGTTGGCGAGCTTGAACTGCGCGGACGGCACGCCGGCATTGGCGGCAATCTCGTACCAGGCGAGCGCCGATTGGACGACTTTCTCGTTGGCCGCCTTGTCGCGCGAGGCCGGCGTGCGCGCCGCCATGTCGCCCAGGGCCAGGGCCGCTTCAGGCATGCCGTTCTGCTGGGCCCGTATCAGCCAGCGCTGCGCCTCGGCAGGGTCGCGCTTGACGCCGCTGCCTTCGGCCAGCGCCAGGCCATAGCGCAGCCCGGCCAAGCCATGGCCTTTTTCGGCCGCCCGTCGATAAAGGTCGGCGGCGCGTACGGGATCGGCGATGGCCTGTCCCTCGCTCTCCGACATGGCGCGGGCGAGGGCATAGAGCGCCTGGGGATCGCCGCCCGCCGCCGCCTTCTCCAGCCAGGCGCGGGCCTGGATGAGATCGCGCGCCACGCCCTGGCCGCGGAAGTAGAGAATCCCGAGATCGAGCTGGGCGCGGACGTGGCCTGCCGAGGCGGCCTTCTCGAAGAGCTCGAAGGCCTTGGCGTCGTTGCGCGGCGTGCCGGCCAGACCTTCCGCATAGACCAGGGCCAGCCGATGCGCGCCTTCGCTCGAGCCGGCATCCGCCGCATGCTGGATATGGCGCAGCCCCTCGCGGTCGGCGCCGCGGTCGAGCAACACGGCGCCCAGCCAGGCCTCGGCGTCGGCATTGCCCGGCGCGAGCGCGCGCAACGATGCCTCGGCGGCGGCGAGATTGCCGGCTTGATAGGCGGCGACGGCTGCCTGCAACGGCGGCGCCCCGTCGGCGACATTGCCTTGCTGTCCGCGCGCGGTGCCGGCTACGGCGAGCAGCGCCGCAAGCAGCGCCACTCGTGCCGCGATCATTTGGTCTTGAAAGTGTAGGCCTGTGCCGCCGCCTTGGCCTTCTCGATCTCGTCCGGCTTCAGTTGCGGCGTCAGTTGGTCGAAGGCCTGGGGCGCCACCGGCCCCCTCCAATAGTCGGCGATGGCGAGCCATTTGTAGGCTTCGAAAGCGCTCTTCGGCACGCCCTTGCCCTCGGCGTAGGCGCCGGCGATCGGCAGCATCGCGGGGACGTAGCCGCGTTCGGCGGCGTCGAGCAGCATCGGCGTCGCCTTGTTGACGTCGTAGAACTTCGATTCGGGATTGCCGTAGATGTAGAGGCCGGCCAGGAACTGGGCGCGCGGGTCGCGTTCCTTGATCAGGACCTGCAATTCCTTTTCCGCCGTCGGCAAGTCGCCGCCCTGCAGCGCCTTCACGGCTTCGTCGACGCCGGCGGCAGCCGGCTGGCCAAAGGCGGTCAGCGCCGCGGTGGCGCCAAGGATCACGAGCAAGGCTCGGCAGGAACGGACGAAGGGCACGAAGAATACTCCCCCACAGCGGGCTTCGCGGCTCCTCTACCACGGAATTGGGGCCGAAACCGATCAGAAGCAGGTCGCCGCGACAACGCGACGATTCTTTGCGTTCAATGCGCCTTTTCCGTGCAGGAGCCGGAAGCAAGCCTTTGAAACCAAAGCAGGAAAGTTTCGTCCTGATAGGAATTTGCGGGAAACCTGCATTCCCTTTTTCGATTATCTGTCATCGCTAAGAGGCGAAAAAGCCTAAGAAATACGGGGGTTGTGACCGGACAAGGTATGCAATTTTGCAAGTAACGTGGGTCGACTCCATTTGTTAGGGTTACTTGTATTGAAGGCAACTTGGCTACTACCAATTCATATCGGAAAGGTTTTGCCCTTGGAATTGGCAGCACTTTAGACGGTGCGCCCTGACAACGAGATCCACATAGCCCGCCGGCGGCCTCCCAAGCCGCTCATCGAAGCTCCCTTCCCACACACCCCAAGGCTTCGATAACCCCACACCCAGGCGGGCTCCTAAGGAAGGCCGGTCGTTCCCCAAGCGGCCGGCCTTTCATATTTCTGGGCCTGTTTTTCGGGCCCGCGTTCCCGAGGCCGGACTGTTTCCACAGGCCGGGCGGCGAACCGCAATTGACCCCTGCGAAAAATTCGGAAAAAGGAAAGCAGCCGCCCGACGGTGAGGCAGTTGGGTGGGCAGACCTCCCAAAAACGCTTATCTTGGCAAAATAAATGCAACAAAAATCAGGGCTGATACAGGTCTAGATATGCATTCTTGCACGTTACCCTCTCGCTGGACCGTGTTAAGGTGATGCCATTAAAGCAATTCCTATTCTATTGGTTCTGATATGAAAATTGTTGGATTTCCGATTGATGTATCGCGTTCGCAGGATGGCCGAATCGTGCGCGGTTTGCGCACGCGTCATGCGCTCATCCAGTCGACCTTGGACCTCATCCAGGCGGGCGATGTCGAGCCGACATCTGCCGCCATCGCCACCATCGCCGGCGTATCGAGCCGTGCGCTCTTCCAGCACTTCACCAGCCTTGCCGATCTCTACGCCGCCGCTTTCGATCTTGCGGTGAGCCGTGCGTTCGACCGCAACGGGCCGGTGGATGCCGCGGCGCCGCTCGCCAGTCGAATCGAACTGTTGGTCTCCGACCGCGCCCAGCTGTTCGAGGAATGGCTGCCGGTATGGCACTTCGCCGAACGTGTGCGCAGCGTGGCGCCGGCGGTTGGCCTGGGCGTCACCCAGCTGCGCAAGGTCCTGCGCGAGCGTCTGGCTGTCTGGTTCGCGACCGAGCTCAGCAATCTCGATCCCGGGGCGCGCGATCTCGTCCTCGACTCGCTCGATGTCGCTTTCGGTCTCGATAGCTGGATGAATATGCGCGAGCAGCTTCGCCTATCGCCGATGCACGCGTCGCGTACCTGGCGCTTTACCGCCGAGGCCATCGTCCTGCAGGCGCTCACCGTTCCCAGCCAGCCCGTGGCAGCGGCCTAACCAGCCGCCAGGCGAAGCCTCCCTTCCCACACCCAAGAAGCTTCGTCTTCAAACCCACCCCAGCCACGGGCATTCCAGAAGGCCGGTCGTTCCCCAAGCGACCGGCCTTTCCTTTTGGCGGGGGGCATCTCGGCAAAAAAGAAGGCGACACGCTGTGTCGCCTTCCTCGCGATGTCGGATGGATGGCTCAGTTGGACTTGGCGCGGAACTTGTCGTGGCAGGCGCCGCATGCCTTGCCGGTTGCCTGGAAAGCTGCGGTCAGCGCCGCCATGTCGCCCGATCCCGCCGCGACCGCGAGCTTGTCGTAGGCGACGTCGGCCGCCTTGCTGGCGGCCAGGAAGCCCGCCGAGTCGCTCCACACCGTCGGCAGGGCCTTGGTGTCGCCCTTGTCGGACCCGGCCGGGAACAGCTTCTCGAAGGCCGCTTCCAGTTGCTTGAGTTTCGCCGCCTGCTCGACGGCGCCCGAGGTCGGGCCCTTGGCGTCGATGATCGCCTTGATGGCGCGCATGGCCGCTGCCGTCTGCTTGCGGTTATCCTGGCGTTGCTTGATCACGTCGGCTTGGGCAAGGGCGACCGTCGCTCCGCCAACCATCGTGCCGGCGGCAAGCAAGGCGACCGCCGCTACAATCAGACCCTTTTTCATGAAGCATCCCCATTGCAATTCTTCGCCGCCGACAGGCAATTGTTTCATCGGCGGCACGGTATTTGTTGCAGAGGTTGGCGCCGAAGCGAACGGGAACAGACGGGCAAGCCCAATCACGACTACGTGTGCTGGCAATCTGCCGAAGGAGAGGAGAGCCGGATGGCCGAGAAGACCGACAAGAAGATCCTGGTCTGGGACCTTCCCGTCCGCCTGTTCCATTGGGCGCTCGTGATCCTGCTCGCCGTTTCGTACTTCACGGGACAAGCCGGCGGAGACTGGATGAAGTTCCATTTCTGGTCGGGCTACGCGATCCTGACCCTGCTGCTGTTTCGCATCGCCTGGGGCTTCGTCGGCAGCACGACCGCCCGCTTCTCGGATTTTGTCGCCGGCCCGGCGGCATGCCTTGCCTATGCCAGGGGCCTGCTGCGCGGTCGGCGCAGCTTTGAGATCGGCCACAACCCGGTGGGCGGCGCCATGGTCGTCGTCCTGCTGCTCGCCGTGCTCGCCCAGGTCTGCGCCGGCCTGTTCGCGTCCGATACCGATACCGGCATGGTGAGCGGCCCTCTTGCCAATCTGATCCCCGACAAGTGGGTCGATCACCTGACGGACTTCCACAGCTTCTGGGTGAACGTGCTCCTGGTCCTGGTCGGCCTGCATGTGCTGGCCGCCATCTTCTATCTTGTGTGGAAGCGCCAGAACCTGATCGGCGCCATGTTCACCGGCCACAAGCCGGTCGACGATGTCGTCGTCCCGGGCAAGCCCGCGCCGCGGCTCAGCTTCGTGTCCGGGCGGCTGGCCGTATCGCTGTTGATGGCCGCCGCCGCCATCGTCTACTTCATCGTACGGATGGGCGGCTGATCTGCGGCCGCGCCCTTGCTGGTGGGTTGAGGCCCCTCTAGGGTGATTTAAGCCTCTTGTGAACCTGGATTTTGCACCATGAAATTTACCGGTACCGACTCCTATGTTGCCAGCGACGACCTGCGCGTGGCGGTGAATGCGGCCATCGCGCTGCAGCGGCCGCTGCTGATCAAGGGCGAGCCGGGCACCGGCAAGACCGTGCTGGCACACGAAGTCGCCAAGGCGATCGGCGCGCCCCTGATCGAATGGCACATCAAGTCGACCACCAAGGCCCAGCAGGGCCTCTATGAATACGATGCGGTCTCGCGCCTGCGCGACAGCCAGCTCGGCGACGAGCGGGTGAAGGACATCAGGAACTACATCAAGCGCGGCAAGCTGTGGGACGCCTTCACCTTGGACCAGCGCCCGGTGCTGCTGATCGACGAGATCGACAAGGCCGACATCGAGTTCCCCAACGACCTGCTGCTCGAGCTCGACCGCATGGAGTTCTACGTCTACGAGACGCAGGAGACGGTGAAGGCCGTGCAGCGGCCCGTGGTGATGATCACCTCCAACAACGAGAAGGAGCTGCCCGACGCCTTCCTGCGCCGCTGCTTCTTCCACTACATCCGCTTTCCCGACCGCGAGACGATGACCCAGATCGTCGACGTCCATTATCCCGACCTGCAGCGCAACCTGCTGCGCGAGGCGCTGAACATCTTCTACGACATCCGCGACGTGCCCGGGCTGAAGAAGAAGCCCTCGACCTCCGAGCTGCTCGACTGGCTGAAGCTCCTGATGGTCGAGGACATGCCGCCCGACGCGCTGCGCTCCAAGGATTCCAAGCAGCTCATCCCGCCCCTGCACGGCGCGCTGCTGAAGAACGAGCAGGACGTGCATCTCTTCGAACGCCTGGCCTTCATGGCGCGGCGGGAGCAACGTCAGTGACGACGAAGTCGTCATCCTGAGCGCGGCGAAGGATCCTGATCGGGAAAGGCGCCTCGCTTCGCTCGGCATGACAGGTAGGTGACCATGTTCGTGAACTTCTTCCTCGAACTTCGTTCTGCCAAGGTGCCGGTCTCCATCAAGGAGTACCTTGCGCTGATGGAGGGGATGGACAAGGGCGTCGCGGGCTACAGCGTCGACGATTTCTACTATCTCTCCCGGGCCGCCCTGGTGAAGGACGAGCGCAACCTCGACAAGTTCGATCGCGTGTTCGGCCACGTTTTCAAGGGACTCGAGGCGCTGCCCGCCGAGGGCGCGACGGCGGAGATCCCCGAAGAGTGGCTGCGCAAGCTCGCCGAGAAGCTCCTGACCGACGAGGAGAAGGCGCAGATCGAGGCGATGGGCGGCTGGGAGAAGCTGATGGAGACGCTGAAGAAGCGTCTCGAGGAGCAGCAGAAGCGCCACCAGGGCGGCAGCAAGTGGATCGGCACCGCCGGCACCTCGCCGTTCGGCGCCTACGGCTTCAATCCCGAGGGCGTGCGCATCGGCCAGGACAAGAACCGCGAGGGCCGCGCCGTCAAGGTGTGGGACAAGCGCGAGTACAAGAATCTCGACGACACCGTCGAGATCGGCACGCGCAACATCAAGATCGCGCTGCGCCGGCTGCGCAAGTTCGCGCGCGAGGGCGCCGAGGTCGAGCTCGACATGCCCGACACGATCCGCTCGACGGCGCGCAACGCGGGCTATCTCGACATCAAGATGATCCCCGAGCGGCGCAATAAGGTGAAGCTGCTGCTGCTGTTCGACATCGGCGGCTCGATGGACGCGCACATCCGCGTCTGCGAGGAGCTGTTCTCGGCGGCGCGCACGGAGTTCAAGCACCTGGAGTTCTTCTACTTCCACAACTGCCTCTACGAGAAGCTGTGGAAGGACAATCGCCGCCGCCATGTCGATACCTTCTCGACGGCGCAGCTCCTGCATACCTATCCGCCCGACTACAAGGTGATCTTCGTCGGCGACGCCTCGATGAGCCCCTACGAGATCGCCTATCCCGGCGGTTCGGTGGAACACTGGAACGAGGAGGCGGGCCAGGTCTGGATCCAGCGCATGGCCGACACCTATCGCAGCATGGTGTGGCTGAACCCGGTGCCGGAGCGGCACTGGAGCTATACGCCGTCGATCCAGCTCCTGCAGCAGCTTTCAAGCAACCGCATGTTCCCGCTGACGCTCGGCGGACTCGACAGCGCGATGAAGGAACTGAACAAATAATCTTGTCGGAGCGCGGACCTCCAGGTCCGCATCAAATGAGCGGACCTGGAGGTCCGCGCTCCGATGACAAGGGAGGAAACACAATGAAGACCGGGCCAGCGATCGCCGACATTCTCAAGAAGGAAGGCGTCGAATATCTCTTCGCCTATCCGGTCAATCATCTGATCGAGGCCTGCGCCGCCGTCGACATCCGCCCCATCATCGTGCGCCAGGAGCGCATCGGCCTGCACATGGCCGACGCCATGTCGCGCCTGACCAAGGGCCGCAAGATGGGCGTGTTCTGCATGCAGAGCGGCCCCGGCTCGGAGAACGCCTATGGCGGCGTGGCCCAGGCCTACGGCGAATCGGTGCCGCTGCTCGTCATCCCGCAGGGCTATCCCCGGCGCATCGCGCATGTGCCGCCCAATTTCAACTCGACGCTCGCCATGGCGCATGTCGCCAAGCATTCCGAGCCCATCACCAACGGCCGCGAAGTGGCCAACATCATGCGCCGCGCCTTCAACCTGCTGCGTAACGGCCGCGGCTCGCCGGTGATCGTCGAGTTGCCGGCGGATGCCTATGGCGAGGATGCGCCTGATCCGCTGGGCTACGAGCCGGTCGTCGTCACCAAGTATGGGCCCGAAGCCGGTCAGGTGGCCGAGGCCGCCAAGGTGCTGATGGCCGCCAGGCGTCCGGTGATCTATGCCGGCCAGGGCGTGCACTGGGCCGAGGCCTATGCCGAGCTCAAGGAACTGGCCGAGCTGCTCGCCATTCCGGTGTGCACCAGCCTCGAGGGCAAGAGCTGCTTCGACGAGACCCATCCGCTGGCGCTGGGCTCGGGCGGCCGCGCCTACCCGAAGGCCGTGCGCCAATTCCTCGATCAGTCGGACGTGATCCTGGGCATCGGCTGCTCCTTCACCGAGACCAACTTCGGCATCTCCATGCCGAAGGGCAAGACGATCATCCACGCCACGCTCGACCCGGCGCACATCAACAAGGACGTGCCGGTCAAGTACGGTCTGGTCGGCGACGCCAGGCTGACGCTCGCGGCGCTGGTCGCG
The DNA here is from genome assembly GCA_963820155.1 of uncultured Alphaproteobacteria bacterium. GTDB lineage: Bacteria > Pseudomonadota > Alphaproteobacteria > Reyranellales > Reyranellaceae > Reyranella. The sequence continues at coordinate 159,320 of CAWFYW010000009.1, forward strand.
GCATGCAAGGCCGCCGGCGCCACCAGGCGCGATTCGGCCAAGGTCGCGGCCGAGATCAAGTCGGTCGCCGACGAATGGGCGAAGGAGTGGATGCCCAAGCTCACCAGCAACGACGCGCCGCTCAACCCCTACCGCGTGCTGTGGGACCTGCAGAACACGGTCGACGTCGCCAACACCATCATCACCCACGACGCCGGCAGCCCGCGCGACCAGCTCTCGCCGTTCTGGAAGACCACGCAGCCGCATACCTACATCGGCTGGGGCAAGACCACGCAGCTCGGCTACGGGCTGGGGCTGGCCATGGGCGCCAAGCTCGCCTGCCCGGACAAGCTCTGCATCAACGTGTGGGGCGACGCCGCCATCGGCTTCACCGGCATGGACTTCGAGACGGCCGTGCGCGAGCGCATCCCCATCATGTCGGTGCTGCTCAACAACTTCTCGATGGCGATCGAGCTTCACATCATGAAGGTCTCGACCGAGAAGTACCGCTCGACCGACATCTCCGGCGACTATGCCGCCATGGCGCGCGCCTTCGGTGGCTACGGCGAACGCATCACCAAGCCGGAGGACATCGTGCCCGCCATCAAGCGCGGCATCGAGCAGACCCGGAAGGGCGTGCCGGTGCTGCTCGAATTCATCACCTCCAAGGAAGTCGCGATCTCGGTGCCGAAATGACGACCGTCCTCACGCCGACGGCCGAATACAGGGTCTCGACCCGCGATGGCCTGTGGATGAGCGCGGCCGACGCGGAGAGGGTCACCGGCTGGACGTTGAAGCCCGAGGGCATGTGCCGGGACGAACGCTGCGTGCCCCTGCCGGCCGCCGCGGTGAAAGGCAAGGACGTCGACGTCGAGGCTTTCTGGAACCGGCTCGGCGGTCCGGTGATGGCCAGCGAGGAAGGCGATGTGTGGGCGCTGGGCGCCCCGGCCGACGAGCGCAATGCCGCGCTCGAAGGCCTCGAGGCGCCCGATTTCACCCTGCCGGATGTCGACGGCACGCCGCGCACGCTGTCGCAGCTTCGCGGCAGGAAGGTGTTCCTCGCCACCTGGGCCAGTTGGTGAGGCTGCCGTTTCGACTTGCCCGTGTGGCAGGCCCTCTACGATGAGCTGAAGGACAAGGGTTTCATGGTCGTGGCCGTGGCCGAGGAAAGCCGCGGCGCCGGCCATGCCCGTCCCTGGATCGAGCAGGCGAAGTCGGGCTACTGGCAGCTCATCGATGTCGAGCACCGGCTGAGCGATCTCTACAATCTCGTCAACGTGCCGCAGGCTGTGTGGATCGACGAACAGGGCCGGATCGTGCGGCCGCCCGAGACGGCGGGTTCGACCGACCACTTCCGCCGCCTGGACCTCGAGACGCGCACGATGTCGCCGGATGACCAGGCGGCGCGGCTGGCCGCCCGCCAGGCCTATCTCGACGCGGTGCGCGCGTGGGTGAATACCGGCAAGCACGCGCTGCCGGCCGACGAGGCGCGGGCCGGCCTGCCCAAGGTCACGGCGGCAATCGCCGAGGCGCGTGCGCGGTTTCGCCTTGGCGTCTGGTTGCGCGAACATGGCCGCGCGACCGAAGGCGACCGGCAGATGAATATTGCCAGCAGCCTGCATCCTGATTCCTGGAGCATGTGGCGCCAGGCCGCCGATCTCGAGGAAGTCGGCAAGGCTTCGGGGCCGGATTTCTGGAAGCGCGTGAAGGAGCTGGGTGATCGGCCGTACTATCCGCCACCCAAGCTTTGATATCACTGCATACGCGTCATCCGCTTCGCGCAGGACGACGCGTGCCGGCCGATCCAGGAAGCATCACACCTGCGTGAGAACGGGCCGATCGCTGGTTGCTCGGGACCCCCTCGGCTAGGCTCGCGGCCTGCTTCCCAAACGACCGGAGACTGCGATGGCTGTTCTCAACGTCAACGGCAGGTCGGTGAACACCGCTGCCGATCCACGCACGCCGCTGCTATGGGTGTTGCGCGAGCAGCTCGGACTGACCGGAACCAAGTATGGCTGCGGCATCGCCCAGTGCGGCGCCTGCACCGTGCATATCGACGGTGTGGCGACCCGCTCCTGCCAGGTGCCGCTCAATTCCGTCGGCGCCAAGAAGATCGTCACCATCGAAGGTCTCGCCGCCAATGGCAGTCTGACCAGGATCCAGCAGGCCTGGGTCGACCTGGATGTGCCCCAATGCGGCTACTGCCAGAGCGGCATGGTCATGGCGGCCACTGCGCTCCTGGCCGCCAAGCCCAACCCGACCGACGCCGACATCGACGCGGCCATGACCAACATCTGCCGCTGCGGCACCTACCAGCAGGTGCGCGAGGCGATCCACGCCGCGGCCAAGGCCTGAGGGAGGACGCATCATGACGATCCAGACCTCGCTCGGCCGCCGCGGCTTCCTGGTCAGCGGTGCGGCCGTGGCCGGCGGTTTCTCGCTCGGCTTTTCCGTTCCCTTCGAGGCGGCGCAGGCCGCCGAAGTCAAGGAGATCAACGCCTGGGTGGTGATCCATCCCGACGACAAGGTGGTGATCCGCATCGCCCGCTCCGAGATGGGGCAGGGCACGCTCACCGGTCTCGCCCAGCTCGTCGCCGAGGAGCTGGGTTGCGACTGGAACAAGGTCACCTGGGAATATCCGACTCCGGCTGAGAACCTTCGTCGCAACCGGGTCTGGAAGAACTTCTCGACCGGTGGCAGCCGCGGCATCCGCGAAAGCCATCAGTATGTCCGCGAGGGCGGCGCCATGGCGCGCGAGATGCTGATCGCGGCGGCGGCGGCCGAGTGGAAGGTGCCGCCCGGCGAATGCAGCGCGGCCAACAGCGTCATCACGCACACCTCCGGCAAGACGCTGACCTACGGCGCGGTCGCGGCGGCGGCGGCCAGGCTCGAGCCGCCCAGGACGGTGAAGCTCAAGGATCCCAAGGACTGGACGATCGCCGGCAAGCCGTTGAAGCGGCTCGACACGCTCGACAAGGTCACCGGCAGGCAGGTCTACGGTATCGATTTCACCCTCCCGGGCATGCTGGTCGCGACCGTCCGGGCCTGCCCCGTGATCGGCGGCAAGCTCAAGAGCTTCGACGCCGCCAAGGTCGCGAAGATGGCCGGCGTGAAGAAGGTCCTGGCGATCGACGGCAACGCCGTCGTGGTCGTGGCCGACACCTACTGGAACGCACGGACCGCGCTCGCCGCCCTGCCGGCCGAATGGGATGTCGGCAAGCTGGGAGACGTTCAGACCGACACGATCAAGGCCATGCTCAAGGAAGGCCTCGACGCCGGCGAGGCCTTCGTCGGCAACGCGGTCGGCGACGCCAGGGCCGCGATCGACGGCGCGGCCAGGAAGGTGGAGGCGACCTACAGCTTCCCCTACCAGCACCATGTCACCATGGAGCCGATGAACGCCACGGCCCGCGTCACCGCCGACAAGTGCGTGGTGTGGTGCGGCACGCAGAACGGCGAGGCGGCGCTCGCCGTGGCGGCGGAAGCCTCCGGCCTGCCGGTCGCGCAGTGCGACGTCTACAAGATGCTGCTGGGCGGCGGCTTCGGCCGGCGCGGCCGCTCCGATTACGTCCGCCAGGCCGTGCTGGTCGCCAAGGAGATGCCGGGCACGCCGGTCAAGCTGATCTGGTCGCGCGAAGAGGACATGACGCACTGCCAGTATCATCCGACCACGATGTGCAAGCTGACGGGCGGTCTCGACGCCCAGGGCAACCTGGTCGGATTGCGCGTTCGCATTTCGGGACAGTCGATCCTGGCCTCGCTGCTGCCGCAGAACCTCCAGAACGGCAAGGACCCGGTGGTGTTCCAGGGCCTCAATCCGAGCGGCGCCGAGTTCGACCTACGGCTACGCCGTGCCCAACCTCCTGATCGATCACGCCATGCGCAACCCGCACATCCCCGCGGGCTTCTGGCGCGGCGTGAACGTCAACCAGAACGCCGTCTACATGGAATGCTTCATGGACGAGCTCGCCGAGGCCGCCGGCCAGGATCCGCTGGCTTTCCGCCTGAAGCTGCTCAAGCCCAGATGGGCCGCCGTGCTGCAGGCGGCGGCCGACAAGGCGGGTTACGGCAAGCCGCTGCCCGACGGCCACTTCCACGGCCTCGCCCAGGTGATGGGCTATGGCAGCTACGTCGCCGGCGTCGCCGAGGTCTCGGTGAGTCCGGACGGCGTGCTGAAGATCCACAAGATCACCGCCGCCACCAATCCGGGGCACGTCGTCAATCCATGGCAGGTCGAACGCCAGGTCTCCGGATCGTTCGTCTACGGCCTGTCGGCGGCGCTCTACGGCGAGATCACCGTCAAGAACGGCGCCGTCGAGCAGACCAACTTCGACAGCTACAACGTCATGCGCATCGACGAGATGCCCAGGGTCGAGACCGTGCTGGTGCCGACCCAGGATTTCTGGGGCGGCGTCGGCGAGCCCACCATCGCGGTGGCCGCGCCGGCGGTGTTGAACGCCATCGCCAAGGCGACCGGCCAGCGCGTCAGAGACCTGCCGCTGATGAATCACGATCTGAAGAAAGGCGCCTGATGCGTCGCCTGCTGCCGCCGATGCTGGCCGGCGCGTTCCTGCTGGCCGGCCTGGCGGGAGAGGGCGCGGCGCGGGCGGCCGAGGCGCCACCGGGCGCGAGTTCGTGCACGGGCTGCCATGCGGCCACGAGGATACCGGGCTCGGTGATCCCCCGCATCGCCGGCCGCAAGGCGGCCGACATCGCGAGCGCCATGCAGGGCTACCGCAGCGGCGCGGTGTCGTCGAGCATCATGGGCCGCATCGCCAAGGGCTTCGACGATTCCCAGATCGATGCCCTCGCGGCGTGGTTCGCCGCGCAGCCGGAGTAGGGCATGGCGACGCGGCGCAGCTTCCTCAAATGGTCCGCCGTCGCCGGCCTGGCGCCGGCGATCGCGTCGGCCCAGGGTGCGGGCCGCGTCGTCGTCGTTGGTGGCGGCTTCGCCGGCGCCACCGCGGCGCGGACCTTGAAGAAGCTCGAGCCCACGCTCGCCGTCACGCTCGTCGAGCCCGACCGCATCTTCACCGCCTGCCCCTTCAGCAACAGCGTGCTGGCGGCGATCCGCGAGATCGACCAGCAGCAGTTCGGCTATGACGGCGTCGCGCGCGCCGGGGTGACGCTTGCCCGGACGGCGGCGACGGCTGTCGATGCCGCGGCCAGGACCGTGACCCTGGCCGACGGCAACAGGCTTTCCTATGACCGGCTGGTGATGGCGCCCGGCATCGACATCCGCTGGGATGCCTTGCCGGGCTATGACGAGGCGGCGGCCGAGAAGATGCCGCATGCCTGGAAGGCCGGCCCCCAGACCGTTCTGCTGCGCCGGCAGCTGCAGGCGATGGAGGATGGCGGCCTGGTGGTGATATCGGCGCCGGCCAATCCCTTCCGCTGTCCGCCCGGTCCCTATGAGCGCGCCAGCCTGATCGCCTATTGGCTCAAGATCTGGAAGCCGAAATCCAAGCTGCTGATCCTCGACGCCAAGGATGCCTTCTCCAAGCAGCGCCTGTTCCAGAACGGCTGGGCGGAGCTCTATCCCGGCCGCATCGAATGGGTGCCGCTCTCACAGGGCGGCAAGGTGACGTCGGTCGATCCCGCGACGCTCACCCTGGTGACCGACTTTGCCCGTCACAAGGCGGCGGTCGCCAATGTGATCCCGCCGCAGAAGGCGGGCGCGATCGCCGCCCAGGCGGGCGTCGCCGACCGTACCGGCTGGTGCCCGGTCGAGCCGGTGACTTTCGAATCGACCCTGCGGCCCGGCATCCATGTGCTGGGCGACGCCGCCATCATGGGCGGCATGCCCAAGTCGGCCTTCGCCGCCAATGCCCAGGCCAAGGTCTGCGCCGCCGCCATCGTCGAGCTGCTGGCCGGCCGCAAGCCCGTCGATCCCATCCTGATCAACACCTGCTACAGCTTGGTGGCGCCCGACTACGGCATCTCCATCGCCGGCGTCTATCATTCCGACAAGGGGGTGCTGGCCGAGATTCCCGGCGCCGGCGGCGTGAGCCCGCTCGAGGTGGTGGGCGGCTTCCGCGGCCAGGAGGCGCTCTACGCGACCAGCTGGTTCAAGACGATCACCACCGAGACCTTCGGCTGATACGATGGCGCGCGCCGCCCTGGCTGCTGTCCTTTTGCTGCTGTCGATCACGGCAGCCTGGGCGCAGCAGGATGCCATTCCGCAGGCCCTCGCTGCCGAGCCCGGCGACGCGGCGCGCGGGCGGGCCATTGTCGCCAACCGCAATGTCGGGCTCTGCCTGCTCTGCCACAGCGCGCCCATCCCGGAGGAACGGTTCCAGGGCAACCTGGCGCCCAGCCTCGCCGGCGCCGGCAAACGCTGGTCGGAGGGGCAGTTGCGCCTGCGCATCGTCGATGCCGCGCGGCTCGATCCCGACACGATCATGCCGCCCTACTATCGGACCCAGGGTCTGCACCATGTTGCCAGGGCCTTCGAGGGCAGGACGATTCTCACGGCCCAGCAGGTCGAGGATGTCGTGGCCTATCTCGCGACGTTGAAGGAGTGACATGAAGATTGTCATCCCGAGCGAAGCGAGGGACCTTTTCTGTCCCTCAAAGTCCCTTCGGCCTGCGGAGGTGACAGCTATGCTTGCAACAACGAGACGTGCTTTCCTCGCCGGCGCCGCGGTGATCACGGTGCTGCCTCTGGCATCGGCGCGCGCGACGCCCGACGCGATGGCGGCGGCCATCCGGGAGGTCGTGGGCGACGCCGCCATCCGCGAGGGTCGTGTGAAGCTCGATTTGCCGCCCCTGGTCGAGAACGGCAATGCCGTGCCGCTGACCGTCTCGGTCGAGAGCCCGATGACCGAAGCCGACCACGTCAGGGCGATCCACATCTTCAACGAGAAGAACCCGCAGCCGCACGTCTTCGACGCCCGGCTGGGCCCGCTGAACGGCAGGGCCCAAGTCGCCACGCGCATCAAGCTCGCCAACTCCCAGACGGTGGTGGCGATCGCCGAAACCAGCGCCGGCGAGTTCTTCAGCGCCAGCGCCGACGTGATCGTGACCCTGGCGGCCTGCATCGAGGACGCCACGTGACCAACGTCCTGATCAATGCACCCAAAACGGCCAGGCCGGGCGAGATCGTCGAGATCAAGGCGCTGATCCTGCACCCGATGGAAACCGGCTTCCGGCCCGGTGCCAACGGAAAGATCATCCCGCGCAACATCATCGAGCGCTTCGTCGCGACCTGGGGCGGCGTGGAGATCTTCCGCATGGAGTTCTCGCCGGCGATCGCGGCCAACCCGTTCGTCTCCTTCTTCGCGGTCGCCAGGGAGAGCGGCACCATCGTCTTTCGCTGGACCGGCGACGAGAATTTCCTCGTCGAGGAACAAGTCGCCGTCACCGTGGGATGAGGCCGGCCAGCATCGCGTTCGGCCTGGCGTCGGTCTTCGCCGCCACCTTCGCGCTTGCCCAGGGAGCGGCCGACAGGCGCCGCTCCGGCTACCAGGACATGAGCCCGGCGCTGCAGAAGATGCAGGACGACGACACGGGCAACCCCGGCATGCTGTTCGTCCAGCTCGGCTCCGAACTGTGGGCCAGGCCCGCCGGCGCGGCCGGCAAGGCCTGCGCCGATTGCCATGGCCCGGGCAGCATGAAGGGCGTCGCCGCCCGCTATCCCGCGATTCCGGAGGGCGCCGACGAGCCTGTCGACCTCGAAGGCCGCATCAATCTTTGCCGCGTCGGCCATCAGCAGGCCGAGCCGTTCGCGGCGGAGAGCCGGGACTTGCTGTCGCTCGAAGCCTATGTCGCGCACCAGTCGCGCGGCGAGCTGATTGCGCCGCCGCGCGATCCCCGGCTGGCGGCGTTTCGCGGGCAGAGAGCCGATATCTACCGGCGCCGCCAGGGCCAGCTCAATCTTTCCTGCGCTCTCTGCCACGACGACAACGCCGGCAAGAAGCTCGCCGGCGCGACCATTCCGCAGGGCCATCCCACCGGCTATCCGATCTACCGGCTGGAATGGCAGTCGCTCGGCTCGCTGAAGCGCCGGCTGCGCAACTGCCTGTTCGGCATGCGCGCCGAGCCCTATGCCTACGACGCGCCGCAATACATCGCGCTGGAGCTCTTCCTAATGGAGCGCGCGCGCGGCATGCTGCTGGAGGCGCCGGCCGTCAGGCCTTGATCCCACGAACGAGCCCTGCGGCATTGACCTGCGTCAAGCCCTGGGGCTCCCCTCATGGCCATAGTCTGGGTTCGGGGCGGCAGAGCGACGAGCGAGGCAAGCCATGGGCAACGTTGATACGATGCTGATCCAGATCCCGCAGGAGATAGCGCAGCACTGGGGTTGGTTCCTCGCTTTCGGCATCGGCCTGACGCTGCTGGGCTTTGCCGCGGTGGCCTGGTCGTTCCGGGCCACCCTCGCGACCATGTTGTTCTTCGGATGGCTTCTGCTGATTGCCAGCGCCATCGAGGTCGTCCAGGCCGTGATGGTGGGCCACTGGGCGGGCTTCTTCCACCATCTGCTGGCCGCCGTCTTGTTCGGCGTGGTCGGCTTCCTGCTGGTCGTCAAGCCGGTGATCAGCGCCGAGACCCTGACGCTCTTCATGGCGATGTTCTTCCTGGTGAGCGGTCTGTTCCAGCTGATCGCCGCGATCTGGGTGCGGCTGCCGGCCTGGGGATGGCAGGCCGCCGACGGCGTCATCACCTTCGTTCTGGGCGCGCTGGTGCTGGCCCGGTGGCCCGTGTCGGGCCTGTGGGCGATCGGCCTGTTCGTCGGCATCGATCTCATCTTCTACGGCGGCAGCTGGATCGCGCTCGCCCTTGGCTTGCGTTCCCTCTGAACGGGCTGTCGCCTCGGGCGGGGAGACTGTCATGACGGAGTCGCCAGCGCCGGCAAGGGCGAGCGAGGATCCCCGGCCAGCCGGCGGCCCTTTCGTCACTACCCCGCTGCTCGATGCGGTCGCGCGGCACTGGCGGCTGCTGCGGCTGCGCGGCCTGGCGGCCATTGCCTTCGGCGTCCTCGTGTTCCATTGGCCGGGCGTCACCCTGCTGACCCTCACGTACCTCTGGGCCGCCTATTCCCTGGTCGACGGCCTGCTGGCCGGAATCGCCGCGCTGACCGGCAAGGCCGGCGCGCCGCGGCTGTGGCTGGCAGTCGTCGGCCTTGCCGGCATTGGCTGCGCCGCGGCCGTGCTCGCCGATCCCGCCTGGGCCGCCGGCTTGCTGGTCGTCTTCATCGCCGCCTGGGCGATCGTTACAGGGGCGATGCAGCTGTGGGCGGCGGTCCAGCTGCGCAAGGCGGTCGACCGCGATTGGATCCTGGCGCTCGATGGCAGCGCCGCCATCATTTTCGGCATGGCCATAGTCATCTGGCCGCGGCTGGAGACGGTCGCTCTGGTATGGCTGGTCGGCTGGTTCGCTTTCCTGCTGGGCAGCGTCTACCTGGGCCTGGGATTCTGGTTGAGGCCCTCGCGCTGAGAGCGCGCCGCCGGGTAGTGTCCTAATTTGGGCATTAACATACTTGACTCAGTAAGCTAAAAGCCCCATATTTTGGGCATGAGCAAGGAACCCCGCACGCTTATCGAAGCCATCCGGTACTTCGCCGATCCGGACGTTGCCCTGAAAACGATGGTCGAACTGCGCTGGCCGAAAGGCGTGCATTGCCCGACGTGTGGCCGCACAGACGTTCGGTTCATCGCTACGCGTCGCCTGTGGGAGTGCAAGGAGAAGCACCCCAAGCGCCAGTTTAGCGCCAAGCTTGGCACCATCATGGAAGATAGTCCGCTTGGTCTGGACAAGTGGTTTGCAGCTATCTGGATGGCCGCCAATTGCAAGAATGGCATTAGCTCCTATGAGATGGCGCGCGACCTCAGGATTACGCAGAAGTCCGCTTGGTTCCTAAATCATCGCGTCCGGATCGCGATGAAGGCCGGTTCGATCATGAAGATGAATGGAGAAGTAGAAGCGGATGAAACATTCATCGGCGGGTTGGCAAAGAACATGCACGCAAAGAAGCGCCGCCACATTGGAACTGGGGGCGCCGGAAAGGCCGTAGTGCTAGGCATCTTGCGACGCAAAGACGCCAAGACGGCCAGCAAGGTTAAGGCAACGGTTGTTCCGGACGTTCGCGCCGAAACACTTCAAGCGGAAGTCCGCTCCGCCGTGGTGCCTCAGGCCGCGCTCTATACAGATGCCTGGGTCGCCTATCGTGGCTTAGGGGCTGATTATCAGCACGAGGTAATTAATCACGCCGTCGAATATGTTCGCGACAACGTACACACGAACGGCGTTGAAAACTTCTCGAGCCTTCTGAAGCGGACCGTCAAAGGCACTTATGTGTCTGTCGAGCCCTTCCATCTTGGGCGCTATCTGGATGAACAAGCGTTCCGCTTCAACGAACGCGAAGACACTGATTTAGGGCGCTTCCAGTCCGTGCTATCGTCCGTGTCGGGCAGGCGTCTGACCTACAAGGAACTGACAAGCGATGGTACCAAAGCCACGACGCACTGAAAGGCCAGACAGGGCCGCGGCAAGCCCCGGTGCAGAGCCAACTCCAATGGAAAAGTTTAAGGGGCTCACTCGCGACTTGCTGCGAGTGCCCTATTCTCAGCTTCAAGCGGCGGAGCGCGATTACCGCGAGGAGCGCTCAGGCAAAAGATCAAAGGGACCATCGGTAGGATCGTCCAAGCGCAAAAGGAAGTAGGTAGTCTCTTCCTGTCCTTCGGCGACCTCGATTTTTCGGATAACGTTGAGAACGGCCTTGTACGTCTTGGGCAATTGCGCCGGATGAGCGTGGCTAATTGCCCCCTCAAATAGGCCTCCAACTACGTCTCCCTTGACTGACATTTTGAATGTTTTGTTATTGAGGCTCACGTCCAGCAACTCACCGAGGACGGTAATCTCTTCTTTAGCGGACGCACTGCGCATGGCGCGCGCCATCTGCTCTATCTCTTGGTATTGGATGCGAAATTCTGTCAGCACCGTCTTGTCGCGTTGCCATGTAATATCCGCGCCAAACCGCGCTTTTGCATTCTCTATTGCCCACTGATGCGCTTGGCGAACCGCCGCCACTCCTAGTGTTCCAGCCAAGTCCTGCACTTCAGCGGTCTCACGGACTCTCAGCAACTCAAATGTTGTCTTCATCGCTTCGCCCAGTTGCGTCTCGCCGAGCAACAGGCGCTGGTTAGGAAGCGTCATCATCACGCCGATAGAGCCGGGGAAGGTGTAGGCAAAATCAAAGGCCGTCGCATTGAACGTATCAGCGCTAGTCTTGGACGTTTGCTTCGGTCCGTTGACCAAGGCGTCATAGACACTCGTGAACGTCTTTTGAAAGGCCCCCAGGACCGCCGTCATTCCCGCGATCGTTGCCCTGACACCGTCTGCTAGTTCTATGCGGTAGCTGCAAACGTCGAGACCCATTTCATTCGCGACAACAAAAAATTGCTCTTCGATATTCTGCTTGCGCTTCTGGATCGTCTGGAGGGTCGCCAGCACTGAAGGGACTTCGGGATGAACCGCAAGGGTGCGCTCAGCATGAGCAAGCGCCATTGACGCCTCTTGCAGCTCCCGTTGAAGTTCTTCAAGCCAACTCATGGTGCATTACCCGTAAGCGATATGACTACTATGCCCTTAGGGTCTGTCTCTCGGCTGAACCCCCATTGTCTGTGCCAATAGGAATACCACCATTGCCCCTCAGTGTGGAGCGGGTCGCCGACTGCATACTCCATCAGCGTGTAGGAGTCGCATTTCAGCAACGCCTTTTGATTGGCAATAACCCAGTCGATGGCCTGACGTTGCTCTGGGGTGCCGGAATTATACAGCGCTCCATCTACGCGCAGGAGCACGTCAACATCCTTAGGGTCGATCTTTTCCGTGAGAAAGCTCCCGTCCAGCCATAGTTTACCCACGATCCCCGCATCGTCCATCCGCTGCACGAACTGCCGGAGACCGTCCATGATGTCGGGACGCGTCGTTGATAGCGGGAACAGATCTACGCAAACTTGCTCAACATCCGACATCGTCAGATGGTGAAACCCAAGCGGGAACAGACTTGGGTAATCTGGCGGCGCGGGCGGCATTCGCCCTAGCGTAGTGCAGACGGGCTAGTCCCTCAACCACTGAGTCAAGTATGTTGATGCCCAAATTAGGACACTACCCGCCGCCGCCGGACCGCACGCCCGTCAGGGGAATGGATTGTTCTGTCGGGCCGGCACGGGGAGGATTTTCTGCCACGCCGGGCGGCAAGGTCGGCTGCCGGTTTCGTTGCCTCCGGCATCGACCCGCTCCACAGTGAGGGCATGCCGACGGTTGCCGCTTGGGCCGCGCCTACGCTCGCGTTCTGATCCTGTTGACAGTGCGCCTTTGGACCTGCACGGGTGGCCGGTGATGGATGCGATTGACAGGAAGATCGTGGCGCTCCTTCAGGAGGATGCGAGCCTTTCGCTGGCGCAGATCGCGCATCGGGTGGGCCTGTCGCAAAGCCCGTGCTGGAAGCGCATCCAGCGGCTGGAGAAGGCCGGCGTCATCCTGAAGCGCGTGGCGCTGATCTCGCCCGAATCGATCGGCATGGGGCTCACGGTGTTCGTCTCCATCGAGACGGGCGATCACTCCTCGGCCTGGCTCGCCAAGTTCGCCCAGACCGTGACCGCCATGCCCGAAGTCATGGAATTCCACCGCATGGCCGGCGACATCGACTACATGCTGCGCGTGGCGGTGCCCGACATGCAGGCCTACGACGCCTTCTACAAGAAGCTGATCGATACCATGCCGCTCAAGAACGTGACCTCCCGCTTCTCCATGGAGCGGATCAAGTCGACCACGGCCTTTCCCCTGGCCGTCGACATGCGAAATCCGAAGGACGGCAAGAAGAAGGGCTGACCGGAAGAGGCTTCCGGTTCTTCTGCCGTCGGTTTACCGTCTGGAACTGCCTGCTACCCAGGAGCGTTCCCATGACCGTGCATGCCCTCAAGTCGTCGAAAGTCGCCAGCCTCCGTTCGAAGGTCTCGCCGGAGGAATGGCAGGCTCGAGTGGACCTCGCCGCCGCCTACCGGCTGATCGACCTCTACGGCATGTCGGACCTGATCGCCAACCACATCTCGATGCGCGTGCCGGGCGAGCACGATGCCTTCCTGATCAACGCCTATGGCCTGCTCTACGAGGAGATCACCGGCTCGAGCCTGCTCAAGATCGACCACGAGGGCAACATCTTGTCCAAGCCCGACTTCGGCGGCCTCGACTACGGCGTCAACCGCGCGGGCTTCGTGATCCATAGCGCCATCCACATGGCCAAGCCCGAGGTGGCCTGCGTGATCCACACCCACACCTGGCCCGGCATGGCCGTGTCGACCATGGAATGCGGGCTGCTGCCCAACACCCAGACCTCGATGCGCTTCGCCAAAATCAGCTACCACGACTTCGACGGCGTGGTGCTCGATACGGCGGCGCGCGAGGCGCTGGTGAAGAGCCTGGGCGACAACAACGCGATGATCCTGCGCAATCATGGGCTGCTCACGACCGGCGCCACCATCCCCGAGGCGTTCAACGCCATGCATCGGCTCGAGCTCTCCTGCAAGACGCAGATCGCGGCGATGTCGTGCAACACCAAGCTGATCGAGCTGCCGGCCGACGTGGTCGAGTCCACCTACATGAACTACCAGCCGCATGTCCGCCGCCCGTTCGGCGTGCTCGACTGGCCGGCGCTCCTGCGGAAGCTCGACCGGATCGATCCGGGCTTCCGGGACTGATTGGACACCCCGCACAGCTCGCTCCGCGCCTTCGCCGCCATCGCCTGCGGCTACTGGACCGCGCCGGGCTACCGGGCGGTCGCCTGGGCCCTGACGGCCGGCATGGTGGTGTTCGGCGTGATCAATGTCGCGATCGCGCTCTGGCTCAACATCTGGAATCGCAACTTCTTCAATGCCCTGGAGAAGCGCGACACGTCCGAGCTCGCCCAGCAGATCTATATCCTGGCGGCGATCGTGGCCTCGGCGGGCGTTGCCGTCGCCATCCATCTCCACGTCCGGCGCCGCCTGCAGATCAACTGGCGGACGTGGCTCACGCACACGACGACGCGGCGCTGGCTGCATGCCGGCCGGCAGTACCAGCTCGGCCTGCTGGCCGAGGATTGCGACAATCCCGATGGGCGCATCGCCGAGGACATCCGCGTTTCGACCGAGCTCGCCGTCGAGTTCGCCCAGAGCATCCTGCAATGCGTCCTGCAGCTCGTCACCTTCCTGGGCGTGCTGTGGGTGCTCTCGGGCTCCCTGCCGATCAGGATCGGCACGATCGAGTTCGCCCTGCCGGGCTACATGGTGTGGGCGGCGGTGATCTATGCGCTGTTCGGCTCGATCCTGACCTACGCGCTCGGCCGTGGCCTGATCGAGGCGGGCAATGTCCGCCAGGGGCGCGGGGCCGACGTGCGTTCCGTGCTGATCCGCGCCCGCGAGAACGCCGAGGGCATCGCGCTGATGCGCGGCGAGGCCGATGAGCGCCTGCGCCTGCAGGGCGCCATGGTCGATTTGCGCCGCGCCTGGCATGTCCAGACGCGCGGCCAGGGTAGCCTCGCGCTGCTGACCAGCTCGCTCGCCTACCTGGCGCCCGTCGTGCCGCTGGTCGTCGCCCTGCCGCGCTATCTCGGCGGCGAACTGCAGCTCGGCGGCCTGATGCAGACCGCGCAGGCCTTCTCCAGCGTGCAGTGGGCGCTCTCCTGGCTGATCGACAATTTCCCGCGTTTCGCCGACTGGCGCGCCTCGACCGACCGTGTCGTCCATCTCCATGTCGCGTTGCACGACCTCGAGGACACGATCGACACGCATGACGGCCATCATATCGAGGTGATGCCCGGGCAGGCGGACCGCCTGGTCCTGCGCGACGTCGGCCTGTCGCGGCCTGACGGCGAGGCGCTGGTCGCCGAGGCCGAGGTCGAGATCGCGCCCGGCGAACGCGTCCTCATCAGGGGCCAGTCGGGCAGCGGCAAGAGCACCATCATGCGCGCCATCGCCGGCGTCTGGCCGTGGGGCCGCGGCTCCGTCGAGCTGCCCAACGCCAAGATCGCCTTCATGCCGCAGAAGCCCTATTTCCCGCTGGGCAAGCTGCGCGACGCGATGCTCTATCCGGAGGCGCCGGGCGAAATCGAGGATGAGGATCTGCGCGGCGCGCTGCACAAGGTCGGTCTCGACCATCTGCGCGGCCGGCTCGACGAGGTCGAGCGCTGGGACCACATCCTGTCGGGCGGCGAGCAACAGCGCGTGGCCTTCGCGCGCATCCTCCTCCACAAGCCGGCATGGGTGTTCATGGACGAGGCCACCTCGGCGCTCGACGAGCCGGGCCAGGCCAACATCATGCATCTGCTGGCCGAAGAATTGCCCAACACCGCGGTGATCAGCATCGGCCATCGGCCCGGCCTCGAAGTCTTCCATACCCGCGAACTCGTGCTGGAGCCTGGCAAGGAAGGCGCCGAGCTGAAGGCCCGCGGCACGAGGCGCGGCCTGCGCGACATCTACCGCAGGATGGCGGCCGCCAGCCGCGCCACGCCAGCGGCGCCGGGCTTCTGGTCGAGCTTCCGCCAGACATTGATCGGACGGTGAGTGGCTGACGCCGGCCACCAGGAGGGATCATGCAGTGCGAGCTCGACCAGGCGACGATCCACTACGAAGAGCATGGCGAGGGGCGGCCGATCGTCTTCCTGCACGGCTGGACCATGGATCACAGGCTCGAGCTTGCCGATTACGACAAGATCTTCGCCGACCGCGGCGGCTGGCGGCGGATCTATCCGGATCTTCCCGGCATGGGACTCTCCGTCGCCAAGGGTGGGATCAGAACGCAGGACGAGATGCTGGACGTTGTCCTGGCCTTCATCGACCGAGTCGTGCCGGAGGGGCGTTTCGTGCTGGCCGGCACATCCCTCGGCGCCTATCTCGCGCGCGCCGTCGCGGCGCGCTGCCGGCCGCGCATGGCCGGCCTGCTGCTGCGGGTGCCGTGCATCGTGGCCGACACCGGCCGGCGGACGTTGCCCGCCTTCCGTCCGCTCGTCCGCGACGAGGCGCTTGTCGCCTCGCTCGACGCGGCGGAGAATGCTGTGTTGGGCGAAATCCTTGTGCAGACGCCCGGCTACCTGGAGGCGCAGAGGCGAAAGGTCCATTCCTTGATCCAGCCGGCGATCGAGGCGTCGCGGCCCTTCGTGCCCGAGATGCGCGCCGATCCCCGGCGCTATGGCTTCTCCTTCGATCTGCCCGGGTTGGAGAAATCCTTCGACCGGCCGACGCTCATCATCGCCGGGCGCCAGGACATCACCGTCGGCTATCGCGACGCCTGGGAGATCCTGGAGAGCTATCCGCGCGCCACCTTCGCGGTGATCGATCGGGCCGACCATTCCTGGCCGGTGGAGGAGCCCAACCTGCTCGCCGCTCTGGTCGAGGACTGGCTGAACCGCATCGCGCTCGCCGAAAGCGGGGCCTGACCTACAGAACTTCGTGGAAGCCGATGACCACGCGGTCCGGCGTGCGCGCGGCGACACCGACGAAGGTCGCCCGTTCCAGCCATTTGAGCGAGGGCTCGGCCGTCTCGAAGCGCGGCGCCGTGCGGAAATGGTAGCTGTTCGCCGGCACCTGCTTTCCGGCGGACATGCGCGCCAGGATGTCGGGGCTGGCGACGCGCAGCCCTTCGTTCTGCACATGGACCAGCGCGCCCGAGGCGGCGCGGATCGTATAGCGCGCCACCACCTCGATCGTGCCGTCGGGCCGTACGATCTGCCAGTCGGCGCCGCCCGGCAGGATCTCGCCGCTCAGTCTCGGCCCCTGCACTTCGCCGCCCAGGATGTCGATGATGCGGCGATGGCCGCGCGCGGTCTGGCCGAGATCCTGGATCGGGCCAACCCGCGCCCTGATGGCGAAGGCGAAGCGAAGTCCGGGCGCGGTGGCGACGAATCGCTCGATGTCCTCGCTCATGGCGGCCTCGGTCATTGCCGGGGGCTGTAGCCGCGCTGCACCACGGCGACCAGCAGCGCCGTCGACCAGCCGAACATCAGCATGCCGACCGCCGATTCCAGGGCGCCGACCAGGCGATGGTCGGGCGGCAGTTCGAGATCGTTGGCGCCCAGGGTGGTGAAGCTCGCCAGCGAGAAATAGACGGCGCTGGCGATATTGACGAACTCGTCCCAATAATAATGGTAGACCAGCGCCCACGCGATCACCTGAAGGATATGTCCGGCGAGCAGGACGATGACCGCCACGACGCTGTGCGTCAGCATGAAGAACTTCGGGTACCGCGACAGCGGCGGCGAGGGCAGGATCTCCATCAGGCGGCTGAGCACGAGCTGGGCCAGCACCTGGATCACGCCCGTGGCGATCACCATGGGCAGACCTACCCGCAGCAGCGGTTCGCCGGGCTGCATGTCACGCCGCCTTGGGCTTGCCCAGCAGATGGTCGGAGATGATGCGCTGCTGGATCTCCGACGTGCCCTCGAAGATCTTGGTGAGCCGGGCATCGCGCCAATAGCGCTCGACCGCATGCAGGGTCGTGTAGCCCGCGCCACCGAACACCTGCAGCGCCTCCGACGTCACGCGCTCGGCCATCTCCGAGGCGAAGAACTTCACCATGGCCGCTTCCTTGTCGCAGCGCCGCTTCTGGTCGATCTCGTCGCACACGAAATAGAGGAGCTGGCGCGCCGCCTCGATCTCGGTCGCCATGCGGGCGAGCCGGAAGCGCGTGTTCTGGAAGTCGCCGATCGCCTGGCCGAACTGGCGCCGCTCCTGGGCGTAGGCGGTGGCGTCCTCCAGCGCGCCGCGCGCCAGGCCGATCGACCGCGCCGCGGTGTGGGCGCGGGCGCGTTCGAGGCCGGCGGAGATGTAGTAGAAGGCGCGGCCCTCCTCGCCTATCAGCGCCGAGCCGGGCAGCCGGCAATCGTCGAAGGCAAGCTCCCAGGTCTTCCAGCCGAAATAGCCGATCTTGGGGATCGGTGCGCCTTTCACGCCGGGCGGCAAGGTCCCGCGCGGTTTCTCGATCAGGAAGGACGACAGGCCGACATGCTTGCGCCGGGGATCGGTTGGATCCGAGGTGCGCGCCACCAGCATGATGTAATCGGCGCCGTCGGCGAAGGTGCACCAGTACTTGTTGCCGTTGATCACCCAGTCGTCGCCGTCGCGGCGGGCGCGGCAGGAGATGCTGCCGAGGTCGGAGCCGACATTGGGTTCGGACATGGCCGCTGCGCCCAGGAACTCGCCGCGGGCGGCGCGCGGCAGGAACACCGCGCGCTGTTCGTCCGTCATGCCGCGGCCGGCGCTGAGGCCGTTGCCGCGGGCGATGATGGAAGCCACGCTCATCCAGGCGCGCGCCAGCTCCTCGGTGATCAGGCAGTATTCGAAGACGCCCAGGCCCAGCCCGCCATACTGCTCGGGGATGACGATGCCGAAGTAGCCCATGTTGGCCAGCTTCTGAATCAGCTCGCGCGGGATGTCGCCCTTCTCGGGGTCGAGCTTGTTGGCGACCGGCAGCACTTCTTTCATGGCGAAGGCGCGGGCCGTCTCCTGGATCAGCCGGCGCTCCTCGGTCATATACCCCATGTCATTTCTCCATCACTGCCCCGGCATAGTAGCCAATTCATTCCGCGGCTGGAGGTTTGCGGTCCGTCTTGACTATGCCGCCGCGTCCTCGCTGATCATCGCGGCACCCTTCTCGGCGATCATGATCGTGGGCGCGTTGGTGTTGCCGGTGGTCAAGGTCGGCATCACCGAGGCGTCGATCACGCGCAGCGCCTGGATGCCGCGCACGCGCAGACGCGAATCGACCACGGCGCGCGGGTCCTCGCCCATCTTGCAGGTGCCGACCGGGTGATAGAGCGTGTTGCCGGCGCGGCGGGCATAGGCCACCAGGTCGGCGTCGCCCTGGATGTCGGGGCCGGGCTGGATCTCGCCCGAGCTGTGCTGCTTCAGCGCCGGCGCGGCGAAGATGCGGCGCACATGGCGCGTGCCGCCCAGCAGGGCGAGCTCGTCGGTATGTGCGGTGAGATAGTTGGGACGGATCGCCGGCCGCGCGAAGGGGTCGGCCGAGGCGGCCATGATGGTGCCGCGGCTGTCGGGCTTCACCACGCAGACCACGCAGCTCATGCCGGGCCGCTCGTCGAGCTGGCCGAACTTCAGGGGATGGGTGCTGCCCGGCGTGAACAGGAGCTGCAGGTCGGGCGAGGCGAGCCCTTCGCGGCTGTCGCAGAAGACCTGCGCCGTGGTGACGCCGAAGGTGAGCGCGCCCTTGCCGGTGACGGCAAAGCGCACGATCTCGGGCAGCACGCGCGGCAGGCGGGCGATCTCGTTCACCGTTTCCGCGCCGTGCACGCGATGCACGACGCGGATGACGTAGTGATCGATCAGGTTCGCGCCCACGCCCGGCAGGTCGTGCACCACGGGAACGCCAAGCGACTGCAGGTGCGCCGCCGGGCCGATGCCCGAGATCTGCAGGATATGCGGGGAGTTGATCGTGCCGCCCGAGACGATCACCTCGCGGTTGGCCCGCACCTCGGTGAGGTTGCCGCCGCGCTGGAAGGTGACGCCGACGCAGCGCTTGCCCTCGAAGATGAGCCTGCCGCCCTGCGCCCCGGTCTCGATCCTGAGGTTGGGCCGTCGCCGCGCCTCGCGCAGGAAGGTCTGCGCCGTCGAGCCGCGGAAACGGCCGCGTCGCGTCATCTGCGAGTAGCCGACGCCCTCGCGCTGCGTGCCGTTGAGATCGGGATTGAAGGGGAAGCCCGCCTGCTGGGCGGCTTCGACGAAGCGGTGGGTGAGGGGCAGGATGGTGCGGTAGTCCTCGACCTTGAGCGGCCCGCCCTGGCCGCGCACCTCGGGGTCGCCGCCCTGCACGTAGTGCTCGGATTTCTTGAAGTAGGGCAGCACATCGTCGTAAGTCCAGCCGCGGCAGCCCATCTGCGCCCAGCCGTCGAAGTCGGCCGGCGCGCCGCGCACGTAGAGCATGCCGTTGATCGAGCTCGAGCCGCCGAGCGTACGGCCGCGCGGCCATTCCATGCGGCGCTCGCCGGTCCCCTTCTCGGGCTCGGTCGTGTAGTTCCAGTTGACCAGCGGGTTCCTGATCAGCGACCGCATGCCGGCGGGGATGTGGATCATCGGGTGCCAGTCGGCGGGACCGGCTTCGAGCAGGATCACCGACGCGCCTGTTTCCGACAGACGAGACGCGACCACGCAGCCGGCCGAGCCGGCCCCCACGACCACATAATCCGCCCTCATGGCGCCGCTCTCATGGCGTTCTCTCCCGATATCGCTCGACAACTTCCATCGCTTTCCCATACCAAGCAAGCGGATTGAAAGGATGGAGCAATGCGCGGTCGTCAGGTGTTCATGGAGACGCTGCTGGCCCACGGCGTTGAGCGCATCTTCGGCAATCCCGGCACGACCGAAAGCCCGTTGCTCGATTCGCTGCTCGACTATCCGCAGCTCCAATACGTCGTGCACCTGCATGAGGGCGTGGCCGTCGGCGCGGCGAACTTCTACGGCCAGGCCAGCGGCAAGACGGCGTTCGTGAACCTGCATGTCGCCCCCGGGCTGGGCAATGGCATCGGCATGATCTACGGCGCGCTCAAGAACAACACGGCGATGGTGGTGACGGCCGGCCAGCAGGATACCCGGCTCAGGCTGCGCGATCCTGTCCTGGGGCACGATCTCGCCGCCATGGCCGCCCCTGTCACCAAGTGGAGCGTGCAGGTCGAGCGCGCCGACGAGCTCGGCCCGATCCTCCAGCGCGCCTTCAAGGTCGCCAGCGAAGCGCCGGCCGGCCCGGTCTTCGTGGCCCTGCCCATCAACGTCATGGAGCAGGAGACCGACGTGCCGCCCGGCAGGCCCGCGCATCTCTACACGGCGAGCCGTCCCGACCCTGCGGGCATCGAGGCGATGTCGCGCCTGGTCGTCGCCGCCAGGAACCCGACGATCGTTGCCGGCGACGACGTGGCCCGTGCTGGCGCCGACAGGACGCTGCTGAAGCTGGTCGAGCGCATCGGCGCCTCGGTATGGTTCGAGGGGCTGCGCGGCCGTAACGCCTTCCCGACGGATCATCCGGCCTGGCGCGGCACGCTGGCCTTCGACGCGCCGGGCATCGCCAGGCAATTCGCCGACAACGACCTCGTGCTGCTGGTGGGTGGGCCGTTCTTCGAGGAAGTCTGGTACGCGCCCGGCTCGCCGTTCCCGCCCGGCTGCAAGGTGCTGCAGATCGAGTCTGCACCGCCGCGCATGGCTTACAATTTCGCAGTGGATGCTGGCGTGATCGCTGACGTCGATGCCTCCCTCGAAGCGCTGTGGCAGACGACCACCGGTATCAACGGTGCGGCAGCGCGGGCGCGCCAGGACGCGTTCCGGGCGCAGAAGCATGCCGAGGACGCCGCCCAGAAGGCGCGCGTGCAGAAGGCCTGGTCGCGCACGCCGACCTCGATGGCGCGCGCCATGGCCGAGATCAGGAACGGCTCGCCTGACGACGTGATCGTGATCGACGAGACCATCACGGCCAATCTCGACCTCTTCAAGACTTTCACATTCTCAGGCGCCAGCGACTACTACAGCGGTCGCGGCGGCGGCATCGGCCAAGGCGTGGCCGGCGCGATCGGCGTGGCGGTCGCCGAGCCCAAGCGGCCGATCCTCTGCCTGTCCGGCGACGGCTCGTCGATGTACTCCATCCAGGCGCTGTGGACGGCGGCGCACCACGACCTGCCGATCGTGTTCGTGATCCTGGCCAACCGCGAATACCGCGTGCTCAAGCACAATATCGACGCCTACCGCGCCCGCTTCGATGTGAAATCCAACAAGCCCTACATGCACATGGACCTGAGCGGTCCCGTGCTGGGCTTCGTCGACCTGGCCAAGGGCATGGGCGTCGCGGGCACGCACGTCACCAGGGCCGAGGACATCCAGCGCGCGGTCGCGGCCGCCTTCAAATCAGGCAAGCCGCATCTGATCGAGATCGAGATCGAAGGCAAGCGCTGATCTCCGGACCGCACGCGGTCCCGCAGGCGAGTTTCTGCGCCGTATGGTGCGCAGAAACTCGCCGAGACGGTCCTTTCATCAAGTTAAACTTGACAAATATATCAGCAGTACTTATGTTCACTAAAGTTACGAAAGGAGGCGTGCATCGTTGATCTGTCGCGGCGGACTCCGTGGCGCGATCAGGAAATCCGATCGAAGCGCCCTTGTCTGATTGGCGCAGCACTTGCGGAAAGTGCGGGAACCCCCCGGAAGTCCCGATGGGGCCGCCGCTTTGATCGAGAAATCCAATCGACGACGCACGGCGCGGGACCGCCGTGCTCTCGCTCAGCTCTGGAACGCCCGCACCTTCGCCTGGTGCGCGCGGGCGGCGCCGGTGAGCATGGGCAGGTCGTTGCCGGCCAGGATCAGCTTCATGCCCTTCCCGGTGTAGAGCTTCAGGAGCTCCTCGCTGTAGGCGCCGCCCATGCCCGGCCACTTGCCGTGCTTCTTGCAGCCGGCGACCACCTTGTCGACGGCGGCCTGGATCTTGGCGTTGCCGTTGTCGCCCGGCACTCCGAGCTCCATCGACAGGTCGCTCGATCCGACCAGCAGGCAGTCGATGCCGGGCACGGCGGCGATCGCCTCGGCGTTCTCGACCGCCTTGGGCGTCTCGATCATCACGGTGATCAGCGTGTTCTCGTCGCTCTGCCTGGTCATCTCGCCGAGCGGCATCGGCGCGTAGTCGAACTGCGCCTGGCCGCCGCCCACCGAGCGGTGGCCGCGCGGCGGATAGCGCAGCTTGTCGGCGATGTCCCTGGCTTCCTCCGGCGTGTCGACATGGGGGATGACGATGCCGAGCGCGCCGCCGTCGAGGACGCGGGTGGCCATGGTCAGCTCGCCGTAGGGCACGCGCACGATGGGCGCGATGCCGGAATCCTGGGCGGCGACCGCGATCTCGCAAGCCGTCTCGATCGACATCGCCCCGTGCTCGAGGTCGAGGAACAGCCAGTCGAAGCCCGCCGCCTTCATCACCTTGATGATGTCGACATTGCGCACCAGCCGCACGCCGATGCCGATGGCGAGTTCGTTCTTCCGAAGCCGCGCCTTGGCGGCGTTGATCGCATGGGCCATGTTTCCCCCTCAGGACGAATTTTGCGGTAGGCTAGACGCCATGACCTTCCATGTCGAACGAATCGACCATGTCGTGCTGCGGGTCCGCGACCCGGCGGCGATGGTGCGATTCTACGAACAGGCGCTGGGTTTCAAGGTCGAGCGGCGGCTCGATCGCATCGGTCTGGTGCAGATGCGTGCCGGCGCCTCGCTGCTCGACCTGATCGCCGCGGAGCGGGCCGAGGGTCCGCCCAACATGGACCATCTCTGCTTTCGCGTGGAACCATTCGACCGTGACGCGATCGCCGCGCGACTGGCGCCGTTCGGCATATCGGTCGGCGAAACCGTCGAGCGTTACGGTGCGGAAGGCAACGGGCCTTCGGTCTATTTCAACGATCCGGAGGGAAATCAGATCGAGCTGAAGGGTCCTTCAAGCTCGGCCGTCGTGCGGTAGATGCGGCGCATTAGCCCTTGGCCGCTTCACATGATGTGATAGCCTCCGCGCCACGGGGAAACCAACAACGCGTCGGCAACGGCGTGAGTCCGGGAGGAATGTTTATGCGTACAGGCGTAGCCGCAACGGCTGGAATTTTCGTTGCGTTGGTGACTGCAAGCCCGAGCTTCGCCCAACAGCAGGGCGGCACCTTGAGGATTTCCCATCGCGACAATCCGCCGAGCGCGTCGATCCTCGAAGAGGCGACCATCTCGGTCATCCAGCCCTTCATGGCGGTGTTCAACAACCTGGTGGTGTTCGATCCCAAGGAGAAGGTCAACAGCCCCGACCATATCGTGCCCGACCTGGCCGAGAGCTGGACGTGGAGCGACGACAAGACCAAGCTCACCTTCAAGCTGCGCCATGGCGTCAAATGGCATGACGGCAAACCCTTCACCGCCGCCGACGTGAAGTGCACCTTCGACGCGGTGAGCGGCAAGGGTGGCGACAAGCTCGACATCATCCGCAAGAGCCCGCGCAAGATCTGGTACAAGAATCTCAAGGATGTGACGACCAAAGGCGACGACGAGGTGACCTTCGATCTCGAGCGGCCGCAACCCTCGTTCCTGTCCATGCTGGCGGCCGGTTACTCGCCGATCTACTCCTGCCACGTGTCGGGCCGCGACATGCGCTCCAAGCCGATCGGCACGGGACCCTTCAAGGTCGTCGAGTTCAAGCGCAACGAATCGATCAAACTGGTGCGCAACCCCGACTACTGGAAGAAGGGCCGGCCCTATCTCGACGGCATCGACTGGAAGATCGTGCCCAACCGCAGCACGCGCCTCCTGGGCTTCGGCGCCGGTGAGTTCGACATGACCTTCGATTCCGACGTCACCTTCCCGCTCCTGAAGGACGTCAAGGCGCAACGGCCCGACGCCGTATGCGAGGCGCGGCCGACCAACGTCAGCTCCAACGTCCTGATCAACCGCGACAAGCCGCCGTTCGACAATCCGCAGATCCGCAAGGCCATGGTGATGGCGCTCGACAACCGCGCCTTCGCCGAAATCCTGAGCCAGGGCCATGACCTCGACGGGGCGGCCATGCTGCCGCCGCCGGCCGGCTTCTGGGGGATGCCCAAGGAGATGCTGGCGAGCCTGCCCGGCCATGCGCCCGACATCGAAAAGAGCCGCGCCGAGGCCCGCAAGATCATGGAGGGGCTGGGCTACGGCCCCGACAAGCCGCTCAAGATCAAGGTGTCGACGCGCAACATCGCGATCTATCGCGATCCGGCGGTGATCCTGATCGACCAGCTCAAGAAGATCTATATCGAGGGCGAGCTCGAGCCGATCGACACCACGGTGTGGTACACCAAGATCCAGCGCAAGGACTACCAGGTCGGCATGAACCTCACCGGCGTGGGCGTCGACGATCCCGACGTCAACTTCTACGAAAACTACTACTCGACCTCGGACCGCAACTACACCGGCTACAAGAACGCCGAGGTCGACAAGCTGGTCGACCAGCAGTCGGCCGAGCTCGACCGCACCAAGCGCAAGAAGATCGTCTGGGAGATCGAGAAGAAGCTCGCCGACGACGTCGCGCGCCCGATCCTCGGTTACAACGTCGCCAACACCTGCTGGTCGCCCAAGCTCAAGGGCCTCGTGCTGCAGGTCAACAGCATCTACAACGGTTGGCGCTTCGAAGACGTCTGGCTCGACAAGTAGACGCATTTCGACCGGCTGCACGCTTGCGCCGGCGGCATCCTACCGCTTCCTCCCCGCGCCCGACGTGGGGAGGAGGTGACGGAAATTGGGGAGACTGATGGGCGCTTACCTGGTGCGCCGGCTTCTCTTGATGGCTTTGACCCTGTTCGGCATGTCGGTGCTGATCTTCGTGATGCTGCGCCTGGTGCCGGGCAACATCGCCGACATCCTCGTCGATTCGGCGGGCATTGCCGACGACCATGAGAAGGCCAAGATCGTCCACGAGCTCGGCCTCGACCGGCCTATCATCGAGCAGTATGGCCAGTGGATCGCCGGCCTGTCGCGCGGCGACCTGGGCTATGCCTATGTCTCGGAGCGGCCGGCCCTCGAGGAGATCGCGCCGCGCATCCCGATCAGCGCCAAGCTGGCCGGCCTGGCGCTGCTCTTCTCGGTGCTGATCGGCGTGCCCTTCGGCGTGATCAGCGCGGTGAGGCAGAACACGCCGCTGGACTACTTCCTGCGCGTCTTGAGTCTCAGCGGTCTGTCCTTTCCGGCGTTCTGGCTCGGCCTGCTGGTATTGATGGCGGCGGTGAACTGGTTCGGCACCATCCCGATCTACAGCAGCGAGCCGCGCGGCTTCTTCCAGGAGCTGGGGCTGCTCGCCATCCCGGCGGCGGTGGTGGGTTTCCGCAGCTCGGCGCTGATCATGCGGCTCACCCGCTCCTCCATGCTGGAGGTGCTGCGCCAGGACTACATCCGCACGGCGCGCTCCAAGGGCGCCTCGGCCATGTCGGTGAACTACGACCATGCGCTGCGCAACGCCTTGCTGCCGGTGGTCACGATCATCGGCATCGAGGCAGCCTTCCTGGTGGGCGGCCTGATCGTCACCGAGACGGTGTTCAACATCCCCGGCGTGGCGCGCTTCCTGGTCGAGGCGATCCGCTGGCGCGACTATCCGATCGTGCAGAACCTGGTGATGCTGATCGCCGTCGTGGTGGTGATGGTCAACTTCCTGGTCGACATGGCCTACATGGTCCTCGACCCGCGCATCAAGTTCGCGGACTGAGGCGGCAATGGCCATCATCGACCATGACGCCGAACTGGCCCGCGCGGGCGCCAATGTCACCGGGTGGTGGAGCCGGATCCTCTTCTTCACGCGGCGCTATCCGCTGGGCGCGGTGGGCGCGCTGATCGTGCTGGTGTTCGTGTTCACCGCCGTGTTCGCCAACGTCATCGCCCCGATGGACCCCACGGCGACCGACGCCAAGGCGTCGCTCGCCCGCCCCGGCAGCGCCTTCTGGCTGGGCGCCGACTTCATGGGGCGCGACATGTTCAGCCGCATCGTGTTCGGCGCGCGCATCTCGCTGGCCGTCGGGCTGGGCGCCACCCTGATCGGCGGGCTGCTGGGGATCGCGATCGGCCTGACGAGCGGCTATCTCGGCGGCACCGTCGATCTGGTGACGCAGCGGCTGATGGACATCATGCAGTCGCTGCCGCTCCTGGTGATGGCGCTGGTCATGGCGGCCTCGCTCGGCCCGTCGCTCGAGAACACCATCATCGCCATCGCCATTCCGCTGGTGCCGAGCGTGGCCCGCGTGGTGCGCTCGAGCACGCTGTCGCTGCGCGAGCTGCCCTTCGTCGAGGCGGCCCGCGCCGTCGGCATGGGCGAGGTGCGCATCGCCGTGCGCCACGTGCTGCCCAACACGCTGGCGCCGCTGATCGTGCTGGGCACGGCCCAGCTCGGCTCGGCGATCCTGGTCGAAGCCTCGCTCTCCTTCCTCGGGCTGGGCATTCCCGAACCCTACCCCTCGTGGGGCCGCATGCTATCGGAATCGGCGGCCGAATACGTGCGCACGGCGCCTTGGCTGGTGATCTTCCCGGGCGTCGCCATCAGCCTCACCGTGTTCGGCACCAACCTTCTGGGCGACGCGCTGCGCGACATTCTCGATCCCCGCCAGCGATCCTGAAAGCAACGTCCATGAGTGAGCTTCTCGAGGTCGAGAACCTCGGCACCTGGTTCTATACGCGGCAGGGCATCGTCAAGGCTGTCGACGGCGTCGATTTCCAGGTCGCTTCGGGCGAGACCCTGGCGATCGTGGGCGAGTCGGGCTGCGGCAAGAGCATGACCGCGCTGTCGCTGATGCGGCTCATCCCCGATCCACCCGGCCGCATCGTCTCCGGCACGGTCCGCCTCGCCGGGCGCGATCTGCTGAAGCTCAGCGAGGAGGAGATGCGCGGCGTGCGCGGCAACGACATCTCGATGATCTTCCAGGAGCCGATGACGTCGCTCAATCCGGTGATGACCATCGGCAAGCAGATCGCCGAGGCGCTGATCCTGCACCGCGACATGGACCGGAAGGCGGCGCTGAAGCGCGCCGTGGAGATGCTCGACCTGGTGCGCATCCCGGCGCCGATGCAGCGCGCCAAGGAATATCCGCACCAGCTCTCGGGCGGCATGCGCCAGCGCGCCATGATCGCCATGGCGCTGGCCTGCAATCCCAAGGTGCTGATCGCCGACGAGCCGACCACGGCGCTCGACGTCACCATCCAGGCGCAGATCCTGGAGCTCATCCTGGAGCTGCAGCGCGAGTTCGGCGCCGCCGTGATCCTGATCACGCACGATCTCGGCGTGGTTGCCGAGACGGCGCGGCGGGTGATCGTCATGTATGCCGGCCGCAAGGTCGAGGAGGCCGAGGTGGGCGAGCTGTTCAGCCACCCGATGCATCCCTACACGGCGGGCCTGCTCGCCTCGATCCCTCGGCTCGACCTGCTGCGCGGCGAGGTCAAGGCGGACACCGACCGCCTGCAGGAAATTCCCGGCATCGTGCCGCCCCTGTTCGACCTGCCGCAGGGCTGCGCCTTCGCGCCGCGCTGCGGCCGGGCGGACGATCTCTGCCGGCGCGAACGGCCGGCCTACGAGCAGAAGCGGACAGGCCATTGGGCGGCCTGCTGGCACAGCGATGGTTAGCGCCAACCAGCCGGTGCTCGCGGTCAACGACCTCAAGAAGCACTTCCCCGTGCGCAAGGGCGTGCTGCGCCGCACCGTGGGGCAGGTCTACGCCGTCGACGGCGTGAGCTTCACCATCGGCGTCGGCGAGACGCTGGGCCTGGTCGGCGAGTCGGGTTGCGGCAAGACCACGGCCGGCCGCGCCGTGCTGCGCCTGATCGAGCCGACCTCGGGGTCGGTGCAGGTTGCCGGCACCGAGATCACGCATCTGTCGAAGGCCGAGCTCAGGCCCTACCGCAAGCAGATGCAGATCATCTTCCAGGACCCGTTCTCCTCGCTCAATCCGCGCATGACGGCGGGCGACATCGTGGGCGAGCCGCTGCTGGTGCACGGCGTGGCGAGCCGTCGGCAGCGGGCCGAGCAGGTCGCCGCCCTGTTTGCGCGGGTCGGGCTCCGGCCCGCCCAGATGGACAACTACCCGCACCAGTTCTCGGGCGGCCAGCGCCAGAGGATCGGCATCGCCCGCGCCCTGGCGCTGGGGCCGAAGCTGATCGTCGGCGACGAGCCGGTGTCGGCGCTCGACGTCTCGATCCAGGCGCAGGTGATCAATCTCCTGCAGGACCTGCAGCGCGAGCGCCAGCTTTCCTATCTCTTCATCTCGCACAATCTCGCGGTGGTGGAGCATATCAGCCACCATATCGCCGTGATGTATCTCGGCCGCATCGTCGAGAAGGCCGACACGCGTTCGATCTTTACCCGCGCCCAGCATCCCTACACCGAGGCGCTGCTGTCGGCCGTGCCGGTGCCCGACCCGGCCGTCCGCCGCCAGAAGCGGGTCCTGCAAGGCGACGTCCCCAGCCCGGTGAACCCGCCGGCCGGCTGCCATTTCCACACCCGCTGCCCCTACGCCGTGGCCCGCTGCAAGGTCGAGTCGCCCCCGCTGCGCGAAATCGCGCCGGGACATCACGTTTCCTGTCATCTGCGCTAGACTGCCCGTCAACCGGCAAAGCGGGCAGGGAGGCAACAAGCGTCATGGCGGACTGGGATTATGTCATCGTGGGCGGCGGCTCGGCGGGTTGCGTTCTGGCCAACCGGTTGAGCGAGGATCCGAGCGTCAAGGTGCTGCTGCTGGAGGCGGGGCCGCGCGACAAGTCGATGTGGATCGACATCCC
Organism: uncultured Alphaproteobacteria bacterium; assembly: GCA_963820155.1. Lineage (GTDB taxonomy): Bacteria > Pseudomonadota > Alphaproteobacteria > Reyranellales > Reyranellaceae > Reyranella. The sequence goes on from CAWFYW010000009.1 coordinate 188,569, forward strand.
CGCCGGCTTCACTAGGCTGCTCAACCACAAGAAGTTCAACTGGAACTTCGAGATGGAGGCGGAGGAAGGCATGGCCGGCCGCCGCATCCCCTGTCCGCGCGGCCGCGCGCTCGGCGGCTCGAGCTCGATCAACGGCATGCTCTATGTGCGCGGCCAGCCGCTCGACTACGACACCTGGGGCCAGCTCGGCAACCGCGGCTGGTCCTATTCGCAGATCCTGCCCTACTTCAAGAAGTCGGAGAATTTCGAGCGCGGCGGCGACGACAGCCGCGGCAAGGGCGGACCGCTGAACGTGGCCGACATGTGCGATACCCACGAGCTCTGCGACGCCTTCATCGACGCCGCCGTGGCGAGCGGCTACCCCAGGAACAAGGACTACAACAACGGCGACCAGGAGGGCTTCGGCTACTACCAGGTCACGATGAAGAACGGCAGGCGCCAGTCGACGGCGCGCGCCTTCCTCGACCCCGTCCGCGTCAGGCCCAACCTCAAGATCGAGACCGACGCGCTGGTGAGCAGCGTGATCCTCGACGGCAAGCGCGCGGTCGGCGTCGCCTACACCGTGCTCGGCCAGGCGCGCGAGGCCCGGGTCAATCGCGAGGTCATCGTGTCGTGCGGCTCGGTGCAATCGCCGGGCGTGCTGGAGCATTCCGGCATCGGCCAGCCCGAGCTGCTGCGCCGCCATGGCATCGAGGTCAGGCATGAGCTGAAGGGCGTCGGCGAGAACTATGGCGACCACTTCGCGCCGCGCATGAACTGGCGGGTCAAGCTGCCGATCACGCTCAACGAGCAGACGCGCGGCCTCAAGCTGATGCAGGAGATCGTCAAGTACTATTCGACCGGCCGCGGCGCCCTCGCGCTCACCGCCGGCGTCGTCTACGGCTTCGTGCGCACGCGGCCGGGCCTCGACTCGCCCGACATGCAGTTCCACATGGCGCATGCCAGCTACGACACCGCGCAGAAGCGCCTGCTCGAGCGCGAGCCCGGCATGACGGTGGTGATCGGCCAGTGCCGGCCCGATTCGCGCGGCTCCATCCACATCAAGTCAGCGACGCCGGGCGTGGAACCCGCGATCCGTCCGAACTTCCTGTCGGCCCAGACCGACCGCGATGCCACGGTCGCTGGCATGCAGATCGCCCGCAGGATCGTCTCGCACCCGTCGATGGAGAAATACATCGCCTTCGAGAACAAGCCGGGCAAGGACGTGAACACCTACGACGAGTGGCTCGATTTCGCCCGCCACACCGGCCAGACGACCTATCACGTCGTCGGCACCTGCAAGATGGGTCGCGACCCGATGGCCGTGGTCGACGACCGGCTGCGCGTGCACGGCATCGCCGGACTGCGGGTCATCGACGCCTCGATCATGCCCACCGTGCCCTCGGGCAACACCAACGCGCCCACGATCATGGTGGCGGAGAAGGGCGCCGATATGATCAAAGAGGACGCGAAGGCAGGCCTCAAGGCCGCCGCTTGATTGTAATCGCGCTCCTTCCGGCCTATGGGAGGGAGCCGTATCCGCACAGGGGGACAACAATGAAGCCGTTTGCGTCGATTCTCGCCGTTCTGATGCTGGGCGGTGCGCTGATGGCCTGCGCCTACCAGCCGCAAAGCAAGCGCGACCTGTTGGCGGAAGCCGGCTTCAAGACTCTTTCGCTGAATACGCCGGCGAAGGTCGCCGCGTTCAAGAAGCTGCCGCCCCAGCGGATTTCGCATACGACCTTCAAGGGCAAGTCCGTCTGGGTCTATCCCGACCGCAACGTCTGCGGCTGCCTCTATATCGGCGGCCAGACCGCGTACAACACGTACATCAAGACCGCGACCCAGCAGATGATCGATACCAGGGTCAATCAGATGTACGACAACAACGCTTCCGATCCCTACAATTCGGCGGCCGAGAACTCCTATATCAATTGGGGCGATGCGTGGGACGACGCGGACGCCTACGGCCTGTACATCAACTGAGCCGGCTGTCCGCGGGGGAGAGGGCGATGAGGCCGTCGGTGGCGATACTGGCCATTCTGGGACTGGCTCTCGGAATGGCGGCCTGCGCGAACCCGACCAAAACCAAGGAAAACATGCTGTCGTCGTCGGGTTTCAAGGCGGCGGCACCGAAGACGGCGGCGCAGCTGGCGGCCTTCAAGGCGCTTTCACCGCACAAGCTCGCCAAGACGACCTTCAACGGCAAGACCGCCTGGGTCTATGCCGATCCGACCATCTGCGGCTGCCTCTATGTCGGCAATCAGCAAGCCCACGACGCCTATGTGAAGAAGGTGGCGCAGGCCAAGGCCACCGACGAGAGCGAGGCGGCCAACGCCCATGCGGCCCTGACCTCCATGCAGGATCTCGGGCTGGGCGCCTTCTAGACTAGGCGCGGCAAGCGGCTTGCCGGTCCGTCAGCCGCCCAGCAGCGCCGGTGTGGCCTTCACCTCCTGCCGCTCCACCTTCTTCACGATCTCCGTCAGCTTGGCGTGGGTGGGGGCGGGCACGCCGATATAGGTGCCGCGATCGGCGATGTAGCCGTTCATGAACTCGATCTCGGTGCGGCGGCCCTTGCGGATGTCCTGGGCCATCGACGGCCGCTGGATGTCGGCGCGCGGGTTGGGATTGACGTTGGATCCCGGCCGCAGGATCGATTCGATCTCGTCGAGCGCGGCCTTGTCGCCTTCCGACGCCTTGGCCAGCGTCTCCGGCTCCATCTTGCCGATCTTCTCGATGTGGTAGCCCAGCGCCTGGCCGACGCGCACGGCCTCGCCGCCGAGCTTGATGGAGAAGCGGCGGATGGCGTCGTTGCGGTCGCAGTCGGCGCCGGTCAGGCCGGTGGCGGCCGAGACGCCGTTCTTCATGCCGTTCTGGCAGAGCTTGGACCAGCGTTCGCCCCACAGGTTGGTCGTGGTCTTGGCGCTGTCGATCATGCCCACCATCTCGCGCAGCTCCTCGACCCGCTTGGTGACGCGGCCATGGACCTCGCCGACGCGGAACACGGTGTGCTTGTCGCCGCCCTTGGCCACGGTGCGGCGGATGCGGGCGGGCTCGAACATGTCGACCGAGATCAGCGAGGCCACCATGCCGACCGTCTTGCCCCAGCCGACCACCCCCGCGATGCGCTCCTCGTTCAGGCAGTTCTGCAGCGACACGATATAGCCGTCCGGCGCCAGGTACTGCTTGATCAGCGCGGTCGCCCATTCGGTGTCGTAGGACTTCATGGACACGAAGGCGATGTCGACCGGCTTCTGGCGCGACAGCTCCTGCATCTCGGTGAGATGCATGGTCTTGGCCTTGGTGACGGTGAACTTCTCCTCCGGCGTCACGCCGTCGAGCTCCAGGCCGCGCTTGCGGATGGCCTCGATGTTCTCCGGCCAGAAATCGATCAGGGTGACGTCGAGCCCGGCATGGGCGAGGTAGCCGCCGACATAACCGCCGAGCGCCCCGACGCCGACGACTGCAATTCGCTTCCCCATGACGCATGCTCCTTAGGCTGATGGCAGCCTGGCAAGAAAGGCCTCGACCGTCTGATTGAAACGGGCGGGCTGATGCAGATTGGATGCATGGCCCGCGTCGGGGATGACCACCTTGATCGCCCTCTTGATCTTGGCCGCCATGTAGTCGGTGGCGGCGAGGAAGTTGGTGTCGTCGGCGCCCACCAGCACCAAAGTTGGCACTTCGATCTTGTCGAGCGATTGGATCACCCGGTCGTTCTGCTGGGCCAGCATGCCGCGCGCGGCGCCGGCAAGGCCCGTGGCATCGCGATGGCGAGTGAGCCTGACCTCGTCGCTCGCATTGAGGGCGGCGAGCCCCTTGGCGTCGAAGCTGGCGGCACGCTGGTGCGCCGTCTCGTTCCACCTGGCGCGCGCCTCGTCCTTCTTGAAGCCGGGGCCGGTATCGAACAGCATCAGCGCGCGCACGCGCTCGGGATGGCTGGCATGGAAGGCGAGCGACATGTAGCCGCCCAGGGAGAGGCCGGCCACGACGGCCTTCCTGGCGCCGGCCTGGTCGAGCAGCGCCTTCATGTCGCCCACCGTCAGCGCTTCGGAATAGAGGCCCTGGTCGGTCGGGTAGTCGCTCTCGCCATGGCCGCGCATGTCCCAGACGATGACCTGGTAGCGATCCTTCAGCGCCGCGACCTGGCCGTCCCACATGCGCGACGTCGAGCTGTAGCCGTGGCTCAGCAGCACGGTCGGTCCCGCGCCATGGATCTCGTAATGGATCTTGACCCCGTCGCGGTCGAGCTTGGGCATGACGACCTCCCCTTACGGCGCGACGCGCGGCTCGCGATGGGCTCGTTCGATATAGCCTTCGGCATCCTCGACCAGCAGAAGCCGATCCCTCTGCAGGGCCGAGACCACGGCTTCGACCTTGGCCACGTAGTCGCCTCCGCTCTTGTAGCGTTCCGCGATCGAGGGCCGCGGATCGCCGGCCGCCTCGCCCGCCGCCTTGTCGAGGGCGAAGGGCAGGCAACTGCCGTCCCGGTCGGCAAGCTCGCCCTTGGGATAGGGCGGCTTGTAGACGTTCCAGCCCGAGTAGGTGGCCAGCGGCACGGCGATGTCGGGCAGGCGCACGCCGGCGACTTCGTTGCCGTCGGCGTCGACCTTGCAGACCAGGGTGCGGTAGGTCTTCTCGGGCGGCTTGGGGTTCACCCAGTCGCCCGGCGGCGCCACCCGGTTGGTGACCTTGGCCACGGCGGCGCCCGGCACGTCGGGGAAGCCGGTCTTGTCGGGCTCGACCAGGGTGCCGTCGGCGAGCGTAGGCACGCGAGTGGGCGGCGGCGCCTTGCCCGACACCACCCATTCGTCGAGCGCCACCAGCAGCGCGCGCACGGCTGGCATCGGATTGTGCGGATTGCGCGGATTCATGTCGGGTCCGGCATCGGTGGTGGCGCCGGCGCGGCCGCCATGCTGGGTGCCCGCGATCATGTAGAGGCGCGAGTTCTCGGGCAGCGCCACATCCTGCTGGCCGAGCGGATCGGTGTGCAGGAGCGAGGCGCCCTTCTGCCAGTATTCGGTCGACGTGTTGGTCTCGATCAGCTTGGGATCGCAGCCGTCGCCGCGCAACAGCGAGCCGGTCTTGCCGGTGAGCGGATCGGAGAGGGCCGCCGTCGAGAAGGGAAACTTGTTCTCGGGGAAATCGTGATCCTCGTGCTGGGTGCCGGTGCGGGCCGGCTGGCCGAACGGCGTGTTGAAGAAGATGCGGCCGATGCCGGCGATGTGGCTGTGGATGCCGTCGAAGACCTTGCGGCCCTGCTCGTCGCAATTGAAACCCTCGGAGATGTGGTTGCGCAGGTAGCGGCCGGCCTGGGAGAAGCCAATCGCCAGCGCATGCGTGATCGGCCGGCCGGTCGCGGCGAGCCCGGCCTGGCCGTAGCGCAGGAAGCTCACGACGTCGCGCGTGGCGGCGAAGCCCAGCCCCAGCACCTTGGGATTCTTGGCCTCGTAGTGGAACTCGTAGAGCCAGCCCGGCTTGGGCTTGACACCGTCGCGCAGCTTGATGGAGCGGGCGTCGACGAAGGACCACTGGTTGAGCGGCAGCTCGCGCGGTTCGTCGTCGGCCCGCTCGCGCATCGTCAGCCGCGCCCGCGGCTGCTCCAGCGTATTGGCCTCGTAGGAAAGCTTGAAGACCTCCAGGGCGCCACCGCGCGTGCCCGAGCAGAACTCGTCGCGCACGGTCTTTACGATGGGCCGGCCGTTGTCGGTGGCGACCGGGGCGGTGAGCCCCAGTCCCATGTTGGCGCGCGGCGCATCGGGGTCCCAGCCGGACCAGACGATGACGTAGCCCAGCCGCAGCGGAAAGCCGTTGCCGACGTCGGCCACCGTCTTGGGATCGTTCACGCCCTGCGGGCCGTCGGCGATGTTGCCGAACAGCATCTTGCGGCCGCGATTGTTGACTTCGTAGAGGATCCGGCCGTTGCCGCGCTCCGGATGCGCCGGCCGCAGGATGAAGATGTCGGTTGCATACTCGACCTTGCCGCGCGCGTTCAGCGGCGCCTTGTCGATCAGGGCGATGCCCTTGTTGGCGGGGTCGTTGGGATCGACATCGCCCCTGGCGCGGCCGATCACGCGCTCATAGGGTCCCGCCTCGCCGAACGGCGTGCCGTCGGCCAGGAGTTCGACGCGGTCGATGTCGAGCGACAGCAGCACTTAGGCCTTCGCTCCCTCAGGAGGGAAATTCAGCTCCACGCCGACGCCGTCGGGATCGTGGAGGAAGATCTGCGCGGCGCCGGTGCGCGGTACGACCTGCTCGCGGAACTTGACGTTCTTCGACTTCAGCCGGTCGCGCACGCCCGGCAGGTTGGTGGCGGCGAAGGCGATATGGTCGAAGCGGCCGGTATCCTCGTACTTCTTCGAGGAACCGCGCACGATGATGCCGTCGCGCGGCGTGCGCGGCCCCAGCAGGTGCACGGTGGGCACGCCGCCGGAATAGAGCCAGTAGCCCGGGAAGCCGAGCGGCGGGCGGTCGCCGTTCTCCAGCCCGAGCACGTCGCAGTAGAAGTCCTTGGTGCGCTCCAGGTCGGAGGGCTCGATGGTGTAGTGCTGCAGGATGCCAAGCGGCATGGTCCGTCTCCGTGATGCTCAGACGAAGGTGAGGTCGGCCTCGGCGCCCATCATCCAGGCGCCGACGGTTTCGAAGTGGGACAGCCGCCCCTGAAGCTGCTGGGTGACGGTGTGGATGTCGCGGAAGCGGCGCTCCAGCGGATGGCTCTCGAAGATTGCCGTGGCGCCGGCGGCATTGTAGGCGAAGTCGACCGCCTCGCGCGCCCTGTGGATGGCGTTGGTCGAGGCCATGCGGATGGCCATGCGATGATCCACGGTGAGCCTGGCGCCGCCCGAGATCTGCTTCCAGATGTCGGCCATCGATTGCAGCAGGAAGGCGCGGGCGGAACGGATGCCGACCTCGGCCTGGGCGAGGTTGGTCTGCACGACCGCGTTGTCGCGGATCGGGCTGGCCTTGCCGCGCGGGATCTTGTGGCGCGCCACGTCGACGAAGCTGTCGAGCGCACCGCGGGCGATGCCCAGCGCCACGCCGGCGAAGCCCACCTCGTAGCAGGTCATGGCCGACATGCGATAGAGCGGGCCGGGCTCGCGGCACTCCTTCTCGAACTCGCGCGTGATCGAATGATCGGCGCGCACGAAATGATCGGTGAGCGCGAACTGGTCGCTCGCCGTGCCGCGCAGGCCGACGACGCTCCAGATGTCCGTCCATTCGACGTCTTCGCTGCGAACCAGCATGGTGCGTTCGAGCGGGCGGCCGTCCGGGCCGAGCCTCGGCGCGCCGTCGGCTTGGTAGATGGGACAATGCGCGCCGAGCCAGGTCGCGTGGCGGCCACCCGACGCGAAGGCCCACACGCCGGTGACCTTGTAGCCGCCCTCGCATTCGACCGCCCTGACCCGCGGCCCCGGCCCCCAGGCGAGTACGGCCCTCGGATCGTCGCCGAAGATCTCCCGGGCCACCGGCAGGTCGAGATAGGCGGCCGATATGGCGCAGCCGCCGGCCTGGCTCAGGCACCAGGCAGTACTGGCGTCGGCCCGCGCGATGGTCTCGATCACGTGGAAGAAGGTGACGGGATCGGTCTCGATGCCGTCCGCCGAGCGCGGCAGCAGCAGGCGGAACAGCCGTGCCTCGTGAAGCTTGTCCAACAGCGCCGGCGGCAGCCGGCGCCTGTCCTCGATTTCGTCCGACGTCGCCTCGACGAGAGGCCGCAGCGTCTCGGCGCGCGAGATCACGGCCGGGTCCCCGGCAAGGTCGGTGGAAGACGGGATCAGCGTGTCCAAGACATCCTCTCCGAACGTCCGTTTGCGTCAGTCGGCGGCGGCCAGTTCGCGGTCGATCTGCTCGAGCGACTTGCCCTTGGTCTCCAGCCCGAAGAAATAATAGACCACTCCGGCCATCAGGAACCAGCAGCCGAGATAGATGAATGCCGTCGGAATCTGCGGCAGCGGCACGTCAGGCTTCAAGTAGTTGTTGGAGCCGACGATCAGGGCCAGCCCCAGGGGCCCGATGATCTTGCCGATGCCGCCGAAGCCGTAGGCCGAGCCCATGCCGGTGGTCTTGAGGTGCGAGGGCCAGATCTCCGCCGCATAGGGGCCGACGATGGCGAAGCCGCCGTCGGCGAAGAACATGGTCGCCGCCAGGATCAGCCAGAAGGCCGACACGCCGAGCAGCGCGGTGTCGTGGTTGTAGCCGGCCACGATGGTCAGGATGCCGGCGCCGAAGCCCAGCAGCCCGCCGGCATTGCGCCGGCCGATCTTCTCCGAGAACCAGGAGAAGGAGAGACGGCCGATGAAGCCCGTGACGCTGAGCAGGATCATCATCTTGGCGGCTTCCTGGGGCGTGACCTTCAGGAGGAGCACGAACAGCGACGGCGCCCACAGGGTGATGCCGTAGACGCCGGTCTGGGCGCCGGCGTTGCCGAGCCAGGACACCAGCAGGCTGCGCGGATACTTGAAGAGATCGAGCCAGTTGGTCTGGATCACCCGGTTTTCCTCGGGGCGCGGCAGGGGCAGGCTGCTGGCCGGCACCTGCAAGGCCCAGGCGAGCAATTCCCGCGCCTCCTCGAGGCGGCCCTGGCGCGCCAGCCAGCGCGGCGACTCGGGCACCCACAGCCGGATCAACAGCACGATCAGGGAAGGCAGGATGCCGACGGCGAACAGAAGCCGCCATTGGCCCGCGCCCATGAAGGCGCCGAGCACCGCGCCCAGTCCGACGCCCAGCGGGATGACGCAGGTCACCAGGCCTCCCACCCAGCCGCGCTTGGAGGTCGGCATGAATTCCTGCACCAGGGGCAGGTCCACGCAATAGAGGCCGCCGACGCCCAGGCCGACGAAGAAGCGCATGATGGTGAGGTAGACCCAGCCGTTGTCGGGCGTGAAGTACAGCAGGCCGGTGGCGATCGAGAAGTTCAGCACCGTGCCGATGAACACCTTGCGCCGGCCGATGCGGTCGGCGATCCAGCCCCAGGCGTAGGCGCCGATGATGGCGCCGATGCCGGACGACATCAGCACGATGGCCGACTGGCCGAAGGTGAGCCTCCACGGTCCGATCAGGAAGGCGAGCACGAAGCCGATCAGGAAGTAGTCGAAGAATTCCAGCGCATCGCCGATGATCGCCGCGGCGATGATCTTCTTCTGGTTGCCGGTCAGCACGGTCTGCCGGTCGAGGACGTCGAACATGGCATTTCCCCTGCGCGCCTTGTTTTGGAGGAGCGGATGCCGCGCACATTCATGCCGTCCCTGTTGGCCGACGCTACGCTTCCGCCTTTGGCCACGCCAAGCTTTTGGCCATTTTGCGTTTGCCCGTCGAAACGGGACGCTGCATTGCAGCTCTGCGCTTTGCTAAGGATTGGCCGCAAGGGAGACCGACATGGACTGGACCGATCGCCGCCGCCGTTTTCGCGCCCTGCTCGGGGGCGACCGTTGCATCCACCCGGGCTCGGTGTTCGATCCCATCTCCGCCCGCATCGCCGAGGATCTTGGCTTCGAGCTCGGCATGTTCGCGGGCTCGACGGCGTCCCTCACCGTGCTGGGCGCGCCCGACCTGATCGTGCTCACGCTCTCGGAGTTCGCAGGCCAGGCCTATCGCATCAACCGCGCCGGCAACCTGCCGCTGCTGGTCGATGCCGATCACGGTTACGGCAACGCGCTCAATGCCAAACGCACGGTCGAGGAGCTGGAGACCGCGGGCGTGTGCTGCCTGAGCCTCGAGGACACCGACCTGCCGACGCCTTATGGCGCGGCCAAGCCGCGGCTCATCTCGATCGCGGAAGGCGTTGGCAAGATGAAGGCGGCGCTCGCCGGCCGCCAGGATCCGGCGCTGTGCATCGCCGGCCGCACCAGCGCGGTCTCGATCAGCGGGCTCGACGATGCGATCGCGCGCGGCAAGGCCTACGAATCCGCCGGCGCCGATGCGCTGTTCTTCGTCGGCGTCCGGACGCGCGCCGAGCTCGACGCCCTCTCGGGCGCGACCAGCCTGCCGCTGATCCTGGGCGGCGGGTCGCCTGAGCTCTCCGATCTGTCCTATCTCGGCGCGCGTCGGGTGCGCGTGGCGCTGCAGGGCCACCAGCCCTTCGCCGCCGCGGTGAAGGCCATTCACGACACGCTCAAGGCGCTGAAGGACGGCACCCCTCCCGCCAAGCTTGCCGGCGTGGCCGACGCCGAGCTGATGAAACGCGTGACGCGCGATGCCGACTACACCAGGTGGACGAAGGACTTCCTCGGCGGCTAGTCCGTCGGCACCAGGGTCACGGCGACGCCGTAGGAATGCGACTTGCCCCCCAGGATCACGCCCCGGAGCGGGCTCACGTCGGAGAAATCCCGCCCCCACGCCACCGCGACATGGTCTTCCCTGGCCACGAGGTCGTTGGTCGGATCGAGATGCACCCAGCCTGCCGCCGCGCCGCACCACACGGCAACCCAGGCGTGGCTGGCGTCCGCGCCGCGCAGCGCGATCTCGTCCTTGGAGCGCGCTGTCCTGATGTAGCCCGAGACGTAGCCCGCGGCGAGGCCATGGGCGCGCAGGGCGGCGATCTCGAGATGCGCGAAATCCTGGCAGACGCCGGACTTGCCGGCGAAGACCTCGGCCAGCGGCGTGCTGATGTCGGTTGCGCCGGGCTGGTAGACGAAATCCGCCTTGATGCGCGAGGTGAGCTCGCGCGCGGCCGCCAGGATGGGCCGGCCGGCCGTGAACGACTTGGCGCCGTAGGCTTGCAACGCCTCCACGGCGGGCACCAGCGGCAATTCGTGAACGAACTCGCTCGCTTCGACGGCGACGGGAAAGCCGTTGCCGCTCAGCTCGGTTCGAAGCTTCTCCCACGGCGGAGTCGAAGCGGCGGGCGGCGGATCGGGAAAGCGCACCTCGACGCTGGCCCTCACCTCGATGTCGAAACGCGTGTGCGGCTTGTCGATCTGGTAGATGTCGATGTTGTTGCCGAAATGATCGACGTGCTGCGCCGCCAGGGCGGGGACGGGGTTGGTGCTGATGCCGATCGCGCTGACCGTCTGGCCGGGAAAGGCGCGGACGCGCAGATGCGCGATGTGATGCGCCGAATCGACGGAGCTCGCGTAGGTGTAGGACGTGCGATGGGAGAGCTGGTACTTCACGGCCGTCGCCTCACGCCGTCGAGGAGCCCACGGCCTGCGCCGCCGGCACGTGCGAGAAATAGGCGCGGGTGATCGCCTCGGAGAGCTGCTCGAGCCCGCTTTCGGTGTCGGCCGCGACGTCGCGCAGCGTGGCCAGCGCCAGGCCCTCGTGGCGCCACGACTGCTCGTCGCCGGCGAACTGGCGGACGACGGCTTCGAGGTCGGGACCGAGCGATGGCGGCAGCGCCGGCACGCGGACGCCCGAAACCCGCGCGAGATAGTCGAGATGGCCGTCGATGGCGCGGAGCTGGAAGGCGAGCGAGCGCGGATTGCTGTCGTCGAGCATGACGAGGTCGAGCACGGGCGCGGGCTGGAGCTGGCCGAGATAGCGCGTGCGGTAGGTGATCGTGCTGTCGCACAGCTCCAGGGCGAGCCGCATGGCGGCGTCCCAGTCGATCGGCGACTGCAGGAAAGGGTCCAGCGCGCCCGTCACCACGTATTGCGCGCGCTCAAGCCGGCGACCGAGATCGAGGAAGCGCCAGCCCGTGCCGCGCGTCATGTTTTCCTGCGCCAGGCCCGACAGGGTGGCGACGAAGCGCACGATCTCGTCGAGCGCCGCCAGCAGCGGATCGAGGTTGCCGCGGGCCATCAGCAGCCGGTGCCGCACCTCACCCATGAGCGGGCCGGCCGCCGTGGTCATGTCGACGGAGAAGCGGTCGCGCATGGTCTGGGCCAGCTGCTGGATGGCATCGAGCACGGTGGACAGGCCGCAATTCTCCGAGGCGACGCCGGCCAGCCCCTGCTGGAAGGCGGCGCCCTCCGGCGCCGACAGCGCCGACGCCTGATCCATCAGGTTGGACTGGGTCAGCAGGCGGCCGAGCAGGCGCAGCTCGATGGCGTCGCGCGGCCCCATGGCGCCCTGCGCGACTCTCATCGCCGTCGTGCGCAGCAGCCGCGCGTCGTCGTCCAGGCGCTCGATGTAGCGGCCGAGCCAATAGAGGTTGTCGGCGACGCGGCTCTGCAGGTCGGCGCCGCCGCGGTCGACCGAGAGCTGGTGAAAGCGCCGCGTCGAGGGAAGCTGCACGTCGGCGGCGTCCTCGGTCAGCACCCAGAGGTCCTTCAGCGTGCCGTTCAGGCGCCCCAGCGAGCGCAGGCAGGTGTCGCCCATCGGCTCGCGCGCCAGCCCACCCGGCAACACGCGATAGGTCTCGCCGTCGGCGCTCACGAACAGGCGCAGCACCATGGCGGCGGGCGCGAGGCTCCTGCCGTCCCATTTGGGGCTGAGCGAGGGCGTGACCGGATACTGCGCCACGAACTGGCCGGGACGGGCGCGGATGCGCTCGACCAGCGCCTTGCGCTCGGGCGCTTCCAGCATGCCGACCACGATCGGCTCGCGATCGGCGCCCAGGCAGGGCCGCACGATCAGCAGGTCGAGATTGGCCAGTGCGAAGGACAGCGCGGTCGGTTCGCCCAGCCACCACACGTCGAGCGACGGCAGCTCGAGCGGCTGGCCGAGCAGGTGTTCACTCAGCCGCTCGAGGAACGGCATCATCGCCGGAGTCTCGACCAGGCCCGAGCCCAGCGCATTGGCAAGGACCACCTTGCCGCTGCGCGTGGTCTCGACCAGGCCGGTGATGCCGAGTGCCGAGTCGGCGCGCAGCTCCAGCGGATCGGCGAAGGCGCTGTCGAGCCGGCGCAGCAGCATATGGACGGGCCGCAGCCCGGCCAGCGTCTTGATCGACACTTCGCCGTCGCGCGCCACCAGGTCGCCGCCCTCGACCAGCGGCACGCCGAGCGCACGCGAGAGATAGACATGCTCGAAATAGGTCGCCGACAGCGAGCCCGGCGTCAGGACGGCCATGTTGGGATGGGCCACGCCGGCCGGCGCCGTGGCGAGCAGCGAATCGTGCCAGCGGTCGACGAATGGCCTGAGATGGCGCACCGGGATGGAGCGGAACGCCTCGGGCAGGCTGCGCGCCAGCACGCGGCGCATCTCCAGCGCATAGCCCAGGCCGGACGGCACCTCGGTGTGGTCGGCCAGCACGTGCCAGCGCCCGTTGCCCAGTCGCACGAGGTCGACGGCGTAGTGGGCGAGATGGCGGGTCGGCGCCTTGCCGTCCATGATCCGGCACGGCCTCTGGAAGTGCCGGTTGGCATGGACCAGCATGGGCGGCAGCAGGTGCTGCTTGAGCAGCGTCTGCGGGCCGTAGAGATCGGCGAGGACCGCGTCGAGCAGGCGGGCGCGCTGGATGAGTCCGGCTTCCAGTCGCGCCCATTCGTCGGGCGCCAGCACGAAGGGCAATGGATCGAAGCTCCAGCGCGGCGCGCCGCGGTCGTCGAGCAGGTTGACCGTGGCGCCCAATTCCTCGAGCTGGCGGCGCGCGCTCTCCACGCGTTCGCTCAAGCCCCCGGGCAGCGCGCGGATGACGCTTAGAATGCCCTGCCAGTGATAGCGGATCGACTTCTGGCCGGTGACCAGTTCGTCGTAAGCACTTGCCGGCGAAGAAGAGAGGCCGTGCAACAACTCCATGGGCCTGCTGGAGGAAGGGATATGAACGACCAGAATCGCACGACTGCGACGCTGGGTCTACGCCCCGCGAGGAGCGCAAAGGTTCAGGTGCCTCTTCGATTCCGTATGTTGTCCGATGGTCCATTCGTACGAGCCGGCATGCCCTTCGTCGAAACCATCCTCACCGGCGCGCTTCAGGGGTCCTTGCTGGCGCTCGGGAGGCCAAGCGGCCTCGGCGCCGTCGTTCTTGGCGGATCGAGTGGCAGGGTCGACGTGGCTCGGGCCGGCCTGTTGGCCGATCGTGGGGCCATGGCGATCGCCATGCGCTGGTTCGCGGGCCCGGGACAGAGCCCTGGCATATGCGAGATCCCGCTGGAGACGTTCGCCCTGGCGACCGACCGGCTGATCGAGGAGGGATGCGATCGGATCGCCTTTCTCGGGACATCCAAAGGCGCGGAGGCGGCGTTGCTTGTCGCGTCGTACGATCCGCGGATCGATGCGGTCGTCGCATTCAGCCCGTCGTCGGTTGTGTGGGCGAATACCGGTCCCGGCGCCGACGGCATCGGATGGCCGCTGCGGTCGAGCTTCACGCATCGAGGGGCGCCTCTGCCGTTCGTTCCTCACGAGGCCGAAGCGCTGCTCTCGGTCAACCGCCTGCCTCCGGTCCGTTACCTCGAGCTCTTCCAGAAGAGCCTGCGAACCTTCGCTTCGCTGTTGCCGCAAGCCGCGATTCCGATCGAACGGGCGCGCGCCGAAATCATCCTTGTCGCCGGCGAAGACGACGCCTTGTGGCCGTCCGCCATGTTCGCCAGGGCGCTGGCCGACCGGCTGAGGATCAACGGCAGGGCGGCATCGCTCGTCCTCCATGCAACACCGGCCACCGTGCGCTGTTGCCCGGCGAGACCACGCCGAAATCCACCGTGAACGAGCATGGCGGGACCGACGACGCCGACCGTGCGCTCGGTCGCGCCGCGTGGGCGGAGATGGCGCGTGTTCTGAAGTTCGCGGACTGAGGCGAGCGCCTACGACGCCGATGCGCGTCGGAGGTCCAGGGTCAGCGGATGCTCCGGATTGTCGATCGACCGCGGCTCGGCCATCTCGCCCGGCGTGTGGCCGATCGGGAAGAAGCGGGCGCGGCGGCGGGCCTCGGCCTCGTTGGCGTTGACCGGCATGCGGTCGTAGTTGCGGCCGCCGGGATGGGCGACGTGGTAGCTGCAGCCGCCCAGCGACCGGCCGCTCCAGGTGTCGTGGATGTCGAACACCAGCGGGGCGTGCACGCCGATCGTGGGATGCAGCGCATTGGAGGCCTGCCAGGCACGGTAGCGCACGCCGGCCACGTATTCGCCGGCCGTGCCGGTGGCGCGCAGCGGCAGGCGCCAGCCGTTGCAGGCGATGGCATGACGCCGGTCGTTCAACCCGGCCACCTTGACCTGCAGGCGCTCGGCCGAGGAATCGACATAGCGCACCGTGCCGCCGCCGCCCGGCTCCTCGCCCAGCACGTGCCAGGGCTCCAGGGCGTGGCGCAGCTCGAGCTCGAGGCCGCGCTGCGCCACGTCGCCGATCTTGGGGAAGCGGAACTCGAAGTGCGGCGCGAACCAGTCGGGCTGGAAGCGATAGCCCGCCTCGCTCAGGTCGGCCAACACGTCGCCGAAATCCTGCCAGACGAAGTGCGGCAGCAGGAAATCGTCGTGCAGGCGCGTGCCCCAGCGGCTGAGCGCGCGCTCGTAGGGGCGGTCCCAGAACCTGGCGACCAGGCCGCGCAGCAGCGCCTGCTGGGCCACGCTCATGCGCCAGTGCGGCGGCATCTCGAAGGCGCGCAGCTCGAGCAGCCCGCGCCGGCCGGTGGCGGTTTCGGGCGTGAACAGCTTGTCGATGCAGAACTCGGTGCGATGCGTGTTGCCGGTCGCATCGACCAGCAGGTTGCGGAAGATGCGGTCGACCAGCCAGGGCGGAGTCTGCTTCCCGGGCTCGATCTGGCGAAAGGCGATCTCGAGCTCGTGTAGGGCATCGTTGCGTGCCTCGTCGACCCGGGGATGCTGGCTGGTCGGGCCGATGAACAGGCCGGAGAACAGGTAGGACAGCGAGGGATGGTTGATCCAGTAGCCCAGCAGGCTCTTCAGCAGGTCGGGCCGGCGCAGCAGCGGCGACTCGGCGGCCGACGGGCCGCCCAGCGTGACGTGATTGCCGCCGCCGGTCCCGGTGTGGCGGCCGTCGATCATGAATTTCTGCGCACCAAGCCGCGTGGTGCGCGCTTCCTCGTAGACGATCTCCGTCTTGTCGACGATCTCCCGCCAGCCCGCCGAGGGGTGGATGTTGACCTCGATGACGCCGGGGTCGGGCGTGACGCTGAAATGCAGCAGCCGCGGATCGCCGCCGGGCGGCGGATAGCCTTCGAGGAAGACCGGCTGGCCCAGCTCCTCCGCGGTGTCCTCGACCGCGGTGACGAGCTCGAGATAGTCCTCGGTGCGCTCGGTCGGCGGCATGAAGACGAAGAGATGGCCGTCGCGCGGCTCGAAGACCATGGCGGTGCGCACGACGTTGCCCGCCGAGATGCCGACCCCGGGCCGCGGCGCCAGGTCGGGCGCCAGCGCGCGGCGCCAGGCTTCGCGGCGCGCCTCGCCGTCGCCGCCGGCGTCGGCCGGGCGACCGGGTTCCTGGCGGCGCAGCACGGGCGCACGGCGGAAGGCGTCGAGCGGCGGCAGGTCGGGATGCGGCGCCATGGGATCGGGCTCGGCGATGAAGCCCGCATCCGCCGGCGCCGCCCAGGGCAGCGAATCGAGCGGCAGGCGGTAGCCGACCGGCGAATCGCCCGGGATCAGGTAGCACTTCTCCGAGCGCAGGAACCACGGCCCGCTGCGCCAGCGGCCGCCATGGCCCTGCGCTCGTCCGTTGGTCTCGCGCTGGACGGGCAGCACGGTGCCGACAGCGCTCTCCAGGCCCTTCTCGAAGACCCGCGCCAGCCGTTCGCGCTCGAGCGGGTCCTTCATCTTGGCCTGGTCGACCGTGACGTTGCTGGGCAGCCGCCGCTCGCGCCACAGATAGTACCAGGTGTCCTCGAAGGCCTCGAACAGATAGCCGGGATCAAGTTGCAGGCGCTGGGCGAAGGCGAGCGCGAAGCGGTGGGCAATCTCGGGCGTGGCGCCGACCGGCTTGGATTCCAGCGCGTAGAGATGCGGATCGCGCCAGATCGCCTCGCCATCCCTGCGCCAGTGGCAACCGAGCGCCCAGCGCGGCAGCTGCTCGCCGGGATACCACTTGCCCTGGCCAAAATGCAGCAGCGGCCCCGAGGCGAAGCGGTCGGCCAGCTTGCGGAACAGCACGCCGGCCAGCCGCCGCTTTTCCGGCCCCAGCGCCAGCGTGTTCCATTCCGCGCCGTCCATGTCGTCGACCGAGACGAAGGTCGGCTCGCCGCCCATGGTGAGCCTGAGGTCGCTCTTGGCGATGTCGCGTTCGATCGTCTCGCCGACTTCGAGCAGCTTGGCCCACTGCTCGTCGGTGTAGGGCTTGGTGGCGCGCGGCGTCTCGCGCACGCGCGTCACCGTCATGTCGAAGGAGAACTCGACTTTGCTTTCCTCGACCGCGCCCTCGATCGGCGCGGCGCTCGACGGCTCGGGCGTGCAGGCGAGCGGAATATGGCCCTCGCCGGTCAGCAGGCCCGAGGTCGGATCGAGCCCGATCCAGCCTGCGCCCGGCAGGTAGACCTCGCACCAGGCGTGGAGATCGGTGAAGTCTTCCTTGGGGCCTTCGGGTCCTTCGAGCGGCTTCTCGTCCGGCGTGAGCTGGATCAGGTAGCCCGAGGCGAAGCGCGCGGCGAAGCCGAGATGGCGCAGGAGGGTGACCAGCAGCCAGGCCGTGTCGCGGCACGATCCCTTGGCGAGCGACAGCGTCTGCTCGCAGCCCTGCACGCCCGGCTCCAGGCGCACGATGTAGCCGATCTCGTGCTGCAGCCGCGCATCGAGGCCGACCAGGAAGTCGACGGTGCGCTGCTTGCTGCGATCGACCTTGGCGAGCCAGGCCGAGAGCAGGGGACCGGCCGGTTCCAGCTTGCGAAAGGGCGCGATCTCCTCGGCAAGGGAAGCATCGTAGGCGAAGGGCCAGTGCTCGGCCTCGGGTTCGAGGAAGAAGTCGAAGGGGTTGATCACCGTCATGTCGGCGATCAGGTCGACCACGACCTCGAAAATCTCGGTCTTCTCCGGGAAGACCAGGCGTGCCAGGTGGTTGCCCTGCGGATCCTGCTGCCAGTTGATGAAATGCTGCTTGGGCTCGATCTTGAGCGAATAGGAAAGGACCGAGGTGCGCGAATGCGGCGCCGGGCGCAGCCGCACAACCTGCGGGCCCAACGCCACCGGCCGGTCGTACGTGTAGGTCGTTCGATGATGCAGCGCGACGTGGATGCTCATGCCGACCTGCTCAATTCCGCTCCACAATACACTTAGCAAGTGACATGCCAGCGTCAAATGTGCGTACTGCCGATTCCAACAATTACCTCACCCCGAGGAGGCCGCGAAGCGGCCGTCTCGAAGGGCGGACAACGCGGAAAGCCCTTGGAAGAGCCTGGCACGCATGTCGAGCGTCGGATCAAGGGTTGGTCTCGTTCAAGCAAGGAGGCGCTGATTCGTGGCGACCATGCAGAAATTCAGAAGTTGGCAGGGAAGCGGGCATAGACCAGGTCTGTCGCTCGTCCTTCGAGACGCCGCGCGACGCGCGGCTCCTCAGGACGAGGTGTATTTCGCGGGATGCGCTCGATGACCGACTACTTCGATCTCACGGGCAAGGTGGCGCTCGTCACCGGAGGCAGCCGCGGCCTGGGGTACCAGATGGTGAAGGCCTTCGCCGCGCAGGGGGCCGACCTGTTCATCACCAGCCGCAAGCTGGAGGCGTGCGAGAAGGCGGCCGCCGAGGTGCGTGCCATGGGACGCACGGCCCATACCCATGCCTGCAACGTCGCCAACTGGCAGGAGCTCGACGGCCTGGTCGAGGCCGCCTACGCCGCCTTCGGCAGGGTCGACATCCTGGTGAACAATGCCGGCTCCTCGCCGCTCGCGCCGTCGTCGCTTGAAACCTCCGAGCAGCTCTTCGACCGGATCGTGTCGCTGAACTTCAAGGCGCCGTTCCGCCTGATGTCGCTGGTCGGCAGCCGCATGGCGGCGGGCGAGGGCGGCTCGATCATCAACATCTCGAGCGCCGGCGCGCTCCGGCCCAGGCCGCAGATCGCGCCCTATGCCGGCGCCAAGGCGGCGCTCAACGCCATCACCGAGGCCTTCGCCTTCGAGTACGGGCCCAAGGTGCGGGTCAACACCATCTCGCCCGGCCGCTTCCTGACCGACGTCTCCAAGGCCTGGAGCGAGGAGCACAAGCTCAATGCGACGGCGGCGCTCAAGCGCAGCGGCCGGCCGGAGGAGATCGTGACGGCCGCGCTCTATCTTGCGTCGAGCCAGTCGAGCTTCACCACCGGGTCGGTGGTCCGTGTCGATGGAGGAATCGCCTGATGAAGATGAAAGCCGCTGTTCTCACGGCCTGCGGCGCGCCGCGGCCCTTCGCCAGGAGCAAGCCCATCCATGTCGTCGAGGTCGATCTCGATCCGCCCGGCGAGGGCGAGGTCATGGTCAAGGTGGGCGGCGGCGGCCTCTGCCACTCCGACCTTTCCCTGATCAACGGCGACCGGCCGCGGCCGGTGCCGATCGTGCTGGGCCATGAAGGCTCCGGCGAGATCGTCGAGGTCGGTCCGGGCGTGCATGACGTGAAGGCCGGCGATCACGTCTGCTTCACCTTCAACGTGAGCTGCGGCCGCTGCCGGCGCTGCCTGGAAGGCCGGCCCTATATCTGCGAGCGGTCGCTCACGCCGCGCGCCGCGGGCCAGCTCCTGTCGGGCCACCATCGGCTTCATCTCGACGGCAAGCCGGTCAACCATCAATCCGGCGTCTCGTGCTACGCCGAGTATGCCGTGGTCGACCGCGGCTCGATCGTGGTGATCGATCCGACCCTGCCGCTCGACGTCGCCGCCCTGTTCGGCTGCGCCGTCGTCACCGGCGTGGGCGCCGTGGTCAACACCGCGCAGATCCAGCCCGGCAGCTCCGTCGCCATCGTCGGCCTGGGCGGCGTCGGCCTGAGCGGCCTGATGGGCGCGGTGCTGGCCGGGGCCGGCCGCATCGTCGCCATCGATCTCTCCGACGACAAGCTCGGACTGGCGCGCCAGCTCGGCGCCACCGACACGGTCAACGCGAAAGACGCCGACCACGTGAAGCAGGTGCGCGACCTCACCAACGGCGGCGTCGACTATGCCTTCGATCTCGCCGGCACCATCAAGGCCATGGAGACGGCCTATCTGGTGACGCGCTGGGGCGGCACCACGGTGACGGCGGGCCTCTCGCCCATCGCCGCCGATTTCTCCTTCAAGCAGAGCGCGCTGGTGAGCGAGGAGAAGACCATCAAGGGCAGCTACATGGGAAGCTGCGTGCCGGTGCGCGACATCCCGCGCTTCATCGCGCTTTACCAGCAGGGCAAGCTGCCGGTCGACCGCATGGTCAGCCAGCGCATCGGCTTCGACCAGCTCAACGAAGGCTTCGACCGGCTGCAGGACGTCGCCACGGTGCGGCAGGTGCTGGTGCCGCACGGATGATCGCCAACTTCGCGCTGGCGACCTTCATGGTCGGGCTCACCGTCACCGTCCATTTCGCCGGGCTGCTCGGCCTTCTGCGGGTGCTGCGCGGCGGCGGGCACCGCTTGCGCGCCCACGAGAGCTGGGCAGGCCAGGGCGCCGTCGTCCTGTTCGTGGTGCTCGGCCTGATGGCCATCATCACGGCCGACATCTGGCTCTATGCCGTGGCCTATCTGGTGGTGGGCGCGCTGGCCGATTTCGAATCGGCGCTCTATTTCTCGACCACGAGCTTCACCACCTTGGGCTACGGCGACGTCGTGCTCGACCACAAGTGGCGGCTGTTCGGCGCCATCGAGGGGGCCAACGGGCTGCTGCTGTTCGGCTGGTCGACGGCCTTCCTGATCTCCATCACCGGCCGCATGCGCACGCTCGAGCACGACTGGCTGGAGCATCCGGCGCGGACTTGATGCCGGGCGACGGCCTTGCCGAATGAAGACGGCGGGCCTTGCGGCCCGCCGTTTCCGATTGCTGCATCACGGCCGGATCGTGATCGAGAACCCCGGCGTGTTGTCGTAGACCACCGGGGGCGGCACGTAGCCGTAATTGTACGGCGTGGAGTAGATCACCGGCGGCTCGCGATAGTGATAGCCGTAATACCGGTTGTTGTGGTTGTCGTAGTGGTAGCGGTTGTCGGGGTGCCACTGGCCGTTGCCCCACCAGGCGGCGCTGGCCGGCACGGCCGCCAGGCCGAGCGCCAGCGCGCCCAGCGCGGCCGCCAGTCCGAGGCGTTTGCTGCGGGTCATGGGAACCTCCTTAGCCCTGCTTGGCCGGCCGCGACGGGCCGTACTGCTCGAACACCAGGTCGGCGTTCTTCTTCTGCTCGGGCGTCATCGAATCGTAGAGCGACTTGAAGGCCGAGGTCAGATGCTTCAGCCCGTCCAGGCGGGTCTCGGTGAATTCCTGGTAGGTCTTGAGGTCGTCGACCGCCGTGGTCTTCTCCGGCGGGATCTTGCGCTTCTCCGCCACCAGCTTCTCCATCCTGCTGGCATTGTCGCGCATCGCCTGGGCGACGCTCTGCCACTTGGAGTCCTGGGCCGGCGTGATCTTGAGCGCCGTCTTCAGCGTGGCGATCCGCTGCTCGACGGTTTCGGGCTTGCTGCTGGTGGCCGCGGCCGCCGCCGGGGGCTTGTGGCTGCCCGGCGTGGTCTGTGCCACTGCCGGCGACAGGGAGCCTGCCAGCAGCGCGGCGCCCATCACGGACGCCACAGCGGCCGAGCGCGCCAGGGGAGCGAAAAGCGATGTCATGGTGCCTCCACTTCAGTCGACGTGAAACGATCGCGCCCGCCCGTTCTGAACGAGCCGACGCTCCCGGAGGAACGGCGTCCTGGAAGAGGCGTTCCCGGCCAAATCGGCCTTATCTGGAGGACATGGTTTGGCCACAAGGCCGCCGGCGGGGCCGGCCCGTTGACCCAAGGCGGAAGTTCGGTTGCTTCGGTGAGGGTTCGGCGCCTACGTGCATCCATCGACGAGCAGGAGCCTGCTGGTCGTCGTTACTCGATGATCACCATACGCTGTGGCTTCCAGTCGCCCTCGATGCAGGTAAGCTCAACCCCTCGAACGATGTATTGCCCGCCATGCTCTGCGATGTGCGCGGGGATCGCTGCTATGTACTCGCGGAAGCCGGCGAAGTCGTTGATCGCCAGGTCGAGCACCAGATAAGCCTTCATATTTCACCCATGCCGGTCGCCCCCACGGCTTGATGGTCTTGGGTGGCCGCCGACATTCGCTCACTAGCGGATTTCGAATCCCAGCCTGGCCAGCGCCGCCCGCATTCTTTCGCGGCCATTCATCGACTTGATCGGGCCCATGCGGTTCAGCATCCGTTGGGTCCAGGTCGTGGCCTGCATCTCGTTGCGGGCGGAGAATTTCGACATTTCCGCGTCGTAGGCCGGACGGTCTTTGGTCTCCGGCGCCGGATCGTAGCGCTCGTGATGCAGCACGATGGATTGCAGCAGGCGCGGCTTGACCTCGTTCCTGGCCTTGGGGTCGGCGTAGCCGACGCAGAGGCCGAACACCACGAAAGCGCGCGGCGGCAGGCCGAGCAGCTCGGCCACGCGCACCGGATCGTTGCGCATGGCGCCGATATAGACCGTGCGCAGGCCGAGCGACTGGGCGGCCACGACGGCGTTCTGGGCCGCGAGGGCGGCGTCGATGCAGGCCACCGTGAAGGTTTCCAGCCAGGGCATGGTCTCGAGATCGGCCTTCTCGGCGGCCCCCAGCCGTTCGTTGCGCGACAGGTCGGCCACCCAGGCGATGTAGAGCGGGCATTGCTCGATATGCTTCTGGTTGCCGGCGATCTCGGCCAGCACCTTGCGCTTGGCCGGGTCGTTGACCGCGATCGCCGACCAGAGCTGCATGTTGGAGCTGGTGGCGGCCGATTGCGCGGCGGCGATCAGCGTCTCCAGCGTGCCGGGCGGCAACGGATCGGGCAGGAAGCCGCGCACCGACCGATGGTCGAGCATGGCCGCGATGGCCTCGTTCCACGGTCCGGCCGGCGGCACGTGGGCGCCGTAGCGGTAGCCCAGCGCGTCGGTCTTTCGGGCTTCGGTCTGGGAGGGGGCTAGGGCGTCCATGCTGCTTTGGCCTGTGGCTTTGCGCGGGTGACGGCGGTCACCAGCGCGAGAAAGATGAATGCGGTCACGATCATGAAGATGGCCCGTGGCTCGCCGCGGTCCATCAGCCAGCCGTAGAGCAGGGGCGAGACCATGCCGCCGAGATTGAAGCCGGTGCTGACGAAGCCGAACACCTTGCCGAACGAGCCGGCCGGCGTGACGGCGCGCACCATCATGTCGCGCGAGGGCTGGATGACACCGTTGAGCAGTCCGCCCAGCGACATGACGCCGATCAGGATCGCCGCCGGCATGTTCACCCAGGCCATCAGGATCGCCATGGTCGAGGTGCAGGCAAAGCCGATTGCGGCCACGCGCTCATGGTGCGGCGTGCGGTCGGCGATGATGCCGCCCAGCAGCACGCCACCCGCGCTGCACAGCAGGAAGCCCGACAGCGCGATGTTGGTGACCGACGCCGGCGTGCCGTAGATGGCGCCCAGTCCGACGACGGTGAAGGTCTGGATGCCGCCATTGGCCATGGCGAGGCAGAAGAAGAACAGGAGGTTGCGCAGGATGGGCGCGCTCAGCAGCAGGTCGAGCCCGACCTTGGCGTCGTTCTTCGCCGCCATCGGCTTGTGCACCACCCGGGGCAGCACCGAGCCCATGGCGATCAGCAGCAGCGCCACGGCGAAGGACAGGCCGGCGGCGAACAGGAAGGCGCCGTGCCAGTCCCACAGGGCGGCGCAGGCCAGCACCATGGCCGGTGTCACGCCGGAACCCAGGTAGCCGGCGAAGGTATGGATCGAGAAGGCCTTGCCGATGCGCTTGTGATCGACCGTCGCCGACAGGATCGAGTAGTCGGCCGGATGGTAGACGGTGTTGGCCACGCCGAGCAGTCCGTAGGCGATGACGAAGAACCAGTAGCCCGGCAGCATGGCTGCCGCGGCGATGGCGGCGCTGCCGACGATCAGCCCGCCGGTCAGCATCACCCTGGGACCGATGCGATCGACCAGGAAGCCGGCCGGCGTCTGCAGCAGGGCGGAGCAGACGTTGAAGGCGGTGAGGGCGAGGCCGATCTGGATATAGCTGACGCCGAACGCATCCCTGACCTGGCCGAAGATCGGCGGCAGCAGCATGATATGGACGTGGCTGGTGAAGTGGGCGATCGCGACCAGGGCGATCACCTTGGCTTCGCGGCTCCAGCCGGCGCGGGCCGGCAGGCCGATCGGTTCACTCGTCGACGACATTGACGCTCAAAGTCCCGATGCCGGAGATCTCGACCTCGACCTTGTCGCCGCCCTTCATCCAGAGCGGCGGCTTGCGGCCCATGCCGACGCCGTCCGGCGTGCCGGTGGCGATGACGTCGCCCGGCTCCAGCCAGGTCACGGTCGAGAGATATTCGATGATGGTGGCGACGTCGAAAATCATGTGATCGGTCGTGTCGTGCTGCACCACGGCTCCGTTCAGCCGCGTGGTGAGCTCGAGCCGCTGCGGATCGGCGATGACGTCCGCCGTCACCAGCCAGGGTCCGAGCGGGCCGGTCGCCGGAAAGTTCTTGCCCGCCGTCACCGAATGTTTCTGGAAGTCGCGCACGCTGCCGTCGAGGAAGCAGGTGTAGCCCGCCACGACGGAGAGCGCGCGGGCGCGCGCCACGTGGCGGCAGCGCTCGCCGATGACGACGGCAAGCTCGCCCTCGAAGTCGAAATCGATCGAGGCGCGCGGCCGCACGATGTCGCCGCCTTGCGCCACCAGCGTGTTGTGCAGGCGCGAGAAGACGCTGGGCACGGTGGGAAGCTGGCGGCCGACCTCGCCGACATGGCTCGCATAGTTGAGGCCGACACAGAGGATCTTGTCGGGATTGGGAATCACGGGCAGCAGCTCGACATCGTCGAACCTGAGGTCGGGCGCCGATTCCTTGGCGGCGGCTGCCAGCTCGCCCAGCGCCTTGGCGGCCAGGACCTCGCGCAGGCCGGGCCAGCGCGACGACAGCTTGGCCGACAGATCGACGATGCCGCCCTCGACAACCGCGCCGAACTTTGTCGCGCCCGCATGGCGAAAACTGACCAGCCGCATGAAGGCGACCATGTCAAATGCCGACACGATTGTCATCCCGAGGCCGAAGGTCGTGGGACCTTCGACGTGCTATCCCAGCAACTTCGCCAGCGCAGGCGAAAGCCCGATGCTCTCCACCGGCGCCGGCAGGGCGAGCGAGCCATGGCCGGCCTTGACCGGCTTCTGGCGCGCCAGCCCCTCGGCCATGGAGATGGCGCAGGAAACGCCGTCGAGCAGAGGCGCATCGACCATGGCCTTCAGCTTGGCTGCAAGTCCGGCCAGGCCGGCGCCGCCCAGGATGACCACGTCGGCGCCGTCCTCGCGCACGCAGGCGGTGCAGCCCTTGGCGAGCAGCGCCATGGCGGCCTTCGGGTTGCGCGCGATGTCGGCGCCGGTCGGCGCCACCGTGCGCACCGAGGCGAGCCGCGAGGCAAGCCCGTGGCTGGCCACGAACTCCTCCAGCATCGGCTTCCAGCGCTCGCCCCCGGTGACGATGGAGAAGCGATCGCCCAAGGCGCAGGCCTGCAGGATCGAGGCATCGGCCATGCCGACCACCGGCACCTTGGCGATCTCCTTCAGCGCGGCCAGTCCCGGATCGCCGAAGCAGGCCAGCACCACGGCGTCCTTGCGGCCGCGGTCGTTGGCGAAGGCGTCGACCGCGGCATGGCCGGCGATGGCGTAGCCCACGCGGCTGGCGATGTAGCGCGGCCCGAAGGCGCCGGTGACGGCGCGCAGCCGGGTGCCCTGGGAGGCGAAACGCTTCGCCGTCTTCAGCACCAGGCCGGTGATCGACGGCGTCGTGTTGGGATTGATCAGCAGGATGTCGGTCATAGCTGCATGATCTCTTTCAGGCGGGCCACGTCGTAGTTCTCGCCGATGGAGAGGGCGCAGATGCGAGAGACATGGGCCATCGGCAGGCCGCTCTCCTGCTTCCAGGCGTTGAGCTGGGCCTGCGCCGCGCGCAGGTCCTTCTTCGACGTGCCGGTGGCGCTGAGCGGCACGCCGGCATCGCGCAGGCACAGCAGCACGTGGCCCGACAGCACCCAGGCGTCCCAACCGAGGAAGCGCAGCAGGTATTGGCCGCTGAAGCCGCCCAGCCGCGAGCCGCGCCTGGCGAACACCTCGAGCAGTCCGGCCTGGTCGTCGGCCGGCCAGCCGGCCAGGAACTTGCCGAAGCTGCCGTGCTCGGCCGCGATCTCGCTCACGAATTTGGCGTTCTCGCGCACCGACCTGATCTTCTGCGGATTGCGCACGATGCGCTTGTCCGAGGCGAGCTTCTCCCAGAACTCGGCGGGCTGGAACAGGAGCCGCTTGGGATTGAAGGCGAGAAAGGCCTCCTCGAAGCCCGGCCACTTCTGGTCGATGACGCTCCACACGAAGCCCGCCGAGAAGACGCGGGCCGCCATCTCCGACAGCACGCGGTCGTCGCCGAGCCGGGCCAGCGCCTTGTTGTTGGGCTTCTTGGGCAGCAGGCTCGCCAGCACCTTCTCCCCGCCCTTGCGCTTGGCGGCGCGCTCGCGGATGCGCTTGAAGGGCAGCTTGACGCCACGGGTGGCCATCGCCGCTACTCCAGCCAGCCGTCGAAGAAGTCGAACACGCTCGCCTTGAACAGGCCGTGCGCGATCATCGAGAAATGATCGCAGCCCGGGATGGTCACCGCCTTGGCGCCCGTGATGGCATCCGCCAGGCCCTGCGGCGGCCCCGCGAGCTGGTCGCGCGCGCCGGCGATCACCAGGGTGGGCCGCCGGATCGCGGCAAGCGCCTCGCGCGTGATGGGCTCGCGCGGCCCACGCGAGCACGCCGCCAGCGCCAGCCGGTCCTCCTTCTGCTCGTCGGCGAAATGGCGGAAGCTCTTCAGCAGGGGATCGCCGATCTCGTCGGGCGACGCGGCTTCCATCGCCTTGGCCATGGCGTCGGGATCGCGCGGCGGGCTCGAAGATCCTGCCGCCGACGCCCGCCACGACCAGATGGTCGATGCGTCCGCTGTCGGCCATCGCCGCCGCGAGCGCGATATGCGCGCCCATGGAGAAGCCCAGCAGATGGGCGCGCTCCACGCCGGCATGGTCCAGCAGGTTGAACACGTCCTGCGCCATCGCGGTGCGATCGTATTGGGCGGGCTCGTGCGGCTTGGCGCTCTCGCCATGGCCGCGGCAATCCAGGGCGAAGCCGCGCAGGCCCTTGCCGGCGATGGCGTCGTACCAGCCCATGCGCTTCCAGTTCTCGATGCGGTTGGACGAGAAGCCGTGCACCAGCACCATCGCCTTGCGCGCATCGGCCGGGCCGAACTCGTCGTAGGCGAGCGTAAGCCCGTCGGACGTGAATTGAGCCATAACTTTCCCTAGCCTGAGCCATGAAGCGTCACAAGTTGATTGCGCGGGCCGGCTGTCGGACAACTGGCAAAACGAAAGGGAAACGCATGACGAGCAAGATCGGCCCTACGGTGGGCGAGTCCCGGCCGCATTGGCCCGCGGCGCCGAAGCGTCCGAAGGGGGCGCCGAACATCCTGGTCGTGCTGTTCGACGATGTCGGCTTTTCCGACTTCGGCTGCTACGGCTCGCCGATCGCCACGCCGACCATCGATGCCCTGGCCGGCCGCGGCCTGCGCTACACCGGCTTCCACACCACGGCGATGTGCTCGACCACGCGGGCGGCGCTGCTGACCGGCCGCAACCATCATTCGGTGGGCGTGGGCTGCCTCGCCAACTTCGATTCGGGCTATCCCGGCTATCGCGGCAAGATCGCGCGCGAGGCCGGCACCGTCGCCGAGATGCTGCGTCCCCACGGCTATCGCAACTACATGCTGGGCAAGTGGCATGTCACGCCGCTCACGGAGTCCGGCGCCACCGGCCCGTTCGACGGCTGGCCGCTCGGCCGCGGCTTCGACCGCTACTACGGCTTCATGGATGCCGAGACCGACCAGTACGCGCCGGAGCTGGTGCGCGACAACACGCCGGTCGATCCGCCGGGCACCTTCGCCAGCGGCTATCACCTGACGTCGGATCTGGTCGACCAGGGCATCCGCTATCTCGCCGACCATGTCGGCGACAATGAGGAGACTCCCTGGCTGATGTGGCTGGCCTTCGGCGCCTGCCATGCGCCGCACCAGGCGCCGTTCGACCTGATCGCCAAGTACGATGCGCTGTTCGCCGAGGGTTGGGACGTCGAACGCGAGCGTCGGCTCGCCCGCCAGATCGAGCTCGGCATCGTCCCCAAGGGGACTCGCCTGCCGCCGCGCAACGACCTCGTGAAGCCCTGGGCCGAGCTGCCCGAGGGCGAGAAGCGGCTCTACACGCGCCTGCAGGCGGCCTACGCCGCCATGCTCGATCACGCCGACCGGCACATCGCGCGGCTGGTCGCCTTCCTCGAGACGGCCGGCCAGCTCGACGACACCTTGATCGTCGTCATGTCGGACAACGGCGCCAGCCAGGAAGGCGGACCCTTCGGCATGGTGAACGCCATGGGCCCCTACAATCTGCGCCGCGAGCCGATCGAGGAGAAGATCGCGCGCATCGACGATATCGGCGGCCCCGACACCCATTCCAACTTCCCGCTGGGCTGGGCGATGGCGGCCAACACGCCCTTGCGCCGCTACAAGCAGAACACCCATGGCGGCGGCATCCGCGATCCGCTGGTCATGGCCTGGAGCAAGGGCATCGCCGCCCGGGGCGAGCTGCGCCACCAGTTCTGCCACGCCAGCGACCTCGTGCCGACCCTGCTCGACATCGTCGGCGTCAAGCCGCCCAAGGTGATCAACGGCACCAGGCAGATGCCGATCGAGGGCACCAGCTTCGCCAGGAGCATCGCCAGGGCCAAGGCGCCATCGAAGAAGAAGCCGCAGTACTTCGAGATGTTCGGCCACCGCGGCCTGGTGCAGGACGGTTGGAAGGCCGTTTGTTTCCATCCGCCGGGCGCCGCCTTCGACCAGGACAAGTGGGAGCTCTACCATCTCGATCGCGACTTCAACGAGATCGACGATCTGGCCGAGCGCGAGCCCGAGCGGCTCAAGGCAATGATCGACACATGGTGGCGTGAGGCCGAGGTGCACCAGGTGCTGCCGCTGGACGATCGCTTCGCGCCGCGCTTCGCCGACAACGCCAAGCGCTTCCACGGGCCGCGCAACAGGTTCGTGTTCCATGCCGGGATGGGCCACGTGCCGACCGACGTGGCGCCCGATGTCAGGAGCCGCACCTACACGATCGAGGCCGAGGCGCGCATCGACGGGCCGGGCACCGAAGGCGTGCTGATCGCCCATGGCGACATGACCTGCGGCTACTCGCTCTACATCAGGGACAATCGGCTCGCCTACGACATGAATGTCGGCGGGGTGCACCACCTGATCGTCTCCGACCGGCCGAGTGCCGGCGGGCAATCGGCGGCTCGGCCTGCGCATGCGGCGCAACAAGGGCATGAACGTCGCCACCCTGCTGCTGGACGGCGAGCCGGTCGGCGGCTTCGAGACCCAGGTCGGCTTCGTGAGCTTCATCTCCTGGTCGGGCCTCGATATCGGCCGCGACCGCGGCAGCCCGGTGTCGCACTACGAGGCGCCGTTCGCCTTCACCGGCAAGCTGCGCAAGGTCACCGTGACCATGGACGACGACCAGGCGCTCGATGCCAGGTCGGCGGCGGACGCGGCCCTGGCGCGCGAATGACGGCGGTCCTCGAGCGACCCGGCGTCGACAGCGCCTACGCCTGGCGGCTGGCCTTCCTGTCGATGTTCTGCATCGGCCTGGGCGGCGGGGCGATCTATCTGCCCGTCGTCGGGCTGACGGAGATCGCCGCCGAGTTCGGCGGCCGGCGCGCCGTGCCCTCGCTCGCCTATACGCTGGGCTTCTTCGCCATGGGCGTGGGCGGCGTGCTGATGGGCTGGCTGGCCGACCGCACCAGCCCGCGCGTGCCGCTCTTCATTGCCGGCGTCTCGATCTTCGCCGGCGGCTGGCTCGCTTCGAGCGGCGGCGAGCTTGCCCTCTATGCCGGCTACGCCTTTCCGTTGGGCTTCCTCGGCAATGCCGCGACCTTCACGCCGGCCATGAACAACATCCAGGGCTGGTTCGACCGCCGCCGCAGCATCGCCGTCTCCATCATCTCGGTGGGGCCGGCCATCTCCGGCTTCATCTGGCCGCAGGTCTATCGCTGGCTGCTGCCCGATGTCGGCTGGCGCCAGACGCTGGTGATCTACGGCGTCGTGGCCGGCACGCTGCTGTTCCTTTGCGCCTTCTATGTGCGGGCCTCGCCCGCGGCGCGCCCCAGGGGCCGGCGCGCCCCGCAGAAGCTGCCGGCGCTGCCCCTGCCGTCGCCCGTGCTGATGAGCCTGTTGTCGGCGGCGGGCTTCTGCTGCTGCGTGGCCATGGCCGTTCCCTTCGTCCACATGGTGGCCTTCTGCGGCGACCTGGGTTTCGCCGCGGCGCGCGGCTCGGAGGCGATATCCCTGATCCTGCTCACCGCCGTGGCTTCGACCTTCGCCATGGGCCGGCTGGCCGACTATATCGGCCCGATCAGGGTCAGCCTGCTCTGCGCGCTGATCCAGATCGCCTCCCTGGTGGGCTTCGTGTTCGTGCAAAGCCTGTCGGGCGTCTACACGCTCGCGGTCATCCACGGCATCCCCTACATCGCCATCGTCCAGGGCTATGCGCTGATCCTGCGCCAGCTCTACGGCCCCGCCATCGCCGGCTGGCGGCTGGGCGTGGTCATGCTGTTCGCCATGGCCGGCATGGCCGCCGGCGGCTGGCTGGGCGGCGCCATCTTCGACGCCACGCTCTCCTACCGCTCGGCCTTCCAGGCGGCGCTGGCCTTCAACCTGCTGAACCTGATGCTGCTCGGCGCGCTGTTTCTCAGCCAGCGCCGGCACGTCTATGCTTCGCTGCCATGACCAACGATCTCTGGAAGTTAAGTGCCGTCGAAGCAGTCGGCCTGCTCAAGAAGCGGGAGATCTCGCCCCTTGACCTCATCGAGGCCTCGGCCCGGCGCATCGCCGAGGTCGAGCCTGCGGTCAACGCGCTGCCGACGCTCTGCCTCGACCGCGCGCGCGACCACGCCAAACGCATCATGTCGGGTGCTGCCTGCGAAGCCGCGGACGAAGCGGGCTGGCTGGCCGGCCTGCCGGTCTCGATCAAGGACCTGACCGACGTCGCCGGCGTGCGCACGACCTACGGCTCGCCGCTGTTCGCCGACCACGTCCCGGCAAAGTCGCATCCCCTGGTCGAGCGCATCGAGCGCAAGGGCGGCATCGTGGTGGCCAAGTCCAACACGCCCGAGTTCGGCGCCGGCGGCAGCACCTTCAACGAGGTGTTCGGCCGCACGCGCAATCCCTGGAACACCGCGCTCACCTGCGGCGGCTCGACCGGCGGCGGCGCCGTGTCGCTGGCCACCGGCGAGGTCTGGCTGGCGCACGGCTCGGACCATGGCGGCTCGCTGCGCCGGCCGGGCACCTACTGCTCGGTGGTCGGGCTGCGGCCGTCTCCCGGCCGTGTGACGCGCGGCACCTCGAACAATCTCTGGGCGCCCTTGTCGGTGCAGGGTCCGATGGCGCGTACCGTCGCCGACCTGGCGCTGTTCCTCGACACCATGGCCGGCCTCTGCCCGCACGATCCGATGACCTTCGACGCGCCGGCGGTGTCGTTCAGCGAGGCCGTCGCGCGGCCGGCGGCGCCCAGGCGCGTGGCCTTCACCGCCGACTACAACGGCAAGATGGCGATCGACGGCGAGATCCGCGACATCTGCGCCAGGGCGGCGCGGCGCTTCGAGGAACTGGGCTGCATCGTCGAGGAGGCCTCGCCCGATGTCGGCGCCATCGACGAGGCCTTCCTCAACCTGCGCAGCCAGCAGTTCGTCGTCGACCGCGAACTGCAGCTCGCCGAGCACCGCGACAGGATCAAGCCCGACATCGTGTGGAACACCGAGCGTGGCCTGAAGCAGACGCCCTCGGCCATCGCCTGGGCCGAACGCGAGCGGGCGGCCTTCTACCGGCGCATGGTCGAGTTCTTCCAGACGTACGACCTGCTGGTGACGCCCGGCGCGCCGACCGCGGCCTTCGACGTCAACCTGCGCCATCCCGAGACCATCGCCGGCCGCAAGCCCGAGAACTACATGGCGGGCTCGACGGTGAACTCGGCGATCACGATGACGACCTGTCCCGCCATCGCCGTGCCCTGCGGCTTCGACCGGTACGGCCGGCCGGTCGGCCTGCAGCTCGTCGGCAAGCCGCGTGGCGAAGCGGCGCTGCTGCAGGCCGCGTCGCTCTACGAAAGGCTGGCTGGCCTCGATCACCTGTTGCCCATCGACCCCAAGCCGGGAACCGTGCCACCCGCTTGACGGTTCGCGTTATGATATACATAGTGCATGTATATCACGGAGCCAGGCCATGCAGGTTTCCAAATGGGGCAATAGTCTCGCCATCCGCCTTCCTGCGGCTGTCGTCGACGCCTTGAAGCTCAAGGAAGGCGACGAGGTCGAAGTGCGGGTCGCCGGCGAGCGCGCCTTCGACGTCGCGCTCGACCGTAGCCGCGAACGGGCACTCAAGCGCATACGGGCCCTTCGCAAGGAACTTCCGGCCGACTGGAAGTTCGATCGCGACGAGGCCAACGCGCGATAATCCCAATGGCTGCGGCATTCCTGGATAGCAATGTCCTGGTCTACGCCTTCACGACCGACGACCGGGCCGTGGTGGCGCAGGAGCTGCTTCAGACCCGTCCGCTCATCAGCGTCCAAGGTCTGAACGAGTTTGCCAATGTCGCCCGACGCAAGCTCGGCATGGATTGGAAGGAAGTGGGGGACGCCATAGCGGCCTTGCGTGTTCTCTGCCCGACGATCCTTGTCCTGGATGTCGAGACGCACGAAGCGGCTTTGAAAATCGCCGAGCGATATGGCTACTCAGTATTCGACGCTCTGGTCGTGGCGTCGGCCCTCCAGGGGAGGAGCGACACATTGTGGTCGGAGGACATGCAAGACGGCATGGTTATCGACGGCCGCTTGCGCATCACCAACCCGTTCCGCAAGGAAAGTCGAGGACAACGGTAAGCATCGACCCCAAGCCGGGACTCGTGCCACCATGACCTCCTCATCCTGAGGAGCGCGCGCAGCGCGCGTCTCGAAGGATGGGCAAAAGCAGAATCCCATCCTTCGAGACGCGGCCCTTCGGACCGCTCTCCAAGTGAGGCAGTCGGGCAAAGGAAGAAACGATGCGGGTGGTGATCACCGGCGCGAGCCGGGGAATCGGCCGCGCCACGGCCATGAAGCTTGCCGTGAATGGCGCGACGGCGATGACGCTGTGCGACATCGCCTATCTCGACGAGCTGGAGGAACTGGCCGCCGGGTTGCGCAGCGCGGGCTGCAAGGTGCGGACGCTCAAGGCCGACATGGCCAGGCCAAACGATCCGGCCAGGGTCATCGCGGCGGCCGCCAAGGCGATGGGCGGCATCGACGCCATCGTGGGCAATGCCGGCATCACCGCGCCGGGCAGGCTGGTCGATCTCGACGTCGCGACCTGGGATCGCGTCTTCAACGTCGATCTCCGCGCCAACTGGCTGCTCGGCAAGGCCGCCCATCCGCATCTCAAGCGGTCCCGCGGCGCGGTCGTCATGCTCGCCTCGATGGCCGGGGTCATGCCGCAGCTTCCGACCGGCGCCTACAGCCCGGCCAAGGCGGCGCTGATGATGCTGACCGAGATGATGGCGATGGAATGGGCGCCCGACGGCATCCGCGCCAATTCCGTCTGTCCGGGCTTCGTGCACACCTCGATGACCGATGCGATCTACCGTCAGCCCAGGCTCGCGCGCGATCGCGCCAGGCTGGTGCCGCTCGGCCGTGTCGCCACGCCGGACGACATCGCCGACGCGGTCGCCTTCCTGCTCGGCCCGCAGGCGAGCTACATCACCGGTCAGGCGCTGCTGGTCGATGGCGGGCTCACGCGCTCGATCCTCAACCATGTGCCGGGCGTGGCCGCCACGCCCCCGGGAAAGCCGAAGGGGAAGAAATAGATGAAGGCTTCGCTGTTCTACCTGCCGAGCATCGGCAGCCGCGCCGAGATCGAGGCCGGCATGGCCGGCATGAACCCGCACTTCTACCAGCGCATGCTGGGCGAGCTTTCGGAGCAGATCCGGCTGGGCGATGCGCTCGGCTACGATTCGGTGAGCTTCACCGAGCATCACTTCCATATCGAGGGCTTCGAGCTCTCCAACAACCCGGTGCTGCTCGACCTCTACTTCGCGATGCAGACCAAGCGCATCCGCGTCGGCCAGCTCGGCATCGTGCTGCCGGCCTCCAATCCGATCCGCGTCGCCGAGGACATCGCCATGCTCGACCACATGACGGGCGGGCGGGCCAACGCAGGCTTCGCGCGCGGCTACCAGCGGCGCTGGGTCGACGTCATGGCGCAGCAGACGCATGGCATCCACGGCGCGCTGCCCAACCAGCACGACGAGATCGACAACGCCAACCGCCTGGCCTTCGAGGAGAATTTCCGCATCGTCAAGAAATGCTGGACCGAGGAGATGCTGACCTTCGACGGCAAGTTCTGGAAGGTGCCGGCGGGCCCCACGCCGTGGACCCTCGACACCACGGAGAAATGGGGCAGGGGCGTGAAGGACGGCATCCTGACGTCCGTCGGCGTGGTGCCCAAGCCCCTGCAGAAGCCGCACCCGCCCCTGTTCCAGCCCTTCGCCAGCTCCGAGAACACCGTGCGCTTCTGCGCCAGGGAGAACGTGACGCCGATCCTGCCGCCGATGCTGCCGGTCTACGAGGAGAAGCTCTACAGCGTCTATTCGGAGGTCTCCGGCAAGCCCAGGGGCCAGGGCGTGGGCGTGTTGCGCGACGTCATCATCACCGACAGCGACGAGGAGGCGATGGCGCTGTGGCGCGATTCCGGCCAGTTCTCGGGCCGCGCCTGGTTCGAGCCGTTCGGCTTCCGCCGCGGCATGCAGGACCCCAAGACGGGCAAGTTCCCGACCTCCGAGGAGATCATCGCCATGGGCTACGCCTATGTCGGCACCGTCGACACGGTGCTGCGCGCCATGGAGACCCAGCAAAAGCGCCAGCCCGTCGATTGGGTGTTCTGCTACACCTACAACAGCCTGGTTCCGCACCCGATCCTGATGAAGTCCATCGAGACGTTCTGGACCAAGGTCATGCCGCGTTTCCGTTGAGGATGAGCCTGCCGGTGGCGTCATTCTTGCTCAGTCGGTTCGGCTGAGGAGGCAATCCATGGAGCTCTCGAACAAGTCCGCCCGCGAATTGTACCAGGAGGTGAAGGCCGATCCCCATCGGCGGCGCTTCGGCTTCGGTCGCAAGCCGGCGCTGGTCAATGTCGACCTCCAATGCGCCTATACGCGCCCGGCTGAATTCACCACGGCCTACGAAACAGACCCGCGGCAGATCGAGCATGTGAACACGCTGGCGCGGCTGTTCCGCGCCAACCGCTGCCCTGTGGTCTGGACTTACGTCGCTTATCTCGACTCCGGCGAAGATTGCGGCGTCTGGGGCACCCGCAGCGATACGCCGGACTCCCTTCAGAACATCAAGGCAGGCTCGCGCCGTGCCCAGCTCGAC
This sequence comes from uncultured Alphaproteobacteria bacterium, assembly GCA_963820155.1. Taxonomy (GTDB): domain Bacteria; phylum Pseudomonadota; class Alphaproteobacteria; order Reyranellales; family Reyranellaceae; genus Reyranella. The sequence continues at coordinate 223,945 of CAWFYW010000009.1, forward strand.
GAACGCTGCGAGATCGACCGGGCCTACGACATCGTGTTCAACAAGCGCATGGCCTCGGCCTTCTTCGAAACCAACCTCGGCTCGTTGTTCACCTTTCACAAGGTCGACACGGTCATCGTCACCGGCGGGTCGACCTCGGGCTGCGTCCGCGCCACCGTCGTCGACAGCCTCTCGCGCAGCTTCCGCACCATCGTCCCCGAGGAGTGCGTGGCTGACAAGCACGAGAGCCCGCACTTCGCCAATCTCTACGACATGACCCTGAAATACGCCGATGTCCTGCCGGTCGCCGAGGTGGTCTCGTTCATGGAGCAGTACAAGCCGGCGAACTGATGCAGGTTCCGATCGAGACGTGAGCCTGCCTTCCGGCTAGAGCGAGAGCGGCAGCTCCAGGTGGGTCGCGTACATCCTGTCGCGATGCTCCAGCAGGATCGGATCGAGCGCCGCGTCGGTCAGCGCATCCCGCGTTTCGAACGCCGCCCGCGTGCTCGAGGGCATCGCACAGTGCTCGGGCGGCAGCGGGGCGAACAGCGCCATGAAGGTTGCACTGTAGACATCGACCGCGGTCAACGCGTCGCCCACGTAGTAGCGGCTTCCCGCCTGATGCTGCCTCTTCAGGCGCGCCGCCAGCATGCCCAGCAATTCCGTCACCCGGACGCCGGCGGCCGCGCCCGTTGCGGGACTGTGGTAGCCGTATTTCTTGCCCAGGTACTGCGAGGTGCGCTCGGGAAAGCCGCCGGCGTTCTGCAAGCCGGCATGCACCAGTTGCAGGCGGCGGGCCCAACCCAGCCCGCCTTCGCCGCAGATTTCGTGGGCGAGGCCAAAGGCCAGGGCGCGCTCCGCCGCGTCCGTCGGCAACAGCGACGGCGTCGGCGCCAGGCGTTCGGCGAGCAGGAGGATTTCGGCCCAGCCGTCGCGAGGTCGTTCGTTTTCGTAGAAGGCCACGGGGCCCGAGCGCTGGCCCGCCCAGTCCTTCAGGGGCTCGCTGTCGTACGCCAGGCGCACGGCGACCCAGTCGATGCCCTTGATGTGCAGGATGCCCTTGGCCGCCTCGCCCCAGGGACTCGGGACGTCACCGACGACGACCATACGCAGGCCGCCGCGCTGGATAGCGTCTTCCACATTCACATACCGGACCGTCATGGCGTCCCGCCTCTAGTCGAAGATCGACGGATCGACCAGCGGCTTGCCGCGCGGGCGGGCCGATTCGGGGCGGTCGCATTTCTGGAAGAGGCCGCGGCCGGCCGAGCCGCTCATCTTCGCCTCCTCCATCACGACCTCGCCGCGCGACAGGGTCATCACCGGATAGCCGGTGAGCTCGCGGCCCTCGTAGGGCGTGTAGTCGCAATTGTGGTGCAGCATGGCATTGGTGAGGTTCACCTTGCGCTTGGGGTCCCACAGCACGATGTCGGCGTCGGCGCCGACGGCGATCGTGCCCTTGCGCGGATGCAGGCCGTAGAGCTTGGCGGCGTTGGTCGAGGAGAGCGCCACGAACTGCTGCAGGGTGATGCGACCCTTGTTGACGCCCTCCGAGAACAGCAGCGGCAGGCGCGTCTCCACGCCGGGCACGCCGTTGGGGATCTTGCGGAAGCTCTGCGCCGCGCCCGGCAGCTTCTTGCCGTGCACGTCGTCGTACCTGAAGGCGGCATGGTCCGACGACAGGATCTGGAAGGTGTTGGCCGACAGGCCGGTCCAGATATGCTCCTGGTTGTCGGTGCCGCGCGGCGGCGGCGAGCACACGCATTTGGCCCCTTCATCGCCCGGCCTGTCGAAGTCCTCCTCGCTCAGGAAGAGATACTGCGGGCAGGTCTCGCCATAGACTTTCAGGCCGCGGGCCTGGGCGCGCTGGATCTCGTGCATGGCCTCCTTGGCCGAGACATGCACCAGCAGCATCGGCACGTCGAGAAGCTCGGCCAGCGAGATGGCGCGGTGCGTGGCTTCGCGCTCGACCACGAAGGGCCGCGAGGTGGCGTGGAACTTGGCGGCCGTCATGCCCTTCAGCTCCAGCCGCTCGGTCAGCCAGCCGATGCAATCGGAATTCTCGGCATGGATCATCAGCATGGCCTGCTCGCGCCGCGCCGCCGCCAGCGCATCGAGCATCTGGCGGTCGGAGAGCTTCAGGTCGTCGTAGGTCATGTAGACCTTGAACGAGGTGTAGCCGTCGGCCACCAGAGCGGGGAAATCCTGGCCCATCATCTTGGGATCGGGATCGGAGATGATCACGTGGAAGGCGTAGTCGACCAGCGACTTGCCCTCGGCGCGCTTGTGATAGCGGTTGACCGCGTCGCGCAGCGACTGGCCGCGGCTCTGGTAGGCGAAGGGGATGATGGTGGTGGTGCCGCCGGCCGCCGCCGCGCGGCTGCCGCTCTCGAAATCGTCGCAGAACACCGAGCCGTCGGCGGTGTCCTGGTCGAAATGGACATGGGCGTCGATGCCGCCCGGCATGGCGATCAGGCCGGTGGCGTCGATCTCCTTGCGGCCCTTGTCCAGGCGCTCGCCCAGCGCCACGACGCGGCCGCCGACCACGCCGATGTCGCCGCTCACGACGTCCGACGCCGTGGCGATGGTGGTGTTGCGGATGACCAGATCGTACTCGGCCATGGGTCCTTCCCTGCCTTCCTCTTGGGCGCAGCATTTGCAAGTCCTGTGCCGGGCATTCCCTGCCTAGACCCGGCCTGCGGCCCGGTCCACACTCCTGTCAAAGAAAGAGGGAGCCGTCATGAATCGCCGGATCGGACTGCTGGTCGCCCTGGTAGGCTGGGTCGCGTTGCTTGCGCCGGTCATGGCGCAGACCGCCATCAAGCCTGCCATCGTCTACAGCACCGGCGGCAAGTTCGACAAATCCTTCAACGAAGGCGTGAGCAACGGGGCGGAGAAGTTCAAGAAGGAAACCGGCATCGCCATCGCCGAGTTCGAGCCCACCAACGAGACGCAGTTCGAGCAGGCGCTTCGCCGCTTCGCCCAGCGCAACCAGGATCCGATCATCGCCGTCGGCTTCTCGCAGGCGGTGGCCCTGCAGAAGGTGGCCAAGGAATTCCCCGACATCCATTTCACGATCATCGACAGCGTCGTCGACCTGCCCAACGTGCAGTCCGTCGTGTTCAAGGAGCACGAGGGCTCCTTCCTCGTCGGCGTGCTGGCGGCAATGGCCTCCAAGACCGGCAAGATCGGCTTCGTGGGCGGCATGGACATCCCGCTGATCCGCCGCTTCCAGTGCGGCTTCGAGCAGGGCATCAAGTACGCCAATCCCAAGGCCGAGCTGATCGCCAACATGACCGGCACGACGCCCGCCGCCTGGAACGACCCCGGCCGCGGCGCCGAGCTGGCCAAGGGCCAGTTCGATCGCGGCGTCGACGTCGTCTATGCCGCGGCGGGCTCGACCGGCATCGGCGTGCTGCAGGCCGCCAAGGATCGCGGCAAGCTCGGCATCGGCGTCGATTCCAACCAGAACCACCTGCATCCCGGCTCGATCCTGACCTCGATGCTGAAGCGCGTCGACCTCGCCGCCTACAACAGCTTCAAGGCGGCCCAGGCCAACACCTGGAAGGGCGGCACGCAGGTGCTCGGCCTCAAGGAGGGCGGCGTCGACTGGGCGCTCGACAAGGACAACGAGAAGCTGATCACGCCCGAAATGAAGGCCAAGGTCGATGCCGCCAAGGCCGACATCGTGTCGGGCAAGATCGTCGTCCACGACTATATGAGCAACAATTCCTGCAAGTGACTCCCGCCATCGAGCTTGCCGGGATTCAGAAGATCGTTCGGCGGCGTGCGCGCCGTGCGCGGCGTGTCGCTGCAGATCGACAAGGGCGCCATCACCGGCATCGTCGGCGAGAACGGCGCCGGCAAGTCGACCCTGATGAGCATCCTCTACGGGCTCTACCGCGCCGACGCCGGCGAGATCCGCATCGACGGCCGCGCCGTCGAGATCGACAGTCCGCACGACGCCATCGCCCGGGGCATCGGCATGGTCCACCAGCATTTCATGCTGGTCGACACCTTCACCGTGCTGGAGAACCTGGTGCTGGGCGCCGAGGGCGGTCCCCTGCTGGCGGGCGGCCTGGCCGCGGCGCGCGCCGAGCTGGCGCGGCTCTCCCGCGACTACGGGCTCTCGGTCCATCCCGATGCGCGCGTGTCCGATCTTTCGGTCGGCGAGCAGCAGAGGGTCGAGATCCTGAAGGTGCTGTTCCGCGGCGCGCGCATCCTCATCCTGGACGAGCCCAGCGCCGTGCTGACGCCGCAGGAGACCGACCAGCTCTTCCGCATCCTGGCGACCCTGAAGGAGCACGGCGTCACCGTCGTGCTGATCACCCACAAGCTGCGCGAGATCATGGCGGTCACCGACCGCGTCTATGTCATGCGCCAGGGCGAGATCGTGGCCGACCGGCAAACGCGCGATACCAGTCCCGAGGAGCTGGCCGAGCTGATGGTCGGCCGCAAGGTGCGGCTGGCGCTCGACAAGACGGCGGCCCGGCCGGGCGAGGTGCTGCTCAGCGCCGAGCATCTCGGCCTGGTCGACGGTCGCGGCGTGCGCCTGCTCGACGATATCGGCCTCGAAGTGCGGGCCGGCGAGATCGTGGGCATCGCCGGCGTCTCGGGCAACGGCCAGACCGAGCTGCTGCAGGTCCTGTCCGGCATCCGCGCGCCGACCGGCGGTCGGCTCACCGTCCGCGGCCGGGTGATCGATGCCGGCCATCCCACCGATCCGGCCGAGATGCGCGACCTCGGCGTGGCGCACGTGCCGGAGGACCGCCTGCGCCAGGGCATGGTGGCGGCCTTCCAGGCCTCGGAATCCGCCATCCTGGGCTACCAGGAGCAAGCGCCCTTCTGCCGGCACTATCTGATGGACGGTCCGGCCGTCGGCGCCCATTGCGCCGCGCTGATGGAGCGCTTCGACGTGCGGCCGCGCGCACCCGGCCTGCGCTCCTCGAGCTTCTCGGGCGGCAACCAGCAGAAGCTCGTGCTGGCGCGCGAGATGGCCCGCCAGCCCAAGGTGCTGCTGGTCGGCCAGCCGACGCGCGGCGTGGATATCGGCGCCATCGAGTTCATCCATCGCGAGCTGCTGAAGAGCCGCGACCGGGGCTGCGCCGTCCTGGTCGTCTCGGTCGAGCTCGACGAGATCCTGTCTCTGGCCGACCGCATCCTGGTGATGTTCGGCGGCCGGATCGTGGGCGAGGTGCCGGCGGCGCGCGCCGACGAACGCGCGCTTGGCCTGATGATGGCGGGAGCGCACGCGTGAGGCCATCCCGGCGGCCGCTGCCCGCCTGGGCGGAGATCGCGTTGCTGCCGCTGGTCAACATCGCGCTCGCCTTCGTCACGGTCGGCATCATCGTGCGCCTCATCGGCGTCGATCCGCTGCACGCGCTGCGGCTGCTGGTGGTGGGCGCCGTCGGCTCGTCCGAATCGATCGGCTATACGCTCTACTACACCACCAACTTCATCTTCACCGGACTCGCCGTCGCCGTGGCCTTCCATGCCGGCCTGTTCAATATCGGCGGCGAGGGCCAGGCCTATATCGGCGGCCTGGGCTGCGGGCTCGCCATCCTGGCGCTCGACCATGTCCTGCCGGCCTGGGCGATGATCCCCGTCGCCATCGTCGCGGCCGGCGCTGTTCGGCGCGGCATGGGCCGCCGTGCCGGCCTGGCTGCAGGCCTGGCGCGGCAGCCACATCGTCATCACCACCATCATGTTCAACTTCGTGGCCTCGGCGCTCATGGTCTATCTGATGGTGAACGTGCTGATCGCGCCCGGCTCGATGACGCCGCAGAGCCGCAACTTCACCGCCGCCGGCAAGATGCCCTCGATGCAGGAGGTGCTGGCCGCCATCGGCATCCAGGTGGCGCCGTCGGCGCTCAATATGTCGATCGTGCTGGCCGTCCTCTGCTGCCTCGCCGTCTGGGTGTTCCTGTGGCACACGCCGTGGGGCTATGCGCTGCGCACCATGGGGCACAATCCCGAGGCCGCGATCTATGCCGGCACCAACCTCAAGCGCACGACCATGCTCGCCATGTGCCTGTCGGGAGCGCTGGCGGGCTTCGTCGGCGTCAACGAGCTGATGGGCGTGCACCAGCGCATCGTGCTCGACTTCCCGGCGGGCTACGGCTTCGCCGGCATCGCCGTCGCCCTGATGGGCCGCAGCCATCCGCTGGGCATCGTGCTGGCGGCCCTGCTGTTCGGCGCCCTGCAGCAGGGTGGCGCCGAGCTCGCCTTCGACATCCCCAGCATCACGCGCGAGATGGTGGTGGTGATCCAGGGCCTCATCATCCTGTTCTCCGGCGCGCTCGCCCACCTGCCGCGGCCCTGGCTGCAGATGCTGCTCTCGCCCAGGGCATGACGGTGGAGGAGACGCTTTCCTTCGTCTTCCTGACGCTGGCCGCGACGCTGCGCGTGGCGACGCCCTTGGTGCTCTGCGCCATGGGCGGGCTGTTCTCGGAAAAGAGCGGCATCATCGATGTCGGCCTCGAGGGCAAGATGCTGATGGCCGCCTTCTTCGCCGCCGCGACCTCGGCCGTCACCGGCTCGGCCTGGCTCGGCGTCTTGGCCGCCATCGTCGCGGCCGTGGCCATGGCGCTGCTGCACGGCTTCGCCTGCATCACCTGGCGCGGCAACCAGGTGGTGAGCGGCGTTGCCATCAACATCCTGGCGGCCGGCCTCACCATCGTGCTGGGCAACGCCTGGTTCGCGCGCGGCGGCCAGACGCCGGCCCTGGAAGGAGCGGATCAGCGCCTGCGGCCGATCCTGTTCCCCAATGCCGGCGACAATATCCTGGTCTATGTCGCGCTCCTGTCGGTGCCGCTGGTCTGGTGGACGATCGAGCGCACGCGCTTCGGGCTCAGGCTGCGCGCCGTCGGCGAGATGCCTCTGGCCGTCGATGCCGCGGGTATTTCGGTGGCCTGGCTGCGCTATCGCGCGGTGCTGCTGTGCGGCCTGTTCGCGGGCCTGGCCGGCGCCTATCTCTCGATCGCCCAGAATGCGGGCTTCAGCCGCGACATGACGGCGGGGCAGGGCTTCATCGCGCTGGCCGCCATCATCTTCGGCAAGTGGCGGCCTTTCCCGGCCTTCGGCGCCTGCCTGATCTTCGGCCTGCTCGATGCCGTGGCCATCCGCCTGCAGGGCGTGCGCGTGCCGGGCATCGGCGAAGTGCCGGTGCAACTGATCCAGGCTTTGCCCTATCTTCTCACCATGTTCTTGCTGGCCGGCTTCATCGGGCGTGCGGTGGCGCCCAAGGCGGCCGGCGTACCTTATGAAAAGGAGCACTGATGGACGACCTGCTCCATCTTGCGCAACGCATGATGCTGCGCGCCTACGCGCCCTACTCGAAGTTCCATGTCGGCGCGGCGCTGCGCGCCGAGGACGGCTCAATCCATGGCGGCTGCAATGTCGAGAACGCGGCCTATCCCCAGGGGCTGTGCGCCGAGGCCGGGGCCATTGCGGCGATGGTGGCGGCGGGCCAGAAGCGCATCCTGGAATGCCTGCTGGTCGGGCCGGGCCCCGAGGTCATCACGCCCTGCGGCGGCTGCCGCCAGAAGCTGCGCGAGTTCGCATCCGACGATCTGCCGGTCCATCTCTGCGGCCCCGACGGCCTGCACCGCACCGTGACCCTGGGACAGCTCCTGCCGCTGAGCTTCGGTCCGCACCATCTCGCCAAGCCATGAACGAGGCGATCGAGGCGCGGGCGCCGGGCTTTCGACCGAGAGTGGCCGTCCTGCTCGGCTCCGGCCTGGGCGGGTTCGTCGAGGAGGTGAAGGCCGCGGCCACCATTCCCTACGACGAATTGCCGGGCTTCCCGCGACCGACCGTCGGCAGCCATGCCGGCCGGCTGGTGCTGGGCCATGTCGGACCGACCCCCGTCGCCGTCCTGCAGGGCCGCGCGCACTATTATGAGAACGGCCGCGCCGACGAGATGAAGGGCGCCATCGCCGCCCTGGCGGAGCTGGGTTGCGAGACGCTGCTGCAGACCAATGCCGCCGGCAGCCTGCGGCTCGACATGCCGCCGGGCTCGCTGATGGCGATCACCGACCACATCAATTTCACCGGGGTCAATCCGCTGTTCGGCCTGGGCGCGGGCGACAGCCGCTTCGTCGACATGGTCGACGCCTATGACCCGAAGCTGACGGAGCGGCTGCTGGCGACGGCGAAGGCGGCCAACATACTCTGCCATGACGGCGTCTATGTCTGGTTCTGCGGCCCGAGCTACGAGACGCCGGCCGAGATCCGTGCCGCCCGCACCTTGGGCGCCGATGCCGTCGGGATGTCGACCGTGCCCGAAACCATCCTGGCGCGCCATGCCGGCCTGCGCGTGGTGGCGGTGTCGCTGATGACGAACTACGCCGCCGGCCTGATGCCGGGCGCGCTTGGCCACGATCACACGCTTGCGGTGGCGAGCGCTTCGTCGGGCAAATTGCGGCAGGTCTTGCGGCAGTTTCTCGAGCAGTACGACTAGCGCCATGCTGCCGCAGGAGGTCATCCGCAAGAAGCGCGACGGTGGCGAGCTGTCGGACGAGGAGATCGCCTTCGTCGTGCGCGGCATTTGCGACGGCGAGCTGAGCGAAGGCCAGGTCGCGGCCTTCGCCATGGCGGTGTTCTTCCGCGGCATGACGACCCCGGAGCGCGTGGCCCTGACGCGCGGCCTGGCGCAGTCCGGCGCCACGCTGGAATGGAAGAGCCTGTCGCTGCCGGGACCGGTGGTCGACAAGCATTCGAGCGGCGGGGTCGGCGACAAGGTGAGCCTGATGCTGGCGCCCATCGTGGCCGCCTGCGGCGTCTTCGTGCCCATGATCTCCGGCCGCGGGCTCGGCCATACCGGCGGCACCCTCGACAAGCTCTCCGCCATCTCGGGCTACGAGACCCAGCCCGACATCGCCACCTTCCGCAAGGTGGTGTGCGAGGTCGGCTGCGCCATCATCGGCCAGACCGACGATCTCGCGCCGGCCGACCGGCGCCTCTACGCCACGCGCGACGTCACGGCGACCGTCGAATCCATCCCGCTGATCGTAAGCTCGATCCTGTCCAAGAAGGTCGCCGAGGGGCTCGACGGGCTGGTGATGGACGTGAAGTGCGGATCGGGCGCGTTCTGCGACACCGAAGCGATGGCACGCGACCTGGCCGAAAGCCTGGTCGCCGTCGCCAACCAGGCCGGATTGCCCACCGTCGCGCTGATCACCGACATGGACCGCGTTCTGGGCCGCAATGTCGGCAATGGCCTCGAAGTCGCCGAGGTCGCTGCCTATCTGAAGGGGGAAGGCGCGTCCGAGGCGCGCCTGCACGAGGTCACGATGGCATTGGCCGGCGAGATGATCGCGCTCGGCGGGCTGGCGCCCAGCGCCGCCGCGGGCCGGGCGCGCGCCGAGGCTGCCTTGGCCGACGGGCGCGCGGCCGAGGTCTTCGCCCGCATGGTTGCCGGCCCTGGGCGGGCCGGACGACTTCCTCGAGCACAGCGCGCGCTATCTCGCGCCCGCGCCGGTGATCAAGCCGTGCCCGGCCGGCCGGTCGGGCCACGTCGTCGGCATGAACGCCCGCGAGGTCGGCATCGCCGTGGTGGCGCTGGGCGGCGGGCGCTCGCACGCCGACGACGCCATCGATCCGTCGGTCGGCCTGACCGAGGTCGTCGATGTCGGCGCCCGGGTAAGTCCCGACAGCCCGCTCTGCTTCGTCCATGCCGCCAGCGACAACGAGGCCGAAGCCGCCATCGACATGGTGCGCCGCGCCATCCGCATCGGCGACACGCCTGTGACTCACAGGCCGGTCGTGATGGAGCGTGTCGTAAAATGACGGCGCTCGACCTTGCCGCCTACCGGCGCGACGGCTTCCTGGTGCTGGAAGGCTTCCTGCCGGCGGCCGATTGCGATGCCTTGCAGGCCCGCGCGGCCGAGCTGGTGGCGGGCTTCGATCCGGCGCCGGCGCGCACGGTCTTCTCCACGCGCGACCAGGCCCATGCCGGCGACCGCTACTTCCGGGAGTTGGGCGGCGCCATCCGCTTCTTCTTCGAGGAGGAGGCGACCGACCAGCCGGTCGAGCGGGCGCTGAACAAGATCGGCCACGCCCTGCACGATCTCGATCCCGTCTTCGACCGCGTCTCCCGCCAGCCCCGCCTGGCCGGGCTGGCCGCGGCGCTCGGGCCTGGCGCAGCCCGTGCTGCTGCAATCCATGTATCTCTTCAAGCAGCCGCATATCGGTGCGGAGGTGGGCTGGCATCAGGATGCGACCTATCTCTACACCCGGCCCATCACGGTCACCGGCTTCTGGATCGCCCTCGACGACGCCGACCGCGACAATGGCTGCATGGTGGCGCTGCCCGGCGCCCATCGCGGGCCGTTGCGCCAGCGCTTCCACCGTGTCGGCGATCGGCTGGTGACGGAGACGCTGGACGCCGCGCCCTGGCCTGACGTCCAGCCTGTGGCGCTCGAAGCCCCGCGCGGCAGCCTGGTCGTGCTGCACGGGCTGCTGCCCCACGCCAGCGCTCCCAACCGCTCTGCCCGGCCGCGCCATGCCTATGCCTTGCACCTGATCGATGGTCGGGCCGACTATCCGGCCGACAACTGGCTGCAACGGCCGGATCTGCCATTCAGAGGATTTGCGGCGTGATTCCCAAGGCCGAACTGCACTGCCATCTCGAGGGCTCGATCCCGCCGGCGCTGGCGCGCGAACTGGCGGCGCGCAACGGCCTCGATATCCCGATCGGCCTGATCGGCGAAGGCGGCCACTATGTGTGGAAGGACTTCCTGAGCTTCCTCGCCGCCTACGACCTGGTCTGCACCACCTTGCGCCAGGCGCGGGACTTCGGCGACGTGATCTATTCCTATCTGGCCGGCGCGGCGCGCCAGGGCGCGGTCTATGTCGAGATGTTCTGCTCGCCCGAGCGCCCGGCCGCGCTCGGCATCTCCTACGGCGCCTGGCTCGAAGCGCTCGAGGCAGGCATCGACCGGGCGCGGGCCGACTTCGGCATCGAGGGCCGCATCATCATCATCTGCATCCGCCATCTCGGGCCGGAGCGGGCGCTCGCCATGGTGCGGACCATGTTGAGCGAGCCGCACCGCTATGTCGTGGGCTTCGGCATGGGCGGCGACGAGGCCAAGTACAAGCCTGCCGACTTCGCGCCGGCCTATCGCCTGGTCCATGACAATGGCCTCGGCTGCACCGTCCATGCCGGCGAGGTGATGGGGCCGGAAAGCGTGTGGCTGGCGATCAACGACCTGCCCGTCACCCGGATCGGCCATGGCGTGCGCTCGGCCGACGATCCCCGGCTGATGGAGGAGCTCGTCCGGCGCGGCATCGTCCTGGAGGTCTGCCCCGGCAGCAACGTTGCATTGGGTCTGTATCCGGACCGCGACGCCCATCCGCTGCACCGATTGATCGACGCGGGTGTCCGCGTCACGCTCAATTCCGACGACCCGCCGTTCTTTCACACCACGCTCGGCACCGAGTATGAGCAGGCGGGCCTGAGCGAGCCGGTCTTGAGGGGCATCGCGCGCACGGCGATCGAGGCATCGTTCGCCGACGAGGCGACGAAGCAGAGGCTGTTGAGGGAGATGAAGCCATGATCGCAAGGAAACTGCTGGTGCTCGGCGCCGCCGCTCGCGGCGCTCTCGTCCGGCGCGGCGCGGGCGCAGGAGGCGACGCCCAACGACATGCTGCTGGCCACGCTGTGGACCCAGCGTTCGGTCGAGTACAGGGCCAATGCGATCACGGTGTTCGCCCTGGCGAAGATCCGGCTCGATCAGGCGCTGGCCGACAAGAGCTGGACGGCGGCGCCCGGCGAGCAGAAGGGCGACTTCCAGAGCCTGCCGCCGGCCGTCGTTCTCGACGTCGACGAGACGCTGCTCGACAACTCGCTCTATCAGGTGTGGATGCTGAAGAACAACCAGACCTTCAGCACCAAGACCTGGAACCAGTTCTGCGCGGCGCAGGTGTCGCTGGCGATTCCCGGTTCGCTCGAATTCACGAAGTACGCCGATTCGAAGGGCGTGAAGGTCTTCTACATCTCCAACCGCGACGCCTCGACCGAGAAGGATACGCGCGAGAACATGCAGAAGCTCGGCTTCCCGATGGGCGGCAACGTCGACACCTTCCTGATGCAGAACGAGAAGAAGGAGTGGGGCAGCGCCAAGAGCACGCGCCGCGCCGTGATCACCAAGGACTACCGGGTCCTGCTCAATATCGGCGACAATTTCGGCGATTTCGACGACCGCTACCGCACCAGCGAGGCCGAGCGCGCCAAGGCCTTCGATTCGGACATGGCCTACTGGGGCAGGCAATGGCTGATGATCGCCAATCCGACCTATGGTTCGTTCGACACCGCGCCCTACGGCCACGACTTCAAGAAGTCGCGCGAGGAGCAGCGCAAGGCCAAGTGGGACGTGCTGGAGTCCTGGGTCGGCCCCCAGTGACAGGGCTGCCTTAGATCGCCGCTTCGGTCCCGGCGTCGAACAGGTGCAGGCGTTCCGGGTTCATCGCAAGCCTCAGCCGGTCGTGCACCCGCATGCGCAGGTCGGGGTCGACCGAGGCGACGAAGGTGGTGGCGCCGGCCCGCGTGTCGAGCAGGATCTCCGAGCCGAGCTGCTCGACCACCTCGACCTCGACGTCGAAGCAGGAGTCGGCCGAATCGGCCGGCCCCGCGATATGGATATCCTCGGGCCGGATGCCGATCGTGGCCTTGGCGCCGGTGCGGCCGTTGGCGCGATGGGCGAGCGCCTCGGGCAGGCCGATCCTGAGGCCCGCCGCCTCGGCCCACAGCCTGCCGTCGCCGGCCGCCAGGGTCACATCGGCGAAGTTCATCGCCGGCGAGCCGATGAAACCCGCCACGAAGCGGTTGGCGGGGCTGTTGTAGAGCTCGAGCGGCTCGCCGACCTGCTGGACCACGCCGTCCTTCATGACCACGACGCGATCGCCGAGCGTCATCGCCTCGACCTGGTCGTGCGTGACGTAGATCGCCGTGGTGCCCAGCCGCTCGTGCAGCTTCTTGAGCTCGACCCGCATCTGCACCCGGAGCTTGGCGTCGAGGTTGCTGAGCGGCTCGTCGAACAGGAACACCTTGGGGTCGCGCACGATGGCGCGGCCCAGCGCCACCCGCTGGCGCTGGCCGCCGGAGAGCTGGCGCGGCTTGCGGTGCAGCAGGTCGCCGATGCCGAGGATCTCGGCGGCGCGCTTGATACGCGAGGCGATTTCGGTCTTCTCGAACTTCCGCATCTTCAGCCCGAACGCCATGTTGCCGGCGACGCTCATATGCGGATAGAGCGCGTAGTTCTGGAAGACCATGGCGATGTCGCGATCCATCGGCGGCACCTCGTTGACCACCGTGTCGTCGATCAGGATCTCGCCGGAGGTCACGGCCTCCAGCCCGGCGATCATGCGCAGCGTCGTGGTCTTGCCGCAGCCCGAGGGGCCGACGAAGACCACGAACTCCTTGTCGTGGATCTGCAGGTCGACATCCTTCACCACGTGGGTGGTGTCGAACTTTTTGTTGAGCTTGCGGACGATGACCTCGGCCATGATGCTATCCCTTGACCGAGCCGGTGAGGCCCGAGACGTAGTGTTCGACGAAGAACGAATAGACGATCGCCACCGGAATCGAGCCCAGCAGCGCGCCCGCCATCAGCGGGCCCCAGAAGAACACGTCGCCGCGGATCAGCTCCGAGGTGACGCCGACCGGCACCGTCTTCTGGTCGGGCGAGGACAGGAACACCAGGGCATAGATGAACTCGTTCCATGACAGGGTGAAGGCGATGATGCCGGACGACAGGATGCCGGGCACCGCCACCGGGATGATGATGTAGAGCATCGCCTTCCAGCGCGACGCACCGTCGATCCGCGCGCATTCCTCCAGTTCCTTGGGAATGGCCTTGAAGTAGCCCATCATCAGCCAGGTGCAGAACGGGATGAGGAAGGTCGGGTAGGTCAGGATCAGCGACCACGGCGTGTCGCCCAGCCGGAAGTCGCGGATGACCTCGGCCAGCGGGATGAAGAGCAGCGTCTGCGGCACCAGGTAGGTGATGAAGATCATGGTTCCCAGGCCGCCGGCCCAGGGGAAATTGAGCCGGGCCAGCGCGTAGCCCGCCAGCACGCCGCAGAACAGCGAGATCAGGGTCGAGGCCGTGGCGATGAACATGGTGTTCAGCATCCAGCGGGCGAAGTTCGTCTCCTCGAACAGGTATTTGATGTGCTCGAGCGTCGGGTTGTTGGTCCAGAACGGCATGTAGTTGACGGCGTTCCACGGCCGGTAGAGCTCGCCATCCGGCCGGAACGTCGTGATGATCATCCAGTAGAACGGAAACAGCAGGACGAAGACGAACAGGATCAGCGGGATGTTGTAGAAGACCCACCGTCGCCAGGCTGCACCCTCGATCATGGTCGGCGAACCTCCCGGCTCATCGGGTTTCCACTCGGCGGATGTAGAGAAGCTGCACCACCACGATGATGAACAGGAACGGGAACATGGCGAGCGAGATCGCCGCGCCCTCCGACAGCAAGCCGGTGCCGATGCCGATCTGGTAGGCGTAGGTGGCGAAGAGCTGCGTGGCGTTGGCCGGGCCGCCGCCGGTCATGACGTAGACGAGCTGGAAGTCGGCGAAGGTCTGGATCACCGAGAACAGCATCACCACCATGGTGACGGGCAGCAGCAACGGCCAGGTGACGTACCAGAACCGGTTCCAGGGCCGCGCGCCGTCTATGGCCGCGGCCTCGTTGAGCTCGGGGCTGATGGTCTGCAGGCCGGCCAGCAGGCTGATGGCGAAGAACGGCACGCCGCGCCAGATATTGACGATGATGATCGAGGTCATGGCGAGGTCGGGGTCGCCCAGCCAGTTGATGCGGGCGTGGATCAGGCCGAGCTTGAACAGGCTCCAATTGATGACACTGAAGGTCGGATCGAACATCCACTTCCAGGCGAAGGTCGACAGCACCGTGGGGATGATGAACGGCAGCAGGATGAAGGCGCGCACCAGCGCCTTTCCCCTGAAATGCCGATTGAGCAGCAGCGCCAGCCACAGGCCGAGCGCCAGCTTGAACACCGTCGTGACGCCGGTGTACCAGAAGGTGTTCCATACCGCGGTCTGGAAGATGCTGTCGTTCCAGACCTTGGCGAAGTTCTTCAGGCCGACGAAGTGCCCGGGGTCGCCGACACGCGCGCTGCTGAACGACAGCAGCACGCCCTCCACGAACGGGTAGGCGATGAACAGTCCGAGCAGGACCGCCGTCGGCGTGAGCAGCGCAAGGGCCAGCCAGCGCTCGTCTTCCAGGCGCCGCAGTCGCGGGACGGGGCGACGGACTTCCACACCCGAGACTGCGGTCACTGCCATGGTGCACTCACCGGTTGCGCTATGCGATCGTCGCCGACCTCATGCCACGTAGATCTTCTTGAGCTCTGATCTCGGCCCACTTCACCGACTCCTCGGCCGGCATGCCCTGCACGGCCTTGGCGTACATGTCGGTGACGATGTACTTCGACAGGCCCTCGGCCGCCTTGGCGTTGGGCGCGCCGGCATAGCCGGGCGCCTGGCCGAGGCGGGCCGCCACCTTGTAGGGCGTCATGACCGGATCGGCGTCCCACAGCTTGTCGCTTTCCCACTTCACCGTGCACGGCGTGGCGAAGCCCTTCTGCGATTCGAAGAACTTCCGGTAGTTGGCCTCGGTGTGGATCCACTTCAGGAACGCCTTGGCGGCGTCCTGGTTCTTGGAATACTTCATCAGCATCTGCGACTGCAGCAGATGGAAGCCGAACTGTCCTGCCGGACCCTTGGGCAGGGGCGCATGCAGGATGTCCTTGTTCATCTGCACGCCCTTTTCGGTGATGTACTGGGCAGGCTTGCGCAGCGATTTCGATATAGATCGAAGCGCCGTTCAGGGTCGCCGAGATGGTCTGCGACAGGAACGCGCGGTTGTTGTTGGTGTCGTCCCACGCCAGGCCGCCCTCGTCGCAGGCATCCTTCCAGAAGCCGGTCATGAACTTGACCGATTCGACCGTCTCCTTGGAGTTGATCACGACCGTCTTGCCGTCAGCATCGACCTCCTTGCCGCCCCACGACCACATGTACGGATAGGTGAAGCCGGGCGCGTCGCCGAACGTATGGCCGAGCGTCTGGCCGATCGGCCGGCCCTTGGCCTTCAGCTTCTTGCCGGCGTCGCGGTAGGCCTCCCAGGTCTCGGGGAACTTGGTGACACCGATCTCCTCGAACCACGACTTGCGGTAGGCGATCATGCCGCCGATCACCGCCCACGGCATGCCCATGAACATCTTGCCGTCACTGCAGATCGAGCGGGCATACTTGAAGAGACCGCCCTCGCGCTTGCCGACTTCCTCGGCGATGTCGCTGAGGTCGACCACGCTGTTGGCGTAGAGATAGGTCTGGTTGTTGAACGCCATGATCAGGTCGGGACCGCCGCCCGACTGGATCGCCGCCGTCGTGCGAGGCTGCAGGTCGTTGCCGTTCACCGTCTCGAGGTTGATCTTCACGCCGAGTTCCTTCTCGGCCTGCGGCACCAGTTCCTTGCGAAACATCGTGTCGGTCGCCGGAACGAAGTCGACCCACTTCAACCAGTGGACGGTCTTCTGCTGGGCATAGGCCGGCGCGCGACCGGTCGCCAGGATGCCCGCCATCCCACCCAATGAAACGGCGGCCGTGCCGCCGGCAAGCTTGAGCACGCTACGACGCTTGGCCTTGACCATATTGTCCTCCCAGGACTGCCGCCACGTTGGACGGCTTTTATTTGCCGTCATGGTAGGCATCTGGAAGGAGCGCGCGCAAGCCGGTCCGCGGAATTTTTCCAGGCGAGTAACCGTGGGTTGTCGCCGGCTCAGGCGAGCTGCGGGTCCAGCGTGAAAAGCTCCGTGGCATGGCCGACACCGCGCAGCGCAAAACGGCCGACCGAAACGAGGTGGCCGCGGTCGGCCGCCGGCAGCGCCTGGGCGAAAGTCGACGAGATCAGCACCGGCCGGTCGACCGAGCGGCACATCGAGGCGATGCGGCTGGTCTCGTTGACCGCCGGCCCCACAACCGTGAAGTCGAGCCGTTCGATGCTGCCGATATTGCCGTAGAACACGTCGCCGATATGGAGGCCGATATAGACGTCGGTGATCGCTCTCTCCGCCGCCTGTCGCTTCTCATTCAGCTCATGCACGCGGGCCCGCACGATCTTCTCGGCTTCGAGCGCACGGCGGCAGGCCTCCGACGGATCCTCCGCCCGGAACAGCGCGAGTGTGCCGTCGCCGATCAGTTTCAGCACGTCGCCGCCGGCTTCATGGATCGCGGTGATGACCACCTCCGCGTAGTCGTTGAGCAGCGGAATGATCTCGCCGGGCGGCGCGCTGTCGGTGATGGTGGTGTAGCTGCGCAGATCGGAGAACCAGAGCGCCGCCTCGATGCGGTCGGCGACGCCGCGCTGGATGCGGCCCTGCAGGACGCGCCGCCCGGCGTCGCGGCCGAGATAGACCTCGACCAGCGTGCTGGCGACCTTGGCCAGCGCCGCACTCTTGATGGCGAGACCCAGCGTCGGCACGAGCCGGCGCAAGGCGGCGATGTTGGCGTCGCTGAAGCCCTCGGTGGAGCGCGTCGACCAGCCGGAATACACGCAATCCATCTCGCCGATGGCAGCGCCGCTGGCGAAGCGGTGGAGGAAGACGATGTAGTCGGTGTGGCCGAGGCCTTTCACCTCCTCCATGATGGGGAAGTCGGCGGGATCGCCGAAGCCGATGCGCCGGCGCAGCTCCTCGCCGCCGGTCTGTAGCAGGTGATAGAAGGGGCTGCGCTGCCAGGATTCGGCCGCCGGGCCCTCCGTGGTCCGGCCATATTGGATGGACGCGTCCTCCTCGACATTGTCGTTGCGCCAACGGAAGACCGTGCCTTCGTGCACTGGATGCAACGTGTCGATGACGGCAAGGGCGCGCGAGATGGGAAGTCCAGCGCCATTGCACCTCTCGCAGAATTCGCGCAGCAGGTCGGTCTCCTGCGCGCCTTCCAGCCCACGGCGGACGATCAAATCGACAATGCGGTCAACGTCGGCTGTGTTCATCGTCTGCAATATCGGTCGGCCTTTACCGATAACAAGTCCTACGATGGTCGATCAGTCGGCGCGACTGCTGCGGAAATGACAGGCCGCTCGATGGCCCGCGGCCACGGCTTCGAGCGTCGGCACCTCGCTCACGCAACGCGCGGCCTTGAGGGGACAGCGGGGGTTGAAATGGCAACCGGGCGGCGGATCGAGCGCGCTGGCGATCTCGCCATGCGCCTTGGCCCGCGCCTGCGAGGCGTCGGACCGATGGAACGGGTCGGGGATGGCGGCGATCAAGGCGCGTGTGTAGGGATGGCGCGGATCCTCGAAGATCTGCCGCCAGCCGCCCTGCTCGACGATGCGGCCGAGATACATCACGGCCACGCGGTCGCTCACATGCTCGACCACGCCCAGGTCGTGGCTGATCATGATGTAGGCGAGCCCCATCTCGTCCTTGAGCTCGAGCAGCAGGTTGATGATCTGGGCGCGGATCGACACGTCGAGCGCCGACACCGGCTCGTCGCAGATCACCAGCTTGGGCTGCAGAATGAGTGCGCGGGCGATGCCGATCCTCTGGCGCTGGCCGCCGGAGAATTCGTGCGGGTAGCGGTCGGCGTGGTCGGGCCGAAGCCCGACCTTGGCCAGCATGTCCATGACGCGCTGGTCGAGCTCGGTGCGGTTGGTGACGCCGTGCAGGCGCAGCGGATCGGCCAGCGTCCGGCGCACGGTCTGGCGCGGATTGAGCGAGGCGTAGGGATCCTGGAAGACCATCTGCACCGTGCGCGCCGTCGCCATGCGATCGCGATCGGAGAGCGGCCGGCCGTCGAGCGCGATATGGCCGCGGGTCGGCGGCACCAGCCCCATGATGGCGAGCGCCAGGGTGGACTTGCCGCAGCCTGATTCGCCGACCAGGCCGAGGCATTCCCCCGGCCTCACCGCGAGGCTCACCCCGTCGACGGCCTTCAACGTCTTGATGCTGCCCTTCAGAGCGCTGCCAACGGTGAAGTGGACGGCAAGGTCGTCCAGGTCGAGCAGCGATTCAGCCATGGTGATGGCACCGCACCAGCCCGTCGGCCGGCAAGGGCGTGGCATCGGGCGCCATCGATCGGCAGATGTCCGTCATGGCCGGGCAGCGTGGATTGAAGCGGCAGCCCGGCGGATAGGCGGCGATCGAGGGCACGACGCCGGCAATCTCGCGCAGGCGATGGCGGCCGCGCCTGGCCCGTTCGCCCAGCCGCGGCAGCGAATCGATCAGGCCCTGCGTGTAGGGATGGCGCGGCGTGGCGAAGATCGACTCGGCGACCTGCGATTCGACGATGCGGCCGGCATACATGACGGCCACGCGCCGGCACATGTTGGCGACCAGGCCGAGATCGTGGCTGATCATCAGGATGGCGGTGCCCTTGGCGGCGCAGAGCTCGGCCATCAGGTCGATGATCTCGGACTGCACCGTGACGTCGAGCGCCGTGGTCGGTTCGTCGGCGATCAGCAGGTCGGGCCCGCAGGCCAACGCAATGGCGATCATCACGCGCTGACGCATGCCGCCGGAAAGCTGGTGCGGATAGTCCCTGATGCGTCGCTCGGGCGAGGGCACGCGCACCTGGCGCAGCGCATCCTCGGCGCGATCCATCGCCTCGCTCCATCCGGCGCCCTGGTGCAGCACGAACATCTCGGCGATCTGGCGGCCGACCGGCGACAGCGGATTGAGCGCGGTCATCGGCTCCTGGAAGATCATGGCGATGCGCTTGCCGCGCAGCCGGCGCATCTCGGCGGCCGTCGCATCCTGGATCTCCATGCCGTCCAGGACGATCCTGCCGCCCGCCAGCGACAGCGGCCGGCGCAGCAGGCCCATGACGGCGAGCGCCGTGATGCTCTTGCCGCAGCCCGATTCGCCGACCAGCCCGAAGGTCTCGCCGCGGGCGATCTCGAACGACACGCTCTCGACGGCGCTGTAGGTCGTCCCGTCGCCGGCGAGGGCGATGTGCAGGTCGCGGACCGCGAGGAGGGGCGTGCTCATGCGCGGCGCGTGGTCGATTGCGGATCGAGGATGTCGCGCAGGCCGTCGCCCAGGAGGTTGAGGCCGAGCACGGTGAAGAAGATGGCGAGGCCGGGGAACACCGACAGCCACGGCGCCGACCGGATCTGGTCGCGCGCTTCCGACAGCATGCTGCCCCAGCTCGGGAAGGGTGGACGGATGCCGAGCCCCAGGAAGGAGAGCGCGGCCTCGGCCAGGATCGCCCCGCCCATGCCCAGGGTGGCGATCACGATCAGCGGCCCCAGGATGTTGGGCAGGACCTGGGTGAACATGATGCGCAGGTCGCCGTAGCCCAGGATACGCGTGGCCTGGACATAGCCCTGGCCCTTGAGGGACAGCACCTGGGCGCGCGCGATGCGGCAGGAGTAGGACCAGCTGGTGAGGCCGAGCGCGATCACCAGGCTCACCAGGCCGGGCCCCAGGATCGCCATGATGGCGAGCGCGAAGACCAGCGAGGGGATGGCCAGCATCAGGTTGGTCAGCCCGCTCACCAGATCGTCCCACCAGCCGCCCCAGTAGCCGGCGGTGAGGCCGAGCGTGACGCCGATCAGGCTGTTGCAGACCTGGCTCACGATGCCCACGGTGAGCGAGATGCGCGCGCCGTAGACGAGGCGGGAATAGATGTCGCGGCCCTGGGCGTCGGTGCCGAAGGGGAACTCCCAGCTCGGCGGCAGCTCGGCGTTCATCAGGTTGGCGCCCATGACGGGATCGCTGAGCGCGATCCACGGCGCCAGGACGGCGACGAGGATCGCCAGCCCGACCAGGCTGCCGCCGAACCACGTGTTGGCGCCTATCCTCATCGGGCGGCTTCAGCCGTAGCGGATGCGCGGATCGATCGTGACATAGGCAATGTCGACCAGCGTGTTGATGAACAGGAAGAACAGCACGATCAGCAGGATGCAGCCCTGGACCGCGGGCATGTCGCGCTGGAACACCGAATCGACCATCAGCGAGCCGATGCCCGGCCAGGCGAACAGCTTCTCGACCACCACCGCCTGTCCCATCAGGGAGCCGAACTGCAGGCCGACGATGGTGATGACCAGCACCAGCGCGTTGCGCAGCACGTGCCATTCGACGACGCGCCGCTCGCTCATGCCCTTGCTGCGCGCGGTGCGGACGAAATCGGCGTTGAGCACGTCGAGCACCGCGGCGCGGGTGGTGCGCGCCAGCAGCGCCATCGGCCCGACGCCCAGCGCCACCGCCGGCAGGATGAGGTGCTTCAGGCCGCCATCGCCGTAACCGAAGCTCGGCAGCCATTTGAGCTGCAGGGCGAACAGGTACATCAGCATCAGGCCGAACCAGAACTGCGAGATCGAGAGGCCCGAGATCGCGCCGACCATCGACAGGGTGTCGATCAGGCTGCCGGGCCGCAGCGCCGCCAGGAATCCCAGGGTCACGCCGACGGCGATGGCGAAGGCCATGGCGGCCAGCACCAGCTTGAGCGACGGCCAGACGCGGGCGCCGAGCAGCCTGGTGACCGGCTCGCGCGTGCGGAACGAGATGCCGAGATCGCCGGTCGCGGTGTGGGCGACGTACCTCGCGAAGCGCTGGGGCAGCGGATCGTCCAGCCCCATCTCCTTGCGCATGCGTTCCATGACGGCGGGATCGATCGCCGAGCGGCCATCCTCGTTCATGCCCGAGATGAAGCTGCCGGGCAGGACGCTGAACAGCAGGAAGACCAGCGCGATGACGGCAAGGAGCGTGGGGATGACGTTGGCGAGGCGACGAACGAGGACGGAAAGCATCAGAACGCTGGGGGCGCGCCACTCCAGTGGCGCGATCTTTGTTGAGGCTGACGATGACGCGCGACTGGAGTCGCGCGCTCCCAGCCATGAGCAGGAATGGTCACTTCACGGGCGAGCGGTCGTCGACCCAGACATCCTCGACATATTGATGGGTAATCTCGGTCGGGTTGGCCTGCAGGCCGTGGATCCACGGCTGATAGGCCAGCACCGCCTTGTTGTAGTTGAAGAACCAGACCGGCGCCTCGTCGTAGAGCAGGTTGTTGGCCTGGCGCAGCAGGTCGTTGCGCTGGGCGGGGTCGGTGCTTGCCGCGGCGTCGTCGAGCAGCTTGTCGAAGGCTGGGTTGTTGAAGCCGGTGTAGTTGCAGGCGGTGCGGGGCGTCTTGGAACAATAGCAGCGCAGGGTCGCCAGCGAGTCGGGGCCGGTCAGATTCGAGCCGATATAGGCCTGGTGCTCGCCCTTCATGGCGATGTCGCTCAGCACCGTCACCTCGACGAGCTTGGGCTTCACCTTGATGCCGACCTTGGCGAGGTAAGGCAGGATTGCCTCGACGATGGGCAGGCCCCAGCTCTCGTTCTGGCTGGTCGTCAGCTCGAACTCGAAGCCGTTGGGATAGCCTGCCTCGGCCAGGAGCTTCCTGGCCTTCTCGGGATCGAAGGCATAGGGCTTCATGCTCTTGTCGAAGGCGGGCGAGGAAAGCGGCAGCCAGCTCACGGCGCGATAGGCCTTGTCCTTGACCAGGCGCTTGATGATGAGGTCGGTGTCGATGGCGTGGTTGAAGGCCTGGCGCACCCGCTTGTCCTGGAACGGCTTGAAGCTGTGGTTGAAGGTCACGGCGCGGGTGAACATCTCGGCCACTTCAAGGATGCCCTTGGAGAGCTCCGGATCCTCGCGATAGGCCACGTACTGGGCCGGCCCCAGGATCGAGGTGTCGATCTCCTTGTTGCGGAACGCCACGTCGCGCGCGGCGGCCTCGGCCATGATGCTGACGATCAGCCGGTCGGCGTAGGGCTTGCCGGGCTTGTAGAACTTCTCCCAGCGCTCGGCCACGACGCGCGAGCCGGGGATGTGCTCCTTGAACTTGAACGGTCCCAGCCCGACCGGGTTGGAGGCGAAGTTGCCCTTCTCGACCTCCTCCCGGGGCAGGATGGCGGTCGTGCCAGAGAAGAAATAGTAGGCGGGGTCGACCTTGTCGGTCAGAGTCATCTCGAGCGTGAAATCGTCGATCTTCTTCAGCCCGGAGATCTCCTTGGCCTGGCCTTTCTCGACCTCGACGGCGCCCTTGATGATGCGTCCGTAGCGCGCCGCCGGATAGCCCTTGCTGCCGTCCATGATGCGGGTGAACGACCAGATCACGTCGTCGGCCGTCATCTTGCGGCCGTTGTGGAAATAGGCGTCGTCGCGCAGCTTGTAGGTGTAGGTGAGGCCGTCGGCCGACGGCGTCGCCGACTTGGCGAGCTCGAGCACCAGCTTGCCGTTGGCCGAATCCCAGTTGTAGAGCGTGCGGTGCAGCGCCTTGCCGACGATGTCGTCCTGGGCGCGCGGCGTGGTGTGGGGGTCGAGGCTGCCGAAGCTCGCGGCATAGGGCGCGGTCATGCGGATGGTGCCGCCCTTGCGGGGCATCTGCTGCGCCGACGCCCCGCCCGCGCCGACGATCGCCACGGCCGCGACGGCGAGCCAAACAAACTTGCGCATCGACCATCCCCTCTTGCACATTCTCGTTGGCGGGCATTCCATCGTGCCGGACGCTTGCGCGCAAGGGGAATGCCGATGACCGCTTTGCCGACCTGCCTGATGATCGTGACCGCCGAGGTCGATGCCTCGGTCGAGGCTGACTGGAACCGCTGGTACGACGAAGTGCACCTGCCCGATGCCCTGGCCTGTCCCGGCGTGCGGGCCGGCCGGCGCTATGTCTCCGCGGGGGATGTCTCGGAAAGCGACCGCGGCCAGGCCCGGCGGACCGCGGCCAGGCTCTACACCACGGTCTACGAGCTCGACTCGCCGGCCGCGGTGGAAACCCCGGAATTCCACGCCATGCGCGGCTGGGGCCGCTTCGCGCCGCATGTCCGATCGCAGACGCGCGTGGTGGTGCCGGCCGGCGCGCTGAGCGCAACCGTTGAACGGGTCGCGCATTATCCTTGCATGCAAGTCTGCGATGTCATGACCCGCCAAGTCGAGACGGTGGCGCCGGACGCCTCGCTGCAGGAGGCGGCGGAAGCCATGGAGGCGATGGGCGTCGGCTCCCTGCCGGTCTGCCAGGGGCGCCGGCTGGTCGGCACGCTGACGGATCGCGACATCGTGGTGCGCGGGGTGGCGACGGGCCGCTCTCCGGTCGAGATGCTGGTGCGCGAGTGCATGACCGAGGACATCTCCTGGGCCTATCGAAGACGAGGATGCCGAGGAAGTCCTCGCCCGCATGAGGGCGCTGCAGGTGCGCCGGCTGGCCGTCCTGGATCGGCAGAAGGACCTGGTCGGCATCGTGTCGCTGGGCGACATCGCCACCGAGCCGCGGGCCGCCGACCTCAAGGAAGTCGGCGAGGCGATCGCCGAGATCTCCGAGCCGTCGCGGCCGCACAAATAGCCGGTCAGGCCGGCACGACGTAGCCGTCGCGCCGTGGATCGCAGCCGCCCGTGAAGGTGCCGGAGCCGTCGACGGCCACGCCCTGCATGCCGCCCACCCTCATGGTCCAGTCCGGCCCGCTGGCGAGGTCGTGGCCGCGCGCACGCAGCTCGTCTCGCACCGTCGCATCGACGCGCGATTCCAGCAGCACGGCGCGGCCGTCGGTCAGCCGCGCGCGCGGCGCCTCGATGGCCTGCTGCAGCGGCAGGCCGTAATCGACGTGCTGCACCATCGCCTGCACCTGGGTCTGCAGGATGCCGTAGCTGCCGGGCGTGCCCAGCGCCAGCATCGGCTTGTCGTCCTCGGTGACGATCGAGGGCGCCACGCAGACCGGCATGGCGTCGCCCTGCTTCACGCGGTTGGGGCTCTTGGGGTTCACGTCGGCCCAATAGAGGAAGTTGTTGAGGCACACGCCGGTGCGGGGCACGACGACGCCTGAACCGAACACGCTGCCGAGGCTCTGCGTCACGCACACCATGTTGCCCGCCTTGTCGGCGATGGAGAATGACGTGGTGTGTCCTTCGGTGGGGAGCGGCGTCCATTGCTCGGTCGGCCCGTCGACGGGCCTGCCGTCGCGCACGCGCGCCCGCAGGCTTTCGACGTGGCCGTCCGACAGGAGCTCGGCGAGCTTCTGCTGCGAGGGCACGCCGGTGGCGATGCGCACGCCGGCCGCTACGCGAATGGCGCGCAGCACGGTGTCGATATGGTCGGTGCCGTTGCGCGGCATGCCGGCGAGGTCGAAGCCCTCGAGGATGCGCAGGGCCAGCAGGTACTGGAAGGCCTCGCAGGGCGGCGGCGGCACGTGGATGGCGCGCCCGCGATAGGTCGCCGCCACCGGATCGATCCACTGCGCCTTGATGTCCATCAGGTCGTCCATGGTCAGGCAGCCGCCCAGCTCGGCGAGCCGGTCGATCAGCTTCTTGCCGAGCGCGCCGCCATAAAGAAGGCGCGGACCCTCCGCAGCCAGCGCCTCGAGCGTTCCCGCCAGATCGGGCTGCTTCAGCACCGCGCCGAGCGATGGGCGGCCGCCGTCGATGCCCTCGAGGTAGGTCCGCGACCACTCGGGATAGAGCTCGGTCCTGCCGCGCAGCTCCGGCGTGACGCCGCCGATCTCCTCGACATTGAATTCGATCAGGCCGAAGCCCTCGCGCGCGATGCCGATCGCCGGCGCAAACAGCTCGGGCAGCTTCTTGGTGCCGTACGTGTCGACCATCTCGCACCAGCC
The DNA here is from genome assembly GCA_963820155.1 of uncultured Alphaproteobacteria bacterium. Taxonomy (GTDB): domain Bacteria; phylum Pseudomonadota; class Alphaproteobacteria; order Reyranellales; family Reyranellaceae; genus Reyranella. The sequence continues at coordinate 249,544 of CAWFYW010000009.1, forward strand.
GGCGAGATTGCCCGGCGCGCCGACGGCGACCGCCCCGCGCAGCACCTGCTCGCGGTTGTTTAGCCTGTCGAGCGGGAACTTGCGCGGAATGCGACCGAGGAAGTTGAGCGAGCGCACGCGCTTCTCGGCGGCGATGTAGCAGGTTGCCATGCCCTGGCCGGCGAGGCCCGACATGTACGGCTCGACCACGTTCAGGGTGGCCGCCGTCGCCGCCGCCGCGTCGAAGGCGTTGCCGCCGTTGCCCAGCACGCGCGCGCCGGCCGCCGCTGCCAGGGGATGGGCGGCCGCCACCATGCCGTGCCGCGATGCGATTGTCGGACGCTTGCCGTGCTGCACTATGTACTCTCCTCTACGAGGCCGGCGCGGATCGTGCCGCGTCGCGGGCGGGGCGGCCAGCACGAATTGCGCGAGAGGGCCGTCCGGGAGACAATCGAGGCATGCGCAGGTTGGAATTCGGCTGGTTCTTGCCCACCGCGGGCGACACCACCGCCTATGGGCTGGCGAGCGCGCAGGTCGCGCCGTCGCTGCCCTTGTTCGATCGCATCGTCGCGGCGGCGGAAACCGCCGGCTTCGAATACATGCTGGTGCCGGTGCAGACCGCCTGCTGGGAGGCGTGGATCTCGAGCGCCCTCATGGTCGGCCGCTCCAGGTCGATCCGCATGCTGGTGGCGGCGCGGCCCTCCTACATCAATCCGGTATTGCTGGCGAAGATGATCTCGACCTTCGACCAGCTCTCGGGCGGGCGCATCTGCATCAACCTGATCGCCGGCCAGAGCGAGGCCGAGAACGCCTCCGAAGGCATCCGCTGGGGCAAGGAGGAGCGCTACGAGATCATGGACGAGGAGGTCTCGATCCTGAAGGCGCTGTGGACGACGCGCGGGCCGCTCGATTTCGAGGGCAAGTTCTATCAGCTCAAGGGCGCCCAGATCCGGCCCTATCCGCTGCAGAAGCCCTATCCGAAATTCTATCTCGGCGGCGGCTCGAGGCAGGCCTGGGAGATCTCGGCCAAGCATTCCGACGTGCATCTCTTCTGGGGCGACACCTACGAACGCATTCGCGCCAACATGGCGGAGATCCGCGGCATGGCCGCCCGACACGGCCGCGAGAACGACATCGGCTTCGGCATGCGCCTGCAGGTCGTCTGCCGGCCGACCGAGAAAGAGGCGTGGGAGTTCGCCCATGAGCTGGTGGCGCATGCCAGCGAGGCGCAGAAGGCCTTCGTGAAGGAACGTTTCGCCACGTCGGAAGCCAACCGCCGGGTGCGCGAGCTGGCGGCGATCGGCGAGACCATCGAGCCGCATCTGTGGACCGGCATCACCCAGGTGCGGCCGGGCGCCGGCATCGCCGTGGTCGGCGACCCCCAGCAATGCGCCGACACCTTGCAGGAATTCATCGATCTCGGCTGCCACTCCTTCTGCCTGTCGGGCTACCTGCACGACGAGGAGGCCGAGCGCTTCGGCAAGTGGGTGATGCCCATCCTGCGCGAACGCAACCGCGAGCGCATGCTCGCAGCATAGCGAGTGGCATCTTCGGCACGCGACAGAAAGTTACATAATGTCTCGAATGGCGCGACATTATTCCGGGACGGCTTAATGTGCTAAAGAATTACTGCACTTAACTATTGACTTTATCTAAAGTCCGGACCATCTTCGCCGTCTCGAAAGGAGAACGACGATGGATGGACCAGGACGTCCCTCACCCTTCCAGCAGGAATTCGCCGAGCAGGCCTACAAGCTCTGCCTGGCCGGCGCCACCAACGACGACCTCGCCGAGGCCTTCGACGTCACGCGGCGAACGGTCGACCGGTGGCTGCAGGCCCATCCCGACTTCGCCGACGCCGTGCGGAGCGGCCGCCTGGTCGCCGACGGGGAGGTCGCGCACAATCTCTATCGCCGGGCCATCGGGTACACTTACGAGTCCAGCAAGGTGCTGCTCACCGAGGGCGTGCCGGTATCGGTGCCGCAGACGGTCCACCGACCGCCCGACGTCCGGGCCTGCATCTTCTGGTTACGCAACCGGCGGCCGCAGCAATGGGCGGAGAACAGGCCGGTGCGGGACGACAGGCGGAATTGGTGGGACGGCGCGAACGACGGCGTCGACATGACGGAGCGTTCTGGCGCACCTGCAATATGAGCGATGAGCGGCGCTGGAGGCCTGCGATCCGGACGACTATGCTGCGCCGTGGAGGAAAGACGTGCAGCTCTCATCGCGAACGTATGACGCCGACACCATCTCGGCCGTCCAGGAGCTCTATCACAGCAACGGCTGGACCGACGGCCTGCCGATCGTGCCGCCGACCGCCGAGGCGGTTCAGGCCTGCCTCGATTGGGCGATGACGCCGGCCGACCAGCTCATCGGCATCGAGCCGGTGCGCGGCCTTGCGGTCACCGCCGAGAAGCTCGCCGTCAACGCGGTGATGGCCGGCTGCCTGCCCATGCATTTCCCGGTCGTGGTCACGGCCTGGACGGCGATGATGCAGGAGGAGTTCCTGATGCATGGCGCCACGGCGAGCACCGGCGGCTGCGCGGTGCTGGTGGTGCTGAACGGCCCTATCCGGCTGGAGCTCGGCGCCGGCGGCACCTTCAACGCGCTGGGCAACAGCGACCGCGCCACCGCCGTGATCGGCCGCGCGATCCGACTCTGCCTCATCAACCTGATGGACGTGCGGCCGGGCGCCATCGACCGCTCGACGCTGGGCCATCCCGGCAAGTTCAGCTACTGCGTCGCCGAGGACGAGGAGGACACGACCTGGCTCTCGCTCGCCGAGCAGCGCGGCCTGCCGAAGGAGGCGTCGGCGGTGACGGTGATGGCCGCGAGCGCGCCGCGCCAGATCATGAACGAGTGGACGACCGAGCCGGAGGAGATCCTGGAGACCTTCGCCGCCGAAATGCGCGCCAACCTGCGGCACTATTCGATCCATCCCGGGAACTACGCGCTGATCATCCCCAAGCAGTTGCGCGAGCACCTGCAGGCCGCCAGGTGGAGCAAGACCGACATCGCCAACTTCATCCACGAGCGCGCCCGCATCCATCGCCGCGAATGGGCCGATGTCGGCAAGGGCGCGGTCGTTCGCGACCGCGGCGACAGCGTCTATCCGGCGATGGAATCGCCCGATCAGCTCCTGGTCGTCGCCGCCGGCGGACCGGCCGGCGGCTTCGGCGCCGTCATCCCGCCGTGGCTCGGCAACAAGAGCCATGCCGTGACCTTGCCGATGGGCGTCTGCGTCGATTGCGAGCCGCCGAAGAAATAGCAGCAGAGGTATGAAATGATTTTCCGCGTTCTCGATCCCACCCCCGAAAAGGCGCCGCCGGTCGGCCAGGTGGCGCCACGGCTCTCCTCGCTGGAGGGCAAGACCATCGGCTTCATCTCCAACGGCAAGGAAGGCACCAAGGGCTTCTTCGCCCATCTCGACCGCATGCTGCGCGAAGAGCACGGCGTGGCCAGGGTCGTGAGCCGCACCAAGTCCAACTACAGCGCGCCGGCCGATCCCCATATCGTCGCGGAGATCAAGGGCTGGGACGCGGTGATCTCCGGCATCGGCGATTGAGGAAGCTGTTCATCGTGCAGTCTGCACGACTCCGTAACGGCTGAACGTCTCCTGGTTCCCGCCTTCGGCGTCATGACCTCGCGGTTCGTGAGCGCCGCCGAGATGATGAGCCGCGTGCTCGGCATGCCGGACTACCGTTTCGCGGTGATCGGTCATCCGGTCAGCAGCGCCACAGATGCCGAGCTCGAGGCGATGGCCCGGCTCGCCATCGAGCAGGGCCGTTCGATGCTTGTGAAGCCCTGATCCTGCCCGGAACCTTTTGCGGAAGCGCGCGTTTCACTTGCCATGCAGTCCGCAAAGGAAAAGGGAGATAGGGAATGAGACCGATCGTCGTTGTGGGCGCCCTGCTGATCGCCATCGGCCTCGCCGGGCTGGTGATCGACAATGTCACCTTCACTGACAAGCGGACCGTGATCGATGCCGGTCCGATCAAGGTGACGGAGGATCGCCAGCACACGATTCCCATTCCGACCATCGCCGGCATCATTGCGGTCGTGGCCGGCGTGGCATTGGTGTTCGTCGGCCGCCAGGCGCGCGGCTAGGCGAGCGCCGGCGACGCTGTTGGCCGGGCGCACGGCCGCGATCACTTTCTTTTCTGCATCTCGAACGAGAGTTCGTCCCGGTAAGGTCTTTGTCAGCAAAGAAGCGCTCCATGGCAGTTTGAGGAGGAACTGCCATGTCTCGTCCGCTTTCAATCCTGACAATCGCAACCTTCGCTGCCCTGACGCTGGGAGGCGTCGTCACGGCGTCCGCGCAGACGCCGGCGCCGGCCAAGTGCGGCATCGAAACCTGGTCGACGGCCCAGATGAACTACGTCACCGTGCCCTGCACCGGTGGACAGGAGCAGCCCGGGCAAACCGCGAGTGCGCCGTCCAGCGCCAAGTGCGGTCCGGAGGCCTGGTCGACCGACAAGATGGCCTACGTCAGCGTGCCGTGCGCGGCGGGGACCACCGATGAAAATCCGGCTGGCGCCTCGAAGTAAACGGCCGGCTGACTGTCGATAGGCTGCGCCTGAGGGTGCGCAGCCTACGCCCGGCCCCACAGGCGTCGCGTCGCGATGGCCGCGCCGTCGCGGCAGCTCTGCAGCTTGGCCCACACCACGTCTTCGGCGACCAGCTCCGAGCCGGCGAAGGTTCCGAAGCCGCAGTCGCTCGACGCGATGACGCGGCTGCGGTCGCCGACGGCATCGACGGCTTCGCAGATCCGGTTGGCGACGACTTCCGGATGCTCGACGAAGTTCGTCGTCGAAATCGATCACGCCCGGCAGCAGCACGAACTCGGGCGGCAGCTTGGCCTTCTTGAGCGCGGCATATTCGTGCTGATGGCGCGGATTGGCGAACTCCAGGCTGAGCGCGCCGACTTTCGCCTGGTACAGCACCGGCAGCACGTCCGACAGGGGAATGTCGTGGATATGCGGCCCGTCATAGTTGCCCCAGCAGCAATGCAGCCGGACGCGCTCGCGCGGGATGGCGGCCAGCGCCTCGTTCAGCGCCGCGACGTGGGTTTCGGCGATCTTCAGGAATTCGGCGGCGGTCTTGTCCTGGAAGAGGACCGTGCGTTCCATCGCGAGGTCGGGCGCGTCGATCTGCAGCACGAACTCGCGGGCGATCAGCTCGTACTCCTTGCGCATCTGGCGGGCCAGGGCGAAGACGTAGGCCTCGTGGCTGCCGTAGTGCGCGTTCAGCATCGTCGTGGCGATGATGCCGGGCGACGCCGCCGTCATGAAGGCATCGGCCGGCGCGGATGGCAGGCCGCCCAGCGCCGATCGAAACATGCGGCACTCTTCCCGGGCGGGAGCGAGATCGTCGTAGGCGACTTCCGTGATCGCCTGTGGCGCATTCGACACCTTGCTGCGCCGGGGAAAACGCTGGCGATGCTGCGCGGCAAGGGCGGGGAAATCGGTGTAGTCGCGCGGCCGCGGCCGCGCCGATTCGCCACCGAAGCCGCGCATGCGTTGCGCCACGTAGGTCTGGAAGCCGACGCGCGGCTGTTCGCCGTCACTGACGATGTCCACGCCGCTGGCGACCTGCCGCTCGACCACGTGGCGCACCGCCCGCTCGGACTGCCGCGACAGCTCCGCGCGATCGACCGTCTCGCCGGCCTCGTCGCGGATCAGCAGGTCGCTCAGCGCCGGATTGCGCGGCAGGCTGCCGACATGGGTCGTCAGGATCCGGTCCTCGCTGCGGCGCATGGTTCAGGCCAGCTCCAGGCGTACGCACACGGCGGCGCTGGCGATCACCGCGATGTCGTTGCCTTCGGGATCGGGCACGTCGAGGCCGCCCTTGACCGCCTTCACCGTGACGATGCCGTGCGGCAGCGAGGCCCGCACTTTCTCGAGGTCCACCTTGGCGGGCTGCTGAACGCCGATCGTGACGTCGACGAACATGCCGGTCTTGGGATTCACCCCGAGGGTGCGGATCATGGTGAGCGAGCTGTGGTGCAGCGCGTCCTGCACGGCGCGCAAAGCGGCCTTGGTGTAGTCGCCGCCATGCAGGTCATTGCCGGTGCCGAGCTCGAGGATGACGCGTTTTGCGGGCATGGCGATCTCCTCAGACGTCGAGGCGGACGACGGCGGCGGCCTGGGCGATCACCGTCCTGTCCGTGCCGGCTTCGTTGGGAATTTCCAGCCCGCCCTCGACCACGCTGACCGTTCCGGTGCCGTGCGGCAGCACCGCCAGGACTTCCTTCTTGTCGACCTGCTCGGGCTTGGGCACGCCGATCAGCACCTCGACCTGCATGTCGTCGCTCGACTTGCCGAGCGCGCCGGCGACGGTGAGCGAGTTGTGCCACAGCGCGTCGCGCAAGGCGCGCACCGCGGCCTTGGTGTAGTCGCCGCCACGGATATCGGTGCCCATGCCGATCTCGAGAGCCACTCTCTTCAGCGCCATGACCGCTTCCCTCCCTCAGCCTTGCGCCGTCGTCCTGCGGCAAGACGGCCGCTCAGGAGCGGCCGTCCTTCCTCCTTACAATCCCAAGCGAGGGACGTTAAGCGGTTCTTGCGCGCGCAGCGTCGATGCTCCAGGGGCCGGGGCCAGCCGCCGCCAGATACAACAGGGCGAAGCAGTAGACGATGGCCAGCTCGCCGCCGTTCAGGATCGGGAAGAAGCCGCGCGGCGCATGGGCGGCGAAGTAGGCGACCGCCGTCATGCCGGACATGATGAAGGCCACCGGACGAGCTGAACAGGCCCAGGAACAACAACGCACCGCCGACCAGCTCGAAGTAGCCGGCAATGCCCGGCAGCGACGACATGTTCAAGATTGGCCATGGACGGCACGACCGGGAACTTCAGAAGCTTGGCCGTTCCGTGTTCCAGGAGCATCAGGCCGGCCATGATGCGCAGGATGCTGAGCAGGCGTGGCGCCCACGCCGTGGCGATCGCGTCGAGATTCATGACGACAGGCACTCCCCTTGTTGAGTGCCCTCGATCATGTCCGCGCCTGTGACTTCCGACAAGCGATCGCAACGGTAACCCGGTAACGGATTCGTCAGCAGGCGGCTCGAAGGCTCGACGCTCTCACGCTACGGGTGCTGGCGGCCCCGTCGGATGTGGCGGAGCCGGTGGCATGTCCTCCGGCGCGGGTCCGCCGGGCTGCGGCATCTCGGGGGGAATCGGGTCGGCCTTGCCCGGGCTCCGGCGGAACAGGCGACGGCTCGCGTGGAGGCATTGCGGCTTTCCGGATCATCTTGCTGCTCCCGAACTCTCGATAAAGAAATGCCCGCCGATGGCGGGCATTCCCTCATCTCGTGGCGAACCTACTCGCTGCGATTGTGCTGCGGCTGGCCGGGCTTCTGGCCCGGCTGCTGATTGGGTTGCTGGTTGGGCTGTTGGTTCTGGCGCTGCTGCTGCTCGCGCTGTTGGCGCTCGCGCTGCTGCTGATCGCGCTCCTGCTGGGATTGCTGCGGATTGCGGTCCTTGGGATTGTTCATCGCTAGCCCTCCATCTTCCTTGTGCGACGCCCGGGACGGACGCCGCTGCCTGACCAACGTCCCCTCGGCGGAACGGGTTGCTGCGCCGGTCGTTCTCCTCTGCACAGCCCGCCTACCGATGTGGAGAGGAGAGATGAAGAAATCTGCACTGGCCCTGCTCGCCGCCTGCTGCGTTGCGGTACCGGGCGCGGCCTTCGCGGCGTCGGACGCCGATTGCGCGGCCCAGTGGAAGAGCGCCGACGGCAACGGCGACGGCGTGCTGGTCGGTCCCGAGGCGGACCGCTACCTCGCCTACTATCGCGTCCGCGCCCAGGTCACGCCGGCCGATGGAAAGATCACGCAGCAGGACTTCATGCGTGCCTGCAAGAACGACGTGTTCATGGCCAAGGCGCCGGAAGCGGGCGCGCCGCTGAAGGGCGCCAACAGCTTCACCGCAGGGCCAGGCCAAGGATCGCGTGCTGGCCGCCGGCCTCACCAGCGTGTCCTCGCTGGTCAAGGACGGTGACGGCATCTGGCGCGGCACCGCCATGAAGGACGGCCAGAGCGTGAAGGTGGCCGTCGACTACAAGGGCAACGTCGTCATCAACTGATCGACCTCACTCAAGGAGCAACATCATGAGGACCATCGCTCGCGTCTACGACAGCTACGGCCAGGCCCGCGAGGTCGTGGCCGACCTCGAAGCGGCCGGCATCGCCGCCTCCGACATCAACCTGATCGCCAACAAGTATGTCTGCGATGAGACCGCCCGCGTCGAAGAGCCGTCGGCCGCGGGGCCGGGCGCCGGCGTCGGCGCCGCCTTGGGCGGCACGGCGGGCCTGCTCGCCGGACTCGGCATCATCGCCATTCCGGGCCTGGGTCCGGTCGTGGCGGCAGGCGCGCTGGCGGCCACCGCCGTCGGCGCTGCGGCCGGCGCGGCGACGGGCGGAGTCGTGGGCGCGCTGGTCTCGGCCGGCGTGCCGGAACACGAGGCCCATGTCTACTGCGAGGCCGTCCGTCGCGGCGGCACGATGGTGACCGTGCGCGTGGCCGACGATCAGGTGGCGCTGGCCGAGAGGATCATGGACGGCCACGGGCCGATCAGTGCGGCGGAACGCCGGACCACCTACACCGGCGAGGGTTGGAAGCGCTTCGACCCTGCGGGGGCGCCTTATCGCCCGACCCAGGCCGAAATCGATCGGGCGCGCCGGCCTTACAGTCGCTGACCGCGTTTCGCGCGCCCTGGCGAGCGGGATCAGGCTTTACTTCGCCGCGGGCGCGCCCTGCGTGGCCGCGCCTGCCGTGGTGCCCGCATAGCTGGCGGTGAAACCGAACACCGTCGAAAGCGCGTTGGGCACCATGATCTTGTCGAGATCGGACAGCGCGGCCGTCTTGGCGGGCTTCAGCCCAAGCGCCAGCGGGCCCTTGGGCTCCTTCCAATCGGCGATGAAGGAGGCCACCGCGTCGAGCGCCTTCAGTGTTTCAGGGCCTTGCGACTGGGCAAACCCCGCGAGGGTTTCAAGGGTGGTCCGCACCAAGTCGTCGGCTTTGACGCCTTCCTCCTCGGCGAAGCCCGGCACCAGTTTGGCCAGCAACCCGGTGTCGTCGAGCGTCAAGGAGGCCGTGCGCAGCCTGCCCTCGTCCATGGCATCGGCCATGTCCGACTTGTTGCCGACGCCGTCCATCACCAGGGCGAGAGCGATCTTCGCCTGACCACGCAGGTTGAGTTCCAGCATCCTGAGATCCAGCACCTTGGCTTCGGGATCCAGGCGATAGTCGAGGGCAATGTCGACCGGCACATTGGGCACGCCGTAGGGCCGCAACGCGGCGAACACCTCGTCGTCGCCCGTCATGCCTTCGAGCTTGAGCTTGGCGAAGCGCGGCGCGTCGTCGGGCTTGGCGTCCGACTTCAGCCGGTCGAAATCGATCTCCTCGACCGTCACTTTGTCGATCTTGACGGTGCTTTCCTTGTCGCCGGTCGCCGCATTGGCCGGCACCACGGCCACCACATCGTTGAGGACGAAGCCCAAGTCGCCCAGCGGCGAACCGCTCGCGTAGGTGAGAGCCTTCAACGCGAGCTGCGGCTTGATCTCCTTTTCAAAGCGCTCCAGCCCGTTCTGCGCCCAGGACGTCGCGCCGCATCCGATGACCAGCAGCGCAAACACGAGCCCGGACAAAATCGACCGCATGAACATCTCCCTCTGCCGGGCGACCCTAACACCGGGCATCCGCAGCGGCGAATCGGCGCAAACCTCTGGACGATATAGGCCACACCTTTGGCTGTATCGACGTTGTCACGTCACGGGTGCAAGCTCTCCTCCCACCAATCACGGAGGTCCTCATGATCCGCAAGGCACGCGCCGAGTGGCGCGGAACGGGAAAAGACGGCAGCGGCAATCTTTCAACCAATTCCGGCGTGCTTTCGACGACACCCTATTCCTTCAAGACGCGGTTCCAGGGAGAGAAGGGCACCAATCCCGAGGAGCTGATCGCGGCCGCCCATGCCGGCTGCTTCACCATGGCGCTCGCTTTCCAGCTCCAGACCGCGGGTTTCACACCGACATCGCTTTCGACCGAGGCCGCCGTGTCCCTCGACCAGGAGGGTCAGGGCTTCAAGATCAGCAAGTCGGCGCTCACCCTCGTGGCCGAGGTGCCCGGCCTCGACCAGGCGACCTTCGACAAGCTCGCCGAGGCCGCCGAGAAGGGCTGCCCGGTGTCGAAGGTGCTGAATGCGGAGATCACGCTTCAGAAGACGTTGAAGCAGTAGCGTCGCCGAAGTCGATCCGGAACAGCGATCCGCAGGGCGCGAGGGCCTGGTAGTACAGTTGCCCGCCCATGGCCTGCATCAGGGTCGCGGCGATGAACAGGCCCAGGCCGCTGCCCTGTTCGCCCGTCGCCGCGACGTTGGCGCCGCGGTGGAATTTCTGGAACAGCGTCGCGCGCTCTTCCGCCGGGATGCCCGGACCGGCGTCGGCGATGTCGCAGCGCCAGCCTTGGCCGTCTCGCGCCAGGCGCACGAGGATCGGGGCGCCCCCTGACGGCGAGAACTTGACGGCGTTGGAAAGAAGATTGTCGAGCACCTGGCCGAGCGCCGGAGGATTGACCGTCAGGTGCACCGGGTGCGACGGCAGTTCGAGCGTCACGGCGATCTCGCGCGGGTCGGCGCGCAGGCGGGCGCGCTCGACCGCCGCCGTCAGAAGGTCGCGCACGTCGCACCGTTGGAGGGCCAGCGGTTTCTCCGCCTGCTCCTCGGCGGCATGGGCATCGAGCAGGCGGCTCACAAGCGCGATCAGGTCGCTGCAGGTCGCCGTGAGGCGCTCGAGCATCTCGCCGAGCCGGCCTTGCGGACGCGTGCGGCCGGCGAGCACGAGGAGGTCGCGCATGCCGACCAGGGGGCTGCGCAGATCGTGCGCCGTGATGGCCATCAGGTCGTTGAGCTGGTCGTTGCGTTTTTCGAGGATGCGGTTGGCCGCCGCCAACGCCCGGCGCCGCAGATATTCCTCGCGCCGCGCCCGGTAGAGCAGGATCGAGACCAGCCCGGCGACCGTGGCGCCGGTCGTGTTCTCGATCAGTATCGGGAAGAAGTCGGCATCGCCGACCGTGATGCGCAGGATCGCGCAATAGGCCAGATGGTTGACGATCAGGAGCGGCAGGAACTGCCGCGGCGGCAGCAGGAACACCGTCGCGGCGGTGATCACGCCCAGGATATAGACCGGGCTTTGCCCGACCGAGCGGCCGACCAGGAAGTAGTAGCCGTCCATGTAGGCGAGGGCGAGGAAGATCGTCGCCCAGACGTAAAGCGTTGGCCATGGCGAAGTGACGGGCAGCCGTCGCAGGCGGGCGTTGAGCGCGAGAAGCAGTCCGGCGCTTGCCAGATCCACCATCAGCAGGCGCCGCAGCCAGGCCCACGGCTCGTCGTGCCACAGGCTTGCGATCGTCCACAGGGACAGGAGCATCGAGGCCGCGAGCAGCCACGGGATGCGCCGCAGGTTGATGGTGATGAGCTCGCGCCGGAAGTCTGCCGCAGGCTCCGGTTCGACGGGCACCGATGCCATGCCTAGAGGCTGCCGGTTCGGACGAAGTCTGCCGCGCGGCGCTCGAGCTGGAGGGCGTTCTCGGCGCCGAGCTTGACCTTCAGCCGTTCGCGGTAGGTGCCTATGGTCTTGATGCTGAGCGAAAGCGAGGCGGCGATCTCAGCCGTGCCGAGTCCCGTCCCCAGGAGGCGCAGGACCTGCAATTCGCGGTCGGAAAGCACCGCGAGTTCGCCTGGGCGTCCGCCGGCGGCGTCCTGGAACATGGCCCGCTGGACGGCGTCGCTGGCGTAGCGTTCGCCGCGCAGCAGCGCCGCCAGCGCCTCGGGCACCTTCTCGATGCCGGCATCCTTCATGAGATAGCCGCAGGCGCCGGCTTGAAAGGCGCGCGGGGCGTAAACCTGCTCCGGCTGTGCCGAGTAGACGAGGATGTGCGTCGAGGGAGACAACGCCTGCAGCTCCTGCAGCAGCGACAGCCCGTCCCGACCGCCCAGCACGAGATCGAAGATGACAAGATCGGGCTGGGCGAGCTGCGTCTGCCGTCTTGCCTCCAGTGCACTTTCGGCCTCGCCGCAGACCGCGAAGCGCGGGTCAGCCTCAAGGATCTGCACCAGCCCGAAACGGACGATGGAATGATCGTCGACGATGAGAACGCTTGCCTTCTGGACCATGGACGCGGGCGCGTCGCGCCTCTCCTTCCTGTAGGTGCGGAACCTACACGAAAAATCGGTCGGACGCGCCGACGCAGCCGGCGGACCGGTTGCGTAACATGTGCCCATGAACGCTTCCGACCGTTGTCCCGGGGACTATCCTCTGGCGCGCCTGCATGCCGTCATCCTGCTCGCAAGCTGGATCGTCGGCACCGTGCTGGTGATGGCGGCCTATGCGTCGGCGCCCACGACGCCGCCTGCGCCGATCACGGCCGAATACCTCGCGCTGCTGCGCGCCGGCTGGGGCTGGTATGTCGGGGGCTACGCGCTGTTCTTCGTCGCCGACTGCGCCATCGCGCTGCTGGGCGCCTCGCTCGTGGCATGGCTGAGACCGCAGCCGGGCCTGCGCGGGCCGGCGATCGTGCTGCTGTTCGCCGTCTCGGGCACGCTGGGCGTCCTGGCGGATGTGCGGATGCTGGGCGCCGCCCAGCTCCTGCGCACCGGCTCGCCGCTGCTGGCACCCGATGTTGCCGCGGCCTGGCTCGACGATCTCAACGCGACCTGCAACTGGCTGTCCGTCGCAAGCTTCCTGCCGGCGGGCATCGCGACCTGGCTCACCTGCGCCACGGCGGCGCAGGCCGGCGTCGGCGTCGGATGGATCGCCTTCAATCGCTTCGCGGCGCTGTACCAGATCGTGGCGGGCCTCCTGTCCGCCGGTGCGCTGCTGACCCAGCAGGCGGGCCTGACAGATCTCGCCTTGATGGTCGGACTCGTCGGAATGCCGGTGCTCGCCGTCGTCTGGCTGGGCTGGATGCTGCGCGAGATGAGGCAACCTCGAAGGAGTCGACTTCCATGAAGATCGTGATCGCAGGCGCCGGCATCGGCGGAATGGCCCTGGCCGCCCTGTTGCGCCAGCGCGGCGTCGCGGCGGAGCTCTACGAGCGCGCACCGAACTTCGACCATAGCGGTTACATGCTCGGTCTCTATCCGATCGGCGCCCGCGTCTTCCACGGGCTCGACCTGATGGACGATTTCCTGGCGGTCAGCGAAAGGATGGAGACCTACACGGTGTGCAACGGCCACGGCGCGGAGATCCACAGCTACGCGCTCGGCCCGATGCTCGACGGGTTCGGCTATTCGGGCGGCCTCATGCGCGGCGAGCTTCTGGCGCTGCTGCGCAAGCGCTGCGCGGACGCGCCGCTGCATTTCGGCACGACAGTGACCGATTTCGAGGAGGCCGCCGATCGCGTCACCGTGCATTTGTCCGACGGCACGCACGACACCTGCGACCTGCTGGTCGGAGCCGATGGCATCCATTCCACCGTCCGCGGCAAGCTGTTCGGCGAGGCGCCGGACCACGACACGGGTTGGGGCTGTTGGGTGTGGGTGGTCCGCGACACGACGAGGCCGCCCACCGCGGTACGCGAACATTGGGGAGCCGGCCGGTTCCTCGGTGTGTATCCGGTCAAGGGCGGCCTCGGCGTGGTTGCCGCGGCGCCGACCCGCACGATGGGACCCGACGCCATCGGACGCGACGGTCGCAAGGTGAGGGCGCACTTCTCCGCCCTCGGGCCCACGGTCGCCGACCTGCTGGCGGCGCTGCCGGACGATCTCGGCGACACCTTCTGGTGGAACCTGTCGGACATCCGCAGCAAGGACTGGGTGAAGGGCCGCGTTGCCCTGCTGGGCGACGCCGCCTGCGCCTTCCTGCCGACGGCGGGCATCGGCGCCTCGATGGCGCTCGAGTCGGCGGCGGTGCTCGACGACGAGCTCGGCCGTACCGATGCACGTTTCCTGACCGGTGCGTTGGCGCGCTACGAGGCGCGCCGCAAGGCGCGCGCGGAGACCTTCCAGGACGATTCGCGGCGCCTTGCCTCGATGATGATGATCGAGTCCGTCGAACTGTCCTGGGGCCGCGACCAGCTGATGAAGTTCTACACGCTCGACATGCTGGCCAAGAACATCGCGCAGTCACTCGCCAAGCCTATTTGACGGACACTCAATCGCCGCTTTCCGCGGCTAGGGGGAAGGCCATGATTGCGACCTTCCGTGCCCTCCTGCCCGTCATCGGCCTGCTCATCGGTTTTCTCGCACCATTCTTCGCGCTGGCGCACTCGCCGCCCGGGCCCGATCCCGAGGTCAAGATCACCGACGAGTATGCCGCGCTGATGGGTCGCGACGCCTATTTCTGGGCCTGGCCGCTGCTCGACATCTACAACCGGCGGTTGGCTGCAGCCAAGGTCACCAAGGTCGTGCGCAGTGGCCTCGCCGTCAGCGCTCCTCTCAACCGGCTCGCCATGCTCACCGACTATGCCGGTCCGGCCGAGCGGCTGGTCGACTGCCCCAGCCAGGACATGGTCTACGGTCTGGGCGTACTGGCGCTCGACGTCTCGCCGGTCGTCGTGCAGGTGCCCGACTTCGGCGATCGCTTCTGGCTCTATCAGGCGGTCGACCTGCGCACCGACAGTTTCGTGCAGCTGGGCAAGATGTATGACACCAAGCCGGGTTTCTATCTGCTGGTCGGTCCGCGCTGGCAGGGCAAGGTGCCGCCAGGCATCGCCAAGGTGTTCCGGGCCTCGACCAACACGGCCGTCATAGCGCCGCGCATCTTTCAGGACGACACGCCGCAGGACAAGCGCGCCGTCCAGGCGCCGTTGCGGCAGGTCCTCATCTATCCGCTGTCGGAATACGACGGCGCCATGAAGAGCATGGACTGGAGCAAGATCCCGCAGGCCGCCGCGCCGGATGACGGCGGCGAGGAGATCAAATGGGTGGCGCCGGAGAAATTCGCCGATCAGCTCGGCGCCGTGCTGGCTGATGCGCCGCCCTTGCCGGGAGAGGAGGCGCGCTACGCCCAGCTTCACGCCCTGCTCGAGGCGGCCAATGCCGACCCGCGACGGAAGGAGGCGATGATCAAGGCGGCGGTCGCCGCCGACGGCGAATTGGTCGAGCCGTTGTTCGACTTCCGCGTCTGGGGTCGGCAACTGCCCTATCACTGGAGCACCGTCGCCAACGGTGCGGCCTTCGGCACCGACTATTTCACGCGCACCGCCGTGGCCCGGTCCAACATCCTGGTCAATGCGCCCGACGAGGCGAAATATTTCTATCAGGATCTCGATGCGGCCGGGGCGCGCCTGAACGGCGACAACCGCTACACCGTGACATTTCCCAAGGGCCTGACGCCGCCGGTCAACGGCTTCTGGTCGCTGGCGCTCTACAACAAGCACCACTTCTTCGCGCCCAACGACATCAAGCGCTATTCGATCGGCACCAAGAACAGAGACCTCAAGCTCAATCCCGACGGCTCGCTCACGATTTACTTGCAGGCCGATCCGCCGCCGGAGGAGCAGCGCACCAACTGGCTGCCGGTGCCCAAGGGCGAGGATTTCTCACTCTACATCCGCGCCTATTGGCCGAAATCCGCCACTCTGAAAGGCGCCTGGACTCCGCCGCCCGTGGAAAACACCGACTGAGCGCCGCCGCTCAGGTCCGGTCGGAAGCGAGCGGCACGGGCTGCGCATCGAGCCATTGGCGCGCAGCGTGCAGCTCGCGGAAGATCTGCAGCGGCCGCTGGACTTGCGCGGAGGCGGCGAAAATCGCGGCCTGCGCATAGCTCTCGTCGGACGCGGCCACGATCGCCAGGGGACCGATCTGGCCATGCTGGGCGTAGAACACGACTCGTTGGCCGAACGCCTTCAGGTTCTCCTCGTTCAGGGCGCCGAGCGAATGGGAAATCTCGAAGATCTTGCGATAGGACATGCCGCCTTCGGCGGTGACGCCGGCGAAATATTGCTCGATGTCGGCTACCGTCACCCTGTCCTTGGCAACGGCAACGACAAGTCGCTGAGGATGGGAGAAGGTCCAATGCACAGGCATACATCAAGGCTAGCACCGGCGCGCCCTTGCGGCCATGGCCGGTGATGTCGTGGCCTGCAAACTCGTCGCAGCATCATTGTCACAGGACGCGTGACGGGCGGGACCTGCTGGCGGCATAGTGCGGGGCGGGGGAGTTCCATGCGCCTACGCGTCCTTGTTCTTTTGCTCATGCCGGCTTTGATGGCCGGCTTCGCCTCTGCCCAGGCCCAGATCCTGCCCATACCACCGGGCTGGCAGCTTGAGCGCGCGGTGCTGCTCAGCCGCCACGGCGTGCGCGCGCCGCTCGAATCGAATGAGGAACTCGACCGCTTCGCCGCCACGCCCTGGCCCACCTGGCCGGTGCCGACGGGGTTTGTGACCCTGCGCGGCGCGGAGCTGATGCGGCTGATGGGCGGGTACTATCGCGTGCTCTATGGCGGACGCGGGCTGGTGCAGGCCGACGACTGCCCGCCCACCGGCACGGTTGCCGCCTGGGCCGATCTCGATCAGCGGACGCGGGTGAGCGGCGCATCGCTTCTGGCCGGCATGTATCCGCGCTGCGGCAGTCTCGAGCTGCGCAACCAGGACGATCCGGCGGTGCCCGATCCGCTGTTCCATCCTCAGGCGTCGCCGTCCTGCCCGATGGACCCGGGCAGCAACCGGACGGCGATCCTGACCCGCATCGGCGGCGATTTCAGTTCGGTGACGCGCGAATACGGGCCGCAGCTTGCCGCCATGCACGCCATCCTCTGTCCGGCGGGAGGACGGGCCTGCGGCCTGTCGTCGGCGCCGACCTCGCTGGAGGTGGGCGACAATGGCAAGGCCAGGCTCGGAGGGGCGGTGGGCCTGGGATCGACCGCTGCCGAGACTTTTCTCATGGAGGCGGCGGAGGGCTGGCCGATGGACCAGGTAGCCTGGGGGCGTCTGGCGAGCGACGCCGCCCTGGTGGATCTGCTGTCGATCCACCGCCTCGATGTCGATCTCACCCAGAAGACGGTGGCGATCGCTCGCCAGGAGGGCTCCAACCTGCTGACGCAGATCGTGACCACCCTGCAGGACGGCCACAAGTTCCCCGGCCTGCAGGCGATCGCCGAACCGGTGCGCTTCGCGCTTCTGGTCGGCCACGACGACAACATCTACAACATTGGAAGCCTGCTCCGGCTGGGCTGGCAGATTCCGGGCTTTCAGGCCAACGAAGCCTCGCCCGGCGGCGCGCTGGCCTTCGAGCTCTATCGCGAGGTCTCGACGGGCCAGCTCTATGTGCGGGTCGCCTATTACGCCCAGACCCTGCAGCAGATGCGCGAGAAGAGCGAACTGACCTTCGCCTCGCCGCCCGGCATGCAGGCGGTCGAGCTGCCGGCCTGCGACGCCTATGCCCGCGAGAAGTCCTGCCCCCTGGAGCGTTTCGTCGAGATCGCCAAGACGGCGATCGAGCCGGGCTGTGTGACGATCAAACCGTAGCGCCGCCGTCGGCGATGGCGCGCCGGGCCAGGCTCGTATCGACGCAGGCCTCGAAGGGCACGTCCCGCCCGAGCGCGCCAGCCGCGCGCATGGCGGCATGCAGCCGGTCGTAGCCTTCGCGCCGGATCACCGGATCGACGGCCCACAGGCCGAGCGCGCGATAGCGGTCGATGGCGGCGGCGAAGATCGCGTGGCCCACGTCGGGGAAGTAGCTCTCCAGGCTGCGCGCGATCTCGGCCGCGGGTGTGGCCGCGAACCAGCGCAAGGTGCGATGCAGGCCACGGGTCATGCGCAGAAGGTCGTCGTCTCGGCGCGAGAGCGTGTCACGGCGCGTCACCAGGGTGGTGTAGGCGGTGAGGCCACGCGAGGCGGCGGCGTACCAGACATGGCCGGCGCCCGACGCGATCAGCTCTTCCGCATGGGGCTGGAAGAGCTGCACGGCCGCGAGCTTTCCGGCGCGAAGGGCGGCGGCATTCTCGGCCATGGTCGGTCCCGAGATACGGTCGAGACGCGCGGCATCGACACCGGCCCGGCGGAGATCATCGGCCAGGCAGATCCACGGCGTCGGCACCTCCGACACAGAGGCGAACGGCACCGTGGCGAGGTCGGCCAGCCGGAAGTCAGGACGCGGAGTGGCGCCAATCACGAAGAACGGATCGCGCGCCACGACGTCGGCGAAGCAGACGAGATCGGCCTGTGGCTCGCTATCGTGGGCGATCATCACCCGGAGCGGGCCGCCCCACATCACATCGACCTCGCCGGCGCGGAGCGCACGGGCGG
Organism: uncultured Alphaproteobacteria bacterium; assembly: GCA_963820155.1. GTDB lineage: Bacteria > Pseudomonadota > Alphaproteobacteria > Reyranellales > Reyranellaceae > Reyranella. Next base: position 267,773 of record CAWFYW010000009.1, read on the forward strand.
CGGCGGCGGGATCGTTCGAAGGGCTGAGCGCCACCTCCACGCCGGCATCGGCGAAGGCCCCGGTCGCCTGGGCGGCGTAGAAGGGCGCATAGAAGAGGGCGCGGAAATTCTCGGAAAGTCGGATCGGCAAGGCGCGCTCAGTTGCCGTCGGCGGCGCGCAGCAGCGGCTCGTTGCCCAGCAGGGCGAGCAGCACGCTTTCCAGTGCTCCGGCATCGATCGGCTTCTGCAGCACGGGAACGTTGGCGTATCGGCGGTCCAGGCTGTCGCGCTGATAGCCGGTGATGAACACGAACGGGATGCCGCGGGCCAGCAGGAGGTCGGCCAGGGGATCGGCATGCTCGCCCGCCAGGTTGAGGTCGAGGATGGCCCCGTCCAGCCGCTCGGTCCGGGCCGCCGCCAACCCGTCGGCCAGCCGACCGTGCGGGCCGGCCACCGTGGCGCCGCGGGCCTCCAGGATCTCTTTCAGCAGCATGCTGACCAGAAGCTCGTCCTCGACCACCATCAGGCGCATGCCGGCGAGGCTGCGCCGTTCGACACCATCGTTGGGCGCCGGTGCCGGCACCTCGGCCGCGGGTTGTTGCTGGGCGATCTGCGCCGTGGGGATGGAAAGGGTGCAGTGCAGCCCTTCGGGGCGCCACGCATAGCCCACGCCGCCGCGGAACTGCGCCTCGATGCTGGAGCGCACGATGGTGAGGCCGAAGCCCAGCCGCGCCGGCTCGGCCGCGGGCGGCCCGCCGGTCTCCGTCCAGTCGAGCACCAGGGCGTCGCGATCGGTCCGCCAGGTCACGCTCAGCGTGCCGGTCTCGGTCGACAGCGCGCCGTACTTGGCGGCATTGGTGGCGAGCTCGTGCAGCGCCAGCGCCATGGCCTGGGCGGTGGCCGGCAACAGGGTCACCGCGGGGCCGGCGGTGATCACCCGCTGGCGGTGGTTGGCATGGTAGGGCGCCATCTCCTCCTCGACGATCTTGCGCAGATCGGCGCCTTCCCAGCGCGTCGAGGAAAGCAAATTGTGCGTGGCGGCCAGCGCATGGACGCGACCCTCGACGGCGGTGATGAATTCCTCTGTCGTGGCCGCCCGTGTGAGCCGCAGCACCGAGAGCACGACCGCCAGCGTATTCTTGGCGCGGTGGTCGACCTCGCGCGCCAGCAGCACCAGACGTTCCTCGGCGCGCTTGCGTTCGGTGATGTCGACGGTGACGCCGTTCAGGCGCACCGGCTTGCCGGCCGGATCGCGCGACAGGATGCCGGCGCCGTAGCACCAGCGCACCTCGCCGTTCGGCCGCACGATCCGGAACTCGGTCTGGAAGCGGGACTCGGGCGACGCGACGACGGCGGCAAGCGAGCCGCTCTGGCGGTCGTCGGGATGCATCATCGCCTCGACGCGCTCGACGGTCGGCTCGAAGCTTCCTGGATCGACGCCGAAGATCCGGTAGGCGCCTTCATCCCATTCGATGCGGCCCGTCGCCAGGTCGACCTCCCACGAGCCCATGTCGCCGGCCGAGAGCGCGATGGAGCGGCGCTCCTCGCTGCGCCGCAGCCGCTCGGTCTGCGCCTCGAGCTCGGCGGTGCGGGCGGCGACGCGCTCCTCCAGCTCGGCGTTCAGCGTCTCGAGCTGGCGCGTCTTGCGGTAGAGGTCGACGAACACCCGCACCTTGGCGCGCAGCACCGTGGGCACCACGGGCACCGAAACATAGTCGACCGCGCCGATCTCGTAGCCGCGCAGATGGTCGGTCTCGTCGACCTGGACGGCGGAGACGAAGATGATGGCGAGCTTCTGGAAGCGCGGATGATCGCGGATCATGGTGGCGAGCTGGAAGCCGTCGACCCCCGGCATCACGACGTCGATCAGCACGACGGCGACATCGTCGGTCTTGAGCAGGATGCCCAGCGCCTCGTGCGGCGAGTTCGCCTTGATCAGGTTCTCGCCGAGCTCGGCGAGGATAACCTCGTAGCTCAGGAGCTTGGCCGGCTGATCGTCGATCAGCAGGATGTTGACCTTGTCCATCGAGGTCGGTCCGCCGCCGCTCACCGGTGCAGCCAAAGCCGCAGCGCCGAGAAGAGCTGCTCGGTGTTGACCGGCTTGGCCAGGTAGTCGGACGCGCCGGCCTCCAGGCACTTCTCGCGGTCGCCCTTCATCGCCTTGGCGGTGAGCGCCACGATCGGCAGGCGGCGCAGCGCCGGATTGCCGCGGATCAGGGCGATCGTCTCGTAGCCGTCCATCTCCGGCATCATGATGTCCATCAGCACGATCGCCACCTCGGGCGAGCGCTCGAGGATCGAGATCGCCTCGTGGCCGGTGGTCGCCGTCAGCACCCGCATGCCGCGGCGCTCCAGCGCGCTCGACAGGGCGAAGATGTTGCGCGTGTCGTCGTCGACCACGAGGACGGTGCGGCCGGCCAGCATCTCGTCCGAGCTGTGCAGCCGCTCCAGCATGCGCTTCTTCTCCGGCGGCAGGCTATCGGCGACCTGGTGCAGGAACAGCGCCGTCTCGTCGAACAGCCGTTCCGGCGAGGCCGCGCCCTTGACCACGATCGAGCGCGCCATGCTGTGCAGCTTGGCGTCCTCCTCTGCCGTGAGGTCGCGGCCGGTGAAGACCACGACCGGCAGGTCGGTCAGCGCCGCGTCCTTCTGGATCTCCTCCAGCACCTCGAATCCCGAGATGTCGGGCAGGCGCAGGTCGAGCACCATGCAGTCGAAGCGCTGCGTGCGCAGCCTGTCGAGCGCGCCGCGGCCTGAATCGGCGGTGACGATCTCGATGTCGGGATGGGCCAGCAGCTCGCCGACGGAGAGCCGCTCGGCCTCGTCGTCCTCGGCGATCAGCAGGCGCTTCTTGCGCGGCCGCACATAGTCGTTGATGCGGGCAAGCGCCGTGCTCAGCCCCTCGCTGGTGGTCGGCTTGTTGAGGTAGGAGAAGGCGCCGCGCGCCAGGCCCTGCTGGCGGTCCTCGTCCATGCTGAGGATCTGCACCGGGATGTGCCGTGTCTCCAGCATGCGTTTGAACTGGCTGAGCACGTTCCAGCCCAGCATGTCGGGCAGGAAGATGTCGAGCGACATGGCCACCGGCTTGTACTGAAGCGCAAGGTCGAGCGCTTCGGCGCCGCGCGCCGTCACGATGGCCTTCAGTCCTGCGGCGTGGGCGGCGTCGACCAGGATGCCGGCATAGTTAGGATCGTCCTCGACGATCAGCAGCGTGCGATCTCCCGGCTGGATGGTGTGGCGGTCGTCCGGGAACTGGTCGGCCACCAGGTGCTCGGGCAGGGCGACCGGCGGCAGCGGCACGCTGCCCGGAAGCTGCTGGCGCAGCGCCGTGCGCGGGCCGGTATACATGGTGGGCAGGAAGAGCGTGAAGGTGCTGCCGATGCCCGGCGTGCTGCGCAGGGTCAGCTCGCCGCCCAGCAAGGCGGACAGCTCGCGGCTGATGGCGAGCCCCAGCCCCGTGCCGCCGTATTTGCGGCTGGTGCTGGCGTCGGCCTGCTGGAAGGCCTCGAACACGATCTTCTGCTTCTCGACCGGGATGCCGACGCCAGTGTCGGTGACCTCGAAGGCCACCACCGAGCTCGCCTGGTTGAGCGCCGCGTTGTCCGGGCGCCAGCCGGCCTGGGCAGGCACCACCCGCAGCCGCACGCTGCCCTGGGCGGTGAACTTGAGCGCGTTGCTGAGCAGGTTCTTCAGGATCTGCTGCAGGCGCTTGGAATCGGTGATGATCGAGCGTCCCAATTGCGGGTCGATCTGGACGTCGAACGACAGCCCCTGCGATTCGGCCTGGTGGCGGAACGGCCGCGCCACCGTCTCCAGCACGTTGGAGAAAAAGATCTCCTCGGCGTCGACGCTCACCGTGCCCGACTCGATCTTGCTCAGGTCGAGGATGTCGCTGATCAGGTTCAACAGGTCGGTGCCGGCGCCGTGGATGGTGCGGGCGAACTCGATCTGCTTGGGGCGCAGGTTGCCCTCGGGATTGTCGGCGAGCTGCTGGCCCAGGATCAGGATCGAGTTGAGCGGGGTGCGCAGCTCGTGGCTCATGTTGGCCAGGAACTCCGACTTGTAGCGCGAGGTGAGCGCCAGTTCCGAGGCCTTCTCCTCGACGGCGCGGCGGGCCTGCTCGATCTCCTGGTTCTTGCGTTCGACCTCGGTGTTGCGCTCGGCGAGCTGGGCGGCCTTCTGCTCGAGCTGCTCGTTGGTCTGCTGCAGCTCGCCCTGCTGGGTCTGCAGCTCGCCGGCGAGCTTCTGCGACTGCTCGAGCAGGCCTTCGGTCTGCATGGTGGCCTCGATGGAATTCAGCACGATGCCGATCGAGGCGGTGAGCTGCTCGAGGAAGGCGATCTGCAGCTCGGTGAAGTGCTTGAGCGACGCCAGCTCGATCACCGCCTTGACCTGGCCCTCGAACAGCACGGGCAGCACGATGATGCTCTTGGGCGTGGCCTGGAACAGGCCCGAGCCGATCGGATGCAGGGTGGTCGGCATGTCGGAGATCAGGATCTGGCGCCGGTCGGCCGCGCACTGGCCGATCAGGCCCTCGCCGATCCGCATGGTCTCGGAATGGCCCGACTTGCTGTCAGCGTAGACCGACAGCAGGTGCAGCGCCACGTCGCCCTCCTCGTCGTGCTCGGTCTGGTAGATCACCGCCTGATGCGCGCCGACCAGCGGCGTCAGCTCGCTCAGCAGAAGCCGGCCGACCGTGCCGAGGTCGCGCTGGCCCTGCAGCATGTTGGTGAACCTGGCGAGATTGGTCTTCAGCCAGTCCTGCTCGGTGTTGCGCTCCGTCGTCAGACGGAGGTTGTCGATCATGGTGTTGAGCTTGTCCTTGAGCTCGGCCACCTCGCCCAGCGCGTCGACCTGGATCGACCGCGTCAGGTCGCCCTTGGTCACGGCGGTCGCCACCTCGGCGATGGCGCGCACCTGGGTGGTGAGGTTGGTCGCCAGCATGTTGACGTTATCGGTGAGGTCCTTCCAGGTTCCGGCGACGCCCGGCACCTGGGCCTGGCCGCCCAGCTTGCCTTCGGTGCCGACCTCGCGCGCCACGCGGGTGACTTCGCCGGCGAAGCCGTTGAGCTGGTCGACCATGGTGTTGATGGTCTCCTTCAGCTGCAGGATCTCGCCGCGCACGTCGACGGTGATCTTCTTGGAAAGGTCGCCCGTCGCCACCGCGGTCGTGACCTCGGCGATGTTGCGCACCTGGGTGGTGAGGTTGGCGGCCAGCAGGTTCACGTTGTCGGTGAGGTCCTTCCAGGTTCCGGCGACGCCGGGCACCTGGGCCTGGCCGCCCAGCTTGCCCTCGGTGCCGACCTCGCGCGCCACGCGGGTGACCTCGCCGGCGAAGCCGTTGAGCTGGTCGACCATGGTGTTGATGGTCTCTTTCAGCTGCAGGATCTCGCCGCGCACGTCGACGGTGATCTTCTTGGAAAGATCACCCGTCGCCACCGCGGTCGTGACCTCGGCGATGTTGCGCACCTGGGTGGTGAGGTTGGCGGCCAGCAGGTTCACGTTGTCGGTGAGGTCCTTCCAGGTTCCGGCGACGCCCGGCACCTGGGCCTGGCCGCCGAGCTTGCCCTCGGTGCCGACCTCGCGAGCCACGCGCGTGACTTCGCCGGCGAAGCCGTTGAGCTGGTCGACCATGGTGTTGATGGTCTCTTTCAGCTGCAGGATCTCGCCCCGCACATCGACGGTGATCTTCTTGGAAAGGTCGCCGTTGGCGACAGCCGTGGTCACCTCGGCGATGTTGCGCACCTGGCCCGTGAGGTTGGTGGCCATGAAGTTGACGTTGTCGGTGAGGTCCTTCCAGGTTCCGGCGACGCCCGGCACCTGGGCCTGGCCGCCGAGCTTGCCCTCGGTGCCGACCTCGCGCGCCACGCGGGTGACTTCGCCGGCGAAGCTGTTGAGCTGGTCGACCATCGTGTTGATGGTCTCCTTCAGGCGCAGGATCTCGCCCGAGGCGTCGACGGTGATCTTCTTGGAAAGATCGCCGCCCGCCACTGCCGTGGTCACCTCGGCGATGTTGCGGACCTGGGTGGTGAGGTTGGCGGCCAGCAGGTTCACGTTGTCGGTGAGGTCCTTCCAGGTTCCGGCGACGCCCGGCACCTGGGCCTGGCCGCCCAGCTTGCCCTCGGTGCCGACCTCGCGCGCCACGCGGGTGACTTCGCCGGCGAAGCTGTTGAGCTGGTCGACCATGGTGTTGATGGTCTCCTTGAGCTGCAGGATCTCGCCGCGCACATCGACGGTGATCTTCTTCGACAAGTCGCCGCCCGCGACGGCGGTCGTCACCTCGGCGATGTTGCGCACCTGGGCCGTGAGGTTGGTCGCCATCGAGTTGACGTTGTCGGTGAGGTCCTTCCAGGTTCCGGCGACGCCCGGCACCTGGGCCTGGCCGCCGAGCTTGCCCTCGGTGCCGACCTCGCGAGCCACGCGCGTCACTTCGCCGGCGAAGCCGTTGAGCTGGTCGACCATGGTGTTGATGGTGTCCTTGAGCTGCAGGATCTCGCCGCGCACGTCGACGGTGATCTTCTTCGAGAGGTCGCCGCGCGCCACCGCCGTGGTCACGTCGGCGATGTTGCGCACCTGGTCGGTGAGGTTGCCGCACATGGCGTTCACCGAGTCGGTGAGGTCCTTCCAGGTGCCGGCGACGCCGGGCACGATGGCCTGGCCGCCCAGCTTGCCCTCGGTGCCGACCTCGCGCGCCACGCGCGTCACTTCCGAGGCGAAGGACCGGAGCTGGTCCACCATGGTGTTGATGGCTTCCTTGAGCTGCAGGATCTCGCCGCGCACGTCGACGGTGATCTTGCGCGACAGGTCGCCGTTGGCCACCGCGATGGTGACGTCGGAGATGTTGCGCACCTGGGCCGTCAGGTTGCTGGCCATCGAGTTGACGCTCTCCGTCAGCTCGCGCCACACGCCCGTGACCTCGCTCACCTTGGCCTGGCCGCCCAGCTTGCCCTCGGTGCCGACCTCGCGCGCCACGCGCGTCACCTCGGAGGTGAACACCGAGAGCTGCTTGATCATGGTGTTGACGATGGTGGCGGCGCGCAGGAACTCGCCTTTGAGCGGCCGCCCGTCGACGTCGAGCCGCACCGTCTGCAGCAGGTCGCCCTGCGCCACGGCGCCGATCACGCGCGTCACCTCGGTGGTCGGCCAGACGAGGTCGTCGATCAGGCCGTTCACCGAGCTTTCCATCTCGCCCCAGGCGGCGGTGGAAATGCCGAACTTCACCCGCTGGCGCGTGCGGCCCTGCTCGCCCACCGACTTGCCGATGCGTTCGAGCTGCTGGGCCATGATCTGGTTGGCGCCGACGATCTCGTTGAACAGCACGGCGATGCGGCCTAGCGGACCGTCGCGGCCGGCCGGCAGGCGGACCGAGAAGTCGCCGGCCCGCATGGCTTCCATGGCCTTTTGCAATTCGTTGAGGTCGGCGGCGCCGACGCCGTTGGGGGCCGGGCCGCGGCGGGAGGAGGGCGAAGGGGGCAGGCCGGGGGCCGCGGGTACGGTCTCGACATCGGCGGTCATGGCGCGCTCACCCCTGCCAGCGTTTCACAGTCTCGGCGAAGGGTTTGCGAACAGGAGACATCCTTCCGAAGGGAGTCCGCCCCGGATACGCGCTCACTTGCCCCCGCAACAGCCCAAGAACGCCGAGCGCTGCCCAAAGGTTGCGTCGTTTCGGTGACAAATCTTCATGACAAGATCAGGTGGCCGGAGTCCGGCCGGCCACAACTGAAAGCGCCGGGCCTTAGGCCGGTGGGGCGACCGAGAGACCCTTGACCTTGTGGCGTTCGATCAGGCGCGCCACCAGGCCCGATTTCTTGGCCTCCTCCACGAAGGCGGCAAGATAGGCCGCCCCGGCGGTATTGGGCCGGTTGGTGCCGACGGCCTGCTGCACGGCGGTGAACTTGCCGTCGAGGATCTTCAGCCCCGGCACCTTCTCGACATCCTTCAGCAGGCCGGGGCGCAGGCCGGCGAGCACATCCAACTTGTCGTCGATGAATTTCCTGAAGGCTGCGTCCAGCCCGCTCACCCGTACCAGGGTGGCGTTCTTTATGTTGTTCTCCAGCCACAGGTCATAGGCGGAGCGCGCCGAGACGGCGATGCGCACGCCCTTCCTGTCGACATCGGCGATGGCGGTGATCGGCGAGCCTGGCGGCACCATGTAGGTCGCCTCGATCTCGACGTAGGCGGCGGTGAAGGCGATCTTCTCGGCGCGCTGCGGCTCCGCGCCGATCAGGCCGATGTCCCACACATTGTTGCCGGCCTGATCGGCGAGCTCGCCGGGCGTCTTGAACGGCACGTACTTCACCGGAACCCCGAGGCTGGCGGCGATCTCCTGCGCCATGTCGGGCGCCACGCCCACCGGATCGCCGTTCGCAGTGCGGCCTGTGACCAGCAGGAAGTTGGACAGGTTGATGCCGGCGCGCAGGACGCCGGTCGGAGCGAGCTCAGCTCTGGCTTTGTCGGACATGGCGGCAGTCTATACTGATCGTCGGCGCGAGAGAAACCGGAGCCCACGGCCATGAAGATCACCGACGTCACCCTGACGCTCTTCGCCTGGGACGACATTCCGCCCACGCAGTACGGCCAGCACAGCAGGTTCGCGGGCTCGAGCGCGCTCGGGCTGCTGCGGCTGCTGACCGACGACGGCATCGAGGGCAACGCCTTCCTGGGCTCGGCCTCCAACGCGGCGACCACCGACGGGCAGGGGCTGATCGGTCACCTGAAGCCGATTCTGATGGGCCGCAATCCGCTGCATCGCGAGGCGCTCGTCGCCGATCTGTGGAAGAGGCAGCGTGTCGCCGGCGTGCGCGCCATCGGCGCCGTCGACGTGGCGCTGTGGGATCTTCTGGGCAAGGCCATCGGCCAGCCGATCCATCGCCTGCTCGGCACCTATCGCGAGGCGGTGCCCGCCTATGCCAGCTCGGCCGTGCTGGCCTCGGCCGAGGCCTACGCCGACGAGGCGGTGCGCTTCAAGGAGCACGGCTGGGCGGCCTACAAGATCCATCCGCCGACGCGCTGGAAGGACGACATCAAGGTCTGCGAAGCCGTGCGCCGCGCGGTCGGCGACTACACCATCATGCTCGATTCGACCTGGGCCTACGACTATCCCACGGCGCTGCGCGTCGGCCGCGCCGTCGAGGAGATGGCGTTCCACTGGTACGAGGATCCGCTGGCCGACCAGGACATCTATAACTACGTGAAGCTGAAGCAGCTTCTGTCCATCCCCATTCTCGCCACCGAATATCCCATCACCGGCCTCGATGGCTATCAGCCCTGGATCATGCTGCAGGCCACCGACTTCCTGCGCGGCGACGTGGCGGTCAAGGGCGGCATCACCACCGTGGTGAAAGGCGCCCATCTCGCCGAATCGTTTCGCATGAACTATGAAGTGCACCACGGCGGCAATTCGTTGAACAACGTCGCCAACCTGCACGTCATCGCCTCGCTCCGGAACACCGAATTCTTCGAGGTCCTGCTGCCCGATGCCGCCCAGAAATACGGCCTGGAGCAGGACATCGTGGTCGGGCGAGACGGGCTGGTGCATGTGCCCAACGGGCCCGGCCTGGGCGCGACCATCGATTTCAAGCTGATCGAGCGCAAGAAGATTTCCGTATTGTCCTGAGGGGCGTCCGATTCGTCAGGCAACCCGCCCCGACGCTGGGACGTTGGGAAAGCATTGCAGGCTTTCCCAAGGAGATGTCCCATGCAACGCACGTTGCTTGCCCTCGCGCTGATTCTGACCTCCGGCGCTTCCTATGCCCAGACCATGCAGACCAATGAGCCGCATGATCCCTACGGCCGGCCGCTGATCGGCCGCAACGACTGGGTGCGGCAGCCCGGCGACGAGGCCGGTCCGGCCGGCGGTGCCGGCATGCAGTCGAGCACGACGGTGAACACCAGCCCGAGCATGGCCCAGGCCCCGATCCAGGCGCCGATGACGATGCCCGCGCAGAGCGGCCCGCATCAGACCGCCTTCAAGGACGAGTATGGCTTCCGCTACGACGCCCAGGGCAATCGCCTGGATGCGCGTGGCAACATCATCTCGCCGCATACTAGGTAGCCCGGACCGTTAACCGGACTTGAATCGAAAGCGCCGGCGGTCCGCAGGGACCGCCGGCGTTTCGTTGGTCTTGCTCCGGAACCGATCCGGTGATGAGGTGGCGCCCCTCCACACGACAGGGGCCGGCTGACTCGGAAATGGCTGCGGCGACTTCCATCTATATCGACGCCGACGCCTGTCCGGTGAAGGCGGAGGTCTATCGCGTCGCCGGCCGCCATGGCTTGAAGGTCTACGTGGTCAGCAACTCTTATCTCGGCGTGCCGCGCGACCCGCGCATCGAGCTCGTGGTGGTGAGCGGCAGCTTCGATGCCGCTGACGATTGGATCGCCGAGCGCGCCGGTCCGGGCGATATCGTCGTCACCGCCGACATCCCGCTTGCCGATCGCAGCCTGAAAGCGGGGGCCGCGGTCATCGGCAACACCGGCGTGCCCTTCACGACCTCCTCGATCGGCATGGCGATGGCGAACCGCGAGTTGATGTCCCACCTGCGCGCGATGGGCGAGATCACCGGCGGTCCCAGGCCGATGTCCCAGCGCGACCGTTCGCGCTTCCTGTCGGCGCTCGACGAGGCGATCCACAAGTTGCGCCGCCAGGCCTCCTGATCTGACGTTCATCGAGCCCGCGGAGGGATCACGCCGCCTGGGTCTGGCGCATCGCGCGCGAGTAGCGCGGGCACACCTCCTCGGCGAAGCGGGTCATCATGCGCTGGCGCAGATCGATCGGCGTGCCGGGCGTCGCCGACGACACCATGAAATAGTTGAAGCCCAGCGCCGCGAGCTGGTCGATGCGCCGGCAGATCGTCGCCGGGCTGCCGACCAGGTTGGAGTCCATGAAGGGCCCGAGCTCGGCCGGATCGGTGAGCTTGCGCAGGTTGGCGAACATGCGGCTGAAATCCTGGTATTCGGGAATCTCGGCCCAGGGATTGGCATCGAACTCGTAGTGGGTGCATTGCAGGTCGAAGTAGGGCGGGTAGTAGCGCCGGCCGAGCATGCGCGCCTCCTCGTCCGTGTCGGCGATGAACATCTTGACCGAGATCGGCAGGATGGCGTCGCGCACCGCAGCGCCGGCCCGCGCCCGCCAGCGTTCGAGGATCTTCGCCAGCAGCTTGTCGGGAAAGGTCGAGAGGCAGATCGGCGCTACGCCCAGCTCGCCCATCACCTCGGCGCTGCCCGGGCTGCCGATGGCGCCGTAGAAGCGCACCTTCTTGCCTGCCGGCTCGGGCCGGAGCCGGATCGGCCGCTCGATCTTCCAGAACGTGCCGTCATGGGTGAAGGCCTCGCCCGCCAGTCCCTTCTCGATGATGCGGTAGCATTCGGCGAAGCGCGCCCGCGCCTCGTTCATGTCGACGTTGTAGGCGTCGTACTCCATTTTGGCGGTGCCGCGCCCGATGCCGAGATGGAGCGTGCCCCGCGTCAGGCTGTTCAGCATGGCGATCTCCTCGGCCAGCCGCAGCGGGTGGTACCACGGCAGCACCAGCACCGATGTGCCGAGCGAGAGGTCGGGAAAGGCCGCCGCGATATGCGCCATGAAGAGCAGCGGGCTCGGTGTCGGGTAGTAGTCGCTGAAATGATGCTCCAGCAGCCAGGCGGCGTCGTAGCCCAGCCGGTGGCCGAGCGCGCAATCCTCCATGACCTCGCGATAGAGCGCCTGGTCGGACTTGTGCATCTCGCTGGCCGGCGCAGCCTGGAAGCCGAAGGCGATGTCGTCCATGTTTCCTCGCGGTCGCTTTTTGCACGAGGCTAGCAGGCGACCGGCCCGCTGTCGCCCACCGGCATCCTCTCGCAAGGCGAGGCGTTTTGCTATGCTATGGCCATGTCCGTGCTTAGAAGGATCGGCTGGGCGTCGGCCGCGATTCTCGGGCCGCTGATCATGGCCGTGGCGTTGGCGCCTTACCTGATCGATGTCGATGCCTACAAGCCGGCCCTGGTTCGCGCGGTGAAGGAGGCCACCGGCCGCGAGCTGGTCATCGAAGGACCGATCAAGCTCTCGATGTTTCCGCGGCCGCGCGTGAGCGCGCGCCAGGTCCACTTCGCCAATGCGCCGGGTGGCGAAGGCGCGCAGATGGTCGACGTACGCTGGGTGGGCGCCTCGCCCTCTTGGCTGGCCTTGCTCAAGGGCCAGGTCGAGGTCGGCCGGTTGACCCTCTACCAGCCCGTCATCGCGCTCGCGACCGACGCCAATGGCGTGCCCAACTGGCGCTTCGAGCCGGGTGCCGGCGCCAACCAGCCCGCTGACGCGCCGGCGTCCGGCATGCATCTGGCGATCGGCCGCCTGCGCATCGTGCAGGGCACCGTCACCTATACCAATCCGCGCAGCGGCCAGACCGTGAAGGCCGAGCAGCTCGATCTGACCGCGTCGGTCGGCTCGCTGGACGGGCCGTTCTCGATTTCGGGCAAGGCCACCGTGAACGGCGTGCCGCTGGTGCTGGATGTGAGCGTGGGCGAGCACACCGAGCAGGGCAACGCAATTGCGCTCGCCCTCCAGATGTCGAGCGGCAAACTCGACTTCAAAGGCACGACCAGCGAGGTGGGCGTCAATGCCGACATCAAAGGCCATCTCGCGGTGTCGACCGGCCTGCTGACCGACTTCGTCGGCGCGACGGTGCAGGCGACCGGCCAGGCGGCGCCCCACTTCGCCTCACCGGTAGGCGGGGTCTTCACCTTCGATGGCGGCATCGAATACACGCCGACGCGGCTTGCCGTCACCGACTTCAAGATGACGCTGGGCGGCGAGACGGCTTCCGGCACGCTGGCGCTGGAGGAGGGCAAGGCGCCCTCGCTCACCGGCCACGTCGCGCTTCCCAAGGTCGAGATCGAGAAGTGGCTGGAGCTTCTGGCGACGCCGGGCGCGTTCCGGCCGCCGGCGCCGAAACTGGCCGCGCAGGCGACGGCGCCGGCCACGGCAGCGTCGCTTTCGCCGTTCCCTCCCGAGATGAATGTTTCCCTGTCGCTCGACATCGCCCAGGTGCTCTACCGCAAGGCCACGGTGCGCGACGTCTCGGTCGCGCTCGAGATCCACAAGGGCGAGATCGCCGTGCCGCGGCTCAAGGCCGTGCTGCCGGGCGACATGGTGCTGCAGGCGAGCGCGACGGCCGCGCCCACCGCCAAGCCGGGGCCGGTTCCGTTGCAGGCCCGCGGCCAGGTCAGCCTGGCCGGGCCGAGGCTGCGCGACATGCTCGCGTGGCTGGAGATCGACTTGTCGGGCCTGCCGGTGGGCCGGCTGCAGGCGCTCGACCTCAAGGGCACGCTCGCCTCGACGGCCAGCGGCGTTCAGCTCGGCGATCTGGTGATCGATCTCGACGACCAGCACGCCACCGGCGCCGGCTCCATCACCTTCGGCACGCCGCTGGCGGCGACGGCGAGCCTGCAGCTCGACCGTTTCGACCTCGATGCCTACATGCCGGTCGAGGCGGCTGCATCGGCCTCGCCCGCCGCCGGTATGGCAGCCGGTACGCCCGTCGCGCCCGCGGCCACGCCGGCTGCGGTCGCCCCGGCCGCCACTTCGCCACCCGACAAGACCGCGCCCGTGTTCGGCCTCAAGGCCAAGGTGGCCAAGCTCGTCTTTCGAGGTCAGACGCTGAACGGCATCGAGGCCGATGCGTCGGTGCAGGCCAACATGCTGAAGCTCGCCACCGCCAAGGTCGCCGATCTGCTGGGCGCCAAGCTGGATATCCGCGGCACGGTGACCGATTTCGGCACGGCGCCGCGCTACGACCTGACCTTCAACGCCACCATGCCCGATGCCGACAAGGTCATCGACTACGCCGGCCTGCCGAAGTTCGTGAACGGGAAGATCGGTGCCGCGTCGGCGTCCGGCGGCGTGGTCGGCACCATGGACGCCCTTGCGCTGCGTAACGCCAGCGTCACCCTGCTCGGCGCCACGGCGCGGGCCACCGGTACGCTGGGCCTGGGCGAGAATTTCCATTTCGACTTCCCGAGCTTCGCGCTCCAGTCCCAGGATGCGAGCGGGCTTGTGGCCGCGGCGACCGGACAGGCGCAGAGCGGCATCGGCGCGATTGCGGCCTCCGGTGCCTTCAAGGGCGACGAGCGCCGCTTCGCCTTCGACGGCGATGTCACGGCGCTGGGGACGCCGATGAAGGGCCACCTCGATGCCGCCCTGGGCAAGCGGCCCCACATCACGGCCAAGCTGCGCATTCCGGGCACGCTCGACTTCGACAAATGGCTGGGCGTTTCGGCGCCGTCGCCGGCCGCCGGGACGGGACAGGCCTCCGCGCCGGCCGCGTCCCCGCAACCGCAAGCGGCCGACGTGTCCGTGCCGTTTTCGGTTGCCCCGCGCGCGGCGACCGACAAGCCCATCGATCTCTCCGCCCTGCGCGCCTTCGATGCGACCCTGACTCTCGAGACCAGTGCAGTCGCCGTCGCTTCCGTGAAGCTCCTCTATGCCGACCTGCAGGGAACGCTGGAGAACGGCCTGTTCAGGCTGGCCAAGCTCACCGGCCAGTTCTATGGCGGCGCCGTCGATTTCGCCGGCACGATCGATGCCACTCAATCGGCGCTGGCGCTCGATCTCAAGGGCAGCCTGCAGGGGATCTACCTGGGTGAGATGCTGCGCGGCGCCGCCGGCACCAACAATTTCGGCAACGAGCACCTCATGGTCGCCGTCGACGGCAAGATCAATGTCATGGACATCGAGCTCAAGGGCAGCGGCACCTCGCCCGAGCAGATCCGCAATTCCCTGACCGGAAGCGGCCGTGTGAGCGGCTACCTCTATCCGGCGGTGTCCGGCGGGTCGCTGGGCTTCGCGGCCTTCGCCACCGGCCTCGGCAGCCTGTTCAGCACCGAGATGGGATTCAGCTCCGCCGTGCTGGCGGGCTTCATCAACCATCAGAGCGACATCAGCGGAGAGCTGCTGCTGTCCGGCAACACGGTGACCCTGCGCGACCACAAGGTGCAGGGGCAGAACGCGCTCGCCCTGGTCACCAGCTTCAACAGCCTGACGGCGGCCACGACCGACACCACCATCGCCCTCGACACCGGCACGCGCGGTACGCCGGACTACGTCATGACGGTGAAGGGTCCGATCTCCTCGCCCACCATGAGCACACGCGGCCGGAATTGAGCGCCGGAGCCCGGCAGGTCACGCCGCGCGGTTCTTCAGCAGGTCCCAGGCATGGCGGAAGCTCTGTGCCATCTCCTCGGCCGGCACGGCGCCGGAGAACAGTACATGGCCTTGCAGGGCGAAGCTCGGCACGCCCTGGATGCCGGCATTGCGCGCCATGCGGTCGGCCGCCACCACTTCCTTGGTGCCGGCATCGCCCGCCAGCATCGCCGAGATCTCCTCGCGCCCCAGGCCGCCCTCGACTCCGAGCTCGGTCAGCACCTCGTCGCTGCCGATGTCGGCGCCGTTGCAGAAATACCCTTCGAACAGCGCCTCGACGACGCCGTCCTGCACGCCATTCTGCCCGGCCAGCCGGATGAGGCGATGGGCGTTCAGCGTGTTGGGCGTGCGGCTCAGCCGCTCGAGATGGAATTCGAGGCCGACCGTGGCGGCCGCCTCGGTGATGCGCTCGTCGAGCTGGCGCGAGCGCTCGGCGCTGCCGAACTTGGCGAGGCGGTATTGTGCCCGGTCGACGCCCTCGCGCGGCATGTCGGGATTGAGCTGGAAGGGATGCCATGCCACCGTGAAGTGCAGGCGCTGGGCGGCCAGCAGATCGAGCGCCCGTTCGAGCTGGCGCTTGCCGATATAGCACCACGGGCAGATCGCGTCGGAGATGACGTCGATGCGGCCGGCCGGCTTTGCCTGGTCCATGGCTGGTTTCCTTCCCTATTGCATCGAAGCCTATACCCGCGTCGAATCCCCGGCAACGAGGAGACCTCATGCAAAAGCCCCAGTACCGCTCTGCGCTGATCGTCGGCACCGGCCCCGGCCTCAGCGCCTCGCTCGCCCGCCTGTTCGCCCGCGAGGGCCTCGCCGTCGCGGTGGCGGCCCGCCAGACGGACAAGCTCGCCGCCCTTGCCAGGGAAACCGGCGCGTCGGTCCATGCCTGCAACGCCGCGGACGCCAAGGACGTGGCGTTCCTGTTCGCGGCGCTGGACGCGGCCGGCCGCACGCCGGATGTCGTGGTCTACAACGCCAGCAACCGGACGCGCGGGCCGCTGGTCGACCTCGCGCCCGACGACGTGAAGCGGGCGATCGAGATCAGCGCCTTCGGCGCCTTCCTGGTCTCCCAGCAGGCCGCGCGGCGCATGCTGCCGCAGGCCCATGGCGCGATCTTCCTCACCGGCGCGACGGCCGGCGTGAAGGGCTTCGCGCTCTCGGCCACCTTCGCCATGGGCAAGTTCGCGCTGCGCGGCCTCGCCCAGTCCATGGCGCGCGAGCTCAGCCCCAAGGGCATCCATGTCGCGCATTTCGTCATCGACGGCGGCATCCGCAGCGAAGCGCGCGCGGTGCCGGACAATGCCCCCGACAGCCTGCTCGATCCCGACGCCATCGCCGAGACCTACTGGGCCACGCTGCAGCAGCACCGCAGCGCCTGGAGCTGGGAGATCGAGGTCAGGCCCTGGGTGGAGAAGTTCTAGGGGCGCCCGTCGAACGCCAGCTTGGCCGCAAGGGACACGAACACTGTCCCGAGGAGGAGCTGCGGGGCGCGCCGCCAACGGTTTCGACCGGCAAACGCCCGGCCGAGCCGGCTGGCCGTCAGGATAACGGCCCCGTTGACCACGATGCCGAACAGATTGAGCACGGTCGCCAACAGCATGATCTGCAGGGCAACGGAACCTGCGCCCGGATTCACGAATTGCGGGAACAATGCCAGGACGAACAAGGCCATTTTGGGATTGAGTAGGTTGGTCAGGAGGCCTTGGCGGAACACCACTACTATCGGATAGCGACGCAAGCCCGCCGTGGGGGCGAGCGCCGTCCCGGCGGAGCGGAATGTCTGCCAGGCAAGGTAGAGCAGGTAGGCAGCACCCGCGTAGCGCACGACGTCGTAGGCAAGCGGCACGACAACGAACAGCTGCGAAAGGCCGAGCGCGGCGGCGAGCGCATGGCAATAGGTGCCGACCTGGATACCGGCGAGCGTCGCAAAGCCCGAGGCTCTGCCCTGGCTGATGCTGCGCGATGCGATGAGGAGCATGTCCGGGCCTGGCGTGGCGGTCAGCGCCAGGCAGGCCGCCGAGAAAAGCGCCAGGATCGAGACGTCGAGCATGGCTAGAACTCGGCCTCCAGCAGTTTCAGCGCAGCATGGAGATCGGGCACGACCTGCAGGCACTTGGCGCGCGCCTCGGGCGAGGGCGGCAGGATGTCCGGAACCATGAACGCCATGGTCCCCGCGGCGTGGGCGGCGGCCAGCCCGACATTCGAATCCTCGAAGGCGATGCAGCGCTCGGGCGCCACGCCGAGCCGCCGCGCCGCTTCCAGATAGATGTCGGGATGCGGCTTGGGCCGCTCGACGTCATCGCGCGTGGCCACCGCGGCAAAGCGGTCGAGCAGGCCGGCCTTGCCGAGATGGAATCTCGGCGGTGGCGCGACCCGCCGACGTCGCCACGGCGAGCGGCAGGCCGCGGCCTGCCAGGAAATCCAGTAGTTCGACGACGCCGGGCTTCAGTGGAATGCCGGCCTCGAGCAGGCGGCGGATATGGATGGAAAAATGCCCGCGAAATTCGGCGATGCTGAAGCCCTCGCCATAGTGCGTCTCGACCAGGAGGTTGCATTCGCGCGCCGGTACCCCGACCATGGAATGGCAGAGATCGAGCGGCATCTCGCGGCCGAGCGAGCGGGCGGAGGCCTGCATGGCCTCGATATAGAGGACCTCGGTATCGAGCAGCAGGCCGTCCATGTCGAAAAGAACGGCCTCGACGGGTTTAATCAGCATGGTTTCGTTCTAAGCTTGCGCCCGGAAACGACAAGCCGGAGAAAATTCATGCGCATCCACAATCTCTATGTCGACGCCCGGGGCGAGACGCATTTCCGCGACATCGAGGTCGAATGGAAGCACGAGGGTCGCGGCGGCAAGACCTCGGCCACCTTGCCGGCCACCGGCATCATCTTCCGCCAGACGCCCGGCAGCTACGACTACGAATGGCATCCCGCGCCGCGCCGGCAATACATCATCAATCTCGACGGCGGCGTCTCGATCCAGGCCAGCGACGGCGAGACGCGCATCATCGGCGCGGGCGAGGTGCTGCTGGTCGAGGATACGTCCGGCAAGGGCCATTTCTCCAAGGCGGTCGAGGGCAAGATGCGCCATTCTATCTTCGTGCCCATCGAGTAGGAGTTCCCATGAGCGTCCAGACCGTCCTTGATCCCACCAGCGACCTCGTCGAGCAGGCCAAGCGCGTCCTGCCGGGCGGCAGCTTCGGCAACATGCCGGCCGAGGTCGTCCTCAAGGAAGGCAAGGGCGGCCGCATCTGGGACGAAGCCGGCCGCGAATATGTCGACTTCCTCCTCGGCTCCGGTCCGATGTTCGTGGGCCACGCCCATCCCGAGGTGACGGCGGCGGTGCAGGCGCAGGTGCCGCTGGGCACGACCTACTTCGCCAACAACCGCCACGGCATCGCGCTCGCCGAGGCGATCTGCGACGCCGTGCCCTGCGCCGACCAGGTGCGCTTCGTCTGCTCGGGCACCGAGGCCGACCTCTATGCCATGCGCGCCGCCCGCGCCTTCCGCAAGCGCGACAAGATCCTGAAGTTCGAGGGCGGCTATCACGGCATGAGCGACTATGCGCTGATGTCGCTCGCGCCCAAGCGGCCCGGCAATTTCCCGCGGCCGGCGCCCGATTCAGCCGGCATCCCCAGGAGCGTGCAGGACGAGATGCTGGTGGCGGCTTTCAACGACATCGACATGGTCGAAAGCCTGATCGAGGAGCAGAAGGACGATCTGGCGGGCGTGATCGTCGAGCCCTTCCAGCGCCTGATCCCGCCCAAGCCGGGCTTCCTGCAGGCCCTGCGGGCCGTCACCGCCAAGCACGGCATCCCGCTGATCTTCGACGAGGTGGTGACCGGCTTCCGCTTCGCCTATGGCGGGGCGCAGGAATATTACGGCGTGACGCCCGACCTCTGCAGCCTGGGCAAGATCGTGGGCGGCGGCTTCGCGCTCGCCGCCATCGCCGGCCGCGCCGACATCATGAAGCACTTCGATCGCCTCGCCATGGACGACGAGGATTTCATCTTCCAGGTCGGCACGTTGTCGGGCAATCCGGTCGCCGCCGTGGCGGGACTTGCCACGCTCGATATCCTGAAGCAGCCCGGCACCTACGAGAAGGTCTTCGCCACCGGCCGCGAGCTGATGGACGCGCTGTCGAGGCTGCTCAAGCAGGCCGGCATCAAGGCGCAGGTGATCGGCGAGCCGCCGCTGTTCGACGTCGTCTTCACCGACCAGCCGATCAAGGATTATCGCGACACGCTGAAGGGCGACAAGGCGCTGGCCACGCGCTTCAATCAGCTTCTGCGCGCCCGCGGCA
Organism: uncultured Alphaproteobacteria bacterium; assembly: GCA_963820155.1. GTDB lineage: Bacteria > Pseudomonadota > Alphaproteobacteria > Reyranellales > Reyranellaceae > Reyranella. The sequence goes on from CAWFYW010000009.1 coordinate 287,228, forward strand.
TCATGAAGGGCGAGAGCAAGTACTACGTCAGCCTCGCCCATACCCGCGCCGACATCGACCACACGATCGACGCCTGGTCGGAGGCCGTGAACGCGCTGAAAGCCTAGCAGGCTGTTGAAGAAGTCTTTGAACGGCGTGCGATGAAGGGGATGTCGTCGCCGTTGTGGAGGCAGATTTCGCCTTGGCCAGAGCCATCGCCCTGCAGCTCGGCCCAGCCGTCGCCACTGGCGGGCTCCATTTCGTCGCTTCCTTCCCAGCGGAACTCGACGTCATCGCCCTCGCAGGCGCCAGGGAGGGAGCCTGTGAGGCAATCGAAGGCGAACTCGCCGCCGTCTTCCTCGAACAGGCCGTCTTCCTCGAACAGAATGTAAGCCCCCGGCACGGCCATGTCATAGCCCGGCGCCTCGATGATGCGCCATTTGCCCCGCAGGCTCATGTCGGCACTGCCAGGAGCTTGGGAAGGCGGATCAGATTGTAGGCCGCCAAGGCCAGCGTGAAGGCCGCATCGACGCGGGTTCGTCCTCGCAGCTTGACCTTGGCCATCCCGGCCGAAGCCTTGATCCACCCGAACACCTCCTCGATGCGCTTGCGGCAGCGCTGGCTGACGTTGTAGCCGGGATGGCGGGTGGTGCGATGATCGACAGCCGTGGCGCGCGGCTTGGCCGTCTCGGCCGTCCTGCGGACGTGCCCGTCGATGGCGACGTGCGGGGTAACCATACGTCTGCGAAGATCGGTCACGAACTGCCGCACGTCATAGGCCTTGTCCGCACCCAGGGTGATCCGCCGACGCCCCGGCCTGCGGCTCACCAGATCGAGAGCCGCCTCGCGCTCGGCCATACCGGTCGCCAGTGTCACGCTGCCGCCGACGACCAAGCCGTTGCGGTTCTCCATCAGCGCATGCCCCATGTAGGACAGCTTCGCAGGCTGGCCGCCCTTTTTGTAGAGCCGCGCCTGCGGGTCGGTCGTGCTGCGGTGCGTCTCGTTGGAGCGCTTCTCCTTGTGGAAGTTCCGCTCGGCGTTGCGGCCCGACCCTTCCGGGTCGTCATCGTCACCATCCTTGCGCCGGAAGCTCTTGATCGACGCCCACGCCTCCAGCAGCGTGCCGTCCACCGAGAAGTGATCGCTCGACAGCAGACGCTTCACCCGCGGCTGCGCCACCACCGCGGCCAGGAACTTCGCCGCGATCTCACCCTCCAGCAGCCGGTCTCGGTTCTTCGAGAAGCTCGAATGGTCCCATGCCGGATCGTCCACACCCAGGCCCACGAACCAGCGGAACAGCAGGTCGAACTCCATCCGCTCCATCAACTGCCGCTCCGAGCGGATGCCGTAAAACGCCTGAAGCAACATCGCCCGAAGCAGCCGCTCCGGCGGGATCGATGGCCGGCCCAGCCGCGGCGGATATAACACCGCAAACTCCTTCGTCAGATCCGCCAACGCTACGTTGGCTATCTCCCGGATCGTCCGCAATGGGTGATCCGGCCTGACCCGCGCCTCCAGATCGACGTAGCTGAACAGCGATCCAGACTGCTCGTCCGACCCGCGCATAACCACTCCCCCGGCGACAACCGCGATCAGTAAATCACTTTCTTCATTCGGCTACGATGACTTTTTCAACAACCTGCTAGGAGCCTCGCTTCAGCGCGCTCGCGGCGGCAGGGGTCGGCCGACCGACGGGCAGCTCGCCGACAGGAAGGTGAAGACGCCGAACCGGCGTCCGCGGGTCACCGGCATGACCTCGTGCAACAGCGAGGAAGAAAAGACGAGAGTCTCGCCGGCGACCGGACGATAGAGCTGCCGGCCGAACTCGGGAAATCTCAGCTCGCCGCCGTCGTATTCATGATCGGCGTTCAGGTTGACGCTGAGCGCGAACTGCCGGTGGGCGGTCTGGCTGCTGGTGTTGTCGCGGTGGCGATGGAACACGCCGCCGCAGGCCGCGTCGTAGCAGCCGACGAGCGGCGCTTCGATCACCGTGACCCTGGTGTGGAAGGCCTGCAGGATCGCCGGTGCGACGCGCCGCACCAGGCAGTCGCGCAACCGGATGAACAGCGCCGGATCGTCCACCTGCGCGTCCTGCCGGCGCTTGGCGTCGGCATTGACGACGTTGCCGGCCTGGCAACCCACGGTGTTGGCGATCTTGTCGCTGCGTTGCCAATGCTCGATCAGCTCGCGGCATAGAGCAGGATCGACCACCCGGTCGAGCAGCAGCACCGGGGCCTTGGCCTGCACGACGACGGGCGTGCTCGCCATGTAAAGCCGCATCGCCAGTGCGGCGACGCCGTCCGGGGAGGGCGCCGGCAGCAAGGCCGCCACCCGGCCGGCGGCATCGACGATCACGGCAAGCGGGCCGGTCGCGCCGACGGCCCGGCCGAGCTCGCCCTCGCGATCGACCAGCCAGGAGGACAAGCCGTCCGCATCCGTCGGCGGCTGCGCGGCGACCATGTGCAGCAAGGTCTCGCAGCCCGCCAGCGTACCGGCGAGCAGCGCGGCAGCCGGCGCCGGGGGCGGTGCACTGATCCAATAGGCCCTCGCAAGGCCGGAATTCGCCTCGTCCCAGGAATCGAACAGATTTCCCGACGCCGTCGCCAACGTGATGCGCGGCATCCAGTCGCCGACGCTCACGCTGATCCGGGTCTGCGGCAACGCCATCGACCGTTTCCTCGCTGGGACCTGCCTGGTAGCCGACGACAAGTCGGCGCCGGGTCGGAGCGGCCCCTTCGCCAGCGCGCTTCCAGGCCTCGCTAGCGGCAATTCTTAGGCGCGGGAGCTTTCACGGTCCTGACAAGCGTCGGCCCTGGGCTCACGGCCCGTCCAGCCCCTTCTTCTTCAGGAGCGGCAGGTTCTCCGGATTGGCCAGCACCAGCATCAGCGCATCGGCGGCCGCGCGATTGCGCGAGGCGGTCGAGATGGCGCCCGAGTAGATCGTGTAGTTCTGCACATCGAGCGGAATGGGGCCGACCAGCTCGGCGCCCGGCACGGCCACCAGCTCGCTCGTCTGCTGCAGGCCGATGGTCGCCTCGCCGCTGGCCACCTTCTCGGCCACGCGCCCGCCTTGCACCAGCACGGTCTTGGACTTGAGCTGCTCGGCGATGCCCATCTTCTCGAACAGCTTGGCGAGATAGACGCCGCTCGAGCCGCCCGAGGCGGGATCGACATAGGCGATGCTGGGGGCGGCCAGCAGGCTTTGCTTCCAGGCATCGACGCTCGAGATGTCGGGCTTGGCCGCGCCCTGCTTGACGGCGACGCCGATGCCCGAGCGGGCCAGCGCCTTGGCGCTGCTTTCGACCAGGCGGCTGCCGAGATAGGGGCCCATCATCAGCGGCGGCATGACGACGATGTCGAAATACTCGCCCGCCGCGACGCGCTTGGCGAGGCCGCCCGCCGTGTCGTTCTGGATCGTGACCGTGTGGCCGGTCTTCTTCTCGAACGCCGGCACGATTTCATCGACTACCGGCCGGTAGGCGCCGGCCGTCAGCAGCTTGAGGTCGGCGGCCAATGCACCGCCGAACGGGCCGGCAAGGGCGAGCAGGGCGAGGAACAAGAGGCGCATGTGGTCTCCTAGGCGGGCTTGCCCATGATGTAGGGTTTCAGGGCGGCATACATGAAGGCATGGATGGGCGTGGGCACGCCGTGTTTCCGGCCGAGCTCGACGACCTTGCCCGAAAGCCATGGCAGTTCAATCCGGTTTCCGCGCAACAGGTCGACGGCCATCGAGGCCATGAGCAGCGGTGGGGCATTGCGGTTGAAGTTCAGGGTCTTGTCGACGGCATCGGCCGGCAGCGCCACGCCCGCGGCGCGGCCGACCGCGGCCGCCTCTTCGTAGGCGGTGGTGAACCAGGGTGCGATGTTGGGGTCGTCGCGCAGCTTGCCGATCGGCAGGCGCGTCAACGCCATGAGGCTGGCGTTGGAGGCCAGCAGGATGAACTTCATCCAGAGGTCGGTCAGGATCGAGCTGCTGAGCACGCCGTCGATGCCGGCTTTGCCGCACAGCGCGGCGAGTGCCTCGCCGCGCGGGCTCCGGCTGCCGTCGAGCTCGCCGAACACCATGCGCATCACCGTGCCGGTCTGGCGGATGACGCCGGGCTCGGCGATGGTGGCGCTGATATTGGCGACGCCGCCCATCACCGTCGGCTTTCCCAGGATGGGCGCCAGCCGCTCGGCGGCGTCGACGCCGTTCTGCAGGGGAATGACGGCGGTGTGCGGCCCGACCATCGGCTTGATCGCTTCGCCTGCGCTCTCGACGTCCCACAGCTTGACGCAGAACAGCACCACGTCGACCGGCCCCACCGTGCCGGGATCGTCGGTCGCCCGGGTCGGCACGAGATGCGTGTCGCCGCGCGGGCTTTCGACCCTGAGCCCCCGGCTCTTCATCGCCGCGAGATGCGCGCCGCGGGCGATGAAGGTGACGTCGGCGCCCGCATGCGCCAGCGCCGCGCCATAGCCGCCGCCCACGCCACCCGCTCCAACTATCGCAATACGCATAGAACGCTCCCCATCACGATGTGGCCGGCGACGCAGGTCGCAACGGCGCCGTCCGGCGCCTCGATCTGCAGGCCGCCGTCGGCCGGCAGGTCGTGCGCCTCGTCCCCCAGCCGCAGGATCGACGACCCGGCCGCACAATAGGCGATGTGCAAGCCCGCGCCCAAGCGCCGTGTGTCGCCAGCGCTCAGCACCGCGAGTTCGAGCCGCACGCGGCGGCGATCGCCCAGCAGGTTCACGACCTCGACCGGCCCGGCCTCCAGCCGGCTCACGATCGGCGTCTCGCCGGCGAAGCGGACCGGCCGGAACGGCGTGCGTAGGTCGATCTCGCCGTCGGGCGCCTGTAGCATCAGGCCGCGTCCGGCCACCACCACCTGCAGCCGGTCGAAGCCCGCGTAGTCGGAGAAGGGACCCGGTGCCGTGATCGGCGTGCGGCTGAAGCGCCAGACATCGCCGTCGAAGGCGATGTCGACCGTGACGCCGCCGCCGTTCTTCCACGGCGTCCGCACGTAGCGGCGGGGATCGAGTCGGGTGATCAGGGCACGATCTTCTCGTGACGGAAGCGGCGCGGCAGGCGCTCGAACATGGGCTCGCTGTCGATGACCGCTTTCTTCTGCATTGTCTTCACGCTGCCGCGACCACGCCTTGGGCCAGCAGGGCGTCGATCTCGTCATCGCTGTAGCCATGCTCGGCCAGGATCGCCGTGCTGTGCTGGCCGGCGACCGGCGCCGTGCCGCGCGGCGTACCGTCGGTCTGCGGCAGCATGCCGGGAAGCGCAGGCACCGGGACGGGACGGTTGAAGCCGGCCTGGCCCAGCCACTGGATCAGGCCGCTCTCCTTGACATGCGGCTGTTCCAGGAACTCGGCGTAGCTGTTCAGCCGCTCGTGCATCAACCGCGCCTCGGTCAGGCGCCGGCTCCACACCGCCCACGGCTTGGCCGCCAGCGCGGGCCGCACGATGGCATAGAGCGCCGCGTCGTTGGCCAGGCGCGCGGCGGGCGAGGCGAAGCGCGCGTCGTCGGCCAGCGCCGGCATCTCCAGGGCCACGCACAGGTTCTTCCAGTCGCGATCGTTGATGGCGACCATCGACATCCAGCCGTCGGCGATCCGGAACACCCCGCCCGGCACGCCGCCGGGCTTCATGGTGCCGCCCTCGAGATGGCAGGCCATCAGTCGGATTGACTGCAGCGCCGTCGCCGCCTGCATCAGGCTGACGTCGATGTAGCGGCCGCGCGCCTCGTCGCGGCGGGCGTAGAGCGCCGCCGACAGGGCCTGGAAGGCATAGAGCGCCGTCGACATGTCGACCACGATCACCGGCACGCGGTGCGGGATGCCGTCCTCGCCGCGGTTCTCGGTCATCAGGCCGGTATAGGCCTGCAGCACAGGATCCATGGCCGGCCGTTCGGCCAGCGGGCCGGTCTGGCCGAAACCCGAGATCGAGAGATAGAGCAGGCGCGGCTCGCGGGCGGCGACGGAGTCGTAGTCGAAGCCCAGCCGGCGGATGACGCCCGGCCTGAAGCCTTCGAGGAAGACGTCGGCGCCCTTGAGCAGTCGCCACACCACCTGCTTGCCGGTCTCGCTCTTGAGATCGACGGCGATGCTGCGCTTGCCGAGATTGCCGATGACGGAAAAGGCCGAGTGGTTGCCGTAGCGCGTGCCGAGCGCGCGTGCCCAGTCGCCTTCGCCGATGCCCTCGACCTTGATGACAGTGGCGCCGTGCTGGGCCAGCAGCATGGCGCAGTAGGGACCGGCGATGCCCTGGCTGAGGTCGATCACCTTCAGCCCGGCGAAGGGTGCGTCGTAGCTCATGCGCGGGGGCTCATGCCAGCTTGACCAGCATCTTGCCGAAATTCTCGCCGCGCAGCAGGCCGATGAAGGCGCGCGGCGCCTTGTCGAGGCCCTCGACGATGTCCTCGCGGTATTTGAGCCTGCCGCTCCTGATCCAGTCCGCCATCTGGCGGCGCACCGGGCCGTAGCGCTCGGCGAAGTCGGTGACGATGAAGCCCTGTGCGCGCACACGCTTGCCGACGAAGGTGCCCAGCAGCCGCGGGCCCATCGGCGGCGTGGCGGCGTTGTATTGCGAGATCGAGCCGCAGAGCGCGACGCGGCCGAAGAAGTTGATGTTGCGCAGGACTGAATCGGAGACCTCGCCGCCGACATTGTCGAAATAGACGTCGATGCCGTTGGGGCAGGCGGTGCGTAGGGCGGCGTCGAGGTCCTTCTCGGCCTTGTAGTCGAGGCAGGCGTCGAAGCCCAGCTCGTCCGTCACGAAGGCGCATTTCTTCGGCCCGCCGGCGATGCCGACGACGCGGCAGCCCATGATCCTGCCGATCTGGCCGACCACCTGGCCGACCGCGCCCGACGCGGCGGAAACGACGATGGTCTCGCCGGGCTTGGGCTGGCCGACCTCCAGCAGGCCGAAATAGGCGGTCATGCCCGGCATGCCCAGGACGCCGTTGGCGGTCGAGATCGGCGCAATCGAAGGATCGACCTTGCGCAAGGTCGGCCCGCCGCCGATGGCGTATTCCTGCCAGCCCAGCCGATCCTCGACGATGTCGCCCACCTTGAAGCCCGGGTGGTTCGATTTCACGACCTCGCCCACCGTGCCGCCGGTCATGACGTCGTTCAGCCCGACGGCCGGCGCGTAGGACGCCGCCTCGCGCATGCGGCCGCGCTGGTAGGGATCGAGCGAGAGGTAGAGCACCTTCACCAGCACCTCGCCGTGCCTGGGCTCGGGCATCGGCACTTCCTCGGTCCGGAAATCCGATTCGGCGGGTTCACCCGGCGGCCGGCGCACCAGCACGACGCGGCGATGGGTCTTGGGAAGGGCGGCCATGGACATTTGCTCCCGTTCAGTTTGGCGCACCATAGCGCGGTATCGCTGGGGTGCGCGATCGTGCCCATGAGTTGCAGGGGGCCTGGGCTCAACGCCTGGGCATAGCGGCCCTGGTCAATAACTGGGCTTGGCGGTGCAGCCGCTGATTGGACCCGCCCGGTCGATGCCAACGGCTCGCCATTGATGCAGGTGGCTGGCGCGGCCAGGATGCTGCCATGCCACTGATCCAGAGCCTCGCCTTCATCGGCCTTGAATATGCCTTCGCACCCGAAAAGGCCTACGGCATGTCGCGCGGCGGCGGCTTTCGCCGCCAGTGCGGGCTGGTCGAAGTCGAAACCGATGGCGGAGTCCGCGGCGTCGGGGAGGCCTTCGGCAATCCTCTGGTGACCCGCGAATACTTCCGCATGATCGAGCCGATGTTCGTGGGACGCAGCGTGTTCGACTTCGTCCATGTCGAGGCCCGCGTGCGCAACGCCATGTACCATCTGGGAGTCGGCAATCAGCTCACGGCCTGCCTGGCGGCCATCAACGTCGCGCTGTGGGATGCCATCGCGCGCGGTTTCGGGGCGCGCGTCTGCGACCTGATCGGCGGTTGCGGCACGACGCGCATCCCGGCCTATGCCTCGACCGGGTTCTTCTCCGACGACCCCGACCGGCAGCTCGATCACATGCTGGCGGAGGCGGCGGGCCATCCCTATGCCGGCGCCAAGATAAAGATCGGCCGCGGCCTCAAGGACGACGTGGCGCGCGTCGCCCGTGCGCGCGACGCGCTGGGGCCGGACAAGCTCCTGATGGTCGACATCAACGGCGCCTACACCGTCGACGTGGCGCTGGAATGCGCCCGCGCGATCGAGCCGTACGCCATCCATTGGATCGAGGAGCCGTTGCCGCCGGGCGACCTGCGCGGCTATGCCGAGCTGCGCGCCCGCTCGCCGATTGCCATTGCGGCCGGCGAAGCGCACCACACGGTGCGCGACTTCCGCGCCCTGATCGAGGGGCGCTGCATCGACATCGTGCAGCCTTCGATTCCCGCCACCGGCGGGATCACCGAGGCCAAGCGCATCGCCACGCTCGCCCAGGCGCACAATCTGCGGGTGGCGCCGCATGTCTGGGGTGGCGCGATCGGTCTGGCGACGGCCTGCCAATTCATCGCCGCGTTGCCGGCGACGCCGCACACCGATCATCCGCCTCATCCGCTGATGCTCGAATACGACATGAGCGACAACGCATTGCGCACGCAGTTGCTGAAGGCGCCGCTCGAGCTCGAGGCCGGGCATGTCCTGCTGCCCGAAGGCCCGGGCCTGGGCGTCGAGCTCGATCGCGACGCGGTCGAGCGCTATCGGATTTGCTGACGGGCGCGGAGCGTGCCAATCTTTCGCGGCTCTACAAATAAAAAATACACAGACTTCGGGAGGAATCACGCATGCTGAGGAACACACGGCGGAGCATTGTGTCGGGCGCGGCGTTGGCCGTTCTCGGATTGGCGAGCGGCGCGGCCGCGCAGCAGACCGTCAAGATCGGCGCGGTCTATCCCTTGAGCGGCAATTCGGCGAGCGCCGGCAACTACTCCAAGATGGCGATGGAGGTCGGTGCCGACGTCATCAACAACGGCAATGCCGAGCTCGCCAAGATCATGCCGCTGGCCAAGGGTGGCGGCCTGCCGGGGCTGAAGGGCGCCAAGATCCAGCTCATCTTCGCCGACAACCAGGGCACGCCGGCGGCCGGCCAGAACCAGACGCTGCGGCTGATCACCGAAGAGAAGGTCGCGGCCGTGCTCGGCGCCTACCAGTCCGGCATCACGCTCACAGCCAGCGCCATCGCCGAGCGCTACGGCATTCCCTTCCTCACGCCGGAATCCGTTGCCGCCAACCTGACCGAGCGCGGATTCAAGTGGTTCTTCCGCACCACGCCCGTAGCCATCGATTTCGCGCGCGCCTATTCGGCCTTCCTGAAGGAACAGAAGGCGGCCGGGCAGAAGGTCAACTCCGTCGCGCTCGTGCACGAGAACACCGAGTACGGCAATTCGGTCGCCGGCGTCATCGCCTCCCAGTTCGGCAAGGACGGCCTTCCGGTCACCCAGAACATCTCCTACTCGGCCAATTCGACCGATGTGCAGCCGCAGGTGCTGCAGCTCAAGGAGAAGAATCCCGACGTCGCGATCTTCATCTCCTATACCTCCGACGCGATCCTCTACAGCAAGACCATGAAGGAACTGAACTGGAAGCCCGGCATCATGATCGCCGACGACGCGGGCTTCAACGATCCGTCGTTCGTCAAGACGATGGCGTCGAGCGTCGAAGGGCTGGTCAACCGCTCGGCCTTCGCCGGCGGCAAGCCGGGCAGCGTGCCGGCGATCTTCAACGAGCTCTACAAGAAGAAGACCGGCGGCGATGGGCTCGACGACGTGTCGGCGCGCGGGCTGGAGGGCTTCCTGGTGATGGCCGACGCCATCAACCGGGCGGGCTCGACCGATCCGGCCAAGATCCGCGACGCGCTCAAGGCCACCAACCTGCCGGCCAGCCAGATGGTGCCCGGCTATGACGGCGTGAAGTTCGACGACAAGGGCCAGAACGTGCTGGCCTCGAGCCTGGTCACCCAGATGCGCGGCGGCCAGTATGTCGCGATCTGGCCCAAGGCCCACGCGACCGCCGACGTGATCCTTCCCTACAAGGGCTGGTAAGCGGTTCCGGCGGCGCGGGCGGCGTCGATGTCGTTGACGCTCCTGCAGGTCGTGGTGAGCGGGCTGCTGCTGGGCGCGGTCTACGCGCTCTTCTCGTCCGGCCTCACCCTGATCTGGGGCATGATGAACGTCATCAACTTCGCGCACGGCGACTTCGTCATGCTGGGCATGTACACCGCCGTCGTGATCTGGACGGCGCTGGGCGGCGGTCCCTGGGCCTCGGCGCCGGCCGCCGCCATCCTGATCGCCACCCTGGGCGTCGTCAGCTATTTCCTGCTGGTACGCCACATCATGAAAGGGCCGATGCTGGCGCAGATCCTGGGCACCTTCGGCCTGGCGCTGCTCCTGCGCTATTCCGCCTTCTGGGTGTTCGGCGCCAATTTCCGCACCCTGCCCGACACGCTGGTGGGCGGCTCCTTCGTGCTGGGCGGCATCCGGTTCGAGGGCGAACGCGTGCTGGCCGGGGGCGTCGGCCTGGTCGTCACGCTGCTGCTGCATTTCATGCTGACCCGCACGGCGCTGGGCAGCCGCATGCTCGCCGTCTCGGAGGACGCGACGGCGGCGCAGCTCATGGGCATCCGTCCGCAGCGCATGCAGGCGCTGGCCTGGGCCCTGGCCGGCGCGGCGACCGGCATCGCCGGCGCCCTGATCGCCACCTTCTTCTACACCTCGCCGACGGTGGGTGAGACGCTCGCCATCGTGGCCTTCGTCACGGTGTCGTTCGGCGGCTTCGGCAGCGTGCTGGGTGCGCTGGTCGCGGGCCTGCTGATCGGCGTGATCGAATCGCTGTCGGCCTTCCTGATCGGGCCGGTCTACAAGGACGTGGTCGTCTATGTCGTGTTCGTGCTCGTCCTGTGGTTCCGGCCGCAGGGCCTGATGGGCAAGGCCTAGGAGCGGGGCATGAGCGCGCGGCGCCTCCTGCAGGTTGTGCTGGTCGTGCTGGTGCTGGCCTACCCGCTACTGGTCAGCGGCTCGCCGGTCTATGGCCGGCTGGGCGCCCTGGTGCTGCTGGGGGCGATCGGCGCCTCGGCGTGGAACATCGTCGGCGGCTATGCCGGCCAAGTCTCGGTGGGCCACTCGGTGTTCTTCGGCATCGGCGCCTATTCGGCGGTGGTGGTCTACACCCATCTCGGCTGGCCGCCGATCGCCGGCGCGCCCATCGGCATGGCGCTGAGCGCGGGCGTCGCTGCCTTGATCGGCGTGCCGACCCTCAGGCTGTCGGGCCACTATTTCAGCATGGCGACCATCGCCGTCGCCGAGCTGGTGCGCGTGCTGAGTTCGACCAGCGAATTCCTGGGCGGCGCGCAGGGGCTGGGCGGCCCGCCAGTGCCGCGCAGCGTGTTCGACCTCTCCTTCCTGTCGGCCACGCCCTACTACTACATCTTCCTTGCCGTGCTGGCGGGGTTGCTGGCGCTGACCTGGCGGATCGAACGCAACCGCATGGGCTTCTACCTGCGCGCCATCAAGGACAGCGAGCGGGCGGCGCGCTCGCTCGGAGTTCTCGGCCGGCCGCTACAAGCTCTATGCCTATATGCTGAGCGCCGCCTTCACATCGGTCGCGGGCTCGCTCTATCTCACCATGTTCGGCTTCGTCGATCCGGAGTTCGGATTCGGCATCCTGATCTCGGTCAAGATGGTGGTGATGGCGGCCCTCGGCGGCGCGGGCCAGCTCTTCGGCCCGCTGGTCGGCGCGTTGATCCTGGTGCCGCTGGAGGAGCTCTCCAACAGTTACCTGGGCGGCCAGGGGGCGGGGCTGACCTTCGTGGTCTATGGCGCCATCATCGTGATCATCGCCCGCTTCCTGCCGAGCGGGTTGCTGGCGCTGCTCGACCGCCGTCCACGCAAGCCCCAGCCGGTGGCCGGGCATGCTGATTGAGGCGCGTTCGCTCACCAAGGCCTTCGGCGCCTTCAAGGCCGTCGACGGTGCCTCGGTCTCCGTCGAGGAAGGCGAGATCCTGGGCCTGATCGGTCCCAACGGCGCCGGCAAGTCGACCTTCTTCAACTGCCTGACCGGCGATTTGCCGGCGTCGGCGGGCTCGGTTCACTTCGCCGGCACCGAGGTCACCGCGCTGCCGCCGGAGGCGCGGGCGCGGCTGGGGCTGGCGCGCACCTTCCAGGTGCCGCTCACCTTCGAATCGATGTCGGTGCTGGACAACGCCACCATCGGCGCCCTGCTGCGGCATGCCAACGTCCGCGACGCGCGCGCCCGGGCGCGCGAGGTCCTGCAGCGCGTGGGGCTGGCCGCGGTCGCCGACGCGCCGGCCAGGAGCCTCGGCACGCCCGGCCGCAAGCGGCTGGAGATCGCCCGCGCGCTCGCTTCGGAGCCCAAGGCGCTGCTGCTCGACGAGGCGATGGCCGGCCTGACGCCGACCGAGGTGCGCGAGGCGATCGAGTTGGTGCGTCGCATCCACGGCGGCGGCATCACCATCGTGATCGTCGAGCACATCATGGAGGTGATCGTCTCGCTCGCGCAGAAGGTCGTGGTGTTCCACCAGGGCCGCGAGATCGCGCGCGGCACGCCGCGCGAGGTCACCAGCGATCCCCGGGTGATCGAGGCCTATCTCGGCCGCCGCAAGGTTCGGACATGACGGCGCTGCTCAGGATCGAGCACCTGGAAGTGCGCTACGGCGATCTGATCGGCGTGGCCGACGTGTCGCTCGAGGTCCCTGCGGGCTCGGTGGTGGCCTTGCTGGGCTCCAACGGCGCCGGCAAGACCACGACCCTGAACGCCGTCGCCGGCATCGTGCCGGTCTCGGCGGGGACCGTTTCGTTCGGCGGCGAGAACATCGCGGGCCAGCCGGCCTATGCCATCGTGCGCAAGGGGGTGGCGCTGTCGCCCGAGGGCTGGCGGCTGTTCACCCAGCAGAGCGTGGAGAACAACCTGATGCTGGGCGCCACGCCGCTTGCCGATCGCGCCCGCGTGCCGGGCCTGCTCGAGCGGGTCTATGCCGTGTTTCCGCGGCTGGCCGAGCGGCGGGCGCAGCGCGCCGGCACCATGTCGGGCGGCGAGCGCCAGATGCTGGCGGTCGGCCGCGCCCTGATGAGCGCGCCCAAGCTCCTGCTGCTCGACGAGCCCAGCCTCGGCCTTGCACCCACCATCGTCGACGCCATGTACGATGCCTTCGCTGCGCTTCACAAGGACGGCCAGACCATCCTGCTCGCCGAGCAATCGGTCGATCTTGCGCTGGAAGCGGCCGACCACGCCTATGTGCTGCAGGTCGGCCGCACGGTGCTGCAGGGCCCGGCCGCCGAGATGGCGCACAATCCCGATGTCCAGAAAGTCTATCTCGGGGTCGAGTAGCGATCAGCGCAAGGTGGGATCGAGCTTGTCGCGCAGCCAGTCGCCCAGCAGGCTGATCGAGAGGGTGGTGAGCACGATCACCGTCGCCGGCGCCAGCATGATCCAGGGCGCGCGCGTCAGGTACTCGCGACCGTAGCCCACCATGTTGCCGAGCGAGGTGAGCGGCGGCTGCACGCCGAGGCCGAGGAAGGAAAGCCCCGACTCCAGCAGGATGATCTCGGGGAAGGTGAGCGTCATCGACACGATCAGGGTCGAGGCGATGTTGGGCAGGATGTGCAGCCCGTAGATGCGGGCGGAGCCCGCGCCGAGCTGGCGCACCGCGGCGGCATAGCCCTGCTCGTTGGCGGCGAGCGTCAGGCCGCGCGCGATGCGGGCGTAGCGCTCCCAGGAATGGAAGCCCATCAGGCCGATGAACAGCAGCAGGCTGTTGCCCATGAAGGCCAGCACCGAGAGCGCGATGATCATGAACGGCATGCTGGCCTGGAAGTCGATCGCCATCAGGATCAGCGTCTCGACATAGCGGCGGAAATGCGCGGCGAGGAAGCCCAGCGCGGTGCCCAATGTGGTCGCGATCAGGGCGCCGAACAGGGCGATCAGCAGGCTCATGCGGATCGACATGATGACGCGCGAGAGCACGTCGCGGCCAAGCTCGTCGGTGCCCAGCGGATGGGCGAGCGCGCCGCCGAAGAAGAGCGGCGGCGCGAGCCGCGCCTTGAGGTCGAAGGCGGTGATGGAATAGGGCAGCAGCAGGTCGGCGCCCGCCGCCACCATCACCATCAGGCCGAGCCACAGCGCCGCCAGAAGCATGCCCAGCGGCCAGCGCGCGAGGTGTCCGGCGAACCGGCTCAGCGCCGACGTCGGAAACGGAACGGGAAGCGCGTCGCGTATCGCCATGGCGGACCTCAGTGCCCCGCCGCCGCGCCGCGCACGCGCGGATCGAGCCAGCCGTAGGCCATGTCGACGGTGAAATTGGCCATCACCATCCAGGCCGCGATCACCATCAGGATGGCCTGCACGACCGCGAGGTCGCGGTTGGCGACGGCCGAGACCAGCAGGCGGCCGATGCCCGGCCAGGCGAACACGCTCTCGACCACCACCGCGCCCGCCACCAGGCTGCCGATCATGAAGCCGATGATGGTGACGGTGGGGATCGCCGCATTGGGCAGCGCATGATGGGAGATCACGCGCCGCCAGTTCACGCCCTTGGCGGAGGCGGCGCGGATGTAGGGCTGGCCCAGCACCTCGAGCATGGCCGAGCGCGTGAAGCGCGCCATGATGGCGGCGCCGCCCGCGCCCAGGGTGACGATGGGCAGGATGGCGTGCAGGGGCGAATCCGCGCCGCTCGCCGGCAGCCAGCCGAGATTGACGGCGAACACCAGCACCAGCAGCAGCGCCAGCACGAAGCTCGGCATGGTGAAGCCCGCCACCGACACCGCCATGGTCATCCGGTCGGCGAAGGAGTTGCGATGGAGCGCGGCATAGATGCCGGCCGGAATGCCCAGCCCGATCTTCAGGGCGAGCGCCGGCAGGGTGATGGCGAGGGTCGCCGGCACGCGTTCCATCACGAGGTCGATGGCCGGCCGGCCGTCGCGCATGGACTTGCCGAAGTCGCCGGCCAGGGCGTGGCCAATATAGGACACGTACTGGTCCCACAGCGGCTGGTCGAGGCCCCAGGCGTGGCGGAACGCCTTGATCGCCTCGGGCGGCGCATCGACCGACATGATGAGCAGCGCCGGGTCGCCCGACAGTCGCAGCACCACGAAGGCGAAGGTCATGACGAACACGATGGTGAGCGCGGCGCGCAGCAGCCGGGAGGTGGCGAACAGCAGCATCAGGCGGCAGCCTGCAAGGCGGGCTCGCCGATGCGGTGGCAGGCAACGAGGCGACCATCGGCCAGCTCCCTGAGCGGCGGCGCCAGCGCGCGGCATTGGCTGGTGGCGAAGGGGCAGCGCGTATGGAAGGCGCAGCCTTCCGGCACGTCGACGGGGTTGGGCGGATCGCCCTGCAGCAGCAGACGCTCGCGGCGCGGGCCGGGAACCGGAATCGCCGAGACCAGCGCGCGCGTATAGGGATGCGCCGGAGAGGCGAACAGGCTCTCGGCCTCGCCCTGCTCGACGATGCGGCCGAGATACATCACGGCGACCTCGTGGCTCACCTGGCGGACGACCTTGAGGTCGTGGCTGATGAAGAGATAGGCGATGCCCAGCCGCTCCTGCAGGTCGAGCAGCAGGTTGACGACCTGGGCCTGGATCGACACGTCGAGGGCGGAGATCGGCTCGTCGCAGACCAGCAGGTCGGGCTCGGTCATCAAAGCGCGCGCCAGCACGACGCGCTGGCGCTGGCCGCCGGAAAGCTCGTGCGGGTAGCGGTCGAACTGGTGCACCTGCAGGCCGACCGCGTCCATCACGGCGCGGGCGCGCTCGCGGCGCTGTGCGGGCGGGACCGTGCCGTGGATCGCCAGCGGCTCCATGATCTGCACGCCGATCGGCAGGCGGCGATCGAGCGCGCCCAGCGGATCCTGGTAGACCATCTGCAGCTTCAGCCTGAGCGCGCGCCACGCCGCGCTGCCGGCAGGCGGCATCTCGGCATCGGCATAGCGCACCGTGCCGGACGTTGGCGGGATCAGGCCCAGCACCAGCTTGCCGGTCGTCGACTTGCCACAGCCCGAACTCGCCCACCAGGCCGAGCGTGCGGCCGGCGGCCAGGCGAAACGATACGCCGTCGACGGCACGCAGGACCGCCTTGCCGGCGAACGGGCCGCGGCCGGCGCGGACCGTGTAATGGCGGCGAAGGTCGATGGCTTCGAGCAGGGCGCTCATTCGGCCGCCCGTGCGAGATCCCAGGCCGAGAAGCCCGCCTCGACCTGGCGATGGCAGACGGCGCGATGCAACAGGCCGACCCGGCGGACGGGCGGCGGCTGGCTGGTGCAGCGCGGCTCGGCCAGCGGGCAGCGCGGCGCGAAGGCGCAGCCCGCCGGTAGCTTGCCGGGTTCCGGCACGGTGCCGGGGATGGCGGCCAGCCGGCGGCGCGGCCCGGTCAGGGCGGGAAGCGCGGCCAGCAGGCCCTGTGTGTAGGGGTGCCGCGCGGCGCCGAACAGGTCGGCTCCCAATCCTTCCTCGACCAGGCGGCCGGCATACATGACGGCGACCCGGTCGACATTCTCGGCCACCACGCCGAGATCGTGGCTGATCAGCACCAGCGCCATGCCGGTGTCGCGGCGGATGCCGCCCAGCAGGGCGAGGATCTGCGCCTGGATGGTGGCGTCCAGTGCCGTCGTCGGCTCGTCGGCCACCAGCAGGTCGGGCAGGCCGGCCAGCGCCATGGCGATCATGACCCGCTGGTTCAATCCGCCGGAAAGCTGGTGCGGGTAGTCGCCAAGGCGACGGTGCGCATCGGCGATGCCGACCTGGTCGAGGAGCCGCAGCGCCTCGGCCCTGGCGGCGGACGAAGCGAGTCCGCGATGCAGCCGCAGCGCCTCGGTGAGCTGCCAGCCGATGCGATGCACCGGATTCAGGCAGCTCGACGGATCCTGGAAGATCATGGCGATGCGCTTGCCGCGCACCGTCTCGAGGAAGCGCGCCGGCGCCCCCACCAGTTCGCGGCCCTCGATGCGCGCCGAGCCGCCGACACGGGCGCGGCCGGGCAGCAGGCCGAGCGCGGCCAGCCAGGTCACGCTCTTGCCCGAGCCCGATTCGCCCACGATGCCCAGCGCCTCGCCGGGCGAGATCGCAAGATCGACGCCGTCGACGGCGCGCGAGAGTCGTCCGTCCTTCTCGAAATCGACGGTGAGGCCCGCGATCTCGACCAGGGGAACGGTCATGGCCGCCTCAATTGGTGGCGAAGTTGACGCTGCGGAACTCCATGGCGAAGGAGGGCGAGGCCTTCCAGCGGATGTCCTTGCGCTTGGCGGTGAAGGTCGCGTTCTGGTGCAGCACGGTGTAGGCCGGATCCTCGCGCTCGCAGATCTCGAGCATGCGCTTGAACATGGCCTTGCGCTTGGCCATGTCGGTCTCGATCTCGATGGCGTCGGAGAGCTTGTTCATCTCGGCGTTGGTCCACTCGCCGGCCTGCTGCTGCTGGCCCTGCGGCCCGTGCTGGGCGACGATGGACGAGATCGGATCGTTGAAGGCGGCGCTGTTGGACCAGTCGCGCACGGCACGCTTGGTGTTGGTGTCGAAGATCTGCTGCCAGTTCTCCTTCATCTCGATCTGTACGTTGAGGCCGGTCTGGCGCCACATCTCGACCAGCAGCTGCGCGGTCGCCACTTGGTTTGTGTAGTAGTTGTTGAGCAGCCGGTAGGGGATGGGATCGCCCTTGTAGTTGGCCGCCTTCAGGAGGGCCTTGGCCTTGGCGATGTCGTATTCCGGCACCGTCCAGTTCTCCACGAACATCGGGCCGTAGAACTCCCACTGCAGGCCGGCCGGTACGCGCGTGCGGCCCGACCACAGGGCGTCGACGATGGCCTGCCGGTCGATCGAATGGGTGAAGGCCTGGCGGACGCGGGGATCGACCAGCGTGGGATGATGGCTGTCGAAGACCGTCAGGCGATGGTTGACGATCGGGCTGCCCAGCACCTCGAACTTGGCGTTCTTCTCGATGCCCGGGATCTGGTCGGGCGGCACGTCGCAGATGAAGTCGAACTGGCCGGCGAGCAGGCCGTTGATGCGGGTCGCCACCTCGGGCACCACGACGAGCTTGACGCTCTTGAGCGGCGGCCGGCCGCCCCAGTAGTCGTCGTGCGCATCGAGCACCAGCGACTGGTCGGGGGCGAATTCGCGCACCTTGTAGGGGCCCGTCGAGACCGGCGCGCGCGCCCAGTCGACCCAGGTCTTGGCCTCCTCGAAGGCGCGGCGCGAGATGATGTCGCTGCCGTAGCGGCCGATGCGGCCTTCCAGGGTGACGTCGGGCGTGCGGTTGACGAAGCGCACCGTGTACTTGTCGACCGCCTCGACCTTCTCCAGCGCCGGGAACATGCGCTTGGCGACGGCGGGCACCTCGGGCGGCAGCTTCTTGCCATCGGCCGAGTCGCGCACCAGCACCGAGGTGAACAGCGTCTTGCTGCTGGTGATGTCGTACTCGGGTCCGAACATGCGCGCGCGGCTGAAGGTGAAGACCACGTCGTCCGCCGTCATCTCGTCGCCATTGTGGAACTTCACGCCCTGGCGCAGGGCGAGCTCGACCGTGCGCTCGTCGATGCGCTTCCAGCTCACGGCGAGGCCCGGCACCGGCTCGAGCTGGCCCAGCAGGTTGGGCATGATCAGCGTCTCGTAGATGAACGAGAAGGTGCGGCCGCCGACATTGGATTGTTCGCGCAGCGGCTCCAGCGAGGCGCTGTTGGAGATCTGCTGCACGGCGATGGTGAGGCTGGGCCGCTGGTCGGCCTGGCCGAGCGCCACGCGCGGCAGGATGGAGCTGGCGGCGGTAACGCCTGTGGCGGCGATCAATCGACGGCGACGCAGGAACATGAAGCGAACTCCTGAAGGGGAACCGCACGCTATGAGGGGCCTGTGAACGCGCCATGGCGGTTTGATGACTGTTCGCTTGTGCAGCACGGTGGATAAACGAACCCATGCAACAACGGGAAATCGCAACTAAAATGCGTCCAAAAGGGGAGAGTTGCGACCAATGCCATTGATCAATCGGCTTTACGCGGAATTCCTGGGGACGGCGTGGCTGGTGCTGGGAGGCTGTGGGGCGGCCGTGCTCGCTGCCGCCTTTCCCCAGCTCGGCATCGGCTTTGCCGGCGTGGCGCTGGCCTTCGGCCTTACCGTGCTCACCATGGTCTATGCCCTCGGGCCGGTATCGGGCGGCCATTTCAACCCGGCCGTGACGGTCGGCCTGGCCTTCAGCCGTCGCTTCCCCTGGACCGAGGTGCTGCAATACGTGATCGCCCAGCTCCTGGGCGGCATCGCCGGAGCGGCAATCCTCTATGTCGTGGCCACCGGCAAGGCCGGCGCCGATATCGGCAGCTTCGCCACCAATGGTTACGGCGAGCACTCGCCCGGCAAGTACGGGCTGCTCTCCGCCGCGGTCATCGAGGTCGTCATGACCTTCGGCTTCGTGACGGTGATCGTGGCCGCCACCGACCGGCGGGCCCACGCGGCGGCGGCAGGGCTTGCGATCGGCCTCTGCCTCACCCTCATCCATCTGGTGAGCATCCCCGTCACCAACACCTCGGTGAACCCCGCCCGCAGCACGGCGCCCGCGCTGTTCGTGGGCGGCGCGGCGCTGTCCCAGCTCTGGCTGTTCTGGGTGGCGCCCCTGGTCGGCGGGGCGATCGCCGGGCTCGCCTATCGGCTGATCGACGGCGAGGACTGACGCGACGGCGCCGGCTGGAGTAAAGTGGCCGGCCCTGTCGGCCATTGAAGGATTGCATCATGACCGTCGCCGGACGTCTCGGCTGCCTCGGCCTTGCGGTCTTGTTGTTGCCGCTCGCCGCGGCGGCGCAGGACGCGACCGTGGAGTTCCGCCTCGTCGGCGCGCCGGGCAACATCACGAGCTGCATCGCTGCCGATCCGCAATTCACCAGGGTCCATACCTTCACCCTGAAGAACGGCCAGGCCGAGCTCACCGCGCCGGGCGGCATCAACACCAAGATGAAGCTCGAGAAGCCCGGCGTCTATACGGCCGAGTACGAGCTGGGGCGCCGCCAGGTGCATGTCGTCGCCGACCTGACGGCCAAGTCGCTGACCGTCACCGACAAGAATCTGGGCTGCAAGTGGACAGCAAAGAAGGAATAGCCACGCTGTGTGCCGGTTCGCACCTCAGGTGAAATGAAGATCTCGCGGCGTTCCGTCCCCTTCAGCGTCACGCTCGCCACGCTGATGGCGCTGATCGTCCTGCCGCTTGCCGCGGCCCTGCTGTGGCTCGGCTGGCGGGCCGTCGACCGGCTCGAGGCGCGCAGCGTCGAGCATCGCATGGCGGCTCTGGATGCGGCGGTCCAGGGCTTCCTGACGTCGGGCCTGCGCGTCGTCGTGGCGGTGGGCACGACCCTCGCCGAGACGCCGGAGTTCGTCGTCGAGGCCGGACCGAAGGCCGACATGGAGCGGCTGCGCCAGTTCGTCGGTGTCCTCCGGCGGTATCCGGCGATGGCGGCCATCTTCGTGGGCTACGACGACGGCCACTTCCTCTATGTCGGCCGGCCGGAGACCTTCTCGGCCGACCAGCGCAAGGACTTCGACGCGCCCGACGGACCTTCCATCATCCTGCGCACGGTCGAGGGCGAGGGCAAGGCGCGGCGCGACACCTGGTGGTTCGAGATGCCCGACGGCAGCCGTACGCCGGCCCGCTCGCGTCCTCTCGACTACGATCCGCGAACGCGGCCCTGGTACATCGACGCCGAGCGCGCCAAGGCGCCGGTCCTCACCGAACCCTATCAGTTCGCCCAGGCCAACGTCGTCGGCGTCTCGGCCGGCGTGCCGCTCGGCCAAGGCGGCGTGATCGGCTTCGATTTCACGCTCAACACCTTGTCCGAGCTGATCGGCGATTACAGGATCACGCCGAACTCCATCATCATGGTCGCCAGCGAAAAGGGTGCAGTCTTCATGGAATCGGAAGCCTGCAAGCTCGAGCGCGCGCAGTGCCTTTCCGGCGAGGGCGAGGTGCGCGCGGCCATGCGCGAGGAGGTGAAGCGTCTCGCCGGCAGCGGCCAACGGGTCGAGCGCGACCTCGCGCTGGGCGGGCGCGACTATCGGCTGGTGGTGCACGACATGCCGCCCAACCTCGGCCGGCGGTATCTGGTCGCGGCGGCCGTGCCGATCGTCGAGCTGTCCGCCGATTCGCGCGCCCTTGTCCATCGTGCCGGCGCGGCCGCCGCGGTGGCGATCGGGTTGGCGACGGCCGGCGCGCTGCTGGCCGCGCTTCTCCTGTCGCGTTCGATTGCCCGCATCGCCGGCAAGACCGAGCGCATCCGCAGCCTCGATTTTTCGGACACCACGCCGGTCGACAGCCGGATCACCGAGATCGTGCGGCTGTCGGAGGCGATCGAGCGCATGCGCGGTGGCCTCGAAGTGTTCGGCCGCTACGTGTCCAAGAACCTCGTGCACCAGATCATGCGCTCGCCCGAGACGGCCGGCGTCGGCGGCACGCGACGCGACATCACCGTGATGTTCACCGACATCGAAGGCTTTTCGCGCCTCAGCGAAACCATGGAGCCGGAGCTCCTGACCGACCGGCTGTCGCGCTACTTCGACGCGCTGGGCACGGCGATCTCGGCCCATCGCGGCACGATCGACAAGTATATCGGCGACAGCATCATGGCGTTCTGGAACGCGCCGGAGCTCGACCCCGACCACATCGTCAATGCCTGTCGGGCCGCGCTGCAGGCCTGTGCCGCCTCCAACCACCTGTCCGAGAAATGGCGCGGCCGCGGCCGGCCGACCTTCCGCACCCGCTTCGGGCTGCATACCGGGCCGGCGGTGGTGGGCAATGTCGGCGCGCGCGATCGCATCAACTACACGCTGGTCGGCGCGGTCGCCAATCAGGCGTCGCGGCTGGAAGGGCTGAACAAGGCCTACGGCACGGAGATCCTGGCCAGCGGCGAGATCGCCAAGGCGACGGCCGACCGCTTCGTATGGCGTTATGTCGATCGGATCGTGGCGGTCGGCACGACCGAGCAGCACGAGATCTACGAGCCCCTGGGCGAAATCGATGCCGCCGCCGACCATGCCGAGTTCCTGGCTCAATGGCGCGCCGGCCATTCGGCCTACGACGAGGGCCGCTTCGAGGCGGCGCTGGCCGCCTTCCGCGACGCCGCCGCGCTCCGGCCGCAGGACGGTCCCTGCCGCGTCTTCGTCGAGCGCTGCACGGCCTTCCTGCGCGACGGCACGCCCGACGGCTGGAACGGCACGTGGCATTTCGACCGCAAATGACGACAGGGGTCAGTACCGGAACGTCACCCCGACGGTGAAGAAGCGCGGGCTCGTCGAATCGAGGAAGCTGCCGGCCAGGAAGTCGAAGTCGAGCGGCCCGTCCTTGGGCGTATAGCGCAGGCCCATCTGGAGGGCGCCGGTGCCGGGCGCGCGGCCGAACGCCTCGATCATGAGCGAAAGGTCGAAGCCGACCTTGGCCTCGACCTGGGCGCCGTAGAACAGGGCGTCCGGGGAATCGACTCCGCGCACGTAGCTCCAGCCCGCATTCAGGTTCACCCTGACCCGCTCGTCGAGCGGTATGGTGACCGGCACGATGACCTGGGCGGCCGCGAGATTGCCGGTCTTCACGTTGACGCCGCCATTGAACTCGACCGCCACGCCGAGCCCGGTCGAATCCGGCCGCAGGTTGAGCTTCACCGACGGGCCGAGCAGCGGCGCGTTCGTGGCCTGGTCCCAGTAGTGCTGGACGATGACGCCGACCTCCAGCGTCGGCAGCTTGTTCGGCGTGCAGGCCGGCGAGAAGTTCGCATAGCCGTCGCCCGGCACGAATCGCGTCACCCAGAATTCATAGTGGCAGTCGCCCGGCGTCTCGACTTCGGAATCGTCGACGATATGTGCGCCGCCGGACGCTCTCGCTTCGGGCGGGAAGGCCGGGAGCAGCAACAGGCAGGCAAGGCCGAGTCGTTTCACGCGCCTGGACAATCGCGCCTTTCGATTGCAGGGACAAGCCTCGGGCGGGACGGCCACGGCCGTCATCATCCTGCAACGTGCGGCCGGGTAGGACAGGCCGTGTCTTTCGACCTGGCGACCTTGGGCGAGCCCGCCGAGCGGCTGGCCCTGGCCCTCCTGCTCGGCTGTGCCATCGGCTTCGAGCGGCAATGGAACCAGAAGATGGCGGGCTTGCGCACCAATGCCCTGGTGGCGTTGGGCGCGGCGGGCTTCGTGGTGTTCTCCGGCCTGGTGGGCCAGGGCGACCCGACGCGCGTCGCCGCGCAGATCGTGACCGGCATCGGCTTTCTCGGTGCCGGCGTGATCCTGCGCGAAGGCGTCAACGTGCACGGGCTCAACACCGCGGCGACGCTGTGGTGCTCGGCCATGGTCGGCACGCTGGCGGGCGCCGGCCAGGCCGGCCCGAGCCTGCTGGCGGCCGCCTTCGTGGTCGCCACCAATCTCTTCCTGCGGCCGCTGGTCCGGCAATTGAACAACCGCCTGCTGACCGCGACCAGGGTCGAGACCCAGTACACCGTGAAGATCGCCTGCCGAGGCGCCGAGGAGGCGCATATGCGATCGCTGCTGCTGCAGGCCCTGTCCAAGGCCGGGCTCGGCCTGCGCCGCCTCGAAAGCGAGGACCTGCCCGATGGCTCGAAGGTGACGGTGACCGCCCAGGCCGTCTCGGCCCAGCGCAACGATTCGGCGCTCGAGCAGATCGTCGGTCGCCTCAGCCTGGAGCCCAACGTGTCGGCGGCGACCTGGCAGATCGACCGGACGATTCCCGATGGTTGAAGCGTGTTGCGCTCAGGCCCGCATCAGCGCGCGCACATGCGCGCTCGCCGAGTCGGCCAGGGCCTCGAGGTCGTAGCCGCCTTCCAGCACCGAGACCAGGCGGCCTTCGGCGTGGCGCGCTGCGATCGCCAGCAATTCGTCGGTCAGCCAGGCGAAATCCTCGGTCTCGACCTCGAGCTGCGCCAGCGGATCGGCGGCATGGGCGTCGAAGCCCGCCGACACCAGGACGAGCTGCGGCGAGAAGGCGTCGAGCCTGGGCAGGATGCGGTCGCGCCAGGCGGCACGGAACGCGCCGCCGTCGGCGCCGGCCGCCAAGGGCACGTTGACGACGTTGTGGGCGCTGCCCGTCTCGCGCGCGAAGCCGGTGCCGGGATAGAGCGGGTACTGGTGCGTCGAGCCGTAGAACAGGGTCGCGTCGGGCTCGACGACGGCCTGCGTTCCCTGGCCGTGATGGACGTCGAAATCGAGGATCGCCACGCGCTCCACGCCGTACTTGCGTTGCGCGTGGCGGGCGCCCACGGCGATGTTGTTGAAGAGGCAGAAGCCGCCGGGGATGCCGGGCGCGGCGTGATGGCCGGGCGGACGCACGGCGGCGAAGGCCGTCCGGGCCTTGCCCTCCATGACGGCTTCGACGCCGGTCACCACGGCGCCCGCGGCGCGCTGCACCGCCTCGGCACTGCCCCGGCTC
The DNA here is from genome assembly GCA_963820155.1 of uncultured Alphaproteobacteria bacterium. Lineage (GTDB taxonomy): Bacteria > Pseudomonadota > Alphaproteobacteria > Reyranellales > Reyranellaceae > Reyranella. The sequence continues at coordinate 311,582 of CAWFYW010000009.1, forward strand.
ATGACGGTGTCGCCGTCGACATGGATGAGCTGGCCGGGCCCGGGGCTGATGCCGAGGATCGCCTCGACATAGTCCTGCGGATGGACGCGCGTCAGCTCTTCCATCGAGGCGGCGGGCGCACGCACCCACACCAGGTCGGCGAAGCCCTCCTCCTCGAGCGCGGCCAGCACGGCGCGCAGCCGGTCGGGCCGCTCCGGATGATACGGACCGGTATCGTGCTCGAGGAACGACGGATGGCTGATCAACAGCGTGGCCATGTCCCTTCCTAGCGCGCCTTTTGCCCGGGAGACAGGGTGCCGGCCTCAGAATTGGGCCAGCAGCCGCCCGCTGAAGACTTGCACCGGCCCGCGCACCGCGTTGTAGGCGGGGTTGTCGAGGAACTGGTAGTCGGCGGTGACGAAGAGGCCCTTGGCGACGCGCAGCGAATAGTAGGATTCGAGGACGAGCTCCGGCGCGTAGGTGAGCGCCCCGTCGCCCACCAGGATGCCGAGCCCGCCGTTGGCCAGGTAGCTGGCGTGCTGGGCCGAGATCTGGTTGAGCGCGGCGCCGATGCCGATCGTGTCGCCCGGCCGGCCCCACGCGGCGCCCTTGATCGACAGGCCCGCCGCCACGCTCATGTCGATGTCGGTGAAGGACATGATCTCGGTGCGGCCGTCATTCCAGCTGAAGCGCGCGAAGGCGCCGACATGCCGGGCGAGCTCCTGCTCCAGATTGAGATAGAGGCCGTACTTGGTGCGGCCCCGCCGCGTGAGCGGGATGGTATCGTTGGCCGTCAGGCCGGGATTGGCCAGGGCCAGCGCCACCGCGTCGTTGTAGCCGCCGGCATAGGAGCTGTTGAGCCAGACGCCCAGCCGCACCGCGCCGGGCCTGCCGTAGGGCCGGAAGCGCATCTCCAGCTCGCCGACATAGCCGCCGCGGGCGAACAGCGCGAGGTCGAAGCTGTCGTTGTCGGTGACGATGGGCTCGAGGAAGTAGCCGAGCCGGACCGCCCAGTTCGGCCGGTTGATCTCCGCCGTGACACCCCAGGTGAAGCCGACGCTGTCGGCGGGATAGTCGAAGGCGCCCGACGCCCAGATCGACCAGTTGAGGAAGTCGAAGCGCGGATCGACGGCGTAGCTGTTGTTGTCGAACAGGTCCTGCACGGCGTATTTGCCGGCCTGCACCGTGATGCGCGACACGTCGCGTTCGCCGGAAAGCTGGTCGTAATAGCCCTCGACCTTCTCGCGTTCGCCGCCCAGGCCGAAGGTCTGGCGCAGGAACAGGCGCGAGGTGTTGTAGCGCGGATAGGGGAAGGCGCGCTGGGCCTCGCCGTTGGGGAAGCCGCCGGCGCCCGTCGTGTCGGCCAGCCCGTAGCCCTGCAGCAGTTCCGGGTTGTAGTAGAGCTCGCCGCCGCGCCACAGCCGCACGCCGAGGAAGCCCGACAGCGCCCAGGTCTCGCGGCTCTGGCCCAGCATCGGCAGGCTGTTCCCGCCGTCGTAGGGCGCGCCGAACGCCGGATAGCCCTGGTAGACGAAGACGGTCTGGCCATGCACCTCGAAGCTGCCGGGACCACGGTCGCCGGCGGTGTTCTCTTCCTTGGCGGCCTCGCCGAAATGATAGTTCAGGCCGAGTCGGAAGCTGTGCAGCTCGTACTGCGAATCGTAGCGCGCCGGCGCCGCGCCGAAGACGAGGCCCGCAAGGCCGAGGTCGGTGTAGAGATATTCGGCGCGCGCCGACCAGCGCCGGTCCAGGCGGTAGTCGACGCCGCCGCCCAGCACGTAGCCCAGCCGCACGTTGCCCGGACTGGCGTCCTCGTTGCCGGTGGTGAGGTCGGTGCGCGAGAAGCGCGTGCTCGCCCAGGCGATGCCGCCGGTCACGAACGGCGTCCAGCCGCCCAGGTCGTAGCCCAGTCGCCCGCGCAGGCTGGCGAGATACTCGACCTGCTCGTTCGCGCTGCCCGTCGGGGTGGCGCGATACGACATGACCTGGATGGGGTCCGGCGTGTTGGGGAAGGAGGCGTCGGCTTCGAGGCCGAGCATCAGCCGCGAGGGCAGGAAGAATTCGTAGCCGGCCTGCATGCCGCCGATCAGCGTGCCGTAGGGCGAGCTGCCGCCCGACCAGCCGGTTCCGATCGGGTCGCCCAAAGTTGCATGGGCGGTGCCGAACATGTAACCGACATGGCCGCCGGCATAGAAGCCGCCGCGGCTCGCCTCGTCGGCATTCGCGGGAATGAGGGGCTGGACCGCCGCCAGCATGGCGATCACAAGGCAGTGCGGTGCCTTCTGAGGAGCCCTCATCGGCTCCACCTGTACCTTGAGCGGGCTCGCGAAGCGACGATAAGATGGGCTTTGTCACTGGAAGAAGGTTTCACATGTTGCGTCGATTGGTTGTTGCCGCCCTGTCCCTGGGGGCGAGCGACGCGATTGCCCAGGAGACCAGTTTCCTGCTGATCAACGGCACCGGCTATCCCATCAGCCAGCTCGCGGTGTCCGAGAGCGACCTCAACGCCTGGACGCCCAACGTGCTGGGGGCGCCGCCCATCAAGCCGGGCGAGCGCCGCAAGGTCACCTTCAACGCCCCGACGAGCTATTGCCAAGCCGACATGAAGGTGGCCTTCGCCGACGAGGGCGCGCCCGCGATCTGGCAGGACCTGAACCTCTGCACGCTCACCAAGATCAGGCTGGTCTATGACCGCGTGAGCGGCATCACCACGGCGCGTTACGACGACTAGCCATGGCCAACGACACGGGCCTCTTCCTGCAGGACACGGCGGCGTCGGTCGCCGGCGGCGGCATCGCGCCGCCGTTCGACAATAGCTACGCCCGTCTGCCCGAGCGCTTCTATGCGCGGCTGGCGCCGACGCCCGTCGCCGCGCCGCGCCTGGTCAAGCTCAACGCGGCGCTGGCGGCCGAGCTCGGCCTCGATGCCGCGGCGCTGGCCTCGCCGGAGGGCGTCGCGGTGCTGGCCGGCAACCGCCTGGCGCAGGGCTCCGAGCCGCTCGCGCTGGCCTATGCCGGGCACCAGTTCGGCAACTTCGTGCCGCAGCTCGGCGACGGCCGCGCCATCCTGCTGGGCGAGGTCGTGGACCGCCACGGCCGGCGACGCGACATCCAGCTCAAGGGCTCCGGCCCGACGCCGTTCTCGCGCCGCGGCGACGGGCGCGCGGCCCTGGGTCCGGTGCTGCGGGAATACATCGTCAGCGAGGCCATGGCGGCGCTCGGCATTCCGACGACGCGCTCGCTCGCCGCCGTCGCCACCGGCGAGCCGGTGCTGCGCGAGACGGCGCTGCCCGGCGCGGTGCTGACCCGGGTCGCCGCGAGCCACATCCGCGTCGGCACTTTCCAGTTCTTCGCCGCGCGCGGCGACGAAGAGGCGCTACGCCTGCTCGCCGACCATGTCATCGACCGGCACTATCCCGACGCCCGGGCGGACGCCCGGCCCTATCGCGCGCTGTTCGACCGCGTGATCGCCCGCCAGGCCGGGCTGGTGGCGAAGTGGATGCTGGTGGGCTTCATCCATGGCGTCATGAACACCGACAACTGCTCGATCGCCGGCGAGACCATCGACTACGGTCCCTGCGCCTTCTTGGACGTCTATGACCCCAAGACGGTGTTCAGCTCCATCGACCATGGCGGCCGCTACGCCTATGGAAACCAGCCGCGCATCGTTCACTGGAACCTGGCGCGCTTCGGCGAGACGCTGCTGCCGCTGCTCGATCGCGACACCGACGCTGCCTTGGCCATCGCCAACGAATCGCTGGCCGCCTTCCAGACGCTTTATGCCCGGGCACTGATCGGCGGCATGCGGCGCAAGCTCGGCCTGCTGACCGAGGAGGAGGGCGACGGCGCGCTGGCGCAGGAGCTGCTGAACGTCATGGCCGAGGGCCAGGCGGACTTCACGCTGACCTTCCGCCGGCTCGATCCCGAGTCCGATGCCGAGGTCCGCTCGTTGTTCGCCAATCCCGAAGCCTATGACGCCTGGGCGGCGCGCTGGCGCGAGCGCATCGGCCGCGAACCGCAGGACGCCGCGACGCGACGCGCCTCGATGCGGGCCGCCAACCCGGCCTACATCCCGCGCAACCATCGCGTCGAAGCGGCGCTGGCCGCCGCTATCGAGCGCGACGATCTCGGCCCGTTCGAGGAGCTGCTGGCTGTCCTGGCGCGGCCCTGCGAGGACCGGCCTGAATTCGCGGTCTACGCCGAGCCGCCGCCGGCCGACCAGCGCGTCTATCGCACCTTCTGCGGCACCTGAAGCGCCTCCGCCAGGCGGCGGAAGCTTTCCTCGCCGGCGGGCAATCCGAATCTCAGCCAGTGCGGCCGGTCGGCGAAGGCGCGGACATGGATGCCGCGCCGGCCCAGTCCATCGACGAGCCGCGCCGCCTGCGGATGGCTGGCGAGGCGGAACAGGGGTGTCGCGCCCACCGGCGAGAAGCCCGAGGCACGCAGCACGGCCTCGAGTCTCTCGCCATCGGCCGCGAGGCGTTGCGACGCCGCGTGCAGCCACGCCCCGTCATCGAGCGCGGCGCGTCCGATCGCCAGCGCGGGGCCCGACACCGCCCAGGGACCGAGTTCTTCGCGGAGGCGCCGGGCGAACACCGGCGGGGCGATCGCGAAGCCCAGCCGCACGCCGGCCAGCCCGTAGGCCTTGCCGAAGGAGCGCAGCACCACGGCATTGTTCGGCAGGTCGCCGGCAAGGCTCGCCTCGGCCGGAAGGAAATCGATGAACGCCTCGTCGACGACCAGCAGGGGCGCCCGGACGTCGCGCAGCGCCTGCGACGCGGCCAGCCGTCCGGCGGGATTGTCCGGATTGACGACGACGACGACGTCGGCGCCGGCCGCGGCGGCAAGGTCGGGCACGGTGCCCACATCGTGGCCGCCGCGCCGCCAGCACAGCGCATGCTCGGCATAGGTCGGGCCGACGATGGCCACGCGCGAGGACGGCAGCAGGCGCGGCAGGAGCTGGATCAGGGCCTGTGTTCCCGGCGCGGCCACGATCGTCTCCGGCGCGCGAACGGCGTAACGCCGGGCCGCGGCGTCGGTCAGGGCTTCCTCGGCGTCGCGCGCCGGCAGCCGCGACCAGATTTCCAGGGGCAGGTCGGCCACGGGGTAGGGCACCGGATTGATGCCGGTCGAAAGATCGAGCCATGGCCGGGGTGCGTCGGGGAAGCGGCGGCGCGCCGCGTCCAGGTCGCCGCCATGGGCGACCGGTTTCAGCGCATCGGGCCTCGTGATAGGCACATCCGCCATGTTCGCCGACCTCGCCCTCATTGCCGTCGCGACCGAAGCGATCGTCGGCTATCCGGACGCCGTCTATCGTCTGGTCGGTCACCCCGTGACCTGGATCGGCCGGCTCATAGCATGGGGCGACGAGGCGTGGAATTCGCCGGCCTTGTCGTTCGAGGCGCGCCGCCGGCGCGGCGTGGCGCTGCTGGCGCTGCTGCTCGCCGTCGCCATCGCTTCGGGCCTGGCCGTGGCGTCCGTGCTCGCGCACCTCCTGCCGTCCGGATTCGCGCTCGTCCTGATCGGAATGCTCGCGAGCAGCCTGTTGGCGCAGCGCAGCCTCCACACGCATGTCGCCGCGGTGGCGACCGCGCTTGAACGGGACGGCATCGAGGCCGGCCGCCGGGCCGTATCGCAGATCGTCGGCCGCGAGACGAAAAGCCTCGACGAAGCCGCCGTCTGCCGCGCGGCGATCGAAAGCCTGGCCGAGAATTTCTCCGACGGCGTGGTGGCGCCGCTCTTCTGGATGGTCGTGGCGGGCCTGCCCGGCGCGCTCGCCTACAAGGCGATCAACACCGCCGACAGCATGATCGGCCACAGGTCGGAGCGCCATCTCGCCTTCGGCTGGGCGTCGGCGCGCCTGGACGATCTCGTGAACCTGCCGGCCTCCCGCCTGTCGGCGCTGTGGCTGGTGCTGGCGGCGGCGCTGCTGGGCCTCTCGTGGCGCGGCGCTTGGACGACCGTCTGGCGCGACGCCCGCCATCATCGCTCGCCCAATGCCGGCTGGCCGGAGGCCGCCATGGCCGGCGCGCTCGGCATCCGTCTCTCCGGCCCGCGCGTCTATGACGGCGTGCCGGTCGCCGAGCGCTGGGTCGGCGACGGAAACAGCGATCTGGTCGCAAGCGACATCCGGGCGGCACTGAAACTTTATCGCGCGGCCTGCGGTCTGCAGATCGCCGTTCTGGCCGTGCTCGCGCTTGGTCTCAGGCTATGAGCCTCGCCCTCATCCAGCGTTGGGAAATCGCTCCGTAACCGACAAGTCCGGCAAGACCGAAATAGCCGAACATGATCACGACGCTCAGCGTAACGATGAAGCCGCGCCGGAAAGAAGAGTCCAGCGCCATGCGGCCCCCGGCGACGCCGACCAGCGTGGCTCTCCGCGCCTGCTTTCCGGAGCCGTCGGACGTCGCCATACTGAGGTGCTGATCGATCCTGTCCGGAATGCCGAGAGGTTAGCACATGCCGGAACCCGTTGTGCCGGCGGCGGCCGACGCCCTGCGCCCGCCAGGGCGCGGAAGGCTGCCCATCACCTCCACGCTTCTGGTGGGATTCGCCGGGCTGGTGGCCGTGGCGGTGATCACCGTGATGGTCATCTCGATCCGCGCGGCGCAGGAAAACACCGACCAGCTCCAGGAACAGACGGCGACGCAGCGCCTCGACGCGGCGATCGCCCGCGTCGACCGCTATCTCGCGCCGGCCGCCGACAATGCGACCTTCCTCGCCGGTCAGCTGTCCCGTCCGGCGGGCATCCCCCTCGACGACGACGCGCGCATCGAGGCCCTCATGCGCGGGTCGCTGGGGGCGGCGCCGCAGATCGAGGCGATGGCCTTCTTCCGCGCGGATTTCAGCAGCATACGCCTGCGGCGTCAGGGCGATCAGGAAACCCTCTTCGGCAGCATCGCCAAGGAGCCCTATGCCGGCGACTTGATGGAGCGTGCCCGGCACGCCAAGGCCGCCGAATGGAACGACGTGACCTACGTGCCCGAGCTCAACCTCAGCCTGCTCAGCGTGTCGGCGCCGGTGCGCCGCAACGGCGAATTCAAGGGTGTCGTCGTGGCGACGGTGCCGGTCGACAACCTGTCCCGCCTCATCGAAAGCGGCGATCCGGGCAGCACGATCTTCATCGTCGGCGCCAACGACAAGGTGATCGCGCATCCTTACCTCGTCCACGGCGCCTTCAAGCCGTCGGCCGAGCGTTTCCAGCCCGACCGCATGGAAGTTCCCGATCCGGTGCTGCGGGCGCTGTGGCCGGCGCGGGACGGCGGCAAGGGCGGCGAGGCCCTGCTCGGAGGCGCCCTCCATCGGACCCTCCATCTCGACGTGGGGGGCGAGAGCTACATCGTGCTGCTGCATCTGCTCCGGCGCTTCAGCGACCAGCCGGACGAGCGGCCGTGGATCGTTGGCATCTATTTTCCCGCCGAGCAGATGAGCGGCCCGATCATCCGCCTGCGCTATGCCTTCGCCGCGGCGGTCGCCATCCTGGCCATTGCCGTCAGCCTTGCCCTGTTGCTGGGGCGCATCCTCGCGCGGCCGATCAAGCGCCTCGCCGGCGCCGCCGCGGCGGTCTCGGCCTTCGACTTTTCCGGCGCCCATCGGCCCGGCGGCAGCCCTCTGCGCGAATTGGACGCCGCCGGCGAGGCCTGGGACAGCATGCTGCGGGCGCTGCGCTGGTTCGAGACCTATGTCCCCAAGTCCCTGGTCGAACAGCTCCTGCATCAGTCCGAGCAGCAGGACCTGAAGCCGGAGGAGCGCGAGGTGACGGTGATGTTCACCGACATCGTCGGCTTCTCCCGCAGCACCGCGGGACACCCGCCTGGCCTGGTCGCCGCCTTCCTCAACGGCCATTTCGGCCTGATCGGCCAGCAGGTGCAGGACAGCGGCGGCACCATCGACAAATATATCGGCGACTCGGTGATGGCCTTCTGGGGCGCGCCGTCGGCCGATCCGGATCATGCCGGGCATGCCGCCCGCACCGCCCTGGCCATTGCCGAGGCGCTGGCGGCCGACAACCGGCACCGCACCGACAAGGGGCTGGCGCCGGTCCGCATCCGCATCGGCCTTCATTGCGGGCCGGCCATCGTCGGCAATGTCGGCGCGCCGGGCCGGGTCAACTACACGCTGATCGGCGACACCGTGAACGCCGCGCAGCGCCTGGAGCAGCTCGGCAAGAGCTTCGACGACGACGCGTCCGATTGCACCATCCTGGCCAGCGCCGCCGTGGTCGCCCGCCTGCCGGCCGACATCCCGCGCCGGCCGCTCGGCGATCAGGCCCTGAAGGGGATGGGCATCTTCGAGGTCTATCGGCTGGGCTAGCCCAAGCTCGGAGTCCCAGCGGGCTCTACGCGGGTCGCCTGGGCTCGCGCGCCAGCTCGAGCAGCAGGTCGCAATCGACATGCTGCTCGAGATGATCGGCGAGCTGATCGAGCGTCGCGTCGATCTCGGCCTCATAGGCGAAGGTCGAGCCCTGCGCGCCGATGCGTTGCAGCCAGTGACGGCGCTGGCGATCGTCGGTCAGGAGCCCGTGGATGTAGCATCCGGCGATGCGGCCATCGACGCTCAGCGCGCCGCCTGGCCTGCCGTTGCAGAGCGTCAGCAGGGGCCGCGCGGAGCCGGTGGTGCGCCCGACATGCATCTCGTAACCCTTGAACGGCACGCCGTCCGCCGCGGTCTTGCCCGACATCTCGACCAGGACCTTGCCGCCCTCCAGCGCCGTGTCGACGTCGAGCAGGCCGAGCCCGTCGACCGTGGCCGGCGGCCCCTCGATGCCGTTCGGGTCGGAGATCCTTCGCCCCAGCATCTGGTAGCCGCCGCAGATGCCGAGCACGTGCCCGCCGCGCCGCAGGTGAGCCTGCAGATCGATGTCCCAGCCCGCCTCGCGCAGCGCGGCGAGGTCGGCGATGGTCGCTTTCGACCCCGGCAGGATGACCAGCGCGGCGTCGCCGGGGATCGGCTCGCCGGGCCGCACGAAGACGAGATCGACGTTGGGTTCCAGCCGCAGCGGGTCGAAGTCGTCGAAATTGGCGATGCGCGGATAGGCCAGCACGACGATGCGCTGTTGCAGCGTCTTTTCCGGTCCGGAGGAGGATGATGCAATCAGCCCCAGCGCGTCCTCTGCCGGCAGGCGATGCGCTCCCTCGAAGAACGGCACCAGCCCCAGCGCGCGCCAGCCGGTGTGAGTGGCAATCGTTCTCATGCCGTCGGCGAACAGCGTGGGATCGCCGCGGAAGCGGTTGACGACGAAGCCCACGATCATCGCCGCGTCGTCCGGATCGATCACCGCCTTCGTGCCGACCAGGCTCGCGATCACGCCGCCGCGGTCGATGTCGCCCACCAGCACGACGGGCACGTCCGCGGCGCGCGCGAAGCCCATGTTGGCGATGTCCGACGCCCGCAGGTTGACCTCCGACGCCGAGCCCGCGCCTTCGACCAGCACGAGATCGGCTTGCTGCGCCAGCCGTCCGAAGCTTTCGAGCACGGCTCCCAGAAGCCTGGGCTTCAGCGCCTGATATTCGCGCGCGCGCGCATTGCCGACGACCTTGCCCTGCACGACGACCTGGGCGCCGATCTCGCTCTGGGGCTTCAGCAGCACGGGATTCATGTGCACGCTCGGCGCCACCTTCGCGGCGCGCGCCTGCAGGGCCTGGGCGCGGCCGATCTCGCCGCCATCGGCCGTGACCGCGGCGTTGTTCGACATGTTCTGCGGCTTGAACGGTCGCACGCGGAGGCCGCGCCGCGTGAAGGCGCGCGCCAGGCCCGCCACGAGCAGCGACTTGCCGACGTCGGAGCCGGTGCCCTGGATCATGAGGGCGCGGACGGCCATCAGAACTCGATGCCCTCCTGCGCCTTCACGCCGGCGGCGAAGTGATGCTTCACCGGAGTCATTTCCGTCACCAGGTCGGCGGCCTCTATCAGTTCCGGCTTGGCGTTGCGGCCGGTCACCACGATGTGCTGGTCGGGCCGCCTTGCCTTCAGCGCCGCGACAACCTCGCCGATGTCGAGATGGTCGTAGCGCAGTGCGATGTTGAGCTCGTCGAGCACGATCAGCCGGATCGCCGGATCGGCCATCAGCTCGCGCGCCTTCGCCCAGGCGCGCCGCGCCGCCTCGACGTCGCGCGCGCGGTCCTGCGTTTCCCAGGTGAAGCCCTCGCCCAGCGTGTGCCATTCGACCTGGCCGCCCAGCCGCTCGATGGCGGCGCGTTCGCCGCTTTGCCACGCGCCCTTGCCGAACTGCACCACGCCGCAGCGAAAGCCGCGGCCGACGGCACGCAGCAGCAGGCCCCACGCCGCCGTGGATTTGCCCTTGCCCTTGCCGGTATGGACGATGAGCAGGCCCTTCTCGAGGGTCTTGGCGGCGACCTCGGCATCCTGCGCCGCCTTGCGGTTGGCCATTTTGGCCTTGTGGCGGGCGTTTTCATCGATCTCGGTCGACATGGGTTGGACCTGCTGTGCGGTTCGGGGCGTGCAGGAGGGGACCTATGCACCGGCCGGCAAGGCTCGGCAACGTCCGGCGAATCTCGTTGACGGGGCTTTGCCGCGGCCCGTATCAAACAGGCGACGGTGCCCCAAGGGATCATGCCAAGGGGTCAAAGGGAACGCGGTCAGGAGCCGAAACTCCGATGCCGCGGCTGCCCCCGCAACTGTAGTCGGCAAGCCAAGGGCCAAGACACCACTGGGAAACCGGGAAGGTGGCCGGCGGCGAGGAGCCGAGAGCCAGGAGACCTGCCGTCGTGTGGTGCGTTCGGGCTGCCGGAGGGGCAGCCAAGGAGGTTTGAGATGGCCAATGTGATTGCGCCTGCCGTCAAGGCAGGGGAACGAAGCGAAGCGCGGCGCGCGGCAACCATCGCCCTGCTGCTGGGCCTCGGTCTGATCTTCCTGACCGGCTTTGCCTATCCCGAGGTCATCCACAACGCGGCGCACGACACCCGTCATGGCCTGAGCTTTCCCTGCCACTGAGGCCGGGATGCTCACCCGTGTGATGTCGGTCGGCCTTCTGGCCGGGCTTGTCGCTGGGCTGTTGATCGCGCTTGTGCAGCAGGTCACCACCACGCCGCTCATTCTTCTGGCCGAGACCTACGAGAAGCAGGGCGAGGCGTCCCCGCCGCCCGCCGTCCACAGGCATGAGGACGGCCACGAGGATGGCCATGGGCACGTGCATGGCGAAGGCTGGAAACCCGCCGATGGCCTGCCGCGCTTCTTCTATACCAGCGTGGCCACCGTCGCGACGGCGGTCGGCATCTCCTTCCTGCTGCTGGCCGGCATGCTCTTCGCCGGCGAGGCGATCGACGAGCGCCGGTCGCTGGCCTGGGCCGTGGCGGGCTTTGTCGCCTGCGGCCTTGCGCCGGCCGCGGGCCTTGCCCCTGAGCTGCCGGGGAGCGGCGCCGCCGGGCTGGTCGCCCGCCAGATCTGGTGGATCGGCACCGCCGTCGCGACGGCGGTGGCCTTGTGGGCGTTCCTGCGCCTCGAAAATCCCGGGCTGCGTCTGGGCGCCGTCGTCCTCCTGCTCGCGCCGCATGTCATCGGCGCGCCGCATCCGCATGTCCTGGAGAGCAGGGTGCCGGCCGAGGTGGCCGCGCAATTCGCCGCCCTGTCGCTTGTCCTTCAGGGGCTGCTATGGGCGCTGTCGGGAATCGCGATCGGCCTGCTGTGGCCGAGGTTCGCGGCACGGTCGGCGAGCCGGCCCCTGCCGTCATGACGACCACGATTTTCGTCTGCGTCTCCTGCCGGCGCGGTTCCGGCGGGAATGACGAGTCGTTCGACCGGCCGGGGCCCGCCCTGGTGCAGGCGATCGAGTCCCGCCTGCGGGACGATGGAGTCACCGTCGCCGCCGTCGATTGCCTCGCCGTCTGCAAGCGGCCCTGCACTGTGGCGCTCTGCGGCGCCGGCAAATGGACCTACCTGATCGGCGACATCGATCCGGATTCGCATGCCGACGAGATCGTCGCGGCGGCGCTGAGCTTCGCGGCCTCCGACAACGGCATCGTGCCTTGGCGCGAGCGGCCGCCGTCGTTCCGCAAGGGCGTGGTCGCGCGCGTGCCGCCGGCAAACCACAAGGAAATGCAATGAGCGGCTTGGCCAAGGTTCCCTGCACCATCGTCACCGGTTTTCTCGGCGCCGGGAAGACCACGCTGGTCCGCCACGTGCTGGAGAATGCCGGCGGGCGAAGGCTCGCCGTGATCGTCAACGAGTTCGGCGATGTCGGCATCGACGGCGAGATCCTGAGGAGCTGCGGCATCGAAAGCTGCCCAGAGGACAGCATCGTCGAGCTGGCCAACGGCTGCCTGTGCTGCACCGTGGCCGACGATTTCGTGCCGGCGCTCAAGGGCCTGCTCGACCGGCCGCAGCCGCCCGAGCATATCGTCATCGAGACGTCGGGGCTCGCCCTGCCCAAGCCGCTGGTGAAGGCCTTCAACTGGCCGGAGATCGCCTCGCGCGTCACCGTGGACGGCGTGGTCGCCGTGGTCGATGGGGCCGCCGTCGCGGCCGGCCGCTTCGCCGACGATCCGCAGGCGGTGGCGCGCCAGCGCGCCGAGGACCAGTCGCTCGATCATGACAATCCGCTGGAGGAGGTGTTCGAGGACCAGCTTCTCTGCGCCGACCTCGTCATCCTGAACAAATCGGATCTCCTGTCGGAGGACCAGCGCCGGACGGTGGCAGGCGAGATCGCCAGGACCCTGCCGCGCGCCGTCAAGGTCGTGGAGGCCGCCAACGGCGAGGTGCCGACCGCGGTGCTGCTCGGCCTGGGCGCCGAAGCCGAGTCCGATCTCGCCAGCCGGCCCTCGCATCACGACCTCGAGGGCGAGCACGACCACGACGATTTCGACACCTTCATCATCGACCTGCCGTCCTTCGCCTCGCCGCAGCAGCTGGTCGATCGCATGGCGAAGGCGGCCGAAGCCCACGACGTGCTGCGCATGAAGGGCTTCGTCGAGATCGAGGGCAAGCCGATGCGCCTGCTCGTGCAGGGCGTCGGTGCACGCATCCAGCATCAATTCGACCGCAAGTGGCCGGCCGGCGGGGGGCGTCGGGGCCGCCTGGTCGTGATCGGCGAAAGAGGCTTCGACAGAGACGCGATCCGCGCCCTTATCGGGGGCTAGAAGAATGTGCACTTGACGACATAGCGCAATGTTGTGTCTCGATCCTGTCGACAATCGCGCCGCGAGGGTCGGCATCATGCATCTTCATCTTCGCTGGAGGCCTGCCGCTCCGGCCGTGCGTCTCCTGTGCCGCGCGCCCGGCGAAGACAGGGACGGAAAGGTCGGAAAGGCCGGAAACCCCAGGGACTCCGGCGAGCCGCGAACCTCCGCGCAACAAGATTACATTTCTAGGCGCGATGATGCCTACTTGTTCGGGCCTGCGGGAGCCTGCGGAGTCGCCCTGCACAAACCTGTGGGCAGGCCATAGCCCATGCATGTTCTCGCGACCGAGCTTGCCACGCTGGAGGAGGCCGACAGTGCCGTCGACCTCGGCCAGTCGCCGGCCGACATCGTGGTGCTCTCCTTCTCCGACAGCGACCTGTCGGCGCTGGCCGAGGCGTGGCGGCAGGATGCGGACGCGTTGCCGACCCTGCGGCTGGCCAGCCTCAAGCGGCTCAGGCATCCGATGTCTGTCGATCTCTATGTCGAGAGGGTCGTGGCGCGGGCGCGGCTCGTCATCGTGCGCTGCCTGGGCGGACTCGACTACTGGCGCTACGGCCTGGAGCACATCGCCGACATCGCCCGCGACAACGGCGTGCTGTTCGCCGCCCTGCCCGGCGACGACCGTGTCGATGCCAGGCTTGTCGCGCTCTCGACCCTGGCCGCCGATCCGCTCGCCCGTCTCGACCGCTTCTTCCGCGAAGGCGGCAGCGCCAATCTGCGCCAGGCGCTGCGCTACGCGGCGACGCTGCTGGGCCGCGACCTGGCCTGGACGGCGCCCCAGCCGGTGGGCGCGGTCTCCTTGCTCGGCCGGAGGGACGACCCTCGCCCGACGGCACTCGTCGTCTTCTATCGCGCCAACCTGATGGCGGCCGATATGGCGCCGATCGAAGGCCTCATGGCGGCCCTCGACCGGCACGGGCTGGCGCCGCTGGGCGTGGGGGTCAGCAGCCTGAAGGATCCGGCGGCAACCGCGCGCCTGGAAACGCTGATTGCCGAAACGCCGCCCGCGATCATCCTCAACACCACGGCCTTCTCCGCGCTGCGCGAGGACGACACGACCGTGCTCGATGCCGCCGATGTGCCGGTCCTGCAGGTCGTCCTGTCGGGCAGTGCGCGCGACGCCTGGGATGGCTCGTTGCGCGGCCTCTCGCCGTCGGACCTCGCCATGAACGTGGTCCTGCCCGAGCTCGACGGCCGCCTGCTGACGCGCGCCATCTCCTTCAAGGTCGAGGCGCCGCTCGATGGGCGGCTGGAATTCGCCAGCGTGCGGCATGCGCCGGAGCCCGACCGCATCGAGCAGGTCGCGCGCCTCGCCGCGTCATGGGCCCGGCTTCGCCGCACGCCGCGGCACGAGCGCCGTCTCGCGCTGGTCCTGTCCGATTATCCCGCGCGCGGCGGGCGCGCGGGCTATGCGGTCGGCCTCGACACCGCGGCCAGCGCCGCCGGGATCCTGGGTCTGCTGCACGCCGAAGGCTACGACACCGGGGGGCGCTCCTGGCAGGCGTCGGACATCGAGCGCCTGCTGGCGGGGGAGGCCGAGCCCATCGAGATCCCGATGGCGGCATACCATGCGTGGCGCGAGGCGCTGCCGGCCCGCCTGCAGCGCGCGCTTGCCGAAAGCTGGGGCGACCCCGAGGGCGATGCCTTTCGCCGGCCCGTGCTTCGCTGCGGCAAGGTCCTGGTGCTGCTGCAGCCCGACCGCGGCGCCGCCGGCGATCGCAAGTCGGGCTATCACGATACGAGCTGCCCGCCGAGCCATGCCTATGTGGCGCTCTACGCCTGGCTGCGCGAGAGCGAGAAGATCGACGCGCTGATCCATCTCGGCACGCACGGCACCCTGGAATGGCTGCCGGGCAAGGCCCTGGCGCTTTCGGCCGAGTGCTGGCCGGAGGCGGTGCTGGGCGCGTTGCCGGTGATCTATCCCTTCATCGTCAACAATCCCGGCGAGGCGGTGCAGGCCAAGCGACGGCTCGCCGCCGTCACCATCGGCCATCTGACGCCGCCGCTCAGCGCCGCCGGCCTGCACGGGCCCCTGGCCGAGCTGGAAGGCATCATCGAGGAATATGCCGGCGCCGACGGCCTCGACCGCCGGCGTCTGGGATTCCTGGAAGACGAGATCATCGAACGCGCCTGGGCCAGCGGCCTGGCGGCCGATTGCGGCCTGGTCGAAGGCGAGCCGAACCGGCAGGCCATCGCCAAGCTCGATGCGCAGCTTTGCGACATCAAGGAGCTCAGCATCCGCGACGGGCTGCATGTCTTCGGCCGCCTGCCCGACGAGGCGACGCTGCGGCTGCTGGCGGAGGCGACTGGCGCCGAGGCCGAGGTGCGGGCCTGCGCCGGTCGCGAACGCGCCGCCTTGGTCGCCGCCCTCGACGGCCGGCGCGTCGCGCCGGGACCGGCGGGTGCGCCAACGCGCGGCCGCGCCGATGTGCTGCCGACCGGCCGCAACCTCACCTCGATCGATCCGCGCGCCATCCCGACGCGAACCGCCGCGGCCATCGGCATGCGTGCCGCCGACGAGGTCGTGCGCCGCTACCTGCAGGATCACGGCGAGCCGCCGCGGGCGCTGGTGATCGATCTCTGGGCCTCGGCCTCGCTGCGCACCGGTGGCGACGATCTCGCCCAGGCGCTGCACTATCTCGGCGTGCGGCCGGTCTGGGACAAGGCGTCGAGCCGCGTCACCGGCATCGAGATCCTGCCGCTGGCCGTGCTCGACCGGCCACGCATCGATGTGACCCTGCGCATTTCCGGCCTATTCCGCGACATCTTCGAATCGCAGATCGCTCTGTTCGACATGGCCGTGCGCCGCGTCGCCGCGCTCGACGAGCCGGCGGAGGACAATCCGCTGGCCGAGGCGCGCCGCACCGGCGCCGACCTCGCCCGCATCTTCGGCGGCGCGCCCGGCAGCTACGGCGCGCAGGCGGCCGACACGGCGCTCGACGGCGCTTGGCAGACGCGGGAGGAGCTGGGCGAGGTCTATCTCGCCGCCGTCACCCACGCCTATGGCGGCGCCGAGCCGGTGCGCGCGGCAGGCGAGGGATTCCGCAGCCGCGTCTCTGATGCCGACGTGCTGGTGCATCCCCAGGACGACCGCGAGCGCGATGTCCTGGACGGCGACGGCGTAGCCGACTTCGCCGGCGGCTTTGCCGCCGCCGCGGCGCTGCTCGGCAACGATCCCGAGCTCTACCATCTCGACACGAGCCGCACGCAGGGCCCCAAGGCGCGGCGGCTGGCCGAGGAGATCGCCCGCATCGTGCGCGGCCGTCTCGCCAATCCGCGCTGGCTCGCCGGCATGCTGCAGCATGGCCATCGCGGCGTGGCCGAGATCGCCCAGGGTGTCGACGCGCTCTACGCCTTCGCCGCCACCGCCCGCGTCGTGCCCGGTCATTTGTTCGATGCGACGCACGCCGCCTTGATCGCCGACGATGCGGTGCGGACGGCAATGATCGAGAAGAATCCAGCCGCCGCCGTGGCGATCGCCGCGCGACTGCGCGATGCCCTGGCGCGCGGGCTCTGGGTCACGCGACGCAACGCGGTCGACCACGAGCTGGAGCGCGTTCTTCAACGCGACGGAGGCGGCATGATCAGGAGCGAGCCGGAGGCTCGCCGTCCGGAAGAAGATGACACCTCCCCTGGGCGGCCGCCGCGCAAGGGCGACGGGATTTGCTCATGAGCCCCGCCCCGCTCGCGGTGAAAGGCTGGTGCCCGGGCGCGCTGCGACCGATGCCGAGCGGCGACGGCCTCATCGTGCGCATCCGGCCTTTCTGCGGCGCGCTGGACCTTGGGCAGGCCCGCGCATTGGCCGATCTCGCCGAGCGGCTGGGCAACGGCCATATCGATCTCACGCGTCGCGCCAACCTGCAGATCCGCGGCCTTGCCGAGGAACGACTGCCTGCGCTTCACGAGGCGCTCGGTCTCCTGGGCCTGATCGACGGCGACGCCGAGACCGAGGCGGTGCGCAACGTCATGGTGGCGCCCCTGGCCGGCATCGATCCTGCCGAGACATGCGACGTCCGTCCCATCGCCACGGCGCTCGAACGCGCGCTCGTGCATGAGCCTGGCCTGCGCGCGCTGCCCGGGAAGTTCGGCCTGCTGGTCGATGGCGGCGGCACGCTGTCGATCGCGGGCGAACGCGCCGATATCTGCCTCGCGGCCAGGCACGATGGCATCGCGGTCGGTCTGGACACGCCCGATGGCACGGCGTGGCTCGGCCTCGCCGGGTGCGAGCGGGCCGCCGAAATCGCGATCGCGGCGGCATGCGCGTTCCTTGGTGTGACTCCGCGCCGGCGTCTGCGCGACCTTTCCGCGGCCGAGTTCGCAAAGGTGCGCGAAGCCGTCATGCCGTCCTTGTCGGCGCTTGCGGAAACGCCGCATGGCGGCGGGCGGCGCCTCGGCCGGCTGCCGGGCGCCGTCGGCATTGCGGCACCGTTCGGCCGCCTTGAGGCGCGCCAGCTCCGGCGGCTTGCCGCGTTGGCGGCGGACGCAGAGGCTCGCGATATCAGGCTGTCGCCGTGGCGCGCGGTCTATGTCGGCGTGCGCGAAGAAGATGGGGCCCAGGCGTTGCTCGACGGCGCGCGGGACGCCGGCCTGATCGTCGAGTCCGACGATCCGCTGGTGCGCATCGAAGCCTGCCCCGGCGCGCCGGACTGCGCATCGAGCAGCGTCGACGCGCGGGGCGACGCGCGGCGGCTGGCGGCGTTGGCCGCCGCCAATGGCTACCGCGGCCTCATTCATGTCTCGGGCTGCGTCAAGGGCTGCGCGCGCTCCGATCCGGCGGAGCTGGTGCTGGTCGGCCAGGCCGGTCTCTATGGGCTGCTGCACGATGCAACGGCGCGCGATCCGGTCGAGCGCAGGCTCGCCCCGTCGGAGCTTCCCTCCCTGTTCGCAGGCCCGCGCCATGGCTGAGCCGCGCGCCTATATCCGCGACGGCGCGGAGATCTATCGGCGATCCTTCGCCATCATCCGCGCCGAGTCGGATCTCGGCCGCTTCGGCGTCGCCGAGGAGCGCGTGGCGGTGCGCATCATCCATGCCTGCGGCATGACCGAGGTCGCGCGCGACATCGTGATGTCGGAAGGTTTCGCCGAACGAGCCCGTGCGGCGCTGCTGGCCGGCGCGCCGATCCTTTGCGATTCCAGGATGGTGGCCAACGGCATCACCCGCGCGCGCCTGCCGGCATCGAACGAGGTCGTCTGCACCATCGGCGATCCGTCGGTACCCGACATCGCCCGCAGGATCGCCAACACGCGCACGGCGGCGGCGATGGAATTGTGGCGCGAGCGGCTGGGCGGGGCGGTCGTGGCCATCGGCAATGCGCCGACCGCGCTGTTCCGTCTGCTCGAGATGCTCGATGACGGCGCGCCGGCGCCCGCCGCCGTGATCGGACTGCCGGTTGGCTTCGTCGGCGCGCGGGAGTCGAAGGAGGCGCTGGCCGCCGACGGCCGCGCGCCGTTCCTGATCGTGCGCGGCCGCAAGGGCGGAAGCGCCATGGCCGTGGCCGCGGTCAACGCGCTGGCGAGCGAGCAGGAATGACCGCGCTCGACACCCTGGCCGGCGGCGCGACGGGCGGCACGCTCTACGGCATCGGCGTGGGGCCGGGCGACGTGCGCTATCTCACCCTGCGCGCCGCCGGCCTGGTGCGCGCCGTGGATGTCCTGGCCTATTTCGCCAAGAAGGGCAGGCCCGGCAATGCGCGGCGCATCGTGGCGCCCCTGCTGGAGGAGGGCCGCGCGGAACGGCGCCTCGAATATCCGGTGACCGACGAGGTGCCCGCCGACAGCGCGGACTATCAACGCATGATCGGCGCCTTCTATCGCGAGACGGCCGAGATGCTGGCCGTCCTTCTGCGGCAGGGCAGGTCGCGTCGGCCTGCTGGCCGAGGGCGACCCGTTCTTCTACGGCTCCTTCATGCATATGTGGCGCCGGCTCGCGCCGGATTTTCCGGTCGAGGTCGTGCCCGGCGTCACCGGCATGTCGGGCTGCTGGACGCGCGCCAACCTGCCCATCACCTGGGGCAACGACACGCTGGCCGTGCTGCCCGGAACGCTCGACGAAAGCCGCCTGGTCGAGCGCCTGCGCCTCACCGATGCCGCGGTGATCATGAAGGTCGGGCGCAATCTCGCCAAGGTGCGGCGCGCCGTCGAGGCGGCCGGGCTGCTGTCGCGCGCCGTCTATGTCGAACGCGGCACCATGCAGGACGAGCGCATCCTGCCGCTGGCCGAGTGCTGCCAGCCGTCCGGCGCCTATTTCGGCATGGTGCTGATCCCGGGCGAGGGCCGGCGGCTGTGAGCGGCTCGCTGGTGGTGGTCGGCACGGGGCCCGGCAAGGCCGAACTGATGACGCCGGCGACTCAGACGGCGCTCGCCCGCGCCACCGATCTTGTGGGCTATGGTCCCTATCTCGCCCGCGTCCCGGAACGCAGCGGCCAATGCCGGCATGCCTCGGACAATCGCGTCGAGCTGGAGCGCGCGCGGCTTGCCCTGTCGCTCGCCGCCGCGGGCCGCCGCGTCGCCGTCGTGTCGGGCGGCGATCCCGGCGTGTTCGCCATGGCGGCGGCCGTCTTCGAGGCGGTCGAGGCCGGCGATCCGGCGTGGCGCGAGCTCGACATCAGGGTCGAGCCCGGCGTCACCGCCATGCTGGCCGCCGCCGCCGAGGTGGGCGCGCCACTGGGCGGCGATTTCTGCGCCCTCTCGCTGTCCGACAACCTGAAGGCCTGGAGCACGATCGAGCGGCGGTTGAGAGCCGCCGCCGAAGCCGATTTCGTGATCGCGCTCTACAATCCCGCGTCCAAGGCGCGGCCGCATCAGTTGGCGCAGGCCTTCGATCTGCTGCGCGGGCTCAAGGCCGCCGCGACGCCGGTGCTGTTCGTGCGCGCGGCGGGCACGCCGCAGGCCGAGGTCGTCACGACCACGCTCGACCTCGCCGATGCATCGCGTGCCGACATGCGCACCCTGGTGATCGTCGGCGCCAGCACGACGCGGCAGGTCGGCCGCTGGGTCTATACGCCGCGCAGCGAACCGGGAGCGCGCTCGTGAGCAAGCCACGCCACGGCTTCCTCCGGGCTCGCCACGACCTGGCCGGCGGGCTTGTCGGGCCGCGCGATCATGACGACCGGCAGGCCGAGCGCGCGCGCCGCCTCGATCTTGGCATAGGTGGCGCCGCCGCCGGCGTTCTTGGAGACGATCACCTCGATCCTCTCGCCCGCCAGCAAGTGGCGCTCGGCGTCGAGGTCGAACGGACCGCGCTGGCGCAGGATGACGAGATCGGGCGGCAGCGCGCCCTGCTGCGGCGGCTCGATGACCCGGGCGACATAGTGGTGCTGGGGCGCGGCGGCAAAGCGATGCAGGTCCTGCCGGCCGAGGCTCAGGAACACCCGCCGCGGCACGGGGCCCAGCATTCCGGCGGCGGCTTCGGTCGAGGCGGCATGCCGCCAGCTATCGCCCGGCCGTTGCCGCCAGGCCGGCCGCACGAGCGAGGCGAGCAGTGTGCCGGTCCGGCCGCAGGCGGCGACCGCATGGGCCGACATCTGGTCGGCATAGGGATGCGTGGCATCGATCAGCGCAGCGATCCTGTTCGCGTCGAGGAAGCGCACGAGGCCGTCGACGCCGCCAAAGCCGCCGCTGCGCATCGGCAACGGCTGCGGTTTGGGCGTCGAGGTGCGGCCGGCGAGCGACACGGTCGCCTCGAAGCGGGCATCGCCGGCAAGAAGGCCGGCCAGCGCCGAGGCTTCCGTGGTGCCGCCGAGGATGAGCACGCGCATGGCAGGATCGGTCGATGAACAGCGGGCAAACCTGCACGGCCGGGCGCTGGCTGTCCATCGTCGGCATTGGCGAGGATGGCGTCGAAGGCCTCTCGCCGGTGGCGCGGAAGCTGATCGCCTCGGCCGAGCTGGTGGTGGGCGGCAAGCGCCATCTCGGCCTGGCCGACGGGCTGATCCGCGGCCGCAGGCTGGCCTGGCCGAGCCCGATCGGCGAGGCGCTGCCCGAGATCGAGAAGCATCGCGGCCGGCCGGTCGTGGTGCTGGCAAGCGGCGATCCGTTCCACTACGGCGTGGGCGACCTGCTGCTCCGGTCCATCGCGGCGGACGAAGTGCTCTGCCTGCCGCATTCGTCCGCCTTCAGCCTGGCGGCGGCGCGGCTGGGCTGGTCGCTGCAGGATACGGCGCTGGTGAGCCTGCACGGCCGCGCGCTGGAAGGCATCGTGCGCCATCTGCAGCCTGGCGCACACATCGTCGCCTTGTCTTGGGACGGCGGCACGCCCTCGAAGCTCGCGCGGATGCTGGTCGAGCGCGGCATGGGCGAGTCCGTGCTCACGGTTCTGGAAGCCATGGGCGGACCGCGCGAGCGCGTGCGGCGGACGACGGCGGCGCGCTTCGACCTCGCCGACATGGCTTCGCTCAACACCGTCGCGCTGGAGGTCGTGGCGTCGCCCGACGCCGTGGTGCCCGGTCTCGCACCGGGTCTCGACGATGCCTTGTTCGAGCATGACGGCCAGCTCACCAAGCGCGAGGTGCGCGCCGCCACCCTGTCGGCCCTGGCGCCACGGCAGGGCGAGCTCCTCTGGGATGTCGGGCTGGGGGCCGGCTCGGTCGCCATCGAATGGCTGCTGCGCCATCCCTCGCTCAAGGCGATCGGCATCGAGGAACGGCCCGAGCGCGCGGCGCGGGCGGCGCGCAACGCCGCCCGGCTCGGCACGCCCGATCTCGTGATTGTGCAAAAGCGCGCCCCCGAGGCCTTCGCAGGCCTGCCGACCCCTGATGCTGTCTTCCTGGGCGGCGGCCTCTCCGACCTCGGCCTGTTCGATGCCGCCTGGTCGGCCTTGAAGCCGGGCGGCCGGCTGGTCGCCAATGCCGTGTCGCTGCAGTCCGAGGCGCGCCTGATCGAGCTGTTCCGGCGCCACGGCGGCGAGCTCGTCCGGCTGGAGGTTGCCCGGGCCGGCAAGGCGGGCAGCGGCGGCGTCTTCGTCTGGCGGCCGGCGGCGCCGATCGTCCAGTGGCGCGCGAGGAAGCCGTGATCGTGGCGGGCGTGGGATTCCGGCGCGGCGCCTCGGCCGACGAGATCGAGCGCGTGGTGCGCCTGGCGCTCGGCCTGTTCGAGCTTTCGGTCGAGCGCCTCGAAGCCATGGCGACCGAATCGGACAAGGCGAACGAACCCGCCGTGCCGGAAGCCGCCCGGCGGCTTGGCGTTCCGCTGGTGGCCTGCACCGTGGCCGATCTCGATCGCGTCGCCGGGCGCGTGCTGACGCCCTCCAGGCTGGTGCTCGAGGCCAAGGGCCTGCCGTCGATCGCCGAGGCCTCGGCCCTGGTCGTGGCGGGCCGTAACAGCCGCCTGCTGGGTACGCGCGTCGCCACGCAACGCGCCACCTGCGCCATCGCCACCGGAGAAGGCCGATGACGGTGCATTTCATCGGCGCCGGACCGGGCGCGGCGGATCTCATCACCGTGCGCGGCCGCGATCTGATCGCGCGCTGCCCCGTCTGCCTCTATGCCGGATCGCTGGTGCCGCAAGCGCTGCTCGGCCATTGCCCGCCCGGCGCGCGCATCGTCGATACCGCGCCGATGTCCCTCGACGAGATCATCGCGGAATGCCGGCGCGCGACCGACGAAGGGCACGATGTGGCGCGGCTGCATTCGGGTGATCTTTCGATATGGAGCGCGCTCGGCGAACAGCTTCGCCGTCTCGACGAGGCGGGCATCGCCTACACGATCACGCCCGGCGTGCCGGCCTTCGCCGCCGCAGCGGCGGCCCTCGGGCAGGAACTGACCTTGCCGGAGCTGGCCCAGTCGGTGGTGCTGACCCGCACCTCGGGCCGCGCCTCGGCGATGCCGGCGGGCGAGACGCTCGAAGCCTTCGCCGCGACGGGCGCCACGCTTGCCGTTCATCTGTCGATCCATGCAATCGACAAGGTCGTGGCCTCGCTGCTGCCGTCCTACGGCGCCGACTGTCCGGCGGCCGTGGTCTGGCGCGCGAGCTGGCCCGACGAGCGCGTGATCCGCGCCACCCTCGGCACGATTGCCGCCGAGGTCGCCAAGGCTCCCATCGAGCGCACGGCCCTGATCCTGGTCGGCAAGGTTTTGGGCGCACGCGACTTCCGCAACAGCGCGCTCTACGACGCGGCCTATCAGCGCCGGTTCCGGGGCCGGGGCTCATGAGTCCGCCGGCGATCCTCGACGGCTTTCCCGGTCTGCCCGACTTCCCGCCCGGCGAAGTCTGGCTGGCGGGCGCGGGGCCCGGCGATCCGCGGCTGCTGACTGTGCTTGCATTGCATGCCTTGGCGACGGCCGACGACATCGTCCACGATGCGCTGATCGATGCCCGCACCTTGCGGCTGGTGCGCGAGGGCGCCGAGCTGATCGCGGCCGGCAAGCGCGGCGGTCGGCCCTCGCCGCATCAGCGCGACATCAACGAGGTGCTGATCGAGCGCGCCCGCGCCGGCCGCCGCGTGCTGCGGCTCAAGGGCGGCGACCCGTTCGTGTTCGGCCGCGGCTGGGACGAGGCCTCGGCGCTGACCGCCGCGGGCGTGCGCTTCCGCGTCATCCCCGGCCTGACATCGGGCCTGGCGGCGGCGGCGCTCGTCGGCATTCCCGCCACGTCGCGCGACACCAACCATGCCGTCGTGCTGGCGGCGGGCCATCGCGCCGAGGACGGAAAGTCGGCGGCCGACTGGGTGGCGCTGGCCCGGCTCGGCCAGCCGCTCGTGCTCTACATGCCGATGGCGCAACTGGCGGAGATCTCGACAGCGCTGCAGCAGGGGGGCCTGTCGTCCGACACGCCGGCCGCTCTCATCCAGTCGGCGACGACGGCCGAGGAGCGCGTGGTCGAAAGCCGGCTGGGATCGCTGGCCGACGATGCGGCGCGGCATGAGATCGGCTCGCCCGCCATCGTGGTGATCGGCGCGACGGCGGGCTTGCGGCGCGGGCTTCTGTCGTCCCTGGTGCCGTGGTGAGGAGCATCCCCGGCATCGTGGTGGCGGCGCCGCAGTCGGGTGCGGGCAAGACCACGGTCACGGCCGGCCTGCTGCGCGCCTTCGCCCGCCGCGGCCTTGCCGTCCAGCCGTTCAAGTGCGGGCCGGACTATATCGACCCGGCCTTCCATGCCGTCGCCGCCGGCCGCCCAAGCTACAACCTCGACACCTGGGCAATGGCATCGGGGACGCTTGCCGACCTCGTGGCGCGGCCGGCGACGGCCGACATCGCCATCGCCGAGGGCGTCATGGGCCTGTTCGACGGCGTGCCCGAGACGGGCCAGACCGCGCGCGGCTCGACGGCCGATCTCGCGGCGCTGCTCGGATGGCCGGTCGTGCTGGTGCTCGATGTCGCGGGCCAGGCCGAGACCGCGGCGGCGGTGGCGCAGGGCTGCGCCCGCTATCGGAACGACGTGTCGATCGCGGGCGTGATCCTGAATCGCGTGGCGAGCGACCGACATGCGGCCTTGATCAGGCCGGCCTTCGAACGCATCGGCCTGCCGGTCTTCGGCGCCCTCGCGCGCGACGATCGCTTCAGCTTGCCCGAACGGCATCTCGGCCTGGTGCAGGCCGGCGAGATGGCCGATATCGAAGAGCGCCTCGACCGGCTGGCCGACAAGGTCGCTTCGTCGGTCGATCTCGAAGCGATTCGGCGTTGCGCGCAACCTTCTCGACTCGCCGCAGGCCCGACGAAGGGCCTGGTCCCGCCCGGCCAACGCATCGCGCTCGCTCGGGATCGCGCCTTCTCCTTCATGTATCCGCATCTGCTCGATCGCTGGCGCGCGGCGGGCGCGGAAATCGTCGTCTTCTCGCCGCTCGCCGACGAGCCGCCTGCCGTCGATGCCGATGCGGTCTGGCTGCCCGGCGGCTATCCCGAACTCCATGCCGGAACATTGGCTGCGGCGGGCCGTTTTCACGACGGGCTGCGCGCGCTCGCCCGGCGTTCCGTTCCCATCCACGGCGAGTGCGGCGGCTACATGGTGCTGGGGCAGGGGATCGAGGATGCCGACGGCCGGCGTCATGCGATGGCGGGCCTGCTGCGTCTGGAGACATCGTTTGCCCGGCGCAGGTTGCATCTCGGCTATCGCCGCGCGCGGCTCGTCGCTTCATGTGCGTTGGGCGAAGCGGGCGGCGAGGTCCTGGGTCATGAGTTCCACTATGCCAGCGCGCTGTCGAGCGACGACGAGCCGCTGGTCGAATGCCGGGACGCGGCCGGTGCGGCGGTCCCCGAAGGCGGGGGCCGGTGCGGTTCCGTGAGCGGGACCTTCTTCCACTTCATCGACAGGCAACAGGCATGACACCGACGTTCGACGAGGCGTTCCGCAAGCAGTTCCGCGATCTCGTGCTGTGGCGGCGCGATGTGCGGCGCTTTCGCACCGACCCCATCGAGCGCGACCGCATCGATGCGCTGCTCGAGGTCGCAAGCCACGCGCCGTCGGTCGGGCTGAGCCAGCCCTGGCGATTCGTGTATGTCGAATCGCCAGAGCGGCGGCTCGCCGTGGTGAAAAGCTTCACCGGCGCCAACGAGCGCGCCCTGGCGGGCTATGCCGGCGAGAAGCAGGCGATCTATGCCGGCCTGAAGCTCGCCGGCCTCAAGGAGGCGCCGGTGCATCTCGCCGTGTTCTCCGACGACGGAACCCATACCGGCAGCGGGCTCGGCCAGCAGACCATGCCGGAGACGCTGCATTACTCCGTCGTGGCGGCGATCCAGACGCTGTGGCTCGCCGCCCGCGCCGACGGCATCGGCATGGGCTGGGTCTCGATCCTCGATCCCAAGGCGGTGACGCGGGTGCTCGATGTCCCGCCCGGCTGGAGCTTGGTGGCCTATCTCTGCCTCGGCCGGCCCGCCGAGGAGCACCTCGACCCCGAGCTGGAGCGTCATCATTGGGAGGTCCGCAGCGACCTCGAGGATGTGGTGTTCGCGCGATGAACGGGAGTTTTCGGCCCGGATCCTGCATGTTGGGGGCCGCCGTTCCCGGCCGCGACACGCCGGGTCTTGCATCCTTCCCCGATTCTCGCGCAGGGTCGAGCTGATGAGCACTGTACCGTCGCCGAAACGCCTTGGGTTCTTCACCCGTCTGCTCGATCAGGCCGACGCCGCCGAGCGCTACCGGCTGGCCACCCAGCAGATCATCCATGCCGAGCGCTGTGGCTTCGATTCGGCCTGGATCGCCCAGCATCATTTTCACGAAGGCGAAGGCGGCCTGCCGTCGCCCTTCGTCTTCCTGGCGCAAGCGGCGGTGCAGACCTCGCGCATCCGCCTGGGAACGGGCATCGTCACCCTGCCGCTGGAACTGCCGGTGCGTGTGGCCGAGGACGCGGCGGTCGTCGATCTGATGTCCAACGGGCGGCTTGAAGTGGGCGTGGGGCCAGGCGGCAACCTGACGGCCTTCACGGCCTTCGGCCTCGATGCCAACGACCGGCATCCGCTGATGGATCGCAACCTCGAACTCATGCGCACGGCCTGGTCGGGCAAGGAGCTGCCCGGCGGCGACAAGCTCTATCCGTCGAGCCCTTCGCTGGTCGATCGCATCTGGCAGGCGACCTTCTCGGTGGCCGGTTCGCGCCGTGCCGGCCTGGCGGGCGACGGGCTGATGCTGTCGCGCACCCAGCCGCGGCCGCCGGAAGCGCCCAACGCCACCTTGGCCGACATCCAGAATCCGATGATCGACGCCTATCTCGAGGCGCTGCCCAAGGGACGGGCGCCGCGCATCCTCGCCTCGCGCACCGTCTTCGTCGCCGACGATCGCAAGGAGGCGATGCGGTTCGCCGAGACCGGGCTGGCGCGGCTTCGTCATCGCCTTGCCGCCACCGGCGATCTGTCGTCGGGCGACCTGGTCGGCGACCTGATCGCGGCGTTCGACGTGCATATCGGCACGCCCGAGGAGGTGATCGCCTCGCTGCAGGCCGATGCCACGATCGAGCGCGCCACCGATATCACGATGCAGGTCCATTCGATCGATCCGCCGCATCCTTTCATCCTGCGCTCGATCGAACTGATGGCCGAGAGCGTGGCGCCGGCGCTGGGCTGGGTGCCGGGCGCCACGGCAGGCGAGAGGCGGGTGGCGTGATGGACGTGATCGACACGCTGGCCGGCATCGCCCCGGGCTCGCCGCTCGACGCGGTGCGCGCCCAGCGGCCGCAGGCGCGGCTGCATGCGCAGGCGACTTACGACTCGCTGTTCACGCCGCTCAGCGACGCCGACGCAAGCAAGCTCGAGCGCCTCGCCATCGCCTGCTTCGTCGTGGACTTGCACAAGCAGCCGGACATCGCGGTGTTCTACGAAAAAGGACTCGTCGCCGCCGGCGCGTCGGCGGCCTTGCAAGAGGCGATCGGCGCGGCCGCCGCGGCGGCCCGGACCGCGGGACCCTACGGCCACTATCCCAAGGGGCCGCTCACCGCGGAGGACAAGCCCGGTCCCGTCCATCGCATCGCCGCGCCGGCGCGCGAGGCGCTGGGGCCGCGGCTCGCGGCCGCCTTCGAGCACACGCACATGCTGGTGTTCCATCCGCGCAATTCGGCGCCGTCCTACCTTCAGGCGCTGATCGATGCCCGCTGGTCGACCACCGGCATCGTCGTCATCTCCCAGCTCGTCGCTTTCCTTTCCTATCAGATCAGGGTCGTCGCCGGGTTGCGCGTCCTGAAGGCGAGGCCCGCATGACCGACAAGGTTCTCTCTCCGCCCGACCATGTCGAGCCCGTGGTCTTCACGCGCGATCAGCTCGACTGGCTGCCCTGGCTGGAGCCGATGGCCGAGCAGGACCTGACCGCGCGCCACATGGCCGGCCTGGTCGATGCCGCCCGCGCCAAGTCGCCCTATTTCCGCCTGCTGGCGCGCGATCCCGAGGTGCTGGAGGCGCGCACGCGCACCGACAAGGACATCTTCTACAATCCCGAGGCGGGCCTGCCGCGCGCCGAACGCGAGCTTGCCGCGGCCGCGACGTCGCGCTTCAACGGCTGCATCTACTGCGCCTCGGTGCATGCCCGCTTCGCCGCGACCTATTCCAAGCGCGTCGAGGATGTCGACCACCTGCTGGCCGACGGCGTGGGGGCCGACCTCGATGCGCGCTGGAACGCCATCGTCGCGGCCTCGGTGGCGCTGACCGCGACGCCGATCGCCTTCGGCGCCGAGCATGTCGATGCCCTGCGCAAAGTCGGCCTCGACGAGGCGTCGATCGTCGACGTGATCAACGCCGCGTCGTTCTTCAACTGGGCGAACAGGCTGATGCTGTCGCTGGGCGAGCCGGCGGCCGCCGCCAAGGGCTGAGGCAACCGGTTCGGGCGGGCTCTCGTTAGCCGCCCATGACGGCTGGTGCTGCGGGCAAGACTTCCTTCCACTTGGACCGTTCGGCGTTCCATATCGCCGTCGATATGCAACGTCTGTTTGCCGAGCCTACCGAATGGTTCGTTCCGTGGCTGCCTCGCGTCCTGCCCAACGTCCTCGAGATCGCGCGCCGCCATCCTGACCGCACCGTGTTCACCCAATTCATTCCGCCGCGGCAGCCGGACGAAGCGGCAGGCGCTTGGCAGGCCTATTACCGCCATTGGCGTTCCATGACCCGCGACCGTCTCGATCCGCGGCTGCTCGAGCTGGTCGAACCGTTGCGGATTCTGGCGCCGCCGGCGCGTGTGCTCGACAAGGGCGTCTATTCGGCCTTTGGCAATCCGCGCTTGGCCGGCGCCTTGCGCCGGCGCGGCGTGGAAACCCTGATCGTCTCCGGCGGCGAGACCGACGTGTGCGTGGCCGCCACGGTGATCGCCGCCGTCGATCTGGGATTCCAGGTCGTCCTGCCGACGGATGCCCTGTGCAGCGCCAGCGACACCACCCATGACGCCCTCATGACCCTCTACCGGAGGCGCTTCGCACACCAGATCGAGACCACCTCGACAGAGCGTATCCTGCGCGAATGGGATTAGCATAGTGCGCTGGCACCGCGCGCTGGCGCCGCGCGTCCGGCAACCTCTCCGGCCTGCAGGCGTTCTCTTCCATGCAGCCCAGCGGGAGGGTGAGATGAGTGTTGCGCGCCGGAAAGCTGGGCATGCCAAGCGGGGCGCAGGCCGGGCAAATCCGCATGACGCCCTTGTTCTTCTGGCCGCCGATCACAATGAGATCGAAAAGCTGATATTGGCGTTCGAGCGGCGTCGCAAGGCGGCCGATCATGTCGAGAAGGGCAAGCTGGCGCTCCGGATCTGTCATGCGCTCACCATCCAGGCGACGATCAAGAAGGAGATCTTCTATCCAGCCGCCGAGGCGATCCTCGAGGACGAGGACGATGCGGAATTGCTGGACAAGGCCCGCATCGAGCTCGACGGGCTGCGCCATTTGATCGCCAGGATCGAGAACATGCCGTCCGATCGGCCAACCTTCGACGCCGCCGTCATGGTGCTGGCCGAGCAGGCCGGCCGGCACATGAAGAAGGAGGAAGAGGAGATCTTCCCGCGATTGCGCCATTCCCGGCTCGACCTCGTCGGCACGGGCGAACGGATGGCCGCGCGCAGGACGCAGCTTTCGACGACGCCGATCGACCGCAGGCTCATCCATCAGGCCCGCAAGGTCATGGGCGGCCGTCCCTAGCCGCTGCGCAGCTCGCGGCAACCGTCGGGGGCATGTTTCCGTTGTGTCGCGGTGGCCCTGGATGGCCCGAGCGGAGGAAGATTATTCCCTACAGTATGACGGTTTCCCAAGCCCCCGATGCCAAGCCGGCATCGGTCCTGACGCATGGCGGGCGCGTGCTGCCGGCGGTCACGGTCGACACCTACAACGAGGAATTGCGCGACGAGGAAGGCTTCGTCGGCGACCGTGCCAGCGGACGGGCCTTCCGCGCCATCCTCGAGGATTGGCGCGACAAGCTGCGCGAGCATGGCGAGGATCCGTTCGGCGACACGCCGACGCAGGACATCTCCAAGGCGAAGCTCGACAAGATGCTGGCCGGCAGCGATCCGTTGGCGGCCGGATTGGTGCACACCGGCGTCGAGGAGTTCGCGCTCGAGCTTGCCACCGTGGTCCGCCGCTTCCTGCGCCTGAAAGGGTGGCAGGACACCGAACGCATCGTCATCGGCGGCGGCCTGAGCGCCAGCCATATCGGCGAGCTGGCGATGGGCCGCGCCGCCGTGCTGCTGGCCGGCGAAGGCGTCGAGGTCGAGCTGCGCACCATCACCAACCATCCCGACAAGGCGGGCCTGATCGGCGCCGTCCATCTCGCGCCGAGCTGGGTCCTGGCCGGACACGATGCCATTCTCGCCGCCGATGTCGGCGGCACCAATCTGCGGGTCGGCATCGTCGAGCTCAACATGAAGAAGGGCGTGCTGTCGAAGGCGGCGGCCTGGAAGCATCTGCATTGGCGGCACCGCGACGACGAGCCGACGCGCGACGAGGCATTGGCGCGCATGGCGGAGATGGCGATCGAACTGATCGAGCTTGCCGGCAAGGAGAAGATCAGGCTCGCGCCCTTCGTCGGCATCGGCTGCCCCGGCCTGATCGACGAACATGGCGTGATCTGCACCGGCGGCCAGAACCTGCCGGGCAACTGGGAAGGCGAGGACTTCAATCTTCCGCAGGAGATCGCGCGCCGCCTGCCCCGCCTCGAAGGCCATGATCCCGTCGTGGTCTTGCACAACGACGCGGTGGTTCAGGGGCTGAGCGAAATCCCCAACATGACGGACGTCAAACGCTGGGGCGTGCTGACGATCGGCACCGGCCTGGGCAACGCCCGTTTCACAAATCGCGAGGAGCAATGAGCTATCGACGAACGTCGGTCATACCCAAGTATGGGTCGGTCTAACCTGCGTAGAATGGAAGCGGCCCGATAAACAAGCATGCTGGCGTCTGCGATCTCTAGAGGAGGGCAGGCGATGCTGGTTCAGTTGATGCCGTATCAGGATCCTTTCCCGCTGGTCGGGCGGCTTCTCGAAGCCGATCCGGCGCGCGGCGCTTTTCCGCGAGCCGCCGACAGTCGCTCCGTCAGAATCGCCGTCGATCAGATTTCCATCGAGATTGCGGTGCGGCGTCCCCCGACGGGCGATCCCGCCGGCCTGACGAGTCTGGTGGCGGCATCGCGCGCCTGGCGGATGCCGGAAAGCAACACCGTGCATCTCATCGTCGTCAGCGGCCCGCTCTACGACCATTTGGACAAGATCGGCGTCAAGCCCGGACCGGACGACGTGCTGATCGTCGAACCGCGCTTCGGGCGCGACCCGGCGATCGCCCAGTTGGCGCGCGCGCTGCTCGCCGTCGATGACGTGGGGCGCGGGTTGGGCGTCCTGCATGTCGAAGCCATCGGCCTGGCGATCGTCACGCGTCTGCTCGGCATGCGGCCCGAAGCCCGCCCGACTTCGACAAGCCGCCGACGCAGCCCGCTGCAGAAGTGGCGGCTGAAGCGGGTCATCGAGCATGTCGATGCCCACCTGGCGCATCCCATAACGCTGGCCGATCTGGCGGCCGCGTCGGGGCTCACGCGCATGCACTTCGCCGCCCAGTTCAGGGTCGCCATGGGGGTGCGGCCGCACGACTACATCCTGCAGCGGCGGATCGACCTGGCCAAGGAGCTGCTGCGCGATCCCGGCACGGCGCTGGTCGACGTGGCGCTCAGCGTGGGCTTCCAGACCCAGGCCCATTTCACGACGGTGTTCAAGCGTTTCGCCGGCGAGACACCGCACCGCTGGCGCCGTGGCGCCGCGCGCCTCCCGCCCTCGGCATCAAGGCCGCAAGCAGCGTCTTCGTCGGCGAGCGTCAGCGCGTAGAGCATTGCAAGCGGGGCGGGCGACTCGCCAGCCTGCCCGCCTGGCGGCTGTCAGTCCTGTCTCAGGGCGGCGTCGAGGGCGCCGATGATCACGCCGCTGTCGACGGGCTTGCCGAAGAAGCCCACGGCGCCGGCCGCTTCCGCGCGCCGGCGCAACCGCTCCTCGGGAAAGGCGGTGATGAAGATGATCGGTATCGATTGCCGACGGGCCTGCAGCTCGACCTGCAGCTCGAGCCCGCTCATTCCCGGCATCTGGATGTCGGCGATGAGGCACGACGTGTCGGCGACGCAGGGCGAGGCGAGGAAGGCCTCCGCCGAGTCGAACACGCAGGCCTCGTAGCTCAGCGAACGCACCAGGCTGCTCATGGCGGCGCGGACGGACTCGTCGTCATCGACGATGGAGATCAGGGGCGCTCGGGACAACAGACCGATCCTTGGCTGGCGGTCGCAATCGATCGCCAAAATGTGCCCGAGCGGCCCCTGCCGCGAAATCATACGGACGTTTAGGATTGGCGCGCCTTCGGCTGATGCAGCCCGAGGCTCTCGGCCATCCGCACGAGGTCGGCGAGCGACCGGGCTTTCATCTTCTTCATCGCGTGGCCGCGATGGATCTTGACGGTGATCTCGCTGAGGCCGAGCTGGCCGGCGGCCTGCTTGTTCATCAGGCCTGCGGTGACCAGCGCCATCACTTCGCGCTCGCGCGCGGTCAGCAGCTCGTAGGAGGCGCGCAGGGCTTCCGCGGCGCTGTCGGCGGCCCGCGCCTGGCGATCGCGCTGCAGTGCAGCAGCGACCGCGTCCAGCATGTCCTGGTCGCGGAACGGCTTGGCGAGGAAGTCGACGGCGCCGGCCTTCATGGCGCGCACCGACATGGGGATGTCGCCATGGCCGGTCATGAAGATGATCGGCGTGCGGACGTTGGCCTTCTGGAGCTGGGCCTGGAAGTCGAGCCCGCTCACGCCGGGCAGGCGAATGTCCAGGACCAGGCAGCTCGCCCCGTCGGCCGGCTTGCGCTGGAGGAACTCCGCGGTCGAGCCGAACAGCTCGGCCTGCAGGTCGACCGAGCGGAACAGGCTGCCCAGCGCCTCGCGCACCGAACGATCGTCGTCGACGACGAACACGACCGGCGCCGCCTCTGTCGGCCCGCGCCCCGCGTTCCGGCTCACGATGCCTCCTCCGCCCTGGTCGGCAGGGCGAGCTGGAAGGTCGTTCCAGGTCCGTCGTTGTTGGCGGCCCAGATGCGCCCGCCATGCGACTCGATGATCGATCGGCAGATCGACAAGCCCATGCCCATCCCGTCCGCCCTCGTCGTGAAGAATGCGTTGAACAGGCGCGTCATGTTGCCCGGGTCGATGCCGGTGCCGGAGTCCTGCACCGAAACGAGCACCTCGCCGGTCTGCACCGAGGACCGGACCAGGAGATGGCGCGGCCGGTCGGTCACGGGTTCCATCGCCTGCATGCCGTTGACCATGAGGTTGATGACGACCTGCTGCAGCTCGACCCGATCGGCGTAGACCCGCGGCAGGGGGCGGGCGAGGTCGAGCCTGAGCGCGATCCGATGATCCTGGATCTCGCGCCGGGTGAGCGCCACCGCCTCGCCGATGACCTCGTTGACGTCGAGCGGGACGGTTTGCGCCGGCGTCTTCCTGGCCAGCGCGCGCAGGCGCTCGACGACCTCGCTGGCGCGCTTGCCGTCGCGGATTATGCGTTCCATCGTGCCGCGGACCTCGCCGAGGTCCGGCGGCCGGCGATCGAGCCAGCGCAGGCCGGCCTCGCCGTTGGTGACGATGCCGGCGAGCGGCTGGTTCACCTCGTGGGCGATCGAGGCGCTCATCTCGCCCAGCGTGGACACGCGCGCCGCATGGGCGAGGGCGGTCTGCGCGGTATGCAGCGCCTGCTGCGCCGCGCGCGTCTCGGAGACGTCCATCACCGCGCCGACGATCTCCTCGCCGCCGGGCTCGAACCGCACGCGATGGGCGCGCACGTGCAGGTGCCTGGTCGAGCCGTCGGCCATCAGCCAGCGGACTTCGTAGTCGTGCTCCTCCTCGCCCTGCCGTGCCCGCTCGATCTCGTTCTGCAGGACCTGCCGGTCGTCCGGATGGACCCGTTGCAGGAGCATGTCGATCGTCGGCTTCTCGGCCGGGTCGATTCCCAGAAGACGGCAGCCCTCCTTGGACCAGAAGATCGCGCCGCTGGCGACCTTCCAGCTGAAACTGCCGGTGCGGCTGAGCGCCTGGGCCTCGTCCAGGTAGGCTTCGATCCGGCGGCGCCCGGCATTCTCGGCCTGCAGGTCGTCGCGCGCGATCCGCAGCGATTCCGCGTTGCGTCTTTGCGCCGCGCTGAGCGACACGACGAACAGCGAGGTGACGACGAACAGCACGATGCGCGGGATGTCCTTGGCGGCGACGGCGAACGAGCCGGGTGGATCGACGAAGAAGTAGGTGAAGAGGAGGGCGGCCAGCGCCGCGGCAAGCAGGCTCGGCCCCAGCCCGCCGAACCAGGCGACGAACATGATGGCGCAGAGGAACAGCGAGACGTACGGCATGGTGTGCAAGAACACGTCGAGCAAATATCCGGCGACCAGCGCTGCCGTCACCGACACTATCGCAACGCCATAGGCGAGGGGCGCCGATGGCCAGCGCCACCACGAAAGACGAGACGTCGACATCTTCCTGCGCCTCCACCCTAGCGACGCCGACCCGGGCCTGAAAATCTATACGTAGGTATGTGGGTCGCACGAATCGCGCCGCCAAGCCCGGGAGCGCCGGGCGACTTCGGGGTGGGGCAGCAGGGAAAGTCGCCCGGCGCGCAGGCGGGGGATTGGGGGAGCCGCGCCTGCAGGGAGATGCGGACATCTCGTTTCCGCAGGGGCGATCTTGCGCGACCGGCGCGCCGTCGTCTTTTCAGAGTGCCGACGCACTTTCGAGTCCGCACGCCCGGCAGCCCTAGCCCGTCGTGAAGCGGCGCGGCCGCAGGCCGGCATGGAACCAGGTGATCATGGAGTAGATGTCGTAGACCGGCAGACCGAGCGCCTCGCGCAGGGCGGCGGCATAGGGTGGCATGTTGGTGCATTCGAGCACGATGGCGCCGATCTCGGGATGCGCCGACACCAGCGACCGGCCGGCCTCCAGGATGTCCTGCTCGGCCTTGGCCACGTCCATGTCGTCCTTCTCGCCCAGGATCAGGACGCGGAAGAATTCGCGGCCTTTCTCCGTGCCGACGAGAGGCGTGTCGAGGGCAACGCCGGCCGCCTCGAGGTGCCTCGGCGTGAGCGAGGCGGCGCTGACGGTGACGACGCCGACCCGCTGGCCCGGCGGCAGGGTCGCCTGCACCCACGGCACCTGCAGCAGCGAGCTGGTCGCGACCGGCACCTTCACCTGCTCGGCAAGCTCGCGCTGGAACAGCGAGAGGAAGCCGCAATTGGTGGTGATGGCCTCGGCGCCGTGACGCACCAGCTCGGCCGCGGCGTCGACGAAGCTGGGCAGCAGTCCCGCCGCGCCCTTCAGCACCACCGACTCCGGCGTCGCGCCCTGGACGATCCGGTAGAGCACCGGAAAGGGCCAGGTCGTGGCATTGCCCATGTCGCCCGGGATGCGGGGAAACCGCGCCTCCAGCATCAGGATGCCGAGAGGCGCGCCGTACAGGGCCTTGCCGCCCTTCGCGATGGTGCTCAAGTCGCCGGTCTCCCCAGAAACCAGTCGAGGATATGGGCATTCTCGTCGCGCGGATAGGTGTGCGACAGATCGGCGATCTCGCGATAGACGACGTCGGCGCCGGCCTGCGCCAGAGTCCGCTCGGCGCTCCGCGCCAGCTCGGCCGGGAACATCCAGTCCTGCGCGCCATGCACGATTTGGATGGGCAGGCCGCGCACGCGGTCGGCATCGGCGAAGGTCATGAGCATGGGATGGAAGGCCGCGGCGATCGGCGCCAGGTGCGTGAACCGGCAGCCGGCGCGCAGGCCCAGCACGTAGGTGAAGGTGCCGCCATCGCTCATGCCGGTCAGCAGCGTGCGCGTTGCGTCGATGTTCCATTGCGCGGCAACCTGCTCGACCATGCGGTCGATGCTCGGCCCGTCGACCTCCGGCTCCATCAGCGACCAGGTCGGGCCGATGGCGGTCGGGGCGATGACGACCAAGCCGCGCGTGCGCGCCTCGCGCAGCCAGCTCCACAGGAAGGCCCCGCCATTGCCGCTGCCGCCATGCAGGGCAACCACAAGCGGACAGGCGGTCGCGGGATCGTAGTATTCCGGGACGTAGAGCGAGAACGCGCCGCGCGTGCCGGGCGGTCCGCCGACATGCAGGACGCCGACATTCCCGCGTCCCGGCTCGACCGCGGCGATGCGCCCGGCCAGCGCCGCATCGTCGCCGGCGTGCGGCTCGAGGAAGAACTGGCTGACCGGCTTGAGAAACGCCGTCATGGGATAGAGCGCGGCCGCTGCCTTGGCGTAGTTGCGCAGTGCCCGATAGGCGGCGACGATCGGCTGCGGCGCCTCGCCGGCGGCGCGCAGGCCGGCGATGCCCTCGGCCGCCGCTTCGGCGGCGGGCTCCAGGCAGTCGCGCACGGGATTGAGTCGTTCCGGCCAGTCGATGGCGCGCGACGCGGCGAGCGCCCCGCCGAGATCGTCGTCGCGGCCGGCCATGGCCTCGCCCAGCTCGAGCAGGGTCGTCGGCGAGACATGGCGGCCGGCGAACTCCAGGGCGTGCAGGGCCCTAAGCGTTGCCGGAACCAGTCGGGCGACGGCATCGACGGCCGACTCGGTCCAGGCATCGGACATGGGGCCTCAATCCTTCAAGGCCGCGGCTTCCAGTGGCGCCTTGCCGCGGATCATGTCGGCGGCCTTCTCGGCGATCATCAGCACCGAGGCGTTGAGGTTGGCCGACGGCATGGTGGGCATGATCGAGGCGTCGACCACGCGCAGGCCGTCCAGGCCGCGCACGCGCAACTGGTCGTCGACCACCGCCGTGGGATCGCTGTCCGGCGCCATGCGGCAGGTGCCCATGAGGTGGAAGGTCGTGGTGCCGCGCTGCTTGGCGGCGCCCAGAAGCTCGTCGTCGGACTGCACCTGCGGGCCGGGGAACTCCTCGCGGTCGTAGTACTTGCGGAGCGGCTGGGAGGAGAGCAGGCGGCGGGCAAGCTTCATGCCGGCCAGCAGCACCCGCCGGTCGCTTTCGGCGACGAGGTAGTTGGGCTGGATGGTCGGATGCTCGAACGGATCGGCGGAGCGGGCGCGGACATAGCCGATGCTGTCGGGCCGCTGCTGCCAGGAGGCGATGGTCATGCCGGGAAAATCGTCGAGGGTCGACTGCACGCCCTCCTTGTAGCTCGCCGGCGTGAAGGTGAATTGCAGATCGTAGTTGTCGATATGCTCGTCGGACTTCCAGAAGACGTAGATGAGGGTGGGGTTGAGCGACAGGATGCCCTTGCGGGTGAGGGCGTACTTCAGCACTTCGCCCACCAGCTTGAGCCCGTGCGAGCGCTCGTTGATGGTCTCGGCCCCCTTCACGCGCGCCACGAAGCGCGGCGCATAGTGATCGCGCAGGTTCTCGCCCACGCCCGCCAGCGCATGCCGGACCTCGATGCCGAGCGATTGCAGGAGCGGCGCCGGGCCGATGCCGGAAAGCTGCAGGAGCTGCGGCGAGTTCACCGCGCCGCCGCTCAGGATCACTTCCCGGGCGGCGCGCACCTCCACGGGCGCGCCGTTGCGGCCGCCCTTGCGGTAGCGCACGCCGGTGGCCCGCTTGCCTTCCAGCACGATCTCGGTGGCGTGCGCGTGGGTGCGCACGGTGAGGTTGGGACGCTTCATCGCCGGATGCAGGTAGCCGCGCGCGGCGCTCCGGCGGCGGCCGTTCTCGATGACACGCTGCACGTAGCTCACGCCGGCCTGGGTGGCGCCGTTGTAGTCCTGGTTGCGCGGGATGCCCATCTGCACGGCGCCCTCGATGAAGGCCTCGCACAAAGGATCGCGCCAGTCGAGATCAGTGATGGGCAGGTTGCCCTCGCGGCCGCGGAACAGGTCTTCGCCGCCCATCCGTCGCTCGGTGCGCCGGAAGTAGGGCAGCACGTCGGCATAGCCCCAGCCGCGGTTGCCGCGCTGCGCCCAGCCGTCGAAGTCGAGCCGCTGGCCGCGATTGTAGATGTGGCCGTTGATCGAGCTCGAGCCGCCCAGGGTCTTGCCGCGGGGCGCCGCGATGCGCCGGCCGCCGGTCCACTCGCTGGCTTCGGAGGCGTAGAGCCAGTTCACCCGCGGGTCGACCAGCGTGTACATGAAGCCCGCCGGAATGTGGATGAAGGGATGCCAGTCGCGCGGGCCCGCCTCGAGCACGCAGACGGTGACGTTCTCGTCCTCGCTCAGGCGATTGGCGAGCACGCTGCCGGCCGATCCGGCGCCGACGATGACATAGTCGAAGGTTTCCATCGTGCCCTTGCTATCTCAGCTCCGGAGGCGGGTCGAGGGCGGGCTCCAGCCCGCCAGCGGCGCCGGCTCGCCACATCGCAGCGCGGCACCGGATCGGGTTTCCGCAGTTCCCGCAAGTGCTTCGCCAATCAGCGTAGTCATGGGCTCCTCCGACAACACAATACCTGGGCCATTTGTGCACGTTCATTCCAGCGGCCGCGACGATTGCAAAAAAGTCTCGCTGTCGCCGGCGCTCTTATTAAGTAACTCTAACTAATGTGTCAAGTAATACTTGGTGTCGGCGATCCCGAGTTTCTGCGCACCATACGGCGCAGAAACTGCGCCATCATTCGGCGGCGGCGGCCGGACGGAAGGCGGGCATCACCTCGCGGGCGAAGGCGCGCAGATTGCCCACCGAGGCGTTGGGATCGACCAGCAGGATGTTGGTGGCGCCGCCCGCCTGGAGCTGCTTCAGCCGGTCGATCACTTCCGTCGCCGTGCCCAGCAGCGGGGCGGTGTCGTCCTCGATGCGCTCGGGCAGCTTGTCGCGCGCCAGGTCGCCGATCACGCCGACCACCCGCTTGCGCTTCTCCCACGCCGCCGCCCGCTCGCTCTCGTCATGGATCATCTGCAGCGGGCGGGCGGTCGCCACCATGTTGGGATCGTAGGGGCGGCCGACACGTTGGCATTCCTCGCGGAAGATGGCGATGCGCTGGATGATCTGGTCGACCTGGGCGAGCTGGTCGAGCAGCAGGTTGTAACCCTCGCGCGCCGCGCGGCGCACGCTGTCGGGGCTGCCGGCGGCGAGCCACAGCGGCGGATGCGGGCGTTGCAGCGGCTCGGGCTCGACCACGATGTCGTCGTAGTGCCAGTGCTTGCCGTGATGGCTGAACCGGCCGTTGGCCGTCCACGCCTTGCGGATCAGCTCCATCGCCTCGTCGAAGCGCTCGGTGGCCTCTTCGATGGGGATGCAGAAGCCGTCGAACTCGGCCTGCCGATAGCCCTTGCCGACGCCGAAGTCGATGCGGCCTCCGCTCAGCAGGTCGAGCGTGGCCACCTGCTCGGCGACCAGCACCGGATTGTGCCAGGGCAGCACGACCACCGCCGTGCCCAGCCGGATGTGGCGCGTCTTGGCCGCGAGATAGGCCAGCACGGTCATCGAAGCCGAGACTTGGCCGTGGCCGGTGAAATGGTGCTCGACCATGAAGAGCTGCCGGAAGCCCAGCCGGTCGGCTTCGGTCACGTACTCGATGAAGCTGTCGTAGCCCTGGCTGTCCTCGAGGCCGCCGCCGCGCCGGGTCCGCGCGCCGCCGAACAGTCCGAACTGCATGTTTCCACCCTTTGATTTCCGCGATCATAGCGAATCGGAGGAAAAAGGTACTAGGCAACCGTGCCGCCTCCGCGCACACTGTGCAGCACACGAAGGCGAAAAATCGCCACGTCCGGGAGGAAAATCGATGTCAGCGCGGCTTCGCGGCCAGTTCGCCATGCGAGAGCATTGATCCGGGGTCATGGCGGTCTCGCTCGACCTGCTGCTGAACGCTGTGATCTCCGGCCTGCTGCTGGGCGGCTTCTATGCCGCCGTGTCGATCGGCGTGGCGATCTCCTTCGGCCTGCTCGACATCGTCAACATCGCCCATCCGGCTTTCATCCTGCTCGGGTCCTACGTCGCCTTCATCGGCAACACGGTCTTCGGCATCGATCCGATCGTGGCCACGGTGATCGCCCTGCCGGCCTTCTACCTGCTCGGCATGGCGGCCTATCAGGTCTACTACGTGGCGTTCGAGCGGCGCGACGACCAGTCGCTGCGCGGCCTTTCGTTCTTCTTCGGCCTGCTGTTCATCACCGAAGTGACGCTGGTGCTGATCTTCGGCGTCGACTACCGCACGGTGCAGGCGCCCTATATCGGACCCAGCATCAATCTCGGCCTGTTCGACCTGCCGCTGCGCCTGCTGGTGCCCTTCCTGGTGTCGATGGTCATGGTGGTGGCCCTGCAGCTCTTCCTGTCGCGCACCTTCGTCGGCCGCGCCGTCCAGGCGGTGGCGCAGGACCAGCTCGCGCTCAGACTGATGGCGGCCAATCCCACCAGGATCAAGCGCATCGCCTTCGGCCTGTCGATCGCCACGGCGTCGCTGGCCGGCGCCTGCCTGATCATCATCCAGCCGGTCGAGCCTTCGATCGGGCGTGAGTATATCGGCCGCGTCTTCGCCATCTGCGTGCTGGGCGGACTCGGCAGCTTCCCCGGCATGGTGATCGCGGCGATGACCCTCGGCATCGCCGAGAGCCTGACCGCGACGTTCTTCGGCCCGTCCTGGGCGCCCGCGGTGGCCTTCGGGATCCTGCTCGTGACCCTGGCGGTGAGGCCCAGTGGCATCCTTGGTCGATAGGACCGCCGCCGGCGACGCCGTCCCGGGCCTGCGCGGGGTGCCCTTCACCCTGGTGCTGATCGCCGTCGCCGTGGCGGTCTTCGGCGCCGGGCGCTGGTTCGGCAACAGCTATGCCTTCTTCGTCGGCTACGTGGTCGTCCAGTACATCGTGCTGGGCACGGCCTGGAACATCCTGGGCGGCTATACGGGCTACGTGAACTTCGGCATCACGGCGTTCTTCGCCATCGGCGCCTACTCGACGGTCGCGCTGCACAAACTCCTGCCGGCCTTGCCCCTGCCGGTGATGATCGTGGTCGGCGGCGCGCTGGCCGGCGTGGTCGGGCTGGGCACCGGATACCTGACCCTGCGCCTGCGCGGCGTGTTCTTCTCCATCGCCACACTGGCGCTCGCCGTGGTGGTGCAGACGCTGATCACCAACTGGGATTTCGTCGGCGGCGCGCGCGGCGCCTATGTGCTGCGCCCGCGCGTGGCACCGCTGATCGGCGGCGAATACGTGCAGTACCTGTTCCTTCTCATGCTGGGCCTGTGCGTCATCGTGCTGGCGACGGCGCGCGCCATCGAACGCTCGGCCCTGGGTTACGGCTTCGCCGCCATCCGCGACGACGAGGCGGCGGCCGAGGCCTCCGGCG
This sequence comes from uncultured Alphaproteobacteria bacterium, assembly GCA_963820155.1. Taxonomy (GTDB): domain Bacteria; phylum Pseudomonadota; class Alphaproteobacteria; order Reyranellales; family Reyranellaceae; genus Reyranella. The sequence goes on from CAWFYW010000009.1 coordinate 352,801, forward strand.
TGCCGACCCTCAAGCTGAAATTGATCGCCACCGCCCTGTCCGGCGGCTTCATGGGCATGGCCGGCGCGCCCTTGCCCTTCTACGTGACCTATCTCGACCCTTCGTCGGGCTTCAGCCTGAACTACGCGGTGAACGCCATCGCCATGCCGCTGATCGGCGGCACCAGCAGTTGGCTGGGGCCGGTGATCGGCGCGGTGCTGGTGGGCGGCCTGCAGGAATATCTCCGGGTGACCATCTCGTCGGCCGTCAACGTGCTGGTCGCGGGCGTGCTGATGGTCGCCTTCGTGATCGCGGCGCCCCAGGGCATCGTCGGCCTGTTCCAGAGGAAGCGATGACGGCGCTGCTGCAGGTCGAGGGGCTGGGCAAGCGCTTCGGCGGCTTCGTCGCGCTGGACGGAATCGAGCTCGAGGTGCGGGAGGGCGAGCGGCTGGGCCTGATCGGACCCAACGGGTCGGGCAAGTCGACCCTGGTGAACTGCATCTGCGGCACCCTGCGCAACGAGATGGGCCGCGTGCGCTTCGCGGGCGAAGCGCTGGACGGCCTGGCCGCCCATGAGCGCACGCGGCGCGGGCTGGCCAGGAGCTTCCAGTTGCCGCGGCCGTTCGGCAGCCTGTCGCTCGCCGACAACCTGCGCATCCCCATCCTCTATGCCGTGAAGGCGCGCGGCAGCGCCGCCATCGGGCGCGGCGCGATCGATGCGCGCTGCCGCGACCTGCTGGGCGAGGTCGGCCTGGCGGCAAAGGCCGGCCGGCTGCCGCGCGACCTGACGCAGATCGAGATGCGCAAGCTCGAGCTGGCGCGCGCCATGGCGGCCGAGCCCAAGCTGCTGATCGCCGACGAGGTCATGGCCGGCCTTTCGCACGCCGAGGTCGACGAGATCATCGCGCTCCTGATCCGGCTGAACGGGCAGGGCGTCACCGTGATCATGATCGAGCACATCATGCGGGCGGTGATGGAAGTCTCCCAGCGCCTGGCCGTGCTGGTGGCGGGACGCAAGATCGCCGACGGCCCGCCCCGGGACGTGGTGCGCGATCCCGAGGTCGTGAGGGCGTACCTTGGCGAGTAGCCTCACCGTGGCCAACATCGACGCAGGCTACGGCGCCGTGCGCGTGCTGGAGGACGTGTCGCTGCATGTCGGCGCGGGCGAGACGGTGGCGCTGCTCGGCACCAACGGCAACGGCAAGTCGACCCTGATGAAATCCATCATGGGCATCGTGCGGCCGTCCGCCGGCAGCATCCGGGCGGTGATCGACGGCGCGGAGCACGAGCTGGTCGGACGCTCGACCGAGGAGATCGTCGATCTCGGCGTCGGCTTCGTGCCGGAGGGGCGGCGGCTCTTTCCCAAGCTCACCGTCACCGAGAACCTGCTGCTCGGCGCCTTCCGGCCGGTCGCGCGCTCGGCGATCGGCCGCAACCTCGATTTCTGCTTCGAGACCTTCCCGCGGCTCAAGGAGCGCGCGCGCCAGCTCGCCGGCAGCATGAGCGGCGGCGAGCAGCAGATGCTGGCGCTGGCCCGCGCCCTGATGTCGGCGCCGCGCATCCTGCTGGTCGACGAACCCTCGGTCGGCCTGGCGCCGCTCCTGGTCAGCCGCACCATCGACAAGATCAAGGAGCTGAAGGAGGGCTACGACCTCATCGTGCTGATGGCCGAGCAGAACTTCACCCAGGCCATCCGCATCGCCGACCGCGGCTACGTCATCGTCCACGGCAAGATCGCCTTCACGGGCAATTCGGCCGAGGCCCTGAACAACAACGACCTGATCCGCGAGTTCTATCTGGGCGCCTGACGGAGCAAGTCTGTCATCCCGAGCGCAGCGAGGGACCTTTCCTGCGGCCTTAAAGGTCCCTCGGGCTCCGCCCTCGGGATGACAGGGTGCGGGCGCCTGTCATCCCGAGCGCAGCGAGGGACCTTTGACCGTTGTCGAAGCCAGCAAATCTGCCCATGTGGGGTTTGATGCTTCGACCAATGCATTCTTCTTGGAGCGCCTCCACCCTTTTATTTCCTTCTCGCGAGCAATCGCCTCGTCGACATATTGATACTCTTCGACGTGGACAAGCGTGTTCAGGCGGTACCTTCGTGTAAATGCGCCGCCTCTTCCGTCGCTGTGTTCGGCAATCCGATTCTCGAGATTGTTGGTGACGCCTACATACATCACGTTCCGGTTAACGTTCGTGAGTATGTAGACGTAGTAGGCGTGCATCAGCGTCCAAAGGTCCCTCGCTGCGCTCGGGATGACAAGAGTGCGTGGACCGTAAAGCCTCTGTCATCCCGAGCGCAGCGAGGGACCTTTCCTGTTCGTTCTCGGGATGACAGGGAGGCGCTCTCGTCCGCCGCTGTCACTTCGGCGGATCGTAGGGGTAGATGATCTTGCCAGTCTTGTACTTGGTCGGCCACAGGATGACTTCGGTCTTGGGATCGCGGAACTGGTCGACGCCGTTGCCCTTGATGCCCTGGAACTGCACCGCCATCACCTGGGCCTCCGCCCATTCGCCCTCGGCGTTGAACTTGATGTCGCCGACCACGGTCTTGAAGGTGTTCTTGCGGGCGAACTCGGCGAGCTTGGCGTCGTCGGTGCCGCCGGCGCCCTTCACCGCCTGCTCGACGATCTGCATGATGGCGTAGCCGAAGGGCGGCAGGTAGTAGCCCAGCAGGTCGACGCCGGCCTGCGCGGCCCTGGCCTGGTATTTCTTCAGGAACGCCCGGCCCTCGTCCGAGGCAAATCCCGCCCAGGGCAACCAGAAGTCGTAGACCACGATGTCGTTCAGCAACGGCCCGAGCTGGGTCTTGAGGGCGGTGGCCTGCAGGCCGACCATGCCGCCGCCGTAGAGCTTGGGCTTGAAGCCGACCTCGTGCGTGGCGCGGATGAGGCCCACCAAATCGGGCGGATAGGACGCGGCGAAGAAGATGTCCGGGTTGGTGGCGCCGACCGCGCGGATGATCGGCGTGTAGTCGGCCGTGTTGGGCGGGTAGGTCTTGTCGTAGACGATCTTCAGATTGTACTTCTTGGCCACCGAGCGCACGCCGTCCATGGCATTGCGCGGGAATTCCGCGTCGGCGCCGACCACGGCGAGCGTCTGCGGCTTGGGGTTCTGCTCCATCGCCACGGCGAAGAAGCCCTCGGCGAAGGCCTCCTTCGGCTTCGGTCCGCCGGTCGGCACGATCGAGAAGTAGCGCGGGTAGTGGAACTCTGAGTTCACGGCCAGGCCGAACAGCGAGAAGAAGGTACGATCCTTCTGCATCACGATCGGCATCGCCGGCGCGATCATGTTGGTGGCGTAGCCGCTCACCACGATGTCGACCTTGTCGACGTCCAGCAGCTTCGTGTAGAGGCCGGGAACGGTCGAGGGATTGGACTGGTCGTCGTAATAGACGAGCTTCACCGGCCGGCCGAGCAGGCCGCCCTTGGCGTTGATGTCCTCTTCCGCGATCTGCATCGCCAGCAGCGCCGCCTTGCCGTTGGGCGCCAATCCGCCGGTGAGCGCCATGCCGAAGCCGATGGTGAGCGGCTTGGCCTGCGCGTTGGCAGCGCCGGCGAATCCCGTGGCGGCACCCGCCACGGCAAGCTTGTTGAAGGTACGACGCTCGATGAGCATGAACCAATCCTCCCTATATGTATTTTGGGCAATCCTAACCCGCCTTGCGCGGCGGTGGATACCGGAAATCTGGCCTACAGGAGCGGCGGCGGGCCACCCACCCCCAGCGCATGCTGGCCGAAGATGGCGCCCTGCACGTCGGGGGAGAACATGATGTGGGCATTCGCGGCATGGGCGTCGCGGAAAAGACGCTGCATGGCGCCCGTCGTGTAGAGGCCGCCCGAGCCCGCGACGCCCATCAGGATGTCGACGGCCTCCAGGCAGAGCCGGGTCGAGAAGAAGGCGTCACGCCGGTAGCGCACCTTGTCTTCGTGCAGAGGCTCGCGGCCGGCGCGCGCGACCGCCATGGCGTGCTCGCAGGCCCGCCGCATGATGACCTCGGCATTGTCGATGCGGGCGCTCGCTTCCGCCACCTTGATCTGGACGGTCGGATTGGCGTTGACCGGCAGGCCGGTGTTGGTGGCGTTGCGCTTGCGCGCGGCCCCCACCACCAGGTCGTAGGCGCCCTGGGCGCAGCCCAGCATGACTCCGGTCAGGACATAGGGGCCAAGGGCCATCATGGGCAGCTTGAACAGCGGCGAGGTGTTCACCGCGGAGCCGGGATGCGGTTTGCCGTTGAAGGTCCACGCCGAAAGGCTGCGCCGGTCGGGCACGAAGAGCGCCTTGGTGGCGACGTCCTTCGACCCGGTGCCGCACAGTCCCACGGCATGCCAAGTGTCGATGACCTCGTATTCGGAGCGATGCGCCAGTGCAAAGCGCTGGTCGACAACCGGCCCGCCGTCGCCCTCCCGCACCATGAAGCCCAGCATGTTCCAGTCGGAGTTGTCGACGCCGGACGAAAGCGGCCAGCGTCCCGTCACCTCCCAGCCGCCATCGACCTTGCGGCCCCGTCCACCGGCGAAGGCAAGCGACGTGGCGATCAGGACATCGGGCGAGCGGTCCCACAACTCGTCCTGCGTCTCGGGCGAGAAGAAGCCCAGCATCCAGTGATGGCTGGCGAGATTGCCCAGATTCCACGCCGTCGACGGACAGACGCGGGCGATCTCGGCGCAGACATCGACGAAGATGCCGACATCGAGATCGGCGCCGCCGACGCGCGCCGGCTGGACGATGCGGAAGAGGCCGCTTTCGTGGAGGTCCCGCTCGGTCTCGTCCGGCAGGCGGCGGAGCCGCTCGCATTGCTCCGCCCGCGCCGCGATGGCCGGCGTCAGCCGGCGCGCGCGCTCGACCATCTCGTCGTAGCCCACGCCGGCGAAGGATACGCCTGCCGCCGGCAGGGTGGGCGAGGGCGTCCAGTCGAACGCGCTGGTGTTGCGGCCATTCATCGTGCGCTGCCTTCCCCGACCTTTGCCCGGACGATGCGTAGTGCAAACGGTCCGGTCAAGTCGGTACAATCCGCGCCACCCTGGATTTCGCGTGCGTAGAGGAAGGAGCGGACAACATCGAGACTTAGCCGGGAGGAACGCCATGAGAGGCCAGACGGGATGCTCCGCGTTGTCGGGCGTGGTTGCGTTGGTGCTTGTGACGGCCGGTCCCGCCGGGGCCCAGAAGGCCGGTGGCGTTCTCAGGATCCAGCATATGGACACACCGCCCAGCGCCTCGATCCACGAGGAAGCGACCGTGTCGGTGGCCGTCCCCTTCATGGTGCTGTTCAACAACCTGGTGATGTACGACCAGCACGTCGCGCGCAACAGCTTCGACTCGATCGTGCCGGATCTCGCCGAGAGATGGACGTGGAGCGCCGACGGCAAGCGGCTTGCCTTCACGCTCAGGCGGGGCGTCCGCTGGCACGACGGCAAGCCGTTCACCGCCAGGGACGTGGGCTGCACCTTCGACCTGCTGCTCAAGCCGGACAGGCTCAGGCGCAACCCGCGGGCGGCCTGGTACGGCAACGTCGAGAAGGTGACGGTCGACGGCGACTTCGTCGCCACCTTCCATCTCAAGAATCGCCAGCCGTCGCTGCTGGCGCTGCTCGCCTCCGGCTATTCGCCGATCTATCCCTGCCACGTTCCCGCCGTCGACATGCGGCGCCGGCCGGTCGGAACCGGCCCGTTCAAGCTCGTCGAGTTCAAGATGAACGAAGGCATCAAGCTGGCCCGCAATGCCGACTACTGGAAGCCCGGCCGGCCCTATCTCGACGGCATCGAATACACCATCATCCCGGACCGCTCGACGCGCATGCTGGCCTTCGCCAGCGGCCGGTTCGACATGACCTTTCCGACCGACGTCTCGGTGCCGCTGCGCAAGAATCTCGCCAAGGACGCGCCGCAGGCGCACTGCACCATGCGGCAGACCGGCGTCAGCACCAACCTCATCGTCAACCGCGACCGGGCGCCGTTCGACGATCCGAAGATCCGCCGCGCGCTGGCGCTCACCCTCGACCGCCAGGCCTTCGTCGACATATTGAGCGAAGGCGAGGCCAAGATCGGCGGCGCCATGCTGCCGCCGCCCGACGGCGTGTGGGGCATACCGCCGGAGATGGTGAGGGACATCGTCGGCTACGGCGATGTCGGGAAGAACCGCGAACAGGCGCGCGAGTTGATGAGGCAGGCGGGATACGGTCCCGACAATCGCCTGAAGGTCAAGGTCAGCACCCGCAACATCGCGACGTTCCGCGACCCCGCTGTGATCCTGATCGACCAGCTCCGGCACGTCTGGGTCGACGGCGAGCTCGAGGTGATCGACACCGCGATCTACTACAATCGGGTGTTCAAGAAGGACTATGCCGTGGCGCTCAACCTGACCGGCGCGGCGGTCGACGATCCCGACCAGAACTTCTTCGAGAACTACGCCTGCGGCTCGCTGCGCAACTACAACAATTACTGCAATCCCGAGATGACCGCGCTGTTCGAGGCGCAGTCGCAGGAAGTCGACCGGGAGAAACGCCTGAAGATGGTGTGGGAGATCGACCGCAAGCTCCAGGAGGACATCGCCCGGCCCATCATCGCCCACAACAGGGCTGCCGGGTGCTGGCAGCCGCATGTCAAGGGCGTGACGATCCACGTCAACAGCATCTACAACGGCTGGCGCTTCGAGGACGTCTGGCTCGACCGGTAGAACTCGCTTGGCCTCCGGCCACGGCTGGCTGGTGTAGAACTGGGCGCGCGCCACTCGAGTGGCACGTCATGTTCTTCCGGGGCCGGGCCGCCAGCTCGGCCGGGCCGCCAGTTCGCCCATGAGTACAAGATGGGCGACTGGACATTTGACCGAAGGAACGAGTCCACAACTTCGCCAGCGATGGCAATGGGTTGTGGTTACTTTCGTGCCACCAACCAAAATCCGCGATTAAATGCTTCGCAGCATGCAAAATTGGGCCTATGATGCTTTGGGTGCATTGATAATATACTGAGGTGCATTATGGAATTATCCCCCGCTTTCCGGGCCGCCTTGCGGGCCGAGCTAGATCACGCCCTGCCTGACATAGTCGAGCGCGCGCTAGCGGCGTCGGGGCTGCGGCTGGAGCCCATCAAGCAACAACCTCGGGCTCGCTCCATCCAAGAGCAGACACCGCGTCGGCGGCTCGCGAAAGGATTGGCAAAGCATGCGGTGCTGAAAGCCGTCCGCGCCTCCCACGACAAAGGGGCCAGCCGCAAGCAAGTCCGAGAGATGGCCCGGCCTTTCCTCAATGGTGTTCTACTTAACGAACACACGCTCAAGCGGACACTTATGGACTTGCGAGAAAGTGGTCAGATCGAAACCCGCAATAGCCGATGGTACGACCCCAACTACCTCACCATTCGCGAACAAAGCACAATCTATGACAGCCGCGGCCGTAGGTTGAAGTCTCGATGAGTAGACAAAGAAACGGCGGCCACCAATGACCGCCGCTCCAATTCTCATTCCCCAAGGTGCGACTCGCCTGGACAGCAGGCACCCGCGGGGTGCGTTCAAGCAAGGGGGTGGTACATGATTTAGAATTTACTTCTTTTCTGACCCCTGCCGTGGTGGAGGGCCGTCCGCCCAACGCCACGGCAGGATTCTACAACATTGGGTGCTCGCATGGCAAAGCCGATAGACCCACAGCGATAAGATGAACTCGACGCTGAGGGCAAGGAGCGCCTTGAACGTGGCCTGTTGCGCGCTTTCCAGATGCCTCACAAACCGCAGGCCCTGGTGAAGAAGCAGCGGCCCCGCAAGCCGAAGGACAGCGGCGAGAAGCCGTCGCCCACATAAACCACCCTCAATCGGAAACGAGGAATCAAATGGCTAACAACGAGAAATCGTCCGCCAAAATGGGGACCGTAGCATCGAAGGCAATGATGAAGCCCGACTCGCTTACGAACGCTCAGATACGGAGCCTCGGAGCGTCTGTGCTGACTCAGCGCCCCGATCACAAGCCGGCGCCGAAGCCGACGCCGACGCGGCCAAAGAGGCCGCGATAAGCCTTCAGCGTCGCGATCCGAGTAACGGCGCGCGTCGATATCCGAATGACATCGGATAGTTGGCGCGCGTCGCCTTCTAAATCGCCAACGTTCTGCGCGATAACTCTTACTGCTTTGTTGTCTTGAATCAGAAAGCCCGCTGTCTGGCAGCGCACGGCCGCCGCCACATGGACATCGGATAGCCACTGCCATTGCGGCTCCGGCTGGCCGCTATCCCCCCATTCGACCAGAACCAGACGCGGTTTCTTGGGTGTTTGGGATTCTCCTTCGATTGCGCGACGTAGATCCCTGCAGAACGCGCGGAACTGAGCGCGCGTCATCTTGGGTTTTCCCTTCGATCCGCATCACAGGCTACCTCAAGGTCAACCGCTTCCCTTCCGCCCCCCTTTGAGATGCGTACGCTGCGCATGACCGTGGCAACGAACGCGCCACTGGAGTCGCGCGTGCCCAGCGAAGATCCCGGTCGCCTACCGCCCGCGGAAGGTCCTGTCGATCTGTTCCTCCATCGGCCGCACGAGATAGGACAGTACGGTACGCGGCGAGGTTTCGATGAAGGTCTCGACCGGCATGCCGGCCCGCGGCCGCAATCCTCGCAAGCGCGCGAGCTCGCTGTCGGGAATGCGGATCCTGACCGAGTAGTAGCTCTCGTTGTGCTTTTCGTCCTGCGTAACGTCGGCGCCGATCTCGATCACCTCGCCGTCCAGCTCGGGCGTGGTGCGCCGGTTGAACGACGAGAAGCGCGCGACCGCCCGCTGGCCGAGGTGAACCTGGTCGATGTCCTGGGGGGCGACCTTGGCCTCGATGATCAAGGTATCCTCGTCGGGCACGACAAGCATCAGCACCTCGCCGGCCTGGATCACGCCGCCGACCGTATGCACGGTGCGCTGGAAGATCTTTCCGTCCTGCGGCGCCACCAGATCGACGCGCTTGAGCTGGTCCTCCGCCGCCACCCGCTTCTCGCTCAGCTCGGACTTCTTCGCCCGGATTTCGGCGAGCTCCTTGCCGACCTCGGTGCGCAGATCCTCGTCGATCTGGAGGATCTTGAGCTGGGTCTCGGCGATGCGGCCGCGGGCCTGGGCGATGGCCGCGATGAGTGCGCCGCGTTCGCCCTCCAGCCGGGTCGCGTCACGCTCCAACGTCGTCACGCGGCTGAACGGCACCAGATTCTGCTTCCACAGGGCGCGGACGCCCTTCAGTTCCTGCTGGATCCAATCGATTTCCTTCGTCTTGGCGTTCTCCTGCTCCACATTCCCCTGAATCTGCTGGCGGAGCTGCTCGACCTGCTCGAGGAGCTGGGACTTCTGGCCGCCGCGCGCGGTGCGCCGGATCTCGAACAGCCTCTGCTCGCTGGTCACCACCTGGGCCACGTCCGGATCGGCCCGCCGGGCCAGCAGATCGGCCGGGAAGCTCACCTTGTCGGCGCCGTCGCGCTCGGCCTCGTTGCGCGCCTGCCGCGCCGCCAGCTCATCGAGCGCCTTGGTCACGATGGCGAGGTTGGTGCGCGCCTGGGTTTCATCGAGCCGCGCCACCACCTCGCCCTTCGTCACGTGGTCGCCGTCCTTGACCCTGATGTCTCCGACGACGCCGCCCGTCGGATGCTGCACCTTCTTCACGTTGCTATCGACGACGAGCTTGCCCGGCGCGATCACGGCGCCCGAGATCTCGGTGAACAGCCCCCAGCCGAAGATGATGCCGCCCAGGGCAAGAACGGCGGCGGAGCCGGCCAGCAGATGCCGCGTCAGCGACCGGCGAAAGAAGGCATCATGAGCGTTCAAGACGTGGCCTCCTGAGCTCGGGCGGCACCGCGCAACGGCGTGGGCACGACCGCCGTCCCGCGCGGCTGCGGCGGCCCCTCGCGCAGCACGGACTCCTTCGGTCCGAAGGCCTGCGGCCGTCCATTCAGCATGACGAGGATATTGTCCACGCCGGCCAGCGCGGCCGGGCGATGGGCGACCACCACCACGATGCCGCCGCGCGCGCGCGCGCCGAGGATGGCGCGCGTCAGGGCCTCGTCGCCCTCGCGGTCGAGATTGGAATTGGGCTCGTCGAGGACGACGAGGAAGGGGTCGCCGTAGAGCGCGCGGGCAAGCCCGATCCTCTGGCGCTGGCCCGCCGACAAGGCGGCGCCGCCTTCGCCGATCTGGGTTTCGTAGCCGTCGGGCAGGGCGAGGACAAGCTCATGGACTCCGGCGGCCTTGGCGGCGGCGATGATCGCATCGGCCGGAGCCTCGGCATCGAAGCGCGCGATATTGCGCGCGACGCTGCCGGCGAACAGCTCCATGTCCTGGGGCAGGTAACCGATATGGGAGCCCAGGACCTCCGAAGACCATTGATCGATGGTCGCGCCGTCGATGCGGATCGTGCCCTGGACGGCCGGCCAGACGCCGACGAGGGCGCGCGCCAGCGAGGACTTGCCGGAGGCGCTGGGCCCGATCACGCCCAGCCCCTGGCCGGCCTTGAGCTGCAAGGCCACGCCCTGCACGACCAGCCGGCTGGTGCCGGGCGGCGCGATGCCGACGGCTTCCAGCGTGAGCGAGGCGGCAGGCCGCGGCAGCTCCATGCGCTGCTGGCTGGCGGGCACCAGGGCAAGCATCCCGGTGAGGCGCCGCCAGCTCTGGCGCGCGGCGAGAAAGTTGCGCCAATGCGCGATGGCGACCTCCACGGGCGCCAGCGCCCGCGAGGTCAGGATCGAACTTGCGATGATGATGCCGGCGGAGGCTTGCTGGTTGACCACGAGATAGGCGCCGATGCCCAGCACCGTCGACTGCAGGGCCACGCGCAGGATGCGCGACAGCGCCCCCAATCCGCCGCCGATATCGGCCACGCGCTGCTGGGCGGCGAGGTAGCGGTGGTTGTGTTCCTGCCACAGCGCCGCCAGACGCCGGCCCATGCCCATCGCCTGGACCACCTCGGCGTTGCGGCGGCTGGCTTCGGCCAGGGCCATCCGGCTGTCGGCCAGGCCGGACGTTTCCCGGGCCGGGCGACGGCTCAGGAACTCGGTCGCCATGGTGATGGCCACCAGGATCAGGCCGCCGATCGTGGCTGCGATGCCGATCAAGGGGTGGAAGAGATAGCAGACACCGAGATAGAGCGGCATCCAGGGCAGGTCGAACAGCGCCACCGGCCCGACGCTCGACATGAAGGAGCGGATGCGGTCGAGGTCATGCAGGGGCTGGTACCCCGCCGGCGCCAGCGCCCGCAAAGGCAGCTTCGCGGCGAGGTCGTAGATGCGCGCGCTCATCGTGTGATCGATCGACCCGGCGATGCGCACCAGCACGCGACCGCGGACGATGTCGAGCAGGCCCTGGAAGCCGAACAGGATGAGGGCCAGGATGCTGATGGCGACCAGGGTCGGGATGCTGCGGCTCGGGAGGACCCGGTCGTAGACTTCGAGCATGAAGATCGGCCCGGTCAACTGCAGCAGGTTGATCGCGGCACTGAAGGCGGCGATGCCGATGAAGGCGTGCCGGCAGCCGGCAAGAGCCACCGACAGCTCCGAGCGGGGAGCCTGGATCGGACGTCGGAGGCCGATGGTCGGTCGGGATTGCGCCGAATTCTCGCCTGAAACCGCTGCCACCGCCATTGAGCCCCTTATCGACCTGCCGCTGCTTGAGGATATTGCAGCTTGGGCGCGGCTTGCACGGAGAATCAGGCGGAATTGGGCTCATCCCCGCCGTCCGGCGACAAATTGCATCAAACGGCTGGATTTGCCGGACCTCTCGCTCCGAATGTCGGCGAGAGCCGTGGCCAGGGCAGAAGGGAGACGGTCCTGTGCGCACTCGGCAGCGGTCGCCGCGCGCACGGCCAGGCCGTCCAGGCCGTCGATTGCAGCCAGCACGGCCTTGGCCACGCCTTCGCCGCAGTAGTCGGTGATCGCAACGCCCCATCCGCTGTCGAACGCGGGTCGGGCGAAAGCACATCCGGCGGTGGCGACGACCGGTATGCCAAGCCGCCGGGCCTCGGTGAATACGCCGGAACCCCGCGACCCATAGGCGAGCGGGTCATAGGGCAGCAGCAGCAGATCGGCCTCCTGCAGCCAGGCGGCATAGTCGGCCGGCTTCAGCACGTCCTGGCAGACGACGACCCGATCGCCCATCGTCGACAGGCGGTGGAACGCACTGCGCTCATCCTCGGCATCCGAGCCCTCGACAATTCCGTGGATCAGGAATCGCGCTTTGCGATGGCTTCGGAGCACCTCCTCGACGGCCTCGGGCAGCAGCCGATAGCCTTTGGGGCGATTGGCGAAGCCGATGCAGACCACCGTCGGGGGATGTCCCGGCATCCTCGGCCGCGGGGCGGGTCCGGCGATGGCGAGCCCGGGACCGGGCATGACCTCGATCCCGACGCCAAGCAGCCCACGATAGAAGTCCGCCATGGCCGGGGTCTCGCAATTGACTTTCAGCCGCCGGTCACCGTCGACGCTGGCGCGCAGGTCGGCGAAGGCGTCGCGGCATTCGCCGTATGAGCCGATGGCAAGCGGGTCGTCGGTCGCTCTCCTGTAATGCGGCCCATAGAGCAGCCAGAGCAGGATGTGCGGTCGGGCGGCAAACCAGCGGCGTCTCAGATGCCGGGCCACGGCAGCGGCCAGGACCTGATCGCAACAAGGCAGCAGGATCAGGCTGGCCGCCACAGCCTGCCGCCTCAAGGCCAGCGTCAGTTGCCGGCTCGTCTCCTCCACGCCTTGGGCGAACTCGCCGGATGCCGCATAGGTCCGTCCGTACACCGACCTGGTGAAGGTGGCCGTACAGCCGAGCGCGTCCATCACGTCCCGATCGGCGTAGGCCGATGCCAGGCACGAGCTGTCGACCTCCAGCGCCGACAGCTCGTCCTGCAGGCGCTGGACCGCATTGAAGTGGTGGCCTCCCCTGGAGTGCAGCCCGGGATCGACGATCAGGGCCTTCATGACGACAAGAAAAGCCGCCGCCAGGGCGGTCGTCCCCATTCGGCCAGGCGCTGCGCCTGCATGGCAAGCCGCCACCGCAGGCGGAACTCGCTCGGCTGGTAGAGGTGGTCTTGCGGCGCGCACACCCGCAAGGCGGGGAAGATGTGGAGCTGTCCGCCGGCCCGGCCGATCATCTCGTTGAAGGCGACATGCTCGGACACCTCGCGTCCCATCGGGTCGATGCCGCAATATCGGGCGCCGAGTGCGAAGGAAAGCCGATAGATGCCGAGACCGCCGAAGGCCGACCTCACGGCGATGGGCGGCGCGCCGGCGGGAATCTCGATCTGGCGGGCAAACACCTGGCGGAACTTCGCCGCTTCGAAGGTCTCTTCCGCCGGACGCTCCCAGATCGGATGCCAGCAATCCGCAGGGCACCAACGATCATGGCGCAAGGCCCAGACATCGTAGTAGCGCGGCGCGGCATTGGCCAGGACGGCGGCTCGCGCCGGCGCTTCGTCCAGCCAACGGCAGGCCGCGGCGAAACCATCGGCCGCGATGGGCGTCGCCAGGACGTCGTCCAGGTCGGCGATGACGAGGTGATCGTAGTCGGTCCATGCGGATCGGCGGATCGTGTCCAGGCAGGCGTTGCGCACATGGGCGATGCGTTCCGTCCGCCTGGGCAGCCGTTCCGCGAGCGGGCCGAGATCGGTCGCCGCGCCGCAGCGGCCGTCGGCCAGCCATCGCTCGAGAAGCGGGTGCGACGCGTCGGTGCTGTCGCTGACCAGGAAGACGAACGATGCCGCTGCGTAGCACGCGGCAAACCGCTCGAGGTTCGCCAGCACCTGGGGCAGGTGAGCGGCGCAGTCTCGCGCAACGCCGGCGAATACGGCGCGCTTCTGACGATGGCAGTCGTTCACCGCGACCGCGGGCTCCCGGCGCGGTCGCCAGGCGCATGCCCATCGCCCGGCGGGCGGCCGGCCTTGCCCAGCAGCTTGGCCAGCAGGCGGCCACGGCTTGCCGGCGGCGGTTCGGGCTCCGGCTTGGGGAACTCGTTCTCCACCAACGTCGTGGCCTGCGCATGACGACCCTCGCCGAACGCCGTGCAGATCGCGCGCTCCTGGCTTTGCAGGACCGAGCGGATCAATTGCAGGATGTCGGTCCGCACGACCTGCCAGGGTCGGGTCGAGGAATTGTAGGCGCCCCCCACCACGGCCGCGTCCGAATGCTTGTTCCGGCCGTGCATGCGGTAGGCGTAGAGCGCCTCATGGATGGCGATGACGCCGGTCAGCAGGCCGGCGAAGGTCGACAGGTAGAAATCGACGTACAGTCTGAGGTCGTGATCCGGCGGCACCAGGACGAGGTCGACGAAGCTGCGCCGCAGCATCATGCTCGCCATGGTGTTGGTCGCGCCGGACGGCGACCACTGCGGATGCAAAGTGATCTCCCGGTTGGGACGATAGGAAAGCTCGCCGGTGCCGGCGTCGATGGCCGGCAACAGCGAGGCGTCGATCTTCCGGGGCGATGTCTCGGCGGGCGCGTGGTCGAACCACCACGCGGTGCCTGCCAGCATCCGATCGTCGGAATCGACAATGTGCGAATCGCAATAGGTCAGGCCGACCGGAAAGTCGGCGTTCAAGTGCACCGCAAGGTGGCGGGCGACGAACCCTTCGTACCAGATGTCGTCGGAGTCGAGGATGCAGACGAAGGGCGTATCGAGCCCGGCCATGCCGCGCCGGATCGCGCCGGCCTGCCCGAGATTGGAATCGAGGCGGACGTAGCTGAAACGCGTGTCGTTCAACTGCGAGAGGCATCGCCGAATGGCCTCGTCGGATCGGTCGGTCGAAGCGTCGTCCACCACGACGGCGCGGAGGTTGCGGACGGTCTGACGGGCAACTGAGTCGATCGCCCTCTCGACGAAGGCGCTGTTGTTGTGATTGGCGATAACCACTCCAACGGTGGGCGCGGACGGCATTGCCGATGAAATCCTGCTGGCTCGATGGTCGGGCGATATTGGCGATATTCTTGGGCGAGATTTGCCGCAGGGGCAACGACCATCGGCCCCGACCGCGCCCGGCCGCCGGTTCAGGCGCGGATGATCGCCGGCGAGATGTCGACCACTCGAAACGGCCGCGCCACACCGTCATGTTCGGTGACCGTCACATATTCCCCGACCGTGAAATTGTGCTTGTCGAAACGGAAAATCGGCTCGTCGTCGTCGTCGCCCGGCTCGTAGGAGAAGGCCCAGCTGCCATTGCGCCGCTGGATCAGGGTGCCGTGCTCGTCGGGCGTGTTGTCCCAGAAGCGTCGCACGGTGCAGGCCGCCTTGCTCTTGGGCCAGCTCGCGGAGTCGAGATGGCCCTTGGCGTCGAGGGGAGCGACGAACTCGTACCCGTGGCCAGGGCTTCCGTTCGGAAAATCGGGGGTACGGGCCAGTTCCAGGCGGATGCGCTTGAGGCTCATCGGCTGCTCCCTTTGCGATATTGCGCGGTTGATTCCTCCAACATTGTGCCCGGCCGGGCGGCGGCGGCTGTTGATGCAGGTCAAGAGCACCGCCGCCACTTTCTGCCATCGTGCGGGCGACCGGGGAGGCGGGCATGGCGACCAGCAGGACGAAGGACACCTACGGCTATCTGGGCACCGAGTTCGACGGCGCTGCTCGAAGAGCTGGAACGGCTGAGGGCAGCCATCGAGCAGGCTGCGCGCGCCGAGGGCGCCGAGGCCGTGAAGGCGGCCGGCGAGGCGGCGCGGGAGATCCTGACGCGCGCAGCCAAGCTGGTGGACGAGCTCGCCACCAAGGCTCAGGCCGCCAAGACGGCGGCCGACCAAGGCCGCGGCGAGCTCGAGGCGGCCATCCGGGCCAAGCCGCTGGCCGCGGTCTCGCTGGCCGCGCTGGCCGGTTTCCTCCTGGCCACGCTGGTCCGGCGTTGACCGACAGCGCGACGGAGGACGGATCGGTGCTGCTCGCTCTCGCCAAGTCGCTCGCCCTCTACGGCGCCGTCGCCGCGGCGGACGCCGCCCGCCGCACGGCGTTGACGCTTGGCGGCTACCTTCTCGCCGCGAGCCTCTTCGCCGTCAGCCTGTGCTTCCTGACGCTGGCCGCCTATCGCGCCTTGTCGGAGGCGCTGGGCGACATCTATGCCGCGCTGATCGTCGGCTGCGTCTACCTGGTCGCCGGGCTCGTGGCGATGCTCGTCGTCCAATCCAGGCGTCGCTGATCGGACGCCGCTTCATGCGGCCTCAAAGGCCGCTCGCTTCGCTCGGGGTGACAGGTTGCGACTCAACCTTTCAGCAACAGCCGATGCTATCGGCCGGCGGCCTTTTCCTCGGCCTCGTCGTAGGCGGTCTTGATCATCCACCAGCAGAACAGCACGCCGAACAGCGACAGCGCCAGGCCGAAGGCGAGGATGCCGAAGTCGCGCGCGGCGCTCGCCATGAACAGGCCGACGAGGCCCAGCAAGCCGGCGAATATGCCCATGATCCAGTGAGACATCGTTCTCTCCTTATTCGTCGTCGAACAGAATGCGGTTGGCCGCGCCGTCGGGATCGTCGTACTGGCCATTGCGCAACGCCCACAGGAAGGCCGCCAGACCGAGCAGGCCGAGCAGCAGGGCGGCCGGCACGAGGATGAGCAGGCTATCCATGGCCCGCCTCGCGGATGGGGCGGGCGCCCAGGCGCAGCGCGTTGCCGATCACCAACAGGGAGGACGAGGACATGGCCACGGCGGCGATCAGCGGCGTCACGGCGCCCATCACGGCAAGCGGCACGGCGCTCAGGTTGTAGAGCAGTGCCAGCACGATGTTCTGGCGCACCAGGCGGCCGGCGCGGCGCGCCACGTCGAGGATCTCGACCACCGGACGGAGCGCATCGCCCTGGAACACCGCGTCGGCGGCATTCTGCGTTGCCTCCGCGGCGGTCGCCGGCGAGATCGAGGCGTAGGCCGCGGCCAGCGCCGGCGCATCGTTCAGCCCGTCGCCCACCATCAGCACGGACCTGCCCTCGGCCGCCAGGGCGGCAAGGCGCCCAGCCTTGGCGGCCGGCGAGACCTCGGCCCGCCAGTGCACCATGCCGGCCTCGGCGGCGACTCGGCCGACGGCGGCCTGGCGGTCGCCGGACAGCAGCTCGACCGCAATGCCGCGCTGGGCCAATGCCGCGATCGTCGCCGCCGCGTCGGGCCGCAGGCGGTCGGCGAAGGCGAAGCGCAGCGGCGGCCTGCCGGGCCGCGCGAACCACAGTTCCGTACGGCCGTCGTCCGGCGCATCGGCGACGCCGCAGAAGCGCGCCGAGCCGAGCCGGCTGTCGGCCTGTTGCAGGCCCTGTCCGGGATGCTCGACGACGCCGTCGGCCGGCGGCACTCGAGGGGCCGCGCGCACCAGCGCCTGCGCCAGGGGATGGCGCGAGTTGGCGGCGATTGCCGCGGCGGCTTCCAGCGCGCGCGGGTCGGCGCCGCCGTCGACCAGCTCCGGCCTGCCCAGGGTAAGGGTGCCGGTCTTGTCGAGCACGACATGGTCGACGCGCGCGAAGCGCTCCAGCGCGGTCGGTGACAGCAGCAGGACGCCGCCGCGCAGCAGGCGGGTGCTGGCGACGACGCGGACCACCGGGACCGCGAGCGCCAGCGCGCAGGGGCAGGTGATGATCAGCACCGAGGTGGCGACGAGGAGCGCACGGTCCCAGGCGAGGCCGCCCAGCAGCATCCAGCCGAGGAAGGTGAGCAGCGCCGTCGCGTGCACGACCGGCGCATAGGCGCGGGCGACGCGGTCGGCGAGGGCGACGAAGCGCGAGCGGCCGCGCTCGGCCGCCTCGACCAGGCGCACGATCCCGGCGAGCAGGGTCTGTTCGCCGGCCGCGACCACCCGCACGCGCAACGGCGCGCCGAGATTGACCATGCCGGCGAAGACCCTGGCGCCCGGTTCGACCGACTGCGGCACGCTCTCGCCGCTGACCAGCGCCGCATCCATCGTCGAGCGGCCGTCCGCCACGACGCCGTCGGCGCCAAGACGCTCGCCGGCCGCCACCAGCAGCACGTCTCCCGGCAGCAGCCGGTCGGCCCGGCGCCGGCTCGCCGTGCCGTCGTCGGCGAGGACCGTGGCGCTGCGGCTCGACAGGGCCAGCAGCGCCTGCACCGCCTGGCGGGCGCGTCCGCGGGCGCGGCGGTCGAGAAAGCGGCCGATCAGCAGGAAGAAGAGGAGGGTGATCGCCGAGTTGAAATAGGCATGCTGGCCGCCGATCCAGGCTTCGTGCAGGCTGACGATGCAGGCCAGCCCGACGCCGATCGAGATCGGCACGTCCATGTTGGTCCGGCCGGCCCTGAGCGCGGCGAAGGCGGAGCGGAAAATCGGCCGACCGGCATAGGCGACCGCGGGCAGGGCGATGGCGGCGGAAAGCCAATGGAAGAGCGTGCGCGTGGCGTCGCCCATCGAGCCGTCGTGGCCGGCCCAGACCGAGACCGACAGCAGCATGACGTTGGCGGCGGCGAAGCCCGCGACAGCAAGGCTGCGCAAGAGATCGCGCGCCTCGCGGTCGTCGTCGCCCGACGCCGCCGAGACGTCGTAGGGAGCGAGACGGAAGCCCAGCGCGGCCACCCGCCCGACAAAGCGGCCGGCGTCGGCCGGCGGGCCCTGCCAGCGCAGCGACAGGCGGCGCGTGGAGAGATGGACCCGGGCGCGCAGCACGGTGGGGTCGCGCGCCAGCAGGCTCTCGATCAGCCAGACGCAGGCCGCGCAGTCGAGGCCGTCGACCAGAAGATCGAGCTCGGACTCGGCGGGGCCGGCAGCGCGCGCATAGGCCGCGAAATCCGTATCGAGCGGCACCGGCCGGTGGGCGTGCCTGTCGTCGAGCCGGCGATAGAAGGCGCCGAGGCCGGCCGCGCCGATGATGGCATGGGCGCCGGCGCAGCCGGCGCAGCAGAACGAGGCGTCGCCCGGGCCGCGCACGACCTCGCCGCAATGCGCGCAGAGGCGCACGGCAGGCGCGGCCGCCGGCGCGGCGAACAGGGCGGCGTCGGTCATCGCAGGAACATCCGCCGGGTCGCCGCGTAGCGCTCCTTGCCGCGCTCGACCACGATGTCGAGATCCCAGTTGCCGCGCTCGGGCAGGTCGATGCGGCCGGCGAAGCGGCCGATATCAACCGCGGCCATCTCGATGTCGAGCGGCGGCCGCTTCTCGACCGGCCGCACCAGCTCGACGCTCACCTGCGCGCCGGCCAGAGGCTGGCCGACGGCATCGAAGACCCGCACCTGGAGGCTGTGGCTCGTGGGATCCCAGGCGGGTTCGACGCGCCAGCCCAGGGCATCGCGCCTCTTCTGCTCGGCGATGACGGCATTGTAGTGCAGGCCCGAGTTCGCGCGGCTGCGCGGTGTAGAGGCCGGAGAACGAGCTGACGGCGAACCAGACCATGATGCCGTTCACGGCGATGGTGACGGCGAGGCCCGCGACGAAGAGCCAGGGGATGTAGCGGCTGCGACGGGCGAGTGCGGCGGTCATCGGCCTTCTCCTAGCGGGCGGGGCCGACGAACACGGCATCATGCTCGGCGCGCTGCCGGCCGTCGGCGCGGACCGCGAATTCGATCGAATGCGATCCCGCGGGGGCGGCGGCCCGCGGAACCGTCACGAAGACGCGGAAGGTGCCGACCGCATCGGGATGCACGACAAGGCGGCTGGCGCCGCCGCTGTCCTCGACCTCGGCGCCGACATATCCCAGCCTCGCCGCGGGCAGGCCGTCGAGCGCCAGCTCGAAGCGCTGCGGGCTGCGGGTCTTGTTCACGATCTTGACGGTATAGGAGTTGCGGATGTCGCCGTTCGACAGCCGCACGAAGTTGGGGCTGCGGTCGCGCTGGACCGTGAGCTCGGTGTCGGTGCGCAGCAGGAACGCCCCCACCATGACCGCGGCGACGATGCCGAGCAGCAGCGCATAGAGCATCGTGCGCGGGCGCACCGGCCGCCACGCCACGCCGGCCGCGCCGCTTTCCTTGGCCTGCTGGTCGGCCAGGGTGTCCCAGCGGATGAGATCGGGCGGCCGGTCGACCTTCTCCATGGTGCGGTTGCAGGCATCGATGCAAAGCCCGCAGCCGATGCATTCGAGCTGCTGGCCGTCGCGGATGTCGATGCCGGTCGGGCACACCGCCACGCACAGGCGGCAGTCGATGCAGTCGCCGCGGCCTTCCCAGCTCTCGCCCGCCTTGTGCTTGCCGCGCGGTTCGCCGCGCCATTTCTGGTAGGTGACGATGACGCTCTGCTCGTCGAGCATCGCCGCCTGGAAGCGCGGCCACGGGCACATGTAGGTGCAGACCTGCTCGCGCGCCCAGCCGGCCAGCGTGTAGGTCGTGGCGGTGAAGAGGCCGATGAAGAAGTAGACCTCCGTCGAGGCGTCGCCGCGGAAGATCTTCACCAGGGTCGAGGGCGCGTCGACGAAATAGAACACCCAGGCCCCACCGGTCAGCGCGGCGATGGCGAGCCAGGCGACATGCTTCAAGACCTTGCGCGCGGCCTTGGCGGCCGACATCGGCGTGCGGTCGAGCCGCATGCGCTCGTTGCGGTCGCCCTCGATCAGGCGCTCGACCAGCATGAAGAGGTCGGTCCATACCGTCTGCGGGCAGGTGAAGCCGCACCACACGCGGCCCAGCAGCGAGGTCGCGAAGAACAGCCCGACCGCCCCCAGAATGAGCAGGCCGGTGACGAAATAGACCTCCTGCGGCCAGATGACGACGTCGAAGAGCCAGCCGCGCCTTCCGTCGAGATCGATCAGGATGGCTTGGCCGGGGGCGCCGGGGCCGCGGTCCCAGCGCAGCCAGGGCACGATGTAGTAGAGCCCGAGAAGGCCGACGAGCACCGACCATTTGACGCGCCGCCACTGGCCCCGGATCGCCTGCGGGTAGACCTTGATGCGGGTGGCATAGAGCGGCTGCTCGGCCTTGTGCTCGCGCAGCGAGACCGGCTCATCGTTGTGGAACTCGCCGTCCATCACGCTTCTCCGCGCCCGCTACCGGCCGCCGCCCAGCGAATGGACGTAGATCGCCAGCATCTTGATCGTGGCGTCGTCCAGCCGGCTGCCCCAGGCCGGCATGCTGCCGTTGTGGGCATAGAAGATCGACCGGTAGATCGAGTCGCGGTCGCCGCCATAGAGCCAGATGGCGTCGGTGAGGTTGGGGGCGCCGAGCTCCTGGTTGCCCTTGCCGTCGGCCTTGTGGCAGGCGACGCATTGCTCCTGGAAGATCTTGGCCCCTTCGGGCGTGGCCTTGGCGCGGCCCGACAGGCTCAGCACATAGCCGGCGACCGCGGTGACCTGGGCGCCCGTCAGCAGACCGTCGACGCCGAAGCGCGGCATCATGGACTGACGGGAGTTCTCGTCGGCGTTGCGGATGCCGTGCTGGATGGTGGCGTAGATCTGCTCGAGGCTGCCGCCCCACAGCCAGTCGTCGTCGACCAGGTTGGGGAAGCCGACGTTGCCGGCGCCGCCGGCGCCGTGGCACTGCAGGCAATTGGTCTGGAACGCCGAGCGGCCGCCGGCCATCGCGAAGTTGAAGAGCTCGGGATCCTTCTGGATGTCGGCCAGCGAGGCGGTCCGGATGCGATCGACGAAGGCGGCACGCGCCTTGGCCTGGGCGTCGAGCGCGTGGCTGAGCTCGGCGCGGCTCGAATAGCCCAGCAGTCCCTGCGTGTGGCCGCCGAGCCAGGGCCATGACGGATAGAGGACGCAGTAGACGACAGCGAACACGATGGTCGCGTAGAACGTGTACACCCACCAGGTCGGCAGCGGGGTGTTGAGCTCCTTGACGCCGTCCCATTCGTGGCCGGTCGTATCCTGGCCGGAAAGCACGTCCTTCTCGATCTTGGTCGGCATGACGGTTCCTCAGCCTTCGTCGTTGAGGGGAATGCGGGCGTCCTCTTCGAACCGCCTGCGGTTGGCCGGGCGCCATGCCCAGCGCACGATGCCGGAGAACACCAGCACCGCCCAAACCGTCCAGATCGTCGCGAGGATCTCGCCCAGCGCGATCAGGTCCATGCCCAGATCCATATCCGTCTCCTATTGACGCAGCCGTTCGGGCGGCAGGTCGCTGAAATTCACCAGCGTGCCCATCATCTGCAGATAGGCCACCAGCGCATCGATCTCGGTGATCGCCTCCGACCGGCTGTTGAACTTGGCGACGACGGCGCGCGGGTAGCGCTTCTCCAGCGCCGTCGGATCGGCGTCCGGGTTGACCTGCGCCTCGAGGTCGGCCTTGGCATTGGCGATCATCTCGTCGGTATAGGGCGTGCCCACCGCGCGCAGCGTCTTGAGGTGCTCGGCGATGTCGTCATAGTCCAGCTTGCGCTCGGCCAGGAACGGGTAGGCCGGCATGATGCTTTCCGGCACCACGGCGCGCGGCGAGGTGAGATGCGCGACGTGCCAGTCGTTGGAGTAGCGGCCGCCGACGCGCGCGAGGTCGGGCCCGGTGCGCTTGGAGCCCCACTGGAACGGATGGTCGTACATGCTCTCGGCGGCCAGGCTGTAGTGGCCGTAGCGCTCGACCTCGTCCTTGAACGGCCGGATCTGCTGGCTGTGGCAGAGATAGCAGCCTTCGCGGATGTAGATGTTGCGGCCCAGCAGCTCGAGCGGGCTGTAGGGACGCACGCCGCCGACCCGCTCGATCGTGCTCTCGATGGTGAACAGCGGGATGATCTGGACGATGCCGCCGATCGACACCGTGATCAGCGTCAGCACCGCCATCAGGATGACGTTCTTCTCGATCGTCTCGTGACGAATGAACATTTGCGCGCCCCCTAAGCCGCGATGGCGTGGCGCGCCGCGGCGGAGGCGGCCTCGGGCTCGCCGCGCACCGTGCGCCACATGTTGTAGGCCATGATCAGGCCGCCGCTCAGGAAGAACAGGCCACCCAGCAGGCGGATCGCGTAGAACGGCTTCATAGCCGCGACGGTCTCGATGAACGAATACTGCAGGAAGCCGAGCTCGTCGTAGGCGCGCCACATCAGGCCCTGCATGATGCCGCTCACCCACATCGCGGTGATGTAGAGGACGATGCCGAGGGTGGCGATCCAGTAGTGCCAGCCGATCAGGCGCGTCGACCACATCGCCGGGCGGTTCCACAGCTTGGGCACCAGGTAGTACATCGTGCCGAACACGATGAAGGCCACCCAGCCCAGCGCGCCGGAATGGACATGGCCGATCGTCCAGTCGGTGTAGTGGCTGAGCGAGTTGACGGCCTTGATCGACATGACCGGGCCCTCGAAGGTCGCCATGCCGTAGAAGCCGACGGCGGTCACCGAGAAGCGCAGGCCGGGATCGGTGCGCAGCTTGTCCCACGCGCCCGACAGGGTCATGAGGCCGTTGATCATGCCGCCCCAGCTCGGCATCCACAGCATCACCGAGAACACCATGCCGAGCGTCTGCGCCCAGTCGGGCAGCGACGTGTAGTGCAGGTGGTGCGGGCCGGCCCAGATATAGAGGAACACCAGCGACCAGAAGTGCACGATCGACAGACGGTAGGAATAGATCGGGCGGTTCGCGGCCTTGGGGATGTAGTAGTACATCATCCCGAGGAACGCCGCGGTGAGGAAGAAGCCCACCGCGTTGTGGCCGTACCACCACTGGATCATCGCGTCCTGCACGCCCGACCAGGCGTCGTAGCTCTTGGTGCCGGTGATCGAGACCGGCAGCGATATGTTGTTGACGATGTGCAGCATGGCGATGGTGATGATGAAGGCGAGGTAGAACCAGTTGGCGACGTAGATGTGCGGTTCCTCGCGCTTCATCACCGTGCCGAGGTAGGTGACGAGGAAGGCCACCCAGACGATCGTCAGCCAGAGATCGGCGTACCATTCGGGCTCGGCGTATTCCTTGCTCTCGGTGATGCCCATCAGGTAGCCGGTCGCGGCGACGACGATGAAGAGCTGGTAGCCGAGCAGCACGAACCACCCGAGGGGAGCCCCGCCGAACAGCGTCGTGCGGCAGGTGCGCTGCACGACATGGAAGGCCGTGCCGATCAGGGCGGTGCCGCCGAAGGCGAAGATCGCCGCCGAGGTGTGCAGCGGACGCAGGCGGCCGAATGTCAGGTATTGGCTGTCGAAGCTGAGCTGCGGCCAGACGAGCTGGGCGGCGATCACCACGCCCGCCGTGAAGGCGGCGATGCCCCAGAACATGGAGAGCACGACGGCGGCCCGAATGACGTCGTCGACGTAGCGTGGCGCGGGTCGAGGATCGGCACTCAGGACGGCTTGGCTGGACATCACTTTCTCCCCCACCGATGGCGGGCGGACCATAAAAGGCGCCGTCGGGCGTTCCCTTGATTTGGGTCAAGGCCGATCCGCGCCGCCGGCGTCAATTCGCAGGCAGGAGGAAGCGTCAATGAACGACACGGTCGCCGTATTCCGCGCGCCTCAGCCGCGCATCCGCCAGGTCCCCCTGGATCAGGCGTGGGTCTGGCTTGCCGCCGGCTGGCGCGACTTTTTGACCGCGCCGGCCAACAGCCTGGTCTTCGGCGTCGTGGCGGTGGTCGCGGGATGGGCGGCGATCTCGCTCCTGCTGTGGGCGGACCTGCCCTACCTCGTGCTGCCGCTCAGCGCGGGCTTCTTCTTCATCGGCCCCTTCATGGCCGTCGGCCTGTACGAGATCAGCCGCCGGCTCGGCCGCGGCCTGCCGGTCGACCTCGGCTCGACGGTTGGCGCCTGGCGCCGCAATCCCGACCAGATCGCCTTGATGGGCGTGCTGCTGCTGTTGCTGCATCTCGCCTGGATGCGCGCGGCGCAGCTTCTCTTCGCTGTCTTCGAATGGCCGAGCGTGTCCTCCTGGGACCGCTTCATGGACCTGGCCTGGCAATCCAGCCGCAGCCTGCCGTTCCTGGCGGTCGGCGTCGCGGTGGGCGCGGTCATGGCCGGCCTGGCCTTCGCGATCGGCGCGTTCTCGATGCCCTATCTCCTGGACCGCCGCGACGCCAACCTGTTCGAGGCGATCGCCACCTCGGTCGCCGCCATGCGCTTCAATATCCGGCCGATGCTGGTATGGGCCGGGCTGATCGTCCTGCTGGTGGCCCTGGCGATGGTGCCGGCGCTGCTCGGGCTCATCGTCGTCCTGCCGGTGGTGGCTCATGCCACGTGGCACGCCTACCGCGACATCGTTCGATTCAAGTCGCCCGCGGCCGATTGATCTCGGTCAAACGGCATCGCGGCGGGGCGGCCTAAAAGCAGGGCGGATCGAGGCGTGATCCAAACGGAGGAACACATGACCGAAGCCAAGTCTCTGATGCCGCGCAGCGCGCTGCCGTTCGGCGGCGACTTCGACCAGATCTTCAATCGCATGATGCGGGGCTGGCCGTTCAACTGGCCCGAGCTGGCGCCGTCCGGCGAGCCGCGCGCGCTGCGCGCCTTCGACCACGTTCCGAAGGTCGAGGTGAAGGAAGGCGGCAAGGCCTATTCGATCGCCATCGAACTGCCCGGCCTGGACGAAAAGGAAGTGAAGGTCCTGGTCGAGGACGACGTCCTCACCATCGCCGGCGAGAAGAAGGTCGAGCGCAGCGACGACAAGACCCACTACACCGAGCGCAGCTACGGCAGCTTCACGCGGGCTTTCACGCTGCCGGTCGACGCCGACCGCAACGCGATCTCGGCCCGCTTCGCCAAGGGCGTGCTGACGCTCGAGATCCCCAAGACCGCCAACACGCCGGCCCAGGTCAAGCAGGTCGAGGTCAAGCCGGCCTAGGCCGAGAACCTCTGGCTCGCCAGCGCCAGCATCACCACGGCGTTGGCGAGCAGCAGGGGGGTGGCGATCCAGGCCGTCACGCGCCGTAGCTGACGTCGAACGATGAGGCCGAGCCAGCCGACGGCGACAAGGGCCGGTATCGTGCCGACGGCGAATGCGGCCATGGCCATGGCGCCTTCCCGCACCGATGCCGTGCCACCGGCCGCCGCCAGAGCGCCGTAGAGCAGGCCACAGGGCAGAAGGCCAAGCACCAGTCCCAGCGCATACCGTACGGCCGGCCCGCGCGACCTCGAAAGCGGCGCGGCCAGGCGGGCCACCATGCCGCCAAGCGGCGAGGTGGCCGACAATGTCAGCCCAACGGCTTGCAGGAACATGAGCACGGCGGCGAGGACAAGCATGACGCCGGACAGCCAGGCAAAGCCCGTCGTCGACGCGAAAAGCGCCGTGGCGCCTCCGGCGACCGCCCCCAGAGCAGTGTAGGTCGTGAGCCGGCCGAGATGGTAGGGGGCGAGGGCGGCGCCGGCCAGCCGTCGCCACTCGCCGTAGCCCTTGGGCGTCGTGCCTTCGGCGTCCGACACGACCTGGGTAAGCACGAACGGCCCGCACATGCCCACGCAGTGCACGAGGCTGCCGGCCAGGCCCGCGGCGAACAGCGAGACCGGCAAGCCGGCCGGCAGCGACGACAGGTCATGCAGCCCCTGCCGGCAAAACGCGGTCAGCTCGGTGATTGCGTCCATCGTGGTGCCGTACACTACCTGCCGCCGCGCTCGACTTGACCTGGGTCAATCGCCATACAGTGCGGCCATGGCATTTTCGCTCCCCTGAAGGAAAGGTGTCACTCATGAGCTACAAGACCATCCTCGTTCACTGCGATGCGAGCCCGAAGCTGTCGCAACGGCTCGACGTTGCCGTGGAGCTCGCGCAGCGCCATGGCGCGCACCTCGTGGGAGTCCACGTGCAGGCGCCGTTCGACGTGCCGGCTTTCTTTGACGGCTCGATGCCGATGGATGATCTGTTCGCCTCGTACGATGCCGCCGCCAAGACCGACCGCGAGGCCGCCGCGGCCGCCTTCGACAAGGCGATCAAGGGCACGCACCTGCCGACGGAATGGCGCGTGGCGAAAGGATATGTCGAGAACGAGCTTGCCGTTAACGCACGCTATGCTGACCTGCTGATCGTCGGCCAGACCGATCCCGATGCCGATTCGCCGACGCCGACCGATCTTCCCGAGACAGTGGCGCTGTCGACCGGGCGTCCGACCCTGGTGGTGCCGCATATCGGTGCGCGCGCCAAGCCGGGCAAGTCGATCATGCTGTGCTGGAACGCAAGCCGCGAGAGCGCACGGGCGGCGTCGGATGCGATGCCGCTGCTGACCGGCGCCGACAAGGTCACCGTCCTGGTCATCGACCCGACAAAGTCCGCGGACGGGCACGGCGCCGAGCCGGGGGCCGACGCCGCCACATGGCTCGCCCGCCACGACGTCAAGGCCACGGTCCAGCGCGATGTCGCCGCCGACGCCGATATCGGCAGCGTGATCCTGTCGCGCGCCGCCGACCATGACGTCGATCTGATCGTGATGGGCATCTACGGCCATTCGCGGATGCGCGAGATGGTGCTGGGCGGTGCCAGCCGCACCTTGCTGTCGAGCATGACCGTGCCCGTGCTGATGTCGCACTAGGCCCGGCAGGCCACTCGAACAGGCGACCGAATCATGAGCGCGATGGACAGGCTCGCCGTCGCGGCCTACGACAAGCCGGTTCCCCGCTACACCAGCTATCCGACGGCCGCCCAATTCGACGGGACGGTCGGCCCGTCGCAGCACGAGGCATGGCTCGGGGATCTCGGCTGCCGCCCCGCGGCGCTCTATCTGCATGTCCCCTTCTGCCGGCAGCTCTGCTGGTATTGCGCCTGCCACACCGTGGCGATGCGCGGCGAGAGCACGCTCGACGGCTATGCGCATGCCCTGGAAAGGGAGCTCGATCTCGTGGCCCGCGCGTCGCCCGAGCTGGTCGTCGGTTCGGTCCAGTGGGGCGGGGGCACGCCGTCGCAGCTTGGTCCCGAGCGCCTTCTTTCGGTCGGCCGCCGCCTGGCGGCGCTGTTCGACCGGCCGGCGGATGCCGAGATATCGATGGAGATCGATCCGCGCTTCTGCGACGCCGGGCTCGTCGAGGCGATGGTCGCGCTCGGGGTCAATCGCGCGAGCCTCGGAGTCCAGGATTTCGACATCGACGTCCAGAGGGCGATCAACCGGCTGCAGTCGCTGGAGGTCACGGCCGCCGCCCTCGAACGGCTGCGCGCCGCGGGCATTCGCCGGTGCAATATCGATCTGGTCTATGGTCTGCCGCTGCAGACGCCGGAAAGGCTCGTGCGCACGATCGACCAGGCGATCGCGCTGCAGCCCGACCGCTTTGCGGTTTTCGCCTACGCTCATGTGCCCTGGATGAAGGCGCGGCAGAAGCTGATCGACACGAAGACCTTGCCCGACGCCGCCACCCGGTCGGCAATGGCGGAGCTGATCGCCGGCCGACTGGCCGGCGCGGGCTATGTGAAGGTCGGCCTCGACCACTATGCCCGGCCGGATGACCGGCTCGCGCAGGCGGTCGCAACCGGACGGCTGCGGCGGAACTTCCAGGGCTATGTCGCGGAGGACTCGCCCTGGGTCATCGGCGTCGGGGCGTCCGCCATATCGTGCCTGCCTCGGGGCTACAGCCAGAACGCCCCGGAAGCGGCCGCCTACGGCGCCCGCATCGACAAGGGCGGCTTCGCCACCGTGCGGGGCGTGCCGCTGCAGGCGGACGACCGGCTGCGCGGCGAGATCATCGGCCGGCTGATGTGCGACTACGGCGTCGACCTTGCCCGCGCCTGCAAAGGTCACGGTGTCGCGCTGGACACCTTTCTCGATTCGATTCCGGCGCTGCGGTCGCTGACAAGCGACGGCCTGGTATCGATGGACGGCCCGCGCCTGGAGGTGACGCCCCGCGGCCGGCCGTTCGTGCGCTCGGTATGCGCTGCCTTCGACCGCTACTACACCGGTGCCGAGGGGCGGCACGCCCGGGGCGTCTAGCCGGAAATCAAGGACAGGAGAACACGAACTCATGAGCGCCCACCTACTTGTCTCCAAGCATGTCGAGGCCGCCCTCGGCGAGGCCGCAGCGCAGGGCATCGTCGACGACGTGGTGGCGCGATGCCTGCTGTCGGAGGCCATCCGCATCTTCAAGCGCAGTCGCACCAACGACGACATCGCCTCGGAGCTGGCGGCGGCGGCGGACAACCTGGACGAAGACAACCCCTTGATCTTCATGAGGCCTTGAACGACGCTGCCGCCGGTCATGGCCGCAATGACAGCCTTGGGTCGGTCGGCGCGCGGGGCATTGGTCGCGGCCTGGATGGCGATCTTCCTCGTTCCGCTTGCGACCCTGGCGGAGACGCGGTTCGGTCCGGAATTGCGCGAGCCCATCGTCGATCACTTCAGGGCAAGGCTCGAATCGGAAAACTGCGCGCGCTACTTCCGCTTCGAAGGAGCCCAGATCGTCGACTGGCGGGCCGACGACAAGACGGCCCAGGTCGAGGTGGTGTTCTTTGTCAGCTACATTTCGGAACGGGCCGCCCTCTATCGCGACGCGGATTTGACGGTCTACTGCCTCGGCGGCCATCGCGGCCACGGCTTCTTCGAACACAACAAGATCTATCGAACCGTGGCGCTGATCTACTCCCTGTCGAAATGGACCTCCGGCTGGCATGTCGACCGGGTCGATGTCCAACCCTGAGGCCTATATGCCGAAGCGAGCCTCCGGCGGCACGATGGTCATGTTGTTCACGACGCGCCTGACGCCGGGAATGTTCTCGACCGCGATCCGCGCGGCGTCCTTTGCCGCCTGGGCATCGACATGGCCCCACAGATGGACGACGCCCTTGTCGACGACGACGTTCGTTCCAAGCCGCGAAGCCCAAGGGTGCCTTGCCAGTTCCGCTGTCACCGTGCGTCGAATGCTCTCGTCGCTCGAAGTCCCGGTGGCCGGCAAGGGCTCGCGCGAGAGCAACCCCTGCAGCAGGTTGGATCGGCTTACGATGCCCACGACCTTTCCGTCGCGCAGGATCGGGATGCGCCTGACGCGATGGCGCTGCATGAGCGAGGCGATCTCGCCGAGTTCGGTGTGCTCGTCTGCCGTCACGACGTCCTTTGTCATGACATCGGCGACATGGTGGGAGTGCGAGCGCACGTAATCCCGAGCGAGCAGGGCTTCATCCACCAGCAGGCGCTGCAGCCACGACTTGGCCGGAACGGTGCCGATCTCGGGGCGGTTCATGAGATCGGCTTCGCTCACGATACCGATCATCCTGCCGTCGGCATCGATGACAGGCGCCGCGCTTATCCCCGACCCCAGCAGGACCTCCGCAGCGGCGTAGACCGTCGCATCAGCCGGGATGGTGATGACGGGCCTGCTCATGACTTGCCTGGCGCGCACGGTTTCCTCCTCGACGTCACGAGCCGTATTCATGGCGCGGCCGGCCGGCAAAGCTTTGCTCCAGATCAATCAATCGTGCCGTTGCACCGCGTAGCTTCAATCATCGATCGAGCGTCAGAACCGGCGAGGCCTCGCTGGGCAGGAGAGCTTCATGACCATCGCCCAAGCCCGGACTCAAGCGGGCAGGCTTGCTTCGCGTGCCGCTGTCGGCAAACCATTGCCGCGCGGCTTCTTGTGGGGCGTCTCCACGTCGAGCTATCAGATCGAGGGGGCGGAGCAGGCGGATGGACGCGGCCCGAGCGTCTGGGACGGCTTCTGCCGCATTCCGGGCCGCATCGCCAATGGTGACACCGGCGAACAGGCCTGCGATCACTATCACCGATATGCTGAAGACATCGCCTTGATGCAGCAGATCGGCGTCGGCGCCTATCGTTTCTCGGTTTCCTGGCCGCGCGTCCTTCCCAAGGGCCGCGGTGCGGCAAACGAGCTTGGTCTTGCCTTCTATGACCGGTTGATCGACGGACTGCTTGCCGCCGGCATCGAACCCTGGCTTTGCCTCTACCATTGGGATCTGCCGCAGGCGCTGCAGGATCTCGGCGGCTGGATCAATCGCGACATCGCCCAGTGGTTCGCCGACTATGCGCATCTGGTCGCGCGCCGGTTCGGCGACCGCGTGAAACGCTTCGCGACCTTCAACGAGCCTTCCGTTTTCACGCTGTTCGGCTACTCTTTCGAATGGCATCCGCCGGGCGTGAACGATCCGCCCTCGCACTACGCCGCCATCCACCACGTCAACCTGGCGCACGGCGCGGCGGTGGACGTGCTGCGCGCGGAGGTGGCGAAGGCATCGATCGGCGCCATCCACAACATGCAGCCCGCTCGCCCCGTCCAGCCGACGCCCGCCGACAAGGCGGCGGCCGCCATCCTGGGCGATTTCTGGAACAGGGCCTTTCCCGACCCACAGATCCTCGGCAGCTATCCGCCAAGCCTGGCGAAGGGCATCGAGCCCCATCGGCGCGACGGCGACATGGAGCGCATCCGTCGTCCCGTCGACTGGCTGGGGATCAACCACTATTCCCCCATCTACGCCAAGGCCGATCCGGCTGCCGCGCTGGGCTTTGCCTGGGCGGATGCGCCCGCGGACGTGCCGCGCTCGCCGATCGGCTGGCAGATCGATCCGGCGGCGTTTCGCGACACGCTGCTGGAGGCGCACAGCCGGTATGGCCTGCCGATCTACGTCATGGAAAACGGCGCCGGCGCCGTCGAGAAGCTCGATGACTCCGGCCAGATAAACGACCGGGAACGCATCGACTATCTGGCCGGCTACATCGGCGCGATGCGAGAGGCGGTGACGCGCGGCGCCGACGTCCGTGGCTACTTCGTCTGGTCTTTGCTCGACAATTTCGAATGGGGCGCCGGCTATGCCAACCGGTTTGGCCTGGTCCATGTCGACTATGCCACGCAACGTCGGACGCCCAAGGCCTCCGCACGCTGGTATGCCGGCCTCATCAAAGCAGAAGCCGCCCAAGCCATATCATGACCAATTGGCTCCTTGCCGACATCGGCGGCACACACGCCCGCTTTGCCGTGCTGGCCGGGTCGCAGCTCCAATCCATGCATTCGTTCGACGTCGCAGCGCATGCCAGCGCGGAGGAGGCGATCGGGCGGTATCTCGGCAGCCACGCGCGCCATGCCGTCATCGACGGCGCCGTCATCGCCGCGGCGGGTCCCGTCAGCGAAGGGCGCTGCCCTCTTACGAACTCGGCCTGGGTCATCGACGCTTCCGAGCTGAAGCGGGTCTTCGGTTTTTCCGCCGTCGACCTCGTCAACGATCTTGAAGCGTTGGCCTGGGCCATCCCGCAACTCGCCGCCGCGGACACGGAAGCGATAGGCCATGGCAGGGAGGTTGCCGGCGAGCCCGTCATGGTCATCGCGCCGGGGACGGGATTGGGGATGGCTTGCCTCGTTCCGGCCGGCGGCCGGGTCATCGCAAGCGAGGGCGGACACAGCACACTGGCCGCGGCCGACAGCCGGGAGGCTGCCATCATCGAGGTTCTGCGCCGCCAGCGCCCGCATGTCTCGGCGGAACGCGTCTTGTCCGGGCCGGGCCTGGAAAATCTCTACGCGGCGATTGCCCAGCTCGAGGGCGAGGAAGGGGTGTCGCCGAGCGCCGGGGCCATTACGCGGGCCGCTCTGGACGGAAGCAGCCGGTGTTGCCGGCAGGTCCTGGATGCCTTCTGCTGCTTCCTGGGTTCCTTCGCCGGCAACGCGGCCCTCATGTTCGGGGCGCGCGGCGGCGTCTATATCGGCGGTGGCATCGTTCCCAGGATGGTTGGTTATCTCCGTCGGACGGCGTTCCGGACGCAGTTTGAAGGCAAGGGGCGCCTGCGACCCTTCCTGGCCCGCATACCGACCCGTGTCATCGTGCGGCCGGATCCCGCGTTCCTCGGCTTGACCGCCCTCGCCACGCGCCGGCGGCCGCCCCGCCAGGCCGACTAGGACCCAGCCGCCGTGGTGGAGGACGACGAAATTCATGAGGTTGGCGGACAAACGGTGCGTCGCTTCTGGCGGACCGCACGCGGCTTCTGGTCCGGCGCCTCAGGCTGGCGTCCCCGGGCATTGGTCGGGTTCCTCGTCGTCGGCGTCGTGCTCCAGCTCCTGGTGCAATATCGCCTCAACCTGTGGAATCGCGATTTCTTCAACGCGCTGGAACGTCGTGACGGTGTGGAGATCTGGCATCAGACCTTTCTGCTGCCGCTCTTCGCGGTAATGAGCATCGTGCTTGCCGTCGGCGCCGTCTGGGGCCGGATGACCTTCCAAAGGCAGTGGCGCGACTGGCTGACGACGCGTCTGCTCGGCCTTTGGCTGACCCACGACAACTATCGCAGCATCGACGAAGGCGCACGCGAGCCGCAGCTTGCCGAGTACCGGATCGCCGAGGATGCGCGCGTGGCGACCGACGCGCCGATCGATCTTGTCGTGGGCCTGCTGTCGTCGGTGCTGACGGCGGCAACATTCGTCGTCGTCTTGTGGACAGTAGGCGGTTCGATGAGCTTTGCCGCCTGGGAACTCGACCTCGAAATGCCCGGATACCTCGTCGTCTCGAGCGTGGTCTATGCTGCCGTGACCACGGCCGCGATGATGGTGGTCGGTCGCAACATGGCCGATGTCATCGAGCGCAAGAACCAGGCCGAGTCGGAGCTGAAGTTCGCCGTCGCCCGGGTGCGACAAGGCGGTCATCCAGAAGCGGTGCCGGCCGGGTCCGCGCTTGCCGAAGTCATACGGCAATGGCGCCGGCTTTGCGGACAGCACATGCGCACGACCCTGGTGTCGCACGGCAATACTCTGCTGGCTCCCCTCATCGGCCTGATCCTGTGCGTGCCCAAATACATCGATGGGACGATCCAGCTTGGCGAAGTGACGCAGGCCGCCGCGGCGTTTGCCGCTGTACAAGGGGCCTTCAATTGGCTGGTGGACAACTACCCTCGCCTGGCCGAATGGGCGTCGTCCGCAAGCCGGGTGGGGATCTTGCTGCTTTCCCTGGATCGCCTCGAAGCGGGTCTCGCCCGGCGGACGATGGGCCTGCAATCGACGTCCCCCTGACCAGGCCGGCCGTTCGGCAGCGGTCCGAACGGCGTGCTATCGTGGCTGAGAAGGCGACAGGGGATGAACCAGACTTCCGCAGCTTCGTCGATTGCCGTGGAGGCGGCAGGCCGGATAGCGGCATCGTCTGACTACGAGCTCGCTGTTTCCGCCGATTTCGTGATCCTCGCCTGCAGCGACGCGTATCTGCGGTTCCTCGGCGTGTCCCGCGAGGCGATGGTTGGCCGGGCGGTCGGCGATGCCTTTGTCGAGGGGCCGGAACTCGACCGGTTGTCGTCCTCCCTTCGGCTCGTCCTGCAGACTGGGCGTCCGCAGCGCCTGCCACCGATGTCGCTTGTGGCGGCCGGCGCCCGCCGGGGCGAGCCGACGGCGCCCGTCGCGCGCGTCAACATTCCGGTCATCGGCGCCGATGGCGACGTGAGATGGATCCTCAGCAGCGCCGAGCCGTCCGCAGGCGGCGAACCGCATGACGGGGGTGGCAGGTACGCCGCCATGGCAGCGGCGCTGGAAGCGGCCGAGGCACGCCTGCGCTCGGTCCTGCAGACCGTCCCCGACGCGATGATCATCATCGACGAGCGGGGCCGCATCGAGTCCCTCAGCACGACAGCGGAGCGGCTGTTCGGCTACTCGATCGACGAGGCCGTCGGCCGCAACGTCAGCCTGCTTATGCCGTCGCCCTATCGCGAGCAGCACGACGCCTACCTCAACCGCTACCTCGCGACCGGCGAGCGCCGCATCATCGGCATCGGCCGCATAGTGGTCGGCCAGCGCAAGGACGGCACGACCTTCCCGATGCACCTCACCGTCGGCGAATTGCGCTCGGCCGAGCGGCACTATTTCACCGGCTTCATCCGCGACCTGACCGACCAGCAGCTCGCCGAAACGCGGCTCAAGGAGTTGCAGTCGGAAGTGACGCACATGTCGCGATACACTGCGCTTGGCGAGATGGCTTCCACCCTGGCGCACGAGATCAACCAGCCGCTGACGGCGATCAACAACTACCTCAAGGGATGCCAGCGTCTTGTCGAGCGCTTGGAAGGGGAATCGACTCCCATGTTGCTGGAGGCGCTGGGCAAGGCGGCCGACCAGGCGTTGCGCGCAGGTCATATCATCCGGCGGCTGCGGGAATTCGTGGCCCGCGGCGAGAGCGACCGGCGGATCGAGAGCCTGCCGAAGCTGATCGAGGATGCCAGCACCCTCGCCTTGATCGGGGCACGGGAGAACGGCGTCGCGGTCTCGTTCCGCCTCGATCCGAAGGCCGATCTGGTCCTGGCTGACCGCATCCAGATTCAGCAGGTCCTGGTCAATCTGATCCGCAACGCCATCGAGGTCATGATCGAGTCGTCCACGGACCGCCAGACTCGAGATCGGCACGGCCGTGACTTCGCGCGAGGTGGTCGAAGTCAGCGTTTCAGACACGGGAACCGGCTTGGCCCCCGAAGTCGCAAAGCATCTTTTCCAGCCTTTCGTGACGACCAAGCGCAAGGGCATGGGGTTGGGACTGTCGATCTGCCGCACGATCGTCGAGGCCCACGGCGGCAGAATCTGGGTCGAGGCGCGTCCCTCCGGTGGTACGATTTTCAGGTTCACCCTGCGCCGCGCGCACGAAGAAGAGAAACATGACAGCTAGCCAGATCGTCCACGTGATCGATGACGATGTCGACGTGCGGCAATCGCTGGCGTTCCTCCTGGGCGCGGCGGGCCTCGCGGTGAGGCTCCACGAATCCGCCGTTGCTTTCCTGAAGGCTCTGCCCGGCGCCGAGGGGGGATGCATCGTGACCGATGTGCGCATGCCGGACATGGGTGGGCTGGAGCTGCAGCGGCACCTGAAGGAGCACGGGATAGCCACGCCCGTGATCGTCATGACCGGGCACGGCGATGTGACCCTGGCCGTCGAAGCCATGAAGGCCGGGGCCGTGGACTTCATCGAAAAGCCGTTCGAGGAAGACGTGCTCCTCTCGGCCATCCGTTCCGCGCTCTCCCGCCATGTAAAGGACAGCGAGCGCGAGGCGCGCAGGGCGGCGATCCTGGGGCGGATGAAGATGCTGTCGGAGCGCGAGCGCGAAGTGCTCGACCGCCTGGTCGCGGGCAAGCCGAACAAGATCATCGCCTACGAACTGGGCATCAGCGCCAGGACCGTGGAAGTCTACCGGGCCAACCTGATGACCAAGATGCAGGCCGACAGCCTCTCCGATCTCGTCCGCATGGCGTTGGTCGGCGGTGGCACCGACTGAGCGCCACTCGCGGACGAGGGGCCTTTGCGCTGGATCAACGTCGATCCGGGTGGTTGCGATAGGTTTCGACGGGGTCCTCTAACCAA
The DNA here is from genome assembly GCA_963820155.1 of uncultured Alphaproteobacteria bacterium. Lineage (GTDB taxonomy): Bacteria > Pseudomonadota > Alphaproteobacteria > Reyranellales > Reyranellaceae > Reyranella. The sequence continues at coordinate 388,736 of CAWFYW010000009.1, forward strand.
TCGAGCCTGTCGCCAATGTCGTCGCCTGAATGCGGAACGGTGCTGGTCGTGGATGATGACGCTGCGGTTCGCAGCGCGCTGAAATTCGCCCTCGAGGTCGAAGGCTTCAATGTCCGGCTCTACACCGGAGCCGAGGCGCTACTGGCGGACCGGAACCTGCCGCAACGGGCCTGTCTCGTCGTCGACTACCGCATGCCCGGCATGGACGGGCTGGAGCTGATCGAGATTCTGCGATCCCAGGGTGTGGCCGTCCCCGTCATCCTGATCAGCGGGCGGATCAACGAGCAGCTTCTCGCCCGGGCGGAACGGTCCGGCGCGGTCCGCGTCCTGGAAAAGCCGCTGTCCGACACGGCTTTGGTCGAAGGCATCCGCTCCGCCCTGGGGCCCGCCGGCTGACGGCCGACGCTGCGGCATTCCCGAGGTCTACGTAGAATCCCTTAGTTCAATACCTGAATGGCCGGTCGTCGGGCGGGAGGGTACCCCAGAGGCCATCAGAGCCTATCAACTGGAGGGTTCCATGCAGGCCTACACTTCCGCTTCCAAGTTCCCCGCAGCTGCGATCGCCATGCGGATGCCGCCTACGGGCAAGGCGCCGGCGGGCACCCAGATGGTGCTCACCAAGGGCGAGGAACTCTTTGCGGAGGGCGAAGAGGCGGAATATTTCTACAAGGTCGTCTCCGGCACCATTCGCACTTACAAGCTGCTGAGCGACGGCCGGCGACAAATCGACGCCTTCCATCTCGACGGCGACATTTTCGGCCTCGAGGCCGGCGCGGAGCATCGTTTCTCGGCCGAGGCGGTCGGCAGCGCATCGGTCGTCGCCTTTCGGCGCAGCCGCCTGGCGGCCCTGACCGAGGACGACCCGGCGTTCCGCGAGCAGGTCATGTCGGCCATGCTGCGCAGCCTGGAACGCGCCCAGGACCACATGCTGCTGTTGGGTCGCAAGACGGCCCAGGAGAAGATCGCGACCTTCCTGCTCGATATGGCGGAGCGCATTTCCGACGACGATCGGCGGTTCGACCTGCCGATGCAGCGGACCGACATCGCCGACCATCTCGGCCTCACCATCGAGACCGTGTCGCGCACCTTGACCCAGTTCGCCCGCGACGGCCTGATCCGGCTGCCGGCCTCCAGCCGGTCGGTCGTGCTTTGCAACAAGGAAGCCTTGCGCCGCCTCAATTCCTAGGCGCGGGCCACGCCGAAGGGAGCCCAACATGCGCGCCAGGGATGTGATGACGGAGGGCGTTGTCTGCCTTCCCGTGAGTGCCTCGATCTTCGACGCCGCCGAACTGCTGCTCGGCACGGGCATCAGTGCCGTCCCCATCGTCGACGGCAAGGGCGTGATGGTCGGCATCGTGAGCGAGGCCGATCTCATTCGACGGGCCGAGATCGGCACGACGCCCAGGAAATCATGGCTGTCTCGGTTTCTCGCCGATGACGCCACCTCGGCCCAGGACTTCGTGCGGTCTCATTCGCGCCGCGTCGGCGAGGTGATGACCAGGGAAGTGGTGACGGCCGACGAGGATGCCGAGCTTGGCAGGCTGGCCGAGCTGATGGAACGTCACGGCGTCAAGCGTATTCCCATCGTGCGGGACGGAACGGTGATGGGCATCGTGAGCCGGGCCGACCTGCTGCAGGCCCTGCTGTCGCGAGAGGCCGATGGTCCGGCCGGCCAGCCGTCCGATGCCGAGCTGCGCCGCGCGGTGATCGCCGCGCTGGAGAAGCATGGTTGGACGTCGGCCTGGCCGACGAACGTGTTCGTCAATTCCGGGGTGGTCCATCTGTGGGGCTTCGTGTCCAGCGACGAGGTGCGGAAGGCCTATCGCGTCGCCGCCGAGAACGTCGCCGGCGTGAAGAAGGTCAAGAACCATCTTCGGTTGATGCCGGCCTCTGTCGGAATGGGTACTTAGGGGAGGGTGCCATGGCTTCATCTCGCTATGTGCGCTGGTTCGATGAGATAGGGGCGCGGGATATCGCCTCGGTTGGCGGCAAGAACGCCTCTCTGGGCGAGATGTATTCCGCCCTGTCGTCGCAAGGCGTGAAGGTGCCCAACGGATTCGCCCTGACCGTCGACGTCTACCGCGAGGCGTTGGCTGCGGCTGGCGCCGGGCCGAGGCTGGCCGCGTTGCTGCAGGGCGTGGGCGCCCAGGATGTCGGCCGCCTGGCGCAGGCTGCCGCGGAGGCCAGGTCGATCGTCCATGCCGCCACCGGCACCGACAAGGTCCGCGCGCTGATTGACGAAAATTATCGGCGGCTGGAAGAGCAATACGGGCCGGGTGTCGCCGTGGCCGTGCGCAGCTCGGCCACGGCGGAGGACCTGCCGACCGCGAGCTTCGCCGGCCAGCATGAAAGCTTCCTCAATGTCCGGGGGCCCGACGACTTGTTCGAGGCCTGCCGCAAGTGCTTTGCTTCGGTGTTCACCGATCGTGCCATCGTCTATCGCAACGAGAACGGCTTCGACCACCTGAAGATCGGCCTCTCCGTCGGCGTGATGAAAATGGTCCGCTCGGATCAGTCCGCCAGCGGCGTGGTCTTCACCCTCGACACCGAATCGGGCTTTCGCGACGTCGTTTTCGTCACCGGCGCCTGGGGCTTGGGCGAAAATGTCGTGCAGGGCAGCGTCGATCCCGATGAGTTCTACGTCCACAAGCCGACCTTCGGTGCCGGCCATCGATGCGTGCTCCGTCGTTCGCTGGGTGGCAAGCAGCGCAAGCTGATCTATGCCGGGGGGCATGGAGCGAACAGCACGGTCAACGTGGACACGCCGGCGGAAGACCGCGAGCGCTTTTGCATCACCGACGCCGAGGTGCTGAAGCTCGCGGACTATGCGATCCGCATCGAGGGGCATTATTCCCGGCTGTCGGGACATGACACGCCGATGGATATCGAATGGGCCAAGGACGGCCCCGACGGCGACCTCTATATCGTCCAGGCGCGGCCCGAGACCGTGGCGTCGCGCAAGAGCGCGGCCGCCTTCGAAACGTTCCGGCTGCAGGGCAGCGGTCCCGTTCTGCTCGTCGGCCGCGCCGTGGGAGAGAGGGCCGCCAGCGGCACCGTGCGCATTATCGCCGATCCCAAGGACCTCGCGGCGTTCCATGCCGGCGAGGTCCTGGTCGCCGAGACGACCAGCCCGGATTGGGAACCGATCATGAAGAAGGCCGCCGCCATCATCACCAACCGGGGCGGCCGCACGTGCCATGCCGCGATCGTCGCGCGCGAGCTCGGTATTCCCGCCATCGTCGGCGCGAGCGACGCCACGCGCCTGCTCAAGGATGGCGCCGAGGTCACGGTGTCGTGCATCGAGGGGGATACCGGTCACGTCTATGCCGGCGCCATTCCGATCGAGGTATCGACGGTCGACCTGGCGTCGATCGGCCGGCCGCGCACCGAGATCATGGTCAATCTCGGCAATCCCGATCTTGCCTTCAAGACGGCGATGCGGCCGAACGACGGCGTCGGACTTGCGCGCATGGAATTCATCATCAGCGAGCACATCGGCATCCATCCGATGGCCCTCGCCTGCCCCGAAAAGGTGACCTCGTCGGCCGACCGCAAAGCGATCGCCCGGTTGACGAGACATCATTCGAACCCGACGGACTTCTTCGTCGAGCGCCTGTCGGAAGGCGTCGGCATGATCGCCGCAGCCTTCTACCCAAGGCCTGTGATCATCCGGCTGTCGGACTTCAAGACCAACGAATACGCCACGTTGCTCGGCGGCGCGGATTTCGAGCCGAAGGAAGCGAACCCGATGCTGGGCTTCCGCGGCGCCTCCCGCTACGCCCATCCCGCCTATGCGCCGGGCTTCGCGCTGGAGTGCGCCGCGCTTCGGCGCGTCCGCAAGGACATGGGGCTCACCAATCTTCGCGTCATGGTTCCCTTCTGCCGGCGCGTTGACGAGGCGGCTCGCGTCATCGACACCATGGCGCGAAACGGACTCAAGAGAGGCGAGGACGGCCTCGAGGTCTACGTCATGTGCGAGATCCCCAACAACGTCATTCAGATCGATGCCTTTGCCAAGCTGTTCGACGGGTTCTCGATCGGGTCCAACGATCTGACGCAGCTCGTTCTGGGCGTGGACCGCGATTCCGAGCTCGTTGCCTTCGACTTCGATGAACGCGATCCGGGCGTCATGGAGATGCTGCGCCAGACGGTCACCGGCGCGCACCGCAACAACCGTCATGTCGGCATTTGTGGCGAGGCGCCGGCCAACTATCCCGCCATTGCCGCATTCCTGGCGCAGCTCGGAATCGACTCCATCAGTGTCAATCCCGAGAGCGTGGCCCGAACCATGAATGTGGTGCACGCCGCCGAAGGGACGATGGAGTTGCGAAAGATCGTCTGATACGGCGATACCTTGACGTCGTGATGCTTGGAGGGGGTCGTGAAGGCAATGGTCTTTGCCGCGACCGGCCGGCCGCTTCGGCTGGAGGAACGGCCGGACCCGGTGCCGGGTCCCGGGGAGATTCGTGTGCGCGTCGAGGCCTGCGGCGTCTGCCGCACCGACCTGCACATCATCGACGGCGAGTTGCCCGACATCCACCTGCCGATCGTGCCGGGCCATGAGATCGTCGGCATCGTCGAGGCATTGGGGCCGCAGGTCACGTCCCTGCGTCCGGGGCGACGGGTCGGGATTCCCTGGCTTGGCCACACCTGCGGGACATGTCCCTACTGCCGTGCCCAGCAGGAGAATCTCTGCGACCGGCCGGTCTTCACGGGCTACAGCCGCGACGGCGGCTTTGCCACCCATGTCGTTGCCGATGCCGCCTATGCCTTTCCGCTCGACGGCTTCGACGATCCCGTCGCGGCCGCGCCGCTGCTCTGCGCCGGCCTGATCGGCTGGCGGTCGCTGAAGCTGGCGGGGGAGGGCCGCCGGATCGGCCTGTATGGATTCGGCGCCGCCGCCCATATCATCGCCCAGGTCTGCCGATGGCAGGGCCGCGAGGTCTATGCCTTCACGCGGCAGGGCGACGCGGCGGCGCAGGCGCATGCCCTGTCGTTGGGCGCCCGCTGGGCCGGCGGCTCCGACGATCTGCCGCCCGAGCTCCTGGATGCCGCCATCCTGTTCGCCCCGGTCGGGGCGCTGGTGCCCGCCGCGCTGCGCGCCGTGCGCAAGGGCGGCCGGGTGGTCTGCGGCGGCATCCATATGAGCGACATCCCGCAATTCCCCTACCGCCTCCTGTGGGAGGAGCGGCAGATACGCTCGGTGGCCAACCTGACGCGTCAGGACGCCGTGGAGTTCCTGGAACTTGCTCCCCGGGCCAAGGTCCGCACGACGACGACCGTCTATCCGTTGGATCGCGCCAACGAGGCCCTGGCCGACCTGCGGGCCGGCCGCTTCCAGGGGGCCGCCGTGCTCGTCCCCTGACGATCAGGGGGCAGGCGCCGGCGAATTGGGCTGCATGCGGTCGATCGCCTTGAACATGCTGCGCGCATGGGCGAGCAGCTCGCCGTCGGTGGGATGATCCAGGGTCTCGACTCCCACCAGCTTTTGCTTGAGCCAGGGCACGTGATGGTCGATGTGCTTCAGCAGATCGAGCTTTGCATTGGCCGGGCCGACCAGCAGCCATTCCGAGACGCCGCGCAGGGCGTCGATGGTGTGATCGAAGAAGGAGACATCCAGCACCATCCGGCCGGCGCCGATCGCGCCGGCCTTGTGGTGCACCTGCCGGTAGGGGTTGTGGGCCCTGACATGCGCCTGTTCGACGTCATCGGCATTGAACCTGAAGATGCGCGCCTCCTTGGAATCCATCCAGACGATCGCGTGGCTGTGCGGCATTCCCTGCTCCTGCAGCTTGAACTTCGCAGGCAAATTCCTGTCGGCGCGGTTTGCAGGCGTTGATCCAGATCAATCCGAGGCCGTCCCGGCGCGGCAAATGGCCTGTTGCAAAGGGACGACGATGTTATTGACTTGATCCAGATCAACGCCGGTGCGGCGTTCAACGGATGTCATCGTCGCATGACCCATCCATCGTCCGGCAAGCTTCAGCCTGCGCCTTCCTTCATGGCGCACTTCTTCCTCTGGCCGTTCATTGCGGCGAGCGAAGTCGTGGCGGCGCAGGCCGGCGGGTTCGCCCGCGTCATGGCCGCCGCCTGTGCCGAGGCGGACGACCGGGCCAAGCCGGAATGGGCGACGCCGAACCACGTGCGGCTCGATCTGGCGACGATGGAGCTGCGCGATTTCTCGACCGCCGGCGAGGGGACCGGCACCCTGGTTTGCGCTCCCTTCGCATTGCATGGCGCCACCCTTTCGGATTTCGCGACCGGACACAGCCTGGTGCAGACGCTTTTGCGCGAGGGCTGCGGTCGCGTCTTCGTCACCGACTGGCGCTCGGCCACGCGGGACATGCGGCTGCTCACCATCGACAGCTACCTGGCCGAGCTGAACGTCGCGGTCGACGAGATCGGCGCACCGGTCGATCTCGTCGGGCTCTGCCAGGGCGGCGTGATGGCGCTGATATACGCCGCGCGCTTTCCGTCCAAGGTGCGCAAGCTGGTGATTGCGGGCGCGCCGATCGATATCGATGCCGGCGCCTCGCTGCTCTCGGCCACGGCGCGGAACCTGCCGCTTGGCGTGTTCGACGAGGTCGCCCGCCTGGGCGAGGGGCGCGTGCTGGGCCAACGCGTGATCGACCTGTGGGGACCGGCAATGCGGGGCCAGGATGCCGCCGTCATGTTGCAGATCGGGCCGCGCGACGACGGCGAGACGTCGGCGCTATTGCAGCGTTTCCATGCCTGGTTCGATTGGACCGTCGACCTGCCGGGCGCCTACTACCATCAGATCGTGTTGTGGCTGTTCAAGGAGAACCGCCTGGCCCAGGGACGCTTCATCGCCCTGGGGCGCCAGATCGATCTCGGCGCCATGCGCCAGCCGCTTTATCTCCTGGCCGCGCGGGACGACGAGCTGGTGGCGCCCGAGCAGCTCATGGCCGTCGGCCGCCTGGTCGGCACCAGGCCGGAGGAGATCGAGAGCGTCCTGGAACCCTGTGGCCATCTCGGCCTGTTCGTCGGCGCCAGGAGTCTCGACGGCGCGTGGTCCAGGGCCGCACGCTGGCTCGCTCAGTCCTCCAGCACGTAGGTTCCAGGCGCGTCGCACAAAGGCGCATAGCCGGCCGCTCCGTTGCCCAGGGGCGGGGGTGGCACCGGTTTGCCCGAACGGGCCGTGAGCCACTCCGCATAGGTCGGCCACCAGGATCCGTCATGGTGGGGCGCGACGGCCAGCCAGCTTTCGGGATCGACATAGCGGTCCTCGGCCTTCTTGGTCATCGCCTGATGGGAGCGGTCCGGCCGGCCCACTTCCGAGACGATGCCGGCATTGTGGCCGCCGTTGGTCAGCACGTAGGTCACCTCGGTATCGGCGAGAAGATGGATCTTGTAGGTCGAGCGCCACGGCGCCACATGGTCCCACACCGTGCCGACGGCGAAGACCGGCGCGCGAATGTCGGTAAGGGCGACCGGCCGGTCGCCCACGATGTAGCGGCCTTCGGCCAGGTCGTTGTCGAGAAAGAGGTGGCGCAGATATTCCGAGTGCATACGGTAGGGCAGGCGGGTGGCGTCGGCATTCCACGCCATCAGGTCGCTCAGCGGCTCGCGCTCGCCCATCAGGTAGCGGCGCAGCGCCAATGACCATATGAGGTCGTTGGAGCGCAGCATCTGGAAGGCTCCCGCCATCTGCTTGGCATCGAGAAAGCCCTGTTCCCACATCATGTCCTCGAGGAAGGCGATCTGGCTTTCGTCGATGAACAGCATCAATTCGCCGGCCTCGCTGAAGTCCGTCTGAGCGGCCAGCAGGCTCATGGTCTTGAGGCGCTCGTCCCCGTCGCGCGCCATGGCGGATGCGGCGATCGCCAGCAGCGTGCCGCCCAGGCAGTAGCCCATGGCATGCACGCGCCGTCCGGGGACGATCGCCGTGATCGCATCGAGCCCTGCCATCACGCCCAGCAAGCGGTAGTCTTCCATGCCGAGGTCGCGTTCCAGGGACGACGGGTTCTTCCAGGAGATCATGAAGACGGTGAAACCCTGGCTGGTCAGGTAGCGCACCAGCGAATTGTGGGCCGACAGGTCGAGGATGTAGTACTTCATGATCCAGGCCGGAACGATCAGCACGGGTTCGGGCCGGACCTCGCCGGTCGTCGGGGCATACTGGATCAGCTCGATCAGCCGATTGCGGAACACGACCTTGCCCGGGCTTGCCGCCACCTGGCGGCCGACCGGATAGGCCTCGCTGCCGACCGGCTTCCTGCCGCTGACCGTTCTTTCCCAGTCTTCGAACATGTGCTGCAGGCCCAGCACCAGATTGCGGCCACCGCTCTCCCATGTGCGTTGCATGAGCTCCGGGTTGGTGGCCGCGAAGTTCGAGGGGGAGAACATGTCGAGGATCTGGCGCGTGCCGAACGTGACCATTTCGCCGTGGTGGCGCGCCACGCCGCGGATGTCGGTGGTCGCGTTGTGCCACCATTGCTGCTGCAGGAGGAACCCCTGGTAGAAGAAGTTGAAGGGCCAGTGTCGCCAAGCCTCGCCGGAGAAGCGCTTGTCCTGCGGCAGCGGCTCTATCGCCGGCGGCGTCCGGCCAGGCTGCAGCGTCTCGTGCCAGGCGTATGCGGAGAACCGCATGGCCTTTCGCGCCATCTTGTCGAGCAGCTGCAGGCGCTTGCCCGGGGCGGCCGCCAGGTGCACCGCCCAGTCGAGGTAGGCTGCGGTCAGCGCTGCCGGCGACAGCCCCAGGGTGAAGCGCGCCAGCGTCGCATGCAGCGCGCGATCGGTTATGTCGGACAGGGCGGTCACGACATAGGAATCGCGCGTCGGCAGCGCCGGAATCTCGGAAAGGTGGTTTGTTGCCATAAGATATCTTGCCCTACCCGTGTGGCGTGTCCTTGACGGGAATCAACGCAGGAGCTGCTTGCAATGGCTGCGCAAAGCGTCGGCATCCTTCTGTACAAGCGGGTCGACGATGGCGTCCGGGTGCTCCTGGTCCATCCGGGGGGGCCGTTCTGGCGGCGCAAGGACCTGGCTGCCTGGTCGATTCCCAAGGGAGAACGGGCCGCAGGCGAGGATCCCGAGACGACGGCCCGTCGCGAGTTCGCCGAGGAGCTGGGCACGCTGCCCGACGGCCCCCTGACATCGCTCGGCGTCATCCGGCAGAGCGGCGGCAAGCAGGTCGAGGCCTTCGCCCTGGAAGGCGACTTCGACGTCGAAGGCCTGGCCAGCAATTCCTTCCAGATCGAATGGCCGCCGCGCAGCGGCCGGCTGCAGTCATTCCCCGAGGTCGATCGGGCGGAATGGTTCACGCTGTCGGGGGCGCGCGAGAAAATCCTCCGAGGTCAGCAGCCGCTGCTCGATCGCCTCGAGGCCCTTCTGATCCGGCGGCCTTGATCCGCATCAAGGCGGCAAGACAGGGTGGCCGATCAAATACGGTGCCACTCTGGAGACGAGCATGACCTACGCCAGCCTGATGGTGAGCGTGCTGCTTGGGCGCTCGAACCGCGACGTGCTGGCGGTCACGGGCCGTCTCGCCGAACAGTTTGGCAGCGGCGTGATCGGTATCGGCGCGTGCCGGCCGATCCAGGCCGTCTGTGGAGACTATTCCATCCCCGCAAAGCTCTTCGACGAGGATCGCAAGCAGATCGCGCGGGAGCTCCAGTCCGCCGAGTCGGAATTCCGGGCCGCGCTCCAGCATCGCGCCAGCAGGCTCGAATGGCGAGCGCGCACGACGATGTCTTTGCTGGCCGATCATTTGGCGCGCGAAGGGCGAAGCGCCGATCTCGTCATCGCCGGCTTCGACGGCAGGGCCGCCGGTCGCGATACGACACGGCAGGTAGACATATGCGACCTGGTCATGCAGGCGGGCCGGCCGGTTCTCGTCGTTCCGCCGGCGGCGGCCGACGCCAAATTCGATCGCGTGCTCGTCGGCTGGAAGGATGCCCGCGAGGCGCAGCGTGCGATCGTCGACGCCCTGCCGCTGCTGGCCAAGGCCGCGGAGGTCGCTGTCGCGGGAATCGCGGCGAAGGAGGAGATGGCAACGGTCCAAACGCAGCTCGCGGAGGTGGCGGGCTGGCTCAAGCACATGGCGTCGACGCGAAGACCATCGCGAGAGCGCCACGCGGTGCCCATGCGGGCGATCTCGACGCCGTCGCCGACGAGGTCGGTGCCGATCTGGTCGTTGCCGGAGCCTACGGTCACAGGCGCCAGCGCGAATGGGTACTGGGTGGCGTGACCAGCGCGCTTCTCCAGCGGGCGGACCGCTGCGTGTTGCTCTCCCACTAGCCTGGAGGGCAGCGCTAGAGGGTGGCGAGATCGGGCTCGCGGGGCGTGGCGGTCTTGGCGGGCTCCTCGACCTCGGTCATCGTGGCCTCGCTCAGCAGAAGCACGCTCGCCACCGAAACGGCATTCTCCAGGGCGATGCGAACGACCTTGGTCGGGTCGACGATGCCGGCCTCGACAAGATCGACATACTGCTTGCGCGCGGCGTCGAAGCCGTAATTGCCCTTGCCGTCCAGCATGCGGGCGACCACGACGCCACCGTCGGTCGCGGAATTCTCGGCGATCTGCCTTGCCGGCGCCTCCAGCGCGCGCTTCAGCACCTGGATGCCGGTTCGCTCGTCGCCCTCGGCCTGCGCCTCCTCGCGTGCCACGGCTTCCGTGCAGCGCAGAAGGGCGAGGCCGCCGCCCGGCACGATGCCCTCGGCGACCGCCGCCTTGGTGGCACTGATGGCGTCGTCGAGCGCCTCCTTCTTGGCCTTCATCTCGGATTCGGCCGGCGCGCCGACGCGGATCACGGCGACGCCGCCGGCGAGCTTGGCCAGCCGTTCGCGCAGCTTTTCCTTGTCGTAGTCGCTGGTCGACGTCTCGATCTCGCGACGGATCGCGCCGATGCGGCCGTCGATGGCCGCCTTGTCGCCGCTGCCGCCGATGATCGTCGTCGTGTCCTTGTTCACGACCACCCGTTTGGCCGTGCCGAGGTCGGCAATCGTCATGCTCTCCAGCTTGAGGCCGAGTTCCTCCGAGATCACCTGGCAGCCCGTCAGAACGGCCATGTCCTGCAACATGGCCTTCCGCCGGTCGCCGAAGCCGGGCGCCTTGACGGCGCAGCTCCTGAGAGAGCCGCGCAGCTGGTTGACGATGAGCGTCGCCAGGGCATCGCCTTCGACGTCCTCGGCGATCACGAGGAGCGGCCGCCCTGTCTTGGCGATCTGGTCCAGAAGCGGGATCATGTCCTTCAACGCCGCGATCTTATGATCGCACAGCAGGATTCGGACATCCTCGAGCACCGCCTCCATCCGCTCCGGATTGGTGATGAAGTAGGGCGAGATGAAACCACGGTCGAATTGCATGCCTTCCACGACCTCGAGCACGGTCTCGGTGGTCTTGGACTCCTCGACGGTGATCACGCCGTCGTTGCCGACTTTCTCCATGGCGTCGGCCACAAGCTCGCCGATCGCCTCGTCGTTATGGGCGGAAATGGTCGCGACCTGCGACTTCTCGCGGCGGGTGGAAACCGGCCGGGAAATCTCCTTCAGAGCGGCGATGGTGACCTTTGTCGCGCGGTCGAGGCCGCGCTTGAGGTCGATGGCGCTGGCCCCCGCCACGACATTGCGAACGCCATCGGCGAATATGGCGTGGGCCAGGAGGGTGGAGGCGGAAGTGCCGTCGCCGACGACGTCGCCGGTCCGCTCCGCCGCCTGCCGCAGCATCTGAGCGCCGAGATTCTCCTCCGGATCCTTGATCTCGAATTCCTTGGCGATCGTGACGCCGTCGTTGCAGACCAGCGGCGGCCCCCATTTTCTCTGGATCAGCACCGATTTGGACTTGGGGCCAAGCGTGACGCGGATGGCATCGGCGAGTTGCGTGGCGCCACGCAGCACCTTTTCGCGCGCAGCGGATCGGAACATCACGTGCTTGTACGGCATGGCAAGCCTTTCCACCTGGACGAACGTGCCGGCATTCTAGGTGGCGGCCGACGCCGCAAACTGATCCAGATCAAGCATCGTCGACGTGCGCCACGCCGCCTTCATGCCTTGGGGCGCCATTCGCCCGCCTCGTCCTTTTCGTATTGGTGCTTCACGGCGGCCCAGGCGACGCGGTGCACGATCTCCTCGCGTCGCGGATCACCACCGTAGGTCAGCCAGGCGTGATTGAAGGCCTCGCGGTAGATATCCTGCGCGGCTTCCGGCAGATGAAGCCGCACGGGCCGAGGGAGCGCTTCGTTCGAGGTGTACGGCATGACCGGTCCGGCCCCGCCGGTTACGCCCGCGCTGCGGCGCGGGTTGCGAGAGCGGGTTGCACGAGACTCGACAGGCGCTTCCAGAGTCCTGCCGCCGTTTCGTTCGTCAGATCCTTGGGGACCTCCAGCCGCAGCCGGCGCTGTACGCGCTTGGACATCAGGCCGCGCAATTCGCCCAGGCTGCGGCGCGGCGCCACGAGGATGAAACCGTCGAATTCCTGCTTCTCGCAGGCGGTGTCCAGCGCATCCGCCAGGATCTGCGCGAAATGATGCTTCTCAAGCTTGTGATAGTCGTGCGGCGGTTCGAATGCATGGCGCACACCGCTGCGCGAAGAACTGTACGTGCGACCGGGCTTGTCGCTCTTCAATTCTCGAGGCCGCACGCGGCTTTGCGGCGCAACCAGGTCGGCCGACCGAAGCGACACGAGCTTCTTGGCATCCTCGCTCGGTGTGAAGAAGCGAGCGCGCGCGCCATCGGCGACGACGATCCAGATGTTGGGACGCTTTGCCATGTTCATTTACCTCAACAAAGAGTCGGGCCAGAGATTGAGCGCCTCGTGAGGCAGGACCTGCCTAAGCTTTTCCATCTCGCCTCGATCGACGCAGCGGCTCATGACGGCAAAGCAGGCTCGCGCCGCTTCTGCGGGATTGACGTCGACGCCACGCGGCAGTTCGACCGAGACGTGCTCGATGAAATCCGTCAGATGGCGCTCGCGGGTCGGCGTACCGGCTGGATGCCAACCCTCATAGTATGCGCCGCGCAACAGCATCGGCAGTTGGGCGCCGAGATGGACGGCGTTCTCCGGCCCGATGCGGTCGCGAACCGCATGAAGAGCGCCGCGCAGGGCATTGAATGCGGCTCGCCGGTCTTCGGTGCCGAGCTCGCCCATCATCAGCTTGAGCCAATGGTTGGTTTCCTGGAGAGTTGTGTCGAACACCTCGAGGCCGGTGGCACTCATGGACTGCTCCCTCGCTGGACGCAGGCCGATCTTGGTCGACCGGCCATCGAGCCGACTTGATCTGCGTCAATCGGATCAGGCGGCCTGTCTCATGACAATGCGTCGCCCGACGCGCTCGAGGTAGTCTTCCCCGAGCGTCTCGCTCTCCAGCAACTTCCGCGCGGTCTCCTCGAGAAGCCCGCGATTGGCCTGCAGTATGGCCGTGGCGCGCTCGAGGCAGTCGTTGATGATGCGGAGGATGGCAGCGTCCATTTTGGCCGCCGTTGCGTCACTGTACCAGCGGGCCGGCGGCGACATTCCAGGCACCGGTGTCAGGAACGACGACGGCTCGTCGCCATAGGCCACGGCGCCCAATTCCGGCACCATGCCGAAGCGCGTCACCATGCTGCGGGCGATATCGGTCGCCTTGCGCAGGTCGTCCGAGGCGCCCGTGGAAATCGACGGGAAGTGCAGCATCTCGGCGGCTCGCCCGCCGAGCAGGGCGGTGAGGCGGTTTTCCAGCTCGTCCCGGCTCATCACGAAGCGGTCCTCGATCGGCCGTTGCATGGTGTAGCCGAGCGCGCCGACGCCGCGCGGGATGATCGAGACTTTCTGCACCGGATCGCTGCCGGGCAGGGCCATCGCCACCAGGGCGTGGCCGGTCTCGTGGAAGGCGATCGTCTCGCGTTCCCTGGGGTTGAGGATGCGGCTGCGCTTCTCGAGGCCGCCGACGATGCGCTCGATGGCCTGCGTGAAGTCGTCGAGCGTCACGTCGTCGGCCTTGCGCCGCGTGGCGAGCAGCGCCGCCTCGTTGACGAGGTTGGCGAGGTCGGCGCCCGTGAAGCCCGGCGTCAGGGCGGCGACCTGGCCGATGTCCACGCCCTTCGCCAGGCGCACCTTGCGGACGTGAACGGCCAGAATATCGGCGCGACCCTTCTTGTCGGGCCGGTCGACCAGCACCTGCCGATCGAAGCGGCCGGCGCGCAGCAGCGCCGGATCCAGGATCTCGGGGCGGTTGGTGGCGGCCAGCAGGACGATCCCGGTCTTGGAGTCGAAGCCATCGAGCTCGGCCAGCAGCTGATTGAGCGTCTGTTCCTTCTCGTCGTGCCCGCCCAGGGTGAAGGCGCCGCGCGCCCGGCCGAGTGCATCGAGCTCGTCGATGAAGATGATGCAAGGCGCATGCTTGCGCGCCTGCTCGAAGAGGTCGCGCACGCGGGCCGCCCCCACGCCCACGAACATCTCGACGAACTCCGAGCCCGAGATCGAGAAGAAGGCGACACCCGCCTGGCCGGCGACGGCCCGCGCCAGCAGAGTCTTGCCGGTGCCCGGCGGGCCGACCAGCAGGACGCCCTTGGGGAGGCGCGCGCCCAGGCGGCTATGCGCCGCGGGATTCTTGAGGAAGTCGACGATCTCCTCCAGCTCGGCCTTGGCCTCGTCGACGCCCGCCACGTCGGAGAAATCGACGCCGGTGCTTTTCTCGAGGTAGATACGCGCCTTGCTCTTGCCGATCGCCAGCAGCCCGCCACTCGGGCCCAGGCCGGTCTGCATGCGGCGGATGATGAATATCCAGATGCCGAGGAACAGGGCGGTCGGCACCACCCAGGACAGGATGGCCTTGAGCCAGTCCGAATCGTGCTCGGCCGTGTACTTGATCTTGTACTTGGCGAGGAAATCCGCGACGTCCGGCGACAGCCTGTCGGTGATGAATTCGGGCTTCTCGCCGGCGGCGGGCTTGGACAGGGTGCCGCGAATGTAGGTGTCGCCGACCGCGACTTCGCTGACCCGGCCGGCGTCCAGTAGGGCCCGGAACTCGCTGTAAGGGATATGGTCGACCTTCTGTTGCTGCATCCAGTAGTCGCGCAGGAAGGTTATGGCGACCACCGCCACCGCCAGATACAGGAAATTGACCAGGTGTTCCTTTTTCAAAGCAGCGCCTCGAAGCCTGATTGTCCGCCACAGGGCGCCGGGCCGCCTCGACAGGCATTGACAAGGATCAAGCCGGTGGTTCGCATCGGCGCCATATTGGCAACAAGCTGCAGCGGCCACGGAATTTGCTGGCCGAAGGGGACCGATGATCGAGACGACGAGTCCGCTGCTGACGGATCTCTATCAGCTCAACATGGCGCAAGCGTATCTCGATCATGGCGAAACCAGAGAGGCGGTGTTCGAGTTCTTCGTGCGCAAATTGCCGGACCGGCGCGGCTTCCTGGTCGCGGCAGGCCTTGAGCAGGCGCTCGAACTCCCTCGAAGGACTGCGCTTTTCGTCCGCGGACATCGACTGGCTCGGCCAGGGCGGCCGTTTCAACAAGTCGTTGCTCGACTATCTCGCGGGCTTCCGCTTCAGGGGCGACGTCCATGCCATGCCGGAAGGAACGGTGTTCTTCCCCAACGAGCCGATCCTGCGCGTCACGGCGCCGCTGCCGGAAGCGCAGCTGGTCGAGACGCACCTGATCAACATCCTTCACTTCCAATCGCTCATCGCCTCCAAGGCCGCCCGGATGGTATTGGCCGCCAACGGCAGGTTGCTGGTGGATTTCGGCCTGCGTCGTGCGCACGGCGTCGAGGCGGGGCTGATGGCGGCTCGCGCCAGCTACATCGCGGGATTCGCCGGAACGGCAACGCTGCTGGCCGAGAAGCTCTACGGCATCCCCACCTTCGGGACCATGGCGCATTCCTTCGTGGAGGCCTTCGACAGCGAATCCCAGGCGTTCGAGGCGTTTGCCCGGTCCCGCCGGTCGAACCTCGTCTTCCTCATCGACACCTATGACACGCAAGCCGGCGCTCGCAAGGTGGTGGCGCTGGCGCCCCGTTTGAGGGCGGCCGGTATCACGATCCGCGGCGTGCGGTTGGACAGCGGCGACATGGCGAGCCTGGCCAGGGATGTCCGCCGCATCCTCGACGAGGGAGGACTGGCCGACGCGACCATATTGGCCAGCGGCGGTCTCGATGAAGGCAGCATCGCCGCCATGCTTCAGTCCGGTGCGCCGATCGATGGGTTCGGCGTGGGGACCAGCCTGACGACATCCTCGGATGCACCCGCGCTCGACTGCGCCTACAAGCTTCAGGAATATGCCGGGATCGCCCGCCGAAAGCACTCTCCGGGCAAGGCGACTTGGCCCGGCCGCAAGCAGGTATGGCGGCGCCACGATCCGGATGGGCGGATGGCCGGCGACGTCATATCGACGGACGGCGACCGCCAGGAGGGCGAACCACTGTTGCAGTTGATGATGCGCGAGGGGCGTCGTTCCGGGCGTTCGCCGACCCTGGCGGAGAGCCGGGATCGCGCCGCCCGCGACCTGGCGCGGTTGCCGGACGGGTTGCGTCGGCTCGAGAGGGGTGCGGCCTATCCGGTGGAGATCGCGCAGCCTTTGGTGAAGCTCGCGGCCGAGGTCGATCGCCGCCTCGCCGGCGATCGGTGAGAGGAATCGCGGCGGAACTCAAAAGACATCGATCGCGCCCGCGACGAACCGGTCGACCAGCTTCGTCGCTTGCAGAAGGTTGCGGCCGACGACTTGGTTGATCGTCGGTTCCAGCCGGCCAGCGGCACTGCCGTCGCGAGTCGTGAGACGGACATGGACGATTGCAGGTTCCGTCAGGGGCCTGCCGATCTCGCTCGCGAGGTAGCACTGCGCCGCCGCCGCCACCGGCAGGTCGGAAACGATCAACTCCGCAATAGTCCGGGCAAGGACATTGTAGATCTTTCCGACATGACTGACGGGGTTCTTTCCGGCGGCGGCTTCCAGACTCATGGGCCGGCCCGGCGTGATCAGGCCGTTGACCCTGTTGCCGCGACCGACCTGCCCGTCATCGCCCGCCTCGGCAGAGGTGCCGGTGACTGTCAGATATAGCGATCCCGCCGCCGGGTCGTCCGCCGCGTTGACCCGTACATGGCATTCCGCGAACCCGCATTCGGCTGCCAGATCCTGCACCTTGCTGCGGATCGAGGCTGTCTCGGCGAAATAGGCGCCTGAATCCGTGAGATACCTGCCGATCATTGCGCATGCGATCGTCATCGACACGGCGGTGCCGCGGCGGATGGCCATGATCTTGATGTCCTCGCCCCAGGCGGGATGTCTGGCGTCGCGGGAGCGGCCGTTCAACAGCTCGTCGGCCCGCAAGACGAATCGCTCGAGCGCGCTCATCGGCGCGTACCCCACTCCAAAGGACGAATCGTTGGCCAAGGGAATGCGCGAGTCCCGTCCACCCGTCCGCGTGAACAACTGGCCAAGCGCCTGCGACCCCGGCCTGAGGACATTGTGCAAGCGAACATGTCGCTCGGCATCCAGTGCATGCAGGTTTGCCCGCAGCCAGGACCGGGATCCCTCGACGACGATCTCATCCAGGGCGAGGGTTCCTTCCTCGCCAGCTACGGCCCGCCCGGAAAGATAGATCTCCAGCGGCTTCAGGATTTCGCCGCCGCCGAACGCGGGCGCCGCGCGGCCGCCGCATAGCAACGCCTTGTCGACGTTGTGGTGGAGAATCTTGCCGTATCGCTCGAGGTAATGGCGGCACAGGTTTCTCGACAGGGTCTCTGCGAGCGCATCGCAGATCGAATCGGGATGGCCTCGGCCCTTGCGTTCGACGAGCTCCACCGGCGGGTCGTCCTTGGGCAGATCGGAAACGACAAGGTTCATCGAGCCTGTCGCCCCCGGCCGCGCGGCGGCGCCAGGGACAGCGTGTCATCGACCGGCGATCGCTCCGTCGGCGACCAGCCTTCGGCACCGATGAGCGGCACGAAATACACGGGATAGAGCTTTTCGAGCGTCTCGTGATCTCCGGCTTGGCGGGTCAGGCGCACCAGGAACTGCCTGCGCCGGCCCTCGCTCACAGGCATGACGAGGCGGCCGCCGGGCTTGAGCTGCGCGCGCAGGGAAGGCGGGACGCGCGGTCCCTCGGCGGTGACGATGATGGCATCGTACGGCGCCGCGACGGCGCATCCGCGCGAGCCGTCGCCCTCGATCACATGGACGGTGCGGTAGCCCAGGCGCCTCAAGGTGTCGCGAGCCCTTTCCGCCAGTTCCGGAATGCGCTCGACGGTATGGACCAGCCCCGCGATGTGGGCGAGCACCGCTGCGGCGTATCCCGAGCCGGTGCCGATCTCGAGGACGTTTTCGCCGCCCCGCAGGCCCAGCGCCTCGGTCATCGATGCGACGAGATACGGTTGCGAGATCGTCTGGTCCTGCCCGATCGGCAGCGCGGTATCCTCGTAGGCGACATCGCGCAGATTTTCCGGCACGAAAGCTTCCCGTGCCACCTTCCGCATGGCGTCGAGAACCCTGGCGTCGCGCACGCCGCGGCCGGTGATCTGCTCCCGGACCATGCGGTCGCGGCGTTCGATATAGGGATTGATCGACTTCATGAGCTCAAACCCCGGATTCGCCGTTGATCTATAGGCCGGCTTTTCGGGCGCGCTCTTGATCTGGCTCAATTCCGGCGCGGCCCGGATCTCTACGATGTCCATTATGAGGGCCATTTCTGATTTCGCCCGACCCGGCGGTTGAAGCCGCCGGCGGCCCGCCTATCTAGTATGTGATTGGAGTTCCGCTTGAACACGTTCAGCCAACCTCCCAACGCTCGCCATCGATGGCTGGCCCGCTCGACGGGGTTGCTGGCCTGTCTTGCGGCGGGCAGCGCGTTTGCCGGCGCAAGGCTTGTCGGCTGGCAGGTCGAGCAGGGCGTGGACGCCCCCAGCTATGCCGTGATCGAACCGACGCGGACGGATCTCAACATCGATACCGTGGCCTTGGTCTGTGAAGGGACCGACGCCAACAAGCTCCTGCAACTGCAGATCTACCTCACCGACGAAGGGCCGTTGCGCCCGAAAGCCGCGAAGTCGACGCTGTTCAAGGCCGAGCCGCGAGCCGAGATCTCGATCGACGGTCGCGCCTCCAAGGCAGACGTCTTGTTTGCCGACGACCACGTCGTCCTGGCGAACAGCCAGCACGGCCCATATCCCGAGCTGTCCGACGCGACGCTCGATGAGATGCAGGCGGGCAAGACGATGGTCCTGCGCTTCGATCTGATGGCCGAGAGGCCGGGAGACGCGGCTTTCGACGGCGAGGCGGTCATCGATCTTCAGTCGGGCGCCGGGGCGGCGGCAATCTCGGCCGTGCGGCGCTGCGCCGAACCCGGCACCGGGCGCGCTGTCGGCACGGCCCTTGCCGGATAGCCGTCCGGGCGGTGCCGTCGCGGCACCCTTCTGGACAATTGGGACGGACGAACTGTATCGCCGGCTGGGTTGTAGCCCGGCCGGGCTCGGCGGGGCGGAGGCTGCCTCCCGGCTTCTTCAATACGGTCCCAACAGCGATGCCCCGCCGCGCAGAAGCGGGCTGGCCTACGCCGTCTTCCGGCGATTGCTCGAGCCGCTGTCCCTGATCCTGCTGGCCGCCGGCATCGTATCGGTGCTGACCGGCGACAAGGTGAGCGGCGTGATCATCGTCGCGATCCTGGTGCTGTCGATCGGCCTCGACACCTTCCAGGAAGGCCGGGCCGTCAAGGCGGCCGATCTGCTGCGCCGGTCGGTCGCGTTGAAGGCCGAAGCGAGGCGCGACGGCGCATTCATCGCGGTCGGCGTCGATGCCATCGTTCCAGGCGACGTGATCCGCATTCGTGCCGGCGACATCGTGCCGGCGGACGGCGTGCTGCTCGAGACATCCGCCTTCACCGCCAGCGAAGCGGCGCTGACCGGTGAGCCCTATCCGGTCGAAAAACACTGCGGGAAAGTCTCGTCGCGTGATGCCGCCGAGGCCTCCAACGCGGTATTCCGCGGCGCGGTCGCGCAGACCGGGGACGCCTTGGCGCTTGTCGTCGGCACCGGGAAAAGGACCCTGTTCGGAACAGCCGTCGCGTCGCTCGGCGAGCCGGAGGGGCCCTCGCCCTTCCAGCGCGACCTGCATGCATTCGGCCTGCTGATCGCGCGGCTCTCCATAGCGTTCGTCCTGCTCATCCTGGCAACGCACGTCCTGTTCGGCCGCCCGGTGCTCGAGTCGCTGACCTTCTCGGTGGCTCTGGCGGTCGGCCTGACGCCCGAACTGCTCCCGATGATCACCACCGTCACCCTGACGCGGGGTGCCTTGCGCATGGCGGCGCGCAAGGTGATCGTGAAGCGCCTGGCGTCGATCCATGACCTCGGGGCCATGACCGTCCTGTGCACCGACAAGACCGGCACGCTGACCTCCGCGGAGATCACGCTGGCACAAAGCCTCGACGCGGCGGGGACGGCGAACGGCCGCGCCGCCCGGCTGGGAGCCATCTCGGCCAGCCTGGGCGGAGATCGGGGCGCACTCGATGCGGCGCTCACCGCCGCCACGCCGGGGGCCGCGGAAGCCTGGACGCTCCTCGGCCGCCATATCTTCGATTTCAAGCGTCGGCTGGGCGCGGTGCTGGTGGATGGACCCGACGGAAGGCTGCTGATCGTCAAAGGCGCGCCCGAAGCGGTGCTGTCGATCTGCACCGCCATGCGGACCGCGGCGGGCGTCGTGCCCCTGTCCGCCGCCCGACAGGCCGAGTGCCGCGCCCGCGTGCAGGCTTTGGCCGAGCAGGGGCTGCGCTCGGTCGGCGTGGCCTCCCGGCCGTGGTCCGGCGAGGCGCACGATCTTGACGCCGCCGACGAGACGGGCCTGGTCTACGAGGGCCTCTGCACCTTCGCCGATCCGCCGAAGACGACCTGCGCCGCCGCCATCGCACGACTGGCGTCGGCGGGCGTGCGGGTGAAGATCCTGTCGGGGGACCATCCGGCCGTCGTCAAGCGGCTGGCGGGCCTGGTCGGACTCGATGTCGCGACGGTGCTCTCGGGGTCCGACATCGCCGACCTGAGCGACGAGGCCCTCGCGGTCCAGGTCCGGACGATCGACGCCTTCGGGCGCCTCGAACCGGATCAGAAGTCGCGGCTGATCAAGGCGCTGCGGGCGAGCGGCGAGATCGTGGGTTTCCTGGGCGATGGCATCAACGACGCGCCGGCCCTGAAAGCCGCCGATATCGGCCTCTCGGTCGATGGCGCGACGGGGGTCGCGCAGGCGGCGGCCGACGTGATCCTGCTGGAGCCCGATCTCGAGGTGGTCGCCGACGGCGTGGAGGAGGGCAGGCGGACCTTCGCCAATATCCTGAAATACATCCGCATGGGCGCCAGCTCCAACTTCGGCAACATGCTGTCGATGGCCGTCGCCTCGCTGTTCCTGCCGTTCCTGCCCATGCTGCCGACCCAGATCCTGCTCAACAACCTGCTCTACGATTTCTCCGAGGTCGGCATTCCCTTCGACACCGTGCGGCCCGAGGCGACCGCCCGGCCGCAGATCTGGAGCCTGCGCGCCCTCATGCGCTTTGCCGGCGTCATGGGGCCCTGGTCGTCGGCCTTCGATCTGCTGACCTTCGCGCTGCTGTTGCTGGTCTTCGAGGTCACGCCCGAACAGTTCCGCACCGTGTGGTTCCTCGAATCCATGGCGACCCAGATCCTGGTGATCTTCATCATCCGCACCAACGGCCGGCCTTGGAGCAATCGTCCGCATCCTGCCCTGGCCGCCTCGTCGCTGATCGCCTTCGCCGTGGCGATGGTGCTGCCCTTCTCGGCGGTCGGTCGGTGGTTCGGCTTCGCGGCTTCGTCCGTCGCGGCCATTTCCGCCGTCGGACTGCTCGTCGTGGTCTATCTTGTGGGAGCGGAACTCCTGAAGAAAGTCGCCATAGGGCCCGGGCGTGCGATCTCGCAAGGGCGACATTGATTTGAAACGCGTGGGCGGGCTTTGATCGGCGCTTGCCTCGAATCTCCCCGCAGCTATAGGAACGTCATGAAAATCGGAGTCATCGGCCTGGGCCAGATGGGCGCCAGCATGGCCGCGAACCTCGTGAAGGCCGGCCATGACGTCGCGGTCTACAACCGCACGCCGTCGAAGGCCGAGCCGCTGGTCGCGCTGGGCGCGCGCGCGGCCACCGGCATTGCCGACGCCTGTCGCGGCGCCGACGCCGTGCTCACCATGCTGGCCAACGATGCTGCCGTGGAGGGCGTCGTCTTCCAGAAAGGCGGCATCATCGACAGCCTGCCCGCGCGGGGCATCCATGTCTCCTCGAGCACGATCGGCGTCGCCCTGTCGGACAGGCTCGCCCAGGCGCACGAAAAGGCGGGACAGCGCTTTGTCGCGGCGCCTGTCTTCGGGCGGCCGGACGTGGCGGCGGCCGGCAAGCTCTACGTGGTCGCCGGCGGCAAGGCCGACGCGGTGGAAGCCGTGACGCCGCTTTTCGACGCCGTCGGGCAGAGAAGCTTCATCCTCGGCGAGGATCCCAAGGCCGCCAACCTGGTGAAGCTCAGCGGCAACTTCCTCATCGCCTGCGTCATCGAATCGCTCGGTGAAGCCATGGCCCTGGTCGGCAAGGGGGGCGTCGACCGGCATCGCTACCTGGAGATCCTGACCTCGACCCTGTTCGACGCCCCCGTCTATCGGACCTACGGCGCGCTGATCGCCGGCAGGAAATTCGAGCCTGCGGGCTTTGCCGCACCCCTCGGCCAGAAGGATATCCGGCTCGCCCTGGCGGCGGCCGAGGATCTGCGCGTCCCGCTGCCCCTGGCGAGCCTTCTGCGCGATCGGTTCCTGACGCTGCTGGCGACCGGCGGCGACAAGCTCGACTGGTCGGCCATCGGCGCGCTGGCGTCCCGCGACGCCGGAGAGACCATCTGATTGGTGGAGCAGCTCCTGGTGTTCGCCAACAACGGACCAAAGGCGGCAATCTGGACGAAGCGGCCGTCCGGCGGGGTCCTTAACTCTTGACCGTGCCCGGACGCGGCGACGCGCTCCCGGCGAACGACAGAGAAAGGACCCCCGATGAACAGGACTGCCACCCTCCTGCTGAGTGCCGCCGCGCCGCTGGTCGCCGGCCTGTGTATCGCCACGAGCAGCTATGCCCAGACGCCGACAAGCGACGAGGCCTATTGCCGGCGGCTCGTCAACGACTACAACTTCAGCGGCATGGGACGAGGCTTCTCGCCGCAAGGCCTCGACACTGCCGTCGCCATCGCGCAGTGCCGGGAGGGCCATGCAAGGTCCGCGATCCCGGTGCTCGAGGAGAGGCTGCACGATGCCGGCTTCGACGTGCCGCCCCGTTCATAGCGTGCGGTGACCGCAAAGGCTCTTCCCGTTGTCCGGCCGCATCGAGCCCCTGGGCAACGGGAAGCCAGCCTGGCGCCCGTCGACTAAACGAACGTATGAGCCTTTCATACCAAGCCGACAGGCAAATCTACCTCTGTACGATGGGCTGAACCCGGGCTTGCGCCCTATTGAAGGGGCGGCACGAGGAGGTAGGACCCATGTCGGAGAACGTTCCGGGCGCGCGGGCAGCGGCGCTGGATCCCTGCCATGGCATCGTGGCGATCTCTCCGGCGGGTGCGGTGCAGCGCCGGGCCGTCGCGCGCCAGGGAATGGCCGTCGAGATCGTGCAGGCCACGCGACGGGAAGAGATCGACTTGCGTTTCCGCGCGCCGGTTCATCTCCTTGTCCTGCACGAGCAGGGCATGCGCAGCGGCGGGTTCAGCTCGGTCGAGGGGCTGCCCCGTTCGGAGCTGCGCGACGTCGCTCGGAAGTTCGTCTTCGTGCCGGCCGGCTTCGACTATCATGAATCGCACCAGCCTCGCGTCCTGCCGCGCATCCTCTTCTTCTATTTCGACCCGTCCTGGATGCCGCGGTCCGAGGAAGGGACGGCTGCGGCCGGCTGGGTGCCGAGGCTTTTCTTCGATGACGCCGCGCTGCTGGCTACGGCGCTCAAGCTCAGGAAGCTGATCGGCCCGGAAGAGGGCGGCGGCTCCTACGTCGAGGCGTTGGGCCTGGTCCTCGCCCACGAACTCGCGCGCCGGCAGGCCGACCTGCCGGCGCGCGGCGGTCTCGCCGCCTGGCAGCGGCGCCGGGTCACGGACTATGTCGAGGAACATCTGGCCGAAAGCATTCCGCTCGCCGCCCTGGCGCGTCTCGCGCGCCTCAGCCCGTACTATTTCTGTCGCGCCTTCAAGCAGTCGCTCGGCATGCCGCCGCACCGCTATCACAACAGCCGGCGGATCGAGCGCGCCAAGGCGCTGCTGGCCCAGCCCGATTGCTCGGTGACTGAAATCGGCCTGTCGGTCGGCTTCCGCGAAACGAGCTCGTTCACCGCCGCCTTCCACAAGATCACCGGCCTCACGCCCACGGCTTATCGCCGAACCCTGACTTAGCGGCAGCAGGAGGTCCCATCCATGAGCATGCGTTTCGTGGCCGTCGCGATGTCGGCGGCGCTTCTGGGATGCGGCAGCGCCCTTGCCCAGATCGGCATCGATCCTTCCGCCAGCCCTTCGCCGCTTGGCATCACCTCGCCGCTCGGCATCGGGCCCGGCGCGCAGGTGTCGCCGACGGGAATCCCGCTGGGGTCGACGGAGACGGCGTCGCCGGGACTGAGCCCGAGCGCGTCGGACGTGTCGTCCATAGGGATCCTGGGTGGAATCCCGGGAGCGTGCGCCGGCACGGCCGGTGGCATGACGACGACCCTGGATATGTCGGGCTCGAGTTCGGTGTTCGATGGCGGCGGGATGTCGGGCACCGCATCGAGCAGTTGCACCGCCGCCGGCAGCTCGTCGGCTGGGCCGGCGGCCTCTGCATCCTCGCCGACGGGCATGGGCGTGGTGGCGGGGGCTGCCGGTCGCGCCGGCATCCCCTTGGGGTCCACCGAGCTTGGTGCGGCAGGCCTCAGCCCGCCGCCGCTCCTGTCGCCCGTCACCCCGCCCTTGCTGGCGCCCGAAACGTCGGCGGCCACCTCCACGCTCGCCTCGCCGACGGTCGGCACCAGTCCCACGACCGGCATGACCAGTCCGTGCGCGTTGACCGGCACGTCCACCATCAGTCCGACGGCCAGCGGCGCGACGAGTTCGGTCGGTGCGTCCGGCTTCGTTCCTCCCTGTTGAGACGTCGAACCAAGGGCAGCCGAAAATGCGACGGACGATTGCTGTTTCGAGCGCGTTCCTGGCCATCGTGGGACTGGCGGCGGCCGGCGGGTTGGCCATGGCGCACAAATGGCCATTCGCGACGCCCCCTGCGCCGGTCGCCGCGGTGCCGGTCGTGCCGGTCGTCGCGGATGCTGTCCGCAGCCACGACGTGCCGATCTACCTGCGCGGCGTCGGCACGGTGATCGCCTACAACACCGTGGTCGTACGCAGCCAGATCCAGGGACAGATCACGCGCATCGCCTTCACCGAGGGCCAGGCGGTGCGCGCCGGAGACCTGCTCGCCGAGATCGATCCCAGTCCTTATCAGGCGCAGCTCGACCAGGTGAGCGCCACGCGCGATCGCGACAAGGCCCAGCTCGTGAATGCCGAGGCCAACCTCAAGCGCTATTCGCAGCTTGCCGAAAAGGGCTGGGCCACGACACAGCTCCTCGATACCCAGAGGGCTCAGGTGGCCCAGCTTCAAAGCGCCATCAAGGCCGATGAAGCGCTGATCGAGGCGGCCAAGGTGCAGCTCGGCTACACCCGGCTGACCTCGCCGATCTCCGGCGTGACGGGTCTTCGCCAGGTCGATATCGGCAACATCATCCATCCCACGGATCCCAATGGCCTCGTCGTCGTGACCCAGCTCGAGCCGATCTCGTTGATCTTCACCCTGCCCGAGACGGAGCTGCCGCTGATCCAGCAACAGATGGCGAAGGGGTCGCTCAAGGTCGTGGCCTACAGCCAGGACAACTCGATCCAGCTCGACGAAGGCAGGCTCATCCTGCTCGACAACGAGATCCTGCAGACCACGGGCAGCGTCCGGCTCAAGGCCGACTTCCCCAATCCGAGGCACCGGCTTTGGCCGGGCGAGTTGGTCAATGCCTGGCTGCTCCTCGAGACCAGGCACGATGGCCTGACGGTCCCGGCCTCGGCCGTGCAGCAGGGCCAGAGCGGCGCCTTCGCCTACGTCATCGGCGCCGACAACACCGTGCAGCTGCGCGCCGTCAAGGTGGCGCAGGTGGTCAGGGGACAAGCGTTGATCGACTCCGGCCTTGCGGCCAACGAGCAGGTTGTCGTCGACGGCCAGTACAAGCTGCAGCCGGGCAGCCACGTCGTCATCCTGCACGGCAAGGCGGCGGCCGAGGCGGCGGCGCAGAGCGCGCTGCAGACGCCGACCCCATGAACCTTTCCGCCCCCTTCATCGCGCGTCCCATCGCGACCGCCTTGCTGATGGTCGGGCTGCTGCTGGGCGGCCTTGCCGCCTATCCGCTGCTGCCGGTCGCGGCGCTGCCCAGCGTCAACTATCCGACGCTCCAGGTGTCGGCCCAGCTTCCGGGCGCCGACCCGCAGACCATGGCCTCCTCGGTGGCGACGCCGCTCGAGCTGCAGTTCGGCCAGATACCCGGCCTCCTTCAGATGACCTCGGCGAGCGCCCTTGGCTACGCCCAGATCACCCTGCAGTTCGACCTCAGCCGCGCCATCGACGGCGCGGTGGCCGACACCTTGTCGGCCATCAATGCGGCAAGCGCCCGCCTGCCGCTCAATATTCCCTATCCGCCCACCATCCGGAAGGTGAACCCGGCCGACACGCCCATCCTGGTGCTGGGCGTCACCTCCGACACGCTGCCGCTCACCACCGTCGACGACTATACCGAGAACATCCTGCTGCAGAAGATCTCGCAGATATCCGGCGTCGGCCTCGTCGGCATCGGCGGCCAGCAGAAGCCCGCCATCCGGGTGCAGCTCGATCCCCAGGCGCTGGCCGCGCGGGGCATCTCGCTGGAAGACGTGCGCAACATCCTCGGCCAGGCCAATGTCGACCTCGCCAAGGGCACGCTGAACAGCCCGCGCCAGACCTACACCCTCAACACCAACGACCAGCTGCTCAGCCCCGATGCCTACAATTCGCTGGTCCTGGCCTACCGCAACGGCTCCCCGGTGCGGGTGCGCGATGTCGGCAAGGCGATCGATGGCCCGGAGAACGACCTGATCGCCGGCTGGTACAACCACAAGCGCGCCATCATCCTCGCGATCCAGCGCCAGCCCGGCGCCAACGTCATCGAGACGGTCGCCCGGGTCAAGGCGATGCTGCCGGTGCTGCAGGCCTCGATCCCGGCGGCGATCAAGGTCGACATCATCTCCGATCGCACCGAGACCATCCGCGCCTCGATCAGCGACGTGCAGGGGACCCTGCTGCTGACCGTGGCGCTGGTGGTGCTGGTGATCTTTCTCTTCCTGCGCAATGTCTGGGCCACCATCATTCCGGCCGTCACCGTGCCGCTGTCGCTCATCGGCACCTTCGCGGTGCTCTACGAGCTCGGCTACACGCTGGACAATCTTTCGCTCATGGCGCTGTCGATCGCGGTCGGCTTCGTGGTCGACGATGCCGTGGTCGTGATCGAGAACGTCGTGCGCCATCTCGAGGAGGGCGCCTCGCCCCTGGAGGCGGCGCTGAGGGGATCGCGCGAGATCGGCTTCACCATCGTGTCGATCACGCTGTCGCTGATCGCCGTGTTCATTCCCCTGTTCCTGATGGGCGGCTATGTCGGCCTGCTGTTCCGCGAGTTCGCCGTCGCCGTGACGGTCGCGCTCGTGCTTTCGCTCCTCATCTCGCTGACGCTCACGCCGATGATGTGCGCGCACCTGCTCAGGCACCAGCAACGCGAGCACGGGCCGATCTATCGCCTGTCCGAGCGCGGCTTCGAGGCGCTGCTGCATCTCTACGAGGCCGGTCTAAAGGTCGTGCTGAGGCACCGCGTGGTCACCCTTGCGGTGATGCTGGGCACGATCGCGCTCACCGGCTATCTCTACGTCGTCATCCCCAAGGGCTTCTTTCCCCAGCAGGATACCGGCCTGATCATCGGCCTCTCCGAAGCTGCGCAGGACATCTCCTATGCCGCCATGGCCGAGCGCCAGAAGGCCGTCATCGATGCGGTCCTGGAGGACCCGGCGGTAGCGTCCGTCGGATCGGCGATCGGCGCCGGAGGCGGCACCACCACCATCAACAACGGTCGTGTCTTCATCGCCCTGAAGCCGCACGGCCAGCGGGACGCCACGGCGGACCAGGTGATCCGCCGCCTGAGCAGGCGCCTCGCCAGGATCCAGGGCATCAGGCTCTACATGCAGGCGGCGCAGGACATCACCATCGGCGGCCGGCTGGCCAAGACCCAGTACCAGTACACCTTGGCCGATGCCGATCCCGGCGAGCTTGGCCGCTGGGCGGCGCTTTTCCTCGACAGGATCAGGACCCTTCCGGGCATCACCGACGTCGCCACCGACCAGGAGAATGCCGGCCCCCTGCTCGACATCACGGTCAATCGCGAAGTCGCCTCGAGCTACGGCATCCTGCCGGCGACCATCGACAACACGCTCGACGACGCCTTCGGCCAGCGCATCGTGTCGACGATGTACACCATGCTGAACCAGTATCACCTCATCCTCGAGGTGCAGCCCAGGTTCCAGTTCGGCCCCGAGGCGTTGAACGACATCTATGTGAGGTCATCGGCCGGCCAGCAGGTGCCGCTCAGGACCTTGGTCACCAGCGTCGTCAAGGTGGCGCCCCTGGTCGTCAACCACCAGGGCCAGTTCCCGGCCGTCACGATCTCCTTCAACCTCATGCCGGGCACGTCGATCGGCGAGGCGGTCGCGTCCATCCAGAAGATGGAGAGGGAGCTCGGCAAGCCGCTGTCGCTGGCGACGAGCTTCCAGGGCAACGCGCAGGCCTTCCAGGCGTCGCTGTCGAGCACGCCGATCCTGGTCCTGGCGGCGCTGGTCGTGATCTACCTGATCCTCGGCATGCTCTACGAGAGCACCATCCACCCCATCACGATCCTTTCGACTTTGCCTTCGGCCGGCCTCGGCGCGCTCCTGCTGCTGATGGCCTTCAACTTCGACCTCAGCGTCATCGCCATGGTCGGCATCATCCTGCTGATCGGCATCGTCAAGAAGAACGGCATCATGCTGATCGACTTTGCACTCGAGGCCGAGCGCCACCACGGCATGACGCCGGAACAGGCGATCTACCAGGCCTGCATCCTGCGTTTCCGGCCGATCCTGATGACGACCATGGCCGCGCTCCTGGGCGCGGTGCCGCTGATGCTGGGCACGGGCGCCGGCTCGGAAATCCGCCAGCCGCTGGGCTACGCCATCGTCGGCGGCCTCGCCGTGAGCCAGATCCTCACGCTCTACACGACCCCGGTCGTCTTCCTGTTCCTCGATCGCCTGCGCCGGAAGCCTGGGTCCGGGGATGCGCCGCAGGCAGTGTCGACCCCATCTCTGCCGGACGACGGTTCGGGGGAGGTCCGTCTCGCGGAGTGACCGCTCGGCGCGAGAGCGCGCAAACACGGCAAGCACAGGGCAGCGCAGGCAATTCCCGGCAAGCAGATTCCACATGCGTGCCCATGTCCCGATCGACCCAATGATCGGGAGCAAGGACATGGCGACAGTATATTCCCCCATCCAGATCGTCAGCCCGGACCATTTCGACCGCGGGACGGCGCAAACGCCCGGCTCGCTTCGCCTGGCCGCGATCGCCCCCGAAATCGGGCTCGATTCAGCCATGTGGGCCGGCTTGTTCGAGGTCGAGCCGGGAGCCCGCACGGCCATCCATCACCATGGCACGCAGCAGACGATCGCCTATGTCCTGTCGGGCGCTTGCGAGCTGCGCTGGGGCGCGAAGGGCGAATACACCGCAACCGCAAGGGCGGGCGACTTCATCCATGTACCGGCCTTGCTGCCGCACAGGGAGATCAATCCGTCGCGGACGGAATCCTTTCGCTGGGTCGTCGTGCGCAGCACGCCGACGCCCATCGTGGTCAACCTTCCGGACGACACCTAGCCCGCGCTCGAGCCGGCGAACGATATCTGTCGGGACCGATGATATCGCCATGAAACCTCGCGTGCTGTTGGAAAAGAAAGCGCCTAGGGACGAAGGCAGGCTCCGGGAATGCGCACTTTGAATCGACGCACTTTGCTGGCGACCGCCGCGCTCGGCGGCGGGTCCTTCATGCCGCGCTTCGCGCTGGCCAATGCAAGGGTGAATCTCCATCTGCCCGGCGGCGATGGCGAAAGAGCCCTGACCGCGGCTTTTCCAGGCAAGGCGGAGATGATTTTGCAGAGAACGCGGCCGCCGCTTCTCGAGACGCCGATGGCGGTCTTCGACAAAAGCCTGATTACGCCGAACGACCGCTTCTATGTCCGGTGGCACTGGTCGAACATCCCGACTCGGATCGATGCTGGGGCCTTCCGGCTGCGCGTCCACGGCCGGGTCGACAGAAACCTGGACCTGTCGCTTGCCGATCTTCTGGCGATGCCATCGGTCGAGCTGGTCGCGGTCAATCAGTGCGCCGGCAACTCGCGCGGTTTCCTGCAGCCGCGTGTCTCGGGGGCTCAATGGGGCAACGGGGCAATGGGCAACGCGCGTTGGACCGGCGTGCGATTGAAGGACGTGCTCGATCGCGCCGGCGTCAAGACCGGCGCCGTCGCGGTCAGGTTCAAGGGACTGGATGGATCGGTTATGCCGGGAGGCCCCGATTTCATGAAGTCGTTGGCCATGGACCATGCGCGCGACGGCGAGGTGTTGATCGCCTATGCCATGAATGGCGAGCAGTTGCCGTTCCTGAACGGCTTTCCGCTGAGGCTGGTCGTGCCGGGCTGGTATGGGACCTTCTGGCTCAAGATGTTGAGCGACATCGAGGTGCTCGACCGCGCGGACAAGAACTACTGGATGACCGAGGCCTATCGCGTGCCGGACAACCCGAAGGCAAGCATGGAGCCGAACGCCGGACAGGTGCCGATGAAGCCTGTCGGCCGCATGAACCCGCGATCCTTCTTCACCAGCGTTCGGTCCGGCGATCGTGTCGCCGCGGGTGCGCCGGTCGTCCTGCGAGGCATCGCCTTCGGCGGAGATGGCGGCGTCAAGCGCGTCGCCTTGTCGTCGGACGATGGCAGGACGTGGCGGGATGCGCGTCTGGGTGCGGACGAAGGCAAGTATGGCTTCCGCCGCTGGGAGGCTTCGATCACGCCGGTCCGCGGCAGGCTCACCGTCCTGATCAGATGCACCAACAGCGATGGCGAGGAGCAGCCACTGAGCGCGGGCTGGAACCGCGGCGGCTTCATGCGCAATGTCGTCGAATCCGTGACCTTGACCGCGGCTTGAGGAGGTGACGGTGCGTGCGCCCTCGTTCCGTTTCCTCGTGCTGGTCGCGATCGCCGCCGCGGCCGGAGAACTTCCAGCCCGGGCTGCCGATCACCCTGCGCGCTTTCACTCTGTCGAAATCGACCTGCTCTTTGGCGACCGGAGTTTCCCCGACGGTCCCGGCGTCGATGTGATCAGCGGCAATTGCCTGGCCTGCCATTCGGCGGGGATGGTCCTGGCGCAGCCGCCGCTTCCGCGAGAGACCTGGCAACGGCTGGTGGAGAAGATGCGCCACGCCTACAAGGCGCCCATCAGCAACGCCGACGTGACACCCATCGTAGACTACCTGACCCGGCTCAGGGGCAGGAACTGACCTTCAGATCCTGTCGATCACGGCCGCCCTGAAGCGGCGCATTTCCGCGAGCACGGCGTCGGCGTCCGGACGGCCGAAATCGATGTCCACCGCGGTCACGCCCCTGTCGCGCAGGGCGCTGAGGTCGGCCGCGATGTCGGCGTCGCTGCCGGAGAACAGCCGTCGCCCGCCGTCCGACGCGAGAGGCGGCACGGCCGCGCCGTAGCGCTTGATGCGGTAGACGATGCCGATCGCGGCAGGGTCTCGTCCGGCGTCGGCGGTCATCTTGCGCAGCCGCGCAATGCCCGCCTCGAGGCGGGGCAGCGTGTCGAGCAGATGCTTGTTGTTGCTGCCGATCGGATACCAGGCGTCGCCCACGCGCGCCGCCCGGCGCATCGAAGGGCCGCTTTCGCCGCCGATCCAGAGCGGCGGATAGGGACGCTGCACCGGCTTGGGTTCCAGCACGATCCCGTCGAAGCGCGTGTATTTGCCGGCGAAACGCGGAGACGGCTCGGTCCACAGCACTCGGAAGGCGTCGATGTATTCGTCGGTCACGGCGCCGCGCTCGGCGAAGGGCGTGGTGACGACCGCATCGAACTCCGCCTTCAGCCAGCCCGCGCCGATGCCCACGACCAGCCGGCCGCCGGAGAGCACGTCGAGCGTGGCCAGCATCTTGGCGGTCAGCACGGCCGGGCGATGCGGCACCACCAGGACCGCGGCCACCAGGCGGATGCGCGAGGTCTTGGCCGCGACATAGGCCATGCCAAGAAGCTGCTCGTGCCGCTCGGTCGGCGCATCCTCGTAGAACTCGCCGCTTTCGGAATAGGGATAGCCCGGCACCTTGGTGTCGGGCAGCACGACATGGTCGGTCAGGGTGAGGTAGTCGAAGCCCATCGCTTCGCCCTCGACGGCGATCCTGGTCATCGACGCCACCTTGGAGAGCGGGCCGGAGTTGGGCAGGTTGAAGCCGATCTGCATGCGTTTTGCCCATCGATGTTGCGGCCGCGGGCGCGGCTTGCGGCGGCGGCTGGGCCATGAAAGCATTTCCGGCAACGAAAGCAAACGCACCAGGAGGAAGGGTGATGGATGTCGGCATGATGATGGTGTTCGCCAGCTACGGCTGGCAGAACTGCTCCGACGCGCGGGTGTGGGATGAGGAGATCCGCCTGGCGCGACTGGCCGCCGAATTCGGGCTTCGACTGCCTGTGGTCGGCCGAGCATCATTTCAACGACTACTCGTTCGTGCCCGACAATATCCAGCTCATGACCCATCTGGCGGCACTCTGCCCCGACATCGACGTCGGCACCGCGGCGGTCATCCTGCCCTGGCACGATCCGCTGCGCGTCGCCGAGAACGCCGCCGTGCTCGACCTGCTGTGCAAGGGCCGGCTGCGCCTGGGACTGGGGCGCGGCCTGGCGCGACGCGAGTTCGCCGCGTTTCGCCTCAGCATGGACGAATCGCGCGGCCGTTTCGACGAGGCGGCGCCCATGATCATCGACGCGCTCAAGACCGGCTTCATGGAAGGCGACGGCAAATACTACAAGCAGCCGCGCATCGAGATCCGTCCGCGCCCGCAGCACTCCTTCGACGGGCGCATCTACGCCGTGGCCTCGAGCGAGGACTCCGTCGATTCGGCGGCCAGGCTCGGCGCCCATATCGTGATGTTCGCCGACCGCCCGTGGGAGATGCGCGTGCCGCAGATCGAGCTGGGGCGCACGCTGCACCGCAAGTATCACGGCAGCGAACCGCCGACGATCATGCTCACCGAGTTCTGTGTCTGCGGCAGCAACCTCGCCGAGACCGAGGACGAGGCGCGCCAGTACCAGGGCAAGTTCGTTGAAAGCAATTTCCACCACTACGAATTCCTGGGCGAGCACTTCAAGACGGTGAAGGGTTACGACGCCTACCAGCAGAAGGCCGAGATCGCGCGCAAGGGCGGCCTCGAAGGGGCTGTCGCCGGTTTCATGAAGGCCGCGAGTTGGGGCACGCCCGACAAGATCCTGCGCGGGCTCGAGGAACGCCGGAAGGCGGTGGGCGATTTCGAGATGAACGTGGCCTTCCGCTTCGGCGGCACGCCCTACGAGGTCTCCGAGCGCGGGCTGAAACTGTTCGCCAAGGAGGTGCTGCCGGTGCTCAAGTCGTGGAAGGCTGCGGCGACGGCGAAGGCGGCCTGAGATGAGCGACGTGAAGATCCTGGCCACCGGGCTGGGCTTTCCCGAAGGGCCGGTGGCGATGGCCGACGGCTCGGTGATCCTGACGGAGATCCGCAACAATCGCTGCTCGCGGGTGGCGGCCGACGGCAAGGTGTCGGTCTTCTCGGAGACGGGCGGCGGCCCGAACGGACTGGCGGTCGGTCCCGACGGCGCCCTCTATCTCTGCAACAACGGCGGCAGCCGCTATGTCGAAGGTGTGTCGATGGGGCAGGGGCCGCATCCCGACTACAAATTCGGCTCCATCCAGCGCCTTGACGCCAAGACCGGTGCGGCCACGACGCTCTACACCGAATGCGGCGGGCACAAGCTTTCGGCTCCCAACGACATCGTCTTCGACCGCCACGGCGGCTTCTATTTCACCGATCTCGGCAAGCGCTACGCCCGCCATCGCGATCATGGCGGGCTGTACTATGCCCTGCCGGACGGATCGAAGATCGCCTGCCTGGCCTATCCGATGCTGAGCCCCAACGGCTGCGGCCTCTCGCCCGACGGCAACACGCTCTACGTCGCCGATACCGAGGGCGCGCGCCTGTGGGCCTTCGACGTCGAGGGGCCGGGGCTCCTGCGCAGCCCCTCCGGCCATGCGCCGCACAGCGGCCGCGTCATTGCCGGCCTGCCGGGGCCGGCGCGCTTCGACAGCCTGGCACTGATGCAAAGCGGCAATATCGCCGTGGCCACCCTCACCACGGGCATGATCACGGAGATCTCGCCAGCCGGCGCGATCGTGCGCGAAGTGAAGATGCCCGACATCTATCCCACCAATATTTGTTTTGGTGGCGCCGACCTCAGGACGGCCTACATAACCCTGTCGGACACCGGACGGCTGGGCACCCTGCGCTGGCCGGAGCCGGGCCTGAAACTCAACTATGGATGAGCCATGACCGAAGCCAAGCTCCCGCCCAACCTGCCGAAATGGATGAAGGATCACGTCGACGCCTACCTGTCGAGCGGCGGCACCGAGGGCCACATGTACACGATCAACATGCCCAACGTGCCGCCGAGGACGGTTCCCTCGCTGCTGTTGACCACGACCGGGCGGAAGTCCGGCGACAAGTACCTCTTCCCGCTGTTCTATGGCCGCGCGGGCGACAGTTATTTCGTCGTCGCGTCCAAGGGCGGCGCGCCCGAGCATCCCGGCTGGTATCGCAACATCCTCGCCCATCCGGAGGTCGATGTGCAGGTCGGGACCGCCAGGCTGAAAGCCCGCGCCCGCACCGCGAGCGGCGAAGAGCGGGCCCGGCTGTGGAAGCAGGCCGTCGAGTTCTGGCCGCCCTACGAGGACTACCGGCGCAAGGCCGGCGACCGCGAGATTCCTGTCGTGGTGCTCGATCCGGTGCACTGAATGTCATGGGACCGTGGGCCTGACGGCTCACGGTCCAGTCATGCGATCACGGCTTGCCGAAGGTCGCGATACGGTCGACATTGCAGATGAACAGCACGCGCTTTTCGTCGATCGCGGGGTCGCGCAGCCCGTAGGGCGGCGGGTTGCCCGTGTACTTGGTCCAGATCTTGTCGAGCTGCCGGGTGACGCGCTCGCCGCCCGGATCCCACTCGTGCTCCTCGCGCTCGACGCTGCATTTGAGCTGGACCCAGTGGTAGGCGTTGTCGGGATTGACGATCAGGAGGGTGAACTTCGGGTTCTTGCGGATCCACGCGCACTTGGGCCGGTGCGAGGCGGTGTTCACCAGAACCTTGTCGCCCTCGTAGTCGAACCACATCGGCGTCAGCCCGATGCGGCCGTCCGGCCCGATCAGCCCGAGCGTCACCGTGATCGGCCGGTCGAGCAAGGCCTTGTAGATCGGGTCGAGGTCGCTCAGCCCCTTGATCTTGACCCGCTCGCCGACGGCGAACTGGCCCTCCTGCAAACCGTTGGCGACGTCGCGGAACTTCGCGACCGTGATGCTGCCTGCCATTGTTTCCTCCGACCCGGCCAGCTTTTGCTGGCCGTTGGCTGATCGTGACACGGCCGCTCCGGCGCCGACAAGCGGCTTGGGATATCCGGCTATTCGGCCGCGGCGCGTTGCCGGGCCGAGGCGGCATCGAAAGTCTCGATCGCGCCGACCGTCGCCTTGCGTGGGTCGAGGAAGCTGTCCCAGTAGTCGATGGAGGCCTTGATCGGCTCCATGACGCGCGGCTTGCGCGCGCCGTCGGCCGGGAACTCCTCCATGCCG
This sequence comes from uncultured Alphaproteobacteria bacterium, assembly GCA_963820155.1. Lineage (GTDB taxonomy): Bacteria > Pseudomonadota > Alphaproteobacteria > Reyranellales > Reyranellaceae > Reyranella. The sequence continues at coordinate 424,696 of CAWFYW010000009.1, forward strand.
AAGCTGTATTCGACCGTGATGCCGTCGGGATCGAGGTAATAGAGGAACATGCTGCCCGACGGCGGATGCCGCCCGGGGCCGTTGACGATCGGCACTTGCGCCTTGTTGAAGCGCGAGATGGCGCGGCCGATATCGTCGACCTCGGTGACCATGAAGTTCACGTGATGCAGCAGCGCCTCGCTGGCTTTTCCCAGGCCCACGCCATGGTGATAGGGGTTGGGATGGCAGCGCATGAAGCAGATCGCGCCGTCGATCATGTCGGAGACGCGAAAGCCCAGCACCCTGGTATGGAACAGGCAGGCGCCTTCGAAATCGGGGACCTTCAGCACGAAATGTCCCAGCCGCTGGATCTTGGCCACCGTCGGCTGGAAGGGCTGGCCGCCATATTGGCGCATGCTGGCATAGAATTCGTAGGTGGCGCCGGTGTGCGGCTCGCTGATGCGGAAGGCGCGCCCCAGGCCCAGCGCCTTGCGCTCCACCGCCGGCACCTCGACCACCGCGAGCCCTTCGCCGGCCAGGCGCTGCCCGAGATCGTCGAGCGCCTGCTCGCTCTTCATCTCGAAGCCGGCACGCTTCAGGCCCGGCCTGTCGGAGCGGTAGAGCGCGATCGAATGGTGGTCCTCGCTGCAGCGCAGGAAGGCCACGCCCTCGGCCTCGCCGCTGGGCTGAAGCCCGACCTGCTTTTCGTAGAAGTCGCGTGACCTGGCGACGTCGCCGACATTGAGCGCGATGTAACCCAGCTTCTCGTAGCCTTCCATCGGTCTGCTCCCTGGCTAGAGGATGATGCTGATCTTGCCGTGGGGACGCAGCGCGTCCACGTCGAGCACGGCCTTCTTGCTGCGGATGCGCAGCCCGTCGCTGCCCTCGACCAGCAGGTACTCGGCATGGCCGGGATAGATGTTGGTCACTTCCATGCGGCTGCGGAAGACCACGAAGTTGCAGGATACGGGTACGACATCGCCCTCGCCCGGGCCGACCACGACATTGCTGGTCATGTGGCGCGTGCGCGAATGCGGCGCCTCGGCATGCGCGGTCTTCTTGAGCAGGCGCTTGGCACGCTCGCCCAGGCGGTGGCGGTCGTCGTAGATCAGGAACAGCGACTGGCCCGGCTTGCCCTCGGGATCGTCGGTGGCGGGCACCAGGTACTCGCCGTCCTCGGTGAAGAGCGCCGCCCATTCCTCGAGCTTCCAGGCGTCGAGCAGGGCGGCCTCGCGGATCAGGAAATCCTCGGCGTCGGACCGGGTGAGCGGCATCGGTCAGGGCCCCGTCAGTTCGAGGGAGGGATCGCCCGACACGAGCTGGCGCCAGCGCCGCCAGAAGGTGCGCATCTGCAGCTCGTCGGTCTTGGTCGGCGCGTTGCTCAGCATGCCGCGCGACAGGTCGTTGTAGGGCGCCGATTCGTAGTTGGCGTAGCCGCGTTGGCAGAGCTCGAGCATTTCCACGTCGTCGGGCGTGGCGAATCCCGCCGGCCCCAGGAATTCGACGAAATTGCGCAGGCGGCGGTCGCGCGAGCTCGCGCTCTCGCCCTTGGGCGCGATGCACCAGGCGCTCACCTCCATATGGTCGGGCCTGACCGGGTAGAAGGTGCGGACCGTGGTCGCCATCACGTCGTTGACCACCAGGTTGGGGAAGATCAGCAGGTTGCGGTCGCCGTTGGCCACGACGTTGCCGCGCTCGGGTCCCAGCCGGTCCATGATCTCCTTGTTGAGCGCCTCCACTTCCGCCTTGGATTCCTCGCCCCAGCCGGGCGCCCAGCGTGCGTAGGGGCGGCCCCACGGCAGCAGGCCGATCGATTCGGATACGGCGTGGCCGTTGCCGAGATTCTTCACCCAGCCGCGCGAGTTCATGGTGGTGAAGCTCGATTTGTCGCGCGAGCGCAGGTAGTCGAAATAGGTCGAGTGAGTCGGCACGCCATGATAGCCGTCGGCGCTGTTCTCCTGCAGCAGCTTCCAGTTGGCGCCGACACAGTAGTCCTGCGAGCCGACCACGATCTCCATGCCGTCGGCGCCCTGGTCGGCCACGTACTCCAGGTACTCGGCCGCGCCGGCGAGGTAGTCGCGCAGCGACATGGCAGTGCGGTCGAAGCAGACGAAGACGAAGCCGCGGAACTCCTCCATGCGCTCGACATGGACGAGGTCGAGCCTGCAGTTCTCGGTGGCGCCGGGCGGCAGCGCCTCGCGGCCGGGCATGCCGACGAAGCGGCCCTTCTCGTCGAACGTCCAGGCGTGATAGCCGCAGGTGAAGGCCCGGCGGTTGCCGGAACGGTCGCGGCACACCATGGCGCCGCGGTGCGGGCAGGTGTTGTAGATCGCATTGACCTTGCCGTCGCGGTCGCGCGTGAACAGCAGCGGCCTCCCGCCCACGCGGCGCGCGACGAAGTCGCCGGGCTTCATCACCTCGGAGACATGGCCGAGATAGAGCCAGCACCTGGAGAAGACGCGCTCTCGCTCGAGGGCCAGGATCTCGTCGTCGACGAAGGCGCGGCGATGTACCTTGAATTGCGCCTCGCGCCGATCGTCGATGACCAGCTCGGCAAGCTCCTGCGTCGAAGACCTGTGACCGTTCATGGATCGCTCCGGGTTTACTGCGGTTTGACTCCGGCCGCCGCGCTCATGTCGCGGATGATCGGCAGTTCGTTCTTGATGATCTGGTTGGTCTCGGCTGGTGTGCTGGCGATCGTCTTCCAGCCCGGCGTGGTGATGAATCGTTCGGTGAAGGCGGGCTGCTCGAGGACGCCGCGGACGTCGGCGCTGATCTTGTCGACGATGGCGCCCGGCGTCCCGGCCGGCGCCGCCAGGCCGAACCAGATGAAGGACTGGAGCTGGGGAAAGCCGGCCTCGGTCGTGGTCGGCACGTCGGGAAAGAGCGGCGAGCGCTGCTTGGCGGCGAGCGCCAGCGCCCGGAGCTTGCCGGCCCGCAGGAGCGCCCCCGCGACGCCGCTGCTGCCGACCGAGAGCTGGACCTCGTCGGCGGTCAGCGCGGTCAGGACCGGGGCGACGCCCTTGTAGGGGACATGCAGGAACTTCGTGCCGGTTTCCTTGTTCAGCGTCTCGTAGACGAGATTCGGCGGGCTGCCCTCGCCCCAGGAGCCGTAGGCCAGCGAGTCGGGCTTCTTCTTCGCGTCCGCCACCAGCTCAGGCAGGGTCTTGGCCGGCACCTTGGCGTTGGCCAGCAGGAACTGCTCGGCCCGCGCCATGATGGTGATGTTGGCGAAGCTGGTGTCGGGATTGTAGGGCAGGTTCTTGAAGGCGTAGCGATTGCCCATGTAGATCTGGTCGGTGGTCGCCAGCAGGGTGTAGCCGTCGGGCGCCGAGTTGACGACGCCTTCGGCGGCGATCAGGCCGCTGGCGCCCGGGCGGTTCTCCACGACCACCGGCTTGTCCCACTTGACCGAAAGCTCCTGCGCCACGCCCCGCACCAGCACGTCCAGGCCGCCGCCCGGCGGCACGCCGAGGACGATCTTCACCGGCCGGTCGGGCCAGGTCTCGGCGTGCGCGGACGAGACGAGGGCGACGGCTATTCCAAAGGCAACGACCCGCAAGACCGGCTTCAGCACGTGGTTTCCTCCGTTGGCGCGAGGACATTGCCCGCCGCGAAGGTCGCGGCGATTGCCTCGCATTTGCCGGGAGTATCGGACAGGCGGCCAAAACCCGTCAAGAATGGTCAGACCATTTATTTGCGCCGGCGCGCCGGTCGCTGTGCGAGACGCGCCGGGACCCGCGCCGACGGGTAGGTGGCGGCGAGCAGCCCGTGCAGCTTGGCGAGATGGTCTTCGAGTTCGCGCGTCGCTCTGTCTGCGTCGCGCGCCTGCAGATGGCGGAAGAAGCGGCGGCGCGAGGCGATCAGGCCGGGCAGCTCGTCGGTCACCTGTTGCAGGAAGCGCAGCAGGATGGCGGCGATGGCATCGACCAGGATGGTCAGGATCTCGTTGCGGGTCGCCAGCGCCAACAAGCGGTAGAACGCGGTGATGGCGGCGCGGCGCTCGTCATGCCGGCCGAGCCGCGTGGCCTCCTCGAGCGTGTCGATGTTGTGCCCGATGGCCGCGATGTCCTCTTCCGTCGCGCGTTCGCAGGCCAACCGCACGATGCCGCTCTGGATCAGCAGCCGCGCCTCGGTGAGGTCGGCCAGCGATATGGCGCCGAGATGCACCAGGTCCTGCATGACGCGCGTCAGGCTCGCCGGATCGCCCGACTGCACGAAGGCGCCGCCTTTCACACCCTTCCTGAGCTGGATGACGCCGGCGATCTCGAGGCTGCGCAGGGCCTCGCGCAGTGCGCTGCGGCTGACGCCCAGTTGCTGCGCGAGCTCGCGCTCGGCGGGAAGCTTGTCGCCCGGCCTGAGCTTGCCGGCGGCGAGCTGGTCGCGGATGCGCTCGCAGATCTCCTCGAAGGCACGCGGCTTCAGGCCCGGCGGCGATTTCGGGGTCCTGGACGTGCGCCGGCCGGTCACCGTGCAGGGTTCCAGGCCCAGTAGCGCGCCACCGCGCCGGCATCGATGCGCAGGTCCGTGCCGGTCATCATCTCGGCCTCGGAGGACGCCATGAACGCCACGGCCCGGCCGTAGTCGCTGGGCCTGGGCAGCTTCTGCATCGGCACGCCCAGCCGGTAGTTCTCGAAGGCGGCCGAGGGCGGCGGCACGCTGCCGGGCGGGCGGCCCCAGCGGACCGCCCGTTCGGCCGCCTCGCTGGGATCCGTCGCGGTCGGCGTCAGGCTGTTGACCCGGATGCCATGGCCCACCAGCTCCATGGCGGCCGAGCGGGTGAAATTGAGCAGGCCCGATTTGGCCGTGCTGTAGCCGATGTTGCGCGGCTCGCCCTGGTGGCCCGCAGTCGAGATGATGTTGATGATGCTGCCGCGCACGCCGCGGCCGATCATCGCCTGCGCCGCATGCTTGGTGAACAGGAAGCTGCCGGTCAGGATGACGTCGATCTGCCGGCGCCACTCGTCGAGCGGCATGTCGAGCACCCCCTTCTTGTTGAACAGCACGGCATTGTTCACCAGGACGTCGACCTTGCCGAAGGCATCGCAGGCCTTGCTGACCGCGGCGGAGACCTGGGGCTCGTCGCACACGTCGCAGGTCACCGCCAAGGCGCGGCCGCCCGCACCTTCGATGTATTTCGCGCAGTCCCCGGCGTTTGACGGATTGGCGTCGACGCAGACCACGGCCGCGCCCTCCGCCGCCAGCGCCTCGGCGATGCCGCCGCCGATATTGGGGCTGGTGCCGGTGACGATGGCGACCTTGTCGTTCAATTTCATCTTGCGATCTCCCTCTTCCTGATGGCGCGCCGGTCGTGCCGCCGTCAACTGCGTTGTCGGTCGACGCGCGGACTGGCAGGATCGCGCCCCGTCCCTGATTTTCTAACAGGTCGCAGAAATGAACCCGCACGCCGTCGACATCCACACCCATATCGTGCCGGCCAGCTTTCCGGCCTACGCCGGACGCCACGCCAGCGTGCGCTGGCCGTCGATGGCGCCGGGTCACGACTGCCATCACTGCAACGTCATGATCGCCGGCAAGGTGTTCCGCACCGTGACCGACGAGTGCTGGAGCATCGAGCGCCGCCTCGAGGCGATGGCCGGGAGCCGCATCACGCGCCAGGTGCTGTCGCCCATGCCCGAGCTGCTGTCCTACTGGCTGGAGCCGGAAGACGCCGAGACGCTGGGCCGGCACGTCAACGACACCATCGCCGCCATGGTGGGCGAGGGCGGCGGCCGCTTCGCCGGGCTGGGCATGGTGCCGATGCAGGATCCCGAGCGCGCGGCGCGCGAGCTGGAGGGCCTCATGAAGACCGGCGTGTTTCGCGGCGTGGAGATCGGCACCAACGTCAACGGCGTGTCGATCGGCGATCCGCGCTTCGAGCCGTTCTTCCAGGCGGCCGAGGAGCTGGGCGCGGCGGTGTTCGTGCATGCGCTGCATCCGGCGGGCACGGACCGGCTGATCGGACCGCCGGCGATGCCGGCGCTGGTGGCGTTTCCCTGCGAGACGGCGGTCAGCATAGCCTCGCTGATGGTGGGCGGCATGCTGGCACGCCATCCCCGGCTGCGCATCGCCTTCAGCCATGGCGGCGGCGTCTTCGGTCTCGTGCTGCCGCGGCTGATGCATGGCTGGAAGAGCATGAAGGACCTGAGAGAGAAGGTGCCGTCGCCGGCCGAGCAGGCGCGCAAGCTCTACTACGACACGCTGGTCTACGATCCCAAGACATTGGCCTTCCTGATCGAGCGCTTCGGCGTGACGCAGCTTTGCCTGGGGACCGACCATCCCTTCTCCATCCAGGAGACCGATCCGGTCGGCGCCGTCGAGGCGCTGCAGCTTTCGGCCGAGCATCGCGGCCTGTTGCTGTCGGGCAACGCGGCGCGCTTCCTGGGAGAGGCCCGATGAGCGCGCCCCATGCCGCCAGGACGCAGGCCTTCGCCGTCAGGACCGAATGCCGGCGCTATGAAGGCCGCGTCGCCATCGTCACAGGCGCGGCGCAGGGCCTGGGCCGCGTCATCGCGCGGCGCCTGGGCGAGGAAGGGGCCAGCGTCGTCATGGTCGACGTGCAGGAGGAGAAGGTGAAGCGGGCGGCCGGCCTGCTGCAGAAGGAGACCAACCAGGCGTTCCTCGGCCTGGGCGGCGATCTCAGCCGGCCGGGCGTGGCCGACGAGGTCGTGGCCGAGACACTGAAGGCGTTCGGCCGCGTCGACACGCTGGTCAACAACGCCGCCGCCCTGATCCGCCTGCGCCTGGTCGACTTCACCGAGGAGCTGCTGCAGAAGGCGGTCGACTGGAACGTGTGGAACACGCTGCGCTGCTGCAAGGCCGTCCTGCCGGCCATGATCGAGCGCCGCTACGGCCGCATCGTCAATATCGGCGGCGAGGCCTGGCGCACGGGCGCGCCCTTCCACACCCTGCTGGCCGGCGTCGGCAAGGGCTCGATGGTGGGCCTCACCGTGACGCTCGCGGGCGAGGTCATCACCCAGGGCATCACCGTGAACTGCGTGTCGCCCGGCGGCATCGAGACGGCGGCCGACGGCGATCCCGCGCCGACCGACTCGGTGCGCGACCCGAGCTGGACCGGCCCCGGCGTGATGGAGGAGCTGGCGCGCCTCGGCGGCGGCGCGCGCCTCAGCATGGGCCGGCCGTCGCATCCCACCGAGGTCGCGGCGGCCGTGGCCTTCTTCGGCGCGCCGGAAGCGTCCTTCGTCACCGGCCAGCATCTCGGCGTCAGCGGCGGCATGGCCATGATCTAGGCGCGGGCGCGATGACGGCGTCATTTCGGCATCCTCCCGCCACCAAGCGGCGAGAAGGGTTTCGGGCTCGCGGAGCATTCTGTAGTCTGCCGCCGATGAATGTGTTGAGAAGACTGGGCTGGAGAAAATCATTCACCGATCACCAGCCGGTATCGCCGCCAAGTGAAGTGCGCCCGATGGCCCCGCTCGGCGAAATCGCCCTGCAGCCGATCGCTGATACGCTGGCGTCTCCGGCCTACGCCAAGGTGCTGGCCTACTTTACCGGTTATCCCTCTCGGTCGCTGATGAGCGATCATTCGCGTGCGGTCCTGTTCTCACTGATCCGGATGCACCGGCCCAAGGTCGTTGCCGAAATCGGCACGCTGTATGCCGGGACCACCGAAGTCATGGCACGGGCGCTGTGGGAGAATGGCCAAGGCATCATCCATACAGCGGATCCTTTCGGCGCCGGGCGCTGTCCTGAAATCATAGCCGCCTGGCCTGGCGAGCTTCAGGACGTCACGCGCTTCTACACGCTGTCATCCATGGATTTCCTCATGGAGCTCGAACGCCGAAAGGTCGCGCTCGACATGGTCCTGGTCGACGGAAACCACGACTACGAGTTCGCCTTGTTCGACCTTTTGATGTCGGCCAGGCTCCTGCAACCCGGCGGCATCGTCGTCATGGACAATGCCGAGCAGAGTGGTCCGTTTCACGCGGCGCGGGCATTCCTTGACGCGAATCCCGCGTGGACCGAGCTCGGCGATGCCATCGCGGCACATGATTGGGCCACCCCTTTCAAACAGCCGAGAACCTCCGTGCCGGAAACGAGCTTCCTCCTGCTACAGGCGCCGCCTCATCTGTCGATCGGGTTGGGCCCTCACGCGTGGGGGCAGGTATGGACGAAGATCACGACGCTTGCCGGTTTTTCGCTTGAACTGCCTGTCCAGGCGACGGCCGGAATATTGCACTATCAGGCTATCCTTCGCGCATTCGCCGAGGGAGACCGTGACGTTCGCGAGTTGAAGAGCACCGGCTCCATTCGGCTTCAGCAATCCGGCCCGGCGATCACGGTCCCGCATCGTCTGAAAGAGCCGCTGCGCTCCGACATGCCGGAGCCGGACCATCTTACCTTCGAGATCGAACTCTCCTGGCAGGCCGATCCAGGCGCTCCTCCATTGGCGCTGGCCAGGGTTCCAGCGCCGATTGCCATGGCGGGTTCGGAGCCTTGAGGTTGCTACCCATGTCTTAGGGACAGTCTGTTACCCATGTCTCAGGTCCGGACCGAAGCAAGCTGGCGGACAGGGCGGGATTCGAACCCGCGGTGGCTGTTACACCACGCACGCTTTCCAAGCGTGTGCCTTAAACCACTCGGCCACCTGTCCCCGCTGGCGCGGTCGGCCGCTCTTATAGCGCGGTGGACAGGCCGGGCAACGCCATCTTCCCCGAAGGCTGCGCTTTGGCTAGGGTAGCCGCCGCCATTGGGGGGTGGATGGTGGTGTTTCGCGCTTTGGGGTGGCTCTTGCTGGCCATGGCCGTCGCAGCGGTCGTGCATGACGGGTTGGCCTGGTGGACGGAAGGGTCGTTCCGCCTGCTGGGCCTCGGCGATCTCTGGTCCCGTCTAGACATCCGCTCGCTGGGCGACGCGCAGATGGCCGTCCAGCGCCATCTGTCGGTGGTCCTGTGGACATGGATCGTCCGGCCGATCCTGCTGATTCCCGCGCTTCCGGCCTTCCTTGCCCTGGCCCTGCTGTTCTTCTGGCTCGGCAACCGGCCTGGCGGGCGGCCCGAAGAGGGGTTGCTGGCGTCGCGGCCGCCGCGGCGGCGGCGCAGTCGCGGCCTGTCCTAGCGACTGTCCATCTTGAGCGCGGCGATGAAGGCCGACTGCGGGATCTCCACGTCGCCCACCTGCCGCATGCGCTTCTTGCCCTTCTTCTGCTTCTCCAGGAGCTTCTTCTTGCGGCTGATGTCGCCGCCATAGCACTTGGCGAGCACGTCCTTGCGCAGCGCGCTGATCGTCTCGCGCGCGATGATGCGCCCGCCGATCGCGGCCTGGATGGCGATCTTGAAGAGCTGGCGCGGGATCAGGTCCTTCAGCCGCTCGCACAGCGCCCGGCCGCGGTGCTCGGCCTGGTTCTTGTGCACGATGATGGAAAGCGCATCGACCGGCTCGCCGTTCACCAGGATGGTGAGCTTCACCAGCTCGCCTTCCTCGTAGCCCACCATCTCGTAGTCGAAGCTGGCATAGCCGCGCGTCACCGACTTCAGCCGGTCGTAGAAGTCGAACACCACCTCGTTCAGCGGCAGGCGGTAGACCGCCATGGCGCGCGTGCCGGCATAGGTGAGCTCGATCTGCTGGCCGCGCCGCTCCTGGCAGAGCGTCAGCACCGAGCCGAGATGCTCGTCGGGCGTCATGATCGTGGCCTTGATCCACGGCTCCTGCATGCTCTCGATGTGCACCGGGTCGGGATAGTCGGCCGGATTGTGCAGCTCGCGCTCCGTGCCGTCGGTCATCTTGAGCCTGTAGACGACCGAGGGCGCGGTGGTGACGAGGTCGAGGTCGAACTCGCGCTCCAGCCGCTCCTGCACGATCTCGAGATGCAGCAGGCCCAGGAAGCCGCAGCGGAAGCCGAAGCCCAGGGCGGCGCTCGAATTCGGGCTCGAAATGGAACGACGAGTCGTTCAGCCGGAGCTTGGAGAGCAATTCGCGCAAGGTCTCGAACTCCGCGGCATCGGCCGGGAAGAGACCGCAGAACACCACCGGCACCGAGGGCTTGAAGCCCGCCAGCATCTCGGAAGCGGGCTTGCGGTCGTCGGTGATCGTGTCGCCCACCTTGCAGTCGGCGATGGTCTTGATGCCGGCGATGATGAATCCGATATCGCCCGGGCCCAGCTCGGCCACGTCCCTGGGCTTGGGCGTGAACACGCCCACCTTGTCGAGGTCGTAGGAGGCGGCGGCGGCCATCATGCGGATGCGCTGGCCCTTCTTCAGCACGCCGTCCTTGACCCGCACCAGGGTGACGACGCCGAGATAGGGGTCGTACCAGCTGTCGACCAGCAGCGCCTTCAGGGGTGCGTTGCGGTCGCCCGTCGGCGGCGGCAGGCGCTTGACCATCGCCTCCAGGAGATCGTCGATGCCGAGCCCGGTCTTGGCTGACACCTTGATGGCGTCGGACGTGTCGATGCCGATCACGTCCTCGATCTCCTTGCAGACGCGCTCGGGATCGGCCGAGGGCAGGTCGATCTTGTTCAGGACCGGGATGATCTCGTGGTTGGCGTCGATCGCGTGGTAGGCGTTGGCCAGGGTCTGGGCCTCGACGCCCTGGCTGGCGTCGACCACCAGCAGCGAGCCCTCGCAGGCCGCCAGCGAGCGGCTGACCTCGTAGGCGAAGTCGACATGGCCCGGCGTGTCCATCAGGTTCAGCACGTAGGTCTTGCCGTCGAGCGCCGGGTATTCCAGCCGTACCGTCTGCGCCTTGATGGTGATGCCGCGCTCGCGCTCGATGTCCATGGAATCGAGCATCTGGTCGTGGAACTCGCGCTCGCTCACCGCGCCGCAGCGCATCAGCAGCCGGTCGGCCAGCGTGCTCTTGCCGTGGTCGATGTGGGCGATGATCGAGAAATTGCGGATCAACGACAGGTCGGTCATGTCATTCAAACTTGTACGCTGACGTTCGTTCCGAAAGCACTGTCACCCCGAGCGAAGCGAGGGGCCTTTAAGGTCGCAGGAAAGGTCCCTCGCTGCGCTCGGGATGACAGCAATGTCTTGTCGACGGTCATTCTATCCACGCAGCACGGCGCCGGTCGCCTTGGCAACCTGCGCCACGATCCTGTTCGAGACGGCCTCGATCTCCGCATCCGTCAGCGTCCGCTCGACCGGCTGCAGAGTGACGGCGATGGCGAGCGACTTCTTGCCTTCGGGCACGCCCTTGCCGGCGTAAACGTCGAACACCTGCGCGGCGCTGACAAGCACCTTGTCGGCGTTGCGCGCCGCCCGCGCGAGCTTCTCCGCCTCGACGTCGGCATCGACGATGAAGGCGAAATCGCGCTCGACCGGCTGGAAGGCGGAGAGCTTGAGCGGCGGCCGCGCCTTGGTCGCCTTGGCCTTGGGCAGCGGCGGGGCGTCGAGGAACACTTCGAACGCCGTCGCGGGTCCCTTGAGGTCGGCGCCGGCGACGATCTCGGGATGCAACTCGCCGAAATAGGCCATCACCCGGTCGCCGAGCTTGATCGTGCCGGAGCGGCCAGGGTGATACCAGTCCGGCGCGCCGGCCTGCGTCGTGAGATTGTCCGGCGCGCCGATCGCGGCCAGCACGGCCAGCGCATCGGCCTTGGCGTCGAAGGCGTCGACGGTGCGCGCCGGGCCGGCCCAGTTGCGCGGCACGGCCATGTTGTGGCGGAGGCCGGCCGCGACCGTGCGCTGGCCGGTGGGCGTCGCGTCCTTGTATTGCGGCCCCACTTCGAACAGCGCCGGATCGGCAAGCCCGCGCGCCTCGTTGCGCTGGGCGGCATCGATCAGGTTGGGCAGGATCGAAGGCCGCATCGTGTCGAGCTCCGACGCGATCGAATTCAGCAGCCTGAGATCGGCGCCGCCGCCGCCGAAGCGCTCGGCCTGCTTGAAGGGCAGGAACGACCAGGTCACGGCCTCGGCCATGCCGCGCGCGCCGAGCGCGCGGCGCGCCAGCGGAGTGCGGCGCTGCATCGCATCGCGCACCGGCCGGGACGTGGGCGACAGACGCGGCAGCGAGGTCGTCGGGATATTGTCGAAGCCGTACACGCGCGTGACTTCCTCGACGAGGTCCGCCTCGCCCACGATGTCGGGCCGCCACGACGGCACGGCGGCGATCCATGGGCCACCGCCTTCGACGGTGAAGCCGAGCTTGCGCAGGATCTCGGTCGTCCCGGTCGCCGGAACGTCGATGGCCGTCAGGGTCTTCACGCGGTCGGCGCGCAGCGTGAAGCGGCGCTGCCAGTCGGGCATGACCCCGCTCGACACGACCTCGCTGGTCTCGCCGCCGCACAGGTCGAGGATCAGGCGCGCCGCCACCTCCGCCCCCCACCAGCAGGACTGCGGATCGATGCCGCGCTCGTTGCGGTAGCGCGCGTCGGACAGGATTCCGAGCTTGCGGCCCGAGGCGGCGATGCCGATGGGCTGGAAGTAGGCGACTTCGAGGAAGACCTCAGTCGTGTCCTCGCGCACGCCGGTGTCCTCGCCGCCCATGATGCCGCCGATGCCGTGCACGCCCTTGGCGTCGGCGATGACGGAGACCGACGGATCGAGCGTGTAGGTCTTGCCGTCGAGCGCCAGGATCTGCTCGCCTTCGCGGGCCTGGCGCATGACCAGGTCGCCGGAAAGCTTCCTGGCGTCGAACACGTGCAGCGGCCGGTTGAGGTCGAAGGTCACGAGGTTGGTGATGTCGACCAGGGCCGAGATCGGCCTGAGCCCGATCGCCTTCAGGCGGCGTTGCAGCCAGTCGGGCGAGGGACCGTTCCTGACGCCGCGGAAATGCCGGCCGACCACGATGGGGCAGGGGCTGTCGGGCTGGGGCTCGTAGCCGTGCGTCCACTTGATCGGGCTACTGTAGGCGCCTGCGATCCCGGTCGTGTCGACCGGCTTCAGCGTGCCCAGGCCGGCCGCCGCGAGGTCGCGCGCGATGCCCTGCACGCCCAGGCAATCGCCGCGGTTGGGCGTGACCTTGATCTCGATCACGGGATCGTCGAGCTCCAGCGCCTCGGCAGCCGGCGCGCCGGTCGTGGCCTCGGCGGGCAGGTCGATGATGCCGCAATGGTCGTCGCCCAGTTGCAGCTCGCGGAACGAGCAGAGCATGCCGTTGCTTTCCTCGCCGCGGATCTTGCTGGCCTTGAGCGTGATGCCGGTGCCGGGAATATGGCTGCCGGTCGGCGCGAAGACTCCCTTCATGCCGGTGCGCGCGTTGGGCGCGCCGCACACGACCTGCACGACGCCCGAGCCGGTATCGACCCTGCACAGGCGCAGGCGGTCGGCGTTGGGATGCTGCACGGCCTCGACCACGTAGCCGACCACGAAGCCCTTCAGGGTTTCGGCGGGATTGGTGATGCCCTCGACCTCCAGCCCGAGCATGGTGAGGCCGTCGCGCAGCTCGGCGAGCGAGGCGGTCGTGTCGAGATGCTCCTTGAGCCAGGACAGCGTGAACTTCATCGGCCCAGCCCTCCGGTGAGGGACGGCCATTCCAGCGCCGAGAAGCCGTAATGGCGCAGCCAGCGCAGGTCCGAGTCGAAGAAGGAGCGCAGGTCGGGGATGCCGTATTTCAGCATGGCGATGCGGTCGATGCCCATGCCGAAGGCGAAGCCCTGGTAGATCGCGGGATCGAGGCCGCAATTGGCGATCACGTTGGGATGCACCATGCCCGAGCCCAGGATCTCCAGCCACGAATCGCCGGCGCCGATGCGCAGCTCGCCGTCCTTCCACGAGCAGCCGATATCGACCTCGGCCGAGGGTTCGGTGAAGGGGAAGTAGGACGGCCGGAAACGTAGCGGCAGGTCGTCGACCTCGAAGAAGGCGCGGCAGAAATCGACCAGGCAGCCCTTGAGATGGCCCATGTGGGTCGTGCGGTCGATCACCAGGCCTTCGACCTGGTGGAACATCGGCGTGTGGGTGGCGTCGTTGTCGATGCGGAAGGTGCGGCCCGGCACGATGATGCGCAGCGACCCGCCGTCGGCCAGCATCTTCTGGATGCCCTTGTCGAGCATGGTGCGCGCCTGCACCGGCGAGGTGTGGGTGCGCAGCACCATCGGCGTGCCGTCGGGACGCGGCGGCAGGTAGAAGGTGTCCTGCATCTGCCGCGCCGGATGGTCGGGCGGGATGTTGAGCGCGGTGAAATTGTGCCAGTCGTCCTCGATGTCGGGACCGTCGGCCCAGGTGAAGCCCATCTCGCCGAAGATGGCGGCGAGCTCGTCCATCACCTGGCCGATCGGATGCAGAGAACCTCGGCTTTCAGGCCGTGCCGGCAGGCTGACGTCGACCTTCTCGTTGGCGAGCCTGGCGGCGAGCGCCGACGCGCTCAGCGCCGACTTGCGCGCCTCGAGCGCGGCTTCGACCTCGCCCTTGAGCTGGTTCACCCGCGCGCCGAACTCCTTGCGCTGCTCGGGGGCGAGCCCGCCCAGGGTCTTCATCAGGCCGGTGACGCTGCCCTTCTTGCCGAGCGCGGCCACGCGCGCGGCATCGAGGGTGGCGAGATCGGCCGCCTGCTCCACGGCGCTGAGCGCCTCGCTGCGAATCGTCGAAAGATCGTCCATCCGTCGCTCTCTTTCGAAACCGAACACGAAAAAAGGGAGCCTGCGGTCCAGGCTCCCTCCTTGCGATCCCTATCCGCTACGCCGTGCTGGCGCGGCGGACGTTACTTGAGGGCGGCCTGGGCCTGTTCGACCAGGGCCTTGAACGCTGCGGGCTCCCGCACGGCCAGATCGGCCATGACCTTGCGGTCGACCTCGATGCCGGCCTTCAGGATGCCGTTCATGAACTGCGAGTAGGTGAGGCCGTGCTCGCGCGTCGCGGCGTTGATGCGCTGGATCCACAGCCCGCGGAACGTGCGCTTCTTGTTGCGCCGGTCGCGATAGGCATATTGCAGGCCCTTCTCGACCTTCTCGATGCCGACGCGGAACGCCACCTTGGCGCGGCCGCGATAGCCCTTGGCGAGCTTGAGGACCTTCTTGTGACGAGCGTGTGCCGTCACGCCCCGCTTGACGCGTGCCATGGCCTACCTCTCGTACGGAAAGAAGTTGCGCTTGATGATGCGGGTGTCGGGCTCGGAGACCAGCGTCATGCCGGTCTGCTGGCGCAGGAAGCGGTTGCCCCGCTTGCTCATGCCGTGGCGCTTGCCGACGACGCCATGCTTCACCTTGCCGGTGGCCGTGAAGCGAAAACGCTTCTTGGCCCCGCTCTTGGTCTTCATCTTGGGCATTTTCGTTCCTTTTCAAAGGGTTACGATTGGCGGCCGAGGCAATGCCCTATACGGCCAGGCCGCCGAAGAAGGGGGCTTATAGCGGCGCGCCCGGAGCCACGCAAGCGCGGCCGATCTGGCCCGGAAATGGCAGGGTTGGGCTCAGGAAGGGAGAGTTTAGATGAGACTGGCAGGCAAGGTGGCGCTGGTGACCGGCGCGCAGCAGGGCATCGGGGCGGCCATCGCGCGCGCGCTGGCGGCGGAAGGCGCGGATGTCGCCGTGACGTGGCTCGACGATCAGGCCTCGGCGGAAGAGGTCGCGCGCGCCGTCGGCCGAGCCGGACGGCGCGCACACCTCATCAAGGCCGATGTCGCCAGGCTCGGCGACATCGAGGCGATGACCGCCGAGACGGTGCGCGTCCTCGGCGTGCCCGACATCCTGGTCAACAATGCCGGCGTCTATCCCCGGGTGAAGTTCCTGGAGATGCGCGAGAGCGACTGGGACTATGTGCTCGACATCAACCTCAAGGCCGGCTGCTTCGCCACCATCGCCTTTGCCAAGGCGCTGATCGCGGCGGGCAGGCCGGGAGGCTCGGCGATCAACCTCTCCTCCCAGGCGATGCGCGGCGCGGTACTGGGCGTGCACTACAGCGCGAGCAAGGGCGGCGTGGTGTCGATGACGCGCGCGATGGCGCTGGAGCTTGCGCCCTACAACATCCGCGTGAACGCCATCGCGCCTGGGACGACCGATACGGCCCAACCGCGCTACGGCAACACCGACGCCGAGCTGATCGAGATCGCGCGCGCGACGATCCCGCTCGGCGGCAAGCTGCTGACGCCCGAACAGGTCGCGTCCACCGCCGTGTTCCTCGCCTCCGACGAATCGAACGCGATGACCGGTCAGGTGCTGCACGTCAACGGCGGTTCGTACATGGGCTAGGCGAGGCCACAACCGGAACGAAAGGACGTCCGGCGCGTTACAGTCCAATGGCGAGGTCCGGCACTGTAACGATCGTCTTCCTGACGCTGCTTGTGGCAACCGGCGCGCAGGCCCAGTCTTCCGGACCTTCGCAGCCGGTTGCCGCCGTTGCGCAGTCGAGTTCCGAGAAGGTGCGGGAGAATCCGGCGGGCCAGTACGTCCTGGTGAAGACGGTGGTCGGCAAGGTGATCGGCGTGGTGGTCGATGCGCGCGCGCGGCAGCTCGAGACGGAGGGCTACAACCTCCTCCGATACTGCTGGACTCCGTCGAACGTGCTGGGCGACTGGGCCGACCGCGCCGGGCTGACCGGCGAGATGGTCGTGCGGGCGCTGGAGACCTACTCCTGGCAGCGCGACCTCGGCCGCGCAGGCTATCCCGCCGAGCCGCTGGCCCGGGCGATTGGTCACTACGAGGCGATGCTGGTGGCCACCGGCTTCACCGAGGCCGGCCGGACGCACGCCCTCGACGGGCTGGTGACCGATCTCGACGCGATCAGGCATGCGACACCGGGGACGACCAGGGTCGGGGCGGCGCGGCGCTGCGAGGAGCAGCGTCGGTCGCTCGGCCTCAACTACACGACGGTGCCGGAGGACGGACGGGCGCGCTTCATTCCCTACGTGCTGTACGAGATCTGCCAAGCCCAGCAGCTCGATGCCGCCGATCCGGTGCGCTGCGACTACTGGCTGGACGGCAAGACCGGTGGGCCCATGTCGTTCGCCACGGAGACCGTCTACAGCGTGCGCTGGGCGGATGGCTCGACGGCCACGGGCCGCTTCGACCCCGAGCAGTCGCGCAGCGACGGTACGGTGACGCTGCGCCTGCGGCCGCCGAAGCCGAAATAGATGACGCCGGGTGCGGCGCCTATTTGGGCGCCAGCACCATGATCATCTGCCGGCCTTCCATGCGGGGCATCGATTCGATCTTGGTGAGCGGGTCCATCTCGCCACGGACGCGGTTCAGCACCTGCAGGCCGAGCTCGGAATGGACCATCTCGCGGCCGCGGAAGCGCAGGGTGACCTTCACCTTGTCGCCTTCCTCGATGAACCGCTTCATGGCGCGCATCTTCACTTCGTAATCGTGGTCGTCGATGTTGGGGCGCATCTTGATCTCTTTGACCTCGATGACCTTCTGGTGCTTACGCGCCTCGTGCGCCTTCTTTTGCGCTTCGTATTTGTATTTGCCGTAGTCGGAGATCTTGGCAACCGGCGGAACCGCATTGGGCGAGATCTCGATGAGATCGAGACTGGCTTCCTCGGCCATTTCGATGGCCTCGCGGGTGCTGAGGACGCCGACCATGTCGCCGTTCTCGTCGATCAGTCGGACTTGTGGCGCTTTGATCTCGCCGTTGACGCGCGGACCCTCGCGGGTGGGCGCGCTTTGTTGAGCAGGTCTGGCTATGGCTTTCTCCTGTGCTGAAGCCCCCTTCTTCCGTCGGGGGCGGGATACGAGACCGCAACCGCCTAGAAGGGCGGCCGGGCCTCCTCGGAAAGTTTAGTGACGGCAGCCGCGAGTTCAAGGACCTCCTGCTTGTCCGAACCGAGTCGGCGCACCGCCACCGTGCGGCCTTCCATGTCGCGCCGGCCGACCGCGAGGATCAGCGGCACATGGGCCAGCGAATGCTCGCGGACCTTGTAGTTGATCTTCTCGTTGCGCAGGTCGGTGTCCACGCGCATGCCGGCAGCGCGCAGTTTCGCTGCGACCTCGTTGGCATAGCTGTCGGCATCATTGACGATTGTGACCACTACCGCTTGCGTCGGCGCCAGCCAAAGCGGGAAGCGGCCGGCGTAATGCTCGATGAGCACGCCGATCATGCGCTCGAAGCGAGCCGAAGATGGCGCGGTGCAGCATCACCGGAAGCTTGCGCGTGCCGTCCTCGGCGACATAGCTCGCGCCCAGCCGCTCGGGCAGCATGAAATCGACCTGCAGGGTGCCGCACTGCCAATCGCGGCCGATGGCATCGCGCAGGACGAATTCCAGCTTGGGACCGTAGAACGCGCCTTCGCCCGGATTGAGGATCAGCTCGAGGCCAGCCGCCTTCGAGGCCGACTTCAGCGCGCCCTCGGCCTGGTCCCAGACGGCATCCGATCCGATGCGCATCGGCGGGCGGTCCGAGAATTTCACGAAGTATTCGAAGCCGAGGTCGCGGTAGACCTCGCCCAGCAGCTTGCAGAAGCGGATCGTCTCGTCCTCGATCTGCTCCTCGCTGCAGAAGATGTGGGCGTCGTCCTGCGTGAAGTTGCGCACGCGCAGGATGCCGTGCAGGGCGCCCGACGGCTCGAAACGGTGGCATGAGCCCATCTCGGCGATGCGCAGCGGCAGCTCGCGGTAGCTGCGTAGCCCTTGATTGAAGATCTGGATGTGGCACGGGCAATTCATCGGCTTCAGCGCAAAGATGCGCTTGTCCGGATCGGCGATGAACTCGCGCAGGCCTTCCTCGTTCTCGCTGAGATACATGTTCTCGCGGAACTTCTCCCAGTGGCCCGACGCCTCCCACAGCCTGCGGTCGTTGAGCTGCGGCGTCTTGACCTCGACATAGCCGCCGGCCTCGAGCTTGCGTCGCAGGTAGCCTTCGAGCGTGCGCCACAAGGTCCAGCCCTTGGGGTGCCAATACACCATTCCGGCCGAGTCTTCCTGCTGGTGGAACAGGCCCATCTCGCGGCCGAGCCGGCGATGGTCGCGCTTCTCGGCCTCCTCGAGGCGATGCAGGTAGGCTTTCAGCTCCTTGTCGGAGAAGAAGACCGTGCCGTAGACGCGCTGAAGCTGCGCGTTGTTCTTGTCGCCGCGCCAATAGGCGCCCGACACCTTCGTGAGCTTGAACGCCTTGCCGAGCTTGCCCGTCGAGGGCAGGTGCGGACCCAGGCACATGTCGAGCCAGTCGCCCTGCTTGTAGACGGAAATCTCCTCGTCCTTGGGCAGCGCGTCGGCCCACTCGGCCTTGAAGCTCTCGCCGTGCTTGTGGAAGTAGTCCTTGATCCGGGCGCGGTCCCACACCTCGCGCGTGATCGGCAGGTCGCGGTCGACGATCTCGGCCATGCGCTGCTCGATCTTGGCGAAGTCCTCGGGCGTGAACGGCTCGGCGCGCACGAAGTCGTAGTAGAAGCCGTCCTCCGTCGCCGGGCCGAACGTGATCTGCGTGCCGGGATAGAGTTCCTGCACCGCCTGCGCCAGCACGTGCGCCGCATCGTGGCGCAGAAGCTCGAGCGCCTCCGGGTCGCGCGACGTCACGATGCCGATCTTGGCATCGCGGTCGAGAACGCAGGACAGGTCCTTGAGCCTGCCGTCGACGCGCATCGCCAGCGCCGCCTTGGCAAGGCCCGGGCCGATCGAGGCGGCGATGTCAGCGCCGCTCACCGGCTTTTCGAACGACCGGACCGATCCGTCCGGCAAGGAAATATTGATCATGGCAACCACCGTCCAAGAAGCTTCCGAACAAGATCCACCGGCCGACAAGAAGTGTCGGCGGCGACAGGCCGGGAAGCGGCACAAGTGTGCGCGCCCGGCCGAATCAAGTTCGAACGGTGGTCGTGAAGGCTGGAGCGGTGAACAACCGGCGTTCCATGAGGCTGGAGATAGTTGTGGCGGCCGCCCGAGTCAAGTTGGCCCCTCACCGCCGGGTTGCGCTCCAATGGAAGGGAATCGCCGTTCCGTCGCGTTGATAGGAGCCGCTCAGCGCGGTGCCGCCCCGCGCCTCGAGGCGGAAATGGCCCTTCAAGGGAAAGTCGACGTCGTCCGGCTGGGCATAGCGGCCCGCCCACACGTTCTGGTCGAAGGCCACGTTTCCGCGCAGGACGGCGGCCGGCCCCTTCATCGACCACAAGCCGCGCAGCGAGCCGTCCGGCTCGACCTCGATCGCGAGCGTGCCGTGGCATGGGCAGTCCGGATCGGCGGGATCGTCCCAGGTCAGGTTCCAGGCGCCGAGGAACTCCTGTTCAAGGCCGCCGGGCGGAGCGAGATACCGATTGAGCACCCCGCCGGACGGCGGACGCGCGACCTGGCCAGGAACGGCATGCGGGCCGGCGACCAGGGCGCTGCCGGCGAGGAGGGCAATGACGACCCGCCTTTTCATAGCGGCGACAGCCGATCGTAGAGTTGGAGCAGTTGGCGGTTGGATTGCGCGAGATTGTAGCGACCGCGCACATGGTCCTGCGCCGCGCGTGCAAGCTCGGCGCGCCGCTCGGCCGTGAGCGACAGGGCGGTCTGCAGCGCCTCGGCGAGCGCCGCGGCATCGCCTGCCGCCGCCCAGCCCGTGACTCCGATCTGCATCGTCTCGGCGGCCCCGCCGCCCTCCTCGGCGACGACCGGTCGGCCCATCGCCTGCGCCTCGACCAGCGTGCGACTGAAGCCGCGACGGGGGCCGCCGGTCGCCACCACGACATCGGCCAGCATGTAGGCGGCCGCCATGTCCTCGACATAGGGCCCGATCTGCATCCTGCCATGCAGTTCGGCGGCTTCGATGCGGCGTTCGAGTTCCTTCTCGAAAGGCGTCGACGTACCCGTCGAGCCGAGCAGCAGGCAGAACACGTCGTCGCGGCCCAGCCGCTTGATCGCCCCGATCAGGGTCTTCTGGCCGTGATCCTCGTTGAGGCGCGCCGGGCAAAGGACGAGATGGCTGCCATCGGGCACGCGCAGCTCGCCTGCCAAGCGGATCAGCCGGTCGGCGCGCACGAGGGCGGGATCGAAGCGGTTGAAGTCGATGCCGGGCGAGATGACTTCCAGCCGACCCTTGAAAGCGGGAGAATGCTGCACCGCATCGCGCGCGACATGTTCCGACACGGCGATGACGGCGTCCGCGCGGGCCTGGCGTCGCTCGACGAAGCGGCCGGGCCAGCTTGCGGCAAGGAACGGCGCGTGCAGCGTGGCGATCCACCTGGTTTCGAGCCGGCGCGCCAGCGCCTGCGCCACCCAGGCCGTGGCGGGCGAGCGCGCCTGGATCAGCGAGACGCGCGTCCCGCCGAGGCTGGCGGCGAGCCTGCTCGGCAAGGTCAGGCGGGCCGGCAGCGAACGGCCCGCCGGCGGCAGTTCGAGATGGGTCGCGCGCAGCCGCAGGAGCTGGGGCACCATGGCGCCGCCCGGCGAGGCGACGATCGCCGATCCGCCCGCCGCGATCACCGCCTGCGCGGTGTCGAGCGTGGCGCGGGCGACCCCGCCTCCGGCGAGGCTGGGAACGATCTGCAGAAGGGTGGGGGCGGGCACGTGCTTGGCAGTGGCTTTGCTGCTGTGGCAGGTAACACGGCATGACCGAACACGATAGGGTGCAGCGCCTGCCGCGGCCCGACGGCAATACGATCGCCTACGCGACGACGCCCGGCCGCGCGCCGACGGTGGCGTTCCTGGGCGGGTTCCGCTCGGACATGACCGGCACCAAGGCCATGGCGCTGCAAGCCTGGGCGCAGCGGACGGGCCACGGCTATCTGCGCTTCGACTATCTCGGCCACGGCCAGTCCTCGGGCCGCTTCGAGGACGGCACGATCGGTCGCTGGCTCGACGATTCGCTGGCCGCCATCGACGGCCTCACCATCGGCAAGCTGGTGCTGGTGGGATCAAGCATGGGCGGCTGGCTGTCGCTCCTGGTGGCGCGCGCCCGGCCCGAGCGCCTGGCCGGCCTGGTGCTGATCGCCGCCGCGCCCGACTTCACCGAGCGCATGCTGCTGAAGGGCCTGTCGCCCGAGGATCGCGTGATCCTCGAGCGCGACGGCAGGCTGGAGCGGCCGTCGCAGTATTCGCCCGAGCCCTCGGTCTTCACCTGGAGGCTGATCGAGGAAGGCCGCAACCATCTGCTGCTCGACAGGAAGCTGTCGCTGCCCTGTCCCGTGCGCCTGCTGCACGGCCAGAGCGATCCCGACGTGCCGTGGGAATATTCCCTGCAGATCGCCGGCCATCTCGAAGCGCCGGAAGTGGTCACCACCCTGATCAAGGGTGGCGACCATCGGCTGAGCACGCCAGCCGATATCGCCCGCCTGATCGCCACGGTCGAGGAACTTGCAGGCACCTAGCGCGCGGCGGCGATGGCGCGCAGCCCCTCGCGATAGGTCGGATAGCGCAGCACGACGCCGAGCTCGTTCTTGATCCTGTCGTTTCGCACGCGTCGGTTCGCGGCATAGAAGGAGCGGGCCATGGCGCTCATGGTGGGCGCCGCCTGCTCCCAGGGGATCAGCGGCGGCGCGGGTTTGCCCAGCAGCTCGCAGGCGAAAGCCACCACGTCGCTGGTCGAGGCCGGCAGGTCGTCGGCCACGTTGTAGGTGGCGCCACGCGACGAGCGCGTGATCGCCATCAGCACCGTGCCGGCGATATCCTCGACATGGATGCGCGAGAAGAGATGGCCGGGCCTGTCGATGCGCCGCGCCGTGCCGGCCTTCACCTGGTCGATGGCGCTGCGGCCGGGTCCGTAGATGCCAGGCAGGCGAAAGACGTCGACGGCGGCGCCGGCTTGCGCTCCCAATGCCTGCCAGGCGCGCTCGGCCGCCAGTCGCGTGGATGCTGCGCGGCTGGCTCGGGCGGGCCGGCGTATCCTCGTCGACCCAGGCGCCGCCCTGGTCGCCATAGACGCCCGTCGTCGAGAGATAGCCGAACCAGTGCGCCTGACCGAGCAGCCTGGCGCAGGTCCGGATGACTGGATCGCCGGCCGCGCCGGGCGGGATGGTGCAGAGGATGTGCGAGGCCTTGGCGACCGCTTCCGCAGGCGGCGGCGCCGTGCCGTCGAACAGCTGCGCCTCGATCCCCTCATCGCCAAGGCGGGCGGCTTTCTCAGGCGTCGTGCAAGTCCCGGACACGGTCCAGCCCGCAGCCTGGGCGAGTGTGGCGATTTCGCGGCCGCTGTAGCCCAGGCCGAAGATGAAGAGACGTCGTGTCATCTTGTCAGAAGCGCCGGCGCGCGGTTCTTTTCAAGAATGTTGTTGCCTCGCCGCCTGCCTGCACTGTTGGTGCTTGTGGCCGCATCGCCGGCCGCCGGGCAGGGCAATGGCCTGCTCGGGAATTCGCCCGACCAGCTCCAGCGCTACACCGATTGCATGAGCCTGGCACGCCGCGAGCCCCTCAAGGCGCTGCCGGCCGCCGAGAAGTGGCGTGACGGTGGCGGCGGCCTGGCGGCGCGCCATTGCGTGGCGCTCGCCCTGTTCGAGGCTGAGCGCTACGCCGAAGCGGCGGTGCAGTTCGAGGCGATCGCCCGCGACATGGGCCAGGATCGTCCGGGTCTGCGGGCCGAGCTGTGGGCGCAGGCCGGGCAGGCCTTCATGGCAAGCGGCGCCGCCGACAAGGCCGCCGAGGTGCAAAGCCGCGCGCTCGAGCTCAAGGGCAACGACCCCGACCTGTGGGTCGACCGCGGGCTGAGCTACGCCGCCATGCGCGCGTGGCCGCGCGCCATTTCCGACTTCGAACGCGCGTTGACCTTGAGGCCCGACGATGTCGAGATCCTGGTGCTGCGGGCGGCTGCCTGGCGCAATGCGGGCAATACGGCGCGTGCCCTCGAGGATGCGGGGCGCGCCCTCAGGATCGCCCCCGACCATTCCGAAGCGCTGCTCGAGCGCGGCTTTACCTATCTGGCGCGCGGCGATCGCGATCAGGCCGCCAGCGACTTCAACACGGTGCTGCGGCTGGTGCCGCCGGGCTCGAGCGCTGCCAAGCGCGCTCATGCGGGCCTGCGCGGCGAGACGGCGGCTTCGAGCCCTTCCGACAGGCCGCCGCCTGCCGCGAAGAGCGGCGGCAAACGGTAGCGCGGGTCCCTGCAGTGATGGTAAGAGCCGGAACAATGAATCGAACTTCATCGTCGATCGCCCTCCTGATCGCCGCTTCGCTCCTCGGGGCGTCGGCGTTTGCCCAGGCGCCGCAGCCGCCCTCCTCCTACTATCCCGCGCCGCCGCCCGAGCATGCGCCCACGGTCGAGCAGGGCGCGCCGCTCACCGGCCTGTCCTCGCCGCTGCCGCCAAGCGCCCCCAAGGTCGATCACACGCGAAATCGCGTCGGAGGCCGAGGCCCAGCTCTTCGCCGACGCCCGCAAGATCGTGTGGGGACGTTATGCCAAGGTGAAGGGCGCCAAGCCCGGCGAGGTCACCGTGACCCGGCAGGGCAATGTCTGGACCGTCAAGGGCCGCATCGACAGCACCGCGCCGGGCAGCGAAGGCGACTGGGCCTCGATCGAAGGCGTTGTCGAGCGCATCTCGGCCGGCCATGTGCTGGTGCGCGGCGAGGTCGCCTTCCGGGTCGCCAACGTCGAGAACGGCGCGCCCTGCAAGGTGGCGGGCGTCCTGAACTTCCGCCGCTCCGGCAAGTCGCATGTGTGGCGCCTGGTGGAGGGCGACAATCCCTGCGACGGCACGCGCGAGAACTTCGACCTCGTCTACGAAAGGCCCGTCGAGAGGAGGCCCGTTCCGACCCAGCCGAAGCGGGGCTGACTAGCGGTCCGATGACCTGATCTTGCCGATCTCCAGGCGCGCCAGCGCGTCGGCGCGCTCGTTCTCGGGATGGCCGCTATGGCCCTTCACCCAGTGCCATTCCACCTGATGGCGCGCACGCGCCGCATCGAGGCGCTGCCACAGCTCGACGTTCTTCACCGGCTTCTTGTCGGCGGTGCGCCAGCCGTTCTTCTTCCAGCCATGGATCCACTTGGTGACGCCTTCGCGCACGTAGTTGCTGTCGGTGAACAGCCGCACGTGGCAGGGCCGCTTCAGGGCTTCCAGGGCCATGATGGCCGCCATCAGCTCCATGCGGTTGTTGGTCGTTGCCGGATCGCCGCCAGACAGTTCGCGCTCGCGATTGCCCGTGCGCAGGATCGCCCCCCAGCCGCCCGGCCCGGGATTGCCGCTGCAGGCGCCGTCGGTGAAGATCTCGACCGTCGCCTCCTGGCTCACAGGCCGTAATCCGCGATCGATGCAATGCCGCGATGGAAGCGCAGCTTGGCAAGGTATTCCTGCGGGTCCTTGCGCTTGACCAGGGCATCGGCCGGCGTGTGCACCCAGTCATAAAGGCGCGTCAGCAGGAAACGAAGCGCCGCCCCGCGCGCCAGCAGGGGCAGCATGCGGCGCTCGTCGTCGGCCAGCGGTCGCACCCGCCCGTAGCCCTGCAGCAGCGCGCGCGCCTTGGTGGCGTTGAACGACTTGTCGGGCTCGAAGCACCAGGCGTTGAGGCAGATGGCGACGTCATAGGCGAAGGCGTCGTTGCAGGCGAAGTAGAAGTCGATCAGGCCCGACAGCATCTCGTGCAGGAACAGCACGTTGTCGTTGAACAGATCGGCATGGATCACGCCGGACGGCAGGTCCTTCGGCCAGCTCTGCTCGAGCAGGCCGAGCTCGATCTCGAGCTCGTGCTGCAGCGCCTGGTCGACGTGCCGCCGCGAAGCGTCGAACAGCGGCCGCCAGCCCGCGACCGACAGGGCGTTGGGACGCTCGAGCGCGAAGTCGCGCCCGGCGAGATGCAGCGCCGCCAGGGCCTCGCCGACCGGTCCGCAATGGCGCAGCAGGATGCGGCGCGGCCACATGCCGTGCAGGAAGGTGGTGATGGCGGCGGGTTTGCCGGCCAGCGTGCGCAACGCATTGCCGTCGCGGCCGTGGATCGGCCTGGGGCAGTTGATGCCGCGCGCCGCCAGATGGTCCATCAGGCCGAGGAAGAAGGGCAGGTCCCCGGGATCGACGCGCTTCTCGTAGAGCGTGAGGAAGTACGGGCCGTGTGTCGTGGTCAGCAGATAGTTGGAATTCTCGACGCCTTCGGCGACGCCCTTGAAGGAGTCGGCTTCGCCGATGTCGTACTCGGCGAGGAAGGCTTCCAGTTCCGCATCGCCGACTTCCGTGTAGACCGCCATTATGCCACCGACGCACGCGTCAGCTTGGCGGCAAGGCCGTTCCGCATGGTCGGGGCGACGCCGGCGCAGAAGCCATGCGGGCGGCCGAGCAGGATGACTGGCGGCTTGTTGGACTCGATCATGCGACAACGTTCGGCAGCGACGCCGGCCCGCTCGCTTGCAGGCCCGCGGGCCATTGCCTAGACTCCCCCCGGATACGGATTGGCGCGGCACCGTAACAAAGCCGCCGCAACGGGGAAAGCAACATGACCGAGCCGGTTGTCGCGGCGAAGGCGCCAGCGAAGGTGACGCTGGAGGCTGGAAAGGACTACTGGTGGTGCGCCTGCGGCCAGAGCAAGAACCAGCCCTTCTGCGACGGCAGCCACAAGGGCGGCGAATTCGTACCGATGAAGTACACGGCGGCCAAGGCGGGCGACTACTGGCTGTGCGCCTGCAAGCACTCCGCCAAGAAGCCGCTTTGCGACGGCACGCACAAGACGCTGGCATGAACTTCAGGAAAATCGTCCTCGCGGCGCCGCTCGGTCTCGCGCTGTTGCTCGGCGCCTGCGGCCACGGCGATTCGGTCGACACCGCCAACGTCTACTGTCCGGCGCCGCTCACGGTCCAGGACGCCGAGCGCCTTACCCGTTTCAAGCCGGGGCCGGGCCGCGATCCGCGCGACATCGCCTACGAGGCCGCCCTGATCGCCTCGGGCACCACCTGCACGCTCGACCGCACCCAGCTCAACGTCACCCTGCTCATGCGCATCTCGGTCAACGCCGGCCCGTCGGTCGATCCGGGCGTGACGCAGGTGCCCTACTTCGTGCGCGTGATCAACGCCCGCGGCGCGGTCGTGCAGGGCCAGGAATTCACCGCCGACTTCCGCCTCACGGCGGCCAGTCCGCGCGGCGCCTCGCAGGAGGAACTGGCGCTGCGCCTGCCCTATGGCAAGATCAGCGATCTCGCGGGCTACCGCATCGCCATCGGCCTCAAGCCGACGCATGCCGAGCTCGACTACAACCGGCGTAGCAGGGGCGGTCAGTAGGGCGCTCGTCGCCGTCTCACACGGAGGTTACGGGTCGCAGCCAGGTGCGCTCCTCGCTCAGGATGAACCGCTCGGTCTCGGCGAAGCGGAAATTGGCCATGCCCGCCTTGTCTGACCTGAGGCGCGCCCGGTAGGCCTCGTAGGCCGCCAGGCTTTCGAACGAGATCAGGGCATGGGCGATGTTGTTCGTGCCCTCGTGCGGCATGAAATAGCCCAGAAGGTCACCGCCGCAGGCCGGGATGATCGACAGCCAGTTGCGGGCGTAGGTCTCGAACGCGTCGCGCTTGAAGGGATCGATCACGTAGCGGATGGCGCAGGTGATGGTCATGGGAAGCCTCCGGATGATGGTCGGTGCCGACTCTGGCGGCTGGCGGCCGTCCGATGCCTCGGCCGGGCCCGAAGGCTTGACAGGGGTCGAGCGCGCACGCTCCATATCCCGACCGACGTTTGGAGGATCGTCCTGAGCACCTACGCGGAGCGGCTGGAGGCCTTGGCGGCCGATGCGGCCGGGCGTTGCACGGCCTGCGGCAAGTGCTTCGAGGTCTGCCCGACCGCCCGCGAAGCCGGCATGGATGCGGGCGGCGCGGTGCAGCGCCTGGGCGAACTGCTGGATCTGACGCGGAACGGCGCGGCGGTGGCCGAGGGCCTGCAGACTTGGCTCGGCGCCTGCGACGGCAGCGCGCGCTGCAGCGAGGCTTGTCCCGAAGGGATCAACGTCCGCCAGTGGGTGACCATCGCCAAGTTGAAGGCGCTGCAGGCCGGCCGGCCGCGCGAGGTCGGCGCCGCCAACGCCGCCGACCGCTTCCGGCACATGGCGCAGGCGGTGCGGCTGCTGGCCAGCATGCAGCTTCCGTCCGACACGCTGAAGCGGATCCTGGCGCCGGCCGAGCGGCGCTCCGCCGACCTGCTATTCTACACCGGCTGCAACGTTCTGCGCACGCCGCACATCGTGCTGAACGTGATGGACATCCTCGACGCGCTCGATCTCGATTTCGACGTGGTCGGCGGCACCGCCCATTGCTGCGGCGTCTACCAGTTCCAGGAAGCCGACCTGCCGACCTACGAGCGCATGGGCCATCGCACCTTCCAGCGCTTCGGCCAGTCCGGCGCCTCGAAGGTGCTGACCTGGTGCCCGACCTGCACCAAGAATTTCGACGAGCTGGAGAAGGACGTCGAAGCGCCCTCCTTCGACCTGGGCCATGTCAGCGAGTTCCTCGCGGCCAACCTCGAGGCGCTGAAGGCGCGTTTCGTGGCCGACCAGCCGAAGCGACGTGTGGTGATCCACGAGCATCTCGGCATCGGAGCCACCGTGGCCAGCATCGCCGGGCTCCTGCGCGCCGTGCCCAACCTCGAGCTGCTCGAGATCGAGCAGGATTCCGGCTTCTCCTATGCCTGCGGCGGCCAGGCCGCCAAGTTCAAGGAGCGCGAGCAGGCGATCCATCGCCGGCTGGTCGAGGGCGCGGTCGCAGCCGGCGCCGACACCATCGTCACCATGTACCATTCCTGCCATCGCGCGCTCGCCGGCGCCGAGGCGGCTCATCCGATCAAGGTCGTGAATTTCACCGACGTGCTCGCCGAGGCGCTGGGCCGCGGCGGCCATCCCGACTACTACCGCCTCTACAAGCGCGGCGGCGCGATGGACGAGGCGGTGGCCGCGGCGCGCCGCTTCCTGCAGGACAACGGCGTGCGGGTCGACGAGGCGTCGGTGCAGTCGCTGACCGCCGACATCTTCAACGAGACCGGCCTGTCCGGCCCGCGCGAGGCTTTTCGGCAGGCGTTCACGGCGCTGGCGAACGAAGGCTAACGCTCACCTTTCTTTCGTCGCCAGCACCGACCAGGCCGCGTCGGCGAAGAAGCGGACATGACCCGACAAGTCGCCGGTGAAGCGGCCGTCGAGCTTGTCGGTTGCGGCCTGCAGCACCACGCCCATCGCCGAGGCGGCGACGACGCCGACGTCGCGGCGGGGAATCTCACCGGCCATCATCGCCCGGCCGATCACCTCGCGCACGACGTTCGCCGGATCGGGCGTCTCGTTGGGTAGCTGGGCCAGGAAGGAATGCCGGTTCAGCAGGTGATAGGCGAACAAGGTCCAGTCGCAGTCCGCCCATGCGCAGTAGCAGCGCACGATCGCCTCGATCTTGTCGCGCAGGCCGCTGGCCGGCATATGCGCCTCCGTCAGCGCTTCGGCGAGCGCGCGGTGGTGGCGCCGGAAAAGGTCAAGGGCCAGCCGCTCCTTGCTGGGGAAATAGCGATAGATCGTGCCCTCGGCGATCGACGCCACCAGGGCGATCTCCCTGGTCGTGGTCTCGGCCACGCCGCGCGCCACGAACAGCGTCAAGGCCGCGCGTTCCACCCGGGCCTTGGTCTCCTCGGCTTTGCCCATGCGCGTCAGTTTATGAGCGCCGGCTCACTTGGAGAAGCGTGACGGCACCCTGAGCGCGCCGGCCAGCCGATTGCCTCCCTCGGGCGGCCACAGCCACATGCAGAACAGTCCGAGCAGGACGCCGGTGGGGATGTCGATGAAATGATGCTGGTAGGTGGTCAGCACCGAGGCGGCGACCAGCAGCGACCAGATGACGATCGGCGGCACCATCCAGCGCGGCAGCACGCGGCAATAGAGATCGAAGAGGATGGTCGTCGTCGCGATATGGAGCGATGGAGCCTGGTTGAACGGCATGTCGAGCAATCGCAGCGGCTCGAACAGGAAGCCGAAGTCGGCGCCGATCTGCGGCCGGGGAAACGAAATCCTCAGGGGAAAGAGGATGAAGCAGGCAACGGCGATGGCCTGGGCGGTGAGCAGCCGCTTGGCGTGATTGTCGAGCTCGGCGCGGCGGCGGCACACATAGAAGGACAGCGCAAACAGGACGTGCGTGCTCCAGTAGGGCACGATCGTCCAGGCCAGGAAGGGAATTCTGTGTTCCCAGGCGAAGACGATGGTTGGCACGTTGCCGCGCAGGCTGCTCAGCCAGTTGGCGAAGCCGTAGCTCAAATAGAAGAACGTGCTGAGCGTGATCAGCCAGACGGTCGCGCGTCGCCATGGTCGGCCGTCGATCGAAGGACCTACAATGCCCTCGGCGTTGCGCATGACGACCAGTCTATGAGGGGCCGTTCGCTTGGCAAGACCGGACCGCCTGCGTTCTTGCAACACCGGAGCCTCGATCATCCAGTCCGGCGGCTCCCGGCCATCTCCGCCGCGACATTCATTAAACGGCTGAAATCCCTGTCGTTTTCCCAGTGGACGAGGCATGGGGCGCCGCCTAAGGTCGGCCTGCCCAGACGATCCCTGTGGGAGAGACCGCCGGAAACGGCGGCGCCGAAGGAGCAACCGGCCCCGGAAACTCTCAGGCAAACGGACCGCAGGAGGATGGGTCTCTGGAAAGCGGCGCGTGCCGGCAACGGCAGGTGCCCACCGAAGAAGTAAGCCGGTTTCCGGCGAATCTTTCAGGTCTCCGGACAGAGGGGGTCGCGAGCGGCGCAGCTCTTGCGTCGGGAAAACGCGACTCTGACGGAGATCTTTTTGTCCGAAGCTTCCAGCGACCCTCTCAAGCGCACACCGCTTTACGACCTGCACCGGGAACTGGGCGCGCGCCTCGTGCCGTTCGCCGGCTACGAGATGCCGGTGCAATATCCCACCGGCATCCTGGCCGAGCATGCGCATGCAAGGAGCGCGGCCGGCCTGTTCGACGTCTCCCACATGGGCCAGGCGCGCCTGACCGCCAGGCCGGGTCACGACGCCGCCCGCGCGCTCGAGGCCCTGGTGCCGGGCGACATCGCCGGCCTGCAGCCCGGCCAACAGCGCTACACCCAGTTCACCGACGGCCAGGGCGGCATCCTCGACGACCTGATGGTGACCAGCACGGGCGATCATCTCCTGCTGGTGCTTAATGCCGCCTGCAAGGAGGCCGATCTGGCGCACCTGCAGGCGCATCTCTCGGCGTCCTGCGAGGTCGAGCCCATGTTCGCGCGCGGCCTGCTCGCGCTGCAGGGCCCGCAGGCCGCGCCGGCGCTGGCGCGGCTGGCGCCCCAGGTGGCGACCATGAAGTTCATGACCGGCGCCTTCGTCGTGATCGACGGCGCGCGCTGCTACGTCACGCGCTCGGGCTATACCGGCGGTGACGGCTACGAGATCTCGACGCCGGCCGATGCGGCCGACGCCGTCGCCCGCAAGCTTCTCGCCCAGCCGGAGGTGAAGCCGGTCGGGCTCGGCGCCCGCGATTCCCTGCGTCTCGAGGCGGGGCTCTGCCTCTACGGGCACGATATCGATACGACCACGACGCCCGTCGAAGCCGGCCTGCTGTGGAGCATCGGCAAGGAGCGCCGCGCCGGAGGCAGTCGGGAGGGCGGCTTTCCCGGCGCCGCGGTCGTCCTGAAGCAGATCGCCGAGGGCGCGCCGCGCAAGCGGGTCGGGCTTGTGCCCGAGGGCAAGTCGATCGCGCGCGAAGGTGCCGAGATCGCGATCGGCGGCAGGACCGTCGGCAAGGTCACGTCGGGCGGCTTCGCCCCCACGCTCGGGCGCGCCGTTGCCATGGGCTATGTCGAGCGCGCCCACGCCGCCAACGGCACCAAGCTCGATCTCGTCGTGCGCGGCAAACCGGTGCCGGCCGAGATCGCGCCCATGCCCTTCGTCAAGCACGCCTACTACCGCGGATAGGAGTTTCAGATGGCCGATATCAAGTACAGCAACGAGCATGAATGGATCCGCGTCGAAGGCGATGTCGGCGCCATCGGCATCACCCAGTACGCCCAGGAGCAGCTGGGCGACGTGGTGTTCGTCGAGCTGCCGCAAGCCGGCCGCAAGGTCGCCAAGGGCGAGGCCTGCGCCGTCGTCGAATCGGTGAAGGCCGCATCGGACATCTACGCTCCGGTGTCGGGCGAGGTGGTCGAGGCCAACGCGGCCCTCGCCGACACGCCGGGCGACGTCAATGCCGAGCCGATGGGCAAGGGCTGGTTCTTCAAGCTGAAGCTCGCCGACAAGGGCGAGCTCGACGGGCTGATGGACGAGGCGGCCTACCAGGCCTTCGTGAAGAGCCTGGGCTGAAGAGGCCGGTGATGCGCTATCTCCCCCTCACCGATGCCGACCGGCGCGACATGCTGGCGGTGATCGGCGCCAGGTCGGTCGACGAACTGTTCAAGGACGTGCCGGCCTCGGCGCGGCTTGCGGCCAAGATCGCCGGGCTTCCCGATCACCAGGGCGAGCTCGAGGTCGAGCGCGCCTTCCAGGCCTATGCCGCGAAGAACGTGTCGCCCGCGTCGGCTCCGTTCTTCATCGGCGCCGGCGCCTACCGCCATCACGTGCCGGCGACCGTGGACTACATGATCCAGCGCGGCGAGTTCCTGACCTCCTACACGCCCTACCAGCCGGAGATCACCCAGGGCACGCTGCAATACCTCTTCGAGTTCCAGACCCAGGTGAGCCTGCTCACCGGCATGGAGGTGGCCAACGCCTCGATGTACGACGGCTCGACCGCCGCGTCCGAGGCCGTGCTGATGGCGGGCCGCGTCACGCGCCGCCACAAGGCGCTGCTTTCGGGCGGCCTGCATCCGCAGTATCGCCGCGTCATCGAGACCGCGGCGCATTGGGAAGGGTT
Source organism: uncultured Alphaproteobacteria bacterium (assembly GCA_963820155.1). Lineage (GTDB taxonomy): Bacteria > Pseudomonadota > Alphaproteobacteria > Reyranellales > Reyranellaceae > Reyranella. The sequence continues at coordinate 457,204 of CAWFYW010000009.1, forward strand.
CGACGTCGTGGCGGGCGGAGCCGATCCGCGCGGGCTCGAGGAGCTGATCTCCCGCGTCGACAAGGAGACGTCCTGCGTCGTGGTGCAGAATCCGAGCTTCTTCGGCCATGTGCGCGACTTCACCCGGCTCGCCGCCGCCTGCCACGCCGCCGGCGCGCTGCTGATCGTGGTGGTGACGGAGGTCGTCTCGCTCGGCCTCGTCACGCCGCCGGGCGAGATGGGCGCCGACATCGTGGTCTGCGAGGGCCAGTCGATCGGCAACGGGCTGGGCTTCGGCGGGCCCTATGTCGGCCTGTTCGCGACCCGCGACAAGTACGTGCGCCAGATGCCGGGCCGGCTGGCCGGCGAGACGGTCGACGCCGACGGCAAGCGCGGCTTCGTGCTGACCTTGAGCACGCGCGAGCAGCATATCCGCCGCGAGAAGGCGACGTCCAACATCTGCACCAACTCCGGCCTCTGCGCGCTCGCCTTCACCGTCCATCTCACGCTCCTGGGCGAGGCGGGCTTCCGACGGCTGGCCGAGCTCAACCACGCCAAGGCGAGCGAGCTCGCCGATCGCGTCTCGGCGCTCCCCGGCGTGGAGCTCCTCAACGACAGCTTCTTCAACGAGTTCACCGTGCGGCTGCCCAGGCCCGCCGCGCCGGTGGTCGAGGCGCTGGCGGCCAAACGCATCCTGGCGGGCGTGCCCGTGTCGCGCCTGATCCCCGACGATCCCGCCGTCGAGAACCTGCTGCTGCTGGCGGCGACCGAGACGGCGACCGAGCACGGCATGGCCCCGCTGATCGCCGGGCTGAAGGAGGTGCTGTGATGGTCCAGTCGATCGACCGTTCGCAGGGACGCGCCGGGACCGCCGCCGCCGAGGCGCTGGCTGCCGCGGCGCCGGCCACCTTCACCGGCAATCGCGGCCTGCAGATCGAGGAGCCGCTGATCTTCGAGATGGGCCAGCCCGGCCGCTGCGGCGTCGATCTTCCGGAGCCGCCAAAAGTGAAAGACCGCCTGAACGGCCTGCGCCGCACGGGCGAGATCGGCCTGCCGGGCCTGAGCGAGCCCCAGGTCGTGCAGCACTACACGCGGCTCAGCCAGAAGAACTACGCCATCGACATGGGCGTCTATCCGCTGGGCTCGTGCACCATGAAGCACAATCCCCGCCTCAACGAGAAGGTGGCGCGGCTGCCCGGAATCGGCGACCTGCATCCCCTGCAGCCGGTCTCGACGGTGCAGGGCGCGCTCGAGCTGATCGACCGCCTGGCCCACTGGCTGAAGACCCTCACCGGCATGCCGGCCGTGGCGATGTCGCCCGCCGCCGGCGCGCATGGCGAGATGTGCGGCATGATGGCGATCGCCGCCGCGCTCGAGGCGCGCGGCGAGCGCGCCCAGCGCAAGGTCGTGCTGGCGCCCGAATCGGCGCACGGCACCAATCCCGCGACGGCCGCATCGCTCGGCTTCACCGTCAAACCGATTCCGGCCAACGAGCGCGGCCGGGTCGATCTTGCCGCGCTCAAGGCCGCTCTCGGCCCGGACGTCGCCGCGATCATGCTGACCAATCCCAACACCTGCGGCCTGTTCGAGAACGAGATCGTCGAGATCGCCAGGGCCGTGCACGACGCCGGCGCCTTCTTCTACTGCGACGGCGCCAACTTCAACGCCATCGTCGGCCGCGTGCGGCCGGGCGATCTCGGCGTCGACTGCATGCACATCAACCTGCACAAGACCTTCTCGACGCCGCATGGCGGCGGCGGGCCGGGCGCCGGTCCGGTGGTGCTGTCGGCGGCGCTCGCGCCGTATGCGCCGTATCCCTGGATCGTGAAGGACGGCGATCGATGGCGGATCGCTGAGGAGGGGACCGCCGTCGCGGGCGCGCCACTTGGCCGCCTGAAGGCCTTCCACGGCCAGATGGGCATGTTCACGCGGGCGCTCGCCTACATGATGAGCCACGGCGCCGACGGCCTGAAGCAGGCCTCCGAGGACGCGGTGCTGTCGGCCAACTACGTGATGGCCTCGCTGCAGGACGTCATGACTCCCGCCTTCGAGGGGCCCTGCATGCACGAGGCGCTGTTCGACGACGGCTTCCTCAAGGACACCGGCGTCAGCACCCTCGACTTCGCCAAGGCCATGATCGACGAGGGCTATCACCCCATGACCATGTACTTCCCGCTGGTCGTGCACGGCGCCATGCTGATCGAGCCGACCGAGAGCCAGGCCAAGGAGGATCTCGACCTCTTCCTCGGCGCACTGCGCGCGCTGGCCGAGCGCGCGAAGAGCGGAACGGCGGCCGAGGCGTTCAGGGCGGCGCCGCGTTTCGCTCCGCGCCGCCGGCTCGACGAGACCCTCGCGGCACGCAAGCCGGTGCTGCGCTGGCGGCCCTCGAACAATCCGCCCGAGGGTGATCCCCTGAAGCAGGCGGCGGAGTAAGCTCCCCGCGACAGGGGAGGACTTGATGCGCATCTTCACGACGCTGCCGCAGGAGAACCTGGCCAAGGTCGGGCCGGCGGCGCAGGCGATCGAAGCCGCCGGTTACACCGGCGTCAGCACCCAGGAAAACAAGCACGACCCGTTCCTGTCGCTGGCCGTGGCGGGCGCGGCCACGCAGCGGATCGAGCTGCACACCGGCGTCGCCATCGCCTTCGCGCGCTCGCCCATGACGGTCGCCAATGTCGGCTGGGATCTCGCCGCAAGCTACGGACCGGGCCGCGTCACGATCGGTCTCGGCAGCCAGGTGCGGGCCCACAACGAGCGGCGTTTCTCCGTGCCGTGGACGGCGCCGGCGCCGCGCATGCGCGAATATATCCAGGCGGTGCGGGCGATCTGGGCGGCGTGGAAGGGCGACGGCAAGCTCGCCTACGAGGGCAAGCACTATCGCTTCACCCTGATGACCCCCAACTTCGTGCCCGAGCCCTATGACGGCCCGCCGCCGCGCCTCGGACTCGCGGCCGTCGGCCCGGTCATGCTGAAGGTGGCCGCCGAGGAATCCGACGACGTGAAGCTCCACGTCTTCTGCACGCGCAAGTATCTCGCGGAGACCATCATGCCCATCCTCGAGGCCGGGCTGGCCAGGTCGGGGAAGTCACGCGCGAGCTTCGAGATTTCCGGCGGCGGCTTCGTCGTCACCGGCAAGGACGACGCGGCGGTGGCGAAGCTCTTCGAGTGGGTGCGCTACCGCGTGGCCTTCTACGGCTCGACGCCGGCCTACTGGCCGGTCTTCGAGGCGCATGGGCTGGGCGATCTCGGCCGCAAGCTGAACGGCATGACCCGCGCCGGACAGTGGGACCAGATGGCCAAGGAAGTGCCCGACGATGTCGTTCACCTGTTCGCCGCCGTCGGCCGGCACGACCAGATCGCCAAGGCGATCGAGGCGCGCTTCGGCGGCCTGGTCGATTCGATCAGCGCCAGCGCCAACTCGGCCAAGCCGTCCGACATGCCGCCCGACCTGCTGCAGGACCTCGCCAGGATCCCGACGCGCTACGAACCTCAACCTTAAGTCCGGCAAAGAAAAAGCCCCCGCCTTGCGGCGGGGGCGCCAGGTAGCCCGCGATTTTTGTTTGCGGGAAATCCTCAGTGCAGCCGGCGCGGCAGCTCGGCGATCGCTTCCTCGATCAGCGGGCCGGTGCGGCCGGTGCCGACCTGCTCGCGCAGCAGCGCGCGGGTGGCCGAGAGCGCCACGTCGACGGCGGTGTCGCGCACCTGCTTGGTCGCCGCCGTCTCGGACTGGGCGACGCGGTCGAGCGCCTGCTGCTCGCGCAGCGCGATCGCCGTCTTGAGACTGGCCGCGGCCCTGGCCTGCATGCGCTGGGCCTCCTCGCGGGCCTGCTGGATGATGGCGCCGCCTTCCGTGGCGGCCTGCGCCAGCGTGCGCTCCGCCTCGGCCTTGGCCTTCAGCGCCTCCTCGCGCAGGCGCTCGGCGTCGCTCAGCGCCCGGGCGATCGCCGCCGTGCGCTTGTCGAGCAGGTCGGAGACGCGGCGCCACAGCGCCTTGCCCGCCAGCGCGAAGAACAGGAAGAAGGCGACTGCGACCCAGAAGGCCGGATCGGCGAAGAAGCTGCTGTCGTGGTGGGCTGCGCCATCCGCCGCCCATGCCGTGCCGATCATCGGCCGCCTCCCTGGGCTGCGGCCGCGATCTTGCCGGCGAGCGCCGACGGATCGACCGGCTGCCCGGCCAGCTTGGCGTAGACATCCCGGCCGATATCGCTGGCCATGTGCTCCAGACCCGCCATCACGTCGTCCCGCTGCCTGGCGATGCGCTTCTCGGCCTCGTCGATCTGCGCGGCCAGGCGGTCATGCAGCTCGGTGAACCTCGCCGCCGCGGCGGCGCTGTCGGCCTCGCCCTGCTCGCGCATCAGCCGGCGGGCGTCCTCGCGGGCATCGGCCAGCCGCTTCTCGTAGGCGGCCACCAGGGCGCGGGTCTCCTCGTTGGCCTTCTCGGCCGCGTCGAGGTCGCCCTGGATCTTGGCCTGCCGGTTGGCCAGCGTATCGGCGATCCGCGGCACCGCTATCCTCGACATCACGAGGTACAGCGCCACGAAAGCGATCGCCAGCCATACGAGCTGCGGCGCGAAGTCGTGGACGTCGAGCTGCGGCATGCCCTCGGCCGCCGCCGGGCCGCTCGCGCCCAGCACGGCCAGGCTGGCCGCCAACGCCCCTTGGATCGACTCTGCGCATGATCTGCGGTCCCAAGCCGGAAGGCTTAGAACACGAACAGGATCATGAAGGCGATGACCAGCGCGAACAGCGCAATGGCCTCGGTGAGGGCGAAGCCCAGCAGCACGTTGCCGAACACGCGGGGAGCGGCTTCCGGGTTGCGCAGCGCGCCCGAGACGAAGCTGCCGAAGATGTTGCCGATGCCGACGCCGACGCCGGCGAGGGCGATGGTGGCGAGGCCCGCACCGATGAGCTTGGCTGCAGAAGCGTCCATTTGAGGTTTCCTTTCCAGTGGATGTCAGTGGCTGAGATGGATGGCGTCGTTGAGATAGAGGCAGGCCAGGATGGCGAACACATAGGCCTGCAGGAAGGCGATCAGCAGCTCCAGGCCGGTCAGCACGACGACGAAGGCGAGCGGCGCCCAGCCGCCCAGCACGCCCATCATGACGACGAAGCCGCCGAACACCTTCAGCATGGTGTGGCCTGCCAGCATGTTGGCGAACAGTCGGATCGACAGGCTGAACGGACGGATGAGGTAGGAGATGATCTCGATCGGCACCAGCAGCAGCAGGAGCACGAACGGCACGCCCTTCGGCACGAAGAACGAGAAGAAGTGCAGCCCGTGCTTGGCGAAGCCGATGATGGTCACGCCGACCATCACGAACAGCGCCATGGCGAAGGTCACGATGATATGGCTGGTGACCGTGAAGGAGTAGGGCACCAGGCCGAGCATGTTGCAGAACAGGATGAAGATGAAGAGCGTGAGGATGAACGGGAAGTACTTCTTGCCCGCATCGCCCACGTTGTCGCGCACCATGCCGGCGACGAACTCGTAGCCGAGCTCGGCCACCGACTGCAGCTTGCCGGGCACCAGGGCCCGCCGGCGCATGCCGACGACGAAGAGCGCCGTCGCCAGGATCACGGCGATGACCATCCAGGTGGAGGAATTGGTGAAAGAAACGTCGAGGCCACCGATGTTCAGGTGAAGCAGTCGCTTGATCTCGAACTGCTCCATCGGGCTGTGCATTTCGGCCACGTCTACCCCACTCCATGCGACGCCTGCCCCGGGGCAGGCGTCAGTCCCTTTCACCCTTGCCGGCGCTCTCCGAGTATTCCCGGATGGCGCGCCACGCATTGTTGACCCCGCCGATGAAGCCCAGGATCAGGCCGCTCACCAGCGCGTACGGCGTCCAGCCCAACCAGCGGTCGAGCCCGTAGCCGAGAAATCCCCCCAGCAAAAGGCCCGCGATCATATCGACCATCACACGATAGGCAACGCCCGTTTGCCGCTGCGACATTGCGTTGCTCTGTCGCGGTTTTTCGACGGTTCCGCGCGCCGCTTTCAGCCGCTGGTCGATGTCCTCGACGCGCCGGCGCGCGCCTTCGGCATCGGGTTCCCAGCCAGCTTTGGGCGCGGGCTCTCTAGGGGGTGGTTGCTGGTCTGTCAAGGAACCGATTACCGTGAGCGATCAAACGATTAGGGACTGCGCGGCTTGAACACCGAGAACGCCGCGTCGCCGTCGCGCGCGACCTGCGGCACCAGGTCGACCTCCCAGTCGAGATACTGGCGCATGGCGGCCTCGATATTCTCTTTGAAGTCATAGGGACGGTACCACACGTCGGTCGGCGGATCGGCCATCCGCGCATGGCCCGGTCTCGACCGCCAGCTCCGGCGTCGCGCCAGCCCTTCATGCCGTCCTGCAGAACCACCACCGGCAGGCCATCCGCGGCGGCTTCGGCTTCCGCGGCGGCGAGCGCCGCGATCTCGCCGTCGGGCGAGACCAGCACGATGCGCGAGGCGCCGGGCTGCTTGGCCAGCATGTCGGGCAGCGTCCTGCCGAGATTGGCGCGGACGGCGAACCAGGCGCCCGGCACATGGCCGTCGCGGTAGCGCAGGCTGGTGTCGAGATCGATCACCAGGGACTGCCCCGGCGCCTTGTGCAGGTCTGCCGCCGTCACGGTCGCGGGCCGGGGCGGCGTGAAGCCGGCGGGAAAACGCGGCTCGGCCTCGGTGGTGAGCTCGGCCGCGGCCGGCTGGTGGTCGAGCACATAGGTCTCGTTCCAGTCCATCTGCATCAGCCAGTGCGCGGTCAGGGTGGCGCGCACGCCGTCATTGTCGTGCAGCACGATGGTGGCGTGGCGCGCGCCGACATATTGGTCGGTCGCCTGCACGAGCTGGCCGCCCGCGGCATGGCGGAAGCCCTTCAGATGGCCCTGGGCGTATTCGGCGGGGTCGCGCACGTCGAGCCGATAAAGCGGCCCGCCCCTGGCCTCGAGCCTGGCGAGCCCGGCCTTGTCGATCTTCCTGATCTTCATCCGGGTCGCCAGCCTGGCCGCCGCCTCTTGCGCGAACTTCGCGGCTTCCGGCCCCTGCGGGCCGAAGCTCTTCGTCTCGCCGCGCGCCACCTTGAGCCCGGCGAGGTGCCAGCCCATGGTGCCGTTCTTGAGCGCGATCACCTTGTTGGGCAGGCCGGCATTGATCAGCGACTGCGCGCCGATGATCGAGCGCGTGCGGCCGGCGCAGTTGACCACGACCAGGGTCTCCGGCTTGGGCGCCAGGTCCTTGACGCGATAGACCAGCTCGGCGCCGGGACAGTCGATGCCGCCGGGGATCGACATGTTGTGGAACTCGGGCATCGGCCGCGAATCGAGGATCACCAGGTCGGTCTTGGCATCCACGAGCTTCTGCAGCTCGGCGGCATCGATGCGCGGCGTGTCGTTCTCATGCTCGACCACCTCGCCGAACGCCTTGCTGGGCACGTTGACGCCGGTGAAGACCTCGTAGCCTGCCTCGCGCCAGGCCTTCAGCCCGCCCTTCATGACGGCGAGGTCGGTGTAGCCCATCTGCGACAGCCGGGCGGCGGCGCGGTTGGCGCGACCGGCCCATTGCGGATCGTGGGCTTCCTCGCCGCTGTCCATCAGCACGATGCGCGTGTTGGGATCGGGCAGCAGCGCGAAGGCGCGCGGCTCCAGCCGCGACAGCGGCAGCGGCGTGGCGAACAGCGGATGGCCCTGGAGCGAGAACTCGCCCTCCTCGCGCACGTCGAAGAAGGCGAACACCTCGCCCGACTTCAGCATCGCCTTGACCTGCTGCGCCGAAACCAGCGGCGTCAGGATCCTGGCCTTGGCCATGAAACGCTTGGCCGCGCCCGTCGCCATGTCGACGCTCACGCGATCGGGCAGTTGTTCCAGGCTCAGCCCGTAGAAATGAAGATGCAGCGCGTCGCCCGAGCCGGCGGGCGTCTCGATATGGTGGAAATCGTCGGGCAGGTAGCAGATGACGTCGCCGCGGCGCAGCGTCTTCTCCTTGGCCGGCGCCTCGCGCAGCTGCACGAAGCCCTCGCGCGCGCCGCCCTCGTGCCCCCGTTGTCGAGGCGCTCGTAGACGACGTTGCGCTCCGCGCCGTGCACGCCCGCGATGATCGCCCAGGTCGTGTGATTGTGCGGCGGCACCTTCTTGCCGGCGCCGCCGGCCGAGGCATAGAGCGCGAAGCGATGATCGGGATCCTCGCTCAGGCGATAGATGCCGCCGTCGGGGCCGAGCGGAAACTCCTCCTGCGGGAACAGCTCGGCGCGCCGCGCGAGCGACGCCAGAAGCCCGCCGATCTTCTCCAGGGTGGTGCGATTGACCCCCTCGCGCTCGATGCGCCGGGCTTCGTCGACCAGGTGCCGCACGGCCGAGGCGCGCTCTTGATGCTGGTTCATTTGCTCCTCCATCGGGCGCAATATAGCCGCCCGGCGCTTGTCGCCCTATGACAAGTCGAACTACGGTGGGAAGATGAGACAGATCGTTCCGCTCATCCTGCTGGCCGCCTCGATGGCGCTGGCGGCTTCGGCGCTGGCCCAGACGGTGACCAAGCCTCCCGCCAAGCCCCATAGCGCCGCCAAGAAGGTCGCCGTCGCCGTACACCACCCGGCGGGCCGGCCCCGGCCGCATCCCACCATCATTCCGCGCCGGCCGGTCTTCGTGCCGCCGCCCCCGGTGATCGAGCTCGACGAGATCGCGGTCGTCCCCGACCTGCCGACCGTGCTCGACGACGAGACCCGCGACCGCTACCGCCGCATCTTCCAGGCCCAGGCCGCCGGCCAGTTCGCCCAGGCCGACGCCGAGATCGCCCAGCTCAAGGACAAGACCCTGATGGGCTATGTCGGCGCCCAGCGCCTGCTGAGCCCCGGCCACCCGGCGACCTATGACCAGCTCGCGGCCTGGCTGCAGGACTACAACGACCATCCCGACGCGCCGGCCATCTACAGGCTGGCGGTGGCGCGCCGCCCGCGCGGCGCGACCGACCTCACGCCGGCAAGCTTCATCGGCCAGGCCCAGCCCTCGTCGACCTTCGCCGCCGCGCGCACCGTGACCGGCGCCGATGCCGGCCGGGCCGCCGAGCTCAGGGCCCGCCTGCAGGGCATGGCCGACGATGGCGGCTTCAATGCCGGCTTCGTCCTGCTCGATCGCAAGTCGACGGCGGACATACTGGGGCCGCAGGAGGTCGAGCTGTGGCGCGGCCGCCTGCGCACCCGCGCGCTCGAGGCCGATTCGCAGCGCGGCGTGCAGGTGCCGGTCGAGATCAGCCTGCCGCCCGACGCCAACTGGAACGCCGCCCTTTCGGGCTTCACGCACGGCGACATGGCCGAGGCGGCGCGCCGCTTCGAGGCGGTGGCCGACGCGGCGCCCGACCAGGCCTCGTCCTGGACGCTGTCGGCCGGCTCGTTCTGGGCGGCGCGCGCCAACCTGCTGGCCGGCAATCCGCAGAAATTCGCGCCCTATCTCAAGCGGGCGGCGCTGCACAACCGCACCTTCTACGGCCTGATCGCGCAGAAGGCGCTCGGCATGCGCATCGAGCCGGACTGGAACGTGCCGGCGCTCGACCAGCGCACGGCGGCCATGCTGCGCGAGGACCGCGTCGGCCGGCGCGCCCTGGCGCTGCTGCAGCTCGGGGCGGCGACGGCGGCCGAGCGCGAGCTCTTCGCCGGATCGATCGACGCCGATCCGCGCTTCGTCGACGCCGTGCTGGCGGTCGCGCTCAAGGCCTCGCTGCCCGCCCTGGCGGCGCGGGTCGGCAATGCCAACTGGGACCAGCGCCACAACATCAAGGGCTATGACGGCGCCATGTATCCGCTGCCGCCGTGGCAGCCGGCCGGCGGCTACGCGATCGACCGCGCTCTCGTGTGGGCCTTCATGCGCCAGGAATCGGCCTTCAATCCCAAGGCGCGCTCCTATGTCGGCGCCATGGGGCTGATGCAGCTCATGCCGGCCACGGCTCACCTCGTGGTGAAGGCCTATTCGCCCGAGCAGGCCGGCGCCGACATCTACGATCCGTCGACCAACATCGCGCTGGGCCAAGCCTATATCTCCTCGCTGCTGGGCGACACCGACAACAACCTCGTGCGCACGGCGGCGGCCTACAACGGCGGGCCGGGCAACGTCATGCGCTGGGACAATTCGCTCAACGCCTCGGCCGACCCGCTGCTCTACGTCGCCTCGATCCCGCTCAACGAGACGCGCGACTTCGTGCAGCGCGTGCTGGCCAACTACTGGATGTACCAGATCCGGCTCGGCCAGCCGACGCCGTCGCTCGACCAGATCGCCGCCCACGAATGGCCGCGCTACACGGCGCAGGATACGGGGCGCTAGGCGGCGTGTTCTTCGAATCACAAATGCCGGTTACGGCTCCGTTGTCATCCCGAGCGCAGCGAGGGACCTTTCTGTATCCGTAAGATAGCCGGTACCGTAGGAGTAGAACGTTGCGGAGCCCGGCCGCATTGACGCTTTTGCCGATGTGACCATATCATATGGTCACATTGGAGCCCCAGACCATGGAGCGGAAGATCAACGCCGCCGCTTTCAAGGCGCGGTGTCTGGCCCTGATCGACGAGGTCGCCGAAAGCGGCCAGCCCATCACCGTCACCAAGCGCGGCAAGGCCAAGGTGCAGATCGTCGCCGTGCGCGAGAAGCCCAAGACCCTGATCGGTGCGACCAGGGGCACCTTCAAGATCCTCGGCGACGTCGTCGGACCGATCGTCGAGGATTGGGACGAGGAACGCGAGTGGCGAAACATCCGCGGACAGTTCGATGATCCTCCTGCTCGATACGCACACGGTCCTGTGGATGACCGAGGATCTGCCAAACCTCGGAAGAGCGGCAAGACGAAGCTGCGACGCGGCGCTCGCCGCCGGTGAGCTCGCCATTCCCACGATCGCTTTTTTCGAGTTGGGATGGGGCCTGAGGCGAGGACGCATCGGAGGACCGGCCAATCTTCGCGACTGGCGCCATCGGATCGTGTCGCTGGGAGCCCGGGAGATCGGCCTGTCGGCCGAAATCGCCATGGGGGCTGTGGAACTTGAGGACATGCATGGCGATCCGATCGATCGTATCATCGTCGCGACCGCGCTGGCCCATGACGCGGTGCTGCTGACCGCTGACCGGCCGATTCTCGAATGGGCGGGCAGGTTGCGCCGCCAGGACGCCCGCCGCTGAGGTGAGACCATGACCGTCGACCGCTTTCGCCGCTTCATCGCCGACATGACTTCCCTGGTGGGAGGCGCCTGGCAGGATCGCGACGAGGCGGCCATCATCGAGGTCGGCCGTACCCTGCTGGGCGATCTGGTGAAGCACGACGACTGGCTGCCCGAGTCGATGGCCAAGTGTCCGCCGCATGGCTATGCGCAGAACCTCCTGTGGTGCGATCCCTTCGAGCGCTTCTGCGTGGTGAGCTTCGTGTGGGCGCCGAGCGCGCGCACGCCGGTCCATGATCACCAGATGTGGGGCCTGGTCGGCATGCTGCGCGGTTCGGAGAGTTCGCAGCGCTTCGTGCGCGACCCGGCGGCCGGGACATTCGGCCAAGGCGCCTGCGCCGCTCTGGCGCCGGGCGATGTCGAGGTTCTGCTGCCGGCCGAGGGCGATATCCATCAGGTGAGCAACAACCTGAGCGACTGCGGCTCCCTCAGCATCCACGTCTATGGCGGCAATATCGGCGCGGTGCGCCGGCACACGTTCGATGCCGCGACGGGCGAGCCCAAGCTGTTCGTATCGGGTTACACCAACCGCGAGCTGCCCAACCTGTGGGACCGCTCGGCGGAGTTGCGTGCCGCGTCCTAGACTCCTGATCAATGCTTGTGCGGATGGGGATGGGTCGGGTCGACCCAGTAGACCTCTTCCGGCTTCTCGACCGGCGTGATGTCGATGTTGATGGCGACCGCCTCGTTGTCGGAACGCACCAGCACGCATTCCAGCGGCTCGGTGTCGGAGGCGTTGATCTCCTGGTGCGGCACGTAGGGCGGCACATAGATGAAGTCGCCGGGACCGGCCTCGGCGATGAACTCCAGCTTCTCGCCCCAGCGCATGCGGGCGCGGCCCTTCACGACATAGATCGCGCTCTCGAGATGGCCGTGATGGTGCGCGCCGGTCTTGGCGTGGGCGTGGATGGTGACCGTGCCGGCCCACAGCTTCTGCGCGCCGACGCGGGCGAAATTGATGGCCGCAGCGCGGTTCATGCCCGGCGTCTGGGCGGTGTTGGTGTCGAGGGAGCCGGCGGGAATGACCCGCACGCCGTCGTGTTTCCAGTCGGTCATGCCTCCCATCTTGGGTCGCGGCCTCGCCCCGGCAAGGTGGCAGTTGTAGGATGACGTCATGAACCGCATCGACAAATCCAGGCCGTTCAAGCCGGTGAACATCGCCGTGCTGACGGTGTCCGACACCCGCACGCTGGCCACCGACAAGTCGGGCGACACGCTGGTCGAGCGCATCGCCCGCGACGGCCACGTCCTGGCCGACCGGGCCGTCGTCACCGACGATATCGGGAAGATCCGCGCCCAGGTGCAGAAATGGATCGACGATCCCGCCATCGAGGTCGTGATCACCACCGGCGGCACCGGCGTCACCGGCCGCGACGTCACGCCCGAGGCGCTGGAGGGCCTGTTCGAGAAGCACATCGCGGGCTTCGGCGAGGTGTTCCGCTGGATCAGCTTCCAGAAGATCGGCACCTCGACCATGCAGTCGCGCGCCACCGCGGGCGTGGCCAACGCCACCTATATCTTCGCGCTGCCCGGCTCGACCGGTGCCTGCAAGGACGGCTGGGACGACATCCTGCGCCAGCAGCTCGACATCCGCTTCCGGCCCTGCAATTTCGCCGAGCTGATGCCGCGCCTCAACGAAGGCAAGATGCCGCGCAGTGGATGATCATCGGAGCGCGGACCTCCAGGTCCGCATCATGAGTCATGCGCGCACCTGGAGGTCCGCGCTCCGGCATGAATGACGCTCTGCTCGCCGCGCTGCGCGAGCGGCCGGCCTTCGCTTCCCTCGCCGCCTCCGACCTGAAGCCGCTGCCCGCGACGGGCACCGCGCACGGCCATGTCGCGCTGCCCGGCGGCCTGCTGGCGCGCATCGCCTATGCCCACGACGGCGATCCGGCCGCGGCCGCGCGCCTGCACGCGCAGGCCGCCGCCTTCCGCCATCTCGAACCGGCAGGGCGCACGCCGCGCCTGCACGATGTGATCGAGCCGCGCGCGGGGCTTCCCGGCGGCGTGCTGATCGTTGACCGCATCGACGGCCGCGCGCCCCATCTGCCGGACGAGCTGCCGGCCATCGCCGACACGCTGGCGCGCCTCCATGCGCTGCCCCTGCCGCAGCCCGGATCGCCGATCCCGCGTCAGGCGAATCCCTTCCTCGAGACCCTGGAGGGGGCCGAGCTGAACGCCCGGCGCTTCCTCGACAAGGCCGTGCCCGATCCCTGCGCGCGCGCCGCGATCGCCGACGAGCTTCGCCTGATGCGCGGCATGGCGCCCGCCTTCGCCCGCCGGCCGCAGCCGCTCACCGTGGCGCTGGCCGACACCCATCCCGGCAACTTCCTGGTCGACCGCGCCGGCGTCGCCTGGTTCGTCGATCTCGAGAAGGTCCATGTCGGCTCGCCCGCCATCGACCTCGCGCATGCAACGCTTGCAACCTCGACGCTGTGGCATCCCGATGTCGGCAAGGTGCTGTCGCGCGGCGAGGTGCAGGCCTTCCACGATCGCTATTTTGAGAAGGCGGGGCGGCAACGGGCCGCCTCGTTGCAGCCCTGGCTGCTGCCGATGCGCCGTCTCACTTGGCTCCGGACCACGCTTTTCATGGCCCGTTGGCGCGTCCAGACGCGCAGCGCCCGCGATGCGGCCGACCCCTCGCAATGGAGCGATACAGGGCTCGATCCCGCCATGAAGGCGCATATCGATGCTCGCATCGACGAGTGCTTCCGCTTCGAGACCATCCGATCGATCCGGGCCGAATGGATGGCTTGACTCGTTCACTTTTTGTTCTAAGAGTCAGCCATCATGAGGCCGACCGTTCCTCCGGATTATCCCGACGATGCCATCCCCGAGCCCGTGCATCGCGGCCGCGGCGCGCTCAGCAACGAGTTCGAGCCGCTACGACAGCGAGAGGCGCGTCCGGACGGCCGACGGCTGGGAGGCAAGCGCGCCGGCCGAGGTGCTGGACGACGACGAGCTGCCGCCGCTGCGCACCACGCTGACGCGCGACGCCACGCGCAGCATCCTGGCGCGCAATGCCTCGCCCGACGTGCCGTTCGACCGCTCGATCAATCCCTATCGCGGCTGCGAGCACGGCTGCATCTACTGCTTCGCGCGGCCCACCCACGCCTATCTCGGCCTGTCGCCCGGCCTCGATTTCGAGACCAGGATCCTGTTCAAGCCCGACGCCGCCCGGCTGCTGGCGGCCGAGCTCGCCTCGCCCAAGTACAAGCCCGACGTCGTCGCCATGGGGACCAACACCGATCCCTACCAGCCGGTCGAGCGCGAGCTCAAGATCACGCGCCAGATCCTTCACGTCCTGAGCGAGTTCAACAATCCGGTGGGCATCGTCACCAAGGGCCAGCTCGTCACCCGCGACATCGACATCCTGGGCGACATGGCCCGGCGCAACCTGGCCGAGGTCTTCCTGTCGGTGACCACGCTCGACAAGGCGCTGGCGCGGGCGATGGAGCCGCGCGCCTCGGCGCCGCACCGGCGGCTCGAGGCGATCCGCGCGCTCGCGGCGGCGGGCATTCCGACCGGCGTCATGACCGCGCCCATGATCCCGGGGCTGAACGATCACGAGATGGAGGCCATCCTCGAGGCGGCGAGGGACGCCGGCGCCACGCGCGCGGGCTTCACCGTCCTGCGCCTGCCGCTCGAGATCAAGGACCTGTTCCAGGAATGGCTGCGCCAGCACCGGCCCGACCGCGCCGAGCGCGTGCTGTCGCTGATCCGCCAGATGCGCGGCGGCGCGCTCTACCAGTCCGGCTTCGGCCAGCGCATGCGCGGCGAGGGCCCGATCGCCGAGCTGCTGGGCAAGCGCTTCGCCGCGGCGGTCAAGCGGCTCGACCTGAACAAGGTCCGCTACCGGCTGGACACGCTGCGTTTCAGTGTGCCGGAATCCGCGCGCACCGCCCTGGTCGACGCCAGGCGCGACGCGCGTCAGTTGAAGCTACTGTAGGACGACATGACTGCTTCGACCCGCGTCTCCCGGCTGATCAAGGCTCCGCCCGACGAAGTCTACGGCGCCTTCATGGACCCGGCCATCCTCGTCGAGTGGCTGCCGCCCGGCGACATGACCGGAAGGATCCACGCCTTCGATGCGCGTGAAGGCGGCGGCTATCGCATGTCGCTGTTCTATCCGGAGACCGAGGCTGCATCCCGCGGCAAGACCGCGGATCGCGAGGACAGGGTCAGCGTGCGGTTCGTCGAGCTGGCGCCGGCGCGCCGCATCGTCGAAGCCGTCACCTTTCATACCAGCGATCCCGCCCTGAAGGGCGAGATGCGGCTCGCCGTGTCGTTCGAAGAGGTCGCCGGCGGCACCGAGGTCGCGATCGAATGCACCAATCTGCCGCCGGGCCTGCGGCCCGAGGACAACGAAGCCGGCTCGCGCGAATCGCTGGACAAGCTCGCCAGGCGCTTCGGCTGAGCATCACTCCAGGAACCGGATATCGCCGATTTCCCAGGCAGGCGCTTCGCCATCGCCGTCAGCGGTGCATTGCGGTTTCTGTAGTATGTCGATGGCGGCTGTGCTTCGAATTCCGCGACGGGGATGCCTACAACGTCGAAATAGCCGACTATCACAGAGGTTAGAGATGCCGCCTGTCATACATCCCGGACGTATCCTGCGTCGCGAAATGGACGCTCGTAAGCTGAGTGCCAACAGACTGGCGCTCGAGCTCCACGTGCCATCCGGCCGCGTCACGGACATCCTGAATGGCAAGCGCGGCATCACGGCGGATACGGCGTTGCGGCTCGGCCGGCGCCTTGGGACATCGGCCCAGTTCTGGATGAATCTCCAGACGCGACATGATCTCGCCGTTGCCGAGCACAAGCTTGGCCGGCGACTTGTCTCGGAAGTTCGGGCGGCCTAGTGCATGGAATCACAAGTGCCTGAGACGCGTCCGCTGTCATCCCGAGCGCAGCGAGGGACCTTTCCTGCGGCTTCAAAGGCCCCTCGCTACGCTCGGGGTGACAGTTGCGACTCACCCGTCAGCGATAGACGGTACTAGCCTGATGCAGAACTACTCCAGGAACCGCACCCTGGGCCACAGCGCGCGCCAGCGCTTGGCGGCGATGCGCGCCTCGTATTCGTCGCGCCGCGTGCGGCCGAACGCGGTCGGACGGCAGCACAGGCCGAGCAGGTCGTCGGTGCCGAGCGGCGCCACCACGGTCAGCCGGTCGTCCGCCTCCAGCCGCACCCCGACCGCCGTCACCGTCTCCAGCCAGTAGATCATCGCGTCCGACGTGTCGCGGTGCGGCGGCAGGCCCTTCCAGACATGCATGCGCGCCTGGTTGCGCACCTGCCAGGGCAGGCCGGGCATCAGCGTCGCCAGTCGCGCCTCGTGTTCGGCCTCGCGCTCCTTCGAGAGGTCGGCCGCGTCGTGGTAGAGGACGTCGATGTCGGCCGGCGGCCGGGGCGGCGAAATGCCGTGCAGATGGTCCCAGACGCGATTGCGCACGAATCCTGCGGCAATGCACCAGTCGGGCAGGGCGAGCCCGCGGACGGCGCGAAGCTGTTTCATACCCACAGGGTCCTGCGCAATGATATCGGCGATCGGCGACATGCGCCGCAGTCTACAGCACCCGGTCTGGGGTATGCCGACCTTCCGCTACGAAAAGCGCTGCGCCGAGGCCGGAGCGGTCCTGATCGCCGGGATCGACGAGGTCGGCCGCGGCCCGCTGGCCGGCCCCGTCGTCGCGGCAGTGGCCGTCATCGACCGCACGGTCGCCAGGCGAGGGCTGCTGCGGCTGATCGACAACTCCAAGAAGCTGACCCTGGAAGAACGCGAGGAGGCCTACGCGGCCATCGTCAACTCCGGCGCCGTGCGCTACGCCGTCGGCGAGGCGAGCGTCGAGGAGATCGACGCCGTCAACATCCTGCAGGCAACCTTCCTCGCCATGCGCCGCGCGCTGCAGGCCATGGCCGAGCAACCCGACCTGGTGCTGATCGACGGCGACCGCGTGCCGCCCGAGCTCGGCTGCCGCGCCGAGACCATCGTCGGCGGCGATGCCCGCTCCTACTCGATCGCGGCGGCCTCGATCGTCGCCAAGGTGACGCGCGACCGCTACATGCGCTCGCTCGCCGCTTCGTTCCCCGGCTACGGCTGGGAGACCAATGTCGGCTACAGGAGCCCTGTGCATCTGGCGGCGCTCAATCGGCTCGGCGCGACCGTGCATCATCGCCGGAGCTTTGCCCCGGTCAGGATGGTGCTCGAGCCCGGCCTGCCGCTCGACGGGGTGGCTATCGATTCGCTGCAGGCTGACATCCTAGCCGAAGAATCGTGACTTCGGCCGCGGCAGCCCGAGATGGTCGCGCAGGGTCACGCCCTCGTACTCCCGCCGGAACAGGCCGCGCTCCTGCAGGATGGGCACCACGAGGTCGACGAAATCGTCGAAGCCCTCGGGGAAGTAGGGCGGCATGACGTTGAAGCCGTCGGCGGCGCGCGCGTCGAACCAGTGCTGCAGCGTGTCGGCGACCGTCTCCGGCGAGCCGCACAGCACCCAGTGGCCGCGCGCCGCCGCCACTAGATTGTAGAGGTCGCGCAGGGTCAAGCCCTCGCGCCGCGCCTTGGCCAGCATGACGCGGGCGAAGCCGTGCGAGGTGTCGGGCAGGGCGATGTCGGGCACCGGACCGTCGAGATCGTAGCGCGGTGATGTCCTGCCCCAGCCGGTCCGACAGCAGCTGCAGCGCGTTCGAGCCGGTGACGTAGCTCTGCAGCAGCGCGAGCTTGTCGCGCGCCTCCCTGTCGGTGCGGCCGACCACCGGCATGACGCCGGGCAGCACCGTGACATGCTCGGGCGAGCGGCCGAGCGCCGGCAACCGCTTCTTGAGCGAGGCGTATTGCGCCTTCGCCTCGTCGAAGTCCTGCACGACGGAGAACACCATGTCGGCGGTGCGCGCCGCCAGCGCCTGTCCCGGCTCGGAGCCGCCGGCCTGCAGCACCACCGGCTGGCCCTGCGGCGCGCGGCCGATATTGATGGGTCCCTTGACCTTGAAGAAGACGCCCCTGTGGTCGAGAGGCCGTATCCGCGCCGCGTCGAGATAGGTGCCGCTTTCGCGGTCGGCGACGATGGCGTCGTCGGCCCAGCAATCCCACAGCCCCTTCACCACGTCGACGAACTCGGCCGCCCGCTCGTAGCGGCGGGCATGGTCGGGATGCTGGGTGCCGAAATTGTCGGCGCCCTGGCCGCTCGCCGTGGTGACGGCGTTCCAGGCCGCGCGGCCCTTGCTGATATGGTCGAGCGAGGCGAAGGCGCGCGCCACCGACCAGGGGTCGTTGTAGGTCGTCGACACCGTGGCGCCCAGCCCGACATGCGCGGTGCAGGTCGCGAGCGCGGCCAGCATGGTGAGCGGCTCGAGCCGCAGCGTGTACGAAGGATGCGCGCCGGGATCGGCATAGAGATTGTCGCCCATGAAGATGAGGTCGAACCGGCCGCGCTCGGCGATGCGCGCGATCTGCTGCACCGCCGCGAAATCCTGGAAGCTCGTCATCGCCCCGGGATGGCGCCAGCCGGCGACATGGCTGCCGGTGCCGAGGATGAACAGCCCCAGATGCATCTGACGCTTCATGGCCGCCCTTCGGCTTCGCGTTCGGCGTCATCCATCAGGCGCGCTCCTACGGTGTGGACACAACTCAGAGTCCTCTCCCTCTAGCGGGGGAGAGGAGCTTGCTTTGAGAATTTGTCCACCCCCTAAGCTGCATCCCGGGAAGTGCCAGCAACTCATGTGCCATCGGCGCTGGTATGCGCTTTGCTGGCCCATATAGGACAGAGAGGCTGCGGCGGAGGCGTGTCTTGGATCTTCATCTCAACGGCAAGCGGGCGCTGGTGACGGGCGCGTCCAAGGGCATCGGCCTTGCCATCGCCCGCGTGCTGGCGGCCGAAGGCTGCCACCTGCACCTGGCCGCGCGCACCGCCCCGCCGATGCTCGAGGCCGGGCGCGCGCTCGAGGCGGTGCACGGCGTCAAGGTCGCCGTCCACCCGCTCGACCTCTCCAGCGGCGAGGCGATGGAGAAGCTCGCAGCCGACGCCGGCGACGTCGACATCCTGGTCAACAACGCCGGCGACATCCCCGCCGGCTCGATCGAGATCGTCGACGACGAGGCGCTGCGGCGCGGCTTCGACCTCAAGGTCTTCGGCTACATCACGCTGGCGCGCGCCTGCTGGCGCCGCATGAAGGGCAGGGGCGGCGTCATCGTCAACGTCATCGGCAATTCCGGCGAGAACTGGGACGCGAGCTACTTCGCCGGCAGCACCGGCAATGCCGCGCTCATGGCCTTCACCAAGGCGCTCGGCGGCGCCAGCCTCGATCACGGCGTGCGCGTGGTCGGCGTCAATCCCGGCCCCGTCGCCACCGACCGCATGGTCAAGATCATGCGCCGCAAGGCGATCGACATGGGCGACGAGGCGCGCTGGGAGGAGCTGTTCGAGAGGTATCCCGGCAAGCGGCCGGCCACCTCGGAGGAGGTCGCCGACCTCGTGGCCTTCCTCGCCTCGCCGCGCGCGGGCTACATCACCGGCACCATCGTCACCATCGACGGCGGCATCGCCGCGCGCGGTTCGGTCATCTGAGGTGCCGGTGGCGCACCACTCCGGTGGCGCGTCTTCGTTGATTTCCGAACATCCAGCATAGAAAAATTCAGGCCGACGCCGCCTCGCGTCGGGAGCGCCACTCCTCGCGATTGCCTACTCTCGCCGCATGCTGAAGCTCTACTACGCCGCCCACACCTGCTCGCTCGCCACCCATATCGCCCTCGAGGAGGCCGGCGCCGACTATTCGACGGCGCGCATCGACTTCGCCACGACCCAGCAGCAGTCGCCCGGGTACCTCGAGATCAACCCCAAGGGCCGCGTGCCCGCGCTGGTCACTGAGCGCGGCGTCCTCACCGAGACGCCGGCCATGCTGGCCTTCGTCGCCCAGAGCTTTCCGGCGGCGAAGCTCGCGCCGATCGCCGATCCCTTCGCTTTCGCCGAGGTGCAGGCTTTCAACAGCTATCTCTGCTCGACCCTGCACGTCGCGCACGCGCACCGCATGCGCGGCCATCGCTGGGTTGAGCCCGACGACGCCGCCGCCATCGCCGCCCTGCAGAGAAAGGTGCCGCAGTCGGTGACCGCCTGCTTCGAGCTGATCGAGCGCGACATGCTCAAGGGCCCCTGGGTCATGGGTGAGCGCTACACGATCTGCGATCCCTATCTCTTCACCCTCGCGCAGTGGCTGGAAGCCGACGGCGTCGATCCCAAGCGCATCCCGCGCGTGATCGACCATCGCCGCCGCGTGTCCGAGCGGCCTGCCGTGCGCAAGGCGATAGGCCAGGAAACCTCCTAGCTAGGGCTTGTGGGTGCTGGGGGCGGTTCGAACTCGATCTTGTGGATAAATAAATGCCGTAAACAATTGAATCAATTGTAATTTCTTGACGCTTGGTCGGTGGATAACTCATCCTCCGCCGATGCTTGGGGAGAATTTGGACCGCGTCCTGGTGGGCGACTGCGTGGAGCTGATGCAGCGCCTGCCCGAAGCCTCCGTGGACATGGTGTTCGCCGATCCGCCCTACAATCTGCAATTGGGCGGCGAGCTCCTGCGGCCGGACAACAGCAAGGTCGATGCGGTCGACGACGACTGGGACAAGTTCGGCGACCCCTCGGATCCTCTCGGGGCAAGCTTCGCGCGCTACGATTCCTTCACCCGCGCCTGGCTGGGCGCGGCGCGGCGCGTGCTCAGGCCCGAGGGCACGCTGTGGGTGATCGGCAGCTACCACAACATCTTCCGCATCGGCACGGCGCTGCAGGACCTGGGCTTCTGGCTGCTGAACGACATCGTGTGGCGCAAGTCCAACCCGATGCCGAACTTCAAGGGCAAGCGCTTCACCAACGCGCACGAGACCCTGATCTGGGCGGCGCGCGACCGGCGCGGCAAGCGCTACACCTTCAACTACGAATCGATGAAGGAGCTGAACGAGGGCATCCAGATGCGCTCGGACTGGCTGCTGCCGCTGTGCACCGGCGGCGAGCGCCTGAAAGGCGAGGACGGCCGCAAGGCGCATCCCACGCAGAAGCCCGAGTCGCTGCTGTTCCGCTGCGTCATGGCCGCCTCCAACCCGGGCGACACCATCCTCGATCCGTTCTTCGGCACCGGCACCACCGGCGCGGTGGCGCGGCGGCTCGGCCGGCATTTCATCGGCCTGGAGCGCGATCCCGACTATGCCGCCATCGCCCGCAGGCGCATCGCCGAGGTGGAGCCGCTGGCCGGCGAGGACGTGGCGCCCAAGCCCAGCAAGCGCAGCGAGCCGCGCATTCCCTTCGGCGTGCTGATCGAGGCCGGCCTGCTGCAGCCGGGCACCGTGCTGAGCGACCCCAGCGGCCGCCTGCATCATGCCCGCGTGCGCGCCGACGGCACCTTGTCGGCCGCCAATGCGCGGGGCGAGCATCGCGGCTCGATCCATCAGGTCGGCGCCGCCGTGCAGGGCGCCCCGGCCTGCAACGGCTGGACCTTCTGGCATTTCGAGCAGGAGGGCGCCCGCCTGCCGATCGACCACCTGCGCCAGCAGGTACGCGCCGGCTTGTCGTGAAAAAGTCGCCTCCTATGCGGTACGCAAAAAGGTAACTTTGTTGCCGCCTGGGGAGTTTATCAATAGTATTACTTGACTATATCTTAGTTTTACTTATTATCCGTCGGCGATGCCGACGCTCCTTCCAGACCGTCCCTGTGTCTTCGCTGGGCGCGCGCAATGCCAGTCGTGCGCCTCGCTTCGCTCCTGCGCGGCGGCCAGGACGTGGACGGAAAGGTCTAAAAGGTCGGAAACCCCCTGCGGGAACCCCTCAATTCTTCACGGCGTGCGCGATCACCTTGCGCATCACCGTCGGCAGCGCCCGTTCGGTCATGCGATCGATCGTGCACCAGCTCGTGCCCGGCGCCAGCCTGGCCAGCCGGTCGGTCGTGGCGGTGGCGCGCGCCACGGTGAGTTCCAGATGGAAGTGCGTGAAGGTGTGGCGCACCAGCCCGTCGAGGATCTGCCAGCGCGCCGGCACCGGCGCCTCGGCGAGCGCCTGCTCGGCCATGAGCTTGCCTTCGCGCCAGGGGCTCGAGGGCACCTCGTCCATGCCGCCCAGCAGCCCCCTGGCCGGGCGCTTGCGCAGCAGGATGGCGCCGTCCTTGCGCGCCAGCACGAAGGCCAGCCCGCGCCGCGTCGGCTTGGCGGCCTTGGGCGCGCGCCGCGGCAGCTCCTCGGCGATGCCAAGCCTGCGCGCCCGGCAACCGGCCATGAGGGGGCAGATCACGCAGCGTGGGCTCCTGGGCGTGCACACCGTGGCGCCGAGATCCATCATCGCCTGGGCATAGTCGCCGGCGCGCTGCTCGGGCACGAGCCTGGCCGCGCGCATGTGGATCTCGGCCTTGGCGTCGGGCAGCGGCGTCTCGATGGCGAACAGCCGGGCGATCACGCGCTCGACATTGCCGTCGACCGCCGACGCGGGCTGGTCGAAGGCGATCGCCCGGATGGCGGCGGCGGTGTAGCGGCCGATGCCGGGCAGGGCCAGCAGCGCCGCCTCGTCGGCGGGAAACCGGCCGCCGTGCCGCTCGACGACGGCGCGCGCGCAGGCATGGAGATTGCGGGCGCGGGCGTAGTAGCCCAGCCCGGCCCACGCCGAGAGCACCTCGTCGAGCGGGGCGTCGGCCAGCGCCTCGACTGTCGGCCAGCGCGCGACGAAGCGGCGGAAATAGTCGCCGACCGTGGCCACGGTGGTCTGCTGCAGCATGATCTCCGACAGCCACACCGGATAGGGCGCGGCGCAAAGGCCGGCCGGGGCGCGCCACGGCAGGGTGCGACGATGACGGTCGTACCAGACAAGCAGACGTGAAGCGTGGGTCGTGGTCATCTAAGGGACCGTGCCCTACCATAAGGAGCGGAGTTTGAAAGGGTCCATGCGGGAAAACGGCTTCCGAGCCATCGGCGGTCTGGCCCAGCGGCTCACATCCGGTATTGCGAAAGGCCGTACCGCATCGATCGCGCGGCTGCGCGCCGATTGGCCGGCCATCGTCGGGCCCGAGCTGGCCCGCATCAGCCGCCCTGAAGCCTTGCTGCCCCTGCGCGGCCGTTCGGGCAAGGCGCTGCGGTTGCGCGTGCCGGGCGCCGCCGCACTCGAGCTGCAGCACAAGGGCGGCCAGGTCGTGGAGCGGGTGAACGCCTATTTCGGCCACAAGATGATCGACGACATCCGGCTGGTGCAGGGCGCGCTTGCCGCCGCGCCGGCGCGGCCGCCGCTCGCCGCGCCCGATCCGCGGACCCTGTCGCGGATGGCCGAGCGTGCCGCTGCGGTGGAGGATCCCGAGCTCAGGGCGGCGCTGGCGCGGCTGGGCGCGCGCGTCGCCGGCCGGCGGCAGATCCTGCTGGGCGTGCTCGGCGCGGCGTTGGGCGGCCGCGAGCTGCGCGCCCAGGAGATCCCGGAGATGGCGCCGGAAAAGCTGCTGGAGGCGCTGCCCGGCGACCACATCCTGGGCGATCCCAAGGCGCCCAACACCCTGATCGACTACGCCTCGTTCACCTGTCCGCACTGCGCCAACTTCTACATCGCCGTGCTGCCGACCCTGCGCAAGGAGTGGATCGACCCCGGCAAGCTCCGGCTGATCCATCGGAACTTTCCCTCCGATGTGGTCGCCACGCGCGCCAGCCAGCTCGCCGAATGCGCCGGCCCGGACAGGTTCTTCGCCACGGCCGATCTGCTGTTCCGCAGGCAGGTCGACTGGCTGTCGGTCGGCGACCCGCTGGTCGAGATGGTCAAGGTGCTGGCCGAGCAGGGCGTCACGCCGGAAAGCGCCCAGGCCTGCTTCGCCAACGACCGGCTTTTGGACAAAGTCGTCGCCGACGTGCAGTCCGGCCAGGCGCTGGGGGTAAAGTTCACGCCCACCTTGTTCATCGACGAGGTGAATTACGGCAATCCCGGCGGCGCCGACGCCATCGCAGCGATTTTACGCCAGGTCGGGCGGTAAACGTTTGACTCCCCACAGGCGTAATTCCCAAGATGTAGTGGAGAGGAAGACGGAATGCGGAATATCTTGATCGTCGCCGGCGGAGTCGTGGCGGTGGCCGCGATTGCGGCTGGCGTTTATTTCGGCACCCGTCCGCCGGCGGCCGGCCCCGCGCCGGTCGCCGTGGCCTCGACGCCCAACAAGTCGGCGCTGCTGGCCGTCCTGCCGACCGACCATGTGCTGGGCGATCCCAAGGCGCCGATCACCGTGATCGAGTACGCCTCCTTCACCTGCCCGCACTGTGCGCATTTCAACACCCAGATCCTGCCCGAGATCGAGAAGAAGTGGATCGACACCGGCAAGGTGAAGCTGATCTACCGCGACTTCCCCCTCGACCAGGTGGCGGCCAAGGCCGCGCAGATCGCCGAGTGCGTGGGCAAGGACCGCTATTTCGGCGTCGTCGACCTGATCTTCCGCAGCCAGCCGACCTGGGCCGCCGCTTCCGACCCGATCGCCGAGCTGGCCAAGCCGCTGCGCATCGCCGGCCTGGGCGAGAACGAGGTCAAGGCCTGCCTCGCCAACGAGGCCAAGGCCAACGAGGTGGTCGCCGACGCCAAGGGCGGCGAGACGCTGGGCGTCGATTCGACGCCGACGCTCTTCATCAATGGTCAGGTCTACAAGGGTGCGCGTTCGGTCGAGGAGCTCGACAGCACGTTCACCAAGCTCCTGAAGTAACAGCCGAGTAACAAGATAGGCGTGGTGTAGATGGTGCAGTTCGACAAACTCCGGCTCTCCGGCTTCAAGTCCTTCGTCGATCCGACGGAGCTCGCCATCGAGTCCGGCATGACCGGCATCGTCGGCCCCAACGGCTGCGGCAAGTCGAACCTCGTCGAGGCGCTCAAGTGGGTGATGGGCGAGACCTCGGCCAAGCAGATGCGCGGCAGCGAGATGGAGGACGTGATCTTCTCCGGCGCCGGCACGCGCCCGGCGCGCAACATCGCCGAGGTGCTGCTGACGCTCGACAACAAGACGCGCACCGCGCCCGCCATGGTGAACGACGCCGACCAGCTCGAGATCGTGCGCCGCATCGAGCGCGGCCACGGCTCGGCCTATTCGGTGAACGGCCGCGAGATCCGCGCCCGTGACATCCAGACGCTGTTTGCCGATGCGGCGACGGGATCGCGCTCGACCGCCCTGGTGAGCCAGGGCCGCATCGGCGCGCTGATCAACGCCAAGCCTGCCGACCGCCGCACCATCATCGACGAGGCGGCCGGCATCACCGGCCTCTATGCCCGCCGCCACGAGGCCGAGCTGCGCCTGCGCGCCGCCGAGCAGAACCTCGCCCGCGTGCAGGACGTGCTGGTGGCGCTGGAGGAGCAGCACAAGGGGCTGAAGCGCCAGGCGCGCCAGGCCAGCCGCTATCGCAATCTCAGCGACCATATCCGCCGCGCCGAGGCCGCCGTGCTGGCGTTGAGGCTGGCCGCGGCCGAGCGCGATCTCGCCGAGGCGCGCGCGCGCCTCAAGGAGGCCGAGGCCGAGGTCGCCGATCTCACCCGCCTGGTCGGCCTTGCCACCACGGCGCAGGCCGAGGCCGCGACCGCGCTGCCGCCGCTGCGCAGCGAGGAGGCGTCCGCCGCCGCCGCCCTGCAGCGCCTGCGCGTGGCGCATGACGCGCTGACGGCGGAGGCCGAGCGCGTGGCGCAGGCCCAGCAGGAGGCCGAGACCCGCCTGCAGCAGACCGATTCGGACCTCGGCCGCGAGCGCGGCCGCAAGGGCGATGCCGAGACCGCGATCGCCGATCTCGACGGCCAGCGCGCGCGGCTGGAGCAGGAGCAGGTCGGCGAGGAGGACCGTGCGGCCGCCGCGGCGCAGGCGCGCGATGCCGCGCAGGCCGAGACCAACGGAGCCGAGGCCGAGCACGACCGGCTGACGCGGCAGATCGCCGACGACGAGGCGCTGCGCGACAGCGTGAGCCGCGAGATCGCCGAACTGCGCGAGCGCCTGCGCCGGCTGGCCGCACGCCGCGACGAGATCGCCGTCCAGCAGCGCCAGGTCGAGGCCGAGCTTGCCGGGCTGCCGGCCCTCCCCGAGGTCGAGGCCGCGCTCGACGCGGCGCGTACCGCCCTCGACCAGGCGCGCCGGCAGGGCCAGGAATTGATCGACGCCGCCCGAGAGGCCGAGCGCTACGAGTTGGAAGCGGCGCGCGCGGCGGTCGCCCAGGCCGAGGCCGCGCGCCTCGAGATGGAGCGCGTCCGGTCGACCGAGCGCCAGGCGGCGGAGGCGAGCCATGCCGCCGCGAGCGACACCCTGCAGAAGGTCAATGCGCGCCTCACCAAGCTGCGCGCCGAGGAGTCGGGCGTTGCCGCGGCGCTGAAATCGTCGGCCGATTCGCTGTGGCCGCCGCTTCTCGACGCGCTGACCGTCGAGCCGGGCTTCGAGAAGGCCCTGGGCGCGGCGTTCGGCGACGAGCTCGAAGCCTCCGCCGATCGCGGCGCGCCGATCCATTGGCTGCCGCTCGAGCCGCTCGACGATGCGCCGGCCCTGCCGGAGGGCGCGACCCCGCTCGGCGCCCACGTGCAGGCCCTGCCCGAGCTTGCCCGCCGCCTCGCCTTCATCGGCGTGGTGGCCGACGAAACCACGGGTGCCGATCTGCAGGCCGGACTGAAGCCCGGCCAGCAGCTCGTCACGCGCGACGGCGCGGTGTGGCGGTGGGACGGCTACACCATGCGGGCGGGCGCGCCTTCGACGGCCGCCGTGCGCTTGAGCCAGCGCAACCGGCTGGCCGAGATCCGCCAGCAGATCGAGGCGGTGGCCGCCGAGCACGCGACGGCCCAGGCCGCGGTCGAGGCCGAGGCGGTCCTGCTGGCCGCCGCGCGCGAGGCCGAGAAGACCGGCGTCGAGCAGGCGCGCGCGCATGAGCGCGCGGTGGCCGAGGAAGCCCGCCGCAAGACCGACGGCGCGGGCGAGGCCACGCGCGCCGCCGAGCGTGCCGCGCAGGCGGCCGTGGCGACGGCCGAGCATGCCGCCGCCGACGCGCGCGACCGCCATGTCGAGGTGGCGCGCCGCACCGATCAGCTGCGCACGCGGCTTGCCGGCATCGAGCAGACGGTGGGCGAGGTCGCGACCGACATCGCCGATACCGAGATGCGCCGCACCTTCCGCGAGGCCCGGCTGTCGTCGATCGCCGACACCCAGGCCGATCGCGCCACGGCCGGAGTGCTGCGCGCGCGCATCGCCGAGCTGCGCGCCAACCTGGTCGAGGCCGAGGGCAACTGCGATCGACTCGCGCGCGAGGCGGCGATGCGGGCCGAGCGCCTCGGGCAGATCGCGCAGGACCATGCCGGCTGGAGCAAGCGGCTGGCCGACGCCGAGGGTCAGATCACCGAGCTCGAGCAGCGGCGCGAGCAGATCGGCCAGGCGATCGCCGAGCTTGCCGCCAAGCCGGCCGAGATCGAGGCCAAGCGCGCGAGCCTGGGCGAGGAGATCGCCAAGGCCGAGCACAACCGCCAGCAGGCGGCCGATCGCCTGGCCGTCGGCGAGACCCGGCTCGGCGAGGCCGACAAGGCGCTGAAGGGCGCCGAGACCGACCTGGCGACGGCGCGCGAAAGCCGCGTGCGGCGCGAGGGCCAGGTCGAGCAGGCGACCAAGGACCGCGAGGCCGTGGTCGAGCGCATCGTCGAGCGGCTGCGCTGCGAGCCCGACGGCGTGCTGGCGCTGGCCGAGGTGCAGTCGCTGGAGGAGCTGCCGGAGATCGACAAGGCCGAGCATCGCCTCGAGCGGCTGGTGCATGAGCGCGAGACCATGGGCGCCGTCAACCTGCGCGCCGAGGAGGAGGCGAACGAGCTCGAGCAACAGATCGCCGGCATGACGGCCGAGCGCGACGACCTGATCGCCGCCATCGGCCGGTTGCGCCAGGGCATCCAGAGCCTGAACCGCGAGGGTCGCGAGCGCTTCGTCGTCGCCTTCGAGCAGGTGAGCGGCCACTTCCAGCTTCTCTTCACCAAGCTGTTCGGCGGCGGCAAGGCCGAGCTGCGCCTCACCGAGTTGGAGGATCCGCTGGAGGCGGGGCTGGAGATCCATGCCAGCCCGCCGGGCAAGAAGCTGCAGGTGATGTCGCTGCTGTCGGGCGGCGAGCAGGCGCTGACGGCGCTGTCGCTGCTGTTCGCGGTGTTCATGACCAACCCCGCGCCGATCTGCGTGCTGGACGAGGTGGACGCGCCGCTGGACGACCTCAACGTGGAGCGCTTCTGCGGCCTGGTGCGCGAGATCGCCGGCCGCACCGACACGCGCTTCATGGTGATCACCCACCACCGCGTCACCATGGCGCGCATGGACCGCCTCTACGGCGTCACCATGGCCGAGCAGGGCGTTTCACAGCTCGTGTCGGTCAACCTGCAGGAGGCCGACCGCATGGTGGCGTAAAAGGGCTCGGTGTCTCTTCAACAAGCAACAAGACAATCTTCCTCTCGAATAAACTGGGCGTCAGCCAGGCCGGGCTGGCGCCCTTCTCTTTGGGGGGAGGGGGATGTAGTGTCCCGCCCATGCCCGATACCCTGACCGCCACCGTCACCGACGTGATCGAACTGACGCGTGCGCTGGTGCGCTGCGAGAGCGTGACGCCGCGCGAAGCCGGCGCCCTGCAGCACCTCGAACGGATCCTGACCCCGCTCGGCTTTCGCTGCGAGCGCATGGATTTCAGCCAGGCCGGCACCGACGACGTCGCCAACCTCTATGCGCGTATCGGCACGTCAGGGAGGCATTTCTGCTTTGCCGGACACTCCGACGTGGTGCCGGTGGGCGATCTCTCGTCGTGGACCATCGGGCCGTTCTCGGCCGAGCTGTCGGACGGCTACTTGTTCGGCCGCGGCGCCGCCGACATGAAGGGCGCGATCGCCGCCTTCACCGACGCCGCCGCCCGCTTCCTCGCCCGCCGCGGCCGCGACTTCGGCGGCTCGATCAGCCTCCTGATCACGGGCGACGAGGAGGGGCCGGCCGTCAACGGCACGGTCAAGATGCTGAAGCGCCTGGCCGAGCGCGGCGAGACCATCGATGTCTGCGTGGTCGGCGAGCCGACCAGCTCCCGGCGCTTCGGCGACATGATGAAGATCGGCCGGCGCGGCAGCATGACGGTCGACATGGTGGTGCGCGGCGTGCAGGGCCACGTCGCCTATCCCGAGCGGCTCGACAATGCCGTCCACCGCCTGTCGGCGCTGATCGAGGCGCTGGTGCGCGAGCCGCTCGACGCGGGCAGCACCCACTTCCAGCCGAGCTCGCTGCAGTTCACCACCGTCGATGTCGGCAACAAGGCGACCAACATCGCGCCGGGCCTGGTGAAGGCACGCTTCAACGTGCGCTTCAACGACCTTTGGACCTCCAAGACCCTGCTGGCCCATCTCGAGGAGCGGCTCGAGCGCGCCAACGCGGCGCTGGGCGGCAACGGCACGATCGAGCTTTCGACCCAGGTCTCGGGCGAGTCCTTCTACACGCCGCCCGGGCCGCTCAGCGATCTGGTGGCCGGCGCCATCCGCGACGTGGCGGGCGTGGAGGCCGAGCTGTCGACCACCGGCGGGACGTCGGATGCGCGCTTCATCCGCAGCTACTGTCCGGTGCTGGAATTCGGCCTGGTCGGCGAGACCATGCACAAGGTCGACGAGAAGAGCGCGGTGGCCGACCTCAAGACGCTCTCCCGCGTCTACGAGACGGTGCTCGATCGCTACTTCGCCGCCTAGGCCGGCCGTGATGAGTGCCGCCGAGATCGCCCGCGGCGTCCGGGGCGCCGTGGGGTTCCTGCACCGCGACCCTGCGGCGGCGCTGCAATTCGACAACACCATGGAAGCCTGCCTTCGCTCCTTCCGGGTGATGGCGCTGGTGGCTCCCATCTACGTCCTCTACCGCCTGATCTATTACGCCAGCGCGACCGTGACGGCCGACGAGATGGAGATCGTCCTGGCCGAGGGCGCGCGCTACGTCGTCGACTGGTTGCTGTTCCCGGTGATCTTCTACGAGGTCGCCCGTCGCTGGGGCTGGCTCGATCGCTATCCGCGCTACATCGGCGCGCTCAACTGGATCAACCTGCCGGCCACGACCATCGCCCTGCTGGGCCTGGCTGTCGAGTCGGTCGCGCCGACGGCGGTGGGCGTCGTCATCGAGCTCGGCCTGCAGGCGCTGTTCTTCTACTGGTTCCTGATGGCCACGCGGATGGTGCTTGCCGCCAACTGGCTGGTCGCCATCGCGCTCCTGGCGGTGAACTGGGTGCCGTCGCTCTTTCTTTCAGTTCTCGTCGATCGCTATGTCGGCGTCGTCAGCGTCGCCACGGGCTAGGTCGTAACGCACCTCCATCAAGCAAAGGCCCTGCGGCGGCGCCGTCGGCCCGGCGCGCGCGCGGTCGCGCGCCGCCAATGCCTGCTCGACGTCGCGCCTCGTCCACTGGCCGCGGCCGACGAGCTGCAGGGTGCCGACCAGGATGCGCACCTGGTTGTGCAGGAAGGACCGCGCGCCGACATCGATCTGGATCTGGCTGTCGCGGCGCGCGACCTGCAGGAGGTCGATCGTCTTGACGGGCGAGGCCGCCTGGCAGGCCGCCGAGCGGAAGCTGTTGAAATCGTGCCTGCCGCGCAGGAGCGCGGCGGCGCCGGCCATGGCATCGACGTCGAGCGGCACCGGTACGTGCCAGACGCGGCCGCGATCGAGGGCCGGCGGGGCGCGTCGGTTCAGGATGCGATAGCGATAGCGCCGTCCCGTCGCCGAGAAGCGTGCATGGAAATCGGCCGGCACGACCTCGACGGCGAGGACGGCGACCGGATGCGGCTTGAGATGGAAGTTGAGGGCGCTCTGCACCGTGTCGGCGGGCTTGTCGGCCGCAAGGTCGAGATGCGCGACCTGGCCCAGCGCGTGCACGCCGGCATCGGTGCGCCCGGCCCCCTGCACGGCCACGCGCTCGCCGCAGAAGGCGGTGACCGCCGCCTCGAGCGCCGCCTGCACCGAGGGCCCGTTGTCCTGGCGCTGCCAGCCGACGAAGGGCGCGCCGTCATATTCGAGGGTGAGCTTGTAGCGCGTCACGGCGCTCAGGTCGGCATCGGAACGACCGCGGGCGGCGCCAGCACCGTGCCGGGCGCGAGGGCGAAGCCGCGCAGGAAGGCATCGGCCGGCTGGGCCGACTTGCCGGCGCGCTGCAGCTTCAGGAGCTTCAGCCCGCCGACGGCGCAGGCCACGATCGGAAAGCCGTCGCGGCCGATGCTCACCGTACCCGGCGCGCCGGCGGCGAGCGCCAGCCCCGCCTCCAGGACCTTGATGCGTTCGCCGCCGCCGCCTTCGGCAGCGGCGTCGAACCACGTGCCGGGCCAGGGATGGAAGGCGCGCACCTTGCGCTCGAGCTCGGCCGCCGGCCGCCGCCAGTCGAGCGCGCCTTCCTCCTTGCCGAGCTTGTGGGCGTAGGTGACGCCCTTCTTGCGGCTGCGGCACCGGCTCGAGCGTCTTGCGCACCAGCCCGTCGAGGGTCGAGACGATCAGGCGCGCGCCCAGCTCGGCCAGCCGGTCGTGCAGCGTGTCCGCGGTGTCGGCGGCCGAGATCGGCGTGCGTTCGGCGAGCAGCATCGGCCCGGTGTCGAGTCCCTCGTCCATGCGCATGGTGGTGACCCCGGTCTCGGCGTCGCCCGCCAGGATGGCGCGATGGATGGGCGCCGCGCCGCGCCAGCGCGGCAGCAGCGAGCCGTGGATGTTGATGCAGCCCAGCACCGGCGCCTCGAGAAAGCCTCTCGGCAGGATGTGGCCGTAGGCGACGACCACCGCCGCGTCGAGATCGAGCGCCTTGAAGGCTTGCGCCTCCTCGTCGTTGCGCAGGCTTCTCGGCGTGCGCACCGGCAGGCCGAGCGAGAGCGCGAGCTCGTGGACCGGCGTGCGGCGTTCCTGCTGGCCGCGGCCGGCAGGCTTGGGCGCGCGGGTGTAGACGGCCGCGACGTCGTGGCCGGCATCGACCAGCGCACGCAGCGCCGGCACGGCGAATTCGGAAGTGCCGAGAAACGCAAGCTTCATCGCCGGACCTTATAGGCAGCCGCGCGCCGCTGAGCTAGGTATGCGGCCAGCAATGGACAGTAGTACTGCCCCCTCGACCACCGGCAAGGGACCCGCCGCCAACCTCGCCGCCCGCCGCGCTGCGGGCGAGATCCACGCCGATCCGGTGCAGGAGCGTGTCGTGCTGCGCCTGCAGGCGATCCACGATCAGCTCGCGGCGAAGGCCAGCCAGCCTCCGCCCAGGCGCGGCCTGCTGTCGATGCTGGGGCTGGGGCACGCGGCGAAGCCGCCCGACGGGCCGCACGGCCTCTACATCTGGGGGCCGGTCGGCCGCGGCAAGTCGATGCTGATGGACCTGTTCTTCGCCGACGCGCCCGTGGCCAGGAAACGCCGCGTGCACTTCCACGAGTTCATGCTCGAGGTCCAGGCGCGCCTGCATCGCCGCCGCGAGATGCTTGCCGCCCGGGGCGCGCCGCCGGAAGCCGACACGATCGTGCCGATTGCGCGCGAGATCGCGGCCGAGGCGCGGCTGCTCTGCTTCGACGAGTTCCAGGTGACCAACATCGCCGACGCCATGATCCTGGCGCGCCTGTTCGAGACCTTGTTCGACGAGGGCATCACCGTGATCGCCACCTCGAACCGCAAGCCCGACGACCTCTACAAGGACGGCCTGCAGCGCGAGCGCTTCCTGCCCTTCATCGACCTGATCAAGCAGCGGCTGGAGGTCCTCGAGCTGGGCGGCGATCACGACTACCGCATGGACCGGCTGCGCAACTTCGACGTCTACCTGACGCCGCTGGGCGCCTGGGCCAGCGCCAAGCTCGACGAGGCGTTCCGCGCGCTGAGCGGCGGCGCCGACGGCGAGCCGCGCGTGCTGCGCACGCAGGGCCGCGACGTCGATATCCCGCGCGCCGCGCCGGGCGTGGCCATGGCGCACTATCTCGACTGGTGCGCGAGGCCCATGGGCGCGGCCGACTTCCTGTGCATCGCCGACCATTTCCACACCGTGATCATGGCGGAGATCCCCAGGATGGGCCCCGACAGCCAGGACAAGGCCGCGCGCTTCGTCACCATGATCGACGCCTTCTACGAGCGGAAGGTGAAGTTCATCTGCTCCGCCGCCGCCGCGCCCGCCACGCTCTATGTCGAAGGCGACGGCGCCTTCGAGTTCCAGCGCACGGTGTCGCGCCTCATGGAGATGCAGAGTCCGGAATATCTCGCGCTGGAGCACATCGCCTAAATGTGATTGTGGCGCCTGGAGACCGCATCCTAGGCTCGCCGTGTAGCCAAGGAGGAATTCATGGACGGCGATCGCCTGGTTTACGGAGCCGAATACGGCTTGTCGCGCCGTGCGGCCCTTGCCGGGACCGGCGTGGCGCTGGGCAGCACCTTCGCGCTGGCCGTCCAGCCGGTGCAGGCGCAGACCATGATCGTGACGCCGACGGACGGGCTCACGGCGGGCGCGGTGAAGGTCAAGACCAAGGACGGCAAGGAGATGGACGCCTACCGCGCCATGCCGGCGACCGGGCCAGGCTTCGGCACCATCCTGGTGACGCAGGAGATCTTCGGCGTGCACGCCCACATCGCCGACATGTGCCGCCGCTTCGCCAAGGCGGGCTACTACGCCATCGCGCCCGAGCTCTATTTCCGCCAGGGCGACGCCAAGAGCTACACCGACATTCCCAAGCTGATCAGCGAGGTCGTGTCCAAGGTGCCGGACGAGCAGGTCATGAACGACTACGATTCGACCGTCGCCTTCGCCAAGGCCGAGGGCAAGGCCGATACCGCCAAGCTCGGCATCACCGGCTTCTGCTGGGGCGGCCGCATCGTCTGGCTGTACGATGCGCACAATCCGGCGGTGAAGGCGGGCGTGGCCTGGTACGGCCCGCTGGTGCGGCCCGGCACCGCGCTGCAGCCCAGGAATCCCATCGACATCGTGAAGGACCTGCACGGCCCGGTGCTCGGCCTCTATGGCGGCGCCGACACCGGCATCTCGCAGGATTCGGTCGAGAAGATGCGCGCCGCGCTCAAGGCGTCGGGCAATGCCGCGGCCATGAAATCCGAGATCGTGGTCTATCCCGACACGCCGCACGCCTTCAACGCCGACTATCGCGCCTCCTATCGCAAGGGGCCGGCGGAGGACGGCTGGAAGCGCTGCCTCGCCTGGTTCAAGGCCAACGGCGTCACCTGACCGGCCGATGGTCGACACAACCGGCATAAAGACCCGGTCGGGCCTGACCTTCACGGCTGATGTCGCCGGCCCCGCCGGCGGTGCGCTGGTGCTGCTGCTGCACGGCTTTCCCGAATCGCGGCATAGCTGGCGGGCGGCGCTGCCGGCGCTCGCCGCGGCGGGCTATCGCGCCGTCGCTCCCGACCAGCGCGGCTACTCGCCGGGCGCGCGGCCCGATCCCGCCGATCTCGCCAACTATGCCTTCGACAGGCTGGTGAATGACGCCATCGAGATCGCCGCCGCCGCCGGCCACGAGGGCAGGCGCTTCCACCTGGTCGGCCACGATTGGGGCGGGCAGGTCGCATGGGGCGTCGCCGCCGCGCATCCCGAGCGGCTGGCCTCGCTCACCATCCTGTCGCGCCCGCACCCGCAGTCGTTTCGCCGCGCGCTCCTGAAGGAGGACGGCGATCAGAAGCACCGCTCGCGCCATCACCGCGCCTTCCTCGATCCGGAGACGGGCAGGATGCTGCTGGCGGACGATGCGCGCCGGCTGCGCGAAGGCCTGTTCGGCCAGGGCGTGCCGCAGGCCGCGCTGGAGGAACATCTTTCGGTGCTGGGAAATCCCGCCGCCCTCGAGGCGGCCCTCGCCTGGTATCGCGCCAACAAGGGACTGGCCGCCGACATCGGCCCGATCAAGGTGCCGACGCTCTACCTGTGGGGCGACAACGATGCGACCGTCGGCCCGGATGCAGCGCACGGCACCGCAGAATTCGTCGAAGCCGCCTACGCCATGGAAGTGCTGCCGGGCGTCGGCCACTTCGTGATGGATCAAGCGGCGGGAAAAGCCACCGAACTGATGCTGGCTCACTTCAAGCGTCACCCGGCTTGAGACATTGTCGAATCGCGATAAAATAGCTGTATGAGCAAAGCGTACGTTCCTGGTGACGACGCCGATGCAATCATCGCTCGGCAGGTAGCCAAGGGGAATTTCCCTTCCGCGGACGCCGTCGTGCGGGCTGGCGTGCGCATGATCGAGGAGTACGAGGCCGACGTTGCCCGATTGCGAGCGAAGATCGATGCGGCGGACGAAGCGTATAAACGGGGTGACTTTCGCAAATCGCCCGACGCCGAAGCGATGAAGGCCGATATTGTCTCCAGAGGAGAAGGACGATCACGCCGAAAGACTTGATCGTAACTCAACCTGCCTACGCCGATCTCGACGAAATCTTCGATTTCATTGCCGTTGATAGTGTCGATGCCGCCCGGCGTTTCGTGTCGGAAATCGTGGACCACTTGCATTTCATCGCTCGGACCGGCCATTCCGGCGTACCCCGCAATTCAATTCGAGCCGGACTGCGTCTCTCGGTGCACGGTCGGTACAATATCTATTTCCGAGTTACGGATAACGAAACGATCGTTCTTCACATCGTCCATTCTGCGCGCGACGTTGGCCGGCTTTCGTTCGACCACGACCGGACGTGACGGTCGGCGGGCGCCAGCCTGACGGCCAGTCGGGGTCTCGCGTCCCCTGGCCGTCTTGCCGCTCCCCCGGAATCGCGCTACCACGCGCCGCCTTCAAGATTCGGGAGTTTTCGCATGGCTCGCAAGAAGATCGCGCTGATCGGCGCCGGACAGATTGGCGGCACGCTGGCGCTGCTGGCCGGCCAGAAGGAACTGGGCGACATCGTCCTGTTCGACGTTCCCGACGCCGAGGGCATCGCCAAGGGCAAGGCGCTCGACATCGCGCAGCTCAGCCCGGTCGAGGGCTTCGATGCGAAGTACAGCGGCACCTCCGACTACAAGGACATCGAGGGCGCCGACGTCGTCATCGTCACGGCCGGCGTGCCGCGCAAGCCCGGCATGAGCCGCGACGACCTGGTCGGCATCAACGCCAAGGTCATCGATTCGGTCGGCAAGGGCATCAAGAAGCACGCGCCCGACGCCTTCGTCATCGTCATCACCAACCCGCTCGACGCCATGGTCGGCCTGATGCAGGAAGTCACCGGCTTCCCGCCGGCCCGCGTCGTCGGCATGGCGGGCGTGCTGGACAGCGCCCGCTTCCGCTCGTTCCTCGCCGAGGAGTTCAACGTCTCGGTCGACGACGTCACGGCCTTCGTGCTGGGCGGCCATGGCGACACCATGGTGCCGCTGCTGCGCTATTCGACGGTCGGCGGCATTTCCCTGCACGATCTCGTGGATATGGGCTGGACCACCAGGGAGCGGCTGGAGAAGATCGTGCAGCGCACGCGCGACGGCGGCGCCGAGATCGTCGCCCTGCTCAAGACCGGCTCGGCCTTCTACGCGCCGGCGGCGTCGGCCATCGCCATGGCCGAGTCCTACCTCAAGGACAAGAAGCGCATGATCCCCTGCGCCGCCATGCTGAACGGCGAGTATGGCGTGAAGGGCCTCTATATCGGCGTGCCGGTGGTGATCGGCAAAGGCGGCGTCGAGCGCATCGTCGAGGTCGAGTTCAATGCAGAGGAAAAGGCGATGTTCGAGAAGTCGGTCGCCGCCGTGAAGTCGCTGATCGACGCCACCAACAAGATCGTCGGCCGGGCCTGATCTTCAGGCAGCCTGCGACTTTCGTCGCAGGACTCAGAACTATCATCAGTCCCTCGTTGCCAAGGCCCTGCGGCACTCATAAAGTGCCGCTACCCTTGGTCAGTTGCGATCAAAAACTGATTGCTGGCGCGAGCTTTGCACGCAGTTCAGAACGATAGGACTCCATGAATATCCACGAGTACCAGGCCAAGGCTCTGCTGGCCAAGTTCGCCGTCCCCCTGCTCAAGGGGGGCGTTGCCTATACGACGGATGAGGCCATGGACGTGGCCCGCCGATTGGGCGGCGCCATAACCGTGGTGAAGGCCCAGATCCATGCCGGCGGCCGCGGCAAGGGCCGGTTCAAGGACGATCCCGGCGGCAAGGGGGGCGTGCGCCTCGCCAAGTCGGTCGAGGAGGTGGGGCAGCAGGCTGCCGCCATGCTGGGCCACGAGCTGGTCACCAAGCAGACCGGCC
Source organism: uncultured Alphaproteobacteria bacterium (assembly GCA_963820155.1). Lineage (GTDB taxonomy): Bacteria > Pseudomonadota > Alphaproteobacteria > Reyranellales > Reyranellaceae > Reyranella. The sequence goes on from CAWFYW010000009.1 coordinate 494,501, forward strand.
CCGCCGGCAAGACGGTCCGGCGCCTCTATATCGAGGAAGGCTGCGACATCAAACGCGAGCTCTACCTCTCGATGCTGGTCGATCGCGCGGTGGGCCGCATCGCGGTGATCGCCTCGACCGAGGGCGGCATGGACATCGAGACGGTGGCCAAGGATCATCCCGAGAAGATCGTCGAGCAGGCGATCGACCCGGCCGCCGGCTTCCAGGCCTACCAGGGCCGCAAGATCGCCTTCGCGCTCGGCCTCTCCGGCAAGCAGGTCAACAACTTCGTCGGCCTGCTGGGCGGCCTCTACAAGGCCTTCACCGAGCTCGACTGCTCGCTGATCGAGATCAATCCCCTGGTGGTGACGGCAGCGGGCGCCGTCATCGCCCTCGATGCCAAGATGAACTTCGACGACAACGGCCTGTTCCGCCACAAGGACCTCGAGGAGCTGCGCGACGTCGACGAGGAGGATCCGGCCGAGACCGAGGCCGCCAAGTACGCGCTGAACTACGTCAAGCTCGACGGCCAGATCGGCTGCATGGTGAACGGCGCCGGCCTCGCCATGGCCACCATGGACATCATCAAGCTCTACGGCGCCGAGCCCGCCAACTTCCTCGACGTCGGCGGCGGCGCCACCAAGGAGCGCGTGACGGCGGCCTTCAAGATCATCCTCAAGGATCCCAACGTCGAGGGCATCCTGGTCAACATCTTCGGCGGCATCATGCGCTGCGACGTGATCGCCGAGGGCGTGGTCGCCGCGGCGCGCGAGGTCAACCTGCACGTGCCGCTGGTGGTGCGGCTGGAAGGCACCAACGTCGATCTGGGCAAGAAGATCCTGAAGGAATCGGGTCTCAAGATCACCTCGGCCGAGAACCTCGCCGATGCCGCCGAGAAGATCGTCAAGGCCGTCAAGGAGGCGAACTGATGGCCGTGCTGGTCGACAAGAACACCAAGGTCATCTGCCAGGGCTTCACCGGCGCGCAGGGCACCTTCCATTCCGAGCAGGCCATCGCCTACGGCACCAAGATGGTGGGCGGCGTGACGCCGGGGAAGGGCGGAACGACCCATCTCGACCTGCCGGTGTTCGACACCGTGGCCGAGGCCGTCGCCAGGACGGGCGCCACCGCGACCGTGATCTATGTGCCCGCACCCTACGCCGCCGATTCCATCCTCGAGGCGGTCGATGCCGAGGTGCCGCTGGTCGTGTGCATCACCGAGGGCATCCCGGTGCTCGACATGGTCAAGGTCAAGCGGGCGCTCGCCGGCTCGAAGTCGCGCCTGATCGGGCCCAACTGCCCCGGCGTCATCACGCCGGACGAATGCAAGATCGGCATCATGCCGGGCCACATCCACAAGCGCGGCAAGATCGGCATCATCTCGCGCTCGGGCACGCTCACCTACGAGGCCGTGGCGCAGACCACCGCCGTGGGACTCGGCCAGACCACCTGCATCGGCATCGGCGGCGATCCGGTGAACGGCACCAACTTCGTCGAATGCCTGGAGATGTTCCTGGCCGACCCGGAGACCCAGGGCATCGTCATGATCGGCGAGATCGGCGGCGACGCCGAGGTCAAGGGCGCGGAGTTCATCAAGGCCTCGAAGACCACCAAGCCGGTGGTCGGCTTCATCGCCGGGCGCACCGCTCCGCCGGGCCGCCGCATGGGCCATGCCGGCGCCGTGATCTCGGGTGGTCAGGACACCGCCGAGTTCAAGGTCGACGCCATGCGGTCGGCAGGCATCAGGGTCGCGGATTCACCCGCCGCTTTGGGCGAGGAAATGCTTAAGGCGATGAAGGGCTGACTATATCGAGTTCCTCCCCCCGCCTGGGGCGGAGGGCAGTAGGAGAGTGGTCATGAAGGCGGAACAGACCTCGTTCCTGTTCGGCGCCAATGCGCCGTTCATCGAGGAGCTCTATGCGCGCTACCTCGGCGACCCCGGTTCGGTCGACGCCGAATGGCGGACCTTCTTCGAGGCGCTGGGCGAGCAGAAGGGCGATGTGCTGGCCGAAGTGCGCGGCGCCTCCTGGGCCCCCAACGGCGCGCACGTCATCGGCGCCGTCGATCCCGAGACGCTGCCGACGCCCGCCAACCGCAACGTGAAGGGCAACGGCGCCGCCGCGCCCGCCGTGATCGCCGGCAGGACCGCTGAAGAGATCCGCGCCGCCGCCCAGGACACGGCGCGCGCTTTCATCCTCATCCGCTCCTACCGCATCCGCGGCCATCTCGAGGCCGATCTCGATCCGCTGGGCCTGGTGCACCATGCGCCGCATCGCGAGCTCGATCCCGCGACCTACGGCTTCGGCGAGGGCGACTGGGACCGGCCGATCCTGATCTTCGGCTCGCTGGGGCTGGGCGAGGCCGCGACCCTGCGCCAGATCATGGACCGCCTGCGCAAGACCTACTGCGGCAGGATCGGCGTGGAATACATGCACATCTCCGATCCCGACCAGAAGGCGTGGATCCAGGAGCGCATCGAGCACATCGAGAACCGCACCGAGTTCACCGTCGAGGGCCGCCGCACCATCCTCGAGCGCGTGGTCGAGGCCGAGGGACTGGAGCGCTATCTCGGCGTCAAGTTCGTCGGCACCAAGCGCTTCGGCCTCGACGGCGGCGAATCGCTGATCCCCGGCATCGAGCAGATCCTCAAGCGCGGCGGCCAGCTCGGCATCCGCGACGTGGTGATCGGCATGCCCCATCGCGGCCGGCTCAACACGCTCGTGCATGTCCTGCACAAGAGCTACACCGCGCTGTTCTCCGAGTTCCAGGGCCGTTCCTCGCAACCGGAGGAGATGCGCGGCTCGGGCGACGTCAAATATCATCTCGGCGCCTCGGCCGACCGCGACTTCGACGGCAACACCATCCATGTCTCGCTGTCGCCCAACCCCTCGCACCTCGAGGCGGTCAACCCGGTCGTGCTGGGCAAGGCGCGCGCCAAGCAGGACCAGCGCAACGACACCGAGCGCGGCCAGGTCATGGCCATCCTGATGCATGGCGATGCCGCCTTCGCCGGCCAGGGGCTGGTGGCCGAGAGCCTCGATCTCAGCGACCTCGGCGGCTACCGGATCGGCGGCACCATCCACTTCGTGGTCAACAACCAGATCGGCTTCACCACGCTGCCGACCTACTCGCGCTCGGGCCCCTACTGCACGGAGATCGCCAAGATCGTGCAGGCGCCGATCCTGCACGTGAACGGCGACGACCCCGAGGCGGTGGTGCACGTCTCGCGCATCGCCATCGAGTTCCGCCAGCGCTTCAAGCGCGACATCGTCATCGACATGTTCTGCTACCGACGGCACGGCCACAACGAGTCGGACGAGCCGATGTTCACCCAGCCGCTGATGTACAAGCAGATCGCCGGCCACAAGACCGTGAAGGAGGTCTATGCCGCGCGGCTGGAGGCCGAAGGCGTGGTCACGCCGGCCGAGGTCGCGGCCCTCGACGCCGCCCTGCGCGAAAAGCTCGACAAGGCGCTGGAGGCGGCGGGCCAGTACAAGCCCAACAAGGCGGACTGGCTGGAAGGCCGCTGGGCCGGCCTCACGGTCGCGCCGGGCGAGGAGGATCGCAAGGGCGCGACCGCCGTCGAGCTCGAGCAGCTCCAGATGGTGGGACGCGCCATCTCCGATGTGCCGAAGAACTTCGATCTCAACCGCAAGATCGCGCGCCAGCTCCAGGAGAAGCGCAAGACCATCGAGACCGGCAAGGACATCGACTGGGCGACCGGCGAGGCGCTGGCCTGGGGTACCCTCCTGGCCGAGGGGACGCCGGTTCGGCTGAGCGGCCAGGACTCCGGCCGCGGCACCTTCTCGCAACGCCACTCCGTGCTGGTCGACCAGATGACGGAGGCCAAGTACGTGCCGCTCAATCACGTGGCGCCCAACCAGGCGCGCTTCGAGGTGATCGACAGCCCGCTGAACGAGGCGGGCGTGCTGGGCTTCGAGTATGGCTATTCGTCGGCCGAGCCCAACGCGCTGGTGCTGTGGGAGGCGCAGTTCGGCGACTTCGCCAACGGCGCGCAGGTCATCATCGACCAGTTCATCTGCTCGGGCGAGAGCAAGTGGCTGCGCATGGACGGCCTGGTGATGCTGCTGCCGCACGGCTACGAGGGGCAGGGGCCGGAGCACAGCTCGGCCCGGCTCGAGCGCTACCTGCAGCTCTCGGCCGAGGACAACTGGCAGGTGGTCGTGCCGACGACGCCCGCCAACTACTTCCACGCGCTGCGCCGCCAGATGCGCCGCTCCTTCCGCAAGCCGCTGGTGGTGATGACGCCGAAGTCGCTGCTGCGCCACAAGGAGTGCGTTTCGACGCTGGCCGAGTTCGGGCCGGGCACCTCCTTCCGGCGCATCCTGGCGGAGACCGATCAGCTCGTCGACGCGGCCAAGGTCCGCCGCGTGATCCTGTGCTCGGGCAAGGTCTATTTCGACCTCGTGGCCGAGCGCCGCAAGCGCCGCATCGACGACATCGCCATCCTGCGCATCGAGCAGCTCTATCCCTTCCCGTTCACCCGGCTTGGCGTGCGGCTGTCGCAGTATCCCAACGCCGAGGTCGTGTGGTGCCAGGAGGAGCCCGAGAACATGGGCGCGTGGTACTTCGTCGATCGGCGAATCGAGCGGGCCCTCTCGGGTCTCGATGTGAAGGCCGCGCGGCCGCTCTATATCGGCCGGCCTGAAGCGGCGTCGCCGGCCACCGGCTCGGCGCGCACCCACGTCAAGGAGCAGGCCGACCTGGTCGACCGTGCGCTGACGCTGGCCTGACGGAGATTTGGCAATGGCGGTCGAAATCAAGGTTCCGGCACTGGGCGAATCGGTCACCGAGGCGACGGTCGCCAAGTGGCTGGTCAAGGCGGGCGATGCGGTGACGGTCGACCAGCCGTTGTGCGAGCTGGAGACCGACAAGGTCACGGTCGAGGTCAATGCCACGGTCGCCGGCAGCATCGTCGATCTCGCCGTGGCCGAGGGCGCCACCGTGCAGGTGGGCGGCGTGCTCTGCCACATCGAAGCCGGGGCGGCGGGTGCCAAGCCTGCAGCGGCTGCTGCGCCCGCGCCGGCTGCTGCTTCCGCAACAGCCGCGCCAACTCCGCCACCCTCGGCTGTACCGGCACCCGCGCCGGCCTCGGCGCCTCCGCCTGCGGCGGCCAACATCGCGGCTTCCGGCCCGGCGACGCGCAAGCTCGCCGAGGAGACCGGCGTCGCGCCCTCGGCGATCCAGCCCACCGGCAAGGACGGCCGCGCCACCAAGGCCGACGTGCTGGCCGCCCTGTCGTCGATCCCGGCGCCGGCCGCGCCGGCGGCCAAGCCCGCGGCTCCCGCCGGCCCGCGGCCGCGCGGCGACCGCGAGGAGCGGGTGCGCATGACCCGGCTGCGCCGCACCATCGCCAATCGCCTGAAGGAGGCGCAGAACACCGCGGCCATGCTCACCACCTTCAACGAGGTGGACATGACCAACGTCATGGCGCTGCGCGACCGGCTGAAGGAGGATTTCGAGAAGAAGCACGGCGCGCGGCTGGGCTTCATGTCGTTCTTCGTGAAGGCCTGCATCGCCGGGCTGAAGGAGCTGCCCGCGGTCAATGCCGAGATCGAGGGCGACGACCTCGTCTACAAGAACTACTACGACATCGGCGTCGCCGTCGGCACGCCGCAGGGCCTGGTCGTGCCGGTGGTGCGCGACGCCGACATCGCTGTCGTTCGCCGGGATCGAGAAGACGATCGGCGAGCTCGGCCGCAAGGCGCGCGACGGCAAGCTCAGCATCGCCGACCTGAGCGGCGGCACCTTCACCATCTCCAACGGCGGCGTCTACGGCTCGCTGATGTCGACGCCGATCCTCAATCCGCCGCAGTCGGCCATCCTCGGCATGCACAAGATCCAGCAGCGGCCCATGGTGGTGGGCGGCGAGGTCAAGGTGCGGCCGATGATGTATCTCGCCGTCAGCTACGACCATCGCATCATCGACGGCCGCGAGGCCGTGCTGTTCCTGGTGCGCGTCAAGGAATGCATCGAGGATCCGGAACGGCTGTTGTTGGGGGTTTGAGTTTCAACAACGGTGTCATCCCGCTGCGCTCGGGATGACACCGAGTGTGGAGCAGCGTTAGGTCATGGCAAACGAAACCTTCGATCTCGTCGTGATCGGCGCCGGCCCGGGCGGCTATGTGGCGGCGATCCGCGCCGCCCAGCTCGGCATGAAGGTCGCCATGGTCGAGAAGCGCGCCACCTTCGGCGGCACCTGCCTCAATGTCGGCTGCATCCCGTCCAAGGCGCTGCTGCAATCCTCGCATCTGTTCGAGCAGGCGGGTCACGATCTCGCGGCCGCACGGCATCGTGCTCGGCCCGCCCAAGCTCGACCTCGCGCAGATGATGAAGCGCAAGGGCGAGGTGGTCGATGCCACGACCAAGGGCGTCGCCTTCCTGTTCCGCAAGAACAAGATCACCTCGTTCCAGGGCATGGGGCGTATCGACAAGGCGGGATCCGTTGCCGTGCTGGGCGACGACGGCGCGGTCAAGGACACGCTCGCGACCAGGAACATCCTGATCGCCTCGGGCTCGGAGGTGACGCCGTTGCCCGGCGTCGCCGTCGACGAGAAGAAGATCGTGTCCTCGACCGGCGCGCTGGAACTGGCCGAAGTGCCCAGGCACCTGGTCGTGGTCGGCGCCGGCATCATCGGGCTCGAGCTGGGCTCGGTCTGGCGGCGGCTGGGCTCGGAGGTGACGGTGGTCGAGTTCCTCGATCGCATCACGCCCGGCGTCGACGACGAGGTCGCCAGGCAGCTCCAGCGCTCGCTCACCCGGCAGGGGATCAAGTTCAGGCTGGGCGCCAAGGTCACCGGCACGGCCGCCGACGGATCGGGCGTCGCTCTCACGGTCGAGCCCGCCAAGGGCGGCGCGGCCGAGACCCTGCAGGCCGACATCGTGCTGGTCTGCATCGGCCGGCGGCCGTTCATCGAAGGGCTGGGACTCGACAAGGCCGGCGTGAAGCTCACCGGCCACGGCCGCATCGCCGTCGACGCGCATTTCCAGACCTCGGTGCCCGGCATCTACGCCATCGGCGACGTGATCGACGGCCCGATGCTCGCCCACAAGGCGAGCGAGGACGGCGTGGCCTGCGTCGAGACCATCGCCGGCCAGAAGGGCCACGTGAACTGGGATCTCGTGCCCTCGGTCATCTACACCCAGCCGGAGGTGGCGTGGGTCGGCAAGACCGAGGAACAGCTGAAGGCCGCGGGCGTTGCCTACAAGGTCGGCAAGTATCCGTTCACCGCCGACCCGCGCAGCCGCGCCAACGGCGCGACGGAGGGGTTCGTGAAGGTATTGGCCGACAAGGCGACCGACCAGGTGCTGGGCGTGCATATCATCGGTGCCGAGGCCGGCACCATGATCGCCGAGGCGGTGATGGCCATGGAGTTCTCCGCCTCGGCCGAGGATATCGGCCGCGTCTGCCATGCCCATCCCACGGTCAGCGAGGCGATGAAGGAAGCGGCGCTGGCTGCCTGGGAAAAGCCGATCCATCTCTGATCGCGTCGTGAGCGGCGGGAGCATGTAGATGCGCAAGCCGCTGATGGCGATCGCGATCGTCGCCTGCCTGATCATGTCGGTCGTCGGCGGCCTGCTGCCCATCCTGCAGGGCTGGATCTTCCTGGTGATCGCGCTCTACCTGTTCGCCACCGAGTTCGAGACCGGCCGCGTCTGGGTGAAATCCGCCCGCAAGCGCTGGCCGATCCTCAACCGCTGGATCGTGCGCACGCGCAACCATAAATGGGCGCCGCACCGCCTCAAGGAGTTCGAGGACCTGACCGATCCCTGGAAGTAGGCCGGCTATGCCAGCCGTGCCGCGGCGCGGGCCAGCAGCTCGCGGAACCAGGCGCGGCCGCGCCGGCCGTCGGTGGCGAGGCTCCAATAGGCGTCGATGAACAGGTGCCTGCGTGGATAGGCGATCTCGACGACGCGCAGCCTGTCCGCCCGCGCAAGCTCCCTCGCCACCTTGCGCGGCACCAGCGCAATGCAGTCGGATCGCGCGACCATCGCGCCCAGCACCAGGAAATTGGGCACGGTGCAGACCGGCGCCACTTCCAGCGGCGATGTCGGCTGGAGCTGCACGCGCACGTCCTGGGGCTCGCGCGGCCCGCGCCGGAAAGCGACATAGCGCGCCGCCTGGAACTGCGCCGGCGTCAGCCGCGCCGGGATCGCCTCGTTGGCGGCCGAGGCGATGCAGACCATGTCGTCGCGCCACAGCGGCAGCGAGCCGATGCGCTTGCCCAGCGACTGGCCGAAGGCGCGCGGGCCGATCATGAAATCCACCTTCGCCAGGTCCTCGGCGCTGCGCAGGGCGACCCAGGTGAAATCCAGCACGACGTGCGGCGCCTCGCGGGCGCAGATCTCGGTCAGGACCGGCGCCAGCAGTTGCGTGACATAGTCGGCGGTGTTGATCACGAGATGCGCCGATTCCGCCGCCGGATCGAACGGCCCGGCCGGCGCCAGCAGCAGGTCGAGGTCGCCGAGCGCCCGGCCGAGCGGCGCTGCCAGCGCCTCGGCCCGCGCCGTCAGCAGCGCCTCGCGGCCGTGCGTCACCAGGAGCTGGTCGTCGAAGGCGGCGCGCAGGTGCCGGAGCGCGCGGCTCACCGCGGGCTGGGTCATGTTGAAGCTGCGGGCGGTGCGGGTGACGCTGCGCGTGCGCAGCAGCTCGTGCAGCACCGGCAGGAGATCGAGGTTCGCCCTGCGCAGCCGCGCCACCAGCTCGTGCTCCGCGGCGGTCGGCGGCTCATAACTTCTGGTTATGCGCTTCATGTCCGCTTTCATTGTTCCGGTAATGGGCCGGATTGACTAGGCTTTGGCCAACGAAAACAGCCTCCGGGAGGAGCGCATGGCGGCACCCACAGGCGAGCGGTTCCGCGCGGAATGGATGCCGTAGGGCTCGATGCGAACGGGAGCGGAGTATCGCGAGAGCCTGCGCGACGGGCGGCGGGTCTGGATCCTGGGCGAGGGGCGCGTCGAAGACGTAACGACGCACCCGGCGACCCGGGCCATGGTCGACGAGTACGTCGCCTGGTACGACCGGCACCTCGATCCCGCCTGGCAGGACGTGGTGCTCACCTCTCCGGACGGGGAGGGCCGGCGCGCGCCCCTGGGGTATGTCGTTCCGCGCAGCGCCGAAGATCTCCATCGCATGGGTCGTTGCTTCGCCGAGACCACGTTCCTGAGCGCCGGCAACATCACTCACACGCCCGCCTATGGACACCTCATCGCCCTCGGCGTCCTTCACGCGGTCGGCCTGCGCAACGCCTCGCCCGGGCAGGTCGCCAATGCCGAAGCCTATCGCGCGCAGATTGCGCGCACCGGTCGATTCCTGACTTTTGCGGCCGGTGCCGCGACCATCGGCTATCGGCTGAGAGAGGATCCCGCCGAGCGGGCGGCGCTGAAGATCGTCGAGAAGGCCGAGGCGGGGCTGGTGATCCGCGGCAAGATCGGCATGCATACCAGCCCGGCCTATGCCGAGGATGTCTATATCGGCGCCAACAACGGCATCGACTACGACGGCCACCGTGCGACGTTCGTCGTCGCGGTGAATGCACCCGGCGTCACGGTGATCTGTCGCAAGCCGTCGGCGCGGGATGCCGACCCGTTCTCTTCGCCCCTGAGCAGCCGCTACGACGAGCTCGATGGCCAGATGTGGCTCGACGACGTGCTGATCCCCTGGGATCGCGTGTTTCTCACCGAGCCCTCGGCGGAGCCCGTCGCGCGCTGGCTGTTCTGGCATCAGCTCTACTGCTGGCTCGCCAAGGCGGAGTTCACGTTGGGCCTGGCCCTTGCCTGCGCCCAAGCGATGGGCCTGGCCTCGCACGAGCCGACGGTCGAATATCTTGTCGATCTCGTCGCCGACGTGCAGACCGTGCGCACCTGCCAGACCGCCACCGAGCTGGACCCGGAATTCACGCCCGAGGGGTATTGCTCGCCGAATCACTGTCATCTTGCCGCCGGCAGCCTGGCGATGCTGAGGGCCCGGCCGCGCATGGGCGAGGTCCTGAGGATATTGCCCGGTTCGTCGCTGGTCGTTGCGCCGACAGGCCGGGACCTCGCCGACCCGGCGCTGGCGCGGGGCCTGGAAGAGTCGTTCGGTGGTGGCGGCTATTCCGCGGCGCAGCGCGCGGCCCTCCTGCAGATGGCGTGGGACCATGTCGGCTCGGCCCTCGACCATCGCGAATCCGTCTACGAGCTGCACGCCAACGGCGGTGCGCCGGCCTGGCGCGGCCGCCTCCGTCGCAGCTTCAACCGCTACAACGAACTCGCCAACGCCGTGTTGCGGCGCCTGGGTCGGCCGATGCCCGAGATCGACCTGGCGTCCATCCGCAATGCGCCGCTCGTGGCCCGGCGCACCGTGAACCCGATCGTTCCGCCGCCGGGGAGGCAGTAGGATTGTCGCGGCACTGGGAGTATTCTGGGCGTCACAAATAACCCGATCTGGAGAGGAAGCCATGGAGAAGTCGTCGGAATCTCGCGTTGCTGCCGACCGGCCGGTGACGCCGCGCGGCATCAACCACCTCGTGCTCAACGTCCGCGACCTCGAGGAATCGCATCGCTTCTGGACCGAAGTGGTGGGCTTCCGCCAGGTCGGCGAGCTGAAGCCGACCGCCACGCGCCCCAACCCGCCCAAGATGCGGTTCTACAGCGGCGATCGCGACGGGCAGACCCATCACCACGACATCGCCCTGGTCGAGAACCGCGAGCTGCCGGCGCCGCCCAAGGAATGGTCGATGTTCGGCATGCCGGTGGCGGTGAACCACATCGCCATCACCATGCCCGACCGCGAGGCGTGGCTGCGCCATCTCGCCTACCTGCAGGCCAAGGGGGTGAAGTTCGACCGCCGGGTGGAGCACGGCATGACCCACAGCCTCTACATCCACGATCCCAACGGCTACGGCGTGGAATTCGTCTACGACCTGCCGCGGGAAGTGTGGGAGGGCGACATCGACGGCGCCCTGAACTGGGCCAAGGTGCTGCCGACCGAAGGTGCCGAGGCCCTCGATGACCGCACGCAGGGCGTGCCGACCTTCCGACGCACCGAGCCCGTGGCGTAAGGTCTTTGCCGGGAGCGCGCCACTCCGGTGGCGCGTTCGCAGCGCCGAACCTCAGCTCTTCTCCGTGAAGCCGCGATAGATCGCCTCGGCGATGGGCAGCAGCTCGCTCGCGGCTCGCCGTCGCCGTGACCGCGAAGCCGAATCCCTGGTCGATCCAGGCGAAGGTGGCGGCATCGCCGTCCTGCTGGAAGCGGAACGCCGTTTCCGTGCCGTCGGCGGCGCGGACATAGAGCGTGAGCCGCTTGCCGGCGGCATCCTCGTACATGAGCTGCGCGGCGGCGCTGCTGTCGCCCGGCAGGAGGCGGCCGCCGATCAGGCGGTAGCCGAACGGTGTCAGGTCTGGCGCCGAGAGCTTGCGGCCCAGCCGCTTGGACAGCCACTGCAGCAGGTGCGCCTCTTGTGCGACGCCTACTTCCACCGGATGGGCAACCTCGACCACGAAGGTGCGATAGGCCGCCGATGCGCCCTGCGCGACACCGGCTGTCGCCGTCCGCGTCGTGGCCGGGTCGGAGGGTTGCAGATGGCTCGCCAGCCAGCCGCTGGCCGCGCCGACGACGAAGATCGCCAGGGCGGCCACGGCGCTGCGCGCACGTGCCATCCGCCGCAGGTGCCGGGCGGCCTGCAGGTTGGCGATGCGCAGGCGGGCCGGGATCGGCTCGGCGGCCACGCCCGCCAGCCGCTCGCGCAGCAGGGCGCGCTGCCGGCGCTCCGCGGCGATGCGTTCGGCCACGTCGGGATGGGCGTCGATATAGGCCTGCACGGCCGCCAGGCGCGGCCCCGCCAGCCTGTCGTCGACGAAGGCCTGCAGGTCGTCCTCGCCGATGGGAGATCGCAAGCCCGTCATTTCACTCTCCGTAGCGCGGCGCGGCTCGTCTCCATGCCGGCCTCGACGCCCGTCTCCAGGATCGACCGAAGGCGCTGGCGCGCGCGCGACAGGCGCGACATCACGGTGCCCGTCGGCACGCCGGTCGCCCGCGCCGCCTCGTCGTACGAAAGATCCTCGACGCCGACCAGCAGCAGCAGCGACTTCTGCTCCTCCGGGAGCTGGTCGAGCGCGGCCAGCACGTCGTGCATCTCGAGTCCGGCGTCCTGCGAGGCGCCCGTGCCGGCGGCCACGGCGTCGTCGATCGCCACATGCGGCCCCTGCCGCTTGCTGCGCCGATAGGCGTTGATGTGCAGGTTGCGCAGGATGGTGAACAGCCATGCCTTCAGCTCGCCGTCCGACCGTCGCAGGTACCAGCGCGACAGCGCCCGCTCGAGCGTGTCCTGCACCAGATCGTCGGCCAGGTCGCGGTCGCGCACCAGCGCATAGGCGTAGCGGCGCAGCGCCGGGATCAGCGGTTCGAGAAGCGCGCCTGGGTCGGCCATCGCGGTTCAGTCTACAGCAAGCGAGAGGCGCCGGCGTGCGGGCTCGGCGCCTCCGTCCGCTCGCCGCTAGGGCTTGGCGATGTGCCAGGCGCCGTTCAGGAAGCCGTCGCCCGTGGTGTCGCCAGGCTTGGTGTCCTTGACCCAGGTGTAGACCGGCTTGCCCTTGTAGGCCCACTGCTTCAGGCCGTCGTCGCGCACCACGATCGTCCAGTTCCCCGCGGCCTTGGCGTTGTCGGCCACGGCGAGCGGCGGCCAGTTCTTGGCGCAAGGGCCGTTGCACACCGACTTGCCGGGCGCGTCCTTGTCGAAAATGTAGAGCGTCATGCCCTTGGCATCGACGAACATGCCGCCCTTGGCGGTCGGCGCCACGGCGGACGGCTCGGCGGCAAACGCGGCTGCGCCGAACGCGACGGCGGCGAGGGTGGACAGTGAGAGCAACTTCAGCATGGTACCTCCTCTGCAGGTGTTGACAGCAGGGAGACGCCTGGCACGGAGGTTTATTCCGTCGGCGCCGGCTTTTTTTGGCGCCGTGTGCGCCTCGGTACGGCGGGCGCTTTTGACCTCTTGTGATGGTCGCGCAAGATTGCGATGTGTCGGCGATGCTCGCGCGTGGTCTGGTCCTTCTCCTGGTGCTGTGCGCCGCGCCGGCGATGGCGCAGCGGAACGTCGTCGTCCCGGTGGAGGAGGGCAGCCGTACCGTGCGGCTCGATGCCCAGCTCTTTCGTCCGGCACACGTCGCCGGCGCCGTACCGGCGGTCGCGATCTTCCATGGCTGCGGCGGGCCAGGGCAGAACACCGCGCGCATGGCGGGGCTTCTCGCCTCGTGGGGTTATGTCGCGCTGGTGGTCGACAGCTTCTCCGCGCGCGGCCTCAAGGACGTGTGCGGGCGCAACTGGCCGACGCAGGCCGATGCCGAGGCGCGCGCGCACGACATCGATGCCGCGCTGGCCTGGCTCGCCCGGCAGAGCTTCGTCGATGCCGGGCGCATCGCCTTCATGGGCTATTCCTATGGCGGCGGCGTCGCCGCCTTGCGGGCCTTCTCGTCGCGCCTCGGCGATGCCGCGCCGCCGGCGCGTGCCGCCATCCTGGTCTATCCCGATTGTGCGCTGGCCGATGCGTTGGGCGCCAGGCTTGCGGTGCGCCAGCCGACGTTGATTGCCATGGGCGCGCTCGACGACTGGACGCCGGTGTCCCAATGCAAGGCGGTGATCGATCGGGTCGTGCAGGGGCGCGACCTGATCGAGACGCGTATCTACGAGGGCGCGTACCACAGCTTCGACGCGCTCGGCCTGCCGGTGCGCTATCTCAAGGATGTCGGCAACCGCAGCAAGCCCGGCGGCTGCTGCGGCGCACACTACGGCGCCAACGAGGCGGCGTGGAAGGCGTTCGTGGCGGACGTAAAGGCGTTCCTGGCCAAGGTGTTCAAATCGTGAAAGCAGGGACCGCGCGTTCGCCAATCGCGGGTCGCGCCGGCGAGGCGAGGCCGCTATAGTGGCGCATGACAAAAGAAGTATTCGGCAAGCATATGGTGTGGACCGAGCACCCGACGACCAAGGCGCAGATCGGCATCGGCTATTCCAGCCTCACGGAAGCGGAGCACGAGGCGATCAAGCTGGAGCAGGCGGGATACAAGATCCTCCGGATCACTCCGACGACCCTGCCGAAGCCCAACTCCTGACGAACTATCCCTTGGCGCGCGGATGTGCCGCCCGATAGACCTCGGTGAGCCGTGCCGTGTCGACGTCGGTATAGCGCTGCGTGGTCGACAGCGAGGCGTGGCCTAGCAGCTCCTGGATTGTCCTGCAGATCGCCGCCGGCGCCCAGCAGGTGCGTGGCGAAGGAATGGCGCAGCGCGTGCGGCGTGACGCTGTCGGGGAGCCCCAGGCCGCGGCGCAGCTCGCGCACGCGCTTCTGCACGATGGCGGGATCGAGCGCGCCGCCGCGCGCGCCGAGGAAGAAGGCGTCATTGGGCCCGAGCGCCGCCATGTAGGGGCAGGCGTCGCGATAGGCCTTCAATGCCTCGAGGGCCTGCGGCAGCAGCGGGACCAGCCGCGTCTTGTTGCCCTTGCCGGTGACGCTCAGCGTGTCGCGGTTCGCCTGCAGCAGCCCGTCGACCATCGACCTGGTCAGGCCCAGCGCCTCGCCGATGCGCAGGCCCGCGCCGTAGAGCAGCAGCAGGATCGCGCTGTCGCGCAGGTCGATCCAGGGCGCGCGCTCCTGGTCGGGCGCGGCGTCGAGCAGATCCTCCATGTCGCGCTCGGACAGCGCCTTGGGCACCGAGTGCGGCAGCTTGGGCGTCTGGATGGCGCCGATGCTGGCATTGTGGGCGAGCCCGCGCTTGTCGAGGAAGGCGAAGAAGGAGCGCACCGAGGAGAAGGCGCGGGCGGTCGAGGTGCGGGCAAGCCCCTGGCGCGCGCGCTCGGCCAGCCAGGCGCGGAACTCGGCGGGCTTCAGCCTGCCAAGCGCCTCGAGGTCCGGCGGCCCGCCGAGATAGGCGGTCATGAAGCCCAGGAATGCCGCAACGTCGTGCTCGTAGGCGACCAGCGTATGCCCGGCGAGCCGGCGCTCGCTCTTCAGCCAGTCGCGCCAGGCCTGCGCGCGCGGCCTCGAGGCTCATGCGCGTCTATTCCGGCAGGTCGAGCCAGGCGCGGATGGTGTTCTCCAGCACCTTGGCGAGGAAGAACAGCAGCTCGGTCGCCTGCTCGGGCCCGAACGCCTCGGGATTGCGCGAGCCGAAGCACATCACGCCGTCGGGCGATCCCGAGGAAACGCTGCAGCCGCATCAGCACGTCGGACTTCACGAAGCGGGCGATGTCGCCGAAGAAGGCGTCCTCGCCGGCGATGTGGGAGCGCAGGCGGGCATGCTTGTCCGGACCGATGGCGGCATCGATGGCGCCCGGCGCCAGCACGTAGACGCCGCGCACCGGCACGCGCTTGGGGGCGTCGGCATTGGCCTCGATGGCCAGCGTGATGAAATCGACGTCCAGAAGCTCGGGCAGCTCGTGCGTGACGACATGGATCATCTTCTCGAAGGTCGTCGCCTGGATGATGCTGATGACCGCCGCCTGGATGCGGTTCTGGACGATCTGGTTCTGCTTGGAGTTGGCGATGATCTCGGTGCGCTCGTTCTTCAGCCGCTCGATCTCGCCGCGCAGGCGCTTCAGGATCGCCTGCTGCATGTCGATGACGCCCGGCCCCTGCACGCGCGGCGCCAGCGCCAGCGTTTCCGCGAGCTCGGCGTGGCGCTCGAAGAAATCGGGATGGGCCTTGAGGTAGGCGATGACGTCGTCGGCCGTGATGACCTTGACCTGCCGGCCCGAACCGTCGGGCGCTGGGATCGTGCCGTCGCTGCCCGTCTCGCTTGTCATAAGCTCCCCTCCGGGGTCAGAGGATGGATTGGCCGGTCTTGGACCAGTCGTCGAGGAAGGCCTTTAGCTCGTTGTCGGTCCAGCGCATGCTTGAAGAGCCGGCGCAGCATGATCGGCGAGGGGTTGGTGGTGACCCCGTCGAGCAGTCCCGAGGCCGCCAGCTCCTTGATTTCGGCGACGTCGGCGGTATCGACGAAGAACTTCATATAAACTACCCCAATGGCCAGTGGTTCGGACTCGCCTGCCGCCACAATTTCTAGCGATTCCCCTTCGGAGCCACAAGCCGAGGGGATTGCGTCGGCGCGGTCCCGGCCGGTGGAAAACGTGCCGCGCCGGACCGTCCGCGTGCTGCTGCCGCTGCCGCTGGCGGATGCCTATGACTACAGCGTCCCCGACGGGCTGGCGGTTGACGCCGGCCATTTCGTGGTCGTGCCGCTGGGCAAGCGCGAGACGGTCGGCGTCGTCTGGGGCGAGGGCTCGGGCGAGGTGGCGCCCGGCAAGCTGCGCGACATCGCCCATCTGCTGCCGGCGCTGCCGATGGCCGAGCCTCTGCGCCGCTTCGTCGATTGGGTCGCGGCCTACACCCTGACGCCGCCGGGCGCCGTCCTGCGCATGGCGATGAGCGTGCCGTCCGCGCTCGAAGCGCCCAAGACCGAGATCGTCTATCGCGCGGCGCCGGCGACCGGCGACGCGCCGCTGAAATTGACGGCCGCGCGCCGCCGCGTGCTCGAGCAGCTGAAGGACGGGCCGGCGATGCCGGCCGCCGAGCTGGCGCATATCGCCGGCGTCGGCACCTCGGTGGTCAAGACCATGGCGTCGGTCGGCCTGCTGGAAGGCGTCGAGCGCACGGTGCGCCGCGCCTTCGCGCAGCCCGATGGAAAGCGCCAGGGACCGGCGCTTTCGCCCGAGCAGGCGGCGGCCGCGCAGGCCCTGGTCGACAAGGTCTTGGCCCATGCCTTCTCGGCGACCCTGCTCGACGGCGTGCCCGGCGCCGGCAAGACCGAGGTCTATTTCGAGGCCATCGCCGCGGCCCTCGCCTCGGGCCGGCAGGTGCTGGTGCTGCTGCCCGAGATCGCGCTCACGGCGCAATGGCTGAAGCGCTTCGAGGACCGCTTCGGCGCGCCGCCCGCGCCGTGGCATTCGGGCCTCACCAGCCTCGAGCGGCGCGAGACCTGGCGCGCCATCGCCGAAGGCCGGGTGGGCGTCGTGGTCGGCGCGCGCTCGGCGCTGTTCCTGCCCTTCGCCAATCTCGGCCTGATCGTCGTCGACGAGGAGCACGACAGCTCCTTCAAGCAGGAGGAGGGCGTGATCTACAACGCGCGCGACATGGCGGTCGTGCGCGCGCGCCTCGTTTCCGCGCCGATCGTGCTCGCCTCGGCCACGCCCTCGCTGGAGAGCGTCGTCAACGCCAAGTCGGGCCGTTACGGCACGCTGCACCTGCCCGATCGTCACGGTGGCCAGCAGCTCGCCGCGCTTGTCGGCGATCGATCTCAGGCGCCAGGCGCCGACGCGCGGCCATTGGCTGTCGCCGCCGGTCGTCGAGGCGATGAAGCGCACGCTCGAGGCCGGCGAGCAGACGCTGCTGTTCCTCAATCGCCGCGGCTACGCGCCGCTCACGCTGTGCCGCGCCTGCGGGCATGGCATCGAATGCCCGCAATGCTCGGCCTGGCTGGTCGAGCACCGCTTCCGCCGCACGCTGGTCTGCCATCATTGCGGCTATGCCGAACCGCCGGCCCATGCCTGCAGGTATTGCGGCGCGGTCGACCAGTTCGTCGCCTGCGGCCCGGGCGTCGAGCGGCTGGCCGAGGAAGCGCTCGCGCTTTTTCCCGAGGCGCGGCTGGAACTCTTCACGTCGGACTCGCTGATCAACCGCGACGAGGCCACCGCCGCGATCGACCGCATGGTCGAGGGCAAGATCGACATTCTGATCGGCACCCAGATGGCGGCGAAGGGCCATCACTTCCCCAACCTGACCCTGGTCGTCGTGGTCGATGCCGACCTCGGCCTGAATGGCGGCGACCTGCGCGCGGCCGAGCGCACCTTCCAATTGCTCTACCAGGTCGCCGGTCGCGCCGGCCGCGAGGACCGGCCGGGCCAGGCGCTGGTGCAGACCCATGCGCCCGAGCATCCGGTGATGCAGGCGCTGGTGTCGGGCGACCGCGACCGCTTCGTTGCCGCCGAGCTGGCCGACCGTCGCGCCGCCGGCATGCCGCCCTACGGGCGGCTGGCATCGCTGATCGTGTCGGGGCCCGATCCCGCGGCGGTCGACAATGTCTGCGCCGCGCTCGCCCGCCGCGCGCCGCAGCAGGAGGGCGTCACCGTGCTCGGCCCGTCGACGGCGCCGCTTGCGTTGCTGCGCGGCCGGCACCGCAAGCGCTTCCTGCTCAAGACGTCGCGCGATATTGCGGTGCAACCGTTGCTGCGGGGCTGGCTCGAGCGGATCGGCCTGCCCGGTTCAGTGCGGCTGCAGGTCGATGTCGACCCCTATTCCTTCCTGTAGGGCTCCGCGTTCAAAAATCGCGGTAATACAGGCTCTTGGCGTCCTTGCGCCTTTGAAAACAGCATGGTAGCAACGCGCGCTTTTCCGGGGTGGGGCTCGTCTGTTCTCCTAGGAAAAGCCTAGGGGATTCAACGGCTTGCAGCCCGCCATCATGGCTGGGGAGAGGCTTTCGACGTGTCAACTTCCGCCACATCAGGCGTTGCCGGCCGCTATGCCAGCGCTCTTTTCGAACTGGCGGACAATAGCCGGGCGCTCGATCAGGTGGCCCAGGATCTTACCCTCTTCCGCAGAATGGCCGGCGAAAGCCCCGATCTCGCCCGCGTGCTGGCGAGCCCGGTGATCGGCCGCGACGCACAAGGCAAGGCGTTGCTGGCGCGTGCTGGATGCCGCCGGCATCACGGGCCTCACCCGCAATTTCATCGGCACGGTGGCCGCCAACGGCCGCGCCCGCGACCTGGTCGCCATGGCTTCGGCCTTCCTCGCCGAGCTGGCGAGCCGACGTGGCGAGACCACGGCCAGCGTGACCTCGGCCGTGCCGCTGTCGCCCGAGCAGCTCCAGCAGCTCAGCGACTCGCTGCACTCCGTGCTGGGCGGCGGCAAGGTTTCCATCGATGCGCACGTCGAGCCCGAGATCCTGGGCGGCCTCGTCGTCAAGGTCGGCTCGCGCCTGTTCGATTCGTCCATCCGCAGCAAGCTGCAGCGCCTGCAGCTTGCCATGAAGGGGGTTGCCTAAATGGATATCCGTGCCGCCGAAATCTCGGCCATTCTCAAGCAGCAGATCGCCAATTTCGGCACCGAGGCCGAAGTCGCCGAGGTCGGCCAGGTGCTGTCGGTCGGCGACGGCATCGCCCGCGTCTATGGCCTCGACAGCGTCAAGGCCGGCGAGATGGTCGAGTTCCCCGGCGGCATCAAGGGCATGGCGCTCAACCTCGAGAGCGACAATGTCGGCGTCGTGATCTTCGGCGAAGACCGCACCATCCGTGAAGGCGACACCGTCAAGCGCACCGGCACCATCGTCGACGTGCCGGTCGGCAAGGGCCTGCTCGGCCGCGTGGTCGACGGCCTCGGCAATCCGATCGACGGCAAGGGCCCGATGGCCAGCCACCGAGCGCCGCCTCGTCGAGGTGAAGGCGCCCGGCATCATCCCGCGCAAGTCGGTGAACGAGCCGATGCAGACCGGCCTGAAGGCCATCGACAGCCTGGTGCCGGTCGGCCGCGGCCAGCGCGAGCTGATCATCGGCGATCGCCAGACCGGCAAGACCGCCGTGGCGATCGACACCTTCCTCAACCAGAAGCCGATCAACCAGGGCACCGACGAGAGCCGCAAGCTCTACTGCGTCTATGTCGCCATCGGCCAGAAGCGCTCGACGGTCGCCCAGATCGTCAAGACGCTCGAGGACAACGGCGCGCTGGAATACTCCATCGTCGTCGCCGCCACCGCGTCCGACCCGGCGCCGCTGCAGTTCCTGGCGCCCTATACCGGCTGCGCCATGGGCGAGTATTTCCGCGACAACGGCATGCACGCCGTGATCGTGTACGACGACCTTTCCAAGCAGGCCGTCTCCTACCGCCAGATGTCGCTGCTGCTGCGCCGCCCGCCGGGCCGCGAAGCCTATCCCGGCGACGTGTTCTATCTGCATTCGCGCCTGCTCGAGCGCGCCGCCAAGCTGAACGAGAAGAACGGCTCGGGCTCGCTGACCGCGCTGCCGATCATCGAGACGCAGGCCGGCGACGTCTCGGCCTACATCCCGACCAACGTCATCTCGATCACCGACGGCCAGATCTTCCTCGAGACCGAACTGTTCTATCAGGGCATCCGACCGGCGATTAACGTCGGCCTGTCGGTCAGCCGCGTCGGCTCGGCCGCGCAGATCAAGGCGATGAAGCAGGTCGCCGGCACCATCAAGCTCGAGCTGGCGCAGTATCGCGAGATGGCGGCCTTCGCCCAGTTCGCCTCGGACCTCGACGCCTCGACGCAGCGCCTGCTGGCGCGCGGCCAGCGGCTGACCGAGCTCCTGAAGCAGGGCCAGTTCAGCCCGATGCCGGTCGAGGAGCAGGTCGCCTCGATCTATTCCGGCACGCGCGGCTTCCTCGACGGACTGCCGGTCGGCCGCGTCGGCGAGTTCGAGCAGCACATGCTCGACGCGCTGCGCGCCGAAGGCTCGATCCTGGCGTCGATCCGCGACAAGCGCGAGATCGTCAAGGAGACCGACGACAAGCTGAAGGCCTTCCTGAACGACTTCACCAAGAAGTTCGCCTAGGATCCTCAGGCTCCCATGCCCAGCCTCAAGACCTACCGGCTCCGGATCCGCAGCGTCCAGTCGACGCAGAAGATCACCAAGGCCATGAAGATGGTCGCCGCGGCCAAGCTGCGGCGCGCCCAGGAGCAGGCCATGGCGGCCCGGCCCTATGCCGAGGCGATGGACAAGATCCTGGCCTCGCTGGCCCAAAGCTTCAAAGGCGGCACCGGTCCGCGCCTGCTGGCCGGCACCGGCTCGGACCAGGTCCATCTCCTGATCGTCGCCACCGCCGACCGCGGCCTGTGCGGCGGCTTCAACAGCTCGATCGTGCGCGAGGCGCGGCGGACCATCCGCGCGCTGATGGCCGAGGGCAAGACGGTCAAGGTGCTGACCGTCGGCCGCAAGGGCCGCGACCAGCTGCGCCGCGACTTCGCCGGCAACATCGTCGAGACCGTCACCGATCTCGGCCGCCCGCGGCTCGGCTTCGCCGACGCGCAGAAGGTCGCGACACGGGTCATGCAGATGTTCGAGGCCGGCGAGTTCGACGTCGCCTCGGTGATCTTCAACCGCTTCAAGTCGGCGATGACCCAGATCGTCACCCGCCAGCAGCTCATTCCGCCGCCGCCGCCCGAGGCGGCCCAGGCAGCGCCGGCCACGGCGGGCGGGGCGGTCTACGAGTTCGAGCCCGACGAGGCCGAGATCCTGGCCGACCTGCTGCCGCGCAACCTCACCGTCCAGATCTTCCGCGTGCTGCTGGAGAACGCCGCGAGCTTCTACGGCTCGCAGATGACGGCGATGGACAGCGCCACCGCAACGCCGGCGACATGATCAAGAAGCTGACGCTGCAGATGAACCGCTCGCGGCAGGCCTCGATCACCAAGGAACTCATCGAGATCATCTCCGGCGCCGAGGCCGTCTAGGCCGCGCCGACGCAATCGAAGGAAAGGGATCCGTCATGGCCACCAACAACATCGGCACGATCACCCAGATCACGGGCGCGGTCGTCGACGTGCGCTTCGACGCCGATCTGCCGTTCATCCTGAACGCGCTGCACGTGAAGGCCGATGGACGGCTGATCGTGCTCGAGGTCGCCCAGCATCTGGGCGAGTCGGAGGTCCGCACCATCGCCATGGACACGACCGACGGCCTGGTGCGCGGCGAGAAGGCGGTCGACACGGGCGGCCCGATCGCCATGCCGGTCGGCCCCGAGACGCTCGGTCGGATCCTGAACGTCATCGGCGAGCCGGTCGACGAGCGCGGGCCGGTCAACAACAAGGAAACCCTGCCGATCCATCGCAGCGCGCCGGAATTCGTCGAGCAGTCGACCGAGGCGGAGATCCTGGTCACCGGCATCAAGGTCATCGACCTGCTGGCGCCCTACGCCAAGGGCGGCAAGATCGGCCTGTTCGGCGGCGCCGGCGTCGGCAAGACCGTGACGATCATGGAACTGATCAACAACGTCGCCAAGGCGCATGGCGGCGTGTCGGTGTTCGCCGGCGTGGGCGAGCGCACCCGCGAGGGCAACGACCTCTATCACGAGATGATCGAATCGGGCGTCATCAAGCTCGACGGTCCGGGCTCGAAGGTGGCGCTGGTCTACGGCCAGATGAACGAGCCGCCGGGCGCGCGCGCCCGCGTCGGCCTGTCGGGCCTCACCGTCGCCGAGTATTTCCGCGACGCCGAAGGCCAGGACGTGCTGTTCTTCGTCGACAACATCTTCCGCTTCACCCAGGCGGGCTCGGAAGTGTCGGCGCTGCTCGGCCGCATTCCCTCGGCGGTGGGCTATCAGCCGACGCTGTCGACCGACATGGGCGCCCTGCAGGAGCGCATCACCTCGACCAAGAAGGGCTCGATCACCTCGGTGCAGGCGATCTACGTGCCGGCCGACGACTTGACCGACCCGGCGCCCGCCACCTCGTTCGCCCACCTGGACGCGACCACGGTGCTCAGCCGCTCGATCGCCGAGATGGCGATCTTCCCGGCCGTCGATCCGCTCAATTCGACCTCGCGCATGCTCGATCCGCGCGTCGTCGGCGAGGAGCACTACGCAGGTGGCGCGCGACGTGCAGCGCGTGCTGCAGCAGTACAAGTCGCTGCAGGACATCATCGCCATCCTGGGCATGGACGAGCTTTCGGAAGAGGACAAGCTGGTGGTGGCGCGCGCCCGCAAGATCCAGCGCTTCCTCAGCCAGCCGTTCCATGTCGCCGAGGTCTTCACCGGCACGCCCGGCGTGTTCGTGAAGCTCGAGGACACGATCAAGGCCTTCAAGGGCATCGTCGCCGGCGACTACGACGACCTGCCGGAAACCGCCTTCTACATGGTCGGCACGATCGACGAGGCCGTCGCCAAGGCCAAGAAGCTCGCCGCCGAGGCGGCGTAAAGGCGATGGCCAAGGTCTCCTTCCAGCTCGTCATGCCCGAACGCGAGGTGCTCGCGACCGAGGCCGATATGGTCGTGGTCCCGGGCAGCGAGGGCGATTTCGGCGTCCTGCACGGCCACGCGCCGCTGATCTCGACCGTCCGTCCGGGCGTGCTCGAGGTCATCCAGGGCAACAAGGTCGAAAAGCGCTTCATGGTGGTCGGGGGCTTTGCCGAGGTGACGCCGGAGCGCTGCACGGTGCTGGCCGACGAGGTCATGCCCTTCGAGGAAGTCACGGCCGAACAGCTTGCCGAGCGTGAGAAGGCCGCCGAGCGCGATCTCGTCGATGCGGCGACGGACGCCGAAAGGGCGGCCGCCGAGAAGGAATTGGCCGTCGCCAAGGACCTGCAGCGCGCGCAGGCCTACTACGCCAGCCGCTGAGCCGGTCGCCGCCGCGAAATTTTCTTTCAAAATCTGTACCGGCGGCCCATTGCAAGCCGGGCCGAGGCTCGCTTTATTACGCCTGAGCGACAAGTTGCCGAGGGTTCTCGACGATGGGTAACTGGACACTCGAAACGATCTCGTGGGATCGGTTCGACGCGTCGAAGGTCGATCCGGAGATCCTGCGCAACATCAAGGCCGCGGCCCTGGTGGAGCGGAATGGCGGAGACTACGGAGTCTACCTCGGCCGCGTCTTCGCCGACGATCCGTCCTTCATGGAAGACGTGAACCGTTGGGTTGTCGAAGAGATCCAGCACGGCATGGCGCTGGGACGGTGGGCGCAGCTCGCCGATCCGGGCTGGGATTTCGAGGCCGCCTTCGCGCGCTTCCGGGCCGGCTACAAGCTGCCGCTGGAAGTCACCGCCTCGGTGCGCGGCAGCCAAGCCGGCGAGATGATGGCCCGCTGCATCGTCGAGACCGGCACCAGCTCCTACTACAGCGCGCTCAAGGATTCGACCGACGAGCCGGTGCTCAAGCAGATCTGCGCCAAGATCGCCGCCGACGAGTTCCGCCATTACAAGCTCTTCTACGAGCACTTGCGTCGTTGCCTGGAGCGCGACCGGCTGAGTCGCTGGAGCAGGCTGCGCATCGGCTGGGGCCGTCTGGCGGAGAGCGAGGACGATGAGCTCGCCTACGCCTACTTCGCGGCCAACGAGCCGGAAGGGGCGGCCTACGACCGGGCCCGCAGCATGCGGGCCTATGCCAGCCGGGCCTATCCGCTCTATCGCGAGAGCCATGTCCAGCGCGCCATGGCCATGGTGCTGAAGGCGGCCGGGCTGCAGCCGCAGGGCCGCCTGAACAACGGGATGACCCGCGCCGGCCTGTGGTTCCTGCGCCGCGCCGCCACCAAATACGCCGCGCAGGGAGCGTAGCGGTCAGCTCACCAGGTCGGCGAATTCCGCCACCACGGCCTCGTAGACCGGGCGCTTGAAGGACACGATGCGGTCGAGCATGTCGGGCGCGCTCAGCCACTGCCAGGCGTCGAACTCCTGATCGTGCGCGGCGATGTCGATGTCGCCATCGTGGCCGGTGAAGGCGAGCGCGAACCATTTCTGCGCCTGGCCGTGCCAGCGTCCCTTCCAATGGGCCGGGCGCCGCTCTTCGGGCACGTCATAGGTCAGCCATTTGGCGCTTTCGCGCAGCAGCAAGGCCCTGGTCGTGCCGACTTCCTCCCACAGCTCCCGGCAGGCCGCCTCGATCGCCGTCTCGTCCCCGTCGATGCCGCCCTGTGGCATCTGCCAAGCTTCGGGCTGCTGTCCGGGGCGCCTGCCGACGAAGATCCGCCGGTCGGGCGCGATCAGCATCAGACCGACATTGCGGCGGTAGAAATCGGACCGGCCTTGCGTCATGGGCGAAGCTGCGCCGGCTGGGCGCGCAGCCGCGCCATGCAGGCCTCTCGGCATTCGAAGTGGCCGATGATCGGCACGAACGACACGCTGGGCCGTTCGGGGCGGCGACGGTACCAGGCGACGACGGCGTCGATCGCCTCGCCGTCCGGCTGCACGACGCCGAAGGCGTGGCGCGGCGGCTGCTCGGGCTTGGTCTCGCCGGCCCAGGCGGCGAGGCGGTCGAGGCTGCCCACGATGCCGCCGTCGGCCAGCTTGTAGTCGAGCACGTCGGCGGTGCGGGCATAGCCCATGCCCAGCTCGACGGTCAGACGATGGACCACGCTGGTGACGGCGGGCGGATTGATCTCGACCAGCCCCAGGCCGCGCTCGGCGATCTCCTTGAGCACCGGCCGCGCGGCGGTCTCCATCTGCCAGAGCTGGCCTCCCGCGACGGTCACGAAGCCGACATAGCCCTCGCCCCGCGCCATGGCGACGCGCAGCCGACGGACATTCTCCGTCGGATCGAGGGCGGCCTGGATCGGCCGCAGGCCGCGCTCGGCCAGGCTGCCGGGATCCTCGACGGGCAGCATGAGATAGGTCTCGTGCCCGTGCTCGTGGGCCGCGCGCAGCCAAAGCGGCAGGTCGGGCACGCCCGGCAGGAAGGCGAGGCTCACCTCGCCCGGCAGTTCCTCGATGGCGCGGCGGGTCAGCGCGTCGTCGGCGCCGAGATTGACCATCAGCACACCGATGCGGGCCGGCGGTCCCGACGGATCGAAGCGCCGGGCATAGGCGATCCAGGGCATCCACCCGGAGGGCGAGACGGTGGGCAGGCGCAGCCCGTCCTCGGTGACCTCCGTCATTTCGGCGAGCTCGGCCGGGGAGAAGCTGCGGAAGCGCGCCGGCGGTAGCGGCTTGGGCGGGACGGCGAGCGAGGCGATCCTGGCCGGCGGTGCAGGCGGCGGCGGCGCCGCCGCCGTCGCCGGATCGGTGATGCGCAGCGCATCGCCTTCCATGCCGAAGACCAAGGCGGCGCTGCCCGCGATCATCGCCACGACGAGCAGGTAGGCGGCGATCAACCCGCCGCGCCGCTGTCTCCTGCCGGCGTGCTTCATTCCCGCCGATCGCTCGACGGCCGGCACGCCATGCCTGCCTGCTGGCCGCTCAGTTGGCGCGGCTGCTGTAGAGCGAGATGCCGCGGATCAGGTCGGCCGCGCGCAGCAGCTGGTAGTCGGCCACGGCATCCTTGGGTGGCTCGTCGGGGTCGCCCGACTGGGCCGGCGTGGCCTGGCCGGCCGCCGCCTTGTCGTCCTTCTTGTCGGCAGGCTTGGCGGCCTCCGGCTTGGCGTCGGCGGGCTTGTCGGCCGGCTTGGCGTCGAGCTTCTCGTTGGGGTTGGTGATGGACCGGCGCAGATTCTCCTCGCGGAAGCCGGCGCGCGCCTGGATGTTCTCGATCTTGGCGGGCTGGACCTCGATGTCGGGCTTGATGCCTTCCTTCTGGATCGAGCGGCCCGACGGCGTGAAGTAGAGCGCCGTGGTCAGCCGGATGGCGCCGCCGCCGGTCACCTGCATGATGGTCTGCACCGAGCCCTTGCCGAACGAGCGGGTGCCGAGAATGATCGCGCGGCGATGATCCTGCAGGGCGCCGGCCACGATCTCGGAGGCCGAGGCCGAGCCGCCGTTCACCAGCACGACGATGGGCAGGCCGTTGGTGACGTCGCCCGGTTTGGCGTTCCAGCGCTGCACGTCCTCGCTCTTGCGCGCCTTGACCGAGACGATCTCACCCTTGTCGAGGAAGGCGTCCGACATGGCGATCGCCTGGTCGAGCAGGCCGCCCGGGTTGTTGCGCAGATCGAGGATGTAGCCCTTGAGCTTGTTGCCGGCCTCCTTCTTGAGCTTCTCGACGGCGTCGAGCACGCCCGAGGTGCTCTGCTCGGTGAAGGAGGTGACACGGATGTAGCCGACGTCGCCGCCCTCCAGATGATAGCGTACCGACTTCACCTTGATCATCTCGCGCGTCAGCGAGACGTCGAACGGATCCTTGCCGGCGCGGCGCACCGAGATCTTGATCGGCGAGCCGACCTTGCCGCGCATCTTCTCGACCGCCTCCTGCAGGGTCAGGCCCTGCACCGGCTCGCCGTCGAGCGCGAAGATCAGGTCGCCGGCCTGCAGGCCGGCCTTGGACGCCGGCGTGTCGTCGATCGGAGACACCACCTTGATGACCCCGTTCTCCATCGTGACCTCGATGCCGAGTCCGCCGAACTCGCCCTTGGTCTGGATCTGCATGTCCTTGTAGGTCTTGGCATTCATGTAGCTCGAATGCGGGTCGAGCGAACTCAGCATGCCGTTGATGGCGTTCTCGATCAGGGTCTTCTCATCGACCGGCTCGACATAGTCGCGGCGCACGCGCTCGAGCACGTCGCCGAACAGGTTGAGCTGCTGATAGAGCTCGCTCTTGTCGCTGCCGGCCGCCTTGGGGTCGGCCTTGTCCTGCGACCAGGCGGTGATGGCCACGGGCACGGCCAGGAAAGCCATGATCGCGGCGACGGAAGCGATGCGCAAACGGGTCATTGTGGTGCCTTCACGAGAAGCCGCCGGACCGTCTCTGGCCGGCTGGTCAGGGTTTCCGAGCGGTAGGGGCAAGATACAAGGGGCTCTTTGGCAGTATCAAGGCGAGGTGGCTCACAGCGCTTCACGAATCAGGCGGAAGCGGCGGCTGCCGCCCGCGGCACGGCGAGAACGGCCGGCCGGGACCGCTCCGAGAGCAGCGAATGGCCGGTCATTTCCTTGGGCTGCGGCACGCCCATCAGCGCCAGCATGGTGGGTGCAATATCGGCCAGCTTGCCGTCGGCCAGGGAGTGGATACTCGGCGGAGCGTTGAACAGCAGGGCCGGTACCCGGTTCAGCGTGTGCTGGGTATGCTTCTGATGGCTCTGCTCATCGAACATCTGCTCGGCGTTGCCATGGTCGGCGGTGACCAGCAGGACACCGCCGGCCTTCTTGACCGCCTCCATGAGCCGGCCGAGGCAGGCATCGACGGCCTCGATCGCCTTCATGGCGGCTGCGAGGTCGCCGGTATGGCCGACCATGTCGCTGTTGGCATAGTTCACGACGATGAGGTCGAACTTGCCCGAGCCGATCGCCTCGACCAGCTTGTCGGTCACTTCCGGCGCGCTCATCTCGGGCTTGAGGTCGTAGGTCTGGACCTTGGGCGAGGGCACGAGGATGCGCTCCTCGCCGTCGAACACCCGCTCCTCGCCGCCGTTGAAGAAGAACGTGACGTGCGCGTACTTCTCGGTCTCGGCGATGCGCAGCTGCTTGAGGCCCGGCCTTCGCCACCGTCTCGCCCAGCCCCATCCTGATGGTCGCGGGCGGAAACAGCGTCTTGAGGAAGGGCTTGAGCGCGGCCGAATAGTCGACCATGCCGACGGCGTCGGCGAACTTCACCACCCTGGCGCGATCGAAGCCGTCGAACCTGGGATCGAGCAGCGCCGTCAGGATCTGGCGGGCACGGTCGGAGCGGAAGTTGAACATCAGCAGGCCGTCGCCGTCCTTCATGCCGGCGTAGCCGTCGATCACCGTCGGCCGCACGAATTCGTCGTCGAGGCCCGCGGCGTAGCCCTTGTCCACCGCCTCGGCGGGCGTGCCTGCGCGCTCGGCCTTGCCTTCCTGGATACGGGCATCGACCATGGCGTCGTAGGCAAGCGCCACGCGCTCCCAGCGCTTGTCGCGATCCATCGGATAGTAGCGGCCGGCGACGGTGGCAAAGCGGATGGGCAGGCCTGGTTCCAGTCCGGCCTGGATATGCCGCAGGCACTCATGCGCGCTGCGCGGCGGCATGTCCCGTCCGTCCAGGAAGGCGTGGATCCAGACCGGAACTCCGGCGCCTGCGATGCGATTGGCCAGCGCGATGAGATGGTCCTGATGCGAATGCACGCCGCCCGGCGAGGCAAGGCCCATCAGATGGCAGGCGCCGCCGGTCTTCTTCAGGGTCGCGATCAGCTCCGCCAGGATCGGGCTCCTGGCCAGCGACCCGTCGGCGATGGCATTGTCGATGCGCGGCAGGTCCGGCACGGCGACCCGGCCGGCGCCGAGGTTCATGTGGCCGACCTCGGAATTGCCCATCTGGCCCTTGGGCAGGCCGACGAAGGTCTCCGAGGCATCGATCAGCGCCTGCGGGCAGGTGGCGACCAGGCGGTCATAGTTGGGCTTGCGCGCGTCGAGGATGGCGTTGTAGCGCGGGTCGGGGCGGTGCCCCCAGCCGTCGAGAATACACAGCACGGCCGGGCGGGGACGCGACGCAGTGACCATCAGGAGGCCTTCTGCGAGCGGGGATGGGCGCGTTCCACCGCGTTGAACTTGTTGGGGCAGGAAAGGTCGCGCGGGTCGGTGTTGGGATTCTGGTCCGGCACCTCGATGGCGCAGAACACGAACTCGCCGCGCGGCTCGCCGTCGATCGTGATGTCGTAGGTGTAGGTGCCCGGCGGATCGCCCGGGATGATGCACCAGGAGCGCTGCAGCACGCCGTCCTGCACCGTCTCGAACATGCGCGTCGTGGCGCGGGTCTTGTCGGGGCTGACCTCGGTCTCGGGGCCGGCGATCACCTGCTCGGCCGGCTTGGAGGTGGTCAGGACCTCCTTCAGCGACACGATCCGGTTGGGCCCGCCGAGATACATGCGCCAGCCGAAGCAGGCCCGGTTGTACAGCAGCGGAATGGCGTTGGTCTCGTAGTGCCGCTGGCGGCCGTCGTCGCCGGTGATCGACACGTAGGGAATGCTGCGCACCGGCTTGACCGCCGGCTTGTCGGCCGGGCTCTCCGCCGGCGCGCTCTGGGCCGCGGCGACCGCGGACAGGGCTGTCAGGGCGATGATGGCGAGGGCGGCCAGGGGCCGCCGCGGGAGGGCGCGCATGGGTGCACTGTAGCCCCGGTTTTTCGTCAGAACAGAGGCAAAATCGACGCCATTTCACGCTCGATGGTAGGGATGTCCAGCGAGAAGTTGCTGCGCCCGGTAGATTTGCTCGGCAAGCATGGCGCGCGCCAGCAGATGGGGCCATGTCATGGCGCCAAACGACAGGATCAGTGCCGCTTTTTTCAACAACGGCTCGCCATGGCCCTCGGCACCGCCGATCAGGAAGGCCACGTCGGCCACCGAATCGTCACGCCAGCGGGCCAGCCGGCGGGCGAAGCCTTCGCTGTCGAGCGCCTTGCCGCGCCGGTCGAGCGCCACCATCACCGACCCGGGCGGGGCCGCAGCGAGAAGCAGCTCCCCTTCGCGCTGGATGAGCGGCGCCAGGGGAAGCTTCCGCTTCTCCTCCTGTTCGCGCAGCACGAGCGGCCAGCGGATGCGCCCGGCATAGTGCTCGTAAAGATCGCGCTCGGGCCCGCGGCCGGCGCGGCCGATGCAGGCGATCGTCAGCCTCACGCCGGTTTCTTGACCCGGCGCGGCCGGGCCCGTCCGGCGGCCTTGGGCTTGGCGGCTTCGGTCTCGAGAGCCCACATCTTCTCGAGGGCGTAGAAGGCCCGCGGCTCGGGCCGGAAGATGTGCGCCACCACGTCGCCGGCATCGACCAGCACCCAGTCGCCGCCCTGCTTCCCTTCCACGGGGATGGGGCCGTGGCCGGCCTGCTTCAGCTTGTCGGCGAGATGGTCGGCGATCGCCACGACCTGGCGGTTCGAGCGGCCCGAGGCGATCACCATGTAGTCGGCGAAAGCCGACTTGCCCTTGAGGTCGATGACGACGACGTCCTCGGCCTTGTCGTCGTCCAGTGAACGGCGCACCAGCGCGAGCAGCGCGTCGGCGTCCTTGCTCCGGTCGGGAAGCCGGCGAATGGAGTCGGGGATGGTCTTTCCTTTCGCTTTGGTCCGCGGGGGCCGCACGGCGCGGATCGCCGTGGCGGAGTGGGTGTCGAGCCGGCTGGGAATGAAGCACCAGGCCGGCGGCGTGCGGGAGACGAGCGTGCGCGCCTGGTCCGCGTCTATCCGGTAACGCGCGAAGGCACGCGGGGCTGCGGCGGCCAGCGCCGGATAGCTCCAGCCGGGGCGCGCGAAGGCGGCGATGGGGACGGCGGCGAACAGCTCGCGCCAGCCCTGCCAGTCGACGAGCTGGGGCAGGATGTCGGCGCCCATCAGCCACACGAAACGGGCCTTGGGATAGGCGCGCCGAAGCGCCCGCACGGTGTCCAGCGTATAGCGCGTGCCGAGCAGCAACTCGGGCACCTCGACGCGGATGCGCGCATGACGGCCGATCTGCTTGGCGCGCGCCAGGCGCAGCGCCAGCGGCTCCATGCCGTCGCCGTCCTTCAGCGGGTTTTGCGGAGAGACCAGCCACCACACCTCGTCGAGGCCGAGCCGCTTCAACGCCTCCAGGCTGATATGGCGATGGCCCTCATGTGCCGGATTGAACGAGCCGCCGAGCAGGCCGATGCGCCGCGTCGTATCGCGCGGCACGCCCGGCATGGGGAGGGAAGGCGAGGTCACGCCCTCAACCTCATGGCCGCAGGGTGCCCTTGCCGCGCACGATGTTCTTGTAGGTCGTGAGCTCGACCAGGCCGACCGGGCCCGCGCGCATGCATGCGGTTGGTCGAGATGCCGATTTCGGCGCCCAGGCCGAACTCGCCGCCATCGGCGAACTGCGTGCTGGCATTGTGCATGACGATGGCGCTGTCGACCTCGTTCAGGAAGCGCTGCGCCGTGGCCTCGTTGTCGGTCACGATCGATTCGGTGTGCTGGCTGCCCCAGCGCGCGATATGGCGGATGGCGCCGTCGACGCCGTCGACCGTGGCCACGGAGATGACCGGCGCCAGATACTCGGTGCGCCAGTCCTTGTCGGTCGCGGGCAGCGCCTGCGGGATCGCGCCGGCGCACCTCGGCATCGCCGCGCACTTCGCAGCCGAGCTCGTGCAGCCTGTGCAGCACGGGCATCAGATGGGTGTCGAGCGCGGCGCGGTCGACCAGCAGGGTCTCGGCGGCGCCGCACACGCTGACGCGGCGCATCTTGGCGTTGGCCACCACGTCGCGCGCCATGGCGACGTCGGCCTCGCGGTCGACATAGACGTGGCAGATGCCGTCGTAGTGGCGCAGCACCGGCACGCGGCTTTCCTCGGTGACCCGGTCGATCAGCGAGCGCCCGCCGCGCGGCACGATGAGGTCGAGCCAGTCGGTGGCGCGCAGCATCTCGCCCACGGCGGCGCGGTCGGTGGTGGGGACGAGCTGAACGCAATCCTCGGGCAGACCGGCGGTCCCGAGCGCGACACGCAGCAGCTCGACGATGGCGCGCGAGGAATGGAAGCTGTCGGAGCCGCCGCGCAGCACCACTGTATTGCCCGACTTGATGCAGAGCGCGCCGGCGTCGGCCGTGACGTTGGGGCGGGCCTCGTAGATCACGCCGATGATGCCGATCGGCACGCGCACGCGGCTGATGACGAGCCCGTTGGGCCGCGTCCATTCCTCGATCCTGGCGCCCACGGGATCGGGCAGGGCGACGATGTCGTCGAGCCCCCGGGCCATGGCCTCGATGCGCGCCTCATCCAGCAGCAGACGATCCTGCAGGGCGGCGCTCATGCCGGCGGCCCTGGCGGCTGCGATGTCCTTGGCGTTGGCGGCGAGGATCGCGGCCTTCCCGGCGCGGATCAGGCGGGCCGCCTCGGCGAGGGCGCGGTTCTTGGACTCGGTCGAGGCGTTGCGCAGCGCGACCGCGGCATCTTTCGCGCGCCGGCCCAGCGCCGCGACCAGGGCGGCGGCGTCTTCGGCAGGCTTGGTCTGAACGTTCATCGGCCGCTCCAGTATAGACCCGCCGGCGCTCACTCGACCACGAGGTCGTCGCGATGGACCATCTCGTCCCGGCCGCGGAAACCCAGCAGGCGCTCGATCTCGGCACTGCGCCGGCCGGCGATGCGGCGGGCATCTTCGGCGGCATAGGCCACG
Source organism: uncultured Alphaproteobacteria bacterium (assembly GCA_963820155.1). Taxonomy (GTDB): domain Bacteria; phylum Pseudomonadota; class Alphaproteobacteria; order Reyranellales; family Reyranellaceae; genus Reyranella. Next base: position 527,128 of record CAWFYW010000009.1, read on the forward strand.
AGCCCGCGCGCCAGCACGCGGCCGGCGCCATCCCTCACGTCGACCACATCGCCACGCCTGAACTCGCCCTCGATCGGCGGTGACGCCGGCGGGCAGCAGGCTCTTGCCGGCCGACAGCGCGCGCACCGCGCCGTCATCGACCGTGAGCGTGCCCGCCGTCTTGAGCGAGCCCCTGATCCACTTCTTGCGGGCCGACAGGGGCGAGGCTTCCGGCACGAACCAGCTGCAGCGCGCCTTGCCGGTCGACCAAGGCGCCCAGCGCGCCCACGGCGCGGCCGTCGGCGATCGCCATGCGGCAGCCGGCGGCCATGGCGATGCGGGCGGCCATCAGCTTGGTCGCCATGCCGCCGTTGGAAAGCACCGAGGCCGCGCTGCCGCCCATCGCCTCGATGGCGGGCGTGATCTCGCGGATCTCGGGGATGAACGTCGCCGCGGCGTCGGCGCGTGGATCGCCGGTATAGAGACCGTCGATGTCGGTCAGCAGCACCAGCGTGTCGGCCGAGATCATCTCGGCCACCCGCGCGCCCAGCCGGTCGTTGTCGCCGAAGCGGATCTCGTCGGTCGCGACCGTGTCGTTCTCGTTGATCACCGGCACGGCCCGGAGACCGAGCAGCGTCGCCATGGTCTGCCGCGCGTTGAGATAGCGGCGGCGCGCCTCCGAATCGTCGAGCGTCAGCAGCACCTGCGCCACGGTGATGCCGTGCCGCGCCAGCGCGGCCTGGTAGGCGTGGGCGAGCTGGATCTGGCCGGTGGCGGCGGCGGCCTGGCTCTCCTCGAGCCGGAGCGGGCCGGGCGGAAGCCTGAGGTGCGTGCGGCCCAGCCGAATGGCGCCGGAGGACACCAGCACCACCTCGCGACCGCCCTTGTGAAGGCGGGCGACGTCGTCGGCGAGCGCTTCCAGCCAGTCCCGCCGGATCTCGCCCCTGGCCTCGTCGACCAGGATCGAGGAGCCGATCTTCACGACCAGCCGTTTGGCGCTCTCGACCGGCGTCATGCGGCTTCCCTGGCGGAGTCGCGCTGCCTGTCGACCAGCTTCATCAGCTCGTGCAGCAGGGGCTGCACGCCCTGGCCGGAAACGCCGGAGATCACCTGCACGCTCTTGCGGCTGGCCTTGGCCAGCAGAGCGCGCTTGGCCTCGATGTCCTCCTGCGTCATGGCGTCGGTCTTGTTCAGCGCCACGACTTCCTTCTTGCGCGCGAGATTGCCGCCATAGGCCTTGAGCTCGGCGCGCACCGTGCGATAGGCGCCGACCACGTCGTCCTGCGTGCCGTCGACCAGGTGGAGGAGGGCGCGGCAGCGCTCGACATGGCCCAGGAAGCGCGTGCCCAGGCCGGCGCCCTCGCTCGCGCCTTCGATCAGGCCGGGAATGTCGGCCATCACGAATTCGCGGTCTCCCGACCTTCACCACGCCCAAGCCGGGATGAAGCGTCGTGAACGGATAGTCGGCGATCTTGGGCCGCGCGTTCGATGTGGCGGACAGGAAGGTCGACTTGCCGGCGTTGGGCAGGCCGACCAGGCCGATATCGGCGATCAGCTTCAGCCGGAGCCAGATCCAGCGCTCCTCGCCGGGCCAGCCCTTGTCGGCGCGGCGCGGCGCGCGGTTGGTCGAGCTCTTGTAGTGCAGGTTGCCGTAGCCGCCGTCGCCGCCCTTGCACAGCACGATGCGCTGGCCGATCTCGGTCAGGTCGGCGAGCAGGGTCTCGTTGTCCTCGGCGAAGACCTGGGTGCCGCGCGGCAGGCGCAGCACGATGTCCTTGCCCTTGCCGCCGGTGCGCTGGCCGCCCATGCCGTGATGGCCGGTCTCGGCCTTGAAATGCTGGGCGTAGCGGTAGTCGATCAGGGTGTTGAGCCCGTCGACGCATTCCAGGATGACGTCGCCGCCCCTGCCGCCGTCGCCGCCGTCGGGTCCGCCGAACTCGATGAACTTCTCGCGGCGAAAGCCCACGCAGCCCGCGCCGCCGTTGCCGGAGCGGACGTAGATCTTGGCCTGGTCGAGGAACTTCATCGCGGAGGGTCCATAAACGAAAAGGGGGAACGGCGAGCCGCTCCCCCTTCGAATTCCGATCGGTCGGGAACGGCTATTCGGCGGCGACTGCCGGCGGCAGCACGTTCACCTCGACCTTGCCGCCCGTGCGCGTGCGGAACGAGACGACGCCGTCGGCGGTGGCGAACAGCGTGTGGTCGCGGCCGATGCCGACATTCTCGCCGGCGTCCATCTTGGTGCCGCGCTGGCGGACCAGGATGTTGCCCGAGACGACCTTCTGGCCGCCGAACATCTTGACGCCCAGCCGCTTGCCCTTGGAGTCGCGGCCGTTGCGGGACGAGCCGCCTGCTTTCTTGTGTGCCATCGTACGTGCTCCGGTCGCCCGCGTCAGGCGACGATCTGTTCGATCTTGACCACCGTCAGGTCCTGACGATGGCCGTTCTTGCGCCGCGAGTTCTGCCGGCGGCGCTTCTTGAAGACGATCAGGTGCGGGCCGCGCGCCTGCTTGACGATCGAGCCCACGACCTTGGCGCCGGCCACGGTCGGCGCGCCGACCTTGTCGCCGACCATCAGCACGTCGTCGAACTCGACCTTGTCGCCGGCCTCGCCCGCGATGCGCTCGACCGTGAGCTCGTCGTCGGCGGCGACCGTGTACTGCTTTCCACCCGTGCGAATAACGGCGATCATGAGACACCTGACTGAAGGCTTCCCGGCCCGGGCGGCCCGCCAGCGCCCCCTACAACAGATGGGGGAATCCTGCGGACCGATGCCCTAAATGCCGGAAGGCGCGAAAGAGCACGGCGGGCCTGAACGACCCGCCGGAGGAGCGCGGAATATACGCAGGAAAGGCCCCGAGTTCAACGCCGGAAACCCCTGAATTCCAGCGGCCGAAAGCCCCGGCTCGCGCCGGGTTGCCCCGGCGGAATCGGGCCCCTATAAGCGGGGCCCCGGAGAGGTGCCAGAGTGGTCGATCGGGACGGTCTCGAAAACCGTTGTGCGTGCAAGCGTACCGTGGGTTCGAATCCCACCCTCTCCGCCACTTCAGAACAGAACTGCGAACTCAGCTTGCCTTGCGCGACAGCGTGAGCGGCAGGTCCAGCTCCACCCGGTCGTGCATGACCTTGGGCGTGATCCGGCCGCGCTCGCCGCGTTCGAGGCGGACCAGGCCATAGCCTTCCATCGTCCGCAGCGTGCGCGACAGGTTCGACTTGGCCTTGCCGGTGATCCGCGCCAGCTCGTCGAGCGAGCCGGGCGCCTTGCTCCGCGATGACGCGCAGCAGCTCGCGATTGCCGGCCGACAGGACCTTGGCGAAGGACTCGGTCGAGGTGAACCAGACCTTCGGCTCGTCGGCCGCGATGCGACGCTCGCCGCGCGCCACGGCCATGGTGCGCGCCTTCATCTCCTCATAGCTCGCGATGCCGACCTTCAGCGTCGTCATGGGATCACTCCTCTCTCGCGCAACACCGCGTCCACCGTCTCCCAGAAGTCGGCGAGCAAAGTCGCCGCGTCCTGGTACTCGTAAGGCCTGATCGTCCGCAGCCGGTGGCGATGGTCCTGCGGCTCGCCGCGCTTCTGCCGCGCGACCGGATGGGCGTTGTCGAAGCCGACCAGCCGCTCGCCATCCGGCCCGTGCAGCGTCAGCGAGTAGTCGATGCCATGCGGCTTCTCCGGCGACACCGGCACCCGCGTCACCACGAACCGGACCCAGTGGCCGCCCTCCGGGTCCACCACGAGAACCTGCCCGTCGAGGTCGAGAAGCACATCGAGGGTCGGGTCACGCGGCTCCGTCACGGCATATAGTTATCATACTGAAGCAACACAAGCAAGCGAGGGCTTTGGGCGGCTCCCGGACAGGCGGATGGCGCTGGGGACGCGAAGAAAGCGGTCGATGCGGTGCCCGCATCAGGGGATTCGGCGCCGCTTCAAGAGGCCGCGGGGATCCCCCGGCGACGCCCTCAAAATGGCGGATGCGCTCATGAGGCTTTTCAAGTCCGGGGCCGCCTTTGAGCTGGTCGATGAGGAGGGCGCGCGTTGGGTCGACGAACTGCTGCGCGATGCCGCCGATCCCGTGGCGCCACCGGACCTGAAGGCCGAGGCCTCGGCGGTTCGTCGATACGTGGGGACGGTTGACGGGCTTTCCCTTACGCGTGCCCAAACTCGAACGTTCACGGCGAGATTCGAAACCTACCTCATCGAGAACACCGCTCCGAACGTCCAATTGGCCCGCACGTTCGGCCGACTGAGAAATTGGCTGGCGACGGTCTATCTGAACCTCGAGAAGGCGAAAGCTCCGATAAGCGACGACATCCGGGACTGGTATGCCCGCATCATCTCCGTTGACCGCGGAGCGCCCGTGCTCGTGCCGGATCGTTCCGGCGCCGATGACGCGGTTTAGCGGAGGGCTATGGCGTAGACATAGTGCTCATCATCGTCGGTCGTGGCCCGCCACTCTGTGGCTGTCCGGACCTGGCCCGGACCTGAGACATGGGTAACAGCCTGTACCTAAGATATGGGTAACAACCTCGGGCCGAACGGGTTGTCGAGGGGTTGCGGCGATAGCCGGGTCGTCCAGATCGGCAATCCCGCATTCGATGGCGTCATAGAGCCGTTTGAGCCGCAAATCGGTCTCTGTGGCTCGCTTCCTCAGCTCGGCGATGTGCTCCGCCACAAGGCAGTCCAGCCTCTCCATCAAGCAGACGAGGCCTCATCGGTAACGCAAAGGGATCTGAAATCAGTGCCGGTGTAACCTTTCTACGGCCAATGAGAGAAGCACGTGCCGCACCTGATCTCTCGCGTCGCAGTCGAAAGACGGAAATCCGGTTCGGGGCGGGTGCGGCGGGCTTACTGTAGGACTATGGCGTAGACATAGTGCTCATCTTCATCGGTCTCGGCCCGCCAGCAACGTGGGCTCGCCGCCTTTTGCCGGCATTCGATGTTTTTGCATGAAATTCCGCAATTAGCGCTACTGCGCTAGCCCTTTTGGCCGCCGCCCCTGGGCAGTAGTTGAAGGCAAGGATGGGAGAGAGGGAAACGGGCATCGGGCCAATCCTCATAAGAGTATCGGCGCCTTTAAGGCATAACATTGCGCTACATCGTCAAGTGCATATTGTCTTGGCGCTGAAGCCGCAGCCAACTCCGCCGGTGCTTGCCCTGATATCGTCAGCGACGTCCTGCGACGCGGCGCCGGATCGTGTCCCAAGAGGTGGCGCAACTGGGGGGAGCAAGTGCGCGAGGGCTGCGGTCGCTTGCGCCAAACTCACGAGAGCGGCCGCCGTTGCTGCCCATCACTTTACTTTATCCGCGCAGGGATAGGGCAAGGCCGCGCAGCGGTTCCGTCGCATAGCGGGCATGGAAGCCCGCGGGCGCGCGCATCCAGTTGCCAAGGTCGATGTTGATGAAGCTGTCGGGCTCGACGAACTCATGGTTGTGACGGTCATCGTCGAGACGATGGCGAAGATAGCCAACTCGTCGAACGCCATAGCGCGGATAGAGCGCGCCAGCGCCGTCGATCACGAAGGCGGTCGAAGGAGCCCAGACCTGCTCGAGATTGCCCCAGACATCCGTCCTGTAGTCGTGGATATGACCCGAGCATACGACCACCGGCCCTGCCGATGACAGCGTCGCCTGCAGGCGCATCCGGTGCTCGGGATAGAGCGCCCCCTGGGTCGGCTTCTCGTCGGTCGCGGCGCCCGTGTAGAGCGGCTTGTGCTGAAAGATCATGAGCCGGCGGCCGTCGGTCCGGGCCGCGGCGGCCCGGATCAAGTCTTCCTGCTCCTTCTCCGCGGACAGGCCGCTGCCGGGCAGCATCGAGTTGAGCCCGACCAGGCGCCATGAGGTCCCGATATCGCGCATCCAGAAATCCGGCCCGAAATGGCGGAGGTAGGCGTCCCGCCGCGGCGCCGTGATGACGCTTTCGCCGCCCCGGACATCAGGCTGGCTGTTGCCGATGTCGTGGTTGCCCGGCACGAAGAGCACCTCTCTCCCGATCCTGCGGAACTGCTCGGCCGCGAAGGCGAGTTCCTCCTCGAAGTCGGCGCCGTCGGTCGTCATGTCGCCGGTGCAGACGACCAGGTCGTACTCCTCCCTGGCAAGGAGGTCGACCAGCAACTCCCAGTTGTGGTGGAAGAATGGCCGGCGACGGCTGAGATGCGTGTCGGAGATCTGAACGATGCGCGGCGCGCCGGGCGACGTCATGAGGAGGATCCTTCGTTTGTAGTAGCGGAACGCCTGTCGCGCGAACGCGATGGCGCGGCCTTCGCGGCCATTACGACTTTGGTGACGTAGGGCACGGAGACGTGGCCCGAAGCCTCGTCGCCCAGGTCGAGGATGTGGGCGAGCCGCTCCAGAAAGGCGGCTCGGCCGATAGCGGCGATGGCCCGCTGCGTGATGCTGGAGGACAGGCTGAATGCGACAAAGGCTTCGCGCGACATCGCCTTGTCCGAGGTGAATGCCTGCTCCTGCACATCGGCCGCCGCGTCGTGCCGGCGCAATTCGTCGGCTGCGTCGATTGCGGCGTAGCCGCCGTCGCAGGCCGGAAAGGTGCCGCGGCGATAGCCGGGCACGGTCTCCTCGTGCAAGGCCTCGTAGGCCGCGAGGAAAGAACTGTCCCGCCAGCGCCGTATGTTCTGGACAATGGCGAGCCGGCCGTCCTCGCGCAGGCAGCGAAATGCCTCCGCATAGAAGACTGGCCGGTCGAACCAGTGGGCTGCGGTTGCGGCGGTGACGAGCGCGACAGCGCGGTCGGGGAACGGCAAGGCCTCGGCTGTTCCCGCGACGAAGGTGAGATTGTGCAATCCCTGCGATGCCGCTTCGGCGGCGCGGCGCATATCGGCACCCGGCTCCACGCCGACGACGCGGGCGCCGGGGAGGGACTGCGCCAGCTGCCGGCTGAAGATGCCGGTGCCGGCACCGATATCGGCGACGAGGTCGCCGGTTCGCGCGGACAGGATGGCGAGGACGGCGGGCGGATAATCCGGCCGCGCGCGGTCGTACCAGGCGGCGAGGCCGTCGTAGGGGCTCGCGTTCTGGGTGGTGAGCTGCCTTTCCGGAGCCATGACGGTCAGTCCACCAGCTTCTGAACGTCGGTCGCCATCGCGGGCATGGTCTCGACGGCAGTCTTCTTGCCGGTGACCACGGCCTCGGCGTGCCGCTTGATCACGTCGATGATCTTGACCGCGTTCGGACCGGGAAAGGCATACCAGCCGGTCAGGATCGGTAGTTGCGCGATGCTGGTCCGATAATTGGCGTTGGCCTTGTAGAAGTCGCCGAGCAGCCCCGGAGTCCTGATGGCGATGTCGTTGCTCGGCAGATAGCCCGTATGGTTCGCCATGATGGTCTGGCCGATCGGGCCGGTGGCGAACTTGATGTATTTCCACGCGGCTTGCTGCTTCTCCGGGTCCTTGGCCAGCATGGCCGCGAGATTGCCGCCGGCCGGCAGCCGGCCGTCCGAAGCCCCAAGAGGAAAGCGCAGGGTCCGCAGTTCGAAGGACTTGCCGATCTGGCGCGTCGCATTGCCGAGATTGGAGCTCGAAGTCGGCGAAGATGCCGATCTTGCCGGCGATGAAGGCCTGGCGCGCCTGGCTCGAGGGAAGGTTGGGCATCTTCGCCTTGGCGAAGCTCTCCAAGGTCGCCAGCGCCGTCATTCCAGGCGGCTGGTCGAAGGCGACCTTCTTTTCGTCGGGCGACATCATGCGCCCGCCATTGCTGAAGACGAGGCTCTGGAACATCCAGTTTCCGGTGATGTCCCACTGATAGTAGAAGCCGATGACGTTCCTGGCGGGAGCATCGATCTTCTTGCCCAGCGCGATGATCTCGTCCCAACTCGTCGGGAACTTGTCGATCTCGACGCCGGCCGCTCCGACCAGGTCGGCATTCACATAGAGGATGGGCGTCGACACCGCGAAGGGAATGCCATAGGTCTTCCCGTTCAGCGTTCCGGCCCGCAGCATGCCGGCGTCGTAGCCGAGGGTATCGGTGCCGCCATCGGCGGCGATGAAGGAATCGAGCGGGACGGCGATCTCACGGTCGACGAGTTCCCGAATGAGGTTGAAGTTCCTGGAAGGTCACGTCCGGGATGTCGCCGATCATCGCGCCGCGGATGATCTTCTGCGAGGCATCCTCGTAGTTTTGCGCCGCCGCAAGAAACTCGACGGTGATGCCCGGGTTCTCCTTCTCGAAGCGCTCCCTGATCTCCTTGTGAGCCTCGGCCGTCGTGCGATCGAAGGCATAGAGGACGTGGATGGTGGTCGCATGGACGAAGGTCGGTAAGAGACCGATCAGCCCGGCCAGGATGAAGGTTGCAAGACGCGTTTGCATGCGAAGTCCCGTGGGGTTGGCTATTTCAGGGAAGCGGAGGTCAGGCCTTCGATGAACCAGCGCTGGGCGGCCGCGAAGGCAAGGAGGAGCGGCAGGACGACGAGCACGGCGCCGGCCATCAGCGGGCCGTAGTCGGTGCCGGCCTCGGCGCCGCGGAAGACCACGACGCCCAGGGCCGGCGGCATCAGGTCCGGCGACTTCACGGCGATCAGCGGCCAGAACAGGTCGTTCCAATGGGCGACGACCGAGAAGATCGAGAAGGCGATGACCGCAGGCATCGCCATGGGCAGCATGATCCGCCAGACGATGGCGAACTCCGACAGGCCGTCCAGCCGTGCGGCATGAACGACCTCGTCGGGGATGGAACGGAAGAACTGCCGGAACAGGAAGATGCCGAAAGGCGAGACGACGAACGGCAGGATCAGCGCGGCATAGCTGTCGAGGATGCCGAGACCGTAGCCGAGGATGAAGAGCGGCAGCGCCAGAACCTGATGCGGCAGGAGCAGCGCCGACGAGAACGAGGCCGAAGAGCACGTCGCGGCCCTTGAATTCGAGCTTGGCGAGCGCATAGGCGCACGGGAGCGCAGACGACGATCTGCAGCATGAGGATCGCCGCGCATACGACGATACCGTTCAGCCATGTAGCGTGGCAGCGGCGCCGCCGTGAGCGCCTTGCCGTAGTTCTCGATCGCGTACCACTGGTCGGGCAGGAGCGAGAAGGGAGTGCGGAAGATCTCGCCGGGCGGCTTCAGCGAAAGGCTCGCCATCCAGACGAACGGCACGAGGAGGAGCGCGCCGGTGGCAAGCAGCAGGGCATGACGGGCGATTGCCGCCGGCCAGGACAGGCGACGACCGGTACGGCTCACTGGTAATGCACCCTTGCGTCCATGAGGCGGGCCTGGATCAGGGTGAGCATCACCGCGATGACGAGGAAGATGAGGGTGACGGCGGCGCCGTATCCGGTGCGCAGGAACTCGAAGCTCTCGCGATAGAGCGTGTAGAGCAGGACCTCCGAGGCATGGCCCGGCCCGCCCTGGGTGAGGATCTGCACCGTATCGAAGACCTCGAAGGCCCGTAAGCGCCACGACGATGACGACGAACATGGAAACCGGCCCCAGCATCGGCAGGGTCACGGTCCGCAGCCGGTCGATCCATTGGTCGGCGCCATCGATGTCGGCCGCGTCGTAGAGATCCTGCGGAATGCTCTTCAGTCCGGCGAGGAACAGCACCATCGCGAAGCCGAGGTTCTGCCAGATGCCGATGACGGCGAGCGTCGGCAGTACCGTTGCTTCGTCGCGCAGCCAGTTCGCGGTCGGTAGGCCGAGCGCGAAGAGCGTCTGGTTGACGAGACCGATGGTGGGGTGGAGCAGCGCCTCCCAGGCGATCGCCATGGCGGCGAGCGTCGCCATGAAGGGCAGGAAGTGGATGGCTCGATAGAAGCCGCGCAGGCTCCTGCCGCTTTCGATCAGCAGGGCGATGCCCAGGCCGAGGAGCACGGTACCCGGCACCACGATCGAGCACATAGATGACCGTGTTGAGGAGCGATGCGCGAAAGCCTTCATCGGCGAAGATCTCGAAGAAATTGGCCAGGCCGACGAAGCGCAGGCTCTTCGCCCCGAACTGCCAGTCGGTCAGGGCGATGACGAAGACCGCGACCACCGGCAGGATGAACAGGATCAGCAGCAGCATGATCGCGGGACCGGCGAGCGCCGCGGCAGCGAGCGCGTCCACAAGCTCCTCGCCCGCAGAGCCTGTGCCGACAGGTCGCGATCGGGACGGCCTCGCGCGGCGTCCTGCGAGACGACGGTCGCCGCCGTCATGGCGCGTACGCAGGCACGGGCTGAGGCGCCGCAGTCATCATGGTTCCCGCCGAGCCGCGTTTGGCATTGACGCGAATGCGCCGCCCATCCGCCCCGAACAGCAGGACCCGGCCGGTCTGCACCTCCAGATGGAGGCGCTGGCCGAGGGCGATTTGCGGCGCGCGTTCGGCGTGCAGCCGCGCAACCAGCGGCTCGGTCCGGCCCGGCCGGTCGAGATGGACGATAGAGGTCGGAGCCGAGATGCTCGACAAGTCGCACCTGGCCCGACAGTGCGCCCGGCTCGCCGGGCGCGGCGAGACTGAAGGCTTCCGGCCGGATGCCGAGCATGACCGTCGTGCCCGGCTGCCGCCCGGTCTCGACGGCCTGCAGCCGGCCGCCGAGATCGACCATTCCGTCCTCAAGCACGCCGGCCTCGATCATGTTGATCTTGGGCGAGCCGATGAACTCGGCCACGCGCCGCTCCGCCGGATCGGCATAGATCTCCTGCGGCGGTGCGACCTGCAGCAATTCGCCGTCGAACATGACGGCAATTCGATCCGACAGCGTCATCGCCTCCGCCTGGTCGTGCGTGACATAGACGAAAGTCACGCCGAGCCGGCGATGCAGCTCCTTGATTTCGGCGCGCATGGTGACGCGCAGCTTGGCGTCGAGATTGGAGAGCGGCTCGTCCATCAGGAACACCGACGGATGGCGCACCATGGCGCGCCCGACGGCGACGCGCTGGCGCTGGCCGCCCGAGAGCTGGCCGGGCTTGCGCGCCGAGCACGTGGTCGATCTCCAGCGCCGCCGCCGTCCGGCGCACATCGTCGTCGATCGCAGCGGTCACGGCGCGCGTGCCCGGCAGAAGACGCCCCAGGAGCGGCAGCCGCCGGGCCGGCGACAGCCGGCGCATCCTGCAGGGGCAGCGCCATGTTCGCGGCGACCGTCATATGCGGATAGAGCGCATAGGACTGGAAGACCATCGCGACGTCGCGCCGTTTCGGTGGCAGCCCGTCGACCCGAAGCCCGGCGATCGCGACCCCGCCCAGTCCTGCATGTTCGAGCCCGGCGATGATCCGCAGCAGCGTCGACTTTCCGCAGCCAGACGGCCCGAGCAAGGTCAGGAATTCGCCGTCCTCGATGTCGAGCGAGACCTCACGGAGCACAGTGGTCTTCGCATAGCTCATCGATATTCCGCGAAGGCTGATGCCGGCCATGGCAAATTCCCATCCTGCTGAACCGCTCTCCGGTTCGGAGTTGGAATCTGTCTAGACAGATTCTGCTTCGGATTGATGACAGGGGCGCTTATTGTTGTTGAGCGGTATCGCGGACCGCCCCTTTCCGCCCCGCCTGCGAAGCCTGCGCCCGTCATGACAAGCCCGAAGCGAAGGATAGGAAGCCGGATGAACCGCGAACCGGTCGAAAGCTCCCGGGGACCTTTATGGAAGCACCTGGAGACGGCGCTCCTCGACGAGATTCGTGAAGGGCGTTTCAACGATGCGGGCCGGCTACCGTCGGAGCACGAGCTGGCGGGGCGGTTCGGGGTCAACCGCCATACGGCGCGCCAGGCCGTTGCCGGCCTCGTCCAGCGCGGCGTCGTGTTCAAGCGCAAGGGCGGCGGATCCTATCTCGTTCCCGGCGTGATCGACTATGAGATCGGCAAGCGGACGCGCTTCAGCACCAACGTCGCCCTGCAGGGTCGCGAGCCGGGCCATACGCTATTGGAAGTCGGAGAGCGTGTGGTGCACAGCGCCGTCTGCGCGGCACTGGCCATGGCCGACGGCGAGAGGGCCGTATTCATCCAGCTGATTGGCGAGGCCGACGGGCTTCCGATCAGCGTGGGCGAGACCTATCTTCCGGCAAATCGCTTTCCCGGCTTCGGCGATCTCTATCGCGAGACGCTATCGATGACGAAGGCGCTCGCGCATTTCGGCGTGAGGGACTACACGCGCGAGGTCACCCGGATCATCGCGCGCAACCCCAGCCAAGACGACATCCGGCATCTGCGGCAATCGGCGATGACGCCGGTTCTGGCGGTGGAGAGCGTCGATATGGACGCCGACAAGCGTCCGATCGTCTACCACGAGACGAGGTTCGCCGGCGAGCGCGTCCAGTTCGTCGTGAGGTGAGGGCGATCAGGCGGCAGAGGGCGGCGCGGCGCTAACGCCGACAACTCTCCGCCGCCCGCACGACGGCGGCGTCATACACCGTCACCATCTGCTGTCCGAGGTCGGCGATCCTGA
>CAWFYW010000010.1:0-589112 GCA_963820155.1 uncultured Alphaproteobacteria bacterium
GGCATCCGGACCGGTCAAAATCGCGGTGCCAGCAGCCCGCCCTTGGGCCGCTCAGTGGTGTCGCGCATCACCAGAACCGGCTTCACCAGCGACGGCGCCTCCTCTTGGACGCCGCCAGGAGTTCGGTCAGGACCAATCGACAATACGTCATGAGCATCACCGAAGTTACTGTAGCCCTGCGGCGCAATCAGCCGGACGTTCGGCAGGTGACCGAGCAGCCGGTTGACGTGCTCCAGAACGTTCGGATTGAGGTGCACCGGATAGACGAAACGGTGGTTCCGGGAACCGCTCGGCCAACGTCGCAATCGCCTTGCATATCTGTTCGATCCCCTCGCCGAAATTCTCGCGACGGTCAGGGCGTGGTCGGACCATTGGGACGTGCGCCCAATCGTCACCGACCGTGAAGCATAGTTCCTTGTCGATGCGACCACGCAATGCAATGTTGCTCGTCTGCCGGGCGATCTCGATCCGCAAGCGCATCGATGACGGTGTTTCCTGTCACCGATATCGCATCCTCCGGAACAGTTTCACGAAGAAGAGCAGCGCGGGCCGCTTCGGTCGGCGCGAAGTGAAGCGTCGCGAGCAGCGCCACAGCCGCTACCTGCAATTCACTTCCTCCGGGAATGGGAGCCAGATGTTGCCGGTGCGCAGTCCGGCTTCGACGTGGCCGACCGGGATGCGCCGGTAAAAGCAAGCCAGCGACGCCGCCAGCACGGTGGTCGTATCACCCTGGACTAAGGCCATGTCTGGCCGTACCAATTCCAGGCACCCGTCGATCCGCTCGATGGGCCGAGAGCGGTCAGCCCCGCCAGGGACTGGTTCGGGCGCATGACATCGAGGTCGGCGTCCCGGCGATAGCCGAAGGTTTCGGCAACCTGGCGGAACATTTCCTTATGTTGTCCGGTAGCAACGACGGTGCACTGAAAGTCGGCGGTGTCACGCAGCGTGGCCACCACGGGCGCCAGCTTCACGGCTTCAGGACGGGTCCCGATGAATGCGAGGATGTTGCGCTTTGATGTCATGTCTTCCGCACGCGTTAGTTTCGGCTCTGTATAGCCGGTAGTCTTGCCCCAGCGGCGCGCGAATATCTCCAGACTGGCAAACCAGATGAATTGGCTGTTGGTGGTTAGGTATCGTTTCCAAAGCTTGCGTGGCTCCATCGAGAAGCCGCCAGAACCACTCCAGGCCCATCGACTGGACCCAGCGAGGGGCGCGCTTGATGAAGCCGGCCAGCACATCGAAGCTGCCGCCCACACCAACGATGACAGGCACCTGGAGACGCTCCCGATGGCGCTGGGCACCATGTCTCCTTGAAGGGACTGGGCATGCCAACGAACAGGATGTCGGCTTCACTGGCGCAGAATCTCTTCGACAATTCGCAAGTGATCGTCCGGGCCGAAGTAGCCGTCGCGGAAGCCGGCAACCTCGAGACCGGGATATTCGGCGCGGCTCCGTTCCACGAGCTTCGAGACCACCTCGCGCCTGGCACCGAGGAAATAGACGCGCAAACGGTTCTCCCCTGCGGCTGCGAGTAGACGCGCCATGAGAATCCACACCGGCAACACGCTCCGGTGCCGGTTAGCCCCCGAGGCCCAGAGGGCCCAGACAACCGACATGCCGTCGGCCACGATGAGATGACCCGCCCCGACGAAGACCTGCGCAAGCTCCAATCGCGCACATCATGCTCAGGTGCGAGGCGTTGACCGTGATGACGGTATGGGAGCGCGCGGTGCGCGGCACATCTCCAGACACTGGGACACAGCGCCGTCCATGGTCAGCGTGTCGAACGGCAGGCCCATCAACTCGGCCCGCTTTTTGCGCTGCTCGACGTTTCTCTATGAGCCGACGACGCATGTTTCGCGTGCCAAAGCGGGGCCCGCTGTGCTTCGACCATGGCGGTGGCCGCCCATTTTCCCATGCGCAAACAAGCGTGCTGATAGGAGCAGAGAAATCGCCTGAATTCGACGTCGTCGTAGCGCGGCAAGCCCCTAAGCCAGCTTCCCAAGTAGCCCCACAACATCGCGATGCTGCCGATCAGCATCGGGTGGGCCGGCAAGCGATAGGCCGCGACCGTCAGGTAGTAGAGGGGCAGGTCCCCATGAAATATCGCCCGAAACCCCCGAACCCGCCCGGTCCATATGCCCTTTTGGCTGGCGCCTTGCGGGCGAAGATGAACGAATCGAATAGGCTCAAGTTCGACGCTCTCGGCGATCCAACCGAGCATCCGAGCCCGGTGGCAATCGATGCCGTCCCACATGACCTGGCGCACGAAGCCGCCGATCTCGTTGAAACAGGCGACCCGGTAGAACTTGGTCATGCCGACCGACATCTCGTCGCCGCAGAGCTCCGGAACCAGACGCCACTCTGTGGATGCACGAACATGGCTTTCCGATGTCGTCCCGATTCGCGGATCGCTTTCCATTCGCTGCATCAGCAGTTCGAAGTAGCGAGGCGGCAGGTCGAGATCCATGTCGAGCTTGCACAGGAAGTCGAAGTCTTCGAGACTCACCTGATCGAGCCCGGCATAGAAAGCCTCGATCACGCCCGGCCCTACCCGCCGATGACCGCGATCGCGCGTCGCACGACTCGCAGATAGGGCAGTCGCTCCGCGTACTCCTCCAGGATGGCGGGGGTCTCGTCGGTCGAGCCGTCGTCGACCACGATCCAAAGCGTTGGCGGCACCGTCTGCGCCGCGACGCTATCGAGCGTGCGGCGCAGATACTGGGCCTCGTCGCGACAAGGCGACACGAGAAGGTAGCGTCGCGAGGGATCCGCCGGCAGAAAATCGTTTGGTGCGGATACGATTGAATTCGCACCCGGAGATCCTACCAGGTGTTTCATTGTTGTCACCGCCACATCCATGTGCCGCTTTCGGTCGAGGCTGTTCCCAATCGGGACAGAGCCGGCCTAGAAGTGAGCGCGCGATGGATGTTCAGCAGGGGCCGTGCCGCGCTTCCGCTGTGGCGGCGTACGGGCGCTTCGCTCGGACATTAGCGTTAAGCCGAGAGTCTCTTAGCGATCGGTGCGATGCTGCAGTAGTTTGTCCCTCTGACGCAATCGCACTTGCTGAGGCCTTGCGAGTTGATCGGCGGATAACTCTATACAGTCGCAATCTGCGGCGCGCGGCAGCATGAGAATCGTTCGGACCGGCGCATCGACCGAAGGAGCCAACAGTTTGAAAAAGTCGCGAATTCGCGCCTGTCATTCGCCTTCACACTCGCCACGACGTCCGTTGCGGCATGGGTTGCAGTCTGCATGTCGGAACCTTCGCCGTCGCGGGTACCGAGGCGAAATCGACAGCGCCCATCCCCGTCGATGATGCGCGCGCCTTCCTTCCGGCCGAACGGGCCACGTTCTGGAATCCGGGGATGATGGGCATGGGTGGCATTCCTGACCGGTCCACGGTCTGCGCCACGCTGACCCCCCGCGGGACGCAAGATGACACGGCACAGATCCAAGGCAGCATCAACACGTGCCCGGCCGGACAAGTCCTGCAGCTCAACGCCGGCACCTTCTTCATCAACGGCGGCCACTATCTGCTGATCAACAAGGGCATAACCTTGCGTGGCGCCGGTCCGGGCAAGACGACACTGGCGAAGACCGATGGTGCCAAACCATTCCAGAGCGCGGTCAGTGCGCACCCCTCGCCGTTGATCATCGTTGGCCCATCGTTGTTTTCCTCGACCGGCGACTCCAACGGCGTAGTCGGATCCACGAACGTCACCGCCGACGCCATCAAGGGCGCGTACAGCGTCAAGGTGGCGAACGCGGCCGGGTTCTCGCCAGGCCAGATCGTGCTGCTGGACGAAGCTTCTGGCGCGGATTGGCGGCCGGACCCGCAGGGGCGCGGGCAGATTTGGGCGTCCTCGGACTGGCGGGTTGTTTGGCAAAAGCACAATCCGGCCGTTCAATATGTCGATGATTTCGCGGCCGACGCTTTCCCGACGACGCCCGGAACCGCCGGTTCGTGGTTCTCCCGGCTGGACCGGCCCACCTCCGAGATCAAGCAGATCGCCGCCATTTCCGGGACGACCATCACCTTCACCACGCCCATTCACATCTCGTACCGGCAGAGCCACACCGCCCAGGTTTCCCGATACGGGCGCCGACACGTCAAGAACGCCGGCGTCGAGGACCTGACGCTGACAGGAGGCGACGCCGGCAACCTGCGCTTCAATTGGGCGGCGCTGTCGTGGGCCAAGAACGTCGAAAGCACCGTCTGGCACGGCGAGGGTGTCGCAATACACAGCTCTTTCCGTATCGAACTGCGCGAATTCTACATTCACGATGGCGCCTGGTCACAGCCGGGAGGCGGTGGCTATGCCATCAGCCTCTCGGCGGGAACAGCGGAAGCTCTGATCGAGAATGGCATCGCGGTCCGGGCCAACAAAGTCATGGTCGCACGCTCCGCTGGCGCCGGCTCGGTGGTTGGCTACAACTACATGGACATGAGCTACATCAGCACCAACGGCGCCTGGGTCGAAACCGGCATCAACGCCAGCCACATGGTCGGCTCGCACCATGTTCTGTTCGAGGGCAACTACGGCCACAACGCCGACAGCGACCAGACCCACGGCAACAGCATCTATCACACGTTCTTCCGCAATCAATTCCGCGGCGTCCGTGCCCCATTCGACAACCAGGCCGGCGGACGGATCGACGACGCCACGCAATTTCGCAACGGGCCGCAGCGTTGCGTCGGCCTGATGGCCTATTCCTACTGGATGTCTTTCGTCGGCAATGTGCTTGGTGCCGACGGGCAGATGGACGGATGGGTACATGAAATGACCTTCCCCGCCGGAAAGCGGGCATCTGGATGCTCGGATGGGACGCAGTGAAGCCATACCGAACCGACGCTCAGGTATCGGCCACGGCGCTGCGTCACGGCAATTTCGACTACGTGACCAACACGGTGCAATGGGATCCGGAGATCGGCCGCCACGCGCTGCCGAATTCGCTGTACCTGACCAAGAAACCAGCCTTCTTCGAGGCCGGCAGCGGCTACACGTGGCCATGGGTAGATCCGGACGGATCGACCAAGCTCCATAAGTTGCCGGCCAAGGCGCGCTACGACGCCGGCACGCCGTTTACGCAGCCTTGAACGAAGGTGGGTGATCGATGTCAGTGTGTCTCATTGGATTACCCAATGCCCGATTAACACTGATTTCGTCCCGTTGATGAAATCTCATCGCGAGATCGACTAAAGCTGTCGGAACAACCGGAAATTCTAACTCAGGAGTGCAACATGCGTGTGTTCGTGCGTACCGGCCATCTAGGATACATCGGCTCCGTTCTCACCCCGATGCTGGTCAAAGCCGGTCACGATGTTGATGAGGATGGATACCGACCTCTATGCGCGCTCCAGTTCGCCCGCGCCGTCTTCCCCAACCCCGATCTTCTGCTGACGGCGGGGCAGTTCGGCCGCATGCGCATCCCGGGCTCCGAACCCTACAAGGCCATCCTGATCCCCGACGCCGCCATTGTCAGCGATCAGTCGCGCAAGATCGTGCTCACCGTCAACGACGACGATGGTCGTGCCGAAGATCGTACGGCCGGGGCCTAGACAGAGGGGCTGCGCATCGTCCGCTCCGGCCTCGTAGCCGACCGACCAGATCATCATCAACGGCCTGGTGCGGGCGCGCCCCGGCGCGAAGGTCGACGCCGCATCCCGGCATCATCGAAGCCAGCGCGAGACCCGAATGAGGCCGGGCGCACCATGAGGCTTCTCCCATTTCTTCATCGACCGGCCGATCTTCGCGGCGGTCGTCTCGATCTTCATCACCCTCATCGGCGGCATCGCCTACTTCACGCCTGCCGGTCGCGCAGTATCCCGAGATCGCGCCGCCGACGATCGCGTGCAGCGCCAGCTATCCCGGCGCCTCCGCCGAGGTGGTAGCGGAGACGGTCGCCGACGCCGCTCGAGCAGGAGATCAACGGCGTCGAGAACATGCTGTACATGTCGTCGCAGGCGACCAGCGACGGCAACTGACGCTCACCGTAACCTTCGCGCTCGGCACCGACCTCGACATCGCCCAGGTGCTGGTGCAGAACCGCGTCGCCATGGCCGAGCCGCGGCTGCCGGAGGAAGTGCGGCGGCTCGGCGTCACGGTGCGCAAGAATTCGCCGGACCTGATGATGGTGGTCCATCTGAGCTCGCCGGACGGATCGCGCGACCAGCTCTACATCTCCAACTACGCGACCCTGCAGGTCAAGGACGTGCTGGCGCGCATCGACGGCGTGGGCGACGTGCAAGTGTTGGGCGCGCGCGACTATTCGATGCGCATCTGGCTCGATCCGGAGAAGGTCGCCGCGCGCAACCTGACCGCCGGCGAGGTGGTGGCGGCGCTGCGGGCGCAGAACGTGCAGGTCGCGTCCGGCGTGCTGGACCAGCCACCGGTGCCGCAGCAGCAACGCCTTCCAGGTCAATGTCGAGACCCTGGGCCGGCTGGCCGACGTCCGGCAGTTCGGCGACATCATCGTCCGCACCGACCCGGACGGCCGGGTGACGCGCATCCGCGACATCGGTCGGGTCGAGCTCGGCGCGCTGGACTACAACTCCAACGCCTATCTCGACGAGCGGCAAGCGGTGCCGATGCTGATCTTCCAGCGGCCCGGCTCGAACGCGCTCGCGACTGCGACCCGAATCAAGGCACAATGGAGGAGCTCGCGGCGTCGTTCCCGCCGGCCTGCAAATACGACATCGTCTACAATCCAACCGAGTTCATCGCCGAGTCGGTGCACGAGGTTTACAAGACGATATTCGAGGCCGTCATCCTCGTCGTCATCGTGGTAATCCTGTTCCTGCAGACTTGGCGTGCCTCGATGATCCCGATCGCGGCGATCCCAGTATCGCTGATCGGCACCATGGCCGTGATGGCGGCGCCGGCTTCTCGCTGAACAATCTTTCGCTGTTCGGCCTGGTGCTGGCGATCGGCATCGTGGTCGACGATGCGATCGTCGTGGTCGAGAATATCGAGCGCAACATCCGCGCCGGCATGTCGCCGCGCGAGGCGTCGCATGCGACGATGGACGAGGTGGGCGGCGCGCTGGTCGCCATCGCCCTGGTGCTTTCGGCGGTGTTCATTCCCGCAGCCTTCATCGCCGGCATCTCCGGCCAGTTCTTCCGCCAGTTCGCCGTGACCATCGCGTCGGCGACGATAATCTCCTGCATCGTCTCGCTGACCCTGAGCCCCGCGCTCTGCGCCCTGCTGTTCAAGCCGCACAGCGAGCATGCCGGCCCGCCAGTCTTTCGTCACGCGCACGGTCGGCGCCTTCTTCCGCGGCTTCAACACCGGCTTCGACAAGCTGTCGGCGGGCTATGGCCGGTGGACTGCGGCGTTCGTGCGCCGCGGCGCCATCTTCCTCGTGGTCTATGCCGGCCTGATCGCACTCGCCGGCTGGCAGTTCACCCGGGCGCCCACCGGTTTCATTCCAGCCGCAGGACCAGGGCTACCTCATCACCGTGATCCAGCTGCCGCCCGGCGCGTCGCTGCAGCGGACCGATGCACTGGTGCGCAAGGCGACCAAGATCATCCTCGAGACTGACGGCGTCGTGCATGCCGTGCCCTTCGCCGGCTTCGACGGCGCCACATTCACGACGGCCCCGAACGCGGGCGCCATCTTTGCCGCCTTGGCGCCGTTCCCCGACCGCGTCGCCAAGGGGCTTTCCGCTGACCACATTCTGGCCGATCTGCGCAAGCGCCTCGGCGCGATCGAGGAGGCCTTTATCATCGTCATCCCGCCGCCGCCGGTGCGCGGCATCGGCAACGCGGGCGGCTTCAAGATGATGGTGCAGGACAAGCGCGGGCGCGGCCTGCGGGCGCTCGAGGCGGCAACCCAGGAGCTGGTCGGCGGCCGCCAATCAGACGCCCGGCCTGGTCGGCGTGTTCTCGCTGTTCAATACGCGCACACCCAAGCTCTACGCCGATATCGACCGCGTGAAGGCCGAGATGCTGGGCGTGCCCGGCGCCGACGTGTTCGACGACGCTCGAGGTCTATCTCGGCTCGGTCTACGTGAATGACTTCAACTATCTCGGCCGCACCTATCAGGTCACCGCCCAGGCCGACGGCCAGTTCCGGCAGACCCCGAACGACATCGCCAACTGGAAGACGCGAAACGCCACCGGCGACATGGTGCCGATCGGCGCGGTCGACGACATTCCACGACATCACCGGCCCCTATCGTGTGCCGCGCTACAATCTCTATCCGGCGGCGGAGCTGCAGGGCAACACCCTGCCCGGCTATTCGACCGGCTATGCCCTTGCCGCCATGGAGAAGCTCGCCGCTGAGCACCTGCCGGACGGCTTCGGCTTTGAGTGGACCGAGCTCGCCTACCAGGAGAAGCTGGTGGGCAACACCGGGCTCCTCGTGTTCGCCGCCTCGGTGGTGTTCGTGTTCCTGGTGCTGGCGGCGCAGTACGAGAGCTGGTCGCTGCCGCTTGCCGTCATCCTGATCGTGCCGATGTGCTTGCTCGCGGGCGTGAGCGGCCTGCTGCTGCGCGGCATGGAAGTGAACATCCTGGCGCAGGTCGGCTTCGTGGTGCTCATCGGGCTTGCCGCCAAGAACGCGATACTGATCATCGAGTTCGCGCGCCAGGCCGAGGTCGAGGGCAGGAGCCGCATCGATGCCGCCGTCCAGGCGGCACGCACGCGTTTACGGCCGATCCTGATGACCTCCTTCGCCTTCATCCTGGGCGTCGTGCCGCTCGCCATCGCGGTCGGCGCCGGATCGGAGATGCGCCAGGTCGCTGGGCACCACGGTGTTCTTCGGCATGCTGGGCGTGACCGGCTTCGGCCTGATCTTCACGCCGGTGTTCTACGTCAGCATGCGCAATCTGGCCAATCGGTTGCCGCGTCGCCGGCGCGTTGTACGCGCGGCCTAGTCTCCTCCCTGAGCAGATTCCGCCCAGGGGAGGTGCCCGCTCAGGGGGCGGAGGTGTTATGGGCTCGAAAGGACCAGTTCTCGCTTCTGACCCCTCCGCCGCCGCAAGACGGCGACACCTCTCCCTTGGCGGGTTCTGTATGGATCGGGGAAATATTGGACAGGTGTTCGGAGACATCGTGGACGCTCTGAAGCGGTGGATCTGCGTCTCGCGAAGTATCACTGTCTTGTGGGTCTCGGATGGGTCAGACACGGCTTGCCTCGTTCTCGGCGGGAGCAAGCCTCTAGGCCGTGAGCTCATTAGCACGCAGCCAGATTCGGATGGATGCGAGTTTGACGAAGGCGAGGTAGTTGGCCGCGAGTTTGTCGTATCGGGTCGCGATTCGCCGACATTGCTTTATCTTGTTGAAGAACCGTTCGATCAAGTTCCGCGCGCGATAGAGATGCGGGCTGAAGCAGATGGGAGCTTTGCGATTTCGTTTCGGTGGAATGTTCACCCATGCTCCTTGCTGACGGACAAGCTCCCTGATCCAGTCCGCGTCGTATCCGCGATCCGCGAGTAACATCGTCTGCGGAAGCAAGGCGCTGAGGAGAACTGAACACAGCCGATTGTCGTGCGCTTCACCGGGTGTGAGGGCGAGGTGGACCGGCAGGCCATTGGTGTCCACCACGGCGTGAATCTTGCTCGTGAGGCCCCCTCGCGAGCGGCCCATATCTTGGTAATTGTTGTCTGCGATACAGGCTCCGTGCTGGTGCACGCGCACGACGGAGGTGTCGATCATCTGCACCGCCGCATCATGACCGGCAGCCAGCGCATCCATGATCTGGTCCCAGACGCCCGCCCGCCGCCAACGAACGAAGCGATTGTAGCAAGTGGTACGGGGGCCATAGGTCTCTGGCAGGTCTCGCCATGGCGCACCTGAACGCAGAACCTAAAAGATGCCATTGAGCACGCGACGGTCATTTACGCGCCGAACGCCGCGCGGCTTGTTCGGCAGCATCGGCTTGATGGCGGTCCATTCGTTATCACTGAGTTCGTAGCGCATGATTTGATGCTCCAGCTTCGGAGCTTGAATCATGTCTACGGCTACGACTTCAACCCGCAATGGATCGTGGCGGGGCCGCTAATCCTCTCAACTTACTGCCGCTTTTCGGCGGCATAGCCGACATGGGCGGACTGCCGCGGGCTCAACTCGGTCGCGAATGACCCCAAGCGGAAGTTCGATAAATCGGAGCGTCTCCTGTTATTCCGTCCGGAGCACACGCTGGGTCAGCGAAGATAATCAATCGGCGATCGTACGCATCGATTGCTTTAGACGAAGCCCGGCATAATCAAGGAATGTTCGTATTTTCAACGGCAAATATCTCCCGGCTTCATGGATCAAATGGACGGGTTTGGGCGGTGAACGAAAGGATTCCAGCACCAACTTGAGAGTGCCCTCGCGGCGCTCGGCGGCGATCTGGTAATCGAGCATTCGCGTAAGACCTATGCCGGCGACGGCGGCGTCCGTAGCCGCTTCGGCGGTACTGACGACCAGCCGTGAATGAATCGGAAAAGGCCTTTCCATCTCGCCTATATTGAAATTCCATGTCTGCGAAGAGAGCGTATTGTCAAAAGTGATGCAATCGTGGTTCTCAAGATCTTCAGGGGTCGTTGGACAACCGCGACGCTTAAGATAGGCGGGGCTTGCGCAGACCACGCGACTGACGGCGCCAACTTTCTTTGCGACGAGGCTGAAATCGGCTAGCTCGCCAACTCGGAGCCCGACATCGATATGCTCCTCGATCATGTTCACGCGGCGATCCGTGAGCATCATGCGCACGTCAATACTCGGGTGATCTCTGAGAAAATCTACGACGACCGGAAGCAGATGGAATCGTCCAAGGGCGATGGGGGCAGAGAGGACCACTTCACCTTTGAGTATTCCGCCTTCGCCAGAAGCTTCACGCTCGGCCTCTCCAAGATCCTGAAGAATGCGTCTGGAGGCAGCAACAAACACCCGGCCCGCCTCTGTCAGCGTGACGTTCCGGTTCGACCGCATTAACAATCGCACCGTCAAGTGCCCTTCGAGCTCCGAGATTTTTCGGCTGATCGTCGCCAGGGGCACCTTGAGTTTTCGCGACGCCGCCGAAATGCTGCCAGCTTCGGCAACGGCAAGTAAGATCGACATCGCTTCAAGCCGATCCATGGCTCGCTTTCCAAATTCCGGAAGGGATCCTCTTAGTTTGCCACCATATGGTTCCGCATGGAATGCCTCTAGGATCGCGATCCCCGAACCAGAGCCAGCTCATGAAGGCACACCATGCTAGCCAAGATGCTTGTGGTTGCGACCGTCTCTTCGGTGCTTTCCGCGTCTGCGTGGGCACAAGTCCCTGACGATTTGCGGGGTACCTGGATCCTCGTGTCATCGGTTACCGATAAAGACGGAATGAAGACCGAGCAGTTCGGGTCCGGCGCCAAAGGGATGATGAGCCTGGATGCCGATGGACATTTCATGCTGACGATCATCGGTCCCGATATTGCAAGATTTGCCTCGAACAGCCGTGCCGCCGGAACATCGGAGGAAAACAAGGCCGTCGTGTCGAAAAGCATCGCGATGATCGGCACCTATTCGCTCAACCCGACCGACAAGACACTGACGTTCAGGGTCGAAAGCGCCACGTTTCCGAATTGGAATGGGACCGAGCAGAAACGATCGATCGTGACAGCCGGCAAAGACGAACTTAAATACATTACCGCTACAGCGTCCAGCGGCGGAGTCGGGACGGTGACTTGGAAACGCGCCAAGTAGAGACACGCTACGCGCGAATCGTGTGCATAGGCTCATCGAACCCGGCCTGGCTGGGCCCATGACTGCGCCGGTATTTGGCATGTCGCCTTTTGGCCCAAACGTGAAGTGCCAACCAGATCCGGAAACGTCCGATGCTAGGGGCGAAGCGGACATCCGGCGGCATCACGAAACCGACGCGTCTGACCCGAAGCGGTCGTTTAGCGACCATTGGCGGTGCTCTCTCCCCATACCTTCTGCCAGAGATCAAGCCGTGATGCAGACTGGCAACGAACTCCTCTCGCTGAAACCAGTTGCCGACGGGGCAGGCCATACGTCTCGGTAGGGACCGCCTTCGAGCGGCACGGACGGACTGGCTAAACCTAGGGTGTAGGCCAGGCAAACCTAGGTGAAGGGCGAGTTCAACGAAGACGTCACGGCGATCAACCTCCGCAGAATGGCACCGTCGGCCGTCCACGCGCATCCTGCAGGCGCCAAAAGTGAGGTCCAAAAATGCACCCGCCGTCGGACTCCTACGTGTCGAGAGCCCTGTTGGGCACGCCGGTGCACGCACACAGCCTCAATGCGGCGACGCGGCGGTGGCGCTGGCTCAGGACCTCCCTGTTCCACTCCTACCGGCCCGAGTTGCACTACGTGCGCGGCCCCGGCCCGAAATGCCAGGAAAGGGACAACGGCAGCGCCCGGCCCTGATCTCTGTCCAGAAGACCAACGGAGGTTCTCATGACCTCAACCAAGCAATGTCTCGCCTGCATCCGCACCTGTCATCGCATCGCCCGCGAGGGTGAAGGGTACGTCGCCACCAGCACGCGCTACGGCCTTGACCTGACGGCGCTCCAGATGGAGCTGGCTAACATCCGCCGGACGCGGGAGCAGGGCTACGAGTCTCTGTATTCCTTCGCGATCGCCGCCTGAGCGCGAGCTGCTGGATAGCTACAAGCTTGACCCCGCTGCGCGATATCGAGGTCATCGGCGACATGATCCTGGCGCGGCTCCCGTTTGCGTCAGCCATCGCGCGCCGTGCGCTCTTTGGTGTCGGCGCCCATGGCGCGGGAACGGCGCGCGCCCACCAGATCGGCGAGACGGAAGGCGCGGTGGCAGGTCGCAGCCGTGCCCGAGGCTCTATACGCTCGCCAAAGAATAGCCACTCGCCATCGTAGTTCGTCCAATTCACAAACCGAACACATTTTTGAGCAAGGACAGCACTTCCGCTATTGGCCCAAGTGCGAAGTGCCGACCGGGTCCGGAAATGTCTGCTGATGGCGGCAGACCGGACATGCGGCGGAGATCACGAAACCGACGCGTCTGACGCGGAGCGGACCTGCACGACGCACTAGCTCGATGGCCAACCTTGCGGTACGACCCGACAGTCTGTCTTTGGGGGCCGCGTGCTCCGGCCGTCGATCGCCGATCCAGATCCAGTCAGTGGTCTCCGGCATCGCGGGCTTTGACGTACATCTCACCCCGGAGGGGGCTAGGTCTGGACAGGCAATCCGCGAAATTAGTCGCTTGGTCATGGCGCCGGTGCTGTTGTTGGAAATTCACACGGGCGGATTAAACCAGAAGCGGTATGGGTCAGCCGCCACACAGCTCATGTCGACACCGACATTCGCCCCGTTGGCGTTTGGGAATATCGATCGAGACGCTCGGACACGTGTTGAGGACCCTCGAATTGCGCGGCTGATCTACAATCCGGACGATATCCCGAGACAACGTCAAGTGCCTGCCTCGGAGCACCCACGCGCAGGGTATCGAGAACCTCTTGGTACCCTGACTCTGCCGGTTCTTGGTGCTTCTTTGCGATGGTCGGTCGCCTACCTAGGCTGTGGGAGGCGTTCGTTGGAGCAGTTCCGTGCTTACCGCTTCTGTTGTGCTTCTTGCCATTGCGCTCACCCTTGCAGCTTTAGGTGTGTGGCGTTTGATGCGGCCGCCCGGGTCTTAAATGAGCGATGCCACCTTCGTTGAACGTCTGCTCCTGGTCGAGTCTGTTGAAAAAGTCAGCGAGGTGGTTCGGTAGCGCAATGTTTGATCCGGCGCTGAGGTCCTTTTAAATCTCTGTAACCTGAGCGCTGGCGCTGACAAATCAATATTACCCGCCGGAATGGAAAAGAGAGTTCTTCAACAAAATCGGCCCATAGCGGCACTTACCGAAGAAGGCGGCGGCGCCTGATACAGCGCGCGCCATCGCCAGCACGATCGGACAACAGATCGAAGCCGGGCCAGTCGCCCAAGCCCGCCAGGCGCGCGAGCGCTGGCTTGGATACGTCCCGCACACGGACGTCGAAGGAATGCTTATAGAGGATCGCGCCAGGCTCGGTCCTGTGCAAGGGCGAGTTGGACTGCATCCAGCAGATCCTGGCCGCGGAACGGCTTGGTCAGGAACTCGATCGCACCGCCCTTCATCGCCTGCACCGACATCCCGATGTCGGCATGTCCGGTAATGAAGATGACCGGGATACGTGTCTCCGCCGCCGTCAGCTCGCGCTGATAATCAAGCCCGCTGCCTCCTGGCAGCCGCACATCGAGCACCAAGCAAGCCGGGCCGTTTGGCCGTCCGGATACCAAAAACTCGTCTACTGACTTCCACAATTGCGCTTTAAGACCGACTGACCGGAGCAGGCGGCCAAGAGATTCCCGAGTGGCGGAATCGTCATCGATGACGACGACAGTCGGCTGTTCCTTATCCATCGCTTGCGCCCGCCGCCAAAGACCTGACGATCTACCGGATTGCGAGAACCATACCAGAGACGGGTCGACCAGGCCACTGCGCCTGCGGTAGGCCGCATCCGCCCAGATGGGGCGCTTCGAGACCGAGTCGCTGGCGAACGACATCAACCTCGCGACCCTCACGGCTCTCTCCAGCGCTAGGATCGACCTGATTTACGCGCAAACCTCCGACATCGTTCTCGACATGGACAGTTCCGAGAGCCCAACCCACGGACGACAGGAGGGCGTGGCGTGGAACGGACACTTCGACTGCAACTGCTACCACCCGCTATTCGCGTTCATCGTCACCAACCTGAGCCGGCCGTCCGAGCGCGTGGGCAAGTTCTACAACGGCCGTGGCACGGCGGAACAATGGATCAAAGAACGCAAGAACGCTCCGCTGGACGCGCTTGTCCTGCCGGGCCTTCCGGCACAACGCAGTGCGCTTCCAGCTTCACGTGCTCGCCTACAACATCGCGAACTTCCTGCACATGCTGGCTTTGCCGAAAGAGATCGAACAGTGGTCGCTGACGACGCTCCGCGAAAAACTGGTCAAGATCGGCGCCCGGATCGTGCGCCACGGCCGATACGTGGTGTTCCAGCTGGCCGAGGTGGCAGTGCCGCGGGTCCTGTTCGCCAAGATCCTGCGTCGCATCGACGGCCTGCGGCTACGTTCGCCGCCGTTCCCGGCATGAGGAGCCGGAGCGATGAACGACTGCCATCCGACAGACGAGGCGCACTTCATGAGCCGAGCACAACCGATCGTCACCCAAACGCCGGCTTCGGGCGTCCAGCCACGGCTGCGCGGAGGGCTGGCGGCTGGCGGTGGCCCATCGAACGTTGACAATTGCCCTTGCGTGGCGCAGCGTCGGGTGCCGGCACTGGGGGAATGTCGGTTGCCAAGTCTCGGATGGTGCCTCGCTCGTCTCTGCTCCGAAATGGAGACGATCCATGGTCGTTACCGGAACATACGATCCGTATCTCGTTGCCCTGTCCATCCTGGTCGCTACCTTCGCGTCTTACACGGCCCTGGATCTCGGCGGACGCGTGCCGCTGGCCCAAGGATCCACGCCCCGCATCTGGCTGGCGGCGGCCGCGCTCACCATGGGAGGCGGCATATGGTCGATGCACTTTGTCGCCATGCTCGCCTTCGTGCTGCCGATGCCGGTGTCCTACGACGTCGGGTTGACCGTCCTTTCCCTGATGCTGGCGATCATGGCCACGGGCGGCGGCTTCTACATCATCAGTCGCCCGGGCGTATCGCGCTCCCGCCTCGCCATCAGCGGCGTCTTCATGGGGCTCGGCATCCTCACCATGCACTATACCGGCATGGCGGCCTTGCGGGGGCCCGTCGAATTGAGCTACGAACCCCTGTGGGTCGGGCTCTCCGTGATCATCGCGATCGGGGTGGCGACGGCGGCGCTGTGGCTGGCATTCCGAGCCACGGGCCTTGGGCAGAAGCTCGCCGCCGCCATCGTCATGGGCGTCGCCATTTCCGGCATGCACTACACCGGGATGCGGGGGACCATCTGTACCGCTCAAGCCACGATCGAGGACGCTCACAAGGCCGCGACCCTCGATCGGACCGCCCTGGTGCTGGCGATCGCCGGTATCACGCTCGCCGATCTGGCCGCCCTGTTCGCCTCCGTGTCCAAGCGCCAGCGCGCCGAGGAGGCCCTGCGTCAGATGCGGGCGGATCTTGCCCATATCCACCGGGTCACCACCATGGGAGAGCTGGCGGCCTCGATTTCACATGAAGTCATGCAGCCGCTCGGGGCGGGAGTCACCAATGCCGAGGCGGCCTTGAGCTTCCTGAGCACCCAGCCGCCAGATCTGGACGAGGTCCGGCAGGCGCTTGGTGGTGCCGTCAAGCACGGACGGCGTGCGGTCGAGATCATCGGCCGCATCCGTACCCTCATCAAGAAGGAGGCTCCGCGGAAGGAGGCCTTGGAGGTCAACAAAGCGATCGTTGAGCTCATTGCCCTGACCCGCGGCGAAGTGATGAAAAACAATGTCTCGGTGCAAACGCAACTCGCGGAGGGCCTGCCGCTCATTCGAGGAGATCGAGTCCAACTGCAGCAAGTGATCCTTAACTTGATCATCAACGCCGTCGAAGCGATGAGCGGTGTCAGCGAAGGGTCGCGCGGATTGCTGATCGGCACTGGGAAAGATGCATCGGGCGAAGTGCTCGTCACCGTGCGGGACTCTGGCCCGGGACTGAACCCGGAGAGTTTTGAACGCCTGTTCAACTCGTTCTACACCACAAAGTCCGGCGGCATGGGCATGGGGCTATCGATCTGCCGTTCGATTGTCGAAGCTCACGGGGGACGCATATGGGCCACCCCGAACGCCGGACCAGGCATCACCGTGCAATTCACTTTGCCGATCAACGATCAAGCCACGGCATCGGGGATGGGTATCTCGTGACCTCGCACGCGGTGTAGTGCGCGGGCAAGCCTTCGATCTGCTCGACGTTGAAAACCATGTAACCCTTTAGGAAGCCGAAACGGCGCTCGGTATCCTCGCCCCTCGCCCCTCGCGCCATCGTGCTCGGTGCGGCCGACGGTGCTGGCGTAGACGACCAACGTTCCCTTTCGCCCTTTCTGACTTGGGCGTTAAGCTCCTGCGCCTGCTTGTAGGTCATCCAGATAGGGGCGCTGTAGCCTCGCACAGCATGATGACATTGATTCCGCTATAGGGCTGACCCGTCGAACGCAAAGGCCTGATGATCGGCCCTGCAACATGGCCAGCACTCCAAGGCTTGCGCCACGCGGCTGTTCCGTGCTCGAGTTGCGCGACGATCTGCGCGGTGATCTGGCTGTAGAGGCCTGACTTCATGGCTTTGCGCCTAGAAAAACGGTTGCGCATGCAACCGACTAGGCTCGCGCCAATGAGCGGGGGGTGCTTCGGTCAAGGCTGAACTTCAAAGTCTTGGTGCGGGCCGGAGCGCAGCGACTAGTCGGCTTTGATGTTCAGCCTTGACCGAACGGGGGCCGCAGGCCCCGACCAAAAAGGGACAAGCGCCGGCAACGCCGGCTCCGTATTTCAATTGCGGGAAGAGTCAGGCAGTGTTGTTGTACGTTGATGTGTTCGAATAGAGGCGCGAATTGTTTGCGGCGCATGAGTCCGGAAGTGGCCCAAATGCGAAGTGCCGGCCGCATCTGTAAATGTCTGATGCTGGGGCTAGACCGGACATACGGCGGAGATCACGAAACCGACGCGTCTGACCCACAACAGACATGGCGGACCCACTTACTCGATCACCTCGTCGGCGCGTAGCAGGAACGACTCCCTGCGGATAACCACCCCGCTGAGCGCTCCTAGAGCAGGAAACTCAGGCCCGAGGCGATCAGCAGGAGGTTCACGGCAAAGGCGAACTGGCGGTCGTTCAGCCACTTGAAGCACGCCATGCCGCAGGCGGAGCCGATCAGCATGGCCGGCATATATACGATTCCCGCGAAGTCGAAGTGCCGCCCGCCGGCGCCCAAACTCGACACCGCCAGGACGGCGAGCGCCGCCATCTGCACGATCAGGATGAACGGCTGGTAGATACCGCGCTGGCGCTCCTTGCTAAAGCCCTTGAAGCCGCACCAGATTGTGACGAACGCGCCGGGGAAGGCCGCCGCGCCGCCGGTGACACCGCCCAGGAAGCCCGCCAACCCGTCGAACAGCGCATGCTGCCGCCGCACGATGATCGGCCGACGGAAGATCATGAAGGCGGCGTAGAGCACGAGCAGTGCGCCGATGATGTGGACATAGAGGCCGGGCCGGCAGTGTAGCAGGCAATAGACGCCGACGGGCAGGCCGAGGGCGGCGCCGACCACGAAGGGCTTTAGGCCGTGCCAGGCGATGTCGCGGCGCAGCGACCACACCATCAGCGCTTGGCCCGCGATGCTGCAGATCATCATGATCTCGACCACCTGCACGGGATCGTCAAGCAGGTGGAACAGCATGGCGCCGCAAATCGCCGAGAAGGCGAAACCCGCGATGCTCGACGTGAGCGCGGCAATGAAGACCGCAGCCATCGCCCACGCCGAGACGGCCGCCGGATTCGCCAGCGCGAGTAAACTTGCATAGGCGGTGAGCGCCGCCACGCCCGCGCCATAGAGAGCCAGGCGCTTTTGGTCGAGCGCCGACCGCCAGTCGCGCACAGCTTCGGCCCGCGCCTGGTGCACCCGGACGAGGGGATTCAATGACGCCGAGTACGCAGGCGGGAGCGCGGCCTTCTGAGGCATGGCCTCTGGCATCCTTCTGGGGAAACGCACGGATACTCGTGGAAGGCGCGCACGCTAGGCGCAGCGGTTTCCTCGCGCATCGGGGGCTTTCCCTATTTTTCCGGCGTGCTCTCCCCATTTTGCGTCATTCCGCTGCGCCGCGGAATTTCGTTGCGATCGGCGCATAGCGGACACTCGCAAGCCGTCTATCCAGCAGATTTATGGGTTCACGACCTAGCCAAATGCACGGTCGTCCGCAAGTGAAGCGATGTGGTCGTGGAACTCTGAACACAGATTGAGGACCTTCAGTCAGGATGGGTATGCCGCCGTAACGCTGGCTAAGACGCTCGAGACCATTTCAGGACTGTACACGCACCGCATCGCGCTACGTCAGTCACCCGTTGTTGAGCTGGATCAATCCGCTGCGACGCGCTCGTGCGCAATCTTGCGCCCCCAACGGCCGGGCGCATCCACGTCGTCTATGGTTTCCTCGTCGATGCGCTTCTGCTCGTCGTCGACTTAGTAGATCGCCGAACGATAAGAGCTGCCAATGGCTCCGCCCTGACGGTTTCGCGTCGTGGGATCGCCACCGTCCTTACGAGCTGCTGCGTTTGGCCGTCATCGAATTTGCGAAAATCCGTGTTGTTCATAAGTTGGCGTCGATACCGCGCAGGTCGGAAATCTTTGAGAGACATGCCGGTCATTAGGCTGAATCGCCTCACAATCGCGCGAGGAACGATCATGGCTCGATCGAGCAGCCGAAGGCGCGGCCGCGGCGTCGCCATTGCGATAGCTCGATCGAAACCGCCACCCGTCCAAGCGGGCAGAGGGCCACTCTCGCCGAGTGGCCGGCCAGTCCCTTCATTTGTATGCAGAATCGCCAAGAGGTCGGCTACGAGTTCGGCGAACTGAGGTCCTGCGCCCAACGGTACGGCAATGATCGAAAGGATGACGCCCCGTTGCGCCTGTATGGAGGCGAAGTTGCAGGATAGCCCGCGAAGGTCAGGCATCTGCCCCGCTGCTGCACGTGGGATGGCATAGTATCCTTCTTTCAACTTCGCTTCGGCCCAAGAAAGCCCCCCGCCGGCGAACATGGCGTATGACACATCAGGGGATGCTGCAAAACGGGCGATGCGTACATCCAAGCGAGCGCTGCGAATCTCGGGCACAGGAATGATCGCGACCCTCAAGTTCAGCGCCAAGACATCTTCTGCCCAAGCCGCAGTCCTTGCGAGAGCGTCGCGTGCGGTCTGCACATATCGGCCTGGCAAAGCGAAACTTGCTCCGTCCCCGGCGAATACGAAGGGAAAGTTGATACCATCCAAGGCGTTGGTGATTGCCGCGATGGCCGCTGCACCGACAGTATTGACTGCCTTATAGCGGCCCTCCGCGATCGCCTGTGTCGAATTGACAATGTCGGCTACGCCGAGAAACCAATCGGCCGGCAAGGAGCGATAATGCCGGAGATCGGTGACGTCCGCGAAGGCTTCGAAGGGCGCCAAGCCGTCATAGAAGCCATCAGTTGACGGGACAGCGGGTGCGGGATCCACCGAGGGGCGAACAAGGTCTGTCGTGGGCATCGTCGCAATCTGGGAATGAAGCATTGCCCCGGCCAGGGGAGGGGTCGCACGCATTTGCGTGATCGACTGCGCACGTGTCGGACGCATGCACAGCCGGCGCTGGAAACGTGGCGCGTCACCGTCACGCATAGCCGCGCTCCGCCGGGCGAATGCATGATCGCCGCCCCGTTGCGTCGGTCTCTGCGATCGTTCAATTCATGGGCCGAGCGCTTCTCCATGCTGCGAGACCCACAAATCTTCCGTGTCTTTGCCGAAATGGCGGCACATCCAGGTGCGCCTCACACGATGCAGAGTCTCGCTCACACTGCATCCCTCGGCGGATAGAGCTTCATGGCACGCTCTACGCAATTGGCAGGTCGATCACCGGTGGCCGTCTTGCGGAACCTGCGCATGCATCAAGCCGCAGCTCAAGACAACTAACCTCTGATCACATTCGTGTTCAACGCGGGATATGTCAGTCGCAGCAGATTCGTGCGCGTCTTCAGGAAAGACCAAGGCAGGAATCCCACCGACCATTAGCCGGAATCCAGCCTCAAGTGAGCCCTGCGTTTCCCTCGAAGTGGCCCCTCATCCAATCGGACCTGAAGAGATCGATTGGTTATCTCGCTGATCCGCGTGCGACTCCCGCGTCGGTCCCGGCCGAGAGCACCGCGCCAGTGCACGATATTCTGCCGGATCACTCCCGAAGGCATGCCGGAAGGCACGGGAGAAACTGCTGCGGCTCGCATACCCGACGGCGTGCGCAATCTGTTCGATCGAGAGAACATTTGCAGTCAACAGGTTGCTAGCCCGGCGCATGCGCAATTGGTGCAGCGCTGCCATCGGCGAGCATCCGACGGCATCGGCGAAACGAGCCATGAATGCCGATCTACTAAGGCCAGCGGTTTCGGACAACGTCGTCACGGAATGCGACGCGCCGGGATTGGCCGCCATCCGAGCGAAAGCACGCGTGATCTGAGGATCGCTTAGGATCGAGAACTGTTCCAGGCGCAGGTTTCCTGAACTCAAAGATCGACGAAGGAGTGTTATCAGAACCTGCTTTAGCAGCGCCGTCGCCATCGCCTGCATTCCGACCTGCCGATCGGTAAGTTCCGCCAAAGCTACCTCAAGTCTGTAGCCGACCTGATCGGTGGCATCGAATCGCTCAACGATCGGTGACGCCAAAGTTGCGAAGAGATCGATAGACGAGCCATAAGACGCATGGAAGCAGCCGCATATCATGCTCAGCTCCGGGTCGCCACTGCCGGCGCTGATTTTCTTCGCTGTCTCGGAATCGTCGCTTGGTTTCCATCGCGCTTCGAGCACACCAGTCCTCGACGTCGCTCCTTGGCCGGTTGCGGCATCGATCCGAAAGGGCTGCCTTGGGGGCGTGATAACCAACGTATGCGGGGTCAGAGGGATCGCCGGCCCAGTCCCGACGCACATTTGGCCAATTCCTTCGAGGTTGTAGTGAATTCCCGTCGTCTCCGATGCGGGAAATGACAGCCGCCAGTTTCGGCTGACCAAGCACTCCGTCAAGGTGATCGCGTCGACCTCTAGCATTGCCATCAGAATTCCCAAATCGGGACGAGATGCGCGAAGATCTTGGATGTTGTCCTTTGCCGCATTGGACGTGGGCGTGATCGGTGTGGCGAGCTGGGTGGCCTGTTTGGCTCTTACGAAGGTCGGCCTCATGGTATCAGTCTCCGTCCATGTCGGGGTTTTGATGCTGAATTGACCTACTGATACGAGCGGCGATGACTGTTCGGTCCTTGGCAGGACCGCTGACTGGGCGGCTGCGGTCGATCTGAGTGGTAAACAGCGCTGCCCCGGTCTGGCTCGGCATATCGGTGTCGATGGACCTTATTGCATGAGCCCTAGCATCTCCGGCTGCTCCCAACGCAGCAGACAGGCGGTGGAGCAGAAGCAGGCAAGTCCATGCCGCAGTTCTTTCGCGTCACCGAGCCGGTAGTGCGTGAGAGACATCACGCCCTGCCCACAAAGGAAGTTGCGACCGCATTCTGGGCATGCCCACGGTGCTTGCAGGTGCTGGGGGAGAATGAAGTCTTCGGGCTGCAGCGAGTGAAGCATCATGACCTCCGTGAAATTTTCGCGTAGCGGCAAAGCATCGAAGGAGACGGCTATGTGCCCGTGTTCGGTGGGACGAAACACAGCACACGGCCGTAGCTGAAGCAGAGATGGGCTCGCTCGTTGTCCGGATTGCGCTCGCGCAGGATACGGTCGTAGGGGACGACCACCCATTGGCCGTCGTCCGTCTTGGCCCACCAATGGCCGTTGCGTACTTCGGCTGTCGTGGGGTAGCAGTCGCCGGTGACGTTGCCGTCGTCTCCTTGCCGTTGCAGCAGGAGGCGTCGGTCCCCGGCTGCTTCCACTTCGAATAGCAATCGGCGTGATAAAGGTGATGACCGTTGTCCCGCGCCCTCGCCTTCGGCGCCAAGGCAAAGCCGAGCATGAATACCGCCAGGATTCCGGCGGTGCCGATATAAGCGACCGACCGGATATTGCTGGACTGGTGCGCTGTGCCGACAGGCAAGGATCGTGATGTTACGGGCATCGTTCGACCTTTGACGTTCGAGGCGGCTCGATTGCTTGTCCCGCTTCACGACCGGTGGTGGCGGGCATGACGTCAAATTAGTGCCGCTGAGAAGGGCCCTCCATTGCACGAGGGGCGTCGCGAATGCAGTCTTGGTAACGGGATCTAATACTTTGGTCTAATGGCGAGCCTCGCTGCCTTCACGGCTTACGAGCGCATCTCCGATTCCGGTCGTCGGGCCAAAGCGACCGCCCATGCTGCCGGGAGTTGTTCACGCACCAACCATCGTGAACCCAACGTCGTAGACCTCAATACCAACACCGTAGTCGAATGAACCTCCGTGTAGTTGAGCTGTCTGTGCTGTCGACCCATCGTGAGAGGGTCGCAGCGTACTCGGCGGTCGAGGACGGACAAACGGTCGGCGAAGACTGCATCAGGGTAGCGGCGCACAACGCAAAGGAACGAACCGATGTCCGCCGCACTCGCGACGCTTGCTCCCCCGTCCACAGCGCTCCAGTTGCTCGAAGTGCGGGTTCTGCCCGAATTTTGCGCGTTCTGGCTTACGCGGTCGTGGCTCTCCTCCGTCACCCCGCGCGGCGATGGGCATCCGGTGCTCGTGCTGCCTGGCCTCCGGGCGAACGACAAGAGTACCAGCGCTCTCCGTAGCTTCCTCAATGCGCACGGCTACAACGCGCATGGCTGGAAGCAAGGGCGCAATCTGGGTCTGCGCCCCAATCTCGAGCGCAACATGCTGGCGCGGATCGGTGAGCTGTTCGAGCGCTACGGCGGACGCAGACTGAGTCTCGTCGGCTGGAGCCTGGGCGGCCTCTATGCCCGCCGGCTCGCCAAGATGGCACCCGACAAGGTGCGCTGCCTGATCAGTCTGGGCAGTCCGTTCGCGGGCTCGCCCAAATCGACCAATGCCTGGCGAACCTACGAATTGGTGAGCGGCAGCAAGATCGAAGATCAGGATGGGTTGGGCACTTTGGCCGAGGCGCCGGCCGTTGCGACCACCTCCATCTTCAGCCGCTCCGACGGCATCTGCGCCTGGCAAGCTTGCCTGAACAAGGACGGACCGCTGGCCGAGAACATCGAGGTCTATGGCAGTCACTGTGGGCTAGGTCATCACCCGGCCGTCGTCTTCGCCATCGCCGACCGACTCGCCCAGCCGGAGGGCGCCTGGAAGAAATTCGATCGCAGCGGCTGGCGTCATCTGTTCTTCCCGGACTGGCAGCGCCCATCGACCTTCCGTGCCATGCGTCCCTAGGCCGCCCGTTCGCTACGGCTTTGTAATCGACTGAGATCAGGTGGATGCGTGTCCGTACCGAGCTCCACCGTCGTCGAAAAGGCGAGGCCCTCGTTCATTTGATCTCGACACGTATTTCACGCCCAACAAGACCTGTTCTGAATTTCAGTGAACGGCCACGCCGTCAATCCGCTGTGGGCTTTCGGCGAGGAATGTCCAGCCGACTTGCATGCGGTCGGCCGATGGCCCGGGCGAACTGGATGCGCGATTGGAGGACTGGATCGAAATTCATCGCTGAACCTCTTGTATTCCGGTAATGCAGAGAGAGCGACCAGAGGAGCTCTCTGCAAAGCCATTGCCCTGGCCAACAAGATGGCCCGTTGAGTATGGGCGATGCTCAGCAAGGGTGAAGAATATCGAGGATCAGCGCTGGCGGCGGGCCTGATCGGCAGGTGCTTATCCAAAGGGCAGGACGTCGATGCGACGGCTCATGGCGCTTCGATATAAGCCAAAGTTGTTGAACATAAACCAAGGTTTACGGGGCGCCGGTATGGCACTGATGGTATTCTTGTACTGAACATTGCTGGGCTTTCCGGTAAGCCCGTTTCTCAGGACTTGAAGAGGTCCCGCAAGATAGAATCTTCCAGCGTAGTCTGAGGCGTCCTCTTGACAAGCGGGCCAAACGGCGCGTGACTTAAATTGATTCTTTCGCGCAAGGGAGGTTGAAAATGGCAACCAGCAAAATGGCAACCAGCGTGGCAGATGCTATCTCCGCAACAAGCACGATGATTTTGGATGGCGACTTCGACAGGATCGACTTCCGAGGAGAGATTGTCGACGGGCACCTCGTCGCAAGAGGAATTCTTGCAGACCAAGCGGCAATGGATTCTATCCCAGTAGGAATATACGTCCTCGAAAAGGATGCCACGGTCGTCAAGTGCAACAAAGCTGCGATCGCGGGTTGGGGACGCACGCCGTCTCTGGGAACCTCGGAAAAGTTTTGCGGGTCACACCTTCTTCGTTACCCCTCGGGAGAAGTGATGCCGCACGAACTTGCACCACCTTCCGTGGTGATCAACAACGGCGGCACCGTTCGGAACGCCGATGTGATTTGCGAGCAGCCCAACGGTGATCGTCTTCTGGCGCTCGTTAATGTCTTTCCAATTCGTGACGATGAGGGCGAATTGATCGGAGCCGTCAACATTTTCCGCCACAACACCAGCAAGACTGTTCCTGGGCTATTCTCCGAGTCTGCAAGCAGTTCCAAGTAGTTCTGAGTCTAAGATCTGTGAGGGGGGAACAGTGAGGCTCCCCCCTCCACCGCTTCGGGTTGGACTAGCATCTTGATGGGGTGCTTCTCGGAGTGTGGGTTAGCGGAAACCCAACGTTTGGTTATGTCCGCCGCAACGCGGCTGACCGCGTTTCAGGCCCCGAACCTTGCTAGGTGCGCCAACGAGGCCGCGCCGTACTTTTGCGGTGGAGCTATTCGTGCAATCGAACGAGCGACGCGAACGGGAGTGTGAGATGCGTGACGCTGGGCGGCTGCCCCCAGGACAGTCGCTGACGCTCAAGTGGCCGGTGCTGCATGTGGGCTCGGTGCCGCCCTTCAATCCCAGGACGTGGGAATTTCGCGTGTTCGGCCTGGTAGAGGAGCAGCTGCGGCTTTCGTGGGAAGATCTCTCCAATCTGCCGCAGAGCGAAGTATTTGCGGACCTGCACTCCGTCTCGCGCTGGAGCCGGTTCGACATCCACTGGGGAGGATTGCTCGCCTCGGAATTGATGAAGCGAGTGAAGTTGCGACCAGAGGCGCGGCATGTGATGGTCCACGGCGAGAACAACTACACGGCAAACCTGCCAATCTTGGATTTTCTGCGCCCGACGACGATTTTTGCCCTTCGGCATGACGGCGAAGCCCTTACGGCTGAGCATGGCTACCCGCTGCGCCTCGTGGTGCCACACCTCTACGGGTATAAGAGCGTGAAGTGGGTGCGCGGCATCGAGTTGCTGGATCGCGAATCGCCGGGCTTATGGGAATTTAATGGATATCACATTTACGGCGACCCGTTCAAAGAGCAACGATTTTCGAGGTGAACATCGGGCGCTGGAGATATGAGCCGGCCTCACGTGCGGCTGCTCGAACCCAATCGTTAGACTATTTCACGTGCAGGCGTGACTTCATCAGAACGACAACATGAGGGTTCACGTCGACAGGAGATAGTACGACACAATCTTCCGATAAAGGTGTCCGGGAATATAGGACACCCGA
This sequence comes from uncultured Alphaproteobacteria bacterium, assembly GCA_963820155.1. Lineage (GTDB taxonomy): Bacteria > Pseudomonadota > Alphaproteobacteria > Reyranellales > Reyranellaceae > Reyranella. The sequence continues at coordinate 26,213 of CAWFYW010000010.1, forward strand.
GGCGATGTCACGACGTCCAAGGACGCCCGACCGCGGCCAGTGCATTAGAAAGATTGAAACAACTCTACGGCCGGCGCGGCCATTAATATTTAGTTCCTGTTGACGTCCTTCTAGCGTCCTGTCCAAATCAATATTCTGAAAGTCGTGATGCCGTGGCGACAAGAATGTCACCTATCCCGGGGCTGTCGGAGTACGTGCTAGTGCCCCTGCGGGAAAGCGCGGACTTTACCCTGTACCGCGGCCGAAAGCACGACGACCCCTCGCCAGTCCTGGCGATCGCACTCTTTGAACAGCCGTCGCCTCAGAGTGTCCGGCGGCTCATGCACGAATACTCGCTCGCAGCCGAACTCGATCCCGCATGGGCTGCCAAGCCTCTGGCCATTACTCGTCACGAAGGGCGGACGATCCTCTTACTTAAGGACCCTGGCGGTCAGCCGCTGGATCGGATTCTTGAGCGTGACCAGGGGCAACCGCTCGACCTGAACTCGCTTCCTTGACACCGCCATTGGGTTGGCAAGAACACTCGGTCAAGTCCATCAGCAGGGCCTCATACACAAGGATATCAAGCCTGCGAATGTCTTCGTCGATGACAGCGGCAACGCGTGGCTCACCGGATTCGGGATTGCGTCCCAACTTCCGCGTGAGCGCCAGTTGCCCGAACCTCCCGAGTTCGTCGCGGGAACGCTCGCCTACATGGCACCCGAGCAGACGGGACGAATGAATCGTTCGATCGATTCTCGGAGCGACCTTTACTCGCTTGGAGTGACGTTCTACGAAATGCTGACTGGGAGCCTTCCCTTCACGGCCTCCGACCCGATGGAATGGGTGCACTGTCACATCGCGAAACAACCAGCCGCACCCAGTGAGCGGGTGGGAACCGTACCGGCCTCAATCTCCGCGATCACGATGAAGTTGCTCTCCAAGGAAGCGGAGGAGAGGTATCAGACAGCGGTGGGAGTTGAGAGCGATCTTCGGCGCTGCCTGTCCCTATGGGAGTCCCGCGGGTGGATCGATGACTTCACTCCTGGCGCTCGCGACACCCCAGATCGCCTCATGATCCCTGAGAAGCTGTACGGGAGGGACCGCGAGGTTGACGCTCTGCTCACCGCCTTCGACCGCATCGTCGGCGGTGGTCGAGCGGAACTGGTGCTGGTCTCCGGATACTCCGGCATCGGCAAATCCGCAGCCGTCAATGAGCTCCACAAACCACTCGTGCCGCCACGCGGCTTGTTTGCATCCGGCAAATCCGACCAGTACAAGCGCGACATTCCGCACGCCTCGCTGGCCCAGGCGTTTCAAAGCCTCGTCCGGCGGCTCCTCAGCCAGAACGAGGAAGACCTGTGCAAATGGCGGGAGGCACTTCGTGAGGCACTGGGTCCGAACGGACTGCTCCTCGTCGATCTCGTTCCGGAATTGAGGCATGTCATTGGCGAGCAGCCGCCAGTGCCCGAATTGCCGCCGCAGGAAGCGCAGAGACGTTTTCAGATCGTAATTCGACGGTTCATCGGCGTTTTTGCGCGACCTGAACATCCGCTCGCGCTCTTCCTCGATGATATGCAATGGCTGGATGTTGCCACACTCGACTTCCTCGAAGATCTGCTGACTCGCAACGATTTGCAGCACTTACTGCTCATTGGTGCGTATCGGGACAACGAAGTCAATGCCACCCACCCGCTGGTGCGTAAGCTAGAAGCGATCCGTCAGGCCGGAGCCGCAGTGCAGGACATCGTTCTCACACCACTCAGTCGCGACGATCTAGGTAAACTGCTTGTGGACTCCCTTCACTGCCAACTGGAGCGCGCCGCCCCACTGGCAGACTTGATTCACGAAAAGACTGCGGGCAACCCGTTCTTCGCCATCCAGTTCATTTCTACTCTGGCGGACGATCGCCTGCTGACATTCGATTACCGCGCGCGGCGTTGGGTATGGAACCTGCTCCGCATTCGCGCCAAAGGCTTCGCGGACAATGTTGTAGAGCTGATGGTCGAGAAGTTGAAGCGCCTTCCGCCAGAAGCCCAGAAGGTACTCCAGCAGTTCGCCTGCATGGGCAACAGTGCAGAATTCGAGACGCTGCGGGTAGGGTATCAGGGCTCGGTCGAGGACATGCACCACCATCTCTGGGAAGCCGTGCGATCGGGCCTCATCTTCCGCGCGGAGAATTCCTATGGCTTCCTGCACGACCGTGTGCAGGAAGCCGCCTACTCGCTGATCCCGAAGGAGCTGCGTGCCGAGGCTCACCTGCGCATCGGAACGCTCCTCGCCGAGCATACACCCGCTGAAAAGCGTGAGGAGGCGATATTTGAGATCGTCAATCAACTCAACCGGGGCTCCCAACTCATCACCTTTGTCGAGGATCGCGAGCGCGTCGCAGAACTGAATCTGATCGCAGGCCGGCGCGCGAAACTCTCGACAGCATATGACTCGGCGCTCAAGTATCTCAGGGCCGGCCGAGCCCTTCTTGCAGAAGAGACTTGGGAGCGTAATCACCAGCTCATCTTCTCGATCGAGTACCTGACAGCCGAGTGCGAGCTGCTGACCGTCACGGTTTGCCTCGCCGCCGGGGATCCACTCGCGGAAGTGCAAAAGGAATGCGAGAACGGCCTGGCATTTGCTAGGCGGGTGCGTTTGGGCCTGGTCATCGCGCGCTGCGAAGCACAACTCGGCTTGATCCTCACCTTGCGCGGGCTGACTGCGACGTTCGGGTGCTTGGATCATGAGGGATACAGCGAACTCGATACCGAACGGCGCTTGGCCAACAGTCCCGATCTGGTGCTCGCCGAGTTCTATTACTGGACGCGAAAGCTGCAGGCGCACTTTTTCGCCGGAGACCTTGCGTCGGCGGTCGACGCCTCGCTGCATGCGGAATCGTTGCTTTGGACGTCGGCGGCAACGTTCGAGTCAGCGGAGTATCAACTCTATGGCGCGCTGGCGCATGCGGCGGTCTGGGATCACGCCACACCGGAGCAGAGAACGAGGCATTTCGATTCTGTGCTGGACCACTACCGGCAGCTCCAAACGTGGGCGGAGGTCAACCCCGAAACCTTCGAAGATCGCGCTGCCTTGGTCGGCGCCGAGATCGCCCGCATTGAGGGCCGGCTACTGAACGCTCAGGAGCTGTATGACAAGGCCATCGGCGAGGCTCGCAAATACGGGTTCGTGCACAACCAGGCGATTGCCAACGAGACTGCCGGGCGTTTCTACGCAGAGCGTGGTTACGAGAAGATCGCGGCGACCTATTTGCGGGCCGCGCGAGCCTGCTACCTGCGCTGGGGAGCCGACGGAAAGGTTCGCCAACTCGAAGAGCTTTATCCGCATCTCAAAGTGGACAAGTCGATGCGCGATTCCACGGCGACGATGGTGACACCCATCGACCAGCTCGATTTGGCTACCGTAATCAGAGTCTCGGAAGCAGTGTCAGGCGAGATCGTTTTCGAGAAGTTAATCAACACGCTCATGAGGTCGGCAATCGAACACGCGGGCGCCGATCGAGGTCTCCTGATTCTTCCACGAGGCGACGAATATCAGATTGAAGCAGAGGCCACAACCAGCAGTGACGACGTGAACGTAGTCCTGAAACAGGCACGCGTCACGGCCGCAGATCTACCGACGTCTGTGTTTCACTACGTCCTTCGGACAAGAGAAAGCGTTCTTCTGCACGATGCGTCCAGTCAGAACTCGTTTTCAGGGGATGGCTATATTCGCGACCATCGCTCACGGTCGGTGCTCTGCCTGCCGATACTTAAGCAGACCAGGTTGATTGGGATGCTGTACTTGGAGAACAACCTTACGATTGCCGCGTTTACTCCTTCTCGAATGGTTGTCCTCACGCTGCTCGCTTCCCAGGCGGCTATCTCAATAGAGAACGCCAGCCTGTACCGCGAGCTAGCTGAGCGGGAGGCCAGGATCCGCGAAAGCGAGCGAAGCTTGCGTTCGGCAATTGACGGGATACCAGGTCTCGTCGGAATCTTGGCCCCGAACGGTGACGTTGAAACCGTAAATCGGCAAATCCTTGAGTATTGCGGCCAGCCACTGGAAGAGTTGAGGGATTGGCGAACAAACGGAACGGTGCATCAGGAGGATCTCCCTGATGTCGCTGAAGTTTTCACAAGATCGATCGCATCCGGGATCCCTTACCAGCTCGAGCAACGCCTGCGGCGCTTCGACGGCCAATATCGATGGTTTGACAACCGCGGCGTCCCGATCCGCGATGATTTCGGGCATATTGTCCGTTGGTACGTGCTACTAACTGACATCGAGGATCGCACGCAAGCGCTGGCGCGGTTGCAGCAGATGCAATCGGATTTCGCCCACATGAACCGCGTGAGCGTGATGGGAGAATTGGCCGCCTCGCTGTCCCACGAAATCACGCAGCCGATCGCCAGCGCGCGCAACAACGCCCGGGCGGCCCAGAATTTTCTGAAGATGCAGCCGCCGGACCTGGGCGAAGTCAGGGAAGCGCTCGCCTGTGTCGTTGGCGATGCCGATCGAGTCGGAGACATCATCGATCGCGTCCGAGAGCAAATGAAGAAAGCGCCACCGCGAAAAGGGCGTTTTGATCTCAACGCGGCAATCATCGAAGTGATCGTATTGGCGCAAAGCGTGACCCTCAGGAACGGGGTTTCGGTCCAGACCCGGCTTGCAGGTGGATTGCTCTTGGTTCTAGGGGATCGCGTCCAGCTGCAACAAGTCTTGTTGAACTTGATTCTAAATGCGGCTGAAGCAATGATCTCGGTTGAGGAGGGGGCAAGGGAGCTGTTGATCAGCACAAGGGAGAATCAAACAGGCGTCGTGGTGGCGGTGCGCGATTCCGGGCCGGGCATTGAACCGGAGCATCTCGATCGAGTCTTCGAGGCCTTCTACACCACCAAGTCCAGTGGAACGGGCATGGGGCTGTCGATCTGCCGGTCCATCATCCATGCACATGGAGGCAAACTGTGGGCGGAGGCGAACGAAGCCCGCGGAGCCGTGTTTCAGTTCACCTTGCCAGCTCCAGAACGAGAGCTCACGGATCCTCTTCAAGCGGGAGAGCGGATTTGAGAGCCTCGCGAACACATCGCGTGAAATGCTCTTGATCTACCGGCTTGCGCAGGTAGCACACGGCACCATCATCTCGCGCGCGAGCCTGATCAACGTCATTAGGAAACGCCGTCACGAGAATCGTCGGAATTGCGTGGCCCGTGTCGATAAGGCGTCGGTAGAGTTCGAGCCCGGTCATGACGGGCATCTGGACGTCGGCGATCAGGCAGGTTGTTTCGGCGAGGCGCGGGGACGCGAGCAAATCGGCTGCGGACGAGAAAATGTCGACAGTATAGCCCATCGATCTCATGAGCCTGGACATGGACTCACGAAAGAACCGATCGTCATCGACGACCGAAATCAGTACTTTTTTCATCATGCCGCCAGTAGGTATTCGCTGGACCCATCGTACGGGCGGCGAACTATGCGGACGCGCCGCATGGAATTGTTCCGTATGTACAAGAATGCCACCAGTGCAATGCCGGTGCCCCATAAACTTTGGCTTATGTCCAAGCGCCATGAGCCGTCGTATCGTCGTGCTGCCCTTTGGATGCCCGACGTCGACCTGTATTGAATTGAGACGGTGGTGACGATCCTCAGTCGGCCAGCGGGTCGGATGGCGGCGAGCTGTGCCACAATGCGTAAACTTTGGTGTACCCCGCGTGTACTGAGACAGTAATCGGCTGACAGGTGCCGCGCCCTGGTCGGTGGTCAGGCAGCGTCAGATTGATCGGTTTGGCGGTCGGTGTCCTCCTGAGAGTTGTCGTTTGCGGGAATGCGGTCGAGGAAGGCCCGCCAGGGCGTGCGGCCGTTCATGCCGCGTCCCTGATGGGGCCGCTCGGTGTTGTAGGTGACGAGGTAGGCGTCGAGGGCGGCCTGCATCTCCTCGACGGTCTCGAACCAGGTGCGTCGTCCTTCGACCCTGAAGTGCTCGTCGAGCAGGGTACGATGGAAGCGTTCGACGATGCCGTTGGACTGCGGCCGCTTCACGCGGGTCCTGCGGTGCTCGATGCCCTCGAGCTGGAGGAACAGCTCGTAGGGGTGGCGATCGGGTCGACCGCAGAACTCCCGGCCATTGTCACTGAGCGCGGCCTTGATGGAGATGCCCTGCGCTTCGAAGGTCGGCAGCACGTCGGTGTTGAGCAGATGCACGGCGGTGAGCGGCATCTTGTTGGTGTAGAGCCGGCCCCAGGCAAGACGCGAGCAGCAGTCGATCGCGCTCTGCAGGTAGACCTTGCCGACGCCCTTCAGGTGACCCACGAAGAACGTATCGACGGCCAGCAGATCGCCGCTGTAATGGGCCTCGATGTGGCGCTCGCGGAACTCCGGGCTGAAGCGTTCGAGGGCTTCGACCTGCTCCTCCGAGAGCTGCACGGTCCGCTCGGCCGAGGCCTTTTCCAGCCGCAGCAGGCGGTCATGCCGGCTGAGCAGGCCATGACGGCTCCACACGCCGCGCACGCCCGTCGAGCTGACCTGGATGCCGCGTAGGGCCAGTTCATTGGCGACCCGCAGGGCGCCATGGCAGGGGTGGGCCAGGCAATGATCGAAAATCGCCTGCTCGATCTCCTCGGCAACCCGGTTGGGATGGGGCGGCCGGGCGCCGGCGATCTTGTCGAGCAGCCCGTCAGCGCCATAGGTCTGGAAGTTGCGCCGGATCTCGTAGAACTGCTGGCGGCTGTAGCCCATCACCCGGCATGCCTTGCTGACGACCTGCCCTGAGCTTGCCGAAGGGTTGCCGAGTTCGGCCGCGAGTTCCAGCAGGCTGAGCTTGCGCCGTGCTATCTTCTTCTCCGTGGTCATGTCGTTCTCCGTGTGAGGTTGGACGGTCGTGTTGCAACTCCATCCTAACCCCGCCGGGGAGCGGCGTGGCCACGCCGGGCTCGCCCCGCTTCAACTCTTGACGGTCCGCGGGCCGAGCCCGGCGCACCACTGACTGTCAGGGGATTACTGTCTCACTTCACCCCGCGCATCCTCTAGGAAAAGAAGGGCTGTTCAGGTTCCAGGATTGGGACTAGAAATGCGAGGTCCGGCTAGGCCTGCAACCAAGACACAGGCCGATTTTCGCGATTCTTCCGGGTAGCAGCGATGTCTGACGCAACCTCCACCGTGTTGGTCATCGACGATGATCCGGATCTCCGCGCGTCGGTCGGGCGGTTGTTGCGTTCGCTCGCCATCAACGTTCAGCTATTTGGCTCCATTTCCGACTTCCTGAAGTCCGCTTCACCGGATTGCCCCACCTGTCTGGTGCTCGACATCAGGTTGCCCGGGCAGAGCGGCCTCGATCTTCAGCGTGAGCTCGCCGCAGCAAACAGAGAGGTCCCCATCATATTCATCACCGGCCATGGCGACATCCCAATGTCCGTGCAGGCGATGAAGAGAGGTGCCATCGAGTTCCTGACCAAGCCGTTCCGCGATCAGGATCTCCTCGACGCCATTCAGATCGGTCTCTCTCGCGATCGTGAAAGGCGGGAAAATGAGAAGGACCTGGCAGCTCTCAGGGAGCGCTTCGGGTCATTAAGTCTCAGGGAGCGCGAGATCATGATTCAGGTCGCCCGCGGCCGCCTGAGCAAACAGATTGCCCACGATATCGGCATCGCCGTAGCCACGGTCAAAGTGCATCGCAGCAGGGCGATGCAGAAGATGCAGGCTCGCTCGCTACCAGAGCTCGGCCGGATGGCTGACAAGCTCAAGCTGGTGCCCGACCTGCCGCAGCGCCGCTGAGCTGTCGCCCTTGCGTCGTGATATCCGCTTTCCAAGGCAGATAGGCCGGGCGATTTACGCCCCTTTGTTGGCTCATGTCCGACTAGGTGTGGGAGCCCAAGGCCTCCGATCTACGCGAGAAGGTAGAAACCACCGTTGCACAACAGCTGCTCCAGCACCGGGATGCCTTCCGCGTACCTGCCCCTCTGGCAGTTGTACGAAGCCAACTCGGCCCGGGACTTCTCTGCCAATCCGAAGAAGATGGGGTCCTCGTCGTACCTCCACCAAAGGTCGTAGAGACGACTGCAGCGCTCCAAGAGCGCGGGTGATGACAGCTGCTGTGTGTGCGCACATGACACCGCAACCGAGATCGCCATGATACAAGCCGCGAGCGAGCGTGCCATGCGAAACCGTGTGACCATTGGCTTCCTCTTCGCACGCGGTCGGTACGTCGCGTTCGGCCCTCTTCGACAACAATACTGGGATGGTGACTAAAGACGGCGACCTTACGCAAAAGCGATGACGGGAAGATGGAGCACTTGCCGGAGTTGGTCGATGGTACCTTGGTGTCGATGCAGTAAACCAAGGCACCGATGCTCCCTTCAGTGCTTGAGAGTGCATCATCGGCTACTGGGTCATGGAAATCGCCCTCGAGAAGGCCGACGGACTTCGTTTCACTGCAACGCGCTGTTCTCGATACCGCGCTCGAGACCTGTGTGTACCGAATTTTAGATTCGGCGGTATTGGTGGTGAAGTCCACCGAGGATGGGGCGTGATACGACGATGCCCAGTCGTTCGACGGTGCGATAGAGCGGCGTGTCCTTGGCCAGAGATCGGTGAGTTCTGAGTTCGTTGTAATAGTCGGCGTACATTGCCAGGACGCGACGTAGGTGGGCTTCGCCCAGGATCACCACATGGTCCAGGCACTCCCGACGGATCGAGCCGATCAACCTCTCGGCGTGGCCATTCCGCCAGGGCGAGCGCGCGCGCCATCGTGCGGGCGACCCGGTAGCGTGAGCTGCTCGAAGCAGGAAAAGCCCGAACGCCGTACGACTTGGCCGGGCACGAAGGATGCCGGGTGAGTTATGTGCAGCGGCATTTGCCGCTGGCCTTCCTCGCGCCTCGGCTCGTCGAGGCGATCATCGACGGCCGTCAACCCGCCTGGTGCACGCTGTCGAAGCTCGTCGGACAGTCCGGGCCCGATAGCTACCCTCGTCTATTCGCAGGCCTTTGCGAAGATCATTCAGCAGAACCCGACCATGACCGATAGCGTCTACGACTTCCGGAACTTCATGTAGTTCTCGCGGCTGATTCAGCTTCGACTTGAGCTCATAGCGTCGAGGAAGCGCGCAAGCATGCCGATCTGCGAGGCCGACCAAACGGCGTGGTGGAGAGGGCAAGATTTGAACCCGAAGTGCCAATTCGTTTCGCGAGCCATGGAATGGCTCGGCAGGGGCAATGTTCGCAATGGCATGATCCGCGCTTCGACTTGAGCTTATGGGCACCGGAAGCGAATGCATTGGGGGCCGGCAACAACGCCGGCCAGATGCAACGCGAAGGAGTCAATCATGAGCAAGCGGAAGAACGCATCTGCAGCTACCACCAGCGCCAAGACGGGAAAGCAGGAAGCCTCCAAGTCCAGGACCAAGCTGGCGCGGCTTGAAGCGATGCTGCGGCGGCCCGACGGCGCCACCGTCGAGCAGATCAGCAAATCGCTGGACTGGCAGAAGCACAGTGTACGGGGCGCGATGTCGGGAGCCCTGAAGAAGAAGCAGGGCCTGACCATCACGAGCGAGAAGACGGACGATGGTCGGCGCATCTACCGGATCGCCGCCTGACCCCGATGCCACTGGATCAGCGTAGCACGCTGGAGGCCGAGATCGCCCGACTGGACGATCTCGGCCTCGATGACCTGCGTCGGCTCTGGGGCCACCTGCTGGGGGCGGTACCGACCAATCACAGCACAAGCCTTCTGCGCCGACGCCTGGGTTACGAACTTCAGGCGAGAGCGCACGGCGACTTGCCGGCACAAGCCCGCCGCCGCTTGAGGAGCCTGCATCAATCGTTCAAGGCCGATCCCGCCTATACCCCCTCGCCGAGCTTCGGGTTGAAGCCGGGTACGGTGCTGACCCGGAACTGGCGGGGCGCGACACACCGGGTCCACGTGACAGGCGACGGCTTCGACTACCGCGGCGAGTGCTTCGGTTCCCTGTCAGAGGTTGCCCGCCGCATCACCGGCACCCGTTGGTCGGGTCCCGTGTTCTTTGGCCTCAAGAGCAAAACCGACGCATGACTGACAAGGTGAGGCGTTGCGCCGTTTACACTCGCAAGTCGTCCGAGGAGGGCCTCGACCAGGCTTTCAACTCGCTGGATGCCCAGAGGGAGGCGGCCGAGGCATATATAAGGAGTCAGGCCCACGAGGGCTGGAAGCTGGTGAAGACAGCCTACGACGATGGCGGGTTCTCCGGCGGCAATCTCGAGCGTCCCGCACTGCAGCGACTGCTGGCCGATATTGGCCGGGGGCTGGTCGATGTGATCGTGGTCTACAAGATCGACCGGCTGACGCGCTCCCTGGCGGACTTCGCCCGCATCGTCGAGACGCTCGATCGACAGGGGGCCTCGTTCGTGTCGATCACCCAGCAGTTCAACACCACTACCTCGATGGGACGACTGACGCTGAATGTGCTGCTGTCGTTCGCCCAGTTCGAACGGGAGGTCACGGGCGAGCGCATCCGGGACAAGATCGCGGCGTCCAAGCGCAAGGGCATGTGGATGGGTGGCAACCTGCCGCTGGGCTACGACGTCAAGGATCGGCAGCTCGTAATCAACGAGGCCGAAGCGCAGACGGTCAGATATCTGTTCCAGAAGTACCTGGAGCTTGGGACTGTTGCCTGTCTTCAGGCTGACCTCAGGCAACGCAGGATTGTCAGCAAGATCTGGACGTCGAGCAGTGGCAGGAGAAGGGGCGGGCAGAGCTATAGCCGGGGCGCTCTGTACTACCTGCTGCGCAATCCCATCTATGTCGGACGGATCGCGCATCGCGGCGTCTCGTACGCCGGGCAGCATCCCGCCATCCTGCCCCAGGATCTGTGGGAGCGAGTGCAGGCCATGCTGGCGGAGAACCGCCAGGGCTTTTCGCGGACTTCAGGAGCATCCGAACCCTGCGTGTTGTCGGGGCTGCTCTTCGACGATCGGGGCAACCCTATGAGCCCATCGCATGCACGAAAAGCCAATGGGCGGCGGTATCGCTATTACGTCAGTCAGGCCGTCTTGCAGGGCCAGCAGGAGCGAGCCGGCGCCATCCGTCGGGCCTCGGCCGATGCAATCGAATCCCTTGTCGAACGCGCGCTATGCAAGGAATTGCCCAAAGCGACACAAGCCGAGTGGAAGGGATTCTCGATTGACCAACGGCGTGGGCGTATCAGGCACCTCGTCGAGAGAGTCACGATCCGCGCGGACCACGTCGAGATCGGTCTGACTGAAGCCGGCCGGGGTTTGTTCGCAGAATCCGCACCATCTGGAGCGGTTCGCATAGCGATAGTCATGAAGAAGGGGACCGGAGGTCGTCAGATTGCGGCGCGCGATCTTGTGTCGGCTCGAATGGATCGGTCTCTGGTCAAGGCGATCGCCTGGGCACGAAACCTGAGGGAGCGGCTCGAACGTGGTGGCCAATCATTAGACGAGCTGGCGCGCGAGGATGGATGTACGCGCCCATACGTCAGCAGCATGATCAAGCTGGCGTACCTGTCTCCTGGAATTACCCAAGCCATCCTGGACGGCACCCAGCCGGCCCAACTCACTCTGGCCAGCCTGATGCAGCGCGATATCCCAGTAGACTGGGTCCAGCAGCGCCGCACGTTCGGCTTTCCTTAGCCACAGGTCCTTTGAAATCAGTGGATGATGGCTCTCATGCGTCGGCGTTTAGCGAGATGCTTGCCGCGCTCCTCAATCATATTGCGTAAGTGCCGAATTTGGGCCCAGAGAGAAAACGCCGGAAGGGCCCTTGTAGGCCTGAAATGGGCGCGCCAACGGCCGCTCCCACTGACGCCTGACCAGGGGCAACTACCGGAAATTGCGGGAAAATATCCGGCCGGGAGCAGGAAGAGAGAATGGCGTACGGCTGGCTGGCTGGGGGACCAGGATTCGAACCTAGACTAACCGGGTCAGAGCCGGTTGTTCTACCGTTAAACTATCCCCCAAAGCGGGCCGGCGGCTGGATTTAGCGAGGGGCGGGCCCCTTGGCAAGCGGCTGCCTGTTGGCACTGCTTGCTGAACCGGCGGTCGGACGTCGGCGCTTGACAAGCCAGCGCAATGCCTTGGGGTATTCCTGCCGACACTCGGAAGGAGGTCGGCATCATGTACATTTGACCTGCCCCTGGGTTTTCGGGCCATCGATTAGTTGAGAGACTGGCCTCCTTGAGGAGGCAGGATGAAGAAGTCGAAGTTCACGGAAGAGCAGATCGTGGGGATCTTGCGGGAGACGGATCGCGATCCGGTGGCGACGGTGGCCAAGCGCCATGGGGTGAGCGAACAGGCGATCTACACTTGGAAGAAGCGGTTCGGTTCGTTCCAGCCGGACGACGTGCGTCGGCTGAAGCAGCTCGAGCAGGAGAACGCGCGGCTCAAGAAGCTGGTGGCGGAACGCGATCTCGAGATCGAGGTGATGAAGGAGATCGCAGCAAAAAAATGGTAGGCGTGCCGGCCCGTCGCGAGCAGGTGGCGTATGCAAGGCGCCGCGGGCTGTCACAACGGAGGTCGTGCACGCTGCTGGGGGTGGCGCGATCGGCGCTGGGCTATCGGTCGACCAAGGCTGAGAAGGATGGGCCGGTGCTGGCGCGCATGGCGGCGCTGGGCGCGCAGTACCCGCGCTTCGGTTACCGACGCATCCGCATCTTCCTGGGGCGCGAGGGCTACGCCATGAGCTGGGGCCGGGCCTGGCGGCTGTGGCGGCGCGCCCGGCTGCAGGTGCCACGCCGGCGGCCGCGCAAGCGCATCGCCAGCGGTCGGCCGAGGCCGCAGGCGCCGACCGAGGCCAACCAGGTGTGGTCGTATGACTTCGTCTTCGACTGGTGCGCCAACGGTCAGCAGCTCAAGTGCCTGACGGTGACCGACGAGTGGACCAAGGAGGGCCTGGCGATCGAGGTCGACGGCCGGCTGCGCTCGGGCCGTGTCATCGAGGTGCTGTCGCGGCTGATCAGCGAGCGCGGTGCGCCGCGCTACCTGCGTTCGGACAACGGGCCGGAGTTCGTTGCCCACGCCCTGCTGGAGTGGATCGCCGACCAGGGCATCGAGACCGCCCTGATCGACCCGGGCAAGCCGTGGCAGAACGGCGTCAGCGAGAGCTTCAACGGCAAGTTCCGCGACGAGTGCCTGAGCATGGAATGGTTCCTCTCGCGCGCCCGGGCCAAGGCCGCGATCGAAGCCTGGCGCCGGCATTACAACGAGGTCCGTCCGCATTCGAGCCTCGGCTATTTGACGCCGGCAGAGTTCGCCGCGAAGCTTCAACAGATCAACGCAGCGCCCGCTTCCGCAACGGGCCGCGACGCTGCGCTCGACAGGGGCTTCGCGCCCCGGCCCGTTCCAACACCGTCCTTGAAAGGACGATCGAAGAAGCAGGAGACGCCGGTTCTCTCAAGTTAACCATGGTCCGAAGAATCAGGGCAGGTCACATTCGTTTGGACGATCGACGCGCCCCGGCAGGGCATCGGGCCGGCCGGGAGAAACTTTGTATACCCTCTCCCGGCGTCCAATGTTTCGGCATCCAAGGTTTTCCTGCCCATTATACCGGGCCGTTTCCTTGCAAGCAGGCTCGCCGCGGGCCCGTTCCTCGGTTACCATCCGGCCCAAGGAAAGAGTTTCTGAATGGCCGGGGAATCCACGCCTCACGCAGGGAACAAGGGAGGCTGGCACAGCGGTCGTTTCGCGCACACGTTCGCCGCCATCGATCTGGGCACCAACAATTGCCGCCTCCTGGTGGCGAAGGCGTCGGTCGAGGGCTACGAGGTGATCGACGCCTATTCCCGGCCGGTGCGGCTGGGCGAGGGCGTGGCGCTGAACGGGACTCTGTGCGACGACGCCATCGAGCGCACTCTGCAGGCGCTGAGCGTCTGCGCGGCCAAGATCGGGCGCAGCGGCGTCACCCGCGCCCGCCACATCGCCACCGAAGCCTGCCGGCGCGCCTGCAACGGCGAGGATTTCCTCAGCCTGGTCAGGGAGCGCACCGGCCTGCGCTTCGAGGTCATCGCGCCCGCCGAGGAGGCGCGGCTGGCGCTGGCGAGCTGCGAGAACCTGCTTGACCCCGAAATCCCCTACGGCCTGCTGATCGATATCGGCGGCGGCTCGACGGAGGTGAGCTGGATCCGCGTCTCCCGCCGCGACCACCGGCCGGGCGGCGTCGCCACCGAGCTCCTCGACATGACCTCGGTGCCGTGGGGCGTCGTCACCCTGACCGAAGCCTGCGTCAAGGGCCAGCCGCGCGAACGGCCGGTCGCGCGCGCCTGCTACGACGGCATGGTCGAGCGCATCCGCGCCGACCTGCGCCCGTTCTGCGCCCGCCACGGCATCGGCGCTGCCATCGCCCGCGGCGAGGTCCAGATGGTGGGCGCCTCGGGCACCGTCACCACGGTGAGCGCCCACCACCTCGGCCTGAAGCGCTACAACCGCACCATGGTCGACGGCTCGTGCGTCGCCCGCGCCTCGATCCTGAGCATCTGCGACCAGCTCTCCGCCCTGTCGGTGGTCGAGCTGACGGGCCTGCCCTGCATCGGCAACGAGCGCGCCGACCTGGCGCTGGCCGGCGGCGCCATCCTCGAGGCGGTGTGCCGGCAATGGCCGGCGCCCCTGGTGCGCGTGGCCGACCGCGGCCTGCGCGAGGGCGTGCTGATGGACCTGATGCGCCAGGCCGACCGCGAAGCCGATCCGTTCTGCCGGCGCGGGGCCTGAGCGGGCATGGCGCGCGGCAAGGGGGGCGGCAAGGGGGGCGGCGGCCCGCCCTCCAGCAAACCGAGCGGGCGGCGGGCCACGGTGCGCGTGAAGACGGCGCGCGGCCGCACCGTCTCCTCGCAGCGCTGGCTGCAGCGCCAGCTCAACGACCCTTACGTCGCCGAGGCGAAGAAGCGCGGCTACCGTTCGCGGGCGGCCTTCAAGCTGCTGCAGATCGACGACCAGTTCCGCTTCCTGAAGCCCGGCGGGCGGGTGGTCGATCTCGGCGCCGCGCCCGGCGGCTGGACCCAGGTCGCCGTCGAGCGGGTCAAGCCGCAGCGGACCGGCGGCGTCGTGGTCGGCATCGACCTCACGCCGGTCGAGCCGGTCGCCGGCGCCATCCTGCTGGCCGGGGACTTCTACGATGAGGAGGCGCCCGCCCGGCTGCAGGAGCGGCTGGCCGGGCCGGCCGACGTGGTGCTGAGCGACATGGCGGCCGCGGCCACCGGCGAGAGCCAGATCGACCATCTGCGCATCATGGCGCTGGCCGAGACCGCGCACGACTTCGCCCGCCAGGTGCTGAAGCCGGGCGGCACCTTCGTTGCCAAGGTGCTGCGCGGCGGCACCGAGCGGACCCTGCTCGAGCGGCTGAAGCGCGATTTCGCCAAGGTGCGCCACGTCAAGCCCGAGGCGAGCCGCGCCGATTCGGCGGAGATGTATGTCGTGGCGACGGGCTTTCGCGGCTGATTCCATGCCCGCGGGCGGGGCGGGGCGCAGTTCTGTTTCCACCGCAGGCGGCGCTTGGCTTGGCCGTCCCATCGTGTATAAAGCGCCGCCAACCCGGCGGTCCTCACCCAGGGCCGCCGTTTTCGTTTCTCCCTCCCGGAGGTTGGCATGCAGTTTCAGGAAGCGCTCACCTTCGATGACGTCCTCCTGAAGCCGGCCGCCTCGGCGGTCCTGCCCAACCAGACCGATGTGCGCAGCCGGCTCACCCGGACCATCGAGCTCGGCATCCCGCTGATGTCGTCGGCCATGGACACCGTGACCGAGGCCGCCATGGCGATCGCCATGGCGCAGGCCGGCGGCATCGGCGTCATCCACATGAACCTCGACCCCGAGGCCCAGGCCAACGAGGTGCGCAAGGTCAAGAAGTTCGAATCGGGCATGGTGGTCAATCCCGTCACCATCCATCCCGAGCAGACCCTCGCCGAGGCCCTGTCGCTGATGGCGCAGCACCAGATCTCGGGCATTCCCGTGGTCGAGCGCGGCAGCGGCAAGCTGGCCGGCATCCTCACCAACCGCGACGTGCGCTTCGCCACCGACTCGGCGATGCCGGTGCGCGAGCTGATGACCAAGGACCGGCTCATCACCGTGCGCGAGGCCGCCACCAAGGAGGAGGCCAAGCGGCTGCTGCACCAGTACCGCATCGAGAAGCTGCTGGTGGTCGACGACGCCTATCGCTGCATCGGGCTGATCACCGTCAAGGACATCGAGAAGGCCAACAAGTTCCCCGGCGCGGCCAAGGACGAGAAGGGGCGCCTGCGCACCGCGGCGGCCACCACGGTCGGCGAGAAGGGGCTGCGCCGCGCCCAGCTCCTGGTCGACGCCGAGGTCGACGTCATCGTGGTCGACACCGCGCACGGACACTCCCGTGGCGTCCTTGACGCCGTCGCGCGGGTAAAAAAGCTCAGCAACTACACCCAGGTGATGGCCGGCAACGTCGCCACGCGCGAGGGCGCGCAGGCGCTGATCGACGCCGGCGCCGACGCGATCAAGATCGGCATCGGCCCGGGCTCGATCTGCACCACCCGCATGGTGGCGGGCGTCGGCGTGCCGCAGCTCACCGCCATCCTGGAGGCGGCCGAGGCGTGCCACGCCGCGGGCGTGCCGGCGATCGGCGACGGCGGCATCAAGTATTCCGGCGACCTCGCCAAGGCGATCGCCGCCGGCGCCGACTGCGCCATGATCGGCTCGCTGCTCGCCGGCACCGACGAGGCGCCGGGCGAGGTGGTGCTCTACCAGGGCCGTTCCTACAAGTCGTACCGCGGCATGGGCTCGATCGGCGCCATGGCGCGCGGCTCGGCCGACCGCTACTTCCAGGCCGAGGTGCAGAGCTCGCTGAAGCTGGTGCCCGAGGGCGTCGAGGGCCGCGTGCCCTACAAGGGGCCGGTCGCCAACATCATCCACCAGCTGGTGGGCGGCCTGCGCGCGGCGATGGGCTACACCGGCAACGCCACGCTTCGCGAGCTGCAGAGCAACCGGCAGTTCCTGCGCATCACCGGCTCGGGCCTGCGCGAGAGCCACGTGCACGACGTCGAGGTCATGCAGGAAGCGCCGAACTACCGCATCGGGATGTAGCCTTCGCTGGGGGGCGCGCTGCGAATCGGCGGAGCGCGGACCTCCAGGTCCGCTTCTTGGAGCATCGGACCCTGAGCGGACCTGGAGGTCCGCGCTCCACGGCGGGTCGTCCTCGCCTCTATGGCCTTGGGGGAGTGCGCGCTCCCGGCAAAGAGTTCGGCGACCAGCCCGGCGATCAGGCGGTTGCCGGGCTCGTTCATGTGCCACAGGCCGTAGAGCGCGCGCGGCCGGGCCGTGGCGGCCAGCGCGGGGAAGGCGTCGATCGTGGCGAGGCCGTCCCTGGCCGCGCAGCCGAGCAGGCCTCGGGTGAGGCGGCGCTGTTCGGCGGCGAAGGCGGGGTCGTCCCACACCACGGGATCGTACTCGGCCAGCACGATCACCCGCGCGCCGCTCGACTTCTGCAGCGCGGCGAGCCGGCCGGCCAGGCGGCAGGCGATCGCCTCGCCGGTGCCCGGCGCATGCACGCGGACATGGTCGCCGAACCAGTCGTGCAAGAGGTCGAGGCGGCGCAGGATGAAGTCGAACAGGTAGGAATAGCCCAGCGTCCTCTGCCAGAAGGTGAGCGTGGTGCGCGGGTCGGCGCGCGGCGGCACCGGGACGCCGCGCAGCACGATCTTGTCGTTGTCAGGATTGCCGTCAAGATCGAACCACGGCTTGTCGGCGCTCCACAGGCGGCGCATCTCGGTGCGATGGATGTCGTCGGCGATGAAGCTCACGACGATCACCGACGGCCGGTATCTTGACGCGAGCTGCTCGGCGCGCAGCACCGTCTGGTCGAAGCCGTAGCCGCTCACGCCGCCGTTCAGCACGCGCCGGCCGGTGAGCCGCTGGAGCAGGGCGGGCCAGGTCTGGGCGTCCGTCACCTCGGCGCCGAAGGTGAAGGAGTCGCCGACCGCCAGGATCGGCGCGTCGTCATGCGCAGGGAGCGGCGTGTGCTCGCCGGCATGGCGTAGGCCGTCGGCATCGATGGTGACGCCGGGCGCGGCGTAGCCGGGACGCGGCACGTAGCCCAGCCGGTCGTCATGGAGATAGGCATGGCCATCGCGCTCGGCCAGCACCGTGCGCGCATCGAGCACGAAGTTCGGCCACTTGAAGAGATAGCCCCAGGTGGTGGCGCGCAGCCCGATCTCCAGCGCCACCAGGCCGACCACGATCGAGGCGAGGACGAGGAGGGCGCGCCGCAACCCTTCGCCGCGCCGGCGTGGGGAGGACGGACGTTGCGCGGCGGGCGTATTCATCGTAGCGGCAGGGACGAGAGAGGAACGACATGACGCCCGGCGCGCGGGTTGCCGCCACCATAGAGCTTCTGGACGAGATCGTCAGCCATTCCGACCGGCCGGCCGACCTCGTCGCCAACGCCTTCTTCCGCGCCCGCCGCTTCATCGGCGGCGGCGATCGCCGCGCCGTGTCGGAGCGCGCCTGGAGCATCCTGCGGCGCTGGGGCCAGCTCCATTGGTGGCTGCAGCGCACGCGCCATCCCGCGCTGCCGTCGGGGGGCCTGGCGCGCGCCATGGTCGCGGCCGACCTCGTGCTGGCCGGGGGACACGATCTCGCGGCCCTGCAGGCGCTGTTCGACGGCGGCCGCTACCGGCCGGCGCCGCTCGACGAGGCCGAACTGCGCGCGCTGCGCCAGATGGAGGGCCATTCGCTGCCCCATCCGGAGCAGCCCGACTGGGTGCGGCTCAACATCCCGGAATGGATCGCCCCGCACCTCCAGGAGGCCTACGGCGCGGCGTGGGGCCGCGAGATCGCCGCGCTCGACACGCCGCCGCCGGTCGACCTGCGCGTCAACCGGCTGAAGGCCACGGTCGCCGAGGCGCGCGCCGCGCTCGAGCGCGAGGGCATCGAGACCGAGCCCATGCGCTATGCCGCCGACGGCCTGCGGCTCAGGCGTCGGCTCTCGGTGGTGGCGGGCGAGGCCTTCCACAACGGGCTGATCGAGATCCAGGACGAGGGCTCGCAGCTCGTGGCCGCCCTGGTCGATGCGCAGCCCGGCATGCAGATCGCCGACTATTGCGCCGGCGCGGGCGGCAAGACGCTGGCCATCGCCGCCGGCATGAACAACAAGGGCCGCGTGGTGGCGCTCGACGTGCTGGAGACCAGGCTCGACCGCTCGGCGCAGCGCCTGCGCCGCGCCGGGGCGCACAATGTCGAGCGCCGCGCGCTCGGCCCCGACAACCGCAAATGGCTGAAGCGCCAGGCCGGCGCCTTCGACCGCGTGCTGGTCGACGTGCCGTGCACCGGCAGCGGCACCTGGCGGCGCAATCCCGACGCGCGCTGGACGCTGCAGCCCGAGGATCTCGCCGAGCTCGTCCCGAAGCAGGCCGCCATCCTCGACGCCGCCCAGCGCCTGGTGAAGCCGGGCGGCGGGCTGATCTACGCCACCTGCTCGGTGCTGCCGGCCGAGAACGAGCGCCAGGTCGAGGCCTTCCTGCAGCGCCATCCCGACTTCGCCGTCGTGCCGGTGGCGGACGTATGGCGCGACGCGATGGGGCAGGACGTGCCGGCCGAGATCGCGAGCGGCCCCTATCTCCGGCTGTCGCCGCTGCGGCACGGTACCGACGGCTTCTTCGCCGCCACGCTCGTGCGGAAGGACGACGGGCGCAAGGCCGAGAAGGCCGAGGAGGAGGCGGCGGCATGATCCGCATCCGGCGCGCCCGCCGCAGCGATGCGGGCCCGATCGGCCGGGTCCATGTCGAGACCTGGCAGGCGGCCTATGCCGGGCTGCTGCCCGATTCAATGCTGGTCTCGATGTCGGACATGCGCCAGACGGCATGGTGGCAGCGCCTGCTCGCCGACCCCGACGAGGCGCGCGGCGTGTTCGTGGCCGACGACGACGACATGGGCGTGGTCGGCTTCGGCAGCTGCGGGCCGGTGCGCGATCCGCCGGAACTTCTGGACCAGGGGGAGCTGGATCCTTCGACTTCGCTCAGGACAGGCGGCAGGGCCAAGCGGGTCGGCGAGGTCTACACCCTCTATGTCGAGCCCGATTTCCAGAATCGCGGGCTGGGCCGGCGCCTGCTCGACGCGCTGTTCCGCCAGCTGCGCACCGACGGCTGCGACACCGCCGTGCTGTGGATGCTGGCCGACAACCCGACGCAGTTCTTCTACGAGGGCATGGGCGGCCGGCGCGTCGGGCATCGGGTCGACACCATGGGGGGCCGCGATGTCGAGGAGGTGGCCTATGCCTGGCGCGACCTCACCGTGCCCCTGGTGCGCCGCAAGCTCGCGACCGAGGAGTAGGCGGGGTCCCCGGCAACGGGGGTTTCTGACCTTTCTGACCCTTTCTGTCCGCATCGCCGGCCGACCCTCTCTGGGATCGCGAGCCCGCAGCCCGCTCCGGGGAATCATTCGGGAAATCAAGGGCATGGGCGCGCCGCGGGCGCGCGGCCCGGAAGAGGTCATGGGGGTTTTTGACCTTTCTGGCCTTTCTGTCCGTCATGGCCGGGATACGTCCCTGCGGGGATCTGGCGCTCTGGCATGGCTTGGGCTCCGTGCGACGATATTAAGCATATCTTTAGTATAAGTCAAGATTAACTAAAAGTCGATTAAGTGCGCTCCATTCGGCGCCCCCGTCATGGCCACTTTCCATGCGAAATCGGAAGACGCGGCACGCGGCAGGGGTGCATGTTGCGGCCGGAGCAAGGCTGGAGAGTACCTATGGCAGATGAAGGCAAGTGCCCGGTCACGGGCGGAACCCGCGTGTACACGAACCGGGACTGGTGGCCGAACCAGCTCAACCTGCAGGTCCTGCGCCAGCATTCCAGCCTGTCCAATCCGCTGGGCGAGGCGTTCGACTACAGGAAGGAATTCAACAGCCTCGACCTCCCCGCCGTGATCAAGGACCTCCACGCCGTGATGACGGATTCGCAGGACTGGTGGCCGGCCGACTTCGGCCACTATGGCGGGCTGTTCATCCGCATGGCGTGGCACCTTGCCGGCACCTACCGCATCGGCGACGGCCGCGGCGGCGCCGGCGCGGGCCAGCAGCGCTTCGCGCCGGTCAACAGCTGGCCGGACAACGTCAACCTCGACAAGGCGCGCCGGCTGCTGTGGCCGGTCAAGCAGAAGTACGGCCGCAGGATCTCGTGGGCCGACCTCATGATCCTCGCCGGCAACGTCGCGCTGGAGTCGATGGGCTTCAAGACGTTCGGCTACGGCGGCGGGCGCGAGGAGGTCTGGGAGTCCGACGCCGATATCTTCTGGGGCCCCGAGGGCAAGTGGCTGGCCGACGAGCGCTACAGCGGCGACCGCGATCTCGCCAATCCTCTCGCCGCCGTGCAGATGGGCCTGATCTACGTCAATCCGGAAGGGCCGAACGGCAAGCCCGATCCGCTCGCCGCGGCCCGCGACATCCGCGAGACCTTCGCCCGCATGGCGATGGACGACGAGGAGACCGTCGCGCTGATCGCCGGCGGCCACAGCTTCGGCAAGACGCACGGCGCCGGCGATGCGGCCCTGGTCGGCCCCGAGCCGGAAGCCGCCCCCATCGAGCAGCAGGGGCTGGGCTGGAAGAGCAGCTTCCGCTCGGGCAAGGGCGGCGACCAGATCGGCAGCGGCCTGGAAGTCACCTGGACCACGACGCCGACCAAATGGAGCAACGGCTTCTTCACCAGCCTGTTCGGTTACGAATGGGAGCTGACCAAAAGCCCGGCCGGCGCCCATCAGTGGACGCCGAAGAACGGCGCCGGCGCCGGCACGGTGCCGGATGCGCACGACAAGTCGAAGCGCCATGCGCCGACCATGCTGACCACCGACCTCTCGCTGCGCGTCGACCCGGCCTACGAGAAGATCTCGCGCCGCTTCTTCGAGCATCCCGACCAGTTCGCCGATGCCTTCGCGCGGGCGTGGTTCAAGCTGACGCACCGCGACATGGGCCCGATCGTGCGCTATCTCGGCCCGCTCGTGCCCAGGGAGCACCTGCCGTGGCAGGACCCGATTCCGGCGCTCGATCATCCGCTGGTCGGGGACGCCGACATCGCGGCCCTGAAGGCGAAGATCCTGGCGTCCGGCCTGTCGGTCTCCCAGCTCGTTTCGGCGGCCTGGGCGTCGGCCTCGACCTTCCGCGGCTCCGACAAGCGCGGCGGCGCCAACGGCGCGCGCCTGCGCCTCGAGCCGCAGAAGGACTGGGAGGTCAACCAGCCGGCCGAGCTCGCCAAGGTGCTGCGGGCGCTCGAGGCGATCCAGAAGGAGTTCAACGCGTCGCAATCCGAGGCGAGGGCCGGCGGCAGGAAGGTCTCGCTGGCCGACCTGATCGTGCTGGGCGGCGCGGCGGCGATCGAGAAGGCGGCGAAGGCGGCCGGGCACGACGTGACCGTGCCGTTCACGCCGGGGCGCATGGACGCCTCGCAGGAGCAGACCGACGCCCACTCCTTCGCGCCGCTCGAGCCGGCCGCCGACGGGTTCCGCAACTATCTCGGCAGCAAGCCGCGCGTGTCGCCCGAGGAGCAGCTCGTGGACCGCGCGCAACTGCTGACCCTGACGGCGCCCGAGATGACGGTCCTGGTCGGCGGCCTGCGCGTGCTGGGCGCCAATGCCGGGAAGTCCGCGCACGGCGTCTTCACCGCCAAGCCGGAGACGCTCAGCAACGACTTCTTCGTCAACCTGCTCGACATGGCCACCGAATGGCGGCCGGCCGCCGGCGCCGACGGCGTGTACGAGGGCCGCGACCGCAAGACCGGCGCGGCCCGGTGGACCGCCACCCGGGTCGACCTGATCTTCGGCTCGCACGCCGAGCTGCGCGCGCTGGCGGAGGTCTATGCCAGCGCCAATTCGGCAGCGAAGTTCCTGAAGGACTTCGTGGCGGCGTGGACCAAGGTGATGGACCTCGACCGCTTCGACCTGCGCAAGTAGCGGCGTCCCTCATGCTCCTCTCCCCCTTGGGGGAGAGGCTGGGTGAGGGGGCAATTTCCGTCGTCTCGACCAAGGCCCGAAGGGCCGCGCGGAGAGACCTTCCCTCAACTATAGGCTACTTATTGTCGAGCGAAGGTCTCTCCGCTCCGCGCTTCGCGCTCCGGTCGAGACGACGAAAATTGCATATGCGCCGGGAGCGCGGCACTCCAGTGCCGCTCATGGGATGTAATCCACAAGAAAGACGCGCCACTGGAGTGGCGCGCTCCCGGCAAAGAACTCATCCCAGTTGAACCCGGTCGCGGCGTTCCGTATATCGCGCCATGACCGACCGCCTGCTGATCGTCGATTTCGGATCCCAAGTCACCCAGCTCATCGCCCGGCGCCTGCGCGAAGCCGGGGTCTACTGCGAGATCCATCCCTTCCAGTCGGTCGACCAGGCCAAGCTCAGGCAGTTCGCGCCCCGCGCCATCGTGCTGTCGGGCGGCCCGGCCTCGGTGATCGAGGGCGCCGCGCCGCAGGCCGATCCCGCCATCTTCGCCGCCCAGGTGCCGGTGCTGGGCATCTGCTACGGCGAGCAGACCATGGCCCACCAGCTCGGCGGCGCGGTCGAGGCGGGCCATCACCGCGAGTTCGGCCGCGCCCAGCTCGAGGTCAAGCAGCCGTCGGCGCTGTTCGACGGCGTGTGGCAGCCGGGCGACCACAAGCAGGTCTGGATGAGCCACGGCGACCGCGTGACCAGGCTGCCGCCGGGCTTCCAGGTGATCGCCACCAGCGAGAACGCGCCCTTCGCCGCCATCGCCGACGAGAAGCGCCATTACTACGGCGTGCAGTTCCATCCCGAGGTGATGCACACGCCCGACGGCGCCAAGCTGCTGCGCAACTTCGCGCTCAAGATCGCGGGCTTCAAGGGCGACTGGACGATGCACGCCTTCAAGGAGCGCGCCATCGCCGAGATCCGCGCAGAAGGTCGGCAAGGCCAAGGTGATCTGCGGCCTGTCGGGCGGCGTCGATTCCTCGGTGGCGGCCGTGCTGCTGCACGAGGCGATCGGCGACCAGCTCCAGTGCGTGTTCGTCGACCATGGGCTGCTGCGGCTGGGCGAGGCGGAGGAGGTCGTGAAGCTGTTCCGCGACCACTACAACATCCCGCTGATCCACACCGACGCGTCGGCGCAGTTCCTGAAGGCGCTCGACGGCGTCACCGATCCCGAGCAGAAGCGCAAGACGATCGGCGCGCTGTTCATCGACGTGTTCGATGCGCGAGGCGAAGAAGATCGGCGGCGCGGAGTTCCTGGCCCAGGGCACGCTCTATCCCGACGTGATCGAATCGGTCTCCTTCACCGGCGGCCCCTCGGTCACCATCAAGAGCCATCACAATGTCGGCGGCCTGCCCGAGCGCATGCACCTGAAGCTGGTCGAGCCGTTGCGCGAGCTGTTCAAGGACGAGGTGAGGGCGCTCGGCCGCGAGCTCGGCC
Organism: uncultured Alphaproteobacteria bacterium; assembly: GCA_963820155.1. Classification (GTDB taxonomy): domain Bacteria; phylum Pseudomonadota; class Alphaproteobacteria; order Reyranellales; family Reyranellaceae; genus Reyranella. The sequence goes on from CAWFYW010000010.1 coordinate 50,533, forward strand.
TGCCCGACAGCCTGGTGAACCGCCATCCGTTCCCCGGACCGGGCCTCGCCATCCGCATCCCCGGCGCCATCACCAGGGACAAGCTCGACCTGCTGCGCCAGGTCGACGCCGTCTATATCGACGAGATCCGCAAGGCCGGGCTGTACGACGCGATCTGGCAGGCGTTCGCGGTGCTGCTGCCGGTGCGGACGGTGGGGGTGATGGGGGATGGGCGGACGTACGATCAGGCGTGTGCGCTGCGGGCTGTGACGTCGACTGATGGGATGACGGCGGACTACTATCCGTTCGAGCACGCGTTCCTGGGACGGGTCGCCAACCGCATCATCAACGAGGTGCGCGGGATCAACCGGGTGACCTACGACATCACGTCGAAGCCGCCGGGGACGATTGAGTGGGAATGAAATAACGCGGCGATGTAGGGGGGAAGTATGAAAGCTGGTCCGGTCGAAATTGGAACGCTCTTACAGAACCGCAACCGCTATTGCGTACCCATCTATCAGCGTCGCTATGTCTGGACAAAAAACAAGCAATGGGAGCCATTCTGGCAAGATATTCGAACCAAGGCGATTGAGCGCTTGGCCGGGCGGCAGCGGCGCTTTCCGCACTTCATGGGTGCCTTGGTGTTGGAGAGTCGGGCAAAGCCCAGTGTTAAGCAGGTGCCATCCTTTCAAGTCGTTGACGGACAGCAACGTCTGACGACCTTCCAGATCTTCCTGAGTGCTGCGCGGCACTACGCACAGAAACTGGGATACGAGACTGCGGCGTCGAACATCCAGCGCTTCATAGTGAACAGCGATCCGAAGTTGATGGAACAGCCCGAGGTCGAGATCTTCAAGGTCTGGCCAACCCAGGGCGATCGCGAAATGTTCATCGATGTCGTATCGTCCGAGAATCGCGAGGCGCTGCGGAAGAAGTACGGCGACTACTGGTACAAGAATCGGGCGCGAGACCAGATTGCCGAATACAGCTCTGTGCCAAACATTCTCGGCGCCTACGGCTATTTCTACGACCGTATCCGCCACTCGGTTGAGACCGACGACCTTCACTCCGACCTTGAGGAAGCTCCCGAAGAAGTGGAAGCAGGCACTGAACTCGATAGCGAAGTTCCTCGCGAATTGAAACTGGATGCGATTTGGCAGTCACTGCTGGAGGAATTCAAGGTCGTCGAGATTGTATTGGATGAAGGCGACGATGCGCAGGTTATCTTCGAGACCCTCAATGACCGCGGTGAGCCTCTCTTGGCGGCAGACCTTATAAGAAACAATATATTCCAGAGGGCCGATGCAAGCTTAGGACCGGACGAAGCGGAGAAGTTGTTCTCCACGCACTGGAAGCCATTCGACGATCCGTTCTGGTCTCTGTTTGAGAAGCAGGGGCGTTACAAGAAACAGCGCATCGAGTTCTTTCTTGTGAACTTCATTGCCGGCAAGATCGCGAGCGACATTTCAATTTCTAAGCTTTTTTCGGAGTACAAGGCATTCCTCAGGCCATCGAAAGATAGTGTGAAACCGCGTTACTTAACCGTCGAAGCTGAGATCAGAGACCTCAAAGTCTAGCAGGTTGTTGAAAAAGTCATCGTAGCCGAATGAAGAAAGTGATTCACTGATCGCGGTTGTCGCCGGGGGAGTGGTTATGCGCGGGTCGGACGAGCAGTCTGGATCGCTGTTCAGCTACGTCGATCTGGAGGCGCGGGTCAGGCCGGATCACCCATTGCGGACGATCCGGGAGATAGCCAACGTAGCGTTGGCGGATCTGACGAAGGAGTTTGCGGTGTTATATCCGCCGCGGCTGGGCCGGCCATCGATCCCGCCGGAGCGGCTGCTTCGGGCGATGTTGCTTCAGGCGTTTTACGGCATCCGCTCGGAGCGGCAGTTGATGGAGCGGATGGAGTTCGACCTGCTGTTCCGCTGGTTCGTGGGCCTGGGTGTGGACGATCCGGCATGGGACCATTCGAGCTTCTCGAAGAACCGAGACCGGCTGCTGGAGGGTGAGATCGCGGCGAAGTTCCTGGCCGCGGTGGTGGCGCAGCCGCGGGTGAAGCGTCTGCTGTCGAGCGATCACTTCTCGGTGGACGGCACGCTGCTGGAGGCGTGGGCGTCGATCAAGAGCTTCCGGCGCAAGGATGGTGACGATGACGACCCGGAAGGGTCGGGCCGCAACGCCGAGCGGAACTTCCACAAGGAGAAGCGCTCCAACGAGACGCACCGCAGCACGACCGACCCGCAGGCGCGGCTCTACAAAAAGGGCGGCCAGCCTGCGAAGCTGTCCTACATGGGGCATGCGCTGATGGAGAACCGCAACGGCTTGGTCGTCGGCGGCAGCGTGACACTGGCGACCGGTATGGCCGAGCGCGAGGCGGCTCTCGATCTGGTGAGCCGCAGGCCGGGGCGTCGGCGGATCACCCTGGGTGCGGACAAGGCCTATGACGTGCGGCAGTTCGTGACCGATCTTCGCAGACGTATGGTTACCCCGCACGTCGCCATCGACGGGCACGTGTTCGGGTGGATCAAGGCTTCGGCCGGGATGGCCAAGGTCAAGCTGCGAGGACGAACCCGCGTCGATGCGGCCTTCACGCTGGCCTTGGCGGCCTACAATCTGATCCGCCTTCCCAAGCTCCTGGCAGTGCCGACATGAGCCTGCGGGGCAAATGGCGCATCATCGAGGCGCCGGGCTATGACATGGCCGTGCCGGGGGCTTACATTCTGTTCGAGGAAGACGGCCTGTTCGAGGAAGACGGCGGCGAGTTCGCCTTCGATTGCCTCACAGGCTCCCTCCCTGGCGCCTGCGAGGGCGATGACGTCGAGTTCCGCTGGGAAGGAAGCGACGAAATGGAGCCCGCCAGTGGCGACGGCTGGGCCGAGCTGCAGGGCGATGGCTCTGGCCAAGGCGAAATCTGCCTCCACAACGGCGACGACATCCCCTTCATCGCACGCCGTTCAAAGACTTCTTCAACAGCCTGCTATGGCTCTATCTACCGTGAATTCACTGAGAGGGAGACAAACTCGGCGCTGTCCGATTTTTCCCGGCGCTTGCGGCTGTGGGATGTGACAACGGCAAACCCTCTGGTCCTCCGACTTTGGGCGTCGGAGCACCTGTCCAATTCGGAGAAGGAAGGGATGCTTGATTTCCTGCTATCTTTCATCGTCCGGCGTGCGGTATGTGGACTCACTAACAAAAACTACAATAACCTCTTCCTAGCTGCGGTTGCGCATCTTGATCGTGCTGGTTGGACCGGTAGTACATTTCAGCAGTTCTTCTTCGATCAGAAGTCTGAAAGCGGGCGTTTCCCGAAGGACGATGAATTTTGTCGTTTGTTCGCCAGTATGCCAATCTATCGAACTCTCGGATCGGCGAGGACGAGGGCTTTGCTCGCTGCCATAGAACAAAGAAGACGGGGAAAGTTCCAAGAAACGCATAGTTTGCCGGACGAACTGTCAGTCGAACACATCATGCCGTCGGCATGGCGTGAGCACTGGCCGATGATGAGTGGGCTGGTTCCGTCTGATACCGATTTCAGCCAAGCTGAGTATTCGTCAATCGAAGACGACGGTCCTGTGGGGCAAATCGCAAGACGCAATCGCCTAAAAGATACAATAGGGAACCTTACGCTCGTAACCCCTTCATTCAACAGCCGAGTGAGTAATGAGGCGTTCGCCACTAAGCGCAAGGAATTTGAAGAGCAGTCGGTACTCATGATGACGCGGGACTTTGTAAAAAAGCCGCTATGGAACGAAACTGAAATCGAATCGCGCAGCAAAGCGAGTGCGGCCTTGGCTCGTGAAATCTGGCGTTCACCAGAGCCTAGTGGCGATTAGTGCTGCTGAAGAACGGCGTCGGCCAGAAAATGGCCGCGCAGCCAGCTATGGATGTAGTCGGCGAGGCTATGCAAGTCGCTGACGCGAACGAGTACCGTTCGCAGTATCGCAGCATAGTCATTGCCGCGCTCCCGCACCAGTTGGCGCAACAGGTGCCCCGTAACGGGTTGCCGGAAGCCAGTAGTTTTTAAATCTTCCCAAAGGTCCCTCAAACATCCGACAACGGCATCGATGTGGGAAGTTGGCTCCGCGTGGATGCCACCGATCATGGCCGCCATCCCCCTTAGCAAGTCTCCTGGGGCTTGGCCGGCGGCAGCGTCCAATCGTGCGGCACGGGCACCCCTTAGTCCAAAAGCCGCTTGCTCGCAATCGCCACCGGATCTGGCATAGCCTTGAGCTTGGGCTAGACAACGTCCTCGGACACCTGGGTGTCGCCGACGATGGTGCGGAAGCGGCAATCGGTGCCGGCCATGACGCGTTCGCGGTCGCCGACGGGTTAGTGCGGCATGGTGCAAACTGGCCGCCCCTTTTTTGGAAGAGGCCACAGGATGGGCATGAGCTTCGAGCTGATGATGTTGGCGGCCGCGAGCGTTTGGGGCTTCTTTCAGCTGGTCGCCGCCGCGCAAGCCGCAAACGCACAGTACGGCCTCAAATGGGCCGCGAGCCCGCGTGATATCGAGATGCCTCCGCTCAAGCCCATCCCCGGGCGCATCAACCGTAACTTCCACAATTACATGGAGACGTTTCCATTCTTTGCCGCGGCGGTCCTCGTTGCTCAGGCGGCGGGCGTCCACAACGGGCTGACCCATTGGGGATCCATCGCCTATATCGGCGGCGTGTCGCTTACACCGCGCTTTATCTATCCGGAGTACCGCTCGTGCGCTCTCTATTCTGGAACGTCGCAGCCCTTGGCATGCTCGCAGTTCTGGCCGCGCCCTTCCTGCCACACTGAAGCGCGTGCAATCGCACGCCATGGCTCAAAACCATCGAGTGGGAGTGAGGGATGTCGGATACCCTGAGGGTTCCAGAGGGGAGTAATCGCCATGATGTCCGGCATGGAAGAAAGGGACAACGCATTGGAACAGCAAGACCTCAAGGACTCCGATTGGCGTCGTCAGCGCAGGTCAGGCGCAATGATTATCGGTGCCTCCGCTGTTGTCGCCGTGATGCTGTGGCTGGCGATACGCTGGCTCGCGCCGACGATTCCGCAAATGGATACGGTCTCCGACAGGCTGATATTCGCATTCAAATGCTGGTGTTTCGCGGTGCTGTTCTGTTTCGCGACAGGCATCGATGCCGTCGCCCATGAGCGATTGCAATCACCGGCCTTCGACCCCCTCGTCGGGTATGAGACCAGGCGTCTGCGGGTAAACCTGCGTTACCTTCAAAACACGCTGGAACAGTTGATCGTGTTCACGGCGGGGCTTTTCGGACTTGCGCTCTACAGCGACGGCGGTGACGGCATGCGAGCGGTCGAAGCTACCGCCGTCGTCTGGATATTGTTTCGCTTTGCGTTCTGGATTGGCTACCATCGCAGCGCCACCATGCGGAGCCTGGGGGCCGCGGGCGTCGCGCTGAGCCTGATTGTTCTGATTTACGTGGTTGCGCGCATCAGCTTCGATCTAGGGGGCACGATCGCGACAGTGACGACCCTCAGCGTCTTTTCGGCCATCGAGGCGGTTCTCTTCTGGACTACTCGCTTCCGCAATGAGCCTGCGGGCAAGGACGACGCGACCTAGCGCGACGGGATGTCTCGCGAGGTCGAGGGCGACGATGATGCGGCGCTCGCGGTGCTGGCCGGCGATCCGCGCTTTGCCGTCTCCCTCCATAGATTGGCGATAGAATTCGGGCTGATGAACGGGGTTGTCTATCCGTCCTCGGCGAAGCGCGCAAGCCGCGGCGCGGTGCCGTGCCCCGGACCATCCCGCATTCGTTCGGCTTCTGGCCGGGCGTCGATCTCGACAAGCTCGGCCAGCTCGCCGACGAGCTCGAGGCCGAGAGCTTCGCGACCGCGGCCGGTGGCTCGCATGATCCTGCCCGACGTCAACGTTCTCGTTCACGCGCATAACGCCAATTCGGCGGTGCACGCCGCGGCCCGGCAATGGTGGGACGGCTGCCTGGCCGGCTCCGAGGGCGTCGGCCTCGCCTGGGCCACGAGGCTGGGCTTCGTCCGGATCACGACCAACCGCAAGATCGTGGCGCGCCCGCTCGGCGTCGGCGAGGTCATGGCGCGCCTCCAGGCCTGGCTGGAGCTCCCGCACGTCCATGTCGTGCAGCCGTCGGACTCGCATTTCTCCCGCCTCCGCGACGTGCTCGAGAGGCTCGGGACCGCCGGAAACCTGACGACCGATGCCCATCTTGCGGTGCTGGCGATGGAGCGCGGCTATGTCCTCTACTCGACCGACACCGACTTTGCGCGGTTTGCCGGCCTGCGCTGGGCGAACCCTTGCAAGCGGTAGCGGCCCTGTCGGGCGGCGTCGATTGCCGCGCCGTCGCGCATCGCCTCGAGCTTGGCCCACACCACGTCCTCGGACACCTGGGTGTCGCCGACGATGGTGCCGAAGCGGCGAAGCCGGGCGAGACGGAAGCCCAGACGCGACGCCTCCTCCAACTCGTACAGTTTTCCACGCAGCGTGGCCAAAGGCGCCGTGCTGGCGTTTTTATGAGCGGCTGTTAGGGTTCCCTCGGCCCGGCGATGTGGCCGGCCTGTTCGACGGTTTGGGAACCGGGTACATGACATGGCCGGATCGAACGTTCATCGCGACGCCGCGACCAGGAAACCCGCCATCGAGAGGCCGCTTGTCGACCCGCGCCAAGGTGACGTCGAGGACGATGCCTCGAGCACGGTACAGAGGTCGTTCCTGGCAATCGCCGGCAGTCTTCTGGCCGAAATCAGCTTGCCGAAGCTGTTGTTTGCCGTGGTGCTCTCGATCGTGCTGCCGGCAATTCTGCTGGGGCTTGCACCGCTTGTGGCAACAGCATGGCTGGCAAAGGCTTCGGGAAGCGTCGCCGAGCTGGGCGGCCTTGGCGCGGGGCTCATCCTGCTCCTGGTTGCCGCCGTGGGATGGTATGGCTGGCGACCTCTTTTCCGGATGGCTGAAGCGAATTTCTGGTCACTCAATGCACTGGCCGTTCAACCGGGCTATGCGCTTTGCCGGGAAGCTCTGCGTCATCTGGCAGAAAAAAGCCTCGGCGACCGTTCAGATGTAGCCAAGCTCGCGCGGCTGCGCGCGATATGTTCCGCCGGGGCCGGCGTTGTGGTGTGCGCATTGGCGGGTCTGGTCGCATTCCTTGTCTGGCCGGCCACGCGCTGGGTGGGCACACTTGCAGACATCCTCTCTCCGCAAAGCCTCATCGTTCCCACGGTGGCCAATGCCGTCGTCGTCATTTCGATCTACCTTGCGGTCGCCGCACTCGCCTGGGGCGTTGCCGATGCGAGCATGAAGCAGCTGCGCGACTTTCGCAGCTTCGACTCCGCACCGCCCGGCGGCCGCACGTGGCGGGTCGTCCATCTTTCCGATATCCACGTGGTTGGCGAGCACTACGGCTTCCGTATCGAAAGCGGGCGGGGCGGTCCGCGTGGCAACGATCGCCTGAGGCAGGTTCTGGATCGCCTCGAGGCCGCGCATTTGGCCCAGCCACTGGATCTCATCCTCATCACCGGGGATGTGACGGATGCCGGCCGCTCGACGGAGTGGGCTGAATTTCTCGACGTTGTCGGGCACCATCCTGCTCTTGCCGAACGGATGGTCGTGGTGCCTGGAAATCACGACGTGAACATCGTCGATCGTACCAATCCGGCCAGGCTCGATCTGCCGTTCAGCCCCGGAAAGCGGCTCCGCCAGATGCGCGCGCTGTCGGCAATCGCCGCTGTGCAGGGCGATCGCCTGCACGTCGTCGCTCATCGATCCGGAGAACTCGTGCAGACGCTCGCCGGTGCGTTGGCCGCGCGCAGGCAGGAGATTGCGGCGTTTGCCGACACGGGTTCGTTACGGCTGTCCAGGGCACTCGGCAGCGTGTGGAATGATCAGTTCCCGATGATCTTGCCGCCGAGTACGGCGGAAGGACTCGGTGTGGCGGTGCTGAACTCGAATGCCGAAACACACTTTTCATTCACCAACGCACTCGGATTGATCTCTGCCGAGCAGGCCCGCCGCCTGGCTGCGGCGACTGCCAGGTTTCCGAGGGCCCTGTGGGTGATCGCCCTGCACCACCATGTGCTGGAATATCCCATGCCGGTGTCGGCATTCTCCGAGCGCGTGGGAACCGCTCTCGTCAATGGCAGCTGGTTCGTCCGCAAACTCGATGCGTTCGCGGGCCGCGCCATCGTGATGCATGGCCATCGCCACATAGATTGGATCGGCGCTTGCGGCAGCCTGAAGATCGTCTCGGCGCCGTCGCCGATCATGGGGGTCAGGGACGACGAGCCGACGCGCTTTTACATCCACACCTTGGCGGCCGGCGCCGATGGGCAGCTGCAACTCCTGTCGCCGCAGCAAGTGGACATTGCCGGTCTCAAGATCGAACCTGGCAGGGCAAATTCACTTGCTTGATCACCCTGCGCTTTCGTCAATATCGCCGCCACCTCAACCCCACAGCCGCCTGCTGGCGACGGCCGCGCCGTCGCGCATCGCCTCGAGCTTGGCCCAGACCACGTCCTCCGACACCTGGGTGTCGCCGACGATGGTGACGAAGCCGCAATCGGTGCCGGCCATGACGCGCTCGCGGTCGCCGACGGCGCGCACGGCGCGCTCCAGCCGCTCGGCAATCACAAGCGGGTGCTCGACGTAGTTGTGCGTCGTCTCGATCACGCCGCAGACCAGGGCCATGCGATCGGGCAGCTTCTGTGTCTTGAACGCGTCGACCTCGTGGCTGTGACGCGGATTGGCGAAGGGCAGGCAGAGCGCGCCGGCCTTGACCTGGTAGCAGACCGGTAGCACGTCGGGCGCCGGCACGTCGTTGACGTGCGGGCTGTCGCGGTTGCCCCAGCAGGCGTGGAAGCGCACCCGTTCGGGCGGGATGTTGACGAGGGCCTCGTTCAGGGCGGCGACGTGCATCTCCATCGCCGCCCGGGACGAAGAGGGTAGAAGATCAGGAGAGCTGCATGCTGTCCTGGCGAACAGGCTTGATCGGCCTGGTGCCTTCGATCGCCGACGGCATGACTGGATGCCTGGAAGGTCGGAGGAGACAATCAGCCGCAATTTCATGGTTTGGCTGGCGCTTGCGTTGCCGCTTCTTTGCCGTCAGCACGTGCCCCATGATTCGCCTCGATAACATCAGCAAGCAGCACGGCCATCAGATCCTGTTCATCGACGCGTCGATGGGCCTCCAGAAGGGAGAGAAGGTGGGACTTGTCGGGCCCAACGGCGCCGGCAAGACGACGCTTTTCCGCATGATCGCCGGCGAGGAGCAGCCCGACGATGGCCAGGTGACGATCGATCCCGGCATGACGATCGGCTATTTCAGCCAGGATGTCGGCGAGATGTCGGGCAAGAGCGCGGTCGCGGCGGTGATGGACGGCGTCGGGCCGGTGAGCGCGCTCGCCAGCGAAATGGCCAGGCTCGAGGCCGCGATGGTCGATCCGGCCATGGTCGATCCGGCGCTGGTTGGCCACGGGGCCGGCGACATGGACGCCCTCGTCGAGCGCTATGGCGAGGTGCAGGGGCGCTTCGAGGAGCTCGACGGCTATGCGCTGGAGGCGCGGGCGCGCGAGGTGCTCGCGGGCCTGAGCTTCAGTCAGGAACGGATGGACGGCGACGTCGGCCTGCTGTCCGGCGGCTGGAAGATGCGCGTGGCGCTCGCCCGCATCCTGCTGATGCGGCCCGACGCCATGTTGCTGGACGAGCCCAGCAACCATCTCGACCTCGAAAGCCTGATCTGGCTGGAGGATTTCCTCAAGGACTACGACGGCGCGCTGCTGATGACCTCGCACGACCGCGAGTTCATGAGCCGCATCATCGGCAAGATCGTCGAGATCGACGGCGGCTCGCTCACCACCTATTCGGGCACCTACGATTTCTACGAGCAGCAACGGGCGCTGGGCGAGCGGCAGCGCCAGGCGCAATTCGAGCGCCAGCAGGCGATGCTCGCCAAGGAGATCAAGTTCATCGAGCGCTTCAAGGCGCGCGCCTCCCACGCCGCCCAGGTCCAGAGCCGGGTCAAGAAGCTCGACAAGATCGAACGGGTGGAACCGCCCCGGCGTCGCCAGTCCGTCCAGTTCGAGTTCCGCAGCCCGCCGCGCTCGGGCGATGACGTGGCGAGCTTCCGGAACGTTCACAAGGGCTATGGCAGCCAGCCGATTTACTCGGGGCTCGATCTGCGGCTGCGTCGCCAGGAACGCTGGTGCGTGCTGGGCGCCAACGGTGCGGGGAAGTCCACCCTGCTGAAGCTGGTGGCCGGCGCGACCGAGCCGGACGAGGGCACGGTGACCGTCGGCAGCAGCGTCCGGATGGGCTATTTCGCCCAGCACTCCATGGACCTGCTGGACGGCGACGACACGGTGTTCGAATCGCTCGACCACTCGTTCCCGCAGGCCGGACAGGGGGCGCTGCGCTCGCTGGCCGGCTGCTTCGGCTTCTCCGGCGACGATGTCGAGAAGCCCTGCCGTGTGCTGTCGGGCGGCGAGAAGGCCCGTCTGGTCATGGCCAGGATGCTGTTCGATCCGCCGAACTTCCTGGTGCTCGACGAACCGACCAACCATCTCGACATGGCGACCAAGGAGATGCTGGTCGCCGCCCTGGCCGACTTCGAGGGCACCATGCTGTTCGTGTCGCACGATCGCCACTTCCTGGCCGCGCTGTCGAACCGCGTGCTGGAGCTGACGCCCGACGGCGTTCATCAGTACGGCGGTGGGTACACGGAATACGTGGCCCGGACGGGCCGCGAGGCGCCGGGGCTCCATCCGGGGGCCTAGAAGGGCTCGTGAAGTAGGAACTGGTCGCCCCTGCCGCAGGCTTCGAACGTCGAAAAAACTTCCAGAATAATGTCGGCTTCAGACAAGCTCGTTCGTCGTCCCGATGAGAGGCCAGGTCCGCGCCCGGGTCGGCAAGGGCCGCGTGAGCTGCGGCCTGTCGGGCGGCGTCAACTCCTCAGTCGCGGCTGTGCTGCTGCACGAGGCGCGGGCAGGACGCTCGTGCTCGAACAATCCGTGAAGCCGCTCAAATTTCGGAATTCGAGCCCTATCGCGAGCGGCTACGGCGGAAAGGTAGTTGCGATGACCAAGACCGTCACCGCGGTTTTGTCGTTGTGACGATCAGCGCCTTGTTCTCTCCCTCGACCGGTCCGTCACCGAACCGAGTTCGCATGATCCGCTCGACCGCGTCCGTCACCTCCCCGAGGCGAGATGGGTCTGCTGTTTCAATCGCCGTGCGCAGCAGTGACCCCTGCACCGTGGTCACCGCCGCCTCCCGCGCCGACGCCGCCTTCGCTGGTCTCGCGACCCGCTCGATGCGCACCTCGTGAAATCCGGTTGCAGCCAAGTCCGCACGAATAGTGGGTTCGTCGTAGTAGCCCGGGCTCAGCAGTGTCCGCGGATTACGCCCGAGCATGTCCCCCACCGCAAGCGTTGCGATCCACAAAGGCAAATCGGGCATGGTGGCGTAGTCGTCCCACACCACGAACAGGTAAGTCCCGCCGGGAGCAAGGACGCGGAAGGACTCACGAAACGAAGCCGGCTTGTCGGGGAAAAACATGACGCCGAACTGGCACACGATGAGGTCGAACGCAGCGTCGGAGAATGGCAGTTTCATCGCATCAGCCTGCTGCCAGACGACGCGCTCCATGCCAGCCCTCGTCTTGCCGCGTTCAATCATTGGCAGATTGAGGTCCGTGGCTGTGATGGGCACGTCGGGCGGCAGCCTCCGGGACAGGGCTTCTGTGACCACACCGGTGCCCGCAGCCGTCTCCAACACGCGACGCGGGTCAAGTGCAGCCGCCCGATCTGCCACGACCTCGGCGTACGGGGCGAAGTTCAAGGGCACGAGATAGCGGTCGTAAAATTCCGCCAAACTTCCTGCGAAGGCGGCTACCTTGTCGTCGGTCATGGGCTCGCCTGGAATGCCGGCTTGAGTTTCGTCTGATACTCCATCACCGGCCGAGCCGCTACCGTAGTGGCGGGAAAGTGGCCGCATGGCCGCTTAGGGTCATTCGCGTCGGTTGCAGCGCCATCGGTGCTGGTCCGGTCCACCCCCGATAGCTGCCCAGGCGCGGCGCGCCACAGTCGTGCAAAAAGGGCCAGGAGGCGACGCCGGCCCACCATACTTGGCCAAGATTGGATCTAGCCGCTCACCTCGGTTCTGCTTCAGACGCGCGACTCGCAACTTGGCCAAAGGAGTCAGGATCGGAAAATCGCGGACATGGGTCATGGCTTGCGGGCCACCACGACATCTTCACGAAGGTGTTGCCCGGCATACGATTGGTCGGACCAGACCGATAAATCGAGCCGCTACTATCGCCGATGGTCTGGACAACTCAATTGTGGACCTGTTGCCAAGCTTGCTCCGCAGTGGGCGGAAGCTTGTCCATGTGCTTCAGGAACAGGGCGAGGGTCCAGATCTGCTGGTCGGTCAGCGTTGCCTTCCAAGAGGGCATGCCAGTCCAGCGGATGCCATGCTTGATCTTCCAGAAGCTGTAGCCTTCCGGGTCGTCTTCCACGCCCTCCGTCGCCAGTTGCGGCGGCTGAGGATAGAGGCCGTTCGCAACCGGCGAAGCTGATGCCTTTCCCTTCGCCGTGCCGTGACAGATGGCACAGTGCCGCCCGTAGAGGTCGACACCGGCGATCAAATTCCCGTCCGTGAGCGCGACGGGATCGGGCCCTTTGGGCGCCTCACGGGCGAGGGTCGCATCCAACGATGTTCCCGCCGCCCATCGCTCCAGCGAACCGGGCGTGGCATCGGCGTTGGCAGGAACGAAGCCGTCGCGCAGAATCAAGTAGCCGCCCAGCAGGGCGACGAACATTGCCGTCACAATTCCGTAGACAAAGGCTCTGAACATCACGATACCTCGCTACCTTGGTGTACTCGCAATACTCATAAGCTGGGCTCTCGGCCCAGTGCCCGCTATACTTTTGATAGCGGCGTGGAAGCGGACATTGTTCGGCGACCGCTATGGGTCGAACTGTGACGAACTACTCAACGTGTCCAATGTCTGGAACCGACCCTAAAGCAGAAGTAGACAAACAAGCTTCATTGGGTTTTGACCCTAAGCCCTCTCGGATGCCTTCGCCCCCCGACGGCATTTTTCAGGCGCTTTCGGTCATCGCCACCGCCACCACCGGCGGCGTTCGTTCACTTGCTTCATCTCCTGCAATTCGCGCTTGAGCCGTGTCGCCAGATCTTCGTTGGCTTGCAGCCGGCGTCGTTCATCGAGGATCTGGGCCTGGGCTTGGACAACGCGCTCCTGCGCCGCTTGGCGCTCCCGGCGAACATGATCCACCTGCTGCTGCAGGCCGCGACGATCGACAACTTCACGCTCCAGGGCGGCCTCGAGGGCGACAGACTTGCCTTTCAGCTCCGCCGCCTCGGCTTGGGCAGCAGCGAGTTGATCGCGCAGCGCGTCGTTGGCATCGCGAGCCACCTTCAGCTCGGCTGACAAAGTCTCGACGATGCCCTGCAACGGAGCTACGGCGGCGGCTACGGCTTCGGCGGTCGTTCGGGCATCAGCACCAGCATCAGGCGGTTGGCGTCGCTCCCGCACCTTCCGCGGGCCAGCGGCGAGCACTTCGGTCGGGACGCAGACTTCCGCTTCGAGGGTGTCATTGCGGATTCGCCTCGGCCACTTCGCGCGTCTGGCCCTCGCCGCGGCAGCGCTGGCACTACGTAGGCCCAGCCGCTCGGCCACCTGCTGATACGTCAACCACGTCGGGAGAGGCGACACGACATCCGACATGGGCGGCACAATGCCTGCAGCGTGAGCCAACGACAAGCGTGGCGAGCCAGAGGGACATACGGCCGCAAGTGGAATCTCTGTGCTTGGGCTTGGGCCGCGTTTGACGCACAGGCGATGGGTCATTTCCACTGCGGCCGCTATGAAGAAGCCGCGCGTGCGGCTTACAGGTCCGTTCAGGCCAATCCTGCACATAGCATCACTTATGTGTAGTTGAGCGCGGTGCTCGCCAAACTCGGACGGCTTGAAGAGGCTAGGGCGGCTGCGGCCAGGATCCCGGAACTGCACCCCCCGTTTCGGTACAGCCGCCAATTTCTGGGCGTGAACCGTGCTCCGGAGCTTGCAGCATCTCTTGGCGATGCTCTGCGAGCAGCCGGATTGCCAGAGTAGCTGTCCAACTTGCCCATTCGACGCTCTGATCAGAAGCCGACGCACGTACGCCGCCTGAACGGGTGCTGTATCGTTGCGGCGAATGTCGAAGGTCAGCCAATCGCTGCCGATAGTCCCTGAAGCCGAGCTGGTCGCGGACGTCGAAATTTCCGTTCCAGATCAGGAGCGCAAATTTCCGACGGATCGGGCAAACGGTGCCTCAGTGCACGCAGAAATTGCGCTGAGAATTCAACCCTTTACCAAGGACAAGAATAATCGAGTGGGAGTGATCCGGACTCTGCGAGAGTATCTCGCAGTATCCTGTTCTCTTCGGCAATCAGTGCGAGCGTTGACGCGAGTATTGTCACCATGCGAGCGTCGACGCCTCAGACTTCCCTCAGTGGCTTGCGGACTGCGAAAAAGGGGATGCCATGCACAACCCGACCACGCTCTCGGGTGCCTTCCGCCCGTTCGAAAAGGGCGACGACTTCCTCGAAAGCAACCGGTCAGGCCCGATCTTCGTGCTTACCAACCATCAGAACGGCCAGGCGACCGACGCCACGACTGGAACGCCGCTCGACTGGTTCCTGCCCAAGAAGGACGACTACAAAGCTCTGCGCAAGGGCCTGACCTTCCTCAAGTTCAAGGGCGACGACCTCGAGACGATGTTCAACCTCATCGGGGCGGCGGCCAACATCGCCTCCGGTATCGTCACAGTCGTGGGCTGGTTCAATACCGCCAAGGACCTCTTGAGCAAGGTCGGGCTTCTCGACACCAAGGCCGCTGACCCCACGGCCGAGGCTGTGCAACAGATCAAGGCGCAGACCGATGCCATCTACAAACATCTGGCCGCCACCGCCGAGACGGAGCTCAAGCAGAACGCCGCCGGCTGGCTGATCCTGGCCGAAACGACCTACGGCGCCATCGACACCCTCAAGACCTCGCGCTCGCCCGAAAACCTGCGCGACCTCGGCGATCGCCTGCTGCTGCTCGACGACGCCATCCGCCAGATGCTCAATGCCGCCTACTGGACCATTACCTTCGCGCGCGACAACTACGGCTATAAGGCACAGAGCGGCCATTGGATCGACGCCGCCGGCTCGCCCTGCCTGGTGCGCGCCGGCGGGCAGCCCAGCGAGGTATTGACCGAGCTGGCCTCGACCATCTTCGACGTCGGCTACTTCCACACGATCCTCGTGCGGTGCCTTCACGTCCGGCTCGAGGCCGCGCTCGCCATCGAGCCCGCGTTCCGCTCCACCAACTACTACCGCAACGAGCTGGGCGAATTCGCCGACAAGCTCGACACCATGATCCAGCAATGGCGCGCGAGCCTTTATGTCGCCAAGCCCGAGGCCGGCTTCGGCGCGGGCGGCAAGCTGATCAATCCGTTCGAGGGTGCCGCGCCCGACGGCGTCCTCATCGGCGCCGCCGATCCGGTCTCCGGCATCAGCTCCATCCAGATCTTCGGCAACTTCAACAAATCCTACCACACCACGCACTTCCCCGGCGCCGCCTCGGGCGACGTTCCTGAATTCCTCCAAGGCTCTTGACCCCGCCGACGCCCTCAACCGTGCCCTCGCCGCGCACGGCCCCCTCGTCGACCAGGTGGTCGCCGCTTCCGGCCTCAACATGCTGCGCCAGCTCCAGCAGAAGCTCTGGGCTGCCGCGCAGCCGCCCATCGGCTCGGACTTCGCCGCGCTGAGCGACGCGCTCTACAGCTATGTCTCGCCCGAAGGCCCCACGATTGATGAGCCCATAACTCTGGGCCGGCTCGCGCGCCACGCGCCCGATCCCAAAAAGGTCTATCGTGCCGTGCGGACGTTCAAGACAGGCGTCAAGAAGTTCCATTTCGACATGGCCCGCCGCAGCGAGATGGGGCGGGTCCAACTCGGCTACGCTCTCCTCGTCAACGGCACGCGCATCGACCTCTGCGACTTCACTCCATCGCCGCCGCCCGGCGAGACCACGAACTGGTTTCCCACCAAGCCGGTCGACCGGACCCTCGAGATCGCCTGCAAAGTCTACGACTGCATCCAGGACCGTCCCACCGGCGAAGATGCCGAAACCAGGTTCGAGACCGGCGACGCCATCCTGCGCACTCAGCGCATGCTGCTCAACGAGCGCGACGGCCACGTCCGCATCCGCGTGCACATCGGCTTCGATGCGACCCCCGGGGGCGGCGAGAACCCCGACCATTATGTCGGTCGCGCCAATGTCGAGGTCTACAACCTCGACCCCGAGCAGTTCCGCGACGCCGCCTCGCTCGATATTGTCGTGCTCGAAACCCACGTCGCCCAGAAGGCCGACGAGACCGTCGAAGTGAAGGCCGACAGCATGAGCCTTCACATCATCCCGAGCACGCTTACCGTCGAACAGGGTTTCTTTGGCGACCTGAAGGCGGCCCGGCGCAACATGGTTCAGCATTCGAGAGCCATCACCATCAAGTTCAGCCAGGTCGACCAGACCCCGCCGGACCACGTCGACATCGACCCCAAGAAAGCCCTGGAGAAATTCGCCCACGAGATCGAGAAGGAACTCGTCTTCATCGACAAGTTCGACGCTGCCGGTTCACTGCTCGAGGTGAATGCACCCGAGGTCGAAACGTTCGGCTGAGGCGGCGGCATGACGGCCGACTACTACCCGTTCGACCACGCCTTCCCAAGCCGCGTTGCCAACCGCATCATCAACGAGGTGCGGGGGACCAACCGGGTGACACATGACATCACGTCGAGGCCGCCGGGCACGATCGAGTGGGAGTGAGGCAGACCACGCCTGCCCACGCGCGGGCGAAGCAGGCCTCGGACCGTGACGATTTCCGGCAGAGAATGGCTCACGGAGCAAGGCATGCGGATTTCCGTAAGCGAGGCCAAGGGCCAGCTGACCGAGCTGGTGCGCCGCGCCGAGGCCGGCGACGAGGTCGTTCTCACGCGTCATGGTCAGCCGGCGGTCCGGCTGGTTCCCGTCCGGGCGACGCTCGACCGGATGTCCCGCAGGGCGTTGCTCGAAGCGGCGCGCAGCGCGGGCTCTGCCAAGGCGAAGGCCGGGCCGAGCGCCGCACGCGCTCGCTGGCCGGGTGCTTCGGCTTCTCCGGCGACGATGTCGAGAAGCCCTGCCGCGTGCTGTCGGGCGGCGAGAAGGCCCGTCTGGTCATGGTCAGGATGCTGTTCGATCCGCCGAACTTCCTGGTGCTCGACGAACCGACCAACCATCTCGACATGGCGACCAAAAGGAGATGCTGATCGCCGCCCTGGGGGAATTCGAAGGCACCATGCTGTTCGTCAGCCACGACCGCCACTTCCTGGCCGCCCTGTCGAACCGCGTGCTCGAGCTGACACCCGACGGTGTTCATCAGTACGGGCGGTGGCTACACGGAATACGTGGCCCGGACGGGGCGGGAGGCGCCGGGGCTTCATCCGGGAGGGTAGGGCATGATGTCGAAGCCGTTCGTCGTCTCGACCGAAGCGCCTGCCCTGAGCGAAGTCGAAGGGAAGCGGAGTGGAAGACCTGGGTTCGACAAGCTGCTGCGACGGGTAAAGCTGAAGTCGTCCCTCCCAAGAGGCGGCGCGCAAAGCCGAGGCCGCCTATTCCTGCCATGTGCTTTTCCCCGGGTCGCTCGCCGGATCATGGCGATCGGGGACCGTTCTCTCTACGATGCCCGGCCCATCGCAACCGTGTGTGAGACCCATCGTGCTGACAGTTCGCAGCGAGCAGGCCTGCTTCGGCGGGACCATCGGCTTCTATTCCCATGCGTCGCGGGAGATCGGCGCCGAGATGAAGGTCGCTGTCTACGTGCCGCCCGCTGCTGTCGCAGCGCGCCGCCTGCCGGTGCTCTACTACCTTGCGGGCCTGACCTGCACGGAAGAGACCTTCATGATCAAGGCCGGCGCCTTGCGCCTCGCCGCCGAGCTCGGGCTCATCCTGGTGGCGCCGGACACCAGCCCGCGCGGCCTCGGCCTGCCGGGCGAGGACGACCTTTGGGACTTCGGCAGCGGCGCGGGCTTCTATCTCGACGCCGAGGCCGAGCCGTGGCGCCGGCACTACCGCATGTTCTCCTATGTGACCCGGGAGCTGCCGGCGCTCGTCGAGGCCCGGTTCTCCGCCGACGGGCAGCGCAAAGGCATCTTCGGCCACTCCATGGGCGGCCATGGCGCGCTCGTCGTCGCGCTGAAGACTCCGGGGGCCTATCGCTCGGTCTCGGCCTTCGCGCCGATCGCCAACCCGGTGGCGGTGCCGTGGGGCATCAAGGCCTTCGGCGGCTACCTGGGCGCCGATCGCGCGCGCTGGGCGGACTGGGACGCCACCCTGCTCATGCGCAAGGCGCCGTTTCCGGGACCCATCCTGGTCGACCAGGGCCTGCAGGACCAGTTTCTCGACAGCCAGCTCCGCCCCGACGCGCTCGAAGCGGCCGCCCGTGACGCCGGGCAGTCGCTGGTCCTGCGCCGGCATGACGGCTACGACCATTCCTACTGGTTCATCCAGAGCTTCATCGAGGATCACCTGAAGTGGCATGCCGAGAGGCTCGGCGCCGAGCCCTGATCCGGAACGGGTCGGCAGGCGGCGCCGCTTCCTGGCCCGCAGCTGGCCCAGGCCATCGTCTCGGCGGGTGACGAATCGATCCTCGACAACCATCCTCGGAAGGACTCGGGTCCGGCAAGGCATCAGAGTTGCGCTTCGAGGGCGGCCTTGTCGATGACGGACCAGACCCGCCGCACGCGGCCATTCTGGAACTCGTAGAACACGTTCTCGCAGAACGTCACGCGTCGGCCGTTCGCCGGGAGGCCGAGGAAGTCCGCCATCGGGGTCACGTCGAAGCGAAGCCGGCTGGCGATGTACGGGGGATCGGCGATCCAAGCTGCCTGCTCTCGGAAGGCCAGATGAGCGACCACAAGGGCGCTCGCAAGGTCGAGAACCTCTTCGCCAAGCTCAAGGACTGGCGCCACATCGCCACCCGCTGCGACCGCTGCGCCCACACATTCTTCTCAGCCATCTGCATCGCTGCAACCGTCATCTTCTGGCTCTGATCAATGAGTTCCCGAGCCCAGTCTCCGCGCGTCCCCGCACCGAAGGCCTTCGGATCACGGTCTCAGCGCACGCCGGGTGGCCCGCTCGGCTTCGTCGATGATCGCTTTGACCCGCGCCGGGGGTGGAGTCGAGATCAGCTGCAGTGCGATCCCGCGCAGGAGGCCAAGGAGGGACACGGCCATCGCCTCGGGGTCGGCGTCTGCTCGCACCGAGCCATCGCGGATCCCTTCGCGGACCTTATCGGCGAGCAGGCGCCGGAAGCGGGCGTCCTGTTCCGCGTAGAGCGGCATCAGGACGGGATCGGTGGCAATCGCCTCGCCCCACATCTGCAGGAACGCGCGGGCAGCCGGACGCTTGTTGGTGACGTTCTTCAGGTAGGCGCGAACCGTGGCCGCCAGCCAGACTCCGGCGCTTTCCCCAGGATCCGGGAGGTTGAAGGCCTGAGCATCGCGCATCACCGCGCGGAGCAGATTCTCGCGGCTGCCGAAGTGATGAGAGACGATCCCCCGGCTGTAGCCGGCGGCCTCGCCGACCTCCGCCAGGGTGAGCGCGCGCGACCCGTGCTCGGCGATCAGCGCCGTCGCGGCAGCTACCACCTTGCGTTCGGTCTGCTCGCGACGCTCTTGCTGCGTGCGGCGAGCGGGAGGCTGATCGGGCATCAGGACTGTTCAGACATCGGGTCGACGAAGCATATCGTCCGCCAGTATGCGCGCAAGCGGCCCGGCAGGAACGATCGATTTTGGTACCTGCAGGTCGGTCATGCCATGATAGTTGTGTGTCAATCAACAAGTATTTAAGAGGTGACCTCATGTCGCGCACGCCACTCGTCCTCGTCCACGGCAACCCCAAGTCAGCGGCCATCTGGGGACCGCTCATCGCGGAGCTCGACCGGGCCGACGCGGTCGCCCTGTCCCCGCCCGGGTTCGGCGTCCCCGCGCCCCGCGGCTTCGAACTCGTCGACGACGACCTATCGAGACTGGCTGGCGTCTCAGTTGGAGCTGTTCCGCGCTCCGGTCGACCTGGTGGGACACGACTGGGGCGGAATCCACGTCGCGGCGCTGGCCATGAGCCGTCCGGATCTGATCCGCAGTTGGGCCTCCGATGCACTCGGCGTGTTCGCGCCCGATTACGTCTGGCATCCGCGGGCACAGGTGTGGCAGCAGGAGGGCCCAGGGGAAGCCTCGGTGCAGGAGCTGTGGGGAGGCGACCTGGAGCAGCGACTCGCGGTGACGTCGGCCCTCGGGATGACCGGGCGCATGGCGGAGCGGGTCGCGGCAGGCATGGATCCCGAGATGGGTCGCGCCGTCCTCAAGCTGTTGCGGTCGGCACGACAGCCGGCGATGGCTGAAGCGGGACAGCTCCTGCCGAGCGCCGCACAACGCCCGGGGCTGGCTCTCATCGCCGTCGACGACCTGGGGCGAGCCAGCGGGACGTTGGAGCAGCATGAGTGGGCAGCGCAGCGATCGGGCGCGAAAATGGCGCATCTGGCGGGCGTGGGCCACTGGTGGCCGGAGGAGACGCCCGCGCCGGTTGCTGAGGTTCTGACGAACTTCTGGGCGGAGCTGCCGGATCCCGCAGAGGCCCCTGCGACCGGCTCCCGGGGGTGACGTCCGGGGACCGGCGGCGTGGCAACACCTGGCCCCGGCCACGCTGTCGGGGCCTTCGCGTCAAGCGCGCGGTCGCCCTTGTCGAAACCAATCAGTTCGGTTCAGTACTTGGAATCAGAAGTGCCTGATACGGGTTCACTGTCTTCGCGAGCGCAGCGCCTGCCCTGAGCGAAGCCGAAGGGAGGGACCTTTCCTGCGGCTTCAAAGGCCCCTCGCTACGCTCGGGGTGACAGTTGAGACTCCCCCTTTCAGCGAAAGTCGGTCCTACAGCGGATTGGGCCCGAGCACTTCCCAGCCGGACTCCTCCAGCCGCTTGTCGAGATCGCCGTCGGCCGGCCGCTCGAGCATTCCCTCGACGAAGCGGCCGGCGACGGCCGGGGTATAGAGGAACACGACCCGGCCCGGCTGGCTGCCGCTGTTCATCCAGGCGTGCGGCACGTTGCGCGGCAGGAAGGCGCAGGTGCCCGGCCCACCGGTCGTCACCTCCTCGCCGATCTTGAACGTGAACTCGCCCTCGAGCACCCAGGCGATCTCGTCGCTGTCACGATGCAGATGGAGCCAGCTGTTCCTGGAGCCGGCCGGCACCGTCTGCTCGAACAGGGTCACGCTCTCGCCGGTCTCGCGACCGAACAGCTTCAGGGACATGGCCTGGCCCGACGCTTCCTGGAGATGCTTGCCGCCGCCGGGCGGCACGACGACACCCTTGGTCATGGTCATGGGGACCTCCTCGTGCGGACGGCAAGAGGGTAGGTCGGCTGCCGGGCCGCCACAACCATGATCTCGATCTTCATCTTCGGGTCGCTCGGCAGCTTGCCGGTCACTTGATCCGGCCAACAGCCGCCGTTCGCCAAGGGCTATGGGTTTACCGCCTAGTACGGCGACACCCAGCGCCGCGATGGTGCGGCAATCTGGGAATCTTACCTATGCTCCCGGCATTATACGTCGAACGAGTTTTTATCGGTGGAACATATCCGGCAAAGAGACAAATGACCGAGGAGACAATCCACATGAAGGCAATCGTGGTAACGGACCAGGCCGCGGGATTGGCCGGGATGAAGCTGACCGAGCGGCCCGAGCCGCCGGCAGCGATAAACGACGTCATCGTCCAGATTCATGCATCGGGATTCGTCCCGACTGAGATGGAGTGGCCCTCGACCTGGACCGATCGCCGCAACCGTGACCGGACACCGTCGATCCCCGGCCACGAGCTGGCCGGCGTGGTCACCGCTCTCGGCTACGGCACGACGGGCCTGTCGGTAGGACAGCGAGTGTTCGGCCTCGCCGACTGGCATCGCGACGGTACCCTGGCGGAGTATGTAGCCATCGAGGCACGCAACCTCGCGCCGCTCCCGGGCGACGTCGATTTCACGGTGGGCGCGAGCCTGCCGATCTCGGGCCTCACCGCGTGGCAGGGACTGTTCCAGCACGGCCGCCTTCAGGCGGGGCAGAGCGTCCTGGCGCACGGCGCGGCAGGCGCCGTCGGTTCGATGGTGACGCAACTCGCGCGCGAGGCTGGCGCGTATGTCATCGGCACCGGACGCGCGGCCGACCGTCAGAAGGCGCTCGACTTCGGCGCGAAGGAGTTCGTCGACCTCGACAACGACACGCTGAAAGACGTCGGCGGCGTCGATCTGGTGTTCGATGTCATCGGTGGCGACATCGGCAAGCGGTCCGCCCGCCTGATTCGAGCCGGAGGAACACTGGTGTCCGTCGTCGGGCCGCCCGTGCCGCGGCCCGACGACGGCCTGGCGATCGACTTCGTCGTCGAGACCGATCGTGCCCAACTGAGTGAGATCGTCCAGCGGGTGCGGGACGGACGGCTGCGGACGAACATCGGCAACATCTCGACCCTCGACGATGCCGTCGCCGCCTTGAACCCGACAGAACGACGCAAGGGGAAGACGATCATCCGCGTTCGCCCGTGAGGGCTCGGGGGGAGGGCGAGCGGTTCTGCCCTCCTCGTTGATTTGTGCAGGTCGGCATCGCGGTAGACCGCGACCCAGCCGCTCATGTGATGTTGAAGCGCGTGAAGAGGCGCCACTGGAGTGCCGCGCTCGAGCAATGAGTTGACCCAATATCATCGCGCTCCAGAGAACGAAGGGCCGTCACTGTCCCGAAACCCAGAGACGGCGTCCCCGGTTTGCCGGGGCGTACACGGCCAGCCGGGTGTTTCGCCGGCCCCCTCAGTTTGCCCGGTGCCTGGCGGCTATCTGACGAAGCTCCGCGATCACGAGTCTGATCGACGGAGACAGGTCTGCGTGCCGGCGGCTGATGATGCCCGCCTCGCGGCGAAACCGCAGCGCGTCGTGATCGACGGCGACCACGCCGTGCGCTTCCCTCTCGGCCAGGATTTGGGTGGTCGTAAGGCCAAGGCAGTCGGTCATCCTGAGGGTCGCGAGGATGAGAGACAGTAAATCGGCTTCTATTGCCGGCGTCGGTTCCGGGAATCCAGCCTGCACGAAGGCGCGCGCGAGTCGCTGGCGCACCAGCTCCTGCCGGCCGGGGAGCACCCAGCGCTGCGCGGCATAATCGACCAGGGTGCGATTGCGCTTGCGCAGGAGCGGATGATCCTTGCGCGCGACGACGCGGATAACGTCGCTCGTCAATCGCAGGAAGCGCAGGTCCGGATCGATCCGGTTGTCCGGCAGCGCGGCGACAACGACATCGAGCTCGCCAAGGCGCAGGCGGCCGATCAGCTTGTCGGGAAATGCGGTGTCGACCGTGAAGCGGATATTCGGATGCCGGTCCATGATGCGCGACACCGTCACCGGCAGATGCCGGCTCAACCAGGAAGGGCCCGCCCCGATACGCGCGTGGCCCCATTTCCCGTCGGCAATTCCAATTAGCTCGGCCTGCGCGTCGGCAAGCTGCGTCTCGACCAGCCTGGCGTGCCGGGCGAGAACGCGGCCCGCCTCGGTGAGCTCGATGCCGCGTCCGCGCCGCTGGTAGAGCCGCACGGCGAGCGTCTGCTGCAGCCGGTGCATGCTCTTGGACAGGCCGGGCTGGGTGATGCTCATCGCCTCGGCGGCCTGGCTGAGGTTGAGCCGATCGGCGACGGCGCGAAAAAGCTGAAGCTGCCGATGGTCCATCACATATCCTCCCGGTCATATTTTCGGCTACTGTTGGTCAATTGCCGGGTCCGGGCAAGAGCGTCACCATCCTGCGGGGAGTGCGCGCAAACGCTGCACCCGCAACAAGAACAGGCACGCCTCAGCGCGGCCGGGATCGACAGGGAGGGGGACATGCGACTTGGACGTCGTTCGGTTCTTGAAGGTCTCGCCGCCGGTTCCTCGATCGCGGTGCTTGGAACGGGGCTCGGCCCGGGGCTCGGATCGGTCGCCTTCGCCCAGGCACCCGGCCCCTCCGCGGCGTCGCAGATCGATGTCGCCAAGGCGAAAGCCGAGGGCAAGGTCGTTCTCTATACCAGCCTCGACACGCAAATCGTCGATGCCATCATTGCGCCGTTCAAGGAGAAATACGGCATCAACGTCGAGTATTTCCGGGGCGGCGCCGCGGACGTTGCGGCCAAGGTGCTGGCCGAGGCCGACGCCGGCCGCGCCCAGGTCGACATGGTCGACGCCTCGGACCTCGCCGCGCTGCTCGTGATGAAGGATCGCAAGCTGCTGAAGCCTTTCCAGTCGAACGCGATCGGAGCGGTCGCCGCGAACTTGCGCGATCCGGATGGCACCTGGATCACCGATCGCCTGACGCAGGCGGTGATCCAGTACAACACCCGGGAGTTCGGCTCGAACCCGCCGAAGAGCTGGGCGGATCTCGGCGAGTCCTCGAGGAAGGGGCGGCTGGTGTTCTTCTCGAGCGCCACCGGCGACGGCGCGCCGCGCATCTATACGCTGGCAAAGCATCTCGGATGGGACCTGGTGAAGGCGCTGGCGGCAAGCAAGCCGCTGCGCGTGCAGAGCCCGCAGGTCCTCACCCAGGTTCTCGAACGCGGCGAGCGCGGCGCGGGTTTTCTCCAGAACGACAACATCGCCTGGCGCTCGAAGGTGCAGGGCAAGCCGACCGATTATGTCTTTCCTGCCGAAGGCGTGCCGACCGAGCCCGGCGCGTGCGGATTGCTGGCGAGTTCTTCGCGGCCGCACGCCGCGGCGCTGTTCTTCGAATGGTGGATGAGCCCGGAAGGGCAGGCGATCCTCGTCAAGGGCGGCAAGTACTCGAGCCGCACCGACGTCGCGCCGCCGACCGGCAGCCCGCCCTTGTCCAAGCTGAAGCTGCTGACCCTCGACCCCGGGGAATACAAGAAGAACCGGACCAAGATACTCGATCAGATGACCGCGATCTTCGGCGGCGAGTGGGGCAGCTGAGGCTGGCGCAGCATCGAGGGGAGTGGACATGCGGGGCGCCCTGCCAGCGGGCCGGCCGCTCGGCGTAGTCCCAGCGCCGGACGCCTGGGTCAAACGCTTCGGCTTGCAGGGGCTGGTGCTCGGCGTGGCCGTGATCCTGCTGCTGCTGCTCGTCGGCTATCCGTTGCTGTGGCTCATTCTCGCGGCCTTCGGCCTGCCGCGGGAATTCGGCATCGAGTATTTCGTTCGGGTCTTCACCCGTTCGCAGAACTACAGCGCGCTGATCAATACCTTGCAACTTGCGCTGGGCACGGGAGTGGTGAGCGTCGTGATCGGCGTTCCCCTGGCATGGGCGACGGCGCGGACCGACATGAGGCTCCGCAATGCCGTGCATGCGCTTGTGGCGCTGTCCTATATCACGCCGCCCTACCTCACCGCGCTCGCCTATATCATCCTGTTCGGGCCGGACGCGGGACAATTCAATCGCGTCCTGCGGATGTTCATCGAGGTCGAGTCGGGGCCGGTCAACATCTTCACCATGGGTGGCATCATCTTCGTGATCGGCATCCATGTCTTTGCCTTCACCTATTTCCTGACATACAGCGCGCTCCGCTCGGTTGACGGTTCGCTCGAGGAATCGGCGCAGATCCTGGGGACGCGGCGCTGGCAGATCACGCTGCGCGTGACCCTGCCGCTGGTCGCGCCTGCCATCACCGGCGGCGCGCTTCTTGCGGCGATCAACTCGCTTGCCCTGTTCGGACCGCAGGCGATCATCGGGACTCCGGCGCAGATCGTGTTCCTGCCCACGCGCATCTACGCCACGATCGGCAGCTATCCGCCGCGCTGGGCGGAGGCGTCGGCCTTGTCGCTCGTGCTGGTCCTGCTGACGGTCATCGGTCTTGCGGTGCAGCGCGGCTATCTCGAGCGCCGCTCCTATGTGACGGTCGGCGGACGCGGCGGGCGAACGACCCGGATTGCGCTCGGCGCCTGGCGCTGGCCGCTCCTGCTGTTCTGCCTGTCCGTGGTGTTCTTCAGCGCCGTGGCGCCGATCGGGATGCTTACGCTGACGGCGTTCTCCAAGAGCTGGGCGGATCCGCCGTCGCTGTCGAACTTCACGCTGGCGCACTTCGCCACGGCGCTCTTCTACGATCAGGTGTCGGTGCGCAGCATCGTCAACAGCACCAAGCTGGCGACGACGGCCGCCGCCGTCGCGCTCGTCATCGGCGCCTCCGTGGCCTATCTCGATCTTCGCACGTCCGTCCGCGGACGCCGCCTGCTCGACTATCTCGCCGTCCTGCCCCTGGGCCTGCCGGGCACGGTGATGGCGGTTGGCATCCTTCTGGCGTTCCTTCGTTCGCCTGTCCCGATCTACGGGACGATCTGGATCCTGCTCGCCGCCTATGTGGCGCGCTTCGTGCCGCTTGCGACACGCAGTGCCAACGCGACATTCCGCCAGGTCGATGCGTCGCTCGAGGAGGCGGGCCGCATCACGGGCGCTTCCTGGTGGGTGGCCATCCGGCGCATCCTGTTTCCATTGTCCCGGCCGGGATTGCTCGTCGCCTTCCTCCTCGTTTTCATTCCGTCGTTCAGTGAGCTCAGCGCAACGATCCTGCTCTATGCGAGCGGCACAGAAACGATCGCGATCGCCATCTATCGCCTTAACGATCTTGGCCAGCTCGAAGTCGTGTCGGCGCTCGCGGTCTTCACGATCGCCGTGGTTCTGGTGCTTTCGGGGCTGGTCAACTGGCTGTCGAATGCCTCCGCCGAGCCGGGGGCGCAGGTCTGACGCCATGGCCTTCATCGAGATTTCGGCAATCAGCAAGCGGTTCGGTGCCTTTCAGGCCCTGCGCGACGTCAGCCTTTCGGTTGCGGAACGCGAGTTCGTGACGTTCCTCGGCCCGTCGGGCTGCGGCAAGACCACGATGCTGCGCACGCTCGCGGGCTTCCACGCACCCGACCTGGGCACGATCCATGTCGCGGACCGGCTGATGTCGTCGCCGCAGGCGATCGTCCGGCCGGAAATGCGCCGCATGGGCATGGTGTTCCAGAACTACGCCGTGTGGCCGCATATGTCCGTGTTCGACAACGTCGCCTTCGGGCTGCGCGTTGCCCGGGTTGACCGGGCCGAGATCGGCACGCGTGTCGCGCGCATGCTCGAGGCGACGGGCCTTCAGGGCCTCGAGCGGCGGCATCCGGGACAGTTGTCGGGCGGGCAGCTGCAGCGGGTGGCGCTCGCCCGCTCGCTCGTGGTCGAGCCTTCGATCCTGCTGCTCGACGAACCGCTGTCCAATCTCGACGCCAAGCTGCGCGAGCGCATGCGGGACGAGATCAAGACGTTGCAGCGCCGTACCGGGATCACGTTCATCTACGTGACGCACGACCAGGCCGAAGCGTTGGCGCTGTCGGACCGCATCGTCGTCTTCAACAAAGGCGTGGTGCAGCAGGTCGGCACGCCGCGCGATGTCTACGAGCGCCCGGCCAATCTCTTCGTCGCCGATTTCATGGGCCTCGTGAACAAGCTGCCGGGCACCATCATCGGCAGGAATGGTGATCGTTTCCAGGTGCAGATCGGCCGGCAGGTCATCGAGGCGCGGATCAACGACGCGCGGATCAACGCCACGCCCGGCGCGGCCGGCGACGTGACGGTTGCGATCCGCCCCGAGGCCATCGTCCTCGGACAGGCCGATTCGCCGGGCGGGATCAATGTCCTCACCGGCACCGTCGTCGAAAGCACGTTCCTCGGCAACATCGTCGAGCACCAGGTCGATATCGGTGCCGGTCTCTTGCGCGTGCAGGGCAGTCGCCGTCATGCCCTCGCCCCGGGAGAAGCCGTCGAGCTGTCGGTGCCCGTCGCCGAGTGCGTGGCCATGCAGGACGACGTTCAGTGAGGATCGGTCAATGAAGCCAGGAAATCTCCTTTTCGTCATGTCGGACGAGCACAACAAGCGGGTGCTGGGCTGCGCCGGCCATCCCATGATCCGTACCCCCCATCTCGACCGGCTGGCGAGCGGCGGCGTGCGCTTCACCGACGCCTACTGCAATTCGCCGATCTGCGTGCCCTCGCGCGCCAGCCTTCAGACCGGCCGCTACGTCCACGACATCCGTTTCTGGGACAATTGCATCGCCTATGACGGCAGCACTCCGTCGTGGGCGCATCGCTTGCGGGATGCGGGCCATCGCGTCGACTCGATCGGCAAGCTGCACTTCCGCAGCGCTGACGACGACAACGGATTCAGCCGGGAACACATGCCGCTGCATATCGTCGATGGCATCGGCGACCCGATCGGAATGCTGCGCGATCCGCCGCCGCGGCGCGTGGCCTCGCTCAAGCTCGCTGCGGAAGCAGGCTGCGGAGATTCGACCTATCAAGCCTACGACGATCGCATCACGGCAGCGGCGGAAGGCTGGCTGCGCGCGCGCGCGGAGAAGCCCGACGGAAAGCCGTGGATGCTCTTCGTGTCGCTCGTCTGCCCGCACTTTCCCCTGGTCGCGCGGCCGCAATGGTACGACCTCTATCCCGAAGACGAGGTACCGTTGCCGTTCGACTATGCCGAGGGCGAACGCGTGCGCCATCCTTTCATCGACGCCCTGCGCGCGTGCCAGGTCTATGACGAGGCGTTCGACGCGAAAAAGGTGCGCAAGGCGATTGCCGCCTATTATGGCCTCGTGAGCTTTGTCGATCACAATGTCGGACGCCTGGTGAAGGCGCTCGAAGACAACGGGCTGGCCGGCGAAACGCGCGTCATCTACACGAGCGATCACGGCGACAATCTCGGGGCGCGGGGGCTTTGGGGCAAGTCGAACCTGTACGAGGATGCGGCCGCCGTGCCGATGATCATGGCCGGCCCGGACGTGCCGCGAGGCGTCGCCTGCAGTGAGCCGGTCTCGCTCGTGGATTGCTTCCCGACCATCGTCGATTGTGCCGGCCTGGAACCTCATCCGGACGACCGGGATCTGCCGGGTTCGCCGCTCCTGGATATCGTCGGGGGAAAGGCGCGCAAGCGCGCGGTGATGAGCGAGTATCACGCAGCCGGCGCCGCGACCGGCGCTTTCATGATCCGCAAGGGCAAGTTCAAATACGTCCATTACGTCGGCATGCGCGCGCAATTGTTCGATCTCGAAGCCGATCCTTACGAACGGCGCGATCTCGCGCTGGACGCGGGCTATCGCGGACTTGCGGCGGATTGCGAGGCGGCGCTGCGCAAGGTGGTCGATCCCGAGGCGGCGGACGCGCTTGCCCGCAAGGATCAGGCCGCGAAGATCAAGGAGCTTGGCGGACGCGACAGGATTCTGGCCATGGGCGCCTTCGGGTACTCGCCCGTTCCAGGGACCAAGGCGGTCTACAACTAGGGGCGAAGGTCGCGGACCGTGAGGCATCGCCATGCCTCTCGCTCGCTCAAGCCTAGTACGGCGTCACCCAGCGGGTCTCGAGCGCCTCCTCGATGCGGCGGTGCCGCGCCTTGATCACGTCGCGCGGGACGGCGCTCACGAAGGCGTAGAAGGTCCTGGTGCGGATCGCTTCGATCACCCGCTCGCCGACCAGCTTCGGGTCGATGCCGGTCCGCGCCAGGCGCTCGGCCATCACCGCCTCCGCGGTCGGACGCAGCTCGGGGCCGCCCAGGTGATCAGGGCGGTGGCGCGCGCCCTGGGCCAGGTTGGTGGCGATCGGGCCGGGGCAGAGCGCGGTCACCCCGACATTGGTGCCTTCGAGTTCGTGCTCCAGCGCCTCCGACAGCGACAGCACGGCGTACTTGCTCATCGAATAGGGACCCTGGTTGGTGCCGCGGCGGTTCTGCGTGGCGGCGACCGAGGCGGTGTTCACGATGTGCCCGGCTTCGCCGTGCTTCAGGATCGCCGGCACGAAGTGGCGGATGCCGTGGATGACGCCCCAGATGTTGACGCCGATGACGAAGGCCCAGTCGGCCACCGGCACGTCGACCAGCCGGGTGCCGTGCATCGGCACGCCGGCATTATTGCAGGCGATGTGGAGCTTGCCGAAGCGGTGTTCCGCCTCGGCCAGCGCGTCGATCACCGACTGCTCCCGGGTGACGTCGATCCGGACCGGCAGCACCTGCTTGTTGGTGCCGGACAGACGGTGCGCCGTCTGTTCCACCGCGTCCTTCTCGATGTCGGCCATCACCACGTTGGCGCCGGCTTCGGCCAGCGCCGTGGCGATGCCGAGGCCGATGCCGGAGGCTGCGCCGGTGACGATGGCTGTCTTGCCGGAAATCTCCATGGCGGATCACCTCCCGAGGCGTCGCGGCGCGACCGTTGCGCCGCCCCTGTCAGACTAGATCATTGCCGGGAGCGCGGCACTCCAGTGCCGCTCATATGGCGCGCGGACCTCCAGGTCCGCATCATGATCATGAGCGGACCTGGAGGTCCGCGCTCCGAAGAGCACGAGCGCCACACGGCGGAGACTACTCCGCCTCAAGTGGCGCGCTCAGCGACGGTGCGCCCGGGTCGCCAGGGCGTACACGGCCACGGCGGCGGCGGCAAAGCCCGAGGCCGCGCCGACGCCGAGCGCCCAGCGCGGGCCGAAATTGTTCGCCACCCATCCGACGATGGGCGCGCCGATGGGCGTGCCGCCGAGCGCGATGGCGACCCTGAGCGCCATCACGCGCCCGCGCATGGCCCGCTCGGTCGTAAGCTGCATCAGGCTGTTGGACGTGTTGGTGAGGGTCAGGGCGGCCACGCCGATGACGACCAGCGCCGCCGCGAAGAACCAGTAGCCCGGCGCCATCGCGGCCAGCGTGCAGCCCAGCCCGAAGACCGCGGCGCCGCCCAGCAACAGGGCGAAGCGCGGCTGGTCGCGGCCGGCGCTCCACAGCGCGCCCGCGACGGTGCCGATCGCCATGCACGACGACAGCAGGCCGAACCCCTGCGCATCGGCGTGGAAGACGGCGATCGCCATGGTCGAGATGAAGATCGGGAAGTTGAGGCCGAAGGTCCCGACCAGGAACAGCATGACCAGGATCGCCATGAGGTCGGGACGCCGCCACACATAGCGGAACCCTTCGGTGAAGCTGCCCTTGACGCGGTGCGCCCGCGCGATTGGCCGCAGCGCGCCGAGGCGCAGGCAGGCGAGCGAAACCAGCACCGCGGCGAACGAGGCGCCGTTCAGCAGGAAGGCCCAGCCCGTGCCGACGGCCGCGATGGTGAGGCCGGCGATGGCCGGGCCGATCATGCGGGCGGCGTTGAACGAGGTCGAGTTCAGCGCCACCGCATTGTGCAGGTCCTTCTCGCCGACCAGCTCCGCGACGAAGGTCTGGCGCACCGGCGCATCGAAGGCGGCGGCGCTGCCGAACAGGAAGGCGAAGACGTAGACGTGCCAGAGCTGGACGGCGCCGGTCACGGTGAGCAGCCCCAGGATCACGGCGAGACCGCCCATCGTCGCCTGGGTGGCGATGAGGAGCCGGCGCTGGTTGAAATGGTCGGCGGCGAAGCCGGTGAAGGGCAGCAGCAGGAGCTGCGGCCCGAACTGCAGCGCCATGACCAGGCCGACCGCCGAGGCGTCGTGATGGGTGAGCTGGGTGAACACCAGCCAGTCCTGGGCCGTGCGCTGCACCCAGGTGCCGATGTTGGAGACGAAGGCTCCGGCGGCCCAGACCCGATAGTTGAACCCTCGCAGGGACCGGAAAACGCCGGCAAAGGGAGGCCTCATGGACGAGGCGCGCCTGCTCGAGGCCTGGTGCGCGTCCCGATTTTCTCTGTTCGGTTCATGGATTAGCGATCGATGCGTGGCGTCTCGGTTGATTTTGGACCAGATAATAGTCTAAATTATTCGACCAGAGAATGGCTCACGGAGCAAGGCATGCGGATTTCCGTAAGCGAGGCCAAGGGCCAGTTGACCGAGCTGGTGCGCCGCGCCGAGGCCGGCGACGAGGTCGTTCTCACGCGTCATGGTCAGCCGGCGGTCCGGCTGGTTCCCATCCGGGCGACGCTCGACCGGATGTCCCGCAGGGCGTTGCTCGAAGCGGCGCGCAGCGCGGGCTCTGCCAAGGCGAAGGCCGGGCCGAGCGCCGCGCGAAGCCAGGATTTCCTCTACGGCGACGACGGACTGCCCGGGTGATCGCGGTCGACACCTCCGCCCTGATGGCGATCGTACTCGACGAGCCGCAGGCCGCCGCGTGCATCGCCGCGCTCGAGGCCGAGGAGGAGATCCTGGTGTCGGCCGGGACGGTGGCCGAAGCGCTGATCGTCTCGGGCCGCCGGAACGTCGGCGGGGAGATGGCCAGCCTGATCGATGGGCTCGGCTTCGACATCGTGTCGATCACGCCGGCGGCGGCGCGGCGCATCGCCGAGGCCTATGGGCGATGGGGAAGGGGCGTCCATCCGGCAGGCCTCACTCTGGGCGACTGTTTCGCCTACGAGGTGGCGAAGGAGCACGGCTGCCGCTTGCTCTATATCGGCGAGGATTTTTCACGGACCGACGTCGAGAGCGTCCTTTGAAAAAGCAACCGGCCGCCGGCGGCGCTCGCCGGGGCCGCCGGGAAAGGTCAAATGCGGTCGGCTCTAGGCTGCGAACTTCTCCTGGAAGAAGTCGCGCATCGCCACCCACGAGCGCTTGTCGGTCTTCTCGCTGTAGAGGATCGCCGGGTTGAGCGAGCCGTCGGCCTCGGGGTTGGTGAAGCTGTGCAGGGTGTTGCCGTATGAAATGACCTGCCAGTCGGCCTTGGCGGCGCGCATCTCCTCCTCGAAGGCGACGACCTGGTCGGCCGGGATCATCGGATCGTCCGCCCCGGTGCAGCAGAGGATCGCCGCCTTGACGCTTCCCGCCTGGGCGGGCGCCTTGGTCGAGAGCCCGCCGTGGAAGCTGACGACGCCCTTGAGGTCCGCGCCGTTGCGCGCGAGCTGCAGCACGGTCGAGCCGCCGAAGCAGAAGCCGATCCCACCGAGCCGCGCGGCGTCGACCTCGGGCCGCTGGCGCAGCATCTCGAGCGCGGCGCCGGCCCGCGCCAGCAGCTTCGGCGGATTGCCCAGCAGGTCCGTGATGATCTCGATCGCCTTGGGCAGTTCGGTCACCTGCATGCGGTTGCCGAACATGTCTGCGGCGAAGGCGACATAGCCGAGTTCGGCCAGCATCCTTGCCCGGTCCATCGCATGCTTGCCGAGGCCGAAAGCCTCGTGCACGACCAGCACGCCGGGGCGGCGTCCGGTCTTCGTCTCGTCATAGGCAAGAAAGCCGCGGCAGGTCAGGGCGCCGTCGCGGTATTCGATGTCGGCGGTCTTCATCGGCTGTTCTCCTCTGCATCCACTGATCGTGCTCGGGCCGGCGCCCGAGGTCGGGGCACGGTGGTGGATCACCATGACCGCGGTCAAGTGTGGCCAGACTCATGGCCAGACTTATGGCTTGACTCCCTGGCGCAATGTTGCGGCCTATCCCTGCCGACCTTCATCGGAGGAAAGGATCGGTATCATGACCCGCATGCCCTGTCGCATCGCCTCACGCCTCACCAGCGGCGTGGGCCGTGCATCGTCCCCTGCAGACTTCGTCGGCGCCCGCCGAAGATCGCGCGGGCCGGTGGGCGGCCGCTGGCGGAGAGGGCCGGTTAGGGCGCGGGCGGGTCCTGCCGGCGGATAGGACAAAGGACGACGAGACGGCCAAACGACGCCTCCCCAGTTTTAGGCGCGAATGAGGCCGTGCGCCCGCCTCTCGGGAGGCGGGGCAGGGCGGTCGCGGAATATTGGACGCTCCGCTGTCTGGTTCTTCCCGGGCAGAAACTCTGCAGGGGCCGCAGCGGCGTCCAGTGTTTTGTCATCCAGTGTTTTGTCAGCGTTGCGTTCGACGTATCGGTGCCCCCGGGGACCGCTCGCTCTATTCATCGTTGGATGTGCACGCAAATTCTACGCGGCGTAGCCGAGCAAGGCTGCGTGGATCGCCATGGTGACGGCGTAGAGTGCGGCCAGGAGCGCAGAGCCGAGGACGTTCGATCGCCAGCCGACGTCGGGCACCAGCCACCAGCCGAAGGCCCTGGCGATGGCCGGCGCAAACCACCAGCCGAGGAGCTGCGTGCTCACCAGGTCGCCGATGAACAGGCCGAGCCACGGCGGCACACCATGCGCCGCCAGCACCGACCCGGGCCCCAGGCCCCACAGGTACACGATGGGGTTCAGGACCAGCAGGACCAGGAGATTGTTCTTGAGGATCGTCGCGTTGCCGGGCCGCGGCGCGTCCTTGCCGCGGAACCAGAAATCGAATCCGTAGCTGGTGCGCGAGACGCGAGCGGCCAGCTCGAGCGCCCGGCCCTTCTGCAGGAGGGTCTGCCGTTCGGGCGAATTCAGCCAGCGCGAGAGATTGGCGTCGTTGTCGAAGGTGAGGACGATGATCCATTCGTCGCCGGCGCCCGGCACGGGCGGCTCGATCTTGCGGCGCAGGAACCCGGGCTGCCGGATCTCCTCGGCATGGATCGCCTTCTGCCACTCCTGGAACGCCTCCTGCTTTTCGGGCGAGACGTCGTAGGCGAAGAAGGCGGAGGCGCTGCTCTGCCGCCGAGGACCCCTGTCCTCCATCAGATGCACCTCTTCATCCGCGAGGAGATACGGCCGCCGGATCTCGGCGAGCGCGGCCGCGCGTTCGGGGCTTTCAAGCCACCGGCGGGCCGTCTGTGCGTTGGCAAAGCGCGCGACCATGATCCAGTCGAGCTGCGCCGGCGGCGCCGGCGCAATGACCTCATCGCCCACGAAGCCCGGTTGGCTGCGCAGCCGCTCCTTCAGCCGGGCCAGCCAGCGCGTGTAGGCGGCATAGCCGGCGTCCGCGACCCTGTGCTGCATCACCAGCGCGATCGGCGTGTCGTCCATTCCCTCAGACTGAGCCATGGGGTTCTGCCTCGCCTCTTCCTAGAGCGTCGATGCTTCAGGATGTGCAGCCGCATTCAGGCCGCAGATCGGGGAAAAAACAATGGATCGCGTCACGCTTTCGGCCCTAAGCTCCGGCACCGCGGCGGTGCCGATGCCCGCTCCAGCAGGATCAACGCCCATGTCCTCGACGGCCGCTTCCGTCCTCAGCTTCGCACGGCCGGTCTCTCCGCCCCGCCTCGTCTCGTTCGCTGCCGAACCACAGCGGGCCGAGATCGACCTGTCGCGCACCGCGCTCTTCGTCGTCGACATGCAGAACGACTTCCTGCATCCGGACGGCTGGTTCCCGCGGCTCGGCTTCGATCCCGCGCCGCTGGCCAAGGTCATTCCGAAGCTGATCGAGCTGACCGGCGCGGCGCGGCGCGCCGGGGTGCAGGTGGTCTGGCTGAACTGGGGCGTGCGGCCGGACCGCGCCGAACTCTCCGCGCCGATCCTGAACAAGATGTCCGCCGGCGGCACGCGGCCGGTCTATGCCGATCCCTCGGTGGCGGGGCGCGGCAGGATCCTGGTGGCGGGCGACTGGGGGTCGCAGCTCGTGGACGAGCTGAAGCCGGACCCGTCCGACCTCGTCGTCCACAAGCACAGGCTCTCGGGCTTCCACGACAACGAGCTCGACTCGGTGCTGCGCAACCGGGGCATCGACACGCTGCTGTTCTCCGGCACGAACACGGACCGCTGCGTCTTTTCCACCCTGTGCGACGCGAGCTTCCTCGGCTATGGCTGCCTCATGGTGACCGACGCCTGCGCCACCGGCTCGCCGGCCTACGTGAGCGATGCCATCCACTATCTCGTGCGCCTGCTCTACGGCGTGACGCTCGGCAGCGACGACCTCATGGGCGCCTTCGCCTCCGCCGGCGTGTGACAGAAGGGCCGGCGGTTCATTACCTCACCCCCATAGCCTCTTGCTGGCGATCGCCGCGCCGTCGCGCATCGCCTCGAGCTTGGCCCAGACCACGTCCTCGGAGACCTGGGTGTCGCCGACGATGGTGCCGAAGCCGCAATCGGTGCCGGCCATGACGCGCTCGCGGTCGCCGACGGCGCGCACGGCGCGCTCCAGCCGCTCGGCGATCACCAGCGGGTGCTCGACGTAGTTGTGCGTCGTCTCGACCACGCCGCAGACCAGGGTCATGCGATCGGGCAGCTTCTGCGTCTTGAACGCGTCGACCTCGTGGCTGTGGCGCGGATTGGCGAAGGGCAGGCAGAGCGCGCCGGCCTTGACCTGGTAGCAGACCGGCAGCACGTCGGGCGCCGGCACGTCGTTGACGTGCGGGCTGTCGCGGTTGCCCCAGCAGGCGTGGAAGCGCACCCGCTCGGGCGGGATGTTGGCCAGGGCCTCGTTCAGGGCGGCGACGTGCATCTCCATCGCCGAGAGGAACTTCGGCAGCGGCTCGTCCTGGAAATAGCCGGCGCGTTCGATGCCGAGGTCGGGCGAGTCGATCTGCAGCACGTGGCCCTGCGACACGATGAACTCGTATTCCTGCCTGAGCTCGCGGGCGAGGGCGAAGACGTAGGCCTCGTGGCTGTCGTAGTGCTGGTTCTCCATCGAGCAGGCGGCGAAGCCGGGCGAGACGGCGGTCACGAAGGTCTCGGCGAAGCGCTTTGTCTGGCGCGCCAGGGCGCGGGCGAAGGCGTCGAGCTCGGCTTTCGCGCCATCCAGGCTCTCGTAGCGCACCGGGCCGATCGCGGCCGGGAAGCCGTAGACGTTGAGCCGGCGTGTGCCGCGCGCCTGGAAGTTCTGCCACCATTTGGGGAACTGCTGCATGTCGCGGATCGGGCGGCGGTTCGATTGGCCGCCGAAGCCCGACATGCGCCCGATGATGTAGCCGAAGAAGGTCGAGCGCGGCATCTCGCCGTCGTTGCCGACATCGATGCCGGCCTCGAGCTGGCGGCGCACGATGGTGTCCATCGCCGCGTCGGTCAGCGCCGGGATGCGCGCGGCATCGACCGGCTTGCCTTCGGCCTGGGCCACCAGCAGGTCGGCCAGCACGTCGGGCCGCGGCAGGCTGCCCATGTGGGTGGTCAGGATGCGGTCGGTGCTGCGTTTCATGTTCTCGATTCCTGTCTCTTGCCAACTGTCCGGCCGACGGTAAGCGTGTTGTCCGCTGTACGCCAAGCGCCGAATGCGGTTGCGGAAGCCGCCGGGGACGATTGAAAGGGAGCAGGGGGCGTGGATATTCTGGAGGGAATTGCGCAGAAGAATGGACGTGCAGCATGGTTAGATACATCTCTGACTTTGGCGTTGGGGCGCGAGCGGAGCGGGACGATGAATGGCGAACGAAAGCGTTGGCCAATTTTTCCTTTGAGATCGTGGAAGCGCGCGGCGAGGACGCCCTCGCCAAGTGGGAGGAGCTGAAGACAGCAGGGCGGGGTGTGCCGGTTGTCGTTGGAGATCTCGACGGCGTTCTCGACCCTTTTTCTCCCAGCTATCATGAGACGCTGAAGCCGGTTCAGGAAACGCTCGCTGCCGCGAACACGATCCGTTTTCCCCAAGACCTGGCCCAGATGCGCCGCGACCAGAATGTCGCCGCCTCGGAAACGCTGAGGAAGCTCGGCATTTCCCTCGATTTCGAAGACGAGGAAGATGAAACGCGCGAACCGCCGCTGGGAGAGTGGCCGGCGTCACCTTCAGAGTCGCCGGGCTTGTCCGTCGCCTACGAAATTCTGACGCATCGGCCTTTGCCGAAGGTCCATATCGTCCTCGTTCCGACCGACGATCCCACCACCGTTCCGGCCCATCTGCATTGGGGCAACTGGAACGAGTGTCCGGCGCCGGAGTATCACGTCGCCGCCCTGCGTCATTGGCGAGAGCACTACGGTGCCGAGCTCGTCGGACTGAACATGGACGTAATGAATCTTCGGGTCGCCCGAAAGCCCGCCACGCGCGACGAAGCCCTTGAACTGGCACGCGTGCAGTATGCCTATTGCAATGACATCGTCGATCAGGGCACGGACTCCCTGAGGGCGTTGGCCGCCGACCTGATGGCGCACAATTGGTGGTATTTTTGGTGGGACTAGTGGGTTGGAATCGGAAGGCAATGACGAAATCGACGAGGCCTTCGAGCGATGGGACGACCTCCATCAGCCGCTCAGTGGCTTGCCGGTGTTAACCGCCAATTGAGCGGCGAAAGCCCGCTGATAGGCGGGCCGTGCTTCCCCGCGGGCGAGGTAGGCCGCCAGGTTCGGACAGCCGTCCAGGAGGCCCGATGATTTCAACCGGAGCAGCACCGACACCATCATCAGGTCGCCCGCGCTGAACCCGCCATCGAGCCAGTCGGCACGGCCGAGGCGCGCGGAAAGTTGCTTCAGCCGGTCGCGGACGCGATCCTCGACCAGACGCAGGCGCTCCTCGCTCCAGGGCCTGTCGCCCTCGATGAGCCTGGCGGTTGCGAGGTCAAGGATCGGCGGCTCGACCGTGTTGAGCGCGGCAAACATCCAGGTGATCGCGCGCGCCCGCGCATCGGCATCGTCCGGCAGCAGGCCGGCGTGGCGCTGGGCGATATGGAACACGATCGACCCTGTCTCGAACAAGGCCAGAGCGCCTTCCTCGTAGGTCGGGATCTGGCCGAAGGGATGAAGCGCCAGATGCGCGGGTTCCTTCATCGCCCGAAACGACACAAGGCGAACCGCGTAGGGTTGGCCCACTTCTTCAAGCGCCCAGCGAACGCGCGTATCGCGCGCCAGTCCCCTGCCGCCATCGGGCGACCGTTCGAAGGCAGTAATGGTGATGGTCATGGTGGCGCCTGCTATCATGCCGGCCGGACGGTGTCACAAGGCGAAGTCGATATTCCGTGCTTCGCGATGGGAGCCTCGTGCGATCCATGAAAGACAACAGCATATGGCGGGCGGTGCGCGAGGGGCGGGCCGCGCTCGGGACCGGGCTCAAGGAGTTCGCGTCGCGCGGGGTGCCGTGGATCATCGAGGCCTCCGGCTTCGACTACTGCATGATCGACCACGAGCATGGCGCCTTCGACCTCGAGACGATCGCCGATCTCGCCGGGTGGTTCCAGGCCACCGACGTCTCGGCGATCGTGCGAATCCACAAATCCTTCGCCTATCTGATCCCGGCGATCCTCGACCAGGGGATCATGGGCATCCAGGTCTCGGAGGTCGACACCGTCGAGGAGGCGCGCGCGATCGTGCGCGAGGCGAAATATCCGCCGATCGGCAATCGCGGCATCTCGGGGCAGGGGATGCACACCGGATACCGGAGCCATGGCGCCCGTCACGCGTCCGAGTATGCGCCGTGGGCCAATGCCAACATCATCGTCTGCGTGTCGATCGAGTCGCTCGAGGGCCTGGAGAATGTCGAGGCGATCGCGGCCGTCGAGGGCATCGACATGATCGCCTATGGCCACTCGGACCTCAGTGCGCGCCTCGGCGTTCATCTCCAGCTCGAGCACCCGACGTTCAGGGCCGCGGTGCGCCGGATCGCGGAGGCCTGCAATGCGCACGGGAAACTGGCCCGCGGGTCGGCGGAGACCGAGGCGCAGATCGAGGAGTACTGGCGGCTCGGGTGCAAGGTGCTGAACCTGCCCGGCACCGACGTCAGCACCTATCTCGATGGCCTGAAGGCGCGGGCCGGTCGCGCCCATGCGCGGCTGAAATCGATCGGTGTTCCGGTGCCTTGAGACGGGGCGCCTGGAGACGAGGGCGCCTTGAGAAGGAGGACAGGATGCGACTGCGGGGCAAGGTGGCGCTGCTGACCGGCGCGGCGGCGGCGATCAAGGGCGAGCTGATGGGCTTCGGCGGCGCGGCGGCGCATCTGTTCGTGCGCGAGGGCGCGAAGGTGGTGCTGACCGATATCCGCGACGAACTGGGCGAGCGCGCGGCCGCTGCCCTGCGCGCCGAGGGGCATGATGCGCGTTATCTGCACCTCGACGTGACATCGGAACAGAACTGGGCCGAGGTGGTGCGACGCGGTGATGGCGGCGCACGGACGGCTGGACATCCTGTTCAACAATGCCGGCGTCGCCTTTCCCGGCAAGGTCGAGGACATCACGGTGGACATCTGGGACCGCGAGCTCGGCGTCCATGCCAAGGGGGTCTTCCTCGGCACCCGCACGGCGATCCCGGCCATGCGCAAAGGCGGCGGCGGGTCGATCATCAATACGTCCTCGGTCATGGGCATCGTCGGCAGTCCGACCTCGCCGGCCTATTCGGCCGCCAAGGGCGCCATCACGATCTTCACCAAGTCGGCGGCGTTGCAATATGCCAAGGAGAACATCCGCATCAATTCGGTGCATCCGGGCTATGCGGATACGCCGCTGACCGAGAAGCGCTTCAGCGATCCGGCCGTGCGCCAGGCGTTGCTCGATCGCACGCCGATGGGGCGGCTCGGCACCGCCGAGGATATCGCCAACGGCGTGCTGTTCCTGGCGTCCGACGAATCATCCTGGGTCACCGGCTCGGAACTGGTGATCGATGGCGGCATGACGGCGCAGTAGGCGCGCGCCCAGCAGTCTAGTAAGCCGAGAAGCCGCCTTCGGCCGGGATCGCGGCGCCGTTCACCATGCGCAATTCGTCGGAGGCGAGGAACAGGGCGACGTTGGCGATGTCCTCTGGCTGGCCGACGGCGAACGGGTATTGCCCGGCTATGTTGTCGATGCCGCCGAAGCGAATCTGGTTGCCGCCGGTAAAGCGGCTCCTGACGCGTTCCGTCAGCACGATACCGGGGCAGATGGCGTTGACGCGGACACCCTTGGGCGAGTAGGCGCCCGCCAGGGCCCGGGTGAAGGAGATCAGGCCACCCTTGGCCATGACGTAGACATGAGCGATGTGGTTGCCGCGCAAGGCCACCACCGAAGAGAAGTTGACCACGCTGCCCTTGCCCTGCTCGACCATCACGGGGATGACGTGCCGGCAGCACAGGAACGGCCCCTTCATATCGAGGTTGATGGTGCGGTCCCAGACCGAAGGATCGACTTCGGTCACCGGCGCGTCTTCGCGCAACGAGCCGCCGGCGCAATTCAGCAGCACGTCGACGCGGCCGAAGGCTTCCCGGGCGTGCCGCACCATCTGCTTGACGCTCTCCTCGTCGGTCACGTCGGTGCGCACGAAGCGGGCGCCGGCGCCGGCCTCGCGCGCGGTCGCCTCGCCCAGCGTCGCGTCGATCTCCGCCACGACGACCTTGGCGCCCTCCGCGACGAACAGCCTGGCCGATGCCCGGCCGATGCCGGAGCCCGCGCCGGTGATCACCGCAACCTTGCCCTCGAGACGATTCATCTGTTCCTCTCCCTCACCACTTGTAGACTTTCTGCACCGTGCCTCCCATGAGCGCCGCCTTGTCGCTCGCGGACAGGCGCCTGGTGTCACGGAACGGCGCCACGCCCTGCTCGTAGGTCAGCATGCCGATCGTGCGGGTCCAGTCGGTGCCCCACATGCAGCGATCCAGCCCAAACGCATCGACGACCCGCAGCACCGGCTCCCAGATATCGTCGTAGGGGAACGGCTGGTGCGACATGGTGCAGGCGCCGCTGACCTTCACCCTGACGTTTGGATATCGGGCCAGATCGAGCAGCTTCGGCAGGTCGGCCCAGACGTCGGCGGGAACCGGCGGGCGAGCCGGCTGCAGCAGGCCGAGATGGTCGATCACGATGACCGTGTCGGGGTGTTGCCGGATGTGCGGCAGGCCTTTGTCGAGGATGCCCCAGCACAGCAGGTTGACCGGCAGGCCATGCCGGGCGGCGGCGGCGAACGCGCGGTGCAGGCCGGGATGGTCGGCGTCCATCGGCAGGCCGGCGCCCATGCGGATGCGGATGCCGCGCGCGCCCGGCGTCGCCGCCCACCGCGCCACCACGTCGTCGATCGCCGGATCCGTCGCGTCGACCGGCGTCACGACCCGGAACTTGTCGGGAAAGGCGTTGTAGACCTCGAGCGCGTAGCTGGGATCGTATCGGTAGGCGCTGAACGACGAGACCATGATCGCGCCGTCGACGCCGACGCTGGTCATCGCCGCGACCATTTCCTCGCCGGTGGCGGAGAGGAGCCCGTGCGAGGGACCGGCCCACGGCCGGCCCGGATGATTGCGATCGAAGGGATGAACCTGGACGTCGATGATCGGCATGGCCTACTCCGCGGCTTGGCGGTCCCGACTGTAGCGGCTCCTCACGGGTCGCAGGCCGAGATTTTCGCGCAAGGTCCGGCCTTCGTACTCGGTGCGAAACAGCCCGCGGCGCTGCAGCTCGGGGACGACCATCTCGACGAAATCCTCACCGCCGCCGGGCAGGGTGGCCGGCGTGACGTTGAAGCCGTCGCAGGCCTGCGCCTCGAACCACTCCTGCATGGCATCGGCGATGTCGGCGGGCGTGCCGATCTTCGCCGAGCCGGTGATGCCGGCGCGCAGGTAGAGCTCGCGGATCGTGGGCTTTTCCCGCCTCACGCGCTCAACGAGCTGGGCGGAGAGGCTGCGCAGCTCCTGGGCGCCCAGCGCGCCGTCGGGCACCGGCTCGTCCAGCGGATAGCCCGACAGGTCGCCGAACGCGCTGTAGAGCGAGCCGAGGCCGGCCAGCGGGTCGAACAGCGCCTGCAGCGCGTCGTACTTCGCCTGCGCCTCGGCGCGCGTGCGGCCGACCACGGGACAAAGCGCCGGCATGATCTTGAGATCATCGGGCTCACGGCCGTATTTCGCCAGCCGCGCCTTGACGTCGGCGTAGTAGGCGCGTGCGCCCTCGAGCGAGCCGCTGACCGCATAGATGACCTCGGCGGTCGCGGCGCCCAGCTCGCGCCCTTGTTCCGACGCGCCGGCCTGCACGATCACCGGATGGCCCTGCGGCATGCCGGCGACATTCAACGGACCGCGCACCTTGAAGAACCGCCCGTGGTGATCCAGCACATGCATCTTGGCTTCGTCGAAATACCGGCCGGCCGCCTTGTCGAACAGGAGGGCGCCATCGTCCCAGCTGTCCCACAGTCCCTTGACCACCTCGACGAACTCGGCGGAACGGGCGTAGCGCGTGTCGTAGTCGAGCGTCGTCTCCAGCCCGAAGTTCTGGGCTTCGAGCTCCGACCACGACGCCACCACGTTCCAGCCGGCGCGGCCCTTGCTGATCAGGTCCAGCGTGGCGAACTTGCGGGCCAGATTGTAGGGCTCGTTGTAGGTGGTGGAGGCCGTCGTCACCAGGCCGACATGGCGGGTCACCATGGCCAGCGCCGGCAGCAAGGTCATCGGCTCCAGCTCGACCATGTCCCGGCCGGTGCGCGCGAGCGAGCCGCGCGGAATATCGTCCTGGCGAATGCCGGCGCCGTCGGCGAAGAAGATCATGTCGAGCTTGCCGCGCTCGGCGGCCTGGGCGCTCCGCACATAATGCTCGACGTGCAGCGTGCCGTCGGCCGGCACATCGGGATGGCGCCACGCGGCCGGGTGATAACCATGGCCGCGTATCGACAGGCCGAGCCGCATCCTGCGTGCCGTCATCACTGCGTCTCCTCACGAGAGGGAGCTTGCCCGCCTTGCAGCCTGTCGACAATGCCGTACAGAGCGAGGCGGGTGGATCGGGGACACGCTCGAGCGCCGTCAGGCGTCATCACAGGCGGCGCGTCGCGGGCCGCACTCACACCGCGCGCAGGTGGCTCGCCGAGCGCGCCCGGTGCAACGCCTCCTCGAGCCCGTCCTTCTTCCTGCGCCAGCGCGCTTCCTCCGCCTGCGCCTTGCGATCGAGCGCGGCGCGCTCCTTGTCGAGGTCCGCGACCCTCGCTTCGTGCGTACGCGCGGCGTCCGCGAGGGCGGCTTCGGCGGCGGCGATGGCGCGCTCGCGGCGCCGGCGTTCCTTCGCCCGGCTGGCCTCGTCCCGCCGGCGCGCGCGCTCGCGCCGTTTCTGCTCCTTCTCGAAGGCCAGCGCCGCCCGGCGCGCGCCCTTGTCGTCGACGGGACGGGACGGCGGCTCGCGTCGCGTCGCGTTGCGCTTCGCGGGCGCGCGCCGGACCTTGCCCACCGGCAGGTGCTTGGGAAGCTCGGCCTGCTCGCTGAACGCGCCGTCGGAGCCGACGGGACGGCGCAGCACGACGCCGGGCGTGGCCATCGTGGCGGCGACGATCGCGGGATCGTCGGTCTGCCGGGCGAAGCCCTGCTTGAAGAGGTCGTTCCTCGACCCCCAGGTCTCCAGCGCCGCCTTCATCGACGGCGCCGCGACGGCGAGGTCGAAGAAGCCGGCGGACGTGGTATAGGTCTTGAGCTTGCGGGCCATCGGACGACTGTAGCGGGTCGATCCTCGCTGGCGAAGCCGGGACGGCGTCCGCGAAGGCTGGTCAGGAACGCGATGAAGCATGCAGGGCTCCGGTGGGTGTCGACGGCGCGGCTCGCGGCGGCGGCCGTGGTGCTCGCCGCTGCCCTGTCGCCGCCGGCGCCAGTGTACGCCGAGCCGCCGGGCGGCGCCGCCGGCGAGGAGGCTGCGGCGAAGGCAGCGACGACCGACGCGCAGCCCGGCGACTCCAATCCCTCCGTCGAAGGCATCTGCCGGACCCTGGCGCAGGCAGCGGCCGACAACGAGCTGCCCGAGGAATTCTTCACGCGCCTCATCTGGCAGGAGAGCCGCTTCGACCCTGAGGCGGTCAGCCCGGCCGGCGCGCAGGGCATCGCGCAGTTCATGCCGCAAACCGCTGCGACACGCGGGCTCACCAACGCCTTCGAGCCGCTGCAGGCGCTGCGCGAGTTGGCGAGCTACCTGCGCGAGCTGCGCACGACCTTCCGCGGCAACCTGGGCCTGGCCGCGGCCGCCTATAACGCCGGTCCCGCCCAGGTCGAAGCCTGGCTCGCCGGGCGCCGACGCCTGCCGGGCGAGACGCTGGCCTACGTCTTCATCGTCACGGGCCACAGCGCGGACGCCTGGGCGTCGCCGCCGCAGGTGCCGTGGGAGGTGCCGCCCTCGAACACATCCACCGGCGCGCGCTGCGTGGCGCTCGCCAAGCTGATGATCGAGCGTCCGCACCATCGCCTCGCGTTGATGTCCAGCCCGGCCTGGGGGCCGTGGGGCGTCCAGCTCGCCGGCCACTGGTCCGAAGGACATGTCCTCGCCACCTACGAGCGCCTGCGGCGC
This sequence comes from uncultured Alphaproteobacteria bacterium, assembly GCA_963820155.1. GTDB lineage: Bacteria > Pseudomonadota > Alphaproteobacteria > Reyranellales > Reyranellaceae > Reyranella. Next base: position 95,418 of record CAWFYW010000010.1, read on the forward strand.
CGGTACGCCGCCGTCCTGGGCGACCGGCTGCCGCTGGTGCTGTATGCGCGCCGGCGGTTCGTCGTCCGGGTCTCGGAAGGCAGCCGGCAGGACGCGAACGCGCTCTGTGCCAGGCTGCGGGCCGCCGGCGGCGCCTGCATCGTCTTCCGCAATCCGCGTGGCTAGAGGCGGCTATTCCTTGGCGGCTTCCTTCCTCAGGGAACCGACTCCGAGCGAGCCGTCGGACGGGGACGGCTGCGGCTGGGCCTGCGGGGCGGCTTCGCTCTCGTCGGCCGCTGGAGCCGCCGCCGCTGCTGCCACATCGTCCAGGAACGTCGCCGACGGCACGAAGAACAGCGTGCCGGTCACGGCGCGGCTGAAATCGAGCAGCCGGTCGTAGTTGCCGGGCGGCTTGCCGATGAACATGTTCTCGAGCATCAGCTCGATTTTGCGAGGCGTGCTGGTGTAGCCGCAGAAATAGGTGCCGTACTCGCCCTTGCCGACCTCGCCGAACGGCATGTTGGCGCGCACGATCTTGAGCTCCTGGCCGTTCTCCTCGATCACCGTCAGCGCGTTGTGGGCGAAGGACGGCTTGGTGGCATCGTCGAGCTCGATGTCGCCGAGCTTGGTGCGGCCGACGAAGCCTTCCTGCTGCTCGACCGGCACGGCGTTCCAGCCCTTCAGGTCGTGCAGGTACTTCTGGACGATCACGTAGCTGCCGCCGGCGAAGGCTGTGTCCTCCTCGCCGATGACGGTGGCGTCGAGGGCCTCCTGGTCGACCGGGTTCTCGGTGCCGTCGACGAAGCCCAGCAGGTCGCGGTCGTCGAAATACTTGAAGCCGTGCACCTCGTCGGCGGGGACGACGGCGCCGCCCAGCCGCGCCATGATCTGCGCGGCCAGCTCGAAGCAGAGGTCCATGCGCATGGCGCGGATGTGGAAGAGGAGGTCGCCCGGCGTGGCGACGGCGTGATGGCGGCCGCGGATCTCGCGGAACGGATGCAGCTCCTTCGGCCGGGGCGCTCCGAACAGCCGGTCCCAGGCGTCGGAGCCGAACGCCATGACGCAGCTCAGCCGGCCCTCGAGGTCGCGGAAGCCGACCGCGCGCAGGAGCGCCGACAGGTCGGCGCACAGGCCCTTGACGGTGGCTTCGGCTTCCGGCCCGTCATTCACCGTGACGACGAGGAAGATGGCGGCGCGCGTGAGCGACGCGGCGACCGGTTGGGGAATCGTGGACGGCACGCGTCGCTCCATATGAACTCTAGGCGGGGCGCCGTCATTTTGCGGCGGTTGGCCGCGAAGCGCAATCATCGCCGGGAGCGCGGCACGCCGTGCGCAGGAGGCCAGGATGAAGCGAGCGACGATCGAACAGGCCGGCCGGGCGCCGGCCGGCCGGGCGACCGGCCGCTGCTTGTGCGGCAAGGTCGAGGTCGATATCGGCGTGCCGGCGCGCTGGGCGTGGCACGACCATTCGCGCGCCAGCCGGCGCGCGCATGGCGCGGCCTACGCGACCTATGTCGGCAGCTGGCGCAGCCGCTTTCGCGTCACCAAGGGCGCGCGCGCGCTGACCCGGTTCGAGGACGGGACGACGGGGGACATCCGCGCCTTCTGCGGGCGCTGCGGGACGCCCGTCTTCTATGCGCGCAAGCGTTCGCCGCAGATGGTGAACGTGTCGCGCGCGCTGTTCGACGGCCGCACCGGGCGCGAGCCGCTCTACCACATCGCCGCGAGCGACTCGCCGGAATGGGCCTATCGCGGCGAGCCGCTCAAGCCCTTGAAGGGATTTCCCGGCGTCCTGTGGACCGGCCCGCGGCGGCGCAAACGCCCGACCCTCGCGCCGTCGTTCGAGCCGTAGGCCGCGAGACGCCGTCCACGGTCAGGGCGGGAGCGGGGCGAGATCGCCCAGGATCGTCGGGATGAACTCGGAGACCGTGGGATGGATGTGTACGGCGCGCTGCAGGACGGTGCAGGGCACCTTGGCGTACATGGTGTCGAGCACGCAATGGATCGCCTCGTCTCCGCCGGTGCCGAGGAACGTGGCGCCCAGGATCTGCCTGGACCCGGCGTCGACCAGCACCTTCATGAAGCCCTCGGTCTCGCCCTTCTCGAAGGCGCGCGAGACATCCTCCATCGCGATCTTGCCGATCAGCGCGGGGCGGCCGCTCCTGCGGACCTCGGCCTCGGTCATGCCGGCGCGCCCGAGCGGCGGGTCGGTGTAGAGCGCATAGGCGGGGATGCGGTCGCTGACACGTCGCTTCCCGCCGTCCAGAAGATTGGCCGCCACGATCTCGTAGTCGTTCCAGGCGGTATGGGTGAAGGCGCCGCGGCCGTTGCAGTCGCCCAGCGCCCAGATGCCCGGCACATTGGTCCGGAGCTCGTCGTCGACCTCGATGTAGCCGCGGTCATTGGTCTTCACCCCGGCGCGGTCGAGCCCGAGATCGTCGGTGTTGGGCCGCCGGCCGATGGCCACCAGCAGGTGCGATCCCGCGACCTCGGGGGCGCCGTCCGCGCAATCCAGCCCCAGGACGATCCCGCCGTCGCGCCGGGCGGCGCGCAGGCATCTGGCGCCGGTGCGCACGCCGATGCCTTCGCGGCCCAGGAAGGCGGCGACCGCCGCCGAGACGTCCTCGTCCTCGCGGCCGACGAGGCGCGGTCCCATCTCGACGATGGTGACCTCGCTGCCGAAGCGGCGATACATCTGGCCGAACTCCAGCCCGATGTAGCTGCCGCCGATCACCAGCAGGTGCCGCGGCAGGAAATCGACGTCCACCATCGAGCTGTTGGTGAGATAGGGGACCTGGTCGAGGCCGGAGATGCCGGACGTCGCGGCGCGCCCGCCGACATTGATGAAGATCTTCTCCGCGCGCAGGATCTCGCTCCCGACCTCGACCTCGTGGGCGGAGCGGAAGCGGGCGTGGCCCTGGTAGACGGTGCCGTTCTTCAGGTTCCTCAGCGAGCGCTCGACGCCGCGGGTGGAGGGGCCGACGATCTCGTCCTTGCGCGCCTTGACGCGCTTCATGTCGACCTCGACCTGGCCGGTCGTGAAGCCGAAGTCGGCGCCGCGCCGCGCCAGGTGGGCGGCGTAGGCGCTGGCGACCAGCGCCTTGGTGGGCGTGCATCCGGTATTGACGCAGGTGCCGCCGAAGCGGCCGCGCTCGACGATCGCCACTTTCTGGCCCGCACCGGCCAGCCGCCGCGCGAGCGCGGGGCCGGCCTGGCCGGTGCCGATGATGATCGCGTCGTAGGTCGTCATGCCATCCTCCCGCGAGGCTCGCTCCCTGTATGCGTGTGCCGCTCGCGCCTGCCCGCCCAGACGAGCAGGGCATCGAGGGCCGGGCAGAGCGCCTGGCCCCAGTCGGTCAGGCCGTACTCGACCTTGGGCGGCACCTGGTGATGGACGATGCGGCGCACGACGCCGTCGCTCTCGAGCTGCCGCAGCTGCTGGATCAGCATCTTCTGCGAGACGCCGGAAATCGCGCGCTCGAGGTCTGAGAAGCGTCGTAGCGCGCCGCCGAACAGGTGAAAGAGGATGAGGAGCTTCCAGCGGCCTTCCAGGATCTTCAACGCCGCCTCGACGTCGGCCGCGGCCGTCTTCGGCGTGTAGGGCGCGCCGGCGCGATCGACCTTACTTTTAGGTTGGTACCTTACTTTTTTGTCGGTTCTTGCCATTTCGTCAGTCTACTGCCCATCTACCGGTCGAGCAAAGGAGAGGGTCATGTCCGCTACGCTTCCCCAGGCGATCGAGTCCTACCATGCGGCCGAGCAGGCCGGCGAGTTCGAGGGCCGGCGGGCGCTGGTGACAGGCGCCAGCCGCGGCATCGGCCGCGCCGTCGTGGACAAGCTCCTGGCCGAGGGCGCGAGCGTCCTGGCGGTTGCCCGCAGGCCGTTCGACGATGCTGGCAACCTGCCGTCCGTCGCGGCCGACCTCGCCACCGCCGAGTGCTGCACCACCGTGGCCGAGCACGTGCGGTCGCGCCTGGGCGGGGTCGACATCGTCGTGCATGCGCTGGGCGGGTCGTCCGCGCCGGCCGGCGGCTTCGCCGCTCTCGATGACGAGGCGTGGATGAAGGATCTGAGCCTCAATCTCCTGCCAGCCGTGCGCCTCGACCGTGCGCTGCTGCCGCTGATGCTCGCGCAGGGCGCCGGCGTCATCGTGCATGTCACCTCGATACAGGCCCAGTCGCCAGTCTTCGAGGCGACGCTGGGCTACGCGGCGGCAAAGGCGGCGCTGGCCAACTACAGCAAGGGCCTGTCGAAGGAAGTGAGCCCGCGGGGCATCAGGGTGGTGCGTGTCTCGCCGGGCTGGACGGAGACCGAGGCGGCGATCGCCCTGGTGAAGCGTCTCGCCCAGGAAGCCGGATCCGACTACGAGACCGCCCGCAAGGGCTTGATGACGGCGATCGGCGGCATCCCGATCGGCCGCCCGAACAAGCCTTCCGACGTCGCCGATCTTGTGGCCTTCGTCGCCTCGCCGCGTGCCTCGACCATCACGGGAACGGAGATCCGCATCGATGGTGGCTCGCTGCCGGTCGTCTGAGCCGCGCCGGGATTCGCGCGCGACGGGCAGAGAATTGCCACAGACGACACTACATTAGCGGAATGCGCCCCGATTCCGCCGCCCCCTAGACATGTCCCGCTTTTCCCGTTGGGGAGGCATTGCGGCCGATTCCCTCGATTCCGTCGCCGCCGCGGTGGCCGCCGCCTCCCCGTTGGCGCGCGGTTCCTATCGCATTGCCGTCACCGGGCTGCAGCGCGCCGGCAAGACCGTGTTCGTCACGTCCTTCGTGCACGCGCTGCTCCATGCCAAGGATGCGCCGATCGAGGCCTTTCCGTTCTTTCCCTGGCGCGAGCGAGTGCGGGCGGTCGATCTGCAGGACATTCCCGGCCTGCCGCCGTTCCCCTATCGCGGGCGCCTGGGGGAGCTGCTGGCCGACCCGCCGCGCTGGCCGGCGCCGACCGACGGATTGAGCGGGGTGCGGGTGCGCCTGCGGCTGGCGCCGTCGGCCCGCCTCGACCGCCGCCTGCTCGAGCCGCAGACGCTGCATCTCGATCTCATCGACTATCCGGGCGAGTGGCTGCTCGACCTGCCGCTGCTGTCGCTCGGCTACGACGACTGGTCGGTTCAGATGGAGGAGCTGGCCAATGCCGGCAAGCGCGCGACGCTGTCGGCGGCGTGGCGGGCCCAGGCGCAGGCGCTCGATCCGGAGTCGCCGGCGGATGCCTTCGCGCTCGCCCGCATCGGCGGCGCCTACGTGGACTACCTGAAGCGCTGCCGCGCGGAGGGCCTGTACTTCCTGCAGCCGGGCCGGTTCCTCGCCGGCACCACGCCGCTGGACACGCTGTTCTTTCCGCTCAGCCGGGGACGCGGGGCGAAAGCCGGCACGACCGGGGCGGCGCTGGCCCGGCGCTACGAGGCGTACCGCAAGCAGGTCCGGCGGTTCTACAATCAGGTGTTCGGACGGCTGCGCCGGCAGGTCGTGCTGGTCGACCTGCTGACGGCGCTGCAGCAAGGGCAGGAATTGTTCGTCGACCTGGCGCTCGCGACACGGACAGTCGTCGAGGCCTTCGAAGGGCTGAAGCATCCGCTGGCCCGGGCGCTGCCGATCGGTCGGCTCGATCGCCTGTCGCTGGTGGCGACCAAGGCCGACCACATCACCTCGGGGCAGCTCAACAATCTCGTCGGCCTGCTGCGCGACATGCTGGGCGAGCCGTTCCTGCGGGCCAATGCGCGGCAATCCGGGCTGCTGGCGATCGCCTCGGTGCGGGCGACCACGCAGGTGAGCCGGCTGTGGCAGGGCGAGGCGCTGCAGTTCCTGCGCGGCGTGCCGAACGCACGATCGGACGCCGTCGAGGTGCGGCCGGGCGAGATCCCCGGGCAGATCCCCGACCGCGAGAGTTGGCAGAGCTTCGTGTTCAACATCCGCGACTTCGCGCCGCCGCGGCTGGGCGCGCCGTTCGACAAGCCGCTGCCGCACATCAACCTGGACAAGGTCCTGCAATCGCTGATCGCATGAGAGGCAGACATGACGATATCGGATACCGACAGGCAGCTGGTCGCCAAGGATCTCGTGGAGCGGGAATTCAGGCCAGGAGAGCTCCCGATCGCCGAGCCGACGCCGTCCGCCCTCGACGAGCTGCCCGGCCGCAGCGACGGCGAGGGACGGCCGAGCCTCGCGGCCTGGCTGGCGATGGGCTCGGCGGCGCTGATCCTCGCCCTGATCGTGGTCAGTTCCGCGGTGAGCCTGGCGCTCGATGCGATCCGCGACCGCAGCCTGCTGGACGGGCTCTATCTCGCGGCGCTGGTCGTGCTGGCCGGCTCGCTGCTCACCGTGGCTGCCCGGCAGACCCGCGCGCTGCGCAAGCTGAAGTCGGCCGAGCGCGCCCGCGAGATGGCGGCGCAACTGGCCAAGCTGGACAGCGCCGGCAGCGGCATGCGGCTGCTGGGCGCCCTGCGCGCGGTGTATTCGGACAAGCCCGTGATCCTGGGCCAGCTCAACGCGGCCGCGCTGGCGCTGCAGCCCCATCATTCGGACCGCGACGTCATCGAGCTGCTCAACCGCGAGATCTTCGAGGCGATGGACCGCGAGGCCGACCGGCGCATCCAGAAGGCCGCGCTGCGCGCCGGCTTCGGCGTGTCAGCCTGTCCGCATCCGGCGCTCGACGCTGTCGTCGTGCTGGTGATCGGCGTGATGCTGGTGCGCGATCTCATGGCCGTCTACGGCCTGCGCCACAGCCTGCGCGGCCTGGTGCGGGTCATGACCCGCGCGCTGTTCCTGGCCTCGTCGACAGCGGTCATGAGCACCGCCGTGGAGTTCGCCGTCAAGGCGGTGCAGGACCGGTTCGCCGCGGCGGTGGTGGGGACCGCCGGCGAGGCTCTCGTCGTGGCGCGGCGCATGCTGGCGCTGGGCGCGGTGGCGAAGGCGGAGATCCGGCCGCTGCCGCCCGGGTGACGATGGGATCTTGCCTAGTCACTCGGCAGGGGGCCGGGCAGCAGCAAGGTCGTCGTGAAGCCCGGCACGGGACGGGTGAGCCAGCGCCGCGCCCGCGCGAGGCCGTACGACTGCACCTTGCCGGCGGCGGCCAGCGAGTTGAGGGCGCGCTGCACGGTCCGCTGGCTGGCGCCCAGCGCCAGCGCCAGGGCCGAGCTCGACCACGATTCGCCGTCGGCGAGGAAGGCCAGCACCGCCGCATGATCCCCTTCGACGGGCTGCGCCAGCACGACGATCTCGCGGCCGCCGCGCGGCACCAGGGCAAAGCCGCGCGACGTCGCGCCGATGCCGGCCAGCGGCCGCAGCGCCGTGCGCAGCCGCCCGATCTCCACGCGCAGGCGGGCGCGATGCGATTCGTCGGCGTGCCTGGCGCGGAAGGCGCGCGTGACGAGCGCCTCCCGCGGCACGTCCGCGGGCCACGCCTCGGCGAGCGCGCGAGCCAGCGCGAACAGCACCGGACGCCGCGCGAGCGAGACCACCGTGCGGGCGTCGCGCACGACATGGCGGCACGCATCGACGACGAGCGCCTTGGAGGCCAGCAGCGCTTCGACATCCTCCAGCCGCAGGAGCCGTTCCTCGCCCCGCGCGACGAGGCGCGCGGCGGGCGTGTCGAGGACGAGGGCGGCGCTTTCGACCTCCGCCGTCAGCGCCGGGATGTCGGCCTCGCGCGCGGCGCGGCCGGCCCGCGCGAGCGCCGCGCGCGCCGCCTTCGTCCGCAGGCGGCGCAGGGCGATCCCGGCGACGGCCAGCTCGTGGGCGGCCCTCGACGCGGGCGGGAAGGGCGCGGGATCGAGCCCGGCGAGCGCCCGCTCGGCTTCGTCGAGACGGCCGACCAGGAGCAGCCGCCGGACCTCGAGCATGCGCGCATGCGCGGCGTTCAACCGATCGCCGTGAGCCTCGAGCGTGGCCCGCGCCGAGTTCGAGCGCCCTGGCCGGCCAGCCGAGGTCGCGCGAGACGAGGGCGATCTCGGCCTCGGCGACGACACAGCGCGCGCGGGCCACCGCCTCCCGCGGGCCGAAGGCGCGCGCCGCCCGTCGCAGGAGGGCCTTGGCGCGGACGAGCTCGCCGAGCTGCGCCATCGCGATGCCGCGAAGGGCGAGGGCCGGCGCGTCGTCGCGCAGGGCGACCCGCTTGAGGGCGCCGAGGGGATCACCCGCCGCGAGCGCGCGCGCCGCGGCCGTGATCAGCGAGTCCATGGCAATCCCGCCACGCTTGTAACTCCCGCCCTTCGAGATCCGGCGCCACTCTATCCCACAGCCGATACAGAATCCTGGAGGAGACCGATGCAAGAAACCTTCGTCGTCCGCCGCGAGACGCATATCCCGGCGCCAGCCGCCGCGGTGTTCGCCCTGCTGACCGATCCCGAGAAGATCCTGCGCTGGATGGGAACGGAGGCCGAGATCGAGCCGAAGCCCGGCGGATAGAGATATGGGGGGTGGGTGAGATGAGAAGATTTGCGCTGGGATGGGGAGGAGGGAGATGAGGAAGGGCGGGCTCTATCTCGTGAATGTCACCGGGGCTCGCGCCGCCCGCGGCTCCTTCCGCGAGGTCGTGCCGGTGCACCGCCTGGCCTACAGCTTCGGCTGGGACGGCAGCGAGGCGGTGCCGCCGGGCTCGAGCCTGGTCGAGATCGACCTGATCGAGCAGGCGGACGGAACGCTGCTGCGCTTCACCCATTCCGGCCTGCCCACGGCCGAGCAATGCGCCAGCCATGACAAAGGCTGGGCCCACTACCTCGGCCGGCTGGCGGAGGTCGCGGCCGGGCGCGATCCGGGCCCGGATCCCTGGCACGGCCACAGCGGCGGAGCGTGACGGCGTTCCTCGCCCGGACGACCGGGGCGCGGATGACAGGGGAGGGGCCGCGGCCGCATGATCGCGCGGCATGGATCTGCCCGCGCCCCTCGCCTGGCTGGTCGACGAGGCCGGCGCCTCGCCCGGGCCCGACCGGTTCCTGGCCGAGCTGGGCGGCCGGCTGCTGGCCGACGGAATGCCGCTGGCCGGCGGCGCGCTGGCCCTCGCGATGCCGCATCCGATCATCGCCCGCCGCACCTGGCTGTGGCGCGCCGAGAGCGGGGCGGTGATCGAGGCGCTGGCCTTCGCCGGCGGCCCGCCGAGCCGGGCCGGGTGCGACTGGCTGGCCGGGCTTGGCCCGGTGCACGAGGATGCAGTCGGCCCGCCGGAGAGCGCGGTGCTGGGCTGGGCGGGGACCCGGCCGTTCGATGCCGCTGAGGCCCGCCGGCTGCGCCAGGCCGCGCGCTTCGTCGCCGCGCCGCTCGCCGCGCTCGCCGCGCGGGCGACGCTGGCCGCGCTGCTCGAGGCCTATCTCGGCCGGCGCAGCGCCGCCCGGGTGCAGGCCGGCGCGCTGCGCCGCGGCACCGGTGAGACCATCCGCGCCGCCCTGCTCTACGCCGACCTGCGCGGCTTCACCGCGCTCTCCGAGGCGACCGAGCCCGCGGCGGTGATCGCCGCGCTCGACGCCTGGTTCGACCGCGTCGCCGGCGCGGTGCATGCCTTCGGCGGCGAGGTGCTGAAGTTCATCGGCGACGGCGTGCTGGCGATCTTCCCAGTCAGCGGCGCACCGGCGGCGGCCTGCGAGGCGGCGCTGCGCGCCGTCGCCGCCGCTCGCGCCGGCATGGCCCATCTCGATGCGGCGCGGCAGGGGCAGGGTCTGCCGCCGCTGCCCTTCGGCGCGGCGCTGCATCTCGGCGAGATGCTGTGGGGCAATATCGGCTCAGTCGACCGGCTGGATTTCACCGCCATCGGCCCGGCGGTCAATCTGGTCAGCCGGCTGGAAGGGCTGTGCCGGCCGCTCGGCCGGTCGGTGCTGATCTCGGGCGCCCTCGCCGCCGAGACCACCACGCCGTTGATGCCGCTGGGCGATCACGTGCTGCGCGGCATCGCGGCGCCCTGCAGCGTCTTCACCCTGCCGGAGGCGTGAGCGGCGGGTCCCTCGTCGCGAACCACAGCCTGGGATCGGCCGCGCGCACGCGCGCTTCGGGCAGGCCGAGCTCGCGGCGCACGATGTTGGTGCCCTCGACCAGGGCCACGCACTTGTAGAAGGCGATGCGGCGTGACAGGCCCTCGCGGCCGAAGCCGCAATCGGTGCTGATGACGAGCTGCTCCTTAGGTATGTATTCCAGCGCCTTGCGGATCAGCGCCGCCACGTGCTCGGCCGGCTCGACCACCGTGCTGCAATGGTTGACCACGCCGATGCCGATCTTCTTGTCGGTCTTGATGTGCTTGAAGAGCGGCAGGTCCCGGCCGTCGGAGCTGGCGCATTCGATGGTCAGGACATCGCAGTCGAGCCGCAGCAGATGGGGCAGGGCGCGCTCATAGCTCGGCACCTTCCAGTGCACGCGCTGCTGGTTGGGATTGCCCCAGCAGGTATGCACCCAGATCTCGGCGTTCACGCCGGTGAGCTGGCGGTTGAAGGCCTCGGTCTGGAACTCGAGGTCGGCGTCGGTGCTGTCGGCCTGCAGGGCGCGGCTGTGGTGCGGCGGCTCCTCGACCTGGATCAGCGGGCAGCCGGCGTCGGCCAGCTCGCGGAACTCGGCGTTCATGATGTCGCAGAGATCGAGGATCATCGCCTTGTCGTCGTCGTAGAATTCGTTCCACAGCATCGACGCCAGCGCCGGCGCGCAGATGGCGCCGAACTTCACCGGCCGGTCGGTCAGGCGCTGCGCCACTTTCCAGAGCTCGGTGTATTCCAGCGGACCGCGCGTCAGCTTCTTGCGCACCACGCCGGGCTGATAGGCCTCCTGCACCTCCCACAGGATCTTGCCCGGCCGCAGACCGTGGCGCGACATCCATCCGCGCGAGGTGTCGCGATGGCCGTCGATGCCGCCCAGGCGCTCGATGGGATAGAAGAACCACGACTTGCCGCCCACGGTGAGGTCGAAGCGGCTGTCGCCGTCGGTGACGATGTCGAGGCCTGCCGCCTCCTGCTCGGCGATGATGCCGGCGACGGCGTCGAGATACTGCTCGCGGAACAGCGAATCGCCCAGCGCCGCCTTGAAAGCGCGCCCCTCCAGGCTGCGGTCGAACCACAGCGGGCGCGGATAGGAGCCGGTGACGGTGGTGGGCAGGACCATATCGCGCGTGACGGTGAGCACGGGAACCTCCCGGAGTTGGAGCCGGATGATAAGGCGATGGTCTCGCTGCTGGAAAGCGGTCCCGCCTGCGCCAGCGCGCTGGCCGAAACCCTGAAACGAGCGCAGCCCGGGCCAGCCGCCCTGGTCAGGCGGGCCGTGATCGGCCCTGTCGCCGGCCGACGATAGCGCGATAGGTCGTGGCGATCAGTTCGTCGACCAGCGGCGGCGGCGGCTCGCGGCGCTCGAGATGACCCCGCACGGCGGCGATCGGGACCTCGGCCAGCACGAAGGTGGCGCGGCGGAGCTGGGCGCGGCCGGCGCGACCGAAGGCCCGGCGCGCGAAAGCCTTCAGGCAGGAACTCGAAGCGCCGCCCCTGGTCGGCCACGCCGCGCTTCAGCGCCGCCGGCCAGTCGCCCTGGACGAAGTCGTGGCGGCTGTGGAGCAGCAGCAGGCGGGCCTCCTCCAGATGCAGGCGGGCCCAGGCCGGCGTGTGCAGCGCGGCGGCGAGCCCGTCGCCGGCTTCGAGGGCCGCCACGAAACCCTGCTGGTAGGACAGCACCGTGGCCAGCCACAGCTCGCCCAACAGCGCGTCGCGCGAGGCGAAGCGGTAGTAGAACGAGCCCTTGGGCGCCTTCAGCCGGGCGGTGACGGAGTCGACCGTCACGGCAGCGGGCCCGCGTTCGCCGGCGAGCGTACGCGCCGCCGCCAGGAAGCTTGCGGTGTCGAACAGGGCGTGTCCCATGCATATAGACTATATGGTCTAGACTATATCGTCTACATCGGCTAGACCTGTGCGGTCACCCCACCGTAGGAGTCGCAAATGTCGTTTGCAGACACCGCCACCGACGTCGACCGCTTGCTGGATGCCGCGGACGAGGCCATCGGGAAACAGCGCTATTGCTGGCTGATCACCGGCGCCGGCGAGGGCGTCGCGAGGGCCCGGCCGATGGGCCGGGTGCCGCGCGATGCCGGCGAGGATCGCTGGATGCTGCGCTTCCTGACCGACGGGCGCTCGCCCAAGGCGGCCGACATGCGCCGGAGCGCCGGGGTTTCCGTGCTCTTCCACAACGAGGACGACGAGGCCTATGTGGCGTTGGCTGGCAAGGCTTGCCTTGCCGAGGGCAAGGCCGAGATCCTCCGGCGCTGGATACCCGCCTACGACGCCTGCTTTCCCGAGGGGCCGGAGCAGTCGGCGGCGATCTTCGTCACGGTCGAGGTCGATCGCCTCGAGCTCTGGATCCGCGGCGCGACGCGCGAGCCGTTCGGCCTGCGCACGACGGTGATCGAGCGGGGCGGCGCGCGCGGCTGGCGCGTCACGCCCTGCTGATCGGCTAGCGCCGGGCCCGGCGGTCCCTGAGGCGGGTGAGCTGCTGGTCGGCCACGACGCCGATCAGGATCACGGTGCCCATGACGGCGAAGTTGAGCGAGCTCGGGATGCCGAGCAGGTTGACCAGGTTCTGTAGGACCTGCAGCAGGATGGCGCCCAGCACGATGCCGAGGACCGAGCCTTCGCCGCCGCGCAGCGAGCAGCCGCCCAGCACGGCGGCGGCGATGGCGTAGAGCTCGTAGAAATTGCCGTGCGAGGCCGGCGAGATCGAGCGCGTGTACATCGCGAGGTAGATCGACGAGAGGCCGGCCAGGCCGCCGCTGATGATGTAGGCCGCCGCCACGATGCGCCCGGTGCGGATGCCCGAGTAGCGCGCCGCCTCCTCGTTCTTGCCGACGGCGAACAGGTAGCGGCCGAACACCGAGCGGTGCAGCACCACCGCCATCACCGCCGCGACGGCCAGGAACATGATGAAGGAATGCGGCACGCCCAGCGTGCGGCCCGTCGTCAGCCATTCGAGCGTCGGGAAGGTCTGGCCGAACTCGAAGCCCGCAGTGCCGTCGTTGGTGTAGTAGCGTGCGATGCCGCGATAGATCAGCAGGCCGCACAGGGTGACGATGAAGGGCTGCAGGCGGAGCCGGGTGACGAGGAAGCCGTGGATCGCGCCCAGCACGACGCCGCCCAGCACGACCACGATCAAGGCGATCCACCAGGCGAGCTGCCAGGTCACCAGAAGGTCGATGAAGATGACGCCCAGCAGGGCGAACATCGAGCCGATCGCGAGGTCGATGCCGCCGGTGATGATGACGAAGCCCTCGCCGATCGAGAACAGGCCGAACAGGCCGATCAGGTTCGCCGTATTGCCGAGGTTGATGGGCGACAGGAAGCGCGGGTTCAGGATGGAGACGACCAGGCCCACCGCGACGATCAGCAGGAAGAGGCCGAGATCCTTCTTCAGCACGATACGGCCTCCGCCTCCTGCACGTCGCGCCGGCCGACGGCCAGGCGCATCACGTTCTCCTCGCTGAATTCGGCCCGCTCGAGGAAGCCGCCGATCCCCCCCTCGCGCATCACCACGATGCGGTCGCTGACGCCGATGACTTCCTCCATGTCGCTCGAGATCATGAGGACGGCGACGCCGGAATCGGCGAGGCCGCGCATCAGCCGGTAGATCTCCGACTTCGAGCCGACATCGATGCCGCGCGTCGGCTCGTCGAAGATCACGACCTTGGGCGTCATCGACAGCCATTTGGCCAGCACGACCTTCTGCTGGTTGCCGCCCGACAGGGTACCGACCAGCGTGTCGATGGAGGCCGTCCGGATGTCGAGCGCGGCCTTCTGATGGGCGGCGTTGCGGCGCTCGGCGCCGGCGCGGATGAGCGAGCCCGCGGCGAAGGCGGCGAGGTTGGCGAGCGAGATGTTCTCGTAGACCGGGGAGTCGAGCACCAGCCCGGAGCGCTTGCGGTCCTCGGGCACGAGGAAGATGCCGCGATCGATGGCATCGCGGGGCGCGCGGATGGCGACCCTCCGGCCCTCGAGGCGCACCTCGCCGCCGGCCGGGCGGTCGACGCCGAAGACGGCGCGGGCGAGCTCGGTGCGGCCGGCGCCGACCAGGCCCGCCATGCCCAGGATCTCCCCCGCATGCAGGGCGAGGTCGAGCGCATGGCCGGGATGCGCCTGCGTGCGCAACCCCGCGATCTCGAGCACCGGCGCGCCGGGCGGACGTCCGGCCGGGACATGGAGGGATTTCAGGTCGCGACCGATCATCATGCGGATCATGGCGTCGTGGTCGATCCCGCCCGACGCCAGCTCGCCGACGACGGCGCCGTCGCGCAGCACGACGACCCTGTCGGCGCAGCGCTCGACCTCGGCCAGGCGGTGCGAGATGAAGATCACCGCCACGCCGCCGGCCTTTAGCTCGGCGATCACCTTGAGGAGCCGCGCGGTCTCCGACGCGGTGAGGCTGGAGGTCGGCTCGTCCATGATGACGAGGCGCGCCTCGAGCGACAGCGCCTTGGCGATCTCGACCAGCTGGCGCTGGGCGAGCGACAGGTCGGCAACCGGCGTGTCGGCCGCGAAGTCGACGCCGAGCCGCGCCAGCAGCGGCGCCACCCTGGCGCGCAGCGCCGCCCGGTCGATCAGCTTCAGCGGGCCGCCGAAAACCGGCTCGCGACCGATCATGACGTTGGCCGCGACGTCGAGATTGTCGAAGAGGTTGAGCTCCTGGTGCACGAAGGCGATGCCCGCCGCCATGGCGCCGGCCACCGTGAGCGAGGCGTGCTCCGTGCCGGAGAGGCGAATCAGCCCTTCGCTCGGCTCGACGACGCCACCCAGGATCTTCATCAAGGTCGACTTGCCGGCACCGTTCTCGCCGATCAGCGCCAGCACCTCGCCCCGCCCGACGCTGAGGCTGACGCGATCGAGCGCCGTCACGCCGGGATAGGTCTTGCTGACCGATGCGAGCTCGAGAAGCGGAGGGGTCACGGGACCCGATACGTTTCCTCCCCAGCTTGGCCGGGGAGGCGGATTCCGCGAAGGGGAGGGATGGCGAAGCCAGGCCTCACTTTTTGCCCTGCCGCGCCTTCAACTCCGCCCAGAAGGCGTCGACGTTGCTCTTGTCGATGATCTTGGTGGGCACGATGATCAGGTGATTGGCGGGGATGAAGGACTTGTCGCCTTCGAGGCACTTCGCCATGTCCTTCATGCCCTGGTAGCCCCATTCGTAGGGCTGTTGCACGACGGTGCCGACGATCGTGCCCTCCTTGACGCCGCCCAGCGTGATCGGGTCCTCGTCGAAGCCGATGATCGTCACCTTGCCGAGCTTGCCGGCCTCCTTCAGCGCCTCGTAGATGCGCGGCGTGTTGTAGGAATAGAAGCCGACCATGCAGTTGATCTCCGGATGGGCGGTTATCGTGTCCTCGACATTGCGCTTGGCGCGGGTCTGGTCGATGTCGTCGCCGCGCACGTCGACCAGCTCGATCTTGGAGCCCTTGATGGTCTCCTTCACGCCCTCGATGCGCTCGCGCGCATTGTCGGCGCCGGGCAGGCCGACGAAGCCCATGCACTTGCCGCCGCTGGGCAGCGCCTTCAGCATGAGCTGGCCCGCCTGCTTGCCGGCGTCGGTGTTGGAGGAGCCGATATAGGCGATGCGCTTGCTGTTGGGCGCGTCGCTGTCAGTGGTGAACAGGGCGACCTGCCCGCCGATGCGGTTCAGGGCGTCACCCATGGTCTTGGGGTCGACCGCGCTCACCATGATGCCGGCGACACCCGCCGCGACGAGATCGTCCATCAGGCGCGTCTGAATGGCGGCCGACGACTGCTCGGGATACTTGAAGACGAGCGTGTAGTTCGGCAACTCGCCTTGTGCCTTCCTGACGCCGGCTTCGGCAGCCTTCCAGAAATCGGAGGCGCCGTTGACCACGAAGGCCAGGGTTTTCTTGTCGGCGGCCTGCGGGGTTGCGGCAAGGCTGAGAAGGGCGGCGGCAGTGACAGCGACGCTCAATAGCTTTTTCACGATCGTTCCTCCCTCTTGGCGAGTGTTGCGACGCGATCGTCGACCGATTTGAGTTCGATTGGCGATCAAATCGTCATTGCACACAGCTATCCAGAGGCCGGCGGGGCCGTCAACCCCGCCGCGAAAGGTGGGGAGATATGCACCTGGCCACGACGGAGGGCCGCGCCGTCATCACGCCATCGTTTGTTTTTGATATCTTTTTCGGGTCAGAAAGTGTCGGTTCGATCTCTCGAAAAGGAGTCAAGGACATGCCCGCGATCACCACCAAGGACGGCACCGAGATCTTCTACAAGGACTGGGGCAGCGGGCAGCCCATCGTGTTCAGCCACGGCTGGCCCCTGTCGGCGGACGATTGGGATCCGCAGATGCTGTTCTTCCTGGGCAAAGGCTATCGCGTCGTCGCCCATGACCGGCGCGGCCATGGCCGCTCGAGCCAGACCGGCGGCGGTCACGACATGGACCATTATGCCGACGACCTGGCCGCCGTGGTCGAGCACCTCGACCTCAAGGAGGCCATCCATGTCGGCCATTCGACCGGCGGCGGCGAGGTGGTGCATTACCTGGCACGGCACGGCCAGGGCCGGGCGGCCAAGGCCGCGATCATCAGCGCCGTGCCACCGTTGATGCTGAAGACCGCAGCCAACCCCAGCGGCCTGCCCAAGGACGTCTTCGACGGGCTGCAGGCACAGCTCGCGGCCAGCCGCTCGCAGTTCTACTACGACCTGCCGGCCGGCCCTTTCTACGGCTTCAACCGGCCGGGCGCGAAGGTCTCGCAGGGCGCGATCTGGAACTGGTGGCGGCAGGGCATGATGGGCGGCGCGAAGGCGCATTACGACGGCATCGTCGCCTTCTCGCAGACCGACTTCACCGAGGACCTGAAGAAGATCACCCTGCCGGTGCTGGTGATGCACAGCGAGGACGACCAGATCGTGCCCTATGTCGCCGCCGGGCCGCTGTCGGCCAAGCTGCTGAAGGCCGGCACGCTCAAGACCTACAAGGACTTCCCGCACGGCATGATCACGACCCAGGCCGAGACGGTCAATGCGGACCTGCTGGCCTTCCTGAAGGGCTAGGACCCGCAAGGGGTGCTGGGACTTCGGTCCCGGCACGATCGCGCGCCCGCGATCAGATCATGTAGTCGCCGCCGTTCATGTTCATGGTGGCGCCGATGTAGTAGGAGCCCGCGTCGGAGGCGAGCAGGACGACGGTCGGGGCCACTTCCTCGACATTGCCGAAGCGGCCGATCGCCAGCTCCGCGCGCTTGGCGTCCCGCCAATCCTGCGGGATGCCTTCCACCAGCGGCGTGTTGATCGGGCCCGGGCAGATCGCGTTGACCGTGATGCCGTCGCGCGCGACTTCGTAGGCGAGCGAGCGGGTGAAGCCGATGACGCCCGCCTTGGCGGCGCAATAGTGCACCATCTGTGGTGCGCCCTTGTGGCCGAGCTGGGAGGCGGTGTTGATGATGCGGCCCCACTTCTTGCGCCGCATGGCCGGCAGCACGAGGCGCGTGCCGAGGAAGATGCTGCGCAGGTTGACCCGCATCATCTCGTCCCACATGTCGACCGGCATGTCGTCGAGATAGCTGATCGTGTCGATGCCGGCGTTGTTGCACAGGATGTCGATATCGCCCAGCGCCGCCGTGACGGCGCCGAACGCCGCCTTCATCTGCGCTTCGTCGCCGACGTCGGCGGACGCGGAGACGGCGCGCCCGCCGAGCCCGGCCGTCTCCTCCGCCGCCTTCTTCGCGCCGGCGGCGTTGCGGTCGACGATGCCGATGTCGGCGCCCTCGGCCGCGAGCGCGCCCACGATCGCCCGTCCGATTCCACTCGCCCCGCCGGTGACGAGCGCTACTTTTCCGCTCAGCATTCCCATGGTGTCGGTCCTTTCGTGAACAGGGTGCTTCCTCCCCGGCGAAGCTGGGGAGCAACTGAGCGTCAGAGCAACTTGCAAAACGCAGGCCACCGCTACGGCATGGCGCGCGGGCGATCGGAGACCTTCAGCTTGACGCGCCCATGGCGCGTCGAACTCAGGATTGCGTCGCGTGCTGAGGTGACGTGGCGGCAGGCTGCATAGCGGTCGGCGCCGTCCGGCGCCGACCGTTACGCTCGCCGGGTTCGATCAGGCGACCGCGCCGGCCTTCGTGCGGACCGGCAGCTTCCATTCGGGCCGGACGAAGTGGCAGGTGTAGCCGGCGGGATAGCGTTCGAGATAATCCTGATGCTCCGGCTCGGCTTCCCAGAAGTCGCCGGCGGGCGCCACCTCGGTCACCACCTTGCCGGGCCACAGGCCGGAGGCGTTGACGTCGGCGATCGTGTCCTCGGCGACGCGCCGCTGCTCATCGGTCGTGTAATAGATCGCCGAGCGATAGGAGGTGCCCCGGTCGTTGCCCTGGCGGTTCAGGGTCGTGGGATCGTGGATCTGGAAGAAGAACTCCAGGATCTGACGATAGCTGAGCCTGGCCGGGTCGAAGATGATCTCGATGGCCTCGGCATGGGTGCCGTGGTTGCGGTAGGTGGCGTGGGGCACGTCGCCGCCGGTGTAGCCGACGCGGGTCGACAGGACGCCCTTCATGCGCCGGATCAGGTCCTGCATCCCCCAGAAGCAGCCGCCGGCGAGTACAGCTCGTTCGTTGGTCATCGTACATCCTCCACTTGGTCGAGATAGGCGCCATAGCCCTGGGCCTCCATGTCGTCGCGATGGACGAAGCGCAGCGAGGCCGAGTTGATGCAGTAACGCAGCCCGCCACGGTCGACCGGACCGTCGGGAAAGACGTGGCCGAGATGGCTGTCGCCATGCGCGGAGCGCACCTCGGTGCGGATCATGCCGTGCGAGGCGTCCTGCAGCTCGCTCACATTGGCGGGCTCGATCGGCTTGGTGAAGCTTGGCCAGCCGCAGCCCGATTCGTACTTGTCCGAGGAGGCGAACAGCGGCTCGCCCGAGACGATGTCGACATAGATGCCGGGCTCCTTGTTGTGCAGGTACTCGCCCGTGCCGGGATACTCGGTGGCGCCCTGCTGGGTGACGCGATACTGCTCGGGAGAGAGCTTCGACAGGGCTTCGGGGGTCTTCTTGTAGGCCTGCATTTCCTGCTCCTCGGGGAGACATACGCCGGAGATGAACAGGATATAGGCCAAAAGCGCCGTCCTGCCAGTGCGGGATGACGCGGCCGATCAGGCGACCGCGGGCGGGCGTTCAGTGCTTGCCGGCGTGGCCGATCGCCCAGACATAGGCCGAGACCGCGGCGAGCTCCTGCCGGGAGAGCGGGCTTCCGCCCATGGGCGGCATCACGCCCTCGTAGCGCTTCGGCTTGGGTACGCCCTTCGCGATGATGGCGCTGAGGCTGGCCAGGCTGCCGTCGCCCCATAGCCAGTGTCCGGTGTCGAGGGGCGGCCCCACCGGGCTGCCGCCGGCGTCCGAACCGTGGCAGCCGCTGCAGGCGCCGTTGGCGGCCAGCCCGTGGAAGATGCGGTCGCCCAGCGCCACCTGCTGGCGCGTCGCGCCGGGCGGAGTCGGCAATTGCTGCGTTGCCTGGCGACCGGCATCGGGATGGACGCCTTCGGGCGGCAGCGGATTTTGCGAGGCCGTCGTGCTCGACGGCGGCGCGACCGTCGCGGCAGGCGCGACCTTGTCGGAACCGTCGCCGTTATAGGTGATACGCCAGATGCGGCCATGCACGTCGTCGCCGACATAGAGCGCGCCATCGGGCGCCACGGCGAGGCCCGAGGGCCGGAAGGCCGCGCGGCCCGGTTCCTCGTAGCGGCCCGCGAATCCATCGGCGAAGACGATGGAGGGACCGGATGCCTTGCCGTCGGCCAGCGGCTGGAAGACGACATTGTAGCCGCCCTGCGGCAGGGGCGCGCGATTCCACGAGCCGTGGAAGGCGACGAAGGCGCCGCCGCGATAGCCCGCCGGGAATTTGTCGCCGAGATAGATCGCAAGATCGTTGGGCGCCCAGTGGCCGGGGAAGGTCGCGACGGGCCCTTGCCGCCCGGCGCAGAGGCCGACGGTCTTGCCGCCATCGCCGCCATATTCCGGCGCCAGCACCAGCTTCTTCTGATACTGATCGTAGTAGCATTCCGGCCAGCCATAGTCGGCGCCCGCCGAGAGCAGGACCAGCTCCTCCGCCGGCAGGTCGGCGCTCCGCTGGGGCGTGTAGAGGCGCGGCCAGTTCTGATAGAGCTGGTCGCGGCCGTGCTGCGTGGCGAAAAGGCGGCCCTCGGAGTCGAAAGCGAGGCCCTCGCCGTTGCGCAGACCGCTTACGTAACGCTCCTTCGGCGAGAAGACCTGACCGGTCTTGTTGGCGTCCTAGCGCCAGATGCCGCCGCGCGTCTGCTTTTCGACGCAGGGATCGAGGCCGCCCGAGCCGGCGATGCGATTCTCCGCCTGGCAGGCATTGGTCGCCGAACCCAGGTCGACGAACAGGTTGCCCTTGCCGTCGATGATGAAGGGATGCATCGGGTGATCGCCGCTCTGCGGCAGCCCCGACAGGACGACGGTGGGCGATGCGGCCGATGCCAGTCCGCCCGGGCTGAGGACGTAGCGCAGGATGCGCCCGTTCTCCTCGGCATAGAGCGCGCCGCTATAGAGCGCGATGCCTGTGCCGCCCGTGCCGCCCGACTGCGGCGTCGCGCCGAAGCGCTGGATGACGTCGGCATGGCCGTCGCCCTTGGTGTCCTTCAAGGCGACCAGGAAGCCGCCCGGCGGCGGTGGAGACTTGAAGTAGCGGCCGCTCTAGGTGTTGGCATAGAGCGTACCGTCCGGCGCGGCGACAAGATGGCGGACGTGACCGAGATTGTCGGCGAACACCGTCGCGCAGAAGCCGGCTGACAGGGAAAGCCCGCCGTTGTCGCCCGCGCAGGCGACGGGTATGGGCGTCTGCGCTGCGAGCTCGCCACTCATCGCCAGCAACAGCACGGAGACGGACACGCCCAGCACGCCAACACTTACGCAACGCATATTGCCGCCTCCTTGTCCGTCGCCGCCCGCGGGGATGTAGGTCGCCCGGCTGGGCCTGACAGCCGAAACCAAGGTATTAGGTCCGGACGGTCGCCCTCGTCGGCTGCAGTCCCGCCTGGAAGAGCAGGGCCAGCGCGACAAAGAACAACGTGTGGCAGGCAGCGAACCAGGCCATGCCAGCGGCGGTGAGATGGGCCATGCCGGCGAAGCCTTCGCCTGTGAGCGGGAGGATGACGGCGGCATTCACGACCCAAAGCGCCAGCGCATACGTCAAGCCCTTGGCCAGGGGCGGCCCTTTCAGCCAAGGCTCGAGCACCAGCGCATAGAAGAGGGCCATCGCCAGGCCGACGGCGAGGTGGAAGCCGATCTTGACGGCTTCGCCTTGCGCCGGCGCAAGCCCGACGACCTGCGTCACCAGGCGCAGCAGGCCACCACGCGCCGTCTCCAGCGAGACCAAGCTCGCGGCCTGCAGCGCGAGCGTGTTCAGCACGATCGCCACGCCGCCTGCCGCCAGTCCAACCGACACGCGCCGTCCGAGGGAAGGGACGCGGCCTTTGGCGACGGTCTCAGCGATTTGCATGCGCTCCTCCTGCCGGTTGTCGCGATTTGGGGTGTCGGATGTGAGATGGCGAATCACTTGCCCGTGGCCTGCCACCAAACGTGTGAAACGCCACATAGATACACGTATTAGTAGTGTACGACTCATTCAGGAGAGGGCGACACGCCCCCAACTCCCGCACCCGAACGGGAGACAGTGGGCTTCATCATCAGCCATCCAATGGCTGCATTTTGAGGAGGCAATCCCATGGCTATCGATCCGAAGCGCTTCGTAACGGCTCGCCTGTCGTTCAACATCGGCGGCGGCCAGGTCGCCGACTGCAACCCCGGCGGCTCGACCTGGTGCTCCGAAACCAAGTGCGGCGGCACGAGCTGTTTCGGCACCACCTGCAGCGGCGGCTCGTGCTCGGTGACCAAGCACGAGATCGATTCCCGCATCCTCGTCGAGGAAGGCCAGCTCGAGCGGCTGCAGAAGCAGCTCGCCTCGGTGGTCGAGCAGTTCGCCGTCAAGCGGTGAGCTGAGCGGCCCAAGGGAGCGCGCCGCCCTTATCCCCGGCGGCGCGCTCCTCTCCTTCACGATGAGGCGCGGTTGACATGGTCTGGTCGGACATGGGGCTCGGTAGCGGCGCGGTGGCGCGCCTGACGCTGGAGGCGATCCGCTACGCCATCCATCTCAATCGCCTGCGCTTGCCTGTGCCGGCGATGTCGCAGGCGGTGTACGACTTCAATCGCCTGCCGTTCGGCAGCCTGGGCCATGGCTTGGCGTGCGGTTCGGTGGCCCTCGCCGACGAGGTGCAGCGTGCGCTCGCCGGGGAGGGATGCGACCTCGACGCGAAATACCGGCGTCGCGTGGATGACCAGACCAAGTGGATCTACTGGTCGTTGCCCGGCGTCGAGCGGCCGGGCCGGCGGCTGCGGCACAAGCTCTATGTCAGCCCCGCGATGCGCGGGCTGCGGCCCGCTCTGGCTGCGGTCCTGAGACTGTGCGGGGCCAGGCGCGTGGCGGGCTTCAAGCTTGGGCTCGACGGCCATGGCATCCTGCGCAGCGACAAGCTGGTCGTCTATTTCCCGGAAGCCGGGTCGCGCGCCGTGTTCGCGCGCGAATTGCTCGCGCGCACCGACGGGCTGGAGGCGCAAGGCGTGCCGCTCACAAAGGATGTCGGCGCGAGCGGGCTGCTGTCGACGGCCGAGGACCCTTTGATGGGCGATCTGAGCTGGCGGCAGCTCATCAGCGCCGAGCTGGTCGACATCCTGCTGGCGGCCGGCGAGCCGGCGCGCAGCGAGCCCGTCGAGTCCGTGTCGAAGATCGTGTGCGCCGAGCTGGGCCGGCGCGGCCTGATGCAGGCGCTGGTAGCGGAGGGAGCGACGCCATGAACGAGCTCGAAAGCCCCTTGCAACTCAATCCACTGGTGACGGTGCGCCCCGTCGCCGACTATCCCCTGAGCGTGCAGGAACGGCTGAGCGGAGCGGAGGACGACTACATCGTCTCCGAGCGGCGGTCGCGCTTCAGCGCCATCCGGATTTCCGCCACCACCGCTGAAATGCTCAAGCGATTCGACAGACCCAAGCTGGTGGGCGAGGCCGTGTGCGAGCTGGCGGCGCGGCTCGACGCCGAGCCGCGCGACCTTCTGGCCGAGGCCTTCGCGGCCCTGCTGGAGCTGCGCGGCGCGCGCGTGCTCGTCACCGACGGCGAGCGCGCCCAGGAGACCTTGCAGCCGCGCGAGACCAGGCTGGCGGTCGGCGACCGGCTGGCGGGATACGAGGTCGTTCGCATCCTGGACACGGCGACCGAAACCGAGATCTACGAGCTGGCCGCACCTGCGGGAAAGAGCGCGGCGCTGAAGCTGGTGCCCGCTGCCGCTCCCGACTTCGTCAAGCGCGCCGCCAAAAGGGAATGCGTCGTGCTGGCCTGGCTCGCGAAGCGCGGCCTGACCGATGCGCCGCGCCTGCTCGACGAGACGCGCGACGAAGAAAGCCATCGCCTCTTCCTCGAGTGGCAGGCCGGGCGGACCTTGAATCACGCGGCGCGGGATCCCGAGCTGGGATTGAAACAGCGGCTGGGCGTGGCGCGCGCCCTCATCGGCGCCTATGGGCGACTGAACGCGGTGGGCGTGCTGCACGGCGACGTGCATGGCGGCAACGTCATGGTGGACGAGCAGGGCTCGGTCCGCCTGATCGACTTCGGCGCAGCGCTGGTGGACGGGCTCGACCCGCCGGACCGCATCGGCTTGCTGGAGGAGCACGAGCCGGAAGGCGCGGCCGAGCTGCTCGCCGGCCGCGTGCTGCCCGGCGTCACGCCGCGCGGCGAGCAATATGCCGTGGCCGGCCTGCTCACCCTCGCGCTCACCGGGCGGCCCGCCCTGATGTTGCCTCTGGAGGAGCAGCGCGCCCTCGAGGAGATCGTCCGACAGGCGCCGCGCGCCTGGGACATGGCCGGCCATCGGCATCTGGCGTCGCTCGAAGACGTGATCGCCCGGGCGCTGAGCAAGGATCCCGCGGATCGTTTCGCCTCGATGGCGGATTTCGCCGCCGCCGCACTGGCGGAGATCGACCGCGCTTTGCCGCTGGTGGCTGCCGCCGCGCCGGCAGGCCCGGGCGCCTCCCCCGGGCTGCGCGATGCCTCGCGCGCGCCGCGCCGCGCCCTGCACGCGCAATGGGGCCTGGGCGGCAAGTTGATCGAAAGCGGCCTGCCGCACCAGCCCAACTGTTCGATCTACTACGGGGCGGCGGGCATCGCGCTGGGATTGCTGAGGGCCAGCGTCGTTGCCGAAGACGGCGCGCTGCTGGCGGCCTCGCAGGTCTGGATGCGCAAGGCCCTGGCCGGGATCGGCACCGAGGGGGCGTTCGAGGGCAAGCAGCTCGGCGTGTTCCCCGAGCGCATCGGTCGGCTGTCGGTTCTGAACAACGAGGTGGGCCTCTACTATGTCGCGTCGTTGATCGCCCATGCCGTGGGCGACGATGCCGAGCGCGCGCGCATGATCGATGCGTTCTCGGCGCAGCTCGACCGCGAGCTCGCGACGGCTGCCACCCAGAAGAGCTTCAGCCTGGATCTCGCCGGGGGCTTGCCGGGCCTTCTGCTGGCCAGCCTGCAGCTCAGCGCATTGTCGCCCCCGGGCGCGGGTCCTGCGCCGACGGCGCAGGCGATGGCCTTGCGCGAGCGACTGCTGGACGCCGTCGCCGACTGTTGCGCGAAGCCCGCGTTCGACGGCGCCTATCTCGGCCTTGCCCATGGGTTGGCCGGCGCGCTCTACGCCCTGCTGGACAGCGATGCCAGGCTGGCCCTGCCGTCGGACGCACGGCTGCGGCAGGCGCTACAGGTCCTGGCCGGACAGGCGGTGGAAACCGCCGAAGGCACGGGCTGGCCCACGCAGCTACAGGCCGGCGCGTCGCTGGGCTGGTCCGGCTGGTGCCATGGCAGCGCCGGCTACATTCCGCTCTGGCTGGCGGCAGCGCGCGGCGCGGACGAACGACGCTACCTGGCGTTGGCCGAAGGCGCGGCCGAGTTCGCCTGGAAGCAGCGCTCGCAATGCGGCTGCTCGCTTTGCTGCGGCGGCGCGGGCCTGGCGCTGAGCTACGAGAAGCTTGCTGCGCGGTCGGGCGATTCGGCCTGGCGGCGCCGGGCCGAGGCGCTGATGTTCGACGAGCGCCCGGACAGCCGCGACCTGTGCGCGCCCGCCAGCCTGTTCCGCGGGCAATTGGGTGTCGAACTGGTCCGTCTCGAACTCGGCGCGGGAGGCGCAGCGAGCTTTCCGCTGATGGACAGTCCGCTGGACATTTAGCGTTGCGCGACATCGAGGCCGCCGTGGGCATCAATGGGCGTGGCCGTGGGGTGTGGCCCTGGCCTGCAGCTCGCTGCGCAACCGGCCCATCTCGCCGAAAAGCTGCAGGACATCGAGCGGCTGCGTGGCGCCGAACTCGCGATAGAGCGAGGCGACATTGACCACCATGCGCTCGGCGTCGCCCCAGCCGGCGAAGCGGTCGAGGGAAATGTCGCGCGCCGCCTCGAAAACCGGCATGCCGGCATCGAAGCGCCGGCGCGCCTCCTGCTTGATGTAGAGGAGGTAGTCCTTCATCGCCTGCACGCCGCGCTTGTCGGTGATCGGCCCGTGGCCCGGCACCACGGTCTCGACGTCCCAGCCGAGGATGCAGTCGCAGGCGGCCACCCAGTTGTCGATCGGGCCCGCCCACAAGACGGGATGGCCCTCGACGAACAGGATGTCTCCGGTGAAGACGGTGCGGTCCCCCGGCACGTAGACCAGCACGTCGCCCCTCGTGTGGGCCGGCCCGACATTCTTCAGCAGCACCTGCTTGCCGCCGACCTCGAGTCGCAGCTCCTCGTCGAACAGCCTGGTCGGCAGGGTGTTGACGACGTCGTCCCACTTGAACTTGCTGCCCATGACCTCGTGGAGGAAGGCGCCGCCCGGCCCGAGCTGGCGCCAGTTGCGCTGCATGGCCGCCAGCTCCTCGGCCGGCCGCTCCTTCATCTCCTCGGCGCAGGCGCGCGAGGCGATGATCTCCGCGCCCGCCACGAGCTGGTTGCCGAACGTATGGTCGCCGTTGGAATGGGTGTTGACCAGGCGGCCGATCGACTTTGCCGCCGGCACCGCCGCGCGCATGCGCCCCAGCATCTCCCCCGTCAGCTTGAGGTCGAACAGCGTGTCGACCAGCAGGGTCTGGTCGCCGTCGACGATCAGGCCGGCATTGCTCCAGCCCCAGCTCCCATCGGGTTGCAGCCAGGCGAAGCAGCCGTTGCCGAGGTCGTGAAGCCCCTTGGTGTACTGCCATTTCGACATGTCGGTCTCCTGCATCTGCCAGGGATGGAAGCCGCGATCCGGCGTCAGCCGACGCGCAGGCGCGGCAAGGGGAACTCGCCGGCCAGGATCTGCGCGCTCATGGCCTCGATCGTCTGGCGGCGCGACATCGCCGTGCGGCGCAGGATGCGGAAGGCTTCGGCTTCGCCGACCTCGGCCTGCTTCATGATCTGCAGGGTGGCCGAGAACAGCAGGCGCCGCGAGCGCAGGCGTTCCTCGGCCGAGGCCAGCTTGCGGCGCATCCCCTGCAGGGTCGCGAACTGGTGCGTGGCGATGGCAAGCGAGGCGTAGATGCCCGTGGCTCGGATGGGCTTCATCAAGTAGGCCGAGGGCTGGCGCGCCAGCATGGCCTGCAGGCGGCTCGGCGTCTCCGATCCGATCAGGGCCACCGTCGGAAGATCGGTCTCGCGAGGGACATCGCCGGACTCGGCTTCCTGCCCGCCGTCGGCGTCGAAGAAGAGGATATCGATATCCTCATACGAGGGCGGCAGCGGGGAGTCATGGACGGTGACCCGGAGTTCCAGCAACTCTAGCTGGGTCGTCAGCACCGTGCGGTCTCGGCCCGGCGGATGTTCGATCAGGGCACGCAGGCCGCGGAACGAGCGCGCGTGACGGCGGGTCATTTGACCACCCGCAAGGCGTGGCCGGGGGCGGGACGCCGGTGCGCCAGGTCGTCGAGGTCGAGCCAGGTGAGATAGGGGTCGGGCTTCACCGGCGCCGGTGCGGTGTCGAGGATCTCGAAGCTGAAGCCGGCGCGCGAGCGCGCCAGCCGCGGCGTCAGATAGCAATGGTTGTTCTCGGGGTCGACGCGGACGAGGCCCTGCGGCGCCTGCAGCTCGTCGCGCCGGGCCGCGGCGCGCACGCCCTGCACGTCGGTCGAGCCGGCGCGGCGGATGGCGCGCGCCAGCAGCAGGCCGCACAGGTACGAGGCCTCGGCGTCGACCGACGGCAGGTTGCCGCTGCCGAACATCTCGCGGTAGCGCCGCACGAAGGCGCGGTTCTCCGGCGTGTCGATGCTCGAGAAATAGACCGACGACGTGATGTGGCCGACCGAGGCGCGCGGGCCGATCAGCCTGAGCTCGGGCTCGCACAGGCTGCAGCTCAGCACGGTCGGGCGCGGCAGGCCGGGGTCGCGCGCCTGCTCGCGCGCCAGGGCGCGGTGCAGGTCGCGATAGAAGCGGTAGCTCGCCTCGCCCACCAGGGTGTTGAAGACGATGGGGGGCCGGCGTTCGATGATCTCGCGGACGATGTGGCCGATCTCGGTGTCCCACAGGGCCACCAGGCGCTTGGCGACGATCTCGCCGCCGGCCGCCGACACGATCTCCTGCAGGACGCGGGTGGTCTCCCAGGTCCACAGATAGTTGGCGCCCACGCAGTAGACGCTGGTGCCCAGGGTCTCGATCATGTGGCGGGCCAGCGGCACGATGTGCTGGTTGGGCGCGGCGCCGACATAGATCACGTTGTCGCTGTTCTCGAAGCCCTCGTAGCGGGCCGAGTGCCAGAGCAGGCGGTCGTAGCGCTCGATCAGCGGCAGCACCTGCTTGCGCGATGCCGAGGTGTAGCAGCCGACGATATGGCGCACGCCCTTGTCGCGGATCAGGAGCTCGCAATGCTCCTGGTAGTTCTGCAGGTCGCCGCCGGGGTCGAACACCAGCGGCGCGAACTGGAAATCGAACTCGGCGCTGCCATTGACCTGCTCGACCGCGAGCGTGAGGCCGTTCAGCATCTCGCGACCGACCAGACCGTAGGGGCCGGTCAGCGAATACAGCACGCCGAGATGGATGGTCTCGCGCCGACGCCTTGCCATTGATGTTCTCCGCCCGCAGCGACGGTGGCAGCGCAAAGCAGCCGGCGTCAAGGCGCATTGCTCGCAGATGACAATCGCGTTGACACGCGTTGCATCGGATATGAGTATTGCTGCGCACCGAGAAAAACCGCACGCGCGCAGGACAACGGCGTCCATCATCGCGCGACGGCGGCCGGTGCGGGCGCTCAAGGCGCCCGGGACAGCGGACAGGAGAGGCTGATCAGGCCTCGAGCGGCAACAAAGCCCGAAGGCTCCATCAGGAGCTGACGGGCTTTTTTTGTTTTGGCGCAGGGGATCGCGGCGCCGGTGGGGGACGACAGGGGATGACGGCAAGGCTTCCGAGCCTCGAGCAGCTCAAGGACATATCGCAGTCGTTCGGCCTGGCATTGGGCGACGACGACCTGATGTCCTTCCGCGAGCTGATGCGTGGTCCCATCGCCTCCTGCGCAAGACTCGACCGGCTGGTCGAGCCCAAGCTTCCCGTGAAGTACCCGCGCCTGCCGGGATACCGGCCGTCGGCCGAGGAAAATCCCTACAACGCCTGGTACTGGAAGACCGACATCAAAGGCGCATCGACGGGTTTGCTGGCCGGCAAGGCGGTAGCCATCAAGGACAATATCTGCGTGGCGGGCGTTCCCATGATGAACGGCTCGCAACTGCTGGAAGGCTACGTCCCCGAGATCGATGCGACGGTGGTGACGCGCATCCTGGAGGCGGGCGGGACCATCGCCGGCAAGGCGGCGTGCGAGGATCTGTGCTTCTCCGGCGCCAGCCACACCTGTGCGACGGGCCCGATCCTCAATCCACACAATATAAAGCACAGCGCCGGCGGGTCGTCCGGCGGCAGCGCGGCGCTGGTCGCTTCGGGCGCGGTGTCGATGGCGCTGGGCGGCGACCAGGGAGGCTCGATCCGCACGCCTTCGAGCTGGTGCGGCGTCTACGGGCTGAAGCCGACCTGGGGTTTGGTTCCGACGACAGGCTCGATGCCCATCTCCTACTCGGTCGACCATTGCGGCCCGATGTGCGCGTCGACGGAGGACGTGGCGCGTCTGCTGACGGTGATCGCGGGTCACGACGGGCTCGACCCCAGGACGCAGCTCGCGCGCACCGACGCCTATCTCGACGCCGTGGGCAAGGGAGCGGCCGGCCTGCGCATCGGCGTATTGAAACAGGGTTTCGGCCATCCCGAGAGCGATCCCGAGGTCGACCGCATCGCCCGCGCCGCCGTCGAGTCGCTGAAGAGCGCGGGCGTCATGGTGTCGGAGGTCTCGATCCCGGTGCACTACGAGGGGCCGCACATCTGGAGCGGCATTATCCTCGAGGGCGCCGCCGAGATGATGCTGAAGGGCTACGGCGTGGGCAACAACGTGGCGGCCTACTATCCACTCTCCCTGCAGGAGGCCTTCGCGCGCGGCATGGCCTCGCGCCTCAACGATGCCTCGGAGACGGTGAAGCTGGTGCTTCTGCTGGGCGAATACCTCCATCGGCACTACCACAATCGCTATCACTCCAAGGCGCAGAACCTGCGCGTGCTGCTGCGCGATGCCTATGACGACGCGCTCAAGGACGTCGACATGCTGGCCATGCCGACCATTCCCTTCACCGCCACGCCAATTCCCGAGCCCGACGCGCCGCGCGAGATCTATGTCGATCGCGCGCTCAACATGCAGGCCAACACCTGTCCTTTCGATGTGAGTGGCCATCCCGCCTTCACCGTGCCCTGCGGCATGAAGGACGGGCTGCCGGTCGGCCTGATGCTGGTCGGGCGTCATTTCGAGGAGAGCCGCCTGATCAGGGCCGCCTCCGCCTTCGAAGCGAGGAAACGATGAGCGACGACCTTCACTATCTCGGCCTGGTCGAAGTTGCCCGCCGGCTCAAGGTCGGCGCGCTCTCGCCGGTCGCGCTGACCGAGGCCATGCTGCAGCGAATCGACAAGCTCGACGGCGGCCTGAAGAGCTACGCCACCCTCACGCCGGATGTCGCCATGAAGCAGGCGCGCGAGGCCGAGTCCGAGATCAAGCGCGGCGCCTATCGCGGCCCGCTGCACGGCGTGCCCATTGCGGTGAAGGACCTCTGCTACACCAAGGGCATCCCGACCGCGGCGGGCATGGCGATCCACAAGAACTTCAAGCCCGACCACGATGCGACGGTGGTGGCGCGCTTCGCCGAGGCGGGCGCCGTACTGCTGGGCAAGGTGCAGCTCACCGAAGGCGCCTTCGCCGACCATCATCCGTCGATCACGCCGCCGGTCAATCCATGGAACAAGGATCACTGGTCCGGCGCCTCGTCGAGCGGCTCGGGCGTGGCGACGGCCGCGGGCATGTGCTTTGCGTCGCTGGGCTCCGACACCGGCGGCTCGATCCGCTTTCCCTCGGCCGCCAACGGCGTGACCGGCCTGAAGCCGACCTGGGGCAGGGTGAGCCGCTACGGCGTGTTCGCGCTCGCCGAATCGCTCGACCATATCGGGCCGATGACCCGCAGCGCCGCGGATGCCGCCGCGGTGCTGGGCGTGATCGCGGGCGCCGATCCCAACGACCCGACCGCCG
This sequence comes from uncultured Alphaproteobacteria bacterium, assembly GCA_963820155.1. Classification (GTDB taxonomy): domain Bacteria; phylum Pseudomonadota; class Alphaproteobacteria; order Reyranellales; family Reyranellaceae; genus Reyranella. Next base: position 125,995 of record CAWFYW010000010.1, read on the forward strand.
TGCAGGAGCCGGTGCCCAACTATCTCGCCGGCCTGGCGCGCGGCATCCGCGGCGTGCGAATCGGCGTCGATCGCGCCTTTAACACGGCCGGCGTCGACAAGGACATGGTCAAGGTGGTGGACGACGCGCTCGTCGTGCTGTCGGACCTCGGCGCCGACATAAAGGAGGCCAAGTTCCCCTCGCCGGACAAGGTCGTGAAGGAATGGCTGCCGCTCTGCGCCGTCGAGACCGCGGTCGCCCACGAGGCAACCTTCCCCAAGCAGGCCGATCAGTACGGGCCGGGCCTGCGCGGCGTCATCGAGCTGGGGCGCGGCCTGTCGGGCTTCGACCTGACCAAGATCCTGCTCGAGCGTGCGGCCTTCGGCGGCCAGGTCGCGGCGTTCTTCCAGGATGTCGACCTGCTGGTGATCCCCGCCCAGTACGCCGCCTCGCCGACCACCGCCACGATGGCGACCCTGGGCGAGGATCCGAAGGCGCTTGAGATGCTGCTGCGCTTCACCTCGCCCTTCGACGTGACCGGCAGCCCGACCATCACCTTGCCCGGCGGCTTCACCGCCAAGGGACTGCCGATCGCCTTTCAGCTCGTGTCGCGTCCGCTGGAGGAGGACCTTCTCCTGCGCGCGGGACACGCCTTCCAGCTCGCCACGGACTGGCACAAGCGCCGGCCGCCGGTTTGAACGACAGCATCGGGACAAACGCCATGGCAAACAACGACTGGGTCTCGCGTTCCATCATGAACCGGCGCGGCAAAGCGGCGGGCAAGCCCGGCAAGACTCACACGCTCACCGAGGAGCAGCAGGCCGAGTTCCATTTCACCATCGGGCCCTATTCAAAGCCCGTCCTGACCGTCCATCCCGGCGATCGCATCGTGGTCGACACGCGCGACGCCTTCAGCGGCCGCATCACCAGCGAGACCGACAAGCCCAGCGAGAAGATCCGCCTGCCGTTCGCCAACCCGCAGAACGGTCCGATCATGATCGAAGGCGCCGAGCCGGGCGACGCGCTTGCCGTCCATATCGAGCAGATGCTGCCGCGCGGCGAGCAGCCGCGCGGGACCTGCGCGCTTATTCCCGAGTTCGGCGCACTGACCGGAACCTACTACACGGCGACGCTCAACCAGCCATTGCCCGAGATCGTGCGCAAGATCCTGGTCGACGACAAGACCGTCCACTGGAGCGACAAGGTCAAGCTGCCCTACAAGCCGCATATCGGCACCTTGAGCTGCTCGCCCGAGATCGATTCGATCAGCTCGCTCACGCCCGACAATCATGGCGGCAACATGGACCTGCCGGACATGGGGCCGGGCACCGTCACCTATCTGCCCGTGCGCGTGCCCGGCGCGCGCCTGTTCATCGGCGACGCCCATGCCTGCCAGGGCGACGGCGAGGTCTGCGGCGTGGCGGTCGAGCATGCCAGCACGACCACGATCCGCGTCGACGTCATCAAGGGCTGGACCATCGAATGGCCGCGCCTGGAGGCCGAGGACATGATCATGGCGATCGGCAGCACGCGTCCGCTGGAGGACGCCACGCGCATCGCCTATCGCGAGCTGATCCGCTGGATGGTCGCCGACTACGGCTACGAGCAGTTCGACGCCTACATGATGCTGAGCCAGTGCGGCAGGGTCCGGCTCGGCAATTTCGTGGATCCGAAATACACGGTCGGCGCCGCCGTCCTGAAGAAGTATCTGCCCGATGGGGCTTAGGTCGATCATCGACCGCGTGGGGTGAGAGGAGGAGATCATGAAAAGAACAGGACGAACGACAATACTCGGCGGCGTCGCCGCTGCCGCCTTGCTGGCGGTGGCGCTGGCGCCGGCCGCCGCGCAACAGCCGCCGATCAAGGTCGGCCTGCTGGAGGACGTATCGGGCGACATCGCCCTGATGGGCAAGCCCAAGCTCGACGGCTCGCTGCTCGCGGTCGAGGAGATCAACAACGCTGGCGGCATCATGGGCCGCAAGATCGAGCTCATCCATCTCGACCCGCAGATGGATAATGCGCGCTACCAGGAATTCGCGCGGCGCCTCCTGCAGCGCGACAAGGTCGACGTGCTGATCGGCGGCATCACCAGCGCCTCGCGCGAGGCCATCCGCCCGATCGTCAACAAGACCAACGTGCCGTACTTCTACACCAACCAGTATGAAGGCGGCGTGTGCGACGCCAGCATGATCAGCGTCGGGGCGGTGCCCGAGCAGCAGTTCTCGACCCTGATCCCCTGGATGACCGAGAAGTTCGGGAAGAAGGTCTACACCATCGCCGCCGACTACAATTTCGGCCAGCTCTCGGCCGAGTGGACGCGCGACCTGATGAAGAAGCAGGGCGGCCAGGTGATCGGCGAGGAGTTCATTCCCCTCGGCGTCTCGCAGTTCGGCCAGACCATCCAGAACGTCCAGAAGGCCAATCCCGACTGGCTCATGATGCTGAACGTGGGCGCCTCGCAGGATTCATTCTTCGAGCAGGCCGCCGCCGCCAAGCTCAACTATCCGCAGGGCAGCTCGATCAAGATCATGCTGGGCTTCGAGCACAAGCGCTTCCCGCCGCCGGCGCTCGCCAACATGCACGCCACCGCCAACTGGTTCGAGGAGATCGACACGCCGGCCGCCAACGACTTCAAGAAGCGCTGGCGCGCCAAGTTCCCCAACGAGGCCTACATCAATGACATGGGCTACAATGCCTATGTCGCGCTCTACATGTACAAGATGCTGGTCGAGAAGGCGCAGTCGACCAAGAAGGCCGACCTGCGCAAGGTCATCGCCACGGGCGATGCCTGCATCGAGGCGCCGGAGGGCAAGATCTGCATCGACCCCAAGAGCCAGCACACGTCGCATCACATGCGGCTGATCGGCGTCAATCCCGACCACTCGGTCCGGGTGATCAAGGATTTCGGCCTGATCAAGCCCTACTGGCTGGGCGAGATCGGCTGCGACCTGACCAAGAGCGATCCCAAGACGCAGTACACGCCGTCGAACCTGCCGAAGAAGTAGCATCCTGGTCGGGGCGTCCCGTTTGGCTCGATCGCCAGACGGGACGCCCCGGTTGCTCCGGAGCAGATGCCGTGCCCAATGTTCGCTGAACTCTTCTCTATCGCGTTCCAGTTCGCCGACGTCTTCGCCTTCCTGATCCTCGCCGCCGCCGGGCTCGCCATCATCTTCGGCATGATGGGCATCATCAACATGGCGCACGGCGAGTTCATCATCTGCGGCATCTATGTCACGGTGATCTCGGTGCAGCACGGCGTGCCGCTGCCGCTGGCCCAGGCGATCGGCGCGCTCACGGCGGGTGTCATCGGCATCGCGCTCGAGCGCACCGTCATCCGCCATCTCTATCACCGGCCCCTCGATTCCATCCTGGCTACCTGGGGCATCAGCCTGATGGTCACCCAGGGCATGCTGGTGGTGCTGGGCTCGAGCTGGCAGGGCATCGGCACGCCGCTCGGCAGCTTCAAGGTGGGCGACTACACCTTCTCCACGTATCGGCTGGCGCTGTTCGGCGCCGCCATCGGCGTCCTCGCCGGCCTCTATCTCATCTTCATGCGCACCGGCTACGGCGTCATGGCGCGCGCCACCATGCAGAACGCCGAGATGGCGAAGGCGCTCGGCGTGCGGACCGAGCGCATGTACGCCCTCAGCTTCGGCCTGGGCGCGGCGCTGGCCGGGCTGTGCGGCGCGCTCTACGCCCCGACCATGACGCTGATCCCGACGATGGGCGTCACTTTCATCATCGAAACCTTCGTCACGGTGGTGGTGGGCGGCGCCAACGTGCTGCTGGGAACGGCGCCGGCCGGCATCCTGCTTGCGGTGGTGCGCACGGCGCTCAATGCCTGGTACGGCCAGATCGTCGGCCAGATCGGCCTGTTGATCACGGTCATCATCGTCATCCGGATCCTGCCCGAGGGCGTGTCCGGCTGGCTGGCGCGCCGGGAGCGCTAGGCCATGCCGTCCATCCTGGGCAAGCTCAACGGGCCGCAGACCATGGGCAACGGCCGCGCCTTCTGGCTGGGATTCGCCGCCATGCTGGTGGTCGCGCTCGGCTATCCGGCGCTCTCCGATCCCTACGACGTGGGCAACGTCGCCTACCTTCTGATCTTCACGCTTATGGCGCTGGGTCTCTGCCTGATGTGGGGCTACGGCGGCATGTTCTCGTTCGGCCAGACGGCCTTCTTCGGCGTCGCGGGCTACAGCTACGGCGTGATCTGCGATCAATCTCGACGCGAGCGGAGCGATGACGCTGCTCTGCCTGCTGGGCGCTGTCGCCGTGGCGGCGCTGTTCGCCCTGCTGCTGGGCTACTTCCTGGTCTATGGCCGGGTGAGCGGCGTGTTCTTCGGCATCGTGACCTTCGCCACGACCCTGGTGCTGGCCGCCTTCTTCGGCCAGACGGCCGGCCCGGAATGGGCGATCGGGCCGGCGCGCTTCAACGGCTTCAACGGCATGATCGGCATGCCGTCGCTGATGCTGCCATGGCCCGGCGAGAACCTCACGCTCGAGGGCAACGCGCTCTATTATTTCGTGCTGGCGCTGCTGCTGGTGATCTATCTCGGCCTGCGCGCGCTGGTGAACAGCCGCTTCGGCAATGTCCTGGTGGCGATCCGCGAGGATCCGCTGCGCACCGAGCTTCTGGGCTACGACGTGCGCAAGTACCAGCTTGCGGCCTTCGTCATCGGCAGCTCGCTCGCCGGGCTGAGCGGCGTGCTCTACACGGCCTGGGGCCAGTTCATCCCGCCGGCCTCGATGGGCCTGCCGGCGGCCGCCATGCCGATCATCTGGGTCGCCTTCAGCGGGCGGCAGCGATCTCACGGCGACCGTGGTCGGCACCTTCCTGCTGCTGCTGATGTTCCAGACCATCACCGTCTACAGCCAGCAATATGCGCTCATCCTCATGGGCTTCCTGCTGCTGCTGACGGTGCTGCTGGTGCCCTCGGGCTTCGTGTGGGGCATCGGCCGCTTCCTCGGACGCTTCGGCGGGCGCCGCAAGGCGGGCAACGAGGGCTCGCCGTGACGGCCATCCTGCAGACCCGGGCGCTGCACAAGCACTTCGGCGGCCTCTCCGCCGTCAGCGACGTCAACCTCGAGATCGCGGCGGGTGAGATCCATTGCCTGATCGGCCCCAACGGCGCGGGCAAGAGCACGCTGTTCAAGCTGGTCGCCGGGACCTACCCGCCGTCGGGCGGCGAGGTGATGTTCCGCGGCGAGAATGTCACGCACCGCAAGCCCTACGAGCGCGTCGAGCGCGGCATGAGCATCAAGCTCCAGGTGCCGAGCGTGTTCCGCGAGCTGCCGGTGGCCCAGAACCTCGAGATATCCCTGCAGCGCAAGTCGTCGGGCGCGGCGATGGAACGCGAGAAGCAGCGCCTGCTCGAGTTCCTGCAGCTCCAGGACGACGCCGGCCGGCCGGCCGGGATCCTCTCGCACGGCCAGCAGCAGTGGCTCGAGATCGGCATGGCGCTGGCGCTGCAGCCGGCGCTCCTGCTGCTCGACGAACCCACGGCCGGGATGTCGCCGCAGGAGACGGAGCGCACCGGCGATCTGATCAAGCGGCTGAACGCCGACGGCATGACCATGCTGGTGGTCGAGCACGACATGACCTTCGTGCGGCAGATCGCGCAGCGCATCACCGTGCTGCATCTGGGGCGCGTGTTCGCGCAGGGCGGCACCGACGCCATCATCGCCGATCCGCGCGTGGAGGAAATCTACCTGGGCAAGGGCCATGGCCACTGAGCCCGTCCTCGAGGTCGCGGGCCTCCACGCCGCCTACGGCAGGACGCCGGTGCTGCGCGGCATCGACATGGCGATCGGCAAGGGCGAGATCGTGAGCCTGATCGGGCGCAACGGGGTGGGCAAGACCACGACCATGCGCTGCCTGATCGGCCTGCTGCCGGCGACGGCGGGGCGCATCGTGTTCCAGGGCCAGACGATCACGGACCTGCCGGCCGACGATCGCGCGCGGCTCGGGATGGGCTATATCCCGCAGGGCCGCCAGGTCTTCCCGCGCATGACGGTCGAGGAGAACCTGCGGGTGAGCCTGCTGGCAAGCCGCGACAAGGATCGCCGCCTGGCCGAGCTGGTCTATCAATACTTCCCGATCCTCAAGGAGCGGCGGCGGCAGTCGGCCGGAACGCTGAGCGGCGGCGAGCAGCAGCAGCTTGCCATCGGCCGCGCCATGGTCGGCAACCCGCGACTGATGCTGCTCGACGAGCCGTCCGAAGGCATCCAGCCCTCGATCGTCCAGATGATCTGCGATGTCCTGAAGTCGATCCGCGACCAGCTGGGCACCACCATCCTGTTCGTGGAGCAGAATCTCGATACGATCATGGCGATCAGCGAACGCTGCTATGTCGCGGACAAGGGTGCCATCGTGGCCGAGATAGGCCGCGACCGGCTCGGCACGCGCGAAGCCGTCCGTCAGCACCTGCTCATCTAGCCGCGCCGCAGGCCGCGGCGAGACGCTGCACTATACCGGTGATGGCGTGTTCATGGTGGCCGCCAGGATCATCAGCCGGCTGTCGCTGTTCCGGCCGCGAATGCTGTAAGTTGCCGCCATGCGGAGTCCCGGCGGCGCAGGCTGCTGGATCGTGACGGAATTTGAAGATCGTTGCATCGAACGGCTGGAAACAGGGAAGATGCGGCCGCGTCTTCGGCAACCGCTATTCAAAGAGTCATGGTAGCCCTCGTCGTTCCTTTCCTCGACGCCGCCGCTCGCGAGCTTCTCCAGCCGCCGGGCCGACCCCGGATCGATTTCACCCAGCCCCGCGGCGAGCCGGCCCTCGTGCCGGCGGATTCCGTATCATGGCGCATCTTCAAGAATCCCGTGGCGCTGTTTGTCGGTGGCGTGGCGGCGGTGATCCTGGAGCTCGCCGAGCCCGCGGTGCGCACCGGCGTATGGGAGCACACGTCGTTCCGCAGCGACCCTGTGCGGCGCCTGCGGCATACCGGGCTCGCCGCCATGGTCACGGTCTACGGCGCCCGCAGCGTCGCCGCGGATATGATCGCAGGCGTGGTGCGCCGCCACGACGCGGTGAAGGGCATGACGCCGGCGGGCGAGGCCTATCACGCCAACGACGTGCGCCTCCTGACCTGGGTGCAGGCAACGGCGGGCTTCGGCTTTGCCGAGGCCTACAGCCGCTACGTACGCCCGCTCGCTCACGAGGAGCTCGACCGGCTCTATGCCGAGGGCGCGCCCACGGCGCGGCTCTATGGTGCGCTGGACGTGCCGACCTCCGAGGCGGAGCTGCAGGCGCTGTTCCACGCCATGCACGATCGCCTCGAGCCGTCGCCTATCGTCTTCGAGTTCCTGGACATCATGCGCGCCGCGCCGGTGTTTCCGGCCGTCGCCCGGCCGTTCCAACGCCTGCTCGTGCGTGCCGCGGTCGAGACGACGCCGGGCTGGATGCGCGAGCGTCTCGGCCTGACGGCGGACCATGGCCTGCGCCCGTGGCAGGCCGCGCTGGTGCGCCGCGCCGGCGCCCTGGCGGACCGGATCCTGCTGCATTCCAGCCCTGCCGTGCAGGCGTGCTTGCGCCTTGGCTTGCCCGCCGACTATCTCTACGGGGACGGCGCGCGGAGCCGGCCATAGGGCCTGAATCATGTCGTCGCACTCGGGCCCACGGCGCGTGCCGGGCCTGTCGATCCCACCCACCGGGTCTTGTCGTCCGGCGCTCGTCGCAAGCTATAATTCAGCCGGATGGCGATCGATCGCATCCGATCGGAGACATGGATGCCGCCTATCGAGCCGCTCAGCCCCTGGATCATCGCCCTCATGTATTTCGGCGACGTGGTGTTCGCCGTCAGCGGCGCTCTCACCGCGGCGCGGCATCGCATGGACGTACTGGGCATCGTGCTGATCGGTATCGTCACCGGCATCGGCGGCGGCACGATGCGCGACATGATCCTGGGGCATCCCGTATGGTGGGCGCACCAGCCGACGGAACTGATCCTCTGCGCGGTCGCCGCCTTCGTCGCCTATTTCCTCCGCCACACGCGAGGCGGTCACGCACGGGTAGTGACATGGGCCGATGCGCTGGGGCTCGCGGCCTTTGCCGTCGTCGGCGCCCACGCCGCGATGAAGGCCGACGTGCCGATCGTCGTCGCGGCCTTTCTCGGCATGCTGACGGCGACCGGCGGCGGCGTCATCCGCGACGTCCTCACCCAGACGCGCCCGATGATCCTGACCGGGGAGATCTATGCGACGGCGGCGCTTGTCGGTGCCGCTGTCTATGCCGGCTGCTCGCTCTACGCGGTGCCGGAGTATATCGCCGGGCCGGCGGCCTTCGGCCTGGCATTCGCGGTGCGCGCCGCCGCCATCGTCTTCGATATACGTTTTGGGGTGGCCGGCGAGCCCGTGGTCAGGCTGGGCCGCCAACGGCAATCCTAGCCGTCGATACAACTGCAGCGGCCCCGAGCGGCCACGGAGGGAAGGATGGCCGGTTCCGGCAGGCGCTATGACCTGGTGGTCGCCAACGGTCGAGTCATCGATCCCGAAACCGGGCGCAGGCCGGCGTCTTGATGTCGAGAACGATGCGGCGCGCGAAGGTCGGGAACTCGGCAAGCTCGGACAGGGCGAGGGGCTGGTCGATGCCCGTGAGACCGGTCATGCGGTCGCGGGCATAGGTCGAGTAGGCGTATTTGCCCATCTCGCCATCGTCGATGATATCGAGGCCAAGCTCGGCCTGGCGCCTGACCACATCGGTCACGGCAGCAGCGATCTCGCCGGGCAAGCTGCCTTGTCCGGCTTGATCGAGCTCGCCCTTCTCGTGCTGAAGCAGCTTGGCTTCGAGCGGCGCAGGCCGAGGCAGGCTGCCGACATGAGTGGTGAGGATGCGATCCGCGCTCTTCGTCATTGGCTGCTCCCACCGTTGGATGGTTCCAGCAATAGGGCAACAACGTGACGGCCGCATGAAGCTTGGGCTCCGATCGCCATTCCGGCCGATTTCTGCGATTGGCCCTTGCGATGCCGGGTCGCATGCGCGTTTGTTATCGGAGGTCCCATGCTTCGGCTGGCAAGCGGTGCGGACGATACGCCTGCCGGATACCCCGCAGACACCTTCAGAGAGGAGAGCCACGGCCATGGAAGCTCATATCGATGAAGCGCGTACGGCACCGCTGACACCGCAGGAGCTGGAGCAAATCAACGCTTATTGGCTCGCCGCAAACTATTTGTCGGTCGGCCAGATCTACCTCCTCGACAACCCGCTGCTGCGCGAGCCGCTGAAGCGCGAGCACGTCAAGCCCCGGCTGCTCGGCCACTGGGGCACGACGCCGGGCCTGAACTTCATCTACGCGCATCTCAACCGCGTCATCCGGGAGCAGGACGCCAACGTCATCTTCATCGCCGGACCCGGTCACGGCGCGCCCGGGGTCGTGGCCAATACGTGGCTCGAAGGAACCTACAGCGAGCTCTATCCCGAGGTGTCGTGCGACGAGGACGGCATGCGCCGCCTGTTCCGGCAATTCTCCTTCCCGGGCGGCATCCCGAGCCACGCTTCGCCGGATACGCCGGGTTCCATCCACGAGGGCGGCGAGCTCGGCTATTCCCTGTCGCACGCCTTCGGGGCGGCGTTCGACAATCCCGACCTGGTCGTCGCCTGCGTCGTCGGCGACGGCGAGGCGGAGACCGGGCCGCTCGCCACCTCATGGCATTCGAACAAATTCCTCAATCCCGCGACCGACGGCGCCGTGCTGCCGATCCTCCATCTCAACGGCTACAAGATCGCCAATCCCACGATCCTGGCGCGCATCGAACCGGAGGAGCTCGATCAGCTGCTGCGGGGCTACGGCTATGCGCCGCGCTTCGTCGAGGGCGACGATCCGGCGACGATGCACCAGCTCATGGCCGCGGCGATGGATGCCGCGTTCGCCGACCTGCGCGCCATCCAGCGCAAGGCGCGGCAGGGCGGCGGCGGCGAGCGGCCGCGCTGGCCGATGATCGTGCTGCGCAGCCTCAAGGGCTGGACCGGCCCCAAGACGGTCGACGGCCTGAAGACCGAGGGCTCCTGGCGCTCCCATCAGGTGCCCTTCACCTTGGACAAGCCCGAGCATCTGCAACTGCTGGAAAGCTGGATGCGAAGCTACCGGCCAGAGTCGCTGTTCGATGCGGACGGGCGGCTCAGGGCGGAGCTTGCGGCCCTGGCGCCGAGCGCCGCGCGGCGCATGAGCGCCAATCCGCACGCCAACGGCGGGATGCTGATGCGCTCGCTGCGCCTGCCGGACTTCCGATCCTATGCCGTGCCGGTGACCGAACCGGGGCGCAGCGATGCCGAGGCCACGCGGGTGATGGGCGCCCTGTTGCGCGACGTGATGCGGCAGAACGCGGCGACGCGCAACTTCCGCGTCTTCGGGCCCGACGAGACCGTGTCGAACCGGCTGTCGGCAGTCCTGGACGCGACCGACCGGGCGTGGGACGCGCAGACGATCCCGGACGACGACCATCTCGCTCCCGACGGGCGGGTCATGGAGATCCTGAGCGAACACACCTGCCAGGGTTGGCTCGAAGGCTACCTGCTGACCGGCCGACACGGCCTGTTCAATTGCTACGAAGCCTTCATCCACATCGTCAACTCGATGTTCAACCAGCACGCCAAATGGCTGAAGACCAGCCGGCAGATCCCCTGGCGCCGGCCGATCGCGTCGCTGAACTATCTCCTGACCTCGCATGTCTGGCGCCAGGACCACAACGGCTTCAGCCACCAGGATCCCGGCTTCATCGATCACGTCGCCAACAAGGAGGCGGATATCGTGCGGGTCTACCTGCCGCCGGACGCCAACACGCTGCTCTACGTGACCGACCACTGCCTGCGGAGCTGGAACCGCGTCAACGTCATCGTCGCCGGCAAGCAGCCGCATCCGCAGTGGCTCGACATGGACTCCGCGGTGAAGCACTGCAGCGCCGGCATCGGCATCTGGAAGTGGGCGAGCAACGACGAGGGCGGCGAGCCGGACGTGGTCATGGCCTGCGCGGGCGACGTGCCCACGCTGGAGACGCTGGCGGCCGTCGACCTGATGCGGAGGCACACGCCGGACCTTCGGGTACGCGTGGTGAACGTCGTCGACCTCATGACGCTGCAGCCGAAATACCAGCATCCGCACGGCCTGAGCGACGCCGACTTCGACGCGCTGTTCACCACCACCAAGCCGGTGATCTTCGCCTTCCACGGCTATCCGACGCTGGTCCATCGCCTGACCTACCGGCGCCGCAACCACGACAACATCCATGTGCGCGGCTATATCGAGGAAGGCTCGACGACCACGCCGTTCGACATGGTGGTGCGCAACCGGCTGGACCGCTTCCATCTCGTGAGCGACGTCATCCACTGGGTGCCCAAGCTCGGCGCCGCCGCCGTCTATGCCCGGCAGGCGATCCGCGACAAGCTCATCGAGCACAAGCAGTACATCGCGCAGCACGGCGCCGACATGCCGGAGGTGCGCGACTGGCGGTGGCCTTCGTCGCAGTAGGCGCCAGCCGTTCTACGCGGCGGTGGCCGGATGGCCGCTAAGCCGCAAAGCCCCCGTCGATCGTCTGCAGCGAGCCGGTAATCATGGCGCCGTGCGGACCGGCGACGAAGGCCACCAGCTCGGCGATCTCGGCGGCGTGGACGTGGCGCTTGATGGCCATGAAGCTGTGCATGGTGTCGGCCATGGGTCCGTGGGCGGGATTCATGTCGGTGTCGGTCGGACCCGGCTGGATGGCGTTGACGGTGATGCCGCGCGCGCCGAAGTCGCGTGCCAGGCCGCGCACCATGCCCTGCATCGCCGACTTGGTCAGCGCATAGGCGGCGGCCCCCGCAAATGGCATGCGATCGCCGTTGGTCGAGCCGATGACCACGATGCGGCCGTCGTTGGGCATGCGGCGCGCCGCCTCGACGGCCGCGTGGTAGGGCGCGCGGACGTTGACGTCGAACATGCGATCGACGGTATCGGGATCGAGCGTCAGCGGGTCGCCCATCGCCAGTGCTCCAGCGCTGATGACGATGACGTCGAGCGCGCCGCGATCGGCGACGGCGCGCGTCAGCGCCCGGCGGTCGGCGCTGTCGGCCTTGACCGCGTCGGCGCCGGTCTCGCGGGCAAGGGCGAGCGCCGCGTCCTGCGAGCCCGCCGTCAGCGGCGAAGCGGCGCACGATCGCCGTACCGATGCCGCGGCTGCCGCCGATGACGAGGATATTCTTGCCCGTAAAGCCCGCCATGACGGCCTCCTTGCATTCGCGCAGCGGTCGCTGCTCGTCAGAACGATCCGGTGAACTCGAACTCCATCGCGTTCCGCACATTGTCGATCTTCCACCAGCTCAGTCGCCGCAGGAAGCTTTGGCCGAGTAGGACGCGGCTGCGCGGCGGGCCGACGGCGGCCAGGACGTTGTCCATCGTCCGTTCGCCGATCCGCAGCGTCCGCAGGCGGAATATCTGTTGCTGCAGGCCGCTGCCATCGGCCAGCAGGAAGCGGCGTTGTCCCAGGAAGTCGGCGTCGGCGAGGGTGCCGCTGCGCCTCATATCCCGGGCAATTTCCTCGGGGATCTGAACGTTCGATGCGCCGGAGTCGACGATGAAGTACGATTTCGCGGTGCCATTGATCATCGCCGGCAGCACGAAGACGCCGCCCATGCGCTGGAAGCGCGCCATCGTGCGCGCCAGGGCCAAGTCGCGCGCCGCCCTGGCGCTGTCGCATGGGCTCCAGGTCGCTGGATCCGCCTTGTCGGTGGGCCCGTAGCAGTAGTTCATCTGGGCGAGAAGCTTGGAGAAGGTATCGCGCTGCTCGCAGGCGCCGACGGCGGCCAGGGCGGTAGCGGTGGGGCTGCGGCATGTGGCGTTGCTGGCATGCCACCGCGAGATCGTCCGCGCGCCGTTTGCTGTCCCGCCATCGCCGGTCTGGCCCGTTGCCGGCGCCGCGACGCTGCATGACAAGACTGCGAGCACGCCGCCGCAAAGAACCGCCGATCTCATGACGGCTATCTAAAGCAATGGGCCGGTCTCTGCCACCGCACGGTGGCAGCTTGGATTGCCGGGCAACTCTCTCTATCTTGCGGCGCAGAAGGAGAATGCCCATGAGCACTGCCGGTCGCCATCTCTGCCTTCTCGCGCTCGGCGTGGCGCTCTGCCTGTCGGGCCGTCCGGCCGAGGCCGACGAGGCGGCCTGCAGGGCGGTGCTCGATGCCGTCATCAAGCAGGCGACCATGCCGGTGCGCCAGAAGATCTCGATCGAAAGCGCCGCCGCTCCCGGCAGAGTGCTGCAGAGTGAGATCATCCGTACGACCGATAAGCTGTACATGCAGATGCAGGGCCAATGGATGGCCCGACCCTACGACGGGCAGAAGGCGGTGGCCGACGCCCGGCAGGCGATGCAGAAGGCCGAGCACACTTGCACCCGCGTGCGCAGCGAAGCCGTCGACGGCCAAGCGGCCGTGCTGTACAGCGTGCACAGCAAGACTGCGTCCGGCGGCACCGAGTCTCAGATCTGGATTTCGTCCACAGAGGGCGTGCCCCTGCGCCAGCATACCGAGATGCTCGATCACGGTGCGGCCAAGGCGCAGCACGAAGTGCGTTTCTACTACACCGACGTACATGCGCCGGCAGGCGCCGTCTCGCACTGATGGCGCGGCCGTCGGAGCAACCATCCGGAGAGTGATTTTTGTCACCTCGCCGCCGCACATTATTGTGATCGGCGGGTGAAAGCTTGATCTTGCGCCGTATCACCGACCGCTTCATCAACGAGGCGCGCGGCAAGTCCGCGTGATCTGCAGGTCGCCGCCAAAGTCTCCGGCATGAAGCAAGGCGAGTGGGGTAGGGATCATATCGGCTTCCGGATGACAATCTCCGTATCGGGTTTGGGGAGGAGCTTCGCGACACATGTCCGGGGATGTGCATGACGTTGCTTGAGCGTGAATCGTACATTGAAACGCTGGGCTTGCTGCTCCGGCGCGTCACCGCCGAGAGCGGTTTGGTGGTGCTGATCTCCGGCGAGTGCGGTATCGGGAAGACCTCGCTGATCCGGCAGTTCGCCCAGGCGCAGGAGAAGGCTGCCCGCTTCCTGTGGGGCGGCTGCGAAGCCCTGTTCACGCCCCACCCGCTGGCGCCCTTGCAGGACATCGCCCGCCAGATCGGCGACGACTTCCTGTCCGTCATCTGCGCGGCCTCCAGTCGGCATGACGTCTTCAACGCCACGTTCGACCGTCTGGCGCGCCTGGCGGCGCCGGTCGTGATCGCCATCGAGGATGTGCACTGGGCGGACGAAGCCACGCTCGACCTGATCAAGTTCCTGGGCCGCCGCCTGCACCGTCTGGGCGTGATGCTTGTGATCAGCTACCGCGATGACGAGGTGGGTGACAGGCATCCGCTGCGCTCCGTCATCGGCGATCTGCCCGCGGGCTCGCTCAGCCGCATCGAGCTTCCGCCGCTCAGCGAGATCGCGGTCGGCATGCTGGCCGATGCCGCGGGGCGCCCGTCGATGGATCTGCACGCGGTGACCGGCGGCAATCCGTTCTACGTCACCGAAGCGCTGGCGGCCGCCGAGAGCAAGGTGCCCGCCACGGTCAGCGATGCGGTGATCGCCCGCCTGGCGCGGCTGTCCGACGCGTCGCGCCGGGTAGCGCATCTGGTGTCCATCGTGCCCGGCAAGGCGGAACGCTGGCTGATCGACGGCATGCTGGCGCCCGGCGCCGAGGCGGTGCAGGAGTGCCTCAACGCGGGCATGGTCGTCCTGCCGGACGGTTCGCTGAGCTTTCGTCACGAAATCGCCCGCTGCGCCGTCGAGGAGAGCATGTCGCTGCCCCAGCGACAGGAGCTCCATGCCGGCGTGCTGGCGATGCTGCTGGGGCAGGGCGAGGGCAAGGTGGCGATCTCCCGCCTGGTCCACCACGCCGACCAAGCCGCCGACAGCGGCGCGGTGTTGCGCTCTGCGCCGGCGGCGGCGGAGCGGGCGGCGGCGCTGGCTGCCCATCGCGACGCCGCGGGCCATCTTCGCACCGCGCTTCGTCACGCCGCCTTGCTGGGAACGTCTCTGCCCGACGAGGAACGCGGACTGCTGCTCGAGCGACTGTCCTACGAATGCTACCTGACCGACGAGATGGCCGACGCCAGCAATGCGCGCGAGGAGGCGCTTGCGGTCTGGCGTTCGCTGGGCGCGCGCCATAAGGAGGGCGACACGCTGCGCTGGCTGTCGCGGCTGTCCTGGTTCAACGGCCGCAAGGCGGCGTCCGAGGCCTATGCCGAGGAAGCGATCGCCGTTCTGGAGGCGCTTCCGGTGGGTCGCGAGCTCGCCATGGCCTACAGCAACCGCGCGCAGCTCCATATGCTGACCGAGAACGTCGGGGCTGCCCTGGACTGGGGACGCAAGGCGCTCGAGCTCGCCATTCGCCTTGGCGAAGCCGAGGTCGAGGTCCATGCGCTCACCAACATCGGTACTGCCAAGCTGGTGGACCAGGATGCGGCCGGGCGTGATGACCTGGAACGGGCACTGGAGACTGCACTGCAAGGCGGCTTCGAGGAACATGCGGCGCGGGCCCTGACCAACCTTTGCACCATGTCGTTCCGCCATCGCAATTTTCCGGTGGCGGTCGAGTATCTGAAGGCGGGCATCGCCTATTGCGACAAGCACGATCTCAATTCCTGGGTACGCTACATGACGGCCTACCGCGCGTACTTGTCGATGGCGCAGGGACACTGGGACGATGCGCAGCAGGATGCGCAAACCGTGATCCGGCATGCGCGCGTGGCGCCGATCAGCAAGATCCCGGCTTTGGCCGCGCTGGGGCGTATCCGCATCCGCCGCGGCGAGGTGGAGGGCGAGACCTGCCGCGATGAAGCGTCGATCGACGAAGCGTACCGTCTTGCCGCGCCGACCAACGAACTGCAGCGGCTGGTCCTGGCGCTGGGCCCGCGGGCGGAAGCGGCATGGCTGCAAGGCCGGGTGGCGTCCCCGGTCGTCGACGATCTCGCGCGAGCCTATGAGCTCGGCCGCAAGCATCCCGATTCCTGGATCCAGGGCGAGCTGGCTTTCTGGCTGTGGCGGCACGACCGTCTCCACGAGGTGCCTGGCGACATCGCCAAGCCCTTTGCGCTGCAGATGCGCGGCGACTGGCAGGCGGCGGCGCGCGCCTGGCAGGAGATCGGCTGCCCCTACGAGCAGGCCATGGCGCTGGCCGACAGCGACGAGGAGCAGCCGCTGCGTGCTGCGTTGGCGATCTTCGAGCGCCTGGGTGCGGCGCCCATGGCCGCCATCGTGCGGCGCAAGCTGCGTGCCCAGGGCGTCCGCGGCATTCCGCGCGGCGCGCAGGAACGGACGCGCCAGAATCCCTGCGGCATGACCAATCGGCAACTCAAGGTGCTCGGCCTGCTGGCGGAGGGGCGGCGCAACGCCGACATCGCGCGCCGGCTATTCGTTGCCGAGAAAACCGTCGACCACCATGTCTCCGCTGTGCTGGCCAAGCTCGGCGTGCGCTCGCGCGGCGAGGCGGTGGCGGCCGCCGCCCGGCTCGGCCTGTACGATCCGCAAATTGCGGAATCGGTCGGCAAAAAATAGGGAGAACTCCCGATGGCATGACGGCTCGTCGCCGCCATTTTCCGCCGCGTCGGGATCTTCCGATAGCGATCTGAGAGGAGAGGGCTGATGCCCCGTTATGTCGTGGAGCGCGACTTCCCGTCCGGGCTGAACATTCCCGTCAATGCGGAGGGCGCCAACATTTGCCGCACCGTCGTCGCCGTCAATGCTGCTGATGGCGTGACCTGGATCCATTCCTACTTCAGCGCCGACAACAAGAAGAGCTATTGCATCTATGACGGGCCGACGCCCGAGGCGATCCGCAAGGTGGCGACAAAGAACCGACTGCCGGTGCAACGCATCACCGAGGTGCGCGTCCTCGACCCGTATTTCTACCGGTCGGCCGCGATCTGAGCGGCGGATTGGAGGCGAAGGCCCGCGGGTCTTCGCCTCCTCATCCCTTGATCGACGAGCAACCCGACCTACCTCCAAGGAGGCGGACGAGATCGCCTCGTCGATGCAAGCGGTGACTGCATATTCGTGCACTCTTCACACGCGGGCGGGCCGGCGCGTATCGGCAGCTCACCGATCGGCTGTTTTTCGCGATCTTTCCCGATGCGGGCACGGCGGGGCGGATCGCCCGTCTGGCGTGGGAACTGCGCGTGCGACACAGCTTGAAAGGCAGGCCGTTGGCGCCCGAGCGTTTCCATGTCTCCCTGCACCATGTCGGCGACTATTTCGGCTTGCCGCAGGAAGCCGTTGAGGCTGCCTGTGCCACGGCGTCGACCGTGGCCGGGCCACGGTTCACGGTGGCGTTCAACGGCGTCGAAAGCTTCCGCGGGCGGCCAGACAACCGGCCGTTCGTGCTGCGCGGCGACGACGGCATCGTCGGCCTGTTGATGCTGCAGGAGGCGCTGGGGGCGGTGATGGAAAAGGCGAGCCTTGGCCGCCGTGCGGGGCACTATACGCCTCACCTGACCCTGATGTACGGCGATCGTCTCGTCGCCGACCAGCCGATCGAGCCGGTCGGCTGGACCGTACGCGAGTTCGTTCTCGTGCACAGCCTGCTTGGCCGCAGTCGTTACGTCCGGCTCGCCTCCTTCCCGCTCGGCGGGCAGGCCTGAGGGCCCAGCAGCGAGAACATCGCCCCCTGTGGATCGAGACCCTGCAGGATCCAGCTTCCCCCCGGCACCTGCATGGGCCCGTTGATCACCGTGCCGCCGCCCGTCTCGAGGCGCTGCAGGGCAGCGCCGATCCCGTCGACCTGGAAATAGAAGGTCCAGAACGGCAGGGGCACGCCGGGCGGCTTGGTCATCATGCCGCCGATCGGCACGCCGCCGATGGCGAAGAGCTGGTAGCGGCCCATCGCGCCCATGTCGATCGCCTCGGCCTTGGTCCAGCCGAAGAGGTCGGCATAGAAGGCGAAGGCCTCCTCGCCGTCGACGGCCAGCAGCTCATGCCAACCGACGACACCGGGCCTGGTCGGATTGGCGGCCGGCCGGGACATGGCGGGGGAGGGCTTGAAGAGACAGAAGGCGACGCCTTGCGGATCGGCGACCATGGCAAAGCGTCCGACATTGGCAATGTCGGTCGGCGGAACATGGACTTTGCCGCCGGCCTTGGTCACGCGGCCAACATGGGCATCGACATCGTCGACGCCGACATAGCCGATCCAGGCCGGCCTGGCGCCGGCGTCGCAGGCATCCTGGGGCAGGGTCATCAGGCCGGCGACGGGCGCGTCGCCGGCGAGCAGGGCGGTGTATTTCATGTTGCCCTGGCTTGCATCCTCGGCGGTCCATCCCACGACGTCGCGATAGAACGCTTCCGCCGCGGCTGAGTCGGTGGTCATCGGCTCGTACCAGACGAAAGTGGCGGGCGACTGCGACATGCGGCCTCCTTTCAGATCCTGGCAACCAGCGCCGTAAGCTGGTCGGCGCAAAGCCCCCATCCCTGATGAAAGCCCATCTTCTCGTGGGCCTCGCGGTCAGCCACCGTCCAATGACGCACGCGCGCCGTGTAGCGCGTCTTGCCGCCTTCGTCCTCGAAGGTGAGGATCACGGTCATGAACGGCTTCTCCGATGGCTCCCATGCTTTGGCATAGGCGTCGGTGAAGACCAGCCGCCGGTTGGGCACGACCTCGAGATAGACGCCGCGGCCGGACAGGTCCTTGTCGTCCGGAGCCCGCATCACGATGAAATTGGCGCCGCCCGGGCGGACGTCGAGTTCGGCCACCGGCGTGGTGTAGGGCAGAGGCGCGAACCACTGCTTGAGCAGGTCAGGCTCGGTCCAGGCGCGATACAGCTTCTCGCGCGGCGCGTCGATGAGGCGGGTAAGCATAAGCTCGCGATCGGCGGACATGGAGGTTCTCCAGGGTAAGGCGGGTTGCTATCCCAAGGACGGACGGGCTACCCATCATCCGACACGAGCCGGCGAAAATTTCGGCGAAGCGGAGCGCGACGTGGCCGTCACGATCTATGGCATCAAGAACTGCGACACGATGAAGAAGGCGCGCGCCTGGCTCGACAAGGAGGGCATCGCCTACGCGTTCCACGACTACAGGACGGCGGGCTTGGAGCGCGGCCGGCTCGAGGGCTGGGCGCGTCAGGTCGGCTGGGAAGCGCTGCTGAACCGCGCCGGCACAACCTTCCGCAAGTTGCCCGACGGCGACAAGGAAGGCCTTACCGAAAGGAAGGCGATCGCGCTGATGGTCGCCCAGCCCTCGATGATCAAGCGGCCGGTGCTCGCTGTCGGCGACACGCTGCTGGTCGGCTTCAAGGCGGATCGATACGCCAAGGAATTGTTGTGATTTTTCAGTGATCTGGTCCAGATAATTGACATTCTACATTTAGATAAAACACCTTCCACTCATCAAACGACAATAATTTCAAAGACGACGACCCCGTCGCCCTCTTCGAGGTCCTGGTCATGAAAGCCAAGATTGTTGCTGCGATCGCGCTGTCGCTCGCGCTCGGCCTTTCCGCCTGCGGCGATACCTGGGGCGAGCGTTCCGTGACCGGCGGCGGCATCGGCGCCGGTACGGGCCTTGCGATCGGCGCCCTGGCGGGTTGGCCGCTGCTGGCGCCGGCCCTGGTGGGCGCGGCGGTCGGCGCCGGCATCGGCGCCGCCACGACCCCCGGCAAGTAGTTCAGCTCGAGCAGAAGCCTCAGCTTGCGGTCGAAGACGCGCAGTACGTCTTCGAGGGAATCGCCGTGCGCCAGCTTGCGTGGGCCGTTGTAGACCATGTAGCCGCCTTGCGCGGCGCCCGGCACCTTGGCGATGGCGAACAGCGGCTGCTCGGCGGTGTGCCGGAAGATCGAGAAGATCGCCATGCCCGGCCGGAAGTCGATCGCATAGTCGCGCCACTCGCCCGAGGCGACGCGCAGGCTGTACAGGTTGAGGAGCCGGGACAGTTCCCGCCGATCGAATGAGACAATGCGGCGCCGCGCCCTTTGGTCGGCGAAGCGGTACAAATTCGTCATGCAGCCGCGACTTGAATCATTTCTTCCCCACCAATTGTTGCAGAAGCGCCGCCCAGGGTAAAGCGCCCCCAAAACGCCCCAGTCCGTGGTTTGCCAAAACCCGGGTGGGGCGTTATGAACCGCGGCTGAAGCTGTTGATATTTCGCGATAAATCCGGGAGCCGACCGTTGTCCGATTCCGCCGCTTTCCATGAGGTCGACGAGGCCGTCCGCAAGGACGAACTCAAGGCGTGGTGGAGCCGCTACGGCACCTGGGTCGTGGCCGCCGCGGTGGTCGTGATCGTGGCGGCGGCAGGACTGGTCGGTTGGCGCCAGTACGACGCCTCCCGCCGTGCCGAGGCAAGCGTGGCCTATTCGGCGGCGCTGGCCAAGATCACCCAGGACCCGGCGGCGGCGCGGGCGGAATTCGAGAAACAGGCGGCCAGCGCGCCCCAGCCCTACCGCTCGCTGGCGGCCCTGATCGCCGCGCAGTTGCGCGAGCCCCTGGACGCGCAGGTCGCGGCCCTCACGACGGTCGCGCCCACCTTGTCGTCCGCTGAACTCACCGATCTGGCCAACGTGATCGCCGCCTACAAGAGCGTGGATACGCCCAAGGCCGAGGAGATGGTCGCCAAGCTTCAGCCGCTTGCCGGGCCGGACCGGCCGTTCCGGCTGAGCGTACTCGAGCTCGAGGCGCTGGTGGCGGCGCGCAAGGGCGACACCAAACGCGCGCGCGAGCTGTGGACAGAGATCTCCAAGGATCCCCAGGTGCCGCAGGGGGCGGCGCAGCGCGCGGCCGCGATGCTCAATCTCTATGGCGCCGCGGAGGCGAAGTAGGATCATGGCGAAGGCGTTGCGTGTGATCGACTTTCGCGTCCTGCTTGCCGCCATCCTGCTCACCGTATCGCTCTCCGGATGCGACATGGTCGACAGCATCTTCGGCAAGAGCAAGGTGCCGCTGCCGGGCGAGCGCATACCGGTTTTCGCCGAGCGCGGCGAACTCGAGCCGGACAAGGACATGGCCAGTGTCCCGGTCGTACTGCCGGCGCCGGTGGTCAACCCGTCCTGGCCGCAGTCCGGCGGCTTCGCCAACTATGCCATGTACAACTTGGCGATCGGCGAGCAGCCCCAGATCATCTGGACGGCCGATGTCGGCGCCGGCTCGACGTCGTCGCGCATCCTGACCACGCCGCCGGTCGTGGCCGACGGCAAGGTCTTCGCCAAGGACGCGCAAAGCACCGTCTCGGCCTTCGACGCCAATACCGGCCAGCTGATCTGGCGCGTGACCCTGAAGCCCGACAAGGCGCGCGACGAAGACGAGTTCGGCGGCGGACTTGCCTACTACGGCGGCCGGCTGTTCGTGACCACGGGCTTCGCGGCGGTCTTCTCGCTCGACGCCAATGACGGCAAGGAGATCTGGACCTCGACGGTGAGCGCGCCGGTGCGCGGCGCGCCGCTGGTGTTCGGGGATCGCGTGTTCGCCATCAGCATCGACAACCGGCTGTCGGCCTTCGCCGCCGTCGACGGCTCCGACCTCTGGCAATATACGGCGCTGCAGGAAAGCGCCGGCTACGTCACCGGCAACAGCCCGGCGGGGTCGAACGACTACGTGGTGGCGCCCTTCTCGTCGGGCGAGCTGGTCGGCCTGCGCATCGACAACGGCCGGCCGGTGTGGAACGAGTCGGTGATCGGCGCGCGCGGCGAGGTGCGGGCCTTCGGCAACCTCACCGACATTCGCGGCCGGCCGGTCATCGACCGCGGCGTGGTGGTGGCGATGGGCACCGCCGGCCAGCTCTCGGCCGTCGAGCTGAACAGCGGCCAGCGCCTGTGGGAGCGCGGCATCGGCGGCTACCAGACGCCGTGGGTCGCCGGCCGGTTCCTGTTCGTCACGACCAACAGCGCCGACGTCGCCGCCGTCAGCCGCGACAACGGCAAGGTGAAGTGGGTGACGCCGCTCACGCAATACCAGGACGAGAAGCGCCGCAAGCCGGTGCTGTGGTCGGGGCCGGTGCTGGCCGGCGATCGGCTGCTGGTCGCCGGCACGCTCGGCGACCTCCTGACGATCTCGCCCTATACCGGCGAGGTCATCGGCAAGCTCGAGGTGCACGATCCGGTCCGGCTCGGGCCGGTGATCGCCAACCGCACGATCTACCTGTTGACCGACCGGGGTCGGCTCATTGCCTTTCGTTGAAGACAGGCCATCGCAGGCCGCCCTTTCGCGGGTAGCCATCGTCGGCCGACCCAATGTCGGCAAGTCCACTCTGTTCAACCGGCTGGTCGGCCGCCGCCGCGCCATCGTCGACGACACGCCGGGCGTGACGCGCGACGTGCGCGAGGCGCCTGCCCAGCTCGGCGACCTCGCCTTCACCCTGCTCGACACGGCGGGCTGGGAGACCACGGGGGGCGAGGCGTTGGAGGCGCGCATGCGCCGCTTCACCGAGCGCGCCGTCGAGGGCGCCGACGTCGTGCTGTTCCTGATCGATGCCCGCGCCGGCATCCTGCCGCTGGACCAGAGCTTCGCGTCCTGGCTGCGCAAGCGCGCGGGCAAGGTGATCGTGGTCGCCAACAAGTGCGAGGGCCGCGCCGGGCAGCAGGGCCTCGCCGAGGCGCATGGGCTGGGGCTGGGCGAGCCGATCCCGGTCTCGGCCGAGCATGGCGAGGGATTGAGCGATCTCCACGAGGCGCTGGCGCGCCATATCGAGCCGATGCGCCGAGGACGAGGGCGAGGAGGAAGGCGCAGAAGCCGCCGAAAGCGACGAGAAGGCCGCCAAGCGACCCTTGCTGCTGGCCATCGTCGGCCGGCCCAATGTCGGCAAGTCGACCCTGCTCAATCGCCTGGTGGGCGAGGAGCGGGTGCTGACCGGACCGGAGGCCGGCATCACGCGCGACGCGATCCGCGTCGAATGGCGATGGAGGGGCCGGCCGGTGCGCCTGGTCGACACCGCCGGCATGCGCCGGCGCAGCCGCATCGAGGCCAGGCTCGAAGCGGCGTCGGTCGCCGACACGCTCGACGCGATCCGCCTGGCCGACGTCGTCGTGGTGGTGCTCGATGCCGCCAACATGGCTGAGAAGCAGGACCTCGCGGTCGCCGGCTGGGTGATCGAGGAGGGCCGTGCCCTGGTGATCGCCGTCAACAAGACCGATCTCCTGGCCGACGACCAGGCCGCCGCGAGCCGGGCCTGGCGCAAGCTGGCCGACCGGCTGGAAGCCTCGTTCGCGCAGGTCAAGGACGTGCCGATCGTCGGCTTCTCGGCGCTGAGCGGCCGCGGCGTCGAGCGGCTGATGCCCAAGGTGTTCGAGATCTACGACATCTGGAACAAGCGCGTGCCGACGCCCAAGCTCAATCGCTGGCTCGGCGAGATGGAGACCCTGCATCCGCCGCCGCTCGCCAGGGGAAGGCGCATCCGCCTGCGCTTCATAACCCAGATCAAGACCAGGCCGCCGACCTTCGTGCTGTCGGTCAGCCAGCCGCAGGAGCTGGGCGACGACTATCTGCAATTCCTGACCAACCGCCTGCGCGACGACTTTGGGCTGCCGGGCGTGCCCATTCGGCTGACAATGCGCAAACCAAAGAACCCGTTCGCAAGTCGGGCTAAGAAACAACGTTAACTATCATCCCCTTAGGCGGGATCTCGGCCGGGCCCCATTGGATTGCTTGAATACTTTGTATTGCACTCTATAGTTGTATGTCCTAAAGTGGAGCGGTTTACGGAGGGGGACTCCGATGGCCGAAGGCGGTGAGCAGCGAGACCTTTTACAAGGCAGCGATTGGTTGACCACCGCCGGCAGACGCGTGGACACCGTATGGGGCCTTGCGGCGAAGGGCGGTCTTCTCGCGCTGGGCTTGTTTGTCGGCGCCTTGATCGTCTACGAAGTCGGACATGAATGCCTGTCCGATGACATTTCGTTGGAGCCGGTGGTCGTCAAGGCGCCGGCAGGTGACGGAGCGCCGACGGTCGAAATGGCGACGCAGCAGATCGCGACCTATATCGACAGGATACAGCGCAGCGGCGCGCACGAATGGAGGCCGCGCGCATTGGATGACGGCGGGCAGACGATCAACATTCAGATTCCGGGTTCGTCCCTAACTGTCGAAAATATCGTCCGTGAAATAGCCAGTGCCCTGCCGAACAGGCGACGGACCCTGAAGACTTCAATCACTGCGAATCCTTCTGGCTCAGGTTACGTCTCCGCCATTGCCATTTCCGGGGAAGGGACGGCGATTCGCGCGACATGCAAGGCGGATAGCTCCGACGCTCTGGGCATGATGTTCGAATGCCTTGCCGTGGAGGCGATGAAAGCCATTGATCCGCTGTTCGCCGCCTCCTATGTCCTCTCGGTTGAAAAGAAGCATTGCGCGACGTTCGCCCCCAAGCCTGTGCCGTTCTTCGATCGTATCGCGGAGGAGAGACGCCTGATCGAACTTCTGCGTGACGCATGCGGCTTCGATCGTACGCGGGCAGTCGTCGCTGCGATCATCAACCGCGGCAACCAGGACGATCAGCTCTGGGTCTCCTACCTGTACAGCAAGCTCCATCTCGCGCGAGCGAAGGCCGTCGCGAAGATCGATCCGGAAGGGCAATGGCACGAATTCGACCAGGCGATCGCCCGGTTCTCGGCGCTGTCGAACGACAAGGTTCCCGCCAGCGCGCTGGCGACGCAGATGTGGGCGTATCTCACGAACGGGCTGTCGATTCAGGAAAGCGTCCTGGCGCTCGATCGGCGAGAAAATGCGGCCCTCATCAGGCAGCGCCTGCGCGCGGCGGAGGGCTTTCTCAAAAACGCCGCCAAGCGCCTCGACGATTTTGACGCTCACCCCCACAAGCCAATGATGGCGGCCGCGGTGAAGGCCAAGCCTGCTGACATAGACCCGTTGCGCCCGATGATCTCCCATCTACGGGGTGTCATACTGTACCGGCAGTGGATGATCGACGCCCACAAGAGAAAGAACGAAAACCCATCCGAGTTCGCCGAAGGAGAGGCCGAGAGGGCGCAACTTCGCGCAGCGGTGCATCAGTTCGAGGTTTCGAAGGGCCAAGCGAAGCTGACCCGTCAGTTTCTCATGCAGTGGGGTAACGCGCTGCGGGCGTTGCGCGAATTCGACGAGGCAATCAAGTTGTATAAACGGGCCGCAGACATGGCGCCTGACGACTACGCTCCGTCGCTCAACATAGCCGTCGCCCTTCTCGACAAGTCGGGAGACGATCGGCGCAGCCTGCCGGCCCGTCTCGAAGCGCTAAAGCAGATCTCGAGCTATCTGACCTGGGTCAGTGACGGCGGCCCGTTCGACACGCTGCCGAAGAAAATTGCGAAGGCATTGGGCGATGGCCCGGAGGCGGCTGCCTTCGATGCTTGCCGGAGGGACAGCGAACCACACGAGGCCGATGTGAAGGTACAAGACATGTCGCATACCGCCGCTCTCAAATTATGCGTCGATCAGGCCAGAGATAGCCTCGGCCAGAGGGTCGCAGAGCAGGGTGAGTTGGTGGCCGAGCAGAAGCAGTAGACTACGTGGCCAGGGCCTCGTCGCCCGCCACCCACTGGCCAGTCAAGCTGCACGACGGCAATGCGAGACGGATCAGGCGTCTCGCCATGGGCTTCCGGCGGCGTCTGCTTCGCCGGATCCTCGCCCGGAAAGGCCTCGCGCCGCATGAAGGTGCGGATGGGGCCCGGATTGAAGAGATTGACGCGCACGGCCGTGTGCGCCACCTCGGCGGCGTAGATGCCGACCAGCATGTCCAGCGCGGCCTTGCTCGCGGCATAGGCGCCCCAGTAGGGCACGACGCGCCGCGAAATCCCGGATGTCACGAAGATGGCGCGGCCGGCGTCGGATTGGCGCAGCAGCGGATCGAGCGAGCGGATCAATCGCCAGTTGGCGGTCACGTTGACCGCCATCACCTGCTCGAAGGTCTTGGGCTCGATATGGCCGACGGGCGAGAGCGTGCCCAGGATGGCGGCGTTGCCCAGCAGCACGTCGAGCCGGCCGAAGCGCTCGTAGAGGGCGGCGCCCAGGCGATCGATGCCGGGTCCGTCGGTGACGTCGAGCGGCACCAGGGTGGCCGAGCCGCCCAGTGCGCGGATCTTGTCGTCGACTTCCTCCAGCCCGCCGACCGTGCGGGCGACCAGCACGCAATGCGCGCCTTCGCCGGCATAGGCCAGCGCGGCCGCGGCGCCCAGCCCACGCGAGGCGCCGGTGACCAGCGCGATGCGTCCCGCCAAACGGCCGGAGGACTGGCCGGAGGAAGCGGTCATGAGAAGGGCCTCAGGCCGATTCGACGAGCAGCGAAAGCTGGCGGTCCTCGACGCCGATCTGGTCGTCGAGCGAGATCGGGTAGTCGCCGGTGAAGCAGGCGTCGCAGAAGGCCGGCTGGTCGGGGTCGCGGCCCGGCAGGCCCATGGCGCGGTAGAGGCCGTCGATCGACACGAAGGCCAGCGAATCGACCTTGATGAACTTGGCCATGCCGGCGACGTCGTAGTGCGAGGCCAGGAGCTTGTCGCGCTCGGGCGTGTCGATGCCGTAGAAGCAGGGATTGGTCGTTGGCGGGGCGGCGATGCGCATGTGCACCTCGCGGGCGCCGGCCTGCCGCACCATCTCGACGATCTTCATCGACGTCGTGCCGCGCACGATCGAATCGTCGACCAGGATGACGCGCTTGCCCTCGATCAGGGCGCGGTTGGCGTTGTGCTTGAGGCGCACGCCGAGATGGCGGATGTGATCGGCCGGCTCGATGAAGGTGCGTCCGACATAGTGATTGCGGATGATGCCGAGCTCGAACGGCAGGCCCGACTCGGCGGCATAGCCGATCGCCGCCGGCACGCCCGAGTCGGGCACCGGCACGACCACGTCGGCCGCCACCGGGCTTTCCTTGGCCAGCTCCATGCCGATGCGCTTGCGCGCGTCGTAGACGCCGATGCCCTCGACCTTGGAATCGGGACGGGCGAAATAGATGTGCTCGAAGACGCAGAAGCGGCGCGGCTGCCGCCCGAACGGCTTGATCGAGCGCAGGCCGTTGCCGTCGACGATGACGATCTCGCCCGGCTCGACGTCGCGCACGAAGCGCGCGCCGAGAATGTCGAGGGCGCAGCTCTCCGAGGTCAGGATCCAGGCGTCCTCGAGCCGGCCGATCACCAGCGGCCGCACGCCCAGAGGATCGCGCACGCCGAGCAGCGCCTCGTTGGTCAACAGCAGCAGCGAGTAGGCGCCCTTGACGCGGCCGAGCGCGTCGATCAGCCGGTCGACCACGGTCGAATAGTTGGAGCGGGCGATCAGATGGTTGATCACCTCGGTGTCGGTGGTCGACTGGAACAGGCAGCCAATCCGCACCAGCTCCTTGCGCAGCAGGTAGGCGTTGGTGAGGTTGCCGTTGTGGGCGAGGGCGAGGCCGCCGAAGTCGAAGTCGGCGAAGATCGGCTGGATGTTGCGGTCGGACGATCCGCCGGTCGTGGCGTAGCGGTTGTGGCCGACCGCCGTGTAGCCCTTCAGCTTGGCGATGACCGACTGCTCGCCGAAGATGTCGCCGACCAGGCCGGCGGCGCGATGATTGTGGAAATGCCGACCGTCGAAGGTGACGATCCCGGAAGCCTCCTGGCCGCGATGCTGCAGGGCATGCAGGCCAAGAGCGGTATGGGCGGCGGCATCGGCGGTGCCGTAGATGCCGAACAACGCACACTCCTCGTGAAATTTGTCGAGGTCTTGGTCGGAGCGTCTATGGGCACTGGACACGGCGCGGTTATAGCTGGGGACTGTCCGGTGCGCCATCAAGGATAAGTCACTGCGGCGGTTTGGTGTCGGGAGTCTCGGCCGGCGAGGGCACGGACGGCATCGAAGGTGTGGAGGGCGCATCCGGCATCGACGGCATCGACGGTATCGCCCCGGCCTCGCCGCGGCCCTGGAGGCGCGTGCGGAAGCCCGGCGGCAGGTACGGTTCGACGAAATTGGCCATTTCCTTGATCATCGGGAAGGTCGCGCCCACCCTCGACCGCCGGCGGCAGCTGGCGCGGTCCGAGGTAACCGTAGAACAGGAAGGCGGTGCCGATCGCCACCCAGGCGCACAGCACCCCGAAGCCCGCTCCCAGGATGCGGTCGGGCTTGCCCAGCGGTCCCGACCTGATCGACCGCGACAGCGCGTTGGTCACGCATCACCAGCACGATCAGGGCGGCGACGAAGACCACCAGCATGGACATGAAATAGGCAAGCTCGGTGCTGCCCACGAGCTGCTCGATCTCGGGCTGGACCACCTTGGCATAGCGCCAGGCAAGCCAGCCGGCGGCGATCCAGGAGGCGATGAACATGACGGCATGGGCAAAGCCGCTCGACATGCCGATCAAGGCGCCAAAGATTGCGACGGCGATGACGGCGACGTCGAAAACGGTGATCCCGAGCTGCTCCATCGTCCCCGTACGCTCCCCTACTCGCGCTCGCGCCGGCGGTCGGATGTCGCTTCGCGGCGAGGTCGCCTGTGAGCCCGATCGGCCGGTTGAAAGCGCGCCACAAGGTCGGCCAGATGCTCGATTTCGTCAATGGCGATGCCTTCCGCGCGCGACGGCGGACCGGATCCGGCGCGGCCGCGCGGCACCAGGGCGCTGCGGAAGCCGAGCTTGGCCGCCTCGCGCAACCTCGCCTCGCGCTGTCCGACGGGACGGACCTCGCCGCCCAGGCCGATCTCGCCGAACACCACCATGTCGGCCGGCACCGGCTCGTCGGCCAGCGACGACACGACGGACGCGGCCACCGCCAGATCGGCGGCCGGCTCGGCGATGCGCAGGCCGCCCGCGACGTTCAGGTAGACGTCGTTGGCGCCGACCGCGACGCCGCAGCGCGCCTCGAGCACGGCCAGCACCATGGCGAGGCGATTGGCGTCCCAGCCGACCACGGCGTGGCGCGGCGTGGCGAAGGAGGAGGGCGCGACCAGCGCCTGGATCTCGACCAGCACCGGCCGCGTGCCCTCGATGCCGGCGAACACGCAGGCGCCCGAGACGTGACCGCGCCGCTCGCCGAGGAACAGCGCCGACGGGTTGGCGACGTCGCTGAGGCCGCGGTCGGACATCTCGAACACGCCGATCTCGTCGGTCGGGCCGAAGCGGTTCTTGACGGTGCGCAGGATGCGAAACTGATGCCCGCGCTCGCCCTCGAAGTAGAGCACGGTGTCGACCATGTGCTCGAGCACGCGGGGGCCGGCGATGGCGCCGTCCTTGGTGACGTGGCCCACCAGCAGCACCGCGATGCCGCGGCGCTTGGCGAGCTCGACCAGGGCCTGCGCCGAGGCGCGCACCTGGGTGACCGTGCCCGGCGTGCTGTCGACCGTGTCGAGCCACATGGTCTGGATCGAGTCGATCACCGCGACCTTGGGCGCGTCGGACCGTTCGAGCGTCGCCACGATGTCGCGCACCGAGGTGGCGGCGGTGAGCTGCACCGGCGCGTCGCCCAAGCCCAGCCGCTCGGCGCGCAGCCGAACCTGGTCGAGCGCCTCCTCGCCGGAGATGTAGGCGCAGGCCGTATGCTGGCGCGCCAGCGCCGCGGCGACCTGCAGAAGCAGGGTCGACTTGCCGATGCCGGGATCGCCGCCGATCAGCAGGGCCGAACCCACGACCAGCCCGCCGCCGCACACGCGGTCGAACTCGGCGATGCCGCTGCGGTAGCGCGGCGGCTGGGGCGTCGATCCGCGCAGCCCGGCGAAGTCGAGCGTTCGGCCCTTGCCGCCGCGCGCCAGCCCGCCGCCGGCCGGGCCGGGCGCGGGAGCGGCTTCCTCGACGATGGTGTTCCATTCGCCGCAGGACTCGCAGCGGCCGCTCCATTTGCTCGTGACCGCGCCGCACGACTGGCAGACGAAGCGCTTGATCGGGCGGGCCATCAGTGCGGCTCGCTCTTGGAGAGGCACCAGCCGTCGCCATGCAGCCAACACGAATCGTCGGCCTCATGAAGGTCGCGGCGCAATGACTTGAGCTCGCGCAGGCCGGCAGGATCGCCAAGCGCGCGTGAAAGCGCCGCCGCTTCGGTGGCGTCGCGAGCACCGGCACAGGGGAAGAAACCGACGCGACCGGCTGAACGCGCGCTGAAGCCGCCGCCGTGGCGATCGAGCCGCAGCATGAATCCCCAACGCTCTTCCGCGGTCACAGGCAGGAGCGCGCGCCCGCCATCGGCAAGAGCGTCGAGCCAGATCGAGGGCAGTCTTGTGATGCCCGCGAAGGCGATGGCGACATCCCATTGGCCTTCGATCGGCACGACGCCCTCGACGAGTCGGACGGATGCTTGCGGCCAGTCTGCGAGGTTGTCCACGGCGGCCTCGGCGAGCCTCGGATCGACTTCCAGGCCGAGCACATTTCCGGACGGTCCCGCGAGCTCGGCCAACAGGGCCGTGAAGTAGCCCGAACCCGCGCCGATCTGCAGGATGCGATCGCCGGCTTCGATTCCCAGGCGGTCGAAATGATGCGCCCACAGCGACGGCTCGCCGGTATTCAAGCCGCTGCTCTCGTCCAGCGCCACCAGAACATTGTGATAGAGCTGCCGCGGATCGTCGTCGGGAGTCGTCCAGTAGCCGTCGAAGAAATGGAGGATGCGCCACGGACCGGGACCGACGAAGCGCTCGCGCGGCACGGTGGCAAAGGCTTCGACCACGCGCTCATCGCGCACGTGGGCCACGACGCGCACCTCCTCGGCGAACAGCCGCCGCGCCTCGGCGAGGCTGGGCCGCGCGGCCATGCTCAGAGGCTCCGCACCTGCATCTGGATCGGTCCCTCGGCGCGGCCATGGATGAACTGGTCGACATGGGCGTTGCCCGAGTGGTCGATGTCGGCCGTCGGGCCCTGCCAGATGAGGCGGCCGTCGTAGAGCATCGCGATGCGATGGCCGATCTTGCGCGCGCTCGCCATGTCGTGCGTGATCGAGACGGCGGTGGCGCCGAGATCGCTGACGCATTTCACGATCAGGTCGTTGATGACGTCGGCCATGATCGGGTCCAGACCGGTCGTGGGCTCGTCGAAGAAGATGATCTCGGGCTCGCGGGCGATGGCGCGGGCCAGCGCCACGCGCTTCTGCATGCCGCCGCTCAGCTCCGAGGGGAAGAGCTCGCCGATCTCCGGGCCCAGCCCGACCGCGCCGAGCTTGGCGATCGCCACCTCGCGCGCCTGGTCGGGCGGCATGCCGTCGCTCTGGATCGGACCGAAGGCCACGTTCTCCCAGACGCGCAGCGAATCGAACAGCGCGCCGCCCTGGAACAGCATGCCGAACTTGCGCATGACGCGGTGGCGGCCGCTGTTGCTTGAGGTGGATGGTCTCCTCGCCGTCGATCTTGATCGAGCCGCTGTCGGGCCGGATCAGGCCGAGGATGCATTTCAGCAGCACCGACTTGCCGCTGCCCGAGCCGCCGATCACCACCATCGACTCGCGCGGCGCCACGTCCATGTCGATGCCCTGCAGCACCTTCTTGGGTCCGAAGGCCTTGGTGACGCCACGCAGCGAGATCTTCGGGGTGGCCATCAGCGCGCGAAGAAGGCTTCGGTGATGAAGTAGTTGAAGGTCAGGATCAGCATGGAGGCCGAGACCACGGCATTGGTGGTGGCCGTTCCGACGCCTTGCGCGCCGCCGCGCGACCTGTAGCCGTGGTAGCAGCCCATCAGGCTGATCAGGAAGCCGAACACCGCCGCCTTCACCAGCCCCGAGAACACGTCCTGGAACTGCAGGAAGTCCAGGGTGTTGCGCAGGTAGGCCACGTCGTTGAAGTCGAGCTTGTAGACGCCCACCAGGAAGCCGCCCAGCACGCCGATGATGTCGGCGATCAGCACCAGGATGGGCAGGGTGACGATGCCGGCGATCAGCCGCGGCACCACGAGGTACTTGAACGGGTCCGTCGAGAGCGTCGTCAAGGCGTCGATCTGCTCGGTGACGCGCATGGTGCCGATCTCGGCGGCCATGGCCGCGCCGACGCGGCCCGCCACCATGAGGGCGGCCAGCACCGGGCCGAGCTCGCGGGTCAGCGACACCACGACGACGTTGGGGATGGCGCTTTCGGCCGAGAAGCGGGCGAAGCCGGTATAGCTCTGCAGCGCCAGCACCATGCCCGTGAAGATCGCCGTCAGCCCGACCACCGGCAGCGAGTAGTAGCCGATCTCCATCATCTGGCGGCCGATCTGCCGGTGGTACCAGGGCGGCTGCAGGCCCTGCCGCACGGCCTGTATGGCGAAGTTGGTGACCGCGCCCATCGATTCGAGGAAGGCGAGCGTCATGCGCCCGAGCAGGGTGATCAACGGCAGGGTCACTCGATTGTCTCCGGGCGGTCGACATAGAGGCGCGCGTAGCGCCGGCCGAGCGCGGTCATGACCTCATAGGCGTTGGTGCGTGCATGTTCGGCAAGGTCGTCGGCCGTCATCTCCGGACCCAGCACCTCGACGGCCGCGCCGACCTGGGCCTGATCCTCGGGCACGTCCGTGACGTCGACCGTCACGAGATCCATCGAGATGCGGCCGATCACGGGCACACGATGCCCGGCCAGATGCACATGCGTGCGGTTGATGAGAGTGCGGAAATAGCCGTCGGCATATCCAAGCGCGATCGTGGCCACGCGACTCGGCCGAGCGGACCGCCATGCGCCACCGTATCCAACGGTCTGGAAGGCGTCAATTCGCCGGGTCTGCAGGATGCGCGCATGCAACGTCACCACCGGCAGCATCGGATTGGGCCGGCCGGGCAGGGGGTTGATGCCGTAGAGCGCGGCGCCCGGCCGCAGCAGGTCGAAGTGATAGTCCGGCCCAAGGAAGATGCCCGAGGAGTTGGCGAGCGACGTCGGCGCGCCCGGCATCGCCTTCACGAAGGTCCGAAAGCGCGAGAGCTGCTCGACATTGACCGGGTTGTTCGGCTCCTCCGAGGCCACGAGGTGGCTCATGAGCAGGGCAAGGCGCAGGCCGCGCAGGCGGCCGCGTTCGTTGATCAGGACCTGGGCGTCCTCCGGCCCGAAGCCCAGCCGGTGCATGCCGGTGTCGATGTGGATGACGGCATCGAGCGGCCGGTTGAAACGCTGCGCGGCGGCGCGCCAGGCATTGAGCTGGCCAAGATGGTTGAGCGCGGGCGTGAGCTCGTGCTCGACGAAATCGCCCTCGGTGCCGGGCAGCAGGCCGTTCAGGACGTAGATCGGGTGCTCGGGCAGCACGGCGCGCAGCGCGATGCCCTCGTCGATATGGGCGACGAAGAAATGCCGGCAACCTTCGGCCGCCAGCCGAGGACCCACGATCGCGGCGCCGGTGCCATAGGCATCGGCCTTGAGCACGGCCGCGCAGTCGATCAGCCGTCCGGCGGCGCGGCCCGCATCGCGCAGCCCGCGCCAATTGGCGGCGATCGCGGCGAGGTCGACCGTGAGGATCGCGCCCGCGCGGCGCGTGGAGTCGGCGGCGGTGTCGGACATCCGCCGGGCCTAGAAGGCAGGACCGCCCGGCCGCTCCTCGTGAGCCGGCAGGTTGTCGAACTTGGTGTACTGGCCCTCGAAAGCCAGGTGAACGATGCCGGTCGGGCCGTGGCGCTGCTTGGCGACGATCACCTCGGCCTTGCCGGATGCCTGGTCGCCGCGCTGCTTCCAGTCGTCGTAGCGCTGGTTGAAATGCTCCATTGTCTCGTTGTCGCGACGCTTGGGCTCCTCGCGCATCAGGTAGTACTCGTCGCGGTAGATGAACATCACGACGTCGGCATCCTGCTCGATGGAGCCCGATTCACGCAGGTCGGCGAGCTGCGGCCGCTTGTCCTCGCGCTGCTCGACGGCGCGGGAGAGCTGGGAGAGCGCCAGCACCGGCACGTCGAGCTCCTTGGCGAGCGTCTTCAGCCCGCGGGTGATCTCGGAGACCTCCTGCACGCGGTTCTCCTGCCGGCTCTTGCCCGACGGCGCCAGCAGCTGCAGGTAGTCGATGATCAGCAGTCCCAGCCCGTGGGTGCGCTTCAGACGGCGCGCGCGCGTGCGCAGCGCGGCGATGGAAAGCGCCGGCGTGTCATCGATGAAGAAGTTCAGGTGCTCGAGCTCGTGGCTCACCGACAGCACCCTGTCGAAGTCGGAGCTGATCAGCTCGCCCTTGCGGATCTTCTCCGATGGGATCGCGGCCTGCTCGGAAATCATGCGCGTGGCGAGCTGCTCGGCCGACATCTCCAGGGAGAAGAAGCCGACCACCGCGCCGTCCGCCACCTTGGTCCTGCCGTTCTCGTCGTGCTCCTCGCGATAGGCCTTGGCGGCATTGAAGCCGATGTTGGTGGCGAGCGAGCTTTTGCCCATCGAGGGGCGGCCGGCCAGGATGATGAGGTCCGACCGGTGCAGTCCGCCCAGCAGGCGGTCGAGGCTGACGAGACCGGTGGAGACGCCGGTCAGCTGGCCGACGCGGTGATAGGCGGCCTCGGCCGCGACCGTCGCCTCGGTGAGCGCCGCCCGGAAGGGCTTGAAGCCGCCCTCGATCTGGCCGGAGCTTGCGAGGTCGTAGAGCTTCTTTTCGGCCAGCTCGATCTGCTGCAGGGCCATCTCGTCGACGTCCGACCCGAAGGCGCCGTTGACCATCTCGCCGCCGACGTCGATGAGCTGCCGGCGGAGATAGAGGTCGTGCACCGTGCGGCCAAATGCGCCGGCGTCGATCACATGCACCGATGCGGCCGCCAGACGCGCAAGGTACGCCGCGCCGCCGGCCGTCTTCATGTCCTCGTCCTGCTCGACATAGGTCTTGAGCGTGATGGCGCTCACCACCTGGCCGCGCTCGATCAGCCGCGACAGCGAGTCGAAAAGCTTGCCGTGCAGCGGATCGGCGAAGTGCTCGGGGCGCAGGAACTCGGCGACGCGCTGGTAGGCGGCGTTGTTGACGAGGATGGCGCCCAGCAGCGCCTGCTCCGCCTCGAAGTTGTGCGGCGGCTCGCGCAGCCGGATATCTTCGGCGCCGGGCAGGCGCGTGACGTTCGACGATTCTTTCATTGGCTCCATGGAGAGCCTTGTTAAGGACGAGAGGGGTCGTTCACCACCGTCAAACGACGGCAGCGCCATCAGGATAGCCTGAAAGGTGGGGACAACCACAGTGCGGATTTGCAGGACGCGTCTCGGGTTCGCCGACGGAGCGACCTGACGGATGGCGCCCGCGCCGACATGAGCGCGCCGGCAGCGCGGCCCGAAAGAAAGCTGCAGGCGGTATCCGCCGGTTTCCGCCCATTTGCGCCCTGTTTCCGCCGTCCGCGCGGCAATGGGAGCAGGTTGGCCAAGCGCTTGAGATCGCTGCCGAAAGCCTGCCTGGTGGATTGTTGCAGGCGGTATCCGCCCTTTGCGCCCTTTCCGCCGGGCATTCGCGCCTCGGCCGGCGCCGGACGGGCCATCACGGAATACGCGCCGGTCGGCCCCCGGGGCGCGCGGCGCGTCGTCGACCTGATGCGACATGATGCCGAACTCCTCAAGCGATGAGTGTCGGCAGACTTAGGACATAACTTTGCGCTAGCTTGTCAAGCGCCATCCTGCCTTCGTGCCGTCGCGTTGCTAGCGCTTGCGATAAGCTGCCAGGAACGTGCGCACGGCAATGCCGACGACATGGTCCACGCGCTCCTGGCTGGGCGCGGCGCCGAAGCCGAACAGCATCGGCTTCACCAGCGTCGCCAGGCAGGATTCCAGGAACTGCGCGGCGGCCACATCGCTGTCCTCGATCTCGAGCACGCCCGCTGCAACCTGCGCCTCGATATAGGCGGCAACACGGCCCATGCCCGTCGCCGGACCGGTCTCGTAGAATTTGCGCCCAACATCGGGCATGCGCTCGGAAATGCTCATGATGGTGCGTACCGCCGCCAGGCGCTGGGCCTGGCAGAGGAATTTCACGAACGCGGTGCCGAGTTGGGTCAGCGCCGCCTCGACGTCATGGTCGGTGTGGTCGAGCGCGAATACCTGCTCGGCCTGCGCCAGGCACTCTTCGTGGGCGACGACCTGGAAGAGCTCTTCCTTGCTGGTGAAATAGACGTACAGCGTGCCCTTGGAGACGCCGGCCTTGCGCGCGATCTCGCCCATGCTCGCGCCGTCGAAGCCCTGAGCCAGGAACACCAACCGGGCGCCGTCGATGATCTGCGAGCGTTTGGCGCTGTCGGCCGGTTCGGCTGCCGCGACTTCTCTTTCTTGGGTGAGGGTCATCTCCCGGTCCGCCTTTCTCAGCGTTTTCCAGCCCTGACCGAACCGTTCGGTCGAGATTGACTTAGCGTTTTGGAAGGGCTAGGTCAACGATGACCGAACGGTTCGGTCAGGTGATGACTGGGTCCATGTCAAATCATGTCGAGGACTTGAAGCGGCGCAGCACCGGCGTCCCGGACATCGACCGGACATCCAGTCGCGCCGGAGAGACCGCGTCCGAAGCCAGTCCGCAACCGGCGATACCGATCCTCAAGCGTCGTCGGTCGAGGCGGCACCCGGTATTGGCCGTCGTGTTGCTGGTCGTCGCGGTCTTGGGCGCCTGGTACGGATATGGCTGGTGGACCGTCGGCCGCTTCATCGTCTGGACAGACGACGCCTATGTCGGGGCCAAGATCGCGACACTCGCGGCGAAGGTCCCGGGCTACATCGCTTCGCTCGACGTCGAGGACAACGCCCCGGTCCACGCCGGGGACGTGATCGCGACGATCGACGACGGCGACTACAAGCTCGCGGTGGATGCGGCCCGCGGCAAGATCAAGACCCAACAGGCGACCGTCGATCGGCTCGGCCGGCAGACTGCCGCGCAGGAGGCTGCCGTCGAACAGGCGAGGGCGCAGCTCGTTTCGGCCAAGGCCGGCGCGAAGCGCGCCAAGCTCGAGCTCGAGCGCCAGCAGTCCCTCGCGTTTCGCGACTTCGCCAGCCGCCAGGCCCTTGAGCAGGCCTTCGCCAGCCGCGACCAGACCGACGCTTCGGTCGCGAACACGCGGGCGGCGGTCGATGCCGCGCTTGCCAACGTCGAGGTCTCGAAGGGCCAGCAGCAGGAGGCGCGCCAGGTACTTGCCGAGCTCGAGACTGCGCTCGACAAGGCGGAGCGCGATCTGTCCTTCACGGTGATCCGGGCACCCTTCGACGGAGTGGTCGGAAACCGCGCGATCCAGGTCGGCGGCTACGTGCAGCCGGGAGCGCGGCTCATCAGCCTGGTGCCGCTCGACGCCGTGTACATCGACGCGAACTTCAAGGAGACGCAACTGGCGCGCATAAAGCCGGGCGCCCATGTTTCCATCGCCGTCGATGCCTTGCCGGATGCCGCCATCGACGGCACGGTCGAGAGCATCGCGGCCGCCTCGGGTTCGGTGTTCTCGCTCCTGCCGCCCGACAACGCCACCGGCAATTTCACCAAGATCGTCCAGCGGCTTCCGGTGCGCATCCGTGTCTCGCCCGACGTGGCGCGCCAGGGCGCGCTGCGGCCGGGCATGTCCGTGGCGCCGAGCATCGACACGCGGACCGGCCAGTCCGCCGCGCCACCGGTCTCGATCTCAGCCCTGCCGTCTGCGAAGTAGGCCCGTGGCCGCCGCCGCGCCTCCTGCGCCGGGCACGCCGCTGCGAGCGGCGTCCGGGGCGTCGCCGCCAGCCGATCGCATCGATCCGCGACGGCTCGTGGCGTTTCTCGCCATGGTCTTCGGCATGTTCATGGCGATCCTCGACATCCAGATCGTCTCGGCGTCGCTGACCGAGATCCAGGCCGGGCTTGCGGCGAGCGCCGACGAAATCCCCTGGGTGCAGACGGCCTACCTGATCGCGGAGGTCGTCATGATCCCGCTGTCCGGCCTTCTCTCGCGTGCCATGGGCACACGGATCCTGTTCGCGCTCTCGGCAGGCGGATTCACGGCGGCGAGCCTGATCTGCGGGCTTTCCACGTCGATGAACCAGATGATCTTCTGGCGTGCGGTCCAGGGGTTCATCGGCGGCGGCATGATTCCCACTGTGTTTGCCACCGCTTACATCGTCTTCCCACGTTCCAAGTTCGCGGTGGTGACGCCGCTGATCGGGCTCGTGGCGACGCTGGCGCCTACCATCGGACCCACGGTCGGCGGCTATCTCACCGACCAGTTCTCCTGGCGCTGGCTGTTCTTCATCAATGTCGTGCCCGGCGTCTGCGTGACGGTGGCGGCGCTTGCCCTCATCGACTTCGACGAGCCGCACTGGGGCCTGTTCGAGAATTTCGACTGGCTGGGCCTCCTTTCCATGGCGGGCTTCCTGGGGGCGCTTGAATTCGTGCTCGAAGACGGCCCACGCTACGACTGGTTCCAGGACGATACGATCCTGACGCTCGGGTGGGTGTCGGCGCTCTCCGCCGTGGTGTTCTTCGTCCGCGCCTTCACGGCGCGTCAGCCGATCGTCGACCTTCGCACCTTCAGCGATCGGAATTTTTCGATCGGGTCCCTCCTCGCGGCGATGCTGGGCGTCGGGCTCTATGGATTGACGCTGGTCTATCCGCTCTATCTCGGCCGTATCCGGGGCTACGACGCGCTGATGATCGGCGAGACCATGTTCGTTTCGGGCATCGCCATGTTCCTGACGGCGCCGCTGGTCGGCCGGCTGGTCGGCAAGGTCGACCCGCGCTTCCTCGTGGTCTTCGGCGGCCTGGTCTTCGCGCTGGGCACCTGGCGCATGAGCGCGCTCACCGCCGACTGGGATTTCTGGGAGCTTTTCTGGCCGCAGATCTGCCGTGGCGTCGGCCTGATGTCCGCGATGATCCCCATCAACAACGTGGCCCTCGGCACGCTGCCTCTCGACCGGGTCAAGAATGCGTCAGGCCTGTTCAACCTGATGCGCAATCTCGGCGGCGCGATAGGCCTGGCCGGCATCAACACCGTTCTCAACGACCGCACCGATCTTCACCTGGCCCGGCTTCACGAGAAGGTCACCTGGGCGCGCCTCCCCGTGGTTGAGAGGGTCGATCAGCTCACCCAGTACCTGCAGGACACGAGCGAGTCTTCGGCCATGGCGCTGAAGCAGCTCATGCAAGCCGTGCATCGGCAGGGCCTCGTGATGGGCTTTGCCGATGTATTCCTGTTGTTGACGGCGATCTTTGTGGCGCTTGCCGGCGTGGCGCTCTTCCTGCGCAAGCCGGTTTCAGCAAGAGGGGGTGGAGGGCATTAGCTAGGGTGGCCGTCACTCGGCCGGCGCGACCTCTTCGCGGGCCGGCAGGGGCGCCATCGTCTCGAAGACGCCGTCGCGCCGGACGAGCGCATGGAAGAGCGCCGCCGCCACATGCAGCAGGACCAGGGCAAAGAACGCGAACGCCAGGTAGAAGTGCGCGTTCCACAGCAGCGTATGCAGGCTGTCGCTCTGCGGCAGGATCGAGGGAATCTCCAGGCTCCCGAAGATCACTACCGGATAGGCGCCGGCCGACAGCATTCCCCAGCCGAGCAGCGGCATGCCGATCATGAGGGCATAGAGCGCGTAATGCGACAGATGGGCCGCGAGCTTCATCGGCTCGGGCAGGTCCGCCGGCAGGGGCGGCGCGCCGTAGCGCAGGCGCACGGCAAGGCGGATCAGCGCGAGCGCCAGGATGGCGATGCCGAGCAATTCGTGGGTCGACACCAGCGTCAGGTACTTCGGCATGATGGTCGACACCATGCCCACGCCGATGAAGAACATGGCCAGGATGCAGGCCGCCATGAGCCAGTGCAGCAGGCGCTGGAGCGGTGTGAAGCGTGCGCGCGCCCTCATGGCTTGGCCTCCGGTGCGGTTCGGGGATAGTCCTTCGCCTCCGCCGTGCGAAGGTCATAGGACTTCAGGTAGGCGGCTGACCGCGCGGCGGGGAAGGGGTCGTCCGACGTCCGCATGCCGGGCGGCAGGATGGTCGGATCGAAGACGATGTCCCGGCAGGGGCCGTCCCGTTCGGCCTCGATCTGCTGCACGACGAGCGTGCCGACCTCGACGGTACGCCGGTCCTGCGGCCAGGCCTTGCTGGGATCCGCCGTGGGATCGCCCGCATTGGCGACGGTCACCGTCACGGTCCAGCGCACCGGCCCGCCGCGCACGCGCTCGACGATCTCCCGTTCGAGGAAGTCGGGATTGCGCTTCTCGAGGTCGTCATGCGGGATGGCCACGGCTTGCACGGTCGGCAGAAGCGACCATCGTACCGTATGGTCCGCACCCGAACTGTCGGTAAAGATGAAGCTGTTGAGGCTGTTGTAGCGGTCTTCCGCGTAGCTGCCGGTCCAGGGCGCGGCCGTGGCCCAGGCGCCGAACACGGCGAACTCAGGATGTGCGGCGACGAACGTCTTCATCGCGTTCGGGTCCTTGCTCCCCGTGGCGACCAACATCTCGTAGAAGGCTTGCGGTGTCGACACCGGGAAGAATGGCGGGTCGATCATGGCGCTGCGCCATTCCCGCCCGTCCGGCGTCGCGATCCGCAGCCCCATGCCGCGCACCCTGACCGTCGCGTCCGCCGCGTCCGGGTTGGGAGTGCCGAGATTGAAGCGTCCGAGGGCAGGATACCGGCCGCGGCTGAACACCCGGGCCTGCGAGAGAGCCAAGCCGGCGCCATTCGATTCGAAGACGCCGGTGAAGCAGATGCCCTTGGCATGGTTTCGGCGATGGCCGAGCGGCGCGCCGGGCGGGAGCGCGAAGGTATCCACCACCCGCGTTGGCGTGAGGCGCTGGGGCGAGAACCACCCCGCTGTATAGGCGAAGGCGGCGGCGGCACCGCCTATGACGGCGATGATCACCACCAGCGCCCCAAACGTGGGACGTGCAGGCTGTCGGCGTGGCTGGAGCATTCAACTCTCGCTTCTATGGCGGACCGGCATCAACGCATGCCACCGCCGACGCTCATAGTATTCCGCTTTTGGCTGCTCCCTTTTCAAAATGCACGAGCGGCTCTAGTGGCCGACCATGGCGCGACCGATCGCGCCGACGTCGGCCAGCGCCGCGTCGGTCTGCAGGGCAAGCCGGCCGTCGAACATGACGACGATGCGGTCCGAGAGCTGGAGGATCTCGTCGAGATCCTCGCTCACCAGCAGGATCGCCGCGCCGCGGTTGCGGGCCTGCACGATCCGGGTCCGGATCTCCGCCACCGCGGCAAAGTCGAGACCGAAGCAGGGATTGGCCACGACGAGGAGATCTCCCTCGCTCGACAATTCACGCGCCAGCACGGCGCGTTGCACGTTGCCGCCTGACAAGGCCCTGATGGGGGCGTCAGGACCGGGAGTCTTCACGCGGTAGGCCTCGATCAGGCCGCGTGCGATCTCGCGCATCGGGCGGCGCCTGAGACGCACGCCGTCGGGCGAGGCCGGCGGCCGGTCGAACGACCGTAGCGCCATGTTCTCGGCCACCGTCATGTCGGCGACGCAGGCGTTGCGCAGCGGCTCTTCGGGCAGGCAGGCGATCTTGTGGCGGATCATCTCCGCGCGCGTCGCGGCATAAGGCTCGCCATGCACCAGCATGCGGCCGGCCTCGGCATGCCGCTGGCCGGCCAAGGTCTCCACCAGCTCGCGCTGGCCGTTGCCGGAGACGCCGGCCACGCCCACGATCTCGCCGGAGTGGATTTCAAGATCCAGGTCCTCGACCGCGAGCTGGCCGACATGGTCGGCGACGCTCAGCCCCTCGATCTTCAGCACCGTCCTGCCCGGCGCGCGCGCCTCGCGCTCGACGACGACGCGGTTCTCGCGGCGGCCCACCATCATTTCGGCCATGGTGTCGTTGTCGAGATCGCTGGTCGGCCGGGTGTCGACCAGCCTGCCGCGGCGCAAGACCGTCACCGTGTCGCAGAAGGCGTTCACCTCCCGGAACTTGTGGGTGATTGTGATGATCGTGATTCGTCTGTCCTCGGTGAGCTGCTTCAAGGTCGAGAGCACCTCGTCGGCCTCGTCGGGCGTCAGCACCGAGGTCGGCTCGTCGAGGATCAGGAGGTTTCGCTTGAGATAGAGCTGGCGCAGGATCTCCGCCTTCTGCTTCTGGCCGGCCGCGAGGTCGGCCACCGGCGTGTCGAGCGGAACGGCGAAGGGCGTGGTGGAGAAGTAGTCCTTCAGCAGGCGGCGCTCGCTCGCCCAGTCGATCACCGCGGGCAGCTTGCCGCGCGACAGCACGAAATTCTCCAGCACGGTCATGTTGGGCACCAGCGTGAAGTGCTGGTAGACCATGCCGAGGCCCAGCTCGTGCGCCTGCCTTGGATGCGTGATCTCGACCTGCCGGCCGTTCAGCAGGACCTGGCCTTCGTCGGCCGCGTAGTAGCCCATGGCGCATTTGACGAGCGTGCTCTTGCCGGCGCCGTTCTCGCCCAGCAGCGCGTGGAACGCACCGGCATTGACCTTCACCGACACCTTGTCGAGCGCGGCCAGCGCCCCGAAGTGCTTGGAGAAGCCGACCAGCTCCAGCGACGGCGCGCCCTGGTGCTCCGGGAAATGCGCCGCGCCGATCACGCTCATGCCGCGGTCCTCATG
Organism: uncultured Alphaproteobacteria bacterium; assembly: GCA_963820155.1. Taxonomy (GTDB): domain Bacteria; phylum Pseudomonadota; class Alphaproteobacteria; order Reyranellales; family Reyranellaceae; genus Reyranella. Next base: position 168,254 of record CAWFYW010000010.1, read on the forward strand.
CGATCGCCTCGATGACGGCTGTCGAAGCGGCGACGGCGCCGAACACGCCGCCCTGCATTTCGACCATCTTGAGTGCCGCCTGGTGGTTGCCCTTGTCGGTGGCGCCGGTGCAATCCTCGAGGATCAGGCATTCGAAGCCGCGATCGTTGGCCTCGCGCATGGTTGTATGCACGCAGACGTCGGTGGTGATGCCGGCCAGCACGAGATTGTCGATGCCGCGCGTGCGCAGCATCAGCTCCAGATCGGTGGCGCAGAACGAACCCTTGCCCGGCTTGTCGATCACTGGCTCGCCCGCGACGGGGGCCAGCTCGGGAATGATCTCCCAGCCCGGCTCGCCGCGCACCAGGATGCGGCCGCAGGGGCCGGGATCGCCGATGCCGGCGCCGATCTGCCGGGAGCGCCAGCGCTTGTTGGCGCGGCAGGTCGGCGAGATCGGGGCGATGCCCCTCCCGGGTGTGGAACACGTGCCATCCCGCCTTGCGCACCGCGGCCAGCAGCTTCCTGATCGGCTCGATGGGCGCGCGGGTGAGGGACAGGTCGTAGCCCATCTTGTCGACATAGCCGCCGACGCCGCAGAAATCGGTCTGCATGTCGATGACGACCAGCGCGGTGTTGCCGGGCCTCAGATCGCCGTTCCATGGCCACGGATAGGGGCGGGACTTGACGTATCGGGTCATGGGGGGTCTCCTCGCGCCGCTGTTATTTCACCGCGCCCAGTTCGCCGGGCGCGCCGCGCAGGCTGCGCTCGGGCGAGCAGGTGGCGATCATCAAGGCAAGAGTGAGCACGTATGGCGCCGCGCTGAACAGATAGTAGCCCTGGGTCACGCCGATCGATTGCAGCGCCGGGCTGATGGCGCCGGCGGCGCCGAACAGCAGGGACGCCCACAGGCATCGCACCGGATCCCAGCGCGCGAAGATGACCAGCGCCACCGCCATCAGCCCCTGGCCGCTCGACAGGCCTTCGTTCCAGCTTCCGGGATAGTAGAGCGACAGGAAGGCGCCGCCGATGCCGGCAAAGGCGCCGCCGATCGAGGTCGCGATCAGGCGCACCCGGCCGACCGAGACGCCGATGGCAAGCGCCGCATCGACGCTTTCGCCGGCCAGCCGCACGATCAGGCCCCAGCGCGTGTTCCTGAGAGCCCAGGCCAGCGCGAAGGCAAGCGCAATGCCCAGCACGAACAGATAGTTCACCTGCAGCGCCTGGCGCACCTGCGGGATGTCGCTCCACCAGCCGAGGTCGATGGCGCCAAGGTTGGGTGCCTTGGGCTGGATGAAGGGCTTGCCGAGGAAGAAGGCGAGGCCGGTCGCGAACAGCATCATGCCGATGCCGGTGGCGATGTCGTTGACCCGCGGCAGTTGGCAGATGGCGGCATGAAGGGCGCCCAGCAGCAGGCCGACGCCGGCGGCGACCAGGACGCCGAGCCACGGCGAGCCGGTGCCCAATGCCACGCCGTAGGCGCTCATGGCGCCCATCACCAGGGTTCCCTCGAGCCCGAGGTTGATGCGGCCCGACCGCTCGGTCAGGCATTCGCCGACGCTCACGAAAATGAACGGCGTGCTGACTTGGATGGCGCCGGCCAGCATGGCGAGCGGCACCCCCCACAGGCCGAGGCCGCTGTCGGCCACGCTCAGCCCTCCCGCCTGCGCGGCAACAGCCGCCCGTAGAGCGTTTCGCTCGCCAGGATGGTGACGAAGATGATGCCCTGCAGGACGACGACCGCCGCGTCGGGCAGATCGAGACGCCGCTGCAGCAGGCCGCCGCTGGCGCTGATGCCGCCCAGCAGCACGGCCACCGGAATGATGGCCAAGGGATGATGGCGGGCGAGGAAGGACACCAGGATGCCGGCGTAGCCATAGCCAACCGCGAGAGAAGCGTTGGCGCGGCCGAGCACGGCGGCGACCTCGACGGTCCCGGCCAGGCCTGCCGCCGCACCGCCCGCGCCGCAGGCGAGCAGCACGTAGCGGCCGACATCGAGTCCCATCATGCGAGCGGTCTTGGCGTTGCCGCCGATCACCTGCATGGCGAAGCCCCAGGTGGTGAAGCGCAGGAAGAGATAGGCGATCAGGCAGGCGATCACGCCGAACACCAGGCCCCAGTGGACATCCATGCCGGGGATGGTGCCGATCATGTTGGCGTCGCCGATCGAGGCGGTCGACGGCTTGTTGAGGCTCTCGGGATCGCGCAGCGGACCCTCGACGAAATGGTTCATCAGCGCGATCGCGATGTAGGTCATCAGCAGGCTGGAGATCGTCTCGTTGACGCCACGCCATTGCCGAAGCGCGCCAGCCAGAGCGATCCACAGCCCGCCCGCCAGCATGCCCGACAGGATCATGGCGAGTTGCACCACGAGCGGCGGCGCGCCCGCCGCCGCAACGCCGCTCGCCGCGGCCGCCAATCCGCCCAGCACCAGGGCGCCTTCATTGCCGATGATCACGAGCCCGAGCCGGGCCGGCAGCGCCGTGCACAGCGCGGTCAGGATCAGCGGCGCCGCCCGCGTCAAGGTGTTCTGCCAGGAAAACCAGCTTCCGAAGGCGCCCTGGTACATCAGGGCGAACGCTTCGAGCGGGTCGACACGGGCGTAGATCGCCAGCAAGAGGCCGAACAGGACCGCCGACGCCAGCAACGCCAGCGCCGGGACGGCAATGCGCTCAAGGGCCTGCCCCATGGCCGGCCGAACTCCCGCGACGGGCTTTACGAAGTCGAGCCGACCACGCCTTCGACCAGATAGTTCATGCTTTCCAGCGCCGGATCGGTCTGGATATGGGCGCCGCCACCGGCGACGACCGTGTTGCCCTTGTTGTCCTTCAGCGGTCCCTTGAAGATCGTATAGTTGCCGTTCAGCATCTGGAGCTTCACGGCGTCGGCCTTGGCCCGCGCCTCGGCCGGCACCGCCGGTCCGTAGGCCGAGGTGCGCACATAGCCTTCCTTGAGGCCGCCGCGCACGAAGTTGGCCGGCGCCTCGCCCTTCTTCATGGCTTCCACGAAGGGCACGTAGATGCGCTCCCAGTTCCATTCGGCGCCGGTCAGATAGCCCTTGGGCGCGAGCTTGGCCTGGTTGCAATGATAGCCGCAGGTGTAGATGCCGGCGCGCTCGGCGGTCTCGATCACCACCTTGGGCGAGTTGACGTGGCAGGTCACGACATCGACGCCCTGGGCGATCAGGCTGTTGGTCGCCTCGGCCTCCTTGACCGGCATCGACCAGTCGCCGGTGAAGATCACCTGCGTGGTGATCTTCGGGTTGATCGACCTGGCGCCCAGGGTGAAGGCGTTGATGTTGCGCAGCACCTGGGGGATGGGCTTGGCCGCGACGAAGCCCAGCTTGCCGCTCTTGGTGGCCGCGCCGGCCGCGATGCCGTTCAGATATTGGCACTCGTCGATGTAGCCGAAGTAGCTGCCGGTATTCTTGGGATGCTTGCCTTCCTGCCACAGTCCGCCGCAATGGCGGAACTGCACGGCAGGATACTTGGCGGCTTCCTTCAGCATATGCGGGTCGAAGTATCCGAACGAGGTCGGAAACATCAACGTCGCGCCGTCGAGGTTGATCATGCTTTCCATCGATTTCTCGACGGCGACCGTCTCCGGCACCTTTTCCTCCTCGACGACCTTGACGCCCGGGATCTTTTTCAGCACCGCCGCAGCCTCGGCGTGGGCCTGGTTGTAGCCGTAGTCGTCGCGGGGACCGACATAGATGAAGCCAACCACGAGAGGCTTTTGCGCATTGGCCGCGCCGCCCAGACCGAGGACGGCAGCACCGGCCGTCCCGCCCAGAAGGCTGCGGCGGCTGATCTTGAAATTCTCGCTCATTGCTTTCCCCCTCCTGCTTGCCCGGCCAACTGGCGGCCGAGAAGGAGGGAGCAACCCATATGCCATCCCGTGGCAAGGGTGATAATCGGCGTTATCTGGCTTATCTCCGCATGGATTCATCTACTTCCGAGCGGTACTAGACAGGTTTTCACTCTTTTGCGCCATCTGGCCGTCGCTTCTTGCGGGGGAGCGACCTCCCTTATTGTATGCAATATCGACAGATTGCATTCTTTTTGGGCATCGTGAGTGTTCTCAGTGGCATTGGCATCCGTATTGTATGCATTGGCTGGATCGACAACGCCGGAGGACCATGCAGTCGGACAACCCCACGCTGACGGAAAAGCTCGCGACGGCGATCGCGGACGGCATCCTGAACGGTACGCTGAGGCCGGGGCTCCGGCTCGACGAGATCGGCCTGGCGCGGCAGCACGGCGTGTCGCGCACGCCGGTGCGCGAAGCCTTGCGCCAACTTACGCTGAGCGGATTGATCGACATGCGTCCGCGCAAGGGTGCGGTCGTCTCCAAGGCGACGCCCGAGCAGGTCGAGAGCCTGTTCGTGGCCATGGCGGAGATGGAGGCGACCTGCGCCCGCCTCGCCGCGATCAGCATGACGCCCATCGAGCGGCGGCGGCTGCAGGCGCGGCACGAGGCCATGACGGCCCTTGCCGCGGGCGGCGACCCCGATGCCTATTCGGACGCGAACGTCGCCTTTCACTCGGCGATCTACGCAGGGACGCACAACGCGCCTATCGCGGAGTTCGCGCTGGGACTGCGTCGACGGGTCGGGCCGTTTCGTCGCGCCCAGTTCCAGGTGGAAGGCCGCTTGCTGCGCTCCAATCAGGAGCACGATGCGGTGGTCCGGGCGATCCTGTCAGGCGATGCCGCGGGCGCCCATGCGGCGATGCTCCACCATGTCAGCCTGGTGGAGGACGCCTTCGAGGCCTTCGCCGCGATCAACGCGGCGTAGGGGGCTCCGGCACTGCCGTCGTCCTGGGCGAGGCGGTGCACCGCGCGCAATCGGCATGAGAACCTTCGCGCATCGGATTTCTCGCAAGTGCTCGGGATGACGGCCGGAGGCCGTCACTCCGCCGCCATGGAGCGCTGCACGCCGATACCGTTTTCGGCATCAACGATGTAATCGCGCGTGAGCGGCACGGCGTCCTGGCGACGGGCGAGCTGGATCTGGAAGACCATCTGGTTCATGTACCGGAACGCGATCTCGCAGCCGGCGAGATAGAACTCCCACATGCGGCAAAAGCGGTCGTCATAGCCGGCCATGCGCTTGATCGGCTCGCGATTGGCGAGGAAACGCTGGCGCCAGTGACGCAGCGTCTCCGCGTAGTGCAGCCGCAGCACCTCTATGTCTGTCACCCAGAGGCCGACCTTCTCGATGGCCGCCAGGACTTCCGACAGGGCAGGCGTGTAGCCGCCAGGGAAGATGTACTTCTGCAACCAGGTATTGGTGGCGCCCGGCGGCTCCATGCGGCCGATCGCATGCAGCAGCATGACACCATCCTCGGTCAGCAGCTTCTTCACCTTGGTGAAGAACTCGACGTAGTGGGTAACGCCGACATGCTCGAACATGCCGACCGACACGATGCGGTCGTAGCGGCCGGGCTCCTGGCGGTAGTCGAGCAGCTTGAAGCGCACCTTGTCGGCAATGCCGCCTTCCAGGGCGCGCCGGCTGCTGACGGCGTGCTGCTCCTTCGACAGCGTGACGCCGGTGACGTCGACGTCGAACTGCTGGCTGAGGAAAAGGCCCAGGCCGCCCCAGCCCGAGCCGATGTCGAGCACCCGCTGGCCGGGCTTCAACAGGAGCTTGGCCGCGATATGGCGCTTCTTGTCGAGCTGGGCCTCTTCGAGCGTCTCGTCGCCGTTCTTGAAGTAGGCGCAGGAATACTGGCGGTCGCGGTCGAGAAAGAAATCGTAGAGCTGGTCGTTGAGGTCGTAGTGGTGCGCCACGTTGCGTTGCGCCCTGCCGATCGGGTTGTACTGTTCGATCGCCCTGAGCCAGCGCTGGGCCGTGTACGACCAGCGCACGATCGGCGTTGCTTCCAAGGCGGCAATGTTGCGGCCGAGCAGGTCGAGGAGGTCGTAGATGTCGCCGCCCTCCTCGATGGTGAGCGTGCCATCCATGAAGGCCTCACCCAGCGCGAGTCGCGGTCGCAATGCCAAGCGTATTCCCGTCCACCATGTGTGAATTCGCATGGTCACGTGCGGGCCTGACCGAGGGCCCTTGATGCAATGCGACCTGCCGGCCGCATCGATGACGGTCAATTGGCCTTCGCCCAATACGCGGGCAAGAAGCCGGACTAGCAGCATCGCCGAACCCCAAAGGCAACGAGTTGTTGGAAGAACCTAGGCACTCCCGGTAACCCTGAGCAGTACAGGGGTGGACTTTAGTCCAAATGGCAATTTCAAGGCAAAGGGGCCTCGCGTGATTATCCTTCGTGCGAGCTGTGAATTATTTCTTGCACGGGGCCCTGGACCAAAACAAAACCCCTGCCGTCACGGCAGTGACGGCAGGGGCGGGATGGACCTGACCTGGGACTATTTCTCTTCGGCCGGACTTTGCTCGGCTGTCTCCGACGCTTCCGGAGCCTCGCCCTCGGCCGGCTTGGCTTCGAACAGGGCAGCGGCCTGCTCGGCGGCACGCTGCGCGGCTTCCGCAGCCTCGAGCGCGGCGCGCTCGGTCTCGGCGACCAGCGCGCCGCCCTTGGCGAGGAACTCCGCCTCATCCGGCGAGCGGGCCACCAAAGCGGTGATCTCCACCGCGACCTCGGGATGGAGGTGCACCTTGATCTTGTGGGCGCCCAGGCTCTTGATCGCCTTGTCGAGCTCGATCTGGCCGCGCTCGATCTTGACGCCGGCGGCATCGGCCGCGTCGGCGATGTCGCGCGAGGTCACCGAGCCGTAGAGCTGCAGGGCCTCGGACGCCTGGCGGATGAGGATGACCTTGAGGTCGCTCATCTTGCCGGCGACGGCCTCGGCGTCCTTGCGGCGCTCGAGATTCTGGGCCTCCAGCGTCTTACGCTGCGATTCGAAGTAGGTGATGTTGTCCTTGGTGGCGCGCAACGCCTTCTTCTGCGGCAGCAGGAAGTTGCGGGCGTAGCCGGGCTTCACCTTCACGACGTCGCCCATCTGACCGAGCTTGGGCACGCGCTCCAGCAGGATGACGTTCATCGGCATGACTGCGTCCTCCGGCTAGGCGATGAGGTAGGGCAGGAGCGCCAGGAAACGCGCGCGCTTGATCGCCTGGGCGAGTTCGCGCTGCTTCTTGGACGACACCGCCGAGATGCGGCTGGGCACGATCTTGCCGCGCTCCGAGACGAAGCGCTGCAGGAGGCGCACGTCCTTGTAGTCGATCTTCGGCGCGTTGGCGCCGGAGAACGGGCAGCTCTTGCGGCGGCGGGTGAAGGGGCGGCGTTGGGCGCTCATTCTTCTTCTCCGACGGCGGGGGCAGTGGGCAGGGCTTCGTCGCCGAAGCGTGGACGTTCGCGGCGCGGCGGACGATCGCCCCAGCGGTCGCCGCGATCGCCGCCCGGCCGATCCGACTTCTCGGCGCTGCGGATCATGATGGCCGACGGACCTTCCTCCAGCTCGTCGACGCGCACGGTGAGGAAGCGGATGATGTCCTCGTTGATCGACATCGTGCGTTCCAGCTCCTTGACGGCCGCCGGCGGGGCATCGAGGTTGAGCAGGGTGTAGTGGCCCTTGCGGTTCTTCTTGACGCGGTAGGCAAGCGACCGCAGGCCCCAATATTCCTTCTTGGAGACGGTGCCGCCCAGACCGGTCACCAGTTCGGCGAACTGGTTGGTCAGCGTCTCCACTTGCGTCGCCGGCACGTCCTGGCGCGCAATGAAGACGTTTTCGTAAAGTGCCATGTCGCTATCGGCTCCTTATGGCTGTTGATGACCCGGCGTTCGTCGCGCCCTTCGCAAGAGCCGACCGGCAACCGCCCGGATCCAGCCGGCCCTTCGCGGGATGCTTGGGCCGGCAAGGAGATCGGGGCCGATTCAGGCCCCGAAGAGCGGCGGTTATACAGGCAAATCGCCCGAAATCAAGGCGTTCCGGCCGCGCCTTGAGTGGGGTATGGAGAGGCCCGCTTCAGGCCAATAACGGGGGAAATCGGCCCATGAGTTCGCGCTTTCGTCTTTCCCGGACAGGGTTCCCAGGCCATCGGCATGGGATCCGACCTCGCCGGAGCCTTCGTCACGGCCCGGGATGTCTTCCAGGAAGTCGACGAGGCGCTGCAGCAGAATCTGTCGAAACTGATGCGGGAAGGACCGGAGTCCGAGCTGGTTCTCACCGAGAACGCCCAGCCTGCCCTGATGGCAGTCAGCGTGGCCGTAGTGCGGATCCTGGAAAAGGATGGCGGCAAGCCGCTGTCCGATCTGGCGAGCCATGTCGCCGGTCATTCGCTGGGCGAATACTCTGCCCTGGCGGCCGCCGGCGCCCTGCAACTCGCCGACGCCGCGCGGCTTCTGAAGCTGCGCGGCCAGTCGATGCAAAAGGCCGTGCCGGTCGGCGTGGGCGCCATGGCGGCTCTGCTCGGCATCGAGCTCGAGCCGGCGCAGGAAGCCTGCAAGGAGGCGGCGCAAGGCGAGGTGGTCGCGGTCGCCAACGACAATGGCGGCGGCCAGGTCGTGGTGAGCGGCCACAAGGCCGCCGTCGAGCGGGCGATCGAGGCGGCCAAGGCGCGGGGCGCCAAGCGCGGCATGTTGCTGCCGGTGAGCGCTCCTTTCCATTGCTCCTTGATGCAGCCGGCCGCCGACGCGATGAAGGCGGCGCTCGAAACCGTGCCGCTGGCAACGCCCAGGGTGCCGCTGATCGCCAACGTGCTGGCCGTGGAGATCACCGAACCGGGCGCCATCAAGCAGCGGCTGGTGGAACAGGTGACCGGCCTCGTGCGTTGGCGCGAGAGCGTGCAGTACATGAAATCCCAGGGCGTCGAGATGCTGGTCGAATGCGGTTCCGGCAAGGTGTTGTCGGGGCTGGTCAAGCGCATCGACAAGGACATGACCGGCCTGGCGCTCAACACGCCGGCCGACATCGAAGCCTTCCTCAAGACGGCATAGAGGAGGAGTTGATGTTCGATCTTTCCGGCAAGGCGGCGCTGGTCACCGGGGCTTCGGGCGGCATCGGCGGCGCCATCGCCCGGGCGCTGCACGGACAGGGCGCGACGGTGACGCTCTCCGGCACGCGCGTCGACGCGCTCGAGCAGCTCAAATCCTCGCTCGGCGAGCGCGCGCATGTCGTTGCCGCCAGGATGGACGATGCGGCCGATATCGATCGCCTGGCCAAGGAGGCCGAGGCGGCGATGGGCAAGCTCGACATCCTGGTGAACAACGCCGGCATCACGCGCGACAACATCTCCATGCGCATGAAGGACGAGGAATGGGAGAAGGTGCTCCAGGTGAACCTCACCGGCACGTTCCGCCTCACGCGCGCGGCGATGCGCGGCATGATGCGCCGCCGCTTCGGGCGGGTGATCAACATCACCTCCGATCGTCGGCGTCACCGGCAATCCGGGACAGGCCAACTACGCCGCGGCCAAGGCCGGCCTGATCGGCATGTCCAAGTCGCTGGCCCAGGAACTCGCCTCGCGCGGCATCACGGTGAACTGCGTGGCGCCCGGCATCATCACGACGCCGATGACCGACGCGCTCAGCGACGATCAGAAGAAGGCGATCCTCGCGCGGGTGCCGGCCGACCGGCTGGGCGCGCCCGACGACATCGCGGCCGGCGTGGTCTATCTGGCCAGCGACGAGGCGGGCTACGTCACCGGGCAGACCCTGCATATCAACGGGGGGATGGCGATGATCTAGCCGAAATCATCACAGGACAGGCTTCAAGTGCCTGATTTTGTGAGCTTTCCGGCGCTAGCCAATGGCAAGGCACCTATGTATAAGAGCCGGAAATTGCGACCCCCTCGGGCGGACGTCCGTGTTTGGAAGAGACGGGAAGGACAAGAAAATGAGCGATATTGCCGAGCGCGTTAAGAAGATCGTCGTGGAGCATCTGGGCGTCGAAGCGGCGCAGGTGAAGGAAGATGCCAAGTTCATCGACGACCTCGGCGCGGACAGCCTCGATACCGTCGAGCTGGTGATGGCGTTCGAGGAGGAGTTCGGCATCGAGATTCCCGACGACGCCGCCGAGAAGATCCAGACGGTGGGCGACGCGATCGGCTTCATCAAGAGCAACGCCAAGTCCTGATCCTCCTCGGCTCCTGCGGCACGGAAGGCGGACGATGAGGCGAGTCGTCGTAACCGGCATGGGAATGGTGACGCCGTTGGGCGATGGCGTCGACACGAACTGGCGCCGTCTCATGGCCGCCGAGTCCGGCATCCGCGCGATCCAGGCGTTCGACACGTCGGACCTCGCGACCAAGATCGCAGGCGAGGTGCCGCTCGGCGACAAGGCGAACGGGCACTTCAACGCCGACACCTACCTTGCGCCGAAGGATCAGCGGAAACTCGACAAGTTCCTGATCTTCGGGATCGCGGCCGCCGAGCAGGCGGTCGAGGATTCCGGCTGGAAGCCGCAGGACGACGAGGGCCGCAACCGCACGGGCGTCCTGATCGGCGCCGGCATCGGCGGGCTGCAGACGATCTACGAGACGTCGCTGATCCTCAAGGAAAGGGGACCGCGACGGGTCAGCCCGTTCTTCATCCCCTCGGCCCTGATCAACCTCGCCTCCGGCCAGGTCTCGATCAAGTACGGCTTCAAGGGCCCCAACCATTCGGTGGTGACGGCCTGCGCCACCGGCGCGCACGCGCTGGGCGACGCCGCGCGGCTGATCCAGTGGGAGGATGCCGACGTCATGGTCGCCGGCGGCGCGGAAGCCGCGATCTGCCGCATCGGCATCGCGGGCTTCAACGCCTGCAAGGCGCTCTCGACCGACTTCAACGACACGCCGACCCAGGCGTCGCGTCCGTGGGACAGGCGGCGCGACGGCTTCGTCATGGGCGAGGGCGCGGGCTGCGTCGTGCTCGAGGAATACGAGCACGCCAAGAAGCGCGGCGCCAAGATCTACGGCGAGATCCTGGGCTACGGCCTGTCGGGCGACGCCTACCACATCACCGCGCCGTCGGAGGACGGCGACGGCGCGATGCGGGCGATGAAGGCCGCGCTCAAGCGCGCCAAGCTTGCGCCCGACCAGATCGACTACGTGAACGCGCACGGCACCTCGACGATGGCCGACGTGATCGAGCTCGGCGCCGTCAAGAGGACCTTCGGCGACGCCGCCTACAAGCTGTCGATGTCGTCCACCAAGTCGGCGACCGGGCATCTGCTCGGCGCCGCCGGCGCAATCGAGGCGATCTACGCCATCAAGTCGATCAACGACCAGGCCGTGCCGCCGACGCTCAATCTCGACGACCCCGACGAGGGCTGCGATATCGACCTGGTCCCCAAGCAGGCCAAGCAGCGCGAGGTCCGGTATGCTCTCAGCAATTCGTTCGGCTTCGGCGGCACCAACGCCTGCTTGATCTTCGGCGCCGTTTGATTGCCGGGAGCTGAGGCGTGCTCAGCTATTTCCGTTGGGTCCTGTTCTTCATCGCCCTGTTCGTGACGGTGATGGGCGGCGCGCTGTTCCTCGGCCACACGATGCTCACCGCGCCGGGGCCGCTCGAAGCGACCAAGAACATCGTGATTCCGCGCGGCGCGGGTCCCGTCACCATGTCCAAGGTGCTGCGCGAGGAGGGCGTCATCGCGCACGACAGGCTGTTTCGTCTCGCGCTGATGATCGACCCCGCGCCCAAGCCGATCAAGGCGGGCGAGTACGAGATCCCGCCGCACATCTCCATGCAGGCGCTGGTCGACCTGCTGCAGTCGGGCAAGCTGGTGCAGCGCCGCCTCACCGTGCCGGAGGGCATGACGACGGCTGAGGTCGTCGATCTGGTGCGCAAGACCGAGGCGCTGAGCGGCGAGGTCACGCTCGACCTCAAGGAGGGCGACCTCCTGCCGGAGACCTACTTCTATTCGCGCGACGACACGCGCGACGGGCTGCTGTCGCGCATGAAGGAGGCGATGGACAAGACGCTGGACGAGGCCTGGCGCAAGCGGGCCGCCGGCCTGCCGCTCACCACCCGCCGCGAGGCGCTGGTGCTTGCCTCGATCATCGAGAAGGAGACGGCCGTCCCGGCCGAGCGGGCCCGGGTGGCGGCGGTGTACATCAACCGGCTGCGCCGCAGGATGAAGCTCGAGAGCGATCCGACGGTGATCTACGGCGTGACCGGCGGCAAGGGACCGTTCAACCGCGAGCTGACCCGCGCCGACCTGCAGTCGACCTCGCCCTACAACACCTACATGGTGGTGGGCCTGCCGCCGGGGCCGATCTGCAATCCCGGACGGGCCTCGATCGTGGCGGCGACCAATCCCGCGCGCGACCGCTCGCTCTACTTCGTCGCCGACGGCCAGGGCGGCCACGTCTTCGCGGTCAACGTCCTGGAGCACAACCGCAATGTCGAGCGCTGGCGACAGATCCAGCGCGACCGCCAGGAGCAGCAGCTCCAGACGCCCTCCAGCGCCCCGGGCTCGCCCTCCCTGCCGCTCTCCGGGCCCCAGGCCGCGCCGCGTCCCGCGCGGCCGTGAGCCATGCCGGCCTTCCTACTGGTGCTGATTCTGCTGGCGGCCGTCGCCTTCGGCATCGCCTGGTTGCTGCGCGCCAATCCCTCCGTCCTCGCCCGCATTCTCCGGCTTGCATTGGCCGCGCTGGGCGTCGTCGGCGTCGGCGGGCTGTTGATCTTCGGGCTGCGCTTCCTGCCCGGGCTGCTGCCGGAGTTGTTCGGCCTGGCGGGGATCGTGGTCGCCGCGCTGGTCGCCCGCGCCCTGCGGCAGCGGCCGTCGGGCGGCTTCAGCGCGCCGGGCCGCGGACAGCGCACCGAGGTTCGCACCGCCTTGCTCGCGGCGTGGATCGATCACGGCACCGGCGACGTGGGCGGAACGGTGCTGGCCGGCCGCTTCGCCGGCCGGACGCTCGACAGTGTCGGCGATGCCGAACTGCTCGACCTTCACGGTGAATGCGCGGCCGACGCCAACTCGCTCAAGATCCTCGAAGCCTATCTCGACCGGCGCCTGGGAGCCGACTGGCGCAGTGCGCACCGGCCGCCGCCGCGCGGGCCGCGCACGGACATGACACGCGACGAGGCGCTGGCCGTGCTGGGACTCGCCGAGGGCGCCGGCGAAGAGGACGTCCGCACTGCGCATCGGCGCCTGATCCAACGGGTCCATCCCGATGTCGGAGGCAGCGCCGATCTGGCGGCCCGCATCAACCGCGCAAAGGACGTGCTGCTTGGCGGTTGACCTTGCCAGCCCCATGTCGGCATGGCATCTAGCGCCGCCCCCGAATTGTCATCGGCGCTTCTGCCAAATCATTGATATGTCCAGACAATCACCTGTTGAACGAGGTCGATGAGCATGGCGCAGCGTGTCCGTAAGGCGGTTTTGCCGGTGGCCGGATTGGGTACCCGCTTCCTGCCCGCCACCAAGGCAATGCCGAAGGAGATGCTGACGGTCGTCGACCGACCCCTGATCCAGTACGCCGTCGAGGAATGCCTGGCGGCGGGCATCGAGGAGTTCGTCTTCGTCACCGGCCGCAACAAGAGCGCCCTCGAGGATCATTTCGACGCCGCCTACGAGCTGGAGGCGACCCTCCATCAGCGCGGCAAGGCGCACGAGCTGAAGCAGACCCAGGACGCCACCCTCAAGCCCGGCAATGCGATCTTCACCCGTCAGCAGCAGCCCCTCGGGCTCGGACACGCGGTCTGGTGCGCCCGCGACTGGATCGGCGACGAGCCCTTCGCCGTGCTGCTGCCCGACGAGCTGATGATCGGCTCGCCGACCTGCACCGCGCAGCTCGTTGGCGCCCACGACAAGACCGGCGGCAGCGTCATTGCGGTGATCGACGTGCCGCGCGAGCAGACCAGGAGCTACGGCATCGCCGCGGTGAGGGGAGAGACGGACGGCCTGTCCGAGGTCACCGGCCTGGTCGAGAAGCCCAAGCCCGCGGACGCGCCCTCGACGCTCGCCTGGATCGGCCGCTGCGTGCTGCTGCCCGAGGTGTTCGACCATCTCGACCGCCACGAGGCCGGTACCGGCGGCGAGATCCAGCTCACGGACGCGATGGCCAGGATGGTCGGCAGGACGCCGTTTCATGCGCTGCGCTATACCGGCCGGCGCTACGACTGCGGCAGCCGCATGGGCTTTCTCGAGGCCAACCTCGCCGTCGCGCTGTACCGCGAGGACACGGCGGCGGAAACCCGCGCACTGCTTGGCCGCCTGCTGAAAGACTGATCGATGCGCATCGCCATGATCGGGTCGGGCTATGTCGGGCTGGTGTCCGGCGCCTGTTTTGCCCAATTCGGCCACGACGTCATGTGCGTCGACAAGGAGGCCGAGAAGATCGCGCGCCTGCGCCGGGGCGAGATGCCGATCTACGAGCCGGGCCTCGACAAGCTGGTCGCCGACAATGCGCGCGCCGGACGACTGTCCTTCGGCTCCAAGCTCGACGAGGCCGTGGCCGGCGCCGACGCGGTGTTCATCGCCGTCGGCACGCCGACCCGGCGCGGCGACGGCCATGCCGACCTGAGCTATGTCTATGCGGCGGCGGCCGAGATCGCCGACGCCATCCAGGGCTATACGGTCGTGGTCACCAAGTCGACGGTGCCGGTGGGCACGGGGCGGGAGGTCGCCCGCATCATCCGCGAGGCCCGGCCGGGCGCGGAGTTCGACGTCTGCTCCAATCCGGAATTCCTGCGCGAGGGCGCGGCGATCGAGGATTTCATGAAGCCCGACCGGGTGGTGATCGGCGTCGAGAGCGAGCGGGCGCGCGAGGTGATGGCGGCCATCTACCGGCCGCTCAACCTGATCCAGACGCCGATGGTGTTCACCAACATCGAGACGGCCGAGGTCACCAAGTACGCCGGCAACGCCTTCCTGGCGACCAAGATCACCTTCATCAACGAGATCGCCGATCTCTGCGAGAGGGTCGGCGCCGACGTCCACGACGTGGCGCGCGGCATCGGCCTCGATGGCCGCATCGGCCGCAAGTTCCTGCATCCCGGCCCGGGTTTTGGCGGATCGTGCTTTCCCAAGGATACGCTGGCGCTGGCCTACACCGCGCGCGAGGCCGGCGCGCCGCAGACCATCGTCGAGCAGGTGGTCGAGGTCAACAATTCGCGCAAGAAGCGGATGGCCGGGAAGGTCATCGCCTTCTGCGGCGGCTCGGTGTCGGGCCTGACGGTCGGCGTGCTGGGCCTCACCTTCAAGCCCAACACCGACGACATGCGCGACGCACCGTCGCTCGACATCGTGCCTGCCCTGCAGGCGGCCGGCGCCAGCATCGTCGCCTTCGATCCCGAGGGCATGAAGGAGGCGGCCCGCATGTTGCCCGGCATCACCTTCGTCAAGACCGCATACGAAGCGGTGAGCGGCGCGGACGTGCTGGTCGTCATCACCGAGTGGCCCGAATTCCGCGGCCTCGATCCGCGGCGCCTGAAGGAAGCGATGCGCCAGCCGCGCATCGTCGATTTGCGCAACATCTTCGATCCCGAGGAGATGCGCGGCCTGGGTTTCGCCTATGAGGGGGTGGGCCGTCCCCAGCCGCGCCAATGACAGTCACGCCTATGCGGAGCGTTCCATGAACCAGACGGCGCATCAATTCGACCCCACCATCCTGCGTGAATACGACATTCGCGGCATCGTCGGCCGCACCGTGCATGCCGCCGACGCGCGCGCCATCGGCCGGACGTTCGGCACGATGGTCCGCCGCCAGCTTGGCGGGAAGGGCGGCGGCAAGCGGGTGGCGCTGGGTTATGACGGGCGGCTGAGTTCGCCCGAGCTGGCGGCGGCCTGCGTCGAGGGCCTGACCGCCGCCGGGATCGACGTCACCGACATCGGCGTCGTCGCCACGCCGATGCTCTACTTCGCCGTCTATCACCTGGGGACGGACGGCGGCATCCAGATCACCGGCTCGCACAATCCGCCGGACTACAACGGCTTCAAGATGATGATGGGCAAGAAGTCGTTCTTCGGCGCCGACATCCAGACGCTGGGCGCCCTGGCGGCCAAGGGCGACTGGGAGAGCGGCCAGGGCAGGGCGGAGAAGAAGGACGTCCTGCCCGACTACGCCGCGCGGCTGTTGCAGGACGTGAAGCCGGGCAAGAAGCTCAAGGTCGCCTGGGACACCGGCAACGGCGCCGTCGGCGTGTCGATCCGCGCCGTCGTCGACAAGCTGGAGGGCGAGCACTTCGTCCTGAACGAGAAGGTCGACGGCACCTTTCCCGCCCATCATCCCGATCCGACGGTGCCCGAGAACCTTCGGCAGCTCATGGCCGAGGTGAAGGAGCGGGGCTGCGACCTCGGCATCGCCTTCGACGGCGACGGCGACCGCATCGGCGCGATCGACGGCAAGGGCCGCATCCTGTGGGGCGACCAGCTCATGGTGCTGTGGGCGCGCGACGTGCTGAAGACCCACCCCGGGGCCACCATCATCGCCGACGTCAAGGCAAGCCAGGTGCTGTTCGACGAGATCGCGCGCGCCGGCGGCAAGCCGATGATGTTCAAGACCGGCCATTCGCTGATCAAGAGCAAGATGGCCGAGATCGGCGCGCCTCTCGCCGGCGAGATGAGCGGTCACGTGTTCTTCGCCGATACCTTCTACGGCTTCGACGACGCGCTCTATTGCGGCCTGCGCCTGCTCAACATCGTGGCCAACGCCAAGGAGAGCCTGGCCGACATGCGCGACGGCCTGCCGCAGCCGGTCAACACGCCGGAGCTGCGCTTCGACTGCCCGGACGAGCGCAAGTTCGCCGTCGTCGAAGAGGTCAAGGCGCGCCTGCAGAAGGCAGGCGCCAAGTTCTCGGACATCGACGGCGTCAGGGTCAGCACCAAGGACGGCTGGTGGCTGCTGCGCGCCTCCAATACCCAGCCCGTCCTGGTGGCGCGCTGCGAGGCCGCCGACGAAGCCGGCCTCGAGCGGCTCAAGGCCGCGCTCAAGGCCGCGCTGTCGGCGAGCGGCGTCAGCCTGCCCGACGAGGCCTCCGCCGGCCATCACTGATGCGCTTCTTCTTCTACGGCACGCTGCTCGATTCAGACGTCACGGCCCTGGTGCTGGGACGGCGGCTGCCGCCATCGGCGTTCGTGCCGGCGAGCCTGCCCGGTCACGCGCGGCGACGGGCCAAGGGAGCGACCTATCCGATCGTCGTGCGCGACCGTCGCGCCGAGGTCGCCGGCGCCGTGGTCGGCGGGCTGAGTGCCCGCGACGTGGTGCGCCTCGCCGCCTACGAGGGGCCGGGCTATCGAATCGCGCCGCTGCGCGTCAGGATGGCAGGCGCGATGATCACGGTTTCGGTGTTCGAGCCGCTGCAAAGCCGCTTGCAGCCGAGCGGCGAGCTATGGAGCCTGGCGCTCTGGCAGCGCCGTCACAAGCGGGCGTTCATTGCCCGCGTGAAGCGCGCCTTCAGCGCGCACCCGGCGTATTCCAGGCGGTGACCTGGATCGCCGCACAGTAGATCTTGCGCTTCTCGAGCCTATGGCAGCCATCGATCGCCTGGGCCTGCGAGAGATTGATCAGGCGGGCGCGATGGAAGGTCTTGTTCGCCATCTGCACCTCGTCGACCGTCGCGGCGGCGCCTGAACGCATGGCGGCGGGCAGGGCCGAGGTCGCGCGCTCCAACGCCAGCTGGGCAGACTGCGAATCGCTGAACGAGCCGACCTGGATCACCCAGGTGCCGAGCGGCGGGTTGTCCGGCGCAGCGCTGCCTTCGGCCGGCTGGACAAATCCGGCAAAGCGCTGATGGGTCGACGCTGCCGGCGGGGCCGGCGGCGGTTCGGCCTTGGCCGCGGCCAGTCGCGGCGTCGTCGCGGGAATGGCGAGATTCGGATCGAAATTGGCCGCCGTATAGCGGCCCGAGGCCGGCTTGCGCAGCGAGGTCCAGGGCGAGAGCCCCATCGCCTGAGCGTTGACGAAGCCGCGATCCATCAGTTCGGCCATCGTGCGGTCGCGCTGGCTGGCGCTGTCGCCGCCCATGACCACGCCGATCAGGCGGCGATTGTCGTGCACCGCCGACATCACCAGATTGAATCCCGAGGCGGCGGTGTAGCCGGTCTTCAACCCGTCGGCCCCTTCATAGGTGCCGAGCATGTGATTGTGGTTCTCGAGGATGCGTCCGCGATAGGGATAGCTCTGCACCGAGAAGATCGCATAGTAGTGCGGAAAGTCCCGCATCAACGCGAAGGCAAGCTTGGCGAGATCGCGGGCGGTCGTGACCTGCTCGCGGTTGGGCAGGCCCGAGGCATTGCGGAACACCGTCGAGGACATGCCGAGCTGGCGGGCCTTCTGCGTCATCAGCCCGGCGAACGAAGCCTCGCTGCCGCCCAGCGCCTCGGCGAGCACGACGGCGGCATCGTTGGCCGACCGCGTCACCAGCGCCATCACCGCGTCGCGCACGTTGACCGTGCCGCCCGGCGTCAGGCCCATCTTGGTGGGCGGGGCATTCAGCGCGTTCACCGACACGGGCAACGCGTCCCCCAGCGACAGGCGGCCCGAATCGAGGGCGGAGAAGGTGAGGTAGAGCGTCATCAGTTTGGTCAGCGAAGCCGGATGA
The DNA here is from genome assembly GCA_963820155.1 of uncultured Alphaproteobacteria bacterium. Taxonomy (GTDB): domain Bacteria; phylum Pseudomonadota; class Alphaproteobacteria; order Reyranellales; family Reyranellaceae; genus Reyranella. The sequence continues at coordinate 186,668 of CAWFYW010000010.1, forward strand.
CGCAACTCGTCCGCCCGGTCGGCGAGCAACTCCCGGCCGCTCGCCGCATCGACGATGAGATAGGCGTCCCGGCCGCTGACCGCCGGGTTGGGAACCCAGGCCGACGAAGCGCGAAACGCCGATTTGCTGCGCACCTTGCTGGGTGGCGCGGCATGCTTGCTCGATCTCGACTGCGCCTCGGCACCGGCTGATGCAAAGGTGGCTGTCGCAAACAGGACACTGACGGCAAGCCATGCCAGGCTGGCCGCGACACGCGCTAGAGGGGAAGTCATCGCGAGTACACGCCCGAATCTATATTATTGTGCCGAAGCAACGAGTTATTGGTAATTGCTAGGACAATACTAAAATACGTGGGGCTATGCAACTTTCGACCGGCCGCGGTGATGCCCACATTGGACCGAACACTGCACCGATCAGCGTGAACGAGGCATCATGAAGAGAGCATTGGCTGCAATCGGTTTGATCCTGGCGGGTTCGACGGCGTTCGCGCAGCGCCCCGACCGCAATGTCGAGCAGCCGATCGTGCGCAGTTTCCACTGGTTCAACTATGTCGCCGGCGACGATATCCGCGCCGCCTGCGGCAAGGACGGCCGCAACCATCTGCGCCTCGTCTACAATGCGATCTACGACGAGCAGGTTCGGACCTACGAGATCTTCCTGCAGCCCGACGGCACGGCCGGCATGACGGTCGGCGTGCTGGCCGACCAGGGAAATCTCACCAACCTCCTGGTGGGCGAGCCGGGCGACGTCACCAATCCATGGCGGATGCGTCGCGGTCAACGCATTCTCAATGCCGCCGAAACTCGGGAACTTCTCGGGTTGCTTGAGGCAAGCGCTGCCTTCGGACCGCCGCCTGCCGGTCTGCGCCTGCCGGATGTGGATTTCTGGTGGACGGTCGCGTCGTGCCGCAACGGCGTGTGGGGCTTTCAGGCCTATCACTATCCGACCGACGGTTTCGCAAACGTGAAGTTCGCCGCGAAACTGTTTTCCTGGGACAATGTTCCGGTGCCGGTCAATCCGCCGCGCAAGGAAGTGCCTGCGGAACTGCGCCACAACTGGAACGCCCCGCCCAATCATCTGCGCGCAAACCAATGGACCCTGACCGTGGGTAAGGATGGCTTGCAGCCAAGGTAGCGACTGACGTCGTGAGGATCTGCGGTGGATCAGACAAGACGCGATCGAAGTCGCGGCAGTCAGGCGGATCGGTTGTTTGGAGGCCAAGTCAACAGCCGCGAATGTATTTGCATTATACATGCACTATCGAAAGGCGTCAACGATAGATGGGGCTTTCGAGGAGGATTGGGGCCGCAGCGCCCGATGTGTTTGGCGAGCGATCAACTGCGGCGGTGCAGGGTCGCGGCAGCCTTGGGCCGTCGGACGATGTGACAGCGATCAAGTAGCCGCGCGGCTCGAAGCTGCGGGACCTCAGGCGTCGCGCAAGTCTGGCGATGGCCGCAGAATTGCTAGAGACGTTGTGGGAAGGATGGCTGCCGCCGAGGTAGCGGAACCGCGGGCGCTCCCTATATAATTCAGCGTGATATAATTCAGCGTGGCTCTGGTTTCTTGGAGATGTGGTCCGGATGACGGTTTCTCTGCGTAGCGCATGCGAAGGACGCCTGGACGGCGACCGGTTGGGTGGGCCGAAAGAGCCACCGGCCGGACCGCCGCAGCCGCCGACGCGTCGCGACGACGGAGGGGGCGATGGCGATGGCCGCAGTGGCGCGCTGACGCTCACGCGGACGCGGACCAAGAAGCCGTCGATGTACAAGGTGTTGATGTTGAACGACGACTACACGCCGATGGAGTTCGTCGTCGATGTGCTGGAGCATATCTTCCAGAAGAACCGCGAAGAAGCGACCAAGATCATGCTTCACGTCCATCAGAAGGGCGTGGGCGTGTGCGGCGTCTATACCTATGAGATCGCCGAGACCAAGGTGACGCAAACGGTGGATTACGCGCGCAAGAACCAGCATCCTCTCCAGTGCACGTTGGAGAAAGAGTAGTCGAAGCAAGAAGTTCGTTTATCCAGTCGAGGTGGTTCGATGTCCATGCTGTCCAAGAACCTCGAGAAGTCCCTCCACCGTGCCTTCGGGCTCGCCGGCGAGCGCCGCCATGAATATGCGACCCTGGAGCACCTGCTGCTGGCGATGACCGAGGACGACGATGCCGTGCCGGTCCTCAAGGCCTGCGGCGTCGATATCGACCGCCTGCGTCACGATCTGGAGACCTTCATCGACAATCGTCTCAAGGGCATCGTCACCCAGACGCCGAGCGAGCCGTTGCCGACGGCGGGCTTCCAGCGCGTCGTGCAGCGCGCGGCGGTCCACGTCCAGTCGTCGGGCCGCAAGGAGGTGACGGGTGCCAACGTGCTGGTGGCCCTGTTCTCCGAGCGCGACAGCCACGCCGTGTCGTTCCTCGAGAACCAGGGCATGACCCGCCTCGACGCGGTCGACTACATCAGCCACGGCAAGGCCAAGGTTCCAGGTCGCGCGCGCGCCCGCCGGGTCACCGGCTCCGAGGAGGAGAATGGCGGCGAGGCGGCGGTCAAGCAGGGCAACGAGGCGCTCGGCGCCTACTGCGTCGACCTCAACCAGAAGGCGCGCGAAGGCCGGGTCGATCCGCTGATCGGCCGCGAGCACGAGGTCGAGCGCACCATCCAGGTCCTGTGCCGGCGCACCAAGAACAATCCGCTCTATGTCGGCGAGCCCGGCGTCGGCAAGACGGCGATCGCCGAGGGCCTGGCGCGCAAGATCGTCGAGGGCGAGGTGCCCGACGTGCTGAAGGAGTCGGTGATCTATGCGCTCGACATGGGCGCGCTGCTGGCCGGCACGCGCTATCGCGGCGACTTCGAGGAGCGGCTGAAGGCGGTCCTGTCGGAGCTCAAGAAGAAGCCCAACTCGGTGCTGTTCATCGACGAGATCCACACCATCATCGGCGCCGGCGCGACGTCGGGCGGCTCGATGGACGCCTCGAACCTCCTGAAGCCGTCGCTGCAGTCGGGCGAGCTGCGCTGCATCGGCTCGACCACCTACAAGGAATACCGCAACTACTTCGAGAAGGACCGCGCGCTCGTCCGCCGCTTCCAGAAGATCGACGTGCCCGAGCCCTCGATCGCCGACGCCGTGCAGATCATGCAGGGCCTGAAGCCGGTCTACGAGAAGCACCATCACGTCACCTACACCGACGATGCCATCAAGGCCTCGGTCGAGCTGGCGGCGCGCTACATCCACGACCGCAAGCTGCCCGACAAGTCGATCGACGTGATCGACGAGGTCGGCGCCGCCCAGATGCTGCGCACGCCCGACATGCGCAAGTCGACCATCGACGTGCCCGACATCGAGGAGATCGTCGCCAAGATCGCGCGCATCCCGCCCAAGAGCGTGTCCAAGGACGACACCGAGATGCTGCGCAACATCGACCGCGACCTGAAGACCGTGGTGTTCGGCCAGGACAAGGCGATCGACCAGCTTGCGGCCGCGATCAAGCTCGCGCGCGCCGGCCTGCGCTCGCCGGAGAAGCCGATCGGCTCCTACCTGCTGGCCGGCCCGACCGGCGTCGGCAAGACCGAGGTGACGCGCCAGCTCGCGCGCCTGCTCGGGCCTCGAGCTGATCCGCTTCGACATGTCGGAATACATGGAGCGCCATTCGGTCTCGCGCCTGATCGGCGCGCCGCCGGGCTATGTCGGCTTCGACCAGGGCGGCCTGCTGACCGACCAGGTCAACCAGCATCCGCATTGCGTGATCCTGCTCGACGAGATCGAGAAGGCGCATCCCGACGTGTTCAACGTGCTGCTGCAGGTGATGGACTACGGCAAGCTCACCGACCACAACGGCCGGACCGTGGATTTCCGCAACGTCATCCTGTGCATGACGACCAACGCGGGCGCCGCCGACATCGCCAAGCCGGCGCTGGGCTTCGGCCGCGAGGCGCGCCACGACGAGGACGACGATGCGATCAACCGGCTGTTCCAGCCGGAGTTCCGCAATCGCCTCGACGCGGTGATCAAGTTCGCCAATCTCGGCCCCGAGAGCATGGGCAAGGTCGTCGACAAGTTCGTGGCCGAGCTCGAGGTCCAGCTTGCCGACCGCAAGGTCTTCATCGAGCTCTCCGATGGCGCGCGCCGCTGGCTGGCGGAGAAGGGCTACGACCGGCTGTTCGGCGCCCGGCCGCTGGCCCGCGTCATCCAGGAGCACCTGAAGAAGCCGCTGGCCGAGGAAGTGCTGTTCGGCAAGCTGTCCAACGGCGGCGGCACGGTTCGGGTCGACGCCGAGGGCGAGGGCGGCGGCCGCCAAGCTCGTCTTCACCTTCCTGCCGCCGGAGCGCGATACGCTGCCGCCGGCCAGCCAAGAGCCCGTGCTGGCTGAGTGAAAGCATTCCGTCCGCTCTGGATCGCACTTCGTGCCGCGGTGCTCGCCACCGCGGTCTTCTGGGTGGCTCTCTTCATCATCGACCAGATCGGCTGGCAGGCCCCGCTGGGTGCAACGAGGCCGCTGGTCTTCTTCGTGGTGTTTTTCCTCGGCGTGCTGATGGTCGGCGCGAAGGGCTGACTCAGGACGACGAGCCTTCCTTCCGGAACGGCGAGTACTGCATCAGCTCCTCGATTTCCTGCTCGATCGCGGGGCGTTCGCGCTTGAGGTAGTCGTCGATGGCGCGGCGGAAGCCCGGATCGACGATCCAGTGCGCCGAGAAGGTCGGCACCGGCAGGTAGCCGCGCTGGATCTTGTGGTCGCCCTGCGCGCCCGCCTCGACGCGCTGCAGGCCGTGCGCGATGGCATAGTCGATGGCCTGATAGTAGCAGGCCTCGAAATGCAGGAAGGCGTGGCTCTCCAGGCAGCCCCAGTAGCGGCCATAGAGCGTGTCGTCGCCCTTGAGGTTGAGGGCGCCGCCGACCGGCCGGCCGTCGGCCTCGGCCATCACCAGCACCACCTTGTCGGCCATGGTCGCGCCCAGGATGTCGAAGAAGGATCGCGTGAGGTAGGGCGTGCCCCATTTGCGGCCGCCGGTGTCCATGTAGAAGGCGAAGAAGGCGTCCCAGTCGCCCGGCTTGATGTCGTCGCCGCTGAGAGCGCCCGCAACGTCAGGCCCTCGCGCCGTACCGCCTCGCGTTCCTTGCGGATCGCCTTGCGCTTGCGCGAAGCCAGCGCGCGCCAGGAAATCGTCGAAGCAGCGATAGCCGTCATTGTGCCAATGGTACTGGCGGCCGAGCCGCAGCAGCCAGCCGCGCGCGCCGAAGCGCCGCCAGTCCGCCTCGCTGCAGAAGGTGGCGTGGACGGAGCTGATGTGGTTGTCGCCGGCGATCTTGGCCAGCATGTCGATCATCGCGTCGCGCACGCCCTCTTCGAGCGGGCCGGGCCGGGCGAACAGGCGCGGGCCCGGGCACCGGCGTGAAGGGTACCGCGAGCTGGAGCTTGGGATAGTAGCGTCCGCCGGCGCGCTCCAGCGCCTGGGCCCAGCCGTGGTCGAACACATATTCGCCCTGGCTGTGGCCCTTCACATAGAGCGGCGCGGCGCCCTGCAGCGTGCCGTCGTCGCTTTCGGCCAGCAGATACTGCGGCTGCCAGCCGGTGCGCCGGCCGACCGACTTGGAATCCTCCAGCGCCTTCAGGAAGCGGTGGCTGAGAAAGGGATTGCCGGCCGACCCCGGCGCCAGGGCGCAGGCGTCCCACTGCTTCGTCGTCGACCGCGGAAAGCGATTCGACGACCCGCAGGCCGATGGTCGGAGCGTCATCCGGCATGGACGGAGCATAGCGCGAATCGTGCCAGGAAATGCGCCGGGAATCGGGCGGCGAATTCTACTCGGCAGGTCTGTGCGTTCGCGCGAGCTCGTCGGCCGAGCGACTGAAGCGCCGGGTCGCCCACTGGCCGAGCCGATCGATATAGACCAGCACCACCGGCACCACGACGAGGGTCAGCAGCGTCGAGCTGATCAGCCCGCCGATCACCGCATGCGCCATGGGCGCGCGCTGGCTGGCGCCTTCGCCCAGGCCGAGCGCCAGCGGCAGCATGCCGAACACCATGGCAAGCGTGGTCATCAGGATGGGCCGGAGCCGGATCGAGCCCGCCTCGAGCAGCGCCTCGTTGACCGGCATGCCGCGCGCGCGGGCCTGATTGAAGAAATCCACCAGCAGGATGGCGTTCTTCACCACCAGCCCCATCAGCATGATGAAGCCGATGGCGCTGAACAGGTTGAACGTGCTGCCGGCGACCAGCAGGCCCAGGAACACGCCGACCAGCGACATCGGCAGCGACATCATGATGGCGATGGGCTGCAGGAAGCTGCCGAACTGCGACGCCAGGATCAGGTAGATCAGGATCACCGCCAGCAGCAGCGCCTGCGCGGCGTAGCCGGCGCTTTCGTTGATGTCCTTGGTCGAGCCGCCGAAGACGAAGCGATAGCCGGGCGGCAGCCTGGTCTCGGCCATGATCTTCTGCAGGTCGCGGCTGATCTCGCCGGTCGACCGGCCCGAAACGTTGGCCGTGATCTGGACCTCGCGGTTGAGGTCGCGCCGGTTGATCTGCGAGGCGCCGACATCGTTCACGATATCGGCGATCTGGGCGATGTGGACCATGCGCGGCAGGCCGTTGGGCTCGGTGCCGGCGGTGAACCAGATGCGCTGCAGGTCGGCCACGCCGGTGCGGTCGTCGATCGGCAGGCGCACCATGACGGTGTAGTTCTCGCCGTCGGGCGCGCGCCACAGGCTGGTCTCGTCGCCGGCGAACAGCGGCCGCAGCGACTGGGCCACCAGCGACGAGCCGAGCCCGAGATCGGAAGCGGCGTCCCGCCGCAGCCTTACCGAAAGCACCGGCTTGGCGGCCTTGAGGTTGCGGTCGAGATCGACCAGGCCGGGGATGGCCACGGCGCGGCGCATCACCTCCTGCGAGAGCCTGTCCAGCACCGCCATGTCGGGGCCCTGCAGGGAGAGCTGGATCTGCTTCTGCACGCCGCCGCCGGGCCCGCCCGGAATATTGACCGCCACCAGGATGCCCGGAATGCTGGCCAGGCGCTCGCGGATCGGCCGGGCGAGCTGCTCGGGCGAGCGCTTGCGCTCCTTCAGCGGCTTCAGCCGCAGATACAGGCTCGCCTGGTTCTTGCCGTTGGCATAGCCGGTGTTGACCGTGCCGTAGGTGTAGTCGACTTCGGGAAACTCATGGATCGCGGCGTCGACCTGGCGCAGCTTGGCCTCCGTGTATTCCAGCGACGAGCCGATCGGCGTCTCGATGCTGATCACCTCCTCGCCGAGGTCGGCCACGGGGGCGAACTCGAAGCCGATATATTTCGCCAGCGCAAAGCTGCCGATCGAAGGCTTGCCAGGGCGATCAGCAGCGTGGTCTTGGGCCAGCTGAGCGACCAGCCCAGTATGCCGCGATAGACGCGGTTGGCGCGCGCCTGCGCGGCGTTGACGACGCGGGCAAAGCGGCCGGTGCCCTCGGCCTGCGGATCGTACCAGACCGACGACAGCATCGGGTCGAGCGTGAAGGACACGAACAGCGAGATCAGCACCGCCGCCGAGACCATGATGCCGAACTGGAAGAAGAAGCGGCCGATGATGCCGCCCATGAAGGCGACCGGCAGGAACACCGCGACGATGCAGAAGGTGGTGGCCAGCACCGCCAGCCCGATCTCCTCCGTGCCGTCGATCGCGGCCTGGCGATGCGTCTTGCCGAAGCCGATATGGCGCATGATGTTCTCGCGCACCACGATGGCGTCGTCGATCAGGATGCCGATGGCGAGGCTGAGCGCCATCAGGGTGAGCACGTTCAGCGTGAAGCCGAAGGCCGCCATCACCATGAAGGCGCCGAACACCGAGATCGGCAGGGCGAGGCCGGTGATGACGGTGCTGCGCCACGAATGCAGGAACAGGAAGACGATGGCGATGGTCAGCAGCCCGCCCTCGATCATCGTCTGCTGGACGTTGTTCACCGAGTTCTGGATGCCGCGCGAGCTGTCGCGCACGATCTCGAGCTTCACGTCCGGCGGCAGCGACGGCTGCAGCTCGGCCACCGCCCTGCGCACGCCGCGCGCCACCTCGATGGTGTTGGAGCCCTGCGTCTTGACGATGTCGATGGCGACCGCACGCTCGCCGTTCAGCAGCGCGACGTTCTCGAGCTCCTGCTGGCCGTCGACCACGGTGGCGACCTGGCGGAGATAGACGGGGGCGGGGCCGCGGCGGGCCACGATCAGGTCGGCGAAGCTGCCCGGCTCGGCGACGCGGCCGGTGACCTCGATCAGCCGGTCGTCGTTGCCGCGCTGGACATTGCCGGCGGGGAAGTTCTGGTTCTCGTCCCGTATCGCCGTCATGATGTCGTTCACGCCGACCCGCAGCGAATGCATGCGGCCGGGATCGAGCTCGATGTTGATCTGGCGCTTGACGCCGCCCGCTATGGTGGCGCGGCCGACGTCGCGCACGGTCTGCAGGCGCTTGATGACGATCTGGTCGGCGAGCGTGGTCAGGTCGCGCATCGAGCGGATGTCCGAGCGCACCGCGATCGACACGATCGGCTGGTCGTCGGGATTGAAGCGCTGGATCAGCGGCTCCTTGACCTCCGGCTTGAAGGCGGCGCGGACCTGCTGGACCTTCTCGCGCACGTCCTGGACGGCGACGGCCGACGGCACGGAAAGCTCGAACTCGGCGATGACGATCGACCGGCCCTCGAGCGAGCGCGACGTCAGCGTCTTGAGGCCGGCGATGGCGTTGACCGACTTCCTCGATCTTGCGGCTGATCTCGGTCTCGACGGTCTCCGGCGAGGCGCCGGGATAGTCGGTGGTGACGACCACGATAGGGGAAGTCGACGTTGGGGAACTGGTCGACGCCGAGCTGGCGGTAGGAGAACAGGCCCAGCACCAGCAACGCCACCATCATCATGGTGGCGAAGACCGGATTGTCGACGGCGATCCGGGTGAGCTTCATGCGATGCCGCCTAGCGCGCTTCGAGGATCTTGACCCGCTGCCCCGCCTTGAGGCCGGGCAGCGGCGCGGACACGATCGTCATGCCCGCTTCGAGGCCCTTGACCTCGACCAGCTCGCCGCGCGACCAGGTGCGCACGGCGCCGACCGGCTTGCGCACCAGCGTGCCGTTCTCGACGGCCAGGACGTAGTCGCCCTCGTCGTCCTTGCGCATCGCCGGGGCCGGCACGGCGAGAGCATGGTCCTTCTCCTGCACGACGACGGTGCCGGTGGCGAACAGGCCGCCGCGCAGGGCGTCGTGGCGGTCGGTGATCTCGACATAGACAGGGATCGAGCGCGATCCGGCCTGCGCCGTCGGGCTGATGCGCGTGATGCGGCCGTGGAAGATGCGCTCGCCGAAGCCTTCCAGCGTGACCTGGGCAAGCTGGCCGACCTTGAGGCGCACCACGTCGGCCGCCGGCATCTGGGCCGCGACCTCGACATGGCTGGTGTCGAGCAGGGCCAGGATCTTGCCGTCGATCGGCAGCGATTCGCCCTGGTTGGCGATGCGCTCGCCGACCACGCCGGCGAATGGCGCCCGCACCTCGGCGTCGGCCAGGTTCTTGACGGCGACGTCGAGCTGGGCTTCGGCGACGGCCACCATCGAGTTCTTGTTCTCGGCCGTCGCGCGCGCCGGTCGAGCGGCGGACTTCGACACGATGTTGCGGCTGGCCAGCGTCTCCTTGTCGGCGCGGTCGCGCGCCGCCCAGCGCGCATCGGCGCGCGCCGCGTCGAGCGTCGACTGGCGTTCGTTGACCCTGGCCTGCAGCTCGGTGGTCTCGAAGCGCGCCAGGAGCTGGTCCTTGGTCACCTTGTCGCCCTCGCGCACCAGGACCTCGGCGAGGCGTCCGGCGACGCGCGCCTTGACGATCGTCTGGTCGATCGGCTGGGTGGTGCCGGTGAAGCGCACCATGTCGACCAGGCCGCGCGGCTTGATGGTGTGCAACTCGGCCTCGATCAGTTCGAGGGGCCGCGCCGCCGGTGCGGCGACGCCGCCGACAATGCGACGCGCTCGATGGGCCTTTGCCGTTCTTCCAGGCGAAGGCGCCGGCGGCCAGCATGACGGCGACGGCGATCAGGGCGAGCAGGATCTTGCGCCTGGCATTCATGGCCGGAGCCCCTTCAGGACGAAATCGAGATAGGCGGCGTAGAACTGGTCGCTGCCGGCCGGCCGGCTGTCGTCGTAGGGCGCAAGCGAGCGCAGCCAGACCGAATGCATGGCGAGCGGCTGGGCGAGGAGGATCGCCGTCGTGTCGATGTCGGCGATGGGACGGAACTCGCCGCGCGCCACGCCGCGGCGCAGCATCTTGGCGAAGAGTTGCGCGGCCGCGCAGGTCGAAGTTGGAGCAGTAGAAGCGCGCCACGTCCGGGAAATTGCCGGCCTCGGCCAGGATCAGCTTGATCACGCCGCCCAGCGGGCTCTCGGCGAATTCGCGGAAACTTGCGACCAGCACGCGCAGCAGCTCCTCGGTGCAGCCGTCGAAGCGGTCGATCAGCTCGTTGGCGCGCACCAGCGGCTCGCCGATCGCCTCGGCGATCACCGCTTTGAAAAGCTCTTCCTTGCTCTTGAAGTAGAGATAGGGGAGGCCCTTGCTGACGCCCGCCGCCCTGGCGACGTCGTCGAGCTTGGTGGCGGCAAAGCCTCGCGTGACGAAGAGGTCCAGCGCCGCCCGCGCGATCTCGGAGCGCGCGATCCTCGGGGCGACGGGTGCGGACGGCGAGTGCCGCGCCCGGTATTGACTGACTGGTCAGTATCCATGTTCCGCTATGTAGGGCGGAAATCTGGCGTCCTTTCAAGGCGGGCAAGAAAAAAGTCCGGCAGACCAAAGTCGCCGGACGCGATATCCAGTTTCGCCTTTCCACCCCCGAAGGCGGGGCGCTGCATTGGCTTTTAATGCTTATGTTCTAAAAGGTGGCTTCCGGTGGGGCCATGAGGGCGCCCACGCGGAAGCCGAAAGGCGTTCGGTTAGAGGGGCCAAAGCTTGTGCTTTGGCCTACGCCCTTTCCTTTTTACTGCTTCTTCTTCTTAGCAGCCTTCTTCTTAGCAGCCTTTTTCTTAGCAGCCATAACTGTCTCCTATGGTTAGCTGTGAGGCACCCAACCGCGAGGGCCCCGGGGTACGCGGGTACGCTTCGCCACGCATGCTCAACTACATCCCGTGGTGCCGCCGCAGGTCGTGCATTTGAGGCACGTCCCGTTGCGGACCATGGTGAAGTTGCCGCATTCCGGACAGGCATCCCCTTCGAAGCCCTTGAGCTTCGCCTCGAGGGCGAAACCAAGGGCGGAGGAGGATGCCTCTCCGAGCGCGACGCCGACGACGGCCGCCTGGGCGCTAGGCGCCAAAGCGACGGCTGGGCCGTCCGTCAGTTCGGTGGGCCGGGGCCGGCGGCGAGCGCTCTCGGCGATCGCGACATTGCCGGCCGTCCGGCCGTTCAAGACGTAAAGATTGCTGCGCACATAGCCGACGCTGGCGATGCGATTGACCGCGACGGCCGCCGCCTGGGCGGCCGCGGTGCCGGGCGCCGGCAGCTCGCCCTGGATCTCGCCGCGTCCGACGCCGTCGGGCATCAGGTCGGCCTGCTCGACATGGGCGAGGTCGCTGCGTCCGAGATAGGAGATCGCCAGTTCGCGGAAGATGTAGTCGAGCACCGACGTCGACATCTTGATCGCATCGTTGCCTTCGACCAGGCCCGACGGCTCGAAGCGGGTGAAGGTGTAGGCCTCGACGAATTCCTCGAGCGGCACGCCGTATTGCAGGCCGATCGAGATCGCGATGGCGAAGTTGTTCATCAGGCTGCGGAAGGCCGCGCCCTCCTTGTGCATGTCGACGAAGATCTCGCCGACCCGGCCATCCTCGTATTCGCCGGTGCGCAGATAGACCTTGTGGCCGCCGACGATCGCCTTCTGCGTGTAGCCCTTGCGCCGCTGCGGCAGGCGTTCGCGGCCGGCGCGCACCTCGCGCTCGACGATCCGTCTCGACGATGCGCTCGGCGATGATCGGCGCGCGCGCGAGCGGCGCCATGTCGGCGAGATCGTCATTGGCGGCGCGGTCATCGCCCAGCGCCATCGCCGAGAGCGGCTGTGAAAGCTTGGAGCCGTCGCGATAGAGCGCGTTGGCCTTGAGGCCAAGCTTCCACGACATCTCATAGGCCTTGCGGCAATCCTCGACCGTAGCTGCGTTGGGCATGTTGATGGTCTTGGAGATCGCGCCCGATACGAACGGCTGGGCTGCAGCCATCATGCGTATGTGACTCTCCGCAGACAAGCAGCGCGTGCCATCTCGTCCACAGGGATTCGCACAATCGAACACGATGAGATGTTCGGATTTGAGATCGCGGGCGCCCTCGAGCGTCATCGCTCCGCAGGCATGCAGGGTCGCCGCCGCGATGTCGCTCCTGGAGAAGCCGAGCCGTGCCAGCACGTCGAGCTTGGGATCGGCGAGCGTGGCCTCGTCGAACCCCAGCACCTCGCGGCAGAAGGCGTCGCCCAAGGTGTAGCGCGAGAAGGCGAAGCGGATGTCGAAGGCGGTGGCAATCGACTTTTCCACGCGCCCGATCGTCGCCGGCATCGAAGCCCCGCGCCGCCAAGCTCTCATGGTTGATGGCCGGCGCCTTGACGAGCGATCCATGGCCGACGGCGTGCGCCACGATGCGCGTGATCGCCGCCTCGTCGTAGCCCAGCGTCCTCAGCGCCAGCGGGACGGTCTGGTTGATGATCTTGAAGTAGCCGCCGCCCGCCAGCTTCTTGAACTTGACCAGCGAGAAGTCCGGCTCGATGCCGGTCGTATCGCAATCCATCACCAGGCCGATCGTGCCGGTGGGAGCGATCACCGAGACCTGCGCATTGCGGAAGCCGTGCTGCTCGCCCAGTGCCAGCGCACGGTCCCACACCCGTTTGGCTGCGGCGACGAGGGGGGCGTCGGGGCATTCCGCCGCGTCGAGCGCGACCGGGGTAATGGAAAGGGCTTCATAGCCCGCCGTCTCGCCATGGGCGGCGCGGCGGTGGTTGCGGATGACCCGCAGCATGGCGTCCCGGTTGGCGGCGAAGCCGGGGAAGGCGCCCATGAGGTTCGCCATCTCGGCCGAGGTGGCGTAGGCCGCGCCGGTCATGACCGCGGTGATCGCGGCCGGCGATCGCCCGGCCGCGCGTACTGTCGTAGCCCAGGCCGGACGCCATCAGCAGGGCGCCGAGATTGGCGTAGCCCAGCCCGAGCGTGCGGTAGCGGTAGGAGAGCTCCGCGATCCGGCGCGACGGGTACTGCGCCATCATCACCGAGATCTCGAGGACGACGGTCCACAGCCGCGCGGCATGCTCCAGACGCCTCGACGTCGATCGACCCGTCGGCCCGGCGGAACCGCATCAGGTTCAACGAGGCGAGATTGCACGCCGTGTCGTCGAGGAACATGTATTCCGAGCACGGGTTGGAGGCGTTGATGCGTCCCGACCCAGGGCAGGTATGCCAGTCGTTGATCGTGGTGTCGTACTGCACGCCGGGATCGGCGGAGTGCCACGCCGCCTCGGCGACGCTCTCCCAAAGCGCCCGCGCGCTCACCGTCCTGGCGATCTTGCCCGTCGTGCGCTCGGTGAGCGCCCACTGGCGGTCGGCTTCGACCGCCCGCAGGAAGGCGTCGGTGACCCGCACGGAGTTGTTGGCGTTCTGGCCCGACACGGTGACGTAGGCTTCGGATTCCCAGTCGGTGTCGAGGACGGGAAATTCGATGTGGCGATAGCCCTGGCGCGCGAACTGGATGACCCGCTGGATGTAGTTCTCGGGCAGTTCGGCCTGGCGAGCGGCCACGACCTCGCGGCGCAGCCTCGGATTGCGCCGCGGGTCGAAGGCGGCATCACCCTCGACGTCGCCTTCGAGGCAGGCACGCATGATGGCATTGAGGTGGCGGTTGGCGAGCCGGGAGCCAGCGACCAGCGCGGCGACCTTCTGCTCCTCGCGCATTTTCCAGGCGATGAAGTCCTCGATATCGGGATGGTCGATGTCGACCGACACCATCTTGGCGGCGCGCCGCGTCGTGCCGCCCGATTTGATGGCGCCCGCCGCGCGGTCGCCGATCTTGAGGAACGACATCAGGCCCGATGAGCGGCCGCCGCCCGACAGCTTCTCGCCCTCGCCGCGGAGCGCCGAGAAGTTGGAGCCGGTGCCGGACCCATACTTGAACAGGCGCGCCTCACGCACCCACAGGTCCATGATGCCGCCTTCGTTCACCAGATCGTCGCTGACGCTCTGGATGAAGCAGGCATGCGGCTGCGGTCGTTCGTAGGCCGACGACGAGGGATAGGCGATGCCGTCGCGATGGTCGACGAACCAGTGGCCCTGGCCCGGACCGTCGATGCCGTAGGCCCAATGCAGGCCGGTGTTGAACCATTGCGGCGAGTTCGGCGCGCAAATCTGCGCCGCCAGCATGTAGCAGTGCTCGTCGTAGAAGGTGCGCGCGTCTTCTTCGCTGTCGAAGTAGCCGCCCTTCCAGCCCCAGTAGGTCCAGGCCCCCGCCATGCGATGAAAGACTTGGGCCGCGCTCCGCTCGCCGCCGAAGCGCTCGGACTCGGGCAGGTCGGCCAGCGCTTGCTTCGTCAGGCGCCGACCGCCACAGCCAGTCCGGCACGTCGGTCTCGGCGATCCTGGCAAGCCGTGCAGGCACGCCGGCACGGCGGAAATACTTCTGGGCGAGGATGTCGGCAGCGACTTGCGACCACTCCGCCGGCACATCGACGCCCTTCAATTGAAAGACGATCGATCCGTCGGGATTGCGGATTTCCGAGTCGGCAGCACGAAACGCCATTCCTGCGAACGGCGATTCCGCCTACTTTAGTATACCGACGCTCCAAACGCATCGACGATCCCCCGTGCCCCATTCCCGTCGTTCGATCTCGTTGCAGGCTGTACTCGGAGATCCGCCGAGCACACACATGTGGGCACGTCGCGATAGTAAATTACAAAATCTTGTGTGCGCAACTATATTTTGTAGACCAGTGTGTAGATGGTACTAGATGATGCAAGCGCGCAACAGGCATCGAATCGACGACTTCGCATGACAACGAATCTGTGAAATCTCACTGCCGATCGCGTCGCGTTGCGCGCCCGCATGCGCGCGCGTACAAGCGGCGCGGTCACTCTCGGAGCGTGGTTGGTTCATGATTATCGGCACCTGGCTCTTCACCAAAATGCGGGGCGAACTCGTCGGCACCGATGCCGAAGGCAATCGCTACTACCGGGACAAACGGGTGATTCCCGGTCGCCGGCGCAAGCGCTGGGTCATGTACAACGGCGTTGCCGAGGCTTCGCGCGTGCCGCCCGAGTGGCACGGATGGCTGCACCACACGACGGACAAGGTGCCGCCTGCCGAGGGCCTGCCGCGCAGGAGCTGGCAGAAGGATCATGTCCCCAACCTCACGGGTACCGATCTCGCCTACCGCCCGCCGGGCCACACGCTGGCTGTCGGCGACAAGCCCAAGCCGCCATATGAGGCGTGGCGTCCCGGCTGAGCGTGCCAACACGAGGAGACCGGGTGTGGGTCGCAATATCGTCGAGACAATCGTTGGCGCGTTGGTCCTGGTCGTGGCCGGCGTGTTCGTCTTCTATGCCTTCGCCAAATCGGACAGGGGTACGTCCAACGGCTACGAGATCGTCGCCCGTTTCGGGCGTGTCGACGGGCTGAAGCGCGGCGCCGACGTGACGTTGAGCGGTGTCAAGGTCGGCGCCGTCACGAGCATCGATCTCGACCGCAAGACCTACCAGGCCGTCGTGCACATGTCGGTGGCGTCGAATGTCGAGTTGCCGGCTGATACCGACGCCAAGATCGTCAGCGAGTCGCTGCTGGGCGGCATGGTCATCGTGCTCGAGCCGGGCGGAGACACGAATTTGATCAAGCCCGGCGGGGAGATCGAGAAGACGCAGGATGCCGTCTCGCTGACGGAGTTGATCGCCAAGATGATGTATGGAAGCGTCAACAAGCCATGACTGCACGTCTGCCCAAAGCGTCGCCGACCTGGCGGCAACCCGACGGCAAGCCGGTGTCCTGCCTCGAAAAGATCAAAGTCCTGAACCAGAACATCCAGGAAATCGAGACCCTCTGCGCCGATGCGCTGGAGGACGGAGTCCTGATGGGATGCGATGCCGATCAGATCAAGGCGGCCCTCCACGAGCTGATCGACGGGCTCGAAGCGCCTCACGCCGGCAAGAAGTGAGCGCGCGCGCCCTGCTGGTTGTCGCGGCGCTTGCCGCCGCCGCCGGCGCGGCCGCGGCCCAGACCCCGCCGCAACCTCAGCCCCAGTCGGCGGCCGCGATCACCGGCAATCCCAATCTGCGGCCGATTCCCGACGGTCCGGGCAAACGCGTCGCCGAGCTGCAGGGGCTCGACAAGGTGACGGCCCGTACGCAGCGCTTCTATGCGCCGGTCGGCGAGGCCACGCGCTTCGGCACGCTCGAGATCACGGTCGGTGATTGCCTGGTGAACGTGCCGGAGGCTCCGCCGGAGTCGGCCGCCTATCTCACCATCGTCGACCACAAGCCGGGCCAGGCCGCCGAGAAGCTCTTCGCCGGCTGGATGTTCGCCTCCACGCCCTCGCTGTCGGCGCTCGATCACGGCGTCTACGACGTGCGCGTGCTCGCCTGCACGATGGCACAGGGATCCTCGCCGCCCAGCTCCCGCTGAAAGGTCGCCGGGCGGTCGATGGCGTCGGCCAGCAGGGCGCGGAATGCCTCGCGGGCGATCTCGATGGCGCCGAAGCCCCGCAGGTGCTCGGTCATGAACTGGCAATCGAGCAGGCGAAAGCCGCCCTTGATCAGCCGGGCCGCGAGGTGGACCAGCGCCACCTTCGAGGCATCGCGCTCGCGGCTGAACATGCTTTCTCCGAAGAAGGCCGCGCCCACCGAGACGCCGTAGAGGCCGCCGACCAGCCTGCCGTCGATCCGGCACTCGACGCTATGGGCGTGGCCGCGCCGGTGCAGCTCGGTGTAGAGCTCGACGATCGGTGCGTTGATCCAGCTCTCCGGATGGCCGGGTCGCGGCTCGGCGCAGGCGCGTACGGTGTCGGCGAAGGCAGTGTCGGCGCTCACCGCGAAGCGGCCGGCGCGAACCGTGCGCTTCAGTCGCTGCGGCAGGTGGAAGGCGTCGAGCGGCAGCACCGCGCGCAGGCGCGGATCGAGCCAGTAGAGCTTGGGGTCGTCGCGGCGCTCGCCCATCGGGAAGACGCCGATGCGGTAAGCCTGCAGGAGGAGGTCGGACGTGATCTCCATCAGATCTCTCCCTCTCCCGCGCGACAGGAGAGGCATGCGTTCATTTCTTCAGGCCGACCAGCTTCTCCAGCCAGTGAATGTCGTAGTCGCCGTCGATGAAAGCCTGTTCGCCGATGATGCGCTGGTGCAGCGCGATGGTCGTGTCTATGCCGCCGATCACGAATTCCTCGAGCGAGCGGCGCAGCCGCATCAGGCACTCGTTGCGGGTCGTTCCGTTCACGATCAGCTTGGCCACCATCGAATCGTAGTAGGGCGGCATGACGTAGCCGGTGTACAGGCCGGAATCGACGCGCACACCCAGCCCGCCCGGCGGGTGGTAGTCGGCGATGCGGCCGGGGCTGGGCGTGAAGGTCTCGGGGTGCTCGGCATTGATGCGGCACTCGATGGCGTGGCCCTGGATGACGACGTCGGCCTGGGTCATGTCGAGCGGCGCGCCGGCGGCGATGCGGATCTGCTCGCGCACCAGGTCGATGCCGGTGACCGCCTCGGTGATCGGATGCTCCACCTGCAGACGGGTGTTCATCTCGATGAAGTAGAATTCGCCGTCCTGGAACAGGAACTCCAGGGTGCCGGCGCCGCGGTACTTGAGCGTGCGCACCGCCGCCGCGGCCAGTTCGCCGATCCGGTTGCGCTGCTCGGCGTTCAGCGCGGGCGAGGGGGCCTCCTCCAGCACCTTCTGATGGCGGCGCTGCAGCGAGCAGTCGCGCTCGCCGAGATGGATGCCCGCTCCCTTGCCGTCGCCCAGCACCTGGATCTCGATGTGGCGCGGATGGCCGAGATACTTCTCGAGATAGACCGAATCGTTGGCGAAGGCGGCCTTGGCCTCGGCACGGGCCAGCGAGAAGGCCTCCGCCGCCTGGTCGGCGTCGTCGATCACCTTCATGCCGCGGCCGCCGCCGCCGGCGACCGCCTTGACCAGCACCGGCCAGCCGATGCCGGCGCCAAGCGAGACCACCTCCTCAAGCGTCCCGACCGGCCCGGGCGAGCCCGGCACCAGCGGCAGGCCGAGCTGCTTGGCGGTCTGCTTGGCCACGATCTTGTCGCCCATCATCCGGATATGCTCGGGCGTGGGGCCGATGAAGGTGAAGCCGTGCGCCTCCACGGCCTCGGCGAACCGGGCGTTCTCCGAGAGGAAGCCGTAGCCGGGGTGAATGGCGTCGACGCCGGCGATGGTCGCGGCGGAGAGGATCGACGGGATGTTGAGATAGCTGTCTCGCGCCGGCGGCGGCCCGATGCAGACCGATTCGTCGGCCAGGCGCACATGCATGGCATCGCTGTCGGCCGTCGAATGGACCGCCACTGTCTTGATGCCCATCTCACGACAGGCGCGGTGGATGCGCAGCGCGATCTCACCCCGGTTGGCGATCAGGACCTTGTCGAACATTGGCTGCAGAACGCCCTATTCGACGATCATCAGCGGTTCGCCGAACTCCACCGGCTGGGCGTTCTCGACCAGGATCCGCGCGACCGTCCCCGCCCGGGGCGACTTGATGGGGTTGAAGGTCTTCATGGCCTCGATGATCAGCAGCGTCTGGCCCGCCGTCACCTTGTCGCCGACCGCGACGAAATTGGGCTTGCCCGGTTCCGGCGCCAGATAGGCGGTGCCGACGATGGGCGATTTCACTGCGCCGGGATGTTTGGCGACATCGTCGGCTTTGCCGGCGACCGGCGCGCCGCCCGCGGCGGAAGAGGCGCCCGGCATGGTCGCCGCCGTCATCATCGGCGCGCCCGCCAGCGTCACGGTCGGCCGGGCCACGCGGATGCGCCGTTCGCCGTCGGCCAGCTCGATCTCGCCGAGGTCGGTCTCGTGGAGGATCTGCGCCAGCTTGCGGACGAACTCGGTATCCATGTCGAACTTGGCCATGAGGACGCTCCGCGTTGGATGTCAGCGCGCCAGAAGGCGCGACAGCGCCTGCAGCGCCAGAAGATAGCCCTGGCTGCCCAGGCCCGCGATCACGCCGACAGCGGCCGGGCTGATATAGGAGTGATGGCGGAAGCTTTCACGCTTGTAGATGTTGGACAGGTGGACCTCCACCACGGGCAATTCGGCGGCGTTCAGCGCGTCGAGCAGGGCGACGGACGTGTGGGTGTAGGCGCCGGCATTGATGACGATGCCGCAATTGGCCTCGCGGGCCGCCTGGATGCGGTCGACCAGAACGCCCTCGTGGTTGCTCTGGGCGAACTCCATGGCCATCCCCAGGCGCCCCGCTTCGGTCCGGCATGCCTTCTCGATGTCCGCCAGGGTCTCGCGGCCGTAGATCTCCGGTTGCCGCTTGCCCAGCATGTTGAGATTGGGCCCGTTGAGCACCAGCACCGGCTTCCCAGCCGGCCGACGCCGGGCGGCCTTT
This sequence comes from uncultured Alphaproteobacteria bacterium, assembly GCA_963820155.1. Lineage (GTDB taxonomy): Bacteria > Pseudomonadota > Alphaproteobacteria > Reyranellales > Reyranellaceae > Reyranella. Next base: position 206,211 of record CAWFYW010000010.1, read on the forward strand.
GCGGCCAAGTCATGCCTCCCCGTCTTCCAAAGCGCGGGGCGTTATAGCATGGCGATTCGGCCCTACAAGGCGGGCTGGGCGGCCGCCCGCAGCCGGTTGGCATGACGGACCAGACGGGCCGACAATGCATCGAAGCTGCGTCTTTCCCCGGCCGACAGCGCCTTGTAGAGGCGGTCCTCGTAGTCGAGCGCCAGCGGCACGATGCGCGCATGCATGCCGCGGCCGCGGGCGGAGAGCCGGAGCAGGGTGCGCCGGCGGTCGGCCCGATCAGGCGTCCGCTCGACCAGGCCGCGCTTCATCAGCCCGGCCACCGCCCGGCTTACCGCCACCTTGTCCATGACGATGCGCTGCCCCACATCCGAGGCGGTGAGCGGCGCGAAGCGGCCCAGCGCGGCCATCACCCGCCACTGCGTGACCGAGAGGCCGAATGGCCCGGCATAGAGGTCGTGCAACGATTCCGAGACGATCTGGGCCAGAATCGACAGTCGGTAAGGGAGAAAATTCTCCAGTTCGAGGGCTTGCGAAGGGTTCGCCATAATAGTTACATCTGAAACCAATTCTCCGCTTGGGTCAATTCGGGAGGTCAGTCATGGCCGGCATCAGCAATCCCAGCGTCGCCGAGATCGACGCCGTCAATCCCATGGGCACCGACGGCTTCGAATTCGTCGAATACACCGCGCCCGACCCGGCCGCGCTGGGCCGGCTCTTCGAGAGCATGGGTTTCGTCAAGGTCGCCAGGCACCGCTCCAAGGACGTCTCGCTCTACCGCCAGGGCGACGTGAACTTCATCCTCAACGCCGAGAAGGAGAGCTTCGCCCAGGGCTTCGCGCGCGTGCACGGTCCCAGCATCTGCGCCATCGCCTTCCGGGTGAGGAACGCGGCGTTCGCCTACAAGCGGGCGCTGTCGCTCGGCGCCTGGGGCGTCGAGGGCAAGGTCGGGCCGATGGAGCTCAATATCCCGGCGATCAAGGGCATCGGCGATTCGTTGATCTATCTCGTCGACCGCTACGGCGAGCGCGGCACCATCTATGACGTCGATTTCGAGTATCTGCCGGGCGTCGAGCGCACTCCCAAGGGCGTCGGGCTCACCTACATCGATCACCTGACGCACAACGTGCACCGCGGCCGCATGGCGGAGTGGGCCGACTTCTACGAGCGGCTCTTCAATTTCCGCGAGATCCGCTACTTCGACATCGAAGGCAAGCTGACGGGGCTCAAGTCGAAGGCGATGACCAGCCCTTGCGGCAAGATCCGCATCCCCATCAACGAGAGCACCGACGACAAGTCGCAGATCCAGGAGTACCTGTCGGCCTATCACGGCGAGGGCATCCAGCATATCGCGCTGGGAACCGGCGATATCTACGAGACCGTCGAATGGCTCAGGACGAGGGGCGTGCCGTTCCAGACCGTCCCCGACACCTACTACGAGCAGGTCGACCAGCGCCTGCCCGGACACGGCGAGGACGTGGCACGGCTCGCCACGGACCGCATCCTGATCGATGGCGCGCCGACCCAGGGCGGCGGGCTCCTGCTGCAGATCTTCACCCAGACCGTGATCGGTCCCATCTTCTTCGAGATCATCCAGCGCCGCGGCAACGAAGGTTTCGGCGAGGGCAATTTCCGCGCCCTGTTCGAATCGATCGAGCTCGATCAGATCCGACGCGGCGTCCTGAAAGCCTAGGAGGAAACCATGAGCAAGAACTGGATTCCGTTGCGCCAGCACGAGGGCACCGCCTCGCGGCAGGCCCATGTCCGCCTGCCGGAGGGCACCTACGAGCGCGAGATCAGCAAGGAGGGTTTCTTCGGCCCCTCGGCGCAATTCCATCACCGGCACAAGCCGACCGACTGGGTGGAATTCGAGGGCGATATCCGCCCACGCGCCTTCGACATGAACAAGCTCGGCGCCGCCAAGGCGAATCCCTGGCAGGCCGCGCTGGTGATGGCCAACGCGCACCTGCAGATGCGCATCTGGAAGCTCGACAAGGCGATGGCCGAGCTGGCGCGCAACAGCGACGGCGACCAGCTGCTGTTCGTGCATGAGGGCGAGGGCGCGCTGTTCTGCGACTACGGCCATCTCGACTATCGCGATGGCGACTACATCGTGATCCCGCGCGGCACGATGTGGCGGCTGTCGCCGTCGAAGCCCACCATGTGCCTGATGGTCGAGGCGACCAACGACCATTTCACCCTGCCCGAGAAGGGCCTGGTCGGGCGGCATGCGATCTTCGATCCGGCGATGCTCGACACGCCCAGGATCGACGACGCCTTCCGCGCCCAGCAGGACGAACGCACGTGGAAGGTGTCGGTGAAGCGGCGCAACCAGCTCTCCACCGTGACCTTCCCCTTCAATCCGCTGGACGCGGTCGGCTGGCACGGCGACCTCAGCGTCGTGCGCATCAACTGGCGCGACCTGCGGCCCCTGATGAGCCACCGCGCCCATCTGCCGCCGTCGGCCCATACGACCTTCCTGGCCGGCCGCTTCGTCGTCTGCACCTTCGTGCCGCGGCCGCTGGAGAGCGATCCCGAGGCGCTGCGCCTGCCGTTCTTCCACAACAACGACGATTTCGAGGAGATCATCTTCTATCATAAGGGCAGCTTTTTCAGCCGGGACAACATCCATCCCGGCATGATGACGGTGCATCCCTCGGGCTTCACCCACGGGCCGCATCCCAAGGCCTTCAACGCCGCCACACGGCCCGCCGATCGCGGCGGCAGGACCGAGACCGACGAGGTGGCGGTGATGATCGACACGCGCGACGCGGTCGACGTCGCGGCCATGCCGGCGGGCGTCGAGTTCGAGGGCTACGTGAACTCCTGGCGTGCGCCGGAGATCAAGCAGGCGGCGGAGTAGGGCACCAGCGCCTCGCGGCTTTCATATTCCTCTCCCCCGTTTGGGGAGAGGAGGCATGACCGACTTTGGATCAGCAGGGACGGGAACAATGAAACTGGCTTCACTGAAGGAAGGCGGCCGCGACGGCACGCTGATCGTGGTCGATCGCGGGCTTTCGCGGGCGGTGCGGGCAACCGACGTCGCGCCGACCCTGCAGAGGGCGCTGGACGACTGGGAATCCACCGAGCCCAAGCTGCGCGCACTGGCCGGGCGGCTTGCCGAGGGCAAGGCGGCCGGTTCCTTCGCGCTCGATACGGCGGCACTGGCGGCACCGTTGCCGCGCGCCTTCCAGTGGGCCGACGGGTCGGCCTACGTCGTCCATGTCGAGCTGGTGCGCAAGGCGCGCGGCGTGGAAATGCCGCCCTCGTTCTGGACCGACCCGCTGATGTACCAGGGCGGCTCGGACTCCTTCATCGGAGCCAACGACGCGATCGAAGCCGGCGACGAGGCCTGGGGCATCGATTTCGAGGGCGAGATCGGCGTCATCGTCGATGACGTGCCGATGGGCATCTCGCCACAGGCAGCGCACAAGCACATCAAGCTGGTGACGATCCTGAACGACGTGTCGCTGCGCAACCTGATCGTCACCGAGCTGGCCAAGGGCTTCGGCTTCTTTCACGGCAAGCCCGCCACCGCCTTCGCGCCGGTGGCCGTCACGCCCGACGAGCTGGGCGATGCGTGGGATGGCGCGAAGCTCGATCTGCCGTTGATCTCGATCCTGAACGGCGAGGAGTTCGGCCATCCCAATGCCGCCACGGACCTTACCTTCGATTTCGGCCAGCTGATCGCCCACGCCGCCAAGACGCGGCATCTCGAAGCCGGCACGGTCGTGGGCTCGGGCACCGTGGCGAATCGCGATGCCTCGGTCGGCTGCTCCTGCATCGCCGAGCGTCGCGTGCGCGAGACCATCGACGGCGGCAAGCCCCTCACACCGTTCATGTCGTTCGGCGATCGGATTCGCATCGAGATGCTCGACCGGGCAGGCAAGTCGATCTTCGGGGCGATCGACCAGAGCGTCGTCCGCTATACGGCGCCGGCCTGACCGTCGTCCTTCGCCGCGCTCGGGGCGACATGATAGGGTGGTCGCGGAGGCGTCATGAAGCTAATCGGCTATTTTAGATCGTCCGCGGCGTTTCGTGTGCGCATCGGGCTCAACCTCAAGGGCATCGCGGTCGAGCACGCGTTCCGCCACCTGCGCAAGGGCGAGCAGGCGGCGCCCGACTATGTCGCGATCAATCCGCAGAGGCTCGTGCCGGCGTTGGTGCTCGATTCGGGCGAGGTCCTGACCCAGTCGCTGGCGATCCTCGAATATCTCGAGGAGACCCATCCGGAGCCGCCGCTGCTGCCCCAGGATCCGGTCGGCCGGGCGCGCGTCCGCGCGCTGGCGCTGATCGTCACCGCCGACGTCCATCCCATCCAGAATCTCAGGGTGATGGGCTATCTGCGCGAAAAATTCGGCCAGACCGAGGAAAGCGCTTTCGCCTGGTCGCGCCATTGGATCGAGACCGGCTTCGACTGCTACGAGGCCTCGATCGCCAGGGACGGCAAGACCGGGACGTTCAGCCACGGCGAGCGGCCGACCATGGCCGATCTTTGTCTCGTGCCGCAGGTCTTCAATGCCCAGCGCTTCAAGGTAGACATGACGAGGTACCCGACCATCCAGCGGATCTATGTCGCCTGCATGAAGCATCCGGCCTTCGACGCCGCCCAGCCCGCCAGGCAGCCGGATGCCGAATCGTGAGAAAAGGCATTCTTGTCGCCGCCGGCGTCATCGTGCTCGCCGGGGCCATCGTCGCGGCCGTGCCGATCGTGCAGGACCATGCGGCGGCACGCATCAAGACGGAGCTCGAACGGGACGGCTCGACCAAGGTCGGCAGCGTCGAGGTCGGGCTGTTCGACCGCCGGATCACGCTGCTCGATCTCAAGACCCACGACGGCGGCGCCGAACTCGCCGTCAAGCGCTGGGAGGCGTCAGGCCTTGCCTGGCCGCTCGGCGAACTGGTGCGCGGGCGCACGCCGCTGGCGGGTTTCCGCTGGGGTGACCCGCTGCAGGCCGATCGGGTCGAACTGCAGGATCTGCATCTCGTCGATCATGACTCCGGCGGCAGCTGGGCCATGGAGTCGCTCGTCCTCGACGGCTTCGATCTTGCCCGTTTCGATGCCCGCTATGACGGTCCTTACCCGTTCCAGGTGAGGGCGGCGCGGGCGCTGGGTGCCCTCACCATCCGCCGGGTCGAGGAGCGCAATATCGTTCTCGCCATGGCAGGGCCGGGCGACACGGTCGGCGTGGCGTCGGCCGTCGTCGAGGGTTACGAGCGCGGCCACCTCGCGTCATTGGTCATGAAAAGCATCGAGGCGACGGCCAAGGACGGACAGGCGCCGCTGGTCAAGATCGACGAGGTCAAGGCAACCGGCGTCGATTGGCGCCGCGTGATCGCCGCCCTTTCGTCGGACCAGTGGCGGCCGGGAGCGCCGTCGGGCCGCTTCCATGTCGAGAACGCCAGCCTGTCGGGTTTCAGCGGCGATACGCTCGCGCGCTACGGCATCTCACTGGGCAGCGTGAGCATCGAGACGAACCATGAGGGCGACAAGCTTAGCCGCTCGCGTACCCGCATCGAGGGCTTCGTGCTGGCGCCTCCGTTGAAGGGCGTGGAAGGCCTGCAGGTGCGGATGGCGCTGCTGTCGATGGGACTCAAGGAGTTGAAGCTCGATCTCGATTGCACGGCCACCGACGATCGGGCAAAAGGCGAGCTTGCTCTCGACCGCTGTGCGCTCGAGGGGGCGGGCTTGGGCGAAATCGACCTCTCCGGCCGTATCGTCCATGCCGATCAGGCCTTCTGGCACGCCGTCGATGACGGCGATCCCGCGGCGCTCGACCGGTCGACCGCGGCGCTGGCGTCGGCAAAGCTCGTGTTCGCCGACAAGAGCCTGCTCGAGCGCGGCCTGAAGGCGCTGTCGATCGTGACCGGCCAGCCGGTCTCGGCGACGCGCTCCAACCTGGCGCGCGACATACGCCGCTATCAGCCGACGGGCGTGCTGATTTCCCAGGCGATGACCGAACTGCTCGACATCGTCGCGCGCTTCGTGGAGAAGGGCGGCACTCTCACGATCGACGCCAAGCCCGAGCCTCCCGTCGGCTTCGACAGGCTGAGGTCGCTGGCAAGTCCTGGCGCCGATCTGGTGGGCGTGCTCGGGCTTTCTGCGGCCGTGTCGCGTTGAAGCGGGCTGGTCAGCCCTTGCTGCGCGCTTCGGCGATAAGTTGCTTCAGCGCCGCGGCGTCGACGGCGCCGGGTACGAACTGCTTGCCGACCACGAAGGCCGGCGTGCCGCGTACGCCGAGCGCGCTGGCCAGTTCGAGGTTGCGCTCGATGATCTGCTTGAGCTTGGGGTCCTCCATGTCCTTCTCGAGCCTGGCCCGGTCGAGGCCGACGGAGACGGCGATCTCGAGGATCTTGTCGCGATCGAGCTTGCCGTTGAATTCCATCAGCGCGTTGTGAAGTGCGAGATGCTTGCCTTGGGCGACCGAGGCCAGCGCCGCGAGGGCTGCGATCTTCGACGCCTCGCCCAGGATGGGCAGGTCCTTGTAGATGACCTTCACCTTGCCGTCGGCGCCGACGACCGACTTCATGGCCTGGTAGCTGCGCTTGCAATAGGGGCACTGGTAGTCGTTGAACTCGACGATGACGACATCGCCGTTGGGGTTGCCGGCGACGGGGCTGTCGGTGTCGCTGAACAGGTCCGCCTGCCTTTCGCTGATGACCTTTTGCGCCGTGGCGTCGCGCTGGCCATCCTGCTTGCGCTCGAGCTCCTGCATGGCCTCGACCAGCACTTCCGGGTTGGCGAGCAGGTAGTCGCGGATGCTCTTGCCGAGCGCCGTCTGATCGCCCGGTGCGCTGCTCGACGCGGCGGTAACCGGACGCTCGGGCGCCGTGAGGCGCCCCGCGACGAGCGCACCGACGACGACAAGTCCGGCGCAAAGGATCAGAAGGGTCGAACGCATTTTCGCTGGTCTCCCGTTTGCCGGCCAAGACGACCGCGGCACGATTGCAGCCGCGGGATTATCGCCGGCCAGCCCGCGTGTTGATATAGGCCTTTATGTCCTCGGCCCGCTGCCAGGCCGGCGTGTTGGGTTGCAGTTGATGGGTCGCGGCGTCGGCATGGGCCTGCGCCTCCGCGCGCTGGCCACGCAGCAGCGCCATCTCGGCCCGCGCCAGCGACGTCATTCCCGGATTGTTCAGCCTCGAATAGCCTTCCGCCATCATCCGCCACAGGTCGAAGGTGCCCGCCTCCTGCTGGGAGGCCAGTTCGAGGTTGCGGACGGCCTCGCGGTCGTTCTGGGGGTTGTTGGTTGCCAGCAGGGTGCGCGCAAAATCCACCTTGATGATGGCGGCGCTGGGCAGGAGCTGCACCGCACGGCGGTAGGAGGCGACGGCCTCGGCGGCGTGGCCGTTTTCATACAGCATCTGGCCGCGCACTTCATGGAAGTAGGGATCGTTCGGGTATTCCTTGAGAAGACCGTCGATGCCGAGCAGCGCCGAGCCCAGCGCGCCCTTGCGATACCAGGCGATGGCGCGCGCGTAGCGCGCCGGCACCGACCGGTCGGCCTCGGCGAAATGCGCCAGGGCGGCGTCGGGCATGGTGAAGCCCATCAGCTTGGCGACGATGCGGTGATGCATCATCAGGAATTCCGGCGAATCGGGCTTGTTGAGATACGGCGAGCGCGCCGCCGCCGCCTCGAACGCGGCGATGCGGTCGGGCGTCAGCGGATGCGTGGAGAGATAGGGATCGCGCTGGCTGATCTGCATGCGCTCTTCGCGTTGCAGGATGCGCAGGAATTCGACGGCGCCCTTCGGCGACTGGCCGGTGCGCTGCAGAAAGGTCATGGCGGCCTGGTCGGCCGAGGCTTCCTGCGTCTGGGTGTAGTGCAGGAACGACAGGAGCGAGCCGGAAGCGCGGGGGCTGCCTATGCCCGTGGTCGGGCCGCCCCTGCCGGCGCCGCTGCCCGAGGCGGCGCCGCCTGCCATGGCGCCGCCGGCCAGGATCATCTCGAGGATCTGCATCGTGGTGAGGCTGCGCAGCTCCTCCTGCATGCGCGCCAGATGGCCGCCGGCGATGTGGCCGCTTTCATGCGCCAGCACGCCAATGAGCTGGTTGGGCGTCTCGGTCCGCATGATCAGGCCGGTGTTGATGAAGATGCGCTGGCCGCCTGCGACGAAGGCGTTGAGCGAGTTGTCCTGGACGATCATGATCTGGACGGCATTTGGATCGAGACCGGCGGCCTTCCAGATCGGCACGAGCATGGTGTGGATATCGTTCTCGATCTCGGCGTCGCGGACGAGATTGAGTCGTTGACCTTGCTGCGCGCTCGCGGCACGAAACGGCGCCAGCGCGAACAGGGTAAGGAAGAAGAGGGTGGTGATGCGTCTGAACACGGGTGGCACAGGGTCTCGACAGGCTAAAAACGCGCGACGGCCACGTCAATTGCGCAACCTGGCGCTGGCCGCGGTGTTTTTGCTGGGCGCTTGTGGCAGAAGTGAGACGGATCGCGAGAGCGACCGGCTGGCCAATGCCGCCAATCCGGCGGGCCTTCCTGCCAACCGGGCCGGCCTGTCGCGCATCGTCGGCGGCAGCACCTTCGCCGCCGTCACGGCCGACGAAAGCTACGCCGCCGAGGTCGGGCGCGACATCCTGCAAAGCGGCGGCAATGCCACCGATGCGGCGGTGGCCATGTACTTCGCCATGGCGGTGACCTTGCCGTCGGCGGCCGGGCTGGGCTCCTCCGGCGCCTGCATCGTGCATGACAGCAAGACCAACGCCGCGGAAGCCTTCGTCTTTCCGCCGGTCGCCGCGCCGGGCCCGATCGCCGGCCAGGCCTTCACCGTGCCGTCGAGCGTGCGCGCCATCACCTTGATGCACATCCGCCACGGCCAGATGCGCTGGCAGCAGATTGTCGCGCCTGCCGAGCGGCTGGCCCGCTTCGGCGTTCCGGTGTCGCGCGCGCTGTCGCGCGATCTGCAGGCGGCCGGCGCCGCGCTGGCCAACGATGCCGATGCACGGCGCGTCTTCAGCAAGGCGAACGGGGCGACGCTTGGCGAAGGCGACAACTGGGTGCAGCAGGATCTCGCCGGCACGCTGGGCGCGCTTCGCCAGCGCGGCGGCGGCGACTTCTTCCAGGGCAGGATGGCCCACACCTTGTCCGAGCAGGTGTCGCAAATGGGCGGCAACCTGCCGCTCGAGGCGCTGAGAAATGCCATACCCCAGGCCGGCCCCCCGGCCTCCGAGGATTTCGGCACCTTCGGCCGTCAACGGATCTATGTCGCGCCGCCGCCGGCTGCCGGTGCCGCCGCACTTGCCGGTTGGAAGGGCCAGGCGCCGGGCGGACCGGCCCCGACCAATTCCGGCGGCTTCTCGGGTCTGGTGGCGGTGGACAGCAAGGCCGGTGCGGCGGCGTGCAGCCTGTCGATGGGCCGGATCTTCGGCTCGGGCAAGATCGTGCCCGGCACCGGCGTGCTGCTCGGTGCGCCGGCGCCGGACGGGGGCTCGGTAAGCCCGGTGATCATCGCCAATCCGAGCAACGGCGAGTTCACCTTCGCTGGCGCCGGAGGCGGCGCGCCGACGGCGGCCCAGGCGGTCGGCGTCGTGGCTCGGGCGACGGTCGAGGAAAGCCAGGCCATCGCCGCGGTCCTGCAGGCGCGCGGCGGGCAGGGCGGCTACGTCGACGCCATCGTCTGCCCATCGGGGCTGCGCAGCAGCGCCTCGACCTGCCAAAGCGCGTTCGACCCGGCGGGCATGGGTCTCGCGCTGCTCGCTGTCGGCCGCTAGAACGCCACCGATGTCGGGCAAGCTCTCGCGCCGCGGCGCGGTCGATCCGTTCATCGTCATGGACGTCATGGCGGCCGCGGCCGAGAAGGAAGCGGCGGGTGACACCGTCATCCATCTCGAGGTCGGCCAGCCCAGCACGCCCGCGCCCAAAGGCGCGCTGGCCGCCGCGCATGCCGCGCTCGAGGCCGACCGCATCGGCTATGTCGCGGCCCTCGGCATCCCGGCCCTGCGCGAACGCATCGCGCGCCACTACCGCGATGCTTATGGCGTGGAGCTGTCGGCCGACCGCGTGATCGTCACGACCGGCTCGTCAGGCGGCTTTCCGCTGGCCTTCCTCGCGAGCTTCGACGCCGGCGATCGCGTGGCGCTGGCGGCTCCGGGCTATCCGGCCTATCGCAACATCCTGGCGGCGCTCAACCTCGAGGCGGTGGATCTGCCGACCTCGGCCGCCGACCGCTTCCAGCCGACGGTCGAGACGCTTGGCAAAGCCGGCCGCATCGACGGGCTGATCGTGGCCAGCCCTTCCAACCCCACGGGCACGATGGTCGGCCACGCCGAGATGAAGGCGCTGGCCGCCTGGTGCGAGCGGCATGACGTGCGGCTGATCTCCGACGAAATCTATCACGGCATCGTCTACGAGGGCGACACCGTCTCGGCGGTCGAGGTCTCCGACAGCGCCATCGTCATCAACAGCTTCTCGAAATACTTCTCGATGACCGGCTGGCGGGTGGGCTGGCTGGTCGTGCCGCCCGACCTGGTGCGGCCGATCGAGCGGCTCAGCCAGAACTTCTTTATTTCCGTGCCGACGCTCAGCCAGCATGCGGCCCTCGCGGCCTTCGACTGCAGGGACGAGCTCGACGGCCATGTCCGCCGCTACCGGACCAACCGCGACCTCCTTCTGGCCGGGCTGCCGGCGGCGGGCTTCGACCGCTTCGCGCCGGCCGAAGGCGCCTTCTATCTCTATTGCGACGTGGCGCACCTCACCAACGACAGCCGCGACTTCTGCCGGCGCATGCTGGCTGAAGCCGGAGTGGCGACGACGCCGGGCGTCGATTTCGACCGCGCCCGCGGTGCGGGCACCTTGCGCATCTCCTTCGCCGGCTCGACCGCCGAAATGGAGGAAGCGGTGCGGCGATTGAAGGCCTGGAGGCGCATATGAGATTGCTTGCGGTCGTTGCCGCTGTCCTTCTCCTCGCGGCTCCGGCCTTTGCCCAAGACGGGGGGCAGAACGGGCCGAGCTTCGAGTGCGCCAAGGCGTCGAACGCCATCGAACGCACGATCTGCAAGGATCCCGGCCTGGCCAAGGCCGACCGCGAGATGGCGGCGGCCTATGCCGCGCTCGCCGGCAAGCTCGCCGGGGCGGCCAAGGACGACCTGGCCAAGGAGCAGCTGCACTGGATCGGCGACCGCAATCGCGCGTGCGCGGCGGATACAGACGGCATCGCGCCCTGCCTCAGGAAGCGCTACGAGGCGCGCACGGCCAACCTCAAGGCGTTCGCCGACGGCGCCTATCCCTTCATCGCGGAGCAGTCGCTGGTGAAGAGCGGCAGGCTCGGCAAGATCAGCTACTCGTACGATATCAGCTATCCCCGTTTCACCGGTTCGACGGCCGATTTTTCGGCCATCAACGAGCGCTTCGTCGGCGCGGCGAAGAAGGCGGCTGAAGCGGCCACGCCCGAGGCCGACGACGGGGTGGAGCGCAAGCAGGGCTGGACGTACGAGCAGGGCTTCACGGTCTATCGGCCGGACGCCGACGCGGTGACCATCGCCGTGGAGTTCTACAGCTACAGCGGCGGCGCCCATGGCTACGGCGCCACGGATTGCACGCTGGTCGATCTGGGCACCGGCAAGGCGGCGGCGCCGGAGAGCGTGTTCGCCGCCGACGATCGGTGGCTCGCTGCGATGGTCGAGATCGTGGGCGCCGACCTCAAGAAGCAGTTCGTCGAGAAGCCCGGCTTCGACGACGCGCTGAAGCCCGCCAACCTTACCAAGCTGTTGCGCGAGCCCGGCCACTATTGCTGGCGCGCCGACCGCCTCGAGCTGGTCTTCAACACCGACGATATCGGCCCCTACGCGGCGGGTCCGTTCGAGGTCGATGTCCCGTACGAGCGGCTGAAGTCGTTGCTGCGGGCCGGAAGCCCGATCCACCGCTGAGCCGCCAATTCCTGCGCGCTCTCTGCAGAGCCGGTCGTCGGACAGTCGATTTTTGCGTCGAATGGCACGCACTTATTGGGCTGCGGACGTTGGATGCGTAAGTTATGCTTTACCCTGGACAAAAGTAACGCTACAGTCGTGTTTGGTGCCGCCAGGTCGCCTCGCGGAGGAACGAGGGCAATGCGAGAAAGCGTCCAGGGACGCGACATGGACAGAAAGGTCAAAAAGGTCAGAAACCTCTCGGGGGGCTTCCTGACGGAGCGCGTCTCTCGCGCTCATGTCGCTGTATTTGCAGGCGTATTTCATGAGGCCGGGTGTCCGGAAGATGCTGAGCCGTGAAGGCAGCCGGTCACGGACAGAAACGGTCAGAAAGGTCAGAAACCTCTCGGGTCCAGACAACTCGATGCAAGTGTGCAGCGGTCGCAAGTGGACCCGCCGCGCGGTGGCCGGCTATCCGGCTTTCACGCGGCCAGTGACGCGATAAGGAGCCATCCATGAGTCGATCGGTTCATGTTCCCGCCGGGATCTTCGATAGCCGCCAGCACGGTTTTGCGCAGGTGGCTGTCGTGCCGACACCCTTCGGAAGCGCCGTTCATATCTCTGGCCAGGTTGCCTGGGATGCGAATCAAAATATCGTTGGCGTCGGTGATATTGGTCGCCAGGTCGAGAAAAGCCTCGAAAATCTCGCAGCGGCGCTGGAATCGGTCGGCGCGAAGCTCGATCAGGTTGGTGCACTACAACTCTATATAAAGCAAAGCCACATGCATGAAGGTAGGGCCATCAGTAGTGCGCTCAAGGCGATGTTCGGCGACCAGCCTCCGTGCTCGACATGGATCGGCGTGCCAAGCCTCGCCGACGATGAATTCCTCGTCGAGGTGGAGTCCTCGCCGGTTTTCCTCGCGCGGGATACCAGCTAATGCAGCTTGCGCCGGTCGCGCATCGGCGGCGACGCCTGTGCGGCTGTCGTTTGTCCTGCTTCGACGGGCGGCACCGGCCCGGAGTGATGGCCGACCATGCGCCAGCCTTCGTTCAGGCGGACGAAGGTGTTGGTCGCCATGAGCTGGCCCTCGGGCAGGACCTCGCGGCACACCACGATGGCGAGGCCCGGGCGACCCACCACCCATTCGCCGGTGCAGCGCACCTTGGGCGCCTCGGGGTGGCGCAGGATGGCGCGCCAGCTCGCCATGATCTCGGCCCGCTCGTGCAAGGGTGCACGGCCCGGATGCAGGCACACGACGGCGCCGGTCGGCGCCCAGATCTGGTCCATCGCCGCGGTGTCGTGCTCGCTGAAGGCGCGATAGAAAGCGCGGTTGGCGGCGAGCACGGCCTCGCGCTCCTCGTCGTCGAATTCCGCCAGGAGCGGCGGCAGGCGGGGTGATCGACGCGGCATTCGTCCCTCGAAACTCCTTGGTTGCGCGTCCTAGCATTAGCCGACAGAGAAGAAGCATCCAACCGCCGAGAACGACGATGTCCATTCCCAAGCTTGAATTCCCGCCGTTCCACCTGCCTGATGAGGCGGAGGCGCTGCGCGGCGAGGTACGGGCCTTCCTGAAGGAGACGCTACCCGCCTTGAAGAAGACGGAGGATCGCTTCGCGAGCTGGAACACCTTCTCACCCGAGTTCAGCAAGGCGCTGGGAAAGAAGGGCTGGATCGGCATCACCTGGCCGAAGCAATACGGCGGCAGCGAGAGGAGCTTCCTTGACCGCTACGTCATCACCGAGGAGCTTCTGGGCAACAGCGCGCCGGCGGGCGCCCATTGGGTCGCCGACCGCCAGTCGGGGCCGCTGCTGCTGCGCTTCGGCAGCGAGGAGCAGCGCCAAGCGATCCTGCCGCGCATCACCGCCGGCGAATGCTATTTCTCGATCGGCATGAGCGAGCCCGATTCCGGCTCCGACCTCGCTTCGGTGCGCACTCGGGCCGAGCCTGTCCCGGGCGGCTTCCGGGTCAACGGCACCAAAGTCTGGACCTCGGGCGCCCATCGCAACCACTACTGCATCGCGCTGGTGCGCACCTCGGGCCAGCACGGCGACCGCCACAAGGGACTGAGCCAGATCCTGGTCGATCTCAAGACGCCCGGCATCACCATCCGGCCCATCATCAACCTCGCCGGCCGCCACGACTGGAACGAAGTCACCTTCAGCGACGCCTTCATCCCCGAGAGCTGCCTGATTGGCAACGAGGGCGACGGCTGGCTGCAGGTCACGAGCGAGCTTGCCTTCGAGCGTTCCGGGCCGGAGCGCTTCATGCAGAACTTCTATGTCCTGCGCGAGCTGGTGCGCGTGCTGGGCCGCCAGCCCGCCAAGCGCGCTTCAGCCATCCTCGGCCGCCTGATCGCGCGTCTTTGGACGCTGCGGCAGATGTCGGTCGCCGTCGCCGGCATGATGCAGGGCGGCAAGTCGCCCGCCATCGAGGCGGCGCTGGTCAAGGATCTCGGCACGATCTACCAGCAGGACCTGCCGGAGATCGCCCGCACGATCGCCGAATCCGACGCCACGACCGAGGACGACATGGCCGATTTCCTCGACGTCGCGCAATACGCCACCATGATGGCGCCGTCCTACACCATCCAGGGCGGAACGACCCAGGTGCTGCGCGGCATCGTCGCGCGCGGCCTCGGTTTGCGCTGACCTGGCTTCGCTGAGCAGGAGAACGACGATGGACCGCGACACCCGCGACATGCTGCTGGAGACCGCCGATCGCTTCTTCACCGAGCGCTGCGGCCGCGAGGTGGTGAATGGGGTGGAGAAGGGGACATGGCCCGCCGATCTCTGGAAGGAGATCGAGGACATGGGCCTTCCATTGGTCGCCGTGCCCGAGGACAGGGGCGGCGTCGGGGGCACCTTGGCCGACATGCTGGCGCTGCTGCGGCTGGCCGGCTCCCACGCTGTCCCGGTGCCGCTTGCCGAGACGGCGCTCGCCGATCTGTTGATCGCCGCGGCCGGCGGCACGCCGAAGCCTGGTCCGGCGACGCTGGCGCTGGGCAATCTCGTGCTCTCGGGCGGGCGCCTGAGCGGCAAAGTCGAGCGCGTGCCCTTCGCTTCGGTCGCCGATCGCTTCGTTGCCGTCGTTGGCGGAACGCTGGCCGTGGTCGCCAAGACCAACGCCAGGATCGAAGCCAGGCCCAGCCAGGCCGGCGAGCCCTACGGGATGGTGACCTTCGACAATGCCGTGGCCGAGTTCACCGGCGCCTCGCCGGTGGGCGCCGAGCGCGCGCTCGAGCTGGCCGCCGTCATGCGCGCCATGCAGATGGCGGGCGCGGCCGACAAGGTGCTGGCGACGGCCGTCGAATATTGCAAGCAGCGCGTCCAGTTCGGCCGGCCGATCTCGACCTTCCAGGCCATCCAGCACATGCTGGCGGAGCTGGCGAGCTGCGTGGCCGCCACCATCGCCTCGGCCGAAGCGGCGGCGCGCGACGCCGACGAGGGCGGGCTCGCCGAGGGCGGAGGCTTCTCGATCGCCGCGGCCAAGAGCCAGGCCTCCGAGTTCGCCCAGCGCATCGCCGCCATCTCCCATCAGTCGATGGGCGCCATGGGCTTCACCCACGAGCACGTCCTGCACCACTACACGCGCCGGCTCTGGGTGTGGCGCCGCGACTTCGGCAGCGAGACCTACTGGGGCGAGAAGATCGGCGCGGCCTACGCCAAGGCCGGCCCCGACGCACTGTGGGGCGCGCTCAGCGCCAGCAGGTACGCGGCCTGATCGGGCGCTCTGGCGGACGGGCTCACTTCACCAGGCCGAGGTTGCGCGGCAGCCACATGTAGACCTCCGGCACGTAGGTGACGAACGCCAGCACGACGCACATGCAGGCGAGCAGCGGCAGGAGCGGCGGGATGAGCTTGTCCATCGAGATCCGCCCGACCTTGAGCGCCACGAACAGGGCGGTGCCGACGGGTGGCGTGGTCAGCCCGAACGACAGATTGATCACCATGATCAGGCCGAGATGGACGAAGTTGATGTCGAACTTCGTTGCCAGCGGAAGAAGCATGGGCACGAGCATGATCAGGGCGGGCGTCATGTCGACGAACATGCCGACGATCAGCAGGAAGGCGTTGAGCACCAGCAGGAAGCCCCACTTGCTCTGAATGAGATTGAAGAAATTTTCGGCCAGCATGTTCGGCAAATTCTCGTAGGTGAGGATCCAGGCATAGACCGAGCAGGTGGCGATCAGCAGCATGACGACCGAATTGGTGACGCAGCAGTCCCAGATGATGCCGGGCAGCTCGCGCGGCTTGATCTCCCGGTAGACGATCATGGAGAGGAACAGGGCGTAGACCGCGGCGGCGGCGCCCGCCTCGGTCGCGGTGAAGACGCCGCTGATGATGCCGCCCAGGATGATGACCATGGTGAAGACGCCGGCCATGCCGTCGATGACGCGGCGCACCTTCTCGCGCGGCGCGAGCTTGGGCAGGACCTTGCGGTGATAGAGCTTGCCGTGCACGAACGAGGCGACCATCAGCGACAGGCCGATCATCACGCCGGGGATGACGCCCGCCAGGAAGAGCGCGGCGATCGACACGTTGCCGGCGACGTGTGCGAACACGATCATGCCGATCGAGGGCGGGATGATCGGGCCCATGGTGGCGGCGGTCAGCACGATGGCGGTGGCGAAGCGGCGGCTGTAGCCGTCCCTTTCCATGGCCGGGATCATCATGGCGCCGATCGAGGAGACCTCGGCCACGGCCGAGCCGGTGACGCCGCCGAAGAACATCGAGGCGACGCAGACGATCTGGGCCAGGCTGCCGGGAAGCCAGCCGACCAGCACCTCGGCCATCATCACCAGGCGCCGGGCGATGCCGCCGCGCGCCATCAGCGTCCCGGCGAAGACGAAGAAGATCACGGCCAGCAACGGGAAGGTATTGATCGAGGTCAGCATGCGCTGGACGATCGTGGCGTTGTCGACGCCCGGCAGCAGCAGCGTCGCGATCACGCTCGAGACGCCGACCGAGAAGGCGATCGGCATGCCGAGCGCGGTCAGGACGATGAAAGCCAGGCCCAGGATGACGAGGGTCATGGCCTAGTCCACGCTGGTGCCGGTGATGGCGGCCGCCTCCGGCCGCACGATCTCGTCGACCATGAGCTTGAAGGCGAAGACCAGCATGAGGAAGCCGGAGATCGGCATCACCGGGTAGTACCAGTAGTTGGTGAAGGGGATCGTCTCCATCAGGTCGCTGCCGAAATCTTCCGTGAAGGTGATGCCGTAGCGGAACACGATCCAGCCGAAGCCGAAGATCATCGCGCTCAGGGCGACGCCCAGCACGCGCCGCAAGGGCTTCGGCAACGCGTTGAAGAGGACGTCGAAGCCGACATGGTCGCGCTGCAGCACGCCGACGGCGGCGGCGAGAAAGGATATCCAGATCAGGAGATAGCGCGGGACCTCTTCGGTCCAGGAGACGGCCTGGCCGAAGCCGTAGCGGGCGATCACCGCGACGACCACGATGAGGAACAGCGCCGAGGCGAGAACGATGCAGATCCAGCGGACGACCGCGACGAGCAGATAGGCAAAGCGGTCGAGCAGAGCGAGAAAGGTCACGGGTCTTCTCCCCACGAAGGCGAGGGGCGGCGGCCGGCCGCCCCTCGTTTGCGGTCGATGCCGGGGTCAGAAGTTCTTTTGCGTGTCGAGGATGAAGGCGACGGTCTTCTCGACGCCGAGCCGCTTGGCCTCCTCGTTGACCAGGCCCGACACTGCCTTAACGAACGGCGCCTTGTCGGGCACGATGATCTCGGTGAAGTTGCCTTTCAGCGCCTGCAGGTCCTTCACCTCGGCGACGTGCCAGGCGCCGCGCATATAGGCTTGGGCGCGCGCCCCGGCCTCGCTCACGGCCTTCTTCTGCTCGTCGTTGAGCTGGTTCCACAGCTTCATCGACATGATCAGGACGTCGGGAATGCGCATGTGCTCGTCGAGCGTGTAGAACTTCGACACCTCGTAGAACTTCTTGGCGACGACCGAGGGATGGTTGTTCTCGGCGCCGTCGACCACGCCGGTCTGCAGCGCGGTGTAGAGCTCGGCCCAGGCAACCGGCACGCCGGTGGCGCCCAGCGCCTTCATGGTGTTGACCATCACCGGCGAGGCCATGACGCGGATCTTCTGGCCCTTGAGATCGTCGGGCGTGTGCACCGGCTTCTGGGTGAAGAAGTTGCGCGAGCCGGAATCGATGTAGCCCAGAACCTTGATGCCCTTGGCTTCGAGCGGCTTGGCGAGTTCGGCGGCCTGCGGTTGCGCCAGGAACCACCAGAACTGCGCCTCGTTCTTGAACAGGAACGGCAGCGAATACATGTCCATCGCCGGCACGACCTGGTTGAGGTTCGACGCCGAGACGGTGCTGAAGCCGATGGTGCCGTTGCGCACGCTCTGCACGTTGGCGACGGCGTCGCCGAGCTGGGTGTTGTGATAGACCTCGACCTTGATGGTTCCCTTGGACAGGATGCCAACCTCCTGGCCGAAATAATCCTCGGTGTAGCTGGCCGGATGCTCGACCGGCTGGATGCCGGAATACTTGGTGACGATCTGGGCACTTGCCGGTGCGACGACGGCCGGGAGCGCGGCCAGCATCGCGCCAAGGGCAACGGCGAAATTCCTCGCATTCCTCATCGGGCATTTCCTCCAATTCATTGTTGTGGGCTGCACCGTTATCCGGGACCGTAACGGCGTCAAGGCCGGCGGTGGTGCGGCGACGGCCTTGTGCACGCGTGGCGGGACGAGACGGGACGGGCCGGGCCGGGCCGGGTTGTCTTCCCCCGGCAACAGGCGCACTATGGCGGCGCGGCAGTACCGATCGTCGGAGTATCTCAGCGTAAACCTGTACCCAAATAAAATAACTTGGGAGGTTTAGCAGATGTCCGCGTCCAACATTCCTGCGTCCTCGTCCTCTGTGCCGTGGTGGAGGGAACCCACCAAGGACCAGTGGTATGCCTACATCGCCGCTTGGCTCGGTTGGACGCTCGATGCGTTCGACTTCACCATCTTCCTGCTGATCATGGTGCCGATCGCCAAGGAGTTCGATGTACCCCTGACCGCCGTCGCCATCGTCTTCACGCTGACCTTGTGGATGCGGCTGATCGGCGCGACCGCGGCCGGATGGATGGCCGATCGCATGGGCCGCAAGGCGCCCTTGATGATCTCCATCCTGTGGTACTCGATCTGCAACTTCATCGCCGGCTTCTCGCCCACCTTCACCTTCCTGCTGATCTTCCGCGCATTGCTCGGCATCGGCATGGGGGCGGAATGGCCGGCTGGCGCCGCGCTCGCCATGGAATCCTGGCCCGCCCGCTCGCGCGGCTTCATGAGCGGAATCCTGCAGGGCTCCTGGGGACTGGGCTTCGCGCTGTCGGCGCTCGCTTACGGCTTGCTCTACGAGCATATCGGCTGGCGCGGCCTGCTGTGGATCGGCATCGCCCCGGCGCTGGTGGTCGTATGGGTCCGCTTCTACGTCAAGGAACCGGCGGTGTGGGCGGAGAACAAACGCCTGCAGACCGAGAAGAAGGCCGAGGTCCGTGCGCCCTTGTTCACCATCTTCACGCGCAAGCACATCTACAACACGCTGACCGGCTGCCTCTGGATGGGCGCGGCATTCTGCGTCTACTACTCGATCTGGGCGCTGTTCTCGTCCTATCTGCAGAAGGAGCTGCAATGGACGCCCGGCATGGTGGCGACACCCCTGTTCTGGGCCAATATCGTGGTCTTCGTAGGCTCCGGGCTGTGGGGCGGCGTCGCCGACAAGTGGGGCCGCCGTCCTGCCATCATCGTGCCCTGCGTTCTCGCCATCTTCGTCACGCCGCTCTACCTCTGGACGACCGATCCCTTGTGGATCGTGCTGGGCTTCATCCTGCAGGGCGTGTTCGGCGGGTCGATCTACGGCCAGAACCCCAGCTATCTCAGCGAGCGCTTCCCAACCGAGGTGCGGGCGACGGCCTCCGGCTTCGTCTATCATCAGGGCGCGATCTGGGGCGGCCTGATCGCGCCGGTGCTGAGCTACTTCGCGGTCGAGAGGGGAATGGGCTTCGCCATGCCCATGCTGGTGAGCACCATCTTCTTCCTCCTGATCGTCATCCTCGCGGTGGCACTGGGACCGGAGACCAAGGGCAAGATCCTCACCGCCGATCTCGAGACGTTGAAAGCGGCGGAGGCGCCTTAGCAGCCTAGCCCTTGATCTCGACGCCGGCCCATTCCTCCAGGAGCTTGGCGACGAAAGTGAAGTCCGAGGCGGCGCCGAAGCGCGCGCGGGTGACGGCGAGCATCTCGCGCACGGCGCCGCCTACCACCATGGGCACGCCGAGCGCCTCGGCTTCCTCGACGCAGAGGCGGACATCCTTGTAGGAAAGGCCGGTGGCGAAGCCGAAATCGAAGCTGCGCGGCAGCACGGCGCGGGGAAACTTGTCCTGGGTGGCGCTGTTGCGTCCGCTCGAAGCGTTGATGATGTCGATCAGGACCCTGGCATCGAGCCCCGCCTTGACGCCCATCGCCATGACCTCCGACGTGGCGACGAGCGCCGTCGCGGCGAGAAGGTTGTTGGCGAGCTTCGCGGTCTGGGCGAGGCCGGGTTTCTCGCCGGCATAGAACAGCTTGCCGAACACCTTGAAGACCGGTTCCAGGGCCTGATAGGTCGGCGTGGGGCAGGACACCATCACCGCCAAGGTGCCTGCCTTGGCGCCGCTCACGCCGCCGCTCACCGGGGCGTCGACCCAGCCGATGCGACGCTCGGCGAGCCGGGCCGCGACCTCGGTCGCCGTGCCGGGGCCGGTGGTCGACAGATCGATCACGGTGCGCACTGTCGAGCCGTTGATCAGCCCGGCATTGCCGCCCAGCGCCACCTCGCGGACCACGTCGGGCGTGGGCAGGCTCATCAGCACGATCTCGGCCGTCGAGGCGACTTCGACCGGCGAGGCAGCGAGCCGGGCGCCGCGCGCGACCAGCGGCCGGGTGGCTTCTTCCGACACGTCGTAGACGCACAGCCGGTAGCCCGCGTCGAGCAGCCGCGAGGCCATGGGGCCGCCCATGCGTCCGACACCGACGAAACCCAGCAGCCGATCCGCCATGGTCGCTCCTCCATCGTTTGTGGTATCGATACCATCGCATGACGGGCAGGGGAAGGACGGGCCGGGCCGGGCGCCGCGGCAACGGCGAGGTCAAGATGAGCGACATCGCCCGCCATGCCGGCGTCTCGCCCATGACCGTGTCGCGCGCACTGCGCGAGCCCGCCAGCGTGTCGGAGAAGATGCGCCGCAGGGTTGAGGAGGCGGTGCGCAAGTTCGGCTACCTGCCCAACCGCATCGCCGGCAGCCTGTCCTCCAAGCGCTCCAACGTCGTCGGCCTGGTGGTGCCGTCGATCCGCAACTCGCTCTACGCCAGCATGATCCAGGCGGTCTCCGACGTGCTGCGCGCTAACGGCCTCCATCTGATGATCGCCAACAGCGGCCATCGGCTCGAGGACGAGGAGGGGCTGGTCTCGGCCCTGCTGGCGCAGCGCGTCTGCGGTCTCATCCTGCACAACACCACACATAGCAAGCGGCTGCGCGAGCTCATCGCCCGGACCGACGTGCCAGTGGTCGAGACCGGCAACCTGGCCGCCCGCCCGCTCGACATGGCGGTGAGCTACTCGAACTTCGAGGCCGCGCGCGCCATGACCAATCACCTGGGCAGGCTGGGCTATCGCCGGATCGGCTTCGTCACCCTGCCACTTGCCGACAACGATCGCTCGCGCGAGCGCCGCCGCGGTTACTTCGCCGCGCTCAAGGAGCTCGGCCTGGCGGCCGATCCCGGCCTGGTGCTGGAGGCGTCGGGCGGCTTCAGCGAGGGCGCCGACGCCCTGGTGCGCCTGGTGCAGACCCATCCCGGCATCGACGCCGGCTTCTTCGCCGGCGACGTGCTGGCGGTGGGCGCGCTCTTCGAATGCCAGCGTCGCGGCTGGGCGGTGCCCGGCCGCATCGCCATCGCCAGCTTCGACGACCTCGACCTGCTGCGCCATGCCGTGCCCGCCGTGACGACGCTGCGGCTCCCGCGCCAGGATATCGGCCGGCGCAGCGCCGAGCTGCTCGTCAACCGCCTGCGCGGCGCGCCGCGCGAGCGCGTCCTGATCGATGTCGGCTTCGAGATCGTGCAGCGCGAGAGTACGTGAGGAGGGAACATGTTAAAGAGCAGATGCGCGCTCATCACCGGATCGACGCAGGGGCTGGGCCAGGCGATGGCCGCGCGGCTGGCCGCCGAGGGCTGCAACATCGTCCTGAACGGCTTCGGCGAAGCCGGTGAGATCGAGCGCAAGCGCCGGGAGCTCGAGACCGAGCACGGCGTGCGTGCGCTTTATCACGGCGCCGATGTCGCAGACGCCGCCCAGGTCGTGGCGCTGGTCGAGGCCGCGCGCCAAGCCTTTGGCGGCGTCGACATCCTGGTCAACAACGCGGTGGTCCGCCACTTCGCGCCGCTCGAGGCGTTCAGGCCTGAGGATTGGGACCGTGCGCTGGCGGTCAATCTGTCGGCCGCATTCCACACGAGCCGGCTCGTGCTGCCCGGCATGCGCGAGCGCGGCTTCGGGCGCATCGTCAACATCGCCTCCGTCTATGGCCTGTTCGCCACCATCAACCGCGTCGACTACGTCACCACCAAGACGGCATTGATCGGCTTCACCCGCGCCGTGGCGCTGGAAACGGCAGGACAGAACATCACCTGCAATGCCATCTGCCCGGGTACGGTGCCCACGCCCGCGATCGAGCAACGGCTGGCGGCGGAGGCGGCGAAGGCGGGGTTGCCGCCCGCGGAGGCCGCACGGGCCTTCCTCGCCCAGCGCCAGCCGTCGCGGCGGTTCGTGGCGCCCGAGGGCGTGGCCGCGCTTGTCGCCATGCTCTGCAGCCCGGCCGGTGCCGACATCACTGGCGCGGCCATCCCGAT
This sequence comes from uncultured Alphaproteobacteria bacterium, assembly GCA_963820155.1. Taxonomy (GTDB): domain Bacteria; phylum Pseudomonadota; class Alphaproteobacteria; order Reyranellales; family Reyranellaceae; genus Reyranella. The sequence continues at coordinate 228,957 of CAWFYW010000010.1, forward strand.
CGATGGAGGCTGGAGCGCCGCCTAATTTTTGGTAGCGATACCATCGAGGGCATCCTAGAGTTCACTGAAACTGTACAGGAGGAAATGACAAATGCTCGTGACCCGTCGACAACTCGCGCCAGCGGCCGCATCGCTTGCCGCGCTCGCTGCCACCCCCGCCTTCGGCCAGCAGACCAACGAGACCGTGAAATGGCGGCTGACCTCGAGCTTTCCCAAGAGCCTCGACACGCTATTCGGCGCGGCGGAGACCATCGCCCGCGTCACTGGCGAGATGACCGACGGCAAGTTCGAGCTCCGGCCCTTCGCGGCCGGCGAGATCGTGCCCGGCCTGCAGGTGCTGGACGCAGTGGCCAACGCCACGGTCGAATGCGGCCACACCTATACCGGCTACTACATCGGCAAGAACCCGGCCTTCATCTTCGACGGCTCGCTGCCGTTCGGCCTGACGCCGCGCATGCAGAATGCCTGGATGATGTTCGGCGACGGCCGCAAGCTGATGGACGAGATCTATGACAGCTTCGGCATCGTCGCCCTGCCGGCCGGACAGACCGGCGGCCAGATGTTCGGCTGGTTCCGCAAGGAGATCAAGACGCCGGCCGACTTCGTCGGCATGAAGATGCGCACCGCGGGCTTCGGCGGCAAGGTCATGGCCAAGCTGGGCGCCGTGCCGCAGCAGATCGCCGGCGGGGACATCTATCCCGCGCTGGAGCGCGGCACGATCGACGCCTGCGAATGGGTCGGCCCCTACGACGACGAGAAGCTCGGCTTCAACAAGGTGGCGAAGTACTACTACACGCCGGGCGTCATGGAGCTCGAGGCGGTCAACCAGCTCATGGTCAACAAGGCCGCCTGGGCCTCGCTGCCGCCGCGCTACCAGGCGATCCTCCGCTACGCCTGCAACTACTCCATGACCGAGATGCTGGCGTCCTACGACGCCAAGAATGCGGTCGCGATCGCCCGCCTGGTGGCGGCCGGCACCCAGCTCTCGGTCCTGCCTGAGTCGGTGATCAAGGCGCTGCGCGGCGCGCTCGAGACGGTGCTCGACGAGGAAGCCGCGCAGAGCGCGCAGTTCAAGAAGATCCTCGAGAACTGGCGCAAGTTCCGCGCCGACCAGCACCGCTGGTTCTCCATCGCCGACACGCGCGCCGAACTCGCGGTGTTCAGGACCGACAGCCGGTAGCGACCGGCACAGATCCTCCAATTCTGTTGAAACGGGACTCGCAGTAGTCGCGGCGTTAGCGTCGCCACCAGCCGCGCTTGGGTTTCTCCGGCGGCGCCTCGATGACCGGCACCGACGGCGGCGGTGGGGGAGGCGGCAGCTCGGGCTGCGGGGCCGAGGCGATCACGGAGGGAACCGGCGCATCAGGCGGAAGGGGCGGTGGCGCCGCCTCGACATTCACCGGCGGGCCGGGATCGTAGGGCGCGCGTTCGACCGGCATATGTTCCTCGGCCAGCCGGTCGAGCGGCAGGCCTTCCATCGGCGCGACGACGGGCGCGGTCTGGGCCGGCAACTCGTCGCCGTGGTAGGCCTCGGGGCGATCGCCCTCGGCCTCCGCGCGCGGCGCATAGTCGCCCGGCTCGCCCTCGCCGTTCTCGCGGCGACGCCGACGGCCACCCCGGCGGCCGCGACGACGGCGGCGGTCGCCGCTATCGTCCCCGTCCCGGTTCTCCTCGCGTTCGGCCTGGACGCCTTCGCCGGCATCGCCTTCGCGATCGGCCTGATCCTCGTCGGTCGCGCCGTTGAGGCGATGGTCGTGGCTCGGCTCGTCGCCCGCTCCGTTCTCGTCGGCGGCCTGGGCCTGTTCGGCGCCATCGCCTTCACCGTCGCGACGGCTGCGCCGCCGGCGCCGGCGGCGGCGCCGGCGACCGCCGTCGCGGCCTTCGCCATCCTCGTCCTCCGCCCGCTCGCCGGCCATGTCCGGTCCGCGCTCGTCGAGCGTGTCGGCTTCCTCGCCGGCCGCAGCCTCGGCCGCCACCGCGTCGTAGCTGGCGCGCGCCAGTTCCGGACCCGGTCGGTCGCGGTCGTCGCGGCGGCCGCGCACGCGCTCGATCTCGCAGTCGGCGGCGTGCAGCTCGTCGTCGGCCTCGATCGACACCGAGAAGCCGTAGCGCTTCTCGATGTCCGACAGGGTATGGCGCTTCTGGTTCAGCAGGTAGAGCGCGACGTTGGGCGGCACGCTGACGGCGATCTCGCTCGACCGCCGGCGCACGCCTTCCTCCTCGATGGCGCGCAGTGCGTGCAGCGCCGCCAATTCGATGGAGCGCACGCGGCCGGTGCCGGCGCAATGCGGGCAAATCTCCGTCGAATGCTCGAGCAGGCTGGGGCGCAGCCGCTGGCGCGACATCTCGAGCAGGCCGAATGCCGAGATGCGGCCGATCTGGATACGCGCGCGGTCATGGCGCATCGCATCCTTGACCTTGTGCTCGACCTGGCGCTGGTGGCGCGTCTCCTCCATGTCGATGAAGTCGATCACGATCAGGCCGGCGAGGTCGCGCAGGCGCACCTGGCGGGCGATTTCCTCGGCCGCCTCGATGTTGGTCCGGAGCGCCGTCTCCTCGATGTTGCGCTCCTTGGTCGAGCGGCCCGAGTTGACGTCGATGGCGACCAGCGCCTCGGTCGGGTTGATGACGATGTAGCCGCCGCTTCTGAGCTGCACGACCGGCGAATGCATGGCGTCGAACTGGCTCTCCACCTGGTAGCGGTGGAACAGCGGGATCGGCTCCTCGTAGCGCTCGACCTTGTTCGCCTGGTGCGGCACGAGCTGGCGCATGAACTCCGACGCCGCGGTGAAGCCGGCCTCGCCCTCGACCAGTACCTGGGCGATGTCGGTGTCGTAGACATCGCGCAGCGAGCGCTTGATGAGGTCGCCCTCCTCGTAGATCAGGGCCGGTGCCGTCGAGCGCATGGTGAGCTCGCGGATCGAATCCCACAGTCGGGAGAGATATTCATAGTCACGCTTGATGTCGATCGTGCTGCGCTCCAGCCCGGCGGTGCGCAGGATCACGCCCATGCCCTGCGGCACGTCGAGCTCGCCCAGGACTTCCTTCATGCGCTTGCGGTCGGCCGGATTGGAGATCTTGCGCGAGATGCCGCCGCCGCGCCCGGCGTTGGGCATCAACACGCAGTAGCGACCGGCTAGCGACAAGTAGGTGGTGAGCGCCGCGCCCTTGTTGCCGCGTTCCTCCTTGACGACCTGCACCAGCAGGATCTGCCGGCGCTTGATGACTTCCTGGATCTTGTACTGGCGGATCGGATTGCGCCGGCGGCGCTCGCGCGTCTCGCGCTGCTCGACGGCCTCGTCGCCGCCCAGAGTCTCGACCACGACGTCAGGCTGCGGCGCCTCGGCGAGGTCCGTGGCGGCCTCGCTGGCGGCGGCCTCGCCGGCCGCTTCGTCTTCCGGGATCTGCGCGGACACGTCGCCCGGCGCCGGCGGCTCGGCCACGCCGAGCACGTCGACGGGTCCATCCAACCGGTCGCCGGCGATTGCCGCCGGCTGCGCCTGCGCTTCCGGTTCAGGCTCAGAGGCCGGCGGTGCCGGCTCGGCCTCGGCGACGCTTGCCGCTTCCTCGCGCGGCTCTTCAGAGGAGGGTGCTTCGGCCGCCGCCGCATCGCCTGCCGCCTCCACCGGCGCGGGCGCCTCGGTCGGCGGCTCGCCGAGCAGTTCGGCGAGGTTCTCTGCCTTGGCGTCCTCGATGTCGGTGCGGTCGACCTTGTCACGTCGCCGCGGCTCGTGATCCTCGTCGGCTTCGGCGTGCAGGCGCTGCTGCTCGGCGATCAGCCGTTCGCGGTCGGCGACCGGGATCTGATAGTAGTCGGGATGGATTTCGGAGAAGGCGAGGAAGCCGTGGCGGTTGCCGCCATATTCCACGAACGCCGCCTGCAGCGACGGCTCGATGCGGATGACCTTCGCCAGATAAATATTGCCCTTCAGGGGCTTGCGGCTTGCCGTTTCGAAATCGAATTCTTCAAGTCGTGTGCCGTCGACCACGACCACCCGTGTCTCTTCGGGGTGGCTCGCATCGATGAGCATGCGCCGTGCCATGGCTCGCTCCCGAGGCTCCCAGTTCCGGCCGGCGCGAGCGACCGGCGGCCAAGCCGCCTCCGTGGTGCGAGGGGGACGGTGCGCCATCGACCCGTCGAACGGCCAACTCTGGCCAAGACGGGGAAGCATCGCATCGCCGGACCACAACTCGGTCCTGCCGACCTCGGGTTTCCTATAGCCACCGCCTGCCTGACAGTCTCTCCGCGAACCCGCCGCACCCTAATTCTCAGGAGGGCGCCGACCGGCCCGGCTCGAAAACTGCCGTCGGAGCGCGCCGGCCTTGAGGGTGGGCGCTTCGAACGACGGCGACTGCTCGCTGCCGCAACATACGGGGTTCATCCCGGGCCGACAATCAAAACATTGCGTCACTTCAGTAATGGGTTTTAAACGATTGAAAAAACTTGAAATTATCGGAATTCCTCTGTAACTAGTTGAAGATATCACAACAATAATTGGCTTCCCCTCTATTAATTGGGCATTTGCCATGTCCACTTTTCACCGTCGAAACGCATTTGCCGTGCTGGCTGGCTTGGCCGCCTGGGGCTTGGGCCTGGACGATGGCGCTTGGGCGAAAGTCCGCCACCAGCAATCCAAGAGGAAGTCGGTGGCCAAGCCGACGCCGCCCAAAGTGGCGCTGGTGCGGCCCAAGTTGGTCGTGCTCGACCCCGGCCATGGCGGCAAGGATCCCGGCGCACTGGGCGTGCGCGGCACGAAGGAGAAGACCGTGGTGCTGGCCATCGCCCGCCGGCTGCAGCAGGAACTGCAGGCCGGTGGGCGCTATCGGGTGGTGCTGACGCGAAGCGGCGACAGCTTCGTCGCGCTGCGCCAAAGAGTGGCGCGCGCCCAGGCGCTGAACGCCGACTTGTTCCTGTCGCTGCACGCCGACTCGCATCCCGATTCGGGCGTGCGCGGCGCCTCCGTCTATACGTTGTCGGAAGAGGCAAGCGATCGCGAGGCCGCGGCGCTGGCCGCGCGCGAGAACCACTCGGATGCCGTTGTTTCCGGCCTGCGGCTCGCCAACCAGCCGGACAATGTGGCGCGCACCCTGGTCGCCATGAGCCAGCGCGGCACGGTGAACGATTCCCGCCGCTTCGCCGATACGATCGTGCAGACCTTCGGCCGCAACGGCGTGCGCCTGCTGCCGCGCACGCACCGTGAAGCGGGCTTTGCCGTGCTGACCTCGCCCGACATTCCCGCCGCCCTGGTCGAACTCGGTTATCTCTCAAATCCGCAGGACGAGAAGCTTCTCACCGTGCGTCAGCACCAGATCGCGCTGGCGCGTGCGCTACGCGCCTCGGTTGATGCTCATTTTGGCGCGGGTGCTGCCACAAGAAAGGCGTAAGGGACGGTCACGCTCTTTCCTCTCCGGCGGTGCCGGGGAGGTGCCCGCGGGAGCGGGCGGAGGGGATGGCGCGTTATGCAGCCCGTGGCCATGACCTCTCCGTGGCCGTATGACGGCATCACCTCCCCTGCTGCGCGGGGGAGGGAAGAACGGTAAGAGATGCGTGTGCTGAACCTTGTCAAAGTCCTGCTGGCCTTCGCGACGGCCGCCCTGATCGTTGGTACTGGCACCGTGGCCGGCCTGTTCTGGCACTTCAGCCACGGACTGCCTGACCACAAGCAACTGGCCGACTACCAGCCGGCCACCGTTTCGCGGCTCTACGCATCGGACGGCCGATTGCTCGCCGAATATGCCCGGGAGAAGAGGGTGTTCGTGCCGGTCGCCGCCATGCCCAAGCGCGTGCTCGAGGCCTTCGTCGCCGCCGAGGACCAGCGCTTCTACAGCCATCCCGGTGTCGATTTCGTGGGCGTGCTGCGCGCCGTCGTCGCCAACCTCACCAATCCCGGCAAGCGGCCGGAAGGCGCCTCGGGCATCACCCAGCAGGTCGCCAAGAACTTCCTGCTCTCCAACCAGGCCACGCTGGCGCGCAAGATCCGCGAGGCCATCCTCGCCTTCCGCATCGAGGACACCTATTCCAAGGAGCGCATCCTCGAGCTCTATCTCAACGAAATCTATCTCGGCTCGGGCAACTACGGCGTGGCCCAGGCGGCGATCAACTATTTCGACCGCTCGCTGGGCGAGCTCAGCCTGTCGGAGGTCGCCTATCTGGCCGGCCTGCCCAAGGCGCCCAACCGCTACAACATCGCGCGCAACGAGAAGGAAGCCTACGCGCGGCGCGACTATGTGCTGGGTCGCATGCTTGAGGATGGCTACATCACCGCGCCCGAGATGCAGAAGGCGAAGGCTGAGAAGCTGGCGTTGCGCCGGCGCGGGCCGACCGAGGTCGTCCATGCTGACTTCTTTGCCGAGGAGGTGCGTCGCAACCTGCTGGCCGCCTATGGCGAGAAGGGGCTCTACGAGGGTGGCCTCACCGTCACCACGACCCTCGATCCGGCCATCCAGGCGGTCGCCGACGGTGCCCTGCGCCAGGGCCTGATCACCTACGACCGTCGCCACGGCTGGCGCGGGCCTTACGCCAGGATCGCCGACATGAGCGCGTGGGAGGAGGAGTTCGGCCGCATCGTCCAGCGCCGGCCGCTTTACGGCCCTGCCGACTGGCAACTCGCCGTGGTCAGCAAGGTCGATGCCCAGTCGGTCCAGTTGGTCGGCCTGCCGGCCAGCGACGGCAACGGCGGCGAGGGCACCTTGCCCTTCGCCGAGATGGCTTGGGCGCGGCCGACCCTGCACGATCAGCGGGTCGGCAATCCGCCGCGCAGCCCGCGCGACGTGGTCAATGTCGGCGACGTCATCATCGTCGAGAAAGTCGAGAAGGGGGCCAACAACAAGCCCTATCCGCCCAATACCTACAGCCTGCGCCAGATCCCCAATCTCGAGGGCGGCGTGGTGGTGATGGACACCCAGACCGGCCGCGTGCTCGCCATGTCGGGGGGCTGGGCCTACGGCCGCAGCCAGTTCAACCGCGCCGTCCAGGCGGCGCGCCAGCCCGGCTCGGCCTTCAAGCCCTTCGTCTATCTGGCGGCGATGGATTCGGGCTTCACGCCGGCTTCCATCGTGCTCGACGCGCCCTTCAGCTACGACCCCGGCTACGGTCAGCCGATCTGGACGCCCAAGAATTATGGCGGCGCCGGCGACCTGCTCGGGCCGGCCACCGTCCAGCGCGGCCTCGAGTTGTCGCGCAACCTCATGACGGTGCGGGTGGCCCAGCAGATCGGCATGAAGAAGGTGGTCGAGGTCGCCAAGCAGTTCGGCGTCACCGACAATATGGGCGCCTACCTGCCGATGGCGCTGGGCGCCGGCGAGACGACCCTGCTGCGCATGACCATGGCCTACTCCATGCTGGCCAACGGCGCGCTCGAGATCACGCCGTCGCTGGTCGATCGCGTGCAGGATCGCAACGGCAAGACGATCTATCGCCACGAGCCGCGGACCTGCAAAGGCTGCGGCGAGGAGACCGGGCCCAAGCTGGTGGCGCCCGAGATCGTCGATCCGCGCAAGCCCTTCCACGACCCCGCCTCTGTCTACCAGGTCGTGCACATGCTGCAGGGCGTGACCACGCGCGGCACGGCGGCCCAGCTCGCCGTGCTGGGCCGGCCGATCGCCGGCAAGACCGGCACGACCAACGACGCGCGCGACAACTGGTTCATGGGCGCCACGCCCGACATCACCATCGGCATCTATGTCGGCTTCGACGAGCCGCGCACGCTGGGACCGGGCAACCTCGAGACCGGCAGCGGCAATGCCGCGCCCATCTACCTCAACATCGCCAAGCAGATCTTCAAGGACAAGCCGCCCACGCCGTTCCGCATCCCGCCCGGCCTGCGCCTGGTGCGCTGGTCCTACGAGGGCGGCACGATCGACGAGGTCTTCAAGCCCGGCACCGAGCCCGGCGCGGAAGGCTACAATCAGACGATGCTTGACGGATCGGCCCCCTATGCCGGTATAGACCCGTCCGGCCAGCAGGCGGGCGCCGGCCGCCGGCCGGCGGCTCTGTCGGGCACGGGCGAGACCTACTAGGAGCTCTCATCGCCGGGAGCGCGCCACTCCAGTGGCGCCCATGTACTTTGCGACAACGGAGGAGCGGCGCTGGAGTGCCGCGCTTCCAGCAATGAGTTGAGATCGATGCGCGCCGAAGCCCAAGCCATGGTGAACGAGATCGAGGAGTCCCTGGAGCTCCTCAGGAGGCGTCTTTGACTACGACCATGCGGTCGTCCGTCTCGACGAGCTGAACGCGCGCGCCGAGGATTCGGCGCTGTGGAACGATCAGAAGCAGGCCCAGGCGGTGATGAAGGAGCGCACCCGTCTGGAAAATGCCATCGCGACCATCAAGCGCCTGCGCGCCGCCGTCGACGACAATGTGGGCCTGATCGAACTGGCCGAGGCCGAGGGCGACGAGACCATGATCGCCGACGCCGAACGTGCGCTGGCCGAAGCGCGCCAGGAGGCGGCCAAGGCGCGGCTCGAGACCCTGCTGTCGGGCGAGGCCGACCCCAACAACGCCTATGTCGAGATCAACGCCGGCGCCGGCGGCACCGAGGCCCAGGACTGGGCCGAGATGCTGGCCCGCATGTACACGCGCTGGGCCGAGCGTCGCGGCTTCAAGGTGAGCTGGCTGGAGGAGAGCGCGGGCGAGGAGGCCGGCATCAAGTCGTGCGCCTTCAAGGTCGAGGGTCCCAACGCCTATGGCTGGCTGAAGACGGAAAGCGGCGTGCACCGGCTGGTGCGCATCTCGCCATTCGACGGCAACGCGCGGCGCCAGACCAGCTTCGCCTCGGTGTGGGTCTATCCAGAGGTCGACGACAACATCGAGATCGAGCTCTTGGACAAGGACCTGAGGGTCGACACCTATCGCGCCTCGGGCGCAGGCGGTCAGCACGTAAACAAGACCGACAGTGCGGTGCGCATCACTCATTTGCCCACCGGCATCGCCGTCGCCGTGCAGCAGGAACGCAGCCAGCACCAGAACCGCGCCAAGGCAATGCAGATGCTGAAGGCGCGCCTCTACGAGGTCGAGCTGCAGAAGCGCGAGGCCGAGCGCCTCGAGGCCGAGGCCAGCAAGACCGACATCGGCTGGGGGCATCAGATCCGGTCGTACGTGCTGCAGCCCTATCAGATGGTGAAGGATCTGCGGACCAACGTGGAGCGCTCCGACCCGCAGAAGGTGCTGGACGGGGATCTCGACGAGTTCATGGCGGCGTCGCTCGCCGCAAGAGTAGGCGAGGGGAAGGACAAGGAAGCAGCCTAGGCCGGCAACTGTCGGCGGCCTATACTTGACGATGGTCGCAAAACCAACCAACGCCGCGCAGTTTGTGTCTTCCCTGCTGGCTGTCGTGCGCGAGCTCACGGGCCGAAGACCGCCGCCCACGTGGACGCACGTCGACAAGATCCAATTCAAGCTCGAGACCGGGAACAGGGACGCAATCGACGCCGCCATCCGTGTCGCGGTCGCCAGGGGGTGGCTGCGCTCCGACGGCGATCCGCCCGCGTCGGTCACGCTCACGTTCGAGGGGATCAAGCTCTTGGAGCCAGGCCCGGCCGGGGTGAAGCCGCCGTAGCGCCGGCACGACGAAGTCGAGGCGCCGGGAGGAAGCCGATGAACAGTGGTCCCAGGCTCGCGATAGGCACGATCGGAAGAGCCGTCGAACGCGCCCAGACGATCCTCGTCATGATGAAGACGCTGGGTTACGACCAGATCGACGGGGTGTTCGGACCTTTGACCCAGAGCGCCGCGATCGCCTTTCAGCAAAGCGAGGGGCTGGTGCCCGACGGCATCATTGGCGCCAGGACCTGGCAAAAGATGCCGGCGGACCACGCCGGTGCTGGGCCCCCGTTCGACGGGCCGCACGGTCGTCGGCCTGCAGAAGGGGCTGCTCAGATTTTCCGGTCGCACGCCGACCGATCCCGGGCCGGCGGACGGCGATTTCGGACCGCGCACCGAAGCTGCCGTGAAATCCTACCAGGAGCAGCATTCGCTGCCGGCCGACGGCGTGGTCGGTCCCCGGACATGGTGGGTGCCGGCGGGTGGCGCGGGGACGACCCTCGCGTCGCTGGCCGGATTGACGACGGTGTAGCGGTCCGGTCTTACGCCTTTGGAACGATATTGAGGCGCCTGCGCACCTCGTCGATCGGCAGCGCCACGTAAGGCCAATAGTCCCACTTGTCGGACAGATCGACGCTCACCTTGCTGCCGCGCTCCATCGCGCTGAACATGCGCTCGGCCCTGCCGGGCTTTCCCAGCACGCCGATCGTGACGTTGCCCGCGGTCGGCCGCACGTTCACGCCCGCGCTGAAGACCATGACGGCGAACAGCACCATGTAGAACGCGCGGGTGCGCTTGTAGCCGGCGCTGAACGAGGCGACCTCGACCTCTCCTTCGGGGTCGGTGTCGTAGCCCCCCAGCACGTGCGAAAAGTCGTGGTAGAGCCCCGCCTCGGGAAACCCGCCGCGTTCGCCGGGCAGGCCGAAGCCGTTGTATCGATAGAAGCGCAGGAGCGTGTGGCCCAGCGAGTCCTCGGGTAGCTTCTCCCAGGCGCGATAGCGGGCAGCCAGCGCGGCATCTTCCATCACGCCGCGCAAGCCGAGCACGCTCTTGGCCAATCCGAGCACGCCGTGCTGGTCGAGCTGGTTGCGCATGATCTCGCCGATCTGGCTGCGTCGCAGGAAGTCGAGCTTGAAGAGCAGCATGTGGCCCTCCGTCAGCCGGCGCAGGTCGGTGACTTCGGGCGTAGCGATGCCGAGGGCCTTGGCGAATTCCTCGACTTGCGCGACGGCCTCGCGTGAGGGCACGCCATCGGCGAGCGCCGTGACCAGCATGCCGTTGACGAGTTGATGCCGAAGCTCCGCCGTCGGGAAGCCAGCCGCAAGTTCGCCCGGCGTGATCGGCGGCAGCGTGTCGATGTCGGCGTCGATGCGCAGGATGACCCGACGGGCCGCGTCCATGAGCGTGCGCTGCGAAGGTCCGATGGCGCCAGGGGCGGCTGCGACCATCTTCATGGCGCGCAATCCCAGGAGTGCGGCGGCAGGGTCGGGCTGCATCAAGTGCATGGGGAACTCCGATGGCCGACGGCGGAGTATCCCTGCATATCCATTCTGGAAGACGTCGCGCAACCGGGAAAAGTCCAAAACGTTCCAACATGTCCGCGAAAGGCGCAAATGTCCGTGCGATGTCAGGCAACCCCATACGATCCGCTTCGTTCATATCGAACATCAGATCAGGGAGCCGCTCATGTCGCGAATTTTGTACCTTGGCATCTGCGCCGCGCTGGCGCTTGGAACCGCTGCTTGCGGAGACACGCCCGGTGAACGCGCACTGACGGGTGGCGCGATCGGCGCCGGTGGCGGTGCCGTGGTCGGCGCTGCGGCAGGCAACCCGGTAGCCGGCGCTGTCGTCGGCGGCTTGGGTGGCGCCGCAGTCGGCGCAGCCACGACGCCGCGCCAGTACTGATAGCTGCTGCTGGCCCTACGGCGCTGCAACGAAAAGTCCGGCCGGACCCGGCCGGGCTTTCGGCTGCTCACACCGGAAACCGGCAGGCTCAGCGTGCCGCCATGCGCACCATGTCCGCGCATTTCTCGCCGATCATGATCGAGGGAGCATTGGTGTTGCCGGCCACGATCGAGGGCATGATCGACGCATCAGCCACCCGCAGCCCATCGAGGCCGTGGACGCGAAGCTGCGGATCGACCACTGCATCGGCCTCGTGGCCCATCTTGCAGGTGCCGACGGGATGCAGGTTGGAGACGCCGGTGGCGCGGATATAGTCCCTGAGCCCCGCCTCGTCGGTGACGGCGGCGCCCGGCAGAATTTCCTCGACGACGAAGGGGCGGAGCGCCTCCTGGCCGCCGATCTCGCGGCAGATGCGCATGCCCTGGAGCATCGCGTTCCAGTCGTTGGCGCTCCGGAGGAAGTTGAAGCGGATCTCCGGCGCCGCCATCGGATCGGGTGACTTGAGCCGCACCGTGCCGCGGCCGTCGGGCCTGAGATGCACGGGGCTCAGGCCGAAAGCCGAGAAGGGCTGGGGGACGACGCCGTTGCGATTCCTCTCCTTGATCGCCCAGGCGAACATGTTGATCTGCAGGTCGGGTCGCTCCAGCCGCCGGTCGCTGCGCACCAGGGCGCCGACATAGAGGCCCATGCTGGCGAGTGGCCCGGTGCGGCCGAGCGCATACTGCATGCCCGCCAGCAGGCGGCGCGGCAGGCTGTGCACCAGGTCGTTCATGGTGCAGGGCTGGGCGCAGCGATAGGCGACATAGGTGTTGAAGTGGTCGTGCAGATGACTGCCCACGCCCGGCATGTCGCGGATCACCTCGATGCCGTGCTGTCTGAGATGCTCGGCCGGCCCCACGCCCGACAGCATCAGCAGTTGCGGCGAGCCGTAGACGCCGCCTGAAACGATCACCTCGCGGCTCGCCTGCGCCGTCTTGAGGCCGTCGGGCGTGCGGTATTCGACGCCGACCGCGCGGCCGTTCTCGATCAGCACCCGGGTGGCGTGCGCGGAGGTTGCGATGGTGAGGTTCTTGCGCCGCCGCGCGCCCTTGAGATAGGCCCGTGCGCTCGACCAGCGCCGCGCATTGTTTATAGTGGTCTGGTAGTAGCCGACTCCTTCCTGCGTCTTTCCGTTGAAGTCGGGATTGGCCGGGATGCCGGCCTGCACCGCCGCCTGGTGCATGGCGCGGGCGAGCGTCGGCTGCCAGCGATGGTCGCTGACCCTGAGCGGCCCGCCGGTGCCGTGATAGTCGTCGGCGCCGCGTTCCTGGTCCTCGGCACGCTTGAAGTAGGGCAGCACCGAATCGTAATCCCATCCCTCGCAGCCGCGCTGGCGCCATTCGTCGTAGTCGGCGGCGTTGCCGCGCATATAGACCATGCCGTTGATCGAACTGGTGCCGCCCAGCACCTTGCCGCGCGGTTGGTACATGACGCGGCCGTTGAGCTCGGGCTCGGGTTCGCTGTCGAACATCCAATTGACCTTCGGGTTGTTGAAGGTCTTGTGGTAGCCGAGCGGGATGTGGATCCAGGGGTAGGTGTCGCGGGGTCCGGCTTCCAGCAGCAGCACGCGAAAGCGGCCGTCTTCGCTCAGCCGTCCGGCGACCGCGCAGCCGGCGGAACCCGCCCCGGTGATGATGAAGTCGTACAACTCATTGTCCGCCACGCCACTCCTCCCGCGATTTTGTCGGGGAGCGTAGGGCGATTTGTTCGCTCGCGCGACAAGGCTTTGCGTCGGCTACGGCGCAAAAGCCTCGATCAAGCGCTCGCCCTCGGCCCGGTTGCCGTCATCCTCGGTGATCGCGGCGCGCACGCGTGCCGTCGTGCCATCCGACAGTACCCAGTTAAGCGGGACGTCGGCCTTCTGGGTGCTGGAACCAGCCTTGAGGCCTGGAAGATAGAAGTGGAAGAACCCGTTGGGGCAATAGTCGGCCTTGGCCTGGCGGAGCACGACGGCGGAGTGGCCGCCGCGCACGTTGTACAGGCCGAACACCGGTGCCAGGAGTTGCAGAGCGGGCTTTGCCCGCACAGGCGCGATCGGGTCGTCCGCACCCCCTTTGCCACAGCGCACCACGTTCCTGTCGTCGACCTTCGCCTCGCCGTCGGCGGTGGCCTGCACGATGATCGGTTCGACGAACCGACCGACGACGGTGCGCCCCTCGGTGCGGAGCCAGCGGGCAAGCTCCAAGGCCGTCTGCAGGCCTTCATTCTCGAAATAGCCACCGTCGATGACCTCGCGGGCTTCGCCGCGCAGGATGTGGAACTGTTCGCCGAGGCCCGGCGGGCGGGCGGGATCGGGCAGGGCGAGCAGTTCGCCCGACGGTTCGAGATAGGGAAAGCGCGCGCTGTTGTTGATGGCGGTCGAGATCGAGACGTCGCCATTCAGGGCCGAGAGCGCGTCCTTCGCGGCGTGGAAAGGCCACTGCTCGGGCCCGAACGGAACCGTGAGAAGGCGGCTGCCGGTGCCGATCTCGGTGCCATTGGCGATCCAGATCGGCATGCCGGGTCGGATCTTGTGCGGGCCGTCGTAGAACAGCGCAAGAAACGGCTGATCGAAGAGCGTGCGGCTGCCTTCGGGCGCGGCTTCCTTCCAGATCCCCTCGAAGGCGCGCTCGATCCATTCGGCACGGTCGCCGCCCTGAGGCTGATGACCGCTCAGCGCGCGGGCGGCGGCGGCGGGCAGGCTGAGGAGCGCGCGCGGAATGTCCACCGCGAGCGCCGCCGCCAGCAGCGGCCCCAGCGCATCGTGCGCCAGCGGCATCTTGTCGAGACGCGCCACCTGCGCCTTGCGCGCGTCCGTCGTTCCCCGGGCGCAGAGCTGTTGCGGCGGAAGGTCGTGGAGCAGGGCCAGGTAGGCTGCAGCACCCAACGAGCCGCCCGAAACGCTGCTGACGGCGAACACGGTGGGCCCTCTCCCCGCGGGCGGCGCCTCCTCGATTGTCTGCAGCACTCGGGCACCCCACACGGCGGCCCGCGAGGCGCCACCCGACACGGCAACGATGATCGGCCGCAGGGGACCGTTGGCCGGTGCGCAGGCTTGGGCCCATGCGGCGAAGAACGCCTTCAAGTCGTCCCTTTGCCCGACCAGCGCGGAGGGCATCGCGCGGACCGTGTGAAGGCTGAACAGGTAGGGCGCGGCCGCTACCCACAATAGCAGCAGCAGGATGATTGGCGGCCGCGCCAGTCCCACCCGCTGCCCTTTGACGACCCACCGCAGCCGCAGTCCGTCGGCCAGGAAGGTCAGCACTGACAAGGGACCGATCATCAGCGCCAGGCAGATCAGGGCGGCCGAGGGCCCCGGGAAGATGCCGGCAATGCGCGTGGGCAGGCTGATCTGGTCGACGCCTTGCCAGTCGATGAACGAAGCGAGAGCGCCCACGACGAAGACCAGCAGGGCCACGCCGACGATCAACGGCAGAAGCCACGGCGGGCCTGGCGCTCGCCTCGCCAGAAGCCGCAGGCGGACAGGGATGCGCCGCAGCCACTCGCCGACGTCGCAGGTGCTGCGCTCCGCCAAGCGCTCCTCCTGCGTCTCGGGCGCGTGGACCCACGCCATGGCGGCGAGGGCTCCGAACGCTCCGATCCAGGCGAGGAAGATCACCAGGTTCAACACATACTGACCGGGCGGGATGAGGAGGGCGCCGAGCACCGCCGACAGGGCGACGATCAACCAGGGGACGGCGGTAAGGGCGACCGGGTTGATGCGCTTGTCGCTCTCGACCAGCGTCTCGCGGTCGGCCTTGGTACCGACCACGTCGAACCTCGCGTCGATGAGGGTGCGCGCCCAATACCAGGCGCTGACCGCCAGGGCGGCAACAGACGCCTGGAAGAGCAGCGCCGGCATCCAGGCCGATCCGCTGTCGTTCAGCGTCGCGAGCATGTCGGTCCGTTGCGGCGGAACGATCAGCGCCGCTGCGGCCAGCACCAGGACCGCAAGTGGCGCGCGGGCGGTGCGCAACAGCGACACCCACGATACTGCGTGTCCGTCGGGCGGCGGTGCGCCGCCGCTACTGATCCTCGATGTCTCCGTCGTCATGATAGCCTCGCGCCGACCGCAGTATCCAATCAACCACAGGTAGTGTCCAGGCAGGATGCCGTGGCGAGATCGCGCGCGACCCACAAGCGCAGCCAAGGTCCGGCTGGCGGCGATATATACTTTGACGATGCAATGTCCGGACGCGGCGGGCGCCGAAGTGCCACCACCGCTCCGACCAGGGGATGTGGGCGATGTGGTTTGTGTTTGAAGCCGAGTACGAGACCGAGAACGGCCGGGCGAACTGGAACAAGCCCATCGCCGCGACCATGGTCTGGCACGGCCCCTACACGACCGCCGCCGAGGCCGACGGCGTGGCGCGCGCCCGCATGTGGGCCAAGATCGACATCTACGCCCACAAGGCGCGTGTGGTGGACTTGACGGTCAGGAGCTGACCGCGGGCCGGTTCGTAGCGCGAACGCGAAAGAGCAGCCTGCTTGAACCGAAGGGCGCCGACCCCTAGCCTCGCCACCGATTCAGGGAGGAATGCATGCCGACGATCGACGCGCAGGTTCATTGCTATGAGCGCAATCATCCGGGCCGTCCGTGGGCCGCGGTGCTGGCCGGGCCGCCCGAGGTCACCGGCGAGGACATGGTGAAGGCCATGGACGAGGTAGGCGTCGATGGCGGCCTGTTGGTCTCGGTGTGGACCATGTATCGCTGGGATGCGAGCTATGCGCTCGCGGTGCGCAAGGCCCATCCCGGCCGCTTCGCGGTGATCAAGCCGGTCGATCCCAACGATCCCAAGGTGGCCGAGACCATCGCCGACTGGGCCGACACCGACGGCACGGTCGCCATCCGCATCATGATGGGACCGGACGTGTCGACCGACGCGGCCGATCCTGGCATCAACCGCGTGCTGGCCGCGGCCGCCAAGCACGGATTTCCGGTCAACCTGATGTGCCGCGGCCGCCTGGAACAGGTCGGCAAGATGGCGGCCGCCCATCCCGACACCCGGCTGGTGATCGATCATCTTGGCCTGGAGCAGCCCTTCGCACCGCCAGCGCCGCCCAAGCCGTGGGCGGAGCTGCCGAAGCTCCTGGCGCTCAGCTCCCACAAGAACATTGCGGTCAAGATCACCGGCGCCTGCACGCTCTCCCATGAGAAGTTCCCCTACAAGGATATCTGGGATCCGCTCGGCCGCATCTTCGACGCCTTCGGCCTCGACCGCTGCATGTGGGGAACCGACTGGACGCGGGCCGTCGCCTTGTTGACCTACAAGGAGGGAGTTCGACTCGTTCCGCGTCACCGATCGTCTGTCCGACAGCGATCGGGCAACGCTCATGGGCGGGACGTTGCAGAAGATATACCGCTGGACGCCTTCGCGCGGCTGACGGGCGCGACGCCTGCCATCGCTTCTCGGCGTCGGTTGAGGCTGCCGAGCTGGTGGGGCGATGGATTTGTGACCAGGTTCGGATTGATCGGGACCAGCGGGACATTCAGCGAATTGAAGGCGGAGAGAGCCTGCACACGCCCTCAATTGCGCACAGCGCGTTGGCGGTCGGTTTTGCCTATCGGATAGTCGACATTGCGGACATCCAAACGTCCGTATATGTGGACTTTATGACCTTTGATCCGACGCTGTTCCAGCGCAGCCGGGCGCCGATCTACCTGCAGATCGCCAAGCTCCTGCGCCAGCGGATCGAGGAGGGGGAATGGCGCCTCGGCAGCCGCATACCCTCCCTCGACGAGCTGATGACGGCATATGGCGTCGCCCGCGCCACCCTGCGCGAGGCGCTGGCCCAGCTCGAGCGCGACGGCGTGATCCGGCGCTCGCGCGGCTCGGGCACCTTCGTCACCAAGGATCTTTCCGCTCAGCGCTGGTTCAAGCTGCCGACCGACTGGGACGGCATGCTGGCTTCCATCGCCGATCTGCGCGTGCGGTTGCTGCCCATTGCCGACGCGCGGGGCGGCAGCCTGCCGGAGCTGGATTTCATTGAAGGCGTGCCGGCCGATGCTTACCGCTACCTGCGACGCGTGCACTACCGGCAGGACCTGGCCTACTGCCTGATCGACATCTACCTCGAGCGCGCGATCTTCGAGCGCGATCCCGAGGCTTTCACCACGGCACCGGTGCTGACGCGCCTGGCGAGCCTCGACGGGCTGGAGCTGCGCGCCGCCCGCCAGGTTGTGCGAATTGCCGTCTCCGACGCCGACACCGCGTCGTTCCTGAACATTGGAGTCGGCGATCCGATCGCCGAGGTGCGACGGGCGCTCATCGATGCGGCGGGTCGTATCGTCTACTACGCCCATATCCGCTATCCGGCCGGGCTCATCGAAATCGACATCGATCTCATGCGTCACCGGGGCGCCGGCAAGGCTGCCGCCCCCAAGGCAAAGACCACCATCGCTCCCGCCGTCAGGCGGTCACGGGAAGGGGACAATCATGGACGGCGCAAGACGGTCGCGCCTCGTCGTTAACGGCGCGCTGACGGCGCTGCCCTTTGCGGCGCTCATCCTGCTGTGGTGGCTGCTGCGGGAGACCGGGCTCATCAATCCCGGACTGCTGCCGTCTCCCTTCGCCGTGCTCGGCCATTTCTGGACCGGCCTGACCGAGGGCGAGCTCGGCATCAACATCCTGATGTCCCTGCAGCGCGTGCTGGCCGGCCTGCTGCTCGGCACGGCGGCGGCGGTGCCGGTCGGCTTCCTGATCGGCTGGTACCGGCCGGTGCGCCGCCTGATCGATCCGCTGATCAACTTCTTCCGCGCGCTGCCGCCCATCGCGCTGATCCCGCTGGTGATCGTCTATCTCGGCATCGGCGAGATCGCCAAGGTGGCGATCCTGTTCTACGCCTCGTTCTTCGCCGCGGTGATCGTCATGTACGAGGGCATGGCGGCGATCAGCCCGATCTACGTGCGGGTGGCGCGCACCCTGGGCGCCACCGATTTCGAGATCTTCTGGCGCGTGATGGTGCCGCTCACCGTGCCGCACATGCTGGTGGCGCTGCGCGTGGCGCTGGGCGTCTGCTGGGCAACCCTGGTGGCGGCCGAACTGGTGGCGGCGCAGCAGGGCCTGGGCGCGATGATCCAGAACGCCTCGTCCTTCTTCGACCTGAACACGATCTATCTCGGCATCATCTGCATCGGCGCGCTCGCCCTGATTATGGACATGGCGCTGCGCCGGCTGTCGGCGCGCGCGGTCGCCTGGCAGGACAAGGTGGGAGCCTGACCGTGGCGGCGGGCAGCGCGCCCGAGCGCATCCGCTTCGACGACATCTCCATGCGTTTCGCCACGCCCGGCGGCACGCTCGAGGTCGTCGACCACGTTTCGCTGTCGATCCGCCAGGGCGAGTTCGTCTCCCTGGTCGGCCCGTCGGGCTGCGGCAAGACCACGATGATGAACATGGCGGCGGGTTTCCTGCAGCCGAGCACGGGCCGCGTCACCCTGGACGGCAAGCCGATCGTGACGCCGGGTCCCGACCGCGGCGTCATGTTCCAGGATTACGGCGTCTTTCCCTGGCTGACGGTGGAGGACAACGTCGCCTTCGGCCTGAAGCTCGGCGCCAACCGCAAGCCGGCGGCCGAACGCGCCGCGATCGTCGAACGCTATCTCGGCCTGATGGGCCTGCTCGATTTCCGCAAGGCCTGGCCCAAGACGCTGTCGGGCGGCATGCGCCAGCGCTTGGCGCTGGCCCGGGCCTATGCGGTCAATCCCGAGTTCCTGCTGATGGACGAGCCGTTCGGCGCGCTCGACGCGCAGACGCGCAGCGCCATGCACGACCTGCTGCTCGACGTGCTGCACGCCGAGGGCAAGACGGTGATGCTGATCACCCACTCGGTGGAAGAGGCGATCTATCTGTCGACCAAGGTGGTGGTGATCTCCGCCAGGCCCTCGCGCATCCGCGAGGTGATCGACATTCCCTTCGCCTATCCGCGCCATCACGCGCTGCAGGAGACGCCGGAGTTCGGCGCCCTGCGCGCCCGTATCCACGATCTCGTCATGCGCGAGTACGCCGCGCAGGAAGCCCTGCGCAAACCGGCCGCCTGAAAGCGGCCTCAACTGGGAGGACTGTCCATGAATCGTCGCAACATCCTGAAGCTCGCCGGCGCCGCTTCCATCCTGCCCGCCGTTGCGCCTCTGGTCGGCGCGCCCGCCATCGCGGCGGGGCCGACCAAGGTGAAGGTGGGCTACCTGCATACGCTGGCGGTTGACGGCCAGATGTGGCTCGCCGAATTGCAGGGCCTGTGGAAGCAGCATGGCCTCGACATGGAATTCATCCAGTTCCAGACCGGGCTGGAAGTCTTCCAGGCGATGACCGGCGGCAGCATCGACGTGCTGACCACCGGCGCTGTCCTGTCCAACTTCCCGGCCCGTGGCCAGGGCAAGGTGTTTCTGATCAACGACATCGAATTCGCCACGGCGCAGCTCTGGGTCCATCCCGACATGGGCGTCAAGACTTTCGCCGACCTCAAGGGCAAGAAGATCGCGACCACGCTCGGCACAACGGCGCACGTCTTCCTCGACACGGCGCTGCGCGCCAACGGCGTCGATCCCAAGGACGTGAACATCGTGAACCAGCGCATGCCCGACGCCGTCACCGCCTTCATCTCCAAGGCCGTGGCGGGGGTGGCGCTGTGGGTGCCGTTCAATGTCGCCGTGAAGCAGAAGTCGCCCGACGCCAAACTGCTGGTCGACGCTTCGGCCTTCTATCCCAAGGCCGCCATCGTCGACGGTTGGGTTGCCGGCAACACTTACCATGAGAAGAACAAGGACGTGCTGACGCGCATCATCGAAGCCTGGGCCAAGGCCAACGACTATCTGGTCAAGAACCCCGATGAGGCGATCGCCACCCTGCAGAAGACCCGCTATCAGAACGTCCCACTGCCCGAGCTGATGGACCAGTTCAAGGCGGAGAAGGTCTTCACCTCGGTCGAATGGCGCCAGAAATACGCCGACGGCACGGTGACCAAGTGGCTGCAGCAGGTGACCGATTTCTTCACCGCCTTCGCCAAGATCGAAAATCCGGTGCCGGCCTCCAAGTACTTCGACACCTCGCTCTACCTGAACGCCATCAAGGCGTAGCAGCGGGCTGGCGGGGACGCATGCCACAGGCGGAATACGACTACGTCATCGTGGGCGCCGGCTCGGCCGGCTGCGTCCTCGCCAACCGACTGTCGGCGGACCCGGCGGTCCGCGTGGCCGTGCTGGAGGCGGGGGGCTGGGACCGCAGTCTGTGGCTGCGACTGCCCGTCGGCTATTTCAAGACCATCTACGACGAGCGCTTCTCGCGGCTCTTTTCGACCGAGCCCGGGACCGAGACCGCGGGACGCGCCATCGTCTGGCCACGCGGCCGGATCATGGGCGGCTCGAGCTCGATCAACGGTCTGCTCTACATTCGCGGCCAGCATCGGGACTACGACGACTGGGCCAAGAAGGGCGCGACCGGCTGGGACTACCGCTCGGTCCTGCCGTACTTCAAGCGCTCGGAGCGCTACGAGGGCGGCGAGAGCGACTATCACGGCGCCAGCGGCGAGCTCGGCGTCTCCGAGCTGCGCAACGACCATCCGTATTGCCGCGCCTGGCTGGAGGCGGCCCAGCAGTACGGCCTGCCCTACAATCCGGACATGAACGGGCGGACCGAGTACGGCGTCGGCTCCTACCAGCTTTCCATCCGCCGGGGCTGGCGCTCGAGCGCGGCGCGCGCTTTTCTCCATCCGGTGCGCCGCCGCCCCAACCTCACCATCCTGCCGCGAATGCATGCGAACCGCATCCTGTTCGACGGCACGCGCGCGGTGGGAGTGGAGTGCCGTCGGGCCGGCTCCCGCGACGTGGAGCAGATTCGTTGCGCGCGCGAGGTGGTCCTCGCCGCCGGCACCATCCAGTCGCCGCAGATCCTGCAGCTTTCCGGCATCGGGCCGGCCGCGCTTCTCAAGCAACACGGCGTGCCGGTGCTGGTCGATGCGCCCGAGGTGGGCGAGAACCTCAAGGACCATTACCAGGCGAGGACCATCGTGCGGCTGAAGGAGCGCCTGTCGCTCAACGACGATGTGCGCAATCCCCTGAAGCTGGCGGAGATGGGGTTGTCCTGGCTGCTGCGGAATTGCGGGCCGCTGACCGTAGGGGCGGGGCAGGTGGGCGGCTTCGCGTGCACGGAATACGCCGTCGGCGGCCGCGCCGACATGCAGTTCAACGTCATGCCGCTCTCGGTCGACAAGCCGGGCGAGCCGCTGCACGACTATTCCGGCTTCACCGCCTCGGCCTGCCAGTGCCGCCCGCTCTCGCGCGGGCGCATCGCCATCCGCTCGGCCGATCCGCTGGACAGCCCGCGCATCGATGCCAACTACCTGGCCGAGGAGCTTGACCGCAAGACGCTCGTCGCCGGCATCCGCATGTTGCGCGAGATCTACGCCCAGCCGGCTTTCCGCGACCTTGTCGCCGACGAGGTGCTGCCGGGCGCCGGGCGGCGGAGCGACGCCGAGCTGCTGGACTTCGCGCGCACCGCGGGCGGCACGGTGTTCCATCCCATCGGCACCTGCCGCATGGGCAGCGATCCGCGCGCCGTGCTCGACCCGCAGCTTCGGGTGCGCGGCGTCGTCGGCCTGCGCGTGATCGACGCGTCGGCGATGCCGGACATGATCTCCTCGAACACCAACGCCGCCTCCATCATGATCGGGGAGAAGGGCGCCGCCCTCGTCCTCGAGGACGGGACGCGGCGCAACTATGGAGCCTGAGGTGGAGCTTCCGCGCCTGCCCGCCCTCGTCCTGGCCAAGGTCGAGGCGATGGTGTTTCGTGTGCCCATCGAGCGGCCGGTCATCACGTCCTTCGGCACAATGCACAGCCGCCCCGGCGTGGTGGTGCGTGTAGAGGACGCCGAGGGTGCCGTCGGCTGGGGCGAGGTCTGGTGCAATTTTCCCGAAGTTGGCGCCGAGCATCGCGCCCGCCTGCTCAGGAGCGCCGCCGCGCCGCTCTTGCGGGAACGATCCTGGCGCGATCCGGCCGAGGCCTTCGAGGCGCTGAGTTCGGAGGCTGCATGTGCTGGCCATCCAGAGCGGCGAGGAAGGCCCGGTGGCCCACGTGATCGCCGGCATCGACATGGCGCTGTGGGACCTCGCGGGGCGCCGCCTGGGCCAGCCGCTATGGCAGCTGTTCGGCGGAGCGCCGGATGTCGCCGTCTATGCCTCCGGCCTCAATCCGGTGGAGCCCGAGCGGCTGGCGGCGCAGAAGCGCGAGGAGGGCTATCGCGCCTTCAAGCTGAAGGTCGGCTTCGGCCTGGAACGCGACCTCGCCAACCTGCGCGCCCTGCGCGACCTGCTGGGCGAGCGCACGCCGCTGATGGTCGACGCCAACCAGGCCTGGGACGCTCAAGCCGCGATCGACGCGGCGCGGGCCCTTGCGGCCTTCGGCCTGGGCTGGCTGGAAGAGCCGCTGCCGGCCGACGCGTCGCCAGCCGAGTGGCAGCGCGTCGCGATGGTCTCGCCGATGCCACTGGCCGCCGGCGAGAATATCCGCGGCTTCGCCGACTTCGCGCACGCGATCGAGGGGCCGTCGCTGCGGGTGATCCAGCCCGACCTCGGCAAATGGGGCGGCTTCAGCGGCTGCCTGACCGTAGGCCGGCAGGTAAGGGCGGCCGGCAAGCTGTTCTGCCCGCACTGGCTGGGCGGCGGCATCGGCCTGGTCGCCTCCCTGCACCTGAAGGCGGCGGTCGGCGGCGAGGGCTATGTCGAGGTCGATTCCAACGAAAACCCGCTGCGCGAATTGCTCGGCAGGCCTTTTCCGGCCGTGCACGAAAGCCGCGTCACCCTGAGCGACCGTCCGGGTCTCGGCGTCGATCCGGACGTGGCTGGCCTCTCGGCGTTCCGGGTCGAGGTCTGACGAGGCTGCTGCAGGCCTTACGCGCCCAATGCCCGCGGCACGCGCTCGTGCAGCCTGGTCTCCATCTGGAAGCGATGGCCGATGCGAAAGAGCAGGGCCTCGGCGTGCGGCCGCCCGACGATCTGGAACGAGGTCGGCATGCCATCGGGCGTGAAGCCGCAAGTGACGCTGAGCGCGGGCAGGCCGAGGAAATTGATCGGCCGGGTGTTGCGCGTGAGCGAGACCACCATGTCGAGATAGGCCGGGCCGTCGCGATAGGCGGTCTGCTCGAGGGTCGGCGTCGGGATCGGCAGGACCGCTGTGTGCAGCGCGTCGACCTGCGACAGGACGCTGTCGAGGAAGTCGTCCAGCGCGTAGGCGCGATACTGCAGGGCGTTGATGTAGTCGGTGGCCGGGATGAAGAAGCCCGCCTCCAGGCGCTTGCCGACCTCGTCTGAGTAGCGCTCCGTCCGTGTGCGCTTCCAGGACCGGTGATTGGCCGCGCCTTCGGCCTTCATCACCAGCGGATGCAGGCTCGACGCCAGCGCCACCGAGTCCGGGATCTTGACCGGCACGATGGCCGCGCCGGCATCGCGCAGCACGTCGAGGCTCGCCGACACCACTTTCTCGACGGCGGGATCGAGCCGTTCGTCGAAGTAGCCCTTGGGTACGCCGATGCGCAGTCCGGACAGGCCGGCCCCGATTCCGGCTTCGTAATCCGACGCGGGCTCGGCGATTGCCGTGAGCACGCGCGCGGCGTCGCGCACGGTGCGTGTCAACGGACCGACGCAGTCCAGCGACCAGGACATGGCCATGCTGCCGCGGCGGCTGACCAGGTCGTAGGTCGGCAGGCAGCCGACGATGCCGTTGGCCGCGGCGGGACACCGGATCGACCCTCCGGTATCCGAACCGAGCGAGGCGTAGGCCATGCGACTGGCGACGGCCACGCCCGAGCCGCTCGACGAGCCGCACGGCACGCGGTCGTGTCCCCACGGGTTGAGGGCGCGCGGCAGGTTGGCGTTGTAGCCGTGCGGCCCCATGGCGAACTCCACCATGGCCAGCCCGCCGACATCGATCGCGCCGGCCTGGTCGAGCTTGTGCAGCGCGGCCGCCGTGGCCTTGGCCGGCTGGCCGTCCGGCACGCGCGAGCCGAAGCTCGAGACGCGGCCGGCGCGATAGTACATATCCTTGTGCGCCATCGGCAGGCCGTGCAGCGGCCCCAGGGTCTTTCCGCTCGCGCGGTCGGCATCCAGCGTGCGCGCACGGGCGCGGGCGCCGTCGCGATCCTGCCAGATGAAGGCGTGGTGGATGGGATCGAGCCGGTCGATCTCGGCGAGCGTGGCGTCGAGGAGCTCGGTCGCCGAAACGTCGCCTTTTCTCACCAGGTCGGCGACCTCGCAAAGCGACAGGCTGCAAAGCGCGGAGGAGGCCATGGAGGCCTCAGCCCTTGCGGCCGTCGAGCGTGGCCCGGAAGTCCGCCGGATCGCGGTCGAAGTCGTGGACGGCGAGGGCCATCTCGGCGGCGGCACGGAGCTGGTTCAATTCCACCGCAAGCTCCGGCCATCGCGCCTCGGCAATCGGCACGGCCTGGATTTCCTGATTGATGGCTTCGATCAGCTTGGGGCTCACGGGCATGGTGTTTCCTCCTGAAATGCCGCCCAAGCAAAATTCCTGCCGTGAACCGACGCCTCCGGCGGTCGGCTTTTTTTTGTTCATCGTAAGACGCGGAGCGATATGGTCTGGCTGGAAGGAGATCGCCGTGAAAGTCCTGAACATCCTTGTCAGGCGTTATCTTCCGCTTGATCGCTTCGAGGCCGCCGTGACCTTTTACGAGACCTTGATCGGGCAGAAGGCCCGGCTGCGGTTCGACTACCACGAGCACAATCTGCGACTGGCGCAGGTGGCTTCCCTCCTGTTCATCGCCGGCAGCGAGGAAAGCCTCTCGCCCTTCGTCGCGACGCAGGCCACCTTCATGGTCGACGACATTCAAGGCTTCGCCGCGCACCTGCCGACCGTCGGAGCGGAGGTGCTCAAGCCGCCGAAGGCGGTTCCGACAGGATGGAACATGCTGGTCCGCCATCCCGACGGCATGCGCGTCGAATATGTCGAGCATCGCGACAAGCATCCCGCCGACCGGCTGTCGGACGCGGCGTAACCCGAACGGGTCTTCGGCTGAGGGCGCCGCCGGACCTCGCTCTACGGGACGGAGAGGGCTTTCAGATAGGCTTGGGCGCCTGCTTTGTCTGACGCTGCACCGGTAAAGCCGACATAGCCGTCGGGCCGCACCAGGCTGAGGTCGCGCGCGTCGGCCCGGCCGGCGGCGGCCGCGGCCAGCACCAGTTGCGGGAACGTCGCCTGCAGGTCGGCCACGACATCAGCGGGCCCGAAGGCGATGAAGCGCGCCTTGCCGGTATCGGGCGGCAGCCGCTCCGGCCATCGCGCCCCCGCCTTGATGGCGTGCGCAGGATGGGCGCCGCTTACCGAGAGGGGGCTTTCAGCATATCCGATATTGAGCTCCGACAACGTGTCGGCCATGAGGTGCCTGATCTCGGGAAAGCCCAGCGCGAACTTCAATACGGTGTTGCGCAGGGCTTGCAGGGCCGGATTGCGGATGATGGCCGCTTCGGTGAGGCGGCCGGCATTGCGCAGCACCATGTCGCCCACGGCGCTGCGTTCCACGGAGTAGCTGTCGAGCAGCGCAGGCTTGCTTGCGCCGCCGATCACGAGACTGAGTTTCCAGGCAAGATTGAAGACGTCCTGCATCCCGGTGTTCATGCCCTGGCCGCCGGCCGGGCTGTGGATGTGGGCGGCGTCACCGGCCAGGAAGACGTGGCCGCGCCCATATTGCGACACCTTGCGCTCGTTGATGCGGAAGGCCGCCAGCCAGTACGGATCCTTGATGACGATGCCCGGTGTGCCGCGGTGGGTGATCAGCGCCTGCACTTCTTCCAGGCTTGGATCGGCATGATGCCCGCCGTCCTTGGCCGGTCCGAGGTCGGCGATGACGCGCCAGCGTCCGCCGCCGATCGGGAAAAAGGCGAGGATGCCGTCTCTGTGCCAGAAGAGGTGCAGCAGGTCCTGCGGCTCGAGGCCGCTTATCATGCCGTCGGCCAGATACCAGTCGCTGGGTTGCGTGGTGCCTTCGAAGTCGAGGCCCAGCCCATGCCGCACCGTTGAATGGGCGCCGTCGCAGCCGACCAGCCAATCCGCCGTGAGCGTCTCGCTCTCGCCGCTGGCCTTGCGCAGCATGGCCTGCACTTGGCTGCCCTGTTCGCTGAAGCTTTCCAGCGTCACGGTGCGCTCGACCTTTAGCCCGCGGCTGGCCAGCTGCTCCTCCAGGATGCGCTCGGTCTCGCTCTGGGGGATCATCAGCGCGTAGGGGAAGCGCGTATCGATGTCGGACAGGCTCACTTGAGCGATGACATTGCGGCCGTTGGAGAACTGTGCGCCGTGCGCCTGCAGGCCAATCGCCAGGAACCGGTCGACGTAGCCCGCGTGATCGAACAGCTCCAGCGTGCGGCTCCACAGCACCAGGGCCTTCGACTTGTCCGTCCTTTCGGCGGCCGTGTCGACGATGCGGACGGGCACGCCGTAGCGTGCCAGCTCGTTCGCCAAGGTCAGGCCGACCGGACCCGCTCCGGCGATGAGAACCGTCGTGTTGCCTGCCATCCGATGCCCCCGTCGCTGCTCAACTTGCGAAATTCTAGGGCGCGGCAGGCCCGTGTCCAGAGTCCGCGATGACGCCCATCACAGCGCCTTCAGGGCCTGCAACACTTCGTCGACATGGCCGGGCACCTTCACCTTGTGCCAGACCTTGGCCACGGTGCCGGTCTTGTCGATCAGGAAGGTGGCGCGCTCGATGCCCATGTACTTGCGGCCATAGAGGCTCTTCTCCACCCAGGTGCCGTACTTCCCGCAGATCTTGCCGTCCTCGTCCGACACCAGCGGGAAGGTGAGTCCGTACTTCTTCTTGAACTTGTCGTGCTTCTCCACGCTGTCCTTGGACACGCCGATCACCTGCGCCTTGAGCTTGGAGAAATTCGGCAGGGAATCGCGGAAGCCGCAGGCTTCGGCGGTGCAGCCCGACGTGTCGTCCTTGGGGTAGAAGTAGAGCACCACCGGCTTGCCCCGCAGGTCCGACAGTTTGAGTTTCCTGCCGCCGTCGGCGGCGGCGGTGAAATCCGGCGCCTTCTTCCCTTCCTCGACACTCATCGATCGCCCCCCTTGTCCTCGCGTCGCGGCTGCCAGCCGGCGGCCCGCGCCGGCTCCTCGACGATGCGCCGGAATATAGCATGCACCGATGCGGTTTCCGCTTCGATACGCCGGCGCAGCTCGGCGACGTCGGCGGCGCCTTCGGCCGCCGCGATCAGGCGCTGCTGGCCTTCCGGCGCCTGGCGCTCGTCGAAGGCGGCCTCGTCGCCGTTGAGCGTGAGCCGCAGCAGGCTCTGGATGTCGGAGAGCAGCGTGCGCGTGGCGCGCAGCCGTTCGGCATCCGCCTGGTCGATGAACCCCGCCATCGCCGCCCGCCGCAGCATCTCGGCGGGATGGGGATCGAGCAGGTCGGGCCGCGCCGCGGCATGGCGCAGCGCGAGATACTGGGCGACGAAGTCGATATCGAACAGCCCGCCGGGCAGATGCTTGAAGTCCCACGGGCTCTTGGCCGGCGCGTGCCGGGCGATGCGGTCGCGCATATCGGCCACGTCGCGCACCAGGGCCGCGGGATCGCGTGGCCGGCAGAGCGTGGTCCTGACAATGTCGGCCAGCCGCTCGACCAGGCCCGCCGGCCCGTGGATCACGCGCGCGCGCGTCAGCGCCAGGTGCTCCCAGGTCCAGGCCGACTGCGCATGGTAGCTCTCGAAGCCCGCCAGCGAATTGGCCAACGGCCCGGCGCGGCCGGACGGCCGCAGCCGCATGTCGACCTCGTAGAGCGTGCCCTCGTTGGTGTGGGCGGTGAGCGCTGTCACGATCTTGGCGCTGAGCCGCGTGTAGTATTGGATGGCCGGCAGCGGCTGGCGGCCGTCGGAGGCCTCCATCCCGGGCGGCACCTCGTACACGAAGATCAGATCGAGGTCCGACGTCGCCGACATCTCGCGGCTGCCGAGCTTGCCCAGCGCCAGCACCGCCAGTCGCTGGCCGTGGAAACCGCCATGCGCCTCGGCGAAGCGTCGTTCGACGCGATCGCACAGCGCCGAGATGGTGGCGGCGGCGATGTCGGAATAGGCGAGGCCGGCCTGCTCCGGCCGCACGATGGCCTTGAGCTGCTGCACGCCGACCTGGAAGCGCCGGTCGTTGGCCCAGCGCCGCGCCAGGTCGAGGATGTCCTGCTCGTGCTCGACCCGCGCCAGGGTGGCCGCCAGATCCGCCGCCATCTCCGCCGCCGGCGGCAGGGGGGCGTAGAAGTCGGGCGACAGCACCGAATCGAGCAGCAATGTGCGGCGCGCGAGATGGGCGGCAAGCCCCGGCGCGCTGCCCATGATCGCCGCCACCAGTTCGAGCAGCGCGGGGTTGGCCTTGAACAGGGAGAAGAGCTGGATGCCCGCCGGCAGGTTGCCGAGGAAGAGATCGAAGTTCAGCAGCGCCTGGTCGGGCGCGGCGGTCGAGCCCAGTGCCTTCAGGAGCCCGGGCATCAGCTCGGTCAGCAGTTCGCGCGCCCGCGCCGTCGCGGTGGCGCGGTAGCGGCCGTGGTGCCAGCGCCGCACGATGGCGGCGGCCGCCGAAGGATCGCGAAAGCCCAGGGCGCGCAAGGTCTCGAGCGTGCCGGGATCGTCGTCGGTGCCGGTGAAGACCAGGTTGCCGCCCGGCCCGGCGAGGCTCGGCGCCTCCTCGAACAGCCGGGCGTAGTGGCCCTCCACGCAGCGCAGCCGGTCGAGCAGGTCCTTCTGGAAGGACGCCGAATCGGCATAGCCCAGGAAGGTGGCGATCGCCGCCACCCCTGCCTCGTGGCCGGGCAGGGTGTGCGTCTGGCGGTCGTCGACCATCTGCAGGCGATGTTCGACCTTGCGCAGGAAGCGGTAGGCCTCGATCAGCTCGCCGGCGGCGGCCGGTGCGACGTGGCCGGCCGTGGCCAGCGCCTTCAGGGTCTCGCAGGTACCGCGCAGCCGCAGCGAAGGATTGCGGCCGCCGAAAATGAGCTGCTGGGTCTGGGCGAAGAACTCGATCTCGCGGATGCCGCCGCGCCCCAGCTTCACGTTATGGCCCAGCACCTTGACCGTGCCGCCGCCGCGATGGGCGTCGATCTGGCGCTTGATCGAGTGGATGTCGTGGATGGCCGCGAAGTCGAGATGCTTGCGCCAGATATAAGGTGTGAGCTCCGCCAGGAAGGCGTCGCCGACCCTTCGGTTGCCGGCCACCGGATGGGCCTTGATCATGGCCGCGCGCTCCCAGTTCTGGCCGACGCTCTCATAGTAGAGCTCGGCGGCCTGCACCGACATGGCAAGCGGCGTCGAGCCGGGGTCGGGCCGCAGCCTGAGATCGGTGCGGAAGACGTAGCCGTCGGCCGAGGTCTCCGACATGAGCTGGACCAGCAGCCGGGCGGCGCGCACGAAGTGCCGCGACAAATGGTCGTTGCCTGCGAGCGCGGGCGCGTCGCGGTCGTAGAGCAGGACGAGGTCGATGTCGCTCGAATAATTGAGCTCGCCGGCCCCGAGCTTGCCCATGCCGAGCACGGTGAGCGCCGCGGCGTCGGGGTCGGAGGCCAATGAAAGTTGTCCGTCCCGCTCGAGCTGCAGCAGGATCGCCGACACCAGCGCATCGAGACTGCCCGATGCGAAGGCGCTCAAGGCGCTGGTCACCTGCTCGAGCCGCCAGGCGCCGGCGATGTCGGCGACGGCGACCGCCAGGGAAACACGCTGCTTGAGCCGGCGCAGGCTCGTCGCCACCGAGGCCGGCGGCGCGCCGTCGCGGGCCGCGGCGCACACCGTCTCGAGCTCTGCGGCGAGGTCGGAGCCGACGGCATCCGGCCCGCGACGCCATAGATCGGTCATAAAAACCGGGTTCTGTAGAGTGGATTCTGTCAAATATGGGCTGTTGCCGAACAGGGCGTCGAGCAACGCCACGCCCGCGGGATCGTCCGGCCGTGCCGCCGTTTCGCACCATCTCGTCCACGCCACGTCGCGCCGCTCTAGGTCATGCGGTCGCGGCAGGCGTGCGGTCGAAAGCCAAGACATGCGATGCGGGGGTCGGCTAAGTTGTCGAAATCCGGCGGCACGCTCGCCCAAGCGCGCGGCCATCGTCAAGAAGTTGGAAGTATCGGCCTTTGGTCAAGCGAACTTATCGGGTGGTCGTGCGCGTGGCGGTGGGCGTCGTCCTCGGCCTGGCCACCGTAACCGTGGTCGCGGCGCTTCGCCTGATGGCCGGTCCCATCGATCTCGACTTCCTGAAGGCGCGGATCGCCGCGGCGGCCGACGTGCCGGGCAACGACATCAAGCCCGGTGCCGATCGCATCTACCTCGAATGGGGCGGCATCAGCCAGCCGATACGGCTGGTATTCACCGGCTTGCGCTTCACCAACGGCCAGAACCAGGTGATCGCGACGGCGCCCAGCGCGGCGTTGACCTTCGATCCGCGCAGCGTGTTCCAGGGCGTATTCCTGCCCAATTCAGTCGTCATCGACCGGCCGACCATCGAAGCCGAGATCGACCGCGAGGGCGGCATGATGCGCCGCATCTTCGCCGATTCCGACGCCCAGTCGCAAAGCGAGACGGTGGCCATCCTGGTCGAGCAACTGCTGGCCGAGCCCAACTACAAGTCGTTGATCGGCCAGCTCGACATGGTCGAGATCGAGCGGGCGAAGCTCATCCTGCGCGATGTCAAGACCGGCCTCACCTGGGTGGCGCCCTCGGCCCAGGCCCGCCTGAAACGCGACGCGGCGGGTGTGGCCATCTCGGCCAGCGCGCGGTTCGACGGGGCGGGCGCGCCCTTCGACGTCTCGCTGCAGGGCGTCTATGCGCGCGACCGCAGCCGAATCTCGATCGAGGCCAATGTCGAGGGACTCAAGCCCTCGATCTTCGCCGCCCTGTCGCCCGACATGGTGCTGCTGCGCGGCCTCGATATTGCGCTGTCGGGCCGCCTGCACGTCGAGGCCGATGGCGACGGCAACATCCGCACCGTCGCGATCGACGTCACCGGCGGCAACGGCCACGTCGCCCTGCCGGGCGTGCTGCCGGCCTCTCACGAGGTCAAGTCGGTGAATGCAAGGGCGACGATGGACGCGGCGAGCCATACCGCCAAGATCGAGCGGATCGCCTTCGATTTCGGCGCCGCCGCCGTGCTGGTCACCGGCACCGGCACCAAGACGCCGGAAGGCCAGGTCTTTGCCGGTCGCGCCGAGGTGCATCACGTTCCGGTCGATCGCCTGGGCGACTACTGGCCGCTCGAATTCGCCGAGGGCGGCCGGGCGTGGGCGCTGGCCAATCTCAGCAATGGCGAGATCGACGTCGCCGCCGAGTTCAGCCTGAGCGTGCCCGACCACGACCTCGCGCAGCTCAAGGTCGACCGCATGGTCGGCCTGATCGACTATCGCGGCATGACGGTGCGCTACATGCCGCACATGCCCGAGCTGCAGGCCGTGTCGGGCAAGGCGCGCTACGAGGGGGGCGCGCTGCATTTCGACGTGGCGGGCGGCACCGCCGTCGGGCTGAGCATGGGCGGCGCCTCGATCGACCTCACCGGGCTGGACGGCGCGCCGCCGCAATATGCGACGCTGCACATGCCGATCACGGGCTCCGCCCAGAACGTCATCCGCTTCCTGGCGCGGCCCAAGCTCGGCCTGCCCAGGGATGTGCTCTACGACTACCGACGTCTGGGCGGCAACGTCGCGATCGACCTGTCGCTCCGCTTCCCGCTGCTCGACTCGCTGACCGTCGACCAGCTCGACATCAAGGCCGACGCCTCGCTGTCGCATTTCTCGCTGCGCAAGGCGCTGGGCGAGCTCGACCTCTCGGACGCCACGGCGCGGGTGAAGTATGCCAGCGCCGAGCTCAACGTCTCGGGCAGCGGAAAGCTCGACGGCCACCCGGTCGAGATCGGCTGGCGCCAGTTGTTCGGCGCCAAGGTGCCGTTTCGCCAACGCTACGAGCTGAAGGGCACGGTGCCGGCCGCCCTCGTCGGCAAGGCGGGCTTTCCGTCGCCCGAACCTTATGTGACGGGACCGATCGGCACGACCCTGTCGTATCAGGTGGCGCCCAACGGCGCCGGCGAGGTGGTCGGCCGCTTCGATCTCAAGGGCGCCGAGACGACGCTGGCGCCGATCGAATGGAGCAAGCCGGCCGGCACCGACGGCCTGCTGCAGATGACCATGAAGCTGGCGCCCAGCGGCAAGCTCGCGACGATCGACTTCGACGGCCGCGCCAACGGCCTGCAGGGCAAGGGCCAGGTGCGCTTCGATGGCGACAATTCGGTGCAGCAGGTCTCGCTGCAGCACTTCAGGATCGGCCGCACCGACATGGCGGTCGACTGGAGGCGGGCATCGGGTGGCGTCGAGCTGGCGCTGCGCGGCGCTTCCCTCGAATTGCCGCGCGTGCGCACGGCGCTCAAGGCACGCGACGAGATGGCGGCCAAGGACCCGACGGGCGCGGCCGCCACCGCGCACAGCAGTACCAACCTCACCCTGCAGCTACAGCAGGTCCTGACCAAGCACGGCACGCTGGGCTATGCCAACGGGCGGCTGCAGCTTTCCGGCGAGCGGATCGTGCTGGCCGACGTCACGATCGGCGGCGGCAACGGGTCGACCTTCCGCGTCATGCCGAACGGCAACGGCCGCACCATGTCGCTCTACGTCGCCGACTTCGGAATGATCCTGAGCGAGGCCGGCTGGCTCGACGGCCTCGCCAACGGCTATCTGCACATCGACGGCCGTTACGATGACAGCGTCGCCGGGTCGCCCTTCGCCGGCCTGCTGAAGATGGGTCCCTATCGCCTGCGGAAGGTGGCGCCGCGACCCGACATCGGCACGCTGAATTCGGCGATCGACGGCCTCAGCCGGGCGGGCGACGCGCTGCAGCAGTTCGAGAGCCTGGAAGCCGACGTCGCAAAGACGGCCGATCGCGTGCAGATCAGGAACGGCCGCACCAGCGGCAAGTCGATCGGCTTGACCACCCAGGGCTTCATCGATCTCGGCAAAGACACGGCGCGGCTGGGCGGCGTCGTGGTGCCGGCCTTTGCCCTGAACAACCTGCTGTCGAACGTGCCGCTGCTGGGGCCGCTGTTGACCGGCGGCAAGGATGGCGGCCTGTTCGCCATCTCCTATCGGCTGCACGGCCCGCTGGACGACCTCAAGACCGACATCAACATGATGTCGGCGATCACGCCCGGCGCCTTGCGCGAGCTCTTCAACGCCCAGCCGGATCCGGACTACCGGCCGCCGCCGTCACAGGAGATGAAGCGCGCGCCCTAGCCAAAATGTGGAATCGCAGAGGCCGGTTACGGTCCCGTTGTCATCCCGAGCGAAGCGAGGGACCTTTCTCGATCCGTAAAGGCCCCTCGCTTCGCTCGGGGTGACAATCACGACTCGCCGTTCAGCGACAGCCGGTACTAGACGGCGCGCACCAGCACGTGGCGTTTGCGGCCGGCCGAAAGCTTGAGCCGGCCCGACGGATCGAGGTCGCCTTCACCAACCGTTGCGGTGTCGCCTGCGATCGGCTTGTCGTTCAGCCGCCCGCCGCCGCCCTTGATCAGTTTGCGCGCCTCGGTTCGGCTTTCCGCCAGCCCCGCCTCGTGCAGCAGCTCGAAGGCGGCGATCCCCGCCGCGAGACGGGCGCGCGGCACGTCGACGGTGGGCAGGGATTCGGCCGCGGCACCTTCCTCGAAAGTGCGCCGCGCGGTCTCTGCGGCCTGCCCGGCGGCGTCCTTGCCGTGCGCCAGGGCGGTGACCTCGGTGGCGAGGATCTTCTTGGCCTCGTTGATCTCCTGGCCCTTCAGCGCCTCGAGCCGCGCGATCTCGTCGAGCGGCAGCTCGGTGAAGAGCTTGAGGAAGCGGCCGACATCCTCGTCCTCGGCGTTGCGCCAGTACTGCCAGAAATCGTACGGCCGCAGCCGGTCGGGATTGAGCCACACCGCGCCGGCGGCGGTCTTGCCCATCTTGGCGCCCGAGCTGGTGGCGAGCAGCGGCGAGGTGAGGGCGAACAGATCCGCGCCCCGCATGCGCCGGCCGAGATCGGCGCCCATGACGATGTTGCCCCACTGGTCCGACCCGCCCATCTGCAGGATGCAGTCGTGGCGCTTGTTGAGCTCCACGAAGTCGTACGACTGCAGGATCATGTAGTTGAATTCGAGGAAGGAGAGCGGCTGGTCGCGTTCCAGCCTCAGCTTCACCGAATCCATGGTGAGCATGCGGTTGACCGAGAAGTGGCGGCCGACATCGCGCAGCAGCGGGATGTAGAGGAGGGTGTCGAGCCAGTCGGCGTTGTTGGCCATCAGCGCGTCGGTCGGGCCTTCGCCGAAGGCAAGGTAGTTGGCGAAGCTCCTGCGGATGCTCGCCAGGTTGGCGTCGATCTGCTCGGCGGTCAGGAGCTGGCGCGTCTCGTCGCGGCCGGACGGATCGCCGACCTTGGTCGTGCCGCCGCCCATCAGCGCGATCGGCTTGTGGCCGGTCTTCTGCCACCAGCGCAGCAGCATGACCTGAAGCAGGTGGCCGACATGCAGCGAATCGGCGGTGCAGTCGAAGCCGATATAGGCCGTGCGGGTTCCGCTCGCCAGCAGTTCGTCGAGCCGCGCTGCCTCGCTCACCTGATGCACCATGCCGCGCTCGTGCACGATGCGCATGAAATCCGACTTGAAGACCGTCATCTCGGTTTGTCCATGAAGGGCCGCGGGTGTAACACGGGCCAGACCGCGTCTCAACGGACCTGCCGGCGTATGTCTTCGTCCTTTTTGCGTGCCCTCGGCCTGATGAGCGGGACTTCGGTCGATGGCGTCGACGTGGCCCAGATCGAAACCGACGGCGAGCGGATCGCGTCCTTCGGCACGGTCCTCACCGTGCCCTACGACGCCGATACAAGGCGCCTGATCCGCGCCGCCTTCGGCGCCGAGCAGCCCAATGTGGCGACGGCGGCGGCGGAGCGGGCGGTCACCGAAGCCCATATCGCGGCCGTCCGGCGCTGGGGCGCGGACCTTTCTGGCCTCGACGTCGTGGGCTTCCACGGCCAGACCATCACCCATCGGCCGGACAGGCGCTTCACCTGGCAGATCGGCGACGGCGCCGCGCTCGCCAGGGCGCTCGGCGTGCGGGTCGTGAACGACCTGCGCGGCGCCGACGTCGCGGCGGGCGGGCAGGGTGCCCCGCTGGTGCCGGTCTATCATGCCGCCTTGGCGCACGACCTGCCCAAGCCGTTGGCCGTGGTGAATATCGGCGGCGTGGCCAATGTCACCTGGATCGGCGAGGACGACAGCCTGCTCGCCTTCGACACGGGACCGGGCAACGCGCCGATCGACGATTGGTGCGCCAAACGAGCGGGCCAGCGCTTCGACACGGATGGCGCGCTCGCCGCATCGGGCAAGGTCGACCGCACGCGCCTCGAACGGTTCGGCGAGCATCGCTATTTCGCGAGGAAGTCGCCCAAGTCGCTCGACCGTGGTGATTTTAGCGATGCATGGGCGGACGGTCTCAGTGTCGCCGACGGTGCCGCGACCCTGACCCGCGGCACGGCGCGCGCCATTGCGCTGGCCGCCCGTCACTTCCCCGTGCCGGTCGTGCAGTGGGTGATCGCCGGCGGCGGCGCGCGCAATCCCACGCTGCTGGGCGCGATCGCCGAGGAGACGCGCGGCAGGGTGGTGACGGCCGAGAGCCTGGGCTGGAACGGCGATGCGCTCGAGGCTCAGGCTTTCGCCTTCCTCGCCGTGCGCTCGCTGCGCGGCCTGCCCATAAGCTTTCCCGGCACGACCGGCGCGCCGCGCCCGCTCACGGGCGGCAAGCTCAACGATCCCTAAGGTTCTTTGTTGCTCGTCGCGCGGCCCGGCGGATTGAGCAGGCTCTTGGCCACGTATCTGTCGACCTCGACCGCGAGCTTGTCGAGCGAGTCGTGGAAGAAGTGGTTGGCGCCCTTGATGGTGCGCGACTCCACCGTGATGCCTTTCTGCAGCGACAGCCGCGCCACCAGCTTCTGGATGTCGGCGAGCGGCACGACCTCGTCCTTCTCTGCGCCCACGATCAGGCCGGAGGAAGGGCAGGGCGCCAGGAAGGCGAAGTCATAGGAGTTGGCGGGCGGCGCCACTGAGACGAAGCAGTCGATCTCCGGCCGGCGCATCAGGAGCTGCATGCCGATCCAGGCACCGAACGAATAGCCCGCGATCCAGCACGACTTGGCGTCGGCGTTCATGCTTTGCAGCCAGTCGAGTGCGGCGGCGGCATCGCTCAGTTCGCCCATGCCGTTGTCGAACCGACCCTGGCTGCGGCCGACGCCGCGCGTGTTGAAACGCAACACCGAGAAGCCGCGATTGACGAAGACATGGAACAGCGAGAAGACGACCTTGTGGTTCATCGTCCCGCCATATTGCGGATGCGGATGAAGAATTAGCGCGATGGGCGCATGTTCTTCCTTGCTCTGGTGATAGCGGCCCTCCAGACGCCCTTCCGGGCCCGTGAACATCACATCAGGCATCTAAACTCCGGTTTTCCTCATTATTATTGGCCGCCGGTCGGGACGGGTGGAGCGATATTTAGGGGAATCTTGATACTTGACCAACCTACTCGGGTTTATTAAACCCGAGCGCATCGGTTGGTTTTTCCCCAGATCCCTGTGTGGGGGTCCGCAATATCGTAGCAAGGCCTTGGTTTTCAAGACCTTTAGACGGGTTGCTCAAGAAGCCGGCAACGCCGGCGCGAGGAGGATGCTGTGAAGCTCAGCACCAAAGGTCGTTACGCCGTCATGGCAATGGTCGATCTGGCGCGCCACGCCCAGGCCAAGCCGGTGTCGCTGTCGGACATCGCCACCCGGCAGGAAATCTCCCTGTCATATCTCGAGCAGCTTTTCGCCCGCCTGCGCCGCGCCGGCCTGGTGAAGAGCGTGCGCGGGCCAGGTGGCGGCTATCGCTTGGCGCGCGGCTCGTCCGAGACGCGGGTCTCGGAGATCATCCTGGCGGTCGACGAGCCCATCAAGGCGACGCGCTGCACCGAGATGGGCGCCACCGGTTGCCGCGCCGACCGCAGCAAGTGCCTGACCCACGATCTGTGGGAGGAATTGGGCAACCAGATCGAAATGTTCCTGAGCTCGGTGACCCTGCTTGACGTGCTGGAGCGCAAGATCAGCACCCGCATCGTCGAGGCGCCGGCCGCCGCCGCCCAGTCGGACTCGATGGCTGCTGCCAGCTAGGGTCGCCTGCATGGCCGCGCTCGCGTACCTGGACCACAACGCCACCAGCCCGCTCCGGCCGCAGGCGTTCGACGCCATGGTCGAAGCGCTGCGTGCGGGCGGCAATCCGTCGTCGGTGCATCGCGCCGGCCGCCGGGCGCGCAGCCTGGTCGATGCGGCGCGCCGCGAGGTGGCGGCGCTGGTCGGCGCCGTGCCGGCCGAAGTTGTGTTCGCTTCCGGCGGCACCGAAGCCAACAACATGGCGCTGCGGAGCAGCGGGCGAAAGCGCGTGCTGGTATCGGCCGTTGAGCATGACAGCGTCCTCAAGGCCGTGCCGGAGGCGGAGGTCGTTGCGGTCGATGGCGATGGTATCGTCGATCTCGGGGGACTCGAGCGCCGGCTCGCGGCGTCGGACAAGCCCGCCTTGGTGTCGGTGATGTTCGCCAACAACGAAACCGGCGTAATGCAGCCGATCGCCGATGTCGTGCGGCTGGCGCGCCGTGCTGGCGCGCTGGTGCATTGCGATGCGGTGCAGGGCGCGGGCAAGGCGCCGCTCGATCTGCACGGTCTTGGCGTCGACTATCTCAGCCTCTCCGCCCACAAGCTGGGCGGTCCGACCGGCGTCGGCGCGCTCGTGATCCGCGAAGGCGTGCCCTTTGCGCCGGATCGGCGCGGCGGGGGGCAGGAATCCAATCGCCGGGCCGGCACCGAGAATGTGGCCGGCATCGCCGGTTTCGGTGCCGCCATCGCGGCGGCCCGCAACGGGCTCGCCGTCGATGGCCTGCGCGACGACCTCGAAGCGTCGCTGCGCGCGATTGCGCCGGGCGCGCAGGTGTTCGGTGCCGGCGCGCGCCGGCTCGGCAATACGACCTGCATTTCGATGCCGGGCGTCAGGGCCGAGACCCAGGTCATGGCGCTCGATCTTGCCAATGTCTGCGTCAGCGCCGGCGCGGCCTGCTCGTCGGGCAAGGTGCAGCGCTCGGCCGTGCTCGCGGCCATGGGCGTGGAAGATGCCGCGGCCGGGACGGCTATCAGAATAAGTTTGGGCTGGAATACCCGCCCGGAGGAAATCGAACGCTTGATCGCGGCTTGGCGGGACCTATATACCCGAGTAGTGCAGTCGGATTTACTGCCCGCTCAGGCGGCCTAGGAATTTCAAGGGGTTAGCATGACCGTTCTCACCCAGATCCGGCGCAACGATCAGCCGATCTACCTCGACTATCAGGCCACGACGCCGTTGGATCCGCGCGTCCTGGAAGCGATGATGCCTTACTTCACCCACAAGTTCGGCAACCCGCATTCGCGCAGCCATTCCTACGGCTGGGAAGCCGAGGAGGGGGTCGAGAAGGCGCGCGCCCAGGTCGCCAAGCTGATCGGCGCCGACGAGAAGGAAGTGATCTTCACGTCCGGCGCCACCGAGTCGAACAACCTCGCCATTCGTGGCGTCGCCGAGTTCTACAAGGACCGCAAGAACCACATCGTCACCACCGTGACCGAGCACAAGTGCGTGCTCGACACCTGCCGCCATCTCGAGCAGCAGGGCTTCGAGGTGACCTACCTGCCGGTGCAGAAGAACGGCCTGATCGATCTCGAAGTGCTGCGTGCGGCCGTCACCGACAAGACCGTCGTGGTCTCGATCATGGCGGTGAACAACGAGATCGGTGTCATCCAGCCGCTGGCCGAGATCGGCAAGATCTGCCGCGAGAAGAAGGCCTTCTTCCACACCGATGCAGCCCAAGCCGCCGGCAAGATCCCGCTCGACGTCGAGGCGATGAACATCGACCTCATGAGCATCTCCGGCCACAAGATCTACGGACCCAAGGGTATCGGCGCGCTCTACGTGCGGCGCAAGCCGCGCGTGCGTCTGGTGCCGCTGATCGTGGGCGGCGGCCAGGAGCGCGGCTTTCGGTCGGGCACCTTGCCGACCCCGCTTTGCGTCGGGCTGGGCGAGGCCGCCGAGATCGCCATGAAGGAGATGGACGCGGAGTCCAAGCGTCTCGCCAAGCTCCAGGCGCGCATGCTGAAGGGGCTGAGTGCCAAGCTGACGGACATCCACGTGAACGGCGATCTCGAACATCGCATTCCAGGCAACCTCAACATCGGCTTTGCCTACGTCGAAGGTGAGTCTCTGATGATGGGCATCAAGGGCCTGTCGGTGTCGTCCGGTTCGGCCTGCACTTCCGCCTCGCTCGAGCCCAGTTACGTGCTGCGCGCGCTGGGCGTGGAGGAAGACATGGCTCATACGTCATTGCGCATCGGCCTCGGCCGTTTCACGACCGAGCACGAGGTCGACACCGCGGTCGACGAGCTGGTGCACCACGTCAACAAGCTGCGTGCAATGAGCCCGCTCTGGGAGATGGCCCAGGAGGGTGTCGATATGAAGTCGATCGAATGGGCGGCTCACTGAGCCCGTCGAAATTTTGAGGAGAATGTCATGGCCTACAGCGAAAAGCTGATCGATCACTACGAGAACCCCCGCAACATCGGGTCGCTCGACAAGACTTCCGAGGACGTCGGCACCGGCCTGGTCGGCGCGCCGGCCTGCGGCGACGTCATGAAGCTGCAGATCAAGGTCGGTCCGGACGGGCTGATCGAGGACGCCAAGTTCAAGACCTTCGGCTGCGGCTCGGCGATCGCTTCGTCCTCGCTCGTCACCGAATGGGTGAAGGGCAAGACGATCGACGAGGCCGAGACGATCAAGAACACCGACATCGCCAGGCATCTGGCGTTGCCGCCGGTGAAGATCCACTGCTCGGTCCTGGCCGAGGATGCGATCAAGGCGGCCATCGCCGACTATCGCGCCAAGACGACCCGGAAGGACGAGTCCCAGGAAGCCGCCGAGTAGGCCACGGAGCAAGAGCGTATGAGCACGACGACCCAGACGCCCCAGGCGACAACGACGGCGCCTGCCGCGCCGCGGCCCCGCCGGCCGCGGCCGCAGGTGATGAGCGTTACGCCGGCGGCCGCCGAGCGCGTCAAGGCGCTGATCGAGGGCCGTAGCAAGCCGACCGCCGGCATCCGCATCGGCGTGCGCAGCAAGGGCTGCTCGGGCCTCTCCTATACGCTCGAGTTCGCCGACAGCGCGCAGCCGATGGACGAGGTCGTCGAGACCGGCGGCGTCAAGCTCCTGATCGACCCCAAGGCGTCGCTGTTCCTGATCGGCACCGAGATGGACTATGCCGAGGAGAAGCTGAAGTCGGGCTTCGTGTTCAAGAACCCGAACGAGAAGGGCCGCTGCGGCTGCGGCGAATCCTTCCACGTCTGAAGTCGGGCCATGGATCATTTCGCGCGGCTGGGACTGCCGGCGGCGCTGGACTTGGAGCCCGCGTCGCTCGACAGGGCCTATTTCGCGCTCCAGCGTCAATGGCATCCCGATCGCTTCGTCGGTCGTCCATCGGAGGAGCGGGCCAGGGCCTCGACTGAGGCCGCCGCGCTGAACGACGCCTATCGGACCCTGAAGGATCCGCTTTCCCGCGCCGTCTACTTCGCCGGGTTGAACGGCGTCATTCTGCCCGGTGACGGCAAGACGATCGACGACCCGGACCTGCTGATGGAGGCGATGGAAACCCGCGAGGCGCTGCACGAGGCCGAAACCGTCGCGGCGATCGACGCGCTCGCCGCGGGGGCGCGGCAGGACATGCAGGCCGCACTCGCCGGCCTCGGCGGTTTGTTCTTGCGGGACGACAAGCCCGCCATCAGAAAGGCGCTCCTTCGCCTGCGCTACCTCGACAAGTTCGCCGAGGAAGCGCGGGCGCGGCGCACCAATCTCGAACGAGTGAAGGCATGAGTCTGCTGGAGATCCACGAGCCAGGCGAAACGCCACTGCCGCATGCCGGCGAGGGTTCGCTCGCCGTCGGCATCGATCTCGGCACGACCAATTCCGTCGTCGCGATCGCCCGCGAGGGCGTGCCGGCGGCGCTGCACGACGAGACGGGCAAGGCGCTGGTGCCGTCGGTCGTGGCCTATCCGCGGGCGGGCGGCGTGCTGGTGGGCGACGCCGCGCGTGAGCTGATGGCCGGTGAGCCGCGCAATGTCGTGGCCTCGATCAAGCGCCTGATGGGCCGCGGCGCCGCTGATTTGCATGCCGTGGCGGGCGTGCTGCCCTACGAGATCGAGCCGGGTAGCGGCGAGACCGACATGGTCAAGCTCAGGATCGGCGGCAGGGCGCGCTCGCCGGTCGAGATCTCGGCCGAGATCCTGAAGGCCCTGCGTGCGCGCGCCGAGCAGGCGCTGGAAAAGCCCGTCGAGCGCGCGGTCATCACCGTGCCCGCCTATTTCGACGATGCCGCGCGCACCGCCACGCGCGACGCGGCCCGCGTGGCGGGCCTCGAAGTGCTTCGTCTGGTCAACGAGCCGACGGCGGCGGCGCTGGCCTACGGCTTGGACAAGGGATCGGAAGGCCTCTACGCCGTCTACGACCTGGGCGGCGGCACCTTCGACTTCTCGCTGCTGCGGCTGGAGAAGGGCGTCTTCCAGGTGCTGGCGACCGGCGGCGACACCGCGCTGGGCGGCGACGACTTCGACCGCGCTGTCGCCGAGCGCATGCTGGCCGAACGCCGGAAGGACGGATTGGCCGACCGCGTCGACGAGGCCGCGGTCAAGACGGCGCTGGCGCTTGCCCGCCAGATGAAGGAGCAGCTCTCCGACCGCGAGCAGGCGTCGGGCCGGCTGGAGATTGCCGGCGTGCCGTCGTTCCATGCGCTGAGCCGCGCCGACTTCGAGGCGATGATCGTGGCCTACGTGAAGCGCACGCTCGACATCGCCGGCGGCGTGCTGGCCGATGCCGGCATGACGGCGGCGGAAGTGCAGGGCGTGGTGCTGGTCGGCGGCTCGACGCGCGTGCCGCTGGTGCGTGCCGAGGTCGCCCGTTTGATCGGCAAGCCGCCGCTCACCGACATCGATCCGGACGAGGTCGTGGCTCTGGGCGCGGCGCTGCAGGCCGAGGCGCTGACCGGCGGCTCCGACACGCTGCTGCTCGACGTCACGCCGCTGTCGCTGGGGCTCGAGACAATGGGCGGCATCGTCGAGAAGGTCGTCCCGCGCAACACGCCAATCCCGGTCCAGCTTGCACAGGACTTCACCACCTACCAGGACGGCCAGACGGCGATGGCGATCCATGTCGTTCAGGGCGAACGCGAGATGGTGGCCGACTGCCGCAGCCTGGCGCGCTTCGAGCTGCTGGGCATCCCGCCGATGACGGCCGGCGCCGCGCGCATCCGCGTCACCTTCGCCGTCGACGCCGACGGACTGCTCACCGTGTCGGCCGAGGAGCGCACCACGGGAGTTGCGCAGCGCATCGAGGTCAAGCCGTCCTACGGCCTGTCGCACGAGGACATGGCCGACATGCTCTATGACAGCCTGGAGAATGCCGAAGCCGACATGACCGCGCGGCTGCTGACCGAGGCGCGGGTCGAGGCCCGGCGCAGCCTGCTGGCGCTCGAGGCGGCCCTGGCCAAGGACGGCGCCTTGCTGAACGGCGAGGAGCGCGCGGCGATCGACGCCGGGCGCGCCCGCCTCGAAAGCGCTGTGGCGGGCGACAACCGTGACGAGATCGGCGCGGCCGCCGAGGCTCTGGAGGCGCTCAGCAAGCCTTTTGCCGAGCGCCGCATGGACCGCGGCATCCGCGACGCGTTGTCGGGATTGTCGATCAGGGAACTGGAAGGCCGCGTGGGCGAGTGAAGAGGTTTTTGCCGGATGCCGAAGATGACGTTCATACTCAAGGATGGTTCGCGCAAGGAGGTTGAGGCGCCGCTCGGTCTCAGCGTGCTGGAGATCGCCCATCGCAACCACGTCGACATCGAGGGCGCCTGCGAGGGCTCGCTCGCCTGCTCGACCTGCCATGTCATCGTCGACAACGAATGGTTCGACAAGCTCGGCCCGGCCAGCGAGGACGAGGAGGACATGCTCGACCTGGCCTTCGGCCTGACACACACCTCGCGGCTGGGCTGCCAGATCCGCATGACCGAGGCGCTCGACGGGCTGGTGGTCAGGCTGCCGGCGGCCACCCGCAACATGATGGTCGACAAGTAGGAGGGGGGCGATGGCGCGCAAGCTCGGCTGGACCGACATTCACGATATCGCGATCGAGCTCGAGGAACGCCACCCTGAGGTCGACAACGTCAATCTGCGTTTCACCGACTTGCATCGCTGGGTGATGGAATTGCCCGATTTTGCCGGCGATCCCAGCCGCTCGAACGAAAAGATCCTGGAAGCGATCCAGGCGGCTTGGATCGAAGAGCGCGACTAGCCGCCCGCCGCAATTTGGTCGAAAATGCACTCGTACATAGGTGACGCCTGGGAGGGTATCATGAGGGGCAAGTCGGTCCGTCTTGGGATGCTGCCGTTGCTGCTGGCGGCAGGCCTGAGCGCGTGCTCTTCCAACG
This sequence comes from uncultured Alphaproteobacteria bacterium, assembly GCA_963820155.1. Lineage (GTDB taxonomy): Bacteria > Pseudomonadota > Alphaproteobacteria > Reyranellales > Reyranellaceae > Reyranella. The sequence continues at coordinate 272,932 of CAWFYW010000010.1, forward strand.
CCGTCCCGGCCGGCGTCGTCTACACCTCCTCCGCTCCGGCTCCCGCAAGCGGCTCCTATGGCAGCCCGCCTGCTGCGGGTCCCTATACCCCGGTATCTGCACCGAACCCGCCGGCTCAGGGCAGCGCCTACGGGCCGAGCCCGGTGGGCCAAAGCGGCCGGGTGGTGTCGATCAATGAGGTGGGCCTGCAGGGTTCGGGCGGCGGCGGATCGGGTGGCAACGGCCCGTTGATCGGCGGTCTGATCGGCGCGGCGGGCGGCGCCACGGTCGGCGCTATCACCAGCCAGTCGCTGGGCGGCGGCATCGTCGGGGCGCTGATCGGCCTGGTGGGCGGCGCCATCGCCGGCACCATCGCCAGCGGCAACTATGGCAGCGGCACCTATGGCGGCCGCGGCATCGAGGTCACGGTCCAACGCGACGACGGCCAGCAGGTCACCGTGGCACAGCGCGACGATGGCGACATCCAGCTCGGCGACAGGGTGCAGATCGTGCAGAACCGCCAGGGCGTCGCCCAGGTCGTACGCGATACCTCGCGCAACCCCGACTGAGCCAAACCGTTTTCACGAGTTGAGTTGCAAAGAGGATATCGATGGTCGGCAAGTGGTTGGTCAGCCTTCTGTTGCCGCTGGCCTTGTTGACGGGTCTGGCTGCCTGCGAGAACCGCAATTCCGTCCAGCCCGGTGTCGTCAACACGGCGAGCGGCTATCGCGGCGAGACCGGGCGCGTGGTGGCCATCCGCGAGGTGCCGGTGCGCGGCAGAAACTCGGGCGTGAGCGACGGCACGCTGGTCGGCGGCGGCATTGGCGCCGCGGGCGGCGCGGCGATCGGCGCGGCCACGACCAACTCGGTGGGTGGCGCCGTGGTCGGCGGCCTGCTGGGCGCGGTGGGCGGCGCGATCGCCGGCACGGCCATCGACCAGAACTCCTCGCGCCGCGGCATCGAGGTGACGGTGCAGAAGGATGGCGGCCAGCGCGTCACCATCGCCCAGTACGACGATGGCGACGTGCAGATGGGCGACCGGGTGATGATCGTCTACGACCGCAACGGCGTGGCCAAGGCCGTGCGCGACACCGGCTGCCCGGCGCGACTAGGCGGCTGGCGGGCGTTGATGGCGGGGCCTATATAAGCCGCGCCATGGCCCGGAACTCGCTCGACATCGACAAGGCGCCCGGCGACACCCGCGTGGTCGTCGCAATGTCGGGCGGCGTCGATTCGTCGGTGACGGCGGCGCTGCTGAAGGAGCAGGGCTATGACGTGGTGGGCGTCACCCTGCAGCTCTACGACCATGGCGTGGCGGTCGGGCGGACCGGCGCCTGCTGCGCCGGCCAGGACATACTCGATGCCCGCCAGGTCGCCGACCTGCTGGCCATCCCGCACTACGTGCTCGACTACGAAAGCCGCTTTCGTGCCGAGGTGATGGATTCCTTCGCCAACTCCTACGTGCGCGGTGAGACTCCGGTGCCCTGCATCGCCTGCAACCGTACCGTCAAGTTCCGCGACCTGCTCAAGACGGCGCGCGAGCTGGGCGCCGAGGCGCTGGCGACCGGCCACTATGTGCGGCGCCTCGTGGGCGAGGCCGGTCCCGAGCTGCATCGCGGCGCCGACCCGTCGCGCGACCAGAGCTACTTCCTGTTCGGCACGACGGCCGAGCAGCTCGGTTTCCTGCGTTTTCCGCTCGGCCATCTGCCCAAGAGCGAGACGCGCGCGCTCGCGGAGCGTTTCGGCCTGCCGGTGGCCGACAAGCCCGACAGCCAGGACATCTGCTTCGTGCCGGGCGGCGACTACGCGTCGGTGGTCCAGAAGCTCAGGCCCGAGGCGGCCGAACCCGGGGACATCGTCGATCTGCAAGGCCGCGTCGTCGGCCGTCACGACGGCATCGTGCGCTTCACCGTCGGCCAGCGCCGTGGCTTGGCGCTCGGCGACCGCGACGGGACCGACAACGAGCCGCTCTATGTCGTGCGCCTGGAGCCCGAGGCGCGCCGCGTCGTCGTCGGCCCGCGTTCGGCGCTCGGCCGCGGCGAGATCGCGCTTTACGACCTCAACTGGATCGGCCCGCCGCTCCACGATGGCGCGCTGCCGGTCAAGGTCCGCGTGCGCTCGAGCCAGGCGCTGCGGTCGGCCGAGATCGAGCGCGCGCATGACGGCGCCGTCGTGCGCTTCGCCGAGCCCGAGATCGGCATCTCGCCGGGCCAGGCCTGCGTGGTGTATGATGCCGGCACCGGCAGCCGCGTGCTGGGCGGCGGCTTCATAAGGCGCTTCGCGTGATGAAGTTCGACCATCTCAACATCCCGGTCAGCGATCTCGACCGCTCGCGCGACTGGTACGTTTCCGCCCTGGGTCTCAAGGTCGAGTTCGAGGTGCCGGACCGGCGCGTCGTGGCGCTGCAGGACGGCGAGGGCTTTGCGATCTTCCTGCAGGAAGGGCCGCCGGTGGCGCCCAACGGCATCGCGCTGTGGTTCCAGGTCGACGACGTCGATGCGACCTTCGCGCAATGGACGGCCCGCGGCGTGGCCTTCGCGCACAGGCCGCAGAAGAATTTCTGGGGCTACGGACCGGAGCTGGCCGATCCCGACGGCTACCTCGTGCGCCTGTGGGACCAGCGCTCGATGCGCGAGAAATAGGCGCCAGCGACCGGTCCCGGGCGTTTCTTGACAGTCCGCCCCGGCCGCCCTTAATACCGCCCACCCATGGCTGGGTAGCTCAGCTGGTTAGAGCACGGCACTCATAATGCCGGGGTCGGCGGTTCAAGTCCGCCCCCAGCTACCAAATTCAGTCCCCGGTCCCCCTCTTTGAATCTGCGGGGCCGGGGACTTTATTTTGGGGTTTTTCTTCGCCACCTTGGGATCATGGCCAACGCACATACGCAGCAGACGGACGTCGTGATCGTGGGGGCGGGGCCGGTCGGCCTGTTCGCCGTGTTCGAATGCGGCATGGTGCGGCTGCGCTGCCATGTCGTCGACGTGCTCGACGATGCCGGCGGCCAATGCACGGCGCTCTATCCCGAGAAGCCGATCTACGACATCCCGGGCTTTCCCCGCATCGAGGCGGCCGAGCTGGTGGTGCGGCTGAAGGCGCAGGCCGCGTCCTTCCGCCCGGTCTATCATCTCGGCGAGCAGGTCCAGGCGCTGGAGGCGCTGAACGGCGGCTTCTGGCAGGTCACCACCTCCAAGGGCACCGTCCTGCAGGCGCGGGCGGTGATCGTCGCCGCCGGCGTCGGCGCCTTCGGTCCCAATCGTCCTCCGCTGCCGGGCATCGAGGCCTTCGAGGGCAAGAGCGTCTTCTACTACGTTACCCAGCGCGAGAATTTCCGCGGCAAGAAGGTCGTGATCGCGGGCGGCGGCGACACCGCCGTCGATTGGGCGCTGTCGCTGGCCGAGCTGGCGGCCCGTGTCTCGGTGGTCCATCGCCGCGACAAGTTCCGCGCCGCGCCCGAGAGCGAGGCCAGGCTCAAGGCGCTGGCCCGGGCCGGCAAGATCGATCTCGTCGTGCCCTATCAGCTCCAGGGGCTGGACGGCGCCAACGGGCAGCTCACGGCGGTCACGGTGGCCACGCTCGACGGCGCCGCCAGGCTCATTGAGGCCGACGTGCTGCTGCCCTTCTTCGGCCTCTCCATGTCGCTTGGCCCGATCGCCGACTGGGAGCTCGCGTTGCAGCACAACCAGATCGCCGTCGACGCGTCGACGGCGGCGACCAGCAAGCCCGGCATCTTCGCCATCGGCGATGTCGTCACCTATCCCGGCAAGCTGAAGCTGATCCTGACCGGCTTCGCCGAGGCCGCCATCGCCGCGCGCTCGGCTTATGTGCTGATCCATCCCGAGACGCCGCTGCATTTCGAGTATTCCACGACCTCCGGCGTGCCTTCGGTCTGATTTTTTCTCCCCCGGCGAAGTTGGCGAGGCGGGCTACCGCAACGTCCGGAAGAACGCCCGCACCTCTTCGACGAACAGCCCGGGCTGCTCGAAGGCGGCGAAATGGCCGCCCTTGGGCATCTCGTTCCAATGGCGGATGTTGGTGAAATTGCCTTCCATCCATTTCCGCACCGGCGTCACGATCTCGCGCGGGAAGACGGCCACGCCGGTCGGCACGCCGACCTTGTGGACGCTGCGGCGCTCCGGCCCGAAGCTCTCCCAATAGAGGCGCGCCGACGAGGCAGCTGACGCCGTCACCCAATAGAGCATGACGTTGTCCAGCAACTCGTCGCGGCCGAGGATGTTCTCGGGATGCCCGTCGCAATCGGTCCAGGCCCAGAACTTCTCCAGGATCCAGGCGGCCTGGCCGCCCGGTGAATCGGTGAGGCCGTAGCCGACCGTCTGTGGTCGCGTCGACTGCTGCTTGGAATAGCCGGAGTCCCAATCGGCGTAATATTTGATGCCCTTGAGCGCGCGCGCCTCGTCCGGCGTGGGCTCGCCCTCGACCTGTGGCCGCGATGCCATGGCGAGCGTGATGTGGATGCCGGCGCAATGCCCCGCATCCAGCGCGCCGAGCGCGGTGGTCACCGCGGAGCCCCAGTCGCCGCCCTGCGCGCCGTAGCGCGCATAGCCCAGGCGCTCCATCAGCCTTGCCCAGGCCGCGGCGATGCGGTCTATGCCCCAGCCGGTCGTCGTGGGCTTTCCCGAGAAGCCGAAGCCCGGCAGGGACGGGCAGACGACGTGGAAGGCGTCGGCTGCGGAGCCGCTATGCGCCACCGGATCGACCAATGGCTCGATCACCTTGTGGAACTCGACGATCGAGCCTGGCCAGCCATGGGTGATGACCAGCGGCAGGGCGCCGGGATGCGGCGAGCGTGCATGGACGAAATGGATGTCGAGTCCGTCGATCGCGGTGGTGAACTGCGGGAACCGGTTGAGCAGCGCTTCCCGCCGCCGCCAGTCGTATTCCTCGGCCCAGTAGCGACAGACGTCCTTGATCCACTCCAAGGGCACGCCCTGGCTCCAGTCGTCTACCAGCTCCGCCTCGGGCCAGCGCGTATTGTGCAACCTCGATCTCAGGTCGCCGAGAACGTCGTCGCCGACGGCGATGCGAAAGGGCTTGATCGCGTTGGGGGCCATCATGTCCTCCGTTGCTGAATGTGGCGGGCGCCGGGAGCCGGCGGTGTTTCCGGCGGTCCGGCGAAGCACTGGGCGATGCTCATCCAGTGCCGCGCCTGCGCGCCCTCGACCGACAGCGTCGTGTCGGCGACGTTGCGGGTTTGCGTGACGACCTGGCAGAAGGCCACCGCGTCGCCTTGCACGGACTCTTCGACGGAAGGATCGTTCCACGCCCAGGTCTCGCCAAACGGCGTTTCGAGGCGAACGTAAGGCGTCAACGTTGGGACTGGCAGGCCGCGGTTGCGATAGGTCCAGCCGAAGGTGCGGACGCCGATCTCGGCGATATTGCGCAGCCGCGGCAAGGGCGGGGGCCGCTCGACGCCCACCAGATCGTAGATCGCCTGGGCGTGTGACCAGGTTTCCATCTGGCGGGCGGTCGTGAACATGCGCACGCCCATGTCCGGGCCGGACCATTTCAGGCGGGCGTCGGCCGGCATCTTTCCGAGCACGTCGCACAGTCGATCCAGCGTCTCATACCAATGTCCAAGCAGCGGACGGCCGCCGAGGCCACCCAGGCGCTGCCGCGTCTCCTCGATGCGGCTCAGCCCCTTCCGCCGCTGCGTCTGAATGTCGGCCATCAGGCTGGCGAACGCGGCTGGATCGGTTGCGGACGCCAGCGCCATCGTGTCCCCCATGTGCAGATGGCGGACGATGTCGTCGATCGTCCAGCCCTTGAACAGGGTGGCGCGCGGCCAGTCGTCGTCGTCGAGCGACGCCAGGAGGCGGTGGAGCTCCGCCGCCTCGGCGCGAAAGTCGTCGACCTGCTGGATCATTCGGCGCCTTGCTGGCCCGTTCGCGCCTGCTGCATGCGGCAGGATCTGCTCCCAGCCGCGATAGCCGGTGAAGCCGTCCTTGTCGAAGAACAGGACGGGGCCGTCGCAGAAGAACAGGTACTCGGTGTCCTCCACGCCGTGGTGGCGCCGTGCACCATGCCGTTCACCTCGTGCAGGAAGTCGCGGGGTTGAAGACGTTGTCACGCACCTGGCCTGCCGGACAGGATGAAGGCGAAGGCTGCCGACAGATGCTTGTGCGGCGGCGCGACGTCGCTCTTCTCCCATAGCCGCACCGCCCAGCGGCCCGCACTCGGGCCCGACCCCCAGGACCTTGGTCGGCTTGTCCGGCCATGGTCTCGATCCAGGGGATTTCCGACGAGTGCGGAAGGAGTCGGCGTTGCCAACTCGCTCTTCACTTCGGATCCGATTTCGCGCCTGCAGCGCGATCTCTCGGACTCCACGGTGGAGCGCACCTTCGGCACCGCATTCGCGCATTCGCTCATCGGCTATCACGCGCTCGTGCGCGGGTTCGGCAAGGTCGGCGTGAACGAACAAGCCCTTCGCGACGCGCTCGTAGCGCATCCGGAGGTCCTTGCCGAAGCGATACAGACGGTCCTCCGCGTCGCCACGTCGAGATGCCATATGAGAAGCTGAAGGCACTCACGCGCGGCAAACAGGTCACGCTGGAAGATCTCACCACCTTCATCGACGGCCTCGATATCAGCCCGGAGACGAAGGCTCGGCTCAAGGCGCTCCGTCCCGAGAATTACACCGGCCTCGCTGGCACACTCGCAAGAAGCGTCTCAGCCGTGCCGACAAGGTAATCGACAGCTGGTCTAGGCGGCGGCGAGCTGGCGCAGCGCGGCCAGCCGCGCCGCATAGGGCGGGTCGTTCTCGGGCACCAGGGTGGGCGGCACGATCGTCTCGGCGAAATGGCAGGCTACGACCTGGCCTTCGGCGCCGACCGGCCGCAACAGCGGCTCTTCGGTGCGACAGCGCTCCTGCGCGTAGGCGCAGCGCGTGTGGAAGCGGCAGCCGGCCGGCGGATTGAGCGGGCTCGGCACGTCGCCCGCCAGCCGGATGCGTGCGCGCTTGGCGGTCGGATCGGGCACCGGCACGGCCGAGAGCAGCGCCTGGGTATAGGGATGGCGCGGCAGGGCGAACAGGCTCTTCTTGGGCGCGAGCTCGACGATCTTGCCGAGATACATCACCGCCACGCGATCGCTGATGTGGCGCACCACGGCGAGGTCGTGGGCGATGAAGATGTAGGAGAGCCCGAGCCGGTGCTTGAGGTCCTGCAGCAGGTTGATGACCTGCGCCTGGATCGAGACGTCGAGCGCCGAGACCGGCTCGTCGCATACGATCAGCTTGGGCTGCGAGGCGAGCGCGCGGGCGATGCCGATCCTCTGGCGCTGGCCGCCGGAGAATTCGTGCGGGATAGCGCAGCGCGTGCCAGGCCGACAGCCCGACCTCGCCCAGCAGCTCGTCGATGCGCCGGCGCAGCGTCGCGCCTGCGGCAAGCCCGTGCAGGCGCAACGGCTCGGCCAGGGTCTCGCCGACCGTGAGCCGCGGATTGAGCGAGGCGTAAGGGTCCTGGAAGATGATCTGCATGTCGCGGCGGAGGTCGCGCAGCGCGCCGCGGTCGAGCGCGCGCACGTCGCGGCCGGCGAAGCGGATGGTACCCGAGGTGGCCTCGATCAGGCGCAGTACCATGCGGCCGGTCGTCGACTTGCCGCAGCCCGATTCGCCCACCAGCGCCAGGGTCTCGCCCGGCGCCACGTCGAAGGTGAGGCCGTCGACGGCGCGCACCGCGCCGACCGTGCTCTGGAACAGCACGCCGCGCTTCACCGGGAAATGCTTGGTGAGGCCGGCGATGGAGAGCAGGGGCTCGCTCACGACGCCGCGGCTCCCGCGAGCGCCAGATCGAGCGGCGCCTTCCAGCAGGCGGCGCGATGGCTCCCCTGGCTCCCCTGGCCGACCTCGCGCAGCGACGGCTGCTCGGTCCTGCAGCGCGCATCGGCCAGGGGGCAGCGCGGACTGAAGCGGCAGCCCTGCGGCAGCGCGAAGGGATTGGGCACCACGCCCTCGATGGCGGTCAGCCGTTCGTCGCCGTCGCTGCCCAGGCGCGGGATCGAGCCCAGCAGGCCGAGCGTATAGGGATGCTGCGGGTCGGCGAACAGCAGGTCGACCGGCGCCTCCTCGACGATGCGGCCGGCATACATCACGATCACCCGGTGGGCGAGCTCGGCCACCACGCCGAGATCGTGCGTGATCAGCATGATCGCCGTGCCGGTGCGCTCGCGCAGGTCGCGCAGCAGGTCGAGGATCTGCGCCTGGATGGTAACGTCGAGCGCCGTCGTCGGCTCGTCGGCGATCAGGATCTTGGGGTCGCAGGCCAGCGCCATGGCGATCATGACCCTCTGGCGCATGCCGCCCGAGAGCTGGTGCGGATATTCGTCGAGCCGCGTCTCGGGCGAGGGGATCCTGACCAGCTTCAGCATCGCCAGCGCGCGTTCGCGCGCCTCGGCGGCGGAGACGGCGCGGTGCAGGCGGATGGCTTCGACGATCTGCTCGTCCACCGTCTGCACCGGGTTGAGGCTGGTCATCGGTTCCTGGAAGATCATCGACACGGCATCGCCGCGCACGGCGCGCATCTCCGACTCGGGCAGCTCGAGCAGATTGCGGCCCTCGAGCCGGACCTCGCCGGCGGCGATGCGGCCCGGCGGGTTGGGCACCAGCCGCATGATCGACAGCGACGTCACCGACTTGCCGCAGCCCGATTCGCCCACGATGCCCAGCGTCTCGCCCGGCGCCAGCGAGAAGCTGACGCCGTCGACGGCGGCGAACACGCTGCCGCCCGAGCGGAACTCGGTACGCAGGTTCCTGACGTCGAGGAGGGGGGTCAGCAATGAATCACGTCACCGGCCTCGATTGCGGCAGGTGGTCCTTCTTGCCGTAGACCGGCGGGGCGAGCTGGTCGGCGGTGCGGCCGGCCCAGTCGCGCTGGCTCACCGTCTTGAGGCGCTTGCGCTGGCCCTCGATCAGGCCCGCCGTCGCCGCCTCGACATCGACGGTCAGCACCTTGCCGTCCTTCACCACCTGGGCGCCGTCGACATAGACGTGGCGGATGGCGCGCTCGCTCGCCGAGTAGATCAGGCTGCTCACCGGCTCGTGCGCCGGCTGCATGTAGGGATGGCTCATGTCGACCAGCGAGAAGTCGGCCTTGCAACCCGGCGCCAGGCGGCCGAGGTCGGGCCGGCGCAGGATCCTGGCGCCGCCCACGGTCGCCGCTTCGAAGGCGTGCCGCGTCGTGCCCATCTTGTAGTTGCCGGTGAGCACGCGCGCCACGTAGCAGGCCAGCCGGATCTCATCGACCATGTTGTGCGGAAAGGTGTCGGTGCCGATGCCGACCGTGATGCCGGCATTCATGTAGCGGCCGATCGTGTTCAGCGCCATGCCGCGCCGCGCGAACACCGTCGGGCAGTGCGCCACCGCCGCACCCGAATCGCGCAGCATCTCGAAGTCGTTGGCATGCGGATAATGGATCTGCGGATGGTCGCTCAGGAAGATCCCGTGGCCGATCACCAGGTCCGGCCCCAGCACGCCGATCGAATCCAGCCATTCGATGGGCGTCTTGCCGTGGCGATGCACCATCTCGTAGAACTCGACGACGGCCTGGCAGGCATGCGTCTGCATCGGGATGCCGCGCTTCTTGGCCTCCTGGTGCGCCTCCTTGAAGTAGCCCTCCTTGCAGGTGTCGATCTGCGAGGGCCCGACCATGCCGGAAAGGCGACCGCTGGGATGCGCCATCGCGGCGTCGATGGTCTTCATCGCCGCTTCGAAGGCCTTCTCGCCGGCCTTCTCGTCCCAGGCGTATTCCACCGTGTGGCCGTTCCTGGTGTACCAGTAGCCCTGCCGCATCATCGGGCAGACCACGGCGCGGATGCCGGTTGCCGCCAGGTCGTCGACCCAGCCGTCGCGGCTCATCGACAGGTCGGAGATGGTGGTGACGCCGCTCTTCAGCAGCTCCGACATCGCGACCTGTGTCGAGGGGCCGGCATCCTCGGGGTCGAGCCCGAACACCGGCAGGTATTCGTAGAGCGAGCTCTGGCCCAGCTTGTCGCTGCCATATTCCTCGGTCAGGCCCTTGTTGGCCGGCTCCGAGAAGGGATGGCTGTGCACGTTGACGAAGCCCGGGATGGCCATGAGGCCCTTGCCGTCGAGCGTGGCGTCGGCGGTGCCTGCATAACCCGGCCCGACATGGACGACCTCGTTGCCCTTGAACACGAGGTCGCCGCCGTCGAGATAGACATGCCGCCGCTCGGATTCGTCCCACGCGACCACATGGTCGAGGTCGGCGATCCGGGTGGTTTTCATTTCGGTCTCCTCCAAAGCGTTTTCCGCCCCAGCTTCGCTGGGGAGGAAAGCCGATTACTTGAACGCGATCCCCAGCCCCTTGTAGAGGCCGCAGCCGTAGTTGCCATGCGCCCTGATCGGCTTGAGCTTGGCGCCGGCCACCACGAACAGCGGCTCGTGGAACAGCGGGATCCAGACGAAGGCATCGTGCACCTTCTCCTGCACCGCCGCATAGGCCGCCGCGCGGGTGGCGTCGTCGGTCGCGGTCGAGCCCTTCTCCAGCAGCTCGTCGGTCTCCTTGTCCTTCCAGTTCATGCGGTTGGGCGTCGGCGTGTTGGCCGAGCGGAAGTAGAGGTTGAGCGCATCGCCCGCGCTGACATAGGGGAAGCTCATGCCGAAGGCGTCGAACTCCTGGGTCGCGAGCTTGCCCCAGGCCACCGTCGAATCGAAGAGCTGGATCTGCAGGTCGATGCCGACCTTGCGCAGGTCGCCCTGCACGGCCTCGGCGATCTCCTTGAAGGCGCCCGAGATGCCGTAGATCAGCGGCGCCAGCTTCTTGCCGTCCTTGTAGCGGAAGCCGTCGGAACCCTTCTTCCAGCCGGCCTCGTCGAGCAGCTTCTCCGCCTCCTTGACGTTCTCGCCGTAGAGCGAGCGGTCGAGCTTCTTGTCGAAGTCGAGCACGCTCGGGCTCAGCATGGTCGAGGCGGGCTCGGCGAAGCCGAAGGTGACGGCGTCGGTGATGGCCTTCTGGTCGACCGCGAGATTGATCGCCTGACGCACGCGCACATCGTGCACCAGCTCTTTGTCGACCTTGAAGCCGATGAAGTAGGTCCAGAAGTAGTTCTCGGCCTTGGTGACGGAGAGCTTCTTGTCGGCCATCAGCTCCTTGAGCGACCAGTAGGGCACGTACTGGCTGACATCGGCCTGGCCGGCCTGCAGGGCGGTGACGCGGGTGTTCTCCTCCGGCACGACCTTCCAGATCACCTTGTCGACCTGCGCCTCGGTCGCGTCATAGATCGGCGGGCCCCACTTGTAGCCCTGGTGCTTGGTGAGCACGGTCGAATCGCGCGGCGTCCAGCTTTCGAAGCAGAACGGCCCGGTGCCGTCGAAGCCCTTGACGCCGAAATCCGGGCCGAGCTGCTTGACCTGGTCGACGTTCAGGATGGTGTGGAAATACTGCGTCATCTGGTAGAGCAGCTCGGAGAACGGCTTCTTGAGCTTGTACTCCACCGTGTAGTCGTCCGGCGCCGTGATCGTGTCGACGTCGCCCATGCGCCATTTGACCAGGCCCTTGGTCTCCGGGTCGCGCCAGCGCTCGTAGGTCGCGACCACGTCCTTGGCGGTCATCTTCTTGCCGCTGCAGAAGGTGACGTCGTCGCGCAGCTTGAAGGTGTAGGTGAGGCCGTCGGGCGACACCGTCCAGCTCTTCGCCAGACCCGGCTTCAGCGTCTTCATGTCGAAGTCGAGATTCACCAGCGTGTCGCCCATCATGTAGATGACCTCGGCGCCCGACCGCGCCGTCGACTTGTGCGGATCGTAGCGATCGGTGTCGATCTCGCGAACGACGGTCACGACCTTCTGCGCCATTGCCGGCCTCGCGGCGGCGCCCATCATCACGCCGGTCGCCGCCGCGGCGGCGACTGCCGCCCAAATCATACGCTTGCTCATACCCACACCTCCTATTGCCTCAGCTTGGGATCCAGGGCGTCGCGCAGCGCGTCGCCCAGGACGTTGAATGCGAGAACGACGAGAAAGATCGCGGCGCACGGCAGGGTCGAGACCCAGGGCGCGATCTGCAGGAACTTGCGACCGTCGGCGGCCATGCTGCCGAGCTCGGCCGTCGGCGGCTGCGCGCCCAGCCCGAGAAAGGAGAGGGCGGCGCCCAGCAGGATCGCCTGGCCGAGCTGCAAGGTCATGTAGATCAGGATGGTCGGCCAGCAATTGCGCGCGAGGTAGCGCCAGATCAGGGCGCCGTCGCCCAGCCCGACGGCGCGGCCCGCTTCCATGTATTCCTGCTGCATGATCGACTGCGCCGCGCCGCGCGCGATGCGGGCGATCGAGGGCACGGCGGCGACGCTGAGCGCGAGCACGAGGGAGAACAGGCCGGTGCCCAGCACGGCGGCGATGGCCAGCCCGAACAGGATCGAGGGGAAGGAAAGCAGCACGTCGACCAGCCGCATCAGCGGCGTGTCGAGGCGCCTGAAGTATGCCGCGCTCAAGCCGATCAGCGCGCCCAGGCCGCCGCCGACGGCGACGGCGATCACGCCGATGCCGAGGGTGGCGCGCAGGCCGAACAGGATGCGGCTCAGCATGTCGCGGCCCTGGTTGTCGGCGCCCAGCAGGTACATGGCGCAACGCGCGCCGCCGGGCGGGCAGAGGCGCAGGCGCATGTTGTTGGAGTAGGGATCGAACGGCGCGATCAGGGGCGCCAGGACGGCGGCCAGCACGATCGCGAGCAGGAAGATCGCCGCCGCGGCCGCCGCCGGATCCCGGAGGATGCGGCGCCACACCGCGTTCTTGCGGCGGATCGCGGCGATGGCACGCTGATCGGCCTCGCTCTGCAGGGGCATCGCGGCGTCGGTCATGACCTGGCGATGCGCGGATCGAGATAGGCGTAGAGCACGTCGACGGCGAGATTGACGAGCATGAAGCCCACAGCGAGGACCAGGATCGCGCCCTGTGCCAGGGGGAAGTCGCTCGAGGTGATGGCGCCCACCGCCATGCGGCCGACGCCCGGCCACGCGAACATGGTCTCGGTCACGATCGAGCCGCCGAGCAGGAAGCCGATCTGCAGGCCGACCAGCGTGACGACCGGGATCATCGCGTTGCGCAGCGCGTGGCGGATGGTGACGCGCCAGTCGGAGGCGCCTTTCGCGCGTGCCGTGCGCACATAGTCGGCGCCGAGCGTTTCCAGCAGCGAGGTGCGCGTCATGCGCGCCACCGGCCCGACGAACACCGCGCCCAGTGTCAGCGACGGCAGCACCAGGCTGAGCAGGCCCGACGCGGTCCAGATCGGCCCGTCGCGACCCTGGAAGGGCAGCAGGCCCGCGCCGCCGACGTACTGGATGAGCAGCAGGCCGACCCAGAAGATCGGCACCGACACGCCCATCACCGACAGCGCCATGATGGCGCGATCGACCAGGGTGCCGCGCCGCCGCGCCGCCAGCGTGCCGAGCGCGATGCCGAGCGGTACGGCCCATATGAGGCAGGCCAGCATCAGCTCCACGGTCGGCCAGAAGGTGAGGGCGATCTCCTCGGAGACCGGCCGGTTGGAGATCATCGAGCGGCCGAGATCGAGCTGCAGCACGCGGCCCAGGTAGCGCGCGAACTGGATCCACAGCGGCTGGTCGAGGCCGAGCTGCTGGCGAATGGCGTCAACCTCGGCCTTCGTGGCGGTGGGACCGGCCACGACCGTCGCCGGATCGGTCGGCACGACCTGCAGCAGCAGGAAGCCGATCAGCAGCACCCCCAGCAGAACCGGCAGTGAAATCATCAATCGGTGGGCGATATGCCGCGCCATTGGCTTTACGAACTCGCTCCCCTATCCTCGAACGCGGGTGGCGTGACCACTGCACGGACCGCTGCAAGAAACGCGCCGAGGAGCATCGTCGATGTCCGCAGGGAAACTGAGCGAGCAGGCACTCACCGAAAAGGCGAGCGGCGTCTATATCATCGCCGCCACGCCTTTCACCGACGAAGGTGCGCTCGATCTTTCGAGCATCGACACGTTGACCGATTTTTATTTGGGCTGCGGCGTAAATGGATTCACGCTGCTCGGCATGATGGGCGAGGCGCACAAGCTCACGTCCGAGGAGTCGCTGAGCGTCGTCAGGCGCGTGATCGGCCGCGCGCAGGGCCGTCAGGTGATCGTGGGCGTGAGCCATGCCGGCCTCGAGAACGTGCGGCGGCTGGCGCACGAGGCCATGATCGAGGGCGCGGCGGGCGTGATGGTGGCGCCGCCACCGGGGCTCAGGGGCGACGACGGTGTCTATAACTACTATGCGCAGGTTTTCCAGGAGCTGGGGCCCGACATCCCGGTCGTCTACCAGGACTATCCGCAGGCCACCGGAGTCTATCTTTCGCCGTCGGTCTTCGAGCGCCTGGTCGACGATTTCAGGCAGCTCGTCATGCTGAAGCACGAGGATTGCCCCGGTCTGGCCAAGCTCACGCGCGTGCGCGAGGGCGAGAAGAAGGCCGGTCGGCGTCGCGTGTCGATCCTGGTCGGCAATGGCGGGCTCTATCTGCCGCAGGAGCTGCGGCGCGGCGCCGACGGCGCCATGACCGGCTTTGCCTGGCCCGAGATGCTGGTGCAAGTCTGTGCGCTGTTCGCCGCCGGCAAGACGGAGGAGGCCGAGGATCTGTTCGACCTCTACCTGCCGCTGGTGCGCCACGAGCAGCAGCCCGGCGTCGGCTTGGCGCTGCGCAAGGAGGTGCTGTTCCGCCGCGGCGCCATCAAGTCGCCTCGCCAGCGCGCGCCCGGATCGTCGCTCACCTCGACCGACGGCGCCGAGCTCGACCGGCTGATCGCCCGCCTCGAGCGGCGCCTCGCGGCGGCAGGCCAGCCGACCAAGCTCGCCGCCGAATAGTCATCGACGGAGCGCGGACCTCGAGGTCTGCTCATGGTATGCGGACCTGGAGGTCCGCGCTCCGCAAAGGCCAACCGATCGAGAATAGAGAATGCCCGACTACGACCTGATCGTCCGCAACGCCAAGATCGTCACCGCCGAGCGCCAGAGCGAAGGTGACATCGCCGTGAAGGACGGCAAGGTCGCCGCCCTGGGCGCCGACATCAAAGGCACCGCCGCGCGCGAGATCGACGCCGGCGGCAGGTTCGTCCTGCCGGGCGGCGTCGACAGCCACTGCCACATCGAGCAGAAGTCGGGCATGGGCGTGATGTGCGCCGACGATTTCTACACCGGCACCGTCTCGGCTGCGTTCGGCGGCACCACCACCGTCATCCCCTTCGCCGCCCAGCATCGCGGCATGTCGCTGCGCCAGGTGGTGAAGGACTACCACGAGGCGGCCACGCCCAAGGCGGTGATCGACTATGCTTTCCACCTCATCGTCTCCGACCCGACCGAGCAGGTGCTGGGCCAGGAGCTGCCGGCGCTGATCCGGGATGGCTACACCTCGTTCAAGATCTACATGACCTACGAGGCGCTCAAGGTCAGCGACTACCAGATGCTCGACATCCTCGCCCTGGCGCGGCGCGAGGGCGCGCTGGTCATGGTGCATGCCGAGAACCACGACATGATCCAGTGGCTGGCGCATCACCTGGTCGACCAGGGCCACGTCGCGCCCAGGTTCCACGCCATCGCCCATGCGCGCGTGGCCGAGGCCGAGGCCACCAACCGCGCGATCTCGCTGGCGCGTCTCGTCGATGCGCCGCTGCTGCTCGTGCACATGTCGGAGATCGAGGCCATCGAGACGCTGCGGCAGGCGCAGAAGAAAGGGCTGAAGATCTTCGGCGAGACCTGCCCGCAATATATCGCGCTCACCGCCGACGACATGGACAAGCCCGGCGTCGAGGGCGCGATGTGGTGCTGCAGCCCGCCGCCGCGCGATTCGGCGGCACAGGAGGCGGTGTGGGCGGCGCTCAAGGACGGCACCTTCCAGACCTTCTCGTCCGACCACGCGCCCTACCAGTTCAACGAGAAGGGCAAGATTCCCAAGGGCGACAAGACCACCTTCAAGGAGATGGCCAACGGCGTGCCGGGACTGGAGATCCGCCTGCCACTGCTTTTCTCCGAGGGCGTGCAGAAGGGCCGCATCACGCTCCAGCAGTTCGTGGCGCTGACCTCGGCCAACCACGCCAAGCTCTACGGCCTCTATCCGCGCAAGGGCACGATCGCCGAGGGCTCCGACGCCGACTTCGCGATCTGGGACGCCGACAAGGAGGTCACGCTGCGCTGGCAGGACCTCCACGACAATGTCGGCTACAGCCCATACGAGGGTCGCGAGATCAAGGGCTGGCCGGTCACGGTGGTGAGCCGCGGCCGCGTCGTGGTCGAGGACGGCCGGCTCAATGCCGATCGCGGCTCGGGCCGGTTCCTGCCCTGCGCCTCGCCCGACTCCGCCAAGCCGCAGGGTCAGGCCGCGCCCGAGCTGCAGGCGATGTCACGGTTCGGCGCAAAGCCCCTGTTCTGACGCCGCTGTCGCTGCCCGGCGGAATTCTGAGGCTCACTGCAATTAGTTAATTGCAGCCTTCCTGACATATTACATTTGTGCTGTAAATCACGCTCCGGGAGCTGTGGAATCAAGTTGTTGGGTGTGGTGTATGGGTGGCTGCAAGCATTGGGGTCGTCGGTCGGGCGTTGCTCATTGGGTGGCGGCGCCGTTGTCGACAGGTTGTCTGCTGCTGGCGATTCCGGCTTTGGCGGATGGTGGTAATGGCGGCGCTTCCATCCTTGCTTCCGGAGGTGCCGGCGGCGCCGGTTTCAACGGCGCCAGCGGCGGCAACGGCTCATGGATTTCCGCGGGCGGCGGCGGCGCGGCCGGAGGCGGCAAGGGCGGTGACGGCAGCGGCCTCACGCCGGGTGACGGTGGCGCCGGCGGCACGGCGGGCAGCCCCAACGGTGCCGACGGCGGCTCCGGTTTCTTACCTGTATCCTCCGGCGGCGGCGGTGGTGGTGGTTTCAACGGCAACGGCGCCGGTGCGGCCAGCATCACCAATAACGGAACGTTGGCCGGCGGCAGCGGCGGGCACGGTGGCGACGGCGGCTTTTTGGACGGCAGCGGCGGCGGCGGCGGCGCGGGCGGCTACGGCGCCATCATCACCGGCAACGCGGCGACCAGCACCAATCTCGGCACGATCATAGGCGGCAACGGTGGACGGGGCGGCAAGGGAAAGGATCTGATCTTCAGTGCCGGCAATGGCGGCGACGGCGGTGTCGGCGTGCTGCTCACCAGCCCGGGCACGACCTTCCTCAATGCCGGCGCGATCATCGGTGGCAACGGCGGCGCCGCGGGCGGGACCGTGCTCGGCGCGGCCAGCGGAAGTCCGGGTGCGGGCGGCGCCGGCATCGTCGGGTCGGGAATCACCGTCATCAACGCCGGCGCGATCATCGGCGGGCTGAGGGGCGATGGTGCGATCCGTGCCAATGCCGTCACCTTCACGGGCGGCATCAACGTGCTGGAGTTGCAATCCGGCTCGGCCATCGTCGGCAACGTCGTGGCCTTCAGCGCGGCCGATACCTTGCGCCTGGGCGGCGCGGCCGATGCGAGCTTCAATGTCTCGCAGGTCCGCCCTGCCGGGCAGTATCGCGGCTTCGGCGTCTTCGAGAAGAGCGACAGCAGCACCTGGACGCTCACGGGCACGACGGCGAGCGTGACGCCCTGGACGGTCAATGGGGGGACCCTGGCCATCTCGGCGGACAACAACCTCGGCGCCACGAGCGGCGGCCTCACCCTGAACGGCGGCGCGCTGCAGGCGCTCGCAAGCTTCTCCCTCGACCCGTCCCGGCCAGTCACCCTCGGTGCCGCGGGCGGCACGGTCAACACCGGTAGCGGCATCGCGCTCGGCGTCGTGGGCGCGATCGCCGGCCCGGGCGGACTGACCAAGACGGGCGACGGCATCCTGACGCTCGGCGGCAACAACACCTATTCAGGCGGCACGACGGTGAACCAGGGCACGCTCGCCCTGCTGAGCGCCAGCGGCTCGCTCAATCCGTCGGGCGCGCTCACGGTGAATGGCGGTGTTTTCGATCTGGGCAACAATGTCCAGACGGTGGGCGCCCTGTCGGGCGCGGGCGGCACGATCTCGCTGGGTACCGGCACGCTCACCACCAACAGCGCCGCCACCACCACGCTCGCCAGCACCATCACGGGCAGCGGCGGCATGGCCCTGCAGGGCGGCGGCGTGCTGAACCTCACCGGCAACTCCACCTACACCGGCCCGACGAATGTCACCGGCGGCAGTACGCTCTACGCCAACGGCACGCTGGCCAGCAGCGTGACCTTGGAGGCCGGCAGCATGCTGGGCGGCAGCGGCACCATCGGCGGCTTCACCTCCAACGGCGGCATTTTGGCGCCCGGCAATTCGGTCGGTACGCTGACCGTCACCGGCAACTTCGTATCGAACGGCGGTACCTACCAGGTCCAGGTCAACCCGGCCGGCCAGAACGATCGCGTGAACGTGGGCGGCACCGCGACCATCAACGGCGGCACGGTGCAGGTGCAGGTCGACGGCGGCAACTACGTCAAGAACACGACGTACACCATCCTTCACGCCACCGGCGGCGTGAACGGCACCTACTCGGGCGTCAATGAGAACTTCGCCTTCCTGACGGCGTCGCTCGGCTACGACGCCGACGATGTGTTCCTGACCCTGGCGCTGCTGAACGACCCGTTCAGCGGCTTCTTCGGCAACACGGCCAACCAGCGCGCGGTGGGCTATGCGCTCGACCGATCCTACACCAATGCCAGCGGCGATTTCGCCACGGTGATCGGCGCGCTGTCGGTGCTCGACACGCAGCAGGGGCCGCTGGCGCTGAGCGCCATCAGCGGCGAGCCCTGGGCTGACTTCGGCACGATCAACCTGGCCAGCAACACGCTGTTCATGAACGCGCTCGGCCAGCAGATGGCGCTGGCGCGCGGTGGCCAGGGCAACGGCCAGCGGCTCGCGCTGGCGCAGGCCTGCGACGCCTCGGCCTGCGACGCCACCAGCCCCTTCAGCGTCTGGGCGAGCGGCCTGGGCGGCCTGGGCTCGGTGCAGGGCGACGGCAACGCCTCGACGCTCTCCTACAATTTCGGCGGCGCGGCGGCCGGCATCGACTATCGCTTCAACCCGCGCTTCCTGGCCGGCATCGGCGTCGGCTACATCCACGGCACGCAGTGGGTGAACAGCTTCATGGGCAGCGGCTGGAGCGATGCCGTGAGCGTGGCGGCCTACGGCAGCTACACGCAAGGCGCCTTCTATGCCGATGCGCTGGCGGGCTACGCCTATTCGAACAACCAGCTGCAGCGCCAGATCTCGATCTCCGGCCTGTCGCCGCGCACCGCCAGCGGCAGCACCGGCGCCAACCAGTTCCTGGGCCAGGCCGAGCTGGGCTACAAGGTGCCGGTCTATGCGCCGGCCGCCGCGACGCTGACGCCGTTCGCCCGCATGCAGGTGATGAGCGTCAACCAGAGTGCGTTCTCGGAATGGGGCGCCGACTCGCTCAGCCTCAATGTGCAGCAGCAGACCACCAACTCGGTGCGCTCGACCCTCGGTGCCGAGCTGGACGGCGCCTTCGGGCTGGGCAACGGGCGCAGCCTCGATCTCGGGCTGCGTCTCGGCTGGCAGCACGAATACGCCTACACGGGACGGCCGATCACCGCGTCCTTCGCCGGCGCGCCGGGAGCCAACTTCACCGTCTACGGCGCGACGCCGCAGCGCGACGCCGCCGTCATCGGCTTCCAGGCCAAGACGGCGGTGGCCGACAACACCTCGGTCTATCTGCGCTATGACGGCGAGATCGGCTCAGGCAACGACAACCACGCCTTCATGGCCGGCCTGCGCCTGTCCTGGTGAGAGCGAGGGCTTTCACCGGACCGAATAGACGAACGACCCTCCGGTCGATTTCCCGTTGCCGGTACCCGCGGCCGGCTGGCTCATGGCTTCGTACACGAACAGCACGAAGTCGCTGAAGGCCCTCCGGCCGTCGAACGGCTCCTGGTTGGCGGCAAGGCGGCAGTCTGAGCCGGCCGAGTTGCAGACATAGAAGGCCGTCAGGCCGTACGAGCCGATCTTGACCATGCCGTCGGTCCGTTCGGACGCGCGGTGGATGAAGTGATATTTCAGGGCCGGATTGACGTGCAGGCGCGGAAACTTGGCCTTCAGGTCGTCGACGCAGACGACGCAGTTCGGGCCCTGGGTGAAGGTCGGATCGCCGTAGCGCTGTCGTTTGCGTGTCAATTCGGTATCGCCGACGCAGCCCTCGAGCTCGTAGGCGATGTTCTCACCGGGCGGCGACGCCGGAATCGCCAGTGCCTGCAGCGGATACTCGCAGAGGAACTGCTTTTCCGCCTCCTCCTCGGTGGGTTCGTGGGTCGGGTCCTGGCGCGGCAACGTTCCCGTCGCGAACTGATAGAGCGCGCGCAGGCGCCTGAGCTGGTTGGACGAGTTGGCGGGAACCATGGTCCAGCTCTGGTTCCACGAATTGACTACTCCCACGCCGAGGCTGGGGGCGGCCGCCGCGAACTGGGTCGTGAACTGCGAGCCGGCGTTGCGCCCCGAGGTGAACCGGTTGGTTGTGGTGAAGGAGGGCCCGAGCGGCACCGAAATCGTCGGGTTGACGGCGTTGGTCGTCTGGGCCGTGCCGATGGAGAGCGTGACCTGCGAGGGCACGAAATCCGGATCGTTGAGCGCCTCGGCCACATTGTAGAAGATCTGGCTCTTGGCCAGCGACCCCAGCGACGACGCGAGGTCAGCCGTGTTGTAGTTCAACTGGGTGCTGGCGCATCCGGCTGCCAGCAGGCCAGCACCAACGCATACCATACGCCAAAACATCATTCCGGACCCCAAGCGCGCTTCCACTTCGTCCATCGCCGGTCATAAAGCATTCTTTTGGGCGCCGCTTCAATCGCGGACGCGGGCGTGCGCCTTACACGACGCAGCCATGGTGCGCTGACGACACCAGCCGGACGTACTTGTCATGCACCGAGCCCGGGCGAACCCGCGCGGGATCGGGCGCCCGCCAGGCGGCCATGCGCCGGGCGATCTCTTCGTCGGAGACGTCGAGGGTCAGCGTGCGCGCCTGCGGGTCGATCACGATCGTGTCGCCGTCGCGCACCGCCGCGATCGGCCCGCCGCGCGCGGCCTCCGGCGAGATGTGGCCGATCAGGATGCCGTGGCTCACGCCGGAGAAGCGGCCGTCGGTGATCAGCGCCACGCCTTCTCCGAGGCCGCGTCCCTGGAGCTGGATGGTGAGCATCACCATCTCGGGCATGCCCGGCCCGCCCACCGGGCCCACGTTGCGCACCACGACGACAGTGCCGGCCACGATCCCGCCGGCGCGGATCGCCTTCATCGCCTCGGCCTCCGACTCGAACACCCGCGCGGTGCCGCGGAATTCGCCCTTCTCCAGCGTCTTGCCGGAGAGCTTCAGCAGGCAGCTTTCGGGGGCGAGATTGCCCTTGAGCACGCTGATGTGGTTGTTGGGCGGCGCGATCGGCCGGTCGACCGGGAAGACGATGTCCTGGGCGCCGAGCTGCTCCAGGGTCGGCACCGCCTCGAGATTCTCCGCCAGCGTCCTGCCGGTGACCGTCATCGCGTCGCCGTGCAGCAGGCCCGCGCGCAGCAGTTCCTTCATCACGATCGGCACGCCGCCCAGCGCATGCAGGCTGGTCATGGCGTAGGGCCCATGCGGCTGCAGGTTGGCGAGCAGGGGAACGCGCTCGCCGATCGCCTGGATGCGCTCGATGGTGATCGGCACCTGGGCCTCGCGCGCGATAGCCAGGAGATGCAGGTACATGTTGGTCGAGCCGCCCATGGCATAGACCGTCGTGATGGCGTTCTCGAAGGCCCGTTCCGTCATGATGTCGCGCGGCCGGATGCCGGCGGCGATCAGGCGGTAGAGGGCGTCGACCGACGCCCGCGCCTGCGCGCGCACGTCGGCGTGGATGTCGCTCTGCGCATCGTAGTCCGCCGGGTGCGAGGCGCCGTGCGGCAGCATCATGCCGATCGCCTCGGCGGTCGTGCTCATGGTGTTGGCGGTGAACATCGCCCCGCAGGTGCCGCTGCCGGGCAGCACGTTGCGCTCGAGCTCCAGGAATTCCGCATCCGAGAGCCGGCCGGCCTCGTTGGCGGCGCGGCCTTCGGCCCAGTCCATGATGGTGAGGTTCGCGCCCTTGGCGGCCCACGGGCCGAAGTTCACCTTGCCGGGCGAGCTGGTGCCCGGATACAGCACCAGCCCGAAGGCATTGGTGCGGGCGAGCGGCATCAGCGCGGCGGCGCCGGTCTTGTCGCAGCCGGAGATCACGATCATCGCATCGCCGTGGTGGGCGTAATGGCCGATCTCGAAGCAGTCGGCGGCGACGTCGCGCGACACCAGGCTGTAGCCCGCCGTGGGCGTGCCTTGCGTCAGCGCGTCGGACACCGCCGGCGCGCCGACGATCAGCCCTTGCCCGCCGCGTTCGGCCAGAAGCTCGACCAGCAGGTCGGTGATCTGCCGCACGCGGTTGTTGCAGCGATGGGCGTTGGTGTAGGCGCTGGCGATGGTGACGACGGCATTGTTCTGCGCCGCGCGGTCCGGGTCGAAGCCCGCGGCCCGGAGCTCGACGCGGGACTTCTTCCAGTAGGTGCTGCTGTCCTGGGTCATGTGGCTTTTGTCTGTTCTTGGTCGAGCCACCTTTGCACGATGGCCCCCCGGCAGGCCAGCCGTCGCGCTCACGCGGGCTGCTTGCGCCGCCGTTGCAGGATCACGATCAGGCCCAGCAGGAAAAGCGCAGGCACCGCCAGCCAGTAGCGATCGACCCGCTCGGCCGGCACCAGCACGGCCGTGATCTCGTCGCCCGCGGACAGCCCGTACTTGGCCGCTTCGCTGCCGAAGCGCACGCTCTGCACGGCCGGCTTGTCGCCTGTCATGTCCAGCACGAGGCCGGATTCGCGAAGCCGCTCGGTCCCGGTCCTGCCGTCGCGCAGCGCGAGCCGCACCAGCTTCTCCACATCCTCGCCGGCGCGGTTCTGGCTGTCGGCCCGGAAGCGCAGCGTCTGGCCGGGCGGCGTCGCCTGGGCGACGGCGACGATCTCCTTGGCCGGCCGCGCCTCGAAGGGCGGCTCGATCAGGTCCAGCCAGAAACCCGGCCGGAACAGGGTGAAGCAGATCAGGAACAGCGCCAGGGTCTCGTACCAGCGATTGCGGATGAGCAGCCAGTTCTGCGTCGCCGCCACGAAGCAGCCCATGGCGATGACCGCGCTGGCGACGACCACGATCAGGTGGACGGGAGATTCGATATCGATCAGCAGCAGTTCGCTGTTGAAGATGAAGATGAAGGGCAGCAGCCCGGTGCGGATCTCGTAGCGGAACCCCTGGATGCCGGTTTTCACCGGATCGGCTCCCGATATCGCCGCCGCGGCATAGGCGGCAAGCCCCACCGGCGGCGTCACGTCCGCCATCAGGCCGAAATAGAACACGAACAGATGCACCGCCACCAACGGCACGGCGAGGTCGTTCTGCGCGGCAAGCTCGACCAGGACGGGCGCCATCAAGGTCGCGACCACGACGTAGCTCGCGGTGGTCGGCATGCCCATGCCGAGGATCAGGCAGATCACCGCCGTCATGGCCAGCATGATGATCAGGTTGCCGCCGGACACCGTCTCGACGATCTCCGTCATCACCAGGCCGACGCCGGTCAGCGCCACGGTGCCGACGATGATGCCGGCGGTGGCGGTCGCGATGCCGACGCCGGTCATGTTGCGCGCCGCCCCCTCGAGGGCGGCGAGAAGATCGGCCCAGCCCTGGCGCAGGGGGCCGCCGAGCGAGGACTTCGCCGCGGAACGCCGCGATCAGCGGGCGCTGCGTCAGCATGATGGCGATCAGGAAGGCGGCGCCCCAGAACGCCGAAAGTCCCGGCGACAGCTCCTCGACCATGAGGCACCAGATCAGGACGACCACCGGCAGGAGATAGTGCAGGCCGGTGCGCGCCGTGTCGTAGAAATCCGGCACCTGCGGCATGGCCTGCGTGACGTCGTCGGGCGGCAGGTCGGGATGTCGCGCCTTGTAGGCGAGAAGCGCGAGGTAGGCGGCGATCACGAGGGCGCCGAGAACGTAGCCGGCGGCGCCGCCGAACAGCGACTTCATCCAGCCGATGCCCCAGTAGACCAGGCCACTCAGGATGATGATGCCGCAGACCGTCATCAGGCCGCGCGCCGTCGACTGCAGCAGGTTCGCCGCGCGCGAGCGCGGCAGGCCGCGCAGGCCCATCTTGGCGGCCTCGATGTCGACGATGTAGAACAGCGCGCCGTAGGTCAGGAAGGCCGGCACGAAGGCGTGCTTGACGACTTCGGCGTAGGTGATGCCGACATACTCCGCGATCAGGAAGGCGGCCGCCCCCATGACCGGCGGCATGAGCTGGCCGTTGACGCCGGCCGCGCATTCGATCGCGCCGGCCTTCACCGCCGAATAGCCGACGCGCTTCATCAGGGGAATGGTGAAGGTGCCGGTGGTCACCGTGTTGGCGATCGAGGAGCCGGAGATCATCCCGGTCATGCCGGAGGCGACCACGCCGGCCTTCGCCGGACCGCCGCGGAACTGGCCGAGCATGGAAAAGGCGAGCTGGATGAAATAGTGCCCGGCTCCGGCGCGCTCGAGCAGGCTGCCGAACAGCACGAACAGGAACACCACGCTGGTCGAGACTCCCAGCGCGACGCCGAAGATCCCTTCCGAGGTCAGCCACATCTGCGAGGCGACGCGCGACAGGGAGGCGCCCTTGTGGGCGAGCAGGCCGGGCAGCCACGGGCCGGCGAAGATGTAGATCAGCATGATCGAGGCGATCGCGGCCAATGCCGGGCCGACGGCGCGCCGCGCGGCCTCCAGCAGCAGGACGACGCCGATCACCGACACGATCACGTCGGGCGTGGTCGGCAGGCCGGAGCGCTGCGACAGCTCGCGGTAGAACACCAGGAGGTAGCCGGCGGCCGCGATGCCGAGGCCCGCCAGCACCCAGTCGGTCACCGGCACGCGGTCGCGCGGCGAGCGCCGCAGCGCCGGAAAGCTGGTGAAGGCCAGGAGGAAGGCGAAGGAGAGATGGATGACGCGCGCCTGGCCGTCGTTGAACACGCCGACATTGAACAGGTAGGGCAGGGGCGATGCGTACCAGAGCTGGAACAGCGACCAGCAGAGCGCGACGGCGAAGATCAGGCGTCGCGTCAAGCCGGAGGGCTTGCGGCCGCCGGTATCCGCCTCCGCGACCATGGTCTCCAGCGCTTCGCGCGAAGCGGCTGGCGTAGTGGCGTCGCTCATCGTTGCCCCCGACCGGTTCGCGGCGCCTGACCCCGGAGCACCGTCGCTTCCGGGGTCAGGCGCCGCGGCGCCGTTGATTGCCGGACTACATCCAGCCCTTTTCCTTGTAGTACTTCACCGCGCCCGGATGCAGCGGCGCCGACAGGCCGTCCTTGATCATGTGCTGGGGATCGAGGTGCGCGAAGGCCGGGTGCAGCTTCTTGAACTCGTCGAAGTTCTCGAACACCGCCTTGACCAGCGCGTAGACGACATCGTCGGGCACCTTGGCCGAGGTGATCATGGTGGCCAGCACGCCATAGGTCTTGGTCGGGTTGGGATTGTTGGCGTACATGCCGCCCGGGATGGTCGCGTAGGCATAGTAGGGATGGGCCTTCACCAGCTCATCCACCGCCTTGCCGGTCAGCGGCACCAGCTTGGCGCCGCACGCCGTGGTCGGATCCTGGATTGCCGCCGAAGGATGGCCGACGCCGTAGAAGAAGCCGTCGATCTTGTTGTCACAGAGCGCGGTGCCCTGCTCGTCGGCCTTCAGCTCGGCGGCCAGCGAGAAGTCGGCCTTGGTCCAGCCCATCTGCTTCAGGAGCTCCTCCATCGACGCCAGCGTGCCCGACCCCGGATTGCCGATGTTGAACCGCTTGCCCTTGAAGTCCTCGAACTTGGTGATGCCGGCCTCCTTGCGGGCGAGCACCGTGAACGGCTCGGGATGGACGGAGAAGACCGAGCGCAGCTCGCCCATCGGCTTGCCCTTGAACTGCGCCAGGCCCTTCGTGGCGTTGTACTGCACGTCCGACTGCGCCAGGCCGAATTCCTGCTCGCCGGAATTGATGGCGTTGGCGTTGAACACCGAGCCGCCGGTGGACTCGACCGAGCAGCGGATGCCGGTCTTCTTGCGGTCCTTGTTCATCAGCCGGCAGACCGCGCCGCCGACGGCGTAGTACACGCCGGTGACGCCGCCAGTGCCGATGGTGACGAACTTCTGCTGGGCTGCGGCCGGCGCCGGCAGGGACGCCAGCGCCACCAAGGCCGCGGCGGCCAGGCCGCCCAGGGTGGTGGATTTCGCCTTGAACATCTTGGATCTCCTCTCGCTGGTTGACGTGTTGATGCTTCCCCGAACTCAGGTCTTGAGGGCGTCGTCGACCGCCTCGCCCAGGCGCTCCACGATGGTGTCGATCGTGCCGCCGTCGACGATGAAGGGCGGCGCCAGAAGGACGTGGTCGCCGCGCACGCCGTCGACGGTGCCGCCCATCGGATAGACCATGAGGCCGCGCTCCATCGCCTTCTGCTTGATGCGGGCATGGAGCTTTCGCGCCGGATCGAACGGCGCCTTGCTGCCGCGGTCGGCGACCAGCTCGATCGCCTGGAAAAGCCCGCGGCCGCGCACGTCGCCGACGAAGGGGTGATTGCCGAAGCGCTCGCCGAGCCGCCGGGAGAGGTGGGCGCCCTGCTCACGGACATTGGCCAGCAGGCCGTCGCGCCGGATCACGCGCTGCACGGCAAGTGCCGCGGCGCAGGCCAGCGGATGTCCCATGTAGGTATGGCCATGCTGGAAGGCGCCCGAGCCTTCCGACAGCGCCTCGACGATCTTGTCGCCGACCAGCAGCGCCCCGATCGGCACGTAGCCGCCGCCCAGCCCCTTGGCGATGGTGATCAGGTCGGGCGCGATCCCTTCCTGTTCGCAGGCGTACAGGGTGCCGGTCCGGCCCATGCCGCACATGACCTCGTCGAGGATGAGCAGGATGCCGTGCCGGTCGCAGATCTCGCGCACGCGCCTGAAGTATCCTGGAACGGCCGGCACCGCGCCGAGCGTCGCCCCGACCACGGTCTCGGCAATGAAGGCGATGACGGTGGTGCCGCCCAGCTCGTCGATCTTGTCGGACAGCTCCGCCGCCAGCCGCTCGCCGTAGGCCTGGGGGGTCTCCTCGGGGCGCCGGCCGCGATACGCGTAGCACGGCGAGACATGGTGCGCGGGATGCAGGATCGGCTCGAAGGGCAGGCGCCGCCACATGTTGCCGCCGACGGCGAGCGCGCCCAGCGTGTTGCCGTGATAGCTCTGCAGGCGGCCGATGAAATGGCGGCGCTGCGGCTCGCCGCGTTCGACGAAGTACTGGCGCGCCAGCTTGAGCGCCGCCTCGACCGATTCCGACCCGCCGCTGGTGAAATAGACGTGGCCGATCCCGGGCGGAGCGTACCCGACCAGGTCGTCGGCAAGCTCCTCAGCGACCGGGGTCGTGAAGAAGCCGGTATGCGCATAGTCGAGCCGATCGATCTGCGCATGCATCGCGGCCAGCACGTCGGGATTGGAATGGCCGAGGCAGGACACGGCCGCGCCGCCTGATGCGTCGATGTATTCCTTCCCGCCGGCGTCGCGAATCGTGAGGCCGCTCCCCACGACCGCCGCGGGATAGTCGTGCCTGAGCTGGCGATGCAGCACGTGGGTCATGATCGTACTCTCTTGCTCTTCTTCTTGGCGACATAGGTGCCGAACGCCGCGAGCTGCTGTTCGCTCGCCGCCAGCGCCGACAATGTCTCCTTGCCGCGCCGCGCCGCCACCAGCGCCGCCAGGCATTCGGCCGCTGCGAGGGCCGGGGTCATCGTATGGAAGAACGACGGCGTTTCGGTCCGGATCACGATCGTCCGGTCGGCCACGGCGGCGAGCGGCGAGAGCTCGCTGTCGCTGATGGCGACGACGCGCGCGCCCCGGGATTTTGCGTAACGTGCCGTCTCGACGGTGTCGCGGACATAGGGATCGACCGTGATCGCGAGCAGCGCGTCCTTCGGCCCGACAGCGCGCAGGCTGTCCCGGCCGGTCGCGCCCGGCCCGTCGAGCAGGACCGACTTGGAACCGAACAGCGAGCGGACATAGTGGAAGATGAAGGCGACCGAGAAGCTCGATCGCTGGCCGAGGCAGAAGACGTGGTCCGCCGCGGCGATCATCTCCGCGGCGGCGGCGATGCGTTCGATGGCGTCCGGCGTCGCGAGGGCCTGGAGGTGCCGGACGAGGGACGAGAAGATGTCCTGCGCCAGGCTGGCATCGCCGTCGCTGCCGTGGCGCGCCAGCAGTTCCTGGGCGCGGCCATGGAAGCTCTCGGGACGCGCGCGCACCGCTTCGGCGTGGACTCTGCGGACGTCATCGTAGCCGCTCAATCCGAGATGCTGCGCGAGACGGGTGAGCGTTGCCGGTGCCACCCCGCAGCGGCGCGCCTGCTCGCGCATCGTCAGCAAGGCGACGTCGGCCGGATGGTCGATCACCCAGCGCGCCGCCTCCTGGAGCTGCGGCGACAGCCCATCGAAGCGCGCCTTCAGCGCGATGCTGAATTCGGTCGACGGTCGTGCCGTCAAATGTTCCTCGCCCCTCTTGCCTGAAACATATGTGCCATTTTGCGAATTATGAGTTAATCGACCCATCCTTGCCAGGGAGTTGCTCCATATCTTCGCCTTGGAAGGGGGTGCTGCCCTTGTGCTAGGCTTTGCTAAACTTTAGCAAAGTGAGCACCTGTGAACATTTCACTGACGCCAAAGCTGGAAGGCTTTGTGAAGGCAAAGGTCAGGAGCGGCGACTACAACAACGCCAGCGAGGTTATCCGCGAGGCTTTGCGCGTCCTGCAGGAACGAGAGGCCGATCGCAAGGTGCAGCTTGAAGCCTTGCGAAAGCTGATCCGGGAAGGAGAAGAAAGCGGCCCGCCGCTTCCGTGGGACCCCGAGGCGATAAAGCGGGAGGTCATCCGCAGCGGAGCGCGCAAGCGTTAGCGTGCTGCGAATTGTCGTCTCGCCCCGCGCTCGACAGGATATCAAGGGGATCGCCGCCTACACGTTCGACCGGTGGGGACAGGCACAAATGGCCCGGTATCTCGACGATCTCACTGAAAGATTTGCCGAGCTTGCGCGTTCTCCACGCCTTGGTCGTGCGAGGGACGAAATAGCACCCGGCTACAGGAGTATTGTTCAAGGTTCGCATATTGTGTTTTACCGGGTGACGAGCCGCGAGCTCGCCATTGTCCGGATCTTGCATGGACGTATGGTCCCCGACCGCCACCTGCGTTGAGATCGAGAGAGAGAGCCATGTCCCGTCGTCTGAAGGTTTCCGCCGCCCAGCTCGGCGCCATCCATCGCGCCGACAGCCGGAAGAGCGTGGTCAAGCGGCTGGTCGAGATGCTGAAGGAGGCCAATTCGCGCGGCTCCAAATTCGTGGTCTTCCCCGAGCTGGCGCTCACCACCTTCTTCCCGCGCTGGTGGATCGAGGACCAGGAAGAGATCGACCGCTATTTCGAGGCGCAGATGCCGAGTCCCGAGACGCTGCCGCTGTTCGAGCTGGCGCGCGAGAAGGGCATCGGCTTCTACCTGGGCTACGCCGAGCTGACCGAGGAGGAGGGCAGCCCCCACCGCTTCAACACCTCGATCCTGGTGGGACCGGACGGCCGTATCGTCGGCAAGTACCGCAAGGTCCACCTGCCCGGCCACGCCGAGCACCGGCCCGCGGCGCCCTACCAGCATCTTGAGAAGAAGTACTTCGAGGTCGGCGACCTCGGCTTCAACGTCTGGAAGATGTTCAGGGACGACGTCATCGTCGGCCAGTGCATCTGCAACGACCGGCGCTGGCCCGAGACCTTCCGCGTCATGGGGCTGAAGGGCGCCGAGATGGTGGTGCTGGGCTACAACACGCCGACCGACAACGTCTATGCGCCCAAGGAGCCGCCGTACCTGCGCGTGTTCCACCACAATCTCTCGATCCAGGCCGCCGCCTACCAGAACGGCATTTGGGTGGTGGCGACGGCCAAGGCCGGCAAGGAAGACGGCTTCAGCCTGCACGGCGGGTCGGCCATCGTGGCGCCGACCGGCGAGATCGTCTCCAAGACGACGACCGAGGAGGACGAGGTCATCTCCTACGACTGCGACATGGCGCTCGGCGAGTACATCCGCAACACCACCTTCAACTTCGCCAGGCACCGCCGCCCCGAGCACTACAAGCTGATCACCGAGCGAACCGGCGTGAAAGTCGAGCCGGCGAACTGAACGGAGCGCGGACCTCCAGGTCCGCCTCATGATTTGCGGACCTCGAGGTCCGCGCTCCACCAAAGGAATTCAAATGCAATACGCCGTCTCCGACGTGAACCACCACGACCGCTACAAGATCCTGACCGCCTTCGTGCTGCCGCGCCCCATCGCCTGGGTGACGACGCTCGGCCCGACCGGCACGGTCAACGCCGCGCCCTTCAGCTTCTTCAACGTCTTCGCCGAGGACCCGCCGCTCTGCATGTTCTCGCTCAACAGCCGGCCGGATGGGCGCCTCAAGGATACCTGGACGAACATCGAGCGCACCGGCCAGTTCGTCGTCAACCTCACCGACGAGCCCCTGGCGCGCGCCATGCACGAATCGAGCGGCGACTTCCCGCCCGACATCGGCGAGCCTGACTATCTCGGCCTCAGGCTCGCGCCCTCGGTCGACGTCAAGCCGCCGCGCCTGGCCGACGCGCCCTGGGTGATGGAGTGCCGGACCTGGAAGGTCATCAACGTCAAGGACGACCGCCAGCTCGTGATCGGCGAGGGGCTGCGCTTCCACATCCGCGACGAGCTGTGGGACCCCAAGGCGATGCGCGTGCACATGGAGAAGTATCATCCGGTCGGCCGCATGTTCGCCGACCGCTACTGCCGCACTGATGACAGAATCGTCTTCCCTGCTGCGGAAGGGCCGAAGAAGGCCGCGGCCGCCGACTGAGCGGCATCCCCAGGGCCGGGACCGAGGCCCGAAAGCGAGGCGTCGAAGATTGGCCGAGACCGCTTCTTCGATCCCGACCCGGCCGGAGAGGCGAGGCTGGACCAACTGGCTGGCCGCCCTCCTGTTCGGCCTGCTGTTGGTGCTGGCGCTGCTGATCGCCTCGTGGTTCCTGCGCGCCTGCGCGCCGGTCGATCCCTCGACCCACCTGACCGCGCTGGAAACGCCGGCGCCGCCCGCGCCGCCGGCACCGCCCGATCCGACGCCCGCGCTGAAGGCCTCGCTCGAGGAGGCGCAGGCCGACGAGAAGAACCTCAAGGCCGAGCTCGCCGCGATGACGTCCGACCTCAGGAAGAAGGTGGCGCTGTGCAAGCCGGTCGAGCCGCCCAAGCCGCCGCCGCCACCGGTCGTCAAGGCGCCGCCGCCGGCCCTGCCGGCCGACCGCTGGGCGAAGAAGGATCTCGGCCTGCTGGACGGCTGCTGGCGGCTCGGCCGCGACACCCAGGGCAATATCGGCGTCGGCGCCGGCCGATCGGAGATCTGCGCCGTCAAGGCCGGCCGCATCTGCTTCGGCGTCAACGGCAGCGGCCAGCGCCAGACGACCGCGATATGCCCGGGGACCGGCACCATCACCTGCGCCGCGCCGATCACCGCCCGCTTCGGCAACGACAGCACGCTCGGCACGACGCAGCCGCCCGTGCGCTGCAGCCCCACGGGGACAGGCTGGAACGGCCCGCCCAACAGCCTGACCTGCCGGCGCGTCAGCGATTCGCTGGCGCTCTGCCGCGATCGTCTGAACTTCGAGTACGAGTTCCGGCGGGAATAGCCGTAAGCGACCTTGCCGCTGGGAGCGCTGGCATCGTCGTGTAAGCGGATGGTTGACGTCTGTAAGCCGATTGCTTACAATTGGCCCGATGATCCGGAGCTTCAGGAGCAAGGCCCTTGCCGATCTATGGGAGCGGGGGCGGACTTCGAAGATCGACACCAGGATGCATCAACGCATTCTCCGTCGCCTGGACCGCCTGGATGTTGCGGCGAGACCCGAGGAGATGAATCTCCCGGGGTTCGATTTTCATCCCTTGAAGGGCTTCAGGCCGCCGCCCTTTTCGGTCCATGTGAATGGGCCGTGGTGCGTCACCTTCGAGTTCGAGGACGGTGACGCTTTCCGCGGCGATTTCGAGCAATACCACTGAGGAGGACGACCATGGCTCGAACCGCCAAGCGCTATCCCGGCCGGTGCCCGACGCATCCCGGCGCGCTTCTCCGCGAGGACGTGATCCCGGCGACCGGCAGGAGCAAGGCCGAGATCGCCCGCCTGCTCGGGATCTCCCGCCAGCACCTCTACGACATCCTGCGGGAGCGCAAGCCGGTGTCGCCGGCCGTCGCAGTTCGCCTCGGCAAGCTGTTCGGCGACGGCGCCGGCGTATGGACCTGCATGCAAGCCGCCTATGATACCTGGCAGGCCGAACGCGTGGAGGACGTGACCGGCATTCCGACGATTTGGGCGAAAGCGGCGTGAGGCGTCGTGCGGACTACTTGCGAGTAACGGTATCTGCTCGGTGCGGCGTAACGGCGTTTTCCATGGCATCGTCTCCATCGCCATCAGCCGCTGCCGCGTCACCCTCCGCCTCGTTGGCGGACGGTGAGTTGTCGGGATGGGCTTGTGATTTATCGGCTCTCTGAATGTACCGCTTATGGCGTCCTCACGAAGCGCTTCGAGAGGCCCCTCGATCCTTGGCGGGCACGCGCCAGCCGCCGGCCTTCGAGCGTGTCCTTGATAGCCGGCAGCGGCTGCGCTGCGGTGGCGCGGATCTCGGCGTTGAAACGATCTTCCGGAAGCCCGCGTCCGCTCGCCGGGTTCAGGGTTTCGCCGCGCGGCGGTCGGTCAGCGCGTTGAGGAAGGCGATCACATCATCAATCTCAGCCGGGGTAAGCGCCGGAGGATCACCGGCCCTACCGCCAAAGGGCGGATCGCTATTGATGTTGCCGCGATAGGCCGCCGGCAGATCGTCGAATTTCAGGATCCGACCTTGCTGGTCGCGCGGATACCATTTGCCCGGCTTGGTGTCGCGCTCGACATAGAAGGCGACCGCCTCGCGAAGCGAATGCACCACGCCGTTGTGGAAGAACGTCGTGCGCAGCGCCACGTTGCGCAGGCTGGGCGTGCGGAACAGGCCGCAATACTCAGGTCGGCCAGCGAGGTCGCGCCGCAGCGGACCGCAGGCGCCGAGATCGAAGTACTGCGCATCGGCATTGGCCTGTATCGCCCGGTTGCGCGGGACGCCGATGGCGATCAGTCCGTAGTCGGTGAATTGCGGTGGCGTCTCGTTGTCGGCGCGCTGGCTGCGATGGCAGCTCGCGCAATTGCCCTTGGCCGGGTCGTTGAACAGCGCGAGCCCGCGCCCCTCCTGCGGCGACAGCCTGACACGGCCGGCCAGGTAGTCGTCGTACTTGCTGCTGTAGGGATAGAAGAGGCTGGCCTGCTGCTGGTAGGCGGCCAGCGCCTCGCCGACGGCGGCGACCGCCCGCTTGGCGTCGTCGAGCGAGGCCGCGCCGAACAGGCGCGCGACCTCGGCGGCGTAGGGTGCGCGGCGCAGCCTTGCGGCGACGTCGCCCGGGCTCGCATTGGCCATCTCGTAGGGCGAGAGCAGGGGCACGCGCGCCTGGTCGCGCTGCAGGTCGACGCGGCCGTCCCAGGTGAGGCCGCCGGTCGGCCCGTTGTCGACGCTGGCGTCGCCTTCGTCCTCGGAGTCGTAGTAGTGCTCGGTGAACGGCGGCACGTCCTGCAGATAGGTGAGCGAGGGCACCGCGCGCAGGCCGGCTTGAGCCATGTCCTTGCCGCCGAGCTGCACGTCGCGCCTGTTGGCCGGGCCGAACGCGTGGTCGGGGTCGTGGCAGGTGGCGCACGCCATCTGCCCGGAGGCCGACAGCGTCTTGTCGAAGAAGATCCTCTCGCCGAGCGCCGTCAGCGCATGCGCCCGCGCATAGGCCTGCGCGCGGCTCATGCCGCCGCCGTCCTCGGCGCCGGCGGCGCCGACGAGGACGCCGCAGAGGGCGAGGCCGCCGAGGAGGCGAAGAAGTATCGTGCTGGTCATCGCGGCGAGCTTGCCTCTCTCCTGTGACGGAATGCCGACAGTGGTCCTCACCCAGGCCTTCACACAAGGGTCATGAAGGTGAGCCTAGGATCGGCGTCATCTCGCGTCCCCCAAGGAGAAACCATGCGTTCTGCGATCACGCGATTGGCCGTTGCGGCCTGCCTGTCCGTTGCGGCAACCGGCCTGGCTCGCGCACAGCCTGCGCCGGCCGGCATCGGCCAGATCGACACCGTGGTGGTGATCTACGCGGAGAACCGCAGCTTCGACAATCTCTATGGCAGCTTTCCCGGCGCCAACGGCCTGAAGAACGTCACCGAGGCCAATTCGGTCCAGCGCGACCGCGACGGGTCGGTGCTCAGGGAACTGCCGCCGATCTGGGCCGGGCTGACCGCCAAGGGCGTCACCCCGGCGATGACGAAGGCTGAGACGGAGCATCTGCCCAACAAGCCCTTCGCCATCGACGATCCGCAAGGCTTCAACCTCGCGCTGGGCGTCGTCACGCGCGACCTCTGGCACCTCTTCTACCAGAACCAGATGCAGATCGACGGCGGCAAGAACGACAAGTTCGTCGCCTACGCCAACTCCGGCGCGCTGGTCATGGGTCACTACGACGGCTCGAAGCTGCCGCTGTGGAACGTGGCCAGGAAATACGTACTGGCCGACAACTTCTTCCAGGGAGCGTTCGGCGGCTCCTTCCTCAACCATTTCGAGTTCGTGTGCGCCTGCGTGCCGGTCTATCCGCATGCCGACGAGAGTCCGGCCAAGGGCCTGATCGCCGCCGTCAATCCCGACGGCGTGTCGCTGAAGCTCGCCGACAACTCGCCCCCGTCGGCGATGGACGGCATCCCGAAGTTCGTCAACAACGGGCAGATCACGCCGGACTTCTTTGCCGTCAATACCATGCAGCCGCCCTACCAGCCGAGCCACAACAAGCCGGCGAAGGACGGCGACCCGCGCCTGGCCGATCCCGGCGTGCCCAGCACCCTGCCGCCGCAGCACGACATCACCATCGGCGATCTGTTGACCCTCAAGGGCGTCAGCTGGGTCTGGTATGCCGGCGCCTGGCAGGATGCGCTGGACGGCCATCGCGGCACGCCGGTGCCGAACTTCCAGTTCCATCACCAGCCCTTCAACTATTTCGTCCAGTTCGCGCCGGGAACGGCGGCGCGCGAGGCGCATCTCAAGGACGGCGGCATGAACGGGTCGGCGTTCATCAAGGCGATCGACGAGGGCATGCTGCCGCAGGTCGCCTTCTACAAGCCGCAGGGCAACCTCAACCAGCATCCCGGCTACACCGACGCGCTGTCGGGCGACCAGCACATCGCCGACGTGATCGCGCACCTGGAGAAGAGCCCGCAATGGGCGCACATGCTGGTGGTTCTCACCTACGACGAGAACGGCGGCTACTGGGACCACGTCGCGCCGCCCCAGGCGGATCGCTGGGGCCCGGGCTCGCGCATCCCGGCCCTGATCGTGTCGCCCTACGCCAGGAAGGGCTACGTCGACCACACGCTCTACGACACGACCTCGATTCTGCGTTTCATCACCAGGCGTTTCGACCTGCCGGTGCTGCCCGGCCTTGTCGCGCGCGACCACGCGCTGCGGGCGCGCGGCGAGCCGCCGCTCGGCGACCTGATGAACGCGCTGCAGTTTTAGCGAGGCGTCTCCTCGGACCGACGAGGCGGTGTCGTTACCGGGTCGCCCGTGACCAAGAGCGACCCGTGCTTTAGCAAAGGCATAAGTAATGGTTGACATTGGACATAATTAACACTTAATACAGGCCAAGCCTCACGGGAGGATTGGCAGCATGCATATGGCCTTGGACAAGCCCGAGCCTGCGGAAGGCTGGCCCGGGATCGACGTCAGCCTGCTCGACAACGGGCGCGGCGCCGTTCCCCCTTTCCCGATCGACCTGGTGCCTCAACCCTGGCGCGACTGGATGGCCGACAAGGCCCGCGCGGCCGGCGCGCCGGTCGATTACGTCGCCCAGGCCGTTCTTGCGGCCGTCGCGGGCGTGTGCGGTGCCGGCGCCGAGGTGCGAATCACCCCCGACTGGTCGGAGCCTCTTGTGCTGTGGCTGACGCTGCTCGGCCCGTCGTCGAGCGGCAAGTCGCCTTCGCTCGCCCGCGTGCGCGGCCTGCTCGCCACGATCGAGGCCGAGCAACGGGCAAGCGGAGGCGGGGGCGATGGCGAAGCCGCGCGGATCCTGGCCGCCGACCCTGCCGCGGGCGCCCTTGCCCGCGCCGTTTCCGCCAATCCCCGCGGCGTGCTGCTGTGGCGCGACCGGCCCTCGCCATGGTTCGCCGATCTCGGCGGCCGCGGGCAGGACGATCGGGCGCACTGGCTGGAGGCCTGGTCCGCCGGCGCGGTCACGGTGGAGGAGGGGCGTGGTCCGCCGCTGCATCTCGACAGGTTTCCGGTGAGCGTGCTGGGCACGCTCCAGCCCGAGCGTCTCGCCGAGGCGATGGAGGCGGCGGACGACGGCCTGGCCGCGCGCTTCCTCTATGTCTGGCCCGACGCGCCGGCCTGGTGCCCGCTGCGCGAGCGCCGCAAGTCCAAGTCCGACGACGCCCTTCGCCTCCTGCGACGCATCTCGGAGCAGGCGCGCAAGGCCGACGATCCGCTGGTGCTGACACTCGATGAGCCTGCGCTGGACAGCTTCGACGTCTTCCTGGCGGGCCTCGACGCCAGGATGCGCAGCGCCGAAGGGCTGGAGGCCGCCTGGCTGGGCAAGGGCTCCGGCACCGTGGCCCGGCTCGCCGCCGTGCTGGAGTTGCTTGCCTGGTCGGGCGGCGCGGCGTCGAGTCCCCCGGTCCGGTCGGCCGCCCGGCGATGGCCGCGGCCATCGCCTTGTGGACCGACTACTTCCGGCCGCATGCCGGCGTCGTCTTCCAGCGCGGCGGGCCGACCGACCTCGAGCGCAACGCCCGCCGCGTCGTGCGCTGGCTGAAGGCGGGCGGGCGGACGGACGTGTCGCGCGAGGACATCCGGCGCGGCGCGCTCGCCCAGTCGGTCAGCGCGACGGGAGCCGACACGGTCCTGTTCCGCCTGACCGCGGCCGGCTTCGTGCGGCGCACCGACCGCACCGTCTCGCCGCGCGGCGGACACCCGGCCGAGCGGTGGCAGGTCAATCCCGCGCTGGCGGAGATCGCCAGCGGGCTAGCGGGGTAGCGGAAACTGCGGCAACCTAATTTTGTTGCGTCACGCCGACCAGCCCAGCCGGGATCTTCCGATCGCCATCGACACCGCCGCTTGGCTGGGCTCGACGACCGGCAGGCCGACATGGCGCTGCAGGCGGTCGCGGTAGCGCGCCATGCCAGCGCAGCCCATGACCAGCACGTCGGCGCCGTCCTCGTCGCGCAGCTCGGCCGCGACCTCGGCCATGCGGGCGAACGTCGTCGCCTCGTTGGCAAGCTCGGTGACGCCGAGCCCGATGGCGCGATCGCCCGCCATGCGGTCGGCGACGCCCATCTGGCCGACATAGCGCAGGTGGCGCGGAATGGATTTGCGCAGGATGGAAATGACTCCGAAGCGCTGACCGAGCGTCATCGCGGTCAGGATGCCGCACTCGGCGATGCCCAGGACGGGCTTGGTGGTGATCTCGCGCGCCGCATGCAGGCCGGGATCGGAGTAGCAGGCGATGACGAAGGCCGAGCAGTCGTTGCCGCGCTTGCGCACCATCTCGCCGATCGGGGCCACGACCTGCTCGACATGTGCCTGGCTCTCGATGCCGGGCGGGCCTTCCGTCAGGGTCACGCACTCGATGGCCGGTCCGCCCGGCATGCGCAGCGGCTCCATGGCCGCGTCGATGCCCCTGGTGACGGCTTCGGTCGAGTTGGGGTTGATGACGAGGATGCGGTCGGACATGGCCGCCAACATGGCCTCTAAATTGCTATTCAACAATGCCTGATCTAACGTCGGCGCCTGGGGATTTCTGGAAGGAAGGCATTCGAAAATGTTGCAACGACGTCTTGCCGCGATCGCCATCGCGGCACTCCTTGGCGCGGGTCCGGCGCTGGCGCAGGACAAGCAGCCGCCGCTCAGGACCGGCGTGGACGGCACCTTCGCGCCGCATGCCATGCCCAAGATGGGTGGCGGGGTCGAAGGCTTCCAGATCGATCTCTTCAAGGAAGTCGCCCGCCGCATGCATCGCGACATCACCATCGACGCGGTGAGCTTCTCGACCCTGATCCCGGGCATGCAGGCCGGCCGCTACGACTTCATCGCCGCGCCCACCACCGTCACCAAGGAGCGCGCCGAGAACATGCTGTTCACAGCGGGCTACCTGTGGACCGCCTTCCAGTTCGGCATCAAGAAGGGCACGCCGCCGATCAAGAGCTGGGCGGACCTCAAGGGCAAGTCGGTGGCCGTCAACAAGGGCACGCCCTACGAGACGCTGAGCAAGAAGATGGCCGAGAAGTACGGCTTCACCGTGCAGGTCTACGACACCCAGCCCGATGCCACGCAGGCGGTGCTGTCGGGCCGTGCCTATGCGACGCTGGGCGGCAACACCACGATCGTCTACGCCGCGTCGAAGAATCCCAACTTCGTCGCCGACCTCGAGCTCAAGGACACGCGCGCCCATTGGGCCGCGCCCGTGCCGAAGAACAATCCCAAGCTCAGGGCCGAGCTGCAGGACGCGCTCGACTGCATGAAGAAGGACGGCACCATCGCCAAGCTGGTCAAGAAGTGGTTCGGCAAGGATCCCGAGCCCGACGACCTCGCCGTGGTGATCACCCCGGGCTACGGCGTGCCCGGCATGCCCGGCTACGACCCCACGCCGCACGAGCTGCATTGCGGCTGATGTTTTCTCTTCGCTGGGAGCGCGCAACTCCAGTTGCGCATCCTTGCGTGCAACAACGACACATGAGCGCCACTGGAGTGGCGCGCTCCCGGCAATGAATCCCATCGTAGACGCCCGCGCCATTCACAAGCATTTCGGCGCCCTTCATGTCCTGAAGGGCGTCGATCTCAAGGTGGCAGAGCGCGAGCTGGTGTTCGTCATCGGTCCGTCCGGCTCGGGCAAGTCGACGCTGCTGCGCTGCCTCAACCGGCTGGAGGAGCCGTCCTCCGGCTCGGTCGTGGTCGACGGCATCGACATGCTCGATCCCAGGACCGACATCAACCATGCCCGCCAGCGCATCGGCATGGTGTTCCAGTCCTTCAACCTCTATCCGCACATGACCGCGCTCGGCAACGTGACCCTGGCGCTGCGCAAGGTGGCGGGCAAGTCGCGCGCCGAGGCCGACGCGCTCGGCCGCGCGGCGCTGGAGCGGGTCGGGCTCGCCGACCGCGCCGGCCATACGCCGGGCCAGCTCTCGGGCGGCCAGCAGCAGCGCGTGGCCATCGCCCGCTCGATCGCCCTCGAGCCGCGCGTCATGCTGTTCGACGAGCCTACCAGCGCGCTCGATCCCGAGCTGGTCGGCTCGGTGCTCGAGGTCATGCGGTCGCTGCGCGAATCCGGCATGACCATGATCGTGGTCAGCCACGAGATGGGCTTCGCCCGCAACGCCGCCGACCGCGTGGTGTTCATGGATGACGGGCTGATCGTCGAGCAGGGACCGCCCGCCGCGATCTTCGAGGCGCCGGCCCAGGACCGTACCCGCGCCTTCATCGGTCAGATCCAGAGGCACTGATCATGGCTTCAAGCGGAGCGCGGACCTCCGGGTCCGCTCAAGCTCATGATGCGGGCCTGGAGGCCCGCGCTCCATGAGCGCCTGGGACCGCTTCGTCGAGACCTTCTTCAACGGCAAGGTGATGCTGAAGTACCTGCCGGACATCCTGTCCGGCGTGGTCGTCACCATCGAGCTGGCCGTGCTGATCGTGGTGAGCGGCCTGCTGGCCGGGCTGGCGCTCGCCCTGCTGCGCAGCCTCGCCATCCGGCCCTTGAACTGGCTGATCGTCTTCGTGGTCGACCTGTTCCGCTCGCTGCCGCCTCTGGTCATCATCGTGCTGATCTATTTCGGCCTGCCCGCCGGCGACATCTCGCCCTCGGGCTTCACCTCGACCTGGCTGTCGCTCGCCTTCGTGCTGATGGCCTTCTCCGAGGAGATCTACTGGGCCGGCATCACCTCGGTGCCGCGCGGGCAATGGGAGGCGGCGCGCTCGACCGGCCTCTCCTTCGGCCAGACCCTGATGAGCGTGGTGCTGCCGCAGGCGCTCAGGCTCACCATCCCGCCGCTCACCAACCGCACCATCGCCATCACCAAGGGCACCGCATTGGGCAGCGTCGTGGCCGTCACCGAGATCCTGGGGCAGGCGAGCTCGGCGGTGTCGAACTCCTACAATCCCTCGCCGCTGATGATGGGCGCGGCGGCCTATGTCGTGCTGTTCCTGCCCGTCGTCGTCGCGGCGCGCTGGATCGAGACCAGGTTCGCGTGGAAGCGATGATCGAGACCTTCCTCAATCCCGAGATCATCGCCGCCTCGTATCCCATCGTGCTGGCGGGCCTGCTCAACACCGTCCTGCTGTCGCTGATCGTGGTGCCGCTCGGGCTGTTCGGCGGGTTGATCCTGGCGGTGCTGGCGACGGTGCGCCACCCGCTGGTGCGCTGGCCGCTGATGGCCTGGGTCGACTTCTTCCGCGCCTTTCCGCCGCTCGTGCTGCTGATCCTGCTGTTCGCGGGCCTGCCCTTCGCCGGCATCGAGCTGGGCGGCTTCGCCTGCGTGGCCGTCGCCTTCTTCCTCAACACCGGCGCCTATTACGGCGAGATCTTCCGCGCCGGCATCGATTCGGTACCCGCGGGTCAGGTCGAGGCCGCGCGCTCGACGGGACTCGGCCGCCTGCAGGCCATGATCTACATCGTGCTGCCCCAGGCCGTGCGCAACGTGCTGCCCGACCTCCTGTCCAACACGCTCGAGGTGGTGAAGCTCACCTCGCTCGGCAGCGTGGTCGCCGTGCCCGAGCTTCTGTTCCAGGCGCGCCAGGCGCAGAGCCTGACCTACAGCCCCACGCCCATCGTGGTGGCGGCCATCATCTATTTCCTGCTGCTGTGGCCGCTGGTTCGCCTGTTGAGCCGGCTGGAGAACCGCGCGCTGGCGGGGCGGCGGTAGTTCCAATAGCCTTCCTCCAACGGAGGAAACAAATGAATCGCATCGTTCGCTTGCTGGCGACGCTCGCCCTCGCACTTGTCGCAACCCAAGCCGCCGCCGAGACCAGCTGGCCCGACAAGCCGGTCAAGCTGGTGGTGGGCTTCACGCCGGGCAGCGCCACCGACGTCACCGCGCGCATGTTCGCGCAGAAGTTCGGCGAGGCGTGGGGCCAGCCGGTGGTGGTCGAGAACATCGCCGGCAACTCGGGCGCCATCGCTACCGACCGCGTCGCCAAGGCCCAGCCCGATGGCTACACGCTGATGTGGTCGGGCAACGCCGCCATCACCATCCTGCCCAGCCTGCAGAAGCTGCCGTTCGATCCGCTGAAGGACCTGGCGCCGATTTCGACCGCGCTGTCCATGCCGTCGATCTTCTTCGTCAACAACGATCTGCCGGTGAAGTCGGTCGCCGACCTGATCGCCTATGCCAAGGCCCATCCCGGCAAGCTGTCCTACGGCACGCCGGGCGTCGGCACGCCGCAGCACGTGGCGGGCGAGCTGTTCTGCCATCTGGCCGGCATCAAGATGGAGCACATTCCCTATCGCGGCGCCAATCTCACCGACGTCATGAGCGGCACCGTGCCGGTCGGCATCCAGAATGCCGGCGCCAGCCTGCCGCTGGTGCGCGACGGCCGCGTGCGCGGCATCGCCATCACCTCGCTCAAGCGTTCGCCCAATGCGCCTGGCCTGCCGACCCTCGACGAATTGGGCTTCCCGGGCTTCGAGGCGACCTCATGGTTCGCCCTGTTGGCGCCCGCCGGCACGCCCCAGCCGATCATCGACAAGGTGCGCGCCGAATCGCTGAAGGTGCTCGCCGACCCGGAGCTGAAGACCAGGTTCGCCAACCTTGGCCTCGACACGGTGGGCAGCACGCCCGAGGAAACGCAGGCCGCCATCGCCGCGGACATCCCGAAATGGGCGAAGGTCATCCGGGACGCCAACATCAAGACAGGCAACTGACAGATGGTCGCCTTCACGCGTCTCGCCTCCGCCCTCGACGCCAATCCCGCCCTGCAGCGGCGCGCCCGGCTGGCCGCGCTCGCCTTCACCGTGCACAGCGGCGACGACGCCGCGACCGTCGAGGTCGGCGAGCGCGTCGTCGTGCGTCCGGGCGCGGCCCCGGGGGCCGCCTTCAGCCTCGCCGCGGCGCCGGGAAGCTGGGCGGAGTTCGCCCGGCCGGCGCCACCGGTCGGCTTCCAGAGCCTCGTGGCCATGCAGCGCGCCGGCCATCTGCGGATCGACGGCGACATGGTGGCCTATGGCCGCAGCATGTTGTTCCTCGAGCAGCTCTTCGCCGCGCTGCGTCCGCCGCCGGCGCCCGTGCCGGCCGCCGCCGTCGGCGCGCCCGTCCTCGAGCCGGTGGTCGGCCGCTACCTGCGGCTGGATTTCAACGGCCGGCCGCATCGCCTTTATTTCGAGGAGGCGGGGCAGGGCATTCCGCTGCTCTGCCTGCACACCGCCGGCGCCGACGGCCGGCAGTATCGCGCGATCCTGAACGATGCGGAGATTACGCGCCGCTATCGCGTCATCGCCTTCGACCTGCCGTGGCACGGCAAGTCCTCGCCGCCGCCCGGCTTCGAGACTGAGGCCTACCAGCTGACGACGGATCTCTATGTCGACACGGTGATGGCCGTCTCGCGCGCCCTGCGC
This sequence comes from uncultured Alphaproteobacteria bacterium, assembly GCA_963820155.1. Classification (GTDB taxonomy): domain Bacteria; phylum Pseudomonadota; class Alphaproteobacteria; order Reyranellales; family Reyranellaceae; genus Reyranella. The sequence continues at coordinate 315,632 of CAWFYW010000010.1, forward strand.
CTGGAGCGGCCAGTCGTCATGGGCTGCTCGATCGGCGGCCGCGCCGTGCTGCATCTGGCGCTGCGCCATGGCGCCTCTTTCCGCGCGGCGATCGGCCTGCAGTCGGCGACGCATGCCGACGCTGGCGCCGACACCCGCCTGCGCGATCTCGGCGTGCTGTTCCGTCCCGACGTGCATGGCCAGGAAGCCGCCGCGGGCACCGTCGCCTGCCTGATCTCGCCCACGTCGCCGCAAGCCGACAGGTGGGAGACGCTGTGGCATTACATGCAGGGCGGCCCCGCCGTGTTCATGGGCGACCTGCACTACTACTTCGCCGACGGCGATCTCCGGAACGCACCGCTCGACGGGCTCGACGCCAAGGCGTGCCCCTTGTACCTGCTGACCGGCGAATACGACCTGTCGGCCACGCCGGAGCTGACGGCCGAGCTGGCGCGGCTCACCAGGGCACGGCACTTCGAGGTCATGACGGGAATGGGGCACTTCCCGATGTCGGAGAACCCGCAGCAGTTCCGGCGCTACCTGCTGCCGCTGCTCGACCGCATCGCCGTGGAAGGCTAGGGCTCGCGTTCCTCGAGCACCCGGCCGTCGGGGAAGATCGTGATCTTGCTGGGCACGCCCTGCGGCCGCGTCGGCACGGCGTCGCGGCTGGCGTCGGCCTTCCACGAGCCGTTGTTCTCAGGCGTGATGCGCTGCACGCGATAGCCTTGCGATTCGATGCGGTCGCGGGAATAGGATTCGGTGCTGGGATAGCGGCTGCCGTAGGACGTGATCGGCGCGGACGGCGCAGAGGGTGCCGAGATCGTGGGAGGCGGCGGCAGGGCGCCGGGCGACATGGTCTCCGGCATGCGGCCGCCATTGCCGATCGACCCCGGCGCGTATTGCGCCGAAGCGGGTGCGGCGTAGATCACGGGAATGAGAGCAAGGGCATGAAACCAGCGCATGCACCGGATATGGGAGGTCCGGCGGCGCCCACAAGCCTATGCGCAAGTATGAGGCCGGCAGCGCTGGCGGGACGCAAACGAGGAGTAAATCGTCCCGCCACGCCAAGGCAATGCGCAACAATGCCGAGGTGGCGGTCGTCCTGGAGCCCAACGGCACCATCAGGGAGCAGTAGGCCGAAAGGTCTCTGCAGCCTGGCCTGGGCGACGCAGTTCGCATAGGTGACCGTCTGCTTCGGTCCTTCCTCGACGAAGGCGCCGTCGCCCTTGCTCCAGAACACGAAGGTCTCGCCCGGGTCGGCGTAGCGGATGCCCGAACCCGACGGGGTTTGTTGCAGGATGCGGTGCACGCCGCCCGCCTGCGTCAGCACGACGTGGCCGCCGGGCAGCGGCATGCCGCTGGGGGCGGTGCGCGTCGGGCCGTCGAAATATTGGACGATCAGCGCCTTGCCCTGATCGCAGGCATAGTGAACGGTCTGGATGGGCGTGGGGGCCTTCGCCTCGGCCGCTCCGGCGGCCAACGGCACGAGCGCGAGGCAGGCGGCGAGTTTGGCAAGCATGATGATCTCCTTCGGGTCGAGCGCTGCGCTGCCGCAATCGCATCGTCCATGGTAGTTGGTATCGAATGAGTTTTGAATTGGTTCGTGCCTTCCTGGCCGCTCGGGCGCCCGACATCGCCATCGTCGAACTGGACGGCAGCACCGCCACGGTGGCCCTTGCCGCGGCGGGCCACGGCGTGGCTCCGGCGCAGATCGCCAAGACCCTGTCGCTCAGGGTCAGGGACCGCAACCTCCTGCTGGTGGCCAGCGGCGAGGCTCGCCTCGACAACAGGAAGGCCAAGGCGGTGTTCGGCGGCAAGCCGCGCCTGCTCACGGCGCAAGAGGTCGTGGCGATCACCGGCCATCCGGTGGGCGGCGTCTGCCCGTTCGGGCTGGCGACGGCGCTGCCGGTCTATTGCGACGTGTCGCTCAAGGCCTTCGACGAGGTCGTGCCCGCCGCCGGCTCGACGCGCAGCGCCCTGCGCATCAATCCGCTGCGCATGGCCGAGCTGGTCGAGGCGCAATGGGTGGATGTCTGCGCCAGCGCCGCCTAGTCAGGCGCGTTGCGCTTGCCCCAGCGCTCGAGATAGTCGACGCAGAAGGCGAGGTCGGTGACGTCGACATAGCGCCGGCCGATGTCGCGAAGGTTGTCGCGATGCGGCTGCTCCTCGATGTCGCCGACGCAGTCCTCCGGCACCAGCGTGCGGAAGCGGTGGCTGAAGGCGTCGAGGGCGCTGCCGCGGATGCAGCCCGACGTGTTGCAGCCGGTGACGATCATGGTGTCGACCCGCTCCTTCATGAAGTAGTTGGCGACGCCGGTTTCGAAGAAGATCGACGGGCCTTTCTTGGTGACCTTGAGATCGTAGGACGGCTCGTAGATGCGCGGATCGAGGGCCGTGCTGGGATGGTCGTGCAGGAAGGTCTGCTTGACCGCCGTGATCTTCCAGTAGGGCATCTCGCGCTCGTTCATGTAGGCGGTGTTGCATACCGCGACGGGCACGCCCACGCGCCGCGCCACCTTGAGCAGCCTGGCCGTGTTCTCGACCGCCCGCATCACCAGGGGGGCACCGCCCAGCGGGTATTGCGGGTCGGTGAAGCCCAATTGGAAATCGACCACGACGATGCCGGGCTTCTCGCCGGTCCCCACCGAGATCTCGCCGTAGCTGCGGCGCTCATAGTCGTCCATCACTCTCCTCCCGACAACGCGCTGACGGCGCATCCTACAGCGCCGGAGCCCTGCGGCGGACAAGGAAAAGCCCGCTCCGTCGGGGACGGAGCGGGCCCTTGCCGGACAGGCTTGCGCGCGTCTAGCGGGCTTCGGTGACGTGGCCCTGGGCGTCGAGCGCGACGGCGACCGGCGCGTTGCTGGCATTGCGTGCCACGGCGCGCCACGCGCCGTCGGCGGTGCGCGACAGGCCGCGCACGCTGGTGTAGCCGCTCTTCTCGATCTGCGTGCGCGCCACGGCTTCGCCGACGGTCGGCGTCGGGTTGGAGCGCGGGCCCAGCGGGTCGGCCGCCAGCGGGGTGAGCGGCGCGCGCGCCTGCGCTTGTGTGGCCGCTGCGGCGGCGAGAACCAGGACGAGAGCGATGAGGGGACGATTTATTCAAATTACTCCTTTGCACTTGTCCTTTCGGACGTGCGCGATCCTGGCCAGCATTGAGGCGACTTTGTGGTGCGGATGGGCCATCGCGTAAATGGTCACGCCGCATCAATCGTGCTGCAACTCGGCGATGGCTCAGATGGCGGTGACGCCGATCAGCGATGCATGGAGCCAGAGCATCGCGAAATAGGCGACGGTGCCGATGGCGATGACGATCGCATCGTTGCGGCCGAAGCGCGCGACCGGCGGCGGTCCTTCGTCGCCGCGTCTCTTCACGGCGATGCGATCATAGACCGCCCAGGCGAGCAGCCCGCCGAACAGCAGCATGGAGCCGAAGTCGCCGTTCACCAGCAGGTGGGAAAACGCCCACACCTTGACCGCCACCAGCATGGGATGACGCAGCACGGTCTTGATTTTGCTGGGCGGCGCATAGGCGGCGACCAGCGCGACGAAGGCAAACCATAGAAGCACCAGCGCAATGGGATGAAAGAAGGCAAAAGGCGGGTTCCAGACCTGGATGTAGCCGGCGCTGCGATAGCGGCTGAAGCCCCAGACGATCAGCACCAGGCCGACCGCCGATACGAGGGAGTAGAGGCCCTTGTAGGGGCCTTCGCCGAGCTGGCCGATCAGGGCCGCGCGGGTCGTCCGCAGGGTGGTCAGGGTGTGGATGCCGAGGAAAAGGATCAGGCCGAGGACGAGTAGTTCCATCGCGCGAATTTAACATATTCGCCCGTCATTTGCCGGGCGTGGGAAAACTCACATCCCATGCCCCACGGAAGTCCTAATTGGGACCCTGCGCGGACAACATTCCGACCCCATATATCAGCAACTGCCGGTGGGTTTGGACGTTGTTCCCGTATTGCCACCAAAGGTGGTCGCGGGGGGTTAAATGCGACTTTTGCCTGTCATTGTTGGCTGGGTTCTCCTGCTGGTCTGCGGCCCTGCGTTCGCCCAGCAGGTCGCCTTGACCGCCAAGCCGGACTGCCCGCCGGGCGACCCTGATTCCCTGCAGATCAGCTGGAACGAACCCTGCGACAGCGGAACGTGGCTGTTCGACACCGAGGCCGGCTGCCGCATGTGGGACTGGCATCCCGATCCGCAGGACAAGGTGGTGTGGAACGGCGCCTGCCGTAGCGGTCTGCCCGAAGGCCAGGGCGAAGCGCAATGGTATGAGCATGGCCGGCCCATCGACCGCTTCATCGGCACCTACCGCGACGGCAAGCGCGACGGCGAAGGCCACTATGTATGGAACGATACCGTGCGCTTCGACGGCACCTATGTGGGCGACGTGCCGCAGGGGCAGGGCGTGCTAAAGCTCGACGGCGACACCTTCGCCGGCGAATGGCGGGGCGGCTGCTTCACCGGCAAGGACGGACGGGTGGTTGCCATCGGCGTGCTGCGCACGACCTGTTCCCCGGCGCCCAAGGACGGAAAAGACAGGGTCGCCGGCAGCTGACCGCGGCGCGGGCTCACATGCCCCAGACCCAGTGCGCCAGAACGCCAATCAGGCCCGATGCGACGATCGGATAGGCGGGATTGAGCTTCGTCTTCAGCAGCAGCACGAACACGATCGAGGCCAGCGCCACGTAGAGGGCGTTGGTGAGCGCGCCCCGGCCCATGATGACGCAACCGGCCAGCACCAGACCTACGGCGACCGAGCCCAGGCCGGTCTGGATCGCCGGCCGCCAGCGCCAGGTCGCCAGATGGGTCCATAGCCGGCCGACGCCGAAGGTCAGGATCCCCGTGGGCAGGAAGAAGGCGATCAGCGCCACGGCGGCACCGGGCAATCCCGACACCACGGCGCCGATCGATGCCACCATCATCATGTTGGGGCCAGGCGAGAGCTGGCCCAGGCTGTAGAAGTGCAGCAGCTCGGTGAAGGAGACCCAGTGGTAGACGTCGACCGTCAGCGTCTTGAGCTCGGGGAAGGCGGCCATGCCGCCGCCCACGGTGAGCAGCGAGAGATAGGCGAAGACGCCAGCGATGTCGCCGAGCTGCTTCACTTGAGGTCCTTGTGCCCGCTTTTTTTCTGGTCGCGCGGCCGATGCCACCAGATGGCGATGGCGCCGGCGGCGAGCAGGGCGTAGGGCACCTGCACGTGCAGGCCGGCAACGGCGGCCGCGGTCGCGAGCACGAACACGTAGTCGGCGAGGGTCTTCAGGACCTTGGCGCCGAGCTGCACCATCACCACGACGATCAGCCCGACCGCCCCGGCGGCGATGCCGTGCAGGAAGGCCTTCGACCAGGGATCGTCGCCGCCGATGCCGTAGGCGAAGGCCGCCGCGGTCATCAGCACGGCGCCGGGCAGGCACATGCCCAGCGTCGCCACCAGGGCGCCCAAAGCGCCGCGCAGGCGGTCGCCGACCAGGATCGACATGTTGGTGGCGTTGAGCCCGGGCAGGGTCTGGCTGATCGACAGGAGCTCGACGAAGGTGAGGTCGTCCAGCCAGCGCTGGCGGACGACCAGGCCGGTGCGCAGGTAGCCGACCACGCCGCCGCCCAGGCTGGTGGCGCCCATCACAAGGAAGACCCAGAAGACCTTCCAGAGCGATGGTGGGGGAAGTGCCGACGAAGACGCTGAGTCGCTCATTCGTGGGCTTGCGGAGGATTGCCCTTCAAGCGGTAGACCGCGCCGGTCTTGGTGGTGGTGAGCGTCAGCCAGTCGGCGGAAACCTGCTGCAGCTCGAGGAAGAAGCGCTCGCAGGCCTGCAGCGCCTTGGGGCTGATGCCGGCCGGACCGTCGAAGCGGAGCTGGAAGGCGAACTCGCCGACGAAGGAATGGTGATCGCCGCGCGAGCGCCACAGGCCGAGATTGGCGGTGGCCGCGGTATGGTGGCCGAAGTCCAGCTCGCAGATATCCTGCAGCAGCTCCTCGACGATGGTCTGGTTAACCAGCGAGACGTCGTCCGGCCCGTCGCAGGAGATGGCGGCGAGCGGCGGGAAGACGCTGGCGAGCTCGGGCAGCGACATGTGGCCGAGCGAGGCCATCACCAGGCGCTCGGCCTGCGGCGCCTGGCTGAGGCCGAATTCGACATTGTGCGAGAGCAGCCGGCGCATGCCGCCGATGCGCTCCTTGAGAGGCATAACCTCGAGCTTGAACTTGATCTTGTACTTGCCGTCGATCTTCGGCCGCACGTCGATCGCCTGCGCCGTCTTCATGTCGGCGCTGCGATACTTGAAAACGATCTCCGGATCGCCGATCGGGAAGCCGTCCTCGTAGGCGATGCGCCGGCGTACGATGAAGGCGTTGTTGTAGAGATGGAAGGCGCCGGTATCGAGGAACAGCACCTCGCGGACTTCGGGCCGTTGCTGCGATTTGGGCGTGTGGCGGTAGCCAATCCCGGTCGCCTCGGCGGCGCGGCGCACCAGGTTGGCGTATTCCTTGAAGACACGGGCCGACGTGAACCGATCAGGCTTGAGGATCAGCTTGCACTGCAGGTAGCCGATCTCGTCGCAGCGGCGGCCATCGCCGTAGATGAAACTATATTGCTCGTCCAGCCATGTCTTCAGCATGGTTTCTTTGGTTTCAACTGTCATTTGCTCTCCCCGACGGCACCGTATCGCGCGATCCCCAGCCTGTCATCCCGACGTCGGCGTATCGACCTTGCCGAACGACTCGACCTTACCCTCGCCGTAGCAGACATAGTAGCGGTCCGAAACCGACCACGGCACGCGGCTCCAGAAGTCCTTGAGCAGCGCATAGTAGTCGCATTCCTTGCCGGGCGAATGGGCGACGGCCTGGGGCTCGCCGATGATGGATTGGACCTGGCCGCGGCTCATGCCGGCCTGGATGCGCTCCATGTTCATGGCCGGCTCGCTGCAGGCGGCGGCAAGGCCGGCCATCGACAATGCAAGGGCAACGCGCTTCATCGATCGACTCCTCGGCCCATTGTGCACAGTCTCGAGCGATAAGTCAGGCTTGGTCTGACCGGCAGCAATCTTCGCGGGGCGGCTGCTGGCGAAATTCCGGCCGATGCGCTACGTCCGGTCCATGCAAAATGCGACCCGTTTCCAGCCGCCGGGCCTCGGCGCCTCGCTGAGCGGCGCCACCGCCGTCGACCTCGCGGAGACCGGCATCGCCGAGGTGGCAATGTCGGTGTTCGGCGACCCCGATGTCGTGCCGCTATGGTTCGGCGAGGGCGACCTCGTGACGCCGGATTTCGTGCGCGACGCCGCGGCCAAGGGGCTGCAGGCCGGCGAGACCTTCTATACGTGGCAGCGCGGCATCCCGGAGCTGCGCACGGCGCTCTCCGCCTATACCGAACGGCTCTACGGCGTGAAATGCCCTGTCGACCGCGTCTCGGTGACGACCGGCGGCATGCAGGCCATCCTGCTCTGCTGCCAGCTCCTGCTCGATCCGGGCGACAATATCGTGATCGTCTCGCCGATCTGGCCGAACATCACGTCGGCCGCCCGGCTGGTGCGCGGCGAGCCCCGGTACGTGGCGCTCGACCGCCAGCCCGACGGCGGCTGGAAGCTCGACCTGCAGAAGGTGTTCGACGCCGTCGACGCCCGCACGCGGGCGATTTTCGTCAATTCGCCGGGCAATCCCACGGGCTGGACGATGACCTCCGACGACCAGCGCGCCTTGCTCGACTTCGCGAAGAAGCGCGGCCTCTGGATCATGGCCGACGAGGTCTATGCGCGCTTGATCTACACGAGGCCGGTGGCGCCGTCGTTCCTGGAGCAGGCGGGACCGGACGATCCGCTGATCGTGCTCAATTCCTTCTCCAAGCCGTGGGCCATGACCGGCTGGCGGATCGGCTGGCTGACTCATCCGGCGGGGCTGGGAGACCAGTTCGCCAAGCTGGTGCAGATCAACACCTCCGGCGTGCCGCACTTCCTGCAAAGAGGCGCCATCGCGGCCCTGGAGAAAGGCGACGCCTTCGTCGGCGAGATGGTGGAGCGCTGCCGCGCCGGCGGCGAGCTGGTGTTCCAGCGGCTGTCCGCCCATCCACGCATCACCATCGCGCGGCCCGAGGCGGCGTTCTACGCCTTCTTCTCGGTCGATGGCGTCGCGGACACGATGGCCTTCTGCAAGAGCCTGGCGAAGGACCACAAGGTCGGCCTGGCGCCGGGCGAGGCGTTCGGGCCGGGCGGGCAGGGCAATGTGCGGCTCTGCTTTGCATCCGGCGCAGAGCGGCTGAGCCGCGGCCTCGACCGCATCGAAGCGGGCATCAAGGCGCTATGATGCAGCCATGCTTGACGGTCCCTCCATCGATGTCCGGCACCTGCGCAAGGTGTACGGCGAGATCGTCGCGGTCGACGATCTGACCTTCTCGGTGCCGCGCGGCGCGGTGTTGGGGCTGCTCGGCGGCAACGGCGCGGGCAAGACCACGACCATCGCGATGCTGCTGGGCCTGCTGGAGCCGACGGCGGGCGACATACACGTGCTGGGCGTCGACATGCGCCGGCGCCGCTATGCCGCGCTGCCGCGCATGAACTTCTCGTCGCCCTATGTCGACCTGCCGCATCGGCTGACGGTGCGCCAGAACCTGCAATTCTATGGCCGGCTCTACGGCGTGAAGAACCTCGCGCGGCGCATCGAGGAGATCGCCGAGCACATGCAGGTGGCGCCGTTGCTCGACCGCCAGGCGGGCAAGCTCTCGGCCGGCCAGAAGACCCGCGTGGCGCTGGCCAAGGCGCTGATCAACAGCCCCGAGGTGCTGCTGCTCGACGAGCCCACGGCATCGCTCGATCCCGACACCGCCGACTGGGTGCGCGGCTACCTCAAGGGCTACCAGCACGAAACCCACGCCACGATCCTGCTCGCCTCGCACAATATGAGCGAGGTCGAGCGGCTGTGCGATGACGTGATCCTGCTGCAGGCCGGCCGCGTCTTCGAGCGCGGCAGCCCGCGCGAGCTGATCGAGCGCTTCGGCCGCGAGGACATGGAGGAAGTGTTCCTCGACATGGCGCGCGGCCGCGGCCGCGGACTCGACTCGCTCAGCCGCAAGGAGGCGGCGTCGTGAGCGGCGCGGCGGAACGGATCTGGGCCATGGTGATGCGCCACATCCACCTCTGGCGCAGCTCGGTGATGCGCCTGATCGACTCGATCTACTGGCCGGCGGTGCAGATGGTGATGTGGGGGTTCATGACCCAGTACCTGCTGCCGCAGGCCTCGTTCGTGGCCCAGGCGGCGGGCGTGCTGCTGTCGGGGCTGCTGCTGTGGGAGGTCGTGGTACGCGGCAACCTCTCGCTCTCGATCGCCTTCCTCGAGGAGATGTGGTCGCGCAACCTCGGCCACCTGTTCGTGAGCCCGATCCGCTCCTGGGAGATGGCGACCGGCATCATCATCGCCGCGCTGCTGCGGACGCTGCTCGGCCTCATCCCGGTGTCGCTGATGGCCTGGGCCTTCTTCGGCTATTCGGTCTATGCGCTCGGCCTGCCGCTGCTGGCCTTCTTCGCCATCCTGCAGATGTTCTCCTGGTCGATCGGCCTGGCCATGTCGGGGCTGGTGATGCGGGTGGGCCAGAGCGCCGAAAGCTTCGCCTGGGCCGCCGTGTTCATCCTGATGCCGGTGAGCGGCGTCTACTATCCCATCTCGGTGCTGCCGCACTGGCTGCAGGTGATCGCGCACATCCTGCCAACCTCCTACGTGTTCGAGGGCATGCGCGCCATCCTGGCCGAGAAGACCGTGCTTTGGCACCTGCTGGCCTTCGCCTTTGGCCTGTCCGTGGTCTACCTGGTCGTGGGTTTTCAGGTCTTCCAGTGGTTCTTCCGCTCCTCGCGCCGCGCCGGCACCCTGCTGGGCCAGGGCGAATGAGCGTGCCAGGAGGTCGATGATGGTCAAGGTCTTGTTGGCGAGCGCATCAATCGGGTTGGCCATGGCGGCCTGCTCGAGTCTCCAGGAGCAGCCCAAGCCCGACATCTGGACGGTCAACTACAATGTGCCGTTCGATGCGATGGTCGCCTGCCTTGCCGCATCGCCGGCCGGCGCGTTCAAGACCTACGCGCCGGACTACACGCAGGACGGCGTGGCAAGGATCGTCTTCATCCCCAGCAACACGCCGCAGGCGCAGTCGGCGTATGTCGTGACCCGCATGATCGGCAATGTCAGCCAGGTGAGCTGGCGCCGCTTCGGAAGCGTCGGCCAAGGACTGGACTGGTTCGATACGGAGGCGCGCACGCGGGCCAATCGGTGCGGCACCGCCTGATCAGCGCGCCTTGAGCACCGCCGAGCAGGCCGCCGGCAACTTGGGCCGGTAGGGGACATGCGGCGTGCCGGGCGGCGGAAGCGTCACGGGCGGGTGCGTGAACCACAGGTCGAGCGGCTCGCCGCAGCCGTCGTCGGTATAGTAGCCGGCCTGCGGACGGCACTGTGGGTTGCCGGGCGGGCAGTGCAGCCGGATATGAAAATGTTCGTCATGGCCGGCCCACACCACGAGCTTGTTCAACCAATGTCGATTGCCGGTAACGATCTGACAAAGCCGCTGCTTGATCCACTTGTTCACGAAGATCCGGTCGAGGTGGGGCATCTCGGCGGCGAGGCGCAGCAGGGTGACATGCTGCTGGCTGAAGACGCTGTCGTCGATGCCGCTGTCGTCCGCCAGCACCAGCGAGCGCAGGCGCGTATTTTCGCGTTGCGCGGCCGGCAGGGGCGGGCCCGGCTGGCGCTCGAACCAGATATCGGCATCGAGGCCGATCTGGTGGCTGGCATGGCCCGACGGCGCCGGCCCGCCGCGCGGCTGGCCGATATCGCCGATAGAGAGAGGGGCCTGCCCCGCGGCGCGCACCTTCGCCGCCAGGCTCTTGATGAAATCGAGGGTGACGGGCTGGCCCCAGTAGCGGTTGCGGCTGATGCGGATGACCTCGTAGCCCGGGCCTTCGAGGGGCAGCGCCTGCGCGCCTTGCAGGCATCCGGCCGTGTAGAAGCCGATCGACTGCGGTGGTCCCGCCGTCGGGGTCGTCACCTGCGCCCAGTCCTGCGCCGATGCCGCGAAAGCCGCGAGCATGGCTGCGAGCAGCGGAACCACGAAGCGCATCATCTTGTTGGCAGGATACCCGGCGGCTAAGACTTTGCCCATGGGCGACTATGCCAGCATCAGGCTCGAGCGCGACGGCGCGGTGGCGCGGCTGTTCCTGGATCGGCCCGAGCGCCGCAATGCGCTGACGCATGCGATGATGCTCGAGCTGGAGGAAGCCTTCGCCAGGCTGCGTGACGATGCGACCTGCCGCGTGCTGGTGTTGCGCGGCGCCGGCGGGCATTTCTGCGCCGGCGGCGACCTCGATGCCATGGCCGACATGCCGCCCAAGCCCGCCAACGGCGCGGCCGATCCGCTGATACCGGCCTATCGCCAGTTCGGCGACGCGTTGTCGGCGCTGAACACCCTGCCGCAGGCCACCATCGCCATTGTCGAAGGTTCGGCGGTGGGCGGCGGCTTCGGCATGGCCTGCTGTTCGGACGTGGCGATCCTGCATGACAGTGCGCGGTTCGGCATGCCGGAGCCCAGGGTCGGCTTCATTCCCTCGCAGATCATTCCCTTCGTCGTACGGCGCATCGGCGAGGGAGCGGCGCGCGACCTTGCGGTGACCGGCAGGGTGGTCGATGCGGTCGAAGCCCACCGGCTGGGCATCGGCCGCCATCTCTGCGCCACCACCGCGGAGATTAACCGGACCGTGAAGGCGGTGATCGACGATGTGCTGAAGCTGGAGCCGCAGGCGCTGGCGACCGTCAAGCGTCTGGTGCTGGATTGCGCGCACGGAGGATGATCGTGCCGTGCTCGACGACGCGGCCGAGAGCCTTGTCGGCCTGCTGCGTCGGCCGCAGGCGTCGGACGGGATCAGGCACTTCAAGGCCAAGACGCCGCCGCCGTGGGCGAAGGGGTAGGGAATGCGCAACTATCGTCACATCGAGGTTCGGCCGATCGCCGGCGCCCTGGGGGCGGAGATCCATGGCGTCGACATCTCGCGCGCGCTCGAGGACGACGTCGTGGGCGAGATGCGCCAGGCCTTTCTCGATCACCTCGTGATCTTCCTGCGCGACCAGAAGGTGACGCCGCACCAGCAGCTTGCCTTCGCGCGCCGCTTCGGCGAGCCGGTGGAGTATCCACAGCTCAAGGGCCTGCCCGAATCGCCGCTGATCACGCCGGTGATCAAGCTCGAGCACGAGCGCAACAATTTCGGCGGCATCTGGCATTCCGACACGACCTATCTCGCGGAACCGCCGATGGGCAGCATGCTGCTCGCCCGCGAGGTGCCGCCGTTCGGCGGCGACACGATGTTCGCCAACCAGTATCTCGCCTACGACGCGCTGTCGGACGGGCTGAAGAAGACCCTCGACGGGCTGATCGGCGTCAGCTCCTCGGCCAAGGCCGACGTCACCAGGACGCGCGAGGATCGCATGAAGGCCGCTGGCGCCGAGCTCAAGGTGCTCGCCGCCGAGCACCCGATCGTGCGCACCCATCCGGAGACAGGCCGCAAGGCGCTCTATACGTCCGACGCGCATACCGCAGGGATCAAGGGCTGGACCGAAAAGGAGAGCCTGCCGCTGCTGAAGTTCCTGTGGGAGCACCAGACCCGGCCGGAGTTCACCTGCCGCTTTCGCTGGGAGGCGGGTTCGCTCGCCTTCTGGGACAATCGCTGCGCCATGCACAACCCTATCAACGACTATCACGGCTACCGGCGGGTCATGCATCGCATCACGCTGGCGGGCGACAGACCCCGCTAACATCCTGTCTTTGCTGGAGAATCCATCTTTTAGTTTCTCGTTGCCTGAATAAATAGCGATCGTTTGACTTAATCTATCGATCGATATATTTAGTGAGCATGAATGCCCTCGCATTGCGGCATCGCCCGGGGACCCAGGTCCGGGGTGAAGAGACCCGCCGCCGGATCCTCGACACGGCTCTCGAGATGTTTGCCGCTCAGGGCTACGAGGCCACGAGCACGCGGCTGCTCGCCGACCGTGCCGGCGTGAATCTTCCGGCCATCCAGTATTATTTCGGCAGCAAGGAGGGCCTTTATCGCGCCGTCATTGCCGCCATCGTCGAGCACAACGCGACCTTCATGGCGCCGCTGACCGCGAAGGTGCAGGCGTTGTTGGCAAGGAATGACGCCGCGCCAGAGGAACTGATCGAAGCCTTGTGCGAGATCTTCGAAAGGTTCGTCACCCTGATCTCCTGCGGCGACCAGAATGAACACAGGCGGCTGCTCTATGCGCGCGCCGAGGTCGAGCCGACACCTGGCCTGGAAATGCTGCATGAGAGCGGCAGGCAGGAAATCTTCGAGCCTTGCCTGAAACTCGTCGCGCGCCTCCTGGGTCGGTCGACGGAGGATCCGGCGACGGTCCTGCGCACGATGGCGCTGTTCGGGCAGGTCACGATCTTCTGCCACACCGGTGCCCGTCGCCTGATGGGCGGGGGCGAGCTGAGGGAAGAGCGGATCGTTGCCATTCGAGCGCTCGTGCGTGAGCAGACCAGGGCGATTCTGCACGACGCCCTGGCCAAGGCGGCCGACGCGGCAAAGACGTCGGTCGAAAAATGATCGGCACGTTCGAGCTTGCCCGGACGACGCGGCGTCTGGGAGGCGGTGCCGTTGCGTTCGTGGCCATGGCTATCGCCGCCGGGTGCACGGTAGGGCCCGATTTCAAGGCGCCCGACAAGCCCGCCATCGAGGGCTATACGCCGGAGAACCTAGTGCCGCGCACGGCGTCGGCGCCGGTGCATGGCGGGGAGGCGCAATCGCTCACGTTCGGCGCCGATATCCCCGGCCAATGGTGGCAGCTCTATCGGTCAACCGAGCTCGATGCGCTGGTCGAGCAGGCGCTCAAGGCCAATCCCGACCTCGACGCGGCGCAGGCCTCCCTGCGCCAGGCCAACGAGCTGCTCTATGCGCAGCAGGGAGCGCTGTTCCCCACGATCAGCGCCAACGGTAGCGGCACCCAGCAGTTGTCCAACGGTCTGCAGACCGGGTTGCCCTCGACAACGATGTTCGGCGTCACCACGGCCTCGCTCAGCGTCTCCTATGCGCTCGACGTGTGGGGCGGCACGCGCCGGCAGGTCGAATCGCAGGCGGCGCTGGCCGAGTACCAGCGTTTCCAGCTCGAAGCGACCTATCTGACGCTGACCTCCAATGTCGTCGTCGCCGCCGTCAATCTCGCGTCGTTGCGCGGCCAGATCGCCGCCACCAACGAGATCATCCGGCTCCAGGCCGACTCGCTGAAGCTCGTCCAGACGCAGTTCAGCATGGGCGGCGCGTCGCAGGCCGACGTGCTCGCCCAGCAGGCCACGCTGACCCAGAGCCAGGCGACGCTGCCGCCGCTGCAGAAGCAGCTCGCCCAGCAGCGCAACCAGCTCATGACCCTGCTCGGCAAGCCGCCGACCGAGGATGCAGGGCAGGGGCTGCAACTCGCCAGTCTCCGCCTGCCGCAGGATCTGCCGCTCAGCCTGCCCTCGCAGCTCGTCGAGCAACGGCCCGATGTGCGGTCGGCCGAGGCGCAGCTACATGCCGCCAGCGCCAATATCGGCGTCGCCGTCGCCAACCAGCTTCCGCAGTTCACCATCACCGGCCAGCTCGGTACGGCGGCCGCGGGCCTGGGGTCGCTGTTCGGCCCGGGCACGGCCTTGTGGAGCATCGGCGCCAGCGTGGCTCAGACCCTGCTCGACGGCGGCCAGCTCGAGCACAAGAAGCGCGCCGCCGTCGCGGCCTTCGACAAGGCGGCCGCGCAGTACCGCAGCACGGTGCTGCTGGCCTTTCAGGATGTCGCCAACGCGTTGCGTGCGCTGCAGGCCGACGCCGATGCGCTGGCCGCCACGACCGCGGCGGAACGGGCCGCACAGCAGAGCCTTGATCTCTCGCAGCAGGAATACCAGTTCGGCTCAATCAGCTACCTGACGTTGCTCAATGCGCAGCAGACCTATCAGAACGCCCTGATCAACCGGGTGAAGGCGCAGGCGGCGCGCTTTGCCGATACGGCGGCGTTGTTCCTGGCGCTGGGTGGCGGCTGGTGGAACCGGGCCGATGTCGATCCCGGCTCGTTGGGCAGGCCCGGCGTATTCTGGCTGCCCCCGCTGCAGGACGTGAAGCCGCCCCGGCCGGGTCACTGATTTTCGCGGTCGGCTCCGGCCGACCGCCATGGAGGCGAGACGATGATAAAGCGAATGCTCATCATGTTGGTCGCCGTGGCCGTCATCCTGGGTGGCGTCTTCGGCTTCAAGGTCGTCGTCGGCATGAAGATCAAGGAATTCATGGCCGGCATGGGCAACCAGCCGCAGACCGTAGCGACGACCACCGCCACCAAGACGGAGTGGCAGGACCGGATCGAGGCAGTCGGCAGCCTGCGTGCGGTGCAGGGCGCCGATCTGTCGCTCGAGGTCGCAGGTGTCGTCGAGGAGATCAATTTCCAGTCGGGCGACGACGTCGAGGAGGGAAAGCTGCTGCTGCGGCTGCGCGACAACGACGATGCCGCCAAGCTCAAGTCGCTGCAGGCGATGGAGAAGCTCTACTCGTTGACCTACCAGCGCAATCTCGCGCTGCTCAAGACGCATGCGGTCAGCCAGGCAGTGGTCGACAGCGACGCCGCGAACCTCGATAACTTCAAGGCGCAGGTCACGCAACAGAAGGCGATCGTCGACAAGAACTCATTGCGCGCTCCCTTCGCCGGCCGCCTGGGCCTTCGTCAGGTCGATCTCGGCCAGTATCTGCCCGCCGGCACGGCGATCGTCACGCTGCAGGCGCTGACACCGATCTTCGCCGACTTCTTCCTGCCGCAGCAGTCGCTGAACCAGATCAAGGTGGGCCAAGCGGTGACCGCGCGGGTCGACACCTACCCCGACCGGACCTTTGCCGGCAAGATCACGGCGATCAGTCCGAAGGTCGAGACCGGCACGCGCAACGTGCAGGTGCGCGCCACGCTGGACAACGCCGACCATGCGCTGCTGCCCGGCATGCACGTCACGGTCGAGGTGGCGGTGGGCGCGCCGCGGCGGCTGGTGACGCTGCCGCAGACGGCCATCAGCTACAATCCCTACGGAGATCTGGTCTACATCGTGGACAATCAGGGCAAGGGCCCCGACGGCAACGACAGGCTGGTCGTGCACCAGACCTTCGTCACCCTGGGCGCCACGCGCGGCGACCAGGTCGCGGTCCTCAAAGGCGTCGACGAGGGGCAGACGGTGGTCACCGCCGGCCAGATGAAGCTGCGCAACGGCGTGCCGGTCGCCGTCAACAACGCGGTCCAGCCGACCGACGACGCCCGGCCCCGGCCGATCGACCAGTAGCGAGGGATGCCGCGATGAAATTCACCGACATCTTCATTCGCCGGCCCGTACTGGCCGTGGTGGTCAGCCTGCTGATCCTGGTGCTCGGCCTGCGGGCCGCCGGAACGCTGCCGGTCCTGCAGTATCCGCGAACGGAGAACGCCGTCGTCACGGTAACGACGACCTACTACGGCGCCGATCCGGACGTGATCGCCGGCTTCATCACCACGCCGCTCGAGGACGCCATCGCCCAGGCCAACGGCATCGACTACATGACGTCGACCAGCACGAGCGGGGTGAGCACGATCACCGTCAATCTCCGCCTCAACTACGATTCCAACAAGGCGCTGACCGAGATCAACACCAAGGTGAACTCGGTGCTCAACCGATTGCCAGCCGGCTCGCAGCAGCCGGTGCTGACGGTCAAGGTCGGGCAGACCATCGACGCCATGTATATCGGCTTCAGCAGCAAGGAGCTCGCGCCCAACCAGATCACCGACTACCTGGTGCGCGTCGTGCAGCCCAGGCTGCAGGCCGTCCAGGGCGTCCAGACCGCCGAACTGCTCGGCGCCAAGAACTTCGCGCTGCGCGCCTGGCTCGATCCGACGAAGCTCGCGGCCTACGGTCTCACCGCGGCCGACGTGAGCCAGCAGCTCTCGAACAACGACTACATCTCGGGCCTGGGCACCACCAAGGGCCAGATGGTGCAGGTAACGCTCACGGCCTCGACCAGCCTGCATTCGCTGGAGGAGTTCCGCAATCTGGTCCTCAAGCAGGAGAAGGGCGCGATCGTGCGGCTGAAGGACGTCGCCACGGTCACGCTGGGCTCCGACGACTACGATTCGCAGGTCAGCTTCGACGGCCAGCAGGCGGTCTATATCGGCATCCAGGTGGCGCCCGCGGCCAACCTGCTGGATGTCGTCAAGGGGGTGCGCGATGTCTTCCCGGACATCGTCGCCCAGCTGCCCAAGGGCCTCGACGGCAGGATCGTCTACGATTCGACGGAGTTCGTGAACAGCTCGATCGACGAGGTCGTGCACACGCTGGTCGAGGCGCTGCTGATCGTCACCCTCGTCGTCTTCGCCTTCCTCGGTTCGGTGCGCTCCGTGCTGATCCCGACCATCGCCATTCCGCTGTCGCTGGTCGGCACCTTCACGATGATGCTGGCCTTCGGCTTTTCGATCAATCTTCTGACCCTGCTGGCCCTGGTGCTCGCCATCGGCCTCGTGGTCGACGATGCCATCATCGTGGTCGAGAACGTCAATCGGCATCTCGAGCAGGGCATGGCGCCCATACCGGCGTCGATCCAGGCGGCGCGCGAGCTGGGCGGGCCGATCATCGCCATGACGGTGGTGCTGGTCGCGGTCTACGTGCCGATCGGCTTCCAGAACGGCCTGACCGGCGCCTTGTTCACCGAGTTCGCCTTCACCCTGGTCGGCGCCGTCACGATTTCGGCCATCGTGGCGCTCACGCTGTCGCCGATGATGTGCTCGCGCCTCCTGAAGCCGCACGGCGAGGGCGCGAGCCGATGGGAGGCGTGGCTGATCGCCTTCATCGACCGGAATTTCGACCGCCTGCGGCGCAGCTATGCGCGCCGCTTGCACGGCAGCCTCAACTTCCTGCCGGTGACCGCAACCTTCGCCGCGATCGTGCTGGTCAGCATCTATTTCCTCTACACGGGCACCAAGAGCGAGCTGGCGCCCGACGAGGACCAGGGCGTGATCATCACCCTCGCCACCTCGGCGCCGACCGCCACGATAGACCAGCGTCTCATGTACAGCCGGCAGGTCTACGATGTGTTCGCCGGCCACCCCGAGACCGACCATGTGTTCCAGCTCGACGTCCCCGGGCAGTCGATCGCCGGCATGGTGCTGAAGCCCTGGGATCAGCGTGCGACCACGGCCGGCCAGCTGCATGCCCATCGTCCAGAGGGAAGTCGAGCGACATCGCCGGCGCGCAGATCGTGGCCTTCCAGCCGCCGCCACTGCCGGGAAGCCAGGGCCTGCCGATCCAGTTCGTGATCACCACGACGGGTGATTTCGGGCAGCTCAACGAGGTCGCGCAGTCCTTCCTGCAGGAGGCGTTGAAGAGCGGCATGTTCATCTTCCTCAACACCGACCTCAAGATCGACCAGCCGCAGGCCACGGTCGAGATCGACCGCGACAAGGCCGCCCAGCTCGGCCTGAAGATGAGCGACATCGGCGGCGCGCTCGCCTGGATGCTGGGCGGCGGCTACGTCAACTATTTCAGCATCGACGGCCGTTCCTACAAGGTCATTCCGCAGGTCCAGCAGCGTTCGCGGCTCAACCCCGATCAGCTTCTCAACTACTACATCAAGGCCGCCGACGGCACATCGGTGCCGCTGTCGACCGTGGCCAAGATCGTCACCAAGGTCATTCCGGAATCGCTCAATCACTTCCAGCAGCTCAACAGCGCCACGATCCAGGGCGTGGCCTTGCCCGGCGTCGCCCAGGCCGAGGCGCTCGACTACCTCAAGGATCTGGCGGCGCGCACCCTGCCGCAAGGCTACACGATCGACTATGGCGGGCTGTCGCGCCAGTACATCCAGGAATCGGGCGGCTTCGTCGTGACTTTCGGCTTCGCCTTGATCATCATCTTCCTGTCGCTGGCCGCGCTGTTCGAAAGCTTCCGCGATCCGCTCATCATCCTGTTCTCGGTGCCGATGTCGATCGCCGGCGCATTGCTCTTCCTCATCGTGCTCAGCACGCTGGGCATGCCGGGCGCCACCCTCAACATCTACACCCAGGTCGGACTGGTGACGCTGATGGGCCTGATCAGCAAGCACGGCATCCTGATCGTCGAAGTCGCCAACGAGCTGCAGCGCGAGGGCAAGTCGCGGCGCGAGGCCATCGAGGAGGCCGCCGGCATCCGTCTGCGGCCGATCCTCATGACGACGGCGGCGATGGTGCTGGGCGTCGTTCCGCTGATCGTGGCCACCGGCGCGGGCGCCGTGTCGCGCTTCAGCATGGGACTGGTGATCGCCACCGGCATCGCGATCGGCACGCTTTTCACGCTGTTCGTCGTGCCGGCGGTCTATCTGATGCTCGCCGCCGACCACTCGAAGGAGCGGCATGCCGACCCGGAGACGGCTGCCGCACAAGGCGGCCGGTCCTGAAGCGACCTCGCGACCGCGGGCTCACCGCGCGGGCGGCGACAGCGTGATCGTGCCGATGGCGGTGCGGCCGACCTCGGCGCGCGTGCCGGCGATCTCGACATAGCCGAGCTGCTGCCAGGGCTCGACGAAGTTGCGGGCCCAGGGCGAGAGCATGTTGCCCGACTGGCCGAGTGGCAGGGCGAAGCGGCTGTTGTCGAGGTCGGCGAAATCGTAGATGCCGCGATAGCCTGCGCCGTGCACGGCGTCGAACGGGCGGCTGCCGCGGTAGGAGGGCTGGGCGCGATTAAGCGTCTGGGCGCCGCCGTCGGAGGGAAAGCGGACCGACGCAAGGTCACGCAGCAACGGCACCGAATCGAACAGGGGATGGCGGTGCACGGCGAGATGTTCGCGGCCCCATTGCCACGTATCGATGTCGGGTCCCTGGCGCCGCGCGATCCAGTCCAGCGCGCGGTCGAGCGCGAGCGCGATCTGGTCTTCGCAGGTTTCGGTCTGGCGCGTGCCGCCGTCGTCGCACCAGCCGGGCTTCTCGCGGATGATGCGCATCAGCAGCGGCACGTCGGGGCTTGCCAGGGCCTGGTAAAGATCCTCACCCAGTTCGTCGGCCAGGATGCCGCGCTGCAGCTCCCACAGCCAGGCGGTGTAGATCAGCGGCTCGGGTCGGCTTGTCAGCATGAAGCGGTTCCAGCGGCTCATCACCTCGTGCACACGCGCAGCGCGGGCGTTGCGCGGCGCTCCCCGCAGCAGCAGCGGAAGTATCTCGGCGGCGTCGGCCGTGTAGTTGTCGGCCTGTATGGCGATCATGCCATAGACCGGATGGCGTTCGACCTCGCGCAGAAGCTGGTTGGCGCGGCGCTGGCGGTAGGGCTCGCCCCAGTCGCGGCTGATGAAATGGCGGTAGTCGTCCGGCACCAGGCGAGCGTTGGCGTTGACGATGATGCCGCCCGGCGGATTGTAGACGCGCGGCAGCTCATCGAACGGCACGAAGCCCGCCCAGTCGAATTCCGAGGTCCAACCCGGCACCGGCATCGAGCCGTCGCCGCGGCGCCGGATCGGCACCCGCGCCGGCGACACCAGGCCGATGTTCCCGGCGGTATCGGCGTAGACCATGTTCTGCATGGGCGAGACGATCTTGCGGGCGGCGTTCAGGAACTCTTCCCAGTTCTGGGCCAGCCCGATGCGAGCGAAGCCTTCGGCCGAAGTGTCGGCGCCATCGAGGGCGGTGGCTTGCAGCGCCAGCACGTGACCTTGCGGCGTGAGATCGTCGGCGCGCCGGATGAAATCGTCGATCACCGGGCCGTGGCGCGTCTCGCGCACGCGCATCGTGACGGGGTCGCCCCAGGCGACCTTGATCGTTTCGTCGTGCACGACGAAGGGCCGCGCCCCGTCAGGCGTGATGTAGCGGTTGGGGTCGGTCGGATCGATCCTCTCGACGAACAGGTCCTGGCTGTCGAGGTTGGTGGTGGTGAAGCCCCAGCCGATCGTGCCGTTGTGCCCGAGCACGACAGCCGGCGAGCCCGGCGAGGTGGCGCCGCGAATGTCGAAGCCCGGCCCGACCAGCCGGGCGAGATACCAGGTGCCGGGAAAGGTAAGGCCGAGATGCGGATCGTTGGCGAGCAACGGCTTGCCCGACACCGAGTGGGCGCCCGACAGCACCCATTCGTTCGAGGCCTGCTTCTTTCGCGTCCCGATATCGTCGGTGGCCTTGTAGAGCCGCTCGAGATCGGTGTCCTTCAAGGCCTCGCTCACCAGCGACAGTGTCGAATCGCGGCTGTCGCCCGGCGGCTGGATCAGGAACTTCACGCCGTCTTCGCCGATCTTGCGCGCGAGCGTCAGGCGCAGCAACTCGGCGCGCCAGTTGCCGTCCAACCCGAGCGCCATCAGCTTGGCCCATACCAGCGAATCGGCCGGCCGCCAGGGATCGGGCCGGTAGCGACCGCCGGAGAGGAGCTTGATCAGGGTGAGCTCGAGCCCGTACTGCTGGTCGTCCCGGTCGAGCCAGGCGTTTACGCCGGCGGCATAGGCCTCGAGCATGGCGCGGACGGCCGGCGAGAGCGCATTCACGCTTTCATCTGCCTTGCGGTAGATGCCCAGGCCGCGCATCGTGCGATCGGTGTCGATGAGTGCCGATCCGACGATTTGCGGCGGCACGATCTCGGAAAGCCGGCCCTGGCCCAGCCGTCGCATCAGCTCCATCTGCCAGAAGCGGTCCTGGGCATGCACATAGCCAAGGCCGAAAACGGCATCCTCGATCGAGCCGGCAATGATATGCGGCACGGCGTTCTTGTCCCGCATGATCTCGACCGGCGCCTTGAGCCCCGCCGCGTCGACGTGGCCGCTATAGGGCGGCAGCGCGCCGTGCACCTGGAAGAAGGCACCGATCAGAAATACCAGGGCCGCCAGCAGGGTGCCGGCCAGCAATCGCGCCAGGCCGGTGCCGAGCCGGACCAGTGTCTTCACGGACTAGCTGCCGAGATAGGAGAGGATCGCCTCGCGGTCGCTGTCGAGATCGGGCGCGGGGCGTCGCGTCTTGGGATCGTCGAATGCCGACATCTTGAGCGGATTGCCGGAAAGCCGCAGCGTGCCGCCGCTGCCGTCCGGCACCTCGATCAGCATGTTGCGCGCGGCCACCTGGGGGTGCTCGAGCGCCTGCTTGATGTTGTTGATCGGCCCGCACGGAATGCCGGCCTTGGCCAGCACGCCGAGCCAGTGCGCCGTCGTGTTGCCCTTCAGCACCAATTCGATCTCGCGCTCGAGCCTGCCGTGGTGCTTCTGGCGCAGCGCGTTGGTCTTGTAGTCGGGATCGACGCCCATCTCGGGGCGGCCGAGCGCCTCGCAGGTCTTGATGAAAAGACCGTCATTGCCGGCGGCGATGATGATGGCGCCGTCGGACGTGCCGAAGGCCTGGAACGGCGTGATGGTCGGATGGCGCGCGCCCAGCGGCCCGGGAACCTCGCCCTCGACGGTGTAGCGCATGACGGCGTTTTCCAGGAGCGCCAGCTGGCAGTCGAACATGCCGATATCGACCTTGGTCAACTCGCCGGTCTTGAGGCGATGGACCAGCGCGGCGTTGACCGCGACCGCGGTGAAGAGGCCCGCGCCGACGTCGCCGATCGACATGCCGACGCGCGCGGGCGGCTGGCCCTCGTTGCCCGTGATGCTCATGATGCCGCCCATGCCCTGCACGACCATGTCGTAGGCGGGATCCTTGGAGTTGGGGCCGGTATGTCCGAAGCCCGAGGCCGAGGCGTAGATGAGCTTGGGGAACCTCTTGTGCAGGGTATCCCAGCCGTAGCCCAGCTTCTCCATCGTGCCGGGCCGGAAGTTCTCGACGATCACGTCGGCCTTCTCGAGCAGCTTCTCGAAGATCTTGCGGTCGGCGTCGGCCTTGAGGTCAAGCGCGATGCTTTCCTTGCCGCGATTGACCGATGCGAAGTAGGTCGACCTGCCGCCGACGAACGGGCCGTAGGCGCGTGCGTCGTCGCCGCCCTTGGGCGGCTCGACCTTGATCACCCGGGCGCCCATCTCGGCCATCAGCAGGGTGCAGTAGGGGCCAGCCAGGATGCGGGAGAGATCGACGACGACGATGCCCGACAGCGGGCCCTTGTGGACAGTCTGGTTCATGTCCGGTTCTTAACCAGTGGCCCGCCGCGAATCCAGCCACACGTTTGCCGCGGCGGCGCCAATCACGATGGCGCCACCGAGCAGGGTGAGATCGTCCGGCTTTTCGCCATCGAACAGCCACACCCAGACCGGCCCCAGCACCAGTTCGAGCAGGCCCAGCAGCGCGGCGCGGCCGGCCGGGATGCGCTTCAGGCTGGCCATGTAGAGAAGCAGGCCACCGGCGAGCTGGCCGGGGCTGAGCGCGAACAGCCAGGGAAGCTGGGACCAGGTGACGGTGCCGGGATGGGCAAAGGGCAGCGCCACCAGCCCCGAAATGACGCCGGCCAGCCAGATCGCCGGCGCCATGCCGACATCGCGGCGATGGCGCACCACGACGTAATTGCCGCTCATGCACAGCACGACGATGGAAGCCACCGCCATCCCGGGGAGAGCCCCCGCCTGCAGTGAGCCTGCGACGCTGATCGCAAGCCCCAGCACGGCGGCCGCCATGGCGAGAATGGTGTGCCCGTGCAGCGGCTCGCCGAGGAAAAGGCGCGCCAGGATGGCGGTGATGAACGGCGTTGCCCCGAACATCAGCAGCACGTTGGCGACCGGCGCCAGCCCGAGCGCCAGGATGAAGGCCACGAAGCTGCCGGCCAGCAGGACCGCGCTCGCCAACAGCGCCCGCCCGGCGTTGCGCACGTCGATCAATACGCCGCGCCGCTGCCAGAAGAGCAGCGGCAACATCGTGGCAACCAGCAACGCCGATCGCCAGAAGGAGACGTCCCATGCCGGCAGGTCGATGCGGCGGACGATGATGCCTGCGGTGCTGAAGACGGTCGCAGCTCCGACGGCACAGACGACGCCCACAACGGTGGAACTGTGCGGGGGAACCGGCGTTTTCATAGCAAGAAACTCTTTGAATACGGATTCGACGTGCCCCCGTCCATCGATACTCTGGATCTGCCGCCATTCCGGCCACGCTTCCCCTGGTGGAGCGCCGATCTGCAGACGCTGGCGGTGCTGCTCGGCACCTACGAGCCGGATCTCTCGCCGCACACCAGTGAACGGATGTGCTTCTGCATGGCAGATCGCAGCGGTGACATTCTGGTGGGGATGCTCGATCGGCCGGCCGAACCGCAGGCCAGCCGTCCGCTGGTGATCCTCATCCACGGTCTCACCGGCTGCGAGAACAGCTCCCACGTCCTGAACGCCGCGCGACACCTGCTCGATCGCGGTTATCGCGTGCTGCGGCTGAACCTGCGGGGCTGCGGCGCCTCGCGCCCCTATTGTCGCGAGCACTACCATATCGGCCGCACCGCCGACTTCCGCCGCGTCTTGTGGCAGCTTCCTGACGACCTGACCGACAACAGCATCGTCGTGGTCGGCTACTCGATGGGCGGCGCCATGCTGCTCAAGTATCTCGGCGAGGAGGGCTCGTTCTCGCCCCTGCGCGCAGCGGCGACAATCTGCGCGCCGGTCGACCTTATGGGGACCTGCCAGCACATGATGCGGCCGCGCAACCGGCTCTATCACCATTACATCCTGAGCAATCTCAAGAAGGAAGCGCTGGCCGAAGGCGGCAGGCTTTCCGCCGAGGAGCGCGAGACCGTGAGGAGCCTGCGCAGCGTGCTGGATTACGACGAACGCTTCATCTGCCCGCGCTACGGTTTCCGCGACGCCGCGGACTATTACGAGCTCTGCACGCCGCGCAACTATCTGCCCGAGGTGCGCGTGCCGACCATGGTCCTGACCGCGGGCGACGATCCGTGGATCCCGGTGGAGCACTATCGCGGCTTCAGTTGGGCCGACAATCCCTGCCTGCTGCCGGTGATCACCGAGGGCGGCGGGCATCTCGGCTTCCATTGCGCCTCGAGCGACCGGCCCTGGTGCGATCTTGCGCTGGAGATATTCCTCGAGCGGATCTGCTAGGCCGATTTGCTAGCATGGCGGCGTGAGCTTCGACCTGCCGCCCTTCCGGCCGCGCTTCCCCTGGTGGGGCGGCGACCTGCAGACCCTTGCCAACCGGCTCCTCGGCGTTTCGGCATCGCCGACGCCGCACGGCATGGAGCGGTTGGATTTCCCGTTGTCCGACGGCAGCGGCGACACGCTTCTGGCGAGCCTCGACCAGCCGACAGCGCGGAAGCCGGGCGCGCCGCTGGCGATTCTCGTGCATGGCCTGACCGGCGCCGAGGACAGTCTTTACATCCTGAGCATGGCCCGGCTGCTGCTCGATCGCGGCCTGCGCGTGCTGCGGCTCAATCTGCGCGGGGCGGGGCCGTCGCGCAGACTTTGCGGCCAGCACTACTATGCCGGCCGCAGCCAGGACTTTCGCCTGCTCCTGTCGGCGCTGCCCGCGGACCTGACGGCCGACGGCGTCGTCGCGGTGGGCTATTCGCTGGGCGGAGCGATGTTGCTGAAATATCTCGGCGAGGAGGGGGCCGGGTCGCCGCTGAAGGCCGCCGCCACGGTGTGCGCGCCAATCGACCTTTCAGTGACCTGCCAGTACATGATGAGGCCGCGCAACCGGCTCTACCATCGTTACATTCTGGGGCTGATGAAGGTGGAGGCGACAGGCGAGGGCGCTGTCGTCTCCGCCGCCGAGCGTGCCGCCATCATGGGCGCGCCCTCGGTCTGGGATTATGACGACGCCTTCATCGCCCCGCGCTACGGCTTTGGCGGCGCCGAGGACTACTACGAGCGCTGCCGGCCGACCCGCTTCATGGCCGCCATCCGCGTCCCGACGCTGGTCCTGGGCGCACTGGACGATCCCTGGATTCCCGGCGCGCTCTACAGCGGCTATGATTGGCGGTCGAACCCATCGCTCGTGCCGCTGCTGCCGCGCCACGGGGGCCATGTCGGATTTCATGGCGCGGGCAACCGGCAGCCGTGGAGTGACCTGGCCGTAGCGAGGTTCTTCGAACATGGTTGAAACCCACTCGATCGCCGTGATCGTGGGCGTGGCTTCGTCCCTGGCCGCGCTGATCCTGGCATGGCGTGCCTATCGCAGCGCCTCCGCCGAGCACGAACGGCGCAAACGCGAGAAGGAGAGACGCTAGACGCTAGCGGCCGGAGAGAATGATCGGCTCCTCCGGCGGGCCGTCGCGCAGCAGCGCGGTCAGCCGTCGGCCGAGGTCGAAAGGCTCGAAGCGCTCGCGGGACGCCGCGATCTCCTCGGCCGGCCACCAGCGATGGCCCAGCGTCCAGCTCCGCTCCCGCTCGTCCAGCCCGGACGTGTCGACCTCTGTGCGGTCGGTGCGCGCGAAGAAGAAGCGTTCCTTGTGCAGCACGTCCTTGCCGCGCCAGCTCATGCGGCGCTGGCGCGTCCACGCCCAGCGTGGCGTGCCGATCACCGGCAGCCTGGTCTCCTCGTACGCCTCGCGGACGGCCGCATCGGCGAATTCCTCGCCGGGATCGACGAAGCCGCCGATCATCACCCAGAACGGATCGCGGAATGGATCGGCGGGATCGAACACCGCGGGATCGTGCACGTTGAACAGGAAGAGGCGGTCCTGCGGATCGAGCAGGATGAGCCGCGCCGAGGGACGCTCGATCATGTCGACTTCAGCAGCCTCGCCGCGTCCACCGCGCCGTAGGTCAGGATGCCGTCGCAGCCGGCGCGCTTGAAGCCGGTCAGCGTCTCGATCAGCACCTTCTTCCAGTCGAGCCAGCCGCGATCGGCGGCGCCCTTCAACATGGCGTACTCGCCGCTCACCTGGTAGGCGTAGGTCGGCACGCCGAACGTGTCCTTCACACGCCGTACGATGTCGAGATAGGGCAGGCCCGGCTTCACCATCACCATGTCGGCGCCTTCCTCGATGTCGAAGCCGACCTCGCGCAGCGCCTCGTCGGAATTGGCCGGATCCATCTGGTAGGTCTTCTTGTCGCCCTTGAGCGCGCCCGAGCTGCCGATGGCGTCGCGGAACGGATTGTAGAAGCCCGAGGCGTACTTGGCGGCGTAGGACATGATCTGGGCGTGTTCGTAGCCCTTGGCGTCGAGCGCCTTGCGGATGGCGCCGATGCGGCCGTCCATCATGTCGGACGGCGCCTGCACGTCGGCGCCGGCTTCGGTCTGCACGAGGGCCTGCTTGACCAGCGCCTCGATCAATTCGTCGTTCTGCACGTAGCCGTCGCGCACGATGCCGTCATGGCCGTCGCTGTTGAAGGGATCGAGCGCCACGTCGCAGACGATGCCGATGCCCTGCACGCCCTTCTTCACGGCCCGGATGGCGCGGCAGACGAGATTGTCGGGATTGTAGGCCTCGCGCGCGTCCGGCGTCTTGGCCGCGGGGTCGGTCTCGGGGAAGATCGCGATCGCCGGGATGCCGAGATCGCGCGCCTCCTTCGCGGCCTCGACGAACAGGTCGATCGAAAGCCGGTCGACGCCCGGCATGGATTCGACGGGCGTGCGCTGGTTGCGGCCTTCCTGCACGAACACCGGCCAGATCAAATCGTCGACCGAGAGCCTGGTCTCGGCCACCAGGCGGCGCGACCACTCTTCGCGGCGGTTGCGGCGCAGCCGCGTGGTTGGATAACGGCCCAGGGTCGTGAAGCGTTTCGCCATGGGCGGGTCTTATGGCGCGAACTGCCGACAGCCGCAATGCGGCTTGTTTGACTGGACTTGACCCCCCGATATGATCGCGCCGCCATGGATTTCCGCCTCTCCGAAGACCAGGAAGCCTTCCGCGAAACGGCGCGGCAGTTCGCGACCCAACGCATGCTGCCCGACGCGGCGCGCTGGGACGCCGAGAAGATCTTCCCGGTCGAGGCGCTGCGCGAGGCCGCGGCGCTGGGCTTCGGCGGCATCTATGTGAAGGAGGATGTCGGCGGCAGCGGGCTTTCGCGGTTCGATGCGGCGCTGATCATGGAGGAGCTGGCGGCGGCCTGCCCCAGCACGGCGGCCTACATCTCCATCCACAACATGGCCGCCTGGATGATCGACGGCTTCGGCGACGACGAGCAGCGGCGGCGCTTCCTGCCCAGGCTGTGCTCGATGGAGCATTTCGCCAGCTACTGCCTCACCGAGGCGGGCGCCGGCTCCGACGCGGCGGGCCTCGCCACGCGGGCGGAACTGAGCGGCGATCATTATATCGTGAACGGCACCAAGGCCTTCATCTCCGGCGGCGGGCGCAGCGACATCTATGTCGTGATGCTGCGCACCGGTGGGCCGGGAGCCGGCGGCATCTCGACCGTGGTGGTCGAGAACGGCACGCCCGGCCTGTCCTTCGGCAAGCAGGAACAGAAGCTCGGCTGGAACAGCCAGCCCACGGCGGCGGTGATCTTCGAGAACTGCAGGGTGCCGGTCGCCAACCGCCTTGGACCGGAGGGCCACGGCTTCAAGATCGCCATGGCGGGGCTCGACGGCGGGCGCATCAATATCGGCGCCTGCTCGCTGGGCGGCGCGCGGGCCTGCCTGGAGACGGCCTCGCGCTACGTCGTTGAGCGCAAGCAGTTCGGCAAGCCGATCGCCGACTTCCAGGCGACGCAGTTCAAGCTCGCCGACATGGCGACCGAGCTCGATGCGGCGCGGCTGATGATCTGGCGCGCCGCCGCACTGCTCGACGCCAAGTCGCCCGAGGCGACGCAGGCCGCCGCCATGGGCAAGCGTTTCGCCACCGACGTGGGCTTCCGCGTGGTCAACGACGCGCTGCAACTGCATGGCGGCTACGGCTACTTGAAGGACTTTCCCATCGAGCGTTATTTGCGCGACCTGCGCGTGCACCAGATCCTCGAGGGCACCAACGAGATCATGCGCGTGATCATTTCGCGCAGGCTTTTGATGGGTTAGACAAATTTGTCATCCCGAGCGCAGCGAGGGACCTTTGCCCGGTGCCTTAAGGGTCGCTCGCTGCGCTCGGGATGACAGCAGTGGAGTATCGATGCCAGAGGCTGAAATCCTGTTCGAGGTGAAGGAGGGGCTGGGCGTTATCACCCTGAACCGGCCCAAGGCGATGAATTCCCTGACGTACGGCATGATCCTCGAGATGGAGAAGGTCATCCCCCGGTGGGAGAAGGATCCCGCCGTCAAGGCGGTGATCCTGCGCGGCGCCGGCGATCGCGCTTTCTGCGCCGGCGGCGACGTCGTCGGCCTCTATCGCGAGATGAAGGAGGATCCCAAGGGCACGCTCAGGCGCGACTTCTTCCGAGACGAGTACATCGTCAACCGCCGCATCTACCGGTACGCCAAGCCGTGGATCTCGCTGATCGACGGCATCGACATGGGCGGCGGCGTGGGCCTTTCGGCGCACGGCTCGCACTCGGTGGCGAGCGAGAAGTTCCTGTTCGCCATGCCCGAGACGACCATCGGCCTCTTCCCCGATGTCGGCGGCGGCTACTTCCTGAGCCGCCTGCAGGGGGCGCTCGGCACTTTCCTGGCGCTCACCAGCCATCGCCTCAAGGCGGCCGACGCGCTGTGGGCGGGCATTGTCGATGCCCACGTGCCGAGCGCGAAGATGAACGATCTGCAGGCCGCATTGGGCGCAGCCGACCTCGCCGGTCCGGACGCCAACCGCAAGGTCGACGCGGTGATTGCCAAGTTCGCCGCCGATCCCGGACCGGCCGGTCTGCCGGCGCTGATGTACGACATCGATCGCTGCTTCTCGGCCGAGTCGGTCGCCGAAATCGTGGCCAAGCTCAAGAAGCACCCCGGCGAGTGGGCAGAGAAGCAGCTCGCGGCCCTGCTCAAGCTCTCGCCGCTGTCGATGGCGATCACCCTGGAGCAGCTCAAGCGCTGCGCCAACCGCTCGTTCGAGGACACGATGACCATCGAATACCGCATGTCGCAGGAGTGCATGCGGGCCGACCACGACTTTTTCGAGGGCGTGCGCGCCTTGCTGGTCGACAAGGACCAGAAGCCGAAGTGGAATCCGACGACCAGCGATGGCGTGACGCGGCAGATGGTCGAGGCGCATTTCAGGCCGGTCGCGAACGACCTGTTCTTCGACTGAGGATTCTTGAGGGAGGAAGGGCATGGCGAAGATCGCCTTCATCGGTCTGGGCAACATGGGCGGTCCGATGGCCGCCAATCTCGTCAAAGGTCAGCACCAGGTGATGGCCTTCGACCTTTCGGCGGCCGCGGTCGACGCCGCGGTCGGGAAGGGGGCGAAGAAGGCGGCATCGGCGGCCGAGGCGGTGAAGGGGGCGGAAGTCGTCGTCACCATGCTGCCGGCCGGCAAGCATGTGCGCGAGGTCTATGAGAAGGACGTGCTGCCTAACGTCGCGAAGGGCGCGCTGCTGATCGATTGCTCGACCATCGACGTGGACAGCGCCCGGCACGTCGGGGCGCTGGCGGAGAAGGCGGGACTGGAGATGGTCGATGCACCGGTCTCGGGAGGCGTCGGCGGCGCGACGGCGGGCACGCTCACCTTCATGGTCGGCGGCGGCGACGGCGCCTTCGCCAAGGCGCGGCCGATCCTCGAGAAGATGGGCAAGAACATCGTCCATACCGGCGCGGTCGGCGCTGGGCAGGCGGCCAAGATCTGCAACAACATGATCCTGGGCGTCACCATGATCGCCGTGTCGGAAGGCTTCCTGCTCGGCAAGCGCCTGGGGCTTGATGCGCAGAAGCTGTTCGATGTCGTGTCGACGTCGTCCGGCAGCTGCTGGGCGGTGAACAACTATCTGCCGGTGCCGGGGCCGGTGCCGACCTCGCCGGCCAATCGCGACTACCAGGCGGGCTTCACGGCCGACAACATGCTGAAGGATCTGAAGCTCGCCCAGCAGGCGGCGCAGGGTTCGGGCGCCAGCACGCCGATGGGCGCGGAAGCCGCCCAGCTCTTCAACCTGTTCGTCAACGCCGGCAACGGCGCCAAGGACTTCTCCGGCATCATCCGCATGCTCGACGGAAAGTGAAAGCCATGATCACGCTCTACGATCTCCTCCTGCAGGACGACCGCCGCGCCAGCCCGTTCTGCTGGCGCACCAAGCTCGCGCTGAAGCACAAGGGCCTGGACTGGCGCGACGAGCCGGTGGGCTTCACCGAGAAGCAGAAGATCGCCTTTGCCCAGTCGCAGACCGTTCCGGTCATCCATGACGGGCCCAAGGTGGTGAAGGACAGCTGGGCGATCGCGACCCATCTCGACCAGGCCTATCCGGACAAGCCGCTGTTCAAGGGTGAGATGGCGCAGTCCTACGCCCATTTTGTCGCCGGCTGGGTCGATACCGCCGTGCATCCGGCACTGTTCCCGATCATCGTCGGCGATCTGTACGATCGTGTGCGGCCGGTCGATCAGCCCTATTTCCAGGAGTCGCGAGGCAAGCGCCTGGGCACCACCGACTTTGCCGCCTTCCAGGCCAAGGCCCGCGAGAAGGGCGTAGCGACGTTCCGCGCGGTGCTGGAGCCGGCCCGCCGCATGCTGAAGGCGCAGGCTTTCCTGTGTGGCGATCACCCGGCCTATCCTGACTACGCCCTGATCGGCGCCTTCCTGTGGGCGCGCATCGCGAGCCCGCTCTCGCTGCTGGAGCCGGACGACCCGGTCCATGCCTGGCGCGAGCGCATGCTCGACCTCTTCGACGGCATGGGACGAAAGGCGAAAGCGGCGTGAAATACGACGCCGTCGCCTTCGACCTGCTGACGGCGCTGCTCGACACAAGCTTGGCGATCTGTTTCCTCCCGCATGAACAGCGGGCTATGGTGCCGGCCCAACAGGGGGAAAAGACGTGGCCGAAGCTCAGCCCTTCAAGCCCGAGGACCATCGCTTCGGACCGACGCACTGGTTCGAGGATCTGACGCTCGGGCAGACGTTCTACATCAACTCGCGCACGCAGACGGAGGCGATGTTCGCCGCCTTCCAGCTTGCGAGCGGCGACAATCATCCGATCCATTACGACCGCGAATACTGCAAGGCCCGCGGCCATCGCGACCTGCTCACACATGGTCTGCAGGTGGCGATCCAGGGCGCGGCGGGCGCCGGCATCTTCCCGCATGTCATCGGCAATTCGCTGATCGGCTTCCTCGAACAGTCGTCGCGATTCCTGAAGCCCGTCTATTGCGGCGACACGCTCTATCCGCTGCTGGAGGTGAGCGGCCTGAAGCCCGGCCGCACCACCGGCGTCGTGACGATGAAGCTCACCATCCACAACCAGAAGGGCGAACTGGTATGCGATGGCGAACACAAGTACCTTGTGAAGAAGCGGCCGCAATAGGGAAGGGAGATCGATCATGCTCGGTGTCATCGCCAGGCTCACCGTCAAGCCGGGCACCAATGCCGACTTCGAGGCGACGATGAAGGCCCTGCAGGCCAAGGTCCGCGCCGACGAGCCGGGCAACAAGCTCTACGCCCTGCACAAGACGGCCGACGTTAACGTATACGTCATGCTGGAGCGCTACGACGACCAGGCGGCGCTCGAGGCCCATCGGGCCGCGCCGCACTTCAAGGAACTCGGCCGCAAGCTCGGCGACTATCTCGCCGGCCGCCCCGACGTGCAGGTCATGCAGGAGGTCTGACGTCGGCAACGGCGTGCTGTTGAACATGGACGGCTTCACCCACCGCCACACCAAGCCCGGCACGGCGCCGGGCACCCTGGCCGGACGCGCACCGGTGCCCGACGAGGCGCTCGACTTCACCCTGGTCGAGTACACCTCCGAGGACGTGCAGGTGCTGCACGGCGTGGAGGTCGATGAGTGCCGCTTCCATCTCGGCACGCCGGGCCACACCTGGATCGACGTGGCGGGTCACCCCAGCTCCGACATGCTGCGCGACCTCGGCATGGCCTTCAACCTGCACCCGCTGGCGCTGGAGGACGTGTTCCACGCCCATCAACGGAGCAAGATCGACCTCTACGAAGGGCAGGGCTTCATCGTCCTGAACGATCCTGCCTACGAAGAGGGCGACCTGTTGCTGCGCCAGGTCAGCATCTTCTTCGGCGAGAACTACGTGATCTCCTTCCACGATCACAAGATGGACATCTTCAAGCCGGTGCGCGATCGCCTGCAGATGACGGGGTCGAGGCTGCGCACCTTCGGCATCGACTACCTCGTCTATGCGCTGATCGACCTCGTGGTCGACCGCAAGTTCCCACTGATCGAGGCGCTGTCGGGTCACCTCGAGGACCTCGAGGACGAGGCGCTGGACAAGCCGACGCCGGATACCCTGAGCCATATCCACCAGGCGCGGCGTGCGCTCTCGACCTTCCACAGGCTCGAATGGGCGGAGCGCGAGACCGTGCTGGCGGTGATGCGGCCGGAAGTGCCGTTCATTATGCCCGAGACGCGCACCTACCTGCGCGACTGCTTCGACCATGCCGTCGCCGTGCTCGACCTGGTCGAGAGCTACCGCGAAATGGCCAACGGCCTGATGGAAGTCTATCTGATGGACGCCTCCAACCGCATGGCCGAGGTGATGAAGACGATGGCCGTCATCACCGTCTTCTTCATGCCGCTCAGCTTCCTGGCCGCCGTCTACGGCATGAACTTCGAGCGCGACGTCGGCAACATGCCCGAGCTGGGCTGGAAGTACGGCTACGATGTTTTCTGGGTCATCGTGGTGGTGATCGTCGCCGGGCTGTGGATCTGGCTCAAGCGCAAGCGCTGGCTCTGACGTGGCCGGCTATCGGATCTTCGGCTCGGAACTGTCGCCCTATTCGGTGAAGGTGCGCTCCTACTTCCGCTACAAGGGCCTGCCGCACGACTGGATCCCGCGCTCGCTCGCCGTGCAGGCCGAGTTCCAGAAATACGCCAAGCTGCCGCTGGTGCCGCTCGTCGTGACGCCGGAGGGCGAGGGCGTACAGGATTCCACGCCGATCATCGAGCGTTTCGAGGCGGCCGGGACGGGGAGCGTCGATCGTCCCCGAAGACCCGGCGCTCGCCTTCGTCTCGGCCCTGATCGAGGAATACGGCGACGAGTGGGGCAACAAGTGGATGTTCCACTATCGCTGGCGCTACCAGCCCGACGCCTGGTCGACCGCCGAGCGCATCGCCCGCCAGATGATGGAGGCGCAGGGCACCCTCGCCGTGGCCCAGGCGCGCGCCGCCGTCGCCGAGCGCATGATGGGCCGTCTGGGCTTCGTCGGCTCCAACGACCGCACCCAGGCCACGATCGAGGCCTCGTTCAAGCGCGCGCTCGGCCTGCTCGAGGCGCACTTGGCGACGCGGCCCTACCTGCTGGGCGGCCGGCCGGCGATGGCCGACTTCGGCCTGTGGGGCCAGTTCTACGAGGCCGCCACCGATCCCACGCCCGGCGCCCTCATGCGGTCCTCCTCGCCCAAGGTGATGGCCTGGGTGGAGCGCATGCTCGAGCCCAAGGCCGAAGGCCCCTTCGAAGCCTGGCCCGCTTTGGCGCCGAGCCTGATGCCGCTTCTGAAAGAGGAAATCGGCGCGCTGTTCCTGCCCTGGTCGACGGCCAATGCCGCCGCCGTTGCGCGCCAGGACAAGAGCTTCGAGATGTCGCTGGCCGGCGCGCCCTGGTCGCAGGAGCCGCAGAAATACCATGCGCGATCGCTGGCCGAGATCCGCCGGAAATACGCCGCGGCGAAGGATGCGCCCGGGCTTCAGGCGATCCTCACCGAAAGCGGCTGCCTGCCATATCTCGCCCAGCCCTGATGCGGCTCAGCGCAGGGAGGACAGGATCAGCGTCGCTCCCGAAACGCCCAGCAGCGTCAGCACGATGCGTCGAAAGCCGGCATCGTTGATGCGACGATAGAGGACGAGGCCCAGCCGGGCGCCGATCAGGGTCATCGGCAGGGCGATCGCCGCCCAGACCAGGAAGCGACGGTCGAGCAGGCCCGCGATCGCGGCCGACAGGAGCGCCGTGGCCAGGATGGTCATGTTGAAGGGCTGGTTGACGCCGCGCTGCTCGTGCCTGCCCCAGCCGCGCAGCTGCACCCAGATGGTCGGGGCCGGACCGCTGAGGCTTGCCATGCCGCCCAGCACGCCGCCGGCGAAGCCCGCCGCCGCGTCGGCGAGGCGGCCGCCGCCGGTCACGATGGGCGGGCGGCGCACGAACGCCATCCAGGCGCTGTAGAGGATCAGCAGAAGCCCGACGCCGAGCTTGAGCGGCTGCACGCGCACCTGCTGCAGCAGCATCGTGCCGAGCGGCACGCCGAGGATGCCGGCAGCCAGGAAGGGCCAGAGCCGCGACCACAGCACGCCGCGCCAGATCGCGGGCAGGGACTGCACGTGGCCGCTCACCGAGCAGAGCGCCACCAGCGGCGCGGCGGTGACGGGCGACATGGCCTGCAGCCAGAAGCCCAGCGCCACCAGCGCATAGCCGGTGCCGCTCAACCCGTTCACGAAGCCTGCTGCCAGCGCGCCGGCCGCGACGATCAGGATGTCGCCGACCGGCGGCAGGGGCACGCCTTACGCTCCGGCGGTGAAGGCCTGGATGCCCGTCATGGCGCGGCCGAGGATCAGGGCATGCACGTCGTGCGTGCCCTCGTAGGTGTTCACCGCCTCGAGGTTCATGACATGGCGGATCACGTGGTACTCGTCGGAGACGCCGTTGCCGCCGTGCATGTCGCGGGCGACGCGGGCGATGTCGAGCGCCTTGCCGCAATTGTTGCGCTTGATCAGGGAGATCATCTCCGGCTGGGCGTGGCCTTGGTCCTTCAATCGGCCGACCCGCAGGCAGGCCTGCAGGCCGAGCGCGATCTCGGTCTGCATGTCGGCGAGCTTCTTCTGGATGAGCTGGTTGGCGGCCAGCGGCCGGCCGAACTGCTTGCGCTCGAGCGTGTAGTTGCGCGCCTGCTTCCAGCAGAACTCGGCGGCGCCCATGGCGCCCCAGGCGATGCCGTAGCGCGCGTTGTTGAGGCAGCCGAACGGGCCGCCCAGGCCCGCGGCGTTGGGCAGCAGGTTCTCGGCCGGCACGAACACCTCGTCCAGCATGATGGCGCCGGTCACCGAGGCGCGCAGGCTGAACTTGCCCTCGATCTTGGGCGTCTCGATGCCCTTCCAGGAGCGCTCGAGGATGAAGCCGCGGATGGCGCCGCCGTCGAGCTTGGCCCAGATCACCAGCACGTCGGCGATCGGCGAGTTGGTGATCCACATCTTGGAGCCCGAGAGCTTGTAGCCGCCCGGCACCGACACGGCGCGCGTCTTCATGCCGCCCGGATCGGAGCCGTGGTCGGGCTCGGTGAGGCCGAAGCAGCCGACCCACTCGCCGGTGGCGAGCTTGGGCAGGTACTTCATGCGCTGCTCTTCGTTGCCGTAGGCGTAGATCGGATGCATCACCAGCGAGGACTGCACGCTCATCGCCGAGCGGTAGCCCGAATCGACGCGCTCGACCTCGCGGGCCACCAGCCCGTAGGTCGTGTAGTTGGCGCCGGCGCAGCCGTACTTCTCGGGCAGGGTCGAGCCCAGGAGGCCGAGCGCGCCCATCTCGTTCATGATCTCGCGATGGAACTTCTCGTGCCGGTTCGCCTCCAGCACGCGCGTCATCAGCTTTTCCTGGCAGTAGTCGCGCGCGGCGTCGCGGATCGCGACCTCCTCCTCGGTGAGCTGGTCGTCGAGGAAGAACGGATCCTCCCAGTCGAACGGCTTGGCATCGGCGCTGATGCCCTTGGCGGCGCTCTTGAGCGGGGTGGCGGCGGGAGCGGGGGACATGGCTTCTCCTAGCTTTTCGCCCGGGTCTTATCAGGCGATGCCGGCCGCGCCAACCCGCCCGGTCAGGGCCCGGAAGATATCCAGGCTGAGCCGTCCGAAGGCCTCGGAGGCGCGCAGTTCCACGGTCCGCGGTCGCGGCAGGTCGATCGCGCAGGTCTGCCGCGATGCGGCCGGGGCGGGCCGACATGACCACCACGCGATCGGACAGGAACACCGCCTCGGGGATCGAATGGGTGACGAACAGCACGGTCTTGCGCGCCTCGCGGGCGAGGTCGCGCTCGCCCCAGATGCGCAGCAGCTCGATGGCCATGTCGTCGCGCGTCATGGCGTCGAGCGCGCCGAACGGCTCGTCCATCAGCAGCAGCGGCGGGTCGAGCAGCAGGGCGCGGCACAGCGCGGCGCGCTGCTGCATGCCGCCCGACAGCTCGCGCGGCAGCTTGTCGCCGAAGCCGTTCAGCCCGGCCATGTCGAGCAGCTGCTCGGCGCGCCGCCGCAGAGGCGCCGGCATCCTGGCCGGCCAGCTCGGCCGGCAGCAGCACGTTCTGCAGGATCGAGCGCCATTTCAGCAGGACCGGCGCCTGGAAGACCATGCCGATGTCGGGGATCGGCGTCGGCGCACGGCCCGGCCCGCGACCGTCACCGTGCCCGCGGTGGCGGGCCGCAGCCCGGCCACGATGCGCAGCAGGGTGGACTTGCCGCAGCCGCTCGGCCCCACCAGCGAGACGAACTCGCCCGCGCCGACGCTCAGCGAAATGCCGGCGAGGGCCTCGACCGGCCCGCTCGCCGCCTCGTATGTCATGCCGACCCGGTCGAGGCCGATCAGTTCGTTTGTCACGACAACCACAGCGAGGGGCGTTCGGAAGTGCGCTCTACTTCGGCATCTCGACCTTGGTGAAGAAGTCGGTCGTGTAGACGTCCTTGCAATCGACCTTCTTGGGCAGGCCCATGTAGGTGTTCACCAGGTCGACCGACTCGCACATCTTCTT
This sequence comes from uncultured Alphaproteobacteria bacterium, assembly GCA_963820155.1. Classification (GTDB taxonomy): domain Bacteria; phylum Pseudomonadota; class Alphaproteobacteria; order Reyranellales; family Reyranellaceae; genus Reyranella. The sequence goes on from CAWFYW010000010.1 coordinate 353,168, forward strand.
CTGGTCGATCCAGCCGATGCCGTGCTCGGCGTAGCGCTCGGTCTTCATCAGGCCGAGCCCGATCATCATGTTGGGCATCATCACCCCGACATCGACCTCGGGCACGCGCTTCTTGAAGATCTCCATCGCCGCCTTCGGGTCGGCCATGACGTCGCGCCAGCCCATGTAGGAGGCCTCCAGGAAGGCCTTCAGCGCGGCCGGACGCTCCTTCATGGTCTTGGCGCTGGCGATGATCGACATGGAGTACATGTCGAAGCCGAAATCGGCCCACGGCATCATCACGACATTGTCCTTGCCGGCGGCCTTCTCGTAGAGCGGCAGGCCGGTCGAGTAGTCGCCGACGCCATCGACGCGCTTCTCGGCCAGCGCCGGCGATCTTGGCGGCGGGCTCGATATTGACCCAGGTCACCTTGGCCGCATCGATGCCGTTCACCTTGGCGAAGGCCGGGAACATCTGGCGCTGGCTGTCGCCCGGAGGGGCGCCCAGGGTCTTGCCCTCGAGGTCCTTGGGCTTGGCGAGCGGCTTGCTCTTGAGGCTGAAGATGTTGAGCGGCGTCTTGTCGAACACCATGCCGACGGTCTTGATGGTGGTGCCGCGGCCGACCGAGGCGATCACCACCGCGGCGTCGGCGAGGCCCGCATCGGCGCGGCCGGTATCGACCTTGGCGATCGAATCGCCCGAGCCCTTGGAGTTCTCCAGGGTGACGTCGAGACCCTTGGCCTTGTAGTAGCCCTTGTCGAGCGCCACCCAGTAGGCGGCATGGTCGCCGACGGCGAACCAGTTGAGCGCGAAGGTGAATTTCTCCTGCGCCGCGGCGCCGGTCGTGGCGGCCAACAGCGCCGCCAGCGCAAGCGAGATCGTCCGTGTCATGATTGCTCCCTTTTCCTTCCCCGTTCGAGTCAGTCGATGCCCTCGGCCCATGGCGCCCACAGGCGCGCCGTCAGCACGACGGCGCCGTAGAGCACCAGCCCCACGACCGAGATCCAGATCAGCGCGGCGAACGCCACCGAGGTGTTCATGCTGCTCTGGGTGGTGACGATGACGTAGCCCAGGCCCTTCTGCGAGGCGACGAACTCGCCGACGATGGCGCCGACCACGGCGGCCGTCGCCGTGATCTTGAGCGCGCTCAGGATGTAGGGCAGGGCGTTGGGGATGCGGATCTTGAGGAAGATCTTCCATTTCGGCGCGTCGAACACGCGGCCGAGGTCGAGCATGTCGGCCTCGACCTGGCTCAGCCCGACCGCGGTGTTGATCACCACCGGGAAGAAGCCGATCAGCGCGCCCATCAGCATGTTGGGGAAGATGCCGTAGCCCATCCAGATCAGGAACAGCGGGGCGATCGCGACCTTGGGCAGCGTGTTGACGAACACCAGGAAGGGCACCAGCGCGTTGGCCATCAGCGGCGACCAGGCGATGCCGACGCCCAGCGCCACGCCGACGCCGGCCGCCAGGAAGAACGCGCCGACGATCTCGAAGCTGGTCGTCCACAGATGCTGCGCCCACGCCGTGTCGCCGTGCCACAGCGCGTGCCACACCGCGCCGGGCGAGGGCAGCAGGTATTCGCGGATGCCGCCGAAGCTGACCGCGAGCTGCCAGGCGGCGAGCAGGAAGGCGAACAGCACGACGGTCGGCCAGTATTGACGGCCGAGGGTCGAGAATTTCGTCATGCGCGCCGAGCGATGAAACGCTTCATCGCCTTCATCCCGCTGATATCATGGACGCGCATCGGGTGAGACTGGCGAAGGCGGATTTGCCCGTCAAGGCGAGGATGGTTTGTGAAGCTTTCTCTCTGCAACGAGGTTATCCGCGATCTTTCCTTCGAACGTCAGTGCGCCTTGGCGGCCGGACTTGGCTATCACGGCCTCGAGCTGGCCCCCTTCACCTTCGGCGACGATGCATGGCGCATGCCAGCAGCCAAGCGTGCCGATATCCGTCACGTCGCCGCCGATGCCGGTCTCGAGGTAAGCGGCCTGCATTGGCTGCTGGCCGCGCCCGCCGGCCTCTCCATCACCACGGCCGATCGCGCGGTCTGGCGGAGGAGCGTCGATGTGCTGCGCGCCTCGGTCGATCTCTGCGCCGAGCTCGGCGGCAGCTATCTCGTGCATGGCTCGCCGGCGCAGCGCCGGGTGGCGGCGGCCGACGACGCGGCGCGCGCCGAAGAAGCCTGGATCCTGGCGGCCGAACAGGCGGCGACGGCCAGGGTGAGCTACTGCATCGAACCGCTCGCCCGGCCGGACTGCAACTTCGTCAACACGCTGGCGGAGGCGGCCGGGATCGTGCGGCGCATCGGCAATCCCGCGCTTCGCATCATGGTCGACACGCTGGCCGCCGGCCTGATGGAGCCTGAGCCCGTGGCCGACGCGATCCGGCGCTGGATGCCGACCGGCCTCGTGGCCCACATCCAGTTCAACGACCGCAATCGCCGCGGTCCGGGCCAGGGCGACGACAAATTTGCCGGCATCGTGCGTGCGTTGCGGGAAACCGGCTATGGCGGCTGGATCGCCATGGAGCCTTTCGTCTATGAGCCCGACGGTCCGACCTGCGCGGCGCGCATGATCGGCTATGTGGCGGGCCTGCTGGAGTCGGGCGCATGAAGGTGAAGCTCGAGGAAGTGGAGCGCTACGAGCGGCAGGTGAAGATGCGCCTGGCGTTCCGCTTCGGCGTCATCACCGTGACCGACGCCACGCAGGCCGTGATCCGGGCGCGCATTTCCCTGCCGGACGGGCGCACCAGCCAAGGCGTGGCGGCCGAGGCGCTGGCGGCGAAGTGGTTCGAGAAGAGTCCCGAATTCACCGACGCGCAGAACCTCGATCAACTGCGCCAGTCGCTCGACCTCGCCATCGAGCTCTATCGCGCGCAGGGCTTCGACAATGCCTTCGACCTGTTCGCCGGGACCTATGCCGAGCAGCACCGGCGCGGCGCCGGGCTTGGCCTCAATCCGCTGGTCGCGTCCTACGGCCCGGCGTTGCTCGACCGCGCCATCCTGGATGCGCTGGGCCGCGCCGCGGATAAGTCCTTTGCCGCGATGATCGCGGACAACATGCCCGGGATCCGCTCCACCTCCCTCACTCCCGACATCGACGATGCGGCTTTGGGCGCATTCCTCGCCGGGTTGCGGCCCGGCAAGAGCATCGAGGTGCGCCATACAGTCGGCCTAGTCGATCCGCTGACCGCTGCCGACCGGCCGGCCTCGGAACGGGTCGATGACGGCCTGCCGGAGACCCTGGAGGAGGTCGTCTCCTGCTATCGGGGCCGCTACTACAAGCTGAAGGTGGCCGGCGACATCTCGGCCGATCTCGAGCGACTCGGCCGCATCGCCGCCGTTCTGGAGGCTGCCGGCGACTATCGCGTCACGCTCGACGGCAACGAGCAGTACGACGACGTCGAAGGCATCGTCGAGCTGTGGCGCAAGGTCGAGGAGGCGCCGACGCTGGCCAGGCTCGCGCGATCGACCTTGTTCATCGAGCAGCCGATCAAGCGGTCGGTGGCGCTGTCGCGCTCGGTCGAGCCGCTGGCCCGGCTGCGGCCCGTGATCATCGATGAATCGGACGGCGAGCTGTCGTCGTTCCCGAAAGCGCTGAAGCTCGGCTATGCCGGCGTCTCGAGCAAGAACTGCAAGGGCTTTTACAAATCGATCCTCAATGCCGCGCGCGTGGCGAGCCTCGGCGCGGGCCACTTCATGTCGGCCGAGGATCTGACGACCTGGCCCGGCGTCAGCGTACAGCAGGACCTGGCGCTGGTGTCGCTGCTGGGCCTCGGCCATGTCGAGCGCAATGCCCATCATTTCATCGACGGCATGAGCTTCGCGCCGGACGCCGAGCAGAAGGCCTTCGTGGCGGCGCATCCCGACCTCTACGAGAAGCAGGCCGGCAAGCCTGCGCGCCTCAAGGTCCGCGACGGCAGGCTGGCGCTGGGCTCGCTCGACGTGCCGGGTTTTGCCGTCGGAGCGGAGATGGACTTCACGTCGATGACACCGATGGCCGATAGCGCCACGAGGGGACCCGCGACATGACACTGCCCGCCCATTTCGACAGCGTGGAGGCTCTCGAGGATTTCATGACCGCGCCATCGGAGGCGCTGGTCGCGGACCTGGCGCGCGTACCCGGCGACATCATCGTGCTGGGCGTCGGCGGCAAGATGGGGCCGACCCTGGCGCGCCTGGCCAGGCGGGCGGCGCCGTCGAAGCGCGTGATGGGCGTCGCGCGTTTCAGTGAGCCTGGCGTGCGCGAGGAGCTCATGAAGGCCGGCGTCGAGCCGATCGCGGCCGACCTGCTCGACCGCCCGGCGCTCGAGAAGTTGCCCAAGGCCGCGAATGTCGTGTTCATGGCCGGCCGCAAGTTCGGCGCGACCGGCGACGTGCCGCTCACCTGGGCGATGAATGTCCAGGTGCCGGCCATGGTCGCCGAGGTCTTCAAGGCCTCGCGCATCGTCGCCTTTTCGACGGGCTGCGTGTATCCCTTCGTGCCGGTGGACAGCGGCGGCGCGAACGAGGATGTCCCGCCGGTGCCGCCGCCGGGCGACTACGCCGCTTCCTGCGTCGGCCGCGAGCGCATGTTCGAATACTTCTCGGGCCGCCACGGCACGCCCGGCCGGCTGTTCCGCCTGAACTACGCCATCGACATGCGTTACGGCGTGCTGCACGACGTCGGCCGCAAGGTGCGCGACGGCGAGGAGATCGATCTCGCCATGGGCCATGTCAACGTGATCTGGCAGGGCGATGCGAACACCGTGGCGCTGCGCTGCCTGGCGCATGCCACGACGCCCACGACGCCCATCAACGTCACCGGGCCCGAGACGATCGAGATCCGCCGGCTGGCCGGTGAGTTCGGCGGGCTCTTGGGCAAGGCGCCCAGGCTCACGGGCAAGGAAGCGCCGACGGGCTGGCTGAGCAACTCTCGGCGCATGGTGGCGGAGTTCGGTGCGCCGTCGGTGCCGTTGTCCAGGCTGATCGAATGGACGGCCGACTGGCTGGCGCGCGACATGGCCACCTTGAACAAGCCCACGCACTACGAGGTGCGCGATGGCAAGTATTGAGGCGCTCGACGTCCGGCCGATCGAGGCCGACCAGGCCGAGCTTGTATGGCCGCTCTCCATCGAGGCGGGCTGGAACCAGAACCTCGCCGACTGGCGCTTCATGCTGTCGGCCGGGCGCGGCTTCGGCTGTGCCGGTCCCGACGGCAAGTGGGAGGCAAGCTCGCTGGTGCTGCCGCTCGGCCGGAGCCTCGCCTGGATCAGCATGGTCCTGGTGACCCGGGCGCGGCGTCGCGACGGGCTCGGGACGGGACTGCTCAGGCGCTGCATCGAGGAGGTGCGATCAGCGGGAGGCGTCGGCGGGCCTCGACGCCACGGAGCAGGGGCGGCCGATCTACCTGCCGCTGGGCTTCCGCGATCTCTATCCGATCGCCCGCTGGCACTTCGATCGGGTCGTGGAGACGGGTATCCATCCGCCGGCGGGAGTGATCGTGCGGCCGGTCGTCCCGGACGATCTGCCCAGGCTCGCCCTCTACGATCGTCCACTCACCGGCATGGAACGGCCGGCGATCCTCGCGCATCTGGCGATGCGACAGCCCGGCCGTGCCTGGATTGCGGAGGATGCCGGCAGGATCGTGGGCTTCGTCCTGGGTCGGGAGGGCCGGGCGGCGACCTCCCTCGGGCCCCCTCGTCGCCGACAACGACGCGATTGCGCTGGCGCTGCTCGCGCGCGCGACCGCCGCGTCGGCCGGCCCGTTCATCGTTGATGTCCCCGAAGCGCATCGCAATGTGCGGTCCTGGCTGGAAGAGCAGGGCGCGGTCACGCCGCGCGGCTATATGCGCATGACCCTGGGCAAGGCCGAAGGCCTGGACGATCCCGGCCACCTCTTTGCCCTGGCCGGCCCGGAACTGGGTTAGGATGAGGATATGACTTCCGAAGGGTCCCTGCATTGGCGCGATCTGCCGCCGCCGGTCCTGGCCTTGCTGCGGCGGGGCTCGGTGATTCCCGCCCATCCGCTGGCGCTCGGCCCCGACCGGCAATTCGACAGGCAGTCGCAGCGCGCCATCAGCCGCTACTACCTCGATGCCGGCTCGGGCGGCCTGGCCGTCGGCGTGCATTCGACGCAGTTCGCCATCCGCGAGGTCGGGCTCTATCGGCCGGTGCTGGAGCTGGCCATCGAAACGGCGCGCGACTGGACCGATCGGCCGCTGGTCATGATCGCCGGCGCGGTCGGCAGGACCGAGCAGGCGGTCGAGGAGGCGCGCACCGCCCGCGCGCTGGGCTATCACGCCATGCTGCTGTCGCTGGCGGCGCTGAAGGGCGCCAGCGAAGACGAGCTGATCGAGCATTGCACGGCGGTCGCCAGCGAAATGCCGCTGATCGGCTTCTATCTGCAGACGGCGGTTGGCGGCATCGCGCTGTCGCGCGCCTTCTGGACGCGGTTCGCCGCCATCGACAATGTCGTGGCGATCAAGGTGGCGCCGTTCAACCGCTACCGTACGCTCGACGTCGTCGTGGGCATCGCCCAGGCCCAGGCCGAGGAGCGCATCACCCTCTATACCGGCAACGACGACCACATCGTGGCCGATCTCGTCACGCCGATGGTCGTGCGCACCGGCAACCGCGAAGCGACCGTGCGCTTCCAGGGCGGATTGCTGGGCCATTGGAGCGTATGGACGCGCGGCGCCGTGAAGATGCTGGAGCGCCTGAAGCTCTCGGTCTCGGCTGGCGCCATCCCGCCGGAAGTGCTGGCGCTCGACTCCTTCGTCACGGATTGCAATTCCGTGGTGTTCGACGTCGACCACGATTTCGCCGGCTGCATTCCCGGCTGCCACGAGATCCTGCGGCGGCAGGGCTTGATGACCTCCATCGAATGCCTCGATCCGCAAGAGACGCTGAGCCCCGGCCAGAGCGCGGGCATCGACCGGCTCTACGCCACCTATCCCGAGCTGAACGACGACGCCTTCGTCGCAGCCAACCTCGAGCGCTGGCGGGCCTGACTTGGACGATCTCTTTGCGACGCACGACGCGCTGGCTGTCGCCCAGTTGGTCAAGACGCGCAAGCTCGGCGCGCGCGAACTGCTCGATGCCACCCTGGCGAGGCTGCGCACGCTCAACGCGTCGCTGAACGCCATCACCGATTTCTACGAAGGTGAGCTGCTCGAGCGATCGATCGCGGCGGCGGGCGAGGGGCCGTTCGAGGGCGTCCCCTTCCTCGTCAAGCAGCTCATGGCCGAGTGCGCCGGCACGCCGACCACGCTCGGCTCGAGGTTCTTCGCCCGCGACCCGGTGGCCGCCGCCGACAGCGCCGCCGTCGCCCGCATGCGCCGGGCCGGCCTGGTGATCGTGGGCCGCACCAACACCAGCGAGTTCGGCCTGGCGCCGACCACCGAGCCGGCGTTCGGCGGCGCGACGGTGAGTCCCTGGCGCGGCGACCTGTCGCCCGGCGGATCGTCGGGCGGCTCGGCCGCCATCGTCGCGGCGCGCGGCCTGGCGATGGCGCATGCCACCGACGGCGGCGGCTCCATCCGCATCCCGGCCGCGCTGTGCGGCCTGTTCGGGCTGAAGCCGTCGCGTGGACGGGTGAGTCTTGCGCCCATCGGCGAGACGTTGGCGGGCGCGGGCGCGCAGCATTGCGTGTCGATCTCAGTGCGCGACAGCGCGGCCTTGCTCGACGCGCTCGCCGGCGGGGAACCTGGCGATCCCTATCGCGCGCCGCCGGCCGGTTCCTTTCTGGAAGCCGCGCAGCGTTCGCCCGGCAGGCTGCGCGTGGCCTTCATGCGAAAACCGCTCAACGGTGCGCCGCTCGATCCGGTGCTGACGGCCGCCGTCGAGCGTACCGCGCGGCTGCTGGAAGGGCTGGGCCACGATGTCGAGGAGGCCGCGCCCGACTACGACACAGCGGCGACCGGCGCCGCCTTCGGCGCGGTCATGTGCGCCAATACCTTCGTGAACATCCAGGTCCGCGCCAATGGCCGCGTGCCGGGCCCGGACGATCTCGAGCCGGTGACGCGTCTTCATGCCGAGATCGGCAAGACCATCGGCGCCGCCGACTACATCCGCGCCGTTCAGACCTTCCATCGCACGGGCCGCGTGCTGGGCCGGTTCCTCGAGAACTACGACGTGCTCCTGTCGCCGACGATCGCGCGCACGCATCTGCCGCTCGGGGCGATCAGGATGGATGGTTCGATCGAGCAATACCAGGAAGCGCTGGCGCCAATGGTCGCCTTCACCTCCGTGTGCAACGTGGCCGGCGTGCCGGCGATGTCGGTTCCACTCGCCTGGACCGACGACGGCTTGCCGATCGGCATGCATTTCGTCGCGCGTCTTGGCGCCGAAGAGATGCTCTTCTCGCTGGCCGCCGAATTGGAGCGCGCCCGGCCGTGGCGGGACCCCCGGCCTTGAGTCCTTGGAGGCGCACGGCGATCGTCGGCTTCATCGCCGGAGCGGTGAGCGTACTGCTGTTCCATCAGGCGGGCTTCTGGGCCGCCAGGGAGCTTGGTCTGTTGAATGCCCGGCTCTACAGCTTGCGCCCCGTGCCGCCCTGGGGCGTGCCGACCATCGTATCCCAGGCCTTCTGGGGCGGCCTGTGGGGCATTGTCGGCGCCTTTCTGGTGCCGCGTCTGCCCCGACCGCTGAACGGCTGGCTGGGCTGGATACTGTTCGCCGGCGTCATCGTCACGCTCGCCAACTGGTTCATCGTGCTGCCCATCAAGGGCGCGCCCGTCGGCGGCGGCTTTCGCATGAACGCAGTGGCGGTCGTGCCGGCGGTCTATGCCGTATGGGGCTTCGGCATGTGGCTGATCGAAAAACTCGCGCGCAGCGCCTTCGGCTGGCGTTAGGGAGGCAAAATGAAGATCGTCGACGCACAGGTCCATATCTGGGCCGCCAACACGCCCGAACGCCCCTGGCCGGCGCGGGCCGAGCCGCATCGCGCGCCGCTCGGCAAGGACGAACTCCTGGCGGAGATGGACAAGGCGGGCGTCGACGGCGTCGTCATCGTGCCGCCGTCCTGGGAGGGCGATCGCAACGACGTGGCGCTCGCGGCGGCCGCGGCGCATCCCGACCGCTTCTGTGTCATGGGACGCTTCGATCCCGACGCCCCCGGCGCTCGCGGCCAGATCGCCGGCTGGAAGAAGCAGAAGGGCATGCTTGGCATGCGCTTCACCTTCCATACGGAGATCCTGCGCCAGCCCTTGCTCGATGGCCGGTTCGACTGGGTGTGGGGCGAGATGGAGAAGGCGGGCATTCCCGCCATGGTGCTGTTCCATCACGAATACATGCATCTCGCCGACAAGGTCGCCGAACGCTACCCCGGCCTGAAGCTGGTTCTCGACCATCTCGGGCTGAAAAGCGCCAAGGACGTGAGCGAGGCTGTGAACTTCGCCTCCCTCGACAAGGTCGTGGCGCTGGCCAAGCGGCCCAATATCGCCGCCAAGGTTTCGGCCATGCCGTGCTACGCCGACGACAAGACCTACCCTTTCCGTTCGGTTCATCCCTACGTCCGCCGCGTTTTCGACACGTTCGGCCCCAAACGCACCTTTTGGGGAACGGATTGGTCGCGACTGCCTTGTACTTATCGCCAGGGCGTCACCATGTTCACGGAGGAGATGCCGTGGCTGCAGGGCCAGGATCTGGAATGGGTCATGGGCCGTGGCATCAGTGAATGGATCGGATGGAGGATATGATGTTCGGAAGTCGGCGGACGATCCCTTTCTGGCGACCCAAGAAGCAGCTGTTGGAGCTCGAACGGGCCTTGGCGTCCGAACGCTCGAACGAGGCGAAAGATGCGCCGATGACACAGGTCGTGGCCGAGGCGCAGTCCAGGAGTCGCGTGGCGGAGGAAGCGAAGAAGAAGGCGCGCTTCTCCGAGCTCTGAGCAGCCGTCGTCAGCGAAGCCCCGAAGTCGCGAAAGCGGAGATGAGCTGGCGCTGCGCCACCAGATAGAGCGCCACGACCGGAAGGGCGGCCAGCAGGGCCGTCGCCATCAGCGGCCCCCATTCGCCGCCCTGCTCGCCGGTTGTCGCAAACAGCTTGAGACCGATCGACAGCGTCTTGTGCTCGCTCGAGTCGAGGATGAGGTGCGGCCAGAGATAGAGGTTCCAGGCGCCCAGGAACGACAGCACGGCCATGGCCGCCACCGCGCCCCAGATGTTGGGAAGTGCGATGGTCAGGAACTGCCGCCATGGGCCCGCGCCGTCGATGCGGGCCGCCTCGAACAGCTCGCGCGGCAGGGCCTTGAAGGCCTGGCGCAGGAAGAAGACGACGAAGCCGCAATGGCCGATCACGGGCACGATCACGCCGGTCAGCGTGTCGTAGAGGCCGACGCTCGCCACCGCCACGTAGGTCGGCAGCAGCGTGATGACATAGGGCACCGTCATCGTGCCGACGACGACGGCGAAGGCCGGGTCGCGGCCGCGGAACGACATCGCGCCGAAGGCGAAGCCGGCCGGCAGCGACACCGCGAGCTTGCCCAGCGTGATGGCGCCGGCCACCACCACCGAATTCACGAACCAGGTGCCGACCGGATGGAGCCGGAAGGCGGCGGCGAAGTTGCCCAGCGTCGCCTGGTCGGGCCACAGCGAAAGCGTGGCGCGGAACACGTCCTGTGGCGGCGAAAAGGCGGTGCGCAGCATCCAGGCGAGAGGAAAGAGCGTCGACCAGGCAGGCGACGGCGAAGGCGGCATGCAACAGGAGCTGGCCGCCGGCGCGTCGCGGCATTGGCCGCCGCCGAACGGTCGGCGCGGCGCGGCGCGGAAGGGCGATGGCGTCAGTCGTAGTGGACATGCCGCTCGCCGTATCGGAACTGCGCCCAGGTGACGGCGGCCACGATGGCCGCGATCAGCACGGCCACCGCCGCGGCCTCGCCGAACTGGAAGTTCCGGAAGCCGCGCTCGTAGAGGAAATAGAGCAGGTTGCTCGAGGTGCGGTACGGTCCGCCCTCGGTCAGCACGTCGACCGCGCCCACGATCTCGTCGAGCACGACGATGATCGTCGTCACGACGGCGAAGAAGAGGGCAGGCGAGATCAGCGGCAGCTCGATGTCGATCGCCTGGCGGACGGCGCCGGCGCCATCGAGGCGCGCCGCTTCGCTGACCTCGGCCGGCAGGTTGGCGAGGGCGGCCAGGAAGATCAGGAGGTTAAGTCCGAAGCTCTTCCAGAAGGTGACGGCGATGACGCTCCAGATCGCAAGGTCGGGGTCGCTCAGCCAGCGCTGCGGCGACAGGCCCAGCGAGCCGGTGAAGGTGTTGAGCAGCCCGACCGTCGGGTTGAACAGCCACAGCCACACGACCGCGGCGACGGGAAAGGACAGCACGGACGGCGCGAACAGGGCGGTGCGATAGAGCCGGCCCAGCGCTTTGGCGCGCACTCTCATCAGGGCGAAAGCCAGCACGAGGGGGACGCCGACCTGCAGGGGCAGCAGTGCCGCGAGATAGAGAGCGGTGTTGGCAAGCGCCAGATGGAAATCGGGATTGGCGAGCGTCTCGCGATAGTGGTCCAGCCCGCGCCAGGTTGCTTCCTGGCGCAGCAGGCTCCAGTCGAAGAACGACAGGACCAGCGTCGACCCCATCGGCAGCCAGACGAAGGTCAGGGCGACGGCAACGGCGGGGCCGGCGAACAGCCAGGGCGACTGGCCGAGCCGGCGCCCCCACGACCTCATGCGGCGGTCAGCTTCTCGACGGCCTCGCGGCTGCCGCGCAGGCCCTCGGGCACCGACACCGCGCCGTTCACGATCTTGGTGATCCAGTCGATATGCACGGTGAGCGCCTCGAGGCCGCGCGCGCCCGGGCCAGATCGTCTCGCTGGTCAGGCCGCTTTCCATCTGGGCCTGGGCGGCCTCATTGCCGGGCTTCACCGGGATATCGTTGGTGGTGACGTTGAGATAGCCGGTGGCCAGCCAGATCTCGAAACCCTCGCGGCTCGCCAGGAACTCCATGAACTTGTAGGCGCCTTCCTGCTGCTCCCTGGCCTTGGAGTAGACGGCGAGGAAGTTGCCGCCGGAGTTCATGCGGCGGGGATGTCCGGCAAGCCCGGGCATCTGGATCAGGCGCAGGTCGAAGTTGGCCGCCTGGCGAACGCCTGACTGGCGCGCCGAGGACGAGGCCATGACGCCGATCGCGCCGGCCTGGAACGCCGCCAGCATCTCGGAAATGGTCATGACGCGCCAAAGATCGTCGCGACGCGGCTGGACGAAGGCCTCGATGCCCTTGACGGCCGCCGGGCTGTCCATCACCGGCTTGCCGTCGGCATCGATGACGTCGCCGCCGGCGTTCTGGATGAAAGCCTGCGGCAGCCATTCGTTGACCTCGTAGCACAGGCCCTGCTTGCCGGTGCGCTCCTGGAGCTGGCGCACCATGGGATAGAGCTCCTCGACGGTCCCGGGTTCGGCGGCGGGATCGAGGCCGGCGGCCGTCCACAGGGTCTGGTTGATGTAGAGCACGGGCGTGCTCATCGACCAGGGCAGGCCGATCGGCACCCCGCCGATGGCGGCGAGCGGGCGGACCTGAGGCCGGAACCTCGCGAGCAGCGCCTCGGTGCGCTCCGAGCCGAAGATCTGGCGGAAATCCTGGGCGCCGAGCGTGCGGCGCGCGAAGTCGCCGAGCTTCCAGCCCGTGGTCATCAGGGCCGGGCCGCGGCCGGCGGCGATCGCCGCCATCGCCTTCTGGGTGATGGTCTCGTAGGTCGTGCCGTCCTGCCGGCTGACGACCGTCACGCCGGTGCCCTTGTCGTTGAAGGCGCGGATCACGCGCTGGATCGGGTGATCCGCGCCGGAGAAGAGGTGGACCAGGTCGATCTTGGCGTCGGCTCCGAGCGACGTGCGCGGCAAGACGACAGGCGCTGCAAGCGCGGCACTGGCCAGGGTGAAACGGCGGCGGGTAACGGCGGGCAACATCGCGAACTCCGAAGCGACAGGCAGGGTCGCCGGTCGAGTTGCACCGGGGCGATGTCAGGCAGATGACCGGCAGATGAGGGTTTGATTTCCGGGCTGTGCAAGAAGCCGGGAGAGGTCAGTCCTCCTGCTTGATAACAGTTATTGGCCATCCTAGTGTGGCCTACCCGATGGAGGCATCCATGGCGAGCAGCGTTGACCTCGGTCGCCAACTCGAGAAGTTCGTCTCTTCGCTCGTTTCGAGTGGTCGTTACAATTCCAAGAGCGAAGTGCTGCGCGAAGGCCTCCGCCTTCTGCAGGAGCGGGAGAAGCGGCTCGCCGTTCTCGACCTTGCGCTGGAACGTGGACTTGCGGCCGCGGATGCCGGCAAGGTCAGGCCCGCGGAGGAAGTCTTCGCGCGACTCGAAACCAAATATCGCAAAATGGCAAAGTCCAAGGCGTGAAGGTTCTCTTCTCCGAGCCCGCGGCGAGCGAGCTCGAGGCCATTGCCGACTGGATTGCGAAGGATGATCCCGCGAGGGCGGTCAGTTTTGTGAGCGACTTGCGCACGGCTTGTCTCGATATTGGTTCGAGGCCGATCGCGTATCCTTTCATCGAGCATCGACGCAATGACGGCATCCGGCGAAAAGTTCAGGGCAACTACCTGATCTTCTATCGGGTACGGCGCAATGCCGTAGAGATCCTGCATGTGCTCCACGGAGCGCGAAACTATGAAGGCATCCTTTTTGCAGACGAGCCCGAGTAACGAACCTGATCGTTATCCCGGAGCTGTCAGAGCCGCCGCGTCACGGTCTGCGAGCCGCCGCCCCAGATCGGCAGGTAGCTCATCTTGTAGCCCGCGCCGCCGGTGACGATGGGATGGATGGCGTCCGGCGCGCGCGCCACGCCCTGGCCTTCGTCGAACAGGTAGCGCTGCACGCGACCGAGATCCCAACCGTCGTGACGCACGATCTTGTGCGCCATCTCGAGCGGCAGCAGGACCACCTGCTCGCCGCGCTCGTTGCGGCGGCTCATGCTCGACATGACGATGGCTGCGCGCATCGCCGTGGCGATGGGCGACAGGATGGCCTCGGGCGTGGCGCCTTCGCCGTCGCCCGGCAGCACCTCGGCGGTGCCGGATATCCCCATCACCGTGATGGCGCTCGCATCCGGGCCGAGTCCGCGGCGGTCGGTCAGGGTGGGGAAGGGGCCGTCATCGCGCTCGGCAAAGCAGAAAGTGTACTTGCCCGGCTGGCCCATGGTCGCCATGTCGCCGGTCTCGGCGCGCGCGCCGCCGATGTTGCGGATGGCGAGCTGCAGGGCGCGTCCGATGCAGGCATTGGCGCGGTTGCCGGGGCCAAGGCAGTTGGTGCCGGCATTGACGCCGAGCGTGCGCGCGATCGGGCCGTGCACGCAGAGCGCGACGCAGGCCGTGCCGGTGGTGGTGGCGATGCCCAGGAGGTTGAAATCCGGATCCAGCGTCGCTTCGGCCGCCGCCAGCACGACCGGCAGCTCGGCCGGCCGGCAGCCGGCGATGACGCATTGATAGGCGATGGCTTCGGGCGTGATGTCGCCGAACATCGGCGGCATGAGCCCGTGCGACTCGCCGCGGCTCGCGACGCCGGCCACCATGGCGTCGAGCCGGCGGCGCGTCGGCGGCACCAGCGGCAGGCCATCCGACAGCTCGGCCTCGGTCAGGATCTGCTGCGCGGTCTCCCAGCCCGCCGCGTCGTCGACGACCGGCCAGCCGCACCACTCGCTCATCCGGCGATGCGCACGGAGGCGACGGTGGTGCCGCCGAAGGAGGGGATGAAGGCCGAATGCTTGCCCGGGCCGCCGGCCACCGTGATGTGGATGTCCTGCGGCGAGCGTCCGATGGTGAACCAGTCGCCGTCCGGCTTGTGGCCGGTGCTGACATAGGTGTCCTGGTTCTCCTTGGAGATGCGCGAGGCATGGACGCGCGAACGCCTGAACAGCTCCTCGCGGATGCTCTCGATGGTGTAGCCGTCGCGCTTCAGCGTCGCGGCGTGCTCGGGGCCGATGATCACGAACATCGGGCCCTTGCCGTAGATCGTGTTGGCGCCCGGCGTCGCCATGCTGCCGGCGAAGGTCGTCAGCAGGCCGTCGCCGGTCGTGCTGCCATGGTCGTTGAGATTGTGCGGGCCTTCGCCCGACATCACCGTCACCACGTTGTCGGTCGGCGCGAAGCCGCGCTGGACGTGGTAGGGCGTCCAGGGATTCTCCTCCTCGTTCTCGCCGAAGCAGAAGGTGTACTTGGCCGGATTGCCCTGGGTCGAGCGGTCCATCTCGCCGGGCTTGGCGCCGGCGAGGTTGAGCAGCATCAGCCCGAGCGCGCGGCCGATGGTGGCGTTCGGCCGCCAGCCCTGGCCGAAGCAGTTGGAGCCGCAATTGATGCCGAGCTGATGGCGGATCGGTCCGCTCACCATGATCATCGGCGCGCAGGAATGCGTGGTCGCCAGCGTGCCGTGCAGATTGTAGTCGGGGTCGAGCACGCCGCGCAGCGCGGCCGTCACCACCGGGAAATACTCCGGCTTGCAGCCGGCCATCACGGCATTGGCCGCCATGCTCTGCAGCGTCGGCACGATCTGGCGCGGCGGCACCGGCGGGATGGGCCGGTTGTCGCCACGCACCGTCTCGACGAACTTCGCCACCTTCTGCTCGGTCGGGACGTAGAGCGGCATGCCGTCGCTCCAGCCCTGCTCGATGGCGTAGTCGTTGAACGCCGTCGATATCGAGATCGCCGATCTCGATGATTTCCTGCTCGGCCATGTCCTTCATGTCCCCGTCGCCTCGGACAGTCCCTTGGTTGCCGCTTCGATGCGCTCCGCCAGTTCCTCGGCGTTCAGGCCGCCGATCGGATGCTTCACCACGATCAGCCGCGGTTCGACCTTGCGCGCCTTGGCCTGCGCCAGGACCAGCGGCTTGAACGTCTCAGTGGCGATCACGTAGGCCGTGATGCCGCGCTTCTCGAGTTCGATGCTGTCGTGGAAACTCCACGATGAGCAGCTTCCTCAATCCGCTATCGCAAGCAGCGCTCCTCTGTAGTTGGCGGCCACCTGCTCGAGCAGGTCCTTGGGCGCCGGCTGGCTGGCGCTGTTCTTCGACAGGAAGTCGATATTGTCGACCTTGCGGAAGGCGCCGAGCTTGTCGCGGACGCCGGCGAGCAACTCGCGCGCGTTGGGCTTGGAGTTGGAGACCAGCGCGATGGCGTCGGTCTTCCAGTTCACCGGCTTCAGCGCCACCTTTTCGGCGGTGGTGGCCGACAGGCCGAAGGTTGGGTTGACGATGCGCATGGTCGGTCCTCCTCAAGTCGCTTTGGCCAGGGCGGCCACGACGGCTCGCCCCGCGCGCTGGCCGTCGGCGATGGCGTCGGCCAGATATTGTCGTGCACCGGCCCGCACGTCGCCCGCGGCAAAGACGCCGGCGGCCGAGGTGCGGCCCTCTTCATTCGACCACGATATGCCCGCCGGCATCGCGTGCAAGCAAATCCGGCACGAATTCCGCAGCGGGAGACTGGCCGACATAGACGAACACCGCGCTGGCCGGAATGGTCTTTCGCGCGCCGCCGCTATCGATCACCACCGACTGCAGCCCGTCGCCGCCTTCGAGGCCGACGATGCGGCCCTGGATGTGCTTCAGCCGCCGCGGGCAGCGCGGCCGGCCTCTCGTCGACCACCGTCACGTCGCCGGCGATCCCCTTCAATTCTTCCGCTTCGTGCGCGGCCCATCCGTCGGCGCCGGCCACGATGACGGGCAGGCCGGCATAGAGGGGGCCGTCGCACGAGGCGCAGTGCGAGAGGCCGCGGCCTTCGTACTGCTCTTCGCCGGGCACGCCCAGCCGGCCGTTGGCGAGGCCGGTCGCGACCACCACCGCGCGGGCGGTGTGGCGCTCGCCTTCGGCGGTCTCGACCGTCCAGGCGCCGTTGCCGGAAAGCCTGGTCACTTCGCCGAAGCCGATCTCGACGCCGGCGACGGTGGCCTCGTCGGTAAGCCGGGAGGCAAGCTGGGGGCCGTCCGACGGCTCCTCGACGTCCTGCAGCTCGGCGAGATTGATCAGCACGCCGCCGGGCGCGAGCTTGTCGAGGCAAAGCGTCTTCAGCCCGGCTTGAGCGGCTGCCGTGGCGGCGGTGAGGCCGGCCGGGCCGGCGCCGATGACGATCAGGTCGTACGCGGGGGAAACCATGCTCCTACTTAGCGCGTCTTAGCGCCCCTTGAACACCGGCTTGCGTTTCTCGAGGAAGGCAAGCATCGCTTCCTTGGAATCCTCGGTGGCCTGCAGGTTCACCGTCATGTTCTGCTCGAACCGGTAACCGTCGCGCAGCGTCATCTCCTCGATGGTGTTGAGGGCGTGCTTGGCGGTGACGCTGGCGATCGGGCTCTTGGCGGCGATGGTGCGGGCAAGCTCCATGGCGGCCTCCATCAGCCTGTCGTCGGGCACGCAGGCTTCGACCACGCCCAGGCGATAGAGCTCGGGGCCGGCCACCCGGTAGCCGGTGAGCATCATGCGCCGGGCGCGCGAATGGCCGAACAGGCGCATGGCGTGGCGGCCGCCGCCCATCAGCCCGACATCGATCTCGGGCAGGCCGAGCGAGGCGCTCTCGCCCGCCACCAGGATGTCGCAGGAGGCGGCGACGGCGAGGCCCGCGCCCAGCGACGGGCCGTTGATGGCGGCGATCACCGGTTTCTTGCATTCCAGGATGGCGTGGAAGCATTCGCGCGCGAAGCGCATGCCGCGCCAGGCGTCGCCCGGCCCGCGCCGCGCGCCGGCGCGGGCCTTGATGTCGACCCCGGCGCAGAAGCATTTGCCCTTACCGGTCAGCACCGCCACCCGCACCTCGTCGAGATCGGACAGACGGTCGAAGGCGCGGATCATCTCGTCCTGGAGGTCGGCGTTCTGCGCATTGACCGGCGGGTTGTCCATGGTGACCAGCGCAATATGGTCCGCGATTTGCACGCGGATCATTTTGAGATCGTCCATTCAATTCCTCCCCGAGCCGGTGAATAGTTCGCTTGCATGGCTTGCCGGAAGCGTCGTAGGTCGCAGGGTAGGGGAAACGCAAGGGCATGGCGTACTTTACACAACAACTGATCAACGCCATCACGCTGGGGGCCATCTACGGCCTGATCGCCATCGGCTACACGATGGTCTACGGCATCATCGGCATGATCAACTTCGCCCACGGCGAAGTCTTCATGATCGGCGCCTTCATCTCGCTGATCGGCTTCCTGATCTGCGGCCTGCTCGGCATCGGCTCGGCGCCGGTGGCGATCGTGCTGGTGCTGCTGCTCGCGATGGCCTTCACGACGGTCTATGGCTGGGCGATCGAACGCGTGGCCTATCGGCCGCTGCGCGGATCGTTCCGGCTGGCGCCGCTGATCTCGGCCATCGGCGTGTCGATTGCGCTGCAGAACTACGTGCAGCTCGTGCAGGGTGCCCGCCCCAAGCCCGGCGGCCAGGTCGTGTCCGGCGGCTTCACCCTGTTCAGCTCCGACGGCTTCGACGTACGGATGAGCTGGCTGCAGATCATCATCGTCGTGGTGACGGTCGTGCTGATGGCGGGCTTCACCTGGCTGATCGCCGCGACGCCGCTCGGCCGCCGGCAGCGCGCCTGCGAGCAGGACATGAAGATGGCCGCGCTGCTGGGCGTCGACGTCAATCGCACCATCTCGCTTACCTTCGTTCTCGGCGCCGCGCTCGCCGCCGTCGCCGGCATGCTGTTCCTGATGTACTACGGCGTGATCGATTTCTTCATCGGCTTCCTGGCCGGCATCAAGGCCTTCACCGCCGCGGTGCTGGGCGGCATCGGCTCGCTGCCCGGCGCCATACTCGGCGGCCTGCTGATCGGCCTGATCGAGGTCTTCTGGGCGGCCTACTTCTCGAGCGAATACAAGGACGTCGCCGCCTTCGCGATCCTCGTGCTGGTGCTCATCTTCCGGCCGACCGGATTGCTCGGCAAGCCGGAGATCGAGAAGGTCTGAGGCGATGGGGTCGCGTCTGCCCGACATGCTGAAGGACGCAGGCCTCACCGCCCTGGTCGCGGCGGCGCTGGGCGTCTTCATCGTCGGCTTCCATACGGTCGATGTCGGCTCGCGCACCGGGCTGAGCTTCGAATACTGGTTCGCCGACTTGGCCGTGGCGCTGGTCGTGATCTTCTTCGGCCGGCTGGGCCTGTCGCTTGCCGCGGCCGGCCTGCGCTGGCCGGCGATCGCGCTCGGCGTTGTCATGATCGCGGCGGGCGCCTCGCCGCTCGAGCTTCCCTCGACCTTCCTCCATTGGTTCGCGGTGCTGGGCGGCGCGCTGCTGGTGATCCGCGCCGCCTGGCCGTGGGCCAACCAGGCCGTCACCTCGGCCGCCCGCACGCCGACCGGCCGGGCGCTCGATCGCATCGGAACCCGGTGGCTGGGCTGGCTGCTGCTCGCCGTGGCGGTCGTCCTGCCGTTCACGCCGATGGCCGATCAGAAGACCATGGATCTCGGCGTGCTGATCCTGACCTATGTGATGCTGGGCTGGGGCCTCAACATCGTGGTCGGGCTCGCCGGCCTGCTCGATCTCGGCTACGTCGCCTTCTACGCCGTCGGCGCCTACTCCTATGCCCTGCTCAGCACCCAGCAGGGGCTGGGCTTCTGGGCGGTCTTGCCGCTGGCCGGCATGCTCGCCGCGTCGTTCGGCCTCCTGCTGGGCTTCCCGGTGCTGCGGCTGCGCGGCGACTATCTCGCCATCGTCACCCTGGGCTTCGGCGAGATCATCCGCCTGGTCATCCTGAACTGGTTCGACCTCACCAACGGGCCCGCCGGCATCGGCTCGATCCCCGGCCCGACCCTGTTCGGGGCGGTGTTCGCCGAGACAGCGCCCGCCGGCAAGCAGACCGTGGCCCAGATGCTGGGCATCCCCTTCAACGGCAACCAGCGCCTGATCTTCCTCTACTACATCATCCTGGGCCTCGCCCTGATCACCAACCTCTTCACCCAGCGCATGCGCCGCCTGCCGGTCGGCCGCGCCTGGGAGGCGCTGCGCGAGGACGAGACGGCCTGCAAGGCGCTGGGCATCAACCCGACCAACACCAAGCTCACGGCCTTCGCCATCGGCGCCATGTTCGCGGGCTTCGCCGGCTCCTTCTTCGCCGCCAAGCAGCGCTTCATCAGCCCGGAGAGCTTCACCTTCATCGAATCGGCGATCATCCTCGCCATCGTCGTGCTGGGCGGCATGGGCAGCCAGATCGGCGTCGTGCTGGCCGCCGTGCTGCTGATCGGCCTGCCGGAATGGTTCCGCGATCTCGGCAACTACCGCATGCTGGCCTTCGGCCTCGCCATGGTGCTGATCATGGTGTTCCGGCCGCGCGGCCTGATCGCCCATCGCGAGCCGTCGGTGCGCCTGCACCCTGTCGCCTCCGAGGGCAGCGGATGAGCGCGCCGCCAAGCCGCGCCGCTTGTCGAGATCGAGCATCTCACCATGCGCTTCGGCGGGCTGGTGGCGGTCGACGACGTCTCCTTCATCGCGCGGCCGCGCGAGATCACCGCCATCATCGGCCCCAACGGCGCGGGCAAGACGACGGTCTTCAACTGCATCACCGGCTTCTACAGGCCGACCATCGGCCGCCTGCTGCTGCGGGGCGACCGCGACTACCTGCTGGAGCGCATGCTGGGCCACGAGATCGGCCAGCTGGCGCGGGTGGCGCGGACCTTCCAGAACATCCGCCTGTTTCCCGCCATGACGGTGCTGGAGAACCTGCTGGTGGCCCAGCACAACAAGCTGATGCGTGGCCTCGGGCTACAGCGTGTTCGGCCTGCTCGGGCTGAAGCGCTACCGGACGGCCGAGGAGGCGGCCATCGAACTGGCGCGACGCTGGCTGGAGCGCATCGGCCTTCTTGTCGATGCCGACCGTCCGGCCGGCGAGCTGCCGTACGGGGCGCAGCGCCGACTGGAGATCGCCCGCGCCATGTGCACCGAGCCGCGCCTGCTCTGCCTCGACGAGCCGGCGGCCGGGCTCAATCCGCGCGAAGTCGGCCGAGCTCAACCAGCTCCTGGT
This sequence comes from uncultured Alphaproteobacteria bacterium, assembly GCA_963820155.1. Taxonomy (GTDB): domain Bacteria; phylum Pseudomonadota; class Alphaproteobacteria; order Reyranellales; family Reyranellaceae; genus Reyranella. The sequence continues at coordinate 374,059 of CAWFYW010000010.1, forward strand.
CTCGATCCGCGACATCGACGGCATCGGCGTGCTGCTGATCGAGCACGACATGAGCGTGGTCATGAACATCTCCAACCATGTCGTGGTGCTCGACTACGGCCGCAAGATCGCCGAGGGCAGTCCGGCCGACATCCAGCGCGATCCCGCCGTGATCCGCGCCTATCTCGGCACCGACGAGGCGGCGCTCGATGGCTGACGCGCCGATGCTCGCCGTTCGCAGACGTCGCGACCTTCTACGGCGCCATCCAGGCGCTGCACGGCGTCGACCTCGACGTGGCCAAGGGCGAGATCGTCACCCTGATCGGCGCCAACGGCGCCGGCAAGTCGACGCTCCTGATGACCATCTGCGGCAATCCCCGCGCGCGGTCGGGCTCCATCACGTTCGACGGCGAGGACATCACCGGCCTGCCGACCCACGAGATCGTGCGGCGGGGCGTGGCGCAGGTGCCCGAGGGACGGCGCATCTTCCCGCGCATGAGCGTGCTCGAGAACCTGCAGATGGGCGCCACCTTGGCCGACCCGGCGGATTTCCAGCACGACCTCGACCGCGTCTTCACGATGTTCCCGCGGCTCGCCGAGCGGCGCGACCAGCGCGGCGGCACGCTGTCGGGCGGCGAGCAGCAGATGCTGGCCATCGCGCGCGCCCTGATGAGCCGGCCACGCCTGCTGCTGCTCGACGAGCCGTCGCTCGGGCTGGCGCCGCTGATCGTGCGCCAGATCTTCGAGGTGATCGGACGCATCGCCCGCGAGGAGGGGATGACGATCTTCCTGGTCGAGCAGAACGCCTTCCACGCGCTGCGTCTGGCCGATCGTGGCTACGTGCTGGCCAACGGGCGGGTGCGCCTGAGCGGCACCGGCCGCGAACTGCTGGCCAACAGCGAGGTGCGCGCCGCCTACCTCGAGGGCGGCCACGCATGAGCCCGCTCGACACTTTCATGTTCGACTGGTTCGGCGATACGCTGCTCGCCGTCCTGCTGTTCAATTTCGTGCTCGTCGGGCCGGCATCCTTCGCCGCCGGGCATGCCGTCGCGGTGACCTGGCGGCCGCGCTGGCAGATCGTCCTCTATACCGGGCTTCTTTCGGCGACTCTGCGCTTTCTCGACTATGCGCTGGCCAACGGCGAGCTCTGGTCGGTGGGCGGCTTCGTGCTCGGCTGGGTGCTGCAGGTGGCGGTGGCGGCGTTCGCCTATCAACTGACGCGTGCGCGCCTGATGGTGCGGCAGTATCCCTGGCTCTACCAGCGCAAAGGCTTGCTGGGCTGGGAGGAGCGGCACTAAGCTGAAGCCAGTTCCTCCCATCGTGGAGGCCGGAGTCAACAAGGGGGTCATGACATGAAGAGGACTTATGCCGTGCTGGCCGCGGCGGCCATGGCGATAACGGCGACGCCCGCGCTCGCGCAGATCAAGATCGGCGTCGTCGGTCCGATCACGGGCCAGTACGCCGCCTTCGGCGAGCAGATGGTCAAGGGCGCGACCATGGCGGTCGACGAGATCAACGCGGCTGGCGGCGTCAACGGCCAGAAACTCCAGCTGATCACCGGCGACGACGCCTGCGATCCCAAGCAGGCGACGGCGGTCGCCAACAAGATGGTCTCGGACAAGGTCGTGTTCGTGGCCGGCCATTTCTGCTCCGGCTCGTCGATCCCGGCGTCCGACATCTACAAGGAAGGCAAGATCCTGCAGATCACGCCGGCCTCGACCAATCCCAAGCTGACCGACGATGCGTTCACCAAGGGCAACACCACGGTGTTCCGTACCTGCGGCCGCGACGACGTGCAGGGCGCCACGGTCGGTGCCTACATCCTGAAGCATCACAAGAACGCCAAGGTCGCGATCCTCCAGGACAAGTCGGCCTACGGCAAGGGCGTGGCCGACGAAACCAAGAAGACGATCAACAAGGGCGGCCTGCGCGAGACGATGTACGAAGCCTACAACGACACCGACAAGGACTTCACCGCGCTCATCAACAAGATGAAGCAGGCGAAGATCGACATCATCGTGCTGGGCGGCTACCACACCGCCGGCGCGCTGATGATCAAGCAGGCGCGCGAGCAGGGCCTGATGGCCCAGATGATGGGCTTCGACGCGCTGGAGACGGCGGAGTTCTCCCAGCTCGGCGGCGCGGCCACCAACGGCGTGCTGATGTCGTTCCCGCCCAAGGCCGAGGACGATCCCAAGAATGCCGCGCTGGTCAAGAAGTTCCGCGACGCCAAGTACAATCCCGAAGGCTACACCCTGTTCACCTATGCCGCGGTGAAGGTGTGGGCCGAGGCGGCCAACAAGGCGAAGTCGACCGACCCGGCGGCCATCGCCAAGGTGCTGCGAAGCGGCCAGTTCAACTCGGCGGTGGGGCTGCTGGCGTTCGACCAGAAGGGCGACATCAAGAATCCGGTCTACGACATCTATGTCTGGAAGGACGGCAAGTCCTACCCGACCACCAAATAGGTGCTCGGTTCATCCATCGAGAAGGGCCCGGTTCGCCGGGCCCTTTTTTGCTGCGGGCGGAATCCGCCACCGTGGACTGAGCCCAAGCAGGCCTCCCTCGCCGAACATTTGGCTCGGGCAGCAAGGCCAACAAAAGTAGTACTTTACTTATCCTTGATAATTACTTAACATGGCGCCTGCCATGCAAAAGACCATCATGCCTTTTCAGGACCCGGGCAGGAGCGGATGCACCCCTTGGATGAGACGGCAAAATCACCGGCGGAAAGGGCGCAAAGGGCGGATACTGCCTGCAATTTCTTTTGCCCAAGCATATCAGCCACTTGCGCGGTCGGTTTGCGCCAGCCCGACGCAAACGCGCGCGGCGGAAACCGGCGGAAACCCCTGCGCAAACGCTTGGTCGATAAGTGGCCGCGGCGGAATTTCCGGTTTAGCCGCAGGCAGCCTACGGTTTCCCATGACGATTCAATGTCTTGTGGCAAGGCTCTCACGATTTTGGGGGCCAGTGACACCGCAGCCCCGGATATGGTAACCGGGAGATCAACAGCTAGAGGGGATCGATCGTCGAGATGCCGGGGGGCGCCATCGCGGTCGCGTCGGATCATGCCGGCTTCGACCTGAAGGAAATTCTCAAGCGTGACCTGGAAGAGGCCGGTCACGATGTGCTTGATCTTGGCACCAATCCGGCCCAGTCGGTCGACTATCCGGACTTCGGCACGGCCATGGCCGACGCCGTGGCCTCGGGCAAGGCCAGCCGCGGGGTCCTGGTCTGCGGCACCGGCATCGGCATATCGATAGCCGCCAACCGTAATCCCAAAGTGCGCGCCGCGCTCGTTCACGACGTCACCTCGGCGCGGCTGGCGCGCGAGCACAACGACGCCAATGTCGTCGCGTTCGGCCAGCGCGTGATCGGATCCGAGACGGCGCGGGAGGCGCTGAAGGCCTTCCTCGTCACCGAGTTCGCGGGCGGCCGCCATGCCGGCCGCGTCGCCAAGCTTTCGAAGGGTTGCATCTAATGAGCCAAGCCGCCGCCAAGACGACGGAATCCTCGCTGCCCATGTTCACGCGCGGACTTGCCGACGCCGACCCGGCGATCGATGCGGTGCTGAAGGGCGAGCTCCACCGTCAGCGCGAGCAGATCGAGCTGATCGCCTCGGAGAACATCGTCTCGCGGGCGGTGCTGGAGGCCGCGGGCTCCGTGCTCACGAACAAGTACGCCGAGGGCTATCCCGGCCGGCGCTATTACGGCGGCTGCGAGGAGGTCGACAAGGCCGAGCAGCTCGCCATCGATCGCGCCTGCAAGCTGTTCGACTGCTCCTTCGCCAACGTCCAGCCGCATTCCGGCGCGCAGGCCAACCAGGCGGTGTTCATGGCGCTGCTGCAGCCGGGCGACACGTTCATGGGCATGGCGCTCGACCAGGGCGGCCATCTCACGCACGGCTCGCCGGCCAACCAGTCGGGCAAGTGGTTCAAGGTCGTCTCCTACGGGCTCAAGCCGGACAGCCACCTGATCGACTACGAGCAGATGGAAGCGCTGGCGCGCCAGCACAGGCCCAAGCTGATCGTCGCCGGCGCCTCGGCCTATTCGCGCCACATCGACTGGGCGCGCTTTCGCAAGGTGGCCGACGAGATCGGCGCCTGGTTCATGGTCGACATGGCGCATTATGCCGGCCTGGTCGCTGCCGGCGTCTATCCCAGCCCGCTGCCGCACGCCCATGTCGTGACGACGACGACGCACAAGACGCTGCGCGGCCCGCGCGGCGGCATGGTGCTGTCGACCGATCCGGAGATCGGCAAGAAGATCAACTCGGCGGTCTTCCCGGGCCTGCAGGGCGGGCCGCTGATGCACATCATCGCCGCCAAGGCCGTGGCGTTCGGCGAGGCGCTCCGGCCCGAGTTCAAGCTCTATGCCCAGAACGTCATCGACAATGCGCGCTCGCTCGCCTCGGCCTTGACCGAGCGCGGGCTGAAGATCGTCTCGGGCGGCACCGACAGCCACGTCATGCTGGTCGATCTCCGGCCGAAGAAGGCGACCGGCGTGGCCGCCGAGAAGGTGCTCGACCGCGCCGGCATCACCGTCAACAAGAACAGCATTCCGGGCGATCCGGAGAAGTACACGATCACCTCGGGCGTGCGGCTGGGCTCGCCGGCCGGTACCACGCGCGGCTTCGGCGTCGCCGAGTTCCGCCAGGTCGGCCATCTGATCGCCGACGTGCTCGACGGCATCGCGGCCAACGGCCCGGAGGGCGACGCCCAGGTCGAGGCCCGGGTGCGCGGCAAGGTGCACGAGCTGTGCGCCCGTTTTCCGATCTACCGCGACTGACAGAGCGCAAGGGCTCGACAGGGGGAGAAGATGCGCTGTCCATTCTGCGGTCACGAGGACACCCAGGTTAAGGACTCGAGACCGACCGACGACAATTCGGCGATCCGCCGCCGACGCTACTGCCCGTCCTGCGGGTCGCGTTTCACCACCTTCGAGCGCGTGCAGTTGCGCGAGCTGACGGTGGTGAAGAAGAACGGCCAGCGCGTGGCGTTCGACCGCGACAAGCTCGCCCGCTCGATCACGGTGGCCTGCCGCAAGCGGCCGGTCGATCCCGAGCGTATCGAGCGTGTCGTCAACGGCATCGTGCGGCGCCTGGAAAGCTCCGGCGAAAGCGAGATCCCCTCGACGCAGATCGGCGAACTGGTGATGGACGCGCTGCGCGCGCTCGATCCGGTGGCCTATGTGCGCTTCGCCTCGGTCTACCGCAATTTCCGCGAGGCCAAGGATTTCGAGGAATTCATCTCCGACCTCGCCGAGACCAACCTCAAGGATTGACGCCATGATGCGCGCGGCGCTCGCGCTGGCGCGCCGGTCGCTCGGGCGCACCTGGCCCAACCCGGCCGTCGGCTGCGTGATCGTGCGCGACGGCCGCGTGATCGCGCGCGGCCGCACCCAGGAGGGCGGTCGGCCGCATGCCGAGGCCGACGCCATCGCCCAGGCCGGCGAGCCGCTCGATGGCGCCACGGTCTATGTGACGCTGGAGCCCTGCTCGCATCATGGTCGCACGCCGCCTTGCGCCGACGCGCTGGTGGCCGCCGGCGTGGCGAGGGTGGTCTCGGCGCTGGAGGATCCCGACCCCCGGGTGAGGGGCCAGGGCCATGCCCGATTGCGCGCGGCGGGCATCGCCGTCGAAGTAGGCGAGGAGGCCGCCGAGGCGGCCGAGATCAATGCCGGTTTCCTGTTGCGGGTGAAGGAAGGCCGCCCGCTTTTCCATCTCAAGCTTGCGAGCTCGCTCGACGGCCGCATCGCCACGGCCTCGGGCGAAAGCAAGTGGATCACGGGCGCGGCGGCGCGCGCCGACGGCCAGCGCCTGCGCGCCACGCACGATGCCATCCTGATCGGCGTCGGCACGGCGCTGGCCGACGATCCTGAGCTCACCTGCCGGCTGTCCGGCCTCGCCGCGCGCTCGCCGCTGCGCATCGTCCTCGATTCGCAGGCAAGCCTGCCGCCGGCATCGAAGCTTGCCGCCACGGCCCACCAGGTGCCGGTGTGGCTTCTCTGCACGGCCGCGGCGGCGGCCGACCGGCGCGCGGCCCTGCACCAGGCCGGCGTCGAGATCATCGAGGTCGCGGCCGGCGCCGATGGGCGGGTCGGCATCGCCGAGGCGGCGCGGACGCTGGGCGCGCGGGGCCTGACCCGCGTGCTGGTCGAAGGCGGCGGCAAGATCGCCGCCTCCTTCCTGAAGGCGGGGCTGGTGGATCGCATCAGCAGCTACCGGGCGGGCCTCGTCCTGGGTGGCGACAGCCGCTCTGCGGTCGCGCCGTTGGACGTCGATCGGCTGGATTTCGCGCCCCGGTTCAGGCTGGTTTCGGCGCGCTCCCTGGCCGGCGACACGGTGGAAACCTGGGTCAGAGGGACGTAAGTACGGGCATGTTCACCGGCATCGTGACCGACATCGGCGAGATCACCGCCATGACCCCCGGCGGCAACGCCGGCGACCGCCGCTTCGTCATCCGGACCAGGCACGACATGGCGCCGATCGCCATCGGCGCATCGATCGCCTGCTCGGGGTGCTGCCTGACCGTGGTCGAGAAGGGCAAGGACTGGTTCGCGGTCGAGGCATCCGCCGAGAGTCTGGCCAAGACCCATCTCGGCGACTGGGTGCCGGGCAGCCGTCTCAACCTGGAGCTGTCGCTGAAGCTCGGGGACGAACTGGGCGGCCACTTGGTGTACGGCCACGTCGACGGGGTGGGCAGGATCGTGTCGATGACGCCGGAAGGCGGCAGCGTGCGCTTCGTCTTCGAGGCGCCGGCCGATCTGGCGCGGTTCATCGCGTCCAAGGGCTCGGTGGCGGTCGACGGCATCTCCCTCACGGTGAACGAGGTCGACGGAAATCGCTTCGGCGTGAATGTGATTTCACATACCCAGGCGGTCACGACCCTGGGGCAGGCCAAGGTCGGCCAGCGTGTCAACCTTGAGGTCGACATGCTCGCGCGTTACGTTCAGCGATTGTTGGAGCACCAAAGATCATGAGCGCGCTCGAAAAGGACGCCTGGCGCATCACCTTCGCGGAAGTGAAGGCTGCGGCCGAGGACATCATCGAGGAAGCCCGAAAGGGCCGCATGTTCATCCTGGTCGACGACGAGGACCGGGAGAACGAGGGCGACCTGGTGATCCCCGCGCAATGCGCCACGCCCGAGGCCATCAACTTCATGGCCAAGCATGCGCGCGGCCTGATCTGCCTCGCCTTGACCCGCGAGAGGGTCGAGCAGCTCGGCCTGCCGCTGATGGCCAAGAACAACGGCACGCGCCACCAGACGGCCTTCACCGTGTCGATCGAGGCGCGCGAGGGCGTCACCACCGGCATCTCGGCGGCTGACCGCGCGCGCACGGTCGCGGTGGCGATCGACCCGTCGTGCGGGCCGCAGGACATCGTGACGCCGGGCCACGTCTTCCCGCTCGTCGCGCGCGACGGCGGAACGCTCGAGCGCACCGGGCACACCGAGGCCGCGGTCGACCTCGCGCGGCTGGCCGGCCTGACCCCGGCCGGCGTGGTCTGTGAGATCATGAACGACGACGGCACGATGGCCCGTCGCAACGACCTCATCACCTTCGCCCAGCGCCATGGCCTCAAGATCGGCACCATCGCCGACCTCATCGCCTATCGCCGCCGGTACAATTCGATCGTCAAGCGGCTGAGCGAGACGACGTTCGAGAGCATTTATGGCGGCGACTTCCGCTGCGTCATCTACGTCAACAAGGTGACGATGGCGCAGCATATCGCCCTGGTGAAGGGCGATCCGGCGACCGACGGGCCGGTCACGGTGCGCATGCACGCCGTCAACATCTTCACCGACGCGCTCGGCCAGCGCAACACCGGACGCGGCGGCGAGATCGAGGCGTCGATGCGCCTGATCGCCCAGGAGGGCCGGGGCGTCATCGTGCTGATCCGCGAGCCGCTCACCGTCATGCTTTCCGAGCAGCGCCGCCGTGCCGGCGAGCCGATCCAGCCGGCCGGCGGCGAACTGCGCGACTACGGCGTGGGCGCCCAGATCCTGATCGATCTCGGGGTCAAGGAGATGGTGCTGCTGACCAACAGCAGGAAGAGCGTCGTCGGCCTCGAGGGCTTCGGACTGAAGATCGTCGGCCAGAAGCCGGTGCCCGGCCGCCTGTCCAACCGTTCGTAGATGCTCTGACCATGTCGACGCGGACGGAAACTCCGACGGCCCGGCCGGCGGTCGATGGCGTCAGGGGCGCCCGCATCCTGATCGTGGAATCGCGCTACTATGCCGACATCGCCGACGCGTTGATGTCCGGCGCCGAGCGCGAGATCGGCAAGAACGGAGCGCAGTCGGAGCGCGTCGTCGTGCCTGGCGCTTTCGAGATCCCCGGGGCAATCGCTCTGGCGGCCGACCGCTACGACGGCTTCGTGGCGCTGGGCTGCGTCATCCGTGGCGAGACCTCGCATTATGACTATGTCTGCGGCGAGAGCGCGCGCGGGCTCATGGATCTCGCCGTCCACAGGAAGCTCGCGATCGGCTACGGCATCGTCACGGTCGACACCACGGAGCAGGCCCGCGCGCGCGCGTTCACCGACCGCGGCGACAAGGGCGGCGATGCGGCCCATGCCTGCCTTGCCATGGTGGCGCTGGCCCGTCGCTGGCGGAACGCATGAGCGAGCAGTCCAAGCCGGGCCCGAGCCGCCGCCAGGCCGCACGGCTGGCGGCGGTTCAGGCGCTGTACCAGTGGCAGGAGGGCGCCCATGCGCCCGGCGAGATCGTCGAGCAGTTCCTGAGTGTGCGCACCGGTGAGGCGGGCGAGGGCGGCATGCGCCGCGACGCCGACCGGCCACTGTTCAAGGATGTCGTCGAAGGCACCGCGACGCACAAGGCCGAGCTCGAACAGACCGTGGCGGCCGCGCTGTCGAAGGAATGGACCTGGGCGCGCATCGACCGGCTGGTGCGGGCGATCCTGCTGGCCGGCGCCTACGAACTCGTACATCGGCGGGATGTGCCGCCGCGGGTGGCGATCAACGAATATGTCGAGATCGCCCATGCCTTCTACGATCAGGGCGAGCCCAACTTCGTGAATTCGGTGCTCGACCGAGTGGCGCGCCAGGCGCGATCCGCCGAGCTCACCCGGTAGCCGCTCGATGGCCCGCCGCCGTCTCGGCGAGTTCGAACTGATCGCCCGCTACTTCGCGCCGCTGGCCCGTGACTTCAAGGGCGCCGGCGGTTTGAAGAGCGACAACGCCTTTCTGAGCGCCGATCCCCGTCATGACCTTGTCGTCAAGACCGACACGATCGTGGCCGGCGTCCACTACCTCGCCGACGAGAAGCCGGAATTCGTCGCCGCCAAGGCGCTGCGCGTCTGCCTGTCCGATCTCGCGGCCGGCGGCGCCACGCCGTTCACCTATCAACTCTCCCTGTCGCTTGCGCGAGACTGGACGGAGCGCTGGGTTGCGGCTTTCGCGCGCGGACTGGCGGCCGACCAGCGGCGCTACGGCATCCTGCTCTGCGGCGGCGACACGGTGGTCTCGCCGGGGCCGATCACCGTCACCATCACCGCCTTCGGCCGCGTGCCGCGCGGCCGCGGGCTCACGCGCGCCGGCGCGCGCGAGGGCGATCGGCTGTGGGTGAGCGGCACGATCGGCGATGGCGCGCTCGGCCTGCTCGCCGCGCGCGGGCGGATCGACAGCGCGATCCTCGAGGAGCGCTTCAGACGCCCGCAGCCGCGCACGACCCTGGGTCCGCGCCTCATCGGTATCGCCTCGGCGGCGGCCGACATTTCCGACGGATTGCTGGCCGATGCCGGCCATATCGGCGAGGCGTCGCGGCTTCGCGTGGTGGTCGAGCGTGAACGCGTGCCGTTGTCGGTCCAGGCGCGCCGTGCGCTCGCGGCCGAGCCGGCGCTGTGGGCCAATGTGCTGGGCGGCGGCGACGACTACGAGCTCGTGATGGCCGTGCCGTCGCGCAAGCGGAAAGCGTTGCTCGCCGCCGCGCAGGCGGCCGGCGTGCCGGTGACGGAGATTGGCCGGCTCGAACGTGGTCGCGGCGTGCAACTCATGATCGCCGGCCGCGCGGCGCGGGCACCGCGCCAGGGTTACGTCCACTTCTAGGGTCATGGCTGCACTGCACGCCGCTTGCGGGCTATTTGCTTGGGAAGCGGCAGCCGGACCATTAGAGTGCGCGCCCAATGGATGGCTCGATCAAGGTGGAGGAAACGGCGGCGGCCTCGGGCGGCGCCATGCCGCGCCGCGCCATGCGCAACATCGCGCTGCTGGCGATCTGCCAGGCGCTGACCCAGAGCAGCAACACCCTGATGTTCGCGTCCTCGGCGCTGGCGGTGCTGACCATCGTCTCGCCCGACATGCGCATGTGGGCGAATCTGCCCGTCACCATGCAGCATCTCGGCGTCATGCTGTCGGTGTTCCCCGCCTCGATGCTGATGATGCGACGCGGCCGCAAGTTCGGTTTTCGTACCGGTTCGGCGATGGGCATGGTCGGCGCGTCCTGTGCCGCCATCGGCCTCGGCATGGGCAGCTTCCCCGTGATGTGCCTGGGCGGCCTGTTCCTGGGCTACGGCATCGCCAACATGCAGCTCTATCGCTTCGCTGCCGTCGAGCTGGCGCCGGGCCACTTCCGCGCCCAGGCGATCTCCTACGTGACGGCGGGCGGCGTGCTGGCCGGCATCATCGGCCCGAGCCTGGCGCGCTTCACGCCCGACCTCTGGCTGCCGACCTTCCAGGCGAGCTTCACGGCGGTCGTCGTGGTCCATGCCATCGTCTTCGTCGTACTGGGCTTCATCGAGTTTCCGGCGGTGAGGGCGGAGGACGCGAGCGGCCCGCAGCGGCCGTTGCTCGAGATCGTCACCCAGCCGGCCTACATGGTGGCCGCCGCCGGCGCCATGATCGCCTTCGGCGTGATGTCGTTCGTGATGGCCGCCTCGCCGCTGGCCATCGTGCAGTGCGGCCTGTCCAGGACCGAGGCGCCGATCACGATCTTCGTGCATGTCATGGGCATGTTCGTGCCGGCCTTCTTCACCGGCCACCTGATCGCCCGGCATGGCGTCTTCAACATGATGATGGCCGGCATCGCCCTGCTGGTCGCGGGCGTCGCGGTTGCCTTGATGGGGGTCACCGAATGGCACTTCCGCATCGCGCTCTGCCTGAACGGCGTGGGCTGGAACTTCCTGTTCGTCGGCGCCACGACCCTGCTTACCACCACCTACCGGCCGGCCGAGCGCGGCAAGGCGCAGGCCTTCAACGACTTCATGGTGTTCGGCACCACCACCATGGCCAGCCTGCTGGCGAGCGTGGTGCTGGAGCTGAAGGGATGGGCCGTGCTCAATTACATGGCGCTGGCCATGGTCGTGGTGGCGTTCGGCGTGATCAGCCTGTTCCGCCTGCGCCACGCCGGCGCGCGCCTGAGGCCAAGCCTTTGAGGCAATGGGGCTTTTCCCAGGTCCGGGTTGCGAAGACCCAAGCGTTCTGCCATTTTCCGCCCGCCTCGCGCCGGGGGAGGTCCTGTACTTCAGCATGCGCCAGGCTGAGAATGCCGTCAAAAACAGTAGGTTAGCTAAAATGTCATCCGTTCTCTGGGCCGTCATCGCTTGCGGCGTGATCGCCGTGCTTTACGGCATCATCACCGCCTCGCGGGTCATGGCCGCCGACTCCGGCACCGCGCGCATGCAGGAGATCGCGCAAGCCGTGCAGGAGGGCGCCGCCGCCTATCTGCGCCGCCAGTACACGACCATCGCCATCGTCGGCGTGATCGTGCTGGTGCTGCTCGCCATCCTGCTCGGCAAGTTCGCCGCCGTAGGCTTCCTGATCGGCGCCGTGCTCTCGGGTGGCACCGGCTTCATCGGCATGAACGTCTCGGTGCGCGCCAACGTGCGCACGGCCGTGGCGGCGCAGAAGAGCCTGGGCCAGGGCCTCGATCTCGCCTTCAAGGCGGGCGCGGTCACCGGCATGCTGGTGGCCGGCCTCGCGCTCCTGGGCGTGGCCGGCTACTACTCGGTGCTCCTGAACATGGGCGTCGCGCCCGGCAGCCGTGAAATGATCGACGCGCTGGTGGCGCTGGGCTTCGGCGCCTCGCTGATCTCGATCTTCGCCCGTCTCGGCGGCGGCATCTTCACCAAGGGCGCCGACGTCGGCGGCGACATGGTGGGCAAGGTCGAAGCCGGCATCCCCGAGGATGACCCGCGCAACCCGGCCACCATCGCCGACAACGTGGGCGACAATGTCGGCGACTGCGCCGGCATGGCCGCCGACCTGTTCGAGACCTACGCGGTGACCACGGTCGCGACCATGGTGCTGGCCTCGATCTTCTTCGTCGCCGATCCCGCCCTCGTGGCCAAGTTGATGACCTATCCGCTGGCCATCGGCGGCGCCTGCATCATCACCTCGATCATCGGCACCTACTTCGTGCGCCTCGGCTCGGACGGCAACATCATGTGGGCGATGTACAAGGGCGTGATCGCCGCCGCCGTGCTGTCGATCCCGGCGATCTGGTTCGTCACCGACTGGGTCATCGGCACCGGCACGGTGCTCACGGTCGGCGATCGCACTTTCACCGGCATGACGCTGTTCTGGTGCTCGCTGGTCGGTCTCGCCATCACCGGCCTGATCGTGTGGATCACCGAGTACTACACCGGCACTGACTACCGTCCGGTCAAGGCGGTGGCGCAGGCCTCGGTCACCGGCCACGGCACCAACGTCATCGCCGGCCTGGCGATGTCGATGGAGGCCACGGCGCTGCCGGCGTTGCTGATCTGCGCCGGCATCGTGGTGTCCTACCTGCTGGCCGGACTGTTCGGCATCGCCATCGCCACGACCGCCATGCTGGCGCTCGCCGGCATGGTGGTGGCGCTCGACGCCTACGGCCCGGTCACCGACAATGCCGGCGGCATCGCCGAGATGGCGGGTCTTCCGAAGGAAGTGCGCAAGAACACCGACGCGCTGGATGCCGTCGGCAACACCACCAAGGCCGTCACCAAGGGCTACGCCATCGCCTCGGCCGGCCTCGGTGCCCTGGTCCTGTTCGCAGCCTATACGTCGGACCTCGACTACTTCATCGCTCAGGGCAAGCTCGGGATTAAGGCGGTCAGCTTCTCGCTGCAGAATCCCTACGTCGTGGTCGGCCTGCTGATCGGCGGCGGCCTGCCGTATCTCTTCGGCGGCATGTCGATGCTGGCCGTCGGCCGCGCCGCGCAGGCCGTGGTCGAGGAGGTCCGTCGCCAGTTCCGCGAGAAGCCCGGCATCATGCAGGGCAAGGACCGTCCCGACTACGGCCGCGCCGTCGACATGCTCACCAAGGCCGCGATCAAGGAGATGATGATCCCCTCGCTGCTGCCGGTGCTGTCGCCGATCGTGCTGTACTTCGTGATCGCCGCCATCGCCGGCAAGGCTGACGCCTTCGCGGCAGTTGGCGCCATGCTGCTCGGCGTGATCGTCACCGGCATCTACGTCGCCATTTCGATGACGGCGGGCGGCGGTGCCTGGGACAACGCCAAGAAGTACATCGAAGAGGGCCATTTCGGCGGCAAGGGATCCGAGGCGCACAAGGCCGCGGTGACCGGCGACACCGTCGGCGATCCCTACAAGGATACGGCGGGACCCGCCGTGAACCCGATGATCAAGATCACCAACATCGTGGCCCTGCTGCTGCTCGCGGTTCTCGCGCACTAGTCGCCAGGCGGTCCCCTATAAAGGAAAAGCCCCGGTTTTCGACCGGGGCTTTTCTTTTTTGGCCTGTCTCAGAGGCCGCCGCCGGTAGGCGCCCCCGGATTGCCCTGCTGCCTGGGGCCGCTGAACTTGCCGACGTTGCCCAGGATCTGCTCGAGCACCGTCAGCTCCTTGCCGGAGGTCGGCGTGATGCGCGCCACCATGGTGATGTTCTCCGCATCCTGCAGGTCGTAATATTTGATGGTTTGGACGCGGCCAGACTCGTTGAACGTGATCTGGATGACGCTCTGCTCGCTGATCCAAGGCTTGGACGGACCCCAATAATTCTGCTTCTCGCTGATATAATACCAGGTGTTCGGATTGAAGGTCGCGACCGCCGACGGCGAACCGATCAGACGTTGGACGTCCTCGCGGCTCTGCGTGTTGACTTCGAGCTTGTCGACCGCCCCCGGAGCCGGCGCGAAGCCGCGGATGTCCGGCGGATTGTCGCAAGCCGTCAGCAGGAGCGCGGCGAGAGCAAGCGGGACTGTGCGACGCATGGACGGCTTCTTGGGTTCGTCGGAAAGAGGGGCCACAAGATGTCGTGATGGTCTCGCCCGGTCAACCACCGCTCATCGCAGGGAGCAAGCACGTTGTTGTTTAACCGCCGGAAGCCCGCCGAGGAGGCCTTCGCCGCAGAACTCTATCGCCGCACCGCCGAGCAGGCGCGCGCGCCGGAACTGTTCGAGGCCTGCGGCATTCCCGATACGCTCGACGGCCGCTTCGACGCGCTTGCCCTGCACGCCGGCCTGATGATCGATCGTCTGCGGCGCGAGCCGGACGGCGAAGAGCTGGCACAGGCTTTTTTCGACGTCATGTTCCGCCATCTCGACCTGACCTTGCGTGAGATCGGCGTCCAGGATCTGGGCGTGGGCCGGCGCATCAAGATCATGGCCGAAGGCTTCCATGGCCGTGCTCTGGCCTATCGCGAGGCCCTGACCGGGGGGACGACGCCCTTCAGCGAGGTCTTGCGCCGCAATGCGTACGGCGGTAGGCCGCCTGCCGATGATCATGCGGTGGCCCGGCTGGAGGCCCATATGCGCCGATACGTCCAACGATTGGCGGAAATGCACCGCAACGAGTTAGTGAAGTAGTGTAATAAGATGCCTCAAGATCCTGTAATAAAACAAAAATCTGAGATCGATAGGATTCTCGACCTGGACCGGATGGGACCTGCAGGCTCGGCGTTGGACATCGTCGCCAGCGAAGGAGAGCGGGCGGCTCTTGCAAAGCGCTTCGGCTTCCTCGGCCTGCCAGCCTTCAGCGCCCGCGTCACGGTGGATCGCCGCGTCGGCGGCCAAGTCGTGGTCGAGGGCCGAATGCGCGGCAAGATCGTGCAGGCCTGCGTCCTTACCCTGGATCCGGTAACGCAGGACCTCGACGATACCTTTCGCATCGTCTTCAAGAAGGACATGGCGGACGACCGCGATCTGGAAAGCGGCGAGACCGTGTTGAGCGCCCAGGCCGATGCGCCGGAGCCTCTTCAGGGAAACCTGCTCGATGTCGGCGAGATCGTGGCCGAGCAGCTTTCCCTTGCCGCCGATCCCTATCCCCGCCGACCCGGCGCCAAGCTGGAAGACGTGCTGCCCAAGCCCCGCAATAGTGGTCGCAGGGCTCCCCCCGAGCCGCGCCGGCATCCCTTTGCCGGGCTGGCCGCGCTCAGAGACAAGCCCCGCAGCGGGCGCTAAATTGTTGCGGCGGTGGGACGTTTTGGCTAGAGAAGGCCGCCTGCCGCGCCTATAGAGCGCGGCTGCAGCTTTTTGGGGGTAGGTCTGCGATGCCGCCCCCATCCGTGGAGATCGTCATGGCAGTTCCCAAGAAGAAGGTTTCGAAGTCCCGCCGCAACATGCGCCGCGCCCATCATGCGCTACCCTCGATGGCCTATGTCGAGTGCAAGAACTGCGGCGAGCTGAAGCGGCCGCACGCCGTTTGCTCGCATTGCGGCTACTACCGTGAGGACATGCCGGTCCTGGCCGACAGCGCGTCGGCCGAGAAGTAATCCCGGTACGCCGCCGGCCATGCGCTGGCACCCGACAGACGGAGCGTCCCGGTGAGCGCCGGCAAGATCGTCCTCGCCCTCGATGGCATGGGCGGCGACCACGCCCCCGGCGTCATCGTCGATGGTGCCGATATCGCCCGCGAGCGCTATCCCGGCACGTCGTTCCTGCTGTTCGGCGATCCGGCGCGCCTGAAGCCGCTGGTCGACAAACGCAAGGGCCTTTCCCGGGTGCTCGAGATCGTGCCGGCCGAGGATGCGGTCCTGGCCGAGGACAAGCCCTCGTTCGCGCTGCGCCGCCGCCGCAAGTCGAGCATGTGGCTGGCTGTCGAAGCGGCGGCCCAGGGCCGTGCCGACACCGTCGTGTCGGCGGGCAACACCGGTGCGCTGCTCGCCATCTCGATGGTCGCCATGCGCATGCTGGACGGCGCGCACCGTCCGGCGTTGGCCTCCTTCCTGCCGACGGCGCGCGGCGAGACGGTGATGCTCGATCTCGGTGCCAATCTCGAATGCGACGCCGAGAACCTCGCCGAATTCGCCGTCATGGGCAGCGTGTTCGCGCAGGTCCTGCTCGGCCTCGATCGGCCGCGCGTCGGCCTGCTCAATGTCGGCTCGGAGGAAGTCAAGGGCCACGAGGAATTGCGCCAGGCCGCAGGGTGGTTGCGCCGCGAGGGCATCCCGGTCGACTTCCAGGGCTTCGTCGAGGGCAACGACATCGGCACCGGCAAGATCGACGTCGTGGTGACCGACGGCTTCACCGGCAACGTTGCACTGAAGTCGATCGAAGGCACGGCGAAGCTCTATAGCCAGTGGGTACGCGAGGTCTTCCGGACGTCCACCTTCGCCAAGATCGGCTATCTGTTCTCCTCGGGGGCGTGGATCAAGCTGCGCAAGCGGGTCGATCCCCGGCGCTACAACGGCGGTGTGTTCCTCGGCCTCGACGGCGTCAGTGTGAAGAGCCATGGCGGCACCGATGCGCTGGGGTTTGCCTACGCCATCGGCGTGGCGGTCGATCTCGTGCGCTACGAATACAAGAACAAGCTGGTCGAGGGTCTGGGCAAGCTGCACCAGGTGATCTCGACTGCCGAGGCGTCGGCCCCGCCGGCGCTGCAGGCAAGCGGAGGAGCCGAGTGATTCGTTCCGTCGTTCAGGGTTGCGGCGCCTATCTGCCGCAAAAGATCGTTACCAACGAAGAGTTGGCCAAGAAGGTGGACACGTCGGACCAGTGGATCCAGCAGCGCACCGGCATCAAGCAGCGCCACATCGCGGCTGATGGCGAGTTCACCTCGCATCTGGCCATCAAGGCCTCGGAACGGGCGCTCGCGCATGCCGGCCTGACGGCGGCCGATCTCGACCTCATCGTGCTCGCCACGGCAACGCCCGATGAAACGTTTCCCGCCACCGCGACGCGCGTGCAGGCGGCGCTCGGCATGACCCGGGGCGCGGCGTTCGACCTACAGGCGGTCTGCGCGGGGTTCGTCTACGGCGTGTCGGTGGCCGACAGCCTGATCAAGAGCGGAATTGCGTCGACGGCGCTGGTCATCGGCGCGGAGACTTTCTCGCGCATCCTCGACTGGAAGGACCGCGGCACTTGCGTGCTGTTCGGCGACGGCGCCGGCGCCATCATCCTGCGCGGAGAGCAGGGCCAGGGAACCTCGGCCGACCGCGGCGTGCTCGCCAGTGCTCTGCATTCCGACGGGCGCCAGCACGATATCCTCTATGTCGATGGCGGGCCGTCCTCGACCAAGACCACCGGCTTCCTGCGCATGGAGGGCCGGGAAGTGTTCAAGCACGCCGTGGTCAACATGGCGGCCGTGGTGGGCGAGGTGCTGAACAAGGCGGGCCTCAAGTCCTCGGACATCGACTGGCTGGTGCCGCACCAGGCCAACAAGCGCATCATCGACGGGACCGGGCGCAAGCTCGGCCTGCCGCCGGAGCGGGTGATCGTCACCGTGGACCGCCATGCCAACACCTCGGCGGCATCGATCCCGCTGGCGCTCGATACCGCGGTCAGGGACGGCCGCATCAAGAAAGGCGATCTGCTGCTGCTGGAAGGGATCGGCGGCGGCCTCGCCTGGGGCGCTTCTCTCATCCGATGGTAGTAACGCAGGATTGAAACAAACCCGTCCGCAACGGAACGGGAACAGACGGCGATTCAAGGCCAGCCTCTATCCTACTGATATTGACCGCTTTCCAACCTTAGAGTAAGGATTAACTGGGGGAAGGAAGGGTACCGGATGGAAGGCCGGACTATCACGCGTGCGGATTTGAGCGAGGCGGTGTTCCAGGAAGTGGGCCTGTCTCGCAACGAATCGAGCGACCTTGTGGAGACGATTCTCTCGGAGGTCGTTGAAGCACTGGCGCGTGGCGAGTCGGTGAAGATCTCCTCATTCGGGAGCTTCACGGTCCGCGACAAGGGCCAGCGCGTGGGCCGCAATCCGAAGACGGGGCAGGAGGTTCCTATCCTGCCGCGCCGGGTACTCGTCTTTCGAGCGTCGAACGTCCTGAAGTCTCTGATCAACGGGGCGCCCGACGAGATCACGGGGTAGTGGGCAAAATGTGGGGGTCCAGTCATGGCCGTATCGGTTCAGACCGCGGAAAGGCGGATTGAAAAGTCGGCGCAGGCGTTTCGCACGATCAGCGAGGTCGCGACGGAGCTCGGCGTGCCACAGCACGTCCTGCGGTTCTGGGAAAGCAAGTTCAGCCAGGTTCGCCCGCTGAAGCGGGGGGGCGGCCGGCGTTACTACCGCCCGGAGGACATAGATCTGCTGCGCCGCATCCGGACGCTGCTCTATGACGACGGCTATACCATCAAGGGCGTGCAGCGTTTGCTGAAGGAAGGCCGGGGACGCCTGCCGCAGCAGCAGCGCCTCGACATTGCCGCGGAGAGTGCGCTCGAGAACCTGCGCATCGTGTCGGCCCGCGCCGAGGCGATGACCAGCGGCGGCGCCCGCCAGCCGCTGCCGCGCACCGGCCCGCAGCCGTCGACCACGACGCCACGTGCCGCCATGCTCGACCTGCACAAACGCCGTGAGATCGAATCCGTGCTCGAGGACCTCGAGCAGGCTCTGACGCAGTTGCGCAGCACCCTGAAGACAAACAACTGAAGCCGGGCTTGGCGATCGCTGCCGGGGGGCTGCGATCAAGGGCTTGGCAGGCTGTCTTCAGCTAACCGCCAGATCGGGTGGATGTCGTAGTAAAATTCGGCAACCACCTGATTTTCCTTGGTATTTCGTCGGATGACCTGTTGCGTCCGGCGAAGGACCGTTGACCGGCATCGTCAGAGGGGGACGCCGCCGTGTTTGCCGATCGCGATACTACGCGCCATCGAGCGCGCTCGTTCGATATTTTTGCACTTAATGACAATGAGTTGGAAGGTGATCCTCCAACTTTACCTGAGGTTCTATATCTTCGCCGCGGCCTTGCCCAACCGGGGGGCAAGCTGCCGCTCTTCGATCTCGATGGTCAGGACGTCGACGCTGCCCTGGTGCGCCGTTGCCTGGCGCGGGGCTGGGCCGAACCCTGGTTCAACAATCCGCTGAAGCCCGACTGGCTGGTGTGCAAGCTCACGGAGGTAGGCCGGCGGCTGGCGACGGCGCCGTAGCGAGCCAGTCCACGCTGGCCGCCCCGACGGGTCGAAGCGAGAGCGAACCTCGGGTGGGTCAACCATTGCGATGTCGTCGATGGATGATGACATCGTCGATGGGTAAATGAGAGGAAGATGGTCGGGGCGACAGGATTTGAACCTGCGACCCCCAGTCCCCCAGACTGATGCGCTACCAGACTGCGCTACGCCCCGACCGGATGCCGCGACAGCCGCCGCGGCAGGGGGGCTTTAGCGCGAATGGCAGCGATGCCGCAAGCCGGGCTTGCACGGCGGCAAGCCGGGGCGGATACAGGGCCCATGATGCAAGCCGTTGACGCAGGCCGCGAGACCGCCGCGAGCGAGCGCGTGCTGGTCTTTTCCTCGATCGGCCATGCGTTGATGCACATGATGACCGCTTTCTATGCGGTGATCGTGCTGACGCTCGCCGTTGCTTGGGATCTGTCGGCCGAGAGCCTGCTCGAGCTTTACGCCCCGTCGGCGATCCTGCTCGGCGTCATGTCTCTGCCGGCCGGCTGGGCGTCCGATCGCTTCGGCGCGCCGCTGATGATGGTGGTGATGTTCGCCGGCCTCGGCCTGTCGTCGATCGCCTGCGGCCTGGTGCCCGATCGCGACACGCTCGCCCTGATGCTGGCGCTGTGCGGCATCGGCATCTTCGGCGCCATCTATCATTCGGCGGGCATCGGCTGGATCATCCGGAATGCCCGCGAGCAGGGCCACGCCATGGGCGTGAACGGCCTGTGGGGCAGTGCGGGCCTCGCGCTCTACGGCATCGTGCCGGGCGTGCTGATCTCTCTTGCCTCATGGCGAGCGGCCTTCATCGTCCCTGGAATTGTCTGCCTCGCCGTCGGCGCCGTGCTCGCTTGGCAGATCCTGCAGGGAAAGGTCGGCGACCGGCCGATGCCCGTCACGTCCGGCGCGCGGGACGGCCGTCGCGAGTTCTGGCGCGTCTTCTCCGTGCTCTCCGTCACCATGGCGCTCGAAGGAATCGTCTGGGCCGCCGTGATGTTCGGCGCGGCGCTGGTGTTCGAGACACGGCTGGCCGCCGACATCAGCCGCTTGCGTACGACGCTGGCCTCGTGGGGCGTGGCCACCGAGGCGGTGCTGTGGGTCGGCCTGGCGACCTCGGCGATCTACGTCGTCTCGGGCATCGCGCAATACGCCATGGGCCGTCGGGTGATCGATCGCTATCCGCTGAAGTCGATCTATGTCACGGCCTCGGCCCTGCAGGTCTTCGCCATGCTCGCGCTGGCCATGGGCAATGGCTACCTCGCCCTCGCCGGCGCCATCGCCTCGGCAGTGCTGAGTTCGGCCACGGGTCCGGTCGAGAACATCCTGATCGCGCGTTACACGCCCAGCCGCTATCACGGGCTGGGCTTCGGGGCGAAGTTCGTCGTGGCGCTGGGCGCCAGCCCGCTTGCCATCATGCTGATCGCCTGGGTGCGCAAGGCGACCGGCAGCCTCGAATTGCTTTTTCTCGGACTGGCGGCGGTCGCGACCGTGATCGCTCTGGTGGCGCTGCTGCTGCCGGGCGGCTCGCGGTCCACCCACCCTGTGGCGCCGCAGCCGGCGCCGGCCGAGTAGCGTCTTCTACTTGCTGCCGCGCGCGGCCTTGTAGGCCGGCCGTGACAGGCAGCGATCGAGCCACCCGCCGGCTTCGGGAAACGGGCCGAAGTCGTATTTGATGGGCTTGGCCCAGCTGCAGATCGAGGCGAGGTTGAGGTCCGCCACGGTGAAGCGTTCGCCGAGCAGGTAGTCACGGCCCTGGAGCGCGCTGTTCAGCACGCCAAACGGCTTGGGCAGCGCCTTCTGCGCGTCGGCCACGGCCTCGGGCTTCCGCTTGTCCGGCGCGGTCATGAACTTGTCGATCAGGATGGTGAGCAGCGGCTTCTCGACCTCGGTCATGCCCCAGAAGCTCCACTGGTTGCACAACGCCTGGTCCTCGAGGCTGCTGGGAAAGAAGCCGTCCTTGCCGTGCTTGGCGGCGAGATAGAGGTTGATCGCCATCGATTCGAAAAGCTTGAAGTCTCCGTCGACCAGCGCCGGCACCTTGCCGTTGGGATTGATCTTCAGATACTCAGCGCTCTTGAGGTCCTTCATCTCCATGGCGATATGCTCGAACGGTATGCCCAGTTCGTGCACGATCCACAGCGTGCGCGCCGCGCGCGAAGCAGTGGGACCATAGATCTTGATGGTCACAGCGAAGTCTCCCCAGCCCAATTCCCGGGCGACGATAATGCAGGCCGCCGCTGCGGTCTAACTATTCCCCGAGCCCGTACTCCTGCCCGACATAGCCGTGCCGATGGCCGAAACGCTCGGTCATC
This sequence comes from uncultured Alphaproteobacteria bacterium, assembly GCA_963820155.1. Lineage (GTDB taxonomy): Bacteria > Pseudomonadota > Alphaproteobacteria > Reyranellales > Reyranellaceae > Reyranella. The sequence goes on from CAWFYW010000010.1 coordinate 395,631, forward strand.
ACCGCCGCGAGATCCTTGTCGGGTGCCGCCACCCAGCCGCCAGAACGCACGGCATATTCTTTCGCCGCTCGTGCAGCCTTCGGTTCCTTGCCCTTTTGCAAGGCGCGGGCCGCACCCATCACCAGCTTGCGGAACTCGACGATCCCGAGGTCGGTCGGGCCGAGATGCTCCCGGGTGCGGTCCTGGATCGGGCCCTGGCTGTCCTGGATCGCGGAGTCCTGCTCGCTGACGCCAGTGATGCCGGTGAAGGTCTCCGTCTTCTGGCGCGCACGGTCGATCAGGTAATCGTTCCGTAGATTGCGCAGGGGCATGTAGTCGTCATCGACGTGGCTGTGCACGCCGAAGCCGCCGTCGAACTGCGTGCGCTCGGAGTTGGTGAAGGCGCGGTCGGGCCGCCAGCTGTAGGTGTAGATCCAGCAATCGGTGTCGCTCACCGGCACCCAGGCCTGGCCGTAATAGACCTCGCCGGGGAATGCCGCCGGTGCGAAGGCATGGTTGGGCATCAGGAACTGGCAGATGCGCCAGTAGAGATCGGCGCCGTCGGTCTTGCGCGCGCCACCGATCACCAACCCGGCATCGTGGCCCAGGATGCTGAACTTGGGCCGGGGATCGTTGCGCACCCAACGCACGCGATCGTCGGGCCTGGACTGATCGCCCAGCGCCGCCGAGCGGCTGTAGATCGCCAGCGCCTCCTTCTCGTCCCTGGTCAGGACGGCATGCAGGAAGGAGAAGTGCGCGGTGTCGATGCCGCCTTCCAGGCTCTGCACCCAGTTGCAGTCCTGCCACTTCTTGGAGACGTAGCGTTGCGCGGCCGGCACCAGGCCCATCTCGAGCTGTGGCAGCTCGGGCATATGCTCCTTGGGGCCCATATAGACCCACACGATGTCGCCCCATTCTTGCGTCGGATAGGCCAGCAGCGCGATGGTGTCCTTGTAGGTCGATTCCGGTGGCGAGGTCGGCAGGTCGACGCAGTTGCCGTCGACATCGAACTTCCAGCCGTGGAAGGCGCAGCGCAGGCCGCAATCCTCGTTGCGGCCATAATAGAGGTTGGCGCCTCGATGTGGGCAGTGCGGCTCGACGATGCCGACGCGGCCGTCGCTCGCGCGGAAGGCCAGGAGGTCCTCGCCCATGATCCTGATCTTCCTGGGCGGCCCGTCGCGTTCCGGCAGCTCTTCCGAAAGAAGCGCAGGCATCCAGAAACGGCGCAGCAGCTCGCCCATCGGCGTGCCGGGGCCGCTCTGCGTCAGGAACTGGTTGTCGGCCTGGCTCATCATCAGGAGGTCGCCTTGGCGAGAGCTTGCCCCAGATCGGCGATGATGTCGTCGACCGTTTCTATCCCTATCGACAAGCGAAGCACGTCGGGCCCCGCACCGGCCGCCAGCCGCTGTTCGTCGGAGAGCTGGCGATGGGTGGTCGAGGCCGGGTGGATGATCAGGCTCTTGGCGTCGCCGATATTCGCCAGGTGGGAGAACAGCTCGACGCTGTCGACCACCTTCACGCCCACGTCGTAACCGCCCTTGACGCCGAAGGTGAAGACCGAGCCCGCGCCTTTCGGCAGGTATTTCCGGGCGAGCGAATGGTACTTGTTCGACGGCAGGCCGGCATAGTTCACCCAGGCGACGGCTGGATGCTTGTCGAGATATTCAGCGACCTTCTGCGCATTGGCGCAGTGCCGCTCCATGCGCAGTCCCAGGGTCTCGATGCCCAGCATGGTAAGCCATGAGTTGAACGGCGCCTGGCTGGGCCCGAGGTCGCGCAGGCCCACCGCATGGCTGTGGAAGGTGTAGGCCATGTCGCCGAAGGTCTCGAAGAAGTTCAGCCCGTGATAGGCGGGCTCGGGGCCGGCGAGGCTCGGGAACTTGCCGCCCTTCGCCCAGTCGAACTTGCCCGAATCGACCACCGCGCCGCCCATCGAGGTGCCGTTGCCGCTCAGGAACTTGGTGGTCGAGTGCACGATCAGGGTCGCGCCATAGTCGATCGGCTTGCAGAGCCAGGGCGTCGCCAGGGTGTTGTCGACGAGCAGCGGCACGCCGGCTTGCTCGGCGATGCGCGCGATCGCTTCGATATCCGAAATGACGCCGCCGGGATTGGCCAGGCTCTCGATGAAGAACGCCTTGGTGTTGGCCGTGACGGCGCGCTTGAAGTTCTCCGGCTCGTCGGCGTCGACGATCTTCGCCGTCCAGCCGAACTTCGGATAGGTATTGCGCATCTGCTGCAGCGAGCCGCCATAAAGGCGCGAGGAGGCAACGATCTCCGCGCCCGGCGACATCAGCGGAAAGAGGCCGAGCACCTGCGCGGCATGACCGGAAGAGGTGACGGTACAACCGCGGCCGCCTTCCAGGCTGGCGAGCCTGGTCTCGAGCGCGGCGTTGGTCGGATTGGTCAGCCGCGAATAGATGAAGCCCACGGTCTGCAGGTTGAACAGGGCCGCGGCGTGGTCGGCATCCTCGAACACGTAGGCGGTGGTCTGGTAGATGGGCAGGGCACGGGCGCCGGTGGCGGGGTCGGGGGCGGCGCCGGCATGCACCGACAGGGTTTCGAAACCGTAGGTCTTGTCGCTCACTGGAATTCTCCGCTTATGCAATGCGAGGGGAAGGAGAGCGCCTCAGCGCGAGAAAACGATGCAGGCCGGGCTGCCGACTTTGACCCTGATGCGCGTCGGCGCCAACAGCCCGTCACGGCCGACTCGATATCCCACGATCGAGCGGCCGTCCTGGTTGGCGACATAGAGAAAGCGCTGGGCGGGATCGAAGGTGAAGAAGCGCGGCGTGCCGCCATGCGTCGGCACCCATTGGCGTGGTGCCAGCGTGCCTTTGGCGGGATGGATGCCGAACACGCCGACGCTGTCGTGGCCGCGGTTGGAGACGTAGACATTCCGGCCGGCGCGGTCGACCCAGATCTCGGCGCCGGTGCTGTAGCCGGTGAAGTCGGACGGCGTGGCGGGGATCGTCTGCAGCGGCGTGAGCGCGCCGTTCCTGCGGCCCTGCCGGTAGGTGGTGATGGTCGCGTCGAGCTCGTTGATGACGTAGGCCAAGGCCTTGCGCGGATGGAAGTCGATGTGGCGCGGTGCGGCGCCGGGCCGGGCGGCCACGCGCGCCGCCTCGACCAGTACGCGCCGCTTCTCGTCGAGGCGATAGGCGATCACCACGTCGGAACCCTTGCAGGGTACGTAGAAGAACCGGCCCTGGCGGTCGAGCGGTATGTGGTGCACGCACAGGGTGCGTTGCTGGAAGCGGTGCGGGCCCAAGGTTCCGGTCACCGTGGTGAGCGTGCGATAGGGCAGCAGGCCGCCGTCGTGGGCGATCGGCAGCACGGCCAGCGAGTCGGTGCCGTAATTGCAGATCGCGAGGAAGCGTTCGGCGGCGTCGAAGGCGAGGTGGACGGGATTGTAGCCGCCGGTCGACTGCCGGTTGAGCGGCGCGATATGGCCGGTGCCGGGATCGATGGTGAAGGAATTGGCCTCGGTGCGATCGCCATGCACCGAATAGAGCCGCGTGCCGGCCGCGTTGATGGCGAGGAACGACGGATTCTCCAGCCCTCCGAGGTGCTGGACATGGATGAACGCGCCGCTGCGCCGGTCGACGCGATAGACATTGATGCCGTTGCCTTGGCCGTGTCGCTCAGGCGTGGTGTAGCTGCCGACATAGGCGAAGAGGGGGCGGGGACTGGTCTTCTTCATCGGCGAAGAATGACGTCCGCCGGCGCGCCCGACAATCACCCCGTCACGACCACCCCGAGCCCCGGCTTGCGGTCCACCAGCCGGATCGCGAGGCCGTGCAGGCCGGCGATCGCCTTGACGAGCGCCAGGCCGAGCCCGCTGCCGGCGGTCGAGCGGCTGCGGTCGAGACGGTAGAAGCGATCGAACACCTTGCCGCGCTCCTCCTCAGGGATGCCCGGACCGTCGTCAGCCACCTCGATCTCGAAGCCGGCGCCGCTCCGGCGCAACGCCAGCGACACGGTCGATCCGTCCGGCGTGTGGCGCAACGCGTTCTCGACCAGGTTGGAGATCATCTGGGCGAGCAGCTGGCGGTCGCCGTTGAGCCTGATGCCGTCATCGACCTTGTATTGAAGCGCATGCGTGGAATCCTCGGCGGCCGGCTGGTAGGCCTCGCCGATGCTGCGCACCAGGCCGGACAGGTCGACCTCGTCGAAGCCGCGCTTCTGCGCGCCGGCCTCGACCTGAGCGATGCGCAGCAGCGCGGAGAAGGTCTCCAGGAGTTCGTCGGCCTCTTCGATCGCCGCTTCCGTCGCGACGTCGTAGTCGGCGGTGGTCTTGGCGCGCTCGCGCGCATCCTCGAGATGCTGGCGCAGGCGGCCGAGCGGCGTGCGCAGGTCGTGGGCGATGTCGCTCGACACCTGGCGCAGCCCGTCCATGAGCTGCTGGATGCGGCTCAGCATGGCGTTGAGGCTGGACACGAGCTGGTCGATCTCGTCGTGGGTGCCGCGCACCGGGATGCGCGCCGACAGGTCGCCCGCCATGATGGCGCGGCTGGTGCGCGTGATCGTGTCGATGCGGCGCAGGAAGGACGAGCCGATCACCGCGCCGCCGGCGATGGCCAGCAGCAGTGCAAGCCCGCTCGCCCACACGAAGGCGCGCACGATGGCGTGCTGCATTTCGGCGAGCCGGTCGGCGTCCTGCGCGACCAGAAGGAACGAGCCGTCGGGCAGGGTGAGGCCGAATCCGGTGAGCTTGGAGGGCTCGGCATCGGATTCCTGCGTGTCGGGCTGCGGCACGAAGTCGACGACGCCGTCGACCGGCGGCATGCCCGGCAGGTTACCCACGACGACGCGTCGGTTGGGCGCCTGCAACAGGTAGAAGATCGGGCCGCGCGTGCGGAAGTTCATGCGGCGCGCGATCTGCTCGGCCAGGCCTGCCAGGCCGCTGCGGCGATGGATCTCGGCGAGCTGGTAGGCCTCGGTGCGCAGCACCGCCGCCATGTCGTTCTGCATCGCCGCCGTAGCCGTCCAGTAGACGGTGACGAACAGCGCGCCAGCCGACAGCACGAACAGCACGGCATAGATCAGCGGCAGCCGGAAGGAGGCCGAACGCAGGATCCTAATCAGGCGAGCGGATGACATAGCCAGCTCCCCTGACGGTGTGCAGCAGGGGCTTTTCGAAGCCCCTGTCGATCTTGGAGCGCAGCCGACTGATATGGGTCTCGACGATGTTGGTCTTGGGATCGAAATGGAAGTCCCAGACCTTCTCCAGCAGCATGGTGCGCGTCACGACCTCGCCGGCATGGCGCAGCAGGTATTCCAGGATCTTGAACTCCTGGGCCAGCAGCTCGATGCGCCGGCCGGCGCGCGTTACCGTGCGTGCCAGGAGATCCATCTCGAGATCGCCGACGCCGAGCGATGTCGCCGCCACGATGGGTGGCCGGCGTGCCAGCGCGCCCACGCGCGCCAGGAGCTCGGCGAAGGCGAAGGGCTTCACAAGGTAGTCGTCGCCGCCCGCTTCGAGGCCCGTCACGCGGTCGTCGACACCGCCCATGGTGGTGAGGAAGAGCACCGGGGTGCGCACGTCGGAGGCGCGCGCCGCCTTGACCAGCGACAGCCCGTCCATCGCCGGCAGCATGCGATCGACGATCATGACGTCGTACTTCTCGCCGGTGGCGAGATAGAGCCCGTCGCGGCCGTTGCCGGCATGGTCGACGACATGGCCGTGCTCGCGCAGGCCCTTGGCGATGTAGTCGGCAGTCTGCTTGTCGTCTTCGACGAGGAGGATTTTCACGGCCTTTGTCATCCCGAGCGAAGCGAGGGAGCTTTCTGCGGCGTCCCGGCCAAGCTCCCTCGCTTCGCTCGGGATGACAACCAGCCTGGTATCCACGCCGGCTGCCACCTGACGCAGCATGTGCCGCTATTTCGGGCCAAACGCAACGTTCCCCAACTATACAAACATTCAATGCGGCGGCCATCCGGTCGCCATGGGCGGCATCCCATATTTCCTTCGCCAAGACCCCCGAAGGAGGTTCCACTCATGACGAAGACGAAGACCATTCTCGCGGCCCTTGCCGTAACGACGGCGCTGACGGCGCCGGCGCTGATTGCTCCCCTGTTCACCGCTCCGGCGGCCATCGCCGCCGTGCCGACCGCTCAGACGGCCCCGGCGGTCGCGGGCGTGCAGGATTTCTCCGATCTCGCCGCCAAGGTGACCCCGGCGGTCGTCAACGTGTCCGTGACCATGAAGGCCGGCGCCGATGACGAAGACGGCGTCCAGATGTCGGACCGCTCGCAGCAGCAGAAGGAGATGCAGGAGTTCATGGAGCGCTTCGCCGAGCGCTTCGGCCAGATGCCGCAGATGCCGCAGGCGAAGCCGCATCATCCTGAGCAGAAGGCGCAGGCGTTGGGCACCGGGTTCATCATCGATCCGTCGGGCTTCATCGTCACCAACTTCCACGTGGCCGGCAAGGCCAACTCGATCACCGTCACCCTGACCGACGGCCGCAAGCTGCCGGCCAAGCTGATCGGCGGCGACGAGAAGACCGACCTCGCCCTCCTCAAGGTCAAGAGCGACAAGCCGCTGCCCTACGTCGCAGTTCGGCGACGCCACCAAGGTGCGCGTCGGCCAGCCGGTGATGGCGGTCGGCAATCCGTTCGGCCTGGGCGGCACCGTGACGACCGGCATCGTGTCGGCGCGCGGCCGCGACATCCATTCCGGCCCGTTCGACGACTACATCCAGACCGACGCCGCCATCAACCGGGGCAACTCGGGCGGCCCGCTGTTCGACATGGAAGGCAAGGTGATCGGCATCAACACCGCGATCTTCTCGCCGACCGGCGGCAACATCGGCCTGGGCTTCGCCATCCCCTCGAGCCTGGCCCAGCCGGTGGTGGACCAGCTCAAGGACCACGGGCGGGTCGAGCGCGGCCTGCTGGGCGTGCAGATCCAGCCGGTGACCGACGAGATCGCCCAGAGCATGGCGCTCGGCAGCGACAAGGGCGCCCTGGTGGCCCAGGTGCAGCCGGACAGCCCGGCGCTGGCGGCCGGCATCCAGTCGGGTGACGTGATCAAGAGCGTCGACGGCAAGGACGTCGCCACGATCAAGGATCTGACGCGCATGATCTCGGCCACCAAGCCCGGCACCTCGGTCAAGCTCGGCGTGTGGCGCGACGGCAAGGACATGACCGTCACCGCCAAGGTCGGCGATCAGAAGGACGACAGCGGCGTGATCAAGGCCAGCGCCGATCAAGGGACGCCAAGAAGGCCGAGCCGCTGTCCTACGGCGTGTCGCTGGCGCCGATCTCCCGCGAGGCGCGCCAGGAGCTGAAGCTGGACAACTCGGTGAAGGGCGCGGTGATCGCCCAGGTCGAGCCGGGCAGCCCGGCCGACGACCAGGGCCTGAAGGCGGGCGACGTCCTGCAGCAGGTCGGCAAGGACCAGGTCGACAGCCCCAAGATGGCTGCCGAGAAGCTCAAGGAGGCCAAGAAGACCGGCAAGCCGGTCCTGATGAAAATCTATCGGGAGGGGATGACCAGGTTCGTCGCTATCTCTCCCCGGGCGGCGTAGCTGATCCTCTCGACGAGCCGGCGGTGGCCCCACCACCGCCGGCTTTGTCTTACCAGACTCCCCTCCGCTTTTGGCAGGAGTCTTCGACAGGGGGGCGCGCCACGCCAAGCGGGCTGAACCGCGAAGGGCGCGTTCACGGAGGGGGCGGGGGTCCGCGGCCCATGCGTACGTGGGGTCGCGGGCCTTCTCGTTTTGGGCGGCATCGTCAAGCCAGCGCCGGCATGACCTCCTTCGCCATGAGCTCGACCGAGCGCGCCGATTCCTCGAACGACAGATCGCCGAAGGCCAGCCGGCAGATGCAGTAGTTGATGCCGGCGATCTCGTTGTCGCGCTTCAGCCGCTCGCGCACGGTCGAGGGCGAGCCGGCGACGATGTAGCCCTCCTCCAGGGCCTGATCGAATTCGGCGGGGATCAATTGGCGCGGCAGGCCGACGCCATGGGCGCGCCAGAGATGGATCAGCGCGTCGTACCACAGCGCGAAGGCGCGCTTGGCCGCGCTCTGCGCTTCCTTGTCGGTGTCGCCGACCACGACGTGGCGGCTGAGCCCGATCAGCGGCATAACCGCTCTCGTCGCGGCCCAGCGCCTTCCAGGCGGCGCGATAGCGCTCGGCGAACCGGCCGACGCCGTCGGCCCTCATGCCGACCACGGTGTTGCAGGCCTGCTTGGCCAGCCGATCGGCGCTCTCCAGCGAATTGGCGCCGTACCACAGCGGCGGATGGGGCCGCTGCACCGGCCGCATCTCCATCGGCACGTCCTTGAAGGTGAAGTACTTGCCCTGCGTGGTCGAGCCGCTTCTGCGTCAGGCCCTTCAGGATCACCTCGAGCGCCTCGGCGAAGCGCTCCGGCCCGGTGGCCGGATCGACGCCGTAATAGCCCACCTCGTAGGGCGAGATGCCGCGGCCGACGCCGAGCTCGAGCCGTCCGCCGCTCATCTGGTCGAGCATGCAGATCTCGTCGATCAGGCGCAGCGGATGATAGAGGTTGCACGGTGTAGACCAGCGGCCCGAAGCGCAGCGTCTTGGTGCGCTGCGCCACGGCGGCCAGGAACACGCTGGGCGAGGGCGCCATGCCGAGCGGCGTCGCATGATGCTCGGCCAGATGATAGGCGTGGAAGCCCGCGCGCTCGTAGAGCTCGATCAGCCGCAGCCGCTCGTCGAACTGCCGGCCGAGATCGGGACCGGCGCGGTCCATGTGGTCGAAGATGCCGAACTTCATGCGTTTCCCCTGTTTGCGCCGATGCTACAAGGTCCTCATGAAGAAGTATCTGTGTCTCGGCTGCGGCTTCTCCTATGACGAGGCGCTTGGCCTGCCGGAGCATGGCATTGTCCCGGGCACACGCTGGGCCGACATCCCCGACGACTGGGTCTGTCCGGACTGCGGGACGCCTAAGGCGGGCTTCGAGATGGTCGAGATACCCTATTAGTCGGAAGCGAGGCCGGCATGAGCGTGCGTTTCGTCCTGCGCGCCGGCGAGCGCGGCTACTCCTACCTGCCGGCGGTCGGCCTCAACGCCAGCTATGTCGCCGGCCATCCCGACGGCGCGATCACGCGCCATTCGAGCTTCAACTTCCATGAATACCAGTCCGGCATCCCGGGCTTCGGGGTCATGAAGGTGTTCGGCGACGAAGTCTTCACGCCGGACGGCACCGGCTACAACATGCACCCGCATCACAATTTCATCATCATGGCCTTCGTGCTGGGCGGGGCGCTCACCCACATCAACACGATCGGCAAGGTCGACGAGCTGAAACGCGACGACTACTACGTCTTCTCCGCGGGCTCGGGCGGCAAGCACAGCGAGCTCAATATCGGCGAGGAGGATCTCAACGTGATCTATGTCTGGGTGCTGCCCGGGCAGCTCCTGGCGCCGCCGTCCTACCGGCGCAACAATTTCGATCGCGCCGCCGGCGCCAACCGCATCACTTGCCTGGTCGGCGACGAGGCGGGGGCGCTGCCGATCGGCCAGACCTTCAAGGTGTCCCGCCTGCTGAGCGATGGCGGCAGGAACCACGTCTACCGGGCATCGAAGGCCAACGGCCTCTACGCTTCATGCTGGACGGCGACGTGGAGATCGCCGACGCCATCCTGACGCGGCGCGACAGCATCGCGCTGGAGAGGCGAGGACAAGGTGGAGATCGCCGCCCGCACCGACGGCACCGACCTGCTGCTGGTGGAGACCGCCCTCTACCTAGAACCGCTCAGGCGAATGAGCTCAGCGGGTGCCGCCAGCCAGTCGAACAATCCTTTCTTACGGGCGACTTCGGCACAGCATCATGCCGCCGAGAAACAGGTAGACGTCCGTGCCCTTGCCGGCGCGTGGATGGCGGCGATACCGCAGATGAGGCTATCGGCGGTCACGTCACCGGCCCGCTGGGTTTGCCACGGCAAATTCCCGACGATGGTCTCAGAGCGCCCGCTTCTTGCTGGAGATCACGCCGCTGGCGATGCCGTGCCATTCGATGGTGCCGGCGAGCCGGGAATGCTCGATCTTGGGGCAGCGGTTCATGACGACCTTCAGCCCGGCCGCCTCGGCGCGCTCGGCCGCCTCGTCGTTGCGCACGCCGAGCTGCATCCACACGACCTTGGCGCCATGCCTGATCGCCTCGTCGGTGATCGGGCCGGCCGCCTCGGAGTTGCGGAAGATGTCGACCATGTCGGCCTTCTCCGGCAGCTCGGCGAGCGAGCCATAGACCTTCTGGCCCATGATCTCCTGGCCGGCGGCGCCGGGATTGACCGGGATGACCTTGTATCCCCGGTCGAGCAGATACTTCATGGCGAAATAGCTGGGACGATTCCAGTTGGCCGAGGCGCCGACCATGGCGATGGTCTTGCTCTCGCGCAGGATCTTGCGCAGATAGGCGTCGTCGTAGCGGTCGTGATTCACGGCGGACATGGGGGGATTATATATGGCGCAGCCGTTGTTGTTCGAACCGATTTCCATCCGCGACGTGACGCTCGAAGAACCGCGTCGTGGTGGCGCCGATGCACCAGTACTCGGCCGTCAAGGGCTTCGCCACCGACTGGCACCTGATGAACGCCGGCCGCTATGCCGCGGGCGGCGCCGGCCTGGTGATCATGGAATCGACCAAGGTCGAGCGCCGCGGCTGCGGCACGGTGGGCGATCTCGGCATCTGGGACGACGCCTTCGTGCCCGGCCTCAGGCGCTGCGTCGACTTCATCCGCCAGCACAATGCGGTGCCCGGCATCCAGCTCGGCCATTCCGGCCGCAAGGCGCGCCGCTTCCGGCCGTGGGAGGGCGGGGCGCCCTTGAAGCCGTCGCCCGAGATCGACGACTGGGACCAGTGGGAGCTGGTGTCGTCGAGCGCCAAGAATTCGCCGGAAACCGATCCCACGCCGCGGGCGCTGACGCGGGCCGAGATCCCCGAGGTGATCGAGCGCTGGGGCCAGGCGGCGCGGCGCGCCCACGAGGCGGGCTTCGACGTGCTCGATATCCACGCCGCGCACGGCTACCTGATCCATCAGTTCCTCTCGCCCTTCTCCAACCTGCGCAACGACGAGTATGGCGGCAGCGAGCAGAACCGCATGCGCTTCTGCATCGAGGTGGTGGAAAGCGTGCGCGCCCACTGGCCGGCCTCCAAGCCGCTGTTCGTGCGCTTCTCGGTCGAGGACGATGCCGGCTGGGGGCCCGACCAGAGCGTGGCGCTGGCCAGGATCCTGAAGCCCAAGGGCGTCGACGTGATCGACTGCAGCTCGGGCGGCATGCGCGGCTCGCCGGTGGTGAGCGCGGGGCCGGTGACCTACGGCTACCAGGTGCCCTACGCCGAGCGGCTGCGGAAGGACGCCGACATCATGACCATGGCGGTCGGCCTGATCGTGCATGCCGACCAGGCCGAGCAGATCCTGCAGGAGGGCAGGGCCGACCTGATCGCGCTCGCCCGCGAGCTGCTCTACAATCCCAACTGGCCGATGGACGCCGCCCAGAAGCTCGGCGTCGACCGCCAGTTCGCCTCGGTGCCGCCGGCGCAGGCCTATTGGCTCGCCAAGCGCGCGCAGTCGGTCAAGAGCGTGGTGCCGTCGACCTTCATGAAAGGGATGGGCGTCTGAGCTGATTGCGCTCGGCGTGCTTGCGCAGCAGCTGGGCCCCGCCGAGCAGCGCCGCCGTGAGCACGATGGTGAGCGTGGAGACGGCCGCGATCGTGGGATCGATCTGGAAGAGCAGGTCGTCCCACATGCGGCGCGGCAGCGTGACCGCGCCGGAGCCCGACAGGAACAGGGCGACCACGAGTTCGTCGAACGAGGTGATGAAGGCGAACAGCGCGCCGATCACGACGCCGGGCCGGATCAGCGGCAGGGTCACCTGGAAGAAGGTGCCGCTCGGTGTGGCGCCGAGGCTGAGCGCGGCCTGCTCGAGCCTGGGATCGATGCCGGCCAGGCTGGCGCTGACGCTGGTCACCACGAAGGGCACGGCCAGGCAGGTATGCGCCAGCACCAGGCCGATCGGCGAGCCGACCAGCCCGTAGCGCGAGAAGGCGTAGTAGATGCCGATCGCCACGACGATCACCGGCACGATCAGCGGCGAGAGGACCAGCCCGACCGCCAGCACGCGCAGCGCACGGGGCAGCCGGGCGATGCCCAGCGCCGCCAGCGTGCCGAGCAGCGTCGCCAGCACGACCACCGAGGCGGCGACCCAGAGGCTGAGCCAGGTCGGGCGCAGCCAGTCCTCGCCGCTGAAATAGGCGCTGTACCAGCGCAGCCCGAAGGCCGGCGGGGGGAAGGTGAGATAGGTCGCCGAGGAGAACGACAGCACGACCACGACGACGATGGGAAAGGCGAGGAACAGCAGGATCAGCCCGACTACGGTCGCCGGCACAAGCGGCGCGCCGATCGAACGGACGCCGCTCATCGGGTGTTCATCCGGAAGGCGCTGCCGATGCCGGGCAGGCGATGGCAGATGGCGATGAGCGCCAGCGCCGTCGCCAGCAGGACGGCGGACAAGGTCGCCGCATAGGCCCAGTTGAGCTGGTCGACCTGTTGGGCGATCAGCATCGACAAGGTGATCTCGCGCGGGCCGCCGACCATGGCCGGCGTGATGTAGAAGCCGAGCGCCAGCACGAACACCAGCAGCCCGCCCGCGGCGACACCGGGCATGGACAGGGGCAGGGTCACCTGGCGGAAGGTCTGCCAGGGCGTCGCGCCCAGGCCCGACGAGGCGCGCGCCAGCGAGGGATCGATCTGCCGCAGCGCATTGGCGATGGGCAGGATCATGTAGGGCAGCAGGATGTGGATCATCGCGATCTGGGTGGCGAGCGGCGTGTTGAGGATGCGCAGCGGCCGCTCGAGCAGGCCGGCGGCGAGCAGGGCCTCGTTGATCAGCCCGTGCCGTCCCAGCAGCACCATCCAGGCGTAGCTGCGCACCAGGACGCTGGTCCAGAACGGCAGCAGGATCAGGACCAGGATGACCGGCGCCCAGCGTCTCGCGCGCACCAGGGCAAGCGCCACCGGATAGCCCAGCAGCAAAGTCCCCAGCGTGACGATCAGCGCGGTGTAGAAGGTGTTCCAGAACGTCTTCGCGAACACGATGTCGTCGGCCAGCGCCAGGTAGTGCGACAGCGTCCAGGCCGGATCCGAGACGCTGCGCATCAGCATCGCCAGCACCGGCAGGGCGTAGAAGGCCAGCATGAAGACAAGCAGCGGCGCCGCCAGCAGCAAGGGCGCCGCACGCTGCCAGGCGAACGGTCGGCCGCGCGCCTGAGTGCCGGCCAATCCGAGCGGGCGGACGACGGCTTCAGACAAGAATCGTGTCCGCGACCGACCAGGCGATCTCCGCCCGTTCGCCGACCGCGCGCCGGCGGATCGCCGCGCTCGACGGCTCCTTCAGCACCATCGCGGTGCCGTCGCCGGCCTGCAGCATGTAGCGGCAGCGTTCGCCGGCGAACACCGCCTCGGTCACGGTCACGCTGAGGCGGTTCTGCGGCGTGGTCGAGCTCCAGGCGCCGTCGGCGAAGCGCAGGCGCTCGGGCCGCGTCGTCAGCATCACCTTCTCGCCGCCGGCCGGCCGGCTGGGCGAGAGGGCGCGGATCAGCGCGCCGTCGCACTCGGCCACGACCATGCCGTCTTCGCTGCCGCGCACGACGGCCGGCAGGAAATTCGACTCGCCGATGAAGGAGGCGACGAAGCGGCTGCTCGGCCGGTCGTAGAGATCCTCCGGCCGGCCGACCTGCGCCACCAGCCCTTCGTTCATGACGGCGATGCGGTCGGACATGGTGAGCGCCTCCTCCTGGTCGTGCGTCACGTAGATGAAGGTGATGCCGAGATCGGCGTGCAGCCGGCGCATCTCGAGCTGCAGGTTCTCGCGCAGCTGCTTGTCGAGCGCGCCCAGCGGCTCGTCCATCAGCAGCAGGCGCGGCTTGAAGACGATGGCGCGCGCCAGCGCCACGCGCTGCTGCTGGCCGCCCGAGAGCTGGCGCGGATAGCGCCCGCCATAGCCCGGCAGATGCACCAGCTCGAGCGCCTCGCCGACCAGCTTCGGCCCGCTCCGCCTTGGCGACGCCGCGCTGCTTCAGCGGGAAGCCGATATTCTCGGCGACCGTGAGATGCGGAAACAGCGCGTAGTTCTGGAACACCATGCCGATGTTGCGGCGATAGGGCGGCATGGCGACGACCGACCGGCCGTCGATGGCGATGTCGCCGGCCGTCGGCGTCTCGAAGCCGGCGATCATCATCAGCGTCGTCGTCTTGCCCGACCCGCTCGGCCCCAGCAGCGTCAGGAACTCGCCCGACTGGATGTCGAGCGAGACGCCGGCGACCGCGGCGACGCGGTCGTAGCTCTTCTCGAGGCCGCTGAGCGACACCGCTGCGCCGCGGCCGGCTGCCGCCATCGCCGTCAGCTCAGCAGCCATTTGTTGAAGCGGTTGACGACCGCCTCGCGATTGTCGATCCACCAGTCGTAGTTGTAGTTGACGAGCTGCGCCTTGATGGCGGGCGCGCTCGGCAGGATCGCCAGGCGCTCGGGCGGGATGTACTCGTTCGACTTGCTGTTGACCGAGCCGTAGGGAATGCCGAGCGAGACGCGCGCCTGCGGGATCGCCATGGTCGAATAGGCCGCGAACTTCATGGCGTTCACCTTGTTCTTGGCGCCCTTGGGGATGCCCCAGGCGTCGCGCTTCAGCAGGCCCTGGCTCCAGCTGATCGCCGCCGGAACGCCCGCCGCCTGCAGCGCCGCCATGCGGCCGTTCCACACCGTGGTCATGGCGACCTCGCGGTCGGTCAGCAGCTGGATCGGCACGGCGCCGGTGTCCCACCACTTGACCACGCTCTTCTTGATCTTGTCGTAGCTCGCGAAGGCCTTGTCGATGTCGATCGGATAGACCTTGTCGGCCGGCACGCCCGCCGCCATCAGGGCGAACTCCATCTCCGGCCAGCCGCCGCGCGCTGGTGCCGATCATGGCGCGGTCGCCGGGGAACTTCTTGGTGTCCCAGAAATCGGCCCAGCCCTTCGGCGCCGCGCCCTTGAAGGCGTCGGTGCGGTAGGCCATCACCTGCGCCCACACCAGCATCTCGAGGCCGTACTCGAAGCGGTAGGCCTGCATCGACGCCGTCGATCGACCAGGTCGTAGTCGATCTTCTCGAAATAGTCGCCGCTCTTCTGCAGGTTCATGATCGAGCCGCGGCTGAGCTGCGCCATGTCCCATTCGACATTGCCGGTCTCGACCATGGCCTTGATCTTGGTCGGGTTGGAGCCGGGAAACGGCGCGCACCTTGATGCCGCTGAGCTTCTCGAACGGCTCGAAATAGGCCTTCTGCTGCGTCTCCTGCATGGTGCCGCCGAAGGTGGCGATGCGGACCTCGCCGCTGCCCTTCAGCGCGTCCGGGATGGCGGCTGACCTCGGGCCAGGCGGCCTGCGCGGCGGCGGGGCGGATGAACGGCGCGGCGAGACCGGCGCCGACAAGGCCCAGGGCGGTGCGGCGGCCGAACGGTGTGGAGGAACGATGTCTGCGCATGATGGCTGCCTGCCTTCCTGCTTGGGTTGATCAGTACGCCAGAAGATTGTCGCGGAACTGCTTGTGCTCGTAGGCCGTGCGCATCAGGCCGCGATCCTGCAGGGCGGGCACCAGCCCGTCCTCGATCTCGGCCAGGGTGCGGCGGTTGACGTTGGGCATGGAGAACAGGAAGCCGTCGCCGCCGACCTCCTGCATGACCTCGCCCATGCGGGCGGCGACGGCGTCGGGCGTGCCGACAAGGTCGACCGAAAGGTCGACGGCGTTGAAGCTCGCCATGGTCTCGCGGATCGAGCGGCCGTTCGCCATCTTGCGGAACTGGTCGAGGTTCGCCTGATGCCCGTTGGTCGTCACGTGGTCGGGCAGGGGCTTGTCGAGATCGAACTTGCCGAAATCGATGTTGGTCACCTTGCCGAAATGCGCCAGCCGCTCGTCGATCTTCTCCATGGCGATGGCGGCCCGCTTCTTCTTGCGCTCCTGGGCCTCCTCCATGGTCTCGCCGAGGATCGGATTGATGAGGAAGAGGACCTTGCAGTCCTCGGGCTTGCGGCCCTGCGCGACCATGTGCTTGTGCACGTCGTCGCGGTAGGCCTTCATCGCCTCGATGCCCTTGGCGTGCACGACGATCGTGTCGGCATGGGCGGCGGCGAACTTGCGGCCGCGCGGCGAGCCGCCGGCCTGGGCGATCACCGGCTGGCCCTGCGGCGCCGGGCCGGAATTCAGCGGGCCGCGCGTGCTGAAATACTTGCCGCTGTAGTTGACGGCGGTGGACCTTGGTCGGGTCGACCAGCACGCCGCTCTTGCGGTCGGCGATGATGGCGCCGGGCTCCCACGAGCCCCACAGGCCGCGGCACGACCTCCATGTATTCGTCGGCCATGTCGTAGCGCAGGTCATGGTCGGGCATGCCCTGCATGCCGAAGTTCATGGCCGCGAAATCGGAGCTGCCGGTGACGGCGTTCCAGCCGATCCGCCCGCCCGATACCTGGTCGAGCGTCGCCACCAGGCGGGCCAGCAGGTAGGGATGGTAGGCGTAGGTGCCGAAGGTGGGCACGATGCCGATGCGCGACGTCACCTGGGTCATCAGCGCGGCCACCACCGACGGGTCCTGGCGCGGCACGGCGATGGCGTTCTTGAGGTAGATCTCGGTCGAGCCGCCGAAGCTCTCGCCGACATAGGATGAATCTTCGAGCAGGATGTAGTCGAAGCAGGCCCGCTCGAGCGTCCGCGCCATGTTCAGGAACAGTTCGGGTTCCATCCAGGTCTGGCCGATATGGCCGGTCCAGGCCTCGCCCCAGGCCTGCGCGCTCGAGCCTTGCAAGAACCACGCGAGATGAAACGGTTTGCCGGCCACTGTCGGGCTCCAAGGTGGGTATGGGTGACAGGGGAGAGGCAAATATTGTGCCGAGGGCCGAAACTGCGGCCGCTCGCGCTGGCGCGCGAGTTGCTTTAGAATTCGACGACCGACGATCCGAACTTCGTTTACGGAGAATTGCGATGAATGCGCTGCCGCAAGTCGAACGTCCCAACATGACCGATGCCGAGTGGCAGGCGCGCTGCGACCTGGCCGCGCTCTACCGCATCACCGACCATTACGGCTGGACCGACACGATCGACACCCACATGTCGGTGCGCATTCCCGGCGAGCCGACCTGCTTCCTGATCAACAACTACGGCGACCTGTTCGACGAGATCACCGCCTCCAGCCTGGTGAAGATGGACCTCGACGGCAACGTCCACAGCAAGGACGGCCGCTTCAATTCCGCCGGCTTCACCATCCATAGCGGCGTCTACAAGGCGCGGCCCGACGCCAACTGCGTCATGCACACCCACACCCGCGCCGGCACCGGCGTGTCGGTGCTGAAGAAGGGGCTGCGGCCGATCAGCCAGGACGCGCTCGCGGTCTACGACGACCTCGTCTATCACGAGTACGGCATGCCGACCTCGCAGGAGGAATGCGACGCGCTGGGCGTCACCTGCCAGCACGGCAACTCCGTCGTGCTGCGCAACCACGGCCTGCTGACGGTCGGCGGCACCATCCCGGGCGCCTGCGTCGCATGTACATGCTCGAGCGCGCCTGCGAGGTCGAGGTCATCGCCCGCGGCCTGGACGAGGAGCCGGCGCCGATCGATCCCGACATCATCCGCCAGTACGGCGAACGCGCCAGGCAGCAGCGCGCCCATCCGGAATACGGCATGACCTACTGGAAGGCGGCGCTCCGCCAGATCGAGCGCAAGGGTCCTGACTGGCGGCAGTGAACGGATTACCCGCCAGGTAATTGGCGGCGGCGATCCGGTGGCGCATTGTCGGTCGATGTCGACGATGAAGAGCGCCGCCGGTCGCTGGTTCGAGCTGTTCGCGGCATTCGGCCGGGCGCCCAGCCCGGACAGCTATGCCGCCGTCTTCCATCCCGAGGGCGAGGTCGCCAACTCCGGCATGGCCGCGCCGACGCCGGCGTCCCAGGTGCGCGAGGCCATCGCCCACGTATTGCGGCTGATGCCGGATCTGCGCATCGACATGCGGCGCTTCAGGGCGGCGACGGCGACGGCCGGTGTCGCATTTCGTCGAGGCGGTCTGGAACACCTATGCGGTCTCGACGATCAGCACGGCACCTTCGCGAAGAACGGCATAATCTCGGCAACCTGGCCGGGGCCGGCGGCGTCGATTCCACCCAGCGCGTCCCATCCTATCAGGCTGAATTCGGACTCGACGCCGACGACCGCCGACCCGGCCGCGCTGGTCGGCCGCGGCGTGCCGGACGTTGCCGCCAATGCCGGCGGCAATATGTATTACGCGCGTGCCCAACCCGAGCATGGACCGGACCTGCACGGCGGCGGCGGCACGAGCGCATTGGCGCCGCTTTGGGCAGCCTTGGTCTCTCAGTTCAACGCGGTGTTCCATGACCAGGGCTTGCCGCAGCCTCGGCTACATGAACGACCTTCTCTATATCGCGGCTGCGATCGCTCCGGCGTCGTTCAACGACGTGACCCTCGGCAACAACGTATCGTCCTTTGCGCTGGGCGGCGCCTTCAGCGATGCCGACGACCGGCACGGCGATCACGCCGACCGGTTACGGCTACCAGGCCGCCCCCGGCTACGACCTGACGACAGGACTGGGCTCGCGAAACGGCCTCCTTCTGGCACGCGCATTGACCGATATCGCCCACGCGCAGATGTGGTTCGGCTCCAGTCCCGACTTGATCGATTCCAACGGTCACGGCGGCTGGACCAGCGGCGCCGACCAGAGCCTTCTGTTCCAGACCATGTCCGCCGCCGGCGCCGACTGTCGGCCTGGACCTGGGGCCCGACGCCTTCGGCTTCTTCAGCTCGGCATCGTCAAGCTTCGCCTGGACGAGCCGGATGGCCGGGCAATCGCTGCAAGGCAGACTTCGATGCGGCATTGGTCATCATGTTCGACAAGCAGGCTCAGGGCACGGTGGCGCAGGCGCATCTGTCGTCGGGCGAGGCCTTGTCGGTGTCGATCGACGCAGCGTCCGCCGCAGGCGATCCAGGCCGCGTTGAGCAGCCCGTTCGGCTTTGCCGATTTCCTCTCGGGCGACGGTGCGGTGCGGGTGGCGACAGCGGCGATCACGATTGCAACGACGTCGTCGTGGGCTCGACCTCACAGTGCTTCGAGTGACGGCTGGCTGACGTAGGGACCGGCGGTCACGGACGCGGGATCGTCCGCCCGCGATGGTGCAGCGCGATCCAGAACGCGACCTGGCCGATCACGCCGGCGCTGACCAGGATGATCGCGGCAGTGAGCGCGGGATTGGTGCCGGTGCCGACCAGGGCCGTGCAGATCGCGCCCACGCCCATCTGCGAGAAGCCATAGAGGCCGGACGCCGAGCCGATGATTTCAGGATTGACGCTGATCGCCTGGGTGAGGGCGGCCGGCGACGCCACGCCGGCGCCCATGCCGAAAATGATCATCGGCGCGATGGCGAGCGGTACGGAGAGATGTCCGGAGAGCACCGCGCCCAGGAAGGCGAACGAGGCCAGCACGCTGAGCAGGTTCGCCCACACGGCGAGGCGATCGATCGGCAGCCGGGGAATGAGGCGGGTTGCCGCCACGCTGCCGATCCAGACGCCCGCCAGCACCAGGGCAGGATAGATTCCGACCTCGTAGTCGGGCCGGTGCAGTTGATGGGCGAAGATGAAGGGCGAGGCGCCGATGAAGGCGTACATCGACGTCGTGGCGCAGCCGCCGCCCACCGCATAACCGAGGAAGGCCGGCGACACCAGAAGGCGGCCGTAATTGCGCGCCAGGTTCGATGCCTTGGCCGTCGCGGCGCTCGCTCGGCTCTCGGGCAACAGCCGCCAGCTGAACAGCAGGTTGACGACGCCCAGCAGGGCCAGCGCGAAGAAGATCGAGCGCCAGCCCAGCGTCGAGGCGAGCGCGCCGCCGACCAGCGGCGCCGCGCCCGGGCCGATCGCCACCATCAGGTTCATCAGCGCAAGACGGCGCGCCGCCTCCTGCGGCAGGGCGGTGTCGCGCACGATGGCGCGGCCGACCACCAGGCCGGCGCAACCGCCCAGCGCCTGCAGCAGCCGTGCCACGATCAGGCTGTGCACGTCGGACACCAGCGCCGCAGCGAGCCCGGCGAGCGAGTAGAGCACCAGACCCGCCATCAACACCGGCCGGCGCCCGAAACGGTCGGACAGCGGGCCGTAGGCAAGCTGGCCGACGGCGAGGCCGAGGATGTAGACGCTCATGGTGAGCTGCATGCTGCCCATGCTGGCGCCCAGGTCGCGCGCGGCCTCGGGCAGGGCCGGCACGAAGATGTGCATGGCGAGCGTTCCGCTGAAGGTGATCAGCGTGAGCAGCCAGAGTGGAGCGGTCACGCCGCCGCCTCGGTCAGGGTGTCGAGCACGCGGCAGACATGTTGCAAAACCCGGACCGTCGTCTCGATGTCCTTGTCGGAGAGGCCGGCCAGCGCATCGCTCCTGACGCGGCGCGCAACGGTCTCGACCCGATCGGCGATCGCCCGGCCGCGCGGCGTGAGCACGATGATCTTGGCCCGGCGGTCGTCGCCCTCCCGGCGCCGGATCAGCCCGGCCGCCTCGAGATTGTCGAGGAGCCGCACCACCGAGGAGCCGTCGAGCGACATCGATGCCGCCAGATCCTTCTGCCGCGGCGGCTCCGGCGCGCGGGCGATGTGAACGAGCGGCAGCCAGGTGGCTTCCGTGAGGTCGAAGGGCCTGAGGCGGAGGTCGGCGGCGCGCCGCCATTGCCGGGCGGCGCGCGACAGCAGTGAGCCGAAGGCGTCGCGGCTGGAAGCTTTGCGGGAAGGCATCCGTCATATCATGACGTACCAATAGATGGCAAGTCATGTAATTCATGGCTCCCATTCCCTCCCGGCAACGCGCGGGAGGGAACGATGTCCAGGGATGGAAGAGGGGAGGCGGCTTACCGCCCCTTCCACTCCGGCAGGCCCTGCTTGTTCACGAAGGCGTCGATGCCGAGCTTGGCGTCCTCGCGCTTTACGGCGCCGGCCATGTACGAGGTGGCATAGGCGTAGGCCTGCTCGAGATTCATCTCCATGTGCTTGTGGAAAAGCTCCTTGCCCTGCGCCAGCACCAGCGGCGACTTGCTGGCGATGGTGTTGGGCAAGGTCCATGGTCGCATTGTCCAGCTCGGCCGCCGGCACGACACGGCTCACCAGCCCGTCGCGCAGCGCCGTCTCGGCGCTGATCGGCTCGCCGGTGAACAGCATGTCGAGCGCGCGCTTGGGCCCGACAGTGCGGCCGATCGGCACCGAGGGGGTGCCGCAGAACAGACCGATATTGACGCCGGGGGTGGCGAACCTGGCATCGGAGGAGGCGACGGCGAGGTCGCAGGCGGCGACCAGCTGGCAGCCGGCGGCCGTGGCGATGGCGTGGACCTTGGCGATCACCGGCTGGGGCAGGCGGCGGATCGACATCATCATGGCCGAGCAGCGCGTGATGAGGTCGAAATGGAAGCCGTAGTCGTCGGTCGAGCGGACCTCGCGCAGGTCATGGCCGGCCGAGAAGGCGCGGCCGGTGGCCTCGATCACCACGCAACGGATCTCCTGGTCCTTGGCCAGCCTGTCGAATTCCGCCTGCAGCGCGTCTATAAGCTCGCCCGAGAGGGCGTTCATGGCCTGCGGGCGGTTCAGCGTCAGGATGGCGACGCGGCCCTGGTCGCGGCGCAGCAGGACCGGCTCGTTGGGAGTGGTGGACATGGTGGTATTCTATGGCGTTGCGGCGGGGGCGTCATGCCCGTGATGACGCCGGCCGACCTGCACGCGTTCCTGGAGGAGCATTTCCCCCAGGTCGCGCATTTCGACCTCAGGGTCGAGCACCTCGACGACACCACGATCCGCGTGCGCCTGCCCAGTCACGAGCGGCATCTCAGGCCCGGCGGCACGATCTCCGGCCCGACGCTGGTCTGGCTGGTCGATCTCGGCTTCTATCTGCTGATCCTGGGCCAGCTCGGGCCCGTGGCGATGGCCGTCACGACCAATCTCAACATCAATTTCATGCGCAAGCCCGAACCCGCCGACCTGATCGGGGAGGGGAGGCTGATGAAGCTCGGCCGTTCCCTGGCCGTCGGCGACTTCACGATCTGGAGCGAGGGCAAGAAGGAGCCGGTGGCCCATGCCACCGTGACCTATTCAATTCCGCCTCGCCCGAACGCTGAGGTAAAATAATACCCCAAACTCAAGATATTGAATCAAATAGATTATTTATCGCCATTTGACATTCCGAGGCTTCCTCTCCATAAGCGCCCGCTCACGGAAGAAAGACCCATGAAAACCTTCAATCTCAAGACTGCCGACGTGCAGAAGAAGTGGGTGCTGATCGACGCTGACGGGCTGGTGCTGGGCCGCCTCGCCTCGATCATCGCCATGCGGCTCCGCGGCAAGCACAAGCCTACCTTCACCCCGCACATCGATTGCGGCGATAACATCGTCGTCATCAACGCCGAAAAAGTGCGGCTCACCGGCCGCAAGGCCGAGAGGGAGTATTTCTATTGGCACACTGGCCATCCTGGCGGCATCAAGGGCGAGACTCTCGGCAAGCGGCTGGAAGGCCGGTTTCCGGAGCGGGTCATCGTCAAGGCCGTCGAACGCATGATCACGCGTGGACCGCTGGGGCGCCAGCAGATGAAGAACCTGCGTGTCTACAAGGGGCCCAACCACGAGCACGAGGCGCAGCAGCCCGAGAAGCTCGACGTCGCCGCACTGAACCGCAAGAATTCGAGGATCGGCTGATATGGCTACCGAACTTTCGTCGTTTGCCGAACTGAAGAAGGCGCCGATGGCGCCTGCCCAAGCGCCGGCGCCGCTGCGCGAGAAGGAAGTCGACGCCCAGGGCCGCGCCTATGCCACGGGCCGGCGCAAGAACGCCGTCGCCCGCGTGTGGGTGAAGCTCGGCACCGGCAAGATCACGGTCAACGGCCGCGACCAGAAGATCTACTTCGCGCGCCCGACCCAGCAGATGGTCATCCAGCAGCCGTTCGACGTCTCGCAGCGCCGCGACCAGTTCGACGTCGTCGCCACCGTGTCGGGCGGCGGCCTGTCGGGCCAGGCCGGCGCGGTCCGCCACGGCATTGCCCAGGCGCTCGCCAAATTCGAGCCGGGCCTGCGTGGCGCCATGAAGGCCAACGGCTTCCTGACGCGCGACAGCCGCGTCGTTGAGCGCAAGAAGTACGGCCGCGCCGGCGCGCGTCGCCGCTTCCAGTTCTCCAAGCGCTAAGGATCCTCTGTTACTTCGCGACAGGGCGCCCCGCGGGGCGCCCTTCTTTTTGGTACTTGGCAATGCCGTCCGGCCGGTCCCGGAAGCCTGTCTTGAACAGCGGAATTTCGTTGCCCGAACCGCGCCTTGTGCCTAACGTCCCCTTCAAGGTCCCATCGAGGACCACCGTCTCGCGCCAAAGCGGGCGATGACAGGGAGGCAACAATGGTTTCAGGGAAAGTCGATCGCCGTCGTCTCGCCGGCGGCAGCCAGCCGGTCTTTTCGGCTGCTGGCGTGCCTGCGCCCAACAACCGCGGGCAAGCCTAGGTAACTAGGCGTCCGGCCGGTGGCGAAGTCCGAAGGCTTCCCGCCTGATCAAGCGCGCCAGGCATCACGCATTCGTAGGTATCGCCTTCGGGCGGTGTGCAGGCACGGGGCGGGAACCTTCCGAAACAACTGAAGGAGTGTGTGGAAACGCGTCAAACGGGAGGCGGCAATGCACGAGCAGACAAGAATCGACGCGTCCGATCAAGACAGTGGCAAGGGCTTGCAGACCATGGCGTCCTCCGATCTCACCCGTCGGGGGCTGCTCGCGCTTTCGATGCTGGGGATCGTCGCCAGCGGGCAACGCGCGGCGCTGGCCGCCAGCCCGGACGGGCAGCTGACCTGGGCGGTGCACATTTCGCTGGCGCCCACATGGTTCGACCCGGCCGAGACGCCGGGGATCATCACGCCCTTCATGATCCTGTACGCACTGCACGACGCCATGGTGAAGCCGATGCCCGGCAATGGTGCCGAGCCGTGCCTGGCGGAGGCCTGGAAGGTGGCGCCGGGCGGGCTCAGCTACCAATTCAGCGTGCGCGCGGGGGCCAAGTTCCACAACGGCGCGCCGGTGACGGCTGAGGACGTCAAGTTCTCCTTCGAACGTTATCGCGGAACCTCGGCGGCGCTGATGAAGGAACGGGTGGCGGCGGTGGAGACGCCGGATGCGCGCACCGTCCGTTTCGTGCTGAAGAAGCCCTGGCCGGATTTCCTGACTTTCTACAGCTCGGCCACCGGGGCGGGCTGGATCGTGCCCAAGGCGTATGTCGAGAAAGTGGGCGTCGAGGGCTTCAAGAAGGCGCCGGTGGGCGCGGGGCCGTACCGGTTCGTCTCCTTCACCCCCGGGGTCGAGCTGGTGTTCGAGGCCTTCGACGGATACTGGCGCAAGACGCCCACCGTGAAGCGGCTGGTCTTCAAGGTGATCCCCGAGGAGGCAACGCGGCTGGCGGCGCTGAAGCGCGGCGAGGTCGACCTTGCCTATTCCATCCGCGGCGAGCTGGCCGAGGAATTGCGTCGCACGCCGGGGCTCATCCTGAAGGACGTCGTGATCCAGGCGCCGTTCTGGCTCTATTTCCCCGACCAGTGGGATCCGAAATCGGCGTGGCACGACCAGCGCGTGCGCGAAGCGGTGCGACTGGCGATCGACTACAAGGCCGTTTCCGAGGCGCTCACGCTCGGCTTCTCGCCGATCACCAACAGCATCATTCCCAACAATTTCGAGTTCTTCTGGAAGCCGCCGCCGGCGGAGTACAATCCGGCGAAGGCCAAGAAGCTGCTCGCCGATGCCGGACACGGCAACGGCTTCGATGCCGGCGATTACTATTGCGATTCCTCGTACTCGAATCTCGCCGAGGCGGTGATCAACTACCTCCAGGAAGCCGGCATCCGCGTGAAGATGCGGCCGCTCGAGCGCGCTGCCTTCTTCACCTCCTATTCCGAGAAGAAGCTGAAGAACATCATCCAGGGCGCATCCGGCGCGTTCGGCAACGCGGCGACGCGGCTGGCGGCGTTCGCGGTCAAGGGCGGCGCCTATGCCTATGGCAACTATCCCGACATCGACGATCTGTTTGCCCAGCAGGCGGCCGAGCTCGACGTGGCCAAGCGCACCGCGCTGCTGCAGCGTGCGCAGCAGATCATCCATGAGCGCAGCGTATACGCCCCGATCTGGCAGCTCGCATTCCTGAACGGCGTGGGAAAGCGCGTGGGTGAGTCCGGACTCGGCCTGATCAAGGGCCACGCCTATTCCGCACCATACGAGGACGTGACGATCAAAGGGCAGGGCTAGACCGTGGCCCGCTCCGACAAAGCAGGGGCCTTCACAGGCGCTGGCGTGGACACCTCCCCGCTGTGCGGGGAGGAAAGCGACAGGACACACCACCGGACTGGCGCGTCCCCGGCCATGACTCGCTCTGTGGAGCGATCGCCATGAGACAGTACATCATCCGCCGCGTCGGCTACTCCCTGCTGTCGCTGTTCCTGCTGTCGCTGACGATCTTCCTGTTCGTGCGCGTGACCGGCGATCCCACGAGCCTTCTGGTGGAGCCGGGCGCCAGCCAGGCGGATATCGACAGCCTGCGCCGCCAGTTCGGCCTCGATCAGCCGCTGTGGGTGCAATACTGGCGTTTCATCGAAAGCTTCATCACCGGCGACCTCGGCCTGTCCTTCTACTATCGCACGCCGGTGCTCGATCTCTATTTCGAGCGTCTGCCCAATTCGCTGATGCTGGCCGCGGTGGCGATGGCCTTGTCCCTGGTGATCGGCATTCCGAGCGGCGTTCTCGCCGCCGTGCGCGTCGGCGGCTTCTGGGACAGCGCCGGCAAGGTCTTCACCCTGCTCGGCCTGTCGCTGCCTTCGTTCTTCATCGGGCTGGTGCTGATCCTTTTCTTCACCGTCTATCTCGGCTGGCTGCCGTCCTCCGGGTCGGGGACCGTATGGCACCTGGTCATGCCGGCCGTAACGCTCGGCTGGTACTTCGCCGCCGCGCACATGCGGCTCACGCGTTCCTCCATGCTCGAGGTGCTCGGCTCCGAATATGTCAAGCTGGCGCGGCTCAAGGGGCTGCCGGAAGCGCTGGTCATCGGCAAGCATGCCTTCAAGAACGCCCTGATCCCCGTCATCACGCTCGCCGGAATCAATCTGGTCGTGATGATCAATGTCGCGGTGGTCGTGGAGACCGTGTTCGCCTGGCCCGGCATCGGCCGGCTGCTCTACGAGGGCATCTCCTTTCGCGACTTCCCGGTCGTTCAGGCCGTGGTGGTGCTCGGCGGCAGCATGATCATCGTGGTCAACCTGTTCGTCGACGTCCTCTACGCGCTGATCGACCCCCGCATCCGCCTGGAGAGCTGAGGCCATGACCGTCACCACCTCTCCCATCACAGCCGCCGCTCCCTCGTCCCCCGTCGCCTTCTGGCGGACGCAGGGTTTTCCGCTGGTTCCGGTGCTGATCCTTCTGTTCATCGCCCTGGTCGCCATCTTCGCCGACGTGCTGGCGCCGTACGATCCGCAGATCGGCAGCCTGTCTCTCCGCTACCGCCCGCCAGCGTGGCAGGAAGGGGGCAGCATGGCCCATCTGCTGGGCACCGACCATGTCGGCCGCGATGAGCTTTCGCGCCTGATTTTCGGGGCGCGCGTGTCCATGATCGTCGGCATCACCGCCGTGCTCTTCGCCGGCGCCGTAGGCACCCTGCTCGGCATCGTTTCGGGTTATCTCGGCGGCTGGGCCGACCAGGTGGTCATGCGGGTAACGGATGCGTGGCTCGCCCTGCCGGCGCTGACCTTCGCCATCTTCCTTGCCGCCATCGTCGGTCCGAGCGAGGTCAACATCATCATCATCCTGGGCCTCGTCTACTGGACCCGCTATGCCCGGGTCATCCGTGGCGAGGTGCTGTCGCTGAAGCAGCGCGAGTTCGTGCGGCTCGCCGTCGTCGCGGGATGCCCCAAGCACGTCATCATGTGGCGCCACATCCTGCCCAACGTCATCAACTCCGCCATCGTGCTCGGCACGCTCATGCTGGGCGTGGTGATCGTGACGGAGGCCGCGCTGTCCTTCCTGGGAGTCGGCGTGCCGGCGCCGAAGCCCGCCTGGGGGCTGATGATGGCCGACGGCAAACAGGGGCTGATGGTGGGCCACTGGTGGCTCACGGTGCTGCCCGGCATCTGCATCATGCTCATGGTGCTGTCGGCCAACCTGCTGGGCGACTGGCTGCGCGTGAAGCTCGACCCGCAACTGCGCCAGCTGTGAAGGCCGCCATGTCGTCGCAACCGCTGCTGTCGCTCGAAAACCTGTCGGCCCATTACGTCTCCCAGCAGGGGACACGCGTGGTCCGCGCGGTGGACGACGTGTCGCTCCGCCTTGGCGCGGGAGAAACCCTCGGCATCGTCGGCGAGTCGGGCTCGGGCAAGAGCACGCTCGCCCTCACCATCATGCGCCTGCTGCCGCCGGCGGCGCGCATCGTCAGCGGCCGGATGATGTTCGAGGACGAGAACCTGTTAGACAAATCGGACGCGGAAATGCGTCATGTGCGCGGCAAGCGCATCGCCATGATCCTGCAGGACCCGATGGCCTCGCTCAACCCGCTGTTTTCCATCGGCGATCAGGTCGGCGAGCCGATCCGTGTGCACGACGGCGCAAGCCGGGCCAGCGCCTGGGAACGCGCGGTGGAGCTGCTCAAGGCCGTGCGCATCGCCTCGCCCAAGGCCCGCGTGACGCAGTTCCCGCACGAAATGTCGGGCGGCATGCGCCAGCGCATCGTCGGCGCGATCGGCATCGCCTGCGAGCCGCGACTGTTGATCGCCGACGAGCCCACCACCAGCCTCGATCTCACCATCCAGGCGCAATATCTCAACCTGCTGCGCGACCTCCAGCGCGCGCATGGCCTGGCGCTGATCTTCATCACCCACAATCTCGGCATCGTCGCCAAGATGTGCGACCGGCTGGCCGTGATGTATGCCGGCCGGGTCGTCGAGCAGGGACCGGTGTCGCGGCTTTTCTCGGCGCCGGTCCACCCTTATACCAAGGCGCTGCTGGGCTCGATTCCGCGCATGACGGACAGCCGCGAGCCTCTCACCGCCATCGACGGCCAGCCGCCCGATCTCTCCGCCTTGCCGCCCGGTTGCGCCTTTGCGCCGCGCTGCGCCGTGGCGGTCGCCCGCTGCCGCGTCGAAGCGCCGCCGGAAGTCGCCGTAGAGGAGGGGCACACGGCACGCTGTTGGCAGACCGCTCCCCCTGCCGTTGCAACGGCGGGGCTGGCGAGGAGCGGCGTGGCATGAGCGCCGTCCTGCAAGCTGACGGCCTCAGCAAGCATTTCCCGGCGCGGCGCGGCATTTTCGGCGGCGATCGCCGCGTCGTGCGCGCGGTCGACGGCGTGTCCTTCGCCATCGAGGGCGGCAAGACGCTGGGCGTGGTGGGTGAATCCGGCTGCGGCAAGACGACGACGGCGAAGCTCGTGCTCGGGCTGGAGGAGCCCACCGGCGGCGCCATTCTCTTCGAGGGGCGCGATCTTGGCGGGCTCGATGCGGCCGGCCGTCGCCATTACCGCAAATCCGTCCAGGCGGTGTTCCAGGATCCCTACGCTTCGCTCAATCCGCGCATGCGCATCAGCGCCATCATCGGCGAGCCGCTCACCACCAACGAAACGGCGACCGCAGCCGAGGTCCGCCGTCGCACCCTCGAGATGCTCGATCTGGTCGGCCTGCCGGAACGCTCGGCCGATCTCTTTCCGCACGAATTCTCCGGCGGCCAGCGCCAGCGCATCGCGATCGCCCGTGCGCTGGTCCTCTCGCCCAAGCTGGTGGTGCTGGACGAGCCCGTCTCCGCGCTCGATGTCTCGATCCGCGCCCAGATTCTCAACTTGCTGCGCGACCTGCAGGAACGGCTCGGCCTGTCCTACCTCTTCATCGCGCACGACCTCGCCGCGGTCGCCCATATGAGCCACGAGATCGTGGTCATGTACTTGGGCAAGATCGTCGAACGCGGCGAGGCGCAGGCGCTGGCCGCCGACGCCCGGCATCCCTACACCAAGGCGCTGTTCTCCGCCGCCCTGCCAAGCCATCCGGACGAGCGGCGCGAGGAGGTGGTTTTGCCGGGCGAGGTGCCGAGCCCGCTCAACCCGCCCTCCGGCTGCCACTTCCATCCGCGCTGCCCGCACGCCACGCCGCGTTGCGCGGCGGAGATGCCGTCATTGGTCCAGGTCGAGGACCGCCTGGTCGCCTGCCATCTCTACAGCTAGAACGCGGCCTGTCGCGCGATCGCCGGTGTCATCTCGAGCGCAACGAGGGGCCCCTCGAGGCAATCCCTCGCGTCACTCGGCATGACACCGAGCGCTAACGACAAGCGATTTTCATTGAGGGCTGTGCCGTAGCTCGCCATGCGGCTTGAGGGGCGCTGGCGTCTGGGCAATTGCGGAGGGCTCCGCCGGCACATCGAAGTGCTTCTGCCGCAGCAGGGCTTCCATGGTCGCGATGCCCTTCTCGTACTGGCCCCGCTCGCAATCGATGCCCGCGCCGATCCGGGTCATATCCCGTGCGCCGTCGGAATTCTCGCCGCGGCTGGCGCCGAAGCGATCGTAGTAGGAGAGGAGTTGCGAGCAACGCGCCTTGGGATCGGGCGTCGTTTGTGCAGAAGCGGAATCGGCCAGACCCGCCGCCAGGACGACGGCGAGCGCCAACGTTGAACCGAATCGGAGAGAGTGCATTTGCGTGCTCACGGACAAACATGATCTCAAAACACCGGATCATGGTCGGCTTGAAAGCCCGCGCACCGGCGAGCCTTCTCGCCGGAAGATGGGCATGCCGTTGCGATCCGCTTCGCTGTCTTGGAAATTTCATCTGCTCGCGTACGTTGATCGCGTGGTCGCCTGTCGCTCACCGCCGGGAAACTGCACGAGCGGAACTGCGCGTGCCCTGCAGGCTTTCGGAAAGCCACGCCGCTTGGGAGGGCTGCACTCCGCGCGGGCGTGACCCTGCTGGCTGTTCGCGCTATGAGCACGACATGGATGAACACGCTTTGACCGGCAGGGCAGGGACATGACGGTCCGATAGATGTCCGGCCTCATCGTTCCCTTCAAAGGCTTCACGCCCAGGATCGCACCCACGGCCTTCGTCGCACCCAACGCCACCCTGATCGGCGAAGTCGAGATCGGCGCCAATTGCAGCATCTGGTTCGGCACGGTATTGCGCGGCGACGGGCCGGGCATCCGCATCGGCGAGAATTCCAACCTGCAGGACGGCACGGTGGTCCATGTCGCCGCGCGCGGCTTGATGACGGTGGTCGGCCGCGACGTCACGGTCGGGCACATGGCGCTGCTGCATGCCTGCGAGGTCCAGGACGGCGCCTTCGTCGGCATGCACGCGACCGTCCTCGACGGCGCCGTGGTCGAGAGCGAGGCCATGGTGGCGGCCGGCGCCGTCGTGACACCGCGCAAGGTGGTGCGCCGCGGCGAGTTGTGGGCCGGCAATCCGGCCCAGAAGCTGCGCGACCTCACGGAGAAGGATTTTGAATCGTTCCGGCGAGTCACCGCACAATATGTCGAGCTTGGTCGCGCCTATCGCGGCGACGCAGTGAAGGCGGCCGACTAACGGTTTCGTCCTCCCGTAGAGGCCTGTTGCCGGTCGTGTCTTCCAGCGTCGTCCCGGCATGGCACAGACGTTGCTCGATCATTCTGCGTCCGATCCTCCATCGAACCAGGACATCCGCATGCTCTCGATCGACCGACCACCCGACCGCTCGACAGGCACAGCAAGGCCTGCCGCGGGCAGCGCCGCCGAAGTGATCGCCCGGACCGAGGCCCTGATTCCGGCCCTGCGCGAGCGGGCCGCTGCCGTCGACGAATTGCGGGAAATGCTGCCGGAGAGCGTCGCCGACCTGAAATTGGCCGGCGCGGCGCGGCTCTATCAGCCCGCGAGGTTTGGCGGTTGCGAAGCCGACATGCGCAGCGGGGTGGAAGTCCTGTCCGCCGTCGGCAGGGGCTGCGGCTCGACCGCCTGGTGCCTGGTCCAGCACCTCACGCACAATTTCATGCTTTCGCAGTGGCCGGATCAGGGGCAGCACGATATCTGGAGGGCCGACCCGGCCTGCTTCGTCAGCGGCATCTTCATTCCCGCCTGCGGCCGCGGCCGCCGCGTCGAGGGCGGCTACGTGCTGTCGGGCCGCTGGCCGCTGGTCAGCGGCGTCAATACCAGCGACTGGTGCCTGTTCGCCGCCTTCACCGAGGAAGATGGCGCCGATGTCGACCGCTACTACGCCCTGCCGCGTAGCCAGATCGAGATCGTCGATACCTGGCGGTCCGTCGGCCTCAAGGGCTCGGCGAGCAACGACGTCGTCGTCGCCGACGTGTTCGTTCCCGAGCATCGCACGTTGTCGATCAGGCATCTCAAGGGCGGCCCCACGCCCGGCAACGCGCACAACAGAAGCCCGCTCTACCGCACGCCGAGCTACGCCATCTTCGGCATCTATATCAGCGCCGCTTGCCTCGGAATCGCCGAAGCGGGCCTCGAATTGTATCTCGAGGGCGCCCGCCGCCGGATCGCGCTGACCTCACGGCAGAAGGTCGGCGGCTATCCCATGCAGCAGGCCAAGGTGGCGGAGGCGTCCGCGGCGATCGCCGCCGCGCGGCACCTCCTGTACAGCATCTGCGACGAGGCCTCGGCGATTTCCGCTCGGGACGAGCTGCCGAGCGACGAGCAAAGGGCGAGGTTCCGCTCCCACGCCGCGTTCGCCGGACGTCTGGCCGCCCGCGCCGTCGAGCTGCTGTGGGACGCCGGCGCCAGCAGCAGCGTCTACAGCGACAACCCCATGTCGCGCGTCTACCGCGACATGAGCGTCGCCGGCCGTCATTTCACGCAGAACTGGGACGTCAACGGCTCGACCCACGGCCGCGTGTTGATGGGCTACGAGTTAGGCGACCCGACGCTGTAGGTCGCAGGAACGACCCGACGCGGATTGCGGCGCGCCCTATACTGCAAGCCAACAAGATTTGGCATGAGGACCCGCCATGCAATCAGGTTGGATCGGCTCTTGGCAATTGTGGGCGTTGTCGTCCGCGGCGTTTGCCGCGCTCACGGCGATCTTCGCGAAGGTCGGCGTGGAGAACGTCAATTCCGACTTCGCCACCTTCATTCGCACCATCGTCATCCTGGCGGCGCTCGCCGTCATCCTCGTCGGCACCGGGCAGTGGCAGCCGCTGGCATCGGTCTCGCGCCGCACCTACCTTTTCCTGATCCTGTCGGGGCTCGCCACAGGCGCGTCGTGGATCTGCTACTTCCGGGCCCTGAAACTGGGCGATGCGGCCCGGGTGGCGCCCATCGACAAGCTGAGCGTCGTCCTGGTTGCCGTGTTCGGCGTCATCTTCCTCGGCGAGCGATTGTCTGCCTTGAACTGGACCGGGGTCGCCCTGGTTGCTGCAGGAGCGCTTTGCATCGCCTATGGATCTTGACTCAGGCTAGCCGGCCAGGCGGGCCGCAGAGATACCCGAAAGGGGCTGCGCCGACCCCGACGAAGGTGCCCGGACGTCGCGTCAGGCGATCGTCCTGACCTTGACGTAGCTGCCGGGGGCATCCTCGATGGCCGGCAGGCCGCCGGCGCCCGGCGTGCGCGCAGGAATCTTGGGGCCGGATTTGGCCGATAGCCATTTGTCCCAGTCGTGCCACCACGAGCCGGGGTGTTCCTGGGCGCCGGCCTTCCATTCATCGAGGGTGGGCGGGTTCTTGGCCGTCTCGTTCAGCCAATGCTGGTACTTCTTACTGCGCGGCGGATTGACGACGCCTGCAATGTGCCCGGAGCCCGCCAGCATGAAGCGCACCGGGCCGGAGAAGAGCTGCGTTGCCTTGTAGACCGACTTGGCGGGCGCGATATGGTCTTCCTTGCCGGCTTGCAGGTAGACCGGCGTTGTGATCTTGCGAAGGTCGATCGGCACATTGTCGATCACCAGCCCGCCCGGTTTGGCGAGCAGGTTGTTCTGGTACATGTTGCGCAGGTAGTAGCTGTGCATGGCCGCCGGCATGCGCGTGGCGTCAGCATTCCAGAACAGAAGATCGAAGGGGAAGGGGTCCTTGCCCATCAGGTAGTTGTTGACCACAAACGACCAGATGAGGTCGTTGGCGCGCAGCATGTTGAAGGTGGTCGCCATCTCGCTGCCCTCGAGATAGCCCTTCTTGCTCATCAGCTCCTCGACGCTGGCGAGCTGGTCCTCATCGATGAACACGCCGAGCTCGCCGGGTTCGCTGAAATCGACCTGGGCGGTGAAGAAGGTGCAGGCCGCGATCCGGTCGTCGCCGCGCGCTGCCATGTAGGCCAGGGTCGCGGCCATCAGCGTGCCACCGATGCAGTAGCCGATCGCCGACACCTTCTTCTCGCCGGTTGCCTTCTCGATCGCCTCGAGCCCGGCGAGGGGGCCGAGCTTCATGTAGTCCTCGAAGGCGAGCTTCGTGAGCCTCTCGTCGGGATTGACCCAGGAGATCACGAACACGGTGTAGCCCTGTTCGGTTGCCCATTTGATGAACGAGTTCTCGGGCTTGAGGTCGAGGATGTAGAACTTGTTGATCCAGGGCGGCACGATCAGCAGCGGCATCGTGTAGACTTCGTCGGTCGTCGGCGCGTACTGAATGAGTTGGATCAGCTCATTCTGGAACACGACCTTGCCGGGTGAGGTGGCGACGTTGCCGCCGACCTTGAAGGCCTTCATGTCGGTCTGGCGGATGGCAAGGGTGCCCTTGCCGCGCTCCAGGTCGGTCAGCATGTTCTGCAGGCCCTTGACCAGGTTCTCGCCCTTGGACTCGACAGTGGCCTTCACGACCTGCGGGTTGGTGAGGGCAAAGTTCGACGGTGACATCGCGTCGATGAATTGCCGTGTGTAGAAATCGACCTTTTGAGCCGTCTTCTCGTCGAGCCCCTCGACCTCCTTGACGGTGCCCTGCAGCCAGCGGGCCGTGAGAAGGTAGGATTGCTTGAGGTAGTCGAAGACGACCTCATCCTTCCAGGCGGGATCGTTGAAGCGCTTGTCGCCCTTGGCCGGCTCGGCCAGCGGCTCGACCGGCTGGCCCATCATGCGCTGGGCGGTGATCTGCCACAGCTTCATGTATTGCTGCCAAAGCTCGATCTGCGCCTGAACCAGGCGGTTGGGATCGGCCATCATCTTGGCCGTGAAGTCCATGAAGGTGCGCGTGAGATGAAGCGGGTCGGCGGGCTGCGGCCCCTCGGCCTGGTAACGCTCGGTAAAGTCCTTCAAAAGCTTCTGGCTGCGCTCGGCGATATCCTTGAAGGCGCCCTGCAGCCTTTCGGATTCGGCGGCCGATATTCCCGGGATGGCATTTTGTGCCGGCGTCTCCGACATGCGTTTCCCCTTTTGAATCATTGCCTTTGTGGCGTTTCTTGCGATACTTTCAAGGGCGTTGCACCTTGGCAGCAGGCTCCATAGGTAGGCTGCGACAACAGACGGGTCAAACTTGCTCTCGATCTCCGCTACAACCCGCGGGGTCCGGGCGGGGTTATTCTGGGTTGGCGGCTGGGTTTTGAGCAGGTGACGACGATGCGACGACAACAGGACATGATCGGCAGCGGCCGCCCTTGGCTTGGGCTGCTCGGCGTGTCCGCCCTTGTCCTGCTGTCGGGATGCGGCTGGTTCGGCGGCGGCGACGCGCCGGACAGCCAGAAGGCGCGTCCCGGCGCCGACCGCCAGATCGGCGCGACCAGCGCCCTGCCGCCGCCGCCCGCCGCGGCCCAGCAGCACGAGGCCGGCATCACGCCCACCGATCCGGTGGGCACGCCGCAGATCGGCTCGATCGTCGCCGACAAGGGCGGCCAGAAGGTCCAGAAGGAGGCGGCCGAGAAGGAGGCCGAGGAACGCGACGCCAAGGCCCGCGAGGAGCGCGAGAAGCGCGACGCCGAAGAGCGCGACGCCAAGGCCAAGGAGCCGCCGGAGCCCGACAAGCCGGCGCCGGTGCCCGGCCTGCCCGGCATGCCCGCCGCCGCCGTGCGCGGCGACGCCGCGCCCACCGCCACCCAGACCGCGCCCGCCGCCACCCAGCCCGCCGCCGCCCCCCAGCCTGCTGGCACGACGGCGCCGCCGCCGGCACCTGTCAACTCGACACCGATTCCGCCACCAGCGACGCCTGCGCCCGCTCCCGCCCCCGCCTCGGAGCAGCCGGCGACGCCGCCCCGCACCTAACGGTCCCAAGGACAACAACAATGGACGATTCGGAATTCCATCGGCTGAAGCGCCTGCCGCCCTATGTGTTCGCGGAAGTGAACGCCATGAAGGCGCGCGCCCGCGCCGCCGGCCAGGACGTGATCGACCTCGGCATGGGCAACCCCGACCTGCCGACCGCACCGCACATCGTGGCCAAGCTCGCCGAAGCCGCCGGCAACCCGCGCGCCCACGGCTACTCGGCCTCGCGCGGCATCCCCGGCCTGCGCAAGGCGCAGGCGGCCTACTATGCGCGGCGCTTCGGCGTCGAGCTCGATCCCGAGAACGAGATCATCGTCACCCTGGGTTCGAAGGAGGGGCTGGCCAACCTCGCCCAGGCCATCACCTCGCCGGGCGACATCGTGCTGGTGCCCAACCCCAGCTATCCCATCCATCCCTACGGCTTCATCATCGCCGGCGGCTCGGTGCGGCACATTCCGGTGCCGGGCAGCACGTCGCTCGAGGAATTCCTGCCGGCGCTGGAGCGCGCGGTGCGCCACACGGTGCCCAAGCCGATCGCGCTGGTGCTGAATTATCCGTCGAATCCGACGGCCCAGGTGGTCGATCTCGACTTCTATGCGGCGATCGTCGATTTCTGCAAGCGCCAGGGCATCTGGATCCTGTCGGATCTCGCCTATGCCGAGATCTATTTCGACGGCGTGCCGCCGCCTTCGGTGCTGCAGGTGCCGGGCGCGCGCGACATCGCCGTCGAGTTCACCTCGATGAGCAAGACCTATTCGATGGCGGGCTGGCGCATCGGCTTCGCCGCCGGCAACAAGACGCTGATCCAGGCGCTGACCCGCATCAAGTCGTATCTCGACTACGGCGCCTTCACGCCGATCCAGGTGGCCGCCACGGCGGCGCTGAACGGCCCGCAGGACTGCGTCGCCGAGGCGCGCAACACCTACAAGGAGCGCCGCGACGTGCTGATCGAGGGCCTGTCGGCGGCCGGCTGGGACGCTGCCCGCGCCGCAGGCCAGCATGTTCGCCTGGGCGCCGATCCCCAGGGACTTCGCCGAACTGGGGTCGCTTGCCTTCTCCAAGCTCCTGCTGACCCAGGCCAATGTCGCGGTCTCGCCCGGCGTCGGCTTCGGAGAGCATGGCGACGCCCATGTCCGCATCGCCCTGGTCGAGAACAAGCACCGCATCCGCCAGGCCATCCGCAACATCCGCCAGGTGATGGCCGATCCCGGCCGCGCCATCGACCTCTACCTGCGTGGCGTGGGCGACAACATCACGCCGATCAAGGCTCGCGCCTGACCACATCCTGTCGTATCAGGCGGCCATGAAATCCCCCCTCAGAATCGGCATCGCCGGCCTCGGCACCGTGGGCGCGGGCGTCGTCAAGCTGCTGGCCGAGCACGGCCGGCTTCTCGCGTTGCGCGGCGGCCGGCCGCTCAAGCTCGTCGCGGTCAGCGCGCGTCGCAAGGCGCGCAAGCGCGACATCGACGTCTCGGGCGCGCGCTGGGAGCGAGATCCGATGGCGCTCGCCGTCGCACCGGACATCGACGTCGTGGTCGAGCTGATCGGCGGGTCGGGCGGCATTGCCCGCCGTCTGGTGAACAAGGCGCTGCGCTCGGGCAAGCACGTGGTCACCGCCAACAAGGCGCTGCTTGCCATGCACGGCACCGAGCTTGCGACGCTGGCCGAGAAGAAAGGCCGCATCCTCGCCTTCGAGGCGGCGGTGGCGGGCGGCATCCCGATCATCAAGGCGCTGCGCGAAGGCCTGGTGGGCAACCGCGTGCGCCGCCTCTACGGCATCCTCAACGGCACCTGCAACTACATCCTCACCACCATGCGCGAGACCGGCCGCGACTTCGACGTGGTGCTGGCCGAGGCGCAGGCGGCGGGCTATGCCGAGGCCGATCCCAGCTTCGACGTCGACGGCATCGATGCCGCCCACAAGCTCGCCGTGCTGACCAGCGCGGCCTTCGGCGCCAGGATGAATTTCCCGGGCGTCTATGTCGAAGGCATCCGCCGCGTGAGCTCGATGGACATCCAGTTCGCCGAGGAGCTGGGCTTCCGCATCAAGCTCCTGGGCCTGGCGCGCGAGACCCGGTACGGCATCGAGCAGCGCGTGCATCCCTGCATGGTGCCGCTGGTCGCGCCGATCGCCCATATCGAGGGCGTGTTCAACGCCGTCGTCGTCGAAGGCGATTTCGTCGGCACCACGATGTTCCAGGGGCGCGGCGCGGGGCAGGGGCCGACCGCCTCGGCCGTCGTCGCCGACCTGGTCGACGTGGCGCGCGGGCGCGACATGCCGGCCTTCGTGGTGCCGGCGGCGCGGCTCGCCGACAAGAAGGCCTCGCCGATGGACCGTCATGTCGGCGCCTACTACATGCGCCTGATGGTGCAGGACCGGCCGGGCGTGATCGCCGCCGTCTCCGGCGCGCTCGCCAAGGAGCGCATCTCGCTCGAGGCGATGCTGCAGCGCGGCCGCTCGCAATCCGGCGAAGTGCCGGTCGTGCTGACCACCCATGAGACGGAGGAGGCGGCGATGCAGCGCGCGCTCGAGCGCATCGCCAAGCTGCCGGCGGTGGCCGAGGCGCCCTGCCTGATCAGGATCGAGACATTCTAGCACGGCGCTGAGAGACGCCGACGGAGGAGACGATGGCCGAGACGGACAAGATGGATCGCAACCTCGCCCTGGAGGCCGTGCGCGTCACGGAGGCGGCGGCGCTGGCCGCCTCCAAGCTGATGGGGCGCGGCGACGAGAAGCAGGCCGACCAGGCCGCGGTCGACGCCATGCGGACGACCCTGAATTCGCTCTCCATCGACGGCACCGTCGTGATCGGCGAGGGCGAGCGCGACGAG
Source organism: uncultured Alphaproteobacteria bacterium (assembly GCA_963820155.1). Classification (GTDB taxonomy): domain Bacteria; phylum Pseudomonadota; class Alphaproteobacteria; order Reyranellales; family Reyranellaceae; genus Reyranella. The sequence goes on from CAWFYW010000010.1 coordinate 433,612, forward strand.
GCGCCCATGCTCTATATCGGCGAGAAGGTCGGGCGCCGGCGGGCCGCGCATCGACATCGCGCTCGATCCGCTGGAAGGCACGACCATCACCGCCAAGGGCCTGCCCAATGCGCTGGCCGTCATGGCCATGGCCGAGCATGGCGGCTTCCTCAACGCGCCCGACGTCTACATGGACAAGATCGCGGTCGGCGGCGGCCTGCCCGACGGCGTCGTCGATCTCGACAAGACGCCCAAGCAGAACCTCGTCGACCTCGCCAAGGCCAAGAAGGTCGACGTGGCCGATCTCGTGGTCTGCATCCTCGACCGGCCGCGCCATGCCGAGCTGATCGGCAAGGTGCGCGAGGCGGGCGCGCGCATCATGCTGATCGGCGACGGCGACGTGTCGGGCGTGATCGCCACCTCGACCGGCGATTCGGGCATCGACATCTACATGGGCTCGGGCGGCGCGCCGGAGGGCGTGCTGGCGGCGGCGGCGCTGCGCGCCATCGGCGGCCAGATCCAGGGCCGGCTGCTGTTCCGCAACGACGACGAGAAGGCGCGGGCGCGCAAATGGGGCATCACCGACCTCAATCGCAAGTACTCGATGCTGGACATGGCCAAGGGCGACGTGATGTTCGCCGCCACCGGCGTCACCTCGGGCTCGATGCTGAAGGGCGTGCGCCGCTTCCACAACGGCGCCGAGACCCATTCGATCGTCATGCGCTCCAAGACCGGCACCGTGCGCTGGGTGTCCGCCCATCACAATTTCACGATCAAGACTGGCCTGCCGAGCTGGGCTTGATCATCATGGCGGCATGCGGGCGACGCTGATTGCGTCTGTGGCGGTCGTCCTCGCCGCACACGGGGCGGCGGGGCAGGACGGCTGCGGCCGCTTCGCGTGGCCGGTCGATCGCGAGGAGGCACTGTTTTCCGACGGCTTCGTGGCCGACGTCGAAAGCGAATTGGCGCTGCCCAAGGACGGCGTCTTTGCCCTGCTGCTCGAGCCGGTCAGCAACGTCATCTACGTCGTGCCGCCCGAGCGCGGCCGCGACGACGGCCTGGGCGGCATCGTGACGCTGGAATGGATTTCGGCCGGCCGGTACCAGATCACCTTGTCGGACGATGCCTGGATCGACGCGGTGCAGAACGAACGACGGCTGCCGGCTCTTGCCTCGACGCGCCGCGAGGATTGCCCGAGTATCCGCCAAAGCGTCCAGTTCGAGGTGAGGAGCCTGCCACTCACCCTGCAGTTCGGTGGCGCCAGGATCAACCGGATCAACATTGCCGTGCTGAGGGTGCAGCCGTGACTTATGTCCACAGCGGCCTGCGCTATGGTGCCGGCATGTCCCCGGAGTCCCGCGCCGAAAGAGCGGCCTTTCTCGGCATCGAACGGTCGCTGACCGGCCGGCGCTGGGCGGCGCGGCTGGCTGACGAGCGCGCCGCGCTCGCCATGGCCCAGCGGCACGGCCTGCCCGACGCGATCTGCCGCCTGCTGGCGGCACGCGACGTCGAACTCGACGGCGTGCCGGACTTCCTCGAGCCGACCCTGCGCCGCTTCCTGCCTGACCCACTGCATCTCAAGGACATGGACGCCGCGGTGGAGCGGCTGGTGCGCGCGGTGCGCGGGGGCGAACGCATCGTGGTGTTCGGCGACTACGACGTCGACGGCGCCACCTCGGCCGCGCTGCTGCTGCGCTTCTTCCGCGCCGTCGGTGGCGACATCGGCGTCTACATTCCCGACCGCCGCACCGAGGGCTACGGCCCCAATGCGCCGGCGCTCCTGAAGCTGAAGGCCGAGGGTGCCGCGGTGGTGGTCACCGTCGATTGCGGCGTGACGGCGTTCGAGCCGCTGGCCGCGGCGAGCCGCGCCGGGCTCGATGCCGTCGTGATCGACCACCACATGGCCGAGATCGCGCTGCCCGAGGCGATCGCCGTGGTCGATCCCAACCGCCTGGACGATGCGAGCCCGCACAAGCAGATGGCGGCGGTCGGCGTGTCCTTCCTGCTGTGCGTCGGCGTCAACCGTGCGCTGCGCGAGGCGGGCTGGTACGGCGACGCGCGGCCCGAACCCGACCTCCGGCAATGGCTCGACCTGGTGGCGCTGGGCACGGTGTGCGATGTCGTGCCGCTCACCGGTGTCAACCGCGCGCTGGTGCGCCAGGGCCTGCAGGTGATGGGGCAGCGGCGCAATGCCGGGCTGGCCGCGCTGGCCGACGTGGCGCGGCTGCGCGAACCGCCGGGCGCCTATCACCTGGGCTTCATGCTGGGTCCCAGGGTCAATGCCGGCGGCCGGGTCGGGCAGGCCGATCTCGGCGCGCGGCTCCTCTCCAGCGACGATCCGCACGAGGCGGGCGCGCTGGCGCTGCGCCTCGACGAGTTCAATGCCGAGCGCCGCGCCATCGAGCGCGCGGTGCTCGAGCAGGCGATCGCCCGCATCGAGGGACTCTACGGACCCGACCGCACGGGCCTGCCGTCGGTGCTGGTCGTCGAGAGCGAGGGCTGGCATGTCGGCGTGATCGGCATCGTGGCCAGCCGCCTGGTCGAGCGCTACGGCCGGCCGGCCTTCGTGATCGGCATGGACGGCGAACTGGGCAACGGCCAGATCGGGAGAGGATCAGGCCGCTCGGTGCGCGGTGTCGATCTCGGCGCGGCGGTGATCGCCGCGCGCCAAGCCGGCCTGCTGCTGAATGGCGGCGGCCACGCCATGGCGGCTGGGCTCACGGTGTCTCGCGAGGCGCTGGCCGGGCTTGCGGCCTTTCTCGACCAGCGCATCGCGCCGCAGCTCGGCGCGGCGCCCGCGGTGCGCGAGCTCGGCATCGATGCGGCGCTGTCGCCGGCGGCGGCGACGTCGGAGCTGGTGGGGATGATCGAGCGCGCCGGGCCGTTCGGCGCCGGAAACGCCCTGCCGCGCTTCGTCCTCACGGGCGTGCGCATGAGCTACGCCCAGCCGGTGGGCGAGGGCCATGTGCGCTGCACGCTGGTCGGCGCCGAACGCGGCAGGATCGACGCCATCGCCTTCCGGGCCGGCCAGACGGCGCTGGGGCAGGCTTTGCTCGACCCGGCGCGGCCGATCCTGCATGTCGCAGGCGCCCTGCGCCTCGACCGCTATGGCGGCCGCGAAAGCGTGCGCCTGCAGATCGACGATGCCGCATCGGCGGCGGGTTCGGCTGCCGGCGGGCTTGCTTGATTTCACGCGCTGCAGCCGCTACATGCTGCCGCTCTTGCGCTTTCGTCCCCATCGTCTAGAGGCCTAGGACACCAGCCTTTCACGTTGGTAACACGGGTTCGAATCCCGTTGGGGACGCCATCGTCGCGCAACTCCCGACACGGCCCCGGCGTTGCTACGATGGACTCTCCCGGGGATGCTCAATGGATCATCGCGAGTACAAGCAAGGATCGGAGCGCGCGGCCGTGGCCATTCGGGACGATATCGTGCGGGTAACGGGCGGCCGGCCCATGCGCTGGGTCACCGTGCACGACATCGCCCATCGCCTCGGCCTCGACGACGATGTCGTCGAAGTCGCCGTGCAGCGCGCGATCGACCGGGGCTGGTTTGTCGGCGATGGCGATCCGCCGCACAGCGTGCGCCTCAGTACTTCCTTCGGGCAGCAATCGTAGCGCTCAGCCGTTCCGGTCGCCGGTCAGCCAGCGCGGCGGCTCCCGCGAGACGCACCGGCAACAGGAACGTGATCGCCCAGCAGGCGGCGAGCATCGCGGCCGATCCGGCGAGGCATGCCGACATGCCGCCGAGCTGATAGAGCGCACCGGACAGGAGGATACCGACCAGGCGGCCGGCGGCGTTCGCGGCGTAGTAGAAGCCGACGTCCTCGGCGGCCCTCCTGGAGCCGGCATAGGCCAGGATCAGGTAGGAATGCAGGGAGGAATTGACCGCGAACGGCAGGCCGAACAGCGTCAGGCCGGCGACCACCACGAGATCGGGCCGCCACAGGTTCTGATCCCTGAGGAGCAGCACCAGGAACAGCGGCACGGCGGTCAGCAGACCGGCCCACAGCCGCGCATGCGGAACTTCCCGGCTGAGGCCATCCTGGCTGCGCGCGATGAGCAGGGGAGCGGCTGCCTGTATGACGCCGTAGCCGATCGTCCAGGCCGCGAGGAAGCCGCCCACTTCGACGAAGCGCCAGCCGGCGGCGTAAAGGAAAACCGGCAAGCCGACGACGAACCACACCTCGCGGGCGCCGAACATGAACACGCGGGCCGCGGCGAGCAGATTGACGCCGCGCGACTTGGCGAAGAACTCGCGTATCGTTCGGGAGGATTTCGCCTTGCCGAGCTCGCGCGGCAGGAGCAGCGGTCCGGCAACGAAGATGACGACGATCACCGCCGCCATCAGCCACAGCGCCGGCTTGAAGCCCGCGACGTCGAGCAGCAGGCCGCCGAAGAAGAAGCCGATGCCCTTCATCGCGTTCTTCGAGCCGGTGAAATAGGCAACCCACTTGAAGAGCTGACCGGCATCGTCGGCCGACGTGGCCTTGATCGCCGACTTGGAGGCGGTCTTGGTGAAATCCTTCGCCAGGCCGGCGATGCCCTGAGAGGCGACGACCCAGGCGACGGACGCCGCGGCGGTCCAGCCCGGATCGAGCGCGGATAGCATCACAAGGCCCACGACCTGCAGCGCCTGGCCCACCGCCAGCATGCGCGGGATGCCGAAGCGCGTGGCCAGCCAGCCGCCGCCCAGATTGGCGACGATGCCGGCGAACTCGTAGAGCAGGAACAGGAAGGCGAGCGTGAAAGGCGAGTAGCCGAGCTTGAAGAAATGCAGCAGCACCAGCATGCGCAGTGCGCCGTCCACCAGGGTGAAACCCCAGTAGGACGCCGTGACGACGAGATAGTGGCGCGTTGCCGGTGCCATCACACCTCCGCTTCGATCACCATGTTGGCGATGTCCACCATGCGGCAGACATAGCCGATCTCGTTATCGTACCAAGCATAGACCTTGAGCAGCGTGCCGTCCGTCACCATCGTGCTGGGCCCGTCGACGATCGCGCTCCTGGTGTCGTTGCAATAGTCGACCGAGACCAGCGGCCGCGCCTCGAAGCCCAGGATGCCGGCCAGCGATTCGCGGGCGGCGGTGGCGAACAGGCCGTTGACTTCGGCCTCCGTCGTCTTGCGCTCAAGTTCGAACACGCAATCGGTGAGGCTGGCGTTCAGCACGGGCGCGCGCACGGCATGTCCGTTCAGTTTGCCCTTGAGGTCGGGATAGATCAGCGCGATGGCCGTGGCGCTGCCGGTGGTGGTCGGCTGCAGCGACGTCATGGCCGAGCGGGCGCGGCGCAGATCCTTGTGGGGCGCGTCGACGACGACGTTGGTGTTGGTCGGATCGTGGATGGTGGTGATCTGGCCGTGCCTGATGCCGATGGCCTCGTGGATCACCTTGGCCACCGGTGCCAGGCAGTTCGTCGTGCAGGAGGCCGCCGTCAGCAGGCGATGGCGTCCGGGATCGTACAGCCCGTCATTGACGCCGACGACGACATTGAGGGCGGCGTCGTCCTTCACCGGTGCGGCGACGATGACGCGCTTCACGCCTCGGTCGAAATAGGGCTGAAGCTCGGTAGGCTTGAGGAACTTGCCGGTGCATTCCAGCACGATATCGCAGCCGAGATCGCCCCACGCGACGTCACCGGGTTTGGCGGCAGCCGAGAACCCGAACGACCTGTTGCCGATGCGGATCGCGGCATCGTCCTCGACGCCGAACGAAGCGTGCCAGCGGCCGTGGATACTGTCGAACTCCAGAAGATGGGCGGTTGCGGCGGCGCCGCCCTTCACTTCGTTCAGGTGCACGACATCGAGCCGGTTGGCAGCGCGCGGATCGCCGTCGGCACGCCGCATCGCGCCCAGTGCGGCGCGCAACGCGAGCCTGCCCATCCGGCCCATGCCGTTGATCCCGACACGCATGTGAACCTCCCTAGGACGCCGCGCGCGCCGTGTCGCCGATTTCGTCGAGCCGCTTCTTCAGCGCCATGCGGTCGAGCGAGGCGAACGGCAGGCTTGTGAAGATCTCCAGGCGCCGACGCACCATGCCGTAGAGCTCGTTGAGCAACGTCACGCGCTCGGTCGGCGAACCCTTGAAGGCGGCCGGATCGGGCAGGGGCCAGGCGGCGCTTACGAGCTTTTCGCCAAGATCGGGGCACACCTGGCCTTGCGGCGTGTCGCAGAGAGCAATGACGAAATCCATGCGTGGCGCGTTGGGTCCCGTGAATTCGTTCCATGACTTGCTGCGCAGCTTGGAGACGTCGTGGCCGAGCCGTTTCAGGCGATCGATGACTTCCGGCATCGGCTGGCGCGCCGGTTGCGATCCCGCCGAGTAGGCGTTGAAGCGGCCTTTTCCGATCTTGTCGAGCAAGGCCTCGGCGATGATCGAGCGCGCGGAGTTGCGCGTGCACAGAAAGAGCACATTGAAGGCGGGGGTCATGAACCGCTCCTTGGGTTCCTCGTCCTTGGGAATGAGCCGGGCGATGTCGCCGCACAGATCCGGTCGCCCGTTGCAGCAATCGTCGGCCAGGAAGGTCACCATGCGGCGAAAGGCGCCGACGTTGGCGCGGTAGTTCATCGTGCGGCCGGCGCGCTCGGCCTGGATCAGGCCGGCACGGATCAGGATGCCGAGATGCGTCGACATGGTGTTGTGGGGCGTGTCGCAGGCACGGGCGAGCGCACCCGCCGGCACGCAGCCAGGATGGGCGGCCAGCAGATGACGCAGAACAGCGAGCCGGGTGGGCTGCGCCAGGGATGCAAGGCCCTCAATGGCGACCGTGCTGTTCATGTGATCAAAGCTTCCATTGTTACGGCAATATGTCTGTAAATCCAGACATATAGGGATAACATACATGAAGATGGAAGGTCACGCCTTTCTGGATGCGCCCGGCCGCAACGACGCTGTTGCTCAGGTGTTGTATCGCGCGTGGAGGGATCACATGGCTGTGCGTCCGTCGTGGGAAAGGCATTTTCGTCTGTCGCCTGCCTCCGGCAACCGCCGGCGGGAGGCTTAGATGGTCGGCCGTAAGCGCGGCTCAGAGTCGCCCGAGAAGGCGTACGAGCGCCTCAATCCGGGCGCGGGGGGCAGTTCGGCCTCGCAGCAGCAGGAGCGGGCAACCAAACGCAATCCGCGCACGACCCGCGATGAAGGCGGCGCCGGCATCCCTGGCAGCCAGAACGAGGATGTGAAGGGCAGGCGTCGGCGCGGTCCGCGCGGCGCGAGCACTTGAGATGAGGGCGCAGCTCCATCTGCCGGCCGGTTGGGCTCGCCATCTCGAGAGCTCGCTCGATCCGGTCGAGCGTCTGGCTGAGCTCGAGAAGGATCGGCTCCAGGCGAAGGCCGACCTTCGCGAGATCCTCGATCGCTTGGCAGAAAAACACGGCGCCACGCCACGCGACGTGGCGGTGGCGATGCGCTCGATCGACGATACCTTGAGCGACCTGCTCTACGATCAGGAGCGTCGGCTCCAGCACGAGATCGAAGATCTCACCCCTCTTTGAGGTCGACCAGGGCGCCGTCCGGGCGCCGGCATACTAAATCGCTTCTTTAGAGGAACTCTAAAGCGGACGGGCCGTTCGACTCCACGCAACAAAGGAGCCAGCATGCCCATGAGCCGGTCAAAGACGAGCAAGTCGCAAACCGCGAAGAACACCAAGAAGGTGGCGGCCCACGAAACCGCTGTCGCAAAACCTTCAAGGAGCGACTTGCCGCCTGCTCCCGTGCGCACGTCCGGTCAGGTGACGCCGGCTGACGCCCCGCCCGTGCCGGCTCATGAAACCGACAAGAGCTTCGACTTGCGGCCGGATACGATGGAGCCTGGCGAGGAATTGACGACCAACCAGGGGGTCTCCGTCAGCGACGACCAGAATTCGCTCAAGTCGCATGTCCGCGGGCCGACGTTGCTCGAAGACATCCTGATGCGGGAGAAGATCACGCATTTCGACCATGAGCGCATTCCGGAACGCGTGGTCCACGCCCGCGGCGCGGCGGCCCACGGCTTCTTCCAGGTCTATGAAAGCCAGGCCGCGCTCACCATGGCCGCGCCGTTTCAAGATCCCGCCGTCAAGACGCCGGTCTTCGTGCGCTTCTCCACGGTCGCGGGCTCGCGCGGCTCGGCTGATACGCCGCGCGACGTACGCGGCTTCGCCACGAAATTCTACACGCGCGACGGCGTGTGGGACCTAGTCGGCAACAACATGCCCGTGTTCTTCATCCAGGACGCCATCAAGTTCCCGGACCTTATCCATGCGGTGAAGGCCGAGCCGCACAACGAGATCCCCCAGGCACAGTCGGCGCATGACACGTTCTGGGACTTTGCGTCGCTCACCCCGGAGAGCGCGCACATGCTCATGTGGGTGATGAGCGACCGCGCCATTCCCCGCAGCTTCGCCAGCATGGAAGGGTTCGGCGTCCATACCTTCAGGCTCGTCAACGCCGAAGGCGTGTCGCGTTTCGTGAAGTTCCACTGGAAGCCGCTGAAGGGCGTGTGCTCGCTGGTCTGGGAAGAGGCCCAGTTGCTGGCGGGCAAGGACCCCGATTTCAATCGGCGGGACCTCTACGAGGCCATCGAGCGCGGCGACTATCCTGAATACGAGTTCGGCTTCCAGATTGTCGAGGAAGCGGACGAGCACAAGTTCGGCTTCGACCTGCTGGATCCGACCAAGATCATCCCAGAGGAACTGGTGCCGGTGGTGAAGATCGGCAAGATGACCCTGAACCGCAATCCAGACAATTTCTTCGCCGAGACCGAGCAGGTTGCGTTCCATACCGGCCACGTCATTCCCGGCATCGACTTCACCAACGATCCGTTGTTGCAGGGGCGGCTGTTCTCCTACATCGACACCCAGCTTCGTCGGGTCGGTCCCAATTTCCATGAGTTGCCGATCAATCGCTCGCTGAGGCCAGCCGACAACAACCAGCGCGACGGCTTTGGCCGCATGACCGTCAACAAGGGCAAAGTCGCGTATTTTCCCAACAGCCTCGGCGGGGGCTGCCCCATGCACTCACCAGACGCAGCCGCCGCGTTCCGCTCGGTGGCGGTGAAGGAGTCCGGCGCCAAGGTGCGGGAACGCAGCCCGAGCTTCGCCGATCATTTCAGCCAGGCGACGCAGTTCTGGAACAGCATGAGTGACTGGGAGAAGGATCACATCGCAGCGGCCTTCGCCTTCGAGCTAAACCAGGTAGTGGACGAGGGCGTCCGTAACCGCACCATGAACGAGATCCTGGTCAACATCGACAAGGATCTGGCGAGCATGGTTTCGGAGGCGACCGGCATCGCCGTGAGCCCGGCGGGCACGCCACAGGCGCCGACACCGTCGGCTCCCACGCCGGCGGGTCCTCTCCATAAGGATGCTGCCAGGCTGACGTCGCCCGCCCTCAGCATGGACAAGCCTCCGCCCAGCATCAAAGGCCGCAAGGTCGCTGTACTGGTGGCAGACGGCGTCGATGCCGGCGAGCTCGAGGGCGCCCTGGAGGGGCTGGCAGAAGCTGGTCTGGTGCCTGAAACCATAGGTCCGACCGCGGGATCGATCACGACGTCGGACGGGCCGACGAAGGTCAATCGCGCGGCCCCCAATGCGCCGTCGGTGGTTTATGACGCCGTGTTCGTGCCGGCGGGGATGGGCGGTGCCCTGGCGGCAATGCCGCTCGTGCAGCGTTTCGTCCATGAGGCCTATCGGCATGGCAAGCCGATAGCCGTGGCCTCGGACGCCGAGGCCTTGCTGGAGGCCGCGGGCGTCCCGCAGGAGGCGGAGGGACTTACTGTCCGGAAAGCTGGCGATCGCCTGCTCAGCGACTTCCTGAGCGACATCGGTCAACATCGCTTTCCGCGCCGTGTCTCCGTGCTGAAACCTGCATAACGAGCGGCAACACGAACGAGGGCCGGCTGCGCTTGCCGCAGTCGGCACTCGTTGCCAGTTGAAATCCGCGCTCCTTCAGCGAAGGCCGAAGAAAGACAGAATTGCCATCACGACCACAACCAGGCCGACTAGGTAGATGATTGCATCCATGGATATCTCCACCTCGTTTGAGGCCCAAACGCACAGGGCGCAGGACGGTTCCGAAGGGAGGGGCCGCACGAGCCGTGCAACCGATGACGATCAAGGCCGTTGCCTCGCAGAAGGGAGTGCAGCCATGAGACTTTATATAATTGCCGCCTTGCTCTGCGTTACGTCTTTGACCGCCTGCAGCGTCAAGGAGGAGAGGACAGTCCAGCAGCCGACGCCTGCGGCGTCGACCGTCGTGGCGACACCGGCGCCTGCTGGGTCGACCACCGTCTATACGGATCCGTCAACGGCTCCTAGGTCGACCACCACCGTCTATACGCGCTAGTTTAGTCCAATTTTTGGTGCCCCGGCGCGAGCCGGGGCACTTCGTTTCAGGATGCGTCAGAACGTGATTTCGACACGCCGACTGGCTGGGTCGCTGATTCCGTCGTTGGCTTGGGAGCTGGACGGGCGGGCGGCGTCCCGTGAGGCGATAATCGCGCGGGCAGGCACGCCGGCTCGTTCCAACTCCGACTTCACGGCGGCAACCCGGTCCGGCCGACCGGCAATGAGGACGGTCCGGGACGACTTCGCTGCTTCGGCCGCGCGACGGACAGTATCGGCGGCGACGCCCGAAAGATGATCGGTGCCACGATCGAAGAACACGACATAATCCGATCGAGGCGCAGTGGCGTAGGCAACGTTGGTTTGAGCCATCGCTGCTGGACTGGCGACAAGAAGGCCGCCGATCAAAGCGCCGCCAAGGCTTGCCTTTCGCATGGTTGGCTCCTTTCGATGGATGCCAAATAAACGATGGAAAGGCCTGTCGGGTTTCAGGCGAAGATGTGGATGTTCTTGTTTTGTGCCGGCCGAGCTATGGTCAGCCGCCGCGGGCCTGGGCTTGGCTGCACTCGAAGGTTATGTGCCGGGGCTTGAAGATGGGCAAAGTCGAGGGTGTGCCGGCCGGCCAGGGACGCGGCCATGAGCCGTCGGCGAGGTGCTTCTCCACTGTCGGCAGAAGCTGGTTGAAGGCGACCCACCCGCGCAGGCGGCTGCCTGCGTAGTTGGTATGGACGGCATCGATGTCGAGATCCGGGTCGAAGGGGCGTGTAGCGCGCGATGTCGACGAAAGGCAGGCCGTGGGTCGCGGCGTATTTCGCAAGCACGCGGTTCTGGAAGGTCGCCAGCCGTTCCATGTCCCGGTAGCGGAATGGGTAGTTGGCGATGTTGAGCTGTTCCAGGATGTATCTGTGCCGGATCGGGTCGAGCACCATCCCGTCCTTCACCGTCCAGACGAACGAGCTCACGGCAAAATCGCTTCCGACCGTCGCGAGGTCGGTGCGAATGCTCTCGAGGTCCCTCAGGATGATGTTCAGATTGACCGGCAGATCCGGATAGGAAAGATCCGGATTGTTTTCGTCCAGGCCGGCCGGCCAGACCACCTTGTAGTCGGGCTTGGGCCATTCGTGGCCATCGAGGTCCGAGGCGGCAGCGCCCACGGCCGCCTGCAGGCGCGCGATCAGCGCGGAGTATCGCGCCGCCGTCTGCAGCCATGATGGCGCGGCATTCGCCTGGGGCGGGTGAACCGGCGTTCCTTTCGGCATGTCCGGCACGACGGATTGGAGCCGAAACTGGTTGCCGCCTTCGTAGTAGACGACGAGGTCCGGCCGCAGCGGCAGGACTTCGTTGTGGACCACGGCGACATTGTCGGTCGACACGATGCTTTCGCGCGCCGAGTTCAACACCTCGAAGTGCACCGCGAGGCCTTTCGACTTGGCCCACAGGTTGAGCCAATGGCCCACGAATTCCGGCCAGGAGAAGGGCAGATGATGAAGGTCGACGGTCGTCGAGGAACCGACGAACACGATGCGCACCGTCTTTTCGCCGCGCGGATTCTCGATCGGACGGCCGCGCCAGCCAATCTGATTGGTCACCAGTCCGCTGGGAAGCGTGGCGTCGGGAAGGAAACGATAGGGCGGCAAGGCTTTGCCGTCGGCCGGATCGTAGACGAAGAGCTGGCCGGGCGCATAATGCAGAAACCAGTGCTTGCAGGGATCTCCGGCGAAGACCGAGTTCCAGGTCTTGAACATGTCCGACGCCCGGAATGCCATGCCGCCGGCGGGGTTGTCTTCGATCGAACGATAAAGACGCCGCCAGTCGCTCGGCACCTCGCGCCGATTGGGCAGTGGCGGCGGGTCGGTGAAGAACCAGGCGCGGTCGACGCCAGCGGCGCGCGGCACCTGGTCCAATATTTCCTGCTTCACGCTCGAGACGCCGGCCGGCGCGCTGAGCGGCATGCCGAACAAGGCGTACCCGTCGATATAGCGGACTGCGCCCTCGGCAACGACAAAGCTGAACGCTATCGAAGCGAATATCAGCAGCGTGTTCTTAACGATTTGCAGGGGAGGTTCTCACAGCAAGGCGCGCAACGGCGATCATTTGGTGTGCATCGCAACGCAAATTCAAGTCGTTTAGCAGCCTGCGCCCTGTTTGCGGCATAAGTTGTCCAGCATGGTGGCGATCTCGGCCGCCATCTGCTTGGCGAAGGCGGTATCGGCCTTGCCGTTGGGATGTGGATCGGGCGGCGTCACCCACAGGGTCGAGGGCTCCAGGTTCTCGACCGAGGGCAGCAGATCGACAAACGGCACCGCCTGCTCTTCGAAGATCTTTTGAACCTTCGCCGTGACGTCGCCGAATGGGTAGGGCTTCAGCTCCCGCAGCTCGGGAATATTGAAGACGATGAGCTTGGCGCCGATATCGCGAGCCTCGACGGTGAATTGGGAAAGCGCGTTCTTGGTCTGGATCCAGCCGGCGGCCTTCGGATTGTAGAGCCCGCGATAGTAATGCTTCCAGTCGGGTGATTCTCCGAACTGTCGGAGCAGCGAATCCATCCTGTAGCGAAAGACGACCCAGGCGGCCGAATGCTCGTCCAGCCAGCCGTTCTCGGAATAATGCGGCATCGGCTCGGCGTCGTTGATGAAGTAGCAGAGCACGATGATGTCGGGCTTGAGCGGAGCACCGATTTCCCGGAACAGCGCCAGTTCCTGCGTGGTGTTGTAGTTGCCCACGCCCAGGTTGAAGCCATCGACCTTGCGGCCTTGCGCGGCAAGGATGGAAAGAACCTGATGGACGAAGGTCTTCTCTTCGGGAACGCCCCAGCCCATCGCGATGGAATCGCCGACGAAGGCGATGCGGGCGACGCCGTCCGCCTTCGGGCCGATCTCGGGCGAGCGCATGCCGAGCGAGTTGGTGCGCACCGGCACGCCCATCAACTCGGCCTGCGCGTTGGGGCGATGGCGATGGCCGAACTCGGGACGATAGTCGCGGACTTTGACCTCGCGGGCATACTTCCACATCTCGAGCTCGTAGAGCATGCCGTCGTCGAGAAAGAGGCGCGTCAGGCCTTCCAGAGCAAGAAGGCAGAGGACCGAAACGGAGACCACCAGCAAGACATTTTTTATTGTGCGTCGCATTGAAACCACTCAGCGATCCCGACGGTCGAACTTCCAAGTGCCCCGAGCCATTCGTTTCTACTAGCGCATCGAATGAGCAACGTCACCGACCTCAACTTACGTCGGGGCATACGCATTTCGCCACACGCGGCGCCTCAGGCACGGGACCGGTCGACGGCGAATGGCGGGCTCTGTTACGATTTTTCAGACATCAGGTAAAGACGCCGACCAAGGTTCGTCGGCATGGGGGTACGATGCCGAAGGTGGGATATTTACTGCCGACGCGCGAGCGTGTCATGGAGGGACATCCTGAAACGGCATCGCTGCTGGCTCTGGCGGAACGCGCCGAGGCGCTGGGCTTCAATTCGATCTGGGTCGGCAATTCCTTGCTGGCGCGGCCGCGCCACGATCCCCTGACTTTGTTGGCCGCGGTGGCGGCGCGTACCCGCAAGGTCGAGCTTGGCACCGCGGTGCTGCTGCCGGCATTGCGCAACCCCGTGGTGCTTGCACAGCAAGTGGCGACACTGGATCGCATTTCCGAGGGGCGGGTGATCCTGGGCGTTGGCATTGCGTCCGATTGGCCGAACATCCGCGCCGAGTTCGAGGCGGCCGGCGTTCCGTTCGAAAAACGCATCGGTCGGTTGATCGAGGGCATTGCGCTCTGCCGCGCGCTGTGGACGGGCAAGCCGGTGGACTGGGACGGCCGCTGGAAGGTCAAGTCGAGCGTGCTCGGGCCCACGCCACACCGGCCGGGCGGGCCGCCGATCTGGATCGCGGGCGCCGTGACGCCGGCGCGCGAACGGGCGGGGCGGTTGTTCGACGGCTGGTTTCCCAACTCGCCGGCGGTCGCGGAATACGCGCCGCAATGGGCGGAGGTGCAAGCTGCTGCGCGTGCCGCCGGCCGCGATCCGGCGGCGCTCACCGGCGCCATGTACCTGACGTTGGCGATTGACGAAGACGCCGCCCGCGCCGATGCGAAAATGAACAGCTACCTCGAGCACTATTACGCCATGCCGGCGGCCGAGACGCGCAAACGGCAGATGTCCTACGCCGGCCCAGCCGCCGGCGCAGCCACCTGGCTCAAGTCCTATGTCGATGCCGGGGCCACCCATCTGGTGCTGCGTTTTGCCGGCGACCACGAGCGCCATCTGGAGACGGCGGCGCGGCTGCGAAAGGGTCTGGGGTGGTAGCGTCTTGGCTTTCGGCCTGGGGGGTGTAGGCTTCCCGTGCGGATCCAAAGAGTTCCGGTCGGGAGGAAATATGAAGGCAAGCAGGCGTACAGTACTGAAGGGAAGTCTCCGCGGCGGCGATCGTGACGTCGTCGTCTGCGGCATTCGGCCAGAAGAAATACGACGATGGCGCCAGCGACAGCGAGATCAGGATCGGGCACACCTGTCCCTATAGCGGACCGGCGTCGGCTTACGGCGTGAACGGCAAGGCGATCGTGGCCTTCTGGGACATGATCAACGACACGGGCGGCATCAACGGCCGCAAGATCAAGTTCATCACCCTGGACGACGGCTACTCGCCACCCAAGACGGTGGAGTGCATCCGCCAGCTCGTCGAGCAGGACAAGGTGTTGTGCACCCACAACACTCTCGGGACGGCGTGCAATACGGCGATCCACAAATACATGAACCAGAAGAAGGTGCCGCAGCTCTTCGTCGCCACCGGCGCGTCGAAGTGGGGCAAGCCCAAGGAGTTCCCGTGGACGATGGGCTACCAGCCCGACTACCACACCGAGGCCGTGATCTACGCCAAGCACATCCTGGCCAACGTCAAGGATCCGAAGATCGCCGTGCTGATGCAGAACGACGACTACGGCAAGGACTACTGGGAGGGCTTCAAGGAGGGCCTCGGCAAGGAGGCCGGCCGGGTCACCAAGCACGTGACCTACGAGGTGACCGATCCGACGGTTGACAGCCAGGTCATCCAGCTCAAGGCAAGCGGCGCCAATGTCTTCTTCAACATCGCCACGCCCAAGTTTGCGGCCCAGGCCATGCGCAAGGTGGCGGATATCGGCTGGCAGCCGGCGCACTATGTCAACAACGTCTCGGCGAGCGTCGGCACGGTGATGAAGCCCGCCGGTTTCGACAACGTGCAGGGCATCACCACCGCAGCCTATGCCATGGATCCGACCGATCCGACCTGGGCGGAGCACGAGGACATGAAGGCGTTCAAGGCGTGGATGGCCAAGTACCACCCCACCGCGCACCTGGCCGACCTCGGCAATGTCAGCGGCTATACGGTCTCGTTCCTGATGGCCGAAACCCTGCGCCGCTGCGGCGACAACCTCACCCGCGCCAACGTCATGAAGCAGGCGACCGGCTTCCAGCAGTTCCGGGTGCCCATGCTGCTGCCCGGCATCACCGTGTCGACCAGCGCGACCGACTACTATCCCATCCAGGCGGTGCAGCTTCAGCGCTTCAAGGGGCAGACCTGGGAGCTCTTCGGCGAGATCCTTCGGGCCGAAAGTTCCTGACGTCGACGGCGGCTAACGTGCGCGGGCACGGCCGCGGACGAACAGGATGAGGGGGATCGCCAGCGCCGAGGACAGCGTGTAGAGGCCGAAGGCGTTGAGGTAGCCCAGCATCGCCGCCTGACGGGCGATCTCCTTCGAAAGCTTGGCGAGCCCGCCGACCGTTTCGGTATCCCAGGCGCCGGTGACCCAGGGCAGGGCCAGTGCGCGGTTGAAGGGATTCACCAGCTCCACGAGGCGGCTGTAATTGGCGCTGGTGGTGCGGACGATCTCGGTGACGCAGATCGAGATGAAGAAGCTCGAGCCGATGTTGCGCAGCAGATGATAGATCGCCGTCGCCTCGGCGAGGTTGGCCGAGCCGATGGTCGAGAAGGTGACCAGGGTGAGAGGCACCCAGATGACGCCGATGGCGATGCCCTGCACCAGGCTGTTGGACATCAACGTGGCGGTGTCGACGTTGAGGTCGATGCCCATCAGCCACAGGCCTGACACGGCCTGCAGGGTGAAGCCGCCGATCAGTCCGATCCGGGGATCCATGCGGCCGATGAAGATGGCGAGAAAGAAGCCGAGGGTGGCGCCGACGCCGCGCGCGGCAATGATCTCGCCGATCAATGCATCGGGAAAGCCGGCATGCTGCTGCAACAGCGGCGGCAGCAGCACCATGGGCGTGAAGTTCAGCATCCCGTAGATCAGCACCAGGACCAGGCCCAGCGCATAGTTGCGGTCGAGCAGCAGGCGAAGATTGAGGAACGGCCGGGTCGCGGTGAGGCTGTGGGCGACGAAGATCCAGAAGGCGATGGCCGCTCCGAAGGTCTCGATCACGATCTCGCCCGAGTCGAACCAATCCAGGCGCTGGCCGCGCGACAGCACCAGCTGCACGCAGGCGATCGCGGCCGACAGCGACAGGAATCCCGTCCAGTCGAGCGCGGCGCGGCCCGTCGGCCGGTCGTATGGCAGGGTCAGGCGCAGGCCGACGAAGGAGATCAAACCGACCGGAACGATCATGTAGAAGGCCCAGCGCCAGCTATAGATCTCCGACAACATGCCGCCGACGGTGGGGCCGATCACCGGGCCGATGACGACGGCCATGCCGAAAATCGAGATCACCAGCCCCTGCTGTCTCTTCGGGAAGGCGTCGAGCAGGATCGTCTGCGACAAGGGGATGACCGGGGCGCCGAGCGCACCCTGCAGGATGCGCCACAGGATCAGCGTCTCCAGCAAGTCGGCCGAGCCGCACAGGAACGTCGTCACGGTGAAGGCGAGGACGGCCCAGATCATGGTCTCGCGCCGGCCGAAGCGGGCCGCCAGCCAGCCGGTCATGGGTGTGGCCACCGCCGTCGCCAGGATGTTGAAGGTCATGGCCCAGGCGATCTCGTCCTGGGTGGCCGACATGGTGCCCTGCATCTGCGGCAGCAGCGTCGAGGCGATCAGCAGCGTCGTGGCATAGAGCGTCGAGCCCAGCACCACCATGACGAGAATCAGCACCCGCCGGCCAAACGAGAATGCTTCGGCCGGCGAAGCCGGCATCGGGACGGCTGTCGCGCTTGAATTCATAGCCGAGGCTACTGTAGCCTAGGCAACAAATACGAGGAAACGCCTTGGGGGCGGAAAAGGACGATTATATCGGCTACATGCTCTCGGACGTGGCGCGCCTGATGCGCACCGTGTTCGACCGGCGCATGCGCGACCTCGGCCTGACCCGCGGCCAGTGGCTGGTGCTGACGCGGTTGCATCGCCGGCCGGGTGCCAGCCAGACCGAACTCGCCGACATGCTGGAGATCGACCGCGCCAGCGCCGGGCGCATGATCGACCGCATGGAGAAGAACGGCTGGGTGGAGCGCCGCCCCAACTCCGGCGACCGGCGCATCAACCGCCTGCATCTGACGGCCGAGGCGGGCAAGGTGCATGGCGACATGTGGGCGATCGCCGAGGCGACGGTCGACGATGCGCTGTCGCAGCTCTCCGACGAGGAGCGCGCGCAATACACCGAGTTCACGGCCAGGGTGAAGGGCAGGCTTCAGGCGCTGGCCGGGAGCCCGGCGTGAGCCGCCGCGGACGGACCGGCCTGCGCCTCGTCCTGCTGGTGGCGATGCCTCTGGCGGCGATCGCCGGCGGCGGCGTGTGGTGGCTATCCGGCGGCCGCTATGTCAGCACCGACAATGCCTATGTGAAGGCCCACATCGTGCAGATCGCGCCGGAAATCTCCGGTCAGGTGCGGCGCGTGCCGGTGCGCGACCATGCCGTCGTCGTCGCAGGCGAAACATTGTTCACCATCGAGTCGCGGCCGTTCCGGCTGACGCTCGACAGCGCCGATGCAGAGCTCGACGCCGCCCGCACCCAGGTCGAGATGCTGCGCGGCACCTGGCGCGAGGCGGTGAGCGAGGTGGCCGACGCCGAAGCGCGCGCCGCCTATTTCCAGCGCCAGTGGCAACGTCAGGAGGAACTGGCGGTCAAGGGCGTGGCCTCGGCCAGCAAACGCGACGAATCGCAGAACGAGGCGCGCGCCGCCGCCGATCACGTGGCCACCGCGCGCGAGAAGCTGCGGCGCGTGCTGGCGGCGCTGAGCGGCGATCCCCAACTGCCGGCCGACCAGCATCCGCTGGTGCGCGAGAAGATCGCGGCGCGCGAGCGCGCGGCCCTCGATCTGGCCCGCACCACGGTGCGGGCCCCGACCGATGGCGTGGTCGTCAATTTGCGCGTCCAGCAGGGCGAGCAGGTCAGGGCGGCTACTCCCTTGTTCGCCCTGGTGGTGGTGAGCCGGCCCTGGGTCGAGGCCAATTTCAAGGAGACCGAGCTCACCTACGTGCGGGTCGGCCAGAAGGCCACGGTCGTGCTCGACACCTATCCCGATACGACCTGGGAGGCGGTGGTCGAAAGCGTCAGCCCGGCGACCGGCGCGGAGTTCGCCGTCCTGCCGCCGCAGAACGCCAGCGGCAACTGGGTCAAGGTCGTGCAGCGCCTGCCAGTGAAGCTGCGGCTGCTGCCGCACGTCGGGGAGCCGCCGCTCAGGGCCGGCATGACGGCGACGGTCAGGATCGACACCGGCCGACAACGCCATATCGGCGATGTCGCGCAGCTCATCCGTGGACGCGACAGCGAAGCGGTGGCGCAGACGGAATAGCCAAGCCTGCGGTCAGACGTTGACGCTCTCCGGCCGGGCGCCGTCCCAGTTGATCCAATCGTTCAGCTTCAGGAAGCTGCCGTCGTCGACGCCGATCTCGCTCTCGATCAGCGCGTTGAGCTTGGCGTTCATGGTCGCGATCAGGTCGCGGTGGGCGTCGAAATCGTAGGCCAGGTTCACGACCTCGTCGGGATCGGCGTGGAGGTCGTAGAGCTCGAGGTCGTTCATCGCCCTGAGCGCCTCGAGCGTCGTCGGCATGTTGAACTGGTGGAACGAGAAGTAGCGGCTGAACTTGTGACGCCCGTCGGTGATGCTGCGGATCGACACGCGCAGCGACCAGTCGATGGGGAACGATTCGAGGGTCGGCAGCTGCGCGGCGCGGGCGATCGACTTGTTCTCCAGCGTCTCGTAGAGGATCCGGGTGAACTTGGGATCGTGCACCATGAGCTGGCTGTAGCAGAACAGCACGCCGCCCCGTGTGCGGGTGAACTCGGGATTCACCGGCCGGCGCAGCAGCGGCGTCAGGTCCTTGCCCTTCATGCGCGTCATGGTGTCGGAAACCGGCGTTGTTCCCTTGCCCGTCATCGCCACGATGGTCGGCACGAAGTCGAGGTGCGAGGTGGTCTCCAGGCAACGCTGGCCGCCCTTGATCTCCGGATGGACGATCAGCATCGGCACGTGGTTCTGCTGGCGATAGGTCGTCGTGCCCTTGCCGGAGAGGCCGCCATGCGAGCCCAGCAACTCGCCGTGATCGGAGGTGAAGATCACGATGGTCTTGTCGGTCAGCCCGAGCCGGTCGAGCTGGTCGAGCACCTGCACGATCTGCCGGTCGACCTCGCGGATGGCGTTGAAATAGTAGTTCTGGCGCATGCGCACGCGCCATTCCTCGTTGGGGATCAGCCCCGTCAGGTAGCCGTTGGCGTCGCGGTAGATGCGATGGGCAGGCACGCGGCCGGGCCCGTCGAGCGACTGCTGCCAAGTCCGCTGCAGGGGGATGCCGTTCCATTCCTGCCTGTAGGTGCTGTCGTCGGGCGGAAAGGCGATCTTGAGCTTGGCGTCCCGCGCCTGCACCAGCGGCTGGCCGGGCACGTCGGTGTTGACCCACATCACGTCGTGCGGGTTGACGAAATTGACGGCGAGGTACCAGGGCTGCCGCTTGGTGGTCATCGGCCGTCCATTGGCCTTCAGCCACTGCGCGGCCTGCGCCGCGATGATCTGGTCGTACTGATAGCCGCCCAGCGCGCCTTCGATGTAGTCGCCGGTCCCGGTGTAGTCGTAGAAGCCGTAGTCCCGGTCCATCAGCGTCTCGAACAGCGCCTTGATCTCGTTGGGATGGTTCTCCATCGCCATGGCGCCGTTCAGGTGCCACTTGCCCTTGTAGGCGGTGTAGTAGCCCAGCTTGCGCAGGATCTTGCCGATGGTCGGCAGCTTGGGATCCAGGCTCTTCATGTAGGGCACGCCGGCATTGTCGAAGATGCCGTTGTGGGGCATGTGCAGCCCGGTATAGATCACCGCGCGCGAGGCCGAGCACATGTCGGCCGCGATGTTGTGGTTCTCGAAGTAGGTGCCGGTGCGGCGCAGCCTCTCGTGGCCGGGTAGCGGGAAGGGCCAGCCCGGACCCATGTAGTGTTCCTGGTCCGTCAACATGAAGAGGATGTTGTAGCCGCCGTCGTTCGAGCCGGGCGCCTCGGGCGAGGGGAACGCCGACTCGCTGCCGCCGGTGATGCGCGCCGTCTGCGCGCTCTGCGGGGCGGCGCAGCCCGCCGCTGCGGAGGTTGCCGCGAGCGCGGCGCCGGTCTTGAGGAACGCTCTACGCGAAGAACTGGGATCGCTCACGAAAGTGACTTAGCCCAGTCCTCAACCGCAGGCCACCGCGTAGATGTGCTGGACCTCGCCGGGCAGCGGCATGGCCTGCCAGGTCTTGCCTGCATCATGCGTGCCGAAAACCTCGCCGTCGTAGCGCGCGCCGATATAGACCTGCTTCGGGTCGCTCTGGTGCAGGCCGATCGACATGATAGTGCCGTGCACCTGGACCTTGTCGAAGCGCTTCCAGCTCTGGCCGCCGTCCGCGCTGCGATAGAGGCCGCCGTCGTGGCTCGAGGCGGCGACGGAGAGTGCGGCATAGAGCGTGTTGGGTTCGGTCGGCGATGCCTTGACGTCGCGGCCGTAGGTGGTCGGCGAGAAGCGGCCGACCTCCATGTCCTTCCAATTCCTGCCGCCGTCGGTGGTGCGGAACAGACCCATGCGCAGGGCCACGATGGCGGCGTCGGGATCGGCCGGGTTGATGGTGACGGCATGGCCGTCGAGCATGCCTTCGGCCGTGGTGTCGCTCACGATCTTGCTCTTGAGATGCGGCAGTTCGGCGAGCTTGATCAGGCCTTCGCTGCAATCCTGCCAGGTCTCGCCGCCGTCGGTGCTGCGCATGACGCCGTTGATCTCGAGCGCGGCATAGATCTCGTCGGGCCTGGTCGGATGCTGGGCCAGACGCATGACGCGGCTGGCGAAGGGGCCTTTGCAGTGGCTGGCGATGACGGGCGTCGGCAGCTTGCGCCAGTTCGCGCCGCCGTCATCGCTGCGATAGAGGTCGATCGGCGAGGCGCCGGCGAAGATGCGATTGGGGTCGCGGCTGTCGACCATGAAACACCAGACTTCCTTCCTGGCATCGGGGAAGTTGGTGCGCCGGAAGGTGGCGCCGCGGTCGGTGCTGCGCCACACGCCGTCATTGGTGCCGGCGAACACGGTCTCGGGATCGCGGGGATGCACGAAGACCGTGAAGGCCTGCACGGCGCCCAGCACATGCTGCCAGTCGCCGTTGCCGGCCGCCCGCCGGAACACGCCGACCTTGCCCGGATGGTCGGGTTTCCCGAAATAGCCGGCGACGCCCACATAGATGTTCGACTGGTCAGCCATGGCTCGGTCTCCTCAGTTCTTCTTCGCGACCATCGGGCAGTTGCCTTGGTCCAGGGGACGGAAGGCCTGCTCGGCCGGGATCGTGGAGATGAAATTATAGTAGTCCCACGGTCCCTTGGATTCGGAGGGCTTCTTGACCTCGAACAGATACATGTCGTGCATGTTGCGGCCGTCGGCGCGGATGTAGCTCGTGCCGAAGATCGGGTCGTCCCACTTCTTCTCCTTCATCTTGGCCATCACCTTGTCGGCGTTGTCGGTGCCGGCGGCCTTGACGGCGTTCAGGTAGGCAAGCGTCGCCGAATAGAACCCGGCCTGCACGCTGGTCGGCATCTTGCCCTTGAACTTCTCGCCGAAGCGCTTGGAGAAGGCGCGCGTCTTGTCGTTGAGATTCCAGTAGAAGGCCTCGGTGAGGCTGAGTCCCTGGGCGCGCTCCAGCCCGAGAGAATTCACGTCGGTGATGAAGACCAGCAGGCCGGCGAGCTTCTGGCCGGCCTTGACGATACCGAACTCGGCGGCCTGCTTGATCGAATTGATGGTGTCGCCGCCGGCATTGGCGAGACCGATGATCTGCGCCTTCGAGGCCTGGGCTTGCAGGAGGTACGATGAGAAGTCGTTGGTGTTGATCGGGGCCCTGACCTCGCCCAGCACCTTGCCGCCGGCCTTGGTGACAACCGCCGCGACGTCGCGCTGCAGGGCGTAGCCGAAGGCATAGTCGGCGGTGAGGAAGAACCAGGTCTTGCCGCCCGCCTTGACGACCGCCGAGCCGGTGCCGTTGGCCAGCGCCGCCGTATCATAGACCCAATGCACCGTGTAGGGATTGCAGAGCTTGCCGGTGATGTCGGACGAGGCCGGATCGGTGGCGAGGAAGATCTTCTTCTTCTCCGCGGCGACGCCCTCGACGGCGATGGACGAGGACGAGGCGCCGGCGCCCATGATCATGTCGACGTTCTCGCTGTCGTACCAGCGGCCGGCCAGGGTCGCGGCGACGTCGGCCTTGTTCTGGATGTCGCCGGTGATCAGCTCGATCTTCTTGCCGAGGACGCTGCCGCCGAAATCGTCGATCGCCATCTGCGTGGCGACCACGGCGCCGGGGCCGTTGATGTCGGCATAGAGGCTCGACATGTCGGTGGCGACGCCGATCTTGACCGTATCATTGGAT
Organism: uncultured Alphaproteobacteria bacterium; assembly: GCA_963820155.1. Lineage (GTDB taxonomy): Bacteria > Pseudomonadota > Alphaproteobacteria > Reyranellales > Reyranellaceae > Reyranella. Next base: position 456,687 of record CAWFYW010000010.1, read on the forward strand.
ATCTGTGCCCACGCCGGCGCCCCCCAACCCACGAGGCAGAACGCGACCGACCACACCACACCACGCTTCATCGTTTCACTCCCAACCTTTGTTGTTGAGCGGACCCTAGCAAGGTGCTGGCATGCTGCAAAGCACGAGGAGGGACGAACGACGATGATCGAGAAGATTTTGGACATTCCGACGAAGGACGGCGCCGTCGAAACCTTCGTTTGCCAGCCGGAACGCGGCGGGCCTTATCCGCCGGTCCTGTTCCTGATGGACGCGCCCGGCATCCGCGAAGAGCTCTACGACATGGCGCGCCGGCTGGCGACGGTGGGCTACTTCGTGCTGCAGCCCAACCTCTACTACCGCGCCGGCAGGGACACCAAGTACGGGCCCGATGTGCTGAAGCACGGCAGCGAGGAGCATGGCCGCATGCGCGCGGTGCGCACCAGGATGACCATTCCGCCGGTGATGGAAGACATCGCCGCCCTGATCGCCTTCGCCGACAGCCAGAAAGGCTCCAGGAAGGGCCCGGTGGGCGTCCATGGCTATTGCATGAGCGGGCCCTATGCGCTGGCCGCCGCGGCGCGCTATCCCGACCGCATCGCCGCCGCCGCCTCGTTCTACGGCACCTGGCTGGTGAGCGACGCCGTCGAGAGCCCGCATCTCACGCTCGGCAAGGCCACGGGCGAACTCTACATCTCCTGCGCCGAGCACGACGAGCTGGCGCCGCCCGACATGGTGAAGGAGCTCAAGGCGCTGTTCGACAAGTCAGGCAACCCGGGCGAGCTCGAAATCCAGCCCGGCGTCCATCACGGCTTCGCCTTCCCCGAACGCTGGTGCTACGACAAGCCCGCCGCCGAACGGCACTGGGAGCGCCTGATCGCGCTCTATCGGCGGCGGCTGGGCTGATCAGGCCACCGCCGCCGGTTGGCGCTTGTCGGCCTGCCAGGCCTTCAGGATGTCGCGCGCATGGTTCTTCGCCGGATCCATGGCGCCATCCTTGCCGGGAACCTTGGCGGTGAGCTCGATGACGTAGCCGTTGGGGTCGCGGAAGTAGATCGAGCGGATGAACTTGTGGTCGCTCACGCCGCGCACCTCGCGGCCTTCCTGCCTGCCCTTGGCGAACATCCTGTCGAGCGCGTCGGGCTCCACTTCGAGCGCGATGTGCAGGTCGAAGTCGTGCTGGTCCTTGAACTCGAACGGCATGTCGGGCGCTTCGAAGAAGGCGAGGCACGAGCCGTCGTCGAGCTGGAAGAAGGAATGCAGCACGCCCGCGCCGGTCCTGCGGCCCGTCATGGTCGTCTCGATCTTGAAGGCATTGACCAGCGGCAGGCCGAGGAAGTCCTCGTAGAACTTCCGGGTCTCCTCGGAATCGCGGCAGCGATAGGCGTTGTGATGCAGACCCTTGATCATGGGACTCTCCCGTTCAGATCGCCTGCCAGGGCTGACCCTTGGTCGAGGCGCAGAAGCCGTTGAAGGTTTCGTAGATCTTGGCGTAGTTCGGCCCGGCCTTGAAGGTGTCGAGCCAGCGCTTGATGTTGGGATAGGCTGAAAAATCGCAATGGATCAATTCGCCCGCGGTGGTGATGGCGGCGCCGAAGTAATCGGCGATCGTGATCTGGTTACCGCATAGATACTTGTTGTCCGGCCCGATCCAGTGGTCGTTCAGCACCTGCAGCCAGGCCTTGGACTTGTCCTTGCCCCAGGCGACGACGGCCTCCTGCACCTTGGCGTCCTCGCGCTTGAGGTGGGGGAAGAGCTGCGGATAGATCAGGCCGTAACCCCAGTCGCGGTAGAAGTTCGAATTGAACCAGTCCATCACCTCGTTGACCTTGGCGCGCTGCTTGAGGTCCTTGGGATAGGCGGGCGAGCCGGTCTTCTCGGCGAGATAGCGCAGGATCGCGGCACTCTCGGTGAGGCGGAAGTCGCCGTCCTCCAGCATCGGAATGAGGTGATTGGGATTGATCTTGCTGTAGGCCGGTTCGTATTGCTGACCTTTCAGGATGTCGACCACTTCCATGTCGACCGGGATGTCGTTGTCGGCGATGAACTGCATCACCGGCCGGCTGGTGGTGGATACCGGATGCATGTAGAGCTTCATCGTTGCCTCCCTCGACGGTCGAGCCGGGCGCCGGCAGGTCGCGCCCCAGTCGTGCTGTATCACGGGACGGGCTCCATCCTCTTGTAACTTTTTGTCGATCTCCCAGACGACGAACGGCGCCTGGCTAGGCGGCGAGCGGCCGCCGCGCGGCGACGATCTGCCAGACGGCAGCGACCAGCACGCAGGCCGCCACGGCAAGGAATGCCATGCGGTAGCTCGCCAGAGTGGCGATCAGGGCGAAGAGGGGAGGGCCGAAGACGGCACCCGAGAAGGCAAGGGCGGTCTGCACCGAGGCGACCGCGGCAGCCTCGCCGGGCGGCGACAGATGAGCGAACTCGGCCTGGGAAGTGCCGTTCCAGCTGATGACCACGCCGCCATAGGCCACGACCACGAGGGTGATGATCCAGAAAGGCGTGTCGGGCTCGAGCAGGCCGATGGCGATGCAGCCCAGCGTCATTGCCACGCCGGTCCAGCCCAGGAGCTGCATGCGGGGGAAGCGATCGCCCATGCCGCCGCTCACCAGCCGCACGCCCGTCCCGACCAGCTGGGAGAGCGACAGCAGGAAGCCTGCGCGGGTGATGCTGAGGGAGCAATGCTGGTAGAGGTAGGTCACCAGGTAGAACGTGAAAGTGTGCTGGGCGATTACATAGACGAAGGCCGACCAGCCGAGCACGCGCAACTGGGCGTGCGTCATCACGAAGCGGATCGAGCGCCAGATGCCGATCGAAGGCCGGCCGGCCGCGGCGATCACGATCGAGGCGCGGCCGTAGCGGCTCCAGCGCCAGCGCCGTCAGCACGGCCGCGCCGGCGGCCACGAGACTGGCGCCACGCCAGCCGACGAGCCCGAGCAACTGCGGGAAGACCAGGCCGGCCAGGGCGAAGCCGATCGGCACGCCGGTCTGTTTCAGCGAGAACACCATGCCGAACCACGCGCGCGGCACGCGCTGGGAGAGGACATGGGCGGAGGCGGGGTTGATCGGCCCCTGGGCGGCGCCGATGAAGACCACGGCGGCCACGGTCGCCACGACCAGCGCCAGCGCGTTGATGGCCAGCCCGATGGCCGCCATCAGGAGGGCGGCCTGGCAGATGCGCACGGCGCCCAGACGCACGATGGGACCGGCCGAGGCCAGCGCCGTGACGACGGCGATGGCGTAGATGATGGCGGTAAAGACGCCGACCAGCTTGGGATCGATGGCAAGGTCGCGCGCGACCGCGGGCATCAGGACGCTGAGCGAGAGCACCGACAGCGAGATCATGATCTGGGCGCCCAGCATGGCGCCCACCGGCACCACGGCCGATCTCAGGCCCGCACGCGCCTCATCCATAGACCAGCCGGGGCAGCCAGAGGCTGAGGTCGGGCACGTAGGTGACGACGGCCAGCAGCGCGATCAGGAGCACAAGGAAGGGATTGACGCCCCTGATGACGGTCGACAGCGGCGTCTTGGAGACGGTCGCGAGAATGTAGAGGTTCAAGCCGACCGGCGCGGTGATCAGCGCCAGTTCCATGTTCACGGTGACGACGATCGCGAAGTGGACGGGGTCGATGCCGAGCGGCTTCAGCACCGGGATCAGGATCGGCATGGCGATCAGGAGGATCGAGGCGACCTCGAGGAACATGCCGAGCACGATCAGCATCACGTTGATGGTGAGCAGGAATTGCCAGTCGGTCAGGCCGTTGTCGCGGATGAGCTGGACCAGGGAGGCGGGAATGCCGGATTCGGTGATCCATTGGCCGAACGCCAGCGCGGTCGCGATGATGATCATGATCGTGCCGGCGTTCTTGATCGATTCGCCGATGACCGACAGCGTCTGCGACGGCTTGAAGCCCTTGTAGTAGAATAGGCTGATCAGCAGCGCTACGGCGGCGGCCAGGGCCGCCGTCTCGGTCGTGGTGACCCATCCGCCATAGATGCCGACGGCGATGATCACCGGCAGCGACAGGGCGGGCAGGGCATTGAGGTTGACGCGCCGGAACTCCTCGCGGCTTCGCCTCGGCTCCGCCGCGAGATTGTGCCGGCGCCCGTACCACAGCACGTAGGCGACGAAGAGGCTGGCCTGCAGCAGGCCGGGTACGACACCGGCCAGGAACAGGCGCGGCACGGAGGCGTCGGCGATGATGGCATAGAGGATGAGAGGCAGGCTGGGCGGGATCAGGATGCCGAGCGTTCCCGAGGCCGCCGTCACGCCGAGCGCGAAGGGGCGGTCGTACTTCCGCTCGATCATGGCGGGGATCAGGATGGTGCCCATGGCGAGCGCGGTCGCGACGCTCGAGCCGCAGATCGCCGCGAACATGGCGCAGGCCGCGACGCAGACCACGCCCAGCCCGCCGCGCACCGTGCCGACCCACGCCGCCGCGACGTCGACCAGCGCTTTGGCGATGCCGCCGCGCTGCATGAAGGAGGCGGCCATGACGAAGAAGGGGACGGCCAGCAGCGTCGTCGAGTTCAGCTCGTCGAGCATCTTCTGGGCGATGCCGACCAGCGGCTTGCCGTCGACGGCGAACATGATGCTGGCCGAAACGCCCAGCACCAGCCAGATCGGCAACCCCATGCCGAGCAGGACGAAGAAGATCGCGGCGAGGATCTTGGTCATCGCCTATTCGCGCCCCGAATGGACTTGCATGGTCGCCGGATCGAAGGCGAAGCAGAACTGCCACAGCCTGATGGCGTAGCGGACAGTCATCAGCGCCGCTGCGGTGGGCAGCGACGCGTAGTAGAGCCACATGGGAAAGGCGAGGGCGGTGTTGCTGCGCTCGTCGAGATCGAAGGAATCGGCCGTCGCGAGCCAGCCGTACCAGACCAGCCCGGCACAGAAGGCGACGGCGATGATGCAGTTCGCGACCTCGACCCAGCGCTGGCGTTCGGGCGGCATCATGCGCAGCACCAGGTCGGCCCGCACATGGCCGTCCTCGCGGACGAGCTGGCTGGCCGTCAGGAAGGCCGCCCAGATCACGATGTAGATCGTCAGCTCCTCGCCCACCGAGAAGTCGATATCGGAGGTGAGATAGCGGCCGACGATCTGCGCGAGGTAGATGACGAGCGCAACTCCTCCCAGAACGCCGATCAGCCAGCGTTCGAGCCTGTCCCAGAGAGCAAGCACGATTGTCCTCGAGCGTCGGTGCGTCAGCTCTTGCCGGTGATGCCGAACGCGGCGTTGGCTTTCTCCACCAGCGCCGGGTCGAGCTTGAGCTCCTTCACGACTTCCGGCTGCGTCGCCATCAGGCGGCGGCGCGTTTCGTCGATGACGTCGGCGCTCAGGCTGACGACGGTGATGCCGTTCTTCTTCATCGTCTCGAGCGCCTCGGCCTGGCCATCGGCCATCCTCTTGCGCCAGGCGTCGATATGCTCCGCCCAGGTCGAGGTCACGAGCTTCTGCAGCGCGGGATCGAGCTTCTTCAGGAAGGCAGCGCTCACCAGCGGGATATATTGGGCGAAGAACTGATAGTCCTGCAGCGAATGCTTGACGCCGGAATCCCACAGCTTGGCGGAGGCGCAGCTTTCATTGGTGGTGATCAGCGCATCGAAGGTGCCCTGGCTCAGCGCCAGGGGCACATCCGGCCAAGCGGTGAAGTTGGGGATGCCCTCGAAGAACTTGACGCGGACGAACTGGCCGGCGCCGCCCGAGGTGCGGATCTTCAGGCCCTTGAGATCGGCCGGTGCGTTCAGCGGCCGGGTGGTGGAGAACGTGTGCGACGCACCGAGATCGAGCCATTTGCCGACCACCTTCACGCCGATCTTCTTCTCGAGCATGCCGTTCAGGATCGCTCCGACCTCGCCGTCGCTGACCTTGTAGACCTCGGTCGCAGTGCGGCCGTAGAAGGCAGGCGCCTGCAGCAGATCGAGGCTCGGCTCGAGACCGGTCAGGCTCCACGACCCGGGAACCGCCATCTCCGCGCCGCCCTGGCGCAGGGCCTTGGCGACGTCGCGGTCGCGGAAGAGCTGCGCGGAATGGAAGACCTCGACCTTGAGCTTGCCGGCGGACTGTTTTTCCAGTTCCTCGGCATACTTGATCATCAGAACGGTACGCGTGTGGGTGGCCGACGTATCGAGCGAGATGCGCATTTTGGGCGCATCCTCGGCCCGCACCAGCGCAGGCGAGGCGAACGGCGCCAGGGCAGCGCCGGCCAGCAGTGAACGTCTGAGCATCGTTACCTCCTTCGATGGCTTGGTTCTTCCGGGTTGGGACGCGGACCGCGGTTACATGCCGTACAGGTCCGCCTTGTTCAGGACGGTGTTGCGCAGGATGCGGATCGAGGCGACATCGACCATGACGCCGTCGACATTGATGGCCCCCAGCCCCTTGGCCTCGGCCTCGGCATAGGCCTTCTCGAGCTTTCTTGCCCGCGCGACATCCTCAGGCTTCGGCGAGTAGATCTCCAGCGCATGCTCGATCTGCGAGGGATGGATCGCCCATTTGCCGACGCAGCCCAGGATCATCGAGCGCCGGCACTCCTCGCGATAGGTATCGGCATTGCGGAAGTCGGCGAACGGGCCGTCGACCGGATCGATGCCGGCGGCGCGGCAGGCCATCACCAGTCGGAAGCGGGCATAGTGCCAGAGGTCGCCGGGATAGCCGTCGTTGGTGCCGACATTCTTGTTGGTGACGCCCATCGAGGCCGAGAAGTCGCCCATGCCGAACACCAGGCACTCCAGCCGCGGCGTCGACTTGGCGATGGCGTCGACGTTCTGCATGCCCTCGACCTCCTCGATCAGGGCCTCCAGGCCGATGCGGTTCTTGAGCTTCAGCTTCTTCTCGAGCTGGTGCAGCAGCTTGTCGGCGAACAGCACGTCGGCCGGCGTCATGACCTTGGTCATCATGATGGTGTCGAGATGCTCGCCGGCGCCCTCGACCACCTCGATGATGTCCTCGAAGGCGTATTCGGTGGTGAGATCGTTGATGCGCACGCACCGGGTCTTGCCCGTCCAGTCGAGCGTCTTCAGCGCCTCGACGATCTTCTTCCGGGCGTCGCGCTTCTGGCTGGGAGCGACGGCATCCTCGAGGTCGAGGAAGACGTGGTCGGCCTTCGACTCGGCCGCCTTCTGCATCATCTTCTCGCTGGAGCCGGGCGTGGAAAGCTGGACGCGGCGGGCGCGGCGCGGACGGTCGGTCATGTCACATCTCCTCAGGCAACGATCTTCCCGGCCTTGAGACGCGCAATTTCCGCGCCGCCAAGGCCGAGGCCGGTCAAATACTGGTCGGTATGCTCGCCCAGCAAGGGGGCGCGATGGCGCACGCGGCCGGGCGTCTCGCTCATCTTGATCGCCACGCCCGCCACCTTCGTCTCATGGTCGAGGCCGGGATGCGGCACCGACACGACCATATCGCGCGCGGCGAAGTGCGGATTGGCGAAGACGTCGCGCACGTCGTTGACCGGCGCGAACGGCACCTGTCCGCCGAGATGGGCCAGCAGCTCCTGCTTGGTGCGCTGGCCGGTGAAAGCCGAAACGGCGGCAATGATCTCGTCCTGATGCGCGCGGCGGTCCTGGACCGTGGCGTAGCGCGGGTCGCTGCCCATCTCCGCCTTGCCGATCAGACGGCACAGGATCGGGAAATGGGTGTCGGCATGGGCGGCGATGGTGACGAAGCCGTCCTTGGCCGGGAACATGCCGAACGGGCAGAGCAGGGGGTGGTGGTTGCCCTCCGGCACCGGCACGGCGCCGGTGTAGGAATGCTGGTGCACGATGCGCTCGCACATCGACAGGATGGCGTCGACCATGCCGACATCGACGAACTGGCCCTGGCCCGTCTTGTGGGCGCGCAGGATGGCGCTGACGATGCCGACGGCGCACATGGTGGCGGGCATCAGGTCGCCGATGCCCGGGCCGACCTTCATCGGCGTGTCCTTGTCCGGGCCGGTGATGGCCATGACGCCGCCGAACGCCTGGGCGACGACATCGTAGGCCGGCCAGTCGGTATAGGGGCTCCTGCCGGTGCGCCAGTCGCCGAAGCCGCGGATGGTGGCATAGACCAGCTCGGGAAAGCGTTCGTGCAGCGTCTCGTAGCCCAGGCCCAGCCGGTCCATGACGCCGCCGCGATAGTTCTCGACCACGGCATCGGCGCCGTCGCAGAGGCGCAGCACCAGCTCGCGGCCCTCCGGGCGCTTGAGATCGATGGCGACGGATTTCTTGTTGCGGTTGACCGAGGCGAAGTAGCCGCCGAAGGCCTTGAGCTTGTCATCGGCATGGTAGGGGCCGACGATGCGCGTGTGGTCGCCGTCGAGCGGCTCGACCTTGATCACCTCCGCGCCCTGGTCGGCCAGCAGCATGGTGCAGAACGGGCCGGCCAGCATCTGGGTGAGATCGACGATGCGCACGCCGTCGAGGGCGCCGAGGACGGTCATGGCGAGCTCTCATTTCCTCCCCAAGCGACGCTTGGGGAGGTGTCCGCGCAGCGGACGGAGGGGTCATCGGCTGTCGATCGGAGAGCATGACCCCTCCGTCGACGTAAGACGCCGACACCTCCCCAGCTTCGCTGGGGAGGAAAGCAGAGTGCACTCACTTGTCGCCCCAATGGCTGCGGCGCTTGATCAGCACGGTGCGCTCGCCCTCGAAGACCTGCTTGTCGTCCTGGTTCACGCCGTAGTGGCGGAAGCGCACGATGCCGGCATCGGGCTGCCTGGCATCGCTCTTCTCCAGCACCTCGGAGTAGCAGTAGAGGGTGTCGCCGTGATGCACCGGCGCCTTCAGCCGGATCTTGTCCAGCCCCAGCTCCATCAGCGCGTTCTCGGCAGTGTCCTCGGCCGCCAGGCCGATGCACATCGAGATGGTGACGCCGCCGAAGCCCAGACGCTTGCCCCACGGGCTCGACTTCATGAGGTGCTCGTTGAAGTGCCCCTCGGCGGTGTTCATGGTGACATTGGTGATCCACACCTGCTCGAGCGGCTCGACCGTCTTGCCACGGGCGTGCCTCAGCACCTCGCCGACCTTGAAGTCCTCGAAGTAGTTGTGCTTGCCGGTCAGCTCGGAAACCTTCATCAGTTCCTCCCGCGGCCGAGCAGGCGGTCGGAAATGATGCGCTTCTGGATCTCCGACGTGCCCTCGAAGATCTTGGTCAGCCTGCGCGTCGCGCCAGTGGCGCTCGACGGCATGCAGGGTGGTGTAGCCCGCGCCGCCGTGGATCTGGATGCCCTCGCTGCAGACGCGTTCGGCCATCTCCGAGGCGAACAGCTTCACCATCGAGGCCTCCTTGTCGCAGCGCTGCCCCGTGTCGATCTGCTCGCAGACGAAGTAGTTGAGCTGGCGTGCCGCCTCGATCTGGGTCGCCATCTCGGCGATCTTGAAGCGGATCGCCTGGAAGTCGGCGATCGAGCGGCCGAACTGCTTGCGGTCGTTGGCGTACTGGATCGAATCGTCGAGCGCGCCCTGGGCCAGCCCGATGGCGCGGGCGGCGGTATGGGCGCGCGCCGTCTCGAGGCCCGACGTCGCGTAGTAGAAGGCGTGGCCTTCCTCGCCGATCATGTTCTCGGCCGGCACGCGGCAATTGTCGAAGGCGAGCTCGTAGGTCTTCCAGCCGAAATAGCCGATCTTGGGAATCGGCGCGCCGCTGCAGCCCGGCGGCAGCTCGCCGCGCTTCTTCTCCAGGAAGAACATCGAGAGGCCCATGTGGCGCTTGCCGGCCGGGGCTTCCGAGGTGCGCGCGATGATGATCATGAAGTCGGCGCCGTCGGCGAAGGTGCACCAGTATTTGTTGCCGCTGATCAGCCAGCTCGCGCCGTCCTTCCGGGCGCGGCAGGAGATGTTGGCGATGTCCGAGCCGGCATTGGGCTCCGACATGGAGAAGGCGCCGAGGAATTCGCCCTTGGCCATGCGCGGCAGATAACGGCCGCGTTGCTCCTCGCTCATCATGTGCGCGCCGATCAGGAGGTTGCCGCGCGCGATCAGCGAGGCGACGCTCATCCAGCCGCGCGACAGCTCCTCGGTGACCAGGCAGTACTCGAAGCAGCCCAGGCCCAGCCCGCCGTACTTGCTCGGGGATCAGGATGCCGAAATAGCCCAGCTCTGCCATCTTGTCCCGAAGGTCCATCGGGATGTCGCCCTTCTCGGGGTCGAGCTTGTTGGCGACGGGCAGCACCTCGTTGAGGGTGAATTCGCGCGCCTGCTCCTGGATCATGCGGCGCTCTTCGGTCATGTACGGCATCTTACGGGTTCCTGAGACGCACGAGATTGGTGCGCTTGAAGTCGATGGCGAGCTCGTCGCGCTGGTTGAGGCCCTTGGTGTGCCAGGTGACGATCCCGAAGCCCTTGTGGGAGTCCGAGACGCGCCGGTCGAGCACGGCCGATTCTGCGCGCAGCGAATCGCCGGGATAGACGGGCTGGTGGAAAGTGAGCTCGTTCACGCCGAGGAACGGCCCACCGCCCTCGCTCAGATCCTCGACCGTGAGGCCGAACACCGTGGTGAAGACAAGCATGGGATTGGCGACCACCCCGGGATGGCCGTGCGCGCGGGCATAGGCAGCGTTGAAATAGTGCGGGTTGAAATGCAGCGTCAGGGTTGAGAAGAGGGTGCTCTCCGACTCGGTGATGGTGCGCCCCCAATGGTGCTTGAAGACCCGGCCGGGCTCGAAATCCTCGTAGCGGTTGCCCTTCGGAACCAGCCGGGCACGCGTCTTCAGGTCTTCCGTCATTCGCTCTCCTTCAGGCCAAAGCGCGGACCTCGAGGTCCGCGCTCCGCTAGCTCTTCGCCGATGCGCGCGCGAGCTCGCCGACGTCGGTCATCATCTCGATGCGCTCGATCGTGTCGTGCAGGCGCTTGGTGCCGGCGGCGCCCAGCACCGGCGTCACCAGGCTTTCGAACTTGGCCTCGATCGCCTGCCGCTGCTTGCCGACATCGGCCCACGGGATGCCCGAATCGTGCGTCGCTTCGAGGGTGGTGCCGTCGTCGAGCTGGATCGCCATCTCCGCCACGGAATGTTGCCAGTTGGGCTTGAACTCGATCGACATCTTTTCGCGCAGCGCCTTGATGCGCGGCTCCTGGGTGACGGCCTCGTTGTAGGAGTTGAGGTTGGCGGTATCGACGCCGGTCAGCGCCATGGCCACGGTCTGACGCAGGGAGAACTTGGCCTCGAGGCCGGTGGTGGGATGAGGGATGTTGCAGACCTTGTCGGCGCCGGCATCGATGCGCAGCAGGATCTTCTTCACGCGCTCGGGCGGGAAATTGCTCTTCAGCCGGATCTCCTTGGCGCACTCGATGGGCGCATGCGTCAGGTAGCAGGCAGCGTGGTACTTGAAGAGGTTGTTGCGCAGATGCCACCCGGCCGACGGCTCGCCCAGTGCCTGCTCGGCGTTGAGATGGTCGCTCTGCGACGAGGCGAAGCCCTGGTCGCATTCGAGCGAATCGGCACGGGCGGTGAATCCCTTGGCCGCCAGCCGCGCCGCGCGCAGGCCGTGCTCGGACGCCGTGCCGGCATGCAAGGGCTTGCACATCGTGCCGAAATTGGATTTCAGGCCGGCCGCCTGGGTGGCGGCGATGCCGAAGGCGACCGCAAGCTCCCGATCGCTCAGCCCCAGCATGCGGCCCGCCGCGGCGGCGGCCGCGAAGGAGCCCACGGTGCCGGTGACATGGAAGCCCTTCTGGTAGTGGCTGGGCGACACCAGACGCCCCACGCGGCCCGCCGTTTCGTAGCCCGCGATGAAGCTTTCAACGAACAGCCGGCCGGAGGCCTTCATCTGCTCGCCGAGCGCCAGCAGGGCAGGGACCACCGTGACCGTCGGATGACCGCCCATGGAGAAGTTGACGTCGTCGTAGTCGAGGGCGTGGCTTGCCGCGCCGTTGATCAGGGCGGCGGCGGAGGGCAGGACCGTCTCGCGGCGCCCGACCAGGGTCGCGCGTCCCTTGCCGCCGTCCTCGATCGCCTCGCGCACCAGGATGTCGGTCAGCTCCTCCTGCGCGCCGGCGACGGTCACGGCGAACCAGTCGAGCAGGCACTGCTTGGTGCGTTCGACGAGGTCGTCCGGCAGGTCGCGCCAGGCGAGCGCCGTGGCGCGGCGGGCGATTTCGGCGGTGACGGGAATGGCGGTCATGGTGCCTCCTGCGATCCTAGGGGCCAAGTGTCGAACACCAGTCGGCGGCTTGTCCACTTCGGCCACCCTCCCTCGGGCCGCGCGTTCCGAAGTGCAGGCGTTCGCCGGCGCCCGAGAGGTTCCTGCAGGGGTTTCCGCAGTTAGCGCAGGCGATTGGGATATCGGGCGGCCGCCGACGAGAACGCGCATAAGTCAATCCTTGCATCCAAGTCTCGGCAACCCAAGGACACAACATTGCTCCATGTCGTCAAGTGCATATTGTTGGCTGGGAGTTTCTGCGCGCCATACGGCGCAAAAACTCGGGACGGCCCGGCGGGAGGCCGTTGTGACAATAGAGTTGTACCTCGCACTGCGATTCCGCTGCTAGGCGGACTTGCGCGCGACGATGTGGAAGATGTGCCAATGCTTGGCGTTGCCGCGCGGCGTGACGCCGTCGGCTTCCTCCTCCTCGAACATTTCGAGGTCGAAGCCTTTCAGCATCGCCAGCGCTTCCTCGCGGCTGACGAAGGTGAGACCCGGCCGTCCCACCCAGCTGTCGCGCGGGCCATACCACTGGCCGCTGAACCGGCCGCCCGGCGGCAACGCCTCACGAATGCGCTCCCACAAGGCATGGAAGGCCTGCGGCTCGCAAAGCGGCATGGCGAAGCTCGAATTGACCAGGCTGACGTCGAGCGGCAGCGGCACGTCCTCGAAGCGCGCCGCGATCGGCGTGAGGTCGCTGCCCGGCGGCAAGGGCCTCGCCTGAAGCTGGCGCAGCGCTTCCGGCTCGGAGTCGACGGCGATCACCTTCCAGCCGCGGCGCAGCAATTCGACGACGTCGCGGCCGTCGCCGCAGCCGAGGTCGACGGCAAGCGCGCCGGGCGGAGGCGGCCCGAAACGATCGAGCGCCGCCAGCAGCGTGCGGCGCGGCGGCCGGTCACGCAGTTTCTGGTAGTAGGTCGCCCATCTGGCGGATTGATCTTCCGTCATGCGCTCGCTTGCGGCGGCTCACCCTTGTCGCGTGCCGCTCCGTGTGATCGTATCCCGCGCCACCATAATAAGGTCTCGCTGAGGGAGGAACTGATGAAGAGGTTGGCAAGCCTTGCCGTGGTCGTCGCGCTCGCCTTCGGGCCGGTCGCCGCGCGCGCCGACATGAAGGCTCTCGAAGAAGCTGCCAAGAAGGAAGGCGAGCTCACCTGGTACATCGCCCATTATACCTCCGAAGGCGCTGAGGAACTCGGCGCCGACTTCACCAAGCTCTACGGAATCAAGGTCAACGTCGTGCGCACGACCGCGCAGGTCGCCTATCAGCGCCTGTTGCAGGATCTCAAGAACAACCAGGCCGTCTGCGACGTCTTCTCGTCGACCGATATCGGCCACGACGTGCGGCTGAAGGCCGAGGGGCGCTTCGTGAAATACACGCCGGAGGCGGCCTCCAAGATCCTGCCGGCGTTCCAGAACCTCGATCCCGACGGCTACTACCACACGACCTCGGCCGGCCTCGTCGTGCTCACCTACAACACCTCCAAGGTGAAGCCCGAGGAGGCGCCCAAGAAGTGGACCGACCTGCTCGACATCAAGTGGAAAGGCAAGGTCTCGACCGGCCATCCGGGCTTCTCGGGCTATGTCGGCACCTGGGTGCTGACGATGAAGAACCTCTACGGCTGGGACTATTTCGAGAAGCTGGAGAAGAACAAGCCGCAGATCGGCCGCTCCATCAACGACACGGTGACGGCGCTCAACGCCGGCGAGCGGCAGGTGGCGGCCGGCGCCGACGGCTCGACGCTGTTCAGCGCGGCGCGCGGCAATCCCCTGGCGGTGTCCTATCCCAGCGACGGCGCCGTGCTGATCATCGCCCCGTCGGGGATCATGAAGGGCACCAAGCATCCCAATGCCGCCAAGCTCTTCATGGAGTACCTCTATTCGATCGAGGCGGCGAAGATAAACGCCAAGCACTTCGCCATCCCGCTGCGGCCCGAAGTCCCGGCGCCGCCGGGCGGCAAGCCGATCAGCGAGATCAAGACCATCCGGCCGACCGTGGCCGAGATCGACAAGGGCATTCCGGAGGTCATCGAGCAGTGGCGCGACACGTTCGGGAACTAGGCAGGCAGATGTTCAGCAAACATTGTCATCCCGAGCGCAGCGAGGGACCTTTGCTGATCCGGAAAGATCCCTCGGCCTGCGGCCTCGGGATGACACCATTGGTGTCATGACGGTCGCGACGCCCACGCTTGCAGGCGCGTCGGTGCGACCGGCGCGCATCGGCGGCTGGGACGCGACCTGGCTGCTGTGGATCGCCATCATCGCGGTCCTGCTGTTCCTGGTGGTGAGCCCCTTCGTCCACCTGGTGATCACCAGCTTCACGGCCGAACGTACCGGCGGCTTCACCGTCTCCAACTATGCCGTGGCGTGGGGCCGCTCGCGCTATGTCGAGGCGCTGTTCAATTCGCTGAAGCTCGGCGCCGTTTCGGCGGCCCTGGCCGGCCTGTTCGCGATCCCGCTCGCGTGGGGCGTGTCGCGCACCAACATGCCCGGGCGCGGCTTCGTGCGCATGCTCGTGCTGGCGACCTTCATCACGCCGCCCTACACCGGCGCGGTCGCCTGGATCCTGCTGGCCGGCCCGAACGCCGGCTGGCTCAACCGCTTCTACGTGCTCGTCACCGGCGCCGAGGCCGGCCCGTTCAACATCTACAGCTTCACCGGGCTCGCCGTCGTCATCGCGCTCTATTCCTTCCCCTACATCTTCATCTTCACCTCGGCGGCGCTCGAGCTGGTGTCCTCGGAAATGGAGGATGCCGCCAACATCCTGGGCGCCGGCACGTGGCGGACCATGCGGCGGGTCACCCTGCCGCTCGCCCTGCCGGCGATCCTGGGCGGCCTGATCATCTGCTTCCTCGAGGCGATCGCGCTGTTCGCCTCGCCGGCGATGATCGCCATACCGGCGCGCTTCAACGTGGTGACGACCCAGCTCTTCCAGTTCTTCGGCAATCCGGTGCGGGTCGAGGTCGCGGCCGCCTATGCCATGCCGCTGCTCGGCGTCACCGTGATGCTGATCCTGGTGCAGCGGCTGATGACCCGCCGCAAGGGCTTCGTGGCGCTCACCGGCAAGGGCGGCGAACGGCGGCCGATCCAGCTCGGCCGCTGGCGCTGGGCGATGTTCGGCTATGCCATGGCGATCGCCACGCTCTCGGTCTTCCTGCCCTATCTGTTCCTGCTGCAGGCGGCCTTCGCCAAGGCCTGGGGACGCGGCTTCTCGCTCGACAACATCTCGCTCAAGAACTTCAGGTTCGTGCTGTTCGAGCATGCGACGGCGGCGCAGTCGGTGATCAACACCTTCCTCTTCGGCGGCGCCGCGGCCACGGTGGCGGTGATCATCACGCTGGGCGTGGCCTACATCGTGACGCGCCGGCTGATCCCGTTCGCGCGGAGTCCTGGGCTTCCTCTGCGTCGCGCCGTTCGTGATCCCCGGCGTGGTGCTGGCGATCGGCTTCTATGCCGCCTATGCGCCGCCGCCGCTCGCGCTCTACGGCACGGCGTGGATCCTGATCCTGGCCTTCACCACGCGCTTCCTGCCGATCGGCTATGTCAACGCCAGCGCCGCGCTGCGCAGCCTCAACCCCGAGATGGAGGAGGCGGTGCGCATCCTGGGGGGCAGTCGCCTCACGGCGCTGCGCCGCGTCGTGGCCCCGCTGCTCAAGCGCAGCCTGCTGGGCGCCTGGCTGCTGATCTTCATCCCGGCCACGCGCGAACTGTCCTCGGCGATCTTCCTGTACGGCCCAAACACCAAGGTCGTGTCGGTGATGATCTTCGACATGAGCGAGGAGGGGAACTTCGAGTATCTCGCGGCGCTGGCGCTGATCCTCCAGGTGCTGACCCTGCCGCTGCTGTGGATCGGGCAGCGCGCGCTCGGACGCGACTTCATGCTGAGGCGCAACGCAACATGAGCAAGCTTGTCCTGCGCGACATCACCAAGAGCTTCGGCGCCTTCGAGGCCGTGAAGGATTTCTCCCTGGAACTCCAGCAGGGCGAATTCGTCTCGCTGCTGGGGCCGTCGGGCTGCGGCAAGACGACGACCTTGCGCATGCTGGCGGGCTTCATGCCGCCCACCTCCGGCACCATCGAGCTGGACGGCCAGACGATCTCCATCGCCTCGGGAGTCGTGCCGCCGGAGAAGCGGCGCATGTCGATGATCTTCCAGAGCTACGCCATCTGGCCGAACATGACGGTGGGCGAGAATGTCGGCTTCGGCCTGCAGGTGCGCAGGCTCGGCAATGCCGAGATCGACCGCAGGGTCGACAAGATCCTCGACGTGGTCCAGATGCGCGGCCTGAAGGGGCGCTATCCGGCGGAACTGTCGGGCGGCCAGCAGCAGCGCGTGGCGCTGGCGCGCGCCATCGTGGTCGAGCCCGAAGTGCTGCTGCTCGACGAGCCGCTCTCCAACCTCGA
This sequence comes from uncultured Alphaproteobacteria bacterium, assembly GCA_963820155.1. GTDB lineage: Bacteria > Pseudomonadota > Alphaproteobacteria > Reyranellales > Reyranellaceae > Reyranella. The sequence continues at coordinate 473,217 of CAWFYW010000010.1, forward strand.
CGCCAACCTGCGCGAGGAGATGCGCTTCGAGATCCGCCGGCTGCACGACGAGTTCAGGATCACGACGGTATACGTCACCCACGACCAGTCCGAGGCCATGGTGACCTCCGACCGCATCGTGGTGATGAACAAGGGGCGGATCGAGCAGGTCGACGCCCCGCACGTGCTCTATGCCCGGCCGAGGAGCCGGTTCGTGGCGGGCTTCATCGGCCGCACGAATTTCCTGGAAGGCGCGCGCCAGGGCAACGAGGTGCGCTTCGACGGCTTCTCCGCCGCCGCCGCGACGCTGGAGGGGGCGAGCCAGTCCGGCGCGCTGCTCTATTCTCTCCGGCCGCAGGCGATTGCCCTTGCCGGCAGCAAGCCCAACGGCGGGAAGCTCGGCGTGGAGGCAGAGATCGCAGGGCGGTCCTATCTCGGCGAATACTGGGATTACCAGGCGCGTCCGCTGGGCGGCACCAAGGCCTTGCGCGTCTCCACGGCGCCCAGCACGGTTTTCGAGGTCGGCAGCCGCGTCTGGCTGGAGATCGATCCCGCCGCCATGGTACGGGTGGAATAGGAATACTTCACCACCGGGTGAGGTGGCATGGGTCGCGATCGACTTTAACAGCAGAGTGAATCCATGACCGCAGGACCGCTTGCCCGTTTCACCGTGCTCGATCTGACGCGGGTGCGCGCCGGCCCGACCGCCGTGCGCTACCTCGCCGACTGGGGCGCCAACTGCATCAAGGTCGAGATGCCGCCGGGCGCGGGCGATGCCGACATGGGCGGGCCGCGCCATGGGCCCGACTTCCAGAACCTGCACCGCAACAAGCGCTCGATCACGCTCAACCTGAAGGAGCCCGACGGCAAGGCCGTCTTCATGAAGCTGGTCGAGAAGGCCGACGTGGTGGTCGAGAACTACCGCGCCGACGTGAAGTTCCGGCTCGGCATCGACTACGAGAGCCTGAAGAAGGTCAATCCGCGCATCGTGCTGGGCTCGATCTCGGGCTTCGGCCAGGACGGCCCCTATGCCGAGCGCGCCGGCTTCGACCAGATCGCCCAGGGCATGGGCGGCCTGATGTGGGTCACCGGCATGCCGGGCGGCGGCCCGGTGCGCGCCGGCATCGCCGTGGCCGACGTGGGCGCGGGCCTGCACTGCGCCATCGGCATCCTGATCGCGCTGCTGGAGCGCGAGACGTCGGGGCAGGGCCAGTGGATCTCGAGCTCGCTGCTGCAGGCCATGATCTCGATGTGCGACTTCCAGGCCGCGCGCTGGACCATCGCCCACGACGTGCCGGGCCAGGCCGGCAACAACCATCCGACCTCGATCCCGACCGGCGTGTTCAAGACCAAGGACGGCTACATCAACATCGCGGCCTCGGGCGGGCACATCTACAAGCGCTTCTGCGAGAGCATCCAGGCGCCGGAGCTGATGACCGACGAGCGCTTCTCGACCGACAAGGCGCGCGCCAAGAACCGCGACGTGCTGAACGCCGAGATCGACAAGCGGGTGGCGACCTACGGCAGCGCCGAACTGGTCGAGAAGCTCAACAAGGCGGGCGTGCCGGCCGGGCCGATCTACAAGATGGACGAGATGTTCGCCGATCCGCAGGTCAAGCACCTCAAGATGGCCCATCCGGTGAAGTCGCCCAAGCTCGGCGAGATCGAGCTGATCGGCCAGGCCATCAACATGAGCCGCACGCCCTTCGAGATGCGCACGGCCACGCCCGAGCAGGGCGAGCATACCGAGGCGGTGCTGAAGGAGGCCGGCTACGACGCCGCCGCCATCGCCAGCTTCCGCCAGCGCGGGGTGATTTAGGAGACATTCCTCCCCAACGGAGTTGGGGAGGAATGCGAAACAGGGAGTCCATCATGATCAGTCCCACGCCCAACATGATCGCGGAGAAGCACGGCCCGGTCGGGCGGCTCGTCTTCAACAAGCCGGCCAAGCACAACGCGACCTCGACCGACATGTGGGAGGCGATCCCGGTCATCCTCGACGATTTCGAGAAGGATCCGGCGATCCGCGTCGTCGTCGTGACCGGCGCCGGCGACAAGGCCTTCGTGTCGGGCGCCGACATCTCGGAATTCGAGAAGGCGCGCTCGACGCCCGAGCAGGTCGCCTACTACGACAAGATCGGCGAGGTCGCCAATGCGCGGCTGGCCAAGTGCGCCAAGCCGACCATCGCCCGCATCCGCGGCTATTGCGTCGGCGGCGGGCGTGGCCGTGTCGCTGACCTGCGACATCCGCATCGCCTCGGACAACTGCCAGTTCGGCGTGCCGGCGGCGAAGCTCGGGCTGGGCTATCGCGCCGCGGGCATCAAGACGCTGATGGACCTGGTCGGGCCGGCCCATGCCAAGGAGATCTTCTACACCGGCCGCCTGTTCAGCGCCCAGGAAGCGCTGGGCATGGGGCTGATCAACCGCGTCGTGCCCGATGCCGAGCTCGACGCCTATGTCGACAACTACTGCAGGCTGATCGGCGAGAACGCGCCGCTCACCATCCATGCCGCCAAGCGCACCATCGAGGAGCTGACGCGGCTCGACGGCAAGCCCGACTTCGCCCGCACCTCGACGCTGGTCAAGGAATGCTTCGCCTCCGACGACTACATCGAAGGCCGCCGCGCCTTCATGGAAAAGCGCAAGCCGCAGTTCAAGGGCCGTTGACGGGGTGAGCGACCCGTTTCCCGCCGTCGCCGAAGCGGAGGCGACGGGCGAGACGGCGGAGCTGTTCGCCGACATCCGCGCCACCGTGGGCGTGCGCGTGGTGAATTTGGTGTGGCGCCATCTCGCCACCTTCGAGGGCGCGCTGCCCTGGGCCTGGGCCGCCGTGAAGCCGCTCTATCTCGACGGCATGGCCGACACCGCCGCGGCCCGCTTCCGCGAGCGCATGGTCGTGCCGCAGCTCGGCTCGCTGGCCGGGCCCGAGCCCGCGAGCGTCGATGCCGTGCTGGCGAGCTACGACCATTCCAACACCATCAACCTCTTTGCACTGGGCGCCCTGGTCGCCTGGCTGCGCGGCGAGGCGGCGGCCGAGGGGACGGCGGAGCGGGGGCCACGGCTGCCGGCGCCGGACGTCGTGCTGCCGAAGCTCGCTTCGGAGGGGGATGTGTCTCCCGAGACGTGGCAGCGGGTCGTGCGGCTCAATCGTTTCGGCGATCGCGCCCAGCCGCTGATCCTGGCCAGCATGTACCGCCATCTCGCCCACGCGCCGGCCTTCCTGCAGCGGCTCGAGACGGTGCTGACGCCGGCGCAGGCCGACGGCTCGCTCGATCGCGCGATCGGCGCCAATCGCGACACCGCCCGTGACAGGGCGCGCGTGCTGGCGCGGGCGATCTCGGCGGAACGGCCGCAGCAGGCGGCGCAGATCGAAGCGGCCGTCTCGGCCTTCGTCGATCACGCCATCGGCAAGATGGTGACGATCTGCCGGGCGATCCGGGTGGCCCGGAGTTCGGTGTCGTGACGAAGACGAAAGGTCCCTCGCTGCGCTCGGGATGACAGCGGGTCTGTGGTCAACACACCCTGTCATCCCGAGGGCGAAGCCCGAGGGACCTTTGAGGCCACAGGCAAGACGCTATTCCGCCGCCTTGCGCTCCGGCTGCCGGCGCGCCAGCCATTCGTGCATCGCCGCTTCCATGGTCATGAAGACCGCGCCGCCTTCCATCAGCTTCTGGATCAGCCGCTCCAGCATCATCATGCGATGGCCGCGGCCGATGACATGCGGGTGGAAGGTGTAGGTCAGGATGCCGAAGTCGGGCGCCACGCGCGTCATGTAGGTGAAGTCGTCGACGAAGTTCTCCAGCACGTTGGTGGCGTTCATCAGGCCCGGCATGACCGAGCCGTTGGGCAGGCGCATGTATTCGAAGTGCGGGAAGTCGTCGAGCGACCAGCTGATCGGCATCTCGACCAGGCTGGTCTCGCGGCCGCGCACGAACGGCTTCATCAGCTCCGCCACGTCGCCCTGGCGGGCGTAGTAGCAGTCGTAGTCGTGGCCCATCAGCGAGCTGTCGTACCGGATGCCGTGCTTGAGCAGCAGCTCGATGGAATGCGGCGACAGGTCCCAGGCCGGCGAACGGTAGCCGCGCGCGGCCTTGCCGCTGATCCGCTTGATCGAGTTGTTGCCGCGCACGATCTCCTCTTCCTCCTCCTCGCGCGACAGGGAGACGGGCAGGCGATGGGTCCAGCCGTGATGGGCGAGCTCGTGGCCGGCCTCGACATAGGGCGCCACCGCCTCAGGCGAGCTGTCGATCGTGTGACCGGGCGTGAAGAAGGTGCCTTTGATGTCGTAGCGGGCAAGCAGCGCGACCAGCCGCGGAATGACGACCATGTCGTACTCGCCGCGGGAAATGGCCGTGGGTGAGGTCAGTCCTCGTGCAATGAACCCCGACAGATGGTCGTGGTCGAAGGTAAGGCAGACGATATGGCGCGGCATGACAGGGCCTCCGGGGGACTGGCCCGAGCTTAGGGCAGATTTGTTGCCTTCGCCCACCGGAGCCTGCATGATGGCGCCAATTATAAGAAGTGAGGCTGAGTTCAGGGAGGGTTCATGATGGGCGCGTCTGCCCAGCGCGCGGCTGCGCGTGCGGGCGATAACCAGCTTGTGGTCGAAGGCGTATCCAAGCGTTTCGGTGGCGTCGTCGCTGTCCAGGACGTGTCGCTCGACGTGCCGCGCGGCGCGATCGTCTCAATCATCGGGCCCAACGGTGCCGGCAAGACCTCCCTGCTGAACATGATCTCGGGCTTCTACAAGCCCGACACCGGCCGCATCACCGTCGAGGGCCGGGACATCACCCAGAAAAAGCCCAGCGACATCGCCGCGCTCGGCATCGCCCGCACCTTCCAGAACATCGCCCTGTTCAGCGGGCTTACCGTCCTCGACAACCTGATGCTGGGGCGTCACGTGCGCATGAAGGCCGGCGTGATTTCCAGCGTCGTCTACTGGGGCATGGCACAGAAGGAAGACATCGCGCACCGCGCGGCGTGCGAGGAGATCATCGAGTTCCTCAAGCTCCAGGATCTGCGCAAGCAACCGACCGCGGCCCTGGCCTACGGCTTGCGCAAGCGCGTCGAACTCGGCCGCGCCCTGGCGGTCGAACCGAGCCTGCTGCTGCTCGACGAGCCGATGGGCGGCATGAACCAGGACGAAAAAGAGGACATGGCGCGCTACATCCTGGACGTGAACCAGGAGCGCGGCATCACCGTCGTGCTGATCGAGCACGACATGGGGGTGGTGATGGACATTTCCGACCGGGTCGTCGTGCTCGACCGCGGCCGGCGCATCGCCGCCGGCACGCCCGACGAGGTCCAGCGCGATCCCGCGGTGATCGAAGCCTATCTCGGCACTGCCAAGAGCGGAGGGCGCGCATGAGCCTGGTCGACGACGCCAAGACCTCGACATTGCCCAAGCTCCTGCAGCGCAACGCCGAGCAGGAGCCGAAGGGCGCCGGCATGCGCGAGAAGACGCGCGGCGTCTGGCAGACCTATGACTGGGCGGCCTACCGCGACCAGGTGCGCGACTTCGCGCTGGGCCTGGCGGCTCTCGGCTTCAAGCGCGGCGACAAGCTTTCCGTCGTCGGCGACAACCGCCCGCAGCTCTATTTCGCGCAGCTCTCCGCCCAGGCGCTGGGCGGCATCTCCGTGCCGGTCTATCAGGATTCGATCGCTTCGGAGCTGGTCTATGTGCTGAACCACGCCGAGACCTCGATCATCGTCGCCGAGGACCAGGAGCAGGTCGACAAGGCGCTGTCGCTCAAGGAGCAGCTGCCGAAGCTGCGCTGGATCATCTACGACGACCCGCGCGGACTGGCGTTCTATGACGACCCGATCCTGCGGTCGTTCACGAGCGTTCTGGAGGAGGGCCGCAAGTTCGGCCAGGTCAACCCCGGCTACTACGACGCCGAAGTCGCCAAGGGCGGCGCCGACGACACGGTGATGATCGCCTACACCTCGGGCACCACGGGCAGCCCCAAGGGCGTGATGCTCAGCCATCGCAACATGATCGCCACCGCCGAATCCTTCGTGGAGGTGAACGACATCAAGGCCGGCGACAACTGGCTTTCCTACCTGCCGATGGCCTGGGTCGGCGATGCGGAATTCTCGCTCGGCCTGGCGCTGGTCGGTCGGCTGACGGCGAACTGCCCGGAAAACCCCGAGACCGTGCAGCGCGACCTGCGCGAGCTGGGTCCGGATGCCATGCTGGCGCCGCCGCGCATCTGGGAGAACATGCTCACCCTGATGCAGATCAAGGGCAACGATGCCTCGCCCTTGAAGCGGCGCATCTTCGAATACTTCCGCGGCCTCGCCGAACGCTGCGAGCTGAAGCGGACCGACGGCAAGGACCTGTCGCTGGGCGATCGGCTGGGCCTGGCCATGGGCGAATTGCTGGTCTACGGGCCGGTGCGCGACCAGCTCGGGCTGCGCAAGGCGCGCTGGTGCTACACCGGCGGGGCGCCGCTGGGACCCGATACCTATCGGTTCTTCCGCTCGTTCGGCATCAACCTCAAGCAGGTCTACGGCGCCACCGAGGCCTCGGCGCTGATCGCCTGCCAGGCCGACGCCGAGGCCAATCCCAACACGGTCGGCCGGCCGATCCCGAGAGTGGAGATCAAGATCGACGATCGCGGCGAGGTCCTGCTCAAGGGGCCCAACGTCTTCAGGGGTTACTTCAAGCAGGAGGAGGTGACGCGCGACACGGTCACGTCCGACGGCTGGCTGAAGACAGGCGATGCCGGCTTCTTCGACAAGCAGGGCCACCTGGTCATCATCGACCGCGCAAAGGATGTCGGGAAGCTCGCGGACGGTTCGGCCTTCGCGCCGCAATTCATCGAGAACAAGCTGAAGTTCAGCCCGTTCATCCGCGAGGCCGTGGCGTTCGGCGACCAGCGGCCGTTCGTCGCCGCCATGATCGCCATCGACATGCAGACGGTGGGCACCTGGGCGGAGAAGCGGGGGCTCGCCTACACCAGCTTCATGGACCTCAGCCGCAAGCCCGAGGTCGCGGCCATGATCGGCGAGGAGATCGCCAAGGCCAACGCCTCCCTGCCCGACGTCCAGCAGGTCAAGCGCTACCTGCTGCTGAACAAGGAACTCGAGGCCGACGACGCGGAGATGACACGCACCCGCAAGGTCCGCCGGCGCTTCGTGGCCGAGAAGTACGCCAGCGTCATCGAGGCCTTCTACGGCGGCGCCTCGTCGGCCGAAGTGACCATGGACATCACCTTCGAGGACGGCCGCAAGTCCACCCTGAGCTCGACCATCGCCATTCACGGCGAGTCGGCGGCCGAGCACCGGCGCGGAGGGCGGCGTAATGATGTCATGCTCTTCCGGACCGCGCGCGCCCCGCGCGCTCACGGGTCATGAGCGAGCCAGAGGCTCGCGGTCCGGAAGGCTGTGATGTCCGAGGACATGCAATTCCTGCTCGCGCTGGTGCTGAGCGGCGCCTCGATCGGCCTGATGTATTCGCTGATCGCCCTGGGTTTCGTGCTCGTCTACAAGGCGACCGACGCGATCAACTTCGCCCAGGGCGAGTTCGTCATGCTGGCCGGCATGATCGTGGTGACGGTGCTGGGCTTCGATGCGCCGCTGATCGCCGCCATCGTCGTCGTGCTGCTGGCCATGATCGGCTTCGGCTTCGGCCTGGAGAGGGTCGTGCTGCGGCCGTTGCTCGGCCGGCCGGTGGTGGCGGTCATCATGGCGACGATCGGCGTCGCGGCCGTGCTGCGGGGCTGGGGACCGCTGGTCCTCGGCATCGAGACGCGCGCCCTGCCGTTGCCGATCGGCGACGAACCGATAACGATCGGCCCGGCCTCGCTGCCGCCGATCCAGGTCCTGGGCGCGGTGGTGGCGGTCCTCTTCTTCATTGTCTTCAACTGGTTCTTCAAGAAGAGCCGCATGGGCGTGGCCATGCGCGCCGTCGCCGACAACCAGCAGGTGGCGCAGGCCATGGGCATCAACGTCGAGCGCTACTTCGCGATCGCCTGGGCGATGGCCGGCATCGTCTCGGCGCTGGGCGGCGTGGTGTGGGGCGCCATGCTGGGCGTCGACGTGCAGCTCGCATTGGTCGGCCTCAAGGTGTTCCCGGTGGTGATCCTGGGCGGCCTCGATTCGATCGGCGGCGCGCTGGTCGGCGGCCTGATCGTCGGCATCGTCGAGAGCCTCGCGGCCGGCTACCTCGACCCCTATGTCGGCGGCGGCACCAAGGACTTCGCGCCCTATGTGCTGATGATCCTGGTCCTCATGATCAGGCCGTACGGCATCTTCGGCCGGCGCCAGATCGAGCGGGTGTAGGGATGATGCGGCGCCTTTCTCTTTGCCGGGAGCGCACCACTCCAGTGGCGCGTCCTTCCTGGTCTCGGCACCTCCATGAGCGCGACGGGAGTCGCGCGCTCCCAGCGATGAGCAGGTGCTAGATGTTCCATCGCGAAGCCGGAGTCTTCAAGACGACCTACGGCGCCGACATGGCGCTCTATCCGCTGCCGATCGCCAAGTGGACGGTGATCGCGCTCGCCGTGATCTTCGTGGTGATCGTGCCGCTGACCGTCCAGGAATACTACCTGTCGATCATGAACCTGATCTTCATCGCCATCGTCGGCGCGCTGGGGCTCAACATCCTGGTGGGCTACACCGGACAGATCTCGATCGGCCACGGCGCCTTCATGTCGGTCGGCGCCTATACGGCAGCCAACCTTGCGGTGCGGCTCGGCCTGCCGTTCTGGCTGACCCTGCCGGCAGGCGGGCTGATGGCGGCGCTGATCGGCGTGATCGTCGGCATGCCCAGCCTGCGCATCAAGGGCCTCTATCTCGCGATCGCCACCCTGGCCGGCCAGCTCATCATCGAATGGACCATCAATCACGTGCCGGCCATCTCGGGCGGCGCCCAGGCCTCGATCGAGGTCGATCGTCCGAGCCTGTTCGGATTCGCGCTTCGACACCCAGGGCCGGCTCTACTTCTTCCTGCTGTTCTTCGCCGTGCTGGCCATCGTGGCGACGCTCAATCTGGTGCGCAGCCGCATCGGCCGCGCCTTCGTGGCGGTGCGCGACCAGGACATCGCGGCCGAGATCATCGGCATCAACATCTACCGCTACAAGCTGCTCGCTTTCGCCATCTCGTCGTTCTTTGCCGGCGTCTGCGGCGTGCTCTACACCTACTATTTCGGCATCGCCAACTACGAGCAGTTCCAGCTCATCGTCTCGATCGACTACCTCGCCATGATCATCATCGGCGGGCTGGGCTCGGTGCTGGGAACGATCTTCGGCGCGATCTTCGTCACATTGTTGCCCATCGTCATCCGTATCTTCATGGAGGATGTAGGGTCCCTGTTCTTCACCACGGCGCAGATGGCGAACGTGATCTCCGGCCTGCGGCTTGGTGTGTTTGGCGGCCTGATCATCTTCTTCTTGATCGTCGAGCCCGAGGGGCTCAACCGGCTGTGGAGGAATATCCGGAGCTATTTCCGGGTTTGGCCCTTCTCGTACTAGGGCGGGGCATTGTCGCAAGGGAGGAACCCATGACGAGGTTCGTTAAGAGTTGGCTGGGACTGGCGGCAACGACCGCCACCCTGGCGTTGGGCGGAGGCCAAGCGTTCGCCCAGGAAGAGTCGTGTTCGGCCTGCAATGCGACCGCACCGGGCCGACGGCGAACGTGGGCACGGTGCTGTGCCCCGGCTATCAGGACTATATCGCCCTGGTGAACAGCAAGGGCGGGGTCGAGGGCCACAAGATCAAGGTCCTCGAGATCGACAACGAGTACAAGGTGCCGCCGGCCATCGAGGCGCACGAACGCTTCAAGAAGGAAGGCGCCGTTCTCGAGGGCCTCTACGGCACGCCGCAAACGGCGGCGCTGAACAAGAAGCTCGAGGAGGACAAGATCCTCGGCACGTCGCCGGGCTTCGGCACGGCCTCGGCGGCCGACGGCAAGCGCTATCCCTACACCTTCCCGATCGCGGCCAGCTACTGGTCGCAGGCCGGTGCAGCGGTGGAGTTCGCCAAGGAGAAGCTGGGCGGCAAGCTCAAGGGCAAGAAGATCGCCTACATCTTCTACGACAACCCGGCGGGCAAGGAGCCGTTGCCGATCCTCGAGGACCTCGCCAAGGCCGAGGGCTTCGAGATGCGGACCTTCGCGGTGCCGGCGCCCGGTCTCGAAATGGGCGCGCAGGTCCTCGACATCACCGCCCGCTTCAAGCCGGACTTCATCATCGCCCACCTGTTCGGGCGCGCGCCGTCGGTGTTGATCAAGGAGCTCAAGGGCAAGGGCTTCCCGCTCAGCAAGGTGATCGGCTTCGTCTGGGCCAGCTCCGAGGCCGACATCATCGCCGCCGGCGGCATGGGCGTGGCCGAAGGCTACAACACCATCCAGTTCGCCGGCGTCGGCAAGGACTTCCCGGTGATCAAGGAAATCCAGGCCATGTACAAGGCACAGGGCAAGGCCGCCGCCGAAGGAGATGGACTCGACCGTCCTCTACAATCGCGGCGTGCTCGTGGCGGCGCTGCACGTCGAGGCCTTGCGCAACGCCATCAAGGCCAAGGGCGGGAAGCTGCCGACCTCCGAGCAGGTCAAGAAGGGCATGGAGTCGATCAAGGGCTTCACCCTGGGCGGCCTCGTGCCGCCGATGGAGATCACGCCGACCGACCACGAGGGCGGCGGCTGGGTCCAGATCTGGACGGTCAAGGGCGGCAAGCTCGTGAAGACCAAGGACTGGTTCCAGGGCTTCCGCCCGGTGGTCCTGAAGCAGCTGGCGGCCGACGCCGCCAAGTCCTGAACCGTCTGAAGGGACGGGCGGCGAGCGATCGCCGCCCGACTTCCCGAAGCAGGAATGCCGATGCTGGCCATCAACAACATCGAAGTCGTCTACGACCGCGTCATCCTCGTGCTGAAGGGCGTGTCGATCGATGTCGGCGAGGGCGCCATCACCACCCTGCTGGGCGCCAACGGCGCCGGCAAGACGACGACGCTCAAGGCGATTTCCGGCGTGCTGCGCAGCGAGCGCGGCGAGGTCACCAAGGGAACCGTGCAGCTCGGCGAGCAGCGCATCGACGGCATGCGGGCGCACGATGTCACGCGGCTCGGCCTGGTTCAGGTGTTCGAGGGGCGGCGCGTGTTCGAGAACCTGACCACCGAGGAAAACCTGGTCGCCGGCGGCCACGTCCAGAGCGCCGGCGCCGTGAAGCAGGGGATCGAGCTCGTCTATTCCTATTTCCCGCGGCTCAAGGAGCGCCGCGACCAGATCTCGGGCTACCTGTCGGGCGGCGAGCAGCAGATGCTGGCGATCGGGCGCGCCCTGATGAGCCAGCCCAAGGTGGTGCTGCTCGACGAGCCGTCGCTCGGCCTGGCGCCCATGCTGGTCGAGGAGATCTTCGGCATCGTCAGCCGGCTGGTGAAGCAGGAGAGGCTCTCGGTCCTGCTGGTCGAGCAGAACGCCGCCATGGCGCTCGGCGTCGCCGACCACGGCTATGTCATGGAGAACGGCCGCATCGTGCTCGAGGGGCCGGCCGACAAGCTGCGCGACAATTCCGACATCAAGGAATTCTATCTCGGCCTCAACGAGGGCGGCGCGCGGAAATCCTACCGCGACACCAAGCACTACAAGAGGCGCAAGCGCTGGCTGTCGTAGCACCGCCGGCCGATGTGGTATTTTGTCGGCGCCATGCGTTCGCTTCCGCTTATCTTTTTCCTCCTGACCGCCGCCATGCCGGCGGCCGCCCAGACGCGGCTTGCCCAGCAATGCGCGGCCTTCGGCGAGGCCCAGTACCGCAAGCTCAGCCCGTCGATCGAGCGCGTCGCGGCGCTGGAGTTTCCGCCGCCGGCGCTGGAGCGCGTCGATGGCAGGATCGGCGCGCAGACCGTCGCCGCGGCGCTGACGCTGCGCGGGCGGCTGACCTACCGCAGCGGCGCCCCGTTCGAGACGCAGTTCGTCTGCCTGCTCGATGCGGCGCAGCGGCCGCTTTTCTTCTATGCCCTGCCGTGCTGGCCACGCGCAACACGCCGACGCCGATGACAAGGGGGGCCATGCCCTCGCCGCAGGAAGCGCCCACCCAGGGGCCGATCATGGCGCTGCGCCCGCAGGCGGCGCTCGACGGCCCCTCGCCGGCGCGCGCGCCGCTGCCGCCCAGCGCGGTCAAATTGCGCGGCACGGTGCGCGATCTGGGCAACCGCCTGCAATTCCTGCCCTGCGACGGCGGGCCGCTGACCCTGGAGGACCGCACGCCGGACCAGGAACTGACGCAGGCCCTGCGCGGGCTGACGGCCGGCCAGACCGGCCGGCCGATGTTCGTCGAGCTCTATGGCGAGCGCGAGACCGGGCCGGGCTCGGGCATCGGTGCGCTGGAGCTGCGCCGGGCATCCGTCGAGACGGCGGGCTGCCGCGAGCGGTTCGACCAGCGCGAATGGATCGCCAGCGGCGGCACCGGCGGGGAGACGCCGTGGCGGGTCGAGATCACGGCGCGGGACATGCTGCTGATCGTGGCCGGCGGCCAGCCGGCGCAGCGCATCCCGCATGGCGGGCCGCAGAAGCTGAAGGGGCGGTGACCTACACGGCGGCGGACGATCCGCAGTTCTCGGTCATGATCGACGAGCGGCGCTGCACCGACCGCCAGTCCGGCTCGCTGTACGCCTACGCCGTCGAGGTGCGGAGCGAAGGAAGGACATTCGTCGGCTGCGCGGTGCACAATCCGGCCATGCCGGCGCCGTGAACGCCGGCCAGCAGGAGAGGGACATGGACGACATCGAGCGGCTGCGGGACATGATCGGCTCGGCCCGGCGCATCGTCGCCTTCACCGGCGCCGGCATCTCGACCGAATCGGGCATTCCGGACTTCCGCTCGCCGGGCGGCATCTGGACGCGAGTACAAGCCGATCTACTTCGACGATTTCATGTCGTCGGACGAGATGCGGCGCGAGGCGTGGCGGCGCAAGTTCGCGACCGACGAGACCATGCTGAAGGCCGAGCCCAATGCCGGCCACCGCGCGCTCGCCAAGCTGGTCGAGCAGGGCCGCATGAGCGCCATCATCACCCAGAATATCGACGGCCTGCACCAGCGGTCGGGCGTGCCGGACGCCAAGGTGATCGAGCTGCACGGCAACGCGACCTATGCGAGCTGCCTGGACTGCGGCCATCGCCATGAGCTGGAGCCGATCAGGAAGGCGTTTCTCGGCAACGGCACGCTGCCGCTCTGCGCCAAATGCGACGGCATCGTGAAGACCGCCACCATCTCCTTCGGCCAGGCGATGCCGGAGATCCCGATGGCGCGCGCCCAGGACGAGACCATGGCCTGCGACCTCTTCATCGTGCTGGGCAGCTCCCTGGTGGTCTATCCGGCGGCGGGTTTCCCGCGCATCGCCAAGCGCAAGGGCGCCGGGCTCGTCATCCTCAATCGCGATCCGACCGACCAGGACGACGAGGCCGACATGGTGATCCATGCCGAAATCGGGCCGACCATGAGCAGAGCTATTGGTGTCAACTGAGCGCAATCATTGCGAGCATGGAAGGGACGCGGTTTAATCCCGGCCCAATCAAGGAGGCGACGATGATGATCAATCGCAGGGGCGCGCTGCTGGGCGGGGTGGGCGCCGTGCTCGGCGGGCTGCCGGCGGCGGCGCAGGACATCACCTTCTTCCGCATCGGCACCGGCGGCACGGCCGGGACCTACTTCCCGATCGGCGGCCTGATCGCCAATGCGATCTCCAACCCGCCGGGCTCGCGGGCCTGCAGCGAGGGCGGCTCGTGCGGCGTGCCCGGCCTGGTCGCCACGGCCGTGGCCTCCAACGGCTCGGTCGCCAACGTCAATGCGATTTCCAGCGGCAGCATGCAGTCGGGCTTCTGCCAGTCCGACGTGGCCTACTGGGCCTACAACGGCAACGGCATCTACGAGGGCCGGCCCAAGGTCGAGGTGCTGCGCGCCATCGCCAACCTCTATCCCGAGAGCTTCCACCTGGTGGCGCGCAAGGGCTCGGGCATCAAGTCGATCAAGGATCTCAAGGGCAAGCGCATGTCGCTCGACGAGCCCGGCTCGGGCACGCTGGTCGACGCGCGACTGATCCTGGCCGCCTACGGCATGACCGAAAAGGACATCAAGGCCGAGTATCTCAAGCCGCAGCAGTCGGCCGACAAGCTCAAGGATGGCGCGCTCGACGCCTTCTTCAGCGTCGCCGGCTGGCCCGAGGGGGCGATCGCCGAGCTGGCCGCGACCACCGGCATCGACCTGGTGCCGATCGACGGCCCGGAAGCCGAGAGCCTGATCAAGCGGTTCAGCTTCTTCGCCGCCAGCGAGATCCCGGAGGGCGTCTACAAGAACGTGCCCGCCGTGAAGACGGTCAGCGTCAATGCCATCTGGGCAACGTCGAGCAAGCAGCCCGACGAGCTGATCTACAATGTCACCGCCGCGCTGTGGAACCCCAACACGCGCAAGCTGCTCGATTCCGGCCACGCCAAGGGCCGCACCATCAAGCTCGAGACGGCGGTGCAGGGGCTCGGCATCCCGCTGCATCCCGGCGCGGAGAAGTTCTATAAGGAGAAGGGGCTCATCAAGTAGGGCCTGGGATCATTCCGCCCCTGCGCGGGCGCCTCCCCATGGGTGGGGACGAAATCGACACGGGGTCGGGGCAGAAAGTTTGAGCCTGCAAGTCGATCACGCCAAGGCGGCGGAGCTCGAGCGCGAGTTCGACGCCGAGATGCGCTTCCGTCCGCTTGGAGTGAGCGGCACCTGGATCGTGGCCGGGCTGCTGCTGTCGCTCTCGCTGTTCCATTTCTATACGGCGGGCTTCGGCCTGCTGCGCGAGCAGACCCATCGCGGCATCCACCTGGCCCTGGTGCTGGGGCTGATCTTCCTGGTCTTCGCCGCCAACCGGAAGGCGCTGCCGACGCGGGCCGCGACCGGCTGGTGGCGGCCGGGCGGCGTGCCGCTCTACGACTGGGCGCTGTTCGCCGTCGCGGTCGTGTCGTCGCTCTACCTGCCGGCGATCTTCCACGAGATCGCCTTCAAGACCGGCAATCCCTCGACGCTCGACGTGGCCATGGGCACCGCGCTCACCCTGGTGGTGATCGAGGCGACGCGGCGCACCATGGGCTGGGCGCTGGTCGTGATCACGCTGGGCTTCATCGCCTACGCCTTCGCCGGGCCCTGGATGCCCGGCATCCTGGTCCATCCCGGCACCACCTGGTCGCAGCTCGCCGACCATCTCTACCTCACCAGCCAGGGAATCTTCGGCATTCCGGTCGGCGTGGTGGCGACCTACGTCTTCCATTTCGTGCTGTTCGGCGTGGTCGCCATGCGCATCGGCCTCGGCCGGCTGTTCCTGGCGCTGGCCATGGCGCTGGCCGGCCGCTTCGCCGGCGGCCCGGCCAAGGTGGCGATCTTCGGCTCGGCCCTGTTCGGCATGATCTCCGGCTCGTCGGTCGCCAACGCCGTCACCGTGGGCTCGCTCACCATCCCGATGATGAAGCGGCTGGGCTATCGCGCGAGCTTCGCGGCCGGCGTCGAGGCCACCGCCAGCACGGGCGGGCAGATCACCCCGCCGGTCATGGGGGCGGCCGCCTTCCTGATGGTCGAGTTCCTGCAGCTGCCGTACCAGACCATCATCGTGGCGGCGATCGTGCCGGCCTTCATGCATTTCTTCGGGGTCTTCATCCAGGTGCATTTCGAGGCCAAGCGGCTCGGCCTGCGCGGGCTGCGGCCCGAGGAGATGCCCGACTGGCGGGCCATCCTGCGCGAGGACTGGGTGACGCTGATCCCGCTGGCCGCCCTGATCTGGAAGATCTTCGACGGTTCGACGCCCTATCTCGCCGCCTTCTGGGGCATCTATCTCTGCATCATCATCGGGCTGATGCGCTCGACCCGGCCGCGCCTGCCGATCGTCGACATCGCGCTGGTGGTGGCCTGGGCGCTGCTGCTGACCTTCGGCCGCCGGATCCTGCCCGGCGCGATGTCCGACTGGTACAGCGAGATCACCTTCGCGCTGTTCGCGCTGCTCTGCGTCGTGCTGTGGCGGCGCAACCCGGCGCCGGCCCTGCATTGGCGCGAGCTGCTCGACGCCTTCGCCGTCGGCGCCAAGTACGCACTCGCCGTCGGCGCGGCCGCGGCCGCCATCGGCATCATCATCGGCGTGGTGACGCTGACCGGCACGGCGCTCAAGTTCGCCACCATCATCGTGGGCGTGGCGACCGACGCCACGACGTTCGTCCAGGCCTGGATGCCGTTCGACAAGGTGGTGCTGGTGAAGTTCTTCACCCTGATCATGACCGCGCTGGTCTGCATCCTGATGGGCTGCGGCGTGCCGACGACGGCCACCTACATCATCATGGTGACGATCGCGGCCCCCGCGCTCGGCCTCCTGGGCGTGGCGCCGATCGTGACGCACTTCTTCGTCTTCTATTACGGCGTGCTGGCCGACGTCACGCCGCCCGTCGCCGTCGCCGCCTACGCGGCGGCGAGCATGGCCGGCGCCGATCCGTTCAAGACCGGCAACACCGCCTTCCGCCTGGCGCTGGCCAAGGCGCTGGTGCCGTTCATCTTCGTCTTCTCGCCGTCGCTGCTGATCGTCGTGCCGGGCTTCACCTGGCACGACTTCCTGCTGACCTTCGCCGGCTGCATCGTCAGCATCACCTTCCTGGGCGCGGCCTTTTCGTCGTATCTCATCGCGCCGCTGGCGGGATGGGAGCGGATCTGGCTGGCGATCGCCGCCGTGCCGGCCATGGCGCCGGGCGCGGCGTCGCTGGCGGCGAGCATCCTGATCAGCCTGCCGGTGCTGGCCCGGCAGGCCCTCGAACATCGGAGGCGGGCTCATGCGGCTGAAGGATAAGGTCTGCGTCGTCACGGCGGCGGGGCAGGGCATCGGCGCCGCCACGGCGCGGGCCTTCGCCCGCGAGGGCGCGACGGTATGGGCGACCGACGTCGACCTCGACAAGCTCGGCGCGCTGGCCGGCGTCGCCGGGGTGCAGACCCGCCGGCTCGACGTCCTCGACAAGGCGGCGATCGCGGCGCTGTCGCAGGAGGTCGGGACGGCCGACGTGCTGTTCAACTGCGCGGGCTTCGTCCATCACGGCGCGGTGCTGGACGCCACCGACCAGCAATGGCAGTTCGCCTTCGACCTCAACGTGCGCAGCATGTTCTGGACGATCCAGGCCTTCCTGCCGGGCATGCTGGCCAAGCGGGCCGGCTCGATCGTGAACATGTCCTCGGCCGCCTCCTCGGTGAAGGGCGCGGCCCTGCGCTTCGTCTACGGCACCACCAAGGCCGCCGTGATCGGCCTCACCAAGTCGGTGGCCGTGGATTATGTGAGCCAGGGCATCCGCTGCAACGCGATCTGCCCGGGCACCGTGCAGACGCCGTCGCTCGACGAGCGCATCTCGGCGCTGGGCGGCGGCGCGGACGCCCGCCGGTTCTTCCTGCAGCGCCAGCCGACCGGCCGCTTCGGCTCGCCCGACGAGATCGCCGCGCTGGCCGTCTACCTGGCGAGCGACGAGTCGGCCTTCACGACGGGGACGGTGAACGTGATCGACGGCGGCTGGAGCGTCTGACGATGGATATCGCGGCCATCGCCGCGCTGGCGCCGGTCGTGCCGGTGCTGACGATCCGACGGGTGGCCGACGCGGTTCCCCTGGCGCGGGCCCTGGTGAGGGGTGGCCTGCCGGTGCTCGAGATCACCTTGCGCACCGCGGCGGCCGTCGAGGCCGTCGAGGCCATCGCCGCCGAGGTGCCGGACGCCGTCGTCGGCGCGGGCACCGTGCTGGAACCCGGCCAGTTCGGCCGGATCCGTCGGGCCGGCGCCCGCTTTGCCGTCAGTCCCGGCTGCCGCCCCGCGCTCGCAGCGGCCGCGCAGGACGCGGGACTGCCCTTCCTGCCCGGCATCCAGACGGTGTCCGAGGCGATGGTCCTGGCCGAGCAGGGATTCCGGCTGATGAAGTTCTTTCCCGCCGATGCGGCGGGCGGGCTGCCGTGGCTCAGGGCGGTGGCGGCGCCGCTGGCCGGCCTGCGCTTCTGCCCGACCGGCGGCGTCTCGGCCGACAGCGCGCAGGCCTACCTGTCGCTTGGCAACGTGGCCTGCGTCGGCGGTTCCTGGGTGGCGCCGGGCGAGGCGGTGGCGGCCGGCGACTGGGCCGGGATCGAGCGGCTGGCCGCCGCAGCCTCGCAGCTCAAACGGCCCTAGCATCGCGCCTGGAAAGATGCTTCAAGGTGGCGTTCAGGGGTGGTGATCTGGGGCGTCATGAATAGACTGGCGATTGCGGCGGCAGCTATCGCATTGGCCGTTGGCGGCGTAGCCCGGGCCGAGTCGATCCTGGTCCTGAACTCCGAAGATGCGTCCTACAGCATCCTGAGCCGCAGCGGGCGCATCGAGCTGGCGCGCCTGCCGATCGGCCGCGAGCCGCACCATCTCGTGGTCACGCCCGACGGCAAGGACGTGCTGGTCGGCTCGACGTCGACCAACGAGCTGCTGGTGCTCGATGCCAGGACCGGCGAGAAGCGGCGGGTCGTGCGCAACATCATCGACCCCTACCAGCTGGGCTTCAGCCCGGACGGCAAGTGGTTCGTGACCGTGGCCTACCGGCTCGACCATGTCGACATCTACCACGCCGACGGCCTGAAGCTCGCCGGCCGCATCTTCATCGACGGGCTGCCCAGCCACATGGCCTTCGACACCGACTCAAAGACGGTGTTCGTCACCCTGCAGGAGACCGGCCGGCTGGTCGCCTTCGACCTCGAAACCCAGACCGTCAAGTGGAACGTCGAGGTCGGCAAGGCGCCCGCGGGCGTGATCATGCTGCCCGACAACAAGCGCCTGCTGGTGGCGCTGACCGGCGAGGAGGGCCTGGTCGTGGTCGAGCCCAAGGACGGCGCGGTCGTCGGCGGCCTGCATACCGGCAAGGCGGCGCACAATTTCTGGCCCAAGGGCGATGGCCGGCACTGGTTCCTGAGCAACCGCATCGAGGGCACGGTGTCGCTGATCGACACCCAGGACATGAAGGTCGTCGGCACCATCAAGGTGCCGGGCGGACCGGATTGCATGGCCATCACGCCCGACGGCAAGGAGCTGTGGGTCACGCAGCGCTTCCTGCGCCGCATCGCCGTGGTCGATCTCGAGCGGATGCGCATGGTCGCCTCGGTGCCGGTCGGCAAGTCGCCGCACGGAGTCCTGATGCTCAAGTCGGGGGAGGAACCCCTGCGCGCGGCGTCGACGGCGGACGACCGGAAGTAGGCGGGCGCGCCGATGCGCGATCTCATCGACATCTGGGTGGGCGTCCAGGCCTGGATCTTCGAGAGCCTCGTCGGCCCGCTGCTGTTCCGCTTCGACCTCATGGAATGGTTCGAGCCGGCCTTCAACGCCGTCGAGATCGTGATGCTGGGGGTCGTGCAGATCGCCATCATCGCGCTCGGCATGCGCTTCTTCGAGAAGCGCTGGCCGCTGGAGAGGACGGACAACGACGATCTCGTCGCCGTCGACCGCGTCTACACGGTGCTGAACAAGCTCGGCATCGTGCCGCTCGCGGTCTTCGTGGTGACCTACCCGATCACCAACGAGATCGAGCACCTGGTGCGCGCCTGGGGCTTCGTGCCGCCGCGCATCGAGCAGCTCCTGCCATGGCTGCACGACAGGCCGCTCGCCTCGTTCCTGGTCTATTTCGCGCTCTACGACTTCGCCGCCTATTGGCTGCACCGCGCCCAGCACGGGTTTTCCTGGTGGTGGGCGCTGCACAGCCTGCACCACAGCCAGCGGCAGGTGACGGTGTGGAGCGACGACCGCAACCATATCGTCGACGACCTGCTGGTGACGCTGGCCCTTGTCGTCTTCGCGCAGTTCGTCGGCGTGCAGCCGGAGGACTACATCCTGATCCTGATGGTCGGCCGGCTGATCGAGAGCTGGTCGCACGCCAATGTCGACATGAGCTTCGGCCGGGTCGGCGAGCGGCTGATCGTGGGGCCGCGTTTCCACCGCCTGCACCATGCTCTGGCCGGTCCCGAGGAGCGCCATATCCACGACCACAATTTCGCGCCGGTGTTCCCGATCTGGGACATGCTGTTCGGCACGGCGGTCTACGACGGCAGGCACCGGCCGACCGGCGTCGCCGATCCGGTGGTCGACGCCGACAATGGCCGCGGATGGCTCGGCCAGCAGGCGAGCGTGTTCGCCCGCTTCCTGCGCGCGCTGCTGCCGCGCGTCAGCCGGCTTTCAATGCAGCCAGGACTTCGGCCGCCCGCGGAATAGGCGTCACGGCGCCGTAGCCCTGCGTCGACAGCGCGGCGGCGACATTGGCGTAGCGGGCGGCGGCCTCGACATCGTCGCCGGCCAGCAGGCGGGCCAGGAAGGCGCCATCGAAGGTGTCGCCGGCGCCGGTGGCGTCGACCGCTTCGACGCGATGGCCGGCCACGCGGATGCGCTCGCGGGGCGTGGCGACCAGGCAGCCCTCGGCCGCCATCTTGAGGGCGACCAGCGGCGCGCCGAGCTTCAGATAGTGATCGGCGATGGCATCGGGCTGCGACAGGCCGGTGAGCTGCTGCGAATCGTCGAGGCTCGGCAGCGCGATGTCGCAGCGCGCGATGGTGGCGTCGATCGTGCGCCGCGCGGCGTCGAGGTCCCACAGCCTGAGGCGCAGGTTGGTGTCGTAGGACACCTTGACGCCGGCGGCGCGGGCGGCGGCGATGGCCGCGTCGCAGGTCTCGCGCGCGCTCTCGCTGATGGCCTGGCCGATGGCCGAGAGGTGGAGGAAGCGGGCGCCGGCGATGTAGTCGGCCGGCAGGTCATGCGGCGTCATCAGCGAGGCGGCGGAGTTCTTGCGCAGATAGTCGAACTTGTGGCCGGCCGCGCCGTGGGTGACGAAGCTGACGCCCGTCGGGGCGGTGGGATGGCGGCTGACGCGGGAGGCATCGACGCCTTCGGCGCGCCACAGATCGAGGAAGGCATCGCCCATCCAGTCCTGGCCGAGGCTGGTGAAATAGCCGGCCGAGGCGCCCTGGCGGGCCGCCGCGATCGCGACATTCTGCGAATCGCCGCCGAAGCCCTGCAGCCAGGTCCGGCCATCGCCGCCGCGCGGCCTGTTGAACTCGATGAGCGGCTCGCCGAGGCTGACGAGGGCGGGAGAGGTGGACATGGCGCCGCAGGTTTCCCATGGTGCGGCCCCGCGCTCAACTCCGATCGAAGGAGAGCAACATGGCCGAGAATGAAGCCAAGCCCGGTGGTCCCGACCTGACGCAGGGCATCGCCGCGACCGAACTGGCCGACGGCGGCATGCTGGTGGGCCATGTCGGCGACGAGCAGGTGCTGCTGGCGCGCCACGACGGCGAGGTATTCGCGGTGGCCGCCCAATGCAGCCACTATCACGGGCCGCTCGCCGAAGGCCTGCTGGTCGGCGACACCGTGCGCTGCCCGTGGCACCATGCCTGCTTCAGCCTGCGCACCGGCGAAGCCGTGCGCCCGCCGGCCCTGAGCCCGCTCGATTGCTGGTCGGTCGAGCAGCGCGACGGCAGGATCTTCGTGGGCCAGAAGCGCGACGAAAAACCCGCCCCGCGGCGCATGCCGGCCGGCGCCGCCCCGGACAGGGTCGTGATCGTGGGCGGCGGCGCGGCGGGCTTTGCGGCGGCGGAGATGCTGAGGCGGGAGCGGTTCGAGGGAAGCATCGTCATGCTGAGCAGCGACGACGCCGCGCCTGTCGACCGCCCCAACCTGTCGAAGGACTATCTCGCCGGCAGCGCGCCCGAGGAATGGGTACCGCTCCGGCCGGACGAATTCTATTCCGACAACGGCATCGAGCTCAGGCTCAAGACGACTGTCGCGGCCATCGATGCGCGCTCGCGCGAACTGGCGCTCGCCGACGGCGGCAAGGTCCCCTATGACCGGCTGCTGCTGGCGACGGGGGCGGAGCCCGTCCGCCTGTCGATCCCCGGCGCCGACCAGCCGCATGTCCATACGCTGCGCAGCCTGGCCGACAGCCGCTCCATCGTCGAGGGCGCCAAGACTGCCCGCCGCGCCGTCGTGATCGGCGCAAGCTTCATCGGGCTGGAGGCGGCGGCGTCCTTGCGCGCGCGCGGCATCGACGTCCATGTGGTCGCGCCGGAGAAACGGCCGATGGAGCGCATCCTTGGTCCGCAGATGGGCGATTTCGTGCGCTCGCTGCACGAGGAGCACGGCGTGGTCTTCCATCTCGAGGACACCGCAGCCGCCATCGACGGCAGGCAGGTGAAGCTGAAGAGCGGCGGCGTGCTGGAAGCGGATCTGGTGGTCGTGGGCGTCGGCGTCCGCCCGCGATTGGACCTTGCGGAAAAGGCGGGCCTCGCGGTCGATCGCGGCCTCGTCGTCGATGCCTCTCTCGCGACCGCGGCGCCGGGCATCTTCGCGGCGGGCGACATCGCGCGCTGGCCCGATCCCCACAGCGGCCAGGCGATCCGGGTCGAGCATTGGGTCGTCGCCGAGCGCCAGGGCCAGACGGCGGCGCTGAACATGCTCGGCTTGGGCGAAAAGTTCGACGCGGTGCCGTTTTTCTGGAGCCAGCACTACGACATCCCGATCAACTATGTCGGTCACGCCGAGACATGGGACGAGCTCTCGATCGAGGGCGACATCGCCGGCAAGGACTGCCTGCTGCGCTACAAGCGCGGCGGCCGCACGCTCGCGGTCGCTTCGATCTTTCGCGATATCGCCAACCTGCAGGCGGAGCTGGCGATGGAGCGCGAGGCGTCGGCGCGCTAGACTCGGGCAAACATCGGAGGAACGACATGGCTGACAAGAAGGGCGCCAACGGCAAGGACGGCGGTCGCCGGCTGCGCAGCCGCGAATGGTTCGATTCCAAGAGCGATCCGACCATGACCGCGCTCTATCTCGAGCGCTACATGAATTTCGGCCTGACGCTCGCCGAACTGCGCAGCGGCAAGCCGATCATCGGCATCGCCCAGACCGGCAGCGACCTGTCGCCCTGCAACCGTCACCATCTCGACCTCGCCTGGCGCATCCGCGACGGCATCCGCGACGCCGGCGGCATCCCCATCGAGTTCCCGGTCCACCCGATCCAGGAATCGGGCAAGCGCCCGACCGCGGGGCTCGACCGCAACCTCGCCTATCTCAGCCTGGTCGAAAGCCTGTACGGCTATTTCTTCGACGGCGTCGTGCTGACCACGGGCTGCGACAAGACCACGCCCGCCATGATCATGGGGGCGGCCACGGTCGACATCCCGGCGATCGTGCTGTCGGGCGGCCCCATGCTCGACGGCCATTTCGCCGGCGGCCTTGCCGGCTCCGGCACCATCGTCTGGCACGCCCGCCAGGAGCTGGCGGCGGGCCGCATCGACATGGAGCAGTTCGTCGAGATGGTGGCCTCGAGCGCGCCCAGCGTCGGCCACTGCAACACCATGGGCACCGCGCTCTCCATGAACAGCATGGCCGAGGCGCTGGGCATGTCGCTGACCGGCTGCGCGGCGATCCCCGGCCCCTACAAGCAGCGCGGCCAGATCGCCTACGAGACCGGCAGGCGCATCGTCGACATGGTGCACGAGGACCTCAGGCCCTCGAAGATCCTGACGCGCGAGGCCTTCGAGAACGCCATCGTGGCGGCAAGCGCGCTTGGCGCCTCGACCAACTGCCCGCCGCACATCAACGCCATCGCCCGCCATGCCGGCGTCGAGCTCGACAACGCGGATTGGGACAGGGTCGGCTACGATATCCCGCTGCTGGTGAACTGCATGCCGGCCGGCAAATATCTCGGCGAAGCGTTCTATCGCGCCGGCGGCGTGCCGACGGTGATGGCCGAACTGCTGGCCAGGAAGAAGATCCACGGCAATGCGCTCACCGTCACCGGCAAGACCATGGCGCAGAACCTGAAGGGGGCGCAGCCGGCCGACGGCGAGGTGATCAAGACCTACGACAAGCCCATGCTCGGCCAGGCCGGCTTCGCCGTGCTGAGCGGCAATCTCTTCGACTCGGCGATCATGAAGACCTCGGTCATCTCGCCGGAGTTCCGCAAGAAGTATCTCGAGCGCAAGGGCGACAAGGACGCCTTCGAGGGCACGGCGATCGTGTTCGACGGTCCCGAGGACTATCACCATCGCATCAACGACCCCAAGCTGCCGATCGACGAGAGCAGCATCCTGTTCATCCGCAACGCCGGGCCGGTCGGCTATCCCGGCGCCGCCGAAGTGGTGAACATGCTGCCGCCCGA
The DNA here is from genome assembly GCA_963820155.1 of uncultured Alphaproteobacteria bacterium. Lineage (GTDB taxonomy): Bacteria > Pseudomonadota > Alphaproteobacteria > Reyranellales > Reyranellaceae > Reyranella. The sequence goes on from CAWFYW010000010.1 coordinate 497,330, forward strand.
TCGGCTGGTGAAGGGCGGCGTGCTGCTGCTGCCCTGCGTCGGCGACGGCCGGCAGAGCGGCACGTCGGCGAGCCCGTCGATCCTCAATGCCTCGCCGGAAGCGGCGGTCGGCGGCGGGCTGGCGCTGCTCAAGACCGGCGACAAGGTCCGCATCGACATCGGCAAGCGGCGCGCCGACATCCTGATCTCCGATGCCGAGCTCGCCGAGCGCAAGGCGGCGTGGAAGCCGCATGTCAGCCAGAGCCAGACGCCCTGGCAGGAGCTGCAGCGCAAGTTCGTCGGCCAGCTCGCCAGCGGCGCGTGCCTCGACTTCGCGGTGGACTATCAGAGGATCGCCGAAACCAAGGGCGTGCCGCGGCACTCCCACTGACGGCCGCGCGACAGGCTAGCGGAACAGCCGTTGTTCGACGGAGATCGGCAAGTCGGCGCGATTGATCAGGACGATGGCCCACGGCGAGGTCGGTTGTCCGACCGGGCGAGCCGGCGGCGCGAGGGTCGCGACGGCGCCGGGCGGGGCGAAGCCCGCGGCTCCCCCGCCGCCGAAGGAAGGCACGCTGGAAACCGGCCGGGCGGTGGGCAGGGGAGGCGAGCGCTGCGCCATCATGATGTCGGCCGGCATGCGCTCTTCGAACACGACGACGATGCGATCGCGCCGGCGGCTGGCCGACAGGATGTTGACCGAATAGCCCTCGCTGGCGCGGCGGCCGAGGAAGATGCCGACGGCATTCATGCGCCCGGGCTCGAAGCCTTCGGGCGGCGCGATCCCGACCCGGCTCCACAGGCTGCGCCATTCCGCCATCGTTCCGGCGACGACATGCTCGGGCTGACGCGTTGCGGCAACGGCGCCCTGCCAGTGGCGCGCTTCGATGGCTTGCGCGGAGGCATCCTCGGCGCCGCTCAACAGCGCGCTGCCTGCAACAACGCAAAGGGCCAAGAGCCGCCAAAGCGGCACGCGTCGAGTTGTGGAAGAGATTGGCTTGAGCGCCGAACCGCACGATGGGAGTCTCTGGTACCGGGCTGAAACTGGGTAGGTGATCGAAATGACCATTACACTTTGGCTCAATTGAGGCCGGTGCTGGCAAGGTTCGCGCGCCCGCGGTATCAATCGCCTCGGCGTGTTGCATTCGTGCAACACAGGAGTGGTGTTGCCGTGGTTTTGGCGGGCGTATGGTCGATGCCATGAAATCGAGGCGGGAGCCATGAAGACGGCCATGGACGACCAGTCGGTCGCGCAGCGCATTCTTGACCATATCGCCAACGGCACGACCGATCTCGGACGCGAAGTCTGGCGCGAACCCGTCGCCAACTATCGATCAGAGGAGCGCCTGGCGGCGGAAATCGAGACGGTGCTGCGGCGCTCGCCCGTTCCGTTCTGTCCCTCGACGGCATTGCCGGAGATCGGCTCATACGTCGCGCGCGAAGCCGCCGGCACGCCGCTGGTCGTGGTGCGCGGCGCCGACGGCAAGGTCCGCGCCTTCCGCAACGCCTGTCGACATCGCGGCATGCAAGTGGCGAGCGGCTCGGGTTGCGCGCGCGCCTTCGTCTGCCGCTATCACGGCTGGACCTACAATCTCGAGGGCCGGCTGCGCCACATTCCGCACGAGGAAGGCTTCCCCGGCTTCGACAAGGAGACTCATCCGCTGGTGTCGGTGACGGCGAGCGAGCGTCTGGGACTGGTGTTCGTCGCCCAGGACCAGCCGTCGGCGGACGACGATTGGCTGGAAGGACTGGCCAAGCTGATCGGGCCGGATCAACGCCTGTTCGCTTCGGCCGAACGCGAGTTCGAGGTCAACTGGAAGATCCTGCTCGAAGGTTTCATCGAGGGCTATCACATCAAGTCGACGCATCCCGAGAGCTTCCTGCCGTACGGGTTCGACAACCTGAACGTCATCGACCTGTTCGGCCGCCACAGCCGCGTCACCTATCCGTTCCAGCGCATCGCGAAGCTCGCCAAGGTGCCGCCGCGGGAGCGCCGCGTCGAAGGCCTGCTGACCTATGTCTACCACCTCTTCCCCAACGTGCTGATCACCGTCCTGTCGCGTCACACCAACGTGGTCATCCTCGAGCCCTTGTCGGTCGATCGCACGCGGCAGATCACCTACACGTTGACCAACGGCGGCGGCGACGATGCCGAAGCGCTGGCCGAAGCCAGGCGTGATGCCCAGTTCGTCGGCACGACCGGCGCGGAGGAGGACCGCGCCGTCGTCCAGGCGATCCAGCGCGGCCTTGCGAGCGGCGCCAATGAGGCCTTCACCTTCGGCCGCTTCGAGAGCGCCATCGTGCACTTCCACCGGACATTGGCGGCGGCGCTGTCAGGCTAGCTGCGCCTGGCCTTGTCGGCGGCGTTGGTCGACTGGATCTGCTCGCGGATGCGCCGCCAGTCGTCCTCGCTGTAGGACATCATGTTGGAGAAGGTGCCGTTGCCCATGATGCCCATGGCGCCGTCGATGGCGATCACCTCGCCGTTGATGTACTCGACCTCGTCGCTCATCAGGAACGCCGCCATGTTGGCAAGCTCGCTGGGCCGGCCGACGCGGCCCAGCGGATTGCGCGCCTTGTAGCGGTTGTCGTCGCTCTCCTGCAGCGGATTGAGCCTGGCCCAGGCGCCCTCGGTCGGGAAGGGACCGGGCGCGATGGCGTTGAGGCGGATGCCGTGGTGGCCCCATTCGACGGCCAGGCTCTGGGTCATCACGGCCACGCCCGCCTTGGACATGGCCGAGGGCACCACGAAGGGGCTGCCGGTCCATACCCAGGTCGTCAGGATGCTGAGCACGCTCGCCTTGCGCTTGTCGGCGATCCAGCGCTTGCCGCAGGCATTGGTCGTGTAGAACGTGCCGTGCAGGACGATGTTGGCGATGGCATCGAAGGCGCGGGGGCTGAGATCCTTGGTCTGGGAAATGAAATTTCCGGCAGCATTGTTGACCAATCCGTCGAGCGGGCCGGTCTGCCAGATGCTGTCGACCATCTCCTCGACCGCCGTGGCGACCCGGATATCCACCGGGTGGACGTCGACCCGGCGTCCGGGATGCTTGGCCATGACCTGGCGGGCCGTTTCCTCCAGGACTGCGCCACGCCGGCCGCAGATCACGCAGTCGGCGCCCAGTTCGACGAACTTCTCCATCATGATCCGGCCGAGGCCCGTGCCGCCTCCCGTGACGAGGAATCGCTTGCCCTTGAAAAGGTCGGTCCGGAACATCGTTCACCTCCATTGATTGCATAGGCAGTGCCGTCTACAGCGCCGAGCGCGACCGCGACAAGGGCTGTTGCGCCCGCCTGCCGAGATGCTAGGATTTCCGCATAACAACACGGGATCGTTGAATGACGACCCAACAGGGAGAGACGGGCGGGGACGTCGGTACAGTTGAGCTGCGTGGTAAAGTCAAGTGGTTCAACGCTGTCAAAGGGTACGGTTTTCTGGCACTCGACAGTGACAACAGCGACGCGTTCCTGCATGTGACGACACTTCGCCAGTCCGGGCATGAGGATCTCAAGCCGGGCGCGACGGTAGTGTGCGCCGGTGTCCGCGGTCCCAAGGGCTGGCAGGTCATGAAAGTGCTCGACGTCGATTCGTCGACGGCCGTCGCGGTCGTGCCCAAGACGCCGGCGGTGCCCGAAGGCATCGCCATGGGCGATTACATGGCGGCCCTCGTCAAATGGTACAATAACGAACGCGGCTACGGCTTCGTCACGCGCGAAGCGGCCGACGGCGACATCTTCGTGCATGCCGCCGTGCTGCGCCGGCACGGCATGGAATCGCTGGCGCCCGGCCAGAAGGTGATGGTCCGCATCGCCGAAGGCCAGAAGGGGCTGCAGGTCGTCGACATCCGGGCGGCGTGACCTTGTCCCCCTATTTGACGTCGCGCAGATAGCTGTCGAGCGCCGGCGCCTTCGCAATCAGGCCGCGCTTCACCAGGAATTCGGCGAAGGTGGCGTAGCGCGCGCGGTCGAGCGCCGTCGGGTCCGCGGCGAGCAGGGGCACGGTGTCCTTCCAGGCAAGCTTGTTCAGCTCGCTGTCGAGATCCTTGCCGTATTTCGAGAACAGGTTCCAGGCGTCGACCGGGTTCGCCTTGAGCCAGGCCGTCGCCTCGGCGATGGCGGCCAGCAGCTTCCTGGCGCGCGCCGCGTCGAACGTCTCGCGCTTGGCCACCAGGATGAGCTCGTCGTAGGCCGGCACGCCGCTGGTCTCGACCGGCCACAGCCGGCCCTTGGCCTTGGCCAGCGCCAGTTCGTTCAGCTCGAAATTGCGGAAGGCGCCGATCACGCCGTCGACCTGCTTGCTCATCAGCGCCGTCGTCAGCGCGAAGTTCACGTTGACCAGCGTGACGTCCTTCATCGTCAGCCCTGCCTTTTCCAGGATCGCCGCCAGAAGTGCTTCCTCGAAGCCCGCGATCGAGTAGCCGATCCTGCGGCCCTTGAAGTCGGCAATGGTCTTGACCGGCCCATCCTCCAGCGCCACCAGCGCGTTGAGCGGCTGGGCGACCAGCACGCCCATGCGCACCAGCGGCAGGCCCTCCGCGACCAGCATCTGCAGCGTCGGCTGATAGGACACGGCATATTCCGCCTGGCCCGCCGCGACGAGCTTGGGCGGCGCATTGGGATCGGCGGGAGCGATCAGCTCGACGTCGAGGCCTTGCTTGGCGAACAGGCCGCGCTGCTTGGCGACCACCAGCGCGGCATGATCGGGATTGACGAACCAGTCGAGCAGCAGGCGGACCTTGTCCTGGGCCGCAGCAGGCAGCGCCAGAGTGACAAGCGCCAACGCCATGGTCAATCGGATCAGAGCACGCATTGTCAGTCTCCTTGAGGCAATTGCCAGGGTACGAGCCAGCGCGCCGCCCGGTCGGTCGCATGGTAGAGCGCGAGGCCGAGCAGGCAGAGCACGACGAGGGCGGCGAAGGCGAGCGGGGTCTGGCCGCGCGCCAGCGACTGCGTCATCAGGAAACCGAGGCCGGCGCTGGCGCCGACCCATTCGCCGATCACCGCGCCGATCGGCGCCACGGCGGCGGCGATGCGTGCGCCCGAGGCGAAGGCGGGCAGGGCGGCCGGCAGGCGGATCTGCAGGAGCACGGCCCACGGGCCGGCATCCATGGTCCGCGCGAGGTCGAGCCAGCCCGGGTCGGTGCGCCGCAGCCCGTCATAGAGCGCGCTGACCACCGGAAAGAAGATCACCAGGGCCGCCATGGCGACCTTGGAGGCCATGCCGTAGCCCAGCCACACGACCAGCAGCGGGGCGATGGCGATCACCGGAATCGCCTGCGAGACGATGACCAGGGGCAGCGCCCAGCGGCGCCAGCCCGCCGAGGCCGCGAAGACGATGGCCAGGGCCGCGCCCAGGACGAGTCCGAGGGCGAGGCCGATCACCATCTCGGCGGCGGTCCAGGCTGCTTCGGACAGCAGGAGATCGAAACGGTCGATCAGTACCTGAACCACGCGCGAGGGCGGCGGCAGGATGTAGATCGGCACGCCGGTCGCGCGCACCAGCAGTTCCCAGCCGACCAGCAGGCCGAGCGCGGTGATGAGCGGCCTCACGCGGCGCGACCTCTCAACTCGGCGACAAGACCGGCATGCAGGGCGAGCAGAGCCGGATCGGCGGGGTCTCGCGGCGCCTCGCCCGGCGGATCGATCGCCGGTCCGGGCACAAACGGCGCGCCCGCGAGCACGCGAACCTGATGGCCGAGACGCAGCGCTTCGAGGGGATCGTGCGTGACCAGGACGACGGTGCGGCCAGCGAGAAGGCGAGCCGCCAGATCCTGCAGCTCGAGCCGCGTCACCGCATCGAGATGGGCGAACGGCTCGTCCATCAGGACGACCGGCCGGTCCTCGCAAAGCGTGCGCGCAAGCGCCGTGCGCTGGCGCATGCCGCCGGACAGGCGGTGCGGCAGGTCGTCGAGCCGGTCGGCCAGCCCGACATCGGCGAGGAGGGCGCGGGCAGCTGGCCTGGCGGCCTTCAAGGCGGCGCTGTCGCCGCGCAGACGGTAGCCCAGCAACACGTTGTCCAGCACCGAGAGCCAGGGCAGCAGCAGGTCGGATTGCGCCATATAGGCGATGTCCTGGGTGCGCCGGGTTCCGGGCAACAGGCCGGCCAGCCAGCGCAGCAGCGAGGTCTTGCCGACGCCGCTGCGCCCCAGCAGGCAAGTGGTCCGTCCGGCGGCGAAATCGAGGGTGAGGTCGCTGGCCACGACGCGGTCGCCGAAGGCGATGCGCGCGCCACGCACGAAGAGGGGAGGAGCAGCCGACACCAACTCACCAGTCCCTACGCCGGTACGAACCGGATCAGGTTGCCGGGGTCGTTCCTGCGAACCTCTCAGCCGCGCGGCGGCTCCCCCCGATGATCGCAGCCACTATGAGAAGGCGAGGAGTGTCACGCAAGTGTCTTGAGTTTGACGAAATCAGCTTGCACGTTTTATCTGGTGGCCATGGCCAATATCGCTTCCGGAACGCGGCTCAGCCGCCGCCTGCTGCTTGGCGCCCCCCTCGTGCTGGCGGCCGGCGCGGCGCTGGCGCAGGACGGCGAGATCAAGTTCAAACACTCGTCGCTGGTCGTCGTGGCCGGCGGGCGCGAGATCAAGTTCGACGTCGAGCTGGCGCTGAACGACGTCGAGCGTGCGCGCGGCCTGATGTTCCGCGACAAGCTCGGGCCCTACGAAGGCATGCTGTTCGATTTCTACCACGAGGCGCCGGTCAGCTTCTGGATGAAGAACACGCTGATCCCGCTCGACATGGTGTTCATCGCGGGCGACGGCACGGTCAAGCACATCCATGCCAATGCCGTGCCGCTGTCGACCGATGCGATCCCGAGCGAATTTCCGGTGCGGGCGGTGCTCGAGATCAACGGCGGCAGCGCCCGGCTCCTGGGAATCAAGCCGGGCGACAAGGTCAAGCACCCGATCTTCGGCAACGCCTAGCGTTTCAGCGCGCCGGTCATTCCGTCGCCTACCGCGAACAGGGCGAGATCGACACGCTCGTCGGCCTTCAGCTTGGCATTGAGGGCGCGGATCGCCCGGGTATCGGCGTCCTTGTCGGCCAGGTTGGCGACCGAACCGCCCCACAGGACATTGTCGATCAGGACAAGGCCGCCGCGGCGCAGCAGCCTCAGGCAGCGCTCGTAGTAGGCGTCGTATTCCTCCTTGTCGGCATCGATGAAGGCGAGATCGAGTTGCCCTTCCAGCCCTTTGGCGAGAAGCCCATCGAGCGTCTTGAGCGCGGGCCCGATCGTGAGCTCGATGCGGCCCGCCAACCCGGCCTCCTTCCAGTAGCGGCGGGCGATCGCGGTCCATTCCTCGCTCACGTCGCAGCACCAGAGCCTGCCGTCGGCCGGCAAAGCCTCGGCGATGCAAAGCGACGAATAGCCGGTGAAGGTGCCGACCTCGACGGCCCGCCGGGCACCGATGGCGCGGGCGAGCAGCGCGATCTGCTGGCCCTGATGGGCCGAGATCTGCATTCCCGCCCGCGGCAGCCTGGCCGTTTCCTCGCGCAGGCGACGCCTGACGGGAGGCTCGCTCAGCCAGTTGGCGTCGACATAGTCGTCGAGCGCTCCCTCTATCTTCGGCCAGCTCTTCATGATCGCTCCTGTCATTACCTCGCGCGTCATCGACCTGGGGCTTCTCCGGTGCCATTTCCAGGGCATGAGCGACCTGCAGGCTTTTGTCGAAAACTACATCTCCGTATGGAACGAGCCCGACGTCGGGCGACGTCGGGCATTGATCCGCGCCCTCTGGCGGGAAGACGCCAGCCACCTCGCCCGTACCATCGAGGCGGTCGGCCATGACGGCATCGAAAGACGCGTGACCGACGCCTATGAAAAGTGGGTGCGGGACAAGGGCAACGCGTTCCGCCTGCGCGACGGCGTCGATGGCCATCACGGCGCCGTCAAGCTGCGCTGGGAGATGCTGCCGGCCGGCGGCGGCGCGGCCATCTCGATCGGCTTCGACTTCCTGGTGCTGGACGGCGATGGCCGCATCCGCACGGGCTACCAGTTCATTGAAGCCTGACGGCGTGCTTCTTCAGTTCCTCGAGCGACACGACATGCAGCGTGACGGCGTGCGTGGCCTCGAGCACGACCTGCGGCGGCGCCCCGGCATCGAGGGCCTCCTTCCAGCGACTGGCGCACAGGCACCAGCGGTCGCCGGGCTTCAGCCCGTCAAAGCCGTATTGTGGCATGGGGGTGCTGAGGTCGTTGCCGTGCGCTTTGGAAAAGGCGAGGAACTCCGCCGTCATGACGACACAGACCGTGTGCAGGCCGACATCCTCGCGACCGGTGTTGCAGCAGGCGTCGCGATAGAAGCCGGTCAGCGGCTGATGGGAGCAGGGCTGCAGCGCGCCACCCAAGACGTTGATCGAGGGAGCCCGTCCGGGCCGGCCCTGGTCGGGCGTTTGATCGAACATCCCAACAGCCTACCATCCTGAAATTGGCCTTTCGAGAGGCCCCACCCACTGGTAGAAAGCCCGCGCCAATAGTCTAGCGGCGGGGCGTAGCGCAGTCTGGTAGCGCGTCTGCCTTGGGCGCAGAAGGTCGTCGGTTCAAATCCGGCCGCCCCGACCAACCCTCCCCGCCTGTGGAGCATCGGAGGCCATGCAGGTTCGCATCTACAAGCCGGCCAAGACGGCCATGCAGTCGGGACAGGGGAATACCAAGGAGTGGCTGCTCGAAGCCGAGCCGACACCCAAGGAGGTCGATCCGCTGATGGGCTGGACCAGTTCGCGCGACACCATGCAGCAGGTACGGCTTCGCTTCGAGACCCTCGAGGAAGCCAAGGCCTATGCGGAAAAGAGCGGCTGGCGCTACACCGTCGAATTGCCCCACGCGCGGCATATCCGCCCCAAGGCCTATGCCGACAACTTCGCCTACACACGCGTCGGCCGCTGGACGCACTGACGCCTTTCCGGGACCTGCCGTTCGCCGCGTGGGAAGCCGAACCGGCGGGCGCACGCCTCAAGATCGCCCACAAGATGGCCGAGGTGGTACGGCGACCATGAAGATTGGGCGGCGATACCGGGATATTGACGGACGATGGTGAGTTTGACGACCAGGGCGCGGGGCGCAACGGAGCGGCTCTCCGCGCGGCTGAGCGCGGCGATGTGGGGGCAGGCGCGGCGCTTCTTCCGCATGCAGAGCCGCCTGCGATCCAACGAGGCCGTCCAGATACTGGTCTGTGCTGCGACCGGCGCGGTGGTGGGGGCGCTCGTGGCCGGCTTGCACTTGTTTGTCGATTTTCTTCACCGGCTGAGCTTCAACCTTGCCGGAGCGGACAGCCTCAGCACGGGCATCGGGGTCGACCCGCAGCGCATCCTCATCGTCCCCGTCATCGGCGGCCTCTTGCTCGGCATTTCCGCGTTGATCGTACGCCGCTTTCGTTCGAACGAGATCGTCGACCCGATCGAAGCCAACGCCCTGCATGGCGGCCGCATGTCGCTCTTCGACAGCATTCGCCTGCTGGTCGCCACCATGATGTCGAATGCCTCCGGCGTCGCGGTCGGGATGGAAGCCGGATACAGCCAGCTCGGCGCCGGTGTCTTCTCGAAGGTCGGCCAGTACTTCAGGCTGCGAAGGCCCGATCAGCGGATCTTCGTCGGCGCCGGCGCGGCGGCGGCGATCGCCGCCGCCTTCAACGCCCCGCTGGCTGGCGCCTTCTATGGATACGAGCTGATTCTCGGCAGCTACGCCATAGGAGCGCTGGCCCCGGTGGCTGCCGCGGCGCTGGCCGGCACGCTCACCGAGCGCGCGCTCATGGACCCGGCTCCGTTGTTCGGCGTGGGGCATATCTTTCATTTCAGCCAATGGTCCTACCTTCTCTTCGCGCTGCTGGGCGTGTTTGCGGCCGGCTTCAGCGTGCTCGCCATGCAAGCGGTAACCTGGGCCGAGCGCGGCCTGAGGCGGCTGCCTTTGCCGCAGTGGCTGCGACCTGCGATCGGTGGGGTGATGGTGAGCGCCATCGCCGTGTTCGTCCCGCAGGTGCTGGGCAGCGGGCATGGCGCCATCCAGCTCGTGTTCGACGGCAATTTCACCCTGGATATGCTGCTGCTGCTGCTCGGCGCAAAGCTGGTCGCTTCCGCCTTGTCGCTGGGCGCCGGCTTTCGCGGCGGCCTGTTCAGCTCGTCGCTCTTCCTGGGATGTCTTTTCGGCGCCGCCTTCGCCGATCTGGCGACCTTCCTGGTGCCGCACCTCGTCGAGCAGCACGCGACTCTGATGATGGTCGGCATGGGATCCGTGGCGGCGGCCGTGATCGGCGCGCCGCTCACCATGGTGTTTCTCGTGCTGGAGGGCACCGGCAATTTTCCGGTGACCGTGGGCGTGATGGTGGGCGTCGTCATCGCCTCGACAATCGTGCGCCTGACCTTCGGCTATTCGTTCTCGACCTGGCGCTTTCATCAGCGCGGCCTCGGCATCCGCAGCCCGCATGACGTGGGATGGCTGGCCGATCTCACGGCCGGCCGGATGATGCGCGCCGACCCGAAGCTCGTGCAGGAGATGACGCCGCTCGACGAGATTCGCGAAAAATATCCGCCGGGAAGCGCGAAGCGCGTGTTCGTCGTTTCCGAGGCAGGGGCTTTCGTCGGCATGCTCGATGTCGCCGCCATCCACGATGCCGAAAAGGGGGAGGCGGCCGATCATCGCAATGCGAGCGATTTCGCCACCGATCCCGATCTGTTCCTGCTGCCCTTCGAGAACGTGCGCACCGCGCTGGCCCGCTTCGAGGAGAAGGAGGTCGAGGTCCTGCCGGTGCTGGCATCGGGCAGCGACCGCTCGGTGGTCGGCTATCTGACGGAGCAGTATGCGCTGCGGCGCTACAACCAGGAGCTCGAGCGCCGTCGCAACGCCGATCTGGGAGAGCGCGATCTGTTTTCGATCGCCGAGCCGCCGCGCTGAGGCCGGCGGCCGAGGCGGCAGGGGCGCTGGCGGCTTGAATGGCAGCGGCCGCTACGGCAAAACCCTGAGCAGGTCTGAAATTTGCGCCCGTAGCTCAGGGGATTAGAGCAACCGCCTTCTAAGCGGTAGGTCGCTGGTTCGAATCCAGCCGGGCGCGCCAATGATTTCAATGAGTTAACGCAAAAGAGGTGTGAGAGAGGAAACGATAATACTGACGGGGTAAGCAGTGGGTAAGCAATCGGGTTAAGGTTGCATCGCGAGTATGATCGGGCCCATGAAACTACCAACCGACGAGCAACGTAAGGCGAGGCTCAACATCGCGGCCATCGTTTTCGCAGTTCTAACCGCACTGGCGGCCTTCATCCGACCAGATGGTGCATGGCCACTGTTTGCGCTGACAATTGCATGTCTCGCCGTCGCGAATTTCGATCAGTTTGGCGACATCACCGCAACGGTTGCGGGTGTGAATATTTCGCTGAAGAAGGCCCAACTGGCCGTGGAGCAGATATCCGACCTTGCGGCCAAGATTGACGAGAGAAACAAGGACATCGTCGGACACATCACCGGCGGCGAGAGCTAGAGACCTGCCGCGACTGCGAGCGAAAAGGAAACGGCGGCCGAAGCCGCCGCTCCATGGCAATGGTTCCAGGCCTCAGACCTTGAGGTTTACTGCGGCGTCCCTGCCGCGCTCGGATTGGACTTCGTAGCTGATCTTCTGGCCTTCGTTGAGGCCCATCAGGCCCGCTCGCTCGACGGCGCTGATGTGGACGAAGACGTCCTTCCCGCCGCCATCAGGTTGAATGAAGCCGAATCCCTTGGTGGTGTTGAACCACTTAACTGTGCCTGAAGCCATGGTCTGCATCCTAGTGTGAGCGCGAGAGTGCGCGCTGGCCACGCTAACGGCATTCGAGCAACTGTCCACCCGGCCATTAGCCCGAGCCGCTGTTCGAACAACTTTCCCCACGCCGGCCACCAGGAACGGACGCCCACGTGAACGGACGTCGCCTGGCCGCGGCCCCCAAGCGGACAGATTCGGCGTTTACCGAGATCCAGCGCAGCATCTCAACCGTAAAAGCGGAGCGCGGGTCACGGCTGGTGGGAGGGCAATGTGGCCCGCGTAGTCATGTGGGTGTGGGACCCGCGCGCAAAGGGGGTGGCGGCGGTCGCGGGAACTGCCCGCCACTTCCTCCAGGAAACAGGGTCGTTGCCGCCCGTCCTTTTCCCACAGGCTAGGAGGCCCGCATTTGCCCGCTGAGGGGTCGTCCCGGAGGATGGACCCGATTGCGCTGCCGGGCGCCGATGGCCAGCGTCTCGATCGCCGCCTTGGCCGCGCCGGGGCCCTGCGGTGTGGAGGCCCCGGACAGCAAAACGCCCCGCCGGATCAGGCGGGGCGCTGCGGACAGTCGGGGCGGGCCGGTCAGCAGAGTCGATCGAACACGTCGCGGTCGAGCGCCGCCATTACCTTCGCCATTTCCTCGGCGCCCATGATCTGCAGAAGCTGGCAGGTGCCTTCCTGGGCAGGCACAAGGGCATTGTCGCCCACGGCCTGCATCGCCACCATGATGGCCTCGATCCGGTTTAGCCGGTGCTCGACGGTGACCGTGTCGTCGCGGGCGCTCATTGGGCGCACCCCTGATCGTCATCGGTCATCGCGTACGGGCTTCCGGGAATGCGGCGGGCCGCAGCCCGCGCAGTGGTGGACGCGCTCTCGATCGAGTGCGCCAGAAAGAAAAGGCGCTTCGAATCCAGCGTCTCATCGTTCATCGCAGCATCCACAATGATGCGCGCCACCTCGTCGATGTAGTCAAGTCCGGTGTGGAGATCATCATGGGCGCGCGTCAGTTCGCGCTCTGATATCGCTGCGGTGGTGGCCTTCGGCGACGCTGGCAGGCGCGGCTTCGTCTGGCGGGCGGTCATGATGCACCGCCTTTCCGGGCAGCCGGGTTCAAGATCATCGCGCGCGCCTTGGCGATAGCGACATCCAGCTCGGCGACATCGGCCACGAGAAGGCGCGTCACATGACATATGGCGCGCTCCTGGCCGTCGAAGTGTTCGCCATGCGTGACGCACTGATCGAGCAGGAAGGCCGAACCCGCGAGATTAATTTGGGCATCCTCGATGATGTCGAGTGCGTGAAGTGCCGTGGTGTGATCAGCCACGGGCCGCGCGGCCATTTCGGCTTCCGTCAACATGCGCAACGGCGGCGCGAGGCGGCCCCCGCGCGCTGGTGTGGTAGATTTTGCCTTAGCCATGGTCGACTCCTTGGTCGGTTGTGGTCAGAGCCGGGCGGGAGTGGGCGCTTCCGCTCGGCTCGCCTTTTTGGTACCATGCACCCATGAGGAAAGCAAAGGTTTCTGTTACCAAAAAACCAGTCGGGCGGCCGCCGACAGGGATCGGCACCCAAATCGGCATGCGCTGGCAGCAGACGACTCTGGTAGCGATCGACGATTGGCGCCGGATACAGCCGGATATGCCGTCACGGACCGAAGCCATCCGCCGACTGGTCGAGCTCGGGCTGGCGAAGGGAGGGAAGCGATGACCGCGAAGCCCAAGCCTCTCGCCGTCTGTACTCGCTGTGGCACCTACAGCCACCGGGTCGAAATCCATAAATGAGCGGTGCCATCAAGGTCGCGGCAAAGATCGCTGCAAGGGCGTTTTCGGCAGTGCCCTCAGCGTCGACGACTGGGAACAGTGCGGCGCCTGCAACGGTACGGCTTGGGTCGGTGCGGCGAGTTGCGGCAACTGCCAGGCGTCAGGTTGGCTCTACGTCCGCAAACAATACTAGGCGAAGGAATGATGGACAGGGACCTCGCCGGAAAGCTGCTGGCCGAACTGCGACAAGTGCCGAACCCGACGCCCGCCAAGCTGCTGGCGCTCTTCAGGTACATGCTTGCCGACGAGAAGGCGAAGGGGAAGGCCCCGTGACTAGGCCCTCCACTGGGTTGCCGAGCACCACCCGCGCCTGGGTCGCTGCCGTGATACTGCTGCTGCCCGTCTCAGCGTTCGCCCAGGATGGGGCCTACGTCCAAGGTCGGCTTAATGCAATGCAGCGGCAGCTGAACGAGCTTTCCGCCAAGATCGAGCTGCTTAGGACGCAGGATCAACAGTTGCAGCAGAGACTGGAAAGTATGCGGACCAACCTCGAGGCTCGCTTTGATCGACTGGAAAAAGGCAGCACTGGCAGCAAAGCGCCGGTGCCACGTAGTGGGAAATCAAGGCGCTAGCCGTCCCGGCCGCCAGCGTGTCGCGCGCCTGGTCGAAGCGCGAGCTACGCCAGGCCGTCAACCGGACCGCACGCCAGGACTCGCGACCCTAGGTTCGGCGGCGGGCCTTGTCGCCGCGACCGGACCGATAGTCTTTTGGTCGATGCCATGAACGATGCGCGCGACAGACTGCAGACGATGAAAATCGTGGATGTTTTCGTCCGAGACCGGATCATTGCTTCATATCCCGTCATTGCCGAAGGCTCCGCCGGTCCGACGCCGGATGATCAACACTTCATCGAACTGGCGAAGGCCCAGATGAAAGGCGCCGGCTCCTACAGCGATGAGGATCTCGCCGTCGCGAAGTATATGGTCCGTGGGCTGTTGGACTAGCCGCTAGGGCGTGTTTTGTGGCCCCGCGCTAGGCGTCCCGGCCGCGGCGATCCGGTCCCCTATTTCGTCGCCGCCAGCCGGAATATGTCGTCAAGATCGTCCGACGTTTTGCCGAGGGCAGTGGCAATTCCGGACACCAGGGGATCGGCGCGCGGGAAGAACGCGGCACGGGCCCAAAGTCGTTGCGTCATGGCATCCGCCTGGGCCACGGCCGCATCAACCGCGTCGAGCAAGTTGAGTTCGGCCAGCGCCTCAATCAGCTGGCCCGCCGAGACTTGCGAAGGCGGCAAGCCATCGAACCTTTGTACGAATGCAATGAGAGCCGAGTCGTCGTCGGCGACTTCTTCCTGGCCTTCAAATTGAGGGGCGCCAAACCCGCTTGTAATCTCGCCATTGGTGCGGAAGACAAACATTAGCCATTCCTCCCCCGCGTGTCGGTCCAACCGACAAGGGTCGCGAAAAGATTGGTCGATACACCCGGCGCGATCACGATCTGACCGGATGTGTCGGTCCAAATCTCGACACTGGCGGCACCTTGGAAATCAGACGATCCCCACGAGATCACCATGTTGCCGGCTGGTGTATTCGGCGTCTGAGCATTCTGCTGCGGCGAGTACACCAAGATGTTCCGCGCCCCGGCGGAACCAACGGTGCCAAGAACATTCACACGCACCTTCATGACGACGCCGGTCGGGCAGCCGGTGGCGAATGTCGTGACTGAACCAGTTGTCGTATTGAGCGCGACGAGCGGAGTCTTCAAAAGGAAATCATCGCCGTTCTGCACGAAGTCGATGATCTGCGCCGATCCATCGGTCTTGAAACTGCCGATGCGGCGGAAGTGCGTCGTGCCAGAAGGCGCGTTCGCGGCGGAGGCCGAGGTATCGAAGTACACATCGGCCAGACCAGCATTGATGATCGCGAAGACGTGGTACGAGGTGCTGTTCGCGATGGTGAGGCCGTCGCCCATGCCATTGCCGGCGCTGCCCGCCGCCCAGGCGCCAGCGGTCGACTTCGTGAAGGCGGCGAGCGAGATGCCGATGACGTTCGTGCTGTCCATGCACTCGCCGGCAGCGATGGCGAGCACGGTGGTCGAGGAGCGCGAAAGCGCCAGGCCAGTCAGGTGGCACGGCGGCAGACCATAGATTGTCGCTTGGTGGGCGGTCTCGTTGACGACGCCGACCGGGATCGATGTGTCGCCGTCGTACTCCTCGAGCCTGGAGAAGCCTGCGGCCGGCGTGTCGGCCCGGCGCCACAGCCCGCGGCGCAGGATGGCCGGCACGTCGTCGCCCAGGCCGCCAGTGATCGCGAGCTCCAGCGCGTCGGCGTCGGGGGCGACGAAGATCCTGAGCGGCAAATCGCCTGAGGTCCACGAGACCGGCGCGTCCCCGTTTGTGGAACTCGACGACATTGCGGCTCAGCGTGTCCGGCGTGCCATAGGTCAGCGTCGTGAGCTGGTTCTTCTCCCACTTCGTGCGATCGGCGTTGCGGACGAAATAGCAGACGGTGTCGTCGCCGTTGCCGAAGCGCTCGCGCAGCGTGAAGTACGATGTCCCCGCCGGGGCACCGCCAAGCGAATAGGTGCCGGTGCCGGTGGTCGAGGAGACCTCGACGACCCAGTCGGAAAAGGAACACGACATCTACGAATCCTCCAGGTCGCCGTAAGGTCCGCAGCCGATTCCGTCGCCGACGGGCTGCTCGAGCTGTGCCAGGCGCTTTAAGACTTCCTGGCCGAAGCGCGCCGTTGACAGCGCCGCGAGATCGCCGCCGAGCAGGGCGCCGGCACGTGCGGCCTTCTCATGCACCTTGAGTGCGCGGGCCAGGGCGGCGTCACGCGCGGCTCGCGGAATTTGCCGCAGCGCGGCGGCGATGGTGCCGACGGGATCGCTCCGAGATGCTGCAGACAATTCGGGTTTGGGCATTTGCTTCTCGCCTGCGTCCGTCATCGGAGATCGTGTTTCATCGGCCATCGTCACTCGCCCCTTTCGGCGGCGGCGACGGTGACGACGGGGTCGACGGTGGCGGAGGGCGTTGCTTGCTTCACGATATCGGTCATAGGAACACCACAGGAAGTTTGGGCCCGGTCATGCCGGGCACGGCGTCGACCAAGCCGACGTCAAGGGCCCGCTTGGCACCGATCGTCGTGGTCGATGCCATCCAGCGCCGAAGGATCTTCGCCGGCACCCTGCAGCGCGATGACATCAACGCCGCATACTCGCCCGCAACCCGGTCGATGTCGGCCCGCGAGGCGTCGCCACGAGGCCAATGCAGAAAAAAGTAGCCGTTTCGATCGAGCTGTCGAGTATCGGCAGCCATGGCGATCAATGCGCCGCCGCTCGATGCTCTTTTGATCCGAGCCACGACGCGCCGGCCGTGGTTTTTCAAGGTGGTGAAGATCGAGACCGACGCCGCCCAGTCGCCGCCCTCGGTGTCGACCGTCATCTCGATTTCGTAAGCCGGATATGCTGCGACGTGGCGTGAAAGCGCGTCGGCCAGGGCAGGCGTGATCTCGCTGTCGACATCGAACCGCAGGACGCCGGTGCCGGCGGGCCTCATCGCGCGTCCTTTCCGTCTCGACCGGCCTTTACCACCAATTTCCAAGCGTCAGAGGTTGCGGGCTTTTCGTCGGTATCCTTGAGTGCCAGGAAAATGCTGCCGCTATGTGTCACCAGGGCGCCGCGCTTGTAGGATCCGTACATCCATGCGCCGCGATAGGCATCGGCGAGATTCGGGCCGCGCGACTCGAGCGCGGCGATGCGCCGCTCGGCGGCGTCGAGGCGCTCGGTCAGCGGCTTGGCCCGCTTCTCGATCGCCTCGAAAATCATCGGCCCCATGCCCGTCAGCGCGATCATCATATCTTGCCACGACACAGGCTTGGGACCGAACGCGGCCTTGATTCGTGCTACCTCCTCGACCGGCAGGTCGAACGCCCTCGCAACGGAATTTTCGGTTTCCGCGTCCACGGTCAGGCCTCCCTCAGTGAACGACACGATCGGCCACCTCGCGAAGCGCTACGGCGTGGCGGGCAATGGTCGGGTCGCCCTCGAGGTTTAGAGCCAGCATCCGATCGGCGACCGTGTCAAAGAAGCGCCGCAGCCGCTGCTCGTCCTCATGGCTGCCCTCATCTGCTCGACCAGGTCGACCAGGCTCGGCCACCGGTCTTCGGGCGCGAACGAAAAATAGAGGGCGCCGCAGTGGCCCGCCCATCCATCTTCATCGTCGGGAGCGAAGCCGCGCGGTGCCGGGAACCGCGCAAGCAAGGTGATTGCGTGTAGGCGAGTGACGTCCTCTCCCTCGCCGCGGAACTTGAGCAGCCCGTCGGCCACCACGGTCGCGAGCTGGTGCTGCGCGGCGCGGTAAACTTCCGGCTGCCCGGTCGTGGTGATGCGCGTCCGGTCGATGAAACGGACCAGGGCCGGCCAGCGCGCGTCGGGCGCGTGCCTGAAGTAGCGCAGGAGGATCTCGGCCGAAAACTCGGCGTCGCTGACAACTTCGACCGGCATGGCGTTCTCCTTACGGGCACTTTGTCAGATCTCCTGACCGCGCGGCGTTACGCGTCGCTTTTCAACTAGAGAATTATAAGTTGGTGACGGGGCTTCGTTTTCGGCTGTGGGTTCATAGCCATCACGGTGACCGCGTCGAACATCGCCATCACCGGGTCGATCTTGGCGTCGCCGGCGTTTTGCTTCGTCGCGCGGATGCCGGTCGCCGTCGGCTCGATCTTCAAGTTGCCGACGCACCAGCGCATCAAGGCCGAGGGTGCGACCTTCAGCGTGCCGTTCGCGAGCTTTCGCTCCGCCGTCTTGATGGCGTTCATCAGGGCCCAACCCTGTGGAGCGCCAACCAAGGTCTTGTTCTCCATCGTGACATCAACCGCGGCGAGGGCATCGATGAATTCCCCGATGCCGGCCGGGTCCACAGCGACAGCGGCCAGGATACCGCGCGCCTTGATGGCCTGGATGATCTCGACAATGGACGACACGTCGTCGAGCTCGTCGTCGACGATCGTCAGGTCACCCGCGGCCTGAAAGTCGCGCAGCACCGTGGCGATCGATTGACGTCGCTCGAGCACGCCCTTGTGGCACCAGGCATGAGACCAGGACAGCCAATGCTTGGTTTCACGGCAGCGACCGACAACGGTGAGACCGAAAAGATCATCCAGCCCGCCGCCGTCGATGCCCGGCACGACGACCTCGCAGCGGTCGAGCAGGACCTCGAGCGTGAGCTCTGGATCCTCGCCGCGGGCCCAAAATTCGGCGCCCGGCCAACGGTTGCCGCGAAGGGTGTTGCCGACCTGCACATTCAAATGCTTGGCCGCGACGAGGCGGACCGAATCCTGCCCCGCTCTTTCGGCCTTTAACATCTCGCCGGCGATGAAGTCGATATCGACCGACCGGCCAAGGTTGGGGTTGGGGATGTACCAGGTCTGGCGATCCTTCCAGGCCTCTGCCGCCTCCATCGCTTTCGGGTATTCGTAGATCAGCGGCAACGCGGTGTGATCCTCGATGACGCCGTCGCGCACGTCCCGGTGATAGTCCAGCTTCTCCTTGAAGACGCCGGCCGGTGGATCGTCGCTTTGCGTCGAGGCGTAGATCACGAAGCCATCGGTCTGCGACGCCAGCGAGCCGACCGCCTCGGAGAGAATGTTCTTGGCGGCCGCCTTTTTCCCAAACAACCACAACTCGTCGACGAACACGCACTGCGCCTTCTGCCCACCGACGACCTCGGCGTCCGCAGACTTGACCTCGAGGTTGGCACCGTCGAGGACGTTCGTGATCGCCCGCGTTGATTTGGACGGCTTGTAGACCTTGAGCAGTGCGCGGTCGGCCTTCACCATCCGATAGGCCGGCAGAAAAGAGTTGTCGGCGACGTCCTTCGTCGGCGCCAGGATCAGGTACTCGGCAGCGTGCCGATCGTGCAGGATCAGCGCCGTCAGCATGACAGCCGCGGCGATGCTCGACTTCGTGTTCTTTTTCGCAACAAGCAGCAGGAACTCCCGGATCACGCGGCGCTTGGTGGCGGGGTCGTAGGCGCCGAAGATGACGGCGACCCAGTCGAACACCCACTGCTCGCAGGCCTGGCCCATCGTGGGCTGACCGGCCACCTCGACCAGCCGCAGCCGCTTGAAGATGCGAAGCGCCCGGTCGGCGCGCACCTGGTCGATCGGCAAGTCGGGCAGCAGCGATTGCCGCGCCACGATGCGCGCGGCCCAATCCTTCCGCGCAGTCAGCCAGCGCCGTGCGACGGGGGTCAGTTTAGGTTCGTCCCGGGCAATGGCTTCAAGTCTTCCGACCATTCGGTGCCTTCTCCTGCGATCGCGGCCTCATCGCGCCTGGTTTCCTTCTTGCCGCGTCGGTCAGCGACCGCGGGCGGTGGCTGGTCGGGGTCGCGGATACCTTCCTGAGCTGAACTTGCCCTGGTCATCTCCTCGGCGCGCCGGATCAGCGCGGCGTTACCCTTGCCTACGCCGGCAAAGATGGCGTCGACGACCTGGCGGCGGCGGCGCGCGCCACCAGTGGCGATCTCCTCGGCGAAGTGCTTTTGCAGCGTGTCGGGGTCAATGCCGAGCGCGCGGGCGACGGTGTTTTGGGAGTCGCCGCTGGCCAGCATCCTCTCGCAACTGAGGCGCTGGGCGGCTGTCGGCTTGAACGGCGGCCTGCCGCGGCCGCGCTTGGGTTTTCCGGTCATTTGGCGGGGCCTATCGAGATTCCGGAGCGCGGGGGAAATTTCGTGACAATGAGAACCCCCGCGGTAGCCGCCCCTTCGCGCCGGCGCCGCTCGACTCGTCCCCCCGGTGCCACGCAAGCCCATCCGCTTGGCGCGCTCCTCGCCGGTCTTCCTCGTATGACACGACCAGCACGACCCACGACCGTTGCTGCGAACAAGTGCGAGGTCCGGCCGATCGCGACGCTCCAGGATGTGGTCGGCAACGAGGCGATGGCCGCGCCGATCTCCGACGTGCTTTGGATCCTGGCATTGTTCGTTGGCCGCCTTGATGACGTCGGCCGCCCAAGCCCGATGCTCGGGGGTGAGATAGAAGCGCTCGACCGCCTTCGGCGGCGGCTTCACCCGGCGGGTGTCCATGGTCGGGACGCGGGGCTGGAGCATCTTCAACTTTGCCATTACGCGCCCTCGCTCTTGCGCACGGCATGCTCGATCTGCAGCTTCATCATCAGCAGTGGTTTGGTCGACAACGTTGGCGCCGCGCGCCCGACCAACCGCAGTTCGGCGCGTAATTCGTTAAGTCGGCCAATGGCAATTTCTGCCTCGGCGAGGGCCGCCAGGGCCGCGGCAGCGGCTGCCTCGTTCTCGGGCTTCAGCGCCGCCTCGACCCGCTTGCCGTGCGCCTCGCGCATGGGCACCAACTCGTGCGCGGTTGCGCTGATCTGGCGTTCGATATTGTGCTGTTCCTGGAAGAGCTGGCGATCCCGTTCGCTCATGACGCCGGGCGTCGACGCCGCGATCTTCACGCGCACCACCTTGCGGCGTCGGCGGAGGTCCGCGAGGGTGCGCTCGACGGCGGCGTGGTCGATCGTGCGCTCGACGCGGCTGGCCAATTTGTCAGCGCTGACGAGCACGCGCGATGAGGCGCGCAATCGCTTCGGCGATTGCTTCGCGGTCCTGCTCAAATTGGGCGCCGAGGTAGCCCTGGAATTCAAACCACAAAATGTCATCAAGCGAGACCTCCACATTAGCGACCACCCGGAACTCGCGCTGCCGTCGGCGGTAGCGTCGCTGCCTCTGCCGGGTTGCCGCCGAATTCATCTGACGCTCAGGTCTTTAGAGCAATTCGCGAAGCGGCGGCGTGACGCGTCGCCGGCCACGGCAGAACGTCCCGCCGGCGGGACCTTTCCGGGCGGTGGCGGGGCGGCATCATCGGCATCGCGCCACCTTGGCAGCAAAGGCGCCGCAGTCCGTGAGCTGCGCCACCTGCGCCACCTCCACCCCCCTATAGGGGGTGGTGGCGCAGGTGCCGCACACGCCGCGGGGCGGGTCTGACTGCGTCACCCTTGCGCCACCTTGCGCCACCTTGAAAAATAGGTGGCGCAGCGGGGCGGCGATCACTTCTCGACCCATTTTCCGACCTCCACATGCCGGCGCGCTTTCCGGCCTTCGTCCTGCCGCTCGACCTCGACCAGCGACCCGTTTTTGAGCCAGGTCTTGAGCAGCGACTTGATACGGGTCTTGTCGGCTTCTTCGTCGAGGTCGAGCCCCAACACCTCGGCAACGGCCTTGCCGACCCAAGCGCCGGCCTGCACGTCGGCGCGCCAGGCGCCGCCACCGATCCTGTTCTGCACCGCCTTGAGGTGGTCGGCCGTCAAGCCAGCGAAGGCGTCCGGCCATTTCCAGCCCTTCACCACGCCAACCGAGTCCTGGGGATAGGGGTCGCGATGGTTTCCGAGCCCGACGCTCACCAGTTGTCGCCAGCTTGCATTATCGGCGGGCGGGGCGAGGTTGGCCTTGCCGTTGTCGACGCGGAAGTACAGGCGCCGCTGGTTGACGTCAATTCCGGCCTTCGCCGCTTCGTCCAGGCTCATGGGATTCAGCACGCGAACGCTGCGGGCGGCGCCGATCAAAGCGACGGCGCCGCGGGCATCGTCGGCCGTGAGCTCGGTGCCATTGGTCTTGCGGACGTGGTGCACGACCTCGACCGCACAGTTTGCAATCTCGGCGATGGCTGCCAGTTCCTTGGCGACTTGGTCGATGGCGCCGTTGTCGTTCTCTGGCACGGCATGCGTCGAGACGAAGGGGTCGAGGATCAAGGCGTCGATGCGATTGTCCTGCAGCGTGGCAGCCATGGAATTGAGCAACGTCCGGTTGATCATGATGCCGTGCCGGCGGTCATCGCTCGCGACGCGGATGCGCTGGGCCCTGCCGCTATCGAGATACAGCCTGCCGCCGAAGTCGGCGTCTGTCAGGTCGTAGGACAGGGTGATGGCCTGCACGCGCCGTTGCAGCTCCTCGAGCGGATCCTCGCCATTCCAGTACCAGCAAGACCGCGGCTCGATCGGCTTGCCCGTCACGAGGTCGCGGCCGCATGCCATGCTGACGGCGTCGAGCAGCTCGAGAGATGACTTTCCGATGCCGCCCGCCGACACGGTCGCGCTGAGAAACTTGCGGATGAAATGTCGACCGTGGAGCCATTGCCGAGGTTCGATCTCGGCCGGCTCGATCCAGCGGTAAGGCGATGCCGAGATGGTCTCGGCGCCCCGACCAGATGGCGGTTGCGTGCCACCACCAGCATCGCCGGCCGTCCACTCGTAGTCATCGGGCGCTGGGGGAGGTGCGTCTGGCAAGTCGTCGGTCTCATAGACCGTGAACGTGCCACCGCCAGGGCCGATGATTTCACGCGGCGGCATCGGCGACCCCGCGGCTTGGCGTGGCGACGATCGGGCGCGGCCGGCAGGCCATGGTCGCCCTCGCCAGCGGCTCGACCAGGCGCGGGCCGGTGAGGATCGCGGGCACGCCTTCAATCGCGCGGCCCGCCCGCCGCCAGTCGATAACGACGACACCCCGACAGCCGGCGCGCAGCCAGGACAACAGGTCGGGAAAGGCCAGCAGCGGCCGGCCGGTGTCTCGCGCCGCCTCGACCTCATCGGCGCCGATGATCGCGGCGACGTCGAGGCGTGAAAGCAGTCGGCCGGTTGCGAGGTCCTGAGCCACCAAGTCGACCACGCCGCCATCGTCGACGGCGGGCACGATGATCGCCGGGTGCCAGGGTTCGCCCTGCTCGGCGGGCCGGTAGCCGCGCCCGGCCGGCGCGATCCAACCGGGACCCCATGCCATCGCGCGGCAACCGCGCAGATCTGCCAAGGCGATGTCGATCTCCGGCCGACACCGGAGGGAAGCGGCGGCGGCGAGCTCGCCCAGGATGCCGTCGACGGGTTCGGCGAAGCGGGCGTCGAGGATCTCGCCGCTTGCCTGCCGCTCGGCCTCGGCGCGGCTCAGTCCGCCGTCGTACTCGAGCACTGCGGCCCGCTCGACGAAATCGGAGAGCAGGTCCGGGGCCACTACGGTAGCGTCCCCTCAGCGCGCGCCGCCTCGAGCGCTTTGGCGATGCCATCAGCGATTGCGGGCAGATGGTCGACCTTGACGTTGATGCCCTTCGCGGAAGGTTTCAGCCCCTCGTCGTCGGCGTACCAGACGCGGATCGCGACGAACGTGTTGCCCTTGAACTTGCTCAGGGCAATTCGGAGTTGTTCACCCCGGCGAGTCGGGATCTCGGCGAAGACGCGATCGCCGTTGTCTGTGGCGGCTTGCGCGCGCGGCGCAGCTTGCGTATTTGTCATCGGTCACCTTTGATTTTGGCCGTCCCGAATGCTTGCCTGCGTCGGGGCGGCCTTTTTCGTTTGGGGGAGGGCTAGGCGGGCGCGCGCTGCGACAGCGGCACGTAGTCGGGCAGGGCGGCCTTGTGGGCGCGCACCGAGCTCATGACCAAGTGTGTCCTCTTGCCGACCTTCTTGCCTTTTAACTCGCCCGTCCGCAGCTTCTTGTAGCCGTACGAGCGGCTGGGGATATCGCCGTCGGCGACGCACTTGTTCAGGGGCTTGAGTTCGAGGTCATTCTCGTTGTCGACCATTGCGCTTCGCTCCAAACCAGAACGCCACAATTCGGCGCAGGCAGAAGCATGCGGGGACGTTCGGTTTCAGTCGTCCCAGAATAGAATTGCGCTGGACAATTGAATTTCGTCCAAGCGTTCGTTGCTTATTTTATCGGGGTTTCTTAGGGGTCAGAAAAGAGACGGCGTGCACTTTGGACAAAATCCCTACGAGCGCCGACAGTTCACTTATCCCCAAACACGTCTCGCCCAATCTGCTTGGGGTTGAGATTGTCATCGCCGTCTTCGGCGATGACCAAATCGTTGAACTTGGCCAGCGTGCCAAAGTGCTTTTGCACGACCAGCTTGGCGGCCCGCCGCACCTCCGCCTTGCGGATTTCGTCCGCCGGTTTGCCGGGGCCTCGCTTGGGGGTTGCAGTGACAGCGGCGGTGGTCTTGTCCACTCCCTCCGGCGGCTTCACGAGATCGAGCAAGCTGACCCGATCGACTTCGACGTTGGTGACGATCGCCAGAGGTACCTCGTGGCGAGAGTTCGGCTTCTCCCGTCGAATGACGCCGTCGAGCCACAACACGCGATGCAGTGGAAATGCATCACCGCACGACGCGTTGTCGTCCCGGTCAAGCAGGCGCTGCCACCAGTCCGAGGGCAGCGGTTCGTGCAATATCAGCTGCTCGCCGGGTAGGTGCTCGATCCCTCGTGTCTTCAAGTCGCCAGCGCCGAAAGCACGGATCAGTAGGTTGCGCGCATGCAGGTCGGCCATGCCGAAAAAGTTGCCGTAGTCGGTCATGGTGGGCTCGCCGTGTAGGGCGCGGACCCGATCTTCAGCTTCTTCCCGCGTGCACGGTCGCTTTTGGTCAATGAGGTGCCGCAGGACATACTCCCGCGCCGCCTCCAAACTGGTCCACTTTCTGGGCAGCAGAACCTCGGCCTTGCGGTCGAGTTCCTCGAAATCGTCGATCAGCATTACGCCGCCTCGCTCGGCCGGAGTGACACGACGTTCGAAGTCGTCGTCCTTCTGCAGCACGATGGTGTCGACGAGGTTCGCCCAGGCCTGAAGGCCGGCACGCCGCTCGGACAGGTACTGGAACCGATTGTAAGTGGCAGCGACGCCGCGGATGGTGCCTTGCTTGTGGTTCAGCACGCGATCCGCGACGTGCGGAGGGATGCCGAGGCGCGCCATGCCGGTGGTCGCGGTCCTTCTCAAGTCATGAAAAATCCAGTTCGAGACCTTGGACGCCTCGTCGATCCGGCGTTTCACTTTTGAAAGGCCCGAGATCGGCGTGCGCCCCGTCGTGGTGAAGACGTAGTCGCTGCCGTCCACTCGAGGCACGTGACGCAAGATCTCGACGGCCTGCGACGAGAGTTGCACCTCGTGAGTCTGGTTATTTTTGGCGCGGCTCGAAGGGATCAACCAGGCGGCCGCGTCGAGGTCGAGCTCGCACCACTGCATCGCCGCCACCTCGTCGCGGCGCTGTGCCGTCAGGAGCAAAAGCTGGATGCATGGTCCGAAGGGGTAAGGTTGCTGCTCGCAAGCGAGCCAAATGGAGCGCAGCTCGGCGTCGCTCAACACGCGATCGCGAGCGACTTCTGGGGTAGGGGGCTTGATGCCGGCCGCCGGCGACGCCTTGAGGATCCGCCGGTCGACCGCCCAGCCCAGCATCATCTTGACGGCCACCAAGGTCTTGTTGGCCTGCACTGGCGCCCGATCGGCAATCGCCTCGACAAGCACCGCGACGTCGGTATCGGTGATGTCGGCGATCGCCCGGTCGCGCCACTTGCTGACCACGTCACGTTCCAAGGTCCGCTTCAGTTCGGGATACCAGCGCAGGTGCGGCTTGGCGTGCCGCTCGAGATAGCGCTGCACGACGACGGCGACGGTATCGTGGCGGCCCGCTCGATGGGCTTGCCGCTCGGCGCGCCGCTGCGCCTGCGGGTCGGCCCCGCCGGCCACCTCGCCGAGCTTGATCCGGGCGAGCCGGCGGGCTTCGTCCAGGTTCACGCTCTTCGGGTCACCGATGCGCATCCGGCGTGACCGGCCGGTCCCGGCGAGCCGATACTGGACGACGTAGCTCCGACCGCCCTTCGCCGTCGCCATCAGGCCGAAGCCGGGCAGGGAAGCATCCCAGATGTAGTCGCGGTCTCTGCTGGGCGCGGGCTTGAATTCAGCCACCAGGGCCGCCGTCAGCTTGTCTCTCATGAACCCTGCTTCCTGGCCGTTTCGGCCCACCGCTGGATCGAGCGGCGGGCCCGCGGGTAAGCACAGGGTAAGCAGTCAGGCGGAACACGGCAACACATCGTGAAACAACGGGGCACAAGATATTGTGGAAAAGCAGGGGGTTTTGCCTCCAGTCGGCACAATCAGACACACCCCAAAACACCTGGTACGAGACCTTCTAAGCGGTAGGTCGCTGGTTCGAATCCAGCCGGGCGCGCCAAAACCGCAAAATCCCCAACGGATGTAGGTGATCACAGAACTGCAGGTGAACCCAGCTCTGCAGAATTTGTCTGCAAATAATTCTCACTTCCCTCCAATGTCATGATAATGATTCGCATTCGCCAAGCCGGCTACAGGCAGCGAACTGATTTGGGGGAGTAGAGATGACGCGTCGTATCCCGGTGAAGACAGCCTTGGTCGGCCTCCTTGTCGCCCCCGCCGCGATGGCCCAGGAGACACCGGACCAGACGGCGCAGGCACCGGATCCGACGCCTCCGCCCACCGAGAACAAGCCGGCCGATCCCAGCGCCGCGCCGGCGACGATGCAGCCCGTCACCGTGACGGGGTCGCGGCCGAGCGAGGATTTCCTGGTCACCAAGGGATCGATCAACCGGCTGGGCGCCGGGAACCTGATGGACGTGCCGCAGACGGTGGTCGTCATCGACAAGGCCCTCATGCAGTCGCAAGGCGCCACGCAGTTGACGGATGCGCTGCGCAACGTGCCGGGCGTCACCATCGGCTCGGCCGAGGGCGGCACGATCGGCAACAACATCAACCTGAACGGCTTCTCGGCGCGCACCGACATCTATCCTCGACGGCATGCGCGACCGCGGCCAGTACTATCGCGACCTGTTCGCGCTCGAGGCGGTCGAGGTCCTCATGGGACCGTCGTCGATGCTGTTCGGCCGCGGGTCGACCGGCGGCGTCATCAACCAGGTCATGAAGAAGCCGTCGCTCAACAAGGCGACGGAACTGCAGGTGATGGGCACGACGAACGGGCTGGTGCGCACCACGGCCGACGTGAACGTGCCGTTCGGCCAGGACAGCACCAGCGCTGCGCGAGTCAACGGCATGTTCCAGTACGGCAAGTCGACGTCGATCGACATGACCAACGTGCTCGATTTCGGCTTGGCGCCGTCGGTCAAGCTCGGGATCGGCACGCCCACCGAGATCACGCTCTCGGCCATCCTGCAGCACCGGAAAGACCAGATTCCCTACGGCGTGCCACCGCTCAACGGCTTTCCCCTCAACGTGCCGCGCAACGTCGCCTACGGCTTCAGCGACGACTATACCGAGCAGGACGTCGTCGCCTTGAACAGCACGATCGAGCACAAGTTCGACAGCGAACCTGAACTTGCGCAACCAGACGGAGTTCATCTGGGTGAACACGCGACGTCCGCGAGACTCGGGCCGCATTCGTCGGCACGCTCGCGTCCACCGGCGCCTTCGTCCAGGCCGCCGCCGGCCCGGGCAACACGCCGTACAGCGCTGCGCCGCTCAGCCAGCTCTACATTCGCCAGATCAGCCGCGACCGCAACATCAACGACTACACGCTCGAGAACCAGACCGAGACTGACAGCGCAAGTTCGACACCGGTCCGATCGGTCACATGCTGCTGGGCGGCGTCGACCTCAACTACGAGGCCTACACCAACAAGGCATTCAGCCGAACCGGCAACTGCAACGGCATTCCACTGCAGACGGGTTCGGTGGCATGCACTGCCCGCCGGCTACACGGTCGGCGCGCGGCTCGCCGGGCAACCTCGCCTCAGGTGCCGGGCAACTATGCCTCCTCGCAGGCCTGGGGCGCCGGCCTCTACGCCAACGACACGATCCAGGTGATGCCATGGCTGAAGCTCGTCGGCGGCGTGCGCTGGGACGTTTATTCGGCGCAGATCGGCAACTCGATCAATTCGGCCAACACGCGGGCAGCAACGCGGCGCCGTATTTCACCCAGACCGACTACTTCACCAGCGTCCGCACCGGCGTGATCTTCGAGCCGACCAGGGAGCAATCCTACTACTTCTCGTACAGCACCTCGTTCAATCCGTCGCTCGAGCAGCTCACCTCGACGACGGGCGACCAGCATCTTCCGCCTGAATCGAACGAGGGCTTTCGAGGTCGGCGCCAAGTACGAATTCCTGAACGGCAACCTGTCGCTGAACGGCGCGCTGTTCCAGATCACCAAGTACAACGCGCGCACGCCAGAACGCCGACGGCACCTACTCGCCGACCGGCACCGTGCGCGTGCAGGGCGGCCGCATCGGTGCAGCCGGCCGGATCCTGCCGGGCTGGCAGGTGTTCGGCGGCTACACCTATCTGAATGCCCGCATCATCCAGGGCCTCACCTACATCAACGGCATCGGCAACACCACCGGCAACGTGCCGCTCAACGTCCCCCGGGACTCGGCCAGCCTCTGGACGACCTACACGATCACGGGAACTGGGAGATCGGCGGCGGCGTCTTCTATGTCGGCCAGCGCTACGCCAACAACCAGAACACCGTGCAGGTGCCGGCCTATACGCGCCTCGACCTGACCGCCGCCTACAAGCAGCCGACGCTACGAGCTGCGGCTGAACGTCCTGAACGTGACCAACACCATGTACTACGATTCGCTCATGGCGTCGGACGGCGGTCGCGCGGTCCCCGGCCTGGGCACTACGGGCCATGCTCACCCTGACGTATCGCATGTGAAGCAGGCTACCGGCGGCCATGCTGGTCTGCATTCCCAATGTGCTCGACGCCGCGCAGCTCGTCAGCGTTCGCGAGCGGCTGGACCGCGCCAATTCGTGGGTGGATGGGCGCGTCACGGCCGGCTATCAGGGCGCGCCGGTAAAGTTCAATCAGCAGATCGACGAGCGCTCGGATGTTGCGTTGGCGTGCCAGCGCATCGTCGTCTCCGCCCTCGAGCGCCATCCGCTCTTCATCAGCGCAGTGTCTGCCGAACGCGATCTATCCGCCGATGTTCAACCGCTACAGCGAGGGCATGAAGTTCGGCCCGCATGTCGACGGCAGCGTGCGCATCAGCCCGCACGACGGGCGCAAGCTGCGCACCGACGTGTCGGCCACGCTGTTCCTGACCAATCCCGACGAGTATGACGGCGGCGAGCTGCAGATCGAGGACACCTATGGCCAGCACAGCGTCAAGCTGGCGGCCGGCGACATGGTGGTCTACCCGTCCACCAGCCTGCACCAGGTGGCGCCGATCACGCGCGGGGTGCGGACGGCCTGCTTCTTCTGGGTGCAAAGCCTGATCCGGGAAGACGCCCAGAGGGCGATCCTCCACGACATGGACAACGCCATCCAGCGACTCAACCAGACCAACGCGGACGAGGTGGCGCGACGGTCGCTGATCGGCTGCTATCACAACCTCATCAGGCAGTGGAGCGAAACCTGATGGCCGAAGCTGCCGCCACGGCCCTGGCAAGCAACCGAGTGAACCGGAGACTGGCCTTCGTGCGCTGGGTCCGGCGCACGCACGGCTGGTTCGGCCTGTGGGGCGCCCTCCTGGGCCTGATGATGGGCACGAGCGGCGTCTGGCTCAATCATCGCGCGACCCTGAAGCTGGGACTTCCCGACCAGCACCAGTCGAACTGCACGGCTTGTGCTGCCCGACCCGCGGCCTGCGACGATCGACGCCATGGCATCCTGGCTTCAGGGAGCGTTGAAGATCGACCGTCCGCCGTCGAATGCCCGGGTCGAGCGTTCCCGCCCCGTGCCATGGACGGAACGGGGGGCGGAGCGAAGCGGCGAAGACAGGCCGCTCATGCAGCCCGAACGCTGGACTTTGATTTTTGGCGGGCCCAACAAGGTGATCCAGGTCGAATATTGGGTGGGCAACAAGTCGGCCGGCGTACGCACGACGGACAACGGCTTCATCGCCACCCTGACCAACCTGCACAAGGGCGTGACCATGCCGGTGCCATGGATCCTGTTGATCGACACGCTGGCGGGAAGCCTGATCTTCCTGTCGATCAGCGGCGCCATCCTGTGGTGGGAGACGCATCGCCGGCGGTTGTCGGGGCTGGTGATCTTTGGCGTGTCGGTGGCGGTCACCGTGACGCTCGCCCTGTCGCCGCTGCAGTGGTGAGGCGAGGGTGGACGAACAAGCTGCCCTGGCCATCCCGCGGATGGGGGACAACGAGACCATCAGGACTTACCGGGAGCCGCTGACGCCGACGGTCAAGCGATTGCTGGTGGCGCTGGTGATCTTCCTCCATGTCGGCGGCGGCTGGGCGCTGACGCAGGTCGAGCCGGTGAAGCTCGTGGTGGGCGACATCGCGCCCATGGAGGTGCGCATGGTCTCGGCCGAGCAGCCGGCCGAGCCCGTGATCGAGAATGCCGAGCCGCCGCCGCCGGTCGACCTGAAGCCGCCGCCGCCGGATCTGGCCACCGTGGTCGAACCGCCGCCGCCCGATCTGCCGCCGCCGGTCTTTCCGGTCGAGGCGAAGCCCGCCACCGCCGCCACCCGAGCCTCCACCGCCCGAACCGGCCAAGCCCGAGCCGCCGAAGCCCAAGCCACCGAAACCCAGGTCGCCAGCGCCCAAGCCGGTGCAGAAGCAGCCCCGCGTCCGCCCCATCCGCCCGCCGAGGCCAGGCCGCAGCAGGCGGCGCCGTCGGGACCGGCCGCGCCAGCGGGGCCGCGGACGGTGTCGGCCTCGCAGCTCGGCTATCGCGTGCCGCCCAACCCGATCTATCCCGCGCGCTCGCGCCGCGCCGGCGAGCAGGGCAGCGTGGTCGTGCGCGTGCTGATCGACGTCACCGGCCGGCCCGCCCAGGTCTCGCTGCAGACCTCGTCCGGCCATCCCGCGCTCGACGAATCGGCGCTGAGCGCCGTGCGCGCGGCGCAATTCCGGCCCTACGCCGAAGGCGGCTTGCCGCAGGCGGTGTGGGTGCTTGTCCCGATCAACTTTGTGTTGCGGTAGGAGAGTCACGCATGGGCGATGCATCATCCCTGGGCTTCGGCCATTTCCTCGAGCAGTCCGACATCGTCACCAAGGTGCTGCTGGCCGTGCTCGCCATCATGTCGGCGATCTCGTGGTACCTCATCGTCTACAAGGGCATCAGCCAGGTCGTGCGCCAGCGGCGCAGCCAGAAGTTCCTGAACTTCTTCTGGAGCGCGACCTCGCTGGAGGCGGTCCAGCACGAGCTCGGCGTGCACGGCGTGCATGAGCCGTTCGGCCATCTGACGGCCCATTCGCTGCATGCCCAGGCGCACCACGCCAAGTTCGGCGCGGCCAAGCTCGAGGAGGCCGGCAGCGAGCAGGAGTTCCTGACGCGCACCATCAAGAAGGTGCTCGACGAGGAGACGACGTCGCTGGAGAACGGCCTCACCATGCTGGCGACGATCGGCGCCACCGCGCCCTTCGTCGGCCTGTTCGGCACGGTGTGGGGCGTCTATCACGCGCTGGTGGCGATCGGCTTGAGCGGCTCGGGCATGCTCGACAAGGTGGCCGGGCCGGTCGGCGAGGCGCTGATCATGACCGGCATCGGCCTCGCCGTCGCCCTGCCGGCGGTGATGGGCTACAACTGGCTGACCCGCTCCAACCGCGTGCTGACCGCCAAGCTCGACGCCTTCGCCTTCGAGCTGATGACTTTCCTGTCGATGGGCCGCGCCCTGCAGGCTTCGGCCGGGCGGGCGAAGCCGGGCAGCGTCCCGCTCGCTGCCGTGAATTCCTAGAAAGGGAGGCTGACCATGGCTTTCGGAAGCTTCGACCGCAAATCCTCGTCGCAGCCCATGGCCGAGATCAACATGGTGCCGTTGATCGACGTCGCGCTGGTGCTGCTGGTGATCTTCATCGTGACGGCGCCGCTCATGACCCATGCCGTCAAGCTCGACCTGCCCAAGGCGACCTCCAACCCCGAGATCCAGAAGCCGGAGAAGATCGAGTTCGCCATCGATCCCTCCGGCGCGTTGTTCTGGAACGGCGAGCGCATCAGCCGCGAGGACGCCGCCGAGAAGTTCGCCGAGGCGGGACAGAAGCGGCCGCAGCCCGAAGTCTATCTGCGCGCCGACCAGAACGTGGCCTATCGCTACGTCGCCGAGACGCTGGCCGACGCTTCCAAGGCAGGCCTGAGCAAGGTGGCGTTCGTCAGCGAGCCGGCGCGTTGAGGCACCCTCAATTGTACTTGCGCAGCTCCAGCCGCCCGATCTGGTCGCGATGCACCTCGTCGGGCCCGTCGGCCAGGCGCAGCGAGCGCGCGCCGGCATAGGCCTTGGCCAGGCCGAAATCGCCCGACAGGCCGGCCGCGCCGTGGACCTGGATCGCCATGTCGACCACGCTCGACAGCATGCGCGGCACGGCCACCTTGATCATGGCGATCTCGGCGCGCGCCGCCTTGTTGCCGACGGTGTCCATCATGTAGGCGGCCTTGAGCACCAGCAGGCGCGCCTGCTCGATCATGATGCGCGCCTCGGCGATGCGCTCCAGCGTCACGCCCTGTTCGGCCAGCGGCTTGCCGAAGGCGACGCGCGACTTGGCGCGCTTGCACATGTCCTCGAGCGCCCGCTCGGCGGCGCCGATCGCCCGCATGCAGTGATGGATGCGGCCGGGGCCGAGCCGGCCCTGGGCGATCTCGAAGCCGCGCCCTTCGCCCAGCAGGATGTTGGCGCGGGGCACGCGGACATCGTCGAACAGGACCTCGGCGTGGCCGTGCGGCGCGTCGTCATAGCCGAACACCGACAGCGGCCGCAGCACCTTCACGCCCGGCGTGTCCATGGGCACCAGCACCATGGATTGCTGGCGGTAACGGTCCGGCGTCGAGGGATCGGTCTTGCCCATGAAGATGATGATCCTGCAGCGCGGGTCGGGCGCGCCGGTGGTCCACCATTTGCGTCCGTTGATCACGTAGTCGTCGCCGTCGGGCAGGATGGTGCTCTCGATGTTGGTGGCGTCCGACGAGGCGACTGCGGGCTCGGTCATGGCGAAGCAGGAGCGGATCTCGCCGGCGAGCAGGGGTTTCAGCCAGCGCTCCTTCTGCTCCTCGTCGCCGTAAAGGGCCAGGGTCTCCATGTTGCCGGTATCAGGCGCCGAGCAGTTGAACGCCTCCGGCGCGAGCGGCGAGCGGCCCATGATCTCGCACAGCGGGGCATAGTCGAGGTTGCCGAGGCCCGCGCCGTGCGAGGCGTGCGGCAGGAAGAGATTCCACAGACCCTCGAGCTTCGCCCTGGCCTTGAGATCCTCCATCAGGGCCGTCGGCTGCCAGCGGTCGCCGGTCTCGATCTCCCGGGCGTGCCGTGCTTCGTTGGGGTAGATGTGACGGTCCATGAAGCCCTGCAGCTTGTCCTGCAGCGCCGCCACCTTTTGCGAATAGGCGAATTCCATGCCTGCCTCCTGACGCGATACCCATCCGTAGGCCGCCCGGCGACATGAGAAAATTGAATAGATTTCATGGTATATCATCAATGTGATTGATCTTTCGCGCATCGACCTCAACCTGCTGGTCGTGCTGGAGGCGATCGTGACCGAAGGCGGCGTCAGCCGGGCGGCGGCGCGGTTGAACCTCACGCAGCCGGCCGTCAGCCACGCACTGGCGCGGCTGCGCGCGCTGTTCGGCGACCCGCTGTTCGTGCGCGAGGGCCGGACGCTGGTGCCGACGGCGCTCACCAAGCGCCTGGTCGAGCCGCTCGGTCATGTCTTGCAGAGCCTGGGCGCGCTGATCGAGACAAGCGACGGGTTCGATCCGGCGCGCGCCGAAACGAGCTTCGCGGTGGCGATGCGCGATCCCATGGAAGTGCTGGTCCTGCCCAAGCTGATGCGCCGGCTCGCCCGCGAAGCGCCGACCATCGACCTTCGCACGGTGCAGGTGCGGCGGCGCGGCGTCGAAGCCGGCCTGGGCGACGGCACGCTGGACGCCGTGCTCGACGTGGCCCTGCCGCTGTCGGAGCAGATCCATCGCCAGCGCGTGGGCTCCGACCGGTTCGTCGTGGTGGCGCGCAAGGCGCATGCCCGGGTGCGCCCGGGCTTCACCTTGCCGATCTATCTCGACCAGCAGCACGTCATGGTGACCTCGCGCCGCAAAGGCCCCGGACCCGAAGACCTGGAGCTCGGCCAGCACGGGCTGCGCCGCCATGTCCGGCTGCGCTGCCGCAACTACCTCGCGGCGTTTCGCGTGGTCGCCGAGACCGATCTCGTGCTGACCATGCCGGAGCGTTACGCGGGATTGCTGGCCGCCGGCTCGCCGCTGCGCGCGCTCGCGATGCCGCTGAAGATGCCGACGCTCGATCTCTACCTCTACTGGCATGATCGCGTGCACGGCGATCCGGCCAATCGCTGGCTGCGCACGCGACTTCTCGAAGCACTGGGCAAGGCCTCGCCGGTGCGCAAGACTGCCGCGACGTGAAGCGGCGCTGGGAGGTCATCGCGTGTCGTTCGATGCAAGGCCGACGGTTGCGGCGCCCGATGACGATCCGTATCTCTGGCTGGAGGACATAGAGGGTCCGCGGGCGCTGGCTTGGGTCGAAGCCCAGAACGAGCGGACGCTTTCGGCCTTCGCCACGGCGCAGTTCGCCGCCGACCGCGATGTCCTGGCCGCCATCCTCGACCGGCCCGACAAGATCCCCTTCATCGCGCGGCGCGGCGCGTATTTCTACAATTTCTGGACCGACGCCCAGCATCCGCGCGGGCTGTGGCGGCGCACCACGCCGGCAAGCTTTCGTCTCGACCAGCCGCAGTGGGAGATCCTGATCGATGTCGACGCGCTGGCGGCGGCGGAGAAGGAGGACTGGATCTGGGGCGGCGCCGCGACGCGGCCGGGCACGCATGACCGGGCGATCGTGCGCCTGTCGCGCGGCGGCAGCGATGCGGTGGTGCTGCGCGAGTTCGATCTTCCGGCGCGGACTTTCGTGGCCGACGGCTATCGCCTGCCCGAGGCCAAGGGGCAGGCGAGCTGGCTCGACCCCGACACGGTGCTGCTGAGCAGTGCGTGGGGCGGCGAAGCGACCACCTCGGGCTATGCACGCACGGTGCGGCTGTGGCGGCGGGGCACCGATCCAGTGCAAGCGCCGGTCCTCTTCGAGGTTCCGCGCGAGAGCATGGCGGCGGGCGCCGCCGTCGATCGCACCGGCGCCACCACGACGGTCTGGTTCCACGACTCGGTCGGCTTCTTCGACGTGAAGATCTGGTTGGGCGACGCCGCAGGCGCCAACCGCGTCGCACTCGACCTGCCGACCGATGTCCAGGTCGACGCCCATCGGGGCTGGATCGCCGTCAAGCGGCGCACCGCCTGGACGGTCGGCGGCAACACCTATCCGGGCGACACGCTGCTCGGCATGCGGCTCGCGGCATTCCTCGCCGGCCGGCGCGACTTCGCGGTGCTGTTCGAGCCTGGCCGGCGGCGCTCGCTGCAGGGCTTCTTCTGGAGTGCGGGCCGGCTGGTGCTGTCGATCCTCGACGAGCTGCAGCCGGTCTTCGACGTGCTGACGCCGCATGACGACGGCTGGACGAAGGAGGGCCTGACGGGCCTGCCGGAGATCGGCGTGGTGAGCGTCTGGCCGCTCGATGTCGAACCTTCGGAGGGCAATGGCGACCTGCTGGCCAGCGTGCAGGATCCGCTGACACCGCCGTCCTTGATGCTCATGCCCAAGGGCCAGGGGCCGATCGTCCTCAAGCGCGCGCCGGTGGACTTCTCGCCGGAAGGACTGGTGGTCACGCGTCATGAAGCCGTCTCGGTCGACGGCGAGCGCATCCCCTACGTTCAGACCGGGCCGGTCGGCGAGACCGGCGAGGCGCCGGTGCATCTCACGGGCTATGGCGGCTTCGCGGTCTCGAGCCTGCCGTACTACAAGTCGGCGATCGGCAAGCTGTGGCTGGAGCGCGGCGGCACCAGCGTCACCGCCAACATCCGGGGCGGCGGCGAGTTCGGCACGCCCTGGCACGATGCCGGCCGCGGCGCGGGCAAGCGGCTGTCACACGACGACTTCGCCGCCGTGGCGGCCGACCTGGTGCGGCGCGGCGTGACGCGGCCGGGCCGCATCGCCGCCGAGGGCGGCTCGAACGGCGGCATCCTGATCGCCAACATGCTGACGCGCTATCCGGAGCGCTTCGGCGCCCTGTTCTGCACCATCCCGCTGATCGACATGCGCCGCTATTCCAAGCTGCTGGCCGGCGCGAGCTGGATCGCCGAATACGGCGATCCCGACAGGCCCGACGAGTGGGCGTGGCTGCAAGGCTATTCGGCCTATCACCAGGCCGAGCCGGGCCGGCCCTATCCGCCGATCCTGATCGCCACGACCCGCCGCGACGACCGCGTCCATCCCGGCCATGCCCGCAAGATGGCGGCCAAGCTGCAGGCCCTGGGATACGAGCAGGTCTATTTCTACGAGCCTGCCGCGGGCGGCCACGGCTACGGCAAGGACAACAAGGAGCGCGCCGCCTTCGCGGCGCTGGGCTACAGCTTCCTCAGGCAGAAGATCGGCTGGTCGTAGGCTTCGATCAGCTCCGCGATCCGGCGAGCGTCACGGTGGCGGCCCCGGCGCCGATCAACAGTCCGCCGCCCACCTTGTTGATGACGCCGATCGCCCTGGGATTGGCGACGAAGCCGCGGGCCCGGGCGGCGACCACCGCGTAGCCGAAGGCATTGGCGAAGGCCAGCGCCAGGAACGTCGCCTCGAACACCAGCATCTGGGTGAGGAAGTCGGCATGCGGGTCGAGGAAGGCGGGCAGGAAGGCAACGAAGAAGGTGATGCTCTTGGGGTTGAGCGCCGTCACCAGCCAGGCATGGCCCAGCATGCGGCCGGCCGACACCGCATCGGTGCGCGGCGTCGCCTCCAGCGCGCCGCCGGCCCGCCAGAGCTTCACGCCGAGATAGACGAGGTAGGCCGCGCCCACCCATTTCAGGATGGTGAACAGCGTGGCCGAGGCCGCGAGCAGGGCGCCCAGCCCCAGCAGGGAAAGGGTCATGGCGGTGAAGTCGCCCAGCGCAACGCCGATCGCCATGGGCAGCGCCGTGCGCCAGCCCTGGCCCAGCGCATAGGAAACGACCAGCAGAACGGTCGGTCCCGGGATGATCAGCAGCACCGCCGAGGCGGCGGTGAAGGCGGCCCAGCTCTCGAATGTCATGTGCGTCCTCCGTCAGCGCCCGGTGATAAAGCCACAGGCGCCGGCGAAGGTCAGCCGGCTTTTGCCGTCTTGCCGCCGTCGAGGACGATCTGCGCCCCGGTCATGAAAGGATGCTCGTCGGAGGCCAGCGCGAGCGCCAGCGCCGCGACCTCCTCGGCCGTGGCCAGCCGGCCCATGCCGGGGACGTTGTTCTTGACCCACTGGTT
Organism: uncultured Alphaproteobacteria bacterium; assembly: GCA_963820155.1. GTDB lineage: Bacteria > Pseudomonadota > Alphaproteobacteria > Reyranellales > Reyranellaceae > Reyranella. The sequence goes on from CAWFYW010000010.1 coordinate 534,831, forward strand.
CAGGCCGACTCGCCAGACAGCGTCCGGGACGTTCTCCATGCCCGCGGCCTTGCGCAGGAAGGGCGTGTCGGTGGTGCCGGGGATCAGCGTGTTCACGCGGATGCCCTGCAGCGCATAGTCGAGCGCCGCCGCCTGGACCAGCCCGACCAGGCCGCGCTTGCCCGCGGTGTAGGCCGAGCGCCTGGCCTGGGTGGCGATGGCGTTGGAGGAGGAAGTCACGACGATGCTGCCGCGGCCCGCCTTCAGCATGTGCGGGATCTCGTATTTCATGGCGAGGAAGACGCCGCGCAGGTTGGTGTTGTTCACGAGGTCCCATTCCTCGGCGCTGTATTCGTGCAGCGGCTTTTCGATAGTGATGCCGGCGTTGTTGAAGGCGACATCGAGCCCGCCGTAGGCGGACACCGCACGCTCGATGAAGCCGCGGACCTCGTCTTCCATCAGCACGTCCGCCTTGATGTAGAGCGCCTCGCCGCCGGCCGCCTTGATCTGCCGTTCGACCTGCTGGCCGAGGGTCGTGCGGCGGCCGCAGAAGGCCACCCTGCCGCCCTCGGCCGCGAAGGCCAGGGCGGCGGCGCGGCCGATGCCCGACGTGGCGCCCGTGATGACGACGACCTTGCCGTCGAACCGGCGACGGCCCGGCGCAGGCGGCACGGGCGCGGCCTTGGGCGGAAGGGCGACGGCGATGCCGGCGGCAAGGCCGGCAAGGATGCCCGCGGCGGCGCCCAAGGTGGTCGAACCCAGGATGCGACGCCGGCTGGGGGCGGGAGAAGCGGCTTCGGTCATGTCCATCTCCAATCTTGTCGTTGACAAGATAAAATACCGACTTATCTTGACAATGACAAGTCATGGCTTGATTTCTTGACACGTCTCTCCGTGCATGAGCCGATGGGCCATGGCGCGGGCAAAGACGGCGAAGCCCTATCATCACGGCGAACTGCGCGAGGCGCTCATCCAGGCGGGCCGCAAGCTCTTGGAAGAAAAGGGTTTACGAGGCTTCACCCTGCGCGAATGCGCACGCCGGGCCGGCGTCTCCCACGCCGCCCCCGCCCACCACTTCGCCTCGATCGACGACCTGCTGGCCGATATCGCCACCCGCGGCTATCACGACCTCACACAGGCGATGGCCGCGGAGGCGCGGCGATCGAACGGCGATGCCGCCGCCCGCCTGGTCGGCCAGGGCGTCGGCTACATGGCCTTCGCGGCCGCCAATCCGGTGCTCTTCCAGCTCATGTTCAGCCGCGAGGCCAATCGTTTCGAGACGCCGGCGCTGGCCGCCGCCGCCAAATCCGCCTACCACCTGCATCGCGAGGCGGTCGAGGCGGTGATCCCGCAGGCTTCGGGCGAGGTGAAGGAGCGCATGGTCGATTTCGCCTGGGCCGCCGTGCACGGCTTCATCACGCTCGTTCTCGAAGGCCAGCTCGGCGAGCGCGAACTCGTCGCGCGCGCTCAAGACGCGCGGACTGGCGGCCTTGTCGGCGATGGTGGAAGCCGTCGTGCGGGCCGGCCGCAGCGGCTAAAGCGGGATGCGGAACAGCAGGGCCTCCGTGCCGCCGTAGGCGGGCTCCTTGCGGAAACGCTTCACGAGCGCGCCGCCATTGGCCGTGATGACCTTCTGCGAGGGCAGGTTGTCGGGATCGGTCGTGAGCTCGACATAGTCGAGGCCTTCGCGTCGCGCCTCGCCCAGCAGCAATGCCAGCGCCCGCGTGGCGTAGCCGCGACGCTGTCGCCAGGGCACGACGCTGTAGCCGACATGGCCCAGGCAGTAGGCGGGCAGGGTCGACGTGCCGGGCTGCCAGCGAAAGCCGATCGAGCCGCAGAAGCCGCCGTCCCACATCCAGCGACGATAGCCGGGCAGGCGCGCCACCTGCGAACCGTCGGGCAGGGTGATGGGCCCGCCCCTGGCCTCACGGTCGTCGAGCGAGGCCACGAAGGCCGCCGGATCCTGGGCGATGCGGGCCAGTTCCTCGCGCGCGGCCTGCTCCAGCCGCACGTTGTCCGGCGACCAGCCGCGACCGAGCGCATCGGCATAGGCGTCGAGATGCGACAGGCAGGGCACCAGCAGCTGCAACGGACTGTCCTCCGGAAGGGGTCGTTGCTGTAGCATGGTGGCGCATGAGTTCCAGCCCCGTCCTCGCCCTCGATATCGACGGCGTCGTCTCGCTGGCCCAGCCGGGCGCGGCGCGGCCGTGGTACGCCACCTTGCAGGCCGACTGGGGCTTTACCCACGAGGAGATGGCGCGCGATTTCTTCCACGGTGAGTTCATGGAGGTGCTGCGCGGCCGGCTCGACCTCTACGTCGCGCTCCAGCCCTATCTCGACTCCAAGGGATTGGCGGACCGCCTGGAAGAGTTCGTCGCCTACTGGTTCGAGAAGGACGCGGTGATCGATCGCGAGGTGCTGGCGCAGGCCGACGCCTGGCGGCGGCGCACCGGCGGGCGCTGCTTCGCCGCCTCCAACCAGGAGCATCATCGCATCGCCTACCTGCGCGATCAGGCCGGGCTCGGCGCGCATTTCGACGAGATCATCTATTCGGCGGCTCTGGGCGTCTGCAAGCCCGATCGCGTGTTCTTCACCAACGCCCAGGCGCGCATGGGCGTGTCGGCCGCCCAGTCGATCCTGTTCGTCGACGACAGCGCCGCCAACGTCGACGCGGCGCGCGCCTGCGGCTGGCGCGCCATGCTCTATCGCGGTCCCGACAGCCTGGCGCGGGCGCTCGAGGGCTGGGGCTAGGCGCGCCGCAGGCGGACCCAGATGAGGGCGTGCAGGATCATCCACAGCGGCACCAGCACGCTCGGCACGAACGACCAGGGCAGGTGCTGCATGGCCTGCGACCCCGGCTCGGGGAAGACTTGCAGCGGCGAGTTCGCCGCCGAGGCGACGCCCAGCCCGATCGCCGCCACGAGGTCCAGCATGCCGAAGGCGTTCCACAAATGGATCGCCGTCGCATGGCGCCTGTAGTCCCACGCCCACCGGAGCAGCGGCAGCGCCACGGCGCCGGTGATGATGTCGCCCCAGGCGGCGGAGTAGGGGAAGGGGCCCGACAGGCGGCCTTCGGCGGCCAGCAGCAGGAAGAGCACGGCGAAGACGCGGCCGATATTGAGACCGACCATCAGGGGCATCGGCAGGCTGAGCATCGCCCGGCGGGCGGCCGGCCAGGCGGTGGCGACCAACGCCGCCAGAAGGGGCGCGGCGACGAAGAGGCCCATGACCGGAACGGGCCGCGGGATCGCCAGCCATCCCGCGGCGCCCGCCGCCGCGGCCAGGCCGATCCACAGGCCGAGCAGGCCGGCCAGCACGAGCCGGGCGCCGCGCGACGCTTCCATGAAAAGCACCAGCACGGTCACGATGAACACCATCAGGGCCGCCGTCGCGACCGTGCCGAGGAAATCGAGCATTGAATCCTCCAGTCGATCGGCGCAGCGTCCCGTCTGGCAAAAGATGTTCAACATCATCTTTTGGAGGACGGCATGCCCTATTCGGCGCGGCACAAGCGCGATACCCGCCAGCGCATCCTTGAAAGCGCGCGGCGCCTGTTCAACAGCAAGGGATTCGACGAGGTCTCGATCGACGAGGTGATGACGAATGCCGGACTGACCCACGGCGGCTTCTACCGGCATTTCCGGGACAAGGACGAGCTCTACGCCGAGGCCGTGCGCCGGTTCCTGTGCGAGGAGGCGCCCAAGCCGTGGCAAAGGCCGCGCGGCAGCGGACGCAAGTCGCGCGCCGCAGAGGGTCGTCGATTCCTATTTCTCGCTCGATCATTTCGACGACCGCGAGAGCTGCTGCCCCTTGATCGGGCTGCCGTCCGACGTGGCGCGCGGCAGCGCGGCCGTGAAGGGCGCCTACCAGGACGTCCTGGAGAAGCTGCTCGACCTGCTGCAGGCCGACCTCACGGGGCCCGCCGCGCGCGAGCGCGCCCTGTCGCTGGTCTCGCTCTGTGTCGGCGGCATGGTGGCGGCACGCAGCGTGGCGGACGCAACCTTGGCCCACGACCTGCGACGCGCCGCCTACCGGCAGGCGCAAACTGTGCTAAAAGCCGCGCCATGCTGATGTTCGACATTCCGTTCGGCACGACCGACTGGCAGGACGTGGAGCGCACGGAGCATGCCGGCGAGACCGGCAAGGCCTACTGGCGCACGCGCAATTTCAACAATATCCGCGTGCGCATGGTCGAGTACACGCCGGGCTACCTGGCCGACCACTGGTGCCAGAAGGGCCATGTCCTGCTGGTGCTGGACGGCGAGCTGCATACCGAGCTGGCCGACGGCCGCACCGTCGTGCTGAAGCCGGGCCAGAGCTATCAGGTGGCCGATGGCGACCTGGCCCACCGCTCGCGCACCGAAAAAGGCGCCAAACTCTTCATCGTGGACTGACATGACGGACAGGATCGGATTCATCGGCGTCGGCACCATGGGCGAGCCGATGTGCCGCAACCTCGCGCGCAAGAGCGGCGCCGAAATACTGGCCGCCGACCGCGACGAGGCGCCGCTGAAGCGCCTGGCCGCCGACGGCGTGAAAAGCGCCTCGGTCGAGGAGATCGCCGAAAGCTGCCGGACGATCCTCCTGTCGCTGCCGGGCGGCAGGGAAGTCGAGCAGATCTGCCTGGGCGAGGGCGGCCTCGTCTCCAAGGCGCAGCTCGGCTGGACGGTGATCGATCTCAGCACCGCGCCGGTCAATCTGGCGCGCCGGCTCTATGCCGAGTTCGAGGGCAAGGCCTCGGCCTTCGCCGACGCGCCGGTGGCGCGCACGCGGCAGGCCGCGATCGACGGCACGCTGTCCATCATGGTCGGCGGTACCCGGGATTGCTTCACACGCATCGAGCCGCTGCTGCGCCACATGGCGAGCGAGGTGACCTACTGCGGCGAGGCGGGCAGCGGCCAGGCGGTCAAGATCCTGAACAACATGATCCTGTTCCAGACCGGCGTGGCGCTGGCCGAGGCGCTGGCGATCGCGCGCGCCCACGGCGTCGACGGCAAGGTGCTGTTCGAGACCCTGACCAAGGGCTCGGCCAATTCCTTCGCGCTGCGCAACCACGGCATGAAGGCGATGCTGCCGGGCGTCTTCCCCGAGCGCGCCTTCTCGACGGAGTACGCGCTGAAGGATCTTTCCTACGCCATCGAGATGGCGGAGGAGTGCGGCGTGCCGGCGCTGGGGGCCGACGTCGTGCGCGAGCTCATGGAACGCGCCGCCGAGCTCGGCCACGGCAAGGAATACTGGCCCGTGCTGCTGCGCGCGATCGAGGACGGCACGGCGAAGAAGTGAAAGGGGAAGAGGGGTTCATGGCGCGTATCGCCGTCGGGGGCTTTCAGCACGAGACCAATACGTTCGCGCCGCAGCAGGCGACCTGGGACGATTTTCTGCGGGCCGACGCCTGGCCGCCGCTCCTGCGCGGCGCCGAGATGATCGGAGGCGTCGAGGGCTTCAACATTCCGATCGCGGGCGCGGTGAAGCGCCTGGCCGAGCTCGGCCACGAGATCGTGCCGCTTGCCTGGGCATCGGCGCCGCCTGCCTCCTACGTCACCCAGGACGCCTACGAGCGGATGTGGACGCTGTTCGACGAGGACCTGCGCCGGACGGGACCGTTCGACGCGATCTATCTCGACCTGCACGGCGCCATGGTGGCGGAGCATACCGAGGACGGCGAAGGCGAGCTGCTGCGGCGCATCCGTGGCATCGTCGGCAGCGAGCTGCCGATCGTGGCCAGCCTCGACTATCACGCCAACCTCACGCCCGAGATGGCGAGCGCTCGCCACCGCATTGGTCGGCTACCGCACCTATCCGCACATCGACATGGCCGTCACGGGCAAGCGCGCCGTCGAGCTGCTGGACCGCCTGTTGAAGGAGAAGCGGCCGGTCTACCGCGCCTACCGCCAGCTCGACTTCCTGATCCCGCTGGTCTGGCAATGCACCTTCATCGAGCCGGCCAAGAGCATCTTCGATCTCGTGGGCGAGCTGGAGGCCGGCGAGAAGAGCCACAACCAGGGCATCGTCAGCGTCACCCACACGCCGGGCTTCCCGCCCGCCGACATCGCCCAGTGCGGACCGGCGCTGGTGGTCTATGGCCACGACAAGGAAGCGGTCGAGGCGGCGGCCGACAAGCTCGCGCAGACGGTGAAGGCGCAGGAGAAGGCCTTCGACGGCGAGCTGCTCGATCCCGATGCCGCGGCGCTGCGCGCCATCGAGCTGTCGAAGAGGGCGACCAGGCCCATCGTGCTGGCCGACGTGCAGGACAATCCCGGGGCCGGCGGCACGTCGGATACGGTCGGCCTGCTGGCGGCGCTGATGCGCCACAAGGCCAGGGGCGCGGTGATCGGCATGATCGTCGACGAGGAAGCCGCCAAGGCCGCCGTCGCGACCGGCGAGGGCAATGTCATGCGCCGCGGCATCGGCGCCGTCGTGGGCTATGGCGGCGAGCAGCCGGTCGAGGCCGACTGGCGGGTGGTCAAGGTGGGCGACGGCAAGGTTCACCGGCACCGGCCCCTTCTATGGCGGCGCCAGGTTCCAGATCGGCCCGATGGCGCTGGTGACCGACGAGGCGAGCGGCGTCTCCGCCGTGCTTGCCAGCAAACGCATCCAGGCGGCCGACCAGGAGATGTTCCGCCATGTCGGCGTCGAGCCTGCCCGGGTGCCGATCCTCGGCCTGAAATCGACGGTCCATTTCCGCGCCGACTTCCAGCCCATCGCCGAGACGATCCTGGTGGTGCGATCGACCGGTGCGCACATCACCGATCCGGTCGAGATGCCCTACAAGCATCTGCGCAAGGGCATCAGGCTCCGGCCCATGGGACCGGTGTGGAACGGCGCCTAGCCGTCGCGAAAGGCCGGGCGCAGCGCCCACACCATGGGCACGGCGGTGAGTGCAATGCAGGCCACCGCGGCCAGCGCGATCGGCAGGCCGACAGCGTCGCCCAGCAGGCCGGCGAGGAACGGGCCCGTCGCGCCCGCCACCGAGCCGCCGGTATAGAAGACCGCGAAGGCATGCGTGCGCCGCTCTGGACTGACGAACTCGGGGACGGTGCCATAGAGCACCGACGAGGTGCCGTTCAGCGCCAGGCCGACGACCGGCAGCAGGATCAGTGCGAGCGGCAGTGACAGCGGCAGAAGCGCCAGGATCAGCAGCGTCGTCGCCGCCTCGGTGAGGATGACCGAGGCCACGACGCCGAGCTTGGCGCCGACCCAGCCCATCACCAGCTTGCCGGCCGCGCCGCCCGCGAACAGCAGCGACAGGCCGAGGCCGATGGTCGGCAGGTCGGCGCCCTTGTCGCGCAGGAGGAACGGCAGGAAGATCATGAAGCCGGTGCGCACCAGATCGTCGGCGATGTGGATGGAGAACAAGAGCCAATAGGCCCACGGCCGGTCCTGGCCGGCCATCGTCTTGGCCTTGTCGCCTTCGGCGTGCAGCGGGACCGGCTTCAGCGACGCGAGGACGAGTCCCGCGCCCAGCACCGCCAGCGCGCCGACGACGAGCAGGGCCTGCTGCCAGCCGAGCGCCGCGGCGATCACGGCGAACACGGCCGGCAGGGCCATCTTGCCGACGTCGCCGGTGAAGTTGTAGGTGCCGAGGGCGGTGCGCGAGCGCAGGCCGGGGAAGGCGGCGGAAACCAGGCTCGAGCCGATCGGATGCTGCGTGCTGCCGCCCAGGCCGGCCAGCAGCAGGCCGGCGATCACGCCGTAAAGCGATCCGGTGAGCCCCGCCAAGCCATAGCCGACGGCCACCAGTACAGTGCCGATCGCCAGGACGCGCACGCCGCCGAAGCGCACCGCGAGCTTGCCCGACGGGATCTGACCCGAGGCCATGGCGCCGGAATAGACGGCCTTCAGGGCGCCGATGGCGGCATAGCTCAGCCCGAACTGGGCCTGCAGCAGCGGATAGAGGACATTGAGCAGATCGGTGAAGCCGTCATGCAGCGCATGGGCCCCGCCGCAGACCGCCAGCGTGCGGTGGGAGGTGATGGGCGGGGAGACGGTGACTGTCATCTCCCTGTCACATTACTACCGTCCAGGCATCTGGCTGAACCAAAAAGCGATCTGCTGCTGGAAATCGCTGTCGGCAAAGGCGGTGTCGGTGATGAGGGTCGGCTGGCCGTTGCGCGTCCAGCGCACGCTGGCCAGGCGTCGAAAGGCCGTATCGCTGAGATGGAGGATCAGCACGTCGCCCTGTTTGCGGTGAAAGATGAGATCGTGGATTTTCCGGATGTTGGTCAGGCTCACCACGTAGCGCCCGTCGGGGCCGTTCTCGCCGATCTGGCGCGCCGGAATCCACCGGCCTTCGTTGGTGACGCCCATCAGCGCCAGCGCGTCGGGCGCCAGCATGGTGTCCCTGCCGCTGTCCTGCAGCCAGCGCACCAGCCGGTCGCCGCGTGGCGACAGCGTATAGGGATGGCTCGAGCGCTGCCCGAACACGTTGGACGTCTGGCTGCAGGCGCCGGCGGAGAGGACCCAAGGCAGGCAGAGGGCGGCGCGGAGCATCACGCGCCGCGAGGATATGCTTGTGGGCAAACTCACTCCTTGTGGCTGTCGCTCATCTCGACGAGGACCGGCGCGATCGTCTGCAGCGAGTCCTCGCGAATGGCGCGGAAGAAGCAGTTGTGGCGGCCGGTATGGCAGGCCACGCCGGTCTGGTCGACCAGGACGAGCAGCGTGTCGCCGTCGCAATCCACCCGCAGGTCGACCAGGCTCTGGATGTGGCCGGAAGTATCGCCCTTGCGCCACGGCGCCTTGCGCGAGCGCGACCAGTAGCAGACGCGGCCCGTGCGCAGGGTCTCGGCGACGGCATGGCGGTCCATCCAGGCCATCATCAGCACCTCGCCCGAATCGTGCTGCTGGGCGATGGCGGGCACGAGCCCCTGGGCGTCGAACTGGATGGCGGCGATGAGGGTATCGATCGCGGCCTGCGGATAGGTGCGGGTTGCGGCGGCGGTGGGCATGGCTTGGCCTCACGAAGGAAGGGGGCCTATAATCGTCTCCCAATTGCTTGGCAAATCGGGAATTTCCGTGAAGAAGACGGCCAAGGCCGGCGCGCACAACCACGATCACAGCCACTGCGTCGAGGATGCAATCGCCGCGGCCGAGAAGCTGTGCGCCTCGAAGGACCTGCGCTTCACGCCGCTGCGTCGGCGCGTGCTCGAGCTGGTATGGTCGAGCCACAAGCCCGTCGGCGCCTATGCGCTGCTCGACCAGCTGCGCGACGAGGATCTCGGCTCGGCGCCGCCCACCGTCTATCGCGCGCTCGACTTCCTGATCGAGAACGGGCTCATCCATCGTATCGAGCGCATGAACGCCTTCGTCGGCTGCAGCCATCCCGGCGAGACGCATCGCGGCTTCTTCCTGATCTGCGGCGAATGCGGCAACGCCGAGGAACTGCACAGCGACGGCCTGTCCGACACGATCTCGGCCAGCGCCAGCCGTCGCGGCTTCGCCGCGCGCGACATGACCCTGGAAGTGACGGGAACCTGCGCCGACTGCCGGCGCGCCGCCTAGACTACGCGTTGTGCGCGCGGTTCAGCCGGTCGAAGCCTTCGGCGAGGTCGGTCTTGAGATCCTCGACATCCTCCAGCCCGATATGGACGCGCAGCAGCTGCTTGCCCTTGGGCCAGGGAACGGCGGTGCGGTACTGGTCGGGATGGGCGGGGATCATCAGGCTCTCGTAGCCGCCCCAGCTCGCGCCCATGCCGAAGATGTCCATGCCGTCCAGCATCGCCGCCAGGGCGTTCCGGCTGTAGCCGTCGCGCAGGGTGAAGGAGAACAGGCCGGACGAGCCCTTGAACAGCTTCTTCCAGTTGTCGTGGCCGGGGCAGTCGGGCAGGGCGGGGTGCAGCACCTTGTCGACCTCGGGCCGGCCCTTCAGCCAATGGGCGATCTCCACGCCGCTCTTCTCGTGATGGCGCAGCCGCACGGCCATGGTGCGCAGGCCGCGCAGCGCGAGGTAGCAATCGTCGGGCGCGGCATGGAAGCCGAAGCTCTGGCAGGCCGTCTTGGCGACCTCGAACATCTGCCGCGTGGCGCAGGAGATGATGCCCATCATGGCGTCGGAATGGCCGACGATGTACTTGGTGCCGGCATGGATGGAGAGATCGCAGCCATGGTCGAACGGCTTGAAGTACAGCGGCGTCGCCCAGGTATTGTCGATCAGCACCGCGGCGCCGTGCTTCTTGGCGACGGAGGCGATGGCCTCGACGTCCTGCACCTCGAAGGTCTGTGAGCCGGGCGCCTCGAGATACACCACCTTGGTGTTGGGCCGGATCAGCTTCTCGATATCCTTGCCGATCATGGGATCGAAGAACGTGGTCTCGACGCCGAAGTTCTTGAGCGTGGTGTTGGCGAAGCGCCGCGCCGGGCCATAGGCATTGTCGGTCAGCAGCATGTGGTCGCCGCTCTTCAGGAAGCCGACGATCGCGCCGGTGACGGCGCCGAGGCCGGACTGCACCGCGATCGAGCGATGCGCGCCCTCGATGGCGGCGACGGCGTCCTCCAGCGCCTTCTGCGTCGGCGTGCCGTTGCGGCCGTAGCCGAAGCCCTCGAAGGGAACGCGGTTCTCGAACTTCTCCATGGTCGGGGAGAGGATCGTCGAGGCGTGATAGACGGGCGGATTGACGATGCCGAAATTGGCGGCGGGATCGCGGCCGGCGACGGCCAGAATCGTGTCGGGTCTGGTATAAGTTTTCTTCGAGGTCATGGAGTCACTATGGCACAGGCCTCACTTCGGCGGCCAGCGGTAGAGGTCCGGCCACAGCACGCGCGGATCCTGCAATTCCTTGCTTTCGCTGCGCACCGGGCGAAAGCCTGCCTTGCGATAGGTGTCGAGCGCCCGCGGGTGGTCGAGCGTGTTGGTGTTCAGGGTGAGGCGGGCCGTGCCCCGCGCGAAGGCGCGCTCGATGGCCCGGTCGAGCAGCCACGGGCCGATCCGGCGACCGATATAGGCGAGCGTCAGGCCGAAGAAGGCGAGCTCGTCGCCGGCCAGCTCGAAATAGCCGACCAGGTCGCCGTCGTGCCGGGCGACATGCAGCTCGTGCCCGGGCTCGGCCAGCAGCGCGGCGAGGGCGGCGTCATCGAGCAGGCGCCGCTCGTACCACAGCCAGGGACGGCCGACGCGATCGTAGAGTTCGCGATAGAAGGACGCCGTCGGCGCCGCGACGCGCTCCAGCGAGACGTCGATGCCGGGCGGCCGGCCGCACCGCGTCCAGTCGGCGGGCGCCATCTCGAGATGCGTGATGGCGATCGGCAGCCGGCCGTCGTCGCGCGGCGGCGGCTGGTGGGCGAAGAGGTCAGGGACCGGTGACGATCGGTGTGTCGGCACGGCCGCCCCACTCGGCCCACGAGCCATCGTAGATCGCCGCCTCCGGCGCGCCGATGAGATAGAGCCCGAGCGCCACGATGCAGGCGCTGACGCCCGAGCCGCAGCTCGCCGTCACCTTCTTCGACGGGTCGATGCCTGACGCGGCGATCCGCTCGGCGAGCTTGGCGGCCGGCAGAATCGTACCGGTCTTGGGATCAATCAGCTCGTTGTAGGGCAGGTTGAACGCACCCGGCATGTGGCCGGCGCGCAGACCGGGACGCGGCTCCGGGGCCTCGCCGCGGAAACGGTTGGCGGCGCGCGCATCGACGATCTGCTCGCGCTTGCTGTCGATGAGGCCTTTCACGTCGTCGAGCGAGCGCACCAGCGTGTTGTCGAGGCGCGACGTGAAATGCCGCTCGCGCGGCGGCGTCGGATCGTCGGTGACCGGGTGGCCCTCGGACTGCCATTTGGGCAGGCCGCCGTCGAGGACGGCGACGTCCTTGTGCCCCATGGCGCGGAACATCCACCAGACACGGGTGGCGCCCAGCATCGGCGTGGTGTCGTAGATCACGATCTTGTTGCCGTCGCCCAGGCCGAGCTTGCGCACGCGCGCGGAAAACTTCTCCGGCGACGGCAGCATGTGCGGCAGGGGGCTCGACGTATCGGCGATCTCGTCGATGTCGAAGAACATGGCCCCCGCAATGTGCTGGTTGTCGAACTCGGCCTTGGGGTTGCGCTTCTGCGCCGGCAGGTAGAAGGAGCCGTCGACGATGCGCACGTCCGGCGCATCGAGACGGTTGGCGAGCCAGTCGGTGCTGACCAGGGCGTCCGGTCTTGCGTAGTCCATGGGCGCTTCCCTCAAGTCAGCGAAATGATGAACCGCCGGTTCATCTTGCCCTTGTTCTCGATCTTGATGCACTCCACATGGCCGATCTCGCCGGTGCGCGCCACGTGCGTGCCGCCGCAGGCCTGCAGGTCGACGCCTTCGATGGAAAGCAGGCGCACGCGACCGGCCCCCACCGGCGGGCGCACGCTCATGGTCTTGACCAGCTCGGGCCGCGCGGCGAGCTCCTCGTCGGTGATCCATTGCGGCGTCACGGGCCGGTCGAGCGCGATCAGTTTGTTGATCTCCTCGGTGACCCATTCCTTGGCCGGGACCTCGCCTTCCAGGTTGAAGTCGAGGCGGCTCTTGTCGGCGTTGACCTGACCGCCGGTGACGTTGCCCTTGATCACCGCCGACATGACGTGCAGTGCAGTATGCATGCGCATATGGCGGTAGCGGCGGTCCCAATCGAGGCTCGCCTGCACCGTGGCGCCGGCCGGCGGCCGGGGCGACTCGGGCGCCAGGACGTGCAGCACGTCGGAGCCCTCGGCCTTCACGGAATCGACGACCTTGGCCTCGCCACCGTCCCAGCGCAGCACGCCGCTGTCGCCCGGCTGGCCGCCGCCCGTCGGATAGAAAATGGTGCGATCCAGTCGCACGCCACGCTCCTCGACCGTCGTCACGGTGGCGTCGGCTTGCTTGAGGTAGGCGTCCTGCCGGAAGAGTTCTTCGACCATGTCAGGGGTTTAGGCCATCGCCAGCCGGCGCATCAAGAGCCGATGTCGGGCTGCCGGGACTGAATGGCTTCGCCAAGCCGCGCTTCGACTTCGCGCGCCGTCGGCATCGAGGGCGCCGCGCCGAGCCGTTCGACCGAACAGGACGCGGCGGCGCTTGCATAGCGCGCGGCATCGAGCGGCGTGGCCCCGGCCGTCATGCGCGCGGCCAGCGCACCGACGAAGCAGTCGCCTGCGCCGGTCGTATCGACAACCCTGGCCTTGTAGGCGGGAATTGCCACCGCGTCCTCGGCGGTGACGACCACGGCACCGCGCGCGCCAAGGGTCGCCACGACGGCGCGCGCTCCCTTCGCGCGCAGCTTCTGGCAGGCGGCGACGATGCTGCGCATCGGGCTGGACGCCCGCACCGCGGCCTGCGCGGCCTGCGCCAGCTCGATCTCGTTCAGCACGGCGACATCGACGACCTTCATGAGGTGGTCGGGATGCGGCCTGAACGGCGCCAGGTTGAGAACGGTGCGCGCGCCTGCCGCCCGCGCCCGCTTCAGGATGGCGTCCGTCGCGGCGACGGGCGTCTCGAACTGGGCCACCCATACCTCGTCGCGTTGCGGCGCGTGGCGGACCATCTCCTTGACGAAATGGAGGTTGGCGCCGGAGGCGACGGTGATGGCGTTGTCCTTGCCCGCGACCTGGACAAGGGCGACGCCGGTGGCCGGCCCGTCGACCTCGCGCACGCCGGAACTGTCGACGTCGTTGTCGGCGAGGAAGGCGCGCAGTGCGTTGGCGAAGGCATCGTTGCCCACGGCGCCGATCATCGCCGTCGCCGTGCCGAGGCGGGCCGCGGCGACGGCCTGGTTGAGGCCCTTGCCGCCCGGAAGAAACGAAACCGTGGCGCCCAGCACCGTTTCGCCCACCTCAGGCCGCCGCGCGCTCTGCACGACGACGTCCATGTTGAGGCTGCCGCAGACGACGACCCGGCTCATCCGCCCGCTCATCTCATCCAGGGCGGCAGCGGCAGGTTCTTCTCGCGCAGGAAGGCGGGGTTGAACAGCTTGGACTGATAGCGCTGGCCGCCGTCGGCCAGGATCGTGACGACGATCTTGCCCGGGCCGAGGTCGCGGGCAAGCCGCATGGCGCCCACGACATTGATCGCCGTCGAGCCGCCCAGCACCAGGCCCTCGTGCTCGATCAGGTCGAACAGCACGGGCAGCGCCTCCTCGTCGGTGATCTGGTAGGCCATGTCGATCGGCGTGCCCTCGAGGTTGGCGGTGACGCGGCCCTGGCCGATCCCCTCGGTGATCGAGTTGCCTTCGGCCTTCAGCTCTCCCTTGGCGTGCCAGTTGAAGAGCGCCGAGCCCATCGGATCGCTGAGCGCGATCTTGAGGTCGGGATTGCGTTCCTTGAGCGCACGCGCCACCCCGCCCAGGGTGCCGCCGCTGCCCACCGAGCAGGTGAAGCCGTCGACCTTGCCGTTGGTCTGGTCCCAGATTTCCGGGCCGGTGGTGCGGTAGTGGCCGTCGCGGTTGGCGGCGTTGTCGAACTGGTTGGCCCAGATCGCGCCGTTTGGCTCGGTGGCGGCGATCTCCTCGGCGAGCGTCCCCGAGTAGCGCACGTAGTTGCCGGGATTGGAGTAGGGGGCGGCCGGAACAAGCCTGAGATCGGCGCCGCACAGGCGCAGCATGTCCTTCTTCTCCTGGCTCTGCGTCTCGGGCATCACGATCACCGAGCGATAGCCGCGCGCATTGGCGACCAGGGCGATGCCGATGCCGGTGTTGCCGGCGGTGCCTTCGACGATGACGCCGCCGGGGCGGAGCCTGCCGCGCTTCTCGGCGTCCTCGATGATGGCAAGCGCGGCGCGATCCTTCACCGAGCCCCCGGGATTGAGGAACTCCGCCTTGCCGTAGATCTCGCAACCGGTCGCTTCCGAGGCGGCGCGCAGCTTGATCAGCGGCGTGTTGCCGATGCTATCGATGAATCCCGACCGGACGTCCATGGCGTACTCGCTCTGCTGGCCCTGCGCTTCCCCGCCGGACGGTAGACAGGGACAAGGCGTCTACGCAACCGCTCAACGCCAGCGCGCGCGCACTTCGTCGCGATGCAAGGCCAGCCATTGCAGGGCGATCACGCCGATGGCGTTGCCGATCTCGTCGCGATCCAGCATGCCGCGCGCCTCGGCGAAGGGCAGGACCTTCACCAGGATGTTCTCGCCCTCGGATTCCAGGCCATGGACGCCGCCGGCGTTTGTGGTGTCGGTCCGTCCCAGGAAAACGGCGCAGGTTTCCGAGCAGGCCCCCGGGCTCACCACGACGTCGTGCATGGGAAGCATGTCGCGGATCTCCAGCGCCGCCTCCTCGATCGCCTCGCGGCGGGCCAGCGTCTCGGGCGCTTCGTCGTGCTCCAGGATCCCGGCGACGATCTCCCAGGTCCAGGGATGGCGGCCGGCGACGTAGGCGCCGGCCCGGAACTGGCGGATCAGCACGATCTCGTCGCGCACCGGGTCGTAGGGCAGCACGGCCGCCGCATGTCCGCGCTCGAACACTTCGCGCCGCAGGACGGCGCTTTGACCGCCCTGGTAGAGGCCATGGCGGAAGAAGTAGCGACCGACGCGGAAGTAGCCCTGGAACGCCACGACATGGTCGACGAGTTCCACCGTTTCGTTGGACAGGGCAGGCGTCGCCATGGGTAAAACTCCGGATGCAAAAAGGGCCGCCCCCAGGCGAGAGCGGCCCCCTAATTGGCTCCGGAGGAGGGATTCGAACCCCCGACCTAGCGGTTAACAGCCGCGTGCTCTACCGCTGAGCTACTCCGGATCAAGAACCGCGGCCGGCGCGGTAAGGCCGGTCGCGAAGGCGCGGTGTTTTGACAGAGCCTCCCGGCGCATGCAAGGCCTGTCGGATCGCATGGTTTGCGGATCGCAAGGTTTGTGGAGGCCTGGGCCGGAATCGAACCGGCATACGCGGATTTGCAGTCCGCTGCATAGCCACTCTGCCACCAGGCCGCGCGAGGAGCGGCGGTGCTATACGCATGCCGCGCAACGAGGGTCAAGCGGCCGCGACGGCGGAACCTTTGCGCTATTGCCGGCTGCCGCCTATAAAATCGCTCAAGATATAGGGGGCAGCCCATGACGGACTACGCGCTCGCGCGCCGCAACATGATCGACAGCCAGCTCAGGCCGAATCGCGTGAGAAACGCCCAGCTTCTGGCGGCAGCTCGCCGACCTGCCGCGCGAGCGCTTCCTGCCCGAGGCGCTGCGCTCCGTGGCCTACGCCGACGACGACGTGCCGCTGGGCAACGGCCGTTACCTGATGGAGCCGATGGTGCTCGCCCGGCTGATCCAGGCCTTGCAGCCGCAGGCCGAGGACAACGCGCTGGTGGTCGCGTCCGGCCGGGGCTATGGCGCCGCCCTATTGGCACGGTTGGTGAAGTCCGTCACCGCGGTCGAGAGCGATCCGGCGCTCGCCGCGGCGGCCGAGCAGATGACAAGGGAATTGGGGCTGGGCGGCATCCGGCAGGTCACGGGCACGCTGGAAGACGGAGCAGGACCGGGTCCGTACGACGTCATCCTGATCGAAGGCGCCGTGCAGCTCGTGCCGCAGAAGATCTTCGACCAACTCGCCGAGGGCGGTCGGTTGACGACCATCGTCGCGGGTCCTCCTGGCGCGTTGGGTGTCGCACACCTCTTCATCAAAGAGGGCGGCGTTTGTTCGGGGCGTCCGCTTTTCGACGCCGGCACGCCATCTCTGCCGGGATTTGCGCCGCCGCCGCGGTTCACTTTCTGACGCGTTTTGACGCGCAGGGCCGGTCAGTTGTAGGGCTACCCATGCCGTTCCGACCAATGATAGGGTACCGGGTGCAAATGAGGGTTAACGAATGCGTATCCGGCCCAACCTGAGGCTCGCACGCGCCGCGGCGGTGTGTGCCCTCGCGATCGGGTTGGGGGCGGCTCCGAATGCCTGGTCGCAAAGCCTGATCGAGGCGTTGTCGACAACCTACAACAGCAACCCCGACCTGCTTGCCAGCCGGGCGCTGCTGCGCCAGACGGACGAAACGCTGGCCCAGGCCGTCGCCAACTGGCGGCCGCGTGTGACGTTGTCGGTCGAGTTCAACAAGATCGAGCAGGATTCCTATTCCGTCAGGAGCACCCCGACCTTTTATCGCCTGAACGGGCAGTTCACGACCCTGACGATGACCCAGCCGCTGTTTCGCGGCGGCAAGACGGTGGCCGACACCAAGGCGGCCCAGGCCAACATCCAGGCACAGCGGGCCGCGCTCGCCGACACCGAGCAGAATGTCCTGCTGGCGGCCGTCACGGCCTATGCCGATCTGGTCCAGAACATTTCCATCGCCGATGCGCGGCGCAACAACGTCCGTGTGCTGATCGAGCAGCTCGATGCCACGCGCGAACGCTTCCGCGTCGGCGAGTTGACGATCACCGACGTGTCGCAGGCCGAGGCGCGGCTCGAGGGCGCCAGGGCCGATCTGGTGCAGGCCGAGACGCAGGTGCGCATTGCCGAGGCCGCCTACCAGCGCACCATCGGGCAGAGGCCGGGCAGGCTGGGCGAGATTCCCATGATCGGCGGCCTGCCGGTCAGCGAGGACGAGGCGATCTCGCTGGCGATGGACTACGGGCCGCGCGCCGTCAGCGCCCAATATCGGATCTCCGCCGCCAACTACAGCGTGAACAGCGCGATCGGCGACCTGCTGCCCCAGGTCAACCTCGTCGGCGTCATCCAGCAGCAGCTCGACCTGCAGGTCCCGACCGACCGGTACTATACCTACGGCGTGCGCCTGCAGGCGACGGTGCCGATCTACCAGAACGGCAGCGAATGGTCGCGTGTGCGCCAGGCCAAGCAGGTGGTGGGCCAACGGCGCAACGAGCTCGACAGCGCGCGTCGCGCGGCCGCCGAGAACGTGATCCGCGCCTGGCGCCAGCTCGATTCGGGGCGCTCGCGCGTGACCTCGTTCGAGGCGCAGGTCCGCGCCAACGAAGTCGCCCTGAACGGCGTGCGCCAGGAAGCGCTGGTCGGGTCGCGCACCACCCTCGACGTGTTGAACGCCGAGCAGGAGCTGCTCAACGCCCAGGTCAACCTGGTGCAGGCCCGCCACGACGTCCAGGTGTCCTACTACGGGGTCCTGGCCGGGGTTGGCCGGCTCACGGCGCGCACCCTGGCACTCCCGGTCGAATACTACGACGAAGAGCGGTACTATGACGAGGTCGGCTCGCGCTGGATCGGCTGGGGAACCGGCGATTCGGGCAAGCCGCCGGTGCCGGCACCGACGACGACCACGAGCGGTGGCTTTGGGAGCAAGTGATGAGCGAGCCCAGAAGCACGGACAATGATCCGTCGATGGACGACATCCTGGCGTCCATTCGCAAGATCATTTCCGACGATGAGGCCCGCGCCCAGGTGAACACCCAGCAGGCAGGGAAGCCGTCCGACCGTCCGGCGGGCGACCCGGGGACGCGGACTGCGGCGCGCGACGATGTGCTGTTGCTCACCGATCTGATCGAGGATCCCAAGGCTGCCGGCGACGCGGCGACGCCTTCGCCGATGCCGCTGCCCCGCATCGATCCCGTCCGCGCCGCCGAGATGCCGCAGCCTTCGGTCGAGCCAACCGATTCGTCATTGGTAGGGCCTTCGGTCGTCGGTGTGGCGACGTCGGCTTTCGCCCGCCTCAACCAGGCCGTCCAGGACAGCGTGCCGCCGCCCGCCGCACAGGATCCGGGCCCGGCCGTCGGCGGCAACGGCAAGACCGTCGAGGATTTGGTCAAGGAGATGCTGCGGCCGATGCTGAAGGAATGGCTCGACCGCAATCTGCCGGCGGTCGTCGAGCGCTATGTCGAACGCGAGATCGTCCGGCTGACCCGCCGCTGACCCCAGGCGCCCTCGAATTCAACGCCACGGCGCCATCCCGTGGCGTTTTTCGTTTATAAGGCAGGAGAGATGCTCGACAAGACCTACGACCCGAAGGAGATCGAAGCCCGCCTGTATCCCGAGTGGGAGGGGAGCGGCGCTTTTCGGGCCCATCCGGAATCGCAGAAGCCGCCCTACTGCATCGTCATCCCGCCGCCCAACGTCACCGGCAGCCTGCATATGGGCCATGCGCTCGACAACACCTTGCAGGACGTGCTGATCCGCTGGCGCCGCATGAAGGGCGACGACGTCCTTTGGCAGCCCGGCACGGATCACGCCGGCATCGCCACCCAGATGGTGGTGGTGCGCAACCTCGAGCAGGAGGGCATCGGTCTCGCCGTCGAGGGAGCCGAGACGGGAGACGGGAACAGGAAGCTTCTGAACCGCGAGGAATTCCTCGCCAAGGTCTGGGAGTGGAAGGCCTATTCCGGCGGCACCATCACCAGCCAGCTCCGGCGGCTCGGCGCGTCGTGCGACTGGAGCCGCGAGCGCTTCACCATGGACGAGGGGCTGTCGCGCGCCGTCCTGAAAGTGTTCGTCGATCTCTACAAGGCCGGGCTGATCTACAAGGACAACCGGCTGGTCAACTGGGATCCCAAGATGCTGACGGCGATCTCCGACCTCGAGGTCGAGTCGCGCGAGGTCAAGGGCAGCCTGTGGTATTTCCGATATCCGATCGAAGGCAGCGACGAGCACATCGTGGTGGCGACGACGCGGCCCGAGACCATGCTGGGCGACACCGGCGTCGCGGTGCATCCCGACGATCCCAAATGGAAGCACCTGATCGGCAAGCACGCGATCCTGCCGCTGGTCGGCCGCCGCATCCCGATCGTCGCCGACGAATATTCCGACCCGGAGAAGGGCTCGGGCGCGGTGAAGATCACGCCGGCGCACGACTTCAACGACTTCGAGGTCGGCCGCCGGCACAAGCTCGAAGCCATCAGCGTCTTCGACAGGTTCGCCCGGCTGAACGACAGGGCGCCTGAGAAATATCGCGGCCTGGATCGCTTCGAGGCGCGCAAGACGGATCGTGGCCGACATGGAGGCGCTGGGCCTCGTCGAGAAGATCGAGCCGCACACCCATGCCGTTCCCTACGGCGACCGCGGCGGCGTGCCGGTCGAGCCGTTCCTCACCGAGCAGTGGTACGCCGACGCCAGGAAGCTCGCCGCAGGCGCCGATCGCGGCGGCGCGCGACGGCCGGGTGCGGTTCGTGCCCGAGCGCGGGCGCGACGACTTCTTCCGCTGGATGGAGAACATCGAGCCCTGGTGCATCTCGCGCCAGCTCTGGTGGGGCCACCAGATCCCGGCCTGGTACGGGCCGGACAGACACGTGTTCGTGGCGCTGTCCGAGGATGAGGCGAAGGCCGAGGCGCGGCGGCACTACGGCAAGGACGTCGCCCTCGAGCGCGATCCCGACGTGCTCGACACCTGGTTCAGCTCGGCGCTGTGGCCGTTCTCGACCCTGGGCTGGCCCGACCAGACCATCGAGCTTGCGAAGTACTACCCGACCAGCGTGCTGGTGACCGGCTGGGACATCCTGTTCTTCTGGGTCGCCCGCATGATGATGATGGGCATGCATTTCATGAAGGAGGTGCCGTTCCGCACCGTCTACCTGCACGGGCTGGTGACGGACGAGAAGGGCCAGAAGATGTCGAAGTCCAAGGGCAACGCCATGGACCCCCTGGAGCTGATCGACAAGTACGGCGCCGACGCGCTGCGCTTCACCATGGCGTCGCTGGCGGCCAACACCGCCGGCCGCCTGCGCCTGTCGCCGGCGCGCGTCGAAGGCTCGCGCAACTTCGCGACCAAGCTGTGGAACGCCACGCGCTTCGCCGAGATGAACGGCGCGGCGCTGCCGCCGATCCAGGGGCTTCGATCCGGCGTCGGCGAAGCTCACCGTCAACAGGTGGATGCTGGGCGAGCTGGCGCGCGCCAACACCGCCATCGACAAGGCGATTGCCGAATTCCGCCTGAACGAGGCCGCCAACACGCTCTACGAGTTCATCTGGGGCGTCGTCTGCGACTGGTACGTCGAGCTCTCCAAGCCGGTCCTGCAGGGCGCCGACGGGCCGGAAAAGGACGAGACCCGCGCCGTCACCGCCTTCGTGCTGCGCGAGACGGTCAAGCTCCTGCATCCGGTGATGCCCTTCATCACCGAGGAGCTGTGGGACAAGCTCGGCCATCGCGCCGAGCACGGCGCGCTGATCGGCCAGCCCTGGCCGCAGCCGACCGCGGCCGACGCGGCGGCCGACGCCGAGATCGGCTGGCTGGTGAAGCTGATCTCGGACATCCGCTCGGCGCGCGCCGAGCTGAACGTGCCGGCCGGCGCCAAGCTCCGGCTGCTGGTGGTCGGCGCCAACGGCGAAACGCAGAAGCGGCTCGACACGCACCGCGCCGCCATCGAGCGGCTGGCCCGCATCGAGGGCGTCGAAGCGGTCGCCGCCGGCGCCCAAGGCGGCGCTGCAGATCGTGGTCGGCGAGGCGACCTACGCGCTGCCGGTCGGCGACGTCATCGACCTCAAGGCCGAGGGCGCGCGGCTGCAGAAGGAGATCAGGAAGCTCGCCGACGAGGTCGTCAAGATCGACGCCAAGCTCGGCAACGCCGCCTTCATGTCGCGGGCGCCGGAAGAGGTCGTCGAGGAGCAGCGCGAGCGCCGCCGGCAGGCCGAGCAGACCCGCGCCCGGCTCAGCACGGCGCTGGAGCGGCTGGGCGCTTAGGAGCGGGCTTCGATACCGAAAGTTGTCATCCCGAGCGCAGCGAGGGACCCTTGGTAGGCATCGCGAAAGGTCCCTCGCTGCGCTCGGGATGACACGATTTTCTCAACACAGGTCGTGCGAGCTACGAAGCCTTGCGCAGGTCCGGCACGTAGGGCCGTGACGCGAAGTGTTCCTGGTTGTCGCCGCGGGCGAAGCGCAGGCCGGCGCGGAGCAGGGCGCCGTCGTCGACCGTCTCGAGCGGCACGTAGTAGCGGTCGTCGCCCTTGACGATCGTGTCGTTGTCGACGCGGTTGTAGCAGATCAGCAGGGTCCAGCGCCGGTTGGCCGAGCGGTTGGCGTCGGAGCGGTGGATGGCGTTGCAATGGAAGATCAGCGCATCGCCGGCGTCGAGCTCGCAGTACTCGACCGGGCACTTCTCGAGGATGTAGGGCATGCGCTTGGGATCGACCTCGTTCTGGGTCGGCGACAGCGGCGTGTGGTCGATGCGGCCGAGCCTGTGCGAGCCCGTCGCGATCTGCAGGCAGCCGTTCTCGCGCGTCGTCCTGTCGAGGGCGACCATGATCGAGAGCAGGTCGGGCCGGAGGCAGCCGTTGTAGTACCAGTAGCCGTAGTCCTGGTGCCATTCCCAGGCGCCGCCCACTTCGGGCTCCTTCGCGGTGAGCTTGGACTGGAAGTGATAGACCGGTCCGCCCAGCAACGCGGCCGAGGTGTCGACCATGCGCCGGCAGCGCGCGGCCAGGCCGTAGACGCTGTCGCCGGCCCGGTTCCACAGCGCGATGCGCGTCGAGCGGCCCTCGCCGTCGCGGCGGTCGAGGATGCTGTCGCGCACCGCCGGATCCTCCTCCATGGCGCGCGTCAGGAGCTTCACTTCGTCGGGCGTGAACAGCCCGCGGGCATAGGTGAAGCCCTTTTCGTTGAACTCGGCCGTCTGCGCGGCGTTCAGCATGTTGGGCATGGTTTCCTCGGCTCTACAGCGGACGGAAGACGTTGCGACCGTCCTTCTCGTCGACCGACACTCTACGCCCAAGCTGCTCGTTCGTCAGCATGTCGGCCAGCAGCGCCGGTTCATGGGCTGCCATGGCAACGAAACGGTCGCCCGAGCCGTCGAGCCTGCCGAAGATATAGGCGCGCTCCGGCGCGCTCCTTGCCGTAGGCGACGCAGTAGGTCTCGATGGTGCCGGTGCCCGCCGGCCGGGTCTCAACGCGCTGTTTGGATCGCGCGTCGAGTTCGGCCTGCAGCTTTCCGGGATCCTCGCGCCGCCACGGCCCCCTCGTCGGTTCGGTCGAATAGAGGCCGGCCGAATGCTTGGTGAGATAGTTGCCGTTGGCCGTCACCATGCCGAACGAACCAGGCTTGCGGCGCACGACGTTCATCATCTCGGCGATCGAATGGGTGACGTAGTTGTTGCCCGGCCCGCCGAAGAACGGCAGGCCGCCGGTCACGCTGATCGGCCGCGGGTCGTCCTCGGCGATGCCGATCTCCTTCATCGCCACCTCGACCGCGGAGGGAAAGCAGCTGTAGAGATCGAAGGCCGCCACGTCGGCGATCGTCTTGCCCGCCATGTCGAACGCGACACGCGCGCAGCCCTTGATGGCGGGCGACGTGTCGAGACGCTGGCGCTCCGACACGAACCAGGTGTCGGTGCCGTCGGCGCAGCCGTGCAGGAAGACCCAGCGTTCCGGCGGGATGCCCCAGTCGCGCGCCTTGCCGACCGAGGTGACCAGGATGGCCGCCGCCTGGTCGATGATGGCGTTGGCGTTCATCAGGCGGGGGTAGGGGAAGCAGATCCAGCGATTGTCGTCGGTGATCGTCGCCAGTTCGTCGGCGCCATACCCGTCGCGGCGCGTGGCCAGGGGATTGTCCCTGGCGACCGCCGCCAGCCGCTCGAACAGCCGGCCCATCGCCGTCATGTGGCTGTCGACGTCGCGCTTCAGGCCGTCGCGGATCGCGTTCTCCAGCAGCGGATAGAAATGGATCGCCGCGCGCAGATCGTGCCGCGCCTCCTCGTCGGAGAAGCCGAAGCGCTTGTCGCCGACGCGTGTCGGCTCGCCGCCGGGATCCTCGTTGTGGTCGATCTTGAGCCCCACCTTGCGCGCATTCTGCGTCGAGCGCAGCAGCTCGGCGCCGCAGATCAGCGCCAGCCCGGTCTCGCCGGCCGCGATCTCCTCGGCGAAGCGGTTGACGAGGTACTGGGGCGTGTTGCCGCCTTGGTGGGTGTAGATCAGCTGTCGCGGCGCGGCGCCCAGCCGGTTGGCGACGGCCTTGGGCGGGTTGGTGCAACGGCCGAACGGCGAGGCGAAGCGCGGGCTGACGTCGGGGAAGAATTCCAGGACCGCGACGGCGTCGAGCTTGAGGCCGAGGGCCTCCGCGCCGATCGCGGCGCGGGCGTCGGCGAGTGCGAGCCGGGCGGCCTCGGCCGAGAACGCCACGTTGGAGCGCGCGCTGGAGGGCGCGCTCGTCGTGTCGGTGATCTGGCCGCAGCCGACCAGGATGGGCGTACGCGGGTCGATCATTTCAGCAGTGCCTCGATTTCCGCCGCGTCGAGTCCCGCTTCGGCCAGCACGCTTTTCGTATGCTCGCCGAGCCCCGCCACCTTCGGCCCGCTTTGCAACGGCGAACCCGAGAACCGGAACGGCGGGGCGGGCGACTTGAAGGCGCCGGCGCTGTCCTCGATGGTGCAGAGCGAGCCGCGATGCTCGACCTGCGGGTCCTGCAGGGCCTCGGTGACGGTGAGATAGGGCGAGCAGGGCACGCCGTGCTTCTCCAGCGCCGCCACGACCTCCTTGACGCTCATCGTCCTCGACCACTGCTCGAGCTCCTCGACCAGCAGGCCCCAGTTCATGCGGCGGTCGGCGTACTTCTCGAAGCGCGGATCGGTCAGCCAGTCCTTGCGGCCCGCGGCGGCCGCCATGTCCTGGAAGGTGCGTTCGCTCGCCGTCGCCAGCATGACATAGCCGTCGCTGGCCTCGATCGGCCCGTACATGGGCCGCGACGGCATCTCGAAGTCGAACTGCGCGCGGTTGACCTCGCCCAGCAGCATGCCGACCAGGGTCTCGAACATGGAGACATCGACCATCTGACCCTTGCCCGTGACGTGGCGCTGATGCACGGCGGCCAGGATGCCGCCCAGCGCATAGGCGCCGCTGGCGTAGTCGGCGACGAAGATGCCGCAATTGTCCGGCCGCTCGCGGCCCTGCTGATAGAAGAGATGGGCCATGTCGTAGCCCGTCGAGGCATGGATGACCGGCGCGTAGGCCGGCCGGCCGGCGCCGGGCCCGGTCTGTCCGTAGCCCGAGATGGCGCAGTAGATGATCCGGGGGTTGACCCTGGCCAGTTCCGGATAGTCGAGCCCGAGCCGCTTCATGACGCCCGGCCGGTAGTTCTCCAGCACGATGTCCATGCCGGCCACCAGCTTCTTCACGGCGGCGACGGCTTGCGGCCTCTTGAGGTCGAGCACGATCGAACGCTTGCCGGCATTGAGCTGGCCGAACATGGTGCCGGCGCCGCCGCGCTGCACCGGCCGGCTGCGCATCAGGTCGCCCTCGGGCGATTCGACCTTGATGACGTCGGCGCCCATGTCGGCCAGCAGGCGGCCGCAATGCGGTCCGGCGATGGTGGTGGAGAAATCGAGGACGCGCAGCCCGTGCAGCGGGCGGGAATTGCTTTCCGTCATCGGGTCACCGGAAGATCAGGATGAGCACGACTCCGCCCACCACGAGGAGGCTGCCGAGCCACTCGCCGGCGGACGGTCGCTCCTTCAGCACCACGTGGGAGGCGATGAAGGTGAAGACCAGCTCGATCTGGCCGACGGCGCGCACCAGGGCGGCATTCTCGAGCGTCATGGCGAGCGCCCAGCCGGCCGAGCCCAGCACGCTGAAGATGCCGACCCACACCGACGAGCGCCAATTGACCCAGACCTTGCCGAGCTGCGGGGCGTCGCGGCGCGACAGGTAGGCGGCCATCAGGACGACCTGGATGGTGTTCATGCAGGCCAGCACCGTGATGCCGCGGATCATGAAGTCGCCTTCCGGCAGGTGCTTGGAGGCCTCGCGGATGGTGCCGGCGGCGACGGCGAAGATCGCGCCCGACAGGATGCCGTAGAGCGCGCCCTTGTGCGCGAACTCGCCCAGCACGGCGCCCACGTTGGCGAACGAGCCGCGCACCGTCAGGATCGCCACGCCGCCCAGGCAGATCAGGATGCCGATCCAGGCGCCGAAATGCAGTGGCTCGTGGGCGATGAAGGTCGCGAACAGCGCGACGAACACCGTCTCGGTCTTGGAATAGACCGTACCGACGGCGTAGTTGCGCAGCGAGAAGGCGTGGATCATGAGCGAGGTCGCCACGATCTGCGCCACGCCGGCGATGGTGACCAGGCCGAGGAACGTGGCGGAGATCGGCGGCAGCTGTCGCCCCGTGCCGAAGATCAGGAAGGCCAGCGCCCCCAGCGCCAGCGGGGCGCCGTAGAGGTAGCGGATGAAATTGGCGCCATCGACGCTCAGGACGCCGCGAATCTTCTGCTGCATCGTCGTGCGGATGTTCTGAAACAGCGCAGCGGCGACGGTTATCGGTATCCAGAGCGGCACGGTTCCTCCCGGTCCCAGTGTAGGGCGGCGGCCGTCGCGCGTCTGCCGTCGTGATTTCCGCGATGCAGGCCCCCTGGTCGGCGCCGGGTGGCCTGGGTAAAGTCGCCGCCGTTTTCAGGCGAAGATCAGGCGCAGGAGGAGGGCCATGAGCGGGCCGACAGATATCCGTTCGGCCTACACGCTGAAGCCGCCGGCCTACAATGCCCGGCTGACCGAGGTCGGCCGCGGCACGCCGATGGGCGAGCTCCTGCGCCGCTACTGGCATCCCGTCGGCCTGGCCGAAGACGCGGTCGCGACGCCGCGCGCCGTGAAGGTGCTGGGCGAGGAGCTGATCCTGTTCCGCGACGGCGCCGGGCGGCCGGGCCTCGTCTATCCGCGCTGCTGCCATCGCGGCACCACGCTCTACTACGGCAAGGTCGAGGAGCGCGGCATCCGCTGCTGCTATCACGGCTGGCTGTTCGACGTCGAAGGCCGTTGCCTCGAGATGCCGTGCGAGCCCGACCCGGCCGGCGCGCAATGCCGGCGCGTGCGCCAGCCCTGCTATCCGCTCGAGGAGCGCTACGGCCTGGTGTTCGCCTATCTCGGCCCGCCGGAAAGAAAGCCCGTGCTGCCGCGCTACGAATGCCTGGACGTGCTGCAGCCCGGCGAGTTCGTCGAGGCCGACAACTCGAGCATCGGCAGCGGCGGCGTCGTGATCGCGCCCTGCAACTGGCTGCAGCATTTCGAGAACGTGGTCGATCCCTACCACGTGCCCATCCTGCACGGCAGCTTCAGCGGGCCGCAGTTCGTCGAGCAGATGGCGGCCTTCCCCAAGGTCAGGTTCGAGTATGGCCGGCAAGGCGTGAAGGCCACCTCCCTGCGGCCGGGGCCCGACGGCCGGCGCTTCCGGCGCGTGACCGAGGCGGTCGTGCCGACCCTGCGCGTCGTGCCCAACCCCCGGGTCGCGCAGTACGGCATGGTCGAATCGATCGGCTGGACCCTGCCGATCGACGACACGCACTACCGCATCTATGTCGCCGGCCGCGTGCGCGAGAAGGGCGAGCTCGCCAGGTTCAAGTCGCGCTACAACGGCAAGGCCTGGGCCGAGCTCTCGCCCGAGGAGCATCAGGAGTTCCCGGGCGACGTCGAGGCGCAGGTCGGGCAGGGCGCCATCACCTTCCATTCGGAGGAGCATCTGATGTCGTCGGACCAGGGCGTCTCGATGCTGCGCATCCTGCTGCAGAAGCAGGTCGACATCGTCGCGGCGGGCGGCGATCCGGTGGGCGTCGCCTTCGACGAGGCCGGCGCCTATGTGAAGTTCGACGCCGGGCAGTATCTGGACGACTAGACGTCGGCGCCCACGGCCTCGCCGACGGTCTTGAAGCCGTCGCGCGCCAGCAGCGCCGCGAGCTCGTCCTTGATGCGGCGGATGAGCGGCGGTCCCTCGAAGACCATGGCCGAGTAGAGCTGCACCAGGCTCGCGCCGGCGCGGATCTTGGCGTAGGCGTCCGCGCCCGAGCCGACGCCGCCGCAGCCGATGAGCGGGAACTGCCTCTCGACGCGTTGCGCGGTACGGCGCAGCACATCGGTGGAAAGCGTCATCAGCGGCGCGCCCGAGAGGCCGCCTGTCTCGGCCCGCCGCGGCGAGCGCAGCGAGGGCGGCCGCGACAGGGTCGTATTGCCGACGATGATGCCGTCCATCCGCAGCTCGCGGCAGACGGCGACGATGTCGTCGAGATCGTCGTCGGTCGCGTCGGGCGCGATCTTGACCAGCAGCGGCACCGGCTTGGCGGCAATGGCGTCCTGCACGCGCTTCAGCAGTTCGGCCAGCTGCACGCGCCCCTGCAGGGTGCGCAGGCCGGGCGTGTTGGGGGAGGAGACGTTGCACACCAGGTAGTCGGCGTAAGGGGCAAGCGCCACGCTGCAGGCCACGTAGTCGGCGGCGCGGTCGGTGCTGTCCTTGTTGGCGCCGACATTCGCGCCGACGAAGCCACGGCGCGGCCGGACGGCGAGCCGTGCGCGCGCCGCATCGAGGCCCTGGCCTGGAAAGCCCATGCGGTTGATGACGCCCCGATCCTCGGGCAGCCGGAACAGGCGAGGCCGCGGATTGCCGTCCTGCGGCCGGGGCGTCACCGTGCCGACCTCGACCAGGCCGAATCCCAGGGCGAGCAGGGCGATCCGGCACCTCGGCGTTCTTGTCGAAGCCGGCGGCGAGCCCGATCGGGTTGGAAAGGCTGCGGTCCCAGATGCGCACGGCAAGGGACGGCGCATCCGCCCGCCGGTCGGCCGGCAGCAAGCCGCTCCTGAGCGCGCGCAAGGCCAGGCCATGCGCCGTCTCGGCGTCGAGGCGGGAGAGGAAGAGGTCGGCGAAGGCATACCAGGCGGCCATCGCCGTCTGGTTAGCAGAGCTTCCCTGTGGAGCGCTCAGGCCTTTCCATAGACGGGGATCAGCGCGCCGGAATTGATGGTTTCCGACAGGCTGCACTGCGCCACGATCAGCTCGGCGATCGCCGTTGGCTTGACCCAGGTGGCGTGGTTGGCCTTCGGCATGTCGGCGCGGTTGCCGGGCGTGTCGATGGTCGAGGGGGCGAGGGCGATGGCCGAGATGTCCTCGTTCTTCAGCTCCTCGGCAAGGGCGACGGTGAAGGCGGCGACGGCGGCCTTGGTCGCGGTATAGGCCGTCATGTTGGCGCCCTGCCGCGGATTGAGGGCGGGCCGGGCGGCGATGTTGACGATATGCCCGCCGCGGCCGGCCTTGCGGAAGTTGGCGACGGCGGCGCGGCAGCTCAAGGCGCAGGAGACGAGGTTCATCGAGATCTGCTGCTGCAGCACCTTGGCCGAGCTGTCGGCGATCGGCGCATAGGCAAACCCGCCGGCGATGTTCACCACCGCATGCAGGGCCGGCAGCTTGGCGAAGAAGCCGTCGACGGACGCCTCGTCGGCAAGGTTGATCTGCGCGGCGACGGACACGTTGGCCTTGGGCAGCCGGTCGGTGGGCGGGGCGGCTTCGATCGCCGGAATGTGGCAGACGGCGCCCGCCTCGACGAAGGCTTTCACGACCGCGGCCCCCAACGCGCCGGTCCCGCCGGTTACGACGATATGGCGATCCTTCAACGTCTGCATGTCCACTCCTGTCCTCTCTCGTCGGGACAGCAGACCGGAAGGGGCCCCGCCTTGTCCAGTCCGCAGCGTTCAGGGCCGCCGGTCGTCGCCGACCTGCGGCTTGAGCGCGGGCGAGTCGCTGAACACGACCTGGAACAGCTCGCGGAAGAGCTGCTGGATGCGCGGATCGGCCGGCCCCGTCGCGGGCGTCCAGGCCGTGGTCTCCGACATCGCCATGTCGTTGCGGCAATAGACGGCATAGACGTAGAAGAGGCCGGGCTGGCCCGGCTTGAAGCGGGTCTGGCCGCGGCACACCGGATCGGAGCCGAGGTCGTTGGCGGGATTGAAGATCAGCACCAGCCGATAGTCGGGGTGCGGCGGCTCGACCGGCGCGTCGTAGGTGAAGGTGAGCGCCGGCCGCGGCTTGGCGGCCTGCATGGCCGGCAGCAGGTCGCGCGCCACGACGTTGGGATCGACGCCCGGGAAGGCGGTGCCGGCCAGGACGACCTGGAAGTTGCGGCCGTCGGTGGCGGCGAAGAACTCCCGGTAGTCGTATTGCGGGGCGTAGTAGGTGCCGCCGATCACCGCCGCGGAAGCCGCCGCCGGCAAGGCGAAGAGCCCGAGCAGAGCGGCAATCCTGGTCCTGAAGCGCATGCTGACGTTCTCCTTACCGCGCATCATAGACGATAGGCCGGAGCCCCCGTCACTTCACGTCACATTGTCGCGCGCAGCGCGTCGGCCCGTCAGGCCGATGGAGGCGCCGTCAGACATCGAGGTCGCGCGCAAAGCGCGCATTTTCCTGGATGAAGGCGAAGCGTTTCTCGGGCTTGCGCCCCATCAGGTCCTCGACCAGGGTCGAGACCCGCATGGCCTCCCGTCGTGCCTCGACGTCCGCCGCGGTCGGGATATCGACCTGAAGCAGGATCCGCTTGGTCGGGTCCATCGTGGTCTCGCGCAGATGCGCGGACTGCATCTCGCCCAGCCCCTTGAAGCGCGTGATGTCGACCTTGCCGCCGCCGAACACGTCGCGCATCAGCTCGTCCTTGTGCGCCTCGTCGCGGGCATACTCGACGCGGCCGCCCTTGCTCAGGCGGAACAGCGGCGGCTGGGCGAGGAAGAGGTGGCCGTTCTCGATCAGCTTCGGCATCTCGCGATAGAAGAAGGTCATCAGCAGCGAGGCGATGTGGGCGCCGTCGACGTCGGCGTCGGTCATGATGATGACCCGCTCGTAGCGCAGCCGCTCGTCGCTGTAGTGGGCGCCCGTGCCGCAGCCCAGCGCCTGGATGAGGTCCTGGATCTCCTGGTTCTCGCGCAGCCGCTCGGCGCTGGCGCTGGCTACGTTCAGGATCTTGCCGCGCAGCGGCAGGATCGCCTGGGTCTCGCGGTTGCGCGCGGCCTTGGCCGAGCCGCCCGCCGAATCGCCCTCGACCAGGAAGATCTCGGTGCCGTCGGCCGCGGTGTTGCTGCAATCGGCCAGCTTGCCGGGCAGCCGCAGCTTGCGGGTGGCGGTCTTGCGCTGCTGCTCGCGATCCTGCTTGCGGCGCAGCCGCTCCTCGGCCTTGCCGATGACGTGCTCGAGCAGGACGTTGCCGGCCTCCTTGTCGCCGGTCAGCCAGTGCTCGAAATTGTCGCCGACGATGGTCTCGACCAGCTTGGTCGCCTCGACGCTGACGAGCTTCTCCTTGGTCTGGCCCTGGAACTGCGGCTGCTCGATGAAGATCGAGACCAGGCCGGCCGCGCCGTCGATCACGTCGTCGGCGGTGATGATCGTGCCCTTGCGGTTGCCGGTGAACTCGGCATAGCGCTTCAGGCCGCGCACCAGCGCGCTGCGGAAGCCCGATTCGTGCGTGCCGCCCTCGGTGGTCGGCACGGTGTTGCAGTAGGAGCGGACGAAGCCTTCCTCGTCGGTCGGCCACCACACCGCCCATTCGACCTTGCCGCCGGCGCTGCCGTTGGTCTCGCTCTTGGCTTCGCCGGCGAAGGGCTGCGGCACGACGGTCGGGCGCTCGCCGATCTCCGAGGTCAGGTAGTCCTTGAGGCCGCCCGGGAAGTGGAAGGATTCCTCCTCGGGGATCGTGCTGCCTTTCGGCAGCATGGACTTGTCGCATTTCCAGCGGATCTCGACGCCGCGGAACAGGTAGGCCTTGGAGCGCGCCATGCGATAGAGGCGCTCGGGCACGAAGGACTGCTTGCCGAAGATCTGCGGATCGGGATGGAAGGTCACGGTCGTGCCGCGACGGTTGGGGGCAGGGCCGGCCGACTTGAGCTTGGTGGTGGGCTTGCCGCGCGAGAAGCTCTGCGTCCAGGCCTGGCGATCGCGCGCCACCTCGACGACCAGCTCGTCGGACAGCGCATTGACGACCGACACGCCGACGCCGTGCAGGCCGCCCGAGGTCGCATAGACCTTGCTGTTGAACTTGCCGCCGGAGTGCAGGGTGGTGAGGATGACCTCCAGCGCCGACTTGTTCTTGAACTTGGGATGCGGATCGACCGGCATGCCGCGGCCGTTGTCGCGCACCAGCACGCTGTTGCCGGCGAGCAGCTCGACATGGATCGTGTCGGCGTGGCCGGCGACCGCCTCGTCCATGGCATTGTCGAGCACCTCGGCCACGAGATGGTGCATGGCCCGCTCGTCGGTGCCGCCGATATACATGCCGGGCCGCTTGCGGACGGGCTCGAGCCCCTCCAGCACCTCGATGTCGCGGGCCGTGTAGGAAGTGTCCTTGCCCGCCGAGGCGCGTTTGCCGCCCGAGCGCTCGAACAGGTCGCCGTTTTTCGCCATGGTGTGTTCTGGTCTTTCTTGGGCCGCGCGAGGGGATCGCTGGGTGGCCGGTACGGCATGGATATGGTAGGAAAATCGCCTGAAAGCAACCATATCCGGTGAGGATTTGATGGCTGAAAGCCGCCGCGACCCGATCATCAGGACCGTGCCGCAGCCCGCCGACATGAACGGCAATGGCGACATTTTCGGCGGCTGGGTGCTGTCGCAGATGGACGTGGCGGGCGGCGCGCTGGCGGCGCGGGTCGCCAAGGGCCGGGTCGCCACGGTGGCCATCACGGCCATGACCTTCGTCGAGCCGATCAAGGTCGGCGACATGGTCTCGATCTACGGCGAGGTCGCCGAAGATCGGCCGGACCTCGATCACCATCGACCTGGAGACCGTCGTGCAGCGCCGGCACGACAGCACCGACACCCGCGTGACGCACGGCACCTTCGTGTTCGTGGCCATCGACGAGCACGGCAAGCCGAGGCCCGTGCCGCGCGAGGCCGTGGCGTGAGGCATCTCATCGGCGCTGATGCTGGCTCTTGCAGGCATGCTGCTGCCTGGCGTGGCGCTCGCCCATCCGCACATCTGGATCCAGCAGTTCGTGCGCGTCGTGGCCAAGGACGGCAAGTACACGCACGTCGAGATCGAATGGCGGTTCGATCCGTTCTCCAGCGAGTTGGAGATCCCGCTGATCGACGAGGACCAGGACGGCAAGTTCTCGCCGCAGGAGATCAGGACATGCTGGCGCGGCGAGATGCTGCCGGAGCTGCAGAAGGTCGGCTTCCTGACCTGGCTCAACACCGGCGCCAAGGACTTCCGGCCCGTCAAGCTGCCGCAACTGTCGCGGCCGCATCGACGATCCGGCGAGCTTCGTGCCGCCGGAATGGGACCGCTCGGCGGGCGACAAGGCGGGCATGCCGATGCCGCCCAACAAGCGCGTCGACGATCCGTCGGTGCCGCGCAAGAGGGGGCCGCGCAACCTCGTCTATGTCATGCGCTTCGCCCTGCCCGAGCCCACCAGGTTCGTGTCGATCACGACCTACGACTCCGAGGACTTCATCCGCATCGAGGTCGACAAGGCCTCGGTCCCGGCGGGCTGCCGCCTGGCCAAGCATCCGAGCTACAAGGCCGAGTTCGTCCGCGGCTATCCCGTCTTCGCCGACATCGTGACATGCAAGCTTCCGTGAAATCCGCCGTCCTGCGATCGCCTTTCCTGTGGGCCGGCCTGCTGCTGCTCGCGGCGCTGATCGGCGCGCTGGTGTTCAGCGACGGCGTGGCCGAGCTGGCGCGCTTCTCCGCCCACTATCAGCGGCGCATCCAGCACTCGCTGTCGACGGCGCTGCAGGACATCCGGTCGGGCCAGGGCTCCGTGGCGCTGTGGGCGCTGCTCGTGGTCTGCTTCGGCTATGGCGTCGTGCACACCCTGGGACCCGGCCACGGCAAGGCGGTGGTGGTGGCCTATTTCCTCGACAGCGCCCGGCCGCGCGCCTGGATCGAGGGCGTCTTCGCCGGCGGCTGGATCGCCTTCACCCACACGCTGGCGGCGCTGCTGCTGGCGGCCGGACTGAAGGCCTTCTCCGCGGCCGGCCTGCTCGGGACGGTGCGCGAGGTGCGC
Organism: uncultured Alphaproteobacteria bacterium; assembly: GCA_963820155.1. Lineage (GTDB taxonomy): Bacteria > Pseudomonadota > Alphaproteobacteria > Reyranellales > Reyranellaceae > Reyranella. The sequence continues at coordinate 568,342 of CAWFYW010000010.1, forward strand.
AATGTCGAGATCGTCTCCTATGCGCTGATCCTGGTGATCGGCTGCTGGCGGTTGTGGGCGGGGATCACCGGCCGCCTGCATGAGCACGTCCATGGCGGCCATTCCCATGACCACAGGTGACCACGGCGACCACGATCATCGCCACCCCGAGCCGGCACGGCACGCTGTCGCCGGCTGGCTGCTGCTGACGGCGGCCGGCATCGCGCCCTGCGCGGGGGCGCTGGTGATGATCCTCCTGTCGGTGGCGCTGGGGGTGCTGTGGGCAGGGGTCTTCGGCGTGATCGCCATCGCGCTCGGCATGGCCGTCACGCTGGCCGCCATCGGCATGGCCTCGATGGTGGCGCACCGGCTGATCATCGGCGACGGACGGTCGCGGGAGATCGGCCGCGTCACCTCGATCGTCGCCTCGCTGATCGTGATCGCGACGGCCGGCACGCTGCTGCTGGGCGCCCTCGAGCGCTTCATCCGCTGAGCGCCCGCCATGCCGTCGAGGCCCATGCTCGGGGTGCTGTTCATGTGCGCCGCCTGCGCGCTGTTCCCCGTCATGAACGGCTTCGTGAAGCTCCTGGCCGCGACCTACGATCCCCAGCAGATCGTGTGGTTCCGCATCATCGTCCATCTCGTGCTGGTGGCGCTGGTCTTCACGCCGCGCATGGGCCTCGACCTCTTCCGCACGCGCCACATCGGCCTGCAGTTCGTGAGCTCGGTCATGATGCTGCTGTCGACCCTGTTCTTCTTCTCCGCCGTCAAGTACGTGGGCGTCGCCGAGGCGATCTCGGTCAGCTTCGTGGCGCCGCTGGCGGTGGTGTTCCTCGCCTGGCCCCTGCTGGGCGAGCGCATCACGCCGATGCGCGTCGTCGCCGTCGTCGTCGGCTTCGCCGGCGTGCTGGTGGTGATCCGGCCGGGCAGCGCCGTCTTCCAGTGGGCCTCGGTCCTGCTGCTGGGCAGCGCCATCTGCTACGCGGTCTACCAGATCATCATCCGCCGGCTGGCCGGCCTCGACCACCCGGCGACCTCGATCTTCTACAGCGTGCTCCTGGGCGCGATCCTGATGTCGCTGCTGGTGCCCTTCGTGTGGAAGACGCCGCGGAGCCTGCGCGACTGGGGCCTGTTTCTGTCGCTGGGCGCGCTGGGCGGACTGGGCCACTATTGCGTCGCCCGGGCGCTCGGCTACGCCTCGGCCAATTTCATCGCGCCCTTCAACTACACCCAGATGATCGGGTCGGTCATCGTCGGCTACCTGATGTTCGCCGAAGTGCCCGACCTCTACACTTGGGCAGGCACGGCGCTGATCATCGGCGCCGGCCTGCTTGTCGGATGGACGGCCAGGCGCGACATCCGGGCGCTGAAAAGGTGATGGAGGGAACGATGCCCTATCTCGTCGCGGCCGATCTGCCGACCGCATCCGCCGGCCAACGCTTCCGCGCGCTGCTCGAGCGGCCCGGCATCCTGCAAATGCCGGGCGCGCACAACGGCCTGGCGGCCCTCCAGGCGCGCACGGCGGGCTTCGAGGCGCTCTATCTCTCGGGCGCGGCCATGTCGGCCTCGATGGGGCTGCCGGATCTCGGCATCATCACCGTCGACGAGGCCTGCTTCTTCATCCGCCAGCTCGCGCGGGCGAGCGGCCTGCCGGTCCTGGTCGACGGCGACACCGGCTACGGCGAGGCGCTGAACGTCATGCACATGGTGCGCGCCTTCGAGGAGGCCGGCGCCGGCGCGGTCCATATCGAGGACCAGCTCCTGCCCAAGAAATGCGGCCACCTGAACGACAAGAAGCTGGCCGACCCGCACGACATGGCGGCCAAGGTGGCCGCCGCGGCCAAGGCACGCCGCCATCTCTTCATCGTCGCGCGCACCGATGCCGCGGCGAGCGAAGGCATCGACGGCGCCGTGGCCCGCGCCAGGCGCTACCTCGAGGCCGGCGCCGACGCGATCTTCCCCGAGGCGCTGACCAACGCCGAGATGTTCCGCGCCTTCGCCAGGGCCCTGCCGGGCGTGCCGCTGCTGGCCAACATGACCGAGTTCGGCCGCACGCCGTTCTTCACCGCGGCCGAGTTCGAGGCGATGGGCTACAAGATGGTGATCTGGCCGGTCTCCTCGCTGCGCGTCGCCAACAAGGCGCAGGAGGAGCTCTATGCGGCGCTGAAGCGGGACGGCGGCACGCAAAAGCTCGTCGACCGCATGCAGACCCGCGCCGAGCTCTACGACTTGATCGGCTACCACGACTACGAGGCGCTCGACGCCTCGATCGTCGAGACCGTCGTCCCGCAAGGCATGCCGCAGCGGTAGCGATCAGCGAAAGACTAAATCCCCAGCGCCGACAGATCCGGCGTGCGGCGGTGATAGTCGGTCGCGTCCTGGAACGCCTTGCCCAGCCGCAGCACGTCGCGCTCGGCGAACGGCTTGCCGACGATCTGGATGCCGAGCGGCAGGCCAGCCGACTGGCCCGACGGCATGGCGAGGCTGCACAGGCCGAGATAGTTGGCCGGCCGCGTCAGATAGCCCGGGATGGGCGAGGTCTCGTCGACCTCGGCGAGCGGGATCGCCGGCACCGCCACGGTCGGCAGCAGGATCGCATCGTAGGGCTTGACCCAATCGGCAAAGGCGCGTCGGCGGTCGGCCATCGCGCGCAGCTCCTGCGCGTACGCGCCGGGCAGCAGCGCCTTGGCCGCCTGTGCCCGCGAGCGCACGCCGGGGCCGATCGCCTTGCTCATGTTCTCGATATAGTCGCGGTGAAGCGCGTAGGCCTCCGAGGCGATGATGGTGCCGGCCGGCCGCGACAGGTCGAAGAACCAGTCGGGCAGCCGCACGGCTTCGACCGTCACCCCGAGGCTCTCGAAGGTGCGCCCGGCCGCCTGCCAGGCCTTGACCACGTCGGCATCCATGAAGTCCGGCAGCTGGCTGGTGTCGGGGATGGCGACACGCATGCCCTCGACCGAGCCGGGCCTGGTCGCGAGCGTGAAGTCCTCGAGCGGCTGGCCAAGGGTGGTCGGGTCGCGCGGGTCGGGGGCGGCGAGCGCGTTCAGCATCAGCGCGCAATCCTCCACGCAGCGCGCCAGCGGGCCGATCGAGTCGAGCGTCCAGCTCAGGAGCATCGTGCCGGACAGCCCGATGCGGCCGAACGTGACCTTGAGCCCGACCAGCCCGTTGAAGGCCGAGGGGATGCGCACCGAGCCGCCGGTGTCGCTGCCGATGCCGGCGGGCGCGAGCCGCGCCGCGACGGCCACGCCGGTGCCGCTCGACGAGCCGCCGGGCACGCGATGGGTCTCGAGGTCCCAGGGATTCCACGGCGCGCCCATCAGCGGGTTGGTGCCCCAGCCGCCGAAGGCGAACTCGACCATGTGCAGCTTGCCCAGCGGCACCATGCCGGCGGCGGTCAGCCGCTCGACCGTGTTGGAGGTCTCGGTCGCCTTGCGGTTCTCGAACATCTTCGAGCCGCCGGTGCCGATGCGGCCGGCGATGTCGCACAGGTCCTTGTAGGCGACCGGCAGGCCGTGCAGCGGCCCCAGGGGAAAGCCGGCGCTGCGCGCCGTGTCGGCGGCATCGGCGAGCGCCCGGGCTTCGCTGGCATAGACTTCCGTGAAGGCATGCAGCTTGCCGTCGGCCTTGGCGATGCGGCCGAGCAGGGCGTCGACGATGTCGCGCGAGGAGAAGCGCTTGGCGGCGAGGCCGGCGGCAAGCTCGGTCAGGGTGAGGTCGTGGAGTTGCATGTCGGTACGGTGCCACTTTCTGGAACGCGAGGGAATCAAGGCGTCATGATCTTCGGACCGCGCGCCTCCGGCGCGCTCATGAGCGCGCGGGACGCGCGCGGTCCAAAGAATGTGATTCAATACGTCGCCCGGCCGCCGGAAAGATCGAAGGTCGCGCCGGTCGCGAAGGTGCAGAGATCGGACGCCAGCCACGCCACCATCTCGGCCACCTCGTCGACCTCGCCGAAGCGGTTCATCGGGATCTTGGACAGCATGTACTGGATGTGCTGCTCGGTCATCTGGCTGAACAGCTCGGTCTTGACCACCGCCGGCGCCACGCAGTTGACCAGCACGCCGGTCGTCGCAAGTTCCTTGCCCAGCGACTTGGTGAGGCCGATGACGCCGGCCTTGGACGCCGAGTAGGCCGAGGCGTTGGGATTGCCTTCCTTGCCCGCGACCGAGGCGATGTTGACGATGCGGCCGCAGCCGCGCCTGGCCATGCCGCCCGCCACGGCGCGATTGCACAGGAAGACGCCGGTCAGGTTGATGTCGATCACCTGCCTCCAGGCATCGACCGGATAGTCCACGACCGTCGTGTTGGGCCCGGTGATGCCGGCGCTCGCGACCAGGATGTCGGGCGGGGCGAGCTGGTCCTCCGTGTCGCCCAGCGCCCTGGCCACCGATTCCTCGCTCGTCACGTCGACCTCGACGGCGATCGCGTCCTTGAGGGCGGCGGCCGACTGGCGGGCGCGCGCGATGTCGCGGTCCCACAGCGCCACGCGGCCGCCGCCTGCCGCGATCTTGGCGGCGCAGGCAAGGCCGATGCCGCGTGCGCCGCCGGTCACGATGGCCGTGCGGTCCTGAAACAGCTCCGCCTGCATGGCTCCCTCCAAATCCTTGAATTATCTCGCGATTCCCACCATATCGAGCGGCGATCCCATCCGCTACACTGACGCTTCGCGCGCCTCGCCTGAGTTCCCGGGAGTTTCATGTCCTTCGTCCACGCCGGCGTCGATCGACGCCACCCTCGAGCTGCTGAAGAGCGGCGACTATGTCGCCGACCGCAGCCTCGCCACCGTCCTCTATCTCGCCCTCAAGCTCGGCCGCCCGCTGTTCTGCGAAGGCGAGGCGGGCGTCGGCAAGACCGAGATCGCCAAGGTGCTGGCGGCGACCCTGAAGCGGCCGCTGATCCGCCTGCAGTGCTACGAGGGCCTCGACGTGGCCTCGGCGGTCTACGAATGGAACTACTCGCGCCAGATGATCGAGATCCGCCTGGCCGAGGCGCAGGGCGTGCACGATCGCGGCGAGCTCGCGGCCGACATCTTCGACGAGCGCTTCCTGATCCGCCGCCCGCTGCTCGAGGCGCTGGAGCCGCATACCGAGGGCGCGCCGATCCTGCTGATCGACGAGCTCGACCGCACCGACGAGCCGTTCGAGGCCTATCTGCTCGAGGTGCTGTCCGACTTCCAGGTGACGATCCCCGAGCTCGGCACGATCAAGGCGGCGCAGACGCCGATCGTGATCATCACCTCCAACCGCACGCGCGAGATCCACGACGCGCTGAAGCGGCGCTGCTTCTACCACTGGGTCGACTATCCCGACCTCCAGCGCGAGCTCGAGATCCTCCAGGTCAAGGCGCCGGGCGCCGGCGAGCGGCTGTCGCGCCAGGTCGTGGGCTTCGTCCAGGAGCTGCGCAAGCTCGACCTCTTCAAGGCGCCGGGCGTCGCCGAATCGATCGACTGGGCGACCGCGCTGTCGGAGCTGAACGTGCTCGACCTCGATCCCAGGACCATCAACGACACGCTGGGCGTGCTGCTGAAGTACCAGGACGACATCCAGCGCCTGCAGGGCTCCGAAGCGGCCGAGATCCTGCGCAAGGTGAAGTCCGACATCGCCGCCCAGCCGCTGGGGTAGGGGCGTGTCGATGCCCGACGGTCCGATCGTCTCTTAGTGGGCTGCCTCGCGCATGCTAGGCGACAGCCGTGCAGAGGTCGCTGACGATCCGCGCAGGATGCGCGTGACTCCCCTGCGGGGGAGAGAACATGAGGAGCGGCGGCGATGGACGCGCTGCCCGAGTCCGGCCGCACCGACCGCGCAGCGGCAGGCTCGCCACCAACATCGTCCATTTCGCCCGCACGCTGCGCGCGGCCGGCCTGCGTGTCGGGCCGGGCCAGGTGCTGCGCGCCATCGAGGCGGTCGAGGCGGCGGGCCTGCGCAAGCGCGACGACTTCTACTGGACGCTCCATTCGGTGTTCGTGAACCGCCGCGACCAGCGCGAGATCTTCGACCAGGCCTTCCACGTCTACTGGCGCAATCCGCGGCTGCTCGAGAAGATGATGGAGATGCTGCTGCCGCAGGTCGGCGTGCCGGCCGATCCCGAGCAGCAGCAAGGAGCTCAGCCGCCGCCTGCAGGAGGCGCTTGCAGCCGGGGCAGGGCGAGGCGCCCAGGGAGGAGGACGAGCCGCCCGAGGTCGAGGTCGAGGCGACCTTCACCGTCTCCGACCGCGAGGTGCTGCAGCACCGCGACTTCGAGCAGATGTCGCAGGCCGAGATCGACGAGGCGCTGCGCGCGATCGCCCGGCTGCGCCTGCCGGTGCCGGAGCGGCGCACCCGCCGCTATCAGCCCGTCGCGCCGCGGCGCGCGCATCGACTTCCGCGCCTCGCTGCGCCGCGCGCTGCGGCCCGAAGGGCTGATCGACCTGCGCAGGCGCGAGCCGCGCCGCCGGCCGCCGCCGCTGGTCATCCTGTGCGACATCTCCGGCTCGATGGCCCGCTACTCGCGCATGTTCCTGCATTTCATGCACGCCATCACCAACGACCGCGACCGCGTCTATTGCTTCACCTTCGGCACCCGGCTCAGCAACGTCAGCCGCGCGCTGCGCAACAGGGATGTCGACATCGCCCTGCAGAAGGCCTCGGCGCAGGTCGAGGACTGGTCGGGCGGCACGCGCATCGGCCAGACCCTGCACGAGTTCAACAACAAGTGGTCGCGCCGGGTGCTGGGCCAGGGCGCCGTCGTGCTGCTGATCACCGACGGGCTCGACCGCGAGGGCGCCGCCGGCCTGGCCGAGGAGATGGAGCGGCTGCACAAGTCCTGCTCGCCGCCTGATCTGGCTCAACCCGCTCTTGCGGTACGGCGCCTACGAGCCCAAATCCCAGGGCAACAAGGCGATGCTGCCCCATGTCGACGAGTTCCGGCCGGTGCACAATCTCGAAAGCCTGGCCGGGCTGATCGCCGCCCTGGGCAGCCACGCCCAGCTGCCGCCGACCGGCGGCTGGTGGGCTGGCAGACCGAACTGCGCAAGGAGTAGGACCATGAGCGACGCGCTGGATGTCCTGGACCAGGTCGGCAAGTGGAAGGCGTCCGGCAAGGGCGTCGCCGTCGCCACGGTGATCACCACCTGGGGCTCCTCGCCGCGTCCGGTCGGCAGCCAGCTCGCGGTCGACGACAGCGGCGCCATGGTGGGCTCGGTCTCGGGCGGCTGCATCGAGGGCGCCGTGGTCAAGGAGGCGCTGGCCTCGATCGCCGACGGCAAGCCGCGGCTGCTCGATTTCGGCGTCACCGACGAGCAGGCCTGGGACGTCGGTCTCGCCTGCGGCGGCAAGGTCCAGGTCTTCGTCGAGAAGGTGAACTGATCCATGAAAGCCGAGACCGTCGCCGCCCTCCAGGAGGCCCGCGCCAAGCGCCGCGCCGTCGCGCTCGCCACGCGGCTCGAGCGACGCGGCCGAGGCGCTGGTCTATCTCGACAAGGCGGAAGGCGCGCTGGCCGCCGACGCCGCCGTCGTGGCGGCCGCGCGCCGCGCCATGGACATCGGCCGCAGCGAGACCGTCGACGTCGGCGGCCAGAAGATCTTCCTCAACGTCTACGTCCCGCCGCCGCGGCTGATCATCGTCGGCGCCGTGCATATCGCGCAGTCGCTGGCGCCGATGGCGGCCATGCTCGATTTCGACGTGACCGTCGTCGATCCGCGCGGCGCCTTGGCGACCGACCAGCCGCTTTCCCGGCGTCAAGGTCGTGCAGGACTGGGCCGACGAGGCCTTCGAGAAGATGGGCCTCGACGTCTCGACCGCCGTGGTGACGCTGACCCACGATCCCAAGCTCGACGATCCGGCGCTCGAGGCGGCGCTCGAAGTCCGACGCCTTCTATATCGGCGCGCTCGGCAGCAAGCGCACCCACGCCAAGCGCAAGGAGCGGCTGGCCGAGGCCGGCATCACCGAGGAGCAGTTCGCCCGCATCCACGGCCCGGTCGGCCTCAACATCGGCGCCAAGTCGCCGGCCGAGATCGCCGTCTCGATCCTGGGCCAGATCATCGAGGTGCGGGCGCGGCGGCTGGAGGCGCTGGCCGGCGCCGAAGGTGGCGGCGGCGTGAGATTCGGCGAGACGCCCATCGACGAGGCGACCGGCGCCATCCTGGCGCATAGCTGGCGCGCCAACGGCGTCAACTTCGCCAAGGGCCGCGTGCTGTCGGCCGACGATGTCGCCAGGCTCAAGGCCGCCGGCGCATCGACCGTCGTCGCGGCGCGGCTCGACGCCGACGACATGCACGAGGACGAGGCGGCGGCGACGCGTGGCCAGGGCGCTGGCCGGCGAGGGCATCGAGGTCACCGCGCCCTTCACCGGCCGCTGCAATCATTTCGCCCGCGAGGCCGGGCTCGCCGTCATCGACCGCGAGCGCATCGACGCGCTGAACGAGCTCGACGAATCGGTCACCGTCGCGACCCTGCCGCCCTTCGCCCGCGTCGAGCCGCGCCAGATGGTGGCGACGGTCAAGATCATTCCCTATGCCGCGCCGCGCACGCGCCGTCGACGCGCGCCATCGAGGTCGCGAAGTCGGCCAACCAGCCGCTGATCTCGGTGGCGCCCTTCAAGCCGATGCGCGCCGGCCTGGTGCAGACCCGACTGCCCGGCACGCGCGACAAGGTGCTGGACAAGGCCGTCGAGCACCACGACCAAGCGGCTGACGTCGCTCGGCAGCGCCCTGGTCGGCGAGCGCCGCGTGGCGCATGACGCCGCGGCCGATCGCCGGCGCGCTCGAGGAGCTGAAGGCCGAGGGCTGCGACATCTTCCTGATCGCCGGCGCCTCGGCCATCGTCGATCGCCACGACGTCGTGCCGGCCGGCATCGAGCAGGCCGGCGGCAAGGTCAACCATTTCGGCATGCCGGTCGATCCCGGCAACCTGCTGCTGACCGGGCAGCTCGACGGCAAGCCGGTGCTGGGCCTGCCGGGCTGCGCCAAGTCGCCGAAGTACAACGGCTTCGACATGGTGCTGGAGCGTCTGGCCGCCGGCCTGCCGGTCGGCCGCGCCGAGATCGTGCGCATGGGCGCGGGCGGCCTGCTGGCCGAGATTCCCAGCCGCCCGCAGCCGCGCGACGACAGCGAGGCCGGCGAAGGCGAGGGGCCGCAGCAGGCGCCGCGCGTCGCCGTGCTGGTGCTGGCGGCCGGCCGCTCGACCCGCATGGGCGGCCCCAACAAGCTGCTGGCCGAGGCCGACGGCCAGCCGCTGGTCGTCCACGCCGTGAAGGCGGCGCTCGCCTCGCAGGCGGTCGAGGTCGTGGTCGTGCTGGGCCACATGGCCGACGAGGTGAGGGCCGCGATCGAACGGGCGGTGCCGGCGCGGGTCGCGCCTGCGCTTCGTCACCAATCCCGATTTCGCCGAGGGCCTCAGCACCTCCGTGCGCGCCGGCATCGCGGCGCTCGGGCAAGGACATCGACGCCGCGATCGTCCAGCTCGGCGACATGCCGGGCGTCGACGCGCCGCTGCTCGACCGGCTGATGGCCGCCTTCAGCCCGGTCGAGGGCCGCTCGATCTGCGTGCCGACCGTCGGCGGCAAGCGCGGCAATCCCGTGCTGTGGGCGCGCCGCTTCTTCCCCGAGATGGCGACGGCTTGTCCGGCGACACCGGCGCCAAGCACCTGATCGGCGAGCATGCCGACCTCGTCTGCGAGGTCGAGATGACGGGCGAGGCCGCGGTCACCGACATCGACACGCCCGAGGCGCTGGCCGCCTGGCGGGCGCGGAGTCCGGCATGAGTTTCGACGTCGCCGCCGTCCGGCGGCAGTTTCCGATCCTGTCGCAGATCATCGACGGCCAGCCGGTCCACTATCTCGACAACGGCGCCTCGGCGCAGACGCCGGACGCCGTGCTCGATGCGGTGCGCGACCTACGAGACGACCGGCCGCGCCAACGTGCTGCGCGGCGTGCATCGCCTGGCCGAGCGCGCGACCGAGGCCTACGAGAATGCGCGCGCCGAGGTGGCGACGTTCCTCGGCGTCGATCCGATGGAGATCGTGTTCACCGGCGGCTGCACCGCGGCGATCAACCTCGTCGCCTATTCCTACGGCTCGCTCCTGAAGGCCGGCGACCGCATCCTGCTGTCGGAGCTCGAGCACCATTCCAACATCGTGCCCTGGCAGCTGCTGCGCGCAGCGGAGCGGCATCGAGCTCGACATGCTGCCGGTGACGGTCGACGGGCGCATCGATCTCGACGCCCTGCCGCGGCTGCTGACGCCGCGGACCAGGCTGATCTCGCTCGCGCACGTCTCCAACGTCACCGGCGCGCTGGTCGACGTGCGGCAGGTGGTGGCGAGGCCGCGGACCGTCGGCGCCAAGGTGATGCTCGACGGCGCCCAGCGTGCGCCGCACGGGCCGCTCGACCTGCCGGCCCTGGGCATCGATTTCTACGTCTTCGCCGGCCACAAGGCCTACGGCCCCAACGGCGTCGGCGTGCTGTGGGCCAGGGCCGAGCTGCTCGACGCCATGCCGCCCTTCATGGGCGGCGGCTCGATGATCGGCCGCGTCACCTTCGCCGAGACGACCTGGGCGCCGCCGCCGCGCCGCTTCGAGGCCGGCACGCCGCCGATCGGTCCGGCGATCGGGCTGGGCGCCGCCTGCAACTGGATGCGCGGCGCTCGACTGGACGGCGGCGCACGCCCACGAGATGGGGCTGGTGCAGCGGCTGATGGACGGGCTGCAGAAGATCGACGGCACGCAGATCCTCGGCCCGGCCAGCCTGCAGAACCGCTACCCGGTCGTGTCGTTCATGCTCGAGGGCGTGCATCCGCACGACGTGGCGCAGACCCTCGATTCGTTCGGCGTCGCGGTGCGCGCCGGCCATCATTGCGCCCAGCCGCTGATGGACCGCTTCGATCTCGACGGCACGACGCGCGTCTCGATCGCGCCCTACAACGACAACACCGACATCGACGCGCTGCTGACCGGCGTGCAGCACGCGGCGCCGACCTTGCGATGAGCGACGAGCTCTACCAGGACGCGCATCGTCGCGCTCGCCAAGGCGAAGACCGGCGCCGGCAAGCTTGCGGCGCCGACCAGGTCGGCGCGCCGCGACAATCCGCTTGTGCGGCGATCGGGTGACGATCGACGTGACGGCTCGACGACGACGGCCGCATCGCCGAGATCGCCCACCAGGTGCGCGGCTGCCTGCTCTGCCAGGCGTCGGCCGCGGCGCTGGCCTCGGTGGCGGTGGGCCGCGACGCTGCCGGCATCGCCGAGTTCCGCCACGATGCCGAGCGCGCGATCGGCCGCGAGGCGGGCAAGGCGCGCGAGCCGTTCGCCGCCTTCGCGCCGGTCGCCGTCGCACAAGTCGCGCCAGGAATGCGTGCTGCTGCCGTTCGAGGCGCTGAAGGACGCGCTGTCGTAGTCATGATGCGCCATTTCGTCGCGCCGACGCCGCGGTTGCGTCACACTCGGCGGTCACCGTGCGCGTGCATCGCCCGGGAGAGCCACATGCAGCACTTTCTGTCATCGTGGCTCTGCTGGGCCTGTTTGCGTTTCCGATGCCTTCGCCCAGGACCTCGCGCTCAAGCGCGTGATGCTGTCGTCGGGCGGGCTCGGCTACTTCGAGTACGAGGCCACGGTCGACGGCGACGCCACGCTCAAGCTCACGGTGTCGCTCGATCAGGTCGACGACGTGCTGAAGAGCCTGGTCGTCTACGACGACAAGGGCGGCGTCGGCGGGCTCAGCCTGCCCGGCACGCGAGCCGCTGGCGCAGACCTTCAAGGACCTGCCGTTCGACCAGGAGTCGCTCGACTCGCCCGCCGAGCTGCTGGCGGCGCTGAAGGGCGCCGAGGTCACGGTCGGCGGCGGCGCGCGCCGATGACCGGCCGCATCGTCTCGGTCGAGGAGGAGACCGCAGCCTGCGACGACGGCAAGACCACGACGAGCGCACGCGCGTGACGCTGCTCACCGACAGCGGGCTGCAGCAGTTCATCCTCGAGGACGCCGAGAACCTGCAATTCGCCGATCCCGCGCTGCGCGACAAGATCGGCCAGGCGCTGCTCGCCATCCAGGCGCAACCGCGCCAAGGACACGCGCACGCTCGAGCTCGCGACGCGCGGCCAGGGCAAGCGGCACGGTGCGGGTCGCCTACATCGTCGAGGTGCCGGTGTGGAAGGCGTCCTATCGCCTGACCCTGCCGGCCGATCCGGCGGCGCCGCGGGCCGCGCTGCAGGGCTGGGCGACGATCGAGAACATGAGCGGCCAGGACTGGAAGGACGTCGAGCTGACGCTGGTCTCCGGCCGGCCGGTCGCGTTCCACCAGGCGCTCTACGAAGCCTACTACGTCACGCGGCCCGAAGTGCCGGTCGAGGTGGCGGGCCGGCTGATGCCGGGCGTCGATCGCGGCGGCGTGCAGGCCGACCGAGCGCGCCAAGTCGCACGCCCATGCCGGCGGCGCCGGCGCCGCGCGCCCCAGCGGCTGCAGCAGGAGCGGGCCGGCGCGACGGCGCCACCGCCGCCGCCGCCGCGCGCGGCGGCCGCGCCTTCGAGCCGGTCGAGGCGAACGGATGCGGCGACGCAGGTGAGGTTCCGGTTCCCGCAGTCCGGTGAGCGTCGCCAACGGCCGCACGCTGTCGATTCCCGTCATCGACCGCGAGGTGCCGGCCGCGCGGCTCGCGCTCTACCAGGCCGAGACGGCGGCGCGCAATCCGCTGGCCGCGGTGCGCCTCACCAACGACGGCGACAGCGGCCTGCCGCCCGGCATCATCACGATCTACGAGCGCGACAAGGCGGGCGAGGTCGCCTATGTCGGCGACGCGCGGCTGTCGGGCTTGCCGGTCGGCGAGACGCGGCTGCTGGCCTATGCGCTCGACGAGAAGATCACCGTCGAGCGCGACGCCGCCCAGACCGATCGGCTGGCGAGCGGCACGATCGCCAACGGCGTGCTGCGCTTCTCGCGCGTCGTCCGCCAGACCGCCGCCTATCACGTGAAGGGGCCGGCCAAGGAGCCGCGCCAGCTGATCGTCGTGCAACGCCGGCTGCCGGGCTGGACGCTGGTCAAGCCCGACGCCAAGGACGTCGAGCTGAGCGAAGGCAACTATCGCATCCCGTTCCAGCTGCCGGGCGGCGACCGGACGCAGACCTTCGAGGTCGTGCAGGAGCAGACCCAGCAGCAGGAGCTGCGCCTGGTCGACAGCGCGGCCGACCAGATCCGGGTCTATGCCCAGGCGCACGAGTTCGATGCCAAGACACGCCAGGCCTTGACCAGGGTCCTGGAGCTGCAGGGCGCCGTCGCCGACGCCCAGCGCAAGGTCGCGCAGGCCGACGCCGAGCGCCAGCAGATCGTCCAGGAGCAGGCGCGGCTGCGCGACAATCTCGCGCGCGTGCCGGCCAACAGCGACCTGCAGCGCCGCTACCTCGCCACCCTCGACAAGCAGGAGACCGAGCTCGAGGCGATCGCCAAGCGCCGCGCCGACGGCCGAGAAGGCCGTCGAGGCGGCGCGCGAGGCGCTGCGCGACTACGTGGCGCAGCTCGGTTGAGGATCTTCCGGACCGCGCGCGTCTCGCGCGCTCATGACATGAGCGAGCTGGAGGCTCGCGGTCCGCAAGAGCAAAACACGTAGTCAGCCCACCGTCACATCCAGCGCCGTCCGTGCGCCGTGCAGCAGGTGTTGCGGCGATGTACTGCGGCAGCGCGTAGCCTTCGTAGCTCAGGAAGCCGTCCTTCACCGAAACGGCGAGCAGGGCGGGACGGCTGGCGACGGCGAGCTCGAGCATGTCGCCGGCATGCAGGACCGCCGCCGTCGGCGTCATGTTGACGATCAGGTCGACGGGTTCGTGGGGCTTCAGCGGCGTCAGGATGCGATCGTCGATCGCGACCTCGGCCTTGGTCGACACGTCCGGCATGACATGCCGTGCCGCGGCGCGCTGGTTGCCCATCGACAGGCACTGCCGGTTGCCGGCCCGGTCGATGCGATCCAGGCGCGCGATGACGTGGGTGTCGATCTCCGAGTCGCGAGGCCGAGCCGCAGGCGGGCCGGCCCGACCAGCTCCCTGTCGCTCGTGACGGCGTAGCGGAAGCGCAGCACGTGCGGCATCACCGTGTCCGTGCCCGGCACCAGGCCCGAAACCTGCGGCGCCGCCAGCCAGTGGCTCGTTGCTTCGGCCGCCGGCTCGACTTGCAGCGCGCCGTTGCCGGACTTGTCGGCGGCGGCGGGATGGAGCGTGAGCGTGTGCGACTGCGGCGGCGGGAAATCGACGGCGCCGCCCCACGACGGTTCGTTGCCCGCAGCGCCGTCGCGGAACCAGCGCACCGCCGGCTGCTTGTCGTAGCCGTTGTCGATGCCCTTCACGACATGGTCGAAGAAGGCGAGCGCCTCGAGCTGCCAGGAATAGGCGGGCAGCTCGTACTCCGCCGGCCCGACGATCAGCCACTTGCGATGGGCCGGCGTCGCGGAGCGTTCGAACAGGTCGTACGAGCCGAACTGGTGCAGCGAGATGTTGCCGCGGTTTTGCGCCACGACGAACGGGATCTCGATCTGCGACAGGCGCCGGAACGAGCCTTCGTCGGTGCGGTTCTTGGGATCGGTGTCGGTGTCGGTGAAGAAGGCGACCAGGTTCTCGAGCGCGCGCGGGATCGGCTGGTTTTTCTTGAAGCCCTGCATGATCGGATCGATCTTCCGCCGCACCAAGTCCCACACGAACGGCCGGTTGACGAGATGGCTGAGCGCCGCGCGCACGACCGGCGGGACGTGGAGCTTCACGCCCGAGGCGGTGAAGTTGGCGCCCGTCCACAGGCCGAAGAACTCGATGTTGGGATAGCCGGCATAGCGGAAGACGTGGCGGCGGAAGTCGGTGCAGATCTCGTTGCAGAAGAAGGCCTTCAGCGCCGGCGGCCGGTGGGCGGCGATCGTCGGCTGGTTCATGCCGTAGTAGGAGGTGCCGAACAGGCAAACATCGCCGCTCGACCAGGACTGCTCGGCGCACCAGGCGACGCAGGCGAGATGGTCCTGGACCTCCGATTCGGCATGCCAGCGCATCAGCTCGCCCTCGGACCGGCCGATGCCGCGCGCCGTGACCACGACCTGCACATAGCCGCGGCCGGTGATCACCGGCGGTGAACCGATCTCGTTGGTGCCCTTCGGCACGCCGATCGTGTGCAGGTCGCGATTGTAGGCCGAGAACTGCAGGATCACCGGATAGCGGCCCGGCTTCTTCGGCAGATAGACATCGGCCGACAGCTTCGTGCCGTCCTTCATCGGAATCATGACATCGGCCAGCAGGCGGCAGCCCAGCCCCTGCTCGGCAACCCTGCTCGGCTGCCAGCCGGCGAGCTGAAGATGATTGAGCCGGCTTTTCAGTGGAATGAGATTGTCGAGCCAAATACCCATACGCAGGGCCCCTCCGTCAGCAATTCGGTTTCTTGTCGGCGAGAAGCTTGAACAGCATCGCCATCCCTTCGGCCGGGTCGGGCCGCAAAGGCGAGCCGCCAAGCGCCAGATTGAGCACCGAGAGGCCGACGCCCAGCGCATGGATCAGCGCCACGGTCCTGGCGTCGTCGGGAATGCCGATGCGGTCGGCGGCAGCGGCGGTGGCACCGCGGATGCCGCGGGTCAGCCGCTCGAAGATCTCGCGCGCCTCGGCGCTCTGGCTGGCGGCCAGTGCGAAGGAGATCAGGACGCGGCTGTTCTCTGCCTTTTCGAAGGCCGTTCCCATCGTGTCGGCGAGCTTCTTCGGACTGGACGAGCCCGACGCGAGCGCCTGCTGCACGCCGGTCAGCTGGTCGGCGGCAGTGAGCTCCAGAACGGCCGTCAACAGCGCGTCACGGGTGGGGAAGTAGTAAGTGAGGTGGCTCTGCGAGACGCCGGCCGCTTTGGCGACGCGGGGCTGCGTGAGGCCGGCGAGCCCACGCTCGCGGATCAGGCCGATGGCGGCGGTGAGGAGGCGGTCGCGGACGGCGACTTCAGCAGGCGACATATGCGGCCAATGTTCTTGGTAGGTATACTAACCAAATATCGACCAGGTCGCATTTTCGGTCAAGCGGCAGTCGTTGCGGAATTTTTGCGCCGTATGGTGCGCAGAAACTCGCGAACCATTTCTTATAGTGATACTTTACTTTTAGTTTATTATCACTTAATATGGCCTCGAGGAGAAAGCCATGCCCACAGAACATCCTGGGTTCGCGCGAGAAGCTGTCCGCATTTCCCTGTCTCACCCAAGGGGTGCACTCCACAAACGGTGGAGGGGTAGCGGGGTAGCGGAAACTGCGGGAACCTAATTTTCTTCGCGAGTGACTGCAATGCTGTCGTCAGCCGGCGCGCAGGGTGCGCACCGCGTCGTCGCGCCGGAACAGGTAGAGCAGGGCGCGCAGCGCGGCGCCGCGTTCCGACTGCAGGTCCGGATCGCGCTCGATCACCAGGCGGGCATCGTCGCGCGCGGCCTGCAGCAGCTCGGCATGCGCGGCGAGGTCGGCCAGGCGCATGTCGGGCAGGCCGCTCTGGCGCGTGCCCAGCAGCTCGCCGGCGCCGCGCAGCCGCAGATCCTCCTCGGCGATGCGGAAGCCGTCCTCGGTCTCGCGCAGGATCGCAAGCCGCGCCTTGGCGGTCTCGCCCAGCGGCTGGGCGTAGAGCAGCAGGCAGGTCGACTTGGCGGCGCCGCGGCCGACCCGGCCGCGCAGCTGGTGCAGCTGCGCCAGGCCGAAGCGCTCGGCATGCTCGATCACCATCACCGTCGCGTCCGGCACGTCGACGCCGACCTCGATCACCGTGGTGGCGACCAGGATCGACAGCCGGCCCTCGGCGAAGGCCGCCATGGTGGCCTCGCGCTCGGCGCCCTTCAGCCGGCCGTGCACCAGGCCGACCTTGCCCGGGAAGCGCGCGCTCAGCAGCCGGAAGCGCTCCTCGGCGTTGGCGAGGTCGACCTCCTCGGATTCCTCGATCAGCGGGCAGACCCAGTAGACGCGCGCCCCGGCCGCGATCTGGCGGCCGACTCCATCCGCCACCTCGCCGATGCGCTCGAGCGGCAGGGTGCGCGTGTCGATCGGCTGGCGGCCGGCCGGCTTCTCGGTGAGCTTGGAGACGTCGAGATCGCCATAGGCCGTCAGCATCAGGGTGCGCGGGATGGGCGTCGCGGTCATCACCAGCAGGTCGACCGCGTGGCCCTTGGACGACAGCGCCATGCGCTGGTGCACGCCGAAGCGGTGCTGCTCGTCGACCACGGCGAGCGCCAGGTCGGCGAACTCGACGTCCTCCTGCACCAGCGCATGCGTGCCGACCACCAGCGGGATCGAGCCGTCGGCCAGGCCCTGCAGCGTCTCCTTCTTCTGCTTCTGCCCGTCGCGGCCGGTCAGCAGCGCGAGGCGCACGCCGGCGGCCGCGGCAAGCGGCGCGATGGTGGCGAGGTGCTGGCGCGCCAGCAGCTCGGTCGGCGCCATCAGCGCCGCCTGCGCGCCCGCCTCGACGCCGATCAGCATGGCGAGCAGGGCGACCACGGTCTTGCCGCTGCCGACGTCGCCCTGCAGCAGGCGCATCATGCGCTCGGGCCTCGCCATGTCGGCGGCGATCTCGGCGACGCCGCCGTCTGGCTGCCGGTCAGGTCGAACGGCAGGGCCGCCAGCGCCGCCTGGCGCAGACGCCCGTCGCCCACGGTGGCGCGGCCGGCCACGGTGCGGTTGTGATGGCGCACCAGGGCGATGGCGAGCTGGTTCGCCAGCAGCTCGTCGAAGGCGAGCCGCGCCCGCGCCGGATGCGACGGCGACAGGTCCTCCTCCGTCGGCCGGCGCATGGGCGCGGCCGAGCGAGGCTCTCCAGTCGGCCCAGCGGTTGCGCGCGAGGAACGCCGCATCCTGCCATTCCGGCGAGCTCGGGCGCGCGCTCGAGGGCCGCCGCGATCGCCTTCTGCACGGGCGCTGGGTCAGGCCGGCGGTGAGGCCGTAGAGCGGCTCGACCCGCAGGATCGACTCGCGCTCGCCGAGCGGCACGACATGGTCGGGGTGCGTCATCTGCACCTCGCCCTGGTAGAGGTCGACCCTGCCGCTGACCACGCGCAGCTCGCCGACCGGCAGGAGCTTCTTCAGATAGTCCTCGCGGCCGTTGAAGTAGGTCAGGCAGAGCCGGCCGGTCTCGTCGCTGCACCAGACCCGGTAAGGTTGGCGCGGATTGCGCGGCACCAGGTGCTCGTCGACGGTCACGGTGAGCGTGGCGACCTCGCCGGCCTGCGCGCGGCGACCTTGGGCGCGTTGCGGCGGTCGACCACGGCGAAGGGCAGATGCCACAGCAGGTCGACGACCAGCGGGCCGGCGAGCTTCTCCACCAGCTTGCCCAGCCGCGGCCCGATGCCGGGCAGCGATGTCACTTGGGCGAACAGGGGCGTGAGGCTCTGCGGGCGCATGGTTGCTAGGCTTTCGGGCCGCGTGACTTCGCCGCCGCCGCCGCCTATATGCTACGCCGCTTTTGGGGCCGGACCTGGGGAAAAATGGCGCGGCGAGGCGGATCTGGAGACGCGGCGCAAGCGTTTGCTCTACCGCAGCGTCTATCGCGGCAACAAGGAGAACGACATTCTCCTCGGCCAATTCGCGCGCGCCCATATCGCCTCGTTCGGCGCGGCCGAGCTCGACCAGTACGAACGCCTGCTGGCGGCCGGCGACAACGACATCTTCGACTGGGTCACCGGCCAGGCCGACGATTCCGGCCGAGGCCGACACGCCGGTGCTGCGCAAGCTCATGGCGTTCCGTGTGAGGTTCTAGTGGCGTCGCTTTCCGAAACCCTCGCCGCGATCCATCGCAAGCCCGGCCGCTGGACGATCGCCGGCCTGCCGGAGGGCGCCGACTGCCCTGGCGCTGGCCGAGCTCGCCCGCACCACCGGCGGGCAGGACATCCTGCACGTGGCGCGCGACGGCCAGCGGCTGGAGCGGCTGCAGGACGGCCTGCACTTCTTCGCGCCCGAGCGCGAGGTGCTGGTGTTCCCGGCCTGGGACTGCCTGCCCTACGACCGGCTGTCGCCGCATCCCGACATCGTGGCCGAGCGGCTCGAGACCCTGGTCCGGCTGGCCGCGCCGCAGGAAGCCCGGCACGCCGGCGCGCATCATGCTGGCCTCGGCGGGCGCGGCGCTGCAGAGGGTGCCGCCGCGCAGCCTCTATGCCGAGGCGGCCGTCGTGCTGCGCAAGGGCCAGACGCTCGACGTCGCCTGGCTGACGAAGTTCCTGGGCGAGAACGGCTACGGCCGGTCCGAGACGGTCATGGAGCCCGGCGAGTTCGCCGTGCGCGGCGGCCTGGTCGATCTCTTCCCGCCCGGCACCGCCGAGCCGCTGCGGCTCGACCTGTTCGGCGACGCGCTGGAGGCGATCCGCTCCTTCGATCCGATGAGCCAGCGCACGACCGGCGACGCGCGACGAGGTCGTGCTGCTGCCGGTGAGCGAGGTGCTGCTGACGCAGGACAGCATCGAGCGCTTCCGCAGCGGCTATCGCGAGCTGTTCGGCAATCGCCGGCGACGACGCGCTCTACGAGGCGGTGTCGGCCGGCCAGCGCCATGTCGGCATGGAGCACTGGCTGCCGCTGTTCCACGAGCGCCTGGAGACGCTGCTCGACTACTGCCCCGAGGCGATCGTCACGGCCGACCACCAGATCGCCGAGGCGTTCGAGGCCCGCCACGAGCTGATCGCCGACTATTACGACGCGCGCCTGAAGACGGGCGCCAAGGGCGGCATGAGCGGCGGCGCGGACTACAAGCCGCTGCCGCCCGAGCGGCTCTATCTCAAGCCGTCGGAATGGGACGCGGCTGCTGGAAGGCCACGCCGTGGCGCAGTTCACCACGCTTCGACGCCGCGCCGGACGCGCCCAACGCCATCGACCTCCACGGCCGCCGCCACGAAGGCTTCGCCAAGGCGCGCACCGCGCAGGGCGTCAACCTGTTCGACAAGGTGGCCGAGCATGTGAAGGACGCCAACGCCGCCGGCCGCCGCGTCGTGGTGGCGGGCTACACCGAAGGCTCGGCGAGCCGCCTGCAGCATCTGCTGCAGGAGCATGGCGCCACGACGCCGGTTCCGGTCGCCGACTCGCCACGGTGCTCGGCCTGCCGGCGGGCGCGCTCGGCATCGCCGTCTGGCCGCTCGAGCACGGCTTCGTGCTCGAGGGGCTCGAGGTCATCGGCGAGGAGGACATCCTCGGCGACCGCCTGTCGCGGCCGGCCAAGCAAGCGCCGCCCGTCGGAGCGCTTCATCGCCGAGGCGTCGGCGCTGAGCGAAGGCGACCTCGTCGTGCATCGCGAGCACGGCGTCGGCCGCTACGAGGGGCTGGTGACGCTCGAGATCCAGCACGCGCGCCACGACTGCCTGCGGCTGACCTACGAGGGCGGCGACAAGCTGTTCGTGCCGGTCGAGAACATCGACGTGCTGAGCCGCTACGGCGCGGCGGAGGAGGGCGCCGCAGCTCGACCGGCTGGGCGGCGTCGCCTGGCAGTCGCGCAAGGCGCGGCTCAAGCAGCGCATCGCCGACATGGCCGACCGGCTGATCGCGATCGCCGCCGAGCGCGCCGTGCCGTCGCGGCGAGACGATGAGCCCGCCGGAGGGCCTGTACGAGGAGTTCTGCGCCCGCTTCCCCTATGCCGAGACCGACGACCAGCTGCAGGCGATCGCCGACGTCATCGACGACTTGTCGTCGGGCAGGCCGATGGACCGGCTGATCTGCGGCGATGTCGGCTTCGGCAAGACCGAGGTGGCGCTGCGCGCGGCCTTCGTCGCGGCCATGTCGGGCAAGCAGGTCGCGGTGATCGGCCCGACGACGCTGCTGGCCCGCCAGCACCATCGCACCTTCGTCGAGCGCTTCCAGGGCTTCCCGATCCGCA
>CAWFYW010000011.1:0-401957 GCA_963820155.1 uncultured Alphaproteobacteria bacterium
TCCGGCCCGAAAAGCCGGGCTGCGGCGCGCGTCGAAGACCAGGCGGCCGCCTGCCTCCGGCAGGAGGGCCTGGGATATCCATGACAAGAGCGCCAACCGGGTTTATAGCGCCCGCGCAATGGACGCCTCCCTCGCTTCCCGGCACGCGGCGCTCGACGTGCTGGTCGCCTGCCTCGACAAGGGCCAGCCGCTCGACGACGCGCTGGCCCGTCATCGGGGCTTCGCCGCCCTCGATCCGCGCGACCGCGCCTTCGTCCGGCTGCTGCTGGCCACGACCTTGCGCCGGCTGGGCGAGATCGACAGCGTGCTGGGCGCCCTGATCGAGCGGCCGCTCGACGGCGCCAATGCGCCCGGCCGGCAGGTGCTGCGGCTGGGCGCGGCGCAACTGCTGTTCCTGGGCACGCCGGCCCACGCCGCCGTCGACACCTCCGTGCGGCTGGTCGTCGACGCGGGACTGCCCCATCTCAGGGGCCTGGCGAACGCCGTGCTGCGCCGGGTTGCCCGCGAGGGCGTCGCTCTTCTGGGCGACCGCGACCCGGCACGCCTCAACACGCCGCAATGGCTGTGGCAAAGCTGGCTGGATGCCTATGGCGAGGAAGCCACGCGCGCCATCGCCGCCGCTCACCTCGTCGAAGCCCCGCTCGACCTCACGCCGCGCGCCAATGCCGAGTTCTGGGCCGGCCGGCTCGACGGCGAGCTGCTGGCGACCGGCACGATCCGCCGCGCGGCGGGCGGCATCGTCACCGAGCTGCCGGGATTCGCCGAAGGGGCGTGGTGGGTGCAGGACGCCGCCGCCACCCTGCCCGCCCGCCTGCTGGGCGACGTTTCGGGCAAGCGGGTCGCCGATCTCTGCGCGGCGCCCGGCGGCAAGACGATGCAGCTTTGCGCCGCCGGCGCCCAGGTGACCGCCGTCGACATCTCGGGCCGCCGCATGGGGCGGCTGGCCGAGAATCTCGCCCGCGCCGGCCTGTCCGCCGAATTGGTGACCGCCGACGCCGGCAAATGGGCGCCGGCGGAAAAGTTCGACGCCATCCTGCTCGACGCGCCCTGCTCCGGCACCGGCACCTTGCGGCGCCATCCCGACATCGCCTGGCTGAAGGACGAAGAAGATGTCGGCCGGCTGACGCTCGCCCAGGATCGCCTGCTGCTCCATGCGGTCGAGCTGCTGAAGCCCGGCGGCACGCTGGTCTATGCTGTGTGCTCGCTGCAGGAGGACGAGGGTCCGGTGCGAATCGAAGCCCTCCTGCACCGGGCAAAAGACCTGCGCCGCCTGCCGGTCGACGCCACGGAGTTGCCCGGCTTGGCCGACGCCATCGTCCCGTCAGGCGATGTCCGCACCCTGCCCTCGATGTGGCCCGGGCGCGGCGGGATGGACGGCTTTTATATCGCGCGCATTTCTTCCTCTTGATAGGGTCGAGGCGCAGACACCGCGTAGAAGAGGCCGTGAATGGATACGACGACGCTTGCCGCCCGACGCGAGCGGGCGCTGGGAGCCGGAGCGCCGTTGTTCTACGACAAGCCCCTGCACATCGTCCGCGGCGAGGGCGTGTACCTGTTCGACGAAACCGGCCGCCGCTACGTCGACATGTACAACAACGTGCCGTGCGTCGGGCATGCCAATCCGCACGTCGTCGAGGCGATGGCGCGCCAGCAGGCGACGCTCAACGTCCACAGCCGCTATCTGCACGAAGGGATCGTGGCCCTCGCCGAACGCCTCTCGGCGCTCCATGGTCCGGCGATCGAGAGCGTCGTCTTCAGTTGTTCGGGGACCGAGGCCAACGAGGTGGCCCTGCGGATGGCGCGTGGCGCCACGGCCAAGAACGGCATCGTCTGCACCAACGCCACCTATCACGGCAACAGCGAAGCGGTCGGCAAGATGACCCGCCTGGGCGCCGACCAGAACAGCGCCGGCCAGAATTACGCCGGCGACGTGCGCGCCATCCCCTTCCCCGAGAGGCTGCGGCCGCTCGTGCCGGGCGCCAGCGAGTCCGACCTCGCGGAGGCCTATCTCGAGCGCCTGCGCGGCGCGATCCGCAGCCTCGAGGACGACGGCGTAGGCTTCGCCGGCGCTGATCGTCTGCCCGATCTTCGCCAACGAGGGACTGCCCGACGTGCCGCGCGGCTTCATGGCGCGCGCCGCCGAGATCGTGCGGGCGGCCGGCGGCCTGGTGATCGCCGACGAGGTCCAGGCCGGCTATTGCCGCACCGGCCGCTGGTGGGGCTACGAAGGCGCCGGCTTCACGCCCGACATCGTCGTGACCGGCAAGCCGATGGGCAACGGCCTGCCGCTCGCCGCCACCGCCGCCAGCAAGGCCCTGGTCGACGGCTTCCGCGCGAGGACGCGCTATTTCAATACCTTCGCCTCGAGTCCCCTGCAGGCGGCGGTCGGCATGGCGGTGCTCGACGTCATCGAGCGCGATCGACTGCAGGAGAACGTCGCGCGCGTCGGCGCCAGCCTCAAGGCGGCGCTGATCGAACGCAAGGAGCGCTGCGCCGCCATCGGCGACGTGCGTGGCCACGGCCTGTTCATCGGGGTGGAGATGGTCAAGGGCGGCAGCGCGCTCGAGCCGGATTCCGACCGGGCGATCGAGGTCGTCAACCAGCTCAAGGACCGCGGTTTCCTCACCAGCAATGCCGGCGCCTTCCGGAACGTCGTCAAGATCCGGCCGCCGCTGGTCTTCGGACAGCGTGATGCCGACGAATTCCTCACCGCCTTCGACGCGACGATCGCCGAGATAGATGGCTGAAGAGGGGGCCGAAGGCGTCGCGGCGGACACGTTCAGGCCGGCGGCGCTGGCGGCCCTGAGCGCGTTCCCCATCGAGCCGGACGCTCTCGATCTGGTGTCGCTGGCGGAGAACGTCACCTACCGGGTGGTCGACCGTCGCGATGGCGTCGCCTACGCGTTGCGGCTGCACCGGCCCTGGTATCACACCCTCGACGAACTCATCTCGGAGCGCGTCTGGATCCGCGCGCTGGCCGACGCGGGCATCGCCGTCCAGGCGCCCTTGCGCACCCGCGACGGCCAGGAGTACGCGGCCGTGACGGTTCCGGGCACCGGCGAACGGCGCTTCGCGGGGCTGGCGCGCTGGACGACGGGACGCGTGCTGGCCGAGGTGCTGCGCGAAACCACCGACACCGCCATCGCCCAGCGCCACTTCGCGCAGCTCGGCGCCCTCACGGCGTCGCTGCACGACCAGGCCGCGACATGGCAGCCTCCGGCGACGTTCACGCGGCATGCGCTGGACGCCGACGGCTTCATGGGCGACACGCCGCACTGGGGACCGTTCTGGGATCACCAGGCGCTGTCCGCCGCGGAGCGCCGGCTGATGCTCGACACGCGGCAGCAGCCTGCATGCCGCCCTCGCCCGGCTGGACCGATCGCCCGCCGCCTGGAGCATGATCCACGCCGACATGCATCCCGGCAACGTCCTGGTCGACGGCGATCGGCTGACCGTCATCGACTTCGACGACGCGGCCTGGGGCTGGCATGCCTACGACATCGCGGTGGCCCTGGTGCATCAGCAGGACGGCCCCAACCTGGCGGCGCTCGAGCGCGCCTACGTCGCCGGCTACCGGTCGGTGCGGCCGATCTCGGACCAGTCCCTCAGGCTGGTGCCGATGTTCCGGCTGGTTCGCGCGCTGGCCCAGATCGGCTGGTATCACCAGCGCCCCGAGCTCAACCGGTCGGCACGCTTTGACGAGATGAAGGCCGGCGTTCTCGAACAATGCCTCTCGTTTGGACGGACGCTTTGAAGGGAGACCAAAGAGGACGGCATGACCTGGAGGTGTTTGGATGTCACCTACGTTCTATGTGTGGGCGCATTGTTGGCGTCTGCGAGATGTGCCACTGGATGGTGGTATGCGCGTGGGTAGACGATTATGGCGCAAGGTGGGGTCGATAGTGATCGCAATCCCAACGCGCGACAGGTGTCGCGCTGCGCGCGCGGAGATCGCCGCCTGCTCGAGGAGCATCCCGGCATCGGTGCTGATAGACGAAGCCTACGTCGATTTCGGGGCGAGAGCGCGGTTCCGCTGATCGCCGGTATCCGAACCTGCTGGTGTGCAGACGATGTAGAAGTGCGCGCCTGGCGGGCTGCGCGTGGCTATGCGCTGGAGATGTGGCGCTGATAGAGGCGCTAGCGCGTGAAAGACAGCTTCAATTCCTACCCGCTGGCGGTCGCCAGGCGGGCGCGACGGCTTCGGTTCATGACCAGGTCTACTTCCGCGAGAGTTGCGCCAGGATCGTCGCAGCGCGCGAAGCGATGACGCGGGAGCTGCTGAGGCTCGGCTTCGTCGTCCTGCGTCGAGCGCGAATTTCGTCTTCGCCAGGCATCAGGCGAGGAGCGAGCGGAATTCGCGGCGGCGCTGCGCGACCATGCGGTGCTGGTCCGGCATTTCGACAAGCGCGCACGGCACCCTGGCTGCGCATCACGTGGGACGAGAAGACGACACAAGGTGGCTGATAGCGGCGGCGGCGGATATCCTGGGGTAAGCTTCAATGCGTCGGCGAGCCGCAGTTTGCGCCGCAATGCCATTGCGGTACGACCAGCGCGGAGCGGCGCGCGACCTATCCGACGGGGAAGACGTATTGAACGAACGAGACGCCTTCACGTTTGTCTGTGTGAAAGCCACGACAGGGAGAAAGAAGAAAGATGTCCGGTACCTCGACCTGCGGTACGCCGAAATCCCGTACGAGAAAATGACGCCGGAACAACAGGCAAAGCTACAAGGCGATGATCGAGGCCCGCGGCCACCTGCCGGGCCCGACCAAGATCTGGGTGCACAATCCGAAACTGGCGAAAGTCGCCGCCCCGTTCGGCGCCCATTTCCAGCCCAGCCCTATTCCCTTCCAACGCACGCAGATCCCGTCTGTGTCATCACCAGCCACTGCGTTCGGCCTATCAAGCCGCGCACGAACGACTTGCGAAAACAGCCAAGCTGCCAGCCACCAAGGTCGAGCGATCCTAAGCACATGCCACGCTTCGACAAAAAAAAAAAAAAAAAAAAAAAAAAAAAAAAAAAAAAATCAAACCGGTCACGGCGGCAAGAACATAGGATCTCCTCGATCAACGGAGATTTCCCTATGAAGGACTGGCCTGCCAACGTGACCGAGCTGACGGTACAACTGCGCAACCTGCGCGGCGGTGCTCCCGAGGTGATGAAGGCCTTCGCCGGCATGGCCCAGGCGGCGGTGGCGCCCAAGGCCCTCGACAGCAGGACGAAGGAGCTCATCGCGCTGGGCATCGCGGTCGCGATTCGGTGCGACGACTGCATCGGGTTCCACGTCAAGGCCGCCCTCCAACACGGCGCCACGCGCGAGCAGGTGCTGGAAGCGCTGGGCATGGCGATCTACATGGGCGCGGGTCCGTCGGTGATGTACGCGACGCATGCGCTGGACGCCTTTACCCAATTCGAGGGGCAGAAGGCGGGGCAGGCAACGGACTGAGACCGACGGCGGTCCCTTTCGAGCAGCGAATGCGGCTGCACGGCGTGCGTTTGCGCGCCGGGCGCGCGCGCCTATTGTCCGCCGCATGACCACGCTTGTCGCGGGGGCTGTCCCCCTCAGCAGGGAAAGCCGGCGCAATCTCGTCCTGCTGACCTGCTGCCAGGCGGTCGGCCAAGCCGGCAACGTCATCATGCTGAGCGTCACCGCGCTGTCGGTCATCACTTTCTTTCCCTACCGTGAGCTGGCGACGCTGCCCACCACGCTGCAGCACCTGGGCGTCATGCTCTTCGTCTTCCCGGCGGCGGCGATCATGATGCGTCGCGGCCGCGGCTTCGGCTTCCGCATCGGGTCGGTCTTCGGCATGGCCGGCGCGGCGCTGTGCGGGATTGGGCTCTACACCTCGACCTTCATGCTGATGTGCGCCGGCGGCCTGCTCCTGGGCTATGCCGTGGCGAGCCTGCAGATGTATCGCTTCGCCGCGGTCGAGCTGGTGCCGCCGAGCTACCGGGCGCGGGCGATCTCCTGGGTCACGGCGGGCGGCGTGGCGGCGGGCACCATCGGGCCGGTGCTGGCGCGGACCACGTTCGACGTACTGATGCCGATCTATCTCGGCACCTACCTCGCCATGGCGGCGATCCACGTCGTTGTCTTCGTCCTCATGGGCTTCATCCGCTTCCCGCCGGTGCACGACGCCGGCTCGGCCGAGGGCGCGCAGCGGCCGCTGTGGGTGATCGCGACGCAGCCGCGCTACGCCGCTTCCGTCGTCGTCGGCATGACCTCGTGGGCGACCATGATGTTCCTGATGAGCTCCTCGCCGCTCGCCATCGTCGGCTGCGGCCTGCCGGCGACCGAGCCGCCATGGGTGATCTTCCTCCACGTCATGGGCATGTACGTGCCGTCGTTCTTCACCGGCAGCCTGATCGCCCGCTTCGGCGTCGTTCGGGTCATGGCGGTGGGCTCGCTGATCCTGATCGCCGGCGTGGCGGTCGCGCTGACCGGGCTCAGCGCCGGGCATTTCAGGCTGTCGCTGACGCTGAACGGCGTGGGCTGGAACTTCCTGTTCGTCGGCGCCACCACCCTGCTGACGACCTGCTATCGGCCGGCCGAGCGCGGCAAGGCGCAGGCGCTGAACGACTTCCTCATCTTCGGCACCACGGCGTTGGCGAGCTTCCTCGCCGGCTTCCTCCAGGAGCGCATCGGCTGGATCGCGCTCAACTGGGCCTCGATGGTGATCGTGGCCGTCTCCCTTCTGGCCGTGATCTGGCTGGCGCGGCAGCGGTCGTCCGGCCTGGCCGCGGCGTGAAGGCGTCCTTGCAGGCACCGCGGCACTCCGAGCCGCAATGTCGAGCAGGTCGACGCGATCAGCAGACGACAGGCGTGTCTAGATCGTGGTCGCCAATGACTACACCATCGAGCTCGGCCGGTAGAACGGCTGGTGCTTCGAGGTGTCGATGTAGTTCTCGTAGAACTTCCGCGCGTGCGGCAGCAGCGCAACCGAGAGCTTGCGCCGCTCGACCTCGTCGTCGCTCAGCGCCTTGGCGAGGTCGTCGTGCAGCGCCTTCAGCGCCATGGTGCGGTCGACCTTGGTGAAGGTGCCGTCCTGGTAGATCACCTCGCCGTCGCACATGGTCATGGTGACGGCGTCGTTCTTGGCGCGCTGGACGACGGCGTCGAGGGTCGGCGTCATCTCGTCGAGGTAGGGGTAGGCGACCTTGTCCCAGTCGATCAGCACCATGTCGGCCGCCTTGCCGACCTCGAGCGTGCCCAGGCTCTCACCGTAGGGCGTGGTGCGGGCGCCGCCCACCGTCGCCATGCGCAGCACCTGCGCCATGGTCGGCACGTCGGCCTCGACCATGCCGGGCACGCGGTGCGCGCGCAGCACGAGCTTCAGCTCCTGCAGCATGTCGCGGTCGTCGTTGATGCCGGCCTCGTCCAGCCCGATCGCGGTGTTGATGCCGCGCTTCTCGAAGAAGTTCAGCGCCGCCACGCCCGAGCGCAGGCGGAAGTTGGACGAGCAGTTGTGGCAGACACAGCCCTTGGCGGCGGCCAGGCGGTCGATGTCCTTCTCGGAGAGCCACACGCCGTGGCCCAGCGTCAGGCGGTTGTTCACCATGCCGAAACGGTCGATGTACTCCAGCGCCGTGCACTCGCCGCGCCGCCAGGCGTATTCCTTCTGGTAGGCGGTCTCGACCAGGTGCATGTGCATGGGCACGTCGTACTTCGCCGAGGCATCGCTGAGCGCCGTCAGCGCCTTGTCGGAGCACCAATGCAGGTTGGCCGGCGCGAGCTGGATCTTCACCCGGCGCTTGTTGTGATGCTGCGCATGGAAGGACTTGAACATGTCCATGGCATCGTCCAGGCCCATCTTGAAGCGCTCGAACCAGCGCTGCATGGGGCCCTGCAGCTCCTTCGGCAGGCTCGCCACGAACTCCTCGTCGGCCTGGTAGACGAGCCGGTTCTGGTCGCGCACGGCGTAGCAGTAGCTCACCCGCATGCCGACATCCTCGTAGGCGCGGATGACGTCGCCCGCCCGCTTCTCGACCTCGGGCAGCGTGCCCGGCATCCAGCCGTGGATGTGCTGCACCGTGGTGATGCCGGAGCCGATCATCTCGAAGGCCGAGTAGAGCGTGTCGAGGTAGAGGTCGAGGTTGCGGATCACCATGCGGGTGATGAACCACAGCTCGAGCGGCATGTCGGGCGAGCCGAGCTGCACCGGCGTCAGGCCGACATGATGGTGGCCGTTGACGAAGCCCGGCAGCAGGATCTCCTTGCCGCTGCCGATCACCGGCACCGTCGGGTGCTTGGCGCTCAGGTCGTCGTAGGTGCCGACGGCCACGATGACCCCGTCCTCCTGCAGCACGGCGCCGTCCTTGATCTCGTTCCAGGCGAAACGGTCCTTGACGCCGGTGATGGCGGCGCGGCTGCGGATGAGACTCGTGGCCAATGCTTCCTCCTTGCAATCCCGATCTCCCTCCCCACGCGAAGCGTGGCGAGGCGACTCTAAGACGCCATCGCCTCCTGCTCGGCGAAAGCGCGGTCGACCTCGTCGCGCAACAGCTCGGTGAGCTGGATGCGCAACGCCTCGGCCTCGCGCGAGAAGAGATTGCGCGGCCGCGGCAGGGCGATCGGCACGATGGTCTTGATCTGGCCGGGCCGCGAGGTGAAGACGACGACGCGGTCGGCAAGCGCCACCGCCTCGTCGATATGATGGGTGACGAACAGCACCGAGGCGCCCGAATCGCGCCAGACGTCGAGCAGGAAGTCCTGCATGCGCGCGCGCGTCTGCACGTCGAGCGCGGCGAAGGGCTCGTCCATCAGCAGGACCTTGGGGCGCATCGCGAGGGCGCGCGCGACCGCCACGCGCTGGCGCATGCCGCCGGACAGCTCGTCCGGCCGCTTGTCCATGGCGGCCTTGAGGCCGACCCGCTGCAGCGCCTCGGCGGCGACCGACCGGCGCTCGGCCTGCGAGGCGCCGCGGATGGCCAGCCCGAAGCTCACGTTCTGCCACACCGTCAGCCAGGGAAAGAGCGAGGTCTCCTGGAAGATCAGGCTGCGCTGCGGGCGACGGCGTCTCGACCAGGTCGCCGAACGACCAGATCTTGCCCTCGGTGGCGTCCTCCAGCCCGGCGATGAGATAGAGCAGGGTGCTCTTGCCGCAGCCCGAGGGGCCGAGGAAGACGACGAACTCGCCGGGCGCGATGTCGAGGTCGATGTCGCGCAGGGCCTCGTGCGCCCTCTTGGTGCCGGCCGCCCAGGTCTTGCCGACGCCGCGGCAGACCACGGCGTCCTTCGACGAGAAGGTCGGCGCGTCGTCAAAGGCCACGCAGCTTCTCCGGGGCGTCGGGCAGCCAGTAGAGGATGCGGCGCTGGGCCAGGCGCAGCAGCCAGTCGAACGAGAAGCCCAGCACGCCGATCACCGCGATGGTGAAGAACACCAGCGACGGATTGAAGGTGTTGCGCGCCAGCATGATGACCTGGCCCATGCCGTAGCCGACGCCGGTCGATTCGGCGATCAGCACCACCATCCAGGCGCCGAACAGGTTCATCCGCAGCACCTGCAGCATGCCGGGCAGGATGGCCGGCACGATGACCCGCCCGTAGATCTGCGACTTCGAGGCGCCCATGGTGCGCGCGACGTTGATCAGGTTGGCGCTGACCCCGTCGATCTGGGCGATCGTCGCCAGCACCATGTGGAAGAACAGCGCCACCACCACCATGAAGATGGCCGGCGCGTTGCCGATGCCGAACAGGAAGATCGCCACCGGCAGCCAGGCGATCGGCGACACCGGCGACAGCAGGGTGATGGTCGGCAGCACCAGCTTGTCGAACAGGTGCCAGTAGCGGACCGCCACGCCCATGCCGATCGCCAGCACCGAGGCCAGCACCAGGCCGACGAACACGCGCATGGTGGTGGCTGCCACGGTGATCATCACCGATTCGAAGGCCGACGGGCCCTCGCCCATCGGCGTTGCCGATCTGCCAGCGCGTCGCGGTGTTGAAGAACTTGCCCTGCTCGGCGAAGTTGCTGAGGAAGATGTGCGGCGGCGGCAGCAGCTTGGGGTCGGCCCAGCCGAGCGCCCAGCACAGCTCCCAGATGCCGGCGAACAGGGCGACCGACAGGCAGGTCCACCAGATCTTCGACAGCCAGTCCATGCCGGCGATCGACGCGAGCATGCGGTTCGCCGCCAGCGGGCGCGTTGCCGCCGCCGGGCGGGATGTCCCGGCGGCGGCGCCCGCGGTGGCGTCGCGCGTCGACGACGGCCATCTCAGGCCGACTTGTACTTCAGCTTGCCGTAGAGGTCGGGGTTCTCCTTGATGACCTCCTCGAGCAGGGTCCAGTCGATGGCGTCGCGGCCGGGCTTCTTCTTGATGTAGCCCATCTCCATGACGCTGTCGGTCCGCTTCAGGATGAAGTCGGTCTGGCTGCGCGCATCGACGACGGCGGGCTGCTTGCCCTTGGCGATGCGGGCGTTCTCGAGCGAGGTCTTGTAGTACTTGCCGACCAGCTCCTTCAGCACCTCCTCGGTGTGGGTCTCGGCGTCGTACTGCGCCTGCATCATGCCCTTGATGATGGCCTTGAGCCCGGCCGGATTGTCCTTCATCAGGCTGGAGCGCGCGGCCAGCACGCAGTCGGTGTAGCCCTTGCCGTAGAGGTCGGTGCCGTCGGTCAGCATGACCGCGCCCTTGACGTCGTTGACCAGCGCCGAGGCGTAGGGCTCGATGGTGCAGATCCAGTCGAGCGCGCCGGCCTTGAAGGCCTCGACCGCCTCGGGCGTGTTGCCCATGTAGCGGACCGTGACGTCCTTGAAGGCGATGCCGTGCTTCTTCAGGTAGTCGTAGGGCATGACCTCCAGCGTATCCATCTGGAAGGTGCCGAGCGTCTTGCCCTTGAGCTTCTCCGGCGAATCGAGGCCCGGCCGGGCGACGATGGCGCAGCCCTCGATGCCGCCGCCGGCCACGATCTTGACCGGCGCGCCCTTGTCGTAGAGCGCCATGAAGCTGGTGTAGGGCATCAGGCCGATATCGACCTGGCCCATGCCGAGGAAGGTCACCATCTCGGCCGAGGTCGGCGTGTTGACGAACACCAGCTCGGTGCCGGCCGCCTTGGCGTACTGCCGCGAATGGGCGAGGAAGATGTTGAGGTTGCAGAAGCCCGAGCCGTGGGTCGACTTGATGGCGGCGCCGGCCCAGGCGGGACCGGCGCCCAGCAGGCCGGGCCCCATCGCCATGGCGATGGTCGAGGCGGCGCCCGCCCCCTTCAGGAAGCGGCGGCGCGACGGCGCCGCGGCGGCGCCTGAGAAATCCATGTCGGAAAGCTTGGGAAAATGCGTACAGCCAATGCGGTCACACATGAGGACCTCCCTCGATCAGCGGAGTGGTAGTGGTGGGGTTTCGGCTTGTCGGTGTATGCCCTGACGACTCCTCGCCGGCCGCCAAGAACGGCAGCCGTCATCGAAATTGTCGGCACGCCAACCGAAGAGAACCGCTGAAGCGGCCTGCGCTGCGAGCAGAAGATGCAAGCGCCATGCCACGCGGCGAAGCGCGCCAGGGGCGGCGGCGAGCCGCAGCCATGCTGCAGTGCGGTCGCCCAAATCTTGGTCAGATGATCAAATCTTGTTCGCCAACCGGCGGTAGCGCAGCCGCTCGGCATGCCCGAGATAGAGACCGGAGCAGACGATCACCGCCGCGCCCACCCAGGTCCAGAAGTCCGGGATGCTGTCGAACACGAGGTAGCCCAGGATCGCCGCGCCGATGAGTTGCATGTAGTTGAAGGGCGCCACCGTGGCGGCCGGCGCCTGGCTGTAGGCGATGGTGAGGAAGTAGTGGCCGACGCCGGCCATGACGCCGATGGCGACGAACAGCAGCCAGTCCCAGCCGAACGCCGGCGTGATCCATTCGAACGGCAGCAGCGGCGCCGCCGCCACGCTGCCCACGATGGTCGCCATGGTGGCCGAGGCGTCGGGCCGCTCGGCCTGGCCGTAGCGGCGCGAGAAGAGCTGGTAGAAGGCGCTGCACAGCGTGCTGCCGACGATCAGCAGCGAATGCCATTCGAAGTTGGCATGGCCCGGCCGCACCACGATCAGCGCGCCGGTGAAGCCGATGCCGACCGCGATCCAGCGGCGGGTGCCCACCGGCTCGCCGAGGAAGCGCGCCGACAGCGCCGTCACGATCAGCGGGCTGGTGAGCGAGATCGAGGCCGCCGTGGCGAGCGGCAGGTAGACGATGCCGTGGAAGTAGAGGAAGGACGAGAAGAACAGCAGCAGCCCGCGCACGACCTGGCTGCCGATATTGTGCCAGCGGAACAGCGCCAGGCCGGTGCGCGGCAGGAACAGCGCCATCATGAAGACGAAGGCGAAGACGTAGCGCGCCCAGATCACCTGCACGACGGGGTAGTGCTGGCTCAGGGTCTTGGAGATGGCGTTGAGGACCGAGAAGCAGGCGACCGAGACGATGATCGACAGGATGGCGCGCAGGATATGATCACTCGCCGGCGGCGAGGCTTTGACGGTCATGGCGCGCGCAACCTAGCGGCCTCGATGCCGCGAACAAGCGCGCTCAGCGACGACGGCCCATCGCGATTTGCATGGGTGCCTGCGTCAGCCCGCCGCTGCTTTCTCCTCGGCGATCTCCTGATCGCTCGGCCACAAGAGCATTGACACGATCAGCAGGATGCCGAGGCCGCCGGTGATGCCGATGAAGCGGTCGAGCCCCGGCAGGATGCTGTCGGGCGGCTGGGAGCCCTGGATCATGGTGACCACGAAGACGAAGGCTGCCTGGGTGCCGACATAGCCGACACCATGCTTGCCGACCTGCACATGCATGCCGACCCAGACGCTGGCGCCGATCATGGCGAGCCACCACGGGAACGAGGTCACGTTCAGCGCCAGGCCGCCCAGCGCCACGATGCCGCCCAGCAGACAGCCCAGGAAGCGGTGCAGCGAGCGCTGGGCGACGGCATGCCGCGTGCCGATGCCGCCGTCGGCGATGACCGGGGCCGACATCACCACGGCAACGGTGATGGCCATCTCGGTGACCTGCGGCAGGTTGAGCAGGAGCCACGCCTGCAGCACCACGACCACGGCGATGGCCGAACGCGCGCCATGCAGGACCGCGGGCCACTGGGCGCCGAGCAGTTGGCGCCATCCCGGGGCGGTCGGCGGTGGATCGGCATGCCAGTCCTGCAGCAGATTGGCGACGATGATGGCCGAGGTCACGCCGATCGCCACCTCGAACGTCCGGTAGAACGCCACGTGAAGGGCGAGCGTGGGATCGATCAGGCTCATCAGCAGCACCAGGCTCGAGGTGATGGTGAGGAACAGCCAGGCCAACCCATGCGGGCTCACCTGCATGGCCATCACGCCCAGCATGGTGGTGGCGGCGAGGAAGAGGTAGAGCGCGAAATGGTCGTAGGGCAGCCAGCGCGCCATGATGAAACCCAACAGCGCGCCGGCCACGGTTCCGGTGAGGCGCAGCAGGCCGCGGCGCAACGAGCCCGCGCCCGTCGACATCAGCGACATGAATGCGCTGATGGCCGCCCACCACGGCGCTTCGACCTGGAGCACCAGGGCCATCACGGTCGCCAGCACGACCGAGCAGGCGGCAACCAGACCCTGCCGCGTGCGCACCGGATCCTCGCCCAGCTCGCCGAGCTCCTGCCAGTAGCCGTCGAGCGTCTGCCCGACCATGCGGCCGAGCTCGGCGAAATCCTCGACGATCGCCTTTGTGAGCTTCCGCTTCACCGGATGGTTCCCCCCTTGGGGAAGATGACGGTGCGGGCGTCGGCGCCCATGTAGAGCACGCCGTCGGGCGGCTTCTCCTCCAGCACGATCGTCACCGGAATGCGCCGCTGCAGGCGGATCCAGTCCGTCGTCGGCGCGACGTAGGGCAGCAGCATCGGCTCCTGAGCATCGCGGCTGAAGCCGCGCGCGATGCCGGTGATCCTGGCCCGATAGAGGTGCCAGGGCGCGCTGTCGAGCCACACCCAGGCCTCCTCGCCGACCTGGAAGGAGCGCACGTAATACTGCTTGTAGTTGGCCATGATCCGCCAGGCGTCGGCGTCGACGATGCCGATCATGGGTATGTTCGCCGTCGCCATGTCGCCCGCGCGGAGCGTGAGGTTGGTGATGGCGCCGTTGACCGGCGAGACGACCTCGGTGCGGTCGAGCCGCCACTGCGCCGTGGCCAACGCCGCCTTGGCGACATTGAGCGCCGCCCGGTGGACGTTGATGCTGGTCTGCGCCTTGGCGATCGCGACCTGGGACATCGTCATCTCGGCGGTGGCGCGGCGCAGCTGGTCGTTGGCGCGGTCGAGCTCGGCGCGCGGCGCGTTGTCGGAGGTCGCCAGCACCGCGTAGCGCGCCTGCTCCTCGACGGCATAGGTATGGGACGACGTGGCGGCGACGAGCGCCTCCTGGGATGTGGAAAGTTGCTCCTGCGCCACCTGGAGCTGGGACTGAGCCTCGTCGATCTGCGCCTGGCGCTGGTTGACCTCGAGCTGGAACGGCACCGGGTCGATCGACACCAGCTTGTCGCCCTTCTTGACGGTCTGATTGTCGACGACGTGCACGGCGATGATGCGCCCCGTCACTTCCGGCGCCACCGCGACGAGGTCGGAACGCACATAGGCGTCGTCGGTATAGGCGACGAAAAAGGTGATGGCTTCCCAGAGGATGAACAGAAGGAGCAGCGTCCCGCCGACGCCGAGGACCCGCCGCAGGCGGCTCCTGGCGACCGGCGACAGGGGCGGCTGAGCCGCCGGCGCCGAGGGCGGCGGCCCCGGCTTCGCGGCGGGCGGCTCGGCCGCAGGCGGCGGCGCCTTGGCGGCGGGCGGTGGCGCCTCGGGCCTGGCCGCGGCCGGCGCGGCCTCGGGCGCCGACTTCGGAGCCGGCCCGACGTCGACAGGCGCCGAACGGCTATCGGCTGGCGGCTGGGGCTGGGGCTGGGGCTGGGGCTGGCCTGAGTCGGGACTCATGAGCTGAAATTTACGCTCCCCCGCCCGGCGAGCAATGGGCGGCCCCTGATTTGTTCGATCACGCTCCGACAAGGTCGAGGAGCGATTTGCGGGCGACCTCGTACCAGGAAAGACCTTGCACCGTGATCACGATGAGCTGCCGATAGAGGTTGCCGACCTTGTCCGCACCGCCCTCCTTGACGTGCGTCTCGAGCTCGAGGACCAGGCCGTGCGGTCCCTCCTGCCGGGGGATGGCGGTCCATGTCCAGCGCAGCGCGCCCGCCGGGGTGAGGGGCTTGGGCTCGTCCTTGTCGGGGAGGACCGCGAAGGCCGAACGCGGCTCGCCGGACAGGCGCGCCACGACCACGGTCGGCGTCCCCTGGAGCGGCGGCGGACCGGCACCGCTTGCCGCCCTGGCGAGCGCCTTCAGATCGACCTGCTGCGACCCGCCCATCTCGAGCACCACCGCATGCGGACGGCTGATCGTCATGGTCCGGTCGACCCGCAGGGTCGTATTGCCTCTCCAGAAATCGAGGGACAAGGGCGGCCGCTCGACCAGGGTATTGAACGGCAGCACGATCAGCCCGAATGCCACGACGGAGGCCGCACGGCCA
Source organism: uncultured Alphaproteobacteria bacterium (assembly GCA_963820155.1). Taxonomy (GTDB): domain Bacteria; phylum Pseudomonadota; class Alphaproteobacteria; order Reyranellales; family Reyranellaceae; genus Reyranella. The sequence goes on from CAWFYW010000011.1 coordinate 15,513, forward strand.
CGTGCCACTCCCGCGCGCCCGGACTGGAAGGCGGCCAGGAGCAGCACGGCGGCGGCGAGCGCGATCGCCTCGCGCGGCGAGTGGAAGAACGGCGCGTCGATCAGATCGACTCCCAGGGCGAGCTCGATCTCGGTGACGACGATGGCGACGAAGAATCCGGCGGCGACGATGGCCGCCATGCGCCGCAGCCACTGGATGTTCATGGCAGGCTCCGGACGTGCCGCGCCACCGAGGCCCTAGTCGGCCGCCTTGACCAAGGCCGGCTGCGGCTTGAAGGGCAGGATGGTGCTGGCGCGCACCGCCGGCAACGGCAGGGACGGCGGTTCGACGCCCAGCGCGCGGGCCGCATTCCAGCCCCAGCGCGGATCGAGCAGGAAGGCGCGCGCATGGGCGGTGCAGTCGGCCTCGCCCGAGGCGACGATGCGCTCGGCCTGCTCGGGCTCGGTGATGACGCCGACCGCCCACGTCCTGATGTCCGCCTCCTTGCGGATGCGCGCGGCGAACGGCACCTGATAGCCGGGCGCGACGGAGATCTTCTGATGGGCCGCGTTGCCGCCCGAGCTGGCATCGACGAAGTCGCAGCCCAGCGCCTTGAGCTGGCGGGCCGTCTCGATCGTGTCCTCGATGGTCAATCCGCCCTCGACCCATTCGACGCAGCTCAGGCGCATGCCGAGCGCCTTGTCGCGCGGCCAGACCTGGCGGCAGGCCTCGAACACTTCGAGGGGGAAGCGCCGGCGCTTCTCCATGGTGCCGCCGTACTCGTCGGTCCGCCGGTTGCTGAGCGGCGAGAGGAACTGGTTGAGGCAATAGCCGTGCGCGCCGTGCAGCTCGACGAGGTCGAAGCCCAGGCGCGCGCTGCGCAGGGTGGCGTCGACGAAGGCCTGCTTGACGCGCTTCAGACCCACGGCGTCGAGCGCGACCGGGGTGTGCCATTTCGCATCGTAGGGAACGGCCGACGCCGAGCACGTGGTCCATGGCAGGTCCGGCGCGTCGGCCTGGGTGAGCGGTCCGCCGCCCTTCCACGGCCGCTGCGCCGAAGCCTTGCGGCCGGCATGGGCGAGCTGGACGCCGAGCTTCACCTGCGGCATCCAGGCGCGCGCCCATTCGACGATGGGCTTCAGCGCCGCCTCGTTGTCGTCGCTGTAGAGGCCGAGGCAACCCTGCGTGATGCGGCCCTCGCGTTCGACGTGCGTGGCCTCCACGCACAGCAGGCCGGCGCCGGACATCGACAGCATGCCGTAATGCACCTGGTGCCAGGGCTGGGCGCTGCCATCGACGGCCGAATACTGGCACATCGGCGACACGACGATGCGGTTGGGCAGCGTGACGCCGCCGATCTCGACCGGTGTGAAGAGCTGGGCGGTCATGTCGTTCCTTTGCTGGCTCAGCCGCTGATCGACGGGCCGGCCTCGTGGCCGAGCCATTCCTCGATCAGGCGGCGGGCGATCGAATCGCGGCGCGGCATGAAGAAGGAGCCGTCCTTGGGCATGTTCTCCGGCCTGAGCTCGTCACGCGTCAGCCAGCGCGCGCTTTCGAGCTCGTCCCGGTTGACGGTGAAGTCGAGCGACTCGGCTTCGGCATGGAAGCCGATCATCACCGAGGCGGGGAACGGCCAGGGCTGCGAGGAGCGGTAGGTGACGTTGCTGACGCGCACCTTGACCTCCTCGTAGACCTCGCGCGCCACGGCGTCCTCGAAGCTTTCGCCCGGCTCGACGAAACCGGCAAGCGTGGAGTGCATGCCGCGCGGGAAATGCTTGCCGCGGCCCAGCAGGCACCTGTCGCCGTGATGGACCAGCATGATCACCGCCGGATCGGTGCGCGGGAAGTGCTCGGTCTTGCAGTTCTCGTTGGTGCATTGCCGCACATGGCCGCCGCGCACCACCTTGGTGGTGGCGCCGCACACGCCGCAATAGCGGTGGCGGCGATGCCAGTAGGTCATGCCGCGGGCGTAGGCCAGGATCGAGCCCTCGCGCGCGAACAGCAGCGCGCCGACCTGGCGCAGGTCGACGAACTCGCCCAGCTCCTTCAGCGGCACGTCCTTGCCGGTGACGTCGACGGCGAAATAGGGCGTGCCCTCGACATAGCCGAGGAAGATCTGCGTGTCGGCGGCGTTGGCGATGGCGCGGCCCATCATGCCCTGCAGGAACACCGCCTCGGGCGCGCCGCCGGTCTTGACGAGGTTCTTCTCGGTGTCGATGGGCACGAAGCGCGCGGCGCCCGACGAGGCCAGCTCGATCATGCGCTCCTCGTCCTCGCGCTCATGGCTGGCGCGGTCGATCTCGGCGCTTGAATAGGGATTTCCCGGTCTCTGCTGCATGGCGCGCGGACGGTGCCACAGGGGCGGACAAGCCGCAATTCCACACTTCGTCATCCCGAGCGCAGCGAAGCGAAGCCGAGGGACCTTTTTTTGCAGCGCCGATCAGGCGTCGATTTCGCCAGATAAATCCCGCCAGTCGGGATTTGAGTGATTGACCAAGGCAATCTTCTTGCTGCGGCGCCAGCCCTTCAGCTGCTTCTCTCGTGCAATCGCGTCGGGCGCGGTATCGTGCCATTCGACAAAGATCAGACGATTGATCCGATACTTCGATGTATGCGCGACCTTCCCGGCCCGATGCTCGCCAAGGCGGCGAGCTAAATCAGTCGTGATGCCAATGTAGAGAGCCCGACCTGTTGCGCTGGACAAGATGTAGACGACTGGTTGCCGCATATCGCCGCCACGAAAAGAGGTCCCTCGACTTCGCTTCGCTCCGCTCGGGATGACGGAAATTTGATACGCGCATAAGGAGTAATTGTGTCCTAAATACAATCGAAGGTTACTTGATCGCCAAAGCCAGCACCTCGGCGACGTGTACCGCCTGTCGGTGGCTGCCGTCGGCGATCTGGTGGCGGCACGAGGTGCCGTCGGCCACGATCAGCGCCTCGGGATCGGCCTTGCGCACGGCGGGCAGCAGCGACAGCTCTGCCATGGCGACCGAGGTCTCGTAATGCTCGGCCTCGTAGCCGAAGCTGCCGGCCATGCCGCAGCAGCTCGAACTCGATCACGCTGACCGCGAGTTCGGGCACCAGCGATAGCGCCTCCTGCACGGCGCTCATGGCGCCGAACGCCTTCTGATGGCAGTGACCGTGCAGCAGCGCGGTCTTGTGCGGCAGCGGCTTCAACTCGAGCGCGAGCCGGCCCGCCTTCTTCTCGCGCACCAGGAATTCCTCGAACAGGAAGGCGTTCTCGCCGACCGCCCTCGCCTCCCCGCCCAGGCCCATCGCCAGGAATTCATCGCGCAGGGTGAACAGGCACGACGGTTCGAGGCCGACGATCGGCACGCCCCTGGCGACGAAGGGCATCAGCGCCTGCAGCAGCCGTCGCGCCTCCGCCTTCGCCTTCTCGACCTGGCCCGTCGCCAGATAGGTGCGGCCGCAGCACAGCGCCGGCGCGCCCAGCGTCGGCCAGGCCACGGCGACGCGATGGCCCGCCACCTGCAGCACGCGACGCGCGGCATGCAGCAGCCCGGGCTCGAAATTGTTCGAGAAGGTGTCGGCGAAGATCACCACCGTGGCGTCGCGCTCGTCGACGTCGGTCGTGGCGAGGAAGGTGTCGCTCCGCCACCTGGGCAAGCGGCGCTGCTTGGCAAAGCCCAGATAGGGCTGCACGAACCACGCCATGTTGAACAGCCAGGGCAGGCGGCGCGCCCACGGTGCGACAGCCGGCAGGCCACCGATCAGGCGGTCGCGCAGCCTGAGGCCCCTGCTCATGCGGCGCGCCGACTTCACCTCGATCTTCATGCGCGCCATGTCGACGCCGGTCGGGCAGTCGCGCTTGCAGCCCTTGCAGCTCACGCAGAGATCCATGGCGGCGGCGACGGCGTCCGACGTCAACGCGCCGGGGAGCTGGCCGGAGAGCGCGAGCCTGAGGGTGTTGGCGCGGCCGCGCGTCAGATGCACCTCGTCGCGCGTGACGCGGAAGGACGGGCACATCGTGCCGGCATCGAACTTGCGGCAGTGCCCGTTGTTGTTGCACATCTCGGCGGCCTTGGCGAAGCCGCCGGTCGTATCGCCGCCCGTGCCGGGTTCCGTGAGCTGCTCGGTCAGCGGATCGTTCTGGACGTTCCAGGCCGACCAGTCGAGCGCGGGCTTGTAGGCGACGTTGGCGTAGCCCGGCTTGAAGCGGAACAGCGAGCGCTCATCCATGCGCGAGGGCCGCACGATCTTGCCGGGATTGAGGATGCCGGCGGGATCGAACAGATCCTTGACCGACTCGAACGCCTTGGTGAGCCTGGGGCCGAACTGCCAGGCTACCCACTCCGAGCGCACCAGCCCGTCGCCGTGCTCGCCCGAGAAGGCGCCCTTGTATTCGCGCACGATCGCCGAGGCCTCCTCGGCGATGGCCCGCATCTTGGCGGCGCCCTCGCGGCGCATGTCGAGGATCGGCCGCACATGCAGGGTGCCGACCGAGGCGTGGGCATACCAGGTGCCGCGCGTGCCGTGCTTGGTGAACACGTCGGTGAGGCGTTGCGTGTAGTCCGCGAGATGCTCCAGCGGCACCGCACAGTCCTCGATGAAGGACACGGGTTTGCCGTCGCCTTTCATGGACATCATGATGTTGAGGCCGGCCTTGCGCACCTCCCACAACTCGGCCTGCGGCCGGGGCTCGGGCATCTCGACAACGCTGCCGGGCAGGCCGAGATCGCCCATCAGCTCGACCAGGCGCTGAAGATCGCGGAGCTGGGCCTCGCGCTCCTCGCCCGCGAACTCGACCAGCAGGATCGCCTCGGGCTTGCCGATCAGCGCGCGCTCGATCACCGGCCGGAAGGCGGGATTGGCGCGCGCCAGCTCGATCATGGTGCGGTCGACGAGCTCGACCGCCGTGGGCTTCAGCTTGACGATGTGCTGGGCGCTTTCCATCGCCTTGTAGAAGCTCTGGAAATTCACGACGCCCAGCGCCTTATGCCTGGGCAGCGGCGCCAGCTTGAGCGTGAGCCGCTGCGTCACCGCCAGGGTGCCCTCGCTGCCGACCAGCAGGTGCGCGAGGTTCACCGAATTGTCGAGCGTGTAGGGCCGCTCCGACTGCGGGAAGAAGATGTCGAGGTTGTAGCCGCCGACCCGGCGCAGCACCTTGGGGTACAGGCGCTCGATCTCGTCGCGCTCGGCGAAGGCGAGTGACGCCACCTTGTCGGCGATGGTCCGGACCGCCGGCGGCATGTCCTCGGGCCGCGCCGAGCCGAAGCGCGCCCGCTGGCCGTCGGCCAGGATGGCGTCGATCGAGGCCACGTTGTGCACCATGTTGCCGTAGCGGATCGACCGGCTGCCGCAGGAATTGTTGCCGGCCATGCCACCCAGGGTGCATTGCGCCGAGGTCGAGACGTCGACCGGATACCACAGGCCATGCGGTTTCAGCCATGCATTGAGCTGGTCGAGCACGACGCCGGGCTGGACCGTGACCTCGGCGCGGTTCTTGTCGAAGCCCACGACCTCGCACAGGTACTTGGAGACGTCGACGACCAGCGCCTGCCCGACGGTCTGGCCGCACTGCGAGGTGCCGGCGCCGCGCGGCAGGATGGCGGCCTTGGCGTCGCGCGCCACGTCGACGACCAGCGCCAGGTCGGTCTCGTCGCGCGGCAGCACCACGCCCACCGGCTCGACCTGGTAGATCGAGGCGTCGGTCGCATAGCGCCCGCGCGAGGCGGCGTCGAAGAGGACGTCGCCCTTGATGGTGCGGCGCAGGGTTCGTTCGAGCGTGGACATTGTCGATACGTTCATGACAAACCCATTGTCATCCCGAGCGCAGCGAGGGACCTTTGGTCGTAGGCAGCAAAAAGGTCCCTCGCTGCGCTCGGGATGACACTGGCCAAATGGCCGGCTTCGTGCGTCGGGGTACTCAGTCGAGGTTCACTCCAGTTTGGTCTATCTATACAAAATGCAGCACGCGCGGAGGACATCGAAATGCGGCTGAACTCACATCCCAGCGGACGGCACTTCCTGCAGATCCCGGGGCCGACCAACGTGCCCGACCGCATCCTGCGCGCCATGGACTATCCGACCATCGACCATCGCGGGCCGGAGTTCAACGCACTGGCCAGGAAGGTCCTGCGCAGCGTCCGCCAGGTCTTCCAGACCCGCCAGCCGGTGATCGTCTATCCCGCCTCGGGGACCGGCGCCTGGGAAGCGGCCCTGGTCAACACGCTGTCGGCGGGCGACCTGGTGCTGATGTGGGAGACCGGCCATTTCGCCTCGCTGTGGAAGAAGATGGCCGACAAGCTCGGGCTCAGGTCGGAATTCATGGGCGGCGACTGGCGCAAGCCCGCCGATCCGGCGGCCATCGAGAAGCGCCTGAAGGACGACAAGGACCACGCCATCAAGGCGGTGTGCATCGTGCACAACGAGACCTCGACGGGCGTGGTGAGCGACATCGGCGCGGTGCGGCGCGCCATCGACGCCGCCCGGCACCCCGCCCTGCTGCTGGTCGACACCATCTCCTCGCTGGGCTCGATCGACTATCGCCACGACGCCTGGGGAGTCGACGTGACGGTGGCGGGCTCGCAGAAGGGCCTGATGCTGCCGCCCGGCCTCTCCTTCAACGCGGTGAGCGAGAAGGCGGTGGCGGCCTCGAAGGGCTCGAAGCTGCCCAAGGCGTTCTGGGGCTGGGACGAGATGCTGGCGGCCAACGCCAACGGCTGGTTCCCCTACACGCCGGCCACCAACCTGATCTACGGCCTCAACGAGGCCTGCGACATGCTGCTGGAGGAAGGCCTGGATGCCGTGTTCGCCCGCCACGCGCGCCACGCCGAGGCGACGCGCGCGGCCGTCACCGGCTGGGGCCTGGAGATATTGTGCAGCGATCCCGCGGCCTATTCCGGCTCGCTGACGGCGATCGTCATGCCCGAGGGCCACGACGCCGACGCCTTCCGCAAGGTCGCGCTGGAGAACTTCAACCTGTCGCTCGGGCAAGGGCTTTCCAAGGTCGCGGGCAAGGTGTTCCGCATCGGCCATCTCGGCGACTTCAACGACCTCATGCTGATGGGCGCGCTGTCGGGCGTGGAGATGGCGCTGGGCCTCGCCAAGGTGCCGCACAAGCCGGGCGGCGCGCAGGCCGCGCTCACCCATCTGCGCGACACCGCGCCGGGCGCGCGACGCTAGCGCCCAGCGCGCTTTGTGCACGCGTCCTGTCCGCAAAAACCTACAGCCGTTTCGGCACTTCCCGCAGTTTCCGCAAGTGCTTTGCCAATCCACGCCGCGCTCGGCAACCGCACGCGGCGCCTGGCGCCGGCGCTCGGGCATGCGCGACGCGTTCCTCAAATATAGGTCGTTCATAAGTTTTAGTCAGGTACAATCCAAGTATCACTTTGGAGTTTCTGCGCGCCATACAGCGCAGAAACCCGTGGCCTTGATCCAGGTCAATGACGGCCTTCCTCCCCCTTCGAACTATCAGCCATGCTCGACGCTTGCTACTACGCGCTCATCGATCGCGAGGATGACGGAGGGTTCACCGGGTGGATTCCCGACCTGCCGGGCGTGGTGGCCTCGGGCGCCACGGAAGGCGACGTGGTCCACAGCCTCTCCGACCGCGCAAGGCAGTGTCTTCACGACCTGGTCATGACCGGCCAGCCGCTGCCGGTGGCCCGCGCGGCCGGCGAGCTGCCCGAGGAGCCGACCACCCATCGCCGGCTGCTCCTGATCATCAGCTAGGGAACCGTGCCGGCCGGGAGCGCCGCGCAGTGCCGCGCGAGGGCGCCCGGCGTGGTGAGCCAGATCGCCTCGCGGCGCGCCGCGATGTGGCGCAGGGCGCGCTTGAGATGCCTCAGGCGGTGCGGCTGGCCGACCAGATAGGCATGCAGGGCGACGCCCATCACCAGGGGCCGCGCCTTGGACAGTTCCAGCATCTCGTCGAACTGGTCGACGATCATGTCGGCGAACTGCGCCGCCCCCATGCGGCGCGCGGCGATGGCCGGGATGTCGTTCACCTCCTGGGGATAGGGCACCGCCAGAATCCGCCGGCCGTCGCGGCAGCGGAACCAGATCGGCTGGTCGTCCATGCACCAGTCGAGCAGATAGCCATAGCCGGCCTCGGCCAGCAGGTCGGGCGTGCGATGGCTTTGCGAGATCCAGGGCCCGAGCCAGCCTTCCGGAGCGCGGCCCTCTTCTTTCGTGATGCGGGCCGTGGCCTCGGCGATCAGCGCCCGCTCGGCGGCCTCGTCGAGGCTGCCCTGGCGTTCGGCGTTGGTCCGGCCATGGCCCACGACCTCGTCGCCGCGCGCGCGGCAGGCGGCCACCAGATCGGGCGCATAGTCGTACAGGCTGGTGTTGACCAGCGCGGCCAGCGGCAGCTCGAGCGCATCGAAGGCGTCGAGCATGTACCAGGCGCCCACCCGGTTGCCGTAGTCGCGCCAGGCGAAGTTCAGCACGTCGGGTTGCGGCCCGCCCGGCGACAGTTCCGCGCCCAGCCCCTCGCCGAAGGAAAAGTGCTCGAGATTGAGGGCGAAATAGACGGCCAGCCTTTTACCGGCCGGCCACGTGTAATCGGGCCGGCCGCGCAGCGGGACATAGTCGTAGCGATCGTGCGTCGGAAGCTTCATAAGCAAACCGTAGCGCCGGAAATCCCGATGGGCTAGGTTGCGCCGCGAATGAAGAAGAAGCCGCAGGCATCACCGCGGACGCGTGGGAGGAGTAGTAGCGTTGACGGCGACGAGTGTGGGAGACCTGCCGGTATCGACCGCAACCGCGAACGGTCCGCGGCGGCTGGCCGGTCCGCTATGGGTCGGCGCCCTGCTGATCCTGCTGGCCTTCCTGGTGATCTACCCGCTGCTGATGCTGCTGTTCGGCGCGTTCAGCGATTCCAATCCGGTGGTCGACGGGTTCGGCAACTTCACCCCCTCGCTCAAGCACTTCCTCGACGTGCTGGGCAACGAGAACGTCCACCTCGCCTTCTTCCACGCGCTGGCGGCCTGCGGCGGCGGCACGATCCTGGCGGTCGTCATCGGCCTCGCCTTCTCGTGGATCGTGGTGCGCACCAACACGCCGTTCAAGGGCTTCATCGCCGGCGCCAGCATGATCCCGCTGTTCGTGCCGCCGCTGGTCGCCGGCGTGGCCTGGGGCATCCTGGGCTCGCCCAAGACCGGCCTGCTCAACATCGTGCTGAAGTGGCTGGACATCGACTTCCGCTTCAACTTCTACTCGATGTCGGGCCTCGTCATCGTCTTCGGCATCTACTACGCGCCCTACGTCTACATGTTCACCGCCTCGGCGCTCAGGAACATGGATCCGAGCCTCGAGGAAGCGTCGGAAGTGTCGGGCGCCTCGGCCTTCACGACGCTGTTCACCGTCACCTTCCCGTTGATCGCGCCGGCGATCCTGGCGGGCTCGCTGCTGTCGTTCGTGGTCATGCTGGGCATCTACGGCGTGCCGGCGGCGCTGGGCGCGCCGGCCAACATCAACGTGCTGACCACCTACATCTTCAAGCTCACCGCCTGGAGCCCGCCGCTCTACAACACCGCCGCCGCCGTCGCCATCCTGCTCATGGTCGTCACCGCGATCCTGGTGTGGGCCCAGCAGAGGGTGATGTCGGGCAAGAGCTACGCCACCGTCGCCGGCAAGGCGTTCCGCCCGCGTGCCCTCAATCTCGGCCGCTGGCGCTGGTTCACCCTCGGGCTGGCGGTGATCTACCTGTTCATCGTCGTCGTGCTGCCGACGCTGGCGCTGGTCATCGCCGCCTTCCGCAAGTTCCTGTTCTTCAAGGATTTCGGCGCGCTGTTCGACATGAGCCAGTACAGCTGGATGCACTTCAACGCCGTGTTCGACAATCCGCTCACCATGCTGTCGATCTGGAACACGCTGAAGGTCGGCGTGATCACGGCGCTGGTCGGCGGGGCGCTGGCCTTCGCCATCGGCTACACGGTCACCCGCACCCACCTCGCCGGGCGCCGCGCCATCGACCTGCTGTCGACGATCCCCGTCGCCATTCCCGGCCTGGTGGTCGGCGTCGCCTATCTGTGGGCGTGGATCGGCCTGCCCGGCGGCCTCTACGGCACGCTGTGGATCCTGGCGCTGGCCTTCGTCGCGCGCTTCATGCCCGACACGGTGAAGGCGCTGTCGACCTCCTTCCTGCAGATCCACAAGGAGCTCGAGGAGGCGGCCTGGATCTGCGGCCGCGGGCTGCTCGGCACCATCCGCACCATCGTGCTGCCGCTCGCCCGGCCCGGCGTGGTGGCGTCGATGACGCTGCTCTTCGTGCTGGCGGTGCGCGAGCTGGGCTCCTCGCTCTTCCTCTACACCAGCGACACCACGGTGATGGCCGTGCTGCTGCTCGACTATTACGAAGGCGGCAACACCGGAAAGACGGCCGCCTTCAGCCTGGTGCAGACGGCGATCCTCGCCGTGCTGCTCGGCATCACGACCTGGCTTTCCCGCGACGCGGCGCAGGGCAGCGCGCGCGTCGGCTGACGAACAACGAGCATCAAGGAGGAAATCGATGAAGAGACGCACGATCGTGAAGGCCGCCGGCTTCGGCCTGGCGGGCGCGTTCGCCGGCCTGCCGGCGATGGCGCAGGACGAGTTCGGCTCCAAGGAGCTGATCGCGGCGGCCGAGAAGGAAGGCCAGCTGACCTACTACACGGCGAACTTCGCCGAGGTCGAGCAGGTGGTGATCAAGGAATTCAACAAGCGCTTCCCCAAGATCAAGGTCGCGATGGTGCGCGCCCCGGGCGGCCAGCTCATCACCCGCATCAAGACCGAGGCGGCGGCGGGCAAGCTCTCGGCCGACGTCATCAACCACTCCGACCGCGGCCTGATGCTGGAGCTGGCCGACCTCTTCCAGGACTACGCGCCGCCCAACGCCGCCGACTACCGGCCCGACGCCCTGGTCTCGCCGAAGCTGTGGCCGGGCGCCACGATCGGCTGGGCGATCGCCTACAACACCCAGCTGGTGAAGAACCCGCCCAAGACCTGGATGGATCTCACCAAGCCCGAATACAAGGACAAGCAGATCGGCCAGGTGGTCGGCCCGTCGGGCGGCACGACCTGGACCCGCGTCATGTTCGAGCGCCAGGTGCTGGGCGAGGACTACTGGCAGAAGCAGGCGGCGCTCGGCATCGTGCTCTTCCCGTCGGGCGCGCCGACCTCCGATTCGCTGGTGCGCGGCGAGATCTCGATCGCGCCCCTGCTCTACAACATCATCTACACCAAGATCGTCGAGGGCGCGCCGGCCGAGGCGATCTTCGCGCCCGAGGGCGTGCCGATCAATCCCTACGCCGACGGCATTCCCAAGACGTCGAAGTATCCCAACGCGGCCAGGCTGTTCATGAACTGGCGCCTGTCCAGGGAAGGCCAGGCCTTCCAGATCACCAAGCTCGGCAACATCACCTCGCTCAAGGACCCGCCGGCCTTCCCCAAGGGCTGGGATCCCAAGGTCATCAAGGTCTGGGTGCCGAACTTCAAGGAGTTCGAATCGCTGCGCACCCCGTGGCTCGAGGAGTGGAACAAGACCTACGGCTACCGGCAGTGAGCTCGGCGCTTCTCATCGAGCGGCTGGTCAAGCGGTTCGCGACGGGCAAGCCCGCCGTGGACGACGTGAGCTTCGACGTCCCGGCCGGGGAGATCGTGGTCCTGCTCGGCCCGTCGGGCTGCGGCAAGACCACGACGCTGCGCTGCGTCGCCGGCCTCGAACATCCGACCGGCGGCCGCATCTCGATCGGCGGCCGCGTGGTCTCCGAACCCGAGCGCGGCGTGCTGGTGAGCCCGCGCGAGCGCGACATCGGCATGGTGTTCCAGTCCTATGCCGTGTGGCCGCACATGACGGTGCGCCAGAACGTGGCCTATCCGCTGAAGCACCGCCGCAGCAACGGCGGCGGCGGCAACATCAACGCCCAGGTCGACGAGACGCTGACCCTGGTCGGGCTGGGCGACTATGCCGAGCGGCCGGTGACGTCGCTGTCGGGCGGCCAGATGCAGCGCGTCGCGCTGGCGCGCAGCCTGGTCTACCGGCCGCAGCTCATCCTGCTCGACGAGCCGCTCTCCAACCTCGACGCCAAGCTGCGCATCCGCCTGCGCGACGAGCTGCGGCGCATCCTGAAGCAGACCGGCATGACCGGCCTCTACGTCACCCACGACCAGTCCGAGGCCGTGGTGCTGGGCGACCGCATCGGCGTGATGCGCGAGGGCAAGCTGCTGCAGATGGCGCCGCCGGCCGAGATCTACAACAGGCCGGTCGATCCCTTCGTCGCCAACTTCACCGGCGCCTCCAACGTGCTTTTAGGCAAGGTGCTGGCGCGCAGCGGCGAGCGGGCGACCATCGACCTCGGCGCGGCCGGCCGCATCGAGGCCTGGACGCCGCAGCCGCTCAGCGCCGGCGACAAGGCGCGCGTCGCCCTGCGCGCCGAGAACGTGCGGCTGGGCGAGCAGGGCTCGGTCAACGTCTTCTCGGGCCGCGTGCTCGAGCGGCGCTACCAGGGCATGCAGACGGTCTACGACGTCGAGCTGGGCGGCCAGCGGCTCGAGGCGCTGGAGCTGGGCACCGCGGCGCGCCACGGCGCGGACCGCGAGATCGCCATCACCCTGCCGCCCGACATGTGCTGGGCCTATCGCGACGAGGGCACCGCGTCGGTCGAGTGATCTCCTGGACCGCGAGCCCCCGGCTTGCACATGACTCATGAGCGCGCCGGAGGCGCGCGGTCCAGAAGAGCATGACGCGGGACTGGAGAACCGGCGCGGCCCATGCCAGGTAATACCCAGTGAGAAGACCGCCTTACCAGAGACAGCCATGAGCACGACCGTTTCCGCCAAGGGCCAGGTCACCATCCCCAAGCGCGTCCGGGATCTCCTGGGGATCGGTCCCGGCAGCGAAATCGACTTCGAACGGGCGAGCGATGGCCGCATCGTCCTGGTGAAGGTCGGCAGGAAGGCGCGACCCACCCGCTTCGCCCGTCTGCGCGGCCATGCCGGAAAGGGCCTGAGCACCGATCAAATAAGGGCCATGACGCGCGCCGAGCGCTGATGTGACCCTCGTCGGCCGTTGAAGGCGGGCCCGGCCCCCGGTAGCGTCCGCAGTCGGAGTTCGGGCGAAAGAGAGAGCAATCTCATGGCGACGACTTCCGGCGGTGGCAAAGGCCCGCGCAGGCCGGTCATGCCTTTCGTGGCCTACGCGATTGTCCTGGCGGTGCTCGGCGCAGCCGGCATCGCCCTCTGGGCACGGGAAAGGGGCGGTCCTCCAGGAGTACCCGCAAGCGACCGCGCGTCTCCCGCAATTTCAAAGGCGGCACCGCCCGAGCCGGAGCACGCCGCCCAGGGGCTGACGCTGCCGCCGCGTCCGGCGCGGCCCGAGGCGGCGACCGCGCCGGCCAGGCAGGAGCCCGCACAGGAGGCTGCGGTGCCGTCGTCGGCGCCGCAGGGCGAGGCGGGCAACGGCACCCTGGCGGCCACGGCGGCCACGGCGGCCACGACGGCCACGGCGAGGAGACGGAGACGCCCGAGCCGCGGAAGAGCCTGTGCAGCGTCGATGTCGGCCCCTGGCCCACCGACAAGACGGAGCAGGCCAAGGCCATTCAGATTCTCCTGCACGCTCTCGGCCTCTATGGCGGCACCACGTATGGGACGGTCGGTCCGGCGACCCGCGCGGCGATCAGCAAGTTCCAACTCGCGGCCGGCGAGGCCGAAACCGGCGAGCCCAGCGAGATGCTGTTCGAGTCGCTCAAGAAGAGGTGCGCTTCGCCTTGAGACAGGTCAAGGTCGAGCGCCTGCGCGGCCCCAGGATGTCGGCCAAGGGCGCGGGGGCGTTCGCATCGCCATCGACCCACACGGCGCGAGGTATCATGTTGAGAAGCACTTTTCTCCGTTCCGCCATGGCCTTCGCCGCGGCGATGCCGGCCGTCGCCGCGGCAGGCAGCGCCCGCTGCGAGCCGTTCCCCGAACTGTCGAAGGTCGATGAAATCGCCATCCGCGGCACCATCCTGGCGATCAATCCGGCGAACCGCACGGTCGTCGTCGAGAGTCCCGAGCGCGATACGCTCACCTTCAAGGCGATCGATCGCGTCACCAATTTCGGCTCCCTGAAACCCGGTCAGCGCGTCGACTTGCGCTACTATCGCGTCACCGACTACCTCGTCGCCAAGACCACGCCCGAAGTGGCGGAGATGGCGAAGGCGATCGTCAGCGATCCTGCCCGGGCGCCCGGCCTGCCGGGCACCGAGATGCGCGCCAAGCTGTGGTTGCTGTCCGGCATGGTGGTCCGCACCGACATGGCCGCGAAGAAAGTCGACATCGTCGATCCCAATAGCGGCGTCATCGTCCGCTCGCCGTGGGTCAAGACCGCGGAGGGACAGGCGGAGCTCGCGAAATTCAGGCCCGGCGACATGGTCACCCTGCTCTTCAGCGAGCGCTCGGCGTTCGAGATCAGGCCCGTTCGCTAGTTTGGGCCGGCCCGCTGCCCGGCGGCCCGAGGTCCTATGAGACCTTGGCGATGATCGCGACCGGCCCGCCGCCGGGCGGGCCCTGGTGCTCGGCGCCGCCGGAAACGTAGAGCAGGGTGTCGCCCACCACGCCGGCCAGCACGCCGCCGACCAGGGCGCGGGCGTGGCGGGTCGAGTGGATGTCGCTGTCGTCGAGCATGGTGTGGCGGCGGCCGCGGATCTCGCCGGTGGGCGAGGCCTCGGCCTTGGCCAGGACGGCCACCACCTCGCCGCCGAGCCTGGCGAGCAGGCGTCGCGCCGACTCGGCGTCGATGGCGTCCTTCATGACGGCGTGGTCGATCACGAGGTCGCCGCCCCAGCCCGGCGCGTTGCCCAGCACCACGATCTCGTTGCGCAGAAGCTCGACGCCGGCGGAGGTGCTGGCGACGCCGGAATAGAGCGACCAGTCGCGGCAGATCGCGGCTTCGCCGGCCGTCGGCACTTCGCCCAGGGCGACGGCCACGCCCAGCGCCGAGGCGCCGCGCGACAAGGCCATCGAATGATAGGTGTCGTCGGTCGCCACGGTCGCGCCGCGGCGCGCGGCTTCCTCGATGCGCTCCTTGGTGAGCAGCGGGCACTTGATCTGCACGAAATGCACGTCGGACGGCGCCGCAATGCCGGCCTCCTTCAGGGCCGCCGCGACGGCCTGCGCGGTCGCCTCGATCTGGGGCGCGCGGCCGATCTCCTCGGGTGCGAATTCGCGTGTCAGGCCGACCCCGATCGCAAGACGCGGTTCGCCCGCCGCGCTCGGCGCGGCCTCGCGGCAGAACACCAGCAGATGCGGCGACAGCCCGCCCTCGGTGCCGCCGGACATGACGATGGCGACCCGCCTGTCGATCTCGGAGGGCGCGCATTTCAGGGCGTCGGCCAAGAGGAGCTTGAGCGACAGAGTGGCGTAGCCGCGCGTGAAATCGTTGACGCAGCCATTGCCCTCGGTCTTGCCGACGATGGCGACGATGCTCGCCGGATCGACCTCGCCGGTGGCGATGGCGGCGGCGAGCGGCGCGGTATCCTGCGGACCCGCGGTCGCCAGCCGGAGCACGCGCGCGCGCATTGCGGTCACGACGGTGGCCCTGGAGCGACTGCATCCGCCACCGCCCGATAGAGAGCCGACGCGTCCGCCACATGCTTCTGAAACTCGCGCCTTTCGTCCTCCGCGCCAATGTGGTCGACCAGGGAGGCCACGGTGTCCAAATCGGCCTTCGCCCGTCGAAGCACGTCGCTGATCTCCAAGGCATTCGATCCTGCGGCGGCTATCGACGGCACCGTGACGCCGGCGCGATCTGGATCCAGATCAGGGAACTGTTGGACGATCGGCATCGTCATGGACACGTACGAAGACATGACCATGCCGATCTGCCTGCGCAATCCCCGCCATTCGTCCCTCGCGACCAGCATGCTCAGTCCCTCAAGATTGGGCTCTGCCGCCAGAATTGCCTCCATGAGCCTGATCGCCAGCGCCCTGTCCATCGGACATGCCTCCCCTCGTCACGCCGCCTTGCCGGCGTCGCTGCCGTGGCGCTCGCGCCGGCGGCGGACCAGGGTGAAGGAGACCAGCGCCACACCGATCACCAGGAAGGACACGCCCGTCGTCACCGTGCCCAGCGCATAGAGCACCGGCGTGGTGACGTTGGTGGTCATGCCGTAGATCTCGAGCGGCAGGGTGTTGAAGGTGCCGGCGGTGTAGAGGCTGCGGGCGAACTCGTCGTAGCTGAGCGTGAAGCCGAACAGGCCGACGCCGATCAGGCTGGGCAGCAGGATCGGAATGACGACGTGGCGGATGGTCTGCCAGGCGCTGGCGCCGAGGTCGCGCGCCGCCTCCTCGTAGCGCCGGTCGAAGCGGTTGAAGACGGCGAACATGATCAGCAGCCCGAACGGCAGCGTCCAGGTGAGATGCGCGCCGAAGGCCGAGCTGTACCAGGCGGGATCCCAGCCGAGCACGCGGAACAGCAGGCCGATGCCCAGGCTGACCAGCACCGAGGGCACGATCAGGCTGGCGATGGCGAGATAGAACAGGAGGCTCGAGCCGACGAAGCGGCTGCGGAAGGCAAGCCCCGCCGCGAAGGAGGCGACCACCGTCACCAGCATGGTCGCCACGCCCAGGATCAGCGAGCGCTCGAAGGAGCCGTAGAAGTCGCCGACCATCTGCTTCTCGAACAGGTTGCCGAACCAGTGCAGCGACACGCCGTTCATCGGGAAGGTCAGCCCGCCCGACGGGCCCTGGAACGACAGCACCAGGATGGTGATCGTGGGGCCGTAGAGGAACAGCACGAACAGCGCGAAGAAGGCGGCGAGGCACCAGTAGGCGGGTCCGCGGCTGCGGTTCACGTCACAGCTCCTTGCGGATGTCGACCATGCGCATCATGGCCGCGACGGTGAAGAGGACCAGCAGCAGCAGGACCACGGCATTGGCCGCCGCCGCGGGATACTGCAGCAGCGACATGGCGTTCACCATCATCAGCGAGACCGAGGCGCTCTGGCCGCCGCTCATCATGCGCACGGTCACGAAGTCGCCCATGACGATGGTGACGATGAAGATCGAGCCGATGGCGATGCCGGGCTTGCACAGCGGCACGACGACGAAGCGCAGCGTCTGCCAGCCGCTGGCGCCGGCGTCGCGTGCCGCCTCGAGCAGGCTGCGGTCGATGCGCATCATCGAGTTGAAGATCGGCACCACCATGAACAGCGTGTAGAGGTGGACGTAGGCCAGCACGACGGCGAAGTCGGAGAACAGCAGGAACTCCAGCGGCTCCTTGATCAGGCCGAGATCAATCAGCGTGGTGTTGGCCAGCCCGTTGCGCCCCAGGAAGGGGATCCACGAGATCATGCGGATGACGTTGGAGGTCCAGAACGGGATGGTGCAGACCAGGAACAGCACCATCTGCCAGGTCGCCGAGCGGACGTGGAAGGCGAGGAAGTAGGCGACCGCGAAGCCGATCACGAGGGTGATCACCCAGGTGATGGCGGAGAACTCGACGGTCTGCAGGTAGGTCCGCCAGGTGACCGGCGAGAGCAGCAGCTCCTCGTAGTTCTGCAGCAGGAAGGCCGGGATGATCTGGGTGGTGTTGTAGTCGAAGAAGCTCACCACCACGATGGTGGCGATGGGCACGACCAGGAACAGCAGGAAGACCAGCGCCAGCGGCGCGACCTGCAGGTAGGTGACCAGGGCGTTGATGCGCTTCATTGATTCAATCTTCCTCCCCTGCGCGGGGTCCGCGCAGGGGAGGTGTCGGCGTCTTGCGCCGACGGAGGGGTCATAAATCACGAATAAGGCTCCCGACCCCTCCGTCGCTTCGCGACACCTCCCCAGCGAAGCTGGGAAGGAAAAGTTCTTACGCGGCGATGAACTGATTCCACTTCTGGACCATGTAGCGGTCCTCATCCATCACCGCGTTCCAGCAGGCGACGGAGCCCATGCGCTCGTAGAACGAGCCGCCGTCGCGCACGGCGCCCTTCTTCTCGACCACCTGGCCCTGCGGGTTCTTGATATCGCCCTGGGCGGGCTTGCCTTCCATCCAGAAGCCCCATTCGTCGGGCGTCATGTTGGCCTTGGCCGTCTCGAGCACCGCCGAGTAGTAGCCCTGGCGGTTGAGGAAGGCGCCGACCCAGCCCGACAGGTACCAGTTGATGTATTCGTAGGCCGCGTCGAGCTGCGGGCCCTTGAGATGCTTGGCGAGCGACAGGCCGCCGCCCCAGGCGCGATAGCCTTCCTTGAGCGGCTGGTAGGTGCAGGGGATGCCCTTGCCGCGCACCGCCGAGACCGCCGGCGACCACATCGACTGGATGACGACCTCGCCCGAGGCCATGAGGTTGACCGATTCGTCGAAGGTCTTCCAGAAGGCGCGGAACTGGCCGTCCTTCTTGGTCTTGATCAGGAAATCGATGGTCTTGTCGATCTCCGCCTTGGTCATGTTGCCCTTGTCGCCGTACTTCATGACGCCGGCCGATTCGCAGATCATCGCCGCATCCATGATGCCGATCGACGGGATGTTGAGGATCGCCGTCTTGCCCTTGAACTTCGGATCGAGGATGTCCTTCCAGTTCTCGATCTTGCGGCCGACCAGGTCGGGCCGGATGCCGAGCGTGTCGGCGTTGTAGATCGTCGGCACCGCGGTGAACCACTGGGTCTGGCCCTTGGCGAACTTGGTCGAGCCCGCGCCCTCGACGAAGCTCACCGTGTTGGGCGCCGTGCCCTGGGCGATGACGCTGTCGGGCTTCAGCTTGCCGGTGGTGAAGATCGGCACGATCTTGTCGAAGTACTTGATCTTCTTGACGTCCATCGCCTGCAGGTTGCCGCCCGGGAAGACCTTCTTGATCATCCAGTATTCGATGTCGCCGATGTCGAAGGAGTTGGGCTGCGTCACCACGCGCTGCACGACGGCGTCGGAATCGAGCGCCGTCATCTGCAGGGTGATGCCGAGGTCGGCCTTGCACTTCTCGGCGATCTCGTTGATCGCCGACACGCCGGTGCCGCACTGGCGCAGCACGATGTTCTTGTTGTTCTGCGCCCAGATCTCGGGGAAGCCGGTGACCAGCCCGCTTCCCAGCGTCGCGCCGGCGAGGCCGGCCGCCCCCTTCAGGACCTTGCGGCGGGCGATGCCGCCCGTGGTGCCGCCCTTGAACTTGCGAGCCATCTCCTGTTCCTCCTTTGACTGACTTTCACTGACCGAGGACATGGACGTCCTCGGGCCTCCACGACAGAACCACCGGCTGGCCGGGCCGCACCGGCGCGGCATCGAAGCGCGCCTCCGGCACCACGGCCGACATCGTCTCCAGCCCGGCCACGTCGATGCCGACCTGCACCGTCGCGCCGAGATACTCGACCGAGCGGGCCACGCCGGAGACCGACGAGACGCCGACCTCGGCCGTGCCGCCCGGCTGCACCGTCAGGCGGTCGGCGCGGATCGCCACGAAGGCGCCCTCGCCCGTCGCCCGCGCCACCGCCGCCGGCAGCACGTTGTGGCCGCCGATGAAGCGGGCCACGAAGGCCGACGCCGGCTTGTTGAACACTTCGCGCGCCGTGGTGGCCTGCTCGATCCGGCCATGGTTCATCACCACCACCAGGTCGGCCAGCGCCATCGCCTCGTCCTGGCTGTGGGTGACATGGATGAAGCTGATGCCGAGCCGCGTCTGCAGGCTCTTCAGCTCCTCGCGCATGCGCACGCGCAGGAAGGGATCGAGCGCCGACAGCGGCTCGTCGAGCAGCAGCACCTGCGGATCGGTGATCAGGGCGCGCGCCAGCGCCACGCGCTGCTGCTGGCCGCCCGAAAGCTGGGCCGGCAGGCGGGCGGCGAAGGGCTCCATCTGGACGCGCTTCAGCATGTCGAGCGCGCGCGCGCGGCGGGTCTCCTGGTCGACCCCGCGCATGCGCAGGCTGAAGGCGACGTTGTCGGTGCAATCGAGGTGCGGAAACAGCGCGTAGCTCTGGAACATCATGGCCGTGCCGCGGGCCGCCGGCGGCAGATGCGGTGATGTTCTCGGCGCCCAGGATGATGTCGCCGTCGCTCGCCTCCTCGTGGCCGGCGATCATGCGCAGGGTGGTGGTCTTGCCGCAGCCGCTGGGGCCCAGCAGGCAGCAGTAGGAGCCGGCCGGGATCTTCAGGCTGACGGCATCCACCG
Source organism: uncultured Alphaproteobacteria bacterium (assembly GCA_963820155.1). Classification (GTDB taxonomy): domain Bacteria; phylum Pseudomonadota; class Alphaproteobacteria; order Reyranellales; family Reyranellaceae; genus Reyranella. The sequence goes on from CAWFYW010000011.1 coordinate 35,558, forward strand.
CGACGGTGTCGCCGAAGCGCTTGCTGAGCGCCACCAGTTCGATATCGGGCTTCGTCGCCATCGTCCCCCTCGGAAGCAAGCCCCGTGCCAGGACTGTAAAATAGGCTGGGGGAAAAAGCGCTCGTCATTGGCGCAGGACTTGCGTTTCCGATCGTCGTCCTCGCCAGCGTAGCTGGGGCGGTGGCCGAATCGCGCTGTTTACAGCGCCTGTGCCGGAGGGCGTCATCCGCAGTCTTGACGCCATGACCCCTCCGTCGCCGTATGACGGCGCCACGTCCGCCAACTGCGTTGGCGGAGGAAGATCGAGGGAGCGAGGCGGATGCGGCTGATCGGCGTCGATGTGGGCGGGACGTTCACGGATCTGGTCTATGCCGACACGGATGCCGGCCGCACGGCCGTGCACAAGATCTCGACGACGCCCGACGACCCCTCGCGCGGCGTCGTGCAGGGGCTGATGGCGCTGTGCGACAAGTACGACATCCCGCGCGAGACGATCGACGTGGTGTTCCACGGCACCACCATCGCCACCAACGCCATCCTCGAGCACGACGGCGCCGTGACCGGCATGATCACGACCGGCGGCTATCGCGATATCCTGCACATCGGCCGCCACCAGCGGCCGCAGCACTACTCGATCATGCAGGACATCCCCTGGCAGGACCGGCCGCTGGTCAAGCGCCGCCATCGCAAGACGGTGACGGAGCGGCTGGTGCCGCCCAAGGGCGAGGTGCTGGAGCCGCTCGACGAGGAAGGCGTGCGCCAGGCCGTGCGCGAGCTCAAGGAAGCGGGCGTGCAGGCCATCGCCATCTGCTTCCTGTTCTCCTATCTCGACCCGGCGCACGAGGCGCGCGCCATGGCGATCGTGCGCGAGGACTATCCCGAGTGCTTCGCCACCACCTCCTCCTCGGTGTCGCCGCAGTTCCGCGAGTTCGAGCGCTTCACCACGACGGCGATGAACGCCTTCGTCGGTCCCAAGGTGCGCAACTACGTCACGCGCCTCGAATCGGAGATCGAGGCGTCGGGCTTCAAGGCCGACCTGCGCATCATGGCCTCCAACGGCGGCGTGGCGACGCCCGCCATGGTGGCCGAGCGGCCGGTGCTCACCCTGCTCTCGGGCCCGGCGGCGGGCGTGATCGGCGGCGACTGGGCGGGCGCGCTCTCGGGCCGGCGCAACCTCATCACCTTCGATGTCGGCGGCACCTCGGCCGACATCGGCATCGTGACGGAAGGCGGCTTCGGCGAGGCGACCGCGCGCGACACCTGGATCGCCGGGCTTCCCCGTGCTGGTGCCGATGATCGACGTGCACACGATCGGCGCCGGCGGCGGCTCGATCGCCTTCGTCGACCAGGCCGGCGCCTTCAAGGTCGGGCCGCGCTCGGCCGGCGCCATGCCGGGGCCGGCCGCCTACGGCCATGGCGGCACGCGTCCCACCGTCACCGACGCCAACCTCGTGCTGGGCCGGCTCGACAGCGGCAACTTCCTGGGCGGCGGCATGTCGCTCGACGAGGTGGCGGCACGGCGCGTGATCGGCGAGCTGGCGCGCGAGCTCGGCCTCTCCGACCGCGAGGCGGCGGAAGGCGTGGTCACGCTGATCAACGCCAACATGGCCAACGCCATCCGCTCGCGCACCGTCCAGAAGGGCATCGACCCGCGCCACTACACGCTGGTCGCCTTCGGCGGCGCCGGGCCGCTGCATGGCGCGGAGGTGGCCGACATGCTGGGCGTCACCGAGGTGATCGTGCCGCCGCATCCCGGCATCACCTCGGCGGTCGGGCTGCTGATCAGCGACCTGCGCTACGACGCCATCCGCACCTCGTTCCAGGTCTCGGGCGCGGCCGACCTCGCGCGCATCAACGCCGACTTCGCGGCGATGCAGAAGGAGCTCAGCGACCGCTTCACCGCCGACGGCATCGACGCTGGCCCGCGTCACCTTCGAGCGCCGCGGCGACCTGCGCTATGTCGGCCAGGGCTACGAGCTCAAGGTGCCGATCCCCGACGGCACGGTCGACGCGGCCGCGCTGGCCAAGGTCTTCGAGGCCTTCCACGAGATCCATCGCCGCGAGTACGGCCATCACTTCGCCGACTCCGCCATCGAGATCGTGAACCTGCGGCTGGTCGGCGCGGCGAGCGCCGCCACGATCGCCAAGCCGGCGGCCGGCACGGGCACGTCGCTCGAGGCGGCCAAGGTGCGGACCGGCACCTGCACCTTCCGCGTCGACGGCAAGCTCGCCGACTATCCGACGACCTTCTACCGCCGCGACCTGCTGCCGGTGGGCGAGCGCGTCGCGGGCCCGGCGATCGTGCTGCAGATGGACTCGACCACGGTCGTGCCGCCGCAGCATACGGTTCGAGGCCGACGCGGCCGGCAACCTGATCATCCGGAAGAGCGATGCTTAGGCCTCATCGTCCTGCCCATCGACCCCTCCGGCTCCCGTTGGGCCACCTCCCTCACTCCGCTGGGGAGGAGAGATGAGTCGAGGAGCACCCCCATGACCACCGCCCCGCGCCGCCAGCCGGCGCCCAAGCCCGACCGCATCGACCCGATCACCACCAGCGTGATCCAGGGCGCGCTGGAGAACATCGCCATCGAGATGGGCTACAAGCTGATGCGCATGAGCTACTCCTCGATCATCCGCGAGTCGGAGGATTTCGGGGCGGCCCTGGTCGACGCCGAAGGGCCGCGGGCTCGCCGAAATCGGCGCAGTCGACGCCGCTGCAGTCGGGCCCGATCCCGGGCTATGTGCGCGGCATCCAGAAGATCCTGGCCGAGCGCGGCGACACGATCCGGCCGGGCGACGTGATCATGCACAACGACGCCTATTCGGGCGCCAGCCACGGGCCGGACGTGGCCTTCATCGTGCCGGTGTTCGTCGCAGGGCCGGCTGATCGCCTTCGCCGCCACCACGGCGCACCATCTCGACATCGGCGCGCTGTCGCCCGGCTCGTGCGGCATCGTCGAGGCGATCGACGCCTATGCCGAGGGCCTGCAGTTCAAGGCGATCAAGGTCTACGACCGCGGCGTGAAGAACGACATGGTCTGGCAGATCGTGCGCGACAATATCCGCGCTTCGGACCTCGTGGTCGGCGACATGGACGCCCAGGTCGCCGCCGCGCGCATCGGCGCCGAGCGCATGGTCGAGCTGGTCGAGCGCTACGGGCTCGAGACCTTCGACCTCGCCTGCGACCGCGCTGATGGACCATGCCGAGCGGCTGATGCGCCAGGCCATCGCCAAGCTGCCCGACGGCGTCTATCGCGCCGAGACGGCGATCGACGGCTATCTCGACAGCGACGATCCTGCCAAGAAGGAGCTGCCGATCGTCGTCACCATCACCAAGAAGGACGACAGCCTGATCGTCGACCTCACCGGCACGGCGCCGCAGGTGCCCGACCGGCCGATCAACATGCCGCTGGAAGGCACCGCCGACATCGCGATCTGGCTCACCATCCGCTCGGTGCTGCTCGACACCGAGATCCACGGCCACATCCCGGTCAATGCCGGCCTGATCCGGCCGATCACGATCATCGCGCCCAAGGGATGCCTGGCCAACCCGACCTTCCCCGCCCCCACCATCGCCCGCTTCTGCCCCGGCAACCAGCTCGCCGACACGGTGATGAAGGCGCTGAGCGAGGCCATGCCGGGCAACGTCTCGGCCGGCATCGGCAACCTCAAGGTCATCGCCTTCTCCGGGCTGAAGGACGAGACGCACTGGGTGCACATGGAGATCTTCGAGGGCTCCTATGGCGGGCGGCTGGGCAAGGACGGCATGGACGCCGTCGACACGCTCTACGCCAACACCCGCAACAACCCGATCGAGGACATCGAGACCCACCTGCCCCTGCGCGTGCTGCGCTACGAGCTGCGCGAGGACGTGGCCGGCGCCGGCAAGTGGCGCGGCGGCCTGGGCTCGGTGCGCGAGTTCGCGTTCCTGAGCGACGGCGGCGCCTCGGTCGAAGGCGAAGGCCATCGCTATCGGCCGTGGGGCTTCCTGGGCGGCGGCGAAGGCATGCCGGCCAAGCTCGATCTTGTTAGCCGGCGGCACGCACGCGCGCGCTGCCGTCGAAGGTGCCGCACATGAACATCGCCAAGGACGGCCGCTTCGTCTGCTACGGGCCGGCCGGCGGCGGCTACGGCAATCCGCTGGAGCGCGATCCGGCGAAGGTGGCGGACGACGTGCTGGACGGGGTGATCTCGGTCGAGACGGCGCTCAGGGACTATGGTGTCGTGGTGTCGGCCAGGGGTGTAGTCGATCACGCATCCACCGAAAAAGTCCGCGCTGGTCGTATCCTCTAGACTAGGTGTGTGGTCCCGGGATGAGATGGTGCGGGTTTATCTTGAAGATTGACGGATCTTTGGTCCGGGTCTCGCAGATGACCTGATAGGGCGTCCGCCACTTCAGCGCCTTGAGGTGCTTGGCGAAGTTGTAGGCGGTGACGAAGGCCAGGACATGGGCCTTGAGGCTTTCCAAGTCGTCGTAGTGGTAGACCTTAACTGTGGCGTCCTTGATCGTCCGGTTCATCCGCTCGGCCTGGCCGTTGGTCCACGGGTGATAGGGCTTGGTCAGTCTGTGCTCGATGCCATGCTCGATGCAGACGCGGTCGAAGATGTGCGGACCGAGCAAGCGAGTGCTGGGCCGCTCCCTGTTCTTGGGTAGGTCGGCGAAGGCCATGCCGTTGTCGGTGAGCACGATGTGGATCTTGTAAGGGAAGACCTCCACCACGTTCCTGAGGAAGGCTGAGCCTTCCATCTTGCCGGCGCTGTCGTGGAACTCGACGTAGGTGAACTTCGAGACCCGATCGATGGCCAGGAACATGACCAACTTGCCGTCGGTGTGGCGGAGCTCGCAGCTGTCGATGTGGACGTAGCCGATCTCATAGGTCTTGAACCGCTTGCGCTGCTCCTTGGTCTCCTCGACTGGCAATCGGGAGATGCCATGACGCTGGAGGCAGCGATGCAGGGCGCTGCGGCTGAGGTTGGGGATGGTGTCTCTCAGGCAGCCCAGCACATCGTCCAGCGGCAGCAGTGTCTTCTGCCGGAACGCCACGACGATGGCTTCCTCGGCCGGTGTCAGCACCGTGCTCCTGGGCACCTTCGGCCCCATCGGGGCATCGGCTGTCGTAGCCCGACAGCGCCATTTCTTCACCGTCTTCGGGTTCAGGCAGTGTCGAGCGGCAAGGGACCGGGTGCTCTCTTGCGACGCTTGGAGCTCGGCTCGAACACGCGGCGTCGTGCGGGCGCAGCCATGAAGAACGCCTCCCAAAATGCATCCTCCCCCTGACGACTTCAGGATCGATGATGCACCATCAGTCTCCGGGACTACACACCTAGCAGGCTGTTGAAGAAGTCTTTGAACGGCGTGCGATGAAGGGGATGTCGTCGCCGTTGTGGAGGCAGATTTCGCCTTGGCCAGAGCCATCGCCCTGCAGCTCGGCCCAGCCGTCGCCACTGGCGGGCTCCATTTCGTCGCTTCCTTCCCAGCGGAACTCGACGTCATCGCCCTCGCAGGCGCCAGGGAGGGAGCCTGTGAGGCAATCGAAGGCGAACTCGCCGCCGTCTTCCTCGAACAGGCCGTCTTCCTCGAACAGAATGTAAGCCCCCGGCACGGCCATGTCATAGCCCGGCGCCTCGATGATGCGCCATTTGCCCCGCAGGCTCATGTCGGCACTGCCAGGAGCTTGGGAAGGCGGATCAGATTGTAGGCCGCCAAGGCCAGCGTGAAGGCCGCATCGACGCGGGTTCGTCCTCGCAGCTTGACCTTGGCCATCCCGGCCGAAGCCTTGATCCACCCGAACACCTCCTCGATGCGCTTGCGGCAGCGCTGGCTGACGTTGTAGCCGGGATGGCGGGTGGTGCGATGATCGACAGCCGTGGCGCGCGGCTTGGCCGTCTCGGCCGTCCTGCGGACGTGCCCGTCGATGGCGACGTGCGGGGTAACCATACGTCTGCGAAGATCGGTCACGAACTGCCGCACGTCATAGGCCTTGTCCGCACCCAGGGTGATCCGCCGACGCCCCGGCCTGCGGCTCACCAGATCGAGAGCCGCCTCGCGCTCGGCCATACCGGTCGCCAGTGTCACGCTGCCGCCGACGACCAAGCCGTTGCGGTTCTCCATCAGCGCATGCCCCATGTAGGACAGCTTCGCAGGCTGGCCGCCCTTTTTGTAGAGCCGCGCCTGCGGGTCGGTCGTGCTGCGGTGCGTCTCGTTGGAGCGCTTCTCCTTGTGGAAGTTCCGCTCGGCGTTGCGGCCCGACCCTTCCGGGTCGTCATCGTCACCATCCTTGCGCCGGAAGCTCTTGATCGACGCCCACGCCTCCAGCAGCGTGCCGTCCACCGAGAAGTGATCGCTCGACAGCAGACGCTTCACCCGCGGCTGCGCCACCACCGCGGCCAGGAACTTCGCCGCGATCTCACCCTCCAGCAGCCGGTCTCGGTTCTTCGAGAAGCTCGAATGGTCCCATGCCGGATCGTCCACACCCAGGCCCACGAACCAGCGGAACAGCAGGTCGAACTCCATCCGCTCCATCAACTGCCGCTCCGAGCGGATGCCGTAAAACGCCTGAAGCAACATCGCCCGAAGCAGCCGCTCCGGCGGGATCGATGGCCGGCCCAGCCGCGGCGGATATAACACCGCAAACTCCTTCGTCAGATCCGCCAACGCTACGTTGGCTATCTCCCGGATCGTCCGCAATGGGTGATCCGGCCTGACCCGCGCCTCCAGATCGACGTAGCTGAACAGCGATCCAGACTGCTCGTCCGACCCGCGCATAACCACTCCCCCGGCGACAACCGCGATCAGTGAATCACTTTCTTCATTCGGCTACGATGACTTTTTCAACAACCTGGTAGGGCGTGTACTCATAAATTTGGATTGATGACCAATGCTGGCCGACGTCCGCTTTGGAGCGCACTTCGGACTCCAGTAACGCCTCGCGCCAAGTCCGGAAGTGATCCAGAAGCCGACGTCAGGGACTCACGCCGTTGCAAGTCCAGCGCCGCCGATCAGGATCAGGCTGACCGCCCAGACCATATCGAGGTTGAACCAGCTTGCGGTGAGGAACTTCATGCCGAACCAGGCGTGGACGAGCAGCGCGACCAGGCCGCCGGCCGCCACCATCGCGAGCGCGTGCACGAGCGATACAAGCAGCGCCATCCCCAGATTCTGCGCCATGAGGCTCGAGGTGGCCCGATGGACCGGATCGAGCTCTTCGCTGGAGCAGAGGCCAAAATAGATCGGCAGCAGCATCAACCCTGCGCCGTGGGCCATGGCGATGGCGAAGGACCAGAGCGCGAGCTGCGTGGGCCTGATCCGGGCGAGCGCGCGCGGATGCCGCCGGTAAACGAGCCGGAAAATGCCGAAGGCGATGACCAGCACACTCGCGCCGAACCGGATCCCGTGCTGCCAGTACACCAAGGCGCTGACGAGCGCGAAGGGCAGGAGTATGGCGAGCATGGCCAGGATGTGCCCTGCCGCAAGCGGCACGAGTGCAATCAACAGATCCTTCCGGCTCCTGCCCATCAGCCCGGCCGAAACCACCAGCGGCCAACCCATCCCCGGATTGACGCCGTGGTAGAGGCCGCTGGCGACCACGGCCAGCCAGAGGCCGGCGGTGGTCCAGTCCATCTCGAGCCGGCTCAGACGGACGGATAACAGAAGGAGTCCGTGGAGCAGTCTCCGCCCTCGAGCCGGATCTGATGCGACCTGTAGCCCTTGGGAAACTCGACCCAGAATGCCTTGTCGAGCGTCAGCCCACCGTTCGCTCCAACGTCGGCCTTGACCATCGCACCCGGCACGCCATCGGGATAGAACTGGTCGTCCCACGTTGAATACAGCGAGTTGGTCCAGTAGACCCGCTTGCCATCCCGGCTAATCTCTACCATCTGCGGGCCGCCGCCGAAGGACTTGCCGTTGGGGTGGGCCGTCCGCCGCGCAATGCCTCCGACATGCACCGATCCGGCGAGCTTGGGCTTGTGCGGATCGCTGACGTCATACTGGCGCATCTCTCCCGTTCCCCAGCAGGAGACGTAGAGGAACCGGTCGTCTAGCGACAAGTCGATGTCGGTGATCAGTGGAGGTGCCGCACCGAAGCCCTGCAGGAGCGGCGGAAGCTTGTCCTTGTCGGCCGGTTCCGGCGGGATGACGGCCGTCTTCTCGCAATGGAACTCACCGTCCTCGCGCCACCAGGTCCAGATCGATCCCTCCAGGTTCGTCGTGTCCACCACCACGCCCACGAAGCCGTATTCCTTGATCGGGTCATGGGCCGGGCGAACTTCCAGCGCCATCTGGTGGTTCGCGCCCAAGTCCACGGTCTGGACGTTGCGGCGCCCACGGAGATCCCAGAAGTGCAGCCTGTGGCCGTATTTGTTGGCCAGCAGGTCCTCGGGCACGATGCCCTTCTCGAACTGGGGCGGCAGCGCCCATTCGCTGGAGACCATGTAGTCGCGCGGCAGGTTCCACCAGAAATCGTAGTGCTTGTCCTGCGGCCCTCGGTCGATCTCCCATCGGCCGATCACATCGAAGGTCTCGCAGTCCATGATGAAGATCCCTGGCGGTCCGTCGGTCCCGTCAGGCCCGCCGCCGCCAAGCGTCGAAACATAGATGCCTTCCGGCCCGCAATGGACCGTGTGAGGGCGCGAATACCCCGTCTTGTGGAAGATCTCCTCGGGCTCGATGATCTTGTGGATCTTGGCCTGCGTCGGGCTGGGCTTGGTATCGATCACGTAGATTCGCGACGACCGAAGCCCGGGAATGATCAGATATCGGCGCTCGAGGAACGCATGGCCAGAAAGCGGCGACAGCGCTGACGAGCAGGCATTCCAGCCGAAGTGGTGAAATTCGTCGCCCTTGTTCGGCATCAGCACCGTATGAACAATCTCGCCATAGCGCGACGACTTCGGATCGGTGTCGACAACGCCCAGACCATCGGGCTGCGAAAAGTCGGGGCTCAGCAGGAGCGTGTACGCATAGGCTTCGGGCGCTCCCTCCATCGCCAATTTCGCAGTAGCGTGAAATGTTGGATCGGGACGAGCGATCATGGCTTAACCTCCCATTCGATGATGTGTGATGTCCTCGACTCGGTCGTGTCCCAAGACTTTGGTGGACGAGCACACGTACTAGGGCTTGGTTCCGAGCGGCGACCGCCTCCTTCCCGCGTGATCATAGTGCTGGGTGGCGGGACCTGCGTCACCCCAACCGGGGCTGCACCACGGTCCGTTACACGTGTAGCTTCATGTCCGCCAGTGGCACTTCTGCGACATGGCAAATACGCAAACGAAGACCGCTTTTGGCCCGGGAGCGGACATCTTGCGCTGGTCCGAGTAGAGCCCGTTTATGAGTTCTCCCTAGCCGACAAGACTCCGCGCCGCGGTCAGGATCTCGTCGCGCGACGGGAATTTGCCCAAGCCCGCCAGGCCTTCAGTGCCGCATTCGATGTTGACCCAGCGCACGATGGAGTCGCGGTCGATCAGGAACTGGCCCTTGAGCTGCGGCCACTGCCGCTGCAGGTCGGCCTGGTCGGTCTCGGTGCCGGCGTAGCCGTCGAGCCTGCCGAGCGCGGCGGCCGCCTCCTCGACCGGCAACGGCGCGGGGAAAACGCCCTCCGGATTGATGCGGACCGTTCCCAGTTCCTGCATGAGCTCGGGCGTCGGGGCCGGCTTGGGCACGCCGTAGGCGCGATGGGTGGTGAGCTCGGGATCGGCCGCCAGCCGCAGGCGCGTCGGGCGATACTTGAAATAGAGCCGCGCATTCTCCGGGGGCGTGGCCACGACGCAGAGCGTCTCGACGCCCTGCTCCTTCAGGGCCGGCTCGGTCGCCGCCATCCCGGCGATCGCGCGGCGGCAGAACGGGCACCACAGCCCGACGAACAGGGCGAGAAACAACGGACTCCTGCCGCGATAATTCTCGAGCGAGATGGTGCCGCTGCCGTCGACGGCGGCAAGCGCGAAGTCGGGCGCCGGCGCGCCCGGCGACACCGGTGACGGCATTTCGCGGGTAGCGTTCATGTCAAGCCTCCGTCCGCCCTGTCAGCAGAGAAACGGCAGGACCAGGAGCGCGTCGGGCTCCACGCCGGCCCGTTCGCAGACGTCCTGGGCCTTCGCCAGGTAGAGCTCGGCCTTCGCTCCGTCCCCGGCATCGAGGTAGAGCGTAGCAAGTCCGTCGTAGCAGGGGAATAGAAGCTGGGGCTCGCCGACCTGCTCGGCCAGCGCCAGCGCCTCCTGGTAGGAGGCGAGCGCAGGCCCGTGGTCGCCGTGGCATTGGCGGATCTGGCCCAGCACGATCAGCGGCACGGCGAGATGGTCGATCAGGCCGAGCCGGCGGTCGAGGTCGATGGCGGTTTCCGCGGCCTCGATGCCCTCCGCCTCGCAGCGATCGGTGAGCGCGCAGTAGGCCACCGCCAGGTTGGCCTGCAGCCGCGACTGGAAGGCGAGATCGCCGACCTTCCTGGCGACCTCGAGGCCGCGCAGGCAGGTCTCGATGCTGCGCGGCGGATCGAGCGAGCTCTGGAGCACGCTGAGGTTCGTGTAGCCGCGGCAGGTCGCCTGCAGGAGATCGTGGCCCTCGGCGAGCGCGATGCTCTGCTCGATCCGGTCGACCGCCTGCCGGGGCTGTCCCGTCCGCGCGAGCGCCACGCCCAGGGTGTTGTAGGCCTGCGCCAGCGTCGCCGCCCGCTCGCGCACGCGCTCGCCGTCGGACGGCGGCCCGTCCGCCCGCGCCGCCTCGGCCAGCGCCCGCTCGGCCCAGGCGATGGCGCCGGCATTGTCGCCGGCGCGAAAGGCCAGGCGACCGATCTCCTGGTAGAGCTGGGCGCGCTCGATGGGATCGCCCGCTTCGCCCAACTGGTCGATGCCGGCGGTAAAGCAGGCCCTGGCGCGCTCGCGGTCGCCGGTCTCCCAATGCAGCCCGCCGATCTTGCGCAAGAGGCGCGCCGCGCCGGCGCCGTCCCCGGCCGCCTCGAGCTCCTGGCGCACGGCCTCGTAGTGCGCCAGGGCCTCGGCGCGCTTGCCGGTGAGCGCCAGCAGGTCGGCCAGCCGCTCGCGCACGATGCGGATCTGGTCGTCGCAGGCCAGGCAGCTTGCGAGCGTGGCAAGGGCCCGCTCGTAGTGGCGGATGGCGTCGTCGTTGGCGTAGACGGCGCGCGAGCGGTCGCCGGCCGCCGTGAGGTAGCGGGCGCCCCTGGCCTTGTCCGACGTGAAACTCCAGTGGTGGCCCAGCGCCTCGAGATCGCTCAGCCGCGACGGCGACGGGCCGACGGCCTCTTCAAGGGCGCGGCCGGCGCGTTCGTGCAGCTCGCTGCGGCGCGACAGCAGCAGGTTCTCGTAGACCACTTCGTGCACCAGCGCGTGCGTGAAGCGATAGCGCCGGCCGTCATGATCCTGCCCCGCGTCGCGCATCAAATCGGCCTCGACCAGACGCTCCAGCGCCATCGCCGCGTCGCCCGCGACCGCCTGCAGCAGCCCCTCGTCGAAGCCCACCCCCAACACGGCGGCCGCCTGCAGCACGCGCCTGGTGTCGGCCGGCAGCTTGTCCACGCGCGACAGCAGCAGGCCGTGCAGCGTGGGCGGCAGGCTCACCGTCTCGACGCTGGCGCTCAACGTCCAGCGCCCGGCCTCGCGGACAAGCACGCCCTTGTCCACCAGGCTGCGCACGATCTCCTCGACGAACAGCGGATTGCCCCCGGCGCGCACCACGATGAGATCGCGCAGCCGGGCGAAGGCAGGCTGCTGCCGGGAACCGAACAGACCGTCGACGAATTGCCTGGTGTCGTCGGCGGAGAGCGCAGCGAGGCGGACCTCCGTCTGCTCGGCGCCGGTCCTCACGGGCGGGCGGACCTCCGGCCGATGCGCCACCAGCATCATCAGGCGCCGATCGGCCAGGTGACCCGCGAGGTCGCGCAGCAGATCGACCGAGGCGGAGTCCGCCCAATGGAAATCGTCGACGATGACCAGCAGCGGCCCCTGCTCGAGGCGACGCTCGACCAGCAGGCGGGCGGCCAGCACGATCTGGCGCCTGAGCTGCTCGGGATCGAGGTCGCGCGGACGCGCCTCCTCGACGCCCAGCAGGTAGCGCAGCACCGGCGCGACCGCCGAGGCGATCCCGGCCTCGGCGCCCAGCGAGCTCAGGCCGCGCGCCAGCTTCTCGCGCGCCACCTCGAGCGAGTCGTCCGGCAGGACGCCGTAGCCTTCGCGGAACAGGGCGCCGAAGACGCCGTAGGTCGGCTCGCCGAGCGACGAGCAGGTTGCGCGCCGCACCGCGGTGCCGGCCAATCCGCCATTCGCCTCGAGGTGAGCAAGGAACTCGGCGATCAGCCGCGACTTGCCCGTGCCGGCTTCGCCGGCCAGGCTCACGACCTGGGCGCGGCCTTCCCGCATGCGCTCGAAGGCCGCGCGCAGGCGGCCGAGTTCCTGGTTGCGCCCGACCAGCGGACCGGCGAGGCCCAGAGTCGCGAGCCCACGGGGCGACCGGGGCTCGGCGAGCGCGGCCAGCAGCCGATGCACGGCCATCGGCTCGGACTTGCCGCGCAACGTCACGGTGCCGGCGGCCTCGAAGGCGAAGCGATGGCGGGTGAGCGCCTGGGTCGATGCCGCGACCAGGATGGTGTCCGGCGCCGCCTCGCCCAACAGGCGTGAGGCCGTGTTCACCGTGTCGCCGGTCACGTCGTAGGCGCCACCCGCGCCGCCTCCCAGGTTGCCGGCGACGACCGGCCCGGTATGAACGGCGATGTGCAGGCTGACCGGCTGGCCCAGGCGCGCCGCCCACGTCTCGTTGAGCGCCGCGGCACGGCGCAGCATGTCGAGGGCCGCCTCGAGCGCCCGTTCGGGATCGTTCTCATGGGCGACCGGCGCGCCGAACAGAGCGAGCACGGCATCGCCCAGATACTTGGCGACAAACCCGCCGGTGCGGGTGATGGCCTGGCCGAGCGAGTCGAACAGCGCGCCCTGGAAGGCCCGAACCTCCTCGGGATCGAGGCGTTCGGAGAGCGAGGTGAATCCGCAGAGGTCGGCGAAGAGGACGGTGACTTGCCGGCGGTCAGCGTCGGCTTGCGGGACCTTGGGGCTTGCCGCCGCAGCCGGCTCGCGCGGCGATCCGCAGCGCGGACAGAAGGCGAAGTCCGGCTCGCAGGCAAAGCCGCAGCTCACGCAGGGAACCGGTTGTCGACGGCCGCAGCGCGGGCAGAAGGCGAAGTCCGCCAAAATCTCGAAACCGCAGCTGGCGCAGGTCATCGACAGGCTCATGAAGCCGTGCAGAACGGCCGGTACCATAGCACAGGCAGAGCGTTGGACGGTGGTCCCTGCCATTTAAGCGTCCGACCGTCTCGACGATGAAGTCCACCGAGGGAGGGGATGGCCCTCACCGGCACCGCCCGCAAGGGCCCGACGGCGGATCAACATGCCGCTCGAAGGCGCCAGGTACTCCCAAAGGCCCGGTCTGCTGCGCATTTCAGCCGCCACCTTGCGCTTGAGAAACCGCCCGTGCCTGAGGTCGCCGTGGAAGGCGCCCTTCTCCACGACGACGTCGCCGCGCAGGATGGTCGTGGCCGCCCATCACGCCCTCGAAATCCATCGCGGCGGGCCCATGGCTTCACCGCAAACCAGACAGGAGCTAGACTTCAGGCCGTACCGTGGTTCATCCGGGGAATGTCGGACAAAGTCACGGCAAGACTCCTTTGCCAATGCTCATGGAGATTGACTGTGGAGCCTACCGTTAACACGCCAAGCATGTCAGCGACACCTGCCCAACGCTCTACGGGACTGGTCGATCGGATCCTGAGCCGCTTCACCCAATCCCAAACTCCTTTCGAAATCGTCTTTCCGGACGGCCGTCGCAGAAGCTTCGGTGACGGGCCGCCGAGCTTCACCCTCACCTTGCGCAACCGCCAGGCCCTGCGCGCGTTCGCCAGCATGGACGAAGGACGGGTCGGCGACGCCTATGTCGCGGGCCATGTCGATATCGAAGGCGACATGCTGCGGCCCTTTGAGGTCCGCCGGTCGATGGGGGATCGGCACTATGCGGTCACCTTGTGGCGTTTCCTGCAACCTCTGCTGTTCGGCCAGGTGCGAACGAATCGGAAGGCGATATCGGATCACTACGACATCGATTCGGACTTCTTCCTGAGCTTTCTCGATCGCGACCATCCGATGTACACGCAAGGCATCTTCAGCGGACCCGAAGACACGCTGGGCGCCGCGACACTCAGGAAGTTCGACTATTGCTACGAGAAGCTGAACCTGAAGCCGGGAGACCATATCCTCGAGATCGGTCCAGGCTGGGGGGCTTGGTTCGCGTATGCCTCGCAGCGAGGGGTCAAGTGCACCGGACTGACCATCTCCAAGGAATTGAGGGAGTATCTCCAGCGCCGTGCGGCCGAGCTGGGGCATGACTGGTCCATCATCGACTGCGACTTCCTGGCCTACGAGACCACGGAGAAATACGACGCGATCGTGATCATGGGGGTGATCGAGCATCTGCCCCAGTACGGAGCGGTGCTCGCCAAGTTCGCTTCGCTCCTGAAGCCGGGCGGCCTGATCTTCCTCGATGGCAGCGCCTCCACGAAGAAATACGAGCTGTCGACCTTCATGGTCAAATACATCTACGGCGGGAACCATTCCTTCCTGGTGCTGCACGACTTCCTCGCCCAGATGGCCCGCACCCCCCTTCGCGTGCGCGAATTGTACAACGATCGCTTCGACTATTTTCTCACCTTCCAACAGTGGGCGACGAACTTCGATCGGAACCGCCAAGCAGTGATCGCCCGCTTCGGCGAATTCAACTATCGCCGTTTCCGGCTCTATCTGTGGGGCGCGGCGTACGAATTCCTCAGCGGCAGTCTCGATTGCTATCGGATGATCATTGAGCATCCCGTCTTTCCGGATGGAGATGGCTGAGGAAAGACGAACGATTGGCCGCCTGGGCTGAGAGGACAAACGACCGGCTTGCGAGGCTGCGAGGCCTCGGTAACATTTCCCTAGCTCGCGCGTTCGTGCCCCGGCTGTTTCCGGGGGAAGCCATTTGTCCCGCCCGACCATCCTGTCGCTCCGTGATCTGGCCGGGACCAACAAAGGGGGGCGCCATGCCGGGTTCCGGGGACGCAGCTTCGCCCGGCCTGATGGCACGGCAGGCATAGGCGGTGGGGCTCGAAGTCCCGACATCGGCGCCAGCCGGCTCTCCCTCACCCTGATCGGCGGCGCGCTGTTCCTGGGCGACGGCGCGCGCGCCCAGACGAAACCGCCCGAACTGCCGCCGGTCGAGGTCGTGGCGACCTCGCCGTTGATCGGGTCGAGCCTCGACCGTAACCTCGTCCCGGCCCAGACGAATGTCCTGAACCGGCAGGATCTGCAGCGCGAAGGCATGCCGCAACTGGTGCGGTCGCTGGAACGCGAGGTGGGCGGCGTCTCGACCATGTCGGCCTCCGGCAATCCGTTCCAGCCCACCCTGTTCTACCGCGGCTTCGCGGCGTCGCCGCTCCAGGGCACGCCGCAGGGACTGGCCGTCTACGTCAACGGCATGCGCTTCAACCAGCCGTTCGGCGACACCGTCTACTGGGACCTCATCCCGGACGTCGCGATCGACCGGGTGAATCTCGAGGGCTCCAATCCGGTCTTCGGCCTCAATGCGCTGGGCGGCTCGCTCAATGTCAGGCTGAAGGACGGATTCAGCTTCCAGGGCGTCGAATCCGCCGTCGCCGGCGGTTCGTTCGGCCATGTCCAGGGGGAGTTCCAGTTCGGACGCCGCAGCGAAAACGTCGCGGCCTACATCGCGGGCAGCGCCCTGCACCAGAACGGCTGGCGCGACCTGCAGTCGTCCGACATCCAGAACATGTTCGCCGACCTCGGCTGGCAGAGCGCGCGCGCCGAGCTCCACTTCAACGTCACGGCCGCCCATTCAGGGCTGAACGGACCGGGCACCGCGCCCGTCCAGCTGCTCGCCGCGGCGCCCAGCGCGCAATTCACGGCGCCCAACTGGATCGCCAACAGCTATGCGGCGGCAAACCTGTCGGCCAACATCGACCTCGGCGACACGCTGTCGCTGCAGGCGCTGGGCTACTACCGCACCTTCCGGCAAAGCGTGATCAACGGCAACGCGCCCAACGACACGCCGTGCGCCGACGGGTCGGGCCTGCTGTGCTTCGCGGACGGACCGAGCACGACCACGGGCGGCGGCTTCATCAGCGACTTCCTGGGCGGCGGGCAGTACGGCCAGCTCGACACCCAGAGCACCACCACGAACGCCTATGGCGGCAGCCTGCAGCTCACCGACACCGGCAAGCGGTTCGGCCGCGATAATCACTTCGTCGCCGGGGCGAGCCTGGACGCCGGACGGACGCAGTTCGGCGCGGCGTCGTATGTCGGCGGCCTGACCTCGGGCGACCGCAGCTTCGTCGGCCCCGGCGTGGCGATCGACGAGCCCGGCACCAATGCGCCGGTCAACGTCACCGTCGACAGCGCCAACTGGGGCCTCTACCTGGCCGACACCTGGCGGCTCACGCCGCGGCTGGCGCTGACGGCGTCCGGCCGCCTGAACATCGCGACCATCACCCTCAGCGATCTCACGGGCGGCGACCTCAGCGGCGCGCACAACTTCGTGCACTTCAATCCCGCCGGCGGCGTGGTCTACGAGATCGCGCCCTGGCTCACGGCCTATGGCGGCTACGCCGTCGCCAACCGCACGCCGACGCCCGCCGAGCTGTCGTGCGCCGGTCCGGCCAATTCCTGCAGCCTCGCCAATTTCTTCGTCGGCGACCCGGACCTCAAGCAGGTGGTGTCGCGCACCTTCGAAGCGGGCCTGCGCGGCAGCCTGCCGGTCTTCGACAAGGGCCGCCTGCGCTACAGCCTCGCGCTCTACCGCAGCGACCTCGACGACGACATCGCCTTCATCAACAGCCCCACCCAGGGCCGCGCCTTCTTCGCCAATGTCGGCAGCACGCGCCGGCAGGGCCTCGACGCCGAGCTGCGGCTCACCACCGACCGCTGGCTCGCCTATATCGACTATTCCTTCATCGCCGCCACGTTCCAGAGCACCTTCGTCGAAGCCGCGGGCGACAACCCGGCCGCCGATCCCAGCAGCAACATCACCGTGCGGCCGGGCAACCGGCTGCCTGGCATCCCTTCCCATCAGCTGAAGGTGGGGGCCACCTACAAGGTGACCGACAAATGGACGCTGGGCGCCAACCTCGTGGCCGCCAGCAGCGCCTACCTGGTCGGCGACGAGGCCAACCTGACCGCGCCGCTGCCGCCCTACGCCACGCTCGATCTCACGACGTCGTACCGGCCGCTGCCCAATGTCGAAATCTTCGCCTGGGCGCGCAACGTGACGAACAGCTCGTACTACAGCTTCGGCACGTTCTCGCCGACCTCGTCGGTCGCGATCGCGCAGGCGCCGGGGGCAACCGCCACGCCGAGCTACAGTCCCGCCGCGCCGGCCAGCGTCTTCGCGGGGGTGCGGATCACCTTCTAGGACCGGGAATCACACGCGCCGGATACGCGCCGACTGTCATACCGAGCGCAGCGAGGGACCTTTCCTGCGGCCTCAAAGGCCCCTCGCTGCGCTCGGGGTGACAGTTACGACGGCGCGGATTTAGGACAGCACTGCTGACTGAATTTTCCCGCTCAATTTCGCATGACCGCCGTTCAATCCTTGCGTATCGTCAGGCCAACAAGAACAACATCGCCCCTCCGCGGGCGACAGGGTGGTCAGGGCGTTTTCTCCCGCAATGCCGGTTTTTTGCCATCAACAGTTGGCAAACCTCGCGGGTCAGTAGCTGCGTTGCGTCAGCGTTGCGTCCAAGTGTTTCAGCGAAAAGCGACTTGGGAGGCAAACACAATGAGCAAACTTGGCAGACGCTTGGTTCTTCGCGGATCGGTCGGACTGGCGGCGGCGGGAACATTCGCCAGCCCCTACATCGCCCGCGCGCAGGCCAAGACGGCGAGCGTCCTGTGGGTCCAGGGCTTCGTCAAGGAAGAGGACGAGGCGTTCAAGAACCTGGTGGCGGCACTACGAAAAGGCGAGCGGCAACAAGATCGACTACAGCCTCATCCCGTTCGGGCCGGCGATGCAGAAGATCGTCGCCGGGCTGACCAGCGGCGACACGCCCGACATCATGTTCCACGACATCGCCGACCAGGCGGTCGTGCCGCAGAACACCTGGAACGACAAGCTGCTCGACGTGAGCGACGTCGTCGAGACCCAGAAGGACAAGTTCCATCCCACGGCGCTCCTGGCGGCCAAGTACTACAACAATGTCACCAAGCAGCGCGGCTACACCTACGTGCCGATCAAGTGCGGCGTGCTGCCGTTCCACGTCTGGAACTCGCTGGTCGAGAAGGCCGGCTTCAAGCTCAGCGACGCGCCCAAGAACTGGGACCAGTTCTGGGACTTCTTCAAGCCGATGCAGAAGAAGCTGCGCGAGACCCAGCGCAACGTCTACGTGCACGGCCTGCAGCCGACCACCAACGGGCCGGCCGACGGCAACAACACCTTCCACCACTTCCTGATCGCCAACGGCGGCAACGACATCGTCACGCCGGACGGCCAGGCGCATCTCGACGATCCCAAGATCAAGGAAGCGGTGATCAAGGCGCTCACCTACATCTCGACGTCCTACAAGGAGGGCTACGTGCCGCCGGGGGCGCTGAGCTGGAGCGACGCCGACGACAACAACGCCTTCCACGCCAAGGCGATCGTGATGGATCTCGACGGCACGATCTCGACCGAGGTCGCGATGATCCACGACAAGGACAAGTACAACGACGTGGTCACGCTGAAGCTGCCCAACGACAACTTCGGCCAGCCGATGCGGGCCGAGCTCGGCGTGGCCGGCGCCTTCATCGCCAAGACCGCCAAGAACGTGGCGGTCGCCAAGGACTTCCTGAAGTACGCGATCCAGCCCGAGCACGTGAACCTCTACCTCAAGACCGGCCTGGGCCGCTGGCTGCCGCCGATGCCGAGCCTGGTGAAGGAGGATCCGTTCTGGCTGAAGCAGGATCCGCATGTCGCGGCCTACGCCACCGAAGGCATGATCGACCCCACCGTACCCAACTATCCGTGCTTCAACCCCGGCTACGCCGAGGCCAACGCCCAGCAGGTCTGGGGCCTCGCGGTGGCCGACGTCGTGAAGAACGGCATGACGGTGCAGGCATCGGCCGACAAGGCGCTGAAACGGATCGGCACGATCCTGGCGAAATATCCGGTCGCGAAAGCCTGAGGAGCCGGCATGAGCACGCAGACCCTCGAAGTCGGCAGACCCCTCGTCCAGCCCCGGACGAGGGGACGGATGTGGCGCGGCGGCCTGCAGGGCTCGGAATTCACCTGGGCGATCGCCTTCACGGTTCCCTACATCGCCCTTTTCCTGGCCTTCGTGGCCTATCCGGTCGTCTTCGGCGCCTGGCTGGGCCACAAGCCCAGCCTTTACGTCGAACTGGCCGAGGATCCGATCTTTCAGCAGGCGATCGTGAACACGATCCTCTATGTCGGCATCGCCGTGAACGTGAAGATGTTCGGTGCGCTCCTGCTGTCGGGCTTCTTCATGCGTCGCGGCTGGTGGGTCAAGGCGCTGCTCCTGGTCTACGTGCTGCCGTGGGCGATCCCCGCGCTGCCGGCGTTCATCTCGATCCACTGGATGCTCAACGGCGAATGGGGCCTGTTCAACAACTTCCTGTGGACCGTGTTCGGCATCAACGGGCCGGGCTGGCTCGACACTTCGCGATGGCTGGCACTCGGCGCCGTCATCTTTTCGCACATCTGGAAGTGGATGCCGTTCTGGACCGTGATCCTGCTGGCCGGCCGCATGGCGATCCCCCAGGACCTCTACGAGGCGGCCGAGGTGGACGGCGCCACGGGCTTGACGCGGTTCACCCACGTCACCTTCCCGCTGCTCGCCAACCTCTACCTGGTGTGCACGCTGCTCTCGACGATCTTCACCCTGGGCGACTTCAACTCGGTGTATTTCGTCTCGGGCGGCGGGCCCGCGCTTTCCACCCACGTGCTGGCCACGCTCGGCATCCGTGACGCCTTCGAGGTGGCACGGCCCGACCTCGGCGTGGCGGCCGTGCTGACGTCGCTGCCGCTCATGATCCCGCTGGTGCTGATCCTGATGCGCAAGCTACGCACCACCGAGGTGAGCCTATGACCATCGCTGTCGACGACGCCGGCCCGCGCATCGCCATGGCCGTCCGCCCCGCGTCGCTCGACCGCGCGCGGCGCGCCCGGCGGCTGCGCTGGTGGAAAGAAGCGGCGGCGCTGGGCCTCGGCGTCCTGGTGCTGATCTGGACGCTGGTGCCGGTCTACAACATCTTCATGGTGGCGCTCGAGTCCAAGGGCGACGTGTTCACCGAGACGATCTGGCCCGACAAGCCCTCGGTCGACAGCTTCTGGGTCGTCGTGACCCAGGGCTACTGGTACCTCGAGGAGTTCTGGCATCAGTTCGCCAACAGCGTCTATATCGGCGTCGGCACGGTGTTCTTCACGCTCGCGATCGGTTCGCTGGCGAGCTTCGCGATCGGCCGCATGCGCATCCGATACGGCTGGGTGCTGAGCAACACCGCGCTGCTCACCTACGTGATCCCGGCCTCGTTCCTGGCGATTCCGTTCTACCGGATCATGCAGATCTACGGGCTCACCAACAATCTGTGGTCGGTGATCGCCGCCGAGGTCACGTTCGCGACGCCCTACGCGATGTTCATCTTCCACCAGTACGGCACCAGCATTCCGATCGAACTCGACGAGGCGGCGCGCATCGACGGCGCCTCGCCGATCCAAGTGTACTGGAAGATCTACCTGCCGCTGATGGCGCCGGCGCTGGTCGCGGTCGGCACGTATGCGCTGCTGCTGGCGTGGAACGAGTACCTCTATCAGTTCATGCTGCTGTCCTCCAAGCACAGCATGAGCGTGCCGGTGGCGCTGGCGCAGTTCCTGAACAGCGACGAGGCGCCCTGGAACCTGATGATGGCGACGGCCATCGTCTATGCGATCCCGCCGGTCGCGATCTACTACGTGTTCCGCCACCGCATGTCCTCCGGCCTCACCATGGGCGGGGTCAAGGGCTGACGGCGAGGCCAATCGCGAGCAGCCACCCGCCCGGGCGGCGCCTGCACCGCAGCGAGCGGGCATGGGCCGTTGCCTTTCTCCTGCCCTATGCGGCCGTCTTCGCCGCCTTCGTCGTCTATCCCGTCGGCTACGGGCTGTGGATGGGTTCCGACCCCGCCCTCTATGCCGATCTGTTCGCCGACCAGCGCTTCGTCACGATCGCGATCAACACCGTGCTGTACGTCGGCTTCGGCGTGAACGTCATGATGTTCGCGGCCCTGCTGCTGTCGGGCTTCTTCATGCGCCGACAGTGGTGGGTGCGGGCGCTGCTCGCGATCTTTCTGTTGGGCTGGGCGTTGCCCGCCATTCCCGCCTTCGTCTCCTTCCACTGGATGCTGATCGGCGAGCAGGGGCTGGTCGATGCGCTCCTCCGCGAGCTGTTCGGCGTCGAAGGGCCGATCTGGTTCAACGATTCCTGGCTGGCGGTGGGCTCGAACATCGTCGCCTACATCTGGAAATGGCTGCCCTTCTGGACCCTGGTGTTCATCGCCGGGCGGCTGGCGATCCCGCAGGAGATCTACGAGGCGGCGGCGATCGACGGCGCGGTCGGCGTGCGCCGGTTCCTGCACATCGTCTTCCCGCTGCTTGCCAACATCTACGTCGTCTGCACCCTGCTCGCGACCCTGTGGACGGCGGGCGACTACACCACGGTGTTCCTGGTGTCGATGGGCGCGCCGGCGAGGTCGAGCGACGTGCTGTCGACCCTCGGCATCCACTACGCCTTCGACGCCGCGCAGCCGGAGCTCGGCGTGGCCGCGGTGATGGCCGTCCTGCCGGTGCTGGTGCCGCTCGCGCTGATCCTGATGCGCCGCCTGCACGCGGGCGATGTGCAGCTGTGAGCCTTGTCGCGCGCACCCACGGCGCGCCCGCTGCCGCGTGGCGACTCTCCTCCTGGCAGCCGCATCAGTGGCGCCGTCTGCTGGCCGGGGTCGGGGCCGGGATGCTGGGCCTGGTGCTGCTGGTGTGGACGCTGCTGCCGACCTGGAACATGCTGCTGATCGCGCTCGACGAGGAGGGCGAGACCGAATATGCCGGCACCGTCTGGCCGGCCGAGCCCACGCTCGATGCCTTTCACGTCGTGCTCAAGGGCGACTACTGGTACCTGGAGCACTTCTGGCTGAAGTTCGCCAACAGCCTCTGGATCGCGCTCGCGACCATGGCGGTGACGGTCGCGCTCGGGTCGCTCGCCGCCTTCGCGCTCGGCCGCATGAGGCTCGCGCGCGGCTGGCTGCTCGGCCACTTCCCGGTGCTCACCTATGCCGTGCCGGCCTCGCTCCTGGTCATCCCGTTCTACCGCATCATGCGCGTCTACGGCCTGTCGGATACGCTGTGGGCGGTGATCGCGGCCAACGTCACCTTCGCCACGCCCTACGCCATCCTGATCCTGCAGCAGTACGCCAAGCTCATCCCCCGGGATTTCGACGAGGCGGCGCAGATCGACGGCGCGACCCCGTGGCAGATCTATCGCCATCTCTACCTGCCGCTCACGGCGCCGGCGCTGGCCGCGGTCGGCACCTTCGCGCTCCTGTTCGCCTGGAACGAGTACGTCTATCAGTACATCCTGATCACCTCGGAAAGCAAAATGACCGTGGCGGTGGCGATCGCTCAGTTCTTCGACGCCGACGAGGCGCCGTGGAACTACATGATGGCCGCGGCGCTCCTCTACGCCCTGCCGCCGGTGGCGATCTTCTTCGTGCTGCGCCGCTGGATGGTGGCCGGGCTGACGCTTGGCGGCGTCAGGGGCTGAGGCCGCAGGAAAGGTCCCTCGCTCCGCTCGGGATGAGCGAGCCTGTATTTGGTCCTTGTCCTAAACCGCCGGCCGGCTGCGCATCTCCTCCGCCACCTTGCGCTTGAGAAACTGTCCGTGCCTGAGGTCGCCATGGAAGGCGCCCTCTTCCACGACGACGTTGCCGCGCAGGATGGTCGTGGCCGGCCACGCCGTCACGACGTGTCCCTCCCAGGGCGTGTAGTCGGTCTCGTGCAGGTCGGCGGCGCGGATGGTCTTCTCGAGGCCGGTCTGCAGCAGCACGATGTCGGCGTCGGAGCCCACCGCCAGCGCGCCCTTGCGCGGATAGAGGCCCATGATGCGCGCGGCGTTGCTCGAGACCATGTCGACGAAATGCCCGGCCGAGTAGCCGCGCCTGGTCACCATGTTGGTGTACATCAGGCCGACTCTGGGCTCGACGCCCGAGTTGCCGCCGGTCGTGTCGTCGATCCGGCTGCCCTGCAGCTTGACCCTGAGCGGGCAGCACAGCTCGTCGGTGGCGATGACCTGGATGGCGCCGCGGTTGGTCGCCTCCCACAGGCGCTTCTGGTCCTCCGGGTACTTGAGCGACGGGTAGGTGTGGAACATCTGGCCGCCCGGGCGCTTATAGTCCTCGGCGTTGTAGAGCAGGTACTGGTGCAGGGTCTCGCCATACATCGGGAAGCCCTTCGCCCGCGACGCCTCGAGCGCGGCCACGCCGGTCGCCGCCGAGACATGCACCATGTAGAGCGCGGCGCCCTCGACATTCTCGGCGAGCCGGATCACGCGGTTGAAGGAGAGTTCCTCCGACAGCGCATTGTGCACCTCGGCCATGTGCTCGAAGCTGACGCGGTTCTCGCGCATCAGCTTCTCGTACATGAACATGACGATGTCGTTGTCCTCGGCATGGATGCAGGCGATGCCGCCCGCCGCCGCCACGACCTTCAGCGCCTCCCAGATATGGCCATGCGGTACCATGCGGCCGAGGTTGCCCGGCCGGATGTTGGTGGTGAAGATCTTGATGCTGGCATG
This sequence comes from uncultured Alphaproteobacteria bacterium, assembly GCA_963820155.1. Taxonomy (GTDB): domain Bacteria; phylum Pseudomonadota; class Alphaproteobacteria; order Reyranellales; family Reyranellaceae; genus Reyranella. The sequence goes on from CAWFYW010000011.1 coordinate 59,410, forward strand.
GCCGTCCTGCATCGCATCGGCGAGCTGGCCGAAATGCGGCGTCGGCACCTCGCCCATCAGGGTGAGGTGGAAGCCGTAGTCGCAGTAGCAGGCGTCCTTCCACTGGGCCTGGGTCTGCTCGATCGATTCCTGGACGGTGCGCTCGTGCACGCATTGCACGAAATCGATCAGGGTCGTGGTGCCGCCGTGCAGGGCGGCCTTGCTGACCTGCGACGGCGGGTCGGTCAGCACGTCGGGCCGGCCCGGCGCGCGCACCGGCATCAGGCAGTGGATGTGCGGGTCGATGCCGCCGGGAATGACCAGCCGGTTCTCGGCCGACACGGTGCGCGCCGCCGCCGGCAGCGAGCCGGGGGCGCCGACCAGGGCGATGCGCCCGTCCTTCACGCCGATATCGACGGCCAGGGTTGCGGTGGGCAGCACGCAGGTGCCGCCGGTGATGGCAAGGTCGAGCATCAAATCACTCCGGCTGGAGAGGGGGCCGGAGGATCGAGGCACGCCGGCTCGCCGTCGGCGAAGCGGCGCAGGATCTCGTCCGGCTCGAGATCGCGTACGATGAAGACAAGCCGGCTGGTCCGGTCGGCGTCGGGCCAGCGCCCGAGCCAGCGCGGCGGATAGAGCGTATGCTGCACGGCGTGGATCGCCGCCGGTCCTTCAGGACGATCGGAGAACTCGACCAGGCCCTTGACCCGCAGGAGCTTCTCGCCGTGATCGCGCGCCAGCCCGCCCAGCGCCACGGCGAAGCCCAGCCGGCTCATCGGCCGGCGCAGGCGGACCGAGAGGGCGCGGATGCCGTGGGCATGCACCGCCGTCGCATGCGGCTGCGGCCGCGGCAGCGCCCGGGGCGAGCCGCCGAACAGCAGCACACTGGTATCGGCGTCGCCCCGGGCGCTGCCTGCATCGACGATCGGCGCCAGCGGGTTCAACGCCGCCAGCCGCTGGACGAGGCTCTCGGGGATGGAGGCCATGTCGGTCTTGGTCAGAAGCAAAAGGTCGGCCACGGCGGCCTGCGCGACGGCCTCGGGATAGCGATCGAGCGTCGCCGCGCCGAGCACGACATCGACCGTGGTCACGACGCGGTCGAGGCGCAGCGCGGCCTCAAGGAAGGCGTCGGCGGAGAGCGTGTAGAGCACGGGCGCCGGATCGGCCAGACCGCTGGTCTCGAGGGCGATGCGCCGGAACGGCGGACGGCCGGCGGTCTGGCGCGCGCGCAGGAGCCGGTAGAACGACTCGGCCAGGCCCTGGCGCACGGCGCAGCAGGTGCAGCCGTTGGGCAGCTCGACCACGTCGTCGACCGCCGCCTCCAGCAGATGATGATCGAGCGCGACGGCGCCGAACTCGCTGATCAGGACGGCGGTGTCCGCCAGGTCCGGGACGGCGAGGACCCGGGAGAGGAGCGTGGTCTTGCCGCTGCCCAGGAAGCCGGTCAGCACCGAGAGCGGGATCGGCTCCGACGGAACCTCCGTCAGGGCGGCAAGGCTGCGATTCACGCTTCCGATTATAGGGTCGAGTGGCGCCCAAGGACAGGATGGAGCGCCGGCGCCAGGCTTATGCCTTCGCGACCTCGGGTTCGGCGAGGACCGTGGGCTTGTTCAGCGAGCCGTCGAGGCGGAAGGCGTGCTCGTGGAACAGCGGCACGCCGGCCGGCAGGACCGTTCCGTCCAGCGCCGAGCCCGTGAAGACGTGCCGAACGATATCCGACGCCAGGCCGAGCCTGGCCGGGTCGTCGAACGAGCCGGCAAACGCGCCCACCGCCTCGGGGAAGCGCTCGAAGGTGAGCATCGCCCTGGCGCCGCAGGTGCCGCAGAAGTGGACGGTCACGCGCTTGCCGCTTCCCGCGGAGACCACGTCGTACGTCTTGGGCGCGCCCGAGGTGACCTGAAAGGCGGCCTTCGCGAACACCGGCTCGACCAGGTACGCCGTGCCGGTGGTGCGCTGGCAGAAGCGACAATGGCAGACCGTGACCCGCATCGGGTCCGCGCTGGCCGCGAACCGGACCTCGCCGCACAGACAGCCGCCTTCATGACGTATCATTGCATCCCCTGGGCTTCGTCGCCCGTATCGGGCGCCCGCCCCATAGACCGGGCGGCCGAGGGGAAGGCAACGGCCAAGTCGCGTCGCGGCCTGGAATCTGGCGCTTCCTGTACAGGCCGCGCCGGCGCCCGGTTACGCCCTTCGGGCGAGCCCTTCGCGCTGCTTCGTCAGGGCCTCGAGCGTCGCCTCCTGCTCGGCGATGCGCTGCGACATCAGCTCCTCGTTCGCGGCGCCGGAGAAGGAGGCGGCCTGCTCGACCAGTTCGCGGAGGTTGGCCCGCACGATCGCAATGCGGTTGTCGATCTCCGTGGTGTCGGGGAAAACCGCCGGCCTGCTCGCGGCGATGGCCTTCGCCCTGGCCGGCGCGGCCACCTTCTTGCGGGTCGCCGGAGCCTTCCGGGCGGCCACCCGCCTCTTGGAGGTCGCCGGGGCCTTCTTCACCGACGGCCGGCGCTTGCGCGTCTTTGCGGCCTTCCTGGGGGCGGCCCGGGTTTTCGCCTTCTTCGACGCCTTCTTCGCGGCAGACTTCCTTGCAGCAGATTTCCTTGAAGCAGACTTCCTTGAAGACTTCGACGCGGCCATGTTGCCTCCCAACTGGACTCACTCTACTGCCCGAAGCGCTGCCAAGAAAGCGCCGCGACGCGGCACCCGTCAGGCGCCCGTCACGCGCCAGATGACGTTGCCCACGTCGTCCGCCATCAGGAGCGAACGGCGGTCGGGGCCGATCGCCACCCCGACCGGCCTGCCATAGGACTCCCGCTCGTCGGGGGCGAGGAAGCCCGAGAGGATGTCGCGCGGCCGCCCGGCCGGGCGCCCGTTTGCAAAGGGCACGAACACCAGCTTGTAGCCACTGAGCGTGCTGCGATTCCAAGAGCCGTGCTGGCCGATGGCCATGCCGTCGGGAAAGCCGGGCAGCGTGCCCGCGGGCACCCAGCACAGGCCCAGAGAGGCGGTGTGGCCGCCCAGCGCGTAGTCGGGCGTCAGCGCCTTGGCGACCATGGCCGGATCCTGCGGCACCCGGTCGTCCACCGTCCGGCCCCAGTAGCAATAGGGCCAGCCGTAGAAGCCGCCGTCCTGCACCGAGGTCAGGTAGTCGGGCGGCGTCTCGTCGCCCAGCCCGTCGCGCTCGTTGACCACGGTCCAGAGCGCGCCCGTCACCGGTTCCCAGGCCAGCCCGACAGCGTTGCGCAGGCCGGAAGCGAAGACGCGGCTGGTGCCGCCGGCAAGATCGAGCTCATGGATGGCGGCGCGGCCCTCCTCCACCGCCATGCCGTTTTCGGCGATGTTGGTGAGGGATCCCACCCCGGCATAGAGCTTCCGGCCGTCGCGGCTGGGCAGCAGGCTGCGAGTCCAGTGCCCGGCCGGCTTGAACGAGACGAGCTTCCGGCCCGGCGCATCGATGCGGCTGGCGCCCGGCGTGTAGGGGAAGGCCACCACGCCGTCAGTGTTGCCGACGTAGAAGGTGTCGCCCACCAGGGCCATGCCGAAGGGCTGGTTCTGGCCCTCCAGGAACACCTCGCGCGTTTCGGCCGCGCCGTCGCCATCGGCGTCGCGCAGCAGCGTGATGCGGTTCGCGCTCACGCCCATGGCGTCGGCGCGCTTCATGGTGCTGATCATGGCGTAGTCGAAGACCGAGCGCGGCGGGCGGTCCGGGCTCATGGCCTCGGCGACCAGCACGTCGCCGTTGGGCAGCACCTCGATCCAGCGCGGATGATCGAGGCCGGCCGAGAAGGCGTTGACCGCGAGCCCGGGCGCCGCCACCGGCGTCTGGCCGGGGCTCCAGCCACGGGCCGTCGGCATCTTGAGCGTCGGGATGGCGCCCTGCGGCCTCGCCGGGGGGATCGACGGCGCGCTGCCCCATGCCGGCTCGGGCGTGCCACCGGTCAGGCGCCGCATCTGGAGGGCGGTCCCGCCGACCAGGGCGACCGCGCGCGCGAAAAGGGCCGAGACGCTCATCGCTTGCCCCTCTGGTCTGCCTGCCGCCGGGCTAGGACGCCCCGCCCTTCGTTTCAGGCATGTTGGTGTTGAAGATATCGCGGTGCAGCTTCCACCGGCCGTTCACCTTCTTCCAGACCACGATGTACTTGCCGTGGTCGATCTTGCCCGCCTTGCCGGACAGCGCGTACTTGCCGACCTCGTAGGCCATGTCGCCGGCGCCTTCGACTTCCACCGTGTCGAGCTTGATCACCGTGGCACCCTCCTTCCAGAAGCCCTGGAACAGCTTCTTGAGATTCGCCGCGCCCTTCACGACGCCGGTGTTCGGCGGCAGGATCTGCCCGTCGCGGGTATAGAGCGCCGCCAGCCCGGGCGCATCGCCCTCCCTGTACCGGGCCATGAAGATTTTTTCAGCGGCCACAATGGCCCGTTTGATCTCGTTCGATTTCGCCATCGTTCTTCCCCTGTTGAAGCCCTCAGCGCCCGGCCGCCGGCAGGACGGCCGGACGGTCCTGGAGCATGTCGAGCAGCACCTTCGCCGCCCGCAGGTCCCTGGTGTCGAAGCCCTCGCCGAACCAGCCATATATTCCCGACAGCAGCTCGCGGGCCGCCGCGCGCTCGCCGCGCCCGGCCAGCAGCTGCGCCAAGGTCGTCGCGGCGCGCAGCTCCCAGGACCTCGCCTCCTGGGCGCGCGCGGCATCGATCGCGGCGCGCAGGCTCGCCTCGGCCTCCGCGGTGCGGCCCTGCAACATCAGCACCCAGCCGCGCAGCCGCAGCAGTTCGGCGTAGTGGACCCGCTCCTCGCCGCGCTCGGTCGCCGCGATGCTCCTTTCGATGAGCGCCCTGGCGTTGTGGAGATCTCCGGTCAGGGCAAGCGCCTCGCCCTGCAGGGCGCGCAGATAGCGGACCCAAACGCGGTGGCCGGTCGCGCCGAGCCGGCCGATCGCGCCGTCGAGCTGGAGCGCGGCCTCGGCCGCGCGGCCGGCGCGCAGCGAGACGATGCCGCGGCTGATCTCGACCATGATCTCGCCCAGCAGCGCGACATCGTGGGTGCGGCAGACCTGCGCCGCCTCCTCGGTGCGCCGCAGGAGCTCCTCGGGCTCGCAGAGATAGTCGAAGACCTGGGCGCCGAGCGTGAGGGCGAAGGCGAGGTCGAACGGATGGTTGCGCCGCCGCGCATGCTCATCCTTGGCGTCGCTCGCCGCCCGCGCCTGGTCGGGGTAGCCCAGCATCCAGAGATACTGCCCGCGGTATATGCCGTCGCCGGTCAGCGGGTCGGTGTTGGTGAGCTGGACGATGTGCCAGTGGCGCTGCGGATCGTACATGGCGTGGAGGATGTCGCCATGGCGGCGCGCGGCGGTGAAATTGCCCAGCCAGTAGTGCGACCCGATGGCGGCGCGATGGCCGACGCTTTCCAGCCCGTCGTCGCCTGCGGCGGCGCCGGCGGCAAGCAGCTTCTCCGCCGTCTGCAGCGACACGGCGAGCCGGTCCACGCACAGGTAATGGACCCACAGGGAATGCAGAACGGGCGCATAGGACCGACGGTGATCCAGCGACTGGGCCAGCAGCCAAGCCGGTTCGAGGATGCGGCCGACCTCGCCTTGCCCCCAGCCGCGCTGGGCGACCACGGCCGGGCCCAGCACGGTGCGCAGCTCCAGCTCCATGACATCGCGCTGGCGACCCGGCGCCAGCTTCTCGATCAGCGACATGCCGTTGCTGAGATGGGTGATCGCCTCGGGCAAGGCGAAGCGCTGCATGGCCAGCTCGCCGGCGCGCCGCCAGTAGGGCATGGCGGCCTCGAACAGGCCGGCCGCGGTGTAGTGATGGGCCAGCAGCTCCGGCTTGGCCTCCCGGGTCTCCGGCCAGCGACTCTCCAGCGCCTGCGCGATCCTGCCGTGGATCGTCATGCGCTGGCTCTTCAGCAGCGAATCGTAGGCGGCGTCCTGCACGAGCGCATGCTTGAAGGTGTACACCGCGTCGGGAATCTCGCCGCGGCAGGACGCCAGCTCGGACGCCACGAGGCGCGAGAGCACGTCGGCAAGCTCGGCCTCGCCCATCGTCTCGATCTCGGCCAGCAGCTCGTAGCCGAACTCGCGTCCGATGACCGAGCCGACCTGGGCGATCCGCTTCACCGCCGAGACGCGATCCAGCCGCGCCATCAGCGAATCGCGCAGCGTCTCGGGGATGGACACGCTGATGAACGGACGGGCGTAGGCGTAGCGGTCCCCCAGGTCGATCAGGTCGCCGGACTCGATGATCGTCTTGGTCATCTCCTCGATGAAGAGCGGCACGCCGTCGGTCTTGGCGATGATCTGCTCGACCAGGTCGGCCGGCAGCTCCTTGCCGACCGTCAGGTTCGTCACCAGCTCCCAGCTCTGCGCCGGCGCCAGCCTGGCGAGGTCGAGCGCGGTCACGTTGGCGGACACCGACCACGGCGGCTCGAACTCCGGCCGGTGCGTCAGCACCACGAGAAGCGGAATGTCGCCAAGGCGCTCGACGAGCAGGCCCAGCGTTTCGACCGTCGTCGGATCGGCCCAGTGCACGTCCTCGAACAGCAGCAGGCAGGGCTGGGCGAGCGCCGCCGCCTTCACGATGTCGACCAGAACCCGGATGGTCTCTTCCTTCACCAGCCGCGGCGCCATGGTCAGGGGGCCGTATCGCCTCTCATGGGGCAGCGACAGCATGGCGGCGACCAGCTGCGCATCGCCGGGCGGCAGGCCGTGCCCGACGACCATGGCTTCGAGCTTGTCCAGCCGGGAGTCCGGCGAGTCGTCGCGGTCGAAGTCAAGCGTCCGCTCGAAATTGGCGCTGATCGGATAGAAGGCGCTGCTGACGTAGAAGGGCGAGCATTGAAAGCGCAGCGAGCGCGCGCCCTGGGCCTCGAGGCCCTCGAGAAGGGCGCTGGCGATGCGGCTCTTGCCGAAGCCGGGCTCGCCCGACAGCAGCACGGCCTGGCCGCCGCCACGGTCGCGGACCGACCGCCAGCGGTCGAGCAGGAGCTCCATCTCGCGCGCCCGCCCAACGAGGGGCGACACCTTCTCGCGCACGGCGGCGTCGAAGCGGCTGACCGCCGCGCTGACGCCCAGCACGCGGTAGGCCCGCGTCGGCGCGGCGATGCCCTTCAGGTCGAGCTGGCCCAGATTCTCGTAGTCGAACTCGCCGCCGGCGAGCCGGTGGACGCGCTCGCTCACCACGATGCCGCCCGGCTCGGCGACGGCCTGGAGCCGGGCCGCGAGGTTCATGGTTTCGCCCACGACATTGCGCTTGCCGGCGGCCACCACGACGATGCCGGTGGCAATGCCGATGCGCACCTTGAGGCGCCCGACCTCCGGCACCTCGAGGCGCGATATCGTTTCCACGATCTCCAGCGCCGCCCGGATCGCCCGCGCCGCCTCGCCCTCGTGCGCCAGGGGAAAGCCGAAGAAGGCCAGGATGCCGTCGCCCAGCAGGCGGTAGATGAAGCCGTCGTAGCGGCCGATGCAGGTCGCGCAAGCGTCCTCGTACTCGCGGATGATGGTCTCCAGGAGTTCGGGATCGACCCCCAGGGTCAACTCGGTGAAGCCGACCAGATCGCAGAACAGCACCGTGAGCTGGCGCCGCTCCCCCTCCGGCGCCGCGGCGCGCTTCACGGTTTCGGCTGGCTGGCCCTGCCGCAGCGCGGCGAGCAACCGCTTGCGCGGCCCGAAGGGCAGCCCGAGCTCCTTCAGGTCGCCGTCGCCCAGGATCTTCAGCGTCTGGAGATCGACCTCGTTGTCGACGAACAACGCGGCGTATTGCCCGAGATCGAGCTCCTTCAGCCAGTCCGAGATCGATGCCGTCATCGCCCGCCCTCGCGCGACCGAAACGCCTGCGACACCAGGATCCCCCGGTTCAGCATCCAGCCCGCGATCGCCAGGCCGAACTCAAGGGGGATCCGATCCGTCCACGATCGCGCGATCTGCAGCGCTGTCAAGCCGACCGGCAAGCCGCGCAGCAACGGCGCGATTTCCTGGCCGCCGAGATAGGCCACGGGGCGCTCGAGCCCGGGATGGCGGAGGGCGGGCTTCAGCACGACGAACTCGCCGTCGAGGCACGGCACTTCGACGAATTCGAGCTGGCGCGACAGGCCGACTCCGGTCGCCGACAAGGCGTGCGCATCGAGCGGCGTGGGCGGCGGCGCAGGAACCGGCTCGGCGCCGGCGGCACGGTCCTGCCAGAACGGCCCGCCGCCCCGCTCCGCGACCTTGCGATAGTAGCCGGCGGCCCAACGACAATGCCGCTCCGACGCCTCGGCGAGGGTCGAGCGGTAGAAGTCCAGCGCCGCATCGGCCCCCTCAGGCCGACGCAGCAGGGTGTTGGCGACGATCGCCGCCTGGAGCGCGCCCTGGATCGCCTTCTGCACGCCGCTCGACGACAGCGGATCGATGGCCAGGGCCGCGTCGCCGACCTTGATCGTCGATGCCGTCGCGCAGTGCTCGTCGACAAAGGGCGTGGCATCGATCGCCAAGACGGGGCCCAGCATCTCAGCGTCGCGGCAGCCGGCCATGAGCCCGGAGCGCCGCAGGAGATCGAGGAACCTTGCGGCCAGCGTCGCCCCGGGCGCGCGTCCGTCGCGAAAGCGCTGCGCATCGACGAAGGCCAGCGTGTTGCAGGTCCCGTCGGGAAGCGGCACGGACCAGTACCACGCCTCCCCGGCGGCCTCGATGCGAGGCTGGCGGGGCAGGCCGGCACCCCGCCAGTAGGCGTAGAGCGCGAGCGTGCGGCGCGCGATCCGCCGCCGCGACCCGGCGGCCGCGCCGGCGCGACCGCGGGCGTCGGCGAGGAAGTCGACGTCGAGGCGGACGCTCCGGCCCTGCGCTTCGACGCCGAGCCTCCATCCGCCATCGCCTGCCTCACAGGTGCGAACGGTCGCGGGCTGCAGGACACGCACGCCGAGCGCGCAGGCGCGCTCGAGCAGCAGCCGGTCGAACTCGCCACGATCGACGATCGCGCCTTGCTCGCGCGGATCCTCCCGCATCTCGACGGCCGCCTCCCATTTGACGTCCACCCTGCGCACCGGCCGCGCGCGCGCTTCGACCGGCCCGCGCGCGCCGGTCATCTCCAGCAGCGGCAGGACGCCGGGGCCCAGCGATTCGCCGAGGTGACGCCGGGGAAACGACTGCCGCTCGATCAACCAGACGTCATGGCCGAGCCCGGCCATCCGGCTGGCAAAGGTGCTGCCCGCCGGCCCGCCGCCGACGACGCAGACCGTGCTCACGCCGCGGTCCGATCGACCCCGGGCGAGACCTCCGGCAGCGCCGACGACAGGCGCAGGTAGGCCTCCAGGCAATAATGCAGCCAGCCCCGAATGTAGTCGCAGGCCGGCCGGCCGCGCCGGACCACCTCGTGATGGCATCCGCCGCCGCACAGATAGCGCGCCCAGCAGGACCGGCAGGGCTCCTGCCGGTGGACGTGCCGCCCGGCGAGCCAATCCGCCTGGCGCGCCCGGTCGATGCCGGTCGAGAGAGAACCCATCGCGCCCTCCTCGTCGCCCACGAAACGATGGCATGCCGCGAGCTCGCCGTCGGCCGAGACGCCGAGGTAGCCCGCGCCGGCGCCGCAGGGGTAAGGCCGGTGGGTGCCGCGCCGGAGCTCGCGCATGGCGTTCGCCATGTTGGCGAAGGGATAGCGCTCGCCGGCCAGCACATGGCGCTCGTAGGCATGCCCGCAATCGATCAGCTCGCCCAGCATGACCTCGAGATCGTCGGGCTGCATCTCGCCCACGCCGCTCGGCGCGGCGAGCATCGGCGCGAAGCCGACGCTGTGGAAGCCGGCGGCGACGAACTCGTCGAGGGTGCGGCGCAATTCCAGGTTCGACGGCGTGACCGTCACGCGCGCGCTGACCTGCATGCGCCGCTGGCGCGCCAGCAACGGCTCGAGCCTCCGCATCACCGCGTCGAAGCTGCCGCGGCCGCTCTTGTAAGGGCGCAGCGCATCGTGCGCCGCCCGCGGCCCGTCGAGGCTGACGGTGACCGCAAAGCCGTGGTTCTCGAAGAAGTCGGCGTCGGCTTCGGTGAGCAGGGTGCCGTTGGTCGTGATCGAGAAGGTGATGTCGAGGCCCCTGCTTTGCGCCAGCGCCGCCGCGCGCAAGGTCGCCGCCTGCAGCACGGCGCGGTTGACCAGCGGCTCGCCGCCCAGGAAGGCGAGGTTCAGTCGCGCGCCGGGCTCGGCGCCCTCGACCAGCAGGTCGACCGCCCGCTCGGCATCGGCCAGCGCCATGTTCTTCGCCGCGCCGCCGAACTCGCCCTGCTGGGCGTAGCAGTAAGCGCAGCCCAGATTGCATTTCTGGGCGACAGCGAGCGACAGGGCGTGGGTGGCCGGCGGCGACAGGGGCCGGTCGTCGATCAGCGGCGGGCCGCCAAGCCCGCCCTGCTCCAGCAGCGCGGCGAAGGCGTCCGAGCGGCCCTCCCTCTCAGCCTGATCGAATTGGCCGAACAGCCCGACCTCGACGTCGAACAGGCGGCTGCCGTCGGCGACGAACAAATGACCGCCCAGCGCGGTTTCGACGAGATGGCCGTGCGGGACGCGCGGCCTCGCGGTCTGCATGTAGCGGCGGGCGTCGACGCGGCTCACCCGTCTTCCTCCTATTCGGGCACGTCTCGACCGCCGACCTGGAATTTCAGCAGCTTCTCCCACCTCTTGAACAGGTCGTCATAGTGGATGAGCCGGCTATCGACATAGTCGTCGGGAACGTAGTCGCCGGTGCGATCCTTCTGGAGCCAGTTGTCGCCCTTGCTCAAACCGCTCGATGTCGCCTCAACGTTGACGTAGTCGGGCCGTGCCGAGGCCCAGTAGTAGCAGGAGCATTCCCGATAGTCGTTCTGCCAGGGGGAGCAGAGGCCTTGCGTCAGCTCACCGGCCTGGGCCAGGGCCTTCGAAATGACGGCCGTATCGTCGTCGAAGAACGATCTAACCTCGAGTTCGGCGCTGATCGGGTCGTCAAAGGGCGTCTGCACGTCGCCCAGCTCCCAGGATTCGTCGCGGGTGAACTCGCAGCGTACGGACCGGCCGGCGTATTTCAGGATCGGCGCCAGCGCATTGGACCATTCCAAAGGTGCCAGGCCGGCCGGATTCATGTCCGTCGTCAGGACCATCTTGCCCTTCGGGTCGGACGATGTCGGCCCGAACATCTGGGTCACCGCCGGAATGCCCTCGTCATGGCGAGGGTCGCCGCAGGGTGGAAAGACACGCAGCAGGCGATGGCCCTTGAGCTTCCTGTGGTTGGGATCGCAATCCTCGTCCACATCGACGACGAGACTGTCGTACTCGCGCAGCACCAAGCCCTTGAACAGGCGCCGCCAGACCGCGCGAAAGTCGACCTCGAGTCCGGGGCAGCAGTTGGCGACGGCCGTCACGAGCGCCGCGCTGATCGGATTGCCCGCCGCCTTGTAGTGAAGCTGCGCCGACAGATTGCGCGGCGTCAGCCTCGACGGCGACGGCGGCGCTCCCGTCTCCGGATCGAACGGCGACTGCTCGCCGGCTCTCCGGATAGTGTCGATCTGGCGGTGCGTGAGCGCCAGATAGTTGTTGTCGGCGCCGCACATCAGCGCCGGCATCTTGCGGCGGCCGCGATCGGTGAAGTCCGCGACCTCGTCCGGCTTGCGCAGCAGACGCAAGAACCACGGCGCCGCCCGGCCGCGCAGCGCGGCGAACACCTGCTCATGCAGGGTCATGATGGCCAGGGTATCGACGGTGCCGGCCGGCATGACCGGCCGGATCGTCCGCTGCGTGTTGGCCGCCTCCTCCTCCGGCATCGAATCGAGCAGGAGGGCGGGGCGTCCCTTGAAGTTGTTGCCGTTCATCACGGCCACGTTCATGAAGCGCACGGTTTCATAGGCGCGGCGCACGATGTCCTCGGCGCGCGCCCGGACGACCGTCTCGGGCTCGTCTTCGGAAACGTCGGGACCGTGAACTATCTGGTCGAGATCGTCGGCGAGGCTGCGTATGAACAGCGAGTTCGGGCACCACCGCCGGCGGCGCGGCGCAAATGCGGGCGGTCGCGGTGAGCTCGTTGCCGTCGACCGTCAAGCGAACCTCGACGAAGCCGTCGCAGGCATCGTCAAGGTAGCCGCGGCTGACGGCTATGTTGTTGTGCAGCCACGACGGCGCGGGTGGGTCAATGGCGTAGAGGGACGGCGGCAAGGTCTCGTTGTGGAAGCTTGCCGACTCGGCAGTCTCCTTGTCGCCACCGAAACCGCACCAGCTGCCCTTGTTCGCATCGTATATGGCGCGGCTCCCGTCGATCGCCGGATCCGACTTGCCGTCACGAGTGGTGTTGGGTCCGTAGATCAGTCCCTTGGCCGGTGTAAAGCGCAGCCTGATTTCGGGATATCGCGCGGTCGGCCTGACGAAGCGCATGTCGCCAAAGTCGATGAAATCGGTGGACCGCACGAAGTTGGCGCAATGACCTTCGAGCCGACGCCGTTCATGGCCGGAAAACCAGCCGGTATCCGCCCGCACGATATCGTTCTCGTCGGTAGTGCGCCGGAAGACCTTGCGGTTGGCGACGTGGGCGCGCCACGAGACCTTCGTCTCATCCAGTCCTTCGCGGCGCAACAGGTCGAGCGTCAGCGGCTCGAGGACGTCGTTTTCGCTGACCACGAACACTTCGAGAAACGGCGCCACCGGGCGGATGCGTGCGTCCTGCTTGAAGCTTGGCGTGTCCGGACCCGGCACGTCGCGAATCTCGCCGGTTGCCTCATCGACAACCAGCGTGGGTTTCCCCTTGATCTTGCGGAACCCCAGCGGATGCCTCCGGTCGGCAGGCTCATCGTCGATCGTATAGTTGCTCATCGGCTCCGCCGCCGAGCCCAGCCGGCCGATCGCGAATGGCGGCAGGATGCGCAAGCCCTTGATCGTCATGCGAACGGCCTTTCAGATAAACGCAGACCGGCGATGATCCGCTCCGTCCAGGCGCGCGCCTGGCTGTCGAGATCGATCAGCGCCGACAGATAGGCCTGATCCGACGCGCCGGACTCGCGCAACGCAATGCAGATGTACTCGGAATTGCCCATCAGATCGCGATGATTGTTCCAGATGTCGAGTTCCGTCTCCGGCAAATGCGATGTGTAGGGCAGCTCGAACGGCGGGCCGGCCATGTGCGTGCTGTCGTCGTCGTGCATCGGCGACCGCACGAGAATGCCAGCGATGGTCTTGAGATTGTACATCTCGCCGAACACCCGGTGCATCACCATGGCGCGAAGGTTCGGGCTGTCGCCGCGCGTGACGCGCGCCAGCCGAAACGTGTGGGCGAGATATCGCAGCAGCATGCGATAGCGGAGATTGAACAAGCTGGCCCATTTCCACGAATGCTTTGCCGAAATGTAATTGGACTGATCCGGCTGGTCGGATTTCAGGGTCGTCGGGTTGAGCGGAACACATCGGGCGGGCTGCCAAACCTCGCCCTGGTGACTCTCGAACTGCTCGTAGATCTTGACGAAGCGATCGAAATGGCAGAGCTCGTTGCTGCCGTTGAACGAGGTCGGCGCCTCGCCCTGCGCAGCAAGCGCCTTCAGCGCGTCGATCGCCTGCCCGCGGGTGGCGACCCGATCGATCATGACGTGGGCGTCGACGCTGGGCTCTCCGGTCTTGGCTGTCGGCTTCAAACTCCCGCCCGCATCGAGCAGGCGCGGATCGGGCTGATGGCCGCGGCCCCAATCGTCGCTGTCCGCCTGTGAAGCGAAGGTCTGCTCCTGAAAGAGCGCCTCCGGTATGCGCTTCGTGTCGGCAATCAGCTCGATGATTTCCTCGTAGAGCTCGCCTACGCGATGGGGCGCCCCACCACCACCTTGCCGGATGGCGCGTTGTGTGATGCGCCGCAGCAGGTCCCTACGCGGGTGATCGTCGCCGTCGAGGGCGGCATGGCCCTCGGCCGGCATCTCGGCATAGACATAGCGAGCCAGAGAATCGAGCGTGAGCGGCTCCAGTTGGAAAGAGAAAGGATAGAAGGGCCCATCCCAGGGCAGGTTCTGCCGCTCCAGGTTGATTGGCGCCCCGATCAACGTGAGGATGTTCTGAACCGTGAGGAAATGCCCCATCTCCTCCTTGGCGACGGCGAGGATGCTCTCCTGCCAGTGCGCGACCATCGGCCGGTGCTCGGGAGGCACCTGCATCCCGCCCAGCGAATAGGCGGCGTAGAGATATTGCACCATCAGACTGTGCTCGATCTCGGCTCCGATATTCAACAGCAAGGCGAGATGGTCGCGCCAAGTAAGCTCCGGCCGTGTCTTGTGGGGGCCGGCGAGCCGCACCGCCCCGTCGGACGTCGCGCCAGCGGCCTCCTCACGACGGGCCAGAGCAAGGTCCCGGTAGATGCGGTACTTATTCATCGACTGCCCGCCGAAGACGCAGTCCGACGGCCGCGGGAATACCGCGCCAAAAGACACTCCTGCCAATTCCCTGTATGTGCTCCCCGCTCGTCAATGCAACTCCCCCGCCCCGAGCTTCGCAACTGTAATTGTAGGGAGACCGACGAGCTAACGCAATAGTTGCGTGCGGCAGGAGCGCAGCCGGCCGGGGACTTTGATACGGCTTCTCGCCCGTGCTAACCCGGCCTCCACCCTTCGCCAGGGGCAGGAATCATCTCAGACCGAGGACTTGGCAATGAGCTTCACCTCCAAGGTGTTCGAAACCCGTGTCGTCAAGATGGCCGACCGCGAGGAAACCATCGTCGCCGGCGGCCGCCACCTCTTTCCGCTGCTGCCCAAGGCCTTCGACGGCATCCGCCAGATCGGCGTCATCGGCTGGTCTTCGCAGGGACCGGCCCAGGCGCAGAACCTGCGCGAATCGCTCGAGGGCACCGGCATCCGGGTGAAGGTCGGGCTGCGCGAGGGCTCGTCGTCGATGAAGGAGGCCGCCGCCGTCGGCTTCACCAAGCAGAATGGCACCTTGGGCGAAATGTACGACGTGATCCGCGAGAGCGACATGTCGCTGCTGCTGATCTCCGATGCCGCCTTCGCCGAGAACTACAAGAAGATCTTCGCCGCCTTCCGGCCGGGCACGACGCTGGGGCTGAGCCACGGCTTCCTGCTGTCGCACCTGCAAGCCGAGGGCGAGGACTTCCCCAAGGACATCAACGTCATCGCCGTCTGCCCCAAGGGCATGGGCCCGTCGGTGCGGCGGCTCTATGAGCAGGGCCGCGAGGTCAACGGCGCCGGCATCAACGCCTCCTTCGCCGTGCAGCAGGACGTCAACGGCAAGGCCACCGACTACGCGCTCGGCTGGTCGGTGGCGCTGGGCTCGCCCTACACGTTCGAGACCACGCTCGAATCGGAGTACCGCTCCGACATCTTCGGCGAGCGCGGCATCCTGCTGGGCGCCGTGCACGGCATCGCCGAGAGCCTCTATGCGCGCTACCTCGGCCAGGGCATGGCCAAGGACGACGCCTATCTCAACACGTCGGAGTCGATCACCGGGCCGATCAGCAAGACCATCTCGCGCTCCGGCCTGAAGGCGGTCTACGAGCAGCTCGACGACAAGGAGAAGGCGGCCTTCCGCAAGGCCTTCAACGCCGCCTACCATCCCTCGCGCGAGATCCTCGAGGAAATCTACGACGACGTCGCCTCGGGCAACGAGGTGCGCAGCGTCATCCAGGCGACCCGCCGCCACGGCACCTACCCGATGGGCAAGATCGACAGCACCGACATGTGGGTGGTGGGCGAGAAGGTGCGCGCCAACAGCGAGCGCAACTATGCGCCGATCAATCCGGAAACGGCAGGCGTCTACCTCGCCTGCATGATGGCCCAGGTCGACCTGCTGAAGGACCGCGGCCACCCCTATTCGGAGATCGCCAACGAATCGATCATCGAGGCGGTCAATTCGCTCAACCCCTACATGGACTACAAGGGCGTGTCCTACATGGTCGACAACTGCTCGACTACGGCGCGGCTCGGCGCCCGCAAATGGGCGTCGCGCTTCGACTACATCCTGAAGCAGCAGGCCTTCCCCGCCATCGACGAGAGCGCGCTGAAGGACGACACGCCGTTCGACAAGTTCATGAAGAGCAACATCCACGAGGTGCTGAAGGTCTGCTCCGAGCTGCGCCCGTCGGTGGACATTGCGGTGGTCCCGACGCGAGGCTCCTGAACCCCTCCTCCGCCGGGACGCGATGGACTACGAGCTCAGGGGACGAACAGCCCTGGTGACGGGGGCGAGCGCCGGCATCGGCGCCGGTATCGTGCACCTGCTCGCCAGCCAGGGCGTCCGGCTGATAGCGACTGCCCGCAGAGCGGAGAGCATCGAGCGACACGCCAACGTCACGGCGATCGCCGGCGACATCACGCGGGCCGGCGACGTATCGCGCGTCGCGGACGAGGCGATCGCGGCGCTCGGCCAGGTCGACATCCTGGTCAACTGCGCCGGCGGCTCGCGGCCGACCACTGTCGAGGCAAGCGAGGCGTTGTGGGACGAGGCCTTCGCGCTCAACTTCACGTCGGCCCGGCTCCTGACCACCGCGCTGCTGCCCGGCATGCGCCGGCAGCGCTGGGGACGCGTCATCAGCATCAGCGGCACCATGGAACCGCGCGGCCTCAATGCGGCGGTCGCCGCCAAGGCCGCGTTGCATCTGTGGGCCAAGGGCCTGGCCTGCGACGTCGCGGCCGACGGCGTCACCGTCAACACGATCCAGCCCGGCCGCATCAACAGCGAGCAGATCCTGCAGAAGCTTCATCCGACGGAAGAGGCGCGCCGCGCCTTCATCGAGAGGAACATCCCCATCGGCTATTTCGGCGAACCCGAGGATGTGGCGCATCTCGTCGCCTTCCTGGCGTCGCCCGCCGCCCGCTACATCACGGGCACGGTCATTGCGGTCGATGGCGGCATGCGCCACTCCGCTCACTGAGGCGAGGCGTGGAGCAGCGCCGCCAGATGCGTCTCGGCGTCTTCGTACAGACGCCGGGCCATCACGTCGCGGGCTGGCGCCATCCCGACGCCGTGACCAGCGGCTGGCCCAACCTCGCGCTGATGCAGCACATCGCCGCTACCGCCGAGCGCGGCAAGTTCGACATGTTCTTCCTGGGCGACGGCTTCGCCACCGGCTACGGCGAGCATCCCTCGACCATCGGCAAGTTCGAGCCGCTGACGCTTCTGTCGGCGCTCGCCATGAACACGCGCCGGCTGGGGCTCGCGGCCACCGCCTCCACGACCTATGCCGAGCCCTACCATGTCGCCCGCGCCTTCGCCTCGCTGGACCACCTGTCCGGCGGGCGCGCGGCGTGGAACGTCGTGACCACCGCCTACGCCAAGTCGAGCGCCGTGTTCGGCCGCCAGCACCCGCCGCATGCCGAGCGCTATGCGATGGCAGGGGAGTTCGCCGAAGCCTGCCGCATCCTGTGGGACAGCTGGGACGACGACGCCTTCGTCGCCGACAAGGCGGCCGGCCATTTCGTGCGCCCCGGCAGCCTGCATGTCCCGCATTTCCAGGGCAGGTACTTCGCCGTCGACGGCGCGCTCAACGTGCCGCGGCCGCCGCAAGGCCATCCCGTGCTCATCCAGGCGGGTTCCTCGGGCCCCGGCCAGGCGCTGGCGGCGCGCATCGCCGACGTGGTATTCACGGCGCAGAACGAACTCGGCGAGGCGCAGGCCTTTTATCAAGGCCTGCACGCGCAGATCGCCGAATACGGCCGGCATCCCCGCGACGTGCTGATCATGCCCGGCGTGTTTCCCGTGATCGGCCGGACCGAGCGCGAGGCGCAGGCAATCTTCGCTGACCTCAACGCCACCATCGACGCGGCGCAGGCCTTCACCGTGCTGTCGGAACGGTTGGGGGCCGACATGTCGGCCTATCCGCTGGACGAGCCCGTGCCCGACCTGCCGGAGACCGAGCATCTCAAGAGCCGGGCCGCCCTCCTGCTGGCGATGGCGCGGCGGGAGAAGCTTTCCCTGCGGCAGCTCTTCCATCGCGTGGCCGCCGCGCGCGGTCATCTGCTGCTGGTGGGCAGCCCCGAGCAGGTCGCCGATGTGCTGGAGAGATGGTTCCGCGCCGGCGCCGCGGACGGCTTCAACGTCATGCCGCCTTTTTTCCCCGGCCAGTTCGACGCGTTCCTCGACCTCGTGGTGCCCCTGCTGCAGGAGCGCGGCCTCTTCCGTTGCGAGTACGAAGGAACCACCCTGCGCGACCATCTCGGGTTGGAGCGGCCCGACCGGGCTCGCGCCGATCGCTGAGCAGCCTTGCGCTAGCGCAAAGCGCAGCGATGGCCGGGCATGATAGAAAAACAAAGGCGCCGGCGGACGCGCCGATCGGGGCAACTGCTCGCCGTATCTGAGGACCACCATGCGCATCTTCGGCCTGCTTGTGTTTGCCTGCCTCGTCGCCGGCCCGGCGCTCGCCCAGGAGGCGGCTGCCCCCTCTTTCGCCGCACTTTCCCGCTGCGCCGGCAGGGTCGGCAGCGAGACCCGGCGCGCCGATCCCGCCTTCGTGACCATTGCCCTGGACGGCAAGCCCTGGATCACGACCGAAGAGGAGAAAGAGACGGTCGGCACCCAGCAGGTCTCCACGACCATCACCGGCACCGGCTGGCGGCGCCGTCGCGATGGCACCTCGGTTCCCTTCCGCTTCACCTGCATGCTCGACGCCCAGGGCCAGGTCGTGATGTTCCATGTCAGCAGCCTGCTGCGGAACCTGGGCGACGAGCTGCCGCCATCGATCGCCATCGAAGGCGCCGCGTCCTACCTGGAAAGGATGTCGCTGCCGCGAGGCGTCGAGCTGCAGGTGCGGCTTCTCGACGTTTCGAAATCGCCGGCGGGCGAGGTCCTCACCGAGCAGGTCGTGCGCAGCGGCTGGCAGGTGCCGATTCCCTTCACCCTGCGGCTGCCGAAGGACATGGTGCTCGACGGCCGCACGATGGTGATCACCGCTCGCTTCGTGCTGGCCCGCCAGACGCTGTTCCAGCTCCAGGAACGGCGCGTCCTCACCGCAGCCGATCTGCACAAGTTCATCATCCTGACGCTCGACAAGGTCGGCGAACCGAACCGCTAAGCCGGCCGGCCGCGCGGTATGGTGACGACGAACTCGGTGCCCGGGTTGCGGGTGTGAATCGCCAGCGTGCCGCCCAACTGCTTCACGAAGGCCGTGATGATCCGCATGCCGAGGCCCTTCGGCTTGTTGAGATCGAAGCCCGCCGGCAGGCCGGCGCCCTCATCGCGCACCGAGATCGAGAGCTTGTCGCTGCCCGCGCCGGCAACCGTGATCCAGATCTTGCCGTCCGACAGGTCCTTGTAGGCGTATTTCGCGGCGTTGGTGATGAGCTCGTTGACGATCAGCGCCACCGATATGGCGCGATCGGTGGCGACCTCGATGTCCTGCTGGGCTTCCGTGTGGATGACGCAGTGCGCGACGCTGGCGTCGAGATCCCTGCAGATCGCCTCGACATACTTGCCAAGATCCATCCGCTCGACATCGGAGCCGGCGAACAGCTGGTCGTGCGCCTTGGCCACGGCCGACACACGCTGCGCCGCCTCCTCAAGATGCCGGGTGAGGGTCGGATCGCCGGCATCGCTGGCCTGAAGCTGGAGCATGCTGGAGACGATCATCAGGCTGTTCTTCACCCGATGGTTCATCTCCCTGAGGAGGACCTGGTGACGTCCAAGGGCGGCCTTGAGATTGCTCTCATGGCGGTCGCGCTCGATTGCCATGCCGAGAATATTCGCCGCCCCCTGCAGGAAGGCGAGGTCCTGCTCGGCGAACTCGTCTTTCGACCGGCTGTCGACCTCGAGCACCCCGAACGGCCGGCCGTCGCCCTGCAGGATGACGTTCATCGCCCGGTGGATGCCATGCTCCACCAGGATTTCCGGCGTCCTGAAGCGCTCCTCGTTCTCGAGGTGGTTGGAGATCACCGGCTTGCCGGTGCGCAGCGCAAATCCGGCGGGCGACGCCAGGTCGGCGCCGACGCTGGCGGTGCCGACGATGCCCGGATTCCAGCCGATGCCGGCGCGCACCAGGAGCCGGTTCTCGGAGGGGATGTGCTCCAGCACCTTGCAGAACTCGGCGCGCAGGCCTTCGGCGGTGAGCCGCGCGGTCTCGGCGAGAAGCGTGTCGAAGGACGCGCCCTGCAGGGCGCTGACGCCCAGCTCGGCCAGTATTTCCTGCTGCCGGATCCGCTGCTGCAGCGCGCGCAGGGTGACGTCCGCAGCGTCGCCCGCGGCCTTCGCTTCGACCACGGGCGCCTCTCCTTCCTCGGATGGACACATGGCCCAGCCGATACAAGCTATGCCGACCGCCGACAAGCGCCTGCGCCGCTCTGCGACAGAAACGCCGAAATCCCGCGCCAGAGACCGAGGCGCTGGGTGGGCTCGGGGCGATTCTGACGCCACATCAAGGGCTTGGCCGACCGCCCAGGAGGCCGGCCGGGAGCCGCCGCCAGGGCATCGAGGCGCGCGGGAAATGGTCCACGTCCCGCCAACTCCTCCCTTGCACCCTGCGACCCAACTCCTGATATAACCGCGTCGAGGGGCCGGTGTGGGCGGAGCAGTCGCCAACCCGGTCAGATCCGGAAGGAAGCAGCCGTAACGAATTCGCTTCGGGTCATGCCGGTCTCTCACCCGTTCCGCCGCGCATGCCGCCGCGGTGGGCGGCCAGCCGGGCGCGACGACCGCCGGGCTCGAGGGGCCGCGGCAGATCAGCGGGTGACCTCGCCATGCCGGAAGCCAAGGAGACGACGCTTCCCTATCGGGTACTGGCCCGCAAATATCGTCCTGTCGATTTCACCACCCTGGTCGGCCAGGAGGCGATGGTGCGCACCCTGCGCAACGCCATCGCCACGGGCCGTATCGCGCACGCCTTCATGCTCACCGGCGTGCGCGGCGTCGGCAAGACCACGACCGCCCGCATCATCGCCCGGGCGCTGAACTGCGTCGGCCCCGACGGCAAGGGTGGCCCGACGGTCGATCCCTGCGGCGTGTGCGAGAACTGCAAGGCCATCACCGAGGACCGCCATGTCGACGTGATCGAGATGGACGCCGCCTCGCGCACCGGCATCGACGACGTGCGCGAGCTGATCGAGGGCGTGCGCTACCGGCCGGTCTCGGCGCGCTACAAGGTCTACATCATCGACGAAGTGCACATGCTGTCGGAGAAGGCCTTCAATGCGCTGCTCAAGACGCTGGAGGAGCCGCCGCCGCACGTGAAGTTCCTGTTCGCCACCACCGAAATCCGCAAGGTGCCGGTGACGGTGCTGAGCCGCTGCCAGCGCTTCGACCTGAAGCGCGTGCCGCACGAGACGCTGGTCGAGCATTTCGGCACGATCGCGGCCCAGGAGAAGGTCGAGATCTCGCCCGAGGCGCTGACGCTTCTGGCGCGGGCGGCCGACGGATCGGTGCGCGACGGCCTCTCCATGCTCGACCAGGCGATCGCCCATGGCGGCGGCGTGGTCGATGCCGCGCAGGTACGCGACATGCTGGGCCTGGCCGACCGCAGCCGGGTGCTGGAGCTGTTCGAGAAGACCATGCGCGGCGATGCCGCCGCCGTCGTGGCGGCGCTGGGCGAGATGCACGATTCGGGCGCCGATCCCGTGGTCATCCTGCAGGACCTGCTCGAGCTCACGCACTGGGTGACCCGGCTCAAGGTGGCGCCCGAGGCCGCCGCCGGCTCGGCCGACAGCGAGCGCGCGCAGGGGCTCGCCATGGCCGGCAAGCTGTCGATGGCCGCACTGACGCGGGCCTGGACCCTGCTGCTCAAGGGCCTGCAGGAGACCCTGTCGGCCCCCTCGCCGCTGCGCGCCGCCGAAATGGCGCTGATCAGGCTCTGCTATGCGGCCGACCTGCCCTCGCCGTCCGACGCGATCCGGGCGCTGCAGAACGGCGGCGTTCCCGCCGCAGGCGGCGGTGCCATGCCGCCGCGCGGCGGCGGCGGGGCGGCTGCACAGGCGATGACGCAGCCGATCGCCGCGGCGGCACCGCAGCCGGTCCAGGCGCCGCCTTCGCCCCGGTCCTTCACCGAGGTGGTGGCGCTGCTCGAGAGCCGCCGCGAGGCGCGCCTGGTCCATCACCTGATGCATCACGTGCATGAGGTGCGCTGCGAGCCCGGCCTCATCGAGTTCCGGCCGCAGGCCAAGGCGCCGGCCGACCTGGCGCCGCGGCTGAGCGCGCTGCTGGGCGAGTGGACGGGCCGACGCTGGATCGCGTCGGTATCGTCCGACGCCGGCAAGCCGACGCTGGCCGAGCAGAAGGCGACCAAGGGCGACGAGCTGCGCAACCGCGCCGAGAACGACCCGTTGGTGCAGGCCATTCTGAAGACGTTCCCCGGCGCCAAGCTCGATGCCGTGCGGCGCAAGGGCGAGCAGACCTCCCTGGTCGCCGGCCTGATCGGCAGCGACGACGAACCGCCGGCCGAGGACTATCCTGCCGACGACGACATCCCGGAAAGCGAGTTCTGATGTTCGACAAACTCAAGGATCTGAACAACGTAGGGTAACATAAAGGAACCTGAGCACGCCTCGAATTGCTCTCTATCTTCTTGCAATCACTGTGTTATTCGGCACCTTAGGGATCATAGGGGAACCTAGGGGAACCTGCGTAGACGCCGTCCGGCGTTAGCCAGTTATTCGCCGAAACCAGAGCAGGAGAGCAGGGAATGCCAGCAGCCATCCACAAGAGAAAGCTTACCGATAAGGACCTCAAGCGACTGAAACCTGCCCCTGCAGGGAAGCGCTACATGGTGTGGGACGCCCATACTCGGAACCTCGCGGTCAAGGTGACCGACCGAGGCACGATCACTTTCATTGTGGTTGGCCGACGGAAGGGCCAGGCAGGTCCCCAATATCACCGGCTCGGCCGATATCCCGATCAGATATCCCTCGGTGAGGCTCGCGAGCAGGTCTCCGACGTGATGCGGCTCTACCGCCAAGGCACGACACCCAAAGAGCAGGAAAAGCGGAAGGCGATCGAGCAGGCCAAGGCCCGCGGCGAGGCCTTCGAGGTGGCGGCCGATGCCTTTTTCGAGTTCGAGCGAGGCAAGAAACTTCGGACTGCCCACTCCACCGAAGGCGTCATGCGTCGCGGTTTTCTCGGACAGACGCCGCACTACACGCGGACGCCCAAGGGATGGCAGGTCGAATGGAAGGACGACAAGGACGCAGTGTGGCGCGACCGGCCGGTCCTCGAAATAAACAAGCGCGAGATTATCGAGCGGCTGGACCAGATCAAAAAGCAAAAAGGGAAATACGCAGCCCGTCACGCCTTGGCGGTGGTTCGCAAGTTCTTCAACTGGTGTGCCGAGGGCGACCGCTACGGAGTGGCCATATCCCCTGCTACGAGCATCAAGGACAAGACGCTCGGAATAACCGGCAAGGATCTCCAACGGAAGCGCGTACTCAATGACGCCGAACTGCGCTCGGTGTGGGAGGCCGCCAAGACCATGGGCTACCCGTTCGGTCCGTTGATCCAGGTGCTCATGCTTACCGGTCAGAGGCTCAATGACTGGGCGCTAGCTCGACGCCATGAGATCGACTGGGACACCGGCATGCTGGTCGTACCACCCGAAAGGTATAAGACGGAACTTGCCCACGAGATTCCGTTGACACCGTACGTCGTAGAGATTTTGCGTGGACTCCCTGCCTTCAGCGGGAACGACGCCCTCCTGTTCTCCTCATCGTTCGGCAAGCGGCCGATCACCGGCATCTCGCCGAACAAGTCACGGCTTGATGCGATCATCGCCGAGCAGAAAAAGCAGGCAGGGCTCGGTGTGATGCCTCACTGGGTCACACATGATCTGCGTCGAACCGTGAGAACGAGATTAGGCGAGCTTGGTATTGAGGACTTCGTCTGCGAGCAGGTGATTGGTCATGCAATGCCCGGCCTTCGCAAAGTGTATGACCAAGGTCGGTATCGTGTTCAGAAACGCCACGCGCTCGAAACGTGGGAGAAGCGGTTACTATCCATCGTGGGTGAGACGCCCTCCCCTGACAATGTGATCGAGATGTCGAAGAGGCGGCGAGCCTAGTCGCGAAGGCCCGACCCAAGGCGCGAGCTCGCCCGACACCTTTGTGGCTCCTGCTCCGGTCCGGCTATCTGCCAATTGCGTTGCATGACGGTCAGCGGAGCTTGCTATCTGCAGGGCATCGTGTCGGGGCGGCGCCAGGTTCCAGTCTGTTCCCCGTCAGCACCTATGGCGCAGATTTGAGGTTGTGATTTAAGGAGGGTTTGGCTCTCGTCGTAGTGACGAAGGAACGAAGATGAGAGCCAAACCCTCATCGCCAAGAAGCCTGCCGAGCATGTGGTGAAGGATATCCGGCGGGCGACCCGGCGGCACTTCTCGGCCGAGGACAAGATCCGTATCGTTCTGGACGGCCTGCGCGGCGATGACAGTATTGCTGAGCTTTGCCGCAAGGAAGGCATCGCCCAGAGCCTGTACTACACCTGGTCGAAGGAGTTCCTTGAAGCGGGGAAGCGCCGCCTTGCCGGTGATACCGCCCGCGCCGCCACGACCGACGAGGTCAAGGATCTGCGCCGCGAAGTCGGCGCCCTGAAGGAATGCGTTGCCGATCTGACGCTTGAGAACCGTCTGCTGAAAAAAAGCATGATTGCGGATGGGGGAGACGACGCATGAGATATCCCGCATCCGAGAAGCTCGAGATCATCAGGCTCGTCGAGCAGTCCCACTTGCCGGCCCGGCGAACGCTGGAACAACTGGGCATCTCGCGCCGGACCTTCTGCCGCTGGTATGATCGCTACCTTGATGGCGGCCCCGAAGCGCTGGAAGATCGGCCTTCGGCACCAAGCCGGGTGTGGAACCGGATTCCGCCGAGGTGCACGATCAGATCATCGAACTGGCGTTGGATCAGTCCGAGCTGTCACCACGCGAGCTGGCCGTGCGGTTCACCGACGAGAAGCGCTACTTCGTGTCGGAAGCCACGGTTTACCGCCTGCTGAAGGTCCACGATCTGATCACCAGCCCGGCCTATGTGGTGATCAAGGCGGCTGATGCGTTCCACACCAAAACGACGCGTCCGAACGAGATGTGGCAGACCGACTTTACCTACTTCAAGATCATCGGGTGGGGCTGGATGTACCTCTCGACGGTACTCGACGACTTCTCGCGCTACATCATCAGCTGGAAGTTGTGCAGCACAATGCGGGCCGAGGACGTCACCGACACGCTGGACATGGCGCTGGCAGAATCAGGCTGTGACCAGGCCCATGTCCACCACAGGCCCCGGCTGCTCAGCGATAATGGCCCGAGCTACATCGCGGGCGAACTGGCAGACTACATCGAAGCCCAGCACATGAGCCATGTTCGCGGCGCCCCGTTCCATCCGCAGACCCAGGGAAAGATCGAGCGCTGGCACCAGACGCTGAAAAACCGCATCCTGCTGGAGAACTACTTCCTGCCCGGAGACCTCGAACGCCAGATCGCGGCGTTCGTCGAGCACTACAATCACCGGCGCTACCACGAGAGCCTGAACAACGTGACGCCCGCCGACGCCTACTTCGGCAGGGCCGAGGCCATCATCCAACAGCGCGAAAGGATCAAACGGCAGACCATCGAACATCGGCGCTTGCAGCACCGCAAACTCGCCGCCTAACATCAACCTCCAGACGAGGCCAACACTCCGCTAATCTACGCCCCGCTCGGCGCCAATTGTTCTGACGACGGACATTTGGTACGCTGCGCGATTACCTCGCGCTCACGCTGGGCGATAACGGCCATGATGCCAACAACGGTTTCGTCTGCGTTGGGTAAATCAGCCGCAATGAACCGGACGCCACTGTCGCGAAGGTGCAAGAGAAACGATGCATTGCGAGATAGCCGGTCTAGCTTGGCGATCATCAACCGAGCTCCACTTACTTTGGCACGACGGATCGCGCGGCGAAGCTCCGGGCGATCACTGCGCTTGCCGCTTTCGACTTCGGTGATCTCTTCCAGCAACCGGCCGCCGTTGCGGTCGACAAGAGCCCGCACGG
This sequence comes from uncultured Alphaproteobacteria bacterium, assembly GCA_963820155.1. Taxonomy (GTDB): domain Bacteria; phylum Pseudomonadota; class Alphaproteobacteria; order Reyranellales; family Reyranellaceae; genus Reyranella. The sequence continues at coordinate 85,288 of CAWFYW010000011.1, forward strand.
CCTCGCGCTGTGCTTCCAAGCCGAGACCTGAGCGCCCTTGGCGTTGCGTCGAAACTCGGTAGTAGGCCACATACTTCTCGGCCGCCATTGCCCGATCCTCCAGCATAACAATCCGCCTAACCGACGTTGCGCCGATTGATACACGACGGGCTACGCGGCCGTCCCTGAGTTCACGGTGACTCACCGTGCCGTCGCTCAATCCATTGGCAACTTGGCTGCAGTCCTCAATGATCTCGGCATATACCGTCTGAATGTCGACCGCGCCCATCGAGGGGTGGCGGCCTCACTTTCGACCGACCGACCTTCCCCGGTGGACTTACCCGCGGGAGCGCTTACCCCGCGCCCAGCAGGATCGGACCCCAGGTACACCCCCGCACAGAGAAAACTCGATGGGTCCCATCTGGGCGAACCCATCTATGCCTCCCGTGCTTAGGCGTGCCTGCATCGCTTCGTGGGACGACAAATATCGCCGGGCGACCGAGCCAGGAAGCTGAGGTTGTCGAGACTTAAACTTGTCCTTGGGAGATCCGCACCTGCGCGAGCGGCTGGTGGCGCTGGCCCGGGAGCGCCGCCGGTTCGGCTACCGCCGCCTGCTGATCTTCCTACGCCGCGAGGGCTTCGCGGTGAACCACAAGCGGCTGTTCCGCCTCTATCGCGAGGAAAGGCTGATGGTGCGCAGAAGACGCGGCCGCAAGCGGGCTTTGGGCACCAGGACGGCCATGCCGGTGCCGGCCCGGCCGCACGACCTGTGGGTGCTGGACTTCATCGCCGATCAGCTGGTCTGCGGGCGGCGCTTCCGCATCCTGGCGATCTACGACGTCTGCACCCGCCGCTGCCTGCTGGCGATCGCCGACTTCTCGTTGTCGGGCAAGCGGGTGGCCCGCGAGCTCGACCGGCTGGTCGCCGCGCACGGCAAGCCCAAGGCGGTTGGCAGCGACAACGGCACGGAGCTGACCAGCAACGCCGTCCTGACCTGGACGGCCGACAGCCAAGTCGACTGGCACTACATCGACCCCGGCAAGCCGGTGCAGAACGCCTTCATCGAGAGCTTCAATGGCCGGCTGCGCGACGAGTTCCTGAACGAGACGCTGTTCACCTCGCTCGCCCAAGCGATCGCAGCCCTCGAGGAATGGCGGCGCGACTACAATGCCGTGCGGCCCCACTCGCGCATCGGCTGGCTGACGCCCGATGCTTATGCCGCCCAGTTCACCCTGCAACGGGACCAAGGCGCTGCGCTCACGACCGGCTCCGCGCCTTGGTCCCTTGCCGCCAATCAGGCCGAGGAGTTCAACCGCCAGACTCTAGTTGCCGCCGGATAAAAGTTGGGGGCAACGTCACGACAGGTGAACCGTCGCCGCGGCGGCGTATTTCAGATCGAGCGCGGGGCCGTTTTGCATCGCTCCCCAAATACATTCGGACGGCGCTACTTGAAGAGGCGCGATAGTTCGTCCGCCATAGTGGGAACGATCAAGTTGCGATCAAGGAACAAATTCCTCATTTCGCAACTCGTTTCAGCAATAAGGAGACATCCGTGGCAAGCAGCGCCGTGGGTTGCTCGATCGCCGCTTCTCTCATCCGGTTCATGATCCGCGCAAACTGGATCGTTTGAGCAAATCCGTAGCCGGTCCAAGGCGCTTCGAAGAATGCGCGCGAAGCGGGGCGCCGTTGCGACCAGTCCACCGAGCGTCCCTTGGGCGCCTGCACTCGCGGTATAAATCAGTATGCCGCATCGGTCGAAATCGCCGCCGCCGCGGGAACTCGCGAGCGCATAGACTCGCTCTTTCAGTGAGCTTGCTGGATATCCGCAGTCCAGGGCGATCTCCGCCATCAGCGCGTGGGAGAGGCTGTGAAGCAACACATAGGGCGTTCCGGGATACGCGGGCGCTTTGCCTGCAAAACGCCGTTGCCAGTGACTATACCCTGCAATGAGCTTCTCGTGGCGGCGCACGGTCGGCCCGCTCTGCAGCCATTGCTTGATCACCGCTTCGTCAAAATGAATAAAGATGCCTTCTCCAAACTGTTCAATAGCGGGCAACCAATCGGCATCACGCGAGATGGGCGCGCCGCGAACGCTCAATTGAATGTCTTCGATGTCGCCATCGGCCGCGCTGGGCGCAGCGTCAAACCGAGTGAACCCATAGAGGCAAGACACCTCCCTCAAGCGATGGACGGCAACGAGGTTCTTGATCGCGGCAAGATCGATCTCGGCCTCGGAATCTGACCAAACTGCACGGGGGAGAGTTTGTGCGTAGAGCTTTGCCGTCGGGTGATTGGTGCCAATTTCTAAGCGGCCGCTGGCGAACGCGTCGAACTCCGACAGTTTGGGCGACCGAGTGGAGTCGAACTCTCGCCCCATCTCGAATCCGCTGCAGGCGGTCAAAAATGTCCCCGTCTGGATAGGGACCGAGCGTTGCCGAGACTTTCGGGTTGAAGCGCTTCGCTTGGGCCACATCCTGGACTGTTTGAACCCCCGCTAAATCTCCAGAGAGTTCGTGAACGAGCTTAGTCAGCTCGTCCTCTTCTGAAGGCAGCGATATGACCGTAAGGACCTGCGGGAAGTAGGTATTCGTCGCCGTTCTCGTCAATAATTTTAGATTGTCGCCGCAGCCCGCAGGATCTCTGTCTAGCAGCCATGGCCGGTCGCCGCGGCACTTCCCTAAACGGCCTGGCTGGAATGCATCCTGCAAAGAAAGACGCCGTTGACAACCACAGACGATGCTTGTGTCGGCCGGGTCGGCACTGGTGCCCTTTTCCTCAACCCACATCGGCTCATGGCATGAGACCGGCCCATGAACGACCCACCGCCAGTCGATGTCTTGCAGGTGCCCTTTGTCACAAGCGCATACAATGTCCGTCGTCAGAACAATTGGCGCCGAGCGGGGCGTAGATTAGCGGAGTGTTGGCCTCGTCTGGAGGTTGATGTTAGGCGGCGAGTTTGCGGTGCTGCAAGCGCCGATGTTCGATGGTCTGCCGTTTGATCCTTTCGCGCTGTTGGATGATGGCCTCGGCCCTGCCGAAGTAGGCGTCGGCGGGCGTCACGTTGTTCAGGCTCTCGTGGTAGCGCCGGTGATTGTAGTGCTCGACGAACGCCGCGATCTGGCGTTCGAGGTCTCCGGGCAGGAAGTAGTTCTCCAGCAGGATGCGGTTTTTCAGCGTCTGGTGCCAGCGCTCGATCTTTCCCTGGGTCTGCGGATGGAACGGGGCGCCGCGAACATGGCTCATGTGCTGGGCTTCGATGTAGTCTGCCAGTTCGCCCGCGATGTAGCTCGGGCCATTATCGCTGAGCAGCCGGGGCCTGTGGTGGACATGGGCCTGGTCACAGCCTGATTCTGCCAGCGCCATGTCCAGCGTGTCGGTGACGTCCTCGGCCCGCATTGTGCTGCACAACTTCCAGCTGATGATGTAGCGCGAGAAGTCGTCGAGTACCGTCGAGAGGTACATCCAGCCCCACCCGATGATCTTGAAGTAGGTAAAGTCGGTCTGCCACATCTCGTTCGGACGCGTCGTTTTGGTGTGGAACGCATCAGCCGCCTTGATCACCACATAGGCCGGGCTGGTGATCAGATCGTGGACCTTCAGCAGGCGGTAAACCGTGGCTTCCGACACGAAGTAGCGCTTCTCGTCGGTGAACCGCACGGCCAGCTCGCGTGGTGACAGCTCGGACTGATCCAACGCCAGTTCGATGATCTGATCGTGCACCTCGGCGGGAATCCGGTTCCACACCCGGCTTGGTGCCGAAGGCCGATCTTCCAGCGCTTCGGGGCCGCCATCAAGGTAGCGATCATACCAGCGGCAGAAGGTCCGGCGCGAGATGCCCAGTTGTTCCAGCGTTCGCCGGGCCGGCAAGTGGGACTGCTCGACGAGCCTGATGATCTCGAGCTTCTCGGATGCGGGATATCTCATGCGTCGTCTCCCCCATCCGCAATCATGCTTTTTTTCAGCAGACGGTTCTCAAGCGTCAGATCGGCAACGCATTCCTTCAGGGCGCCGACTTCGCGGCGCAGATCCTTGACCTCGTCGGTCGTGGCGGCGCGGGCGGTATCACCGGCAAGGCGGCGCTTCCCCGCTTCAAGGAACTCCTTCGACCAGGTGTAGTACAGGCTCTGGGCGATGCCTTCCTTGCGGCAAAGCTCAGCAATACTGTCATCGCCGCGCAGGCCGTCCAGAACGATACGGATCTTGTCCTCGGCCGAGAAGTGCCGCCGGGTCGCCCGCCGGATATCCTTCACCACATGCTCGGCAGGCTTCTTGGCGATTGAGGGTTTGGCTCTCATCTTCGTTCCTTCGTCACTACGACGAGAGCCAAACCCTCCTTAAATCACAACCTCAAATCTGCGCCATAGGTGCTGACGGGGAACACGATGCTCCTGAAGCGCGTGCCTTGGAATAAGGGCAAGCTGACAGGAGCAAAGCCGCCGCTGCGACCCAAACACGTCTGGTCGATTCGGACGAAGCTCCAGATCGAAGGCCGCACTCGCGACCTCGCGATGTTCAATCTGGCGATCGACAGCAAGCTTCGCGGCTCTGACGTCGTCGCTATCCAAGTCGAGGATGTTGCCGCCGGCGGCTATACGGCGGATCGCGCAACAATTCGACAAAAGAAAACTGGGCGGCCTGTCAGATTTGAATTGAGCGAGCAGACCCGCCAAGCGATGATTATCTAAAGGCTACCAATAAGAGACCGGGCGAGTTCCTGTTCACGGGTCGTCGTGGTCCCCGAACCAATATGACGACCCGCCAGTATGCGCGCCTTGTTTCGGCGTGGATCAGGAGCGCCGGATTGGACCCGAGGCTGTTTGGGACTCATTCGTTGCGACGCACAAAAGCTACCCTGATCTACCGGCGGACCGGGAATCTCAGGGCTGTGGTGTGTGCGTGGAGGTCGCCCGCCCATGTCAGTTTTCCGTCGTGGCCTCTGCCTGCTCTAGCCAGAACCGCATATCCATAGCGCGATACATCGTCGTGGCGGTGGTGAGATGCTGGCAAGTCTCCTCACGTTCGCCGATGTGCTGATGCAATTTGCCGAGGCCCAAGTGGCAATGGGCGACGAGTGGACGCATCCCCAGTCTTTCTGCAATCGCGAGCGCCTTGCGGTAGTGGGGTTCGCCGCACTCGGCATCAAACTGGTCTGGATGAGTCGCGACGTCGCCGAGCAAGTGCAGCGCATGGGCGGCGTACCCGGGGTGCGATGGAGAGAATTGGAGAGCGCGGTCGGCCATCCGGGCTGCGTCGTCCAACTTGCCGAGCAGCAGCGCAGCGCGCCCCAGCCAGTGATAGTCCATGCCACTTTGATCGATGGTTCCACGCGCTATCCCGCGCTCCAGGAGTTCCTCGCCTTCCCGCAGATTGCTCAACGCTTCGCCGGCCTCACCGACTTGAGCGAGGATCCGGGCTGTCGAGGCGACCGCATGGGGAAGCGCGAGGAAGACGTTTCCTTTTCGGTACTCCGCTGTCCCGTGCTCGATGAGCGGGCGGGCTTGCGTCCAGTCGCCCTTTGCGAGGAGGCGCCAGCCCTCGGTGACATGGGCCATGCCCACGGCGTAGGCCGAAAGCGCCGGCTCGGCGAGCCGAAGCATGTCCTGTGCGTGGCGGCCCGCTTCGACGAATCGACCGAGCTCGGTGAGGCTCCTGATCAACCAGCAATGAACGTAGATCGGACCCGGGATGCTGGCGGTGTAATAGCCTGGGCCGTCGGGCACTGATGCGAGATTGGCAGTAACCAGCTCGACGACCCGCTCGTAGTCGCCGCGATAGTAGTGCACCAGCGTGAGGCCCGTCTCGGTCAGGATGCGCAATCCTGAATCCCCGATGCGCTGGGCAATCGTCAGAGCACGCGCGCCGTTGGCAAGCGCTTCGTCAAGTTCGGCATGCATGCAGCCATTAGTTGCCATTAGCGCGCAGACAAGGCCACGCCTACGGTCATCGTTTAGCGTCTCGGCGAGAACCTTGGCCTCGCGCAGGCACTGCAAAGCCTTTCGCGTTTCACCGAGATTGCTCAGGACGGCGCGCAGCTCAAGGCGTATTTCAAACGATTGCTCCAGAGTGTACTGGCTGGCCGGCAGCGCCTTCAACAGAGTCAGTGCCTGCTCGTACGCACCCTGGGCGTTGTAGGGCGCCGAGTGCCTGGCGGCCTTGACCCCGGTTTGAAACTGATAAATCACCGCCTTCTCGCGCAACTCGCCACGGAGGGCGTGATGGGCGAGCAGCTCGACTTGCTCGCCAAGGCGATCCTGGTGAAGTGTTTCGAGCGCGTCGACAATTCGGCCGTGAAGTTCGCGGCGATGCTCCTGCAGCATTCCATTGTAGGCGACGTCCTGAGTGAGCGCGTGCTTGAAGCTGTACTCGAGGTCCGGAAACGGGCCTGTTTGGTAGACGAACTCGCTGACTTCCAGGCGGTCGAGTGCGCCGCGAAGCGTCTCGTCCGGCAGGTCGGCCAGCGCCCGAAGCAACGAGAACGGCACATGCTTTCCGATGACGGCGGCGACCTGCAACAGGCGCTTGTCCTCCGAGGAGAGCCTGTCAATGCGCGCCGCCAGCATCACCTGGACGGTGGCCGGGACTTGGATGGCTTCTACCGGTCGGATCAGGCGATAGTGGCCTTGCGACCCCTCCAACACCTTCGTCTCCGCCAGCGTTCGCACCGTCTCCTCCAGGAAGAATGGGTTCCCACGCCTGACGAGGAGCTGTTTGAGAGGTTCCAAGGCGGGATCCTCTCCGAGAAGAACATCCAACAATTTCCTGGCACTTTCGTCCGGAAGGGCATCCAGCCGTATCTGGCCGTAATATGCCTTGTCGCCCCAACTATGGTGGTACTCAGGCCGATAGGTTGTGAGCAGCAGCATTCGCGCTGAGGCGAGGTTCTCGACGAGGCCATCGAGGACGGCCTGTGTCTCGCCGTCAATCCAGTGCAGATCCTCGAAGATCAGGATGAGTGGCTGCTTGCGCGCCTCCCGCAGCAACAGGTGTCGTGCGCTATCCAGCATGCGTCGCCGCCGCTGCGCCGGATCGAGCGTCTGCCACGCAGGATCATTCACGGGCGCGTCGAGTAGGGCCAACAATGCCGGCAGCGTCGGTTCGAGCGAACGGTCAAGCGCGAGCAGCTTGACCGCAACCTTGTCGCCGATCGACTGAAGGCTGTCTCGGTCTTGGATCTCGAAGTAACTCTTGAGGAGATTGACCACCGGCAGGTAGCTCATCGCTTTGCCGTACGAAGCTGCTGCGCATTCGAGTACCAGCCACCCCTTCAGGCTCTGCGAGTGGGTGAGTTCGTAGACGAGGCGCGACTTTCCCACCCCAGCCTCAGCAACGAGCGCCGCGATCTGACCATGACCGTCATGGGCGAGCCGTTGCGCCCGGCGAAGTTGTTCCAGTTCGGCGTCGCGGCCGACGAACCTGGTCAGTCCACGACGGGCGCCTGCCTGAAGGCGGGTCCGCGCCACGCCAAACCCTGTCACTTCGTGGACTTCCAACGGGTCGGCGAGCCCCTTGACCGGCACCCTGCCTAGCGACTTCGAGCTGACGAAGCCTTTGACGAGTTCGAGTGTCGATGGTGTCAGCAGAATGCTGCCCGGGCTCGCCAGTTGCTCCATTCTTGACGCCAAGTGCGTCGTCCGGCCTACCGCCGTGTAATCCATGCGTAGATCGTTACCGATGGCACCCACGACAACGTCGCCGGAATTCAATCCGACGCGGATCTGCAGGTTCACGCCATGCGTATGGAAGACGGCTTCCGCATGGTGCTTGACCCGCTCCTGCATGCGCAGCGCGGCGTACGATGCGCGCACTGCGTGATCCTCGTGGGCGAGCGGTGCACCAAATAGCGCCATGATGCCATCGCCAGCCACTTGGGTGACGGTGCCCTCGTAGTGATGGACGGCCTCCATCATGTGCTTGAGAACCGGGTCGAGGAGTTTCCGCGCCTCCTCGGGGTCACGGTCGGCGAGAAACTCCATTGACCCCTTGAGGTCGGCGAAGAGTACCGTCACCTGCTTGCGCTCGCCTTCGAGTGCAGCCTTGGAGTTCAGAATCCTGCTGGTTAGGTGCTTGGGCGTATAGACATCTGGCGCTCCAAACGGTGATTGCCCTGCATATCCTTGGCGATCAGGATCGCCGGTCTGCAAGCTCGCAGAGACGGCAGTTGAACGAGCGCATTCCGGACAGAATTTCGCCGACGGCGAGAGCTGATGGCCGCAGTTCGCGCAAGTTCTCGCGAGCGGCGCTGCGCATTCCTCGCAGAACTTCGCGTCAACTCGATTGAAGGTCTGACACTTCGGACACTTCATCGGCGACTTTCGAGGCGGACGAACAGGTCCCCCAATAGAGATCAGAGAGCTAGGTACGCCGCTCCCCGGCGGCCAGATTGTAAATGGGCTTATGGGTCTCTTCCACCAGCAATGGGCCCCTGATCAGCATCCACCATCAAGTGCGCCGAATGTTTGCTTCGGGTCAGACGCGTCGGTTTCGTTACCTCCGCCGCATGTCCGGTCTGCCGCCATCAGCAGACATTTCCGGACCCGGTCGGCACTTCGCATTTGGGCCAGGAACGGACGTTTCCAGGAGGGCTCGAAACCGCGAGGCGCGGCCGCCTCACTCCGTCTCACTCATCGCCAGCCGCAGGCCCGATAGGTAGAACTCGCGCTGCTCCGGATCGCGCCAATGATCCGCGTTCGGCAGCACTACTGGCGTCAGGGCGCGCAGCCGCCTGATCATGTTTTTCGCCTCGTCCAGTTGACCCAGGTGGGCGTAGCAGGCCGCGAGAAAGCGGTTCGTCGGGACCCAATCCGGGTGCTCTTGTAATGTCAGCAACAACATGGTCCGCGCCTGGTCCAGGCGCCGCGCGAAGAAGTGGGCTATGCCATTCGCCATCAATGTGCCGCCTTTAGGATCGCGTGGATCGAGCCGCAACGATCTCTCGAAATGGTCGATCGCGACGTCGGGCGAGCCCGCCCACATTCTCAGCCACCCGCTCCAAAGCCATCCGTCGGCGAAACTCGGATTGATACGCAATGACCGATCCATGAGGGCTATTACGGTATCAATATCCTCGCCGTAGTAGCCAAGGACATATGCGGCTCGGCCGAGCGTCACGGCATCGTCGCCGGCTTTGCGAAGGGCATGGCGGGCAAGCGAGATAGCCTTTTGGCGGGTCGCCTCAGGGTCGTCGGTCCAACCACTGCCGTTGAGCGCCATATGGCACCACGCGGATAACGCGAGGGCTGGGCCGTAGGTAGCGTCCAGCCTAGTCGCGTGGCTCAGCTGAACGAGCGCCTCCAGATAACCCTTCTTCTCCCACGACCGCTTCGCTCGCAGCGCGCGGAGATAAAGATCATAGGCTGTCGGATCGTTCCTCGGCCGATCTAGCGCTCGCCGGACTTCCGCGGCCTCCAATTCTGGCTCAACGACCGCGGCGACCCTGATCGCCACCTGGTCCTGCAGGTCGAGAACGTCTTCAAGCGAGCCGTCGAAGTGGTCGGCCCAGAGATGCGCGCCGTTTGTCGCGTCGATCAGCTGCGTGGTGATGCGCACCCGGGTTCCACTTTTGCGCACCGAACCTTCGAGGACATAACGGACGCCGAGCTCGCGGCCGACCTGCTTCATGTCGACCGCCCGGCCCTCGTACGTGAAGCTCGAATTGCGGGCGATAACAAACAGCCAGCGAATACGGGAGAGTGCGGTGATGATCTCCTCGACCATACCGTCTGCAAAGTATTCCTGTTCTAGATCGTCGCTCAGATTGGCAAACCGTAACACCGCGATCGAGGGCTTATCGGGCAGGGGTAGGATGCGCTCCGGTGCCTCCCGATCCGCCAATATTTGTGCGCCGTTGATCCCACGAGCATCTACCAACCCGATGAACCGATAGCCGCGACGGGGCAATGTCTCGATCCAGCGGTTCTCGCCCGGTTCCTCACCGAGAACGCGTCGCAGGGCAGCGATCTGCACAGTGAGATTGCTCTCCTCGACTGCCAAACCTGGCCATGCCGCCAGCATGAGGGCGTCCTTCGAAACCGGGCTCCCTGCATGCTCCAGCAACACCCGCAGCACGCCGACTGCCCGGCGCCCAACCGGCAACGGATCGGCGCCTCGGAAGAGGATTTCTGTCGAAGTATCAAGGCGGAAGGGGCCGAAAGCGTAGACCGTATCCATGCTGACCCGGACCTCAACTGACTAGGTGTGTAGTCCCGGAGACTGATGGTGCATCCTCCCCCTGACGACTCAGGATCGATGATGCACCATCAGTCTCCGGGACTACACACCTAGACTTTGGAACTTTTGGAACTTTTTTGGAAGCGCTTCAGGACATTTGTCGCTGGCGACTTCAGGCTCTGCCTTGCTGTTTCGCGGCTCAGAGGGTTGAGGAGGCCGCTATGCGGGATTTCGGCAGGCCATCCCCTCCGTGCCTGGAATGGCCCGGACACCAGTCGCTCCTGGAAGCTCAGCATCTGAGAACGAGAACATTGTGGCAGTGGGCGACTGCAGTGATTCGCTCCTGCTACATCGGACAACCTTCTACGTCGGCAAGTCGAGCGAACGCGGTGCACCATGAGCATCGCTGAATTGGTCGGACTGGGGGTGGTGACCGGACTTGGCGCGGGACTGCTTGCCGGACTGGTCGGTATCGGCGGCGGTGTCGTGATCGTACCTGCCGTATACTACGCGCTCACTTCCGCCGGCGCGCTGCCGAACGACGCTGCGCACATAGCAGTGGCGACGTCTCTGGCTTCCATCGTGCCTGCCTCTGTCGTGTCCTTCGCACGACATTTGAAGTCAGGCCATGCAGACCTGAGGTTCCTCAAGGAGTGGGGGCCCGGCATCGTGCTGGGGGTTGCCGCCGCGCAAATTGCGGCACCGCATCTCGATGGAAAGGTGCTCGAGACGGTTTTTGCCGGCCTTTGCCTTATCTTCGCGTACAGGTTTGCGTTTCCCGATCGCTTCGCTCCGGCGCTGGACGCTCCGCCCGGCGGCTTCTTCCGACATTGTGCCAGCATGGGGATCGGTGCCTGTTCGGGGCTGGCTGGTGTTGGCGGTGGCATTCTGACGAACGTTGTCATGACGCTGTCGGGCCTGCCCATGCACAAAAGTGTCGGGCGCGCTGCGGCAACCGGCATCGTCGTCAGCATCCCGGCCACGATGGTGGCAGCGATGGCGACACACTCCTCCAACCCGACCCAACTCGGCAGCATTGATCTCGCAATCTGGGCTTGCATCGCGCCAGCGCAGGCCGCAGCCGCCTGGCTGGGCGCGAGCATGGCGGCGCGCGCGAGCGGGCTTCTCCTGAGCCGGGTTTTTTCAATTGTGCTCATAGTAACGGGGGTGGCGATGTTGCGTTCCGCCATTTGGCCCTGACATGCGCGGGGCCGTCTTGCCACCGGCGCACAGCACGTTCTGGACGTCACTGTGGTGCCTGCTTCGTCGACACAGGCCTCTTCACAAGAAAGCCAGGGAGCGGCCGCTTCTATTGGCACCGAAGCATGCCGAGGCTCGTGACACCTTCCTTCAACTTTGGTCGGGCGGGGGATTTTGATGGCCTATTTGTCGACACCCCATGGTCCTGGCGTAACGCCGGATGTGCACTTCCTTTCGGTGACACAGGCGATCGTGGCGGCAGCCCTCGTCATAGGCGCTTCCGTGATCGCTTCGCGTGTCGTGGCGCCCTACGATTTCGCAGTCGGTATGAGCGATAGTGGCGAAGCCGTTCTTTGGCGCGTCAATACGATCACTGGTGATACCGAAGTCTGCCGCACGTTAGGGAACTTGCATCGTGTGAGGCAGTCAGAGGTCTTCGAGTTGAGCCACGCTTCGCCCTGTCCGTGATGTCCCCTTCCGCTGCTCTGCCGTGACCATGTCAGTCGCCAGCAAAACGCCGCTCCTACCGTGCGGACGGGCGCCCCGTGGCGCGACTTGCCCGGGGTGTTCAGCGAATGGAACAGCGTGTTTCGGCGCTTCAGCCGGTGGAGCCGCAAGGGCATCTGGTGGCGCATCTTCGAGGCGATGTCGGATGACCCAGACTTCGAGTACTTGATCGTCGACGCCACCGTCGTCAGAGCTCACCAGCATGCTTCGGGGGCAAAAAAAGGGGTCTGAAGATCAGGCCCTCGGCCGCTCGCGCGGCGGCCTGAGCACCAAGATCCATCTCGCCGTTCGAGGTCTTGGCTGCCCGGTCCGCTTCATTCTCACCGCCGGCCACCGGGGCGACGCCCCGCAAGCCCTGCCCTTGATCGAAGACCTGCCAGCCGAGGTGGTGATAACCGACACCGCCTACGACAGTGACCGCATCCGTCGGACCATCGCCGACAAGGGCGCACTCGCCGTCATTCCCAACAATCCCTCGCGCGCACGCAAGCATCCGCTCGATGCCCACCTCTACACACAGCGCCACCTCGTCGAGTGCTGCATCTCAAAGCTCAAGCAGTTCCGAAGGGTCGCAACACGCTTTGAGAAGACCGCTCGGAACTACTTCGCCGTCGTCACCCTGGCGGCCATCGTCTTGTGGCTGAGATAAGTGCCCACACTTCCTAGAGCGGGATGATTCTAGGTTCTCATCGATGGCACCGCGGGCCAGTCCTTTCCGCAAATTGGATACGCTGAGCCGCTGTCCCGTATTTGCCCGCTCCGAGAGCAACTACCTTGACCGCATGCCGAGCGAGACCGAATCCCTTGCCGTCCAATTGGTCCGCGCCGTCTACAACGCGACAGACGGGCGGGCGATGCGATGGCATTCCCTTGAAGGCCTCGACTTGCCCGAAGCAGCCGAGGCCCTGCGCTACGCCGTAACCCGGGGATGGATGATGGTGCGGGGCGAGCACAGCGTCTGCCTTACCGAAGCAGGCCGGCGAATCGTGACGCCCACGACTAGATCCTAGGCCCTTCTGCTCAGGCTGCGTTATGGTCAGTAAAGACGCCGTCCAGCGGGTCCGCATCGAGCGGTGTTAATCGAGGATCGAAGCGGAACCGCGTCCCGCAATAGGGACAGGGGATAATGTCTCCCTCGCGCATATTGATGTAGATGTGCGGGTGGTCGTGCGGTGGGGATCGGCGCCAGCGCGGCGATCCTGGCGTCGCTCGCGGCCGCGGCGGCATTCTTCGTCGCGGTACCGCCGGTTACCCAGCCACCCCAAGGATATCCGATGTGCGGTCGTCATCTTCGCAAGAAAGATACTGTGCGCTCTCGCAAGACATCAAAAAGCCGGAAATGTGCAGACAGACTTCTCTCACACCGTCGAGGGAAAGAAGCCCGTCGCTTTAGAGTGGCACAACGCTCGGTGTGATCGGTTCTCATTGGCGTTGCCTTGGGGCATCGGCGCAGGTTTCGGCTATGCGGTAGTGTCGCTCATCCACGAAAGGGCATCTCGATGTCATGGCAGAACGCCGGTGACGGCCGCCGCGGCCCATGGGGCATTGGATCCAACCGCAATGCCGGTTTGGAGGATCTGATTCGGCGGGGGCAAAATCGGCTGAGGCACATCATGCCGAGCGGGAGTTGGCGGGGACCTTTCATACTGGCCGCCCTCGCCGTGGCTGCCGTCGGCGTCTGGACGTCCTACTACACGGTGCCAAGCAACTCGGTCGCCGTCGTGCAGCGATTCGGAAAGTACCTCAAGGACGTTCCGCCGGGACTGCATTTCAAGCTGCCGCTGGGCATCGACAGGGCGACCATCGTTCCCGTCAAGCGGCAGCTGAAGCAGGAATTCGGGTTCACAACTCCAGGTGCCACCGATGCGTACCAAAGTCCTCGTCCTCACGACGAGCAACGGGAAACCCAGATGGTGACCGGGGACCTGAACGCCGCCTTGGTGGAATGGGTCGTCCAATACCGCGTCTCGGATCCGTTTAAATTCCTTTTCGAGGTCCGGGAGCCGAGGGAAACCCTGCGCTACGTTTCTAAATCGGTAATGCGCGAGGTCGTCGGCGATCGCACCGTCGACGAGGTGATCACCATCGGCCGGCAGGAGATCGAAACGGAAGCGCTGACCAAAATGCAGGCGCTGGCCACCAAATACGCGATGGGAATCAGCATCGATCAGGTGCAGCTGAAGAACATCAATCCGCCCAAGCCGGTGCAGGAGTCGTTCAACGAGGTAAACCAGGCCCAGCAGGAGAAAGAGAAACTGATCAACGAGGCCCGGCGCGACTACAACAAGGTTATCCCGCTGGCCGAGGGTGAGAGGGATCAAAGGATTCGTGAGGCCGACGGCTACCGGCTCAAGAGGATCAACGAGGCCGAAGGCGATGTCGCCCGGTTCAGCGCCCTGCTGGCGGCCTACAACAAGGCGCCGGAAGTGACGCTCCGCCGCATCTATATCGAGACCTTCCAGGAGGTGATGCCAAGCATACGTTCCAAGATCATCATCGATGCGCAGACCCGCAGCTTGCTGCCCTTTCTCAATCTCGACTCCCAGAAGGGAGACCGACCATGACGCGGACCGCGCAAATCGCGATCCTGGTGGCCTTGGCCATCGGGGCCTACGTCCTGACGAGTTCGTTCTATACGGTGAGCGAAGTCGAGCAGGTGATCATCACGCAGTTCGGCAAGCCCGTTGGCGCTCCCGTGACCTCCGCAGGCCTGCAATTCAAGGTGCCCTTCATCCAGGACGTCAATGCGATCGACAAGCGGATTCTCCCATGGGATGGCAATCCATCGGACATGCCGACGAAGGACAAGCTCTACATATCGGTCGACGTCTTCGCGCGGTGGCGGATCACCGATCCCCTTCAATATTTCTTGCGGCTGCATGACGAGCGCAGTGCTCAGTCCCGCCTCGACGACATTCTGGGCAGCGAGATTCGCAACGCGGTGGCAAAGCACGAACTGATCGAAATCATCCGTACCACCGAGGATCGCGTACCGTTGCGCGACGCCCTCCTGACCTCTGCGGAACGGGCGCAGGACATTGGATCGCTCGTGCCGATTCAGAAGGGGCGAAAACTGGTCGAGCAGGAGATATTCGACGAAGCCGCAGAGAAGATCAGGGTGTTCGGCATCGAGCTGCTCGACATCCGGTTCAAGCGGATCAACTACAATGAGAGCGTGCGCCCGAAGATCTACGATCGCATGATCAGCGAACGCCGGCAGATCGCCGAGCGTTTCCTGTCGGAAGGCAATGGCGAGGCCGCCAGAATTCGCGGAAATCGCGTGCGCGACCTGAACAAGATCCAGTCCGAGGCCTATCGCCAGGTGGAGCAAATTCGCGGCCTGGCGGACGCCAGGGCCACCGAGATCTACGCGCAGGCGTACAACCAGAGCCCGGAGGCCGTGGCCTTCTACGAATTCACGCGGACGATGCAGGCCTACAGGTCACTCATCGCCGAAAACACGACCCTCGTGCTGTCCACCGACAGCGACCTCTTCAAGTTCCTGAAGGGAATCGTGCCGAAGCCCAATGCCGCTCCGGCCCATGGGCCGGAGGGCCGCCCGTGACAGCGGCGACCGAGGTGGGCGGTGTAAGCCGAGGTCCTCGGACGCGCTTTCATCGATATGTCGCAGAACGACAGGAACTCCTGATGTCGGTGGCGGCGCTTCGCCAAGGTGCGCTACCGCGGTCTCGAGAAGAACGCCCAGCGCCTGTTCGTCGCCGGCGGGCAAGGGCGATCTCGGTTGGCGAGATCTTCTCGAGGAACACGACAAAACTGTACGCCGGGAACTTTCGCGCTTTCGCGGAAAAGAAGTGAAGTCTCTGGGCGATGGATTTTTGGCCACCTTTGACGGTCCAGCGCGGGCCATCCGCTGCGCCAACGCCATTCGCGAGTCATTGCACCGGCTTGACGTTCCTGTGCGTATCGGCGTTCATTGCGGCGAGGTCGAGTTGGCCGAGGCCGATGTGCGCGGGATCGCGGTTCACATTGCCTCTCGCGTGGCTCGAACTCGGCGGCGCCGATGATGTGCTCGTCTCGCGCACAGACAAGGATCTAGTCGCGGGCTCCGCTATCAGGTTCGAAGACTTTGGCACCCATACCCTGAAAGGCATTCCAGAAGAGTGGCGGGTGTTTCGCGCGGTCGGCTAAGTCAATCCGCGGGTTCCACACGGGTTGTAGCCGCGCTTCTGTTTGAGCGGCACGTCCGGAGCGGGTCATCCGCGTCGGTTTCGTGATGTCCGCCGGATGTCCGGTCTACCCCCAACAACAGACATTGCCGGACCCGATCGGCACTTCGCATTTGGGCCATAAGCCGACGTTAGGCCTTCATTCAATTACGTTATCGGTTGCAAGATTCCGACCGGAACTCAGACTCGCTGATAGGACCCTAAGATATTTCCGTCCAATGTCCGCTTTTCTAATCGGCCGATTTGGGTCAAGCCTTGTCGAACGATCGACCCGCCGGATGATTGAGCCCCTATCGGTAGCGGACCCGCTTGCTTGCCAACGACGAAGCGCAGCGGCGGGACGTTGCCGCCGCCGCCTGCTCGCCCGGCCGTCAAAGACATTGTTAATACAACGCCAATTCCACTATGGCTTTACAGGCACCATGGCAGGCGTCTCGAGGCTGGGCGGCGTCTTGTGCCAGGCGCGGCCATCCTTGGCCTGCCGATAGCCGTAGTGCGTAGAGCGCGCGCATGTAGGCCTGGTCGAATTCGCCGGTCTTCGGTGCTTTGAAATCCGCGCCGATGTAGGCGAGGTTGTAGTCGACCCCGTCGCGCTGGGTGACGAAGTAGGTGCGCAGCACGTCGTTCTGTCCGCTGGTCGCCAGCATGGTGCTGATGGCGCGGCCGGCAATCGAGATGGTGCGCCGCTCGCTCGCCGCATAGTCGGGATCGAGCCGGGCATTGCGGATGATGTAGGCGTGCCGTACGCCGGCGAACGCCGCTCGTGGACGAGATCGATCGACGGCGGATAGAGGAAGAGCTGGGCGATGGCGCCGCCGTCGACATGCATCTCCTGGTACTTCCTGCCGTCGATCTCGACGTCGATCAGCACCGGCTGGAAGGCGCCGGGGATCGCTGCCGAGGCGCGCAGGATCTTGCGGAACAGATCCAGCGCGCCGGGTGGCCGCTGGCCGCGATGCGCGCCGATGTTCCAGATCACCGGACGCTGGGCGTCGAGATCGGTCGTGCCGATCATCAGCAGGCGGCCCTTCTGGTATTCGCGCGCGATGGCGTCGAGCATCTTCTGGTCGGCATAGCGCGCGATCATTGCGGCGAGCGGGCTGGTGTCGGCCATGGCGTCATCGAACAGGGCGGCGCTGAGGCCACGCGCGCGGTAGACTTTCTCCGGCGTCATGGTCGTGTAGACCTCGCGCAGGGCGGCATCGTAGTCGGGCCCGAGGAAGGCGAAGGGCGCGATCAGGGCGCCGGTGCTGACGCCGGTCACCATCTTGAACTCGGGCCGCGTGCCGGTCTCTGTCCAGCCGTTCATCAGGCCGGCGCCGAAGGCGCCGTTGTCGCCGCCGCCGGAGACGGCGAGGTAGCTCACCGGCGGTAACCGCACGCCGGCCTGCCCGGGCGCGCCGTGCCGGCAGTCCGCAGAGCGGCCTCCTCGCGATCGAGGGCGCGCATGCCTTCCTCGATCATGGGCCTGGGGTCGCCGTCGGCGAAGAAACGCACATTGGGGATGCCGAGCGGCAGGGCGCGTGCGGTGTCGGCCTGCGGCACCGGCGGCCCCCGTTCGGGCACCGAACAGCCGGCAACAGCGACGAGGCTGATCGCCAGCACCGTGAGCGATGCCAATTTTTGCAGGATCAAGACAACCCCCTTGCTTGTTATCGTCGTTTGGGCAGCGCAGAGCGCGGCCTGAAGAGTGCCCGCACCACAGCGGCGGTCCGCTACGCGCTCATTTTGCCATTGCAGCCTTTTGCGGGCCGTGTGCGTGGGAAAGTCCAACAATCCGACCATCACCAGTCCTTGAATGTCGGCTCGGTGCAGCCCCCGCAGACCCAGGGAAAGGTCCAATCGGCCGTACGCTTAGCGCTGTCGGGGATATACTTGCTCCAGGCATCGGCCCGGACCGGATTGATCGACTGCCAGACAATATCAAATGTCCCGAAAGAATTGATCTTGCCGATCATCACGGGCTTCGAGAGGTGATGGTTGGTGTTCATCACAACCTCGAACCCGCTCGGTGCCTTGATCCTCTGGCCGTACATGGCCTGCCGGACCGCATCGACCGAGGTGGTGCCCGCCTGGACAACGGCCTGCGCCCACATCCTGAAGCCGATGACGGTGGCTTCCATCGGGTCATTGGTGATTTTGTCCCGCTGCCCGTTGAAGTCCGCCCACATTTTGATGAACGCCTCGTTTTCCTTCGACTTGGCCGACTGGAAGTAGTTCCAGGCCGCCAGCTGCCCGACGATGGCTTTGGCATCCGCGCCTAGCAGTTCGCGTTCGCCGACGGAAAGAGCCATGACCGGAATTGTGCTCGCGTTCACCCCTTGGGCGTTGAGTTCCTTGTAGAAGTACGTGTTCGCATCGCCGTTGATGGTCGATATCACCGCGGTCTTCTTCCCCGCCGACGCGAACGCCTTGATCTTTTCGATCACCTCGCGCCAATCCGAATGGCCGAACGGCGTATAGATCGTCATGATGTCGTCCGGCGATACGCCCTCTGCATTGAGATATGCGCTCAAGATCCGATTGGTCGTGCGCGGATAGACATAGTCGGTGCCGAGAAGAATCCACCGGCGAACGTCGCCTCCTTCTTTGCTCATGAGGTATCGGACCGCCGGAATTGCCTGCTGATTGGGCGCGGCGCCCGTATAGAAGATGTTGCGCGAGCTTTCTTCGCCCTCGTATTGCACTGGATAGAAAAGCAGGCCGTTCAACTCCTCGAAGATCGGCAGTACAACTTTGCGGGAGGTCGAGGTCCAGCAGCCGAACACGACCGCGACCTTCTCCTTGGTGAGCAGTTCCCGAGCCCTTTCGGCGAAGACATCCGGATCGGACGCAGGATCGACGAAGACCGCTTCCAGTTT
This sequence comes from uncultured Alphaproteobacteria bacterium, assembly GCA_963820155.1. GTDB lineage: Bacteria > Pseudomonadota > Alphaproteobacteria > Reyranellales > Reyranellaceae > Reyranella. The sequence continues at coordinate 104,189 of CAWFYW010000011.1, forward strand.
CCGACCGAGCAGGCCACCTTTCTTGTTCTGGTCCGCGATCAGCATGAGAACCGTGTCCTTGAGCACCGATTCGCTGATGGCCATGGTGCCTGACAGGGAATGCAGAATGCCGACCTTGATGGTGTTTTCGTCTGCGGCAGCCGGGGGAACGGCAAACGCAAGCTGCAAAAAAAGCAATCCCCACGTCAAGCCAACTTCCCAGGATCAAAGCTGGCTTCATACCGATGCCCCTACGAGTTCGAAGATACGGGTTTCCCTAGTCATGCCCTTGGCGACGACCGACTCGAGAGCTCTGAACTGAAAGAGGTGCTGAACACGCAAATAGACATCTTCGCTGACCAGGATCGCGGTCCCGAACTGCTTGTTCAGGCCTTCGAGGCGCGATGCCAAATTCACCGTATTGCCGAGCGCCGTGTAGTTCATGCGTTCCGTTGATCCAAGGTTGCCGACCACGGCCTCCCCGACATGGATGCCGAACCGGGTAAAGAACGGCTTCAGCCCCTCGGTCTCGAATTGAGCGTTAAGTGTTTCGCTTGCCAGTTTGCCCGCAAGTGCTGCCCGGCAAGCCCGCTCGACGTGGTCAGGCTGACGAGTGGGTGCGTTCCAGAACACCATCACGGCGTCGCCAATGAACTTGTCCACGGTTCCGCCTTCGGCGAGGAAAGCTTCCGTGAGCGCGGAGAAATAGCGGGATGTCTGGTGCATGAGGATGTCGGGGTCGGTCGAACTCGGCAATCGTCGTAAAATCGCGAACGTCGGTGAAAGCGACGGTGATCTCCTCTCTGACACCGCCAAGCTCGGTGGAGATGGAGTTATCGAGCACCCGCCGGACGATCTCTTTGGGAACAAAGCGCGCGAACGACCATATCGCGCGCTGCGCGAGATTTACCGTGCTGCCAAGTTCGTGAATTTCCTTGACGTAGGACGTGACGGGCGCGGTGTCCGGCGCAGCCAGATTCTGCAGTTTCACGGCCTGGGCGGTTATACTCTTCAAGGAACGAGACATTCTGCCGCCAAATATCCAAATCACCGGAATAAAGGCCGCTCCGGCAATAATGGCGAGGATCAGTCCAGTGAGCTGGAGCTTTCGTACGCCCTGGACAAAGTCTTCCTGGGCCGCGAGCAGCAATATGTTGACACTGTACTGCTCCCCCAAAGTGAGCTTCGAAATCCGGAACAGGTAGTGCCGCCCCTGGTCGTCACGGATTTCTCCGTCGTAATGGTCGCGGCCCTGCCATTGCCGCAAGACTGCCGCCGCTACCCCGGAGCTGATCTCCTTGACGTTGGGCAAAGGCGGTTGGGAAGGATGTGTCATCGCCCTTGTAACGAATTGCGCAAAATCGGGATGTGCGATGAGCGAACCGGTCGAGTCGAAAATCATGACGATACCGTGCTCTCCAGGCCGCTGTGCCTGGACGAAATCGCTGAAACTATCGAGCTTGAGATCGGCGGCAAGGACGCCGGGTACCTTGCCGCGCAGAGGTGCGCTGACTGTAATTACCGGAGCGCCGACGCTGAACGCAAAGTAAGGCGACGAGACAAGCGGCCGGTCAGCTCTTATCGTTTCGCGATACCACGACCGCGTGCGCGCATCGTATCCATATTTCCACAGATCGAGTTGTCCGATCTCGTCGCCCTGCCGTCCTTCAAAAATTCTTCGCATCGGCAGTTCGCCGCTCTCGGTGGGACGGACCAGATTGATCGCAAGGTCAGCCCCCGGTGTCGCGCGTAGCCTCTCTCGCTGCTCATCGTTCAGTTCTTCAAGGCGCCGCACCTGCAACCAAGCGCCAGTTTCGAAACCGACATAGATACTGTCCATTTGGGGCAGTTCCCGGAGCGCGGTCTTGAACAGCGGGATCGCGCGGCCGACTTCGGTTCGCTCGTTCGAATCGGCCACGCTGGAACTGGTTGCCAGCACGCGCACCATTGACCCGACAGCGGTTATCTCCGACTGAAGACGCCCCAAGACCTTCGTACTGGTGGCCTCCATATAGGCGGACGCCGCTTCCTGCGTCGCCAGCTGAAGAGAGCGGACCTGAATGGCGATCAGGAGCGCGGCCAGAGCGAAAATGAACGCCATGACCGCGAAGGTTATCGAGGTTCGAAATGTGAACATCCCGCGCATGCCCTCAATTCCAGGATGCTGACCGCCATCGAGCGGCGTGATTGTCGCGCGGCCAATCAGAAACCGGGCCTTGTCGATCCGGGAGTCGATCGACTAGGTCTTGGGGAACTCGCTCATGAAGGCCGTGTAGGCTCGGGGCTTGTTGAGACCTCAGCGCGGAAGTTGTCCATACCGCCGCCATGGGTCTGGTATCGGCCATCTTGGGGCGTGCCTGTGGAACCGCAGGCTGTCATGAGCATGGCTGCTAGCACCGCGGCCGCGAACGGCTTGAAGCGAAAATGCGTCATGCCTTGATATGCGCCCGCTTCACTCCGACTGCAAGCGGTACGACTTCACAAGCTCACGCCCTTATCGTCGACCCACTGTAGCCCTGCGCCTCTTGTGAGCCCCTAGCAGGCTGTTGAAGAAGTCTTTGAACGGCGTGCGATGAAGGGGATGTCGTCGCCGTTGTGGAGGCAGATTTCGCCTTGGCCAGAGCCATCGCCCTGCAGCTCGGCCCAGCCGTCGCCACTGGCGGGCTCCATTTCGTCGCTTCCTTCCCAGCGGAACTCGACGTCATCGCCCTCGCAGGCGCCAGGGAGGGAGCCTGTGAGGCAATCGAAGGCGAACTCGCCGCCGTCTTCCTCGAACAGGCCGTCTTCCTCGAACAGAATGTAAGCCCCCGGCACGGCCATGTCATAGCCCGGCGCCTCGATGATGCGCCATTTGCCCCGCAGGCTCATGTCGGCACTGCCAGGAGCTTGGGAAGGCGGATCAGATTGTAGGCCGCCAAGGCCAGCGTGAAGGCCGCATCGACGCGGGTTCGTCCTCGCAGCTTGACCTTGGCCATCCCGGCCGAAGCCTTGATCCACCCGAACACCTCCTCGATGCGCTTGCGGCAGCGCTGGCTGACGTTGTAGCCGGGATGGCGGGTGGTGCGATGATCGACAGCCGTGGCGCGCGGCTTGGCCGTCTCGGCCGTCCTGCGGACGTGCCCGTCGATGGCGACGTGCGGGGTAACCATACGTCTGCGAAGATCGGTCACGAACTGCCGCACGTCATAGGCCTTGTCCGCACCCAGGGTGATCCGCCGACGCCCCGGCCTGCGGCTCACCAGATCGAGAGCCGCCTCGCGCTCGGCCATACCGGTCGCCGGTGTCACGCTGCCGCCGACGACCAGGCCGTTGCGGTTCTCCATCAGCGCATGCCCCATGTAGCGACAGCTTCGCAGGCTGGCCGCCCTTTTTGTAGAGCCGCGCCTGCGGGTCGGTCGTGCTGCGGTGCGTCTCGTTGGAGCGCTTCTCCTTGTGGAAGTTCCGCTCGGCGTTGCGGCCCGACCCTTCCGGGTCGTCATCGTCACCATCCTTGCGCCGGAAGCTCTTGATCGACGCCCACGCCTCCAGCAGCGTGCCGTCCACCGAGAAGTGATCGCTCGACAGCAGACGCTTCACCCGCGGCTGCGCCACCACCGCGGCCAGGAACTTCGCCGCGATCTCACCCTCCAGCAGCCGGTCTCGGTTCTTCGAGAAGCTCGAATGGTCCCATGCCGGATCGTCCACACCCAGGCCCACGAACCAGCGGAACAGCAGGTCGAACTCCATCCGCTCCATCAACTGCCGCTCCGAGCGGATGCCGTAAAACGCCTGAAGCAACATCGCCCGAAGCAGCCGCTCCGGCGGGATCGATGGCCGGCCCAGCCGCGGCGGATATAACACCGCAAACTCCTTCGTCAGATCCGCCAACGCTACGTTGGCTATCTCCCGGATCGTCCGCAATGGGTGATCCGGCCTGACCCGCGCCTCCAGATCGACGTAGCTGAACAGCGATCCAGACTGCTCGTCCGACCCGCGCATAACCACTCCCCCGGCGACAACCGCGATCAGTAAATCACTTTCTTCATTCGGCTACGATGACTTTTTCAACAACCTGCTAGCTGTTCAAAACAGCACACCAAGACCGGTGCCAACACCATGTTAGCGCGCCGCAGAGTCGGTTCTCCGCTAGAGAGATCGATGACTTACGACAAGGCGCTGGTGCGTTTCAACGCGACGCGGCACGGCGTGCTGTCTCGCTACATGGTCCTGCCGTGGGAAGATGGCGAGGAATACGGAGCCGTCCTGGCAGCGTTTCGAGAGGAACACGCGCCGCAAGGACCAACCGAAGAGCATCTCGTCGAGGAGCTGACCCGGATTGTCTGGCGTAAACGACGGCTGCGGTTGGCCGAAGCGGCGGCGCACCGGGAGGGGCTGTATGACATGGACACCTACAGCAAGACCGCTCGGGTGGCGTTGGCCCATTTGCACAAGGGTGGAAGATGTCCGAGTTGGGTCAGACGCGTCGGTTTCGTGATCTCCGCCGTATGTCCGGTCTAGCCCCAGCATCAGACATTTACAGATGCGGCCGGCACTTCGCATTTGGGCCAAAAGCAGAAGCGGCCGATCTGTTTCCTGATCGACGCGCGGGCCTGTCCGCACGATCACCGGTCGGCGGTCAGCCGGTAGTTCAATTCGATCGCGTCGGGTGCGTTGCTCGACGGAAGCCAATCCGTGTAGCCCGGCGTGGGATCGGGATCGCTCGGAAGATCGAGGATCCAAGCCTGCGAGGGCACCCCGGGCATCGAGAGGGTGACGATCCGCCGGCGCGCCTTGTACGACATCGAAACGCTCGCGAGAAGGACCACGCGGCTGCCCTGATGTCCACGCCAGCCATTCCCGTTCAACTGGCCCGGCCAGAAATTGCCGCCTTCGTCGAGCAGGATCTCCGCATCCTTCGGATCGGCCGGCGCCGCGACGTTTTCAGGGAGCCGAAATTGCAGCGCGAAAGTCATGTAACCGTGTGTCAGATAGGGCGATCGTATGAACTCGTACCATCCCCACCATGCCAGAGTGCCGACGATCACCAGGAGGACGGCCGCGAAGGGGCGGGAAATTCCCCTCGCCCCAGGTGTGACCGCGACGCCGGGCGACTGCGCGCTCGTCGGCTCTGCGTTCGCTGGCTCCTCCTCCGCCGACCGTAAGGGCGGCTGAGCCGTAGGCGCCACGGGTCGAGCGACAAGGCCGAACTTCACGAAAAGAAAGATGCCGGCGGCGAACCCGATGACTGCGCCAATAGGGCCGATGTTGAAGAAGGCGCCCATTGCGATGCCGCCGTCCCGATCCGGTCCTGCCAGCGCAACGACCAGGAACGCAAGGCCGGCCCAACCCGCGAGCATGCCGACAACGCCCGAGAGGAAGCCGAGAACTATGCCCATGAGGTGTTCGCAGAAGTCATCAGCCATCCAAAGTCGCGAACCGGCCGGTAAAAATCCTGCCCTGTGAGCATCATGTCCGCAATGGCCTTGGAAGCAGAAATTCCTCCTGTCCCCGGGGGACGTCCGCCAAGGGCCCAGGCTGTGTGAAAACGGCGCCGATGGTACAATTCTCCAGCGATTTGGCTGGAGGATTGGATGGCGCGTTTTGTCGTTGGCGATGACCGCAGCCAGAGCACGCTGTTTCCCGAGCGGTTGGATGAATACTGGGCGAAGATAATCCGGTCCGGGCGATCGATGTCTTTGTCGATGAGCTTGATCTGGCCAAACTCGGCTTTGACGGCGTCGAGCCGGAGGCGACGGGAAGGCCAGCCTATCATCCCGCGACGCTGTTGAAGATTTATGTCTACGGATACCTAATCGCGTGCAGTCGAGCCGGCGCCTGGAGCGGGAGTGCCAGCGCAACGTTGAGCTGGTCTGGCTGACTGGTCGGCTGATGCCGGACTTCAAGACGATAGCCGATTTCCGCAAGGACAACGGCGAGGCCATCCGCAAGGTCTGCCGTGAGTTCGTGGTGCTGTGCCGGCGGCTCGAACTGTTCAGCGAGGCGAGCGTTGCGATCGACGGCAGCAAGTTCAAAGCCGTCAACACGCGGGACCGGAACTATACACAGGCCAAGATGCAGCGGCGGCTGGCGCAGATTGACGAGAGCATAGCCCGCTACCTCGCCCAGCTCGATAGTGCCGATCGCCAGGGCGAAGCGGTGCCGGAGGCCAAGATCACGCGGCTCAACGAGAAGATCGTGGCGCTGCGCCAGGAGATAGGACGCCTGAACCAGCTGAACTCCCGGATGATGCAGACCGAAGACAAACAGATCTCGCTGACCGATCCCGATGCGCGCTCGATGGCCACGAGTGGCCGAGGCAGCGGGATGGTTGGTTACAATGTGCAAAGTGCCGTCGATACCAAGCATCATCTCATTGTTGCCCATGAGGTGACCAACGTTGGCACCGACCGGGGCCAACTATCCGACATGACCGAGCGGGCACGCGCAGCGATTGGTTCCGAGGCGATCGAGGTTGTTGCTGATCGCGGGTACTATAGCGGCGAGGAAATCGTCGCCTGCGAGCAGGCCGGTAACACGGTCTATCTGCCCAAGCCGATGACCTCGGGCCTCTACGCCAAAGGACGCTTCGGCAAGCAGGACTTCGTCTATGTCGCGGCGGACGACGTCTATCTTTGTCCGGCCGGAGAACAGCTGACCTATCACTACACCAACCAACAGGACGGCAAGGAATTGCGTCGCTACTGGACCATCGCCTGCGAGGCCTGCGCACTGAAGAGCAAGTGCACCACAGGCAAAGAGCGGCGGATCTCACGCTGGGAGCACGAAGCCGTCCTTGAGGCCGTGCAGGCGCGGCTGGATCGAAACCCTGAAAAGATGCGCAGCCGGCGTCAGACTGTCGAGCATCCATTCGGTACGATAAAGTCGTGGATGGGATCGACACACTTCCAGATGAAAAGACCCAAGAACGTAAGAACCGAAATGGCGCTCCACGTTCTGGCCTACAACATGAAACGGGTGATGCGCATTCTGGGCGTTGGCGGATTGATGGGGGCGATCCGAGCGTGAGGCGGGCTGCGCCGGCTAACCGGTCTTGCCTGCCCAACCATAAACTTACGCGTTTTTACACAGCCTGGGTCATCCGCGTCGGTTTCGTGATATCCGCCGGATGTCCGGTCTACCGCCAACAACAGACATTGCCGGACCCGATCGGCACTTCGCATTTGGGCCAGAAGCCGACATAAGAAGAACGCGCGACCGCGATCCAAACGATGCGGGAGGTCGACCCGCCGCGACGTCGCGCGAGTGTGCGGAAAGTCACATACTGGCCGCATATCTTGTTGCTAGAAACGCATATCGCGGTGACGCCTTTCAGAAGCTTCGTGGTTAGGGTTTCACCTGACTAATCCACTGGATGCAAGTCGTATGACCCGTCCAGTGCCGGCCAGACCAATCAACGTGCCTACTTTGCTTGCTCTCGCGAGGTGAAGCGACCCTTCGTCCACAGCTTACCGGCTCGGCCGAGCCTCGTCCTCAGCGGCGCCGTGGTCCCTTCAAGTCTAGGGAGGAACGATATGGCCAAGATGATCCGTCGTCGCACAGCTATCGCCACAGCGCTTGCAGCCGGCGCCCTCGTTGCCCCAATGAAGGGCTGGGCCAAGGGAAGTTATTCCACCAACAGGGCCAATCGCATCGTCGTGCCCTTCGCGGCAGGTGGTACCGCCGACTGCCTCGGTCGCGTCGTCGCCCAAATCCTTACCAACTCGATGAGCTCGACCTTTGTTATCGAAAACTGGACGGGGGCTGGTGGCAACGTCAGTGCGGAGATCGTCGCCAAGGCCCGGCCCGACGGGCAAACTCTTCTGCTAGGCACAGTCGGTATCGCCGTCACCAACCAATACCTCTACAAGAACATCTCCTATGACAGCGAGTGGAGCTTCGCGCCCGTAGCGCTCGTCGCCGAGGTGCCGAGCGTCGTCGTCGTGCATCCGACCTTCCCAACCAATACGCTCGAGGAGTTCGTCGAGTACTGCAAACGACGGAGATCCGACCAAGTCAGTTACGGTTCACCCGGAATAGGCGCGATCGGTCACCTGGCGATGGAATATCTGCAGAGCCAAGCAGGCATCAAGCTGAGGCATGTGGCGTATGGCAGCAGATCACGGATGAGCAAGGATTTGCTGGCAGGCAACATCCTGGTCGCGATGGACAATCTGCCGGCCTACCTGAGGCACGTCCAGTCAGGGGCGTTACGAGCACTGGGTGTGAGCTCGGCGAAGCGATGGTTCGCCGCGCCCGATATGCCGACCATTGCGGAGCGAGGCTACCCTGATTTTGAGGCCTCGCTCTGGTGGTACATTGCGGCTCCTGCAGGCACGCGGCTTGAGCTTGTGAAGAAGCTTTCGGATGAGATCGTGAAGGGAATCAAATCTGAGACGGCCATCCGGAAGATCCGGGAAGCCGGTGCCTTAGAGCGCCCCGGCAACACCGAGGATCTCGCACAGCACATAGCCGCCGAAAGGGCCAAGTGGAAAAAGGTAATCGAGGCTGCCAAGCTGGTGGCGCAATGACAGCCGCTACGTCTGCGGCTTAAGGAACGACTGCGGCGTTGCGGACTTGAATGACCTTGCATTGTTTCGCAACGAACTTCAGCGTGACAATCTGGACAGCATCGCCAGAACCGGAGACCGGATGGTGACGTGCCCAAGATGTGCATCGGGTTCTTGAGCTGCGCGCCTCGCCATCGCACATCAATTGACCTAGCGATGTCTGCTTCGGGTCAGACGCGTCGGTTTCGTGATGCCCGCCGTATGTCCGGTCTGCCGCCATCAGCAGACATTTCCAGGCCCGGTCGGCACTTCGCACTTGGGCCAGTTGGAGGCATCGATGGGCTCTTGACCAAAGTCCGCTTAACCTTTGCAAGCGGACATGCGCGGGCAGCTACTCGATGTCCGTGAAGGCCATAGCCGGAAGCAAAGCGGTTCTAGAGGTTGCTGGCGCGTTCTTCACGTTGACCACAAGTTGTTTTGGTTGGAGTAGGCCGTTGCCCAGCCAGTAGGTGGCCCCTACGATCCCGCTAGACAATCGGGAGGAAATGCTATTGGCGCGTGAGCAACGCAGACTGGCAGCGATCCTCTTTGCAGACGCGGTTGGATCGTCTCGATTGATGGGCCGGGACGAGAGTGGCACCGTTGTGCGGCTTCTGGAACATCTGAATCAACGGCTCGCTCTAGCTGCTACCTGCCGCTGCGGCCGAGTGGTTAGGCTAAAGGGGGATGGGAGCCTGATCGAGTTCGCCAGCGCCGTTGACGCACTCGCGGCGGCCGTAGACTTCCAGCAAGCCATGATCGACGCCAATCACGACGAACCCGAGGATAAAGCCATCGTGTTCAGGCTTGGCCTTCACCTGGGGGATGTCATCGTCGATGGAGATGACATTTACGGCGACGCTGTAAATGTGGCTGCTCGGTTGGAGACCGAGGCACCGCCGGGCGGGATCGTTGTTTCGCGCGCAGTGCGGGAGGCTACCACTGGGCGGCTCAAGGTCTCTCTCCATGCCTTGGGGGACCTCGCCCTCAAGAATATCGAGCGGCCTATCCGCGCATTTCGCGTGGAATGGACCGCTGAAGATTGGTCTGCGCACTCTCTTGTGGCGGGAGCAGCAGCGTCGCCGACGGAGTTTGCGGCAGCACCGATGCTTCCCGACAAGCCCTCCATCGCGGTCCTGCCGTTTCACAACATGAGTGGCGATCCGGAGCAGGAGTATTTTGCTGAGGGCCTTACCCAGGATATCGCAATTGCACTGTCCCGCATGCCTTGGTTCGTGGCGATTGGGCACAGCTTGTCGAATGCCTATAGGTCCGGTCCCATTGATGCTCGTATTGCCGCCGGCGGCTATACGGCGGATCGCGCAACAATTCGACAAAAGAAAACTGGGCGGCCTGTCAGATTTGAATTGAGCGAGCAGACCCGCCAAGCGATGATTATCTAAAGGCTACCAATAAGAGACCGGGCGAGTTCCTGTTCACGGGTCGTCGTGGTCCCCGAACCAATATGACGACCCGCCAGTATGCGCGCCTTGTTTCGGCGTGGATCAGGAGCGCCGGATTGGACCCGAGGCTGTTTGGGACTCATTCGTTGCGACGCACAAAAGCTACCCTGATCTACCGGCGGACCGGGAATCTCAGGGCTGTTCAGCTTCTACTTGGCCATACCAAGATCGAAAGCACAGTGAGATATCTGGGCATCGAAGTAGATGACGCCCTGGCAATAGCGGAACAAGTTGACGTCTGAAACACCCGGGCAGAGCGGACCTGCTCTGCCCGACCCTCTACCGCCGTTTCGGGCCAATTGCGGAAGTGAGCTGCTGTAAGAGCAGGCGGACCAAGCCGATCTGTGTCGGTTTTAGGCTCGTCAACAGGGACGACACCGCCGTGTCGTTCGCCTAAGATGCAGTCCGGCCTAGCCACAGGACAGTTGCGCGGCAGTCTGCGCCTTGGAGAAGGCTTTCATGACGGACGAGCGGCTTGTACGGCGATTGGCAGCCATTCTTGCGGCAGATGTCGTGGGCTATTCGCGCCTGATGGGCCGCGACGAGAACGGCACCCTTGCCAGGCTGAAAGCCCATCGTACCGACTTTCTGGAGCCTGCGCTGGCCCGCCACGGCGGCCGACTGGTCAAGCTGACTGGCGACGGGGCGCTCGTCGAGTTCACAAGTGCAGTGGACGCAGTGAGCGCAGCCATCGAGTTCCAGCAGGCCATGGCCGAAGCCAATCAGGATGGGCCGGAAAATACAGCCATAGTGTTCCGAATTGGCTTGCACCTCGGCGACCTGATCGTCGAGGGTGACGACCTCTATGGCGATGGCGTCAACGTTGCGGCACGTTTGGAGGCAGAAGCACCGCCCGGTGGCATCGTGATCTCGGGTAGCGTGCATGAAGCGGTGGCCGGCGGCCGGCTGAAGGCGACGTTTGGGGACCTCGGGCGGCTCGCGCTCAAGAATATCGAGCGGCCTGTTCAGGCGTTTGACCTGAAATGGGACCCAGCGGACTGGAGGGTCAAAGTTCCGTCCGGTGTTACGTCGTCGACGACCCCGACGTCCGGGACCGTGCCGCTCGCGTTACCCGACAAGCCCTCCATCGCGGTGCTGGCGTTCCAGAACATGAGCGGCGACCCGGAGCAGGAATACTTTGCCGACGGAATTGCCGAGGACATCATCACCGAGCTGTCGCGCTTCAAATCGCTGTTCGTGATCGCTCGCAATTCGAGCTTCACCTACAAAGGTCGGGCGGTGGACGTGAAGCAGGTCGGACGCGAACTCGGAGTGCGCTACGTATTAGAAGGCAGTGTACGTCGCGCGGGTCCACGCGTGCGGGTTTCTGCGCAGCTCATCGACGCAGTCAGCGGTGAGCACATTTGGTCTGAACGCTACGATCCGACAGCAGAGGATATATTTGCGGTCCAGGATGAACTGACCCGCAAGATCGTTGCTATACTGCCCGGACGAGTTGAGAGCGCAGCGCATGCGCATGCCGCTCGGAAAACCAGCCAATCGCTCGAAGCTTACGAACTGCTGCTGCGCGCCAAGTTCCTACATCATCTTGTGACTCCGGACGCAAACCGAGAAGCCGAATTTTTTCTTGACCGCGCGATCGAGATGGAGCCGAACTTCTCAGCGGCACTCGCCTGGAAGGCCTGCACCATGGGTCAGGCCTGGAATCAAGAATTCCAGCCGCGCGATCCCGCGCGATGGGTCGAGATCGATCGGCTGGTGCGAAGAGCCATCGAGCTGGATGACAACGACGCGGAATGTCACCGCATCATGTGCCGCATCGCGCTTGTGCAGAGAGAATACGAAAAGAGCGAACACCATCTAGGTCGGGCACTCGGCCTAACACCTAACGATCCGCGGCTCGTCGTTCAGCGCGGCATCAATTCGACGTACCTCGGCGACGCTCCGGCGGCATTGCCGTGGATCGAGCAGGCGATGCGCATCGACCCCTTTTCGGCAAGCCTCTACGAGACCGACTGGGTGCGGGCTCTCTATGCATCCGGCCGGCCCAGCGAGGCCAAAGCCGTCTTGGAGCGCGCGGTGCGCAGCGACTATGTTAATTACCTGTGGCTCGCGACATGTGACGTCGAAGTAGGCCAAGAAGAGCAGGCGCGCCACGCGATCCGGGAGGCGCTCGCGATGCGACCCGCTTTGACGATCTCCTTTGTGATGGTACAGCAACCCTGGAAGCAATCGGAGGATGCCGCGCGCGTTGAAGCGGCCTTGTTGCGCGCCGGTCTACCGCGCTAACCCGCCCCAGCTCTATGCGACCAGTTCTCTCCACTATTTAGAAGTAGTGCAGCAAAATGGACCAGACGAACTCTCCGACGTCCGATTCGGGTCAGACTCCGAAGTGACGGCCAGTCCGCGTCATGACCGCTTTCGCCCTAGAAGCGGACACCTCTGCATGCCCAAATGACGTCGCCTTCGGGCCGATTTTGTTGCAGAAGTGGGTTGAGGTCAGGGTCGAGCGGTGATTCCGTGTCTCCAGGACGATTTTCTGGGGAGACGCGCAATGATGGGGCAGCTCAACTGCATCCCGGGCGACTGCAGATACGAACAGGAACAACAGCAAACTCAGAGTGCGCATCGTATGAGCTCCCGGCGGCAGTATGCCACAAGCTGGGACTAACGACGCTAAGGCGCGGCGAAACAAAAATCCGAACAGACACACGGCCGTTAGCTTGAAAGGTTGACAAAATTACAACCTTTCGTTTATTAAGCGCGCCTTCATCAAGAGATGGGCCGACTATGCTTGTCAATCCTTATGTTGCAACTCTCCCGCTAGTGGATTGGCGCTGACGAATGATTCCAGCCGCCTCGTGAATATGCGAGTCTGGTCGGATGAGAACAGGTGTTGAAGTCCAGCTAGGTCCGGGAGATCGCCAACGGCTTGAGGCCGTCGTTGGGTCAGGGAATAGCCCACAGAAGCATGCGTGGCGGGCACGGATCGTCCTGCTGACCGCCGATAGGGTCGGCACGATGGAGATTCAGCGGCGGACGGGCAAAGGCAAGCCGACGATTTGGCGATGGCAGGCGCGCTTCATGGCAGAAGGCGTTGACGGCCTCTTGCATGACGCAACCCGACCAGCCGGAAAGCCGCCGCTGTTACCGGAGATGATCGAGCGGGTGGTCGAGATGACGCTCGCCAAACCGCCGGGCGAGACGACACATTGGACGTGCCGGGCGATGGCAGAAGCTGCCGGTATCAGCCATCGCAGCGTTCAGCGAATCTGGGCAGCGCATGGTCTGAAGCCCCATCAGGTGAAGACCTTCAAGCTGTCGAATGATCCGAAGTTTGCTGCCAAGGTCCAGGATGTCGTCGGCCTCTATATCGATCCACCCGACCATGCGCTCGTGCTGTCGGTCGATGAGCCCATGACTATCGGCGACATGGCACGACAACGTTGTTCGCTGCATTCAACGTGCTGGAAGGCAAGGTCATCGGCCGGTGCATGAACCGCCATCGGCATCAGGAGTTCATTCGCTTTCTCAACAAGATCAATCGAGAGACCCCGGCCGAGCGGGAGTTACACCTGATCATCGACAATTACGCGACGCACAAGCACCCCAAAGTTCGTGCCTGGCTGGAGCGGCATTCAAGGTTTCATTTCCACTTCACCCCAACATCGGCTTCATGGCTCAATGCCGTCGAAGGGTTCTTCGCTAAATTGACTAAGCAGCGGCTCAAGCGAGGTGTGTTCAAAAGCATCGTCGACCTCCAAACCGCCATTAACCGATACCTCGCCGAGACCAACGCTAACCCGAAGCCCTTCATCTGGATCGCCGACCCCAGCGCCATCATCGAAAAAGTCCGGCGAGCGAGAACGGTGCTAGCGTCGATCAGCTGAGCGTCTCGCTGGGCGTTGCGCGTCGGAGGGCAGAGCGTCCCATGGCGCACTCGCACTTGCCGTACACGTCACGGACGGCGCCCATAATCGTGTTCAGGCAAAGGACAGCCAGACATGTACCGCGATGTGGCGCAGTGGTCGAGCATCCGGAATCAGATCCTCCGGAAGGGCATTTCGATTCGGCGGGTTGCTCGTGAGACAGGCATCGACCCGAGAACCGTCCGCAAGATGCTCGACCACCCGTTCCCGCAGCCATGTCGAGTGCGGACCCGAATATATCCGAAGCTCGGGCCACATACGGCCTCAGTCCGACGGATGCTCCAGGAAAACGCTAGTCTGCCGCCCCCGGGTCGCCTCTCCATCAAAGCCATCTACGAGCGCATCCGTAATGAGGAAGACTTCCGCGGAAGCTACAGCTCCGTGAAGGACTACGCGCGAACGATCGCACCGAGTAAGGGTTACATCTGGGAATATGCGTACAACCTGCTGACATCGCTGGAAAAGAAGCGCGCAATCGACTTCCTATTCCTGCTGTCCCGTGCCGATCCACCGGTCATTTCGACAAGTCGCACAGAGACGTTCTTCCGCGATGCCGCTCGGGTGATTAACATCGCCCCACAACCCAACAGGCGCGAGCAGGCAAGACAGGTCGCGTTCGAGTGGATGCGCGCCGTCCTCCAGAAAGAGGTCAACTCCGACGCGCTTCGTCGGGAGACCGGTGATGTCCCTGATTTCGACGCCTTGCTTGGCGCCTTGTACGAGGGCCGTCTGTCCGAACGTAACCGATCCATAGCCGTTCTCGCGAGCCACCGTGGAATATCCTGGCCTACGTGACCGGGACGGTGGACCAGGAGCTGCTGGCGCGGAACGAATACCTGGCGGTCGAAAACCGCATCATGAAGGCCCAGCTGAAAGGTCGACTGAAGCTGTCAGACGCGGAGCGATGCGCGCTGGGCGAGATGGGTCATCGGCTGGGCCGCAAGGTTCTGGCCGACATCGCCACCGTCGCCCGACCGGACACCATCCTTGGCTGGTACCGCAAGCTTGTTGCCCGCAAGTTCGATGGCTCGGCGCGTCGAGGCCCGGGCAAGCCTCGGATCAGGCGAGAGGTCGAGCACCTGATCATTCGGATGGCCAACGAGAACCTGACCTGGGGTTATGACCGGATTGCGGGAGCCCTGGGCAATCTGGGGTACGATATTTCGGATCAAACGGTTGGCAATGTCTTGCGACGCCACGGTCTGCCGCCGGCGCCAGAACGCAAGCGCACGACCACATGGGCAGCGTTCATTCGGACCCATCTGTCGCTGTTGTCGGGGACCGACTTCTTCACCGCCGAGGTACTGACGCTGCGCGGGCTGGTGACCTACTACGTGTTGTTCTTCATCCACCTTGAGAGCCGGCAGGTGTACGTCGCCGGGATCACTGTTCACCCGGATGAGGCGTGGATGAAGCAAATCGCCCGGAACGTGACCATGGAGGGCTGCGGCGCGCTGCGGGACTGTCGCTATCTGTTGCACGACCGCGACACCAAGTTCACCCGGTCGTTCCGGGCCATTATTGCATCCGGTCAGGTTGAGCCGCTCGCGCTACCGGCACACAGCCCGAACCTCAATGCCTACGCGGAGCGCTGGGTGAGGTCCGTCAAGGAGGAGTGCCTGTCCAAGGCGATCCTGTTCGGCGAGCGCTCCTTGCGGCGAGCGTTGAATGACTATGTTGACCATTTCCATGCCGAGCGGAATCACCAGGGGAAGGGCAACATCCTGCTGTTTCCTCGGAACACGGACCGCCACCGCGAGGGGCCGGTGCAGTGTCGCGAGCGATTGGATGGACTTCTGCGCTACTATCATCGTGAGGCGGCGTGATGGTGCGTCGGTCGGATCAGTTTTTTGGCCGTACGGGCCGGTGGTGAGCCCGGTAGAGGTCCCTACCGCTGCCCTAGCGAGGGGTATTGAAGTCGACTAGAAGAGGCTCAAGTCCCGTTAGCCGAAGCTAGCGTAGCCAAAGCGGCCGTTCTCCGAACATTAGCCGAAGCCACGAATCCCCTCTAATCCATTGTAACCATTTAATAATTGGTACAGTTCCAATGTTCGACAAACTCAAGGATCTGGGCGGCCTGATGCAGCAGGCCCAGGCCATGCAGCAGAAGATGCAGGAACTGCAGGCCACGCTCGAGCGCATGGAGATCGTCGGCACCTCCGGCGCCGGCCTGGTCAAGGTGACGGTCAACGGCAAGAACGAGACGCGCAAGGTCGAGATCGACGCCTCGCTGTTCGTGCCGGCCGACAAGGGCGTGGTCGAGGACCTGATCGTGGCCGCCGCCAACGACGCCCGCACCAAGGTCGAGCAGACGGTGCAGGAGCAGATGCGCGGCATCACCGGCGGCCTGCCGCTGCCGCCGGGGTTCAAGCTCTAGGCATGCGCGGCTTCGTTCGGCCCGTGGCGCCGCGATGAACGGACCCGAGATCGAGCGGCTGATCCAGCTCCTGGGCCGGCTGCCGGGGCTGGGTCCGCGCTCGGCCCGCCGCGCGGCGCTGCATCTCCTGAAGAAGCGCGAGACCTTGATGCAGCCGCTGGCCACGGCGCTTGCCGACGCGGCGCGGGCAATCCGCGCCTGCTCGATCTGCGGCAATCTCGACACGATCGATCCCTGCTCGATCTGCGCCGATCCCAGCCGCGACCAGGGCCTGATCTGCGTGGTCGAGGATGTCGGCGATCTGTGGGCCATGGAGCGCGGCCGGATCTTCGCCGGCCGCTACCACGTGCTGGGCGGCTCGCTGTCGGCGCTCGACGGCATCGGACCGGAGGAGCTCAACATCGCGGCCCTGGTGAAGCGCGTGGCCGCCGGCGGCGTACGCGAGGTGATCATGGCGACCAACGCCACGGTCGACGGCCAGACGACCGCGCACTATCTCGCCGAGCGGCTGTCGCAGCTCGGCGTGCCGCTGACGCGTCTGGCCCACGGCGTGCCGGTGGGCGGCGAACTCGACTGGCTGGACGACGGCACGCTGGCGACCGCGCTCAAGGCGCGGCGCGCCCTTTGACCGGCCTTTCATGAACGGCGGGCGATGAGCCCCGAGACGTTGGGCGCCATCGCCGTGGCGCTGGGCGCCGGCTGGGCGAGCGGCCTCAACGCCTATGCCGCCGTGCTGGTGCTGGGCGGCGCCGAACGGCTGGGCCTTGTCAGCCTGCCGGCCGATCTTCATGTCCTCGCCTCGCCCTGGGTGCTGGGGGTGGCGACCGTCCTGTTCGCGCTCAATTTCCTCGCCGACAAGATCCCCTATGTCGACAGCCTCAACGACATGCTGCACACCGTCGTGCGCATTCCCGCCGGCGCCCTGCTGGCCTATGGCGCGGCGGGAGGACTGAGCCCCGAGGCCGCCGTCATCGCCGGCCTGCTGGGCGGCACGCTGGCCGCCGGCACCCATCTCGCCAAGACCGGCTCACGGGCGCTGATCAACACCTCGCCCGAGCCGTTCAGCAACGTGGCCGCCTCGCTTGCCGAGGACGTTTCCGTGGTCGGCGGCCTGGCGCTCGCGATCACCCATCCGATCACTTTTCTGTGCCTGCTGGCGCTGTTCGTGGCCCTGCTGGTCTGGCTGTTGCCGAAATTATGGCGACTTGCGCGCATGCCGTTTCGCCGGATGGCTGCCCGGCGACAAAAATCTTGACTTGATCGTGAACCATCGACCTTGGTCGGAAAGACGGCGGCTTTCCTTCGCCGGCCAGCGCGCTACACTGTCCTGCCTCCATGTTCATCCGTCAGAACATCCAGACCCTGCGGTTCTTCCGCACCACGCCGGCGATGCGCTGCCCGTATCTGCCGCACCGGCTGGAGACCAAGCTTGTCACCGAGCTGAGCGGGCCGGATGCGATCTCCCAGCACGACACCCTGACCGATGCGGGCTTCAGGCGGTCGCACCACTTCGTCTACAAGCCGCTGTGCGATGGCTGCCGAGCCTGCGTGCCCGTGCGCATCCGCGTGCGCGACTTCGAGCCCAGCCGCGCCCAGCGGCGCATCCTGCGCCGCAACGAGCATGTCCATGCGGCCGAGGTCCAGCCTCTCGCCACAGGCGAGCAGTACGCGCTGTTTTCACGCTACGTGCTGACGCGCCATCGCGACGGCGACATGGCCGACATGGACTTCGACGACTACCGCGCCATGGTCGAGGAGAGTCCCGTCGAAACCGGCATCGTCGAATTCCGCGACGACTCCGCCGACGGACGGCTGGTCGGGGCCTGCCTGGTCGACTGGCTGTCGAGCGGCATCTCGGCTGTCTACAGCTTCTTCGATCCGCAGGATCCGCGCCGCGGCCTGGGCACGCACATGATCGTCTGGCTGGCCGATGCCGCCGCTCGCCGCGGTCTGCCCTATGTCTACCTGGGTTACTGGATCGCCGACTCGAGCAAGATGGCCTACAAGCGCTCGTTCCGGCCGCTCGAGTTCTTCGGGCCCGAAGGCTGGATGGAGCTGCCCAGCCCCTGACGAGAGGCCGGGTTCGCCTTCCCCCTAACTGCGGCCCTCGGGACTGCGGCCAGTACAAATACCAACCAGCGACTGGAATTTGTCTGTCGCGCAAAGCCTGCTTCCTTGGCAGTTTTTTTCTGCTAGATGGAAAGCCCCGCCGTGAGTTCGAGTGGTCTGGCGGCCGCTCCTGCCCGGCGGCAAGAAAATGAAGAACAGATGCAGGGGGCAACGCCGGTGGCAGGACTTCTCAGATTGAGCGCCATGATCGACCGCATGAGCGAGCTGGTCGGTCGAACCTTGTACTGGCTCATCCTCATCACGGTGCTCATCAGCGCGACCAACGCGGTGTCCCGCAAGTTCTTCAACGCGAGCTCCAACGCCTGGCTCGAGATGCAGTGGTACCTGTTCAGCGTGGTCTTCCTGTGCTGCGCGGGCTATGCGCTGCTGCGCAAAGAGCACATCCGCATCGACATCGTGGCCAGCCATCTGTCGGAGAGGGCCAACCACCGGATCGCCCTGTTCGGCCACGTCTTCTTCCTGGTGCCGCTCTGCGTGATCATGATCTACGAATCGTGGCCCTACTTCATCGAGTCGTATCGCATCGACGAGCATTCCAGCAATGCAGGCGGCCTGCTGCGATGGCCCATCAAGCTGGTGATCATCATCGGATTCGGGCTGCTCCTCCTGCAAGGCATCTCGGAGATCATCAAGCAGATCGGCGTGATGCGCGGCGTCTACGTCGATCCCCGCTCCCAGCCGAAGACCCACTGAGGCCCTCGCCATGAAAGTCCTCCGCGGGTTTTTCTACGCGTTCCTTGTCGCGCTCGTCGTCCTGATGGCAATCGCCTTCCTGGCGCCGCAGAGCACCCCCGCCGGGTGGCTCAAGGCCGAGATGGCGCCGATCATGTTCGTGTCGCTCGTCTTCTTCCTGCTGATGGGCTACCCGGTGGCGTTCTCACTGGCCGCGCTGGGCCTGCTCTACGCCATCGCGGGCATCGAGCTCGGGCTGTTCACGCCCAACCTGCTGCAGGCCCTGCCGAACCGCCTGTTCGGCGTGATGGAAAACGACACGCTGCTCGCGATCCCGTTCTTCACCTTCATGGGCCTGATCCTGGAGCGCTCGGGCATGGCCGAGGACCTGCTCGACACGATCGGCCAGTTGTTCGGGCCCCTGCCGGGCGGCCTGGCCTACGCCGTCATCTTCGTCGGCGCCCTGCTCGCGGCGACGACGGGCGTGGTCGCCGCGTCGGTGATCTCCATGGGCCTGATCTCGCTGCCCATCATGCTGCGCTACGGCTACGACCGGCGGCTGGCGACGGGCGTGATCGCGGCATCCGGAACCCTGGCCCAGATCATTCCGCCCAGCCTCGTGCTGATCGTGCTGGCCGACCAGCTCGGCCGCTCGGTCGGCGACATGTACAAGGGCGCGATCTATCCCGGCCTGGTGCTGACCGGCCTTTACGTTCTCTATGTGCTCGGCCGCACCATCCTCAGCCCCGGCGCCGCGCCGGCCCTGCCGCCCGAGGCGCGGCAGATCAAGGAGGACGACGGCAGCGCCGGCTACACCTCGCTGCTGGTTCTCCTGGCCGTCGTCGTGGCGCTCGCCTTCGCGCTCTCCTACTACCTCGACTGGGAGGACATCTGGGCGACCGCCGGCGCCGGCCTGTTCGCCTACGCCGTCGCGCTCGCCAACCGCATCTTCAAGCTCGGCCTGATCAGCCGGCTGTCGCAGCAGGTCGTCATCGTCATGATGCCGCCGCTTGCCCTGATCTTCCTGGTCCTGGGCACGATCTTCATCGGCCTGGCGACGCCGACCGAGGGCGGCGCGATGGGCGCGACCGGGCGCCCTGCTGCTCGCCCTGGCCAACCGGCGGCTCGAGCTGGTCGCTGCTGCGGCAGGCGATGGACAGCACGGCCAAGCTCACGGCCTTCGTCGTGTTCATCCTGGTCGGCGCCCGCGTGTTCAGCCTGAGCTTCTACGGCGTCAACGGCGACCAGTGGGTCGAGCATCTGCTGCTGGGGCTGCCCGGCGGCGCCATCGGCTTCCTGATCGTCGTCAATATCCTGATCTTCCTGCTGGCCTTCTTCCTCGACTTCTTCGAGCTTGCCTTCATCATCATCCCGCTGCTCGCCAAGCCGGCCGAAGCGCTGGGCATCGACCTGATCTGGTTCGGCATCCTGCTCGGCGTCAACATGCAGACCTCGTTCATGCATCCGCCCTTCGGCTTCGCGCTCTTCTACCTGCGATCGGTCGCGCCGGACGGCAAGTACATCGACAAGGTCACCGGCAAGACCATGGACGGCGTGACGACGGCGGAGATCTACTGGGGCGCCATTCCTTTCGTCGTCGTCCAGGTGATCATGGTGGGAATCGTGATCGCCTTCCCCGGCCTGGTGACGGGCAACCTCGACAGCGGCCCCAAGATCGACCCGAGCAAGGTGAAGATCGAGATCCAGGCGCCGCCCACCGAACTCCGCTCCGCCGGTCTTCAAATAGACATGCCCATGAAGACCCGAAGCGGCAAGACCCGCAGCGGGCAAGAAAAAGCCCCGCCGGCGACCGGCGGGGCTTCTCGTCTTGAGGTTGCGAGGCCTAGCGGCCCTGCGCCGACATCGAGAAGTTGAAGTTGTCGAAGGTGTTCTCGGCGACGCGGAACCACAGGTTCTGGTCGGTACGGAAGGCCTTCAGGCTGTCGTAGATCTTCTTGAACTTGGGATCCTTGGCCGACAGCTCGTCGTAGAACTTGTAGGCCTCGTTGAAGCACGGCTCGAGCACGGCCCGCGGGAAGGGCCTGAGCTCGGTGCCGGACGCCACCAGGCGGCGCAGCGCCGCCGGGTTGCCGGCGTCATACTTGGGCACCATCCACGAAGTGACGAGGCCCGACGCCGTCTCGACCATCGCCTGGTAGGGCTTGGGCAGCTTCGCCCAGGCATCCTTGTTGACGTAGAGCGAGCCGACACGAGGCGCCCTCCCACCAGCCGGGATAGTAGTAGTACTTGGCGACCTTGTTGAAGCCGAGCTTTTCGTCGTCGTAGGGGCCGACCCATTCGCAGGCGTCGATCGTGCCCTTCTCGAGCGCCGGATAGATGTCGCCGCCGGCGATCTGCTGCGGCACCACGCCCAGACGCTGCAGGATCAGGCCCGCGAAGCCGCCGACGCGGAACTTCAGGCCCTTCATGTCGTCCATCGACTTGATTTCCTTGCGGAACCAGCCGCCCATCTGGCAGCCCGTGCCGCCGAAGACGAAGGAACGGAAGTTGTAGTCGTTGTAGAATTCGTTGATCAGCTCGTGGCCGCCGCCGAAATACAGCCACGCGTAGTATTCACGCTGGTTCATGGTGAACGGCAGGCCGGTTTCGAACACGAAGTTCACGTGCTTGCCGAAATAGTAGTAGGCCGCGGTCTGCCCGGCCTCGACGGTACCGTTCTGCACCGCGTCGGCGACCTGCAGGCCCGGGACGATTTCGCCGGCGGCGAAAGCGCGGACCTGGAACTTGCCGTCCGACATCTCGCCGATCATCTTGGCGAACAGCTCGGAACCGCCATAGAGCGTGTCGAGCGACTTGGGAAAGCTCGATGTCAGCCGCCACTTGACCTCCGGCATGCTCTGCGCGATGGCCGGCGCAGCGACGGTCGAGGCGGCGGCAACGCCCGCCGCCCCCACGCCCGCGGTTCTGATAAATTTTCTACGTTGCATCTCTTGTAGTCCTCCCTAGGAAGCCTTCATGGCCTCCCTTGAATGACGCGACACTGCCATGCGAGATTTCATTTGAAAAGCGCTTCCCTGGCGGAAATTCCTTAAAAATCTGCAATGTTGCGCATTTCTCGTTCTGGTAGTGGACAAAGAAAAGCCCCGCTGGACGGGGCTTTTTCAGGTGCCGCAGAGGCCGGCTGGCTAGAGCTTGTTGCCGGCCGACTGGCGCGCCATGAAGTTGTCGAAGGTGTTCTCGACGACGCGGAACCACAGAACCTCCTCGCTGCGGAAGGGCTTCCAGGATTCGTAGACCTTCTTGAACTTGGGGTTCTTGGCGACCGTCTCGGCATAGAGCTCGTTGGCCGCGTTGAAGGACGCCTCCAGGACGGATTGCGGAAACGGCAGGAACTTCGTTCCACCAGCCACCAGCTCGCGCAGCGCCTTGGGATTCTGCACGTCGTACTTGGCCACCGACTTGACGTTGGTCTCGCCCGCGGCGCTGGCGATGGCTTCCTTGTAGACCGCCGGCAGCTCTTCATAGGATTTGAGACCGACATAGAGCGACAGGGCCGCGCTGCCTTCCCACCAGCCGGGATAGTAGTAGTACGGCGCAACCTTGTTGAAGCCGAGCTTCTGGTCGTCGTAGGGGCCGACCCATTCGGCGGCGTCGATGGTGCCCTTCTCGAGCGCCGGATAGATGTCGCCGCCGGCGAGCTGCTGAGGCACCACACCGAGCTTGGTCATCACCTGCCCGGCAAATCCGCCGATGCGCATCTTCACGCCCTTGAGGTCTTCGGGCGACTTGATCTCCTTGCGCCACCAGCCGCCCATCTGAGCCGCCGGTGTTGCTCATCAGGAAGGAGATCATGTTGTAGTCCTTGTAGAACTCGCGCATCAGCTCGAGCCCGCCGCCATAGTAGACCCAGGCGTTGTGCTGGCGCGTGTTGAGGCCGAACGGCACGGCCGTGTCGAAGGCGAAGGTCGGGTCCTTGCCGACATAGTAGTAGGCGGCGGTGTGGCCGCACTCGACGGTCCCGTTCTGCACGGCATCGACAACCTGCAGGCCCGGCACGATCTCGCCGCCGGCATAGACGCGGATCTGGAACTTGTTGTCGGTCAAAGCCGCGACACGCTTGGCGAAGTCCTCGCCGGCGCCATAGATCGTGTCGAGCGACTTGGGGAAGCTCGAGGCCAGCCGCCATTTGATCTCCGGCATCGACTGGGCAATGGCCGGCGCAGCCAGCGTGCCGGCGGCAGCGACCGTTGCACCGCCGACGCCGGCGGTACGCAAAAACCTGCGACGTTGCATCAACGAAACTCCCTATCAACTTCTTGCTTCTTACTCGCGTTTTGCAACGCGAACCGCCCGCGGCGGCGGCGGGTTTATGGCATGGCGTCCTGACCACGGGAAGCCGCTGGCGACGCCTCTGCCGGGGCCCAGAAAGAAACCCTGCCGAAGCAGGGTTTCGTCAGTTCTTCCAAGGGGTCGGAGCCTAGACTAGAGCTTGTTGCCGGCGGAGAGCCGCGCCATGAAGTTGTCGAGGGTATTCTCGACGACGCGGAACCACAGCACCTCCTCGGCCCGGAACTGCTTCCACTGCTCGTAGATCTTCTTGAAGCGGGCGTTCTTGGCCATGGTCTCGTCGTAGACCTGATTGGCCGCGCCATAGCAGGCTTCGAGCACCGGCGCGGTGAACGGCGCCAGCTTGGTGCCAGCTCCTACCAGCTCGCGCAGAGCCTTGGGGTTCTGAGCGTCGTACTTGGAGAGCATCGCGGTATGCGCCTTGGCGGCGGCTGCCTCGAGGATGGCCTGGTAGCTCTTGGGCAGCTCGTTCCATTTGGCAAGGTTCACGTAGGCGGAGAGCTGCGGGCCGACCTCCCACCAGCCCGGATAGTAGTAGTATTGAGCGACCTTGGCGAAGCCGAGCTTCTGGTCGTCATAGGGCCCGACCCATTCGGCGGCATCGAGCGCGCCCTTCTCCAGCGCCGGATAGATGTCGCCACCGGCGATCTGCTGCGGCACGACACCGAGCTTGCTCAGCACCGCGCCGGCAAAGCCGCTGGTGCGCATCTTGAGGCCCTTGAGGTCGTCGACCGTCTTGATCTCCTTGCGGAACCAGCCGCCCATCTGGCCGCCGGTATTGCCGCACGGCATGGCATGGATGTTGAAGTCCTTGAAGAAGTCGGCCATCGCCTCGCGGCCGCCGCCCCAGTTCATCCAGGCATCCTGCTGGCGCGCGTTCAGGCCGAACGGGATGGCGCAGTCGAACGCGAAGGTCGGATCCTTGCCGACATAATAGTAGGACGCGGTATGGCCCATCTCGACCGTGCCGTTCTGCACCGCATCGGCCACCTGAAGGCCGGGCACGATCTCGCCGGCGGCGAAGAGCCGGATCTGGAACTTGTTGTCCGTCGCCTCGGCCACGTATTGGGCGAAGATCTCCGAGGCGCCGAAGATGGTGTCGAGAGTCTTGGGGAAGCTCGACGCCAGCCGCCATTTCAACTCGGGCGCGGACTGCGCAATGGCCGGCGCGGCGACGGTGCCCGCGGCAGCGGCGGAAGCGGCGCCGATGCCGGCCGAGCGAAGAAACTTGCGACGTTGCATGAACCAGAACTCCGGAATGAAGGAATTGCGCGCGCTTATGGCACGCGCTCCGGAGCGGCGACAGAATTCAATGCATGAGCAATAGGGTGAGCGCCAATGCACCGATTGCAATCCGGTACCAGGCGAAGGCGGCGAAGCCATGCCGACTGATGAAACGCACGAAAGGATGGACCACGAGGACTGCAGAAAAGAAGGCGGTGACAAAGCCCAGCGCAATCAGCGCGCTGCCGCTCCAGTCCAAGCGTCGACCAGTTCTTGTAGAGGTCGTAGACCGAGGCGCCGAGCATGGTCGGGATGGCGAGGAAAAAGGAGAACTCCGCCGCCGTCGCACGGTCCACGCGAAAGGCCCGCGCGCCCATGATGGTGGCGCCGGCCCGCGACACGCCGGGAACCATGGACAGGATCTGGCAGAGGCCGATCAGGAACGCCGTCTTCAACTCGACCTCGTCGACCGATTTGATGCGCGGACGCTGCGCGAAGCGCTCGATGATCAGGATGGCGAAGCCGCC
This sequence comes from uncultured Alphaproteobacteria bacterium, assembly GCA_963820155.1. Classification (GTDB taxonomy): domain Bacteria; phylum Pseudomonadota; class Alphaproteobacteria; order Reyranellales; family Reyranellaceae; genus Reyranella. The sequence goes on from CAWFYW010000011.1 coordinate 129,284, forward strand.
GACGATCAGCGCCACCGCCACGACCAGCGGATTGAACAGGACGGACTTGATGTATTTGTAGGCAATGACTCCCACCACCGCCGCCGGCAGGAAGGCAACGATCACCGACGAGGCGAACCGGATGGCGACCGGCTCGCGCCGCATCACGCCGCCGATCGTCGCCAGTATCTTCGCCCGGTAGAGAAAGCAGACGGCGAGAATGGCGCCGAGCTGGATCACGATCTCGAAGACCTTGCCGGGTGGCCCCTCGAAGTGCAGCACCTCCTCGGCAAGGATGATGTGACCGGTCGAGGAGACCGGCAGGAACTCGGTGAGGCCTTCGACGATGCCGACCACCACCGTCTTCCAGATCAGCGTCAGGTCCATCCGGTCAATCCTTGAAGCGTTTGGCGCGCGGCCAGCCTTTTTCGGGCATTCGGCCGGCCTGGGCGCGCTCGCCGCGCCAGAACTTCAGCTCGCCGGCCGCGATGACGCGGTTGGCCCAGGGCAGGCCATCGGCGAGCCGGAAGGCCTGGGCGTCCGACAGCTGGTCGGCCTTGGACTTCTGCAGCGTCACGCCGCGCCCGCGGCCCATCTCCGGCACCTGCTCGAGCGGGAAGATCAGGAGCTTGCGGCCTTCGCTCAACGCGGCGATCGAATCGGCGTTCTCGGGGACGATGGAGAAAGCCTGCGCCTTCTCCTTGTCGGCCAGGTTCAGCACCTGCTTGCCGTTCTTGGTCTGCGCCACGACCTCGTCTTCCGGCACGATGAAGCCGCGTCCGGCGTCCGAGGCGACCAGGAATTTGCGGCCGCCCTTCAGCACCTCGAGCTGCACGATGTCCTGCTCGTTGCCGAGCTCGATCATCAGCCGGATCGGCTCGCCATGGCCGCGCGCGCTGGGCAGCCTGTCGCAGCCCAGCGTGTAGAAGCGGCCGTTGGTGGCGAACACCAGCACCTTGTCGGTCGACTGGGCATGCAAGGCGAAGCGCCTTCCGTCGCCTTCCTTGTACTTGAGGTCGGCGGCGGCCTTCTCGTCGAGATGGCCCTTGGCGGCGCGGATCCAGCCCTTCTCCGACAGCACGATCGTGATCGGCTCGCGCTCGACGAAATCCTCGATCGCGTGGGCGATCTCGGCCGGCGCGTCGGCAAGCTCGGTGCGGCGGCGGCCGAGCCGGGTCTTGCCGCCGAACTTGCGCTTGGATCTCCTTGACCTCGTCGCCGATGGCCTTCCACTGCAGGCCTTCGTCCTTCAGCAGCGCCTTGAGTTCCTTGCGCTCCCCGGTGAGCTTCTTGTGCTCGCCCTTGATCTCGAACTCTTCCAGCCGGCGCAGCGCGCGCAGCCGCATGTTGAGGATCGACTCGGCCTGCAGGTCGGTGAGCCCGAACGTCCTGATCATCTTGGGCTTGGGCTCGTCCTCCTCGCGGATGATCTTGATCAGCCTGTCGAGGTTGAGATAGGCGATCAGGTAGCCGTCGAGGATCTCCAGCCGCCGCTCGATCTCGGCCAGGCGGAAGGTCGAGCGGCGCACCAGCACCTCGCGGCGATGGTCGAGGAAGGACTGCAGTGCCTCGCGCAGGTCCATGACCCGGGGCGTGTTGTCCTTGTCGAGGACGTTGAGGTTGAGCGGGAAGCGGATCTCGAGGTCGGTCTGCCTGAAGAGCTGCTCCATCAGGAGCTCGGCCGGCACATTGCCGGTCCGGGGATCGAGCACGATACGCACGTCCTCGGCGAACTCGTCGCGCACGTCTTCGAGGATCGGCAGCTTCTTGGCGTTGATGATCTCGGCGATGCGCTCGATCAGCTTGCCCTTCTGGACCTGATAGGGGATCTCGGTGACGATGATGCGGTACTGGCCGCGCGGCAGTTCCTCCTTCTCCCACTTGGCGCGCAGGCGGAAGGCGCCGCGGCCGGTCTTGTAGGCCTCGACGATCAATTCGCGCGGCTCGACCAGCAGGCCGCCGGTCGGGAAGTCCGGGCCTTTCACGAGATCGACCAGGGTCTCGATGCGCGCGTTGGGCGTCCTGATCAGATGCAGCAGCGCATCGCAGAGCTCGCCGGCGTTGTGCGGCGGGATCGAGCAGGCCATGCCGACGGCGATGCCGGCCGCGCCATTGGCCAGCAGGTTCGGAAAGCCGCCGGGCAGGACGACCGGCTCCTCGGTCGAGCCGTCGTAGTTGGGCCGGAAGTCGACGGCGTTCTCGTCGATGCCGGCCAGCAGGGCCTCGGCGACCTCGGTCAGCCGCGCTTCGGTGTAGCGCATGGCGGCGGGGTTATCGCCGTCGATATTGCCGAAATTGCCCTGCCCTTCGATCAGGGGATAGCGGGCGGCGAAATCCTGGGCGAGCCGCACCAGCGCGTCATAGATCGACTGGTCGCCGTGCGGGTGATACTGGCCGATCACGTCGCCGACGACACGGGCGCTTTTCTTGAAGGCGCTGTTGGGGTCGAGCCGCAACTGGCGCATGGCATAGAGCAGGCGGCGATGCACCGGCTTCAGGCCGTCGCGCACGTCCGGCAGGGAGCGCGACATGATGGTCGACAACGCATAGGACAGATACCGCTCGCGGAGCGCCTGTCCGAATTGCACCGGCCTGACCGCGGCCAGCGGAACGACGTTGTTGCGTTTTGCCATCTACCGGGACTGAGGGGACGAGACGCGGTTCGAGCCACGTCCCTGTTGTTCTAGCGCTGGAGCGTTTCCATAAATCTCGACCGCGCGGGAGGCAAGGGCTTGTTGTGTGGCCAAAACACGTGGCGCTCGAGGAAATAGCCCGTCAAATCGAGGCCTTTCACCAATTGGTCACTGTCCGGTCGGCAGGCCGCCGGTGGACAGAAACGCCGGCAGGTCGAGCAGCTTCTCCTTGTAAGGGCCGGCGGCCGAGCGGGAGACGGCGCGGCCGGTCTTGGGCGAGACATAGGCCAGATCCTCCGTGGTCCCGGTGGCGGCGCACTTCCGGAGGTCGAGGCCGAAGCCCAGCTCCTGCAGCAGCCCCAGCTCGAGGCGCACATAGATGGCCGGCCAACCGGCATGGCCGAGCGCCGCCAGGAAGGCATGGAAGCCCTCGAACATCGCCGGATGGGGCTCGCGCTCGGGCAGCGCCGCATCGACCACGGCGCAGGCGGCCGCCAGGCCCGCAAGCGCCGCTGCATCGTCGAGGGCACGCGCGGCATGGGCTTCGCTCAGTTCGGCCGAATAGTTGCCAAGCTGCTCGGACAGGCGGGCCCGCCATTCGACCTGAAGAAGATTGCCGGGCTGCCATATCGGCCCCGCCCGGCGCGACACGCCGCCCGGCACGAAGCCCGCATGGCGACCGTGCTCGCGCGTGAGCAGCGAGGCGATCAGGCCGCTCTCGCCATGGGGGCGAGCAGACAGCACGATGCCTTGATCGCTCCAGTCCATGGCGCTGTATGACGCCTTTCGCCCTGCCGCGCTAGGTTGAGCCTAAGGCTCGTAGTCGAGCCCGATCGCGCGGTAGTGCGCGGGATCGTCAGCCCAGCGCTCGCTCACCTTGACGTGCAGGAAGAGATGCACCGGCCGTTCCAGCATCCGGCCGAGCTCATGGCGCGCGCGGGCGCCGATCTCCTTGATGCGCGCGCCGCCCTTGCCCAGCACGATGGCGCGCTGGCTGTCGCGCTGAACGTGGATGGTCTGCTCGATGCGCACGCTGCCGTCGGGCCGGTCCTCCCATTTTTCGGTCTCGACCGCGGCCTCGTAGGGCAGCTCCTGGTGAAGCTGCAGGAAGACCTGCTCGCGCGTGACCTCGGCCGCCAACAGACGCAGCGGCAGGTCGGCCGCCTGGTCCTCGGGATAGAGGAACGGCCCTTCCGGCAGCGCCGCCGCCAGGGACGTCAGAACATCCTTGACGCCGTCCTGCCTGAGCGCGCTCACCATGAAGGTGCGCTCGAACGGCAGACGGGCGTTCAGCTCGGCCGTAAGGGCCAGCAGCTTCTCGCGCGGCACCAGGTCGATCTTGTTCAGGATCAGGAAGCAGGGCGCGCGCTGCGCCTTCAGTCGTTCGACGATCGCCTCGGTTTCCGGGCCGATGCCGCGCTCGGCATCGACGACCAGCGCCACCAGGTCGGCATCGTCGGCACCCTGCCAGGCGGCGGCGACCATGGCGCGTTCGAGGCGCCGCTTGGCGATGCGGAAGATGCCGGGCGTGTCGACCAGCACGAGCTGCGCGCGCGTGCCGCCCTGTCCGTCATCCGGCAGATCGGTCATGGCGATGCCGATCACCCGCATGCGCGTGGTCTGCACCTTGGGCGAGACGATGCTCACCTTCGAGCCGACCAGGGCGTTGACCAGGGTCGACTTGCCGGCATTGGGGGCGCCGACGATGGCGGCAAAGCCGGCGCGGGTGCGCGGAACGTTCATGCGCCTGCTTCAGCCGCCCTTGCTCAGTTGCTCGAGCATCAGGCTCGCCGCCGCGCTCTCGGCGTCGCGCTTGGTCTGGCCCCGGCCGCGCGCCGGCGGCAGGTTGCCGACCTTGACCTCGACCAGGAACACCGGCTCGTGCTCGGAGCCTTCGCGGCCGACCTGCTTGTAGGCGGGCAACGCCAGGCCGCGGCCCTGGGCCCATTCCTGGAGCTGGGTCTTGGGCGGCCGCGGCGCGGGATTGTGGCTGCCCAGCCTCTCGCCCCACAGCCGCTCGATCGCGGCGGCGGCCGTCTCGAAGCCCGCATCGAGGAAGATGGCGCCCAGCAGCGCCTCGAGCATGTCGGCGAGAACTGCCGGCGTCGGACGCGGCGCGCCGCGGTACGCGATCAGGTGGTGGCCGAGATCGATCGTCTGAGCGATCTCGCCCAGCGTGCGGGCGCTCACCAGGACGGCATGGCGGCGGGCAAGCTGGCCCTCCCGTTCGTGAGGAAAGCGGCGCAGCAGCAGATCGGCCATGGCCAGCGACAGCACGCGGTCGCCCAGGAACTCCAGCCGTTCGTTGCCATGCGGGAAGGCGGCCTTGAGATCGGGGCGCCGGTCGAGGGTGCCCCGATGGGTCAGCGCCTCGATCGCCAGCTCGGTGCGGGCAAAGGCATGGCCGAGCTTTCCGGCAAGCGCCGTCAGGTCGGCATCGCCGTCCCTCAGTGGATCGCCATGAAGAAGCGGTTGAAGCGGATCGACTCCGGCCACTTCCATGGTTCCAGCCAACCGCCGGTCGAGGGATCGTGGGAGAAGAAGATGAACTCGGCGCGGCCGACGAGATTCTCGGCGGGCACGTACCAGCCGAGCTGGTCGCGGTCGCGCGGCGTGCCGGCATAGTCACGCAACATCAGGCGCGTCCGGCTGTCGAGCGAGTCGTCGCGGTTGTCGCCCATGACGAAATAGCTGCCGGCCGGCACGAGGAACTCCGGCGTGTTGTCGGACGGACCGTTGTCGCTGTATTCCAGCACGGTGTAGCTGCGGCCGTTGGGCAGGGTTTCGCGGTAGAGCGTGCCCTTCTGATAGTGGCCGCCGTTGTTTCCCTTCACGTAGTCGCCGATGCGCATCCGCTGCACCGGCGTGCCGTTGATGTGCAGCACGCCGTCGGTCACCTGGATGCGGTCGCCCGGCAGGCCGACGATGCGCTTGATGTAGTCGGTCCGGTTGACGCCCTGGCCCTGGTCGCCGGGATACTTGAACACGGCGACGTCACCGCGTTCCGGCGGATGGCTGAAGATGCGTCCCGAGAAAAGGCCCAGCGAGAAAGGGAAGGAATGCTTGCTGTAGCCGTAGGAGTATTTCGAGACGAACAGATAGTCGCCGACCAGCAGGGTCGGGATCATCGAGCCGCTCGGGATGTTGAACGGCTCGATGGCGAAGGTACGCACCACCAGCGCGATCAATACGGCGTAGATGACCGTGCGCACGGTCTCGCTCCAGCCGCCGGCCTTGTCCTGTCCACGCTTGCGACGTTCCACCACGTCCGTCATCGCCATTCCAGTGTAGAGGAGCCGGGCCTATAGCAGGACGCAACGCCACTGTCTCCCGCCCCAGGCGCGGCATGGGAGCACTGCAAAATGCAGGGAGCGAGGCTGGTCATGTGCGGGCTACGGCGGAAATGATCACGATCGCCTGGGCCATTGGATACTCGTCCGTCAAGGTCAGGTCGATTTGCGGCGACATTCCGGCCGGCGTCAGCTCGTCCAGCCGGGCCAATGCCCCGCCCGTCAGCATCATGGTGGGCTTTCCGCCGCGCTGGTTGACGACGCCCATGTCGCGCCAGAACACGCCGCGGCGCAGGCCCGTTCCCAGGGCCTTGGCGCAGGCCTCCTTGGCGGCAAAACGCTTGGCGTAGCTGGCCGCGCGCGTCGCCCGGCCTTCCGAGCGCTTCTGTTCAGTCTCGGTGAAGACCCTTTGGATGAAACGGTTGCCAAAGCGTTCCAGCGATTTCTCGATCCGGCGGATATCGATCAGATCGTTGCCGAGCCCGATGATCACGCGGCTGCTCCCGCGGCGCGCGCTGCCTCCATGATCCGGCGCATCTCGCGGATCGCCTGCTCCAGCCCGACGAAGATCGCCTCGCCGACCAGGAAGTGGCCGATATTGAGCTCGCGCACTTCGGGGATCGCCGCCACGGGGCCGACATCGGCGTAGCTCAGGCCGTGGCCGGCATGGCATTCGAGGCCGAGCCTGGCGCAAAGCGCCGCGGCCTTCTGCAGGCGAGCAAGCTCGGCACGCTGGGCGTCGCCCTCGAGCTCGCAATAGCGGCCCGTATGCAGCTCGACGACCGGGGCGCCCAGCGTGACGGCCGCCTCGAGCTGGCGCGGATCGGCCTCGATGAAAAGCGACACGCGAATGCCGGCATCGCGCAGACGGGCGACCATGGGCTTCAGATGATTGTGCTGGCCCGCCGCATCGAGCCCGCCTTCGGTCGTCCGCTCCTCGCGCTTCTCGGGCACGATGCAGGCGGCATGCGGGCGATGGCGCAGGGCGATGTCGACCATCTCCTGGGTCGCGGCCATCTCGAAATTGAGCGGGACCTTGAGCTCGCGCATCAGGCCCTCGATGTCGGCATCGACGATGTGCCGGCGATCCTCGCGCAGATGCGCGGTGATGCCGTCGGCACCCGCCGCCTCGGCAAGGCGCGCGGCGCGCAGCGGATCGGGCAGCCTGCCGCCGCGCGCATTGCGCACGGTGGCGACATGATCGATGTTCACGCCAAGGCGCAGATGATGGGACGCGGGCATGCTACTCGCTCTTCATTCACTCCCTCGTCAAACGGGGGAGACATGATTTTGACTGGTCAATTGCGGGCGCGTTCGACGGCGTTGATGGCAGGCGTGGCGCGCAACGCCGCCGTGATGTCGGCGAGGTGCTTGACGTCGGCCACCTCGACATCGATCACCATGTCGAAGAAGTCCATCGAACGGTTGACGATTCGCAGGTTGGAGATGTTGCCCTCGTGACGGGCGATCACCGTCGACAGGCTCGACAGGCTGCCCGGCTGGTTGGCCACCGTGATCTTGAGGCGGCCGGTATAGATGCCGGGCGCGCTCTCGCCCACTGAATCCCAGCCGACATCGATCCAGCGCTCCGGCGTCTCGGAGAAGCTTTCCAGGGTCGCGCAGTCGATGGTGTGGATGGTGACGCCTTTGCCCGTCGTGATGATGCCGACGATGCGGTCGCCGGGCAGCGGATGGCAGCAGCGGGCGAAATGCACGGCCATGCCGGGGATCAGGCCGCGGATGGCGATCTGGCCGGGCACCTTCTTGGCCCGCACGCCCTCGCCCGCCTTCGCCTTGTTGCGCGCGCGGGCAATCGGCACGACGTCGGCGCCGCCCGCCTTGCGCGGCTGCTTGAGGCCGGGATAGACCGCCGTCAGCACCTCGCGCGAGCCGATCAAGCCGGCGCCCACGGCGGCCACGAGGTCGTCGGTCGTGGCCTGCTTGAAGTTGGCGCGCACCCCGTCGAGGCCCTTGTCGGTGACCTCGTAGCCCTCCTCGTGGAAGGTCTTGTCGAGCAGCGAGCGGCCGAGCTGGATGTACTGCTCGCGCTGGCGCACGCGGATGAAGCGGCGGATCGCGGCCTTGGCCTTGCCGGTGACGACGAAGCGCTCCCAGGTCGGCGACGGCGTCTGCGCCTTCGACGTGACGATCTCGACCTGGTCGCCGTTGGAAAGCTGCGTCCTGAGCGGCAGCATGCGGCCGTTGATCTTGGCGCCGACGCAGGTGTCGCCGACCTGGCTGTGCACCGCATAGGCGAAATCGATCGGCGTGGCGCCGCGCGGCAGCGCGATCAGCTTGCCCTTGGGCGTGAAGCAGAACACCTGGTCCTGGAACATCTCGAGCTTGGTGTGCTCGAGGAACTCCTCGGCGTTGGGCGCCTTGTCGAGGATATCGATCAGGCTGCGCAGCCAGGCATATTGCGGCGCGTCGGTCGACGGCCCGCCCTCCTTGTAGATCCAGTGGGCGGCGACGCCGCGCTCGGCCTGGTCCTGCATCTCCTCGGTGCGGATCTGGATCTCGATGCGCTGGCCGAACGGGCCGATGACGCCGGTGTGCAGCGAGCGGTAGCCGTTCGGCTTGGGCACCGAGATGTAGTCCTTGAAGCGCTGCGGCAGCACCTGGTAGCGGCCGTGCAGCAGGCCGAGCGCCTGGTAGCACTGGCCGATGTCGGCCACGATGATGCGGAAGGCCATGATGTCGGCGAGCTGCTCGAACGACACGTTCTTGGTCTGCATCTTGCGCCAGATCGAGTAGGGCGTTTTCTCGCGCCCCGAAACCTGGGCGTCGAGCCCGCCATCCTTGAGCGTCTTGACCAGCTCGGCCTCGATCTCGGGCACCAGCCGCTCGCCGCGCTCGCGCAGGTACCCCTGGCGGGCCAGCACCGAGGCGCGGCCGTCGGGATTGAGCTCGGCGAAGGCCAGCTCCTCGAGCTCGCGCTTGACCTTCTCCATGCCGATGCGCGAGGCGAGCGGCGCATAGAGGTCCATGGTCTCGCGGGCGATGCGCTTGCGCCGGGCCGGATCCTTGATGTGCTGCAGGGTCCGCATGTTGTGCAGGCGGTCGGCGAGCTTCACCAGCAGCACCCGGATGTCCGACGACATCGCCAGCACCAGCTTGCGCAGGTTCTCGGCTTCCTTGGTGCTCTCCGACTGGACCTCCAGGCGGCTGAGCTTGGTCACGCCGTCGACCAGGCGGGCGATGTTCTCGCCGAACAGGCGGGCGATCTCGTCGCGCGTGGCGTCGGTGTCCTCGAGCGTGTCGTGCAGCAGTCCGGTGACGATCGAGGAGGTGTCGAGCCGCATCTCGGCCAGGATGCCGGCGACCTCGACGGGATGGGAGAAATAGGGGTCGCCCGAGGCGCGAAGCTGGGTGCCGTGCTTCTTGAGACCGTACACATAGGCGCGGTTCAGCATCTCCTCGTCCGCATCGGGATCGTAGGACTGCACGCGCTCGACAAGTTCAAACTGGCGAATCATGGCAATCGCCCATTATATGGGGACGATTGCGCTCGCTCCACGCCGTTTGCGCGAATAGCTGGGCCGAGCCCGGCTAATGCCGGCTCATTCGGTAACGTCGTCTTCCTCGGCCATCGGCAGCGCCTTGGGCTGGGCCGCCTCGGCGCCGCCCTGGGCCAGCGCCGCCGCCAGCTCCTGCTCGAGCTCGGCCATCTCGTTGACCTCCTCGGGCTTGTCGATGTCGGCATGCTTCTGCATGCCGGAGATCAGCGAATCCTTGAGCACGGCCTGGTCGAGCTTGGTCTCCGCGATCTCGCGCAGCGCCACGACCGGGTTCTTGTCGCGGTCGCGATCGAGCGTGATCTGGGCGCCGGCCGAGATGTCGCGCGCGCGCTGGGCGGCGAACATGACCAGCTCGAAACGGTTGGGCACCTGCAGGATGCAGTCTTCGACGGTGACGCGCGCCATGGCGACCTCTGATTTTCCCGGGAGCGGGCGGTTATACGCAACCCGGCCCAAAAGGCAAGCAGGCGATACTATAGACGCTCGATGGTCTGGTCCGGCGGAAGGGCCGCCAACAGGGCCTGGATCGGAGCGCCGGTCACCGGATGGCGCCAGTCCGGCGCCAGGTCGGCCAGCGGCTGCAGGACGAAGGCCCGGCCCGCCATGCGGGGATGCGGCAAGGTCGCCCGCCCCGGACCGCCCGCTGGCAATTTCTCCACGGAAATCCAGTAAATCCAGGTCGATCAGGCGCGCGGCGTTGGCCACCGTTCGAACCCGGCCAAAATCATGCTCGACCTCATGAAGGAGCGCCAGGAGACGGTCGGCGGACAGGTCGGTCGCCACTTCGGTCACAGCGTTGACATACCAGGGCTGATCCGAAGCCGGCACGGGCGCGGTACGATACCAAGGCGAGATCCGGAGCACTCGGAGGACGCCACGGCGGCGTAATTCTTCAAGGGCGGCCTGCAAGACGCGTCTCGGAGCCCCATATGCCGGATGAGACAGATTCCCGCCAACGCCTATGAAAATTGAGCTTCGCCCCATATTTTCCACCAGCAAGTATCCCCAACCCCTTGTGATCTTTGGATTAATGACCTAGACTTAATACGGAGTGGGAAGGGTGTGGGTTACCTTACTCCTCCAATTGCATAATTTTTTTCGCTCCCTCTGCGCATATTTCTTCAAGGGATAACCGCCATGAAAGGCCATTTCTACGACAACGAGCGCGTCGCTCTCTTCATCGACGGCGCCAATCTCTATTCCGCCGCCCGCGCGCTCGGCTTCGACATCGACTATCGCCGCCTGCTCACGGTCTTCCGGGAGAAGGGGCGGCTGGTCCGCGCCTACTACTACACCGCCCTGGTCGAGGATCAGGAATACTCGCCGATCCGGCCGCTGATCGATTGGCTGGACTACAACGGCTACACCATGGTCACCAAGCCGACCAAGGAATTCACCGACGCCACGGGCCGGCGCAAGATCAAGGGCAACATGGACATCGAGCTGGCCATCGACGTGCTGGAGATGGCCGAGCATCTGGACCATGTCATCCTGTTCTCCGGCGATGGCGATTTCCGCCGCCTGGTCGAGGCCGTGCAGCGCAAGGGGCTCCGGGTCTCGGTGGTGAGCACCATCAAGTCCTCGCCGCCGATGGTGGCCGACGAGCTGCGCCGCCAGGCCGACGACTTCGTCGAGCTGTCCGAGCTGGCCCCCTTGATCGCCCGCAACCCGTCGGAGCGCGCGGCGCGCCCGGCGGTGGCGGCGCAATTCACCCATCGCGACCAGGACGGCGAACTCGACGACGCGCCGTCAGAGGCGCTGATGCGGTCGGCCTAAGCTGCACGATCCGCAGTGGCCGCCGCGCGTTTCGACGAGCCGCCGCTCGACTGTCCGCGCTGTCCGAGGCTCGTCGCGTTCCGCAACGAGCTCAGGGCCCAATATCCCGACTGGAAGAACGCGCCCGTCCGCTCCTTCGGCGATCCCGACGCGCGCCTGCTGATCGTCGGCCTCGCGCCCGGCATGCGGGGCGCCAACCGCACCGGCCGGCCCTTCACCGGCGACTATGCCGGCGACCTGCTCTATTCGACCCTGCTGAAATTCGGCTTTGCCCAAGGCACCTATCGCGCCGATCCGAACGACGGGCTGCACCTCCTCGACTGCCGCATCGCCAACGCCGTGCGCTGCCTGCCGCCCGAGAACAAGCCCCTGCCGGTCGAGTTCAGCCATTGCCGGCCGTTCCTGCAGGCCGAGCTGGCCGTGATGCCCAACCTGCGGGTCATCGTCGCCCTGGGCAAGGGGGCACACGACCAGGTCCTGCGCGCCCTCACCGTCCGACCGGCCGGATCCTATCCTTTCATCCACAACAAGCTGCATGCGCTGCCGACCGGCCTCACCTTGGCCGACAGCTACCATTGCTCGCGCTACAACACGAACACGGGCCGGCTCACGACCGAGATGTTCCACGCCGTGTTCGAGGCAGTGCGCACGGCGCTCCAGCCAGCCCCTTAAAGCGCGGCCTCGATCGCGCCCGTGATCTCCTTGGAGGTTGGGCTGACCCGGCTCGGCCAGGCGCCCTTGAGGCTTCCGTCCTTGCCGATCAGGTACTTGTGGAAGTTCCATTTCGGCGCGGCGGCCTCGCCCGCCTCCCCTGAAATCCACTGATAGAGCCCATGCGCGTCCATGCCGACGACCTTCTGCTTGGAGGTCATCGGGAAGGTGACGCCGTAGTTGGTCTCGCAGAACTGGGCGATCTCCGGCTCGGTCTTGGGCTCCTGCGCGCCGAAGTCGTTCGAGGGCACGCCCAGCACGACGAGCCCCTTGGGTCCATAGGTTTCGTGGAGCTTCTGCAGCTCCTTGTATTGCGGCGTGAACCCGCAGAACGAGGCGACATTCACCACCAGCACCGGCTTGCCGGTGTAGTCCTTCATGTCGAGCGGCTTGTTGTCGATGGTCGTGAAGACGAAATCGTGTGCCGACGCCATGTCATTTCTCCTCGTCGTAACGCTGCTCGAGCCACGGGTCGCCATAGTTGTGATAGCCACGCACTTCCCAGAAGCCCGGCTTGTCGAACACCGAGAATTCGATGCGCTTGATCCACTTGGCGCTCTTCCAGAAATAGAGCCTGGGAATTACTACGCGCAACGGGCCGCCATGTTCCCGGCTGATCGGCTCGCCGTTCCAGCTCCAGGCCAGAAGCACGTCGGCGCCCGCGAAATCGGCCAGCGGCACGTTGGTCGTGTAGGTGTCATAGGAGTGGAAGATGACGTGCCTGGCTTCCGCCTTGGGCTTCACGATGCCGATCAGGTCGCGCGCGCTCACGCCTTCCCACTTGTTGTCGTAACGCGACCAGGCGGTGACGCAGTGGATGTCGGTGGTGAGCGTCGTCCTGGGAAGGTCGGTGAATTCGCCCCACTTCCACACCATGGGGATTTCGACCTCGCCGTCGACGAACAGCCGCCAGGCGTGGGTCGGGATCTCCGGCTGGACACCGAGATCGAGCACCGGCCAGGTCTCGACCCGGCGCTGCCCGGGCGGCAGGCGCTGCGAATGGGCGGCAGTCTTGCCCGTGATCAGGCGGCCGTCCTCGGCCCATTTCTGCTTGCTGTCGATCAGCTTGCTCTTGAGCTTGCCGAACAGCGTCACCTCGTCGTCGGACATGAACCCTCTCAGATCCTGCGGCCGGCCTTCTCCCAATATGGGGCGCGGAGCTTGCGCTTGAAGATCTTGCCCGAATCCTCGCGCGGCAGGACGGCGACGAACTCGACCACCCTCGGTACCTTGTAGCGCGCCAGATGCTGCGCCAGCCAGGCCCGCACCTCGTTGGCGGTCAGGGCCGTGTCGGCCTGCGGCTCGACATAGGCGCAGATCTGCTCGCCATACTCCTCGTCGGGAATGCCGAACACCGCGCAGTCGCGTACGCCCGGCATCTGGATCAGCACCGATTCGACCTCTGCGGGATAGATGTTGACGCCGCCGGAGATGATCATGTCGCGCTTGCGATCGCACAGGAAGACGTAGCCGTCCTCGTCCTGGTAGCCGACATCGCCCACCGTCACGAGGTCGCCCAGCGCCACCTCGCGGCGCTTGGCGTCGTCGTTGTTGTAGGTGAACTCCGCGAGATGGGGGCCGCGCAGGTAGATCTCGCCCACTTCGCCGCGCTTCACGTCGCGGCCTTCCTCGTCGACGATGCGCAGGGTGGCGCCGTCGACGACGTGCCCCACCGTGCCGGGCTTTCTCAGCGCCTCCTGCGAATCATGCCACACCACGACGCCGGTTTCGGTGGCGCCGTAATATTCGGTGATGACGGGACCCCACCAGTCGATCATCTGGCGTTTCACGGCGGGTGCGCAGGGCGCCGCGCCATGGGTGATCCAGCGCAGCGACGAGACGTCGTAGCGGCGACGCACTTCCTCGGGCAGGCGCAGCAGGCGCACGAACATGGTCGGCACGATATGCATGTGGCTGACCTTGTGCCTGTCGATCAGCCGCAGCATGTCCTCGGCCTCGAAACGCGGCTGCAGGACCATGTGCAGGCCAAGCCGCGCGCTACCCATGCCGTAGGCGGCCGGCGCGGAGTGGTACATCGGGCCGTTCATCAGCACGACGGACGACGGATCCGCGGCAAGCCCCCAATAGCGCGCCACTTCCTGCGCCGCGGCGGCCTGCATCTCGGGCGACGAGGGCCGCCGACGCACGCCCTTGGGCCGTCCGGTCGTGCCCGAGGTGTAGATCATGCTGCCGCGCGCCGCCTTGGGCGGCTGCGTATTGGCCGCGCTGCGCGCCACGAAGGCGTCCCAGGTCTCGACGCCATCAGGACCGCGCTGGTTCTCGGGCGGCACCTGATAGGCGGTCGCGATCTCCTCGGGCGTCGGCACGACCAGCACATTCACAGACGGCGGAATGCCCGGCGCGATGCGGACCAGCAGGTCGCTGTGCACGACGAGCACCCTGGCGGCACAATCCTGCAGGATGTAGCCCGCCTCCTCCGCCGTGAAATGCCAATTGATCGGCACGGCATAGGCGCCGAGCTGCGACGCCGCCATATTGACTTCGAAGGTCGCGAAATCGTTGCGCAGCATCAGGGCCACGCTGTCGTCCTCGCGCACGCCCAGCGCGGCGAGCCCGCCCGCCGCGCGCGCGGCATGGGCCTGGATGTCGGCCCAGCTCCGAAAACGCTCGCCCGCCGTCACGCCTGCCGTCATCGTTTCTTCCCCGTCTTCCGTGCCGGCCCTGCTCTCGCTGGACCGGCCGCACCCTTGAGCATCAGGCCGCCCTGGAAATTCGCCAGCGTTCGATAGTCGGGAGCATGTTCCAGCATGCCGGCTTGCTGCAACATCACCAGGCCGTGCACGGCCGCCCACATCGACCAGCCGAACAGCGTGGGATCGACCGCGATCAGGCCGGCCTTGGCGAGCTGCTTGGCCTGCTCGGTGATGTAGGTCGCGGCCCGCCGCGCCTGCGGCCCGAGGTCGGGATGGCTTTCGTCGAGCGGCGCGTCGATGTCGAACATGATGCGATAGGCGTGCGGATTCTTCAGCGCGAATTTCAGATAGGCCTCGCCGACCCGGCGCGCCCGCTCGATCGGCTGGCCCGGCGGGGCCGTCGCGGCGGCGGCCTCGAGCGCGTCGGCGAACTTGCCGAAGGCCTGTGCGCGCACCGTCGCTAGGATGTCGGCCTTGTCCTTGAAATATCGATAGGGAGTCTTGGGGCTGCAGCCCAGTGCCTCGGCAAGCTGGCGCATCGTCACGCCCTCGTAGCCGAACCGGGCGAAGCGCTCGGTCGCCACCCGGCACAATTCGGCGCGGAAGTCGGCGATGTCCTGGTCGGTCAGATAGCGCGGCATGATTTCCATTCACACTGTGTATGGAAAATTTTCCGTCGTCAAATCCTCCCCGGCGCGCAGGAAGGCAAGAGGCGTCAGGAGCTCTCGGCGAACAGCTCGCGACCGATCAGCATGCGCCGGATCTCGCTGGTGCCGGCGCCGATCTCATAGAGCTTGGCGTCGCGCAGCAGGCGGCCGGTCGGGTAGTCGTTGATATAGCCGTTGCCCCCCAGGAGCTGGATGGCGTCGAGCGCCACCATCGTGGCCTTCTCGGCGGCATAGAGAATGGCGCCGGCCGAATCCTTGCGCGTGGTCTGGCCGCGGTCGCAGGCCTTGGCCACGGCGTAGACGTAGGCCTTGCAGGCGTTCATCGTCGTGTACATGTCGGCGAGCTTGCCCTGCACGAGCTGGAACTCGCCGATCGGCTGGCCGAACTGCCGCCGCTCGTGGACATAGGGCACGACGATGTCCATGGCCGACTGCATGATGCCGAGCGGCCCCGCCGCCAGCACCGCGCGCTCGTAATCCAGCCCGCTCATCAGCACGTTGACGCCCTTGCCGACGGCGCCCAGCACGTTCTCGGCGGGGATTTCGCAATCCTCGAACACCAGCTCGCCGGTCGAGGAGCCGCGCATGCCCATCTTGTCGAGCTTCTGCGCCACCTTGAAGCCCTTGGCGCTGGTCTCGACGATGAAGGCGGTGATGCCGCGCGGTCCGGCGGCGGGATCGGTCTTGGCATAGACCACGACCACCTGCGCATCCGGGCTGTTGGTGATCCACATCTTGGTGCCGTTCAGCACGTAGCGGTCGCCCTTCCTGTCGGCGCGCAGCTTCATCGAGACGACATCGGAGCCCGCCCCCGACTCGCTCATGGCCAGGCTGCCGACATGCTCGCCGGAGATCAGCTTGGGCAGGAAGCGGCGCTTCTGCTCGTCGCTGCCGTTGCGGCGGATCTGGTTGACGCAAAGGTTGGAATGGGCGCCGTAGGAGAGGCCGACGGCAGCCGAGGCGCGGCTCAGCTCCTCGACGGCGACGACATGCTCGAGATAGCCAAGCCCCACGCCACCGTACTCCTCCTCCACGGTGATGCCGTGCAGGCCGAGCTCTCCCATCCGGGGCCAGAGCTCGCGCGGGAAACGATCGGTCTTGTCGAGCTCGGCGGCGATCGGCGCCACCTCGGCCGAGGCGAAGCGCTGGACCTGGTCGCGCAGGGCATCGGCCGTCTCACCCAGGCCGAAATCGAAGGGCGGCATTGCATTGGGAATCATGGGCACGTCTTGTCTGTTGGAGGGCACATCGTCAGGACGGAGCATCTACCTTGACGTTGATGCGGACCAGCCTCCATTCGCCATCGGACGGGATGAAGTCCAGCTCGAAGTTGACGCGCATCGGCTCGGTCGGGAAGAACCCCTTGACCAGCAGCTTGCCTTCGGGATCGATCGACGGAGCCTCCGTGTAGGTGGGCTTCAAGGCGGCCACGATGTCGATATCGATGTTCTTGTCGCCGAACTCCTTGAACGTCTCCTTCAGACGTTCCGGCGAAAACTGCTGGCGGAACGGCTTGGCCAGCTTGGCGTGGAAGACCGCGAAGTTGCCGGTGACGTTGGCGTCGTTGAATGACAGCAGCGAGGACTTGACCAGGGCCTCGAGCGCACGTTCCGAAGGGACCCTGTCCTGCGCCTGGGCAAAGGGCGCAGCCAGCAGCAAGACGAGCGCAATGACCAGACGGACAATCATGGGCATCCGGCGTTCTCCCGGCAGGCACGATAGCCCGCTGGCGCGCCGCCGCGAAGCGCCCCACCGTCGCCACGCCGCGTAGGACGGCCGCCGAGGCGCGCATCACCGCAGCCGACCCCGGCGCAGGCGGCCAGCCGCGGCTCGCCATGGCCCGCCCGGGCCGCGGCGATGCGCGCCGCCTCGCCTTCGCGCGTTAGAGCAGGAAGATCGTCGCCAGACCGAGGAAGGCAAGGAAGCCGATCACGTCGGTGACGGTGGTCAGGAATACCGTCGAGGAAACGGCGGGATCGACGCCGAATTTCTGCAGTCCCAGCGGGATCAGCGTGCCGGCGAGCGCCGCGGCCAGGAGGTTGCAGATCATGGCCGCGCCGATCACGGCGCCCAGCCGCCAATCGCCGTACCAGGCGACCACCGCCGCGCCCATGATCAGGGCGAAGACCAGGCCGTTCAGCCCGCCCACGGCGGCCTCCTTGGCGACGAAGCGCAGCGCGTTGGCCGCCGTCAGCTCGCCCATGGCCAGGGCGCGCACCGCCACCGTCACGGTCTGGGTGCCGGCGTTGCCGCCCATCGAGGCCACGATCGGCATCAGGACGGCCAGCGCCACGATCTTTTCGATCGCCCCCTCGAACTGGCCGATCACCAGCGAAGCCAGGATCGCCGTCGCCAGGTTCAGCGTCAGCCAGACCGCCCGCAGGCGCGCAGTCCGCACGGGACTGGCGTGCATGTCGTCGATGCCCACGCCGCCCATCTTCAAGAGGTCTTCCTCGGCTTCCTCGTCGATCACGTCGACCACGTCGTCGACCATGATCACGCCTTGGAGACGGCCCCGCGCGTCGACCACGGGGCACGACACCAGGTTCTTGTCGCGGAACAGGTGGGCCACCTCGGCCTGGTCGGCCCTCGCCGGCACCGAGGGGATGTCAGGATCGACGATGTCGAGGATCGGCACCGGCCGCTTGGTGCGCAGCATGCGGCCCAGCGGCACCGAGCCACGCAGTCGCCCAACCGGATCGACGACGAAAATGTCGTAGACGTCGTCCGGCAGGTCGGTCGCCTCGCGGCAATAGTCGATGACCTGTCCCACCGTCCAGCTGTCCGGAACCTTGACCAGCGAGCGCTGCATGAGGCGCCCGGCGGTGCCCTCCGGATAGGCGAGCGCGCTTTCGATCTCGGCACGCTCGGCGGCCGGCAGCTCGGCAAGGACCTCGCGACGCTCGTCCTCCGGCAGATCCTCAAGGAGGGTCGCCGCGTCGTCGGTCTCGAGCTCGCGCGCCGCCGCGGCGATGTCCTTGCTGTCGAGGTGCTCGAGGACGTCCTCGAGGACCTCCTCGTCCAGCTCGGTCAGCGCTTCGGGATCGAGATCGCCCTTGAAGAAGCCGACCAGCTTCTCGCGCTCGGGCTCGGACACCTGCTCGAGGACCGACGCCTGGCCGCTGGCGCTCAGCTCCGCCAGGAGGGCCCTTACATCATCCGCCCTGTCCTCGGCGAGCGCCGTCTCGACCCGCCGGATCAGCTCCGGCGTGACCTCGTCGAGGACGTCGGGCTGGCCGCTCATCCACGCGCCTCGGCGAGCCGCTGGGCTTCGACGACGGCGAGCGCCGTCATGTTGAGGATGCCACGCGCGGTCACGGACGGCGTCAATACATGCGCAGGCAGCTCGGTGCCCAGCAGCATGGGGCCGATATGCAGCCCGTCGGCCGCGGTCTTGAGCAGGTTGAAGGCGACGTTGGCGGTGTCGAGCGAGGGACAAACCACCAGGTTGGCGGCTTCCGTGAGGCGCGAGCGCGGAAAGACGTTGCGGCGGGCGTCCGCATCGAGCGCGGCGTCGCCATGCATCTCGCCGTCGACCTCGAGCGCCGGGGCGCGCTCATGCAGCATCTTCACCGCCGCCGCCATCTTGCGCGCCGACGGATGGTCCGAACTGCCGAAGCTCGAATGCGAGATCAGGGCCACCTTGGGCTGGATGCCGAAGCGCAGGACCTCGTCGGCCGCCAGCAGGGTGATCTCGACCAGCATCTCGGGATCGGGATCCTGATTGACGTAGGTATCGGCGATGAACAGCGAACGCGTCGGCATCACGAGCAGGCTGAGGCCGGCCATGTTCTGCACGCCCTGGCGCGTGCCGATGACGTCACGCACATGGTTGAAGTGGGTGCGAAAGCGGCCATAGGCGCCGGCGATCATGGCGTCGGCGTCGCCCAGCCGCACCGCCAGCGCCGCGATCAGGGTGGGGCTGGTGCGCACCAGGTTGCGCGCGGTGGGCTCGGAGACTCCGCGCCGCTCCATGAGCTGGTGGTAGGCGCCCCAATAGCGGTCGTAGCGCGGGTCGTCGGAAGGATCGACGAGAGCCACGTCGACGCCCGGGCGGAAGCGCAATCCCAGGCGCTCGGCGCGTCGGCGGACGATCTCGGGGCGGCCGATCAGGATCGGCTGCGCGATGCCCTCGTCGAGGATGATCTGCGTCGCGCGCAGGACGCGGTCGTCCTCGCCGGCGCTGAAGATCACCCGCTTGGGCGTGGCGCGCGCCTGCTCGAACACCGGCCGCATGATCAGGCCGGACTTGAACACGAACTGGCTGAGCTGCTGGCGATAGGCGTCGAAGTCGGCGATCGGCCGCGTCGCCACGCCGGAATCCATGGCGGCCTTGGCGACGGCGGGCGCCAACTCGACGATCAGGCGCGGATCGAAGGGCTTGGGGATGATCTGGTCGGGGCCGAAGCCGCCGGCCTGCTCGCCGAAGGCGCGCGCCACGACCTCGGACGGCTCCTTGCGCGCCAGCGCCGCCAGCGCTCGCACGCAGGCGATCTTCATCTCGTCGTTGACCGCCGTGGCGCCGGCGTCGAGCGCACCGCGGAAGATATAGGGAAAGCACAGGACGTTGTTGACCTGGTTGGGGTAGTCGCTGCGGCCGGTGGCGACGATGGCGTCGTCCCGGGCGGCAGCCACCTCCTCCGGCGTGATCTCCGGATCGGGATTGGCCAGCGCCAGGATCAGCGGCCTGGTCGCCATCCGGGCGACCATCTCCTTCTTGAGCACGCCGGCCGCCGACAGGCCGAGGAAGATATCGGCGCCGCCGATCACCTCCGCGAGGGCGCGGGCCGGCGTGTCGCGCGCATAGCGCTCCTTCCACGGGTCCATCAGTTCGTTGCGGCCCTTCCAGACCACGCCCTTGATGTCGGTGACCCATATGTTCTCGCGCGGCAGACCGAGCTTCTCGAGCAGGCCCAGGCACGACAGCGCCGCCGCGCCGGCGCCCGAGGCGACGAGCTTGACCCCGGCGATGTCCTTGCCGACCAGGGACAGGCCGTTAAGGACCGCGGCGCCGACAATGATCGCGGTGCCGTGCTGGTCGTCGTGAAAGACCGGGATGGACAGGCGCTCGCGCAGCTTCTGCTCGACGTAGAAGCATTCCGGCGCCTTGATGTCCTCGAGGTTGATGCCGCCGAAGGTCGGCTCCAGCGCCGCCACGACGTCGACCAGCTTGTCCTGGTCGGTCTCGGCGAGTTCGAGGTCGAAAACGTCGATGCCGGCGAACTTCTTGAAAAGCACCGCCTTGCCTTCCATCACCGGCTTGGCGGCGAGCGGGCCGATGGCGCCCAGCCCCAGGACGGCCGTGCCGTTGGTGACCACCCCCACAAGATTTGCCCGGGCCGTCAGCTCGGCCGCTGTGCCCGGATCGCGCACGATCTCATGGCAGGCCGCCGCCACGCCGGGCGAATAGGCGAGCGACAGATCGCGCTGAGTGGCCAGCGGTTTGGTCGGGACGACCTCGATCTTTCCCGCCCGGGGCAAGCGATGGTAGCGGAGCGCGCTTTCGGTGAGTTCGTCCGCCAAGCCCGTCTCCCGCCTGCACCTACAAAAAGGCCCCGCCCATTGGAGATTCAATGGGCCGGTAACCGGATCACCTTTTCGATCGAATCGGCGAGTTTGGTGCGGCCAAGAAGACTCGAACTTCCACGCCTCGCGGCACTAGCACCTCAAGCTAGCGCGTCTACCAATTCCGCCATGGCCGCGCCGATTCGATGGGGCGGGGGATACCAAATAGGCCCCCCAGTGGCAAGGCAAGTCGCCAGAACGCCTCAGCCCGCGACGCCGAGGCTATTGCGCCAAGTGCCGGAAGCTCCGATTTTGACATAATGAACAAGCTGGAATGGCGGATTTCAGACGGCGCAGTGCCCTACGCGGAGGCGCTGGCGGTCATGGAAGCGCGCGTCGCCGACATCCATGCCGGGCGCGAGCGCGAGCTGGTCTGGCTGCTGGAGCATCCACCGCTCTACACCGCGGGCACCAGCGCCCGGCCGCAGGATCTCTTGCAGCCACTGCGCTTTCCCGTCCATGTCGCCGGACGCGGCGGGCAATACACCTATCATGGGCCCGGCCAGCGCGTGATCTACGCCATGCTCGACCTGCGCGCCCGCCAGCGGGACGTGCGGCGCTACGTATCCGATCTCGAGGCATGGACCATCCGCGCCCTGGCACGCTTCAGCGTGACTGCGGAACGGCGGCCCGATCGCGTCGGCGTCTGGGTGACGCGGCCGGACAAGCCTCGCCGGCCCGACGGCCGCGTGCGCGAGGACAAGATCGCCGCCATCGGCGTGCGCATCCGCCATTGGGTGTCGTTCCATGGCCTCTCGATCAATGTCGAGCCCGACCTGTCGCACTATGCGGGCATCGTGCCCTGCGGCATCGCCGACCACGGCGTCACGTCGCTGGTCGATCTCGGCCTACCGGTGACCCTGGCCGATCTCGACATCGCCCTGGCGGAGACGTTCGCCGAGGTATTCGGCAAAGGCGTCAGGCCGTCGGAAGCTGCGTGAAATCCTCCGGCACGTCGCCGGCGTCGGGCTGAACGTCGATCGTCTCGACCCGGGCCAGCGACGGCCCGCGCCGGCAGGCGTCGATCATGGCCGCGACGGCGGCCTCCTCGCCTGCAATCAAGGCCTCGACCGACTGATCGGTCCGGTTGCGCACCCAGCCACGCAGACCCAGCCGGCGCGCGGTCCTGATCGTCCAGTCGCGATAACCGACGCCCTGGACCCTGCCCTTGATGCGCAGGCGCGCGACCCGCATCGCCAGCTCAAGCGAATTCGATGATCTTCTGGTCGACGCGCAGGCTGTCGCCGGGCTTGGCGTGCAGGGTCTTGACCGCGCCGTCGCGCGCGGCGCGCAGCACGTTCTCCATCTTCATCGCCTCGACGACGGCCAGGACTTCGCCGGCCTTGACCTCCTGCCCCTCGTGCACCGCGATCGAAGCGAGCAGGCCAGGCATCGGCGACAGCAGGAACTTGGAAGTGTCGGGCGCGGCCTTGACCGGCATCAGCGCGTAGAGCTCGGCTTGCCGCGGGGTCAGCACCAGCGCCTCGGCCTGTCCGCCCTCGTGGGTCAGGCGCCAGCCAGAGCCCAGCGCATCGATCTGCGCCACCACCTTGCGGCCATCGATCTGAGCGCGCAGCAGCGGGTCGCCCGGCACCCAGTTCGTCTCGATCACCAGACGGCGATCGCCGGCCACGATCTGGATGTCGGATTCGCTGCTGATCACCGACACCTCCAGCGGCTGTCGGTTGAGCATGACGACGCGCCTCTCCTCCAGCTTGCCGACACGCGCATCGCGGACGCGCTCGGCGACGGCGGCGACACCGGCCAGCATGACGGGGTCGCGCGGCGGCAGATGCGCCGCCGTGAAACCGCCCTTGAACTCCTCGGCGATGAAATTGGTCGTCAACCTGCCTTCGCGGAACCGCGGATGCGCCATGAGGGCGGCCAGGAACGGCACGTTGTGCGACACGCCACGGACATAGAATTCGTCCAGCGCACGCCGCATGCGCTCGATGGCGTCGATCCGCGTCTTTCCGTAGGTGCAGAGCTTGGCGATCATCGGATCGTAGAACATCGAGATCTCGCCGCCCTCATAGACGCCGGTATCGACGCGCACGTCGGGGCCGGGCTCGGGCTCGCGATACTTCACCAGCCGGCCGGTCGAGGGCAGGAAATTGCGGAACGGGTCCTCGGCATAGAGCGCGCGCCTCGACCGCCCAGCCCTCGAGCTTCACGTCCTTCTGCTGCAGCGGCAGCTTCTCGCGGGCGGCGACCCTGATCATCAGCTCGACCAGGTCGAGGCCGGTGATCAGCTCGGTCACCGGATGCTCGACCTGCAGGCGGGTGTTCATCTCGAGGAAGTAGAACTTGCGGTTCTTGTCGACGATGAATTCGACCGTGCCGGCGCTCTTGTACTTGACCGCCTTGGCGAGGGTCACCGCCTGCTCGCCCATCGCCTTGCGCGTCCTGGCGTCAAGGAAGGGGCTGGGCGCCTCCTCGATCACCTTCTGGTGCCGGCGCTGGATCGAGCACTCGCGCTCCCACAGATAGACGCAGTTGCCGTAGCCATCGCCGATGAGCTGGATCTCGATGTGGCGCGGCTCCTCGATGTATTTCTCGATGAACACGCGATCGTCGGCGAACGAGGCCTTGGCCTCGTTGGTGGCCGAGCCGAAGCCCTCGCGCGTCTCCTCGTCGTTGTAGGCGATGCGCATGCCCTTGCCGCCGCCGCCGGCCGACGCCTTGATCATCACCGGATAGCCGACCTTCTGGGCGATCTTCACCGCCTCCCCGGCATTCGGGATGGCATGGAGGTAGCCCGGCACGGTGCTGACGCCGGCCTTCTGCGCGAGCTTCTTGGACTCGATCTTGTCGCCCATCGCGTGGATGGCGAAGGCATCGGGCCCGATGAAGACGATGCCGGCCTTGGCCAGGGCCTTCTGGAACTCCTGCTTCTCGGAAAGAAAGCCGTAGCCGGGATGGACGGCCTGCGCCCCGGTCTTGCGGCAGGCTTCGACGATCCTGTCGACCAGCAGGTAGGACTGCGCCGAGGGTGGCGGGCCGATCAGCACCTTCTCGTCGGCCTCCCGCACATGCAGTGCATCGGCATCGGCTTCCGAATAGACGGCGACCGTCTTGATGCCCAGCCGCTTGCAGGTGCGGATGACGCGGCAGGCGATCTCGCCGCGATTGGCGATCAGGATCTTGTCGAACGGCGGCCTGGCGCCGTTGCCTTCGGCGACCGGTGCCTTGCCTTTTCGCGCCTTGCCTTTTCGCGCCCTGGCTTTCGGCGCAGCTTTCCTTGCGGCCTTCTTCTTGGCGGCCATACTCAAGATCCTTCTTTATTGCGATCGAAGAAGCCCCTGGCCCAGGCGGTGTGGGCCGCAATCAGGGGGACCCAGGCCACCAATACCCAAAGCCACCAGGGATAGCGGCCGCTGGAGATCGCGTTGATCGCGATAAGGATCAAAAGAGCGAATAGCGCCACGATCAAGTGCAGGCGCAGGGCCCGGGCGCGCCTCACCCGCTCTGCCGGAGACAGGCTCACAGCGGAATGTTGCCATGCTTGCGCCACGGATTCTCGAGCTTCTTGGTCTCGAGCGTGGCCAGCGCCCGGCAGATCCGACGTCGCGTGCCATGCGGCATGATCACGTCGTCGATGAAGCCGCGATTGGCGGCGACGAACGGGTTGGCGAACTTCTCGCGATATTCCTCGGTGCGCCTGGCGATCTTGCCGGCATCGCCGATATCGGAGCGGAAGATGATCTCGACCGCGCCCTTGGCGCCCATCACGGCGATCTCCGCACCCGGCCAGGCGTAGTTGACGTCGCCCCGCAGATGCTTGGACGCCATGACGTCGTAGGCGCCGCCGTAGGCCTTGCGGGTGATCACCGTCACCTTGGGCACGGTCGCCTCGGCATAGGCATAGAGCAGCTTGGCGCCATGCTTGATGATGCCGCCGAACTCCTGCTGCGTGCCCGGCAGGAAGCCTGGCACGTCGACGAAGGTGACGATCGGGATGTTGAAGGCGTCGCAGAAGCGCACGAAGCGCGACGCCTTGCGCGAGCTGTCGATGTCGAGGCAGCCCGCCAGCACCAGCGGCTGGTTGGCGACGAAGCCCACCGTGCGGCCGCCCATGCGGCCGAAGCCGACCACCATGTTGCCGGCCCATTCGGGTGACAGCTCGAAGAAGTCGCCTTCGTCCACGACCTTCAGGATCAGCTCCTTGATGTCGTACGGCTTGTTCGGGTTGTCGGGCACGAGGGTGTCGAGCGAGAAGTCGTCGCGATCGACCGGATCGAGCGTATGCCGCGGCGGCGCCTTTTCGCGATTGTTCGACGGCAGGAACTGCACGAAGCGGCGCAGCTGCAGCAGCGCCTCGACGTCGTTCTCGAAAGCAAGGTCGGCGATGCCCGATTTCTGCGTGTGGGTGAGCGCGCCGCCCAGCTCCTCCTGCGTCACCGTCTCGTGCGTGACGGTCTTCACCACGTCGGGACCGGTCACGAACATGTAGGAGCTGTCCTTCACCATGA
This sequence comes from uncultured Alphaproteobacteria bacterium, assembly GCA_963820155.1. Taxonomy (GTDB): domain Bacteria; phylum Pseudomonadota; class Alphaproteobacteria; order Reyranellales; family Reyranellaceae; genus Reyranella. Next base: position 154,550 of record CAWFYW010000011.1, read on the forward strand.
AGATGAAGTCGGTCATGGCCGGCGAATAGACGGCGCCGCCCGCGCATGGCCCGAGGACCATGGAGATCTGCGGGATCACGCCGGAAGCAAGCACGTTGCGCTGGAACACGTCGGCATAGCCTGCGAGCGAGTCGACGCCTTCCTGGATGCGGGCGCCGCCGGAATCGTTCAGGCCCAGCATCGGCGCGCCGACCTTCATGGCCATATCCATGATCTTGCAGATCTTGGCGGCGTGCATGCCCGAGAGCGCGCCGCCGAACACCGTGAAATCCTGGCTGAAGACATAGACCAGGCGGCCGTTGATCGTGCCGTGGCCGGTCACCACGCCGTCGCCCGGGATCTTCTGCGAACTCCATGCCGAAGTCCGTCGACCGGTGCTCGACGAACATGTCGTATTCCTCGAACGAGCCGGTATCGAGCAGCACATCGATGCGCTCGCGCGCCGTCAGCTTGCCCTTGGCGTGCTGCGCCTCGACACGCCGCTGCCCGCCACCCAGGCGCGCCGCGGCACGTCGGCGTTCGAGCTCTTCCAACATCTGCTGCATCTATATCTCCGGCCCTCTTGGTCCGTTTTCGGCCATTAGCATGCCTGCGTCTAGCGCAGGAATCGCTTCTCGTCGTCCTTGACCTTGCCCATGCCCTGCAATTCGAACACGTCCTCGACCGTGGCGATGGCCGCCTCGACCCCGTGGATGCCGCCGTCCCTGCGGATCTGGGCAAAGGTCCTGCGCATGGCACCGACCGAGGCGCGGATGGCGTGATTGCCCCAGATCAGCAGGCCGATCTTCTTCAGCTCGCGCACCCGCGCCACCGTCATCTGCGGGTAGGCGGTCGGAACCAGGGCGACCGGCGCCTTGCCGTCCCAGGCCCTGACGAAGGCCTCGATCTCGTCCGGCGTCTTCTGCTTGGAATGGACCAGGATCATGTCGGCGCCGGCCGCTTCGTAGGCGCGCGCGCGCTTCAGCGCCTCGTCCTGGCCGAGCCCGGCAATCAGCGCTTCGGTGCGCGCCACGATCACGAAGTCGGGATCGCGCCGGGCCGCGCGCGCCGCCTCGATCTTGCCCTGGAACTCCTCGATGCGGACCATGTCCTGGCGGCCGCCGGCGATCAGGCTGGTGACCTTGGGGAAGCTCTTGTCCTCCATCACCACCGCGGCGGCGCCAGCGCGTTCGTACTGCTCCACGGCATAGAGCACGTTGATGGCATTGCCGAAGCCGGTATCGATGTCGGCCACCACCGGCAGGCCGGACCTCTCCGCCATGGCGCGCGTCATGTCGAGATGCTGGGTCATCGACACCACGCTGACGTCGGGCACGCCGTACATCGCCGAGAGCTCGAAGCCGGAGGCCCAGATCGCGTCGAAACCCGCTTCGGCCGCCAGCATTGCCGACAGCGGACTGTGCGCCGCCATCGCCTCGACAAGGCCGTTCTGGGCCAGGATCTGACGGAATCTCGTGCCTGCTGCCATGGTCATCCTTCCAGACGCTTGTCTTCCAGGAGAGCCAGGAAGCGCGCGCCGGCGTCGATGTCGCGCCTGATGCCCTCGTGCCGTTGGGTGGCGATCGGATCGGCTCCCCACCGTTCGACCTGATAGAGCTCGTCGAGCTGTGCCGCGACGAACGCCGCGTCCGCCGGCAAATGGCCTTCAGCCACGGCCAGCGCGATCACCAGCGAACCCGAAATGTGCGTGAGGTTGTAGAGCGCCGACAGCGCGAGATCGCCATGCGCGGCAACGGCCTCGCGCAGCCGCGCCACGGCTTCGTCGGGTTGCGCCACGAACATCGTGCCCTCGGCGACGACCAGGCGCGCGCCGTACCGCTCGGCCGCCCAGTCGAGCAGCGGCTGCCACGTCTCGAGCTGGCGTTGCACCAGGCTCGCGGGATCGCTCGCGCGATAGCAGAGCAGGTCGGAGGCGGCGTACTTCGCCGTGTCCGCGATCACCTGCCCGCGCTGCGTCGTCACACGGTCGAGGCCGGTGGCAGCCAGTCGCGTCAGCGGCAAATGCGAAACCGTGATCTCGGCCTTCTCCGGCACCTCGTGCCATTCGGCCGCGATCGCTTCGCCGAGGGCGCGCGTCGGCACCATGAGCACCGCCTTGGCCGGCGTGCGCATCGGCCTGCCGTCGAGCAGGATGCGATAGCCGCCATCGCCGGCTTCGACGGACGTCTCCTTGTAGAATCGTTTCATCGCACGATGCGAAATCCGGGCGACATGGGTTTCCTCGCTGCCTGGCGGCGAGGGCTTACACGCCGAAGCCGCCCGGCGACAAGTGGACGAAAAACCACCTAATGCGGCCGCTTGCGCCGCGGCGTCGGCGTGTGAGTCTGGGGACGACCCGACCGATGGCGGGTATCGACCGTGGGCGCGGGCAACTGCGCCCGAAGACCCGGCCGCAAGGCGTCGAGGCGCGGCGCCACGACGGCGCAAGGATTGGCGCCGGCCTGCCGCCCCGCCTGATTGATCTGCGCCACCAGGCTGGGAGCGCTGCCGGCGGGAACGATCAAACGTGCGAGGCCGGGCTCCAGGGCAGCGGAAAGGGTCTGGCCGCTGCCCCCCTTGAGGCGCAAGGGCGACGCAAGCGCGGCGTTCTGACCGCTCCTCGCCTCAGGGGCCAGGATGAATTCCCAGCTCTCGTTGCGAAGCTGCACATAGCCGCCGCCGACCATGGTCGCGGCCGGCGTATCGACGACCAGCCGCCGCAGGTAGGCAACGCCGCCGCTCACGTCGAAACGGCCGGCCATGCAGTTGAACGGCACGCCGCTGTCGCCGCCGCCCAATAGCCGCTGCGTCTCCGCCGGCCAGCCCGAGAGCTGGTCGCGCGGCCACGCGCCCTTGGCGATGGTCATGTCGAGGGAGCCACTGGCGACGTTCAGAGCGTCGCGCGTTGTGCGTCCGCCGCCGCGCAGGCGCAGATCGATGTCGGCCACCGCATCGCGCAGCCCCAGGTTGAAGCCGAGCAGCGACGAAAGGTCTCCCAACGGCACCCGGCTGATCGAGGCGGTCAGCGTGGCCTGGCCGATGCGGCCCGCCGGGTCGTAGATCAGATCGAAGCCCGCGGACCCGCCGCCGATGGTGGCCGCGGCGCGGAAGGTGAAGCGCCGGTCGCTTGACGTCAGGGTGAGCGACGCGTTCTGCACCTTGCTGCCCAGCCCCGCGATCTCGCCGAACTGTGCCGTCACCGAGAGGGTCGAGCGGCCCAGCCAGCTCGCAGAGAACGGCTGGGCGGGCACCAGGCGCGGCTGTGGGGGCGGCGGCGGCATTCGTGGAGGCGGCGGCAGCGGCCGGCGCCGCCCGCAGATCGCCGAGATCCAGGCGGCTCATATCGGCATTGACGGCAATGGTCGGCGTGCCCTTGCGGTCGGTGCGGAACAGGGCATCGCCGGTCAGCTCGCTGGAACCGACCTTCAAGTTCGCCACGTCCACCTTGAAGGCGTTGCGCTGGGTGGCCGCGCGGGCGTTCAGCACATAGGGCCCACCCGCCGGCACGGGCAGCCGGATGTAGGGCCCGAAGGCCGAGACATCAGGCCCTTCCGAGGTGATCTGAACCGATGTGCCCTTGACGCCGACGCCGCCCTTGATCGCGATCTTGCCGCCGCCGAACGTGCCCTGCAGGTCGATATTTCCGGGCAGGCCCCTCATCCAGCCGTCGAACGAGCCGGCCGTGCCCGTGAGGTCGAGCGGCGCAGCCTGGGGGGCCGAGAAGCGGCCCTCGATCTGCAATGGCTGGTTGGGCGCCAGCGAGCGCAACGTCGCGGTTGGGATTTCCAGCACCACCGGCGGACGCCCCGCCCCTTCATTGATGGTCAGGACCGAGTCGCGCAGCTCGATGGTGCCGATCCAGGGAAAGGCGGGAGCCGTGCGCAGACGCAGCGATCGGTGCTCGATGGCGCGGGGGCCCGAGCCGTCGGGGGGCGGCAGCATCTCGAGATTGGTGTCGCCCACGTCGTTGTGCTCGACCAGGATATCGGCGCCTTCGAGCAGGACGCGGCCGATCTTGATCTCGCCCACCAGCAACGCCAGCGGGTCGACGAACAGGGTGAGCTTGCGCACCTGGGCGAGGTCGGGACGCGATCCCCAGGGCGCATTCGACAAGGTCACGCCTTCCGCGACCAACGCGGGTTCGCTGCCGAGCTTCACGGCGAGCGGCACCTTCGCCGCGATCTCGCGGCCGGTCACCTTGCGGACCTGCTCGGTCAGGCGGGCCTGATAGCGGGAGAGGTCTCGCGTCGCGATCCAGCCCACGCCGGCCACGGCCGCAATGGGGATTGCCGCCACGAGAAGCCAGGTCAGCCGCCGCCAAGGAACGCGCATACCGCCGGATTCTCGCTCAAACGCCGCCGATCGAGAAGCCGAATGCCTCAACGGTACGGCGGAAGTGAGGCGGAGCCGGCGCCTCGACCCGCAACGTGCCCTTGCCCGAGGGATGCGGCAGCGTCAGCCGGCGCGCATGCAGATGCAGGCGGCGGGCATCGGCCACGGGCGCCAGCAGCGCTTCCTCGCCGCCATACTTGCCGTCTCCCAGGATCGGACAACCGATCGCCGCGCAGTGCACGCGCAACTGGTGCGTCCGCCCGGTGCGCGGCCACAGCGCCAGCAACGCCGCCCGCTTGCCGGCGCGGTCGAGCACCTGGAAATGCGTCAGCGCCTTCTGGCCCTCCTCGCGGTCGACCTGCATCAGCTCGCGGTCGCGCCCGCCCGGTCGCTTGGCGAGCGGCAGGTCGATGGCCCCTTCGGGCTTGGGCGGCACGCCCACAACCACGGCCCAGTAGAGCTTCTCGGTCTGGCGGTCGCGAAAGGCCGCGCCCAGGCGCTTCGCCGCCTGCGCGGTGCGGGCGATCAGCAGCAGGCCGGACGTATCCTTGTCCAGGCGATGCACCAAGCGCGGCCGCTCCTCGAAGCCGAAGCGCAGGGCATCGAGCATGCCGTCGACGTGCCGTTCCGTGCCCGTGCCGCCCTGCACGGCGAGGCCGGGCGGCTTGTTCAGGACGATGACGTCGTCGTCCTTGTGGACGACCAGCTGCCGGATCTCCGCCGCGTCGCGGTCGGAGACGGTGGCGATCTCGCGCGGCTTGGCCGGCGGGGAGGCCGTGACTCCGGGCGGCAGGCGGATGGTCTGACCGGGCTCGATCCGCTCCTTGCCCTCGGCGCGCCGACCGTCAATCCGCACCTGGCCGGTGCGCAGCAGCTTTTGCAGCGCGCCATGGCTCAGGTCGGGGAAATGCCGATGGAACCAGCGATCCAGCCGCAGCCCCGCCTCGTCGGCGGAGACGGCACGCATCTGGACCTGGCCGCGCGGGGCGCCGGGGACGGAGCTGACGCTCATGGCGCGCAACCTAAGGGACAAGCTAAACAGGGTCCATGGAATCGATGACGTTCGACACGCTGACGTTCGACCATCCGGCGGCCTGCCGGCCGGCGCGGCTGACGGCGAGCCTGTGCCTGCCCGCCGGCCACGAACGGCCTGCGCCCTGCATGGTCATCCTGACCAGCAGCGCGGGCGTCCAGCGCCATCGCGAGCACTACTACGCTCAGGCCTTGAACGAAGCGGGCGTGGCGGCGCTGATCGTCGACAGCTTCGCCGGCCGCGGCGTGCGCCGCACGGTCGCCGACCAGACTCTGGTTTCGGCGGCCCAGATGGAAGGCGACGCCTTCGCGGCGCTGGCGCTGCTGCGCGCCGATCCGCGCATCGATGCGGCGCGTATTGGCGTCATGGGCGTCTCCAAAGGCGGCGGGGCGACGCTCAATACCGCGATCGCCGTGCGCCGCCGCTGGCGCAACGGCTTTCCGCATCTCTTCGATCTTCATGTCGCGATCTGTCCGGGCGCGACGGCCCAGCACCGCGATGCCACAACCCACGGTCGGCCGATGTTCTTCATGCTGGCGGCGCGCGACGACTACACGCCGGCGCCGCTCGCCGTCGAATACGCCGAACGCATGCGCTCGGCAGGCAACCACAGGATCAAGGTCAAGATCTATGGCAGCGCCCACCATGGCTGGGAGTTGATCGGGCCGCCGTTCGACATTGCCGATGCGGAGAATTGGTCGTGCTGCAGAAATTTCATAGAGGACGACGGTAGACACTTCGTGCCCGCCGCCGGCCGCGCCATGAGCGAACCCGAATACCAGGCCTGGGCGAGACGGCATTGCGTGAGCCGGGGCGCGCGCGCCGGCGGCGGCACGCCCGAGCTGAAGCAGCGCGCGACGGCGGATCTGCTTGCCTTCCTGCGCGCCCATGATTTCGCGCCTCAATGGACGAATTCGGGCGAATCCAGCTATACTTTTGGCGTGATTCGTCTTCGCTTGCTCGTCACGTTCGTGGCGTTTGCCCTGCCCGTTTTCGGGGCACTTCCCTCCTTCGCCAATGAGACGCTGTGGGTCGGATCGGACGCCGCCAAGGTCCGCGCCGAGGCGCTGCTGAAGGCCATTCGGAGCGCCTCCGACCACGGGTTGGAGCCAAGCTGGTACGGCGCCGACGAAATCGAGAAGGCGCTGACATCGGGCGCCGATCCGGCAGGCACCGAGACGCTGCTGACCGCGGCCTTCGTCGCCTATGCCAGCGACGTGTCGACCGGGCGGGTGCGCGCCAATCGTGTCGACAAGGACATCGACATCCGGCAGCGCCAGGTCGATCGCGCCGACCTGCTGAAGGCCGCGGCAGAGGCCACCGATTTCTCCACCTATCTCTCCAGCCTCCCGCCCAAAGGCGACTATCCGCTGCTGCAAAAGGCGCTGGCGGCGTGGCGCGAAAAGAGGACCACGGCGACGTACACGCCCCTGCCCGACGGCGCCGCGCTCAAGCCCGGCATGATCGATGCGCGCGTGCCGGTCCTGCGCAAGCGCCTGGCGGAGCTCGACCTTGCCGTCCCCGAGCCCGACGCGGTGGCCGATCTCTACGACGAGCCGCTGGCGGCCGTCGTCAAAGCCTACCAGGAGACGAAGGGGTTGACGGTCGACGGCGTCATCGGCGCCAAGACCACGCAGTCGCTCAACACCACCATCGACGAGCGCATCGACCAGATCGTCGCCAACCTCGAGCGCCGGCGCTGGCTGCCCGAGGATCTGGGCAGGCGCTACGTGCTGGTCAATGCCGGCGACTACTCGATGACCTTCGTCGACCAGGGCAAGGTCGCCTTCCAGAGCCTGGTCATCGTCGGCAGGCCCAAGGATCCGACGCCGGAAATTCAGTCGGTGATGCGCGGCTTCCAGACCAACCCTTACTGGACGGTGCCGCAGTCGATCTCCGGCGAAGAGTACCTTCCCCTGCTGCGGCGCGATCCCTACGCGCTGACGGCCGCCGGATTCAGGATCTTCGAGAACTGGAGCGACGATACCGAGCTCGATCCCGCGACGGTCGACTGGGAGTCGATCTCTCCCAAGGCGTTCCCCTACCGCATCCGCCAGGAGCCCGGCGCCGGCAACGCCCTCGGCTACATCTTCTTCCCGTTCCCCAACAGGTACGGGATCTACATGCACGATACGGCCGACCGCTGGCTATTCACCGAAGGCAGCCGCAATTTCAGCCACGGCTGCATCCGCCTGCAGAACCCGCTCGACTTCGCCGAAAAGGTCTTCGGCGGGCGCAACGGCTTCAGCAAGGAACGCGTGCGGCAGGTCATCGATGCCGGCCAGCAGGCGCACTACGCCTTCCCGGAGCCGGTCACGCTCTACGTGACCTACCGCACCGTGACCGCGGGACCGGACGGTTCCGTCATCTTCCGCGACGACGTCTACGGCCGCGACCGGCGAGTCGTGCGCGCCATGGGCAAGCCGAGAAGCTGACGAGGCGTCGCCGGGGCTTCAGCGCTTCTTCTCGCGCAGCTTCTTCCAGTATTCCAGACGCTTCAGGATCTCGCGCTCGAAGCCGCGTTCGACCGGCTGGTAGAATTCCTCGCGCGCCATGCCGTCGGGGAAGTAGTTCTGGCCGGAGAAGCCGTCCTCCGCATTGTGATCGTATTCGTAGCCCTTGCCGTAGCCGATCTCCTTCATGAGCCTGGTCGGCGCATTCAGGATATGCATGGGCGGCGTCAGCGAGCCATGCGTCTTGGCCGCCCGCTTGGCGGCGCCGAAGGCGACATAGCCCGAGTTCGATTTCGGCGCGGTGCCGAGATAGATCACGGCCTGGGCGATCGCGAGCTCGCCCTCGGGCGAGCCCAGCCGGTCGTAGGTGTCCCAGGCAGCGAGCGTCTGGGTGAGCGCATTGGGATCGGCCATGCCGATATCCTCGACGGCAAAGCGCACCAGCCGGCGGGCGATGTATTTCGGGTCCTCGCCGCCGTCGAGCATGCGCGCGAACCAGTAAAGCGCTGCGTCGACGTCGGAGCCGCGCAAGGATTTGTGCAGTGCGCTGATCAGGTTGTAGTGCGCTTCCTGCGCCTTGTCGTAGAGCGGCGCGCGTTTCTGCAGCAGCGTCGCCAGCCGGGCCGGCGGCACCGGCGCCTTGTCCTTGATCTGGGCAAGCTGCTCGGCCAGGCCGATCAGGTATCGTCCGTCGCCGTCGGCCATGGCGAACAGCGCCTGCCGGCCCTCCTCGTCGATCGGCAGCTTCCTGCCCAGCGCCTGCTCGACCCGTGCCAGCAGCGTCCCCAGCGCCGCGTCGTCGAGCCGGCGCAGCACCAGCACCTGGCAGCGCGACAGCAGCGCGCCGTTCAGCTCAAAGGACGGATTCTCCGTCGTGGCGCCGACCAGGGTGACCGTGCCGTCCTCGACATAGGGCAGGAAGCCGTCCTGCTGGGCGCGGTTGAAGCGGTGGATCTCGTCGACGAACAGCAAGGTGCCCTTGCCGTCCTTGCGGCGCTGGCGCGCGGCCTCGAAGATGCGGCGCAGGTCGGCGACTCCGGAGAACACCGCCGACAGCGGCTCGAAATGCAGGTCGGTGGCCTCGGCAAGCAGGCGAGCGATGGTGGTCTTGCCGCAACCCGGCGGGCCCCACAGGATGAGCGAGGTGAGCTTGCGGGCGGCCAGCATGCGGCCGAGCGGGCCTTCCGGACCGAGCAGGTGATCCTGACCCAGGATCTCGCCCAGGGACTTTGGGCGCAGCCGTTCGGCCAGCGGCGTCGGGGCAAGCGAGGCGAAGAGCTCAGCCGGCACGGCGCGATACCCGACCGGTCAGCGGAACTGGACGGTCGACACCATGCCCTCGCGGCCGATGCTGACGCTGGCGACGCCGCCTGCGACCCGTTTCTTGAGCTCGGCGACGTTCTTCACGTCCTGGCCGTTGACGGCCAGGATCATGTCGCCGGGCCGCACGAAACGGCCGGCATAGGAACCCGGCTTCACTTCCATCACGATGACGCCGGGCCGCCATTCGACGAGGCCGAGCTCGTCGGCCACGGCCGGCGACAGGTTGGCCACGGCCGCCCCGCTCAGCGGCTGGCGGCCCTCCAGCAGCGACTTCTCGCGCGGCGGATCCTCCGGCGGCGGCGCGAGCTTCATGTCGAAGACCAGCTCCTTGCCGGCGCGGAAGACGCGCACCGGCACGGTCGTGCCGACCTGCAGCGTGGCCAGGCGGAACCTGAGGCTCGCCTCGTCGTCGATCGGCTGGTCGTTCAGGGCAACGATGACGTCGTTGCGCTTCAGCCCCGCCTTCTCGCCGGGCCCGCCGTCAAAGACTTCCTTGACGATCAGCCCGGCCGGACGCGGCAGGTTGAACCCGGCGGCGAGATCGGGCGTGACCCGCTGCATGCTGATGCCGAGCCACGGCCGCACGATGCGGCCGCCCTGCTCGCCGATCGCGACCACGCGGGCGACGATGTTGGAGGGCGTGGCGAAGCCGATGCCCACCGAGCCGCCGGTCTGCGAATAGATCGCGGTGTTGATGCCGATCAGCCTCCCGTCGAGGCTGACCAGCGCGCCGCCGGAATTGCCGGGATTGATGGCGGCGTCGGTCTGGATGAAGAAGCTCGAATCGTTCACGCCGCCGGCGCTGCGCGCCAGGGCCGAGATGATGCCGCTGGTCACGGTCTGGTTGAGGCCGAACGGGTTGCCGATCGCCAGCACGATGTCGCCGACCTCGATCGAGTCCGAATCGCGCATCTCCAGGAAGGGGAACTTCTCGCCGCTGCCATCGATGCGCAGCAAGGCGAGATCATAGCGCTCGTCCTGGGTGACGAGCTTGGCGTCGAATTCGCGCCGGTCGGCCAGCACGACGCGGATCTCGTCGGCGCCCTTCACCACGTGGGCGTTGGTCACGATCAGCCCATCGGGCCGCACCAGCACGCCCGAGCCCAGGGAGTTCTGAACCCGCTCGCCGGCCTGCGGCATGCCGGGGAAGGGAAACAGCAGGCGGCGCTGCACGCGGGCCGTGGTCGTGGTGTAGATGTTGACCACGGCCGGCGAGACGCGCTTGACCAGCGGGGCATAGGAATAGGCAAGCTCGCTGCGGTCGGTCGGCAGAGATTGCGCGAACACGGCCGGGCTCGCCGCCATCACGCCGCTCACCGCCATCGCCACCAGGATCGCCCGCCGCCTCATTCGCCGTCTCCACCGCTTCGGGCCGGATTTGCGGTCACTCTTATGTCAAATCAAGGGCCCAATGCCCCAGTTTATCAGCCGCAACGCGAGTATCCGCAATTCAGGCAGATGTCGCAGCCTTCCTGGTGCATGAGCGCGGCGGCGCCGCAATTGGGGCATTGTCCCACCGTCGCGGCGGCCGGAGCGCCGCCGGAAGCTTCGCGCGCGCCGGCGGCCAGCCGCAGCCTCGACTCGACGGCATCCGCAGGCTGCGGCCCGTCGCCGGCGAGGAAGCCGATCTCGATCAGGTGCCGCTCGATCACGCCGCCGATCGCCGCCAGCAGCGAGGGCACGTAGCGGCCCTCCATCCACTGCCCGCCGCGCGGATCGAACACGGCCTTCAGCTCCTCGACCACGAAGGATACGTCGCCGCCGCGGCGGAACACCGCCGAGATCATGCGCGTGAGCGCCACCGTCCAGGCGTAATGCTCCATGTTCTTGGAGTTGATGAAGATCTCGAACGGCCGGCGACGGCCGTCCTGCATCACGTCGTTGATGGTGATGTAGATGGCATGGTCGCTGCCCGGCCACTTGATCTTGTAGGTCCTGCCCGGCAGGTCCTCGGGCCGGTCGAGCGGCTGGGCGATATAGACCACGCCGCTCTCGCGGGCCGCCGGCGCCAGCGCCGGAACGCCCTTGGCCTCCGCAGGCTTCACCTCGAGCACGGCGCCCGTCACGTCATTGGGCCGGTAGGTCGTGCAGCCCTTGCAGCCCTGCGCATAGGCCTCCTCGTAGACGCCCTTGAAGGCCTCGAAGGAGATGTCGCGCGGCAGGTTGATGGTCTTGGAGATCGAGCTGTCGACGAATTCCTGCGCCGCGGCCTGCATGGCGAGATGGTCGGCCGGCGTGAGGGTCTGCGCGTCGACGAAGGCGTCGGAAGGCGGCTCGTCGCCCTTGACGGCGCGCCAGACGCGCAAGGCATGATCCTCGACGCTCTCCTCGCGCTTGGAGCCGTCGGGCTGCAGCACGTGCCGCACATAGCTGAAGGCGAACACCGGCTCGATGCCGGAGGAGACGTTGTCGGCCAGCAGAGAGATCGTGCCGGTGGGCGCGATCGAATTCACCAGGGCGTTGCGCATGCCGTAGCGGCCGATCGCGGCGCGCACCTCCTCGGGCAGGCCGCGGATCGTCTCGCCGGCGAGATAACGGGAGCGGTCGTAGAGCGGGAAGCTGCCCTTCTCCGCGGCGATGTCGGCCGAGGCCAGATAGGACAGGCGCTGGACGGCGCCCAGCCAGTCGCGCGTGAGCGTGACCGCCTCGTCCGAGCCATAGCGCACGCCGCAGAAGATCAGGGCGTCGGCCAAGCCAGTCACGCCCAGCCCGATGCGACGCTTGGCCTTGGCCTCCTCCTCCTGCCGGGGCAGCGGGAAGCGCGAGACGTCGACGACATTGTCGAGCATGCGCACGGCCAGCGGCACCAGCCGCTCCAGCGCATCGAGGTCGAGCCGCGCCTGGGGCGTGAACGGTTCGTTGACCAACGCGGCAAGATTGATCGAGCCGAGCAGGCAGGCGCCGTAAGGGGGCAACGGCTGCTCACCGCACGGATTCGTAGAGTGGATGGTCTCGCAGTAGTGAAGGTTGTTCCGCCGATTCACCCGGTCGATGAAGATCACGCCCGGCTCGGCATAGTCGTAGGTCGCGCGCATGATGCGTTCCCACAGCGCGCGCGCCTTGAGCGTGCGGAAGACCTTGCCGCCGAAGACGAGATCCCAGTCGGCATCGTCCTTCACCGCCTTCATGAAGGCGTCGGTCACCAGCACCGAGACGTTGAACATGCGCAGCCGCCTTGGATCGCGCTTGGCGTCGACGAAGGCCTCGATGTCGGGATGGTCGCACCGCAGCGTCGCCATCATGGCGCCCCGGCGGGAGCCCGCGCTCATGATGGTGCGGCACATCGAGTCCCACACATCCATGAAGGAAAGCGGGCCCGAGGCGTCGGCGCCCACGCCCTTCACCGGCGCACCCTGCGGGCGCAGCGTCGAGAAATCGTGCCCGATGCCGCCGCCCTGCTGCATGGTCAGCGCCGCTTCGCGCAGATTCTCGAAAATGCCCGACATGTCGTCGGGGATCGTGCCCATGACGAAGCAGTTGAAGAGCGTGACTGTGCGGCCCGTGCCGGCACCGGCAATGACCCGTCCGGCCGGCAGGAACTTGAAGCCGGCAAGCGCCTCGTGGAAACGCCCGGCCCACAGATCGGGGTCGCGTTCCGGCATCGCCAGAGCCCGGGCCACCCGCCAGAACGTCGCGTCGAGGTCGGTATCGGCAGCGCCCGAAGCGTCACGAAAGCGGTATTTCATGTCCCAGATCCGCTGGGAGACCGGAGACCAATCCATTCCCGAACCTAGGCGCAGGGTCGGTCGATATCAACAAGATTGTTCCTTGTTCGTTCCTGGCGAGGCCGTCGCGACCAGTCGCGCGGTCGCGGCTTCGATGCGTTCATACAGCGTCGCCATGAAGGCCTTGCGGTCGAGCCCCGGCGGGATGGGCTCCAGCAGCTCGACGTCGATCACGCCCGGCTGCTTGACGAACTTTCGCCGGCCCCAGAACAGACCCGAGTTGAGCGCGACCGGCACGACCGGCACGCCGAGCTGGCGATAGAGCGCCGCCGTTCCGACCTGGTAGGGCCGCTGCGCATCGACGGCGACCCGCGTGCCCTCGGGAAAGATCAGGACCGAGCGGCCTTCGGTGATCGCCTGCCTGGCGCCACGGATCAGCCCGCGCAACGCCGTGGCGCCATCGCCGCGCTCGACGGCAATGTTGCCCGCGCGCGCCATCGCCCAGCCGACGATCGGGATGTAGAGCAGCTCGCGCTTGAGCACGATCGCCGAGTCGGGAAACAGCAGGGTGTAGGCCAGCGTCTCCCACGACGACTGATGCTTGGAGGCGATGATCACCGGACCCGCCGGCAGGTTTTCCTGTCCACTCACTCGATGCGTGATGCCGACGGTCACGCCAAGCCACCACAGGCAGAAGCGAATCCAGAATTTTGCCCAGGCGATCACTGCGCGCCGCGGCAACAGCAGGATCGGCGCGCCAACCAGCGCGATCGCCGCCGTGCCCGCGTACCAGCCGACATTGAAGCAAAGCGAGCGCAGCCAGAGGGAAAAGCCTGTCATGCTTGTAACCCCAGTTTTAGTGGCCTAATCTCCGCCCGCAAGCACATCTAGTTGGGAATTCCACGCTTATCATGCAGGTCACGTGTCCCAACTGTCAGGCACGTTACGCCGTCGATCCACTGGCGATCGGTCCCCTGGGACGCACCGTGCAGTGCGTCCGCTGCCAGCACCGCTGGCTCGAAAAGATCAAGGTCGCCCCCGACCCGCCGCCGGCCGCGCCCGAGCGCCCGGTGCCGGACTTCGTGATGCGTCCGCAATCACACTACACCGCGGGATTGCCGGCCATCGCCGAGCCGCGGCCCGGGATCCATTGGCGGCGGTGGATCGCAGCCGTCGTCGTGCTGGTGCTGGTGGCGGGCGCCACCGTCTTCGCCTATCGCTATGAGATCAGGGCAGCGCTGCCGGCCGAATGGCGCGCGATCCTGGGCTCCGACGTCGCACACACGCTCGTCGCCTCCGCCGAGCCCGTGCCGACTGCGGAACCCGAGCAGGCTCGGCTGGAGATCGACATGGCGGCCAGCAAGGTCGAGCTGGTCGATGGCCACTATGTGGTGCACGGCGAAATCGTCAATTCGGGAGGAGCGGCAGCGGCGGCCCGTACGCTGAAGCTGGTCTTTCGCAACGGCGACGATGTGCTGGGCGAAAGGGCCTATCCCCTGGCCGAAGGTCCGATCGCGCCGGGTGCACGGCTGAGCTTCAGCAAGCCGCTCGACGACCCGCCCGACGGCACGACCAACGTCGTGCCGACCGTCCAATAACGAGCTGCGTCGATGCCCGACCGCCCCACCGTCTCGATCCGCTTCTCCGCCGCCGAGATCGCTGCCCGCGTCGATGTCATGGCCGCCGAGCTCGCCGCCAAGCTGCCGGCCGACACGCTGGTGGTCTCGGTGCTGAAGGGAAGCTTCGTGTTCGCCGCCGACCTGATCCGGGCGCTGAGCCTCGCCGGCGCCGACTGGTCGATGGATTTCGTCACCCTGTCGAGCTACGGCAGCGGCACCGAGACCAGTGGCCGGGTGCGCGTGGTGCGTGACATCGTCGACGACGTGCGTAATCGCGAGGTCCTGCTGGTCGACGACATCCTGGAATCGGGCCTGACGCTGAGCTTCGCCAGGAACCTTCTTCTCGAGCGCGGCGCGCGTCACGTCTCGATCTGCACCCTGCTCGACAAGCCGGCCAAACGGCGCGCCAAGATCGAGGCCGACTTCGTCGGCTTCCAGGCCGGCGACGAATTCCTGGTGGGATACGGGCTCGACTGGGCGCACCGGTTTCGCGGGCTGCCCTACATCGGGGTGGTGGAGAAGCCGGCCGGCGAATAGCGCCAGCCTCTTCTTATCAGTACGTCTTCAGCAGCCGGTCGATGTAGTCGAGCTCTTCCTTCGGCCGCTGCTGTTCGCCGGCACGGCGGCGCAGCTCGTCGAGGATCTCGCGGCTGCGCTGGCGCTCCAGCTCGAGCGGTACCTTGTCGACGCCGGTGTCGACCGCATCGCCGTAGTTGCCGTCGGAACGGCCGAGCGGATCGCGGTTCTCGCTCTTGCGCTCGCGCTCCTCGATCTCGGCCAGGTCCTGGCCGTTGCCCGGTCCGCGGTTGCGCATCTGCTCGGCGAGGTCGCCCATGCCCTGCTGCAGGTTGTCGAGCGCGCGGCGCTGGGCGCGCGAGGCATCGCGCGGATCGCCGCGGCGCAAGGCCTCCTCGGCGTCGCGCATCGAGCGCTCGGCGCGCCCCAGCGCTTCGGGCATCGGCATGCCGTGCTCGTCGAGCCGGTTCATGAACTCGCCGAGCTGCCGGCGCAGGCCCTGCTGCTGGCCGCGCTGCTGCTCGCCCCACTGGCCGTCGCCCGGCTGCTGACCCTGGCCTTGGCCCTGTTGCCCCTGCTGGCCCTGTTGCCCCTGCTGGCCCTGTTGACCGCGCTGCCCCTGCTGGCCCTGGCGGCCCTGCTGCTGGCGACCTTCGCGCTCGGACTCGCCCAGGAGCTGGTTCTGGCGCCGCGACAGCCGATCGAGCTGGTTCATCATCTCGCGGCCCTGCTGGTTGCCCTGGCCCTGCTGGCCGCGCTGCTGCCCCGGCTGGCGCTGCTGGTTGGGGCCGGCCATCATCGGCGTGGCGTTCTCCATCATCTTGCGCAGCTCGTCGAGCAGGCGCTTGGCCTCCTCGCGCTGGCCGTTCTTCGCCATCTCGCGGATCTTGTCGAGCATGCGCTGGATGTCGTCGGAGGTGATGGTGTTGTTGGGATCCATCCTCTCCGCCTGCTCCATCATGCGGCGGCGCTCGTCGGGATCCTTCATGCGCTCAGCCAGCTCCTTCTGCCAACGCGCCATGGAGTCGTAGAGCTGCTGGATCAGCTTCTCGATCTCCTCGTCGCCGGCCTGGCGCTGCATGGCGTCGCGCAGCTCCTGGCGGGCGTTCTCGACCGCCCGCTCGGCATCCGACATGGCGCCGCCTTCCAGGCGCATGGCGAGATCCCACAGGAGCTTCTGGGTGTCGGCGATGGTCGGCTTGTCGCCGTTCTCCGCCAGGCGCGCGGCGCCGACGCGCAGGCCGAGCTGCACCACCGAGTCGTTCCGGTAGGTCTCGGGCTTGGCCTGGATCATCCGCATGCCGTCGGCGACGTCGAGGCGGGAGGCCTTGGGATCGCGCGTCAGCGCCTTGCGCAGCACGATCAGGGCGCGCGCCGTCGGATCGTTGAACACCCGCTCGGGCAGCAGGAACGTCTCGACCGAGCTGCGGCCCTTCTGGCCGAGCGCGTCGGTCGCGAACAGCATCATCGTGACCTTGAGCCCGGCCCACGGGCTGCTCGTCAGGTCGCGCACGAAGGTGTCGGCGACCTTCTTGGCATTGCCGGCGACCGGCAGGTCGATGCGC
The DNA here is from genome assembly GCA_963820155.1 of uncultured Alphaproteobacteria bacterium. GTDB lineage: Bacteria > Pseudomonadota > Alphaproteobacteria > Reyranellales > Reyranellaceae > Reyranella. The sequence goes on from CAWFYW010000011.1 coordinate 171,035, forward strand.
ATGACCTCGGGCTCCTCGCCGTCGGCCAGCATGTCGTCGCCCAGTACGCTGCCATGCAGGCGGATCTGGAGCTGAACGCCGGTCACGCCGAAATCGTCGCCGGCGATGTACTCGATCTTGGTCGACCACTTGTCGACGCTGATCGGCCGGGCGAACTCGACGGTCGGCGCCAGGTCGGGGATGACATGCAGCTTCCAGCGCACCTGCTCGTCGCCGCGCGCCTCGAGCGCGATCTGCTTGCCCGCGGTGATGACCTGCTCGATCTGATACTTGCCCTGCCCGACGGTCGCGAACTCGGTCGACTTGCCGTCGATCAGCAGGTGCGGCGGCTTGCGGCCGCGCACGTCGTCGACGAAGCCCGCGAGCTTGCTGCCGACCGGCACGCGCAGGAGCTTGTCGTGCTCGACCATGTCGAGATAGATCGGCGGCTTGCCGGTATAGGCGGGCGGCGCGATCCACAGATTGGCGACCACCGGCGGCGGCGGCGGAAAGGCCGGCGTGAAGGCGGCGGCCATGCGGTCGCTGCGCCAGCCGCCGGCGATGGCCAGCGCCACGACCAGAGCGAGGATCGGCACGAAACGCAGCGCCCAGGTGTCGAGCACGGCAAGGCCGGGATGCGCCGCCCTGTTGCTGAGCGCCGCCAGCCGGGCGGCCTCCCGACGACGATGGGCCTCCCACAGCGCCGTCGCCATCGTATCGTTGCCGCCGGCGGCAAGCTTGTCCTGCACCGCCACCAGCGGCCGATGCGGCACGCCGCTGTCGCGCTCGAGGCGGCGAATGGCGGCTTCATGCGTGGGCCAGGCGAAATCGCGCAGCCGCCACCAGCCCAGCCCGCAGAAGGCGATCGCCAGAACGGCCAGCAGGCCGGTATGGACCCAGGGATCGAGCCCTGCAAAAAGATCGAGATGGGCGGCGGCAACGAACAGCGCCACGAAGCCCAGCAGCGGCACCAGGCGAGGCCACAGCCCCTCCCACGCCAAAGCCGCCCATGCCACACCGATTTTCCGGCCCAATCCCGGGGCTGCGATCGCGGTGGTCTGGCTGGCGTCCATCGCCTTCCTTTCGTCGTCCGTAGGCTTAAGGCTTCCGCGGCTCCATCCAGGGCGGCAACCGCTCGGTGGAGAGCATCTCCTCGATCGTCGGTCTTGGCCGGGTGACCGCAAATCGCGTGCCATCGACCATCACTTCCGGCACCAGGGGGCGGCTGTTGTAGGTCGAAGCCATGACCGCCCCGTAAGCGCCGGCCGAGCGTATCATGACGAGGTCTCCGGCAGCCAGCGGGGGCAGATCACGGTTCTGTGCCAGAAAGTCGCCTAACTCGCAGATCGGCCCCACAATGTCACAGCGGATCGTGGCGGCATTCTGACGTTCACGGACCGGCAAGATATCGTGCCACGCCTCGTACAGGGTCGGCCGGATGAGGTCGTTCATGGCGGCGTCGACGATCACGAATGTCTTGGAAACGCCCGGCTTCACCAGGATCACCTCGCTCACCAGCACGCCCGCCTCGCCGACCAGCCGGCGGCCCGGCTCGAAGGTCAACTCGCAACCCAGCCCTTCGGTTTCCCGGCCGACCATCGCTAGGAAGTCGGCGATCGAGGGCGGCCGTTCGTCGGCGTAGACAATCCCCAGCCCGCCGCCGATATCGAAGCGGTCGATGCGGTGGCCGTCGGCGCGCAACATTAAGCGAGGTATAGAGTGAAAACTCGGATATCGGGCCTAGATTTAATATAAGATCTAGAGATGCAAAGTATTAGAATCATTTCTAATATTCTACTCTATGCTATTATAGTGGAGTGCACACTAACTTGGAACTATTTATTTATAACTATTATGACTTACCTACTTTCCCTTATTCTTAACCCTGTGTACTGTGACGCACCAGAACCTTGGCAAATTCGTTTCCAAGACGGAAGCTCACCTACATTCGAAGGGATTACAGAACTACACAACGCCATTTTCTTCTACCTACTAGTTATTCTAGTGGGAGCATGTTGGGTGCTTGGATCTATTGTAGCCAACTTCAGTAGCTCAAAAAGCTCACTGGTATACAAATATTGTTAACCACGGAACTCTTATCGAACTAGTTTGGACAATTACACCTGCGTTCATTCTTATCGCTATTGCATTCCCTTCTTTCAAACTTCTTTACCTTATGGATGAAGTTATTTCACCATCAATGACTATTAAAGTAGTTGGACACCAATGGTACTGGTCATACGAATACAGTGACTTTGTTAACGATGACGGAGAATCAATCGAATTTGATTCTTACATGATTCCTGAAAGTGACCTAGAAGACGGACAACTTCGACTTCTAGATGTTGACAACCGAGTAGTAGTACCAGTTGACGCACACATTCGATTCGTAGTGACAGGAGCAGACGTAATTCACGATTTTGCTGTACCATCACTAGGTCTAAAAATTGACTGTTGCCCAGGACGACTGAACCAAACATCAGTACTAATCCAACGAGAAGGAGTATTCTACGGACAATGTTCGGAACTATGTGGAGTATACCACGGTTTCATGCCTATTGCTGTAGAAGCAGTTTCTCTTGACAAATACCTATCATGGCTTGACTCACAATCATAGACTTCATGCCTCAACACTTCCCATTATTATACTATTGCACCTACAAGTGCATTCAGTTATTAGGCTAAGGCCAAGTTCTAACGTTTTGTGGATCTTATAGTATGATATATTCATCTATAACCTACAAGACATTGATTACACTCTCACCATGCTAGCAGTTGTTTACAATCTTCTAGAGATTCTTATGATTGTACTAGTACCTATTCTACTTGCGGTAGCCTTCATGACTATTATCGAACGAAAAGTTCTTGCAGCAATGCAACGTCGTGTAGGACCTAACAAAGTAGGATACTACGGAGTACTGCAACCGTTTGCCGACGCCCTTAAACTGGTAGTTAAAGAAACAGTTATTCCAGCTCAAGCTACTAAAAGTCTATTCTTTCTAGCTCCTGTGATTACACTTATCTTCAGTCTACTAGGTTGGGGAGTTCCCCCATTCGGTGCAGGACTGGCACTTTCAGACTTCTCACTAGGAATTCTATATACACTAGCTATATTCATCAGTTGGTGTGTACGGAGTTCTATTCGCTGGATGGTCTGCGAACTCTAAATACGCTTTCCTTGGATCTCTTCGATCAACTGCTCAAATGATTTCTTACGAACTAATTCTTAGCTCGGCTATTCTAACAGTCATTCTACTGACAGGATCGTTTAACATCATTACAATTATCGAAAACCAGGAATCTGTTTGGTTCGTAGTTCCTCTACTGCCTATGTTCATCATCTTCTTCATTTCTGCACTAGCAGAAACTAACCGTACACCGTTTGATCTACCCGAAGCAGAATCAGAACTGGTAGCTGGATTCTTTACAGAACACAGTGGTATGATTTTCGTATTCTTCTTCCTTGGAGAATACTGTTCTATCGTACTTATGTCAACACTGACAGCCATTCTATTCTTTGGTGGATACAACATGCCAGAACTATTCGTTAACGATACATTTATTAACCTACAAAGTATCGTGCTAGGACTTAAAACATGTATGTTCTGTTTCCTATTCGTATGGTTCCGTGCTACACTACCTCGACTTCGATACGACCAACTTATGGTGTTCTGTTGGACTTGGTCTGTTACCACTAGCTATCGGTCTAATCGTTCTAGTACCAAGTATTCTTGTTGCTTTCGACATTGCACCATACTAATGTTTAATCATTTATTAAAATCCCCGATACACATGGTTGGATACAATATTAAAGGGAACTTAGTGTAAAGGTAACACAAAGGTACTCCTACTCCTCTAGGTCTCAGTTCAAATCTGAGAGTTTCATTAAATATTATTATATCACTTAAAAGGGATGAACATGGAAAGGAAACAGGCGGAGCCCTTATTTATTTAAAAGAAATACTTGGATTATACTAATCCAATTGTATCTAATTGGAGTCTACGAGTCACCGGGTCGCTCGGACGGCGATCTACGATCCTATCGGATACGAGACTTTACGTACTCGCTCGCTCTGCTAGACTATATAACCCGCTAACTATACTGACTTATTACAAACACAGTGGCGGGACTAGGAGAAGATAATCCTATTATATCATTTTCATACAGCGTCAAAAATAGGGTTTATACGTCTGACTAACAGTTCACTGTTATTAAATACCCGATAATGACTCACTCTAAAAGGGAGTGATAGGGTAAATAAGCTGAAGACATCGCATATTTTGCAGGAACTGGTAAACAGGTCTTTCTTAAGTATAAAGATGTCTTTAGGGCTTTAGGGTTCGACTCCCTATACTTGTATAAGCGCGAAGTAGTGTAAAGGTAACATATCGGTCTCATGATCCGAAGTCACTAGGTTCAACTCCAGTCTTCGCTTGTATTTATTAGAGACTCCTATAAAGACGCTATCGTATATCGGTTAATACACTTGCCCTTCACGCAGGATAGACGGGTTCGACTCCCGTTGGCGTTATTATTAAATAATCAGATTAGAAAAGACTAGGCCTGTATAGTTAAATGGCATAACACGACTCTTGTAAAGTTGAATTTTTGGTTCGATTCCAGATACGGGCAAACTAAGAGATATAACGCCCTCTTAATGCTACTAAATGTGATCATCTACTATCTTTAGTGGAACACGTGACCTCTAGGGTAATTGGCAACCCGACTGTTTTTGGTGCGCAGATTCTACGTTCGAGTCGTAGGAGGTCAGTCGATATTCTATACCGCCTAGTGTGATGTCCATATAAGACCCACACTGTTGTAGGAGTGTAACTCGGTGGTAGAGTAGCCAACTTTAATCGGCCTGTCAATGGTTCGATCCCATTCTCTCTCAATAAATAAGATAGAATATCATCAACATTTGCACACAAAGGAAGGACACAACTATAGGCGAGGTGTATTCGGTTGCTAACTGAACGAAGCTAGGCTTCTTATGGGTTCGAATCCCATTCCTTCCGCTTATATATAAACTAATTTAATTAGTGTTCGGGGAGTTCGACATAGTGAAATGATTATACCACAGCTCGTTGGCTGATCCATACTTTCACTGTGAAGGCACCTTTTTTGTTTTTAGTTGTAAATGATGCACTGTCTACTAGAGACAGGTTCCCTTTGGAGAATGTTCCGATTTGCATTGTTTGTACTGATTGTCGTGGTCGTGATCGTTCTGTCATTAGACGTCCTGATACTCGCACTTTAATACCAACAATATGTGATGGCAGTAGACTTGCTAGAGCTTCTACTGATTGTGTGTTTTTAACAGGTGCAAGAGTACTGAAAATTCGACGTACAATTTGCACAAGTGTGTAGTTTTGTGTATTAGAGGCAATAAATTGCGCTAGAATGTAACTGTTAAGGTAAGGGTAGTGTTGTTTCACTAGACGTAGTTCTACTGGTCGACCAAATAGTGAGCTTAGTACATCACCTAGGTTATTAACTGTATTGTTATTAAGAACTTGACCTTTAGCAGGAAGGTAATAGAATACGTGGATCACTACAGTTTCAGCATTCATAGTGAATACTGGTTTACTTGCTAGTGCGTTAATAGGTGCGAAAAAGTGTGCAATTAGTGTAGTAGCACTTCGTGTAGCATTAAGCATAGTTTGGCTGTGTTCTCCGTTATTGAAGTGGTAACCAACTACATTATTTTGTCCTTCCGGTAGAAAGAATTTAGCTGGCTTTGTGTTAAAGATTTTTCATTATTAGTTGTATTTTATGTGAATGACCATGCGTGCCTGTGATAGGGCTATTGAGAGAAGTTTGACCTTGTCTTAGTGTAATGTAATATAATTATAGATTGAATCAATCGGTCATATTTTCACACCACTTAGAGCTGAAAAAAGGGATTGAACCTTTGTCATACCGTTATGAGTGGTAAGTTTTGACCGACTAAACTATTTCAGCTATACGGGTTAAGATATCCATAGGCCGAATACTCTTTACCAGCTGATTCTATCTATGTTCTTATTAATATAAGGGTCTTACATGGGAGTTTATTTCACAGTGAGCATATGAACACACCTATAGTGTGCAAATATTACTTCTCACCAATTCTCTGTAGCATTACCACAACTTTTGTTGTTCCCTAAAGACATGTAATGGTTGACCTCAGACCTTCCTTGCATAGGCGTAAACCTATACCCAGCTGTGTATATCTTAGCCCGTTACTTATAGAGGGATGTATATGTATTATATAAAAGGGCAAAACCACAGAATCGAACTGAGGTATCTCCGACCACAACGGAGTGTTCTACCATTGAACTAGAATTACCTGTTCTTGAGCGCATGATGTATCATGGATTGTGACGGGGAGGACTTGAACCTCCAGTAGATATAAATCTGACCGATTTACAGTCGGCTGCCTTACCAATTAGACGTACCTTCACTTTAGTATATGTGCCTTGGAGAAGACTCGAACTTCTCCCTCAGATTCTTCAGTTCTGTGCTCTACCTGATGAGCTACCGAGGCTTTGTGTGACTGGAGAAATAGGGACTCGAACCCTAACACCCGTGATGCAAACACGGGATACTAGCCCTTATATTATTTCCCCTTCTAGCTTTTAGGTAATAAATGACTATGATCTATGACAGTCTTAATTCTAAGGAATAAGCGTTCCTTGGCCGTGAAGTGCGATCCTGAGTGAGCAAAAGATCACTGATCGGGGATTTGGGAGAATATAACTAAGATTGTTTGTCTGTAGCGATATCCATTAGTGTGTTTTCGATAATACCGACAACAGGCACAATAACGATAAACCAAGCAAAGTAGATGAATGTTGCAATTGCACCGATAGTAATGTATGGTTCTTCTGCGTGTTGTGACCCTAGGTACATTAGTAGGAAGAAATCAGTTACGAATACCCAGAATGCGAATCGCATTAGAGGTCGGAATTGGCTTCCTCGTGTTCGTGATGTATCTAGCACTGGCATTAGGAGAAGGATAAGTAGAGATCCAAGCATTCCAACAACTCCTAGCAGTTTGTTAGGAATTGATCGAAGAATTGCGTAGTAAGGTAGCAGGTACCATTCAGGCACAATTGACGGAGGTGTTTGCATTGGGTTTGCTGGGATGTAGTTATCACTGTGTCCCATTACATTTGGCATGTAGAAGATAATAATTGATAGCGCTAGGAAGAAAGCTAGGATTGTTACTAGATCTTTGAAGATGAAGTATGGGTGCATTGCTAGTTTGTCTGCGTTTGAGCTAATACCAAGAGGGTTGCTACTTCCGTGTACGTGTAGAGCCATCATGTGCATGATAGCTAGAGCTGATAGTAGGAAAGGTAGTAGGTAGTGAAGTGAGAAGAATCGGTTAAGTGTGGCGTTGTTTACTGAGAAACCTCCCCATACGAATTGTACGAAATCTTGCCCAATCCACGGTACAGCTGAAAGCATGTTAGTAATTACAGTAGCTCCCCATAGAGACATTTGTCCGTATGGTAGTACGTAACCTAGGAATGCAATACCCATCATAAGAACTAGGATAATTACTCCGATAGACCATAGGAGCACTCGAGGTGATCGGTATGATCCGAAGTAAAGTCCTCGTGCAATGTGTAGGTATACAAAGATGAAGAAGAATGAAGCAACGTTAGCGTGCATGTATCGGATTAGCCATCCGTAGTTAACATCTCGCATGATGTGTTCTACTGAAATGAAGGCTAGATCTACGTTAGGTGTGTAGTGCATAGCTAGAAGCACTCCTGTAACAATTTGGATACCTAGACAGATAGCTAGTAGAGAACCGAAGTTCCAAACGTAACTAAGGTTTACTGGTTGAGGTGAGTCAATCACGTAACTGTTAACTAGAGCTAGAAATGAATTTTTTTTAAGAAGACGCATAGTTTTAATTTTGTTTATAACACCAAAGGCCCTGAAAGGCAAGCAAGAGGCTTATGTTGAGTTATCCGAAGACGTTGTAAGTGAGAAAATGTTGTATTAAATATATCCAGCAAGGCCGAACCGAAAGTTAAATTTGCACCCTTAAAGAGCGTGTAAAATGGCAGTTCACATACCATAAATGGCATATACGAGGCTATCGTTAAGCTCAAGAAGAATCGAACTTCTACTCCGCCGATATCAACAGCGTGTACTAACCGTTATACTATGAGCTTTGTTTTACATTTGTTGTACACTTTTACTATGAGCCTAGACATTTTGACACCACCGGGAACGGGGAGTGAAAAGAATATGAAATGATTATTATGATGAAGATTTACCAGCAGATGGTAGTAGCACTAGAGCACTGAAGTACACTAGGATAAGTGCAATGTCACCTCCGAAGATTGAGTCTACCGCACCTTCGTTAAGCATGATAGGGGCAAATAGTAGGAAGATGAATGAGATTAGTCCTAGAATAATGTATAGAGCGTAACTAGTAATAACACCTGTGTCGTAGCTAGCAACTGTTCGTCCTGTGTTTGTCAGTACGTTACTGAATCCGTATGGTCCTACTAGTTCAATTAGACCTCGATCTACTACTTTAGAAATAACTTGTCCCAGTTGCAGACCACCGTTAATAATGTATTTGTTGTACACTACATCGAATAGCCATTTTCCGTTAAGGAACGTGTATAGTGCGTAACCAACTGTGTTGTTAGTTAGACCAATAGTAAATGAAGGAACTGAGTGGTATAGGTATAGTGCTAGCCCAGCTCCAAATAGACTTCCAATAGCTGGAAGCAGTTTAAGGAGTAGAGGTAGTCCGAATTCAGCTTCAATAAGTGAGATGTGGTCAGGGTGTTGGAATAGTGATGTTGATAGGAAGTCAGAACCGACTCCTACGAAAGCATCTTTCGCAACGTAACCGAATACAATTGATAGAATTGATAGAATAACAAGAGGAATAACAATAATCATCGGTGCTTCGTGTGCATGTAGGTAATCTCCTTTAGGTGCGTTAGGCACTGTAAAGAATGTTAGTGAGATTAGCCGGAATGAGTAGAAAGCTGTAAATACCGCTGAGATTGTACCAAGCCAGTATGCAATATTACCAGAGACTTCGTATTGTCCTAGTGCTACTTCAAGAATAAGATCTTTACTGTAGAATCCTGTTAGGAATGGGAATGCCATCAGTGATAGTGATCCAATAAGAATAGCTGTGTAAGTGAATGGTAGGAAGTTAACCAGACCACCCAGTCGTCGCAGATCTTGTTGGTCAGCCATACCGTGAATAACAGCACCAGCAGCAAGGAATAGTAGAGCTTTGAAGAAGGCGTGGTTAACAAGGTGGAATAGTGCCACATTGTATTGTGATAGTCCCACTGCCATGAATAGGTAACCCATTTGTGAACAAGTACTGTATGCAATCACCCGTTTAAGGTCATTTTGTAGCAGTCCAGTTGTTGCAGCAAAGAATGCAGTCAGTGCACCAACCCAAGTGATCACAATAAGAACTGTTGGTCCGTATTCGATAATAGGTGATGAACGTAGCATTAGGTATACCCCAGCTGTTACTAGTGTAGCAGCGTGAATTAGAGCAGACACCGGAGTAGGTCCTTCCATAGCGTCAGGTAGCCATGTGTGAAGTCCGATTTGGGCAGATTTCGCCATGGCACCTACTAGTAGAAGAAGTCCAATAATAGTGATTGCTGATTCGTTAATAAATGGTGCTACACTGAATACTGTTGCGTAATCAACGTTACCGAATACCCAGAAGATTGCGAAGAATCCTACAGATAGGAACATATCACCAACACGGTTCACAGTTAGGGCTTTGATACCAGATTTGTTAGCTTGGATACGTGTGTACCAGAAGTTAATTAGAAGGTATGATGAAATACCAATACCTTCCCAACCGATAAACATGATGAAGTAGTTATCTCCGGCAACAAGAATAAGCATGAAGAATGTGAACATAGACAGGTATGAGAAGAATCGTTGGTTGTGAGGGTCTTCAGCCATGTATGAAATTGAGTATAGGTGTACCAGTGATGATACAACTAGAACAGGAAGTAGCATAGAAACTGTTAGAGAATCAAATAGGAATCCCCAGTTCACTAGCATAAATTCTGAGTCAATCCAACTGAATAGTTCAATTGATACAGGTGATCCACATAGACCAACTTCGTAGAATGCTACCATAGCAAGTAGAGCAGATGTTGTTAGACATCCAGTTGTAATGATGTGAGCTCCTGTTACACCAATAGATCGTCCTCGAAGACCAGCAATAGCTGATCCAAACATAGGAAGGGCAAGAATAGATAGATACATTATGTTCGTAGAGAAATGTTACCTCGTAGTCGGTAGTATGCTACTAGAATACCAAGACCAATAGCAGATTCTGCTCCAGCGATAGCGATAATGTAGATACCATATGTTTGTCCCATGATGTCGTCGAATTGGTATGAGCTTACAAGTACAAGTAGAGTCACAGCAAGTAGCATTAGTTCAATAGAAATGATCATTAGAATAATGTTTTTACGGTTCAGGATGAACCCTAGAATTCCGATAAGGAATAGAACTAGTGATAGAGTCATGAGACATAATAGTATGACCAAATGGCATAGGTATAAAGTGAATAACGGGTTATAAGTACCCATAAAACTAGAATGGATGACATGGAATTATAATATCCATAGCCAAGGGGCACCAGTAGTGATCATATGATAATACTTTCACACTGATGATACATTAAATACTAGATCTAATGTTAATGTACGGTTAGCTATCACAATTAAAACTACTTTCATAGTTAAGCTTAGACCATTCGAATGTCGATACGTCCAATATGTGTCGCTGGGTATAATACGAGAAAAAGCGGGTTCGAACCGCCATACCCCACTTCGACAAAGTGGTACATTGCCAATTATGCTATTTTCCCTTTATTAGCAACCCATACTTTTAAGAGATCTGAAATAATAGAACACTTCCAGGTAGCCACATGTGGAATTCGGGGAATTTGTTTTAAATGACTACAACGGGGAATCCTGAGGTCCGGCTATCACTATTATTGAGGTCGTTCAATAGTAGGTTGGCTGATAGCAGATCGTTGGTCTGTGAAGTATAGAGCACCTTTTCCAAGTTCGTATACGAATCCTAGAGTAAGCACTGTGAAGAAGATGATAGCAACCCAGAAACCGTATGTAGATACGTTGTAAAGAGTTACCGCAACAGGGTATAGAAGTAGAATTTCAAGATCGAAGATCAGGAATAGAATACCAACTAGGTAGTATTGGATACTGAATGGAGCACGAGTTTGTCCGTAGATTGGTGAGAATCCACATTCGTATGCTGTTACTTTTTCTGTGTCCGGTCGGTGTGCCGCTAGTAGCACGTTAAGTACTAGTAGGATAGCCACAAGGATAGGGACTACAATAAAGAGAAGTGTTAGTGAATTCATTAGTATTGGAATAGAGTAAGAGCCAGAAGACTAGTGCTATTTAGAATAATTGACGGTTTGAATACGAATAGTGTGATGGCCATAGTTAGTGTTGCAATGGCAAAGCTATGTGTAGCTGTTAGTTTGCTTTCTTGTGAAAGTGTTGATGTACCTGTGTCTACATCGGCTGAGTCAAAGTGAATCACTCGTACGATTTTAAGGTAGTATGAAGCACTGATAACTGATACGATAATAGCAACAATAGATAGGAAGTAGTATCCACTGTGTGTAGCAGAGTATAGAACCATTTGTTTTCCAAAGAATCCAATTAGAGGAGGTACCCCAGCCATAGAGAACAGACAGAGTGTTAGAGATAGCCCTAGTAGAGGGTTAGCTCGGAATTGTCCTGCCATATCTGAAATGAATTGGATATCTGTACCGTTACCATCTGATCGTGATACGTTACTGTGTAGTACGTAACCAAATGCTAGGATAATAAGGAATGCGTTAAGGTTTGTAATACTGTATTGCACAAGGTAGAATAGGAATGATTCGATTGATTCTTCGCTGTTAATAGCTAGTGCTAGTAGTAGGAAACCTACATGTGAAATAGTACTGTATGCCAGTAGTCGTTTGATTCGGTATTGTGCTAGACCTACAACTGTACCAATAATAAGTGACAGTAGTGATGAAACTAGTAGTAGGTTTTTCCAAACATCGAATGGGACTCCGTTCATCATAAGTGTTAGAGATGATCCGTTAAGACCTAGTCCACTTTGTAGTTCTAGTAGGAACACAAAGATAGAGATTTTAGGCATAACAGCTAGCCATGTTGTTACAATAGTTGGTACACCATCGTATACATCAGGTGACCAGTTATGGAATGGAGCTGCTGACACTTTGAATAGGAATCCAACTACAAGAATAGTTAGACCAATAGCACAAGGACCTAGGTCAGTTGTTAGACTGTCAATACTTGCTACAGATAGGATAGAGAAGATATCTTCAAGGTTTGTTAGACCAGTAAATGCGTAAATAAGAGCAGATCCTAGAAGAATAAGACCTGAAGATAGACCACCTAGAAGGAAGTATTTAAGTCCAGCTGATGTAGCAGATTCTGAATCTCGGTAAAGAGTTGCAAGAATGTATACTGCGAAAGATTGTAGTTCAATACTTAGGTAGATAGAAACTAGATCAGCACTAGACATTAGGAATGTTGCACCACATGTAGTGAATAGAATCATTAGAGGGTATTCTGCAATAGTAGGCAGAGCTGTAAATACTGTACGAGATCCAGCCATGATTGCATTTGTAACAGGTGCCCAAGGTAGAAGGATAATTGCACCTACAATGAAGATGAATGTATCGATAGATTGAGACACTGATGTTACTTGGAATAGTCCACTGTAAATACTTACACCTGAACCAATAGCTTGGATGTCAAGAGCGTTAAAAGATAGCGCTGCGGCATATAGTAGTACAATAGAAGCTACTCGAGTAAGAAGAAGAGGGGAAATGTTAACGTTAGGAAGCGCTACGGCTGTCATGAGAGAGAAAATACCTAAAACAAGCATTACTATTAAAGCAGTCTACACAATAATTCAATAATCAACTTGGTAAAGGTGCCTTATGAAGATAAGTGTGAAAATATTGTATACGAGAAGATATGAGTACCCAGATTCGAACTGGGGTCATCCGAGTGGAAGTCGGAGATAATAAACCACTATATGATACTCACGTTAGTGTTCTGTTAATGCATGACATCTTTTAGAAACGTCCTACTGGAATCGAACCAATATCAACTGTTTCGAAGACAGATGCACTAGGCAGCCTACGGCATGCTGCATTATTAGTGCCACATTGTTGTTTGCCTCCCTTTTATGTCTGGAGAATGCAAATAGTTTAGCGTAGGGGAGTGGTAAAACCTGACTAAAGACCGTCCTATTGGAATCGAACCAATATTCTCTGTTTCGAAGACAGTAGTACTAGCCGTTATACTAAGGACGATACGGGGAGTGGTATGTTATTTGGATACTTGAATAAGATATCGTTTTTTGTACAGTTCACCTGATTGGTTGTACGTACGAAGAGTAGCTTGTCCTGCGTGCATCATATCTGCTGCCTCTCGGATGGATTTGTAAATAGCAACATCACCTGTGATAGTGTCAGTCACTTTTACAGGATAGCCTTGAAGGTCAATACGATATTTGTTTGATTCCCGCATTTTAGCTTTTGTCTCTGCTGTATGTTTGAACCCAGTGGGGCGATATGCGAATTTAAGGATGTTATATTCAGGTTTGTACTCATCTAGAAAGAATTGTTCTCGAGCTGTAACGTCGTCTGTTGTACACGTATCCAGAATAAGGATGTTGAAATTAATAAAACCATATTTTACAATAGCTTTACTAATAAGGAGGTTAGGGTTGGCACTAATATACCAAGGGCTGTAATAGTCTCGTAAACGGTTGTAGAGGTTGATACTACTTCCGATGTAATACTTCCCTGTGATTTTGTTAACTAGTGCGTAAACACCTGGTACTCCTTTAGTGACAGAAGCGAGCTGTTTCCAGTTGTCTGCAGGGTTAAGGAACACGTGTTTAGCTGCGTTGAAAAGTTTTGTGTTGTCCATTATTAGTTGTATTTTATATGAATGACCATGCGTGCCTATGATAGGGCGTGTAAGGAGAAGTTTGACTTTCTCTTAAGTGTATTTATCTAATAGACTCACTTTTAAGTGATTCCCACATTCTGACCCGTAAGGGGAAGAGTGCTAAGGACGCTGTTACGGGGGAAGATTTATTTAAGTACAAATGAAGAGACTCGAACTCTTATGCCATAGAAGACACCATGTCCTAAGCATGGCCTGTATACCAATTCCAGCACATTTGCTTTTGCTTCCCTTTTAGCTGTTGTAAGCGGGGATTTAAGTGTTAGTATTGATCACTAACGGTTTTTCATAATTATGAGTAAAGAACTAGGAAAGAAACCATAAGGGCGAATAGTCCTGTTGCTTCTGCTAGAGCGAATCCAAGAATTGCGTATGTGAATAGTTGTCCTCGAAGGGCTGGGTTTCGGGCTGTTGAAGAAATTAGAGATGAGAAGATAGAACCGATTCCGATTCCGGCTCCTGTAAGTCCGATAGCTGCTAGTCCTGCTCCAATGTATTTTGCTGCTGCCATAATAATATATGTTAAATAACACAATCATCTAACAAATGTCAATGAATGTTCAAGTGAATTATAGTGTGCTCACTTATTGAGATCACACACTTTTAGGGTAATAATCGGGGAGTTAAAATATTGGCAACTAGAGTTTTGTAATGTATACTCGTGTTACAAATAGGTTTACAAAGTATGGTAGTACGTATACTGACATAATGTATGTAATTGTGAACAGTGCTACTAGAGCGAATGTAATTTGGTTCACAAAGTAGAATGGTAGAAGTTGTGGCATGGTATAATATTATCAATGTTTGCTCTCTATAGAGCTATTACAAATCTAAATAAGAAATGTAATATGCGGCGGGGATTTGAAGTGTAAGAATATAGTTAATATTTATACACGACTAGGTGTTAAGATTGTAGTGGCATCATGTGGTATGCGTGGTATGGTGTAGGGCTAGGCACTGTCCATTCTAGTGTTGTACTAGTTTGTGATTCTTTCAGGTATGAAGGAGTGCTCATAAAGAATTGTGGAATTCCAAATGGGTTAGCTGTTGCTACAGGTTGGTTGGCTAGCATGTCGTAAATGATGTATAGGAATACTCCAGTTGCTACTACTGAGATCATTGATCCAATAGAGCTAATGTAGTTCCATCCTTCAAATGCGTCAGGGTAGTCAGGAATACGTCGAGGCATTCCTGCCAGTCCTAGGAAGTGTTGAGGCATGAAAGTAGTGTTTACACCTACGAACAGAGTCCAGAAGTGTACTTGTCCTAGTGTTTCGTTGTACATTTTTCCTAGGATTTTTGGTGCCCAGTAGTAGAATCCAGCGAATACTGAGAATACAGCACCCATAGATAGAACATAGTGGAAGTGAGCTACAACGTAGTATGTGTCGTGCATAGCTACATCCATTGATGCGTTAGCTAGAACTACTCCTGTTAGTCCACCGATAGTGAACAGGAATACGAATCCTAGAGCGAATAGCATAGGAGCTGTGTATCGCACTGAACCTCCGTAACAAGTAGCCATCCAACTGAAGATTTTAATACCTGTTGGTACCGCAATAATCATTGTTGCTGCTGTGAAGTAAGCTCGTGTATCTACATCAAGTCCTACTGCGTACATGTGGTGAGACCATACGATGAATCCTAGAATACCAATTGAAGCAATTGCGTAAACCATTCCTAGGTAACCGAATACAGGTTTTCCTGAGAATGCAGAGATAACGTGTGATACGATACCGAATCCTGGAATAACAATTAGGTATACTTCAGGGTGTCCGAAGAACCAGAATAGGTGTTGGTATAGTACTGGGTCACCTCCTCCTGCTGGGTCGTAGAATGAAGTGTTGAAGTTTCGATCTGTAAGAATCATTGTGATAGCACCAGCAAGTACAGGCATAGCTAGAACAATAATAATTGATTGGAATAGCATAGACCATACAAATAGAGGCATTTTGTGTAGTGTCATACCTGGAGCTCGCATGTTCATGATAGTTGTGATAATGTTAATTCCTCCTAGCATTGAAGACACACCTGAAAGGTGAAGAGAGAAAATAGCAAGATCAACTGATCCACCTGAGTGAGATTGGATACCAGCAAGTGGAACGTATACAGTCCATCCTGTTCCTGCTCCTTGTTCTACGAATGCACTAGCTAGAAGAAGTACGATCGCTGGAACTAGGATCCAGAATGAAATGTTGTTAAGTCGAGGGAAAGCCATATCAGGAGCACCAATAAGTACAGGAACCATGTAGTTAGCGAATCCGGCCATAGCTGGAACAACTACGAATAGTAGCATGATAATACCGTGAGCAGTAATAATCACGTTGTACAGTTGGTGGTCACCTGCAAGGAATTGAGTACCTGGTGCAGATAGTTCTAGTCGAATAAGAACAGACAGAGCTGTTCCTACAAGACCTGTAAAGATTGCATATACAAGGTATAGTGTCCCAATATCTTTGGCGTTAGTTGAGAATAACCATCGTGTAATCATAATATTGTTTTAAAAAGTTCCTCATTGGCTATAGTGTTAGTTGGGTGTGTTTAATAGGATAATGTTGTCCTTAGTTCACTTTTAGTAGTTTCATAATCCCCGCTCTCCCAGCCCTTCAGGGCGGAGTTCGGGGGCTCCAACCCTCGCGCTGAAGCGCTCGGGAGGGAGCAAGTGAAAATGTTACACTTGTCGTGTTTTGCTGGAGTGTAAATATCGTATCTTAGCTTTAGGCTAAGTATCTAATAAATAACTCTTAATAATAATAATAGAACACCACTATATATAATAGAGGGGTGTAAAGGGGTAATATGGTAGGTGTAAGTAATATGGCTAATTAGTATCACTAAGCTAACACACCTTACGGTGCTTACACATGTGACCTATCTAGAAGTAGTCTACTTCTTGCCTAATATAATCGCCACTGGCAGGCTTCAATCACTTATATGCTTTCAGTGTTTATCCTTTGTGCTCGTAGCTACCCAACGATGCCAGCTTTTGTGCCAACAATTGGTACACCATAGGAGCATAGATCTAAGTCCTTTCGTACTAAAGATCCGCCCAGCTTTGATAATTCGTTCGTGTGGAAGATAGGAACCATACTGACTCTCATCGTATTGAACCCAACTCGCGTACCTTTTTAATCTGCGAACAGCAGAACCCTTCCCAGCTTGTGCACCAGGAGGATAAGGTGAGTCGACATCGAGGTGGCAAACAGCGCGGACAATATGAACTCTCGCGCGCTATTACCCTGTTATCCCTAGCGTAACTTTTATTCCTTGAGCGATGGCTTTTCCATAAAATACCACCGGATCACTAAGTCCTACTTACGTATCTGCTTGACTTGTCAGTCTCGCAGTTAAGCATGCTTATGCCTTTACACTTACTTTCGTCTTACATGACGAATTAGTTTCCATCTAATACAAGCATACCTTTGAAGTCCTCCGATACTCTATTGGAGGAAACCGTCCCAGTTAAACTACCCACCAGTCATTGTCTCCTATTAAGATAAGTTCCAATTTGATGTTAGTAAAGGTGTTTCATTGACGTCTTACGACTCCCTTCTACTCTACACCTAACTCAACCCAGAACGATAACTGGCTATAGTAAAGCTGCATAGGGTCTTCCCGTCTACCCACACGTAAACCGCATCTTCACGGCTAATTCAATTTCACTGAGATACTATATGAGACAGCAGAGGCATTATTACTCTATTCATGCAGGACCGCATTTAACGGCCAAGGAATTTCGCTACCTTAGAATCCTTATAGTTAAGACTGTCATTGATCAGAGGTTCCACAAGTGTCGATAGTCGCACCTGTGTTATACTCATGACATCGGACAAGATTCAGCACCTATACAACATCGTGTGATATAGCAGATGCCTGTGTTTTTGGTAAACAGTTATGCCTCTCGATTGTGTGCCACCAATGATCGTAACCATTGGTCATCCTTATTATCGAGTGTACGGATGTAGTTTGCCGAGTTCCTTATATAGTATTATCTCATCGCCTTAGTATTCTCTACCTGAGAACCTGTGTCGGTTTAGGGTACGGTTTGCGATCGCATTATTTTCTTGGCCCAGTCATACTGGACTTTCTGCGATTGACTCATCGTTCTTAAGCATTAGCCTAAGAATTTAGAGGCCGTATTCACCCATAGCTGTTAAACATTTCTATGGAACCCTTTCTCATTCGGCGGGAAGCATTATAGCTTCCTTCTACGTTACTCATGTCAGCATTATCTCTTCGACTATGTCCATAAAATGAAACACTCTACTTCAACCATGTCGAATGTGCAATTACCCAGTCTTATTCTATTTGAAGGAATAAGAAGGCATAGTATCGGTAAGTGGTCTAAGACCCGTTAATCTTCGGCGCTACAATCCATTAGACTACTAAGTTGTTACACTTTCATTAAAAGATTGCCACTACCAAGCACACTTTATAGTTGTGTGAGGATTATAACTTCCTTATTTTCACTTAACCACTGTTTTGGGACCTTATTCTATGCTCACGGCTGTTTCCGTCTCGACTACCCACCTTATCATGAGCAGTCTGAAATCTCTGTACCAATTTACGTTATTCCGAGGTTAACTACCAATGGTAAAGCCTCTCGGCCCCCCAATTGAACCTAAGCCAAATTCATGACTTAAGTATGGCAATCAGTGCTGTACCCGCGTAAATCTAACTAGAGAGTCATACCTATATATGTTTCATTGCATACCAGCTATCTCGTGGTCAGATTGGCCTTTCACCTACAATCCTCAGCTCATTGGACAATACTGCAACATTGACCCATTCGGCCTATTTACTAGCCTGGCCAAGGATAGATCACCACGTTTCGGGTCTTATAATATTAACTATTTCCCACACTCAATAGTATGAGTTAGTCGCTTTCGCTAGGGTTCTACACCTTGCTAATACTATAAACTCGCTGACCCATTATACAAAAGGTACGTTATCACTTATTCTCATTGAAGAAGCTCTAACTGCTTATATGATTGCTAGTTCAGGATCTATTTCACTAGTCATCGACTCTCTTTTCACCTTTCCCTCACGGTACTCTTCACTATCGCTAAACATTCATACTTAGCCTTTGAGGATGGTTCCCCAATCTTCCTACAGGTTATCTCCCATAGTACTTGTTGAATAGTATTACACATAATATACAGGGCTATTACCTTCTTCGGAGTACCTATTCCAAGGTATTCTATTATGCTATAATCTAATAGGCTAATCCAGGTTCGCTCGCCACTACTTCTGGAGTCTCGGTTGATTTCCTTTCCTACAGTTACTTAGATGTTTCAGTTCACTGCGTACTATATATTTGGTTTCCCTTAGGATCGCTATGGATATCTTCTGTCATAGCTTTTGGTGTTGCCACCTCCTTTCAATGAATGCTTGCTAGGCATCCCTAACAATCACTTTGATTACTTACACCTAAATGTCCATATTTTGTCATGCTTTTATAGAATCCATGAAATATGAAAACCTATCATAACGACCCTACTAATAATATCTGACCAGATATTAAAGAGACCATGCTTAGGACATGGTCATGGAGTATGACCAACTAATGGTATTTTATGAACCAATGGCAACAATATGACACTGTTATCTGTCCCATCAAATAGAGATCTTAAAAGTAGGCGAAAGAAGGATGAACATGATACACTCTATCTCAGTAATGCATTCTGTAGCTATTATTCTCAGGTGCTCACACACTTGACCAAAGCAATGGGTATAGCCCATATCTAGTTTAATTTAATATATAATATGACAGCAGTAACACAACCACGATACCAATTCCAAAGTCACCCATTCCACATGGTTGAATTTTCACCTTGGCCTCTACTAACAGCTAACGCTGTTCTATCTATGATGATTGGTGGAGTTCTATACATGCACGGAATTGCACACGGAACAACATTCCTTATTCTAGGAACACTTGCAACAACATTTGCATTCGTACTATGGTTCCGAGATATGACTACAGAAGGTACATTCCTCGGTGACCACACACTTATCGTCCAAAAAGGACTAACAATGGGAGTTTCCCTATTTATTGTAACAGAAATCTTCTTCTTCCTAAGTATTTTCTGGGCATACTTCCACTCTTCACTAGCTCCTACAGTGGAACTTGGATCACAATGGCCTCCTGCCGGTATTACAGCACTAAACCCTATGACAATTCCTCTACTTAACACTATTCTACTACTTTCAAGTGGTGCAACAGTTACATACGCACACCACGCACTGATCGAAGGTAACCGACGAGCAGCTATCGTAGGTACAGGACTAACAATTGTACTAGCGATTGTATTCACAGGACTACAAGGATTCGAATACATGGACGCAAACTTCACAATTGCCGACGGAGTATACGGATCATGTTTCTTCTTCTCAACAGGATTCCACGGATTCCATGTTATCATTGGAACAATCTTCATTGCAGTAGGATTCTACCGAATTCTAGCATACCACTACACAGCAGAACACCACATTGGACTAGAAGCAGCTATTCTATACTGGCACTTCGTTGATGTAGTCTGGCTATTCCTTTACGCATCAGTTTACTGGTGGGGTTCAGATGGAGTATTCGGATAATACACAACCTTAGTATAGATTAAGCTTAATCTTTACAATTATATAACTCCCCGATCAACCATCACTCTAAAAGCATTGGTAAGGTGACTAAATACCACTACCACATATCAGGATTAATAGCCAAGTGGTTTAAGGCGTCGTACTTGAAATACGATAATGCGCAAGCATTCAGAGGTTCGAATCCTTTTTAATCCGATTTTAATCTTTAAAAGTGAACAATGTCACATGACATACAATAAGATCATTAATACTAATGATTGAAACCTTTAAGTAGGATATACAAGTAAGTGTTTAATTATGGCACATCCGGATGGGTATCTAGGGATCTAACACATGCAAGTCTAATGGTAACACAAGTTATCATGGCGTACAGGTCAGGAAAGTTGGGAAGATGCCTCAAGAACTATGCAAATCATAGATAACCAAAGGGTATAACCCGTCTTGAGATTCGCTCAATACCTAACAGATAGTTGGTGGGGTAAAGCCTAACAAGTCAACAAGAGGTAGAGAAGGATGAAAGTCCTATACTCGACATTGGAAATGAGAAAGTCCAAAGCATCACTCGATGCGCAGCAGTGAAGAATATTGGTCAATGCACAAACGTGTGAACCAGTCACCTAGATTCTAGTAATAGATGTCGTACTTATGAATAATGATCAAAGTACTATAAGTCCTGTCCAAACTCTGTGCCAGCAGACGCGGTAAGACAGAAAGGGCGACCCATTGGAGTTTTAAATTGGTGTAAAGGATACGTAGCCGGCCGTAAAAATGGCTAGAGTCAAATAGAAGTAATTACAATACCTAGAGTAGGGCTGATATCTTATGATACTAGGGGGAGTGCTAAAGGCGAAGGCATATTACTAGGTAATGACTGACGGTGAGGTATGAAGGCTAAGGTAGCGATAGGGATTAGATACCCCAGTAGTCTTAGCTGTCAACGATGCAGATTAAGGATTAGTTAAAGAATAGCTAGTCCTAATGCTAACGCGTTAAATCTGCCACCTGTAGAGTATAGTCGCATGGCTGAAATACAAATAATTAGACTGTTCGTAAGCAAACGGAGTGGAGCATGTTATTTAATACGATAACCCGCGTAAAATCTTACCACATCTTGCATACCTCAATTACCTCAAATGGTAGAGTGTACAGGTGCTGCATGGCTGTCGCCAGTTAGTGCTCGTGAGGCCTATGGTTAATTCCGTTGAACTAACGCAATCCTTGCTATGAGTTGATACCTCGTAGTTTCGCTCTGATAAAGAGCGATTTTAGAAGGACTATGACAAGCCCTCATGGCCCTTATGGTGTGGGCTATAGACGTGCTACAAGAATGTTGACAAAATGATGCAATCTCGAGAGAAGGAGCTAATCACAAAATGACATTAATGTACGGATTGTATTCTGGAACTCGAATACATGAAGCAGGAATTCCGAGTAATCGTGCATCACCACGGCACGGTGAAACTAAATCTTACGGAGGTACTAACCGCTCGTCACGGGCTGAGAGATCGAACGCTATGAAGTTGCGATTAGATGACAAACCTACAAGTATTCAAGTAATCACCCATAGGGTAATGGTAGTCTGTTTAATCGTTTCGAGTGGTCAAGATTGATTGGTCTGAAGTCGAAACAAGGTAGCTTTTGGGGAACCAGATGCTGATTAATAACAAATATATAAACCCCCGCACGACAAACGTCGAACATCCTTATTTAAGGACACACATACGCACACAATATTTTTATACTTATGATCCAAAACATCTTTGTAAACTCACCTCTAGAACAATTTGAAGTATCACCATTTATTAGCATCACTGCTCCTATTCTTGGTAACTTCAACCTGTCTCTAACAAACCTTGGGTTCTACGCAATCATCACTACATTCCTAGTACTAGGTCTGCACATCATTGCTAACAACTCACACGCACTTATCCCAAGCAAATGGAGTGTAGCACTAGAAAGTGCTTACGCATCTGTACACGGAATTGTACGAGACCAAATCGGTCCTACAAACGAAATCTACACACCTTTCATTTACAGTCTATTCTTCTTCATCATCTTTGCTAACCTTAACGGTAACATCCCTTACGGATTCACTGTTACAACATCTATTATGGTTGCAATTGGACTTTCTGTAATGATCTTCCTAGGTGTGACAATCCTTGGACTAAGCATCCACGGAGTACACTTCTTCGCATACTTCATTCCATCAGGAACACCTCTTGGACTAGTACCTCTACTAGTACTTATCGAACTGATTTCATACCTAGCACGAGCTGTCTCTCTTGGAGTGCGGCTGTTCGCTAACATGGTTGCTGGTCACACACTACTAAAAATTCTATCTACATTCCTAGCACAACTATTCACTGCAAGTATTCTTGTAGCTGTAGTTACTCTAATCCCATTCGCTGTATTCGTTGCACTTATTGGACTAGAACTAGCAGTGTCAGTTATTCAAGCATACGTATTCTGTGTTCTAGCATGTTCATACATTAAAGACGCGATCGAACTTCACTAATACGTTCAATCTGTGTTTATTAACTCACTAAATCCCCGATTATACCATAAATATCCTATAAGCAACCTACTTATTATAAATAAGTACGCTAACCACGGGTCTACATAATACGCTAACCACGGGATTACATTTAGAAAAGCTGACCACCAACTTACAAGAGCAGCAATAGGTGTAGCACAATAAATACATTAAAAGTAGAGCTCACAACCGGCCTCATACTACTGGTTATTTATAACCAAGGTACTAGGGTTCAATTCCCTATATTAGAGAGGAGTGAGTTCTGCAGAGTAGTATTATTATTATTATTATCTTATTACTTTGTTTTCAGAAAGGTCCATTATTTATCAAACACTACTATGCTATCTGCTCTACTATTTATTCCTATTATCGGTTCACTGATTCTTCTACCTATGAGTGAAGAATCATCAACAGGTGTGACACGAATGAAACAAATCGCTCTTATCACATCTATGGTGAACTTTATCCTATCCATTGTACTATGGGGAGAATTTGACTCAAGCGCAGTGCAATACCAATTCGTACAAGAATTCAACAGCCTAAGCTTCTGCCACTTTAACCTAGGTATCGACGGTATTAGTCTTTACTTTGTTCTACTTACAACACTTATTACTCCAATCTGTATTCTATCTAACTGGGATAACATCAAATTCGGAATGAAATACTTCCTTATTGCTTTCCTACTTATGGAAACACTACTTATTGCAGTATTCGTTGTACTAGATCTAATGCTATTCTACATCTTCTTCGAAGCTGTACTTATTCCTATGTTCCTTGTAGTTGGTATTTGGGGTGGGTCTGCAACTCGTATTCGAGCTTCATTCCTTCTATTCCTTTACACACTAGCAGGATCACTATTTATGCTACTAGCTATTATGGTTATCTACTACAACGTTGGAAGTACTGACTTTGCTGTTGTATCACTATCAGACTTCAGTCTAGGTGGCCAAAAAATCCTATGGCTAGCATTCTTCCTATCATTTGCGGTTAAAACTCCTCTTGTTCCGTTCCACATGTGGCTACCACGGGCACACGCTGAAGCTCCTCTAGCTGGATCTATCCTACTAGCTGGACTATTCCTGAAACTTGCTACATACGGATACCTGCGAATTCTAATTGGATTCATGCCTGATGCTACATCATACTTCTCACCTCTAGTACAAACAATTGCTATTGTAACTCTTATTTACTCATCACTAGCTACTCTACGACAAGTAGATTTCAAAGCTCTTGTTGCTTACTCATCTATTAGTCACATGGCTATTGTAGTTCTAGGACTGTTCTCTAACACTATCGTAGGTATTGAAGGTGCTATCGCTCTATCAATTGCTCACGGAGTGATCTCTCCAGCTATGTTCACACTGGTTGGTGGAGTACTATACGATCGATTCCACACACGGGTGATCCGATACTACCGAGGTCTAACTGTATACATGCCTGTATTTGCTGCACTGTTCTTCGTGACAACTGCATTCAACATGGCTGTACCTCTATCACTTAACTGGGTGGGAGAAGCACTATCTCTTGCAGGTATCTTCCAAAAAAGCCCTGTGATTGGACTTCTAGGTGCTTCAAGTATCGTACTTTCAGCATGTTACAGTATCTTCCTATTCAACCGACTAGCATTCGGTGCATACTCACAATACCTATCATACACAACAGATGTAACACGACGAGAATTCATGGTACTTCTACCACTTCTAGCTGTGGCACTAATCTTTGGTATTATGCCTAACATCATCTTTAACGATCTACATGTAGCAGTAACACAACTTCTATACACATCATCATAATTTTATGTTATACTCAACTCCCCGATAGTAGACTAAAAGTATGGTATAGTGTTCACGTGAACACAATGTATATACAGGTGGAAGCCTATTTGGTATGGCGCTTCGTTTGGGTCGGAGATTCTGCAGGTTCGAGTCCTGTCCACCTGATTACCCCAAACTATACTTAATGTTGCCATAGCTCAACGGTCAGAGCAAGATACTGTTAATATCGAGATGGAAGTTCGATTCTTCCTGGTGACTATTATTATTAGCAATGCTTACTCGAAGCGGTGAATATATTCATCAGACTTCTTGTTTATAAGGTTTATAGCTTCTCCCTCTATAAGAGCAAGAAGAATGTCATAGACATAACCGTAACGAATCACTAATACCATGAACACATTCCTACTCGACTTACTAGCATTTGGAGCAGTTCTATCCGGTGTACTTGTGATCACATCAAATAACCCTGTTATTTCTGTGCTATTCCTGATTTCTGTATTTATTAACGCAGCAGGATATCTACTACTTCTTGGTGTAGGATTTGTAGGTATCTCATACCTTATTGTGTATGTAGGTGCTATTGCAATTCTATTCCTATTCGTAGTGATGATGCTAAACATTCAACTGACTGAAATTGTATCGGTTGGACGAGAATACACTAAAAACCTACCTCTAGGTTTCATTGTGGGATCTCTCTTCTTCTTCGAACTTGTTTCAATCATTCCTAGCTCATACACAGAAGCAGGTAAACTACCTCTAGGTCTATTTAACTACATTAACGGACTATTCCTAGGTGTAGATAGCCCATTCACAGGTTCTGATGTACACATGACATTCACTGGCCCAGGAGCTGACGATAGTTTCACTCAATTCCTACAAATTGAAGCTGTTGGTCAAGGTCTTTACACATACGGTTCTATTTGGCTACTACTTGGAAGTATTCTTCTACTACTAGCTATGCTAGGACCTATTGCACTTTGCCTACGATCTGCTACAAATGACAAATAATCACTTTATCCTCATCTATATTTATAACTCCCCGATCATAGCACAGAGAGAATTGTGGAATACCAGGTATGATTGAGAATCGTGGTATACCACTTATTATACATACTTGGTACTTGGAAATCTTCAGGATATCTTCTAAAAGTATGGGGGTGCTAGTAATAGGAGTACTCCTATTAAATGCATCTAAGCCGATGCATGGTTCAATTCTACACAGTTAATAATAGAACTCACGAGTGGCCTTGTACATGGATTGCAAATCTGTCGTATTAGGGTTCAATTCCCTATGAGTTCTGTCAACACACAAGGGGTGTAGTATAGTGGTAATATAGGGATCTCCAAAGTCTTTGTCGGTGGTTCAATTCCATCCACCCCTGACTCTTTTTCTACCATAGGTAGGATAGCAACTAAAAGTGAGGAATTTGATTAGTGGTTAAATCACCATTTTTACACAATGGCAACAGCTGTTCGATTCGGCTATTCCTTATTAGGATTGTGATCAATGACACAAACTATACAACACTCGAGAAGACACCTTAACGATATACGATCAGCGCGCGTACCCGGCCGACGGCATCGCGATAGGGCTCGAGCGAGGTGAGCTGCGAGCCGATATGCATGGCCACGCCCACGACCTTGAGATTGGGCAGGCGGCCGGCAAGCGCAAAGGCCTCGCGGGCGAGGTCGATATCGATGCCGAACTTGTTCTCCTTGCGGCCCGTGGTGATCTTGGCGTGGGTGCCGGCATCGACGTCGGGATTGACCCGGATGGTGATGTCGGCCTTCACCCCGAGCTGTGCTGCGACCGCGTTCAAGGTCTCGAGCTCGGCCGAGCTCTCGACGTTGATCTGCCCGACACCGGCCTGGAGGGCGGCCATCAGCTCGCTCGCCTTCTTGCCGACCCCGGAATAGACGATGCGCCCGGGCGGAATGCCGGCCGCCAGGGCACGCCGCATCTCGCCCACCGAGACGATGTCGGAGCCGGCGCCCAGTTCGCCGAACAGGCGGACGACCGCGAGGCTGCTGTTGGCCTTCATGGCGTAGCAGACGCGGGCATTCATGCCCTTGATGCCCTGGGCGAACTCCTGCCACGCCGCCCGCAGCGCGCCCGCCGAGTAGCAATAGAAAGGCGTGCCGACCTGGGCTGCGATGGCGGCGAGGGCCACGCCCTCGGCATGCATCTCGCCGTTCCTGTAGGCGAAGACGCTCATCGGCCCGCTCCCTTGGCGCGTCCCAGAAAGCGCCGGCGGGCCTCCTTCACGGCGCGCGCCACGTTGACCGGCGCGGTGCCGCCGAGACTCCTGCGCGCATTGACCGACGCTTCGACGGTCAGGACGCGGTAGACGCCGCGGTCGATGCGAGGCTCCACCGCCTGCATCTCGGCGAGCGATAGCTTGTCGAGATCGACGCCCTTGTCGGCGGCGATTCCCACCAGGCGGCCCGTGACGTGATGAGCCTGGCGGAACGGCAGCCCGACCTTGCGCACCAGCCAGTCGGCGAGATCGGTCGCCACGGAGTAGTCGGCCGAGGCCACGGCGCGCATGCGCTCTGGATTGGCCTTGAGGTCGCGCACCATGCCGGTCATCGCCGCCACGCCCAGTTCCAGGGAGTCGGCCGCGTCGAACAGCGGCTCCTTGTCCTCCTGCATGTCCTTGCCGTAGGTGAGCGGCAGGCCCTTCAGGATGGTGCAGAGCGCCACGAAGGCGCCGACGATGCGGCCGACCTTGGCGCGCGTCAGCTCGGCCGCATCGGGGTTGCGCTTCTGCGGCATGATCGAGCTGCCGGTGGTGAAGGCGTCCGACAGGGCGATGAAGCGGAACGGCGCTGAGCACCAGATCACGATCTCCTCGGCCAGCCGCGACAGGTGCACGGCCGTGAGCGAGGCGGCGGCGATGAACTCCACGACGTAGTCGCGATCGGACACCGCATCGAGCGAATTGGCCATCGGCCGTTCGAAGCCCAGCGCCTTGGCCGTCTTGCGCGGATCGATCGGATACGGCGAGCCGGCAAGCGCGGCCGCGCCGAGCGGCGATTCGTTCAGCCGAGCGCGGCAGTCGGCCAGGCGGCCGCGGTCGCGGCCGACCATCTCGACATAGGCCAGAAGATGATGGCCGAAGGTGATGGGCTGCGCCGTCTGCAGATGGGTGAAGCCCGGCATGATGGTCGCGGCATATTCCTCGGCGCGGTCGATCAGGGCGGCCTGCAAATCGGCGAGCATCGGTTCCAGCCGGTCGATCGTGTCGCGCACCCACAGCCGGACATCGAGCGCGATCTGGTCGTTGCGCGAGCGCGCGGTGTGCAGCCGTCCGCCGGCCGGACCGATCAGCTCGGTGAGCCTGGCCTCGACGTTGAAATGGATGTCCTCAAGCTTGGTCGAGAACCTGAAGCGCCCCAACTCGATCTCCTCGCGCACCTTCGCCAGGCCGCGCTTGATGGCGCGCCCGTCCTTCGCCGTCAGGATGCCCTGGGCGACCAGCATGTCGGCATGGGCCAGCGAGCCCGCGATGTCCTGCGCGTAGAGCCGGCGGTCGAAGCCGATGGAGGCGTTGATCTTCTCCATGATTTCCGCCGGGCCGAGCTTGTAGCGGCCGCCCCACATCGTGTTGGAGCGACTCTTCGGCGCTCGCGCAGTCGTGTTCTTCCGTGCCATGAATATGAGCCAATAGTCCTTTAGGAACGCGGCTTATGGCACATCCCGACCGAGATTTCCTCCCCAGCCGCCGGCTTGTCCTGGCCGGCGGCGCGATGGCTTTCGCCCTGCCGGCCGGCGCACGGGCCGAAGTGCCGTCGGCCCTGGCGCAAGGCGCGATGGCGCGTTTCAAGCCCGCTCATCCGCCCAAGCCGGTGCCGGATCTCGAATTCCTCGACGCCGACGGCAAGCCGATGCGACTGGCCGACCTCACGGGCAAGGCGCGCCTGATCAACCTGTGGGCCACCTGGTGCGCGCCCTGCGTCAAGGAGATGCCGAGCCTCGACCGCCTGCAGGCAGCGCTGCCCAAGGACAAGTTCGTCGTCCTGCCGATCTCGCTCGACGGGCCGTCGAAGCCCAAGGTGGCGCCCTTCTACAAGGAGCGGAAGCTCGGGCATCTCGGCATCTACTACGACAAGGGCCGCAAGGCGATGTCGGTGCTGGGCGTGTCGCTGTTGCCGACCTCGATCCTGGTCGATCCGGCCGGCCGCGAGCTCGGCCGGCTGGAGGGCGACGCCGACTGGGACACGCCGGAGGGCCTGGCGCTCATGAAGGCGGCCATCGCTTGACCGGACCGCTGGCGGTCGTCACCGGCGGCGCCGACGCGCTCGGGCTTTTGTAGGCGGCTTCCGAAAGGCTATCCTCCCGCACAACAAGGACGGCGGCATGGCATCGCCGTCCGGGAGGAGACAAATGACAAGACGCGTCATCGATGCCGACGGCCATATCTGCGAGCCGCCGGCGGTGTGGAACGACTATGTCGAGAAGCGCTTCCGCGCCGATACGATCCGTGTGGAGCGCGATACGGACGGCCGCGACTGGGTCTCGATCAACGGCGCCATGAGGCGCAACCTGCGGCCCGCGGCGGCCTGCGTGCCCTGGGGCATGGACGATCCCGACAAGGTGCCGACCTGGGAGGATATCCTGCCCGGTTCCTACGACGGCGCAGCGCGCGCCAAGGTGCTGGAGGAGGAAGGCATCGAACGGTCCCTGCTCTTCCCCTCGCTCTACCTGCTGGCCGGCGACATCGAGG
Organism: uncultured Alphaproteobacteria bacterium; assembly: GCA_963820155.1. Lineage (GTDB taxonomy): Bacteria > Pseudomonadota > Alphaproteobacteria > Reyranellales > Reyranellaceae > Reyranella. The sequence goes on from CAWFYW010000011.1 coordinate 200,695, forward strand.
ATCCGGCGGTCGCCGCCGCGACCTGTCATGGCTACAACGAATGGATCGCCGACATGTGCCGTGACGGAAACGGCAAGCTCAGTGCGGTGGGCATCGTGCCGCTGCAGAGCGCCGCGGCGGCCGCGCGCGAGGCCCGGCACGTCGCAAGGCTCGGGCTGAAGGGCGTCTGCTTCCGCCCGGAGCGCTACAAGGGCCTCGCCCTCTACGACGAAGCGTTGCGGCCGTTCTGGCAGGCGGTCGCCGACAACGGCCTGTTCGCCGCGGTGCACGGCAGCTTCGGCGCGCTGATGCCGAGCTTCGCCACCGGCCGTTACGACAATCTCTTCTTCAGCCACATGATCTGCCATCCCTTCGAGCAGATGGCCGCCTGTCTCGACATCGTTGCGGGCGGCGTGCTGGAGCGCCATCCCGGCCTGCGTGTCGCTTTCCTGGAATCAGGCCTGGGCTGGCTGGAATACTGGCTCGACCGGCTGGACGGGCATTTCGAGTCGATGCGCCATCACGTGCCCTGGCTCAAGCGGCGGCCGACCGAGCTGTTCCGCGAGCAGTGCTTCATTTCCATCGAGTCCGACGAGGCGAACCGCCTGCCGCGCCTGAAGGAGATGGGCCTCGAACGCTGCGTGTTCTGGGGCGCCGACTACCCCCACTATGACTGCACCTACCCCGGCGCCGTGACCGAGCTGGAGGAGCATCTGGCGCAGCTGCCGGCCGACCTCGCCGAGGGCGTGCGCTGGCGGACGGCGGAGCGTTTCCTCGGGGAATAATGTCACGCCAACAAAGACAAAATTACCGAGGCTATATATAAAGTAAAATCAATGACTTACGATGTGAACTTCACCCACCGACTTCACAGTGCTTGTTCATCTCCTTGCAGACCCGCAGGACGGCCTGCACGACGCGCGAAGCGGTCGAACCCTCGCCTGGCCCGGCCTGGCCCGCGATCAGGAGCTGCGAGACATCGTCGCTGAACGGCACGACGTTCAGGGTGGCCGTGCGGTCGCCCTCGGCGAACTGCAGCCGGCGCTGGCCGGGATCCTGCATCAGCACCCGCACCTCGCGGTTCTTGCGCGCCAGATCGAGGGCGGTCGTGAACACCTTGTCGGCCGGAGCGTCGAGGATGACGCTGGCGAAGTCGTAGCCGGGTCGGCCACCGGACTGGTCGCCTTCGGTCATGTGCTGGATGCGGCCGAGCGCCCGGCGCGCCAGGAACACCCACTGTGCGTCCGCCGGGACAAACGGGACGATCGTCAGCAAAGTGCCGGCAATGACGGCCAGGACCGTGCCGAGACGCAACGCTCTTCTCTTCATGGGGCTGGGCTCCGATCGTCCTTGCCGTTTCGCAGCGCTACCGCGTGGGCACCGGACGTTCGCCGGAATAGTCGTAGAAGCCACGCTTGACCTTGCGGCCGATCCAGCCGGCCTCGACATACTTCACCAGCAGCGGGCACGGGCGATACTTCGAATCGGCCAGCCCCTCGTGCAGCACCTGCATGACCGACAGGCAGGTATCGAGGCCGATGAAGTCGGCGAGCTCGAGCGGCCCCATCGGGTGGTTGGCGCCCAGCTTCATGCCGGTATCGATCGCCTCGACATTGCCGACGCCCTCGTAGAGCGCATAGACCGCCTCGTTGATCATCGGCAGCAGGATGCGGTTGACGATGAAGGCCGGGAAGTCCTCGGCGTTGACCGGCTTCTTGTCGAGCCGCACGACGACCTCGCGCACGGTGCGGAAGGTCTCCTCCTCCGTGGCGATGCCGCGGATCAGCTCGACCAGGCCCATCATGGGCACCGGGTTCATGAAGTGCATGCCCATGAACTTGCCGGGCCGGTCCGTCACCGACGCAAGCCGCGTCACCGAGATCGACGAGGTGTTGGTGGCCAGCAGCACGTTGGACGGCAGGCCCTCGCAGACCTTCTTGAAGATCTCGCGCTTGACCGACTCGTTCTCGGTCGCCGCCTCGACGATCAGGTCGCAATCGGCGAACGGCTTGTAGTCGACACTGGTCGAGATGCGCCTGAGCGCCGCATCCTTGTCCTCGGGCCGGATCATGCCGCGGCCGATCTGCCGGTCCATGTTGCGGCCGATTGCATCCATGCCCTTGTCGAGATGCGCCTGGTCGACGTCCGAAAGACGGATATCGAACCCCTTGAGCGCACAGACATGGGCGATACCGCTGCCCATCTGGCCGGCGCCGATGACGCCGATGCGCTTGATCATGATGGGTACCCCTGAAAATCGCGCAGGACGGTTTCTAGCTTACTTCTTTTCGACCGCGGCGGTCAGCTCCGGCACGATCTGGAACAGGTCGCCGACGATGCCGTAGTCGGCCACCTGGAAGATCGGCGCTTCCTCGTCCTTGTTGATCGCCACGATGGTCTTGCTGTCCTTCATGCCGGCGAGATGCTGGATCGCACCCGAGATGCCGACCGCGATATAGAGATCGGGGGCCACCACCTTGCCGGTCTGGCCGACCTGGTAGTCGTTCGGGACGTAGCCCGCGTCGACGGCGGCGCGGCTGGCGCCCAGCCCCGCGCCGAGCTTATCGGCCAGCGCCTCCAGCATCTTGAAGTTCTCGCCGCTCTGCAGGCCACGACCACCCGAGACAACGATCTTGGCGCTGGTCAGTTCCGGACGCTCGCTCTTCGACAGCTCGGCGCCAACATAAGTTGCCAGCCCGCCCGCACCGGTGCCGCCGATCTGCTCGACGGGCGCCGCGCCGCCGGTCGCCGCCGCCTTGAAGTTGGTCGGGCGGATGGTGACGATCTTGATCTGGTCCGCGGTCTGCACGGTGGCCATGGCGTTGCCGGCATAGATCGGCCGCACGAAGGTGTCCGGCGAGACGACCTTGATGGCCTCCGAGACCTGCGCCATGTCGAGAAGCGCGGCCACGCGCGGCGCCAGGTTCTTGCCGACCGAGTTGGCCGCCATCACCACGTGGCTGTAGCCGGGGGCAAGCTTCACCACCAGCGGCGCCACGTCCTCGGCCACCCAGTTGGCATAGGCGGCATCCTCGGCGTCCAGCACCTTGGCCACGCCCTGGATGGCGGCGGCCGACTTGGCGGCCTCGCCGGCATTGTTGCCGGCCACCAGCACGTGCACCTCGGGGCCCATCTGCAGGGCCGCCGTCACGGCGTTCGCGACATTGGAGCGAACGGTCTTGCCGTCATGCGCGGCGACAACCAGGACGGCCATGTCAGATCACTCCCGCTTCGTTGCGCAGCTTGTCGACCAGCTCGGCCACGGTCTTCACCTTGATGCCGGCCTTGCGCTTGGGCGGCTCCTCGACCTTCAGGACCTTGATGCGCGGCGCGATGTCGACGCCCAGCGCATCGGGCGCCAGCACCTCGATCGGCTTCTTCTTGGCCTTCATGATGTTGGGCAGCGAGGCGTAGCGCGGCTCGTTGAGGCGCAGGTCGGTGGTGATCACCGCCGGCAGCTTGATCTTGATGTTCTCCAGGCCGCCATCGACCTCGCGCTTCACCTCGGCCGAGCCGTCGGCGACAGCCAGCTTGTTGGCGAAGGTGCCCTGCGACCAGCCCAGCAGCGCCGCCAGCATCTGGCCGGTCTGGTTGGAATCGTCGTCGATCGCCTGCTTGCCGACGATCACCAGGCCGGGCTGCTCCTTGTCGACCACCGCCTTCATCAGCTTGGCGACGGCCAGCGGCTGCAATTCGGCGTCGGTCTGCACCAGCATGCCGCGATCGGCGCCCATGGCCAGCGCGGTGCGGATGGTCTCCTGGCACTGTTGGGGGCCGGCGGAAAAGGCGATGATCTCGGTCGCGAGCCCCTTCTCTTTCATGCGGATCGCCTCTTCCACGGCAATCTCGTCGAAGGGGTTCATGGACATCTTGACGTTCGCCGTCTCGACGCCCGTGTTGTCGGTCTTGACGCGGATCTTGACGTTGTAGTCGATGACCCGCTTGACCGCGACCAGCACTTTCATCGCGTTGCGCCTATAGGTGGGTTGCCGCCGGACCTCCCGCCCGGCGAAGGGGTTTTCGTGTAGGGGTGTTCAGCCGATCATGTCAAGGCTATGGCGCACTGCACAAAATCGCACGGTGGAAGATTTTTGCTCAATCTTTCAACAAGTTGAGGGGCCTAGCGCGTGCCGCCGGGCACCCACAGCACGTCGGTGGCGCCGTTGTCGTTCAGCCGCCGTGCAAGCACGAACAGGTGGTCGGAGAGACGGTTGATGTACTTGATCGCCTCAGGGTTGATGGCCTGTTCGGAGGCCAGCCGGGTCATGCGCCGCTCGGCGCGGCGGGCGACGGTGCGCGCCAGATGCAACCAGGCCGCCGCCTCGCTGCCGCCCGGAAGGATGAAGGAGCTGAGCGGCTGAAGCTCTGAATTCATGGCATCGATCTCGCGCTCCAGCCGCTCGACCTGCGAAGCCACGATGCGCAGCGCCTGCTCGCCGCGCCTGCTTTCGCCCTCGGGCGTGCAGAGATCGGCGCCGAGATCGAACAGGTCGTTCTGGATGCGGCCCAGCATGGCGTCGGCCTCGGCGAAGCGCTCGCCGCCCAGGACGGTCCGCGCGATGGCGCTGCGCGCCAGGCCGATGATCGAATTGGCCTCGTCGGTCGTGCCATAGGCCTCGACCCTCGGATCGTGCTTGGCCACGCGCTCGCCGCGGCCGAGCGAGGTCTGACCCGCGTCGCCGCCGCGCGTATAGATGCGGGTGAGCGTGACCATCGCGTCAGCCCCGGCTCGCCAGGTACCAGAGACCGATCAGGATGATCGTCAGGAACTGCATCCGCACCCGCCACCACATCAGCCGGTTGCTGCGCCTGCCGCCTTCGAGGCCGCCATCGACGTTGCGGCTCATGCTGATCAACCCGGCGAACAGCACGCCGAGCGTGGCCAGGCCCGAGATGATGACCAGGACGAACAGGATGTTGGCGAGCATGGTTCAAACTCCATTGTCATCCCAATGCCGAAGGCCGATGGGCCTCCAAGACGACAGGAAAGGTCCCTCGTTGCCGCCGGGATGACAGCTGTCCCTTACCTTCTACCACTCATTGTGCCGGCCTGCGCCAGCGCGGGCGCCGGCCCACGGCCGCGCCGTCTTCGTCGGGGCGATACCTGTGGCAACCCCGAAGATCGCCTCCGCCGTCTGCTCGCCCGACCACAGCGCCGCATGCACCGTGCCGTATTCCACCGGCTCGGTGGCCTCGCCGGCGAAGTAGACGCGCCGGCCGAGCGGCCGGGCGTGCCGCGCCGTGTCCTCCGGCGCGCTGCCGACGCCGGGATAGGAATAGCCGCCGCGCGACCACGGGTCGCTCAGCCAGCGCGGGAACAGCATCGCTTCCGGCTCGGGGATGTCGGCCCCGAACATCTTGCGCAACGAGGTCATCGCCACCGTCTCCACGTCGGTATCGCTGGCGCTGCGGTCAAGGCCCGCAGCGGTGGCGCCGTTGCTGAAGCTGAGCAGAATCGGCCGGCCCGTCTCCTGCTCGTGGCTCACCCAGGTGTTGAAGGTGCCGCGCTTTTCCGGGGCGTCGGGCAGCCGTCCGAACCATTTCGGATGGTCGGGCCAGAAGCGTCGCGGAAAGCGCAGGTAGATCTTGCCCAGCACGCCCGCACCGTAGCCCAGCCGGCCGATGGCCGTGCGCTGGTCGGCCGGCGGAACCGGGTCGAGGGCGGGCAGTCCGGCGCGCAGCAGGCCGACCGGCGCGGTGATCACGACGCGGTCGGCCTCGAGGCGCTCGCCGCTCGTCAAGGTCGCGCTCACCCCCGAATCGGTCCAGGCGATGCGCTGCACGGCGGCGCCGCGCCGGATCGAAAGACCGCGCGCTGCATCCTCGATCAGCGACCGGAAGCCGCCCTTGGGCTGGCCGTTGCGCTCCAGCCCCTCCGTCGGAAACCATTCCTCGACGGAGATCGCCTCATAAGGCGCGCCCTGTACCCCTTCACTCATCTCGACGAAGGTGGCGATCACGAGCTTGTCGACCTCCGGCAGCCAGCCGGCCCGAAGCAGCGGATCGACCGCCTGCTTTACCGAAATCGAGCGCGGCCCCCAGGCGCGGGTCATCGCCTTGCTTTTCCAGCTCGCCCATTCGATCGCCGTCTTGAAGGCGGCGCGGCCGAGCACGGCGCGCCGGCGCTGGCCTTCGCGCGTCGGCGACGTCGCGCGCGGGTCGATCAACAGGCGGTCGCCCTGCGATTCGATGAGAGGGATGCCGAGCTTGCCGCACCACAGCGTCAGCGGATTGCCGTCGACGCCATGCACCCAGGAACCGCCAAGATCGAGCGGCGCGCCGAGCGAATCGTCGGTCCAGGTCCGGCCGCCCAGGCGGTCGCGTGCCTCCAGCACCGTCACGGCGAATCCCGAATCGTGCAGCAGGCGCGCCGCCACAAGGCCCGCCATGCCGGCGCCGACCACGATCACGCGCTCGGCCTTGCCGCTTCCCATCGACCACGAACCGGTCATCGCAACACCAGGTCCGGCAGCTTCCTCATGTCGTCGAACAGCTCGCCGCCCGCCGCCGCCAGGGCCTCCCGGTTGGCATGGGGCGCGCCGGCATAGGCCAGCGCCCGCATGCCGGCGGCACGCGCCGCCTGGATGCCCGGCACCGAATCCTCGACCACCACGCAGTCGAGCGGCTGCACGTCGAGGGACAGGGCGGCATGGAGGAAAAGGTCGGGAAAGGGCTTTCCGCGTGGCACCTGGGACGAGCTGAAGAGACGGCCGCCGAAGAGTTCCCACAGCCCGGTGAGGCCGAGCGTGAAGCGCATCTTCTCCGGAAGGCCCGAGCTTGCCACGCAGGTGTCGAGGCCCGCCGCCTGCAGCGCCAGCACGGCTTCCTTCACGCCGGAGATCGGCCTGAGCGGCGCATCGCGAAAGTTCTGGTAGGTCACCGCCTGCATCTTCGCGAGAAAATCGCCGGGCAGTTTGCGGCCGATCTCGGCCTCGCAGATCTCGATGGCGGATTTCAGGGAAAGCCCCATCAGGCGGCGCATCGTCTCCTCGACGGTCCAGTCGAGGCCGTGCGGCTTCAGGGCCCGGGAAAAACTCGCATTGGCGATCGGCTCGCTGTCGACCAGCACGCCGTCGCAGTCGAAGATCGCCAGCACTTGAATCAGTAGGGCCTGTCGCCCGCCACGGTGACGCGATTGCCGCTGCGCGTGTGCGGCCAGTAGTCCCACATGGCGCGATGCTGGACGCAGCGATTGTCCCAAAAGGCGATCGAGTTCTCGCGCCAGCGGAAGCGACACTGGAACAGCGGGTTCTCCATGTGCTCGTAGAGATAGCGCAGGATGGCGTCGCCCTCGTCGCGCGGCACGCCGACCAGCGCGCGGGTGAAGCCGCGATTGACGTACAGCGCCTTCTTGCCCGTCACGGGATGGGTGCGGATCACCGGATGCTCGGCGCGCGGATATTGCGGCTTGTCGGCGACGCCGAAATTCCTGTAGAGGCCGCGATAGACCTGCTCGCCGTCATGGATGGCAGTCATGCCTTCGAGGTACTTCTTCAGGCGATCCGACAGCGCCTCGTAGGCGGCGTACATCGAGGCGAACAAGGTGTCGCCGCCCTTGGGCGGGCATTGCTTGATATAGAGGATGCTGCCCATCGGCGGCTCGAGGTCGCAGCTCACGTCGGTGTGCCAGCCCTCGCCGTTGGCGCGCGGGCTGTCCTTGTCGGCGTGGATGATCATCAGCTCGGGCTTGCCCGGCTCGTGCGGCGCCGCCGGATGCACATGCAACTCGCCGAACAGCCGGCCGAAGGCCAGGTGCTGGTCAGGCGTGATGTGCTGGTCACGGAAGAAGATGACGCAGTTCTCGGCCAGCGCCCGATGGACCTCGTCCTGCTGGCGATTGCTGAGCGGCTGGCTGAGATCGAGGCCCTCGATCTCAGCACCGATGATCGGCGTCAGCTTGTCGACGGCGATGGTCTCGTACGGCGCGCCCTCTTCGGCGACGTGTCGATAACGGGGGCCGGCGTTGCCGCGCAGCGATCCTTGCATGGCTCTCTCCTACTCCACCCCTATATTGCCACGCCGGATGATCTTTCCCCAGCGCTCCTTCTCGTCCGGCGGGCCGCCATGCACGCTGAAGCCTGCCGCATCGCCGCCCCCTATGGCCGCAGCAGCGCGTCGAGCCGGTCTTCAGCCAATGCTGCGCCGGTATAGAAGCGGCCGCCGATCTCCAGCGCCGGGGCGCTGCGGATGCCTTGCTCCTCAAGGCGTTCGGCCGCCTCCTCGTCAATCAGCAGATCAACGGCACGGAAGCTTATGCCGCGTGCTTTCAGGGCGCGCTTCAGCGCTTCGCAGGGTGCGCACAGCGGCGTGGAATAGACGATGACGGATTGCGGCACGCGGATCTCCCGGGATGTCACCGGGGCGGGCCAGCGCGGCCGCCCCGCAATTCGTTGGCTCAGATCTTGCCCTCGGCCTTCATCTGCCGATAGAGCGCCTTCCGCTTCAGCCAGGCCTCGCCGGCCTCGCCGGGCAGGAATGGCTGTTCCTCGGTGAAGATCAGATCCTTCCAGCGCTGACCCTTGCTCCAGCGCAGGCCGGCCTCGACTGTGGTGCGCGGCGCCGTCGCCGTTTCCAACATATGGAACGCCATCTCCAGCACCGCGCGCTGTTGCTCGGCGTTCCACGGCTCGCCGCATGGCGCGCCAAGCGGAAAGTCGACGAACAGCAGTCGCGGCACGGCGGCGGATTCAACGATGTCGCGGGCGGTGGCGATCACCACGGTGGGGATGCCATTCGTTTCCAGGTGACGGGCGACCAGACTCACGGTCTGGTGGCACACTGGTCAAACCGGGACGAGAATGGCGACGTCGACTCCCATGGCGCGGCAGTGTGCCAGCACCTGCGGCGCATCGCGTTCGGTGGTCTTGCGCTGGCTATAGGCGTTGTAGACGCCCAGGCAGTCCGACGCGACCTTGCCGATACGCCCGCGCGCCGCCGCCTCGTGCAGGCGGTCGATCGGGAAATAGGCGTTGGGGTCGTCGAGCGACGTCGCGTAGCGGTCGTAGCTCTGCGTCCGACTGTACAGCTTCGACGCCGGGGTGTTCGACGGCACGGCATAGACGTTGCCCTGCGCCCTGGTCTCCGGATTGTCGTCGAACCGCGGATCGCCCTCGATGGCGATCTCGCTGGTCGAGATCAGAGCGATCGTGCTGGCCGACAGCCGCTTGGCCAGCGGCGCGAATGGCGCGCTGTCGTTCTGCGCCCAGGCATACGGCTTCTCGTAGCCCTGTGACAGGTAGTACGCGCGGGTCTTGTCGATATAGCGCACGTACGGTCGCGGCGTATCCTCTGCCAGTTCCGTCATTTGCTTCTCCGCCTGTTGTCGCATCGATGCTCTATTTGCGCGTTGCTTGGCGATCGCCTCCAACGTCGGCGGTCCCGGATCGAAGGCGAACGGCACCGTGCTTGGCGATCAGGGCGTCGACGTAGAGGATGGGCTGCATGCCGATTTACCTTCCGTCCCTGCCCAAAACGTAACATCGAGACCAGGGGGCAACAAGCAACCGCAGTGAAACGTCCGACCAGGCAGCCTCCCCGCCGTCGCGCAGTGGCGCCTTCGGTTCCTTCGCGTCGACCCGCGCCGCCGCGCGCGGCGCGTTACGACAGGAGACGGCGGAAATGCGCGATCGTGCGCTGCCGCGCCTGCGCCGCCGCCGCCTCGTTGTACGGCGGGTATCCCTGGCGGTTGAAGCCATGCTCGGTGCCCGGATAGACGTGGATGCTCACGCGAGGCGAGGCGCCCATGTGCGCCTGGATTGCCGCCACGGTCGGCGCCGGCACGTGCGGGTCGTTCTCGGCGAAATGCATCAGGATCGGGCACTTGAGCTTGTCGGCTTCGTCGAGATGCTCGTCGATCTGCACGCCGTAGTAGCTTACCGCGGCTTCGATCGGCAGCCGCGTGCTGGCCAGGTAGGCGAACTTGCCGCCCAGGCAGAACCCCATGACGCCGACCTTGCCGCTGCATTCCGGGCGCGCCCGAAGCGCGGCGATGGCGTCGCCAAGATCGCGCGTGAACTGGTCCGTGTCCAATCGCGCCCGTAGCGACTGCGCCTTGGCGCGTCCTTCGTCGGTATAGGGCAGGTAGTTGCCGGCCTCCTGCCGCCAATAGACGTCCGGCGCGAGGGCGACGAACCCCGCCGCCGCGTAGCCCTCGGCCACCGAGCGGATATGCGCGTTGGTGTTGAACACCTCGGGCAGCACGATCAGGCCGGGCGCCCGGGCCTGCGATGGCAACGCCAGATACGCGGCGAACATCCCGCCATCGGCGGCCGTGATCTGAATCTCCTCGCCCACCGTTCTCTCCCTAGCTGGTCGTCATGGCTCGCCGTCCGCCGTTCTTCACAGCGCCTTCGTGCCGGCGACGCGGCCGAGCGAGCCGGGAATGAACTCGTGCAGGCCCACGTCCGTGAAGCCCGCTGCGCGGAAGTAGCCGATCACGTCGGCCTCAGAATGGGCGAGCCCGAGCAAATCTCCCACCGCTTGACCGAGTCCCCAATAGGCCGGTCCCCAAGGCCCCGTACGCTCGTCATTGGTCGTCTCGCCGACGAGGTGCATCTGCCCGCCGGGCAACAGGGCATCGTGTGCCTTCTTGATGACGCTTGCGATCATCTCGCGGCTGTACATGGGCAGATTGGAAGCCATGATGGCCACATCGCAGTCGGTCGGGAAGGGATCGCGCGTGAAGTCGCATGGCATAGCCTCGACGCGGTCGGCGACACCGTTCTCGGCGATGAATTCGCGCGCGACCTCGCATACCACGGGCAGGTCGAGCACCACGGCGCGGATCCCGGGATGCTCCTTCGCCGCCGCGATGCAGTACGCTCCCGAGCCGCCGCCGATGTCCATGATGCGCTTGCGGCCGGCGAGGTCGACCTGGCGGACGAAGCGGCGGCCCGCGCCCATGCCGATCGAGTAGGTCGCGTCGTGGTAACGCCGCGCATCGGCCACGGTGAACGTCTCGATCGAGCCCATCACCTTCAGGTTCTTGGTGCGGATGTGCTCGCCAAGCCGTCCCCACTCGTTCCATTGCGGCTTGGTGAATGTTATCCAAGGCCCCATGTAGCCGGGCTTGCCTTCCACCAGGAAGCGCTCGACGTCCGGCGCATTCGTATGGCGGCCCTGCCTCTTCTCCAGCAGGCCGGCCGCGCACAGCATCACCATAAGCCGTTCGGCGTTGGTCTGATGGATGTCGACGGCCCTGGCGACCTCCTCGTAGGTCCCGGCGCCGTTGCTGATCGCCGTGAACACCCCGACTTCGACCGCCGCCATGAGAGCGGCGGACTGGCCATAGGACTGGGCAATATTCTGCAAGCGAACAGTGGTGAGCGGTGCTCCGTCCGTCTGTGGCTTGTGGTCCCGCTTCGCCATGCGCGCTCCGGATGTCGTGTTGGATAAAGCAAAGCACGCTTGGCATGGCAGGACAATGCGTCGCCAGACAATCCCGCGTGGGATCGCGTCGGCGAACGCGACGGGTTCAGAGTGCCGCGAAGACTCTCGCGCCCAATTGGCCGATCTCTTCGTCCTGTCGATAGGTCCCGCCACTCTCGCCGAGGGCGCCCAGCATCGTTCCGTCCTTGGACCTGAGAACGATGCCGCCCCACACCGGCGTGTAGAGAGGGTCGCAGAACCACGTGATCTCGCGCCTTTCGTCGCCCAGCGACATGTCGAAGAGCCGCTCCTTGATGACCCGCGTGTCGCTCTGCCACTTCGTTGCCGTGTAGGCCTTGTTGTAGCTCATGCGGGCATTCAAGGCCGAAGCGCCATCCATCCTCGAAAGATGAATGAGCTCGCCGCCGGCATCGACGACGGCGGCCGAGAACTTCAGGCCCTTTTCGGCAGCCGCTTTCAACATGGCGTCGACGATCGCGTGGGCTTCTTTCAGCCCCAGTTTGTCCGCCATTGCGAGTCTCCTCCGGATCGATTGGTCGCCGTCACCGTCCGACTACACAAGCTCGCAGCCGACGGCCAACCATATCCTGCGGCCTCCCCGAGGACATTCGCCCCCCGCAGGCCACCAGGTGCGCCGGGAGGCTTTGAGAATCGGGGCGTTCAGTTCCGGCCTTCGATCAGCCCGCGACAGACGACCTGGGCCTGGATCTCGGCCGCGCCCTCGAAGATGTTGAGGATGCGCGCGTCGCACAGCACGCGGCTCACCGGGTACTCCATGGCGTAGCCGTTGCCGCCATGGATCTGCAGCGCATTGTCGGCATTGCTCCAGGCCACCCGCGCGGCCAGCAGCTTGGCCATGCCGGCCTCGATGTCGCAGCGCCGGTCGCTGTCCTTCTCGCGCGCCGCGAAATAGGTGAGCTGGCGGGCGATCATGGTCTCGACCGCCATCCAGGCGATCTTGCCGGCGACGCGCGGGAAGGCATAGAGCGGCTTGGCGAACTGGATGCGCTCCCTGGCGTAGCGCAGCCCGAGCTCCAGCGCGTTCTGCGCCACGCCGACGGCGCGCGCCGCGGTCTGGATGCGCGCGCTCTCGAAGGTCGCCATGAGCTGCTTGAAGCCCTGCCCTTCCTTCTCGCCCAGCAGATTGGCGGCCGGTACCTCGAAACCGTCGAAGCCGATCTCGTATTCCTTCATGCCGCGATAGCCCAGCACGCGGATCTCGCCGCCGCTCATGCCCTTGGCCGGGAACGGCTCGGCGTCGGTGCCGCGCGGCTTCTCGGCCAGGAACATCGACAGGCCCTGGTAGCCGGGCTTGGAGGCGTCGCTGCGCGCCAGCAGCGTCATGATGTCGGCGCGGGCGGCGTGGGTGATCCAGGTCTTGTTGCCGTTGATGCGGTAGGTGTCGCCCTCGCGCACGGCGCGCGTGCGCAGGCTCGCGAGGTCGGAGCCGGTGTTGGGCTCGGTGAACACCGCCGTCGGCAGCAGCTCGCCCGAGGCGATGCGGCCGAGATACTTCTGCTTCTGCGCCTCGGTGCCGCCGGAGCGGATCAGCTCGGCCGCGATCTCCGAGCGCGTGCCCAGCGAGCCGACGCCGATATAGCCACGCGACAGCTCCTCGGTGACGACGCACATCGCGAGCTTGCCCATGCCCAGCCCGCCCCATTGCTCGGGAACGGTGAGGCCGAACACGCCGAGCTCGGCCATCTTGTCGACCACCGGCAGCGGGATCAGCTCGTCGCGCAGATGCCAGCCATGGGCGTGCGGCGAGACTTCAGTGTCGACGAAGCGGCGGAACTGGCGGCGCACCTCCTCCAGCGAGTCGTCGTCCAATTGCAGCGCGCCGAAATTGCCGGACTCCAGCCCGTCGGCGACCAGCTCGGCGATGCGCAGGCGCACCGAAGCGGTGTTGCCTGCGATCAGCTTCCGGACGGCCACCGTGTCCAACGCCGCCGCGTCGAGACCGAGGTCGGCCGGCCGCACGATCTCGACCTGGCTGATGGCGATGCCGCCGGCGAGCTGGGCGAGATACTCCCCGAACGCCGACTGCAGCATCAGCATCTCGAGCTCACCCTTTGCGCCAGCCTCCGCCCACCGCCGCATCTGGCGCAGCGCGGCGACATAGGTGGCGATCCAGGCCAAGCCGTGGGCGGCGAACTGCTGGCGCTCGAGCAACGCGGGATCGACCTTGCCCTCGGGCGCCACCAGCGTGCGCACCGCCTCGCGCGCCGCGACCTCGTAGGCCTCGGCGTCGCTCTCCGCTTCGGAGGCGAGGCCGAGCAGGTTGTCCAGCACCATCAGTCTTCCAGGGCGTCTTCGAGCGTGCGCAGGCCCGGCCGCTTGGCCGAGACCAGCACGGCCATGTTCCCGGGCTTGTGCTGGTTCTTCCACATCTTGGTATGGGCCTTGGGGATGTCCGCCCAATCGAAGACCTCGCTCATGCAGGGATCGATGCGGCGCTCGATCACGAGCTGGTTGGCCTGGCTCGCCTGCAGGAGGTTGGCGAAGTGGCTGCCCTGGATGCGCTTCTGGCGCATCCACACGAAACGGGCGTCCATGGTGAGGTTGTAGCCGGTGGTGCCGGCGCAGAACACGACCATGCCGCCGCGCTTCACCACGAAGCAGGAGACCGGAAAGGTCTGCTCGCCGGGATGCTCGAACACGAAGTCGACGTCGTTGCCCTTGCCGGTGTGCTCCCAGATGGCGGCGCCGAACTTGCGGCACTTCTTCATGTATTCGGCATAGGTCTTCTGGTCGTCGACATCGGGGAGCTGGCCCCAGCAGTCGAAGTCGTTGCGGTTCACCACGCCCTTGGCGCCGAGCGACATCACGAAGTCCTTCTTCGACGGATCGGAGATCACGCCGATGGCGTTGGCGCCCGCGGTGGCGATGAGCTGCACGGCCATCGAGCCGATGCCGCCCGCCGCGCCCCATACCAGAACGTTGTGGCCGGGCCGCAGGATGTGCGGGCGATGGCCGAACAGCATGCGGTAGGCGGTGGCGAGCGTGAGCGTATAGGAGGCGCTCTCCTCCCAGGTCAGATGCTGGGCGCGCTTCATGAGCTGGCGCGCCTGCACCTTGCAGAACTGGGCGAACGAGCCGTCCGGCGTCTCATAGCCCCAGATGCGCTGGCTGGTGGAGAACATCGGATCGCCGCCGTTGCACTCCTCGTCGTCGCCGTCATCCTGGTTGCAGTGGATGACGACCTCGTCACCGACCTTCCAGCGCTTCACCTTGGCGCCTACCGCCCACACGATGCCCGAGGCGTCGGAGCCCGCGATATGGAACGGCTGCTTGTGCACGTCGAAGGGCGAGATCGGGATCCCCAGCCCCGCCCATACGCCGTTGTAGTTGACGCCCGCCGCCATCACGAGGACCAGCACCTCGTCCTCGCCGATCGTATGCGTGGGCACGACCTCGAGCTGCATGGACTGCTCGGGCGGCCCGTGGCGGTCGCGGCGGATGACCCAGGCATACATGTTCTTCGGAACGTGGCCGAGCGGCGGAATCTCGCCGATTTCGTAGAGATCCTTCTTCGGCTGATTGGCCGTCGGGTGCGGACGCGCCGCGAAAGCGACAACGGTCATGGCAATGCCTCCTGCAATGCAGCGAAGCTATTGTTGCGATCGCGAGATTGCAACGCACAAAATACGAATCGGAACGGGCGACCCATAGGAAAAACAATAAAATTGCGCGGTGCCTAATCCAGTCGCGCATTGCATCCGGGCCAAAGTCTTGGCAGGGTTAGGTAGGTAAACGACCATTTACCTGCGTGCCGGGTTTAGGGAGATAAGGTGCCATGAAGCTCATGTGGTTCCACCTCATGCCGTACACGGAGCTTCCGGACGACTTCAACAAGAAGCATCCCTCGGTGTGGGTCGACATCCATTCGTCTCTGTTCGACCCACGCCGAGCGCACCACATGTACAACGACTTCATGGACGAGCTCGAATACGCAGCCGAGGTCGGCTTCGACGCGGTGTGCGTGAACGAGCATCATTCCAACGGCTACGGGCTGATGCCCTCGCCCAACCTGATCGCGAGTTCGCTGGCACGCCGCACCACGGATACCGCGCTCTGCGTCATGGGCAACTCGCTCGCGCTCTACAATCCGCCGACGCGCGTGGCCGAAGAATTCGCGATGATCGACTGCATCTCGGGCGGAAGACTGATCGCGGGCTTTCCGGTCGGCTCGCCCATGGATACCTGTTTCGCCTACGGCCAGAACCCCAGCATGCTGCGCGAGCGCTACTACGAGGCGCACGACCTGGTGAAGAAGGCCTGGACCGAGAAGGAGACCTTCGCCTTCTCCGGCCGCTTCAACCAGCAGCGCTATGTCAACATCTGGCCGCGGCCGATCCAGAACGACCCGCATCCGCCGATCTGGATCCCGGGCGGCGGCTCGATCGAGACGTGGCGGTGGTGCGCGGAGATGGACTACGTCTACTGCTATCTCTCGTATTACGGCTACAAGGCCGGGCTCACGACCATGCAAGGCTTCTGGAACGAGATGGCCAAGCTCGGCAAGGACCGCAATCCCTACCGCGCGGGCTTCCTGCAATTCGTCGGCGTGGCCGAGAGCCGCCAGCAGGCGCTCGATCTCTACACCGAGCCGGCGGAATACTTCTACGGCCGCTGCCTGCACGTCGATGCCCGTTTCGCCACGCCGCCGGGCTATACGACCGAGGCGACGCAGCGCGCCGGCATCGAGAGCATGGTGGCCAAGGCCGCCAACACCGCGAGCTACCAGAGCAAGCTCAGTCTGAAGGCGACCAACATGAAGGACATCGTCGACGGCGGTTACGTCATCGTCGGCTCGCCCGACGAGGTCGTGGAGCAGATCCGCCACGTCGCGACCAGCCTCAATGTCGGCCACCTCATGCTGCTGCTGCAGTACGGCAACATGAGCAAGGACACCACCAAGTACAACACGCGCCTGTTCGCCGAGAAGGTGATGCCCAAGGTGAAGGACCTGTTCGGCGAATGGGAGGACAGGTGGTGGCCCAAGCCGCTGGCCAAGGGCCAGCGGGCCGCCATACCCGCCTTCCGCCAGCAGCTCGCCGCCGCGGAGTAGTCCCGTGTCCCAACCGAAGACGACGACCGTCGAGGTCAACGGCTTCCCCTGCCGCGTCTGGACCAAGGGCAGCGGGCCCAAGCTCGGCTTCCTCGCCGGCCTCGGCGGCCTGCCGCGCTGGCTGCCGTTCCTCGACCGGCTGGCCGAGACGCGCACCGTGATCGCCCCATCGCTGCCCGGCTATCCCGGCGCGACAGGCCATACCGCGCTCGACACCCATCTCGACTGGGTGCTGGCGGTGCGCCAGCTCATCGACAAGACGGAACTCGCCGGCGCCGACCTTCTGGGCGCCTCGGTGGGCGGCGCGTTCGCCGCCGAGATGGCGGCGATCTTCCCCGGCCATGTGCGCAGGCTGGTCCTGATCGCCCCGTTCGGCCTGTTCGACGAGCAGGAGCCTGCGGCCGATCCGTGGGCGCAGCGCAAGGACGAAGTGGCCGGCCTGATGTGCGCCGACGATCGCAAGTGGAGCGAGCTGATCGCCCCGCCCGAAGGCGCCAATTCCGCCGAATGGCCGATCGAGATGAACCGCGCCGCCGAAGCCGCCGCCCGCGCCTTCTGGCCGTTGGGCAACACGCGACTCGAAAAGCGCCTCGGCCTGATCGCCGCCCCCACCCTGATCCTGTGGGGCGAGCGCGACCGCGTCGTGCCGCCAAGCTATGCGCGCAAATTCGCCGCCGCCATCAACGGCTCGACCCGCGTCGAAACCGTGGCGGAGGCCGGCCATCTCGCCTATCTCGACCAACCCGATGCCGTCGCCCGCGCGGTCCTGGCCCATTTGAGCTGAGGTAATCCCCGACTGACGTCAGGGAGGCCCGGCTTGAAGGGTTGCGCTGCCGATTCGGATCGCTATTGTCCGGCGCGTTAGGGGTTTTGCGAGGTACACGCCGATGACTATCCGTTCGATGAAATGGGCCGCGCTGTTTGCGATGGTGCTGGTGGGCGGGACGCCCCTGGCCGACCGGCAGGCATCGGCCCAGATCCAGGCGGTGCCGCGCTCGGGCGTGGCCTTCAACGACACGATCACGCAGCAGGTCAAGATCGAGACGGTGGATCCGGAAAGCCGGACGGTCGCCTTCACCGGGCCGGACGGCCATCTTGTGATCCTTCCGGTGTCTGACAGCGTCACCAACCTCGCCGCCATCGAGGATGGATCGATGGCCCGCGTGACCTACAATCAGGTCGTGACCATGCTGAACCTGCGCCAGAAGGGGCCGGGTTCGAAGGAAGCGCGGCGCGACCAGATGACCCCCAAGCCCAACGCCACCGACGTCGAGGCCGGCCGCTTCACGCTGACCGTGGTCGGCGTCGACCTCGCCAAGAACACCGTGTCGGTGATCGGCAGCGGCAGCGGCGAGGTCCACACGTACAAGGCCACCTCGATCGCCAAGCAGGACATGCTGAAGAAGATCAAGGTCGGCGACGTGGTGATCGGCCTGACGACGCCGCTCATGGTCACGGCGATCTCGCCGGCGGGCTGACGCCCGCGCGTCCTACCTTATGTCGACGTCTTCCCAGAAGCCGATCCAATGGTCGACCGGCTTCATCTTGGCTTGCGGCGCCTCATAGGACCATGCCGCCCGCGCGCTGCGGGCATCGCCCTCGACGACGTCGTAGAACTGCACGCCGTGCGGGCATTCGAGATCGCTTGCCGTCTTGGGCGCGGTCTTCAGCAGGTCCATGCGCACCGTCTCGCGCGGAAAGTAGATGTAGCCGCCGACCTCGAGCGTGCGGTCGCTTTCAGCGATCGTCTTGCCGTGCCATGTCGCTTTATGGGTCATCGATTGAGTCCCCTGAATTGAGGGTCTGTCGCCTTGACGCTTGGCCGGGCGCCCATCTCGCGCGCCCACCGTCCACAATTAGGTGATGCCTCGGCCAAGGCTTTCAACTCCGGAATCTCGGGGAAATAGAAAAAGATCGGCACCAGGAAGAGGTCGGCCGCGGTCATCTGCTCACCGGCGAGGAACCGATGGCCCGCCAGGTGCGCGTCGAAGATGCCGACCACCCGCTCGGTGCGCTTCAGGCCGGCTGCGATGCTCTCCTCGCTGCCGGGAATGATACCGAACCGCGGCGCGATCACGCCGGCCAATGCGGAATGAACCATCGAATCGCAGACCACGCTCAGCCACTGGTCACACAGCGATGCCGCCCTGGCGTCGGTCGGCCACAGCGGAGGACCGTCGAAGGTGCGGTCGATGTAGCGGACGATGGCCGGCGATTCGTAGAGCGCGAAGTCGCCATGCTGCATCATCGGTATCTTGCCCAGCGGACTGATCGGCGCGGTGTCGCCCGGCCGCGTCGGGATCAACTCGTAGTCGACGCCTTTCTCGTGCGCGGCAAGGCGCGTCGCGCGGGTGAACGGGCTGGGCGGAACGCCATAGATCTTGATCGCTGCGGTCATAATCGAACTTCCCCTCGTCAGAACTTCTTTGCCAGCAGCGCGTCCAGCTTCTCGAACGAGCCGGTCCAGCCCCAGAGATGATTGGTGACGCCGCTGGAATCGCGGAAGCGCGCCTGGGTCAGGATCATCTCTGTGCGCGCGCCCACCGGCTTGAACTCGAGCGTGACGGTCGTCTCGTGCTCGCGCGGGGTAGCGAGGTCGCCGGTCTCGTGCCAGGCCCAGGTGAAGGACAGACGCCGCGGTGGATCGATGGCGAGATACTTGCCCGACACGGCACGGCGCGTGCCCAGGCCCTCGCCCGTCAGTTCCCAGACGCCGCCGACCTCGAGATCGAGCCGGCAATGGGTGTTCGTCATGCCCTGCGGGCCGAACCATTCCATGAACTGGACGGGGTCCGTCCATGCCGCGAACAGCCGCTCGGGCGAGGCCTCGAAGGTACGCACCACGCGCAGGGTGCGATCATCAGGAACGGCGCTTGCGAGCATCGCTCTTTCCTTTCGGCTTTGCGGTCTTCTCGGTCGGTGCCGTGCGCTTGAGGAAAGCGTCCAGCCTGTCGAACTGCTGTTCCCAGAAGGGCCGGTACTCGTCGATCCAGTCGGCGGCGGCGCGCAGGCCCTCGCCGCGCAGCTCGCAGCGCCGCCATTGCGCCTGCGTGTGGCGCTCGATCAGCCCGGCGTCGGTCAGCACCTTGAGATGCCGCGATACCGCCGGCAGCGACATGTCGAACGGCTCGGCGAGCTCGCCGACAGTGGCGGCGCCGGTCGCCAGCCGGGCCAGGATGGCGCGGCGGGTGGGATCGGCCAGGGCCGAGAAGGTTTGCGACAGCAGATCCATATTTAACTAACTTGTTAAATACAAAGCCGCCGTCCGTCAAGTCATTACCTGCCATGTCATCGACCGGCCCCGCGGCGCGGCGCATCTCTTGCGCGACAGCCACGGAGGACCTCATGCAAAGACGCACCCTGCTCGCCTCGTTCGCTGCCGGCGCCGGCGCCTTGCCGGCATCGGCCGTCCTCGCCGCCGCGGGTTCCGTCACAACCCGCGACAGCCGGCGGCTCGCCTATATCGACCGCGGCGCCGGCAGGCCGGTGGTGTTTATCCATGGCTGGTCGCTGGGAGCAGCGATCTGGACGCTCCAGACCGACTGGCTGGCCGAACGCGGGTTGCGCGTGGTGGCGTATGACAGGCGCGGCCATGCCGGCTCCGACAAGCCTGACGACGGCTACGACTTCGACACGCTGGCGGCCGACTTGGGCAGCGTGCTCGACCAGCTCGACCTGGACGAGGTCACCCTGGTCGGCCACTCGATGGGCGCGGGCGAGGTGGCCCACTACCTTGCACGGTACGGGAGCAGGCGCGTCGCGCGCGTCATGCTGGTGGCGCCCACGACGCCCTTCGCGCTCAAGACCGCAGACAATCCGGAAGGCCTCGACCGCGCCGTCTACGACAGGCTGGTGGCGGCGCTCGAAGCCGATCCGCCGGCCTATCTCGCGGCGGGGGCGCCGGGCTTCTTCGGTCCCGGCGCCGAGCCGGAACTGGTGGAGTGGGGCCTGTCGATCGCCCGGCAGGCCTCGGTGCCGGCGCTGGTGAAATGCCTGCGCGCCTTCAGCGAGACCGATTTCCGCGCCGACATGCGCGCCTTCACCCTGCCGACCTTGATCGTCTACGGCACCGGCGACGTGCCCGGGACGGCCCGCAACGCCGAGCGCACGGCGGCGGCCATTGCCGGCAGCCAATTGAAATCCTATGACGGCGCGCCGCACGGGCTGTTCCTCACCGATCGCGGACCGGTTCAATCGCGACCTGTTGGCGTTTGCACGGAGTTAGGAAGGAATGGAGCCGATCTACCGCGTCGAGAGGCGGCTCCGGGGACCCGAAGCTGCCGTGCAAAGCGTGCATTCGAAAAGCACTAGCCGCGCTTCCAGGTCGTGCCCTTCGGCCCGTCCTCGAGGATCACGCCCTTGGCCTTGAGGTCGTCGCGGATGCGGTCGGCCTCCTTGAAGTCCCTGGCCTTGCGCGCCGCCTGACGGCCAGCGATGGCCGCCTCGATCTCGGCATCGTCGGGACCGGACGACCCGGCCGGAGTCCAGCGAAACCAGGCCTCGGCATCGTGCTGCAGCAGGCCCAGCGCCTGACCGCCCGCCTGCAATTCCGTCGGATCGCCGAGCTGATGAATGGCGCTGATGGCGAGCGGCGTGTTGAGATCGTCGGACAGCGCGTCCTCGACGGATTGCGGCACCGACTCCGCGGGCGCCGTATCGCGGCCGCGCAACATCCCATACCAGCGGTCGAGCGTCGCCTTGGCCTGGACCAACCCTTCGTGCGTGAAGTCGAGCGGCTGGCGATAGTGCGCCGACAGCAGCAGAAGCCGGATCACCTCGCCGGGAAACTGGTCGAGCAGCTCGTGCACGGTGAAGAAGTTGCCGAGCGACTTGCTCATCTTCTCGCCCGAGATGTTGAGAAAGCCGTTGTGCATCCAGTACTTGGCCATGATGGCGTGGCCGAAGGTGCAGCGGCTTTGCGCGATCTCGTTCTCGTGGTGCGGGAAGATGAGGTCGAGCCCGCCGGCATGGATGTCGAAGGTCTCGCCGAGATGCCTGGCGCTCATCGCCGAGCATTCGATGTGCCAGCCCGGCCGGCCGCGCCCCCACGGGCTTGCCCAGCCCGGCTGGCCCGCGGTCGAGGGCTTCCACAGCACGAAGTCGGCGGGATCCTTCTTGTAGGGCGCCACCTCGACCCGCGCCCCCGCGACCAGCTCGTCGCGCGTGCGTCGCGACAGGCGGCCGTAGTCGCTCATCGAGGGCACGCTGAACAGCACGTGCCCCTCTGCGGCGTAGGCATGGCCGTTGTCGACCAGCCGCTGGATCATGCCGATCATCTCGGCGACGTACTGCGTGGCGCGCGGCTCGACGTCGGGCGCGAGCGCGCCAAGCCGGCGCATGTCGGCCTGGTAGGCATCGGCGGTGCGCGTGGTCAGCGCCTCGATGGTCTCGTGGTTGTCGGCTGCCCGCACGATGATGCGGTCGTCGATGTCGGTGATGTTGCGCACGTAGGTGACGCGCGGATAGCGCCGCTTCAGCAGGCGATAGAGCACGTCGAACGCCACGACGGGCCGCGCATTGCCGATATGGACGTAGTCGTAGACCGTCGGGCCGCAGACATACATGCGCACGTGATCCGCATCGAGCGGCACGAACGGCTCCTTTTCGCGCGACAGCGTGTTGTAGATGATGAGGGACATTGTCCCCTACTCCCCGATCAGCATTGTACGAAGTCCGGCCGCCCGCAGAGCGGCGTGGGCTTCAGTTACATCGCGCGGAAGGCGCGCCGGGGAATAGAAGCAGCGACATACAAACAATTTATACTACGCCTCCCGTCGGTGCAAACGCGCGCCGCGCCGCCGCTCATGCCGCCTTGCCGGCGAGACGCGCCGCGGCCTTGGCGCGGCCGATCAGCGGCAGGAGCCTGGCCATCTCCGGCCCGGCCTCGCGCCCCGTTAATGCAAGCCGCAGGGGATGGAACAGCGCGCGGCCCTTGCGCTGCGTCGCCGCCGATACGGCCGACGTCCAGTCCTTCCAGGTCGCCTCGGTCCAGGGCTCGTCGGGCAGCCGCGCCGCCGCTTCCGCGAGGAAGGCGGGATCCTCGAGCACCGGCGCCACCGCGCCATGGACGACGGCCGCCCATGCCGCGGCGTCGGCCAGCGTCACGAGGTTGCCGCGCACCGCGAGCCACAGGGCTTCGCCCACATTGGGCGGCAGGCGGTCGCGCACCGCCGCGTAGGGCAGCATGTGCAACGTGCGGGCGCTCAGATGGGCAAGCTCCTCCTCGGAGAAGCGCGCGGCGGCACGGCCGACGCGCGCGAAATCGACCGTCGTGACCAGGGCGTCGAGCGAAGCCACCGGCTCGACCGGATCGGCGGTGCCGAGCCTGGCGAGCAGCGCGCAGACCGCCAGCGCCTCGATGCCCCGCTCGCGCAGATCGGCGACCGACAGCGAACCGGTGCGCTTGCTCAGGCCGCCGCCCGTCGCATCGACCAGCAGCGGCAGATGCGCGAAGGCAGGCTCGGCGGCGCCGAGCGCACGGAACATCTGGATCTGCGCCGCGCTGTTGGTGACATGGTCCTCGCCGCGGATGACATGCGTGATGCCGAAGGCGATATCGTCCACGACCGAGGTGAAACTGTAGAGGTAGCTGCCGTCGGCGCGCACCAGCACCGGGTCGCTCTGGCTCGCCTCGTCGATATGCTGCGGCCCGCGCACCAGATCGTCCCAGCGCACCTCTTCGGAGGCGAGCTTGAAGCGCCAGTGCGGGTGCCGGCCCTCGCCTTCCAGCCGGGCCTGATCGGCCTCGCTCAGCCTAAGTGCGGCGCGGTCGTAGACCGGCGGGCGGCCCTGTGCCAGCAGACGCTTGCGCTTGAAGTCGAGCTCCTCGGGCGTCTCATAGCAGGCATAGAGACGGCCCGCGGCGATCAACGCGTCGCGCGCGGCATCGTAGTGCGCCAGCCGGTCGGATTGCCGCTCCTTGCGCCCCCAATCGAGGCCGAGCCATCCGAGGTCGCGCTCGATCGCCGTCTCGTATTCCGGCTTGCTGCGCGCGCGGTCGGTGTCGTCGAGGCGCAGGATGAAGGTACCGCCATGCCGCTTGGCGAACAGCCAGTTGAACAGCGCCGCCCGCACGTTGCCGACATGGAGCAAGCCGGTCGGGCTGGGCGCAAAGCGGACGACGGGTGGGGGAACGACCATGGGAGCCGTCTTGTGGCGATGGGCCGTTGGCGGGTCAAGCCGGCTCCGCTACCGTCCGCCGCGGCCAAGGGAAAATCCCGAAGTAGCAAGTCGTACAGGAGGAACGCCAAATGAAGCGTCGTCATCTTCTCGCCGCCGGCACGGCAGTGCTCGCGGCACCCGCGATCGCCCGCGCCGAGGCCAAGTATCCGGAACGGACCGTGCGCCTCGTCGTGCCGTTCGCGCCGGCCGGTCCGACCGACATCATCGGCCGCAAGGTGGCCGAGAAGATGACGGGCCTCGTCGGCCAGACCATGATCGTCGACAACAAGGCCGGTGCGGCCGGCTCGATCGGAGCGGTCGAGGTCAAGAACGCCAAGCCCGACGGTTATACCCTGCTGTTCGCGCCGTCCTCGACGCACGCCGTCAATCCCACGGCGTTCGTCCATCCGGCCTACGACGCGGTCAAGGATTTCACGCCGATCTCCTCGATCTGCGTCAATCCCCTGGTGCTGGTGGTGCATCCCTCGATGCCCGAACTCGGTGATGGGCCTCGTCGAGGAGATGAAGAAGAATCCCGGCAAATATTCCTACGCCTCGTCGGGCAACGGCAGCATCCTCCATCTCGCCAGCGAGTACTTCAAACGCGAGGTCGGCGGGCTGGATGTCGTGCACGTGCCCTACCGCGGCTCAGCCCCGGCCCTGCAGGACCTGATGTCGGGACAGGTCGCCTGGATGTTCGAGACCTTCAGCACCACCCTGCAGCAGCATCGCGCCGGCAAGGTCCGCATCCTCGCCTATGCCCACGCCAAGCGCGCGCCGATCGCGCCGGAAATCCCGACCATGATCGAGGCCGGCGTGAAGGGCTACGAAGCTTATACCTTCAACCTCATCCTGGGACCGGCGGGGCTGCCCCAACCTGTGGTCGACACGCTCGACCAGGCGTCGCGCAAGCTCATGGCCGACGCCGAGATGGTGAAGTTCCTGCAGGACATCGCGGCCGTGCCGACCACCGACACCACGCCGGAGCGCACGGCCAAGTTCATCCACGACGAGATCGCCAAGTGGGCGCCGGTGATTCGCGCCGCCGGCGTCAAGATCGAATAGGCGTGGCTACGCGTCTTTACTTGTAGCCGGGCGGCGGCGGGATGTTGTCCGGCGCCGGGGCGATCGGCGCCTGCTGGGGCATCTGCGCCGGCGTGGGCTGGCTGCGCGGCGGCGCGACGATGTCGCGCGTCGAGGCCACCGTGCCGGGCGCGATCGCGTTGATGCTGCTGATGTAATAGCCGGCCACGGCGTTGGAATCGTCGCCGGCCGTCTTCTCGGGCACGTCGACCATGCCGATGCGCTCGCCGTCCTTGTCGAGGCGATAGCCCTGCTGGTCGAGCTTGAAATCGGAATTGTCGAGGCGCGAGCCGTCGGGCTCCGTTCGGAACGACGCCGGCGTCTTCACGTCGACATAGTCAGGCCGCGGTAGAGGGTTGCATCCCGCCAGAGCCAGCCCGCCCAGCGTTGCAAAAGCCAAAAGTCTCGCAGCCATTACGCCCCCTGTTCAGGGGACGGTCGACTGCGGGCTGATGATGTTGCCGTTGCGGTCGATCCGGTTCCCCTGGCCATCATAGCGGAAACCGTATTCGTCGTGGAAGGCCTGAACGCCCGCCGGCGGCGTGGTCGCGGCCGGGGTGACGGTCACCGACGAGCCACCTGTGGTGTAGACCGCGGCTGACGGATAGGTCGCCGGCGCCGGCGTGACGACCGCCTCCTGGCGGTAGCGGCGGGCTTCGACCTCGCGGCCGACGCAGCGATTGTAGCTCGCGCTCCCCGGCGTCAGGCCGTAGGAATAGCAGGCATTCTGGGCATCGGCGGTGAGCTGCGTCGTGGTGTAAGTAGCGGGCATGCGGCCGACCGCCCGCGCGTCCGATTCGCGCGTCACGCAGCGATCGTAGGCCGCCGTTCCGGGGGTGAAACCGTAGTCCACGCAGGCCTGCTCCGAGCTGCTCCGGTAAACCGTCGTCGTCGTGGTCGCCGCAACGGGAACCGGAGCCGCGGCCTGGGTGGTCGTCGTGGAATAGCTGCAGGCAGCGGCCGACAGGCCGACTGCGGTCACGACAAGAAGCTTGGCTGGCGTCATCGTAGCCTCCTCGCGGGCAAATCTCCCCCGTGCAACGGGGGAAGGCGTGCGAGGTTGCAGGCCGCGTGCGCCAATCAGGCGGCCTTTTTCACCATGCTGTCGCGCAGCTCGCGGCGCAGGATCTTGCCGACATTGGTCTTCGGCAGCGCGTCGCGGAACTCGATGTATTTCGGCCGCTTGTAGCCGGTGAGCTGCTGCGCGCAGTAGGCCACCAGCGCTTCCTTGGTCAACGAGGGATCCTTCCTCACCACGAACAGCATCACCGCCTCGCCGGAGCCCGGATCGGGCACGCCGACGGCGGCGCATTCCAGCACGCCCGGGTGACTCGCCACCACGTCCTCGATCTCGTTGGGATAGACCTTGAAGCCCGAGACCACGATCATGTCCTTCTTGCGATCGACGATCCTGATGTAGCCGCGCTGGTCCATCTGGCCGATGTCGCCCGACTTGAAGAAGCCGTCGGGCGTCATGACGAGCGCCGTCTCGTCCGGCCGCTGCCAGTAGCCCTGCATGACCTGCGGCCCGCGGATGGCGATCTCGCCGGCCTCGCCCAACGGCAGCTCCTTGCCTTGGTCGTCGAGGATCTTGATCTCGACGTTGGGCAGCGGCAAGCCAATGGTGCCGGTGTAGACTTCCGAATCGGTGGGATTGCAGGTGACGCCGGCCGAGGTCTCGCTCAGGCCGTAGCCTTCGCAGATCGGGCAACCGGTGATGGCGAGCCATTTCTTCGCGACCGCCTCCTGCACCGCCATGCCGCCGCCGTTGGTGATGGCAAGCCCCGAGAAGTCGAGCTTGGCGAAGTCGGGCTGGTTGGCCAGCCCGTTGAACAGCGTGTTCACGCCGGGAAAGATGTTGATGCGGTACTTGGCCAGTTCCTTGACCGTGCCCTTCATGTCGCGCGGATTGGGAATGAGGATGTTGAGGGCACCGGTGCGCATGCCCAGGAGCCCGCAGGTGATGAAGGCGAAGACATGGTAGAGCGGCAGGGCGCAGACAATGGTGAACTGGCCCGTGAGCTGCTTGCGCCTGAGCCCGGGCTGCATCCACGCCTCGGACGCCAGCAGGTTGGCGACGATGGTGCGGTGAAGCAGGGTGGCGCCCTTGGCCACGCCCGTGGTGCCGCCGGTATATTGCAGCACCGCCACGTCGTTCGGTCCGAGCTCGGGCCGCGCAAAGGCCATCGACCGGCCGGCCGCGATCACGTCGTTGAACTTGAAATGGCCGGGCAGCGCATAAGCCGGCACCATTTTGCGCAGCGTGCGCACGACGAAGTTCACGATCAGGCCCTTGGGGAAGCCGAGCAGGTCGCCCATCGAGGCGACGACGACATGCCTGACCGGCGTCCTGCTGCCGCTGGCGGCGAGCGCCTGCTGCAAGGCCGAGGCGAAGTTCTCAAGCACGATCACGGCTTCGGACCCGGAATCCTCAAGCTGATGCTCGAGCTCGCGCGCGGTGTAGAGCGGATTGACGTTGACGGCGATGAAGCCGGCCCGCAGCACGGCGGCCACGGCGACGGGATATTGCAGCACGTTGGGCATCATGATCGCGACCCGCGCGCCGCGCCGCAGGCCGCGGCTCTGCAGCCACGCGGCGAGCGCCTGGGAGAGCGTATCGACCTCGCCGAAGGTCAGCGCCTTGTCCATGCAGACATAGGCCTTCTGGTCGCGATACCTGGCGAAGCTCTCCTCGATCAGCGCCACCACGCTGGGATAGATCGACGGATCGATGTCCGACGGCACACCCGGCGGATAGTTCTTGAGCCAGAAACGGTCCATGCCGCCAGTATAGCCGGTTGAAGGCAGGCCGCCCGATACCGATATGAACAGGCCACACAGGAACAAAAAACCGATGACGGCGATCCCCCAGCCGGTCAGCCCACCCTCGCGAACGCTGCTGCTGCTCGAAGGCCGCGCCATGCACGAACTCGGCGCCTTCATGCTGCTGCGGCCATGGCTCGCCGCCGCGCCGCGCGGCGACGGACATCCCGTGCTGGTGCTGCCGGGACTGCTGGCCAGCGACCTCTCGACCCAGCCGTTGCGCGGCTTCCTCAAGGCCCAGCGCTACGAAGTGCACGGCTGGAAACAAGGCCGCAATCTCGGGCTGTGGCCGGGCGTCGAGGACGACATGCTGGCGCGCATCGAGGAGCTCTACGGGCGCCATGGAGGCCGCAAGCTCAGCCTGGTCGGCTGGAGCCTGGGCGGCATCTACGCGCGCCAGCTCGCCAAGTGCCTGCCCGATAAGGTGCGCTCGGTGATCAGCCTCGGCAGCCCGTTCGCCGGCAGCCCCAAGGCGACCAACGCCTGGAAGGTCTACGAGCTCGCCTCCGGGCAGAGCGTCGAGGATCACGACCACCATCCCGCCGGGCCGCTCGCCGATCCGCCGCCGGTACCGACCACATCGATCTTCAGCCGCTCCGACGGCATCTGCGCCTGGCAGACCTGCCTCAATGACGAAGGCGCCGAGGTCGAGAATATCGAGGTCTACGGCAGCCATTGCGGCCTTGCGCACCATCCGGCCGCCGTCTATGCGGTCGCCGACCGGCTGGCCCAGCCCGAAGGCCGGTGGAAGAAGTTCGACCGCTCGGGCTGGAGAAGCTTCGTCTTTCCCGACTGGCGCCGCTCGTAGGAGCGCGCGCTAAGGCTTCTTCTCGATGGTGGAGCGGATCTCGTCGTAGGACTCCTTCATGCGGTCCTGCACGATGCGGAACGCTTCGGAACTCGACTTCTGCACCAGCTCGGCGATGTCGCGCGTGTTGGCGACCAGGGCCTCCATCGACTTCTTGGCGAACTCGGTCTGCTTGGCCATGATCTCCTGGGCGTTGCCGCCCGGCTTGTATTCCTGGACCATCGCGGTGACGTCCTTCACCGCCTCCTCGAAGATGGCGCGCTGCTTGTTGGCGATCTCGCTCGCCCCGCTCGCCATCGCCTGCCACGATTTGGCGATGGCCTCCATGTTCTTCTGCTGGTGCTCCATGATCTTGGCCATGTCGAACGGCGGGATCTTGAACTGCTCGCCCAGGTTCTTGAACATGTCGGTGAAATACTGAGGTGTTTCGGCCATGCGAACCTCCTTGGCTCAGGAGGCGAGCTTCAACCCCTGCTCCAGCGCATGCAAGGCCAAACCGGCCAGGCCGCCGATCATGGCACCATTGAAGCGGATGTATTGCAGGTCGCGCCCCACCGTGAGCTCGATGCGGCCGATCAGCATGTCGATGTCCCACGACTTCACCTGGTCGGCGATGAAGCGGCCGACGCCGCTCTTCTGGCTTTGCACGAAGTCGGCAAGAACACGCACCATGCCGCGGTTGATCTCGGCGCGGATGGCCGGGTCGCGGGCAAGCTGGCCGCCGATCTCGACCAGCATCGCCTCGAGCTCGCGACGGACCTGGCTGTCGGACGCCTGCGAGTCGCGTTCCAGGAAGGTGCGCAGGCTTTCCCAGGCACCCTCGGCCAGTGCGACGATCTCCGGCCGCTCCAGCAGCTCGCGCTTCAGCTCCTCGGCGCGGCGCGCGAAGGCGTCCGAGCCGCGCAGCCGCTCGATGAAGCCGTTCACGAAACGGTCGAACTCCAGCCGCAGCGGATGACGCGGATCGGCGCGCGCGTCCTGGATGAAGCCGCTGGTCGAGGCGATGATCTTGCGCAGCAGGTAGGCGTCGGCCCGGTAGAGATTGAACAGCGCCGGCAGCTCCTTGCGGATCCGCTCGCGCAGCGCCGCCAGGGTCTCCTCGTTGGTCAGTACTTTCTCGAGCGCGCCCAGCAGCTCGTCGAGCAGCCGCTGGTGACGGCCCCTTTCGGTGACGGCGCTCAAAAGGCCGGCGGCCAGCGGCGCCAGCTCGACCCGCTCCAGCTCGCTCATGATGCGCTTGCCCAGGAAGGCCTTGAGGCCGGACCGGTCGATGGCGCTCAAGGTCTGCGGCACCAGGCGCAGCACGAAGGTCGCCAGCGCGGCGGCGCGTTCACGGTCGGACAGCCATTCGGCGACCAGGGCGGCGAAGTCGACCTCGCGCAGCCGCGCCTCGACCGGCTCGGGCGCCAGGAAGTTGGTCTCGATGAACTCGCCCAGCGTATCGGCGATGCGCAGGTGGTTGCGCGGGATGATGGCGGTGTGCGGGATCGGCAGGCCGAGCGGCCGACGGAACAGCGCGACCACGGCGTACCAGTCGGCGAGGCCGCCGACGGTCGCGGCGGAGGCGAAGGCGGCGAGATAGCCCCACGCCCAATGCGAGGCCTCGAAATGGCGCGCCACCAGGAACAGCGCCGCGGTGCAGGCCAGCAACGCCGTCGCCGCCAGCTTGATGCGGCGCAGATCGCGGGCGCGCGCGGCATCGCGACTCGGGGACAGGCTCATTGCTTCCTTTTCCGCTGGGCAAGACGGGGCACGGCAGATTCTAGCGTATAGTCGGCCGTCGCATCTGCCGGGGAGGAAATCGTGAAGGTCGGATTCATCGGCGTTGGCAACATGGGCGGTCCCATGTGCCGCAACATCGTCAAGCGCAGCAACCACCAGGTCACGGTGTTCGACCTCAACGCCGCCGCGGTGAAGAGCTGCACCGACCTCGGCGCCACCGCCGCCAAGTCGGTGGCCGACGTCACCAGGGGTGCCGACGTGGTGATGACCTCGCTGCCCATGCCCAAGGATGTGGAGGCCGTGACGCTCGGCGACAACGGCATCCTGGCCACGATCGGCAAGGGCCAGACCTATATCGACCTCAGCACCAACGCGCCCTCGATGGTGAAGAGGATCGGCGCGGCCATGGCGGCCAAGGGCATCGCCATGCTGGATGCGCCGGTGAGCGGCGGCACGACGGGCGCCGAAGCGGCGACCATCGCCATCATGGTGGGCGGCGACAGGAAGGTGTTCGACGACGCGCTGCCGGTGCTGCAGTCGTTCAGCGCCAACGTGATCCATATGGGCGAGCTCGGCACCGGCACGGTGGCCAAGCTGGTCAACAACATGCTGGCCTTTTGCAACGCCGCCGCCGCGGCCGAGGGGCTGATGCTGGGCGTCACCGCGGGCCTCGATCCCAAGAAGCTGATCCAGGTGATCGCCAACTCCAGCGGCAACTCGAACGCCCTCAAGAACATCTCCGAGCGCGCGCTGTCCGGCGAGTTCTCGCCCTCCTTCGCGCTGAACCTCGCCTACAAGGACCTGCATCTGGCGCTGGAATTGGGCGACGAGCTCGGCGTGCCCCTGCCGCAGGGCGCCTCGACCCACAACCTGCAGCGCATGGCGCGCGGCATGGGGCTGGGGCCGAAGGACAGCTCGGCGATCCTGCGGGTCTACGAAACGACACTGGGCCGCACGATCAAGCCCTGAGATGCGCCTCGATCAGCGGCGCCACCGTGGCCGCATGCGTCTCCGCCAGGTCGTGATCGCCGCCGGGCACGACGTGCAGCCGCGCGTCGGGGATGCGCTGCTCGAGATGGCGGCCGACGGCGAGCGGGCTGATCGCATCGGCGTCGCCCCAGATCAGGAGCGTGGGTGCGGCGATCTTCTCGACCGGCAGCTCCAGTGAAGACCGCGTCTCGGTGATCCAAGCCGAGGCCTGGGGAAACGACTTGCGATAATCAGGCCGCCAGTCGCTTGCGCCCAACGCGGCCATGTTCACCCCGGCCGAAGCCGCGGTCAGCACCAACCGGCGCACGCGGCCGGGATGCTCGAGCGCCAGCCGCGCGGCGATCCAGCCGCCCATCGACTGGGCCACCAGATCCACCGGCCCGTCGATCTTCGCCTCGGCCAAGCGCACCAGATCGTGCAGGCTCCTGATCGCCGCATCGTGCGGCTGGTGGCCGAGGCCGGGCCAGCCGAAATAGTGCTTGGGCCAGTCGGCCGGCAGGCGCCCGCCGACCGGCCTCCAGAAATCGGGCGAGCCGCCGGCGCCGGGCAGGAACAGCACCTTGCTCATGCCAGCGCCGCCAGGAACGGCGGCAAGGGGCGGCCCTGCGATTGCAGGTAGCGGCCCACGGCGCCGGCGACGCGGCGAACCGCCGGCCGCGCGCCCATGCGCTCGCGCCATGCCCTCAGGCGCGGATGGGCGTCGGTCATGGGCGCGCCCATGCGTTCGCCGAAAAGCTGGGCCATGTAGAAGGCGATGTCGGCGTAGGAATAATCGCCGACGAGCCAGTCCTGGTCGCCAAGTGTGCGCTCCATCTCTTCGTAGAAGCGGACGGCCTCATCGTGAGCGCCCGGCGCCTTGGGGTCGCCCATCAGACGGACAATGGGCGGGAAATAGACCTCGTCGGACTTGTGCTCGACCAGGCGGGCGCGGGCGCGCGCCCTGGGTTCGGCCGGCCACAGCGCCGGCTCGGGCTTGACGGTCTCGAGATACTCGAGGATTTGCGTCGAATCGAAGATCTCGAGGTCGCCGTCGACCAGCACGGGCACCTGGCGCTTGGGGTTGATGCGCAGCACCTCGGGATGCTTGGGCTGATACAGCGTCTTCATCTCGAAGGGCACCATGACAAGCTCGACATCGAGGCCCTTCTCGTGGGCGGCGATCTCGGCCTTGGCGCCGAACATGCTGAGCGGTCCCGAATAGAGCTTCATGGCCGAAACGCTAGCACGCGGCGGCGCGGCGCCCTGCACGAGCTAAGCTAGGTTCGAGCGCCAACGTCGCTCATGCGTCACATCAGGACGAACATCCCGACCGCGGCCACCGTCATCACCGCGGTCGCGGCCCAACCCAGCACGACCTGCCAGCGCGAGGCGACAAACTCGCCCATCAGCTTGCGCCGGCTGGCCACCACCATCATCGCCGCCATGATCGGCACGACGATGACGCCGTTCACCACCGCGCTCCACACCAGCGCCTCGATCGGATCGATCGGCAGGATGTCGATGACGATGCCGAGCGCGATGGCGAACGCAATGACCAGATAGAACGGCCGCGCCTCGTTCAGCGGACGTTCGAGCCCGATATGCCAGCCGCGCGCCTCGCCGACGGCGTAGGCCACCGAGCCCGCCAGCACCGGAACGGCGAGCAGTCCCGTGCCGATCAAGCCGAGGCTGAACAGCACGTAGGCCGCCTCCCCCGCGATCGGCCGCAGCGCTTCGGCAGCCTGCTGGGCGGTCTGGATGTCGGTCTTGCCCGCCGCATGCAGCGTGACGGCCGTCGTCAGGATGATGAAAAAGGCGATGAGATTGGAGATCGCCATGCCGACCCAGGTCTCCCAGCCGATGCGGTTGAGCTCGCGGTCGGCCTGGTCGGGCCGCGTGACCAGCGGAGCGGCATCGGGATCGGCCTCCTCCTCCTCGACCTCCTGCGAACTCTGCCAGAAGAAGAGATAGGGGCTGATGGTGGTGCCGAAGATCGCCACGATCAGCGTCAGCGATTCGCCCGACAGCTCGAAGCGCGGCACCAGCGCGCCCAGCATCACGGCATGCCAGTCGATCTTCACGGTGAAGACGACGCCGACATAGGCCAGCAGCGAGAAGGTGAACCACTTCAGCAGGCCGACATAGCGGTGATAGGGAATGAACACGACCGCCAGCAGCGAGAAGACGGCGAAGGCCAGCGTGTAGAGCCGCGCGCTGCCGCCCAGCATAAGCCGCGCCGCCTCGCCCATGGCGGCCAGATCGGCGCCGAGATTGATGGTGTTGGCCACGAACAGCAGCAGCACCAGGATCCCCACCACGCTGCGCGGAAAGACCAGCACCATGTTGCCGGCGAGCCCGCGCCCGGTGACCCGGCCGATGCGCGCGCTGACCGACTGCACCGCCACCATCAGCGGCCAGGTCAGCACCACCGTCCACAGCAGGTTGAAGCCGCCATGGGCGCCGGCCTGCGAATAGGTGGCGATGCCGCTGGGATCGTCGTCGGCCGCGCCGGTAATCACGCCCGGCCCCAGCTTCTTGAACAGCGTCTCGAGACTAAGCCGCTCGCCGAGGCGGGATTGCGCGACACTCATGATATGGGGCGAAACGGCTGCGGACCCTCATAGGTTCCGATGTAGCTCACATGCGTGACCAGACCGGTGCCCGGGCGCCACAGATGGAGCGCGATGCCAGGCGGCTCCATCATCATCGACAATGGCGCATTGTCGTGCAGGTCGAGCGTCGCCTGATGGGCCGTCGAGGGCGCGATCGAGGCCATGGTGCCGGCCCAGCGCACCTGGATCGGGCGATGGACGTGCCCACAGATGACGCGCTCGATATTGTCGTGCCGGCGCACGAGCTCCGACAGTCGCTCGCCGCCCTCGTTCAGTTTGAAGTTGTCGAAGGCGTCTATGCCGCAGTCGAACGGCGGATGATGCATGAACAGGATCGTCGGGCGGTCGCTTTCGGCGAGCCGTGCCTCCAGCCAGTCGAGCCGCCCGGCGCACAGCGCGCCATAGCCCTTGCCCGGCACCAGCGTATCGAGGGCGATCAGGCGTATCGCGTGGGTCTCGATCGCGTACTGCAGGAAGCCGCCCGGCGGCAGGTAGGCGTGGTCGGCGAAGGCCGCGCGCAAGGCATCGCGGGCATCGTGGTTGCCGGGAATCAGGTAGACCGGCATGGCAAGCGGCGCCAGCAGCCGCTTGAGAAGGGTGTATTCCTCGGGCTTGCCGCCCTCCACCAGGTCGCCGGTGGCAAGCACGACATCGGGCCGCGGGTCCAGCGCGTTCACATGCGCCACGGCGCGCTCGAGGAAGCCGGGCGTGTCGATGCGGCGGTAGAGCAGCTCGCCTTCCGCCTTCACGTGCATGTCGGAGATCTGGGCGATCAGCATGGCCTTACCCGCGGAAGCCATTGACGATGGGATAGCGGCGCTCGCGGCTGACGTTGCGCGAGGTGATCTTCACGCCGGGCGGCGCCTGGCGGCGCTTGTACTCGGCGGCTTCCAGCAGGCGCCAGACCCGGTTCACGGTGGCGAGGTCTTGACCCTCGGCGGCCAGCTCCTCGGCGGAAAGGTCGCGCTCGATCAGGCCCTTCAGGATGGCGTCGAGCACCGGATAGGCCGGTAGCGAATCCTCGTCCTTCTGGTCGGGCCTGAGCTCGGCCGAGGGCGGCTTGGAGATGATGCGCCCGGGGATCACCTTGCCGCAGCGCCCCAGCGCGCCCTCGGGCAGATGCGCGTTGCGCCAGCGGCAGAGCTCGAACACCGTGGTCTTGTAGACGTCCTTCAGCACGTTGTAGCCGCCGGCCATGTCGCCATAGAGCGTGGCATAGCCCACCGCCATTTCGGATTTGTTGCCGGTCGTCACCACCATGCCGCCGAGCTTGTTGGACACCGCCATCAGGGTGACGCCGCGGGCGCGGCTCTGGATGTTCTCCTCGGTGACGTCCACCGGGGCGTTGCCGAACAGCGGCAGCAGCATCTTGCGGAACGCCTCCATGGCAGGCTCGATGCCGACGATGTCGTAGCGCACGCCGAGCGCCTGGGCGCAGGCCTTGGCGTCCTCCAGCGAATGGGCGCCGGTGTAGGGCGACGGCATCATCAGCGTGTGCACCCTCCCGGGGCCGAGCGCATCGGCGGCGACGGCGGCGGTAAGCGCTGAATCGACGCCGCCCGACAGCCCGATCACCACCGAGGGGAAGCCGGTCTTGTTCACGTAGTCGCGCAGGCCCAGCATCATCGCCTGGTAGATCGATTCGATGTCGCCGAGCTCGGGCGCGATCCGCGCGGGCAGGCATTCCCAGCCCCTGGCGCCGCGGCGGAACTCGATCGTCGCCACCTCCTCGCGGAACGAGGCGAGCTTGGCCTTGAGCGCGCGGTCGGCGCCGAGCGCAAACGAGCCGCCGTCGAACACCAGCTCGTCCTGGCCGCCCACCTGGTTGAGGTAGACGAAGGGCAGGCCGCTTTCGACCACGCGATTGACGCCGAGCTGCACGCGCACGTCGGTCTTGCCGACCTCGTAGGGCGAGCCGTTGGGCACCAGCAGGATCTCGCCGCCGGTCTCGGAGATGCATTCGACGACGTCGGCCGTCCACACATCCTCGCAGATCGGCACGCCGAGGCGCACGCCGTTGAAGACCAGCGGCCCCGGCATCGGTCCCGGCGCGAACACGCGCTTCTCGTCGAACACGCCGTAGTTGGGCAGGTCGACCTTGTAGCGCTTGCCGATGATCTCGCCCTTGTCGAGGCAGATGATGGCGTTGTGCAGCTTGTCGCCCTCGCGCCACGGCGTGGTGACGAACAGCGCCGGGCCGCCGTCACGCGTATCGGCGCGCAGGGCCTCGACCGCCTCCTGGCAGCGCTTCTGGAACGCGGGCTTCAGCACCAGGTCCTCCGGCGGATAGCCGGAGAGCACCAGCTCCGACGTCAGCACCAGCTCGGCGCCCTGCCTCCTCGCCTCCTCGCGCGCCGCCCGCACCTTGGCGACGTTGCCCGGAACGTCGCCGACCTTGGGATTGAGCTGGGCGAGCGCGACCTTGAGGGAATCCGCCATGATGACCCGTTACCCTATTATGCTCTATACGAGCATTATAGGAATTATGCTAGATATGAGCATAATTGGTGTCAAGCCGTCTCACTTCGCCGCGACCACCTCGATCTCGACCAGCATGCCGGGATCGGCCAGGCCGGCCACGATCAGCAGGGTCGAGGCGGGATAGGGCGCCTTGGGAAAGAAGCGATCGCGGATCGTGCGATAGGGAACGATGAAGCGGCTGTCGGTCAGGAAGACGTTGACCTTGACGATGTCGCCGAAAGCCATGCCGGCGCTCTTCAGCACCTGGGCTATGTTCTTCCACACCTGCTCGACCTGCTTTTCGATTCCGGCCTGCAGCTTGCCGCGCGAATCGACGCCGACCTGGCCCGAGACATAGAACAGGCGCGCGCCCTGCGGCACCTCGGCGCCCAGGCTGTACTTGCCCGCAAGCGAGACGGACTTGGGATTGTGGAACTTGATGGCCATGACGCCCTCCCCCATGTAAGGAGGCGCACGGTTTCAGGTCGGATGGGATGACGTCAAGCATCAAGACGGCGCATGTCGTAGGCGGCGGGCTGGCCGGCTCGGAGGCGGCGTGGCAGCTCGCCTCGGCCGGCGTGCCCGTCGTGCTGCACGAGATGCGGCCGGTGCGTGGCACCGAGGCGCACCAGACCGAGGCGTTGGCCGAGCTCGTCTGCTCCAACTCCTTCCGCTCCGACGACGCCGCCAACAACGCCGTCGGCCTGCTGCACGAGGAGATGCGGCGGGCGAACTCGCTGATCATGCGCGCCGCCGACGCCCACAAGCTGCCGGCGGGCGGTGCGCTGGCGGTCGACCGCCACGGCTTCTCGGCGGCCGTGCAGGCCGCGCTGCTCGCCCATCCGCTGGTCGAGCTCAGGCGCGAGGAGATCGCGGGCCTGCCGCCCGACGACTGGGACAGCGTGATCGTGGCCACCGGCCCCCTCACCTCGCCCGCCCTGGCCCAGGCGATCGCCCGGCTGACCGGCGAGGAGTCGCTCGCCTTCTTCGACGCCATCGCGCCCATCGTGCATCACGACAGCATCGATCTCGGGGTCGCCTGGAAACAGTCGCGCTACGACAAGGGCGGCCCGGCCGGCGACGGCGCGGACTACCTCAACTGTCCGCTGAACAAGGAAGAGTACGAAGCCTTCGTCGCGGGCCTGCTGGCGGGCGAGAAGACCGAGTTCAAGGAATGGG
This sequence comes from uncultured Alphaproteobacteria bacterium, assembly GCA_963820155.1. Taxonomy (GTDB): domain Bacteria; phylum Pseudomonadota; class Alphaproteobacteria; order Reyranellales; family Reyranellaceae; genus Reyranella. The sequence continues at coordinate 237,950 of CAWFYW010000011.1, forward strand.
AGGCCAGCACGCCCTATTTCGACGGCTGCCTGCCCATCGAGGTGATGGCGCAGCGCGGGCCCGACACGCTGCGCTGGGGGCCGATGAAGCCGGTTGGCCTGCGCGATCCGCGCACCGGGCACCGGCCGTGGGCCGTGGTGCAGCTTCGCCAGGACAATGCGCTCGCCACCTTGTGGAACATCGTGGGCTTCCAGACCAAGCTCAGGCACGGCGAGCAGACGCGACTGTTCCGCACCATCCCCGGCCTGCAGCATGCGGAGTTCGCGCGCCTGGGCGGGCTGCATCGCAACACCTTCCTCAACAGCCCGCGCCTGCTCGATGCGACCCTGCGGCTGAAGGCGATGCCGCGCCTGCGCTTCGCCGGCCAGATCACCGGCTGCGAGGGCTATGTCGAAAGCGCGGCGGTCGGCCTCATGACCGGGCGCTTCGCCGCCGCCGAACGGCTGGCTCGCGCGCCGGCCGCGCCGCCTTCGACCACGGCGATGGGCGCGCTGCTCAGCCACATCACCGGCGGCGCCGATGCCGCGACGTTCCAGCCGATGAACGTCAATTTCGGCCTGTTCCCGCCGCTCGAGGGCACGTTGCGCGGCAAGGAGCGCAAGCAGGCGCTCAGTGCGCGCGCGCTGCGCGACTTCGAGGCGTGGTTGAAGCCGCTGCCGCTCGCGGCCGAGTGATCCCTGCACGACGCGCGAAAATCGCAACACTGTGCAACAAACCGCAACAGTGGGTAACGAATTGTTATTTAACATCGGCGCGGCAACGCGATCAGATGGCTTCGTCCTTCGGCGGAGACCATCTTGCAGACAAGCCCCGAACTGATCGTCGACAAAGCCGAGCCGGTGTCGCTGCATCTGGAGGTGATGCGCGAGATCCGCCGGCTGCTCGCGCCCTACCACGGCGCTGGCAAGCCGATCACCGGCCAGACCGTGATCTGCGACGGCGCCACCATCGATTCGCTCACCGTCATGGACATGGTCATGGAGCTGGAGGACCGCTTCGAAGTCTCCCTTCCCATGAACGCCGTGGCGGAGATCCGCACGGTCGACCAGCTGGTCGTCACCATCCTGAGGCTGAGCGCGCCGCGCTGAGTCATGGGCCTGTTCGACCGTCATGCCGGCCTGGTCGCGGACTATCGCGACCTCCGCCTGACCGGGGCCGACCCGTTCCAGGTGCGCATGGAGCGCGTGCTGTCGCCCACCGAGGCGATCATCAACGGCAGGAAGACGCTGCTCGCCGGCACGCACAATTACTTCGGCCTGACCTTCGATGCGTCCTGCATGGAAGCCGCCGTCGAAGCGATCCGCGCCGAAGGCACCGGCACGACCGGCTCGCGCATCGCCAACGGCAGCTACGGCCAGCACGCGCTGCTCGAACAGGAGATCGCGGCGTTCTACGGCAAGAAGCACTGCATGGTGTTCACGACCGGCTACCAGGCCAATCTCGGCGTGATCGCCGGGCTGGTGGCTGACGGCGACCATCTGCTGATCGACGCCGACAGCCACGCCTCGATCTACGACGCCTGCAGGATGACCCAGGCCGAGGTCGTCCGCTTCAAGCACAACGATCCCGCGAGCCTGGAAGCGCGGCTGCGACGGCTGGGCGGCGAGTTGGGCAATCGCCTGGTCGTGCTGGAAGGCATCTATTCCATGCTGGGCGACAGCGCCCCGCTCAAGGATTTCGTCGCGGTGTGTCGTCGGTACGGCGCCTACATCCTGATCGACGAGGCGCATTCCCTGGGCGCGCTGGGCGAGCATGGCCGCGGGCTCTGCGAGGCCGCCGGCGTGCTGGACGATTGCCACTTCATCGTCGGCACCTTCTCCAAGACCCTGGGTGCCATCGGCGGCTACTGCGTGTCGGACGATCAGGACTTCGACATCCTGAGAGTCACCGTGCGCTCCTACATGTTCACGGCCTCCGCGCCGCCCTCGGTCATCGCCTCGGTGCGCCAGGCGCTGCGCGTGGTTCAGGCGCGGCCCGAGCTGCGCCGCCAGCTCTGGGACAATGTCGCCGCCCTCTATGACGGCCTGGCCGACCGCGGCTTCAAGCTCGGGCCCGAGCACGGGCCGGTGGTGGGCGTGCTGATGCCCGACCGGCCGACGGCGATCGGCTTCTGGCGCGCCCTGCTCGATGCCGGGATCTACGTCTCGGTCGCCTCCCCGCCGGCCACGCCTGGCGGCGTGTCCCTGCTGCGCTGCGCGCTCTGCGCCGTGCACACCAGGGAGCAGCTCGAGCACATGGTGGAGGTCATGACCGGCATCGGCCGACAGATGGGCGTGATCGGCATCTGACGACTCCTCCCCAGCGTCGCTGGGGAGGATTGATAAGGGCATGAGATAACTTTGCGCGCTGTTCGGGAATCGCGTGCTACCTAACCTGGCATGAGTTCCCGCCGAACGCCGGCAGATGATGCTGGCCGGGCCGATCGTGCCCACCATCCTCGCCCTTGCCGCGCCCAATGTGCTGAACGTGGCCATGCAGAGCCTGGTCAGCATCGGCGACGGCTGGTTCGTGGGGCGGCTCGGCACCGTCGATCTCGCCGCCTTGGCGCTGGTGTTCCCCACCCAGATGACGCTCGGCATGATGTCGGCCGGCGCCATGGGCGGCGGCATCTCCTCCTCGGTGGCGCGCGCGCTGGGCTCGGGCAACAAGGCGGCGGCCGAGGCGGCGGCGGCCCACGGGCTGGCCATCGCGCTCGGCATGGCCGTGCTGTTCGCCGTCGTCTTCGTGGGCTTCGGCCGGCCGATCTACGGCGCGTTGGGCGGCAGCGGCGCGGCCCTCGACCGCGCCGAGGCCTTCGCCAGCGTGCTGTTCCTCGGCTGCTTTGCGCACTGGATCGCCAATTCCATGGCCTCCGTGCTGCGCGGCACGGGCGACATGAAGACGCCGGGCTATGCCCTGGTCGCCACCGCAGCACTGCAGATCCCGCTCACCGGCGCGCTCACGCTCGGCTGGTTCGGCCTGCCGGCACTCGGCATCCGCGGACCGGCTGCCGCGGCCGTGATCTCCTTCTCCCTCGCGGCGGTCTGGATGCTGGCCAGGCTCACCGGCCCCAGGGCGCCGCTCCGCCTGCACTGGCCGCGCGGCGGCTTCCGGTGGGCGGCCTTCCGCGACATCCTCAAGGTCGGGCTGATCGCCTGCCTGGTGGTGATCCTGACCAACGGCACGGTGCTGGTGGTGACCGGCCTGATCGGCCGCGAGGGCGACGCCGCCATCGCGGGCTACGGCATCGGCAGCCGGCTGGAATACATGCTGATTCCCATCAGCTTCGGCATCGGCGCCACGCTCACGGCGCTGGTCGGCACCAATATCGGCGCCAGGCAGTATGGCCGCGCGCAACGCGTGGCGTGGAGCGGCGCGCTGATGGCGGGCGGCGTCGCCGCCCTGATCGGCATCGTCGTGGCGCTGTGGCCCGACCTGTGGCTCGGCCTGTTCACGGCCGACGCCCGCGCGCTTGCCGCGGGCCGCCACTATCTCAGCATCGTCGGCCCCGCCTACGGCTTCTTCGGCCTCGCCATGGCGCTCTACTTCGCCTCGCAGGGCACCGGCGAGATGGTCTGGCCGGTGGCGGCCAACCTCACACGCATCACCATCGCCGCGGGCGGCAGCCTGCTCGCCCTCGACCAATTCGGCTGGGGCGTCTCGGGCCTCTATGCCTGCGTGGCGACCGGCATCGTGGCCTTCTCCCTGCTGCTCGCCTTCTCGACGACGCGGCGGGCCTGGACGGGCGCCTAGCGCGGGTGACGCGGACATCGGCGAAGCGTAAGCCAACTGAAGTTTTGGTAAATTTAATTTTAGTGCCACTTTAAGACACGAATGTCCGATTAAATGCGCTCCATTCGGGGGGCGGCGCTTCTGGCCGCCGCGCCGAAGCGCTAAGACGGAGCTCGCGCAGGCCAAGCCAGGAGTAATCGACATGAAGCGCATCCTGATCATCGGGATCGGCGCGGGCGATCCCGACTACATCACGGTGCAGGCGGTGAAGGCGCTGAACCGCGTCGATGTCTTCTTCCTGATGGACAAGGGCCCGGCCAAGCAGAAGTTGCGCGCCTTGCGCGAGGAGCTGTGCCGGCAGCACATCAGGGACCATGCCCACCGCTTCGTCGAGGCACCGAGCCCGCCGCGCGACACGGCGCCCGCCGACTACCGCGCTTCGGTCGACGCGCTCAACCGCGAGAAGCAGGCGGTGTTCGAGCGCCTGATCGAAACGGCGATGGCGGACGGCGAGACGGCCGGCGTCCTCGTCTGGGGCGACCCCATGCTGTACGACAGCACCATCCGCAACATCGAGGCCATCGCGGCATCGGGTCGCCATGCGATCGATTACGAGGTGATCCCCGGCATCACCGCCGTGCAGGCGCTGGCGGCGCGGCACCGGATCCCGCTCAACCGAATCGCCGAACCGGTTGTGCTGACCACCGGCCGCAAGCTCGCCGCGGGCTTTCCGCCGGGCATCGACAGCGCCGTCGTGCTGCTCGACGGCGAGGATACCTACCGGCGCTTCGCCGACACCGATGTCCATCGGGACATGGAGATCTACTGGGGCGCCTATCTCGGCACGCCGGAGGAAATCCTGATCGCCGGCAAGATTTCCGAGGTCGCCGGGGAGATCCATCGTCGCCGCGCCGAAGCGCGGGCGGCGAACGGCTGGATCATGGATACGTACCTGCTGCGAAGAGCGACCAAGGCGCGATAGTCGAGAGTTCGCTTTCGCCGCAGTTGTACACCCACCGGCGAGAGAATGTGCCGCGGTTCCTTGACAGGTTTTCCGCGGCAGCCCTACAGTCGGCTGTCGCGCAGTGTAATGAAGAAAATCACGGCAAAAGCCGGGCGTACCGACAGCACCAGCGTTGTTTGTCGCGTAGCGTAGCGAAAACGATCGCGGCGAAAGCCGCCTGCACAAGCCGATTACATAAGCCGACTGCACAGGGAGGATGGGATGGTGGACCGCCACGCTGGAGGCGCGACCGCGTCGCGTCGCAATTTCCTTCGCGTTACCGCGGCGGCCGGCGCCGTGGGCCCGATGATCTGGGTGCCTCGCGCCAGCGCCGCGCCCAAGACGCTGACCTTTCTTCACGACAGCTCCTTCATCCGCGACTTCGACGCCTACTTCAAGAAGGTGCTGGGGCCGCGCTACGAGAAGGAGACCGGAACCAAGATCGACTACGAGCTCACCAGCGTCGGCACGCTGCAGACGCGGGTCGCGGCCGTCCTCGAGACGGGGTCGGGCGCCGATGTCCTGCTCAATGGCTTCAACTGGCCCTTCCTCTATGACCAGAAATACGTCGACGTCAGCGACATCGCCGAGGAGACCGGCAAGGCGCAGGGCGGCTGGTACGACGTCGCCAAGGAGGCGGTGGTCGTCAACGGCAAATGGAAAGCCGTGCCTTTCGCGAATATCGGCCAGCTCATGAACTACCGCACCGACTGGTTCCACGAGGTCGGCTTCGACAAGTTCCCGGACACCTGGGAGGAGCTGCTCGAGGCCGGCACCAAGCTCAAGGCCAAGGGCCATCCGTTCGGCTTCGAGCTGGGTCACGGCTTCGGCGACAATCACGGTTGGGTCTATCCCTTGATGTGGTCGTTCGGCGCCCACGAGGTCGAGCCGGATGGCAAGACCGTGGTGGTCGACAGCGCCGAGATGGCCCGTGCCGTCGATTTCGCCCGCGACTTCTTCAAGAAGACGACGCTGGAGGATTGCCTCGGCTGGAACGACGCCAGCAACAACAAGGCCTATCTCAGCCAGCAGATCTCCTGCACGAACAACGCCGAGAGCATCCTCTGGGTGGCGAAGAAGGATTTCCCGGAGATCGCCAAGGCGACGGGCCAGGCGCTCAACCCCAAGGGACCGACCGGCAAGCGCTACCACATCCTCAATCCGTGGAGCCATTCCGTCTTCACCGGCTCCGCCGACGTCGAGGGGGCGAAGAAGTTCCTGCGCTGGCTCAACCAGCCGCAGCAGCTCGAGGGCTGGTTCGCCTCGGCCGACAGCTACTACGCGCCGTTCCTGCACGGCTACGACAAAGCCAAGTTCTGGGACGTCGAGCCGCGCAACATTCCCTACCGCGAGTCGCTCGCGACTTCCCACCTGCCGGGCTGGCCGGCGCCGGTCAGCCGCGCGCAGGCCGAGGTGATCGCCAAGTACGTGATCATCGACATGTTCGCCAAGGCCTGCAGCGGCGCGCCCACCAAGGACGTGCTGAAGGCGGCGCAGGCGCAGGTCAAGCAGATCTACGACCAGACCACCTGAGGCGGAGGCGGTGGCGGATCTGGTTTCCGACGCGGTCGTCGCGCTCGCGCGGCGACCGCGAGCGCGCCCGCGCATCAAGGAGGGAACGGCCTTCGGCTGGGCCATGGTGGCCGTGCCGCTGCTGTTCCTGCTGGGCTTCGTCGGCTATCCCTTCCTGTGGGGCATCTGGCTGAGCCTTCAGGATCGCGCGGTCTCGCGCGAGGCGAGCTTCGTCGGCCTGGCCAACTTCGTCGCCGACGCCCAAGACCCGATCTTCTGGCACGTGGTGCGCAACACCTTCGTCTATACGATCGTCGCCACCATTCTGAAGGCGATCGGCGGGCTCGGCCTTGCCCTGGTGATGAACCAGAACTTCCGCTTCAAGAATCTGGTGCGCGCGCTCGTGCTGCTGCCCTTCATCGTGCCCACGGTGCTGAGCACGGTGGCCTGGATGTGGATCCTCGATCCCGCCTTCAGCGTCGTGAACTGGATCCTGATCTGGTTCGGCATGGCGCCGCCTGGCCCGTCCTGGCTCGGCAATCCCTTCCTGGCGATGTGCTCGGTGATCTTCGTCAACATCTGGCGCGGCATGCCGTTCTACGCCATCACCCTGCTGGCGGGGCTGCAGACCATTCCCGGCGATCTCTATGACGCCGCGACCATCGACGGCGCGAGCTCGTGGCACCGCTTCTGGTACGTCACGCTGCCGCTCCTGCAGCCGGTGCTGCTGATCGTCACCCTGTTCTCGCTGATCTTCACCTTCGCCGACTTCCAGCTCGTCTATGTGCTGACGAACGGCGGGCCGGCCAACGCCACCAATCTCTTCGCCGTCTATTCGTTCAACATCGCCATGAGCGCAGGCCAGCTCGGCCGCGGCGCCTCGGTGGCGCTCGCCATGCTGCCGCCGCTGGCGCTGCTGATCGTGGCTCTCACCATCTACATGAAGAGGCGCTGATGGTCGTCGCCCGCGGTTGGCGCGTGAAGATGATGCATCTATGGCTGCCGCTGGCGGCGTCGCTCATCTTCACGCTGTTCCCGTTCTACTGGATGGCGGTGACGTCGCTGAAGCCCAACAGCGAACTCTACAACACGCACAACATGCCGCTGCTGGTCCACGCGCCGACCCTGAAGCACTACATCGACCTGCTGACCGAGACGTCGTTCCTGCTGTGGACGTGGAACACCATGCTGGTCGCGGTGGTGACGACGGCAATCTCGCTGGTGCTGGGCGTCATGCTCGCCTATCCGCTGGCGCGCATCAACTTCCCCGGCGCGGCGCTGATCGCCATCGGCGTGGCCGGAAGCTATCTCGTGCCGCAGCCGCTGCTGTTCATCCCGATGGCCGACCTCATCAACAGCCTGGGGCTCGGCGGCACGCTCACCTCGGTGATCCTGACCTATCCCACCCTGCTGGTGCCGTTCTGCGCCTGGCTGCTCATGGGCTACTTCAAGAGCGTGCCGCTCGAGCTCGAGGAGGCGGCGCGCATCGACGGGGCCAGCCACTTGCAGGCGATGTGGCGCATCGTGCTGCCGATCTGCACGCCGGGCTTCATCTCGGCCGGCATCTTCGCCTTCACCCTGGCGCAGAACGAGTTCCTCTACGCCCTCATCTTCCTCACCAAGACGGACGTGCGCACCGTGCCGGTCGGCGCCATCACCGAGCTGATCCGCGGCGACGTCTTCTACTGGGGCCAGCTCATGGCGGCGGCGCTGCTGGGCTCGGTGCCGGTGGCGATCATCTACTCGTTCTTCGTCGAACACTACGTGGCGGGACTCACGGCGGGGTCGGTGAAGGGTTAGAGCGGCATCGAATCATCCGCGGCCGAGGCCGTGCAGGGCAACGACGGTCTGCGCAGTCGCTGCGCCATCGGCGAAAGCCACCCGGCGCACCGCCACGCCGTAGAGGCGCCCGAGGTTCGCCTCGCTCAGCGTCTCGCCGGCGGGACCGAAGACGTGCCGGGCCTCGTCGAGAAGCAGCAGGGCGCGATCGGCCACCGCCAGCGCATGGTCGGGATGGTGCGTGGTGAAAAGAACGGAGAGGCGGCGCTCGACGGCGAGCCGCCGCATCAGGCGCAGCACGATGCCCTGATTGGCGAGGTCGAGCGCCGAGGCGGGCTCGTCGAGCACCAGGACGCGACAGTCGCTCGCGAGCGCCCGCGCCAGCAGGACGAGCTGGCGCTGGCCACCGCTCAGCCGGTCGTAGCGCTGGCCGGCGATGTGGCCGAGGCCGACCTCGTCGAGACAGGCCTGGGCCGCCGCGACGTCGGCGCGGCCTGGCGCCGCGAAACGGCCCAGTCGGCGGCTGCGACCGAGCAGCACCATGTCGATGGCGCGATAGGCGACGGCGGCGTGCGCCTGCGGCACATAGCCGACCGCCCCCGTCGTGGCGACCGTGCCCTCCTTCAAGGCGAGCGCGCCGCAGACGGCGCGCAGCAGCGTCGTCTTGCCCCGCCCGTTGGGTCCGAGGATGGCAGCGATACCGCCCTCCGGCACATCGAACGACAGGCTGCGGAACAGCCAGCGATCGCGCCGGAACCAGTGGCCGGCGTCGGCGATCTCGATCATGGCGAACGGTCGGCGGCGGTGCGCCGCAGCAGATAGGCGAAGACCGGCGTGCCGACGACGGCGGTGACCAGGCCCACCGGGATCTCGGCCGCGCTGACGCCGCGCGCGCAGGTGTCGGAGACGATCAGGAAGGTGGCGCCGATCAATGTGGCGACCGGCAGCAGCCGGCGATGGTCCGCGCCGACGATCATCCGCGCAAGATTGGGCACCACCAGGCCGACCCATCCGACCGTGCCGCTGACCGCGACCTGCGCGGCCACGATCAGGCACACGCCGGCCAGCAGGATGAGCCGGTCGGCGGCGGGCCGGGCGCCCATGCTTCGCGCCTCCTCGTCGCCCAGCGACAGGAGGTTGATGCGCCAGCGCATCGCCAGCAGCACGGCGCCGGCCGCCGCCGTGCAGGCGCCGGCCAGCGCCAGCCTGGGCCAAGTCGCCGCGCCGAAGCTGCCGAGCAGCCAGAAGACGATGCCGGGCAGCTTGGTCTCGGGATCGGCGATAAAGGTCACGAAGCCGACCAGCGCGCCGCAGAAGGTGCCGACAACCACGCCGGCGAGGATGAGCGACAGGACCGGAGACACGCTGTCGGCGCGGTGAAGGGCGAGCACGGCGAGCAACGCCGCGACGGCACCGGCGAAAGCGCCGACGGTGACGCCGACGCCGAAGCCCGCCAGCAGGATCGCGGTCACGCCGCCCAGGGCCGCGCCGGAGGAGACGCCGATGGTCTGCGGCCCGACCAGCGGGTTGCGGAAGATGCCCTGGAGAACGGCGCCGCTCAGCGCGAGGCCCGCGCCCGTCACACCGGCCAGCAGGACGCGCGGCAGCCGCACGGTCAGGACGACGAGCTGCTCGGTCGGCTTCCAATCGACAACACCGCCGACGACCGGCGCGAGAAGAATCCGGACGACATGGTCGATCGACACCGGATAGCGGCCGACGGCAAGCGACACCAGGATGGCGACCACCAGCAGCCCGGCAAAGCCTGCAACGATCGCGATCTGGCGCGCCGAGTTGCGCGTCGGCGACTCCAGCGCCTGTTCCGCTTCCATGCCGCGCTCGGCCATCCTTCAAGCCCTTGACGAAGAAAGCGTCACGGCGCGCGATATCGGTCGTAGCCGACCGAAGCGGCATTGGCGCCGACGAACAGGATCGAGTTGATCTCGGCGTCCGTCAGCGCATGGTCGTAGAGGAAGCGATACCAGTCGCGCATGTCGGCCCGCAGGTCGAAGGGCGCGCGGTCGGGATGCAGGAGACCGGCGAGCCACGTCCAGGTGAGGGCCGATTCCAGGCTCGGCGGATCCCAGCGATAGCCCCCCAGCGGGACGCGATAGACGCGGCGGCCGGCGACGGCGCTCACCGCCTGCCAGCGTGGATCGCCGTAGAGGTCGGCCGGCATCGCCGTGTCGAAATTGCCGAGCAGGACGACCTCGGGATCCCACGCCAGGATCTGCTCCAGCGTGAGGGCGCCAGCGGCGGCAGGGCCCGAGGCCGCCACGTTCCGGCCGCCGGCGAGGCGGATATAGAAGTCGGTGTACGAGCCGGCGCCGGCTGCCCGGAAGGAATTGGTGGCGCGGGCGAGCGCCAGCACGCGCGGCCTCGATGCCGTGGGCAGGTCGGCCAGCGCCGCGGCGATCGCCGCCTGACGCTCGTGCTGCCGGCGCACGATCTCCGCCGCCCGCCCGGGCTTGCCCGCGACGAGGCCCATCATCGCGATGTCGGCGGCCATGTCGTCCTGGCTGCCGTAGCGCATGCCCAGCGTCGCGAGGCCGGCACGGTCCAGCGCCTCGATCGGCTCCGGCCCCGAGCTCGCCCACTGGAACACCGCGTCAGGCTGCAAGGCGAGGATCGCCTCGACATTCGGCATCACGCCGGCGCCGCTGGTGATGTCGGTCGCAATGGACGCGGTGCCCGGAAAGAGCCGGCCGAGGATGCCGTCGCGCATGGCCGCCGCCGATGCGGGATTGATGCCGACGATGCGCTTCTCGCCGCCGTCGATGCCGATATACATCGAGGGCGCCGGCATCGGCAGGAAGACCACGCGCTGCGCCGGCGCCTGGAGAGCGACGCGCCGTCCCCGGCCGTCGACGATGTCCTTGGCAGAAGCCGACGGCGCCAACGCCAGCGCGGCGGACATCGCAACGCTGGCCGTCACCGACAGCCATCGGCCCTGCCCGGGCTGCGTCAATCGATCCATCGTCGTTCTCCAAAATGAGATTGCATTTGCAAGTGAGTCTTAGTAGCAATCTCGCCGAGGTTCAATTCTCCCGCAACACAGTCCCAAGCCGTCGCCAACGGACACGAACTCCCAACGGGGATTGTCATGGCGAAGGCAAGGGCACTGGGAACGATCGTCGTCGCGCTGGTCGCCGTCGAGGCGCGCGGGCAGACGGCTCCGCCGGCAGGCCAGACCACGCAGTCGCTGCCCGCCATCACCGTCACCAGCGCGCCGAGCACCGAGCCGTACAGCCCACAGCTTCTCGAGCCGACCATCCTCCACTCGCCGACGCAGTCGATCAGCGTCATCGGCCGGCGACAGATCGAGCTCATGAGCCCGTCGAGCATCACCGGCATCCTGGACCAGGTGCCGGGCGTGACGATCTCGCGGACCGGCGGCATCGGCGGCCAAGTCTTCGTGCGCGGCCTGAACACCAACGACTTCCGCGTGCCCGTGTTCGTCAACGGCAACCGCTTCCGCGGCCGCAACACGCTGCAGTTCCTGTACTTCCCGCCGGAAGAGATCGAGCGCATCGAGGTGATCCGCGGCCCCGCCTCCGGCCTGTTCGGCAGCGACGCGCTGGGCGGCCTGATCAACATCGTGACCAAGCGCGCCAAGTCGGCGCCCGATCACAGCATGCCGCTGCAGGTTACCGGCGGCGGCACCGACCTCACCGGCGGCACGGCGGCCGGCACCACCAACGGCCATGCCGACATCGAAGGCGCGGGCCTGGGTTTCGATGCGCGCGTCGCCTACGGCATCCGCCAGGGGGGCAACTACCAGACCGCGCTGGGCACCATCCCCAACAGCGATTTCCGGGCCGTCGGCGGAGCCGCCACGATCGGCTATACGCCCGCGCCCGGCCATCGCATCAGCGTCGACCTGCGCGACCAGCGCATCAGCGACGGCAATGCCGGCGCGCCCGGCGCGCCCTACATCCGGTCCCGCGGCGACGACAACAGGGTCGACATGGCGAGCGTTGCGTATTCGGGCACCTTCAACGAAGGGCCGGTGCGGCAGGTCGAGGCGAGCGTCTACATCAACAGCTTCTATACCGAGCAATCCAACACCAACAACGCGGTGTCCTCGCGCAACACCTTCACGGAAAGCAACGTCATCGGACCGACCGTCGTGGGCGGCCGCCTGTCGGGCGAGATCCCCTGGACGCTGGCCGGCGGCCAGGCCAAGACGACGATCGGCACCGACTTCTACAACGAAGAGCGTCCCGGTCCGTGGAGCTGGAACCAGGTGACGCGCTACGGCCCGACAGGCGTGATCGCGGCCACCAACTTTACCTCGTCGAGGCAGACCGGCCCGGCCACGGGGCAGACGAATTTCGGCGTATTCGGCCTGCAGGAGTGGCTGCCGACCGAGCAATGGACGCTGTCCGGCTCGGTGCGCTACGACTGGATCAACACGCGCTCGGCGTTGTCGCCGCTGGCGTCGCCCGCCCTGCTGCCGATCTATGCAGCCGCCAACAACGTGGTCGACAGCGCCGTCACCGGGGCCTTTGGAGTGGCCTTCCGGCCGATCGAGGCGCTCGAGCTGTACGGCAACGTCGCGACGTCGTTCCGCGCGCCGACGACCTTCGACAAGTACACCAGCAGCGTCACCAGCTCGGGACTGCAGCTTCCCAATCCGTCCATCGAACCCGAGCGCGGGCTCACCTTCGAGGTCGGCTACCGCATGCACCTGCCTTCCGCCAGCCTGACGCTCGCCGCCTTCCACAGCCGGTTCGAGAACTTCATCTCGACCGTCCAGATCGGCAACGGCAACACGCAGCGCCAGAATGTCGGCACCGTGACCATTGACGGCGCCGAGCTCGAGGGCCGCTGGCAGATTCTGCCGCCCGTCACGCTGTTCGGCGCCGCCACGACGCTGCTTGCAACCAACCTCACGACCAACGTGCCGGTGCCCTACATCACGCCGCTGTTCGGCAATTTCGGCGCCCAGTACGCGCCGCCGAGCGGCGCCTTCTCGGTGATCGGCCGCATCGACTGGGCGGCGTCGAAGACGCGCATCGATCCGGCCCAGGAGTTTCCGACGGCAGGCTATGCCGTGGCCAACGCCTATGTGGAGCTGAAGCTCAACGAGCTCGTCTCGCAGGACATGGGCGACGCGACCCTGATCCTGGGGCTGGAGAACATCTTCAACACGGCGTACGTCCGCGGCTCGACGGTGCCCAGCATGGCCTATCCCTGGTCGGCGACGAACCCGCTGACCGAGCCCGGCACCAACTTCACGGTCACCTTGCGCAAGCGCTTCTGACCGGCGGACCGCCGCGGCGGCCTGCGCTTCAGGCGGCCGTGCGATGGGCAAGTTCGCGCGCCCACGGCAGGAAGCCGTCGAGGAAGCGGGTCGTGGCCGGCATGAAGCGGCTGCCGTGGTGGTAGAAGGGATCGAGCGTCGATACCAGCAGCCGCCCTCGGGTCGAGACGCGATCGTCGTAGAGCAGCGCGCCGCCATCGTACCCGTCGGCGTCGGCCGGCACGGCGATCAGCGTCTCGGCGCCGCAGGGTGGCTGCAGGACGCCATGGAAATGCCAGATGCTGTCCCGGAAGGAGACGAAGCGGAACAGCTCATGATCCGGCCGCTCGAGGCGCTGCGGCGAGACGGCGCCGGGCTGCAGCCACCACCAGAAGTTCGTGGGCCGCGGCGACCAGACGACGCCGGGCGCCCAGGTCTCCGCCGCGTTCTCGCCCAGCACCACCAGGGTGCGGCCGCGCTGCAGGAACGCGCCGAACAGGCCGGCATGGCGGCACAGCAGATCCGGCGGCGAGCGGTCCGGCACGATCAGCAAGGCCACGCCGTCGAGGTCGGCGGGCGCCAGCTCGGGAATGTAGATCGAGCGGTCGAACAGGCCACGATAGCGCGCGCCGTGGATCGTCTCGTGATGGTAGTACGTGCCGCCGTCGAGCACTGCGAGCGTCATGTCGTCTCCGGAGACAGAAGCCAGTGCACGAGCTGGGGCACGATGCGGCGAGTGGAGTCCTGGGCGGAATCGAACTGCCAGATGTCGTTGCCGCCGTGGAACAGCACGCGGCCGCGTCCCAGGCCCCAAGTGAAGTCGAGCGGCAGGCGGCGCGGCCCGAGACTGCCATGGACCGTCGCGCCGTCGGGCGGCTGATGCCAGCCGCGACCGTAGAAACCCGCGACGCCGCGGCGGAAGGTGAGGTCCGACGGATCGACGCCCTCCCAGACGGGGTGGGACGCCTCGCGATTGACGGCGAGATCGGCCAGACCGTAGGTCTCGATGGGTTGGAACGGCGTGAGGCCTGTGAGAAACGGGTAGGCGACGTGACCGTTGGCGACCACGGTGCCGCCGTGGCGGACGAACTCGTCCAGCCGCTCGCGCCTCGCGGCGAGGAAGCGCTGGTCGGCGTGCATGGAGATCAGCAGCGCGTCGTACTGCTCCAGCGGCAGCTCATCGAAAGCATACTGGCCGGCGGCCTGCACACGGCCGGCGGCGCCGGCCGCCTTCGCCAGGCGCGCCGTGGCGCCATCGGCCAGGCCGCAGGCGAGCGAGAGGATGGTGGGGCTCACGCGAAATCGAACAACGCGGCCGGCGCCGACTGCAGGGCGCGGGCGGCGATCGCCCGCTTGAGGTCGCTGAGCTCCACCGCGGCCACCGCATCGTCGGTCGCAAGGCCGAACAGCTCGAAGAAGCGGTCGGGCAACACGCTCGCGCGCAGGGCGGCCTCGACCGTGCGTCCGCGCAGGCTGAGGCGAAAGCTGTAGGAGATGTCGGCACGCGGGTTGAGACGGGATTTCGGCAAGGTGCGATCGACGACGTAGGCGCCGCGCGTCGAGGCGCGCGTGACGAATTCGAAGGCGTCGCGCACCCCGGGGCCGGGATGGCCACTGACGATCGCGATCTCCGCCCGTGGCGGCGGCACGGATGGCGACAGGATCTCGAAGGCGCCGCGCAGGCCCTGGAAGGTGATGGCCAGCATCGCGAGCGCCGACTGGCCATGATAGGCAGCCACGGCAGGGAAGCCGATCTCGATCGCTTCCTCCTCGCCCATCACCCGCAGGCCGGCTGCCGCCGCGAAAACCGCATCCATCTACGCTTGCCTCCGCCATTCGATCCCGATGTCCGGCGGGCGGAGCGGCGGCGGCTCGCCAGGAGCGGCCGCAAGCTTAGGCGAGCCGTCGCAATTCTGCAATTGATTATTGTTCGCGTATGCCGTCGGCCGCGAACCGGACGCCGGTCGCTAGCCCAGCCTCAGCAATGGCACCGCCGCGGCGGCCAGCAGCACGGCGACAAGACGTGTGCGCGTGAAGGGTTCCTTGAGCCAGAGAACGGCGATCAGCAGCGCAAAGACCGAGCTCGTGTCGCGCAGCGCGGCGGCCGGCGCGACGGGCGCATGGCCCCACACCCAGAGGATCAGCAGGTAGGAGGCGACGGAAGCGAGCGCCGTCGGCACGGCCCTCGTCCATTGGCCGCGAAGCTGCCGCCAGGGCGGGCCGGCCCGGCGCTGCCGCCAGCACATCGCCGCGGCATTGGCGATCGAAACCACGAAGCCATAGGCCAGGGGCGAGCCGGCGGCGCGCACGCCGCGCGCATCGCACAGGATATAGGCCGCCGTGCCCAGGCCCGCCGCGAGCGTCCAGGCCAGGGCGCGCAGAGAAAAGCCGCGGGCGCGCGAGGCATCCACGGCCAGCACGCCGAGCGACGCGGCGATCACCAGGATGCCCAGCAACGCCATCGGTCCCGGCCAGCCGCCGGCGACCAGCGCCGCCAGCGGCACGACCAGCAGCACCGCCACGGCGCGCACGGTGGGATAGACGATGCCGAAGCCGCCCAGCTCATAGGCGCGCAGCAGCGCCGCGACGGTGAGCACGTTCATCAAGGTCGAGGCCGCGATCCAGGGCCAGGCCGCCGCGGCGGGCAGGCCGGACCACAGCAGCCCAGGCACGACCAGCACCGCGCCCAGGACCATCTGGGCGGTCATGGCGCGCGCCGGATGAGCATCGGCCTTGACGGCGGCATTCCAGCCGGCATGCAGCAGCGCGCTTGCAAGCGCGGCGGCGACATCGGCGGCGCCCATCGCGTCAGCCGTGCGGCTGGTGCGAGAGGATCACGGCGTAGCGCGCCGGCCTGGCGGTGCGGTTGCGGTAGGTGATGGGCCGGTCCAGCACCATGGCAAGGCAATCGCCGGCATGCAGTTCATGCCGCTGCCTGCCCAGCGCGACCTCGATCGTGCCCTGCAGCACCCAGATCTGCTGGTGCGTGACGCCGGGGCGCGCGCCCGTCTCGTAGGCGACGCGGGCGCCGGCGGGGAAGAGCACCTCCGCGATGTGCAGCGGCGACGGGAAGCCGGGCGGCGAGACGTTGCGCCTGATGTAGCCCGAGGCGGGATCGCGCCATTCGACCTGGTCCTTGCGCCGCGACAGCGGATCGGATGGCGCCGCGGGCGCGTCGAACAGCGCGGCGAGCGGCACGCCGAGGCCGGTCGCGAGCTTCTCCAGCACGACGGCGGTGGGGCTGCTCTCGCCGCGCTCGATCAGCGAGATCATCGAACGGCTGACGCCCGAGCGATCGGCCAGGGCCTCCAGCGCGAGACCGCATTCGGTCCTGAGCTGGCGCACGCGCGCGGCGATGCGGCCGTTGATATCCATCTTCCTGGAAGATCATCCAGTATAATGGACGAGTCAAGCGGCCCTTGCGTCCCGAGTCAGCCTGCTCGTGGTCCTTACGGGTTCTGGTCCCAGTTGGGATCGTCGCTGGGATTGAGGGGCGGATCGGCGGCGAGCAGGCCGCGGCCGGGGATGAAGTTCACTTCCAGCCGGATGCCGTCGGGATCCTCGAAGACGAGAAGTAGTAGCCGGGCGCGAAGTTGCCCTCCAGCGGGCCGCGGTCGATGGCGGCGCCCATCGATCGGAGCTTGTCGGCGACCCTGTCGACGTCCTCGCGGCTGCGGGCGCGGAAGCAGAGGTGATGCAGGCCGACGCGGTTCTGCACGAAGCGCGCATCCGCATGTTCCTCGGCGCAGCGCTGGATGCCGAGCGCGGTGCGGCCGCCCACGTGATAGAGGAAATTGTTGCCGTCATAGACCTTCTTCAGGCCGAGGAAGGGCAGCAGCTCGCCATAGAAGGCGCGCGCCTTCTCCCACTGGCTGACCGTGAGGATGACGTGCGCCATGCCGTTGACTTCGATCATGCTCTCTCCTCTTCCTCCCCGGGGAGGAAGGCGCGGTGTCAATCGATGACCCAGAATTCGTGGGGCTGGTCGATGCTGCGGTCCTGGTCCGTCGTCTCGTGGGGTTGCGCCTTGTGCAGGTGGTAGCGCTTCTGGTCGACCTCGACGATCGCCCGGTTCTCGTGCCGCTGGATCACGGTGCCGCCGAACGGATCGCCGTCGGGCAGGCTGCCGTAGAAAGTGTCGCCGCCATGCAGGGTCGGCACTTCGTCCTGCGTCGATCCGGTCGCGCTGGAAAGTCAGCACCGTGCCGGTGCTGAGCGACTGCATGAGCAGCGACGCCTGCCAATTCGCCATCCCTGTCTCCCCCGTTGGCTGCGCGGCATGCTAACAAGGCGCGAATTCATCGAACAGCGGAGATCAAGGATGACCACGGGATTGCAGCTCCGCTCGCTGATCACCAAGAGCGGCGAGCTCGAGCTGTCGCTGGCCGAGAGGCCGAATGCCCGAGCCCGGCCCGGACCAGGTCGTGGTCAAGGTCGAGGCGACGCCGATCAACCCGTCCGACCTCGGCCTGCTGCTGGGCCCGGCCGACATGTCGGCGCGGCCAAGGCGAGCGGCAGCGGCGCGGGCCTCAAGGTCACGGCCAAGGTGCCCGCAGGCGCCCTGCCCTTCCTGGCGGCGCGGCTCGACCAGGCGATGCCGGTCGGCAACGAGGGCGCGGGCACGGTGATCAAGGCGGGCGCGTCCGATGCCGCGCAGGCGCTGATGGGCAAGACGGTGTCGATGGTCGGCGGCGGCATGTATGCGCAATACCGGCTCCTGAAGGCGCGCGACTGCCAGCCGCTGCCGGCCGGCACGAGCGGCCGCGGAGGGCGCCTCGTGGTTCGTCAATCCGCTGACGGCGCTCGGCATGACCGAGACCATGAAGCGCGAGGGCCACAAGGCGCTGGTGCACACCGCCGCCGCCTCCAACCTCGGCCAGATGCTGAACAAGATCTGCATCGAGGACGGCATCGGCCTGGTGAACATCGTGCGCAGCGCCGCGCAGGCCAAGATCCTGCGCGACATCGGCGCCAAGCACGTGGTCGAATTCGACCTCGCCCGAGCTTCATGGACGACCTGATCCAGGCGCTGGTCGAGACCGGCGCCACGATCGCCTTCGACGCGATCGGCGGCGGCAAGCTCGCCAGCCAGATCCTCACCGCCATGGAGATGGCGCTCAACAAGACCGCCAAGGAATACAGCCGCTACGGCTCGACCACGCACAAGCAGGTCTATATCTACGGCAGCCTCAACACCGGCGCGGTCGAGCTGACGCGCAACTACGGCATGGCGTGGGGCGTCGGCGGCTGGCTGCTGACGCCGTTCCTGCAGAAGATCGGCCGGCCCGACCAGGCGCGCCTGCGCGAGCGCGTGGTCAACGGGCTGAAGACCACCTTCGCCAGCCACTACACCAAGGTGATCTCGCTGCCCGAGGTGCTCGATCTCGAGAACATCGCCGTCTACAACAAGCGCGCGACCGGCGAGAAATTCCTGATCAATCCGAACAAGTGATCATGCGCCGGCCATGGCCGCGCGCGGGATGAAGGATCGGAAACTTCGAACCTGTAGAGATGTAGGCGTCTCATGGCGGGGATCTGGAAGACAGCGCTTGTGGCATCGGCACTGGCACTCGTCGTGGTGGCGGTGCTGCTGTGGCTCCTGTTTCCGCTGTCCTCGAACACGGCGACCGGGGACGCCGCGCGATCCGCGCCGGACATGCCGTCCAACGACTATCTCGCCGGTGACATGGCCGTTCCGGGGACGAATGTGCTCATCTCCGAAACGGGTCCCAACGTGCATATCGGCAACGATGGTCTCATTTTCGAGCTCAGCGCCGCGAAGCCGGCCGGAAGCGCGACCATCGATTTCACCGACCGCAGCGGGCTGATCGATCCTTTTTTCACGAAGTCGACCGTCGCCTTCCGTCTCCGCCCGTGCGTCGATCAGGACAGGCCCAGCGGAACGGTGCACATCCAGGTGCAGCCCGCCGATCGGCCGGGCCGCGAGCCGACACTGTTCGTATTGAACGAAGCCAGGCCCAGCACGGGGCTGGACGCCATCCGTTACCTCTGGCGGCCCATCGAAGTGGCGGTGACCCTGGAACGCGGAGGGGTCGCCCTTCCGCCGGTTTGTGCGGTTCTCGTCGCCATACTCGACACGCCCCGGTCGTTCCAAACGGCGCCGCCGCGCTGAAGCCGTCAGGTCACGGCCGCCGCGTCGTGCGCGTAGAGCCAGCCGATATTGGCGATCGAGCGGTCGCCAGATTTGGCCATCGCCTCGTCGCGCTTCTGCTGGTCGGGGCCATCATGCAGATGGAAGCGCGTGCGGTTGTCGGCGCTGGCTTCCTGCAGACGCGTCGCGCGCGGCTTGCGCATCTCCTCGTAGCGGCGCAGCGCGGCCGGCACGTCGTCGGGCGTCGCCTCGAGCAGCGACGCCAGCGCCGCGCCATCCTCGATCGACTGCGCGGCGCCCTGCGCCATGAAGGGCAGCATGGGATGGCAGGCATCGCCCAGCAGCGTGACTCGGCCGCCGCTCCAGCTCGGCAGCGGCAGGCGGTCGTGCAGCGCCCAGATGTAAGTCTCGGGAAAGGCTGAGATCAGGCTGCGCACCGTCGGATGCCAGCCCTCGTAGCGCGCCAGGGCGTCGGCCACGTCGCCCCTGTCGGTCCAGATGTCGTACGTCCAGTCGCCATGCTCGACGACGCAGACGACGTTCATGAATCCGCCCGCCGGCACCCAGTAGTGAACGCACATGGCCGTCCGGCCCCATCCAGTTGTTCGACGCGACCTCGATCCCGAGATGCGCAACCGCTCGGCCGGCACCAGCCCGCGCCAGGCGACGCAGCCGGTGAAGCGCGGCTTCTCCGGACCGAACATGAGATGGCGCACGCGGCTATGGATACCGTCGGCGCCGATCAGCAGGTCCGTCTCGACCGCACGCGCCGTTGTCGAAACGCGCGACGACCGCGGTCGCCCCTCTGCTCGAGGTCGACGAGCCTGTGGCCGACATGCAGGCGCTCCGGCGGGAACGCCGCGGCCAGCAGGTCGGCGAGGTCGGCGCGGTGAAGGTGATAATAGGGCGCGCCGAACGTCGCCTCGATCTCGGGACCGAGCGGCGCGCGCTGCAGGGTGCGGCCGTCGTCCCAGCGCCGCTGATGCACGGCCAGCGGCCGGACGCCGGCCGCGTCCAGCGCGGACTTCAGGCCGAGCCGGATCAGCAGGCGCGAGGCGTTCGGGCTCATCTGGATGCCGGCGCCGATCTCGCCGATGCGCGGCGCCTGCTCGTAGACATGGACGTCGAAGCCGGCCTGCAGGAGATGCAGCGCCGCGGAGAGGCCGCCGATGCCGCCGCCGATGACAGCGATCTTCATTGCACGCCTGCCGCCGCTGCCGATCGACGCTGCCTGGAGCTGCTTCACGCCGAGCCGGCGATGATGCGGCGAATTGCAGTCGACGGATGAGAATTGCTGAATCGATATCGTCGAACCTCGCGCCGGCCAGGCTGACTTGGCAAAGGTCGCGTTCTGAGCGTCAGATCCTTGAACAGCGCGTGTGAGCGGCGTGCCGATGAAGACCCTGCCGGCGCCGTCGCTGCTGGACGCGTGCGCCGAGCTGGCCGCTCAGCGCCGGCAGGAGGAGCGGCGTGCTCGCGGTCAGCGAGGTCGAGGCTCGCGGCCGCGGCGTCGCGCCGACACCGACCAGCAGGCGTCGCGCGGCGGGCGTGCAGACGATCGTATGCAGCGCGCCGACCGAACCGTAGCGGTGATCGAATACCGGCGAGAGCGAGTTGTTCAGTGCCTTGGACAGCTCATCGGCCGGCAGCCCCGGCGAGCGAATCCCGAGAGTGGGCAGATGCCGGCGCGAACGGTGATTGCGCGGTTGTAGGCCTGCAGCGCCGGCGACGGAAATGATGCTGCAGGCGAGATGGTCGTTTCGCGCACGGCGAACGCCTCGACCGAGGCCTCGACGACGGCCGCGGAGACGGCGGCATCATCAGCGAATAGTTGGAGGCAAGCCGTGGGGGATCTGCGCAGCAACGCCACGGCTCGCGCGTGGTGGCGCTTGGTCGAGCCCATGCGCACGATCAGGATGCAGGCGAGGCCCGGCTGCGCGGCCGCCGCGCCACGTGGTGCAGACCGAGACAGAGGCCGTGCTCGATCATGCCGTCGACGCGGCCGGTGAAGCGGTCGGAGAAACCGATGCTGGCATGGACGCCCTTGGGCTGCGCGGCGACCAGGAGCCGGTCGTAGCGGCGAAGATCGTGCTCGTAGTTGCGGACATAGAGGCTCGCGCCATCGCCGCCTGGCGACCACGCGGCGGATAGCGCAGGCGACCGTTGGAGTATTCGGCGACCGCGCGCTGGAGCGGAATCTTCAGTCCGACGGCAAGGCCGTGCAGCTCCTGCCAGATGTTGGGCGCCCAGCTGCGCAGCGCCACCTCCGCATGCAGAAGCTGAAGGCGAAGGGCCGGCGCTCCTTGCGGCGGCCGAAGGCCAGCAGCGATACATGCGCAAGAAACGCGCGGTGATTTCATGCCCAACTCAAAAAATCTAACCCGTCTTTAAAAGAAATCGTCACGCCAAAACAAGGTAAAATACAAATCTCTCCCGCCGCATTAACCGGCACGTGCTGACGAGGCAGGCCAGCCCTTCGAAAAAAGAGACGATGGCATGATCACGCGCCGCGGACTTCGGCTTCGGCGCTCCACCAGGGAATGACGCGGTTCCTTATCCGGCGCCTGCGCCTTCTTCACCCCAGCACACTCTGCCATACCGCGCGCCATCGTCGCAGGGTCGCCGCGCCAGGCGACGTGGGTGTCGGGGCGGACCAGCACGAGCTTGGCCTCGTAGATCGGCGCAAGCTGCGGGGTCGTCGACGATCACGATGTCGAGCGGCACGGGCGCGGCGTCGATCAATGGCGACGGGTCGGCATCGCCGAAGACGCAGCAGGGTGAACCACGGGCCGAGCCGGTCGTAGAGCGCGGTGCCGTCGTGCAGGAAGGTGCTGGGCAGGCGCGCGCCGGGCGCGGTGGTCGGCGCGTAGACCACCGGGTCGCCCTCGACGCCGTCGTAGCGGTAGCCGAACTCGATGCCCCAGCTCTCGTTCTCGGCATTGCCCAGGGCCGCGATGCCGCGCGCCAGGGCCTCGGGATCGCGTTCGTTCTGGTAGAGCTCGGCGATCTTGAGGCGCACGCCGGTGTGCCGCTCCGAGGCAAGGCGGTTGCGATGGCCGACCGGCCGCCGCTCGCGCTCGTAGCTCTCGAGCAGGCCCGCGCCGGCGAAGCCCTTCAGCGTCGCGGCGAGCTTCCAGCCGAGATCGACGGCATCGCCGATGCCGGTGTTCATGCCGTAGCCGCCGGTCGGGATGTACTGGTGCGCCGCATCGCCCGCCAGGAAGCACGCGGCCGTCGCTGTAGCGCTCGGCCAGCAGCAGATGCGTGAACCAGGGATTGGCGACCAGGATCTCACGCGCGAAGGACGCGGCCGGCCCAGGCGTCGAGGATCGGCGTCGGGATCGACGCCGTCGGATCGACGCCGGGTGGCGGCCGCGTCTGCAGGGTCCAGGTGTCCTTGTCGTCCTGCGCGATCAGCGTGCCCTTGTCGGTCTGGTAGTGCCAGGCGACGCCGAAGGCCTGCAGCAGGTCGCGCGCATCGGAGCGGAAATGGATCATGTAGCGGTGCGCGACGGCGGCGCTGCCCTCGCAGGCGATGCCGAGCTGCTCGCGCACGACGTGGAGCCGCCGTCGCAGCCGGCAAGGAAGCCGCAGCGCACCGTCTCGGTCTCGCCGGTCTCGACGACCCGCAGGGTGACGGTGACGCCCGTTTCATCCTGGGCGAAATCCTCGAATGCCACGCCCCAGCGCGCGTCGACCAGCGGATCGCCCAGGATGGCGTCGCGCAGCACCGGCTCGATCATGACCTGGCTGACGCGCATGGCGGGCTCGCGCGGCTGGGTGCCGTCGTTCCGGGCGCGGATCTCGGCGCGCTTCTCGATCACGCTCGGATAGCGGAAGCGATGCAGCTCGCGGCCCCCTGCGGCGAGCGAGGTGATCCAGGAGACGTCGAAATTGTTGGCCTCGGGCACGGCAACGGCGCGCAGCCTGTCGGCCAGGCCGAGCCGGCGGAACAGCTCCATCGAGCGGCCGTTGGTGATGTCCATCTTGGGATGCCGCGTGGTCGTCGGATTGCGCTCGACCAGCAGGCAGCGCACGCCGAAGAGAGGCCAGCGTGCGGGCCAGGGTCATGCCGACCGGCCCGCCGCCCGCGATCAGGACGGGAATCAAGCCGGACTCATGCCCGCTTCGCTTCCTTCTCGGCCATCTTGGCCTTGAGCTGCTCGGGCGTGAGCCGGACGATGTGCTCGTTCTGGTGGCTGTAGATGTCGTACTTCTGGACGTCGAGATCCTCGAGCACGATCTCGCGCGCCAGCACCTTGCGCTTCCACTCGGCGTGCTCGGCCTCGGCGGCGTGGAACTCGGGCATGACTTCCCTGGCGAACAGCTCGAGCGAATCGCAGATGTCCTGGTGGCTGGTCTTGCCGGCCTGGTTCAGCAGGATCACCTGGTCGACGCGGCTCTGCTGGAACTGGCGCAGCTTCCGGCGGATGGTCTCCGGCGAGCCGATCAGGCCCGACTCCAGCGCCTTCTTCTCCTCCGGCCCGCCCTTCCAGCTCTGGTACTCCTTCCAGAGGTCGGAGGTGCCCGGCGCATCGACGCCTTTGCGGCCGTAGTAGGAGAGCGCGAAGATGAAGAAGGTCCAGCCGGCGGCCTTGGCCTCGGCCTCCGCGTCGGTCGCCGCGCACATGAAGCCCGAGACCATCGCGACGTTGGGATTGCTCGGATAGTCGGTGAGCTTCTGCGAGTTGTTCAGCAGGTTGTTGTAGTACTTGTGCACCCAGGCGCGCGCCGCCTCGGGCGTGACGAAGGTGAAGCCGAGCGCGCCCATGCCCCATTCGCCGGCCTTGCCGATGGTCTGCGATGTTGGAGCAGGCGACCCAGAGCGGCGGATGCGGCTTCTGGAACGGCTTGGGAATCACGTTGCGCGCCGGGAAGTCGTAATACTGGCCGTGGAACTCCCAGCTCTCCCGCGTGAACATCGGGACGATGGCCTTGCACCGCCTCCTCCCAGCGCTCGCGCTTGTCGCGCACGCGGACGTTGAAGGGATGCAGCTCGGCCGGCCCCGCCGCCTCGCCCATGCCGAGATCGACCCGGCCGCCCGACAGCAGGTCGAGCGTCGCGACTGCGCTCGGCGACGCGATGCGGCTGGTTGGTGGTGAGCTGGACCACGCCGTGGCCCAGGCGGATGCGCTTGGTGCGCTGGCTGGCGGCGCCGAGGAAGACCTCGGGCGCCGAGGAGTGCGAATACTCCTCGAGGAAGTGGTGCTCGACCTCCCAGGCGTAGTCGTAGCCCAGCCGATCGGCGAGCTCGATCTGGGTCAGCGAATCCTGCAGGAGCTGGTACTCGCTCTTCGGGCCCCACGGGCGCGGCAGCTGGTGCTCGTAGAAGATGCCGAATTTCATGGGTGCTTCCCTCAAGAAGGCGGCGATGCGATCGACCAGGGTCGGGACGAGCTGCGATGGGAAATCGTGGCCCCAGCCGGATAGGTCTGGATCTCCGCGCCCGGCACGAGCGCGCGCGACGTCGCGGCCGCACTCGACCGGCAGCAGCGGATCGTCCTCGCCGTGCAGCACCAGGGTCGGCACCTTGATCGTCTTCAGGAGCTCGACCCGATCGCCCGAGGCGATGACCGAGAGATACTGCCGCGCCGCGCCCTCGGGATACCAGCGGCGATCGACGTTCTTCTCGACGAAGGCGCGCAGCTCCGGCTCGGGCGTGGGATAGCCGGGACTGCCGATCACCTGGCGCAGCTTCATGCCGTGCTTCACCAGCTGCTCGCGCGCCGGTCCTTCCGGCTGCGCCGTCAGCATGGCCAGCGCCTCGGGCTTGCCCGGCGGCAGGCCGGGCCGGCCGCTGCTCGAGTAGATCGAGACCAGCGAGCGCGTGCGCTGCGGCCATATGCGCGGCGACGATCTGGGCGATCATGCCGCCCATCGAGGCGCCGACCATGTGCGCCCTGGCGAGTCCCAGCGCATCGAGCAGGCCGATCGCGTCGGCCGCCATGTCCTTCACCAGATAGGGCGCCTCGACCTTCTCGCCTTTCATCGCCTTGCCGCAGCGCCTCGGCGATGTTGGGCACGCCCCAGGCGCCGAAATCGGTCGACAGGCCGGTGTCGCGATTGTCGTAGCGGACGACGTAGAAGCCCTTGGCGGCCAGCCCCTGGAACAAGGCGTCCGGCCAGATGGTGAGCTGCGCGCCCAACCCCATGATCAGCAGCAGGGCGGGATCGCCCTTGTCGCCCGCCGTCTCGTACTCGATCTCGATGCCGTTGGCCTTGTGCGCGCCACGTTTCCTCCCTCTCAGTCGACTCGACCGCCCAACCAGACCACTGCCACCACCGCGGCGCCCAAGGCGGCCTCCTTCGAGGCATAGGCGGCGCCGGAGTAGTATGCAACGGGCGTCCAGGCGCCGGCGTCTTCGACATCGCGGCGGAACTCCTCGAATCCGAAACTGCCATCGGGACGCTGGAACAGATCGACACAGCGATCGTGCTCGGCGTTCTCGATGCTGTCGAAGACGACCCACGATTTGTCGATGCGCCGCGACATGGCCCTCAGTATCGCCCGCGCCGTCGCCGCCCACCAATAGGCGAGCGGCGTGCGCCAGGCGCCGATACCGCCGAGCGAGAGGCGCCGGCAGCAGGATCGGCAGCGCGGCCGGGTCGATGTCGCGGCGCAGAGGCGCGCGCCTCGGCGAGCAGCGCATCGCGCTCGGGCCCCTCGCCCATCAGCCAGGCCGCGCCGACGGCGCGCGCCGCCTGCCGCGTGGGCCGATCCTCGACGCCCAGCACCGCAAGCTCGAGGTCGGCCAGCGCGTGGCCTGCGCGCACGCACGTCGAGCGCGCCTTCGATTTCCTCCTCGCGCGCGTCGATCAGGCGCCGATCAGCCTGTGCGGCGCGAGCCGATGCCGGCGCACCGTTTCGCTGAGCGATTCGACGATCGGGCTGCGCGCGCGGCTGGCCCTGCCCCGCCGCCTCGGCCACCGCCTCGCGCCACCATTCGAGGCGGATGCGCGCCAGCATGGGCTCGCGCGTCACGGTGCGGGTGCGGGCAAGCTCGTGGTCGAAGGCCAGCAGCGCCAGCAGGTCCGCGACCGCGCCGGCTCGGGCGCGAACAGCGCGGCGAGGAAGCGATCGCGATCGGCGCGGCGCACCAGGTCGAGCACGTAGCGCCGGGAGGCGGCGTCGGCGCGCGATAGGACTCCGTCACGGGGGATAAACGTTCATCTGCGACCGTTGAACGCAGGGGTGTACAAGCATACAATATGCGGATTGAGGATTTGCCAATCCCCTCAACAACATAAAGGGGAAACCTGACATGGGTGCCATCTTCACATCTCCGGGGCGCACCGTCATAGCGCCGGCATCGTGCTGCTGATCATCATCGTGGTCGTGGTCGGGCTGGCGACCGGCCAGATGACCCATATCGACCATGCCTGGGCCACCTTCGCCATGCGCTGGCTGCACGTGATCAGCGGCGTGCTGTGGATCGGGCTGCTGTGGTACCTCAACTTCGTGCAGGTGCCGACTATGCCGACCATCCAGCCGGTCGAAAGCCGCAGCGCCATCACCAAGTACATCGCCCCCAACGTGCTGCTCTATTTCCGCTACGCCGCGCTCGCCACGGTGATCACCGGCCTGCTGCTGGCCTGGATGCAGGGCTACATCGTGCAGGCGCTGACCGTGCAAAAGGGCTTCATCATGGATCGGCATCGGCATGTGGATGGGGCTGATCATGGCCTTCAACGTGTGGTTCATCATCTGGCCGAACCAGCAGAAGATCCTGGGCCTGGTGGAGGCGACCGCCGAGCAGAAGGCCGCCGCCGCCAAGCCCGCGCTCTATGCCAGCCGCTTCAACACCATGTTCTCGATCGGCCTGCTCTACTGCATGGTGGCGCAGCAGAACATGCCGGTGTGAGCGCAGCGACCGACGTCAAAGGAAACGGGGCCTGCGGGCCCCGTTTCATTTGCCGGCAGCGTCTAGGGGCGCCGCGCCAGCGCAAGCCCCAGGCCCGCGCCCATCAGCAGCCCGCCGGTCAGGCGATGGCGCAGCCGCGCGCGCCTCGTCAGCTGCGCGCGCAGGCGGGCGGCCAGCAACGCCCAGACGCAGTCGAGCACGACCGCGACCACCAGGAAGGTGGCGGCCAGCAGCAGAAGCTGCTCCGACGCGCCCGCGCCGGGCGTGACGAACTGCGGCAGGAAGGCGCCGTAGAACAGCAGCGTCTTGGGGTTGGTGAGGCCGACCAGCAGGCCGCGCAGCGAAGATCAGCCGCGCCGAGCGCGACTGCGGGCCAATGCGGGCGAGATCGACGGCCGGCGCGCGCCAGGCGGCGATCCCCAGCCACAGGAGATAGGCCACGCCCAGCCAGCGCAGCCATTCGAAGCTCGCGGCGAGGACGGGACAGAAGCGCGCTCGCCCCCAGCACGGTGAAGGCGAGATGGACGAAGGCCGCGGCGCTGGTGCCGGCGACGGTGACCAGGCCGAAGCGTGCGCCATGGGCCACGCTGTTGGCCACGATCAGGGCGACATTGGGCCCCGGGATCACGATCAGGACACCGCACTGGCCAGGACGAAGGCGAGATAGAGGTCGAGCGGCATGGCCGCCAACTATACTGGAATCAGCGCCGCCGCCACGCGCCGGCCTTCGGCCAGCAGTACGTTGTAGATGCGGCAGGCCGAGCCGGTATCGACCACTTCCAGCCCCAGGCCGGCGCCTTTCAGGAGCGCGCGCTTGTCGGGCGCGACGAAGATCGCGCGCGGCCCGCAGCCCAGCACCAGCAGCTCGGTCGGTACCGGCGCCTCGCGAAGCGGCGCCAGATTGTCGAGCGAGAGCTCCTCGGCGCGCGCTACGCTCCAGGCCACGGTGAGGGCCGGCATCACCAGCACCGGCGAGCGCCAGTCGCGCTGGCCGATCAGGAAATGGCCGGGCCCATAGCTGCGGATGAGCTGGACCTGCGAGGGGTCGGGCGTCGGCAGGGTCTTGTCGGCGGGGCCCGTATTGTCCGAGGGCGGCGGCGGCTTCACGCCTTGGCCTTCTCGGCCTTGTCGTCGCCCTGCCGAAGCTGCTCGGGCCTGAGGTTCAGGTAGACCAGGCAGGCCGAGGCGATCCAGATCGAGGAGTAGGTGCCGACGACGACGCCCCACAGCATGGCGACCGAGAAGCTGTAGAGCACCGGCCCGCCGAACAGAACC
This sequence comes from uncultured Alphaproteobacteria bacterium, assembly GCA_963820155.1. Lineage (GTDB taxonomy): Bacteria > Pseudomonadota > Alphaproteobacteria > Reyranellales > Reyranellaceae > Reyranella. The sequence goes on from CAWFYW010000011.1 coordinate 266,450, forward strand.
AGCGCCAGCACCGCCACGAACACCGTGCCCGAGGTCATCAGGGTGCGGGCGAGCGTCTCGTTGATGCTGAAGTTCAGGAGCTCGATCAGGCCCATCTTCTTGTAGCGCCGCATGTTCTCGCGCACGCGGTCGAAGATCACGACGGTGTCGTTGATCGAGTAGCCGGCGATGGTCAGCAGGGCGGCGAGCGCGGTCAGGCTGAAGTCGAGCCTGAACAGCACGAACAAGCCGATGGTCGAGATCACGTCATGCAGCAGCGCGATCAGGGCGCCGACGCCGAACTGCCATTCGAAGCGGAACCAGACATAGATGGCGATGGCGGCCAGGGTGGCGACCACGGCGATGATGCCGCTGTGCATCAGCTCCGCGCCGATCTTGGGGCCGACCGCTTCGGTGCCGCGCAGCTCGTACTTGTCGCCGATCGCGTCGTCGACCAGCTTGATCGCCACCTGCTGACACCATTCGGCGCGCTGCGAGGGCGTCATGTCGACCATGGTCGTGTTGACGCTGGCGCGCGGCAGCTGGCGTTCCTGCAGGGTGAGGCCGACCTGGCTCACCGCGTCGCGCCAAGCCGCGGCATCGAGGTGGCCCGGCGCGGTGAACTCGACGTCGCCGGTGCCGGCAGCGCCGGGCTTGACGCTCCAGCCGTCGCCGGCGCGGCGCTTCATGACGCGCTCGGCGTTGGCCACGCACTGGGCGTTGCCCTCCTGGCGCTGCACGCGGATCAGCGCCGTGCGGTTGTCGCCGAATTCCTGCAGCGCCACCTCGCCCACCCCCAGGTTGCCCATGGTGGCGCGCAGTTCCTCGAGATGGATGGTGCCCTGCTTGGCGCGCACCTGGATGGCGATGCCGCCCTCGAAGTCGATGCCGAAATTGAGGCCGAACACGAAGACGCCGACCAGCGACAGGACGTTGATCACGGTCGACAGCACGAGCGCGAGCTTGCGCTTGCCCATGAAGTCGAAGCTGGTCTTGGCGCGGATGAGGTGGTGCGGTCTCCACAGCATGGCGGCGCCTCAGATCGGCAGTTCGGTCGGCCGCCGCCAGCGCACCCAGGTGGCCAGCAGCATGCGCGTGAAGATGGTCGCCGTGAACAGATGGGTGACCAGGCCGAGCGTCAGCGAGGTGGCGAAGCCCTTGATCGGCCCGGCGCCGAAGCCGAACAGCAGGACGCCCGCGATCAGCGCCGTCAGGTTGGAATCGATGACCGCCGTCAGGGCGCGTTCGTAGCCGGTGGCGAGGGCGCTGAAGGCCGATCGCCCGTTGGCCTTCTCCTCGCGCACGCGCTCGTAGATCAGCACGTTGGAATCGACCGACATGCCGACCGTGAGCACGAGGCCGGCGATGCCGGGCAGGGTGAGCGAGGCGCCGAGGATCGACATGCCGGCGAACACCAGCAGCATGTTGACCAGCATGGCGAGGCTGGCAAAGCCGCCGAACACCGGCCCATAGACCGCCAGCATGAAGAGGATGACCAGCACCGTGCCGACGACCGCCGCGGTCGTGCCCGAGTGGATGGCGTCGGCGCCAAGGTCGGCGCCCACCGTGCGCTCCTCGATGATGGTGAGCGTGGCCGGCAGCGCGCCCGAGCGCAGCAGCAGCGCCTGCTCCTGCGTCTGCTGGGGCGTGAAGACGCCGGTGATGATGCCGCTGCCGCCGCAGATCGCGCTCTGCACCACGGGTGCGCTGATGATCTCGTTGTCGAGCTGGATGGCCAGCCGCTTGCCGATGTTGGCGCGCGTGGCGGCGCAGAAGGCGCGTCCGCCCGCGGCATTGAAGGTGAAGCTGATGATCGGCCGCCCGCCGTTCTGCTGGCTCTCGAAGGTCGCCTTGGCGTCGTCGAGGTCCTCACCGCCCACCACCACGCGCTTGAGCACGGGCAGGCAGGGCGGATGGTAGCGCCGGCAGATCTGCTCGGGCGTGAGCTTGGGATTGGCGGCCTGGATCTCCTCCCAGGCCTTGGGATTGGCGGCGCGCAGGGCCTGCATGCCCTCGCGCGTCGGCACCAGGAAGGTGTTGGGCGGCAGGGTGGCCGGCAGGTTCTGGCCGGCCGCCGCGATATCCTCGTTCACCAGATGGAAGGTGAGCTTGGCGGTCTGGTTGATCTTGCTCTTGAGTTCGGTCGTGTCCTTGATGCCCGGCACCTGCAGGAGGATGCGGTCGTCGCCCTGGCGCACGATGGTGGGCTCGATGGTGCCGGTTTCGTCGACGCGGCGGCGCAGGATCTCGATCGACTGGTCGATCACCTCCTTGCGGCGGCGCGTCAGGTCCTGGTTGGAGTAGGCGAGCCGGATGGTATCGCCATCGCCGGAGACGGACAGCGAGGGATCGACGGCGTGGATCGCCTCGAGCGCCTTGGCCCGCTGCGCCTCGTCGCGCAGGGTGACGACCACGGCGCCGTCCTTGCCGACGGCGACGTCCTTGTAGCCGACCTGGTTCTTGCGCAGCTCGCCGCGCACCGAGTCACCGAGGTTGGTGAGGCGCTCGTTCAGCACCGAGCGCAGGTCGGCCTCCAGGAGGAAATGGGCGCCGCCGCGCAGGTCCAGGCCGAGATTGATGCGGCTCTGCTGGTACCAGCCCGGCAGATGGTCGAGCACGACAGCGGGCAGGATGTTGGGCAGCGCGAACAGCGCCGCCAGCGCCGTGAAGGTGATCACGGCAATGGTCTGCCAACGCTGGAGATTGAGCATGCCGACCTACTACCCGCCCTTTGCGGCTACTTTTTGCCGCCGAACAGGCTGCCCAGCAGGCTCTTGCGCTCGCCCCCCGGCGCGGGCGGCGGCAGCATGGGCTTGAGGTCGTCGTCCGCCTCCTTGGAGCCGCGCACCGATTCGCCGCGCGTCACGATGTCGGTGATGGTCTGCTTCAGCACGCGCACGCGCACGCCTTCTGCGAGTTCCACCTGCAGCTCGTTGTCGGAGATCACCTTGGTGACCAGGCCGATGATGCCGCCGCCGGTGACGACGCGGTCGCCGCGCTTGACCCCGGCCAGCATTTCACGCTGTGCCTTCGCCTTGGCCTGCTGCGGACGGATCAGCAGGAAATAGAAGACGACGAAGATGAGAATGAGCGGGAAGAGCTGGACGAGAAAATCGCCACCGCCCGCGCCGCCTGCCTGCGCCCATGCCTGGGATATGAACATCTTGCGCTCCCGTTCTTTCTTTCCACACGTCACGGCCGCCCGCCGGCCATGGCGCTGGGTCGAAAAGCGCGCGGACTATAGCGGCCTTGCCCCGCTTTGCAACGCAAGTGCCGGGGGGATATGGTCGCCCCCTTTCACGCGGCCGGCAACGATGGATCAAGACCTTAAAGCCACGCTTTCACGCATCGTCGAAGCCCTCGACCGGCTCGCCCCGCCCGCCCCCGCCAGCGCCGACATCTCAGCGGCCGAGGCCTATGTCTGGCACGCCGCCGGCCATCGGCTGGAGGCGGTTCCCAAGGTCAACCGGGTCGATCTCGCCCTGCTGATGGGAGTCGACCGCCAGAAGGAGATCCTGCTGGAGAACACGCGGCGCTTCGCCCGCGGCTTGCCGGCCAACAACGCCCTGTTGTGGGGCTCGCGCGGGGCCGGCAAGAGCTCGATCGTGAAGGCGGTGCACGCCCATGTGAACCGGGAACTGGGCGGTCCGCCGGGACCGCTGGCGCTGGTCGAAATCCATCGCGAGGACATCCCCTCCCTGCCCGCCCTGCTGGCGATGATCCGCGGCTCGCGGCGCCGCTTCGTGGTGTTCTGCGACGATCTCTCCTTCGACGGCCAGGACGCGGCCTACAAGTCGCTGAAGGCGGTGCTGGAGGGCGGCATCGAGGGTCGTCCAGACAACGTGGTGTTCTATGCCACGTCCAACCGCCGCCACCTGATGCCGCGCGACATGATCGAGAACGAGCGCTCGACGGCGATCAACCCTTCGGAGGCGGTGGAAGAGAAGGTGTCCCTTTCCGATCGCTTCGGTCTGTGGCTGGGCTTCCACAACGCCGACCAGGACACGTTCTTCGCCATGATCGAAGGCTACGCCAGCCACTACCGGCTCGGCGTGCCGGCCGAGACGCTGCGCAAGCAGGCGGTCGAATGGTCGGTGACGCGCGGCGCGCGCTCGGGCCGCGTCGCCTGGCAGTTCATCCAGGAAGTGGCGGGGCAGCTCGGCAAGAAGCTGGAATAGCGACGGAGGAACGGCGATGAACGGAACCGAAGACGTGCTGTTCTCGCCCGCGGTCAAGGCGGAGCAGACGCGTCTGGGGTCTCGCGCGCAGTTCGAGGGCCGCGAATGGCAGTCGGAGATCACCGACGAGCTGCGCCGGTTCCTGTCGATGGTCGACACCTTCTTCTTCGCCACGGCGAGCGCCGACGGCCGGCCCTATGTGCAGCATCGCGGCGGCCCGCCGGGATTCCTGAAGACGATCGGCACGCATACGCTCGCCTTCGCAGACTTCGCCGGCAACCGGCAATACATCACGCTCGGCCATCTCAAGGAAAACGACCGCGCGCACATGTTCGTCCCGCACTTCGCCACGCAGCAGCGGGTCAAGCTGTGGGGCCGCGCCCGCGTGGTCGAGGGCGATCTCGAGCTGATGGAGCGCCTGGTCGATCCCGCCTACAAGGCCAAGCCGCAACGCGCCATCGCCTTCACGGTCGAGGCCTGGGACATCAATTGCCGCCAGCACATCGTGCCGCGCTACACCGAGGCCGAGATCGCGCCCGCCATCGACCAGCTTGCAAGACGCATCAAGGAGCTGGAGGAAGAGGTGGCGCGGCTGAAGGGCGATCCCTAGGCATGGTCCTTGCTCGCACCGGCTTCCAGACATGAGCGACGATCCAAGACCCTGCGACCTGCTGGTCAGCGGTGCGTTGATCCTGACCCTCGACAGCGAGGACCGCACCGTCAAGGCCGGCGCCATCGCGATCTCCGATCGCACGATCGTCGATATCGGCCCGGCCGACGATCTCGGCCGGCGCTGGGCGCCGGTGGCCAGGCTCGACGCCAGCGGTCGCGTAGCGATGCCGGGCCTGGTCAACGTGCACAACCACACGCCGCTCATGATCACCCGCGGCATGATCGAGGATATCGGGCTGGCGCCGATGTACACGCCGGGCATCCCGCAGGGTCACTGGCTCAGCGAGGAGGATGCCCATGCGCTGTCGAGCCTCGGCCTGTACGAGCTGCTGCGCGCCGGCTGCACGACGGTGGTCGACTTCTATCGCTATCCCTCGGCCCTGGCGCGCGCCGCGGCCGAGCTCGGCCTGCGCGCGGTGATCGCCGGGCGCGTGCACGACGCCGATCCCGGCGCGATCGCCGCGGGCCGCTATGAATACGTCACCGCCATCGGCCAGGCGAGCCTGAAGGAGAACGCCGAGCTGATCGCGCGCTGGAACGGCCACGACGCGGGACGCATCCGCTGCGATTGGGCGCCGCACGCGCCCGACACCTGCTCGGACGACCTGCTGCGCGAGATCAGGAAGCTCGCCGAGGCGCACGGCGGCAACGTGCATACCCATCTGTCGCAGCTCCCCAACGAGGTCGAGGCCGTGAAGGCGCGCAGCGGGCTGACGCCGCCCCAGCTCCTGGACAGGCTCGGCCTGCTGAACGAGCGGCTGATCGCCGCCCACTGCATCCACATGGAGCGGCCCGACATCGCGCTCTGCGGCCAGGCGAAGATGACGGTGGCGCATGCGCCGATCGGCAACGCCAAGGGCGGCCGCATCGCCCCCATCGTCGAGCTGCGCGAGGCGGGCGCCCGGATCGCGCTCTGCACCGACACCTTCTCCGGCGACATGATCGAGGCCATGCGCTGGGCGCTTTCCATGCAGCGCATCCATCGCCAGGGCCACGTGCTCGACGCCCGCACCGTGCTGGACTGGGCGACGCGCGCGGGCGCCGCGGCGCTCGGCCTCGACGACAAGGTGGGCTCGCTGGAGGTGGGCAAGCGCGCCGACATCGTGCTGCTCGACCGGCGCTCGCCGTCGCTGGCGCCGCTGGTCGACGGCTATGGCGTGCTGGTGCACGGCGCCTCGGGTCACGACGTCGATACCGTGATCGTCGACGGGCGCGTGGTGCTGTCGGGCGGCCGGCTCACGCTGGCGGACGGCGATGCCATCGTGGCGCGCGCGCAATCCGTCGCCGGCGCCCTGTGGCAGCGCGCCGGCCGCGCCGCGATCGGCTAGGCTGGCGCCATGAAGATCCTGGTCGCCAATCCCAACACCTCCACCGGCGTCACCGACCGCCTCGTCGCCTCGGGCAAGCTGGTGGCGAGCCCGGGCACGGAACTGTTGCCCATGACCGCCTCGCACGGCGTGCCCTACATCGCCACGCGCGCCGAAGCCGCGATCGGCGCGGCGGCCGCCCTGGAGATGCTGGCCGAGCGGCGCACCGGGATCGACGCCGCCATCGTCGCGGCCTTCGGCGATCCGGGCCTGGGCGGCGCGCGCGAGCTGTTCGACTTTCCCGTGGTCGGCATGGCCGAGGCGGCGATGCTGGTGGCCTGCACGCTCGGCCGCTCCTTCGCCATCGTGAGCTTCTCGCGCTCGCTCGAACCGTGGTTCGCCGAGATCGTGGCCTGGCACGGCATGTCCAGTCGCTGCGCCGCCATCCGCACCCTCGACGAGGGCTTCCGCTCGATCGACGCGGTGCAGGAGGAGAAGGAAGCGGTGCTGGTCGAGCTGGCGCAGCGCACGGTCAAGGACGACGCGGCCGACGTCGTGATCCTGGCCGGCGCGCCGCTGGCGGGACTCGCCAACAAGATCCGCGATCGCGTGCCGGTGCCGCTGGTCGACGGCATCCAGGCCGCGGTCGTCATGGCGGAGGGGCTGGTGCGGCTCAAGCCGCGCAAGGCCACGGCCGGGACCTATCGCCGCCCCGGCCCCAAGGAGTCCAAGGGCCTGGCCGCAGCGCTGGCCGACGTGATCGCCCACCGTGACGCGTGACCTCAAGGGATACGGCCGCACGCCGCCCGACCCGCAATGGCCGGGCGGGGCGCGGGTCGCCGTGTCCTTCGTCATCAACTTCGAGGAAGGGGCGGAGATGTCGCTCGCCTCGGGCGACGCGCTGAACGAGAAGGTCTACGAGGTCACCGACGAGGTCGTGGGCGTGCCCGACCGCTGCATGGAATTGCACTTCGAGTACGGCACCAAGGCCGCGTGGTGGCGCATCGCCGATGCGCTGGAGCGGCTCGGCGTGCCGGCGACCGTCAGCGCCTGCGGCCGCGCGGCCGAGCTCTCGCCCTGGCTGATCGAGGATGCGGTGACGCGCGGCCACGAGATCGCCTGCCACGGCTGGCGCTGGGAAAAGCATGCGCATATGCCGGAAGCGGACGAGCGCCAGGCGATCGCCCGCACGGTCAAGGTGCTGGGCGAGATCGCCGGCACCCGGCCCGTCGGCTGGCACACCCGCTCGACGCCCTCGCCCAACACGCGCCGCCTGCTGGTCGAGGAAGGCGGCTTCCTCTACGACAGCGACGACTATTCCGACGACCTGCCGTTCTTCGTCGAGGTCTCAGGCAGGCGCCACCTCGTGCTGCCCTACAGCTTCGACACCAACGACATGCACTATCACCAGGGCTTCCACCGCTTCGTGACGGCGCGCGACTTCGCCGACTACACGACCGACGCCTTCGACACGCTGTGGATGGAGGGCGAGCGGCTCCGAAGATGATGTCGATCGGCCTGCATCTGCGCATGATCGGCCGGCCCGGCCGCATCGCCGCCCTCGACCGCATCGTGTCGCACATGACCGCGAAGGGCGGCGCCTGGTTCGCCACCCGCCGCCAGATCGCCGAGCACTGGCTGCGCGCGGTTCGACGGCTCAGTCACTCGCCTTCGGCTCGGCACGATCTTGACCGTCGAGGTGGCGTGCACGATCAGGCGGCCCTTCTCGTCCTTGAGGTCGCCGTCGAGGAAGCCGACCGAGCCGCCCCAGCGCATCACCCGGCCCTCGGCATAGACGATGCCGGGACCCATCGCCTCGAAGAAGCTGATCTTGAGCTCGAGCGTCGGCACGGCCACGGCAAGCCTGCCCTTGACGATGGCGGCGTTGGCCATCGCCGTGTCGACCATGCCGGTGAGGAAACCACCCTGGCAGATCCTGCCCTGCGAATGGCAGAAGGCCGGCACGACCTCGAAGCGAAAGCGCGCATAGCCGCGCGCCGAGTCGATATCGAGCAGCTCGCCGTTCAGGGTCTGCAGCACCTCGGGCGGCTCGGCCCTGAGGGCCCTCGAGGATCTCCGAGTCGTGTGAGAAGGTCCTTGGGGAAATTCTGGAAGTCGGGATGGGCTGAACTCATGGGGCGCGGACTATAGCGAACGCGCGCCGTGGTGCACCTTGTCCAGGAGCTCGATCAGGGTGCGGATTTCGGCCGACGAAAGGCCCGAGGCGATGCGCTTCTCGTGCGCCCGCACCAGGCGGGAGAAGCGCGCCAACGCCTTCTCGCCCGCGGGCGTCAGCGCCAGCGCATGGGTGCGGCCGTCGGTCGGCGAGCGGTGGCGCACCAGGAAGCCGCGGCCCTGCAGCCGGTCGAGGATGGGCACCAGGGTCGAGCGGTCGATGCCGAGCGCCCTCGCCAGCGCCATCTGGCTCAGGCCGGCATTGCGGTCGACCAGCACCAGCAGGCCGAACTCGCCCGGCGTCAGCGCCTCGCCCGCCTTGGCGAAGGTGGCGGCGAAATCGCCGAACACCGCCGATTGGGTGCGCCGAAGCATGTAGCCCAGCAGGGACGGCAGCAGGCCGCGATCGAGGGCTCGCGCCGGCGGTTTGACGGGTGGACGGCTCATGATCGGAGTGGTAAACGGAGATTGTTTGGTGATCAAACAAATTCTCTCCGTGTTCCGATGAGCTTCAAAGTCCGCATCGCCCAGGCCGACCGCACCGTCGAGGTCCCGACCGGCGCCACCATCCTGGCGACGGCGCTCGACGCCGGCCTCTCCTACCCGTTCGGCTGCCAGTCGGGCAATTGCGGCGCCTGCAAGTCGCATCTCGTGAAGGGCGAGGTGACGATGGAAGGCTACTCCGAGTTCGCGCTCAGCGACGAGGAGAAGGCGCGCGGCCTGATCCTCGCCTGCCGCGCCGTGCCATGGGAGGATTGCGAGGTCGCCTGGCTGGAGGAGGACGACCTGATCGTCCACCCGCGCCGCCTCCTCGACTGCAAGGTGGTCGGGCTCGACGACGCCACGCACGACATCAAGCGCGTGCGCCTGGCGATCGTGTCGGGCGGGCCGTTCGACTTCTCGGCCGGCCAGTTCGCCTCGGTGACCTTCGAGGGCTGCCCGCCGCGCGACTACTCCATGGCCAACGTGCCGGACGATCCCGTGCTCGAGTTCCATGTGCGGCGCACGTCCGGCGGGGTCACCAGCGCGCACGTGAACGAGCGGCTCAAGCTCGGCGACCCGGTGCGCGTCGAGGGTCCTTTCGGCCCGTCCTACCTGCGCGAGAGCCATCGCGGGCCGATCATCGCCGTGGCCGGCGGCTCGGGCATGGCGCCGATCAAGTCGGTGGTCGAGCGGGCGCTGCAGAAGGCGCTGCCGCAGCACATCTACTTCTATTTCGGCGTCCGCAGCGAGCGCGACCTCTACCTGCACGACCATTTCGCCAAGCTGGCCGAGACGCACAAGAACCTGCATTTCGTGCCGGTGCTGAGCGAGGGCGATGGCGCGGGCCTGCGCCACGGGCTGGTGCACGAGGCGGTGGCCCAGGACTTCGACGAGTTCGACGGCTGCAAGGCCTATCTCGCCGGACCGCCGGTCATGGTCGAGGCGGCCACGAAGCTCTTCGAGCAGCGCGGCATGCGACGCAGCGACATCCATGCCGACGCGTTCTATACGGCCGCCGAGATGGCCGAATCGGGAAGAAAGACGGGAGCGGAACTATGACAGGCCTTCTCAACGGACGGGCAGCCATCGTCACCGGCGCCGGCCGCGGCATCGGCCGCGCCATCGCCGAGGCGCTGGTCGCCGAAGGTGCGAGCGTGATCGTCGCCGACAACGGCGCCTCGATCGCGGGCGAGGGCGGCGATCCCGCGGTGGCCCGCGAGACGGCCAGGGCGCTGGGCGAGAGAGCCGTCGCCTTCGGCGAAAGCGTGGCCTCGCCCGGCGTGGCGAAGCACCTGGTCGAGCTCGCGGTCAAGCAATTCGGCGGCATCGACATCGTGGTGAACAATGCCGCCATCCTGCGCGACGCCTTCGTGTTCCGCGCCGATCCGCGCGACTGGGACGCGGTGATCCACAACAACCTCTCGGCGCCCTTCTACCTCATCAATGCCGCCTCGGCGGTGATGCGCGAGCAGGGCAAGGCGGGCCGCGGCAGCAGCCACGCTGGCGACAAGGGGGGCTACGACTGGGGCCGCATCGTCAACATCGTCTCCTCCGCGGGCCTCTACGGCAATCTCGGGCAGGCCGCCTATGCCAGCGCCAAGGCCGGCCTGTTCGGGCTGACCCGCGTGACGGCGATGGATCTCGCGCGCGCGCAGATCACGGCCAACGCCGTGGCGCCGTTCGCCCGCACGCGCGTGACCGACATCATCCAGCCCGCCAACGAGGCGCAGAAGACCTACAAGGAGCGCGCGCTCAGGATCGGCGCGCACCATGTCGCCAACCTGGTGACGGCGCTCTGCTCGCCGGCCGGCAATGGCATCACCGGCCAGTTGCTGGGGGTGCGCGGCCGCGAGGTGTTCCTGTTCGGCCAGCCGCGGCCCGTCGCCCGAATCGAAGCCGGCTCGGCCGCAACGCTGGCGCAGGATCTGGTCGCCAAGCTCTCGGACAAATTCACCGACCTCACCACCGACCTCGAAGCCTTCAACACCGAACCCCTCGTCTGAGGAGACATCCATGAGCGAGTCCATCACCGTCAAGACCGTCGACGAGCTGCAGGCCGCACCCGAGGAATATCGCGAGGCCGTGGCCAAGCTGGTGATCAGCCACGCCATCAACGAGCTCTATGGCGCGCAGGTATTCGACGAGCCGGCCATCGCCTATGCGCCGACGCCCTACGCCAAGTGGCTGACCTGCCGCGTGGCCATGGAAGAATACGGCCATCACGTGCGCTTCAAGCAGCTCGGCCAGCAGATGGGCATTCCCGAGGAGCGCATGATGCCGGGCGGCGCCAAGCGGCCGCTGTCGATCTTCGAGTTCCCGCTCAAAACCTGGGAGGAGTTCGTCGCCATCAAGCTGCTGGCCGACCTCGCCGAGATCCTGCAGGTCGAGGACCTGCTGCACTGCACCTTCCATCCGCTGCGCAACCTCGCCCGCGCCACCATGCCGGAGGAGCGCTTCCACGCGCAGTTCGGCGAGGATTTCACCGCCGAGCTGATCAAGACACCGGAGGGCAAGGCCCGGCTGCAGGCCGCCGTCGACGAATACTTCCCCTACCTGCCCTCCTTCTTCGGCGGCTCGAAGTCGAAGAACAACGAGATCTTCCGCAAGTGGCACATCAAGCAGCGCACCAACGACGAGATGCGCCAGGACTTCATGAAGCGCGCCACCGAGGTCGCGACCAAGTACGGGCTGACCCTGCCGGAGGTGCGGCAGGCGGCGTGAGCGCCGTCGTCGCCCTGCCGCATGCAGTGCTGCGGCGGGTCAGGGACGAGGTGCAGGGTGCGGCCTGGTTCGCCGCCCTGGGCGAGTCGCTGACAGAGGGCGATCGTGCCGAGGCCGACTCCTATGCGCGGTCGCTTGGGCTGGGTGCGCTGACCCTCGGAAGGGCGCAGGATTGGGCCGAAGCGGAGCGAATCCTGAAAGCCCCCGAATGGTCGACAGGGTGGTGGGACCGGGAGGAAGCGTTGCGGCGAGCCCTGCAGGCGCGCGCGGAGACGCGCTATCCGGAGCGCGCCCTGTGGACTGCGCTCACCGAGCTCACGACCGAGACGGGCGACCTGGTCCATGGCAAGGCCGCAGCCGCAGCGGCGCGCATGGGCGGCGCGGCGGCCGCATCGATCCATGTCGCCGCGGGCGCCGCGGCGCAGGCGGTGTATCAACTGGCGCTGGCACGCCTGGACGGGGACGGCTCTCCGCTCTTCGAAAGCAAGTTTCGTCTGTTCGCCGCCGGCCGCTGGCCGCTGGGCGTCGTGGGCTCTACCCTGCTCCTCTTCTAGAGGAGACGTCTGCCATCATGACTTCCTACAAGGCGCCGGCGCGCGCGGTCGGCCGACTGAAGCGCCCGTTCGGAAACCTCTATTATGAAGTGGTCGGCGGCGGGCCGGCGTTGCTGTTCGCCCATGGCTTGGGCGGCAATCACCTGAGCTGGTGGCAGCAGGTCGCGCACTTCGCGCCGCACTACACCTGCGTGACCTTCGCCCATCGCGGCTTTGCGCCGTCGGACCCCGTGCCGGGCGGCCCCGACCCCGCCGACTATGCCGCCGACCTTGCCGCGCTGATCGAGCACCTGAAGTTCCCCGACGTGCGGCTGGTCGGCCAATCGATGGGCGGCTGGACGATGCTGGAATATGCCCTCGCCCATCCCCAGAAGGTGACCGCGCTGGTGCTGAGCTCGACGTCCGGCACGCTCGACCGCAGCGGTTGCGATCCCTCGGGCGGCGCCAACTACGACGCCTGGCTGAAAGCCGCCGAGGCCAAGGTCGTCGACGGGGTCGCCAGGGGCATCCATCCGGCCATGGGCGTACCGGCCGCCGAACGGTCGCCCGCCTTGCACCTTCTCTACTGCGGCATCGACACGATGGCGGGCACGCTCGACAAGGAGAAGGTGCGCTCGGGCCTCAGGCGCACCGCCCGGCGCACGCTGGCGGAGCTGAAGGGCTTTGGCGTGCCGACCCTCCTGATCGCGGGCGGCGAGGACGTGGTCTTTCCGCCCTTCCTGGCAAGCGCCATCGCGGCAGCTCTGCCCTGCAGCGAGGCACACCTGATCCCCCATGCCGGCCACTCGCCATATTTCGAGGAGGCCGCTACCTTCAACCGGCTGGTCGAGGCGTTCCTGGCGCGCCAGCGCTAGGGAGGCAGGCTGGGAGGAGTAACGTGTCGAAGGACAATCCGCGGATCGCCGTTCTCGGCTTCGCCATCGAATGCAACCGGTTCTCGCCGGTCACGACTGCGGCGGACTTCGAGCAGGATGTCGACATCCGCGGCAACCGCATCGTAAGCGAAGCGCGCTCGGGCAAGTCGATCACCATGCCCGACCTGCCCGGCTTCTTCACCGAGATGGACCGCACCGGCGACTGGACACCGGTCCCGCTGCGCGTGTCGCTGGCGCAGCCCGGCGGCCCGGTCGAGGAGAGCTTCTTCCGGAATTTCCTGAGCGAGATCGAAGCGGGTCTTAAGGCCAACCTGCCGTTCGATGCGGTGTTCATCTCCGCCCACGGCGCGGCCCTGGCCGAGGGCACGGACGACCCCGACGGCGATCTGTTCGAGCTCATCCGCCGAATCGTCGGTCCCGAGGTGCCGGTGGTCGCCGTGTTCGACCTGCACGCCAACGTGTCGCGCAAGATGATCGACAATCTCTCCGTATTCGTGGGCTACCTCGAGAACCCGCACACCGACATCCACGAGCGTGGCGTGGAGGCGGCCGGGCACATGCGCGAGTGCCTGGCCGGCCAGCGCACCGCCATCGAGATGGTCAAGCTGCCGCTGGTGCCGCCGCAGATCGCGCTGCTGACCGCCAGAGGACCCTATGCCGACCTGATCAAGTACGGCCAGACCAAGGTCGGCGGCGACATCATGAACGTGTCGGTCATGGCGGGCTTTGCCTACAGCGACAGCCCCAAGAACGGCCTCACCGCGGTCGTCACGGCGCGCAACGGCGACGCCAAGGCAGCGGCCCACCTCTCGCTCGACATCGCCAAGCGCGCCTGGGGCATGAAGGAGCGGTTCAAGCGAGCGATGATGTCGCTCGCCGATGCCGTCCAGCTTGCCGCCTCGGTCAGCCGCGACCGGCGGCGCAAGCCGATCATCTTGGCCGACGTCGCCGACAATCCCGGCGGCGGCGGGCGCGGCAACACCACCTATCTGCTGCGGGCGCTGAAGAGCGCCGGCGTGCAGCACGTGATCTTCGGAGTGTTCAACGATGCGGCGGCGGCGGCCAAGGCCCATGAGCAGGGCGAAGGCGCCATCTTCACCGCCTCGTTCAATACGCAGGAACATCAGGAGTTCTCGCTGCCCTTCGACTGCGAGGCCAAGGTGCTGAAGCTGTCGGACGGCCGCTATGTCGGCCGCCGCGGCGTGCTGAAGAACGTGTCGTCGGACATGGGCCCCTCGGCCCTGCTCGACCTGGGCGGCATCCAGCTCGTGGTGATCAGCAACCGCTGCCAGTGCATGGACCCGCGGCAGTTCGAAATGTTCGACCTCGACATCGCCCAGGCGCGGATCGTCGTGGTCAAGAGCCGCGGCCATTTCCGCGGCGGCTTCGACGAATTCTTCAAGCCGGACCAGATCTACGAAGTCGACTGCCCGGGCCTGACGTCGCCGGTGCTGGCGAACTTCACCTGGACCAAGCTGCCTCGGCCCGTCTATCCGCTCGACGAGGAGACGGCCTGGACGCCGCCCGGCGCCTGACGGAGACCGTCGTCCCGCCGTCGAGAAAACCCAGCGATCGGCAATTGGCAGTTGTTCCAATTGCCTCCAAATGCCAGTCTGCCCATCGAAACGGCGGCCCTGTAAGGCTGCCCTGCCACGGTCGTTCAAGGCCGGGCGACTCGAAGGGAGAAGACGATGTCCAAGGCACTTCCGCGCCGCCTGGCGCTGTTCGTTGCTGCCCTGTCGACCGCCGCCGCCATCGCCGGCGCGGCTTCGGCGCAAAACCGGCAATTCAGCTTCGCCTACGACCAGCCCAACACCACGGCCTACGGCGTCGCCGGCAATATCTTCGACGCCAAGCTCAAGGAGCTGAGCGGCGGCAAGTTCAGCATCAACCAGTTCCCCGGCGCGCAGCTCGGCCAGGAGCCGCAGATGCTGCAGAAGATGCGGGCCGGCGACATCGACTTCGTCATCACCTCGACGGCCAACGCCTCGACCCTGGCGCCGGAAGCCGGCGTGTTCTCGCTGCATTTCATCTTCAGGGACCAGGGTCATCTCATGCGCGTGATCGCCGATCCGGAGGTCTCGAAGGCCTTCCGCGCCATGATCACGGACACGGTGCAGGGCGCGCAGGTGCTCGGCCTCATGACCATGGGCATGCGCAACATGTACTCCAAGAAGGAGATCAAGTCGGTCGACGACGTGAAGGGCCAGAAGGTGCGCGTGCAGGCGACCAAGACCGAGGACACGCACTTCCCGGCCTATGGGGCGCAGACCGTGCACATGCCGTTCGGCGAGGTCTACACCTCGCTGCAGACCGGCGTGGTCAACATCGCGGAGAACGGCGTCAACGTCTATCTCGCCAACAAGCACTACGAGGTGGCGCCGATCCTGTCGATGACCGAGCACGAGGCCAACAACAACTGCATCTGGGTGAGCCAGAAGACCTGGGACAGCCTCACCGACGAGCAGAAGAAGTGGGTCCAGGCGGCTGCCGACGAGGTGAGCAAGCTCGAGCCCGCCAAGGCCCTGCAGCTCGAGAAGGACTCGGCCGAGAAGCTGAAGAAGATGGGCGTCAAGGTCGTCGACAATGTCGACAAGACGGGCTTCGCCAAGGATGCCGCGCCGATCCAGGACCAGCTCGCCAAGGAGCTCGGCCCGCATGCGGTGAAGATCCTGGCGCTCGTGCGCAACGTGAAGTGAGCGGCGGCGCCCATCCCGCCTGCCCCGCGTCGTCGTGAGTAACCGCACCCTCGTCCTCCGGCGCCATCGCCATCTCAAATGGAAGGCGCTGGACCCGCTGGAGGCGGCGCTGATGGTGCTGTGCGGCGTGTCGATCATCGGCTTCACCGGCTCGGTGTTCCTCGACGTGGTCACGCGCGAGCTCCATGCGCCGTGGCTGTGGCTGCAGCAGGTCACCACCGGCTTCTTCGCCTGGGGCGTGTTCATCGGCATGGCCGCGGCGGCACGGCGCAACGACCATCTCTACCTGGTCGAGATCACCAAGCGCCTGAGCGGGCCGCGGCGCACCTTCATGGAGAGCTTCAACCGGCTGGTCGTGCTGGGCGTGGCCCTGGCCATGGTCTGGTTCGGCTACAAGAACGCCATCCTCGACCTGGGCAGCTTCCGCATGCCGTCGCTCATCCCCCTCACCTACTATACGGCGAGCGTGCCGCTGTCGGGCGCCCTGATCGCCCTCTTCGCCCTCGAGCAGCTCGTCAACGGCTGGCGACACGGTTTCGAAGGCCCGGAGGACAGCTCGTATCTGACCGAGTTCGTCGAATGAGCAACGGCGGCGTGCTGTTCCTGATGGGCTTCCTGTTCCTGGGGCTGGGCTACATGGGCGTGCCCGTCGCCTTCGCGCTGATGGCGGGCGTCATGGTGGCGACCGCCTTCACCCAGATCAGCCTCCAGTCGATGGTGGGACAGATGTTCCACGGCATCGATTCGGAGACGCTGCTCGCGGTGCCGTTCTTCCTGCTGGTCGGCGAGCTGATGACCTCGGCCAACGTCACGCAGCGCATGGTGCGGCTGGCCCAGACCATGGTCGGCCACCTGCGCGGCGGGCTCGCCCAGGTCGTCACCCTGTTCAGCATGTTCTTCGCCGGCATATCGGGCTCCTCGACCGCCGACGTCGCCGTGCTGAGCCGCACCGTGGCGCCGGAGATGGACCGCGAGGGCTACGACCGCGCCTTCACCGCCGCCCTGATCGCCTGCGCCTCGACCATGGCCAACCTGATCCCGCCCAGCATCATGGCGGTGGTCTACGGCGCCACCGGCAACGTCTCGATCGGCGGCCTGTTCCTGGGCGGCATCTTGCCCGGCGTGCTGATCGGCGTCGGGCTGATGGTCTACTCCTATTTCTTCGGTCCGGTCGGCATCAAGAAGCGGATGGCGACGCCGGGCGAATTCGCCGATGCGCTGCAGGGCTCGGCGCTGCCGCTGATGATCCCGGTGATCATCATGGGCGGCATCCTGACCGGATGGTTCACGCCGACCGAGGCCGGCATGATCGCCTCGGTCTACATCCTGGTCGGTGCTGATCCCGGCGCTGAACCGCGGCCATATCCGTTTCCTGCTGTGGGACTTCGTCTATACCGGCATGCTCTACGCCATCCCGCTCGCCGCGGTCGCCAGCGCCTCGGCCTTCGGCTGGATGCTGGGCTACCTGCGCGGTCCCGACATCGTGGCGACCTGGATCTCCGATTTCGCCGGCACCGACCCCCACATGATCCTGCTCCTGCTGGTGCTGCTGTTCGTGATCATCGGCGATTTCGTCGACGCGGTGCCGGCGATCATCATCTTCATGCCGATCATCAACAAGCTGACGGAGCTGGGCAGCATCAACCCGGTGCACATGGGCGTGGTGATCATCACCACGCTGGTGTTCGGGCTGATCACGCCGCCCTACGGCCTGTCGCTGCTGGTGGCGTCGAAGTTCGTCGGCGTGAGCTTCGCGCGCGCCATGTTCGCCTCGCTGCCGATCTATGCCGTCTTTTTCTTCGTCATCGCCTTCACCGTGCTGTTCCCGGACGTGGTCCTCTACCTGCCCAAGCTCCTGCTGCCGGAGTCGGTCGGCTGCTTCAAGAATCCCAGCGGCATGGGCTACATCTGCCCCACTTGAGGCATCAGCGTTCAGGCAGCGGGATGAACTCCGGGTCGGCCGGCACCTTGGCGAACCGATCCTCGCGCCAATCGGCCTTGGCCTTCTCGATGCGTTCCTGGCTCGACGACACGAAGTTCCACCAGATGTGGCGCGGACCGTCCATGGTCGCGCCGCCCAGCAGCATCACCTTGGCGCCGCTCGCTCCCGCCACGATCTCGGCGGGATGCGCGGGCTGCAGCACCGCAAGGTCACCCACGGTCAGCAGGCGGTCGCCGAGGGCCACCTCGCCGTCGGCGACATAGACGCCGCGCTCGACATGCTCCGGCGAGACGGCGGTCTTGGCGCCCGCCTGCAACTCCGCGCCGACATAGAAGATCGGCGAGAAGTGCGTCGTGGGCGCCGTGCGCCCGCCATAGGTGCCGACGATCAGCCGGAACGATCCGCCTTCGTCGCGCCAGGACGGCAGCCTGGCGGCCTCGACATGCTCGAATGACGGCGCCGTCTCTTCGTGGCTCCGGGGCAGCGCCACCCAGGTCTGGACGCCGTGCATGCGAAAGCCCGTGCGGCGCATCTCGGCCTCCGTGCGCTCGCTGTGGGCGATGCCGGCGCCGGCGGTCATCCAGTTGACGTCGCCCGGCCGGATCGCCTGAGCATAGCCCAGGCTGTCGCGATGGAAGATGCCGCCCTCGAAGAGGTAGGTCACCGTGGCGAGCCCGATATGGGGATGCGGCCTCACCTCCATGCCGTCGCCGCCCGGCGGCACCACCATCGGCCCGAAATGATCGAGGAAGATGAACGGCCCGACCATGCGCCGCTTGGCGCTGGGCAGCACGCGGCGCACGGGGAAACCCGGTCCGAGCTCGTGGGCGCGGCCCTGGATGAGAAGCTCGATCGGGTCGGCCATCTTGCCCTCCTTCTTTGCCTGTGCTGCAAACAGCCCATGAGCGCCTCGCGCGACCTCTCGCCGTTCTTCGCCCCGCGCAGCATTGCCGTGATCGGCGCCGGCGAGCGCGCAACCTCGTCCGGCGGCGCGGTCATGCAGCTCCTGCGCCAGGCCGGTTACGGCGGAAAGGTCGTGCCGGTCAATCCCAAGGGCGGTTCCATCTTCGGTTACGACGCAGTGACCTCGATCGGCGCCATCGATGCGCCGGTCGACCTCGCCGTCGTCGTCATCCGCCCCGACGCCATTCTCGATGCGGTCCGCGAATGCGCCGACCGCGGCATCCGCAACGTCCTGGTCCTGCCCGGCGGCTTCGCCGAAGCAGGGCCGGTCGGCGTCGCCCGCAACGAGGCCCTGCTGAAGCTCGCGGCCGAGCGCGGCGTGACGGTGGCCGGCCCCAACTGCGCCGGCATCGTGCATCTCGATCCGGCCTGGCGGTTCGCCGCCACCTTCCTGCGCGACCTGCCGCCCGGCAGCGCCGCCGGGGCCGGCAACGGGCTTGCCTTCATCTCGCAGTCCGGCGCGCTCGCCGAGGAGTTCATCGACAAGGCCAATGTCCGCGCGCTGCCGCTCACCTCGGTCGTCTCGGTGGGCAATGCCGTGCATCTCGGGGTCGACGACTATCTCGCCTGGCTGGGCGAGCGGCCGGAGATCGGCGCGGCGCTGCTCTATGTCGAGGCGATCGAAGATCATGAGCGCTTCCGCAGCGTCGCGCGCGCTGTCGCCGCGAAGAAGCCGGTGATCGCCCTGTTCGGCGGCCGCACCGAGATCGGGGCGCGAGCCGCCGCCGCCCATACCGGCGCCATCGCCAACGAAGATTCCGCCATCGACGCCTTTTGCGCCTCCTGCGGCATCGTCCGCGTCGAAAGCCTGCGCCGTCTGCTCCTGGCGGCCAAGGCCTTCGGCCGCTTCCCCAAGGGACTTGGCAGGCGGGCCTTGATCCTCTCCAACTCCGGCGGACCGGGCGTGCTTTGCGCCGACCGCGCCGCGATCGAGGGTCTTGAACTCGGCGCCTTGCCGCCCGCCATGGTCGAGGTGCTGCGCCAGCAATTGCCGCCGGAAGCTTCCGTCGCCAACCCGATCGACCTGCTCGCCGATGCGCGCGAGGACCGCTTCGCACTCGCCTTCAATGCCGCGATGACACACGCCGCGAGCGCCTACGACATGGTGCTGATGATCCATGTCGTGCCCTTCATGGTCGGTGCCGGCCCGGTCATCTCGCGCCTGGCCGAGCTCGCCGCGCACGCACGACTGCCGCTGCTGCACAGCATGATGGGAACCTTGCCGGACAAGACCGAGTGGTTCGCCACCATGGAGCGCGCCGGCGTACCGATGTTCAACGACGTCGAGGAAATGGCCGAAGCGGCCGGCCTGCTCGCGCGCTATTCCACGCTGCGCGCGGCGATGCGCGGCAACGCGCCCGCGCCTGCGACCTTTCGTGACCGTCGTCACGACTGAACTCGAAAAAGTCGTTCGTACACGACCTTTTAGCGGCTTTTCACGGGTGTTGCATTTTTGCAACTTTTTGTTGGACTTGTGGATACTCCGTGGCCAGTATCGCGCCAGCAGGACGTGAGGCGTGGGGCCCCGACGTTGTCGGTGAATTCGCTGAATTGGCCTGCTGAGTGTTCGAGTTCAATGGATTGGGAGAGGCTGATGGCGTTTACGACGACGCGAGTCCAACGCGCCCAACGCTGGCGAATCGTCCGACACCTCGTAGCAGCAGCCATCGCACTCACCAGTTTTCAGTTCCTGTGCGCCGCCGGGCCGATGGCCCAGGTAAAGGCGCCTCACAAGAGCCACTTCAAGGCTCCGGCCAAGACGTCGGCTCCCGCCGAAGACATCCAGCCCTTCTTCATCGGCGCCGACGGATCGATCGTCGAACAGCTCAACAACCTCAAGATAGACCCGACTGACGCGCAGGCCGCCGGCGAGGCCGTCGCCCAGGCGCTGGGCCAGCTCGACACCAAGACCGCGAATTCGGGCCGCGCCGTCCTGCAGTCGCAAGGTCCCGATCAGCCCAAGCGTCTCGTCACGCTGCAGCTTTTTTCGGCGAAGTCGCTGGCAGTCGAATTGCATCGCGCCGCAGACGGCACCTACGGCTACAAGCTCGCGCCCGGCGCCACCGAGACCGACGACGAGAGCGTCTCCAGCCTGCCCAGCGCAGCTTCCACCGGTCCGGGCGCCCGTACGTTGGTCGACGGTTCCGTCGGCATCATCAAGGTCAGCGGCTCGACCCTGGCCGCCAGCCTGGCGCCGACGGGGGCCAGCGCGGCGACCCTCAACGAGCTTACCCAGGCCCTCGCCGGCTTCGCGCCCACCGCCAAGATCGACGTCCTGAAGGGTCGCACGGTCGACGGCACCCCGCGCATCCTGCTGGCCACGCTGAGCGAGGGACAGAACAAGCAGTCCTTCTGGTGGTTCGCGCCTCCCAATCAGCCGGAAGGCTGGTTCGATGACCAGGGCCGTCGGCTCGGCGGCACGGCGCTGGCCGAGCCGCGCCCCGGCTCGCGCATCTCCTCGCCCTTCGGGCGGCGCCGCTACTATGGCCGCGTCACCAGCAGCGCATTCCACAACGGCATCGACTTCGAAGGCAAGGTCGGCCAGCCGATCTATGCGGCAGCGGACGGCGTGATCAACCATGAGGGCTGGTACTTCCAGTACGGCCGCACGGTGAAGATCAGCCACGCCGACCATTTCGAGACGCTGTACGCCCACATGTCGCGCTTCGCCGAAGGCACGGGACCGGGCAGCCACGTCCACAAGGGAGACCTGATCGGCTATATCGGCTCGAGCGGCCGCTCGACCGGTCCACATCTGCACTTTTCGGTGATCGTGAACGGCCAGTTCGTCGATCCGGCGCCCTACATTTCGGCAAACGGCGGCAACAGCGCGCTGAGCGGCGAGTCGCTGGTCGTCTTCCGCCAGTGGCAACAAGAAGTGCGCAAGGCGGCCAGCAGCAGCCGCGCGAACAACAGCGACCGAAGCCTGCGCGGCCTGCAGGGCGCCGAGCCCTGGAGCCACAACCCTTTCACCTCGCGCAGCCTCGACCGCCTGTAAGGCGCCCAGGCGGTACGGTCGGGTGCGCCGTTGCGCGCGCCGTCTTGATCGCCTAGGAATTGCGCCATCACCGGAACGGCCACCCCAGGTAGTCGACGGGCAATAGACGCAATCACGAAGGGAAGGACAAGATGTTCAATAAATACATGGCAGCGGGCGTCGCCGCTGCCACGCTGGTCGGCGCGGCGGGAACCGCGCATGCCGGCAAGGATCTCGACGCCGTCAAGGCGCGCGGTCAGCTCATCTGCGGCGTCAATACCGGCGTGGCGGGGTTCGCGCTCGCCGACAGCCAGGGCAAGTGGACCGGACTCGACGTCGACGTGTGCCGCGCCGTCGCGGCCGCCATCTTCGGCGATTCCGAGAAGGTCAAGTACGTGCCGACCACGGCCCAGCAGCGCTTCACCGCATTGCAGTCCGGCGAAGTCGACATGCTGGCGCGCAACACGACCATAACGCTGACCCGCGACACCGCGCTCGGCCTCGACTTCACCGCCGTCGACTACTATGACGGCCAGGGCTTCATGGTGAACAAGAAGCTCGGCGTGAAGAGCGCCAAGGAGCTGAACGGCGCCACCGTCTGCGTGCAGCCGGGCACGACCACCGAGCTCAACCTGGCCGACTACTTCCGCGCCAACAAGATGACCTTCAAGCCGGTGGTCATCGAGAAGGTCGAGGAGGTGCGCGCCGCCTTCTTCTCCGGCCGCTGCGACGTCTATACCACCGACGCCTCGGGTCTCTATTCGACGCGCGCGGCCAATGCCCCCAATCCCGACGACTATGTCGTGCTGCCGGAGATCATCTCCAAGGAGCCGCTGGCGCCGGCGGTGCGCCATGGCGACAACCAGTTCGCCGACATCGTGCGGTGGACCCAGTACGCCATGCTGGAGGCCGAGGAGTACGGCATCTCGTCGAAGACCGTCGACGAGATGCTGAAGAGCGAGAACCCGACGATCAAGCGCATCCTCGGCGTCACGCCCGGCATGGGCAAGGCGCTGGGGGTCGACGAGAAGTGGGTCTACAACATCGTCAAGCAGGTCGGTAACTACGGCGAGAGCTTCGAGCGCAATGTCGGCATGGGCTCGAAACTCAAGATCGCCCGCGGCCTGAACAACCTGTGGACCAAGGGCGGCCTGCAGTACGCCATGCCCATCCGCTAGAGATGGCCTTCCGCCGACATGGACATCGCCGCCGCCCAAAAGGGCGGCGGCTTTCATTTGGCCTGTTGCTTGCTAGCCCAAGCGAGGTGAAACTCGGCCGGGGCAACAAACGGGAGGCTACAAATGCACAAAGTTCCATTGGCAGCAGCGGTCGGTCTGGCCGCCATCTTCGTGTCGACCGGCGCCATGGCCGGCAAGGACCTGGACGCCATCAGGGCGCGGGGTTCCCTGATCTGCGGCGTCGGCCAGGGAACGGCCGGCTTCATGCTGGCCGACAGCCAGGGCAAATGGGTCGGCCTCGACGTCGACGTGTGCCGCGCCGTCGCGGCCGCCATCTTCGGCGATTCCGAGAAGGTCAAGTACGTGCCGCTCTCCTCGCAGCAGCGCTTCACCGCGCTGCAATCGGGCGAGGTCGACATGCTGTCGAACAACACGACCATAACGCTGACCCGCGACACCGCGCTCGGCCTCGACTTCACCGCCGTCACCTACTATGACGGCCAGGGCTTCCTGGTGAACAAGAAGCTCGGCGTGAAGAGCGCCAAGGAGCTGAACGGCGCCACCGTCTGCGTTGCGCCCGGCACCACCACCGAGCTCAACCTGGCCGACTACTTCCGCGCCAACAAGATGACCTTCAAGCCGGTGGTCATCGAAAAGGTCGACGAAGTGCGCGCCGCCTTCTTCTCCGGACGCTGCGACGTCTACACCAACGATTCCTCGAGCCTCTACGCGACCCGGGCGGCCAACGTGCCGCCGCCGGCCAAACCCGAGGATTTCATCATCCTGCCGGAGATCATCTCCAAGGAGCCGCTGGCGCCGGCGGTGCGCCATGGCGACAACCAGTTCGCCGACGTCGTGCGGTGGACCCAGTACGCCATGCTGGAGGCCGAGGAGTACGGCATCTCGTCGAAGACCGTCGACGAGATGCTGAAGAGCGAGAACCCCACCATCAAGCGCATCCTCGGCGTCACGCCCGGCATGGGCAAGGCGCTGGGGGTCGACGAGAAGTGGGTCTACAACATCGTCAAGCAGGTCGGTAACTACGGCGAGAGCTTCGAGCGCAACGTCGGCTCGGGCTCGATCCTCAAGATCGAGCGCGGCCTGAACAACCTGTGGACCAAGGGCGGCCTGCAGTACGCCATGCCGATCCGCTGAAACGTGTCTTGAGGGCGCGCCACGGTTGCAACCGGGCGTTTCCCTCTTACACTGAGGGCAAGACGAAACGAGGGGCCGCGGCTGAACCGCGGCCGACAGGGGGACTGGCCTATGGCAGTCGAGGCACTGGGCTCCACACCGCGCGCGAAAGTGGCACCCTGGAACGATCCGGTCATCCGCGGCTGGGTCTTCCAGATCGTCGTGGTCGGGTTGGTCGGCCTGCTTGCCTGGTACCTCGTCTCCAATACCATGGAGAATCTCGCCCGCCAGAAGATCGCCAGCGGCTTCCAGTATCTCGGACGCGAGGCGGGCTTCGAGATCGGCGACACGATGATCTCCTACTCGCCGGCCAGCACCTACGGCCGGGCGATTTTCGTCGGCCTGTTGAACACGCTCAAAGTGTCGGTCCTTGGCATCATCATGGCGACGGTGCTGGGCACGCTGATCGGCGTCGGCCGGCTGTCGAACAACTGGCTGCTTGCCAGGATCTGCGAGTGGTACGTCGAGGCTTTCCGCAACGTGCCGCTGCTGCTCTGGCTCTTCCTGTTCTACAAGCTGATCAGCGAAGCCTTTCCCGGGCCGCGCCAGGCGATCAGCGTGCTGGGCTCGGTTTTCCTCTCCAACCGCGGTCTCTACTTCCCGGTGCCGCTCGCCGACCCTGTCCACAAATGGATGGGCGTCGCGCTGCTGGTCGGCATAGCCGGCGCCGTGGCCCTGCACCGCTGGGCCAGGAAGCGCCAGGATGCGACCGGCCAGCCCTTCCCGTCGGTCCTGGCCGGCCTCGGCGTGGCGCTCGGCCTTCCGCTGCTGGTGTGGATCCTGGGCGGCGCGCCCCTCCATATGAGCTGGCCCGAGCTCAAGGGATTCAACTTCGACGGCGGCACGGTGATCCAGCCGGAGTTCACCGCCCTGCTGGCGGGGCTCGTGCTCTACACTTCGGCCTTCGTGGCGGAGATCGTGCGCTCGGGCATCCTCGCCCTGCACAAGGGCCAAAGCGAGGCGGCCGCCGCGCTCGGCCTGTCGCGCGGCCAGGTCATGCGGCTGGTCCTGCTGCCGCAGGCGATGCGTGTGATCGTGCCGCCGATGACCAGCCAGTACCTCAACATCACCAAGAACAGCTCGCTCGCCATCGCCATCGGCTATCCCGACCTGGTGGCCTCGATCAACGTCACCATCAACCAGACCGGGCAGGCGATCGAGAACGTGCTGCTGATCATGGCAGCCTATCTCTCGGTCAGCCTGTCGATCTCCGCTTTCATGAACTGGTACAACAAACGCATCGCCCTGAGGGAGCGCTGAGCCATGACGGACGCCATGCCCACGGGCGAGCGCCGGCAGCTCGCGCCACCCATCGATGACACCGGTCTTGTCGGCTGGGCCCGCAAGCACCTGTTTTCAAGCTGGCTGAACGGCATCACCACGGTCGTGCTGATCGTCGCCATCGGCTGGATCCTGTCGTGGTTCATCAACTGGGCCATCCTCACGGCCAACTTCACCGCCTCGACCGGGAGCGAATGCCGGGGCCAGGGCGCCTGCTGGGCACTGATCCGCGACAAGTTGCGACTCATCTTCTTCGGCACCTACCCCTACGAGCAGCAATGGCGTCCGCTGTTCGCCGTCGTCGCCATGCTGGCGATGCTGATCATGTCGGCCGACCGGCGCATGTGGAACTGGCGGCTGGCGGTGATCTGGGGCATCGGCTCCTTCGTCACCTTCCTGCTGATGTTCGGCCAGCTCCACGTTCCACTCAGCCTCTTCCTCGTCGTCGCGCTCGCGGTCGGCCTGGTCGGCATGAGCCTGCGCAAGGGCATCGGCGCCGCGCGCGAAATGAACACCTATCGCGCCCTGACCGCCATCGGGGCAATCGGCCTGATCCTGCGCATCCTGGGCATCCTGCCGGCCTGGAGCCTGCCGATTGCGCCGTTGAGCTACGTCGAGACGAGCTATTGGGGCGGCATCCCGGTGACGATGATCCTCGCCACCTACGGCCTCGCCTTCGCCTTCCCTTACGGCATCCTGCTGGCGTTGGGACGGCGCTCCCACCTGCCCCTGATCAAGGGCCTATGCGTGGGCTTCATCGAGCTGATCCGCGGCGTGCCGCTGATCAGCCTGCTGATCATGGCCTCGGTCATGCTGCCGCTCTTCCTGCCGAGCGGCGTCACCATCGACAAATTCCTGCGCGCCCAGGTCGCAGTCATCCTGTTCGCCGGCGCCTACATCGCCGAGATCATCCGTGGCGGCCTGCAGTCCCTGCCCAAGGGCCAGTTCGAGGCCGCCGACGCGATGGGCCTGAACTACGTGCAGAAGACCACGCTGATCATCCTGCCGCAGGCCCTGCGCGTGGTCATCCCGCCCTTGATCAACACCTTCATCGGCTTCTTCAAGGACACCTCGCTGGTGCTGATCATCGGCATCTTCGATTTCCTTGGCGCGGCCAATCAGGCGCTCGTCGACCCCAACTGGGCCGGCTTCCCGGGCGAGGTCTACCTGTTCGCCGCCTTCGTCTATTTCTGCTTCTGCTTCTCGATGTCGCGCTACAGCAAGTATCTCGAGGTCGAGCTCAACAAGGGAACGCGCCGTTAGGCGCCGCTAGGAGAACCGGGCCATGGCCGCCACCGCAGCGCACGACCTCAGCAACGCCCCGTCCGTGATCACGCTCACCGGCGTCAACAAGTGGTACGGCCAGTTCCACGTGCTGAGCGACATCAACCTCGACGTGAGGCTCGGCGAGAAGATCGTCATCTGCGGGCCGTCCGGCTCGGGCAAGTCGACCCTGATCCGCTGCATCAACCGGCTCGAGGAGCATCAGGCTGGCGACATCGTCGTCGACGGCGTGACGCTCTCCAACGACGTCAAGAACATCGAGGCGATCCGCCGCGAGGTCGGGATGGTATTCCAGTCGTTCAACCTCTTCCCGCATCTCACCATTCTCGAAAACCTGACCCTGGCGCCGATCTGGGTGAAGAAGACGCCCAAGAAGGAGGCCGAGGAGATCGCCATGGGCCTGCTCAAGCGCGTGCGCATTCCCGAGCAGGCGCTGAAATATCCCGGCCAGCTGTCGGGCGGCCAGCAGCAGCGCGTGGCGATCGCCCGCGCGCTCTGCATGCGGCCCAAGATCATGCTGTTCGACGAGCCGACCTCCGCGCTCGATCCCGAGATGGTGAAGGAGGTGCTCGACGTCATGGTCGAGCTGGCGCGCGAAGGCATGACCATGCTCTGCGTCACCCACGAGATGGGCTTCGCCCGCGCGGTGGCCGACCGCGTGATCTTCATGGACCGCGGCGAGATCGTCGAGCAGAACGAGCCGGAGGCGTTCTTCGCCAATCCCCGCAATGAGCGGACCAAGCTCTTCCTCGGCCAGATCCTGCATCACTGAGCAGCCCCGTCGGGCGGGGAGATGAATGGGCGCATTTCCCCCGGCGTGGAATCGCCCTAGAACCACGCCATGAAAATCCTGGTCACCGGCGGGGCGGGCTTCATCGGCTCTGCCGTCGTCCGGCACATCATCCGCGACACCGACTGGACGGTCGCCAACGTCGACAAGCTGACCTATGCCGGCAACCTCGAATCGCTGGCCGAGGCGCGCAACAGCAACCGCCATACGCATTTCAAGGTCGACATCCGCGACCGCGCGGCGATCGACGATATCCTGCGCGGCTTCCAGCCCGACGCCCTGCTGCATCTGGCCGCCGAGAGCCATGTCGACCGTTCGATCGACGGCGCCGCGCCGTTCATCGAGACCAATGTCCGCGGCACCTACACCCTGCTCGACGCCGCGCTGGCCTATTGGCGCAAGCTCGACGAGACCGCCCGCGGCCGGTTCCGCTTCCAGCACATCTCGACCGACGAGGTGTTCGGCTCGCTGGGCCCGGACGGACGGTTCAGCGAGACGACGCCTTATCAGCCCAACTCGCCCTACTCCGCCAGCAAGGCCGCGTCCGACCACCTGGTGCGCGCCTGGCACCATACCTATGGCCTGCCCACGCTCACCACCAATTGCTCCAACAATTACGGTCCCTATCACTTCCCGGAGAAGCTCGTTCCGCTCACCATCATCCGCGCGCTGCGCGGCCAGAGCCTGCCGGTCTACGGCCGCGGCGAGAACGTGCGCGACTGGCTGCACGTCGAGGACCATGCCGAGGCGCTGACCCTGGTGCTGCGCAAGGGCCGCCCTGGCGAGACCTACAATGTCGGCGGCGACAGCGAGCGGCGGAACATCGACGTAGTGCGCCAGATCTGCGCCCTGCTCGACGGCATGCTGGCCAACACGGTGCACCGCCCGCACGCCAAGCTGATCGAGTTCGTCACAGACCGCCCCGGCCACGACGCGCGCTACGCAATCGACGCCACCAAGATCCGCAACGAGCTCGGCTGGCGGCCGAAGCACGATTTCGAGGACGGATTGCGCGAGACCGTGCGCTGGTATCTCGACAATCGCGGCTGGTGGGAGCGCGTGATGAGCGGCGCCTATCGCGGCGAAAGGCTGGGGCTGACGAGCTAGCGCGACAGGATATTGCCTGACCGGCCCGCGCGAGGCCGATGCCGCCGGCAACCGCGGCCCTGCCGCCCCGTTGATCCAGGGCAACGGAGGGTACCATGAGATGGTTCGGATGGTTCGCCGTGGCGATGCTGGTCGGCATCTGCGCCGGCTGCAGCGACGGCGACGCGCTGTACACCTCGCCGAAATATGTTCCGGGCTATACGCCGTCCGGATCGACGGCGCTTGCCTCCGCCCGCCCGCATGACGGCGACCGAAGCCCCGATTCATCCAACTGGCGGGACCGGTAAGGGCGGACGCAGTTTACTCGCCGAGCAGGCGCTGCAGCGCGGCCCAGCGGTCGAGGACGGGCATGATCTTGTCTTCCTTCTCGGCCGGCAGGGAGAAGACGACGCGATCGATGCCGATCTCCCGGCAAAGCTGCAGGCGCTCGATGCTGTCGGGCACGCGGAAGGTGGTGAGCGGCAGGCTCGCGGGATCGCGGCCGGCATCCGCCGCCATCTTGCGGAAGTCGGCGATGACGCCCATGCCGTCCCGTTCCAGCCAGTCGTCGCGCGGGATCCAGCCGTCGCCGTAGCGGATGGCGCGCCGCGCCGCATAGGGAAACGCGCCGCCGACGATGATCGGCGGGTGCGGCTTCTGCGCGGGCTTGGGCCATTGCTTCATCTTGTCGAAGTTGACGAACTCGCCGTGATATTCCGGCTCCTCGTCCGTCCAGATCGTCTTCATGGCCTCGACGCGCTCGCGCGCGAGCTTGTGGCGCGTGGCGAAGACGGTGCCGTGGTTCTCGACCTCGTCCTGGTTCCAGCCGTTGCCGACGCCGAACAGGAAGCGGCCGTTGGAGAGCTGATCGATGGTGGAGACCATCTTGGCCGTGACGATGGGGTCGCGCTGGATCACCAGGGCGATGCCGGTGCCGATCCTGAGCTTCGTCGTCGCCGCGGCGGCGGTATTCAGGGCCAGGAAGGGATCCATGAGCTCGTAGTAGGCGCGCACCAGGCCGCCCGCGGCGGGATAGGTCGACTTGCGCGAGGACGGGATGTGGGTGTGCTCGGGAACCCACAGCGATTCGAATCCGCGCTCCTCCAGCGCCCGCGCCAGCGGCGCGGGTTGCATGGAATCGACGGTGAAGAACATGACTGCGCCGATTTTCATGGCGTGACGGCTCCGGGTTTCGCGCCACAATGGCGTGATTGTGGCGATTTTCAAGATTTTGGGAACCGCTTGTCGGCGATCGGGTTGTCCTCCCAGCGAATTTAAGGAGATCGTAATTAAAGGAGATCGTCATGAAACCGATCAGCGCCATCATCGTGCTCGCGACCGCCGCCGCCGCCGTTGTCGGATGCACGGCCCAGGACGGCTATTACGCGCCCCGCTCGCAGGCTGCCTATTACCCCGCCCGCACGGCCTACTACAGCGCGCCGGCCACGACCACGACCGTCACCTATCCGGCGGCGACCTACTACACGTACGATCAGCCCAACCTGCAGAAGTCCAACGTGTACTCCTCGAGGTGGGACTACTACCGCAACTACCAGGGCATCCACGACGGGCCGGAGCGGACCGGCTGGTAGGAAGCCCGGGCTCTAGCCGGCGAGGGCGGTGCGCACCGTGGCCGCCACCTCGTCCACGGCTGCCTCGGGCAGATGAGCGCCCATGGGCAGGCTCAGCACCGTATCGGCCAATTCCTCGGCGAGAGGAAGCGTGCCCTTCGACAGGTCGAGGTCGGCATAGGCCGCCTGCAGATGGGGCGGAATCGGATAGTGGATCAGGCTGCCGATCCCCGCCTTCTCCAGGGCCGCCATCACGTCGGCCCGCCGGTGTGTCCTGACGACATAGAGATGCCACACCGGTTCGGTCCACTGCGGCGCGCGGGGCAGCGCCAAACCCGGAATGCCTGAGAGCTTGTCGTCGTACCGTGCCGCCACCCGGCGCCGATGGTCGTTCCAGGCATCGAGCCGTTTCAGCTTGACCCGCAGGAAGGCCGCCTGCATCTCGTCGAGCCGCGAGTTGAAGCCGCGTTCGAGGTTCACGTACTTCACGCGGCTGCCGTAGTTGCGCAAGGTCCGCAGCCGTTCAGCCAGCCGGGCGTCGTCAGTCGTGACCGCCCCGCCATCGCCAAAGGCGCCGAGGTTCTTGGTGGGGAAGAAGCTGTGGGCGCCGGCATGGCCGAGCGATCCGGTCCGCCGGCCGCGCACCCGCGCACCCTGGGCCTGCGCCACGTCCTCGACGACCTTGAGCCCATGCTTGTCCGCCAGCGCCATGATCGCATCCATGTCGGCCGGCTCGCCGTAGAGATGCACAGGCATGATGGCCCGCGTGCGCGCGGTGATGGCGGCGGCGATGCGATCGGGATCGATGTTGGGCCCGGCGGGCGTCGGCTCGACCGGCACGACCGTGGCGCCCACCGCCGTCGCCGCGAGCCATGTCGCGATATAGGTGTTGGAGGGCACGATCACCTCGTCGCCGGCGCCGAGGTCCCAGGCGCGCAGCACAAGCTCCAGCGCCTCCAGCCCGTTGGCCAGCCCGACGCAATGGGCGGTGCCGCAGAAGGCGGCATACTCCGCCTCGAAAGCCTCGACTTCCTGTCCGAGCACGAACCAGCCGGACTCCATGACCCGACGATAGGCCTCGTCGAGTTCGGGCTTCAGCTCGGCATAGATCGCCTTCATGTCGAGAAAGGGGATCATGCTCGTGCCGCCGCCTCGCGCTTGAAGATCTCGTAGTCGCGCAGGTACTCGGCCTCGTCGAACAGCGTCGAGGCGATCACCAGGACGACCGATTGCGGCATGAACTCCGTCAGCTCATGCCATACCCACGTCCCGACATAGAGGCCTTTCGCTGGATCGTCGAGCATCACCTGCTCAAGCGTCCGGCCGTCATCGAGATGGACGCGGCAGCCACCCTGCAGCGCCACCAGCACCAGCTCGGACCGGCGGTGGCCGTGGCGGCCGCGCCATTGGCCCGGCGCGATGTGATGCAGCCAGAACAGCCGCTGCGGCTCGAAGGGCAGGCCCTTGCCGACCTCGATAAAGTTGATGCGGCCGCGCGTGTCGCTGGCGCCGGGAACGGCGATCCAGCGGCAGTTGCGCGTCTTGAGGAGAGGCTCCGTCATGCTCGAAAGAAATCCCGTTCAGCGCTGCATCGCCTGCAGCTTGCGCCATTGCATGTAGACCACGCCACTCAAAGCGACGAGACCCCCTGCGATCTGATAGGCATTGGGCCTGAATCCATAGGCCATCGACCATAGCACAGCGAAAAACGGCACCAGATTGACCCAAAGCGATGCAATGGCGACCCCCAGTCGGCTGGCGCCGATATTCCAGGCATAGCCGCCGATGCCGCTGGCCAGGATGGCGACGGTGATGAGCTG
The DNA here is from genome assembly GCA_963820155.1 of uncultured Alphaproteobacteria bacterium. Taxonomy (GTDB): domain Bacteria; phylum Pseudomonadota; class Alphaproteobacteria; order Reyranellales; family Reyranellaceae; genus Reyranella. Next base: position 298,179 of record CAWFYW010000011.1, read on the forward strand.
GGTCCAGATCCAGGTATCGGAGACGCCGAACGGGGAGCGCGCCCAGCCCACGACGATCAGGCCGACGCTGCACAGGATCAGCCAGCCCATGGCCGACAGCGAGGCGACATAGGCGCGGTGGAGCTGGCTTGCTCGATCGAACCAGGCCTGCGCCTTGAGGCTGTAGAGCGTCCACAGCGTGTTGGAAAGCAGCACGATGATCTCGCCGCCGCCGAAGGTCACGTGGCCGGCGCCGAACAGGCTGCTGGCCGACAGGATGAGGCCGCCCACGACGGTCAGCGCCAAGGCGACGCCGAAGCCGGGATCGAAGCGCATGCCGGTGACCACCCGCACCGTCACTGCCGCGACCAGCGGCCCCGCCACCTGGACGGCAGCGGCCGTGATCGGATTGCTGTATTGCAGGCCAAGTGCATAGAAGGCGAAGAAGCTCGCCATCATCAGGCCCAGCAGCACGAAGCGGCGGGCATCGATGTCCATGCGCAGCGCGCGCCGGCCTTCGACCATCCACAGCAGCAAGCCGAGCGACACGGTGGCGGCGACGGTGCGCAGCGCCGCCATCGGCAGCAGGTCGAAATACGACAGCATCACCTTGGTGACGGGCAGGTTGGCGCCCCAGCTCGCGCCGACGAACACCATCGCCGCGAAGGCGCCCAGCAGATGACGACGATCGCGCATCAGCGGCGGCGCACGGCCTCGTAGCCGACCCGGCAATCACCGTAGACGTCGGGCTTCTCGGTCGAGACGCGGGCCTCGACCACGCCCGGTTGCGCCAGGCAGAGATCGAGAATGGCCTCGACCAGCGTTTCCTGAAGGTTGAAATGGCGCGACCCGGCGAGCGCCACGATGCCGTCATGCACGACGTCATAGTTCAGCACGTTGGCGATCCGGTCGCCGCGCGCCTTGTCGGCCGGCGCCAGGAAGAGATCGGCGTTCACCACCACGGTCTGCGGCCCCTTGTGCTCGAAATCGTGGATGCCGATCGAGACCTGCAGCCTCAGATCGCGGAGGAAGATGCGGCGGTCCATGTCATTCCTTCTTGTTGTCGAAGGCGATGTCGCGCGGCCGCCCGATCAGATGCTCGCCGCTGTCGACGATCAGGGTATCGCCCGTGAAGGAGGGCGTCGCCATGATGAAGCGCAGCGCGCGCACCAGATCGTCGGTGGTGACCCCGACGCCCAGCGGGTTCTCCTTGTGCTGCAGGGCGAAGCGCGCCTCGGTCTGGCTGCCGCTGCGCAATGTCAGGCCCGGCGCGATGCCGGCCACCCTGAGTCGGGGCGCGAAGGACTGGGCCAGCAAGGTGGTGAGCCCTTGAAGGCCGACCTTGGAGAGCGTGTAGGTGAGGAAGTCGGGGTTGAGCCCGAAAAGCTTGTGGTCGAGCATATTGACGATCACGCCGGTCTCGTCGGCCGGCAGCTGCCGCGCCAGGGCCTGCGACAGCAGCAGCGGCGCCCGCAGGTTGATCGCCATGTGCAGGTCGAAGTCCGCCGCGCGCGCGGTCGGGGCGCGATCGAGCTTGAAGAGCGAGGCGCTGTTCACCAGGCAGACAAGCCGCACGCCCCGCGCGCGGCACTTGCCGACCAGCGCCTCGGCCTGCCCGGCCGAGGCGAGATCGGCGCGGACGGCCTTGGCCCTGCCACCCGCCGCGACGATATCCGCCACCGTGGCGCGCGCCGCGGCGGCCGAGCGGTTATGGTGCACGAAGACGAAGAAGCCGTCGGCCGCCAGCGCCATTGCCAGCGCGCGGCCGATGCGCATTCCCGCTCCCGTAACCAGCGCGCCCTTCATGCCGGGCCCATCGCGACGGCGCGACGCGCCTCTCGAAGGATGGGCCACAGACTTTGTGGTCTTGCTAGCATAGTCACGGCGGTCTCTACTAGCATGCGTCCATGAGTTCGTCCCCGATTGAGTCAGTCGACTGCGTCGTGATCGGCGCGGGCGTGGTGGGCCTTGCCGTGGCCCGCGCCCTTGCCCTTGCCGGCCGTGAGGTCATCGTCCTGGAGGCCGCGGAAGGCATCGGCACCGAGACCAGCTCGCGCAATTCCGAGGTCATCCACGCCGGCATCTACTATCCCAAAGCCAGCCTGATGGCGCGCAGCTGCGTCGCCGGCCGCCGCCTGCTCTACGCCTATTGCGCCGAGCATGGCGTGCCGCATCGCAACTGCGGCAAGCTGATCGTGGCGACCAACGAGGCCGAAAGCGACAAGCTCGCCGAGATCAAGGGACGCGCCGAGGCCAACGGCGTCGAAGGCATGCGCCTGCTGGCTGCCGACGAAGCGATGCGGATGGAGCCCAACCTGCTCTGCACCGCCGCCTTGCTGTCGCCTTCCACGGGCATCATCGACAGCCACTCCTACATGCTCGCGCTGCAGGGTGACGCCGAAGGCCAGGGCGCGATGTTCGCCTTCCACAGTCCAGTGACCAAAGGCCGCGTCGCCGAGGACGGCGTCGAGCTCGAGGTCGGCGGTGCCGAGCCGATGACCTTGCGCGCCCGTCTTGTCGTCAATTCCGCCGGCCTGCATGCGCCGGCCCTGGCGCGCCGGATCGCGGGCATGCCGGCCAATCGCGTCCCGCCCGCTTACTATGCCAAGGGGAACTACTTCACGCTGACCGGACGCTCGCCCTTCTCGCGCCTGATCTATCCCGTCCCAGTGCCGGGCGGGCTCGGCGTGCACATCACTGTCGACTTGGGCGGCCAGGCCAAGTTCGGCCCCGACGTCGAATGGATCGACAGCATCGACTACGCGGTCGACCCGCACCGCGCCGACAAGTTCTATGCTGCCGTGCGCCGCTACTGGCCGGCGCTGAAGGACGGCGCGTTGCAGCCGGGCTACGCCGGCATCCGGCCCAAGACCGTGCCGCAGGGCGCGCCGGCGCAGGACTTTGTCGTGCAGGGGCCGGCCGAGCATGGCGTGCCCGGCCTGGTCAACCTGTTCGGCATCGAATCGCCCGGATTGACCGCGTCGCTGGCGCTCGCCGACCACGTCCGTGCGCTTGTCGGCAACGGCTGACGGACCGCGTCGCGGAAGGCCATTCCGGGGGCTAGTGCGCGCGGGCGAGGTTCGCTAATGCTGGCGCCCACACACGAACCCGCGGGGGGAACCCAGCAGATGATCAAGACGCGCTTCACCGAGATGTTCGGCGTCAAGCATCCGATCGTGCAGGGCGGCATGCAGTGGGTCGGCCGCGCCGAGCTCACCTCGGCCGTCGCCAATGCCGGCGCGCTGGGCTTCCTGACGGCGCTGACCCAGCCGACGCCGGAAGACCTGCGCAAGGAGGTCAAGCGCTGCCGCGACATGACCGACCAGCCGTTCGGCGTGAACCTCACCATCCTGCCGACCCTGGTGCCGCGGCCCTATGGCGAATATATCGACGCCATCATCGACTCGGGCGTCAAGATCGTCGAGACGGCGGGCAACACCCCCAAGCCGTTCCTGCCCAAGCTCAAGGAAGCCGGCATCAAGGTGATCCACAAATGCACCTCGGTGCGGCACGGCATCTCGGCTGAGAAGATCGGCGTCGACGCGATCTCGATGGACGGCTTCGAATGCGCGGGCCATCCCGGCGAGGACGACATCCCCAACCTGGTGCTGCTGCCGGCGGCGGCCAATGTCATCAGGATCCCGATGATCGCCTCGGGCGGCTTCGGCGACGCGCGCGGCCTGGTGGCGGCGCTGGCGCTGGGCTGCGAGGGCATCAACATGGGCACCCGCTTCATGGCGACCCGGGAAGCGCCGATCCATGACAACGTGAAGCAGGCCCTGGTCTCGAGCGACGAGCGCTCGACCTCGCTGATCTTCAGGACCATGCGCAACACCAGCCGCGTCTACGGCAACTCGGTGGCCAAGAAGGCGATCGAGATGGAGCACGAGGGCAAGACCATCAAGGAGATCGGCCCCATCGTCGCCGGCGCCAAGGGCCGCGTCGTCTACGAGACCGGCGACATGGAGCACGGCGTGTGGTCGGCCGGCACGGTGATGGGAATCATCCGGGACATCCCGACCTGCAAGGAGCTGGTCGAGCGCATCGTGCGCGAGGCCGAGGAGATGATCCGCGGGCGGCTGTCCAAGGCGATCGCCGCCTAAGCGGCGGCGGCGCGGCGCCTGGCCTGCCAGCGCGCCAAAAGGCCGATCAGCGGCGACGGCAGGCAGGCCATCGCCGTGAGCGGACCAACGTCGGCGAACATGCAGTTCCATCCGGTCTGCCGGCCGGCCAGGCAATCGACTTGATCGATCGAGAAGGCAATCGCCGCCACCATCAGGGGATTGGCGAGGGTCGCCACCAGCCAGAGTTTCCAGCCCGAAGCCTCGAAACCGGGCCGCCACCAGCAGACCAGCGAGCCGACCGCTGCATTGACGGCCATGACGCCGGAGAACGACGCGACCGCCTTCCAGTCCAGGAAGGCGCCGGCGGCCGCGCCGACGACCAGCGCGCCCATGACATGGCCCCAGACGAAGGGATGGATGCGCCGCACAGGCTAGATCGGCATGACGCCACGCCGCGGCGCCGTCGTCCCATAGGTTTCGGCGCTGACCGGCGCGCCCAAAGCCTTCAACACCTCCCGTTGCTGGCACGCCAGCACCTTGCGCACGTAGGGCGAGATGTAGCTGCCGACGACCAGCAGAGGCTTCATACGAGGTTGATCCGGCAGCCGCAGACCTCGACCTGCGCGGGCCCGTTCTGCCTGCCGCGTTTCCTGGCGGCGGCCAGCACGCGGTCGCGGTCGACGACCTTGACGTCGTAGGCCGACACGCCCGGACCGCGGCTGTCGACGATCGGCACGAAGCGGATCTGGCCGTCGTCTTCGAGGCGGATGATGTCGCCTTTGGCGGGCCGACCGAGGATCCTGGACCACTGCGCGGCGGCCGCGTCCGGATCGGAATGCTGGATCTCCACCCCGGCCAGGCCGTTGGTGACGTCGGAGCGCGCGTGCTTCAGCCAGTCTTTTTCAGCCGGCGGCCACCACAGCGCCGGATCGACTCCCTTGGGCGCGAAGGTCGTGTCGAGCGACAGCAGCACGCCCGACGTGTCGGAGGGATGGAAGTGCGTGTACTGGTACTCCGGCAGGTCCTTCTGCGCCACGGCGCGGACGCCAAGCCCGGTCACCCGCTCGCGCTCGGCCTTGGCATCGGGCACCTGGATGATCACCATGTAGCCGCCGTCGCCCTTGCGCCGCTCGATGTAGCGCCCGGCCGACGTTCCCTCCTGGACGGGAGTGACGATCTCAAGGAAGTCGTGGCCAGTAGGACAGACCACATTGACCAGGCCCCATTTGGCGACGCCCGGGTCGCGATAGGCGACCTCGATGCCGAGAATGTCGCACAATTCCTCGCGCGAGCTCTCCAGGTCCTTGGCGACGAAGACGCACTGCCGGAGCTTCATCGGTCCCCTCCCATTCCTCGTTTGTAGAGGCTATCGTAGCGTCATGCGGACCGTGTGGACCATGGGCTTCGTGGCAGCGGCCGCGCTTTCGTTCTGCCTTCCGGACTTCATCGTCTTCCGCTTCACCCAGGCGACGATCTGGGCGATCGCCCTGGCCGGCCTGGTGATCCTGTGCGGCGTGAGCGGCCAGTTCTCCTTCGCCCAAGCCGCCCTGTTCGGCATCGGCGGCTATGCCGCCGCCGTCGTCGCCAACCACACGGCGCTGCCCGTCTATTGGGGTTTGCCGCTGGCCCTGCTCGCGGGCTTCGCAGCGGGCTACGGGCTTGGCCGCATCGCCGGCGAACACAGCCTGTGGACGCAGGCGTTGGTCAGCTACGCTCTCATCATCGCCTTCCCCCAGCTCCTGCGCTGGCGGCCGATCGCGGATTGGACGGGCGGCGTGGATGGGCTTTATCTCGACTTCCCCACCCCGCCGCTGGCCTTCCTGAGCAACGACCGCTGGAGCTTCCTGATGGCGCTGACCTTGCTGGCGGCGGGCCTGTGGCTGGGCCGCAACCTGATCGCCAGCCGGTCGGGACGCGCCCTGCTGGCGGCGCGCGACCACGATCTGGCGGCCGCCGCGCAGGGCATCCGGGTGATCCAGGTGCGCGCCACCGCTTCGGGCATCGCCGGCGCCTATCTCGCTCTCGCCGGCTGCCTGTCGGCCTTCCAGTTCGGCTTCGTCGGCCCCACCGCCTACAACTTCGCGCTGTCCGTCCAGATGCTGTTCGGCCTGGTGATCGGCGGCATGAATTCGCTGGGCGGCGCGGTCCTGGGCGGGCTCTTCTTGCAGTTCTTCCCGGACGTCACGGCTGGCCTCGGCAAGGGCCTGTCAGCCCTGCTCTATGCCGTGCTGCTGATCGCCGCCATCGTCGCCATGCCCGAGGGCCTGGCGGGCGGGCTGCGGCGCCTCGCCCGCCGCCTGCGCTTCAGTAGCCCTTGAACACCGGGGCGCGCTTTTCGACGAAGGCGCGCGCGGCCTCCTTGTGGTCCTCGGTCTCGCCGGTGCGGATCATGCGGGCGGCCTCCGAGTCGAGCGCTTCGGACAGCGAGCCTTCCTCGGCCACCTTCATGTTCTTCTTCACGTGCCACCATGCCACGCGCGGACCGGCGGCGAGCTTCCGGGCGAACGCCATGGTCTCGCTGTCGAGATTGGCGTCGTCGACCACGCGGTTGGCCAGACCGAGCTTCTCGATCTGCTCGGCATTCAGGATCTCGGCGGTGAAATAGAGCTCGCGCGCCTTCGCGGTGCCCACGAGCTTGTGCAGGAAATAGTGCGAGCCGAAATCGCCCGAGAAGCCCACCTTGGCGAAGGCCGTCGTCATGCGCGCGCTCTTGCCGGCGAAGCGCATGTCGGCCGCTAGCGCCAGCGACAGCCCGGCGCCCGCCGCCACGCCGTTCACCATGGCGATGGTGGGCTTGCCCATCTCGTGCAGCAGTTCGGAGACGCGCATGCGGATGCGGATGTCGTGGACCTTGTCCTCGTACGTCTTGTCCTGGTCGCGGCCGGCCGCCATCGACTTCACGTCGCCGCCGGCGCAGAAGGCCTTGTCGCCCGCGCCGCGCACCACCACGCAGCCGATGTCGCGCGAGCCCGCCGCCTCGTTCAGCGCGTCGGTCAGCCCCTCCATCATGTCGCGCGACAGGGCATTCATCGCGTCGGGACGATTGAGCACGATCTTCATCACGCCGTCTTCGACCGATTTCAGCAGGTGGGACATCGACTTCCTCCGGGATTGCGGATTGCCTAGGCTTGCGGCGAATGTTTCGCAAACCGCTCATTCGTGCAACGACATTCGGTCTTGCTGCGCGGAACGATCAGGCGAGGAAAACACATGACCTACGAGACTTTGCTCATCCGCCTCGAGGACGGCGTCATGACGGTGACGCTCAACCGGCCCGAAAAGCGCAATGCCTTCAACACCGTGATGAGCAGGGAATTGATCGACTTCTTCCAGCGCGTGAATGCAATGGATGAGGTGCGCGCCGTCGTCGTCACCGGCTCAGGCAGCGCCTTCTGCGCCGGCGCCGACATCTCCGGCGGCAGCGGCGCCTTCCAGGTCTGGAACGACGGGGCCGCGCCGCGGAAACGCGAGGCCGGCGACTCCATCACGCTCGCGATCCTCAACTGCCTGAAGCCCATCGTGGCGGCGATCAACGGCGCCGGCCGTCGGCGTCGGCATCACCATGTGCCTGCCCATGGATATCCGCATGATGTCGACCGCAGCCCGCATCGGCTTCGTCTTCAACAAGCGCGGCATGGCGATGGAGGCCGGCTCCTGCTGGTTCCTGCCGCGCCTGGTCGGCATGCAGCAGGCGCAGGAATGGGTGATGACGGCCGAGCTGTTCGGCGCCGAGGAGGCGCTGAGCGGCAGGCTGGTGCGCTCCGTCCATGCGCCCGACGAGCTCCTGCCGGCGGCGCGGGCGATGGCTAGGAAGTTCGCCGCAAGCTCGTCGTCGGCCGTCGCGGCGGCGGTCAACCGGAGGCTGATGTGGAGCATGTGGGGCGCGCAGGATCCAATCGACGCGGTGACGCTCGACCTGCAATGCGTCGGCTACCTCGCCGCCTCCGCCGATGCGCAGGAGGGCATAAAATCGTTCTTCGAAAAGCGGCCGCCGGACTTCCCGCTCAAGCCCAGCAAGGACATGCCGCCCTTCGGGCCGTGGTCCAAGTAGCTACAGGTTTTCTGTCACGAGATCCCACACGTCGCCGGCGCGGCCGCCAAGCACGGCCTTGGCCGAGTACAGCGCCGTGCCGAACGCCTGCTGGGCGCCGATGAAGGGCGGCATGACGAGCTCCATGCGGCTGGTCAGAACGTCGAGCAACGCCGGGCCAGGCTGGGCGAGCCAATCCTTCACGGCTGCATCCAGGTCGTCCGCCCTCTCGACGCGACGCGCATGGAAGCCGATCGCTTCGGCGACCCGCGAAAAGTCCGGATTCTGCAGGTCGGTGTAGGCGTTCAACAGCCCTTCGACCTTCATCTCCAGCTCGACGAAGCCCAGCGCGCCGTTGTCGAACACGACGATCTTGAGTGGGATCTTCTCCTGGATGGCAGTGAGCAGGTCGCCCAGCATCATCGCGAGGCCGCCGTCGCCCGACATGGAGATCACCTGTCGGCCTGGAAAGGCCCGCTGCGCGCCCAGCGCCTGCGGCATGGCATTTGCCATGGTGCCGTGCGTCAGGCTGATCACGGTGCGCCGCCTGCCATTGGCCTTCACATGCCGCAGCAGCCAGACCGTGGGCGAGCCGCCATCGGCGGTGAAGATCGCATCCTCCGCCGCATGCTTGTCGATCAGCGTGGCTAGATATTGCGGATGGATCTTGCCTTCGTGTGCCGTCGCCCGCTTCTCAAGCATCTCCATCGCCTTGACGTGGCGCGTCACGCAATCGTCGTGGAAGGCACGCTCGGTACGCGCCTTCACCTTCGGCAGCAGCGCCGCGACCGTCGCCTTGATGTCGCCGACCGTGCCCAGCTCCACCGGTTGGCGGCGGCCGAGATGCGTGGGATCGATGTCGACCTGCACGATGCGCGCCTGGTCGGGATAGAACTGGCGCCAGGCGAAGTCGCAGCCCAGCAGCAGCAGCGTGTCGCAGGTCTTGAGCGTGTGGTAGCCGCCGGCATTGCCCAGCATGCCGGTCATGCCGACATTGTGCGGATTGTCGTACTCCAGGAAATCCTTGGCGCGCGACGTATGGGCGACCGGTGCCTTGAGCTTCTCGGCGAGCGCCACGATCTCGTCATGCGCGCCCTGGCAGCCCGATCCCCCGTAGATCGCGATGTTCTTGCCCTCGTTCAGGATCGAGGCGATGCGGTCGAGCTCGGCATCGGACGGCCGCAGGACCGGCTGCGCGCGATGTACGGCGAAAGGCGGTTCGTCGGGCGCCTTCGCGCGCGAGATGTCGACCGGAACGATCAGCACAGCCACGCCGCGTTTGGCGAGCGCCGCCTGGCAGGCCATCGCCGCCTTGCGCCGGGCCTGGGCGGGCGAGCGGATCTCGCTGCAGAACACGCTGCAACTGCGATAGACCTGCTCGAAATCGACCTCCTGCGGGAAATCGAAGTCGCGCTCCTCCGAGGTGATCTGGCTGGCGATCAGGACCACGGGCGCGCGGTTGCGGTGCGATTCGAACAGCCCGTTGATGAAGTGCAGGCTGCCCGGCCCGCACGAGCCGGCGCAGGCCGTGAGCTGGCCCGTCAGCAGCGCCTCGGCGCCGGCCGCGAAGCCGCCCGCCTCCTCGTGGCGCACATGCACCCATTCGATGTCGCTGCGCCGGATCGCATCGGTGACGTAGTTCAGCGTGTCGCCCGGCACGCCCCAGCAATGTTTCACGCCGGCGGCCCGTAGGGTCTCGACGATCACTTCGGCGACGGTGTGGCTCATGCAGGCACCTCGATGGTTGGGGCCAGGACTGTGCCACGCCCGCCGCGCCTGCGAAATTGCCCGCTTGGAAGGCGGATTATACCAGCGTTTAATGGACGTCCTCGTCGGAGGTGCCAGATGCCCGACTCTGCGGTTGCTGCGAGTACGCGTCCCGACCCTCTTTACGATGCGCTCGAGGAGCGCATCATGGCCCGCGACCAGAAGGGCGCGAGCGAGGTCTATTACGGCTTGGTGCGCGAGGGCCGGCCGCTGCCCGAGATGCTGGGCGAGGCCGTGCGCATCCACGCGCCCTACACCCACGTGCCCTATCACGAGCGCCTGGACGACGGCTTCGTGAACTTCGTCAACAACGACCATTGCCTGTTGAGCGCCCGCGCCACGCTGCACCTCTCGAGGATGCTGCCCGGCCGTGCCTCGGGCCTGCCGATGGCGCAGACCGTCTGGTACATCCCCACGGGCCTCGACATCTGGAACCAGAAGATCGCCAAGGCGCCCGGCCACTATTCGCGCGGCTTCCAGATGCCCGACGGGCCGCCGCCGGCGCCGGTCGTGCACTGGCCCGACCAGGCGCCGCACCCGCTCGACGGGCCGCTGAAGGAACGGCTGGGACAGTGGATGACGCTGGTGCATCGCGGCCAGGTGATCGACGCCTACCGCGTCTTCCTGGGCCTGATGGAGAACCCGGCGGAGCGGCGCGCCGCGCTGGCCGAGCTGTGCTTCGCCGGCCTGATCGACGTGCAGGACCGCTCCTTCCAGAACCGCTCCTACACGACCGGCCACAAATCCTTCCGCGCCCGCGCCACCGTGGAGCTGGGCGAGGCGATCGGCTGGGACAAGGCGCACGACGTGCTCTATGCCGGCGCGCTCGACATCGCGGTCGGCCCGCGCTGGTACTCGCTCTACGAGATGGCGTGCAACGCCATCACCGTCTATCTCGAAGGCCAGACCCTGCACGCCGTGCCCTACAGCGGCACCACCGAGCAGGAGCGCGCCATCCTCGCGACCAACAGAGCGCCGCTCGACGCCGCCGAGACCGAGGCGCTGATCGAGACCGTGCTGCGCCGGCCCGAGCCTGCCTTCGTCGAGCACCTGACGGCGCTCCTGAAGGTCGGCAAGAGCCCGCGCGCCCTCCTCGATGCCATCCAGGTCGGCGCCGCCGAAGTCGTCCTCGAGACCCATGGCGAGCTCAACTTCTCCCTGCCCCAGCATTGCTACGAATACGTCAACACGCTGGGCTGGTTCTGGGACACGTTCGACCATCCGCAGCGGCTGAAGCTGCTCTATCTCGCCGCCGCCTATCTCAACCAGGCGGCCTGGCACCAGAAGCTCAGCGGCGAGCTCATGCCGCCCGGCATCGAGAAGGCCAGCGCCGGCACGCTCGGCATTGCCGAAATGGCCGGGTGCGCCGAAGCCGCCTGCATCGCTCTCGATTCGCCCAGGGCGTTGGGTTGGGTGCAGGCCTTCCTCGAGGGCGGCCAGGACAGCGCACCGCTGGTGCGCGCCATCGCGCAGGCCTGCGCGCGGCTGGGCAACGATCCGCACAACCAGGAGATCGCCCTCTGCCTGCTGGAGGACTACGGCAAGAACAGGAACCCGCTGCGCGGCCGCCTGCTGCTCGCCGCCGCCCACCACACCGCGCGGCACCGCAAGTATGGCGATCCGCTGGACTGCAGCCGCCGCTTCGGCAAGGCGCTGGGCCTGCCCGAGCTCGCCTAGAGTTCGAAGACATACATCACGAAAGGCTCTACCGGCAGGCTGCGCCGCCGGTAGAGCGCCTTCGCCGGCAGGTTGTCCGGCTCGGTCCCGACCCAGGCCTCGACGCAGCCGAGCTCGCGACCGAGCGCGAAGGCGGCCTCGAGCAGACGGTTGGCGATCCCCCGCCGCTGCAGCGCCGGCGTCACCGCCACCTCGTCGATGTAGAGCTCCGTCGGCCGCAGATCGGGATGGCGATGCACGACGGCCGCCACCTGTCCGACGATCTCGCCATTCGCCACGGCGACCAGGAGATGGTGGCCCGGCGTGGCAAGATAGTGTGCGAGGGTGGTGCGCTCGACGGCGTTGTCGAACACATCCGGCGCGATGCGCTGGAACAGAGCCTCGTCGCCCGGTCCCAGATACCTGATCTCGACGGTCATCGCAGGGCCCTCACGAAAGACCGGGCGATGGCGGAGGGCGTCTTGCCGCCGCGTCGATACCAGGTCGGCGTCCAGTTGAGCATGCCCAGCAATTGCAAGCGCCACAAGCTGCGGTCGGTGTCATCCGGCAACGGCAATGCCGCCACCAGCTCGACGAAGCGCCTTTCGTAGCCGTCGCGCATCGTCACCAGCCGCCGGCGCAGGCTGCGGTCGAGGCGGCTCAGATCGGCGGTCATGACGGCGGCATGGGCGCTGTCGGCGAGCAGGGACTCCAGATGCGCCACGCAGGCGGCTTCGAGACGAGCCCACGGCCCGCGTACCCGGCCGACGGCGGCATCGACCGCGGCGCCGATCTCGGACACGCCCTCTTCGTAGACCGCGGCGATCAGGTCGTTCTTGGAGGGGAAGTGATAGTACATCGAGCCGGCCAGCATGCCGGCCCGGCCCGCGATGTCGCGCATCGACGTGGCCTCGAACCCGCCCCTCGCGAACAGGCGGGCCGACACGGCCAGCAGTCTTGCGCGCGACATGGCGGCGAGCCTACCACCAAACACTTGTTTGGTCAGCGGGCCTTGGCTAGCCTTCGCGCCATGGCCTACGTCTTCGATCTCGGCGATCCCGCGACCAACGCCAACCCCTTCCCCGAGTTCGCGCGCCTGCGGGCCGAGGATCCCGTGCACTGGTCGCCGGCCATGAAGGCGTGGATCGTCACGCGCTATGCCGACGTGAAGCAGGTGGCGCTGAACAACAAGCAGATTTCGGCCGACCGGCTGACGCCCTTCTTCAGGAGCAACCCGGAGTACCGGCGGGGCTCGATCGAGAGCCTGGTGCGCTATCTCAACCACTGGATGGTGTTCCGCGACCCGCCCGACCACACGCGCCTGCGCCGCCTGTTCACCAAGGCCTTCACGCCGACCGCGGTCGCCAACCTGCGGCCCAACATCGAGGACATCGTCGCCCATCTGATCGACGGCATGCTGGCCAAGGCACGGCGCGGCGAGACGGTCGACTATATCGCCGACTTCGCCTATCCCCTGCCCGCCTCGGTGATCATGGACCTGCTGGGCGTGCCGCGCGCCGACCTCGAACAGGTGAAGGTGTGGTCCGACGCCATCGCGCTGTTCATCGGCACCGCCCAGGTCGCGGGCAACAAGTACCTGCGCGCCGAGGCCGGCGCCAGGGCGATGGCGGGCTATTTCCGCGGGCTCGTCGAGGCGCGCGCCACCGTGCCGACCGCCGACATGGTCAGCCAGCTCGTGCTGGCACGCGACGACCGCGACGCGCTCAGCACCGACGAGATCATCGGCACCTGCATCCTGCTGCTGTTCGCCGGTCACGAGACGACGACCAACCTGATCGGCAACGGCTTCCTCCATTCGATGAGACACCGCGACCAGTGGGAGCGGCTGGTCGCCGACCCGTCGCTGGCGGCGAGCGCCGTCGAGGAATATCTGCGGTACGATGGCCCTTCCGGCGCGCTGGCGCGGGTCGCCGCCGCCGACCTCGACATGGCGGGCAGGACCATCCGCGAGGGCCAGCGGGTGTTCGCCTTCATGAACTCGGCCAACCGCGATCCCGAGGCCTTCGACGATCCCGAACGCTTCGATATCGGCCGGACGCAGAACCCGCACATGACCTTCGGTCATGGCATCCATTTCTGCCTCGGCGCGCCGCTGGCGCGGCTGGAGGCCGAGATCGCCGCGACGCGCCTGGCGGAGCGGCTGCCCAACATCCGGTTGCGCAACGGCGAACCGGAATGGCACAATTCGCTGATCCTGCGGGGCGTCAAGAGTCTGCCGGTCGCGCCATGAAAGCCATAATCTGCCGCCAATGGGGCGGTCCCGAAGACCTCCGGCTGGAGGAGGTCATGCCGGCGCCGCTGAAGGCGGGCCAGGTGCGCATCGGCATCAAGGCCGCGGGCGTGAGCTTCGCCACCACCCTGGTGATCGCGGGCAAGTACCAGCGCCGCCCGCCCTTCCCCTTCGCGCCGGGCACCGAGGCGTCGGGCGTGGTGACCGAGGTCGATCCGGCCTGCAAGCGGCTCAAGGTCGGCGACGAGGTGGTGGCCGTGCTCGACTGGGGCGGGCTTGCCGAGGAAGCGACGGCGTACGAGGTCAATGTCTTCCCCAAGCCGAAGAACGTCGGCTTCGTCGAGGCGATCCAGCTTGCCATCTCCTACCCGACCTCGGCCGGCGCCCTCACCTGGCCGATCGGGCTCGACGTGCAGAAGGGACAGACCCTGCTGGTGCATGCGGCGGCGGGCGGCGTCGGCATGGCGGCCGTCGAGATCGGCAAGATCCTGGGCGCCACGGTGATCGCCACCGCCGGCGGCGTGCGCAAGACGGCGTTTGCCCGGGCGCACGGCGCCGACCATGTGATCGACTACAGCGCCACCAGCTTCCGCGACGAGGTGCTGAAGCTCACCGATGGGCGCGGCGTCGATCGCGTCTACGATCCGGTGGGCGGCGAGGTTTTCGCCCAGTCGCTGCGCTGCATGGCGGTCGAGAGCCGCATCTGCCCCATCGGCTTCGCCAGCGGCACCATCCCGCAGGTCCCGGCCAACATCCTGCTGGTCAAGACCATCGCCGTGACGGGCTTCAACTACGGCTACTATGTCGGCTGGAGCCCGCACGACGCGCGCTTCGAGGAGGCCGGGCGCACCTTCGCGCTGATGGAGCGCATCCGCGGCTGGTGCGAGGCCGGGCTGTGCCGGCCGCATGTCGACCGCACCTTCCGGCTGGACCAGGCGGCCGAGGCCATGCGCGCTCTGCTCGAACGCTCGGTGACCGGGCGGGTGGCCGTCGTCATGGAGGGTTGAAGCGATATCGTCTCCTTTCACCGGGAAGATGATGTCATTTTAGTTATACTTAAGTATCTGTCAAGCACGACTTCGGGCTGGAAAGAGACCCCGAATAAGTGGGCACCGTGGAGGGGGTGCGGGGGCTTTCCCGCATTGAAAACACACGAACTTTTTCGGGAAATCGGACCCGCCCCGCTCAGACGCCGAGGCGATAGACCCGCGATGCCGTGCCGTGGAACAGGCTGGCCTTTTCGCCGGCACTCGCCCCCTGGGCCAGCCGCTTGCAGGCGTTCCAGAACACGCCGTAGCCGTAGGAGCCCTTGTCGACCGGGAAGTTGCTTTCGAACATGGCGCGGTCCGCGCCGAAGGCCGCGATGCAGGTCTCGATGTAGGGCCGCCACGCCGCGGCGAGCTGCTCGGAGCCCGGCGGCAGCTCGCCTTCGTGCATATCGAATCCCAAAAGCCGCATGCCGAGGCCGCCCAACTTCACGTGCACGTTGGGGCACGAGGCCAGCTCGCGAATGCTGGCGCTCCACTCGGCGAACACTGCGTCGCGCTTGCCCTTGTAGCGACCGAGCCCGATGGGGCCGCCGACATGGTTGAGCACGATCGGCGTCGCCGGAAAGGCGCGCGCCAGGTCGAGCAGGTCGCCGAGCTGCGTGTGGTACATGAAGGCATCGAAGCTGAGGCCGAGCGGCGCTAGCTCCGCGAAACCTTCCCGCACCCGCCTGTCGAGCAAGAGCTTCTCCGGACGGCCGACCACGGCGCCCCATTGGGCCTGGTCCGGATGGCTGGCCGAAATGAACCGGATGCCGCGGAAGCGGCCGCAGCCCGCCGCGATCATCGCTTCCAGCACCTCCCTGACGCGTGCGCCGAGGGCCAGGTCGGCGTGTCCGACGATGCCGGCACAGATGCGGGGCTTGCCGTAACCGCCGCTGGCGCTCATCGCCGCCACGCCATTGGCGAACTCGATCTCGCCGACGGGGCGCAGTTCCGCGGGTCCGGCGGCGCGATACATCGAGAGCCATTCCAGGTACACGGTGGCGACGACATTCCGGCGCGCGAGGACTGCACGACCACGATGCCCTGGCGCACCGCCTCGGTCATCGCCGCGAGGTCGGCAGCGGGTGGCATGCCGGGCGCGAAGCCCGCCGAGACCAGTCCCTTCGCGCCGGCGGCGATGAAGGCCCGCATCGCGCTGCCGTCGGAACCGGCATAGGCATAGGCGATATCGACCCTGGGCAGGGCCTCGAGCTTCTCGATATCGAACTCGGTGTCGGGCATGTGGCGGCGCTCGGGCTTGCGGTAGTAGGCGATGCGGTCCGCGTCGGCGTGGCCCAGGATGCCGAAATCCGGCGTGCGGAAGGTCTGCATGCGCCAGTTCGAGGTCCTGGTGACCTCGCGCGCGGCCTGGATCTCGTCGTTCAGCAGCACCAGCACGCCGCGGCCGCGGCTCGCCGGGTCAGCCGCCGCGCGCACGCCGTTCACGAGATTGATCGCCGCGTCGGTCGACAGGCCCGAGGCCGGCCGCTGCGAGCCGATCATGACCACGGGCACCGTCACCTTGAGCACCAGGTTCAGGACCCAGGCGGTCTCCTCGAGCGTCGCCGTGCCGTGGCCGATGACGATACCGGCGAGATCCGGATGCTCGGCCGCCAGGCGATGGCACAGCGCCGCCAGCTCCCGCCATTCAGGGAAATAGATCTCGGGGCTGGGCACGTTACGGAAATCGACCGGGATCACCTCGGCGATCTCCTCGACCACCGGGAAGCGGGCGACGATCTGGCTGGCATGCATGCGGTTGTTGTGGACGACATAGTCCTGCAGCTCGAGCGGATGAACGCCCAGCGAGGAGATGGTGCCGCCGGTGCCGATGAAGGCCACCTTGGGCCGTTTTGTGCTGCTCACTGTGTGCTCCCTAGTACCGACTGTCGCTGAAGGGTGAATTATAGCTGTCACCCCGAGCGCAGCGAGGGGCCTTTGAAGCCGCAGGAAAGGTCCCTCGCTGCGCTCGAGATGACAGTAAGCCTGTATCCGCCATTTGTGATTCCCGGGGCTAGGGTTGGCCGCGTGCCGCCGCGAACTCCTCTTTGACCTGCCGCAACAGCGCGGCGTCGGCGGCAAGATCGATGGCGGTCATCGCCATCGCCTTGGCCGAGTCCAGGATGCAGGCCTCGGCGGTGGGCCCGATCGAGGCGGCGTGGAATTCGTGGCTGTGGGGCGGCACGTCGCGGCCGGTCATGGCCATCTGCGGCTGGATGGTGGGCACGAACCAGCTCACATTGCCGGTGTCGCCCGACCAGGCGCCCGACAGCTCGTCGCGCGGGCGGGTCGGCCGGCCGAGCGCCTGCAGGTTGCGCTCGAAGCTGCGGGCGAGCGCGGCGTTGCTCAGAAGCTCGCGGCCCGGCCTGTCCGGCCATGCGCGCTCCAGCCGCGCGCCGGTCATCTGGGCGGCGCCGGCGAGGCAGCCGTCGATGCGCGGGATCACCCTCCGCAGCGTCTCGGCGGTGTTGGCGCGCACGGTCAGCACGGCCGTGGTGTGATACGGCACGACCTGCGGGAGCGTGCCGCCCTTGGTGATGATGAAGTGCACGCGCACGTCCGACGGCAATTGCTGGCGCAGCGCGCCGATGCCGTTGAAGGCCAGCAGCAGGGCATCGAGGGCGTTGACGCCAAGCTCGGGCCGCGCCGCGGCGTGCGCGGCCTTGCCGAAATACTCGACCTGGGCGCGAGCCACCCCGACGGTGCGGGAATGGGCGATGTTGTCCATGCCGGGATAGACCAGCATCATGGCATCGATGCCGTCGAAGAAGCCCTCGCGGTGCAGGATGTTCTTGCCGCCGCCACCCTCCTCGCCGGGCGTGCCGAGAGCGATGACGGTGCCGCCGAGTTGGTCGATCACCTTGGCCATTCCGATCGCCGCTCCGACGCCGGCCGCCGCCACGACATTGTGGCCGCAGCTCTGACCATAGACCGGCAGCCCGTCATACTCGCAAAGGAAGGCGATCGTCGGTCCCGGACGGCCCGAGGCCACGGTCGCGCGGAAGGCCGTCTTCAGCGAGCCCAGCCCTTCCTCCACCGCAAAGCCCGCATTGCGCAGCGCCGCGCACTGCCAGGCCTGAGCCTTGACCTCCTCGAACGCCAGCTCGACCTCGGCATGCATCCTGGCGCTGATGTCGAACAGGGCCGCCGACGCCGCGTCGATCGCCCGCCGGGTGGTGTCCTTCAGGAGATTGGGCGGCGGCATCAGAAAGCGAGGAGGTTGTCGCGGAAGTGCTGGTGCTCGTAGGCGGCGCGCACCAGCCCGCGGCGCTGCAGCGCCGGCACGAGGCCGTCGGTGATCTCGGCGACGTAGCGGCGCGTGACCGTGCCGGTGAAGACGAAGCCGTCGCCGCCCACCTCCTGCATCACCTCGTCCATCATGGCCGCGACCGTCTCGGGCGTGCCGACGAGGTCCTCGTAGCCATACCGGTAGTTGTGCGCGATCTCGCGCAGGGTGCGGCCCTGCTTCAGGAAACGCTTCAGCGTGCCCTGCTGACCGTTGATGGTGAGCCCGCCGATCGGCGCGTCGAGGTCGAAGGCGGCGAAATCGATGTCGGTCAGGCTCGCCATCTGCGCCAGCGCCAGCTCAGGCACCGCCTCGCGATGGGCCTGCCGGCGCCGCACGCGCTCCTCGGCTTCCGCGTCGGTCTCGCCCACCGTCGGGACGACGACGAAGAACAGCTTGCAGTCGTCGGGGTCGCGTCCGGCGGCGGCGACGCGCCTGCGCAGATCGCCGCGGAAGGCTTTCATCTCCTCCACGGTGCTGACGGCGCAGAGCACCGCATCCATGTGCTTCGAGGCAAAGGCTTGACCCTGCGGCGAGCCGCCGGCCTGCACCAGCACCGGGCGGCCCTGCGGCGGCCGGGCCGTGTTGAGCGGGCCGCGCGAGGAAAAGAAGCGACCCTTGAAATCGATGGCGCGGACCTTGGCGGGATCGACGAAGACGCCGCGCCCGCGGTCCATCACGATCGCATCGGCATCCCAGGACGACCAGAGCCGCGTGACGACCTCGACGAACTCATCGGCCATCTCATAGCGCAGGTCGTGCTCGACATGGGCGTCGAGCCCGAAATTCTGCGCCGCGCGCTCGGCCGTCGAGGTCACGAAATTGCAGCCCACCCGGCCCTTCGACATGAGGTCGAGGGTGGCGATGAGGCGGGCGAGCAGATAGGGCGGATAGAAGCTCGTCGAAATGGTGGGCACGATGCCGAGCCGGCGCGTCGCCTGGGCCAGCAGCGGCACCAGCGGCAAGGGATCGTTCTTCGGCGCCCGCAAGGCGCGCGCCAGGTAGAAGTCCATCGAGCCGCCGTAGTTGTCGGGAACGAACAGCGAGTCCTCGAGCAGCAGGAAGTCGAAGCAGGCGCGCTCCGCCGCCCTGGCGAGGTCGATATGAAGGTCGGGCTGCGTCCAATCCTCGCCGGCGGTGCCATCCCAGGGCTGGTTCCAGCCATGAACACCGAAGCTGTTGCCGAGGAACCAACCGAGATGAAAGGGATCTGCCGCCAAACCGTGCCGCTCCGCTGATGCGCTTCGCCTTCTTGCGAACGTTCGTGCAAACGGCGGACCATTCGACGGGATGGCGGGAGCACCCGCCGTCCGCCGCCGGCTACAAGCCCTGCCCGCCCGCCACGGCGATGGACTGGCCGGTCACCCAGGAGGCGAGCGGCGAGGCAAGGAACAGCGCGACATTGGCGATCTCCTCCGCATGGCCCATGCGGCCGAACGGGATGGAGGCCAGCGTGGCGTTGTAGAGCTTGGGATCCTGGGTCTTGCGGCGGTCCCAGACGCCGCCGGGGAACTCGATCGACCCGGGCGCAATGCAGTTCACCCGCACCTTGTCCCTGGCGTAGAGCGCGGCCTGGGTGACCGTGTAGTGGATCACCGCGGCCTTGATGGCGCCGTAGGGCGGCTGGCGCGCCGCCGGATGCAGCGCGGCGATGGAGGAGATGTTCACCACGCTGCCCTGGCTCTGCTTCAAGGCCGGCAGCGCCTCCTGCGTGGCGTGGACGATGGACAGCATGTCGACCGCGAGGTTGGCGGTCCAACCCTTGTCGTCGTCCGACGAGCCGAAGGCCGAGGCGTTGTTGACCAGAAGATCCACGCCACCCAGGGCGGCGACGGCCTCGCGCACATAGCTACGCACGGCGTCACCCTGAGAGAGGTCGGCGCTGGCGGCGTGGGCCTTGCGGCCGAGCCCGGCGATCTCCGCCCTCGTCTCCTCGAGCGCCTTGGGGTCGCGGGCGCAGATCGATACGTCGCCACCGCACGACGCGAAGCCCAGGGCGATCGCCTTGCCGATGCCCCGGCTGCCGCCGCAAACGATCGCCTTCTTGCCCGCGAAATCTATCTTCATCACGCCTTCTCCTGCTAACGCTTGAACATGCCCGTCAAAGTCGCCTTGGCGATCGTATTGAAGTGAAGCTGGAAGCCGATGATGGCGGCCGAGGTGTCGGCATTGACCGGCAGGGCGTCCTGGCGGACAGCGAACACCGTGAAGACGTAGCGATGGGGACCGTGGCCTTCGGGCGGACAGGGACCGCCATAGCCGGGTGCCCCGAAATCGGTGCGGGTCTGCAACGCGCCCTTCGGCAGCGATCCGGCCTTGGGGTTGCCGGCGTCGAGCTTGAGTTCCGTCGTGCCGGCCGGAATGTTCACCACCACCCAGTGCCAGAAGCCGCTGCCCGTCGGCGCGTCAGGATCAAAGCAGGTGACGGCAAAGCTCTTGGTTCCTTCCGGCACGCCCGACCAGACGAGCTGCGGCGACTTGTTGCCGCCGCCGCAGCCGAAGCCGTACTCCGCCGACAGGATGTGGTCCATCTTGAGGGTCTCGCCCTCCTTGAAGCTGTCGCTCGTCAGCGTGAACGCCATGATTTCCTCCGGGCTTCGCTCGAACGAAGATCGTATGCGTCAACACGGGCGACTGCCACACCTCACCCGCCCGCACCGAACAGAGACAGCAGCTGAAATTCCGAGGGGCAGATGCGCCATCGCGCCCATCCCCTACGACCAGGCGTCGCATGCCGGGCAACGACGGATCGAGCTCGAATCAAGCCCGCTGCGGCAACTGCCCATTTGACGCGCGGATCTCCTGAACCGCTTTATCCCATGCCGCAAGGCGCTCGGGCCCCGCCGGGTGCGTATCGAGCATGCCCGTTTCCCCGCGGCCCGACGCTCTTGCCATGGTGACGAGAAAGCCCCGCGCCTTGTCGAGATCGACCCCGGAGCGATAGAGCATCACCGCGGCCAAGTAGTCCGCCTCCCGCTCCTGCTCCTTCGAAAAGGATATCCGGCCGATCGCCGCGCCAACATTGGCGCCCGTTTCCGCGGCTGCACGCGTTACCTTGGCACTATTGTAGCTGCGGTAGGATGCCGCCGCACCGAGGGCGCCCAGAAGGAGCGCTCCTACCAGCGCGCCGACCGCCTGATTGTGCTGGCCGCCCGCGACATGGTTTGCCGCCTGATGGCCCATCTCGTGGGCGATCACCAAGGCGACCTCTTCCTCGTTCTCCGCGTACTCGACGATGCCGCGATTGACGAGGATCACGCCCCTCGGCGCCGCGCTGGCATTCATGGAGCTGTCCTGCAAGGCCCGGAACTTCCATTCGCATACGCCCACGCCCATCTCGTGGCACATCTGCTCCGCGGGCACGCGGATTCGCCGTAACGCAGAACGCAAGGTGTCGATCACTTCCTGGTCCGTGACCGCATGGCGCTGCGGTGGGCCGCCGGCTGCCTGCACTTCCGATTGCGCCAAACTGAGATTGCCGGCATCGAGCTGCGGCAGGCGGTGCACCGCACCAGCGCAGCCGCATACCAGACAGGATCCCGCAAGGCCCAAGAAGGATCGTCGCCGCACGTCGCCTCCATAGGGACCACAAGCCCCCTATGGAACGGACGTAAGGTGAAGGGTTGGTGTTACACGCATTCCCCGCCGTCCGCCGCGATCACAAAGGATCTAGGGCAGCGGAGTGGATGCGAGTCGGAGCCGAAGTCGATCCATGAAGGCTCGATGACAATGCCGTTGCGGCGGCGGCAGTCCCGCCAGCAACCGCGTGGCGATGGCCGAGGCCTGCGACGTCGCCTGCGATACGACCTCGCCGCCCTGTGGGGCGCCTGGGGCGGCGGCCTGGGCGGACTGGGCACGATCGCCAACACCGGCACCGGCGCCGTCACCTACAATGTCGGCGCTTCGCCGCCGGCCTCGACCGGCTGGTCGCGCCCAACGTCCGCGTCGGCGTCACGGCGGGCTACACCAGCGGCACGCAATGGGTCTCGGGCTTCGACGGCAAGAGCACCTCGGACAGCTTCCAGGTCGGCCTCTATGGCGGCTACGCCCAGGGCCCGGTCTATGCCGACGCCATCGCGGGCTACGCCTACAGCTACAACCAGATGTGGCGGACCCTCACCGTGCCCGGCCTGCAGCCGCGCACCGCCCAGGGCGGCGCCGGGGCCAACCAGTTCTACGGCCAGCTCGAGACCGGCTACCGCGTCGACATCGGCACCCGGGCCGATGCCTATGTCACGCCGTTCGCTCGGTTCCAGGGCTACACCGGCACGCAGAACGGCTTCACCGAGAGCGGCGCGCAGTCGCTCGACCTGACGATGGCGTCGCAGACCACTACCTCCCTGCGCTCGGTGCTGGGCGCGCAGCTCGGGGGCGCGATGGACTTTGGCTGGCGCAAGAAGCTTGCCATGCAGTTCCGGCTGGGCTGGAGCCACGAATACGCCGACACCGCGCGTCCGGTGACGGCGAGCTTCGCCGGCGCGCCTGTCGCGGCCTTCACGACCTACGGCGTGGCGCCGCAACGCGACGGCGTGGTGCTGGGGCTGAGCGCCGACACAGAGGTTGCCGAAGCCACCAACCTCTACCTGCGCTACGAGGGCGATATCTCCGGCGAGGACAGCGCGCATGCGCTCACCGCCGGCGTGCGCATGACGTGGTGACCCTCCTGCGCTGAAGCTTCGGAGGCGGAGCCCCTCCCTGCTCAGTCCGCCGGCCGCGACGGGACGCAGTCGGCGGGCAGGCAGCAGCGCCGCCGTCGAGGGTCGCCAGGATCGGGGAAGAAGCCTGTTGCCCTTCGCCTCGTCCTGACATCGTATCAGGCGGTTTGGGACGTCTTCAGCCAGGACGAGGATTTCACCCGATGCGCTACGGCTTCTATCTTCCGACCCGCGGCCCCACCGCCACGCGCGACGGCATCCTCGCGCTGGCGCGCGAAGGCGAGCGGCTGGGCCTGCACTCCGCCATGATCGCCGACCACATCGTCTTTCCGGTGGAGAGCCAGTCGGCCTATCCCTACACGGTCGACCGCAAGCATCCCGGCGGCGGCGATGCGCTGGAGACCTTCTCCATCCTGGGCGTGGTGGCCGGCGCGACGGAGAGGCTGCGGCTCGTCACCTCCGTGCTGGTGCTGCCCTATCGCAATCCGGTGCTCACGGCGAAGATGGTGGCGTCGCTCGACGTGCTGTCCGGCGGGCGGGTGACGCTGGGCGTCGGCGTCGGCTGGCTGAAGGAGGAATTCGAGGCGCTGGACAGTCCCGACTTCGAGCGGCGCGGCGCGGTGACCGACGAATGGATCGCGATCTTCAAGCAGCTCTGGACGCCAGTCGCCGGCCAGCTTCAGCGGCCAGTTCTACCGCTATGCCGACATCCGCTCCGAGCCCTTCCCCCTGCAGAAGCCGCATCCGCCGATCTGGGTCGGCGGCCATTCGCGCGCCGCGCTGCGCCGCACCGCGCGGCACGGCGACGGCTGGCATCCGGTCGGCGCCATCGCCGCCTCGCCGCTGCCGCCGCAGGAGATGCGCGCGCATCTCGAGACGCTGAAGCGGATGACGGACGCGGAGGGCCGCGACTTCTCGGCGCTCACCATCTCCTACAAGGCGCCGCTGTACGATACCGGCATTCCCGATCGCGACGGAACCCGCCGCAGCTTCTCCGGCAGCGCCGACGAGATCGCCGATGACATCCGCTCGTTCGCCGCCATCGGCGTGCACGAGCTGATCTTCGATTTCCGCGGCCAGAGCATCGCCGAGAGCACCGAGCGCCTGCAACGCTTCGCCGCCGAGGTGATGCCGCTGGTGAAGGACTGACGATTACAGTCGCAGCAGGCTGCCGTAGCCGGCGACCGCCGTGCGCACGCCGGCCGAGCGCAGGCAATGCCAGAGGCTCGCCTGGTTCGCCGAGAGCGCCGGCCGCTGCAGATCCTGCTCCAGCGCTTCGAGGATGGCCACGCAGCGAAAGCCGGTGCCGGCGATCAGCACGCCGTCGGCGCCGGCCGGACAGGCCGCCTTGATCTCCGCGTAGAGCGGCTCGACCTCCTGCTCGAAGCCCATGCCCTGGCCGACCAGCTCGCCCGGCGGCAGGTCGCGCCACTTGCGGCCCGGATCGTAGCGCAGGGCGCCGGCCGGCTCGAAGCCGTGATCGGCGTAGTAGCGGCCGCCCGCCGCCACCAGCGCATCGTTGAACCAGGGCGGCAGCACAAGGAAGGGCCGCTTCACGCCGCAGGCCCGCAACGCGGCCTGGGTGTCGAGGCCGTTGGTGGTGGCGATGGCGCCGGCGCCCAGCAAGGGGGAGAGCGCGGCCACCGTGGCCTCGTCCCAGCCCTTGCCGCCCAACATGCTGCTCGAACTGTGCGCGACCGTGACCGCCGACAGGCGCATGGCGGCGAACTGGCGGCAACCGCGCGTCAGGTCTTCCTCGGGCTCGACGCCCTTCCTGTCCTCGCGCCAACGCGCCCAGGGCGCCCGCGCCGTCACGCGCGCGGCATGAACCGACACGCCGGGCGGGGCCATCGCCCACCATTCGGCCTCCGGCACGGCCTCGCCGCCGACGATGAACAGGCCAATGCGGGCCCGCCAGCCCCAATTGTCATTCGCTGTCACGGAAAGAGAGTCCCCCTGCAAAATCTCCGCTACATACGGTCGATGGAGAACGCAATCCAGCCCTGCGATGCGCCCTGATCCAACCGGCGCTGCCGGCCGTATCCTTTTCCAGCTTCCTTCCCCTCCTTTGCAGGCGCGGGCCTGCCCGGAGCACGCCATGACCATCCGCAGGACGTTCCTCGCCGCCATCGCCACGCTGGGCCTTGGCCCCGCGGCATCGGCGGCGACCATCGGCGGCGCCTACTACGCGCCGCAGTATGATTTCTTTGAATTCTTCGCCGCCACCGACCACCGAAACTTCCAGGTCATCCTGGCCGGCGATCCCTTCCCCGGCCTCGATCCCAAGGGGGTGGCGCGCGATCTCCTGCCCGTGATGCAGGCCGCCAAGCCGCGGCCGGCGCTCACCTTCACGTACGACCCGCCCGCCGAGCAGCCGCACCCCTATTACCGGCTGGTGCTGGTGTTCGACGCCGCCAACAACCTCAACTCGAGCTCGGTCTGCACTGGCGTGACCCGCTTCAAGCCGGCCCGGCCCGGGGTCTTCAACGTCTATGCCGTCTATTGCCGCAACGACCAGGTGATGTCGGAGACGACGGCCTGGACGCCGGCCAGCGGCCCGACCGATCCGCGCATCGACAGCCTGTTCCGCGAGCTGTTCGAGGTCGTGTTCAGCGATTCGCCGATGACGCGGCCCAACATCGGCGACGGCGGCGGCCCCGATCGCGAGTAGAGGGGATCGTCTTCGATAGAAAGCCCGGAGATGCGGCCTCGCCGGCCGCACCTCCGGGCGAGGCCTCCGATCTCCAAATACCGATCGAGGAGGGGGGGGGGGTGGGAGGATCGTGAATTTTTCCGGCGGCGGCAACCCTGGCGCGCCCGCGCGTTACTTCGCCGGGAAGAATGATCCCTCAATCGTATCTGGAGGATTTCATGAAGAAGATAGCCGCCGTCGCGGTGCTCGCCGCGATCGGCCTTGCGGCGCCAGCTTGGGCCGCCACCGATGCCGAATGCCAGAACATGTGGAAGAAGGCCGACACGAACGGCGACGGCGTGCTCTCCGACAAGGAAGCCATTCGCTACGTCGCGTTCATGCGCGTCGGCAACCGTACCTACGCCACCGAAGGCCGGATCACCCAGGCCGAGTTCATGGATGCCTGCAAGGCCGACGTCTACACGCCGCACAAGGCCGAGCAGGGCGCCCCGCTTAAGGGTGCCAACAGCTTCACCGAGGGCCAGGCCAAGGACCGGGCGATCGCCCAGGGCGTGGACAGCGTCTCCGGCCTCAAGAAGGACGATGACGGAATCTGGCGCGGCACGGCCACGCAGGACGGCAAGACCGTGCAGATCGCCGTCGACTACAAGGGCAACGTCGTCACGACGGCGCAGCAGTAACCGACCCTGAGCCACCGACCCAAGGAAACATCATGAAAACCGTAAGCCGAGCCTACGACAGCTACGCCCAGGCGCGCGCCGCCGTCGACGCCGTCGAGAAGGCGGGCGTGCCTGCCGCCGACGTCAGCATCGTCGCCAACAAATATGTCAGCGCCGAGTATGCCGACGTCAATGAGGTCTCCGATGCGGCCAAGGGCGCCGGCATCGGCGGCGCGCTGGGCGGCGGCGCGGGCCTGCTGGCAGGCCTCGGCCTGCTCGCCATCCCGGGCCTGGGCCCGGTCGTGGCGGCGGGCTGGCTGGCCTCCACCGCGGTTGGCGTCGCGGCGGGCGCGGCGACCGGCGGCATCGTCGGCGCGCTGGTCGATGCCGGGGTCGACCGCGAGCATGCCGACGTCTACTCCGAGTCGATCCGTCGTGGCGCCACGCTGGTGACGGCGCGGGTGCAGGACGAAGACGTCGCCGAGGTCGACGCTCTCCTGGCCGGCTACCGCCCCATCGATCCGGTAGTGCGCGGAGCTGAGTATCGCAAGGCAGGCTGGAAGACGTTCGACCCCAAGGCCCCGCCCTATCGGCCGAGCCAGGCCGAGATCGACCGCATGCGGGCGAACTGGCCGGGCTAGGGCCACCCTGCAACAGAAAAGACAGGGCGAGCCGAAGGGCTCGCCCTGTTGCTTTGGTTACCTGAAATGCCAGCGACTGCCCTGCTCGGGGACGACGAAGCGCACGCCGAGATCGTTGCCGGCCTCGAGCTCCTGCAACATCTGCTTCTGCGGCTGCTCGCGGGTCAGGGAATATTTGATGTGGCTCACCACCACCGGCAGGTCCTGGAGCGCCTTGCCGCCGGCCAGCGTGTCGAGCTGGCGCAGCTCCTCCAGCAGCCAGCGCGGCGTCAGGTGGCCGAACAGCAGCTTGTCGGGCCGGTCGCTGGTGTAGGACGATTCGATCACGATGGCCTTCAGCCGCTTCTGCTTCACGCGCTCGGCCACCGCCGCCCAGACGTCGTGCAGGCGCGTGCCCTTCTCCACCGCGTCGGGCCCGGTATCGCCGAAGCACAGGATGCTCTCGCCGTCGCTGTCCAGCAGGAAGGCCGTGGATTCGATGCCGCCATGGCTCAGCGGAAACGCCGTGACGCTCATGGCGGTGTCCTTGAGCGGCGTCGCCACCCCCGGCTTGAGATCCTCGAGCGCATATTTCTTGAGCTGCGGCGCCTTCCCGCGATCGGTGAAGTTGGGCCAGGCCTTCCAGTTGAAGTAGCTCTCGACCAGATCGGCCGAGACCGACGGCAGGGCGTAGATCGGCTTCTTGCCGTCGTCGGGCGAGGCGATGACCAGCCCGGCCACGTGGTCGAGATGGGCGTGGCTGATCAGATATCCCTTGATCGTCGCGGTGAGGACATAGCCCACGCGGCTCAGCGCCGAATCGGCCGGCACCGTGACGTCCGCGAAGGCGCCCTTCTCGTCGGCCACGCGCAGGCCGTTCACCAGCGTGCCGGCGTCGCAGGTCACGGCGCGGGCATCGCCGTGCGGATGGATCAGCCAGGCGCTGAGATTGCCGTCCTCGATGCCGCCCAGCGCGCCCAGCGCCACCAGGTCGAAGCCGTCGGCGGCGATCGCCGGCCGCGCGCCGGGCAGGAACGCGGCCACGGCCAGGGCGGCAGCGGCAAGACTTGTGGCTCTCATATGTCCTCCGGCACTTGAGCGTCGAACGATATCATTCGACGGCGACGACCCGATGTCACTCGGCCAGCGGGAACTGGTGCGGCTGCGCCGATGCTAGGACACCAGCGGGGGCGGGGCCGCCCTGCCGTGCCCACTTGGCAGGTTGCTGAAGTCCATGCACTGCATGTTCTTGAGCGGCCGCGGCTGGTTGCTCACATAGAGGTCGTAGGGAATGGCCTCCGCCAGGATGGTGGCAGCCGTGTCGATCTCCGAGCGCAGCGCCGCTCCCTGGTTGGCGCCCATTTTCACGAAATCCTGGCGCGGGCTGCAGTAGGTCCAGGTCGCGGTATGGAGCAGCGTCTTGCGGTCGGGGGATGTCACCTGCGCGGTAACCGTCACCACAACGCCGATCTCCGGGTTGACATGGTAGAGATGAGCGATCCCTACCTTGTACTCCAGCGCCATGACCTGGCCGACCGGCTTGCCCGACGCGCTCTGCAATGGCGCGGTTGCGGCGCCAGTCGTCGCGCCGACGATCTCGATCTCGCCGGCAGCCCCCGCTGCCGCCAGACGCGAGCGCAACAGCTCGCCGAAATCAGTCTCCTGCATGGCGATGCGCAGGTTGGCGCGCGTATCGTCGACGACCAGCTCGGACTGCGCGTCGCTTGCCCCCTTCGCGCTGCCGACAGCCGCGCCGATCGGCGCCAGCAAGAGGCCGAGCAAGGATGCCCCGCTCGTCGTGGCGGCGATGCCCTGCGCGGCGCCGCGCCTGGAGCCTTCCGCGCTGCCGCGAGCCCCGATCGTGGAGGTGTCGGAATATTTGATGCCCGATATGTCGGCGGAAATCGCCGTGACGGACTTCCTCGTGCCGTCAGCTATCGGCTTGACTGGCGGCTCCGCGCAAGCAGACGTCAGCATCGCAATCGCGCCGACGATGCCGGCAACGCGCCCAACCCCCATATTTCTCCCCATCTATCTTGCCTGCAAGATCGGGAACATGGCGGGAATTGTCAACGCGCATGATTGGCCGACTGCACAACCTGGTGCACGCCGCGATGGCGGCGGCCGTGCCGGCGAGATGTCCCAGACGACGCAGGCGTCAGCCCTTGCGATCGGGTCTACAAGGGCTGAATTGCCGACCGAATCCCGGCGCGGTCCGGACGGTGCGATCTACTTCTTGGTGAGCGGCCCGCCGAACTTGCAGTAGCCGTTGAGCAGGATCTTGCTGTCGCCTTCCTTGATCTGGCCGAAGACCTCCATCATGTTGCCGCCGCCGACGATCGCCGCGGTCTTGATGACGGTGCCCTTCAGCAAGGTCGTCTCGAAGCTGCGCTCCGTCCGGCCCTCCTGCTGGAAGCGGCCCTTCACCTGGTCGCCGTCGACGGTGACATCGATGGTCATCTTGTAGCGCGGGCACTTCGAGCTGCCGGGAACGTTATCGCCGTAACCGGTCCAGGTATAGACGACCGGCTCGGCCTGGGCCGCCCCGGCGACCAGGACGCCGGCCAGGGCCCCAACGACTGCAACCTTCAGCATCTTTCGTGTCTCCCGTCAGAAAAATCCCTGATCGCCTCGAGCGCGGACGCCGGTGTCTGCTGCGCAGCCGCACGGCCCGCCCCGGCGACCCGGACAAGCCTCGATTTCGATATCGCCTTTTTGAAGGCATCGCCAGAGACCGGCTGGACCAGCACGTCCTCCCGGCCCGCCATGCCCAGCGGCAGGGCATTCATGACCAGGAATTGTTTCAGGACTAGCGGCCGCTGAATTTCGGCTCCCTCTTCTCCAGAAACGCCTTGATGCCCTCCTTCATGTCCTCGGTCTGCATCAGCGGCAGGAGCTGCAGGAAGACATGGTGGACATGCTCGTTGAACGGCTCGTTCCAGGCCATGCGCATCATGCGCTTGGCGGCCTGGATGGCGAGCGGCGCGTTGGCGGCGATCTCCAAGCGCAAGCTCGCGCGCGGCGTCCATCACCTCGGCGTCGGGCACGACCTTGTTGACCAGGCCGATGGCCAGCGACTGCTGCGGCGCGTCAAGGTGCGGCCGGTGAAGATCAGCTCGGCGGCCTTGGCCCAGCCCAGCAGGCGCGGCAGGTACCAGGTGCCGCCCGATTCCGGCAGCACGCCGCGCTTGGCGTAGGAGGCCGCAAGCTTGGCCGACTGCGCCATGACCCGGATATCGGCGCCCAGCGCCAGGTCGAGGCCGTAGCCCGCCGCCGAGCCGTTCAGCGCGGCGATCACCGGCTTGTCCATGGCGTGCAGCACCGGCGGCGGCGTGTTGCGCAGGTCGATGTTGGTCGGCGTGGCGCCCGAGCCGACGCTGAGATTGTCGGTGCCCTTGCTCTGCGCCTCGAGGTTCAGCCCGGCGCAGAAGGCGCGGCCGGTGCCGGTCAGGATCGACCACGCGCACCGCCTTGTCCTCGTTGGCCCGCACCAGCGCCTCGGTGAGCTGCCGCAGCATCGGGCCGGAGATGGTGTTCATGCGCTGCGGCGCGTTCAGCGTGACGGTCGCGACGGCGCCGTCGACGCCGTAGAGCAGCTCCTCCGGCATGACCGAAGCTGCGGGCTGGGCCGCAAACTGGCTCATGTTTCCTCCCCTCCGCGATTGCCGCTATGGTGGCGCAGGAGACCACGACACGCCATGCAAAACCGTTTCATCGATCTTTACAGCGACACCAAGACCAAGCCCTCGCCCGGCATGCGAAAAGCGATGGCCGAGGCCGAGGTCGGCGACGAGCAGAAGATGGAGGACCCCACCGTCAACCGGCTGCGCGAGCGGGTCTGCGAGCTTCTGGGCAAGGAGGACGCGGTGTTCCTGCCGAGCGGCACCATGGCCAACCAGATCGCGATCCGCGTCCATTGCCGGCTGGGCGACGAGGTGATCGCCGACCGCACCGCGCACATCATCAACGCCGAGACCGGCGGCCCGGCCGCCAATTCCGGCGTCATGATCCGGGCGATCGACGGGCCCAACGGCGTGTTCACCGGCGAACAGGTCAAGGCCGCTTTGCGCGATCCCAACAGCCGCAACGCGCCGCGCTCGCGGCTGGTCTCGATCGAGAACACCTCCAACGGCGGCTTCGGCACGGTGTGGCCGCTCGCCACCATGCAGGGCGTGGCCAAGGTCGCGCGCGACGCGGGCGTTGCCCTGCACATGGACGGCGCGCGGCTCTGCAACGCTTCCGTCAAGTCGGGCACCAAGGCCGGCGACTATGCCGCCTGCGTCGACTCGCTCTGGCTGGACTACACCAAGGGGCTGGGCGCGCCGGTGGGCGCCAGCCTCGCGGGCTCCAGGGACTTCATCAAGGAAGCGTGGCGGCAGAAGCAGATGCTGGGCGGCTCGATGCGCCAGTCCGGCGTCATCGCCGCGGCGGCGCTCTATGCGCTGGACCACAACTGGGACCGCCTCGCCGAGGACCACGACAATGCGCGCCGCCTCTCCGAGGGCATCGCCAACATCAAGGGCCTCGAGATCGACGTGCCGCGCATGGAGACCAACCTCGTCTTCTTCGAGGTCAGGAAGCCGGGCTGGACGGCGGCCCGGCTGGTCGACGCCTGCCGCGAGCGCGGCGTCGGCATCGGCGCCAACACCGCGACGCGCATCCGCGCCGTGACCCATCTCGACGTCAACCGCGCCGACATCGACACGGCGTTGAAGGTGATCAGCGACGCCCTCGCCGCTTGATGCGCGTCTTCCTCCTGGGCGCGACCGGCACGATCGGTTCCGCCGTGCTGCGCGAACTGGTCGGTCGCGGCCACGAGGTCGCCGCCCTGGCGCGATCCGAAGCCTCCGCCGCCTGGATCCGCGCGCACAAGGCGACGGCCGTCGAGCGGCGACATCGGGAGGCCCAAGCGCTGGGTGGCCGACCTGGCGCCCGTCGACGGCGTCATCCACATGGCCTGCGACTTCGCCTCGGACATGGCGGCGATCGACCGGCATCTGCTTGACGTCCTGCTGCCGCACCTGGGATCGCAGCCGAAGCGGGCGCGCTTCCTCTATACCGGCGGGGGCTGGCTGTTCGGCCCGACCGGCGACGCGGTGGCCACGGAAGAGTGGCCCTTCAAACCGTTGCCCGCCTTCGCCTGGATGGTGCCGCACCTGCAGCGCATCCTGGGCAGCGCCGACGTCGAAGGAATCGTGATCCATCCGGCGATGGTCCATGGCGGCGCGGGCGGCGTCCTGCGCCGCTTCGCCCGCGACGCGGCCGAGGGCCGGCCGGTCCGTGTCGTCGGCAGCGAGAACGTGCGCTGGCCGCTGGTCCATTGCGACGATCTCGCCGCGCTCTACGCCCTGGCCCTCGAAAAGGCGCGGCGGCGGGCTCGAGCTGGCTCGGCGCGGCCGTCGAGGGCTGCCTCGTCGGACGCATCGCCCGAGCCTTCTCGCAGGACATCGAGATCGTGTCCGCCGACACCATCGCCGCCGAGCTGGGCGAGTGGGCGCGCGGCTATGGCTGCGACCAGCAACTGAGCGGCGGGAAGGCGCGGCGCGCGCTGGGCTGGGCGCCGCTCCACGGGGTTCCGTCGTGACCGATGCGCTTGACTAGTACGCAATCACAAATGCAGGCTAAGGGTTCGTTGTCATCCCGAGCGCAGCGAGGGACCTTTCTGCGGCCTCAAAGGCCTGCTGCGCTCGGGGTGACAGCTACGCTACTCTTCGGCGACAGTCGGTACTGGGACCCTGCACGCCCCGTCGAGTTTTTGCGTCCAATGGCGCGCACTTACTCGGACGCTCCCCGGCACCGTTCGCGCGGCAAAATTCACACTTGACTTCTACTTTAGAATATCTAAAGTTAGAGGTGCTGCCGTCGAGCGTCGTTCGGTCGCCGCTGCATCTGCCGGGATCGCCGCCGATTGGTTTTGCTGAGGGGGGTGCACGTTGAGAATTGAAGCATCACTTGCGGAAATTGCGGAAATTGCGCAACCGCCGGGACGCCAGCGCCCGCGCCTCACGGCGACAGGGGGCTGCCGGCGTCGGCCAGGACCTTGCCGCCAAGACCGATGAAGCAGACGCCGGCCGCCCGCTCGATCCAATGCGGCCCTCTGGAAACGACGCATCACCGGGCCGGAAGACATGAAGACGCTCACGCAGGAATACCAGGTCAGGGACGATGCCGTCACAAGGGCGATCATCACGCCCATCAACCAAAGCGGCGTCTGGGCAGTGACCGCTGTCGCGAAGACACTGGCGAACAGAACGATCGCCTGGGGTTTGTCAGGGTCACCAGGAAGCCGAACAGGATCGCGCGCTTGCCGGGTGGCCGCGCCGCCTGGTCGAGCTCGATCACCTGAGCCTTGGCCCTGATGAGCCTGATGCCGAGGAAGATGAGATAGCAGCCGCCCAGAACACGAACCGTCCAGGTGAGCCATGGTACTGCACCAGAATTGCCGACAGGCCGAGCAGGCTGAGCGTCGCGTACAGGCACAGGCCCGACGAGACGCCGAGCGTCGTCAACAGGCCGGCGCGCGTTCCATGGGTCATGGACGATCGAACGACCGCGACGAAGTCCGGCCCCGGCAGGATCAGAGCCGGGATGAAGACTGCGAAAACGCTGATCAGCACCAGGGCGTGGTCCATGGCAACCTCCCGCAACGCTGCAACGGCCTTGCGGCGCGCGGGGCCGGACTAAGACCAACGCGATGAACGCCTCTCAAGCTCGGCCAGTCGATCGCGCGGCGCGAGGATAGCCGGCTGCTGACCGGCCGCGGCCGCTATGCCGACAATACCGCGCCGGCCGATGCGCTCGCCGTGCTGTTCGTGCGCTCGCCGCACGCCCACGCGCGGTTGATCGGCATCGACAGGACGGCGGCGCTCGCCACGCCGGGCGTCGTCGCGGTCTATACCGCCGACGACCTCGCTGGCCGACAAGGTCGGCCACCTGCCGGCGATCAGCGAGATCAAGGACGAGGCCGGCAACCGCCATCGCGAGCCGATGCACCTGCCGATGCCGCCCGGCAAGGTGCGGCATGTCGGCGACATCGTCGCCATGATCGTGGCCGAAACGCTCGACCAGGCGCGCGACGCCGCCGAAGCGCTCGATGTCGAGTACGAGGCACTGCCGGCCGTGGTGACGGCGGCCCAGGCGCTGGCCCCGGGCGCGCCGCTGGTTCACGACGACGTGCCGGGCAACCTGATGTGCCGCTGGGCGAAGGGCGATGCCGCCGCGACCGACGCGGCCTTCGCCAAGGCCGCGCACATCGCCTCGCTCTCGATCCGCTCGCCGCGCCAGATCGTGCATTACATGGAAACGCGCGCGGCCTGGTCGGCCTACGATCCGGCCGACAACGTCGTCACCGTCACCCTCTCCTCGCAGGGCGTGCAGATCCCGCACCGCCTGATGTGCGAGCGCGTGCTGACCCTCGCCAAGGAAAAGCTGCGGCTGGTGACCGAGGATGTGGGCGGCGGCTTCGGGCCGAAATATCCCATCTCCGCCGAGTCGGCCCTGATCGCCTGGGCGACGCGCAAGCTCGGGCGCGGCCTGCGCTGGACCTGCGAGCGCGCCGAGCTGGCGCAAGCCGACTCCCATGCCCGCGATCTGGTGGCACGCGGCGAGCTGGCGCTCGACGCCGACGGCCGGTTCCTCGGCGTGCGGGTGAAAGCCGAGGCCAACTACGGCGCCTATGTCTCGATGTTCGCGCCCACCATCCCGACCACGGGCCTCGCCAAGGTGATCTCCGGCCTCTATCGCATTCCGGCGATCCGCGTCGATTTCGACTGCGCCTTCACCAACACCGTGCCGGTCGACGCCATCCGCGGCGCCGGCAAGCCCGAGGCGCTGTTCCTGCTCGAACGCCTGGTCGACATCGCCGCCCACGAGACCGGCCGCACGCCGGCCGAGCTGCGGCGGCTCAACCTGCTCACCGCCGACGACATGCCCTACGCGGCGGCGAGCGGCTACACCTACGATGCGGCCGACTGCGCGCGCCTGTTCGAGACGGCGCTGAAGGCCGCCGACGAGCCGGGCTTCGCCGCGCGGCGCGCCGCCAGCGCGGCGGCCGGCCGGTTGCGCGGACTGGGCTTCTCCTGCCATCTGCACGGCACCGGCGGCATCGCCGACGAGCATGTCGTGGTGCAGGTCGAGCCGGAGCGGCTGGTGGCGCGGGTCGGCACGCAGAGCCAGGGCCAGGGGCACGAGACGGTGTTCGCGCAGATCCTGTCGGCGGCGCTCGGCGTGCCGGTCGAGCGCATCGAGGTCCATCAGGGCGACACGCGCGCGATCCCGCATGGCGGCGGCACCGGCGGCTCGTCCTCGACCATCATCAGCGGCACGACGCTGAAGCGCGCCGCCGACGTGGTGATCGAGCGCGGCCGCGAGCTGGCCGCCGAGCGGCTGGAGACGGCGCCGGCCGACATCGCCTATCGCGACGGCGCCTTCGAGATCGTGGGCACCGACCGCCGCATCGGCCTGTTCGAGCTGGCGGCGTGGAAGCCGTTCGCGGGCGACGCGCTGTTCGCCGACAAGATCGAATCCTTCCCGACCGGCGTCATGGTCTGCGAGGTCGAGGTCGATCCCGAGACCGGCGGCGTGCGCGTCGACCGCCTGACCGCGGCCGCCGATTGCGGGACGATCGTCAATCCCCGCCTGCTGGCAGGGCAGATGCAGGGCGGCGCCGTGCACGGCCTCGGCAACGCGCTGATGGAGGAAGCGGTCTACGACGAGGCGACCGGCCAGCTGCTGAGCGGCACGCTGATGGACTATGCCCTGCCGCGGGCCGAGGACGTGCCCGAGCTCAGGCTCGAGACCATCGCCACGCCCTCGCCCAACAACGTCCTCGGCCTCAAGGGCGTCGGCGAGCTGCCGACCAACGGCGCGCCGGCGGCCATCGCCAACGCGGTGCTCGATGCGCTGCGGCCGTTTGGCGTGCGCCATCTCGACATGCCGATCACCGCGCAGAAGGTCTGGCAGGCGCTTCAGGCCGGCAGCACGGCCAAAACCCCGCGCACGCCGACATAAAGGCCGGCGGCCATGACGAACCAGGCGAACAGGCGCGCAAGCACCTCCTTGCGGCGCGCCAGCATCGCGTTGGCCCTGGTGCCGGCGATCGCTCCGATGACGCCGCCGCCGACCAGCAGGGCCGCGACGGGCCAGTCGATCAGCCCCGACCAGGCATAGCTCGAGGCCGAGGCGGCGCCGAACGCCGCGACGGCGACCAGCGAGGCGCTGGCGGCGTCGCGCAATTCCATGTCGGCCGCCAGGATCAGGCCAGGCACGATCAGGAAGCCGCCGCCGATGCCGAAGAATCCCGAGAGCAGGCCAACGGCGGCGCCGAGGGCGAGAAGCCGCGGCACCAGCCGCCGCGCGTTGGCGCGCGAGAGATGGATCGACGGCGAGGCGGCGCCAACCCTGGGCCGCAACATCAGGGCGCCGACCACGATCATGAGAAGGCCGAACAAGGCGAGCAGCTTCTGGCCGTCCATCATCTTGCCCAAGGCCGCTCCCGCCAGCGCGCCGCCCACGCCCGCCACGCTGAAGACCAGGGCGCAGGGCCAGCGGACCGCCGTCCGTCGGGCGTGCAGGGCGAGGCCGGCCGCGGCATTCAGCGCCACGGCGAAAGCCGCGGTGCCGATGGCGACATGGGCCGAGGACTCGCCCACCGCATAGACCAGCAGCGGCACGGCCAGGATCGAGCCGCCGCCGCCGATCAGGCCGAGGACCAGCCCGATCAGGCCGCCCGAGCCGACAGCGAGGAGCGACCCGAGCATCAGGCCCCGCGGGCGACCGGCAGGCCGGCCTTCTTCCAGGCGTCGATGCCGCCTTCGAGGATGTAGGCCTCGCAGCCGGCGGCCGTCGCCAGCCGCGGCGCATAAGCGGCGGTGCGCGCACCGGACCGGCAATGGAAAATCACCGCCCTGGCGCCGGCCGCGTCGACCGGAGCGAGCCTGGAGAGCGGATTGTGGCGGGCGCCCGGCACGCGCTCGCGCGCATGTTCGTCGGCTTCGCGGATGTCGATCAGCAGGGCGCCCTCGTCGAGCAGGCGCTTGGCACGGGCGATATCGATGGTCGGCAGCGACATGACGGTCTTCCTTTAATATTAGCTGTTGCTAATTTAGTTATCAGTCATATATAAGTCAAGCCGTTGCGCGGGAGGATGACATGTCCGACAGGCCCACCATCGACGCCTTCTTCGACGAAGCCACCTTCACGATCACCTACCTGGTGAGCGACCCGTCTTCCGGGCGCGCCGCCGTCATCGATCCGGTGCGCGACTACGATCACCGCTCCGGCGTCGTCTCGACCCGGTCGGCCGACCGTGTGCTGGCCAAGGCGGCCGAGCGCGGCCTCGGGATCGACTGGATCCTCGAGACGCATGCCCATGCCGACCACCTGACGGCGGCGCCCTATCTCAAGGCCAGGACGGGCGCCAAGGTGGCGATCGGCGAGCACATCCGCGAGGTCCAGGAGATCTTCAGGAAGGTGTTCAATGCGCCCGACGTCAGCGAGGAAGGCCGCGAATTCGATCGCCTGCTCCATGACGGCGACCGGCTGGCGCTGGGCGCGCTGGAGATCGAGGTCATGCACCTGCCCGGCCATACGCCGGCGGACGTCGCCTACCGGATCGCCGATGCCGTCTTCGTGGGCGACACGATCTTCATGCCGGACTACGGCACGGCGCGCGCCGATTTCCCCGGCGGCGATGCGACGCGCCTCTATCGGTCGATCCGGCGCCTGCTGTCGCTGCCGCCGGCAGACCCGGCTCTTCATGTGCCACGACTACAAGGCGCCCGGCCGCGACCACTACGCCTGGGAGACCACGGTCGCCGAGGAACGCGCGCGCAATATCCACGTCCATGACGGAATCGACGAGGCCGCGTTCGTCGCCCTGCGCACCGAGCGCGACAAGACGCTGGCGGCGCCCATGCTGCTGCTGCCGTCGGTGCAGGTGAATATCCGTGCCGGCAACCTGCCGCCGCCCGACGCCAACGGCGTCAGCTACCTGCGCATCCCCGTGCGGGCGGCCTGATCCACCTAGCGGCGGCCAAGCCGCTGGAGCGCGCCCGCGATCTGCTCGCGGACCGGCGCGGGTTGTTCGGAGATGGCGTGGCCCAGGACATCGAGCTGGCGGCGCAGCGTGTAAACCTGGTCGACAAGATCGATCACCGTGTCGACCGTCTCGTCGTTGAAGCCCAGCTCGTCGACCAGCTCGGCCAGCAGTCGGGCGCGCGCCACATCGACCGCCTCGAAGACCCAGGCATCGCCCTCGGTGGCCGGCCGCAGCAGGCCGCGCGCCACCCAGCGCTCGACGTGAACCGTCGTCAGACGGCCATGCACGCGCAGCAGCTCGTCGAGGGTCGTCATGTGAACTGCTCCATCGCCTTGCGCGGGTCGTAGGCGCGGCCCGCCTCCCATTTCTCCAGGAACTCCTTCAGCGCGGGGTCGGGCGTTTCGGGCAGCACGACCTTGAGCTTGACGTACTGGTCGCCGCGCTGGCGCGAGCGACGATCGAGCAGGCCCCGCCCCTTGAGGCGCAGCGACGTGCCCGTATTGGAGCCCGCCGGCACGTTCAGCATCACGGGCCCGCCCACGGTCGGCACGCGGATCCTGCCGCCCAGCACCGCCTCGGTGGGCGTCACCGGGATCTCGACATGAATATCGTTGTCGCGCGGCTCAAAGAAGGCATGCGGCTCGACATGGATCTCGACATAGGCATCGCCCGGCGGCCGGCCCTTGGCTCCGGGCATGCCCTGACCCTTGAGGCGCAGCGTCTGGCCGTCCGTCGCGCCTTCCGGGATGTCGATGTCGAGCGTGCGCCCGTCGGGCAGGTTGACCCGCTGCTTGCCGCCACGCGCCGCCATCAGGAACGGCACGCGCAGCGTGTAGGTCACCGGCAGGCCGCTCATGTCGAAGGCCTCGCCGTCGCCGCCCCGGAAGGAGAACCCCCCGCCGCCCCCGCGCTGGCCGAACATCTCGGAAAAGACGCCGCCCATGTCGACGAAGGATTCGTGGGCGCCAGCGCGCTCGTACTTGCCGCCGAAGCCGCCGGCCTGGTCGCGATAGAAGCCGCGTGGCGGCATTTCCTGGCCCGAGGCGTCGATCTCGCCGGCATCGAAGCGGCGGCGCTTCTCGGGATCCGACAGGATATCGTTGGCCTGCGAGATTTCCTTGAATTTCGCCTCGGCCGC
The DNA here is from genome assembly GCA_963820155.1 of uncultured Alphaproteobacteria bacterium. GTDB lineage: Bacteria > Pseudomonadota > Alphaproteobacteria > Reyranellales > Reyranellaceae > Reyranella. The sequence goes on from CAWFYW010000011.1 coordinate 337,006, forward strand.
CTTGTCGCCGGGGTTGAGGTCGGGATGGTGCTTCTTGGCGAGCTTGCGGAACGCCTTGCGGATGTCGTCGTCCGAGGCGGTCCTGGGCACTCCGAGGACGGTGTAAGGATCGGTCATAACCGGCAAATGTGATGCGAATTCAGGCTGTTGCAAGTCCCCGGGCGTTCACGACGTCGGCGAAAAGCCGGTATTTGACGCTGTCGACCGACCACTCGCGCGCCCAGTTCACCAAATCGCCCCATGGATCGTTGAGCTTGCCCAGGCCGGCCACGACCGCCACCACCGTGCCGACATCGATCTGCCCCGACACGGCGAACCAGCCGCCGACGCCCAGCGCCACGGCGACCGAGAGATAGTACATCAGGTTCATGGCGAGGTTCATGGTGAACTTGATCTTGTAGATGCCCATGTTGAGCGAGAAGATCCGCTCGATGCCCTCGCCGGTCGGCACACCGGTATTCACGATCCCGCCGCTCATCTCGCGCAGCGTCTGGATGCGCTCGCTGGCGCGGCGATTGATGGCGCGCTGCATGAGCGGCACGAAGAGCATCTGCGGCAGCAGGAAGGCGGCGCACAGCGCCAGGGTCCACGGCTCCAGGTAGGTCATGTAGCCGATCACGCTGGCCAGGATGCCGGCCTGCAGCAGCGGTTCGGAAATCGCCATGCCGACAAAGCCGCCGATCGGCTCGGCCTCGGCCACGACCATCGCCATATGCGTGCCGAGCAATCCGGCATCTTCCTCCTCGTCGCTTTCGCCATCCGCATTCTGCAGGGTTCGTCGCAGGGTTCGCACGGCATCCTCGCTCACCCAGCCGCGATAGATGTTGAGGGCGAGCTTCAGGCTCTGCTCGAGGATCGCGACGCCGCCATAGACCAAGGCGAGCCACAGGATGGTGCGCGTCGCGCCGTTCTTGATCGCATCGTTGACGATGCGCCGCTGCAGTTCCAGCGGCACGGCGCTCAGGCCGAACACGCCCGCTGACAGCGCCGCCAGCCCCAGCTGATGGGCGCCCGACATGTGGATCACATAGCCGACGATCGTGCGTGGCAGGGGGCGCCGATCCATGTCCTAGAAAACCGGCGCGGTGGGGGTCGTTCCCCGCTGCCCGCGCCGCCGGCTTCTACAATCCGAGCACAGCCTTGGCGATGATGTTGCGTTGAATCTCATTGGAACCAGCATAGATCGTCGAGGCGCGATTGTTGAGATAGAGCGGCATGGCGGTGATACCCCACTCCGGCGTCACGGTGGGCTCGTTGTGGCCCAGCATGCGCGCCTCCGGCTCGAACGGTGCGGCATACCAGGCCAGCGCCTCGACGCCGAGATGGTCGAGCTTCTGCAGGGTCTCGCTGCCGCGGATCTTCATCGCCGACGACACGGCGCCCGGATTGCGGCCGCGGCTGAGGTCCGACAGGACCTGCATCTCGATCATCTCCAGCGCCTGGACCTCCATCTCGGCCTCGGCGAGGCGCTGGGCGAAGCCGCGCTCGCCGATCAGCCGGCCCGCGCCGTCCGCCGCCTCCTCTCGCGCGATGCGGCGGATGTCCTCGATGCGGGCATAGAGGTTGGGCGTGTAGGCATCGCCGCCACGCTCGAACTCGAGCAGGTACTTGGCCACCGTCCAGCCGGCATTCTCCGGGCCGATGCGATTGGCCACCGGTGTCCGCACATTGTCGAAGAACACCTGGTTGACCTCGTGGTCGCCGGCCAAGGTCACGATCGGCGCCACGCTGAGGCCGGGCGTCTTCATCGAATCTGATCAGCACGAAGGAGATGCCGTCCTGCGGCTTGCCTTCGATCGAGGTGCGCACGAGGCAGAACATGTGATCGGCAACGTGCGCACCTGTCGTCCAGATCTTGGTGCCGTTGATCACATAGTCGTCGCCGTCGCGCGTCGCCCGGGTCTTCAGGCTGGCGAGGTCGGAGCCCGAGCCCGGCTCCGAGTAGCCCTGGCAGAACGCGATGTCGCCCGCCACGATCGCCGGCAGGTACTTGGCCTTCTGCTCGGGCGTGCCGTATTTCATGATCACGGGGCCGACCATGCGGATGCCCATGCTGAAGATGCGCGGCGCGTCAGCAGCCGTGCACTCCCGCGAGAAGATGTAGCGCTGGGTGGCGCTCCAGCCGGTGCCGCCATAGTCCTTGGGCCAGGTCGGCGCCGACCAGCCGCGCCTGGCCAGAACCTTGTGCCATCGCAGACCGGCTGAAATGTCGGCGAACACGCCGCCGGTCTTGCGGCCGGCCTCGCGCAGATCGTCGCTTAGATTGTCGTCAAGGAAATGGCGGACCTCGTCGCGGAAGGCTTCGTCTTGTGGGCTGAGCGCCAAGTCCATGGGGTTCCTCCGGGCTTTCCCTGCAGGCTAGCGGCGTCCGGCGCATGCCGTCCAGAGCGCGGCTGACAGTGCCTTCCGGCGGGCGGTACAATTCTTGCCTCGTCGCGTGCATTCGATGGCGGAGGTCGTCATGGCCAGACTGCTGCGTCTCGTCGCCCTTCTTCTCCTGATCGCATTTCCCGCGGCCGCACAAGACAAGGACATGAAGGACGTCGACCTGGCGCTGGCGCTGGCGATCGACATGTCCGGCAGCATCGATCCCGACGAAGCCAAGCTGCAACGCGAGGGCTACGTGCTCGCTTTCCGCGATCCGGTGATCGTCAAGGCGATCCTGGGCGGCAGTCGGGGCCGCATCGCCGTCGCCTACTACGAATGGTCCGACGCCTGGGTGCAGCGGCTGCTGGTCGATTGGACTCTGCTCGATTCGGAGGCGGCGATCGCCGCCTTTGCCGACCGCCTGTCCTCGGCGCCGATCTCGATCGCTCGCCGGACCTCGATCAGCGGCGCCATCCGCTATGCCATCCCGCTGTTCGGCCGCAACCCCCACGAAGCCGAGCGCAAGGTACTGGACATTTCGGGCGACGGCTCGAACAACGATGGCGGCCTGGTCACCGACATGCGCTACGAAGCGTTGAAAGAGCGCATCGTCATCAACGGCCTGCCGATCATGAACGACCGGCCCAACCCGTTCGGCTTTCCCAGCGAGGCCGATCTCGACAAGTACTACTTGGCTTGCGTCACCGGCGGCCCCCGTTCCTTCGTCGAAGTCGCCCACAACTTCGAGGACTTTCCCCGCGCCGTGCGCAAGAAGCTCCTGCAGGAGGTGGCCGACGTGGGCCCGCGGCGCGACATCGATGTCGGCGATAGCCCAGACCTGAGCGACGGCACGAAGCTCGCACAGAGCGGCAGCGGCGGGAGCGGCCGGCGCGCCGTGCGCAGCGACGACGACTACACCCGCTTCGTTCGACCCGAGTACGAGCTCGGCTGCGACGTCGGCGAGCGGCGGTCGCGCGAATTCTGGCAGCGGCGTTTCGGCGTCACGCCGGACTGAAGCCTGTCCGCGGCCGCGACAGGCTTGTTCAGCGCCGTCGGATCGCCGATTTCAAGCGGTCGAGTGCGCCGATCGTGATCAGGAGGCCGGCCGTCACCAGGCTCAAGCCGGCGGCCTGCAGGGCATCGGGAACTTCGCCCACGATCGGAATGCCGATCAGGACGGAAACAGCGGGAACGATCGCCGGAAACAGCACGGCGCGGCTGACGCCCAGCAGGATGACGGCCTGGGTGTAGGCGACCATTGTCACCACGCCTTGCACGCCTCCCTGCAGCAGGCCCTGCACGGCAAGGAAGCCGAGCGGCAAGGTCGCCAGATGGCCCACGCCGGCCCAGACGAGGTAGGTCGGCGTCGCCAGCAGCATCGACAGCACCGAGACCACGGCAGTGGCGCGCAGCGGCACGACGCGCCAGTGGCGGAGCACCAGGGTGAAGCACGCCCACAGAAGGCTGGACACGAAGAACAGCAGATCGCCGATCCAGGCCTGTCCAGCGGCCTGCCCTCCCGAACGCGCAATGCCGTCCCAGCCGATCAGGCCGATGCCCAGGAGCACGACGGCCGCACCCATGACATGCGCGCGGCCGAGGCGCTCGCGCAGGAAGATCGCGGCGCCGATGGTGCTGACGATGGTGACGGTCGCCGGCGCGATGACCACCCCATGCGCCAGTGGCGCAAAGCCGTAGCCCCCGGTCTGCAGCAGCGCAAAGGGCGCGCCGCCCAGCACCGTCAGGATGGCGGCGCGCCGCAGCCCGATGCCGGCCAGGGTCGGCAGCCCCCAGCGCAGCAGCAGGGGCAGCATGATGCCGCCCGCCACCAGGAAGCGCGCGAAGATCATATCGGCGACGCCCAGTCCGCCCAGGATTCCCGCCCGCGCCGCGACGAACGACAGCGACGCACCGAGCGCCATGATGCTTCCCGACAGCAGGCCCCACCGCTCGCGCCTCTTGCGCTCCGCCTCCGTCGTTTCCGCCATGCATGGCCGGTAGCATGGCGGCCGCGGCCCATATAGTATTTTGTAGCATCCGCTCCAGAATTATGCGTTGATAGGCTATGGGACGCCTGAAGGCCTTCGACGAGGACCTCGCGGTCGACCGCGCCGTCGACTGCTTCTGGCTGCGTGGCTACCAGGCCACGTCGGTGCGCGACCTGGCCGATCACATGGGTATCGGCGGCGCGAGCCTCTACAACGCCTACGGCGACAAGCGCGCCCTCTTCATCGCCGCCCTGGCGCGCTACGCCGACCGTTCCATGCGCGAGCGCATCGAACGGCTGCAGAAGAGCGGCCAGCCGAAGCAGGCGATTCGCGCGTTCCTGGCCGAGATCGTCGAACGCTCGCTCGAGGATCCCGACCGCAAGGGCTGCCTGCTGGTCAATTCGGCGCTCGACGTGGCGCCGCACGATGCCGCGATCGGCAAGGTCGTGGCCGGCTACCTCGGCGAGCTGCGCGCCTTTTTCCGGCGAAACCTGGAGGCCGCACGCGGTGCCGGCCAGGTGCCACGGCGCACCGAACCGGACGAGGTCGCAGGCCATCTGCTCGGCGTGGTGCTGGGCATCCGCGTGCTGGCGCGCACCGGTGCGGGCCGCGCGCAGCTCGAGGCGGTGGCCCGCCCCGCGCTGCGGCTGCTCGATATGCCGCGACGGCCACGGCGCAGAACTTCGACGAGGAGCGTCTACCAATGAGCGCCACCACGCCGACCGTCGAGCATTTGAACGTCGAGGCGCTTTCAGCGCTGCCCGACGATGGCCCTGTCGTGATGCTCAACCTGATGCGCTTTCGCGAAAAATCGCTCGACGGCAACGGCAGCGGCTGGGATGCCTATCTGCGCTACAGCGCGCTTGCCATCAAGCTCATCAAGGCGCGCGGCGGCACCATCACCTGGACGGGAACGGCCGAAGCCGTGGCGCTTGGCGCGCCACAGGACAACCGGTGGGACTATGCCGCCCTGGTCCGCTATCCCTCGCGCGCCGTGTTCATCGACATGATGACCTCTCGCGACTACGCGAAAGCCAATGTCGAGCGCGACAACGGATGCGCCGCTCATACCATCATCGCCATCCGCGAGACCTACAACAAACTGGCAACCAAGGAGTAGATCATGTCCCTCGAGGAAAAGCTCGCCGCCACCCGCGCGGCTTCCGCCGGCCGCATCCCGCCCGACCGCCAGGCCATCATGCACCGCGCGACCGAGGATCTGCGCAAGTCGGGAATTCTCGACCGCATCACGCCGGTCGGCAGCCCGGCGCCGGCCTTCGAGCTGGCCAATCACGACGGCCGCCGGGTGTCCTCGGCCGAGCTTCTGGCGGGCGGGCCGATGGTGCTGTCCTTCTTCCGGGGGTCGTGGTGACCCTATTGCCGGCATGAGCTGGAAGCTCTGCAAAGCATCTACGCCGACGTCGCGGGCCTCGGAGCCTCGCTTGTCGTGATCTCGCCCGAACTGCCGCAACGCACGGCGGCCATGGCCGCCCAACTCAAGCTCAGCTTCCCCATCCTGTGGGATGAGCAGTCGCGCGTCGCCGAGGCTTTTCACCTGGCCTTCGTGCTGCCCGACGACCTGAGGACGGTGTATCTCGGCTTCGGCAACGACCTCGCCGTCCGCAACGGCGACCCGTCCTGGCGCCTGCCGGTGCCGGCCCGCTTCGTGATCGACGCGGACGGCATCGTGCGCTCGGTCGAGGCCGATCCGGACTACACCCACCGGCCGGAGCCGGAGTCGACGCTCGAGGCCCTGCGCCGGGTCGTCAGCGACTAGGCCTCGACGATCGTCTTGAACCCGCCGTCGGTCATGCGTTTGACGTCGAACGGCATGACCTTCGGCATCTTCTTCAGCCGCTTGTCGGCCATCACCTTGCGCGCCAGGATCTTGCAGGTGGCGAGGTGCGTCGCCTGTCAATCGGCGCGCAGCACCGGCAACGCCCGCAGGCGTTTGGCGGCGAAATCGAGGAAGGCGCCGATCTTGGGCGCACGATAGGCCCGCCCCTTGGTGAGCAGGCTGACGGGCAGCGGCGGCCCTTCCCAGGCCTGCAGCAACCGCACCAGCCGGCCGGACGCCAGCTCGTCCGCCACTTGGTACGACAGAAGCTGGGCGATGCCGCGCCCGTCGCGCGCGGCACGCAGGCGGGTCTCGACATCGTCGACGCGAAGCCGCCCGGCAAGCCGGGGCGGCGCGCCGCGACGGCCGCCGGCGAACTGCCATTCACTGTTGCCGCGCAACGTGCCGAGAAGCGCCTCGTGGCGGGCAAGGTCGTCCGGCGAGCGCGGCGTGCCACGGCGGGCGAGGTAGGCCGGGCTCGCCACCCACAGCCGCCTCACCCGGCCGACCGGCCGCGCCGACAGGGTCGAAATCGGCGAGCGGGCCGATGCGCAGCGCCACGTCGATTCCCTCCTCGATCAGGTCGATACTGCGGTCGTTCAACACCAGCTCGACCTCGGCGTCCTGGTGCGCGTCGAGGAAGCGCGCGACGATGGGTGCGATATGGCGGCGGCCGAACTGCACCGGCGCGGTGAGGCGCAGCACGCCCCGCACCGGCGCGTCGGGCACGCCCGCCGTCGCGGCCTCGTAGTCGGCCACCAGCGTGCGCGCCTTGTCGTAGAAGGCGCGGCCGGCCTCGGTGGGCGCCAGCCGCCGCGTCGTGCGATCGACCAGGCGCAGGCCTACGCGACCCTCCAGCGATGCAAGCGCGCGCGTGACGGCCGGTGGCGAGCGGCGCAGCCGGGAGGCGGCGCGCGCCAGGCTGCCCTCCTCCACGATGCGCACGAAGATCGCCAGCTCGTCCAGCCGGTCCATTCAATTATTCCATGAAATGGAAGACTGATTTGTACATTGCCGGGATACGCGATGCAATCGGCGACACTTATCTTGCGCCGGGGACAACAAGCCGGAGGACCCGACATGCTGAGCGGAAGCTGCCTTTGCGGCGCTGTCGCCTACGAGGTCGACGCGCCTCTCGAGCGCATCGTGCATTGCCATTGCCGGACCTGCCGCAAGACGCATGGTGCGGCCTTCTCCTCGGTGGCCGCCGTGCCGCGCGGCGGGTTCCGCTGGGTCCGCGGCCAGGACGTGCTGAGCGCGTTCGAATCCTCGCCCGGCAAGTACCGCCGCTTCTGCAGCCGCTGCGGCTCGCACATCATGGCCGAGCGGACGGCGCAGCCCGTCGTCCTGCTGCGGCTGGGCTGCCTCGACACCCCGGTCGCCGGGCGGCCGCAGCTCCATATCTGGCGATCCGACGCGGCCTCCTGGTACGACCCGAAGGCGCAGCTTGCCGAGAAGCCGGAGGGCCTGACGTGAGCCCGCGGGACGGATCCATCTTCCTGCCCTTCGACGACGACGAGCGGGCGGCGCAGGCATTGGCCGGGCAAGGCGCGGGACGGGCCGCCATCCGGCCCTTCATGCCCGACCAGCACCGCTCGTTCTTCGCCCTGCTGTGCCAGCTCTTCACGGCCACGCTCGACGAGCGCGGCTGGCCGACGGCGTCCGTGCTGTTTGGCGAGAAAGGGTTCGTGCAGTCGCCCGATCCCGTCACGCTTCGCATCGCCGCATTCGCCGCCGCCGGCGATCCGGCCGCGCCGGGTTTCGTGGCAGGCCGCGAAATCGGCCTGCTCGAACTCGACTTCACGACGCGGCGGCGCAACCGCGCCAACGGTCGCCTGCTCGCCGTCGATGACGGGCTCATCGTGCGCGTCGCCCAGAGCTTCGGCAATTGCCCGCAGTACATCCAAACTCGGACGCCCAAGCCTCGCTCTGCAGCGCCTGCGGCCGTGGAACCTCTGGGCGGGCTCGACGACGCGGCGCGGGCGCTGATCGCTGCCAGCGACACCTTCTTCGTCGCCAGCCGTTCGCGGGCCGGCCTGGAAGCCGGGGGCGGGCTCGACATGTCGCATCGCGGCGGCCGTCCCGGGTTCGTCGGGGTGCAGGGCGACACGCTCGCCATCCCCGATTTCCCCGGCAATCGCTACTACAACACGCTGGGCAACTTCCTCGGCGACCCGCGCGCCGGCCTGCTCTTCATCGACTTTGCCTCGGGCGACGTCCTGCAGCTTCACGGCCGGGTGACAATCGATTGGCATCCCGCCGGCAGACCCGCGGGCACCGAACGACTGTGGCGCGTGCAGGTCGAACGCGCCTGGCGCCGCCGCGGCGCCCTGCCGTTCGACTGGACCTTCGGCGCCTACGCGGCCACGACCCTAGCGACCGGCACCTGGTGACGGCCGTTCGAGCGCCGGGCGGTCCCAGCGGCCGAGATCGGCGGCGGCTTCGTAGCTGCGGCGCAGATAGTCCATCACCAGGTCGTCGGGCGAGGCGGCCCGCCGCACGGCATCGTAGGGCAGGATGAATTGCCCGAGGTCGCGATCGTAGTAGGCGGCCTGGTTCATGGGCGCGCCAGCGAAGCCCGCCGGCTCGGGATAGGCATAGCTGAAGAATGCCGGCCGGCCGAACCCGCCATTGCCGGGCCAGAAGCCGCAGCTGCTGACCTCGTGCGAGTAGGCCTCCTGCATGACCCAACGGCCGAGATTCGGCGAGTCGCTGGTCAGCAACGGCGCGGTGCGGCCGGAGAAGCGGGTCACGGCGAGATCGAAACTGCCCCAGAAGAAATGCACCGGACTGACCTTGCCGATGAACTGCGCGCGGAACTGCGTGAAGAGACGGGCGACCTGCAGGAGAATGCGCCAGAAGCGGTGGACGTAGATGGGATCGTAGGCGCCGTGCCGGTGGTCCCGCTCGAAGGGAACGGCACCCTCGATCTCCACCGGCATGGTCCAGATCCTGGTGTGCAGCCCGAGCCCATCGAGGCGGCGCATCATCTCATCGTAGAAATCCGCGACGGAGCGCGGGCCGAGAGCGAAAGCCTCGATCTCGCCCCGGCTGGTGCGGATCTCGAGCCTGTGGTCGATGAAATCGAAGTCGATCTGAAAACTCTCGCCGCCGTAGGGTATGGGCGACGTCGTCAGGCCGCGGCTGCTCACGTAGAGCGGCACCTGCCACCAGTGATTGACCATCGGTGCATGGGCGAGCCGAATCTTGCCGACCACCTGCGTCCAAAGATGGAGCGTGTCGCAGGTCTGCGCCCAGGCCCCGAGCGGAAGCTCCGGCCAATCGGCTGCGGATGACGGAGGGCTCTGCTCCATCGTGCGACCCTATCGCGCGTCGGGCCGGATGATGCGCGCCAGCTTCACCAGCAGCATCACCAGCACCTCGCCGAGAGCGTACTTGCCGACCGTCGGCGTGCGGGGAAAGCGCGGCAGGCCGATGTCGATCTCGTGCCACGGCTGGGCGGACGATGCCCAGATCGCGAGCCGAGGCTTGAAATCCGAGGGGTCGTCGAGACTGCCCACCCTGAGAGACAGCCGACCGGGCTTCTTCTCGGTATAGGCGAACAACGGCGTGCCGCAGATATCGCAGAACTCCCGCGCCACGCGGACACCGGACTCCGCCTCGGTCCAATAGGGCCTGAGCGAGCCTTGCAGGACAGCCAGGTCTTTGCGCGCCACGATCAGCGCATGTGACGGCGCGCCTCCCGAGACGTACTGGCAGTCGCGGCAAAAGCATGAAACGGCGAGGCGCGGCTTGCCGGCCAACTCATAGCGCACGGCGCCGCACAGGCAGCCGCCCAGTCGATTGATCATGGCCTTCGATCAGCCTCTGCCTAGTTTGCGCAATCGGGATACCATAGCCTCCAGCGCCAGCACGTAGGAATCTATCCCGAAGCCCGCGATCATGCCGACCGCGGCTTCGGACGTGACAGAGCCGAAGCCGCGTTTCTCGATATTTGTCATATGTATTTCGATCGCAGGCGCGCGGATCGACCTCAGGCAGTCGCGCAGCGCATGTCCCGCATGCAGAAATCCAGCGGGATTGAACAGGATGCCGTCCACCCTGGCGCGATCGGCCCTGTAGATCGCCGTGACGGCCTCGCCCTCGGTATTGGTGTAGAGGATGTCCAGGGCCACATCGAGCGTTCGCGCCTGCCGTCGCAGGATGGCATCCAGTTCCTTGGCTGTCGTCGTTCCATAGAGTTCGGGCTGACGGCGGCCCAGATACTCCATGTTGGCGCCCTAAATCAGCAGCAGCTTCATCGATCCCCCAACGAGACGGTGCGCACCTCCCCGAGCGCCACGCATTTTCCGATCATCACTCCAAACAGGTCCCGGCAGCGTTGCATAAAATCGATGTCAGCGCGGCAGCGTCGTCGACCCCATCAGCTCTTCGTCGATCGAGCGCGCGCACTGGCGGCCTTCGCGGATCGCCCACACGACCAGCGACTGGCCGCGCCGCATGTCGCCGGCGGCGAACAGCCTCGCGACCGACGTCCTGTAGTCGCGCACGTTGGCCGCGACGTTGCCGCGCGCGTCGAGCGCCACGCCCGCCTGCTCGATCAGGCCGGGCTTGCGCGGCCCGAGGAAGCCCATGGCCAGCAGCACCAGATCGGCCTTGAGCTCGAACCCGCTGCCCGCGACCTCCTTCATGGCCATGCGGCCGTCGGCGCCCTTCGCCCAGTCGACCCGCACGCATTCCAGCGCCGTCACCTTGCCGTCCCGGCCGAGCGCGCGCTTGGTCAGCACGGCGAAGTCGCGCTCGACCCCTTCCTCGTGCGAGGAGGAGGTGCGCAGCTTGAGCGGCCAGTCGGGCCAGGTCAGCGCCTTGTTCTCGTGCTCCGGCGGCTGCGGCATGACCTCGAGCTGGGTCACCGAGGCCGCGCCCTGGCGGTTGGAGGTGCCGATGCAGTCCGACCCGGTGTCGCCGCCGCCGATCACCACGACATGCTTGCCCTTGGCGCTGATCGTGCCCTTGCGGCGCGGCGCGCGCCTCGTCGTCGCCGGCGACGCGCTTGTTCTGCTGGGTCAGGAAGTCCATGGCGAAGTGGATGCCGTCGAGCTCGCGGCCCGGCACGTCGAGGTCGCGCGGCCATTCCGCGCCGCCGGTCAGCGCGACGGCATCGTAGCCTTCGAGCAGCGACTTGATCGACAGCGTGGCGCCGACCTCGACGCCGGTGCGGAACTCGACGCCCTCCGCCTCCATCTGGCGCATGCGCCGGTCGATCAGGCGCTTCTCCATCTTGAAGTCGGGAATGCCGTAGCGCAGCAGCCCGCCGATCCGGTCGGCCTTCTCGAACAGGGTCACCGCATGGCCGGCGCGCGCGAGCTGCTGGGCGCAGGCCAGGCCGGCCGGGCCGGAGCCGACGACGGCGACCCGCTTGCCGGTCTTCTTCGCCGCCACCAGCGGCACGATCCAGCCCTCCTCCCAGCCGCGATCGACGATCGCGCATTCGATCGACTTGATGGTGACCGGGTTGTCGTCGATGTTCAGCGTGCAGGACGCCTCGCAGGGCGCCGGGCAGATGCGGCCGGTGAATTCCGGGAAATTGTTGGTCGAGTGCAGCATGTCGAGCGCGTCGCGCCAGTGGTCGCGGTAGACCAGCTCGTTCCAGTCGGGGATCAGGTTGTTGACCGGGCAGCCGTTGTGACAGAACGGGATGCCGCAATCCATGCAGCGCGCGGCCTGCCGCGCGACCTCGGCCGCCGGCAGCGGCAGGACGAATTCCTTCCACGTCTTGAGGCGCGCCTCGACCTTCTCGTAGGCCCGGTCCTGGCGCTCGATCTCCAGGAAGCCGGTCGGCTTACCCATACGCCTTACTCCGCCGCCACGGCTTTCGCCGCCGCGCGCTCGCGCGCCTGCAGGAGCGCGCGCTTGTAGTCCCTCGGCATCACCTTGACGAAGCTCTTGCAGCGCGTTGTCCCAGTCCTCGAGCAGCTCGCGCGCCCGCGCGCTGCCGGTGTGCAGTGATGGCGCTCGACCAGGATGCGCAGGCGCTCGGCATCGAAGCGCAGCATGTCGCCCATGCCGCTGTCCTCGGCGCTGAGCGCACGCTGGTGCGGCCGTCCGGGGGCGTCCTTGTCCGCCGACGCCGGACCGATCGGCTCGAGCTCGACCATCGCCATGATTGCACAGATCGCTTGAAGCGCGCCCTGGGATCGTAGACATAGGCGATGCCGCCCGACATGCCGGCCGCGAAGTTGCGGCCGGTGTCGCCCAGCACGACCACGACGCCGCCGGTCATGTATTCGCAGCCGTGGTCGCCGGTGCCTTCGACGACGCAGACGGCGCCGGAGTTGCGCACGGCGAAGCGCTCGCCCGCGACGCCCTCGAAATAGGCCTCGCCGGCGATGGCGCCGTAGAGCACGGTGTTGCCGACGATGATGTTCTCCAGCGGATCGCGCCTGGCACCCTTGGGCTGGCGCACGACGACGCGGCCGCCGGACAGGCCCTTGCCGACATAGTCGTTGGCGTCGCCCGACAGGTCGAGCGAGACGCCGCGCGCCAGGAAGGCGCCGAAGCTCTGGCCGGCCGTGCCGGTGAGCTTCACCGAGATGGTGTCCTCCGGCAGGCCGGCATGGCCGTAGCGCTGCGCGACCTCGCCCGACAGCATGGCGCCGACGGTGCGGTTGACGTTGCTGACGGGCAGCTCGATCCGCACCGGCTCGCCCTTCTCCAGCGCCGGCTGCGCCGCCTCGATCAGCTCGTGGTCGAGCGCCTTGTCGAGGCCGTGGTCCTGCCGCTCGCTGTTCCAGATCGCCACGCCCTCGCGCGCCGGCGCGGCATGCAGCAGGCTGCGACAGATCGACGCCGCGCGCCTTCCAGTGGTCGACGGCGCGGCGCATGTCGAGCCGGTCGACGCGGCCGATCATCTCGTTGAGCGTGCGGAAGCCCAGCTGCGCCATGATCTCGCGCAGTTCCTCGGCGACGAAGAAGAAGTAGTTGATGACGTGCTCGGGCTGGCCGGTGAAGCGCTTGCGCAGCACCGGGTCCTGCGTCGCCACGCCGACCGGGCAGGTGTTGAGATGGCACTTGCGCATCATGATGCAGCCGGCGGCGATCAGCGGCGCGGTGGCGAAGCCGAACTCGTCGGCGCCCAGCAGCGCGCCGATGGCGACGTCGCGGCCGGTGCGCAGCCCGCCATCGACCTGCACGGCGATGCGGCCGCGCAGCCCGTTCAGCACCAGCGTCTGCTGCGTCTCGGCCAGGCCGATCTCCCACGGCGAGCCGGCATGGGTGAGCGAGGTCAGCGGCGAGGCGCCGGTGCCGCCCTCGAAGCCCGAGATCGTCACGTGGTCGGCGCGCGCCTTGCTGACGCCGGCCGCGACCGTGCCGACGCCGACCTCGGAGACCAGCTTCACCGATACGCGGGCCCTGCGGATTGACGTTCTTCAGGTCGTGGATGAGCTGCGCCAGATCCTCGATCGAATAGATGTCGTGATGCGGCGGCGGCGAGATCAGGCCGACGCCCGGCGTCGAGTGGCGCACGCGCGCGATGTTCTCGTCGACCTTGTGGCCGGGCAGCTGGCCGCCCTCGCCCGGCTTGGCGCCCTGCGCCATCTTGATCTGGATGTCGTCGGCATTGACCAGGTACTCGGCCGTCACGCCGAAGCGGCCCGACGCCACCTGCTTGATGGCCGAGCGCATGGAATCGCCGTTGGGCAGCGGCTTGAAGCGGTCGGCCTCCTCGCCGCCCTCGCCGGTGTTCGACTTGCCGCCGATGCGGTTCATGGCGATGGCGAGCGTGGTGTGCGCCTCGCGGCTGATCGAGCCGAAGCTCATGGCGCCGGTGGCGAAGCGCTTGACGATGCTGGCCGCCGGCTCGACCTCCTCGATCGGCACCGGCTGGTCCGCCCACTTGAACTGCATCAGGCCGCGGATGGTCAGCAGCCGCTCGTTCTGCTCGTTGATCGACGTGGCGAACGCCTTGTACTCGTCCGGCAGGTTGCCGCGCACGGCGTGCTGCAGCCTGGCCGACCGATCTCGGGCGTCCAGGCATGGTCCTCGCCGCGCAGGCGGAAGGCATAGTCGCCGCCCGGCGTCGAGCATGGTGCGGTAGATCGGGTTGTCGCCGTAGGCGTCGCGGTGGCGGCGCACCGTCTCCTCGGCGATCTCCTGCCAGCCCGCGCCTTCGATGGTCGTGGCGGTGCCGGTGAAATACTTCTCGACGAAGCCCGAATGCAGGCCGACGGCGTCGAAGATCTGCGCGCCGCAATAGGACTGGTAGGTCGAGATGCCCATCTTGGACATCACCTTCAGGAGGCCCTTGCCGACCGCCTTGATGTAGTTCTTCTGCACCTCGTAGGGCTTGAGCGGCAGGCCGTTCTGCACCCGGAGCTGCTCCAGCGTCTCGAAGGCGAGATAGGGGTTGACCGCCTCGGCGCCGTAGCCCGCCAGGCAGCAGAAATGATGGACCTCGCGCGCCTCGCCGGTTTCGACGACGAGGCCGGTCTGGGTGCGCAGGCCCGTGGCGGATCAGGTGATGGTGCACGGCCGCCGTCGCCAGCAGCGCCGGGAATCGGCACGCGCTCGGCCGACACCGCGCGATCGGACAGGATCAGGATGTTGCGGTCGGCCAGCACGCAGTCGGTGGCCTCGGCGCAGATGCGGTCGAGCGCCTTCTCGAGGCCGGCGGCGCCTTCCGAGGCCGGCCAGGTCGTGTCGATGGTGGCGGTGCGGAAGGCGCCGTCCAGCAGTTCCTCGATGGAGCGGATCTTCTCCAGCTCGGCGTTGGTCAGAACCGGCTGCGACACTTCCAGCCGCTTGTGCGTGCCGGCCTGGCGGCCCAGCAGGTTCGGGCCGCGGGCCGATCATCGACACCAGCGACATCACCAGCTCCTCGCGGATCGGATCGATCGGCGGGTTGGTGACCTGCGCGAAGTTCTGCTTGAAGTAGTTGTAGAGGAGCTTGGGCTTCCTGGAGAGCACGGCGATCGGCGTGTCGGTGCCCATCGAGCCGACCGGGTCGTCCGGCTCGCGGCTCATCGGCTCGAGGAAGAACTGTATGTCCTCCTGCGTGTAGCCGAAGGCCTGCTGGCGATCGAGCAGGGTGGTGGGATCGTTCGACGGCGCCGGCACCGGCATGTCGGGAATGTCCGACAGCTCCTCGAGCTTGTACTGCGTCTCCTTCAGCCACTCCTCGTAGGGCTCGGCCTCGGCGAGCGTGCGCTTCAGCTCCTCGTCCTCGACGATGCGGCCCTGCTCGAGGTCGATCAGCAGCATCTTGCCGGGCTGCAGGCGCCACTTGCGCACGATCTTCTCGTCGGGGATCGGCAGCACGCCGGCCTCGGAGGCCATGACGACCTGGTCGTCGTCGGTCACCAGGAAGCGCGCCGGACGCAGGCCGTTGCGGTCGAGCGTGGCGCCGATCTGGCGGCCGTCGGTGAAGGCGATGCAGGCCGGACCGTCCCACGGCTCCATCAGGGCGGCGTGGTATTCGTAGAAGGCCTTGCGCTTGGCATCCATCAGCGGATTGCCGGCCCACGCCTCGGGGATCAGCATCATCATGGCGTGCGACAGCGAGTAGCCGCCGGCCACCAGCAGCTCGAGCGCGTTGTCGACGCAGGCCGTGTCGGACTGGCCGTGCGGGATGATCGGCCACATCTTGTCGAGGTCGGCGCCGATCAGCTCGGATTCCATCGTGCGGCGGCGGGCATACATCCAGTTGACGTTGCCGCGCACCGTGTTGATCTCGCCGTTGTGGGCGATGAAGCGGTAGGGATGCGCCAGCCGCCACGACGGGAAGGTGTTGGTCGAGAAGCGCTGGTGCACCAGGCAGAGCGCCGACTCGGTCAGCGGGTTGCGCAGGTCCTCGTAGAAGCTCTCGACCTGGGGCGCGAGCAGCAGGCCCTTGTAGACCACGGTGCGGGAGGAGAAGGACGGCATGTAGAGCTGCGACAGCCCCGGCAGCTTGTGCTTCTTCTCCAGATCCACGAGCGGATTCTGCGTCTGCTTGCGGATGGCCAGGAGCTTGCGCTCGAAGGCGTCCTGGTCGGCGAGCTTGGGGCCGCGGCCGACGATCGCCATCCGGATCACCGGCATGCGCTCGATCACGGCCTTGCCCAGCCCGGTCGTGTCGGTCGGCACGTCGCGCCAGCCGACCAGCTTCTGCTTCTCGACCTTGATGAAGTGCTCCAGCCGCTTGACGGCGAACTTCCGCGCCGCCTCGTCCTGCGGCAGGAAGCACATGGCGACGGCGTAGTGGCCGGGCGGCGGCAGGTCGACCGCCTGCTGGCGGGCCCAGTCGCGCAGCAGGCCGTCGGGGATCTGGATCAGGCAGCCGGCGCCGTCGCCCACCAGCGGGTCGGCCCCGACGGCGCCGCGATGGTCGAGATTGACCAGGATGCTCAACCCCTCGCGCACGATGGCGTGGCTCTTGCGGCCCTTGATGTCGGCCACGAAGCCGACGCCGCAGGAGTCGTGCTCGTTGCGCGGGTCGTAGAGCCCCTGCCTCGCAGGCAAATCGCTTTGCGGCAAATCCATCAAACTCTTCCTGCTGCGGGGATACCCCGTGCAGCATCCCCCCGGATGCGTCTGTCTTCCGGGCATTATTAGCCCGGCAGCGGGGCGCGACGAAAGCAATTGTTGCGACGCAAAAGCCCCTGTAGTTTCTGTCCATGCGCCGAGGGGAGACCAAAAAGCGATGTCGTTCCGGTTGATTTGCCGTTCTGCCGCCGGCGTGGCCGCCCTGTCGCTGGCCATGGGGCTGGGTGCCTGCGGCCCCAGCGTCAACCAGGCCTGGAGCGGAGCGGGATGGTACCTGCAGAAGCCCTACCTGGTGGTGCTGGGTGGCCCGGGCTATTTCGGCGGCCCCTACTCCTACGACAAATGCGAGGAAGAGCGGATCAAGCTGCCCGAGGAGACGCGTGCCTCCATGGTCTGCGTGCGGGAAAACCGCAAGCCCGAACGCTACGGCTTCTACTAGGCGCGGCTGTCATCCAATCGCCATCAGGCTGGCATTGCCGCCGGCCGCCGCCGTGTTGACGCTGAGCGAAACCTCGTCGAGCAGGAAGGCGCGCGGATAGGGCTCGACATGGACGGGCACGATGCGGCCCGGTCCGCTCGGCCAGTCGGCGGTTGAGCGCGACAAGGTCCTGCGCGTTGCCGGCGAACAGAACGGCCGCGATGTCCGGATCCGCCTCCCCCGTCGCCACGCGATTGCCGGTCGAGCGCACCAGCTCCTGCTGCGCCGCGAGCTTCGCCGGATCGTCGGCGACGCAGAGCACGGCGCCCTTGGGCCGCAGCGCATAGGTGTTGCGCTCGCCGACCGGCCCGGCGAGCTCGCCCGGCGCCACCTCGACCGCCGGGCCGCGCGCCAGCAGCCGATGGACATAGAGCGGCCCGCCCGCCTTGGGGCCGGTGCCCGAAAGGCCATGGCCGCCGAAAGGCTGCACGCCGACGACGGCGCCGATCATGTTGCGGTTGACGTACTGGTTGCCGGCGGCGCTTGCCGCGGTGGCGCGCTCGATCGTCTCGTCGATGCGGCTGTGCACGCCGAAGGTCAGGCCGAAGCCGGTGGCGTTCACCGCCTGCACCGTCGCCTCCATGTCCTCGCGATCGTAGCGCAGCACATGCAGCACCGGACCGAACACCTCGCCGGGCAGGTCGGAGACAGCGTCGATCTCGATGATCGTCGGCGGCACGAAGGTGCCATGCACGGTATCGTCGGGGAGCCTGGCCTGATGCACGGCGTGGCCCGCCGCGCGCATGCGGTCGATGTGGTCGGCGAGGCGCTTGCGTGCCTCCTCCGTGATCACCGGACCGACATCGACCGACAGACGATCCGGATTGCCGACAGCGAGCTCGGCCATCGCCCCCGCCAGCATGGGCATGACCCGATCGGCGATGTCGTCCTGCAGGCAGAGCACGCGCAGCGCCGAGCAGCGCTGGCCGGCCGAATCGAAGGCCGACGTCAGCGCATCGATCACGAGCTGCTCGGGCAGCGCCGAGGAATCGACGACCAGCGCGTTCTGCCCGCCGGTCTCGGCGATCAGGGCCGGCGGCCGGCCATCCGGGTTGAGACGCCGGGCGAGCTGCCGGTTGATCGACTGCGCGGCCTCCGTCGAGCCGGTGAAGACCACGCCGGCAACGGCCGGATTGCCGACCAGACGCGCGCCTGTCCTGCCGTCGCCCGGCAGGAACTGCAGCGCCTCGCGCGGCACGCCGGCCTCGTGCAGCAGCGCGACGGCCAGCGAGGCGATCAGCGGCGTCTCCTCGGCGGGCTTGGCGAGCACAGCATTGCCGGCCGCCAGCGCGCCCGCGACCTGGCCGGTGAAGATCGACAGCGGGAAATTCCACGGGCTGATGCAGGCGACGAGGCCCAGCGGCCGGTGCGTGTCGTTGTCGAACCCCTCGACGCAGCCCGCGTAGTAGCGCAGGAAATCGACGGCCTCCCGCACCTCGCCCACCGCATTGCCCAGCGTCTTGCCGGCCTCGCGCACGATCGGGCCCAGGAGCGGCTCCAGCCGCGCCTCCATCAGGTCGGCGGCGCGATGCAGGATCATGGCGCGCGTTGCCGGCGGCGCCTGCCAGGGCCGGGCAAGACGGCAGGCCTCGTCGACCTGCTCCGGCGTCGCCTCGATCACCGTGCCTGCCGCGTCGCGCCGGTCGGCGGGATTGGTGACGGGCCGGGCATCGCCTCCGCGAGGCCCGTCGGCCAGCAACGGCACGGCGGCGAGCGGCGCGGGCCGCCGCAGCGTCGCCGCCAATGATGCCAGCACCTGGTCGTTGGCGAGATCGAGCCCGCGCGAGTTCTTCCGCGCGGCGCCGAACAGGTCGCGCGGCAGGGTGATCCCGGGATGCGGCGCGCCGACCGGGTCCCGGAGGAGCGTCCGCTCGACCGGATCGGCGAGGAGCCTGTCGAGCGTGATGTCGGGATTGGCGACCTGGTTCACGAACGAGGTGTTGGCGCCGTTCTCGAGCAGCCGGCGCACCAGATAGGCCAGCAAGGTTTCATGCGTGCCCACCGGCGCATAGATGCGGCAGGGCCGGTTGAGCTTGTCCGGCCCGACGACCTCCTCGTACAGCGGCTCGCCCATGCCATGCAGGCACTGGAATTCGTACTGGCCGGCATAGAAGTTCCCGCCGGCCATGGCGTGGATGGTGGCGAGCGTGAGCGCATTGTGGGTGGCGAACTGCGGGAAGGCGGCGTCGGGCGCGGCCAGCAGCTTGCGCGCGCAGGCGAGGAAGGAAACGTCGGTGTGGATGCGCCGGGTGAAGACCGGGAAGCCCTCCAGCCCGTCGAGCTGGGCGCGCTTGATCTCGCTGTCCCAGTAGGCGCCCTTGACCAGGCGCACCATCAGGCGCCGGCGGCTGCGCCGGCCGAGGTCGATCAGCCAGTCGATCGTGAAGGAGGCCCGCTTCTGATAGGCCTGGACCACGAAGCCGATGCCGTCCCAGCCCTCCAGCTCGGGCTCGAAGCAGAGCCGCTCCAGCAGGTCGAGCGAGATCTCCAGCCGGTCGGCTTCCTCGGCGTCGATGTTGAGCCCGATATCGTATTGCCGCGCCAGCACGGCCAGCACCTTCAGCCGCGGATAGAGCTCGGCCTGCACCCGCTCGAGCTGGGCGCGGCTGTAGCGCGGATGCAGCGCCGAGAGCTTGATCGAGATGCCCGGCCCCTCATAGATGCCGCGGCCGCGCGGCCGCCCGGCCGATCGCATGGATCGCCCGCCGGTAGGCCTGCATATACTGCTCGGCCTGGCCCGCTGTGACGGCGGCCTCGCCCAGCATGTCGTAGGAGTGGCGGAAGCCCTGCTGCTCCCGGGAGCGGTCCTTCGCCAGGGCCTCGTCGATCGTCTGGCCGGCGACGAACTGCTCGCCCATCAGGCGCATGGCGAGATTGACGCCGCCGCGGATCAGCGGCTCGCCGCCGCGCGCGA
This sequence comes from uncultured Alphaproteobacteria bacterium, assembly GCA_963820155.1. Lineage (GTDB taxonomy): Bacteria > Pseudomonadota > Alphaproteobacteria > Reyranellales > Reyranellaceae > Reyranella. The sequence continues at coordinate 357,075 of CAWFYW010000011.1, forward strand.
TCAGGCGCGTCAGCGCGGCCGACAGGTTGCGCTCGCTGCTGGTCGCGGTCAGCCGGCCGGTCAGCAGCAGGCCCCAGGTCGCGGCGTTGACGAACAGCGAGGGGCTGTGGCCGAGATGGGCGCGCCAGTCGCCGCCGCCGATCTTGTCGCGGATCAGCGCGTCGCGCGTCTCGTCGTCGGGGATGCGCAGCAGGGCCTCCGCGAGGCACATCAGCGCCACGCCCTCCTGGCTGGAGAGCGCATATTCGTGGATCAGCCCCTCGACGCCGCCCGACCGCGTCTTTCGCCGCAGCGCCTCGACCAGCCGCGTCGCCAAGGCGCGCGCGCGCATGGTCTGGGTCGGCGACAGGTTCGCCTGCTCGAGCAGCGGCGGCAGGCACTCGGTCTCGGGCCGGCGCCAGGCGGCCGTTATGGCCTCGCGCAGCGGACTTTGCGGCTGAATCGACCGGGCAAAAGCGTCAAACGGCGGCAGGGGCATGTCGCGGGTCCTGAGATGGGCTAACATAGCCGGCAAAACAAGGACCGGGGACGCCACCCCGATCGACAGGAGGATCGCATGGACATCCGCCACGACGAAACGGTCCACGACACGCAGAGCCGCGGCGCCGGCGGGCCATGGCCCGAGGAGTCGCTCGCCCGCGTGCCCTACTGGGTCTACCAGGACCAGGACAATTACGCGCGCGAATGCCGGCGCATCTTCGAGGGGGCGACCTGGAACTTCGTCTGCCTGGAAGCCGATATCCCCAACAAGGGCGACTACCGCACCACGCATGTCGGGGCCATGCCGGTGATCGTGGTGCGCGCCGCCGACGGCGCGGTCAACGCCTTCGAGAACCGCTGCTCGCACCGCGGATCCCTGATCGCCTTCGACGATGCGGGCAACGTCCAGAACAACTTCAAGTGCATCTACCACGCCTGGAGCTACGACCTCGCCGGCAACCTGCGCGGCATCGCCTTCGAGCGCGGCATCAACGGCGAGGGCGGCATGCCCAAGGACTTCAAGCGCGAGCCGGTCAGTCCGCGCAAGCTGCGCACCACGACGCTCGCCGGGCTGGTGTTCGCCACCCTGTCGCCCGACACGCCGCCGATCGAGGAGTATCTCGGCGCCGACATCCTGGGGCGGATCAAGCGCGTGCTGAACCGGCCGGTCCGCATCATGGGCCGCTTCACCCAGCCGCTGCCCAACAACTGGAAGCTCTATGCCGAGAACGTCAAGGACACCTATCACGCCCCTCTGCTGCACCTCTTCTTCGCCACCTTCCACATCACGCGCCTGACCCAGGCCGGCGGCATCCTGGTCAGTCCCGACGGCGGGCACCATGCGAGCTATACGATCGGCAGCGCCGAAATGGCGGGCGCGGCGGGCTTCCGCGAGCAGGACCTGCGCTCGGAGCGCGACGACTACAGCCTGGCCGATCCCAGCCTGCTCGATCCGGTCGACGAGTTCGGCGATCGCATCCAGCTCCAGATCCTGACGGTCTTCCCCGGCCTGGTGCTGCAGCAGGTCCACAATTGCCTGGCGGTGCGCCAGCTGGTGCCCAAGGGCGTCGACAGGATGGAGCTGCACTGGACCTACCTGGGCTTCGCCGACGATTCGCCGGAGATGAACAGGCGGCGCCTGAAGCAGCAGAACCTGGTCGGCCCGGCGGGCTTCGTCTCCATGGAGGACGGCTGCGTCGGCGGCTTCGTGCAGCGCGGCATCGCCGCGGCCGGCGACCAGGTTTCCGTCGTCGAGATGGGCGGCAGCGGCACCGAGAGCCAGGCGACGCGCGCCAGCGAGGCCGCGGTGCGCGGCTTCTGGAAGACCTACCGCCGGCACATGGGCTATTGATGGACGTCGCGCGCCTCGTCGAGCTGAACGCCGCCTACGCGCGCGCCATCGACAACGAGCAGTTCGAGGCGTGGCCCGAGCTGTTCGCCGATCCCTGCCTCTACAAGGTGACGACGGCCGACAACCTGGCGCGCGGCATGGAGGCCGGCATCATCTACGCCGATTCGCGCGGCATGCTGCGCGACCGCGTGTCGGCGCTGCGCAAGGCCAACATCTACGAGCGCCAGCGCTACCGCCACATCGTCGGCCTGCCGGTCGTGCTGGGCCGCGAGAACGGCGCGGCCAGCGTCGAGACGCCCTTCCTGATCGTGCGCATCATGCGCGACGGCACGATGGAGGTGTTCGCCACCGGCCGCTATCTCGACAAGGTCGCGGATGTCTCGGGTGCGTTGAAACTCCAGGAACGCATCGTCGCCTGCGACGGCGGCCGGTTCGACACGCTGGTCGCCATTCCGTTCTGATCGCCTGTATTTCTTGCTACCCGTAGACGAACGCCTTGTCGTCGAGGTCGATGGCCGGGCAGCTCGTTCTTCTCGCGCCAGTAGTCCTGGGTGTGCTGCCATTCGCGCTTGTCGCCGCGCTTGGGCAGCAGGTGCATGCCGCGCATCACGTAGCCGGGATTGAAGTTCTCGGGATCGATCCACGGCAGCAGCGGCATGTCCTTGTCCTCGGGCCGCAGCGCGACCTCGACCTTGCGCGCCTGCTTGTCCTTCATGTGGTTGAGCAGGCGGCAGACGAAATCGGCGACGAGGTCGGCGCGCAGCGTCCAGCTGGCGCGGAAATAGCCGAACACCCAGGCCATGTTCGGCACGCCGGTGAACATCATGCCGCGATAGGTGACGGTCTGCGAGAAGTCGAGCGGCTTGCCGTCGATCTCGAACGCGATGTCGCCCAGCACGTTGAGATGGAAGCCGGTGGCGGTGACGATGATGTCGGCCTCGAGCTCCTTGCCGGACTTCAGCCGGATGCCCTTCTCGGTGAAGCGGTCGATCTCGTCGGTGACGACCGACGCCTTGCCGCTCGCGATGCCGTGGAACAGGTCGCCGTCCGGCACGAAGGCGATGCGCTGGCGCCACGGCCGGTAGGAGGGCGTGAAGTGCGTGGCGATGTCGTAGTCGGGGCCGAGATAGGCGCGCACGCCGGCCAGCAGCTCGGCCTTCACCTTGTCCGGCTCCTCGAAGGAGCGGCGGGTGAAGACGGCCTGATCGTGCAGGATGCGGCGGCGCACGATCTCGTGGATCCAGCGTCTCGTCGACCTCGAGCTGGCGCAGCTGGTCGGCGAGGTCGTTGGCGTTGCGCGCCGGGATGAAATAGGTCGGCGAGCGCTGCAGCATCGTGACATGCGCGCAGTCGTCGGCGATCGCCGGCACCAGCGTCGCCGCCGTCGCGCCCGAGCCGATGACGACGACCTTCTTGCCCTTGTAGTCGAGGTCTTCCGGCCAGGTCTGCGGATGGACGATGCGGCCCTTGAAGTCGGCCATGCCCTGCCACTCGGGCGTGTAGCCCTCGGAATGCCGATAGTAGCCCTGGCACATCCACAGGAAGCCGGCGGTGATGCGGAACGGCTCGCCGGTGTCGGTGCGCTCGCCCTCGACGGTCCAGCGATTGTCGACGCTCGACCAGCGGGCCGACGCGATGTGGTGGCGGTAGCGGATGTGGCGGGCGAGGTCGTTCTCGTCGATCACCTCGCCCATGTAGGCGCGGATCTCCTCGGCCGTCGCGATCGGCCGGCCCGTCCACGGCTTGAAGCGGTAGCCGAAGGTGTAGAGGTCGCTGTCGGAGCGGATGCCCGGATAGCGATGGGTGAGCCAGGTGCCGCCGAAGCTGTCCTGCGCTTCCAGCACGACGAAGCTCGTGCCCGGGCACTGCTGCGTCAGGTGATAGGCGCCGCCGACGCCGGAGATGCCGGCGCCGACGATCAGGACGTCGAAATGCTCGGTGGCCTGCGAGGCAGGTCGCGTGAGCGCGGCGGCGGTATCAGGCATGGGCGTCTGTTTCCTTTCCGGTGGCCGGCAGCGGCAGCGCCAGTCTTGGCTCGATACGACCGGCTTCCTTGACCGAGATCAACGCGGCAGGGCGACGCCTTCGCTCTGCGAGATCGGGCCACATCCAGAGCCCTCTGCAGACTGTCGACCCATCCAAGGCTGCATTGCGTGAAATTTTCTGAGGTTCCCGCTGTTTCCGCTACCCCGCTACCCCGCCAGCACCGGCATGCGTGCCGACTCTCGAAACCAACATGCCATAATAGTATGACTTACGTTAAAGTCAAGTATCGCTTTTGGCGACGAATAAGTGCGCTCCATAGGAGGGCGAAGACAGGGCTTCCGGTCCACGCTCTACAGCTTCGTCACCTTGGCGTGCAGCACGGCCGACCGGCCGGAGCGAACAGCCTCCAGGCAGCGCGCGATGGCGCCTTCGACGGCGGCGGGATCCGTTAGAAGCTCACCATACGCACCGCCTGCCTCGGCGATCTTGGCGAAGTCCATCGCTGGCGCGAAGGCGCGCGCCGAACTCGCCGCGGGCCTTGGCCTCGCCGCCGGGATAGACGCGCAGCGTCGCCTCCTTCACGGCACTCCAGCCCGAATTGTCGAGCACGACGGTCAGGATCGGCAGTCCGTAGTGACGCGACACGGCAAGTGTCGATTGCGGGTTGGAGAAATAGAACGTGCCGTCGCCCATGATCGGCACGATCGGTGCGCTCGGGCATCGCGAGCTTCAGCCCGAGCGCCGATGCCGCCGGAGAAGCCAAGTCCGGCCGCCGGCCAGGCCGACCAGGCTGCCGGGCTCGGTGCGCGGCATCTGCTGGAGCACCGCGGGAGCGTTGCGGATCGCCTCGTTCAGCACGATGTCCGACGGCCTCAGCGCCTTGGCGAGCGCGGCGCAGACGAAATGCGGGTTGATCTCGCCCGCCGTGCCGGGATTGGCGGCGAGCTCGACCGCCTGCGCGCGGCGAGCCCGCCCCTCCTCGGCCAGTCGCTTTCACGCGCTCGGCCGCACGCGCCTTGAAGCCGTCGATCGGCCCTCGCTTTCAGGGCCGCCAGGAGATCGGCGAAGAAGCGGTAACTATCGCCCTGCAGGCGCAGATTGGCCGGGAAAGTCCACATCGGGAAGGCGCGCTTCTCGGCATCGACGTCGATATGCGCCCACCAGGTCGCCGGATTGTCGGGCATGTCGCTGGGGATCCACGGCACGTCGACATCGACCAGCAGGCCGACATCGGCCTCGGCCAGCGCCTTGGCCGGCGTGAAGCCGCCATGGCAGGGCGAGTCGTGCGGCAGGTTGACGTAGACCGGATTGAACTCGACCACCCGGATGCCGGCGAAGCGCGCCAGTTCGTCGAGCAGGGCGACCGATGCGTGGTTGCGGCCGGCATAGGCGGAGATCAGCAGCGGCCGATCCGCAGCGAGCAGCCGGCGCGCAATGGCGTCGACCGACGGCGCATCGACGGCGCCCGCGGTCGCCGGTCCGAAACGCTCCCGCGGATAGGAGCGGATCTGGCCCTCGGACCATAGTTCGGTCAGCGTCTCGCGCGGGAAGGTCAGTAGACGGGACCGCTTGGGATCGCTGTGCATCACCGTGTGGGCGCGGCGCAGCGCTTCCTTGGCGATGACGCCCGGAGGGAAGGTTGTATTCCCACTTGATATAGGGCCGCACGATGCTCGCCTGATCGAACGGCTCCTGCACGAAATGCACATAGGTGTCGCGCGTGCCCAACAGCTCGCCGCGCGTGGTGAAGGGCGCCTTGCCGGCCATCAGCAGCACAGGGATACGGGCGCGACAGAGATTGTGCAGCGCCATCGCCGAATTGGCGGTGCCGGCATCGACATGCACCATGACGCCCTGGCCGCGGCCCGTGGCGATGGCGTAGCCTGCCGCCATATGCACCGCGGTGATCTCGTGCGGGCAAAGGATGGTACTCGGCGCCTTGCGGCCATCGCGCTGGAAGACGGCCATGGCCTCGATCAGCGGGGCATGATCGGTGCCGAAGTTGCAGAACAGATAGTCGAAGCCGATCTCGCTCAGGCCCTCGAGGAAGTAGTGTGCCGCCGAATGGCGCGCTTCGTTGCTGCTGTCCATGACGTTCACTCGAGCTTGATGTTGGCGGCGGCCGCAACCTTCTTCCAGCGCGCCGTGTCACGGGCGATCAGGGCGCGGAACTCCTCTGGCGTGGAGCTGCGCGGGTCGACGGCAATGGCCTCCAGCGCCGACTGCACGGCCGGCAGCGCCAGCGTGTCGGCGATCGCGTCCTGCAGTCGCGCGACGATGCCGGCCGGCGTGCCGGCGGGCGCGACGATGCCGGTCCACAACGCGATCCGCATGTCGTCGACGCCGGCCTCGGCCATGGTCGGGACGTCGGGAAAATCCGGCGGGCGCTTGGCCGTGGTGATGGCAAGCGCCCGCAGCTTCCTCGCCTTCAGCAGTCCCGACATGGGGCCTGAGTCGGAGATGGTCATCAGCACCTGACCGGAGGCGACCGCCTGCACGGCATCGCCGCTGCCGCGATAGGGGATGTGCTGAAACTTCGAGCCGGTGCGCTGGTTGAACAGCTCGGCCGCGAGCTGGAAGGGCGTGGCGGCGGAGGCGTAGTTGGCGAGAGCGGGATTGGCGCGGCCGTAGTCGATCAGCTCGCGCACGGTCCTGACCGGTTGCTGGGCGCCGACGGCCAGCAACAGCGGGAATTCGGCCAACAGGGAGATCGGCGCGAAATCCTTCTCGGGCCTGTAGGGCAGCTTGGCATAGACCGCGGGATTGACGGTCATCGGCCCGCTCGGCGCCACCAGCAGCGTGTAGCCGTCGGGTGCCGCCTTGGCGACCAGCTCGGCCGCCACGATCGACTGGGCGCCCGGCTTGTTGTCGACCACGCACCGGCTGGCCGAGCTTGTCCTGCAGCTTGGCGGCGACGGTGCGCGCGATGAGGTCGTTGCCGCCGCCTGGCGTGTAACCCACGACCAGCCGGATCGGCCGGTCCGGATAGGTCTGCGCCGACGCCGCCCGCCGCGAGCGCGAAGAGGGCCAGCAGGCCGAGGATCGGCCGCTTCATGCCGGCGCGTCCCGGCCGGCATGGACGACGTGCCGACGATCGAGCCAAAGCGGCGAGCGCGGCCCCCGCCAGGCTGAGCGACGGCAGCCTGCCCGGGCAGAAGGTCAATTTCAGCACGGCATTCCTCCCGATCTTGGGCTAGGCGGGACGAGGTCTTTCGAAATGCTGAGGCCGCCGGGCCGTCGGCCGGTCGATGCCGTCCAGCATACGGGGATTTCAGGCATTCCAGGTAGTGCGGCAGTCGGCTTTCGGGGAGCACCTCCACGAGCAGAACGGCGAAAATGCAAATTGCTTCCGCCATTCCTTGTAGCGGCGCCACAAGTAAAAGTAAAGAATTTTACTAGTGATACTTTGGAAGGAATAAGTGGGCACCCTGGCGGGGGGTAAAAGCCGTTTGGCGCATTGAAAAACAACAATAAAATTTCGGGAGGAGTCGGCCGGCTTCCGGGACTGCCCATCGTCAACCCGCCGGCTCGATCGACCCGGCCGCCGGCCGTCGCTATACGCCCCGCGATGGATCCCCTTCCCGTCGACGAAGCCCTGCCGCGCCTGAAGGAGGCGCTGCGGCGCGGCAACGCCGCCGTGCTGGTCGCCCCGCCGGGCGCCGGCAAGACGACGCGCGTGCCGCTGGCGCTGCTCGACGCGCCGTGGCTCGCCGGCCGCAAGATCATCATGCAGGAGCCGCGGCGGCTGGCGGCCCGCGCCGCGGCGCGGCGCATGGCGGCCACTTTGGGCGAACAGGTCGGCGAGACGGTCGGCTACCGCGTGCGATTGGACACCAAGATCGGGCCGAAGACGCGTATCGAAGTCGTGACCGACGGCCTCTTCCTGCGCATGCTGCAGGACGATCCGTCGCTCGACGGCGTCGGCTGCGTCATCTTCGACGAGCTGCACGAGCGCGGCCTGGAGACCGATCTTTCCTTCGCCCTGGTGCGCGAGGCGCAGGCGGCGCTGCGCGACGACCTGCGCGTGATCGCCATGTCGGCGACGCTCGATCCCGGCCCGGTGTCGCAGCGGCTGGGCGACGCACCGGTGATCGAACTCGGCCGGCCGCATGTTCCCGGTCGAGACGCGCTACCTCGATCGCGAGGCCGGCGGTCGGCATCGAGGATACGGTGGCCTCGACGGTGCGCCGCGCCCTTGGCGAGCAGAGCGGCAGCGCGCTGGTGTTCCTGCCGGGCGTGGGCGAGATCCGGCGGGTCGAGGAGCGGCTCGGCGACCTCGGCCCGGCGATCGACGTGGCGCCGCTCTACGGCGACCTCTCCGCCGCCGAGCAGGACCGCGCCATCGCCCCCTCGCCGGCCGGCCGGCGCAAGGTGGTGCTGGCGACCTCGATCGCCGAGACCAGCCTCACGATCGAGGGCGTGCGCATCGTGGTCGACAGCGGGCTGATGCGCATGCCGCGCTTCTCGCCGCGCTCGGGCATGACGCGGCTGGAGACGATGCGGGTGAGCCAGGCCTCGGCCGACCAGCGCCGCGGCCGCGCCGGCCGCCTCGAACCGGGCGTGTGCTATCGCCTGTGGACCGAGGAGGCGCAGCGCGGCCTGCTGCCCTTCACCCCGCCCGAGATCCTCGACGCCGATCTCGCGCCGCTGGCGCTGGAATTGGCGCTGTGGGGCGCCGACGCCGCCACCCTGCCCTGGCTGACGCCGCCGCCCGCCGCGGCGCTGGCCACGGCGCGCGCCCTGCTGACCGATCTCGGCGCGCTCGATGCGGCGGGCGCCATCACGCCGCACGGCCGGGCGATGGCGCGGCTCGGCCAGCATCCGCGGCTGGCCCACCTCGTGCTCAAGGGCCGCGCGCTCGGCCAGGGCAAGGTCGCCGCCCTGCTGGCCGCCATCCTGGGCGAGCGCGACTTCCTGCGCCTGCCCCCGGGCCAGCGCGATGTCGACCTGCGCCATCGGGTCGATATCGCGTTGAGCGGCAGGCGCGATGGCGCACTGCGCCTCATCCAGGAAGCCGCCCGGCGACTGATGCCGCGCGAGGGCAGGACGGAGACGCCCGACAGCTCCCTGACCGGCGCGCTGCTGGCGCTGGCCTATCCCGACCGCATCGGCCGCCGGCGGCCGGGTACGGCGGGACGCTACCTCCTGTCGGGCGGCCGCGGCGCGGCGCTGTCGGAGGGCGATCCGATGGCCGGCGAAGAATTCCTGGTCGTGGCCGATCTCGACGGCGCCGCGCAGGATGCCCGCATCTTCCTCGCCGCGCCTATCACGGCCGCCGAGATCGAGGAAGCTCTACGGCGACCGCATCGGTCGTCGAGGAAATCGTGCAGTGGAGCGAGCGCGAGGGGGCCGTGCTGGCGCGCCGCCGGCGACGGCTGGGCGCGCTGGTGCTGGAGGACAGACCGCTCGCCCGGCCCGATCCGGAGAAGGTGCGCGCGGCGATGGTTGCCGGCGTGCGCCAGCTTGGACTCTCGGCCCTGCCCTGGACCGACGATCTCGTGAAATGGCGCGAGCGCGTCGCGTTCCTGCGCCACCTGGACGCAGGCTGGCCGGATCTGTCGGACAAGGCCCTGCTCGATTCGCTGGAGGAGTGGCTGGCGCCGTTCCTCGACGGCGTCTCGCGGCGCGACCACCTCGCCAGGGTCGATCTCGGCGCGGCGCTCAGGGCGCTGCTGCCCTGGGACAGGCAGCGCGCGCTCGACCGCCTGGCGCCGACCCATGTCGAGGTGCCGAGCGGCTCGCGGGTTCCCGATCGACTACGCGAACCCTGCGGAGCCGACCCTCTCGGTGCGCCTGCAGGAGATGTTCGGGCTGCTGGACACGCCGCGGGTCGCCGGCGGCAAGGCGGCGCTTACCCTCCACCTGCTGTCGCCGGCCCGGCGGCCGGTGCAGGTGACGCGCGACCTCGCCAGCTTCTGGGCCACCGGCTACGCGCGGTGAAGGCGGAGCTGAAGGGCCGCTACCCCAAGCACTACTGGCCTGACGACCCGCTGATCGCCGAGCCGACGGCGCGCGTCAAGCCTCGCCGGTGAACCGCCAGCCATACGGTCGGCGGATCGGCCTGCGTGAACTCGACGCGATGGCGCAGCCCTGCGGGGATCTCGACCCAGTCGCCGGGCCGCAGATCGAGCTCGGCGATCGTCGGCCTCGAAACGCAGCGCGGCGGCGCCCGCCAGCAGGACGACGAACTCGTCCTCGGGTTGGTCGTACCAGAAGCCCGGCGGACTGGCCTGCCCGGTCGAGACGATGCGCTCGATGCGCACCCCGTCGCCCCGCGCCAGCACCTCGACCAGCTCGCCTTCGCCGCCGGCCACCGGCGGCGCCAGGAGATTGCCGCGCAGCAGGGGAAGCACCGCTAAGGCTCTTCGATGATCCGGCCGAGCGCGCGCCGGACGACGGGCATGGCGAAATACATCGTCGGAGCGGCGATCGCCCAGGCGATCATCCACGAGGTCATCCAGGTCTCGAACATGGTCTCGTCCCAGCCCAGCGCCCGATAGGTGGCCACGCCGGATACCAGGAAGGTCATGAAGAACGACGTGCCCAACGGCAGGGCATAGCGATGGCAGTGGGGCGGCAGCTTCTTCACGATGGCGGGCACAATATGGTACGGCCTTCTGCGTCGTCCATCGTTCCGCGGAATCCGTGTCCTCATGTCCCTCGCCCTGCCCTTCCAGACCGCCAAGCAGCTCGCCGCCGCGGTCCGGAAGAAGAAGATCGGCTGCCTCGAGCTGCTCGACCTCTACCTGAAGCGGGTGGACGCCCATAACCCCAGGCTCAATGCCATCATCGCCACCGACATCGAGGGCGCGCGCAAGCGGGCCAAGGCGGCCGACAAGGCGGTGAAGGCGGGCAAGAAGCTCGGCCCGCTGCACGGCGTGCCGATGACCATCAAGGAGTCGTACGACGTCGCCGGGCTTCCCCACGACCTGGGGCCATCCCGCCTTCAAGGACAAGATCGCCGAGAAGAACTCGCTGGTGGCCCAGCGCATGATCGACGCCGGCGTGACGCTCTTCGGCAAGACCAACGTGCCGCTCAACCTCGCCGACTGGCAGAGCTACAACGAGGTCTACGGCTCGACCAACAACCCGTGGGACCTGTCGCGCACGCCGGCGGCTCGTCGGGCGGCTCGGGGGCGGCGCTGGCCGCCGGCCTGACCGGCATCGAGGCGGGCAGCGACATCGGCGGCTCGATCCGCAACCCCGCAAGCTACAACGGCGTGTGGGGCCACAAGCCGAGCTGGGGCGTCGTCTCGGGCAAGGGCCATGCGCTGAACGGCAGGGTCGCCCAAGCCGACATCACGGTGTGCGGCCCGCTGGCGCGCGGCGCCGAGGACCTCGAGATCGCCATGGATGTGATGGCCGGGCCGGACGAGATCGACGGCCGCGGCTGGACGCTCAGCCTGCCACGCCCGAAGAAGAAGAAGCTGCGCGACTTCAAGGTCGGCGTGATCCTGTCGGATCCCAATGCCGAGGTCGATCATTCCGTCCAGTCGGAGATCCAGAAGCTCGCCGACTTCCTCGGCAAGAAGAAGGTCAAGGTGAGCGACAAGGCGCGGCCGGCCATCGACACGGCCGAGCTGAACGACGTCTATGTCCGCATGCTGCGGGCGACCACATCGGGGCGCATGAGCGACGAGGAGTTCCGCGAGGCCCTGCGCGATGCCGCCGCCCTGCCCGACGACGACATGAGCTATTTCGCCCAGATGCAGCGCGGCAACACGTTGTCGCACCGCACCTGGACGCAGCTCAACGAGAAGCGCCATCGCATGCGGCTGGCGTGGGACGCCTTCTTCAAGGACTACGACCTCATGATCTGCGCCGGTGGCGCAGACGGCCGCCTTTCCGCACGACCAGAAGGGCATCCGCCACGAGCGCACCATCGTGGTGAACAACAAGAAGCTGCCGGTGGTCGACCAGATCTTCTGGGCGGGCTACGCCAGCATCACGCTGCTGCCGGCGACGGCGGCGCCGGTCGGCGAGACCAAGGAGGGACTGCCGGTCGGCGTGCAGATCATCGGCCCGCAATACGGCGACTACTCGACCATCGCCTTCGCCAAGCTCCTGGAGAAGGAATATCGCGGCTTCGCGCCGCCGCCGGCCTACGCCTGACCCGGGGAATGCCATGAGCCACGACATCGACCTCAAGAACCACATCCGCTCGATCCCGGATTTCCCCAAGCCGGGCATCCTGTTCTACGACATCTCCACCCTGCTGGCGCACGCCAAGGCCTGGCACGCCACGATCGAGCGCATGGCCGACGCGCTCAGGCCCTACAAGCCGGAGGTGCTGGCCGGAATCGAATCGCGCGGCTTCCTGCTGGCGGCGCCGCTGGCGCTGGCGCTGGGCACCGGCTTCGTGATGCTGCGCAAGCAGGGCAAGCTGCCGGGAACGACGGTCCGCCACACCTATGCGCTGGAGTACGGCACCGACACGATCGAGATCCAGCAGGACGCCATCAAGAAGGGCGCGCGCGTGGCGCTGGTCGACGACCTGCTGGCGACGGGCGGCACCATGGCCGCCGCGGTGACCCTGCTCGAGAATGTGGGCGGCGTCGTTCCCGCGGCCGCCTGCGTCATCGAGCTCACCTTCCTCGAAGGCCGCAAGCGGCTCAAGGTGCCGGTCGAGACGCTGCTGCAATACGACAGCTAGGCTGGGGCGCGCCACTGGAGTTGCCCACCAGCAGGACAGCTCACCCTGGATGAAACGTCATTATCGGAGCGCGGACCTCCAGGTCCGCTTCTTGGAGCATCGGACCAGGAGCGGACCTGGAGGTCCGCGCTCCGCCGATTCACCCGGCGATGAATCTAGCGCTGGTCGGCGCGGTTGAAGGCGCCGGCCCCGTCGGGCAGGACGGCGAAGGCCGCGAGCGCCTGGGCGATCGGATCGTCCGAGCCGTCGACGAACAGATCGATCTCGCCGAAGGCGGTCGAGCGGCCGATGCGCACCGCGCGCGCCACGCCGATCACGTCCTGGCGCACGGCGGCCCGGATGAAGTTGGTGGTCAGCGAGATCGTCGCCAGGGTGGCGAAGCGCCCGAGCTTTTCGCAGATCGCCAGGACCATGATGGTGTCGCTGAGCGCCATCATCGCCTGGCCGATGACCACGCCGCCCGGGCGGGCGATGTGATCGCTGTAGGGCAGGCGGATGCGCACCTCGTCGGCCGAGACATGCTCGGCCTTGAGCTTCAGCTCCCAGATCCAGGGGCCGAAGTTGCCGCCCGGCGCAAGCTGCGCCTGGGCCGCCTCTAACGTGAAGAATCCCATCTCCTCTTCATGCTAGCATGGCGCCCCGGAGGGTTTGATGATTTCGATTCCAGAGTGTTTTTCAGAAAGCTACCTCGAGGCGCGCATGAAGTTCTGCAGCGCGGCTGCCGGCGCCGGCGGCGCGCTGCGCTCGTGGCTCAATCCCAAGGAGCGCGGGCCGGGCGGCGAGCCGCTCTACCTCGACACCGCGCGGTTCGGCGCGGCGGACGCGCCCAACATGCTGGTGCTGATCGCCGGCACGCATGGCGTGGAGGGCCATTGCGGGTCGGGCGCCGAGATCGCCTGGCTCAGGACCGGCGGGCCGTCGAAGCTGCCCAAGGACACCGGCGCGCTTCTCATCCATGCCATCAATCCCTACGGCTTCGCCTGGTCGCGCCGGGTGACCGAGGACAATGTCGACCTCAATCGCAACTTCGTCGACCACGACAAGGCCTACCCCAGTAACGACGGCTACCTCGCCCTCGCCGACGCCATCCTGCCGCGCGGCTGGGACGAGGCGAGCAAGGCCGAGACCGACCGCGTGTTCGCCGCCTATGCGCAGCAGCACGGCGCGTTCGGGCTGCAGGGCGCGCTGAGCGGCGGCCAGTACACCCATCCCGACGGCATCTTCTTCGGCGGCAACCGGCCGACCTGGAGCAACCGCACGCTGCGCGCCGTCATCCGCGAGGAGCTGGGCGGCGCGCGCCGTGTCGGCGTCATCGACTTCCATACCGGGCTGGGACCGTTCGGCCACGGCGAGCTGATCTGCGCCGTGCCGCCCAACTCCAAGTCGTTCCCGCGCGCCAAGGCGTGGTACGGCGACGAGATGACCTCGCCCGAAGGCGGCACCTCGGCCTCGGCAGTCGTCGTGGGCATCATGACCGACGCCTTCCCGCAGGAGCTGCCGGACGCCGAGGTGACGCCCATCGCCATCGAATATGGCACCTACGCGGTGCCCGAGGTGCTGGGCGCCGTGCGCGCCGACAACTGGCTGCACCAGCGCGGCGATGTCGGCTCGGCGCTGGGCAAGACGATCAAGGCCGACATCAAGGAGCGCTTCTTTCCCTCGGGCGACAAGTGGCGGGAGATGGTGTGGACGCGGGCCGACCAGACGATCGGCTGGGCACTCAAGGGCCTGCAGGGCGGATGAGGACGGCCGATGCGGAGCGCCAGATGAGGAGCGACCGGTGAGGAGCAAGGGGTGAGCATCGTCGCGCCGGGCGAAGATTCCGCGCGGCTGCGACTCCGCAAGGCGCTGCACCAGGCGCCGCTGTTCGCCGATCTCGACCCGCAGAGCCTGGCGGCGGTCGAGCGCGAGCTCAGCCTGCACGTGCTGCCCGGCGGCGCGCCGCTGTTCCGCCAGGGCGAGCCCGCCGATGCCGTCTATGTCGTGGCCAGCGGCTGCCTCGGCGTGTTCCGGCACGAGGACGAGGACAGCATCGAGGCGCCGATCCTGATCGCCGAGGTCCCGCCCGGCAATATCGTCGGCGAGATGTCGCTGCTGTCGCACAGCCAGCGCACCCGCAGCGTGGCGGCGCTGCGCGACAGCGAGGTCTGGCGGCTGCCACGCGCCAGCTTCGACAAGCTGACGGCGCAGCATCCCGAGGTGCTGCCGGCGCTGATGCGCAGCGTGGCGCTGCGCACCGCACTGGGGCCGGCCAAGCGCCGGCGCCAGCCGCGCACCTTCGCCCTCCTGCCGGCCGGCCCCGACGTGCCGTCGGCGCGCTTCGCCGTGCTGCTGGCCGGCGCGCTCGGCCGCCTCGGCAGCGAGGTGCAGATGCTGGGACCCGATTCGCTCGACCAGGAGCCGGAATGGTTCGCGCGCTGCGAGATGGAGTCCTCGTTCGTGCTCTACCGCGCCGAGCCGACCGCGACGGAATGGACGGAGCTCTGCCTGCGCCAGGCCGACTGCCTGGTGGTGGTGCGGCGCGCCGACGACGATCGGCCGACGAAGGTGCCTTTCGAGATCGAAACGGCGCAGACCGGCGCCGTCTTCCATCGCCGCCGCGAACTGGTGCTGCTGCACGAGGGCCACGACCCCTCGCCCGGCTCGACCTCGCCGCTGCTGGCCGGCGGCCTCTACGGCCAGCACCACCATGTCCGCCTCGACATCCATGCCGACATCGACCGGCTGGCGCGGCTGCTGACCGGCCACGCCGTGGGGGTGGTCATGGCCGGCGGCGGCGCGCGCGCCTTCGCCCATATCGGCGTCGTCAAGGCGCTGGCCGCCTCGGGCGTGCCGATCGACCAGGTCGGCGGCACCAGCATGGGGGCCATCATCGCGGCCGCCGTCGCCTCGCGATGGTCCGAGGAGGAGCTCGTGCAGCGCTTCCGCCGGGCCTTCGTCAACACCAATCCGCTGAGCGACTACACGCTGCCGTTCATCTCCCTGTTTGCCGGCCGGCGCGTCACGCGCCTGCTGCGCACCTCCTTCGGCGAGAAGGAGATCGAGGACCTGATCCTTCCCTTCTTCTGCGTCACCGCCAACCTCACCACCTCCAACGCCGACATCCATACGGTCGGCCGGCTGTGGCGCTGGCTGCGCGCCTCGGCATCGATCCCCGGCGTGCTGCCGCCCTTCAACGAGGCGGGCGAGGTCCATGTCGATGGCGGCGTCATCGACAACTTCCCGGTGCGCGCCATGCGTCGGCTCGGCCGCGGCGTGACGATCGGCGTCGACATCGACACCGGCGGCGCGCTGGCGGCCGGCGCCGACGTCACCGAGCCGTGGTCGGCCTGGCAGTTCTTCCGCCGCCTGGTGTGGAAGCGCAACGAGACCCTGCCGATCCCGTCGATCGTGCGCATCCTGCTGCGCTCGGCGCTGGTGGCGAGCACCGCGCACTCCGCCGAGGACCGCCAGGCGGCCGATCTGCTGATCGTCCCGCCGATGACCCAGATCGACCTGCTGGACTGGACGAGCTTCGACGCCGCCGTCGAGGTGGGCTACCGCACCACCATGGAAGCGCTCGACAAGGCCCGCGCCGCGCCGGTCGGCGCCCGGCTGTTCCTCGCCTAGCCTGCCTTGACTTGCCGGCCATGCCGGTCTTATTTCACCGGACGGTTAACAAACCGGCCAGCCCATGACCATCGCCGCCGACCGCCTCAGCACGACGCTCGCCGCCCTCGCCGATCCGACCCGCCGCGCCATCCTGGCGCGGCTGATGCTGGGCGAGACCAGCGTCGGGGAGCTGGCGGAGCCGTTCGACATGACGCTGCCCGCGATCTCCAAGCATCTGAAGGTGCTGGAGCGGGCCGGGCTGATCGCGCGTGGCCGCGAGGCGCAGCGCCGGCCATGCCGGCTCGAGGCGGCGCCGCTGCGCGAGGTATCGGAATGGGTGGCGGCCTACCGGCAGTTCTGGGAGCAGCGGCTCGACCGGCTGGAGGCCTATCTTCGCAAGACGCAGTCGGAAAAGGCGAGGAGCCATGGCGGCAAACGCAAGTGACGCCCTGCGGCCGGCGCGCCGCGACTTCACGCTGACGCGGCTGCTGTCGCGCGCCGCGCGCCGAGGTGTTCCGCGCCTTCGTCGAGCCCGACCGCATGCGCCACTGGTGGGTGCCGCGCGGCTTCACCATGCTGTCCTGCGCACTCGACCTGCGCGAGGGCGGCCCGTGGCGCATGACCATCCGCTCCGACGATACCGGCATCGTGCAGACCGAGGTCGGGGTCTATCGCGAGATCCGCGAGCCCGAGCTCCTGGCCTTCACCCATGCCTGGGTGCGGGCCAACGGCACGCTCACGCCCATCACCCTGGTGACGGCCACGTTCACCGAGCGCGGCGCCAGCACGGAAGTCCGCTTCCGGCAGGAGGACTTCGCCACCGCCGCCGCCTGCCTGTCGCACGAGGAGGGCTGGGGCGTCTCGCTCGACCAGCTCGTCGGCTATATCGGGGACCCCATGACCGAGCAGCATCTCGCGACCCTGCGCGACCTCAACCACAACTATGTCCGCTCGGTCGACCAGGCCGACGTGCGCTGGTTCGAGCAGCATCTTGCGGCGGATTTCATGAACACCAATCCCGACGGCACCGTGCTCGACCGCGCCGCCTTCCTGGCGCAG
The DNA here is from genome assembly GCA_963820155.1 of uncultured Alphaproteobacteria bacterium. Lineage (GTDB taxonomy): Bacteria > Pseudomonadota > Alphaproteobacteria > Reyranellales > Reyranellaceae > Reyranella. The sequence goes on from CAWFYW010000011.1 coordinate 374,195, forward strand.
ATCGGCCGCGGGTCGCCGGTGAAGAACATCCGCGAGCACGATGTGAAGATCCTGCCTGTTCGGCGACCTCGCCGTCATCAAGGCGCGCACCTCCTATACGTAAAGCCGACGGCACGCAAGGCGCCGGCTGGTACACCGACGACTGGCAGCTGCAGCCGGAAGGCTGGCGCTGCGTCTCCGCCCACGTCAGCCGCTCCTGACGCGCAAATCCCGTGTCCCTCGCAGCAGGCGTCGATTCGACGCCCGCCGGCTGGCGGGTCGTCCTGGCCTGCTTCATCGTCGGCGGTGTTCGCCTGGGGCTTCGGCTTCTACGCCCACGGCATCTACCTCGTGGAGCTGCAGAAGGAGCATGGCTGGTCGACCGGGCTGATCTCCTCGGTGGTCACCGGCCATTACGTGCTGGGCGCCCTGCTGCTGCCGCGCATCGCCGAGGCGATCGGCCGCTTCGGGCCGCGCACCGTGTTCCTGTGCGGGCTTGCGGTGACCGGCGGTTCGCCTGCTGCTGCTGCCCTCGGTCGAGACGCCGTGGCAGCTCGCGCTGCTCTACGCGCTGATGGCGCCGGGCTGGAACGCCACCAGCGTCGCGCCCATCGCCGCCACCGTCGGCCAGTGGTTCGACCGCAAGCGCGGCCTGGCGCTGAACCTGGCGCTGAGCGGCGCCACCGTGGCGGGCCTCGTCGTGGCGCCGGCCCTGCTGGCGGCGATTCCCAGGCTGGGCTTCGCCGAGGCCGAGCGGCTGCTGGTCGCCGCGGGCCTCGTGGTGGCGGGGACGGCGGTGGCGCTGTTCGTTCGGCGCGGGCCGATGTCGGCCCGGCCCGCGACGGCGCGGCAGAGCCGGCTGGCGCCGCTCCGGCACTGGCATTTCTGGAGCGTCTCGGCGCCCTTCGCCTTCGTGCTGGTGAGCCAGGTCGGCTTCCTCACCCATCTCGTGCCGCTGATCAGCGCCCGGCAGGGCGTCGATCCCGGCCTCGCGGTGGCGATCAACGCGGTGATGGCGCTGGTCGGCCGCGTCGTGCTGGGCTTCGTCATCGACCGGCTCGAGCCGCGGCGCGCCGCGGCGCTGTGCTTCCTGGTGCAGGTCGCGGCGATCGCCGTGCTGATGCGCGCCGAGGCAGCCGTGGTGATCTACGGCGCCTGCGCCCTCTACGGCTTCTCGGTCGGCAACAACATCACGCTGTCGCCGCTGATCGTGCAGCGCGAGTTCCCCGCGGCCGAGTTCCCCGCCATCGTAGCGCTGTCCACCGCCGTGGTGCAGATCCTCTACGCCTTCGGACCGGGCCTGCTCGGCCTGCTGCGCGACGGCTTCGGCGGCTATGGCGTGCCGCTGGCCGTCTGCATGGCGCTGAACCTCGCCGCGTCGGTCGTGATCCTGCTGCGCCCGCGCCGGATCTAGCTCAGGAACTTCAGGCCGTTGACCACCTTGTCGACGATCTTGCGCGGTGCGTGGACGCCGATGCCGACGAAATCCAGCGCGTCGGCGGGCGCTGCGGCCACCGCGGCGCGGTTGTCGGCGTCGTTGGCCGTCCTGAACATGGGCTCGATGTAGATCGCCGGCACCAGCTCGCGCGACAGCGCCCGCTGGTGGGTGCGGCGCAATTCCTCCAGCGTGGCGCCGTAGACGAAGACCGGCTCGCGGATCAGCGCGCTATAGGCGCGGCCGGCGCCGTCGCGATAGGGTTCGCCCATCATGTGGCCATGCGTGCCGGCCAGGCCGCCGGCCAGGAAAGCCGCGACATTGGCCATCTGCCAGGCGGCGAGGTCGCGGCGCAGGACGAGCGCCGTCTTGGTCTCGTAGATCATGGTCCCCATATCGGGCATCGTAGGCGCCCCGTCTTGAAGGTTTGTGCATGAAAGCCGACCAGATCCGCTTCGACGAGCCGCGCGCCGCCCTGCAGCGGCTGAGCGCGCGCTTCGGCGGCCATGCCTTCGACCTGCATCGCCACGAGACCTATGCCGTCGGCCTCACCCTGTGGGGCGCGCAATCCTTCCACTATCGCGGCACGCTGCGGACCAGCCGCGGCGGCCAGGTCATGGTGATCCATCCCGACGAGGCCCATGACGGCCATGCCAGCGTCGACAACGGCTTCGCCTACCGCATGCTCTACGTCGACCCGGCCTCGGTGACGGCCGCGCTCGACGGCGCCAGCCCGCCCTTCGTGCCCGACGTCGTGGCCGACGACCCCGTGCTGGCCGACCTGCTGGGCGAGGCCTTCGCCGACTTCCCGCAGCCGCTCGAGCCGCTGGCCGCCGACGCGGTGGTCGAACGCCTGGCCCACCGATTGGCGGCGCGCAGCGACGACCGGCCGCCGGCGCGGCGCAATCCTCTCGCCCACCGCGCGGTTGACCGCGCCCGCGAATTCCTGTCCGCCGAGGCGCACCGCACGGTGGCCTCCGACGAGCTCGAGACGGTGACGGGCCTCGACCGCTTCGCGCTCGCCCGCCACTTCCGGGCGGTGACGGGCACGTCGCCGCATCGCTACCAGGTCGGCCGCCGGCTGGCGCGGGCGCAGGCCCTGATCGCCGCCGGCGGGACGCTGTCGGAGACGGCGGCGGCGACCGGCTTCGCCGACCAGAGCCACCTCACCCGCCATTTCGTCGCCCGCTTCGGGCTCACACCTGGACGGTTCGCCATCCTGGCCCGGCGTGTGGCGTAAGAAGTGTCCGAAGTCCGGATCATGCTCTTCCGGACCGCGTATGTGGACGGCCCCCTGGCTGCAAGAGCTTTCTTGGATGAGTGAACGGGGCGCTGCGGTCGTATGTACGGTTTATTGTACGGCCGCACAGGACCGCACCCAAGATGGTTGCCGCAACCCGAGTTCCTAACGAGCCTGTGGCATCGAGTGCCGCGCGGTCCGGCGGAGTGTCCCGGGTGTTTGAACGCCTGTATGTCACGCCATCTGCTGTTGCTCGAGCAGCCCCGGCCTCAGCGTGAGGTGGTGGCCACGGTCACGCTGAAGTGTCAGGCGGCGATGTCGATGGCATCAGCCGCGATGTCTGGGCGGGCGCAAGCCGGCGCTGGATTGTATCGCTGGCCGCTGGTCATGAGCTTCCAGGCGATGCGGGCGGTCTTGTTGGCCAGGGCCACGGCGACGAGCTTGGGCGGCTTGCGACTGAGCAGCCCAGCCAGCCAGGGCGAGGGTGTGGTGCGTCCGCTCCTGACGTGGCGCAGGTAGGCGGTAGCGCCGCAGACCAGGGCTGCCCGCAAGCTTTCGTCGCCGGCGCGGGTAATGCCGCCGAACTTGTGCTTGCCGCCGGTCGATTGGTCCTTGGGCGTCAGGCCGATCCAGCCGGCACAGCGGCGGGCGGAGCGGAAGCCGTGGGGATTGACGATCTTGGTGACGAACAGGCAGGCCCCGACCGGGCCGATGGTCGGCACCTCGGCCAGACGCCGGGTGACCTCGTTGGCGCGATGGAAGGCCAGCATCTTCTTGTCGATCGCCGCGCTCTGTCGCTTGATCGCATCGAACTCCTGGCCGAGGGCGGCGAACATCTCCTTGGCCAAGGCCGGCAAGCTGTCGTCTTGGGCGATGCGCACCAGCAGCGGCTCGATCTTGTCGAGGCCCTTGGCCGCCACCAGGCCGAACTCGGCGGCATGGCTGCGGATGGTGTTGCTGAGCTGGGTGCGCCGCCTGATCAGGCTCTCACGCACGCCCAGAAGCATCTGCGCCGCCGACTGCTCGGCGCTCTTGATCGGCACCAGCCGCTCCAGCACCTTGGGCCAACTCATCGCCTCGCAGATCGCCGCGGCGTCGATCTTGTCGTTCTTGTTGCGCCCCACGTAAGGCTTCACGTGCTGCGGCGGGATCAGCATCACCTGGTGGCCAAGCTTGCCCAGTTCCCGGCCCCAATGGTGGGACGCGCCGCACGCCTCGAGGCCAACCACAGTGCGATCCAGCTCGGCAAAGAACGCCACAAACTGGCGCCGCCGCAGCTGCTTGCGCAGCACCACCTGCTCCTTCTCGTCGACCCCGTGCAGCTGGAAGACGCTCTTCGACGTGTCGATTCCGATTCGTGCTAATCTGGCCATGGACGGCTCCTTCGAATGAGTCCTTCAACAGCCTCATTCTGGCACTTCAGATGCCGTTAGGGGCCGTCCACCCCAACGAGCCTCCGGCTCGCTCAAGAGCTTGAGCGCGCGAGACGCGCGCGGTCCGGAAGAGGACGGTTGACTACAGCCCGCCGTTCACCACCAGGCACTGGCCGCTGACATAGTCGCTGTCGGGGCTGCAGAAGAGATAGACCGAGCCCGCCGCCTCTTCCGGCAGGCCGCCGCGGCCGAGCGGGATCATCTGGTTCATGGCGGCGATGCGACCGCCCTGCACGCCGATCTTGACCTTGCGGCCCTGCACCTCGATCTCGCCCGCCTCGCCCTCGCTCAGGGGCTTGGTGAGGCGGGTCTGGATGTAGCCGAAGGCCACCGCGTTCACCGTGACGTCGTAGCGGCCGAACTCCTTGGCCAGCGTCTTGGTGAGGCCGATGATGCCCGCCTTGCCGGCCGAATAGTTCGACTGGCCGGCATTGCCGTTGACGCCCGAGGTCGAGGAGATGTTGACGACCTTGCGCACGATGCGCTTGCCCGCCGAGCGCTCCTTCTCGACCTCGCCGCGGAAGTGCTGCTGGAAGGCGCGCAGGATGCGGAACGGCGCGGTGAGGTGCACGTCGAGGATGGCATACCACTGCTCGTCGGTCATCTTCTGGATGACCGAATCCCAGGTGTAGCCGGCATTGTTCACCACGACATGGCAGCCGCCGAAGGCGTCGACCGCGGTCTTGACGATGCGGTCGCCGAAGTCGGGCTTGGCGACGTCGCCGTTGCAGGCCACCGCCTTGCCGCCCATCTTCTCGATCTCGGCGATGGTCTCCTTGGCCGGCGCCTCGTCGATGTCGTTGATCACCACCTTGGCGCCGTCGCGCACCAGGCGCAGCGCGATCTCGCGGCCGATGCCGCGTCCCGATCCGGTGACGATCGCCACCTTGCCGTCCATCTGACCCATTCTTCTCTCCTTGTCTGGAGCGCGGACCTGGAGGTCCGCACTCCGTTGAGCTAGTTCAGCGCAACCGTGGCGTCGCCCTGCAGCGTGTCCTGGCCGTTCTGGTTGGTGCACTTGACCTCGAGGTCGACCAGCTTCTCGCCGTTCTCTTCGCGCTTGCCGGTGACCTTGCCGCTCACGGTGATGACGTCGCCCACCCAGGTGATCGAGGTGAAGCGCGTGCCGAGCTTGCGGACCTGGGCCTGCGGCACGTACGAGGTGACGAGGCGGCCGAGGAACGCCATCGACAGCATGCCGTGGGCGAACACGTCCTTGAAGCCGAACTTCTTGGCGAAGTCGATGTCGACATGGATGGGGTTGTGGTCGCCCGAGCCGCCGCAATAGAGCGCGAGCTGGTGGCGGCTGATCGGCGGCAGGACGATCGGCTTCAGCGTGTCGCCCACCTTGACGTCGGCGAACTTCGGAGCTGTGACGGTTGCCATGATCCTTCCCCCTACTTCTTGGCCGCGTCGGGATTGCGCACGACGGTGATGCCCTTGGCCTTGGCCACGGGCTTGCCGGACTGGTCCTTGAGCTCGGTCTCGGAGACCACGAACCACAAGGCGCCGCCCTTCTTGTCGTAGATGTCGACCACCTTCTGCTGGCAGGTGATCCTGTCGCCGACATGGACCGGCGCGAGATACTCGTAGTGCTGCTCGCCGTGCAGGATCAGGCCGATATCGACGTTCAAGCAGGCGCAGCAGCCCGCCCTTGTCGGGATCGTCGTTGGTGACGGCCGTCAGAAACGTCGGCGGCGCGGGAATGGCCCGGTAGCCCGCCGCCTTGGCCGCGGCCTCGTCGACGTAGATCGGGTTCTCTTCGCCGATGGCCTTGCAGAACAGGCGGATCTTGCCGGCCTCGACCGTCGTGGTGAACGGCTTGAAGGCGTGGCCGATGAGTTTCTTGTCGAGCTGCATCGCCCGCTTCCTCCTCCGAAAGTCTGAAAGAAACGCCCTCACCCGTTTCAGGGAGAGGGCGCCACGATTTCTCTGTCATCCCGAGCGAAGCGAGGGACCTTTCCTGTGGCCTGAAAGGTCCCTCGGCCTACGGCCTCGGGATGACAACTATTCACTCATCGACAGCGGTGCGTCACTCGAAGCGGCCGACGATGGCGACGCTCGACACGTTCTCGCGCGGCGCGCCGCCGAGATTGTGGGTCATGCCGATCCGGGGATCCTTGAGCTGGCGCGCGCCGGCCCGGCCCTGGAACTGCAGGTACATCTCGTAGAGCATGCGCAGGCCCGAGGCGCCGATCGGATGGCCGAAGCACTTCAGCCCGCCGTCGATCTGGCAGGGGATCTTGCCGTCGGCATCGTAGAAGCCGTCGAGCACGTCCTTCCAGCCCTTGCCGGTCTCGGAGATGTGCAGGTCCTCCATGGTCACCAGCTCGGTGACCGAGAAGCAGTCGTGCACCTCGAACATCGAGACCTCGTCGCGCGGGTTCTTGATGCCGGCCTCCTCATAGGCCTTCTTCGAGGCGATGCGCGTGGTGTGGAAGTAGCTGCCGTCCCACGAGTTGTGGCCCGACTCCGAGCCGTTCGACACGGAAAGCTGCAGCGCCTTGACGCTGACGATGTTGTGCTTGCCGAGCGACTTGGCGATCTCGGGCGTGGTCACGATGGCGGCGGCCGCGCCGTCCGACACGCCGCAGCAGTCGAACAGGCCGAGCGGCGAGGCGATCATCGGCGCGTTCAGGATGGTGTCCATCTCGACGGCCTTCTGCAGATGCGCCTTGGGGTTCTTGGCGCCGTTCTGATGGCTCTTCCACGAGACGTGGCCGATCGCCTTCTTGAGGTCCTCGGCCGAGACGCCGTGCGCCGTCTGGTAGGCGGTGGCGAGCTGGGCGAAGTTGCCCGGCGCCGTACCGTTGGCGCTCCACAGCGCCTGCAGCGGGCCGCCGCGGCCGCCCGGCAGGCCGCCGTAGCCGGTGTCCTTCAGCTTCTCGACGCCCAGCGCCAGGGCGAAGTCGGCCGCGCCGGAGGCGACGGCGTAGCAGGCGCCGCGGAAGGCCTCGGTGCCCGAGGCGCACATGTTCTCGACGTGCGTCACCGGGATGTTGGGCAGGCGCAGCGTGGTCGAGAGCGGAATGCCCGACTTGCCGACATGGACCTCGTCGATGGCGGTTGAGAACCACGCGGCATTCAATTGCTTGGCGTCGATGCCGGCATCGGCCAGGCATTCCTTGTAGGATTCGAGCATCAGCTCCTCGGCGCCCGAGTCCCAGCGTTCGCCGAACTTGGAGCAGCCCATGCCGAGAATCGCGACCTTGTCCTTGATACCCCGAGCCATTGCAGGTCTCCTTGGTGTGGTGTTGAGGGTGGAAACTCTAACTCATCCGGAGCGCGGACCTCCAGGTCCGCTCATGAGCGGACCTGGAGGTCCGCGCTCCACTCAAACCGGCGCCGCCTTCCAGAAGTAGCGCTTGAAGCCGCCGCGCATCGTGTCGTTGTCGCGGATGCGGAAGGTCATGCGCATCTTGACGCCGACCTTCACCTGTTCCTTGTCGCAGTCCGTGAAGTCGGCCATGAAGCGGCCGCCCTCGGGAAAGGTGATCATGCCGTAGTATGCCGGCGGATCCGGCGAGTAGGTGAGCGAGTCGGCGGTGAACGACATCACGTTCGCCTCCAGGCCGGCCATCGCGTAGGGCTCCTGGCTGTCGACGGCATGGCAGTTCGGATTGACGCAGACCTGGCTGCGCGGGAACTGCACGGTGCCGCACACCTTGCACTTGCCGCCGACCAGCCCGTAGATCATGTCGCGCTTGCGCCACAGGACACTGAGCGCGGTCTTCTTGTCGAACTCCGCGCGCATGCCCTTCTCGATCGGCAGCATCTCGTTGAAGGCGAGGAACTTCAGGTAGTTCTTCTCCTCCTTGCGGCGCGCCAGCCAGCCCGACACGCCCTTGCGCCTGGGCAGCTTGGCGTTCTCGGGCGTGACCTCGAACACCAGGATGTCGACGCCCTGGCCGAAGGCCACGACCATGATCCTGTCGCCTTCCTTGGCGGTCTCCAGCGCGTCGACCAGCATGACCAGCGCGTGCGCGGCCCCGGTGTCGCCCAGCGTGGCGCCGAGAAGGTCGCGCACCGCGCCCTCGGCGATGCCGCAGATCTTGGCCATCTGCTTCGGGACAGCCGGCATCAGGCTCGGCATGATGAAGTGGCTGATGTCGCCGCCCTTGAGCTTGCAGGCGGCGAGCGCGGCCTTGATGGCGGGCGGCACGATCTTCGAGTAGCCCTCGTCGCGGATCCAGCGCTCTTCCCAGCCATAGTCGAAGTCGCTCTCGTCGCCGCGGAAATGGTCGACGAAATCCATCGACACCGAGTGGTGGCCCACCAGCCTCGCGATCACGTTCTCGGTGCCGCAGAGCAGCGCCGCCGCGCCGTCGCCGTAGTTCAGCTCGTTGGCCGAGGCGACCTTGGTCAGCCGCTTGTCGGCCGCCGCGACCAGCGCCGGGCCGCCGCCGTTCTTCGACGCGTTCAGGCCGGCGATCAGCGCCGAAGTGCCGGCCTTCTGCGAGCCGCCGACATCGGAGGCGAGCAGGTTCTGCTCGATCGACAGCGCCGTGCCGATCACGCCGGCATTCTGGCGGTCCTTGAAGGGATGGGTGGTCGAGGCGAAGTAGAGGCTGCGCACCTCCTCGGGCTTGTGGCTGGTGAGGCAGTCGCGCGAGGCCTCGACGGCCATGGTGACCGAATCCTCGTCCCAGTTGGCCATCGAGCGCTCGCCCTTGGCCAGGCCGCGCAGGCCGGCGGCGAACCATTTGTTGGCGTCGTAGACCGCCTGACGGTTGAGGCGCAGGCGCGGCACATAGGCCCCATAGGCCACGATTCCGACCATTATTCTCTTTCCTCCAATGGGCCGGCCGGCGCCGGTCATGAACGAGCGTTTATCGTTCCGCTCTTAGCGCGCCACGCCGGACGGCGCGAGACGCAAATCATCATGGCAGGCTCCAGCGTGGAACTATCTTCCGGCCTGCGGAATACCTCCTGGAGCCGGCATCTCGCGCACCAGATTGCGGTAGCCGGCGTCGGGCGGGATGTGCAGGTAACGCTTGCCATCGCGGCTTTCCACCCAGGGCTGGACGGTGACGATCTTGCGGCCGCTGGCCGCGGCGATGACACCGGGTACCGTCTCGCCCTCGGCCAGCAGCTCGAGGTTCTTCAGCGTGGCGTGGACCAGGGTGCGGCGGCCGGCATTGGCTTCGTCGATCGCCTGCTGTGGGCCGATCCACACCGAATCCACCGACTCCGATCCGTCATGCAGGGCGATCTGGTCCTCCGGCGCCTCGGCCAGGAAGAACCAGGTGTCGAAGCGCTTCGGGGCAAAGGTCGGCGTGATCCAATGGGCGTAAGGCACCATCATGTCGGTGGCGAGCTCGAGATCCTCCGCCTCGACCAGATCGACGATGCTGGCCTCGTCCTTGGCGAGCCGGGCGCGCCAGCGCTCCTCGATGCCGGTGAGAGCGGCGGCGGCGATCACGGCGCGCTCGCCGCGCTTGCGCGCCAGCAGGATGCCGCACTCCTCGAAGGCCTCGCGCACGCCGGCGACGCGGAACTTCAGCTCCTCGTCCTTGATCTTGTCGGCGCCGCCGCAGCGCGCACGCAGCGCGGGCGCGCCATCGGCCTCCTCCAGCTTGCCGCCGGGGAACACCAGGGCGCCGGAGAAGGAGTCGATCTGGTGGTGACGCACCACCATGAAGACCTCGAGCGGCGAGGCCATCTGGCCCGGCACCGAGGGGCGCAGCAGCAGCACGGTCGTCGCCGGGCGCGGTGCCGCCGGTTCTTTCCGAGAGTCGTTCATTCCAGCCTGCAATCCAGTGTCGCCAGAGTGTCCCATACAAGCCGCGACAGTGCCATTGGCTGCCTGTATCCTGAATCAGTCCATTCCGCCTGGAGAAGGAGGACGTCATGACGGCAACGACGAACGGCCCGGCCCCGCACAATCTGGCCGAAGGCATAAGGGCGCTCCACGGCAAATGGGGTTGGATCGTGGCGCTGGGCATCATCTTCATGATCGCCGGCGTGATCGCGTTGGGCAGCGTGGTCGCCGCGACGGCGTCGGCGGTGCTGATCGTCGGCATCATGATGATCATGGCGGGCGTGGCCGAGATCATCGCCGCCTTCAACGTCAAGAGCTGGGGCAAGTTCGCCTTGTGGATGCTGCTGGGCGCGCTCTATGTCGCCGCCGGCATCATCGCCATCACGAACCCGTTCGCCGCGGCCACCATCCTCACCCTGTTCCTGGGCGTGGCGCTGGTGGTGGGCGGCATCGTGCGCATGTTCCTCGCCTGGCACATGCGCGAGGCCGGCAAGCCGTGGGGCTGGGTCGTGGTGTCGGGCCTCATCAGCCTGCTGCTCGGCCTGATGATCATCGCCCACTGGCCCTATTCCAGCTTCTACGTGCTGGGCATCTTCCTCGGCATCGACCTGATCTTCATCGGCTCGGGCTGGCTGACGATCGGCCTGGCGCTGAAGCGGCGCGCGGCCTGAGCCGGGCGCCCCGCCGAGGGAGCGCCTTTGCGTCACCTGTTCAGGAGCGAGGCAGACACTCGCGCCATACACGAGGCGGGCACGCCTCAGCGATGACTCGAGCCGGGCCGATCGGGACGGGCCCTAGCGAAAAACCGAAAGCAGGCGAAGGGGATGGCGCGCAGGATCCGTGCCCGGGCGGCCGGCGATCTGCGCTTCGATGAAGCGGACCGCGTCGCCCACGGTCGTGAGCCGGCTCGCCCCACGGTTCGGAATCACGACGTCGAACCTCTCCTCGCACGACATCACGATCTCGACGAGATCGAGGCTGTCGGCTCCCAGGTCCGCGGCCAACCTCGCGTCGTCCGCAAGCCGCGCCTCCTCAACTCCGAGGTGGAAGACGAGAATGTCCCTGATCTCCGCCGCCACGTCCGTCACTACACGCACTCCAGGCAGACCCTTCAGGCCCACGCAGACGCAACCTTCATGCCGTTTGTTCCGGCGTGTGACGAGTGTTCAAAAGAGGCGCAGGACGTGCATGAAGAGGCGTGACGTTTTTGCCACACAACCAGGAGTGCGATCGTGGGCCGCTCCCCCTACCCTGAGTTGGCGAGATTCCCGGCTGCCAGGGCGGCGAGAGGGCGGACATCCTCCAGCGTGTCGAGGCGGTCGACGGCGTCGACCAGGCGCGCGGGGGTGCCGGGCGGGAGCGGCGTCGCCGAGAATTCCAGGCAGCGATGGAACTTGGCGAGGTGCTGCGCCGGCGTGAGCGGGCGCGCCGGGTTCGCCAGCATGGCCTCGCACGACCAGGCCAGCACCGTGCCGTCGCGCAGGCGCACGACCAGGCTCTGCGGCGCCAGCGCGTTGGGATCTGCGTTGCCGTCGCCCAGCAGGCTGACGCGCGTCGCGAGCCGGTGGGTCGCGGGATCGGCGAGCACATCGCCGCGAAAGTCCGACAGGTCGAGCGCGCCGTTGCGCAGGACCCTCGCCACGGCGTAGGCCATGCACAGGCGGGCATAGCTTGCGCCGGCGTCCGGCCGCGGCGGCCGGCCGACCAGGCGCACGATGAGCGGCGGCGCGCTGATCTCGACCTTGGCAACCTCCTCCGCGGTGAAGCCGTGTTGCCGCTGCAGCGCCATGACGCCTTCGATGCCGCCATGGGTGGCGCGGCCCGCCGGAAACGGCTTGTGGCTGAATTCCTCGATGCGCCAGTCGCGGCCCAGCCTGTCGAGGACCGGTTGCAGCTCGAAGTCGCCCTCGAAGACCGGCAGGTAACCGTAGGGCCCCTCGAACACGTCGCGGGAAGCGGCGAAGCCCAGCCGCGCCAGTTCGCAGGATTGCACGGCGGCGCGGGCATTGAAGGCGAGCTGGGCCGGCAGGATCGGGCTGCCCGCGAGGTGCGCCTGCATGGTGCCGCCGGCCTGCGCGAGCTGCCAGGCGAAGGCTGCCTCGAGCGCGGCCTTGTCGAGGCCGAGCAGGCGGGCGGCAGCCGCCGTGGCGCCGAAGCCGCCCGCGGTACCGGGACGAAAGAAACGGAATCCTGATCGCGAGGCGAGGCCGAGGCCGGCGGCGATGTCGGTGCCGACGGCGATGGCCGCGATCAGCTCGGCGCCGCTCGCGCCGCCACGCATTTCGGCCGCCGCCAGCGCGGCAGGCAGGACCGTGGCCATGGCATGCACCACCGCGCCCTCGTGCAGGCAGTCGTATTCCTGGTTGTGCATCTGCCAGGCGTTCATGAAGCCGGCGGCCGGCGCGGACAATCGGACGGTGCGGCCCCACACCGGCACGGCCGGCTCGCCCCAACCGGCCGCCACGCGCAGCAGGCCGTCGGCGCCGTCGACCGAGGAACCGGCGATGCCGACGCCGAGACTGTCGAGCACGAAAATCTTCGTCCGCTGCACGGCGCCGGCCGTCAGATCGGCGAAACGCGTGTCGATCGCGTGCGCGGCAAAGCGTGCGGCAGCGTTCATTTCGGCCGGTCGAAGGCGGCCGCCTTGCCGCCGGCGAGCAGCTTGGCCGCATCGAGCCGGCCGAAGAGATCGATCAACCGGGCGATGCCGCCGCTCCATCCGGTCTGATGGCTGGCACCCAGGCCCGCGCCGTTGTCGCCGTGGAAATATTCGTAGAACAGCAGGCAGTCGCGCCAGTGGCGGTCGGTCTGGAACTTCTCCGCTCCGCCGAAGACGGGCCGCCGGCCGGCGTCGTCGCGAAGGAAGATGCGGGTCAATCGGTCGGAGATCTCGCGGGCCACCTCGAAGAGATTCATCAGGACGCCGGAGCCCGTCGGGCATTCGATCCTGAAGCTGTCGCCGTAGTACAGATAGTACTGGAGCAGGGCGCGGATCAGGAGTGCATTCACCGGCATCCAGACCGGCCCGCGCCAGTTCGAGTTGCCGCCGAACATGGCGCTGTCGGACTCCGCCGGCAGGTAGCCCACGCGGTACTCGGCGCCCTCCAGCTTGAACACGAAGGGATGATCGGCGTGGTGGCGCGACAGCGCGCGGATGCCGTACGGGCTCAGGAACTCCTTCTCGTCCAGCATGCGCGACAGGATGCGGCGCAGCCGTTCGGGATTGACGATCGCCAGGATGCCGCGGCCCTCCGCGCCCAGATGGCCGGGACCGGTCGGATGGATGCTGTCCAGGAGATCCGGCATGCGGCGCCGGCGTTCGGCGATCGTGGCCAGGACATTCGGTACGAGATCCCGCTCGCGCGGCTCGATGACGGTTATGGCGCACAACGGCAGCAGCCCGACGATGGAGCGCACCTTGAGGCGCGTCGCGCTGCCCTCGGGAGATCGCAGGACGTCGTAGTAGAAGCCGTCCTCCTCGTCCCACATGCCGTCCGGCCCCGCCGCGTTCATGGCCCGCGCGATCCACAGAAACTGCTCGGCGAACTTGGTCGCCATGTCCTCGTAGGCCGGATCGCGCGAGGCCAGCTCGACGCCGATCTCGAGCATGTTCTGGCAGTACAATGCCATCCAGGCGGTGCCGTCGGCCTGCTCGAGAAAGCCGCCGGTCGGCAGCGGCGCGCTGCGGTCGAAGACGCCGATATTGTCCAGGCCGAGGAAGCCGCCTTCATAGATGTTCTTGCCGAAGCGGTCCTTGCGATTGGTCCACCAGGTGAAGTTCACCGCCAGCTTGGTGAAGGCGCGGGCGAGGAACTCCTTGTCGGTGCGGCCCGCCGCCTGCTCGGCCCGGTAGAGGAAGATCGCCGCGAAGGCGTGCACCGGCGGATTGACGTCGCCGAAGTTCCATTCGTAGGCGGGGATCTGGCCGGTCGGATGGAGGTAGAAGCTCCGCAGCAGGAGATCGAGCTGCTGCTTGGCGAAGTCCACGTCGACGACCGAGAGCGCGAGCGCGTGAAAGGCGAGATCCCAGGCGGCGAACCAGGGATATTCCCACTTGTCCGGCATCGAGATGACATGCTCGCCGACCATGTGCGGCCATTCGCGGTTCCTGACCCGGCCCGCGCCCGGCTTGGCCGGATGGTCGCCATGCTCGGCCAGCCATTTCTCCAGGTCGAAGAAATAGAACTGCTTGCTCCACAGCATCCCCGCCAACGCCTGCCGCATGACCAGGGCGGTGTCGGCGGTCACGTGGGCCGGCGTCAGCGCGCGGTAGAACGCATCGGCCTCGCTCCGGCGCGCCCGCACAATGTCGGCGAAGCCGGCGAACGGGTCGCCCGCCGCCGGACCCGGCTCGTTGGCCAGCCGCAACCGCAATCTCAACCGCACGGTGGCGGTCTGCCCGGCTTCCACCGTCAGCCGATAATGCGCGGCCGCCTTCGTCCCGGTGCGGTTCGGATTGACCGCATCGTGCCGGCCCTGGATGACGAAGTCGTTGATGCCGTCCTTCACATGGGCGGTCGCGTTGGCCGAGCCGAACAGGCGCTGGTTGTTGGTCTCGTTCTCGGTGAAGAGCAGCGGCGGCCCACCCTCGCAATGCAGGGCGTAGGCTCCCAGCTCGGCGTGGTCCGCCGCGATGACGCTGTCGCCGCGGGCCGTGGCCGCGGCCTTGAGCGACGGCTTTGCCGTCTCCGGCCACCAGCTCCAGGTGTTGCGGAACCACAGCGACGGCAGGACATGGAGGTCAGCGGGGTCCGGCCCGCGGTTGCTGACGCTGATCTGGATCAGGATGTCGGTCGGGCCCTGCTTGGCATATTCCACGACGACGTCGAAGTAGCGGTCGTCGTCGAAGACGCCGGTATCGATCAGCTCGTACTCCATGTCCTTGCGGTCCCGGCGACGGTTGGTGTCGACCAGATCGTCGTAGGGGTACGCCGCCTGCGGATACTTGTAGAGGAACTTCATGTAGGAATGGGTCGGCGTACTGTCGAGATAGAAGTAGTACTCCTTCACATCCTCGCCGTGGTTGCCCTCGCCGTTGGTCAGGCCGAACATCCGCTCCTTCAGGATCGGGTCCTTGCCGTTCCACAGCGCCAGGGCAAAGCACAGCCGCTGCCGGTCGTCGCTCAGCCCGGCGATGCCGTCCTCGCCCCAGTGGTAGGCGCGCGACCGTGCCTGGTCGTGGGTGAAGTAGTTCCAGGCCTGGCCGTCTTCGCTGTAGTCCTCGCGGACCGTGCCCCACTGGCGCTCGCTGAGATAGGGGCCCCATTGCTTCCAGCCGATCGACCCGTCCCGTGTCTCCTGAAGACGCTGGTGTTCCGCCGTCCCCGACTGCCCGGCATCGCCGTCGGCCATGCTCCGATTCCCCCCGCCCGCCTGCTTCGGCTCCCGAGCGAGCTTAGCAGCGGTCGAACCGTCTATCACACTCCGGCGTGCGCCGTCGCGAGATGGCAGCTCACCTGGCGCCCTTCCGCCAGCGAGACGAGCGCCGGGTGGGCGCGCTCCAGGCACTGCCCCTGGCGGGCGGGGCAGCGCGAATAGAAGGAGCAGTGGCGCGGCGGATCGACGAAGGACGGCAGCTCGCCGTCGCGCGTCTCGATCTGCGGGATCAGCGCGCGATCGGCCTCGGTCACCGCCGGAATCGCCGACAGCAGCGTCCTTGTGTAGGGGTGCCGCGGGTCGGCCATGAGCTGCTCGACCGTGCCGACCTCGACGATCTTGCCGAAATACATCACCGCCACCCGATCGGCGATGGCGCGCACGACGCCGAAATTGTGGGTGACCAGCACGTAGGTGAGCGCCCTCTCCTGCTTGAGTGCCATCAGGAGCGCCAGGATGCGGGCCTGCACCGAGACGTCGAGCGCCGAGGTCGGCTCGTCGAGCACCAGCACGCCGGGCTCCAGCGCCAGCGCGCGGGCGATATTGACGCGCTGCTTCTGGCCGCCGCTCAGCGACACCGGATAGCGATGGGCGAAGTCGGCCGGCAGGTGCACCGCCTCGAGGAGCTCGGCGATGCGCTGGTCGCGATCGCGGCGGCCGCGCAGGCCGGCAAGCTTGAGCGGCAGGGCCACGATCTCGCCCACCGTCTGGCGCGGGTTGAGCGAGGAGCCCGGATCCTGGAAGACGATCTGGATCTGGCGGCGCAGGCTGCGCAGGTCGACGCCGGCGGGGCGCGAGATCTCCTCGCCGTCGAGCACGACGCGGCCCTCGGTCGGCACCGTGACGCGGGCCAGGAGGTTGGCGAGCGTGGTCTTGCCCGAGCCCGATTCGCCCACGATGGCGAAGACCTCGCCGCGGGCGATGTCGAGCGACACCTCGTCGACGGCGCGCAGGGCGGCCGTCTGGCCGCCGCGCAAGCTTCCCAGGAGGCCGTCGCCCTTGCGGCGGACCTTGAAGGCCTTGGTGACGGCGTCGGCGCGCAGGAAAGCCGCGTCGCTCATGCCCGCCCCCCGCCTTCGTAGAGCCAGCAGGCGACCTGCCGGCCGGAGCCCCGCACGATGCGCGCCGGCGTCTCGCGGCAGCGCTCGAAGGCCTCGGGGCAGCGCGGCGCGAAGCGGCAGCCGCGCGGCGGGCTGAGATAGTCGGGCACCTGCCCGGCGATGGTCCTGGGCAGGCCGCCGGCCAGCGAGGGAATGGCCTCGACCAGGCCGCGCGTGTAGGGGTGCAGCGGCGCGTCGAGCAGCGGGCCGGTCGGGCCGTTCTCGACGGTCGTGCCGGCATACATGACGTAGGTGCGCGCGCAGATCTCGCGCGCCACGCCGAGATCGTGGGTGATGTAGAGGCCGGCCAGCCGCTCGCGCGCGACGAGATCCTTCAGGAGCTCGATGGTGCGCTTCTGCACGGTGACGTCGAGCGCCGTGGTCGGCTCGTCGGCGATCATGAGCTGCGGGCTGCCGCTCAGCGCCATGGCCAGCAGCACGCGCTGGCGCATGCCGCCCGAGAGCTGCACCGGATAGCGCCGCAGCACGTAGTCGGGGTCGGCGATATAGACCTTGCCCAGCAGGTGGGCGGCATAGTCGCGGGCGCGCGCCACCACGGCGCGGCTGTGGCGCTTGCGGAAGTAGGTCATGAGGCGCCGGTCGCTTTCGTACCAGACGATCATGTCGATCATCTGCGAGGCGATGGTGAAGGAGGGATTGAGCACCGCCGACGGGTCCTGAGGGACGTAGGCGACGAACTTCTTCAGCGCCTCGCGCTCGGCGGCGGGCAGCGCCGCGAGGTCGCGGCCGAACATCTCGATGCGGCCCGCCTTCACCACGGCCGGCGGCATGGGCAGGATGCCCAGCAGCAGCTTGGCGGTGACGCTCTTGCCGCAGCCCGATTCACCCACCAGGCCGACGATCTCGCCGGGATCGATGCGCAGGGTCACGTCCTTGATGACCTGCTCGACGCCGTCGCCGGTGTGGAAGTCGACGGCGAGCCCGATGAGGTCGACGACCGGCGCCTGCACCGACACTCCGGGATAGGACAGCGAGTTGGGCATCACTCTTCCGAGAAATAGTCGCGCAGCCCGTCGCCCAGGAGGTTGAAGCTGACGACGGTGACGAAAATGGCGACGCCGGGGAACAGCGAGGGCCACCAGGCGCCCGGCAGGTAGTTGCGGCTGGCCGCCACCATCTGCCCCCATTCCGGGGTCGGCGGGCGGGCGCCCGCGCCCAGGAAGCTGAGCGCCGTGCCGGTCAGCACGGCGTAGCCCGCGTTCAGCGAGATCGCCACCAGGAGCGGCGAGGAGATGTTGGGCAGGATCTCGCGGAACATGATGTGCAGGTCGGAGGCGCCGAGCGACCTGGCCACGGTGACGTAGGTCTCCTGCTTGCGCGACAGGGTCTGGCCGTGGGCGATGCGCGCGAAGCTGCGCCACCAGACGAAGCCGATGGCGATCATGGCGTTCAGCAGGCTCGGCCCCAGCAGCACGGTGATGGCGAGCGCCAGCACCAGCGCCGGCACGGCGGAGAAGCCGTCGGTGATGCGCATCAGCACCTGCTCGAGCGCGCCGCCGTAGTAGCCCGCGCAAAGGCCGAGCGGCACGCCGATGGTGACGGCGATGGCCAGCACGATGGCGGCCATGGCGAGCGACCAGCGCGCGCCGGCCATGACGCGGGTCAGCACGTCGCGGCCGACCTCGTCGGTGCCCATGGGATGCTCGAGCGAGGGCGGCGCCAGCACCGCATCGAAGTTCAGCGAGTCGGCGACGTCGTCGGGATAGGGCACGATCCAGGGCGCCAGCAGCGCTACCACCAGCAGGAAGAGCAGGCAGAGCGCGCCGGCGACGGCGAGGCGGTTGCGGGCGAAGCGCGCGAAGCGGCGGCGGAAGCCGGTCTTGCGCCGGGGCGTCGCCTCCTGCTCGGCGAGGTCGAGTGCGGTCACGGCCATGGCGGGTCCCTGCTCACCGCTCCAGACGGATGCGCGGATCGAGGGCGACGTAGAGCTCCTCGGTCACGAAGTTCACCACCACGACGAACAGGCAGATCACCAGGGTCACGCCGACGATGGCGTTGTAGTCGTTGGCCAGGATGGCATCGGCGCCGAAGCGGGCGACTCCCGGCCAGGCGAACACCTTCTCGACCACGAAGGCGCCGCCGATCATCAGCGGGAACAGAAAGCCGATCAGCGTCAGGGTCGAGGAGAAGGCGTTGCGCAGCGCGTATTTGTAGTTGACCAGGAAGCGCGGCATGCCGACCGCCTGGCTGAAGGCGACATAGGGCTTGCCGAGCTCGTCGAGCATGGAGCTGCGGATCATGGAGGTGATCTGGGCGAGCGGCCCGACCGCCAGCACGACGGTCGGCGCGATGAGATGGCGGAAGGCGTCGCCGAAGGCCTCGAAGTCTGCCGGCGAGCAGCGCGTCGACCAGGTAGAGTCCGGTGACGTGCGGCGGCGGCGGCCCGGCGAGGCGGCCGGTGATCGGCAGCAGGGCGAGCGCCGCACCCAGCAGGAGCTGCAGCATCAGCGCCGCCCAGAAGCTCGGAAAGGACACGCCGGTCAGCGACCACAGCCGGCTCGCCTGGTCGACCGGTCCGTTGCGATGGGTGGCGGCCAGGATGCCGAGCGGCACGCCGACGACGATCGCCAGGCATCAGCGAGCAGATCACCAGCTCGAGCGTCGCGGGCAGGCGCTCCCACACGATGGTGCCGACGTCGCGCGGCTCCATGAGGGAGACGCCGAAATGGCCGTCGAGCAGGCCGCGCAGATAGGCGAAGTATTGGACCTGCAGGGGCTTGTCCATGCCCATCTGGACGCGGAACTTCTCGACCTGCTCCTTGGTCGCCCCCTCGCCCAGCGCCGCGCCGACCGGATCGCCCGGCAGCACGCGCACCAGCACGAACATCAGCAGCGACACGAACAGCAGCACCACCAGCATGTTGAGGACGCGGCGCAGGAACCTCATGCTGCTGCGTCCTCACTTCGACTGGTTGGCGAGGAAGTCGGGATCCTTGGTGTCGAAGCGGAAGGTCTCGAAGCGATACTCGTACTGCGAGGAGCCGCCGTCGCGCGTCGCCGCCTTGAGGTATTTCCAGCGCGGCTGCACGCGGATGTCGTTGTGCGAGAAGATGGCGGGCGCCTCGGCCGCGATCTTCTTCTGCGCCTCGCAATAGAGCGCGTACTGCTCGGGCGTGCCGTCCGGCATCGTCGCGGCCTTCTCCATCAGCGCCGTGACCTCGGGATTCTCCCAGTAGATGCCGCCGCTGGGATAGGGCGCGCCCCAGCCCTTCCTGGTGTAGAAGGCGAGCAGCGGCGCGGGATGGCGCACGCGCGCCGAATCGTAGAAGAACACGAAGGGATAGGCCGATTTCGGGCTTGGTCTGGGCCGCCACGATGTCGGTCCAGCGCACGGTCTTGACCTCGGCGTTCAGGCCGAGCTTCTTGAGGTTGAGGGTCAGCAGCAGGCCGACCTTCTCGAAGGCCTCGGCGCCCGCGGTCGAGGCGTATTCCAGCTTGAACTTCTTGAGCTGGTCGGCCGAGTATTTCGACTTGGCGAGCCAGGCTGCCGCCTTCTTCATGTCGTACTCGTAGGTCGGGATGCCCTCGCACTTGCCGAGCAGCGCCTCGGGCACCGGCCCCTTCAGGCGGATGCCGCCGGAATAGATCTTGTTCATCACCGTGTCGGCGTCGAAGGCATACGAGATCGCCTTGCGCACGTTCACGTCGTCGAGCGGCGGCTTCTTGTTGTTCATGACGACGTAGTAGTTGTTGAGCGTCGGCCATTTATCGACGGCAAGCTTGGGGTTCTGCTCGAACAGCTTCACGCGCGGCGGCGAGGGGCTGACCAGGCTGACGTCGAACTCGCCGGCCAGCATCTTGTTCTCGAGGGTCACGACCTCGGGGATGATGCGCAGCTTCACCTCCATCGGCGCGCCGGGCTCCCATGGGCGCAGCTTGTAGCCCTCGAAGGCCTTGAGCGTGATGCCCTCGCCGGCCTTGAAGTCGGCGATGTAGTACGGGCCGGAACCGGCATCCTTGTTCTGCAGGTATTTCACGCCGTAGTCGCCAAACTCGCCGTACTGGCCCTCGGCCTTGTTGGCCATCAGGAGCTTGCTGTTCAGGATCTTGAGGTTGACCAGGGCGCGGATGAAGGTGGGATCGACCTCCTTCAGGTGGAAGCGGACGGTGTGGGGGTCGACGACCTCGATATTTCCCTTGTCGACGTTGCGCAGATAGCCGCCGACCAGGCCCGGCAGCGTGAGCACGCGGCGCATGGAGAAGGCGATGTCGTCGGCCTCGACCGGCTTGCCGTCATGGAACAGCACGTCGTCGCGCAGATGGAAGGTGTAGGTCTTGCGGTCGTCCGAGACGTCCCACGACTTGGCGATCCAGGGGATCACGCCCTTGTCCGGATCGGGGAAGACCAGCATGTCGTAGACGTTGAGGACGATGATGTTCTCGCCGTAGTTGGTGGCGCGCACCGGATCGAGGGTCGAGACTTCCAGCGTCAGGCCGGCGCGCAACACCGGCTTTTCCGCATCGGCAAATGCAGACGAAGAACCAAACACGAGCGCGGCCACGGCAGCCGCCACAGAAAATGCTTTCACAACTTTTTCCTTCATCGATGATTTCACGCCTGGGCCCATGTTCCGAGACGCGCGCTGCGCGCGCTCCTCAGCACGAGGTGGATACTCACGACCTCGGCGCGCCGACATAGTCGGTCGTGTACCAGGACATGTATTCGGCGTAGGTCATCGGCTCATACTTGAAGGGATTGTCGGGCGACGTGCAGGTCGGGATGCAATCCATGAGCCAGTCGCGGTTGACGTCGAGGAAGAACGGCATGGCGCAGCGTTCCTCCGGCGACAGGTTCACGACCTGGTGCGGCGTCGACATGCAGCGGTTGTTGCTCCAGCGCCGCAGCATGTTGCCGCTGTTGACGACGAAGCTGCCCGGCACGGCGGGCGCGTCGATCCATTGCCCATTGACGAGGCGCACCTGCAGGCCCTGCACGCGATTGTACGGCAGCAAGGTCATGAAGGAGGTGTCGGTATGCGGCGGCAGGCCCTGCTCCTTCTCGCCCAGCGTGGCCTGGCGCGGATAGCGCGAGATGCGCAGCGTATACATCGGATCGACGAAGGCCTGGTCGAACCAGTCGGCCGGCAGGCCAAGCGCCGCGGCGTAGAGCGGCAGCAGCGACTTGCCGAGCGCCTCGAGGGTGCGGGCGTAGGTCACCATCGCCTGCCGGAAGCCGGGCGCCGCCTCTTCCCGCGGCCACTGGTTGGGCGAGCGGAAGCGCTTACCGGCCAGCACGTCGGGATGGTCGGGCGCCAGATCGGCCTTCATGAAGAAGGATTCGGCGGCGCTCCTCACCTGGCGCTCGTTGTTGAGCTCGGAGGTGGGCCGATTGTAGAGCGAGCGGATCGGCGTATAGCCGATATTGTGCTCGTTCTTCAGCAGCGTCTTCTTGACGTCATCTGGCAGGGCGAAGAACCGGCGCACGGCGTCATAGGCCTGGTCGATGGTGGACTGCGGCACGCCGTGATTGACGATGAGATAGAAGCCGACATTCTCCAGCGCATCGCGAAGCTGCACGGCGCAGGACTTCGAGCCCGCCAGGCGCACCGGACAGGAAAGGCGCCAGATCGATCACCGGGATTTCGCGCACCGACCCGGTTTGGACGGATTGCACCGGCGTCAGATAATCCTTCACCTGCACGTTCATGAGATCCTCGCTACGCTACGCATGCTGGGGATTGCGTAAGCAATAAACATTCCAGCACCGGCCACCCGTTGACCGGCGCGCGGGCAGCGGGCATGCGCACGACGCATCGTCCGCGTCATGACGACAGGAAGCTTGGGGAAGATGCATGCAGGATGAGTACGACTTCATTATCGTCGGCGGCGGCTCGGCCGGCGCGGTGCTGGCGGCGCGACTGAGCGAGGATCCCGCGATCCGCGTCCTGCTGCTGGAGGCCGGCAGCGACTTCCGCACGGGCGAGACGCCGGAGCATATCCGCATCCCCAATCCGCTGCGCGCCATCGGCGACGACAATTATCGCTGGCCCAATTTGCTGGCGCGGCGCACCGAGCGACAGGAGCCGAAGCTGCTGTGGCGCGGCCGCGCGATCGGCGGCAGCTCGACCATCAACGGCCAGATCGCCATCCGCGGCATTCCCGACGATTTCGCGGATTGGGCGGCCGCGGGTTGCCGCGGCTGGGCCTGGGACGATGTGCTCCCCTACTTCCGCAAGCTCGAGAGCGATGTCGATTTCGGCGACGCGGCATACCACGGCAAGGATGGCCCGATTCCCGTCTACCGGGCGCCCGTCGAGCAATGGGGTCCTGTCGACAGGGCCGTCATGGAGGCCGCCATCGGCCTCGGCTACGGCTGGTGCGAGGACCACAACGCACCGGAAGGCGCCGGCGCATCGCCCTATGCCATCAACAGCCGCCAGGGTCTGCGCATCTCGACCAACGACGGCTACCTCGAGCCGGCCCGCGTCCGCGCCAACCTCACGATCGTGGGCCACGCCCTCGTCGACACGCTGCAATTCGAGGGCAATCGACCGCACGCCAACGGCGTGACGGTCAGGATGGAGGGCGTACCGCGCACCGTGCGGGCCCGCCGCGAGATCCTGATGTGCGCCGGCGCCATCCATTCGCCCACGATCCTACAGCGGTCTGGCATCGGGCCGCGCGACCTGTTGAGGCGATGGGGGATCAGGGTCGTGGCCGACCGCCCCGTCGGCGAGCATCTGCTCGATCATCCGATCCTCAGCCTCATCCTCGACCTGCGCGAGGGCGCGCAAGTGAGCACGCTCCAGCATCGCCACACCAATTGCTGCGTGCGGTATTCATCGCAGCTCGCGGGGGCCGGCACCAACGACATGATCATGATCGCCGGCAACCTGCGGCCGGCGGAGGAAGGCGGCACGCGCCGGGCTCGCCTGGCCATCTCGGCGTTCCAGGCCCTGAGCGAGGGCGTCGTCCAAGTCGCGGGCGTCGACCCGACGATGGATCCGCAGATCGACGAGCGCATGCTGAGCCACGACAGCGACCTGGTGCGCATGCGTGACGGCGTCCATCGCCTGTGCGCCATCAGCCGTCACGCCGCGATCCGGGCGATCGCCACCCGGGTCGAATACGGCACCACGGGACGCTCGATCGAGGAGGCATTCACGCCGAGCGAACTCGACGACTGGATGTTCGCCGAATGCTCGGACGCCCAGCATGCCAGCGGCACCTGCCGCATGGGCGCCGCGGACGATCCGCGTTCGGTCGTCGACCCGGAATGCCGGGTGATCGGCTGCACCGGCCTGCGCGTCATCGACGCCTCGATCATGCCGACGGTGGTGCGGGCCAACACGCACCTGACGACGGTGATGATCGCCGAGAAGATGGCCGAGGCGCTCAGGCGGGCGTGACCGCGGCCCCGGCCCGGCCGGAGTCTAGGTGTGTAGTCCCGGAGACTGATGGTGCATCATCGATCCTGAGTCGTCAGGGGGAGGATGCATTTTGGGAGGCGTTCTTCATGGCTGCGCCCGCACGACGCCGCGTGTTCGAGCCGAGCTCCAAGCGTCGCAAGAGAGCACCCGGTCCCTTGCCGCTCGACACTGCCTGAACCCGAAGACGGTGAAGAAATGGCGCTGTCGGGCTACGACAGCCGATGCCCCGATGGGGCCGAAGGTGCCCAGGAGCACGGTGCTGACACCGGCCGAGGAAGCCATCGTCGTGGCGTTCCGGCAGAAGACACTGCTGCCGCTGGACGATGTGCTGGGCTGCCTGAGAGACACCATCCCCAACCTCAGCCGCAGCGCCCTGCATCGCTGCCTCCAGCGTCATGGCATCTCCCGATTGCC
The DNA here is from genome assembly GCA_963820155.1 of uncultured Alphaproteobacteria bacterium. Taxonomy (GTDB): domain Bacteria; phylum Pseudomonadota; class Alphaproteobacteria; order Reyranellales; family Reyranellaceae; genus Reyranella. The sequence continues at coordinate 398,324 of CAWFYW010000011.1, forward strand.
AGTCGAGGAGACCAAGGAGCAGCGCAAGCGGTTCAAGACCTATGAGATCGGCTACGTCCACATCGACAGCTGCGAGCTCCGCCACACCGACGGCAAGTTGGTCATGTTCCTGGCCATCGATCGGGTCTCGAAGTTCACCTACGTCGAGTTCCACGACAGCGCCGGCAAGATGGAAGGCTCAGCCTTCCTCAGGAACGTGGTGGAGGTCTTCCCTTACAAGATCCACATCGTGCTCACCGACAACGGCATGGCCTTCGCCGACCTACCCAAGAACAGGGAGCGGCCCAGCACTCGCTTGCTCGGTCCGCACATCTTCGACCGCGTCTGCATCGAGCATGGCATCGAGCACAGACTGACCAAGCCCTATCACCCGTGGACCAACGGCCAGGCCGAGCGGATGAACCGGACGATCAAGGACGCCACAGTTAAGGTCTACCACTACGACGACTTGGAAAGCCTCAAGGCCCATGTCCTGGCCTTCGTCACCGCCTACAACTTCGCCAAGCACCTCAAGGCGCTGAAGTGGCGGACGCCCTATCAGGTCATCTGCGAGACCCGGACCAAAGATCCGTCAATCTTCAAGATAAACCCGCACCATCTCATCCCGGGACCACACACCTAGTGAGATGACACCGTCGGGGATGTTCCGCCGAAGACGTCCCGGATGGCAGGGCGCCGCCGGGCGACCCGCAGACACGAACGCAGCGCCTGCCCGATCAGGCGCTTGAGGGGCGGCCGGCCGGTCCGGCGATCCGGGGCCGGATCCACCGCCGGCACGACAGGCGCCCGGACGAGTCGGACCAGCTCGCCCACGGTCGCAAGCCTGCCGGCGACATCGCTCGGAATGTCGATGTCGAACTTCTCCTCGCAGGACATGGCGATCTCGACGAGGTCGAGCCTGTCGGCGCCCAGGTCCTCGATCAGCCTGGAGTCGTCCGCAAGACGCGCCTCGTCGGCGCCAAGATGAAAGACAAGGATATCCCTGATATCCGCAGCCACGTCGCTCATCACACGCTCCCGGCAGGCCCGAGGCCGGGGCAGCCCTTCGCCGCCTTCCGCCCGCAAGCGTTGCCATGTCATTCCTATGCGCTGCGGCGGCCGGATTCTGTGAGGATTGTCACCTAAGAAGCGCCCCTGTTCCGTGCCGGCGCGATAAACTCATGGAAAGCGAAAGGAGGACCTCCCCGTGGCCCTTGTCATCGATGCTCTCGACCATCTCGTCTTCAACGTGCGCGACGTCGAAGTGGCGGCGGCCTGGTACCACCGCGTGCTCGGCATGATACGCGAGGACCACGACCCCGGCCCGGGCAGGCCCCGGCGGACCGCCATGAAGTTCGGCCGCCAGAAGATCAATCTGCGGCCGATTGCGACGACCAAGCGCGACTGGTTCACGGCCGACCACGAGGCGGCCGGCAGCGATGACCTTTGTTTCCTGACGAGCGCCACGCCGCAGGCCGTGGCCGACCACCTGCGCGCCTGCGGCGTGCCGATCGTCGAGGGACCGGCCGACAAGCGCGGCGCGATGGGCACGATCGTCTCCGTCTACTGCCGCGATCCCGACGGCAGCCTGATCGAGATCTCGTCGTACAAGTAGCGCCTAGGACGCCGTAGCCGCCGCGGCGAAGGCGGCGAGCTCCCGGTTGAAACGCGGCGCGTCCTCGCAGAAGGGCGAGTGGCCGCACGCGTCGAACCAGGACAGCCGTGCGCCGGGGATGGTGGCCGCCGTCATCTCCGCGGCCGCCGGCAGCACGATGGCGTCCTTGCGGCCATGCGTGACCAGGGTGGGCACGCGAACGCGCTCGAGGGCCGCGACGGTCTCGACGGGATCGGTCGACCATCCCCTGATCGCCTGGCGCACCGAGACGGGAACCAGCATGTTGTAGGCCAAGGCGATGCGGAATTCCTTCTCGCTGGGCTTGATGCCGTAGCAACTGTCCAGGAAGGCGATCGCCGCCTCGATCTGCGCGCCGAGCGACTGGCCCGGCACCGGCGGCTTCGGCGAGGCCGGTCCGCGGCAGCGAGGATCCTCGATGACCAGCGACGCCACGAAGTTGACGCCCGCGATGGCGCCGTCACCGTAATTCATCAGATAGCGGCGGATGATGCGGCCGCCCATCGACCAGCCGACCAGCACCGGGCGCTTGAGATGTTTGGCCGCCAGCACCGCCGCGAGATCCCTCGGCCAGACCTCGGGTCCCTGGTAGGCCGTGGCATCGGCCGGCTTGTCGGAGGCGCCGTGGCCCCGGAGGTCATAGGCGACGATGCGGAAGTCGCGCGCCAGGGAGCTATCGACCTGCGGCGCGAAGCAGAGATGGCACTGCGCGAAGCCATGGACGAGGACAAGCTCGGGCCCGTCCGGATTGCCCCATTCGTAGGTCGCCAGCCGGACGCCGTCCGGCGCAAGGGTGAAGGTCGATGCAGCGGGTGGCATGGACGGCTTATCGGTTGGCACGCGCGACCGCCGCGTTCAGCAGCAAGTTGGCGCCAGGAACGGAACGGCCGAGCTCGATCGCCTCGTTCACATTGTGGCTGATGCCCTCGAAGCAGGGCGTGAAGATCATCGCCGTCGGCGCCATGGTGGCCACGGCGTAGGCGTCGTGGCCGGCCTGGCTGCGCATCTCGCGGTAGGGCAGGCCGAGCTCGTCGGCGGTCGACTTCAGGAGATCGATGCAGTCGGGCGCGAACAGCTCGGTACCCCAGCTCCAGCCTTCGGCCACCTCGACCTCGACATTGGCCTTCGCGGCGGCGCCGGCGATCGCGGCGTCGATCTCCTCGCGCATGGCCTGAAAGCGGGCCGGGTCGGTGTGACGATAGTCGAGGGTGAGCTTGACCTCCTCGGCATAGGTGCCGGGCAGGTTGGGAAAGCTTTCGATGCGGGTCGTCGTGGTGCGGCCTTCGTCGGCCGCATAGGCCAGGCCGATGTCGTTGACCGCGGCGATGACATAGCCCGCCCCGACCAGGGCGTTGCGCCGCATCGCCATGGGCGTGCCGCCGGCATGGCCGGTGTCGCCCTTGACGGTCAGTCTCAGCGCCTGCGTCTTGTAGCCGCCGACGACGATGCCGATATCGCAGCCCTCGCGGTCGAGCACCGGCGCCTGTTCGATATGCAGCTCAAGATAGCAGTCGAAGGTGCGCTGGCCGACCGGCAGGGGACCGGCATAGCCGATCTCGTCGAGCGCCTGCTCGACCGTGACGCCGGCATCGTCGGCGGTGGACAGCACCTTTTCCAAAGGCAGCACCTTGGCGAAGGCCATCGAGCCCATCATGGGCGGGCTGAAGCGCGCGCCCTCCTCGTTGGTCCAGCAGATGACCTCGATGCCGCGCCTGGTCACGAGCCCGCGGTCGTTCAGCGTCCGCACCGCTTCCAGGCCGCACAGCACGCCCAGAATGCCGTCGTAGCGGCCACCGCAGATCTGCGTGTCGAGATGGCTGCCGATGGCGACCGGCGGCAGCGCGGGATCGCTGCCCGGCCGCCGCGCGAAGATGTTGCCCAGCCGGTCGATCTCGACCGTGCAGCCGGCCGCCCGCGCCCATTCGACGAACAGGTCGCGCATCTGCTTGTCCTCGGCCGACAACGCCAGCCGACGCAGACCGACGTCACGGAAACGTCCGATCTCCGCCGACCGCTCGAGGC
>CAWFYW010000012.1:0-221113 GCA_963820155.1 uncultured Alphaproteobacteria bacterium
CGGCATCAACCTGCCCGAGGCCGTCCGCCTGGCGTCGCTCAATCCGGCGCGCGCCGTAGGGCTTTGCGATCGCGGCGAGATCGCCTCCGGGCGCCGCGCCGACCTCGTACGCGTGCGCGAGATCGAAGGTGCCCCCGCGGTCGGCGCCGTATGGCGCACCGGCGAACGCGTCGTCTGACATGGCCTCTGACACGGCCTCTGACACGGCAGGTGCCCTGGTCTATGTCATGGGCCCTTCCGGAGCGGGCAAGGATTCCGTGCTCGGCCGGGCGCGGGCGACGCTCTCGATCGACCTGCCCGTCGTCTTCGCCCACCGCTACATCACCCGGCCGTCGGACGCCGGCGGCGAGAACCACGTCGCGCTGAGCCAGGCCGAGTTCGCGTTGCGCCGCGCCCATGGCCTCTTCGCCTTCCATTGGCAGGCCCACGGCAACGACTACGGCATCGGCCAGGAGATCCATGGTTGGCGCCACGCCGGCCTCGCAGTGGTGGTGAGCGGCTCGCGCGAGCATTTCCAGAAGATGGACGGCGTCGACAAGGACACCGTGCCGGTGCTGATCACCGCGCCCGCCGACAAGCTCAAGGAGCGCCTGTCGAAGCGCGGCCGCGAGGACGCCGCTGCGGCCGCCGAGCGCCTGCGGCGCGGACTGGCCCACGATGTCGACCGACCCGGCCCGGTCACGATCGTCAATGACGGAACGCTGGACGACGCGGCGGAGGCCTTCGTCAGGCTGCTCGCCACGCTTCAGCGCTCACCCGGCGTCCGCCGCCAGCCTGAAGCGCGCCGACACGACGAACGGCCGCCCCGGGCCGGGCTGGCGGAAAACGCAGAGGTCGCAGACCGGCAGCGGCTGGTCGAGGAAAGCGGCGAAGTGCCGGCGCAGCAGAGCCGCCACCGCCTCGCGCTCGGCGGCGTCCGGCAGGCGGCCGGTGAGCGTGAGATGGAAGCGCCATTGCTCCAGCACGTAGGGATAGCCCCAGCGGACCAGCAGTTCGTCCTGCCGCGGCGACAGGCGGGCGCGGCGGCGGCGCGCCAGCTCGGCCTCGTCCGCCGGCCGGCGGAATTCGTCGAACGCCACGACGCAGCGGTCGGCCAGGTCGTGCAGCGCCTCGCAGCGCGCCGCCGGCACCAGTGCCAGGAAGCCCGAGAGCTCGGCGAGCTCGAGCGCCGGCACCGTGAAGCCACGCGCCGCGGCGGCGAACTTTCCGACAGCATCCAGGAAGTCGCGCTCGTAGACGCCCTCGGCCAGCGCGATGGGCGGCTTGAGGGTGCCGTGAAAGCCGTAGAGCCGCGGCTCGGCGATGATCTCGGCCAGGCGCTCGGCGGCAAATCCGGGAACCGACCGCAGCGCGCGCGCCTGGCCGTTTTCCGGGTCGCGCCCCAGCCACTGGCTTGCCACGACGGCCAGACCCTCGCCGGGCCGCGGGGCGTAGTAGAGCGCGTAGCGGGGCGCCGGCGCGCCCTCGCCGCTCAAGCCGCCGCCCCGCGCCGGCCGATCACGGCGAAGCGCAATTGGCCAGAGACGAAGTCGATCAAGGCGACGGCGACCAGGATCAGCAGGATGATGAACGAGGTCTGCTGCAGCTCGAGGGTGCGGATGGCCTCCGCCAGGTGCAGGCCGATGCCGCCGGCGCCGACGATGCCGATGATGCTGGCGGAACGGGTGTTCGATCGAAAAATAAAGGACCTGGCTCGCCAGCACGGGAAAGACGGCGGGCAGGATACCGAAGCGGATGGCGAGCGCGTGGCTGCCGCCGGTCGAGACGATGCCCTCGACCGGCCTCTTGTCGGCCGCTTCCATGGCCTCGGAGAAGAGCTTGCCGAACGAGCCGATCTCGGCGGTCATGATGGCGAGCGTGCCGGCGAACGGCCCCAATCCGACGACATTCACCCAGATCAGCGCCCACACCAGGATGTCGACGCTGCGGATGGTGTCGAGCGAGCGGCGCGAGAGGAAGCGCACGATGCGGGCGGCCGTGACGTTGCGCGCGGCCAGCAGTGACACGGGCAGCGCCAGCACCGCGGCCGCGAAGGTGCCCAGGAAGGCGATGGCGACGGTCTCGAGCAGCGCCATGCCGAACATCCGCGCATGGGCCCAGCTTCCCGGGTCGGGCGGCAGCATGAGCCCCACGATCTCGGCCAGGCGCTCGCTGCCGGACAGCAGCGTGCCGCCGAAGAAGCCGAGCTCGGCCATGCCCCACAGCAGCAGGGCCAGGGCCGCCACGCCGACCAGCACGCCGGTCAGGCGCCTGCGGTCGAAACGGTCGAAATGCTGGGGATGGCGGCCGCGGATGGCGGCGAGGTCGACGGCGGGACGCATCAGCGTTTCTCTTCGAGGCCGATCAGCCGGTGGCGGATCTTGGAGGTCAGCGTGTCGATGATCGCCACCGTGATGAGAATGAGGACAAGGATGGCCGAGACGTCGGAATAGTAGAACTTGCGGATCGCCTCGATCAGGTCCTGGCCGATGCCGCCGGCGCCGACGAAGCCCATGACCGCCGATTCGCGCACGTTGATCTCGAAGCGCAGCAGAGTGTAGCTGACGAAGTTGGAGGCGACCTGCGGCAGGGCGCCGTAGCGCATGGCGACGTGCCACGGCGCACCGGTCGACGACACGCCCTCGACCGGCTTCATGTCGATGTTCTCGACCACCTCGGCGAAGAGCTTGCCCAGTGAGCCCAGCGTATGGATCATGACCGCCAGCACGCCGGCCAGCGGTCCCAGCCCGAAGGCGATCACGAACACCAGCGCGAAGACCAGCAGCGGCACCGTGCGGCAGAGCTCGCAGAAGCGGCGCACGCCGAAGCGCAGCCAGCGGCTGGGGCCGACATTGACGGCGGCCAGGAAGGCGAGACCGAAGGCGCCGATCGCCCCCAGCAGGGTGCCGACATAGGCCATCAGCAGTGTCTCGCCGAGGAGCCGCAGCCAGCGCGGCAGGCCCCAGAACCACTCGGCGACGTCGGTCCAGACGGGACGGCCGCTATCGAGATGGAACAGGCGGATGATGTAGCTCGGGAAGCGGCCGATATTCTCGATGAGGTGCACCGGCGAGACCTCGGCCGATACCGAGGCCGCCGCCATCGCCACCACGATGCAGCCCAGCATGAAGAGCGTGTGCCAGCGACGCGTCCGGACAGACGCGTCGTAGGCGGCGAGCAGCGGCCGGAGCTGGGCCTCCGGCAGCTCGACGATCGGCGAACTCAACGCCGGCTTGCCGATGCCTGGTTCAGCTCTTCTGCTTGCGCAGCGAGTTGATGAACTTGATCAGCTCGACCACGCCTTCGTAGTACTTGGCGTCGACCGCCTTGAACTCGCGGTCCTTGCCGTCCGACAGCTTGTCGAAGGCGGCCTTGGCCTTGGTCGGCGCCTCGTCGAAGGCCTTGGCGATGGCGGCCTTCAGGTCGGGCGGCAAGTCGGCGAGGTAGGCATAGGGCGAGTTGGGGATCAGGTCGGACTTGGAGATGATGCGGAAGTCCTCCTTCTTCGCCAGCCCCTTCTTGACCATGCGCGTGAGGTTCGAATCGTCCTCGGAGTTCCACCAGTTGGCGGCCATGTCGACCGTCTTCTGCTGGAGCGCGATCACCGCGTTCTCGTGGCTGCCGGTGTAGGTGACGTGGGCGAAGTACTTCTCCGGCACGATGTGGAGCTTGTTCAGGATGAAGCGCGGCACGTTGTTGCCGGAGGTCGAGTTGGGATCGACCAGCCCCAGGTTCTTGCCCTTGAGGTCCTCGATCGTCTTGTACGGGCTGTCGGCGCGGACATAGAACACCGAGTAGTAGCCGACCGTGCCGTCGTTGTTCACGGTGGTGCGGAACGGCTCGACCTTCACGCCCGTGACGACGGCGCGCGAGTAGGAAGCCGGGCCGTAGCCCGCGATGTGGATGGAGCCGTTGCGCTGGCCCTCGATCACCGCCGCATAGTCGTTGGCGACGCGCAGCGTCACCTTGGTGCCGAGCGCCTTGGACAGGTAGTCGACGAAGGGCGCATAGCGCTCCGTCACGCCCGAGGCGTTCTCGGCGGGCACCACGGCCAGCACCAGCTCGGGATACTTGGCCTTCCAGTCCTGGGCGTGGGCGGCGCCGGCAAGAGCGAGCGTGCCGGCGGCAAGCGTCGAACCGAGGATCAAGCGACGGGTGAACATAAGGATGATCTCCTTGTTGCGAGGGGGAAGAACGGTCAGGAGCCGGCCCAGGCCAGGCCGGACTGCGCGCCGGGAGCGAAATCGGGCCGGGTCGCCGGACCCAGCACGTCAGCCAATTCCAGGCCGTAGAGATCGCGCGCCACACGGTCGGTGAGCGCCGCCGGCGCGCCGTCGAACACCATCTTGCCGGCCGCCAGGCCGACCAGCCGGTCGCAGTATTTGCGGGCGAGGTCGAGGCTGTGCAGGTTGCAGATCACGGTGATGCCGAAGTGGCGGTTGATGTGCTGCAGGGCGTCCATCACCACCTGGGTGTTGCGCGGGTCGAGCGAGGCGATCGGCTCGTCGGCCAGGATGATGTCGGGCTGCTGGACCAGGGCGCGGGCGATGGCGACGCGCTGCTGCTGGCCGCCCGACAGCGTGTCGGCGCGCTGGCCGGCCAGGCGCGCCATGTCGAGACCCTCCAGGGCGGACAGTCCCAGCGCCTTCTCCTCGTCGGTCCACAGTTTCAGCAGCGCGCGGCCGGGCGGCATGTGGAAGGCGCGGCCCATCATCACGTTGGTCAGCACGTCCAGCCGGCCGGCCAGGTTGAACTGCTGGAAGATCATGGCGCAGCGCGCCCGCCACTGGCGCAGCGACCGGCCGCGCAGCGCCGTGACATCGACGTCGCCGAAGCGGATGCGGCCGGCGGTCGGATCGCCCAGCCGGTTGATCATGCGCAGCAAGGTCGATTTGCCGGACCCCGACTGGCCGATCACGCCCAGGAGCTGGCCCGCCGGCACCTCCAGCGAGACCTGGTCGACGGCCCGCTTGTTGCCGAAGCTTTTCACAACGCCTTCCAGCTGCAGCATCGAGCCCTCAAAGGTTCGCCTGACTTGGCTGGTACCGGCCGGATGCTGCGGGAAGGCAACTCTTTGGTTACAGGATCAAGACGCGCTGTGGGGCATTAGGAAGCGGCCGGCAAATCCGGCCAGCGTTCGCGAAGCGCCGCGACCATGTCGTCGACGCGCGCCGCCAGGATGCGCTCACCCTTGAAGGCCGTCGCGCGCGAGGGATCGCCGGTCGCCCCGGTCCGCTCGAAGGGCCCGTCGGGCACGAGCTTGTCAAGGCGCACGCTTCGCGGCTCCAGCGCCAGCACTACGGAGGTCTCGCGCTCGTCGGCATGGCCGCCCTCGGGCACGTCGAGCAACCGGTCGGCCGCCGCGCCCAGCCCGCGCATGTGCAGGACCACGAGGTCGCCCGCGCCGGCGGCAACCTCGTCGACCGGCTTCTCGGTCGACACGCCGGTGTTCAGGATGACGAGGCGCTTCACGCCATGGCCGCGCAGGTTGGCCAGGAGCTCGCCCAGCAGCGCCTTGAAGGTCGCCGCCGAGAGATGCTGGCTGCCGGCGAAGGAGGTGAAGGCTGGATAGAAGCCGAAGCCGACCACGGGCGCGGCGATCACGGGCAGGCGCTCGATCAGCTTCTGGGCCAGCGCGCGGGCGGTCAGCGCATCGGTCTTGAGCGGCAGGTGCGGGCCATGCGCCTTGGCGGCGGCGCCGATCGGGACCACCACCGGCGCGCCCGCCTCGAAGCGGGCCTTCGCCTCGGGCCAGGTGAGATCTTCCAGCCAGCTCCCGGTCATGTGCCGGCGACGGTCAGGACTGCCACGGCAGCTTCACGCGCCGGGGCGCGTGATTGCCGGGAACGATCATCTTGCGCCACCGCGCCAAAGGCGCGCCGTCGTCCAGCACGATGCGGCCGGCAACCTCGGAGACGCCGAGCTCCTTCCACAGCGCGGCAAGATCGACCGGCTCGGCCTTGTTGAAATGGCGGTCGACCAGCGCGCTCATGGCGTCGGTGCCGGCGGCGCGATCGCAGGCGGCGGCGTAATCGGCGACGCTCGTGCGCTGCGTGCCGTCGAGCCCGCTCCACAGCACGCCGCCCAGGCAGTCCTCCAGGCCCTTGGCGCCGTTGCTGGCGCGGCGGATGGCGATATCGGCCAGCAGCATGAAGGTGGCGCCGCCCCAGTAATTCTGTCGCCCCGACGCGTTGGCCAGGCCGGTCGAGAAAGCCTGGACGCCTTGCGGCATGTTGTCGACCCACTCGCGCCAGACCTCTTCTTCGGTCTTCCAGCCGGCGCGCGCGCGGATGATCGGCTCGACGTAGGTCGCCGCCCCCTCCATCAGCCAGGTGCCACGGCCGCGAATGTAGGGCATGGCGGTATGGATCAGTTCGTGCACCAGCACCCAGTCGTCGAACAGGCGGTGGCGATCGACCGCGGCGCCGATCTCGACCATTACCGTGGCGCCGCCGCCCGAGACGCTGCGGCCGTAGCCGACGCCGCGCCGGTTGGCGACCGGCACGAGGCCGAGCAGCGCCTGCCTGGCGGTGAAGCCGCGCCAATAGTTGGACTCGGCCTCGGCGGTGCGCTCGACCCAGTCGAAGAGATCGGCGCGGGCCGACTCGCCAATGCCATCGAGGATCGCCATCCGCAGCACGCCGGTCGCCGGCGTCTGGCCGGGACGCAGGCTGCCGGGCGCGGGCACGGCGAGTTCGCGATAGGCCACGCGCCCGAGCGCGGTATAGCCCGCGAAGCGCACAGGGGTGCCGGCAAGCCGCCAGGCATCGCCGGTCTGCGGCAGGCCGGCCGCGAACACAAGACCCGGCCCCGTCGTCATGCGGATATCGATCGTGGGCACGCGATCGTAGCCGCGCGGCTCGAGCAGCCAGCCGCCCAGGACCGAAAGCACGCCATTGCCGCGCGCCACGGCGACCTTGGTCGAATCGACGGCGTGGGCGAAGGCCGAAAGATCGAAGCGATAGCGCGCCTCGGTCGAACCGTTCGCGTGATCGACCTTGAGGTCCGAGACGAACTGCCCGCTGCGCTCCTCGGCCGGCTCGAAGGAGATCGGGCCGGCCGCGCGGCAGCGATAGGTCACGTCGACCTTGAGACCGTCCCTGTCGGTGAGCGCGCCATCGACGGTGCAGTCGGGCGCCGCAACCGGTTGTGCGAGAGCCGGGCTTGCCGCCAGCACGGCAGCGACGAAGGTTCGCCGGAACATGCCGGACGCTACCATGCGCCGGGGCGGCTTCAACGATGCCGGCCGTTCACGTTTTGCGGCGTATGCGCCGTCAGGCCGGCGGCTCCGGCCATTTCTTCTGCATACCCCGCGCCGTCTCGAACCAGCGCGACAGGCGCATGACGCCGAGATCGTCGAAGCGGCGGCCGGCGATCTGCAGGCCGATCGGCTTGCCGTCGCCCGTATAGCCGCAATTGATCGAGGCGGCGGGCTGCTCGCTCATATTGTAGGGCATGGTGAAGGAGATGTGCTCCAGCGGACGGTTCACGTCGTTGGTCGGCGTTTCCCATTCGGCGCGGTAGGTCGGCACCGGCGACACCGGCGACAGCACGTAGTCGAAGCCGTGCGTGGCCTTCACCGCCGCGGCGCGGATCGCCATGTAGTTGTTGACCGACCGGATCACCAGGACGCCCGGGACGTCGGCGCCGCCGCGGCACCAGTCGGCGATGAAGGGCAGCACGCTGGCCTGCCTTGCGTGGCTCAGCGCGGAGAAATCGACCCAGCTGCGCACCCGCCAGAAGAGATCCTGCAGATGCAGCATTTCCGGCGACAGGAACGGCGCCACCGGCTCGACATGGGCGCCCGCCTTCTCGAACAGCCTGGCCGCGGCCTCGACGGCGGCCTTCACCTCGGCCTCGACCGGCAGGCCGGAACCGGCATCGAGGTGCAGCCCGATCTTCAGCCCCTTGGGTTCGAGCGGCCCTGCAGCCCACTCGATGCTCGACGGCGGCAGGCCCATATGGTCGCGCCAGTCGGGCTTGGAGAGCTCGGCCATCAGCAGCGCCGAGTCGCCCACCGTGCGGGTCATGGGACCGACGGCGCGGCCGAAATAGGGAGGATCGACCGGCACGCGGCCGAGGCTCGGCTTCAGGGTGAAGATGCCGTTCCAGCAGGCCGGCAGGCGCACCGAGCCGCCGATGTCGGTGCCGAGATGCAGCGGGCCGTATCCGGCGGCGGCCGCGGCGCCGGCGCCCGCGCTGGAGCCGCCGGGATTCCAGGCGAGGTTCCAGGGATTGCGCGTCAGCGGATGGAAGGAGCTGCGGCCCGACGACAGCATGCCGTAGTCGGGCATGGTGGTCTTGGCCAGGATCACCGCGCCCGCCTCGCGCACCCGCGCCGCCGCCGGCGCATCGGCCGCCGCCGGCACCAGCTCGGTCGCCGCGGTGCCGAGCGGCACCGGCACGCCCTCGGTGGCGATGTTCTCCTTGATGGTGATGGGCACGCCGTCCAGCGCGCCCTGCGGCGCGCCCTGCTGCCAGCGCTTCTCCGAGGCCTTGGCCTGCCGGCGCGCGCCTTCGAAATCGGGGGCATAGAGCGCCTTGAGCCTGGGCTCCCAGGCCTCGATGCGGGCGATGACGGCGTCGACGGCCTCGACGGGCGAGAGTTTCCTGGATTTGTAGGCGGCCAGCAGCTCGGCCGCCGTCATGTCATGGAGGTGGGTCATTGGCGGCACTTACACGCTCGGCGATGAATTTGGTCAAGACGGGAGCCAGGAACAGGACGGCGATCATGCGCACCGTCTGCATGGCCATGACGAACGACACGTCGACATTGGTCGAGGCCGCGATGATGGCGATCGAATCGGCGCCGCCGGGGCTGGTGGCGAGATAGGCGGTCAGCGGATCGACGCCGACACCCACCACCATGAGCGCCGCCACCGCGCCGCACACGGCGATCAGGGTCAGGGTGCAGATGATGATGAGCGGCAGGACGCGCGCGGCATGAACCAGCAGCCCGCGGCTGAATCGCAGCCCGACATTCCAGCCGATCAGGGCGTAGCTAGCCGCCAGCAGCCAGGTCGGCAGCTCGATCTTCAGCCAGCCGAAATGGGCGAGCACGATGCCTGCGACAAGCGGCACGAGGAACGCGCCGGCGGGAATGCGCAGCCGGCGGGCGACGAGAGGCCCCAGCATCGCCAGGCCGAGAGTCTCGGCCAGCGGCAGCCAGTCGACGGGTGGGAACCACACGATGGTGCTTGCCCCATGCGCGGCGACGCCGAACAGTTTCGCCACCAGCGCCGCCACCAGCGCCACGCCCACCACCCGGAAATACTGCATGAAGGCCACGAGCCGGACATCGGCGCCGTAGGAGTCGGCCATGATGGTCATCACCGATGCCGCGCCGGGACTGGTGCCCCACAGCGCCGTGGTGCCGGGCAACAGTCGCAGGCGCGTCATCAGCCAGCCCAGCAGGGTGCTGGCGGCGACCACCGACAGCACGCCGACGGTGAAGAGCAGCCAGTGCCGCAGCACGTCGTCGACGATCGACAGCGGCACCATGCGCGCGATCATGCAGCCCACGATGCCCTGGGCGACGACGAAGGGCGGCAGCGGAAAGCGCACCTTGCCGCCGCCGGCGGCGACGACGATGCCGGCAATCAGCGGCCCCAGCAGCAGCGCGGCCGGCGCGTGGATCCACAGCAGGAACGCGCCGATGCCCACCGACAGGACGATGAGCAGGCCCCATTGTCCCGCTGATCCGAGCCTGCTCATGGATTACTGGGAAAACTCCTCCGCTTCGCCGTTCATCTTGCGGATCGTCTCGATCAGCTCGGCGGTGGCCGCGACGAGACGTGCATCATCCGTGCCACGCAGCACCAGCGAGACGCTGGGCTTGCCGTTGCGAAACGCAGGGTAGCTGCCGATGTCGAGATCCTCGTAGCGCTTCTGCAGGGCGCCCAGCGGCTCGGCGATGATGCCCTCGGGCAGGTTGGTGCGCACGGTGCGCGACAACACCGGATCGCCGCCGACCAGGCGGTGCTTCATCGACTGGAACATCGCCTCGGCGACCTTGGGAATGCCGGCGAAGGTGAAGACGTTGCCCATCTGGAAGCCCGGCGCGACCGACACCGGGTTGTCGACCAGGACGCCGCCGTGCGGCACCCGCGCCATGCGCCGGCGCGCCGGCGTGAACAGCGCCGCGTCGCCGTAGTGCCGGGTCATGCGGGCCACCGCCTCGGGATGCTCGGAGATGCTGACGCCGAAGGCCTTGGCGATGGACTCGGCGGTGATGTCGTCGTGCGTGGGCCCGATGCCGCCGGTCGTGAAGACATAGTCGAACCTGGCCCGCACCTCGTTGATGGTGGTCACGATGGTGGCCTCGATGTCGGGGATGATGCGGCATTCCATCACCCGCACGCCCAGCAGCCCGAGCTCGGTCGCGAGATACTGGATATTGGAGTCCCGGGTCCGCCCGCTCAGGATCTCGTTGCCGATGACGACGATGCAGGCGGTCACGGTTTTAGAGGGCTGTGCCATGCGGCGGTCTTTTTCCTTTTCTTTCAGGACACTAGCGGAGGGGAGCCGGAGGGGAAAGCGCCGCACGGCCTTGTTACCGTCGATATCGCATGCCAAATATGGGCCATGAGCAGTCCTCGCGATTTCATCGATGACAGCGCCGACTATTGGCGGCGCGACGAGCGCACGATCAAGGTCCACGGCCCCGAAGGCTTCGAGGGCATGCGCCGTGCCGGCCGCCTGGCGGCCGAGACGCTCGACTTCATCACGCCGCACGTCCAGCCGGGCGTCAGCACGGCCGAGCTCGACAAGCTCTGCCACGACTACATTCTCGATCACAAGGCGATCCCCGCGCCGCTGGGCTATCGCGGCTATCCCAAGTCGATCTGCACCTCGATCAACCACGTCGTCTGCCATGGCATCCCGTCCGACAAGCGCCTGCAGGACGGCGACATCGTCAATATCGACGTCACGGTGATCCTCGACGGCTGGTACGGCGACACCAGCCGCATGTATTTCGCGGGCGAGGTCGGCGTGAAGGCGCGCCGCCTCTGCGACATCACCTACGAGGCCATGATGCGCGGCATCGCCGCCGCCAGGCCGGGCGGCCATGTCGGCGACATCGGGCACGCCATCCAGAGCTTTGTCGAGGCGCAGCGCTTCTCGGTGGTGCGCGACTTCTCGGGCCACGGCCTCGGCCGCATCTTCCACGACGCGCCCAACATCCTGCATTACGGCAAGCCCGGCACCGGCCCGGTGCTGAGGCCCGGCATGTTCTTCACCGTCGAGCCGATGGTGAACGCCGGCACCTGGCAGGTGAAGGTCCTGAGCGACGGCTGGACGGCGGTGACGCGCGACAAGCAGCTCTCCGCCCAGTTCGAGCACTCCGTCGGCATCACCGAGACCGGCGTGGAGTTCTTCACGCTCTCGCCCAGGGAAATGGCCAAGCCGCCGTACGCGCCCAGCGAGGCCAGGTCCGCCGACCAGCAACAGGCCGCGACGGCCTGACGGTCCGCACTTCCTGGCGCGCCGCACGCGAGCTGGCGGGCGCAAAACTGGCGCTCCGGCTGTAACGGTCCGCTTTGCCGCTTCGTCCTAAAGGACATGGAACGGCAACTCGAAACCGGACCGCAGATCGTCCCGGAGTTCCCGCCCGACGACCGACAGTGATGCGCTGCTCGCCATCAAGGCGGCGGGATTGCGCGTCCAGGCCGACGACGGTCGATGGCGGGTGAAGGGCAACACGCTGCCCCATCGCCTGCTCCTGCGCGAGGCGGGCGGCACCTGGAACAAGCTCGACGAGTGCTGGGAATTCACCGGCGACGATCCAACCCCACGGCTCGCCGCGGCGCTCACGGTCTGGCCCGCCGCTTCAGCTCACAATGGGCGGGAGAAGGAGTCCGGCCGACGGCGGGGTCATCGTGCCCGGCTGCGCGAGCGCGCGTTGACAGCCGGCATCGAGCCGTTTGCCGACGACGAGCTGCTCGAGCTGCTGCTGTTCTATTCGATCGAGCTCATCGACACCAAGCCGAAAGCCCGGAGGTTGTTGGAGCGCTTCGGCACCCTGGGCGACGTGTTCGCGGCCGAACCCGAGCAGCTCCGCGAGTTCGACATCGACCGGCGCACCGTGGCGCACTTCAAGGCCTTGCGCGAAGCCGGCCGGCGGCTGGCCGAACGCAAGGTCAAGGACATGCCGGTGCTGACCAACTGGCAGCAGCTCATCGACTATTGCCATGTCGCGGTGGCGCACGAGAAGACCGAGCAGTTCCGCATCCTGTTCCTCGACCGCAAGAACGTGCTGATCGCCGACGAGGTGCAGCAGCGCGGCACCATCGACCACACGCCGGTCTATCCGCGCGAGGTCGTCAAGCGCGCGCTGGCCCTGAACGCCGCCACGCTGATCCTGGTGCACAATCATCCCTCGGGCGATCCCAAGCCCTCCCGCGACGACATCGAGATGACCAAGGAGATCGCCAAGGCGGCCGAAGCGCTCGGCATTGCCATTCACGATCATCTGGTGATTGGCCGCAAGGGTCACGCCAGCTTCCGGAGCCTGGGATTATTGTGAAGCCCGCCCGCCGACGATCCACATTTGCCAAGCCTAGCGGCTAAGCTCCGCAGTTTTCGCGAACGTTCGCTACCGCTCGGGGTTAACGCCGCAAAGTCTATCCTTGCAATAGCCGCGCCTCACCAGAAATCCGGATGGAGCTACCGGCGATGTCGGGTATGCTCGCCCGAATCCGCGACCTCATCCCCATGTCTTCGCCTTGGATGATTTCGATGTCACCGCCATGCGGCCAACTGAGATCGCGAAGGTAGCCGGCAAATGCGGCGGCGGCGGCGCCAGTTGCCGGATCTTCGAGCACACCCCCGGATGCAAACGCGTTTCGCGCGCTGAAATTCTTCCGATCATGCGCATGCACAAGAGCAATCGTCACCACACCAACACGTCTCATGAAGCCTGCGCCACGCGCAAGATCGTAGCGCATTGCCTTCAATGTGGTTCGGGACTTCAAAGCAAAAACTAAATGATCCGCTCCCGCATGTATTGCTGCGGGTGGAATCGAGCGGTCTAGGTCCGCTTCCGGCAGACCGAAAAGTTCCAGCGCTTCCATTACATCAGCAGCACTGGCAGCCGTGCTGCGTGTGGGCGGCGATTGTAATGCCGCGACAAGACGCTCGCCATCTCGCTTTCCCTCGACTGTAATGTCTGCATTGTTGAGTCGCAGCTTGAACACGCCATCTCCCTGGCGCAGGGCCAGTCCAGCGCCGAGTGCGATCGTCGCGTGACCACAGAATGGCACCTCGATAAGGGGAGCAAAGTAGCGAGTTCGCCACCGGCCTCCCTCCGGCGCGGCAAACGCGGTTTCTGAGTATCCGACCTCGGCAGCGATCCGCTGCATTTCCTCCGCGGCCGGAAGCACTTCTGAGATCACGACGCCGGCCGGATTCCCGCCAATGCTCCCGTCTGCGAAGGCCGCAATACGTAACGAGTTCATCTTGATCTGCCCCTACTACCGATCGAAATCGACGGCCGTGGTGTTGCCGCCACAGACGAGCACAGCCACGCGTTCTCCTATTGCGGGTTGGTAGCGGCCCGAAAGAAGAGCCGCGAACCCCGCCGCGCCACCAGGCTCAGGGACAATGCGAAGCGTTTTCCAGAGTATCGCCTGCGCCCGCCGTATATCGTCATCGCTGACGAGAACGACATCAGACGCCACGTGACGACCTGCAATCGGATAAACGAGGTCGCCGACGCGTTTGGGTGCCAAGCTGTCAGCGGCGATGCCGCCGGCTGGCGCGTCGACGGGGTGGCCGGCCGCGAAAGCGGCGTGCAAAGTCGGTGCTGCATCGGACTCGACGGCGACGACCTTGATGCGGCTCGCATACCACGCCGCTATACCCCCAATCAGGCCGCCCCCTCCCACGGAGACCAGCAAAGTGTCGATGTCGGATGCGTCAGCCTCGAGCTCGAATCCAATGGTGCCCTGTCCCAGCAGCGTCTCGACCTGATCATAGGCGTGCACCGGCATTGCGCCGGTTTTGGCGATGTGCTTCTCGCTCCTTTCGAGAGCATCTGCATAGAGCTCGCCTTCGACGACCAAGGTCGCGCCAAAGCCCCTTATCCGGTCGATCTTCTCCGGTGATGCGATTCTCGGCACGAAGATCGTGGCCGAAATGCCGAGCCGGTTCGCGGCGTAAGCCACGGCCACGCCATGGTTGCCACCGGATGCCGCAACGACGCCCGCCTCCGGAACCTTGCGGTGCAAGAGATTGGCGAAGGCGCCGCGCGCCTTGAAGGAACCGGAGTGCTGCAGCAGTTCCAGCTTCAGCACCACGGGAGCCGGTGGAAGGCCGAAATCAGACGCATCTGTACGCACGAGTGGCGTCCATCGAATGAACGGCCGGATCGCCCGCTCCACCTCGGTAATCCGTTGCTGTGTGACGGCGGTGTCGGTCAAGCCAAGTCTCCTCTTCGGTCGTCCTTGACATAAATTAGCTAATTTGCGAAGAGGGGAAATGAGCATGGCAGCAATCCTCAAAGCTGTGGCCAACGAGCGGCGGCTTCAGATTTTGGAGTGGCTGAAGGATCCCCGTGCGCACTTCCGGCCACAAGTCGATGGCGACTTGGTTGAGGATGGCGTCTGTGGTGTGTTGATTGCCGAAAAGCTTGGTGTCTCTGCGCCGACGCTTAGCGAGCACATGCGCGTCCTGGTGTCGTCCGGACTGGTGCGGGCCAAGCGGATCAAAGGCTGGACAATGTACAAGCGTGACGAAAAAGCGATTTCGGCCGCCAAGAAGGCGATCCAGGGCACGCTGTAAAGGGATGAGCGATGGACGAGACCTACGATAAGCTGATCGAGCTTCTGGAAACGAACAAGGCGTCATATCGGCTGATCGATCATGCGCCAGAAGGACAGACCGACAAGGCGAGCGCGTTGCGTGGCCACCCAGTCGAGGCGGCTGCGAAGTGCATCGTGTTGATTGTGAAAATCGGGAAGAAGACCTCACGTTTCGTGCTGGCCGTTGTGCCGGGCACTGCGCGTGTCGATACCCGCAAAATCAAGGTGCTGTTTCCGGGTGCAACCTATGCAGGGTTTGCGGCAACGGATGTTGCCGAACGGCTTGCAGGAAGTGTTGCGGGCACGGTGCTGCCGTTTGCCTTCCACCAAGATTTGATGCTGATCGCCGATCCATCGATTACGCAATTCGAAGAACTGTTCTTCAATGCCGCCCGTCTCGACAGGTCCATGGCCTTGCGGACTTCGGACTATGTGGCCTTGGCTAAACCACGACTAGAGCGGATCGCCGCCGACGTTGCTCAGTGATCGCCCGTGACCCGAACGCACGTGTCGAGAACGAACATGATGGGGCATGATTGTCACGAACGGCCACGAAGAACCGCCCCCAGTCCGCGTCCCCTGTGACGCCTGACGGGTCAAAAATCATACGAGATCAGCGTCGTAGTTCGGACAGTGGCTTTGTGCACAACCATCCGAGCGGCGACCCCAAGCCCTCCCGCGACGACATAGAGATGACGCGCGAGACCAAAGCGGCGGCGGAAGCGCTCGGCATCGCGATCCACGACCATCTGGTGATCGGCCGCAAGGGCCATGCGAGCTTCAGGAGCCTGGGGCTGCTATAGCGCCCGCGTCACGCGAGACCAAGCTTGGCCAGGGAAATCCAGTCGGCCCGGTACCGGCTCTTCTTGATGCGCGCGCCGTCGGGCGAGTCGTAGACGACGAGCAACCCCCGGCGTCCTTGGCGCTCGAGCAGGCAGATGCCCTCGGGATGCTCGGCAAGGCGTTGAAATGACCGGAGCAGGCGCGGGTTCTGCACGCGCTTGCGGCGCTTGGGACGCCAGCGATAGAGCCGGAAGGGCCCGTTGACCGCGCTGACCGGACCCGCAAGAACGACGATGCTGCGGCCGACGGAAGCCAGGTCGCGGACGCCAAGCCCCCCGAGGTTGAGGAAGTGGAGGACGGGCTTTTCGCGCTCGGCGGCACCGGCAGGCTCCGCCGTAAGTTCGGCGACGAGGGCGATGCTGTCGACCACGGGCCCGCGCAGGCCGAGAAAAAGCTGCTCATCCAGAACGCACAGCCCTTCGATGTCGAGGCCGTTCTCCTTGCTCGGCAGCTCGACGAACGGCGCGATGTAGGGATCGGCGGCGAGAAGCGCACGCACACTGCCGGCGCCCTGCCACGGGAAGGCCGCGCCTTCCCCGGCAAGGCCGCCGCCCTTCTTGAGGAGAGGCAAGGCGCCGAGCAGGCAGCGGCTCGGGCGATCGACGATGCGTTCGTCGATCCTGGTGAGGTTCGTACGGTTCTTGCGCACGCGGCAGTGCGATCCGCAGAGCCAGATCCTGCCGCCGCTGATGGACAGCAATTCGAGGTCCACTTCGTCGTGGCCCTCGCGGCCGGGCAGGGAGGCGAAGAGGCGGTCGAGCCCGACCTGCTCGCGGAGGCGAAATCCGTTGCCGCGCGGCTCCAGGCACTCGACGGTGCGTCCTTCGTCCGATGCCGTCCACAAGTAGCGGCCCGCGGCCGCGACTGCCGAGATGTTGCCGAGGAGCTTCTCGGTGGCGGCCGTCCCGTAGTCGAGCCAAACTCCCGAGGTCTTCGTACCTCCGGGAGCGCCGATCCAGGTCTTGGTCATGCGGTCCGGCGTCGAACGTCTTTGCGCGCGACCCGGCGCCTGCACGACAACGACGCGTCACGCGCATCGAGCGGGCCCCTCGCGGAGAGCGAACAGAAATCGCGCGGCGGCGGAAATTGCTTCGACATGCCGGTTCCCCGGAAGCGGACATCGGCTGCTAACTGGCAACTATAATGGAAAATGCTACCATAAGTATATATTGCCATCAATTGAACCTTTGATGACTTGCAGTCGGGCACATCCTGCCGCCGCAGGAATCTACGCGGCGCGCCACTCCCTGTCGGCTGTTTCCGCCTCCCTCACATGCCGGACGATGCGCTGGGCGACGTCCTGGGCATGGGTCGAAATCATGAAATGGGCCGCCATGGGAATCGTCGCGAGCGATCCGGCGGGCAGGTGCTGCGCCAGCAACTCGCAGGCGCGCTTCATCGCCGGATGGCTGCCCTTGCCGCGCAGGACGAGCGCCGGAACCTCGAGGCTCGCGAGGAGGTCCGGGGTGAGCTGGAAGTCGTAGGCGCTCGCCCAGTCCAGGAGATTGACCGGCGTGGTGTCGACGGCGTAGCGCCGCACGCGCTCGGGCCAGCCCGCGAAGGTGCCCGCGCCGCCGTAGAAGTCGATCATCGCCCCGATCGCCGCCTTGTCGCCGGCACGGAACGCCTCGGCATAGGCATCGCTCATCCTGCGGAAGGCACGATAGTGCCGGTGCTCCCGGGCGTGGCGCAGCAGTTCGGGCACGGGTGGCTCCAGCATCGCCAGGCTGAGCAGCGGCACGCGGCCCCTCAGCGCCACGGCGATGGCCGAAGCGCCGCCGAACGAATGACCGACGAGATGCACCGGGCCTGCCGCGCGCCGGATCACGGCTTCGATGATCTCGGCCTCGCGCGAGATGTCGGCGTCGCGGTTGGTGCGGCGCTCGGCCGTCCCGCCATAGCCGAGCAGGCTGGTGGTCACGCAGCGGAAGCGATTGCCCAGCCGGGCGACCACGGGCCGCCAGGCGGCGCCGGTGCTGCACGAGCCCGGCACCAGCACCACCGTCGGCCCATTGCCGGTCTCCTCGTACTCGATGCGGCCGCGGATATCCTCGATCATGGCCGCACCTCTTCCCGCTCGGCGGCCTTGCGGCCCGGCAGGGGAACCAGCATGGCGACGCGGCGGCGATAGCGGCGGTACTGGTCGCCGAACTGCCGCACCAGGTCGCGCTCCTCGAACTGGATGGCGATCAGGATGTAGCCGGTGGTCGCCAGCGCGAACAGCAGGTGGCCGACCGTCATCGACGGCGTCGCCCAGAAGGCCAGCAGGAAGCCGAGATAGATCGGATGCCGGACGTGCCGGTAGAGATAGGGCGTGTGGAAGGCCGGCGCCGGCTGCTGCCACCCCAGCAGGCGGGCAAAGACCTGGGAAAGGCCGAACAGCTCGAAATGGCTGATCATGAAGGTACTGGCCACCAGGAGCGTCCAGCCCAGCCAGAAGACCGCCCTCACCGCCGCGACGCCCATCGGATTCGTCACCGCCCAGACGGATTCCGGCACCGGTCGCCACTGCCAATAGAGAATCAGCAGCACGGTGCTTGCGAACAGCACATAAGTGCTGCGCTCCACCGCCTGCGGCACCAGCCTCGTCCACAGTCGCTTGAAGCCCTCGCGCGCCATGATGCTGTGCTGGACGGCGAACAGCCCGAGCAACAGCACATCGACCGTCAGGCTCTCGACCGGCGGGCCGGCCGGCCCCGAATCGATGGATTTCGGGACGACGAAGTTGCCCACGAAGCCCACCGCGTAAAGCAGGGAAAAGAGGAAGGCGCCGCAGGCGACGACGCCGTAAAGCACGGCAAAAAGGCCCGCCATCATGGACTCCTGGCTGATTTCTGGCGGGCGGACCCTAGGCCCGGGTGGCACGGTGGCTTATCCAATTCGCGACACGGCTATCCCTTGTGCGCGGTTTTCGCCGCAATCGGCGACGACAATCTGCTATCATTGGGGTGCTCGCGATGATTGCACACACCGATAAATTCTCTAGCGTGATCCTGCTGCCGCGCGGCGTGCGCCGCGCCCTCGACGCCATGCGCGCCAACGCCGGCCGCGACTGGCGCCTCGGCGACCTCGCCGCCGCCGCCGGCACGTCCGGCCGCACCCTGCAGCGACAGTTCCGGCAGTTCCTCGGCAAGACGCCAGGCGCGGCCCTGCGCGACATCCGTTTCGAGGCCGCGCGCCGCGAGCTCTTGCAAAGCCTGCCCGACGCCAGGGTAATGGACGTGGCGCTGCGCTCCGGCCTGCCGCACTACGGGCGCTTCTCCATCGAGTACCGCCGCCGCTATGGCGAGACGCCGTCGCAGACCCTGAAGCGGCAAGCCATCTTCGCCGGCGTCGTCGCCTCGATGCCGTCCTTCTTCGCCTCCAGCCGCGACCGTCCGACGATCGCCCTCAATCCGATCGAGGCCAGCCCGGAGAACCGGGAGATCGCCTGCGGCATCGCCGACGAGCTAGCGACCGCCCTGGCGCGCGCGGGCTTCGCCGTGGCCACCCCACCCAGGGTGGCGCGCTACAGGCTGTCGGGCGTCATCCGCGGCTGGTACAGGCAGACCAGCCTCACGCTTCGCCTGGTCGAGGCCGAGAGCGGCCGGCATCTTTGGGCGCACCGCTCCGACGGCGCGCTCGGCGACGATTCCGCGCCCGGCGAGCATCTCGCCATGCGTATCGCGGCCAGCCTCCAGCCCTATTTGCGGCTGGCCGAGGTCGATCGCGCCAGCCGGAAGCCCGATGGCGAGCTCAATGCGCGCGACCTGACGCTGAGGGCCATGCCAGGCGTGCTGTCCCTGGACGCCGAAGGCAATACGCGCGCCCTCGCTCTGCTCGAGCAGGCGACGGACCGCGACCCCAATGACGCGCTGGCGACCGCGCTGTCCGCCTGGGCCCGCATGCAGCGCGTCGTCTATCACTTCACCACGACGCCGCTGAAGGAACGTGTCCGCGCCGCCGAGCTGGCGCGCAGGGCGCAGGCTCTCGCCGACGATGCGAGCGCGCTTGCCGTGCTGGGCAACGCCCTCACCCTGCTGCACGAGGTCGAGACGGCGGACCTGATGGTCCGCAAGGCGCTGGCGCTCGACGGCGGCTCGGCCTGGGCCTGGAGCCGCCAGGGATGGATCGATGTCTACCGAGGTGACGCCGAGTTCGGCCATCGAGCGGTTCAAGATCGCGCTCGATCTCGCCCCGCACGATTCGCTTGCCTTCAACAGCTTCGTCGGCATCGGCTGCGCGCATTTCCAGGCCGGCCGCTACCGCGACGCCGCGCAATGGCAGGAACGGGCGCTCCAGGAACACCCGTCGGCGACCTGGGTCCATCGCACGCTCTGTCCGTCCTATGTGCTGGGCGGCGCCGAGCCCGAAGCCCGTCGCAGCCTTGCCGCCCTGCTGGAGCGCTATCCCGAGCTCACCGTTTCGGAAGTGCAGCGCGGCCTGCCGCCGCTGCCGCAGTCCTTCAGCGACCGCCTGGTCGGCGCCCTCGATGCGGTGGGCCTGCCGTCCTAGAGCGGGATGACTTAAGAAGGAATTGAAGGGGGATTCCCTATTTGAGTGAGATCTGATTCAACATGCTGGCTGGGCAGGAGGCCAGCATGGATGGCAGCTGCTTATTCAAAGGACCTTCGCCAACGAGTGGTTGAGGCGGTCGAGGTCGAGGGCTTGTCGTGTAACCAGGCCGCGGCTCGCTTCAATGTTGCGGTCAGTACGGCGATCGACTGGGTGAACCGGTATCGCCGAACGGGCAGCGTGGCGCCCGACCAGATTGGCGGCTATCGGCCGAAGAAGCTGATCGGGGAATATCGGGACTGGCTGCTGCAGCGCTGCCGGGAAGGCGACTTCACCCTGCGTGGGCTGGTCGGCGAGCTGGCGGCGCGGGGCCTGAGCGTGGACTATCGGGTGGTCTGGACCTTCGTCCACGACGAGAAACTCAGCTACAAAAAAAGACGCTGATCGCCAGCGAGCGCGACCGTCCCGATGTGGCGCGGCGACGCCAGCAATGGAAGGCCTACCAAGACCGGATCGATCCCACCCGCCTCGTCTTCATCGACGAGACCTGGACCAAGACCAATATGGCGCCGCTGCGCGGCTGGGGTCCGTGCGGTCAGCGCCTCCCGGCGAAGGTGCCACATGGTCGCTGGACAACCATGACCTTCCTCGCTGCCCTTCGGCATGATCGCGTCGAGGCGCCGTGGCTCATCGATGGCCCGATCAATGGCCAAACCTTCCGCCAATACATCGACGAGGTCCTCATCCCGACGCTGCGACCAGGCGACATCGTCGTCATGGACAATCTCGGATCCCATAGGAGCAGCGCCGTCCGGCAGGCTCTCAGGGCCGCCGGTGCCAAGCTCTTCTTCCTGCCCAAGTACTCGCCCGACCTCAACCCGATCGAGATGCTCTTCGCCAAGCTCAAACACGCCCTGCGCAAGGCCGCCAAACGTACTGAACAGGCAATCTATGACGCTCTCGTCGGACTTCTCCCTACAGTCCAATCAACTGAATGCGCCAACTACTTCGCCCATGCAGGATACGCTCGAACCTAAAATCATCCCGCTCTAGCGCCTGCCGCGGTGGTCAGCGGCCCTCCTCGTAGGCGTCCTTGAGCCGCTGGATATCGACCTTCTTCATCTTCAGCAGCGTCTGCATGACGCGGTCGGCACGTTCGGGACGGGTGTCGGTCATCATGTCCTGCAAGCCTGCATAGTTGATCTGCCAGGAAAGGCCGAAGCGGTCCTTCAGCCAGCCGCAGGCCTGCACCTCGCCGCCGCCGGACAGAAGCCTGTCCCACAGCGCGTCGATTTCCGGCTGGGTCTCGCAATTGACGTAGAACGAGACGGCTTCGTTGAGCTTGAAATGCGGCCCGCCGTTGATGGCCACGAAGTCCTGGCCTTCCAGCCGGAAGGCAATGGCCACGACCGAGCCTTTCGAACCGCGGCCGGAGTCGCCGTAACGCGATCGGGTCAAGACGCGCGAACTCCCTGAAAACGGAGATGTAGAAATTCACCGCCTCTTCGGCGTTATCGTCGAACCACAGATACGGCGTGATCTTCTGCTCGATGGCCATCGCCGCCCTCCCGCGTCAGGACCTGGGACTGAACATGAGCCTGCGGATGTGACAACGGTGCGGCAGTCGGTTCGTTCCATTGCACACGGCACAGACCGCAATATGTTGGGGGAGGATGGATGGACGGATGGATGCCATGTCGATGGATCAGGCCTTGCTGAAAACGACCGTGCAGGACGACCCCAGTGCCGAAGCGCCGTTCTACATAGCGGCAACCGATTCGTCGACGCGGCCGAGGCGGACGTTGAAGTACGGCGACACCTTTGCCGTGCTCGACAGCCACGGCGACATCGGCAGTTCCGCGGGCGGGTCCGACGGCATCTTCCACAACGACACGCGATACCTGTCGCAGCTCGAGCTGCTGGTGAACGGGCTGCCGCCGCTGCTGCTCGGCTCCGACCTGCGCGACGACAACACAGTGCTGGCGATCGATCTGACGAACCCTGACTACTTCGTGGGCGACCACATCGTGCTGCAGAAGGACCTGCTGCACATCGCGCGGACGATCTTCCTGTGGCGCGGCATGGCATACCAGCGGCTGGCGATGCGCAATTACAGCGACCACGCCATATGCCTCACGCTCACACTGCTCTTCAGGAGCGACTTCGCCGACCTGTTCGAGGTGCGCGGATTGCGCCGCGAACGACGCGGCACCACGGCGCACCGTGTCATGGACGCGGACCATGCGTTGCTGTCCTATCGCGGCCTCGACGGCGTCGAGCGCAACACCGGCCTCACCTTCGATCCGCCGCCCGCCGAGCTCGATGCCGGCAAGGCGGTCTATCGCCTCGAGCTCCAACCCGGCGAAATGTGCCCCATCTTCGTCGCCGTCGGCTGCGACCAGCCGGCCGGGCAACGGCCGCCGACCTTCGCCAAGGGGCTGCTCACGGCGCGGCGCGAGCAGCGCAACGCCACGCGCGGCGCCGCCGCCGTCGAGACGTCCAACGACCTTCTGAACGAGGTCCTGTGCCGCTCCATGGCCGATCTCCAGATGCTCATCACCGACACGCCGGAAGGCCCCTACCCCTATGCCGGCATCCCCTGGTATTCGACGACCTTCGGACGCGACGGCCTCATCACGGCCCTGCAGATGCTGTGGTGCGAGCCCGCCGTGGCGCGCGGCGTGTTGCGCCGTCTCGCCGCCCACCAGGCCCACAAGACCGATCCTCTGTCCGACGCACAGCCGGGAAAGATCCTGCACGAAATGCGGGCCGGCGAAATGGCTGCGCTGCGCGAAGTGCCGTTCGAGCTCTATTACGGCAGCGTCGACGCCACGCCGCTCTTCGTGCTGCTCGCCGGCCTCTATGCCGAGCGCACCGGCGATCTGGCGACGATCGAGACGCTGTGGCCGGCCATCGAGGCGGCGTTGCGCTGGATCGACGGGCTCGGCGATCCTGACGGCGACGGCTTCGTCGAATATCGCCGCGCCACCGACGCCGGTCTCGCCAACCAGGGCTGGAAGGATTCCTATGACGCGATCTTTCACGCCGACGGCCGGCTGGCCGAAGGCTATATCGCGCTGGCCGAGGTCCAGGGCTACGTCTTCGCGGCGAAGATGGCGATCGCGCGCTGCGCGCGACGGCTTCATCGGCCCGACCAGGCGCGCCAGCTCGAAGCCGATGCCCGGCGCCTGGCCGAGCGCTTCGAGGATGCCTTCTGGTGCACCGATCTCGGCACGTACGCCCTGGCGCTCGACGGCGCCAAGCGGCCGTGCCGCGTGCGCGCCTCGAACGCCGGGCAGCTGCTGTTCACCGGCATGGTGCGGTCCGACCGGGCGGCGCTGGTCGCCGAGGGATTGTTGGGGCCGCGCTTCTTCTCGGGCTGGGGCATCCGCACCCTGCCCAAGGGCGAGACGCGGTATAATCCCATGTCCTATCACAACGGATCGGTCTGGCCGCACGACAATGCGCTGATCGCGCTCGGGCTGGCCCGCTATGGCCTCATGCGGCCGCTCGAGCAGCTGTTCAAGGGCCTGTTCGAAGCGGCGACCTACATGGATCTGCGCCGGCTGCCGGAGCTGTTCTGCGGCTTCCAGCGCCAGCGCAACCACGGACCGACGCTCTATCCCGTGGCCTGCTCGCCGCAGGCCTGGGCGAGCGCCACGCCGCTTTCACTGATCGAGGCCTGCCTGGGCCTGGAATTCGATCCGCGCCAAGTCGAGATCCGGCTGCGCAATCCGCGGCTGCCGTCGTTCCTCGACTATGTGACGCTGCGCGACCTGCGCCTGTGCGACAGCAGCGTCGACATCAAGCTTCGCCGCCACGGCGAGCAGGTCTCGCTCGAAATCCTGCGCACGCAGGGACACGTGCGGGTCTCGATCGTCTCGTCGCTTTGAAACAGCGGGAGGGCTCCATGCCCGGCAGCTTTCGATGGGCCGTCCTCGCGGCGGCGTTCCTGTCGCTCACGACGGCAAGCTCGCTCCTCATGGCCCAGAGCGGCTCCGGCGACACCCAGCCGCCGGCCGCCCCGGGCGGCGAAAGCACCACCCCGCCCTTCACCGTGCTGGGCAGCAAGGAGGTGCAAAGCGTCCTCGGCCGCGAAGTGCGCAGCAAAGGCAACGAGGATATGGGCCGCATCGTTGACGTGATCGTGGACGGCGAAGGCCGGGTGCGGGCGGCCATCGTCGACTTCGGCGGCTTCCTCGGCGTCGGCAGCCGCAAGATCGCCGTCGATTGGAAGGCGCTGCATTTCGTGCCCACGGCCAGCAAACGTTATGGGATCGTCCTCGAACTCAGCCGCGACCAGGTCAAGGCCGCTCCGGAATACAAGGAGGGCAAGCCGATCGTCGTCCTCGGCACCTCGGGCAGCCTGGAACCTCTTCCCTGAAGGTGCGCGGTGACACAGGACGGAGCGACCGGGCCGGGCTGCACCTCTCCCCACCCTTCCCGACGCAGCCTGCGCGGGCTGGATTGGTTCGTCTTCTTCGTGGCCGACGTGCAGACAGGCTTCGGTCCCTTTGTCGCCGTCTACCTGACGACGCACAAATGGACCCAGGCCGATATCGGCCTCGTCCTCAGCACCTCCGGTCTGGTGGCCCTGCTCGGCCAGATCCCGGCCGGCGCGCTGCTCGATGCGGCGCGCTCCGAGCGCTTCGCAGCCGCCATCGCGGTCGCCCTCATCAGCACGAGCGCCATCGCCTATGCGACCTGGCCGATTTTTCCGGTCATCCTCGCCGCCGCCGCGCTGCATGCCGCGGCAAGCTGCGTGCTGGGTCCCGCCATCGCCGCGATCAGCCTCGGCCTGGTGGGTGCTGCGGCCCTCGCCGAGCGCCTGGGGCGCAATGCGCGCTTTGCCTCGCTCGGCGCCGGCCTCACCGCGGGCGCGATGGGCGCGATCGGCCATGTGTTTTCGCCCGGCGGAGTCTTCGTCGTCACCGCCGCCTTGCTCATCCCCACCTGGCTCGCGCTGAGCCGCATCGCCTCGCGCGAGATCGATCCGCAGCGGGCGCATGGCAGCAACCCGCCGCCACCGACCGTTCGGCAACCCGCGCCGCCCGCGGACAGTCCGCGGGCCGGCCTTCGCGATCTGCTGTCCCGGCCGCCGATCCTGATCTTCGGGGCCTGCATCCTGCTGTTCCATCTCGCCAACGCCGCCATGCTGCCCCTCATGGGCAGCGTTCTCACCATGCGTTCCAGCGACTGGGCCACTGTCCTGATCGCCGCCTGCATGGTGGGACCCCAGCTCATCGTCGCGGCCTTCTCGCCCTGGGTCGGCCGACAGGCGCAGCGATGGGGCCGGAGACCGTTCATACTCGCCGGCTTCGCCGTTCTGCCGATCCGGGGATTTCTGTTCGCCACGGTGAGCGATCCCTATTGGCTGGTCGCTATCCAGTTGCTGGATGGGCTGACCGGCAGCGTGTTCATCGTCATGGTGCCGCTCACCATCTCCGACCTCACGCGCGGCACTGGACGCTTCAACCTCACGCAAGGCCTTGTCGGCACCATGATGGGTGTCGGCGCCTCGCTCAGCCCTCTCCTGGCCGGCTATCTGGCGGATGCCGCCGGCGGTTCGAGCGCGTTTCTGGGGCTGGCGTCGATCGGCGCCGTCGGCCTTCTTTTGGTCGTGCTGCTGATGCCGGAAACCCGGCCGCAACCAGGGTAAGCACCCCGCTCACCCGGCGCTTTGTCCCGGGTCGGCATGATGTCATTCTCCCGGCCCTGGCGGCGGCTCCCGCGACGAGGCGGGGCCCAATGGCGGAGCGGTCAATGGCGGGCAAGATCTATGTCGGTGTCGGCGGCTGGACCTTCGAGCCGTGGCGCGGGGTCTTCTACCCCGAGGGCCTCACCCACAAGCGCGAGCTGGAATATGCCAGCCGCAAGCTCACCTCGATCGAGATCAACGGCACCTACTATTCGAGCTTCAAGCCGGCGAACTGGGCCAAGTGGCGCGCCGAGACGCCGGACGGCTTCGTCTTCGCCATGAAGGCCTCGCGCTTCTGCACCAATCGGCGGCAGCTTGCCGAGGCGGGCGAGTCGGTGACGCGCTTCGTCGGCCAGGGCCTGGTCGAGCTGGGCGACCGGCTGGGGCCCATCAACTGGCAGTTCATGGCCACCAAGAAATTCGATCCCGAGGACATCGAGGCGTTCCTGAAGCTGCTGCCGCGCGCGGTGGGCAAGCTGCCCCTGCGCCACGCGCTGGAGGTCCGCCACCCGAGCTTCAAGGATCCGCGTTTCTACGACCTCGCCCGCAAGCACGGCGTCGCCATCGTCTACGCTCACGACGAAGACTTCCCCGAGATCGACGAGCCGACGGCGGATTTCACCTATGCCCGCCTGATGGGCGCGCAGGAAAAGGTGAAGACGGGCTACAAGCCGGCCGACATCGACAAATGGGCCAAGCGCGCCAAGGCGTGGTCCAAGAGGGGCGACGCCTTTCTCTATTTCATCTCGGGCGCCAAGGTGCGCAACCCGGCCGCCGCGCAGGCCCTGATCGCCAAGCTCTGAGAGCGGGCGGGGCTATGCCGCCGGCTCGCCGCCGGGCGGGCGGGCGTGAATTGACGATGTTCACATAGACGCCGCCGTAGGGGCGCAGGCCCCGGCCGAGAGCTTCCGGTAGTCGAGGCGCTGGGTCATTGCCGCCTCCTTGGCATGGATCTCGCGAACGCCCCTGGCAGGCGTGTGCCAGTCGATCCACCTTGCCGGTGTTCGTGCGGATCTCCCGCCGTCGCGCCCCCTTGACGGGCGCCGGCGACCCGTCTAAAACTTAACTCTATGGTTAACTATCAGAACGCCGTCCTCGACCGCACCTTCGCCGCCCTGGCCGACCCGACGCGACGCGCCCTGCTGGCCCGGCTGGACGAGGAACAGGCGCTCTCGGTCAGCGAGCTGGCGCGGCCCTTCCCGGTCTCGCTGCCGGCCATCATGAAGCATCTCGACGTGCTCTCGGACGCGGGCCTGATCGAGCGCACCAAGTCCGGCCGGACCGTGACATGCCAGCTCAAGGCCGCGCCCATGGAGCAAGCGATGAACTGGCTCGCCCGTTACGAACGATACTGGACCGAGCAGCTCGATCGCCTCGCCGCTTTTCTCGAGGAGGATTCATGGCCAGCAAGCCCAGCCTCGCCCTCAAGCGGCGCTTCAAAGCGTCGCCGGCGCAGCTCTACCAAGCCTGGACGCAGCCGGAAAAAATGATCGGCTGGTGGGGCGTCACCGGCCATGCCAACGCCCCCGTCGCCGAGGCCGATCTCAGGGTCGGCGGCCGCTTCCGCGTCCAGTTCTGGACGCCCAATGGCGAGCATCACAGCGTGAGCGGCGTCTATCGCGAGGTCGTGCCCGACCGCAAGCTGGTCTTCTCGTGGGCCTGGCAGAGCACGCCCGAGCGTGAATCGCAGGTCACGATCGACCTGAAGCCCGACAATGACGGCACGATCCTGACGCTGACGCACGAGCAGTTCTTCAACGAGACGGCGCGCGACGACCACAAGCGCGGTTGGAGCATGGCGCTCGACAATCTCGAAAGCCTCTTCCCATGAACCCCGACGCCTATCGTTCGCCCGTTGACATGAGCGACGCCGGCCGCCAGGCGCGACGGCTCGACGATCTGCCGGGCGATGTCGGACGGCTCGCCGGGATCGTGCAGGGCCTGTTGATCCACCAGCACGTCTCGCCGGCCTACGGCGTGGCGTTGAACGAGGCCCAGCTTGCCGAACCGCACATTCGCGGCGTCGAGCCCATGCTCGAGCGCATCGCCGCGCACGATCCCGGGCCGCTGGCCAAGGCCCGCCCCGAGGGTGAGCGCCTGGTCGGCGTCTGCCGGCACTTCACGCTGCTGCATGTGGCGATGCTGCGTCGGCATGGCATCGCGGCGCGCGCCCGCTGCGGCTTCGGCGCCTATTTCCAGCCCGGCAGGTTCCTCGACCACTGGGTGACCGAGTACTGGAACGAGGCCGGGCGTCGCTGGCTACTGGCCGACGCGCAGCTCGACGCCCGCCAGCGTGCGCTGTTCGGCATCGATTTCGATCCGCTCGACGTGCCGCGCGACCAGTTCCTGGTCGCCGGCCGGGCCTGGGAGCTTTGCCGCGCCGGCAAGGCCGATGCCGACGCCTTCGGCATTCTCGACATGCACGGCCTGTGGTTCATCGCCGGCAACGTCATCCGCGACGCCGCCGCCCTCAACAACCGCGAGATGCTGCCCTGGGATGTGTGGGGCGCCATGCCCCGGGCCGATTCGACGATCGATCTTCCCTTCATCGACCGCCTGGCCGCGCTGACGCGCGAGCCCGATGGAAATTTCGACGCCCTGCGCGCGGCCTATGAGGACGAGCGCGTCGCCGTTCCGGATACGGTGTTCAACGCCGTGCTCAACCGTCCCGATCCTGTCCATTGAAGGAGTCCACCATGCAAGCGCACCAGACCGTCTCCCGCGAGGAATGGCTGCAGGCCCGCCGCGCCCTGCTCGCCCGCGAGAAAGCCCATCTCAGGGCGCACGACGAGATCGCCCGGGCACGCCGCGAGCTGCCCTGGGTCGAAGTCGAGAAGGATTATGTGTTCGAGGGGCCGGATGGCAGGGAGACGCTCAGCGAGCTGTTCGCCGGCCGCAGCCAGCTCATCGTCAAGCACTTCATGCTGGGGCCGGACTGGGAGGAAGGTTGTGTCGGTTGCTCGTTCGGCGCCGACCAGCTCCAGGGCTCGCTGGTCCACCTCGTCAACCACGACGTCATGCTGGTCGCCGTCTCGCGCGCGCCCTATCCCAGGATCGCCGCGTTCCACAAGCGCATGGGTTGGCCGTTCAAGTGGGTGTCGTCCAACGGCAACGACTTCAACTTCGACTACCACGTCTCCTTCACCGAGGCCGACAAGGCAAACGGCAAGGTCTTCTACAACTTCGAGGAGCAGCCCTATGTGAGCGACGAGCTGCCCGGATACAGTGTCTTCGCCAAGGACGAGGCCGGCCGGATTTTCCACACCTATTCCGTGTTTGCGCGCGGCACCGAGGATGTCGGCACGGTCTACGGCTTCCTCGACATCACCCCCAAGGGCCGCAACGAGCCGCCTGGCGGTAATCTCTCCCATTGGGTCCGCCACCACGACAAATACGCCGAAAAACCCGGCAAAAGCTGCTGCCACGGCTAGGCCGGATGGGTGTAAGCTCGGCGCCTGCAGAGGAGGAACCCCGATGCCCGCACTCTCGCTCGACCACTGGAACGTCTACTGCAAGGATCTCGAGGCCACCGTGCGCTTCTATGAGCGCTACGTCGGCCTCAAGGACGGCGACCGCCCGCCCTTCAATTTTCCCGGCGCCTGGCTCTATGCCGGAGACAAGCCGGTCCTTCATCTCGTGTCGGAGACCGGCCGCAAGGACCATGGCAGCGGCGCCATCGACCATGTCGCGATCAACTGCGCGGACATTCGCGGCACCATCGACCAGCTCAGGAAGGACGGCATGCCGTTCGAGGTCCGCAAGGTGCCGGCCCGGCCCTTGCAGCAGGTCTTCGTGCACGATCCCGACGGCGTGATGATCGAGCTCAATTTCTGGAACGAAGCCGACGTGCCCGAGATCGACAAGTCCGATAGCCTGCCGGGCTCGCGCACCCGCAAGAAGGCCGCCCCGGCGAAGAAGCTGGTCGGCGCGAAGTAGGCCTCAATCCAGGGTCTTCGTCGCCCCGAGCCAGGCGCAATAGCCGGCCGGCAGCAGATCGCGGCCGGCCAGCAGATGGCCGAGATAGGCGCGCGTCGGCAGCAGCCCCTCGTCCACAAGTAGCGCCACATAGGCGATGGCCTCGACCGTGGCGCCGGTGTCGGGGCGCACCACCGGCAGGATGCGGCGTTCGTAGTGGCCGGTGGCGACGCCTTCATGCAGGTCCAGGATCTCGAAGCCCCTGCTTGGCAGCAGGTTCAGCGTGCCGTGCACGACCTCGCCCGCGCCTGGCACGATGTTGCCCGCGCCGGCGCCGGGCGGCGTGCGCGCCCGCTTGTTGAAGGCGAGCCGCCAGCCGTCGAGGCGGCCGGCGATGCGTTCTCCCGCCGCGACGCCTTGCGGCGCCAGCCGCTCGTCGAACAGGCGTGCAGCATTCATGTTGGAGCCGTAGGCGAAGTACCAGTTCACGCCACGCGCCAGACCTGCACGTCGTTGTCGTAGCCGCGGATCTTGAGCGCGCCGAGGTCGGTCGCGCCGTCGGCGCCGGTGGTCGCCTCGTGCATCGAGGACGAGACGAGCAGCCGCGAGCCGGTCTCCTTGGTGAGCTGCTCCAGGCGTGCCGCGAGGTTCACCGTGTCGCCCATCACCGTGTATTCCTTGCGATGCGGCGAGCCCACCGTGCCGGTCAC
The DNA here is from genome assembly GCA_963820155.1 of uncultured Alphaproteobacteria bacterium. Classification (GTDB taxonomy): domain Bacteria; phylum Pseudomonadota; class Alphaproteobacteria; order Reyranellales; family Reyranellaceae; genus Reyranella. Next base: position 30,441 of record CAWFYW010000012.1, read on the forward strand.
CGCCTGGCCGATATTGATGCCAATGCCGACACGCAGCGTCCGGTCGGGACGTTCGCGGTTCCAGACGTCGACGGCGGCCAGCATGGCGCGCGCCGCGGCAAGCGCGTTCGCCGCCGCCTTGGGATCCTGGAGCGGGGCCCCGAACAGCGCGAGGAAGCCGTCGCCCAGGAACTTGTTGATGATGCCGTTGTGGCGGTCGACGATGTCGATCATCTCGGCGAAAAAATCGTTGAGCAGCGACACGGTCTGGCCGGCCGGCCGCACGCGCGTCATGGCGGTGAAGCCCCGGATGTCGAGGAACAGCACGCAGACCTCGCGCATCTCGCTCGGCGGATCGGTCTGGGTGGCCAGCAGGCGATCGACCACGGCCGGCGAGACGTGCTGCCCGAACAGGTTGGTGACGCGATCGCGCGCCGCCGCGGCCGCCACCGACTTCTCGAACTGCCGGCGCAGGCTGCCGGCAACGATGCCGGCCACGACTCCGGCGCCCAGCAGCAGGATGCTGCGGCTGAAATGGTACATCAGCGTGTCTTCGGGCTTGTCGGCGAAAGCCACCAGCGGCAGCAGCCAGACCGCGAGCACGGCCTGCTCGACCGCCGCCACCGCGCCCGTCCACAGCGACAACCAGAGGTCGAGCCTCAGCGTCGACAGCAGGATGAACACGAGATAGAGCATCGGCGGCCAGTAGCCGAACACCGTCAACGGGTCCATGTAACGGCAGAGCATGACGATGATGACGCTGGGCAGGCTGGTCTCGATCAGGGCGTTGGCGAAGCGCGCCGGCCGCGGGAAGTCGCCGTCCTTGGCGGCCCGCCGGCGCAGCACGAACAGAACCACCAGTTCGTAGAGCAGGAACGGCCCGAAACCGGCCACCGGCACCCAGGGGGCGATGCCGCCGCGGAACATGCGCGCGGAGAAGTCCAGGAACAGGGTGGTCGCCGCAAGCGCCGCGACCAGCAGGACCGCCAGGATGATGGCCAGCACGCGCACGCGCTGGATCTCGCTGCGCATGATCTCGCGGCGCAGTTCGGTAGCATAGAAGTCCGGGGTCGCCTCGGCCATCGCAGCCAACCCTAGCCAGACGGCGCAGGCTCCACAACGGCGAGTGGTCCGGAACCGGACACGGTGCTAGGAACGGATCATGCCGGTGAGGGAGATTGCGCGCGAACTGCAGGGGAAGGCGGCCAACCTGGCCCTGCGCATGCCGATTTCCTGGGTCAATATCCTGGCCGGCCCGCCGATGACGGTCGACGGCCGCACCCTGGACGGGCGCACGCAATGGTTCCTGCAATTGCTGGCCCGCAGCGGCCAGGTCCCCATCGAGACCATGAGCGTGGCGCACGCCCGCACCGAGTTCGATGCCGTCCTGCCGCTGCTGGGCGGCAGGCCCGCGCCGGTGGGCGAGATCGTCGATCGCACCATCGAGGGGCCGGGCGGCCGGCTGCGCATCCGCCTCTACCGGCCGGCCGGCAGCGTGGCGCGCCTGCTGCCGACCATCCTCTATTTCCACGGCGGCGGCTGGACGATCGGCAGCCTCGAGGCCTACGACCTGCCCTGCCGCTTCTTCTGCGCCCGCACCGGCTGCGTGCTGATCGCTGTCGACTACCGGCTGGCGCCCGAGCACAAGTTCCCGGCCGCCATCGACGACGCCGTCGCCGCCTTCCGCTGGCTGTCGGCCGAGGCGGTCGCCCTCGGCATCGACCCGGCGCGCATCGTGATCGCCGGCGACTCCGCGGGCGGCACCATCGCCACCGTCGCCGCCCGCCTGCTGCGCGGCGAAGCGCGGCCGCCCTGCCTGCAGTGGCTGATCTATCCCGCCACCGACCTCGCCATGGAAAGCGCCTCCTACACGAGCTGCGGCAAGGGCTTCCTGCTCACCCGCGCCGGCATGGAATGGTTTCGCGGTCACTATCTCAACGATCCCGGCGAGGTGGACGATCCGCGCGCCTCGCCGCTTCGCGCCGACGACCTCGGCGGGCTGCCGCCGGCACTGGTCTACACGGCGGGCTTCGATCCGCTGCGCGACGAGGGCCAGGCCTATGCCGACCGCCTGGCGGCGGCCGGCGTCAAGACCATCCATCGCGAGTTCGACTCGCTGATCCATGGCTTCGCCGGCATGCGCGGCGCCCTGCAGGCGGCGGCGCGGGCGTTGGACGAGATGGTGGCCGGCCTGCGGCATGAACTGGCGCAATTAGGACGTTGAGGATGGACGAGGAGATCGAGGTCACGACCCAGCAGCGCGAACGGTCAGGCCGGCGCGAGCAGAACAAGGCGGAGAACCGCATCGCCCTCCTGAAGGCGGCGCGCGCGGTATTCGCCGAGATGGGCCATGGCGCGGCCAGCGTGCGCGACATCGTGCGCCGCACCGACCTGGCGTCGGGCACCTTCTACAACTACTTCAAGGACAAGGAGGAGATCTTCGAGGCCGTGGTCGGCGAGCTGACCGGCGAGCTCCTGAAGCGCCATCGCGAGGGCCGCGGCAAGGCCGCCACCGCCGAGGAATTCTTCCGGCGCCACTACGCGGTCTACTTCGACTTCATCGTCGAGGACGCCGAGCTGCTGGCGCTGGCCCGCCGGAACTTCACCGCCATCCGCACCCTGCTCGACAAGCCCGACGTGCGCGCGCTCGCCCTGGCGCTGAGCGAGGACATCCGCGCGGCGCGGGCCCAGGGCATCCTGCCCAATGTCGACGTGTCTTACCTGACCGCCGCGATGTCGGGCGTGGCCTTCGAGATCTCGATGATCATGGTGGCGCGCGACCCGGTCGACCCCGCCGCCGCCACCGAGTTCGCCACCCGCCTCATGATAGGCGGCATCGACCACATCCCGCGCAAGGCGTGATCATGGGTTCCGGTAGATCGGCTTGAACGTCGCGGCGTCTTCCCAGGTGATCGCCGGCTGCTCGCCGGCGTCCCATTGCTTCCACGCCATGTTCTCGGCCAGGCGATAGGGCGCGCGCATCATGTCGAGGCTCTCGTCCAGCCCGGCGAGATCGGCGGCTTCGTAGATCGCCAGATGCCGTGCCGGTTGCCGGCCCTCGCTGCTGTAGCGCCGGCAAGCCACCCAGTACGGAACGTCGGCGACGTTCTTGGGCAGGTAGTCCTGCTCGTACCAGTCGTGGAAGCGCTGCTCGGGCCCGGGCCTCAGCTCGACGCTCACCATGAAGAAGGGACGGCTGCCGAAATTGCCGTCCAGCGGCGCCCTGCGATGCGCCCATCTCTGGCGGTAGATGCACGGCGTCTGCAGGTCGCGAACAGCCAGCGCCTGCCACTTGCGCCAGTCGGCCTCGTCCTCGCCTTGCCGCGCGCGGATCGCCTGCACCGCCTGGCGCTCGCCGTCTTCGGAATCGCCTTCGAAGAGCGTGAGGAACTGCTTGGCGTAATACTTCAGCGATCCCGTGACGTGATGTTCCTGGTAGCGACGCGCCGACTGGATCGCCGGCACGTCGCGCATCAGGTTCGGGATGTACCGGTGATGATAGAACGCGCTGAACGGCGCCTCCTGCTCGACGTCGAGCCGGAACGCCACCACGATCATGCGCGCGTCGCCTAGGCTCCCTGCACGATCGGGTTGCGCAGCACGCCGATCTTTTCGATCTCGACCTCGCACACGTCGCCCGGCTTCAGCCAGGCCTGCGGATTGCGCGCCATGGCCACGCCCGAGGGCGTGCCGGTAATGATGATGTCGCCCGGATCGAGGGTCATGACCTTGCTGAGCTCGTGCACCAGGGTCGGCACGTCGAAGATCAGGTCGTCGGTGTTGCTGTCCTGCATGACCTTGCCGTTGACGCGGGTCATGATGCGCAGCGGCGCCCCGCCCGGCGGCAGCTCGTCGGAGGTGACGATGTCGGGACCGAAGCCGCCGGTGCCGTCGAAGTTCTTGCCCAGGGTGAACTGGCCGCCTGACTTGCGCTGCCAGTCGCGCACCGAACCGTCGTTGAAGCAGGCATAGCCCGCGATCACGCCCAGCGCCTTCTCCTTGGGGACGTTGCGGCACTTCTTGCCGATCACGACCGTGAGCTCGGCCTCCCAGTCGAGCTGGTCGGAGGCGGTGGGACGCGGCATCTTGCCGTTGTGCGGCACCAGCGTGTTGTCGAAACGGCAGAACACCACCGGATAGGCGGGGATGGGGCTGCCGGTCTCCTCGGCATGCTTGCGGTAGTTCAGCCCGATGCACAGGATCTTGCCCGGGTTGGGGATCGGGCACAGGTACCTGGCCGACTTCTCCGACACCGTGGCGCCCGCCTTGGGCTTGTCGCAGGCCTTGGCGACGGCGGCCTGCAGCTTCTTGCCGCCGGCCAGGATCTCGACCACGGATTTCGGGCCGCGCGGCATCTGTTTGGAAAGGTCGACGATCTTGCCGTCGCCCCTCTTGACCCCGACGGCAGGCTTGCCGCCGCTCAGAATCGTGCAAAGACGCATGGTGTTCCCCCCTTCAGTAAGGACGCCGCTTGGCGGCCGGGGCGTAAACTCCTCCGTCCGCAACGGACGGTCAAGCGCGCGACGATTCCGCCGGCCCTTTGCCGCGATCCCGGGCTAATATCGTGCATGCGCTTCCTCCTCGCCCTGGCCGCGCTGCTGTTCGCCACGCCGGCCTCCGCCCAGTTCGTCGTGCCGCTGACCACCCCCGCCGGCCGCGTCGGTTGCACCCAGGGCATGACCGGCATCGGCCGCCCGCCAGACTGGCGGGCCGTCGCCGACCCCGACGGGCCGGACGGCTGGGCGCTGGCGGAGATGGCGGACGACCCCAACGACCTGCGCTTCCCGCTCTGCATCTACGACCAGGGGGCGGCCCGCGACATCGATGCCACCCTGCGCTTCAAGCCGCTCAGCGGCACCCGCGCCCGGGTCGGCGGCCTGATGTTCAGGGCGCAGAACGCCAACGACTATTACGTGGTGCGGGCCAATGCCCTCGACAATTCGGTGCGGCTCTACCGCGTGGAGAAGGGCAAGCGCCGCCAGCTCGCCGACAAGGAGGCGCCGGTGGCCTCCGACAAGTGGCATTCCCTGCGGGTGATCGCCGACAACGACCGGTTCGCCGTCGAGCTCGACCGCCAGAAGCTGTTCGAGGTCACCGACCGCAGCCTGCCGCAGCCGGGCGCCATCGGCGTCTGGAGCCAGGCCGACAGCATCACTCATTACGGCTCCCTGCTGGTCGGCCCGCCGATGCGCTAGTTAGTGCAGCGGCGCGCCGCGATCAGCGCCTGCGCCAGCTCGACGAAGCCCGCGCCCGAGCGCGCCACGGTGATCCAGCGCGGCAGGTGATCCATGTCGGCCGCGAAGTCGCGCACATTGGCCACGCCCACGGCGTTGGGGAAGAAGCCGAACATCGGCGCGTCGTTGGGCGAATCGCCCGAGAAGATGTAGCGCGCGCGGCTGGCCCCGAGATCGACGCCGAACAGCTCGCGCATCATCAGCCGGCTGGTGGTGAGCTTGTCGTAGTCGCCGAACCAGCCGTTGACATGGATCGAGCTCACCTTGGCGTGGGCGCCCTCGGCTTCGAAGATCTTCACGATATGGCGGATCTCGTCATGCGCCAGCGCCGGCACGTCCTCGCAGAAGTCGATGGCGAGGTCGGCCGCGCGATAGGGCTGGTCGGAGGCGACGGCCGCGCCCGGCACCTCGCGCAGCACCCGGGCCCGCACCACCTCCAGGCGCCGCCGCCCGTCCGCGCGCTCGGCCTCGCCCTGCACGAAACGGGTCCGGAGCTTGCCCGCCGCATGGTCGTGCCACATCCAGAAGGCGCCGTTCTCGCCGACCACGGCGTCGACCGGCCAGAACCGGGCGATCAGATCGCACCAGCCGGCCGGCCGGCCGGTCACCGGAATGACGCGGAATCCGGACTTTTTCAGCGCCTCCATGGCGCCATAAGCCTCGGCCGTAAGCTGGGAACGGGTCGAGACGGTCTCGTCGATGTCGGTCAGCACGCCCTCGATGGCGGCCAGGGTTTCACGCGGACACTGGGCCAGCGGGATCAAAGTCTCCTTCATGCCGGCACTTCTTAGCACGGCATCGCGCGGTGGCACCGCTCGGCGTGCTACCAGGTCAGCCGCACGCCGGCGGTGAAGGCGTGATTGTCGGAGCCACCGCCGAGCTCGCCGTCGTAGCGGGCGTAGATCTGCGCGCCGTCGGCGACCAGGGTCCTGGCCTGCAGGCCGATCACCGCCGAATCGCGCTGCGGCGTGGCGCCGTAGACCGTAAAGCCGTTGACCGGCGCGCCCGCGAAGGCCGCCGTCACCGGCCGGCCCGTGTTGGCATACTCGTGCAGCCAGCCTACGCGCACCGCCATGTCCAGGGTGCGCTGGTTGCCGAGGTTGAAGGCGCCGCCGAAGTCGGCGCCGAAGGTCGAGCGCACCGAGCTGGTCGTCTGCTGCGCAACGTTGAGGCTCAAGGAGTTCGCACCCCACTCGCTGAACGCCGCCTGGTTGACCGACATCACCTGCAGGCGGGCGAAGGGAGTTACGGTCGTCGCGGACGGCGCGAACACGCCGATGCGGTAGCCGGTCTCGACTTGGCCCAGGAACTGGTTGGCGCCGGTACTGCCGTTGGCCGTCAGCGGCTGCAGGCCGGGGATGAACAGCTGCCGCTGCGCCTGGTTGTTGGAGTAGGCGTAGCCCGCCAGCGCATCGGCATAAAACCCATCCAGGGTGAAGCTGCCATAGGCCGTCACGTTCAGCGTGTTCGACCAGCCCTTGCCGAAGAAGCTGTCGACCCATTGCTGGCCGTAGGTATAGCCCGCCGCGATGCCCAGCAGCACGTTGGGCGTGAGGCGATAGTCGATGCCGGCGGCGGTGCCGATGAAGTTGTAGGTCAGCGTCTGGCTGTTGCCATTGCCCAGCACGTTACCGAAGCCGCCCAGCCCGCTCACCCAGGTGCCCCACAGGCCCGTCGCGACATCGCAGGCCTCTCCGTCGCAGGCCTGCGCCAGCGCCTGGCGCGTGCCGCTGCCGGCCGCCCCGCCGCGCGCCGCGGCGAGCTGCTGGCCGACGGCGTTCATGAACAGCGTACTGCCCTGCACGTTCACCGTGCCGAAGTCGGCATAGGGCTGGCCGCTGATCTGGTTCAGCGCCTGCGGGCCCTGCTGGGTGGTGAGCACGCCGAGCGCACCCAGCACCGTGGCGAAGTTACCGGTGGCGGATGCGTTCACCTGGTCGAGCACCGTGCCAACGGCATACTGGTTGGGCGTCTGCGCGCCGGCGGCGAAGGCACTCTGGCTCATGAACAGGCTGAGATAGACGTTGTTGGCGTCGTAGGCGAGCGACGGCGTCAGGAAGGCGAAGTTGCTGGTGACGTTGGCGTAGCTGCCGCTCACGCCGCCGTTGGCCGTCAGGATGGTGTAAGTCGTGTTGCGCGCGTAGGTGCCCGACTGCGCCTGCACCGCCACCGTGCCGCCGTTGAGCGTCGTCGTGCCGGTGACGTTGAGCCTGTCGCTCTGGCCCGCGCTGTTGACCTCGACCGTGTAGGTGCTGCCCGTGCCCTGAACGTAGTTGCCGTTGACCGTCAGCGTGCCGATCGAGTTGCCGGGAGCGAGCGTGCCGAGCGTCGTGACGCTGCCCGCAATGACGCCACTGCCGCCCAAGGTGCCGCCGACATTGACGGTGACGTTGCTGGTGAGGCTGCCGTTGACGGCCAGGGTGCCGCCGAGCACCGACGTTGCCCCCGTGTAGGTGTTGGCGCCGGTCAGGTTCAGCGTGCCGGTGCCCGCCTTGGTGAGGCCGCCGGCACCCGTGATCGTCGTCGCCAGCGTCGTGTCGCTGGCGCTGCTGGCGGTGAGCGTGCCCGACACCAGATTGATCGTGCCGCCGGTGCCCGACAGGGTCCCGATCCCGACATTGCCGTTGGTGGCGAAGGTGCCGCCGTTGATCGCAAGCGCACCACCGACCGGCAGCGAGGCGCCGGCCGCCAGCTGCAGGGTCCCGGCATTCACGGTCGTGGCGCCGGAATAGAAGTTGCTGCTGGACGAAGACCGCGCCGCCCATGCCGCCGCCGCCGCCACCACCAACCCCGCCGCCGGTAACGCCATTGCCGCCGCCGAAGCCGCCTTGCCCAGCGCTGCTGCCGCCGCTGGCGCCGCCGCCGCCGAAGCCGCCTGCCCCAGCCTGTCCATTGGGTGAGGCTCCACCGCCACCGCCGAAGCCACCCGCACCGCCGTTACCGCCGGAAGCAGAAGCGCTACCGCCGCCGCCGCCGAAGCCACCGGCACCACCGTTGCCACCCACTCCGCCGCCGCCGCCGCCCGCGACGCCGCCGCCGCCGGCAGCGCCGCCGAGAGGCGACACGCCGGAATTGTTGCCCCCACCGCCGCCGCCGTTGGCGCCGGCCCCTGTCGCACCGGGGTTGCCGGCGGCGCCGCCGCTGCTGGCCCCGGTGGCGATACCGCCCTGGGCGGAGGTGTTGTTGTTCCCGCCCGTGGCGCCGGAGCCGAGGCCGCCGCCGCCGCCCACCTGGGTGCCCCCGTTGCCCCCCATCCCGCCGCCGCCGCCCAGACCGCTGGGCGCGACCCCGCCATTGCCGCCGACGGCGGCATTGCCGGTGAGGTTCACGTTGCTGACGGTCAGGGTGGCCTGGTTGGCAACAAAAATGGCGCCGCCCAACCCGGCGCCGCCGCCGCCCCTTTGCCCTCCCGTGCCGCCCAGCGCGCGGGTGTTGGCGATGGTGAGATCCTGGACAGAGACGGTCACCGGCACCTGGGTCGAGCCCGAGAAGGCACCGATGAACAGGCCACGGAACTGGTTGTTGCCGTTGATCGTGTTGTTGTTGCCGACGATGGTGGCGTTGTTCTGCACGATCGGCAGGTCGCCGCTGGTCAGCGTGATGGTGCCGACGCCGCTGTTGATGATGATGTTGTTGCTGCCGCCGGCGCTGTTGGAACTGATGATGGCCTGACGCAGCGAGCCCGCGCCGCTGTCGGCGTTGTTGCTGACGATGAAATCGGCTGCCCAGAGAGGAGCCGGTGAGAGGCAGGTGCCGAGCAACAAGCCGGTTGTCAACGCAGCACGCCGCTTCCGCACACGACAATGCATTGCGAGAGTCCCCCCCCTTGCCCGCGCACAATCGCTACGGGCGAATTCCATTTCCCGTATCCTAGCAGCGGGCGTCAATGCCGGAGGTTAGAAAAACATCAAAAGTATGATTCGCTACCGAGAAGGACAGTTGAAGGTGATCACGGCGCTCGCGTTTGGCGTGCCGGCCCATTCACACTACGCGGCAGCGGCGCATCCGCTGAGCCGCAGGCCGGCGCCGCACTTGTGTTTGTCGTTGCCAGAGCACCCCCGCAAACGCCGCCCGCTCCGGCTCGCCAGCCGGGCCGCAGCCCGTGGCGACACTTCTTAACATGGCGCCGCCGGGTCATTGGAGCTAAAAACCCGGCCATGATTCCCCGCTATACAAGGCCGCAGATGGCGGCCATCTGGGCGCCCGAGAACCGCTTCCGCATCTGGTTCGAGATCGAGGCGCATGCCTGCGACGCCATGGCCGAGCTGGGGGTCATCCCGAAGGAGGCGGCCCGGGCGATCTGGGACGGCGGCAGCAAGGCGATGGCCGCGCTCAAGGCCGAGCCGGCCGCCAATGTCGAGAAGATCGACGCCATCGAGTGCGTGACCAAGCACGACGTGATCGCCTTCACGACCTGGCTGGGCGAATTCATCGGCCCGCAGTCGCGCTTCGTGCACCAGGGCCTGACCTCGTCGGACGTGCTCGACACCACCTTCGCCGTCCAGCTCACCCAGGCCGCCGACATCCTGATCGCCGACGTCGACCGGCTGCTGGCGGCGCTGAAGAAGCGCGCGCTGGAGCACAAGGACACGCTCACCATCGGCCGCAGCCACGGCATCCATGCCGAGCCTACGACCTTCGGCGTCAAGCTGGCCGGCCACTACGCCGCCTTCGCCCGCAACCGCGCGCGCCTGGTCGCCGCCCGCGCCGAGATCGCGACCTGCGCCATCTCGGGCCCCGTCGGCACCTTCGCCAACATCGACCCCAGGGTCGAGGAGCACGTCGCCGCCAAGCTCGGCCTCAAGGTCGAGCCGGTCTCGACCCAGGTCATCCCGCGCGACCGCCATGCCGCCTTCTTCGCCGCGCTGGCCGTCGTCGCCGCCTCGATCGAGAACCTCGCCACCGAGATCCGCCACCTGCAGCGCACCGAGGTGCGCGAGGCCGAGGAGTTCTTCTCCGAGGGGCAGAAGGGCAGCTCCTCCATGCCGCACAAGCGCAACCCGGTGCTGACCGAGAACCTGACGGGGCTCGGCCGCGTGGTGCGCAGCGCCGTGGTGCCGGCGCTGGAGAACGTGACCCTGTGGCACGAGCGCGACATCTCCCACTCGTCGGCCGAGCGCTACATCGCGCCGGACGCCACGGTGACCCTGGACTTCGCCCTGGGCCGCGCCGCCTCGGTGGTCGAGCAGCTCGTGGTCTATCCCGAGCGCATGCGGGCCAATCTCGATTCGCTGGGCGGCCTCGTCTTCTCCCAGCGCGTGCTGCTGGCGCTGACCCAGAAGGGCATGAGCCGCGAGGAGTCCTACGCCGCCGTCCAGCGCAACGCCATGGACGCCTGGCGCGGCAACGCCTCGTTCCTGGCGCTATGCCGCGCCGACAAGGAGATCCGGCAGTTCCTGTCGGACGACGAGTTGGTGGCGCTGTTCGACATGCGCTACCACACCAGGCACGTCGACACGATCTTCAAGCGCGTCTTCGGCTGACTCCTGCCGGGCGCGCCCGGTCTAATGCGTCTCCGTCATCACCTGCTGCTTGGCCGCAAGCAGCAGCCGTTCGGCCTGCTTGCGGATGGTGTGGTCCTCCGTCGGCTTGCCGGCCGCGGCGAGGTCGTGCATCAGCTTGTGGATCACGTCGTGGTCGCCCGGCTTCTCGAACTCGGCCATGACGATGTCCTTGGCGTAGGCCTCGGCGTCGGCGCCCGCCTTGCCCATCAGGCCGGCCGCCCACAGGCCCAGCAGCTTGTTCTTCCGGGCATTGACCTTGAATTGCAGTTCCTGGTCGTGCTCGAACTTCTTCTCGAACGACTTCTCGCGATCGTCAAACGTGGTCATGGCCGCTCCGATTTGGGCTGTCGCGCCGGTATATAGCGGCGGCGCGTCACTCTTTCCACCCCGCGCTGGCAGTGCCAGAGTCGCGGCCCGAACGGAGGAAATGGCGAAATGTCGCTGGAAAGCATGCGTCAATGGGTCGGCCGCGAGCAGACCGTCGAGGATTTCGCCGCCCCCTTCCCGGTGCGCGCGCTTGCCGCCACCTTCGACGAGCACGATCCCGCCCCCCGCACCGGCGACGCCCTGCCGCCGCTCTGGCACTGGCTCTATTTCCTCGAGGCCGTCCCGCAATCGAGGATCGGCCCGGACGGCCATGCCGAGCGCGGCGACTTCCTGCCGCCGGTGCCGCTGCCGCGGCGCATGTGGGCGGGCAGCCGCTTCGCCTTCGACGGCGAGCCGTTGCGCGTCGGCGACACGATCCGGCGCGCCTCGAGGATCAAGTCGGTGGAGCCCAAGACCGGCTCGACCGGCGCGATGGTGTTCGTGACGGTCGAGCACACCGTATCGGGCGCGCGCGGCGTCTCGTTCGTCGAGGAGCACGACATCGTCTATCGCGAGGCCGCCAGGCCGGGCGAGAAGCAGCGCGAACCGCGGCCCGCGCCGAGCGGCGCCACCTGGACCAAGAAGATCGTGCCCGATCCCGTGCTGCTGTTCCGCTTCTCCGCGCTCACCTTCAACGGCCATCGCATCCACTACGACCAGCCTTATGTCACCGGCACCGAAGGCTACCCCGGCCTGATCGTCCACGGCCCGCTGATGGGCATGCTGCAGATGGAACTGGCGCGCCGCTCCAACCCCGGAAAGGCCGCCCGGAGCTTCGAGTTCCGCGCGCTGTCGCCGGTCTATGCCGGGCCCGCCCTCACGGTGCAGGCACGGCACGAGTTCGACGGCGCCGTTACCACCTGGATCGCCGACGGCAAGGGCGGTCTCGCTCAGCAGGGAAAGGTGGTCTTCCGGTGAAAGCGGTTTGAGTTGCTACGGCCGCGGCTTCGAACGCCGGTCGTCGCGGGCGAACAGGAACCAGCTGCGGCTTTCCTCGACCCGGCGGAAATGCTCGTCCAGATAAGGGGCGTAGGCATTCGTGATGGCCTTGGTCGTCGGACTGTCGGTCGAGAACTTTGGAACGAGAACGTAGTCGATCTCGGCGAAGAACCGGTCCGCCGGCGGGATCGGCTTGGTGGTTCCCAGCCACAGGTTGCCGCCGCGCGGGGGCGGCAGGCCAAGCATGAAAGGCAGCGGATTGACCTGGTCGAACACGGCGATACCGCCTCGTTCGTACCGCCGTCCGGCCATCAGGTGCGCAGCCTCCAGGATCGTTTCCACGTATTCGAACGGGGACAGTTCGAATTGCGCATAGACGGCGCGGGACCGGTTGAGCAGGGCATGGCCTGCATTGCCGGCGGAGAATGCTTCGAGCAGCCCATCCTCCTCGCTCGGGACCGCGAGCCCCTTGAGGTTGGTGCTTTCGACGACGCGCACCCCCCTGTCGCTTGCTGCATTGAACCGGTATGCCGCGAGACTGAGGGTTGACGTGCCGATGTAGGACAATGGAAACGCCAGGAGCACCAGCAACGGCATCATGAGGCCGTCAGGTCGCTGGCGCGCGAACTGTCGCCGGAACGAATCGTACAGCAGGAATGGGATGACCATCGCCAGCGGGATCCCGCCCATCTGCGCATTCTGCGACAGCAGGCAGGCGCCGCCCGCGATCAGATAGGCGGCGGCCAGGGGCAAGCGCGGTGGCGCGTAGCCGCGCCGCCATGCCCATGTCGCCACCGCCAGGCCGGCGACGTACGCCGCGGGTTCCGCCGAATTGGTGAAATAGCGCAGGAGCTGGATGGTGAACTTGTCGCGCACGCCGCCGGCCTGGGCGACCGACCAGAGGTCGAGCAGATACGGATGGTTGTAGGGCGCCACTGCGTTGACCGCCACGAGCACCCCCATCGCGGTCCAGCCGCGCCACCGCGCGCGGACATGTGGGCACACCGCCACGGCAAGGGGCAGCGCCGCGAAGCCGACGACGAAGTAGGTGATCTTGACGTAGTACATCGCCAGCAGCAGCGCGCCGGCAATCAGGATGTCGGCGACGTCGGCCTTGCCGGCGTTGCCGGGCGGCAGGAACAGCGTCAGCGTCAGGATGCAGAGGGCGGCCCAACAGTACTGGTTGTAGGACATCGCGAAGGAATAGGCGTTCGGCGCCTCGCCGACATTTGCCGGCATCATGACCAGCAGGCAGCAGAAGACGACAAAGACCGCGCCCGGCAGCAGCGGCAGGCGTCGCCATGCGACGAAGCAGCCGGCGGCGAACAGCACGACCGCCACGATCGTCATCCCGGCGAGAACCGCGCGCGGCGACGGCCCGAAGACGTGGAAGCCTGCCGCCGTCAACAGGTAGTCGAGATGGCCGACAGGGTCGTGGAAATCGACATGCGGCACGTGCGCAAAGTAGAGGTGCCACGCCCCGGCGAGATTGAACAGCAGGTCCCAGGTCATTGTCCGTGAAAGGACATGGGCTGGCGACAGCAGCGCCCAGGCCGCCGCCAGCAGCGGCAGGCCCGCCAGCAGCACGAGCGCCGCGAGCGAGGAGTTGCCAGTCGCGAGCCTTGCCAGCAGACCGTTCGCAACGCGCACGGATGGATGCCGCGTGAAGATCGGTTCGTCGTCGCTGCTTGCCGATTGAGCCATGCGGGATGTCCTCTGAATCATCCACGGTCTGCTTTCTTTTCTCCAGGGAGCCGGCACTGTCGAGGGAGCCGGCCGTGACCATGCTGGGGCATGGAGCTTTGGCGGCTGCAAAGACTCCGGCGACATTGCTATTCGAATGGGATGTCACGACAGCTTCAGGAGCCGGCTGCTACGGCGTGTGCGATTGCGCGACTGCTGCATCGAAGATGCTGAGGGACGCACGTTGCCCGACAGTCGAAGGAACGAAGCCTGATGGCGCGCAGCGACAAGGCCTTGCTGGGCGCCTTCTTGCTGGCGGCTCTGCTGGGTACCTGGACCCGTTGCCTCCTGTTGAACGATGGCGCCGTGCTCATGTCCGCCGGTTGGTTCGGCGATGCGTGGCATCTGTACTTCGATCAGATCACGGGTCGCGCGGTCTCGGTACTGATGCTGTTCGGACCGGCTTGGGCGGCGCGCGCGGTCCTCGGGCTGGGCGCGGACGCCTACCTGACCCTGGCTCATGCCCTCTACTTCGCAGTGCCCCTCGCGCTGTGGCTGGTGCTGCGGGCCGTCGAACGCAACCGGCTGTTCTCCCGCCTCTATCTCGCGATCGTCTTGGTTCTGATGTACTTCCCGAGCGAGCTGATCGTCGGCATTGGCTTGTGGCTGATCTGGCTGGCGCTGCTGTCCGACGCCACGCGTCCGACACGAGACGTCGTCATGGCAACCCTGCTGCTGGGCGCCGTGATGGCCTTCACCCACCCCGCCCTGGCGCTGATGAGCATCCTCTACGTCGTTGCCGGGTCGTTGCTGGGCGCGCTCGGCCGGCCGCCGCCGCCTCGCAGCCTGGTTGCCGCCGTGGCACTGTCGGTGCTCCTGCTGGCCGCCTATTTCGCGACCAGCCGATGGCTGCCGCCAACCAACCCGACGATCACCGCCGCGCTCGGGACCGGCCGGTACGACTACATCAACCCCGCCTGGATGCTGAAGACACTCGCCTTCTTTCCAATGCTGGCGGCGCTGTGGTTCCTGCTGCTGGTGCCGGGCGCCGTCGCAGCCGGCATTCGGTGGCGCATCGTGCGGCCGGCAACCCTGGTGGTCGCCGCTCTCGGCCTGTGGTGCGCGGTGGCCGGCACGGGCCTCATGACCTGGATCTATGCGCGTCCCACGGCCGCCTACGTGCTGGTGCTGGCTGTCCTTCTCGCGCTGCCGGCTCCCGTCGAATGGCTGCGGCAGGCGGAGCGGCCGCTGATGCTGTTTGCCGCGATCTGTGCGGTGGCTGTCGTGTCCTACAGTGTCGACCTGTTCCTCTTCGGCCGTTTCCTCGACCGCGAACTGACGCCCGGCGTGACGGACGTCGCCGCCCTCCCGGACCCATGGCCGTCGAGGCGCCCGGAGCCGGCGGCTGCACGCATCCTGTTCAAGTACGCTGCAGGCCAGCACTATGTGCGCGACGTGGTGATGCCGACCTACGACTGGTTCCGCGTCGTGCTCCCCTTCTACAGCTTCTTTCGTTCCGGCCGGCAAAGCGTGCTGTTCCATCAGCCTGGAGGCGCCACCCAGTGGCTGCCCTTCGCATGCGCCGATGTTGCAGAGACGCTCGAACATGCGCACGATGCACAGGATCGGATGTTCCTTGAATTCACTGCTCGGCGCTATTGCGCACATTGAGTGCTGCAGGGACGGTGATGACCTGCGGTCCGACGTGAAATCGGGGTTGATGTGGCCCCCTCTTTTGATGTTTTGAGAACAGGGAAACGAGAGATCAAAGCAATGTTGGATGGAACCCGCGCTCGTGCCCGAATCGATCCTTTCCGCCCCTCGTAGCCACGGCTCCACCCTGGAACGCCAGCTCGCCGGCCAGCGCGCGCGCCGGATCGCCGATCCGTTGCTGTCGCTGGTGGTGCCGGTCTTCAACGAGGAGGAATCGATCGACATCTTCCTCGACACGGTGCCGCCGCTGATGGAGCGCGACGGCTTCCGCTTCGAGATCGTGTTCGTCAACGACGGCTCGCGCGACGACACGCTCGGCCACCTGCTCGACCGCAGCGGCGCCGACCATCGCATCCGGGTGGTCAACCTGTCGCGCAACTTCGGCAAGGAGGCGGCGCTCACCGCCGGCATCGACCATGCCAAGGGCGACGTCATCGTGCCGATGGACATCGACCTGCAGGATCCGCCCGAGCTGATCGAGCCCTTCATGGCGCGCTGGCGCGAGGGCTACGACATCGTCTACGGCGTGCGCACGCTGCGCGCCTCGGACACCGCCGCCAAGCGCCTGTCGGCCGGCTGGTTCTACCGGGTGTTCAACTCGATGTCGCCGGTGCGCATTCCCGAGAATGTCGGCGACTTCCGCCTGGTCGACCGGCGCGCCGTCGACGTGCTGCGCCAGCTTCCCGAGCGCAACCGCTTCATGAAGGGCCTGTTCGCCTGGGTCGGCTTCAACGCCATCGGCGTGCCCTACGAGCGGCCGCAGCGCGCGGCGGGCACCACCAAGTTCAACCTGTGGCGGCTGTGGAACTTCGCCCTCGACGGCGTGGTGAGCTTCTCCACGGCGCCGCTGCGCGCCTGGTTCTATGTCGGCGTGGCGATCGCCGCCATCGCCGTGCTCTACGCCCTGTTCATCGTCACCCGCGTGCTGATCCTGGGCATCGACACGCCGGGCTACGCCTCGCTGCTGATCGCCGTCCTGCTGATGGGCGCCATCCAGCTCCTCTCGCTCGGCATCATCGGCGAGTATCTGGGGCGCCTCTTTCTCGAGGTGAAGAGCCGGCCGATCTACGTCGTCGAGGGGATCTACGAGGACGGCGCCGTCCATCCGCCGAAATCCTGATCCCGACCCATGGACCTCAAGGAAGAGGACATCCTCGGCGCCGATATCGGCCGGCACTGGTACTATCGCGCCAAGGCCGCCGCGCTCGGCCGCGCCGTCGCCGGCATCCGGCCCCGGCACATCCTCGATGTCGGCGCGGGCTCGGGCTTCTTCTCGCGCCATCTGCTGGCCGGGACGGAAGCGCAGTCGGCGCTCTGCGTCGATACCGGCTACGCCAGCGACCGCGACGACAGCGTGACCGGCAAGCCGGTGCGCTACCGCCGCGGGGTCGACGCCGCCGACTGCGACCTCGTGCTGATGATGGACGTGCTGGAGCATGTCGAGGACGATCGCGGCCTGGTCCGCCACTATGCCGAGAAGGTGCCGCGGGGCGCGCATTTCCTGGTGACGGTGCCCGCCTTCCAGTTCCTGTGGAGCGGCCACGACGTCTTCCTCGAGCACAAGCGGCGCTATCGCCTGGCCGGGATCGAGGCGGTGTTGCGCGAGGCCGGCCTCGACGTGGTGCGCGGCGCGTACTATTTCGGCCTCGTCTTCCCGCTCGCCGCGGCCGTGCGGCTGGCGCAGCGCACCACGAGCGAGCCCCGCAGCAGCCTCGCCAGGCACGGTCCCCTGGCCAACGGTCTGCTGGGTGCGATCTGCGCCGCCGAGCTGCCGCTGTTTGCCGTCAACCGGCTGGCCGGCCTGTCGGCCTTCGTGCTGGCGAGGAAGCCTTAGCTTTTGAATCGCGCTATCGTGACGAAAAGCGAGGAAACACGCATGCCGCTTCTCTATCGCAAGCAGGGCCACACCGGCATCCTGACGCTGAGCCGTCCCGAGGCCCGCAACTGCTGGGGCCAGGACTACAACGAGGGCCTGCTCCGCCACCTCGACGCGGCGGCCGACGACGACGAGGTGCGCTCGGTCATCCTGACCGGCGACGAGGCCGGCGGCGCCTTCTCGGCCGGCGCCAACCTGCGCGATCCCAACACCCACAACACGCGCTCGGCCGCGGCCTTCCTCAAGCGCGTGGGCCGCGCGCGCGACTTCCCCTCCAACCTGGTGAGCGACTTTCCCAAGCCGGTGATCGCCGCGGTCAACGGCTACGCCATCGGCATCGGCTGCATCATCACCTTCTGCTGCGACCTGATCGTCGCCTCGGACAAGGCGGAATGGCGCCTGCCGCAGGTCGCGCTCGGCATCCTGCCCAACTACGGCGGCGCCACGCGGCTGGCGCGCCTCGTCGGCAAGGGCCTGGCGATGCGGATGGCCATGGGCTTCCCGCTCGACGCGGAGGAGGCCTGGCGCATCGGCCTCGCCCAGTGGCTGGTGCCGCAGGCCGAGCTGATGACGCGCGCCCTGGCGGTCGCCGACCATATCGCCGGCCTGCCGCCGCTCGCCGTGCGCATGGTCAAGGAGTCGCTGAACCGCGGCCAGGACATCCCCAACATCGCCGACGCCTCGCTGGTCGATTCCTACCGCTTCATGGTGCTGGAGATGAGCGAGGACAAGGCCGAGGCCCACGAGGCCTGGCGGGAACGCCGCAAGCCGCGCTTCCAGGGGCGCTGAGAAGACCGTGCCGATGCGCCTCTACGTCACGCCCGCCTCGCCCTGGGTCAGGCGGGTCGTCGTCTCGATCCTCGAGCTGGGGCTTCGCGATCGCTTCGAGTTCGTGCAGACCCGATGGCCGCATAGCTGGGCCACGCGCGGCGTCGCCCATGGCTCGGATTTCCCGCAGGTCACGCCGGTCGAACGGATTCCGGCGCTGGTCGCCGGCGACCTCTGCCTCGCCGATTCCCATGCGATCTGCGACTACGTCAACGGCGAGCTTGGCGGCTTTCGCCTGCTGCCGCGCGACGGCCGGGCGCGCTGGCGGGCGCTCGCCGACATCTCGGTTGCAGGCGGCATCATCGAGGCGCAGATCGCCCGGCGCGCCGAGCTGCTGCGCGCCGAGGGCGAGCGCTCGGAGGACTTCATCGGCAAGATGCGCGATCGCAGCCTGCGCTGCTATCGCGTGCTGGAGAAGCGCGTGGCGGAGTTCGGTCCGGACTTCGACCTCGCCCAGATCACGATCGCCGTCGCCTGCAGCTACCACGACTGGCGCTACCCGTCGGACGGCTGGCGCGACGCGGCGCCCGGGCTCGCGGCCTGGCTCGACACCGTGTCGCAGCGCCCCTCGATGCGCGCCACCCAGCCGGCCGAGACGCCGCAGTCCTAGCCCTTGACTGCCACCTCACCCTGAGGAGCGCACGAAGTGCGCGTCTCGAAGGGTGGGCAACGGCAAGGCAGGTGCCACCTTCGAGATGCATCGTACGCGATGCTCCTCAGGGTGAGGTCGATGTTTCGCCTCTGACTGTCTACGCATCCCGAGCGACCGCGCCGTGTCCCGCACGCGTCGCTCGTCGATGGCGAGGATCGCGTCGCGTGCCCGGCCGGCGTGGTCGGCGCTCAGCACCATGCCGGCCGCCGCCGCGAACTTCGCGGACGCCTCGTCCACGCTGAGCGCCCGCGCGCCGGCCCCGCTGTTGACGCGCACGTGCCGCCTGAGCCGCCGTCCGTCGTCCAGCTCCAGCTCGACGCCGCCCGAGAAGTAGGCCGGGAAGGCCGTGTCCGGGTCGCTCGCGCAGTCGGTGCGCTGGCAGAGCGCCAGGACCGTCGGATCCGCCAGCGCCTGCGGTTGCAGCTCGGCAAGGCCGAAGCGGCCCCGGACCAGGCACGTCCCGACCACGAAGGGCGCGCTGAACTTGGCGGCGTAGTCGGTCTGCGGCCGGCGCTTGTCGTCCGCCGGCTCGGCGACGATGGGCAATGTCGGCTCGGGCAGCAGGACGCGGATGCGCGCGATCGACTGCGCCGACGGCAGCTCCGCCCGCAGCGCGAGCGCGGCGTCCGCGGCGCCATGGATGAAATGGCACACCGGATAGGGCTTTATCGCGGTATCGCCGAGCTCCCACTGCGTGCCCAGCCCGGCGCCGAGCCGCGCCAGGTCGGCCGTCGCCGCCCCGCCCTGCAGGTGGGTCTCGAACAGGCCGAACTTGCCCTCGTAAGGCCGGCTCGGGCCGACGAAGCCCGCGCGCGCGAGATGCGCGGCGGTGATGCCGGCCACCGCGCCCCAGCCCGGATGGAAGCGCTTGGTCCAGGCGCCTTCCTCGAGGAAGACCTGCAGGCCCGAGGCGGAGCTGGCGGCGATACCCTGGGCTGAGACGAGCTGGTCCTCGTCGAGCCCCAGCAGCTTGCCCGCGACGATGGCGGCGCTGAAATGCGAGACGATGCCGGTCGCGTGGAAGCCGGCATGATGGAAACCGCCCTTGACCGCGGCGCCGAGGCGAATCGCCACCTCCATGCCGGCGACATAGGCCGCGAGCAGGTCGCGGCCGTGCAGGTCGAGCGCCTCCGCCAGCGACAGCGCGCAGGGCAGGCTGGCCGCGGTGGCGTGCACGATGCTGGCGAGATGCGTGTCGTCGAAGTCGAGCCCGTGGATCAGGATGCCGTTGGCGAGCGCGGCGTCGCGCAATGGCAGGCGCTCGCAGCGCCCCAGCACCGTGCAGTCGCCCGCGCCGCCCAGCGCGCTGAGCCCGGCGATGGCCTTGTCCGCGAACGGATAGGCATTGGCGGCGAAGCCGACGCCGAGCCCGTCCAGGATCTGGATCCGCGCCCGTTCGCGCACGGCCGCCGGGATGTCCTCGTAGCGCAGCGCCGCCGCGAACCGGGCGATGCTGCGGGCGGGCGTTGCGGGAGCGCGGACCTCCAGGTCCGCATTCATGATTCATGCGCGGACCCGGAGGTCCGCGCTCCGTCGATCGAGCCAGCGCACGTAGCGGCGGATGCCCTCCTCGAGCGGCACGCGCGGCGCCCAGCCGATCGCCGGACTCCGCGCGCTTGCGGCTGAAGCCGAGATGCGTGCCGCCGGCCGAGCGCACCGCCCGCGTGTCGGGACGGTATTCCGGCTTCAGCGTCGAGCCGCACACCTTCAGCACCGCCTGCACCACCTCGGTCAGCGTCGAATCCACGGCGGTGGCGAGGTTCATCACCAGGCCATGCGTGTCGCTGGTCATGGCCGCCACGCAGCCGGCGGCGATGTCGGTGACGTGGATGTAGTCGTGCACCTCCTTGCCGTCGCCGACGATCACCGGCGGCTCGCCCTTTCGCACGCGCTCGTAGGTCTCGGCGATGAAGTTGGCGTTCACCGCCCGCGCATGCTGGCGCTCGCCATACACCGAGGCGAAGCGCAGCGCGTTGAACTGCAGGCCGTATTTCTGGGCGTAGAGCCGGCACAGGCTCTCGCCGAACAGCTTGCTGACGCCATAGACCGCGCTGACCGGCGAGATCGTGGCCGTCACCATCGCCGCGTCCTCCTCCAGCACGTCCGCCTCGGCATTGCCGTAGGCCGCGACCGAGGAGGAGAACACCACCCGCCGCACGCCGGCGAAGCGCGCCGCCTCCAGCGTGTTCAGCACGCCGACGGTGTTCACCTGCACGCCCAGCGCCGGGTTCTGCATCATGGGCAAGGTCAGGAATCCGGCCAGCGCGAACACCCCGTCGGCGCCCTGGCTCGCCTCCAGCAACTCGTTCAGCCGCAGCACGTCGCCGCGGATCAGCTTTACGCGCGGCTCGGCGGCGAGATGCGCGATGGTGTCCGGCGTGCCCAGCGTGAAATTGTCCAGCAGCCGCACTTCCGCGGCGCCGCCGGCGAGCAGCGCGTCGGCGAGATGCGAGCCGATCAGGCTCGCGCCGCCGGTGACGAGATAGGCCTTGCCTTTGACATCGTGCATGGCCCTACTCCGCCGCCGCGCGCGCCGGTCGCGCCGCATGCTGGCCGGCCGAGCGTCCGGCCAGCCGGCCGAACACCGAGCCCGACATCAGGCCCGCCCCGCCCAGGTAGTTCTGGTAGAAGATGCCGCCCACCAGCTCCCCGGCCGCGTAGAGGCCCGGGATGGTCGCGTCGGTCGTGTCCTGCACTTCGCCCGACGGGGTGATGCGCAGGCCGCCGAAGGTGAAGGTGATGCCGCAGGTCACGACGAAGCCGTAATAGGGCGGCTCGTCGATCGGCAGTGCCCAGTTCGACTTGGGCGGCGCGATGCCTTCCGTATGCTTGCCGTCCAGGATGGCCGGATTGTAGTCGCCCGGCCGGCAGGCGGCGTTGTAGGCCGCGACGGTGCGGGTGAAGCCGTCGACATCGATCTCGAGCGCCCGGGCCAGTTCCTCGAGGGAGGTGGCCTCGGCCTTGGTCACCTGCTTGATGCGGTATTCGTCGCGCACCATGGCGATGGTCTTGCTGTCGAAGATCTGCACCGCCGCGCGCTGCGGCTGCTTCATCACCTCGCGGCCGTACTTGGCGTAGGTGTGGTTGCGGAAATCGGCGCCCTCGTCGACGAAGCGCTCGCCCGCCATGTTGACGACGATGCCCAGCGGATAGGAATGCTTCTGGAAATTGTCCAGCACCACGCGGTCGCCGAACGGCGGCGCGCTGATGTCCCACTGCACGGCATGGCAGGTCGACCAGCCGCCGAAGGCCTGGGCGCCGATGTCCAGCGCGGCGCGGATGCCGTCGCCGGTATTGTGCTTGGTGCCGCGCACGCGGCAGAGCTCCCAGCCCGGCCCGAGATAGCGCGTGCGCATCTCGGGATTGGCCTCGAACCCGCCGCAGGCCAGCACCACGGCGCGGGCCTCGATCTCCTCGTAACCGTCGGGGCCGAAGGCCAGCACGCCGGTGACGGCGCCGCTCCTGGCCTGCAGCAGCTTGCGCAGGCCGGTGCGATAGCGGATCTCGATGCCGGCGCGCTCCGCCGCCTTGACCAGGAAATCGACCAGGCCCCAGCCGCCGCCGACCGCCTCGATGTTCACGCCGCCGTAGAAGTGGTGGATGCCGTTCACCTTGTAGGACTGGCGGCCGAACATGGGGATGAAGCGCACGCCCTTGCTCTTCATCCACACCACCGTCTCGCGCGAGCGGCCGATCAGGAGGTCGGCCAGCTCGTCCTGCGAGAGCCCTTCGGTGACCTTCATCAGGTCGTGCAGGTAGAGGTCGGCCGGCAGCGGCGGGATGTAGATCTGCCGCGCCTCGGCATCGCTCAAGTCGCTGAGCACGTCGCCGCGCAGATCCTCCAGCCCGTCATGCACGAAGCGGAAGCCGCCGGCGGTGAAGGTGGAGTTGCCGCCGCGCTCCTCTTCGCTCGCCTTCTCCAGCACCAGCACGCGGCTGCCCTGCTCGCGCGCCGACAGGGCGGCGCACAGCGCGGCATTGCCCGCGCCCACGACGATCACATCGTATTCGTTGGCGGTCGCCATCGTTTCGTTCCCTCCGTCGTCTCTCTTTTCCTTGCGTGCGGCCGATGCTGCCGGGGAGTCGTGCATGCGTCAAGGAACATGTGTATACATAGGTATTATCTTTTTGCTTGAAGAACTTGGCGCAATGGCCTAGGTTTGTCCCATGAGCCTCGACGACATCCTCCCCGGGGCGGAATCAGCGGCGGAAGAGGACGGCCGGCCCGGCAGTCGCGGCCGCAGCGACTGGGCCTATGAGCGGCTGCACGAGGCGATCCGCGAGGGCGCGCTGGAGCCCGGCCAGCGGCTGATGGAGACCGAGATCTCCGCCTGGCTGCGCGTCAGCCGGACCCCGGTGCGCGAAGCGATGCGCCGGCTGCTGTCCGAGGGGCTTCTGGAGCACGCCGCCAATGGCGGCCTCGCGGTGACGCTCTACGATCTCGGCGCCATCAGCGAGTTCTACGACACGCGCGAGCGGCTGGAGGGCGCCGCCGCGGCGATGGCCGCCCGGCACGCCGATCCCACCGAGCTGCGCATCCTGTCGGCCCTGCTCGACGCGATGCGCGCCCTGCCCGCCGACCCGCGCGCGCACGCGCGCGAGAACCAGGCCTTCCACGAGCAGATCTACCGCGCCGCGCACAACCGCTTCCTGCTGAAGAGCCTGCGCGCGCTGCTCAACTTCGTGCCGCTCCTGGGCCGCACCACCTATCACGCCCCCGACCGGATCGCGGAGGCCGAGCGCGAGCACGCCGCGATCGTCGACGCCATCCTCGCCCGCGACCCGGCGCGCGCCGAGGATGCCGCGCGCCAGCACATCCGCCACGCCTACAACAGCCGCGTGCGCGTGGTGACGGAGGATGTGCGCACGGCTTCGGAGCGGCGGTCGTTGCAGAAGCCGGTGCTGGCGCCGCTGGGGATGGGCGCGCAGCGCGGGTGAGACCGACAGAGATCCAATATAGCCCGGCTCGCCGACCGCTACCTTGGAGGTGGAAGGTGCCGGTCTTGCACTCCCCTGATGCCGCGTAGGAATCCGAGATGGCGCACGGCCGGAACAAATACCAATCTCGGAAGAACCGGGCTCGCGTTCGTCAGATCCTGCTGCACGATTGGGATCCAATCGGCATCGAGGATGTCCCTGGAGCGAGCGATGAGTACGACGAATATGCGGACAAAGCCTATGTCATGCTGATGGATGAAAGAGCTACAGCTGACATGATCGCTGCCGATCTCTACGAAATCGCAGCCGAGCATATCGGGCTAGGACGCCACCAGCAACTCGCGGAAGTCAGTAAAAGTGTAGCCGAAACATTGGTAGCGCTACGGCCCGACTTTGGGACGCACTGACACAGCGCTTCCGACCTGAGCCGCTTGCGATTTCGACCGGGCCCCGTTGCCGGCTCGGCGCCACCCATCGGAAATGCTACCCTCGCCGCAAAACGCCGGAGGAAACATGCTGCTCGGCCTCGATCCCGTGCTGAGCCCCGACCTGCTGCACGCGCTGGCCGCGATGGGCCATGGCGACCGCGTCGCGCTGGTGGACGCCAACTATCCGGCGACGCGCGGGCGCCGGCTGATCCGCCTGGCCGGCCTCGACACGCCGCGCGTGCTGCGGGCCGTGCTGTCGGTGCTGCCGATCGATACCTTCCTCCCCGACCCCTGCGCGGTCATGCAGGTCGTGGGCGAGCCGGGCGCGCTGCCGCCGGTGGTCGCCGAGATGAATGCGTTGCTGGCCCGGCGCGGCGCTCCGCCGGCCGCGAGCCTCGAGCGGCACGCCTTCTACGAGGCGGCGGAGAGCGCCTACGCCATCGTGCAGACCGGCGAGCGGCGCTTCTACGGCAATATCCTGCTCACCAAGGGCGTCGTCGCCCCGGAGGAACCGGCATGACCGCCTACACCCCGCACGGACCGCTCGGCGCCGGCAGCGCGCCGCTCGGCAATCTCGGCACCGTGGTGCCGGAAGCCGACGCCGTCGCCTGCCTCGCCGCCGCCTGGGACTCAGGCATTCGCCACTACGACACGGCGCCGCATTACGGCGCCGGACTGGCCGAGCATCGGATCGGCCACGCGCTGCGCGGCCAGCCGCGCGACGCCTACACGCTCTCCACCAAGGTCGGCCGGCTGCTGCGCGCGGCGCCGGAGGCGCGCGAGATGAGCCAGGGCTTTGCCCACGCGCTGCCCTTCCGCCGCACCTTCGACTACACCGCCGCCGGCACGATCCGCTCGCTCGAGGACAGTCACCAGCGCACCGGGCTCAACCGCTTCGACATCGTCTATATCCACGACTGCGCCGAGGACTGGCACGGCGCGGCCTGGAAGGAGCGCTTCGCCGAGGCGATGGCGGGCGCCGCGCAGGTCCTCACCGCGATGCGTGAGCGCGGCGAGATCCGCGCCTGGGGCATGGGGTTGAACCTCGTCGAGCCGGCGCTGGCCTGCCTCGACGCGGCGCGGCCCGACCTCTTCCTGATCGCCGGGCGCTACACCCTGCTCGACCATACCGCGCTCGAGCGGCTGTTCCCCGCCTGCGCGGCCCGCGGCGTGAAGGTCGTGCTGGGCGGGCCCTACAATTCCGGCCTGCTGGCCGGCGGCACGACCTTCGACTACCAGCCCGCGCAGGCCGACAGGGTGGCCCGCGCCGACGCCATCCGCGCGATCTGCGCGCGCCACCGCACCGACATCAAGGCGGCGGCGCTGCAGTTCTGCGCCGCCCATCCCGTGGTGGCCGCCGTCATCCCCGGCCCGCGCACCGCGGCCGAGGTGCGGCAGAACGCCGACCTCATGCAGGCGGAGATCCCGGGCGCGCTGTGGGCCGAGTTGCGCGGTGCCGGCCTGCTGCCCGAGGGCGCGCCGACGCCGCGGGGATAGGCGCCGGCGCCATGCTCCGCGTCGACGCCCACCATCACGTCTGGACCCTGGCGCGCGGCGACTACCGCTGGCTGTCGCCCGGGCTGCCGATCGCCCGCGACTACGGGCTGGACGATCTGCGTCCCCTGCTGGGCGACATCGCCGCGACCGTGCTGGTGCAGGCGGCGGACACCGAGGCCGAGACGGAATTCCTGCTGGAGGTCGCGCGCGGCTCGGCGGGGCTGGTGCAGGGCGTGGTCGGCTGGACGGACCTCGCCGCGCCCGGCGCGCCGGAGCGCATCGCCCGGCTTGCCGGCGATCCCCTGCTGAAGGGCCTGCGCCCCATGCTGCAGGACATCGAGGACACCGCCTGGATCCTGCTGCCCGCCGTGCAGCCCGCGCTCGCGGCGATGGCGCGGCACGGCGTGCGCTTCGACGCGCTGATCAAGCCGCGCCACCTTGCCCTCGTCGGCGGGATCGCCCAGCGCCATCCCGACCTGCGCGTCGTGATCGACCACGCCGCCAAGCCGGACATCGCCAGCGGCAGCCTCGACGCCTGGGCGCGCCACATGGCGCGGCTCGCCCGCGAAACGCCCTGGTGCTGCAAGCTGTCGGGCCTCGTCACCGAGGCGCGGGCCGACTGGCGGGTCGACGATCTCCGTCCCTGTGTCGACCACCTGCTGGCGACGTTCGGGCCGGACCGGCTGATGTGGGGCAGCGACTGGCCGGTCGTCACCCTGGCCAGCAACTACCGCCGCTGGCGCGAATCGGCGGCGACGCTGCTGCCGGCCGGCACGCACGACGCCGTCTTCGGCGGCACCGCCGCGCGCTTCTACGGCCTGTGAGCCGCTACTTGATGCCGATCACCATCGATTCCGGACCGGCCAGCGGCTCGACCCGTGTTTCGGCGAAGCCCGCCTGCTTCATCCAGCCGATGCAATCGGCCGCCGTGTAGTCGAAGCCTTCGCGGGTCTCGATCAGCATGTTGAGGCTCATCAGCAGGCCGAAGGCGTTCTTGCGCCGGTCGTCGTCGATGATCGTCTCGTAGACGATCAGCGATCCGCCGGCGGGCAACGCCCGGTGCGCCTTCCCGATGAGCTGATGCTTCTTTTCGAGCCCCCAGTCGTGCAGGACATGCCCCATGACGATCACATCGGCCGCCGGCAACGGATCGACGAAGAAGTCGCCGCCCTGGAAGGAAAGCCGGCTCGACAGGCCGTGGTCGGCGACGAAGGCCTCGAAGTGCGGGCGCACGGCCGGAAGATCGAAGCCGATGCCGGTCAGGTGCGGATGCGCCTTCGCCAGGGTCGCCGCCAGGGCGCCCTGGGCCGTGCCGATGTCGACGAAGCTCCGGCTGCCGGCCCAAGGAAACGTCCCGGCAATGGCGCGGGCGGATCCGAGGCTGAGCCCGGTCATTGCCTTGAGGAATTCGGCGAGCGCCGTCGGATCGTTGTAGAGCTCGTCGAACAGGTCGCGGCCCTGCTTGGCCTCGTTCTGCGGCTCGCCCGTCCGCAGGGCCTCGGTCAGCGCTCCCCAGAAGGGATAGAGGCGCGCATTGGCCATTTCCAGGATGCCGCCGAGATAGGCGGGCTTGCGGCGGTCGAGGAAGCTTCCGGTGGCCGGCGTGTTTGCGTAGCGGCCGCCGCTTCGCTCCAGCATGCCCAGCGCCACGAGCGCGTCGAGGAAGTCGCGCGCGGCGCGAGGATGCAGCTTCAGCCGCGCCGTCAGCGTCGCCAGATCGAGCGGGCCCTCCGCCAGCGCGGTGAACAGGCCGAGCTCGACGGCGCTCAGCAGCGTTTTCGATCCCCAGAAGCCAAGGCCGAGCTGCAGGATCGCGTCCGGAGAGGCATCGGAGTTCGGGCTTTCGGACGGGTCGTCGGTCTGTGTCACGGTTTCGGCTCCTCGCTGGCAGGCTGGCGGCAATCGGACCCGACGAATAGCGCCCGCCCCGGCCTCGACGCAGCAGCGATCGTCGCGGGACGGCTCAATTGTTGTTGATCGGGAGAGGCCGGCGCCCGGACGCTCGTGACATCCGGACGAGTCCGGTATGGTCCCCTCCCCTCTTTTGAGCCCATCCGGCTGACCAAATGGACAATACTTCTCCTCGCTGGGCTTCTCCCGGCTGGCTTCGGCGCCTGCCGTTCTACTACGGCTGGGTGATCATCGCCGTCGCTTTCGTGACCATGGCCATCGCCGTCACGGCGCGGACCTCGTTCTCGCTGCTCCTGCCGCCGCTGATCGATGAATTCGGCTGGGACCGCGGCGTGGCCGCCGGCGCCTTCTCCTTCGGCTTTCTCGTCTCCGCCGTCGTGAGCCCGATATCGGGGCGGGTGATGGACCGGCGCGGCCCCCGCATCGTGATCGAGAGCGGCGTCGTGCTGGTGGCGCTGGGGCTGTTCCTGGCGCCCTTCATCGCCAGCGCGTGGCATCTCTATCTGACGCTGGGCGTGGCGGTCGGCGCCGGGGCCAACCTGATGAGCTTCACGACGCATTCCCAGTTCCTGCCCAACTGGTTCGTGCGGCGGCGCGCGCTGGCCATCAGCATCGCCTTCTCGGGCGTGGGCGCCGGCGCGATCACGCTGCTGCCCTGGCTGCAGACGATCATCGCGCGCGACGGATGGCGGGCCTCGTGCTGGACGATGGGGCTGGTCGTGCTGCTGGTCCTGGGTCCGCTCAACCTGCTGGTGCGCCGGGGACCCCAGAGCCTCGGGCTGCTGCCGGACGGCGAGCGTCACGGGGAGGCCGGTGCCTCCAGCAGGCGTCGCCATTCCAATATCGTGGACGCCGCCTGGGCGGCCACCGACTGGACCCTGGCGCGCGCCGCGCGGACGGCGCGCTTCTGGTGGCTCGCGATCGGCTTCTTCTGCGCCCTGTTCGCCTGGTATGCCGTGCAGGTCCACCAGACCAAGTACCTGATCGAGATCGGCTTCGATCCGCTCACGGCCGCCTGGGGCCTGGGCATCGTGAGCGCCGTCGGCATTCCCGGCCAGATCGCGCTCGGCGCGCTCTCCGACCGCATCGGCCGCGAATGGGTGTGGAGCATCGGCTGCGCCGGGTTCGCCATCTGCTACGCGGCGTTGATCGCGCTCGAGCACGCGCCGTCCCCCGCGCTGCTCTGGGTGATGGTGCTGTCGCAGGGCGCGCTGGGCTATGCGCTCACCTCCGTCATGGGCCCCATCGTGGTGGAGATCTTCGAGGGCCCGCGCTTCGGCTCGATCTTCGGCACCATCACCGTGGCGTCGATCGGCGGCGGCGCCGCCGGCCCCTGGGTCGCCGGCGTCCTGCACGACACGACGGGCAGCTACCGGACGGCCTTCCTGGCGGCGATCGCCTGCTGCGTCATCTCGGCGGTCGCCATTTGGCTCGCCTCCCCGCGCAAGATACGCCTCGTTCCCGGGCGGATGGCGAAGGCTGCGTGAGGGCCGGACGCGCCGGCAACGCCTCTCATGCTTCCTTGAAGCGCGCCAGATCCCGGGCCGGATGGACGAGGATCATGGCGAGCGCGCCGCCGGCGACGATGAGCAGGCCGGCGAACAGGAATGCGTCCCTGAAGCCCTGCGCCGGATTGGGTCCGATGTCCACGATGTGCCCCATGAGCCACGGCGCCACCAGCCCGGCCGTCGAGAACAGCCCGTTGCTGATGCCGAGCATGGCGCCGCGCTGATGCACCGGGCTGATTTCCCCGATCAGGGGCGGCCCGAGGGCATAGGTGACGCTGCACACGGCGATGGCCACCATGACCAGCGGAATCTGCTGGAACGCCCCTGACGATTTCGACAGCAGGATCATCGCGACGCCCGAAAGCATCACGCAGCCGGTCGCGATCACGCCGCGCGATACGCGGCTCGACACGCCGCCCAGGCGCAGCCTCTCCGAAACGAAGCCGACGGTCGACAGGAGAACCTGTAGCACCGGCGGAAGCACCAGGATCCAGCCGGTGGTGGTCGGCGAATATCCGCCCGCCTTCATGAGGAAGGACGGGAGCCAGACGACCGCCACCGCCAGCGCCCAATAGGCCGAAAAGCTCGAGAGCGTCACGCCGATGAAGGTCCGCGACGTCAGGAGCGCTGAATAGGGCACGTGCCGCAGGCCCGCGGCGCCCGCCTCGGCCTGGTGGGCATCGAGCGGCCCTTCCTTGCCGACCGCCATCCACACCGCGACCCAAACGAAGCCGACGACGCCGAGGAAGCCGAACGCGATGCGCCAGTTGTAGGTCAGGATGATCCATGTCAGCAGCGGCGTCGCGAGGCCGACGCCGATGGCGGCTCCGATCGACAGAAGGCTGGTCGGGAACGCGCGCCGCTCGTCCGGGAACCATTTGTAGACGGCGTGAAGGGCGACCGGATAGGCCGGGCCTTCGCTGACGCCCAGCACGATGCGGCTCGCCACGAGGGCCCAGACCGAGACGAGGCCCAGCATCGGCATCAGCGTCAGCGCCCAGATGAACGCCATCGCGGCGAGGACGATCTTCGTGTCGACGCGATTGACGACGAAGCCGACCAGCGCCGCGGAGACCGAGAACAGCAGGAAGAACGCGCTGCCGATCTGGCCGAACTGCTCGTTCGTCAGATGGAAATCCCTGATGATGGGCACCGCGGCCAGGCCGACGACGGCCTTGTCCGCGAAATTGATCATCATGAAGATGACCAGCAGGCCCACGATCCCCCAGGCCCGTCGGGGATCGCTCACCGACTGGGCGTTCGATAATGCCACTGCGCTCCTCCCTTGCTCCTTTTTTCCGCGCCGCTGTCGCCCGGCACGCTCCGGTCCCCTGGCCTCCTTGTGTCAGTCGCGAGGCCCGAAGGTCGGCTCCGCCTCGTCGGCGAGCGAGCGGATGCTGGCGGCAAGGGCCCTGATGCGCGGGCCGATCTCGGCTTCGAGCTGGCCGGGCTGCAGTCGAAAGGCGGGGATGCCGCAATTGATGGCGAAGGCTTGCTCCGAGTCTCGCGCGTGAAACAGCGGCGCGGCGACCGCGTGGATGGAGGCCAGGTACTCGCCGTAGCAGGTGCAGAATCCCCGATCCGCGCATTGTCGGAGTCCGGCGCGGTACGTGTCGCGCCAGGCGGACCACAGGTCCGCATCGTCGGCCTCGATTCGCTGCTCCAGGAGCGCGGCTTCGGCGGCGGGCAGGAGCGCCGCCGCGGCGCGCCCCATCGCCGTCCTGACGACCGGGATGGGCAGCCCGATGTCGGGGACGTGCGGCCCGACATCTCCCGATCTTGCCGTCTCGACATAGACCATCTCGGTTCCGTCGAGCAGGCCGATCGAGACGGTGCCCCGCACGCTCTCCGCGAGCTCCTGCATCAGCGGTCGCGCGGCCTGGCGAAACTGCATGCCGGCGAGAAGCGGGCGAACCATGCGCAACGCCCGAACGCCGAGACTGTATTTGGCGAGGTCCTGGTCGTAACGCAGGTAGCCGAGCTCCGCGAGGGTGTGCGTCAGCCTCGCGACGGTCGGCCTGGGGATTCCGGTGCGCGCCGAAAGCTCCATGTTGCTGAGCATGATCGGCCCGGTCTCGAAAGCCTCGAGCACCACCAGGCCCTTCGCGAGGGTCGTGGCGAAAGCGGCGTCGCCGGCGCTTTCTGCCAGCACCGCTTCTGCGGAGGAGGACGAAACAAGGGTCGGGTTGCGCCGGACGGCTGGCGCCATGCCCTTTCAATAGACTTCTTCTGAATAGTTGTCCATTTATTGCCGAACTTCATCCTATAGTGTCCATTATACGGACGCCATGCGGCGGCCATGTCCATTTCACACAAGGGGACGGGTGGCCCCATTCATAGGGAGGACAAGAATGTTCAAGCGTCGTGCCGTGATCGCCAGTGTCGCCAGTTCGATGATCGTGCCGGCCGCCGCCGTGCGCGCGCAGGCGTGGCCGAGCCAGCCGGTCAAGCTCGTCGTGCCCTACGCGCCGGGCGGCGCCTCCGATGCGCTGGGCCGCGTGGTCGCGGAGAAGATGACGGCGCTGCTCGGCCAGCAGGTCATCGTCGAGAACAAGGGCGGCGGCAACACCATCATCGGCATGGAGACCGTGGCGAAGGCCAAGCCCGACGGCTACACGCTCCTGCTCGGCAGCACGACGCTGGCCACCAACGTGGCGCTCGGCATCAGGCAGCCTTTCGATCCGCTCAAGGATTTCCAGATGATCTCCACGGTGGCGGACATCCATGACCTGCTCGCGGTGAACAAGGATCTGCCGACCAAGGATTACGCCTCCTTCGCCGCGTGGGTGAACAAGCAGCCCGAGAAAGCGCGTTTCGCCTGCTCTGGCATCGGCAACCAGCCGCATCTGTGGGGCGAGCTCTTCCGCACGCGCAACAAGCTCAACATGGAGGTCGTGGGCTACAAGGGCTCGGCGGACGCCCTGCGCGATGTCCTGGGCGGCCACGTGCCGATCCTGGTCGATGTCGTGCTGCCCACGGGCATCCAGGTGAGGCAGGGCAACCTGACGGGCATCTGCGTCGCTTCCCCCGAGCGTTCGGCCATCTGCCCGATGGTGCCGACGGTCGTCGAGCTCGGCATGCCCGACCTGGTGAGCGCGGCGTTCTACGGGATGGTCGCTCCGGCCGGCCTGCCCGACGCCATCGTCCAGCGCCTCAACGGTCTCTGCCTGGAGATCCTGAAGGACGAGGCCGTGAAGAAGAAGCTCGCCGAGCTGGGCCTCGTCCCCACCGGCAGCACGTCCCAGGCCTTTCTCGACAAGGTGAAGTTTGAGACCGAGCGCTGGACCAAGGTGGTCAAGGAGAACAACATCAAGATCGAGAGCTGATACTGTTGTCATCCCGAGCGCAGCGAGGGACCTTTACCGCGGCCTCAAAGGCCTCTCGCTGCGCTCGGGGTGACAGTTGCGACTCACCCTTCAGCGACAGGCCAACAACATGCACTTGACGGACCAGCGCAAAGTTGTGTCCTGAGTTCTGCCGAGCTTCCGCGGCAGAGGTCGGCGCCATGTTCGTGCATCCGTCATGTTCTTCCGGACCGCGCGCGTCCCGCGCGCTCAGACCTGCGGACGGAAAGGTCGGAAAGGTAGGAAACCCCTGGGCCTCCTCCGGACTGCCCAGGCCTTTGGGCTCCCGGGCGGACAAAAAGGTCAAAAAGGTCAGAAACTCCTCGGCCTCTTCCGGACCGCGCCCGTCCCGCGCGCTCAAGCCTTTGAGTTCCCAGGCATTTTCCACGAGCGAGCCGGAGGCTCGCGGCGCCCAGGACCCTGCGCCCACGATACGGACAGAAAGGGTCAAAAAGGTCAGAAACCCCTCACGGCCGGGCGCGCGCCCACCGCGCGCCCTACGACGCCGCCGCCGTCACGTCCTTGGCGGCGATGCGCTTCCTCCTGGCGTTGATCTCGCGCAGCACCACCAGCATCTCCTCGGCCACGACGTCGCCCGGGATGCCCTCGCCCTCGGCCTCGAGCTCCTTCATGTCGACCCACACCGCGTAGAGCGGCGCGGTGCGGCCGGTAATGATGCCGGCATGCAGCAGGGTCTTGATCAGCACGCGGAAGATGTTGGTGCTCTGCTTGAGCTGGTTGCGGCGGTCGTCGTCGCTGAAGGTCTCCTTGACGGCGTCGCGCACCCACTGCCAGTCGAGCCCGTACTTGGCGTAGATGACCTGCTTCTGCTCGGCATTGATCAGGTTGAACAGCAGCATCTGGAAGAGCTGGGCCGACCAGTCCTCGACCTTGCGGTGCTCGTCCTCGCTGAGATGCCCGATGGTCTTGGACGCCCACAGCCGGCCGAAGCGATGGTGGAAGGCCTCGTCGCTCATCACGAGCTGGACCAGGCGGCGCAGCACGGGATCGTTGGTCTGGGCGTTGAGCGTGGCGAACGAGCCCATCGCCAGGCCCTCGATCAGCATCTGCATGCCGACGATCTTCTTGTAGACCTCGGGCGTGCTCA
Organism: uncultured Alphaproteobacteria bacterium; assembly: GCA_963820155.1. Lineage (GTDB taxonomy): Bacteria > Pseudomonadota > Alphaproteobacteria > Reyranellales > Reyranellaceae > Reyranella. The sequence goes on from CAWFYW010000012.1 coordinate 63,949, forward strand.
CGAGGTCGGCCAGCACGGTGGCGATGGTCTGGCCGACCGGCAGCGGGTCGCCCCAGCGCTTGGCGATGTAGCGGGTGAAGCCCGTGACGTGACGGGCCTCCTCGCGCGCCTGGTTGGCGGCGTATTCCTGCGCGCCGGGATCGAGCAGGATATGGCACAGGCTGGCCGACAGCGACAGCGCGCCCTGCTCGCCATGCAGCAGGTTGGACACCGACCAGTGCGTCACGTCGTTGGCCAGCTGGATCTTCTGCCGGTCGTCCAGCCGGTCGGCCACGGCGCTCCTGAGCTCGACGATGTTGTCCAGCGGCACGATCGGCGTGCTCGCCATGTCGAACGGCAGGTCGTAGTCGATATAGTTCTTGTCGAGGGGGTCCCAGAAATGGTCATGGGTGGCCGATATGATGCCGTCGAAGGCGTCGGTCCGCCGGCCATAGCGGGGAGTCGCCAGCATGGCCGCGAAATCTTCGGGCGCCACGGCGTCATAGGCCTTGTCGTAGGTGATTTGCTGGGCCATGTCGGGCCTCCGATCCGAGGTTGAATATGACGGCTGCGTCACCTTTTTCAATGGATTTTTCCCCAGTCCCGGCGCATGGGACTTTCGCCATATTCCGGCCCAATGGTGGGCAGTCCGCCCTGCCCGCCGAGGAGTAAAAAATGTCCCGCCGCCGCCGCATCTACGAGGGCAAGGCCAAGACCTTGTTCGAGGGGCCCGAGCCCGGGACGATCGTCCAGTACTTCAAGGACGACGCTACCGCGTTCAACAATCAAAAGAAGGGCACGATCACCGGAAAAGGTGTGATCAATAACCGCATCTCCGAGTTCCTGATGATGAAGCTCGGCGAGATCGGCGTGCCCACCCATTTCATCCGCCGGCTGAACATGCGCGAGCAGCTCATCCGCCAGGTCGAGATCATCCCGCTCGAGGTGGTGGTGCGCAACGTCGCCGCCGGCTCCTTCGCCAAGCGCTTCGGGCTGGAGGAAGGCACCCAGCTGCCGCGCTCGATCATGGAGTTCTTCTACAAGAACGACGCGCTGGGCGATCCCCTGGTGACCGAGGAGCACATCACCGCCTTCGGCTGGGCGACGCCGCAGGATCTCGACGACATCGTGGCGCTCACCTTGCGCGTGAACGACTTCCTGTTCGGACTTTTTCTCGGCTGCGGCATCAAGCTGATCGACTTCAAAGTCGAGTTCGGCCGCCTATATGAGGACGACATGGTCCGCATCGTGCTTGCCGACGAGATCAGCCCCAACTCCTGCCGCCTGTGGGATCTGCGGACCAACGAGAAGATGGACAAGGACCGCTTCCGCCGCGACCTCGGCAAGGTCGAGGAGGCCTACCAGGAGGTGGCGCGCCGGCTCGGCATCCTGATCGACCAGGGACCGGGCGACGTCCGCGGTCCGACCACCCTGCAGTGACGAGGGGCAATGAAAGCCAGAGTTCACGTGACCCTGAAGAACGGCGTGCTCGATCCGCAGGGCAAGGCCATCGGACATTCCCTCAACCGCCTGGGCTTCGCCGAGGTGGGCGACGTCCGCCAGGGCAAGTACATCGAGCTCGAGCTCGCCGAGACCGACCAGGCCAAGGCCAAGGCGCGGCTCGACGAGATGTGCCGCAAGCTGCTCGCCAACACGGTGATCGAGAACTACTCGATCGAGCTGGTCGGCTGATGCAACGAACCAATCTCCTGCCGGACCGCGGACCTCCAGGTCCGCTCATGGCCGGGAGCGCGCCACTCCAGTGGCGCATCTTCGTGGATCATACAGCCCATGAGCGCCACTGGAGTGGCGCGCTCCCAGCAAAGACAAAGAGGCAGGCCTGGAGGCCCGCGGTCCGGCAAGACCGTGGGATACGACAATGAAGGCCTCGGTCCTCGTCTTTCCCGGCTCCAATCGCGAGGGCGACGTCGCCCAGGCGATCGAGCTGGTGACCGGCCGCAAGCCGCAGATGGTGTGGCACGGCGACGGCGACTTCGAGAAGACCGACCTGATCGTGGTGCCGGGCGGCTTCTCCTACGGCGACTACCTGCGCTGCGGCGCCATGGCGGCGCAGTCGCCGGTGATGGCCGAGGTCAAGCGCCGCGCGGCGCAGGGCGTGCCGGTGCTAGCGATCTGCAACGGCTTCCAGATCGCGGCCGAAGCGGGCCTGCTGCCCGGCGTGCTGATGCGCAATGCGCACCTGAAGTTCGTCTGCGCCGACGTGCATCTCAAGGTCGAGACCAGCCAGAGCCTGTTCACCAACCGCTACCAGGGGGGCCAGGTGATCCGCGTGCCGGTCGCCCATGCCGAGGGCAACTACTTCGCCGACGACGACACCTTGAAGCGGCTGGAGGATCGCGGCCAGGTCGCCTTCCGCTATTGCGCGGCCGACGGCACGGTCGATGGCAGCGGCAATCCCAACGGCTCGATCCGCAACATCGCCGGCGTCTTCAACGAGACCAAGACGGTGATGGGCCTGATGCCGCATCCGGAGAACGCGGTCGAGCCGCTGTTCGGCGGCTGCGACGGCCGGGCGCTGTTCGAAGGGCTGGTCGACGCCCTGTGATGACCACCGTCCCCGTCAAGCTGCCCCACGAGCCCGCCATCACGCCCGAGATCGTGGCCGAGCATGGCCTGTCGGCCGAGGAATACCAGCGCGTGCTCGCCATCATGGGCCGCACGCCCACCCTGGTCGAGCTCGGCATCTTCTCGGCCATGTGGAGCGAGCACTGCTCCTACAAGTCCTCCAAGGTGTGGCTGAAGAAGCTGCCGACCGCGGCGCCCTGGGTGATCCAGGGGCCGGGCGAGAATGCCGGCGTCATCGACATCGGCGACGGCCAGGCCGCCATCTTCAAGATGGAGAGCCACAACCACCCCTCCTACATCGAGCCCTACCAGGGCGCGGCGACCGGCGTGGGCGGCATCCTGCGCGACGTCTTCACCATGGGCGCGCGGCCGGTCGCCAACCTCAATGCGCTGCGCTTCGGCGACCCCAGGCATCCCAAGACCCGGCACCTCGTGTCGGGCGTGGTCGCCGGAATCGGCGGCTACGGCAACTGCATGGGCATCCCGACGGTGGGCGGCGAGACCAACTTCCATGCCGCCTACAACGGCAACATCCTGGTCAACGCCATGACCGTGGGCATCGCCCCGACCGACCGCATCTTCTATGCCGCCGCCGCCGGCGTCGGCAATCCGCTGGTCTATGTCGGCTCCAAGACCGGGCGCGACGGCATCCACGGCGCCACCATGGCCTCGACCGAATTCTCCGACGACAGCGAGGAGAAGCGGCCGACCGTGCAGGTCGGCGATCCTTTCGTCGAGAAGCTGCTGCTGGAAGCCTGCCTCGAGCTGATGGCGACCGACGCCATCGTCGCCATCCAGGACATGGGCGCGGCGGGCCTCACCTCCTCGTCCTTCGAGATGGCCGCCAAGGGCGGGCTGGGCGTGATCGTCGAGCTCGACAAGGTACCGATGCGCGAGACCGGCATGAACCCCTACGAGCTCATGCTGTCGGAGAGCCAGGAGCGCATGCTGATCGTGCTGAAGCCCGGCCGCGAGGAGCAGGCGCGCAGGATCTTCGACAAGTGGGAGCTCGACTTCGCCGTGATCGGCCGCCTCACCGACACCGAGCGCATGGTGCTCTCCTGGCACGGCGACATCGTGGGCGACATCCCGATCCCCCCGCTGGTCACCGAGGCGCCGGTCTACGAGCGGCCGTGGACGCCGACGCCGCTGCCGCCCGTGCTCGCCGCGGCGGACGTGCCGGCGCCCGGGGATTGGCGCGCCTCGGTCATCGCCCTGATGAGCTGCCCCGATCTCGCCAGCAAGGCGTGGATCTGGCACCAGTACGATCACCTGATCATGGGCAACACGGCGATCCGGCCGCAGGACGGCGATGCCGCCGTGGTGCGCGTGCCGGTCAGCGCCACCGGAGTCGGACACAAGGGGCTGGCCATGACCTCCGACTGCACGCCGCGCTACGTGCAGGCCCATCCCGAGACCGGCGGCCGGCAGGCCGTGGCCGAGGCATGGCGCAACATCACCGCGGTGGGCGCCCGGCCGCTTGCCGTCACCGACAACATGAACTTCGGCAACCCGCAGAAGCCCGAGATCATGGGGCAGTTCGCCGGCGCCATCCTGGGCATGGCCGAGGCCTGCAAGGCGCTCGACTTCCCCGTCGTGTCGGGCAACGTCTCGCTCTACAACGAGACCGAGGGCAAGCCGATCCTGCCGACGCCCACCATCGGCGCGGTGGGGGTGATCGAGGACATCGCCCACGCCGTCGGCTCGCGCATCAGCCAGGGCGGGCTTGCCATCGTCCTGATCGGCGAGACCGTGGGCTGGCTCGGCCAGTCGCTCTATCTGCGCGAGATCCACGGCCGCGAGGACGGCGCGCCGCCGCCGGTCGACCTGGCCGTCGAGCGGCGCAACGGCGACTTCGTGCGCGGCGAGATCCTGGGCAGTCGCGTCTCGGCCTGCCACGACCTGTCCGACGGCGGCCTGCTGGTCGGCCTGGCCGAGATGTGCCTGGCCGGCGGCACCGGCGCCACGGTGGCCCTGCCGGCGGGCACCGCCCTGGCGCATGCCTTCCTCTATGGCGAGGACCAGGGACGCTATCTGCTGGCGACCGACGATGGCGGCGCCCTCGTGGAGGCAGCCCGCGCCACCGGCGTGCCGGCGGTCCAGCTCGGCTACTCGGGCGGACCGGACCTGGTCGTCGAGGGCGTGCTGTCGATTGCCTTGAGCGAGCTGCGGGCCGCCCACGAATCGTGGCTGCCCGACTATATGAACAGTGCAGCGTGACGCGGAGACTGCGATGCCGATGGCCGCCCAAGACATCATCCGCCTGATCAAGGAAGGCATTCCCGGGGCCGAGGTCGAGATCGAGGATCTGGCCGGCGATGGAGACCACTATGCCGCCACGGTCATTTCCGCCGCCTTTGCCGGCAAATCCAAGGTGCAGCAGCACCAGATGGTCTATGGCGCCCTGGGCGGCCGCATGGGCGGCGTGCTCCATGCCCTCAAATTGACCACCATGGCGCAACGGCCCTGAGCGGCCTATATTCCGAGGCAGACCCGCGCCCGCTCGGGCGCTCCGAGGAGATCGATATGAGCGAACCCCAGGTGTTCGATCGCATCCGCGACGAGATCGGCAAGAACGACGTGCTGCTGTTCATGAAGGGCACGCCGGTGTTCCCCCAGTGCGGCTTCTCGGCCGCCGTCGTCGAGGTGCTGAGCGAGCTCGGCGTGAAGTTCCACGGCGTCAATATCCTGGTCGACCCGGAACTGCGCCAGGGCATCAAGGAATTCAGCCAGTGGCCGACCATCCCGCAGCTCTACGTGAAGGGCGAGTTCGTGGGCGGCTGCGACATCATCCGCGAGATGTTCGAGACCGGCGAACTCGAGCAGCTCATGAAGGAAAAGGGCGTCACCCTGGCCAACGCCGCCTGATCAGGCGAAGGCGTAGGACGCCATCGACAGATTCCCGAGCGTGAAGCTGCGGTGCAGCGGCCGGCCGCGCGCGCCGGCGCCGGCCGCACCGAAGGCCACGTGCAGCGGCAGGAAGTGCTCGTCCGTGGGATGGGCTTCGCGGGCATGGGGCGCCTGCGCGCGATAATCGGCGAGAGCGGCCTCGTCGCCCTTCTCCAAGGTCTCCGCCAGCCAGTCGTCGAAGGCCTGCGCCCACGGTTCGGGCTCGCTGCCGCCATCGCGGACCAGGGCGCGCAGATTGTGCGTGGCGCTGCCCGAGCCCATCACCAATATGCCCTCGTCGCGCAACATCCCGAGCTTACGGCCGAGCGCGATGTGATGCGCCGGACTCTCGTCGGGCTGCACCGAGAGTTGGAAGATCGGGATGTCGGCCTGCGGCCAGGCCAGCATCGCCGGCACCCACGCGCCGTGATCCAGGCCGCGATGCGGATCGTGCGCGGCGCCGGTGAGGCCCGCGACGCGCTCGGCGAGCTCGGGCGCGCCCGGCGCATCGTAGCGCAGGCGATAGAGCGCGTCGGGGAAGCCGTAGAAATCGTGGATGGTCGCGGGCTTGCGCGCGAGCGAAACCGCCGGCACGTCGGTGTCCCAGTGCGCCGAGACGGCGACGATCGCCTTTGGCCGCGGCAGCGTCTCGCCGAGCGATGCCAGGAAGGCGCGCGCGGGCACATCGTCGAGGATCAGGGTGGGAGATCCGTGCGACACAAAAATCGTCGGCATCGACATTGCTTTATTCCTCATACGGCTCGTGGCAGCCTGTGTGCAATCGGCGTTCAACACAAGGATGGGACGAAATGATGCGTGTTTTGTGGAAATGGGCCGCCGCGGCCTGCCTTGCCCTGTTGGCGGCAGGGCCGGCCGGCGCCCAGACGTTGAAGATGGTCGCCCATTCCGACCTCAAGGTGCTCGACCCCATCTGGACCACCGCCTTCATCACCCGCAACCACGGCTATCTTATCTACGACACGCTGTTTGCGCTCGACGACAAGCTGCAGGTCCAGCCGCAGATGGTCGACAAGTGGACGGTCTCGCCCGACAAGCTCACCTGGACCTTCACCCTGCGCGACGGGCTGGAATGGCACGACGGCAAGCCCGTCACCTCGGAGGACTGCATCGCCTCCATCAAGCGCTGGGGCGCGCGCGACGCGCTCGGCCAGCAGCTCATGAAGTCGGTCGGCGAGATGAAGGCGGTCGACGCCAAGACCTTCACCATCGTGCTGAAGGAGCCGTTCGGGCTCGTTCTCAACGCGCTGGGCAAGCCCTCCTCCAACGTGCCCTTCATGATGCCCAAGCGGGTCGCCGAGACCGATCCGTACAAGCAGATCGACGACTACACGGGTTCCGGTCCCTTCATCTTCAAGAAGGATGAATGGAAGCCCGGCGAGAAGGTGGTCTACGTCAAGAACCCCAAGTACAAGCCGCGCCCCGAGCCGCCCTCGATGCTGGCCGGCGGCAAGGTAGTGAAGATCGACCGGGTCGAATGGATCGCCATCACCGACCCGCTGACCGCGGTCAATGCGCTGCAGCAGGGCGAGATCGACCTGATCGAGGCGCCGGTGCCCGATCTCTTCCCCATGCTGAAGGCCGACAAGAACATCGCGATGTTCGGCTGGAACGCGCTCGGCAGCCAGATGATCATGCGCTTCAACCACCTCTTTCCGCCGTTCAACAACGTGAAGGCGCGGCAGGCGGCGATGTACGCCATCGCCCAGGAGGATTTCCTGCGCGCCCAGGTGGGCGATCCCGAGATCTATCGCGTCTGCAACGCGCCGCTGGTCTGCGGCTCGCCCTACGAGAAGAGCTACGGCGATCTTTTGATCAAGCCCGACTACGACAAGGCGCGCCAGCTCCTGAAGGAGAGCGGCTATGATGGCACGCCCATCGTGATGATGCAGGCGACCGACCTGCAGTCCGCCAACCAGCTTCCGCCGGTCGCCAAGCAGGCGCTGGAGAAGGTCGGCTTCAAGGTCGACCTGCAGGCGATGGACTGGCAGACCGTGGTGGCGCGGCGCGCCAAGAAGGATCCGCCGGACAAGGGCGGCTGGAACGTCTTCTTCACCACCACCGTCACCGCCGGCGCCGACGACCCGGCCGGCAACTCCTTCGTCAGCGGCGCCTGCGACAAGGCCTGGTTCGGCTGGCCCTGCGATCCGGAGATGGAGAAGCTGCGCTCGGCCTACGCCCGCGAGCCCGATCCCGACAAGCGCAAGCAGCTGGCGCTCGCCGTGTCGGACCGGGTGATGGACCAGGCGACCTACATCGTGCTCGGCCAGTACAAGGCCTTCGGCGCCTACCGCAAGGACCGCATCTCGGGCTGGCTCGCCGGCCCGGTGCCGGTGTGGTGGAACATCACCAAGAAGTAGCATCTACATCATGCCCGGCGCGCCGAGGTCAGTGCCGTCGATCATGCGGCCGTAGCGATAGGGCTGCGGATCGACGATCGGCGGGTCGCCCGCGATCAGGTCGGCGGCGAGCTGTCCCGCCGCCGGCCCGATGCCGAAGCCGTGCCCGCTGAAGCCGGTCGACAGATAGAGGCCGGGCAGCGGGTCGACCGCCGAGATGACCGGTATGCCGTCGGGCGTCGAATCGATGAGGCCGCCCCAGCTTGCGGCGACCTTCAGGCCGGCCAGCGCCGGATAGGTCGCGGCCAGCCGCGCGAGGCCCAGCCGCACGAGCGCCGGATCGGCCGGCGGATCGAGCGTGCGCAGGCGCTCGAACGGCGAGACGCCGTCGAGCGTCCAGCGTTGCAGCGCTTCGGGTCCGTCCAGGAAGGAACGCCCGACGGATATCTTCAGCAGGCCGCGCCGCTTCCGGAAGGTCGGCCAGAACTGGCGGGCGTAGAGCAGGCCCTGCGGCGACAATTCGAGCAGGCCGCGGCCGCTCAGCCCCACCGTGTAGCCGCCGTCGAGCCGGCGGCGGATGGTGACATCGGGCATCGACAGCCCGCCGTCGGTCACCTCGGGCGCGGCCTCGGTATGGAACGACGTCGAGCGCACGCCGGCCTGCGGCAGGCGGATGCCGTGATGGCGGCAGAACAGCGAAGTCCACGCGCCGCCGGCGGCCAGCACCGCGCGCGTGCGGATGCGGCCCTTCTCGGTGACGACGCCGCTCACCCTGCCCGCCTCGATGTCCAGTCCGCGCGCCGCGCAGTCCTGATGGATCGTGGCGCCGAGGCGGCGCGCGCCCTCGGCGATCGCCGGACCCGCAATCGATGGCTCGGCACGCCCGTCGCTCGGCGAGTGCACGCCGCCGATCCAGTCGACGGTGCTGCCCGGCGTCATCGCCCTGGCTTCGGCGGCACTCAGGACATGGCTGTGCATCTGGTAATCTCGCGCGCGCAGCGTCCAGGCTTCCCACTGCGCGAGATCCGCCGGCCGCGTGGTGACATAGAGCAGGCCCGTGGGGCGAAAGCCGGGATCGACACCGAGCTCGGCGCCAAGGCCGTTCCAGATCTGCAGGCTCTTCTGCGCCAGCGGCAGCTCGCGCAGGTCACGATGCTGCTGGCGGCACCAGCCCCAGTTCCGGCTGGTCTGCTCGCCGCCCACCCGGCCCTTCTCGAGCAGGGCGACCGACAGGCCCTTCTTCGCCAGCGCGTGGGCGGCGGTGCTGCCGGCGATGCCGCCGCCGACCACCACCACGTCAGCGGCATCGGGAAGTTTCTCGTCGCTGGCGATACGCCGCAGAGGGGGAGACATCCGGCAGGTATACTTCCTGCCGGATGCCGAGCAAAAGCTAGGCCGCCTGGGCGAGCGGCTCCGCCCGCCAGCGCACTGCGGCCTCGGCCACCCGCCTGCCGAGCAACTCCATGGTGCGGAAGTCGGAGGCGGCGATGCCTTCGACGCCCTGGTCGGCATTGGCCTGGGCCATCGCGCCGACCGAGGCGCCCAGCCGATTGAGGTCCTCGATCGAGCCCTTGGAATGGTTGTGGCCGGGCGGCAGGCCGAGCCCGACCCACACCATGCCGTGCTGCAGGGCGAGCGTCAGGAGCTGGTAGAGCGTGTTGTGCTTGTCGCCGTTCCACGACGCCGAGGCGGTGAAGCCGGCCGCGAGCTTGTTGCGCCACGCGCCTTCCATCCAGCGCTTGGAGGTCCAGTCCTTGAACTTCGCGAACTCGGCCGAGACGCCGCCCATGTAGGTCGGGCTGCCGAAGATGATGGCGTCGGCGCCGTCCAGCTCGGCCGCGCGGGCCTCTGCCTCGGCGACCGGCACGAGGCTGACCCTGGTGCCGGCAACCGCTTCGGCGCCCTTGGCGATGGCCTCCGCCAGGGACTGGGTGTGGCCGAAACCAGAATGGTAGACGATGGCAACGGTAGTCATATCCTTCCAATCCTCTGATTTGACTGGATAAAACGGAGATCCGTTGCTCCAGTTCAGTCGATTACGTCTGGTGACTGGAAAGAATTAGGAAGCGCTCTATATATTCGCCAGTAGGTACTGTTTCGTAACTTGTGAGGCGATCGATGAACACGAACGGCCATACCAAGGAGAGCGCCTCCTGCCCCATGGACTTCATCCTGCGCATGCTGATGGGGCCGTGGACGACGTACATCCTCTACAACCTCAAGACCCACGGCCCGCAGCGCTTCGGCGAGCTCAAGCGCCGGGTCGCCGGCATATCGGCCAAGATGCTGACCGAGCGGCTGCGCACGCTGGAAGGCGCGGGCCTGGTGCGGCGCGACTACGAGGCGACCATCCCGCCCAAGGTCACCTATTCGCTGACCCAGCGCGGGCATGAGCTCGACGACGTGCTGGCCAAGCTCGCCGAGATCGGCATGCGCTGGGAAGCGGAGGACGCCGCGGCACGCGCCGCGCGGGCGACCGAGCTCAAGGCGGCTGAGTAGAACCCGGGCCGGCCGGCGTCATCACTTCGGCACGTTGTAGTGGCCCTGCACGAAGCTGAGATCGATGAACGACTTGGGATCGGCGTCGCGCGACACCTGCCCGGTGGATTGCCAGAAGGCGACCTGCTTGTAGATGTCGCCGACATCCAGCCGGCCCTCGGGATCGATGAAGGGCAGGCCCGACGCGACCAGCGTCGGCGGCTGCTTCAGCACGCCGCTCAGGATGCCGATCATCTCGTCGTAGTTCGGCCCCGGCACGAGCTTGCCGTTCTCGCGCTTGCCGAAGGCCTCCTGGTAGGCCGCCGCGCCGCGTCGGTAGCCGGCGATGAACTTCTCTACCAGAGGCCGGCGCTCGGCGATGGTCCTGGGCGAGGTGAAGACGGCACCGAGCTGCCACGGCACCTCGTCGCCGACATAGGCGATCGGCTTGCCGCTGCCGTCCGCCTCGACCTGGCGGAAGGTGGTGATGGGAAACACCGCGGCGTCGACCTGGCCGCCCTTGAAGGCCGCCACCATGTTGGGGATGCTCTGCAGCGCCACGATGGTGACGTGCTTGGTGTCGAGGCCATGCTTGCGCGCCACCATTTCCAGCGAATAGTGCACCGAGGAGCCGATGGTCGTGACGGCGACGCGCTTGCCGGCGAGATCCTTGACGCTGCGCACGCCGGCATCCCACGCCGCGTTGGTGACGGCGATGACGTTGAGCTGGTAGCCCGGCCGTTCGGCGCTTTGCGCCGCCACGACCTTCAATCCGCCCTTGGCGGCAAGATTGAAGAAACCCGCCGTGAAGGCCGTGACGCCGAGATCGGCATCGCCCGACACCACGGCGAGCGGCACCTGCGCGGCAGCCTGGAAATACTTCAGGGTGAGGTCGAGCCCGGCTTCCTTGAACCAGCCCTTCTCCTGGGCGATGAAGATCGGACCTGAAGAAGAAAGCCTGAGCAGCGCGATCGAGGCCTTGGTCAACTCCTCCGCTGCGGCCACACGCGCCAGCGGCAGAACCGCCATTCCGCCCAGCGCCGCGCGGCGCGTCAAACCCTGCCGAACCACCGATCCCTCCCGTTCTTGCTTGGCCGGGAGTATGGTCGGTTTCGAGCATGAATCCCATCGATTGCGACGTTCTGGCAAGCGGCGGCGGCATGGCGGGCACCGTGGCCGCCATCGCCGCGGCGCGCCAGGGTGCGCGCACCGTGCTGTTCGAGCGCCATGGCTTTCTCGGCGGCGCGGCGACGGCGGGCGCGGTGGGCCAGTTCGTCGGCTGGGAGACGCGCGCCGGCCGCCGCGTCATCGCCGGAATCGCCGAGGAGATCGTGCAGCGGCTCGAGGTCGCGGGCGGCAGTACGGGTCATGGCCATTTCGTCATGTCGACCGGCCACCGCATGGACCGGGTCGAATACGACACCGAGATCCTGAAGGTGGTCCTGGATGAGATGGCGCACGAAGCAGGCGTAAAGGTCCTGCTGCATAGCCAGCTTGCCCTGGCAGGCCGCCGCGGTCGGACGATCACTTCCGCCACCCTGCTGACCAAGGGCGGCCTGCTCGAGGTGCGGGCGCGGCTGTTCATCGACAGCTCCGGCGATCTCGACCTGATGGCGCGAGTCGGCGCGCCTTTCCTCGGCCTCGACGAAGGCGAGAGCCTGCAGCCGGCGACCATGATGTTCCGCCTGGGCCCGATCGACTTCGCCGCCTTCGACGGCATGAGCGCGGCGGCCAAGGCCGACCTGGCCGCACGCGGCGTGGCCGAGGGCGCCCTGCCCCGCGCCGCGCTGCATTGCAGCCGCGTGCCGGGATCGAACGACGGCTGGTTCAACGTCACGCGCCTCTCGATCGACGCCAGCGACCCGTTCGCCCTGTCGGACGGCGAGCGCGAAGGCCGCCGCCAGGCGCTGGCGGCGGCGCGCTTCATTGCAGCCAACGTGCCGGGATGCCAACGCGCTCGGCTGGTCGCCTTCGCGCCGCAGCTCGGCATTCGCGAGACGCGCCGCATCGCCGGGCTCGCGACGCTCACCGCCGATGACCTGCGACAGGGCGCGGAGTTCATCGACACCATGGCGCTCGGCGCCTATCCGATCGACGTGCACCACACCGGCGACGCCAACATCACCTTCGAGGAACTGGGGGCGGACCATGTCTATGCCCTGCCCTACCGCATCGCCGTGCCGCACGGCCTCGACAATGCGCTGGTGGCGGGCCGCGGCCTGTCGGCCACGCACGAGGCGCACGGCGCCATCCGCGTGATGCCGACCGCCATGGCGGTGGCGCAGGCGGTGGGCACCGCCGCGGCCCTTCTCGCCGCCACCAATCAACCCGCCGCGCAACTCGATCCCGCGACCTTGCGCGAAAAGCTCAGGGACGCCGGAGCGATTCTCTGAAACAAGCGTCGTTCGCGCTTACGACAGGGCAAGCTTGTAGACGCGTGCCGCCGTCCCGGAGAACAGGGCAGTCTTCTCCGTCGGCGATGCCTTGGCGGCGAGCCGCTTGAAAGCGTTCCACAACACGCCGTAACCCGAGGTGATCTTGTCGACCGGGAAGTTGCTTTCGAACATGCAGCGCTCGGCGCCGAACAATTCGATGCAGGTCTCGACCCACGGCTTGAAGGCATCGGCCAGCATCTGCGAGCTGGGCGGCGAGGGCTGCTGGTAGAAGTCGAACCAGCCCATGGCCATGCCGAGCCCGCCCACCTTCACGACGACGTTGGGCCGGCGCGCCAGCTCTGCCATCGACTTCTTCCAGGCGGCGAAGACCTCGTCGTGGCGGCTGGCATAGGACGCATAGCCCAGCGGCCCGCCGACATGGTCGAGGACGATCGAGGTGTCGGGAAAGGCCGCCGCCAGGTCGCCGACCTCGGCAAGCTGCGGATGGTAGGTCCAGGCGTCGAAGGTGAGGCCGCGCCGGGCGAGCTCGCGGAAGCCCTCGCGCCAGGTCTTGCCAGCCATCAGGCCGGGCGTCGGATTGGTGCGGGTCGGCCGGATGCCGGGGTCCTTGTCCAGCCCGGTCTGGTAGCGGATGCCCGCGAAACGGCCGTTGCCGGCGGCGATCTGGGCGTCGAACACAGCGCCCGCCCTGGCGCCCAGGCGCAGGTCGACGTGGCTCACGATCGCCGCGCAGGCGCGCAGGTTGCCATAGAGGCCGCTGGCGCTCATCGCCGCCACGCCGTTGGCGAACTCGGTCTCGCCCACGCAGCGCAGCTCCGCCGGACCGTCCTTGCGGTACATCGAATGGCAGTCGACGAACACCGTGGCCACGACATTGTGGCCGGTCCGGGTGTCGGCCAGCAAGTCGTGGAACATGTAGTCGTTGTCCGCGCGCTGCCAGAGATGATGGTGCGGATCGACGATCGGCAGGGCGGGCTCGAGCGCCTCTTCCTGCACCTTGGCGACCCAGGCGAGGTCGACGGGGATCACGTTGCCCAGCTTGGGCGGCGGCGGCATGTTCATGGTTTCCTCACCAAAGCGGTTTCTTGTCCATTGTCGAGACGTGGGCGGCGATGACCTTCCATCCCGCGCCGGGGAAGCGAACCCAGGTCTGGCTCTGGCGGCCGACCAGATCCTTGCCGCGAATCTTGAATTCGAGATTCACCGTGGCGATGTCGCGGCCGAGCGTCAGGATTTCCAGCCGGATGCGCCGTTCCTTGATACCGGGGCCGGGTGGCCGCGCCACGCGATGGGCGTGGATCTCCTCGAAGCCGTAGCCATTCTCGTGCATGGCGTAGCGGATCGTATGCGGGCTTTGCCAGAAGGTGGCATCGAGCACCTCGACGTCCTTGTCGATCAGGGCCTGCTCGTAGCGCTCGAACAGCGCCCTCACCTCGTCGACGACTTCCGGAATGTTCGCTGTCAGGTCCTTCACGCCGCTCCCTCAAGCGCGCGCGCCACCGCCACCAGGCTGGCGTCGCTGTCACGCGGTCCGATGATGGACAGGCCGACCGGCAGGCCGTCAACCGCAGCCCCCGGGAGGCTGACCTGCGGATGGCCGGCCAACCCGCCCTGCGCACAGAGACAGGTGATGCGATCGCGCAGCGGATCGAGCACCGCGAGCTTCTGGCCGCGCAGCGGCGCGGGGAACGGCGTCGTCGGCAGGCACAGGACGGTGCGGGGCGGCAGCAGATACGCCATGCGGCCGCGCGCTTCCTGGCGCATCAGGCTGGCCCAGGCGCGCTCGCCCTCGGGGATCATCGAGCCCATGACCAGGCCTCGGGCGACCGAGAAGGCCATGCGCGGATTGGCTTCGTCGACCCACGCGCGGAAGGTCTGCCACGCCTCGTGCGGCTGCAGGGTGCGCTGGGCTCTGGCCCAGATGGAAAGCCCCGGCGGCGCCATGACCTCCTCGCGCACATCGCCGAGCAACCCGCCGAGCTTGTGGACCATCGGCCGAAGCGCCTCGGCGACGCCGGCATCGGCAAAGCCGAAGGCATCGACCGCCACGACCAGCCGCGTCGGCAGCTCGACGGGAATTTCCTCGTCCAGCATCACCGAGGAGACCTTGGCGAAGGTCGCCGCATCGCGCGCGAACCAGCCGGTCGTGTCGGAGGTCGGCGCCTGCGGCAGCATGCCGGTGAGGTCGAGGCGGCCGTGCGTCGGGCGAATGCCGTAGAGGCCGCAGAAGCTCGCCGGCACGCGCACCGAACCGCCGGTGTCGGTGCCGAGCGCAGTGTCGCAAAGGCCGGCGGCAACGGCTGCCGCCGAGCCCGACGAGGAGCCTCCCGGCACGCGACCGGGTGCCCGCGCGTTGACCGGCGTGCCGTCAAAGGCGTTCTCACCCAGGATGCCGAGCGAGACCTCGTCGGTGACGGTCTTGCCGATCAGCGTGGCGCCGGCGTCGAGCAGGGTCTGCACGGCCCAGGCGTGGCGCGTGGGGAGGGCGCGGCCGGTCGGCCAGTCGTGGTTGCCGCCGCCGGTCGGCACACCGGCCACGTCGAACAGGTCCTTGGCGGCAAAGGTGAGGCCGGCAAGCGGCCCACCGGCGCGCCCCGAGAGGCGCACGCGGGGGCCGGGCACGAAGGCGCCGATATCGTCGGTCATGCCGCGGCCCGCGCGCTATTCGGCGGGCGTCGCCGAAGCGCGGCCGCGCAGGCGCAGGCGTTTGCTCCAACCGGGGGTGAAGCGCATGCCCGACAGCCTGTCGAACCAGATGTAGACGACCGGCGTGATGAACAGAGTCAGGAGCTGAGAGACCATCAGGCCGCCCACGACCGTGATGCCGAGCGGCTGGCGCAATTCGGCGCCGGCACCGGAGCCGACGGCGATCGGCAGGGCGCCCAGCAAGGCGCAGGTCGTGGTCATCATGATGGGACGGAAGCGCAGGCGCGCCGCCTCGACGATCGCCTGCTCGGCCGTGGCGCCCTGGGAACGGCGTTCGATCGCAAAGTCGACCATCATGATGGCGTTCTTCTTGACGATGCCGATCAGCATGACGACGCCGATCATGGCGATGACGCTGAGATCCATGCCGAACAGCATCAGGATCAGCAGGGCGCCGATGCCGGCCGACGGCAGACCGGACAGGATGGTCAACGGATGGATGAAGCTTTCGTAGAGGATTCCGAGGATGATGTAGATCACCAGCACCGCGGCGAACAGCAACAGGCCCTGGTTGGCGACCGCCTGCTGGAAGACCTGGGCGCTGCCCTCGAAGCTGGTGGCGATGTTGGCGGGCAACCCGATCTCGCCGGCGGCCGCGGTGATGTCGGCCACCGCCTGCCCGAGCGCCACGCCCGACGCCAGGTTGAAGGAGATGATCACCGCCGGAAGCTGGGCGATGTGATTGACCGTCAGCGACGTCGGCTTGTCGGTCCGCTTGGCCACGGTGTCGAGCGGCACCAGCGCGCCGCCCGGCGTGCGCACCTGGATGCGCCGCAGCACCTCGCCGGGATCGGCATATTTGGGATCGGCCTCGAGGATCACCTGGTAGGTATCGTCGGGCGCATAGATGGTCGAAACCTGCCGGCTGCCGAAGGCCGAGTAGAGCAGCAGCCGGATCTGGTCGATCGACAGGCCGAGCCGCGAAGCCGTATCGCGATCGATGTCGATGACCGTCGAGCGGGCGCGCACCTGGAGGTCGGAGTTGACGTCCATGATGGTGGGGATGCGCCGCATGCGCTCTTCCATCAGCGGCGCATATTCGCGCAACGCGGCAAGGTCGCTCGAGCGCATGCCGAACTGATAGGTCGCGCGGGTCTGGGTCGTGCCGATGTTGATCGACTGGACCGGTTGAAAGTAGATGTTGATGCCGGGCACCGACGCCGTGACGCGGCGCAGGCGGGCGATCACCTGCAGGGCGCTGTCCTTGCGCTCAGGCTTGTCGCGCAGGATGATGAACATGCGCCCGGAATTGACGGTGCTGGCGGCGTTGCCGCCGCCGACGATCGACAGCACGGACTGAACGTCGGGATCGCGCTTGATGACCTCGGCGAGCGCGCCCTGGCGGGCGACCATGGCGTCGAACGAGGCATCGTCGGGACCGACCGTGGATCCCGAGATCTGGCCGATGTCCTCAGACGGGAAGAAGCCCTTGGGGATCGCCTGGAACAGGATGGCCGTCAGGACGAAGGTGCCGAGCGTGATGGCGAGCACCAGGCGCGGCATGGCCACGGTCCGCTTGAGCGCCCAGGCATAGCCGTTGCTGAGCTTGGTGAAGCTCCATTCGAACAGGCGCAGCAGGGCGTTGTGCTTTTCGTGATGATCGATCGGCTTCAGAAGCCGCGAGCACAACATCGGGGTCAGCGTCAGCGAGACGACGCCCGAGATCAGGATGGCGAAGGTGATGACCAGGCCGAACTCGTTGAACATGCGGCCGACCACGCCGCCCATGAACAGCACGGGGATGAACACCGCGACGAGGGACAGCGTCATCGAGATGATGGTGAAACCGACCTCCTTCGATCCCTTGAAGGCGGCCTCCATCGGCTTCTCGCCCGCCTCGATGTGGCGCACGATGTTCTCCAGCATGACGATGGCGTCGTCGACCACGAAGCCGACAGCCAGCGTCAGCGCCAGCAGGGAGATGTTGTCGATCGAGTGGCCGCAGACATACATGGCGGCGAAGGTGCCGATCACCGAGATCGGCAGCGCGATGGCCGGGATCAGCGTCGCTCGGAAGCTGCGCAGGAAGAAGTAGATGGCGATGACGACCAGGAGGCCCGCCAGCATCAGCGTGAACTGCACGTCATCGACGGCGTGCCGGATCGAGAGAGACCGATCGGCAAGCTCGGAAATCTCCACGCCGCTCGGCAGCTCGGCCTGGATCGCCGGCAACATCGCCTTCACCCGGTCGACGACTTCGACAGTGTTGGCGTCGGGCTGACGATAGACCCCCAGCACAATGGCGCGCGTGCCGTCGAGCCAGCTCGCCACCTTGTCGTTCTCCACGCTGTCGATGGCGGTGGCGACGTCGGAGACCCGTACCGGCGCCCCGTTCTGCCAGGTCACGATCACCGGCATGTAGTCGGCCGCCTTGTTGATCGGCCCGGTGGCGTCGAGGATCGAGCTCTGCCGCTGGTCGGCGATGGATCCGACCGGCTTGGTCGAATTGGCGTTGACGACGGCGTTCTGCAGCTCCTGCAAGGTGAGCCCGCGCACCGCGAGCTGGTCGAGGTTGGCCTGCACGCGCACGGCATATTTCTGCGACCCGTAGATCAGCACCTGGGCGATGCCCGGCAGGGTCGAGATGCGCGGCAGGATCGCCCGGTTGGCGAAGGCATCGATGTCCGAGAGCCGCACCTGGGTGGAGCGCAGCGCCAGGAACATCACCGCCCAGTCGGCCGGGTTGACCTTGCGGAAGCTCGGCGGCGTGGTGAGCTCGGGTGGCAGGCGCCTCATGGCCGAGGAGATCGCCGACTGCACGTCGAGCGCCGCGCCGTCGATCGAGCGGTTGAGATCGAACTGCAGGACGATCGACGTGTTGCCGAGCGACGACGTCGAGGTCATCGTCGTCACGCCGGCGATGGTGGAGAACTGGCGCTCGAGGATCGAGGCGACGGACGCCGCCATGGTCTCGGGGCTGGCGCCGGGAAGCTGCGCGGTGACCTGGATGGTCGGGAAGTCGACACGCGGGATGGCGGCGACCGGAAGCTGCTTGTAGCCGAAGATGCCGGCAATGACGAACGACGCCATCACCAGGATGGTCATCACCGGGCGGCGGATGCAGAGCGCGGAAAGCATGCCGCGCCTCAGCCGCGCGGCGGCGCGGTCGTCGTGGCCGGCCCCGACGTCGCCGGTCGCACGTTGACATTGGCGCCGTTGACCAGGCGAAGCTGGCCGTCGACGACGATCTGCTCGCCGCCCTCGAGCCCCTTGCCGATCACCGACTCCCCGCCCTGGGTCCGCTTGACCACGACCGGGCGCAGCTCGGCCGCGCCGTCCTTGACCACGAACAGGTAGGGGCCCTGCGGCCCGAGCTGGACGGCGGCCGCCGGAACGGCGATGGCCTCAGGCTCGATGCCGAGAATGACCTCGACCTTGACGAACTGGCCGGGCCACAGTCCTTCGGTGGCGTTGGGGATGCGCGCCTTGACGGTCACCGTGCCGGTGTTCGGGTCGACGGTGTTCTCGATGAAGGCGATGACACCCGACTGCCGATGGCTGTCGTCGACGATGGCGTTGACCTTGACGTCGCCCTTGGCCATCGCGGCGCGCAGCTCGGGCAGATAGATCTGCGGCATGGCGAAGGCGACATAGATCGGATCGACCTGATTGATGGTCGCAAGCGCACTGGTGGCCGTGTTGTCGCCGACGCGCACCACCGTGCCGGCCTTGCTGGAGATCGAGCCGATGCGGCCCGACACCGGCGCACGGATCTCGGTGTAGCTGATCTGCGTCAGGATGTTCTGGCGCATCGCCTCGTCGGCCTGCAGCTGCGCTTCGCCCGCCTTTTGCGCCGTCAGGTTGGTGTCGCGCTGCACGACGGTCCCGGCGCCCTTGGTCAGCAGGTCGCCGGCGCGCGCCGTGTCGCGCTTGGCCTGCTCGAGCTGCGCCTGGTCCTTGCGGATCTGCGCCTCGATCTGGCCGAGCTGGGCCTTCAGCGTGCGCGAGTCGAGCTCGAACAGCAGCTCGCCCTCCTTGACCAGGGCGCCTTCCTCGACAGGCACCTTCACGATCTGGCTGTCGATGCGCGACTTGATCTGGATCGACGCGATGGCCTGCACGGTGCCCACCGCCTCGATGATGATGGGCAGCGGCTTCTTGGTGACGGTCGTCACCACGACAGGAACCGGTCCGCCGGGATTGAGGCGACCACGACGGCCCTGCGGCTGGGCCATGGCGGCCGGACTGCTCGCTGCCTTCCCGGTTGCGCTCGCAGAGGCGCCCAAACCCAGTCTTTCGGCGACCCTGTCTCGGAGCTGATACGCCGCCCCGCCGACCGCAATCACGATCGCGCCCAAAATCGCCAGACGGACTATCCGCATCCCTGACTCTCCAGCACCCCAGACCCCGGGCGGATTATAGGGCGTGCGCGCCCCGCCGCACAGCCGGAACCCGGTACCAATGCCGTGAAGCAAGCAAAAAACCCGCCACAAAAGGGCGGGTTTTCGTCTTGGTTGGCGGCTGAACCTCTCTGCTCAGCGACTGTAATACTCGACCACCAGCGACGGCTCCATCTGCACCGGGTAGGGCACGTCGGCGAGCTTCGGCCCGCGCACATAGGTGCCCTTCATGTCCTTGTGGTCGACGGAGACATATTCCGGCACGTCGCGTTCGGCGGTCTGTGTGGCTTCCAGCACGCGCGCCATCTCCCTGGCCTTGGGCGTGAGCTCGATCACGTCGTTGTCCTTCACCAGGTACGAAGCGATGTTGACCCGACGGCCGTTCACCTTCACGTGACCATGGCTCACCAGCTGGCGGCTGGCGAACACGGTGATGGCAAACTTCATGCGGTAGATGACGGCATCCAGCCGGCGCTCCAGCAGCTCGACCAGGTTCTCGCCGGTATCGCCCTTGCGGCGCACCGCCTCGAGATAGTAGCGGCGCAGCTGGCGTTCGGAGACCGAGCCGTAATAGCCCTTGAGCCGCTGCTTGGCCATGAGCTGCAGGCGGTAGTCGGTCGGCTTCTGGCGGCCCTGGCCGTGCTGGCCGGGACCGTATTCGCGCTTGTTGATCGGGCTTTTGGGCCGGCCCCAAAGGTTGACCCTGAGGCGGCGGTCGATCTTGTACTTCGAATTCTCGCGCTTGCTCACGCGGCGGCTCCTTCGTTGTGCGCCAGATGACGCTATTGTCCGGATAGGCCTTGATCCGACACGTCGGTCGGGGCGGGACGGCAGCCCAGGGGGCCGGCGACCACGTTCTCCGGAGGACGGCGGAACATACTGGCGAACGCGGCCCAGTCAAGAGCGAGTTCAGGCCGCTAAATCAAGGACTTAGACCTCGATCAGCACGACTTCATGCGTGACGGCGGCCGATTTGCGGATCATGGCCGTGGCCGAACAGTACTTCTCGTCCGACAGGCCGACGGCCCGTTCGATCAAGGACCGGTTCAGCTTTCGGCCCCGTACCGTGTAGACGAGCTTCACCGAGGTGAAGACCTTGGGATGGTCGTCGGCCCGCTCGGCCACCAGCGAGACCTCGACGCCCTCGATGTCCTGGCGCTGCTTCTTCAGCATGGACACGACGTCGATGGCGGTGCAGCCGCCCATGCCCATCAGCACCACCTCCATCGGCCGCGAGGCGAGGTTGCGGCCGCCGATGTCGGGCGCGCCGTCCAGGGTGATGGTGTGCCCGCTGCCGCCCTCGGCGACGAACAGCGCGCCGTCGACCCAGGAAACCTTGGCGGTCGTGGACATGGGCTCACTCCTCGCTGTGCTTGCGCTTGCTGAGATATTTTATGACGCCGTGGAAGGAGCGCACCTCCTGTTCGGTCATCGTCGCTCGTTGCAGGAAGGCCCGCATATTGAGCACCATGGCCGGACGCGCCGCTTTGTTGCGCAGGAATCCCGACTGGTCGAGCGCGCGCTCGAGATGGGCGAAGAGGTTCGCGAGCTCCTCCTTGGTGGCAGGCCGCGTCGCGTGGTCGGACATGCGTTCGGGCGACGCCGCCTCCCCCGCCACCGCCCATTCATAGGCCACCAGCAGTACCGCCTGGGCGATGTTGAGCGAGGAGAATTGCGGATTCAGCGGAATCGACAGCGCGGTGTCGGCCCGCACCATGTCATCGTTGGTGAGGCCGGTGCGCTCGGGCCCGAACAGGATGCCGACCTTCTCGCCGCGCCCCATCCAGGTCCGTATCTCCTCGGCGGCACGGCGCGGCGTCAGGATGCGCTGGCTGAGCTCGCGGTTGCGCGCCGTGGTCGCCACCACGCGCTCGAGATCGGCCACCGCCTCGCCGACCGAGGGGAAGACCTGCGCCTCGTCCAGCACCACGTCGGCGCCCGAGGCCGCGCGCTCGGCCTTGGGATTGGGCCAGCCGTCGCGCGGCGCCACCAGGCGAAGCGCCGACAGGCCGCAATTCAGCATGGCGCGCGCCGCCATGCCGATATTCTCGCCGAGCTGCGGGCGCACCAGGATGATCGTCGGGGCGACGGCGGCGGTCGCGCGGCCTTTGGAGGGACGTCCCATGCGCGAGAGTTACAGGGGGTTTCCGCAGTTTCCGCAAGTGATCCGTCAATCAGGCGTGGAGTGGACCCCAAAAGTGGGACAGCAAAACTGCGGGCAGATGTTTCTCGGCCATCGCGGCAATTTAAGTACAACTAATCGATATGTCAAGTAAAACTATATGCACCGGGTGCCGCGGCCGGAGTTTCTGCGCACCATACAGCGCAGAAACTGCCGCAGGCACTGCCGGCAGTCCGGGCTAAGGCAGGTTGTCCTTGACGAAGACGTCGATGCGGATGCGTTCCTGGTCGGGGTTGATCGGCCGGCCTTCACAATGGGCAAGCAGCACGCGTGCCGCCGAGCGCGCCTCGTGGCCTGCGTCCTGGTTGACCACGGCGTCCATCGTCCCGGAAAGCAAAAAGCGGCGCGTATCGGGAGTGAGCTCGTGGCCGACGAAGACGATTTCGCCAGCGCATCCGGCCTGCTCCAGGGCGGCCGCCGCGCCGCGCTTGCCGGCCCCGATCACATAGAGGCCGACGAGGTCCGAAAACGCCGATAGCAGTCCCTCGGTCGCGAACTCCGTGCGGTCGCGGTCGTCGCGGCCCTCGCGCGTCGGCGCGACGTCCAGGTGCGGCGCCACCTCGCCGAGCGCCTGCGCGAACCCGGCGAGACGCTCGGCATGGTCGCGCAACGCGAGCGAGCCCGCGATCACGCCGACCGTGCCGTGGCGCGGGCCGACGAATCGCCCGAGCAGCGTGCCGGCCGTGCGCCCGGCCGCGAAGTTGGCAAGGCCGACATAGTGGAGGCGCCGCGACATCGGCACGTCGGACACCAGCGTGACGACATGGCGCCCCATGGCGACGAGCGCGTCGACGGCTTCGCGCACCGCGGGATGGTCGAGCGCCACCACCGCGAAGCCGTGGTAGCGCGGCGCGAGCTGCACAAGTTCGCGCGCCAGCACCAGGCCGTCGAACACGTCGACATGGACGAGCTCGATATCGGCGCGTTCCTCCGCCATCCACGCGGCCGTCTCGCGCACGGCCTGGGCGAGCTGGCTCATGAACACATTGTCGCCGACCGGCAGCACGAAGCAGAAGCGCCAGCGCTGACCGCGCGACAGCGCCGCCGCGGCCCGGTCCGGCCGGTAACCGAGGCGTCGGACGGCGTCCTCGATCCTGCGCCGCGTCTGCTCGCGCACCCCCGGCCGGCCGTTGAGAGCGCGATCGACGGTCGCGAGGCTGACTCCGGCGGCCCGGGCGACGTCCTCCAGAGTACGTCCCGACATGCCGCTCAGGCGCTCCCGGCGGTCACTGCGCCCGGGCCGGGCGTGGCGGCAGGCGGAGTGGTGCCGAGGATGATCATGCCCAGCACTTCGTCCTTGGTCACCGCGCGCGTGCGCGCCGTGCCGACGAGCCTGCCGTTCTTCATGACCGCCACGCGATCGGCCAGATCGAACACGTCGTGGATGTCGTGGCTGATGAGAAAGATGCCGATCCCCTCCTTCTTGAGCTGGACGATGAGATCGCCGACCTGCTGCGTCTCCTGCGGGCCGAGAGCCGCGGTGGGCTCATCCATGATCAGCACGCGGGCGTTGAAATGGATCGCCCGCGCGATGGCGACGGCCTGGCGCTGCCCGCCGGAGAGGGCGCGCACAGGGTCCTTGAACCTGACGAAGTGCGGATTGAGGCGCGCCATCACCTTGCGCGTCTCGGCCTCCATCGCGACGTCGTCGAGCGTGCCCCAGATGCTGCGCAGTTCGCGCCCCAGGAACAGATTGGCCGCGGCGTCGAGGTTATCGGCGAGCGCCAGGCTCTGATAGATGGTTTCGATGCCGTAGCGCCTGGCATCGCGCGGACTGTGGATCGCGGCGGGCCGCCCGTCGATGCGGATCTCGCCGGCGTCGGGCTCGGTAGGCGCCCGAGAGCATCTTGATCAGCGTCGACTTGCCGGCGCCGTTGTGGCCGAGCAGGCCGACGACCTCGCCGGCGTAAAGGTCGAGCGACACGCCGTCGACCGCGCGCACGCCGCCGAAGCCGATGCTCATGCCGCGCATCTCGACGAGTGGCCCGGGCGGAGCGGCGGGCGCAGGCCGGGCATCGCTCATCCCGCAGTCCCCTTCAGGGCGCGCGAACGATAGAGCCGGTCAAGCCACACGGCCACGACCAGCACCAGCCCGACGACGATGTTCTGCAGCGGCGTGTCGAGCCCCATCAGCACCATGCCGGACTGCAGGCTCTGCATGACGAGGGCGCCGAGCATGGCGCCCGCGACGCTGCCGAGCCCGCCGCCCAGCGAGGTCCCCCGATCACCGCGGCCGCGATGACGTAGAGCTCGTCGAGCATACCCTGCGCATTGGTTGCCGCGTCGAGGCGGGCGGTCGATATGGCGGCCGCCACGGCGCACAACATGCCCATCAGCACGAAGACCAGCACGGTGACGCGCCTGGTGTCGACGCCCGACAGCTCGGCCGCCTCGGGATTGCCGCCGAGCGCAAACACATAGCGGCCGAAGCGCGTGCGCCCGGCAAGGAAGCTGACGACGATCCCCACCGCGACGGCGATCAACACCGGCACGGCGAGGCCGTGGGCGATCGACAGGCCTTGCGGCGGCACGGCAATGCCGCGTGCCGCGGCGAGCCGCTCGGCCACGCGCGGCGGCAGATCGTAGCTGTTGGCGACGAGCACGACGCCGAGCACCGCGAGGCAGGCGAGCCCCGCGACAGTCACCTCGGCCCATACCGGCCGCGCCCCGAACCCGACCTTCTGGCGCCTCCGCCGCGCGTGGAGCGCGTGCCAGACGATGGCGGCGAAGGCCAGCAGCGCCACCACCCAGGTCCATAGCGCGCCGATCGAGCCCTCGATGCCGCCGCCCAGGCGCCGGAAGGCATCGTCCATCGGCGCCACGGTGCGGCCCGAGGTGATCCACCAGGCACAGCCGCGCCATACCAGGAGACCGCCCAGCGTCACGATGAAGGCCGGCACGCCGAGATAGGCAACGATCACGCCCTGCAGCAGGCCGATCGCCGCACCGACGGCGAGACCGACGGCCAGGGCGACGATCCAGATGGAGCGGATGGCCGAAGCCGAGATAGCGCGGCAGGAACTCCGCCTGGGTCACCCCCATGATCATGCCGACGACGCCGAGGATGGAGCCGACCGAGAGATCGATATGCCGTGCCACGATCACCAGCATCATGCCCGCGGCCATGACCGCGACCGACGCGGTCTGCACGGAAAGGTTCCACAGGTTGCGCGGCGTCAGGAAGGCGCCGCCGGACAGAATGTCGACACCAATCCAGATCAGCGCCAGCGCGCCCAGCATGCCGACGAGGCGCGCGTCGATCTCGGTGGCGCGGAACAGATCGACGAAGATCGCCGCGCCGGCGCGACGTGTTCGTCCCGTCGTCCCGAGCGCAGCGAACGACCTTTCCTGCTGCCTCAAAGGCCCCTCGCCACGCTCGCGGTAACGGGGACGGGCATCACGCCGCAAGGCCTTGACGGTGCCCGGCTTCACGCCGCGGCAGACGACGTCCTTGGGCACCCAGCCGGCCTGGATGACGACATCGAGGTTGTCCCTGGTGATCGGCACCGGCGTCAGCAGGATGGAGGTCATCGGCACCTTGCGCGGGCCGTCGGCCCACGTCTTGATGCCCGGAAGCGCCGCGAGCTTGGTGCCCTTGGCAAGCGCCATCGCCGCCTCCCCCGCTGTCCTGCCGAGCAGGCGCGCGTCCTTCCACACGCTCACCGTCTGCGTGCCGAACGCGACACGGTTCAGCGCCGCGTGGTCGCCGTCCTGGCCCGACACCGGCACCGAACCGGCCATGCCCTGCGCCGCCAGTGCAGCGATGGCGCCGCCCGCCGTGCCGTCGTTCGAGGCCACGACCGCGTCGACGCGGTTGCGGTTGGCGGTCAGGAACTGCTCCATGTTGCGCTGGGCGTTGGCCGGCAGCCAGCCGTCGGTATAGGCCTCGCCGACGTTCTTGATCTTGCCGGCCTTGATCGCACCACCCAGCACCTCGAGCTGGCCCGAATGCAGGAGATCGGCGTTGGGGTCGGACGACGAGCCCTTGATGAAGACGTAATTGCCCTCGGGCTTCACCTTGAAGACCTCGCGGGCCTGGATGCGGCCGACCTCCTTGTTGTCGAAGGTGATGTAGAGGACGTCCTTCATCTCGATGAGACGGTCGTAGCCGATCACCGGGATTCCCTCGTTCAGCGCCTTCTCGACGGCGGGCCGGATGGCGTTGGCGTCCTGCGCCAGCACGATCAGCGCCTTGGCGCCGCGTGCGATCAGACTTTCGACGTCGGTGAGCTGCTTGGCCGGCCGAGCTCTGGGCATCGGCGCGAGACATAGGTGCCGCCGCCCGCCGCGATCGCCGCCTTGATCGCCGCCTCGTCCGTCTTCCAGCGCTCTTCCTGGAAGTTCGACCAGCTCACGCCGATCACTTGCGCCTGCGCCGGAATCGCCGTCGCCGCAACCAGGATGGCGGCGCCCAGCAGCGTCGCGAAAGAGGTAGTGTCATGTTCCGGGTCCCGGCATCGGCCCCCGCTTGGGTGCGGCGAACGTCTATTTAAGTTATACTTAATACGATGTCAAGCGTGACCACGATAGTCTGGTGAAACGGTGAACAGCGGCTTCGAGTTTCTGCGCTCCATACGGGCAAAGACTGCCGCAAGCACCGCCAGCGTCCGGAGCCCGAGGTCGGCGAGGCCCTTCGAGACGGCCGCGGGCGAGCAACGCCTGCGGCGCGTGGCGGACAGGAGGATGGACCTCAACGCGCCAGCATCTGCTTGCGCATGAAAAACAGCAGCGGGATCACCACCAGGGTGCAGATCGTCATGACGCGGAAGTCGTTCAGATAGCCGATCATCGCCGACTGGCGGTTGATCTCGGCATCCCACACCGCCAGCATCTGCGAGTTGGCGCCCGGCATGACCCGGCCGAACGGCCAGCCGGCGCTGTAGGGCGTGAGCTGGCCGACCAGCTCGGACCGGTTCTCCTGGGTGTTGCGCGCCAGCAGCGAGACCAGCACGGCGATGCCGACCGAGGCGCCCATGTTGCGCAGCAGGGCGTTGATCGCCGCGCCCTCGGTGCGCAGCCGCAGCGGCAGGGTGGCGAAGGTGAGCGTGGTCAGCGGCGGGAAGACCAGCCCCAGCCCGAAGCCCAGCAGCACGCCGTTCCAGATGATGTGGTGCTCGCTGACCTCGAGGTTGAAGTGTGTCATGTCGTAGAGCGACAGCGCACAGAGCAGCAGGCCGATGGCGATCAGCCAGCGCGCGTCGAAGCGGCCGATCAGGCGCGACACCAGCATCATCGCCACCATCATGCCCGCGCCGCGCGGCGCCAGCACGATGCCGGTGGTGAACACCGGGTAGCCCTTGAGCTGCTGCAGGAAGGGCGGCATCAGGGTCGCCGTCACGATCAGCACCAGGCCGGCGAGCGCGGTGAAGACCAGGCCGACCGTGAGGTTGCGGTCGCGGAACAGGTCGCGCGACAGGAACGGGTGGTCGTCGGTCAGCATGTGGATCAGGAACATTGCGAAGGAAACGCCCGCCACCAGCGTCTCGCCGATGATCTCCACCGAATCGAACCAGTCGAGCTGCTGGCCGCGGTCCAGCATGAGCTGGAAGCTGCCGATGGCGATGGCCAGGAAGGCGAAGCCCAGCATGTCGAAGGGCCGCGGCCGGTCGTGGATGCTGTCGCGCACCAGCACGAGGATGCCGAAGGCGCACAACAGGCCGACCGGCAGGTTGACGTAGAACACCCAGCGCCAGGTGTATTCGTCGGTCAGCCACCCGCCCAGCGAGGGACCGACGATCGGACCGACCATGGTGCCGACGCCCCACATGGCCATCGCCTTGCCCTGCTCCTCGCGCGGATAGGTGTCCATCATGATGGCCTGGGAGACCGGCACCAGGGCGGCGCCGAAGCCGCCCTGCAGGGCGCGGAACAGCACGAGCTGGTCGAGCGACTGGGCGGCGCCGCACAGCATGGAGACGATGGTGAAGCCGACGACGCAGGTCGACAGCGTGCGCCGCAGCCCGAAGCGGGTGGCGCAGAAGCCGGCGAACGGCGTCATGATCGCCGAGGCCACGATGTAGGACGTGATGACCCAGGAGACCTGCTCCTGGGTCGCCGACAGCGAGCCCTGGATCGAGGGCAGCGCCACGTTGGCGATGGTGCCGTCGAGCGCGTGCATGATGGTGGCTGACATGACCACCAGCGTGATCAGGCCGCGCCGGCGCTTGACCGCCGGGTCGACCGCGGGGCTCACGGTCGTGCCGAGGCCGCCGCGCCCGACAGCCCGAAGAATTTTCCGAGGCTCGTCAGCAGGCTGCCGATGGAGCGGCTGTGGCCCGTATCGATCTCGACCGTCGTGCTCATGCCGACCCTGAGCGGCGGATCGCCCTCGCGACAGTGGACGGAGATGCGCACCGGGATGCGCTGCACCACCTTCACCCAGTTGCCCGAGGCGTTCTGCGGCGGCAGCACGGCGAACTCCGCGCCCGTCGCCTGGGCGATGCTGGAGACGTCCCCGGTGCACTCCGAATCGGGATAGGTGTCGACCTTGATCACCGCCTTCTGGCCCGGCCGGACCAACGTGAGTTCGGTCTCCTTGAAGTTGGCCTCGATCCACAGGTCGGTGTCGGCGACCACCACCATGACCGGCACGCCGGCGGTGGCGTAGCTGCCCGGCACGGGCCGCTTGGAGACGATGCCGTCGAGCGGCGAGTCGATGATGGTGCGGCGAAGCTGCAGCAGCGCCTCCTCGCGGGCGGCGAGCATCTGCTTGACCCGGGGATGATCGTCGGGGTGGATCTTGGGATCGCCGGCCAGGGAGGCCTCGATGCGCTGCAGATCCTCCTGCGCCGCCGCCAGCCGCTGGCGCGCCACCTCGAGCCCCATCCGCGACTCTTCGAGCTTCTGGGTCGAGGCGATCTTCTTCTCGGCGAGGTCGGACTGGCGGTCGAATTCGGCCTGGGCGTAGTTGAGCTGGCTCGAGGCCGCCTTGATCTCCTCGCGCTTGGTGCGCCATTGCGCCCGCAGGCCGCGGATTTCGGAGCGCGTCGTCTCGATCTCCGCCTCGATCTTGGTGAGCGCCAGGCGATAGGGCTGGTCGTCCAGCCGGAACAGGAGCTGGCCGCGCGAGACGCGCTGGTTCTCCTGCACCGGCACCTCGACGATGATGCCGCTGAGCTCTGTGGCGATCTGCGCGCGGTCGCCCTTCACATAGGCGTTGTCGGTGCTGACATAGCGGCCCGACGACAGCCACACGAAAAAGGTGGCAAGGATCACGAGGGCCGGCAGCGACCACATCACCCCGCGCGCGAAAACACGTCGTTCCATGCGGCGGCGGCGCGGGATGGCCGCCGCGAGCGGGGGCGCCGCCGGTGCCGGCGGGGCGTCCAGATGTTCTCCGTCTCTCACCTATATATGGTCTGCCCCGACCTCTTTTTGGTCAACCGGCAGGAGGAACATGGCTGCTAGGTCGGTTGCGCGGGTTGCCGCTAAGACCGTTTCGCGGGTTGGGCCCCGTCGCGGAACAGCTTGTAGGTGATGGCATCGTAAAGGGCGTTGTAGGAGGCGTCCACGATGTTGGGCGACACCCCGATGGTCGACCAGCGCCGGCCCTTCGCATCCGCACTCTCGATCATGACCCGGGTGGTGGCGGCTGTTCCGCCGGCCGAGTCCAGGATGCGCACCTTGAAGTCGACCAGCCGCATGTCGTCCAGCTCGGGATAGACCGGGATCAGCGCTTTTCGCAGCGCAGCATCGAGGGCGTTCACCGGGCCGTTGCCCTCCCCCACCTCCATGGCCCGCCGACCGGCGACATCGAGCTTAACCGTCGCTTCCGACAGGGTGATCCGCTGGCCGCGCGCGTTGACCCGCCGCTCGGCCAGCACGCGGAAGCTCTGCAGGGCGAAGTAGTCGGGGACGGTATGCAGCTCGTGCCGCGCGAGAAGCTCGAACGAGGCGTCGGCGCCGTCGTAGGCGTAGCCCTCGGCCTCGCGTTCCTTGACGATCTCGAGCAGGCGCGCCACGCCCGGATCCTTGGCATCGACCTCCAGCCCGATCTGGCGGAAGCGGGCCATGATGTTGGAGCGTCCGGCCTGGTCGCTGACCACGATGACACGCTGATTGCCCACCGTCTCGG
The DNA here is from genome assembly GCA_963820155.1 of uncultured Alphaproteobacteria bacterium. Lineage (GTDB taxonomy): Bacteria > Pseudomonadota > Alphaproteobacteria > Reyranellales > Reyranellaceae > Reyranella. The sequence continues at coordinate 93,936 of CAWFYW010000012.1, forward strand.
GATCGACATGCTCGTAGGTCCGGGGATCCTTCTCGACCGCCGAGACGTGCAAGCCGCCCTTGTGGGCGAAGGCGCGCGTGCCGACATAGGCGGCGCTTCGGTTGGGCACGACGTTCAGCCGGTCGTCGAGCAGGCGCGACAGATGCGTCAGCCGCTGCAGCGCGCCCTCCTTCAATCCCGTCTCAAAGCCCATCTTGATGACCAGGTTGGGGATCAGCGCGATCATGTTGGCGTTGCCGCAGCGCTCGCCCAGCCCGTTGATCGTGCCCTGCACCTGGCGCGCGCCGGCGCGCACGGCCGCCAGCGTGTTGGCGACGGCATTCTCGGTGTCGTTGTGGTTGTGGATGCCGATGCGCTCGCCCGGGATCCTGCCGCAGACTTCGCCGACAATGCGCTCGATCTCGTGCGGCAGGCTGCCACCGTTGGTGTCGCACAGCACCAGCCAGCGCGCGCCCGCCTTCTCGGCGGCGGCGAGGCAGGCCATGGCATAGTCGGGATTGGCCTTGTAGCCGTCGAAGAAATGCTCGGCGTCGAACATCACCTCGTCCATCCGGCCTTTCGCATAGGTGAGCGAGTCCGAGATCATCTCGAGATATTCGCCGCGGTCGAGCTCGAGCGCCACGTCGACATGGAAGTCCCAGGTCTTGCCGACCATGCACACATTGCGCGCCTTGGTCTGCAGGATGGCGGCGAGGCCCGGATCGTTGGCGGCGCTGCGGCCGGCGCGCCGCGTCATGCCGAAGGCCACGAACTTCGCATTCCTGAACTCAGGCGGATCGGCGAAGAAGCGGTCGTCGGTCGGATTGGCGCCGGGCCAGCCGCCCTCGATGTAGTCGATGCCGAGCAGATCGAGCTCGCGCGCGATCGCGGCCTTGTCGGCCACGGTGAAATCCACGCCCTGGGTCTGGGCGCCGTCTCGCAGGGTGGTGTCGAAAAGATAGAGTTGGTTGGACGAAGTCATGACGGCCGCATCATAGTGAACTCCTCAATGCCTGATACGGGTCCCGGTGTCATCCCGAGCGCAGCGAGGGACCTTTCCCGCGCCCCCAAAGGCCCCTCGCTTCGCTCGGGGTGACAGTTGCGACGGAGATATGCCTGATGACCACGCCCACGACCATCATCGAGCTGCGCTCCACCCTGTTGCAGGTGCCGTGGCGCGGCGAGCCGCCGGCCGCCGGCATCCTCTCCGCCCCCTTTCGCGACATCTACCTGCTGGAAATCGAGACCCAGGGCGGGCTCATCGGCATGAGCTACCTGATGCCGCTGCGCGGCGGGTTGCACACGCTCGACGCCTGCATGAAGGAGCTGATCGCGCCGCACGTGATCGGCCGCGACGCCACCGAGGTCGAGGCGATCTGGCAGGCGCTCTACCGCAGCAACTTCTGGCTGGGCCGCATGGGCGTCACGGTGTTCGCCCAGAGCGCCGTCGACATGGCGCTGTGGGACATCGTCGGCAAGCGGGCCGGCCTGCCGCTCTTCCGGCTGTGGGGCGCGGCGCGCGGCGAGGTCCCGGCCTACGGCTCCGGCTGCTTCCGCGGGCTGGGCCGCGACGGCATGATCGCGCGCGCCAAGGAGTTCACCGACCAGGGGCTCAAGGCCATCAAGATGCAGGTGGCGCACATCCGGCCGTGGCGCGAGGACGTGCAGAACGTCAAGGCGATGCGCGAGGCGATGGGCGGCGGCATCGAGATCATGATCGACGTCAACATGGGCTGGGACGCCGACACCGCCATCCAGGCCGGCCACCGCATCGACGAGTTCGATCCCTATTGGCTGGAGGAGCCGGTGGTCGCCGAGGACTTCGCCGGCTACCGCCGCATCGCCGCCGCGCTCAAGACCCGGATCGTGGGCGGCGAGAGCCATTTCACGCGCAACGACCTCCGCCCCTTCTTCGAGACGCCCTGCGTGCCCATCCTGCAGCCCGACCCGATGCGCGGCGGCTATAGCGAGCTGCGCAAGATCGCGGCCGCCGCCGAGCCGTGGGGCATCAGGATCGCGCCGCATCTCTTCCACGAGACCATGGTCCATCTGCTGGCCTCGATCCCCAACGCCAACTACCTCGAATACATGGACTGGAACGACGACCTGTGGATCGAGCCGGTGCTGCCCTCGAAGGACGGCACGATGACGCCGCCCGAACGGCCGGGCCACGGCCTCGCCTTCCGGCCGGAGATCCTGAAGGACTGCCGGATCGGCGGGCAGCGCCTCAAGGGTTGAAATTGCAAGCGAGGGCCCATGGCCGCTGAAGAACCAGCCTGTCGCCCGGTCGCACAGGACGAGTTGTCGGGGTTGGTCGGGACGAGCCGAACGTTCAGTGGCCTGATGTTCTCGCCGGACCTCTCATTGGACGAAGTCGACCTGACGGAAAGCCGATTCGATCGCTGCATCTTCCATATGCCGACGATCCGCAGCACAGACTTTTCGGGCTCGGAGTTCAAGGACTGCAGGTTCGGGCCGACGCGCTTCGCGAGCTGCAAGCTCGCCGGCACACATCTGGTCGGCTGCGCCCTGTTCGATGTTCGGCAGAAAAAGGGATGCACCTTCGCCTTTTGCGACATCCAGGCCGCAGCCTTCAACAAGTGCAACTTCGCGACGAGCTCGTTCGAGCGCTGCGATCTCTACAATCTGCGCGCCGTCGAGTGCAGTTTTCGCGGCGTGCAATTTCACCACTCGACCTTCACAAAGGCGCTCTCGAAGCGGTCCGTGCTGACCAAAGCCACTTTCGACAGATGCAATCTGAGCTTCGCCGATCTGTCGGGTCTATCCCTGCAAAGCTGCGAGTTCCTGTCCTGCAAATTATCCGAGGCATCGTTCATCGATGCCGATCTGACCAATTCCAAGATATTGACATGCGCGCTCGACAGAGCCGAGTGGGACCGCGCCAAGCTGCGAGGAGCCGACCTTCGGGGTTCGCAGATATCAGGGCTGAACCTGGCGGTCCTTTCCGGCTATGCAGGGCTGACCATCAGCGAAAGCGAACAATCCGAAATTCTGGCGCAACTCGGCGTCAAGGTGCGTCCCGAGTAGGAGTCCGGACGTCCCGTCGGTCAGCCATCAACTCCGGGCAGCGTCTCGCAGGCCTGATCGACCGTCGGAAAGGTGCCGGGCGCCGGACTGACGTTCAGCGCGCCCATGGCCTTGCCGTAGTCTGGGCTCGCCGCAAACAGTGCCGCGCCCATCGCCTTCAGGGCGTCGATCTGTTTGCCGGGCAGCGTCCAGGTCGTCTTGATGCTGTGGAATGCCTTCCTGCAGGACTTCGCGGGGAATGGCATCGAAGTCGACGGCGATGAACTCGGTGTTGGCGGTGATCGCCTTGAAATTCGCCGATATCTTCAACAGCATGTCGCGCCGCAGGCGGACCACATCGGCGGGCAGGCCCGGCTGGGGTTGATCGGCCTGCCGCGCGGCCTCCTCGGCGATGAGGCGGAAGCGCTCGCTCAGCAGCACCCGGATGCGGTCGGCCGTGCCGAACGAAGCGCGGTCGATCGCCGAGTTGATCGAGGCCCCCAGCATGGCGAGCAGCCCCGGCGTGGCCTGGCTGCGATCGAGATCGGACGGCGGAAACGAGCGCGCATTGACCATGATGAAGATGATCTTCTTGATCCGGCCGTTGGCGATATCCTGCTTCAGCAGCGGTGGAACGTCGTCGGTGGTCAGCAGGCGGTAGGGCTCGCTGACGCCGAGATTGTCGGCGATGCCGCCGTCGAGGAGGTGGATGTATTGCTTGCTTCCGTCGGCATAGCCGGCCGCCGTGCGACCCCAGACGACGCGCGGCGGGTTGGCGTACCAGCTCGTCTTCAACGCCTCGGGAATCCATCTCGTCTGCACCTTGGCGTCGCACTTCGAATAGTTCTTCAAGGTGACCGGCGAGAACGCGCCGGGAAAGGCCGCGGAGGCCGCCACCGCCGTCGAGAGCTTCATCTTCGTCAGGTCGCTGCACAGCAGGTCCATGGTGTACTGCGTGAACGGGAACGGCGTTCCCTCCACCATGTCGGCGGCGTTGAGGATCAGGAAAGGCCGCCGTTTGCGCTCGATCAGCTTCTCGAAGGTGGCCTGGGCGAAGAGCTGCCGATCCAGGTAGTCGACAAGCAGGTCGATCCGCTCCTTGGACGGCGTCGCAAGCGCGGCCAGCCCCACCGGGTTCAGGCCTTCCGTGAGAAGCGCGCCGATCCCGTCCTGGCGGACGAAGTTGTTCTCGAGGGTCGGCAGGCCCTGCTTGCCGCTCAGCGCGAAATAACCCGCTGCCACGCTGCCGCCAGACACCGACGACATGATGTCGATCTCGTCGACGAGGCTGCGGTCGGCGGCGAGCTTCACCTTGTCCATGGCCTGCAGCACCGCCATGGCCAGCGCCGTCGCACGCGTGCCGCCGCCGGAGGCGGTGAAGATGACGAGCGTGTCCTGCAGATCGCCGTCGGGCAGCGCCTCCCAGTCGTATCTCGGACGGGAGTCGGAGACGATGGCCTCGTTGCGGACGGGATAGGAGCAGCCGACGACGGCCAGCGCCATCCACAGGAACGCAACGCGCAGAAGCGCGCGGATCATGATGTCCCTCGACCTCCCGTCAGGCGCCTCTCGGGCGCGGCGGGTCGACCGGCGACAGGTCGATCGTCGCGCTGTCGAAGTCCTGCACATCGACCACCTCGCCTTCGAAGTCGACGAGACGCTTGCCCGGACCGGATGTCAAAGTCTGGAAGATGTGCGATCCCGCCTCGAGGACGACCACCGTCGGCGTCGGTCCGAGAGGTTGGCTATAGACGCCGTTGACATAGAGGTCCCGCATGCGCGGCTCGATCACGGTGACGAAGATCATGCCCCCTCTCCCCTACATCTTTCGGCTGCAGGATATGAGTAGAACTCAATCAGCCCGGGGGCGCAACTTTCCGGTCGCGCCCGTCAAAGACGGGCCAAAGTCGCCTCGGCAAAGCGTTCGGCCGACAACGGATCGAATTCCAGGAACAAGGCGGGCTCCAGCACCTCGACCTCCGTCACGATCAACGCGTCACCGCGCACCACGCCGTCGACGCGGGCATAGAGCGGCCTCTCGGGCAACACGCGCAGGGCCGCCGCGCCCTGCTCCGTCACGGCCGGCGACGGCGTCTCCGCGCTGCGCGTCGCGCCGAAACGTGAGTTGACCCGGAATTCGCCCGCGGGCGGACGCTTGCGCACGGCGTGGCTGAAGGCGCCATCGAAATAGACCAGCGACAGCTCACCGTCGGCGATCTCGGGCAGGAACTCCTGCACCAGCAGGCCGGCCGCGCGCGCGTCGGCGGCGAGCCTCGACAGGGCGGCCGCCGCCTCATCCCGCTCCACCAGCTCGACCGAATAGCCGCTGGCTCCCGTAGCCGGCTTGATGACCGCGCGCGTCCAGCCGGTCTCGGCGAACACGCCCTCTATTGCCTGTGCGTCGGCGGCGACGAAGCGCGTGTGCGGCACGCGCACGCCTGCCGCCGCGAGCTTGCCCACATATCCCTTGTGCAGGTTCCAGCGCACCAGCGCGACAGGATTGAAGAGGCGAGTCGTGGCCGCCATCGCCTCGGCCCAGTCGCGAAAGGCGGCGGCTGTGCGGTAGTAGCCCCAGGTCGACCGGATGACGACGGCCGTCGCGCCGTCGAAGGCGGCGCGCGGTCCGTTCCACGGCGCGCCCACGACGGTGACGCCGTGTCGCCTCAGGGCCCCGGCGTAGAGTGCGTCGGACGTCGTGATGGCCGGCTGGTCGGCGGCGGTCGCCAGCACGATCCGCCGCTCACTTGCAGACATTTCGCAACGCCTGCCACTCGGCGGCCGTGAAGGCCGGTTGGCCGGTCGCCGGCCGCCGGGTCGCGGCGATGCGCTCGGCGGTGGGCGGATGGCTCGACCAGATGCCCGCCGCGGCGGCGGCGTCCTTGGGCTCCTTCTCCCTCATCTGTTCGAAGAAGCTCGCCATGCCGTCGGCGCGCAGGCCGAGCTTCTCCAGCAGCGCCACGCCAGTGGCGTCGGCGTCGCGCTCGAAGGCGCGGCCGTTGCGCAGCGCCAGCAGGACATTGCCGCCGGAAGTGAGCGTGTTCAGCAGGTCGGAATAGCCGCCGCTCACCAGATTGGCGATCAGCGCAAGGCCGTACTGGCGCACCAGCCCCTTCGTCGGATGGTAATGCACGGCGTGCCCGATCTCGTGCGCCAGCACGCCCGCCACCTGCGAACCGTCCCTGGCCTGGTCGATCAGGTCGGAATAGAAGACGACGATGCCGCCCGGCAGGGTGAAGGCGTTGAGCGGCCCGCCCTCGATCACATGCACCGTGATCTCGTGCGGATAGTCCGCGGCCTCGGCGAGCCGGTTGGCAAGACCGTTGAGGGCGGCCAGCCCCCCGCGGCCGTGGCACTCGTCCTTGTCGGCCGTCAGCTCGTCGTAGACGCTCTCGCCCAGCTTGGCCTGCAGGCTGTAGGGCAGGAGCGGCGCGGCATATTCGCTGCCATAGTCGACCGCGATCCAGAACAGGCCGACCAGTGCGACCAGCGTGGCGCCCAACGTCGCGATGCGGCGGCCGGTGGCGGGGGGCGGCGCGGCGAGCGGCGACAGCGCCGGCATCCAGGCGGCAAGCTGGCGGCGCTGCTCGGGATCGTCGATCAGCAGGCGCGCCTCGCTGCCGCGCCGCACGAGCGGCGGCACCGCCTCGTGCGTGAGGTCGCCCAGCACGGCGAGCTCGCCCGCCGGCCAGCGCGCCAGGATTTGCGCGTCGGCAAGGCGAAAGATCACCAGCTCGGCCGTGATCGATCGCACGCTGACCGCCTGCACCTCGGCGGTCTCGCCGTCGTAGTAGCGGGCGGTCCCTGCCATCACACGCCGCTCACATCGAACATGTCGAGCAGGCCCTCGCCGTAGCGCGGCCCGCGATCGGCGGGCTGTCGGATGGCGGCGCCGTCAGGCGCGCCATAGAGCCACAGCTCGCCTGCGATCAGCCTGAGCGTGCGGTGCATGACCCACGGCCAGCCCAGCCCGAGGGTCAGCACGACGATCAGGTAGTTCAGCACCATGAAGCCCCACATCTGCCGGGTCGTGATCGCCGTGGCGAACAGCACGTTGCCGGCGCGGCTGTGCGAGACGAGATAGCGGAACCAGTAAGCCTGCCACCAGCAGCGCAGCGGCAGGATCAGCAGGCTGAACGCGACATAGGCGCCGATCGCCGCGGCGGCGATCAGCAGCACGGTGCGCAGGCCGGGCTGGGAGAACAGCTTGAGGAGTTCCGTCGAGGAGAAGCCCAGCTTCTCGACGGCGCCTCCGATGGCGGCGAAGAAGATGCCGGCCGCCACGATCCAGGCCAGGATGTTCAGGAAGTAGAAACCGAGATAACGGCCATAGATGTCGCCGGCGCTGCCGGCGAAGGCAAAGGGCAGCGTGCCGAAGCGCACATTGGAGATACGTGGCCGCGCCAGGTTGACCGACACGACCGGCGCCAGGAGCTGGCCCGTTATGGCGTTGGCGAAGGTGAGGAAGGTCGCGGCGGCGCCGTAGCCCCAGGCCGATCCCGCCAGGCTGCAGCGGATGCCGCGCCAGCGCGTGCGCGAAAGCCGGTAGCGCAAGCCGGCATAGTGGCCGACATAGGCCAGCGGAAAGCCGATCAGCACCACCGACAGGGAAAAGAGGTCGAACAGGCCGAAACTCGCAAACGGCCTCTCGTGGAAGACATGGACCCAGACCAGCCACACGATGCCGGCCCACACGGCGAGCATAAGCAGCGCCAGCAGGAAGCCGATCATCAATTCGAGCCCGCGGCCGCGATATTCGAAGCGGTCGCCCAGCACCGCGAAGTGGTTCCAGAGGTAGCGCCGCAGGCGCGTACGGCCCCAGAAGCGCGACCAGCCGAGGGTCAGCACCATCAGCACGAGATGGCGCAAGTAGATCGCGTAGAGTTCCGATAGCCGGCCGTCATAAGCGGGCCGGCTGGGCGTCAGGTCCGGCTCGACGGACGCCGCCTTCGCGGCTGGTTGGCTGACGGATTGGCCCCAGGGAGAGGTTGTGTCGCTCACAGGACCATCGTCTTACTTGGTTGCACCGCAGAATGTTTGATGCTGCAATGCAACATCGATAGAGGTAGGCAAGTCTACGCAACCCCATCCCGGCCCGCCACCATGACCGCCCGCAAACGCGACAAGCCCTGGCTCATCCGCACCTACGCCGGCCATTCGACGGCCGCCAAGTCGAACGAGCTCTACCGCACCAACCTGGCGCGCGGTCAGACGGGGCTGTCGGTCGCTTTCGACCTGCCGACGCAGACCGGCTACAACTCCGATCATCCCCTGGCCAAGGGCGAGGTCGGCAAGGTCGGCGTGCCGATCAGCCATCTCGGCGACATGCGCACCCTGTTCGACGGCATCCCGCTCGACCGCATGAACACGTCGATGACCATCAACGCGCCGGCGGCGTGGCTGCTGTCTCTTTATATAGCGGCCGCCGAGGCGCAGGGCGTCGAGCGCGCCAAGCTGCAGGGCACGACGCAGAACGACATCATCAAGGAATACCTCTCGCGCGGGACCTACATCTTCCCGCCCGAGCCCTCGCTGCGGCTGACGGCCGACACGATCGGCTTCACCTATCGCGAGGTTCCCAGGTGGAACCCGATGAACGTGTGCAGCTATCACCTGCAGGAGGCCGGCGCCACGCCGGTGCAGGAGCTGGCCTTCTCGCTGGCCAACGCCATCGCCGTGCTCGACGCGGTGCGCGACCGCGGCCAGGTGCCGGAGGCGGATTTCCCGCAGGTCGTCGGCCGCATCTCCTTCTTCGTCAATGCCGGCATCCGCTTCGTCACCGAGATGTGCAAGATGCGGGCCTTCGCCGAGCTGTGGGACGACATCACGCGCCATCGCTATGGCGTTGCCGACGCCAAGCAGCGCCTGTTCCGCTACGGCGTGCAGGTCAACTCGCTCGGCCTCACCGAGCAGCAGCCGGAGAACAACGTCTATCGCATCCTGCTCGAGATGCTGGCCGTGGTGATGAGCAAGAACGCCCGCGCCCGCTCCGTGCAATTGCCGGCCTGGAACGAGGCGCTCGGCCTGCCGCGCCCGTGGGACCAGCAATGGTCCCTCAGGCTGCAGCAGATCGTGGCGTTCGAGACCGACCTGCTGGAATACGGCGACATCTTCGACGGCAGCGCCGAGATCGCGCGCAAGGTCGAGGAATTGAAGGCGGAGGCCACGGCCGAGATGGCGCGCATCGCCGACATGGGCGGCGCCGTGGCCGCCATCGAAGCGGCCTACATGAAGCAGCGCCTGGTCGAATTGAACCTCAAGCGGCTGGCCGCCATCGAGGCGGGCGAGCAGACGGTGGTGGGCGTCAACGCCTATACCGAGGCCGCGCCTTCCCCTCTTTCGGGCAGCGACGGCGCGATCCTGACCGTCGACGCCTCGGTCGAGCGCGAGCAGGTCGAGCGCCTCAAGGCATGGCGCGCCGAGCGCGACGGCGCGGCGGCGAGCAAGGCCCTCGAGGCGCTGGCGTCGGCCGCCAGGGAGGACCGCAACGTCATGCCGGCCTCGATCGCCTGCGCCCAGGCCGGCGTCACGACCGGCGAATGGACCGACACGCTGCGCGCGGTGTTCGGCGAGTATCGCGCACCCACCGGCGTGGCGCGGGCCATCGGCGTGAGCGACGGCCGGCTGGAAGCGGCGCGCCGCGAGGTCGATGCGGTGTCGCGCCGCCTGGGACGGCGGCTCAAGATGCTGGTCGGCAAGCCGGGGCTCGACGGCCATTCCAACGGCGCCGAGCAGATCGCCGTGCGCGCCCGCGACTGCGGCATGGAGGTGGTCTACGAGGGCATCCGGCTGACGCCCGAGCGCATCGTCAACGCCGCCCTCGAGGAGAGCGTGCATGTGGTCGGGCTGTCGATCCTGTCCGGCGGCCATGTCTCGCTGGTCGGCGAGGTGCTGGACGGCATGCGTGCCGCGGGCATCGGCGACGTGCCGGTGGTGGTGGGCGGCATCATCCCGCCGGCCGACGCCGAGGCGCTGATCAAAACCGGCGTGGCGCGCGTCTACACGCCGAAGGATTTCGACCTGACGCAGATCATGCGCGACATCGTTTCCGTCGTCGACCGCTGCTGGAAGGAAGCGGCGTAGTCTTGCCGGAGCGCGGACCTCCAGGTCCGCTCACGATTTCATGAGGCGGACCTGGAGGTCCGCGCTCCGCTCTCAGGCTCGCCGTCGCGTGCAGCATCGGCTCGACGACGGCGTGGCTGAACAGCCAGGCCTCGGCGTGCGTCGTCTGGCCGTCGCGGCGGATCACGCGCGACAGGGCGATCACATCGGCCTCGTGCGGCGGCCTCAGCACCGTGACGCTGAGATGGGAGAGCGACGCCGCCATGCCCGCCGCCGCGCGCAGCGACGTGTCGACCAGCGACAGCAGAGCCGCGTTCGACCACGCCTCGCCAGGCTTGAGGGAAAAACGCAGCCGGATGTCCTGGTCCTGGCATTCCTCGACGAAGACGTCGTGCAGATCGGCGGCCGGCAGCGTCTTTTCGAGGATTCCCTGCATTTCGTCTTCCGTCATGGCCGCGATGGTATGCTATCCCCCCGCCGATGTCGTTCCTCGACCATATCAAGCGCTGCAACAATGCCAGGCTCGACGAATTCGAGCCGTGGTTCATCGGCGCCGACCGCGCGGGCTTCCTCCATCGCGATTTCGCGCCGATCGTGGCCTCGCGAACGCACCTGTTCACGCGCCGCGGCAAGGCCTGGCATCTCGATCCCGCGCTCGACACGCCGCAGAAGCGCACCGACGCCGTGCGCGGCTTCCTGCTGGAGCTGCGCGGACAGGACCATTTCGGCGCGCTGTGGCGCGAGGAGGCCTATCCCGTCACCTGGGAGTTCGCGCGGCCCCCGCTGATGGCGATGGAGCGCGTCGCCGTGCCGTGGTTCGGCGTGCGCGCCTTCGGGCCGCACATGACAGGCTATGTGCGACGCAACGACGGGCTGCATATCTGGGTGCCGCGACGGTCCTACACGAAACCCACCTTTCCCGGCCAGCTCGACAATACGGTGGCCGGCGGCCAGCCGATCGGCATCGGCCTGCACGAGAACCTGATCAAGGAATGCGCAGAAGAGGCCGCGATCCCGCGTGCGCTGGCCCAGCAGGCCAAGGCGGTGAGCTTCGTCAGCTACCTCAACCAGTCCGGCCGCCAGCTCAAGCCCGACCTGATGACCTGCTTCGATCTGGAGCTGCCGGAGGATTTCACACCGCACGCAAATGACGGCGAGGTGCATGCCTTCGAGCTGTGGCCGGTACGGCGCGTGTTCGAGACGGTGCGTGACACCGACGACTTCAAATACAACTGCAACCTTGTGTTGATCGATTTCTTCGTGCGCCACGGGCTGCTCTCGGCAGACGATCCACAGTTCGTCGCCATCGTTTCCGGACTCAAGTTGATGTACACTCTGCCCAACGGAATCGGCTGAGCGACGGCACGTCGCAACGAATACGTAGCCGGCTCGGCTGACACTTCGAAAGGTGGCAGCCCTCATGCCACGACGCGTCTTCGGCGTATTTTCCGTCGCTTCGATGTTTTTTTGCGCCGCGGCCTTTGCACAAGATGGTCACCACGGCCAAGGCCACGCCGAAAATCACGACTGGTATCAGCAGCTTAGGCAACCGGACACCGGCTACTCGTGCTGCAACGGCACCGCCGACGGCGTGGAAGGCGATTGCCGGCCGACCCGCGCTTATATTAGCGATGACGGCATGTGGTATGCGCTGCTCGACGGCCGCTGGGTGCCGATACCGCCGCGTGTCGTCCTGAAGCAGCTCGCGCCCGACGGCCGCAGTCACATCTGCGCCAGCAAATCCGGGCTGATCTATTGTTTTCTGGGCGGCTCGCCCAAGATCTGAAGACGACCTTGGCGGTTCCCGACGACGTTGCTCCGTCAATGTCGCCCCACCGCAGCAGACGGAGAAGGAAACATGCGCCGGTTCGCGCCTGGATTCCTGCTGGCGTGCTCGATCGCCGTGCTGGCGACCATCGGTGCGCGCGCCCAGGAGCCTTCGGGAGACCTCAGGCCAAGCGGCCACTACGGCCAGGGTCACGCTGAAAACCACGACTGGTACAAGGACCTCAAGCAGCCGGACACCGGCTACTCCTGCTGCAACGGACGCGCGAACAGCGCCGAAGGCGACTGTCGCCCGACCCGCGCCTATCTCAGCGACGACGGCGTGTGGTACGCGCTGCTCGACGGCCGCTGGGTGCCGGTGCCGCCACGCGTGGTGCTGAAGCAGCTGGCGCCCGACGGCCGCAGCCACATCTGCGCCAGCAAGAGCGGCATGATCTACTGCTTCCTCGGCGGGTCGCCCAAGATCTGACGCGGCGGTCGCGCAGGATTTTGCCCAAGGACCCATGCCATGCGAAGGTTGGGCAACGGCAACCGGGGGCGGACGTGGCACGGGACAGTCAAGGGTTGGAAGTCAGCAACGCCGGCACGCAGGCGATCGCCGCCCTCGACTTTCTCACCTCGGAATGGCTGGGCTTCGGCAATCGGCTGGCCGACTTCGTGGCCGCCGCCGACAAGGAGGAGACGTGCGCCCTGCTGCCGGTGCTGGCGGCCAATCTCCTGCTGTCGATGAATTCGCCCGAGGGTCACGAGGCCGCGCGGCGCCACCTCGCCCGCGCCCAGGCGCTCGCCCGCGAGGGTCGCGACGCCAACGACCGCGAGCGCGCCTGGCTCTCCGCGACCGAGGCCTGGCTGGCGGGCGAGACCGACCGCAGCCTCAGGATCCACGAGGACATGGCCGCCGACTGGCCGCGCGACCTGCTGGCCGGCAAGCTCGGCCAGCTCCATGCCTTCAATCGCGGCGATTCGGAAGCGCTGCTGCGCATCGGCCGGCGCCTCTTCGAGGCCAGCCGCGACAACCGCCATGTCTATGCCATGTATGCGTTCGGCCTGGAGGAGTGCAATCGCATCGAGGAAGCGGAGGCCACCGCGCGCCAGGGCCTGGCGTTGGACCGCCGCGATCCGTGGGCGCATCACGCCGTCGCCCATTGCCTGGAGGCGCGCGGCCACATGCTGGAGGGCGTGGCCTTCCTGAAGGAGATGTCCGACACCTGGGAAGGCTGCAATTCCTTCATGTACACCCACAACTGGTGGCATCTCGCGCTTTTCCTGATCGACCTCGACCGCACCGAGGAGGCGCTGGCGCTCTACGACAAGCGCGTGTGGGGCGTGTGGAAGGAGTTCTGCGAGGACCAGATCAATGCCGTCTCGCTGCTAGCGCGGCTGGAGCTGCGCGGCATCGATGTCGGCGAGCGCTGGGCCGACGTGGCGCGCTATCTCAAGCCGCGCCTGCACGAGCACTACTCGGCCTTCCTCGACCTGCAATATCTCTACGGGCTCGCCCGCGCCGGCGAGCAGAGCGCCGTCACCGAGATGCTGGCGAGTCTCGAGGATCGCGCCGAGGCCGCGCGGCCCTTCGAACGCTCGGCCTGGGCCGATTGCGCCGTGCCGGCCGCGCACGGGCTCGCCGCTTATGCCAAGGGCGATTTCGCCGACGCCGCGCGGCTGCTGGGCCAGGCCGTGCCGCATCTGCCGTCGATCGGCGGCAGCATCGCGCAGCGCGCGCTGTTCGGCGCCATTCATCTCGACGCCCTGATGAAATCGGGCTGGAACGATGCGGCGCTCGCCATCCTGCAGGCCGACGACCGCGAGCGGCCGGCCGTGCCCTGGGTCAAGCGGTCGCTCGGCGACCTCTATCGCCGGGTCGGACGCACCGAGCAGGCGCTGGCCGCGGAATACCAGGCCGACAAGCTCGCGCGCCAATACGGCCAAGGGGGTAAATCGACGTGACCGACGATCTGACGCAGCAAAGCGCCGCCCGGCTGTCCGCGCTCTACCGCAAGGGCAAGGCCTCGCCGGTCGAGACCATGAAGGCGGTGCTCGAGAGGACGGGACGGCTCAATCCCCGGATCAACGCCTTCTGCCGCGTCGACGAGGCCGGAGCGCTCAAGGCCGCGCGCGCCTCGGAGCGGCGCTGGAAGAAGGACGAGCCCCTGTCGCCGCTCGACGGCGTGCCGGTCTCGATCAAGGAACTGGTACGCGCGAAGGGCTGGCCGGCGTCGATGGGCAGCAAGCTCACCGACAAGACGCCGGTCGACGCCGATGCGCCCGCGGTGGCACGGCTGCGCGAAGCCGGCGCCATCGTGTTCGCCCAGAGCACGAGCTCGGAATACGGCCACAAGGGCGTCACCGACTCGCCCCTGCACGGCATCACGCGCAATCCCTGGAAGCTCGACCGCACGCCCGGCGGCTCGTCGGGCGGCGCCGGCGCGGCGGTGGCGGCCGGGCTGGGGCCGCTCGCCATCGGCACCGACGGCGGCGGCTCGGTGCGCATCCCCTCGAGCTTCAGCGGGCTGGTGGGGCTGAAGGCCACCTTCGGCCGCGTGCCCGCCTGGCCGCCCTCGCTGACCGGCGACCTCTCCAACACCGGCCCGATGTGCCGCACCGCGCTCGACTGCGCGCTGATGATGAACGTGATCGCCCGGCCCGATGCGCGCGACGCCTATGCCCTGCCCCAGGACGACATGAACTACGCCAGGAAGATCGACGGCAAGCTCAGGAAGCTCAAGGTCGGCTTCGTACTGCGCTTCGGCGACCACCCGCTCGACATCGAGGTGGCGGCCCTGGTCACCAGGGCCGCCCGGCAGTTCGAGGCGGTGGGCTGCAAGGTCGAGGAAGTCGAGGCGCCCTTCTCCTATGCCGATGCCGGCCGCTCCTTCGCCGTGCACTGGCTGAGCGCCCTGCAGCGGCTGCTGCAGCTCCATCCCGAGAACCGGCACGGCGAGTTCGATCCCAACCTGCTGGCCTCGGCCAAGGCGGGCCTGCGCTACACGCTGCAGGACGTGGTGAACGCACAGGTGATCCGGCGCGAGCTGGCGATCGCCTGGAACCTGTTCTTCGACAAGTACGACCTGCTGCTCTCGCCCACGGTCGCGGTGCAGCCTTTCGAGGTCGGCCACAACCTGCCGCAGGGGCCCGACGGCAAGGCCAACGTCCTGTGGTCGCCCTACACTTCGCAGTTCAATCTCAGCCGCCATCCCGCGGCCTCGGTGCCCTGCGGGCTGAGCCGCGACGGCCTGCCGGTCGGGCTGCAGATCGCGGCGGGCCATTACAAGGACGCGCTCGTGCTGCGCGCGGCGGCGCGCTATGCCGAGGCCCACCCGTTGAAATTCCCCGCCCTTCCGGAGACCAAGCAATGACCGCCGATCTCGCGATGATGCCCGCCTGGCAGCTGGTGAAGCTCTACAAGGCGCGCGAGGCCTCGCCGGTCGAGGCGGTGCGGGCGGCGCTGGCGCGCATCGAAGCCTTCAATCCGCAGCTCAACGCCTTCCAGCATCTCGACCCCGACGGCGCGCTGCGCGCGGCGCGCGCCTCGGAGAAGCGCTGGAAGAAGGGCGGCAAGCGTCTGAGCAGCATCGACGGCGTGCCCATCACCATCAAGGACATGGTGCTGACCAAGGGCCTGCCGACGCGCATGGGCAGCCTGGCCACCGATGCCGAGGGCCCCTGGACCGTCGACGCGCCGGTGGCGCAGCGCCTACGCGAGGCGGGCACGGTGCTGCTCGGCAAGACGACCTCGCCGGAATACGGCTGGAAGGGCGTCACCGACTCCGCCCTGTTCGGCACCACGCACAATCCCTGGAAGATCGGCCGCACGCCGGGCGGCTCGTCGGGCGGCGGCGTGGCGGCCGAGGCTGTGGGCCTCGGCAACCTCGCGGTCGGCACCGACGGCGCGGGCTCGGTGCGCATTCCCTGCTCCTTCACCGGCCTGTTCGGGCTGAAGCCGACGCAGGGGCGCGTGCCGCTGTTCCCGCCCTCGGCGCAGGGCACGCTGTCGCATATCGGGCCGATGACGCGCACCGTGCGCGATGCGGCGCTGATGATGAATGTCATGGCGCGGCCCGATCCGCGCGACCTCTACGGCCGGCCGGACGACGAGGAGGACTATCTCAAGGGCCTCGACAAGGGCGTGAAGGGCCTGCGCATCGCCTACTCGTCCAACCTGGGCTTCGTCGAGAAGGACAAGATCGACCGCGACGTGGCGGCCGCCTTCGAGAACGCGGTGAAGGTCTTCAGGACGCTGGGCGCCAAGGTGGTCGAGGACCAGCCCGACCTGCAGGGACTCGACCCGCGCCGCATCCTGAACGCGCACTGGCAGTCCAACGTCGCCGTCCTGGTCAAGAGCTTCAGTCCCGAGAAGCGCGAGCTGATGGATCCCGGCCTGCTGAAGGCGGCCGAGATCGGCGCCAATCTCGGCCAGGAGACGGTCGTCACCGCCATCCACCAGCGCCAGCAGGTCGGCACGATCCTGAACCAGTTCGTGGCCAAGTACGATCTGCTGCTCACGCCCACCATGCCGATGACGGCCTTCGCCGTGAACGAGAACGCGGCCTGGGGTGGCGACGGCGTCGACATCGGCTGGACGCCCTTCACGCTCACCTTCAACCTGACGCGCCAGCCCGCCGCCACCATCCCCTGCGGCCTCGACCGCGAGGGCCTGCCGATCGGCCTGCAGATCGTGTCAGGCCATGCCCGCGACGCGCTGGTGCTGCGCGCGGCGGCCGCCTACGAGCGCGTGCGGCCGATCCCGGCGCCGCCGATGGCGCATCAGATCTAATCCCGGGCGCCGAGGAGGATGCGGCAGTAGTGGGTGAGCTGGTTGGTATGCTGCTGGTCGCAGGGCTTCTGGCGCTCGATATGCAGGGCGACGACATAGAAGACCAAAGCGCCGACCATCCAGATCACGACGGAGAGGCTGAGCGCGGTCTCGAACACGCCGCCGATCCGGCGTGACAGGCGGCCGTCCGGAAACCACGAGGCGGCATAGCGCACCGCCGTCAGGGTCACCGGGAAGGTGAAGGCGCCGCAGGCCAGGAAGAGCAGAACAAGGTCCCGCACCGACATCGCCGCAGGGTGGCGGAAGCGACGGCCATCATCAAGGTGGAAGGACGCCGCAGCACCACGAGCGACCGTCAAGGAGCGTTCTTGGATATCCGCAGGACGGGCGCGCAGCCGTTCAACCAGTTGTGAGCGCTCCGCCTTTTCCGCCGGCGGGACGCGATGCTGTATAGTCGACGCGATGCTGAAGCGTCGGACGGTCGTCCAGATGTCGCTGGCGGCGGGCCTGGTACTCGGCCTCGCCGGCCTGGCGGAGATCGGCAGGGAGCGGGTGGCATTGGGGCCGACCGACGGCGCGGGCTGGCGGCCGGTGGCCTGGCCGTTCCCCGCCGACACCTGGCCGGCGGGGCGCGCCTGGCGCCGCGATACGACCGATGTCTATGTCCGGCCCAAGTTCGGATTCTGCGGCGATTGCGACGCTGGCGTCGTGACCGACGAGGAGGTCGACCGCGTCACCGATATCGACCTTGTGGACAGGCGCTTCGCGCCCCTGCGGGAGGGCGGCCGCATCCGCATCACCGACCTGTTCGGGCGCACCCGACTCTATCATTACAGGCTGAAGAACGGCGCCCGTCGGTTCGCCGAGGGCATCGCCGTCGCCTACAAGTGCGACCTGGTCGTCGCCGTCGTCGTCGGCGATGTCGACGACGCGCAGGAGCGCAAGCGGGCGCACCGCTTCCTGGAATCGAACACCGTCCAGGTCTGGCTGAACCAGCAGCTCGAAGGGCGTTAACCCCAGACCTCTTTCGCTACCTCGACGCAGCGGCTGAGTTTGGCCCACTGCTCGTCCTCGGCCAGAAGATTGCCCTCCTCGGTGCTGGCGAAGCCGCATTGCGGCGACAGGCAGAGCTGGTCCAGGGGGGCGAATTTCGCCGCCTCCTCGATGCGGCGCTTGAGCTGGTCCTTGCTCTCCAGCGTGCCGGTCTTGGACGTCATGACGCCCAGCACGATCTGCTTGTTCTTCGGGAGGAAGCGCAGCGGCTCGAAGCCGCCGGCGCGCTCGGTGTCGTACTCCATGAAATAGGCGTCGACGCCCATCTGGTTGAACAGGATGTCGGCCACCCGCTCGTAGCCGCCCTGCGCCATCCAGGTCGAGCGGAAATTGCCGCGGCAGAGATGCATGGAGAGGATCATGCCGGCCGTGCGGCCCGCGCAGGCGGCGTTCACCAGGTCGGCATAGACATGCAGCAGCCTGTCGGGATCGTCGCCGCGGCCGCGCAGGTAGTCGCGCTGCGCCTCATCGCAGAGATAGGCCACGAACACCTCGTCGAGCTGCAGGTAGGTGCAGCCCGCCTCGCCGAAGGCGCGCACGGCCTTGCCATAAGCGCGGCCGAGATCGGCGAAGAACGGCTCCATCTCGGGATAGACCGACCTCTCGATGGCCTGCCGACCGCCGCGATAGTGCAGCGCCGTGGGCGACGGGATGGTCATCTTCGGCACCGCCTTGGCCACCGACTTCAGGTACCTGAAGTGGTCGATCATGGGATGGCCGGCCGAGAAATCGATCTTGCCGTGGACATGCAGGCCTTCGGCCTTGGTCGCGGTGCCCTTGAACTGCAGGCCCTGCGCCACGCTGACCAGTTCGACGCCGTCGAGATGGCTGAGGAAGTCGTAATGCCACCAGGCGCGGCGGAACTCGCCGTCGGTCACCGCCTGCAGGCCGATCGATTCCTGCTTCGCCACGAGCTTCCTGATCTCGGCGTCCTCCACCGCCTTGAGCTCGGCCGGCGTGATCTCGCCCGTGGCGCGCCGGGTGCGCGCTTCCTTGACAGGCGCGGTGCGCAACAGGCTTCCGACCTGGTCGGCGCGGAAAGGCGGCTTGGTCCGTTGCACGATTGTCCCCCTAAGCCGCGACGCCCAGCGCGTTGCGGATCGAGCTGTGGAAATGGACCAGCGACGGCTCGTTGCGGCCGTAGACCACCTCCCCGGTGGCGCCCGATTCGAAGCCGATCTGCATGCGCTCGCCCAGCGGGAAATCCTCCTCCATCACCGTGCGGATGGCGATGTCGCGGTTCTTTTCCCAGTAGGCATCGGGTCTGTCGGTCTCGGCGGGCTTGTAGATCGTCATCTCGACGTCGCAACGGCCGGGATCGTCGCGGCCCGGGAACGCTCGCCAGATCTCGATGTGATCGACCTGCCAGATGACGATGGTGTTGGGAAAGAGCTGGTAGATCGAGATGACGTGCGGGCGGTAGTTGCGCGCCTCCTCGGGCTCCGTGCGCACGCCCTCGATCGAGGTGCGGGCCACGCACATGCGGCCGTGCAGGCCCGCGCCGTCGAAGGTGCCGACATTGCCGATGAAGTAGGGCGCGATCGTCTTCCGGTGCAGATGCGGGATGTGATAGCCCTCGAGGAAGGTGTCGATGGCGAACTTCCAGTTGATGCGGGGTGCGATGCGATCGGCGGAGAAGAGCGGGTAGGTCTCGAGCTTCAGCGCCGCCAGATCGGCGGCGAGCGCGCCGAGATCGGCGTCGACGTCGATCTCGGCCCGCTCGTCCTTGCCGACCGGCTTGGGCCGCACGAACAGCATGCCGTGGCGCTCGCCCGCCGGCAGGCGCACCAGGCCGTGGCTCGAAAGATCGATGCCGGCGAAGCCCACCTTGTCGGTGGTGCCGAGCAGCCTGCCGGCGGAATCGTAGGTCCAGCCGTGATAGGGGCAGACGAAGGCCCGCGCATTGCCGCAGCCCTCGGCAACCGGCGCGCCACGATGGCGGCAGATATTGGCGAAGGCCCGCACCGTGCCGTCGGCCCCGCGGGTCATCAGCACCGGCATGCCGGCGACATCCTCGGCCAGATAGTCGCCGGGCTTGGCGAGCCGCGTCGACAGGCCCATGAAGATCGGCCGGTCGCGAAACAGACGCTCGCGTTCGAGCGCCGCGCGCTCACGGCAGGAGTAGGCCGACACGCGGTTGCGGAACATCGCGTCGGCCAGGTCGGTCGTGCGGCCATCGATGTGGCCGAGCAGCCGCCTCCCGACGGCCAGTTCTTCTTGTCGTTCCATGGTCGAATCTTAGGCTGCGATGGCCGCCGCCGCCAGTGCGCGCCCGATGACCTCCTTCGGGCTCAGCCCGCTGTCACGCAGGGCGCGGATCGTCAGGTCGCGGTCGCGCTTGGCGAAACGGCGGCCCGAGGGATCGCGCAGAAGCCTGTGATGGGCGTAGCGCGGCTGCTCGTACCCCAGGACCTTCTGCAGCAGGGCATGGACATGGGTCGAGGGCAGCACGTCCTCGCCGCGCGTCACCAGGGTCACGCCCTGCAGGTGGTCGTCGACCGTGACCGAAAGGTGATAGCTGGTCGGCGTGTCCTTGCGCGCGATCACGAAGTCACCCATCAGCAAGGGTTGGCCCTCGACGCGGCCCAGCGTCTCGTCGAAGAAGGAATAGGGCCCCGCCTGCCGGGCGGCGCGCTCGGCGTCGAGGCGCATGCAGTGCTCGTGGCCCGCCGCGATGCGCTGCCGCCGCTCCTGCGGCGACAGGCGCCGGCAGGTGCCGGGATAGAGCGGCCCGTCAGGCCCTTGGAGCGGAGCGTGCGGCGCGCCGGCCGAGGCCGCGACCTCGCGCTCGATCTCCGCGCGGCTGCAGAAGCAGGGATAGATCAGGCCGCGCTCGTCGAGCCGGTCGAGCGCCTTGCCGTAATCGGCGAAATGTTCGGACTGGCGGCGCACCTCGCCGTCCCCATCGAAGCCCAGCCATTTCAGGTCGGCCACGATCGAGGTTTCGTATTCGCGCCGGCAGCGGCGGATGTCGATGTCCTCGATGCGCACCAGGAAGGTGCCGCCGGCCTCGCGTGCGCGATGCCAGCCCGTCCAGGCCGAATAGGCGCTGCCCAGGTGCAAATCGCCGGTCGGGCTGGGGGCAAAACGCGTGACGACGCTCATGTTCGGACGTTACAGCCGGTTCGCGGGGCGTGCTATGCGAAGAGCATGGCACCACTGATCCTCGACGCCGCCAACCTCAAGAAGGCGATGCGGCACCTGGCGAAGGTCGATGCGGATTTCGCGCGCGTCCTGAAGGAGGTCGGCCATCCCGAGCTGCGCGAAGTGCCGACGGGCTTCGGCGGGCTGATGCGCTCGATCGTGGGCCAGCAGGTCTCCGTCCATGCCGCGCGCAGCATCTGGCTCAGGCTCGAGGCGGCGGTGCCCGGCATGGAGCCGGCGGACTTCCTGGCGCTCACGGACGAGCAATTGCGTGCGGTCGGCCTGTCGGGCGCCAAGATGCGCTACGGCCGCAGCCTCGCCACCGACATCGTCGAGGGCCGCATCGATTTCGCCGCCCTCGACAGGCTCGACGACGAGACGGCGATCGCCATGCTGTGCCAGGCCAAGGGCATCGGCCGCTGGACCGCGGAAATCTACCTGATGTTCGCCCATGGCCGGCCCGATATCATGCCCGGCCTCGATCTCGGGCTGGTGATCGCCGCCCAGCATCTGAAGCGGCTGCGCAAGCGACCCGACGCCAAACGTCTGGTGAAGATCGCCGAGCCGTGGCGGCCCTGGCGCAGTGCCGCGGCCCTGTTGCTCTGGCACTATCGGCGCAACATGCCCGACTGGAGCGCACGGGAGCCGAAAAGCGCTCCCAAGGTGGAGGCCAACGCCAAATGACCAAGCTCGAAGGCCCCAGCTTCGGACCGCAGCAAGGCGGCAAGCCCGGCCATCTCGTGATCCTGCTGCACGGCTACGGCGCCGACGGCAACGACCTGATCGGGCTCGCGCCGGTGCTCGCGCCGCTGATGCCCGACGTGGTGTTCCATGCGCCCAACGCACCCTACGCCCTGCGACGGCAATCCGTTCGGCTATCAGTGGTTCCCGGTCTCGCGCCTCGATCCGGCGCTGGCGCTGGCCGGCGTGCGCAGCGCCGCGCCCTTCGTCGATGCCTTCCTCGACGACAAGATGGCCGAGTACGGCCTGGACGACGGCAGGACGTGCCTGGTCGGCTTCTCGCAGGGCACGATGATGGCGCTGCATGTCGGGCTTGCGGCGCGCCCGGCCGCTCGCCGGCATTCTCGGCTTCTCGGGCATGCTGGCGGGGCCGGAGGTCCTCGAGCGAGGAGATCAGGTCGCGGCCGCCGGTGCTGCTGGCGCATGGCGACAGCGACGAATTGCTGCCGTCCATCCTGACCGAGCGGGCGGCGGAGGCCCTGAAGCAGAACGGCGTCCCGGTCGCCATGCACATCGCCAAGGGGTGGGCCACGGCATCGACGACACGGCCCTGTCGCACGCCGCGCGCTTCCTGCTCGAAGCCTTCAACCTGCCGCTGCCGGCATAGGAGGCGACATGGCCGAGGGAACCTGCAAGCTGGGCTTCGAGCGCGTGGCCGAAGCCTTCGAGAAGAACTTCGTTGCCAGAGGCGAGGTGGGCGCGTCGGTTTGCCTGACGGTGCGCGGCAAGACCGTCGTCGATCTGTGGGGCGGCGTGGCCGACCCGAAGACCGGCGCGCCGTGGAGCCGCGACACGGTGAGCATCGTCTTTTCCTGCACCAAGGGGGCGACGGCGCTCTGCGCGCATGTGCTGGCAAGCCGCGGCAAGCTCGACCTCGACGCGCCCGTCACCGAGCTGTGGCCGGAATTCGGCCACAACGGCAAGGAGCACGTCACCACGCGCATGATGCTCGACCATTCGGCCGGCGTGCCGGCGCTGCGCGCCCCGGTGAAGGAATCGGGACCCTACGAATGGGACTACATGACCGGCCGCCTCGCCGAGGAGGAGCCGTTCTGGCCGCCCGGCACGCGCAACGGCTATCACGGCTTCACCTTCGGCTGGACCGTGGGCGAGATGGTGCGCCGCGCCTCCGGCGTCTCGCTGGGCGCCTTCTTCCGCAATGAAGTCGCCGGGCCGCTGGGCCTCGATTTCTGGATCGGCCTGCCCGAGGAGATCGAGCCGCGGGTCGCGCCGATCATCCCCTATGTCTACAAGGCGACCGAGGCCAAGACGCCCTTCATGATCGATCTCGCGACCAGGCGCGATTCGCCGGCCTCGCTGTTCTACTTCAATGTCGGCGCCTGGCGGACGGGCGGCGCCAACACGCGCGCGGGCCATGCCGCCGAGATCGGTGCCGCCAACGGCATCACCAACGCGCGTGGTCTTGCCGGCATGTATGCGCCGCTCTCGACCGGCGGCGGCAAGCTGGTCGACGCCAAGACCCTCGCACGCATGGCCGAGGTCTCGATGGCCACGCACGACGACGCCACCTTGCGCATCCCTACGCGCTTTGCGCTCGGCTTCATGAAGTCGATGGACAACCGCAGGCGCAGCGTCGGCGCCACGCTGTTCGGCGAGGATGTCGACAGCGTGATCCTGGGCAGCGGTGCCTTCGGCCATGTCGGCGCGGGCGGCTCGCTGGGCTTCGCCGACCCCGTCGCCGGCTTCTCCTTCGGCTACACCATGAACCGCATGGGCCCCGGCCTCTTGATGAACGAGCGCGGCCAGGCGCTGGTCGACGCCGCCTACCAATCACTGGGCTACAGGAACAAGGATGCCGGCGTGTGGGTGAAGTGACTCCTTCCCGCGGATCTTGCAGCGGCACCGCAGCGACCCGCTGATCGCTCTGGCGGCCCTGGAGCCGGCGGGCCTACACTGACAGGAGCTTCAGCCGCCACAGGGGGGAGAGATGGTGAAGCGCCTGGGCAGCCTGGCCTCGTCCCTTCTCTTCGTCATCGCTGTCGCGGTCGTCGTGGCGGCAACGACGCTGGCGTCCTCCTATCGCGACTGCGTACGCAGCCATCAGCCACAGGAGACGCCAGGACCCGGGCAGCCGGCGGACCCTTCCGGGGCATTTCCGTGTTCGTCGAATGCGAAGGAAAATTCCTCGATCAGAACGCCGCGCCCCTTACCGCGATGGCGTTGCTCTTCATTGCCTTCTTCGCCTTCGTCCTTCAGCGATCGACCGCCCGCCTGTGGCAGACCGGCGAACGACATCTGGCGATCGCCGAGAAGGCCGTCGAAACCGCGAGGCTCGGCGCCCAGGCCGCCATGGGCGCCGAGCGGGCGCATCTGCTGGTGAACGTCAAGGCCTCCAATCTCGACAAGCCGCTCGAGAACGCCCGCCTGGAGGCGGGGCCCGAGCCCGACATCGCCGCGCCGGTCGAGCCGCCCTGCATCGACTATGTCCTCAGCAACGTCGGCAGGACCGCCGCGCTCCTGCGCGAAGTCAGGCACGTACTGGCCTGGGACTCGCCGGAGGGATTGCGGAGCTACCATCCGGGAGAAGCCGGGCCGCTGGAGCTCATCGCCCCCCAGAGCGACAGCAAACTCATACGCTGCAGGTTTCGTGGCGATTTCACGTCGCGCGAGGCCAGGGCCCTCGTCGCCGGCACGCGCGCCCTCCTGTTCTACGGTGACGCGAGCTTCGTCGACGCCTTTGGCCAGGTAAGAGTCGTCAAATGGCAATGCCGCTGCACGGGCGGGAACTTCGATCTGATCGGCTTCCAGGAAGTCGAGACCGGTCGCGCGGAAAACAGCCCGGCGCCCTAATCCAGCCGACGGAAACCCTCTTGCGGGGAACGCCGTGTATTGATAGCGTCGTTAGGTACACAGCGTTACCGTTAACCGAAGGAGCGCGCCATGGCCAAGGCCTTCCCGACCGACAATCCTTTCCTGCGCGGCTACTACGCCCCGGTGAACACCGAGGCCGATGCGGGTCACCTGCAGGTCAGCGGCGAGATGCCGAGGGAGCTGTGCGGCACGCTCTACCGCAACGGCCCCAACCCGCAATTCGCGCCGCGCGGCCCGTATCACTGGTTCGGCGGCGACGGCATGATCCACGCCTTCCACATCGAGAACGGCAACGTCGCCTACAAGAACCGCTGGGTGCGCACGCCCAAGTGGGAGATCGAGAACAAGGAGGGTGAGGGGCTTTCCGGCACCTTCGGCAATCCGCGCTATACCGATCCGCGCGTCATGGCGCTGAACTCGACCATCGCCAACACCAACATCGTCTGGCACGGCGGCAAGCTTCTGGCGCTCGAGGAAGCGCACGCGCCGTTCGCGCTCGACCCGGCGAGCCTCATGCCGAAGGGCTACGAGACCTACGGCGACAGGCTCTGCGGCCCCTTCACCGCCCATCCCAAGCTCGATCCCAAGACCGGCGAGATGGTGTTCTTCGGCTACTCGGCCAAAGGCCGCTTCACCAGGGAGGTGAGCCTCCAGAGCGTGACGGAAGACGGCAAGGTCACGCGGGCGGAGATCCTCGAAGGCCCCTTCCCCAGCATGATCCACGACTTCGCGGTGACCCGGAACTGGATCGTGGTGCCGATCTTCCCCCTCACCAGCTCGATGGAGCGTGCCATGGGAGGCCTGCCGCCCTTCGCCTGGGAGCCCGACAAGGGCACGCACATCGCCTTCATCCCGAGGAACGGCAGCGTCGCCGACGCCAGGTGGGTGACGGCGCCGGCCTGCTACGTCTTCCATCCCATGAACCACTTCGAGACTGAGGACGGAAAGGTCGTGATCGACGTCATGAAATACGACGTGGCCCCGCTCTTCCCGCGGCCCGACGGCTCGCCCTCGAGCAAGGAGACGCCGCCGGCGCGGCTGTTCCGCTGGACCTTCGATCTCGGCGGCCAGGCCAACACCTTCCGCGAGGAGCAGCTCGACGACCGCGCCGGCGAATTCCCGCGCTTCGACGAGCGCTTCTGCATGAGCGGCTACCGGCACGGCTGGATCGTCTCGGGCAATGTCGCCGCGGCGGGCGCCGAGCGCACCGAGGGCGTCACCCACTACGACCTGGCGACAGGCCGCAACGCGACCTGGACGGCCGGCCCCGACGACCGTTTCGGCGAGCCGATCTTCGTGCCGCGCCGTGCCGACGCGGCGGAAGGCGACGGCTGGGTGCTGAGCGTGGTCTTCCGCGCCGACGAAGGGCGCAGCGATCTCGCCGTGTTCGAGGCGACCGACATCGCCAAGGGCCCGGTGGCGCTGGCCCATCTCAGCAGCCGCGTGCCGGCGGGCTTCCACGGCAACTGGCGGCCGGGCCCTCTATGATCACCGTCCATCATCTCAACGCCTCGCGGTCCCAGCGCGTGCTGTGGATGCTGGAGGAGCTCGGGCTGGACTACGAGCTCAAGCTCTACCAACGCGAACCTTCGATGCAGGCTCCGGCCTCGTTGCGCGCCGTCCATCCGCTCGGCAAGTCGCCGGTCATCACCGACGGCGACAAGACCCTGGCCGAGTCCGGCGCCATCCTGGAATACCTTGCCGAGACCTACGGCAAGGGTCGGCTCGCGCCGCCGCCCGGCACGCCGGAGCGGCTGCGCTACACCTACTTCCTGCACTACGCCGAAGGCTCGCTGATGCCGCTGCTGTTCATGAAGCTGGTGTTCAACCGCCTGCCCGAGCGCGTGCCCTGGGCGATGCGGCCGGTCGCCCGCATGATCTCGGCTGGCGCCGACAAGACCCTGCTCGGCCCGCAGATCTTCAACCACTTCGCCTTCCTCGAGAGCGAGCTTGGCGGTCGCGAGTGGTTCGCCGGCGCGGATTTCTCCGCCGCCGACATCCAGATGAGCTTTCCCATCGAAGCCGCCGCCGCCCGTGCCGGCCTCGACAAGGGACTGCCGCGCCTCAAGGCCTTCGTGGCGCGTATCCAGGCGCGGCCGGCCTACAAGCGCGCCATCGAGAGGGGTGGACCCTACACGCTGTTGAAGTAGCGGCGGTTCGTGCTAGGTCCCAGCCAATTCCGCAAATAGCCTTTCCAAGGAGCGAAACCCATGGCCCTTCCGGCTCTGCTGCGCGACAGCCTGTCGATTCCCGTGGTCGGCGCGCCGCTGTTCATCGTGTCCAACCCGGACCTGGTGATCGAGCAGTGCAAGGCGGGCATCGTCGGCGCCTTCCCGGCGCTGAACGCGAGGCCCAAGGAGATGCTCGAGACCTGGCTGCAGCGCATCACCACCGAGCTGCGCGACCACAAGCAGAAGAATCCGGCCGCCAAGGTCGCGCCCTTCGCCGTCAACCAGATCGTGCACAGTTCCAACGACCGGCTGCAGCACGACGTCGACCTTTGCGAGAAGTACAAGGTGCCGATCCAGATCACCTCGCTGCGCGCGCCCGACGACGTGGTGAAGTCGGCGCACCGCTACGGCGGGCTGGTGTTCCACGACGTCACCAACATCGCCCATGCCAAGCGCGCCCTGCAGGCGGGCGTCGACGGGCTGATCCTGGTGTGCGCCGGCGCCGGCGGCCATGCCGGCCGCCTGTCGCCCTTCGCGCTCGTGCCGGAAGTGCGCCAGTTCTACGACGGCTGCCTGCTGCTGTCGGGAGCGATCGCCAACGGCGCCTCGGTGCTGGCCGCGCAGGCCGTCGGCGCGGACCTCGCCTATATCGGCACGCGCTTCATCGCCAGCAAGGAAGCCGGCGCCAGCGACGCCAACAAGCAGTGCATCATCGATTCGACCGGCGAGGAGATCGTCTACACCAACCTCTTCACCGGCGTGCACGGCAACTACCTCAAGCGCAGCATCGCCGCGGCCGGGCTCGATCCCGACGAGCTGCCGGTGGCCGACAAGAGCAAGATGAACTTCGGCTCGGGCGGCAACAGCAAGGCCAAGGCGTGGCGCGACATCTGGGGCGCGGGCCAGGGCGTCGGCCAGATCGCCGACGCGCCGCCCGCCGCCGAGATCGTGGCCCGGCTCAAGGCCGAGTACGAGGCCGCGCGCGCCGCCCTGTTCGCGGGCGAAACCGTCCCGACGCGGCTGAAGGAAGCGGCGGAATGACGGCCCGCTGCCGTCATCCCGGGCATTTGCGCGGGATCTGACGAAAAAAGGTCCCTCGCCTCGTTCGGGCCGACAGGATAGGTTGCCGCCGCATGTTGCGTCGACTCTATGACTGGGTGATCCGGCTGGCGGCTCACCCCCGCGCCCTCACGGCGCTCGGCATCATCGCCTTCCTCGAAAGCTCGATCTTTCCCATCCCGCCCGACGTGATGCTGGTGCCCATGGTGCTGGCCGACCGCACCAGGGCGTTCCGCATCGCGCTCGTCTGCACGGTCTGCTCGGTGCTGGGCGGCATGCTGGGCTACGCCATCGGCTACTACTTCTTCGAGACGATCGGCGCCTGGGTCGTGAAGGCCTATCACCTCGAATCGAGCCTGGCCGCCTTCCGCGCCGGTTTCGAGCAGTACGGCATCTGGATCATCCTGATCAAAGGCCTCACTCCCATCCCCTACAAGCTGGTCACCATCGCCTCGGGGGCGGCGCATTTCGACCTCTTCACATTCATGTGGGCGTCGATCGTGACGCGTGGCCTGCGCTTCTTCATCGTGGCAGCGTTGCTGTGGCGCTTCGGCGAGCCGATCCGCGCCTTCATCGAGGAGCGGCTGACGCTGGTCACCTGGCTGTTCCTGATCGCGCTGGTCGGCGGCTTCGTCGCCTTCCGCTATCTCTTCTGAGGGACGTCCATGGCTCCGTCCAACCGCATCCCGCTTCCCAGCCGGCTCGGCCTGCTCGCCGCGCTGGGCAGCGGCGCGCTGCTGGGCGGCGCCTACTACTTCCAATATGTCGTGGGCCTGCCGCCGTGCGACCTGTGCTACCTGCAGCGCTGGCCGCACATGGTCGCCATCGCCGCCGGTCTGTTGGCGCTCGCCTGCTTTGCCCGGCCGCGGCTTGCGCTTGTCCTGGTGGCGGTGGCGGTCGCGGCGCTGGCGGCGACCTCGGCCATCGGCGTCTATCACGCCGGCGTCGAGTATCACTGGTGGCTGGGTCCGCAGGCCTGCTCGGGCACCGTGCCGCACGGGCTCTCGCCCGAGGAACTCAGGAAGTACCTGTTCAGCGCCAAGATGGTGCGTTGCGACCAGCCGGCCTGGGCGATGTGGGGCATCTCGATGGCGGGCTGGAACGCGATCCTGTCGGCCGCGCTGGCCTTCGTGCTGGCCGGCGGCGCCGCCAAATGGGTAAGGTCGCGGCCATGAAGACCGGCGACATCCGCAATCCGGGCGATCCCGATCCGCGCGAGCTGGTCGAGCGCACCATCCGCGTCGACCAGGCAGGCGAACTGGGCGCCGTGCGCATCTACCAGGGCCAGCTCGCGGCCCTGCGCTGGACCGGCCGGTCCAACGGCGAGATCGGCCGCAAGATCGCCGCCATGGCGCGCGCCGAACGCGAGCACAACAAGGTGTTCGACCGGCTGCTGGCCGAGCGGCGCGTCCGGCCGACGGCGCTGTCGCCGCTCTGGCACGTCGCGGGCTTCGCGCTGGGCGCGGCGACGGCGCTGCTGGGCGACAAGGCGGCGATGGCCTGCACCGTGGCGGTCGAGGAGACGATCGACGAGCACTATGCCGGCCAGGCCGCCGCGCTGGGCGACGACGAGTCCGAACTGCGCGCCACCATCGAGAAGTTCCGCGCCGAGGAGATCGAGCACCGCGACGAGGCGCTGGCCTCGGGCGCCGAGCAGGCGCCGGGCTACGAGGCGTTGACCGCCGCCATCAAGGCAGGCTCGCGGCTGGCGATCTGGCTGTCGACCCGGATCTGAGCCGGATCAGTTCTGTTCCAGCTCGCTGTCCCAATACAGGAAGTCGCGCCAGCTTTCGTGCAGGTAGCCGGGCGGAAAGGCGCGGCCATTCTCCTGCAGCTCCTGCGTCGTCGGCTCGACCGGCGCGCGCTGCAGGTGCATGCCGATCTCGCGCAGGAGCTTGTTGCCCTTGAGGAGATTGCACGGGCTGCAGGCGGTCACGACGTTGGCCCACGCGGTGCGGCCGCCGCGCGACTTGGGGGTGACGTGGTCGAAGGTGAGCTCGTTGGTGGCGAAGTCGCCGCCGCAGTACTGGCAATGGAAGCGGTCGCGCAGGAAGACGTTGAACCGGGTGAAGGCGGGCCGCCGCGCGGCCGGCACGTATTCCTTGAGCGCGATGACGCTCGGCAAATTCATCTCGAAGGACGGGCTGTGGATCTTGCGCTCGTACTCGGAGATGACGCTGACGCGGTCGAGGAACACGGCCTTCACCGCGTCCTGCCAGGACCAGATCGACAAGGGAAAATACGACAGCGGCCGAAAGTCGGCGTTGAGGACCAGCGCGTGGCAGGACTCAAGGCCCGGCGTCACGGCTAGCCTCGCGGCCGTTGAGTGGGAGTACTCGGAAAGTCGATGCGATCGAGGACCCGGTCGAACATGGCGCGCATTGTGCCAAGGTTTTCCGGAAACACAATATGTCGGTCCGAAGGTCATCGACATGCCATCGAACAGCAATATGATCGCCATAGGAGGAGCCGCCCTTGGACACCACCATCCGCCCCCAAACCGCCGCAAACTTCCCGCTGCCGCAGGCCGATCTCGAAACGCTGGGCTTCCGTCGCCAGCAGATCGACCGCCTGACTTCGCTGATCGAGCGCCACATCGCCGAGGGCCGCTATCCGGGCTGCCAGATCGCGCTCGCCCGTCATGGCAAGCTCGCGCTGTCCAAGAGCTTCGGCAACGCGGTCACCGAGCCGAAACCGCGCGCGGCGGCGGACGACACGCTGTGGCTGCTCTACTCCAACACCAAGGTCGTGACGGCGGTGGCGCTGTGGGCGCTGGCCGAGCGCGGCCTGTTCTCCTTCTCCGACCGCATCGCCGAGCACGTGCCGCAGTTCGCCAAGAACGCCAAGGGCGGCATCACCGTCCTGCAGACCATCACCCACCAGGCGGGCTTCCCCAACGCGCAGGTCGGCAAGGATGCCTGGGCCGATCATCGGCGCCTGCGCGAGGTGGTCTGCGACTTCGCGCTGGAATGGTCGCCGGGCTCGAAGGTCCACTATCATGGCTTGAGCGCGCACTGGACCCTCGGCGTGCTGATCGAGGCGCTCACCGGCCGCGACTTCCGCGACGTCATCCGCGAGACCGTCGCCGAGCCGCTGGGTCTCGGTCGCGAGCTCCATGTCGGCCTGCCCGAGGCGGAGTTTGCCCGGGCCGCCGACATGCACGAGCCGAAGCCCGACGGCGAAGGCTTCCACCCCGATGCCAACGCCAATTCGGCGGAATGGCGCAAGGGCGGCGCGCCGGGCGGCGCAGGCTACGGCACGGCGCGCGCCATGGCCGCGCTCTACCAGATGATGCTTCTGGGCGGCGAGCTCAACGGCACGCGCATCGTGTCGCCGCGCACCCTGCAATACGCCATCCGCAACCACACCGGCGATCGCATGGACGAGTTCATGGGCATGCCGATGCATCGCGGGCTGGGACCGCACCTGCGCGGCACGACGGACAACATCCGCGGCCTGGGCGGGCTCGCCAACCCGCGCGTGTTCGGCCATG
The DNA here is from genome assembly GCA_963820155.1 of uncultured Alphaproteobacteria bacterium. Lineage (GTDB taxonomy): Bacteria > Pseudomonadota > Alphaproteobacteria > Reyranellales > Reyranellaceae > Reyranella. Next base: position 125,053 of record CAWFYW010000012.1, read on the forward strand.
GCGGCGTCGGCACCTCCTACTGCTGGGGCGATCCCGACTCAGGCGTGTCGTTCGCCTACATCACCAACAACCGCATCCCCGATCCCTGGCACAGCAAGCGCCTCGATCTCGTGGCCAACCTCGTGCATTCGGCGATCCTGTTCTAGGCGCCGCTCACTGCAGGCCGGCCCTCACGCATTCGCCGGCGGCCCGGGCATTCTCCCGTGCCTCGCCGCGGCCGATCTTGCCGGCCATGGCGAGGCTGCGCGTCTGCTGCTCGACCACCGAGCGCAGAGTGTCCGTCGTCGGGCCGGCCGCCATGGTCGCGGCATAGATCGCCTTGGCGTCGGCATCGAGCTTGGCCGCGCAGGTATCGCCCGCCGGACGATCCGCCCGCGCCGCCGTCGCCAGACCAACCGTCGTCAGCGCGATCGCCAGAACCATTGCCTTGGTCATACGCAGTCTCCATTTGTTGCGAGGGTCTTCTAGCGGCTGAGCCGCTCGCGTGCACCCGCCTCGGAGCCCAGCGAGGCGGCGGCGAGCACCAGCGCCGCGGCGGAGAAGATCATCACCGCGGCATAGCCGCCGGTCCAGTCGTGCAGCAGGCCGCCGACCCAGGCGCCGAAGAAGCCGCCCAGGCCCATGCCGATGCTGATCAGGCCGTAGATGCGGCCGAAATGCACGCCGCGATAGCGCAGGGTGGCGAGCGTCGAGATCATCGGCCCGCGCGAACCCATGCTGCCGCCGAACAGCAGCACATAGAGCCACAGCCAGATGTCGTCGTCCGGGCCACGCACGAGCGCGAGCGCGCCGACGCCCAGGATCGAGCAGGCGTAGGCGAGGACGGCGGCCAGCCGCCGACCGCCGCGATCGGCGAGCCAGCTGAAGCCGATCATGCCGAGCGGCGTCAGGAAGCCTGCGACGGCGAGCGCGCGCGCGGCGTAGGCGCCGTCCAGTCCGCGCTCCAGCAGATAGACCATGACCTGCGGCGCGATCGAGAAGATGCCGACCGAGGTCAGGCCGAAGGAGAAGGTGAGCGCCCAGAACGGCCAGTCGCGTATCGCCTCGCCGACCGTCGGTCCGGGCCTGGCGGTGGCGCGCGGCGCCACCAGGCCCGGTGCCCCGCGCTCGATGCGCCGCCAGGGCAGCACCAGGAGCAGCGGGATGAAGACGGCGCTGATGACGGCCAAGACGACATAGGTATGCCGCCAACCGTCGGTCGCGATCAGATGCTGGGCGAGCGGCAGGATCACCATGGCGCCCATGCCCGAGGCCGACCAGGCGACGGCCAGCGCCACGCCCAGCCGGTGCGCGGGGAACCAGCGGCCGAGCAGCGAGGAGCTCAGCACGCCCGAAAGCGACGCGCCGGCGAAGCCCATGACGATGCCGAGACCGATATAGAGATGCCAGACCTCGGTCGCCTGCGAGGCGCTTGCGGTGCCGATCGCGGCCGCCGACATGCCGATGACGGTGAGCGCGCGCAGGCCGAAGCGGTCGACGATCCAGCCGGCCAGCGGCGCGCCGGTGCCGCCGACCAGCAGGGCGAAGCTGTAGACGACGGTGATCGAGCTGCGGCTGGCGTCGAAGGCCTGTTGCAGCGCCGGCACGAAGACGACGAAGGAGTCGCTGATCGAGCGGCTCGCCACGCCCAGCGCGAAACACAGCGCCACCAGCGTCCAGGGCACGAAACGGCTCATGCGCCTCTCCCTTCGCATGCCGCGGGACTTGCGTCAGCCGCGGCTGCGCGGCAGGTTTCGCGCCGCGGAGGAGTTGAGTGGACGATACGGTGATCATCGAGCGGGGGTTCAACGGCCCCCGCCTCTCGGGCAATGGCGGCTATGTCGGCGGCGTGATGGCCGGCAGGTTCACGGAAAGGTTCGGCGGCGACGGTGCGGTCGAGATCACGCTGCGCGCGCCCATCCCCATCGACCGTCCGCTGCAGGTGGCGCGCGACGGCGACGGCCTGACGCTACGCGACGGAGAGACCTTGCTCTGCGAGGCGCGCGCCGGATCGGTGGCGCATCTCTCCCCGCCTCCGCCGCCGTCCGACTGGGCCGAGGTGATGCGTCGCGGCGAGGCAGGCGGCAGCCCCGAGGACAGCGACTTCCACTGGTGCATCGTGTGCGGCCGCGGTCGCGCCGCGGGCGACGGGCTGCGCGTCCTCGGCACGCACGGTCCCGAGCCCGGCCATTCGCTGTCCTGCTACCTGCCGCACGCCAACCACGCCGATGGCCAGGGCCGCATCCGGCCGGAATTCGTCTGGGGCACGCTCGACTGCCCGGGCGCCTGGGCGGTGCAGGAGCCCGACGACTGGCGACCCGCGCTCACCGGCCGCATGACCGCCAGGGTGATCGAGCCGCCGAAGGTCGGCGAACGCTGCGCCGTCGTCGGCTGGCGCCTCGGCGCGGAGGGCCGCAAGCTCCATTCCGGCACGGCGCTCTACACCGAGCAGGGCCGGCTTTGCGCCATCGGCCACTGCACGTGGATCCTGCTCAGGCCCTAGCGTTGGCGGACGAAGATCGTGGCGGTGTCGTCGCCGTAGACGCGCTTCCAGTTGGGCAGATGGGCCAGCACCTTGTTGGCCGGCTGATCCTTGAGCAACAGCGTCCAGTCGATATGGAACTCGTCGAGCGCCTCCTCGAGCGGACGATCGCCCTTCAGATTGACGATATCGACATAGCGCTTGATGAAGTCGCCGCCATAGAGCTCGCCGCGGCCGTCGATGAAGGTCTTGATGCCGGCGCTGATCAGGTAGCCGCCGAAGCCGTAGTGATTGAGCACGTTGCCCTTGAGGTTGGCCTCGCGCACGAAGTCGAGCGCGGCCGAGGGCATGGTGGCGTCGGGCGGCCGGATGCCGGCGAAGCGGATCACGCCCGCCGCATAGACCGCGCCGAGAACCAGGAACAGCGCCACCGCGTTGCGTCCGGCGGGACGGCCGAGATCCGCCAGCCGCCGCAGCAGCAGCGAGCCCGTCGCGCCGGCAACGGGCTTCAGCGAGGGCCACTGGCGCGCCAGCACGGGCGCGACCACGAGCGGCGCCAGCATCGCGAGCAGCTCGGCATTGCGCACATGCGTCAGGAACATGTGCACCAGGCCGAGCACGATCAGCAGGCGCACGAAGGGCAGCTTCACGCCGCGCGAGAGGCAGAGGTAGAGCGCGATCAGCAGCATCAGCTCCTGCATCGGCAGGTTCTGGAAGTTGGGCGCCTGCCATTCGCTGATCAGGCCGAGCGCCTCGCCGAGATTGAAGATGCGGAACGTCACCAGCATCGATTCGGGCCCGTAGGGCGTGATGCAGGCGACCAGCACGGCGGCGATGCCGAACTTCGCCCATTCCACGAACACGAACCTTCTGCTCGGTCGCGTCGCGCGCCGCCAGCAGTGCTTCGAGCGCGAAAGCGCCGCACAGCAGCAGGCCCAGGGTGAAGCCGCCATGCAGGTTGGCCCAGGCCAGCATGGCGAGCAGCAGGAGCGGCCGCGGCGGCCGGCGCTCCTCGACCGCGCGCACCAGGCCCGCCACCCAGATCAGCATGACCGGATAGGCCAGCACGTGCGGCCGCGCGAGAAGATGCGGCGCCGTCATGACAAAGGCGGCGACGGCGAACAGCAGCGCCGGCAGCGGGCGGATGTCGCGCATCAGCAGGCGCATCATGAGGGCGAAGGCGAGGCTGATCGAGGCCGCGCACAGCATCGTCACGGCGCCCCAGCCGCCGGCGTCGTAGGCCAGCGCCAGCAGGAGCTGGGAGAGCCACTCCTTGGCGACCCAGGGCTGGCCCGCGAAGGTGAAGGAATAGCTGTCGACGGTGGGCACCGCGCCGTGCGCCAGGATCCAGTTGCCGACGGTCACGTGCCAATGGCTGTCGGGATCGGCCAGCAGGGTCCGGACGCTGGGCAGCCAGGCGAACAGCACGAACCCCAGGGCGAGCGGCAGGGACAAAGCCCAGGCCGAGCGTGGCTGCCGCAGGTCCGAGACATAATTTGCATCGGAAACCGACAGGCCGGAGGCGACGGCCATGACAGAGCTCCAATATGAATTAAGAAATCAATATAATACGCTGAATATACGATATCTTTTGCGACCATACCAGAGGGCCCACCGATCGGATATACGGGTCCCGATGCAGGCCGCGCCTTTCCTCAAGGACCTCGTGCTGGTTGGCGGCGGCCATGCCCACGTCCATGTCCTGAAAAGCTTCGCCATGAAGCCGATGCCCGGGGTGCGGCTCAGCCTGATCGCGCGGGACATCGAGACACCCTACTCCGGCATGATCCCGGGCTTCATCGCCGGGCAGTACACATTCGACGAATGCCACATCGACCTGGCAAGGCTGTGCGCCTGGACCGGCGCCCGCCTGATCCATGCCGAGGCGACCGGCATCGATCGCACCAACCGCCAGGTGCTGCTGAAGGACCGGCCGGCGGTCTCCTACGACCTGCTGTCGCTCGATGTCGGCGCGGCGCCCAGCCTCGAGGCGATCGCCGGCGCGGCGGAATGGGCGATGCCGGTGAAGCCCATCGCCGAGCTCGGCCGGCGCTGGCTCGCTTTCCTGGAGCGCATGAGATCCTGGGCCGGCCCGCTCAACATCGTCGTGATCGGCGGCGGCGCGGGCGGCGTGGAACTGGCGCTGGCGGTCGACCATCACCTGCGGGCCGCGGCCACGGGCGCCAAGCTGCAGGTCACGCTGGTCACCAAGGGCGAGATCCTGACCGGACAAGCCGACGCGGCGCGCCGCAAGATGCGGGCGATCTTCCAGCGCCGCGGCATGAGGCTGCTGGAGGGCGAGGCGAGCCGGCGCATCGAGCGCGGCACGGTGCAGCTCGAGGACGGCAAGCGGCTGGAGGCCGACGCCGCGTTCGTGGTCACCGAGGCCAGCGCCGCGGGGTGGTTCGCCACCACCGGACTGCCGCTCGACGAGCGCGGCTTCGTCGCGGTCGACGACACGCTGCGCTCGACCGACGACGAACACGTCTTCGCGGTCGGCGACTGCGCCACCATGCTGAAGCACCGCCGGCCAAAGGCCGGCGTGTTCGCGGTGCGCCAGGGCCCGCCCCTGGCGGAGAACCTGCGGCGCGCCCTGCTGGGCAAGCCGCTCGAGCCCTTCGTGCCGCAACGCCGCTACCTCTCGATCCTGGGCACCGGCGACGGCCATGCCGTGGCGACGCGCGGCGGATGGGCGATCGAAGGCGCCTGGGTATGGCGCTGGAAGGACCATATCGACCGCAAGTGGATGCGCATGTATCGCGAGCCGCCGGCCAGGCCGATGGCGATGGCGTCCGCCGCGCCGCCCGATCCGGCGCTGGCCGACGCCGAGGCCCGCCGGCTGCTGGCCGATATCGGCATGCGCTGCGGCGGCTGCGGCGCCAAGGTGGGCGCCGACGCGCTGTCGCGCGTGCTGGCGCGGCTCGGCCTCTTCGGCAGCGAGGCGGCGGACGACGCGGCGATCATCGAGGTCCCGGCGGGCCGGGCGCTGGTGCAGTCGGTCGACTTCTTCCGCACCTTCATCGACGATCCCTTCGTCTTCGGCGAGATCGCCGCGGTCCACGCGCTGGGCGACGTGTGGGCGATGGGCGCCAGGGCGCACAGCGCGCTGGCGCTGGCCGTCGTTCCCGCCGCGGCGGAGCGGCTGATGGAGGAGGATCTCTTCCAGATGCTGTCGGGCGCGCGCCGCGTGCTCGACGAGGCGGGCTGCGCCCTGATCGGCGGCCATTCCGGCGAGGGCCCCGAGGCGGCGCTGGGCTTCTCGGTGAACGGCCTGGTCGAGCCGGCGCGCGCCCTGCGCAAGGGCGGCCTGAAGCCCGGCGACAGGCTGGTGCTCACCAAGCCGCTGGGCACCGGCGTGATCTTCGCCGCGGCGATGCGCGGCGCGGCGCGCGGCCTGTGGATCGAGGCCGCGCTCGCCTCGATGCGCAGGCCATCGTCGAAGGCCGCCGAGGCGATCGTGGCGGCCGGCGCCCATGCCTGCACCGACGTGACGGGCTTCGGCCTCGCCGGCCATCTCGCCGAGATGGTCCGCGCCAGCGGCGCGGTCGCGGTCGATCTCCATCTCGACCGGCTGCCCGTGCTCGACGGCGCGGCCGAGCTGTTCGCCCAGGGCTTCGCCAGCTCGCTGCAGCCGGAAAACCTGCGGGCGCGACACCTGATCGACGGCATGGACCGCCTGGCCCATCACCCCAAGCTGCCGCTGCTGTTCGATCCGCAGACCGCCGGCGGCCTGCTGGCCGCCGTGCCGGCGGACGCGGTCGACCGCATCGAGGGCGTGGTGATCGGCGAGGTGCAGGCCCGCACCGAAGGCGCCACCTTCATCCGCCTCGTCGACTAGGGAGGACAATCATGGCGCACGCGCGCGCGCGCATCGGCACGGACAACTACAGCACGGAGATCGTCACCGGACGCCACACGCTCACGGTGGACGAAGGCCCGGCGCTGGGCGGCAAGGATGTCGGGCCCGGCCCCTACGAGCTGCTGGCCTCCGCGCTCGCCGCCTGCACCGTGATCACCTTGCGCATGTATGCCGAGCGCAAGCAATGGCCGGTCACCGCGGTTCATGCCAACGTGCACTTCGTGCACGAGGGCGACAAGCAGCGCATCGACCGCGTGCTCACCATCGAGGGCAAGGTCGACGACGGGCAGAAGAAGCGCATGGCCGACATCGCCGAGCGCACGCCCGTCACCCTCACCCTCAAGGGCGGGGTGGCGATCAGGACGACGCTCGCCTGACGCTCCGCTCAGCCGCCGCGCTTCTTCCACGCCTCGTAGTCGCGCTTGGCCTCCTCGCCCGCGACCGGGAACAGGCCCTTGAGCGAGCGGCCGCGCGCCACCTCGGCCTCGGCGAACTCCTCGTAGTGGTAGGTGTTGAGCGCCTCCTCGGCCACCGCCTCGACGATGTCGGGCGGGATCACCAGCACGGCGTCGCGGTCGCCGACCACGATGTCGCCGGGATAGACCGCGACGCCGCCGCAGGCGATGGGCAGTTGCAGGTCGACCGGCCGGTGGGCGATCGGGCTGGGCGGCGAGGACGGCCGGCGGTGATAGGCCGGCAGCCCGGTCCTGAACACGCCGTCGGTGTCGCGAAAGCCGCCGTCGGTGACGATGCCCGCCGCCCCGCGCGCCTTCAGCCGGCCGACATAGAGGTCGCCCGCCGAGGCCGCGCGCGAATCGCCGCGCGAATCGATCATCAGCACATGGCCGGGCGGGCATTCCTCCATGGCCTGCGGCTGGATGGTGCTGCGGTTGGTCGAGTTGGGCCCGTCCTTGTCCTCGCGCGAGGGGATGAAGCGCATCGTATAGGCGATGCCCACCAGGCGCGGCTGCTCGGGCCTGAGCGGCCACACGTCGTAGAGCGTCATGCTGCGAAGCCCGCGCCGGTTCAGCACGCCGGTCAGGGTAGAGGTGCCGACCTTGGCCAGCGCGTCGCGCAGGTCGGATGATAAGGCGGTCATGCGAGCGTCTCCCTCGATTTTGGCCCGACGTTAGCCGATAATGGCTCCAACATGCGCGTGGAAATACTCTGCACCGGCGACGAAATCCTCACCGGCAAGACCATAAACACCAACTACAGCCACATCGCCCGGCGGCTCGGCGAGGTCGGGCTCACCGTCCATTGGGGCACCACGGTCGGCGACGACCGGGCGAGCCTGCTCACGGCCTTCCGCCAGGCCGGCGAGCGGGCCGATGCGGTGATCGTCAATGGCGGGCTGGGGCCCACGGTCGACGACCTCTCCCAGGAAGTGGCGGCCGAGGCCTGCGGCGTGCCGCTGGTGCTGAGCGACTACTGGATGAAGCGCATGGAGGAGTCCTACGCGCGCCGCGGCCGGGTCATGCCGCCCAACAACCGCAAGCAGGCGCTGCTGCCGGCCAACGCCGAGTTCATCGACAATCCCATCGGCACGGCCTGCGGCTTTGCCGTCACCATCGGCAAGGCGCGCTTCTTCTTCACGCCGGGCGTGCCGCGCGAGATGCGCCGCATGCTCGACGAGCAGCTCGTGCCGCGCCTGCTGAAGCTCGGCGGCATCACCGGCGTCACGCGGCTCAAGCGCTTCCACTCCTTCGGCATCGGCGAATCGCGCGCCGACAACATGCTGGCCGACATGGAGGCCTTCAAGAACGGCGCCATCAAGCTCGGCTTCCAGGCGCACTTTCCCGAGCTCGAGACCAAGCTCGCGGTGCGCGGCGAGAACGAGGCCGAGCTCGCCGCCCGGCTGGCGCCGGTCGAGGCCGAGGTGCGCCAGCGGCTGGGCAACTTCGTCGTCGCCGAGGACGACCAGACGCTCGAGGGCGTGGTGCTCGGCGCCTTGCTGGAGCGCGGCCATACGCTGTCCACCGCCGAAATGATCACGGGCGGCCAGCCTCGCGGCGCGGCTCGCGCCGCTGGCGGGCGCCGAGCGCGCCTTCCGCCGCGGCATCGTCGTGCGCGACGCCGCCGAGCTCGGCATCAACGGCGTGTCGCCCGAGACGGCCGAATCGGTCGGACGGAACCTGCGGCAGACGAGCGGCGCCAGCCATGCGCTCGCCCTGCTGGTCGAGCTCGACGAGGGTGCCGACCGGGCCGATCTCGGCGGCACGATCTGCGTCGGCATCGCCGATCCCGCCAGCACGGTGTCGCGCCAGGCCCGCCTGATCGGCGGGCGCGACTGGATCCGCGCCGGCGCCGTCGAGCTGGGGCTCGACTGCCTGCGCCGCCACCTGCTCGGCCTGCCGGTCGACGAGCGCATCGACTTCGAAAGACGCTAGACGCCTGCGTGATTTTTTCACCCTTCCTGCAGGCTCGGTTGCCGGCTATGGCCATTCGAAGGGCGGCTTTCCAACGCAGGGGAACACGCGGATGGCGGCTGACGACGACACCGACACGGTAACCTACTTCGCGACCGTCTTCTCGACCCCCAAGGGCGGACTCTACGGCGGCCCGTTCAGCACGACGGGCCTGGGCCTGGATCCGAACGTCAACGCCCTGATCATGGGCTCCCGCTGGACCACGGCGTATGACGGGCCGGACCCCGCGACGCATATGGCCTATTACTTTGCGGCATCGGCGTCCGACTTCGGCGACATCTACCCCTCGCCCAACACCGTCAACCCGGTCGCCACTTTCACGCCGCTCTCGGCCTCCCAGCAGGCGGCCGTGCTCGCCGGCGTCCACCTCGTAGCGTCCTACACCAACCTGACCTTCACGCAGGCCGGAACCGCCGACGACGCCACCCTTCTCTTCGGCAACTCGGGGGGAAGCGGATCGGAAGCCCGGTTCCCACCCAACGACGGGTCCTACTACAAGTCCGACAGCCGGGATGCCGGAGACGTCTTCCTGGGCAGCAACGGCAATGCCCCGGCCAACTTCTTCGGAACCGACGACTTCAACACCATCATCCACGAGATGGGGCACGCGTTCGGCCTCAAGCATGGCCACGACGCCAGCTACAGCGGCGCGCTCGCCCCGCAGTACAACGACAACGAATTCTCGGTGATGACCTACGCGAGCTACCTGGGCGCCAACACCGCCGGGGCGACGGCGGCGCGGGACGGCTCCTCGCCGCAGAGCTACATGATGTTCGACATCGCGGCCCTGCAAGCCTACTACGGCGCCAATTTCAGCAAGGTCGGCACCGCCGCGACCTACACCTGGGACAACGCGACCGGCCAGCAGTTCATCAACGGCCTGGTCGCCCCCGATACCGGTGTCAGTTCGACCCACAAGATCTTCTCGACCGTCTGGACGCAGGGCGCGCTCACGACCTACGACCTCAGCAACTTCAGCGACAACCAGGTGGACGACCTGCGGCCCGGCCACTGGCTCACCTTCTCCCATTCCCAGCTCGCCGACCTCAACAGCCTGGCCCCGGCCGGGACGCCGCTGTTCATGGCGCAGGGCAACATCTACAACACGCTGCTCTACAACGGCGGCACGCACTCCGAGATCGGCAATCTCATCACCGGCATCGGCAACGACAGCATCATCTGCAACGACCTCGACAACACGCTGAATGCCGGCGCCGGCAGCGACGTCATCCAGGCCGTCGGCGGCGACGACATCGTGATCGGCGGCCCCGACGCGGACACGATCTACTTCCAGTTTGGCAACGGCCTCCTCAGCAACGGGCACGACGTCCTGCGCGACACGCTGGCCGACCTGAACGGCGACCAGGTCTGGGGCTTCGGCACGGGCTTCAGCAGCGCCCTCGACGTCCTGGGCGTGCAGTTCGGGCCGAGCAGCCTCCACATCGCCTCCGGGCCCGAGCCCGCGACCGCAACCTTCAACGACGGGTCCACGACCGTCACGCTGAACGGCAATTTCACCAATGGCGACTTCATGGTCGACACGCGCGGCAGCGGCGCCGACCAGCACACGACCTTCAGCTTCGTGCAGTACCTGCCCGAGCTGGTGGAAGGCAGGGCCGTCGGTCCCTCCACGATCAACGGCGTGGCCAACCAACCCTTCCTCACCGGCGACGGCAGCGTGCAGTTCACCCTCAACTTCGAGTCCGCCATTTCGTATTTCGCCAACACGCTGGGCTACTACCAGGTCAGCGCCGACGGCACGATCCACGACGTGCACGTGCTGTTCGGCAACACGCTCAACGTGCTGCCGGGGCAGACGGCCATCGACCTCGGTGTGCCGAACAACGACGAGCGCATCGGCTTCTTCCTGATCCAGGACGGCTTCGACAAATACGGCAACCTGCCCGACGACCTCTTCCTGCTGTCGCCGACGACCAACGGCGCGGCGACGCTCAACCAGGATGCGTCGCCGGTCCTGCTGAGCGCGAGCGAGGGAGCGCTCACGGCCGCGCAGATCTTCTATTCCTTCGACCGCTTCAATCCGGGGGGCGCCCCTCAGGTCCTGTCCGGCATCCTGCCGGGCGGCCACGACCTGAAGATCGGCTTCGAAGACCTGCCCAACGGTGTCGGCGACAACGACTTCCAGGACGTCGTCATCAACATCCACGCCAGCCACGGCTACATGCTGTCGTAGGATCCGGGGCGTCCAACCGGATGGAGCCGGATGAGGCTCCATCCAGCCGGGCCTGGGCCTTAGACCAGCTCGGGCACCGCGGGCCTGGTCGCGATCTCGACCTCGGTGCTCTCGACACGATCCTGCGGGGGCAGGGCGACGATCGCGGCGGTCAGGCCGCGGTCGAGGCGTTGCAGCGAGATTTCCATTCCATTGGAGAACTTCACCGCGTCCTTGTAGGGGCCGGTCTCGAGGCGGGTCATGACGACCTCCTCGACGGAACCGACGCCGCAGGCCTGGCGAACGCTCTCGCCGATACCTTCCACGAGCAGGTGGGTGCCCGCGGGGATGCACACGGCCGTGTCGCAGTTGGACCCGGCCGTGAAGCCCGCAGAACCGCTCGGGAAGCGCTCAAGGGTGAGCTTCTCTCCTTCCACAGCAGGTCGCGAACGATATGTCTCCAGTGAATAATCACACATAACGACCTCCTTTACGTAGGATTGCACTCTCGCTTGACGGGTCTCGATGCGGTCGTGACCTGCATCCGCCCGCGAATCTCCACGCAAGATTCACACCATTTTTATGCACCGCCGCGCCGGAAGCGCTGCCGCCGCGGCCGGGCAGTCACACCACCCCTCGCCTCAACCTCTGCAGTCCTTCCTCGAAGCGCCGCTCCTCGGCCCAGTCGCGCCTGGCCACCGGGTGGGCGAAGGTGAGGGCCAGCGCATCGCCGTCGTCGGGCGAGGCCAGCCCGCGCCGGCGCATGTCGTCCTTGCGCTCCAGCAGCAGCGCGTCCGACGCGTCGTAGCCGTATTCGACGTTGCCGAGGTCGGCGACCAGGTCGGCGTCGTCGGGCAGGCAGCCATGGCGCAGCCAGTCCTTCAGGAAGCCCCACATCTCGGCCCGCTTGTTGGCGTAGCGCGCCGCGGCATCGCCGAAGTCCCGGCGGTCGGCGGCGTTGGCGAAATTGACGCCGACGGCGCGGCTGCAGCCGAGCTGGGTGAGCCGGTCGCACACGCCCCAGCCCATGCCGGTGGCGTCGACGAACACCGCGTCGGGATTGTGGGCGTTGACCTGCTCCATGACCCGGCTCGCCACCTGCATCAGGTCGGGGATGCGGAACTTCACCGCCGGGATCGAGCGCGCGTCGAGCCCGCGGCGGAAGCGGATGACGGTCTGGTCCTCGCCGTGGCGGGCGATGTCGACGCCCATCACCAGCGGCGCGGTAGGATCCTTCTCGAGCGGCCGCTCCACGGCCTCGCCGATGCGCTGGCTGTCGATGAACTGCAGCGAGCCGGCGCGCGGAAAGACGCCGCGCACGCGCACCCGCACGAAGTCGGAATCCTCGCCGTAATCCTTCACCCAGCTCGCGATCTGCGCCTTGTTGGTCATCGACACTGTGCGCGAATCGATCTGGCGCGGGTTCCAGCGATGGGCGAAGCGGCCGCCGGCGAAGCACTCGCGGAAGCGGCCGGCGCTGCGCGTGGGGTTGCCGAACACCGTCCAGAAGAGCTCGGTGCCGCGGTCGGTCAGCGCCCCCTCGATCGTCTCCCACACGGGGTCGGGGATGGCGGAGGCCTCGTCGAACACGGCGAAGGCGCGGCGGCCCTTGTTGTGCAGGCCGGCGATCGCCTCGGTGTTCTGCTCCGACCAGGTGATGGCGTCGACCCGCCAGGTGCGGTCGTGCCCGGGCCGCGTCGAGGCGAGCGCGGTCGCGGTGTAGGTGAACCAGTGCCGGTTGAGGGCGAGCCGGTGCCACTTGGCGAGCTCGGGCCAGGTCTTGGTGCGGAGCTGCCCCTCGGTGTTGGCGGTGACGATGCCGCGGGTGTCCTCCACCGTCGACATCGCCCACAGCACGATCCAGGCGACCAGCGCCGACTTGCCGATGCCGTGACCCGAGGCGACGGCGAGCCGCATCGCCTCGTCGGCCGAGCTCAGGCCGCCGCCAAGCTGGTCCAGCACGTCGCGCTGCCATGGTTCGGGGCCCGCCTCGTCGGCCAGCGCCGTGCCCGCCTTGCCCCACGGGAAGGCGAAGCGGACGAAGCCCGCGGGATCGCGGCGGTAGGCGCCGAGGTCGCGCTCGAGCTGGCGGTCCCCCTCACTCATGGCGGGCGGCCTGTTCGGCGGCCTGCCGCGCCCGCTCCGAGGCGGCGGCCAGCTCGCTCATCGGCGGCCCCTCGTCCGGCGGCGTCCTGACGTTTTCCTGCCAGTGACGGCGGCGACGATTGCGCAGCCAGAACATGCAGGCCTGGACGTCGGGCGGATAGTGCAGCGTGACCGGCAGCTCGCGCAGCTCGCCACGATAGAGCACGTACTTCTTGGTCTCGACCGTGCAGCCCATCGCCCGCGAATAGAGCTTCTGGACGATGGCGGCGTCGGCCAGGTCGCGGCCCTGCTTCACGCCGGCGGCGAAATCCGGGAAGGAGTCGATCCAGTGGTCGATGGTCGTGCGCGATACCTCGAAGCAGGTCGCCAGCTCGTCGTTGGTGGCGCCCAACATGCAGAACTTGCGCGCAAGATCGGCATTCTCGGGCTTGTAAAGAGTGGGACGGCCGGGTGTGGCCATGGCGGTGAACCTCCGTAGCAGATGCGAAGGCAAGATAAGTATCTCTTAAGTATTAGTCAAGAGAAACTTTGCGCGACGGCCGGCCGGAATAAGTTGGCACCGTAACGGGGGTCGGCGGCCTTTCGGTCATTGAAAACATTGAAAATCTTCTCGCCGGGCCGGACGGCTGCGGCAGCGTGCAGAATCGACGGGCCATCGGGCCTGAAATGGGGTAACGGCTTGCTGCCGGCCGGGGGCGCGCCCAGCAGTCGCTGTCGTGTCCGCGGGCGGCCCGTTCCAAGGATCGTACCGGCCGAACCGAAACGCGCAGGGCAGCCCCATCATGAAGCGGCGCATCTTCGGCGGGATCGCCATCCTCCTCGGCATCGTGTTCGCCCTGGCCCTGATCGAGGTCACGGCGATCGCGTGGCTGTACGTCGAGGATGGCCGCTACACGCCGGCGGCCGAGCTGTTCGAGCGCACCCAGAACACCTATGTGCGCGACCTGACCAAGGGCACCTCCTGCCGTTACGTCGACACCCTCTATCCGCACCCCTACGTCGCCTTCGTCCATCACGCCAACCCGCCGTGCGGCCCGTCGTGGACCAACGCCGTGGGCCTGTTCGGACCGGACCCTCCGACGGTGAGGCGGCACGACCACTACGTGGTCATGCTGATCGGCGGATCGGTCGCCGCCCAGCTCGCCCAGAACCAGAAGCCGCCGTCGCCGCGCTACCTCGAGGAGGAGCTGAACAAGACGTATGTCAGCCCCACCGGCAAGCCGTGGCAGGTGGTGGAAGGCGGCGATGGAGCGTGGAAGGAGCCGCAGCCCTTCATCTTCTTCTCGCTCTATGCCAGTTCGGTCGACGCCATGATCTCGCTCGGCGGATACAACGAGCACTACTACTTCATGCCCGGCAACATCGAGCGGCTCGAGAGCCCGGCCTCCAACTTCCTCGAGGTCAACCCCCTCGTCGCCGACGATAACTTCGGCGACGCCGCGATCGGCTGGGTGATGGGGCGCATCGCGGGCGTCCTGGCGCTCAATCCCGTCCTGGGCCACTCGCATGCGGCCTACCTGATCGTCCGGGGCATCGAGGCGGCGGCCAAGGGCCGGGACAGCTTCAAGTCCAGCAAGCGGACGACCGTCCCCAAGTTGTTCGCCCTGCCGGACAGCGTCCGCGGCCATCCCGACCGCATCTTCGACCTCCAGCTCGGCCTCTACCGCAAGTATGCCCGCGCCGAGGAAGCGGTGGCCCGCGACAACGGCGTGAAGACGGCCTATTTCTTCCAGCCGGTGCCGGCCTGGGGGAAGACCCTGACAGAGCAGGAAAAGCGCGTCGTGGGCGACCTGTCGTACGGGGACGTCTACCGCAGGATGGTGGCCGGCATGATGACCCTGCGCGAGCGCGGCATGACCATGTACGACCTGGGCGACGTCTTCGCCAAAGAGACGGGCTCGATCTATGCCGACGACATCCACTATCTCCGCTACGGCGCCGACAACGAGAGTCTCGGCAACCGGCTGATCGCCGCCCGCATCGGCGAACTGCTCGCCGAAGCCTGGGGCCTGCAGCGCAAGCCGCAGCCGGGCACCCGCTAAAGTCCCGCCAGCAACCGCCGCCAGGCGGCGAGCTCGCGCGCCGGCCGGAACAAGGCGGCCCGCGCGCCGAGCGCCTTGCCGAGGCGGTGGCTGAAGGACCGGTCGCGCTCGACCCGCCGCAACAGGCGCGCCAGAGCCCGCGTATCGCCGACCGGGAAGTAGCCCGGATAGTCGGCGCCCAGCAGGCCGACATTGCCGTCGATGCGCGAGGCCAGGATCGGGACGCCGGCGACCACCGCCTCGGAGATCACGTTGGCGCCGCCTTCGCTCAGCGACGAGATCACCATGGCGTGGCTGCGCGCCAGCAGCCGGCGCACGGCCGCGGCCGGCACGTCGTCGCGCCAGGCATAGCGCGGATTGGCGCGCGCCTCGGCCGCCGCGCGCGCCGCCCATTGCGAGGTGTAGGCGCGGCCGACCTGCTCTATCCGGACGCGGCTGTCGGGCGGCAGCAGGCGGGCGGCGATCGCCGCGCGCAGCGGGTCCTTCACGTCGCGCAGGTGTCCGATCACGGAGATCACCACGGCGCGGCGATCCGGCCGGCGCGGCTGTGGCGGCGGCGCGGCCGACTGATGGATGACGCAGAGCTTCGCGCGCAGGCGCCGGGGCACGACGCGCCATGCAAGATCGTTCAAGGCCACCAGCCGGTCCGCCAATTCCATCGAGCGCAGGGTCGGGACCGGGTCGGTCTGCAAGTAATGATAGATATCGGTGCCGCTCAGTTGCAGGACGACCGGCCGGCCGGGGTATCGCGACTTGAAGTCCACGATCGACCGGGCGCAGCGCCAGGCATGCACGGCCACCATCAGGTCGGCGGGCCGCCCGTCATAGTCGGCCGCCAGCCGCACCTTGTGGCCGAGCCGGCGCAGCAGGCGCGCCCAACGCGTGGCGGCCACGCGGTTGCCCGTGCGTGAAGTGGGCCCGGCCGGTGTGATAAGGACGATCTTCATGGACCATGGCCAAGCCCATCGGCCGACCAGCGGGGCATCCGCTGCCGAACTCGGGGCGCAACTGCGCGAGGCCCGTCATCGCACCCGGCGCTTGACGGAAGATCTGTCATCGGCCGAATTGATGGGCCGCCGCCTCGACATCGTCAATCCGGTGCTGTGGGAGATCGGCCATGTCGCCTGGTTCCACGAATACTGGACCCTGCGGCACGCCGCGGGCCGCGCGCCGCTGATCGAGCGCGGCGACCGCCTGTGGGATTCGAGCGCGGTGCCGCATGCCACGCGCTGGCAGCTCGACCTGCCCGACCGCGCCGGGACCTTCGCCTACATGGCCGACGTGCTGGCGCGCCAGGAGGCGCTTCTGGGCAAGGTCGACGAGGGCGCGCGCTACTTCTACGAGCTCGCCATCCGGCACGAGGACATGCATGTCGAGGCGCTGGCCTACACGCGCCAGACGCTGGCCTACGGGCCGCCGCAGGAGATGGGCAGCGCTTCGCGGCCGGCGGCCGGCGCCCTGCCGGGCGACGTCGCGGTCCCCGGCGGATCGTGGCGGCTGGGCTCGACGGCGGCCGACGGGTTCGTGTTCGACAACGAGAAGTGGGCGCACGAGACGGTGCTGGCGCCGTTCTCGATCGCGCGCGCGCCGGTGACCAACGCCGAGTTCGCCGCCTTCGTCGAGGACGGCGGCTATCGCGTCCGCGCGTTCTGGAGCGACGCGGGCTGGGCGTGGCGCGAGCGGCGCGGCGCCGAGCGGCCCGTCTACTGGCAGGACGAACGCGACGGCGCCGGGATGACGCGCCGCTATCGCGCCCTCGAGGCGCTGGCGCCGCACGCGCCGATGGTCTTCGTCACCTGGTTCGAGGCCGAGGCGTGGTGCCGATGGGCCGGGCGGCGCCTGCCCAGCGAAGCCGAATGGGAGGCCGCCGCCGTCGGCGTTGCGGCGCCGGACGGCACGCGGCTCGCCGATACGCGCCGGCGCTGGCCGTGGGGCGACGAGCCGCCCTCGCCCGCCCGCGCCAATCTCGACTTCGCCTTCGACGGACCGGTCGATGTCGCGGCACTCGGCGAGGGCGACAGCGCCTTCGGCTGCCGCCAGATGATCGGCAATGTCTGGGAATGGACGAGCTCGGACTTCCTGCCCTTCGCCGGCTTCTCGCCCGATCCCTACAAGGACTATTCGCAGCCTTGGTTCGGCACGCGCAAGGTGCTGCGCGGCGGTGGCTGGGCGACCAGCGCGCGCATCGCCCGGCCGGCCTACCGCAACTTCTTCACGCCCGACCGCAACGACGTCATCGCCGGGTTCCGGACGTGCGCGCTATGAGGATGCGCCGCCGCCGCGATCGCCGGAGCGCGGACCTCCAGGTCCGCCTCACACAGTATAGGCCGTGAGCGGACCTGGAGGTCCGCGGTCCGAAGGCCCCAGCCATGACACCCCTCACCCGCCGCGATCGCCGGCGAGCTCGCGCGGCCGGATGAAGAGGAAGACGGCGAGCGCCGCCGCCATCAGCACGGCGATCAGGAGGAACGACAGGCCCCACGCGACAGGCGACATGCCGCCCGCGAGATCGAGCGTCCAGCCGACGGCGAGCGGACCGACGAAGCCGCCGCCATAGCCCAGCATGGAATGCACCGCGAGCGTGGCGCCGCGACGCGAAGGCTCGGCGGTGCCGGCGGCGCCCGCGGTGAGCGAGGAGGAATTGAGCCAGACGATGGCGCCGTAGAGCAGCAGCAGCGCCACGGCGAGCCCGTAGGAGAGCGAGCCGACGAAGCCCAGGATGGCGGCGAGCGCGATCGACAGCAGCATCGCCGTCGTGCACCAGACGGCGGCGGCCGAGGCGGATGGCGGCCTCGTTGCCGGCGACGCTCGCCGTCGTGCCGATCAGGGCGAGCGCGGTGACGATGGCGGTGGGCGACAGCACGCCGTCGGCCGCGCCGGTGCGGGCGGCGACCCAGGCGAGGAAGGCGACGCCCCAGCCGCGCAGCGCGTTCATCTCCAGCGTGTGCACGCAATAGGCCAGCGCGTAGGCCATGGCCGAGCGGTTGCGCAGCACCGGACGGAAATCGAACAGGGCCGGCTGCCTGCCGGGCGCGGCCGGCGGCGGCCGGTGGGCCGGCACGACCAGCGCCACGGTGAGCCAGGCCACCGCCGCGCTGGCGGCCGCCAGCATGAAGGCCGCGCGCCACCCGGCATGCTCGGCGATCAGGTCGGCGCAGACGAAGGAGAGCGCGCCCGAGATGCCGATGCTGGCGGCATGGCCGGTGACGGCGCGCGACATCATCCGGGCGTCGACCTGGTCGGCCAGGAGCTTCAGGCCGGTCATGTAGGTGCCGGCCCAGCCGAGGCCGGTGAGCAGGCGCAGGGCGAGCGCCGACCAGAAGCCCTGGGCGAGAAGGCCGAACAGGAGATGGCCCAGCACCGTGCAGGCGACGCCGAACAGATAGATGCGCTTGGCGTCGATCCTGTCGGTGAGCGTCACCAGCACCGGCACCGAGACCATGTAGGCGCCGTAGAAGGCGGCGGTGATCCAGCCGGCCTCGCTGTTGGTGAGCTGCCAGCGCGCCATCATCCCGGGCAGCAGCGCCGGCCAGAAATAGGCGCCGATCTGCACCAGCACCTGCGCGCCGCAGACCACGGCGACCAGCCGCGCGGCCTGCGCGCGCGGCGCCACGGCGTCAGTCGGCATGGGCGGGCGCGGCCGGCGCGCGCAACAGGCAGAGCGCCAGGCAGGCCGACAGGCTGAGCGCCGAGGAGACCACAGGACGCCGGCGCCGAGATGCTCGATCAGCAGCGCGAAGCCAAGCGGCGCGCCGGCCTGCAGGAAGCGCGCCGGCGCGCCGATCAGGCCGAGGCGATAGCCGTAGTTCTCCGGCCCGAACAGGGCGAGCGGCACCGTGCCGCGCGCGATGGTGAGGATGCCGTTGCCCGAGCCGTGCAGCAGCGCGAAGGCGCTGGCCGCCACGCCGCCGCCGCCGACGGCGAGCAGGACGGCGGCGCCGACGGGATGGGTGAGCGTGGCCAGCCGCGCCGAGACCAGCGGATGAAAGCGCGCCAGCGGCCCCGCCTCGAGCAGGCGCGCGGCGACCTGCGCCGGGCCGATCAGCGCGCCCGCCGCGATCGCCTGCGGCCGGCGACGCGCCGGCGGCCTCGACGATGCGCGGGAAGTGCGCGGCCATGCCGGCCGTCACGATCCAGGCGGCGGCGAAGGCGAAGGCGAGCAGGATCATGGGGCGGTCGATCGGGATCGCCACCGTCGCCGCGGCCTGCCGCTGGACCGCCTTCGCGGGCGCGGCCGGCCGCGGCAGCAGGAACCAGTTGGCCGGCAGGGCGACCAGCAGATGCAGCGCCGCCCAGGCGAGGCAGGTCTCGCGCCAGCCGATGTCGAGGCGCCCCAGGCGGTGAGCGGCCAGCCGATGGTGCTGGCGAAGCCCGCGAGCAGGGTGATGCCGGTGATCGCCCCGCGCGCGTCGGTGCCGTAGAGGCGGCCGAGCGCGGCGAAGGCCGAATCGTAGAGGCCGAGCCCCATGCCGATCGACAGCACGATCCAGGCCAGCGCGAAGAGCGGCAGCGACTGCGGCGAGGCCCAGCAGCACGAGGCCGAGGGCGAACAGGAGGTTGGAGGCGGCCAGCACGCCGTTGCCGCCGAAGGCGTCGATGGTGCGGCCGACCTTCGGCCCCATCACCGCGGTGAGCACCAGCGATGCCGAGAAGATGCCGAAGAGCCAGTTGGTCGACAGGCCGAGGTCGCGCGCCATCCGGTCGGCGAGCACGGCCGGCAGGTAGTAGCTCGACGCCCAGGCGAGGGTCTGCGTCGAGCCCAGGACGACGATGGTGAAAAGCCGGCGGTTGATCGAAGCGCCGACTTGCGAAGGGTTATCCGCAGCTGCTCCGACTTGCCGGCGGCCTTGGCCATTCACGTCGGCGACGCAGCAGCCGCTTGCGGCATTTGCGGCGCCGGTCCTAGCCGCAGCAGGCGCCGCCCGTTCGCCACGGGCGCGGCGAGCGGGCCGGGGCCGCAGCACACGCCGGTCTCGGGCAGCACCAGCTCGACCTTGCCGGCGGCCTCGCGGTCGCCCGCGATCTCGGCCGCGATCGAGCGCACCTGCTCGTAGCCGGTGAGCATGAGGAAGGTCGGCGCGCGGCCGTAGCTCTTCATGCCGGCGAAGTAGAAGCCCGCTTCGGGCTGCGCCAGCTCGCGCGCGCCGTGCGGGCGCACCGTGCCGCAGCTATGGAGGTTGGGATCGATCAGCGGCGCCAGCGCCGGCGGGCATTCGAGCGCGGGATCGAGCGCCAGCCGCACCTCGCGCAGGAAATCGAGCTCGGGCCGGAAGCCGGTGGCGACCACCAGCTCGTCGACCGTGACCGGACGCTCGCAGCAGGCGGAGGCCGACGACGACGCGCAGGCGCGCGCCGTCGCGGTCGAGCCGCGAGACGCGGAAGCCCGGCACGACCTCGATGCTGGCCGCTCGCGACCAGGGCCGCGAAGGCCGCGCCCAGCGCGCCGCGCGCGGCGAGCTTGTCGTTGGCGCCGCCGCCGAAGGCCTTCTCCGGCGTCTGCGCCGCGCAGCAGCCAGACGATCCCGGTCGCCGGCTCCTCGTCCTTGAGGCGGGCGAGATCGATCAGCGTGCCGATGGCGGAATGGCCCGAGCCCAGCACGGCGACCCTCCGGCCGGCATAGCGCGCGCGCTCGCGGCCCAGCACGTCGGGCATGCCGTAGGCGAGCCGCTCCTGCTGCTCGCGCTCGCCCCTGGCCGGCCGGCCGTCGGCGCCCGCCGGGTTGGGCGCGAACCAGGTGCCGGTGGCGTCGATGACGGCGTCGGCGCGCGAGCGACTCCGGCCCCTTGCCATTCTCGTAGCGGATCTCGAAGGGCGCCGAACTCGCGGCCCTTGCTCTTGACCTTGTCGAAGCCCAGGCGGCCGACGCTGGTCACCAGGCTGCGCGTGCGGATGCGATGCCTGAGCGGCGTGCGCGTGGCCAGCGGCTCGAGATATTGCGCCACAAGCTCGCCGCCGGTCGGATAGTCCGAATCGGCCGGCGCATTCCAGCCGGCCTCGGCGAGCAGCCGTCCGGCGGCCTTGTCGATGTTGTATTCCCAGGGCGAGAACATGCGCACATGGCACCATTGGCGCACGGCATGGCCGGCCTCGGGGCCGGCTTCGAGCACCACGGGCTCGAGGCCCCGTTCCAGCAGGTGCGCCGCCGCGGCCAGGCCGACCGGCCCGCCGCCCAGGATCGCCACCGTCCTTGCTTCAGCCATCACACGCTCCGTCGTTCGCGGGATTGACAAACCAGATCACATTTCTATATTTGTCGAAGCATGGAAACGTCAAGTGCAGTTCTTGCCCTCGGGGCCCTCGCCCAGGAAAACCGGCTGGATGTGTTCCGCCTGCTGGTGCAGGCGGGCCCCGACGGCATGGCCGCCGGCGACATCGCCGAGCGCCTCGGGATCGCGCCGCCCACGCTGTCGTTCCACCTCGCCCAGTTGCGCCAGGCCGGCCTGCTGCACATGCGCCGCGACGGCCGCTCGCTGATCTACTCGGCGAACTACGACGGCATGAACGCGCTGATGGGCTTCCTCACCGAGAATTGCTGCGGCGGGCAGTCGTGCCGCGCCGCGCCTTCCTCTTCGTCTCCCGTCCTCAAGTCCGTCAAAGGAGCCAAGCGATGAAGCGCCTGCACGTCCACGTGGCGGTCGAGAATCTCGACCAGTCGATCAAGTTCTACTCGGCGCTGTTCGCCGCCCAGCCCAGCGTCGCCAAGCCCGACTATGCGAAATGGATGCTCGAGGATCCGCGGGTCAACTTCGCCATCTCCACGCGCGGCGGCGGCACCGGCCTCGATCATCTCGGCATCCAGGTCGAGGACGCGGCCGAGCTGCAGGAGGTCTACGGC
The DNA here is from genome assembly GCA_963820155.1 of uncultured Alphaproteobacteria bacterium. Classification (GTDB taxonomy): domain Bacteria; phylum Pseudomonadota; class Alphaproteobacteria; order Reyranellales; family Reyranellaceae; genus Reyranella. The sequence goes on from CAWFYW010000012.1 coordinate 146,959, forward strand.
CGGCTGAAGCAGGCCGAGCGGCCGGTGCTGGAAGAAGGCCAGACGACCTGCTGCTACGCGCAATCGGAGAAGAGCTGGATCAGCGACCCGCAGGGCGTGGCCTGGGAGACCTTCCTCACCACCGGCGAGAGCACCACCTACGGCAGCTCGGCGCGGCGCGGCGAGATGGGGGGCCAGGCGGCGGGCGAGACGGCGGGCGAGGCGGGGCGCGCGACGGCCGCCTGCTGCGCGCCGGCGGCGGGCGAGGTCCCGAAGCCCAAGGCGGCGACGGCCTGCTGCGGCTGACGCAGCGAGACCATGTCGACCTTCGAACGCTACCTCTCGCTCTGGGTCGCGCTCTGCATCGGCGCCGGCGTGGCGCTCGGCCATTTCCTGCCGGGCGTCTTCCACGCCATCGGCGGCGTCGAGGTGGCGCAGGTCAACCTGCCGGTGGCGGTGCTGATCTGGCTGATGATCGTGCCCATGCTGGTGCGCATCGACTTCGCCGCGCTGGGCGGCGTGGCGCAGCACTGGCGCGGCATCGGCGTGACCCTGTTCATCAACTGGCTGGTCAAGCCCTTCTCCATGGCGGCGCTGGGCTGGCTGTTCATCGGTTATCTCTTCCGGCCCTGGCTGCCGGCCGACCAGATCACCAGCTACATCGCCGGCCTCATCCTGCTCGCCGCCGCGCCGTGCACCGCCATGGTGTTCGTGTGGAGCAACCTCTCCAAGGGCGAGCCGCATTTCACCCTGAGCCAGGTGGCGCTGAACGACGTGATCATGGTGTTCGCCTTCGCGCCCATCGTCGGCCTGCTGCTGGGCCTCTCGGCCATCACCGTGCCGTGGCAGACGCTGCTGCTCTCGGTCGGCCTCTATATCGTCGTGCCCGTGCTGCTGGCCCAGGCGATCCGGCGCCGCACGCTCGCAAGCGGCGGACAGGCCGCGCTCGACCGGCTGCTCGGGCGGCTGCAGCCGGTCTCGCTGGTGGCGCTGCTGGCCACGCTGGTGCTGCTGTTCGGCTTCCAGGGCGAGCAGATCATCGCCCAGCCGCTGGTGATCGCGCTGCTGGCCGTGCCCATCCTGATCCAGGTCTATTTCAACGCCGGCCTGGCCTACCTGCTCAATCGCGCGACCGGCGAGGCGCATTGCGTGGCCGCGCCGTCCGCCCTGATCGGCGCCAGCAACTTCTTCGAGCTCGCCGTGGCCGCGGCCATCAGCCTGTTCGGCTTCTCCTCGGGCGCCGCGCTCGCCACCGTGGTCGGCGTGCTGATCGAGGTGCCGGTGATGCTCTCGGTGGTCAAGATCGTGAACGCGAGCAAGGGGTGGTATGAGCGCGGCGCGCTCCGCAGCGGCGGCGGGGCGCTGAAGCGCGCGCGATAGCAAGCGCGGAATGTGCTAAATTTGGAATTGTGAACAATTGTCCTGGCTATCGCTAAGCGGCCTCGATGAGGTACCTCGCGGCACTCTCCTTCACGCTCGTCGCCCTTCACGGAGCGACGGCAGGAGAAAAGCTCAAGGCCGATCAGGCCGCCGCTCATGTCGGCGAGACGGCAACGGTCTGTGGAACGGTTGCGTCTGCAAATTACGCCGTACATTCCAAAGGCCAACCCACTTTTCTCAACTTCGACCGACCCTACCCGAACCAGTCTTTTGCGGTCCTGATATGGGGGACCGAGCGACAGAGGTTCGGCGAGCCGGAGCGCACATTCTTGGGCAAGAATATATGTGCGACCGGCACCATCACCTCTCATCGGGGAAAGCCGGAGATTGTTGCTACTGATCCGCGCCAGCTTGCGCTGCAATAGCGGCGCCACGCCGTAAAGGCCCCTCGCTGCGCTCGGGGTGACAGCCGCGACTGGCGCCGCCAGCGCGCCCTCATGGCAGTTGCCAGGTCCGTTTGGGCTGGCGCATCTTCCGGCCGAACCGAAAACCGATCCCAACAGGCCGAGGACCCGCCCAATGAAACCGCACCCCGTCATCATCGACCACCATCCCGGCCGCTCCGCCCAGAGCATCGGCATGGCGCGCGTGATCGGCACCGACCCGGACCTGGTCCACGAGCCGTCGGTCGGCGTCGTCGGCACCAAGGGCGACAGCCAGTGCTATCTCGGCGTCCTGTCCAAGGTCGAGGCGATCCATGCGGCGCTGAAGAGCCGCGTCGGCACGGGGCCGGGCCAGCTCAGGCTGCGGCTGGTCCAGCCCGAGTACACGATCGCCACCTCCGACGGCATCCGCAACGGCACGCGCGAGATGCGCTACTCGCTGATCGGCCGCGAGGTCACCAACGACGCGCTGTGCGAGCATCTCAGCGCCACCGGACTCGCCGGCACGATCGCCGTCGTGGCCTGCGACAAGCCGCCGGTCGGCGCGCTCGCGGCCCTGCTCGAGCACAACCAGCCGGCCATCATGATGTCGGACGGCCCGATCCATCCCGGCAAGGACCCCGAGACCGGCGAGACGCTCGATATCGTGAGCGCCTACCAGGTCGCCGGCAATCCCGACGCCGCGTACCGCGAGCGCATCGCCTGCCACGCCTGCCCCGGCATCGGCAGCTGCGGCGGCATGTTCACCTACAACACCATGCAGACCTTCATCGGCGTCCTGGGCATGCAGCCGCTGCACATGGTGGCGCCGCCGTCCGACGATCCGCGCCGCCTGAAGGAGTTCCCGCAGGAGCTGGTCGGCCATCTCGCCGACCTGATCGCAAAGGACCTGAAGCCGCGCGACATCGTCGTGCGCGATTCGATCCGCAACGCGATGATCGTGGCCATGGCGATCGGCGGCTCGACCAACGTCACGCTGCACGGGCCGGAGATCGCGCGGGCCGCGGGCTACGCCGACTTCTGGAAGGAGATCATGACGCCGGAGGAGTTCAACACCCTCTCGCAGCATGTCGTGCCCGTGCTCACCGACGCGCGGCCCTACGGCAAGTATTCCATGGTCGACATCGACCGGGTGGGCGGCGTGCAGGTGATCGTGCGCGAGCTGCTCGACGCGGGCCTGCTCAACGGCGAGGTGCTGACCTGCACCGGCGAGACGCTGGCCGCCCAGGTCGAGCGGCTGGGCGCCAAGCGCGCCGACGGAAAGGTGATCCATCCGGTCGACAAGCCCTACAAGCCGACCGGCGGCCTGCGCGTGCTGGGCGGCAACCTGTCGCCGGATTTCTCGGCGATCCTCAAGCTCGCCGGCGTGGAAGGCGGGCTGGAGAACAACATCTTCCGCGGCAGGGCCCGCGTGTTCGAGGGCGAGCAGGGCCTGCTCGACGCGCTCGACCGCACGCCCGAGCGCTTCCAGAACAACGACATCGTCATCGTGCGCTACGAGGGGCCGAGCGGCGCGCCGGGCATGCCGGAGATGCTCGACCCGACCTCGCGCATCACCACGCTCTGCCGCGAGCGCGGCATCGTGGTGGCGCTGATGACCGACGCGCGCTTCTCGGGCGGCTCGGTCGGCCTGGTGATCGGCCATGTCGGCCCCGAAGCGGCGCTGGGCGGGCCGATCGCGCTGGTCGAGGAGGGCGACGAGATCGTCGTCGACCTGAACAAGGACGAACTCACCTGCACGGCGCTCGCCGACGCCGCGACCTACCGCAAGCGCAAGGCGGCGTGGGACAAGGCCGTCGCCGGCAACGGCGGCATCCATCCAAACTGCGGCAAGGCCGACACCCGCCTGCTGCACCGCGCGCGCTGCACCGCTGTGCCGGCCACGCGCGGCGGCGGCCTGCATCCCAACCGCGAGGTCTGGGTGCGCGACCCGCGGCCCGCCGAGCGATCGGGCTTCGTGCTGCGCAACCGGCATCGGCCGCAGGCGAACAAGGCGTCCTGAGGCCGGACCTCGACGCGCAGCGCCGGACCGCCACGCGGACCGGCCGCGCTCTGCATTGTTGCCGATGGCGCGCCGTCGGCAAAAAATCGCCGGCATGAGCACACCGTCCGCCTCCGCCACCGCCTCTCCCCCTTCGGCCGCCGTCGACGCCGTGGTCGTCGGCGCGGGCTTCGGCGGGCTCTATGCGCTGCACGGCCTGCGCCAGATGGGCTTCAGCGCCATCGCCTTCGAGGCGGGCGACGGGGTGGGCGGCACCTGGTACTGGAACCGCTATCCCGGCGCGCGCTGCGACGTCGAGAGCCTGCAATATTCCTATTCCTTCTCCGAGGCGCTCGACCAGGAGTGGACCTGGACGGAGAAATACGCGCCGCAGCCCGAGATCCTGGCCTACGCCAACCACGTCGCCGACCGCTTCGACCTGCGCCGCGACATCCGCTTCGAGACGCGCGTCGTGGCCGCCACCTTCGACGAGGCGCGCGCGCTCTGGATCGTCGAGACCGAGCGAGTGGACGGAACAGGCGGCGATCGGGTCGAGGCGCGCTTCTGCCTGATGGCGGTGGGCTGTCTCTCGGCCGCCAACAAGCCGCCGTTCGCCGGCCTGGAGGAGTTCAAGGGGCCGGTCTGGCACACCGGCGAATGGCCCAGGGAGGGAGTCGACTTCACGGGGCTCCGGGTCGGCGTCATCGGCACGGGCTCCTCGGCCATCCAGTCGATCCCGCTGATCGCCGAGCAGGCGAAGGCGCTGACGGTGTTCCAGCGCACGCCCAACTACTCGGTGCCGGCGCACAACGCGCCGCTCGATCCCGACCACGTCCGTGCCGTGAAGGCCGACTATCCGGCGCTGCGCGCCAAGGCGCGCTCGCGGCCGACCGGCTTCTACTTCCCCTTCAACGCCGCGCCCGCGCTCGAGGCCGCGCCGGAGGACCGCCGGCGCCAGTACGAGGAATTCTGGGCAAGGGGCGGCCTGCCCTTCCTCGGCGCCTACGGCGACCTCCTGTTCAACAAGCAGGCCAACGACACGATCGCCGAGTTCGCGCGCGAGAAGATCCGCCGCATCGTCAAGGATCCCGCCACGGCCGAGCTCCTCTGCCCGGACAACGTGTTCGGCTGCAAGCGGCTCTGCGTCGACACCAACTACTTCGCGACCTACAACAAGCCGCACGTGACGCTGGTCGACGTCTCGAAGACTCCCATCGAGCGCTTCACGGCGGAGGGCGTCGTCGTGGCGGGCACGACCTACCCGCTCGACGCCGTGGTGTGCGCCACGGGATTCGCCGCCATGACCGGCGCCTACGACAGGATGCGCATCACCGGCCGCGCCGGCCTCACGCTGGCGGAGAAGTGGCGGGCGGGGCCGCGCACCTATCTCGGGCTCGCCTCGGCGGGCTTCCCCAACCTGTTCCTGATCACCGGGCCCGGCAGCCCCTCGGTGCTGGCCAGCATGATCCAGGCGATCGAGCAGCATGTCGACTGGATGGTCGACCTGATGGCGCACATGCGCGACACCGGCGCGCGCACCGTCGAGGCCCGGGTCGAGGACGAGGACCGCTGGGTCGAGCATGTCAACGAGGTGAGCCAGGTGTCGCTGCGCTCGACCTGCAGCTCGTGGTACGTGGGCGCCAACGTGCCGGGCCGGCCGCGCGTCTTCATGCCCTATATCGGCGGCTTCCCGGTCTACGTGCAGAAGTGCAACGAGGTCATGGACCGCGGCTATGACGGCTTCGTGCTCGAGGGCGCGACGGCGGCCAATGCGCCGCCCGAGGTGCGGCTGACCAAACGCTGGCACGTGCCGCTCGACATGGACGTGATCTCGCCCGCCATGCTGGCCGCGCGGCGCGTGCCGGTGGTGTAGCGGGCGGCGTTTTACAACCATCGAAGAAAGTGCGCACCGTCGTCGGGCTGAAGCTACCCCGGAAAAGGATCACCGGTGTCCGGCAAGACGCTCGCCATCGCCGTGGCCGCCATCGGCTGGCTCCTGGCCTCCCTTTGCGCCTTCGTGCTGCTCACGCTCGTCGGCTTCTTCGGCATCGGCCTGGTCGGCCTGCTCGTCTGGTTCATCTGCACGCGACTCGAGCTGGAAGCGGACAGCAGCGACGGCCTCTTCGCCCGGCAATTCCAGGCGCGGCAGGCGCTGTCCCGCGCCGAGCGCGCGGCCGGGCGCCATGAGCGGGCGCTGGCGGGCCAATCCACGCGCGTCTTCAAGACCGTCAGCATCGGCCTTACGGTGATCGGCTTCGGCGGCTTCCTCTATTTCCAACTGTAGGCGGACGCCGCCCGGGCATCGACGCGCCATGAGCGGCACTGAACAGGCCGTGTGAAAACTCTGGTGCCTAGGAAAGGAGCCTCGTCTAATTAGATGGAGCCGTGTACCCACAAATTGAAGTCGGTAACCGCAGGTTGATCCACTTCCGCCTTTCAGCGCTTTGCGGACCAAAGTCAGGCGACCGGCAAAATCAGAGAAAGGCCAGGAGCCGGGGGAGCGCCTCAGTCCTCCGCCTGTCCCTGCACTTTCACCTTGAACCCGCCCGCCCACTCGATGCTGAGCTCGACGGTCTTGTCGCCGAACACGTGCGTCACCCGTGCCACGTCGTCGTTGCCGAGCGTCTGGACCTCGAGCACGAGGCTCGTACCGTCGGCCGACCAGGTGCCGCGCGCGGCGCTCGGACCGGTGGGCATGCGCCCGCCGATGGCGAAGCGGCCGTCGAAGCCGATCGGTCCACCGAACCGGCCCACCGGCGCGCCGGGCAGACCGCCGTCGAGCTCGTACTCGTAGGACGGTTGGGGATCGCCGAGCTTCAGCGTGTAGGACTTGACGTGCAGCGGATTGGCGGCGAACCGCCAGGTCTTACCGGAGACGACCTTGGCCATCGGCGGCGGCTCACTGATGTCGGCGCTGGCCGGCGCCGGCCGATCGATGGCGGCCGCCTTCACCTTCTCGGCGAGCTCGGCCGTCGCCGCGGGGTTGGCAGGGATGGCCAAGTCGGAGGTCGCGGCGGCGGCGAGGTCGCCCACCAGCGTCCCGAAGCCATAGTGCGGCGTGCTGACCATGTTGCCACTCGGACTGATAAAGCGCTGCGAGCCGGTCACCACCGCCACGATATCGAGCTTGGGCATCACGACGATGAGCTGGCGGTGTTTGCCGACCGCCATGAAGGCGTCGCGCAGCGGCATGACCCAGAACTGGCGGCCGTAGCGCAGGTCGCTCGCCCAGCTCTCGCGCATGTCGACGTCGGCCCGGCGCACGGCCTCGATCCACGCCGCCGGCAGGATTTGCCTGCCCTCCCACAGGCCGCCGCGCAGCCAGAGATAGCCGATCTTCGCCATGTCGCGCGGCTGCAGGTAGAGGCCCCAGCCGCCGATCGAGATGCCCTGCGGGTCGGCCCGCCACAGCACGTCGTCGATGCCGAGCGGCCCAAACAGCTTTTCCCGCGCGTAGTCAAGAGCGCTCCGGCCCGTGACTTTGCTCAGGATGGCCGACAGCAGATGGCTGTTGCCGCTGTTGTAGTAGAAGCGCGTGCCCGGCGCCGCCGCCATCGGTTGGTCGAGAACGAATTGCCACCAGTCGGGCGTGCGCGCCATGGCGATGGTGGAGTCATTTGGGCCCCTCAGGCCCTCCTGCCAGGCGAGGCCCGATGTCATGTCGAGCAGATGCTGCACCGTGATCGCCTTCTTGGCATCGTCGAGGTTGGCGATCGTGCGGTCGGCAAAGAGATCGACGACTCGCCGGTTGGTGCTGTCGAGCAGGCCCTCGCCCAGCGCCATGCCGACCAGGGTGCTAGTGACGGACTTGGTCGCAGAGTAGAGGTGGTGCCTGAGGCCGGCGCGGAACGGCGCGTAGGTCGCCTCCAGCACGATCCGTCCGTGGCGTGTCACCAGCACGCTGTCCATGTCGTTTACGGCGCCGAAATCGACCAGACGGGCGAGCCGCTCGGAACTCATGCCCTGCTCCTCGGGCGAGGAGACCAGCCAGCCGCGGGTCGGCCAGGGTTTTGTGGTCTGCTGCGCCGTGGCGAGCGGCGCGCAGAGCACCGCCGACGTGGCCAGCAGGATCACCAGAAGCGTGTTCGTGAGTCGATGCATCGTAGCCACCGTCCTCGTGTCGCCAGAGGCTATGGACGACTGAGGATGCGTTCAACCACCTGTTCCTTGTGAACGGCCACACACAACCGGCGTCCCTTCCTACTATAGTTGCCGAAGCGTTGAGCCACAACTTGGCCGGAAAGCAAAGGCAGCTACAACGACGGCGCGGGATCGTCCGCTGTAGCGAGTTGAGAGCAGGCTTCCGGCTGACCCAGCAAGGTCGAGCGTGTCGCCATTGATCAGGAAGCGCTCAAATGGCTGCGGCGTCTGCTGCAGTGGTTCTGCGGATGGCGAGGGATGGCGAGTGCGGACAGTCGCGATGCTGTGGACGCCAGTGACCGGGCAATGAGACGGCGCTAGACAGGCTGTGTGAAAACGGCGCGAGCCTCGCTAGGCGTCTACTCGTAAATCCAAACGCATGATCAATGTCTGCTCTTGGATGTGTTTCGGCCTTGGGTAAGGCTTCTCGTCAGGTCTGAGGGTGACCCAAACCGGACATGGCGCGCGCATCCAGATCGATCCCGGTCAATGGTCAAGGCAAGTGGACGCCTTTGAACTGAAGCTCCATAAACTCACCGAACCCGTGGTATCTACCAAGGCCAATTGCAAAAGCAGCGGAAACACGCACATGCAAGACCTTACCGGACGGACAGCCTTCGTCACCGGAGCAGCATCAGGCATCGGATTAGGGATCGCCACGGCGCTGTCGCAGGCGGGGGTGAAGGTCATGTTATGCGACATCGAGGAAGAGGCGTTAGCAACGGCGGTAGAGAAATTGAAACTTACCAACGCCGACGTTGACGGCGTGCGAGCGGATGTCTCACTCAAGGCAGAACTCCAAGCCGCAGCGGACGCCACCGTCGCGCGCTACGGCAAGGTCCATATTCTCGTCAACAATGCGGGGGTCGCCGGCGGCCGGGGTTATGGTCATTGGACAGATGCAGGTTGGGATTGGGTTCTCGGCGTCAATCTGATGGCGGTGATTTGGGGCATCGAGATTTTCGGTCCGCTGATCGAGGCGCACGGCGAACGAGGCCAAATTGTTTCCACGGCGTCCGTCTTCGGGCTGATTGCTGGAGGAAGTCCGCAGTATGACGTGAGCAAATATGGAGTGGTGGCTCTGTCCGAAGGACTGCGCAAGGCGCTCGCGCCGCGGAAAATCGGGGTATCCGTGTTGTGTCCGGGCGTCGTCCGCACGCAGATCGTAAATTCAAGTCGCAACGTGCCGCCGCGGTTCGCCGGGAAGATCGGCAGTCTGCCGCCGACAGAAGGACCGGTCGCCGATGCCATCAAGGCATTCCAGCACCGGACCAACAATGGCATCGATCCGCTTTATGTCGGCGAACTGGTTCGCGAGGCCATCGAAAATGACTGGCCCTACATCTTCACCGACACCGAGCACGAGCCCATCATCGAGAGACGCTTCGCCGCGATCAAGCAGGGCTTCGACCGCATCCGCGGAAGGACGCCGCGGCGCTAGCTTTCGCAACCTGCTCGCGGCCGCTTTTGGCCCATCTCTGACTTTGCGGGTCGCCTGACTTTAGTCCACAAAGCGCTGCAAAGCGGAAGTGGATCAACCTGCGCGACTTCAATTTGTGAGTACACGGCCTAATCAGGCGATGCTCTTTCTCCTATCATCCAGCGAAGCCGAAGCTATAAACGTGTCATAGCGCGAGACCGGGAGAAGTTATGAGCTATGTGACCGGGGACGACAGACGGCAACCATGCTTCCTACCTCCAGTCATCGACGACTATATCGAACCAAATGCACCCGTTCGCGTCATTGACGTCTTCGTTGATGGGCTCGACTTCTCCGCGCTGGGTTTCGAAAGGGCGGCACCGGCTTCTACTGACCGGCCTGGCTATGATCCTCGCGACCTGTTGAAGCTCTACATCTACGGTTACCTCAACAAGGTCCGCTCTTCTCGCCGGCTCGAGCGCGAGTGCAAGCGCAACGTCGAGGTGATGTGGCTCGTCGGCCGTCTCGCGCCCGACCACAAGACGATTGCTGATTTCAGGCGCGACAACGGCGCTGCCATCGTCGGCGCCTGCCGCACTTTCGTTCTTTTTTGCCGCGACCAAGGGCTGTTCACTGCCGTACTTGTATCGATCGACGGTTCGAAGGTTCGCGCCGCGGCCAGCACTCTGCGTGTGCTCGATCAGAGTAGGATCGCCGAGGAAGCTCAGAAGATCGACGCCGAGATCGCGGGCTACCTTGCCGAACTTGACCAAGCGGATGCTGTCGATCACGGCGATGGCTGCGAGGCCACCACGCAGGCGCTTGCGGCGCTGAGGGAGCGTCGCGCCGAGCTCAACCGCCTAGCCGCTCACCTCGACAAGGACGATCGACGCCTCGTCGTAGAAGGCGAGCTGGATGCGCGGCCGATGGGCTACCGCCGGGGCGGCAAGCCGCCCTCTTACAACGTCCAGATCGCCGTGGACGCTGACACGGGCATCGTCGTCCACCACGACGTTACCGACGAGGTAAACGACCTGCGCATGCTTCATCCGATGGCAGTGGCGACCCGGGATCTGCTCGGCCGCGACACTCTCAAGGTGGTCGCGGACACCGGCTATTCGAACGGCAACGCCGCCGCGGCATGCGAGTCCGACGGGATCGTCGCCTGCGTCCCCGCGATCCGGTCGGTCAACAATCGGGGCGACGGCGATCAGTTCGACCGCTCCCGCTTCCGCTATGATCCGGAGCACGATCAGTACACGTGCCCAGCTGGCCGGACAATGCACCGGAAGGGTCCAGTGAACCGCAGCAGCTTCTACTACGTGTCACGCGATTGTTCAGGGTGCGAACTGAAGCCGCGCTGCACTCAGGCTGAGGTTCGATGGGTAAGGAGGCATCAGCATGAAGACGCGCTGGAGCGCATGACGAAACGTGTCACCGACGAACCCGCGCTGATGCGCCGACGGCGATGCTCGGCAGAGCATCCGTTCGGAACGATGAAACGGATGATGGCAGGGCGGTTCCTCACTCGAGGATTTAGAGGAACGCGAACCGAAATGGCGCTCACGGTCCTCGCCTTCAACATGATCCGCAGTATCAACCTGCAAGCGCAGCGGAGCTGACAAAGAATGGCCAGGGCTTGCGCTGGCGGGTGCCCCGCCGAAACGACGCACCAGCGTTTTCACACAGCCTGTAGAGCGCCGCTTTGGGTCACTCTGGGACCCGATCGAAGCCTTACCCGGGGCCGAAACACACCCAAAAGCAGACATTGATCATGCGTTTGAATTTATGAGTACACGCCCGAGGCTACCGGCGTTTTAACACAGCCTGTGGAGCGCCGCGCTCCCGGCGATGACAGTGCTTCGCAACAAGCGCCGTGCGATAGCGGTGCCCCGGGCGGCGATCCTGTGTAGGCTCGCGCCATCGCGGATCACACAGAGGCGTCATGACCCCGAATTCGGCCGAGCCGATCATGCTGCGCGCGTTGCTGCTGGGCCAGCGCCTCGAGACGCGCGGCCTCGAGCATCGCGACACGATCGCCCTGCTGCCCCTGACCTTTCGCGTCGGCCAGCGCGGCCTCGCCTACCTGTTCCGCTACGGCGTCATCGTCTTCGCCGGCCTGTCGGCGGCCGAGGAGGCGGCCGTCCTGGAGTCGCTGCGCGGCCGCATCCTCGAGCCCCTGGCAACCCCGGAAACCGACCAGATCGCCATCCTTCTCGACCCCGACGGCGAGGACAGGATCGAACCGTCGGGCGCGGTCGCGCTCAAGGACGCCTCGTCGGAGCGCCTGCAGATCGTCGCCACCGTCCTGTCCAAGAGCGTCGTGCTGGCGCACCACGAATCGCAGATCGCCGCCACCTTCGACCGGATCGACCCGCTGGCGATGGATCTCAAGCGCAAGGGCCGCGGCGGCCGCGAGGTCCGCCAGCTCATCCGCCAGATCGGCGACATCCTGCTGACGCAGCATCGCATGATCGGCCGCGTGGCGATCGAGGACAAGCCGGACGTGCTGTGGGACCGGCCGCAGCTCGAGCGGCTCTATGCCCGCCTGGAGGACGAATACGAGCTGATCGAGCGCAGCCAGGCGATCGAGCGCAAGCTGACGCTGGTCGGCGAGACCGTGCAGGTCCTGCTGGAGCTGGTGCAGAACCAGCGCAGCGTCCGCCTGGAGTGGTACATCATCTCGCTCATCTTCATCGAGATCCTGCTGTCGCTGTACCAGATGTTCTTCCGGGGGCATTGACGGGCGGGTGCATTGACGGGCGCGGCCATCCGGGAAGCGCTCCCCTACATCTCCACGTGCAGGCCGATGGCCACGACCTGGTCGGAGGGGATCTTGTAGAAGGCCGTGGCGCGGGTCGCGTTGCGCCACATGAAGGAGAAGAGCCTGGTCTGCCACAGGCTCCAGAAGTGCCTCTTGGGATCGGGAATGACCTCCTCGTGGCCAAGATAGAAGACGGCCTGGGCCGGATCGATCTCGAGGCCGAGCCGGCCGCACAGCCGCAGCGCGACGGGGACGTTGGGGCTCTGCATGAAGCCGTAGTGCAGGATGACGCGGTGGAAGCCCAGGGGCAGCTCGGTCATCTCGATGCGCTCGGCGGTCGGCACGCGCGGCGTGTCCTCGGTCGAGATGGTCACCAGCACGACGCGCTCGTGCAGCACCTGATTGTGCCTGAGGTGATGGGCGAGCAACGGCGGCACCTCGGAGGCGTCCGACGTCATGAAGACCGCGGTGCCCGGGATGCGCGGCGGCGGGCTTGCCGCCAGGGTCTCGAGGAAGGCGTCGAGCGGCGCCCGGTTGTCGAGCGTGAGCGTGCCCAGCCGCGCCAGGCCGTTGCGCCACACCGCCATGGCCCAGAAGACCACCGCCGCGATGGCCAGGGGATACCAGCCGCCGGCCGCCAGCTTGAACAGGTTGGAGCCGAAGAAGGCGAGATCGACGGCGAGGAAGAGCAGCGCCAGCAGGCCGGTCCAGAGCGGATTCCAGCGCCAGCGCACGGCGACGAAGAAGGCGAGCGTCGTGGTGATGATCATGTCGGTCGAGACGGCCAGCCCGTAGGCGGCGCCGAGGTTGCCGGACGACCGGAAGCCCAGGATCAGGGCGACGGTGGCGACCATCAGCGCCCAGTTGACCATGGGGATGTAGATCTGCCCGACATGGTCGGGATCGGTCTGCACGATCCGCATGCGCGGCAACTGGCCGAGCTGCACCGCCTGGCGCGTCAGCGAGAAGGCGCCGGAGATCACCGCCTGCGAGGCGATCACGGTGGCCGTGGTGGCGAGGACCACCAGCGGATAGAGCGCCCAGCCGGGCGCCAGACCGTAGAACGGATGCACGGCCGCCGCCGGATTGGCGAGGACCATGGCGCCCTGGCCGAAATAGTTCAGCAGCAGCGCGGGAAAGGCCACGGCGAACCAGCCCAGGCGGACCGGCTTGCGGCCGAAATGGCCCATGTCGGCGTACAGGGTCTCCGCGCCGGTCACCACCAGGAACACCGTCCCCAACATGACGAAGCCCAGGAAGCCGTTGTCGACCAGGAAGCGCACCGCGTAGGCCGGATGGACCGCCTTCAGGACTTCCGGCGTCGACAGGATCGGCACGAGCCCGAGGACGCCCAGCACGGCGAACCACAGCAGCATGACCGGGCCGAACAGGGCGCCGATGCGCGACGTGCCGTGGCGCTGAAGCGAAAAGAGCGCGACCAGGATGACGATGGCGATCGGCAGGACGAACGGGTCGAAGGCCGATGTGGCGATCTTCAGCCCCTCGACCGCGCTCAGCACGGAGATCGCCGGCGTGATGGTGCCGTCGCCGTAGAGCAGCGCGGCGCCGAACAGGCCGAGCAGCATCAGGACGTGGCGCAGCGAGCCCGGCGCGGCGCGCCAGGGATTGAGCAGGGCGACCAGGGCGATGATGCCGCCCTCGCCGCGGTTGTCGGCCCGCAGGATGAACAGCATGTACTTGATCGAGACGATGAGGGTCAGCGCCCAGACGATCAGCGACAGCACGCCCAGCACGTTCTCCGCCGTCGGCGCCACGCCATACGGACCGTGGAAGCACTGCTTGAAGGCGTAGAGCGGGCTGGTGCCGATGTCGCCGTAGACGACGCCAAGGCCGGCGAGCGCCGACACGAGCAGCGGCTTGCGTGCCTCGGCCTCACCGTCGGACGCGGTTCCAGCACCACGCTGGCCGACTTGGGATGCTTCGGACACCAGCGCGCAACTCCCATGGCCATGCCGATCCGCCGGCCACGACCGGCAAGCGAACCGCCATCTTGCCGCCGCCGCCTGGCCTTGTCATGCGATCGGTGCCATGCGACCGGCGTCATGAGATCGGCGCCGCCGGGACGGTGAACTGGAAGGTCATGCCGGGCCCGGCGTTGCGCGATGCCCGGATCGTGCCGCCATGCGACTCGATGATCGAGCGCGAGATCGACAGCCCCATCCCCATGCCGCCGGGCTTGGTGGTGTAGAAGGCGCGGAACAGCCGGTCGAGATTCTGCGACTCGATGCCGATGCCGGCATCCTCGACCGCCACCACCAGATGGCCATCGTCGACCTGCCCGGTGCGCACGACAAGGTCGCGCGCGCCGTCGGGCACCGCCACCATGGCCTGCATGCCGTTGATCGCCAGGTTGATGATGACCTGCTGCAGCTGGATGCGATCGCCGCGCACCGCGGGCAGGCCGGGCGCAAGCTGGGGCCGCAGCGCCACGCGGTAGTCGAGGGCCTCGCGCCGGACCAGGGCCAGCGCCTCGCCGACCACGTCGTTGAGGTCGAGCGGCGCCATCTCCGGATCGGCCTTCTTGGCCAGCGCGCGGATGCGCTGGATCACCCGGGTGGCGCGATGGGCGTCGTCGACGATGCGCGCGAGGGCGGCGTCGGCCTCGCCGATGGCGGGCAACTCGCGGTCGAGCCAGCGACGGCCGGCCTGGCTGTTGGCGACGATGGCGGCCACCGGCTGGCTCACCTCGTGGGCGATCGAGGCGCTCATCTCGCCCAGCATGGCGACGCGGCTGGCGTGCGCGAGCTCGGCCCGCGCCGCCTGCAGCGCCTCCTCCGCCACGTACGCCGCCGTGACGTCGGTCAGCGCGCCCACGATCTCCTGCTCGCCGCTGTCGTAGGCCACGCGATGGGCGCGCACGCGGATGTGCTTGATGCGGCCGTCGTCCATCAGCAGGCGGCTCTCGTGGTCGTAGAGGTCGGCGCCATGCTGGGCGCGCTGCATGAGATGCTGCACGCGCGCGCGGTCCTCCGGATGGATGCGCTGCAGCACCACGGCCGGCGTCGGCCGGACCGAGAGCTCGAACCCCATGATGCGATAAGCCTCGTTCGACCAGACGATCTCGCCGGTCGCCACCTTCCAGCCGAAGCTGCCGGTCTGGCTCAGCCTCTGCGCCTCGGCAAGGTAGGCTTCGCTCCGCCTGAGCGCGTCCTCGGCGCGCTTGCGGTCCTCGATGTCGGTGTTGGTGCCGTACCAGCGCACGACCTTGCCCGATTCGTCGTGGAGCGGCGCCGGTCGGAACAGGAACCAGCGATAGACGCCGTCGAAGCGGCGCAGCCGCGCCTCGACCTCGGTGAGCCGGCCCGCCTCCCGGATCTCCCGCCACAGTTCGAACAGGCGCGGGCGGTCCTCGGGATGGATGGCCGCCTGCCAGTTCCAGCCCAGCGCCTGTTCGAGCGAGAGGCCGGTATAGTCGAGCCAGCGCTTGTTGAGGTACTCGGCGGCGCCATCGGGCGCGGCGTGCCAGGCGAGCGTCGGGATGAGGTCGAGGGTGAGACGCAGCTCGCGCTCGGTGCGGGCCAGATGGGCCTCGCTCAGCCTCAGCGCCTCCTCGGCGCACTTGCGGTCCTCGATGTCGTCGCCCACCGAGTACCAGCGCACCACCTCGCCTGCCTCGTTGCGCAGCGGCACGCGGTGGACCACGTACCAGCGGTACACGCCGTCGGCCCGGCGCAGGCGCAGCTCGCGGCGCAGTGGCCGGCCGGTCGCCCGGCTCTCCCGCCAGCTCCGCTCGCCCGCTTCGACATCGTCGGGATGGACCGCGATCGACCAGTCCTTGCCGAGCACGTCGCGCGGCGCGAGGCCCGTGAACTCCTGCCACGGCCGGTTGACGAAGTCGCGCCTGCCGTCGGGCCGGTAGGAGGCGACCAGTACGGGGATGGTGTCGATGGTGGCCTGCAGCGTCCGTTCGGCCTCGCGCGTGCGGCGCTCGGCCTGCAGGCGCTCGGCGTTCTCGGCCTGCAGCGCCCGGTTCGCGCCCTCGAGGCGCGCGACCGCCCCCTGCAGGGCGTCGCGCGCCTGGCGCAGAGCGTCGGAGGTGCGCCGTTGCGAGGCGCCCAGCCAGACGACGAACAGCGCCGCCGCCGCGAACAGGGCGATGCGCGGAAGCTCATCGGCGCCGAAGGCGAAGGAATGGAGGGGAGCGACGAAGAAATAGTCGAAGGCGAGGGTGGCGAGCAGGGTGGCCGCCAGGCCGGGGCCGGCGCCGCCGTACCAGGCCGCGAACATGAGGGCGCAGACGAACAGCGAGACAAGCGGCGCGGCCTCCAGAAAGAAGGCCAGCAGCCAGGCCGCGCCCGCCGCCGCGGCAACGGACGCGACCGCCACCCCGTAGCGCACGGTCGCGGACCGCCTGGACAATCCCAGGCCCTCGGAATTCGGCATGTCCCGCCCTCTCAGGCATCGCCCGATGTCGATTGCAGGCCCCTAGATTAGAGACGGATCGGTTGCGGACAACCCGGTCGAGACGCGCGGCTGGGCCGATTTTTGCGCGTCCCGGCCGGCCTCCCAGGCGCCCAAATCGGCCTAGGAGCCGCCAGGGGCCGTGCTAGGATCGCGCCAACAAACAAGGACTGGGAGGAAACGATGCGATACCTGAAGGCCGCTTTCGCGGCGGTGTTGTGCTGCGGGCTGTTCGGTGCGCAGGCGCTGGCCCAGAACAAGGCGGTGAAGATCGGCGTGCTGGACGACATGTCCGGACCCTATGCCGAGAACACCGGACCGGGCGATGTGCTGGCGGCCAAGTTCGCCATCGCCGATTTCGGCGGCTCGGTGCTGGGCAAGCCGATCGAGCTCACGAGCGCGGATTTCCAGAGCAAGGTGGATGTGGGCGTGGGCATCGCCAAGCGCTGGTACGACGATGAGAACGTCGATCTGGTGATCGGCATCCCCAACTCGGCGATCGCGCTCGCGCTGGTGAAGGTGGCGGGCGACAAGAACCGCATCGTCATGCCGACGGCGGCGGCGACCTCGGCGCTCACCGCCAAGGGCTGCGGCGCCAACAGCATCCACTGGATCTACGACACCTACGGCCAGACCAAGACCATCGTCAATGCGCTCAGCAAGCAGGGCATCGACAGCTGGTTCTTCATCACCGTCGACTATGCCTTCGGGCTCGCGATCGAGGCCGACGCCACGCAGTTCATCAAGGCGGCGGGCGGCAAGGTGCTGGGCTCGGCGCGCCATCCGCTGAACTCCCAGGACTTCTCCGCCTACCTCGTGCAGGCGCAGGCCTCGAAGGCCAAGGGGCTGCTGGTCGCCAACGGCGGCAACGACATCGTCAACGCCGTCAAGCAGGCGGCCGAGTTCGGCCTCGCCAAGCAGGGCATGAAGATCAGCGCGCCGCTGGCGCAGTTCCCCGATGTGCACGGCGTGGGGCTGAAGATCGCGCAGGGCCTCTTGATCTCGAGCCCGTTCTACTACGACATGAATCCCGAGGCGCGCGCCTTCACCGACCGCTTCGCCAAGGAGATGGGCCGGCCGCCCTCCTTCATCCAGGCCGGCACCTACGGCGCCGTGCTGCACTACCTGAAGGCGGTGAAGGCCGCCGGCACCGACGAGGCCAAGGCGGTGCTGGCCGAGATGCGCAAGCTGCCGATCAACGACTTCATGACCAAGAACGGCCACATCCGCGAGGACGGCCGCGTCATCCGCGACATGTACCTGATGCAGGTCAAGACGCCCGGGGAATCGAAGGGCGAATGGGACCTGGCGAAGATCGTCGCCACGGTCCCGGGCAACGAGGCGTTCCGGCCGCTGAGCGAAGGCGGGTGCCCGCTGGTGGGCAAGAAGTAGGGCGGACCGACGCCTCGTCGGCGGGAGCGCGGCACGGCGCGCTCCCGGCAATGACACCCTCGCTGTTTTGTGAACAATGGCCGGGCCAGGTCCCTGCCCCAGGAGTTTACGATGCTGCTGAACGCCCTCTTCCCGACGCGCGACATCGGCACCGACCCGGCGAAGATCCGGGACTGGGCGCAGGCCGCGGAGGGTCTCGGCTACCACTGCATCGAGGTCGCCGACCACGTCTTCGGCGCCGCCCCGCGCGGCGACTGGAAGCCGGTCTACAGCGAGCTCGACCCGTTCCACGAGACCTTCACGACGATGGCCTTCCTGGCGGCCGTCACCAGGACCATCAAGCTGTGCAGCGGCGTGCTGATCCTGCCGCAGCGCCAGACCGGGGTCGTGGCCAAGCAGGCGGCCGAAGTCGACATATTGAGCGGCGGGCGGCTGCGGCTGGGCGTGGGCGTCGGCTGGAACCATGTCGAGTACGAGGCGCTCGGCATGGAATGGAAGACGCGCGGCGCCCATCAGGCCGAGCAGATCGAGGTGATGCGCCGGCTGTGGACCGAGGAGCTGGTCAGCTTCAAGGCAGGTTCCACAAGCTGGACAAGGTCAACCTGCTGCCCGTCCCGGTGCAGCGCCCGATCCCGATCTGGTTCGGCGGATCGTCCGACGCCGTGGTCAAGCGGGCGGCCCGCATCGGCGACGGCTGGATGCCGATCCTGGCGCCCGACCAGGCCGAGCCCAAGCTCGCCATGCTGCGCGAGCACCTGAAGTCCTTCGGCCGCGATCCCGCCGCGTTCGGGCTCGAAGGATGGCTGCGCATGAACGAGCCCGACCCGCAGCTCTGGGCCCAGGCCGCCGAGGGCTGGAAGCGGCTCGGCGCCGGAGATGGTGATGCTCTATCCCATGTACCGCATGGCGAAGCTCGACGACCAGATCGAGACCCTGCGGCGCTTCAAGGACGTGGCGGGCGGATAGACCCCGGCAACGCCGGCCGGCGGCCGGCGTTTCGTCAGAAGGATGGTTTGGAAAGGAGGATCATTCGTGACCCACTGTTTCCGACCGCGCCGCCTGCTGGGCGCCTTGCTTCTCCTGGCCGCGGCCGCGGGCCTTGCCGGCTGCGGCGTCGTTGCCGCGCCGGTCCGTGTCACCAGCGCCGCCGCCAAGACGGTGCCCGTGGCGGGCGACGTCGTCGCCGCGCCGCTCGACGTGACGGCCGACACGATCGACTGACCTCAGCCGAAGGCGGCGAAGATCTCCTCGATCGCCTTCATCTGGTTGCCGGCCGCCGAGGACGGCACGAGGATCGGCGTGTGCACGCCCGCCGCGCGCCAGGCGGCGATGCCCTCGCGCACCTTGGCCGCCGGTCCGAACAGCGTGTTGTCGGCCAGCCACTTGTCGGTGAGGTATTTCGGCACGTCGTCGCGGCGTCCTTCGGCGACGGCGGTCTCGATGGCGTCCATCTCCTCGACGTAGCCCGCCTCCTTCCAGTAGTTCCGGTAGTTCGGCAGGAAGGCGTAGTGCGTGAGCGTGCGCCGGTTGACCGCCTTGGCGGCCTCCACGTCGTCGCTGATGCAGGTCGGGATCATGTCGCCGATGAAGTAGCCCGGATCGTCGCGCCTGGCCGCGGGCAGCGCCGCCAGGGACTGGCCCATGTGCGACAGCGAGGCGTTGGCGAAGACCACGCCCTCGGCCAGCTCGCCCGCCAGCGCCACCATGCGCTTGCGCAGCGCCGCGACGATGACGGGCGGCAGCGGGCCGAACGATTCCTCGGCGCGGAGCTTCTCGAGGAAGGCGCGCGTGTCGGCGAGCGGCTTGCCCGGCGTGACGCCCATGCGCACGTAGGACGGCCCGTGCGCGATGCCGATGCCCAGCCGGAAGCGGCCGCCCGAGACCTCGTGCATCATCGCCGCGCTCTGCGCGAAATCGACGACGGTGCGCTGGTAGATCGGCGCGATGGCGGTGCCGAAGGGGATCGAATCGGTGTTCCACGACAGCGCCTCGCACATCGACATGTTGCCCATCGGGCTCGGCACGTAGATGCCGGCGAAGCCGCGCCGCTCGGCCTCCCGGCACAGCTCGATGGTGCGGCGGCGCCGGCCGGGCATGGCGATCAGGCAGAGCGCGGGAAGCGGTTCGGGCATGGCGACGTGTTCCTTCGGCTGGCGTTCTCGAGCGCAGTATAGGTCGCAACCGGGGACCGACGCCCACCGAAGTTTGCCGTGCCTTTCTAGGCCTTGACCGCCGCCTCCCCGGCGCGCTGCTCGGCGGGCTTGCTGGAACGCGCGAGGTTGTAGGCCGAGTTGACCAGCGCGATATGGGAGAAGGCTTGCGGGAAGTTGCCGACCAGGCGCCGGGCCGCGACGTCGTACTCCTCCGAGAGCAGACCGACATCGTTGCGCAGCTTCAGCAGGCGATCGAACAGGCGCTGGCCCTCCTCGGCGCGGCCCGTCAGGACGAGCGCGTCGACCAGCCAGAAGGAGCAGGCGAGGAAGGCGCCTTCGCCGTGGGCCAGGCCGGTCTCGGTCTCCGCCGGATCGTGGCGCATCACGAAGCCGTCCCTCAGCAGGCGCTTCTCGACGGCGCGGATGGTGCCACGGATGCGCCGGTCGTCGAGCGGCAGGAAGCCGGTGGTGGGGATCAGCAGCAGGCTGCCGTCGAGCCATTTCGAGCCATAGGACTGCACGAAGCTTCCCAGCTCCTCGTCGAAGCCGTTGCGGCAGACGTCGTCGTGGATCTCCCGCGCGATCGCCTTCCAGCGGTCCAGCGGCGCCTTCAGCCCGAACTCCCGGGCGATCTTGGCGCCGCGGTCGAAGGCCACCCAGGCCATGACCTTGCTGAAGGTGAAGTGGCGCGGCGGCCGCCGGCTCTCCCAGATGCCGCGGTCGGGCTCGCGCCAGATCGTCGCCAGGTGCGCGAGAAAGCCCTGCAGGAGGTTCCAGGCGTCCTCGCTGCCGTGCAGGCCGCCGCGCTGCGCCTGGTAGAGCGCATCCATGACCTCGCCATAGACGTCGATCTGGATCTGGCCGTGCGCGCCGTTGCCGATGCGCACCGGACTGGCGCCCTCGTATCCCGGCAGCCAGCCGACCTCCCATTCGGTCAGCCGGTCCTCGCCGGTGATGCTGTACATGATCTGCGCCTGGGGCGGCACGCCGGCCACGGCGCGCAGCAGCCAGTCGCGCCAGGCCGAGGCTTCCTCGTAGTAGCCGGCGTTCATCAGCGCCAGCAGCGAGAGCGTCGCATCGCGCAGCCAGCAGAAGCGGTAGTCCCAGTTGCGGATGCCGCCCAGCGTCTCGGGCAGGCTGGTGGTCGGCGCGGCGACGATGCCGCCGGTCGGCCCGTAGGTGAGCGCCTTGAGCGTGATCAGCGAGCGCATGATGGCGTGATGCCGCTCGCCGGGCGCGATGCTGGCCCGCCCCGCCCACTCCGTCCAGAAGTGCTCGGTGTTGGCGAAGGCCTCGTGCGCGTCGATCGGATCGGGCGGCGGCAGATGGGACGGCGCATAGGTCAGGGTGAAGGCGACGGTCTCGCCCGCCGACACCGCAAAGTCGCCCTCGATGCAGTTGTCCGTCACGGTGACGGGCACGGCGGTGCGCAGGACGACCTGATCGGCGCCGGCGATGACGCGCAGGGTGCCGTCCTCCTGCCGGTCGATCCACGGCACGCGGGCGCCGTAGCCGAAGCGGACGGCAAGCTGCAGGCGCATGGTGACGGTGCCGCTTTCGCCCACCACCATGCGCACCACATCGGAATTGCCGCTGCGCGGCGGCATGAAATCGATCAGCCGCACGGCGCCCTGGTCGGTCTCGAAGCGCGTCTCCAGGATGAGCGTATCACCCCGATAGCGACGCGCGACGCCGCGGACCTTGGCGAACGGCGCCAGCCGCCAGCGCCCGTGCTCGGGCGCGCCGAGCAGGGCGGCGAAGCAGGCATCCGAATCGAAGCGCGGCCAGCACAGCCAGTCGACCGAGCCGTCGCGCCCCACCAGGGCCGCCGTCTCGCAGTCGCCGATCAGCGCGTAGTCCTCGATCCGCAAAGGCATCGGGAAACGCAACGCCCGGCCGGCGATATTGTTGCCGCCGCCGGCGGCGGCGACTCATTGCCATTTGCGCGCGAGGAAGAGCAGCACGTCGTCGGTGAACTGCCGCGGCGCCTGCAGCATGGAGAAATGGCTGACCTCGGGCTGGATGAGCAGGCCGGCATCGGGGATGGCGCCCGCCATGAACTCGGTGTTCTCGCGCTTGATCGCCTCGTCGTGGTCGGCATCGACGATCCAGGTCGGCACCTTGATGGCGCCGAGGTCGGCGGCGGTCCAGTGCGGTTGGCTCGCCCACATGTGGCTGATCTCCTCGACGAAGCTCTTGTAGAGGCCGGGGGTCGGCGACAGCCGGTCGTACTCCTTCTCCGCGCGGGCGATGAATTCGCGGAAGACGGGGCTCTTGTCGACATCCTTCACGCCGCTGGGATCGGAGTTGGCGGCGAAGGCGAACAGCCGGGTGACCCGCTCGGGATGGTTCATGGCGAGGCTGAGCCCGATGATGGCGCCGTCGCTCCAGCCGACGATCGCCACCTTGGGAATGCCGAGATGGTCCAGCAGCCCGATGACGTCGGAGGCCATCAGCGCATAGCCGAAGGGCTCCGCGTTGCGCGTGCTGCGGCCATGGCCACGGCTGTCCATCACGATCACGCGGCGATGCTCGGCCAGCGCCGGCACCTGGTGGCCCCAGTAGTCGGAATTGGCGAGGCCACCGTGCAGCAGCAGGACCGGCACGTCCTGCCCGACCGTGGCGCCGAAGGTGGCATAGAAGATCGAGATGCCGTTGACCGGCGCGCGGCCGCTCTTCTGCGGCGTCGGCAAGGTGGGCGTGGGCGGCAGCGTCATCCAGCGCGGCGGCGACTGGGCCGACGCCGAGGCCGCCAGCAGTCCGACGAAAAGCGCGCCAACAACCGTTCTTACTGTCCAGGCCATGTCACGTTCCAACGCTGTGAAAAGAGGAGGATGATAACGCGGCAACCGGGCGGCGTACCGGCTCCCTACGCGGGCTTGCCGTCCAGGCGGAGCAGGGGAACGAGCACGAAGGCGAACGCCGTCGAGGCCGCGGAGACGATGATGAGCGGCCCCAGGCGGCTGTCGAAGACATGCTCGTAGAGGAAGGCGCCCACGGTGTTGGAGCAGAGTTCGGCGAGATTCATGATGGACATGAGGCCGGCGAAGGCGAAGCCTTCGGCGCGCCGCGGGCAGTACTGGGCCGCCAGCGTCAGGGAGGCGATGGTGGCGATCATCGCCGCCGCGCCGCTGGCGAAGTTGACGAACGCCGCCGTGACCTCGTCGGTCAGCAACAGGAACGAGGCGGCCGCCGCCGTTCCCAGCACGATGCTGAGATACAGGAGGGACTTCGAGCTCATCCGCCACAGGAACCAGCGATGCACCAAGGCGCCGGCGATCCAGCCCGCGGAGGCGATCGATCCCAGGATGCCGATATAGGCCTGCGAGAAGCCCAGCGTGTCGGTCATGAAGTAGTAGAGCGGCGTGCCGAAGCCGGGCGCGAAGGAATAGAGGAACAGGAACAGGGCGATCCCGTACAGCCGCGCCGATTTCACCGCGGCGACGATGCTTGCAAGCGTGCGCCGCATCTCCTCCCGGCTCACCGTCGTCCTGCGCTCGTCGAGCAGGAGCACGGTCCCCAGGACCACGGCGACCGGCGCGACGGCGGCGATGCCGGCAGCCGCCTGCACGGCCGACGCCGGCGGCAGGTGCTCGACCAGCTCGCCGCCCACGAACGCGCTCACCATGATCGCAATGTTGAACCACAGCCATTGCTGGCCGACGAACAGGCCGCTTTGGCGGAAGCTCCGGCCGTTCTCCGCCAGCAGCGCGCCGCACAGCGTGCTGGAGGTGGCCATGGCATAGGAGGTGAGGAGGAGCAGGAACGCGAACGCGGCGGGCTCGGTCAAGCGGGCGATGCCGGCATAGGCGCCGGCCGCGCACAGGCTGGACAGGATCAGGTAGCTCTTGCGGCGAAAGCCAAACAGCGGAACGAAATCGGAGGCGAGCCCGAAGGCGGGCTTGATGACCCACGGGAAGTTCAGAACGGCGAAATAGGCGGTGACCTGGACAGGGGTCCAGCCATTCACCTTCAGGTAGTAGCTGAGGGGCTGGAAGATGATGCCGAAGCGCGCCTGCCCGATTCCTTCGACGACATACACGATGGCGAAGAAAAGCATCAGCCGGCCGATGTCGCGCCGTTCTTTCGCGGTTCGCGGCAGGGCGGGATCGACGATGGACCTTCCTCCTGGGCGTCGGGGCGCGGAGCCTACCGCGTCTGCGGCACGCCGGTTTGCGGATCCCTCAGCCAGCCCAGCAGGACCTTGTGGAAGCGCGCCGGCGCCTGGATCTGCGGCGAATGGCCGAGGTCGGGGAACTCGACGAGCTGCGCACGCGGGAAGCGGATCGCCGCGTTGCTGGCAAGCACCGGATAGTTGCCCAGCGTGGGCTGGACGGACGGCGGGGCGCGGTCCTTGCCGATCGCGGTGGTGTCCTTGTCGCCCACCATCAGCAGCACCGGCGCGGCAATGCGCTCGAACTCGTAGAATACCGGCTGCGTGGCGATCATGTCGTAGATCCGCGCCGAGCTTGCCGCCACGGCCTCGCGGCCGGGACCGCGATACATGCCGGCGAGCATCTGCACCCATCGCTCGTAGGCCGGATCCCAGGTGCCGGCGTAGTAGGTCGCGCGCTCGTAGGCGCGGATGCTGTCGGCGGAAACCCGCTTCTCGCGCTCCATCCAGCCGTCGAGGCTGAGCCAGGGCACGCCCTTGGCCTTCCAGTCCTCGAGCCCGATCGGATCGACCAGCACCAGCTGATCGACGGCGTCCGGATACATCAGGGCATAGCGCATGGCGAGCATGCCGCCGGTCGAATGGCCCATCATGACCGCGCGCTCGATGCCGAGCGAGGCCAGCAGCGCGTGCGTGTTGCCGGCGAGCTGCTGGAAGGTGAACTGATATCCTGCGGGCTTGCTCGACTTGCAGAAGCCGATCTGGTCGGGCGCAATGACACGGAAGCCGTCTTTCGCGAGTGCGCGGATCGAGCCTTCCCAGGTGGCGGCGCAGAAGTTCTTGCCGTGCAGCAGGACGATCGTGCGGCCGTTGGACGAGGAGGAGGGCTTCACGTCGAGGTAGGCCATCTGCAGGTCCTGGCCCTGCGACCTGAAACGATATCTTTCGACCGGAAACGGATAGTCGAACCCTTCCAGCTCCGGCCCGTAGGCCGGGCCATTGGCCGCCGCGGCGGTCGCGGCCAGCGCGCCCAGACCAACGGCGGCGGCGGCGAAGAGGAGGAGAAGACGAATGCGGGGCATCGGGCAATTCCGTGAGGATCGAGGATGTGCCGGCCTAACGGCGGACGGATACAGCCGCGCGGTGTGACAGCACATACTGCGTCGCCGCCTGCTGGCTGTTCTGATCGATCTCTCGCGCGATTTCCGACTGTCTGAACCCGTCCGGGCCGGCAATGGCGGCGATGATGGCGGCATTCTCCCGCTGGCAGGCCGCCACGACCATCCGGCCGACCGCCGCGGGGTCCGAACGGCCATCATCGAGCGTCACCGCGTTCTGCATCAGGCAGGCGTCGCGCACGTCGCGCAGCCGCTTGACCTCGGCGGCGGGCGGCGCGCTGTAGGCAACGGCGCAGCCGCACAGCGCGACGAGCGGAATCAACAACGAAGCCGATTTCATCCCCGCATAGTGGCGGGCCAAACAGGCTTTCCGCAAGACCATGGCGCGGCGCTGCAGTGGCGCACCCCAGCCTGAACCCTAGTCGCTGAACCCTAGTCGAAGCCGAAACGGACCGATTTCAGCGAGGCTTCCTCGACCGTCTGGACGACGCGCTGGAATGAGCGTTCCGCCGCCGTGACGCGCTGGCGCGTGCGGGTCGGCTGCAGGATGAACAGCAGCAGCGAGCGCGCCGTCACATCGTACGAATGGCCGAATTCGAGGTCGACCAGCCCGACATGGCCCGCCTTGTTGGTGTCGATCAGGCGGACCCAGCGGCTGCCGCCGACGGCCTCCGGCAGCTTGAACGGCACGACGTCGGTGTGGGAATTGACGATGACGAGCAGCGTCGAGTCGGAGCCCACGCGCCGAATGCCGGTCTCCTGGGCGCGGCCGTCGAGCAGGACGCCCATGCAGCGCGCGTTGGGGTCGTTCCAGTTCTCCTCCGTCATCTCCTCGCCCGACGGCGTGAGCCAGGTGACGTCCTTGACGCCCAGCTCCTCGTCGTAGGCGCCGGTGAGGAAGCGGCCGCGGCGCAGCATCGGCAGGGCCCGGCGGATCATGACCAGCTTGCGCACGAATTCGGCCAGGTTGCGGCCGTCCGTGCCGATGCCCTTCCAGTCGACCCAGGAGATCTCGTTGTCCTGGCAATAGCCGTTGTTGTTGCCGCGCTGGCTGCGGCGCGAACTCGTCGCCGCCCAGCAGCATGGGCGTGCCGCGCGACAGGATCAGGGTCGCCAGCATGTTGCGCATCTGGCGCAGCCGCGTCGCGCGGATCGCGGGATCGCTCGGTCGGCCCCTCGGCGCCGTAGTTGCTCGAGAGGTTGTGCGAGTGGCCGTCCTGGCCGTCCTCGCCGTTCGCCTCGTTGTGCTTGTCGTTGTAGGAGACGAGATCGTTCAGCGTGAAGCCGTCGTGCGCGGTGATGAAGTTGATGGAGGCCCAGGGCTTGCGGCCGCGCTTGGCGAACAGGTCGGCGGAGCCGGTGAGGCGCGCGGCCAGCTCGGGCAGCTTGCCCTCGTCGCCGCGCCAGATAGGCGCGCACCGTGTCGCGGTAGGCGTCGTTCCACTCGGCCCAGCCCGGCGAGAAGCGGCCGACCTGGTAGCCGCCCGGCCCGAGGTCCCACGGCTCGGCGATCAGCTTGACCTCCGACAGCGCCGGATCCTGGCGGCAGGCGTCGAGGAAGCGCCCCTCCTCCTCGAAGCCGTGCGGCTCGCGGCCGAGGATGGTGGCGAGGTCGAAGCGGAAGCCGTCGATGCGCATGTCGCGCGCCCAGTAGCGCAGGCTGTCCATCACGATCTGCAGGACGCGCGAGTTGCTGAGGTTGACGGTGTTGCCGGTGCCGGTGTCGTTGATGTAGTAGCGCGGCTCGGGCGCCAGGCGATAGTAGCGAGGCGTTGTCGATGCCCTTGAAGGAAAGCGTCGGCCCGAGCTCGTTGCCCTCGGCGGTGTGGTTGTAGACCACGTCGAGGATCACCTCGAGGCCGGCGGCGTGCAGATGCGCCACCATCTCCTTGAACTCGGCGAAGGCGAAGTCGGCGTTGGCGGCGTAGCGGCGGGCCGGCGCGAAGAAGGCGATGGAGTTGTAGCCCCAGTAGTTCTTCAGGCCCTTGTCGAGCGAGATGGCTGTCGTCGACGAAGGTGTGGACCGGCAGCAGCTCGACCGCGGTCACGCCGAGCGACGACAGGTAGTCGGTGATCTCGCGTGCTGGCGAGGCCGGCATAGGTGCCGCGCAGCTCCTCCGGCACGGCGGGATGGAGCTTGGTGAAGCCCTTCACATGGGCCTCGTAGATGACGGTGTTCTCCCAGGCCGTGCGCCGATGCGACGCCCGCCCCCAGGTGAAGGCGGGATCGATGACGCAGCTCTTGAGCGTGAAGGGCGCGCTGTCGCGCTCGTCGAAGGTGAGGTCGTCGCCGCTTTCCATCTTGTAGCCGAACAGCGCCGGGTTCCACTCGAGTGTGCCGATGATCTGGCGGGCGTAGGGATCGAGCAGCAGCTTGTTGGGATTGAAGCGGTGCCCGGCGGCGGGCTCGTAGGGGCCATGGACGCGGTAGCCGTAGATCGTGCCCGGCCGGGCGTCCGGCAGGTAGCCGTGCCAGACCTCGTCGGTGTATTCGGGCAGCTCGATGCGCTCGATCTCGCGCTGGCCGCCGGAATCGAACAGGCAGAGCTCGACCTTGGTCGCATTCGCGGAGAACAGGGCGAAATTGACGCCCAGCCCGTCCCAGGTCGCGCCAAGAGGATAGGGTAACCCTTCGGAGAGTCGTGAACGGCGAACGGATGCGGAATTCAACGGGGCACTTTCGACACAATGAGGCCCATATAACGTCCCTGTGCGCCGCCGGCTCCCTGCGCAGGACGCTTTCTCCTTGCGTCACGCCGCCGACGGCCCGCTGTCGGTCCTGCCTCACGCAGGCATCCTGCGAGAGCCGATCCGTAACGCCCGCCACACCGCTGACTTGATTTCTCACTACATTGACATGGGGCGGAGAAAGTGTGTGGAAAACGGCGATGACTGTACTCGGAGAGTTGCGAGCGGTAGCCGCCAAGCTATCGCATCGGGAAAGCCAGCCGATCTGCTCCGCTTGCGGAAAAGGCCGGCTGGTTCTGGTTGACGAAGTTCCGGATCCGAATTTCGGCGTCCTGGGCGTGGTGCGCCAGACACTGAAATGCGATTCCGCCGGCTGCGGCAAGGTCACGATCCTCTGAACCTGCCATGGCGTGCGGCAAGCGGCCCGGAAGGCGCGCCGCGTGCATGACGGCACGGTGTCGGGCGACGGTTGGATGCGCCGCCCAGGATGGTATCGTCCGCCATCCCAGAGCCGGAGCTGTCATGCCTGATTTCGGACCCCTCTCCTTCCATGTGCCCGCGCCCGCCGTGCGGCCGGGCGGCACGCCGGATTTCAGCGACGTGCCGATCAACCGCGCCGGCGAGGTGCGGCGGCCCGAGGTCGACTGCGCGCCCGAGGACATCCGCGACCTCGCCTTCAAGATCATCCGCGTGCTCAATCGCGACAGCGAGGCGGTGGGGCCCTGGTCGGGCCTGTTGAGCGACGCCGAGCTGCTCGAGGGGCTGCGCCACATGATGACCTTGCGCGCCTTCGATGCGCGCATGCTGATGGCCCAGCGCCAGGGCAAGACGTCGTTCTACATGCAGCATATGGGCGAGGAGGCGGTGAGCTGCGCCTTCCGCAAGGCGCTCGAGCCCGGCGACATGAACTTCCC
The DNA here is from genome assembly GCA_963820155.1 of uncultured Alphaproteobacteria bacterium. Lineage (GTDB taxonomy): Bacteria > Pseudomonadota > Alphaproteobacteria > Reyranellales > Reyranellaceae > Reyranella. Next base: position 175,867 of record CAWFYW010000012.1, read on the forward strand.
GACCTATCGCCAGGCCGGGCTGCTGATCGCCGGCGGCTATCCCATGCTCGACATGATGAACCAGATCTATTCCAACGAGCTCGATCCCCTGAAGGGCCGCCAGCTTCCCGTGCTCTATTCCTCGCGCGAATACGGCTTCTTCTCGGTCTCGGGCAACCTCGCCACCCAGTACATCCAGGCGGTCGGCTGGGCGATGGCCTCGGCGATGAAGCGCGACACCCGGATCGCGGCGGCCTGGATCGGCGACGGCTCGACGGCGGAATCGGACTTCCACGCCGCCCTGGTCTTCGCCTCGACCTACAAGGCGCCGGTGGTGCTCAACATCGTCAATAACCAGTGGGCGATCTCGACCTTCCAGGGCATCGCCCGCGGCGGCTCGGGCACCTTTGCCGCGCGCGGCCTGGGCTTCGGCATCCCCGCACTCAGGGTCGACGGCAACGACTATCCCGCCGTGCACGCGGTGGCGAAATGGGCGATCGAGCGGGCGCGGCGCAATCTCGGGCCGACCCTGATCGAGTACGTCACCTATCGCGCCGGCGCGCATTCGACCTCGGACGATCCCTCAGCCTACCGGCCGAAGACCGAATCCGACGTCTGGCCGCTCGGCGATCCGGTGCTGAGGCTGAAGAACCATCTGATCCGACGGGGCGCCTGGTCGGAGGAGCGCCACCGGCAGGCCGAGGCGGAGATCCTGTCCGAGGTCATCGCCGTGCAGAAGGAAGCGGAAAGCCACGGCACGCTGCATTCGGGCCCGCACCCCTCGGCGCGCGACATGTTCGAGGGCGTGTTCGAGGAGATGCCGCCGCACCTGCGCCGCCAGCGCCAGCAGGGAGGGGTCTAGATGCCTCCCTTTGGAGCGCGGAGCTAGCGGATGCCGCGCAGGACGATGGTCGAGGCGATCCGCGACGCCATGGACGTCTGCATGACGCGCGACGACAACGTCGTCGTGTTCGGCGAGGATGTCGGCTATTTCGGCGGCGTGTTCCGCTGCACCCAGGGCCTGCAGCAGAAATTCGGCTCCAGCCGCTGCTTCGATGCGCCGATCAGCGAGTCCGGCATCGTCGGCGCCGCGGTCGGCATGGCGGCCTACGGGCTTCGGCCCTGCATCGAGATCCAGTTCGCCGACTACATGTATCCGGCCTACGACCAGATCGTGTCGGAGGCCGCCCGCATCCGCTACCGCTCCAACGGCCAGTTCACGGTGCCCATGGTCATCCGCATGCCGACCGGCGGCGGCATCTTCGGCGGCCAGACCCACAGCCAGAGCCCGGAGGCGCTGTTCACCCACGTCTCCGGGCTGAAGACCGTCGTGCCCTCCAATCCCTACGACGCCAAGGGCCTGCTGATCTCGGCCATCGAGGACAACGACCCGGTGATCTTCCTCGAGCCCAAGCGACTCTACAACGGGCCGTTCGACGGCCATCACGACCGGCCCGTCACGCCGTGGGCACGCCATCCCCAGGGCGAGGTGCCGGACGGCCACTACACGGTGCCGCTGGGCAAGGCCGCCATCCGGCGCGAGGGCGCGGCCGTGACGGTGCTGGCCTACGGCACCATGGTGTTCGTGGCCGAGGCGGCGGCCGAGGAAACGGGCGTCGATGCCGAGATCATCGACCTGCGCACGCTGCTGCCCTACGACCTCGAGACGATCGTGGCCTCGGTGAAGAAGACGGGACGCTGCGTGGTCGTGCACGAGGCGACCTTGACCTCGGGCTTCGGCGGCGAGCTGAGCGCGCTCGTGCAGGAGAACTGCTTCTATCATCTCGAGGCGCCGATCGTGCGGGTCGCCGGCTGGGACACGCCCTACCCGCATGCGCAGGAATGGGACTATTTCCCCGGACCCGCCCGCGTCGGCCGCGCGCTCAAGGCCGTGCTGGAGGCTTGAGATGGGCATTCGCATCGTCAAGCTGCCCGATGTCGGCGAAGGCGTGGCCGAGGCCGAGCTGGTCGAATGGCATGTCGAGGTCGGCGAGTCGGTGCTGGAGGACCAGGTCCTGGCCGCCGTCATGACCGACAAGGCCACGGTGGAGATCCCCTCGCCGGTCGCTGGCAAGGTCGTCGCGCTGGGCGGCGAGGTGGGCAGCACGCTCGCCGTCGGCGCCGAGCTGGTGCGGCTGGAGGTTCCAGGCGAGGGCGATGCCGAGGTGGCGGCCGCGCCGCGCGAGGCGGCAGCCCCCACGGCCGCAGCCAAGCCCGCGCCGCCGCCGGTCAAGCTGCCCTCGCCGCCGCCCGAAGCCGCCAGCCCCTCGCCACTGCCCGCGCCGACCGCGCGCGCAGCCTTGGGACCGCCAAGGCCGCCCGGCGAGAAGCCGCTCGCCTCGCCGGCCGTGCGCCGGCGCGCGCTGGAGGCCGGCATCGACCTGCGCCAGGTGCGCGGCAGCGGACCGGCCGGCCGCATCGGCCACGACGATCTCGACGCCTTCCTCAAGGGCGGCGCGCCGACCGCCGGCGGCACGGCGCGCGTCGCCAACACCCAGGTCGAGACGATCAAGGTCGTGGGCCTGCGCCGGCGCATCGCCCAGAGGATGGCCGAGTCCAAGCGGCGGGCGGCGCACTTCTCCTACGTCGAGGAGATCGACGTCACCGCGCTCGAGGCGCTGCGCGCCAAGCTCAATGCCGAGAAGCGGCCGGACCGGCCACGGCTCACCCTGATGCCCTTCCTGATGCAGGCGGTGGTGAAGGCGGTGGCCGACTTCCCCGAGATGAACGCGCTCTACGACGACGAGGCCGACACGATCGAGCGGCACGGCGGCGTACATATCGGCATCGCCACCCAGACGCCCAACGGGCTGATGGTGCCGGTGGTGCGCCATTGCGAGGCGCTCGGCCTGTGGGAGATGGCGGCCGAGGCCCAGCGCCTTGCCGAGGCCGCCCGCGAGGGCCACGCCAGCCGCGCCGAGCTTTCGGGCTCGACCATCACCATCACCAGCCTGGGCGCCCTGGGCGGCATCGTTAGCACGCCGGTGATCAACCGGCCGGAAGTGGCGATCATCGGCGTCAACAAGGAGGTGGTGCGACCGGTCTGGCAGGAGGGCGCCTTCGTGCCGCGCACCATGATGAACCTCTCCTCGTCGTTCGATCACCGCGTCATCGACGGCTACAACGCGGCGCGCTTCATCCAGCGCATGAAGGCGCTGATCGAGGCGCCGGCAACGCTTTTCATAGAGGCTTGAGATGGCCGAGATCGCAGCCCGGGTGCTGGTCGTGGGCGGTGGGCCGGGAGGCTATGTCACCGCCATCCGCGCAGGCCAGCTCGGCCTCGACACCGTGCTGGTCGAGCAGGGCGGACGCAACGGCGGCCCCCGGGACGGAGGTCTCGGCGGCACCTGCCTCAATGTCGGCTGCATTCCCTCCAAGGCGCTGATCCATGCCGCCGATGCCTTCCATCATGCCGTCGTGCAGTCGACATCGGCGCCGTTCGGCCTGAAGGTCGAACGGCCCACCATCGATCTCGCGCGCACCGTCGAATGGAAGGACGGCATCGTCGGCCGGCTGACCGGCGGCGTGGGCGCGCTGCTGAAGCGTCATCGCGTGAAGATCCTGCAGGGCCGCGCCGAGATGGTGGACGGCAAGACCTGCCAGGTCGAAACCGATACCGGCCCCCAGGTGGTGCGCGCGGAGCATGTCGTGCTGGCGACCGGCTCGGTGCCGGCGGCCCTGCCCTCCCTGCCCTTCGGCGGGCCGGTGATCTCCTCGACCGAGGCGCTGTCGCTGCACCGGATCCCCGAACGCCTCGCCGTGGTCGGCGCGGGCTATATCGGACTGGAGCTGGGCACGGCCTTCGCCAAGCTCGGCGCCAAGGTCACGGTGATCGAGGCGGAGGAACGCATCCTGCCGGCCTACGACATCGAGCTGGTGCGACCCGTGGCACGACGCCTGCAGGCGCTGGGGGTCGAGGTGCTGACCGCGCGCCCGCGCCGCCGGCCTCTCCGACGACGGGCGACGCGGTGCTGGTCGACCAGACGGGCGCGCCGCAACGCCGTGTCGCCGCCGACCGCATCCTGGTCGCCACCGGCCGGCGCGCGCGGCTCGAGGGCTTCGGCCTGGAACGGCTCGACCTCACGATGAACGGCCCGTTCGTGCAGATCGACGAGCGCTGCATGACCTCGATGCGCAACGTCTGGGCGGTGGGCGACCTCACCGGCGAGCCGATGCTGGCGCATCGCGCCATGGCGCAGGGCGTCGTGGTGGCCGAGCAGATCGCGGGCCACCGCCGCGTCTTCGACGGCGCGGTGATCCCCGCCGTGTGCTTCACCGATCCCGAGATCGTCACCGTCGGCCTGTCGCCCGACGAGGCGCGCAAGGCCGGCCGCGAGGTGCACGTGGCGCAGTTCCCCTTCCAGGCCAACGGCCGCGCGCTCACGCTCGGCGCCGAGGACGGCTTCGTGCGCGTGACGGCGCGCGCCGACAACCACCTGGTGCTGGGCATCGCCGCGGTGGGCGCGGGCGTGTCGGAGCTTTCCGCCGCCTTCGGCCTGGCGCTGGAGATGGGCGCGCGGCTGGAGGATATCGGCGGCACCATCCACGCCCATCCCACCCTGGGCGAGGCCTTCCACGAGGCCAGCCTGCGCGCGCTGGGCGAGGCGCTGCACATCTGATTTCACGCGCTGCCTTGCCGCCGCAGAGGGGCTGCCGCTTGTCGTAAATATTCCTTTATGGTTTTATGGGTGAATGAAGACCACTGTCGAAGTGCCGGATGACCTTTACCGCCGGGCCAAAGCCGAGGCGGCGTTGCGCGGTCGCAAACTCAAGGATCTGGTCGAGGAGGGGCTGCGGCTGGTTCTCGAGGCGTCGCCCAAGACGCATCGGAAGCCGAGCCTGGCTGGATTGATGAAGCGGGCGCGCGGATCGATCGATTCGGGCCTGCAAGACCTTGCTTCGAATCCGGACTATCTCGCGGACTTCGGGCGCGATGCGCGCCGCCATCGTTGACACCGGACCACTTGTCGCTTTTTTCGACCGCGCTGAACGGCACCACCGCTGGGTCGTCGAGCGCATCGAGGAGCTCGATGCGCCGCTTCTCGTCTGTGAGCCGGTGCTTGCGGAGGCGATGCATCTGACGGCTCGTCATCCGAGGGCGCAGGACGCCTTGTTCGAGCTCCTTCAAAACGGTGCGCTCAGCATCACGTTCCACATCGAAGAGCACGTCGGCGCCATACGCAGGTTGCTTCAAAAGTATCGAGACACGCCGATGTCGCTGGCCGACGCCTGCATCGTGCGGATGGCGGAACTGCACGATCGACACGCCGTGCTGACGTTGGACTCGGACTTCTCGGTCTATCGAAAGCACGGCCAGACTCCCCTTGCGGTCATCCACCCGGCGGAGCGATAGACACCCACATCCCCGCCGGCGAGGCCCGTTATCGTCTCGCCCAAGCCTCCGGCGGGCTCTATGATGGCCTCAAGAACGACGCGCCTTAGGGAGGCGACGCAATGAGGCTCGGCCGACTTCGTCGAAAACGGCGTCATGTATAGCTACATCGCCCGCAGGCTCGCCTTCGGCGCGCTGACGGTGGTCGGCGTGTCGATCATGGTGTTCGTGATCATGCGCATCCTGCCCGGCGATCCGCTGGTCGCGCTGTTCGGGCCGGAAGGCTTCACCAAGCTCACCGAGGCGCAGCGCGCCGGCTACATGGCCGAGCTGGGGCTGAGCGATCCGCTGTGGGTGCAGTACCTCGCCTGGGTGAAGGATATCGTGCGGGGCGATTTCGGCCACTCGTTCTTCCGCTCGGAAAGCGTGGCCGACATGATCCTGCGGCGCGGTCCGCTCACCGCCGAGATCGCGCTGCTGTCGGTCGTGCTGTCCTGGCTGGTCGGCATTCCCGTGGCCATCGTGAGCGCGCTCAAGCCCAACACCGTGGCCGACAGCGCCGCGCGCTTCGCCAGCATCCTGTTCCTGGCCGTGCCGGGCTTCTGGGTCGGCATGCTGATCGTGCTGGCGCTGCTGTTCTGGTTCGGCTACCGCGCGCCCCTGGCCGGCGTCTCGCTGTTCGCCGATCCCCTTGCCAATCTCCAGCTGGTGATCGGGCCGGCGGTCGTGCTGGGGCTGGGCCAGGCCGCCTATATCGCGCGCATGGGCCGCTCCAGCCTGCTCGAGGTGATCCGCGAGGACTACGTGCGCACGGCCCGCGCCAAGGGGCTGAACAACCGGCTGGTGATCGCGCTCCACGCGCTGCCCAACGCGCTCCTGCCGGTCATCACGCTGTCGGGCGTGCTGCTGGGCCTGGTGCTGGCCGGATCGGTGCCGGTCGAGCGCGCCTTCGCCACGCCCGGCCTGGGCTACGCCATGTTCACCGCGGTCAGCGAACGCGACGTCTTCGTGATGCAGAACCTGGTGTTCCTCTATGCCGCGGTGTTCGTCGGGCTGAACATCGTGGTCGATCTCGCCATCGCCTTCCTCGATCCCAGGATCCGCCTGCGATGACCGCCGCCACCGACGCCGCCCAGACCCGGCAAGCCGCGCCGTCGTGGCTGCGCGCGATCGGGCAGGGCATCGGGATGCTGTTCCGCCGCGCGCCGCTCTCGGCCTTCTGGGGCGTCATCGCCGCCGCTGATCGTCGCCATGGCGGTCGCCGCCCCCGTCATCGCGCCCTACCCGCCGCTGAAGTCGGACTTCCGCGCCATGCAGAAGCCGCCCAACGAGAAGCACTGGTTCGGCACCGACCAGATCGGCCGCGATACGCTGAGCCGGGTGATCTACGGCAGCCGCGCCTCGCTCACGGTGGCGATGGGCGCGGTGCTGTTCGGCACCACGGTAGGCGCGCTGTGGGGCCTGGCCTGCGGCTATTTCGGCGGCCGCTTCGACATGGCGAGCCAGCGGCTGATCGAGTTCCTGCAGTCCTTCCCCGACCTGATCCTGGCCATGGCCATCGCCATGGCGCTGGGCGGCGGCATGACGACGGTGATCGTGGCCATCGCCATCACCCGCATCCCGTTCGGCGGCCGGGTGATCCGCTCGGTCGTGCTGTCGCTCAAGGAGATGCAATATGTCGAGGCGGCGCGCGGCATCGGCGCCTCGCATGTCCGCCTGATGTTCCGCCACATCCTGCCGCAATGCGTGGCGCCCTACATGATCCTCGCCACCACGCATCTCGGCGTCGCCATCGTCATCGAGGCCTCGCTGGGCTTCCTGGGCGTCGGCATCCCGCCGCCCTCGCCGACCTGGGGCAACATGCTGTCCGACGCGCTGAATGCCGGCCTGGTGCCGCCGTGGTGGCTGGTGCTGTTCCCGGGGCTCGCCATCACCGTCACGGTGCTGGCCTTCAACCTGCTGGGCGACGGCATCCGCGACCTGCTCGACCCGCGGCTGAGGGGGGCGGTGTAACGCGCGCGGTCCGGACAGACTATGACGCGCTCCGCCAGTGGAAAGGTCACGCCGCCGTCGTGCAGGTGGCAGGAGGCCCAGTGGCCGGGGCGCACCTCGCGCAGGGCGGGCACGTCGACGCGGCAGCGCGGCATGGCGTAGGGGCAGCGGGCGTGGAAGTGGCAGCCCGGCGGCGGGTTGATCGGGCTCGGCACGTCGCCCTTCAGGATCACGCGCCGGCGGCCGCGCGCCGCCGACTTGGGGATCGGCACCGCCGACAGCAGCGCCTCGGTGTAGGGATGCAGCGGCATCTCGAACAGGCTCTGCCTGGTCGGTCATCTCGACGATGCGCCCGAGATACATCACGGCCACGCGGTGGCTGATGTGCTCGACCACCGCGAGGTCGTGGGCGACGAAGAGGTAGGAGAGCTTCAGCTCGTCCTGCAGGTCCATCAGCAGGTTGATGATCTGCGCCTGGATCGACACGTCGAGCGCCGACACCGGCTCGTCGCCCACGATCAGCTCCGGATTGAGCGCCAGCGCGCGGGCGATGCCGATGCGCTGGCGCTGGCCGCCGGAGAATTCGTGCGGATAGGCGCGCATCGCCTCGGGCCGCAGCCCGACGCGCTCGAACAAGGCGGCGACGCGCTCGCGCCGCTCGGCCGGCACGCCGACCTCGTGGATGATCAGCGGCTCGCCCACGATCTCGCCGGCCGACATGCGCGGGTTCAGCGAGGCGTAGGGATCCTGGTAGATCATCTGCATGCGCCGCCGGTAGGGCAGCATGGCCTCGCGCGCCGAGATGGGTGATGTCCTCGCCGCCGACGCGGATGGCGCCGGCGGTCGGCTCCAGCAGCTTGAGCAGCGTGCGGCCGACCGTCGACTTGCCGCAGCCGCTCTCGCCCACCAGCCCCAGCGTCTCGCCGCGGCCGATCTCGAACGACACGCCGTCGACGGCATAGACCTGGCCCGACACGCGCGAGAACACGACCCTTGTGGATCGGGAAATGCTTCTTCAGGCCCGCGACCTCGAGCAGCGGCGGCGCGGCGGGCCCGGCGTTCATGCCGCTCCCTTCAACACGCGATCGGCGTGCCAGCAGGCGACCCAATGGCCGGGCCGATGCTGCTCGAGGGCCGGCGTCGCGGCGCGGCATTGCTCGCTCGCGAGGCCGCAGCGCGGCGGCGAAGCTGCAGCCCGCCGGCAGGTCGAACAGCGAGGGCACCATGCCCTTGATCTCGTTCAGCCGCGTGCGGCGCTGGCTGCGCGCGGCCGCTGTCGAGGTGCGGGATCGAGCCCAGCAGGCCCTGGGTGTAGGGATGGCCGGGCCGGTCGAACAGCTCGTCGGCCGGCGCCTCCTCGACCTTGCGGCCGGCATACATCACCACGACCCGGTCGGCGTTCTCGGCCACCACGCCCATGTCGTGGGTGATCAGGATGATGGCCGTGCCGAAGGTCTCCTGCAGCTCGCGCATCAGGTCGAGGATCTGGGCCTGGATGGTGACGTCGAGCGCCGTGGTCGGCTCGTCGGCGATCAGCACCTTGGGATTGCACGACAGCGCCATGGCGATCATCACGCGCTGGCGCATGCCGCCGGAGAGCTGGTGCGGATAGGCGTGCGCGCGCTTCTCGGGCTCGGGGATCTGCACGCGGCGCAGCATCTCGACGGCGCGGTCCAGGGCGTCGCGGCGCGACAGGCCCTGATGCAGCGCGATCGCCTCGCCGATCTGCCGCCCGACCGTGTAGAGCGGATTGAGCGAGGTCATCGGCTCCTGGAAGATCATCGAGATGTCGTTGCCGCGGATGCGTTCCATCTCGGCCTCGCCGAGCTCGAGCAGGTTGCGGCCCTCGAAGCGGATCGACCCGCCGACGATGCGGCCCGGCGGGCTCGCCACCAGGCGCAGGATGGAGAGCGCCGTCACGCTCTTGCCGCAGCCGGACTCGCCCACGACGCCCAGTGTCTCGCCGCTCTTCAGGGCATAGGAGACGCCGTCGACGGCGCGCACCGTGCCGATGGCCGTGAAGAAATGCGTCTGGAGGTCGTCGATCTGCAGAATCGTTCGCGCCGGCAGGGCCGCCGGCTCACCGTCGGCCTGCTGCCTCGGGTTGAGAAGATTCAAGCGATGACTCCCTGAGATTTATCATGTTAGCTTTGGCCCCATAAACGAGGCTCGCCATCAGAGCACACAGTGCTCGGTAAGGAAAAGAGCCAATTGGGAGGAAACGCGATGCATGACCACGAGTCCCAGCGTTCCCGCGTAAATCGTCGCAAGTTCGTCACCGGCGCCGCCGCCATGGGCGGAGCCGCCGCCTTCCCCTGGCATCTCGCCCTGGCCGAAGGCGTGCCGAACGAGTTCGACGGCACGAAATTCCAGCTCAAGGCGCCGGAGCCCAATCCCAAATCGGGCGGCGTCATGAAATACGCCATCACCTCGCGGCCGCCGCACTTCGACGTGCACCAGTCCGGCACGATCAACAGCCTGGGCAGCCAGGGCTGCATGTTCGACAACCTGATCCGGCGCGATCCGCGCGACAGCGGCAAGACCATCATCCCCGACCTGGCGCATAGCTGGGAGATCGCCAAGGACGGCAAGACCTACACCTTCCACCTGCGCAAGGACGTGCAGTTCCACGACGGCGCGGACTTCACCGCCGACGACGTGAAGGCGACCTACGACCGCATCGTCAAGCCGCCGGCGGGCGTCAGCATCCCGCGCAGCACGCTGTTCACCACGGTGAGCGAGATCACCGCGCCCGACAAATACACGGTCGTCTTCAAGCTCTCCGAGCCCCGGCCCGCGAGCTTCATGATGGCGGCCTTCGCCAGCGGCTGGAACGTGATCTTCCGCAAGAAGACCCTGGAGGACAACAACTACAACCTGCGCCGCGTGGTCGACATCCCCGGCACCGGGCCGTTCAAGAGCAAGCGGCGAGTCGAGAACGAAGTCTGGGTGATGGAGAAGAACAAGAACTACTGGAACAAGGGCCTGCCCTATCTCGACGGCATCGAATTCTACCACGCCCTGCCCTTCTCGCCCGAGCTGGCTTCGGCGCTTCTCTCCAACCGCGTCGACTACGGCCGCATCGTCGATCCGGTCACCGCGCGCAAGGCGAAGGCCACGCCCGGCATGTCATCGACCAACTTCTACCAGAGCGTCATCCAGGGCACCTGGGTGAACAACAAGAACAAGCCGCTCGACGATCCCCGGGTGCGCCGCGCGCTGCACCTGGCGTTCGACCGGCCGGTGCTGATCGACGTCGTCAAGGACGTGACGCCGATGATGGTGGGCGGCTTCATCTATCCGTTCTCCGACTTCGCCACGCCCAAGGACCAGCTCGCCAAGAGGGTCGGCTACCAGGAGGATCCGACCGCGGCCATCAAGGAGGCCAAGGCGCTGCTCGCCGCCGCCGGCCAGTCGGGCGGCATCAAGGGCCTCGACTTCATGGTTCGCGAGGTCGCCTCGTTCAAGCTGTGGGCACAGGCCATCCAGGCCATGCTGCAGCAGGCGCTGAACGTCGAGACCAAGCTGCGCACCGTGGTCGAATCGGTGTGGTTCGACGACATCAAGTCCGGCAACTTCGACCTCGCGATCGGCGCCGTGGTGTCGACCCTGCTCGATCCGTCCGACTACTTCAACGCCTGGTACAAGAAGGACGGGCCGCAGAACTACGGCTTCTGGAACAACGAGAAGTTCAACGCGCTCCTGCCCCAGATCGACACCGAGGTCGATCCGGCCAAGCGCCTGGCCGTGATCCGCGAGGCCGAGATGATCATGGAGCAGGATCCGCCGGTGCTGCCGGTCGCCTGGGAGAAGATCAACGACGTCTGGTTCAACTACGTGAAGGGCCACAATCCGTACGAGTATTTCGGCATCTACGACTGCGTGCGCTTCGACACGTTCTGGCTCGACAAGTAGCCGTCCCGGCCGAGGCAAGGCCGGTGGCGCGCCGGCGCGGCCGCCCGGCGCTGAAGGCGCCGCCTGATCGACAGCGCCCCGTCGCCTGCAACCTCATCCTGCCGGCTTCATCGGCCCCGGCGCCGTGAATTCGGTCGCGCCAGCGCACCGGCCGTCGTGATGGCCGCCGGGCCCACAATGCGGGCTCATGAAGCGTCCCTCCACTGATAGTCGGGAAGCTGCAGCGTATCGATGATGTCGGCGCCGAAGGTGAGCCTTGCCACTCCTGGAACCGCGGCCAGCCTTATCACTTGATTGCGCAGGAACAGGCCCCATCGGGTCCGGGGGGCGAACGCGGCGGCGAATCGCTCGGCGCCGCGTTGTTTGGTGTCCATGTACGGGCGCAAGAGGCTCTCGTACCTGGCAAAGGCCTCCTCGTGCCGTCCTTCGGCTCGGGCGAGCTCGCCCGCCAGGACATACGCCGCCGTCATGGCCAGGGCCGAGCCTTGTCCGGCCGCCAGAGAGACGCAGAAGGCGGCGTCGCCGACGAGGGCGACGCGGCCGCGCGACCAGGCTTCCATCCTTATCTGGCTGATCCGGTCGAAATAGAGGACCTGCGCGCGGTCGAGCGCGGCCAGGATGCCGGCGCACTCCCACTTCGCGTCGCCGTATCTCTCGTGCAGCAGCGCCTTCTGCGCCGGCAAGGCGAGCTGCGCCGGCCGAAGGGCGTCGTCGGTCGCAAAAACCAACAGAAACAGCGTCCGATCGCCGTGCAGCGCAAAACGCCCCACCATCCGGCCGGGCTCGTTGTACATCACGTACATGCGTTCGTCGCGCGGACGATAGCCGCCTACTTCAAAGGCAGCGACCGCATATCCGAGCGGCTTCTCGAACCCCGCCTGGGGCCCGAATACAAGCCGCCGAACGGTCGAATGCAGGCCGTCGGCACCGATCACCAGATCGAACCGCCGACAGCCTCCACGCCTGAACTCGGCCTGCACATGGTCCGGACGCTCCTCGATGGCGACGACCTCATCGTCGAAAACGACCTCCGTCGCCCGTCGGGCGTTCTCGAAGAGCAATCGCGAAAGGTCGCTGCGCGCGATCGTGACATAGCGTCCGCCCGTGAGTTCGCGGAATACTTTCGTGCCAAACCCGGCGATCCGCACGCCGCGGCCGTCGACGACGCGCATCTCCCGCACCCGATAGGCGTCGCGTTCGATGTCGCCCGCCAGGCCCATGCGATCGGCGATGTCGTAGCCAAGCCCCCAAAAGTCGATGACATAGCCGCCGGTCCGCAAAGCAGGCGCATGTTCCACCAGCGTCGGGCTGAATCCTCCTGCGGCCAGCCAATAGGCAAGCGTCGGCCCGGCGATCCCTGCACCCGAAATCAATACGGTTCTCTTGCTCATTCGACTGGCGCCTGGCCGAATTCGACCCCGAGAAGGTCCCGCGAGGCCGCTCCAGGCCCCGTTCAGGACACCGTGTTGCGCGGCACGTCGCGGAAGGGCTTGTCGGTGTCGACGCTCGGCTCCTTGGGCATCTTCAGCACGCGCTCGGCGATGATGTTGCGCTGGATCTCGTCGGTGCCGCCGGCGATCGAGCCGGCCGGCACCGAGACCAGGATCTCGGCGATGGTGCCGCCCATCGGGCTGTCGGCGCCCGACAGCAGCGCGTCGGCGCCGGAAAGCTGGGTGTGCACGCGGGCGGCCGCGCGCGCGACGTGGCTGGCGACCAGCTTGCCGAGCGAGCCCTCGGGCCCCTGCGGCCGGCCCTGCTCCTGCGCCGCGCGCGCGCGCCGCGCCGTCCATTCGGCCGCCTTGGACATGATCAGCACCTTGGCGATCTCCTGGCGCACCACGGGATCGTCGATGCCGGCCGGTCTCCTTCGCCCGCTGCATGATGAGGTCGACGCGGCCGGCGCGCTGGGGATACCACTTGTAGGGCTCCATCGACCGTGGCGATCTCGGCCTTCTCCTCCTCGTAGATGCGGCCCTTGCGGTCCGAGCCCATGGCCCAGGTGCGCAGGCCGTCGGCGCCGCGCCGCTCGTGCATCAGGGTGGTGGTCGTCACCGCCCAGCCGTCGCCGACATTGGCGACCAGGAACTCCGGCTGCACCTCGGCGTCGGTCATGAACACCTGGTTGAAGGAGGCATGGCCGTTCATCTGCCGCAGCGGCTGCACCTTCACGCCGGGCTGGTGCATGTCGATGATGAAGTAGGAGAGGCCCTTGTGCTTGGCCTTGTCCCAGTCGGTGCGCGCCAGCAGCAGGCCGTAATCGGCATGGTGCGCGCTGGTGGTCCAGACCTTCTGGCCGTTCACCACCCACTTGTTGCCGCGCATCTCGGCGCGGGTCACCGCGCCCGCCACGTCCGAGCCGCTGCCCGGCTCGCTGAACAGCTGGCACCAGGTGTCCTCGCCGGTGAGGATGCGGCGCAGGAACTTCTGCTTATGCAGGTCGGTGCCGTGCGCCAGGATGGTGGCGGCGGCGAGCGTGCGGATGCCGGCCTTGGCGACGCCGATGGCGCCGGCGCGCTGCATCTCCTCCTCGACCACGGGCACCAGCCCGGCCGGCAGGTCGCGGCCATACCATTCCTTCGGCCAGTCCGGCACGCCCCAGCCCGAACTCGATCAGCTTGTTGCGCCATTCGATCAGGCCGAGCTCGGGATTCCAGTTGGCCTCCAGCCAGGCGCGCACCTCGGCGCGGACGCTTTCCTCGGTCAGCTCGGTCATGTCCTTCCTTCTCCTTACGCGGCCCAGCGCTGCATCATCAGCTCGCGATGCTGGTGGGCATCGCCCAGCAGGATCTCCGAGCTCTTGGCGCGCTTGAACCAGAGGTGGGTGTCGTTGTCCCAGGTGAAGCCGATGCCGCCATGGATCTGGATGGCGTGGATCGCCGTCTGCAGGCAGGTTTCGCTGGCCTGCGCCTTGGCGAGCGAGGCGACGGCCTCGACGTCGTTGTCGCCCTCGTCGAGCGCCGCCGCGGCGTAGTAGGCCGCCGACTTGGCAAGCTCGACATCGACCAGCATGTCGGCCGCCTTGTGCTTCATCGACTGGAAGGAGGCGATCGGCCGGCCGAACTGCATGCGCATCTTGGCATAGGCCAGCGCATCCTCGCGCAGCCGCTCGGCGACGCCCGCCATCTCGTTGGCGAGGCAGATCGCCGCCTCGGTCAGGGTGCGCGCCATCGGGCCCGCCGCCCCGCCCGGCTCGCCCAGCAGCCGCGCCTCGACGCCCTTGAACTCCAGCCGCGCCAGCTTGCGCGTCCAGTCCATGGTCTTGAGCGGCCGGCGCGACAGCCCCGGCGCATCGCCGGCGACGGTGAACAGCGACAGGCCCTCGTCGCCGTCGCTGCCCGGCGCGCGCGCCAGCACGACGATGAGATCGGCGGTATGGCCGTCGAGCACGAAGCTCTTGTGGCCGTCGAGATGGTAGCGGCCGGCCGACGGCGTGACGGTCAGGGTCGTGCCCGCGGCGTCCCAGCGCCCGTCATCCTCGACCCAGGCCAGGGTCGCCACCGTGTCGCCGGCGGCGATGCCGGGCAGCAGCGCCTGCTTCTCGGCCTCCCTGGCCGCGTTCAGGATGGCGCCGGTCGCCAGCACCGCCGTCGAGAAATAAGGCGCGCACAGCAGGGCGCGACCCATCTCCTCCAGCACGATGCCGAGCTCGCCGAAGCCGAAGCCCTGGCCGCCATAGGCCTCGGGGATGCGCAGCGCGGTGAGGCCGAGCTCGCTGTTGAGCCTCCGCCAGCCGTCGCGCTCGAAGCCGGCCTCGGTTTCCATCAGGCGCCGCACCTCCTTGGTGGGCGAGCGGTCGGCCAGCAGACGGCGCAGGTTGGTGCGGAATTCTTCCTGTTCGGTCGAGAAGGCGAATTTCATGGCAGGCCTATAGCAGATCGGCGACCGCGGCCCGATAGCGCGTGATCGCGTCAAGATGATCGGCGTAACCCGTGCCGGCGATGCGCTTGTGATGGCCGCTGACATAGGTGGTGTGGACGCAGGCGTGGGTCACGCCGGCCTTCTTCCAGAAGCCGACCTCGCGCCGCCAGTCCGCCTCCGAGCCGATGCCGGGCGACAGCCAGACCTCGAGCCCGACCGAGGCGGGATCGCGGCCCTCCGCGACGATCAGCTTGCGCAGCTTGTCGAAGGCTTTCAGCGCCTCGTCGCCGGCGGGATAGGCGAGCGGCATGAAGCCGTCGCCGTACTTCGCCGTGCGCCGGAACGTCGCCTCGGCATGGCCGCCGAACCAGATCGGCACCCGGCCCGACTTCGGCCGCGGATTGATGCCGCCGTCGTCGAGCTGGTGGAACTGGCCCTTGAAGCTGACATGCGGCTCGGACCACAGCGCCTGCATGAAGCGCACCTGCTCCTCGGAGCGCTTGCCGCGCGTGTGGAAATCCATGCCCAGCCCCTGGAACTCGATCTCGTTCCAGCCCACGCCGATGCCCAGGCGGAAGCGGCCCTCGCACAGCGCGTCGAGGCAGGCGGCCTGCTTGGCCACCAGCGCCGCCTGGCGCTGCGCCAGGATCAGCACGCCGGCGGCGAAGCCGACCTTGCGCGTGACCCCGGCCAGGAAGGCGAACAGCACGAAGGGATCGTGATAGGCCGTGGCGGTGGTGCCGACGCGGCGGCCGCCATGATCCTTGGCCGGATCGCCGCCCAGCACGTGGTCGGGACCGACGAGATAGTCGAAGCCCAATCCTTCGGCCGCCTGCGCATAGTCACGCAGGATCGCGGGGCCGGTGCCGATATCGCCGACGGGCAGCGAGGCGCCCAGTTGCATCATTCACTCCTTCATCGGAGCGCGGACCTGGAGGTCCGCGCTCCAGATCATTCCGCGGCGGCCGCCTTGGCCGGCTTGAGGTCGGTCGAATATTTGAGATGGACCGGCGCGTCGGCCTCCCACGGGCTCTTGAGGTCGAGGTCCTTGGCGATCTCGCGGATCGCCGGGAAGACCTCCTGGCCCATCAGGCGGATGCAGGTGAGCGAGTCCTCCTGGCTGACGCGGCCGTCATTGCCCCACAAGGCGAGGATGCCGGGCTGCGTCTGCTCGAGGATGCGCTTCAGCTTGGCCACCACCGTCTTCGGGCGTGCCGGCGATGATGCGCAGGTCGGCCATCTGCTGCTCGAAGCTGGTGTTGCCGCGCGGATTGATGGCGCGGCCGGCGGCGAACTCGACGAAGGCGCGGCGGTTGGTGGGCGAGCCGTAGCCCGAGGGCGTGCTCCATACCGGATGGGCAAGGCCGGTGAACTCGCCCTGCATCCAGCGGAACTGCCTGGCGTTCTCGATCGCCTTCTCCTCGTTGTCGGAGATATGGACCTGGATCAGGTAGCCGCGATTCTCCGGCCCGCCGACATAGCCGGTCTGCGCCGCCACGTTGTCGTAGAGCTCCCAGATCTTCTTGGTCTGCTCGATGGAGGTGTTGAGCGCGATGTAGGGATAGCGCTGCTGCGCGGCCCACACGATCGTCTCCTTGCTGATCACGCCCGGGATCCAGACGCGCGGATAGGGTTTCTGCAGCGGCACCGCCCAGGGGTTCACCACGCGGTGCTGGTAGTGCGTGCCCTCGAAGCGGAACGGCCCGGTCCTGGTCCAGGCCTGGGTGATCAGCTCGTGCGCCTCCTCGAAGCGCTCGCGGTTGAAGGCCGGATTGACGCCGGTGGCGAGCTGCTCCTGGCCGCCGCCGCGCACGAAGCCCGAGACCAGCCTGCCCTTTGAGATCATGTCGATCATGGCGAGCTCTTCGGCCAGCCGGATCGGGTTCTCCGCCAGCGGCAGCGGATTGCCCAGCATGACGATCTTCACCTTCTTGGTCATGCCGGCCAGGATGGCGGCGAAGATGTTGGCCTTGGCCTGCATGCAGAACGGCGCGTTGTGGTGCTCGTTCAGCATGATGCCGTCGATGCCGACCTCCTCGGCCAGCATGTACTGCTCGATGTAGTTGTTGTAGAGCCGCGAGCCTTCGGCCGGGTCGAAATACTTGTTGGAGAACATCAGCGCGGTGGCGCCGAAGTCGCGGCCGGCCTGCTCGGAATAGGCCGACATCGGTTGCTCGGTGAAATACATCAGGTGCATGGCGTCTACTCCCGACCGATGAAGTTCGTGACCAGCTTGGCGAGCGCCTCGGGCTGCTCCATGTCGACGCAATGGCCGCAGGTCCTGACGATCTCCAGCCGGGCGTTGGGCAGCGCCTCAGCGTAGCGCTTGGCCGCGCTCTGCGGCACCACCTTGTCGTCGTCGCCCCACACGACCAGCGCCGGCGCGCGCACGGCGCCCAGCAGATGCGGCAGGGTCTGGCTGTACATGTAGGGCTTCCAGGCGATGCGGAAGCTCATCTCGCGGCAGATGTCCCACATTTCGAGCTGCTCGACCGACGGCTCGGCGCCGTAGGCGCGATCGAACGCCTTCTGGTCGTGGAAGCCTGCGCGCGCGTAATCGATATAGCCGGTGATGGCCGCGTCCAGGATATCGCCCGCCGGCGGCTTGATGCCCATGGCGCCGACCAGCACCAGGTGCGACAGGTCGGCGGGCGCCATGCTGGCCATCTCGGCGGCGATCCAGCCGCCGAAGCCCAGCCCGACCAGGGCCGCGTCCGTGACCTTCAAGTCGCTCAACAGGCCGCGATAGATCACGGCGATGTCGCGCACGCTGCGCATCCAGTCCGGCCGCTGCGAGCGGCTGTAGCCCGGATGGTGCGGCACCAGCACGTCGTAATGCTGCGCCAGCGCCTCGTAGAACGGCAGGCGATCGAGCGTGCCCGTCTCGTGATGCAGCACCAGCACGGGCCGGCCGCGCCCGGCGCGCGACAGGTGAAGCTTGATGCCTGCGGCCATCACGGTGGAGTCGGTCCATTCCAGGCCGGCCATTTGCGCTCCTTCCCTATGAGCAGGATCGTTGCAACGAGGGGCCGTGGAGTCAAACCAGCGCGGGCCATCGCCTTTCGACTGGCGAAGATGGCCCGGCGGAAAACGTTGGAGGGCAAAACTCTGGATGCCGTGGACATCGATACAAAGAAAGCGGATTGCGTTGCGTTGAACATTGTCGGGGACCTTGGTCGAAGAGAGCGTTCCAATTGCGGGATGCGGGCGAGCGCCATCGTTCGTCCGAACCCGCTCGGGTCTCGGCCGGGATCTTCCCGCCCTCGGGAGTGCGCGAAGAGACGTCTCCAAGGCGGCGCCCTCGCCAGTACCGTCGCCCAGCCTTCGCGACGCCGCGCCTGACGCGGCTCCTCCGCTCGGGTCGGTATGGAATGCAACATGAGGCCAACTCCTCATCATGGTGAGTGTCGGCCTTTCCAGGACAAGGCATTGCGCCGGCTTGTCAAGCCGTTTCAAACGTCGTGGTCGGCTCGCCGGTCAGGCGGGATGGAACAGGGCGCTGACCAACTCGCCGTTGTGGATGCGGCGCATGGCTTCGGCGAGCGCGGGCGCGACCGACAGGATCCTGAGCTTGGCAACCTGCTTCTCGACCGGGATCGGCACCGTATTGGTGCAGACGATTTCGAGCACGTCAGGCTGATTGCCGAGGCGCTCCAGGGCGCCGCTCGAGAACAGGCCATGCGTGCAGGCGATCCGAATCGACCGGGCGTTGCGTTCGCGCAGGCGTTCCAGCAGTTCGAGGACGGTGCTTCCCCTTGCGATCTCGTCGTCGAGCACGATGATGTCCCGGCCGTCGATGTCGCCGATGACGGCGCTGATGCTGACGCGATCGTCGCTGAACCGTTGCTTGGCGCCCGCCGCCACGGAGGCGCCCAGCATCCGCGCGAAGGCCGCCGCCTCCTTGGCGTTGCCGAGGTCGGGCGAGACGATGACGCTGTTGGCGAGATCCTGCTTGCCGAAATGCTCGGCCAGCTCGCGCAGCGCATGGAGGTGGTCGACCGGCACGCTGAAGAAACCGTGCGCCTGGGGCGAGTGCAGGGTCATCGTCAGGATGCGGTTCGCACCGGCGGCGACCAGCAGGTCGGCCATCAAGCGCCCGCCGATCGAGATGCGCGGCGCATCCTTCTTGTCCGAGCGCGCATAGGCGTAGTGGGGCATCACGACCGTCGTCCGCGCCGCCGACGCGCCCCGTGCCGCGTCCAGCATCAGGAAGAGCTCGACCAGGTGCTCCTGGACGGGCGCCACCAGGGGCTGGATGATGAAGACGTCGCGCTGACGACAGTTGGCCTGGAGCTGCACGCCCAGGCAGTCGTTTGCAAACCGCTCGACCTTCGAGGGAAGCAGCGGGACCTTGAGATGGGTGCAGATTTCCGCCGCCAGTTGCGGATGGGCGCTGCCGCTGAAGACCGCGATTTCGCTCAACGACGTCTCCCCGGCCTGCGTCCTGGCATCGACCTGCGCAGGCTTATTGCAGAGGCGTTTCGGGCGATCAAGCCGCGCCTGGCAAAGCCGTTCGCCGTTCACCCACCCGCGTGCTATCGTGGCCCAACGGATGGCGGGCTAGCGAGCAGAGCATGGATGGTCTTTCGCGGCGGGTTTTCGTCTCGGCGGTTGCGATTGTCGCGGCATGCGGCACCGCCTCGGCTCAGAACGCGACCGGATCGAGCCCGCGCGTCGCGCTGAAGGGCTACGACCCGGTGTCCTATTTCACCGACGGCAAGCCAGAGCGAGGCTCGAAGGAATTCAGCTTCGCCTACGACGACGCCATCTATTGGTTCAAGAGCGCGGAGCACCGCGACACGTTCGCATCCGATCCCGAGCGTTACGCGCCGCAGTTCGACGGCTATTGCGCCGTGCAGCTGTCGCGTGGCCGCAAGGTCGAGGCCGATCCGGAGGCCTGGACGATCACGAACGGCAAGCTTTACGTGTTTTCCGGCAAGGCCGGGATCCCGAAGTTCCAGCAGCAAACGGCCGAAATTCTTAAAAAAGCCAATGAAAATTCAGGCGTTCTGCACCCCACCCGCTGACAGTGCCAGGCTACAACCCCGCCTTGTCGAGCGCAGCGGCGAGCCTGGCGCGTAGTTCGGGCTTGCGCAGCAGCGAGCCGAAGTCGGCGCTGTCGAAGCGTGGATCGATCGTCCGTACCTCCCGAGCCTGCCGGACCGCGTCGTCCTGTCGGCCGGCCTCGGCATAGGCCGCCGCCAGTATCGCCCGGATATAGGGATCGGTCTGGTTTCGATCGAGCGAGGGTTCGAGGGTGCGGATCGCTTCGGCGTTGCGGCCGGACAGCAGATAGGCAACGCCCAGGATGAACGACTCGTGAGCGGTGAAATTTAGGCCGAGCTTGGCGGCTGTCTCGAAATCCTTGATCGATGTGTCGACGTCGCCTGACCACAGCAGGGCGGTCGCCAAGCCGGCATAGGCATCGGGATCGCTGCTGTTGAGCTTGACCGCGCGCTGCATCTCGTCGACTGCGCGGTCGTAGTCGCCGTAGCGAATATAGGTGGCGCCGAGCAGCGCATGCGCCGCGGCGCTTGTCGAATCGATGTCGATGGCTTTCTGGGCAAGGCTTCCGGCGCGCTGCATCGCCGCTTCAGGATCGGCGGTCCACCCATTCATGACGCCGTTCAGCTCGACGCGGCCGAGCCCGATATAGGCGGGGGCATAGTTGGGATCGAGGTCGATCGCCCGCTTGAACAGCGTGCGCGCCTCCGAATTGGCGGAGCGGCTGATGCGTCCGTACATATCCCGACCGCGCAGAACGAGGTCGTACGCTTCCAGGCTGCGCGGCGGCTTGCTGGCGGCTTTGGCCAGTTCCAGGTTGGTCAGGCGGCTGGCGAGCGTCCCGGCGATGCGACGCGTGATGTCGTCCTGGACCGCGAAGATCTCCTTCGGCGCGACGTCGTAGGTCTCGGACCAGAGCTGGGTGCCCCGCCCGGCGGCGGCGAGGCTGATGGCGATGCGGATTCGCTCGGGGCTGCGCCGGACGCTGCCTTCGACGATGTAGCGCACATCAAGATCGCGGCGGATCTCCTCGGGCGTCGGCGTCTTGCCCTTGTAGCTGAAGACGGCGTTGCGGGAACGGACGACGAATTCAGGAAATCGCCCGAGCGCCGAAATGATATCTTCGGTCAGCCCGTCGGCGAAGTAATCCTCCTTGCCGTCGGCGCCAAGCGAGACCAGCGGCAGCACCGCGATCGACGGCCGCGTATCGGCCGCCGGCGACTGCGCAGCCTCGACCTGCGGCGACGCGGGCGCGCGCATCGTCCACCATGCGGCGGCGCCGGCAACGATCACCGCTGCGGCAAGCGCCGCCGCCAGCAGCACCCGGCTGCGGGACCTCGCAGGAGCCGCGCGGCCTGCCTCCAACTCCGGCGCCTCGTCGATGGCCGCCGGCGAAAGGCCGAACACGCGGACAGGCCGGACGATGTTCTTGACCTGCTGTTCGCCGCGGTCGGTGAAGGTCAAGGGCAGCTTGTCGCGCACCTGCCCGCAGGCGATGTCCGAAATGCACAAGCCTCCAGGTTCGCAAATCGATTCCAGCCGCGCGGCGATGTTCACGCCGTCGCCGAACAGGTCCTTGCCGTCGATGATGATGTCGCCGACATTGATTCCGATCCGGAACACGATACGCTTGTCGTCCGCCGCGCCGCGGTTGCGTTCCAGCATCCTGTGCTGAACGGTGACGGCACAAGCGACTGCGTCGACCACGCTTTGAAATTCGACCAGCAGTCCGTCACCGGTGGTCTTGACGATGCGTCCACCGCGACCGGCGATGGCAGGATCGACGACCTCCCTGCGCACGGCCTTGAGCATACGCAACGTGCCGACTTCATCGGCGCCCATCAGGCGGCTGTAGCCGACGACGTCCGCAGCCAGGATCGCCGCAAGTTTACGCTCGACGCGCTCGTGCCTTTGCAATCGTGGGCCTTCGCCGGAGGTTGACGCGAGTGAGGCTAGACCATCCCGCCGAAAGCCGCACGCGCGATCTCGACGGCCCAGGCGCCGGCGACCGCAAGGGGAGAGGAACGCTCAGCTTGGCCGCTGCCTGGCGATCGCGCGGAAGACGCGCTCCGGCGTCGCGGGCATGTCGAGGTCGGTGATGCCGAGCGGCGCCAGCGCGTCCAGCACGGCGTTCATGATGGCCGGCGGCGCGCCGATCGTGCCGGCTTCGCCGCAGCCCTTGGCGCCCAGCGGGTTGTGGGCGCAGAGCGTGGTGTTGGTCTCCAAGCTGAAGGGCACGAAGTTGTCGGCGCGCGGCATGCAGTAGTCCATGAACGAGCCGGTGGTGAGCTGGCCGCTCTCGGGATCGTAGACGGCGTTCTCGTAGAGCGCCTGGCCGATCCCCTGGACCAGCGCGCCGTGGACCTGGCCCTCGACGATCATCGGATTGACGATGCGGCCGAAATCGTCGGCACCGGTGAACCTGACCAGCGCCACGGTCCCGGTCTCGCGATCGATCTCGATCTCGGCGATGTAGGCGCCGGCGGGATAGGTGAAGTTGGTCGGATCGTAGAAGGCGGTCTCGTCGAGGCCGGGCTCCAGGGTCTCGATGGGAAAATTGTGCGGGACGTAGGCGGAAAAGGCGACCTGCTGGAAGGTCGCCGCGCGGTCGGTGCCGGCCACCGCGAACTTGCCGTCGGCGAACTCGATATCCGCCTCGTCCGCCTCGAGCATGTGGGCGGCGATCTTCTTGCCCTTGTTGACGATCTTGTCCATGGCCTTGACCAAAGCGGTGCCGCCCACCGCCAGGGAACGCGAGGCGTAGGTCCCCATGCCGAACGGGATCCGGCCGGTGTCGCCGTGCACGATATCGACCTGGTCGAAGGCCAGGCCGAGCCGGTCCGACACGAGCTGGGCGAACGTCGTCTCGTGGCCCTGGCCATGGCTGTGCGAGCCGGTGAAGACGGTGATGCTGCCGGTCGGGTGCACGCGCACCTCGGCGGTCTCGTAGAAGCCGGCGCGCGCGCCGAGCTGGCCGGCCATCACCGACGGCGCCATGGCGCAGGCCTCGATGTAGGTGGCGAGGCCGATGCCGCGCAGCTTGCCGCGAGTCGCCGCCTCCCGCCGGCGCTGCTCGAAGCCCGCGTAGTCGGCGGCCTCGAGCACCATGTCGAGGGTCTTGAAGTAGTCGCCGCTGTCGTAGGTGAGCGCCACCGGCGTGGTGTAGGGAAAGGCGTCGTTGGCGACGAAGTTGCGCCGGCGCAGCTCCGCCGGGTCGATCTTCATCT
This sequence comes from uncultured Alphaproteobacteria bacterium, assembly GCA_963820155.1. Classification (GTDB taxonomy): domain Bacteria; phylum Pseudomonadota; class Alphaproteobacteria; order Reyranellales; family Reyranellaceae; genus Reyranella. The sequence continues at coordinate 199,174 of CAWFYW010000012.1, forward strand.
CGCGCGCCGCACGATCGACCAGGCGCTCCACGACATAGCAGGCCTCCGGGCGCCCGGCGCCGCGATAGGCGTCGACCGGCGCGGTGTTGGTGAAGACCCCCTTGACCTCGACGTGGATCGCCGGCGTCGCGTAGTTGCCGGCGAGCAGGGTGCCGTAGCACCAGGTCGGGATCGCCGGCGCAAAGCTGCCGAGATAGGCGCCGAGATTGGCCAGCGTGGCGACGCGCATGGCCAGGAACCTGCCGTCCTTGTCGAGGGCGAGCTCGGCCCGGGTGAGATGGTCGCGCGCCTGGTTGTCGGTGAGGAAGATCTCGCTGCGGTCGGCCGTCCACTTGACGGGACGGTCGAGCCTTGCGGCGAGCCACAGGACCAGCGCCTGCTCGTTGTAGATCGAGCCCTTGGTGCCGAAGCCGCCGCCGACATCGGGCGCCACCACGCGCAGCTTGTGCTCGGGCAACTGCAGGACCATGGGGCCGATCAGCAGCCGGTGCACATGCGGCGCCTGGCTCGTGGTGTAGAGCGTGTAGTCGCCGGTGGCGCTGTCATGCTCGCCGATGGCGGCGCGTGGCTCCATCGGGTTGGAGACCAGCCGGTTGTTGACGAGGTCCAGCCGCGTCACGTGATGGGCGCTCGCGAACGCCGAATCGACCGCCGCCTTGTCGCCGAGATGCCAGTCGAAGCAGAGATTGCCGGGGGCCGACTCGAACAGCAGCGGCCCGCCCGGCTTGACGGCCTCGTCGGCGCCGACCACCGCCGGCAATTCCCTGTAGGAGACCTCGATCAGCTCGGCCGCGGCTTCCGCCTCCGCGCGCGTCTCGGCGACGACCACCGCCACGGGGTCGCCGACATGGCGCACCTTGCCTTGGGCCAGAAGCGGGCGCGGCGGCTCGGCCATCGGCGAGCCGTCCTTGGAGGTGACGAGCCAGCCGCACGGCAGGCCGCCCAGCTTCAGCTCGGGGGCCTGCAGATCGGCGCCGGTGAAGACGGCCGCGACGCCCGGCGCCGCCTTGGCCCGGGTCGCGTCGATGCCAACGATCTCCGCATGGGCGTGCGGGCTGCGCAGCAGGCAGGCCTGGAGCTGGCCGGGCCGGTTGATGTCGTCCGTGTATCTGCCCTTGCCCGTGAGGAAGCGCAGGTCTTCCTTGCGCCGGACTGCCGCTCCGATGCCAAAACCGTCCATGGGTCGTCCCTCCGGTCAGTGCGCTTGGCGTGCCTGATCGTCGGGCGGTCAACGCGCTTGCGGAGGCCGACCGAACCTGCAGGCAACCTCGTTCGAGAATTCTACACCTCGAGATGTCGAGGCGGCACCGGATAACGATGCGATTTGCGTGCCAGTCCCGGAGGTTGGCATCGACGGCAACGTATCGCCCGCGCCGATCATTACCTATCCGGTCGTGCACCTTGAGAATCCCCGGCCCTCCCGTTCGGCTATCCACCGTGCAGGAGCTGATCTGACGATTTGGAGCAGACATGACCGATCTCTCAGAAGCCAGGCCCCGCCCCCTCGACCAGTCGACCGGAACCGCGGCAGAGCCACGAACGAGCGGCGGCGGACCGCAGCCCGTCACGGTGACCCTCACGGTGAACGGAGCGCCAAGCACGCACAGCCTGGATCCCCGCTCGACGCTGCTCGACGTTCTCCGCGAGCACCTCGACCTGACCGGCACGAAAAAGGGCTGCGACCAGGGACAATGCGGCGCCTGCACCGTGCTGGTGGACGGCCGCCGTGTCCTTTCCTGCCTGACCCTGGCCGTCATGAAGGACGGCGCAGACGTCACCACGGTCGAAGGGCTGGCCAGGGACGGAACGCTTCACCCGCTGCAGCAGGCCTTCGTCGACCACGACGCCTTCCAGTGCGGTTATTGCACGCCGGGCCAGATCTGCTCGGCCGCCGGCCTGATCGCCGAAGGCAAGGCCCGGACCGCCGCCGAGATCCGCGAGCTGATGAGCGGCAACATCTGTCGCTGCGGGGCATATCCCAACATCGTCGCGGCGATCCAGCAGGCGATGAGCCAGCCAGCGAAGGGGCAATCATGATCGGCTTCCAGTATTCGCGGGCCGGCACCGTTGCCGATGCGGTCCGCCAGATGGCCGCCAGCCCAGGCGCGAAATTCGTCGCCGGCGGCACCAATCTCGTCGACCTGATGAAGATGGACGTCGAACGGCCGGCAAAGCTGATCGACGTCACGCGGCTGCCGCTCGACAAGGTTGAAGAAATCGCCGGAGGCGGGATCAGCATCGGCGCGCTCGTGCGCAACTCGGACCTGGCCTATCACCCGCTGGTCGAGAAGCGCTACCCGGTGCTGTCGAGCGCGCTGCTGGCCGGCGCCTCGCAGCAATTGCGCAACATGGCGTCGGTGGGCGGCAACCTCCTGCAACGCACGCGCTGCGCCTATTTCTACGATATCGCGACGCCCTGCAACAAACGCCAGCCGGGGTCGGGCTGCTCGGCCATCGGCGGCCTCAACCGCATGAACGCCATCCTGGGCACGAGCGAGAGCTGCATCGCGGTACATCCGTCGGACATGTGCGTGGCGCTTGCCGTGCTGGAGGCGACGGTCCATGTGACGGGTCCGCGCGGCGAGCGCGCCATCGCCCTTTCGGCGTTCCACCGGCTTCCCGGCGACACGCCGCAGCGCGACACGAACCTCGAGGCGGACGAGCTCATCGCCTCGGTCGAGCTGCCGGCGCGAGGATTTGCCGCCAACCACACCTACCTCAAGATCCGCGACCGCCTCTCCTATGCCTTCGCGCTGGTTTCCGTCGCGGTCGGCCTCGAGCTCGAGGACGGCAGGATCAAGGAGGCGCGTTTCGCGCTGGGCGGCGTCGCGCACAGGCCGTGGCGCGACGCCGCGGCCGAGGCGGCGCTGCGCGGCCAGCCGCCCACCGAAGCCGCCTTCGCCGAGGCGGCCGACCTCGTGCTGCGCGAGGCCACGGGCTTCGGCCATAACAGCTTCAAGATCGACCTGGCGCGGCGGACCATCGTCCGCGCGCTCCTGCAGGCGGCACGCGGCACGCCGCAGTCGCAATCCAGCAAGAAGATAGCGTGAGCAAGCCATGGCCCCTTACATCGGAACCGCCACCTCCCGTGTCGACGGCATCGCCAAGGTCACCGGCGCCGCCAAGTACGCCGCCGACTACAACGTTCCCGGCCTCGCCCATGGCAGCGTCGTCTGCTCGACGATCGCGAAAGGCCGCGTCGTCCACCTCGACACCAGCGCCGCCCTCGCCGTGCCCGGCGTGCTGGCCGTGCTGACGCATGAAAACCGCCCGCCACTGCCGGACAGTGACGAGGCCTACAAGGACGACACCGCTCCGCTGGGCTCGCCGTTCCGGCCGCTGTACGACGACAGGATCCTGTTCAACCGCCAGCCGATCGGCCTGGTCGTGGCCGAAACGCCGGAAATCGCGCGCCAGGCGGTCTCGCTGGTCCGCGTGGAATACGAAGCCGAGGCGCATGTCACCGACGTCCATGAGGTGCGCGACCGGGCCGTGGCGCCGCAACCGCCGACCAGCCCGGGCGAGGCCGTCTTCGCCTCGCCCAAGCCGCGCGGGACGCCCGACCAGGCGCTCGCCGCAGCCGCTGTCCGCCATGAGGGCGAATATTTCGTCCCCATCGAACATCACAATCCCATGGAGCTCTACGCCTCGACGGTGATCGTCGAGGGCGACGGCAAGCTCACGGTCCACGACAAGACGCAGGGCGTGCAGAACGTGCACAAGTATCTCTGCAGCGTGTTCGGCCTCAAGCCGGAGGATGTCCGGGTGCTGTCGCCCTTCATGGGCGGCGGCTTCGGCTCTGGCCTGCGTCCGCAGTTCCAGACGGTGCTCGCGGTCCTGGCGGCGCGCGCCCTGAAGCGCTCGGTGCGGGTCGTGCTGACACGACCGCAGATGTACGGCGCGGTGGGTCACCGGCCGGCGATGATCCAGCGCATCGCGCTGGGCGCGAACGCCGGAGGAACCCTCGAGGCCACCGCGCACGACGCGATCACCATCACGTCCCAATACGAGGAGTACCACCGCCAGGAAACCGGCTGGTCCGGCCTGCTCTACAAGAGCGCCAACGCGAAGTACGAGCACCGGCTGGCCCGCCTCGATCTGGCGACCGCGTGCGACATGCGCGCGCCCAGCGCCGCCAGCGCCGTCTTCGCGCTCGAATCGGCGATGGACGAGCTGGCCGTCGCGCTCGCGCTCGACCCGCTCGAGCTTCGCCTGCGATGCTATTCGGATCGCGACCAGCTCGGCGACCGGCCATACCGCAGCAAGGCGCTGCGCGAATGCTACCGCCAGGGCGCGCAGGCGTTCGGCTGGGACAGGCGCAAGCCCGAGCCGCGGTCGATGCGCGACGGCCGCGACCTCGTCGGCTGGGGCATGGCGACGGGCATCTGGGAGGCGCTCCAGGTGCCGATCGCGGTGCGCATCGTGCTCACCGCCAAGGGCCATGCCGAGGTGGCGTGCGCCACCTCCGACATCGGCACCGGCACCTACACCATCATGGCGCAGGTCGCGGCGGACGCGCTCGGCCTGCCGCTCGACACTATCAGCGTCCGGCTGGGCGATTCGAGCCTGCCGCAATCGCCCGTCGAGGGCGGCTCGTGGATCGCGGCCTCCGTGTCGAACGGGATCGTGACGACGGCCGCGGCGGTGCGGGACGAATTGCTGCGCCTGGCCCGCGCGATGCCGAATTCTCCGCTGGCGGACGCCACGCCCGACGAGTCGTGCTTTCAGGGGGCAGGCTGGCGAAACGGCGCGACGCCGCGCGTGCGGTGTCGATCGCCGACATCCTGCGGCATGGCGCGGTCGACCGTATCGAACAGGAGAAGACCACCAACCCGGACCACGACGAGTCGCGTGCGAACAACACCCACGCCGCGGTCTTCGCCGAGGTGAAGGTCGACGAGCAGTTGGGCGTCGTCCGCGTCACGCGGGTCGTCAGCGCGGTGGCCGCCGGACGCATCCTGAACACCAAGACCGCGAGCAGCCAGATCCTGGGTGGCGTGATCTGGGGCATCGGCATGGCGCTGCACGAGGAGACGGCGATCGATCACAGGCTCGGCCGCATCATGAACGCCAACTTCGCCGAATATCATGTGCCGGTGAACGCCGACGTGGACGACATCAAGGTGATCTTCGTCGACGAGCCGGACGACAGCAACCCGCTCGGCATCAAGGGGCTGGGCGAGATCGGCATCGTCGGCGTCGCCGCGGCGATCGCCAACGCCGTCCATCACGCGACGGGAAAACGTGTGCGCGACCTGCCGATCACGCTCGACAAGCTGCAGCCACGGGACTAACCGCGCCCGGCGGACTTCGTGGTCTCGAGGGGGACCATCGTGTCGCCCGTGGTGGGAATGTTCCACGTCGAAGCTGTTCGGTTCGTCGAGCCGAGGGACTCTACGACGAAATCGATGAACTTCCTGACCTTCGCCGGTAGGTGATTGCGGGACGCGTAATAGACGTAAAGCGGGAATCGTTCGTCCGACCAGTCGGGGGACAAGTTGACCAGAGCGCCGCTCTTGAGGTGATGGTCGAGCCCCAGGTCGATGACCTGGGCGATTCCGAAACCGGCCAGGCAGGCGCCCAGCTTGGTTCCCGAATCGGTGACGGTCAGCCGCCCGTTGACCGCGACCGAAACGAATTCGCTGCCCCGCCAGAATTCCCAGTCGAAGGGACGCCCGGCCGAAGGGTCGATCGCGAGGATGCATTCGTGAGCATCGCCCGCCAGGTCCTGCGGCTGGCCGGGTCTTCCGTGACGCTCGATGTAGGTCGGCGAGGCAACCGTGAGAACCCGGGCGTCGAGAAGACGGCGGGCGATCAGCGCCGACGGCGTCGGCTCGCCGAAGCGGACCGCCAGATCGAAGCCGTCGCTGACCAGGTCGGCGATCCGGTCCCGGGTCTCGATGCGAAGCTCCATGCCCGGATTCTGCAGCAGGAACTCGCTGAGCTTCGGCGACAGGACCATGCGGGCGAACAGCGGATCGACGTTGACCCGCAACCTGCCGCGGACCGCCTCGCGCGATTTCGCGGTTTCCGCCGCCGCCTCGCCGATCCCCGCGAGGTGCTGGGCGACCCGCTCATAGAGCGCGCGGCCGTCGTCGGTGAGCTCGACGGCGCGGCTCGTGCGGTGGACCAGCCTGGCGCCGAGCCGGGCTTCGAGCTTCGCGATCGCCTTGCTGACGCCGGATTGCGTCATGCCCAGCCGTTCGGCGGCCCTGCCGAAGCTGCGGGCGTCGGCAACAGCCGCGAGGACCACCAAGCCGCCCACCAGCCGGCCGTCGATTTCGTCCATGGAAGATGCCTCTCAGTCATCCAAGAGATGACATCCGAGCGGTAGCACCCCGCCTCCCCTTAGGCCACTGTCGCCGCCGCCGGGAGCGTCGCTTCGGTCCGGTGGACCCGGCGCCCCTCGCACTGCCCCGCAACGGAGACTTGAATGGACCAGATCCAAACCATCGCGTCCGCGATCAACGGCTATTTCGACCTCATGTACGACGCGGATGACAGCCAATTCCTCGAGGTCTTCCATGACGCCTGCCTGGTCCACGGCCTGCGGGACGGCAAGCTCGCCATGTGGTCGGCGTCCGAATTCCGCGCGTTGATGGGCAGCCGGCCGTCCCCCGCCTCCCTGAAATCCCCGCGCGATCAGGAGATCCTGAGCATCGACCACAGCGTGCCCGAACTGGCGACCGCCAAGGTGCGCGTGAGGATCGGCCAGACCTGCTTCATCGACAATCTCACCTTCCATCGCATCGACGAGAAGTGGCTCGTCACATCGAAGGCCTTCCACATCGCGCGGGTCTTCCCGCCGGGATCGTAAGGCCGAGCCGGCGGCGACCGCGAGTGCAGCCGCCACGCCGACCAACGACACCACGCCGGGGCCGATGTAGAACCACGCAATGAGCCTCAAGGAAATTCACACCGTCGACTACGTCATCCTGCTGTGCCGGAAGCTGAAGGAGACGCGTGCCTTCTATAAGGACGTGATGGGCTTTTCCCTCGAGTCCGACGCCGACAACTGGGTCAGCTTCAGGGTGGGCTCCACCCTGCTCACGCTGCGGCCGAGAAGCACCTCGCCGCCTTGGGACGACGGCCCGGCGGCGCCGGGCTCGGCCGCGGTGCAGCTCGCCTTCCGCGTGCCGCCGCCCGCCGTCGATGCCTGTCATGCCGAGCTGGTGGCGAAAGGCGTTCCGATCCTGCGCGCACCGGCAGACCTGCCGGCCTGGCGGCACCGCACGCTTTTCTTCCGCGATCCTGAAGACAACGTCGTCGAGATCTACGCCGAGTACTGAGGTGCTATGATGGGTTTCCGCCGGACGGTGCCCACGACGCGGCGCGCTCCAGCAGGCGCCGGGCCCGGATGACCACGGGCAGGTCGATCATGCTGCCTTCGAAGGCGACGGCGCCCGCCCCTTCGGCCGCCGCGGCGTCGAAGGCCGCGATCAGGCGGTGCGCGCGGTCGAGCTCGGCGGCCGAGGCGCCGTACTCCTCGTTGATGATCGGCACGTGCGCGGGATGGATGCAGGCGGCGGTGGTGAAGCCCAGCGCCCGGCCGCGCTTCAGCCCGGCGCGATAGGAGTCGAGATCGTCGATCCTGGCGAGCTGGCCCATCGAGCCCATGGGCAGGATGCCGGCCGCGCGCGCGGCGGCCAGGCCCTGCATGGCGAAGACGTACATGCTGTCGGCCGAGGGGATGGCGCCGAGCTCGGTCGCCATGTCCTCGCCGCCCACCGACATGCCGGCCATGCGCGGCTCGGCGGCAATGGCATGGAGATGCGGCAGGGCCGCGGGCGATTCGATCAGAGCGAGGAAGCGCGTGTGGCCGAGGGGCAGGCCCAGCGCCTCCTCGCGCGCCGTCACCAGCTCGGCCAGCAGGCGAACATGCTCGGGCCCCATGACCTTGGGCAGCATCAGGGCGGCGACACCCGGCATGACCGCAGCGGCGATATCGGCGACGGCGAGATCGAGCGGCCGGTTGATGCGCACCACGACGTCGGCCCCACCCTGGGCGACGCGCGGCACGGCCGCGGCCAGCGCGGCGCGCGCGGCGTCCTTGTGCGCGGGCAGGATGGAGTCCTCGAGATCGAGGATGATGGCGTCGGCGCCCCGCGTATGGGCCTTGGACACGAATCGTTCGGCGGTCACCGGCACGAACAGCAGCGATCGCCAGGACGGCAGGGGCCGGATCATTCAGGTATTCCTTCAGGGCAAACGTTCCCCGGAGCTTACACGGAGCTCCGCCTGAAGTGGTGCGCCTCCGATATTCCTCCCCACGCGTAAGCATGGGGAGGTGGCGCCGTCTTACGGCGACGGAGGGGTCATGGTCGGCTCCGACGAAGAGCAGACCCCTCCGTCCGCTGCGCGGACACCTCCCCAAGCGAAGCTTGGGGAGGAAACGCGCCGTCACGCTGGCGGGCGTTCAGATGAACATGTCGAGCTGGTTGTAGTTCTTGAGCACGGTGGCGCGGGTCTCCTCGTTCCACCGGTTCTCGTCCTCGCGGCCGGCGAGCGGGCGATAGACGTAGGCGGTCTCCCGCGGGAAGCGCCGGCGGCGGGCATCGATCGCGATCTGGATGATGCGCGTGCGCGCCTCGATGCGGGCCTGGTCGTAGGTCTCGACCGCGCCGCTGAGGCGACGCGTCGTGACGTTCAGCACGCGCCGGCGGGGAAAGAACCCCTCGTTGAGCGTGATGCGCCGGTCGGGCGAGCTGTTGGCGAAGGAGCCGTGCACCAGCTGGCGGTTGGTCACGATGGTGTCGCCGGACTCGCACAGCATGGGCACCGCCCCTTCGATGCGGTCCGATCCGCTCTCGGCCACCATCCTCCTGATGTCGGCCTTGCCCCGCTTGTGGCTGCCGGGCAGCACCCAGACGCCGTTGGCCGCCGTGCTGGGATAGAGCTGGGTCATGAAGTTGAAGCCATGCGCGCCCTGGTCCCAGTCGGCTGCGTCCCAGTGCGTCGTGCCGTCCTGATGCCAGGCGACCGAGGGACCCAAACCGGGCTCCTTCACGAAGGTCACTTCGTTGTAGGGCACGAAATCGTCGCCGAGGATGGAAGCCGCCACGGTCAGCAAGCCGGGATGGCCATAGAGCCGCAGGCAGGCGTCGCTGAGGTGCAGGTTGCCGTCGAGCAGCTCGACGGTCCAGGCCGGCGCGTCCTCGCCCGGCGCGGGCTGCAGCATGGCGGCCGGATGGCGGCCGTTGTTCTTGTCGGTGCCGCCGACCGGATCGCTCAACGGCCTGGCCCAGCGATAGGGTGGCTTCGACGATGCCCTCGTCGCGCGTCGGCCGCCCGTGGCGATCGACCGTCGCGTCGGGCGCCACCGGCGCGCGCGACAGCACCGAATCGATGTCGGCACGCAGCTCGCGCAGCTCCTCGGGCCCGACGACGCCCTGGAACACGTAGAAGCCGTGGGTCCAGTACGAGTTCAGGATCTCCGGCAGGAGCCTGCCGTCGGCGCCGACCCGGATAGGTCCGCGATTGCCGAGCGCGTAGGCGCGCGCCTCGGCGCGTCGGCCGTATTCGTCCATGGCGCGTCCGTGATCGGCGGCGCTGAGCGGCCGGGCGGCGGTGGCGAGGGTCATGGCGGGGCTCCCGACAAGTGCCCATTCGTGAAGGACGGGCTTGGCCGCATGATATCGCAGCCCCGGACCGGCGACCAACGGCTTCATGGCCGGCCGTGCCGCGCGCCGCATGGCCGCGCTGGCACCGGCAAGCCGGGCCTGACACAGTGACGGCATGAGCCCGACCAGGCGCATCGTGATCTGCGGCGGCGGCGCGATCGGTGTCTCGCTCGCCTGGTTCCTGAGCCGACGCGGCGCACAGCCCATCGTGATCGAACGTCACGAAGTCGCCGGCGCGGCCTCCGGCAAGTCGGGCGGCTTCCTGGCGCTCGACTGGTGCCGCGGCAGCGCGCTCGACCGGCTGGCGCGGCGGAGCTTCGCGCTCCATGCCGACCTCGCCGCCGAGCTCGGCAATCCCTGGGGATATCGGCGCCTCGCGACCTATGGCGGCACCGCCGTCGAGAACGACGCCGACGACCGACACGGGTACCTCGGGGACGGGCGGCTCGGGCCCGCGACCGTGGCTGTCGGGAGCCGTGACGATCACGGGTCCGCTCGGCTCGCCGCAGACGACGGCCCTGGTCGAGCCCCGCGCCTTCACCCGGGGCCTGATGCACGCCGCCCAGGCGCAGGGCGCGGTGCTGCGGAAGGGCACGGTCGCGGCGCTGGCGCGCGGCCCGGGCGGCGGCGCAGGCGGCGTCGTGCTCGACAGCGGCGAGACCGTCGAAGGCGACGCCGTGGTCGTCGCCCTGGGACCGTGGTCGATCCTGGCGACGCGCTGGCTGCCGCTGCCCGCGGTGTTCGGCTACAAGGGCCACAGCCTCGTGTTCGAGACCGGCGCCGCCGTTCCCGCGGAGGCCCTGTTCCTCGAATACCAGGAGGCGAGCGGCGAGATCCTGACGCCGGAGCTGTTTCCGCGGGCCGACGGCACGACCTGGGTCTGCGCGGTCTCGAGCACCGCGCCGCTGCCCATCGATCCCGCCGAGGTCGCGCCCGACGACGGCGCGCATGCGCGGCTCGAAGCGATGTGCCGGAGGATCTCGCCGGCGCTCGCCGCGGCGCCGATCCGGGCGCGACAGGCGTGCTTCCGCCCGGTGACCGAGGACGGCCTGCCGCTGATCGGCGCGGTGCCGGGCGTGGACGGCGCCTACGTGGCGACCGGCCACAGCGTCTGGGGCATGCTCAATGCGCCGGCGACCGGCGAGGCGATGAGCGAGCTGATCCTCGACGGCCGCGCGCGCCAGGTCGACCTGGCGCCGTTCTCGCCCGGGCGCCTGGCGAGGTTCGACCGGGCGCGGCTGCGCGGCGTCTAGGTCCCGCCATCGTGAAGCGCCGGTGCCGCTCTGCGGTCTGCGCGATCGCTCGGGCCGGGATAGAATGGCCCATCACCGAAAACCGCCAACAGAGGATCCGTGGAATGAGCAGCATATCCGACTACACGCCGCCGAAGGTCTGGGCCTGGAACAAGGCGAGCGGCGGCCGCTTCGCCAGCATCAACCGCCCGATCGCAGGCGCCACCCATGACAAGGAGCTGCCGGTGGGCCGCCACCCCATGCAGCTCTACTCGCTGGGCACGCCGAACGGCCAGAAGGTCACCATCATGCTCGAGGAGCTGCTGGCGCTCGGCCATGCCGGCGCCGAGTACGATGCGTGGCTGATCAAGATCGGCGACGGCGACCAGTTCGGCAGCGGCTTCGTCGCGGCCAATCCGAACTCCAAGATCCCGGCCCTGGTGGACCGCAGCGGGCCCAAGCCCATCCGCGTGTTCGAATCGGGCGCGATCCTGCTCTACCTCGCCGAAAAGTTCGGCGCGCTCGTGCCCAAGCCGCAGGATGCCGGCCGCGCCGAGTGCCTGTCGTGGCTGTTCTGGCAGATGGGCAGCGCGCCCTACCTGGGCGGCGGCTTCGGCCACTTCTATGCCTACGCGCCCTCGAAGATCGAATACGCCATCGACCGATTCGCGATGGAGACCAAGCGGCAACTGGACGTGCTCGACCGGCGGCTGGGCGAGAGCCCGTACCTGGCCGGCGACGACTACACCATCGCCGACATCGCGGTGTGGCCGTGGTACGGCGGCCTGGCCAAGGGGCTGCTCTACGGCGCGGGCGAGTTCCTGTCGGTGAAGGACTACAAGAACGTCCAGCGCTGGGCCGACACGATCGGCGCGCGCCCGGCCGTCAAGCGCGGGCGCATCGTCAACCGCCTGCAGGGCGACCCCGCGGGCCAGCTCCACGAACGCCACGACGCCAGCGACTTCGAGCTGCGCACGCAGGACAAGCTGATGGCCAAGGCGTCGTAGGACGCCATCATCGACCCTCCTCCCCGCGCATTGCGTGGGGAGGAAGGGCGCGCCGGCGCCTCACGCGGTCACCGCCAGGGCCTGAGTCAGATCGGCGATCAGGTCGTCGGGATGCTCGATGCCGACCGACAGGCGGATGGTCGTGTCGAGCACGCCGATGCGGTCGCGGACCGCGACCGGAACGCCGGAATGCGTCATGGCGGCGGGATGGCTCGCCAGCGACTCGGTGCCGCCGAGGCTCACCGCCAGCTTGAAGATCTGCAGCGCATTGAGGAAGGCGAACGCCTCCTTCTCGCCGCCCTTGATGTCGAAGGAGAAGGTCGAGCCCGCCCCGGTGCATTGCCGGGCATAGACCGCCCGTGCCGCCGAGCCCTCCTCCAGGAACGCCAGGTAGTGAACCTTGCCGACCCTGGGATGATCGCGGAGGAATTCGGCGACCAGCCGGGCGTTGGCGCCGGCCCGCTCCATGCGCAGCGCCAGCGTCTCGAGCGAGCGCCCCAGCATCCAGCAGGAAAACGGATCGAGTTGCGTGCCGACGCTGCCGCGCAGCGCCTTGATCGGCGCGATGGTCGCCTTGGCGCCCAGCGTGGCGCCGGCGATGAGGTCGGAGTGGCCGCCGACATACTTGGTCAGCGAGTAGACCGAGACGTCGGCGCCGTGGGCCAGCGGATGCTGGAAGAGCGGGCCCAGCAGGGTGTTGTCGCAGACCAGGATGGGCCGGAAGCCCTGGGCGGCGCCGATCTCGTCGGCCACCCGCCGCAGCAGCCTGATATCGACCAGCGTATTGGTCGGATTGGCCGGCGTCTCGATCAGGATGATCGATACGCGTCCCTTGCCGCGCGCCTGCTGCGCGGCGGCGCGAATGGCGGCCTCATCGACGCCGTCGACGAATCCGACGGCGGCGATGCCGAGATTTGCCATGGTGCGCGACAGCAGCGTTTCCGTTCCGCCGTAGAGCGGCTGGGAATGCAGGATGACGTCGCCCGGGCGGGCGAAGGCCAGGATGGTCGTGGTGATGGCCGACATGCCGGAGGAGAACAGCACGCCGGACTGCGCGCCCTCGTAGACCGCGAGCCTGTCCTCGACGATCTCGCTGTTGGGATGGTTGAAGCGCGAATAGACCAGGCCCGCGCCGCCGCCCTCGGGCGGCTGCTTGCGGCCCGAGACATAGTCGAAGAAGTCGCGACCTTCCTCGGCCGAGCCGAACACGAAGGTGGAGGTGAGGAAGACCGGCGGCTTCACCGCCCCCTCCGACAACATCGGATCGTAGCCGTAGCTCAGCATCAGGGTCTCGGGCTTCAGGGCGTGGTTGCCGATGTGGGTCTTGGACGGGCGCGGCGCGGCCATGGCGGGTCTCCTGTCACGGGGGTTCGGGGACGCAGGATAGTTCAGGCCGAGGGGCCCGTATTTGCGATCGCTCTTGACGCTTCTGCCAGAGATATCTAGTGTATGAATACATGCATACAGACGGTCTCCTGCAGAAGCTTCGACTCCAGGACAACGGCGTGCCGATCTATGTGCAGTTGCGCGAGCAGATGCTGCGCGCGCTGGGGGCGCGGGCGCTCAGGCCCGGCGACCAGATGCCGACGATGCGCGAGGTCGCCGTCGCGCTGCGGATCGACATCAACACCGTGCGCCATGCCTATGACGAACTCGAGCGGATCGGCGTGATCACGCTGGTGCGCGGCCGCGGCAGCTTCGTCGCCGAGCCCCCAATGCCGCCCGGCCCGCGCGCCAATGCGGCGCAGATCGACGGTCTCGCGCGACAGTCCATCGCCCAGGCAGAGGCCATGGGCATCGATCCCGCCGCGCTGGCCCAGCGCATCGCGGCGCTGTCGCAACACAAGAAGGAGGATGGGTGATGATGAACGCAATGAGTGGCGGCAGACGCAACCCTCCGGCAATCGTCCTTGCCTTCGTGCTCCTGGCGCTGGCCGCGCTGGCGGCGTGGTTCGCCTACCGGGAAGATGCCGGACGGGCCTGGGGCCTGGCCGTCGCCCTGGCGCTGGCGGCGGTCCTGGTGCCGCAGTCGCTGCAGATCGCCAACCAGTGGGAGCGCGCGGTGGTCCTGAGGCTGGGGCGGCTGGCGGCGATCCGCGGACCGGGCCTGTTCGTGATCATCCCGTTCATCGATTCCGTCTCCGTATGGCTCGACCAGCGGATCCAGACGACGGAGATCAATGCCGAGCAGGCGCTGAGCAAGGACACGGTGCCCGTCAACATCGACGCGGTGGTGTTCTGGCAGGTGCACAATCCCGAACGCGCCGCCCTCGAGATCACCGACTATCGGCAGGCGATCACGCGGGTCGCCCAGACGTCGCTGCGCGAGATGGTCGGCTCCTCGCTGCTGTCGACCCTGCTGTCCGACCGCAAGCAGGGCGACATCCTGTTGCGCGAGGACATCGGGCGCAAGACGGCGGACTGGGGCGTCGGCATCATCTCGGTCGAGATCCGCGACATCGGCGTGCCGCCGGCCCTCCAGGACGCCATGAGCCGGCAGGCCCAGGCCGAGCGCGAGCGGCTGGCGCGCGTGCTGCTGGGCCAGGCCGAGCAGGAGGTGGCGCAGAAGTTCGTCGAGGCGGCCGACATCTACGCGCGCAGCCCGGCGGCGCTACAGTTGCGCGCCATGAACATCATCTACGAGACGACGAAGGAGCGCGGCGTCACCATCCTCATCCCGAGCGCCATGGTGGACAGCATGAACCCGGGCGGCGTCCTGGGGCTCGCGGCGGCGGCGGCGGCCGAGCCGGCCGCCGGCGGCCGTCGCCCCTAGTACCGACTGTTGCTGAAAGACGAGTTGCCACTGTCACCCCGAGCGGAGCCAGGGGCCTGTGAGGCCGCCGGAAAGGTCCCTCCCTTCGGCTTCGCTCAGGGCAGGCGCTCCGCTCGAGGTGACAGGGAGCCTGTATCCAGCAGCGTCCTGCGCGAGGACAGACTCACGCGGGTCAGTCCCGCTTCCCTGCCCTCTCCCTGCGACGGCCGTGATGCGCGGCGATCAGGCGCGCCACGGCCATGGTCAAGCGCTTTCCGGTGGGGACGTGCAGGAATTCGTTGGGACCATGCGCGTTGGAATGCGGGCCGAGCACGCCGGTGATGACGAACTGGGTATGCGGGAACTTCTCGCCCAGCATGCCCATGAAGGGGATCGTGCCGCCTTCGCCCATATAGGCCGGCGGCTTGCCGAACGCTTCCTCCGAGGCCCGCGCCACCGCCTCCTCGAGCCAGGGCGCGAGCGGCGGCGCGTTCCAGCCGCTCTGCCCGCCTTCGCCGGTCTCGAACGCGACCTCCGCGCCGTGGGGCGGATCGGCCTCCAGCGCCCGCTTCATGGCCTGCACCGCGTTCCTGGCGTCGAGCGTGGGCGGCGTGCGCAGGCTGAGCTTGGCCGTCGAGAACGGCAGCAGCACGTTGCCGGCATCGCCCGGCGCGGGATAGCCGTCCATGCCCGTCACGGCGAGCTGCGGCCGCCAGGTGCGGTTGAGCACCATCTGGCCGGTATCGTCGCCCATCGGCCGCGTCGACCCGGCGAAGGGGAACTTGCCGTAGACTTCGGTGCCCAGCACGCGCGCCGCCTCCTTGGCCTGGGCGATGCGCTGCGGCGGGATCTGGACATAGAGGTCGGGCAGCCGGATCTCGCCCGTGCCCTCGTCTTCGAGCCGCGACAGCAGACCGCGCAGGATGCGGAAGGAGGACGGCACGATGCCGGACGCGTCGCCCGAGTGCACGCCCTCCGTGAGCACGCGCACGGTGAGCGTGCCCGCCGCGATGCCGCGCAGGGAAGTGGTGAGCCACATGCGCTCGTAGTCGCCGCAGCCCGAATCGAGGCACACGACGAGCGACGGCTTGCCGATGCGGTCGAGCAGATGGTCGACGTAGTACGGCAGGTCATAGCTGCCGGACTCCTCGCACGCCTCGATCATGACGACGCAGCGGGCGCGCGGCACGTTCTGCTCGCGCAGCGCCCGCAGCGCCGCGAGGCAGGCATAGATCGCGTAGCCGTCGTCGGCACCGCCGCGGCCGTAGAGCTTGTCGTCCTTGCGCACCGGCAGCCAGGGGCCCAGCCCCTCCGACCAGCCCTTCATCTCGGGCTGCTTGTCGAGATGGCCGTAGAGCAGCACGGTGTCGTCGCCGTCGCCCGGCAGGTCCATGAACAGGAGCGGCGTGCGGCCGGGCAGGCGGACCACCTCCAGAGTGGCGCCGGCGAACGCATCGAGCTGGCCGCGCGCCCAGCCTTCCATCAGCTTGACGGCGTCTTCCATGTAGCCGTGCTCGACCCAGTGCGGATCGTAGGCCGGCGACTTGTTGGGAATGCGGATGTATTCGGTGAGGGAGGGCAGGATCGAGTCTTCCCAGAACGGGTTGACGAACTGCTTCAGGCGATTGGTGTCCATGGAGGCACCCTAGTACCGGGAATCGCGAATGCCGGCTACGGGCTCACTGTCACCCCGAGCACAGCGAGGGGCCTTTGAGGCCGCAGGAAAGGTCCCTCGCTTGCGCTCGGGATGACAACTACGACTCAGCCCTCAGCAATCGTCCGCACCGGGCGAAATCGGCTTCTCCTGTATCCTTTCCGTCGGCTACGATCGGAGCCTCTGCTGCAAGGGACCCGATACCCATGGCCGACCACGATCACGACCATCCCCATGACCCTCATCACGAAGGCCACGGCTCGCCGCTGTCGGAGATACAGCTCCGGGTGCGCGCCCTGGAAACCGTCCTGACCGAGAAGGGCTACGTCGATCCGGCGGCGCTCGACGCCATCGTCGAGGCCTATGAAACGAAGATCGGCCCGCGCAACGGCGCCGCCGTGGTGGCGAAGGCGTGGAGCGATCCGGCCTTCCGGCAGGCACTCCTCAAGGACGCGACCGCGGCGATCGCCACGCTGGGTCACGTGAGCCCGGTCGGCGACCATCTGGTCGCGGTCGAGAACACGCCGCGGCGCCACAACATGATCGTCTGCACGCTGTGCTCCTGCTATCCGTGGGAAGTGCTGGGGCTGCCGCCGGTCTGGTACAAGTCGGCGCCCTATCGCTCGCGCGCCGTCAAGGACCCGTGCGGCGTGCTGGCCGACTTCGGCGTCAAGCTGCCCAAGGAGACCGAGATCCGCGTCTGGGATTCGACGGCCGAGACGCGCTTCCTCGTGCTGCCGATGCGGCCCGCGGGCACCGACGGCTGGAGCGAGGAGCAGCTCGCCGATCTCGTCACCCGCAATTCCATGATCGGCACGGGCCTCGCCCGCACGCCCGCGGAGACCGCGCGATGAACGGCATCCACGACATGGGCGGCATGGACGGCTTCGGCACGGTCGAGGCCGAGGCGAACGAGCCGCCGTTCCATGAGCGATGGGAAGGCCGCGTGCTCGCGATGCAGCGCGCCATGGGCCATGCCGGAGCCTGGCACATCGACAACTCGCGCTATGCCCAGGAGACGCTGCCGCCTTCCGTCTACCTCGCCGCCTCCTACTACTGGCGGTGGGCGCTGGCGATGCAGAAGAACCTGCTGGCGCGCGGGTACGTGACGCAGGACGAGATCGAAGCCGGCCGTTCGCTGCAGCCGGCCAAGCCGCTGCCGCGCAAGCTCACGCAAGACGTGGTGCGGGCGGGCATGACGCGCGGCTCGTTCTTCCGCCAGCAGCAGGGGCCCGCGCGCTTCAAGCCGGGCGATCGCGTGCGCACGAAGAACATCCATCCGCAGACCCACACCCGGCTGCCGCGCTATGCGCGCGGCAAGCTCGGCACGGTCGAGCTGATCCATGGCTGCCACGCCTATCCCGATGCGGTCGCGACGGATCGCGGCGACGATCCGCAGTGGCTCTATACGGTGGTGTTCGACGGTCGCGAGATCTGGGGCGCGGATTCCGATCCGACCCTCACGGTCTCGATCGACGCCTTCGAGCCCTATCTCGAGCCGGCGTGATGGACCGCGAGGCCCTTGCGGTGCCCGGCATCCCCTGCGACGCCGAAGGCCCGGTGTTCCGCGAACCGTGGGAGGCGCAGGCCTTCGCCATGGCGCTGGCGCTGCATCAGCGCGGCCTGTTCACCTGGCCGGAATGGGCGGCGACGCTGGGCGCGGAGATCAAGCGGGCGCAGGCGGCGGGCGATCCCGACACGGGGGAGACCTACTACCGGCACTGGCTCAACGCCCTCGAGCGCCTGGTCGCCGAGAAGGGCGTCACCGACCCCGCGACCCTGGCGCGCTATCGCGATGCCTGGGACCACGCCGCCGACCGCACGCCGCACGGCACGCCGATCGAGCTTCGCCCCGACGACTTCGCCTCAGTCGAATAGCGTCGCCAGGCGCTGCTTCATCTGGTCGGCGATGTAGAGCGCCAGGGCCTGGATGGTGGAGGTCGGGTTCACGCCGCCCGAGGTCACCCAGATGCTGCCGTCGACGATGAACAGGTTCCTGACGTCGTGGCAGCGGCCCCACTCGTTCACCACCGAGCGCTCCGGGTCGGTGCCCATGCGCGCCGTGCCCAGCAGGTGGCCCGGGTAGTTCAGCGCCGTGCGCGATGCGTAGAGCCGCGTGGCGCCGGCTTCGGTCAGGATCTCCTCGGCCCGGGCGATGCCGTGCTCCATCATGCGGCGCGTGTTGTCGCTGATCGTGTAGTCGATCCTCGGCGCGGGGATGCCGTTGCCGTCCTTCAGCACGGGATCGAGGGTGACGCGATTGTGCTCCTCGGGCAGGTCCTCGCAGGCGACGCCGATGCCACCCGGTGGTCCAGCAGCTCGCGATAGACGCGATGATGGTCGCGCCCCCAGGGCAGATGGCCCGCCGCGGCGCCGATGATCGCCTGGGTGGCCGGGCCGGTGCCGCGGCCGAACTGCAGCGTGTAGCCGCGCACGAAGCCGCGCGACGGGTCGGTCTCGTAGAACTGCTTGCTCCACAGGCAGGTGATGGGGCCGCGCCCGCCGTCCAGCGTCGTCCTCGACATAGCCCGAGACGATCGGCCAGGGATGCAGCATGAGGTTCCTGCCGACCAGGCCGGAGGCGTTGGCGAGCCCGTCGGGAAACCGCGCCGACGCCGAGTTCAGGAGCAGGCGCGGCGTGCCGACGCCGTTGCAGGCCAGGATCGACGACCTCGGCCGGCTGGAAATGCTCGCGTGCCCTCGGCATCGTAGTAGATCGCGCCGGAGGCCATGCCGTGCGCGTCGGTGGTGATCTCGCGCACGCGGCAGCGCGTGCGCAGCTCGACGCCGGCGCGCAGCGCCAGCGGCCAGTAGGTGATGTCGGTGCTGGCCTTGGAACCCTGCGCGCAGCCCGGCGTGCAGTGGCCGAGATTGATGCAGGGCGCGCGGCCGTCATAGGCGGTGGTGGCGATGGTCGTGTCGGACGGCCACCAGTGCCAGCCCAGCCGGTTCATCGCCTGCGCATAGCGGGTGCCGGTCCGGCCCAGCGGGATGGGCGGCATGGGCGGGTGGCGCGGCGGCACGCCGGGATCGCCGGCGAGGCCGCTCACGCCCATCATGCGGTCGTTCTCGTCGTAGAAGCGTTCCAGCGCCCAGTAGTCGACCGGCCAGTCGTCGGCCACGCCGTCGAGCGACCTCACCTTGAAGTCCGACGGGTGCATGCGCGGCCAGTGCGCCGTGTAGATCACCGTGCCGCCGCCGACGCCGTTGAAGTTGGCGATCTTCATCAGCGAGTTGTCGTCGTTGACCGGATAGTCGGTGTCGCGGCCGCGGCGGTTGGGGCTGATGTCGAAATCGGTGTAGCGCCGCGCTTCCCAGTCTCGGCCGTTGCTGGGGAAGTCGGTCGACCGGATCCAGTCGCCCTGCTCTAGGCAGAGGATGCGCATTCTGGTTTCGGCCAGGCTCCAGGCCACGGCGGCGCCCGAGGCGCCGGCGCCCACGATCAGCACGTCGACTTTCTCGTTGCCGGCCATGTCAGCGGTGCGTCACGCCAGAAGGCCGGCCGGTCGCGCACTGCATCGAGCAGCGACCAGTCGCCCTGCTCCACCTCATGGCCCTTCGGGAAGGGCGCGCGCGCCTCCAGCCCCAGGGCCAGCAGGACACGGTCGTCGCGGTAGTAGGCGCCGAGGATCACGCGTGCCAGCGCCGCGGCGGCGGCGCCGCCGGCTTCGTGCCAGTCGTTGATCAATCTTTCGCGGCTGTCGCGGTCCAGGCTGACGAAGGCGCCGCCAGCCTTTGCCGCGATCGCCGCCAGCGCCTCGCGCACCAGGGGAAGGTCGCGGCCGACGGATTTCACGATATCGGCCAGGATGGCGGGATCGTCGGCGCCGGGCATGCCGAGCTCGACGCTTGCGGGGATCATCGTGCCGGCGACCTCGCCGAGGTCGCGGCATTCCGGGTCGGAGAATCCGGTTTGGCAGTCAGTGGCCATCGCCCGCTGCTCTACACGCGGCTCGCCCGGGCGAGCAACCGGCTTGCCGCGCCCGCCCTTGCCTTCGAAGGGCCCCAAAGCGGCCGGGAAGCAGCCAACGGCCTGTCCAGAAGCGAGCGCAACGATCGCGCAAAGCCCGCGTTGGCGGCGAAGAACCGGAGCGTTTGGAGCCATGGATCGTCAAGCAATCGAGCTCAACCTGCGCGGCGCGCGTGCGCGCGTCGTGGCGGGCCAGCAGGCGCTCTTGCGGCAGCGCCAGCATATCCGCGACCTGGAACAGAACGGCCTCGACGCCGCAGCCGCGAAATCATTGTTGGGCGTGTACGAACAATCGCAGGCGATGAACCTGTTCGATCGGGATCGCCTGCGGCAGGCGCTGGCCGGCGAGGCGCTCGCCCATGTGGCGCCGCCGCCCCGCCATCGCGAGCGCGACGTGATCGACCTGCACGCGTTCGACAGGAAGGCGGCCTAGCGGCGCGCGGCCCAAGGCCCCCGGGCCCGGGCTTGACAGTCGAGCCCCGCTGTTCTCTATTTGTTCCGTTCTTCACGTGGGGGGACGGCAATGGAGACGGCGGCCACGATCCTCCACGCGGACCTGGACGCTTTCTACGCCTCGGTCGAGCAGTTGCTCGACCCGTCTCTGCGCGGCAAGCCGATCGCCGTCGGCGGTGGCGTCGTGCTGGCCGCCTCCTACGAAGCCAAGGCCTTCGGGGTCCGCGGCGGCATGCCGGGGCGGCGGGCGCGCGAGCTCTGCCCGCAGCTCATCTTCGTCGGCGGCCATTTCAAGGACTACCAGCGGCTGGGCGACGCCGCGATCAAGGTGCTGGGCGACTTCACGCCCCTGGTCGAGCGCGTCTCCATCGACGAGGCCTTCGCCGACGTCGCTGGCTGCACGCATCTCTTCGGCCCGCCGGCCGAGATCGCGCGAACGATCCGGCGCCGCGTGCGCGACGAGCTCGGCCTGCCGATCTCGGTCGGCGTGGCGCGCACCAAGCACCTGGCCAAGATCGCCTCGCAGGTGGCCAAGCCCGACGGGCTGGTCGTGGTCGATCCCGCCGGCGAGCTGGCGTTCCTGCACGATCTGCCGGTCGAGCTGATGTGGGGCGTCGGCCCCGTCACCCAGGCGCGACTGGCCGCGATCGGCGTGCAGACGATCGGGCAGCTGGCGAAGATGCCGGGACGCTCACTCGAACGATTGCTGGGTCCGGCAGCGAGCGAGAAGCTTTCAGCGCTTTCGTGGAATCGCGATCCGCGGCAAATCCAGACCCAACGCCGCTCGCGATCGGCCGGCGCCCAGTCGGCCCTCGGCCGCAAGCCCGCCGTCGCGCGCGTCATCCGGCCTGCGCTCGCCCATCTTGCCGACAGGATCGGCGCGCGGCTGCGGGCCAAGGCGCTCGCGGGGCGGACCGTGACGGCGCGCGTGCGCTTCACCGACCTGCGCTCGGTCACGCGCTCCGTGACGCTCGACGCGCCGATCTCGGCGACCGTGAGCCTGGCCGAGACCGCCGAGGAGCTCGTGCACGCAGCCCTCTCGGATCATCCCGAAGAGACGCATATCTCGCTGCTGGCGATTTCCGTATCGCATCTCGAGAAGGACCCGGAGCTGCAACTGGAACTTTCACTCGGGCTCGGGAACGAGGCGCGCCGGCCCGGCACCAGAAGGGGCCTGGCGCGCCACGCCGCCGACCGCGCCATCGACAGGATCCGCGATCGCTTCGGATGGGCGGCGATCGGCTACGGGCCG
>CAWFYW010000013.1:0-204414 GCA_963820155.1 uncultured Alphaproteobacteria bacterium
GGCCGTGCAGGCGCGCGACCTCGCGCAGCTCCTTCCAGATTTCCTCCGGAACCGGCGTCCGGCCCCGCGCCCAGTCGGTGATCGTATCCTCGCGTTGCTGCAGGGCCTTGGCCATCGGCCCTTGCCAGGCCGAGCCCCAGAGCGTCTGCCCGACCTCGTGGATCAGCGCGCCGTCATCCATCCGCTATGCCCTCCATGCCCTTCTGGTAGCATGTCCACCGCAACGCGTCGCTTGCTGATGCGGTTGCGCCCCCTCAAGATCACGCGCGATCAGCGCGGCAGGAGGAACCATGGCGACCCGCATCAATGCAAAGCCCCGCACCCTCGGTGGCAGCAGCCTTTCCGTCTTCCCGATCGGGCTGGGCTGCATGTCGCTTCTCCGGCGCCTACGGCAAGAGCGACGACGCCGAGGCGATCAGGGTGATCCATCACGCGCTCGATCGCGGCGTCAACTTCCTCGACAGCTCCGACATGTATGGCTGGGGCCACAACGAGACCCTGCTCGGCAAGGCGCTGGCCGGCGGCCGGCGGGCCGGCGTGGTGCTCGCCACCAAGTTCGGCCAGACGCAGCGGCCGGGCGGCGCCAACGGCGTCGACGGCCGGCCCGATTATGTGAAGGTGGCGTGCGAGGCGAGCCTCAAGCGCCTGGGCGTGGACGTGATCGATCTCTACTACCAGCACCGCGTCGATCCCTCCGTGCCGATCGAGGAGACGGTGGGCGCCATGGCCGCGCTGGTGAAGGCGGGCAAGGTGCGGGCGCTGGGGCTGAGCGAGGCACGGCCGGAGACCATCCGCCGCGCCCACAAGGTGCATCCCCTCGCCGCCGTGCAGAGCGAATATTCGCTGCTCTATCGCGTCGATGCCGAGGAGACGCTCAAGACGACCCGCGAGCTGGGCATCTCCTTCGTCGCCTACTCGCCGCTCGGCCGCAGCCTGTTGACCGGCGCCGTGCGCGCAGGCCACCGACATCCCGGAGGGCGACGGGCGCGGCCGCCATCCGCGCTTCGCGGCCGACAACCTCAAACACAATCTTGCCCAAGTCGCGGCCATCGAGGCCATTGCGCGCGAGAAGGGATGCAAGCCGGGTCACGTCGCCCTCGCCTGGCTGCTGGCGCAAGGTCCTGACATCGTACCGATTCCCGGCACCAAGCGGGCCGAGCGCATCGACGAAAACCTGGCGGCGCTCGACGTCGCGCTGTCGGCCGAGGATGTCGCGCGTCTTTCGTCGGCGCTGCCGCCCGGCTCGGCCGCCGGCACGCGCTACCCTGAAGCGGCCATGAAGGCCGTGTACATCTAGGGAGCGTCGATCCGGAGCTTGCAGTCCTCGGACAATGTGACGGATTCTGGAAACGCACGGCGCTGACGCGAGCGCGGGCGAGTTGGTCGCAGCGGCGATTGGCGGCGCGCGGTCGACCTGACAGTTTCGGCATTCGGGTGTATGCAGGCGCCGCCCCCCGTCCGAGGAATTACTGTCATGACAGAAGAGATCGTCTTCTATCACAATCCCCGCTCGCGGGCGCAGATGGTGCACTGGATGCTCGAGGAGGCCGCTGCGCCCTATCGCATCGTGCCGGTCGACTTCGAGAAGGGCGAACACAGGGCGCCGTCGTTCCTGGCGCTGAACCCGATGGGCAAGCTGCCGACCATCGTGCATCGCGGCGTCGTGGTGACCGAGACCCCGGCGATCATCGCCTACATCGCCGACGCCTTTCCGGCCGCCAGGCTCGCGCCGCCGCCGGACGACGCTGCGCGCGGCGCCTACTACCGCTGGCTGTTCTTCGGCGGCAGCTGCTTCGAGCCCGCGCTGCTCGACAGGATGCTGCAGCGGCCCGAGGTCGAGCGCAAGGCGACGGTCGGCTGGGGCAGCTACGACGACGTGGTGGCGGCGCTCAAGAAGGCGCTGGTTCCCGGCCCCTATCTGCTCGGCGAGAGGTTCAGCGCCGCCGACGTCTATATCGGCGCAGAGCTGCGATGGGCCATGATGTTCGGCGCCCCGGGCCTGAAGGGTGAGAAGGTGTTCGACGACTACGTCGCGCGCCTGTCCGCCCGGCCGGCGGCGCAGCGCACGTCGGGAGGCTGACGGAGGCAGCGATGCCCGCCACGACCACCAATCGTCGGCTGGCGACCATCCTGTTCGCCGACATCGACGGCTACAGCCGCCTGATGCGCGCCGACGAGGAGCGCACCTTCGACGATCTGCACGCCCATCTCGCCGAGCTCGTCGGGCCGGTCGTCGAGCGCTTCCGCGGCCGCATCGTCAAGACGGTGGGCGACGGCGTGCTGGTCGAGTTCGCCAGCGCGGTCGAAGCGGTGCGATCGGCCGTCGAGCTGCAGCGCGGCATGGTCGAGCGCAACCTCGGGGTACCTGCCGAACGCCGGCAGACCTTCCGCATCGGCCTGCATCTGGGCGACATCATCGCATCGGACCAGGACGTGTTCGGCGATACGGTCAATGTCGCGGCGCGCCTGCAGGGGCTGGCCGAGCCGGGCGCGATCGTGCTGTCGGCCAGCGTCTACGAACAGGTGCGCGACAAGCTCGCGCTTGCCCTTTCGCGCCCAGGGGTCGCGCACGCTGAAGAACATCGACCGGCCGATCCAGGCCTACGGCGCTCGAGGCGGCCGCGCTGCTCGGAGGACGGGCCGGCGGTCGCCGAAGCGGCGAGGCCGTCGCGGCGGCGGACGATGGCGATCGCCGCAGGCGTCTTCCTCGCCGCCGTGAGCCTGGGCGGCGGCGCCACCTATCTGGTCGATCGCGACCCGTCGACCGACGAGGCCGTCGCCGCCAGCAACCGGCAATCGACCGAGAGCGGCCTCTCGGTCGCCGTCCTGGTCTTCGCCAACCAGAGCG
Organism: uncultured Alphaproteobacteria bacterium; assembly: GCA_963820155.1. Taxonomy (GTDB): domain Bacteria; phylum Pseudomonadota; class Alphaproteobacteria; order Reyranellales; family Reyranellaceae; genus Reyranella. The sequence goes on from CAWFYW010000013.1 coordinate 2,849, forward strand.
GCGATCCTTCCCAGGATTATTTCTCCGACGGCCTCACCGAGGACATCACCCGCGCGCTCGGCCGCTTCAAGGACCTGACGGTCATCTCCTACGGCGCGGTGCTGCCCTTCCGCGGCAAGGAGCTGCCGCTGCGGGAGATCGGCCGGGCGCTGAAGGCGCGCTACCTGGTCAGCGGCAGCGTGCGCCGCATGGGAACGCGCGTGCGCGTCACGGTGCAGCTCAGCGATGCCGCCAACAGCACGCAGCTCTGGTCCGACCAGTACGACGACGAGCTGAGCGACATCTTCGCCGTGCAGGATCGCATCGCCCGCCGCGTCGCCGGCACGCTCGCCTCCAGCCTGCAGCAGATCGCCCTGCAGCGCAGCCTGCGCAAGCCGACCGACAATCTCGACGCCTACGACCTGCGTGCTGCGCGCCCGCGCGCTCGCCGCCGACACGACGCGCGTTGCCAACCGTTCGGCGCGCGAGCTGCTGGAGCGGGCCACGCAGATGGCGCCCAACTATGCCGACGCCTACGCCGAGCTTGCCGACATCTATTTCCAGCGCGCCGTCTTCGGCTGGTCGGAGTTCGCCCAGCTCGACGTGGAGACGGCGATCCGGCTGGCGCAGAAGGCGATCGATCTCGACGAGGAGTGCGTGCTGGCCCACAGCGTCCTGGCGCGCGCCTATACCTCGATCCTCAAGTACGATCTCGGCCTCGCCGAATCGGAGCGGGCCCTGCAGATCAATCCCAGCGACGCCGAGGTCCTGCTGGCGCGCGCGGCGGTGCTGCTGTGGACGGGCCGCATCGACGAATCGATTGCCGCGGCCGAGCTCGCCATGCGCCTCAACATCAACATCGGACCGGAGGCCGCGCTCAATCTCGGCCTCGCCTACCTGCTGAGCCGCCGCTACGACGACGCCGTCAGGCTGCTCGAGGCGGCACGCGCGCGCTACCCTGCCTATCCGCTGCTCGATTTTCCGCTCGCCGGCGCCTATGCCGAACTCGGCCGCATGGCCGACGCGGCGGACGCTGCCGAGCGAGGCAAGCAGAAGAACCCGCATTTCGACCTGGCGAGCTTCGGCTCGCGCTTCCAGGATCCCGGCGCTGCAACACCGGGTCGAGGCAAGCCTGCGCAAGGCCGGCCTGAACTAGGACCCGGAATCACGAGTGCTGGAACAGGCTCCCTGTCATCTCGAGCGCAGCGAGCGACCTTTTCCTGCGGCCTCAAAGGCCCCTCGCTTCGCTCGGGGTGACAGTTGCAATCACCCTTCAGCGATAGCCGGTACCAGGTCGAGCGCCGCCGCGCCTACTGGCTCGGCGCGTTCCTGAGGGTCTGCCAGTTTGCCGCCGCCTTTGCCGCCGCTGTCTGCGGATCCTTGCGGAAGCGTTCGGCGCCGGCGGCGCCGGCGAAGACGTAGAGGTGGCCGTTGGAGATCACCCAGTTCGACGGATCGGACTCGCGACGCACGCCGTTCGACATGTTCATGGTGCACATGCCGCCGAACTGCGGGGCGTACTTGTCGGGATCGGCCTTGAACAGCTCGAGATGGCGGGCGTTGGCGAAGCGATAGCGCACGCCGTCATAGAGCGTATTCGTATTCGGCCACGCCGGGCGTCGGGGTGGAGAGGGTGAAATAGGCGACCGGATCGTAGCCCTTCAAGCCGAGACGCTCGGGAACGGCCGTCGCGCTCTGGGCGACGTGGCGACCCTCGGCCAGCGCGCCGATCGATCCGATCACGCCGCCGACAACGGCGGCGGCTGCCATTACCTTCAGGAGATTGCGACGTGTGGACATGACTGAACTCTCCCACGCTACTGCCGGCAACGCGCGGTCTCTCTCCGGCCGGCAATCGTCCCGTGAGCCCGAAATGGGGCGTCATGGCGGCGGCGTATGAACGCGCGTTCAAGCGCGAGCAGGCAAGCGGCTGCGTCGCGCCTTGCGCGGCTACAGATGCACCATCTGCCGCGGCAGGATCAGGACGATCTCCGGCCACAGCGTGATCAGGACGACACCGAGGCAGAGCAGCAGGAAGAAGGGAAACGAGGCCTTGCTGACGGTGAGGATGTCCCGTCCGGTGAGGTTCTGCAGGACGTAGAGGTTGAAGCCCACCGGCGGGGTGATCTGGGCCATTTCCACCACCAGCACGATATAGATGCCGAACCACAGCGGATCGATGTGCTGCGACGTGACCATCGGCAGCACCACCGGCGCGGTCAGCACGATCATCGACACGCCGTCGAGGAAGCAGCCCAGGACGATGTAGAGCAGGGTCAGGAAGAAGATCAGGCCGGCGGCGCTGAGGCCGAGCTCGTTGACCCAGGCGGCCATCACCGCGGGCAGGCCGGTGAAGGCCATGGCCGTGGTCACGAAGGCCGCGCCGACCAGGATCAGGCCGATGAGGCAACTGGTGCGGACCGCGCCCAGCAGGCTCTCGCGGAACGTTTCCAGAGAAAGCGTGCCGGTGGCGGCGGCCAGAACCAGTGCGCCGACCACGCCCATCACCGCCGCCTCGGTCGGCGTGGCGACGCCGCCATAGATCGAGCCCAGCACGGCGACGATCAGCACGACGACCGGGATCAGGCGGCGGGCGTTCCACAGCTTCTCGGCGAAGCGCATCTTGAGGTCGTCGGCGGGCACCTTCGACGGATTGAAGAGCGACCAGATGGCCGTGTAGGCCATGAACAGGCCGATCATCATGAAGCCCGGCAGGAAGCCCGCGACGAACAGGCGGCCGATCGAGACCTGCGCGGTGATGCCGTAGACGATCATCATGATGGAGGGCGGGATCAGCAGGCCGAGCGTGCCCGAGCCGGCCAGCGTGCCGATCGACATTCCCTCGTGATAGCCGCGCTTGCGCAGCTCCGGCATGCTCATGCGGCCGATCGTGGCGCAGGTGACCGAAGAGGAGCCCGAGACCGCCGCCATCACGCCGCAGCCCAGGATGTTGACGTGCAGCAGGCGGCCGGGGAGCCAGCCGAGCCACGGCGCCAGGCCCTTGAACATGTCCTCCGACAGCCGCGAGCGGAACAGGATCTCGCCCATCCAGATGAAGAGCGGCAGGGCGGTCAGCGCCCATCCCCAGCTCGAATCCCACACCGTGCTGGCGAGCAGCGAGCCGGCCGGCGCGGGGGTGAAGAAGTACAGGGCGACGAAGCCCACGACCAGCAGGGCCACGCCGATCCACACGCCGGTGGCGAGCAGGAAGAACAGCGTGCCGAGAACGCTGACGGCGAGGACGACTTCGCCGCTCATGGCGTCGCCGCCTTGCCGGCGGCGCCGGCCGTCGCCTCGGCCATGCCTGCCGCCGCGGCCTCGAGCTCATCGCCGATCGCCTGGGCTTCCGCGTCGGCGAAGTCGGGAATCTTTCCAGCCAGGGTCTGGACCAGCTCGTCGACCAATCCGATCGCCATGATGGTGCTGCCGAGCGCCATGCCGATCTGCGGGATCCAGAACGGCACGGCCATCAAGCCGGGACTGGTGTCGCCGAAGAGAAAGGAACTCATAGGCCATCTCCCACGCCTTGATCGAGAAGAAGGCGAAGGCCACGGCGCCGACGACGCAGCACCAGATCTCGACCCGGCGCCGATTCTCCGGGCTGAACTTGCCGACCAGCAGGTTGACCCGGATGTGGGCGCCGGCGTTCAGGGTGTAGGCGAGGCCGAGAAAGGTCGAGGCGGCCATGCAGAAGCCTGAGATCTCGGTGGCGTCGAAGGCGAAATGCAGGAAACGTCCGGCGATCTGCAGCAGGATGGTGACGCCGATCATCATCAGGAAGAAGGCGGAAAGCAGCCCGCTCAGGCGATAGAGCGTCTGCAGGGCGGGCCGCATCGGATCACCTTCTCGTCGAATGGGACAGGTTCGGGAGGGGCCGGGCCGCCGCTGCGGCCCGGCCGTTGCCCGAGTTCAGTTCGTCTTCTGGCTGGCCATGTACTTGGTGAGGACCGCGACCGCCGCGGGGCTCGCCGTGGCCTTCCACTCTTCGGCCATCTGCGCGCCGACCTTCTTCATGGCGCTCAGACGGCGGGCGGGCCCGCCGTCACCGTCATGCCGTTCTTCTTGAGGATCGCGGCCTTCTCGTCGCCCGCCGCCTTGCTCATCGTCCACGACCGCTTGGTGTAGGCGGCCGCGGCGTCCATCACCGCCTTCTGGTCGGCCGGCGACAGGCCGGCGAAGGCGCGCTTGTTGAAGATCAGCGCGTTCTTGGAAAGGATGGCGCCGACGTCGGTGAAGTACTTGGTGTTGTCCCACGCCTGGATGTCGACGCCGGTCTGGGCGCTGGTGAACAGGGCCTCGATGAGACCCGTCGAGAAGGCCTGCGGGATCTCGGCGAACGGCAGGATCGTCGCGTTGAAGCCGAGCAGCGTCGCCATGCGCTGGGTCGCCGTCGAGTAGATGCGGATCTTCTTGCCCTTGAAGTCCTCGACCGAGTTGACCGGGAACTTGGTGTAGAAGCCCTGGCTCGGCCAAACCTGATAGCCCGCGATCACCATGCCGGCCTTGTCGAACAGGCCCTTGAAGTAGGGATCCTGCAGCTCCATCAGCTTCCAGGCTTCGTCGTAGGTCGAGGCGAGGAAGGGAACGCCGTCGAGGATGTACATCGGATCCTCGTTGCCATAGACGCCGAGACGGATCTCGCCGCCCTGGACCTGTCCGCGCTGGACCGCCGACTTGATGCTGTCGAGCTTGATCAGGCTGTCGTTGGTGTGCAGCGTGATCTTGAGCCGTCCCGACGTGCCCTTCTCGACGTCCTCAACCCATTTCCGAAGATTCTGGGTCAGGAAGTTGTTTTCGGGATAGCCGCTGGCCATGATCCACTGGGTTTGCGCATGGGCCGTGCCCATCAGGGCGAGGCTCGCACCCGCGGCGACGAGCGCCGCCTTGAATGCGGACGTCCTTGAAATGAAGCTCATCCTTGATCCTCCTGTGGCTCGCTCGCGGCTTCGTCGGCAAGTCAGCAACTTCCATGCCAGCGCTCTGGCGAGAGCGGTACCCTGGCATGGGGCTTGCTCGACCCGGTGACGCCGGCGGAAAGTGTATGCATGTCCGAATTCGCGTTTCCAATCATCAATGTTGCGCCGTGGTACGGCGACGCCTCGCAGCCGTCCGGCGATCGCCGCCGAGGTTCGCCGCGCCTGCGAGACCATCGGATTCTTCGCCATCCGGGGCCATCGCGTCGCGGAGGCGACGATCGCCGACATGCGCTCGACATCGCGCGCCTTCTTCGATCTGCCGCCGGCCGGCAAGATGGCCGTGGCCCGGCCGCGGCCGGAGCAGAATCGCGCCTATCACGCCGAAGGCACGGAGACGCTGGCGCGCCTTGCCGGTAACAACTCGCCGCCCGACTACAAGGAGGTGTTCGCCATCGGGCCGCTCGACGTGCCGGCCGACGATGCCTGGTATCACAGCGCGCCAGGCGCCTATCCCAACTACGCGCCGAATCTCTGGCCGTCCGAGCCGGCCGGATTCGTTGCGGCGTGGCGGGCCTACTGGCAGGCGATGGAGGATCTGCAGGACACGATCTGCCGCATCTTCGCCTGCGCGCTCGATCTGCCGGAAGACTGGTTCGTGCGCCATCTCGACCGGCATTGCAGCATGCTCCGGGCGTTGAACTATCCCAGGCAGGCCGAGCGGCCGCGGCCCGGCCAGCTCCGCGCCGGAGAGCATACCGACCTCGGCATGCTGACCATCCTGAAGAACGAGGCCGCCGATGGCGGCCTTGAAGTGCGCGACATCGAGGGTCGCTGGCATGTGGCGCCCGTGGTCGAGGACGGCTTCATCGTCAACATCGGCGATCTGCTGATGCGCTGGACCAACGATCGCTTCGTCTCGACGCTGCATCGCGTCGGCAACCCGGTCCACGGCGCCGGCGAGCGACGTCTTTCCATCGCCTACTTCGTCGCGCCGAACTACAATTCGGTGATCGAGTGCCTGCCCTCCTGCCAGGCGCCCGGCAACCCCTCGAAATATCCGCCGATCACCGTTGCGGGCTATCGCAACGCCCGCTTCGCCCGCACCGCCGCGCCCGGTCCGCTGGCGGCCTGAGGAGTCCGCCTCGTCGCCGTCGAGACACGATGGACCGCCAGAACTCACGAGGCGGGCAATTTCTTGCGCCTCGTCGATGGCATCGTCGTATCCGATGCCGACGGTAAAATGCTCCCGCCGGTTGGGGTTCGACGGTGAAGTTCCGCAGGTTGCCCTTGTACACGGAAGCATTGGGGATCTGCACGATGTTGCCGTCGAGGAGTCATCAGCACGGTGCAGCGCACGTTCAACTGCTGCACGTACCCGGTCTCGCCGGCGACCTCGATGAGGTCGCCCGTTCCGAAGGGCTGCTGCAGGCTGAGAAATATGCTGGCCAGAAAGTTCTCGGTGATATCGCGGAATGCGATGCCCAGGGCCAGGCCGATCAATCCCGTACCGCCGACCACCGTCAGGGCCAGTTGGGTCAAGCCGGAAACTCTCAGCACGACGTACAAGCCGGTCAGAAAGACGACCGTTGCCACGGTCCAGGCGAAGACGCCGCGCATGAGCTTCGAGCGGACACGTGTCCTGTGAGAAACGACCGGGTGGCGCGCAGCGCAACCCAACTGCCTGCCGCTTCATCGGGTTTCGAAGAACAAATGCCCGCGACGACAGAGGCGTGTGGGAGGCCATTGAGGCCAACGCCACGGTAGCGCGTGGGTTGCTGTTGCCGTCAACCGTTACGGGCGACGGTCGCAACGAGGCCGAAGCCCGGTCAACGCCGGCGGACGGCGGAACCTGGTCGCTGGGTCCGCGTTACTTTGCGAACCGGGCATTGCGTTGCAGTGGGAAAGGAGTGCGAAAATGCTGAAGTGGGCCTTGATCTTCTTTCTCGTGTCGATGGTGGCCGGCATGTTCGGCTTCACCGGCATCGCCGCCGGCGCCGCGACGATCGCCAAATGGCTGTTCTTCCTGGCCATCGCGATTTTCCTCGTCTTCCTGATTCTGGGACTGATGGCCGGGGAGGCCATCAATTGGCTAGGCCGTCATCGCCGACCGCTTTCGCGCCGTTAGGCTCTCGGCGCGGTGCCGGTGCAGGTGCTTTCGATTTGGCGGCGGCTCCCCGGGACTGCACTCTCTGCGCCGTAGCAGAGGGGCGTAGGCATGACGATGAAGCGCAGGGAGTTGCTGGGCGCGGGCGCAGCGATGGCGACGGTAGGCTGGGTCGGGACGCCGGCGCAGGCGCAGGCTTTTCCGAGCAAGCCCATCCGCTGGGTCATCCCGTTCGCCGCCGGCGGCAACTACGACGTCACATCGCGTCTGGTCGGCGAGGCGATGGGCCGCCGGCTGGGCCAGACGGTCCTTCCCGACAATCGACCCGGCGCCGGCGGCATCGTCGGCATGGAAGTCGCCGCCAATGCGCCGGCCGACGGCTATACGGTGGTGATGGGCAGCTTCAGCGTGCTGTGGATCGCGCCCTATCTTGCCGGCAAGCCGTCGATGGTGCCGCTGTTCGCGCCCATCAGCCTGCTCACCACGGTGCCCATGGTGGTCGTGGCCAAGGCCGGCGGCCGCTTCGCCGACATGAAGGCGGTTCTCGCCGAAGCGCGCGCCAAGCCCGGCACGGTGAGCATCGGCCATGCCGGCAACGGCACGACCAATCACATCGGTATCCTGCGCCTGCAGGTGAACGAGAAGGTGCAGTTCAACATCATCCCCTACAAGGGATCGGGACCGGGCCTCAACGACCTGATGGCGGGGCAGATCGATCTCTATGCCGATCAGCTCACCACCTCGCTGCCGCACATCAAGGCCGGCAAGCTCAAGGCGCTGGTCGTGCTCGGCCCGGATCGAATCGCCCAGCTTCCCGATGTGCCGAGCCTGAAGGACATCGGCAGCCAGCCGTTCGATGGCGGGACGACCGCGGGCGTCTTCGCCCGCGCCGAGACGCCCGCGCCGCTTCTCGACACCCTGAACGGCGCGGTGGTGGCCGCCCTCAAGGACGAGGCGGTCTCGCGCAAGCTCGGCGAGCTCGGCGCCGAGGTGCGGCCGAGCACGCGGGCCGAGTTTGCCGCCTACCTGAAGGACCAGGAAGCCGGCGTTAGCGAACTTGTGAAGTCGGGTCTGTTGAAGCCGGAGTGAGCGGGTGCCATGTCGAGGGCATGGAGATCTTCCGCCTGAGGCCGCTGGCGGCCTTCGTCCTTGTGGCTGTGGTTCTGGCCGGCTGCACGACGACCGGCAATAACGGGCAGGTGCGGGGCGGAGCGGGGACCGGTTGGGAGAATTTCCGCGCCGCGGTACCGGACATAGGTCGCGTTGCCTCGGCCCAAGCATGACGATGACCGTCCTTGCCGCGTTGGCGGCCCTGGCCATGGCCGTCACGTTGGCCGGATGCCTCGGCATCCCGGACGACGGTCGCTATCAGACGCACGGCACCGGCTGGGACAATTTCCGCGCCGACGCGCCGGCCATCGCGGAGGCGCGCCCATGGATCGCCTGAGGACCATCCGCTTGCGGTCGGCCGCGATGCTCGCGGCAATGATCGCGATGACGTTCGCGACGACGTTCGTTTCGGGATGCGCAGGCCTGCCGCAGGATGGCCGCTACCAGACCCATGATGGCGGCCGCAGTAATTTCCGCGCCGAAGTGCCGGCCGCGCCGATCACACGGTTTTCATGACCGCCCAGAGATCGGACTTGCGCTCGAAGCCGATGCCGGGCGCGTCGGGCAGGGCGACGCGGCCGTCGACCACGGGGCAGTCGTCGGCGAAACCGCCGAAGGGCGCGAAGACCTGGGGATAGGATTCGTTGCCGCCGCATTGCAGGCCGACGGCGATGTTGAGCGCGAACTGGTGGCCGCCGTGCGGCACGCAGCGACGCGGCGACCAGCCGTGCGCCTTCAGCATGTCGAGCGTGCGCAGGTACTCGACCAGGCCGTAGGACAGCGCCGGGTCGTACTGCAGGATGTCGCGGTCGGGACGCAGGCCGCCGTGACGGACGAGGTTGCGGGCGTCCTGCATCGAGAACAGGTTCTCGCCGGTGGCGAGCGGCGGGGCGTACTGCGTGGCGAGCGCGGCGTGCGCCAGATAGTCGAGCGGATCGAGCGGCTCCTCGTACCAGCGCAGGCCCAGGGACTCGATCGCCTTGCCGAAGGCGAGCGCCGCCGGCAGGTCGAACTTGCCGTTGACGTCGACGGCGAGCCGCTCGCCTGAGCCCACGATCTTCAGCACCGCCTCGATGCGCCTGAGATCCTCGGCCAACGGCACGCCGCCCACCTTCATCTTCACGCAGGAATAGCCGAGGTCGAGATAGTGCTTCATCTCGTCCTGCAGCGCCTCGAGATCCTTGCCGGGATAGTAGTAGCCGCCGGCGGCATAGACCCAGGCCCGATCGTCGTGCTCGCCGCCGTTGTAGCGGTCGGCCAGGAGCTTCCACAGCGGCACGCGCCTGGCCTTGGCCAGCGCGTCCCACAGCGCCATGTCGAGCACGCCCACCGCCACCGAGCGCTCGCCGTGCCCGCCCGGCTTCTCGTTGGCCATCATGGCGGCCCAGCACCTGGCCGGATCGAGCAGGCCTTCGGCGTCGAGCAGCGACTCGGGCCTGGCCTGCTTCAGGCGCGGGATGAAGCGCTCGTTCAGGAGCCCGTGCTGGGCGTAGCGGCCGTTGGAGTTGAAGCCGTAGCCGATCACCGGCCTGCCCTCGACCTGGAGGTCGGTCTCGATCGCCACGACGCTCGCGGTCATCTGGCTGAAGTCGATATAGGCGTTGGCGATGTTGGAGCGGATGGGCGAGACGATGTCGCGGATGGCGACGATGCGCATGGTCACTCCTTCAGGCGGCCCATTCAAGTCGCCAGGTTCAGGCGGGCTGGGCGTGCCGGCTTTGCCGCATCAGCAGCCAGGCGGCGATGGCGGCGTTCAGAACGTTCCAGGCAATACCATTGAGGAATGCCGCGCGATACGAGCCCGTCATGTCGAACATCACCCCGCCCATCCAGCCGCCCAGCGCCATGCCGAGGACGGTGGCGGAGACGGTGAGGCCGACCCGCGTGGCCGCCTCCCGCGGCGGGAAATACTCGCGCACGATGATGGCGTAGGAGGGCACGATGCCGCCCTGGAACAGGCCGAACAGGATCGAGGCGAGATAGAGCGAGGTGAGGCCGTCGGCGATCATGTAGACGACCAGCGCCACGCCCTGCAGGGTCGAGCCCAGCAGCAGCGTCGTGACGCCGCCCACCCGGTCGGCGATCCAGCCCGAGGCGACGCGGCTCACGATGCCGAAGCCCAGCATCAGCGACAGCATCTCCGCGCCGCGCGCCACGCCGTAGCCGAGATCGGAGCAGTAGGCGACGATATGGACCTGCGGCATCGACATGGCGACGCAGCAGCTTATGCCGGCCACGGCCAGCAGCGCCTGCAGCGCGTTGGGCGACAGGCCCAGCCCCGCCTGCGAGCGGCGCGCGACGGCGGCGATCGCGGTCTCCTCGTGGTCCGGCGGACGGCGCTTCAGCGTCAGCGCCAGCGGGATCATGGTCGCGAGGCAGAACACGGCGATCGAGAGATAGGTCGCGCGCCAGCCGTGCTCGCGGATCATCAGCTCGACGATCGGCGGCCAGATCGCGCCGGCCACGTAGTTGCCCGACGCGGCGATGGCGACGGCGACGCCGCGGCGCCTGGTGAACCAGTGCGAGATGTCGGCGACCAGCGGCGCGAAGGTGGCCGCCGCGCTGAAGCCGATCAGGACCTGGGCGGCTGAGAACAGGACCAGCGAGGAGGTGAGGGGCGCGAGGGCAAAGCCCGCCGCCAGCCCGACGGCGCTCACGATCGAGGCGACGACGATGCCGCGCCGGTCGACCAGCCTGCCCACGACCACGCCGCCGGCGAAGAAGCCCAGCATGTTCATGGAATAGGCGAAGGAGATGTCGGCGCGGCTGACGCCGAGATCGGCCTGGACCGCCGGCAGGGCGACGGCCAGGCACCACATGCCGACGCCGCCCAGCGTGCTCAGGGCCACGCTGGCGGCCAGCCGCCGCCAGGCATACGCCGAATCGATTCCGGACATGGGTCGTCAGCCGCCGGCCACGCCCTGCGTGTTGACGTAGAGGGCGTAGAGCGAGTGGCTCGCCGCCATGAACAGCCGGTTGCGCTAGCGGCCGCCGAAGCAGACGTTGGCGCAACGCTCGGGCAGGTCGATATGGCCGATCGGCTTGCCCGCCTGGTTGAAGACGCGCACGCCGTCGAGCTCGGCCGAGCCCATGCCCCAGCCGCACCACAGATTGCCGTCGACATCGACCCGGAAGCCGTCGGGCGAACCGCCCGGGCCGGCATCGATCAATACCGCCCCGTTGCTGACCCTGGTGCCGTCGGCGGACACGTCGTAGCTCACGATCGTGCGGTGCGGCTCGGCGCGCGAGGCCACGACGTAGAGCTTCTTCTCGTCGGGCGAGAAGGCCAGCCCGTTGGGCCCGGGAACGTCGTCGGCCATCATGGTGAGCTTGCCGGTGGCGGCGTCGAGGCGATAGACGGCGGGCTTGTTCTCGCTCTCCGCCTGGTGGCCTTCGTAGTAGCCGAGGATGCCGAAGGGCGGATCGGTGAACCATACCGAGCCGTCCGACTTCACCACCACGTCGTTGGGCGAGTTGAGCGGCTTGCCGTTGTAGGAATCGGCCAGCACGGTGATGGCGCCGTCATACTCGAAGCGCACCACGCGCCGCGCATCATGCTCGCAGGCGATCAGCCGGCCGCGCCGGTCGCGCGTGTGGCCGTTGGCGTTGTTGGAGGGCTTGCGGAAGATCGTGACGTTGCCCGATTCCTCGTCCCAGCGCAGCACGCGGTTGTTGGGGATGTCGCTCCACAGGAGGTAGCGGCCGTCGCCGAAATAGACCGGCCCCTCCGACCAGCGGCAGCCGGTGTAGAGCCGCTCCACCGAGGCCAGCGGCAGCCGGTACCTGGCGAAGGACGGGTCGAGCACGCGTACGGAGGCGTCAGGATAGCGCTCGTTGGGTTGCCACATCGGGGTTTCCTCGGCTTCATTCTTGTGCGCCAGAGACTACAGCGCCGGCAAATCACAGGGCAACGCGCTTGAACACCTCGACGAAGCGGTCGACGTCCTGCTCGTCGTTGTAGACATGCGGGCTGATGCGCAGCCGGCCGAGCCGCGGCGCGGCATAGACATTCTCCGCGGCGAGCTTCTTGGGCAGGTCCGGCGCCATTCCCCCGGGGAACTTGCAGGCTGAGCACGTGCGGCGCGCGCAGCGTCCTGTCGATCATCTGCACGCCCGAGTTGGCAAGCCCGTCGGCCAGGCGGTCGGTGAGCATGGACAGCCGCGCCACGATCGGCTCGTTGCCCCAGCCCGCCATCATCTCCATGCCGATCGCCGCCATCTCCATGGAGATGAAATGGTCGCGCTCGCCCATGTCGTAGCGCCGCGCGCCCTCGGCATAGGCGATGTCGCGGAAATAGACCGTGTCCTCGGCCGACACCGCCTTGCGTGCCGCGGCGGTCTGCTCGAGCGGCACGCCGTTCTGCCGCCGCCTGGCGACGTACATGAAGGCGCGCCCGTACGGACCCAGCACCCACTTGTAGGTCGGGAAGACAAGGAAGTCCGGGATCGAGCGTCTTGACGTCGATGCGGCGCACGCCGGCATCGTGCGTGGCGTCGACCAGCAGCGCCGCTCCCTCGGCCTTCGCCGCCCGGGCGACGCGCGCCATGTCGAGCGCGCCGCCGTCGGACCAGTGCACCGAGGAGATCGACACCAGCGGCAAGCGGCGCTGCGCCCGGCGCGCTCGATCGCCTCGAGCACCGCCGAGGTCCAGTCGCCGTCGGCCGGCTGCTTCACCGTCTCGACCGTGAAGCCGCCGGCTTCGGCGCGGCTCATCCATTCGAGCACCGGCGAGGTGTGGTCGTCCTGCAGCACCAGCACGCGGCTGCCGCGCGGGATCGCCAGGACCTTGCCCGCCGTCGACACGCCATAGCCGACCGAAGGGATCAGCGCGACGTCGGCCGGATCGGCGCCGATCAGCGCCGCGGCCGCCCGGCGTGCGCGTTCGTACTGCTGCGACTGGAAGTCGGGCGCGAGCTTCCACGGCTGGCCCTTGCGGGCGACGGCGGCGCGGCCGGCTTCCTGCACCGCGAGCGGCAGCGGGCTCCAGGAGGCGGCATTGAGGAAACAGACCTCGCGCGGAATGTCGAACAGCGCGCGTTGGCAGGGCAGCATCCATCGACTCCTTGATGTTGTTGCCGCCGAGATTAGCGCAGCGTTCGATTACCTGCGATGTAATTGAGAGCATGGCGGCATGAGGCCAGGTTTGGCTCATCGGACCCAAGGAGGGATCAGATGAGCCACCAGTCCCGCCATCGCATCGCCGAGCAGCCGGTCGCCTTCATGACGCCCGCGGTCGCCGCGTTCTTCGCTCGCGCGCCGAGCTCGCCACGACGCTCAAGCTCTGGCGCGAGCGCTGCACTGCGCGTCGCGACCTCGCGGCGATGGATGCGCGCAGCCTGCGCGACGCGGGAATTTCGCCGGCCGCGGCCGCCTACGAGGCGGGCAAGTCCTTCTGGCAGCCGTTCGGCCCGCTGCGCTAGCAATCTTTCCCCGTGCCGCCGCGCCGTGCTAGGAACTCCGAGCGGCCCCGAGCGTTGACTCTCCGCGCGCAAGGCGCGGCCGTTCGCTCGAGACGGGCCCGCACACGCGGCGTGTAGAGGTCGAGAATGCCCTTCGCGCCCGAGAGAAGTCGATCGCTGGCGCAAAGGGGACTGGATGACACCGCCGGATCTAGACCGGACGAACGCGCTGTTCCTCGATCTCGACGGAACCCTGCTCGAGATCGCGCCGACGCCCGGAATTGGTCAAGGTGCCGCCCGGCCTGCCTCAACTGCTCACCAAGCTGCACACATTGTTGGGCGGCGCGCTCGCCATCGTCACCGGCCGCTCGCTCGGGGTCGTCGACAGCCTCCTGGCGCCCTTCGTCTCCAGCGCGGGCGGAGAGCACGGCGTGGCGCTGCGCTTCGGAGACGGGCAGGTGGAGGAGATGCCGCGGCGTGTCGCCGTGCCCGAGAGCTGGCGCGAGGCGCTGGACGATGCCGCCGCGCGCTGGCCCGGCGTGCTGGTCGAGCCCAAGCCGCACGGCGTGGCCGTGCATTACCGCCTGGCGCCCGAACGCGGCGACGATGTCTGGCGCCTGGTGCGTGCCCTGGTGCCGCAGGATCATTCGTGGTTTCGCCTGATCCCCGCGCGCGAGGCGGTGGAGATCGGCCCGCGCGCGGTTTCCAAGGGGTATGCCGTCGAGCGGCTGATGGCGCGGCCGCCGTTCGAGGGCCGCAGGCCGATCTTCATCGGCGACGATTTCACCGACGAGGCCGGCATGGAGGCCGCCCGCAAGTTCGGCGGCGAAGGGCTGCGCGTGGCCGAAGTGTTCGGCGGCGATCCGGAGGCGGTGCGGGCCTGGCTGAGGCGCGGCGCCGAACTGCTCGAGGGCCGCGCCAAGCCATCGCCGCCGGCGCCGCCGGTGGGGGTCTCGACCTGAGACGCCCGGCGTGAGCAGCCTCGACCTTGGCGTGATCGGCAACTGCTCGATCGCCAGCCTGATCGACCGCAACGGCCGGCACGTGTGGCACGGGCTGGGCCGGCTGGACGGCGATCCGGTGTTCAACGCGCTGCTGGGCGGCGACGACCCGCAGGGCGGCTTCATGGACGTCGTCGTCGCCGGCGCCCAGGCGGAAGGCCACCAGCGCTACCTGCACAACACCGCCATCCTGGAAACCACGATCGAGGGCGGCGGCGGCACGGTGCGGATGCTCGACTTCGCGCCGCGCTTCCGCCGCTTCGGGCGCATGTTCCGCCCGCCCATGCTGATCCGCCGGCTCGAGCCGGTGGCCGGGCGGCCGCGCGTGACGGTGCGGCTGCGGCCCACCTTCGGCTACGGCGCGCGCAAGGCGCAGCTCACCTCGGGCAGCAACCATGCGCGCTTCTTCGGCGACACGGCCGGTGCTGCGGCTCACGACCGACGCCTCGATCAACTACATCCTGCACGAGAGCGAGTTCTCGCTCGACCGCGCGATCACCCTGATCGTCGGCGCCGACGAGAGCATTCCCGACAATCCCGACACGCTGGCGCGCAGCTTCCTCGCCGAGACCGAGGCCTACTGGCACACCTGGGTGCGGGACCTCAACATTCCGTTCGACTGGCAGCGGCGGTGATCCGCGCGGCGATCACGCTGAAGCTGTGCTCGCTACGAGGACACCGGCGCGGTGCTGGCGGCGCTCACCACCTCGGTCCCCGAGGCGGCCGCCACGCCGCGCACCTGGGACTACCGCTTCACCTGGCTGCGCGACGCCTTCTTCACCGTGACCGCGCTCAACCGGCTGTCGGCGACGCGTACCATGGAAAGCTACGTGCGCTTCATCGTCGACATCGTCGAGGCCGGCAGCTCGCGCGGCGAAGTCGACATGATCGCGCCGCTCTTTCCCATCGCGCCGGGCACCGAGACGACCGAACGGCTGGTCGATTCGCTGCCCGGCTATCGCGGCTACGGTCCGGTGCGAATCGGCAACGCCGCGGTGGCGCAGCGGCAGAACGACACCTACGGCTCGATGGTGCTGACGGCGGCGCAGATGTTCTGGGACGAGCGCCTGCCGCGCCAGGGCGACCTCGAACTCTACAAGCAGCTCTGCGTCGTGGGCAAGGAAGCTCATCGCGCGGCGCTCACGCCGGATGCGGGCCTCTGGGAATACCGCGAGCGCGAGGAGGTGCACACTTTTTCCGCCGCGATGTGCTGGGCGGCCCAGCATCGGCTGGGCCTGATCGCCAAGCGGGTGGGCGAGGGCGCCGAATCGCGCGAATGGCTGGCGCAGGCGGGCGTGCTTCGACAGGAGGTGCTGCAACGCGGAACCACGCGGGAGGGCTGGCTGTCGGGCGTGCTCGATCGCGACATGCTCGACGCCTCGTCCCTGGTGCTTCCCGAGATCGGCCTGCTGCCTTCCGACGATCCGCGCTTCCACGCCACCTCGACGCCGTCACCAAGCGGCTGATGAAGAACGGATTCCTGATGCGCTATCGCGAGGCCGACGATTTCGGCGCGCCGTCCAACGCCTTCCTGGTCTGCACTTTCTGGTATATCGACGCCCTGGCCAGCGTCGGCCGCCGCGAGGAGGCGCTCGAGCTGTTCAATAATCTGCTCGCCCGGCGCAACCATGTCGGCCTACTCTCCGAGGACATCGATCCGCGTACCGGCGAGTTGTGGGGCAACTTTCCGCAGACCTATTCGCAGGTCGGCCTGATCCTGTCGGCCATGCGCCTGTCGCGGAGTTGGGAGGAGGGACTATGGCACGCCTCGTGATCGTCTCGAACCGAGTGCCGATTCCCAAAGCGCGCAGCGCCGCCGCGGGCGGCCTGGCGGTCGCGCTGCACGACCTGCTCACGCCGGGCGCGATGTGGTTCGGCTGGAGCGGCCGGCTCACGGCGGAGCCGCAGGCGCAGCCGGCGCTGGTCGAGGCGCGCGGCGTCACCTATGCCACCATCGACCTCACCGCCGAGGCGCATCGCGGCTTCTATGTCGGCTTCGCCAACGGCGCGCTGTGGCCGCTGCTGCATTTCCGCCTCGGCCTGATGCATTTCCGCCGCGAGGACTACGCCGGCTATCTGGAGGTCAACGCGCACCTTCGCCTCGTCGCTGAGCCAGGTGCTGCAGCCCGACGACACGGTATGGGCGCACGACTACCACCTGCTGCCGTTCGGCCGCATGCTGCGCGAGCGCGGCTTCGAAGGGCCGCTCGGCTTCTTCCTCCATGTCCCGTTCGTGCCGCCGTCGATGCTCGAAGCCATGCCGGTGGCGCGCGAGCTGGTCGCCGACCTCTGCGCCTACGACCTGGTGGGCTTCCAGACCGAGGAGCACGCGCGCGACTTCCGCGACTGCGCCCAGCGCATGCTGGGCGCCACCGTCGAGGGCGAATGGGTGCGGCTGAACGGCCGGCGCATGCGGGCCTTCGCCGACCCGATCGGCATCGACGCGCAGTCCTTCGCCCAGGAGGCCGAGCGCGCCGCCTCCGACAAGCTGGTGCAGCGGGTGGCCGGCAGCCTGGCCGGACGCACGCTCGCCATCGGCGTCGACCGCATGGACTATTCCAAGGGCCTGCCCAACCGCTTCGAGGCCTATGGGCGGCTGCTCGAGCGCCATCCCGAGCATCGCCGCAAGATCCACTTCCTGCAGATCTGCCCGCGCTCGCGCGAGGAGGTCGACGAATACCGCAAGCTGCGCGCCGAGCTCGATCGGCTGACCGGCCGCATCAACGGCCGCTTCTCGGAGTTCGACTGGACGCCGCTGCGCTATTCGACGCGGCCGGCGCCGCGCGCCACCCTGGCCGGCCTCTACCGCCTCGGCCGCATCGGCGTGGTCACGCCCTTGCGCGACGGCATGAACCTGGTGGCCAAGGAGTTCGTCGCCGCCCAGCCCGACGACGATCCCGGCGTGCTGGTGCTCTCGCAGTTCGCCGGCGCCGCCCACGAGCTCACCGAGGCATTGATCGTCAATCCGTTCGACCCCGACGCCATCGCCGACGCCATGCATGTCGGCGCTCACCATGCCGCTCGGCGAACGCCGCGAGCGGCAGGAGGCGCTGAAGGTCAAGGTGTTCCGCACCACCGCCAGCCTGTTCTGCCGCCGCTTCATCGACGCGCTGAAGGCCCCGAAGCGGGCGCGCGTCGCAGCCTAGGCGTCACCACATCGTCCTGGCCGCGCGCTGCGGCCATTCGCGATCGTAGGACTCGCCGCCGACGCGGTCCTGGCTGAGCGCGGCCAGGATCTGGCCGGCGCTGGGCAGGCTCGCGGGATCGACGTGACGCTCCGGGTTCCACAGTTCCGAGCGGACCAGCGCGCGGGCGCACTGGAAATAGACCGCGTCGACCTCGACCACCAGCACCGAGCGCGGCGGCTTGCCGTCGACGGCGAAGGAGGCGAGCAGCGCGGGCTCGACGCTCAGCCGGCCGCGGCCGTTGACGCGCAAGGTGTTGCCGACGCCGGGGATCAGGAACAAGAGCGCCATCCGGGGATCGCGCACGATGTTGCGCAGCGAATCGATGCGGTTGTTGCCGCGCCGGTCGGGCAGCATCAGCGTCTTCTCGTCGGCCACCCGCACGAAGCCCGGCTTGTCGCCGCGCGGCGAGCAGTCGAGCCCTTCCGGCCCCGCTGTGGCCAGGGTGGCGAACGGCGAGGCCTCGATGTAGGCGCGATAGTGCGGCGTGATGCGGCCGACTTCCTTGACCGTGGCGGCCTCGACGGGCTTGCCGTACAGCGCTTCGAGCTCGGCGACGGTGGTGAGGATGGACATCGAGATACTCCGTTGTTCAATGTCGGGAGCGTCACCAAAGCCGCGCCACGCCATACATGTCGAACGCCCGTTCGTTCGAGATCAACGTCATGTTCTCCAACATCGCCTGGGCGATCAACATCCGGTCGAACGGATCTCGATGCAACCCTGGAAGAGCGCCCGCCGCCTGACCATGGCGCACCGAGACGGCGAGCGAAATGAACTGCTGGCTTTCGATCGCCGACGTCACATCAAGGGCGACGATTTCTGCCTCGGGCAGCTTCCCAAGCGGTGTTTCGTCGCGATCTCCCAGGCAGAAGCCGCGCTCACGAATACCTCGGACTCCACCAGGCCGATCTCGGCGCGAACCCGTTTCGGGAGTGAATGATGTCCCGCCAGCCACCAGCGGAACGCGTGCGTATCGAGAAGAAGCCGCTAGTTCAAGCCCAGCGCGCCGGCGAAGTGCCGAGCGGCTCGGCGGGCCTGGCGAAGTAAGGCGGTGTCTCGCTGAGCCGCACGACGGGCTTCAGGTGCCGCAGGCGACCGAACGGACCGTCGCTTTCCATGAGGCAGGCCGCCAGCTCCGCCTCGGGCAGTTCGCGCAAGCCGTTGCCGGCCTCGACGGTGCCGAGGCCCGCCAGCCAGTGCGCGACCTGGACCAGCGACACGCGCACCAGCCATGAGCCGCCCTGCTCGATCCGCCGCGCGAGGCCGACCATGGCGCCGAGCGCGCCGAGATAGCCCGCGATGTAGTCGAGCGCCTGCACCGGCAGGTTGCGCGGCTGGGCGAGCGTGCCCTGCGTGGCGGAGAGCCCGGTGACGTTCTGCACGATCGAATCGAAGCCGCGGCGCTCGGCCCAGGGACCGTCATGGCCGTAGGCGCAGATGTTGACGCAGACGATGCCGGGCCGGAGCGTCGCCACCTGCTCGGGCGAGAAGCCGCGACGCGCGACGGTTCCGGGGCGATAGCCCTGGGTGAAGATGTCGGCCTCGCGCAGCAGGCCGGTCATGGCGTCGATGCCGGCGCGCTCGCGCAGGTCGATCCAGGCGCAGCGCTTGCCGTGGCCGGTGTCCATCAGCAGCTCGACTTGATAGGGCAGGTGAGGGGCGGCGATGTGCAGGACATCGGCGCCGTGCTCGGCCAGCACGCGTCCGCTGGTCGGGCCGGCCAGCACGCGCGTGAGGTCGAGGGCGCGCACGCCGCTCAGCGGCCGATCACCCGTCGCCGGGGGCCGCGGCGGGGCCTCGCCGATCTTCACGATGTCGATCAGCGGCAGGCGCGCGACGGCGATGCCGTGCGGATGGGCGTTCCATTCCTCGCGGCTGCGCACGAGGCCGCCGACGCAACCGCCGGCCGCGATCGCCTCCTCGATGGCGAGGCCGTCCCACCGGGCGACCGCGGCGGCCAGCGCCTCCCTGGTCTCGGCTGCCGCGCCGGCGATCCGGAGCGCGCCGGCGCGATGGTGCGGATGGTTGGTGTGCAGGAACATGGTCCGGCCGTCGCGCGTGGCATAGTGGCCGGCCAGGGGATCCCACGACACCGGCCGCTTGCCGTCCTGCAGCACATAGGTGTTGGACCGCAGCGACGCCGCGGCGGCGTGGCGGTCGACCGTCACGGCCTGCGGCCGGCCGGTCCTGAGCCGCCACAGATCGGAGACGGCGAGGCCGACGGCGCCCAGCGCCGCCGAACCAGCCTCGGCGACGCGCCAGGGTGTCGCGAACACCGGATCCTCGCCGCCGGTCAGGCTGAGCGAATCGTCGGGGCGCGGCGCGCGGCCGAGCTGGCCCAGGATGGAATGGGCGAGCCCGGCGCTCACGGGCCGGCCATGATCTGGGTCAACAACGTCATCAGCACATCCGGGCATGTGATGTGCGGATTATGGCTGGCATCGATCTCGTAGGATTTCCATCCGGGCTCGCTTCGGGCGCGCTCGGCGAACTGGCGGAAGACGTCGCCCGGGCCGTTGCGCTTGGCATAGATATAGTGGCGCGGCGGGGACGGCCGGTCGGCGTGCAGGCTGAGCTTCTGCTCGAAGGTCTTGATCGGCTGCGGGCGCCGCCGCGGGCTGGCCCATGCTTGGTCCTCCGGCGCGGTATCGGGCGGCATGGGATTGATGGGCAGCTTCCAGCCGTCGCCGTCCTTCTGGGCGCCCGCCCGCATGTTGGCCTCGGCCTTCGGCCCCACCAGATCGAACAGGCTCTGGCCGTCCTTGGGCGCGAAGGCGTCGATATAGACCACCCGGGCGAGGCGGTCGGGCATCCTGTCGGCGACGCCGGTCGCCACCATGCCGCCGTAGGAGTGGCCGAGCAGGGTGACGTCCCTCAGATCCTCGAATTCCAGCACGGCCGCCACATCCTCGATGTGGGTGGAGAGGTCGATGTCCGGGCGGGCAAGGTGCGCGCGCTCGCCCAGCCCGGTGTAGGTTGGCGAAAAAAACTCATGCCCGGCGGCCTGGAAAAGCGGCCTCATCTTCTTCCAGGCCCAGGCGGCCGACCAGGCGCCGTGCGCCAGAACGATGGTTGCCATGATCCCCCTCTTGGCTGGCAAAGCCGGCCTGCCAGTGCTATTACGAATTACTTGCAATGATTGCCAAACCAACCATAGCACTGGGCGACGCCGAAGTGGGCTTCCGCGGTCACATCCAGGAGCTCGCCGCGAAGGCAGCGGGGACCGGTCTGCCGGACGCCGAGCTGGAGCGGCGCCTGATCGAGCTGGGCTTCGTCGAGGGCGCCTCGGTCGAGCTGCTGCATCAGGGCCTGTTCGGCGGGGATCCCATCGCCGTGCGCGTCGCCCATACCACGATCGCGTTGCGCCGGCGCGAAGCCATGGCGATTCTGGTGAGCGCGGAGCCGCCGGCGTGAACGTCGCATTCGAGGCGCCGCTTCCGCCGACGCCAACGGCGGTGCCCATGGTCGCGCTGGTGGGCAATCCCAATTGCGGCAAGACGGCGCTGTTCAACGCGCTGACCGGCAGCCGCCAGAAGGTCGCGAACTATCCCGGCGTCACGGTCGAGAAGAAGATCGGCCGGCTCACGACGCCCGCCGGGCGCGCCATCCGCATCGTCGACCTGCCCGGCACCTATTCCCTGCGCGCGCGCTCGCCGGACGAGGAGATCACGCGCGACGTCGTGCTGGGCAAGTTGGCCGCCGAGGTCGCGCCCGACCTGATCGTCTGCGTCGCCGACGCCTCCAACCTTCGCCTGGCCCTGCGGCTGGCGCTCGAGCTGAAGCGAGTCGGCCGGCCGGTGGTGCTGTCGCTCAACATGATGGACATCGCGCGCCGGCGCGGCATCGAGATCGATGCCGACCGCCTGACGCGCGAGCTCGGCGTGCCGGTCGTGCGCTCCGTCGCCGTGCGCCGCGGCGGCACCGATGCCCTGCTGGGCGAGATCGACCGCCTGCTCGCCAGCCTGCCCCAGGCGGATGCCGCCGACTGGCGCGTCCCCGATGCGCGCGAGCTGCGCGGCGCCCAGAGCGAGGCCGACCGCGTCCTGCGCGCGGCGGTCAAGAGCTCGGGCGAGCGCGACCGCGGCACGGCGGCGGCCGACGCGGTGCTGCTGCATCCGGTGGCCGGCCTGGTCGTCCTGCTCGCCATCCTGTTCGTGATGTTCCAGGCGGTGTTCGCCTGGGCGCAGCCGGCGATGGACCTGATCCAGCAGGGCTTCGCCTGGCTCGGCTCGGCGGTCGAGGCGGCGCCGCTGCCCGACGTGGTGATCAGCTTCCTCAAGGACGGGCTGATTGCCGGCGTCGGCAGCGTCATCGTCTTCCTGCCGCAGATCATGATCCTCTTCTTCTTCATCCTGGTGCTGGAGGATCTGGGCTACATGGCGCGCGCCGCCTTCCTGATGGATCGCATCATGGGCGGCGCCGGCCTGCATGGGCGGGCCTTCATCCCGCTGCTGTCGAGCTTCGCCTGCGCCATTCCCGGCATCATGTCGACGCGCGTGATCGACAACCGGCGCGACCGGCTGACCACCATCCTGGTGGCGCCGCTGATGACCTGCTCGGCGCGCATTCCGGTCTACACCCTGATCATCGGCGCCTTCATCCCCGATCGCGAGGTGTGGGGCTTCGTCGGCCTGCAGGGGCTGGTGATGTTCGGCCTCTATGCCGCCGGCATCCTGGGCGCCCTTGCCGTCTCCTTCGTGGTCAAGCGCGTGGTCTGGCGCGGCGCGCCGGGCGAGCCCTTCATGCTCGAGCTGCCCGACTACAAGCTGCCGCGGCTGAAGAGCCTCGCCATCGGCCTGTGGACGCGCGCCACCATGTTCCTCAAGCGGGCCGGCACGACCATCGCCTCCATGATGGTGCTGATCTGGGCGCTCGCCTCCTTCCCGCAGCCGCCGGCGGGCGCCACCGGGCCGGCGATCGGCTACAGCCTCGCCGCCATGATCGGCTCGCTGATCCAGCCGCTCACCGCGCCGCTCGGCTTCAACTGGCAGATCAACGTGGCGCTGATCCCCGGCATGGCGGCGCGCGAGGTCGCGGTCGGCGCGCTGGGCACGATCTACGCCATCAGTGGCGGCGAGGAGGCAGCCGACAAGATCGGCCAGGCGATCGCCGGCCAATGGAGCCTCGCCACCGCGCTGGCGCTGCTTGCCTGGTACGTGTTCGCGCCGCAATGCGCCTCGACCCTGGCCGTGATCCGCCGCGAGACGGGCGGCTCGAAGTGGATGTGGATCACCTTCGGCTACATGCTGGCGCTGGCCTATGCCGCCGCGCTGATCACCTACCAGGTCGCCGCCGCGTTGGGAGCAGGCTGAAGGCGGCATGGCCAGGAGACCGAGACCGCAGCGCCGGACGTTCCGCTACTGGCTCCAGCAGCTCCACCTGTGGATCGGGCTGATCCTGCTGCTGCCCCTGGTGATGATGGGCATCACCGGCGCCGTGCTGGTCTATGCCCACGACATCGATCATCTGCTGGGCGGCGGCGAGCCGGCCGCCACGACTCCGGGACAGTGGCATTCACCGGCCGAGCTGATCGAGGCGGCGCGCGCGGCCTCCAGCGACCCGACGCGCGTTCCGATCGCCGTGCGCTGGCCGATGCAGGCGGGCGAGCCCGCCGCGGTGCGCCTGTCGCGGCCTGGCATGGCGAGCGAGCGTCCGCAGTTCCGCGGTTCCGCCGCGCCGGGAAGCCCGGCGCAGGGCCGCGTGCCGATGCAGAGCCCCTTCGCCGGCAGCCTGCAGGTGCTGATCGATCCGGTGTCGCTGCAGGTCCTGCAGACCGAGCAGGCGATGACCGGCTGGGTGCGCTTCTTCCACGATCTGCACGGCCACCTTTTCATCTCCGGCGGGCTTGGCCGCGAGCTGGTGGGCTGGCTGGGCGTGGCGCTGCTCGTGCTGGGCTGCTCGGGCCTCTATCTGTGGTGGCCGCGATCCAGCCAAGGGCCGGGGCAGTGGAAGGCGGCTTTCATCGTGCGCCGCAAGGCCAGGGGCGTGCGCCTCAATCGCGAGCTGCATGGCGCGGTCGGCATCTGGAGCCTGATGCTGTTCATGCTGGTGAACTTCACCGGCGTCTATCTCGCTTTCCCGCAGCAGATAACGGCGGCCGTCAACGCGGTGTGGCCGGGCCGCGACATGCGCGCGGCGATGTTCCAGGCGCGGGTCGCGCCGCTGCGCGGCGCCGTGCCGATGGATGTCGACGAGGCCGTGGCGCTCGCCCGTGCGCGGGTGCCCGACACGCGCTTCCTGAACGCCTTCCTGTCGATCCGGCCCGACCAGGCGATGCGCATCGGCCTGATCCGTGCCGGCCACGCCGAAGGCGCGCCCATCGTCACGGTGATCATCGATCCGTTCCGCAGGAGCGTGGTCGATGTCTTCGATCCCAGGACCATGAACACGGGCGAAAGCATCATCGCCTGGCAGCGCGCCCTGCACTACGGCGAGGGCCTGGGCGGGGTCTACAGGTTCCTGGTCTTCGTCTCGGGCGTCATCATCCCGCTGTTCGCGGTCACCGGCTTCCTGATGTGGTGGCTGAAGCGGCGCAACCGCCGTGCCGGCGAACGGGCCAGGGCGGCGATCCTGGCATCGGCAGCCAAGGCCGCCGATTAGCGCGGCGCGAGATCGTACAGCGCGATCGAGCGCCGCGGCTCGGGCGGCAGCGAGCGCCACAGGCCGGGATCGACCGGCGTGCCGTGGGCGCGCACCCAGCGCTCGAAGTCGCGCGTGCGCCGGCCGGAGCCCAGCACGACGAAGCGCACCTCGCCCTGCTCGACCCTCTTGGCGAAATCCTCGACGGTCATCACCGGGTCGTTGCCCAGGAAGCCGCCGAACGCCATGACCGGCTCGCCGGTATGGATGATGAGCGGCGCGGCGAGCAGGGCATTGGGCGCGGCCGCCAGGAAGCGCGCCCGGCCGCGATGGTCGCGCAGGAAGGCCTGCAGCCGCGCATCGTCGGTGAGCGGCCTGTAGGAGCGCGACAGGAGCGGGCCGCGGCCGTCGTCGATGCCGAGCCAGCGCGCCAGGCTCGCCGAGGGCAGCATGAGGTTGCCCGGCGAGAGCACCGCGCTCAGCGCCCACAGGGTCGGCAGGACCAGCAGGGCGACGGCGCCGATAAGGGCGGGCGGCCGCTTGGCCCGCCACAGCGCCGCCAGGGCCGCGAGCAGTCCGACCAGGGGGAAGCCGAGCCAAGTCGAAGCCCATCCGAGCGTGGCGCCGGCGATGTACCCCTGCCACAGGGCGGTCAAGCCAAGGCCGAGCGCGAGATGGTCCGAGCCGCGGCGCCACAGCTCGATGACGCCGATGCCGGCCAGCGCGGCGAGCGGCGGCGGCAGGGCCGAAAGATAGTAGGCATGGAAGATGCCGCCGCCGGCGCTGAAGACGATTCCGTAGGCGAGCGCCCAGACGCTCCACAGCGCCACCGAGGCGCGCCGCCGCCGCCAGCCCAGCAGCGCGCCCAGCACGGCCAGCGGCAGGGTCCAGGCGACCTGCGAGGCGAGGCTGGGATGGGCAAGCCGCAGCGGCCCGACGGGCACGGCGTCGTAGGCTTGCAGGCCGGGCGGCGCCGCCGGCGCATGCACGAAGCGCTCGAGCCCGTTGTGCATCACGATCAGCTCGAGCATGGAGTTGTCGCGGCTGCCGCCGGCATAGGGCCGGCTGTCGGCGGGCGTGAGGTCGACCGCCACGGCCCAGGCGAGGGACACAACGGCCAGGGCGGCCCCGGCCGCCATCATCCAGGAAAGCCGTCGTCGCCAGTCGAGCGTGCCGGCGAGCAGCCAGCCCGCCAGCAGCGCCGGTCCGCAGACCAGCGCGGCCAGCATCTTGACGTTGAAGGCGATGCCCAGCAGGGCCATCGACACGACGAGCGACAGGCCGCGGCCGCGCAACGCCGCCGCCGCGGCCAGCAGCAGGAAGAAGACCAGCCAGCTGTCGGTGTTGTTTGAACGGTCGACCGCGACGGCGATCGGCATCACGGCCAGCAGCAGGGCCGCCGAGAATCCCGCGGGCACGCCGAACGGCCGCCGCACCAGGCGGTAGAGCAGCGCTACCGAGGCGATGCCGGCCAGGGCCTGCGGCAGGTGGATCGCCCAGCCGTCATAGCCCAGCGCCGAGGCGAAGGCCGTCTGGATCCAGAAGGCCACCGGCGGCTTGTCGAGCGAGATGAAGCCGGCCGGATCGAAGGCGTTGTAGAAGAACAGCCAGCCGCCCTGCAGCATGCTGCGCACGCCGGCGGCGTAGTAGGCCGTGCCCCAGCCGTTGTCCTGCAGCCGCCACAGGCGCAGGACGGCGGCGATCACCAGCACGATGCCGATCGCCGCTCCTTCCAGCCGTCGTCTGCTGTGCGCTTCCGCCAATCGCCGGCTCCCCCGAAGGGCTACGCAGGATGAGGTCCCGTCATCCCGCGCCGGCGTCGCATCTTCGTCAAGCCGGCAGCGACGCTGGGTCTACTCCGCTTTGATCCCGAGCTTCTTGATCATGGGCACGACCAGCTTGTCTTCCTTGTCGAGCATGGTCGCCAGCTCCTGCGGCGTGCTGGGCTTGGCCTCGGCCGAGAGGTCGGCGAAGCGCTTGATCGTCGCCGGATCGGTCAGGACCTTGACCATGGCGTCATGCAGCTTGGCCAGCACCTGGGGCGGCAGCTTGGCCGGCGCGTAGAGGCCCGTATAGGTGCTGTAGGTGAAATCGCCCAAGCCCTCGATACCGGACTCCTTGACGGTCGGCACATCGGGAAG
This sequence comes from uncultured Alphaproteobacteria bacterium, assembly GCA_963820155.1. GTDB lineage: Bacteria > Pseudomonadota > Alphaproteobacteria > Reyranellales > Reyranellaceae > Reyranella. The sequence continues at coordinate 29,267 of CAWFYW010000013.1, forward strand.
TTCCGGCACGCGCTTGTCGGAGGTCACGGCGAGCGCGCGCAGCTTGCCGGCCCTGATATGGCCGATGGCGCTGTTGAGCTGGTCGACCTGCATCGGCACCTGGCCCGCCACGACGTCGATGGCGGCGGCGCCGCTGCCCTTGTAGTGCACCAGCGTGTACTTGGCGCCGGTGGCCTCGCTCATCAGCTCGATCACGATGTGGTTGGTGGTGCCGATTCCCGAAATCGGCGATGGCCAGTTTGCCCGGCGTCTCGCGGCCGACCTTGATGAACTCGGCGAACGTCTTGATCGGCGAGCTCGGCGTGGCGACGATGACGGCGGGCACCGACTGGATGAGGCTGATCGGCTGGAACGCCGTCTTCCAGTCGTAGGGCGCATTGCCGTAGATTGCCGGCACCGCGACCAGCGAGTTGGCCGAGACCAGGAGATTATAGCCGTCGGGCGCGGAGCGGGCGACGATGTTGCTGCCGATCATGCCGGAAGCGCCGGCCTTGTTCTCGACCAGCACGGTGACGCCGAGCACGTCCTTCAGCTTGTCGGCGATGATGCGCGCGGTGACGTCGATGTTCCCGCCCGGCGCATAGGGCGCCATGATGCTGATCGGCTTGTCGGGAAACTTGTCTGGATTCTGGGCGGCGGCGGGCGCAATGCCCGCCATGACGGCCGCGAGGCCGATGAGCGCCGCTTTGATACGCATGGTACTTCCTTCCCCCTGGATTTTCCCGCGCGACCTTAGCTCAGCCATTGCGCCGAACACACAAGAGGGGCGCGCGATGCTTCGCATTGCGGATAGGGATCAGGCCATCGCCAGGCCAAGGCGGGCGGCGGTGGCGCGAAGGCGCTTGTCCCGCGTCCAGAGCGTCGTGTTCTCGGTCAGGCGGGCCGCTGCCAGCAAATGGACATCGACATATCCGACACCAGCCCCCGCAAGTGCGTGCAGTTCGATGAATTCGAGAACCTCCTGGTCGGTCGCGACGCGGGCCTGGGGCAGATCCGCCAAAGCGGTGAGAATCTCGGTCCGCCGCTTCAAGCGGCCCAACGCAAGTTCACCTGTGACAAAAGGATGAGCCAGCACCTGGCCGGTCTCGAGAAGGACGACGAGTTGGCTGTTGGCGGCGTGCAGATGATCGACCCAGATCGACGTATCGACCAGGGTCACGACCGGGCGGGCCGGCGGCGTGGCGGCGCCTTCAGCCGGGGTTCCGTGCCGCCCAGGCGCGCCAAGCGGCGCGCGCTTTCCCGCTCGATCAATGCCTTGAGCGCCTCGCGGACCAGGCTCGATTTTTCCTTCACGCCCGTGAAGGCTTGAGCTTTGGCGACGAGTTCGTCGTCGAGAGCGAGCGTGGTCCGCATAGGCACGATTTTGTCATCGTTTGATGCTCAAATCAATGCCGGCGGCCGATGCTGAGCCCACGGCCGCGCGCGTTCCAGAAGCGCGCCCAGCCGCAGCACGTCGGTCTCCGCGCCCCATTTGCCGACGATCTGGACCGAGGTCGGCAGCCCGTCGCCGCCGAAGCCGGAGGGCAGGGCGAGCGCGGGATGGCCGGTGAGGTTGAAAGGGTACTGGTAGGAGGTCCAGCCCTGGCGGGTGATGCCGCATTTGACGCCGTCGACCACCACCTCGTCGTTGGCGGCGTCGTGCGTGACTCGAGCGCGGTGCGCGAGTTGGTCGGCGTCACCAGGAAGTCGTAGCGCTCGAACAGCGACTGGATCCGGCGGAACAGCGCGGTGCGCGCGAACTGCGCGTTGCGGAAGTCGGCCAGCGAGAACCTGGCGCCGCGTTCCATGAAGGCCAGCGTGACGGGATCCATCCGGTTCTGCCACTTGGGCAGGTACTGGGCGCAGAACACCGCGAAGTTCGCCTGATAGAGCACGCGGCCTTCGTACTCGATCCAGTCGATCGCCTCGGCGATCTCCTCGACCGCGGCGCCCATGTCCTGCCAGGCGGCGAGCGCCGCCCGCGTGTTGGTGCGGACGTCGGCGGCGAGGCGCGGGTTGGCGGTGAGCTCGATATAGCCGATGCGCACGCCCGACAGGTCCTCGCCCGCGAGCTTGGGCGAGAGCGGCCGCTGGCCGCCGCCCGCGAGCGTCCACGGGTCCTTGTCGCTGGGGCCGGCCAGCACCGAATGCATGACCGCGGCATCGGTGATGGTGCGCGCCAGGGGGCCGGCATAGACGTTGTTGCCGAAGGCGTCGCGCGTGGTCTCCGCCGGCACCGCGCCCAGCGTCGGCTTCAGCCCGACCAGGCCCGAGCAGGAGGCGGGGCCGCGGATCGAGCCCGCGCCGTCGGTGCCGAGCGCCAGGGGCCCCAGTCCCGCGGCGACCGCCGCCGCGCCGCCGCCGCTCGAGCCGCCGGGCGTGCGCGCGAGGATTCCAGGGATTGCGCGTGATGCCGAAGGAGGGCCCATCGGTCAGGCCCTTCACGCCGAATTCCGGCGTGGTCGACTTGCCGATGACGATGGCGCCGGCGGCGCGCAGGCGGCGCACCAGCACGTCGTCGGCGGCCGCGACATTGTCCTCGAAGATCGCCGAGCCGTGGCGCGTGGGCACGCCCCCGACATCGATCAGGTCCTTGATGCTGACGGGAACGCCGTGCAGCGGCCCCGAGCGCGTCGCCGCGGGACACCGCCTCCTCGGCCTTCCGGGCATCGCGCCGCGCCTCCTCTGCCATCACCACGCGAAAGCAGTTCAGCTTCGGCTGCGCGCGGTCGACGGCGTCCAGCACGGCATCGACATAGTCGACGGGCGAAAGCTTTTTGGCGCGGATCAGGGCGGCGGCCTTCACGGCCGGCATGAAGAGCAGATCGGTATCGGGCATGCCCGCACCCTATCCGATGCTCGACACGATTTGCCACCTGCGCTACGCCGCGCCCGGATGTTCTCGCTTCCCGTCTTGGCGGCGCTGGCGGTCGTGGCCGTCGTGACCTCTTTCATCTCCGGCATTTTCGGCATGGCAGGCGGCATGCTGCTGATCGGCTTCCTGCTGGTCATGCTGCCGGTGCCGGTCGCCATGGTGTTCCACGGCGTGATCCAGATCGCCGCCAACGGCTGGCGCGCCTGGCTGTGGCGCCAGCACGTGAAATGGAGCGTGGTGCTGCAGTTCGGCGCGGGCGCGGCGGCGTCGCTGCTCGTCTTCTCCTTCTTCGATTTCGTGCCCGACAAGGCGCTGGTGCTGATGATGGTGGGCCTGACGCCCTTCCTGGCGCTCGCCGTGCCGCAGCGCCTCGCGCCCGATGTCGAGCGCCGCGGCCAGGCCTTCCTGGCGGGCGCCATCGGCGGGGCCATGCAGCTCGTGGCCGGGGTCACCGGCCCCCTGCTCGACATCTTCTACGTGCGCACCGGCATGACGCGGCAGGTCAATGTCGCCACCAAGGCGGCCGCCCAGGTGCTCGGCCACCTCACCAAGGTCGCCTACTTCGCCACCCTGGTGGCCGATCCGGCCGGCCGCGACCTCGAACAGTGGCTGGTCATGGCCTATGCCGCCGGGTTCGCGGTGCTCGGCACCAGCCTGTCGCGCAGTTTCCTCGATCGCTTGTCGGACAGGCAGTTCTATTATTGGACGCGCCGGGTGATCCTGGCCCTGGGGGCGGTGTATGTGGGACAAGGCGTCTGGCTGATGGTGACGCGATGACCGATGTCAAAGTAGAAGTGCGTGCCCTGCTCGACAGGCTGCCCGACGATTGCACCTTCGCCGACGTGCAGCGCGGCATCGCCGTGCTCATGTGGCCCAAGCAGGGGGATGGCAGCCTCAAGCCGCCAGGAACGCCATCCGAGCGGCTGCCGCCGGAGGAAGTGAAGCGCCGCCTGCGCGAATGGCTGAAGTCGGAGAGCGACAAATGAAGGACAGGGTTTCGATCGATCTCAGGGACGGCGTCGCCGACGTGCGCCTGATCCGCGCCGACAAGATGAACGCGCTCGATCCGGCGATGTTCGACGGCCTCATCGAGGCGGGCGCCGAGCTCGCCGGGACGAAAGGCCTGCGTTGCGTCGTGCTGTCGGGCGAGGGCAAGGCGTTCTGCGCCGGCCTCGACATGGCAAGCTTCGCCGCCATGAAGAAGGACGGCGATGCGGTGCCGGGCGTGCGCGATCTCGCCACGCGCACGCATGGTCCCGCCAACCGGCCGCAATGGGCGGCCTGGCTGTGGCGCGAGCTGCCCGTGCCGGTGGTCGCCGCCGTGCATGGCGTGGCCTTCGGCGGCGGCTTCCAGATCGCGCTGGGCGCCGACATGCGCTACGCCACCGCCGACACGCGCTTCTCGGTGATGGAGATCAAGTGGGGCCTGGTACCCGATGTCGCCGGCACCCAGCTCATGCGCCATCTCGCGCGCGAGGACGTCGTGCGCGAGCTCACCTATACCGGCCGCATCTTCAACGGCAGCGAGGCGCAGCAGCTCGGATTCGTGACCCGCGTGGTCGACGACCCGCGCGCCGCCGCGCTCGAGACCGCCAAGGAGATCGCCGCCAAGAGCCCGGACGCGATCCGCGCGGCCAAGCGGCTGCTCAATCTCGCCGTCGCGGCAGATGCAAAGTCGGGCCTGATGGCCGAGTCGGTCGAGCAGCAGAAGCTGATCGGCTCGCCCAACCAGCTCGAGGCGGTCTTTTCCAACCTGCAGAAGCGCGCCGCCAACTACAAGGACTGACGCCATGAACCGTCAATGGCTCTACGCCAGGCAGCCGCACGGCAAGATCGGCGCCGATACCTTCCAGTGGACCGAGACCGCGATCCCGGTGCCGCGTGACGGCGAGGCGCTGGTGCGTACGCGCATGCTGTCGCTCGATCCGGCCAACCGTGCCTGGATGATGGGCAAGACCTATCGCGATGCGCTGGAGCCGGGACAGGTCATGAGCGGCTTCGCTGTCGGCGAAGTCGTGGAGTCCAGCGCAAGCGGGCTGAAAGCCGGCGATATCGTCGAAGGCGACTGGGGCTGGCAGGACTACGCGGCCGTGCCGGCACGTCGGCTGACCCGGCGCGGCATCGAGGCGCCGCTGGAGCTTCTGATCGGGCCGCTCAGCGTCACCGGCCTCACCGCCTATTTCGGCCTGCTCGAGGTGGGCCAGCCCAAGCCGGGCGATACGGTGCTGGTCTCGGCCGCGGCCGGCGCCGTCGGCACCATGGTGGGCCAGATCGCGAGGCTTGCGGGCTGCCGGGTCGTCGGTACGGCGGGCGGCCAGGACAAGTGCGATTGGCTGACGCGCGAATTGGGATTCGACGCGGCCGTCGACTACAAGGCGGGCGGCGTGCGCCGCGCCCTCGCCGCGGCCTGCCCCGACGGCATCGACGTCTATTTCGACAATACCGGCGGCCCCGTCCTCGAGGCGGCGCTGTCGCTGATGAACCTGCGCGGCCGCATCGTCTGCTGCGGCAACGTCTCGCAATACGATGTCGAGAAGCCCGCGCCCGGCCCGATGGCGGTGCCCGGCCTGGTCGTGACCAAGCGGCTGCGGCTGGAAGGCTTCATCGTGATGGATTTCTACGACCGCCGCGCCGAGGCCGAGGCGCGGCTGGCCCGTTGGGTGAAGGACGGTCGCATCAAGGCCATCGTCGATATCGTCGACGGCCTCGACAAGGCGCCGCAGGCGCTGATCGGCCTGTTCGAAGGCCGCAACAAGGGAAAGATGGCCGTCAGGGTCTGACGGACTACTTGCCGACGAACACCGGCTTCCTCTTCTCCACGAACGCCCGCACCGCTTCCTTGTGGTCCTCGGTGCGCGAGGCCTGAACCAGCCTTTCGGCTTCGCGATAGAGCGCCGTCGGATAGTCGATGTGCAGCGCGTCGTCGAGATTGTCCTTCATGTTGCGCAAGGCCACGCGCGGGCCCTCGGCCAGCGATTTGGCGAGCGCAAAGGCCTCGCCCTGCAGCGTGGCGTCGTCGACCACGCGGTTCACCAGGCCGATGCGTTCGCAGCGCTCGGCGTCGACGCGTTCGGCCGTGAACATCAGCTCGCGCGCCCGCGCCGAGCCGACTGCGCGGGTGAGCAGCCAGGCGATGCCGTAGTCGCCGCTCAGGCCCACGCGCGCATAGCCGGTGCTGACGAAGGCCGATTTCGCCGCGATGCGGATGTCGCAAGCGAGCGCGATGGCGAGGCCGGCGCCTGCCGCCGCGCCGGGCAGCGCGGCGATGGTGGGCTTGCGCGTCGCCACCAGCGCGCCGGTGAGCGCCGCCTGGCGCCAGCGCAGGTCGCTCAGCCGTTCCTCGAAGCTCATCTGGCCGCGCGGGCCGCGGCCGCCCATGCCCTTGACGTCGCCGCCGCTGCAGAAGGCGGTGCCCGCGCCGGTGATCAGCAGCACGCCGACATCGGGATCCTCGCCGCGCTCCTTGATCTGGGTGCGCAGCGCGGGCGTCAGCTTGTCCGACATGGCGTTGCGCGCATCGGGCCGATTGAGCGTGATCAGCGCCACACCGTCGCGCACGACGCACAAGAGTTCTGTTGTGCCGGTATCGATTTCCATGAGATTTTCTCCTCGCCATGACATTCCCGGTCACCGAACACACCGTCAAGACCGCCCGCCACACCACGGGCTACCTTGCCTGCGGAGCGGAAAAGGCGCCGCTCCTGATCTTCTGTCATGGCTGGCCCGAGCTTTCGCTGTCGTGGCGCCACCAGCTTCCGGCCTTCGCCGCGCTGGGCTTCCGCTGCGTGGCGCCAGACATGCGCGGCTACGGCCGCTCGAGCACCTACACGCGTCACGAGGACTTTGCCCAGGAGACGATCGTCGAGGACATGCTCGAGCTCTTGGCCGCGCTGGGCCGCGACAAGGCGGTGTGGGTCGGCCACGACTGGGGCAGCCCGGTGGTGTGGAATGTCGCCTCCCATCATCCCGACAGGACGGTGGGCGTGGCCAGCCTCTGCGTGCCTTATCTCTCCGCAGGCTTCACCCTCGACGCCGTGGTCCCGCTGGTCGACCGCACGATCTATCCCGAGGCGGCGTTTCCGGCGGGCCAGTGGGACTACCAGTTCTTCTACGAGGAGAATTTCGACAAGGCCCGCACGGGTTTCGAGGCCGATATCCGCAACGTCGTGAAGGCGCTGTTCCGCAAGGGCGATGCCGCGCGCGTCGGCAAGCCCGCGCCGACGGCGATGGTGCGCAAGGCCGGCGGCTGGTTCGGCGGCGGCCCCTGTCCCGACCTGCCGCGCGATGCCGACGTCATCAGCGAGCAGGACATGGAGGCCTACGTCGCGGCGCTGACGCGCAACGGCTTCTTCGGGCCCGACTCCTGGTACATGAACCACAAGGCCAATGCCGCCTACGCAAAACGCGCCGCGAACGGCGGCAGGCTTGCCATGCCCGTGCTGTTCCTGCACGGCGCCTACGACACGACCTGCGAGACCATGACGTCGCGCCTGCCCGAGCCGATGCGCCGCGACTGCGCCGACCTCACCGAGGTGGTGGTGAATTCCGGCCACTGGATGGCCCAGGAGCGGCCAGTTGACGTGAACGCGGCGCTGGCGAGATGGCTGGCCGCCAAGCTGGCGGATTACTGGAAGGCCTGAGCCGTGCGCACCTTGTCGCGCCTTCTCTTGCTCGTCGCCGGCATGGCGCCGGCTGCCGCCGTGGCGCAACAGGCCAAGCCCGCCCCCCATGCGGCCGCGCCGGCGGCAAAGGACTCGCCCCTGCCCACGCTCAACATGGTTGTGCCGCAGCGCGACCGCGACGCAGCCTACGGCTACTACCGCGCGGAGATCGCGGCCGGCCGCTGTCCGGCGCCACTGATGAGGAAGGGCAATGGCTGCGGCGCGCCCGGCCCGGCCAAGGTGGCCTGGCGGCTGGACCAGCCGCTTCCCGAGGGCGTCGCGGTCGAGCCGCCGCCGGCGGCGCTGATCGCCAAGCTCTCGCCGTCGCCGGCGGGCTATCAGTACCTGCGGGTGGGCAACGACATCCTGATCGTGGGCCTCGGCACGCGCATCGTCTCGGCTCTGGTCGTCGATCTCAGTCGCCTCTAACCGGCTCGAGCGTCCGCCATGGCGGCGTCACATTTGCGATGTTCGCTGCTACCGGCGGGAGGTTCCGTTGCGCAAGGCATTCATCGTTCTGGCATCCCTCGCGGGCATGGCGGTCATCATGCCGGCATGGGCACAAGCGGACGGCAAGCCCGGCCGGCCGCCCGACAAGGCGATCGGCCTTTCCATCGCCGATCGGGACCGTGATGCCGTGTACAACTACTATCACGTCGGGCACACCGAGGCCGGCGCCGGCCCACGATCGGGCCACGTCAACAAGGTCTGGGCGATCGGCCGGCCGCTGCCGGACGACGTGATCTACCATCCCTTGCCCGCCGTCCTGCTGGGCCAGCTCACCTCGCCGCCGGTCGGCTACGAATATGTGCGCGTGGGCAGCGACGTGCTGCTGATGGCGATGGGGACGCGGATCGTCGCCGGCGCCGTGGCCGATCTCGCCAACCCCGACGACGCGCCCTAGCGGCCCCTCAGCTTGCGCCAGGCCGAGAAGGCCACCCGCGCCTGCTCGCCCATCGGGATATGCAGCCCGTAGACGCCGCCGCCGGCGTTCACCTGCTCGGCGACGAACTCTGCGAACGCCGCCGTCTCGACGGCCTCCTCGGCGATCTCGTCGGCCAGGGATGCGGGAATGACGACCACGCCGGCGCGGTCGCCCAGGATCACGTCGCCGGCGGCGATCGGCAGCGGTTTGGGGGCCGCACCGGGAGGCCTCTGATAGGCCGGAAGGCCGGCGCGCACGATCTCGGCGGCATTGCGCAAGCCGGCATCGGCCACGATGCCGGCCACCCGGCGCCGCAGGAGGGCCGCCACGGGGATGGCGTTTGCGCCGCCTTGCACGACCAGCACGCTGCCGGGCAGGCACGCTCCGATCGTTTCGGCCGCCGCGCCGACCAGCGCGTCCTGGAAGGCCGACAGCGGACGCAGGCCCGGCACGGATTGCCGGCGCAGGCCGCGCTTGGCGAGCGCGGCCGCCACGTCCGCCGTGCCCACGGACTTCAGCCTGTCGCGCGTGGCCGGCTTCAAGGGCATGAAGCTAGCCTCTCCTCATCGCGGCGCGGCGCTCCAGGCTCTCCTTGGGCCACATCTTCTTGATGTCGTAGAACTCGGCGACGGCGGGCGTCCCCTCGGGCAGCACGACCCAGGGCTGCTTGGACAGGGTGAAGATGTGGATGTCGGGCGGCAGAGCGTCCGGATTGTCGAGCGTGCCCACGCGCACGAAGCGCACGGCATCGCCCGCGCCGGAATAGTTACTCCATACCGAGACGCGGCAGGTTGGGCAGCGCCAGATCTTCTGGCCCTTGCCGCTGGCCGATGGCGTCGCCACCAGCTCGGGCTCGCCGCTCAGCAGTTCGACGCGGTCGGCCTCGATCATGGCGTTGAGCGCGAACGCCGCGCCGGACTCGCGCTGGCACCAGCGGCAGTGGCAGCAATGCACGAACAACGGCTTGGATGTCATGCGATAGCGGATGCGGCGGCAGGTGCAGCCGCCCTCGAAGGTGGTGTCGCTGGCCATGGCACGAGCCTCCCGGCTAAGGTCCGCGTCCGAAATAGCATTGCGGCAAGGGGAGTGAAATGGCCGGACGACTCGAGGGCAAGGTCGCGGTGGTGACGGGCGCGGCGCCGCGCGGCGAGGGCGTCGGCAACGGCATGGCGACCGCCATCCTGTTCGCGCGCGAAGGCGCCAAGGTCGTGCTGGTGAACCGGAGCGCCGAACGCGCCGAGAAGCTCGCCAGGCAGATCAGGGAGGAGGGCGGCGAGGCGTCGGTGTTCGCGGGCGACGTCGCCAAGGCCGACGCGGCCGAGGCCATGGCGGCGTTCGCCGTCGCGACGTACGGCAGGCTCGACATCCTGCACAACAATGTCGGCATCGGCGCGCCCGGCACGCCGGAGACGGTGACGCTGGCCGACTGGCACAAGGTGCTGGAGGCCAACCTGACCACCACCATGCTCTGCACCAGGTACTGCCTTCCGAAGATGAAGGAAGCGGGCGGCGGCTCGATCATCATGGTGTCGTCGATCGCCGGCGCGCTCGGCCTGATGGGCAGTCCCGGCGCCGTCGCCTATTCGACCGCCAAGGCCGGCCTGCACGGTTTCACCCTGTCGGTGGCGGCCGACTATGCGACGCAGAACATCCGCGCCAACTGTATCGTCGTCGGCTCGGTGCACACGCCCATGGTGGCGCATCTGGGCGCCGAGGCGCGCGAGCGGCGCCGGAACATGGTGCCGATGAAGGCCGAGGGCACGGCCTGGGACATCGCCCATGGCGCGGTCTATCTGGCGTCGGACGAATCGCGCTGGGTGACCGGGCTGATGCTGCCGATCGACGGCGGGCTGGTGTCGCTCAGGCAGTGGCCGCGCTAGCGGCCCGGCGGTCGTGGCGCCAGGTGTAGAGGCCGCTGGCCACGATGATGGCCGCGCCGATCATCGTCCAATGGTCGGGGATGTCGCCGAACACGACGGCGCCCAGGACCGCCACCCAGACCAGCAGCGTGTAGGCGTAGGGCTGGACGGCGCCGGCCTCGGCATAGTCCAGCGCCCGGATCAGGGCATAGTGGGCGAGGGCGCCGAGGATTGCCGCCGACGACCATCAGCGCCCAGCCCGTGGCGTCCGGCCATTGCCATTGCCACGGACCGACGAGAGTCGTGGCGGCGAACGCCACGAAGGCCGACCAGACCAGGGTGGTGTGCGGCGTGTCGGTGCGCGCGGAGAGCCGCGTCAGGATCTGGTAGCCGGCCCATAGCAGCGCGCCCAGCACCGGCAGCAGCAGCGGCCAGTCGAGCGTGCGAAAGCCCGGCCGCACGATCAGCAGCACGCCCATGAAGCCGGCGCCCACCGCGAGCCAGCGCGCGGCGCCGGCCTTCTCGCCCAGGAAGAGCGACGCCGAGCGCGATCACGATCAAGGGCGAGGTCGCGGCCAGCGCGTGCGTGTCGGCGAGCGGCAGGTAGCGGAAGGCCAGCACGAACACCGCGCTCTCGATCACCGCCACCAGGGCACGCACGGCCTGCAGCCAGGGCCGCCGCGTGCGCGCCGCCGTCGCCAGCCCCTGCCGGCGCACGACGAACCAGGCGAACAGGCAGAAGATGCCGTAGCGGATCCACATCAGCTGGCCGATCGGATAGTCGGCGACCAGCCACTTGCTGATCGCGTCCATGCTGGCGAAGGCCAGCATGGCGAGCACGGTGAGCAGCGCGCCCAGCGAGTTCGCGGCGCCGTCTCACTCCGCCGCGGCGACCCGCTGCGCCGGCGGCCGGAAGGCGGGGATCACGCGCTCGGCGAACAGCTTCAGGCTCTTCATCGCCTTCTCGCGCCCGTAGTACGGCGGATAGTGCAGCAGCAGCGAGGTCATGCCGGTGCGCGCCTGCAATTCGCGCAGGCGGGCGATCACGCTCTCGGCCGTGCCATGCAGCAGGGTGGTGGCCAGGAGATCGTCGTAGTTGATCTGGTTGCCCTTCTCGGAGACCGAGCCCAGATAGCCCGCGGTGCCGCTGCTGCCGAAATGGGCGATGTGGCGCACGATCGCCTCCTCGGTGTCGGCGCGCGCCTGCTTGTCGGAATCGGCGATATAGACCCAGCGGGCGATGTCGATCTGTCCGGCCGCCGGATTTTTGCGCCGCTCTTCGCTCGCCTTGGCGAGCTCGCGCTTGTAGAGCGCGGTCTGCGCGGCGAGCGTCTCGATGCTGGGCAGGGTCGACAGCATCAGGCCGAAGCCGTTGCGCCCGCAATAGCCGATCGAGCGGTCGGTGCCGCCCGCCATGTAGAGCGGCGGATGCGGCATCTGGATGGGCTGCGGCAGCATCTCGTAGGGCTCGCGCACATGACCCTCGAAGTACCTGCCCTTGTGGTCGTAGCGATGGCGATGGAAGGCGTCGAACATCAGCCCGACCGCCTCCTCGACCATGTCGCGGCGGCCCTCGAAATCCTTGCCCAGGCCTTCGAACTCGTAGGGCCGGTAGCCCGAGCCGATGCCCAGCATGACGCGGCCGCCCGAGAGGATGTCGACGAAGTTGGCGTTCTCCACGACGCGGATCGGATCGTAGAGCGGCAGCGTGATCACGCCCGAGGCGAGCTTGATGCGGCTGGTCCTGGCCGCGAGATAGGCCATGTAGGCGAAGCAGTCCGGCATGATGCCGTAGCTCGTCGAGAAGTGGTGCTCGGCGATCCACGCCGTGTCGTAGCCCAGCCGCTCGGCCTCGACGACTTCGTCCGTGGTGCGGGCGTGCACCTCACGATGGGGATAGGGCTCCTCCTTCGGGTTCGGATGCGATGTGAAAAGGACGCCGAATTCCATGTTTCCTCACCTTTGGTTGCGCAATCCTAGGGCGGCAGCCATGCGCTTGCCAGCGATTGACGGTGCCGGCGGGGGGCGTACGCTTGCGAAAATCGCCGGAGGATCGCCATGGCATTCGACCTCGTCGTCAAGGACGGCATGATCGTCGATGGGTCCGGACTACCGCGTTATCGGGGTGACATCGGCGTCAAGGACGGCCGCATCGCGGAAATCGGCCGGCTGAACGGCGCCACCGCGGCGGAAACCGTCGACGCCGAAGGCCGCGTCGTGGCGCCGGGCTTCGTCGACGGCCACACCCACATGGACGCCCAGATCTTCTGGGATCCCATCGGCACCAGCTCCTGCTTCCAGGGCGTGACCAGCGTGGTGATGGGCAATTGCGGCTTCACCCTGGCGCCCTGCCGCGAGAGCGAGGCCGACCTCGTCTTCCGCAATCTCGAGCGCGCCGAGGACATCAGCCGCGCCGCCATGCTGGCCGGCATCAAGTGGCGCTGGGAGAGCTTTCCCGAATTCCTCGATGTTCTCGACGCGCTGCCCAAGGGCATCAACTACGCGGGCTACATGGGCCACTGCGCGCTGCGCACCTATGTGATGGGCCAGCGCGCCTTCACCGACGAAGCGACCGAGGACGACCTCAAGAAGATGGTCCATCTGACGAAGGAGGCCGTCGCCGCCGGCGCGCACGGCTTCTCGACAACGCGCTCGGTCAACCATCAGACCTCCGACGACAAGCCCGTCGCCAGCCGACTCGCCACGTGGGAAGAATTCGAGACGCTGGTCAAGGCGATGGGCGGCGGCATGGTCGAGGTCGCGGGCGAGCCGCGCGGCGCCGACAGCGAGAAGGCACGGCGCTACTACGATGGCCTCTCGAAGCTCGCCATCGAGAGCGGCCGGCCGATCACCTTCGGCCTGTTCAACCGGCGCAAGATGCCGGGCGGCTGGCGCACCACCTTCGACATCATCGAGCGCACCGTGCAGGCAGGGCGGGCGCATGTTCGCCCAGGTGCACAGCCGGGCGTTGAACGTGCTGCTGTCCTTCGAGACGCAGCTGCCGTTCGACAAGTGGGAGCTGTGGCGCGAGATGCGCGCCAAGCCGCTGGCCGAGCAGAAGAAGGCGCTGCTCGATCCCGACATGCGCCGCCGCCTGGTCGAGATCGCCTCGCGACCCTACGAAGGGCCGCTGGTGCGCGGCACGGAGGCGCGGCCGCCGGAATGGGACTGGATCTTCGCGCTCGACAGGATGCAGGGCCCGCACAAGTCGATGGCCGAGCTGGCGCGCCAGCGCAACACCCATCCCGTCGAGCTGATGATCGACATGGCGCTCGAGCGCGACATGAAGTTCTTCATGACCCAGCCGGTCGCCAACGAGAACCAGGCCGAGGCGCTGGAGCTGATGAAGCATCCGCGTTCGGTCGTGACCTTCTCCGATTCCGGCGCGCACGTGTCGCAGATCATGGACAGCTCCCTGCAGACGCACCTGCTCAGCCACTGGGTGCGCGACAAGCAGGCCTTCACGCTCGAGGAGGCGGTGAAGCTGATCACCTGCGACACCGCCACCCAGTTCGGCTTCCACGACCGCGGCCTGCTGCGCGAGGGCATGGCCGCCGACATCGTGGTGTTCGATCCGGACACGGTGGGGCCGCGCATGCCCGAAGTGGTGTGCGACCTCCCGGCCGGCGCCAAGCGGCTGAAGCAGAAATGCGACGGCATGCAGGCCACCATCGTCAACGGCCAGGTCCTGCTGCGCGACAACGAGCCGACCGGCGCGCTGCCGGGCAAGCTGATCCGCAAGCGCAGGGCATCGTGAGGCCGTAAAGGGTCCCTCGCCGCGCTCGCGACCTCTGCGCCGCAATTCCGTCACTTGACTTCGCTGCGCTGCACCATCATATACGGCGCAGCCCGCTTCCTGGTGGGCTGACCAAGGTTTCTCGCGATCGCGCGACGCGCCTCCCATTCGACGGCGCTTCATCCCGAGACAATCCCCAAAACAAGAGCCGTCCCAGCCGCGCGCGGGAACGGGCCAAAAGCCGCCCTACATACGCGTGCCCGATAGGCACGGTCGGCGGCCAAAAGGACTTTAATTCCAGTGAGTAATGTTTCGTTCGCGGATCTCGGCCTGGCCGAGCCGCTGTTGCGTGCCCTCGAAGCCGCCAAGTACACGGTGCCCACGCCCATCCAGGCGCGCACCATCCCGGCGCTGCTGCAGGGCCGCGACGTGCTGGGCATCGCCCAGACCGGCACCGGCAAGACCGCGGCCTTCGCGCTGCCCGTGCTGCAGCACCTTTCCGGCTTCCGCGAGCGTCCGCAGCCCAAGCACCCGCGTGCCCTCGTGCTGGCGCCGACCCGGGAGCTCGCGGTCCAGATCTCGCGCAGCTTCGACACCTACGGCCGCGGCCTCGGCCTGCGCCTGGCCACTGTCGTCGGCGGCCTGGGCTACGGCCGCCAGATCGAGACCCTGAATCGCGGCGTCGACATCCTGGTCGCCACGCCGGGCCGCCTGCTCGACCTGGTCGAGCGCGGCAACGTGAAGCTGGCCCATGTGACCTTCCTCGTCCTCGACGAGGCCGACCGCATGTTCGACATGGGCTTCATCCGCGACGTGCGGCGCATCGTGGCTTCGGTCTCCAAGCAGCGCCAGACGCTGCTGTTCTCCGCCACCATGCCGGGCGACGTCGCCAAGCTCGCGTCGGAGATCCTGAAGAACCCCGAGCGTGTCGAGATCGCCCCGCAGGGCCGCACGGTCGAGAAGGTCGACCAGCGCGTCTATTTCGTGAATGCCGCCAGCAAGCGCGCGCTGCTCAGCCATCTGCTCAGTGACGAGACGCTCGAACGCGTCATCGTCTTCACCCGCACCAAGCGCGGCGCCAACCGCGTCGCCGAGGCGCTGGAGGATCGCGGCGTGCGCTCCGAGGCGATCCACGGCAACAAGTCGCAGAACGCCCGCCAGAAGGCGCTCGACAATTTCAGCCGCGGCCGCGCCCGCGTGCTGGTCGCCACCGATCTCGCCTCGCGCGGCATCGACGTCAGCGGCGTGACCCACGTCATCAACTACGAGCTGCCGGCCGACGCCGAGAGCTACGTCCATCGCATCGGCCGCACCGCGCGCGCCGGCGCCTCGGGCGTCGCGCTGTCGTTCTGCGACGGCAGCGAGCGCGGCCAGCTCAAGAGCATCGAGCGGCTGACCAACCAGCGCATCGCCGTCGTTTCGACGCCGGCCAACGAGGACATGCCGGCCGCGCCGCCGCCGCGCGCCCGCGAGGAGCGTTCCGCTCGCGACGAGCGCGATGAGCGCCCGCGCGAGCATCGTGGTCCCGGCCGCGGCGGTCATCGCTCCTTCGGCGACCGCTCGCGCGGCGACCGTCCGCCCGTGCCGGCCGAGCATCAATGGTCTCGCGGCGACTACCGTTCCCAAGGCGATCGTCCGCAAGGCGACCGTCCCCAGGGCGAGCAGACCTATAGCGCCCGCCCGCGGGCAAACCGCCCCTACACGCCCCGTCCGCAGGGTGATCAGCCGCCGTTCGGCGGCCCGCGCGGCCATGGCGGCGGCGGTCGCCGCTTCGGCGGCGGCGGTCGGGCTCGTGGCCGGAGCGCCTAGAGAATTCCCTCGTCGCGGAAGATCTCGAGACATTTGCGAAGAGCGCGCTCGTAACGGGCGCGCTCTTTTGCGATGGACTCGTCGTTCCACTCGAAGAAGCCGCGCTTGGTCTTGAAGCCGAGGCGGCCTTCGTCGACGTTGCGCTGCAGGATGGGCGGCGGTCCGTCGGCGTTGGTGAGGTCGGGCCAGATGATCTTGGCCACCGCGCAGGTCGTGTCCCAGCCCGAATGCTCCTTCTGCACGATCGGGCCGGCGGCGGCGTAGCGGAAGCCGAAGCTCAAACGCACCGTGGCGTCGATGTCCTCGGGCGAGGCGACGCCCTGCTCGATCAGCCACAACGCCTCGCGCATCAGTGCGCCCTGGATGCGGTTGCCCAGGAAGCCGATCACGTCCTTCTTGACCTGGACGGGTCGCTTGCCGAGCGAGGCCATGATCTCGCCGGCCCGTTCGGCCTGTTTCGGATCGGTGTGGACCGACCGCACCACCTCCACGAGCGGAATGAGATGGGCTGGCATGAAGAAGTGAAGGCCCATCATGCGACCCTGGGTCTTGAGGCCCTTGCCGATCTCGCTGATCGGGAAACTCGACGAGTTGGACGTGAGTGCGCAATCGGGCGTGGCGAGCGTCTCCATCTCGGCGAACAGCGTCTGCTTCAGCGCCAGGTCTTCGGTGACGGTTTCGACCGCGATCTCGATCGTGGGCCAGGACGCTTCGGCGAGCGTGGCAAAGGTGGCGAGGCTGCTCGTGTCGGACGGCTTGCCGAGTGCGGCAAGGGCCCGCTTGCAGGCCTCCGGCAGGCCCTCGCGGGTCGAGGCCGAACGCGACACGACATCGACCTTCCAGCCACCGCCCAGGAACATGGCGATGATTCCCACGCCCATGGTGCCTCCGCCGATGACCAGTGCATGGCGTTCGCTTTGCGGCATTTTCATCCTCCCAACTCGACTGCTGCCTCGACGGGCGCCCCGGCGGCGGGGCAATATCCGGGCTCATTTATAGCCCGTGGGAGAGAATTGATGAGCGCCACCTACAAGGACATCGGCGTCAGCAGCGAGGGTCATGTCGGCGTCGTCGAGATCCAGCGGCCGCCGCACAATTTCTTCGACAATTCGCTGATCAACCAGATCGCCGATGCCTTCGAGGCGTTCGACCGCGACGGCAACATCCGCGCCTATGTTCTCTGCGCCCAGGGCAAGTCGTTCTGCGCCGGCGCCGATTTCGCCAACCGTCCGCAGACCGGCGCGGCGGAGAGCGGCAAGCATCTCTACAAGGAGGCGACCCGCCTGTTCCGCGCCAGGAAGCCCAGCGTCGCGGCGGTGCAGGGCCCGGCGATCGGCGGCGGCCTGGGCCTCGCGGTGATGGCCGACTTCCGCGTGACCTGCGCCGAAGGGCGCTTCGCCGCCAACTTCACGCGGCTGGGCTTCCATCCGGGCTTCTCGCTGACCTTCACCCTGCCGCGCCTGATCGGTCAGCAGCGCGCCAACCTGATGTTCTATACCGGCCGCCGCATCGGCGGCGAGGAGGCGGTCGCCTGGGGGCTGGCCGACGTGCTGGTGCCGCTGGCCGACGTGCGCAAGGGTGCGATGACGCTGGCCAAGGAGATCGCCGAATCGGCGCCGCTGGCGCTCTTGTCGACGCGCGAGACCATGCGCCGCGGCTTCGCGGACGCCGCCGAGGTCGCGACCGAGCGCGAGCTCACCGAGCAGGATTGGACGCGCAAGACCGAGGACTTCAAGGAAGGCATCAAGTCCTACGCCGAGAAGCGCGTCGGCAACTTCAAGGGCCGCTGAGCCGATGGGCCAGGTCGCGGGCAAGGTCGCCGTCGTCACCGGCGGCGCTTCGGGCATCGGCGAGGCCTGCTCGGAGACGCTGGCGCGCGAGGGGGCGTCGGTGCTGATCACCGACATCGACGACCCGCTGGGCAAGGGCGTCGTCGAGCGCATCACCAAGGCAGGCGGCAAGGCGCATTACCTGCGCCATGACGTGCGCGACGAGGCGGCGTGGCCCGGCGTGATCGCCGAGGCGGAGAAGCGCTTCGGCCGGCTCGACATCATGGTGGCCAATGCCGGCATCGGCATCATGTCGCCGATCGAGACCATGACGCTGGCCGACTGGCAGCGTCAGCAGGCGATCAACCTCGACGGCGTATTCCTGTCGATCAAGCATGCCATCCCGGCCATGAAGAAGGCGGGCGGCGGCTCGATCGTGCTGATGTCGTCGATCGCCGGCCTGCGCGGCGCGCCCGGCCTCGCCGCCTACTCGGCGACCAAGGGCGGCGTGCGCCTTCTCGCCAAGTCGGTGGCGATGGAGCATGCCGCCGACGGGATCCGCTGCAACTCGGTCCATCCCGGCATCATCGCCACGCCGATCTGGGGCAAGATCCCGACCGGCGCCGAGGGCAATCGCCGCAACGCGCCGATCGACCCCCGCGAGCGCGCCGCCGCGGTCGTGCCGATCCCGCGCGTGGGCGAAGCGCAGGACATCGCCAACGGCGTGCTGTTCCTGTGCAGCGAGGCCTCGAACTACATGACGGGGCAGGAGCTGGTGATCGACGGCGGCATGACGGCCGGCGGCCGGCCGCCGCGGCCGCAGTAGCTTCCATGGGCGCCGCCGCCTCGGGCTGGATCGTCGTCGCCGCGCTGAGCGGCGCGATCTCGGTTGCCGTCGGCGCCTTCGCGGCGCATGGCCTCGACCTCTCGACCGAGGCCGGCCTCAAGGCCCGCGAGTGGCTGCAGACGGGCAGCCACTACGAGATGATCCATGCGCTGGCGATCCTGGCCGTGGTCGTGCTGTCGCGCGGCGGGACGCTGAACGGTGGCCTCGCGCTGGCCGCGCTGTGTCTGTTCCTGGCCGGCAGCGTGCTCTTCCCGGGCGCTCTCTACGCGCTCGCTTTCGGCGGCCCGCGATGGTTCGGCGCGGTGGCGCCGATCGGCGGCGCCGCCTTCATCCTGGGCTGGGCGAGCCTCGCTCTCGCCGCGCTGTTCCGTGCGAAGGCCGGCTGACCTCGGGATGTATGGGCGGCCTGTGAATGACCAAGGAAACGGCCATTGAGTTGCAACGCCTATGTTTGCGAGCGATAGAAGCGCTTTCCGAATCGCTTCTGATCTCTCGGAAAGCGCTGTCCAGCGCCGACTATGAGGCCAGGAGAAGGGCGACGGGATCCATTATAGGCAGAATCCAGACCGACCTGCTCGATCCTTTGAACAAGCAACATCCTGAGCTGGACGATCTGAGGCCTTCGAACAAGAGCAGGGAATAGTGGCGAAGGTGACCATCTGCGCGGCGGCGTCTGAGCTAGGAAAGTTGTTCGTCGAGGATTTTCAGCGCCTCCGCCGCGAAGGCGCGCATGTTGGCAACACGATCGTTGGAACCGGTGCGCAGGGTGCGCGCCATCTTGCCCTTGGGGCCGACGACGGCGACGCAGGTATGGCCGGCCGGATCGCCGTAGGAGTTGCCGGTCGGTCCTGACGCGCCGGTCTCCGCAAGGCCCCAGGTCGTGTTCAGCCGCTCGCGCACCAGCTCGGCCGCCAATGTCGCCCACGGCTCGGAAGACGAGCGGATGCCCGCCCGCTTTTCCTTGGTCGCCGTCAGGAAGGCTTCGCCCGCCGGACGCGTATAGACCACGGCGCCGCCCATGAAGTAGGCCGAGGCGCCGGGCACGGCGAGCAGCACGGCGGAGATCAGTCCTCCCGCCGACGATTCGGAGACGCCGACCGTCTCCTTGCGCGCCTTCAGTTTCTCGCCGACTTGTCTGGCCAGCGGCAGCAACGAGTCCATGGTCAATCCTTCTTCTTGAGCACATCGAGGAGGAGCGGCACCTGCTCGCCCAGCCAGAGGGCGCGATCGCGATGGTCTTCGAGATCCTGGCCCGTATTGGGATGCACGAACACCGTGAGGTCGCCGCGGTTGAGCGCCAGCCAGGACAGCAATGGCGCAAGCTGGTCGTTTCGGAAATGGACCTGGTAGCTGAAGCGCGGATGCGGCCCCACGGGCTTCTCGTGGAAGCGGCCCATCTGGATGTCGAAATTCTTCTCGATCTTCTCGCGCAACGCCCAGGCGGGATCGCGCGAGGCGGCGTCGAAGTAGACGTGGGCGTGCCAATCCTTGATTTGCGTCGTTTCCATGACCGCACCCTATCACATCGCCGAACCCGCCTGACGGAACCTTCTACCGTTCCCCGGTGCGGGCTTGCTTGCTAGGCTTCGGCCATCATGAACTTCGATTTCTCCGACGACCAGAAGCTGCTCAAGGAGCAGGTTCGCAAGTTCCTCGCCGACAAGTGCCCGACCAAGGTCGTGCGCCGCGTGCTCGACGGCAACGAGACCCACGCCGAGGACGTATGGAAAGGACTTGTCGATCTCGGCGTGCCGGGCATCGGCATTCCGGAGGCGTTCGGCGGCCTCGGCCTCTCGCCGCTGGAGCTTTGCGTCGTCGCCGAGGAGATCGGCCGCGCCGCCGCGCCGGTGCCGTTCGACACGTCGGTCGTCCTGGCGACCGAGGCGCTGAAGCTCGCGGGCTCCGAGGCGCAGAGGAAGAAGTGGCTGCCGATGCTGGCGTCGGGCGAGGCGATCGGCACGCTCGCCGTCGCCGAGGGCCCACAGCCGCCCAGGCCGCGCGCCATCCGCACGACCTTCGGCGGCGGGCGCCTCAACGGCAGGAAGGTGCCGGTGGCCGACGGCGAGGCCGCGACCTTCGCCATCGTGCTCGCCAACACCGGAGGGCAGGGTGATCGCGCGATGTCGCTGGTGCTGGTCGATCTCAAGCAGGCGGCCGTGAGCAGGAAGCGCGTCGAGACGATCGACCCCGCGCGCAAGCACGCCGAGCTCACCTTCAAGGATGCGTCGGCGGAATTGCTGGGCGCCGAAGGCGAGGGCTGGCGGACGCTGGAGCGCCTCTACGATGCGGCGGCCGTGTATTTCGCCTTCGCCCAGGTGGGCGGCGCCGAAGCGGCGATGTGGATGGCGCGCGACTATGCGCTGCAGCGCCAGGCCTTCGGCCGCGCCATCGGCTCCTACCAGGCGATCAAGCACAAGCTTGCCGACTGCTACGTCAAGCTCGAGCTGGCGCGCTCCAACGCCTATTACGGCGCCATGATGCTGACCGACGGCGGGGCCGACCTGCCGATCGCCGCTGCGGCGGCGCGCATCGCGGCGACCGACGCCTACGACTTCGCCTCGAAGGAGAACATCCAGACCCATGGCGGCATCGGCTTCACCTGGGAGGCCGACACGCAGTTCCACTACCGCCGCGCCCGCGTCATGGCGCTGTCGCTGGGCGGGCCGATGGTTTGGAAGGACAAGCTGGTGAGCCGTCTCGAACAGAAGAACGCGGCCTAGAGCCCCGGAGGAAGCCATGGATTTCAACGACACGCCGGAAGAAGCCGCGTTCCGCAAGGAAGTGCGCGCCTGGCTCGACGCCAACGCCACGCGCAAGAGCGACGACAGGCAGAGCTTCCGGGCGCGCAACGACGATCCCGAGCTGCTGAAGAAGGCCAAGGAATGGCAGGACAAGAAGGCCAAGGCGGGCTACGCGCGCATCACCTGGCCGAAGGAATATGGCGGCCGCGGCGGTTCGCCCATCCTGCAGGTGATCTACCAGCAGGAAGAGGCGAACTACCTGGTGCCGCTGGGCTTCTTCGATATCGGCCTGGGCATGTGCATCCCCACCATGATGGCCTATGCGGCGCCCGAGCATCTCACGCGGTACGTCAAGCCGGCCCTTCATGGCGATGAGGTGTGGTGCCAGCTCTTCTCCGAGCCGGCGGCGGGCTCCGACGTGGCGGGCATCCGCACCCGGGCCGAGCGCGCCAAATTACCTGATGGGGGCGACGGCTGGGTGATCAACGGCCAGAAGGTGTGGACCTCGGGCGCGCATTACAGCGACTACGGCATCATCATCACCCGCACCGACCCCAATGTCCCGAAGCACGCCGGCCTCACCATGTTCTTCCTGTCGATGAAGACGCCGGGCGTGGAGGTGCGGCCGATCAAGCAGATGTCGGGCGGCGCCAACTTCAACGAGGTGTTCTTCACTGACGTGCGCATTCCCGACAGCCAGCGGCTGGGCAAGGTGGGCGAGGGCTGGAAGGCGGCACTCACCACCCTGATGAACGAGCGGCTGGCGGTCGGCCTGCCGTCGGGCGGCCTCGATGTCGACGAGCTGATGGAACTGGCGCGCGACACTGATCTCGAGGACGGGCCGGCGATCAAGAACCAGCAGGTGAGGGGCAAGATCGCCGACTGGTACGTCCAGCAGCAGGGCCTGAAGCTGACACGCTACCGCACCCTGACCGCGCTCTCCAAGGGCCAGACGCCGGGGCCGGAGTCCTCGATCATCAAGATCGTGGCGGCGCCCAAGATGCAGGACATGGGCGCCTTCGCCATGGAGCTGATGGGGCCGGCCGGCATCATGAAGGAAGACGTGCCGCACGCCGCCGGCTTCCAGGCGCAGTGGATCGGCGGCGCCGGCTTCCGCATCGCCGGCGGCACCGACGAGATCCTGCGCAACATCGTGGCCGAGCGCGTTCTGGGCATGCCCGCCGACATCAGGGTCGACAAGGACATTCCCTTCAACAAGCTGGGCAAGGCGTCATGAACCGTCTCGATGGCAAGGTAGCCTTTCTCAGTGGCGCGGCGCGCGGCATCGGCGGCGCCACGGCGAGACTCATGGCGAGCGCCGGCGCCAAGGTGGCGATCGGCGACGTTCTGGACGAGCGCGGCCGGCAGACGGCGAAGGAGATCGAAGCCGCCGGCGGCCAGGCGCTCTACGTCTCGCTCGACGTCACCCAGGAGGCGAGCTGGGCCGCCGCCATGGACGCCACGGTGAAGAAGTTCGGCAAGCTCGACATCCTGGTGAACAATGCCGGCGTCTTCGTCGGCAAGGGCGTCGAAGAGGCGAGCCTCGACGAGTGGCACAAGCTCGTGGCCGTCAACCTGACCGGTGTGCTGCTGGGCACGCGCGCCGCCCTGCCGCATCTCAAGGCGAGCGGCGCCACGAGCGAGCATGGGGCTGCCATCGTCAACCTGGCTTCGATCGCCGGCTTGGTCGGCTCGCAGCTCGACCCGCTCTACTCACTGACCAAGGGCGGCGTGACGCTGTTCACCAAGTCGACGGCGCTGGAGTTCGGCCGCAAGGGCTACAGGATCCGCGTCAACTCGATCCATCCCGGCCTCATCGAGACCGACATGGGCCAGCAGACCTTCGCCATGCGCGCCCGCCAGCAGGGCACCAACGACACCGAAAGGGCCCGCCAGGCCACGCTCGCCCTGCACCCGATCGGCCGGCTCGGTGTCGCCGATGACATCGCCAAGGGCATCGTGTTCCTGGCGTCGGACGATGCGGGCTTCATGACAGGGGCTGGCCTGGTCGTCGATGGCGGCTGGACCGCTCACTGAGGAGAGAGCCATGCGCTTCGGGCTTCTGTACGAGCACCAGCTCCCGCGTCCCTGGACCGGCGACACCGAGCACCGCCTGTTCAAGGACGCCCTGGCGCAGGTCGAATTGGCCGATCGCCTGGGCATCGACTACATCTGGGAGGTCGAGCACCACTTCCTCGAGGAGTACGCCCATTCCTCCGCGCCGGAAGTGTTCCTGGCCGCCTGCGCCGCGCGTACCAGCCGCATCCGCATCGGCCATGGCGTCGTGCTGGCGCCGCCGGGCTACAATCATCCGGCCCGCGTCGCCGAGCGCATCGCCACCCTCGACCTCGTCTCCGACGGCCGGGTCGACTGGGGCACCGGCAAATCGGCCTCGCGCGTGGAGCTGGAGGGCTTCGGCATCGACCCCGCCGAGAAGAAGGCGATGTGGGCCGAGGCGGTCGAGCAGACCGCCGACATGATGGCCATGAGTCCCTATCCCGGCTTCAAGGGCAGGTTCTTCTCCATGCCGGTGCGCAACGTCGTGCCCAAGCCGTTGCAGAAGCCCCACCCGCCGATCTGGGTGGCCTGCAGCCGGCGCGAGACCATCCATGCCGCCGCGCGCGCCGGCATCGGCGCGCTCACCTTCGCCTTCGTCGATCCGGCCGAGGCCGGCAAGTGGGCGCACGAGTACTACGAGATCATCAAGAGCGACCAGTGCGTGCCGATCGGCCACACGGTGAACGCCAACGTCGCCATGGTGACGGGCTTTTCCTGTCACGAGGATCGCGACGAGGCGCGCCGCCGCGGCGCCGAGGGCTTCCAGTTCTTCGGCTATTCGCTGGGCCACTATTATGTCTACGGCCATCACCAGCCGGGCGTCACCGATGTCTGGCAACGCTTCGAGGCGGCCAAGGACAAGCTGCCGCCGGTCGGGCAGGGCAGCGGCATCGGCACGCCGGCGGAGCTCACCGACCATTTGCGCCAGTACCAGGAGGCCGGCGTCGACCAGGTCGTGTTCATCCAGCAGGGCGGCCGTAACAAGCACGAGCATATCTGCGCGTCCCTGAACCTCTTCGCCGCCCAGGTGATGCCGGCGCTGAAGGCCGACCAGGCCGCGCGCGACGCCCGCAAGCAGGCCGAACTGGCGCCCTTCATCGAGGCGGCGCTCAAGCGCAAGAAGCGGGCGGCGCCGGTCGCTCCGGAGGCGGTTCCCACGGTCTCGGCCTACGGCCGCACCATCGTGCAGGAGAACCAGGGCGCCGAGGGGCCGACCCATCACATTGCGGCTGACATCACCGTCATGATGGACGATCCGGCCGATAAGAAGGGCCGCCAGGCCGCCGAATAGCCATATCCCGCTTGATCTTGGGGTTGGGACCCGTTCTGATTACGGGAACTGTGCACCGCTCACCGAACGAACAGGATGACAGCCATGACCGTCGACAACCCGGACAACAAGTGGATCGGCAAGCGCACGCCTCGGCCGGACGGCGCCGACAAGGTCACGGGGCGGGCGGCCTACGCCGCCGACACCACCATGCCCGGCATGATCTGGGGCAAGGTGCTGCGCAGCCCCCATCCTCATGCCCGCATCAAGTCGATCGACACCTCGAAGGCCGAGGCGCTGCCGGGCGTGCAGGCGGTCATGACGTCCAAGGACATCGTCGACTTCCCGATCGACAAGGGTCCGGTGATGCTGGGCATCCAGGACATGCGCTGGATGTGCCGAAACGTGATGGCGCGCAACAAGGCGCTGTTCCACGGCCATCCGGTGGCCGCCGTCGCCGCGACCACTCAGGCGATCGCCGCTGAAGCGCTCAAGCTGATCGAGGTCGACTACGAGGTTCTGCCCTGGGCGATCGACGTCGAGGCGGCGATGAAGCCCGGCGCGGCCATCCTGCACGACCATATCAAGTTCGAGGGCAGGCCCTCCAACATCGCGGGCACGCTCGAGCACAAGAAGGGCGATGTCGAGGCCGGCTTCAAGGAAGCCGACGTGATCGTCGAGCGCAGCTTCAAGACCGAGGCCGTGCACCAGGGCTATATCGAGCCACATGCCTGCCTGGTCAGCGTCACCGACGGCAAGGCCACGATCTGGAGCTCGAGCCAGGGCCAGTTCATGGTCCGCGCCATGTCCGCCCTGCTGACCGGCATGGCGCAAAGCGATATCCGCGCTATCCCGGCCGAGATCGGCGGCGGCTTCGGCGGCAAGACCATCATCTATCTCGAGCCGCTGGCGCTGGTGCTGGCCCGCAAGTCGGGCAAGCCAGTCAAGATGGTGATGTCGCGCGAGGAGGTGTTCCGCGCCTCCGGGCCGACCTCGGGCTCGATGAGCAAGGTCAGGATCGGCGCCAAGAAGGACGGCACCATCGTCGCCGGCCAGGGCACCTACTGGCTGCAGGCTGGCGCCTTCCCCGGCTCGCCGATCCGCGGCGCTGCGGGCTGCGCCTTCGGGCCGTACGACATCCCGAACGCCCACACGCTGGGCTATGACGTCGTCTCCAACCGGTCGAAGGTGGCGGCCTATCGCGCGCCCGGCGCGCCGATCGGCGCCTATGCCGTCGAGTGCGTGCTGGACGAACTGGCCGAGAAGCTCAAGATGGATCCGCTCGAGCTGCGCCTGAAAAACGCCGCCAAGCAGGGCACCAAGGCGG
The DNA here is from genome assembly GCA_963820155.1 of uncultured Alphaproteobacteria bacterium. Classification (GTDB taxonomy): domain Bacteria; phylum Pseudomonadota; class Alphaproteobacteria; order Reyranellales; family Reyranellaceae; genus Reyranella. Next base: position 55,123 of record CAWFYW010000013.1, read on the forward strand.
TGCACGGTCCGGTCTATCCGGTGATGGGCTACGAGGAGACGGTGAAGCGGGCGCTCGCCCATCCGCACTACAAGGCGCCGCTCAAGCCCAACCAGGGCCGCGGCGTGGCGAGCGGCTACTGGTTCAACGCCGGCGGCGAATCGAGCGCGGAGATGAGGATCAACGAGGACGGTTCGGTCGTGGTGATGACCGGCCACCCCGACATCGGCGGCTCGCGCGCTTCGACGGCCAACATCGCCGCCGAGCTCCTGGGCATCGACCACGGCAAGGTGCAGGTGCTGATCGGCGACACCAGCAGCATCGGCTTCTCGAACCTGACCGGCGGCAGCCGCGTCACCTTCGCGTCCGCCATGGTGGTGACGCAGGCGGCGGAGAAGGTCATCACCGATCTGCGCCGGCGCGCGGCCCTGATCTGGAAGATCGATCCCGACGCGGTGAAGTGGGAGAACGGCGAGGCCAAGCCCGCCGGCGACAATGCCGGCAAGTTCGATCCGCTGTCGCTGGCGCAGCTTGCCGCCCGCGCGACCGAGACCGGCGGGCCGATCGGCGCCGGCGCCTCGACCAACACCACCGGCGCGGAAGGCGGCTTCAGCACGCACATCTGCGACGTCGAGGTCGACCGCGACACCGGCCGCGTCTGGGTCACGCGCTACACAGCCTTCCAGGACGTCGGCCGGGCGATCCATCCCGACTACGTCGAGGGCCAGATGCAGGGCGGCGTCGCCCAGGGCATCGGCTGGGCGTTGAGCGAGGAGTACATCTACGACAAGAACGGCCGGCTCGATAACCCGGGCTTCCTCGACTATCGCATGCCGGTCACCTCGGACCTGCCGAGGCTCGATGCGGTCATGATCGAGATCCCCAATCCCAAGCATCCGCAGGGCGTTCGCGGCGTCGGCGAGGTGCCGCTCGTCCCGGTGATGGCGGCGGTCGCCAATGCCATCCATGACGCCCTGGGCCTGCGCCTCGACAGCCTGCCCATGTCGCCCCCGAAGGTGCTGGACGCGCTCGAACTCGGTGAAGATGCCGATGGCGGCGGAGTAGGCCAGGGGCGCCCTCCGGCTCAGAAGATGCCGGCGGCGAGGCCTGCGGCCATCGCCGCCCCCAGCTCTTCGCACTGTTCGGCGAAGACCGGCTGCCAGGGGCCCTTGCAGATCAGGGGTTCCTGCACCGCGCGCCAGCGCAGGCCGGTCGTGATCGTTTCCACGCCGCGGCGCGTGCCGGTGCCGTCGCTGCCGGCGCGGATGTAAAGCGCGTAGGGCAACCCTTGCGTCTTCTCCAGCAGCGGGTTGTAGGAGCGGTCGAAGAAGTCCTTCAGCGCGCCGCTCATGTAGCCCAGGTTTTCGGTCGTGCCGAGGATCACCGCGTCGGCGGCCAGCACGTCGTCGGCGCCGGCCTGCAACGGCGCCACCATGCGCACCTCGACAGCCGTTTCGCTGCGCGCGCCCCGTTCGGCGGCGGCGCGCAGGGAAAGGGTGTTCTCCGACGGCGCGTGCGCCACAATGAGCAGCCTTTTCACCATGAAGGGTTTTTAGCCCGAGACGCGCCGCCATGCTCAAGAAACTCCTGATCGCCAATCGCGGCGAAATCGCCATCCGCATCGCCCAGGCCGCCGCCGAGCTCGGGGTCGCCACTGTCGGCGTCCATTCCGAAGACGACGCCACGTCGCTGCACGTCCGGCGGGTCGACGAGGCGACAACCCTCGGGGGACGCGGTGCGGCCGCCTATCTCGACATTGCGGGCGTGATCGCGGCGGCCAGGAAGGCCCGCTGCGATTCGGTTCATCCAGGTTATGGCTTCCTTGCCGAGAACGCCGACTTCGCCGAGGCTTGCGCCGCCGCCAGGATCACCTTCGTCGGGCCAACGCCCGAGCAGCTGAGACTGTTCGGCGACAAGGCGCGCGCCCGCGCCCATGCCGCGAAGTGCAGGGTGCCGGTCTTGCCGGGCACGGAAGTGACCGATCTTGCCGGCGCGGTTGCGTTCTTCAAGAAGCATGCAACGGCAGGCATTGCGCTGAAAGCCATCGCCGGCGGCGGTGGGCGCGGGATGCGCTTGATCAAGTCGGAAGGCGAGATCACCGACGCCTTCGCGCGCGCCGCCGCCGAAGCGAAATCGGCCTTCGGCAACGGCGACCTCTATGCCGAGCGGCTGGTCGGCCGCGCCCGCCACATCGAGGTGCAGATCGTCGGTGACGGCAAGGGCGGCATCGTGGCGCTGGGCGAGCGCGAATGTACCCTGCAGCGGCGCAGCCAGAAGATCGTCGAGCTGGCGCCCAGCCCCAACCTCGAGCCGGCGCTGAGGAAAAAGATCATCGCGGCGGCGGTCACCATGGCCAAGGCCGTGAAATACCGCAGCCTCGGCACCTTCGAGTTCCTGGTCGACGGAAAGGACTTCTTCTTCATCGAGGCCAATCCGCGCCTGCAGGTGGAGCACACCGTCACCGAGGAAGTGTGGGGCGTCGATCTGGTGAAGGCCCAGCTGAAGCTGGCCGGCGGCGTAAGCCTGGCCGAGGCCGGCCTCACGGGCGCCGAGCCGCGCGGCCATGCCATCCAGCTTCGCGTCAACATGGAGACCATGACCGAGGACGGCTCGGCCAGGCCGGGCGGCGGCACGCTCACCGTGTTCGAGCCGCCCTCGGGCCCGGGCGTGCGGGTCGACACCTACGGCTATGCCGGCTATCGCACCAATCCCAATTTCGATTCGCTGCTGGCCAAGGTGATCGTGCACAGCCCGTCGGCCGATTTCGCCGATGCGCTGGCGCGTGCCGAACGCGCGCTCGCGGCCTTCCGCCTGGAAGGCGCGCCCAGCAACATCGCCTTCCTGCGCGCCCTGCTGGCGCACGGCGACGTTCGCGCCGACCGGGTGCATACGCGCTTCGTGGACGAACAGGCCGGGAAGCTGATCGACGCGGCGGCGACGCTGCAGTCCGGCCTCTATTTCCAGGCGACGGCGCCGGCCGCGACGGCCCGCCAGGCCGGCGCCCGCGTCGACGCCGTCGATCCCCTGGCGGTGCTGGCGTTCGGCAAGACGGCCCAGCCGACCGCGGCCGAGGCCGTCCCCGACGCGCCGGAAGGAACCGTGGCGGTGCCGGCGCCCATGCAGGGCACGATCGTCAGCATCGCCGTGATGGAAGGCGATGCCGTGGCCGCGGGCCAGCCGCTGCTGGTCATGGACGCCATGAAGATGCAGCACGAGATCAGGAGTTCCCGCGCGCGGCTACGTGCGGCGCGTCGCCGTGACGGCTGGCGAGACGATCTACGAAGGCCATGCGCTGCTGTTCGTCGAGGAGGCCGATGTCGAGGTGAAGGGCGCGGCGGTCGAGGAGACGATCGACCTCGACCATGTCCGTCCCGACCTCGCCGAATATTTCGAGCGCCGCGCCCTCACGCTCGACGACAAGCGGCCCGACGCGGTGGCGCGCCGGCGCAAGACCAACCAGCGCACCGCGCGGCAGAACCTCGACGACCTGGTCGATCCCGGCAGCTTCGTCGAATGGGGCGCCTTCGCCATCGCCAGCCAGCGCACGCGGCGGACCGCGGAGGACCTGATCGAGAAGACGCCGGCTGACGGTCTCATCACCGGCATCGGCCGGGTCAACGGCTCGCTGTTCGGGCCCGAGCGCAGCCGCGTCGCCGTGGCGCATTACGATTACACGGTGCTGGCCGGCACGCAGGGCAAGACCAACCACCACAAGAAGGACCGGCTGTTCGAGATCGTCGAGGAGCAGCGCATCCCGCTGGTCTTCTTCACCGAGGGCGGCGGCGGCCGGCCGGGCGACGTCGACGTGCAGTCGGTGGCCGGCCTGAACACCATGGCCTTCCATCTCTTCGGGCGGCTGAGCGGCTCCTCGCCGCTGGTCGGCATCAATTCGGGCCGCTGCTTCGCCGGCAATGCCGCCCTCCTGGGCTGCTGCGACGTGGTGATCGCGACCAGGAACTCATCGATCGGCATGGGTGGGCCGGCGATGATCGAAGGCGGGAATCTCGGCGTGTTCGCGCCCGAGGAAGTGGGCCCGATGAGCGTGCAGGTGCCCAACGGCACGGTCGACATCGCCGTCGAGGACGAGGCCGAAGCGGTCGCTGTCGCCAAGAGATATCTCTCCTATTTCCAGGGTGCGCTGCCCGAATGGCGCGCCGCCGACCAGCGCCTGCTGCGCCGCGCCATCCCGGAGAACCGGTTGCGCGTCTACGACGTGCGCGACGTCATCGCCACGCTCTGCGACGAGGGCTCGGTGCTCGAGCTGCGCCGCGCCTTCGGTCCCGGCATGGTGACGGCGCTGGTGCGCATCGAGGGCAAGCCGCTCGGCATCGTCGCCAACAATCCAATGCATCTCGCCGGCGCCATCGATTCGGACGGCTCGGACAAGGCCGCCCGCTTCCTGCAGCTCTGCGACGCCTTCGACCTGCCGGTCCTCTTCCTCTGCGACACGCCGGGCATGATGGTGGGGCCGGAGATCGAGAAGACGGCGCTGGTGCGCCACTGCTCGCGCCTGTTCGTGACCGGAGCCAATCTCAGCGTGCCGTTCGGCACCATCGTGCTGCGCAAGGCCTATGGGCTGGGCGCCCAGGCGATGGCGGGCGGCTCGTTCCATGCCGGCACCTTCGCCATCTCCTGGCCGACCGGCGAGTTCGGCGGCATGGGGCTGGAGGGCGCGGTCAAGCTCGGCTATCGCAAGGAGCTCGAGGCCATCGTCGATCCAGCCGAGCGCCGCGCCGCCTTCGACAAGATGGTGGCCGCCGCCTATGCCCGCGGCAAGGCGCTCAGCACCGCGACCTATTTCGAGGTCGACGAGGTGATCGACCCCGCCGATTCACGGCGCTGGGTGGCGACGGCGCTGCTCGACGCCAAGCCGCGCCCGCGGCCGGCGCACAAGAAGCGGCCGAATATCGACGCTTGGTAGTTCGGAGCGCGGACTTCCGGATCCGCATTCATGAGCGGACCTGGAGGTCCGCGCTTCAAGCTACTGCGCGATCCAGAACGTGTCGGGCTGGTAGAGCCCGATATAGCCGCCGGGATCCCACGCCCAGTAGCCTTCCTTCGGCACGTTGCGCACCTTGGGGCCGACCACGATCGGCTGGCGGATGCCGTTCACCGTGCCGATGGAAAAGACTTCGTCGGCGTTGGTCTCCAGGATCTTCTCCCAGGCCTTGCGCCGGCCGGCCTCGTCGGTCGCATGCTCCCACTCCTTGAGGTAGTCCAGGAGCTTGCAGGCTTCCTCCATGTCGCACTTCTCGCCCTGCTTGCCCTTGGATTCGATATAGACGCCCCACTTGGGCCATTGCAGGCCGCCCAGCATGGTCGGCGCGAACTCCTTGGGGCTGGTGTCGGGTGTGGGCACCGCGGTCACGACGCCGGCATAGGCCGTCATCAGTGCCTCACCCGAGAAGGTGCGCAGGCGGAAGTTCTCGCGGGTCTGCGGCTTGAACAGGAGCTTGATGCCGATCTTCTTGAAATACTCGGCGATCAGCTGCAGGGCGTCGGTATCCTCGGTCTCCTCGCTGGCATGCTCGACCACGATCACGGCCTCGCGGCCGTCGGACAGCAGCCGGATGCCCTGGGCGTTGCGCTTTTCCAGGCCCACCTCGTCGAGCAGCTTGTTGGCGGCCTTGGGGTCGTACTTCGCCCACTTGGTGGCGTACTCGGGCTTGAACAGTGTCGAGCGCGACATGATCGTGTTGTTCGACGGCTTGGCCAGCCCGAGATAGACGACCTGGTTCAGCTCGTCGCGATCGATGGCTATCGACAGCGCGCGGCGGAAGCGCACGTCGCGGAACAGCTGGCGCCATTCGTCGTCGTTGGCGTTGAGGTTGGGATAGAGCGCGAGCTGCGAGCCCGAGCCGGATTCCCATAGCCGCACATCGACGCCAGAGTTCTTGGCGCTCTTCTGCAGGAAGGTGTAGTCGCGCATGTTGAGATAGCGCGGCTGCAGGTCGGCCTCGCCCATCCCCGCCTTCGCCGGGATCAGGTTGGTCGCCACCACGGTCAGCACGACGCGGTCGACATAGGGCAGTTGCTGGCCCTTCTCGTCGATGCGGTGGTAGTAGGGATTGCGCGCGAACACGTAGCGCTGGGCCGGCGAAGGCGTGGTCGCGACCCACGGGTTGAGCGTCGGCAGGTCGACATTGTTGTTGTAGTACATCACGTCATGGCGGCGATAGACCTGGATCCAGCGTCCGCCCTGCTGGCCGCCCTTGGCGGACTTGAGAATCTCCGCCTCTGGCGTGTACTTGGCGTGGAACTTCTTGAGGTAGTGGGCCGGCCGGAACAGGAAGAGCGGGGCGGCGCGCGCCTGGCTCGGGATGAAGTAGGGGTTGGGCTTGTCCCAGCTGTACTTGATGGTGCGCTCGTCGATGATCTCGACCTTGGGCGGCTGGCCGTCGACCATGAGCTCGACCGACGGGCCGGACGACGAGAGCTCCTTGTTGTTGGCGATGTCCTCCCAGAAGAAACGGAAATCCTCGGTGGTGAAGGGATGACCGTCGGACCATTTGTGGCCGGCGCGCAGCTTGAAGGTGAATTCGCGATCGTCCTTGGCCTCGTAGCTCTCGAGGATGTCGGGATGGAGCTTGAACTTGTCGTCGTAGATGATCAGGCGCGTGTAGCTGTAGATCGTCATCAGCCGCGTGTCGCGCTCGGTGCTGGCCAGGATGTTGAGCTGGCCGCCCTGGCGGCCGGGGCCGTCGCCGCCGGCGAAGGTCTTCACCACCCAGGGCTGCTGCGGGATGCGCTCGGCGACCGGCGGGAGGGCGCCGGACTTCACCTGCTCGGCGAACATCGGGGTTTCATGCAGGCTGGGCAGCGGATCGGCGGCGAAGGCCGGGCCGCAGATCAGGCTGAAAAGGAACCCCTGAGTGAAAACACGTCGCTTCATGTCTTGCCTGCCCTGTCTTTCGTTCTTCAATTTCGGCGATATCACAAAGGATGAAATCTCCGAAAGCTCGCGAGGTCAATGGCGCCTAAGCCGCACAGGCTCTCGCCACATTTATTTCACGATTGAGGCCGTCGATCAGTAGCGGTCGAAAGCACGTTTGGGGCCAGGACGTGTGCCTTCGGGAATGGCTGGTTTGACCATGCCATTGGCCGGCACGGTATCGGATGCATAGGGACCGCTCACGCCGACCGGCCTCTCGCCCTTCACCGTGACCCGCTCCATGGTGCGGCGCGCCGGATAGTAGTCGTGGGCCGCGTAGTGCAGGACCGAGCGATTGTCCCACATCACCAGCGTACTGGGTTTCCATTTCACTCGGAGCTGGTATTCGGGAATGGTTGCCTGGCGATAGAGGAAATTCAGCAGCGCGTCGCTTTCGTCGGTCTTGAGCCCCTTGATCCGCACGCAGAACTGCTGGTTGACATAGAGGACGCGCCGGCCCGACACGGGATGGACGCGCACCACGGGATGCCAGGGATTGGGGAAATCGTCCTCGAGCCCGCGCAGCTTGGCGCGATCGCTCTGGCCGAACAGCGGCCGCCACGGCTTGAAATCGTGCAGCGCCTCGAGCCCGTGTATGTGCTGCTTCATGCGCTCCGACAGGCCGCGATAGGCGGCGCTCATGCTCGAGAACAGCGTGTCGCCGCCCACCTCGGGCACCGTCTTGGCACGCAGGATGGTGGCCATCGGCGGCGCCTCGCGGAAGGTCTCGTCGGCATGCCAGATGTCGGTCAGGGCGGGCGGATTGTCCTTGGAGTAGTCGAGGACGATGACCTCTGGCTTGTCGGGCAGGTTGGGCGAGAAGGGATGGATGGAGAGCTCGCCGAACAGGGCGCCGAAGGCCATCTGCTGGTCGACCGTGATGTCCTGGTCGCGCAGCACGATCACCTCGTAGGTGACCAGCGCGTCATGGACGATCTTGAACTCGGCCGGCCCGAGCGGCCGGCGCAGGTCGACGCCGTCGATTTCCGCACCGATGAAGCCGTTGAGGGGGCGCACGTTGATGGGACGCCCATGGGGCGTCGCCTCGGCTTCCCTGCGCGATGCGGTAGGGCGAACTGCCACCATCGTTTCCTCCGCTTGCTTATTGCGCTAGTTCTAGCGCGAAACGGCGGGGAGGACCATGGCAAGCGGGTTGGAGAACGAGTTCGCGACACTCCATGAGATCGTCAAGGCGGCCAAGATCCGGCTCAACCCCAACATCTGGGACTATCTGGTCGGCGGCACCGAGACCGAGACGACGCTCCGGCGCAACCGCATGGCGCTCGATTCGATCGCCTTCAAGCCGCGCGTGCTGCGCGACGTCTCCAGCATCGATCCGTCCTCGGAGATCCTGGGCCGCAAGATCCGCCTGCCGGTGATGCTGGCGCCGGTCGGCTCGCTGGAATCCTTCGAGCCGGGCGGCGGCATCACCGTGGCCAAGGGCGCGGGCGCGGGCAACGTCGCCATGCTGATCAGTTCGGTGACGACCTTGAAGCTCGAGGACATCGTCCGCAGTGGCGCCGGTCCCAAGATCTACCAGCTCTATGTGCGCGGCGACGACAGCTGGGTGGCCGAGCGCGTCAAGCAGGCGATGGATGCCGGCTACGACGCCTTCTGCATCACCGTCGACACCCAGGTCTATTCGCGGCGCGAGCGCGACATCGCCAAGCGCTTCGTGAAGTCGTGGCGCACGGCGGCGACGGGACAGGATCATCAGGCCGCGTTCTCGTGGGAGAACTTCAAGCAGGTGAGGGACAGGTTCCCCGACGTGAAGTTCATGCTGAAGGGCATCGGCACCGGCGAGGATGCCGACCTCGCCTGCCAGCACGGCGTGTGGGCGGTCTACTGCTCCAACCATGGCGGGCGCCAGCTCGACCATGGCCGCGGCTCGGCCGAGGTCCTGCCCGAGGTGGTGGCCGCCGTGGCCGGCCGCGCCAAGGTCGCGGTCGACGGCCTGTTCTGCCGCGGCAGCGACATCGTCAAGGCGATCTGCCTGGGCGCCGACTGGGTCGGGATGGGCCGGCTCTATTGCTACGGCCTCGCCGCCGCGGGCGCCGCCGGCATCGAGCGCGTGATCGAGCTCCTGGAGGAGGAGATGAAGGAGGCGATGGGCCTTCTGGGCGTCACCAGCCTGAAGCAGCTCGACAGGAGCTATGTCGCCGCCGCCATGCCGACCAACCTGCCGGGGGTGCACAGCGCGTTTCCGCTGCTCAACCTCAAAGACCAGGGGTATTGACGGAGCGCGGACCTCCAGGTCCGCGCTCCAATGATCAGCCCCGCCCCACGAACGGCATCTTGGTCGCCATCACCGTCATGAACTGCACGTTGGCGTCGAGCGGCAGGCTGTCCATGTAGACGATGGCGCTGGCCACCGCGCTCACGTCCATGCGCGGCTCGGGGATGGTCGTGCCGTTGGGCTGCAGCACGCCCTTGGTCATGCGCTCGGTCATGGGCGTCACGGCGTTGCCGATGTCGATCTGGCCGCAGGCGATGTCGTAGGCGCGGCCGTCGAGCGAGGTCGACTTGGTGAGGCCGGTGATGGCGTGCTTGGTCGAGGTGTAGGCGACCGAGAAGGGCCTGGGTGCATGCGCCGAGATCGAGCCGTTGTTGATGATGCGACCGCCGCGCGGCTTCTGGTCCTTCATGATCTTCATCGCTTCCTGGGTGCACAGGAAGGGGCCGGTGAGGTTGGCCGCGACCACGCCGAGCCAGGTCTCGTAGGGCAGTTCCTCCAGGGGCACCGGCGGGGCGCCGCCGCCGGCATTGTTGAACACCAGGTCGAGCCGACCCCAGGTGTCCTTGACCTTCTTGAACAGCGCCAAGATGTCGTCGCGCTTGGTGACGTCCGTCGGCACGGCCATGGCGTTGGGCGCGTTGTTGCCCGCCATCTTGGCCGTCTCCTCAAGCGCGTCCTTGCGTCGGCCGGCCAACGCCACCTTGTAGCCGTTGTTCAACAGGGCGAGCGCCGAGGCCCGGCCGATGCCGCTGCCCGCGCCGGTGACGACTGCGATCTTTCCGCTCATGGATCGTTCCTCCTGCGGCCCGGACCCTAGCACCTCGCCCGCGCGAGTCGAAGCCCGTGGCCGCCGGCATCACTTCGCCATGCTGTGCGGAATCAGCAGGATGATCTGCGGAAAGGCCACGAGCAGGGCGACATTGATGATGTCGACCAGGACGAACCAGCCGCAGCCGCGGAAGATGTCGCCCATGCTGACGTCCTTGGCGACGCCCTTCAGGATGTAGACATTGAGGCCGACCGGCGGGGTCATCAGCCCGATCTCGACCATGCGCACCACCAGGATGCCGAACACGATCGGATCGATGCCGAGGTGCTTGATGGTCGGCAGGATGATCGGCACGGTCAGCAGCACCATGCCGATGCCGTCGATGAACATGCCGAGGACCAGGTAGAGCGCCAGGATGCCGACCAGCACGACCGTCGGCGAGACGTCGAGCTCGGCGATGCCCTTGGCCATCGCCGCCGGGGTTCCGGTGAAGCCGAGAAAATGCACGAAGATCAGCACGCCGGCGACGATGGCGAAGATCAGCGACGTGGTGCGCACCGTCTCGATCATGGAGGCGGCGAACTCCTTGAGGCGCAGCCTGGGCACCGCCATGACGAGCGCGCCGAGGGCGCCGACGCCCGCCGCCTCGGTCGGCGTGGCGAGGCCGGTGTACATGCTGCCCATGACCAGCAGGATGATCGCGATCATGCCCCAGATGCCCTTGAGCGAGACGATCCGCTGGCGCCACGTGATGCCGCGGATCGGCTGGCCGAGGCCGGGGTTGAGCTTGAAGCGGATCACCAGCATCGTCACGTAGCTGACTGCCTGCAGCAGGCCGGGGAGGATGCCGGCGAGCAGAAGCGCGCCGATCGATTCCTCGGCGATGAACCCGTAGATGACGATCAGCACGGACGGCGGGATCATGATCGCCATGGTTCCGCCGGCGGCGACGCAGCCCGTCGAGACCTTGTCGTCGTAGCCGTACTTCTTGAGTTCCGGCAGCGCGACGCGGCCCATGACGGCGGCCGAGGCCGTCGACGCACCGCAGGCCGCGGCGAAGCCCGCGCAGCCGACGATGGTGGCGACCGCCAGGCCGCCGGGCAGGTGCCCCAGCCACTGCCGCGCCGCCCAGTAGATGTCGCGCGTGATGTTGGCGTAGTAGGCGAAGAAGCCCATCATGATGAAGAGCGGCAGGACGAGCAGATTGTAGTTGATGACATGACCCAGGATGGTCTGGATCGAGAGCGATGCCGCCGGATCGTAGCCGCGCAGCAGCCACAGGCCGAAGAAACCGCACATCGCCGTGGCGAAGGCGATACGCACGCCCGATATCAGGAACAACGTCAGGGCGATCAGCGACAGGACGCCGATGCTAACCGGCTCCATGGCGCGGCTCCTCTGCGGAAGGTGTCGGGCGGCGGCGATTCGGCCGCATGCTATTCGACGGCATGGAACCCGGCCGATGCGGGCTCGTTTGCGGGGAAGCGCTCGGGATTCCAGAAATGGAGGACCTGCACATACATGCGCAGCGCCGTCAGCGCATAGCCGAGCGCCACCGACGCGCCCGTGGGCCACGTCTTGTAGTACGGCGGCGACATCGTGACGTCGTCATAGAGCCAGAGCTGATACGCGTTCTTGGCGCTGAACCAGGCCAGCACCGCGCAGACGAAGATGCTGATGAGCAGCGTTCCCACGGTCGCCCGCCGCCGGGTTCGCGGCGGCAGCGAGTCCAGGACCAGATCCATGCCGACATGGCCGTGCGTCGCCTGCGTATAGGACAGGCCGAGGAAGACGATGATCGGCATCAGCAGCTCGGACAGCTCGAGGTGCCCCGGAATGGGCGCGTCGAAGCCATAGCGCATCATCACCTCGGCGCCGACGAACAGCATGGCGAAGAACGCGACCGCGGCGGCGACGATCATCAACGCGATCTCGACCCGCCGCAGCAGCCGGCCGACCAGACCGGCGACGACCGTCGTCGCCGCCATCAGGGCGGCGACGACGATCACCAGGACCGCCAGCTCGTGCATGCGCCGGTTGCCGACCGTCTACTTTTTCGCCTGCGCCTTGATCTTGGCGACCTCCGCCTTGACGTAGTCGAGGACCTCGGTGCCGGGCCGGCCGGCCGCGTCCTGATCCTTGGCCCAGGTCTTCCAGATCGGGGCGGACGCCTCGATGAGCTTGTCGCGCTCCGCTTCGGGGAACTCCGTCACTTCGAGCTTCTGCTTGAAGATCGGGATCCACTTGTCGTCTTCTTTCTTGTAGGCCTTCAAGAGCGCTGCGGCGGCGAGCGCCTGCGCCTGCGGCAGCTTGGCCTTGAGGTCGTCAGGCAGCTTGTTCCAGGCCGCGAGGCTGACGCCGTTCCAGCACACGAACCCGCTCATGGCCATGCCTTCGGTGACGTACTTCGCGACCTCGTAGAGCTTGTAGGCGCCGAAGGTGTAGCTGTAGGGAAAGCCGAAGCTGTCGATCGTCCCCCGCTCCAGCGCCTGGTAGCTTTCGGGCGCCGTCACCATCGTCGGCACGGCGCCGAAGGTCTGCAGAGCCTTGGCGTTGAGGCCGCTGATCCGCATCTTCACGCCCTTCATGTCGGCGACGGAGGCGATCCGCTTGTTGCCCATGAATTCGTAGGCCGGCAGGAAGGTCGGGCCGAAGTACTTGATGTTCCACCGGTCGGCCATCTCCTTCACGATCGGCGGATATTTCATGACGTCTTCGTAGACCTTGGCGTTCTCGACCAGCTTGCGCGGCACGAGGAACGGAAGCTCGAGCACCGTGAGCAGCGGGAACTTGTTGGGATAGTAGCCGGCGCAAAGCTGCGCGCCCTCGTAGCCGCCGGACTTGATGGCTTCCGGCGCCTGCCGCTCGGGGCCGAGCGCGGCGCCATAGGCGATCTTGATCTCGAAGGTGCCCTTCGACTCCTTCTTGTAGAAGTCGGCCATGGCCTCGATGCCCGCGGTCACCGCGCGCGGTGGGCCGAAGATGTTGAAGTTCCAGGTAATGGTCTGGGCCGAGGCCGGCGCCGCGAACAGGACACCGGCAAGCACGACCGCAACGCACGCAAATGGACCTCGCGTCATCGTAGATCCTCCCTGTGCTGCGCCTTATGAGGTGGCGCGTATTGCACACACTATGACGAATGTCGCATCGCGGCTCAAGGGCCGCGGCGTGGCCGATCAGCCCAGGCTCTTGAGATAGGCCCGCCAGCCGCCGAGCGCGGTGATGTCGCGCGCATCCCCGGTGGCGTGGCTCTCGCAGAGGAAGCCCGTGACGTCGGAGCCGTCGGCCATCGTCACCGTGCCGAGCCCGAGCGGCGCGGGGATCTGGCGCAGGAAGGCGCCGACGCTTTCCGTCGGCAGGCTCCATAGTTCGAGCTCGATGGCGCCGCCCCCGCCCGCCGGTCCATCGGCGACCCGCACCATGCCGGGCCGATGCGGCGGCCCGCCGGGCAAGGCGTAGAAGCGATAGACCGGCGCGGTCCTGCCGACGCTTTCGAGCCGGCCGCCGAGTTGGATGAGCTGGCCGTTCAGCGGCAGGCCGCTCATGTGCGCGCCGACCACGGCGATCGACATGCGGTGTTGCGGCGATGGGGATTCGACCGCAGGAGGCGGCAGCGCGCTCGTGGTCTTGCCCAGCGGCAGCCTCTGCGCGCGTTGCCACTGCGCGCCCAGGGCGAGCAGGGCGCGCTCGGCGAGCGGGCGGGCGATCAGCGTGATGCCGAACGGCAGCCCGTCGGGCCGGAAGCCCGCGGGCAGAGCCAGGGCGCTCAGGCCGAAGAAGTTCACGAAATTGGTGTAGTGCCCGAGATGGGAGTTGTAGAGCACCGGCTCACGCTCGAGATCGGCCACGCGGTAGATCGTGGGCGCCGTCGGCAGGGCCAGGAAATCGAGGCCCTTCATTCCGGCCTCGGCGCGCGCCTTCAGGGCGGCCAGCTTGTAGCGGCCCTCGAAAGCGTCGACGGCGCTGTACTTGCGCCCGCTCATCACGATCTGGCGCGTGGTCGGCCAGACGCCCGCCTTGTCGTCGGCATGCTCGATGAAGGCGCCGACCGCCGCCGTGCGCTCGGCCACCCAGGGGCCGTCATAGAGAAGCCGCGCGGCGTCGCGAAAGGGCGCGTAGTCGATCATGACGGCCCGGCCGCCCAACCGGCACAGGGACTCGACGGCCTGGCTGTAGAGAGCCGCGTAGGCCCTGTCGCCGAAGAACTCGGCGTCGGCGTCGGACAGCACGCCGAAGCGAAAGGCCGGCGCGATGGCGGACGGCGTGTGGGCCGGCGCGAGCATCTCGAAGGCCGCGTCGGCGTCGGCGCAGGACAGCGCGAACACCGACACGCAATCGAGCGACCGGCAGGCCGGCACCACGCCCTCGGTGCTGAGCAGGCCGGGCGTCGGCTTCAGCCCGACGATGTTGTTGAAGCCGGCGGGCACGCGGCCCGAGCCTGCCGTATCGGTGCCGAGCGAGAAGCTCACCAATCCGGCCGAGACGGCGACGGCGGAGCCCGAGCTCGAACCGCCCGGCACGAACGAGGCATCGAACGGATTGCGCGGCACGCCGTAGGGTGAGCGCACGCCCACCAGGCCGGTGGCGAACTGGTCGAGGTTCGTCTTGCCGACGGCGATGGCGCCGGCGTCGAGGAGACGCTGCACCACCTCGGCCGACTTCTGCGGCGTGTAGGCGAAGCCCGGGCACGCCGCGGTGGTCGGCAGCCCCGCGACATCGATGTTGTCCTTCACCGCGAACGGCACGCCGAGCAGGGGCAGGTTCTCGCCTCGCCGCGCGTCGAGCGCATCGGCCCGGGCGCGTAGCGACTCGTCGGAAAAACGCGAGATCCACACCTTGTCGTCGCCGGCCGCGGCGATCCTCGCCAGCACCTCGTCGATCACCGCGCGGCAGGTGAGGCTGCCCTCGGCGCAGCGCGCGCGAAGGGCATGGAGGCCGAAGTCGAGGGCAGGATTCATCGAGAATTCTCTTGGAGGTGCCGGTCACGGATTGCATACAAAATGGATGCCAAGGCCTAATTAGGATGCAGATGGTCTAAATTGCATACAATTGGACGAGGTCATCGCTGAAACAGTCCTCGGCGTCGCGAGGCAGCGCAAGCGCGAATCTGACCGAAAAACGGGCCTAAACGACCCGGACGCGCCGCTTCGCGGCCGTGGCACATGGCTTGCTGTTTCCTCGGCAGGGGAATCGAGGGACAGGGGGCTTGCCATGAAGCGTCGTTCTTTCATCAAGGCCACTGCGGCGGCGGGCGCCGCGGCCACGGCGGCACCCGCCGTCTGGTCGCAGGCCAAGGCGCAGGCGCGCAACGAGACGCTGCTGATCGTGGGCGAGAGCCCGCCCAATTCGATGGACATCCAGGGCGTGGGCGCCAACCGGCCGGCCTACGAGGTGTCGTGGAACACCCACGACCGGCTGATCACCTACGGCGTCAAGAAGGACGCCAACGGCAACGACCACTACGACTACACCAAGCTCGAGCCCGAGCTTGCCACCGACTGGAACCTCACCCCGACCTCGGTGACCTTCAAGCTGCGCAAGGACGCCAAGTTCCACGACGGCACGCCGGTCACCGCCAAGGACGTGAAATGGTCGTTCGATCGCGCCGTCACGGTGGGCGGCTTCCCGACCTTCCAGATGGCGGCGGGTTCGCTGCAGAAGCCCGAGCAGTTCGTCGTGGTCGACGACCACACCTTCCGCGTCGACTTCCTGCGCGCCGACAAGCTCACCATGCCCGACATCGGCGTGCCGGTGCCGGTGATCATGAACTCCGAGCTGTGCAAGAAGCACGCGACCGCGGCCGATCCGTGGGCGATGGAATGGTACAAGAACAACCACGCATCGGGCGGCGCCTACAAGGTCGATCGCTGGCAGCCCGGGCAGGAAGTCGTCTACGTCCGCAACGACGACTGGAAGAACGGGCCGCTGCCCAAGGTCAAGCGCGTCATCATGCGCATCATCCCGTCGGCCGGCAACCGGCGCGCGCTGCTGGAGCGCGGCGACGCCGACCTCTCCTTCGACCTGCCGCCCAAGGACTTCTCCGAGCTCAAGACGTCGCCCAAGCTCACGGTGATCGGCACGCCGATCGAGAATGCCATGATCTATCTCGGCATGAACGTGACGCAGAAGCCGTTCGACAACGTCAAGGTGCGCCAGGCCGTGGCCTGGGCGGTGCCCTACCAGCAGATCATGGATTCGGTGATGTTCGGCCAGGGCGCGCCGCTCTACGGCGGCGCTGACAACAAGTTCAAGGGTGTCTACTGGCCGCAGAAGGATGGCTACTCGACCGACATCGCCAAGGCCAAGGCCTTGATGGCCGAGGCGGGCTATCCCGAGGGCTTCGAAACGACGCTGTCGTTCGACCTGGGGCTCGCCAGCACCAATGAGCCGCTCACCGTGCTCATCCAGGAAAGCCTGGCGAAGATCGGCATCAAGACCACCATCAACAAGGTGCCGGGCGCCAACTGGCGCGGCGAGCTCCTCAAGAAGAACATGCCGATGATCACCAACGCCTTCGGCGGCTGGCTCAACTATCCGGAATACTTCTTCTACTGGTGCTATCACGGCCAGAACGCCGTCTTCAACACCATGTCCTACAAGAACCCGACCATGGACGCGCTGATCGACAAGGCGCGCTTCACCACCGGGCCGGAGTACGAGGCGGCGGTGAAGGGCTTCATCGACATCGCCTTCGAGGAGGTGCCGCGGGTGCCGATCTTCCAGCCGCTGCTCAATGTGGCGATGCAGAAGAACGTCACCGGCTACCGCTACTGGTTCCACCGCCAGCTCGACTACCGCCAGCTTGCGAAGGGCTGACCCGACGTGGCCGGGACCGCGCGAAAATTGTCATCCCGAGCGCAGCGAGGGACCTTTCGCGGCGCCGATCAAAGGTCCCTCGCTGCGCTCGGGATGACAGCGCCTCTCGAACGGGCGCGGCAATGCTGAAGCTGCTGCTGTCGCGGCTGGCGACGTCGATCCCCAGCGTCATCGGGGTCGTCATCGTCACCTTCATGCTGACGCGGATGTTGCCGGGCGACCCGGCCGCCTACTTCGCCGGGCTGGCGGCAAGCCCGCAGGCGATCGCCGAGATCCGCACCAAGCTCGGCCTCGACAGGTCGCTGCCCGAGCAGTTCGTCGCCTACATCGCCGACCTGGCGCACGGCAATCTCGGCAACTCGCTCAGCACAGGCCAGCCGGTGCTGAGCGAGATCGCCACCCGCCTGCCGGCGTCGGCCGAGCTCACCCTGCTGGCGCTGATCCTGGCCGTTGCCATCGCCATTCCGCTTGGCGTCCTGGCGGCGGTGAAGCAGGGCACTTGGATCGACCATCTCTGCCGCATCGTGACGACGGCCGGCGTGTCGCTGCCGGTGTTCTTCACCGGCCTGCTGTTCGCCTATCTCTTCTACTACGTGCTGCAGATCGCGCCGGCGCCGACCGGGCGGCTCGACGTCTTCCTGTCGCCGCCGCCCGACATCACCGGCTTCTACCTGGTCGACTCGCTGCTCACCGGCAACCTCGAGACCTTCTGGGGCGCGCTGCGCCAGCTCGCGCTGCCGGCCATCTCGATGGCGATCTTCTCGCTGGCGCCGCTCGCGCGCATGACGCGCGGCTCCATGCTGACGGTGCTGGGCAGCGACTTCATTCGCACCGCGCGCGCCAGCGGGCTGGGCGCGCGCACCGTCGTCTTCACCTACGCCTTCCGCAACGCCGTGCTGCCGGTGATCACCACCCTGGGCATGGTGTTCTCCTTCCTGCTGGGCGCCAACGTGCTGGTCGAGACGGTGTTCGCCTGGCCCGGCATCGGCCTCTATGCGGTGAACGCGCTGATCACCTCGGACTACGCCCCGGTGCAGGGCTTCGTGCTCACCATGGCGGTGCTCTACGTGGCGCTCAACCTGCTGATCGACCTGCTCTACGGCCTGGTCGATCCGCGCGTGCGGCTGGACGCCTGACCATGCTGCCGCTGCTGCGCCACGCCCGCTACGTGCTGTCGGAGAACCCGGTGACGGGCCTGGCCTTCGGCCTGTTCGCCGTGTTCCTGGTCGCCGCGCTCTTCGGCCCGCTGCTGGCGCCCTACAATCCGCTGCAGAGCAACTCGGCCATGGCGCTGAAGCCGCCCTCGCTGGCGCACTGGTTCGGCACCGACCAGCTCGGCCGCGACATCTTCAGCCGCGTGCTGGTGGCGACCCGGCTCGACCTCTCCATCGCCTTCGCCTCGGTGATCCTGGCCTTCATGCTGGGCGCGCTGTCGGGCGTGGCGGCGGGTTACTTCGGCGGCTGGACGGATCGCGTGGTCGGCCGCCTGGCCGACACTATCATGGCCTTCCCGCTGTTCGTCCTGGCCATGGGCATCGTGGCGGCGCTGGGCAACAAGGTGATCAACATCGTGATCGCCACCGCCATCATCAACTTCCCGCTCTATGCCCGCGTGGCCCGCGCCGAGGCGAATGTGCGCCGCGAGGCGGGCTTCATCGAGGCGGCGCGGCTCTCCGGCAACGGCGAGGCACGGGTGCTGCTGGGCCACGTGCTGCCCAACATCATGCCCATCATGATGGTGCAGATGTCGCTCACCATGGGCTACGCCATCCTGAACGCCGCCGGTCTTTCCTTCATCGGCCTGGGCGTGCGCCCGCCGGATGCCGAATGGGGCATCATGGTCGCCGAGGGCGCCAACTTCATCCAGTCGGGCGAATGGTGGATCGCGCTCTTTCCCGGCGCCGCCCTGATGCTGGCGGTGTTCTGCTTCAACCTGCTGGGCGACGGGCTGCGCGACATCATCGACCCCCTCAAGAGAACCTAGGAGGAGCGGACATGACCGCCGTTCCCGCCCTGGCCGTCGAGGACCTCTCGGTCGAGTTCCGCACCCGCTCCGGTACCGTCAAGGTGCTGGAGAAGGTCGGTTTCGAGGTCGACAAGGGCGAGACGGTGGCGCTGGTGGGCGAATCGGGCTCGGGCAAGTCGGTGACCGCCTTCGCCGTCATGGGCATCCTCGATGCGGCGGGCCGCGTCACCGCGGGCCGCGCCCTGTTCGGCGGCGCCGACCTGCTGGCGCTCTCCGAGCGCGACCTCGCCGAGCAGCGCGGCCGCGAGCTGTCGATGATCTTCCAGAACCCGCGCACGGCGCTCAATCCCATCCGCAAGGTGGGCCAGCAGATCGCCGACGTGCTGGTGCGCCATGGCGGGGCGACGCGGCCGGATGCGCCGCGCGCGGCGGTCGAGATGCTGAAGAAGGTGCGCATCCCCGATCCCGAGCGCCGCGTCGAGGCCTATCCCTTCGAGCTGTCCGGCGGCATGTGCCAGCGCATCATGATCGCCATCGCGCTGGCCTGCCGGCCGACGCTGCTGATCGCCGACGAGCCGACCACCGGCCTCGACGTCACCACCCAGGCGGTGATCATGGACCTGATCGGCGAGCTCGCCCGCGAATCGGGCATGGCGACCATCTTCATCACCCACGACCTGGCGCTGGCCGCCGAATATTGCGACCGCATCGTGGTCATGCATGCCGGCCATATCGTCGAGTCGGCGCCGGCCCGCGCGCTCTTCGCCCGCCCGCGCCATCCCTATTCGGCCAAGCTCCTGGCCGCCACGCCGGGCGAGACCGCCTCGCTCGCCGAGCTGGCCTCGATCCCGGGCGGCCTGCCGGACCTGCGCCGCGCCGACCTGCCGCCTTGCCGCTACAGCGGCCGCTGCGAGCGCCGCCTCGACGATTGCGCCGGGCCGCTGCCGCACCGCACGGTCGGCGAGCGCCACGTCGTCGCCTGCTGGAATCTGCTGTGAGCGCGCTGCTCGACGTCGCCGAGCTGGTCAAGCGCTTCGAGGTCGGCGGCAAGCGCCTGCTGCACGCCGTCGACGAGGTGAGCTTCACCATCGGCCGCGGCGAGACGGTGGGGCTGGTGGGCGAGTTGGGCTGCGGCAAGTCCACCCTGGTGCGCCTGCTCAATCGCCTGCTCGACCCGACCTCGGGCAGCATCCGCCTCGCCGGCACCGAGCTTGCCGACTTCCAGGCCCGCGCCTTCGCCGGCAATCCCAACCGCGCGCGCATCCAGATGGTGTTCCAGGATGCCGGCGATTCGCTCAACCCGCGCTACACGGCGGCCGACGCCATCGCCGATCCCGTCCGCCGGCTGAAGAGGATCTCGGGCGCCGCGCTGCGGGCGCGCGTGGAGGCGCTGGCCGACATGACCGGCCTGCCGCGCGAGCTGCTGTCGCGCTTTCCCCATCAGCTCTCGGGCGGCCAGAAGGCGCGGGTGGGCATCGCCCGTGCCATCGCCGTCGAACCCGAGCTCCTGATCCTCGACGAGCCGACGGCGGCGCTCGACGTGTCGGTGCAGGTCGTCATCCTGCAGCTCCTGCAGGCGCTCAAGCGCGAGCTGGGCATGAGCTACCTGTTCGTGAGCCACGATCTCAACGTCGTGCGCCTGCTGTGCGACCGCGTGCTGGTGATGTATCTCGGCAAGATCGTCGAGCAGGGGCCGGCCGCCGAGATCTTCGCCGATCCCCGGCATCCCTATACGCGCGCCCTGATCTCGGCCATCCCGCAGGCCGATCCGGACAAGAGGGTCGGCCGGCTGCGGCTTTCCGGTGAGCCGCGCAGCCCGATCGATCCCGACCCGACCGTCTGCCGCTTCTACGGCCGCTGTCCCCGGGGCGAGCCGCGCTGCTCGGCGGAAATGCCGCTCTTGCGCAGCGTCGGGCCGGCGCGGCAGGTTGCCTGTCATTTCGCTTGAGGAGGATGACCGTGGCCGACGACAAGCCTGACATTGCGCGCCTGGTGGACGAGGCGGCCAAGGCGATCGGCCTGCCGATCGCGCCGCAGTACCGCGCCAACGTGATCCTGAACTACGAGCGCTCGCTCGTAATCGCGCGTCCCCTGCTCGAGGCCGAGCTGGACGACGAACTGACGCCCGCGCCGGTGTTCCGGCCATGACCGATCCCCTGTCGAAGCAGGCGACGGCCAGCGACATCGCGCGCGCCGTCATGAGCGGCAAGGCCAAGGCGACGGCGGTGGTCGAGGCGGCGCTGACGCGCATCGAGACCAGCGAGGCCACGATCAACGCCTTCACCGACGTCGTTGCCGCGCGCGCCCGCCGGCGCGCCGCCGAGATCGATGGCGGCCTGCATCGCGGGCCGCTGGTGGGCGTGCCGTTCGCGGTCAAGAACCTGTTCGACATCAAGGGCCTGCCGACGCGCGCCGGCTCGAAGATCAACCTCGACGGGCCCGTCGCCGAGCGCGACGGCGCGCTGGTGCGCAAGCTCGAGGCGGCCGGCGCCGTGCTGGTGGGCGGCCTCAACATGGGCGAATACGCCTACGACTTCACCGGCGAGAACGCCCATTACGGGCCGTCGCGCAATCCGCGCGATCCCGCACGCATGCCGGGCGGCTCGTCGGGCGGCTCCGGCGCGGCCGTCGCCGCCGGCGAGGTGCCGCTGGCGCTGGGCTCCGACACCAATGGCTCGATCCGCGTGCCGTCCTCGCTGTGCGGCCTGTTCGGCCTGAAGCCGACCTACGGCCGGCTGAGCCGCGCCGGCTCCTTTCCCTTCGTCGACGCCCTGGACCATCTCGGGCCGATCGCCCGCTCGGTCGGGGACCTGGCGCTGTCCTTCGACGCCATGCAGGGCTGGGATCCCGACGATCCGGTCTGCACCGACCGCCCTGCCGAGCCCACCGTGCCGGCGCTGATCGAAGGGATCGGCGGCCTGCGCATCGCCATCGCCGGCGATTATTTCGCCCGCGGCGCGGAGCCCGTGGCGCTCGAGGCCGTCGCCGCCGTCGCCAGGGCCCTCGGCGCCTCGAAGAGCATCGTGATCCCCGAGGCCGCGGCGGCGCGCGCGGCGGCCTATGTCATCACCGCCATCGAGGGCAGCCAGCTCCATCTGCCGCGGCTCAGGAGCCGGCCGCAGGATTTCGATCCCGACACGCGCGAGCGCTTCATGGCCGGCGCCCTGCTGCCCGGCGCCTGGTACGTCAAGGCGCAGCGCTTCCGCCGGCGCTACCGCGCCCAGGTGCAGAAGCTGTTCCAGGAGGTCGACATCATCCTGGCGCCGGCCACGCCCTGCACCGCGCCGCGGCTCGGCCAGGTGATGATGACCCTGGGCGGCGTCGAGCTGCCGGTGCGCGCCAATCTCGGCCTCTACACCCAGCCGATCTCCTTCATCGGCCTGCCGGTCGTGGTGGCGCCGCTGCAGCGCAAGGGCGGCCTGCCGATCGGCGTGCAGATCATCGCCAACCACTACAACGAGGCGGCCGCGCTGCGCGTCGCCTGCCATCTCGAGAAGGAGGGCGTGGCGAGCGCGCCGCCGGCCTGAGGAGCAGCCATGGACATCAACATCCCCGAGGTCGTGGCCGAGGTCACCGCCGCCTTCGAGCGCTACGAGAAGGCGCTGAACGGCAACGACGTCGCCGTGCTCGACGAGCTGTTCTGGAAGAGCCCGTACACCCTGCGCTACGGCGTCGGCGAGCAGCTCTACGGCTACGACCAGATCGCCGCCTTCCGCGCCGGCCGCGATCCCGGCTTCGTCGCCAAGCGCGACCTGCTGAAGCTCTGGATCGTCACCTACGGCCGCGACTTCGGCACCGCCAATTGCGAGTTCCGCCGTCACGGCGCCAGCAGGACCGGCCGGCAGAGCCACACCTGGATGCGCACGGCCGACGGCTGGCGCATCGTCGCCGCGCACGTCTCGCTCCTGGGCGAGCCGACGGTGATGAAAGCCTAGCTGGGGGCGCGCCCCTCCACTCTGCCAAGGTGTCGATCGCGATATGAAGCTTCTGCTGACCCATGGATCCCGGGCGCGCCGGCAATATTACGGCGCCCGCGCGCTTGGCCGCCTGCAGGAGCTGGTCGAGGTCGTGCTGCACGAGGGCGACGCGCCGCTCGATGCGGCGGAACTCGTCGCGGCGGCGCGCGACGTCGATCTCATCGTCGCCGACCGCGCCACCGCGCTGCCGGGCGGAATCTTCGCCGGTCTGCCGAGGCTCAAGGCGGTGATGCGCAGCGCCATCGACATCCGCAACATCGACGTCGCGGCGGCGTCCGCCGCCGGCGTGCTGGTGACGCATGCCGAGGCGGGCTTCGTGCAATCCGTCGTCGAGCTGACCCTGGGCCTGCTGGTCGACCTGTCGCGCGGCATCTCGCGCGCGGCGGCCGACTACCAGGCCGGCCGTGCGCCCGAGATCCGGGTCGGCCGGCAACTGGGCGGCAGCACCGTCGGCGTCATCGGCTATGGCCGCATCTCGCGGGCGCTGGCGCCGGTGCTGGCGGCCCTGGGAGTCAAGGTGCTGGTGGCCGATCCCTATGCCCAGGTCGACGACCGGCGCTTCGTCAAGCGGCCGCTGGAAGACGTGCTGGCAGAGGCCGACACCGTGATCTGCCTCGCCGTCGCCACCGAGGAGACCGAGAACCTGATGGATGCGGCGGCCTTCGCCCGCATGAAGCCCGGCGCCTTCTTCGTCAACATGGCGCGCGGCAATCTCGTTGACGAAGCGGCCCTGGCGGAAGCCCTCGCCGAGGGCCGCCTTGCCGGTGCCGCCGTGGATGTCGGCCGCGCGCCCGACCAGATGCCGTCACCCGGGCTGGCGCGCCTGCCCAATGTCATCGCCACGCCGCATATCGGCGGGCTGACGCCGCCCGCCAGCGAAAGCCAGGCCTTCGATACGGTGCGCCAGGTCGAGGCGCTGGTGCAGGGCAAGGTCCCGCCCGGCGCCGTCAACGCCGAGCGCTGGACGCGCCGGCCTGCCTAGCGCGCCGGGATCGGCGGCGCCTGGCGGTCGCCATCGTCCGCCGCGGCCGTCTCGGCGAGGCGCTCGATCCACTGATCGTCGGGCTCGTAGCCCAGCGTCTGCAGGGCGTCGGGAAACCGCTCGGCGAAGGCCTCCGCCAGCGCCGGGGTGAACTCGCGCTTCCACTGCGCCACGTCGCCCGAGCGGACATGTCCGGAGTTCGCGCCGGCGGCGCCGCCGAACAGGCTGTGCTTCCAGAAGCAGTCCCGGCAGAAGTCCTGCTCGGCCGCCTCGAAGCCGAGAAAGTCGACGATCTGCGACCACAGCGCCATCGAGTGGTCGAGCCTCAGCCCCTCGTAGCGGACCTCCAGGCAATTGGCGCGGTCGTACCGCCAGTCGAGCATGTCCTCGATGGTGCTGCCGGAGGCGTTCTCCAGTTCGAAAAGGTAGCGCTCGAGCGGGCTCGCGAACGCGTTCAGCTTCTGCTGGTAGCCGACGGCGTCGTGGCCCGGGGAGGCCTGGTGCAACCAGGCTTCCTTGGCGGTCCTGTGGTAGTGCGTCGCCGAGATGAGCACGTCGCGGGGGTCGCGGATGACGTGGAGAATGCGCACGTCGGCGCGGTTCAGGACGTCCGAATGCTGCCGGAACGTCGAATCGTAGTTGAAGAGGATGAAGGGTGTCTTGAGCGCGCGGTCGAGCCGGTCGTAGTGCGACCAGAAGTCGACGAACCCCGCGCCGAGCCCCTTGGCGATCGCCGTGAAGACCGAAGACATCCAGATCGTCCCGGTCTTGTGGTGGGTTGTCACGACAATGTTGTACTTCATGCAAACTCCGCCGCCGAAGCGCTCACGCGACCAGGACCGCCGGGACCTTCGTCACGCCGCCGGACGCGTGTCCGAAATAACGCAGATCGACGCCGAGCGATGCCAGGAATTCCAAGCCTTCGCGGCGCAGCGCCGGGTCGGATTGCTCCTGCAGGATGTCTTCGGGGACCTTGGAGGCCTGCCGGTTGCCCCGCCGCGAGCGCTCCAGCGGTCGTCCGAGGTCCTTCTCGATCGCGATCAGGTGCTCCTGGCGCGCGAGCGCGACGGCGTCCGCGATCATGGGCCAGTCGCGCGACACGCCGGTCAGGTGGGAGAGCAGCCACGCCAGTGTTTCGGCGGGACTCTCCAGCATCCGGCTTTCCGCCACGAGGCTCACCGAGCGCGGCATGGCCTTCGCCATGGCCTGGTACGAAATGAAGAGCTTGGCGTAGGACGGCAGGGCCTGCTGGAGCAGGTAGTCGCGATACTGCCAGTCCTTCAGCCGCCGGCCGTCCACCGTGTTGCGGTTGCGCGCCGGATGAGTGCGGCAATAGTTGAAGTAGCCGGCGGCCTGTTCGATCGGATCGGAATAGACCAGGACGGCGCGTTGCGCCGGCTTGATCCAGGCCGCGGCGTCGAGCTTGCCCACGTCGACCCGGGCCTGGGCGTGGGGCGCCATGTCGACCGGGACCTGGGTGTAGTCGAGCCCGTCGCCGAAGTAGTCGTATCCCGGGGCGCAGAAGCGCGCGTCCTGCCACCACGGAACGCTCGCCACGATCTTGCTGAAGCCGGGGCAGACCGTATGGCCGACGAACAGGTGGCCGGAAGGGATGAGGTCCGGCACCCAGAGCAGCGGTCCGCCGTGCAGGTGGTCGAAATTGAAAGCCCGGCCGTCGGGATTCCCCACCACGCGGCCATGCAATCGATCGGCGACGCAGCCACCCTGGTCGAAGTGCGCGACAAAGGCGATCGCGGCGCGCAGAAGCCACACATCCGAGCCCGGCAGGCAGGACACCACGGGAATGACCGTCGCGGCCCGCCGCGCATGACGCGGCGACGTTCGGCGAAATCGCTGCAGCAGGCGGAAACGGCCGCCATTGACCAGATCGTGCAGCGTCATCTAGGGCCCTCTGGACAGGTTTCATGCAAGCGCCGCGCCACGTACGCCAGCCAGCATTAGGCAAATCTCCCGGGCGAGGGAAGTGCCGCCGTCAGGACTTCGGTCGGTATTTCTCGAATCGCGACGGCTGGAGCGCGCCGTCCGGGTGATAGCCGATCAGGTCCGGCTTGCCGTCGAAATCGGTGTCCCACAGGAAGATGTCCCATTTCGTGTCGCGATCCCGGTCGAAGATCCAGGCGTCGACCTTGCCGTCGCCGTTGCTGTCGACGCGCAGGACGATCGGCTTGGCCTCGTCGTCGGGCACGTACAGCGTGGCGTTCACCCTGCCGCTGCAGTTCATGTCGAGGTTGCGGATGAACGCCGCGTTGTCCGGCGCGCGTCCTTCGTACATCGCCTTGATCCTGCACGGCTTCGACGTCTCGGCCGCGACCTCGGGCTCGAAGGCGCCGCCTTTGGCCGCCGTCAGGAACTTCACGACCTCGCCCACCGACACGGCGAAGTTCAGCGCCTCGCCGCCTTCCTTCTTGAACGAATTGACGCCGATCAGGCGGCCGCCGTCGCTGATCAGCGGGCCACCCGAATTGCCCGGGTTGATCGGCGTCTGCGTCTGGATGACGTCGGCGACATGCCGGCCCGACTCGTCGGTCCATTCGTAGCCGGGGCGGATCTGGCTGACGAGGCCTTTGGTATAGGTCCAGGTTTCGCCGACCGGATGGCCGATCGCATGGACGTCGGCGCCGACCTCGACCTCGTCCATGGTGCCGCGTTTGATGACCACGGCGTCCTGGGGAACGCCCGCCACCTCGACCAGCGCCAGGTCGTGCAGGGGATCGACCTTGCGCACGCGGCCGACCACGGCCGCCGCGGGATCGATCCTCGCCCCTTTCTGGCGCGGCTTGAAGATGACGGCGACCTCCCGGGCGCCGCCCACGACATGGGCGTTGGTCAGCAGCGTGCCGGACCTCGTGTCTGCGCCCGCCGCAGCCTCGCTGGCGATCAGAGATGCCGAGCCCAGGCCGTCGTCCGTCAGGATGAGGGTCACGGCCGGCGCCAGCGTGCGGTAGATCTCGATGTCGTGCGCGCCGCGCAGCCTGAGCCGGGGCTCCGGCTGGTCCATCCCGGCGAGGGCGGAGGCCAGCCTGGCGCGCGCCAGCTTGCCCGGGCTTTCGCCCGGTAGCGTGTATCGCTCGAGCAGGGGCGACCGCAGGGGAGATTGGCCGTTGGGCAGGAGCGGTCCGAGATCCTGGGCGAGCAGGGTGCCGGGCCAGGCACACGCCAGGATTGCGAGCCACTGGACCACGCGCTTGGACATCCGTTTGATCCCGCTGTATCGACGACCCGCCGACGCTTCGGCATCCTAATCGCGGCCGATGGCGTTGAAAACCGGCGACGGCCTCCTACGTGCCCTAAGGGGCATCGCATGGAAGGCGGAGTATGGCAAAGCCCAGGGATCTGATGGCCGTCGACGTCCACACCGACGATGTCGGCGACTACAGCGTCAGCGAGGCCGGCTGGTATGCCGTCGATGACGGCGGCAAGGTCGTGCTCGGTCCTTTCGCCAGCTTGGCCGAGTGCGAGCGCGCCATGCGCGACCGGCAGACCATGCTCAAGCCCAAGCGCGAAACGCCAACCTAGAACCAGGAATCGCAAATGCCGGATACAGCCCCCCTGTCATCCCGAGCGCAGCGAGGGACCTTTTCTGCGTCCTCAAAGGCCTCTCGCTACGCTCGGGGTGACAGCTCCTCACCTTTCAGGAGGACAGCGGCGGTGGTCTTGGCCGCGTGCCTGGCCAGCGGTTGCAACACCATCCCGGTGGCGGACACCGCGGGACCGAAGGATGCCAACTCGGTCACCGTCTTCACCCTGGCGCTGCAGCCCGACAGCGTGACGGGCTGCATCCTGGGCGATCCGAGCATGACCCGGCCCATCACCCTCACCGTGAAGAACGACAAGGCCGTGCTGCTGACCTCGGGCGGCATCCACTACGACCTTACCCGCATGGCGCCCGACATCTACGAGGGCGGATACTGGGCCAAGATAAGAGCCGACCTGTCGACCCGGCCCAGGACGCTCACCGTCCGGAACGACGACGGCAGCTGCCAATGGGCGGCGTCGGCGCCCTGAAGGCGCGTCAGTTGCCCGGCCCGCGCTCCATCGAGAAGGGCTGCCAGCGCTCGAGCCTGGATTTCTCCAGCACCGTGGGGTTGACGCAGGCGCGCGGCCACTTGCCCGAGAGCACCAGCGACAGCTCGGCGCCGACGCGGCGCTTGCGCGCCATGTCGAAGCGGGTGGAGGCCGAGGCGACGTGCGCGGTCAGGATCACGTTGTCCATGCCGAGCAGCGGATTGTTGTGGCCGACCGGCTCGGTCTCGAGCACGTCCAGCCCGGCGCCGGCGATCCAGCCTTCCTGCAGCGCCTTGATCATCGCCGCCTCGTCGACCGTCGAGCCGCGGCCGGTGTTCACGAACAGCGCCGTCTTCTTCATCTTGGCGAAGTGCGGTTCCTTCATCAGGTGGTGCGCGTCCTTGGTGCCGGGCGCGTGCATGCTGACGATGTCGGAGCGCTGCAGCAGCTCGTCGAGCCCGACCGGCTGCACGCCGTAGTCCGACATCACCAGCTCTTCGATATAGGGATCGTAGGCCAGCATCTGGAAGCCGAACGGCGCCGCGCGCCGCGCCACGGCGCGCGCGACATGGCCGAAGGCGATGAAGCCCAGCGTCATGCCCATCAGGCGCGGGAACTGGTAGAGCATGGGCCGCGCCTTGGTCCATTCGCCCTTGCGCACCAGCTGGTCCTGCACCACCAGCCGCCGCCAGCTCGCCAGGATCAGGGTCATGGCGTGGTCGGCCACCTCCTCGATGAAGGTGTCGGGGCAGTTGGTCACCGGGATGCCGAGCCGGGTCGCGGCATCGACATCGACTGAATCGACGCCGACCGAGCCCAGCGAGACGACCCTGAGCTTCTTGCCCGCCTCGATCACCTTGGCGGTGATGCGCAGCCGTCCCTTGCCGTAGATCGCATCGGCGTCGGCCACCGCCTTGGCGAGCTCGTCGTCGCCGCCCGCGACTTCGACGATTTCCGCGCCGATGGCGCTCAATGTCTCCATTTCCAGCGAATGGTCGGTGTTGCCGGGCCCGGTCGTCACGATCTTGAAACGCGCCACGTGTTGTCTCCTCCACGAATTTGACGGCACTCTAGCGCAAACCCGCGCCCTTCCAACCCGCCCGTCCGAGGTCAAATCCGCATGCACGCGCCCAGGAACGTCTTGTTGATCGTCGTCGACCAGTGGCGCGGCCTGATGCTGCCCCGGCTCGGCGCCGACTACCTCAAGCTGCCCAACATCGACCGGCTGTGCGCCGAGGGCGTCACCTTCCGCAACCACTTCACCCAATGTGCGCCCTGCGGGCCGGCGCGGGCCAGCCTGCTGACCAGCCTCTACCTGATGAACCATCGCGCGGTGCAGAACACCATTCCGCTCGATGCGCGCTTCACCAATCTCGGCCTCGAGCTGCGCAAGGGCGGCTACGATCCGGCCCTGGTCGGCTACACCACCACCACGCCCGATCCGCGCACTGACGGACCGCGCAGCGATCCGCGCTTCCTGGTGCTGGGCGACATCATGGAGGGCTTCCGCCCCGTCGGCGCCTTCGAGCCCTACAAGGACGCCTATTTCGGCTGGGTGGCGAGCCACGGCTACAAGCTGCCGGACAACCGCGAGGACATCTGGCTGCCCGAAGGCGCGACGCCCGACGGCGAGGCGGGCAGCCGGCGCCACGGCGCGGCCGGCGCGCATTCCCAGGGAGCTGTCCGATACCGCCTGGTTCACCGAGCGCGGCCTCTCCTACCTGCGCGGCCGCGCCGGCAAGCCGTGGTTCCTGCATCTCGGCTACTACCGGCCGCATCCGCCCTACATCGCGCCGGCGCCCTACCATGCGATGTACCGGCCCCAGGACATGCCCCGGGTGGTGCGCGCGGCGAGCGCCGCCGAGGAGGCGCGCCAGCATCCGCTGCTCGCCTACTATGTCGACAACATCGCCCAGGCGAGCTTCTTCCAGGACGGCAAGGGCCTGGGCTCGGCCATGAGCGAGCAGCAGGTCGCCCAGATGCGCGCCACCTATTGCGGCCTGATGAGCGAGATCGACGACCAGCTCGGCCGCGTCTTCGACCATCTCAAGCAGACCGGCCAGTGGGAGCACACGCTGATCGTCTTCACCTGCGATCACGGCGAGCAGCTCGGCGACCATCACCTCCTGGGCAAGGTCGGCTATCAGCGACGAGTCCTACCGCATCCCGATGATCGTGCGCGACCCGCGGCCGGAGGCCAACGCCACGCGCGGCACCGTGGTCGAGCGCTTCACCGAGACCATCGACACCATGCCGACCATCCTCGAATGGCTCGGCCTGCCGGTCCCGCGCCAGTGCGACGGCCGCTCGCTGCTCGGTTTCTGCGAGGGCCAGCCGCCGAAGGACTGGCGCACCGAGGTGCACTACGAGTTCGACTTCCGCGACCTCTACTACAGCAAGCCCGAATCGGCGCTCGGCGTGCCGATGGACAAGTGCGCGCTCGCCGTCGTGCAGGACGAGCGCTTCAAGTACGTCCACTTCGCCGCGCTGCCGCCGCTGCTGTTCGACCTCGAGAGCGATCCCGGCCAGTTCGTCAATCGCGCCGGCGATCCCGCCTACGCCGCGCGGCTCGCCGAGTATGCGGCGAAGATGCTCGACTGGCGGCTGGGCTTCGCCGACCGCACGCTGACCGGCTATCGCGCCACGCCCAACGGCCTGGAAGCGCGCGCGGCGTAGCGTCCGGAATCGCGAATACCGATGACGGCCCGATTGTCATCCCGAGCGCAGCGAGGGACCTTTCTCGATCCGTAAAGGCCCCTCGCTGCGCTCGGGGTGACAGCCGTGAGAGTCGGTTACCCCGCCGTTCGCTATCCACTTCCCGCCACGGCCCGACATGGTCACCGCGCGCCCTCTGGAAATTGACCGAACCGTCACCACGTGGGTCGCCGGAGAGTGGCGTGATGACCTGCAAGTACGTTTCTGGATGGCTCATGTTGGCTGCAACGATCTTCGCCGCCGGTCCCGCGCTGGCGCTGGAGACGCTGCCCGGCGAACCCGAGATCGTCGACAAGTCGGAGGCGGCGCACGACGAGGCGCTGCCGCTCAGCGAGCCGCTGGCCAGCGGCCGTGTCGTCGCCGTCGATCAGCGCGCGCGCAGGATCATCCTGGAGATCCGGCCGACGCCGCCGCTCTTCCCGGAAGGCGGCAAGCGGCTGTTCGATGTCGGCAAGCCGGCGTCGCTCGAGGGCCTGAGCCCGGGCGACAAGGTGCGCTTCGAGGTCGAGCGCGCCGGCCGCCGCTACACCGTCACCCGCATCGAGAACAGCAACTAGGACCGACTATCGCTGAAAGGTGAGTCGCAACTGTCACCCCGAGCGAAGCGAGGGGCCTTTGAGGCCGCGGGAAAGGTCCCTCGCTGCGCTCGGGATGACAGCAAGTCTGTATCCGGCACGGGAGCGCGGACGCGCCACTGGAGCGGCTTGCCCCCGGCGCGCTAGACTGCCGCCATGAAAGAGGAAACCTATCGCCGCCCGGCGCCCGGCCAGCATCCGCCCAACCTGTCGCCCGACTACAAGTCGACGCCCGCCCGCGCGCCGGCGCAGGCCCGCGATCGTCCTGCCGCACAGCCTGTCGGAGATCACCGGCCCGCTGCTGGCAGTCCGAGCGCCTCGACGCCCACGAGTTCGACCTGACGAAGCAGCGCATGGGCGAGCCGCTGGGCGAGCGCATCATCGTGCAGGGCCGCGTGCTCGACGAGGACGGCAGGCCGGTGCCCGGCGCCCTGGTCGAGATCTGGCAGTGCAACGCCGCCGGCCGCTACCACCATCCCGGCGACCAGCACGACGCGCCGCTCGATCCCAACTTCTACGGCGGCGGCCGCGTGCGCGCCGATGCCGACGGCCGCTACCGCTTCGTCACCATCAAGCCCGGCGCCTATCCCTGGAAGAACCACCACAACGCCTGGCGGCCGGCGCACATCCACTTCTCGCTGTTCGGCCCGTCCTTCGCCACGCGGCTGATCACCCAGATGTATTTCCCCGACGATCCGCTGCTCGCCTTCGACCCGATCTACAAGTCGGTGCCGGCCGGCGCGCGCGAGCGCCTGCAGGCGGCCTTCGACATGGACGCTGACCGCAGCCCGAATGGGCGCTCGGCTACCGCTTCGACATCGTGCTGCGCGGCCGCAACGCCACGCCGATGGAATAGACCGATGTCGCCGTGCACTGACGCCGTCGCAGACCGATCGGCCCGTTCTACTTCGGCACCCTGGTCAAGGCCTATCGCTGCGATCTCGCGCCCGCCCGGCGTGGCCGGCGAGCGCATCGAGGTCGCGCTGACCCTGCACGACGTCCAGGGCGCGATCGTGCCCGACGGCTTCTTCGAGATCTGGCAGGCCAACAGCCACGGCCGCTACAACCATCCCGACGACCGCCGCAACCTGCCGCTCGACGCCGGCTTCGAGGGCTTCGGCCGCGCCTCGACCGACGCCGACGGCTGCGCCCGCTTCGCCACCGTCAAGCCCGGCCGCGTGCCGTGGCCGCAAGGTGCGGTCCTGCAGGCGCCGCACCTCAACGTCTCGATCTTCGCCCGCGGCGCTGCTCAACCGGCTGGCGACGCGGCTCTATTTCGACGGCGATCCGGCGCTGGCCGAGGATCCGGTGCTGAAGCTGGTCGAGCCGGCGCGCCGCGACACGCTGATCGCCAGGCGCGACGCCGGCGGCGCCTGGCGCCTGCCGATCCATCTCGGCGGGCCGCGCGAAACCGTCTTCTTCGACGTCTGACGATGGGAGCCGAGATGGCCGGCCGGCTGGTCAATGCCCTCGGCTCCTCGGCGCTCGCCGCCGAGGCCTTCTCCGACCTCGCCACCCTGCGCCACATGCTGCGCTTCGAGGCGGCGCTGGCCGAGGCCGCCGCCGAGGCCGGCCTGATCCCCGCGGCGTGCCGCGCCGGTCATCGTCAAGGCCTGCGACCCCGCGCTCTACGATCCCGCCGCGCTCGCCGAGGCGGCGCGCCGCACCGCCACGCTCACCGTGCCGGTGGTCAAGGCGCTGACCGACGAGGTCGCCAAGCGCGACGCCGAGGCGGCGGGCTACGTGCATTGGGGCGCCACCAGCCAGGACGTGATCGACACCGCCATGGTGCTGCAGCTCGGCGAGGCGCTGCCGCCGCTGCTCGAAGGAGCTCGACGCCATCGTCGCGGCCTTCGCGGCCCTCGCGCGCAAGCATCGCCGCGACGCCGATGCTCGGCCGCACGCTGCTGCAGCCGGCCACGCCGCTGGCGCTCGGCCAGAAGATCGCCGGCTGGGCGTCGGACATCGACCGCGCCGCGCGCCGCCTCGAGGCGAGCTTCCGGGAGACCCAGGTCGCTGCAGTTCGGCGGCGCCTCGGGCAGCCTGTCGGCGCTGGGCGAGAAGGCCGAGCCGGTGATGGTCTCGCTGGCCAAGCGCCTGAGGCTCGACCTGCCGGCCGCGCCCTGGTTCACCCAGCGCGTGCGCGTGGCGGCGCTGGCCCAGGACGCCGCGCTGGTCGTCGGCGCGCTCGCCAAGGCGGCGCGCGACATCGCGCTGATGATGCAGGTCGAGGTCGGCGAGGCGGCCGAGCCCTCGGGCCCGGGCCGCGGCGGCTCCTCGACCATGCCGCACAAGCGCAATCCCGGTCGGCGCCGCGCTGGTCCTGTCGGCCGCCGGCCCGCGCGCCGATGCTGGCCGCCACCATCGTCGCCGCGCTGCCGCAGGAGCACGAGCGCGCGCTGGGCGGCTGGCAGGCCGAATGGCCGACCCTGGCGGCGCTGATCGAGACGCTGGGCTCGGCGGTGCAGGCGATGGACGAGGTGGCGGCCGGCCTCACCGTCGACCCGACGCCATGCAGGCCAACATGGACGCGACCGAGGGCGCCGTGCTGGCCGAGCGCGCGACCTTCCTGCTGGCCGCGACGATGGGCAAGCAGAAGGCCGGCAAGCTGGTCGAGGAGGCGCTGGCCGATCGGCGAAGGGGCGGCTCGTTCGTCGAGGCGCTGGGCCAGCTCGAGAAGGAGCTGTCGGACGAGGCGGCGCTGCTGGGCTATTCGCCGAAGTTCGTCGATCGGCTGCTGGCGGAGCTGAGGCGCAAGTAATTAATCGCGTCGAACCCATCTGATGTGACGACGTCCAGTTTGGTCTCGCACCCGGTATAAGAGCAATGCCTATGAGAGCAGAAAGCCGCTTCCACCGCCTTCTGGCCCTCTCCTATCCCGCACGCGGTGCGTGCAATGCTGTGTCGACTGCGCGTCAAATCACACAATTTGTTGCATTCCAATATGATATATCCAACACTCCTTGTAATAAGAAACTAATCAAAATCACCTGAAATTTTGCAAGAACTCGGAATGGGTGAAGACGCTTTCTTGTTCGAGCAGGAAAATTCCTCGCGACTAAGATCGTCTGGACTTGGAAAACACTGGAAGACGATTGGTGGGGGCGACGTCTATGTGTCAGAGCGATCAGATTCTATAATCTCAACAATATCTTGTCGTTCGTTGAGGAGTTGATCCTCAAAGACCAGAAAGTAATCCGAAGACTGTCGGACTACTCCGCGTCAATTGCTTACCACGAGGCGGAGGTTCGTGAACTCGTAAACGTCCGGTTCGATGATATCGTCAATGGCGAGCCGGCATGGTTGAAGGTTTCGCGAGTAGCAAAAACGAAGCCACCTACTTTCCCCATGTCCGCTGGAGCGCAGATCGACGCGGGCGAGATCGTTGCGGCGCCGGACTGGGTAGTAGTGCAGGACGACCCGACCGTCACCCCCGTCTTAAGGTCATCAATCCGAAGAGCGTTGCCGTCCAGTCAAGTTCAGAAACTGGTCAATGATGGCAGACTGAAGCGTGAAAATCTCTACCGGGACGCCGCAGACCCAAACCGAACCATTGCGATCCTGCTTCGGGACGACTTCAAGCAGGTCGAGGCTCTATTCAACGAATGGCTCGATGGAGCATGGCTTCCGTGGTCCGCGCGAAGAAGCTCGATCAGGCAAGCGGCGACGTTCTACGAGGAGCTGTTTCGCATACATACGGCGATCACAGGCCGCGACCTGCCGGTCGAGGTCGTCATGGGAGTCGGCGTTGTGCGCGGCACGCTGGCGGGCCACTCGGTTGACCATCCTCTTGTCGAATATGGCGTCTTATTGGAAGTAATCCCGACGACGGGTGACATTTTCGTGCGGCCAAAGCCACGTCCCCAAGAGGTTTTTGATTTCGAGCCCGAAAGCCTCTCAGGGGATGCCGTGGCGCTAAGGAGAGAGGCTAAATCATAGGGGTGGATGCGCGGATCACGTTGACGCGTCTCCCTTCAACAGGCTGCACATTGAGACAATCCTTCGTTCTGAAGCGGTCTTTCTGAAGGACGGCGGCACATACGTAGCGGCGGGCCGACCCGCCAAATCAAGGCCGGCGATGGCGGGCTAGTCGTCAATGATACATGGGTTCTCTTTACGAGACCTGTATCGGCAAAGCCGATGATAAATGATATCCGGAACCTCAAGGACGCCCTGCGCGATGCCGAGGATGTTGATCCGCTGCTGGTGCTGTTGGATGATCCCAAGGCTGCGGAAGGTCTCAAATCCTTGATGCCGGATCGCGTCACCGAGATGCTTGTTGATGCGTTCGGCTCTGTAGCGGGACCTAGACCATCGGGCGCGCGGCGGAGTGCTACTAGAGCCGCGACTGGCCAGCCTGCCGAAAGCGTTGCGCCATACTTCCCAAGGGTCAGTAACGCCGAACAGGAAAGGATAATCCAGATTTTGGAGCGGCCCAACTCAAAGGGCTTGGTGGTCCGAGGGACCTCCGGGGACAGGCAAGAGCCACTCGATTGCGAACATAATCTGCCATGGGCTCTCGCGTGGGTGGCGTATCTTGGTCACGGCTCATAGTGATGGACCGTTGCAGGTTTTGCACAACATGCTCCCGGACGGTGTACGCGATCTCGCGGTGAACCTTTCGACCGGGGAGCAGTCGGAAGTCCTCCAATTGGAAACCTCGGTCAAGGCGATCTCGGCCATCCCGGCACGTGTTGGAAATCGCGCGGACTGCATCAAGCGCATCGCGGAGCAGGAACAACAAATCCTGGCTAACAGGCAACGTATTGCCGAGATACACGCGGAGACGCTTGAGTGGGCTCGGACGAACCTTGAACGTAAAGAGACGTACGTAGGCAATCTGTCCGCCAGTGAACTGGCGGAGAAGATCGTCCAAGGGCGCGACACGCACCAGTGGTTGCCGGACGCGATTTCCATCGAGTATGCAACTCCGCCGCTAAAGGAAGAGGAGGCAGCGCTCTTGCGTAGCCTAAGGGCGCAAGTGGGAGCATTGCTGATCGCCAGAAACTGGGCGGTGCCGGAAATCACTTCCATCATTTCATCCGCTGAGCTGGCGAAGGTTCATCGTGCGCTGCGGCAATACGACGAACTTGGAAGCGAAGTAGCCGATAGCGGTGTTCCGCATTTGGCTGGCATCGAGAATGGCCGCCAACTTGCGGAAGAATTGCTCCAATCCTTGGAACGACTTGAGGAGCACCTCGGAGGCATTGACGGTGTCGACTGGATCGGCAA
This sequence comes from uncultured Alphaproteobacteria bacterium, assembly GCA_963820155.1. Classification (GTDB taxonomy): domain Bacteria; phylum Pseudomonadota; class Alphaproteobacteria; order Reyranellales; family Reyranellaceae; genus Reyranella. The sequence goes on from CAWFYW010000013.1 coordinate 91,327, forward strand.
ATACATCACCGATCTGTTGAAGCCAGCCCATGAAGACAGACTGCTTTCTCAGTCGGTCAAGGAAGTCTCGGGCCTGTTTGAGGCGCTTATTGCGAGCGAAGCGAAATTTGTCCTGAACCAAGTGCAGACACCGCCGCTGAAAGGACCGGACGTCACGAAGCATGTTGCTGCTGCCGCACAAAGCGGGCGGCCCTTTAGGGACATTCCTTTCTTCCGGCCTCCGGATGATGTGATTGCGGCGCTGGAATTGCTTCAGATTTGGGGCAGCAGGCCGGAGGCCAAGGAGGATTGGGCACTGGCGCACGAGTGCTTCATGTGGCGGCGCGAAATCGTACGTGTTGCGAGCCGTTGGAACGCCGTCGCAGCCATGTACGAACTGGGCCATGCACCTACCGATGATGCCGCTGCGCTTCAGTGGATGAAGAGGAGTCGCACTGCCGTCAGTAAGGCGCACGGGCTAGCTTTCGAAGTGTGGCCAGAAGTAACCCAACGCGCACAGGCAATTGACCGCAAAGGACTGGGTGCGGTCAGTATCAAACCGGGACAGACTTCCGCCCAGCAGTCGTTGACCTGGTTGGAAGAAGTCTCAAAGGCGCTTAGAGCCCGTATTGCCCAAGTCGATGTGGCGTGGGCTCGGGAGAAGCTGGCTGAGGTGCGGAACAGGCTTCGACCTATAAGTCGCCGACCGTCGACCAAATGGGTGACCTGTTGGGCGGCGTTGGGCAGGAAGGCTGCGACATCGAGGCCTTCTCGGCGAAGTGGGATTCTTTCGTTGAGGCCCTTGCGGCTGAGGCTGCAACCAAACGGAAAGTGCAGCTGATAGATGAGTTCGCGGCAAGGATAGAGTGTGCCGGGGCTCCCAAGTGGGCAGCCCAAGTTCGTACCGTGCCGAACGAGCAAGGGAAGAGTGGGGTAGTCGACAATCCGGATCCGATAATTCCAGCCAACTGGCAAGAACTCGTGGCAGTGGAGTGCTTGGAACTCGCATCTACAGAAGAGCAGTTCCTTCAAAAAGCTGAAGTCCGTGATGGACGAGCGGGCCAGACTGGAAGCTGAGATCCGTAGCGTCATGAACAACGTGGTCCGGCTTAGGACGGAGCTTCAGCTATCGCGCATGCCGGGAAGCGTCCTGAACCTGCTTCAGCAATTCCAGACAGCAATCAGTCGAATCGGTGCCGGTACGGGCGTGCGAGCCACACGCTATCGAAAGCAGGCGCAGTCTCTGTCGCAGCAGTGCGCTGGTGCGGTGCCTTGCTGGATCATGCCGATCCAGAAGGTTTCGGAGACTCAACCATCCGAACTTGGAATCTTCGACCTTGTCATCCTCGACGAGGCGTCCCAATGCGGTCCGGAGGCAATAATAGCCATGATGCGGGCCAGAAAGGCGCTAATCGTTGGGGATGACAAGCAGGTCATGCCTACGTCCTTCCTCTCCGAAGAGTTCTACAGGGCCCTGAAGACGAAATACCTCGACGGGACAAGCTACGAAGCCGTGCTGGCGCCCGGCACCTCATTCTATGACCTCGCGAAGGCGATGTTTGCCGGTCAGAATGTTATGTTGCGAGAGCACTTCCGTTGCGTCGAGCCTATCATTCGCTTCTCGATGCAATTCTATGGTGACGGGCAGCAGAGCAGTTCTCTCGTACCGCTTAAGGTGCCGAAGACATCGGAGCGCCTCGATCCACCCCTTATCGATATCTACGTGCCCCATGGGCAGGCTTTGCGGCAGACCAATCAGGCAGAGGCAGAGGTTATCGTCAACGAGATCGAGCGGATCACGTCAGACGCGGCCTATGACGGGAAGACCATCGGCGTCATCTCCCTTAGCGGTAGCGAGCAGCCCCAGGTGATCGAGCGCCTGCTTCAGGAGCGAGTGGGCGCAAACGCCTTCGCCAAGCATGAGATTGTCGTCTCCGACAGTGCCGGGCTGCAGGGCAAAGAGCGGTCGATAGTTTTCCTGAGCATGGTTGATGCTCCTAATCGAAGGTCTGCAGCGCGAACGCAGGCGCTGTACGAGCAGCGGTACAATGTGGCGCTCAGCAGGGCGAAAGACCGCATGTATCTGGTGCGCTCGGTAAGGCCCGAAGATTTGCCCAATCAGAGCGACTTGAGGCGACGAGCCATTATGCACTTTGCCGATCCAATGCCCCAGGGAGTCAAGCCCGTGGTCGACAAGGAGAGCATTATCGAGCAAGGCCAAAGCGGCTTTGAGAAGCAAGTGCTGAAGCGCCTGCTCGATGTGGACTACCACGTCGTACCTCAGGTTCCTGCCGCTGGCTTCTTTATTGACATGGTCGTCGAAGGAACGGGTGATCGGCGCTTGGCAGTCGAGTTGGACGGCGACCCATGGCACCGCCGTCCCAGTACGCCGAGGACCTGGCCCGCCAACAGGCGCTGGAACGCATCGGCTTCAGGTTCTGGCGATGCTGGTGGTCGGACTGGATAATGGACCCCGAGGGCTGCTTTGCAGACCTTCTCAAGGAACTGGCAGCGCTCGGTATCGAGGCAAGACGCGGCGAGGTGCTGACGCCCCAATATTTCGTGTCCCACCTAGTAGCGGATCGCGATGGCTCCCTGCTGACTAAGGAAGAGTACGAAAAGCTGCAACGTGAGCGGGCGTCTGGGGAAACTGAGAGTGAGTTCGAGACTGTCGAAGCAGAGCCCGTTGGCACCGATCTTACTGTGATGCCCCCCGCTCGGGCTGGTAGCGGCCGTCAAAGCGCATCTGGGCGGCATGCCCGCCTAACGCATAAGAAGGAATCCTGACTCGAGGAGGGAGACCTGCTGATTGTGGAGTGCAGTGGCGCACCTTCGCTCAAACTGGACGGTAAGCGAACTTTCGAGATCCGAACTGGCGCAGGAGAAGACATCGAGCGGGGATTGCTCGGTATCGATAGTCCTTTGTGCAGGCAATTGTCGGAGTTGATGATCGATGACTCTGTAACCTTCGACTGACAAGGGGTTAGAAGTAACGATCATTGTCGTGGGGATTTACAAGCGGCAGTAACCGCGCATTTCTTTGATCATGTGGCGTACGGCAATTGGGACTAGTACCGACTAGCGTTGAAGGGCGAGTTGTAGCTGTCATCCCGAGAGCTTAAGGCGCGCAAGCGCGACCCATTGATGTGGCGTCGATCCGCGAACTCCATCAGGGCCAGCGGTCATGAGAAGGGCCGCACACACAGGCCGCATACATGAACGCACCCAACCCGAGGGAAGCCACGTCGTCACTTTGCACCTTGCAACGCGGGGCAAGCCGTCCATACATGAAGCTTTCGGCGAAGGCATTCTGCTGCGGCTTGCCCGGATCGATATGGTGCCAGTCGAGCCGAAGACTGTGTGCCCAACGCAGCATCGCCAGGCCGGTGAACTCGGGGCCGTTGTCGGAGACGCATTGCTGCGGCAGCCCGCGCCTGGCGACCACAGCTTCCAGCTCGCGGATCACGCGTACGCCGGGGAGCGAGGTGTCGGGCACCAGGCACAGGCTTTCCCGGGTGTAGTCGTCGACCACCGACAGAATGCGGAACCTGCGGCCATCGGCCAGGGCGTCGTGCACGAAGTCCATCGACCAGCGCTCGTTCGGGCCGTGTGCCGGCGCCAGGGGCACGCGCATCGGCGTGGCGCGCTTGCGTCCGATGCGGCGGCGAACCTGCAAGCGCTCCTCGACGTACAGCCGCCGCAGCTTCTTGTGGTTCAGCCGCACGCCTTCGCGCGAAAGCAGCACCTGAAGGCGTCGCCAGCCGAAGCGCCGGCGCATCGCCGCCAGTTCCCGCAGGCGCGAGCGTATCGCCCCATCGTCCGGCCGACAGCTCTGGTATCGGATCGACGTCCGGTCGACGCCGATCGCACGGCACGCCCGCCGCTGGCTCACCCCGTGCGCTTCGCACAGATGTGCCACGGCCTCCCGCCGGGCAGCGGGCGTCAGAATTTTTTTGTCGCGATGTCCTTGAGCATGGCGTTGTCGAGCATTGTCTCCGCCAGCAGCTTCTTCAGACGACGATTCTCGTCCTCCAGGGACCGCAGCCGCCTGGCCTCGGACACATCAAGGCCACCGTACTTTGCTTTCCACTTGTAGAACGTCGCGCTGCTGACGCCGTGCTTGCGGCATACGTCCGCCGTCGCTGAACCGGCCTCGTGCTCCCGCAGGATCCCGATGATCTGTTCTTCCGTGAACCGCGCCTTCTTCATCTGCCGTCTCCCCTCGAAGACGGACTCTACCTCAACCTGGAGGAGTTTTCGGGGCTCAGGTCAGCCCCGCTCGCCTCGAAGCTGACGGACGCCATCGACTAAGATGGAATACACGCATAAGTAGTATATCGTTGCGCGGCGCTATTGTCATCCTCAGCACTTCCTGCGACGATGCCAAGGTGTTGTCGAGGGGCGTACGGCTGCGATGCACAATCACAGATTGTGTTTTGATCGAGGTTCGATGGACCTCTCGGAACGCGATGGTATTGCATTCCGTCGCTCCTTGAAGGCTTGAGCGTGCGAATGTCGAGGTCGTTTTCTCTTGCCCTTGGTTTGCTCGCGGTCGTCTTCGTCACGGTGGGCATGATCTACCTTTTTCTGGCTTCGTTCGGATTGATATGGACTCCCTATACTTGCCTCGCCGACGTGGATGGAAGATTTTCCGGCCCGGCAGGGGTCAGGTTCGAGGTCAGCGAAACCTCGTGCTCCATCGTCGCCAAGGGCCCCAGCGAAATCAGCGTCTTTGTTTCCGAGGCCAACGGGAGAAAAAAGGCACTCCTTTTCAAGTACGTGTCGATGCACGACAGCAGCTCCGACGCATTGCCCGTCGTCACCGCGATCGATGATCACACCGTCCAGATCTCGCTGAAGCACGCCGCTTCGGTGATCTGCCGCACCGACAAGTGGGGGGCCTTGGCTGTCAGATACGATATCGGCGTCGTTGTCGATCCTGGTGCCGGTCTGCCAGGCGGATGTGACCATGATTGACACCCGACGCACCCGTGGAGCCCAGACCGCTGCGGGCAATTCGCAGCAAAGGCATCACCTCATGCCGTGGTTAAGAACGCTTGACCGGCTCGCACGTGGCCTGGGACGGCTTGTCAAAGCCGCTTCCGTGCTCGGCATGCTGGGCTTGGTGGTGACCGTCATGCTTTGGTGGTCTCGGGGTTGCTTTACCGAGTCCCTTGCAAATTTCTCCGGCGTTTCGGGCTTCAACTTCGAAGTCAGCATGACGGATTGCTGGCATAACCCGGAGACGGGTGTTTTCGTCTCCAGGCCGGGTCAAAGCGGAAAGACGCTTCTCTTTCTGTACGAATCCCCCACGGTGCCAGCCATAACATCAATCGATGAACGGACAGTTCAAATTGCTCTGGGCGACGTCGATACCATCTTCTGCCGCAGGGACAGATGGCAGGATCTGACCATCAAGTACGATATTCACAGCGTCCGACAGCCCGGGAGTCGTCGTGAATGTTAGTCCATGGTCTGAACACGCCTCTGTTTGTGACCGGTGCAGCGAATCGTCGATCCCCATGGCGAATGGCGCTTTGCGGCCTCGCGACCGCGAGCGACCGATGATAGCTTGGCTCGGCCGCGCGACCGAAGGAGTGTGCCCCACAGAACGGGCGCCCGATCGCGCGAGGCGGTGAGGGTTTGTCATGCTGAAAGACCGCTACGACCTTGCCTTGACGACGGCGTCGGCGGCCGCGCGGGATGCCTACGTGCAGGCCTGCGGCCTGGCGCTGACGTTCTACCCCGGCGCCGTCGAGGCCTATGACCGGGCCATCGCCGCCGATCCCGGCTTTGCCCTGGCCCACGCCGGCAAGGCGCAGATCCTGATGAGACAGGGCGACGTCGCGGCGGCACGCGCGGCCCTGGCGGCCGCCAAGGCGCTGGCCTCGGATGTGTCCGGGCGCGAGGCCAGCCACATCGCCTTCTTCGAGCTTGTGTTCGCCGGCCAGACCGAGGCCGCGATCGCGGCCCTCTATGAACATCTGGCGGCGTGGCCGCGCGACGCGCTGGTCGTCGCCACCGCGGCCAACCCCAACGGCCTGATCGGCGGCTCCGGCCGCCTCGGCCAGAAGCACCGGATCGCGGCCTTGATGGACAGCCTGGCCCCGCACTGGGGCGACGATTTCTGGTTCGTCTCCTATCACGCCATGGCCCTGTCCGAGGATGGCCAGCTTGGGCCGGCCCGGGCGAAGATCGAGCGATCGGTGGCGGCCAACCCCAACAATGCGCATGGCGCCCATGGCTTCGCCCACATCTGCTACGAGAGCGGCGACCTCGAGGCGGCGCGCTCCTTCCTCTCCGCGTGGCTCGCCACCTATCCGCGCGACGGCTTCTTCCATGGCCATCTGAGCTGGCATCTCTCGCTGTTCGAGATCCAGGCCGGCGACTGGACGGAAGCGCAACGGCTCTACCACGACGCCATCGCGCTCGACCGGCACAGCGGCGGACCCCAGCAGAAGGTTTCCGATGGCGCCGCCTTCCTGTGGCGCTCCGAGCTCGCGGGCCATCCGCGCGACCAGGCGGCCTGGCGCGCCTTGCACGACTACGCCAACAGCGCGCTGCCGCGGCCGGGCAGTGGGCTCGCCGACCTGCATGTCCTCCTGGCGCAGGCCGTCCTGCGCGACGACGCCGCGCTCGAGGCGCGGGCCCGCCAGATCGAGGCGCTGGCGCGCGAGGGGCGCTACCCGTCGGGCGCCTACCTGCCGGCGGTGGCGCGCGGCTTCGCGGCCTTCGAACGCGGCGATTTTCCCGCGTGCGATCGAGACGCTGGCGCCGCTCGCGGGCGAGAACGAGCGCATCGGCGGCAGCCGCGCGCAACACGACCTGATCGAGTTCACGCTGTTGAGCGCCTGCCTTCGCGCCAACCGGCTGGACCAGGCGCGGCACCTGCTGGACGCGAGGCGGCCGGGTGCGTCCGGCGTTCCCGTCCGGGGCCTCGCGGCGGTGGGCTGAGCGACCCTCCGGCGATGGCTCAGCTTGCCTTCCGCGACAGCGAGCTGATGAGATCGCGGAACGGGCAGCAAAGGCGAACCCCGCTCTGGACGCCGGCCGATCGGGGGCGATTTAATGCCCCCACCAGGGAGGACAGCATGCCGGCCAACACCTCGCGGACATTGACCGAGGCGCAGCGCGAAGGCGCGCTCGGCTCTCTGATGACCGGCACGGCCTGAGCGTCGCATGGTGTCCTGGAAGCGGCTTCTGCTCGGCTTCCTCGGCGCGCCGTTGGTGCCGGCTGCGCTACAGGCCACGATCGGCGAAAGCCGGTATCATCCTGGCGCAGTCTTCATCGCCGCGATGCTCATCATCTACGTCCTGCAGCTGGTTGTTGGCATACCGGGCTATATCCTTCTCCACCGCTCCGGACGGCATGCCCTGCCGCCCTACGCGCTGTTCGGTTTTTGTGTCGGCCTTTGCGCCTGCGCCGCCCTCATGCTGTTCGCCTGGCTGCATTCACGCCTCGACATTGGCATCGTCAGGGGACTTCTCGGCATGGCCTACTGGGCCGTCCTGGGCGCGGCGACGACCGCGAGCTTCTGGTTCGGCGCCCGTCCCGACAGGGCTGCCCGGCCCGCAGCGCCCGGGCCAAACTGATCGATTGCGGGAGATTTCCATGCCGTTCTATCAAAAGGGTGACGTTCGCATTCGCTACGAGGAGACCGGCTCCGGCTTCCCGCTGCTGGTCACCCCGGGCGGCGGATTGAATTCGCGCGTCAGCAACTGGCAGACCGCCGTTTTCAATGCGATGGAAGAGTTCAAGCACGACTTCCGCTGCATCACCATGGACCAGCGCAATGCCAATGGCGGCGATTCGGCCGGTCCGGTGCCGGTCGAGAACGCGTGGGACGCATTCGCCGACGACCAGCTCGGGCTGATGGACCATCTCGGGATCCGCGAGTTCTTCTACATGGGCTACTGCATCGGCGGCTGCTTCGCCGGCAAGCTGCTGCAGCGGGCGCCTCGACGCGTCGCGGCCGCCGTGTTCTGCCAGACCGTGGGCCATCGGCCCGAAGACCCGGACGTCATGGTCCGGCACAGCCGGCAGAACTGGCTCGCGGATTTCCGGGCGCGACGACCCGAGGTGTCGACGGAGACGATCGAGAAATATCTTCACAGCCTCTTTCGCGCGCAGCCCGATTTCCTCTACAGCGTGCCGCGCGACTTCATCGCCAGCTGCCGGACGCCGGTCCTGGTGCTGCCGGACGACACGCCGTCGCATCCGCTGCAGACCTCGGTCGACGTGGCGTCGCTGGCGCCCAACGCCGAGATCACCGTCTTCCCGTGGCGCGAGCCGCCGGCGCTCAAGGCACGCACGATCGACCGCGTGCGCACGTTCCTCAAGTCGCACCTTCCGAAGGGCGGGGCGGCGCAGTAGCTGGCGCCTCCGTTGAGGATTACAGTGGATCCGATGGTAACTGCCTGACCGCAAGGCCTGTGGAGACGCCATGAACCGGCTACGATACGAAGCGCTGCATCCCGAGTTCGGCGCGAGCGTCCGCGGCGTCGACCTCGGCAAGCCGCTCGCCCCGGACCTGGTCCAGGAGATCAACGCGGCGATCGATCGGTATTCGTTCGTCTGCTTCCCCGATCAGTCGATGGACGACGACCGCCAGCTCGCCCTCACGCGCCAGTTCGGCAACCCCGAGCCGAGCCACACGAGTGTCGGCAAGGTCGAGTATTTCGGCACCATCGGCAACGTCCAGAAGGACGGCACGGTGCTCGGCAGCGCGCACAAGAAGACCATCTTCCTCACCGGAAACAACATGTGGCACTCCGATGCCTCGTTCAAACCGGTGCCGGCGTTCCTGTCGATCATGTGCGCCTACGAAACGCCGGCCGAGGGCGGCACGACGATGTTCGTCTCCCTGCGCGCCGCCTACGATCGCCTGCCGCCCGGAGCGCCAGGCCGAGCTCGATCCCCTGATCGCGATCCACGACTACGTCTATTCACGCTCGAAGGTCGCCCCCGATGCCGTATCGCCCGAGCTGGCGGCCTCGCTGCCGCCTGTGCGCCAGCGGCTCGTGCGCACCAATCCCGCGACGGGAGCCAGGAACCTGTTCCTCGGCTCCCACGTCCGGGAGATCGAGGGCATGAGCGAGGCCGCCGGCCGCGCCCTGATCGACGAGCTGACCGAAGCAGCGACCCGGCCTGAGCACGTCTACGTCCACGCCTGGCGACCGGGCGACGTCGTCTTCTGGGACAACCGCTGCCTCCTCCACGCCGGAAGCGGCTACGACGCCGACCGCCATCGCCGCTACATGCGCCAGACCCGCGTCAGCGGAACGTGCTCGTCGTTGCAGGAAGGCGTGCGTCCGACACACCGGGCGCCCGATCAGGCGAACCCCGCTCTGGACGCTGCCCGATCGGGGGCGATTTAATGCCCCCATCAGGGAGGACAGCATGCTGGCCAACACCAAGCGGGCTTTGACCGAGGCGCAGCGCGAGCAGTGGGCCGTCGACGGCTACCTGCAGCTCGAAGGCGCGCTCAGCCCGGCGGAAGTCGACTTCTTCTCCGAACAGATCGACCGCGTGCGGCGCCAGCCGGGCTACGAGCCGGCGCCGGGCAGGCTGCCGCGCGGCCACTATGCCTGGGTCGACCATGCCGACCCCGATCCCGGACGCCTTCATGGATCGCCGCGACCTGCTCACCTATCACCAGGCCTTCATCGACCTGATCGACCGGCCGCGCGTCTTCGACCTCATCCTCGACCTGATGGGCCCCTACATCCAGTTCTCGATGAGCCAGGCGATCGTGCGCGCCTCGACCGAGACGTTTCCCGGCTACACCCACACCGACGGCGGCGAGGCGCAGCGCGCCATCCGCGTCAGCGAGACCAGCCGGCCGCTCGCGGTGAAGGTGATGTACCTGCTGACCGACGTCACCGAGCCCGACAGCGGCAACTTCACGATCTTTCCCGGCAGCCACCTGCGGCCGTTCCCCGAGCGCGCCGAGCGCATCCCCCACCCGCACATGCCGGGCGCCGTGCCGCTGCTCGGCAGGGCCGGCGACGCCTACGTCTTCCCGCACGCGATCTGGCACGGGCCCTCGCCCAACCGCTCCGGCAAGGCGCGCAAGACCCTCCTCTACAACTACTGCCAGATGTTCATGCGCGCCTACGATTTCGCCACGCCCTACGCGGCGCTGTTCGAGCGCTGCACGCCGCGCCAGCGCCGCCTGCTGGGCGACCTCGGCCACGACTTCCGGCCGGGCGACTTCTTCTATGCGCCGGAAGACCAGGAAGCGCTGATGACCGGCGAGCGCGGGTCGCTGCATGGGGCCTAGGCGAACCTGAACGCGGGACCATGACATCACTTCGTCAGGCATGGGCCGCCCTGCCGGCCCGGCTGAAGATCCTGGAGCCGCTGCCGTTCTCCGCCGACCAGTGGTCGCTCCTCGAACGCCTGCACGCGAATTTCAACGATCGCGACGCGCATACCCGCCTGCCCCTGCCGATCGCCCGCTTCCGCGCGGCGGCAAGCACAGGCGATCCATGAACAGGCGACGCGCTTCGACGATGTCCGGACGGTCAACGTCGACGACCGCTGGCTTGCAGGAAACTTTCGCCGACGGCACGCCCGACCCGATGGCGGATTACGGGCGCCTCTATAACGACGATGTCGACGCGATGATGAGCGTGCTCGTTCCCTCGGCGCGCTATCGCAAGGGGCACTATGCCTACGGCAAATTCACGGTTCCCGAACCGCACGGCCTGCATACCGACCACAGCGCGGAGGATCCGGCAGAGCGCGGGAGAACCGATCTGCATCGCCAGGATCGAGACCCTGGGGACGCACTACCTTGCCGGTGACTACACGGCGCATGACCCCGAAACGCAGCAGCATGCTCAAGGCCCTGACGATACTGGAGGGCCGTTCCCGAGGGCGAGCCGGAACATATCCTCGATGAACTGCTGAAACGCGGGACGCTCCGGACCATTCCGGTCAATCGCGTCATGCTGATGGTCGCCGGCAACGGTTCCGGGAATTCCCAGGTCACCCAGCATATCGCCGCCCGGCCGCCCGACGGCGGGCTGCATTCGGCGTTCTTCCAGAGGCAATACAAGCTCGCGTAAGAATATATATCGGTCGCGAGGGCGGGGATTTGCCATGCCGAAGGGCGGCGTTCCCGTCCGGGGCGTCGCGGGATAGTGTCCCCGCCTGGGCATTGTGGCGAAGCAGAGGACCAAATGGCGTGGTGGTTCGATCTCATAGCCAAGATGGCAACAGACATTACAGCGCTCGTTGCCGTCTACGGTTATGGCTCATATCGGCTGGCTATTCATCGCCGGGTCCGGTTGGTAGAGAGGGCATTGTCGAAAAAGACAGGGTCGGATGACAGATCTCTCACCCTTCAGCAGTTGGCCATCGCGCTGACACTCACCGAGGATCAGGTCATCGATGCGGCGGCGCGAAGTCGCATCGTCAAATCCTGCACCGACAAATCCGAGAGCGAATATCGCTTTCGCATAAGACAGAAATCAACCTAGGGGCGTGGGCGGCCGTTTCAGGGACGGCATGGTCGCCAGCGACTTCTTCCACGGCAACGTCCTGCTGAGCTTTCGGGAGGACGCTGTCGGCGCCCCGGCTCTTGCCGGACGCGGCCGGCGAGGCACGGTGTGCGCCACGAGGGGAGCTCGCCCATGGCCGGCCCGCTTTGCTGTCATTCGGGACGAGCCTAGGACATGGGCTTCGGCGTCTTCATCCACCGTTCGGATTCGATCTACGACGACAGCCCTGCGGAGCGATATCAGTTTCCGCCGCAGTACCTTCGGCCGCGTCGAGGCATGCATCGGCGACTGGATCGTCTACTACGAGCCGCGCAAGATCGACGAAACGCGTGGCTATTTTGCCATGGCAAGGGTGGAGCAGGTCATTCCCGACCCGAAGGCGCCGGGCATGCATCTCGCCCTGATCGAACCGGGCAGCTATCTCGATTTCCCCAACCCGGTGCCGTTCAGTGGCGATGACGGCGTCGTCGAGCGTGGGGTCCTCAATAGCGAAGGGCGAATTTCCGGGCGCGCGCAATCGGCAGTCCGTCCGCTTTCGGCGAGCGACTTCGGACGGATCGTCAGTTTGGGCCTGCGGGAAGACGCCCCCGTTCTGCCGCGCGTCGGCGAGGCAGTTCCGATGCCCGGCTTGCATGAAGAACAGGAGCCCTTCACGTTCGAGCAAACACGGGAGCGCATCAGCTACCTGTCCTCCCGCATCGTGCGGGACCGCGTCTTTCGCCGCACGGTCCTGCGAGCCTACGAGAGCGATGCGCGATGACGGGACTTCGGCTGATAAACGGCGCCGGCCGTGCCGAAGTCGACGCTGCCCATATCCGGCCGGTCGAGGAGAATGGTCCCGACATCGTCAACAACGGTCTCGCGCTTTCCGGCACGGCCCACTGGATGTTCGACAGGGGACTTATCTCTCTTTCGGACAATCTGGAGATCCTGATCTCGCGGCGAGTGAACGATCAGGAAGGCGTGCGGACATTGCTCAACAAGGACGGCTTGGCCCGTACACCCCACAGGGTCCTCGACCGGCCGCATCCTCATTTCCTTCAATGGCACCGGGACCACTGCTTCAAGCAGTAATGCCGGCGTCGATTGACCAGTCGCGCGGCGACGACCCCAGGTCACGCAGCACATCGCCGCCCGACGGCGGGCTGGCTTCGGCGTTTTTCCGGAGGCAATACAAGCTTCCCCGCCGGTCCGGTTGCAGGGAGCACGGAACCTTCCCCGTCGGTTGACGTTGCCAGTCCAGTGCGGCCCTGAGGAATATCCGATGCTTACAATCCTGATCATTGTCCTGCTGATCGTGCTGCTCGGGGGCGGCGGCGGCTACTACGGCTACCGGAGCTACGGCGGCGCCGGTCTGGGCGGCGCGCTGGGTCTCGTCATCGTCGTCCTCCTGGTGGTCTGGCTCCTGGGCGGATTTGCCGTCCACCCGGTCTGACGCGGACGGCGCGACCGAACTGATCAATACATCACGTCCCCGCCGTTGGGGGACAGGGTCGCGCCGACATAGAATCCGCCGTCCGGACCGGCCAGCAGCAGGGCGGTCGCGGCGATTTCCTCCGGCCGGCCGAAGCGGCCCACCGGCAGCGCGTCGATGAAGGCCTGGCGGTCCGCCGGCGTCATGGTCGCCGTCAGGTCGGTGACGACCGGGCCGGGCGCGATGGCATTGACGCGAACGCCCTTCGGCGTCGCTTCCCACGCCAGCGCGCGCGTGAAGCCCATGATCGCCGCCTTGGCGGCGGAGTAGGGCGCCGAATTGACCGCGCCCTTCAGGCCGCGCTGCGAGGCGACGTTGATGATGCAGCCCTGTCCGCGCGCCACCATCGCCGGGTAGACCGCCTGGGCCATGAAGAACATGCCCTTCAGGTGCACGTCGATGATGCGGTCGAACTCCTCCTCGGTATAGGCCTCGAACGGCTTGCGGATGTTGATGCCGGCATTGTTGAACAGGATGTCGATCGGCCCGAGCTCGCGCGCCGCCTCGGCGGCGAAGGCCCGCCCGGCCGCGATGTCGGCGACATCGACCGAGCGGTGCAGGGCGCGCCGGCCGAGCGCGCGGATCTCGCCGGCGGTTTCGTCGGCCTTGGCGTCGTCGTTCAGATGGCAAAAGGCGATGTCCGCGCCCTCGGCGGCGAAGGCGAGCGCCGTGGCGCGGCCGATGCCGCGCGAGCCGCCGGTGACCAGGGCGATTTTTCCCGCAAGCTTCATGCTGTTCTCCCATCGAATGACGAACCATACGCGTCCGGCGTCCTCCGGACGACAATCATCGAGCCGGGGCGGCATCCGGGCACGGCTTGACAGGCAAGTATATGCTTGCCTAATATCAGGCAAGTGATGACTTGCCTGTAATGTCCATGGTCGAGCGCCGCCACGATACCGACCTGCTGTTCAAGGCCCTGGCCGATCCCGGCCGGCGCAGGCTGCTCGACCTGCTGCACGCGCACGACGGCCGCACCCTCAACGACCTGTGCGGGCACCTGGACATGACGCGGCAGGGCGTGACCCAGCACCTGGCGTGCTGGAGGCGGCGAACCTCGTCGCCACCGTGCGGCGCGGCCGCGAGAAGCTGCATTTTCTCAATCCGGTGCCGCTGCAGGAAATCTACGACCGCTGGATCGCCAAGTTCGAAAAGCCGCGCCTCAAGGCGCTCGCCGATCTGAAACGACGACTGGAGAAGCCCAATGGCTAGATCGACCTTCGTCTACGTGAGCTACATCCGCACCACGCCGGAGAGGCTGTGGTCGGCCCTGACCGACGGCGAGTTCATGAAGCAGTACTGGTTCGGCATGCACAGCGAGAGCCAGTGGACCGCAGGATCGCCGTGGAAGCTGGTGTCCGGCGACGGCCGGATCTTCGACGCCGGCGAGATCGTCGAGGCCGATCCGCCGCGGCGCCTCGTGATCCGCTGGCAGCACCAGAACAGGCCCGAGCTCAAGGCCGAAGGCTGGTCGCTGTGCACGATGGAGATCGAGCCCAGCGGAACGGCGGTGAAGCTCTCGATCACCCACACCATCGAGCGCGAACCCTCGAAATTCATCGCCGCGGTCTCCGGCGGCTGGCCGAAGATCGTCTCCAACCTCAAGTCGCTGCTGGAGACCGGCGCCACCGTCCTGCAGGAGCCCTACCCCGGCGGGAGCGCCCAGGCTGCACAGTGAGGCTTCGCTGCGGGACGGGGGAACCCGGAGGCGGCAAGCCTTGCCACAGTTCAGACTTACTCGGTGCCCATCTCCGGAATCGCGGGCCGGCCGCGATCGATGGCGGCCCGCTCCTGTCGGATCGGGAGGTCTCAATGAAATTCGGCCCTGATGACGATGATGGTCCTTGCCGTCGGCGTGGCGGGCTGCGCCGGTTCCGGCAATGGCGGCGCCACCGGTGCGGCGCCGGCGCGCTACATGGGCGAGCGCCCCAACGTGAACGGCACCTGGAACGGCGCGACCAGCTCCTCGAGCATGCTGATGCAGCGCATCAAGCAGGACAGCGCCAACGGCGCCTCCAGCGGTGGCGCCAACACCCAATACTGAGCGGTGGGAACGCGTGGAGACCGGCGCCCCGTTGATCTGGGTCAAGGTATTGGGGGCATGGTCGATGTCACCGTGACCCTGGAGACGCGTGATCCGAGTGCGGGTCCGGTGTGGAGCCATTGGCGGCATCCCCGGATGAGATGCGGCCGTCCATGGCCGTCCACCACAATTGGAGGAACACACCGTGCGGGCTGTTGCGATCGCTCTCGTCTCCGTGCTCTGCGCTGCGCAGATTTCGCCGGCTTCTGCCCAGGGCCAAGGTCAAGGCAAGGGCCAAAGCGAAGGCCACGGCAAAGGCCACCAAGGCCAGGGCCAGGGTCAAGATCAGGATCATGGCCAAGGCGCCGCGATCGGCCCCCATGGCCAACAGATCGCGATCCAGGACCGCGATCGCGAAACCGTGCACTCCTGGTATCGCAACGAATATGCGGCCGGTCGCTGCCCGCCCGGCCTTGCCAGGAAGAATAATGGCTGCCTGCCGCCGGGCCAGGCGAAGAAGATGTGGAACCTGGGCGAGCCCCTGCCGCCGCAGGTACCCTACTATCCGATACCCCGCGAACTGGCGATGCAGCTTGCGCCGCCGCCGCCCGGCTATGAGTATGTCCGCGTCGACAACGACATCCTGCTGATGTCGAGCGCCACGCGGCTGGTCTCCGGCCTGCTCGGTAACCTTGGCGCCTTGTAGCCTTGCGGGCGGCGCAGTTCTCGAGCCCCGCCGCCGATCGCCCCTGGTGCGGCACTGGCCATACGCAAGCCTCCTCCTTGGCGCGGTCGCGCTCCTGCTGCTTCCGGTTCCGACGTGGGCGCAAGCCAGCGACGCGGCCTACTGCGTCGAACTTGGGGACCTGGTCTACCGATATGTCGGCAGCTCCGGTCCCGAACGGCGAGACCAGGCCTAATTTGGCGGCCATCGAAGCCATCGAGGATTGCCGCAAGGGCAACACGGCAGCGGGTATCAAGGTGCTGGAGCAGATATTGCGCAGCAACGGATTCACCCCGCCCAGGCGCACGGCGCCCGCTTGAAGCGCGGCCTCCTCCGCGCTTCATCGCCTGACCTGAGAACTCGGCCGGACGGCCGTCTCCCGCCACCCGCGTCTCGGCAAGGTGAGCGCCAGCGCCATGCCCGCGACGTTGGCGCCGGCGGCGATCAGCACCGCCGTGCCGTACGCGCGCGTCATGTCGAACAGGTAGCCGGCCAGCACCGGCAGGCTGACGGCGGCCAGGCACCAGGCGATGTAGGTGCGCCCGGCGACGCGGCCGTAGTCGGCGGGCCGCCAGTAGAGGGCGATCCCGCCGGCGGTCGGCGCCGGAGACGAAGCCGTAGCCCAGCCCGATCATCGCCAGCCCCAGGACCGCGGTGACGGGCGCGGGCAGCAGCGTCATCAGCAGCCCGCCGCACAAGCGCCAGCGCGTGCGCCGCGCACATCACGGCGGGCACCGCGAAGCGGTCGACCAGCCAGCCGCCGCTGATGCGCGCCAGCGCGATCGCGCCGGTCAGCGCGGTGGTGGCCGCCACCGCCAGCGCGGCCGCCCCGCCATAGGCGGCGACGATCTCGCGCGCCTGGCTCAGCACCATCAGCCCCGCCGAGGCGGCGAGGAAGAACGTCGTCGCGAGCTTGAAGAAGGTCGGGCCCAGCGCCGCCGGCCGCTCCGGCGCGCTGGCCCGCCGGCTGCGACGCGACCAGCCGCGCCCCGCTGTGCCGGGCGAGCAGCGCCGCCGCGATCCCGCAGGCCACCACCACGGCCGCCAGCCCGCCCAGGGTGGTGCGCCAGCCGAAGGCCTGGTTGCAGGCATGGAAGGCGGGCGTCGCGATCATGGCGCCCATCGGGTAGAGGCTGACGATATAGCCGTTCACCAGCCCCCGGCGCCGCCGCACCAGCATGTTCACGCCCTGCTGCAGCAGGATGTAGGCCACGCCGCCGCCGGTGCCGAACACGATGCCGTAGCCCAGCAGCAGTTGCGCCAGCCCGCTTGCCGTCGCCGCCACGGCGAGGCCGCCGGCGGCCAGCAGCGGCGCTCGCGAAGCACCAGGATCGGCGCGGGGGCGACGCGGTACAGGAAGGCGGCGCCGACCGAGCCCGCCGTGAACCCCACCGTTGCGAGACCGAAGACCAGCGACAGCGCCGAGCGCGGGATCGCCCAGCTCCTGCTCGATCGGGCGCAGGAGCACGCTGAAGGAGTAGACCGAGCCCAGGGGCAGGTTCAGCAGCGTCGCCGCCAGCAGCGCCGCCCACAGGCGCTCGGCGCGGACGGGCAGGGCGGGCGCAGCAACGGACATGGCGCAACCCTCCGTTGCCGCCCTCGACCCGTCAAGCGGCCCGGCCGGGCGGGACGCGCCGGATTTTTTCCCCCGCCCCGCCTGGCGAGACCTTGACGCCGCGCCGACTTTTCCTAGATCGACATCCGGCGGATCCGAAAGGGTCTGCCTCGCATGGCCGGCCGCCCTGCGGGGGGCCGGTCGCAAACCCATCGCTCACCAGGAGGATGACAATGCGTACCGACTTCGATTTTGCTCCCTTCTATCGCGCCACCGTCGGGTTCGACCGCATCTTCGACATGCTCGAATTCGATGGCCGGCCAGCCCGCCCATGGCGGCTACCCGCCCTACAATATCGAGAAGACCGCCGACGATGGCTGGCGCATCGTCATGGCGGTGGCCGGCTTCACCGAGGCCGAGCTCAACGTCACCCAGAAGGAGGACGAGCTCCTGGTCACCGGCAAGGGCCATCCCGACCGCCACGAGGCCACCGAGTATCTCTATCGCGGCATCGGCGCGCGCGACTTCGAGCGCCGTTTCCAGCTTGCCGACCACGTCCGCGTGACGGGGGCCCGGCTGCAGAACGGCCTGCTCACCATCGACGCTGCAGCGCGAGCTGCCCGAGGAGAAGAAGCCGCGGGCGATCCGCATCGAGGCCGAGGCGGCGCCGCGGACCATCACCCAGCAGTAACGGTCTCCGGCGGGGGACCGGGCGCGACGGCGCCCGGTCCCTCCCGGCGCAATTCCCAGACAGGAGGTAAGGTATGACAGCAACGTCAGCCGCTTCCACGCTTGGCAATTCGTGGAATCGGCGGCTCCCTGATTTCAGCGAGAGCCTGGAACCGCAGCCCATGCCGCCATGCGCGAAGGTTTCGGGCGCGAGGTTTTCGCCACCGTCGCTGGCCACTCTGGACCTGCCGCAGGGCAGGGTGCTGCTGGTCGTCGGCGAGGCCGTCGTGGCGCTCGACCTGCAGCGCCTGCTGCACGACGCGGGCTATCGCGTCGTCGGCCCCGCGATCACGGTGGCCGAGATCCAGCGCATGATCCAGCGCGGCGATCTCGATTGCGCCATCCTCGATCTCGAGATCGACCGGCGTGCGCCGCTGCCCATCGCCGATCTGCTGGCCTTTCGCCGATGTGCCCTTCGTCTATCTCGACACCGGCGTGCCCGGGCAGGTGCCGTCGCGGCACAGGCACCGGCCCGTCGTCGAGACGCCCTTCAATCGCGAGACCCTGATCGCGGCCATCGAGAAGGCCATGGCGGGATCGCGTGAGGTCGCCAACGACAATCGCTGGCCGGCCGGCGGCCCGGTCGTTCCGTCGACGAGGATCTATCCGCCGCTGTAGCCCACCCGACCGAGGCGTCACCAGGTCAGCGCGTACTTGGCCTGCCCGCTGCCGTTGTAGACGCCCCAGGCCACTTCGAAGGGGCCGGGGCCCGTCGGCTTGTTGGCTTCGTCGTACATCTCGAAGACGTAGCACCCGATCGGGCTGCCCGGTCGCCGCGGCGTGCCGGCCGTGCTCTTGCAGTGGTTGATCAGGTTCTGGTTGAAGGTCTGCGCATTGGCGACGGTCGCGGCAGGGTCGCCCTGGGTCGGCCATCCGCACTCGCCGACGACGGTCCGCAGGCCGGGCTGGCCGATCTTGCCCAGGGCCACGTACAGGGCGTCGAGCGAGGCATCGAAGATGTTCTTGTAGGTGTACGGCGGGTCCTGGACCCACTCGGTCGACGGCGCCGTGAACAGGCAATAGCGCAGATGGATCTGCTGCCGGTTGTTGATGAAGTCCAGGAACGGATAGACGTTCACCATGAACGGCGCCCCGCTGGCCACCATCACCTGGCAGGCGTTGCGAATGATCAGGGCCAGGCTCTGATTGAACTGGCCGGCGGAGGGCGGATAGGACGTGCCCATGATCGAATAGTTCAGCGGCACGGTCACGCCGATCTGCAGGCCGGCCTGCTGCAGCGCCTTGTGCACGTTCTGCATGGCAGGCACCAGCAGGTTCAGGTACCTGCCGCCGTGCCATGAACCCAGCGGCTCGTTTCCCACGCAGAGGAACTCGATGCTCCTCGCATAGGGCTTGATCGCGGCGATCAACGCCTGCGTCTGTCCTTTGGCCAGCGCCTCAAGCTCGGCATTCGGGATGCCGACCGCGAGCCTCAAATTCCTGGTCGATGCCGCCTGGATGAACTGCAGATCGGCGCCATGGTACGAGAAGGTCTTGGCGCGCATGACCGGCAAGGCCGCGATCTGGTTGCCGCCATCGCAGGAGCCACCGGCTGTGGCATGAACTGGTTGCTGAAGTTCACGCCCATCGTCGTCGAAGAGCCGGCATCTGCCATGGCCTTGCCTCCCTGACAAAAAAGCAGGACGACGCCGGTCATGGCCAGTCGCCGCGTCGTCTTGCTATTCCAGGTTGTAGTGCGTTCCATCAAAACCCCCACTCGTCAAGGAAACCGGCACGTTCCGCGAGAGCGGTGCTGTTAAGGTTGGCGTGCCTTCAGCCTGTCGACATGCTCCGTCAGGTGACGGTGGAAATGGCCGATCGCCTGTTCGTAGTGGCGCCCATCGGGTAGAGGCTGACGAGGTAGCCGTTCCTCAGCCCCTGGCGGCGCGCGAGCGGGCGCGCCGGAAACGTTGGAGGTGTCCCGGCCGGCATCCAAGGTTTTGCCATCCAGCATTTTATTGCCGCCTATATGGCGCCCAAAAAGTCGTCGGAGCGAAATTGCGACTCCGTTGCAAGCTATTGGTTGGCCCAGGAACCCGGACCCTTGCAATTCCACGGTAACGCTCTTGCTGGTCATTTCGTCCCTCAGGCATCAAAGCGGAGATCGGTAGTATAAATCAACTTTTTGCTTGACTAATGCTTAAGTATCGTTATCGTTAAAATCAGCCTGGCCGAAGCAGGTCGCGGGTTATTTGCGAGGTGCGCAGATGTCTGGTGATCTTCCCAGTTCCGGGTTGCCTGGTGTTGCGGCGCGGGCTGCGCGTGTTGCCTCCTCCGCCGTTCTCGACAATTCGCAGCGCCTGTCGTATCTCGCGGGCCGGATGTTCATGGGGACCCTGACGGGGCTCGGCCCGGCCGCGGCCATGGGCAGCGCGCTGCGGGCTGTCGAGAATGGCCACAACTTGCTCGATTCCCTCCTCTACCAGGGCGTTCAAGGCATCCCATCGCCGGAGCGATAACATGGTGCGAGCCAAATTCGTTCAACTTGCGCGTAGCGAACGATGGCGTCCCATTTTCCTGGGATGCCTGCTGTCGCTGCCGCTGATGGCGGTGTTGGCCGTTCTTCGGAGGTATTGCTTCGATCTGGTTGCGTGCTGGTTTTTTCTTTATTTGGCCTTTGGCGGTCTGGGCGTATTCCGGAGAACGCCGGTTCGCAAGCTCCTGTCGACGGCTGCTGCGGTTGGGACGTTTGCTTCTTTTTTGTTCTAGCAGTCCCGGCTTGACTCCCCGGCGCAATCCTGTGGCCTGTCCCTGCCGACCTTCAACGAGAGGGATTGGTCCATGCCGTCGTCCATTCACGCCGCTTCATCGCCTGCAGGCATTGCCTGCACCGACCGCCGATCACGGCCGCCGGAATGCGTCGGCTTCCTGCCTGCCACGCGCCGTCCGCACCGGAGAGAGCCGATGAGCGCACGTGCCGGTCCCGTCGGCTGAGGCGACGGAACGGCGATCGACGACTGCACATTGCAGGCTGGATGAAACACGTGCGCTCTGAGGAGCGCGGCGAACGGGGGCGCTTGGCTGCAGGAAGCCGTCCCTGGCCGACCCGGCGGCTTGCCGGAAACCTTGGAGGGGCCCCGGCCGGTATCCAAGGTTTTGCCGTCCAGTGTTTTTTGTACGCCTATGTGGCACGCAAAAAGTCATCGAATCGGAATTGCGACTGCGTTGCGAGCCGATGGCCGGATGCTTGCAATTCCACGGTAACGCTCTCGCCGGTCATCTCGTCCTTCAGGCATCGAGGAGGACGTCCAAATAGTATTGATAAACTTAGTACTTGATTTATACTTAAGTATTGATACCATTGTCAGTCCAGGCCGAAGCAGGTCGCGGGTCGTTTGCGAGGTGCGCGCATGTTTGGTGATCTTCCCGATCGCGGGTCGCCCGGGTTTCGCGTCGGACGGCCCGAAGACCCGCCGGGCTTTCGGGTCTCCGATGGCGGCCTTCATCCGGCGAACAGTGGGACGCCGGGTTTCTTTGCTGGCGTCGGTCCCTTTCTTGCGGACTTGCAGGACGTCGCGGAAAAAGTCGGCGCAAGAGCAAATGCTGTCATGAATGGAGCCTATTCGGTGTTTCCCGGCGCCTACAGTGCGGCCCGTGCCGTGGCGCGCGGCGTTGGAGTCCTTGGGCCGGATGAATTCCGGCGCTTTGGCCAGGAGGCGGATCTTATCGGTGCTGCGGCCGGCCAGGTCGCAAGCCACCCTCGACTGGCGGCGTGTGCCGCTCGCGATGCGGTGTCCATCCTGGCCGACAATCCGCTCCTTCCGTACTATCTGGCCGGTCGAGGGTTCATGGGATACTTCTCGGGTCTTGGCCTGGGTGCGATGGCAGGCGATGCCCTGCGGGCCGTCGAAAACGGCCACGATCTGATCGACGCCGTCATCCAGCACGGCGCGGCGGGAATCCCATCGGTGGATCGATAGCCATGGCAGCCGAAAAGCTCACGCAGTTTCTCCAAAGCAGCCGATGGCGTCCCTACCTTCTGGGAAGCCTGGCGTCGCTGCCCGTCACCTTGTTGGCGCTGCAGGTCTGGAAGGACCACTACAATTGGGCGCTCGTGTGGGTGGGCGTCTGCGCCTTTCTCATCGGCGCCCGCGTGTTCTGGAGAACGCCTGTGCGTAAGCTGATTTCGACGGCGATCTTGTTGGGAACGCTCGTTTTCCCGATGGTGCTCAGCGATATCTTCCACGACCGGCCCCGACAGGGCACCGCGTTGCCCGGTCAGCCCGCGCCCCGAGGTCCTTGAGAGCGGAGAATGCGCGAAGGGGCGGAAACTTGTCAGACGTATTCGACGCGCAGGATCTCGATCTCCTCCTCGCCGCCCGGCGTGCGCATCTTCACCAGGTCGCCTTCGTGGGCGCGCATCAGCGCCCGCGCGATGGGCGAGATCCAGCTCACATGGCCGCGGCCCGGATCGACCTCGTCGACGCCCACGATCTTGACCGTGCGCTCCTCGCCCCGGGCGTTGGCGTAGGAGACGGTGGCGCCGAAGAAGACCTGCTCGGTCCTGGGCCGCTTGGCGGGGTCGACGACCTCCGAGCGCTCCAGCCGCTTGCTGAGGAAGCGGATGCGTCGATCGATCTCGCGCAGCCGCTTCTTGCCGTAGAGGTAGTCGCCGTTCTCCGAGCGGTCGCCGTTGGCCGCCGCCCACGACACGACCTGCACCATCTCGGGCCGCTCCTTGCGCATGAGCGTCATCAGCTCCTCGCGCAGGCGCTCGAAGCCCTGCGGGGTCATGTAGTTCTTGGCGCCGGCGGGGAGGCCCGCGATCTCGTCGGGGAGATCGTCCTCGTCGTCGCCGTCGCTTTCCTTGGTGAAGGCCTTGCTCATGGACCCAGTCTATCGCAGTGAGGCGCAGTCGCGCCCGTCCGAAATGCGCGGACGCGGGGCGCACAGTGGCACGGCAGCCTGTTGCTGGTTTGCTTCTTTCGAAGTGTATATTAATCAAGGTTGATTATTACTTAACTTCGCCTTACCTTTCACTGGAGGGCGGCTTGCAAACCAACTCCTCAAAGCGAGATCCAGGATCGGTCAGGGAAGGTGCAATCATGTTCAACGTTCAGGTCCGGGCAGCACAGCCTGGATTTCGTGTCGGGCGATTGGAAGAAGTGCCCGGCTTTCGCGTTGCCGAGGACGCTTCGGTCGACCCTGGCGCGGCCCGGCACGGCCTCTCGTCTTTTGGCTACGATCCTGTGCGCCTTCCGACGCGTTCGGCAGTCGCCCTCTTCAATTGTACTTCGAGCGCCCGGGTGCTACCGCCCTTGGGAACGGCCACGACTTATCGAATTTGCACCTGAGCGCGATAGATGGAGGTAGGTCCAAGCATCAGCAATGCGTCGAACGCTGCTATCCAATTCTTATGAGGCCGAAGCCGCTCCCGGGTAGTGACCTTAATCAATGGGATTATCTCAAGTGCTACAATCGGTGTATGAGCGAATGAGGTGCTAATGGATAAGCAGCTGGCTCTGCACATCGTCCGTACGGCGTTCAAATCAGCCGCGACCCTCGAGGAATTGCTTCCGCTCCTCCGAACCCACTGCAAAGACGAGGATGCCCGCACGTACGGACTGGCCATTGCAAGCGCTATCGCGGACATCCATCGTGAACTTACAAATCGCGTCTTTTCATCCTTCCCCGAGCTGCAAGCAGAAGTCGAAGCCAGCATCGGTAACTCCGGTCGCGTTCCATAGACCGGCCTCGCGGCTGTGCGCCGACCCCAAACCGCTGCGCTACGACGGCGATGTGCTCTGCCTTCGCGAGGAAAGGAGCGGCGACACAAACCCGCTGGCCATGCGTCGATATTTCCTCATATGACAAAGCTTCATCTGCAGCGTGCCTCCGGCGAAAGCCGTGTCGCCTTCGACCTGCGGGAGGGCCGGACGCGGCTCGGCGATCTCTATCAGCGCGATCCCTGTCGGGTCCTGTTCCCCAAGCCCGAACCGGGCGAGCCGCCGCAGGCCGTGCTGATCACCACCTCGGGCGGGGTGACCGGCGGCAATTCGCTCAAGATGGCCATCGAGGTCGGGCCGGGCGCCAGCGCCGTTGCCACCAGCCAGGCGGCGGAGAAGATCTATCGCGCCGCCAGGGGCGGCGGCCATTGCGCCATCGATGTCGGCGTGACGGTGGGCGAGGGCGCCCAGCTCGAGTGGCTGCCGCAGGAGACCATCGTCTTCCAGGGCGCGCGGCTGAAGCGTCGTACCGTGGCCGAGGTCGGGCCGGGCGGCGCCCTGCTGGCCTGCGAGATGGTGGTGCTGGGCCGCGCCGCCTCGGGCGAGCGCTTCGTCTCGGGCCTGCTGCTCAACTCCTGGTCGGTGCGGCGCGGCGGCCGGCTGGTATGGACCGATGCCCTGAAGGTCGAGGGCGAGACGCCGCAGGGCGCGGGCTTCGGCGCCGCCAACGCGCTGGCCACGGTGATCGGCGTATGGGACGAGCCGCAGCCGCGTTTCGAGCAGGCGCGGTCGCTGCTGGCGGAGGCGCGCGACGT
The DNA here is from genome assembly GCA_963820155.1 of uncultured Alphaproteobacteria bacterium. Classification (GTDB taxonomy): domain Bacteria; phylum Pseudomonadota; class Alphaproteobacteria; order Reyranellales; family Reyranellaceae; genus Reyranella. The sequence continues at coordinate 115,800 of CAWFYW010000013.1, forward strand.
GCGCGCGGGCGTCACGCTGGTGAACGGCGTCGTCGTGGCGCGCCTGCTGGGCGAGGCGACCGCCGTGCGCGCCGCCACGATCCGCTTTCTCACCGGTTTTCGCGGCCGGCGCCTGCCGCGAGTCTGGCATGTTTGATGCAGCCTTTTATAGTCGAGCCCAACCGGCAGGGGGGAACGGTCGATGAATCTGACGTCGCGTGAGAAGGACAAGTTGCTGATCGCCATGGCGGCCAACGTGGCGCGCCGGCGCCTGGAGCGCGGCGTGAAGCTCAACCATCCCGAAGCCGTCGCCTTGATCACCGACTTCGTGGTCGAAGGCGCGCGCGACGGCCGTTCCGTGGCCGACCTGATGCAGGCTGGCGCTCACGTGCTGCGCCGCGAGCAGGTGATGGAAGGCATCGCCGACATCATCGCCGAGATCCAGGTCGAGGCGACCTTTCCCGACGGCACCAAGCTCGTCACCGTCCATGCCCCCATCCGCTGAGGAAAGTAGCGATGATCCCAGGTGAAATCGTCGCCGCTCCCGGCGAGCTCGAGCTGAACAAGGGGCGCAACCCGATCTCCATCGAGGTCGCCAACACCGGCGACCGGCCGATCCAGGTCGGCAGCCACTATCATTTCTTCGAGACCAACGAGGCGCTGAAGTTCGACCGCAAGCGCGCCAGAGGCATGCGGCTCGACATCGCCGCCGGCACCGCCGTGCGCTTCGAGCCCGGCCAGTCGCGCACCGTGCGTCTCACGCCCTATCTGGGCGGCCGCGAGAGCCACGGCTTCCAGGCCAGGGTCTCGGGCAAGCTCGGACCCATCGCCAAGGCCGGCCCCTCCAACGAAGGCCCCACGCGCATCTCGCGCTCGGCCTACGTGCACATGTTCGGCCCCACCACGGGCGACAAGGTGCGGCTGGCCGACACCGACCTCTTCATCGAGGTCGAGAAGGACCACACGACCTACGGCGAGGAGGTGAAGTTCGGCGGCGGCAAGGTGATCCGCGACGGCATGGGCCAGAGCCAGCGCACGCGCGCGCAGGGCGCCGTCGACACCGTCATCACCAATGCGCTGATCGTCGACCACTGGGGCATCGTCAAGGCCGATATCGGGCTGAAGGACGGGCGCATCGTCGGCATCGGCAAGGCCGGCAATCCCGACATCCAGCCCAAGGTCGACATCGTGATCGGCCCCGGCACCGAGGCGATCGCCGCCGAGGGCAAGATCGTCACCGCGGGCGGCATCGACTGCCACATCCATTTCATCTGCCCGCAGCAGATCGACGATGCGCTCTACAGCGGCGTCACCACCATGCTGGGCGGCGGCACCGGCCCGGCGCACGGCACGCTCGCCACGACGGTGACGCCCGGCCCGTGGCATCTCGGCCGCATGCTGCAGGCGGCCGAAGGCCTGCCGATGAATCTCGGCTTCTTCGGCAAGGGCAACACCAGCAAGCCCGCCGGCCTCAAGGAGCAGGTCGAGGCCGGCGCCTGCGGGCTGAAGCTGCACGAGGACTGGGGCACGACCCCGTCCGCCATCGACAATTGCCTGACCGTCGCCGACCGCATGGATGTGCAGGTGGCGATCCACACCGACACGCTGAACGAGTCGGGCTTCGTCGAGACCACGCGCGCCGCCTTCAAGGGCCGCGCCATCGCCACCTTCCACACCGAGGGCGCGGGCGGCGGCCATGCGCCCGACATCATCCGGCTGTGCGGCGAGAAGAACGTGCTGCCCTCGTCGACCAACCCGACCATGCCCTACACGGTCAACACCGTGGACGAGCATCTCGACATGCTGATGGTCTGCCACCATCTCGACCAGGCGATCCCCGAGGACGTGGCCTTCGCCGAAAGCCGCATCCGCAAGGAGACGATCGCCGCCGAGGACATCCTGCACGACATGGGGGCGTTTTCGATGATGTCGTCCGACAGCCAGGCGATGGGCCGCGTCGGCGAGGTCGTGATCCGCACCTGGCAGACCGCCGACAAGATGAAGAAGCAGCGCGGCCGGCTGAAGGAGGAGAAGGGCGACAACGACAATGTCCGCGTCAAGCGCTACGTCGCCAAGTACACGATCAACCCGGCCATCACCCACGGCATCGCCCGCCATGTCGGCTCGGTCGAGGCCGGCAAGCGCGCCGACCTGGTGATCTGGTCGCCCGCCTTCTTCGGCGCCAAGCCGGACATGGTGCTGATCGGCGGCTCGATCGTGGCCGCCCCCATGGGCGATCCCAACGCCTCGATCCCGACGCCGCAGCCGGTGCACTACCGGCCGATGTTCGGCGCCTTCGGCAGGAGCCTCGTCACGAGCCCGGCGCTGTTCGTCTCGCAGGCCTCCATCGCCAAGGGCGTGGCCAGGAAATGGGGCCTGAGCCGGCCGCTGCTGCCGGTGAAGGGCACGCGCAGGATCGGCAAGAAGGACATGGTGCACAATGCGCTCTGTCCCGAGATCGAGGTCGATCCCGAGACCTACGAGGTGCGCGCCGACGGCGAGCTCCTGACCTGCGAGCCCGCCACCGTGCTGCCCATGGCGCAGCGGTATTTCCTGTTCTGATGATCCACCAAAATCTGTCATCCCGAGCGCAGCGAGGGACCTTCTGCTGATCCGTAAAGGTCCCTCGGCCTGCGGCCTCGGGATGACACCTTGTTCGTTGCGATGAAACGCGCCACCTCCGTCCTGCGGGCCGGCCGCTGGCCGGTGGGCGAGCGGACCGACACCGTCACCCTGCTGTTCGACGACCGCTATCGCCGGCGGCTGCGCATGCTGGGCGACGGCGGGCTCGACTTCCTGCTCGACCTGGTCGAGCCCGTCGTGCTGCACACCGGCGACGGGCTGAAGCTGGAGGAGGGCGGCTTCGTCGAGGTGCGGGCCGCCGACGAGGACCTGGTCGAGGTGCGCGGCCGCGACGCCGCCTCGTTCGCGCGCCTCGCCTGGCATCTCGGCAATCGCCATCTGCCGGCCGAGATCGACGCCGACCGCATCCTGATCCGCGACGACCATGTGATCGTCGACATGCTGAAGGGGCTGGGCGCGGCGGTGCGCAAGGTGCGCGCGCCGTTCGATCCCGAGGGCGGCGCCTACGGCCAGCACAATCACGATCCCGGCCATCGCCACGGGCCGCTTCACGAAGACCGCCATGGCTGACCCGCTCTATCGCCTGCTGGCCTGGCTGTCGCCCGCCTACCCGATCGGCGCCTTCAGCTACAGCCATGGCGTGGAGACCGCCGTCGAGGAGGGCTTCATCAAGGACCGTGCCTCGCTGGTCGCGTGGCTTGCCAGCGTGCTGTCGCAGGGCACCGGCGCGGTCGACGGCGCGCTGTTCGCCGCCGCCTGGCGGGCCGCCGCCCAGGAAGACTGGCCGGGCTTCGACGCCGTCGCCGAGCGCGCCGCCGCCTGGCGCGGCACCTCGGAGATGGCGCTGGAATCGCGCCAGCAGGGCGGCTCGTTCCTCTCGATCACCCGCACGGCCTGGCCGCATCCGGCGCTCGATGCCGCATACGCTCGTCTGGGCGGCGAACTTTCCCTGCCGGTGGCGGTGGCGCTGGCGGCGGCCGCCCACGGCGTCAGCCTGGAACAGGCCATTGGCGGCTACCTGCACGCCTTCACCGCCAATCTGATCTCTGCCGCCGTCCGTACGGTGCCGCTCGGCCAGAGCGATGGCCAATTGGCGTTGGCGGCCCTGGAAAGTTCCGTGAACACGGCGGCCCAAGCGGCTATGGTCGTGACCTCGCTCGACGAAGTCGGCACGGGCACGCCCTTGCTCGACTGGTGCTCGCTCCGGCACGAGACGCAGTACACGAGGTTGTTCCGCTCATGACCCTTCCCGTCTCGCTCTCGCTTGTGCTGGCCCTGCTGGCCGCAGCGCATGCCTGGTGGGCGATGGGCGGGATCTGGCCGTCGGCCAGCGAGCCGGATTTGGCGCGCGCCGTCATCGGCGACGGTCGCGTTCGCATGCCAGCGCCCTGGCAGTGCGCCGCCGTGGCCGCAGCGTTGGTCCTCGTCGCGGTGTGGCCCTGGGCGATCATGACCTGGCCGGACGAGCCCTTCATCCTGATCGGGTCGGTCGTGATCGGGGCCTTGTTCTTCCTGCGGGGCGTGGCCGGCTACAGCGCGCGCTGGCGGGGGCGGTTCACGGCCGAGCCGTTCCGGACCCGGGACTTCTACCTCTATTCGCCGCTCTGCCTGGCGCTGGGCGTGGGCTTCTTCGCATTGCTGACGCGGGAGACGGGGTAATGGGTTTGCGCGGCCCCCTGCGCGTCGGAGTGGGCGGTCCGGTCGGCTCGGGCAAGACCGCGCTGGTCGAGCGCCTGTGCAAGAAGATGCGCCAGGACTACGACATCGCCGTCGTCACCAACGACATCTACACCAAGGAGGACGCCGAGTTCCTGACGCGCGCCGGCGCGCTTTCGCCCGAGCGCATCGTCGGCGTGGAGACCGGCGGCTGCCCCCACACGGCGATCCGCGAGGACGCCTCGATCAACCTCGCGGCCGTCTCCGACATCGTGCGCAAATGGCCCGGGCTCGAGCTGGTGTTCGTCGAATCGGGCGGCGACAATCTCGCCGCCACCTTCTCGCCCGAGCTGGCCGACCTCACGATCTACGTCATCGACGTGGCGGCCGGCGAGAAGATCCCGCGCAAGGGCGGGCCCGGCATCACGCGCTCCGATCTGCTGGTGATCAACAAGATCGATCTGGCGCCGCTGGTGGGCGCCAGCCTCGAGGTCATGGACCGCGACGCCCGCAAGATGCGCGGGGCGCGGCCTTTCCTGTTCTCCAACCTCAAGGAGAACAAGGGGGTCGACGACATCGCGGCGTTCATCGTGCGTCAGGGCGGCCTGCCGGCGCGCCTGGAGAAATAAAGGAGGAGTAGTCGATGCTTCGTTTCGTCAGTCTTGCAGTCCTCATCATCGCCGCCGCCGGCCCCGCCTTCGCCCATCCGGGTCACGGCGGATCGGGCTTCCTCCATCCCTTCACGGGCCTCGACCATCTGCTGGTCATGGTCGGCGTCGGTCTGTGGGCGTCCTTCCTGGCGGCGCGCAAGCCGCTGGCGGCGGTCCTGGTGCCGGCCGCCTTCCTGGTCATGATGGCCGTCGGGGCAGCTGCCGGTTTTGCGGGCATAAAACTGCCTCTTGCGGAGGCGGCCATCCTCGCGTCGGTTTTCGTGATCGGCGGTCTGATCATGGGGGCGGTGCGTTTGCCGGCGGCCTCGGCGATGGCGGTGGTCGGCCTGTTCGCGCTCTTCCATGGCTATGCCCATGCCATCGAAGCGCCGGCTGCGGCGGCCGGCAGCTACATCTTGGGCTTCCTGACGGCGACGGCCCTGTTGCAGGGAATCGGCCTGGGGCTCGGCTGGGTTGTGCGGCGGACGGTCGGCGACCTGGGATTGCGCGCGCTGGGCGGCATGGTCGTCGCCGGCGCGGCGCTGGTCGCGATCGCCAATTAAAACTTATCCCGGCCATTAGCCGGGGTTTGGCACGGCTTTCGCTCTCCTTGCTCTGACGGGGGGGTTCCGTCGAAGAACAAGGAGAGCGGGATGAAATTGGGTTCAATCATGAGGACGGGCCTCGTCGCCGCCGGCCTGCTGGCCGGGGCGGCGAGCGGCGCGTTGGCGCAGGCGCCGCCGATCAAGGTCGGCATTCTGCATTCGCTGTCCGGCACGATGGCGATCAGCGAGACGACGCTGAAGGACGTCATGCTGATGCTGATCGACGAGCAGAACAAGAAGGGCGGCCTGCTCGGCCGCAAGCTCGAGGCCGTGGTCGTCGATCCGGCGTCGAACTGGCCGCTGTTCGCCGAGAAGGCGCGCGAGCTGCTGCAGAAGGACAAGGTCGCGGCGGTGTTCGGCTGCTGGACCTCGGTCAGCCGCAAGTCGGTGCTGCCGGTGTTCGAGGAGCTGAACGGCCTGCTGTTCTACCCCGTGCAGTACGAGGGCGAGGAAAGCCAGCGCAACGTGTTCTACACCGGCGCCGCGCCCAACCAGCAGGCGATCCCGGCCGTCGACTATCTGATGCAGAACGAGAAGGTGCAGCGCTGGGTGCTGGCGGGCACCGACTACGTCTATCCGCGCACGACCAACAAGATCCTCGAGGCGTACCTCAAGCTGAAGGGCGTCAAGCAGGAAGACATCATGATCAACTACACGCCGTTCGGTCATTCCGACTGGCAGTCGATCGTGGCGGAGATCAAGAAGTTCGGCTCGGCCGGCAAGAAGACCGCCGTCGTGTCGACCATCAACGGCGATGCCAACGTTCCCTTCTACAAGGAGCTCGGCAACCAGGGCATCAAGGCCAAGGACATCCCGGTCGTGGCGTTCTCGGTCGGCGAGGAAGAGCTCGCCGGCATCGACACCAAGCCGCTGGTCGGCCATCTCGCCGCCTGGAACTACTTCGAGTCGGTGAAGAGCCCGGCCAACGAGGCGTTCATCAAGACCTGGCAGACCTTCACCAAGAACCCGAAGCGCGTGACCAACGATCCGATGGAAGCTGCCTACATCGGCTTCAACATGTGGGTCGAGGCGGTCAAGAAGGCCGGCACGACCGATCCTGACGCGGTGATCGACGCCATCATCGGCGTGTCGGTGCCCAACCTGTCGGGCGGCTACTCGACCATGATGCCGAACCACCACATCACCAAGCCGGTGCTGATCGGTGAGATCCAGGCCAACGGCCAGTTCGACACGGTGTGGCAGACTCCGGGCCTCGTGGTCGCCCAGGAGTGGTCGCCCTACCTGCCGGATTCCAAGGACCTGATCGCCGATTGGCGCAAGCCCATGAACTGCGGCAACTTCAACGTCGTCACGGGCAAGTGCGGCGGCAAGGGCAAGTAGGCCCTGATTCGCGTCAACTCACAGGGGCGGGGCGACTTTCGAGTCGCCCCGTTCTCATCTCCGGGTTAATCCTCGAACCATGCTTCTTCTGCGTCCGCTCGCGGGGCTGTTGTTGGCGCTCGCCTCGGTGTTGATCGCCGGAGCGGGCTTCGCCGCCGACCTGCAGACCCTCGTGACCAACCTCACGACCGGCGGTTTCGGCGACCGCGAGACGGCGATCGGCGCGCTGGCCGCCTCGGGCGACGCGCGCGCCGCGCCGATCCTCGAGGCCCTGTCGGCGGGCCAGCTCTATGTTCGCCAGGCCGACAAGGTCGTCGTCATCGGCAAGCCGGACGGCAACCAGCTTTCGCTGCGCGACGCCATCACCGGCAAGCCGGCCGGCACCGCTCCCGAGGCCGCGCTCGACCGCGTGCGGGTGAACAACCGCCTGCGCGGCGTGATCGACGCCGCCGTCGGCTCGCTCACCCTGATGAGCCCCGACGCCAGGGTGCGGCGCGAGGCCGCCGAGGCGCTGTTCACGCGCCGCGATGCCTCCGCCCTGGCCGCGCTCGACCAGGCGCTGGCCGTCGAGAAGGATCCGGGCATCAAGCGCTCGATGAGCGAGGCGCGCGCCGCCATCGTGCTCACCTCCGACGCGCCCGCGCCGCAGAAGCTCGAGGCCATCGCCCTGGTGCGCGAGCGCGGCGATCGCGATGCCCTGGGCGTGCTGCAGGCGGCCGCTTCCTCGTCCGACGGCGAGGTCAAGGCCGCCGCCACCGCCGCCGCCGCCTCGGTGCGCCAGACGCTGGCGGCCTGGGAGGCGGCCCAGAACGTGTGGTACGGCATCTCGCTGGGCTCGGTGCTGCTTCTGGCGGCGATCGGGCTCGCCATCACCTTCGGCACCATGGGCGTGATCAACATGGCGCATGGCGAGATGGTCATGCTCGGCGCCTACACGACCTTCGTCGTGCAGGAGGTGATCCGCACCTCCGCGCCGCATCTGTTCGACGCCTCGCTGGTGATCGCGCTGCCGCTCGCCTTCCTGGTCGCGGGCGGCATCGGCGTGCTGATCGAGCGCAGCATCATCCGCTTCCTCTACGGCAGGCCGCTCGACACCCTGCTCGCGACCTGGGGCCTGTCGCTGGTGCTGCAGCAGGCGGTGCGGTCGATCTTCGGCCCGTCCAACCGCGAGGTCGGCGCGCCGTCCTGGATGTCGGGCGCCTTCCAGGTCGGCCAGCTCACCATCACCTACAGCCGTCTCTGGATCGTCGTGTTCGCGCTCGTCGTGTTCGCCACGCTGATCCTGCTGCTGCGCAAGACGCCGCTTGGCCTCTACATGCGCGCCGTCACCCAGAACCGGCCGATGGCCTCGGCCATGGGCATCCGCACGCCGCGGGTCGACGCGCTCACCTTCGGGCTGGGCTCGGGCATCGCCGGTCTTGCCGGCGTGGCGCTCAGCCAGATCGACAATGTCAGCCCCAATCTCGGCCAGGGCTACATCATCGACTCCTTCATGGTCGTGGTGTTCGGCGGCGTCGGCAACCTGTTCGGCACGCTGGTCGGCGCGACGGCGCTGGGCATCGTCAACAAGTTCCTCGAGCCCTATGCCGGCGCCGTGCTGGGCAAGATCCTGGTGCTGGTGTTCATCATCCTGTTCATCCAGCGCCGCCCGCGCGGCCTGTTCGCGCTGAAGGGCCGTCGGTCGAATGAGGCCGGTCGAATGATGACGCGCTTCCTGTGGCAGGGCATGGGCCGCAACCTGCGCCTCTTCGTGCTGCTGGTGCTGGCGATCGGCATCGTGCTGCCGCTGCTCAACCAGCTCATGCCGGCCACCAGCGCGTTCTACGTGCCGGCCTGGGCGCTGCAGCTGATCGGCAAGTATCTCTGCTACGCCTCGCTGGCGCTGGCGGTCGATCTGGTCTGGGGCTACTGCGGCATCCTCACGCTGGGACACGCGGCCTTCTTCGCGCTGGGCGGCTATTGCATGGGCATGTACCTGATGCGCCAGATCGGCAGCCGCGGCGTCTACGGCAACCCGATCCTGCCCGACTTCATGGTGTTCCTGAACTACAAGGAGCTGCCCTGGTTCTGGCACGGCTTCGACCAGTTCTGGTTCGCCGCCATCATGATCGTCCTGGTGCCGAGCCTGCTGGCGCTGGCGCTCGGCTGGTTCGCCTTCCGCAGCCGCGTCACCGGCGTCTATCTCTCCATCATCACCCAGGCGATGACCTTCGCCCTGATGCTGGCCTTCTTCCGCAACGACATGGGGTTGGGCGGCAACAACGGCCTGACCGACTTCAAGGACATATGGGGCTTCTCGGTCCAGGCCGACGGCACGCGCGCCGCGCTGTGCTTCGCCTCGGCCCTGGCGCTTGCGATCTTCCTGGTGATTGCCGGCGCCGTCGTCGGCTCGCGCTTCGGCAAGGCGCTGACGGCGGTGCGCGACGCCGAAAGCCGCATGCGCTTCCTGGGCTACCGGGTCGAGGGCTACAAGCTCTTCGTCTTCGTGCTGTCGGCCGCCATGGCGGGCGTGGCGGGCGCGCTTTACGTGCCGCAGGTCGGCATCATCAATCCCAGCGAGTTCTCGCCCGGCAACTCGATCGAGGCGGTGCTGTGGGTCGCCGTCGGCGGCCGCGGCACCCTGATCGGACCGGTGATCGGCGCCTTCGTCGTCAACTTCGGCAAGACCTACCTGACCGGCGCGCTGCCCGAGGTCTGGCTGTTCGCGCTGGGCGCGCTGTTCATCGCCGTCACGCTCTTCCTGCCCAAGGGCATCGTCGGCCTGTGGTCGCAGATCCGCAACCGCGGCACCGTGCGCAAGGCGAGGGCCCCTGCATGAGAACAAGGGCATGAGCATCGTCGAGCAGAGGAGCACCTCGGCGCTGCTCTATCTCAGCGGCGTCACCGTCTCGTTCGACGGCTTCAAGGCGCTGAACAACCTGTCGCTGCTGGTCGAGCCGGGCGAGATGCGCGCCATCATCGGCCCCAACGGCGCCGGCAAGACCACCATGATGGACGTCGTCACCGGCAAGACGCGGCCCGACACCGGCGAGGTGGTGTTCGACGGCCGGGCCGACCTCACCAAGCTCGACGAGGCCGATATCGCCACGCTCGGCATCGGACGGAAGTTCCAGAAGCCCACCGTGTTCGAGAACCACACGGTGCGCGACAACCTCCTGCTGGCGCTGGCCGGCCTGCGCAGCTGGTATCGCCTGCTGCTGGCGGCGCCGACCAAGGCCGAGAACGACCGGCTGGACGAGATCCTGTCGATCATCCGCATGGCGCCGCAGCAGCACATGCTGGGCGCGCGGTTGAGCCACGGCCAGAAGCAGTGGCTCGAGATCGGCATGCTGCTGGCCCAGGATCCCAAGCTGCTGCTGGTCGACGAGCCGGTGGCCGGCATGACCGATGTCGAGACCGAAACGACGGCGCAGGTTCTGCGCGAGATCAACCGCACGCACTCCGTCGTCGTGGTCGAGCACGACATGAGCTTCGTGCGCGCGCTGGGCGTCAGGGTGACGGTGCTGCACGAGGGCTCGATGCTGGCCGAGGGCACGCTCGACCAGGTGAGCGCCGACCCGCGCGTCGTCGAAGTCTATCTCGGACGATAGCCATGCTCGCGGTCCACAACGTCGATCTCTTCTACGGCGCCGCCCAGGCGCTGCGCTCGGTGTCGCTCACCGCCGCCGTCGGCAAGGTGACCTGCCTGCTCGGTCGCAATGGCGTCGGCAAGACCAGCCTTTTGCGCGCCATCGTCGGCCTGCAGCCGATCGCCTCGGGGTCGATCTCCCTGGAGGGCCAGGAAGTCTCCAGGCTGCCGCCCTACGAGCGGGCGCGGCGCGGCGTCGCCATGGTGCCGCAGGGCCGCGAGATCTTCCCGCTATTGACGGTCAAGGAGAACCTCGAGACCGGTTTCGCGCCGGTGAGCCGCGACTACAAGAAGATTCCCGACGAGGTCTTCGAGCTCTTCCCGGTGCTCGATTCGATGCTGAAGCGCCGCGGCGGCGACCTGTCGGGCGGCCAGCAGCAGCAGCTCGCCATCGGCCGCGCGCTCACCATGCGGCCCAGGCTCCTGGTGCTCGACGAGCCGACCGAGGGCATCCAGCCGTCGGTGATCAAGGATATCGGCCGCGCCATCACCTTCCTGCGCCGGCGCGGCGACATGGCGATCCTGCTGGTCGAGCAGTATCTCGAATTCGCCCACGAGCTGGCCGACGATTTCGCCGTGATGGACCGCGGCGAGATCGTGATGGCGGGCACCCGCGAGAGCTTCGACAGCGAGGCCGTGCGCCGTCACATGACGGTCTGAGGACCGCGCACCAGCCGCCCGGGCCGCTCGCCGGTCAGCTCGTCGTCGCACAGCGTCTCGGCGCCGGCATTGAAGGTATGCCGGTAGCCCGTGGCGCGCTGGATCAGGCGCCGGCCGCCGGCCGGCAGGTCGTAGACCACCTCCGGCCGTTTCAGGCCGAGCGCGTCGAAGTCGATGACGTTGATGTCGGCCTTGTGGCCGGGCGCCAGCAGGCCGCGATCGCGCAGGCCGTAGGCCGCGGCCGTGCCGCGCGTCTGCTTGGCGACCAGGAATTCAAGCGGCAGCCTGGGGCCGCGCGTGCGGTCGCGTCCCCACAGCGTCAGCAGCGAGGTGGGCGAGGAGGCATCGCAGATCACGCCGACATGCGCGCCGCCGTCGGCCACGCCCAGCACGGTGGCGGGGTCGGTGATCATCTCGTGCACGACGTCGAGGCTGCCATGGGCATAGTTCTCGAACGGCAGCATCAGCAGGCCCTTGCCGTTGCGCGCCATCATCTCGTCCAGCGCCACCGCCTGCGGCGTGCGGCCGGTTTGCCGGGCGACGGCGGCCACCGACGTTTCGGCGTCGGGCTCGTAGTCCGGCCGATCGCTCACGGGGAACATCTTGTGGAAGGCCTCCGCCATGAAGGCGCGCGGCCCCCCGGCCGGCGGCTCCTCGAGCAGCCGGCAACGCAACCCGGCGTCGGCCGCCAGACGCGCGTGGCGCTCGGCGGGCGAGAGCCTGCGCATCTCGAGCCACGCCGGATGGCCGGCGAAAGGATGCGCCGTCGTCTCCAGCCCCATGATCACGCCGATGGGACGCGAGCCCACCTGCGCATTGGCCATGCGGCCGGCCTGGCGCACGCCATGGATCTGATCGAGCGTCTCGCGCCACAGCCCGGGCTGGGCGTCGACCTGTACCAGCAGGCAGGACAGCGGCCGGCCGGCCAGCGCCGCCGCCGCGTCGAGCGCCTCGAATTCGCCGGGACCGAAATCGGAATTGACCTGCAGCACGCCGCGGCCGGCGCGCTTCATGCCGGCGGCGATGCCCAGAAGCTCGGCCTCGCGGGCGCTGAGCGAGGGCGTGAAGCGGCCGTCCTTGGCCCTGTGCTTGGTGGTGCGCGAGGTCGTGAAGCCGAGCGCGCCGGCGCGCAATGCCTCCTCGGTCAGCCGCGCCATCTCGTCGATCTCGCCTTCGTTGGGGATCTCGGCGTGATCGGCGCCGCGCTCGCCCATCACGTAGAAGCGCAGCGCGCCGTGCGGCAGTTGGGCGGCGACATCGACGGCGCGGCCCATCCGGTCCAGCGCATCGAGATAGTCGGCAAAGGACTCCCAGTCGAATTTCACGCCTTCGTTCAGCACCGTGTCGGGAATGTCCTCGACGCCTTCCATCAGGTTGATCAGGTAGGGCGACTTGCCCGGCCGCACCGGCGCGAAGCCCACGCCGCAATTGCCGAACACGGTCGTGGTGACGCCGTGCCAGGAGCTGGGCGTCACGAACGGATCCCAGGTCGCCTGGCCGTCGTAGTGCGTATGGATGTCGACGAAGCCCGGCGCCACGATCAGCCCGTGGGCGTCGATCTCGCGTCTTCCCCGGCCCAGGCCCGGCCCGACGGCGGCGATCCTTCCGTCCTGCACGGCAACATCGGCGATGCGGCGCGGCGCGCCCGAACCGTCGATCACGGTTCCATTTCGGATGACGAGGTCAAACATGGCGGAAGGATAGGCCGGAGCCGTCTGCCCGGTCTATGTTTCCTGCCCGATCAGCCATCCCTTCCGGGAGACCGACCTTTGCAGAAACCGCTTCTCTTCACGCCCCTGAAACTGCGCGGCGTCACCGCGCCCAACCGCGCCGTCGTCTCGCCCATGGTGCAGTATCGCGCCACCGACGGCGAGGTAAACGACTACCACCTGGTCCATCTCGGCAAGTTCGCGCTCGGCAAGTTCGGCATCGTCTTCACCGAGAACTGCGCCGTCGAGCCGCGCGGCCGCGTCACCCAGGGCGACCTCGGCATGTGGGACGACCGTCAGGTCGAGGGCCACAAGCGGTTGGTGCGGTTCCTCAAGCAGGAGGGCGCGCTCGCCGGCACGCAGATCACCCATTCCGGCCGCAAGGGCAGTACGCCGCGCTCCTTCGACAGGCCGGGTGAGCTCGGGCCCGCGGGCGCGGGCTGGCAGAAATGGCAGGTGGTCGGTCCCTCCGAATTGCCAGCCGACAAGGGCTATCCGGTGCCGCGCCAGCTCGAGGCCGACGACATCGAGGGGCTGGTCGGGAAGTTCGGCGAGGCGGCGCGACGCGCCGACGCGGCGGGCTATGACGTGATAGAGATCCACGGCGCGCACGGCTATCTGCTGGCGCAGTTTCTCTCGCCGATCAGCAACAAGCGCAACGACCAGTATGGCGGCGACCGCGCCGGGCGCATGCGCTTTCCCCTCGCGGCAGCCAAGGCAGTGCGCGAGAACTGGCCCGAGCACAAGCCGATGTTCATCCGCGTCTCCGCGGTCGACGGCGCCGGCGGCTGGGATGTCGAGGACACAGTGGCATTCGCCAAGGCGCTGAAGGAGCTTGGCGTCGACGTGGTCGACTGCTCTTCGGGCGGCCTCACCGGCCTGTCGACGGCGCTGCCGGTCAAGCGCTCGCTCGGCTTCCAGGTGCCGTTCTCTGCGGCAGTGAAGCGCCGGGCCGGGATCACCACCATGGCGGTCGGGCTGATCCTCGACGGACCGCAGGCCGAGGCGATCCTGCAGGCGGGCGACGCCGACCTGATCGCGATCGGCCGCCAAGCGCTCTACGACCCGTTCTGGGCCCTGCACGCGGCGCAGGATCTGGGCTGCGACAGCGACTTCGAGATGTGGACACCCGAATACGGCTGGTGGCTGGACAAGCGGAAGAACAACCTCGTCGGTTTGAAGAAGTAAGACTGGCAAGACACGGGAAAACGCAAAATGACAGGCATCCTCGCCGGCCTTCGCATCGTCGAGGGCTCGGCATTCATCGCCGCTCCCCTGGGCGGCATGACGCTCGCGCAGCTCGGCGCCGACGTGATCCGCTTCGACGACATCAAGGGCGGGCTTGACAGCGACCGCTGGCCCGTCACCAAGGACGGCCGCTCGATCTACTGGGCCGGTCTGAACAAGGGCAAGCGCTCGATCGCCGTCGACCTGCGCAGCCCGCGCGGCCGCGAGCTGTTGACCGCGCTGATCACCGCGCCGGGCGAGGGGGCCGGCATCTTCACCACCAACATGCCGGCGCGCGGCTGGCTGTCCTACGAGGAGCTTTCCGGCAAGCGCGCCGACCTGATCGCGCTCAATATCGTCGGCGCCCGCGATGGCTCCGCGCATGTCGACTATACGGTGAACGCGATCACCGGCTTTCCGATGGTGACGGGTCCGGTCGGCCATGACGGGCCGGTCAACGCCGTGGCGCCGCCCTGGGACCTCGCGACGGCCTATGCCGGCGCCATGGCGATCCTGGCCGCCGAGCGGCATCGCCACCTGACGGGACAGGGGCAGCGCATCGTCCTGCCGCTGCAGGACATGGCGCTCGCGGCGACCTCGGCGCTAGGCTACATCGGCGAGGCTGCGGTCAACCAGGTCGACCGCCCGCGCCTGGGCAACGAGATCTTCGGCACATTCGGCCGCGACTTCAGGACCAGCGATGGCCGCTTCGTCATGATCTGCATCTTCTCCGACCGCCACGTCGACGCGCTGGCCACGGCGGGCGGCTTTGCGGAGGCGTTCGCGCGGATCGAGAAGGCAAAAGGCGTCGATCTCAAGACCGATGCCGGACGCTGGAACGCCCGTGCCGAGCTCATCGCCCTCATCGAGCCCTGGGTCGCCGCGCAGACCGCGACCGAGGTCGCGGCGGCGCTGAAGAAGGCTGGCGCGTTGTGGTCGCCCTATCAGACCTTCCGCGAACTGGCGGCCGACCGGGAGAACGTGCTCGGCAATCCGATGTTCACGGTGCTCGACCAGCCCGGCATCGGCCGCTATCCCGTCGCGGCCTCGCCGCTGCAGTTTGGCGCCGTCCCGCGCCAGCCGCCGAAGACGGCGCCGGTGCTGGGACAGCATACCGACGAGATCCTGTCGGGTATCCTGGGCCTTGCCGATCACGAGATCGCCAGGCTCCATGACGACAAGGTGGTGGGTGGACCGCGATAGGATCCTGATCGCCGGCGGCGGCATCGGCGGGCTTGCGGCCGCGCTGGCGCTGGCGCAGAAAGGCCTCGGCTCGCTGGTGCTGGAGAAGGCCGCGCAACTGGGCGAGATCGGCGCCGGCATCCAGCTCGGGCCCAACGCCTTCCATTGCTTCGATCGCCTGGGCGTCGGCGAGGCGGCGCGGGCCATGGCGGTCTATATCGACCAGCTCCGCCTGATGGACGCGATGGCCGACGGCGAGATCACCCATATCGACCTTGGCGAGAAGTTTCGCGCGCGTTTCGGCAATCCCTACGCTGTGGTCCATCGCGGTGACCTGCACGGCGTGCTGCTCAAGGGTTGCCGCGATCACCCGTTGATCGGGCTGCGCACCAGCGCCGACGTCGCCAGCTATGAGCAGGACGGCAAGGCGGTGGCGGCGAGGCTCGGCAACGGCGAGACCGTGCGCGGTGCCGCGCTGATTGGCGCGGACGGCCTGTGGTCGAACGTGCGCCGCCAGGTGACAGCCGATGGGCCGCCGCGCGTCTCGGGCCACACCACCTATCGCTCGGTGATCCCCACCGGGCAGATGCCCGAGGATCTGCGCTGGAACGCCGCCACGCTGTGGGCCGGGCCGAAGTGCCACATCGTCCACTATCCGCTCTCGGGCTGGAAGGTGTTCAACCTCGTGGTCACCTATCACAGCGATGCGCCCGAGCCGGTCGCCGGCAAGCCCGTGCCGGTCGAGGAGGTGCGCAAGGGCTTCGCCCATGTCTGCGAGCGCGCGCAGAGCATCATCCATCATGGCCGCGATTGGCGCATGTGGGTGCTGTGCGACCGCGACCCGGTCGATTGCTGGGTCGACGGCAGGGTGGCTCTGCTGGGCGACGCCGCCCATCCCATGCTGCAATACATGGCGCAGGGCGCCTGCATGGCCATGGAGGACGCGGTGTGTCTGGCCAATTCGCTGGCGAGGCGCGATGCGCTCGAAGCAGGCCTCGCGCTCTATCGCGACCGCCGCGTACGGCGTACCGCGCGGGTGCAGCTCATGTCGCGCGCCATGGGCGAGCACGTCTATCATCCAGCCGGACCGCACGCCGCCTTGCGCAATGCCATCATGACCGCCAAGAGCCAGGCCGACTGGCTAGATACGCTGGAATGGCTCTACGGCGGCAATGGTCTCGATTGAAGACGGCCTTGAACAGACTAGATGAACAGACTAGTTTGACTTCAAAGGAGGCGACCCGATGGATAGCATTGGTTCCTTCGACGCCAAGACCAACTTTTCCGCACTTCTGGAGCGTGTCGAGCGTGGCGAGCAGATCATCATCACCCGCCGGGGAAAGCCCGTCGCCCGTCTGATGCCGATCGCGAAGTCGACGGAAGGCAAGGTGTCGGAGGCCATGGCAAAGCTGCGCGAGCTGCGCAAGGGAACCACGCTTGGTGGCCTGTCCTGGAAGGAATTGCGCGACTCGGGGCGCAAGTACTGATCGTGCTGGTCGTCGACGCCTCGATCGCGTTGACTTGGTGCTTCGAGGACGAAGCGACCGCCCGGACGGAGGCCGTTGGGACACGTATCGATTCGGAGGGGGCGATCGTGCCCGGCCTGTGGCGGCTTGAGGTTGCCAACGCTCTGTTGATGGCGGCGCGGCGCGGCCGTCTCGGCCGTCTCGACGTGGAACAGCGTCTCGCGCTGCTGGCGGCGTTGCCGATAGCGATCGATACCGACACTGATCGCCACGCCTGGAGCGATACGCTGTTGCTGGCGCGCGCCGAGCGGCTGACCCTGTACGATGCGGCCTATCTTGAGCTCGCGATCCGCCGCAACGCCGAGCTTGCTACGCTCGATCGTGAGCTGCGCCGTGCCGCCAGACGGATCGGCGTTACGGTCGTTCCCTGAGGGTCCGGCTCGTCAATGAATCACGTCGGCATGCAGCGCGGCCATCAGGCTCAGATTGTCGCGATAGTCGACCGGCACGCCGACAAGCACCGGCCCGTCCATTCCCATCGCCTTCTTCAGCACGGGGCCGACCTCGTCGGGTGAGCCGATCTGGAAGCCCCTGGCGCCCATCGACTCGGCGAACTTCACGACGTCGACCGGCCCGAAGCGCACGCCCAATTCCCGGCCGTGCGCGGCCACCTCCTGGAAGCGCACCATGTCGTAGCTGCCGTCGATCCACACCAGATGCACGAAGTTGCACTTCAACCGGACCGCCGTTTCGAGCTCGACGGCGGAGAACAGGAAGCCGCCGTCGCCCGAGACGGAGAGCACCTTGCGCGCGGGATCGGCGAGGCAGGCCGCGATCGCCCAGGGCAGCGCCACGCCCAGCGTCTGTTGGCCGTTGCTGATCAGCATCTGGCGCGGCCGGTGCACGATCAGGTGACGCGCCATCCAGATGTGGAAGGAGCCCATGTCGGAGCAGAGCGTCGTGTCCTCGTCGAGGAAGCCCTGCAGCGCCTGCACTATCCGCAGCGGATGCACCGGCATGCCGGTCCGTTTGGCCGCTTCGGCTCCGAGCTGGGCGCGGTCCTTGGCGATTTCCGCCAGAAACTCCGTCTGCGCCACTTGCGATCGACTGCGCAGACGCGGGCCGAGGACGGCGAGCGTCGCGGCGATGTCGCCCATCAGCTCGATGTCGGGCCGGTAGTCCCGGTCGGGGTCGGCCGGGACGCAGTCGAGATGGATGAGCCTGCGGACCTTGCCGCGATTCCACAGGGCAGGGTCGTACTCGACAGGATCGTAGCCGATCGTCAGCACGAGGTCCGCCGCATCCAGCATGCGGTCGGCGGGCTGGTTATGGAACAGGCCGACGCGGCCCGAGAAGCAGTCAAGATGCTCGCGCGGCACCACGCCCGCCGCCTGGTAGGTGCTGGCGACGGCGAGCTTGGTGCGGCCCAGCACTCGGCGTACGGCGGCTGTGGCCGCGGGCTGGCTGGCCAGCATGCCCAGCAGGATGATGGGGCGTTCGGCCGCGTCGATCAGGCGAGCGGCCTCGGCGATTGCCTCGGCATCGGCCGGTCCCTGGGCCGGGCTGCGGGCCGGGGTGAGCACGTCGCCCGCGGCTGTCGCGTTCATCACGTCCTTGGGCAGGCTCAGGAACGCGGCGCCCGGCCGTCCCAATTCGGCGGCGCGGAATGAGGCCGCCACCGCTTCCGAGATCGCCTCCGCCGAATCGATCTCGGCGGAATACTTGGTGACCGGCCGGAACAATGCCACCGTGTCCAGGCTCTGGTGGGTCTGCTTCAGCCGCTCGCTCACGGGCACCGCACCGCCCAGCGCGACGATGGGATCGCCTTCGGTGTTGGCGGTGGCGAGCCCGGTCACGAGGTTCGAACAGCCAGGACCCGACGTCACCAGCACGACGCCTGCCTTGCCGGTCATGCGGCCGAGCCCGCCGGCGATGAAGGCGGCGTTCTGCTCGTGACGGCAGACCACCGTCTTGATCTTCGAATCGACCAGCGCGTCGAACACCGGATCGACCTTGGCGCCGGGGATGCCGAAGACATACTCCACGCCCTGCGCCTCGAGGTTCCGCATCAGGAGTTGCGCCCCGTTCCGCGTGCCGCTCATTTGCGCTTCCTCCGGGTGGGCGCTTTCTTCGACTTGCCGGCGCCGTCGACCTCGTCGAACGCCTCCTTCATGGTCATCAGGCCGTTGGTGGCGGCGGGGAAGCCGCAATAGGCGATCATCTGGGTGATGATCTCGGCCACCTCGCCGCGCGACGCGCCGCAGCGCAGGGCCGCCTTCACGTGCAGCTTGAGCTCGGGCTGGGAAAAGCCCTGCACGGTGAGCGCCGCGACGGTGCAGAGTTCGCGGGTCTTCAGGTCGATGACGTCGCGCGTGTAGAGCTCGCCGAACGGGAAGGTGACGTTCACCCAGGCGAATTCCGGCGCCAGCGCCTTGATCCTGCGGATGTAGCCGTCGGCCATCGGGCCGAGCTGCTTGCGGATCTCCGCCATGCCGCGCTGGTACTCGGCGGAGTTCTCGTCGTGGTCCCGAAGCTTCTTCTTCGCCATGCATTCGCCCTCTGTTGCGTCCCCGCAAGGATCGACTCTGCACCGGGCGCACTTGGAAAAGAACAGGCATAATGTATCCGAGATGCCTCCCGCCGCCAGACCCCGCCCCGTCACCATCGAACTCAATGCCGTGCTCGTCGCGCTGATCGGCGACGAGCCGCAGGTCCTCACCCTGCAGGATGGGGCGTTGCTGCCGTCCGGCCCCTTGGAGGGCGATCATCCCACCCTGCAGGCCGGGCTGCGCGCCTGGGTCGAGCGTCAGACCCATCATCCGCTGGGCTATGTCGAGCAGCTCTATACCTTCGCCGACCGCAACCGCGCCGAGGCCGCGTCGGGTCGGCGCATCGTGTCGATCTCCTATCTCGGGCTGACGCGCGAGCGCGCGGTCGACGGCACCCACGAACCGGGATGGCAAAGCTGGCACCGCTACTTCCCCTGGGAGGATTGGCGCGAGGGTGCGCCGAAATTGCTGAAGCGTACGATCCTGCCGCGGCTCGATCGCTGGATCGGCGAAGCCCGCGATACGGCCCTCAGGCGCGAGCGACGCCAGCGGATCGAAGGAAGCTTCGACGAGCGGATGTGGAACGAGGAGTTGGTGCTGCAGCGCTATGAGCTGCTCTACGAGGCGCGACTGGTGCCCGAAGCCGGGCGGTCGCGCAGCCCTATCGCCGATCCCATTCCCGGCGAGCCCATGCGCTACGATCATCGCCGCATTCTCGCCACCGGCATCGCGCGGCTGCGCGCCAAGATCAAATACCGTCCCGTCGTGTTCGAGCTGATGCCTCCCGACTTCACGCTCGGACAGTTGCAGCGCGCCGTCGAGGCTCTGGCGGGGCGGCCTTTGCACAAGCAGAATTTCCGCCGCCTGGTCGAGCAGCAGGGCCTGGTCGAGGAAACCGGCGCCACGACGACCGGGACGGGCGGCCGGCCGGCCAAGCTCCATCGCTTCCGCCGCGAGATCCTGCTCGAACGCGCCGTCGCCGGCACCAAGCTTCCCCTCGCCCGCTCGTAGCAGTCGGCCGAACGCCGTCCGCGATCCGAAAATCCACCCTTGACGGCCTCTTATGCTCAGGCCTAGCATAATCTGATAATGCTCATATGGAGCATAAGAGGTGCCCGATGTCCGTCTCCCCGCAAGCCGACCGGCTCTACGAAAAGGTGAAGTCGGTGATCCTGCCGGCCGAATGGTCCGAGTTCGCGCCCGATATCGACGCCATCCTGGCCCTGAAGCGCGAGAGGAACGCCGTCATCCTGGCGCACAACTACCAGACGCCGGAGATCTTCCACGGCGTCGCCGATATCGTGGGCGACAGCCTGGCGCTGGCCCGCGAGGCCATGGAGACCGACGCCCGGGTGATCGTGCTGGCGGGCGTGCATTTCATGGCCGAGACCGCCAAGCTCCTCAATCCGACCCGCACGGTGCTGATCCCCGACCTGCGGGCCGGCTGCTCGCTCGCCGCCTCGATCACCGCCGAGGATGTCCGCCTGCTGCGCCAGCGCTGGCCGGGCGTTCCGGTCGTGACCTACGTCAACAGCTCGGCTGCGGTGAAGGCCGAAAGCGACATCTGCTGCACCTCGGGCAATGCCCGCAAGATCGTCGAGAGCCTCGGCGTGCCCAAGGTGATCATGCTGCCCGACGAATACCTGGCGCAGAATGTCGCCAAGGAGACCGGCGTCGAGATCGTGACCTGGGCCGGCCACTGCGAGGTCCACGAGCGCTTCTCCGCCGCCGACGTGCTCCAGCTGCGCGCCGGCCATCCCGGCATCGTCGTGCTGGCCCATCCCGAATGCCCGCCCGAGGTGGTGGCCGAGGCCGACTTCGCGGGCTCCACCGCGGCCATGGCGGACTATGTCGTCCGCGAGAGGCCGGGCCGGGTCGTGCTGATGACCGAATGCTCGATGAGCGACAATATCGCCGCCCTCAATCCCGGCATCGACTTCGTGCGGCCCTGCAACCTCTGCCCGCACATGAAGCGCATCACCTTGCCCAGGATCCGCCGCGCGCTCGAGACCATGCAGCACGAGGTGACGATCGATCCCGCCATCGCCCAGGCGGCGCGCCGTGCCGTCGAGCGCATGCTGGCGGTCTGAGGGAGGCGGGCGATGGAAACGATTCGGCCCGAAATCGCCGGCTGTCCCGTCATCATCGGCGGCGGGCTGGCAGGCCTCATGACGGCGTTGCGCCTTGCGCCGCAACCCGTGATCCTGCTCGCCAAGACGCCGCTCAACGAGGATGCCGCATCGGTCTGGGCACAGGGCGGGGTCGCCGCGGCGCTGGGCGACGACGACTCGCCCGCGCTGCATGCCGCGGACACGCTCGCGGCTGGCGACGGTCTGAGCGACCCGGACGTGGCGGTGCGCATCACCGCGGCGGCGCCCGCTGCCATCGCCGAGTTCGAACGTTACGGCGTCGCCTTCGACCGTGACGCACAGGGCAGGTTCGCGATGGGGCGGGAAGCCGCCCACTCGCGCCGGCGCATCGTCCATGTTGCCGGTGACGGCACGGGGGCGGCGATCATGCGCGCGCTGGTTGCCGCCGTGAACGCCGCGCCTTCCATCACCGTGATCGAGGGGCTGGAGGCGCGTCGCCTGGTGGTCGATGACCGCGGGGTGGCGGGCGTGCTGGCGGCGGGGCCCTGGAGCGCCTGCCTGCTGCCCACCCGTCGCGTGGTGCTGGCGACCGGCGGGCTGGGCGGGCTCTACGCCCATACCACCAACCCGTTGGGCGCCATTGGTCAGGGCCTGGCGCTCGCGGCACGCGCCGGTGCCGCTCTCGCCGACATGGAATTCGTGCAGTTCCATCCCACCGCGCTCGATGTCGGTCTCGATCCCATGCCACTGGTCAGCGAAGCGGTGCGCGGCGAGGGCGCGGTACTGATCGACGAGACCGGCGCGCGTTTCATGGCGGGGCAGGGGCGCGCCGAACTCGAGCCACGCGACGTCGTCTCGCGCGCCGTGGCCGCCCACATCGCCGCCGGACACCGCGTCTTCCTCGACGCGCGTGGCGCGCTGGGCCGCGATTTCGCGGCGCGCTTCCCCGCCATCACGGCGCGCTGCCGCGCGGCGGGCCTCGATCCCGGGATCCAGCCCATCCCCGTGCGGCCGGCGGTCCATTACCACATGGGCGGCATCGTCGTGGACGCGGCGGGCCACAGCTCGGTCGACGGCTTGTGGGCGTGCGGCGAGGCGGCGGCGAGCGGCCTTCACGGCGCGAACCGTCTGGCCAGCAACTCGCTGCTCGAGGCCGCGGTGATGGCCGGCTGGGTGGCCGACAGCATCGCCGGCACGGCGGCCGGGCCTCCCGCCATGCCGCGTCCGGTCGCCTTGCCGCCAGCGCCCGATGCGCGCGCTCTGCGTGCCCTGCTGGGGGACTCGCTGGGCGTGGTGCGCGAGAGCGCCAGGCTTGCAGCGGCCGTAGAGCGGCTGGAGCCGCAAGCCTTCAGAGGTGGCGCCGTGGCCGATCCCGCGCTGGTGGCTCTGATGATGGCCACGGCGGCGCTCGCGCGCGAGGAGAGCCGCGGTGGCCACTGGCGGCGCGACTTCCCCCAGGCCTCGCCCGCCTGGGCGCAACGCCTGGTGCAGCGCGTCCACGACACCGGCACGCGGCTGATCTGCCGCGCCCTGCCGCTGTCCGCTCCTTCCCAACCCCTTGCCGCCGGAGGCTGATCATGCCGCTTCCTTCACTTCCCCTGTTGATGCTCGAGCCCGTCGTTCGCTCTGCCCTGCTCGAGGATCTCGGCCGTGCCGGCGATCTCACCACCGACGCGATCGTGCCGGCGTCCCTGCGGGCCGAGACGGCCCTGGTGGCGCGCCAGGCCGGCGTCGTGGCCGGTCTCGATGCCGCCTCGCTCGCCTTCCGGCTGATCGACCCGGCCATCGCCGTTCGTGTCGAACAGCCCGATGGCACGCGCGTGCAGCCGGGCGACCGTATCGCCGTGGTGGCGGGTCCGGTGCGCGGCATGCTGACGGCTGAGCGGGTGGCGCTCAATTTCCTCGGACATCTGAGCGGCGTGGCCACGGCGACCGCCACCCTCGTGACGGCGGTGCAGGGCCACAAGGCGCGCATCTGCTGCACGCGCAAGACCATGCCCGGGTTGCGGGCGCTGCAGAAATATGCCGTGCGCGCGGGCGGTGGCGTCAATCACCGCTTCGGCCTCGACGATGCCGTCCTGATCAAGGACAACCACGTCGCCGCGGCGGGCGGGGTGGCGGCGGCGATCCGCGCGGCGCGCGCGGGCGTCGGACATCTGGTCAAGATCGAGGTCGAGGTCGACCGGCTCGAGCAGCTCGACGAGGCGCTGGCCGAGAAGGCCGATGCGGTCCTGCTCGACAACATGACGCCCGGCCAACTCGCCGAAGCGGTGCGCCGCATCGATGGACGCGCGATTGCCGAGGCCTCCGGCCGCATCACGCCGGCCACCGCTCCGGCCATCGCGGCGAGCGGCGTCGACCTGATCTCAGCGGGCTGGCTGACCCACAGCGCGCAGGTGCTCGATATCGGCCTTGACTGGCGGCGCCGGTCGATCGATTCGGAGCGGCCGGCCGCCTGAACGCGCCGTCGCCGCGGCGCCTTCGATCGGGTTGACTCTTTGCGGCAACCCGCGGAACAATCGCCCGCATCGTCGCGTAGCGTTGCCTTGCGTACGGCGGACCATCCGCCGGTCATAATAAGAAAGTGGTTTGGGAGGCCGGGCGTTCTGCCCGAAATCGGTCGTTGAGCGGCGTCAGACGCCGCGCGCGTCTTGAGTGCCCCCTATCGACGGCAAGGGGACTTCATGGCGGGTTCGGACAATGCTCGGGATCATCGCGGCGGCGCCCTGTTGGCTTTCGACCGCGCGCTCGGGCGGCTTGAGAACCTGTTCAACGATATCGGCGGCGTCTTCATCTTCGCCCTGATGTGGCTGACCATGGCCGAGGTGCTGGGCCGGCGGCTGCTGAACAGCCCCGTGCCAGGCGCCATCGACTATATCGAAGTCGGCATGGTGACCTTCGCCTTCATGGGCGCCGCCTATTGCCAGCGCCAGGGCGGCCATGTCCGCATGGATCTGCTGGTCGCCAATCTCAGGGCGCGGCTTTTGTGGGGCGTCGAGGCGTTCGCCATCCTGGTCGGCGCGGTCTATGTGGCGATCATCGTATGGTCCAGCGCGCAGGATGCTTGGCGGTCGTACGATCTCGGCGACGAGACGCTCGACGCCCATCTCGCGGTCTGGCCTTCCAAGCTCGTCGTGCCGGTGGCGCTCGCGCTCCTCGAACTGCGCCTCCTGGTCAATCTGTGGGGCTATCTGCGCCTGGTCGTGCTGCCCGACGCCGAGCCGCGGGGGGTTCCCGAGGTCAAGCATGCGGAGGATGTCGCCCGCGACGAGATCCGCGAAGTGATGGGCAGGATGGACGCGGACTCCGGTCCGGCCCAACGTCGCTGAGGCCGCCGCAATGGATCCCCTGACAGCCGGTCTGGTCGCCTGCGGCGGCGTCATCGTCCTCACCCTGCTCGGCGTGCGCATCGCCTTTGCCGCCGGCGTCACCGGCGTGCTGGGTCTGATCGCCATCCGCGGCTGGGGACCGGGCACCGGCCTGGCCGGCCTGCTCGCCTACCAGGAAGCGACGCATTACACGCTGTCGGTCCTGCCGATGTTCATCCTGATCGGCTATCTCGCCTTCCATGCCGGCCTGACCCAGGGCGCGTTCTATGCGGCGCGCTGCTGGCTCGGCCGACTGCCGGGCGGGCTGGCGGTGGCGACCGTGTTCGCCGCGGCGGGCTTCGGCGCGGTGTCGGGCGCCAGCACCGCCTCGGCCGCTGTCTTCGCCCGCGTGTCGATCCCCGAGATGCTGCGCTACGGCTACGACAAGCGGCTGGCGGCCGCCACCGTCGCCGCCGGCGGCACGCTCGCCTCGTTGATCCCGCCCAGCGCCATCCTGGTGATCTACGGCATCATCGTCGAGCAGTCGGTCGGCGCGCTGCTGCTGGCGGGTTTCATCCCCGGCGCCATCTCGGCGGTGAACTACGCGCTGATCATCATCGTGTGGTGCAAGCTCAACCCCAAGCTCGCCAAGCCGATGCCGGACGTCGATTTTCGCGAGAAGGTCCGCTCGCTCGGCCAGACCTGGGGCATCCTGGCGGTGATCGGCATCATCCTGGGCGGCCTCTATACCGGCTGGATGACGCCGACCGAGGTGGGCGGCGCCGGCGCCTTCATCATGTTCGTCCTGGCGCTCGCGCATCGCACCCGATGGGCGACGATCTGGCAGGCGATCCGCGAGACCTCCAAGCTCACGGTGATGATCTTCACCATCGTCTGGAGCATCCTGATCCTGGTCCGCTTCCTCGGCTTCACCGGCGTGCCGGCCACGGTGTCGGAGTGGATCGGCGGCATGCAGGTGCCGCGGCTCGCCATCCTGCTGATGATCCTGGCGCTCTATTTCGTGCTCGGCATGTTCCTCGACGGCATCGGCATGCTGCTGCTGACCCTGCCGGTCGTCTATCCCATCATCCTCAAGCTCGGCTACGACCCGATCTGGTTCGGCATCATCATCGTCAAGATGGTCGAGATCGGCCTGGTGACGCCGCCGGTCGGGCTGAACTGCTTCGTGGTCAACGGCGTGCGGCCCGACATACCGCTGTCGACGGTATTCGCCGGCGTCTGGCCCTTTGTCGTCGCCGACTGCCTGACCGTCGGCCTTCTGATCGCCTTTCCCGAAATCGCCACCTTCCTGCCGGCCAGCATGGGCTCGGGAGGGTGACGGACCCTTCGCAATGCTGAAGACAAAACCTGGAGGCTGACATGGCTTGGACCAAGCTCAAGATGGCGGCGGTGGCGACGGCCGCCATGCTGCTCGCGCCCGCGGCGGAAGCGCAGGACAAGATCGCCTGGGATATCGCGATCTACGGCCCGCCGCGCGAGGTCACGGCGCCCATCGAATTCCTCGCCAAGTATCTCGACGAGAAGACAGGCGGCAAGTTCACCCTCAAGCTGCACTACGGCGAATCGATCGCGCCTGCCAAGGCCGTGCTCGATTCGCTCAAGATCGAGGCCATCCAGGGCGGGCTGGTGGCGTTCGGCTACACGCCGGGCAAGACGCCGCTCTACCTGGGGCTCGACCTGCCCTACCTGCCGGTCCCCGATCTCGACGCCTTCGAGAAGGTCCAGCTCGCCTACTACAACTGGGAGCCGGCCAAGAAGGAGCTGGCGCGCTTCAACGGCGTCGCGCTCTATGCCGCGCTGCTGCCGCAGTACGAATTCATGGGCACGGGCAAGGCGCCCAAGGCGCTCGAGGACTGGAAAGGCATGCGCGTGCGCGCGCTGGGGCCGGGCGGCGATGCCATGCGCACGATCGGCGCGGTGCCCACCTCGGTGCCGGCGCCCGAGGTCTACACCGCGCTGGAACGCGGCACCTTCCAGGCCGCCTCATTCCCCTTCGCCTATGCCTTCGCCGCCTACAAGCTCTACGAAGTGTCGAAGTGGTACACGATGGGCATGCATTTCGGCATCGTGAACAATGCCTGGGTGTTCTCCAAGACCGCCTACGCCAAGCTGCCGGCCGACTGCAAGAAGCTGATGGAGGAGGCGAAGCCGCAGTTCTACAAGATCGCCAAGGAGGCCTACCGCAAGGCCGACGAGCGCGACATCCCGCTGTTCGACAAGGCGGGGCTTGAGCGTATCGCCTTCACCGCCGAGACATTGCAGCCTTTCATCGACAAGGCCGGCAAGCCGGTGTGGGACAAGTGGGTGGCCGACGGCAAGGCCAAGGGCCTGCCGGCGCAGGAGGCGCTGGACCTGATCCTGAAGACGGCCAAGGCAGCCACCGGCAAGTAGCCGGCAGTCGCCCTCGGCCGCTAGAGGGTGATGCGCGATCCGCCGGGACGGTCGTGGCGGCGTCTCGTCAGAAGATGGTCGAGCGACAGCGGGCCGGGCCCGGCGACGGCGAGCCACAGGAAGAGGGCAAGATAGGACGTCTCCTCGAAGCCCAGAAGCGTCTCCAGCGAATCGACGTCGGCGGCCTTGGCGGAGAGGATGGCGACGATCATGACCACGACCAGCGGCGCCGCGGCGATGCGCGTGAACAGGCCGACCAGGAGCAGGGCGCCGCCGACGAACTCCACGCCCGATACGAAGGGCGTGAGGATCTCGGGACGAGGGATGCCCCATCCCCTGAAATTCTCGGTGATCTGTTGCAGCGCGCTGAGCTTGCCCCAGCCGCTCCACAGGAACACCCAGCCGACGACGATGCGCGCGACCAGCGGCGGCAGCCAGGAGAAGAAAGCGGTAGTGATGCGCGGCCACTCGATCAGCACGGTGACGATCGGATTCATGTTCGGCTCCCCCTGCCGGGATTCCAGAGCGGACCGTAGCCGCGAACAGCGGCGCGATATCCTCGAAGGATGCCGCATTGCCGTCACGAAAACACGTTCTTATTCTCCCTTATGGTCATGCGCGATCGTCTCTCCGACTCACATCTCGCCGACATCATCGACCAGGCCCGCGGCAACAGCCCGGCCGACCTGGTCATAAAGTCGGTCGGCATCTTCGACCTGACCTCCGGCGAGATGACGGAAGGCGACATCGCCATCGCGGCCGATCGCATCGTCGGCACGCACCAGCGCTACTCGGGCGCCAGCGAGATCGACGGGCGCGGACTGGTGGCGGTGCCGGGCTTCATCGACAGCCACGTCCACTGCAAATCGACCCTGGTGCCGCCGCTGGAGTTCGACCGCTGCGTCATGCCGCGCGGCACGACGACGGCGATCTGCGATCCCCACGAGATCTGCAACGTGCTGGGCGTTGCCGGGCTGGAATTCTTCCTGGAGTGCAGCGCCGTCACTGTGATGGATCTGCGCGTGCAGCTCTCGTCCTGCGTGCCGGCCACGCATCTTGAAACCTCGGGCGCGCGGCTGGAGGCGGAGGATCTGCTGCCCTTCAAGCACCATCCCAGGGTGTTGGGGCTCGCCGAATTCATGAACGTGCCGGGCGTGCTCAACAAGGATCCGGCGGTGCTGCGCAAGCTGTCGGCCTTCTCCGACGTACAGATCGACGGCCATTCGCCGCTGCTGTCGTCCTACGACCTCAATGCCTATATCGCCGCCGGCGTGCGCAATTGCCACGAGACGACATCGGCGGCCGAGGCGCGCGAGAAGCTCGCCAAGGGCATGCAGATCCTGGTGCGCGAGGGCACGGTGTCCAAGGACCTCGCCGCGCTCGCCGAGCTGATCACCACCGAGCGCGCGCCCTTCCTCGCCCTGTGCACCGACGATCGCAACCCGCTCGACATCGCCGAGGAAGGCCATATCGACTACCTGATCCGCGCCGCCATCGGCCGCGGCGTGCGGCCGCTCGACGCCTACCGCGCCGCCACCTGGTCGGCGGCACGCCACTTCGGCCTGTTCGATCGCGGCCTGGTGGCGCCGGGCCAGCGCGCCGACATCGTGCTGCTGGAGGACCTCGCAACCTGCAAGGTCCATTCGGTGATCTGCCGCGGCGCGCCGGTGACGCCCGACCGCTTCAAGGCGCGGCCCGACGTGCCGCTGGTCGGCCTCGATTCGGTGAAGCTCCGTCCGGTGGGCGCCGCCACCTTCCATATGCCGGCAGGTGCCGGCGGCTCGCGGCCGGTGATCGGCATCCGGGCGGGCCAGATCCTGACCGACCGGCTGGCGCTCGACGTGACGCGGCGCGATGGCGCCTTCGTGGCCGATGTCGACCGCGACATCCTGAAGGTCGCCGTGCTGGGCCGGCACAACGATCGCGGCGATGTCGGGCGCGGATTCGTCAAGGGCTTCGGCATCAAGAAGGGCGCGATCGCCTCGTCGATCGGTCATGACAGCCACAATGTCTGCGTCATCGGCTGCAACGACGCCGACATGGCGGCGGCGGTGAATCGCCTGATCGAGCTCAAGGGCGGCTTTGCGGCGGCGGTCGATGGTCGCGTGACAGCGGAGCTGGCGCTGCCCATCGCCGGCCTGATGAGCGACAAGCCGTTCGAGGAGGTCGAGCACGGGCTGCGCAGGCTGCGCGCGGCGGTCGCCGCGATGGGCACCACCTTGCACGAGCCCTTCCTGCAGATGGCCTTCCTCGCCCTGCCGGTGATCCCGCATCTGCGCATCACCGACAAGGGCCTTGTCGACGTCGACAGGTTCGAGCTGGTCTGAGCCGTCGCCCTATCCCGCCATCCAGCCGCCGTCGACCATCAGGTTCTCGCCCGTGATGAAGGTCGCTTCGTCGGAGGCGAGGAACAGCACGGCATTGGCGACGTCCTCGGAGCGGCCGAGCCTGGGCAGCGGTGTGCGGGCGTGGCTGTAGTCGATCCACCGCGGCTCGATGGCGCGGCCGGCCTTGCCGGTCAGGATCTTGCCCGGCGCCACGGCGTTGCAGACGATGTTCTCCTTGGCATAGTCGACCGCGACCTGGCGGGTCAGGTAGACGACGCCCGCCTTGGTGGTGCCGTAGGCGACCGCCTCGGGGGCGGCGACCATGCCGTGCTGGGAGGAGATGTTGACGATGCGCCCGCGCACCTCGTTTCGGATCTCCTGGCGCTGCATCAGGCGCACGGCGGCGCGGCACATCAGGAACACGCCGGTCAGGTTGACCTCGAGGCTGCGGTTCCACTCGGCGAGGCTGGTGTCGGCGAGCTTGCCGCCGATGTTGTAGACGGCGTCGTTGACCACGATGTCGAGCCGGCCGGTCGGCGCCGCGGCCCGGCGCACGGCCTCCTCGGCGTCGGCTTCGCTCGACACGTCGCCCTCGGAAGAACGGGACGCCCAGGACCTGATGGGTCGGTTCGCCGCCTTCGCGCACCGCCTCCGTGATATCCATCAGCAGCAGCAGGGCGCCTTCCTCGGCGAACTTCCGCGCGATGGCGCGGCCGATCCCGGAGGAGGCGCCGGTGATCAGTGCGGTCTTGCCTGCCAGTCGTTTCATCGCTGCCTCAGGATCATGTCGCGCTCCAGCCGGGCCACCCAGCGGGCGAACGGCCAGAGCAGCACGAAGAACAGGATGGCCGCCGCCGTGAGCGGCGTCGGATTGTAGGTCTGCTCCTGGGCCACGCGCGCCGAGCGCAGCAGCTCGGGCAGCGCCACCAGGGAGGCGATCGAGGTGGTCTTGACCAGCTCCAGCGAGTTGGAGGCAAGCGGCGCCAGCACGCGCGAGATCGCCTGCGGCAGGATCACCAGGAAGACCGTCTGGAGCGGCCGCAGGCCCACGGCGAGCGCCGCCTCGCGCTGGCCGTGCGGCACCGCCTCGATGCCGGCGCGGAAGATCTCGCCGTAGTAGCCCGAATAGTTCAGCACCAGGGCGAGCACGCAGGCGGCGAAGCTCGGCAGCTTCAGGCCGAGGAACGGCAGGCCGTAGAAGATGAGGATCAGCAGCACCAGCACCGGGAAGGAGCGGAACAGGTCGATCCAGACCAGCAGCGCCACGTTCATCCATTTGTGATGGAAGCTGTAGACCACCGCGATCACCAGGCCGACCGCCACGGCGATGGGCACGGTCACCACGGCAAGCAGCGCGGTGAGCTGCAGGCCCTGCCACAGCAGCGGCCAGATCCGCACGAACGACTCCCAGTCGGCGAAATTGTCGAGGAAGAGGCGGAGCGATTCCATGGGTCAGCGGCGGTGGGCGGCGGCCGGGCCGGCGCGGCGCTCGATCCAGCGGCTGGCGACCACCAGGGGCACGAAGAACACCAGGTAGAGCGCGGCGGCCAGCGTGAGCGGCGAGGGGTTGGCGGCGATCGCCATGGCGCTCTGCGCGCGGCCCAGCAGCTCGGGCAGCGACACGGCGGTGCCGAGCGCCGTGCCCTTGGTGATGGCGATGGCGCGGTTAGTGAGCAGCGGCACGGCGATGCGGATCGCCTGCGGCAGCACGATCAGCAGCAGGATGTGGAAGAAGCCCAGCCCCAGCGAGCGCGCGGCGTCCCACTGGCCCTGCGGCACGGCCTGGATGGCCGACCAGAAGATCTCGGTGGCGAAGGCGGCCAGCACCGCGCCCAGCGCCAGCGTGGTGGCGGCGAAGGGCGAGAGCTGGATGTCGGCGTAGGGCAGCGCGAAATAGAGGAAGACGATGATCACGAGCTGCGGCAGCGTGCGGAAGATGTCGACGAAGACGACGATGGCGATGTCCGCCGGCCGCCATCGCAGCGCCCGCACCACGGCCAACGCCAGGCCCGTCGCCACGCCCAGCACGATGGTGAGCAGCGCCACTTCGACCGTGACGCGGAAGCCGCCCAGGATGGAGGGGCCATACTGGGCGAGGATCTGCGGATTGAAGAAATTGTCGGCCAGCGGGCCCATCGACGGGGCCGGCCGGCTACTTGCAGCTGGGCACGTGCGGCTTGAACTCGTAGCCCTTGAAGCCCGGCGCGCCGTAGCCCACGAACACCGCGTTGATGGTCGAGGTCTGGTCGGGCGGCGAGCCGTACCACTTCTCGTGCAGCTTCGCGAGCGTGCCGTCGAGCTTCATGCACTCGATGGCCTCCTCGACGGTGTTGCGGTAGGGCACGCTCTCCAGCCGGAACGCATAGCCGAAGTTGCGGCCGTTGTAGTCCTTGAAGCCGACCTTGATCGCCTTGTTCCGGCTCGCGGCATAGACCGTGGTCGGGATCTCGTTCAGCGCGGTGTAGGCGCGCCGCGTGATCACGGCCTGGACCGAATCGGGGAAGGTGTCGTAGCGCTGGACCTCGAAGCCGTATTTCTCCGCGTTGGCCGTCGCCCAGGTGTCGGAGATGGTGCCGCGGTTGACGGCGAGCTGCTTGCCCTTGAGGTCCTCGAAGCCCTTCATCTCGTCGGCGGCGCGGATCAGGAAGCCGTTGCCGGTGGCGAAGAACGGCTCGGTGTAGAGCATGCGCTCGGCGCGCTCGGCGGTGATGTTCAGCGGATTGACGGTGAACTCGATGCGCTTGGAGAACAGCGCGGCGAACAGGCCGGAGAAGTTGATGTCGACGATCTCCACGCCGGGCCGTCCGATGCGCTTGGCGACGTCCTTGATCATGTCGACGCCGAACCCTTCCGGGCCCGAGGCGCCGCGCACCATCCAGGGCGCCACGCCGAAGTCGGAACCGACCACCAGCGGCTTGTCCTTGGGATGGTCGGCATCCTGCGCCAGCACCGGCCACGCCAGCCCGAACGCTGCAGCAGCCGCGAGAAAAGTCCGTGCGATCATGAGAAGTCCCCCAAATTCGGTCGCGCCAACGCACGCAAGGATCGTGCCTTAACCGGTCCGCACGCTCGCGCCGCCATCGACCGGCAGGGTGACGCCGGTGATGAAGTTGGCCTCGTCGGAGGCGAGGAACAGCGCGGCATTGGCGACGTCCCAGCCGGTGCCCATCTTGCCGCGCAGCGGCACCTGGGCGTCGCGCTGGGCCTCGACCTCGGCCCGGCTTTTCTTGAACTCGCGCGCCCGGGTGTCCACCGCCATGGGGGTGTTCATCAGCCCGGGCAGGATCACGTTGGCGCGGATGCCGTACTGGGCGTTCTGGTAGGCGAGCTGCTCGGTGAAGGAGATCATCGCCGACTTGGTCGCCTTGTAGGCGACGTAGGGATAGGTGGTGATGGCCGCCATCGAGGAGATGTTGACGATGGCCCCGCTCTTCTGCTGGCGCATGATCGGGATCACGTGCTTGCAGGCGAGGATGCAGCTCTTGAGGTTGATCGCCACGCAGCGGTCGAAGTTCGCCTCGGTGATCTCGAGCAGCTCGGCGTCGCCGCCGGAGATCGAGACGCCGACGTTGTTGTGCAGGATGTCGATGCGCCCCCAGCGCTTGAGCGCGTCGGCCACGAAGGCCTTGATGTCGGATTCCTTGGTGACGTCGGCCTTGATGGCCGCGGCCGTGCCCTGGCCCTTCTTGATCATGTCGACGGTTTCCTCGGCGCTGCCGAGGTTGTAGTCGACGCACAGCACCTTGGCGCCCTCGCGCGCGAAGGTGAGCGCGGTGGCGCGGCCGTTGCCGACGCCCTCGCCGGGGCTCTGCCCGGCGCCGACGACGATGGCGACTTTGTCCTTGAGGCGCATGTCAGCTCACTCCCGGAATCGGGTACTGCTTCAGTACCTCTTTGTAGTGGGGCTCGTTGTCGATCTTCATGGTGGCGAGCACGCGGACCACGGCGCAGTAGAAGGCGATGGTCAGCACCAGGTCGGTCATGTGCTCGTTGGACAGGTGCTGCTTGATCTCGCCGAAGGTCGCCTCGGACATGCCGATGTCGCGCACCATCTCGCGCGCGCCCTTGAGGATCGCCTTGGCGAGCGGCTCGAGTTTGGAGGGCTTGCCTTCGGTCTCGGCGAACAGTCCCTGGATGTCCTCGTCGGTGACGCCGAACTCCTTGCCGATCCTGACGTGATGGGTGAACTCGTACTCCGAGCGCTCCATCCAGCCGACCTGCAGGATGGCGAGCTCGCGCAGACGCGGGTCGAGCTTGCTTTTGAAGCGGATGAAGTTGCCCACGCCGTTGAAGGCCTTCGCCATGTCGGGCGAGTTGACCAGCAGCTTGTGCAGGTTGGTGTTGCGTTTCAGCATGTCGCGGTATTCGGGCGCGACCTGGTCGGGCTCGAGATAGGGCAGGCGGGCCATACTTGTCTTCCTCCGTTAGTGACCTTCGCTGTCGCGCTCCGGCCCCTGCAGCGTGACGCCGCCGTCGACCACCAGCACATGGCCGGTGATGTAGCGGGCGTGGGCGCTCAGCAGGAAGCGCACGGCGTGGCCGATGTCCCATCCCGTGCCCTCGGTCTTCAGCACCGAGGCCTTGGCGCGTTGCGCGCGCGCGGCCTCGCTCATGCCGTTGCCGCGGGCATAGACCATGGGCGTGTAGACCGGGCCGGGACAGATGCAGTTGACCCGGATGTGATCCTTGCCGTGATCCACCGCCATGGCCTGGGTCAGGCCGATCACCGCGGCCTTGGAGGTCGTGTAGGTGGTGAGGCCGCGCGGCCGCAGCGCCGAGATCGAGGAGATGTTCACGATCGAGCCGCCCTTGGCCGTCTTGATCATCGCCGGGATGGCGTGCTTGGAGAGCAGGAACATCGTCTCGACATTGACCTGCATGACCCGGCGGTATTCCTCGGGCTTCTCCTCGACCACGCTGCCGCGGCTGCCGATGCCGACATTGTTGTCGAGGAAGTCGAGGCGCCCCCAGCGGTCGACCGCGGCATCGACCAGCCGCTTGCATTCGGCCTCCCTGGTGACGTCGCCGGCATGGCTCACCGCCGTGCCGCCCTCGGCCTTGATCATCTCGACGGTGCGATCGGCCAGCTTGCGGTCGAGATCGGCCACCACCACCTTCGTGCCGGCGCGCGCCAGCAGGATCGCCGCGGCGCGCCCGTTGCCGATGCCGTCGCCCACGGCGCCGCCGCCTGAAACGATCGCCACCTTGCCGGACAAGCCGGCGTCATCCTCCGGACCTTTCATTCCTTCCCCCTTTAAGGCCAACCAGCCCCCGGCACGTCCACCCGCAGGGTCTCGATGCGGCCGAGGTGCTCGTTGGCGTTCGCCGTTCCGCCGACGCTGTTGGTGATCACGAACAAGGTTCGCCGGTCGGCGCCGCCCAGCATGCAGGCATAGGCGCCGCGCGGCGCCAGATCGACGCTGTCGGTGATCCTGCCACCTTCCCGCACCCGCAGCACGCGGCGGCCGCGCGGATCGGCCACCCAGATCGCGCCCTCGGCATCCAGGCAGATGCCGTCGGGATAGCAGCCCTCGATGGCGGCCCAGGTGCGGCGGTTGGACAGCGTGCCGTCGGTCGCCACGTCGAATGCGCTGAGGCGATGGGCGAAGGTCTCGGCCACGACCAGGGTCCTGCCGTCGGGCGAGATCACCGTGCCGTTGGGGAACATCAGCTCATCGGCCGCCTCGTGCACCGAGCCGTCGGTGTCGACGCGGATCAGGCAGGTCGTGCGGGGCTCCGCCCGGGCCTCGAAGTCGTAGCCGAAATTGCCGACATAGGAGCGGCCCTTGCCATCGACGATCATGTCGTTGCATTTGCCGCCGGCCAGCGAGCCGAGCTCGGCTTCGACCGAGAGCGCGCCGTCGGCAAAGCGCATCAGCCGGCGGTCGGTCATGCTCACGATCAGCATCGTGCCGTCGGGCCGCCAGCCCAGGCCGAAAGGCTGGCCGGGCACCTCGACGACGGTCTCGGCGCTGCCGGACTCGTCGACGGTGCGCACGTGACGGAAACGGAAGTCGGAGAACCACAGCTTGCCGTCGCGCCAGCGCGGCCCCTCACCGAAGCCGAGGCCGTCGAGGAGGGGCGTCAATGTCACTTCCGGACGTCCCAGTCGATGCGGAACGCGTTGCCCTGCGGCTTGATGTAGCCTGCGTTGGCTCCGGGGAAGTGCGCCGGGCAGAGAAGCGCGCCGCTCTCGACGCAATCTTCCAGGAGCTTCCGCCGCGAGCGCGCCGACATCTCCTGGTCCCAGCAGAATTGGCTCGACCAGTCGGGATGATAGACCTGGATCGGGTGATGCATGATGTCGCCCGAGAAGCAGGCCCGCCGGTCGCCGTCCCTGAGATTGATGGCGATCGATCCCGGCGTGTGGCCGGGATAGTCCGTGATGGTGAGCAGCGGGTCGGGCTGGTGGTCGCTGTCGATCATCACCGCCTTGCCGGCCTCGACCACGGGCAGCACCGAATCGTCGAACGAGCCGTCATTGACCTTGCCGTCGCCCTGCTTGCCGCGCTCGCTCTCCCAATGGGCGTACTCGCGCTTGGCGAACAGGTACTTCGCATTGGGGAAGGTCGGCACCCAGCGGCCATCCACCAGCCGGGTGTTCCAGCCGACATGGTCGACATGCAGGTGGGTGCACATCACGAAGTCGACGGATTCCGGCGGACAGCCGCAGGCGCGCAGGCGATCGAGAAAGGGCGTGTCGAGGTTGTTCCAGCCGGGATTGGTGCGCTGCTTGTGATTGCCGAGGCTGGTGTCGACCAGGATCGTATGCCCGGGAGTCCTGACGATCCAGGTGTGAACGGAACCCACCAGGCGGTCCGATCCGGCCTCGACATGCACCGGCACCATCCAGTGCTTCTGCGCATCGAAGGCCTGCTGGTCGAACTTCGGGAACATGCGGTTGGGCCGGAAGCCCGCGGCGCACAGTTCCTCCACCTTCTCGATCGTGGTGTTGCCGATGCGGCGTTCGGTCATGCGGCGCTCCTAGAACGTCACGACGCTGCGGATCGACTGGCCCTTGTGCATCAGGTCGAAGGCGTCGTTGATCTTCTCGACCGGCATCACGTGGGTGATGAGCGAATCGATGTCGATCTTCCTGTCCATGTACCAGTCGACGATCTTCGGCACGTCGCGTCGCCCCTTGGCGCCGCCGAACGCCGTGCCCATCCAGTGGCGGCCGGTCACGAGCTGGAAGGGGCGGGTCGCGATCTCCTGGCCGGAGCCGGCCACGCCGATGATCACCGACTTGCCCCAGCCGCGATGGCAGCATTCCAGCGCTTGGCGCATCAGCTTGGTGTTGCCCACGCACTCGAAGCTGTAGTCGGCGCCGCCGTCGGTCAGCTCGACGAGATGGGCCACCAGGTCCTTGCCCTCCAGCGTCTCGGGATTGACGAAGTGGGTCATGCCGAACTTGGCTCCGAGCGCCTCGCGGTCGGGATTGAGGTCGACGCCCACGATCATGTTGGCGCCGACCAGGCGCGCGCCCTGCACGACGTTCAGCCCGATGCCGCCCAGGCCGAACACCACGACGTTGGCGCCGGGCTCGACCTTGGCGGTGTTGATCACCGCGCCGATCCCGGTGGTGACGCCGCAGCCGATGTAGCAGACCTTGTCGAACGGCGCGTCGGGCCGGATCCTGGCCAGCGCGATCTCGGGCAGCACGGTGTAATTCGAGAAGGTCGAGCAGCCCATGTAGTGATGGATCTTCCTGCCGCCGATCGAGAAGCGCGAGGTGCCGTCGGGCATCACGCCCTGGCCCTGCGTCGAGCGGATCGCGGTGCAGAGATTTGTCTTGCCCGACAGGCACGATTTGCACTGCCGGCATTCGGGTGTGTAGAGCGGGATCACGTGGTCGCCCTTCTTCAGCGACACGATGCCCGGCCCGACATCGACCACGACTCCGGCGCCCTCATGGCCGAAGATCACCGGGAAGAGCCCCTCCGGATCGCCGCCCGAGCGCGTGAACTCGTCGGTGTGGCAGACGCCCGACGCCTTGATCTCGACCAGCACCTCGCCGAACTTCGGCCCTTCGAGGTCGACTTCCTCGATCTCGAGGTTCTTGCCGGCCTCGAAACAGACTGCCGCCTTTGTCTTCACGCTGTCCCCCTGGAAATCAGGGGCCGAAGCCTAGAGCAGGGATGCGGCTACCGTCTACGCTGTGCGCGCCATCGTGCGGAATTAAAGCCCGCCCGGCCACATTTGTGCGCCGTGTTGGATCGTCAGGACTTCGATATCGTTGGCGTGAACTCGATAAGCCACAACATAAGCCGTTCCAAGGATGACCAATTCTCGGGTTCCACGCAGCCGCCCGGGTCGCCCGCGGCCTGGTTCTCGACCAAGCCGCTCGACATTTCTTGCGATGGCGCCAATAACGCGCGCGGCGGCGGCTGGATTATGGGCCTCGATATAAGTACCGATTTCGCCGAGTCGGCGATGCGCTCGGTTCGTCCAACGGACAGTCCGTTTCAACGTCGCCGCTTGCGCTTGGTGAATTTGGCAATCGTCGCAGCGACCTGAGCTTCGCTTGCGAAGTCGCCCCGCTCGGCCTCGCGCAGGCCCGCCTCGATGTCGGCCAACTGCCACGCTTCGCGGGTGACGAAATCCGTGATCGCCTGTGTCGCCACATAGGATCGCGAACGGTCGAGCTTCTCGGCTAGTTCATCGAGTTTCTTCGCGACATCGTCGGGCAAACGGACGGTAAACGCCGACATTGGCTTACTCCGGTTATATCTGGTTCATTGTGAACCATTCTGAACCGAGGTGCCAGTCAGGTAATTCGCCGGTAGTGCCGCAATTTGAGGGATCATACGGCACCCGCAAGCATCCGCACTTCACCCGGCCGGGGTTGTGGTCCGAGTTTGACGGGGGTCGTTACGACACTAGCACCCGTCTCGCTACATCCTTCTTCGCTTCTCGATACTGGCCGATCAATCGACGACATAGCTCCCCCGCCGTCGGGATGTCCTCGATGTTCCCGACACCGTGGCCCGCCGTGTAGATGTCCTTCCAGCGCTTCTTGTTCTCCTGCGCCGCCACGATCTTGCCGGGCAGGGTCGTGCGCAGCACGTCGAGGTCGATGCCGGCGGCGAGCAGGCTCGGCGTCAGCCAGTTGGCCGGCGCGCCGTCGATCGAGGCGGTGAGGAAGACGTCGGTGGCGCGGGTCTTCAGGATCATGTCCTTGTGCGCCGCCGCCGCCATCGCCTCCCGGGTGGCGATGAAGCGCGTGCCGATATAGGCGAGGTCGGCGCCCATCGCCTCGGCCGCCAGCACGTCGCGGCCGGTCGTCTGGCCGCCCGCCAGCACGATCGCGAAGTGGTCGCCGAGCTGGCGCACCTCGTTCATGAGCGCGAAGGGATTGATCGTGCCGGTATGGCCGCCGGCGCCGCCCGCCACCGCGATCACGCCGTCGACCTCCGCCTCCAGCGCCTTCTCGGCGTGGCGGCGGTTGGCGATGTCGTGCAGCGCCACGGCGCCCCAGCCATGGATGCGCTTGATGGCGTCGCCCGGTGCGCCCTTCGAGGTCAGCACGACCGGCACCTTGTATTTCTCGACCAGCTCCAGGTCGCCGGGGTAGCGCGGATTGGAGGGATGCACGACCAGGTTCACCGCCCACGGCGCCGGCCTGCGGCCCTGGTCCTCCAGTCGCTTGATGCCGTCCTGCATCTCGTCCAGCCAGGCCTGGAACTCCTCAGGGCTGCGCGTACCGTGCGCCGGGAAGCTGCCCATGATGCCTGCGCTGCAGCAGGCCAGGGTCAGCGCCGGATTGGAGACCAGGAACATCGGCGCGGCGATGGCGGGGATCGCCAGGCGCTCCATCAACTTCTGCACTTCGGCGCGGGCCATGGCTCAAACGTCTCCAATGCTGGGCGTCGTCGACGTCACGCCCAACTCTTTCAGCTTCAGGAGTTCGGCGTCGCCGTAGCCGAGAATCTCCCGCAGCACCGCGTCGGTGTGCTGGCCGAGATCGGGTGCGGCGCGCTCGATGGTGATGCCCTGTCCGTCGAGCCGGTAGGGCAGGCCCTTGACCAGCGCGCCGCGTTCGTCGCGCACCAGGGTGACGCCGGCCAGCGCGGGATCGCGCAACAGGTCTTGGCCGTCGTTGCAGGGGGCGGCGGCGATGCCGCGCGCGAGCAGGCTCGCCACGACATCGTTGCCGTCGCGGGCCGCGCAGAAGGTTTCGAGCTCGGGGTCGGCCGACCCGAGCGTGACGGCGACCCAGCGGCCGTCGCGGCAGCGATAGGTATCCTGATGCACGCCTTCTTCGGCGTTGCCGCGCGGGCCGAGCCGACGCGCCGGATCGGCCGAAGCGGCCAGGATCTCCTCGCCCAGGGTGAAGGAAGCGACCTCGCGCTGCGAGAAGTCGAGAAAGGCTCCCGTGCCGGTGCGGCGCGCTTCGATGACGGCCGCGATCACGATGCCGCTGGCGAACAGCGAGACGATCTGGTCGGGATAGTTCACGTCCATGCCCGAGATGCGCGGCTCCTCGCCTTCGTAGCCGGTCAGCGAGGCGATGCCCGACGTGGCGTCGAGGGTCGAGCCGAACGAGACGTTCATGCGTTCCGGACCGGTGTCACCCTGGCTCGAGATCGCCGCGAACACCAGGCGGGGGTTGATCTTCTTCAGCGCGGCATGGCCCAGTCCGGCGCGATCGAGCACGCCGCGGCGGAAATTCTCGACGACGACGTCGCAGTGCCTGGCCAGCTCGCGGATCACGCGCTGGCCCTCGGGATCCTTCAGGTTCAACGCCAGGCCGCGCTTGTTGCGATTGGTGAAGCGGAACTGCGGCGAGCGGTTCCACCAGCCGTCCTCGTTGTCGGGCTTGCCGACGACGCGGAACGGATCGAGATAGGCGCCCGCTTCGATCTTGAGCACGTCGGCGCCGAGATCGGCCAGCATGGCCGAGGTGTTGGCGCCCGCGGTCAGCAGGCCGAAATCGAGCACGCGCACGCCGGCGAGCGGCCCGATCTTCCGCGGGGCGTTCATGCCGCAAGCTCCGACCGCGCCGGCTCGGGCGCCGGCCGCGGCGCGAAGGCGCGGCCGTTCCATTGCACCGGCAGTTGCGGCATGAGCAGCCGGCCGAGCCGGGGATGCTTCATCTCGGCGAGGAAGGAGCGCGCGACATATTGCTCGGCCGCGAGCAGCTCGGCCGGCGAGAAGATCGGCCCGAACGGCACGCCCCTGGCCTGCGCCGTCCGCTGGATCTCGGCGCGCGTCTTGTCCGCGAACCACGGCGTGATGATGTCGTAGAGCTCGGCGATGTGCCGGCGCCGCCCCGCGCGCGTGGCGAAC
Source organism: uncultured Alphaproteobacteria bacterium (assembly GCA_963820155.1). Taxonomy (GTDB): domain Bacteria; phylum Pseudomonadota; class Alphaproteobacteria; order Reyranellales; family Reyranellaceae; genus Reyranella. The sequence continues at coordinate 156,461 of CAWFYW010000013.1, forward strand.
TTCGGATCGTCAAGTCGCGCGTCGCCGATCAAGGCCCGCGTCGCAGGCCACTGGGTCACGGTGTAGATCACGGCCACGTGCCCATCGCGGCACGGCACGATCTGGAATTCCGATGCCTTGCCCTCGCGGCCCGGCGATATGCCGGCGGCCTGCGCGCCGGACGCCGCCTTCCAGTTCACCCATTGCATCACTTCGGCCAGCGACACCCGCACATGAGGCGCGCGTTGCCCGGCATCGCGGGCGGCGAGTGCGGCGGCAAGGCCGGTGAACGCGGTGAGGCCCGCCGCATAGGAGGCCTGGTGTCCGGCGAGCTTCAGCGGCTTGCGGCCGGGCTCGCCGATCATGTGCATCAGGCCGCCCAGCGCCTGGATCGCAAGCTCGCTGACCGGGCGCGTCGCGGCGTCCATCTCGAGCGCGAAGGCCGCGATCTCGATCGAGCTGGCGCGGCCCTGGCACAGCAGCGGCGCAAGCCGCGACGGTTCCTCGAACAGGACGGCATCGGCCTTGTCGAGCAAGGCGGCGAGGGTCGTGCGTCCGCTGTCGCCGCCGAGATCGAGCGCCAGCGAGCGCTTGGAGGTGTTGAGGAAGTGGAAGAGGGCGCTTTCGCCGTGCGGCAGCAGGGGCGGCGCTCGGCGCACCGGATCGCCGCCGGGCGGTTCGATCTTGAGCACGTCGGCGCCGAGATCGGCCGCGATCTTGCCGGCAAGCGACGTCGCGAGCCTCAGGCAAAGCGGCACGCCGGCGTCGTTCAGCTCGATGAGCGTGAAGCGTGCCAGCGGCAGGGGAGCGGCGTCGGCCATCGCGCGATGATCGGCGCAAGCCATGGCTTCGGTCAATGTCGGGCCCATGCTACGGTCGGCCTACGGAGGGTTCACATGGCGCAGACCGGCAATCACAAGGGGCTACAGTTCGGCATCTTCCTCGCCCCGTTCCATCGCGTGGGCGAGAATCCGACCCTGGCCATGGCGCGCGACATGGAGCTGGTCGAATGGATCGACGGGCTGGGCTTCGACGAGGCCTGGATCGGCGAGCACCATTCCGCCGGCTGGGAGACCATCGCCTCGCCGGAAGTGTTCATCGCCGCCGCCATCGAGCGCACGCGCTACATCCGGCTGGGCTCGGGCGTGACCAGCCTGCCCTATCACCACCCGCTGATGGTGGCCAACCGCTTCGTGCAGCTCGACCACATGTCGCGCGGCCGCACCATGCTGGGCTGCGGCCCGGGCGCGCTGCCGTCCGACGCCTACATGATGGGCATCGAGCCGTCGACGCAGCGGCCGCGCATGGAGCAGGCGCTCGAGGCGATCATGCGGCTGCTGAAGTGCGAGGAGCCGGTCACCATGAAGACCGACTGGTTCGAGCTCAAGGAGGCGCGCCTGCATCTGGCGCCCTACACCTATCCGCATTTCCCCATCGCTTGCGCCAGCACCATCACGCCCTCGGGCATGATCGCCGCCGGCAAGCATGGGCTCGGCGTGCTGTCGATCGGCGCGGGCCTGCCGGGCGGCCCGGAGGCGATGGCCAAGCAATGGGCGATCTACGAGGAGACGGCGGCCAGGCGCGGGCACACGGCCGACCGCTCGAAATGGCGCATCGTGGTGAACGCCCATATCGCCGAGGACGACGAGCAGGCGCTGCGCGAGGTCCATGCCGGCGAACGCTGCGAGACGGTGACCTATTTCGAGGACACGCTGGGCCGCCCGCCCGGCCGCTCCGACGATCCGCTGCGCGAGGGCGTGGCGCAGGGCACGACCCTGGTCGGCAATCCCGACACTGTGGCCAGGGGCATCGAGCGTTTGCTCGGCTACTCCGACGGCGGCTTCGGCGGCATCCTGTTCCGTGCCCATGAATGGGCGACCCGCGAGCAGACGCTGCGCTCCTACGAGCTGTTCGCGCGCTACGTCATGCCGCGCTTCCAGGGCTCACTCGACACCATCGTGGGCTCGAACACATGGTCGCGCGAGAACCGCAAGGCCGTGTTCGGCCCGACCGTCGCCGCCGTGAAGAAGGCCTTCACCGATGTCGGCCGCGAGGTGCCGGACGAGTTCCGCCAGCGCACGGTCGGCGCGCGAGACGTATCGGGCGATTAGTGCCCCAGCCTTAGAACGTCTTCTTGTCGCCGGGCTGCCAGTCGTCGAGGACCTTGATCGAAGTCTGGCCCAGCGCCGCCTTGAACTCCGCGGGCGTTCCGCGGAGGAACGGATTGGTGCCGTAGTGCATGGGCAGCACCATCTTGGGCTTGATCCACTCCTTGGTGGCGAAGGCGGCATCCGCGGGATTCATGACGAAGTGGCCGCCGATCGGGATCAGCAGGAGGTCCGGCTTGTACTTCTCGCCGTAGAACTTCATGTCGCCGAACAGCGCGGTGTCGCCCATGTGGTAGATCGTGAAGCCGTTGTCGAACTGGAAGATGAATCCGACCGGCTCGCCTGCCGGATAGCTCATGTCCTTGCCGGTCGCCGGATCCTTGAGGATCATCTCCGAAGAATGTTCGGCGTGCACGGCGGTGACCTTCAGGCCGGGAACCGGCTCGATGGTGCCGCCCTTGCCGAAGCGCGGCGCCAGTTTGGGTGGCAGAATTCCGAGCGTGGCCAGGAACTGATCCATTCCGGCCGGCCCCCACACGGGAGCGTCGTTCTTCTTCGCAAGCGGGATGGCGTCACCCAGGTGATCGCCGTGGGCGTGCGTGACGAAGATGACGTCCACCTTGCCGAGCTTGTCGAGATCCTTGAGCTCGGGCGGCGTCTTGGGATTGTTCATGATCCACGGATCGATCATCACGACCTTGCCGCCAGCGTGGTGAGCTTGAAGGCGGATTGGGCAAACCATTGCAGTTCGATCTTGCCTTGGGCGTTGGCGCCCACAGCGAACAGCGTGCATGAAAAGACAACGAAGATGAAGCCGAGTAGTCGGGCGATCATGTGGTCCTCCCCTGATATTGTTGATCGGAGACTAGGTGTGTAGTCCCGGAGACTGATGGTGCATCATCGATCCTGAGTTGTCAGGGGGAGGATGCATTTTGGGAGGCGTTCTTCATGGCTGCGCCCGCACGACGCCGCGTGTTCGAGCCGAGCTCCAAGCGTCGCAAGAGAGCACCCGGTCCCTTGCCGCTCGACACTGCCTGAACCCGAAGACGGTGAAGAAATGGCGCTGTCGGGCTACGACAGCCGATGCCCCGATGGGGCCGAAGGTGCCCAGGAGCACGGTGCTGACACCGGCCGAGGAAGCCATCGTCGTGGCGTTCCGGCAGAAGACACTGCTGCCGCTGGACGATGTGCTGGGCTGCCTGAGATGTCAGCTTTCACCTGAGGTAGCAGCGCATCGGCGCCTTGCAGGTCATGGGCCTGTCCCGGGGTCAAAAAGAAGCTGATGGGGTTGCCCAGGGCATCGACCAAGGTGTGGATTTTGGTGCTCAATCCACCTTTGCTGCGCCCGATCGCCTGGTCCGCGCCGTCTTTTTTTGGGCGCCAGCGCTGTGCTGGTGGGCCCGCACGATGGTGCTGTCGATCATGGCGTACTCGTTGTCGGCGTCGGCCGCCAGACACTCGAACATCTTCTTCCACACGCCGTTCTTGGCCCAGCGCGAGAAGCGCGTGTGGATCTTGATCGGATCGCCAAAGCGCTCCGGCAGATCGCGCCACGGAATGCCCGCTCGGTATCGGTAGAGCACGGCTTCCACGAACAGCCGATTGTTCTTGGCCGTAACGCCGACGTGGCCCTCACGCCCGGGCAGCAGGTCCTTGATCCGGTCCCACTGATCGTCTCGCAACCCATAACGACGCATCGGTCAGCTCCGGATTAGCTGACCCGTCCATGAATCACTATCAATCTTCAAGGGGAATCCGCACCATCTCTCCGGGACACACACCTAGCATGATCCACGCTGGGGTGTTTTCGCATTTGCGTGAGAAGAACGCCCCTCGGGCTTGTCTTTTATTTTTTTGTAACTACATTTAATCCAGTGTTCACCTGGGGCCCGGCAAAGGCCGCGCGCAATCTGGCCAAGCACGGAGTGGCTTTCGAGAGGGCATGGGATTTCGATTGGGCAACATCGATCGTCGTCGATCGGACTCGCCGCTCGGATGGCGAGCAGCGGCAGGCCGCGATCGGGTGGATGGGGGACCGGCTGTATACCGTGATTTTTACCGACAGGACCGATGGCGTCCGACTGATAAGCTTTCGTCGCGCCAACCGGGCCGAAGCGAGGACCTATGAAGCGACCTCATCCAGCAAAAAGTAAGACGTCTCGCGCTGACGACGCGCCGCTGACGGCTGCCGAGCTGCGGACCGCACGACCCGCGCGCGAGGCAATTCCGCACATCGTGGACGCAGTGGGACGCGGTCGCGGTCGGCCCCGTGGTCAAAACAAGACGCAGGTGACTTTGCGGCTCGATAACGATGTGGTCTCGGCGCTGCGGTCTGCGGGCGAAGGATGGCAGACGAGGGTTAACGGCCTGTTGCGGGCCGCGATCGGACTGCGGCGCTAGAATCGGCATGGGGTTCTTCACGGCGAAAAGGCCGGCTTTTCCGTGAGCGCCTAATCGCTCACGATGCGGCGCAACATTTTGAGGGGAGTTGGCCTGCCGATGAGCATCAAGGGCAAAGCCTATATTGCCGGCATCTACGAGCATCCGACGCGGCTCGCCAAGGACATCTCGCTGGCGCAGATCCACGCCCAGGTGGCCAAGGGCGCGCTGGAGGATGCGGGCCTCACCAAGGACGACGTCGACGGCTATTTCTGCGCCGGCGACGCGCCCGGCCTGGGGCCGATGTCGATGGTCGAGTACATGGGGCTGAAACCACGCCACGTCGATTCGACCGATACTGGCGGCTCGTCCTACGTGCTGCATGTCGGCCACGCCGCCGAGGCGATCGCGGCGGGCAAGTGCAAGGTGGCGCTGATCACGCTCGCCGGCCGGCCGCGCGCCGAGGGCATGGCGACCGGCACCGTGCCGCGCAGCCGCGGCGGCACGCCGACCCCGGACGAGCCCTTCGAGTTCCCCTACGGCCCCACCGTCGTGAACATGTACGCCATGTGCGCCATGCGCCACATGTACGAGTTCGGCACCACCTCCGAGCAGCTCGCCTGGATCAAGGTCGCGGCCTCGCACCACGCGCAATACAACGAGCATGCGCTGCTGCGTGACGTGGTCACGGTCGAGGAGGTGGTGAACTCGCCGATGATCTCCGATCCGCTGCACCGGCTCGATTGCTGCGTCATCACCGACGGCGGTGGCGCCATCGTCGTGGTGGCGCCCGAGATCGCGGCCAAGCTCAAGCGGCCCAAGGTCAAGCTGATCGGGGCCGGGGAGTTCGTGAAGACCCAGATGGGCGGGAAGGTCGACCTGACATATTCGGGCGCGCGCTTCAGCGGCGCGACCGCCTTTGCCGAGGCCGGCGTGAAGCCTTCCGACATCAAGTACGTGTCGATCTACGACAGCTTCACCATCACCGTGCTGATGCAGCTCGAGGACCTGGGCTTCGCCGATAAGGGCAAGGGCGGCAAGCTGGTGGCCGACGGCAACCTGATCTCGGGGACGGGCAAGCTGCCCTTCAACACCGACGGCGGCGGCCTGTGCAGCAACCATCCCGGCAACCGCGGCGGCCTCACCAAGGTGCTGGAGGCGGTGCGCCAGCTGCGCGGCGAGGCGCATCCCAAGGTGCAGGTGAAGAACTGCGATCTCGCGCTGGCGCACGGCACGGGCGGCTCGCTCGGCCTGCGCCATGGCAGCGCCACCGTCATTCTGGAGAGGGAGTAGATCATGGCCGACACCAAGGAGCGCAAGCTGCCGGCGCCGTCCGTCAGCCAGGAGACGCAGGCCTACTGGGACGCCGCCGCCCAGGGCAAGCTGCTGGTGCGCAAGTGCACGAGCTGCGGCCAGGCGCACCACTACCCTCGCACGATCTGTCCGTTCTGCTTCTCGGACAAGACCGAATGGATCGAGGCCTCGGGCAAGGGCACGATCTATTCCTACAGCGTCATGCGCCGCGCGCCGGTGCCCTACGCCATGGCCTACGTGACCCTGGCCGAGGGCCCGCGCATGGTGACCAACATCGTCGATTGCGACTTCGACAAGCTGAAGTGCGAGCAGGCGGTGACGGTGGTGTTCAAGCCGACCGACGGCGGCCCGCCGCTGCCGATGTTCACCCCGGCTTAGGCCGGAGGCGTCTCCGGAGCGCGGACCTCCAGGTCCGCATCATGCTCATGAGCGGACCTGGAGGTCCGCGCTCCGCATGACGCGCCGCTAGGAGTTCAACGCCTCCCACACCCGCTCGGGCGTGGCCGGCATGTTGATGTGCTTGCCGCCCAGCGCATCGACGATGGCGTTCATCACCGAGGGCAGCGAACCCGCGCAGCCCGCCTCGCCGCAGCCCTTGGCGCCCAGCACGTTGGTCTTGGCCGGCACCGAATGGTAGTCGATGCTGAACGAGGGCGTATCCGACGCCCGCGGCAGGGCGTAGTCGGTGAAGCTGCCGGTCAGGAACTGGCCGTCCTCGCTGTAGACGGTGCGCTCGAACAGCGCCTGGCCGATGCCCTGCACCACGCCGCCATGGCTCTGGCCCTCGACTAGCAGCGGATTGATGACCGTGCCGAAGTCGTTGACCATGGTGTACTTCACCACCTCGACCCATCCGGTGTCGGGATCGATCTCGACCTCGGCGACATGCGCGCCGTTGGGGAAGGCCGAGGGGGCGGCCTCGTGCACGTGGCTGACATCGAGCGTGTCGGGCACGCCCTCGGGCAGCGTCATCCCGCCACGCAGCTTCTCGGCCAGCTCCATGATGCCGATGCCGCGGTCGGTGCCGACGATGGTGAAGCGGCCGAGCCTGAACTCGATGTCGGCCGCCGAGGCTTCGAGCGCCACGCCCGCGATCTGCTTGCCCTTGTCGATCACCTTGTCGGAGGCTTCGACGATGGCCGCGCCGCTCGCCATGATCGACTTCGATCCGCCGGTGCCGCCGCCCGCGATCAGGAGATCGCTGTCGCCCTGGACGAGCTTGATGCGCTCGAAGGGAACGCCGAGCTTCTCGGTCAGCACCTGGGCGAAGGCCGACCAGTGGCCCTGGCCGTAGTCGAGCGTGCCGGTGATGATGGTGACGTCGCCGTTGGGCTCGAAGCGGATGCCGCCCATCTCCTTCGTCGGCGGCGCCGTGACCTCGAGATAGTCGCCGATGCCCAGCCCGCGCAGCCTGCCGCGCGCCGTGCTCTCGGCCTTGCGGGCCGCGAAGCCCTCGACGTCGGCGAACTTCAGCGCCTTGTCCAGGAGCGTGGTGAACTCGCCGCTGTCATAGACCGTGCTCGACGCCGTCTTGTAGGGCATCTCCTCCGGCTTGATGTGGTTGCGCCGGCGCATCTCGACGCTGTCGATGCCCATCTCGCGCGCGGCGGTGTCGATCAGCCGCTCCATGAAGTAGTTGGCCTCCGGCCGTCCCGCGCCGCGGTAGGCGCCGACCGGCGAGGTGTTGGTGAACGCCACCCGGCTCGACACCTCGATCAGCGGCGTGCGGTAGATGGCGGCGAGGTTGCGCGTGACGCCGACCGATCCCATCAGCGGGCCGACATTGGCGAGATAGGCGCCGACATTGGCGAAGCCGGTCAGACGCACCGCAAGGAAGCGGCCGTTCTTGTCGAGCGCCAGCTCGGCGTCGAAGTCGTGGTCGCGGCCGTGCTGGTCGCTCAGGAAGCTGCCGGAGCGCTCGTCGGTCCATTTGATGGGACGGCCCAGCAGCTTCGAGGCGTGGAACAGGCCGGCATATTCCGGATAGGGCGAGCCCTTCATGCCGAACGAGCCGCCGACATTGCCGGTCAGCACGCGCATCTGCCCAGGCTTGATCTTCAGGAGATCCGCCATCTGGTGCTTGAGGCCGAAGACGCCCTGGTTGCCGGCGTAGAAGGTATAGCGGTCGGTGGCGGCGTCGTAGTGCGCGGTCGCCGCGCGTGGCTCCATGGCGCAGACGACGATGCGGTTGGAGACCAGCCGCAGCCGCGTGACGTGGGCGGCCTTGGCGAAGGCGTCCGCGACCTCGGCGCTGTCGCCGTAGTGGAAGTCGACGCAGAGATTGCCCGGGACGTCGTCGAACACCAGCGGCGCGCCGGGTTCGGTGGCGGCGCGCGCATCGGTCACGGCCGGCAGCGAGTCGATGTCGAGCATGACCGCTTCGGCGGCGTCCTTGGCTTCTGCCAGGGTTTCGGCCACGACCACGGCCACCGGATCGCCCACGAAGCGCACCTTGTCGGTGGCCAGCGAATGGCGCGTCGGCGTCTTCATCGGCGAGCCGTCGCGGTTGGGCACCGGGATCAGGGTCTTGAGCGGCCCATAGCCCGCCGCGTTCAGGTCGGCGCCGGTCCAGATGCCCAGCACGCCCGGCATCTTCTTCGCTTCCTCGATATCGATGCCCTTGAGGATCCCGTGCGCCATCTGGCTGCGCACGATCACGGCATGGGCGGTGTTGGGCAGCTGGATGTCGTCGCTGTAGCGGCCCTGGCCCTTCAGCAGGGTCGGGTCCTCCTGGCGCGGCACCGGCTGGCCGATGCCGAATTTCATCAAATTGAGATCGTTCGCAGCCATCGGCGCGTTCATGGGCGGTCCATCGGAAGGGGATTGGGAGGTAAGGACACCATCATATCGTATCGATCGGGCTTTGCCGCCAGTCCACAATGCAGGTCTCGTATCGCGGTTTGCCCGGCCTGTAAGCGCTGGCACCCCGCAGGGACCGTGCCAACAATGTCCCCCAGGAACGACCATATCGTCGTTACGGAGGTGTTTCGGTGTCTGCCATCGCCTGGGAATTGCCGGAGGACGTGCGCGCCGTGCGCGACGGCCTGCTCGATTTCGCGCGCAAGGAAATCCTGCCGCGCCATCAGGCGCATCGCGATCTGTTCGAGGAGCCGCGTCGCCTCTATCGCGAGGACGGCCGCTTCTCAGACCCGCTGAAGGCACTGATCGACGACGTACGTCGCGTCTCCGCCAAGGCCGGCTACTACAACATGTGCGTGCCCGAATCGCTGGGCGGCGGTGGTCTGGGACATCTTGCCTATTACGTCGGCTGGGAGGCGCTGTTCCGGCTGTGCGGGCCGCAGAACTGGCTGATGCTCTATGTCATCAGCCATTGGGCGTTCGGTCCCAGCCGCCTTCTCGAAAAAGTCACGGACGAGGCGCGCGAGCGCATGCTGGCGCCGATGATGGCGGGCGAGGCGTCGATGTGCTTCGGCCTGTCCGAACCGGGTGCCGGCTCCGATGCGGCGGCGCTGGCGACGCGCGCCCGACCCGATGGCAACGGCTGGCGCCTCACGGGCCGCAAGATCTGGACGTCCAATGCGCCGGTCGCCGACTACTGCATCGTCTTCGCGATCACCGATCCCGAGCGGGCGGCTCAGCGCCGCGGTGGCATCAGCGCCTTCCTCGTGCCCACCAGCTCGCCGGGTTTCGAGGTCCAGCGGGTCATCAAGCTGTTCGGCCACATCGGGGGCGACGAGGCCGAACTGCGCCTCGAGGAGGTGCGCGTCGAGCCCTGGCAGATCGTGGGCGAGCTGCATCAGGGGTTTGCTGCCGCGCTCTACGGCGTGTCGCTCGGCCGCATCTACAACTCGGCGCGTGCCGTCGGCTACGGCCGCTGGGCGCTCGAGCTCGCGCTGGAGTACGCCAAGACCCGCAAGGCCTTCGGTCAGCCGATCGCCGACTACCAGGGCGTGACCTTCCCGCTGGCCGAGAGCGCCACCGAGCTGCATGCCGCCCATCTCACCGGGCTCAACGCCGCCCTGCTGCTCGACCAGGGCGCACCGGCCATCAAGGAACTGTCGATGGCCAAGGCCTATTCGGTGCAGGTCGGCTACCGCGCCGTCGACCGCGCCATGCAGACCCACGGCGCCATGGGCTTTACCAACGAGGTCGGCCTGCACCACGCCTGGCACGCCTTGCGCATCGTCAACGTCGCCGACGGCACCAACGAGATCCTGAACCGCGGTATCGTGCAGCGCCTGCTCAAGGGCGATATCGAGCTATAGCGCGCTTTGCGCGCCGTGCCGAAAAGACAAGAATCAGTGCCGACGAGTCAACACGGCATCGCTTGTTGTGATAGTCATAGGCCATGTCGAACCTCGATCCCGTCACGCTCACCGTCATCCAGAACGGCTTGATCCAGGTCTGTAACGAAATGGACCTGGCCTTCGTGCGTTCCGCCTTCTCGCCGGTGATCTCCGAGGGCATGGACCGGTCGGACGGCATCTACGACGCCGTCGACGGCTCGCTGATCGCCCAGGGCGAACTCGGCCTGCCGGTCTTCGTCGGCACCATGCAATTCTCGAGCCGGGCGGTGATCGATCGCGTGAAGTCGCACTATGCCGGCAGGGTCGATCCGGGCGACGTCTTCATCGTCAACGATCCCTATCTCGGCGGCACGCATCTGATGGATGTGCGCTTCGTAAAGCCCTTCTTCTACAAGGGCGAACTCTTCGCCTGGCTGGCCAATACCGGGCACTGGCCCGATGTCGGCGGCATGGTGCCGGGCGGCTTCTCGGCCAGCGCCACGGAAGTGGAGCAGGAAGGCCTGCGACTGCCGCCTATAAAATTCTTCAAGAAGGGCGAGATGGACCAGGAGATCCTGTCCATCATCCTGAGCAACATCCGCATCGCCGACCAGCGCATCGGCGACATCAAGGCGCAGGCCGCCGCGCTCACGACCGGCGAGGTGAGGCTGACGGCGCTGATCGACCGCTACGGCGCCGACATGGTGCGCCAGGCCATCGCCGAGATGCGCCATCGCGCCGAGCGCCAGATGCGCGCCAGGATCGCCGCCATTCCCGACGGCGTCTACGAGGGCACCTCGCAGGTCGACAGCGACGGCGTCGTCGACGAGCCGCTCACCATCAGGATGAAGATCACCAAGAAGGGCGAGGAGCTTCTGTTCGACATGACCGGCTCGAGCCCGCCCTGTCGCGGGCCGATGAACAGCGTCATCGCCACCACCAAGTCGGCGATCTATCTCGCCATCAAGCACATCTTCCCCGACGTGCCGATCAACGCCGGCACCTTCGAGCCGCTCAGGATCGTCGAGCCGGAAGGCACCTTCCTCTACGCCAGGTATCCGCGGCCGGTGTCGGGCTGCGCCGCCGAGGTGAGCCAGCGCATCGCCGAGGCGGTGTTCGCCGCGCTCACCAAGGCGATTCCCGACCTGTTGTTTGCCGCCCCCGCCGGCACCTCGGGCAACCTCGGCGTCGGCGGCTACGATCCCGAGCGCGGCAAGAGCTACATCATGTATCTCTTCACCGGCGGCGGTTACGGCGGCTTCCAGGGCGGCGACGGCCTGTCGAACGGCTGCTCGACCATCGGCATCTCCAAGATGCCGCCGGTCGAGGTGCTGGAGCAGTTCTATCCCGTGCTGTTCGAGGAATTCTCCCTGCGCGAGGGCTCGGGCGGCGCCGGCGAATTCCGCGGCGGCTTCGGCATCAACTACGCGATCAGGCTGCGCCGCGGCGAGGCGCGCGTCTCCATGGTCATGGATCACGGCCGCACCGGCCCGCAGGGCGTGCTGGGCGGCAAGGATGGCGACACCAACAAAGTCGAGGTGAGCCAGGGCGGCAAGGTCTACCGGCCACCGCACCTCTCCAAGGACCAGGACATCCAGATCGGAGTCGGCGACGTGGTGCGCGTGTCGACGCCGGGCGGCGGCGGCTTCGGCGATCCGGCCCGGCGCAGGCCCGACGCGATCGCCCGCGACGTGGCGCGCGGCTACTACAGCGAAGCCGAGGCGCGCCAGAAGTTCGGACCGCGGCAAGCGGCGGAATGAAGCTCGCCCGGCGGGAATTCCTCGCCGCCGTGCTGTCGGTGGCGGCGGGCGATGCCATGGCGCAGTCGGTCTGGTACGCCGTGCGCGGCGCCGACCACTCCTTCATCGTCGATATGCCGGGCGAGCCCGTCGACAAGGTGATCGACACCGTGTCGCCGGGCGGCACGCCGTTCACCTACCACTCCTACAGCCTGGAAGCCGGCCGGCTCTCCTTCGTCGCGCAGACCGCGCTCTATCCGGCCGACGTCGATGTGCGCCAGCCCCGTCGCAATCTCCAGTCGGTGCTCGACGACCGCGCCCAGCGTCTGGCCGGCGGCAAGTGGAGCAAGGTCGAGTGGCGCGAGGTCGAGGGCGCGCCGGCCATCGAATTGGTCGGGCCGGTGGCGGGCGGCCGGATGCTGCGCCAGCTCGTGGTGCTGAAGGGCAGGCGCTACGTGTCGCTCGCCTGTCTCGCGCCGGCCGACGCCCTGCGCACCCTCGAGGTCGAGCGTTTCTTCGGATCCCTGAGGTTCGCCCCATGAAGCCGCGTATTCAAATCCTCGCCCTGGGCGGCACCATCGCCACCCGGCCCGACGCCACGGGCGCGATGCAGATGGGGCTGGGCGCCGACGATCTGGTGGCGGCGGTGCCCCGGCTGGGCGAAATCGCCGAGATAGAGGCCGAGACGGTGTCGAGGGTCGGCAGCCATTCGCTTTCCTTCGACCAGGTCCACGCGCTCGCCGCGAAGATCCGAAGCCTGCCGGCCGACGGCGTGGTGGTCACGCAAGGCACCGACACGCTGGAGGAGACCGGCTTCCTGCTCGACCTGCTGCTCGATCTCGACAGGCCGGTGATCGTGACCGCGGCCATGCGCAATCCGGCGCTCACCTCGCCCGACGGCCCGGGCAATCTCCTGGCGGCCGTGCGCGTGGCTTGCGATCCCTGGGTGCGTGCGCATGCGCAGGCGTTGGGCGTCGTCGTCGTGATGCTGGACGAGGTCTATGCCTCGGCCGATGTCCTGAAGGTGCATCCGACCAGGCTCAACGCCTTCGCTTCGCCGCAGACCGGTCCGCTCGCCGCGCTGGTCGAGGACCGCGTCGTGCCGATGAGCCTGCCGGCGCGCGACGCGATCGCCGCCGCGCGCCGCAGGTTCGGCAAGGTCGAGGGTTCCACCCGACCGGTGGCGCTGCTGTGGATGGGCATCGACGAGTCCGGGCGGTTGATCGAGGCCCTGCTGGCCGACCGCGATCATCTCGGCTATCGCGGCGCCGTGCTGGGCGCGATGGGCGGTGGACATCTGCCCGAACGCATGGCTGAGACCGCAAAGAAGCTCGCCTCGGCGATGCCGACGATCGTCTCGCCGCGAGCCGGCGGCGGCCCGCTGCTGCGACAAACCTACGGTGGTGCAAGCTCGGAGATCGCGCTACGGCAGGCCGGCCTGATCGGGGGTGGGCGTCTGCATCCCTTGAAGGCGCGTGTACTGTTGGAGACCTGCCTTCGGGCCGGCCTTGGCCGCGACACCATTGCGGAGGTGTTCGACGCCTTCGGTTAGGTTAGACTGTCAGGCACGAGGTGATCGCTATGCTCGAAGCCTTCGACGCAACGCTGCTGGCCCGTCTGCAGTTCGCTTTCACCGTCTCGTTCCATTTCATCTTCCCGTCCTTCACCATCGGGTTGGCGAGCTACCTGGCCGTGCTCGAGGGCATGTGGCTGTGGACCGGCCGACAGGTCTATCTCGACCTGTTCAAGTACTGGCTGAAGATCTTTGCGCTGACCTTCGGCATGGGCGTGGTGTCGGGCGTCGTCATGTCCTACCAGTTCGGCACGAACTGGTCGGTCTTTGCCGATCGCGGGGGCCCGATCATCGGGCCGCTGATGGCCTACGAGGTGCTGACGGCGTTCTTCCTCGAAGCGGGCTTCCTGGGCGTCATGCTGTTCGGCATGAACCGGGTCGGGCGCGGCCTGCATTTCACCGCCACCCTGGCCGTCGCCTTCGGCACCCTTTTCTCGGCCTTCTGGATCCTGGCGGCCAACAGTTTCATGCAAACGCCGGCCGGCTACACCATCAGCGCCTCCGGCCAGCTCCATCCCGCCGACTGGCTCGCCATCATCTTCAACCCGTCCTTCCCCTATCGCCTGGTCCACACCGTGTTCGCCGCCTACCTGACCACGGCGCTGGTGGTGAGCGGGGTCGCGGCCTGGCATCTGTTGCGCGAGCGCACCAACGAGGGCGTCCGCACGATGTTCTCCATGGCCATGGGCCTGATCACCGTGGTGGCGCCGTTGCAGATCCTGGCCGGCGACCAGCATGGGCTGAACACGCTCGAGCACCAGCCGGTCAAGGTCATGGCCATGGAAGGCCACTTCAAGAGCTACGATGACGGCGCGCCGCTCGTGCTGTTCGGCTGGCCCGACGTGGAAAAGGCCGAGACGCTTTACGCTGTCGACATTCCCAAGGGCTCGTCGCTGATCCTCAAGCATTCGCTGGACGCGCCGCTCAAGGGCCTCGACTTGGTGGACCGCAATGAATGGCCGCCGGTGGCGATCGTGTTCTGGGCGTTCCGTGTGATGGTGGGCCTGGGCATGCTGATGCTGTTGTTGGCCGTGGTCAGCCTGTGGGCGCGCATCAGGCACCGGCTGTACGACTGGCGGCCGGTGCATCTCTTCGCGCTGGCGATGGGGCCGGCGGGCTTCGCCGCGGTGATCGCGGGCTGGGTGACGACGGAGGTGGGGCGTCAGCCCTACACCGTGTACGGTCTGCTGCGCACGGCCGATTTCGGCCTCGCCGTTGCAGGCGCCGGCGGTCGGGGCTTCGCTGCTGGCCTTCATCGCCGTCTACTGCATCGTGTTCGGCGCCGGCATCTTCTACATCCTGCGCCTGATGGGCCAGTCGCCGCACCGCGGCGAGGAGGGACCGGAGCGCGGCCACCCTGTGCGGGCCGCCGGCATCACGCCGACGCCCGCGGTCGCCGATTTGCTGGCGACCAGCGGCAGGGAGGTCTGATCATGCCCTTCGCCTTCGATCTCCCGGCCTTCTTCGCCTTCATCATCGCCTTCGCCATCTTCGCCTATGTGGTGATGGACGGCTTCGATCTCGGCATCGGCATCCTCTTCCCGGCCTTTCCGGCCGGCCGCGAGCGCGACAGCGCCATGAATTCCGTGGCGCCGGTGTGGGACGGCAACGAGACCTGGCTGGTGATGGGCGGCGGCGGCCTCCTGGCCGCCTTCCCGCTGGCCTACAGCATGATCCTGTCGGCGCTCTATGCGCCCATCATCGCCATGCTGCTGGCGCTGATCTTCCGCGGCGTCGCCTTCGAGTTCCGCTGGCGCGACCCGGGCCATCGCGCCCTGTGGGACGTCGCCTTCACCGTCGGCTCGGTCGTTGCCGCATTCGCGCAGGGCGTCACGCTGGGCGCCCTCTTGCAGGGCATCGTCGTCCACGATCGCAGCTATGGCGGCGGCTGGTTCGACTGGCTGTCACCGTTCAGCGTGCTGGTCGGGCTGAGCCTGGTGTGCGGCTATGCGCTGCTCGGCGCGACCTGGCTGGTCATGAAGAGCGAAGGCACCCTGCAGGCGCGCTGCTACCGCCTGGCGCTGCGGCTGGGGGTGGCCACCCTTGTCGCCATCGCCGCGGTGAGCGCCTGGACACCCTTCCTGCGCGACGCCTACTGGATCCGCTGGTTCGCCTGGCCGCAGGTGCTGTTCACCGCGCAGGTGCCGCTGCTGGTCATCATCGTCGCGGCGGTTTTTTTGTGGGGCTTGCGCCGGCGCCACAACTACACGCCGTTCCTGGCGGCTCTGGCGCTGTTCGTCCTCAGCCTCTTGGGGCTCGGTGTCAGCCTCTTTCCCTACGTCGTGCCGCCGGCGGTCTCGATCTGGGATGCCGCGGCGCCCCATGCTAGCCTTGCCTTCATGCTGCCCGGCGTGCTGGTGATGGTGCCGATCATCCTCGCCTATACCGGCTATTCCTACTGGATCTTCCGCGGCAAGACCGGGCACGACGGCTACCATTGATGCCCACGCCGCGTCAGTGGCTGTGGTTCGTCGGTCTGTGGGCCGCGGGCGTCGGGGTCACCGCTCTCGTGGGTTACGGCATCAAGCTCTGGCTGACGTGACGATGTCACTGCGCTCGGGGCGACAGCTACGTCGTTCGTCGCGTCGGCCGGCAGTTGAAGGCGAGCGGCCGAGCCGTGCCCATCTGGCGCAGGTTGGCGAGGTCGTCGCGGCCGACCCATTCGTTGGCGCCGTCGACATAGCGGAAGCCGTCGCCGCTCGGCTGGTACTCCATGCGCCACGTCTTGCCGTCGAACGTCACCGAGGCGCGGTTCTTGGCGTAGACCACGGCGACTTCCTTGCGGCCGTCGCAAAGATAGGCGATGCCCGTGGGCGTCGGATTGTCGGGCGCGGGCCGCGGGATCAGGGTCGTGAGCGGCTTCTGCTCCGGCGCGCAGGCGGCCAGCGGCAGCAGGGTCAACGCAGCAATCGACAGACGCTTCATCGTGCGCTTACCTCCGGGCCGGCACCTTAGGGATTTCGGGGGAGCGTGCAATGCCACTGTTCAAGCTGCGCGACGGCGCGGAACTCTACTACGAGACGCATGGCGGCGGCCCGCCGCTCTTCCTGGTGCCGGGCCTGGGCGGCGATGGCCGCTTCTGGGGCGACAATGTCGCAGCGCTCGCCCGCGATTTTACCGTGGTCGTGCACGATCACCGCGGCACCGCGCGCAGCACGCTCTCGAGGATCGCCTACAGCGTCGAGCAGATGGCCGACGATGCGCTGCAGCTCATCGAGGGGCTGGGCTTCGACAAGGTCCATTGGTGCGGCCATTCGACCGGCGGCGCCATGGGCCAGGTGCTGGCGATCGAGCATCCCGCGCGCCTCTCCCGCCTGGTGCTGAGCTCGACCTGGGCCCGGACGGACGCCTTCTTCCGCCGCCTGTTCGAGGTCCGCTCGCTGATGCTGAAGGAGCTGGGACCGGCCGCCTACCTGAAGGCGAGCGCGCTCGCCCTCAACATGCCGTCCTGGGTGCGCGACCACGATGCCGACCTCGCGGCGGCCGAGGCCAAGGCCAACGAGACCATCCCGATACCGGAGATCGTGCTGTCGCGCATCGCCGCCATCGTCGCCCACGACCGGCGCAGGCAGTTGCAGAAGGTGCGCGCGCCCACCCTGGCAATCTGCGCCCGCGACGACACCGTGACGCCGCTCTACTTCACCGAGGAGCTGGTGCGCCTGATCCCCGGCGCGCGCGCATATGTGCTGGCCGACGGCGGTCATGCCTATCCGAACGTCCATGGCGCCGAGTTTCGGCGGGTGATGACGTCCTTTCTGCTGGAGACCTGAAGGCATCGGCACAAGGCCTGCCCGTCGAACCCGGAGTTTTTGCGTCGGATGGCGCGCAGTAACTCAAAAGCCAGGACCGCGCATTGGCATCCGAAATCCAGAACATATGGGATCGATCCCTGCTTTTAGTTGTCTAAAGTAATACTTGACACAATGTTAGTATTGTTTATGATATGCCCTTGGTCGACGGCTCTCCGTTTTGCTTGCGGGTGCGGTCCAGGGTACTGACTGGCGTAGCGCTTGCGGGAATTGCGGAAACCCCCGCTGGACTGAACTGGCGTCGGCGACGATGGCGGCCACGCATATCCGGGCGTGCAGGCGCGCCGATTTCGTCGTGTAATGACCTCTTTCCTGCTGGAGTCCTGACAGTCCCATGAAGATCGAACCCAAGATTGCCGCCGCCGCCGCCGAGCTCACCGCCATCCGCCGCGACATCCACGCCCATCCCGAGCTCGGCTTCGAGGAGGAGCGCACGTCGCAGATCGTCGCCGGCAAGCTCAAGGAATGGGGCTGCGAGGTCACCACCGGCATCGGCAAGACCGGCGTCGTGGGCACCATCCGGGTCGGCAACAACCCGCGCGCCATCGGCCTGCGCGCCGACATGGATGCGCTGCCGATGGACGAGCACAACACCTTCGATCACCGCAGCCGGCATCATGGCCGCATGCATGCCTGCGGGCATGACGGCCACACCACCATGCTGCTGGGCGCGGCCAAGTATCTTGCCGCGACGCGCAACTTCGACGGCACCGTCCATCTCATCTTCCAGCCGGCCGAGGAGGGAAGGGGCGGCGCCGAGGCCATGGTCAAGGACGGGCTGTTCGAGAAGTTCCCCTGCGAGCAGATCTTCGGCATGCACAATCGGCCCAAGCTCGAGGTCGGCAAGTTCGCCATCCGGCCGGGCCCGCAGATGGCCGGCGGCGGCCTGTTCGACATCAGGATCACCGGCAAGGGCGCGCACGGCGCGCGGCCCGAGACCGGCATCGATCCGGTCATCATCGCCACCCAGATCATCTCGGCCCTGCAGAGCGTGGTGTCGCGCAACGTGGCGCCGCTCGATTCGGCGGTCATCTCCGTCACCCAGATGCACGCCGGCGACGCCTACAACGTGATCCCGCAGGAGGCCGTCCTGCGCGGCACCATCCGCGCCTTCCGCAAGGAGACGATGGCGCTGGTGAAGGAGCGCATCGAGACGATCTCCAGGGGCATCGCCCAGACGCTGGGCGGCAAAGCCGAGCCCGACGTGCGCGTCGCCTTTCCGCCGCTGGTCAACGACAAGGAGGCGGTGAAGTTCATCGCCGACGTGGCGGCCGAGATCGTCGGCGAGGAGAACATGAATCGCGAAGGCCCGTTCGTCATGGCCTCCGAGGATTTCTCCTACATGCTGGAGAAGGTGCCTGGCGCCTTCATCAACATCGGCAATGGCGGCGGCGAAGGCGGCTGCGAGGTCCACAATCCGGGCTACGACTTCAACGACGACATCATCACGCTGGGCGCCACCCTGTGGTCGCGCGTCGTCGAAAGGAAGCTCGCCCGGGAGGCGCGGTGAGGGACCCGCGATGACCGACGCCCCGCGACCCGGCATCTGGCACTGGCTGCTGCGCGACCTGCCCTATGCGGCCATGCTGGTGCTGGCCCTGGGCGGCATCGTGCTCACGTCCTTCCGAGGCCCGGGGACCTACTACTACTGGATGGTGCTGGCGCCGATCTACGGGCTGATCAGCATCGGCGCGGGCTGGGGCCGGCTCGAGACGGGAGCGGCGCGCTTTCAGCTCATCGTCACCCAGGCGCTGCATTGGCTGGCGGTCGTGGCGGCGATGTGGCTGATGTTCCTGCCGCAGGTGCGCGGCGTCGAGAACGACAATGCCACCAGCCTGAGCCTGCTGATCCTGCTGGCGCTGGGCACCTTCGTCGCCGGCGTGCATGCGCGCGGCTGGCGCGTCTGTGCGGTGGGGGTCTTCCTCGCCTTGGCGGTGCCGGCGGTCGCCTGGATCCAGGAATCCGCCGTGCTGCTGCTGGTCGGCGTGCTGCTGGTGCTGGCGGTGGGCGCCGCCTTCTGGTGGATGTGGCGGCGCGAGAGCGGCCGGCCGTGAGCGGGCCAACGGTCGTCCTGTGGAGCGACTATGTCAGCCCCTACGCCTTCGTCGCCAAGGCGTCGGCCTACGCGCTCGAGGCCGACTATGCCATCGACCTGCAATGGCGGCCCTACACGCTCGACATCGCCTCCTTCCAGGGCTCGGTGGAGGCGCGCGATGCCCACCATTGGCGGCGCGTCCGCTACGCCTACATGGATGCGCGCCGCTTTGCCAACAAGCAGGGCCTCATGCTCAAGGGACCGAAGAAGATCTTCTACGCCCGGCCGGTCAATGCCGGCATGCTCTACGCCCAGGAGTACGAGGTCTTCCGGCGCTACAACGATCTCGCCTTCGACCGTTTCTGGCGGCGCGAGCTTGATCCGGAAGACAGCAGGGCGGTGGCCGGGCTGCTGGCGGAAGTCGGTGCACCGCCGGGCTTCCCCGCATTCCTGGCGGGCGAGGGCGGGGCCGGGCACGATCGCCTGCGCGGCGAGGCGGAAGCTTCCGGCGTCTTCGGGGTGCCGACCTTCGTGTTCGAAGGCGAGCTGTTCTGGGGCGGCGACCGTGTCGGCCTGCTGCGCGAGCGGCTGGACGAGAAGGGCGTCGCCCGTCGAGCAGGAAGTCGATGAGGAGAAAGTCGATGACCAGGCCGGTGGCGAAGCCGGCCACGGCGCCGGCCATCGCTGTCCTGGACTAGCTTTCGTCCGGCTGGTCCAGCGTGCGGTCGACGCGCTTGTGCAGGGCCTTGACCTCGTGGCGCATGACCTTGGCGCGATCCTGCAGGCGGCGGCGCGCGCGCCGGAAGGCGTCGCTCACGGCGAACTGCGGATCGGCGAAGCGCTCGTCGAGTCCCGGCGTGCGATCGATGTCGACGGTCAGGCCGCCGGGCATCTTGAGATGGATGGTGACCTCGTAGGGCCCGCCGGTGCGATGGTTGCCGTCCGGCAGCTTGAAATGCACGTCGCAGGCCGTCATGCGGCCGAAGAACTGCTCGAGATGGCCGACCTGTTCCTCGATGAGCTGGCGGATGGCGTCGCTGGACGGCGTGTTCTGAAAGGTGATCCTGAGCGGCGTAGACATGCGGTCCCTTCCTCCCTCCGTGTCGGCTCGACATCAACGCAGGCCGGCGACGGCAAGTTGCGGGCCGGCCGACGCAGTCGGCGGTCCCTATCAGGAAGATAGGCATCGAGCATGGCGCTCGAAAGGCGCAATCAGTCGGCCGCTTCGATGGCCGGCGCGGGCGCAGGAACGGGCGGGCGGACCACCCGATGGGTCACCATGCGGTGGTGCAGGACCCGGACCGTGTCGCTTCCCCGGGTCAGGCAGAGCCAGGGAAAGAGGCCGTGGACGAAGCAGCCCAGCCCGCCGACCAGCATCCTGGCGCCGAAGCCGAAGGCCATGCCCATGTGCTGCAGGTAGGTCTCGTTGACCGAGGCGGGATGATCGGTGAAGCGACGCAACATCGTCATGATTGTAGCGACACGGGCGGAAAACGGCTTGCTGACTTCGGGGCCGTGGAGGCAAGCTTGAGAATTACATTCCAAGGAAGTGCCCGTGGCCGCGAAATTGTCGCTCGATTCCTTCGACAGGAAGATTCTGGATTGCCTGCAGGACCATGCCGACATGGCCCTGGCGGAGATCGCCCGCCGCGTCGGCCTGTCGACCACGCCGTGCTGGCGACGCATCAACCGCCTGCAGGAAGCGGGCGTGATCCGTGCCCGCGTGGCGCTGCTCGATCGCAAGGCCGTGCATGCCGGCGTCACGGTGTTCGTCGCCGTGCGCACCGCCCAGCACAATGCGCAGTGGCTGGCGCGCTTCGCCAAGGCGGTGGCGTCCTTCCCCGAGGTCATGGACTGCTACCGCATGAGCGGCGAGATCGACTATCTGATCCGGCTCGCCCTGCCCGACATCGAGGCCTACGACGCCTTCTACAAGCGCCTGATCGCCAAGGTCGAGCTGTCGGACGTCACCTCCATGTTCGCCATGGAGGAGATCAAGTCCACCACCCGCCTGCCGCTCAGCTACCTGCCCTGAGCATGGCGCGATCGAGCGAGTCGAACGAGGGATGGGCGGCGAGCTCGCCGAACAGGTCGCGGAGGCCGCGGGAGCTATGGCCGCCGCGCCAGCCCAGCGCCACGCGCAGGAAGGTGCGGCCCTGGCCGGGCTCGGGCTCGATCAGCTCGAACCGGTGGCCGCGAAAGCCGAACGAGCCGCCCTTGGCGACCAGCAGGCCGCGCCGGTCGCTCTCCCGTTCGACGATCTCGGCCAGCCTGCGGTAGCGGGCCGCCGAGGCATCCCGGAGCTCGAAGGCGCAGAACGGTGCCTCGGCGTCGGCGGCCAGCGACGGATGGCAGGCTGTGCCGAAGACCGCCGACCGCGTGCCGACCGCGCCGGCCAGGGCGCGGTTGTTGGCGAAGAGCGCCGCGGTATAGCGATCGACATAGGCGCGATCCATGAACCAGGGTGCCGAGAGCGCCGACAGCTCGTCGAGGGTGAGCCCGCTGCCGGTGAGGCCGCGCAGGCGGCGCAGGCCCGCGCCGACGTCGCGCGCCGGCGCGTCGCCCTCGCGCGCCAGGATCCGCACGATGCCGACATTGGCCAGCTCCAGCCCGGCCTGGTCGAGCTTGAGGCCCGAACTGTAGGCGATGACCAGCGGGCAGCCGTCGCGTCGGTCCGAGAGGTAGGGCGCGAGATCGAGTGGCGCGGCCCGACCATCGTCGTGTCGAGCAGCAGCGCCCGCCGCGCCTGCGGCAGCTCGCCCGCGCGGCCGAAGCGGCCGTCGCACCACACCGGCTCGGCGATCAGCAGGTCGACCCGCTCGCCCGGCGAGGTGCCCGCCTGCCGGAGCATCCGTCGCGGCCAGGCCTGCAGCAGGGAAGCGGTCTCGAAATAGGCGCCGGCATGGGCGACGGAGAGAGGCTCCGTCTGACCCCACCGCGACACGGCGAACTGCAGTAGGCAGGCGAGCGCCGCCTGGCCGCTGCGGAACAGCACCAGATCGGCGGACCATCCCGCCGGCGTCTGCAGATAGCGCTCGCCGCGGTCCTCGAGCAGCGAGGCGTCCAGCTCGCGCTCGTAGCCGAAGCGCACGCCCTCGCCGCAGGGCACATGCGCCACCTCGCCGGCGCGCGGGCTCTTGAGGGTCATGTCCGCCGGCCGGTGGGCGATGGCGAGCCATGTCCGGCGCAGCTCCAGCGCCGCCACATCGAGCCGCCGCTCCTGGGCGCGATGGTCGTTGCCGCAGGCGGCAAGTTCGGAGAACAGCTTGTCGTCCGGCGACGGCTGGCCCGCAGCCTCGGCCACGCGGCCGGCGAGCGCATGCAGGTCCTGGGCGTCCCGCTCGATTGCCTCGCGAAATTCCATGGCCGGTCAACGTCGGCGGCAGCCCGGCGTTCCTGAAGCTGGCATCGGCCGAAGACCCTCTCTAGGATCGCCGCCAGTCGATCGCCAAGACCACGGGGGGAACATGGCCACGGGCAAGAATCGCAAGAAGGTGCTGATCGTCGGCCGCATGCCGCAGGCCGGCATCGATCTCCTCAGGACGCGCGACGATGTCGACTACGAGATCCTGACCGACGATTCGGTGCCGTCCCTGCATCCCAAGCTCAAGGACGCCAATGCCGTGACGCTGGGCGCCACGCCGTTCCGCCAGGCCGAGCTCGACGCCGCGCCCGGCATGATGGTGGTGGCCCGCCTGGGCGTCGGCTTCGACGCCGTCGAGATCCCCGCGCTCAACAAGCGCAGGATCCCGCTGATGACCACCGGCATCGCCAATTCGGTGTCGGTGGCCGAGCACGCCATGTACATGCTGCTGGCCTCGGCGCGGCTCACCCGCAAGCACGACCGCTTCGTGCGCGAGGCCGCCTGGCACCACCGCCTGTCCGACCTGCCGGCCGACCTTGCCGGCAAGTCGATCCTGGTGGTCGGCATGGGCCGCATCGGCTCGCGCACCGTGAAGCGCTGCGTGGCCTTCGAGATGGATGTCTACGTGCTCGACCCCAACCTCTCCGAGGCCGACATCAGGAAGGCCGGCGCCACCAAGGTCACCGACCTCAAGGCCATCCTGCCCAAGGTCGATTTCGTGTCGGTGCACTGCCCCAAGGCGCCCGAGACGGTGAACATGTTCAACGCCGAGACGATCGGCCTGATGAAGCCCGACGCCTTCCTGGTCAACACCGCGCGCGGCGGCATCATCAACGAGGAGGCGCTCTACCAGGCGCTTGACCAGCGGCAAGCTGCGCGGCGCGGGACTCGACGTGCTCGACAGGGAGCCGCCCGACCCCAAGAACAAGCTGTTCGCCCTGGAGAACGTGATCTTCACCCCGCACATGGCCGGCGTCACCAAGGAGGCGAGCGACCGCATGGCGACCACCGCCATCGAGAACATCCTGAGCGTGTTCGACGGCCGGCCGAACGCGGCGAACGTGGTGAACAAGGAAGTGCTGGGTTAGCGCACCTTTGTCATCCCGAGCGAAGCGAGGGACCTTTGCTGTTGCCCAGAGCGTCCCTCGCTTCGCTCGGGATGACAAAAAGGTCAGCCCGATACCAAATCCTCGACCTCGTCGTCGGTCGGGAAGCGGCCGGTCTTGCTGCGGGTGTATTTCAGCGTGCCGTCGACGGTGACGTCGAACTGGCCGGATCTGCCGATGCGCAGCTCGATGTCGGCGGCGCCCAGCTTTTCGAGGCGATCCCTCACACGGAGGGCCTGCGGCTTATAACCTCAAGCGCCGCAATATTCGATCAGCACTTTCATGAGGCGAAGGTGGGGGCTTAAGCTGCCGCCAGCAAGGGGGAGTTTGATGAAATACGGACCGCTTGGCCGCTCGGGCCTGATCGTCAGCAGGATCTGCCTGGGCGGCAATTCGTGGGGCGCCAAGGGCCGCCGCGGCTGGGGCAAGTTCGACGAGACCGAGGCGCCTGCCTACTTCAGGCGCGCGCTCGATGTCGGCATCAATTTCTTCGACACCGCCGACACCTACAATCTCGGCCGCTCCGAGGAGATCATGGGCGCCACGCTGCTCAAGATGGCGAAGCGCGAGGAGATCGTGCTGTCGACCAAGGTCGGCATCCGCATGAGCGACACCGCCAACGACGTCGGCACCGGCCGCAAGCATCTGATGGCTTCGCTCGACGCCCAGCTCAAGCGCCTGCAGACCGACTATATCGATGTCTATCAGGTCCATCGGCTCGACCCCCACACGCCGGTCGAGGAGACCATGTATTCGCTCGACCAGATCGTGCGCTCGGGCAAGGTGCGCTACATCGGCGGCTCGACCATGCCGGCCTACAAGTTCGCGCAGATGATCATGATCGCCGACTGGAAGGGCTATGCGCGGCCGATTGCCATGCAGAACCTCTACAACCTGATCCAGCGCGAGGAAGAGCGCGAGATGAACCGGCTCTGCCAGGAGCAGGGCGTCGGCCTGATCCCCTATTCGCCGCTGGCGCGCGGCTTCCTTGCCGCCAATCGCAGCAAGGAAGGCGGCGGCGCCACCGAACGGTCGAAGAACGATGCGCAGGTCCAGCCCGGCACCTATCGCGACTGCGACTGGGAGGTGGCCGATCGGCTGAAGAAGGTCGCCGCGGGCAAGAATGCCTCGCCCGCCCAGACGGCGCTCGCTTGGCTGCTGGCCAAGCCCTACATGGGCTCGCCCATCATCGGCGCCACCAGCCTCGACCAGCTCACTTCGGCGGCACAGTCGACAGAGATCACGCTCACGCCCGACGAAGCCAGGATGCTCGAGGAGCCCTATCAGTTCCGAGTTTCGCCGGCGAACTGATAGCGACGCCTCAAGGCCATCGAGAACCAGAAGGCCAGCAGCGGCAGCACGATCGCCGCCGTCCAGAACACCGGTGGCGCGCCCCATCGGTCGACGATGGGCGCCGCGACCGGCACGCCGATCGCCTGGCCCACGAACAGGCAGAGGGCGAACAGCGCCATGCCCGCGCCGCGCGCCTCGGGCGCCATCTGCGTGCCGTGCACCTGCAGCGTATTGTGCAGCATGTAGAACGACACGCCTGAGAGCACGATGGCCGCGAACTCCACCTCGGCCGACGGCGCCAGCGCCATCAGGGCGAAGGCAAGGCCCAGACCCGTGCCGCCCCAGGTGCAGAGCCCGCGCTCGCCCAGCAGGCGCACCAGGTGATGCGCCACCGTGACATAGAGGAAGCCGCCGGCGCCGAAGGCGGCGACGGCGAGGCCGATGGCGGCGAAGCCCAGCCCGAAGCGCTGGTGCAGGTCGGCGCCGACGAAGGTGAAGGCGCCCCAGAACGTGCCGCCTTCCAGCGCCACCACCAGGATGACGGTGACGGCCCAGGGCCGGCGCAGGACGGCCAGCATCTGGCCGATCATCGAGCCCTCGGCGCGCTCGTGCGGCGCGCACGATGTCGGGCCGCGCGCGCATGACGGCGAACAGCGCGCCGCCGGCCGCGATGTAGATCGTCGCCAGCACCCAGAAGACCGAGCGCCAGCCCAGCCAGTCGCCGATGGCGCCGCCCAGCGCGGCGCCCGTCATCAGGCCCAGCGTCTGGCCGCTCAGGAAGCGGGCGAGCGTGGCCTGGCGGTGCTCGTAGCCGACATTGTCGCCCACCCAGGCAATGGCGAGCGGAATGATCGCGGAGCTGGTAACCCCGGTCAAAAACCGTGCCAATGTCAGCATGCCGAGCGACACCGACAGCGCGCTCAAGCCGCAGCACAGCGCGGCGGCGAGGCAGGCGATGGCCACCACCGGCATCTTGCCGTAGCGGTCGCCGAACGGGCCGTGCACCAGCACGAACACGCCGTTGGCGAACAGGAACACGGTGGCGGCGATCGAGGCCTCGCCCACCGTGACGTCGAAGCTGGCCGCCAGCTGCACCAGCAGCGGATCGATGACGCGCATGTTGGCGGCCGAGGCAAAGGCCGCGACGGACAACAGCACGATGGCGAGAGGGGGAGCCGGAGGAGGGGCGGGCCGCGAACCAGCGGCGGACAAGGACATCGGCTGCGGGCTTAGCCTCTGGGCGCATCGAAGGAAAGGCCCCTTGGCGCCGGGCAGCGATGACTTATGTTGTGAGGTCCATGCAGGACCTGCTCACGCTCGCCGCCAACCCCGCCGCCTGGGCGGCGCTCGCCACCCTGGTGGTCATGGAAGTCGTGCTGGGCATCGACAACCTGATCTTCATCTCCATCCTGACCAACAAGCTGCCGGAGCACCAGCGCAGCCGCGCGCGCCGCATGGGCATCGGCCTCGCCGTCATCCTGCGGCTGGCGCTGCTGGCCAGCGTGGCCGTGATCGTGCAACTCACCCAGCCGCTGTTCGAGCTGTTCGGCCGCGGCTTCTCCTGGCGCGACCTGATCCTGATCGCCGGCGGCCTGTTCCTGATCTGGAAGGCCACGACCGAGATCCACGAGACCGTCGCGGGCGAGGCCGAACCCAAGCCCGTGCCGCAGGGGGTCGCCGGCGTCACCATGGGGGGCGCCATCGGCCAGATCCTGCTGCTCGACCTGGTCTTCTCGCTCGACAGCATCATCACCGCCGTCGGCATGACCAACGACATCCCGATCATGGTGCTGGCCGTGCTGGTGGCGGTCGGGCTGATGCTGCTCGCCGCCGATCCCCTGGCGCGCTTCATCGGCGACAATCCCACCATCGTCATGCTGGCGCTGGGCTTCCTGCTGATGATCGGCGCCTCGCTGCTGGCCGAAGGGACCGGCCTGCACGTTCCCAAGGGCTACATCTACGCCGCCATGGCCTTCTCGGCGCTGATCGAGGGGCTGAACATGCTGGCGCGGCGCAGGCGGCGAAAGAGGTAGCTGGAGTTCGAGCGCCTGCCGCGCGCTAAGCTCGGGCCATGAAGCTCAAGGATCGTGTCGCCATCGTCACCGGCGGTGCCTCCGGCATCGGCGCCGCCTCGGCCCGCCTGTTCGCGGCGGAAGGTGCCAGGATCGCGCTGGTGGACCAGGACAAGGAGGGGCTGGGCCAGGTCGCGGCCGACATCGAAAAAGCCGGCGGCGGCGCCATCACCATCCCGGCCGACGTGAGCAGCGACGCCCAGGCGCGTGCCGGCGTCGAGCAGGTGATGGACAAATGGGGCCGCGTCGACGTGCTGCTGACGGCGGCCGGCATGTCCACGGGCGGCACGGTCGACACGATCGACGAGGCGGCCTGGGACCGCACCTTCGCCGTCAACGTCAAGGGCACCTACCTCTGGATCCACCATGCCATCCAGCCGATGATCGCCGTGCGCTCGGGCGCCATCGTCACCATCGGCTCGCAGCTCGCGCAATCGAGCCCGGGCAAGAACGCCGCCTATGTCGCCTCCAAGGGCGCCATCGCTTCCTTCACCAAGACCATGGCGGTCGACCACGCCCACCAGGGCATCCGGGTCAATGCCCTGATGCCCGGCGTCATCGACACGCCCATGCCGGCGCGTACCGCTGAAGCGCTACGCCGATCCCGAGGCGATGAGGGCCTACTGGAAGCAGCGCCATCCGATGGGCCGCATCGGCCAGCCCGAGGAGGTGGCGCGCGCCGCCCTGTTCCTGGCGAGCGACAACTCGTCCTTCGTCACCGGCACGCTGCTGTTCGTCGACGGCGGCTGGACGGCCCACTGAGATGCCCCGGAAGCTTACGCCCGAGCAGGTCGCCGGCTACGAGCGCGACGGCTATGTCTGTCCCGTCGAGGCCTTCCCGCCCGAGCAGGCGCGGGCCTGGCGCGGCCGGCTCGAAGCCTTCGAGCGCGCCCAGGGGCAGAAGATGACGCGCGGCCATAATTTCAAGCCGCATCTGCTGTTTCCCTGGGTCGACGAGATCGTGCATGCGCCCGAGGTGCTGGACGCGGTCGAGGATCTGATCGGGCCCGACATCCGCCTGTTCCATCTCAGCGTCTGGCCGAAGGACCCCGGGTCGGGCACCTATGTGAGCTGGCACCAGGACGCGACCTATTTCGCGCTCGAGCCGGCCTGCCATGTCACCGCCTGGGTGGCGCTGACCGACGCGCCGGTCGAGGCCGGCTGCATGGAGGTGGTGCCGGGCTCGCACAGGCTCGGCCAGCTGCCCCATGCCGAACTGCAGGATACGGAGAACCTGCTGTCGCGCGGCCAGACCCTGGCCGCCGACGTCGATCGCAGCCGCACGGCCTTCATGCCCGTGAAGGCCGGCCAGTTCTCGCTGCACCATACGCATCTCGTGCACAATTCGCGGCCCAATCGCTCGCAGGACCGGCGCATCGGGCTGGGCATCAGCTACATCCCGACCTGGGCGCGCTGCACCTCGTCGACCCGCGTCAGCGCCATGCTGGTGCGCGGCCAGGACCGCTACGGGAACTTCGACGACGAGCGTCGTCCGGTCGAGGAGGCCGGTCCGGAGGAACGGGCCTTCCATGCCGAGGCCGTTGCCCGCTTCCGCGCCATGAACGCCGTCGAAGCGGAACGGCCGGGTCGCTCGTCGTAAAGCGCTGAAAGGAACAACGAATGCTGCGTCTTCCGTATCACAACCGCTATGCCTACTCGCCCATCGTCGAGCGGCCGGATTATTCCTGGCCCGACGGCAAGCGGCTGGCGGTCTATCTCGGCCTCAACATCGAGCATTTCGCCTTCGGCGCGGGCGACGGCCATCTCCTGACAGTCGCCGGCACGCCGCCCGATCCGCGTACCTTCGCCTGGCGCGACTACGGCAACCGGGTCGGCGTGTGGCGCTGCCTGGAACTGTTCGACGAACTGAACCTGCCGGCGGCGCACCTGATCAACACCACGGTGTTCGACTACGCGCCGCAGATCGTGGCGGCGCTCAAGGCACGCGGCGACGAGTTCATCGGCCACGGCCGCACCAACGCCGAACGCCACGGCCAGATGTGGGAGGCCGACGAGAAGCGCTTCCTCGAGGAGGTGCGCGATGCCATCGAGAAGGCGTCAGGCAAGCGGCCGCGCGGCTGGATGGCGCCGTGGATGAGCTCCAGCCATCACACGCCCGACCTCCTGAAGGAGACCGGCTTCGACTTCCTGATGGACTGGCCGGCCGACGACCAGCCGCTCTGGATGAAGACGCGCTCGGGCCCGCTGATGAGCGTGCCCTATCCCATCGAGATCAACGACAGCCCGCAGATCCTGGTGCGCCACCACACGCCCGAGCAGTTCCGCGACTTCATCGTCGGCCAGTTCGAGGAGCTCCTGCGCCAGTCGGCCAGGCAGCCGCTGGTGTGCGGCATCGCGCTCCACACCATGATCGTGGGCCAGCCCTATCGCCTCAGGATGCTGCGCGAGGCGCTGCAGCACATCGTCAACCACCCGCAGAAGGACAAGGTGTGGTTCACGCGTCCCTCGGCGATCTACGACCACTGCGCCTCGCTGCCCAAGGGCACGATGGCGCAGCCGCCGGCCTAGCCCGCGGTCAGCCGCCGGACGGATAGACCTTGATGCTGCTGGCGACCGAATCGGCCACGTGCTCCTTGGTGATGACGCCCAGCACGTCGTCGGGGCGCGGCACGCCGCGGCCTTTCACGACCAGCGCCATGATCGCGCCCTTGCGCCAGATGCGCCGGATGACGTCGAAGGCGACGTCGTTCTCGCGCACGATGGTGAAGTTGCGGCTGGCCAGCTCGCGCAGCGCCACGCCCGGCATCACGCCCTCGGAGGCGGCCCGCAACGCCGTGTTGACGCGCAGCACGCCCAGGATGCGGCCGCCCTCGGTGACCACGACGTGGCGCAGCCGCCCGCGATTGTCCGGCCGCGCCAGCAGGGTCTCGAAACCCATGTCCGCCGGCGCCAGCACGATATCGTCGTCCATCACCTGGGCGGCGGGGCGCACCAGGAACATGTTGGCGTGCAGCGCCTTGGGGATGGCGTGCCCGCGCCGCACCAGCTTCAAGGTGTAGATGTTCTCCCGCGACAGCAGGCGGCGCACGCCGACGCTCAGGGCCACCGCCGAGATCATCGGCAGGACGATGTCGTAGTTGCGCGTCATCTCGAAGATCATGGTCACGGCGGTCATGACGGCGCCGGTGCCGCCGCCGACCATGGCGCCCATGCCGACGATGGCGAAGGAGGGGATGCTGTCGGGCGTCGTCAGGTGGGCCGCCGAAAGGACGGCCGCGAACGCCCCGCCGATCGTGGCGCCGAGGAACAGCGATGGGGAGAAGACTCCGCCCGATGAGCCGGAGCCCAGGCTGACCGACGTGGCGAACAGCTTGCAGCAGAACAGCAGCGCCAGCAGCGCCGGCGCCTGGAGATTGCCGAGCAGGATGGACTGGATGGTGGCGTAGCCCACGCCTTCGACATAGTAGTGGCCGAACTGCTGCTGCAGCAGATAGATCAGCACGCCCACCAGCAGCATGCCGAAGATGTGGCGCACGTAGCGCATCTTGATCTTGTCGAAGAGATCTTCCGCCAGATGCAGGCCGCGCACGAAGGCGGTCGCCGCGACGCCCGTCACCGCGCCGAGCAGCGCATAGAGGCCCAGCGTCAGCGCCGAGCCCATGTCGATCGACATCGGCGTCAGCGCCGGCACCTCGAAGGCGGGCTGTATGCCGAAGAAGAAACGGCCGACGAAGGTCGCCACGGCCGTCGACAACGCCACCGGCAGGAAGCTCGAGACACTCACCTCCGGCATCATCAGCTCGATGGTGAACATCACGCCGCCGATCGGCGTGTTGAAGGTCGCCGCGATGCCCGCGCCGGCGCCGGCGGCGACCAGGATGATGCGCTGGCCCGGCGGCATGCGGATGATCTGGCCGAGCGTCGAGCCGAGCGCCGAGCCGATCTGGATGATGGGGCCCTCGCGGCCGACCGCCGCGCCGCTGCCGATGGCGAAGGCCGAGGCCAGCGACTTCACCACCGCCACCACGGGCCGGATGATGCCGCCGCCGTAGTAGATCGCGTCCATGACCTCCGGAACGCCGTGGCCCTTGGCCTCGGGTGCGAAGTTGGAGACCAGGAAGGTCACGATCACCGCGCCCACCACCGGCACCAGGATCACCAGCGCGCCCCACGGGCTCGCGGGCGTGAACTGGTTGGCGTCGTATTGCACTGCGAACTTGCCCAGGAACAGCGCGTTATGGATGAAGCCGATCAGGTCGCGGAACAGCACCGCGCCGAAGCCCGTCACGATGCCGACCACGACCGCCAGCAGCGACAGGCGCACCAGCCCGATCGGGCGGATGGACTCCGCCTCCTGCGCCTTGTGGGATCGCGAAGGCGGGGCCTTCGACGGCGGCAGGGCCTGCGCTCCCGCCAGATCCGGCGCCGTCGACACTGCCTTGTCTGCCATGACTCCTCTCTCTCCCATCGTGACGGGCTGCTCTTTACTTCTACAGCCACGGTGAACCGCGCGAAACGCGCGCGAACGACGAAGATGACGCAGGTGTGACGCTCGCCGCAGCCGGGCGGCACATCATGATCCGTGCGTGGAAATGCGTCGTAAGGATGGGATGCAGGAGGACGCGTATGCGCAGCATCGCCATCTACGTCGCGGTCGTGGCCGTCCTTGCG
Source organism: uncultured Alphaproteobacteria bacterium (assembly GCA_963820155.1). Classification (GTDB taxonomy): domain Bacteria; phylum Pseudomonadota; class Alphaproteobacteria; order Reyranellales; family Reyranellaceae; genus Reyranella. The sequence continues at coordinate 188,111 of CAWFYW010000013.1, forward strand.
GTCGTGGATTTCTTCTGGCTGGGCTTGGTCGCGCTCGACTTCTACCGGAAGGAGATGGGGGCGCTGATGCTGGACAAGCCCCGCCTCGAAGTTGCTGCACTGTTCTACATGCTGTGTGCCGCGGGTATCACGATCCTCGCGGTGCAGCCGGCCCTGGCCGCCGGCGCATGGACCAGGGCCGTTCTTTTCGGCGCGGTGTTCGGGCTGTGCGCCTATGGCACCTACGACCTGACCAATCTTGCGACGCTGCGGGGCTGGTCGATACGGCTGACCCTCATCGACATGGCGTGGGGCACCTGCCTGACCTCGCTCGCCGCGCTGGCCGGCTTTCTCGCTGGCCGGGTGGCCGGGTCATAGACGCGCGCGCCGGACGTCCTGGCGCGGCGCATCGCCCAATCGCCTCCCGGGCCCTATGCTGGCCGGTCCATGTGGCCGACTTGATGGATCCGATGAAACCGACCGCGCTCACCGACTGGCTGGCCGATGCAGGCCTTCGCAACCTGCCGCTGGAGGAGATGGTCGAAGGTTTCTCGCGCCGTCTGAACGAGTTTGGCATTCCGGTGGCCCGCACCTTCGTCGGCATGAGCACGCTGCATCCCATGCTGCGCGCACGCAGCCTGATCTGGGATCGCGCGACCGGTCCCGGCGCACGATTCGAGTTCCGCCACGTCGACTTCGACGTGCCGCTCGTCCAGCAGAGCCCCTTTGTCGCCATGCTGAGGCACGGCATCGTCGAGCAGCGCTACGATTTGACCTCGCCCAAGCCGGACGACGAGGTGCCGTTGTTCGAGGAGCTGCGCGGCGCCGGCATGACGGAGTGGCTGGGCCGCGTCTTTCCCTTTGGTGAGCTGGCGCCGCAGGCGGGCAATCCGCTGAGCGCTGAGCGCGTGGGCGAACTGTGGCTGGTCTGCTCGCTCGCCACCGATCGCACGGGAGGCTTCTCCGACGATCAGATGGAATTCCTGCGCGGCCTGCTCCCTGTGTTCGCGCTGGCGGCCAAGGCCACCACCCTGCGGGTCATCGGGCAGGGGCTGCTGGCCGCCTATCTGGGCGACGATCCCGCGGTCCGCGTCCTGGCCGGCACGGTGAGGCGCGGCGAGGTCCAGAGCGTGGGGGCGGCGCTGTTCTTCGCCGACCTGCGCGGCTTCACCGCCATCGCCGATACCCTGCCGGGCCGCGACTTGATCGCGATGCTGGACGACTGCTTCGACTGCATGGTGCGGCCGGTCGTGACGCGCGGCGGCGAGATCCTGAAGTTCATGGGCGACGGCCTGCTTGCCATCTTCCGCATCGAGGAGAAGCCGCGAGCCGAGATCTGCGCGGCGGCGCTCGACGCGGCAAGCGAGGCGCTCACCCTCCTGGAGCAGCTCGCGGCTGCGCGTGCCGGCACCGGCAAGCCGACGCCCGGCCTCGACATCGCGCTTCACGTCGGCCAGGTCCACTACGGCAATGTCGGCGCCGATGCGCGTCTCGACTTCACGGTGATCGGCCCGGCCGTCAACGAGGCTTCGCGCATCGAGCTCCTGTGCAAGGCGCTCGGCCGCAATCTCCTGATCTCGCAGCCCTTCGCCCAGGCGGCGGAAGGCAGCCGCCACCGCCTGGTGTCGCTCGGCCGCCATCGCCTGCGCGGCGTGCGCGAGGAAACCGAGCTGTTCGGCCTGGCCTGACGCGCGTCAGGCCGTCTTGATCCATACCGCCTTGACGTTGAGATATTCCTCGAGGTGCTGCTTGCCGCTCTCGCGGCCGTAGCCGCTCATCTTGTAGCCGCCGAACGGCACCGCCGGATCCATCGCCTGGTAGCAGTTGATCCATACCGAGCCGGCGCGGATCGCCTTGGCCAGGCGATGCGCCTTGCCGACATCGCGCGTCCACACGCCGCTGCCAAGCCCGAAGGTCGTGGCGTTGCCGCGCTGGATCACCTCGTCGATGTCGGTGAAGGGGATGGCCGAGATCACCGGCCCGAAGATCTCCTCCTGGGCGATGCGCATGTCGTCGCGCACGTCGGCGAACACGGTGGGCGGCACGAAATAGCCCTTGCCGCAGGCGCCCTCGGTCAGCTGCTCGCCGCCGCTCAGCCGGCGCGCGCCTTCCTGGCGGCCGATGCTGAGATAGGTCGTGACGCGGTCGAGCTGCTCGGGCGAGACCAGCGGCCCGACCTGGGTCTGCGGATCGGCGCCGTTGCCCACGCGCAGGGTCCTGGAGAACTCGGCCACCTTGGCCGTGAACTCCTCGTAGATCTTCTTCTCGACGAACAGCCGCGTGCCGGCGCTGCAGATCTGGCCCGAATTGGCGAACACCGCCATGCCGGCGCCCGGCACCGCCGCCTCGAGATCGGCGTCGGCGAAGACGATGTCGGGCGACTTGCCGCCCAGCTCGAGCGACACGCGCTTGAGATTGCCGGCCGAGGCCTGGACGATCTTCTGGCCGGTCAGGTGCGAGCCGGTGAACGCCACCTTGTCGACATCGGGGTGCGCGGCAAGCGCCGCGCCGGCGGTCTCGCCGTAGCCCGGCACGACATTCACCACGCCGGGCGGCACGCCCGCCTCGAGGCAGAGCTCGCCCAGCCGCAGCGAGGTGAGCGGCGCCTCCTCGGCGGGCTTCAGCACCACGGTGCAGCCCGTCGCCAGCGCCGGTCCGATCTTCCAGATGGTGGCGGTGAGCGGGCCGTTCCACGGGATGATGGCGCCGACCACGCCGACCGGCTCCTTCAGGGTATAGGAGAAGATCTCGCCCGGCAGGGAGTTCTCGATGGTCTCGCCATGCAGCGCGGTCGCCATGCCGGCGTAGTAACGCAGCATGCCGACCGCGCGTTGGCGGTTGTTGCGTGTGCGGCTGATCGGGGCGCCCATGTCGTAGGTGTCGAGCGCGGCCAGCTCCTCGATGCGGCTGTCGACCAGGTCGGCGAGCTTCAGCAGCAGCATTTGCCGCTCGGCGGGCTTCCACTTGCTCCACGGGCCGGCGAAGGCCTTGCGTGCCGCGGCGACGGCGCGGTCGATATCCTCGCGGTCGCCCTCGGCGACCGTCGCCAGCACCTCGCCGGTGGCGGGGTTGCGGCTCTCGAAGGTCCTGCCCGACGCCGCTGGCACCCAGCGTCCGTCGATCAGCATCAGCTTGATCTTGCCGTCGATATAGGCGGGCCGCTGCGCGGCGCCCTTTTCAATGACCGTCATGGTTGTTCTCCTTGCAGTTGAGCAATGCGGCGATGAACGAGCTCATTCCCGTGCTGCGCAGCGGGACGTAGGGCTTTGCCGTCTGCCGGCACAGGCGCTTCACCGTCGCGACCGCGTCGTGGCTGACGCAGTCGACGGGAAACATCACGATATCGGCGCGCCCGACGCTGCCGGCCAGCAGGCCGCCGCGATCCTCGATGCCGCCGTCGTGATGCAGGAAGCGCGCGCCCGACTGCTCGGCGGCCGCGCGCAGATGGCCGAGCTTGTCCGGCCGGCCGCCGACATACAGTACCGACAGGCCCGCAAGGCCGGATGGAACGGCGTTCCCCTCCGAAGCGGGCGGGCTGCCGAGGTCGGCCTCGATGGCGTCCAGCTCCCCGCGCAAGGCGCGTTCGCGGCGTTCCACCGCTGCGCGCCTGGCCCGCTCGCGGCCAAGCTCCTCCTGGGCGGTCGCCAGGCGGTCCTCGAGAGCGGCACGACGATGGGTCTCCGAGCGCAAGCGGCGTTCGAGGCGGCCGACGAGATCGCCGAGTGCCGCCTCTCTGTCGTTGGCGCCATCGGCTTCGTTGGACGCGCGGTCCGCGATTCGTCCGGCGAGCAGGGCGCCGAGATCGCGGATCCGGGTGTCGCGCGTGGCGACGGCTTCGTGCAGCCGTTCCTGCTGGCGCGCGAGCTTGTCGCGCAGCAGGGCGTTCTCCGTTTCCAGTTCCTTCAGCCGGCGGATGTCGGCCCGATTGGCGGAACCGATCAGATGCGAGAGCATGTGGACTTCGCCGAAGATCTCGCGGACCAGCGCATCGGTCGCCGCGGGATGGGTCACCGCCGCCCAGTAGGCGCCCGGGATGTCGCGGTTCTTCGAGTCGAGCTGCCACAGCGCCCTGACCTCGTCGACGGTCTTGGCCCTGTCGTAGCGGGCGATGGCCGGGCGATGCCGCTTGTCGAGCGCCTTGTGCAGCAGCCTGGCGGCGCCGTCGCGCTGGCTGGCGAGCTGCACGCCGGTGCCGTGCAGCTCATGCTCCGAGGCGCCGTTGACCGCCAGGCCGGCCTTGCCCAGCACGTGCCGCAGCTCGGCCGTCGACAGGCAGGTGCCGACGATCGAGCAGTGGATGTGATGCGACAGGTCCCAGATCTTCGTCCGGCGCGCGATGCGGGGCGCCAGACTCCGCGGGTCCGGCTCGATCAATGGGGATGCCGCCAGGATGAGCGGCGGGCGCATGGCAAAGGCATTCGTGCCGGGCTTCGGCCGAAATGTCAGCGGATCGAAGCGAGGAATGCCAGCCATCTGAGTGGTTTCCGATACGCTATAGTCATATGGATATATCGATCATGGCAAATGGCCTGGGGACGGGCAAGGTCAGTTGTTGGAGGACGGCGCGGTCAGCGTGAGGATGGTGCGGCCGATCTCGGCCAGGCGGCCGGCGCTCAGCGAGAAGGACAGGACCGAAGCGCCGACCTCGATGGCGAGGACGGCCTTGTCCTCGTCGACGCCGAGCGAGACCCCGTGCAGGGGGAGGGGCTTGGCCCAGAAGGTCTCGCTGGTGGCGGCGAACCGGTCGTTCGTTGCGGCCTTGCCGCCCAGCAGAAGCAGCAGGGTGACCAGATGCTGGAGGTCGACCGTTGGCATCATCAGCTCGATCGGGCCGTCGCGCTCGGTCTGGACGCACAGCAGGATGCCGCTGCCGTCTTCCGTCACGTCTCCGGTGACGTGGGAAACCTGCGAGAATCGCTTCCGGTCGGCGGGCGCCGCCGGCTCATCGACGGTCGTCGGATGCTCGTTCGGCACGGTGACCTCCGTGTTTCCTCTCGCAGGTCTCGCTCATGACGTCGTCGAGGCGGCGGCCCGGCGCGCCGCTCAGGGGGCGGAGCGCAATCCTCATCCTCGCCGTCACGATGCTCTTCCCCTACGTTGTATTCATATATATACAACGACTGTCGCAAATCGGGCGGAGCTTGCCAAGGGGCTTCGCCGGGCCGAGGGGATCTTCCATGCAGCACGAAAAGCAATTCTATATCGACGGCAGGTGGGTCGACCCGGTGGCGCCCGCGCTGCTCGACGTCATCGATCCATCCACCGAGGAGGCCTTCACCCGGATCGCCGTGGGCAGCGCCGCCGACGTCGATCGCGCCGTGGCCGCGGCTCGCGCCGCCTTCCCAGGCTACGCCCGCACCACCCGCAAGGAGCGGCTGGAGCTCCTGCGCGGGATCCTGGCGCTGTACAACAAGCGCCGCAGCGAAATCGGTGATGCCATCTCGCGCGAGATGGGCGCGCCGCTGCAGTTCGCGCGCGACATCCAGGCCGGCCGCGGGACCGCCCATCTCGAGCGCATGATCGAGGTGCTGGAGACCTATCCCTTCGAGTTCATGCAGGGCAACACCCTGATCGCGCGCGAGCCGGTCGGCGTGTGCGGCCTGATCACGCCGTGGAACTGGCCGATCAACCAGATCGCCTGCAAGGTCCTGCCTGCATTGGCCGCCGGCTGCACCATGGTGCTCAAGCCCTCCGAGGAGGCGCCGCTCGATGCCATCATCTGGTCGGAACTCATGCACGAGGCCGGCACGCCCAGGGGCGTCTACAACATGGTGCAGGGGGCAGGCGCCGTGGTCGGTGAGGCGATGTCCGCCCATCCCGGCATCGACATGATGTCTTTCACCGGATCGACCCGCGCCGGCATCCGCGTGGCCCAGGCGGCGGCCGCGACGGTGAAACGCGTTGCCCAGGAGCTGGGCGGCAAGTCGGCCAACATCCTGCTGCCCGACGTCGATTTCCAGAGCGCGGTCACCAAGGGCGTGAACGGCATGATGGTGAATTCAGGCCAGTCCTGCACGGCGCCCACCCGCATGTTCGTGCCGCTCGAGCGTCACGACGAGGCGAAGGCCATCGCCAAGGCGGCCGCCGAACGCCTGGTGGTCGGCGATCCGCGCAGCCCGGAAACGCGGCTCGGGCCCGTCGTCAACGCCATCCAGTACGACAAGATACAGCGCCTTATCCAGGCAGGCATCGACGAGGGCGCGGAGCTGGTCACCGGCGGCCCCGGCCGGCCGGAGCACCTCAACCGCGGCTACTATGTGCGGCCCACCGTGTTCGCGGGCGTGACCAACGACATGACGATCGCGCGCGAGGAGATCTTCGGCCCGGTGATCGCCATCCTTCCCTACAAGGACGAGGACGAAGTCGTCCGGCTGGCCAACGAGACGATCTACGGCCTGGCCGCCTACGTGCAGTCGGCCGACATCGGACGCGCGCGCGAGGTCGCGTCACAGATGCGCGCCGGCAACGTGCACCTCAATTATCCGGCCGGCGACACCGCCGCGCCGTTCGGCGGCTACAAGCAGTCGGGCAACGGCCGCGAATACGGCAAGTGGGGCCTCGAGGAATTCCTCGAGACCAAGGCCGTCATAGGCTACCAGGCCGCCTGACGGTCCGGCGGAGCGCGGAGTGGTCATGGAACGGCGCCACGCCCTGAGGGTCGTGGCCGGCCTGGCCGGTGCGTTCCTGGCGATGCGGCGCGCGGATGCGCAGCATCACACGATGGCGCCGGCCACGCGGAACGGCGACGGGCGGGGCGTGCTGATCTTCGCCGCGGCGACATTGAAGCCCGCGCTCGACGCCATCGTGTCGGCCTACCGGGAGAAGCAAGGCGCCGAGGTCACCGTCGCCTACGGACCGACGCCGGCGCTCGCCAAGCAGATCGAGAACGGCGCGCCGGCAGACATCTTCCTGTCGGCGGATCCGGCATGGATGGATTATCTGGCCGAGCGGCGTCTTGTTCGGCGGCACACCCGTGTGGATCTGGCCGCCGCCTTCTCGAATGGGTGCCGGCGGCCCACGCGGCGTTCGGGCCGCATCCTCGGGCGCTGCGCTTCTATCGCCGGATGTCGGGGGCCTTGATCATCGGCGCTGTGGCGATAGCCGTGGCTTGGTTCTGGGGGCAGCGGACTTGGCCGTTGGCCGCCGTGTTCGCGGCAGCCTGGTTCGCTTCTCCGGCCATTGCCCTCTGGGCGAGCCTGTCGCCCAAGGTGTTGGACCGCCGTCCGCTGGCCGAGGCCGACGCGCGCAGTTTGCGCTTGGTCGCCCGGCGGACGTGGCGCTTCTTCGAGACCTTCGTTACGCCGGCCGACAATAGGTGTGTGGTCCCGGGATGAGATGGTGCGGGTTTATCTTGAAGATTGACGGATCTTTGGTCCGGGTCTCGCAGATGACCTGATAGGGCGTCCGCCACTTCAGCGCCTTGAGGTGCTTGGCGAAGTTGTAGGCGGTGACGAAGGCCAGGACATGGGCCTTGAGGCTTTCCAAGTCGTCGTAGTGGTAGACCTTAACTGTGGCGTCCTTGATCGTCCGGTTCATCCGCTCGGCCTGGCCGTTGGTCCACGGGTGATAGGGCTTGGTCAGTCTGTGCTCGATGCCATGCTCGATGCAGACGCGGTCGAAGATGTGCGGACCGAGCAAGCGAGTGCTGGGCCGCTCCCTGTTCTTGGGTAGGTCGGCGAAGGCCATGCCGTTGTCGGTGAGCACGATGTGGATCTTGTAAGGGAAGACCTCCACCACGTTCCTGAGGAAGGCTGAGCCTTCCATCTTGCCGGCGCTGTCGTGGAACTCGACGTAGGTGAACTTCGAGACCCGATCGATGGCCAGGAACATGACCAACTTGCCGTCGGTGTGGCGGAGCTCGCAGCTGTCGATGTGGACGTAGCCGATCTCATAGGTCTTGAACCGCTTGCGCTGCTCCTTGGTCTCCTCGACTGGCAATCGGGAGATGCCATGACGCTGGAGGCAGCGATGCAGGGCGCTGCGGCTGAGGTTGGGGATGGTGTCTCTCAGGCAGCCCAGCACATCGTCCAGCGGCAGCAGTGTCTTCTGCCGGAACGCCACGACGATGGCTTCCTCGGCCGGTGTCAGCACCGTGCTCCTGGGCACCTTCGGCCCCATCGGGGCATCGGCTGTCGTAGCCCGACAGCGCCATTTCTTCACCGTCTTCGGGTTCAGGCAGTGTCGAGCGGCAAGGGACCGGGTGCTCTCTTGCGACGCTTGGAGCTCGGCTCGAACACGCGGCGTCGTGCGGGCGCAGCCATGAAGAACGCCTCCCAAAATGCATCCTCCCCCTGACAACTCAGGATCGATGATGCACCATCAGTCTCCGGGACTACACACCTAGTCTGCCACCCGACAACTTCCAGGAAGTGCCCGAGCCCGTGTCGGCCCACCGCACGTCGCCGACCAACATCGGCCTCTACTTGCTGTCAGTTACATGCGCGCGGGACTTCGGTTGGATTGGAACGCTCGAGGCGGTGGAGCGGCTGGAGGCAACGTTGGGGACCATGGCTCGCATGGCCAAGCACCGCGGCCATTTCTACAATTGGTACAATACACGCGACCTGCGTCCGCTCGATCCGCAATACGTATCCACGGTCGACAGCGGAAACCTGGCCGGACATCTGATCGCGTTGACCAACGCGTGCCACGGATGGCGCGACGTCGCCTTGCCGGAGAAGCAGCGTTTCCAGGGTGTCGCCGACGCCCTCGACCTGCTGCGTGAGGAAGCGCGTCGACTGCGGGAACTACGCCAGCCAGGGGCCGTTTTGTGGCGGCGGCTCGACGATGAGATCGAGCGGCTCGCAGCGGGTCTCACTCGGGGCGCCGGCGCGAACGCCGGCGTCGAGCAACGGATTGCGGCGCTTTCGGAACAGGCCGGGATCCTGGCCGACACGGTGCGAGAGCTCGTTCTTGAAGAGCACGATCAGGCCGCAGCGGACCTGCAATTCTGGGCGGACGCGGTTCGCGCCTGCATCGAAGGACATCAGCACGACCTCGGACAACCACCGGATGGCCCGCTGGCGGCGCGGCTGCTGGCCTTGGAGAGCTCCGCGCGATCGACGGCCTTGACGATGGAGTTCGGCTTTCTGCTGAACCCCGACCGCCTGTTGCTGTCGATCGGCTATCAGGCGTCCCGGGGCGCGCTCGATCCCAGTTGCTATGACCTTCTCGCGTCGGAGGCGAGACTGGCGAGCTTCATAGCCATAGCCAAGCGGGACGTGCCTGTGCGGCACTGGTTCCGCTTGGGCCGCGCGGTGACTCCGGTGACGAACGGAGCGGCGATGATCTCGTGGTCGGGCTCGATGTTCGAGTACCTGATGCCATCCATCGTCATGAGGGCGCCGGCCGATAGCCTGATCGAGCAGACCAATCGGCTCGTCGTCAAACGCCAGATCGAATACGCCATTGCCCTGCGGGCGCCCTGGGGCGTATCGGAGTCGGCCTACAACGCGCGCGACCTGGACTTCACCTATCAATACTCCAATTTTGGCGTGCCGGGCCTGGGCCTCAAACGCGGCCTGGCCGACAATGCCGTCGTCGCACCGTACGCCACGGCCTTGGCGAGCATGATCGACCCGCAGGCAGCCGCGCGGAACTTCGAGAGCCTCGAGGCCATCGGCGCGCTCGGCCGCTACGGCTACTATGAGGCGCTGGACTTCACACGGGCGCGGGTGCCGGATGGTCAGCGCGTCGCCATCGTGCGCGCATTCATGGCGCACCACCAAGGGATGACGATCACGGCCATCTCCGATGTCTTGCTGGATGGCCTGGCGCGCAGTCGCTTCCACGCCGAGCCGATCGTCCGTGCGACCGAGCTTCTTCTGCAGGAACGCGTGCCTCGCGAAGTCACGACGACCCCGCCGTTGGTTTCGGAGACGACGTCGGCAGCCAGGATCCACGAGGTCGAAGGACCCGATGCCCGGCGATCGGCCAGTCCGTGGAGCGCCACGCCGGCCACTCAGCTGCTCTCGAACGCCTCCTACACTGTGATGCTCACGGCCGCCGGATCCGGATACAGCACCTGGCGCGATCTCGCGGTGACCCGCTGGCAAGAGGACGCCACCTGCGACGATTGGGGTTCGTACGTCTTCCTGAGGGACATCTCGAGCGGGGAGGTCTGGTCGGCGGCATACCAGCCGATCGGAGCCGAACCCGAGACCTATGAGGTCACATTCAACGAGGATCGCGCCGCGTTCGTGCGCGTCGACGGCGACCTGGCGACCACGCTCGAGGTTCTGGTCTCGGCCGAGGACGATGCGGAAGTGCGCCGCGTGACCATCTCGAATTCGGGCGATCGCGCCCGTGACGTCGAGATAACCTCGTACGCCGAGCTGGTTCTTGCGCCCCAGGCTTTCGACTTGGCGCATCCGGCATTCTCCAAGCTGTTCATCGTAACCGAGCATCTCGCCGGCTTGGGTGCCCTGGTGGCGACGAGACGGCGGCGGGCTCCAACCGAACCGCAGATCTGGGCGGCGCATCTGGCGGTCGTCGGTGGCGAGGCCGTGGGCAAGCGCGAGTTCGAAACCGATCGCGCGCGGTTCCTGGGTCGCGGCGGCAGCATTCGCGCGCCGAGCGCGGTGATGAGCGGCCGCCCGCTTTCAGGCGCCACCGGAGCGGTGCTCGATCCCATCTTCGCCTTGCGCCGGCGTGTGCGGATCGCGCCGGGAGCGGCGGCCCGCGTCGATTTCTGGACGATGGTGGGGTCGTCGCGCACCGAGGTCCTCGATCTGATCGACAAGCACCACGACGTCGGGGCGTTCGAGCGCGCGGCTGCACTGGCTTGGAACCAGGCCCAGGTGCAATTGCATCACCTCGGCATCGATCGAATCAAGGCGGGTCAATACCAGCGCCTGGCCGGACACATCGTCTACGCCACGTCGATGCTGCGTCCGCCGTCGGAGACCATCGGGGACGGCAGCGGCGGGCAGCCAGGTTTGTGGCCCCTGGGCATATCCGGCGATCTGCCCATCATCCTGGTGCGTATCTCTAGCGTCGACCAGCTGGACGTCGCCGGCGAGGTGATTCAGGCGGTGGACTACTGGCGCCTGAAGCGCCTGGCCGTCGACCTGGTGATCCTCAACGAGAGCGCCACTTCCTATATGCAGGAACTTCAGGTCCCGCTCGAGAACCTGGTGAGAGCCAGCCAGTCCCGGTCTCAGATCGGCGACGAACGTCCGCCCGGGCACACCTTCATGCTGCGCGCCGACCTGATCTCTCCTGAGGAGCTGGCCCTCCTCGGGTCTGTCGCGCGTATCGTCCTGTTTGGCGAGCGCGGACGGCTCGCCGATCAGTTTGAGCGCGCGCTCGAGGCCAGGCCCTCGCGTCGGCCCGCGGCAATCCGCACCGGGCCCGCTTCCGACCTTCAGGTATCGCGTCCGCCCCCGGGCGTAGAGTACTTCAACGGATTGGGGGGCTTCGCCGAAGAAGGCCGAGAATACATGACCATCCTCGGCCCTGGGCAGACGACGCCGGCGCCCTGGATCAACGTGATCGCCAATCCAGGCTTCGGCTTTCAGGTTTCGGCCGAAGGCGGTGGCTACGCCTGGTCGGTGAGCAGCCGCGAGCGCCAGCTCACCCCTTGGTCGAACGATCCGGTGACAGATCAGCCAGGGCAAGCCTTCTATCTGCGGGATGAGGAGACTGGTCGTCTCTGGAGCCCAACCGTCCTGCCGATCCGGGACGAGACAGCGACATATGTGGCGCGGCACGGATGGGGTTACAGCCGCTTCGAACAAGCCTCGCGCGGGATTGCCGCCGAGCTCCTCGAGTATGTGCCGCTTGCCGACCCTCTGAAGATCTCGCGGCTTAAATTGCGCAACCATTCAGGCCGTGCCAGGCGCCTGTCGGTGACGGCTTATGTCGAGTGGGTTCTCGGCGCCGCGCGGGCGGCGGGAGCGCCGCACGTGACGACACGCATCGACGCGAGCAGTGGGGCGATGCTTGCGAGAAACCCCTGGAACCCGGCGTTCGGCGATCGAGTCGCGTTCGCCGACCTTGCGGGGCGCCAGACGAACTGGACCGGCGACCGCCGAGAATTCATCGGCCGCAACGGCACTCTCGGGTGGCCCGCGGCCCTGGTCAACGGGAACGCGCTCTCGGGGCGGGTGGGATCCGGACTCGATCCCTGCGCCGCTCTCCAGTCCACGGTCGAGATCGCGCCGAACGGCGTCGAGGAGATCGTCTTCTTCCTTGGCGACGCTCCAGATGAAACCGAGGCGCAGTCGCTGATCGCCCGCTACCGCAAGGCCGATCTTGACGCTGTGTTGTCGGATGTCCGGCGCTCCTGGAATGACATTGCCGGTGCGGTCCAGGTCAAGACGCCTGACCGATCGATGGACATCATGCTCAACGGCTGGCTCATCTACCAAACGCTCGCCTGTCGCATCTGGGCCCGAGCGGGCTTCTACCAGGCGAGCGGCGCCTACGGTTTCCGAGACCAGTTGCAGGACTGCATGGCGATGGCGACGATCCGCCCGTCGATGACCCGCGAACACCTCCTCAGGGCCGCGGGCCGGCAGTTCGTCGAGGGCGACGTCCAGCACTGGTGGTTGCCCCACTCGGGTCAGGGAGTCCGCACGCGCATATCGGACGACCGGGTCTGGCTCGCCTATGCTGTCGCGCACTATGTCCGCGCAACCGCCGACGCCGCCGTTCTCGACGAGATCGTCCCCTTCCTGGTCGGTCAGACACTGCGGCCAGAGGAACACGAAAGCTTCTTTCAGCCGACGATCTCGAACGAGGTCGCCAGTCTCTACGAGCACAGCGCACGCGCGCTCGACGCCAGCCTAACGGTCGGCGTTCATGGTCTGCCGCTGATCGGCAGCGGCGATTGGAACGACGGGCTGAACCGGGTCGGCGAAGGTGGCAAGGGTGAGAGCGTCTGGCTGGCCTGGATACTCCACACTGCTCTCGACGATTTCGCCCGCGTCGCCGATGCGCGTGGCGAGCGGACGCGGGTGGCGAAGTGGCGGGCACACATGGCGACTCTGAAGAGCGCGCTCGAAAGCCAGGCCTGGGATGGCCAATGGTATAGGCGGGGGTGGTTCGACGACGGCTCGCCCCTCGGCTCCGCGCAGAACGAGGAATGCCGCATCAATTCCATCGCACAGTCCTGGGCCGTGATATCCGGCGCGGCGCAACCCGACCGGGCGTCGCAGGCCATGGCGGCCGCCGAGCACGAACTCGTCTTGCCGCACGACGGGTTGGCGCTGCTGTTCACGCCGCCGTTCGACCGCGCGCCGCTCGACCCCGGCTACATCAAGGGTTATCCGCCCGGGGTGCGTGAGAATGGCGGCCAGTACACCCATGCCGCCTTGTGGTCGGTGATCGCCTTCGCCTCCCTGGGCGAAGGCGACAAGGCGGCGGCGCTGTTCTGGATGCTGAACCCGATCAACCACGCCCGCACGCGCGCCGACACGCACCGCTACAAAGTCGAGCCCTATGTCGTCGTCGCCGACGTTTACGCCGCGTCGGGTCACGTCGGACGCGGTGGCTGGACCTGGTACACGGGTTCGGCTGGGTGGATGCAACGCGCTGGTGTCGAGTGCATTCTTGGACTCCGCGTCGAGGGCGACAAGCTATGCCTCGAGCCCTGCATTCCAGCATCCTGGCCCCGCTTCGAGATCACGCTCCGGCATGGCGCGTCGCGGCTCGCGATCGTGGTCGAGAATCCGCAGGGCGCGTCGCACGGCGTCGCTCTCGCTGAGTTCGATGGCGTTTCGATAGCTGAAAGGCCGCTTTCCATCCCGCTCGAGGACGATGGCGCTGTCCATCGCCTTGAAGTTCGCCTCGGCTGATCTGGGTTGATCGGGCGCGTGCCTGGGCGTTTGGCCTGTCCTTGCCGAGACGTACGGCCCTGCAGCTGGGCGAGCGGCTTGATCCAGGTCAAGGCACCGACGCGAGCGTCGTGATCGGATATTGTTTTCGAGGGGACTCGGAGCCGCCGACTTCGCGAGAGGAGCGTCGCATGTTGATCGAAAGCATGACTCGACAGGCGAGCCTCGCCCTCCTGGATCGCACGCGATTGGCCCGGCTGGGCTGCGCCCACGAAGGACAACCCTACATCGTCCCCATGACTTTCGCGCACGATGCCGATTGCCTTTACAGCTTTTCCACCTTCGGCCAGGCGATTTCTTGGATGCGCGTCAATCCCAAAGTCTGCGTCGAAGTGGACGAACTGGTCACCATCGAAAAATGGGCGACCGTGATCATTTTTGGCCGGTACGAAGAGCTCCCGAATACGCCTGACTATAGTGCGGAGCGGACACATGCGCATGCGCTGTTGCAACGGCGTCCGGCATGGTGGGAGCCCGGCTACGTGAAGACGATCGTGGAAGGCAAGGAACGCCCGCTGGAGGTCCTGTATTTCCGCATCCACATCGACCAGGTGCACGGCCGTCGCGGGATCCCGGGATGAACCCTCAACCTCATGGCAGTTTCTCCTGCGAAGCGGAAAGCGCCTCGGCGCGCTCCGCCATGCCGCATTCGCGCGGCACATGGACGACGCGCAGCCGGTGCTGGAAGAGGCACCCGTCAGACAATGGCAGCAATTGTTCCAACAGTCGATCCAACACAAGAGGAGCCCGCAATGTTGTGGAATGCATCAGCGATCAACGGATACGTCATCGAGGCAAGTGACGGTCCTCTTGGACCGTCAGCGACTTCCTGTTTGACGACGCCAGCTGGTTGGTTCGTTGGTTGGTCGTCGATACCGGCAAGTGGCTCTCCGGTCGCAAAGTCCTGCTGCCCGTCTCCGCCCTGGGGCACCTCGACCAAGAGAAAGAAGAATTCTCGGTACGGCTGACCATGCAGCAGATCAAGGACAGCCCGGACATCGACGCCGACCGGCCAGTGTCGCGGCAGATGGAAAGCCACGTCTATGACTATTACGGCTGGCGGCCCTATTGGACCACTGACCTCTACATGGGCAGCTACGGCTATCTCGGTGGCATGGGCTTCATGGGTGGCGCCCTGCCTGACCAGGTTTCATCCGACGAGCGACGGCGCGAGGAGCGGATTGCCAACGCCAATGCCCAGCGCGACGATGGCGACCCTCATCTGCGCAGCGTCGCCGCCGTCACTGGCTACCACATTCATGCCGTCGACGGCGAGATCGGCCATGTCGAGGACTTCTTCGTCGAGGATGTCGACTGGAGCATCCATTACCTGCTTGTCGACACCAGGAACTGGTGGCCCGGCAAGAAGGTGCTGGTCTCGCCGCACTCGGTCCAGACGATCGACTGGACGCACAAGCTGGTGAACCTCAATGTCGTCCGTCGGGTGATCAAGGACAGCCCGGCATACGAGCCGGGCATGATCATCGACCGGGCCTACGAAAGGCACTTCCATAGCTACTATGGTGGCGTCCGGCCGAGCCATCCAACCTAGCGGAATCCGGGGCCAAATCCGCTGCAACGCAATGGAGCAAGCGCCGGCCATTATATACGATCCAGTTGTTGAGTAGTCTCTTCGCCGGGTAAAGTCGGGAGGCTCGCATGTCCATGATCGTGTGGATTTTGTTGGGGCTGGGGCTGGGACTAATCGCAAGCAAGCTCGTCGGCACCACGGGCGAGGGCACCATCGTCGACATTCTGCTCGGCATCGTCGGAGCGATCATCGGCGGCTGGCTGTTCAATATTTCCGGTGGCGCAGGCGTGACTGGCTTCAACATCGACAGTTCCTACAGCGCCGGTGCCGCTGTCATCGGCGCCATCATTCTTCTGGTGCTCTACCACGCCTTCTTCCGGCGCCGGATGCTTTAATTTCGGAGCGCCGGTTCGACCGCGCTCCGCGCTTCGGACAGTCTGCCAGTGGTTTGAGCACATCGGGCAGGGACGGAGCCGAACCATTGCGACCGACACCGCTCATTGGGAATCCAACATTAATCGCCCCGTAACTGCTGATGGACCCGTAGTCTGGTTCGAGAACCTGAGGAAGGACGACGTCCCGCGCGTCGGTGGCAAGAACGCGTCGCTTGGCGAGATGGTGTCAAACTTGGCGGCGCGCGGCGTCGTAGTCCCGCCGGGGTCAGGCGCACTCGGCCGACGAGGCCGCTGGAAATTCGTGGACGCCAACGGGCTGCAGCAGGGAATTGCTGCGCCGCTCGCCCAATACAAGACGGGTAAGATCTCGCTGGCCGAAGCAGGACAAGCGATCCGCCGCACCTTCCTGCATGGCGAATGGCCGGAGGACATTGCACAGGCCATTCGCGCCGCCTATCAGGAGCTCTCGAATCGAAGTGGAAAGACAGACACGGATATCGCGGTCCGTTCGAGCGCCACGGCGGAAGACTTGCCCGATGCGAGTTTCGCCGGCTAGCAGGA
>CAWFYW010000014.1:0-10000 GCA_963820155.1 uncultured Alphaproteobacteria bacterium
CCGCGATCGGCCAAGGCCGCATGCCTTCAACGGGGGGACAAGGCAGGAGCATGAGATGCTGAGATGCTTACACAACTGCTTGTCCTGACGCTGACGCTGGCGCTGACGAGTGTTGCGAGCATGGCCTGCGCCCAGTCCACGAGCCCCGTGATCGGCTCTTCCAAGGCGCCGGAGCCGATGGCGCACCGCGAATTCAGCCAGGCCATGGCCCCGGTCGGCGGCGGGCGACACAAGGTGACATAGCCGACGAGTAGCAGCTCGACCAGCTCGGGCTTCGTTTTTGGCAAATCGCGCTGGAGAATGGTTGCGGGGGCCCGCAGCCACCGAGACCGACATTCGCTGATCGTCGCAATCTGACCGCAAAATAGGTGGATTCCAACGGATTGTGCGCTCGTTAACCCGCCACCTGCGCGCCTCCATGTTTGGCGGGACGCTGACAACGCGACGCTTGCTGAATCACGCCGATTTCAAATGCAGCCAGGGCAGCTGTTCATTGCGGAAGAAATGCATCGACGGCTCGAACCCGGTCGGGTCGTCGAACGAGCCCACGTAGAAATGCGTCTCGGTCGGCAGTTGCTGGACTTCGCAGGTCAGCGTCGAGCCGCAGGCCCGGCAGAAGCCGCGCGTCGTGCCCGGTGATGACTTGAACTTCGTGATCTCGCTCTTGGTCACGGTGTAGGCGCTGAGCTCGAAGCCGACGAAGACTGACACGGGCGCGCCGCTGTGCCGGCGACAGCTCCGGCAATGGCACCAGAACACTCCCTTCGGCGCACCCGTGGCGAGGAAGCGGACGGCACCGCAGATGCAGCCGCCTTCGAATTTTTCGGTGGTCTGGGTCATCGTGTGCGCTCCATCCGAGATCAGGTCGCGACGACGGGCTGGCGGCGCCGACGGCCCCAAGCCAGCCAGATCAAGGATATCGCGGCAATGGCAAGCCAAGGTAGCAGCAACATGTTCAAAGCCTGCCGTCCGACCGCCCGCATCATTGCCCCTGCAAGGGCTGCGACGATGCCGCCTGCGAGAACAAGCGAGATCATGCGCGGCTTGACCGCTTCGTCGGCGACCTCGCTCGCGGCAAATCCGTAGAACTGCGCGAACGCCTGATAGGCGCCGGAAAAGTCGAGGTCGCCGTGCCAAGGAACATGGCGGCGGTCGGGATCGTGGCAAGCTCGGGCCGCGACGCGATCTGCCCGCCGGCCAGACCGGCCACGGTCATGACGAGTACGGATGACTTCTGAAACAACGCCTGGGCGGTCGCAAGCGGGTACGATGCGTTTAGCGTGTACCGATTGCTCCGGGGCGCGAGACGAACCGCAATCTCCCAACTCTGCGCGCCCAGATACGGGCCCGCCAAGAGCTTCCGACGCAAATCAGAAGCGAGCCGCTGCTCAGGTCGGGCGACGACAATCCTATGCTGCATCTTTCGCCTGGTCGGTCGCCCGCCGAGATAGCGGCATTGTGTAAGTCGTAGCGGTTCCAACGACGCAAACTTCCTCGCTTGCATTGCAGACAACAGTCTCCAATTTGCAGATCGGCTTGTCGTCCCGGACGTGCTCGACTTTGACGCTTGCGGTAATTGTCTCTCCGACCCGGACGGCCTTGACGAAACGCCAGTTCGTTTCGAGAAACACCGTGCCCGGGCCCGGGAGGTCTTCAGCAACAACGGCATTCAAGAGACCCGTGGTCACCCCGCCTTGTACGACAAGGCCACCGAAGGGTGAACCGCTCGCCAATTCGAGATCGTAGTGGATCGGGTTTCTATCGCCTGTCATCTCAGTAAACATTTCGACATCGCGCATTGTGGTCGTTCGGCTCCTCTCGGCGCGGGAGCCCAGCGCGGGGCGGCCGGCAAGCGTTCGCGTCCAAGGTGAATTGGTCGGCATTTTTATACTCCTATGCTGCGAGAGAAGGCATTTGTGACAAACTCGCGATGTGATTGGCCTCCGTTGCCATGACGGCATTCAATTCCGCATGAAGCTGCTTGACCTCGCCGAGGTCCCACGAGAACGAGGCGATCGCGTCGGTGACGCGCATGAATGGCAGGGACAGAGCGTCGCGCTCGCGCTGGTAAGTCTCGAGGGCGCGGGTGCCGCCATGGACGATCCCTCCGGACAACAATTGCGCATCGCGCAAGGCGTCAGTGATCCCGTGTGCGGTCAGGGGGTCCTTGAAGTAGCCGGCATCACCGACGAGGGCCCATCCTGCCCCGTGGCACTGTCGAAGGTAGCTCGTTGCTCCGCCAAAGCCTCGCAACCGGCCGATCAACTTGGCCGAAGTGATATCGGCGCGCAGCCTCGAGCAGTTCATTTCCAGGACCTCGAGAAAGCCCCGCATGATGTCGCCGCGGAATGTCGCTGAAAGCCGCCGAGCCGGAACCGCGGCGAAGACGCAGTGACCAGAGTTCGTCGGAATCACTCCTGCCGCGACATTCTTTGCGAAGTGCCAATGCAAGCCATCCCACTTCACGCCTTCGAAGTAGCCGAACACAAGACCCGAGGAATTGAAGCCTTCGCTGCACGCTTTGGCATTGACGAGCCGTGCGACTGTCGATTGGCGGCCGTCCGCACCGATGACCATATCCGAGCGGACGGTTACGCACGCGCCGCCCGCCTCTCTCAACGAGGCGCCGATAACGCGACCGCCCGATGCGGCGAATTGCAACTCCGAAAGAGCGACGCCGTGGCGAACCTCCGCGCCAGCCTCACGGGCCGCATCGACCAGCAAGGGATCGAGCACCGTGCGCCGTGGCGCAAAAAGGCAATCGACGCCCCAACTCGGCTTTATGTCGACTCGAATCGCCTCGTCGCCGTAGTGGAACGTCGCCGATCGAATGGCGGGCGTTCCCGCTGCGATGACACCGGGAATCAGGCCCCAGCGATTGAGCTGGATAACCGCGCCCCGCATCAGCGCGTGCGTCGACATCGTGTCCGAGCCGTAGGCCTGCCGGTCGACGACCAGGACCTTGGCGCCGGACCTCGCCAGGAGCAGGGCCGTGGCAGCGCCCGCACAGCGGGCGCCGACGATCACCACATCGTAGCGTTCGTCGAGACCATGGAGCGCGTTCATCGTCGTTACTCTCAAGCCGCAGCGCGAGCGAGGTTCCGGTTCAGGTGAGCGGCGAGATCGGCAGCATCATCACCTGCTCCGTCGAGGAAGGATGATTTGCGTCGACGCATGAACGGCAGGCCCATGACGTACATGCCCGGCGCGGGAACAACGCCGCCGTCATGCCGGATGCGCCCTTTGCGATCGAATACGGGTACGTCGAGCCAAGAGTAGTCGGGGCGATAACCTGTTGCCCAAATCACCGTCCTGATACCGGCGGCGATCAGGTCCAAACTGAGCTTCGCCTCCGGCCCGACATCCGTAGGATCGTAGCGTTCGGGCGAGGGGAACCGCCCTGCAAACCCGCTCGCGTTCACCCAACCATCGATGCTGGCAAGCAGCCGGTTCATCTTCAGGTCGGCCAATGCGCAAAGGTTGGCGAGTGATCCCGAGAACTGCGCCTTGCAATCACGAAGACCGACAAGGCGACCCACGAGCTCGACGCCCGACTTGCGCAGGCTGTTGAGGTCGACCGTCACGCGCTCGGCCGTTCCGATGAGCTGCAGCGAGGGCAGCCGCCGCGCTCTTTCAATGTCTTCGACAGCGTCGTAGCGGACATCCATCGCGCCGATGACATCCATCCACCATTGGATATCGCGTCCACGATAGGTGCGCGGCATGCGGACGTGCTCGCCGACGGAAAGCATAACGCGACGGCCGGTCGCCTGAATTTCCCGGGCGAGTTGCATGCCGCTCGCCGAGGCGCCCACAATCATCACGCCGCCATCCGGCAGGAGGTCGGGGCGGCGGTATTGCAGGGGTGTAAGGCTGGTCACCTTCGGAGGCAAACCGGCACCGAGCGATGGGATCGTGGCAACGTTGCAAGCTCCGCTCGCGATCACAAGCGTGCGGCAGCGCCATGCACCCTGGCCAGTCGAGAGCGCGTAACCTCCCTCGTCCCGCCTCACGTGGATGACGCGCGTTCCAGTCACGACCGGAGCGGTCGAAAGCCCGGCATAGCGCTGCAGAAAGCGGGCGAC
This sequence comes from uncultured Alphaproteobacteria bacterium, assembly GCA_963820155.1. Lineage (GTDB taxonomy): Bacteria > Pseudomonadota > Alphaproteobacteria > Reyranellales > Reyranellaceae > Reyranella. Next base: position 4,086 of record CAWFYW010000014.1, read on the forward strand.
TTCCGGCATCGTCATGAAGCCGTGCGGATCGTCGCCGGTATAGGCGTAGCCGGGCAGACGGCTTTGCCAATTCGGTGTCAGAAGGCGAAGCGAGTCCCACCGCTCCGTTCGCCATGAGTGGGCCACCTCGCCGCGCTCGAGGATCACGTGATCGATCGAGAGGGCGGTGAGATGCCTGCTCATGGCCAACCCGGATTGGCCGGCGCCGATGATAATGGTGGTCGCGGACCTCACGACACTCGCTCCTTGATCCAGATGCCGCCGTCAGTTGACGGTGACGGAGACGTTGGTCGGGTTGGTGATGATGTCGAACACGGCCGACCGCTTCTGCGATTGGGCGACCAGCGACTTGATGTCGTCCTCGCTCGCATCGGCGCGAATGTCGAAGTGAACGCGGATGGCGCCGAAGCCATTGCGCACCTCGTCGTCGATTCCGAGGATGCCCTGGATGTCCATGTCGGCCTCGAGCGAGGCCTTGACGGATTGCAGCTGTATGCCGCGGCGCTGGGCGACCGCGGCGACGCCCGCGGTGAGGCAGCTCGCAAGTCCGGAGAGGACAAGTTCGACCGGAGTCGGAGCCTGGTCTTCGGCCGCAAAGACCTTTGGATGGTCTGCCTCGACCGTGAAGGTCTTGTCGCGCGACTGCTCCGCCCCGAGCCCGAAATATTTGCCGATCGTCGAGCGGCTATGTGTACCGTTCAGCCACTGGCAGGTTGCGCGCCATTTGAACCGCGCTGCTTGCGGCGCCTGCTCCAAGGCTTTGCGTGCATCAAGCAGCGCCGTCACATTGACGCCGTTGTCTGCCCTAGCGGGGCTCGGTGTGCTCGTGGTCATTGTCTCGATCTCCTGTGTTGTGAGTAGGTTGGGGACGTTGAATTGCCCGGCCCTGCCGTCGATGAGGCCGGCATCCATCCGGCGCGCGACGACGTGGCGCCGGTTTTGGATTCAGACATTCGTATTGATCAGCGGCTACTCGCCGACTACGCTCGACCAGCAACGAACGCGGCGACGGAGTTATTCGCCGCTTTTGTGAACCGTGTCCGCGGGTGGCCGAATTTTCGCGGTGATCCAAGAATGTGTCGTACTTGGCGCGTCCGTCAAAATGGTGCTCACGATCTTCTCATGCGTTTGTGTATTCTGGATTTGCTGCCGCAGCGGCACGTTCCAGAACCCTAAGGCAGTGGCCGTATAAGGTCCTTGGTTCAGGTTCTTAATTGTTCTAAATCGGCGATCGTGACGAGAGGACAGATGGGCGGAAAAAGGGTTGGCTTCGGTCAATTCCTTCTCGATCCCGAGCAGCGCGAGCTTTCGCGCGAGGGCGTTCGGGTTCAGTTGGGGAGCCGCACAATGGACATCCTTTGCGAACTGGCTTCTGCAAAAGGCAATATCGTCTCCAAGGACCACCTGTTGGAACGGGTATGGCCTGGCCTGTCAGTTGAAGACGGCAACATTCACGTCCACATCTCGGCACTGAGGAAAGCGCTCGACGATGGGGCGAGCGGAAAGAGCTTTGTCGTTACGGTGCCGGGCCGCGGCTATCGATTGATTGGCCTGCACGCCATGTCGGGCGACAACGGGCGAGAGCCCGGCAATTTCGATGCCGATCCATCGCAAATGAACCAGGAGATCAGATATTGCCGCACACCCGAAGGTGTTCGTCTCGCCTATGCGACTGCCGGCAGCGGACCTCCGCTGGTCAAGACGGCAAATTGGCTGAGCCATCTCGAATATGACTGGGAGACCCCGGTGTGGCAGCACGTCGTTCAGGGGCTCGCGCGAAAGCATACGCTTCTGCGGTACGACGCGCGGGGCACCGGCATGTCCGACTGGGATGTCGAGACGTTGTCTCTCGACGCCTGGGTCAGCGACCTTGAAACGGTGGTCGATGCAGCTGGCGTAGATCGATTTCCTCTCTTGGGAGTGTCCCAGGGCTGTGCGGTGTCGATTGTCTATGCTGTTCGACATCCAGAACGAGTTTCCCATCTTATTCTTTATGGGGGATTTGCCCTTGGGGCGGCAAAAAGATCGCCGGAAGAAAGGGAACTTCGAGCTGCAATGACGACATTGATGCGCCATGGCTGGGGATCGGACAATCCAGCCTTTCGACACATGTTCACCGCCCAATTCATGCCGGGGGCCACGCCAGAGCAGGCTTCCTTCTTCAATGAACTGCAACGTCGAACAACCTCACCCGAGTGCGCAGCGCGCTATCTTACCGCCACCGGAGAAATCGATGTCACGGAGCTTCTTGGCAAGGTGACCGTGCCGACACTGGTGATGCACGCGCGAGGAGATGCGAGAGTGCCCTTCGCGTCAGGACGATCAATGGCCGCCGGCATTCCCGGCGCCCGATTCATTCCACTTCAGGGCCAAAACCATCTCTTCCTGGAGCACGAGCCCGCCTGCGAGCGGTTTTTCGAGGAGATAGAGCTTTTTCTGAGACGGTGACGCTTGGTGGCCAAGCGCGCGCAGCAACAGCGGAACGAGCCTGCGAGGCGCCGAAAGGCCTTGAACAGCGACATCCAGATCGGGCTCAGCGCCACGCGGATCTTGAAGCCAGCGAAGTCGGCCGGGCTCTTGATCGGCCTGGCGCTCGACGTGACCTGGCGAAAGCCGTTGTCCCACATCTTCACCGCTTCCGGGATCGAGCGGCGCGCTCTGCCAAAAACAAAACCCGAGCAGCTGGTCGAGCTGCTCGGGTTTTCGTCTTTAGAATGGTTGCGGGGGCAGGATTTGAACCTACGACCTTCAGGTTATGAGCCTGACGAGCTACCGGGCTGCTCCACCCCGCGGCAAACTTGTCCCGAGCCGGAGGCGAGGGATCTTCGTCTGTTTCCCTAAGGATCCCTCGCTACGCTCGGGATGACAAAGGACTGGGTCATCGTCGTATCGGAAGAGGCTCCGCGCGCTTGGAAGACCTGGCAGCGACCTACTCTCCCGTGTCTTGAGACACAGTACCATTGGCGCTGAGGGTTTTCACGGCCGAGTTCGGAATGGGATCGGGTGTTCACCCCTCGCTAATACCACCAGGTCGTCGAAGCGCGCAGAGGATCTGAAAGTCCGGATCACAAGACCGGCAGCGGACGTCGACCGCTGCACGGAACGAATGAAATCAAGCCGATCGAGCTATTAGTACCGCTAAGCTGAATGCATCACTGCACTTGCACATGCGGCCTATCAACGTGGTGGTCTACCACGGCTCTCAGCGAGACCTAGTTTCGAGGCGGGTTTCACGCTTAGATGCTTTCAGCGTTTATCCCTCCAGTACATAGCTACCCAGCGCTGCGACTGGCGTCACAACTGGTACACCAGAGGTACGTCCATCCCGGTCCTCTCGTACTAAGGACGGCTCCTCTCAAGTCTCGAACACCCACAGCAGATAGGGACCAAACTGTCTCACGACGTTTTGAACCCAACTCACGTACCACTTTAATCGGCGAACAGCCGAACCCTTGGGACCTGCTCCAGCCCCAGGATGTGATGAGTCGACATCGAGGTGCCAAACACCACCGTCGCTGTGGACGCTTGGGTGGTATCAGCCTGTTATCCCCGGCGTACCTTTTATCCGTTGAGCGATGGCCCACTCACGCGGAACCACCGGATCACTATGGCCGACTTTCGTCCCTGCTCGACTTGTCAGTCTCGCAGTCAGGCGGGCTTGTGCCATTGCACTCAGCAGCCGATTTCCGACCGGCCTGAGCCCACCATCGCGCGCCTCCGTTACTCTTTGGGAGGCGACCGCCCCAGTCAAACTACCCACCATGCAGGGTCCCGGATCGGGATAACCGACCGCGGTTAGACATCAAAGATCAAAAGGGCGGTATTTCAAGGTTGCCTCCACCCGAGCTAGCGCCCGAGCTTCAAAGGCTCCCGCCTATCCTACACATCCAATCTCTAATGCCACTGCAAAGTTGTAGTAAAGGTGCACGGGGTCTTTCCGTCTAACTGCGGGTACCCCGCATCTTCACGGGGAATTCAATTTCGCCGAGCCTGTGTTGGAGACAGCGGGGAAGTCGTTACGCCATTCGTGCAGGTCGGAACTTACCCGACAAGGAATTTCGCTACCTTAGGACCGTTATAGTTACGGCCGCCGTTTACCGGGGCTTCAATTCAAGGCGTGAACCTCTCCTCTTAACCTTCCGGCACCGGGCAGGCGTCAGACCCTATACTTCGCCTCACGGCTTAGCAGAGCCCTGTGTTTTTGTTAAACAGTCGCCACCCCCTGGTCTGTGCCCCTCCGTCGAGACCGACGGAGGCCCCCTTATCCCGAAGTTACGGGGGTAAATTGCCTAGTTCCTTCAACACAGTTCCCTCAAGCGCCTTGGTATACTCTACCAGTCCACCTGTGTCGGTTTAGGGTACGGTCTATACGCTGGAGTTATTTCCTGGAACCCCTAGGCCGCCCTAGCATTCGCCAACGAGCTAGAGCCACTTTTGGGATCCGTCACTTCCAGCAGGCCCACGAATATTGACGTGGTTCCCATCGGTTACGGCTGTCGCCCTCACCTTAGGGGCCGGCTAACCCTGCGCGGATTGACCTTGCGCAGGAACCCTTGGACTTACGGCGGAAGCGTCTCTCACGCTTCTTATCGCTACTCATGTCAGCATTCTCACTTCCGATACCTCCAGGAGCTCTCACGAGTCTCCCTTCGCAGGCTTACGGAACGCTCCGCTACCACTCTTTCGAGTCCGCAGCTTCGGTGCATGGCTTGAGCCCCGGTACATCTTCGGCGCAGGCTGGCTTATTTAGACCAGTGAGCTATTACGCTTTCTTTAAAGGATGGCTGCTTCTAAGCCAACCTCCTGGTTGTTTTGGCCTTCCCACATCCTTTCCCACTTAGCCATGACTTGGGGACCTTAGCTGGCGGTCTGGGCTGTTTCCCTCTCGACGACGGACCTTAGCACCCGCCGTCTGTCTGCCGCGCTGTACTCGCCGGTATTCGGAGTTTGGTTAGGTTTGGTAAGACTTTGGATCCCCCTAGCCCATCCAGTGCTCTACCCCCGACGGTAATCACACGACGCACTACCTAAATAGTTTTCGCGGAGAACCAGCTATTTCCGAGTTTGGTTGGCCTTTCACCCCTAATCACAGGTCATCCGATACCTTTGCAACGGTAACCGGTTCGGTCCTCCAGTGCGTGTTACCGCACTTTCAACCTGCCCATGACTAGATCACCCGGTTTCGGGTCTACTCCGTGCAACTGGTCGCCCTATTCAGACTCGCTTTCGCTGCGCCTACACCTATCGGCTTAAGCTTGCTGCACAGAGTAAGTCGCTGACCCATTATACAAAAGGTACGCCGTTAGCCTTGCGGCCTCCGACTGTTTGTAGGCGTTCGGTTTCAGGTCTTTTTCACTCCCCTTGTCGGGGTGCTTTTCACCTTTCCCTCACGGTACTTGTTCACTATCGGTCACTGAGGAGTACTTAGGCTTGGAGGGTGATCCCCCCGTGTTCAGACAGGATTGCACGTGTCCCGCCCTACTCGAGGATGCGACCGCTTTCTACCCGTACGGGGCTGTCACCCGCTATGGCCACCCTTTCCAGAGTGTTCCGGTTCTTACGATCACATCACTGGCCTGGTCCGCGTTCGCTCGCCACTACTAGCGGAGTCTCTGTTGATGTCCTTTCCTCCGGGTACTGAGATGTTTCAGTTCCCCGGGTTCGCCTCGTCGACCTATGGATTCAGTCGACGATCATCCTGATGGATGGGGTTTCCCCATTCGGAAATCTTCGGATCAAAGTGTGCTGGCAACTCCCCGAAGCTTATCGCAGCCTGCCACGTCCTTCATCGCCTCTCAGTGCCAAGGCATCCGCCAAACGCCCTTGTTGTGCTTGATCTCACGTTTTGTCAGCGAAATGGTGACCTTGCGATCGCCATATCGGCTCGTTCCGTGCAGGGGACGACCCCCAACCAC
>CAWFYW010000014.1:12500-457229 GCA_963820155.1 uncultured Alphaproteobacteria bacterium
CCAAAGGCGGCCAACCCAAGCCGAGGCCTGGGATCACCGGGCCCATATAGGTCAACGGTCATGACGGATTCCCCCTCTCCGTCGGACCGGCCGAAACTGACTGAAAGCCCGGCTTTTGGTCAGCTGTTCCGGCCTGTCCTTTTTGGCTATCGGCGCCATTGTGCTGGCCCTGGCCGGCCTGGTGCTCACGTACCGGTCGGAGCCCGGCATCGTGGCGTCCGTCGGCACCAGCGCCCACGGCCAAGCCTGCGGAGGCGGCCGTGCTTCCGCCCATCGTGTTGGCCGATCCGGAACCGGCCCCGCCGCTCACATCGGCCGAGCTCCAGGGCTTCCAGATGAAGCCACCCGAGCCGGCCGCCGCGCCCGAGCCGCCGACCAACGAGCCCTACGATCTCACGCTGCGCCTGGAGCGCGGCGATACGATCGAGAAGATGCTGTCCGACATCGACGTGCCGGACGCCGACCGCAAGCAGATCGCCGAAAAGCTGCAGGGACTTCTCAAGAAGAAGAGGCTGGCGGCCGGCGAGACGATCGAGCTTCACATGCAGACGCTGCCCGACCAGCCGGACGCGCCGCGCGTGCTGTCGCTGTCGGTGCGCCCACAACCCGAGCGCGAGTACATCATCACGCGCCAGGATGACGGCAGCTACGGCGGCGAGGAAAAAATCTACAAGGTGAGCCCGCGCATCGTGCGCGTGGCGGGCGAGCGCAACGGCTCCCTGCAGCAAAGCGGCATGAAGGGCGGCGCGCCGTCGGCGGCGATGGTCGAGTTCATTCGCGCGCTCTCCTACGACGTCGACTTCCAGCGCGAGCTGAAGGAAGGCCAGAAATTCACCGTGCTGCTCGAGCAGCTCGTCACCAGCGACGGCCGCATCACCCATCCCGGCCGCCTGCTGGCGGGCGAGCTGCGTCTGCTGAAGCGCACGGTGACGGTGATCCGCTTCCGGCCGCAGGGCGGCGCCGAAGGCTTCTACGACCCGCAAGGCGAGAGCGTGGTCCGTTCCTTCCTGCGCACGCCGATGGATGCCTCGAAGATCACCTCGCGCTTCGGCATGCGCGAGCATCCGATCCTGGGCTTCAGCGCCCTGCACACGGGCGTCGATTTCGCCGCGCCGCCCGGCACGCCGATCCTGGCCGCCGGCGCCGGCAAGGTGGCGATGGCGGGGCCCAACGGCGGCTACGGCCTCTACGTGAAGCTGCAGCACACCAGCAGCATCGCCACCGCCTACGCGCACATGTCGCGGCTCGGGCCGGGCATCAAGCCCGGCGTGGCGGTGCGCCAGGGCCAGGTGATCGGCTTCGTCGGTTCGACCGGCATGTCGACCGGCCCGCACCTCCACTACGAATTCCATCGCGGCGGCCAGCCGGTCAATCCATTGGCCCAGAAATTCGCCATGCGCGCCACGGTCGGCGGCAAGGATGCCGCGCGCTTTCAGCGCCCTGGCGCGCCAATATCTCGCCCAGATGAAGAACGCGCCGGTCGTGGCCGACATCAAGCCCGCCAAGCCGAAGGAGGCGGCCGCTCCGCAGGTCGCGAAGAGCGACTAATCAGATCTCTCCTCCTGCAAAGCAATGCTAAAGGACTTTGTTACAGTCTCGTGAAGGTTCCCGCAATTTCCGCAAGCGCTACGCCAATTCATCACCTGCCTGAGGAATGCATCTCCGCTGGATTTGGCCAAATTACCGATTCGCCCGAAGGACGAAGGCCGTCCTCCCGGCGCGTTTGCGGTACTTTAGCAGTCTATAAGCAAAAGTCAATTATCAGTTAGCGACACTTCCCTGAGTTTCTGCGCACCATGCTGCGCAGAAACGGCTGTCGCGGCGGACGCTCGGGCCTGCGGACGACGGAGAGCCGTCACATGCGACAGCCGTACCCCTGGCCGTCCGGAGCGCTTTCCTGTCCGAACCTACCGCGACTGACGCCGTGCCGGGCCCGGCAGATCGGGAACGACGACTCCGAACGCCGTCGTGTCCGTACCCTGCTCGATGAGAACGGGATAACGCATCAGATACCTGCCTGCTTTCGAATCTTCGCGACCAGAGCCTCGCCGAGATCCTTCTTCGGATGAGGAACGACGACGATGCGCGGGCGCTCGTCAAATTTCGGCCCAAGGAGACATGAGCGGACCTGGACCTGCTCGCGCCAAGCCGCATTTGAGGAGAGCGTCGGCTATGAGCCGGCTGGAAGCCGGCGGTCCGGAAGAGCATGAGCGGCACGGAGTGCCGCGCTCCCGGCATTGAAAAGGGCGCGACTTCCGTCGCGCCCCTGCTTTCTCGAACGAACCCCCTCACCCAGCCTCCCCCCAAAGGGGAGAGGAGCATGAAAGACCTCAGTCGTCCGCCGCCTCGCTCAGCACGCGCTGGCCGCCGACGACCAGCTCGCCGTTCTCGACCGCGATCTTGACGGTATCGCCGTCCTTGATCCGGCCTTCGAGGATCAGCGTCGCCAGCGGATTCTGCAGGCTGCGCTGGATCACCCGCTTCAACGGCCGCGCGCCGTAGACCGGGTCGTAGCCGCGGTTGGCCAGCCACTGCAGCGCCTTGCCGTCGAAGTCGAGGTCGATCTTGCGATCGGCCAGGAGCTTGCGCAGGCGGCCGAGCTGGATCTCGACGATCTCCGTCATGTGCGCCCGGCTCAGCCGGTTGAACAGCAGGATCTCATCGAGCCGGTTGAGGAACTCCGGCCGGAAGGCGCGGCGCACCTCCTCCATCACCTGCTCGCGCACCGTCTCGGCCGGTTCGCCCTCGCGCAGCGCCGCCAGATGCGCGCTGCCGAGATTGGAGGTCAGCACGATCAGCGTGTTCTTGAAGTCGACCGTGCGGCCCTGCCCGTCGGTCAGGCGACCATCGTCCAGCACCTGCAGCAGCACGTTGAACACGTCGGGATGCGCCTTCTCGACCTCGTCGAACAGGATCACCTGATAGGGCCTGCGGCGCACCGCTTCGGTGAGCACGCCGCCCTCGTCGTAGCCGACATAGCCCGGAGGCGCGCCGATCAGGCGGCTCACGGAGTGCTTCTCCATGAACTCGCTCATGTCGATGCGCACCATCGCCTGGTCGTCGTCGAACAGGAACTCGGCGATCGCCTTGGTGAGCTCGGTCTTGCCGACGCCGGTCGGCCCGAGGAACAGGAACGAGCCGATCGGCCGGTTGGGGTCCTGCAGGCCCGCACGCGCGCGGCGCACGGCATCGGCCACCGCCCGCACGGCCTCGTCCTGGCCGACCACGCGCTTGCGGATCTGCTCTTCCATGCGCAGAAGCTTGCCGCGCTCGCCTTCCAGCATCTTGTCGACCGGCACGCCAGTCCAGCGCGACACAACTGCCGCGATGTCCTCCGGCATGACCTCTTCCTTGACGCCCTTGCCACCCTGGACCTCGTGGCCCTCGGCTGCCGCGAGCTTCTTCTCGAGGTCGGGGATTACGCCGTAGGCCAGCTCGCCCGCCTTGGCGAGCTCGCCCTTGCGTTGCACGATCTCGAGCTCGGAACGCGCCTTGTCGAGCTGCTCCTTGATCTTCTGGGAATCGGCAAGCTTGTCCTTGGCCGACTTCCACTGGGCGGTCAGCTCTGCGGACTTCTCCTCGAGGCCGGAGAGCTCCTTCTCGAGCCGCTCCAGCCGATCACGCGATGCCTCGTCGCTCTCCTTCTTGAGCGCTTCCTTCTCGATCTTGAGCTGGATGATGCGCCGGTCGAGCTCGTCGAGCGCCTCGGGCTTGCTGTCGACCTGCATGCGGATGCGGCTCGCCGCCTCGTCCATCAGATCGATCGCCTTGTCCGGCAGAAACCGGTCGGAGATGTAGCGATTGGACAGCGTCGCGGCCGCCACGATCGCGGCGTCGGCAATGCGCACGCCGTGATGCAGCTCGTACTTCTCTTTCAGGCCGCGCAGGATCGAGATCGTGTCCTCGACCGAGGGCTCGGCGACGAAAACCGGCTGGAACCGACGCGCCAGGGCGGCATCCTTCTCGATGTGCTTGCGGTACTCGTCGAGCGTCGTGGCGCCCACGCAATGCAGCTCGCCGCGCGCCAGCGCGGGCTTCAGCATGTTGGAGGCATCCATCGCGCCGTCGGCCTTGCCGGCGCCGATCAGGGTGTGCAACTCGTCGATGAAGACGATGATGTCGCCCTCGGCCGCAGCGATCTCCGAGAGCACGGCCTTCAGCCGCTCCTCGAACTCGCCGCGATACTTGGCGCCGGCCACCATGGCGCCGAGATCGAGCGCCATCAGCTTCTTGCCCTTCAGCGCCTCAGGCACGTCGTCGTTGACGATGCGCAGCGCCAAGCCCTCGGCGATGGCGGTCTTGCCGACGCCGGGCTCGCCGATCAGCACGGGGTTGTTCTTGGTGCGCCGGCTCAGCACCTGGATGGTGCGGCGGATCTCCTCGTCGCGGCCGATCACCGGATCGAGCTTGCCCTCGCGCGCCGCCTGCGTGAGGTCACGGGCGTATTTCTTCAGCGCATCGTAGCTGCCCTCGGCCGACGCCGAATCGGCGGTGCGGCCCTTGCGCAGGTCCTGGATGGCCTTCTCGAGCGCCTGCGGCTTCACATTTCCCTTGGCCAGCGCATCGGCCGCCTCGGTGCCCTTGGCCAGCGCCAGCGCCATCAGCATGCGCTCGACAGTGACGAAGGAATCGCCGGCCTTTTCGGCAATGGCTTCGGCCTGATCGAAGAGGCGCGCGGTCTCCGGCGCCATGTAGATCTGGCCCGCGCCCTGTCCCTCGACCTTGGGCTGCTTGGCGAGATTGGCCTCCACCGCGCGATGGACGGCGCGGAAGTCGCCGCCGGCCGACGTGATCAGGTTGGCGGCGAGGCCTTCCGGATCGTCGAGCAGGACTTTCAGAACATGGTCGGGAACCAACCGCTGATGGCCTTCGCGTAGCGCCAGCATCTGGGCGCTCTGCAGGAAGCCGCGCATGCGCTCGGTGTACTTCTCTTGATTCATTTCGCTACCCTTTCATTCGCGCCCCCGTCGTTCGGCGGGCGAAAGAGCGGACCCTCTCCGGAGGCATCCTGGTGCCGATATGGGGAGGGATCCGGACCTTGCAAGACCGGACCATAGGTGAGGCTATTGGCGGGAAGCCTGCCGCGAGATGACGGCCGTCGACACGACATGGATCAAACAATCAGGGGAGAATTTCACGGCCGGCGAACCCGTCCCGATCGACGACAGTTCGACCACGGCTCGGGGTCTTTCTCCGTGCCGACCCGGATCCCACGCCGGACCAAAAGAAAACGCCCGACGATTGCGTCGTCGGGCGTCATTCAGAAAAAAGTAGAAGACCGGCCGGTCAGCCGCGGCGACCGGTGCCCGGCGTGTATTCGGGAATGTCGGGCTGCTCGTCCGCCGCCGGATCGTTGTCGGTCGGCGCACTACGGCCGTTCTGCAGGAAAGCGACGCCACCCAGCCCCGCCTCGCCCTCACCGCGGTCCTCGCGGCCGCCCGGGCGCTCGCCCTGGGCGTGGCCATTGCCGTTGGCTTGACTAGCCTGGCCCGCCTGGCCGGGCGGCTGCTGGGCCTGCTGGCCCTCCTCGCCGCCGCCATCGCCCCAACCTTGGTTGTTGCGCTGGCCAAATCCGCCCATCGTCTGAATGAGTCGGAAGTAATGATCGGCGTACTGCCAGTAGGCCTCCGCCTGGATGCGGTCGCCGGATGCCGCGGCCTCGCGGGCCAGCGCCTGGTACTTGTCGAATACCTGATGGGCGTTGCCGCGCACGCGGACGTCGGGTCCGCTGCTGTCGAAGATCTGATTGCGATTGGGCGGACGGCCGGGATGATGCTGCTTGTGATGGTGGCCGCCGCCGCCACCGCCGCCACCATTGCGGCCGCCGCGCGACCGCTGACGATTGTTTGATCTCATAAACCTGGGCCAGTTACATGCCGGACGGGTGTTGTTGTTGCGACCCCTCTGCCCTTCCCCGGGCACCGTCACAGCCATTTTTCAGAGGGATTAATCGCCCAGAGCCAACCGACCGGCCCGGGCCAAGCCCCCCCAAGGGGCGGATTTGAACGTAGTATCATTCCTCCATAATTGCCAACACTTTAATGCGTCGACGGTATCACCCGATCGATGCCGGCCAGATCCCGCCACGGCGCGCCCGTGGTCAACCCGGCCGCAGACAAAATCCTCGATATTTCAGAGACTTGCCCTTCCCCTACTTCGACCAGCAGCCGTGCCCCCGGGGCCATCAGGGCGGGCGTGGCCGCAGCAATCGAGCGGTAGGCGTCAAGCCCGTCCGGCCCGCCATCCAGCGCCACCTTGGGTTCGAAACGAGCGACTTCGGGCATCAGCCGGTCGATCGCGCCACGCTCGACATAGGGCGGGTTCGAGACGATCAGGTCGAACGGCGCGCCGAGGCCCTCGTGCCAGCGCGGCTGCCGCCAATCGCAGAGCACGAGCCGCGCGCGGGCCGACACCTCCAGCGCGTCGGCATTGGCTTGCGCCACGGCGAGCGCCTCGGGCGAGAGCTCCAGGCCGACGCCATTGGCGGCTGGATACTCCCGTAACAAGGTCAGCAGCAGGCAGCCCGAGCCGAGGCCGAGATCGAGGATGCGCCAAGGCCGCCGCCGGTCGGGCATGAGGGCGAGCGCCGCCTCGATCAACGTCTCGCTGTCGGGCCTCGGCACCAGCACGGCCGGCGATACCTTGAATGGCCGGCCCCAGAACTCGCGCTCGCCCAGGACATAGGCCATCGGCTCGCGCCGGACCCTTCGTGCCGTGAGCTCGCGCAAGGCATCGGCCACCGCTGCAGGCGCGGCCTCGCCGCCGCGCGCCACCAGCTGCTCGACCGACAGGCTGGCGGCGCGGGCCAGCAGCAAGCGCGCTTCCAGGCGGACATTGTCGATGCCGGTCGCCGCGAGCGCCGCCGCGGCATCCCGCAGCAGGGCATCGTAGGTTGCTGCAGGGCGGGCGGTCAGGCCGCGAGCTCCGCCAGCCGTCCCGCCTCGTCGTCGGCGATCAGCGCGTCGATGATTTCGTCCAGCCCGCGGCCCTCCATCACCTCGTCCAGCTTGTAGAGGGTCAGGTTGATGCGGTGGTCGGTGACGCGGCTCTGCGGGAAGTTGTAGGTGCGGATGCGCTCGCTGCGATCGCCGCTGCCGACCTGCCCCTTGCGGTCGGCGGCGCGGGCGTCCTCGCGGCGCTGCCGCTCGGCGTCGTAGAGACGGGCCCGCAGGATCTTCATGGCCTTGGCCTTGTTCTTGTGCTGGCTCTTCTCATCCTGCTGGCTGACGACGATGCCGGTCGGGAGGTGGGTGATGCGTACCGCCGAATCGGTGGTATTGACCGACTGCCCGCCCGGTCCCGAGGCGCGGAAGACATCGATGCGCAGGTCCTTGTCGTCGATCTTGACGTCGAACTCCTCGGCTTCGGGCAGCACGGCGACGGTCGCCGCCGAGGTATGGATGCGGCCGGAGGCCTCGGTCGCCGGCACACGCTGCACGCGGTGCACACCCGATTCGAACTTCAGGCGGGCGAACACGCCGCGGCCGGAAACCGTGGCGATCGCCTCCTTGTAGCCGCCGATGCCGGTATCGGAGAGTTCCATGATCTCGAACCGCCAGCCGTGCTCGGCGGCGTAGCGCTGGTACATGCGAAAGAGGTCGGCGGCAAAGAGGGCGGCCTCATCGCCGCCGGTGCCGGCGCGGATCTCGAGGATGGCGTTTTTCTCGTCGGCCGCGTCCTTGGGCAGCAGCATGCGCTTCACGGCACGCTCGAGCTCAGGCAGGCGCTTCTTGAGCGTCGCCGCCTCCTCCTCGGCCATGGCCCTCATGTCGGGGTCCTGGGCCAGCGCCTCGGCATCCTTCAGCTCGTGCTGCGCCTTGCGCCACTCGCCGACGGCCTCCACCAGCGGGCCGAGATCGGCGTATTCCTTCGAAGCGGCGACGAACTTCTGCGAATCGAGGGCGCCGCCGGACAGCGCGGCCTGCAGCTCGGCATACCGGGCGGTTATCTGGTCGAGTTTTTGCGCGAGTGACACGTCCTGCCCGTACCTCAGCCCTTCAACGCGCCGGCAAGGGCGGCCAGGGCCACTTCGCGCTGGGCGCCGCTGTCCAGGTCCTTGAGCTGGGCCACGCCCCTCGCCAGTTCGTCGTCGCCGATAATGATCGCGGCGCGGGCGTTGAGCTTGTTGGCCCTCTGCATGCGCCGCTTCATGGTGCCGCGATAATCCTGCTCGACGGCGATGCCCGCGCGGCGCAGCGCGCGAGCGAGGCCGAGCGCCTTGACCTCGGCAGCGGTGCCCAGGGGAGCGATCACCACGGGTCGCGGCGGGACCGGGGGCTCGTTGCACAGCATCATCAGACGCTCGATGCCGCCGGCCCAGCCGATGCCGGCCGTGGGCGGGCCACCCAGCTCGGCGATCAACCCGTCATAGCGGCCGCCGCCCAGCACCGTGCCCTGGGCGCCGATATGGGTCGTCACGAATTCGAAGGCGGTGTGGGTGTAGTAGTCGAGGCCGCGCACCAGGCCGGGATCGACCTCGAAGGGGATGCCGACGGCCGCGAGCCCGTCCTTCACCGCCGAGAAGAAATCCTTGCTGGCCTGGTTCAGGTGATCAGCGAAGGACGGCGCGCCGGCGTTGATCGCTTTGTCGCCGTCGTCCTTGCTGTCGAGGATGCGCAACGGGTTTCGCTGGAGGCGGTTCTTCGAATCTTGCGAGAGCCTGCCCTCATGCGCCAGATAGTAGTCGTGCAGGACGTTGCGATAGACCAACCGCGATTCCGGATCGCCGAGCGAGTTCAGCTTGAGAACGCAGCGTTCCAGGATGCCCAGCCGGTCGAGGATGTCGGCGGCAAGCGCGATCACCTCGATGTCGGCGCCCGGCTCGGGCGCGCCCAGCACCTCGATGTCGATCTGATGGAACTGGCGCTGGCGGCCCTTCTGCGGCCGCTCGTAGCGGAACATCGGACCGGCGGCGAATAGCTTCAGCGGAAGCTGCTGGGCGAGCGTGCCGTTGGAGATGAAGGCGCGGCAGATGCCCGCGGTATATTCCGGCCGCAGGGTCAGCAACTCGCCGCCGCGATCCTGGAACGTGTACATCTCCTTGGAGACGACGTCCGTCGTTTCGCCGATGCCGCGGGCGAACAGTTCGGTGAATTCGAAGATCGGCGTCGCCATCTCGCGATAGCCGTAGAGCCGCGCCACGTCGCGCGCCGTGTCGACGACATGGGCGAACCGCCGATATTCGTCGGGAAGGAGATCGTGCGTGCCCCGCACGGGCTGCATCTTGCTCACAAGGGAATCGCCTTGAATCGGCTGTCGAAGGGGAAAGAGGTCGGACCGCTACTCGGCGGCGACGCGATGTCGATCCGCTTCCGCCGCCTTTGCCGCCTCGATCTCGGCTGCTTTCTTCTCGATCAGCCCGGCCAGATGCTCGACGATGTCGGCGTCCTTCAGACGATGATGCGGCACGCCCGCAAGGTAGACCTGGTGGGTGCCGTTGCCGCCGCCGGTGAAGCCGATGTCGGTCTCGCGCGCCTCGCCCGGTCCGTTCACCACGCAGCCGATGACCGAGACCGTCATGGGCGTGGTGATGTGGGCAACGCGCTTCTCCAGCGCCTCGACCGTGCGGATCACGTCGTATTGCTGACGCGCGCAGGACGGGCAGGAGACGATGTTGACGCCGCGGTGGCGCAGATTGAGCGCCTTCAGGAGCTCGAAGCCGACGCGGACCTCTTCCTCCGGCTCGGCCGACAGCGAGACGCGGATCGTGTCGCCGATGCCGGCCCACAGGAGCGCGCCCAGGCCGATCGACGACTTCACCGTGCCGGTGCGCAAGGCGCCCGCCTCGGTGATGCCGATATGCAGCGGATAGTCGCAGGCTTCCGAAAGCTGCTGGTAGGCGGCGACCGCCAGGAAGACGTCGGACGCCTTCACGCTGATCTTGAACTCGTGGAAATCGTGATCCTGCAGGATGCGCGCATGATCGAGCGCACTCTCGACCATCGCTTCGGGGCAAGGCTCGCCGTACTTCTCCAGAAGATCCTTCTCCAGCGAGCCGGCATTGACGCCGATGCGCATGGAGCAGCCATGGTCCTTGGCGGCGTTGACGACCTCGCGCACCCGCTGGGCGTTGCCAATGTTGCCGGGATTGATGCGCAGGCAGGCCGCGCCTGCTTCCGCCGCCTCGATGGCCCGCCGGTAATGGAAATGGATGTCGGCCACGATCGGCACCTTGGAGGCCTTCACGATGGCCGACAGGGCCGCCGTCGAGTCCTCGTCCGGACAGGAAACCCGCACGATATCGACACCCGCCTCCTCGGCGCGGCGGATCTGGTCGATGGTCGCCGCGGCATCGGCAGTCAGCGTATTGGTCATGGTCTGGACCGTGATCGGCGAATCGCCGCCGACCGGGACGGACCCGACCATGATCCGCCGCGACTTGCGGCGCATGATGTCGCGATAGGGCCTGATGCTCATGATCCGCCAATGTAGTCGTGCCGGGGCCGCTTATCCAGCGGCCACAGCTCTTGTCTTCCCCTTGTCATATGAGGGGAAAGTAGGCGCTACAGCCTGCTAACGCGCGTCGATGACGCGGTAAGCGATGCCTGCCGGCACGACATAGCTCTCACCGGCCCGAACATAGGTCTGCGCCAGGATGTCGCCGTTGGGCGCGCGCAGCTCCACCCAGCTGTTGTTTCGGACGCTGACCGGCGTATCGACCTTGACCGGGAAGACGGCCGTCGGATCGGTCGCCGGATTGCGCGCCGTGGCCTCCTCGACAGGAGCGGCAGCGGGCGCGGGGGCCGGTTGCGCCGCCGCCGCGCTGGGCGGCTCGGGCGGGGCCGGCGGCTGTGCAGCCTGCGCCTGGCCGACGGATGGTATGGCGGTGACCACGGCCGGCGGCGGCGCCGGAACGGCGACGACCACCGGCGGCGCCAACGGCGCGGGCTGGACTTGGGTCTGGATTGGCGGCGCCACGCTGCCGCGTCGCGCTGGCCAGACATCGGCAGGCAAGGAGCCCCGCCCGGCGCCGGGCGCCTTGCGAACCTCTTGGATGACCTGACCTGGGGCGGCCTGACGCGCGGCGTCCTGGCCAGGCGAAGTCGAAGAAGCGGGCGTATCAGGCGCAGGCGCGGCAGAGTCCGTGGTTTGCGGCCCCCCCGGTCCCGAAGCCAGCAGGCGATCGGGAACGGGCGGGACTTTCTCCGCGACGACCGCCTGCTCGCGCGGCAGATAGTGCCAGGCGGCATATCCCGCGCCGACGACCAGCAACACGGTCAGCACCGCAAGGCCGATCGGCGCACGCCGATCGACGACCGGGAAGTCCGCCGGCAGGGTCATGGGACGCTTGATCGGCACCGGACCGGAAAGATGGTACGCCGTCAGCACCTTTTCGGGATCGAGCCCGACATGCGCTGCGTAGGCGCGCAGGAAAGCGGGGATGTAGGCGGCACCCGGCAGCTTGTCGAAGCGACCTTCCTCGATCGCTTCGAGATGGACGTGTCGGATGCGCAGGCTTTTCTCAATGTCGCCAAGGCCCAGGCCTTTCGCTTCGCGCTGGTCGCGCAGCAAGCGACCGACTGCGCGGCCCGGTGAGGCCTCGCGTTCCAGCGCACGCCAATCAACCTGATCCGGCATGATGAACCCTGCTGTTCCCCTGTTCAGCGATTTTTAGCAGAGCCCTCATGACAGGGCAAAAGCGATTCGACTTTTCGACGCTAAATTTCAATCGCGTGGTCGGCGGCGAACAGGCGCAGCGTCTCTCGCATGGGCCGATCGGGTTGCGACAGCGCAGCGATCATGAAACCTGTTGCTTCGTCGAGATCGAGTGAACGGATCATCGCTTTCACCGGCCCGATGGCGCCGGGCGACATCGACAGCGTGCGCACGCCGATGGCGAGGAGCGCCAGCGCTTCGACCGGACGCCCCGCCATCTCGCCGCAGACGGCCAGGTCCACCCCTGCCGGCCGCACCCTTTCCACCACAAAATGTAGCAGCCGAAGCAGGGCTGGGGACAAGCTGTCGTATCTGCCGGCGACCCGGCTGTTCCCGCGGTCGGCGGCATAGAGGAACTGCAAAAGATCGTTCGTACCCACCGAAATAAAGTCGACGTGGGGCAACAGGCTGTCGAGCTGCCATGCCAATGCCGGCACCTCGAACATAACGCCAACACGCAGACGCTCAGGCACGGCCTGCCCGCGCCGCGCCGCGCGCTCCAGTTCGAGCTCGAGCAGCCGACGGGCGCTCAGCAGTTCGCTCACTTCGGCGATCATCGGAAACATCACCGACAAGGAGCGTCCGTTGGCTGCCTGGATCAGGGCGCGCAACTGGCGGCGCAGCATGGCCGGCCGGTCGAGGCCGATGCGGATCGCGCGCCAGCCCATGGCGGGATTGTCGTCGCCGAAGGCGCCGACATAGGGCAGGACCTTGTCGCCGCCGATATCGAGCGTACGAAAGGTGACCGGCCGCCCGTCGGCCAGATCGAGGACGCGACCGTAGAGCCACGCCTGCGCATCGACGTCGGGAAACTCCGAACGGACCATGAAGGGAATCTCGGTCCGATAGAGTCCGACGCCGTCGGCGCCGGTATCGTCGAGATGCTGCATGTCGATCAGCAGGCCGGCATTCATGTGCAGCGAGATGCGCGCCTGATCGCGCGTCACCGAGGGCAGGTCGCGCAGGGCCGCGTACTTGCGCCGCCGCTCGTCGCGCGCGTCGATCGCGGCATAGATGGTCTGCAGGATGTCCTCGGCCGGCCGCACCAGCACCTGCGCGCTGTCGCCGTCGACCACGATCGGGTCGCCCGCCTCGACGCGCGCCAGCACGTCGGGCGCGCGCCCGACGACCGGGATGTCGAGCGCCCGCGCCACGATCGCGACATGGCTCATCGCCGAGCCTTCCTCGAGCACCAGCCCGCGCAGCCGCGTGCGGTCGTAGTCGAGCAGCTCCGCCGGCCCCATGTCGCGGGCGACGACGATCATGTCGTCGGGCAGCGAGCTGGGATCGGCGGCGATACGGCCGGTGAGCCGCAGCAGCAGCCGGTTGGTGAGGTCCTGCAGGTCGCTCAGGCGCTCGCGGATGTAGGGGTCGGTCGACTGGCCGAGGCGCGCGCGCACGTCGTCGAAGGCGCGCTGCACGCCGGCCTCGGCGGTGAGGCCCGACGACACCGCCTCGCGCACGCGCTCGAGCCAGCCGCGGTCATCGACGAACATGCGGAAGGTCTCGAGGATCTCGCGCTGCTCGCCCGACTGCATGTCGTGCGCCTCCAGCATGCGATCGATGTCCTCGCGCACGCCGTGTGCCGCATCCTCGAAGCGCGCCAGCTCCTGCTTCACGTCCTCGGCCACGACCTTCTGGATGGCGATCCGGGGCTCGTGCAGCACGGCGCGGCCGATGGCGATACCCGGCGTCAGCTGCACGCCGTCGACGCGCAGCGGCAACAGGCCCAGCCCGTCGACCTGCTGCACTTCGTTGGGACTGACGAAGTGGCCGGCCGAGATCAGCTCCGCCAGCACCATGGCAATGGTCTGGAGGGTCTCGATCTCCTCCTCGTCGTACTGGCGGCGCGTCCGGTTCTGAACGGCCAGAACACCCAGCACGCGGCCCGCGCGCACGATCGGCACGCCGGCCAGCGAATGGTAGATCTCCTCGCCGGTTTCCGGCCGGTAGGCGAATTGCGGATGGCTTTGCGCGTCGTCGAGCGCCAGCGGCCGGGCGTGGGCCGCGATGTCGCCGACCAGGCCCTCGCCGACCCTGAGCCGGGTGCGGTGCACGGCGGTTGGATTGAGGCCCTGGGTGGCGAACAGCTCCAGCACCTCGCCGGCGCGCAACAGGTAGATCGAGCACACCTCGGCCACCATCTCGTTGGCGACCAGGCGCACGACCTCGCCCAGCATGCCGTCGACGGAGTCGGCACGCGCCATCGTGTCCCGGAGCCGCTTTAGGAGCATTCGCGGTCCGGCCGGAGGAGTCGCTCTCTCCATGGTCAGACCGCTGGATGCTTGAGTTGGATGACGACGAAGCTGCGGTCGATCACGCATGCGCAGACACGCCATGCCGTGGCGGCCCCCGTGGTCTCCGGAATCGGGGTCCAACGGGCGCTTTCGCAGGCCAAATGAAGGCGATCGGCGCGCATGGCCCGCTTATAGCAAGACCCGCGCCGAACTGCCTACCTGCTTGTTCGCATAAGCGAGACGGACGCCGGGGCTTAGGCTGCGTCCAGTTCGTAGGCCGTGTGCAGGGCGCGGACGGCGAGCTCGGTGTACTCGGCGGCCACCAGCACGCTGATCTTGATCTCCGAGGTCGAGATCACCTGGATGTTTATCCCCTTGTCGGCCAGCGTCTGGAACATCTTCAGCGCCACGCCGGCATGGCTGCGCATGCCGACGCCGATCACCGAGACCTTGGCGACGTTGATGTCGGACTTGATCTCGGCGAACTTCAGCTCGGCCTTGGCGCGCTCCAGCCGCTCGACCGCCCGGGCCAGGTCGGCGCGCGGCACCGTGAAGGTGATGTCGGTCGAGCTGCCGTCGAGCGACACGTTCTGCACGATCATGTCGACGTTGATGTTGGTCTCGGCCAGCGGTCCGAAGATCGCCGCCGCCACGCCCGGACGGTCGGGCACGTGGGTCACCGTGATCTTGGCCTCGTCCTTGGAGAAGGCGATGCCGCTCACGACGGACTTCTCGAGTCCCTGGGCCATGATCTCTTCCTCGTCCACAACCAGCGTGCCGGGCAGATCGCTGCCCAGTGCCGCGTCGAACGACGACAGCACCTGCACACGCACATGATGATTCATCGCCAGCTCGACGGAGCGCGTCTGCAGCACCTTGGAGCCCTGCGACGCCATCTCGAGCATTTCCTCGTAGGTCACCCGGTCGATCTTGCGCGCCTTTTCGACGATCCGGGGGTCGGTCGTGTAGACGCCGTCGACGTCGGTGTAGATGTCGCAGCGGTCGGCCTTCAGCGCGGCCGCCAGCGCCACCGCCGAAGTGTCGGAGCCGCCGCGGCCGAGGGTCGTCAGACGGCCCTCCGGCGACAGCCCCTGGAAGCCCGGCACGATCGGCACCTCGCCCCCGGCCATGGCGCGCGCCATGTCGGCCGTCTCGATGTCGACGATGCGCGCCCTGGCATAGGCGGCGTCGGTGCGGATCGGGATCTGCCAGGACATCCAGGAGCGCGACTTCACGCCTTCCTGCTGCAGGGCCAGCGCCAGCAGGCCGATCGTCACCTGCTCGCCGGTCGCCACCACGACATCGTACTCGCGGGCGTCGTGCAGCGGGGCGATCTCGTTGACCCACTTCACGAGCTGGTTGGTGGCGCCCGACATGGCCGACACCACGACGGCGACCTCGTTGCCGCGCTCCGCTTCGGCCTTGACCTTGTGCGCAACGTTCCTGATGCGGTCGATGTCGCCGACCGACGTGCCGCCGAATTTGAGAACGATGCGCGCCATGGACCTGCTCGAAAGCGGGGTATAGACACCGTGACGACACTTGGGGTCAAGGGCAGCCATGGCCGAATTCAGCGCATACCACCGTCGATCCCGCCGAGATCGAGCGCTTTTCGAGGATCGCCGAGGAGTGGTGGGATCCCGCGGGCAAGTTCGCGCCGCTGCACCGGCTCAACCCGGTGCGCATCGGCTACATCCGCGACCGCGTCGCCGCCCACTGGCAGCGCGACGCGCTCTCGGGCGCGCCGTTGCACGGCCTGTCGCTGCTCGACATCGGCTGCGGCGGCGGCCTGCTCAGCGAGCCGATGGCGCGGCTGGGCGCGCATGTCACGGGCGTCGACGCGGCGGCGCGCAACATCTCGGTCGCGGCCCTGCACGCCGAGAAGCAGGGGCTGCAGATCGACTACCGCCGCGAAACGGCCGAGGCACTGGCCTCGTCGGGCGCCCAGTTCGACGTCGTCCTGGCGCTCGAAATCGTCGAGCACGTGGCCGATGTCGAGCTGTTCCTGAGGTCCTGCGGGCAAATGGTGAAACCGGGCGGGCTGCTCTTCCTGTCGACCCTCAACCGCACCGCCAAGGCCTGGGCGCTGGCCGTCGTCGGCGCCGAATATGTGCTGGGCTGGCTGCCGCGCGGCACGCACGACTGGCGGAAATTCCTGAAGCCGTCGGAGGTCGTCAGGGGACTGCGCGACGGCGGCATCGAAGCGCAGGAGATCGTGGGCGTCGTCTACAGTCCGCTCAGCCGCGCCTGGTCGCTCAACAGGCGCGACCTCGACGTCAATTACATGCTGTACGGGACGGCTCCGTCAGGACAACAGAAGATCTAGTTGCCGCGCGGAACCCAGGGCAGGCGGCCGAACTCGATGCCTTCCTCGACCAGCGCCTCGGCTTCCTGTTCCGTGGTCTCGCCGTAGATGCCGCGCTTGTCGCTCTCGCCGTAATGGATCTTGCGCGCTTCCTCGGCAAACTTGTCGCCGACATGCTCGCAGTTCTTCTCGACCTGCTCACGCACCTTGAGCAGGGCGTCGCGCAGTTCCTTGGGCATGTGCCGGGCCAAGGCCGCCATCTGCTGCTGCTCCGGCGACGGCGCGGGATCCGGCGCAGGCGCCGGCGCCGGCAATTCGGCCTCGGCCTTCGTGCCGCCCTTGCCCAGGCGCGGCGCCATGACGGCGCGCTCGATCTTGGCGTCGCCACAGACGGCGCAGCCGATCAGGGATTTCTTTTCCTGGCGTTCGTAGCTCTTGCTGTCCTTGAACCAGCTTTCGAACTCGTGGCCCTTGGAGCAGCGCAGTCGGTATAGGATCATGAAATCACGAGCAATTCCGGCTGTTGGCACTCCCCACGCGGGAGTGCCAGAGATGATGGGGTGTGATCGTGGCTGATGCAAGTGGCACGCCGTCCTCCTGGATCGTGCAATGGGCGGGCCTGGTCGGGCCCGGCGCCGCGGTCCTGGATGTCGCAGCCGGCGGCGGCCGCCACAGCCGCTTCTTCGCCGGACGCGGCCACAAGGTCACGGCCATCGACCGCGATACCGGCGCGCTCGCCCCGCATCCCGACATCGAGATCGTCCGGGCCGATCTCGAGGACGGATCGCCCTGGCCCCTTCCCGGCCGTCTCTTCGGAGCGGTCGTGGTCACCAACTACCTGCACCGGCCGCTCTTGCCCCTCCTGCTGGAGGCGCTCGCGCCGGCAGGCGTGCTGCTCTACGAGACCTTCATGGAGGGCAACGAGCGCTTCGGCCGGCCGAGCCGGCCGGCGTTCCTGCTGAAGGACGGCGAACTGCTGGAGCTGGCGCGCGGCCGCCTCTCCGTGACGGCCTACGAAGCCCGGATGGTGAGCGCACCGAAGATGGCGATGGTCCAGCGCATCGCCGCGCGGCGACCCGGCTAGCGGCTACTCGGCGGCCTTGGCGACCGGCGCCTTGTGCAGGACCGGCGGCGCGTAGTCGCGATCATGGCCGAGCGACGGCACCATCTTGCGCGCCTCCGCGACCTTGCCGAGGTCGATATCCGCCACGACGAAGCCCGCCTTCTCGCCGCCCGCATCGGCCAGCACCTCGCCCCACGGCGCGACCGCGATCGAATGGCCGTAGGTCTTGCGGTTGGAGCCCTTGTGCGTGCCGACCTGGGCCGGCGCGAACACGAAGCAGCCGGTCTCGATGGCGCGGGCGCGCATCAGGGCATGCCAATGCGCCTGGCCCGTCGGCACGGTGAAGGACGAGGGGATCGCCAGCATCGTGGCGCCGGCATGCGCGAGGTCACGGTAGAGATAGGGGAAGCGCAGGTCGTAGCAGATCGTCATGCCGAGCACGCCCCACGGCGTCTCCGCCAGCACCGACCTCTCGCCCGGCTTGAAGGTCGAGGACTCGCGATAGCTCTCCCCGCCGGCGAGCTGCACGTCGAACATGTGGATCTTGTCGTAGCTCGCCACGACGCCGCCGGAGGAATCGATCAGGTAGGAGCGGTTGCGGATCTGCTCCTCGCCCGGCACGCGGACATGGATGGAACCCAGCAGGAACCAGGCGCCCGTCTCGCGCGCGCTGGCGCGAGCCGCCGCCAGCATGGCATGCGTCTCCTCGGTCTGGGCCTTTTCCAGGGTTTCCGCGCGGTTGGCGCCGATCAGGCCGGTATTTTCCGGCGTCACGATGAAATCGGCGCCGGCGCTGCGGGCGAGCCGCGCCTGCTCGCGCACGAAGGCCACGTTCTCGGCGATGTCGTTGCTGACGTTGGTCTGGATCAGACCGGCTTTGAAGGCGGTGGCCATCGGCGGCCCCTCAGCCCGGCTGGGCGAGTAGGGTGTCGAGCCTGCCCGCCTGCTC
This sequence comes from uncultured Alphaproteobacteria bacterium, assembly GCA_963820155.1. Taxonomy (GTDB): domain Bacteria; phylum Pseudomonadota; class Alphaproteobacteria; order Reyranellales; family Reyranellaceae; genus Reyranella. The sequence goes on from CAWFYW010000014.1 coordinate 30,710, forward strand.
CAGCGCCGCGAGCTCGTCGGAACCGCCGATATGCTGGCCGTTGATGAAGATCTGCGGAACGGTCGAGCGCTTGGCGCGCTCGCGCATCTCGCTGCGCTTCTTGTCGTCCATCATCACGTCCATTTCCTCATAGGAAGCGCCCTTCCTGTCGAGCAGGCCCTTGGCGCGCGCGCAGTATCCGCAGAACGGCGTGGTGTAGATCTCGATCTTGGCCATCGTGGTCCCTTTCGCACCGACTATACTGCCGGGCGGACGACCCGCGCCAGCGTCAGCACGTCAACGTGCCGCGCCCCGCCGCGCTGCAAAATCCGTGCACAGGCCTCGGCGGTCGCGCCGGTGGTGAGCACGTCGTCGACCAGCAGCACGGCCTTGCCCGCAACCTCCGCCGACCAGCGCGGATGGATATCGAAGGCCTGCCGGACATTGCCGCGCCGCTGCTCGGCGCGCAGGCCGGTCTGCGAGCCGGTCCAGCGCCGCCGCCGCAGCAGGTCGGGGGCGAGCCGCAGGCGAGCGCCGCCTGGGGCCTCGCGCACCACGATGCGGGCCAGGAGCTGCGCCTGGTTGTAGCGACGCATGAACAGCCGGCGCCAATGCAGCGGGACCGGCGCGACCAGGTCGGCCTCCGCCAGCAGATCGCCCCCCGCCCGCGCCATCCAGCCGCCGCAGGCACGGGCGATGTCGGTCCGGTCGCCATGCTTGAAGGGCAGGACGAGGCGCCGGCTCCGCGTGTCATAGACCAGGGCGGCGCGCGCCCGACGATAGCGCGGCGGCCGGGCAAGGCAGGCGGCGCACAGCGCGTCGGCGCCGAGATCCTGCGCGAAGGGAGAGGCGCAGCGCGCGCAAAAGGGCGGTGCGATGAAGGAAAAGCCCTGCCAGCAGGCGGCGCACAATGCGCCCGGCGTCTCGACGATCTCGTTGCAGCCGAGACAAAGCGGCGGCAGAACGGCGTCGAGCATCCGGCGACCCGCGCGCGCGCAGGCCCGGCTCAGTCCGCTGCGCAACATGGTGCAATAGGACCGTCGAAATGCGCCGACAGGATGGCGGTTCCCCTACCGGCTTCCGCCCTTTGGCCCTACATACGGATCGTGACCGGCCGCCCCGACCCTCTTCTGGTTTTCGACCGCACCCTGCTGCGCCGCCGTCGCGAACGCGCGGCGCGCGATTGGGACCGCCGGGCCTTCCTCAAGCGCGAGATCGCCGAGCGCCTGGTCGAGCGCCTCGATGACGTGCGCCGCAGCTTCGCGCTCGCCCTCGATCTCGGCTCGCACGGCGACGAGATCGCCACGGCGCTCGGCGAGCGCAAGACCGTGGCCTGCCTGGTGCGGGCCGATCTCGGCCAAGGCTTCGCCCACCGCGCCCGCGGTCCGGCCGTCGTGGCCGACGAGGAGTTCCTGCCCTTCGCGCCACAAAGCTTCGACCTGGTGATGAGCGCCATGGACCTGCATTGGGTCAACGACCTGCCGGGCACGCTGATCCAGATCGGCCGCATCCTGAAGCCCGACGGGCTGCTGCTCGGCGCCATGCTGGGCGGTGCCACGCTGTGGCAGCTCCGCCAGGCCCTGGCCGCGGCGGAAAGCGAGGTCGAAGGCGGCCTCAGCCCGCGCATCTCGCCGTTCGCCGACCTGCGGGACGCCGCCGGCCTGCTGCAGCGCGCGGGCTTTGCCCTGCCGGTGGCCGACAGCGAAACCATCGACGTTGAATACGACGACGCGCTTGCCCTGATGCGCGACCTCGGCGCCATGGGCGAGAGCAACCTCGTGGTCGAGCGCCGTCGCGGGCTGACGCGCCGCGCCACCCTGCTGCGCGCCGCGGAGATCTATCGCGAGCGCTTCGCCCTGCCCTCGGGCCGGGTCGCCGCGAGCTTCGAGGTGCTGTTCCTGCATGGCTGGCGGCCGCACGAGTCGCAGCCCCGGCCGATGAGACCCGGCAGCGCCAGCCGGCGGCTGGCCGACGCACTGGGCGGCACCGAGGTCAGCGCCGGCGAGAAGGTGGAGCGGAGCTAGATCGTGCCGGCTGCCAAGTTGTCGCTCAGCGAGGTGCTGGCGGAGGGTTTCGGCTTCTTCTTCGCCAACCTTCGCCCCTTCTTCCACCTCGTCACCATTCCCTGGATCATGTCGATCGCCATTCGCCTGGTCGGCGCGGCGCTCGCCTCGGAGTCGCTGCTGGGCGCGCTGGCCGAGAAGGCGGTCGACATCGTACCGACCGTGATGTTCATGGCCGCCTGGCAAAGGCTGGTGCTGGTGGGGCCCAGCCGCGTCGGTCGCCTGCCGGGCGTCGGCTGGTCGAGCCGCGAATCGGCCTATCTCGTGCACCTGATCAAGATCGCCGGCATCCCCTTTCTGCTGATCGGCGCCTTCGTCTTCACCGTGGGCTCGCTCGATCCAGGCGGGCTCACGGCCGGCGCGCCGATCGATCCCGAGCTCGCGCGGCGCGAGACGGTGGCCGCGCCCCTGGCCGTCGGCCTCGCCGTGTCGGCGCTGATGGCATTGCGCGTCAGCTACGGACTTGCCGCCACAGCCGTCGATGTGCCGTTCTCGCCGCGCCTTTCCTGGGCCTATGGCCGCGGCAATGGCTGGACCATCATCGGCGCGCTCTTCCTGACCTTCATCGTGAGCGCACTGGCGACGACCGTGGCGACCGTGGTCGTGCTTGGCATCATGCGTGGATTGGGCGCGCGGGAAGCCGCCGCGGTGGTCACCTGGACGGTGGCATTCCTGGTTTCCTATGGCGGCGCGGGCCTGATCGCCACGGTTCAGGCGGTGATCTTCCGCCGGCTGCTCGCCTGGCGGGAAGGCGCGCCGCTGCCCGCCCCGACCGACCGATAGCCCGATCGGGTCACAGAAGGTCGCGCAGGAGCCCGACCAGCGGCAGATCGGCCGGCGGCATCGGATAGCCCGCCAGCTCGGCCGGCCGGACCCACTTCAGGGTCTGGCCCTCGCGCGGGCGCGCCACGCCGCGCCATTTGCGGCAGGCGAAGACCGGCATCAGCAGATGGAACGTCTCGTAGCCGTGGCTGGCGAAGGCGATCGGCGCCAGGCAGCTCGTGGCGGTCTCGATGCCGAGCTCCTCGTGCAGCTCGCGCACCAGCGCCTGTTCGGGGGTCTCGCCGGCATCGACCTTGCCGCCGGGAAACTCCCACAGCCCGGCCATCGACTTGCCCGCCGGCCGCTGGGCGATCAGCAGACGGCCGTCGGCGTCGACCAGCGCCACCGCCGCGACCAGCACGAGCGGCCGGTCGCCCAGCGGCGGCGGGGTGCCCGGGCATTCCTCGTCGAAAGAAGAACTCAAGAACGATAGCTGCCGTTGATGTCGATGTAGCCGTGCGTCAGGTCGCAGGTCCAGACCGTGGCGCGGCCGCGGCCGATACCGAGATCGATGTCGATCACGATGTCGGTGCCCTTGATATGCCGGGTGACCGGCGTCTCGTCGTAGTTGGGCACGACCTGGCCGCCGTCGGTGATGCGGATGCCGCCGATCGAAATCCGCAGCTTGTCGCGGTCGGCGCGCTCGCCCGACTTGCCGACCGCCATGACGATGCGGCCCCAGTTGGCGTCCTCGCCGGCGATCGCCGTCTTGACCAGAGGCGAATTGGCCACCGACAGGCCGATCTTGCGCGCGGCGCCGTTCGACGAGGCGCCGCCCACGTTGATGGTGACGAACTTGCTGGCGCCCTCGCCGTCGCGCGCGAGCAGCTGCGCCAGGTCGATCAGCACCTCTTCCAGCGCGCGCTTGAAGTCGACCAGCACCGGATCGTCGGTCTCCTCGACCGGCGCATGACGCGCCGCGCCCGTCGCCACCACCAGCAGCGTGTCGCTGGTCGAGGTGTCGCCGTCGACGGTGACGCAGTTCAGCGACTTGTCGGCGGCGTCGGTCACGAGCTTCTGCAGCACGCCGCCGGGAATCTTCGCATCCGTGAAGACGAAGGCCAGCATGGTCGCCATATCCGGCGCGATCATGCCCGAGCCCTTGAGGAAGCCGTTGATGGTCACCGTCCGCTCGCCGATCTTGGTCTGACGCGTGGCCAGCTTGGGGAAGGTGTCGGTGGTCATGATCGCGGTGGCCGCCGCCATCCAGCCATCCTCACGCGCCGACTTGATGAGGGCGGGAACGACCGCGGCGATCTTCTCCCAGTCGAGCGGCTGGCCGATCACGCCGGTGGAGGCCATGAACACCTCGTTGCGCGGGCAGCCCAGCGCCTGGGCGATGGCGCGCGTGCTCTCCTCGACCGCCTTGTCGCCGGCCTTGCCGGTGAAGGCGTTGGCATTGCCGGCATTGACCACGATGGCACGCACCTTGCCGCGGCCGAGGTTCTTGCGGCACCAGTCGACCGGCGCCGAGGCGGTCTTGGAACGCGTCAGCACGCCGGCAATGGTGGCACCCGCCGGCACCAGCGCCAGCATGACGTCGTCGCGGTCCGTGTAGCGCACGCCGGATGCGGCGGCCGCCAGCTTGACGCCGGCGATCCGCGGCAGCGTCGGCGTCACCTTCGGCGCGAGCGGCGATTGGGCGTGCTTGACAGCCATGAGACTCCCCTTGCGGGCGACCGGTCGGGACCCGGTCGCTCCGAACGCGGGAGCCTACACCAGAAACGCCCGAAAACGTGAGTTTTACTTGCCGGGCGTGGTCGCCGGCTTGGTCGGCGCGGCGGGCGCCGCCGGTGCGGCGGGCTTGGCCGGCGCGGCCTCGGCCTTGCTGCCGTCCATGTTGAACTTCTCGATCTTGGCGCCGGCCCGCATCTGATTGAGTTGCGCCGACACGGTCTCGCGGGCCAGTTCCTCGCGCAGCTGGTCGGCGAGTTCCTCGAAGGCCGGCGGCGGCGCCTGACGGCGGTCCTCGACCTTGATGATGTGGTAGCCGAACTGGGTCTTGACCGGCGTGTCGGTAAGCTCGCCCTTCTTGAGGGCGAAGGCGGCATCGGCGAACTCCTTCACCATGTCGCTCTTCTTGAACCAGCCGAGATCGCCGCCCTCGGCGCCGGACGCCTTGTCGGTCGACTTCTCCTTGGCGAGCTTGTCGAAAGCGGCACCCTTCTTGAGGTCGGCGATCAGCGCCTTGGCCTCATCCTCGGTCGCGACCAGGATATGGCGCGCGTGCACCTCCTCCTCGGGCGGCATCGACTTGAGCTTCTCCTGGTAGCGCTGCTGCAGCTTGTCGGCGGTGACCTTGCGGGCCACCTCGCGCTGGATCCAGAAATCCTGCAGCACCTGGTCCTCGACGAAGGCCATGCGCTTCTTGAAGGCGGGGTCCTCGTTGAGCTTGGTCTTCTTGCCGTCCTGGACGACCAGCTTGCTGTCGATGATGCGGTCGAGCAGGGCGGGAAAGACCGCCTGCAGGGGCATGTTGCGATATTGTTGCGGCAGCGCCTGCTGGGCGATCTCCAGTTCCGACAACCGGATGGGCTGGCCGTTGACGGTGGCGACCACGGGATCCTTGAGCGGCTGGGCCGCGTGGGCGGGCGCCTTGGCCGGCGGCTTGTGTGCCGGAGGCTGCTGGGCGGCGACGGGACCGGCGATCGCAGCGACTGCGCAGCACAGGACGAACGGGCGCAGAAGGCGCAGGCGATGGCTCATGAAATGCTCCGGAAACTCGATTCAGCCGACCAAGGGCGGTCCGATCCGTTTACACAGGCGCACTCGGACCAAGCAAGCGCCGCCTCCCCGACAAACGCGGTGATGGCGGTGAATTGCGGCACTTTTTCGTGAGTATGGTGTCGGCGGCGCGACCCGAAGCGGCTAGACTGCGTCGCCGCGAGAGTCCGTCGCGCCTGGGGTCCGGCGCGTTGACACTGGCCGACGCGCTCTCTATCTCTGCCTGGGACGGCGGGCCGCAGTGCCCGCCTAAGTCTTTACAATATCGAGGATTTCATGCTGGGGGCGCTTGCCCGAAGCCTGTTCGGCACAGCCAATGATCGGGTCGTCAAGGGCTTCGACAAGCCGGTGGCGAAGATCAACGCACTCGAGCCGGAGCTGGCCAAGCTCTCCGATGAGCAACTGCGCGCCAAGACCGTCGAGTTCCGCGAGCGCCTGGCCAAGGGCGAGACCCTCGACGATCTCCTCGTCGAAGCCTTCGCCACGGTGCGCGAGGCGGCCAAGCGCACGCTCGGGCAGCGCCACTTCGACGTCCAGCTCAAGGGCGGCATGGTGCTGCACCAGGGCAAGATCGCCGAAATGAAGACCGGCGAAGGCAAGACGCTGGTCGCCACCCTGCCGGTCTATCTCAACGCCCTGGAAGGCAAGGGCGTGCACGTCGTGACGGTGAACGACTACCTCGCCCGGCGCGACTCGGAGTGGATGGGCCAGGTCTACACGTTCCTCGGCCTCACCGTCGGCGTGATCGTGCACGAGCTCGACGACGAGCAGCGCAAGGCGGCCTATGCCTGCGACGTCACCTACGGCACCAACAACGAGATCGGCTTCGACTACCTGCGCGACAACATGAAGTACCGGCTCGATGCGATGGCGCAGCGGCCGTTCAACTATGCCATCGTCGACGAGGTCGATTCGATCCTGATCGACGAGGCGCGCACGCCGCTGATCATCTCCGGCCCGGCCGAGGATTCCTCCGAGCTCTATCGCCGCGCCGACACGGTGATCCCGCGCCTGCAGGCCGACCATTTCGAGAAGGACGAGAAGAACCGCACGGTCGTCCTGACCGACGCCGGCGTCGAGGCCGTCGAGGACATCCTGCGCGGCGACGGCTTGCTGCCGGAGGGCATCAGCCTCTATGCGCCGACCCAGGTGTCGGTGCTGCACCACGTCACCCAGGCGCTCCGGGCGCACAAGCTGTTCACGCGCGACGTCGACTACATCGTCAAGGACGGCCAGGTCGTCATCATCGACGAGTTCACCGGCCGCATGATGGCCGGCCGGCGCTATTCCGAGGGCCTGCACCAGGCGCTCGAGGCCAAGGAGAAGGTCGAGATCCAGCGCGAGAACCAGACGCTGGCCTCGATCACCTTCCAGAACCTGTTCCGCATGTATCCCAAGCTGGCCGGCATGACCGGCACGGCGATGACCGAGGCGGCGGAGTTCGCCGAGATCTACAGGCTCGAGGTGGTCGAGATCCCGACCAACGTGCCGGTCGCGCGCAAGGACGCCGACGACGAGATCTACCGCACGCTCTCCGACAAGACGCGCGCCATCGTCAAGCTGATCGAGGAGTGCCGCACGCGCCAGCAGCCGATGCTGGTCGGCACCGTTTCGATCGAGAAGTCGGAGGCGCTGTCGGAGGAGCTGAAGAAGGCCAAGATCCCGCACAATGTGCTGAACGCCCGCTACCACGAGCAGGAGGCCGAGATCGTCGCCCAGGCCGGCCGCCCTGGCTCGGTCACCATCGCCACCAACATGGCCGGCCGCGGCACCGACATCCAGCTCGGCGGCAATGCCGACATGCTGCTGCGCCAGGCCGAGGCCGAGATCGCCGGCGAAGGTCCCCGACGAAGCCCAGCGCACGGCCGAGCTGGAACGGGTGGCGGCGGAGATCAAGGCCGAGGTCGAGCGCAATCGCGAGATCGTGCTCAAGGCGGGCGGCCTCTACGTCGTCGGCACCGAGCGCCACGAGAGCCGGCGCATCGACAACCAGCTGCGCGGCCGGTCGGGACGCCAGGGCGATCCCGGCGCGTCCAAGTTCTTCCTCTCCCTGGAAGACGACCTGATGCGCATCTTCGGCAACAACAAGGTGCTCGACTGGGTGCAGAAGAAGGGCATGGCCGACGACGAGGCGCTGACCCATCGCTGGCTCAACAAGGCGCTGGAGACGGCACAGGGCAAGGTCGAGGCGCGCAACTTCGAGATCCGCAAGAACCTGCTGCGCTTCGACGACGTCATGAACAGCCAGCGCAAGGAGATCTACAAGGAGCGCGTCGAGCTGATGGCGACCGAGGACGTCTCGGACACCATCGCCGGCATGCGCCGCGACGTGGTCGACGCGCTGGTGACGCGCACCATCCCCGAGGACGTCTACGCCGAGCAGTGGAAGGTGGACGAGCTCAAGGAGGAGGTGCAGCGCCTGTTCGGCCTGGACCTGCCGATCGAGGAATGGGCCAAGGAAGAGGGCATCGCCGACGAGGAGATCAGGACGCGGCTGAACGACGCCGTCGAGCGGCTGTTCGCCCAGCGGGCGGCGCAGTACGGGCCGGACGTCTGGCGCCAGGTCGAGAAGAGCGTGCTGATGCAGCTCTTCGACCAGAGCTGGAAGGAGCACCTGCTCCATCTCGACCATCTGCGCCAGGGCATCGGGCTTCGCGCCTACGGCCAGAAGGATCCGCTGAACGAGTACAAGCGCGAGGCCTTCAACCTGTTCAGCGACCTGCTGACAGGCCTGCGCGAGCAGGTGGCGAGCCTGCTGGCGACCTTGCAGCTGCGCATGGAGCCGCCGCCCATGCCCACAATGTCGGCGCAGATGCACGAGGTCCACGAGGACCCCACGCTGGCCGTCGCCATGCAGGACGATCCGGCCTTCGACCCGGCCGATCCGGACGGCGGCGGCGTCGCCACCCTGCCGCGCCCGCGCACCGCCAAGGCGGCGCGCGATCCCAACGATCCCTCGACCTGGGGCAAGGTCGCGCGCAACGCGCCGTGCCCCTGCGGCTCGGGCAAGAAGTTCAAGCACTGCCACGGCCGCGTCTAGCGGTCCCTGAGCTGCCGTAGCCCTCGCAAGGCGCGGCTTCGTTGACCGCCATGATATGTTACGTTATAACATCTTGTAACGTGACGGCGGGGAGAGAGGACATGCGGCGACAGGCTGGCGGTGTGATGTTGGCTTCAGCCCTGGCCGGCGCGGCGGCGACGGCCTCTGCCCAGACCCAGCCGCCGCCCGTCGATCCCTCGCTCGGCATCACGGTCACGGCGACGCGGCTCGACGAGGCGCGCAGCGCGATCCAGCCCAGCCTCGGCGCCACGACCTACGACTTCACCCAGCGCACCATCGACAACGTGCCGTTGGGCGAGAACGCGCCCCTGAACCAGGTGCTGCTGCGCGCGCCCGGCGTGGTGCAGGACAGCTTCGGCCAGATCCATGTGCGCGGCGACCATGGCAACGTGCAGTACCGGCTCGACGGCGTGCAGCTTCCCGAGGGCCTGTCGCTGTTCAACAATATCCTGGCGACGCGCTACGCCGACCAGATGTCGCTGCTGACGGGCGCCTTGCCGGCGCAGTACGGCCTGCACACCGCGGGCATCGTCGACATCACCCTGAAATCCGGCACGACCAACCCCGGCGCCGAAGCGTCGATGACCGGCGGCTCGCGCGACTACCTGCAGCCCGCCTTCTCCTATGGCGGCCGCACGGGCAAGATCGACTATTTCGCGGCCGGCCAGTTCATCCACAACGGCCTCGGCATCGAGAATCCGACCTCTTCCATGACGCCGATCCACGACGACACCGACCAGTGGTACGGGCTGGCCAAGATCACCGGCATCGTCGACGAGAACACGCGGCTCGCCTTCATCGGCGGCGGCGCGAGCTCGCGCTTCCAGATCCCCAACAATCCCTTCCAGACGCCGGCCTTCACGGTGAACGGCATCAACAACTGGAACAGCTCGATCCTCGACCAGCGCCAATGGGAGAACAGCTACTTCGCCATCGCCTCGCTGCAGAAGAGCTACGAGGCCCTCGACTTCCAGCTCTCGGGCTTCACCCGATACTCGAGCCTGTCCTACCAGCCCGATGCCTTCGGCGACCTGCTGTACAACGGCATCGCGCCGTGGACCAAGCGCACGAGCTTCGCCACCGGCGTGCAGGGCGACGGAAGCTGGAAGGTCGCCACGGCGCATACGCTGCGCGGCGGCTTCCTCGTGCAGCGCGAGCGCGCCACCAGCTTCACCAACGGCAACACCCTGCTGCTGGTCCCCGATCCCGACAATCCGGGCGGCGACCCCATCCCGTCCGACCAGCCCTTCGGCTTCACCGACGGCTCCGATCTCATCGGCTGGACCTACAGCGTCTATCTGCAGGACGAATGGCGGCTGGTGCCCACCGTGACGGTGAACTTCGGCCTGCGCTTCGACGCCATCAACGGCGCCACGCAGGAGAACCAGCTCAGCCCCCGCGTCAACGTCGTGTGGCAGCCCGATCCGATGTTCACCATACGCGCCGGCTATTCGCGCTATTTCACGCCGCCGCCGCTCTTGCAGGTGAACGCCAGCTCGATCGCCACGCTGGCCGGCACCGTGGCCGCGCCCGAAGTGACGACGAACGCTCCCGTCCGGGCCGAGCGGGCCGACTATTTCGACGTCGGCGTCACGGCCAAGCCGCTGCGCGGGCTGACCGTGGGTCTGAGCGCCTACTACAAGATCGCGCAGAACCTGCTCGACGAGGGCCAGTTCGGCGCGCCGATCTCGCTCACCTCGTTCAACTACGCCAATGCCATCGTCAAGGGCGTCGAGTTCAACGCCAGCTACGACGAAGGACCCTGGTCGGTCTATTTCAACGTCGCCTTCGGCAACGGCATCGGCAGCAACATCAACTCGGCGCAGTTCAACTTCGCCGCCGACGAGCTTGGCTACATCGCCAACCACTACATCACCCTCGATCACAGCCAGGGCTGGACGATGTCGGCCGGCGCCGCCTACACCTTCAACTCCGAGACCGACTGGGCGACCCGCGTCTCGGCCGACATGCTGTACGGCAGCGGGCTGCGGACCACCGTCGTCACCCCCAACGACCTGTCGCTGCCCGGCTACGCCGTCGTCAATGCATCGCTTGTGCAGAAGATTCCCGATCAGCGTCAGCAAGGGCACGTCGATCCGCTTCGACGTCATCAACCTGTTCGACAACAGCTATCAGATCCGCGACGGCGCCGGCGTCGGCGTGGGCGCTCCGCAGTTCGGCCAGCGGCGGACCTTCCTGGTGACCCTGGCGCAAAAATTCTGACCCAAATCCGACATGATTCCGGAGTGCCGGACATGCTAAACGCACGGCCATGCTCGACACGTCTCCCCCCCATGTCGTGCCGCTGGTAGGCGGCTCCAACTTCCGCGACCTCGGCGGCTACCGCACCGCCGAGGGCCGCACCGTGCGCCGCAGCACGGTGTTCCGCTCCGCCCATCTCGGCAACCTGACCGACGAGGACCGCGGCGCGCTCGGCCAGCTCGGCGTGCGCACCATCGTCGACCTGCGCGGCGTCAGCGAGGCGGCCGAGACGCCGCACCTGATCGACGGCATCGGCTGCCGCATCGTCGGCGCCCATATCGAGCCCGGCGTCGGCGACAAGATCCGCGGCGCCGTGGCCGACGGCAGCGCCAACCCGCATCTCATGATGCAGTTCCTGACCGACCACTACCGCGACTATCCGCGCCGCTGCGCGCCGGGCTTCCGCACCCTGTTCGCCACCTTGAGCGACGGCACGCACCGGCCGCTGGTGTTCCATTGCACCGCCGGCAAGGACCGCACCGGCTTCGCCTCGGCGCTGCTGCTCACCCTGCTGGGCGTGCCGTGGGAGACGGTGATGGAGGATTACCTGCGCACCAACGAGCTGTGGACCGGCCATGTCGGCCGCTATCCCGAGCTCGACATCGACACCCGCGCCGCCATCATCGAGGCGCGCACGCCCTATCTCGAGGCCGCGTTCGAGGTGGTGCGGGCGGACTTCGGCGGGCCCGAGGCCTTCGCCGAGCGCGCGCTGGGCCTGGACGCCGCGGCGCGCGAGCGGCTCAGGGCGGATTTGCTGGAGCAATAGGTTCCGGGCTACGCCTGTCGCCATGAGCGACACGCGCCACGAAACGCCCGAACCCTTCAAGGTCGATATTCCCGAACGGGCGCTGATCGATCTCGACGAGCGCCTGCGCCGCTGGCGGCCGCCCATCGCCATCGCCGACAACGGCTCCTGGGCCTCCGGCACCGATCCCGAATTCCTGGCCGAGCTGGTCGACTACTGGCGCCACGGCTACGACTGGCAGCGCTGCCAGGAGGCGATCAACCGCTGGCCGAACTACCTGGTCGATATCGGCCCGCAGCGCCTGCATTTCATCCGCGAGCCCGGCAGCGAGGTCGAAGGGGCGCCGCGACCCCTGCCGCTGGTGATCACCCATGGCTGGCCGGGCTCGATCGTCGAGTTCCTGCACGTCATCGACGCGCTCGCCCATCCCGAGAGGCATGGCGGCGATGCGCTCGACGCCTTCGACGTCATTGCGCCGTCGCTGCCCGGCTACGGCTTCTCCGGCCCGCCGATCCGCGAGGACGGCAGCACGGGCCCGATCGGCCCGCGCGCCATCGCCGGCCTGTGGCACAGGCTGGTGCACGACAAGCTCAACTACCGCCGGCCCTATGGCGTGCAGGGCGGCGACTGGGGCGCCGTCGTCTCGTCGTGGACGGCTTTCGACCATCCGCTGACCGAGGAAAAGGACGAGTGGAAGTCGGGCGTGCTCGGCCTGCATCTCAACATGGTCGGGTTGCGACCCGGCATCGATCTGCGCAAGACCCGGTTCAGCGCCGCCGAGAGGGCGTGGCTCGACGAGGTCCAGGCCGAGCGCGACGAGAAGACCGCCTACCAGCGCATCCAGGCGACGCGGCCGCAGACGCTGGGCGTGGCGCTCACCGATTCTCCCGTCGGCCTCGCCGCCTGGATCGTCGAGAAGTTCCAGGCCTGGAGCGACTGCGCCGGCGACCCGCGCAGGCGCTTCTCGATGGACCTGCTGCTCGACAACATCATGGTCTACTGGCTGACCGGCACCGCCGGCACGGCGACCTGGCTCTATCGCGGCGTCACGGAGCAGAAGCCGAGGGCGTTGCCCGAAGGCGGGCGCGTCGAGACGCCGACCGGCTTCGCCGCCTTCCCCGCCGACCTCTCTCCGCCGCCGCCCAGGGAATGGATCGAGCGCTGCTACAATCTGCGCCGCCACACGGTGATGCCGAAGGGCGGCCACTTCGCCGCGCTCGAGGAACCCGAGCTGCTGGTCGACGATATCCGCGCCTTCTTCCGGCCGCTGCGCTTCGGCGCGGCCAACGACTGAGGTCCCGCCAAGGTACTTCTGATATACTTTCAAAATGCTTGCATACGGAAGTATCAGGCGCTAAACCTTCGGCCATGGCCAATCATTCCCTGGCGGCGATCCTTCGGCTCCTTCGCGCGCAAGCCTTCGTGGAAGCGAGGGTCGATCCCGGCCTGGGCTCCGTCCACGGACTGTCGTTGCGCGAGCTGATGTTCCTGATGCAGCTCGACCAGGCGCCTGCCAACCGGCTGCGCCGCGTCGATCTGGCCGGCCGCCTCGACGTCAGCCAGTCGACCGTCACGCGGCTCGCCCTGCCGCTGGAGAAGCTGGGTTTCGTGCAACGTGAGGCCGATCCGCGCGACGCCCGGGTCGGCTACGTCGTCCTGACCAAGGCCGGACGACGACGCGTCGCCGAGGCGCGCGTCACGCTCGAACGGATGGCGGACGGCATTTTCCGCGATCGCTGGAGCGACAAGGAGATCGCCACCCTCGCCAGCCTGCTCGGCCAATTCACGGCGGCGCTGCCCGGCGACGTTACCTGAGAGTGCACATGAAACTGGAGAATGGACAGGTCGCCGTCGTCACAGGCGCGGCCAGCGGAATCGGGTTTGCCCTGGCCGAGGCCCTGTGCGCCCGCGGCCTCGTCGTCGTTTTGGCCGATGTCGAGGCGACCGCGCTCGAGGCCGCGCAGACCTCGCTGGCCGCGCGCGGCTTCGTCGTTCACGCCGACGTCTGCGATGTCGCCGACGCCGCGGCCGTGGATGCCTTGGCGCAAGCCGTCATGGCGCGCTTCGAGCGGCTCGACCTGCTCGTCAACAACGCCGGCGTAGGGGGCCGGCTCGGCCCCCTGTGGGACAGCCAGCCCGGCGACTGGGCCTGGACTTTCGGCGTCAATGTGTTCGGCGTCGCCAACGGGTTGCGCGCCTTCCTGCCGCTCATGCTGCGGCAGGGATCGGGACACGTTGTCAACGTTTCGTCGTTGGCCGGGCTCACGGCCCCGCCCTTCCTGGGCCCCTACGTGGCGTCCAAGCACGCCGTCGTCGGGCTGTCCGAGAGTCTGGCGGCCGAACTCGCGCTGATCGGATCGGCCATTAGAGTTTCGGTCGTCTGCCCCGGCCACGTGCAATCTCGCATCGCCGAGTCGGAGCGCAACCGGCCCGCCGCGTTCGCGGCAGCATCCAGGACCCCGCCGGAGACGTTGGCGCGCATCCGCGCCGGTTTCGACCAGGCGTTGGGTGAGCCGATGCCGTCCCGCGTTCTTGCCGATCGCGTCCTGGCCGGCATCGAGGCCGACGACTTCCTGATCCTCACCCATCCCGACCTCAACGGCCAGGTTCACGCGCGGCTGGCGGCAGTTGCCAGGGCGGCACGCGAAGCCGCCTAGGCGAGCGTCGCCGTCGCCTGGGCCGCGATCGTGCCCTTGGGCGTCACCGTCCACAGCTCCGCGCCCGTCACTCGTCCCTGGCCGTCGGCCGTCGGCCGGCCGATCGACGTCGAACGGCGCGGTGTCGAACAACGGCGCGCGGGCGCGGACGGCGAAGGTCTTGATGCGGCGGCCGGGCATCGAATCGCGCAACAGGTCGAACAGGCACTGCTGGGCGAACGGCCCGTGCACGACCAGGCCGGGATAGCCCTCGACTTCCATGCAGTAGGGCTTGTCGTAGTGGATGCGATGCGGGTTGAAGGTGATCGCCGAGTAGCGGAACAGCATCACCGAGCTCGGGCGTGATGGTGCGCCGCCACGGCACGTCGCTGGGGGCGGCATCGCGCACCGGCACGCCGGCTCTTGTCGCCCGCCTTCACCTCTTCGCGGAACACCGTGTTGGCCGCTTCGGTCAACGCCAGCCCGCGCGGCGTGAAGATGCGGCGGGTCTGCGTCGTGACGAGCAGGTTGCCGGTGCTGCCCTGGCGCAGCTGGATGTCTGGGAACTCGATCTCGCGGCGCAGCTTGTCGCCCACCCGGATGTCGCCGTCGAAGGTGAAGGTCGAGCCGGCATACATGCGCCGTGGCATGGGGATCTCGGGCAGCACGCCGCCGGCGAAGGCGGCACCGTCCTTTCCGAGCTGCGCCGGACGCGCATAGGAATGCAGGAAGAGGAGATGCCAGCCCGGCGCGATCGGCTCGCCGTCGGCCGGCACCTTGTCCGGCCGGTCGAAGGTCGCGATCATCGCCTTGATCGGCGCCTGGGTGACGACGTCCTCGTCCTCGATCTTGCGGCCGAGCTGCTTCTTCAACGGTTCGATGTCGATGGTCATGGCGCTTCCCCCGGGGTTCGTCGCAGCGTAACCAATCCCGCGATGATTCGCGCCGCCCATCCCGAAGAAATCGCGCTTTTGCCGCAGATCGAAAACGCTGCCGATGAACGCTACGCGCGTGTCGGCCTTCGCCAAGTGATCGCCATGCCGCCGGCCAGCATCGCCTTGCTCGAGCAGGGGCGACGCGACGGCAGGCTGTGGGTCGCGGTTTCGCCCTTGAACCGCGTTGTGGGCTTCGCGCTCACGAAGTTCCCCGGCGGCACGGCCTGGCTCGACCAGCTCTCGGTGCTGGACCGCTGGCAAGGGCGCGGCCTCGGCGCAGCATTGATCGATCGCACCGCCCAGCGAGCGCACGAGCTCGGCCACGACATGCTCTATCTGTCGACCTATCTCGATGTGCCTTGGAACGCGCCGTTCTACGAGCGGCGCGGCTTTTCCTCGGTGCCGCGCGGAGCATGGCCGCGGGCCTTCCGCCTTCAGTTCACGATCGAGAACAGCCACGGTCATCCGCCGTGGCGGCGCACGATCATGCGGCGGCGAGTTTAGCTTTCCTCGGCTTCGAGGCAGTCACGTTCCGCCACGCCATGGCAAGAGCGCTGCGCATGGTGCGGGCATCCACCTCGGCCAGGCGCACGGAGGTGGCGCCGCGCAGGCCCCAGGTGCCCTTGACCGCCACGAACATCGCGGGCTCCGCCGCGACCAGCATCTGCTGCTGCTCGGGCGTGAGCTTGACCATGCCCCAGTCCTTGTCGGGATAGCCCAAGGTGGCGAACACCTTGCCGCCGGCGCGAAAGTCGGCGTGCCCGCCATGGGCTCCCTCGACCGCGCCGTCGAGCGACAGCGCGAGCTTGGCGAACGCCGCCGGCGTCATTCGGCGGCGACGGCCAGGCCCATCTGCTCGCAGGTCGGGGCCACGTCCGAGACGGTGGCGCGCCGCATGTCGCGCTTGTAGCGCTGGTCGTCGAACGCCAAGCCGCGATGCATGGTGCAGCGATCGTCCCAGATCACGAGGTCCTTCACCCGCCAGCGATGGCTGTAGACGAACTGGCGCTGCGTGGCGTGCGCCGTCAGCTCCTCCAGGAGCTTCCGCGCCTCGTCGTCGGCCATGCCGCGGATCGTGCCGGCGTGGCTCGCGATATAGAGGCTCATGCGGCCGCTATCCTGCAGCCGGCGCACCAGGACCTGCGGCACCGGCTTGAAGGCCTCGCGCTCGCTCTCGTCGAAGTCGGTGAAGCCGAGCTTGGCGCGCGAGATCATGATCGAATGCTCGGCCACCAGACCCGCGATCCGCCGCCTGGCCGCCTCGGGCAGGGCATCGTAGGCCGCCCGCAAGTCGGCGAACTCGGTCTGGCCGCCGATCGGCGGGATCGAGCGGGCATGCAGCATGGAGCAGTAGGCCGGCAGGCGCTTGAACGAGGAATCGGTGTGCCACAGCCGGTTGCCGAGATTGTACAGCCGCTGGCGGTCGTTGCTGGTGAGGATGCGGTTCTCGGCATCGAGATTGCCGACATCGGCCATGTTCTCGTGCAGGCGCAGCTTGTGGTCCTTGCGCGCCTTGAAGACCGTGGTCTCGAGCGGCCCGAAATGACGGGCGAAGACGAGCTGGCTTTCGTCGTCGAACTCCTGGTCGGGAATGACCAGCACGGCATATTTGGCTGAAGGCCGCGCGGATGGCGGCGAGGTCCTCGGCGGCGAGCGGCCGGCTGAGCGCGACGTCGCCTACTTCGGCGGCGAAATCCGGCGTGATCGGCTGGACGGTGATGGCCACGGCTTCCTCCTGGGTTCCTCCCGATCCTGTGCTTGGCCGCGATTGGACCACCGAAAGGCGCTGCCTGCAAATGCCCGGCGGCGCCCTGGCGGGGGAGACTTTCATGATGCGGCTCCTGGTCCGTGGTGCGGCCTTGCGGCTCGGCTTCTCCACCGCCCGGGCGCCGCCGACGGAAAATGAATTCAGCTATAGTGGCGCATGATCGAAAAGCAGGAAGTCCAGGAAATCTTCCCCACGCCGCTCTGGATCGTGGACCTGCAGCCCGCCGCCGCGGCCGCGCTGAACGCCCAGCTCCGGGCCGAGATCGAGCGCATGATATCGCCGCGGCCGAAGATCCCCGCCGGAAGCAACTGGCAGACGCCGCAGGACCTCCATACCAAGCCCGCCTTCGCCGAATTCGCCAAGCTCGTGGAGACGGCGGCGCGCGGCGTCGCTCGCTTCCTGCAGGTCGACCAGTATCCGATGGGCATCACCGGCTGCTGGGCCAACGTCAATCCGCCGGGCGCCTACCATCCGATGCACCATCATCCCAACAACTACCTGAGCGGCGTCTACTACGTGGCCATCCCCTCGCCCGGCTCGCAGATCATCTTCCAGGATCCGCGCGGGCAGGCCTCGATGATCATGCCCAGGCCGCGGCAGTACACCAAGTTCACCGCCAACGGCGCCAACGCCCAGAGCAAGGAAGGCCGGCTGGTCATCTTCCCGGCCTGGCTGAAGCACACGGTGCCGGCCAATGACGGCCAGAGCGAGCGCATCAGCATCTCGTTCAACCTGATGTTCAAGAACTTCAGCGAGACCATGGCCGCGCCCCTGTGGGACGCCACGGCCGGGAAGGCGAAGGCCTAAAGTCCCTTCTTGCCCATCGCCAGGAACTTCTCCTGGCGGCGCTTGCGCAGGGTGTCGCGATCGAGCTGGGAGAGTTCGCCCAACGCCTCGGTGACCACCTTGCCGACGAGGTCGATGGTCTCCTCCGGCGCGCGATGGGCGCCGCCCATCGGCTCGGGGATGACCTCGTCGATCACCTCGAGCTTCTTGAGATCGCCCGCCGTCACCTTCATCGCCTCGGCGGCCTCCTGGGCGTTGGCATTGTCGCGCCACAGGATCGAGGCGCAGCCTTCCGGCGAGATCACCGAATAGATCGAGTTCTCCAGCATGTAGACGCGGTCGGCCGAGGCGATCGCCAGCGCCCCGCCCGAGCCGCCCTCGCCGATCACGACGCTGACCAGCGGCACGCCGAGCGACAGGCAGGTATCGATCGAGGTGGCGACGGCCTCGGCCTGGCCGCGCGCCTCGGCATCGATGCCGGGATAGGCGCCGGACGTGTCGACCAGGGTGAGCACCGGCAGGCCGAACCGGTCGGCGAGCTTCATGAGGCGCTGCGCCTTGCGATAGCCTTCAGGCCGCGCCATGCCGAAATTGTGCTTGATGCGCGAATCGGTGTCGTCGCCCTTCTCCTGGCCGAGCACGACGATGCTGCGGCCGTCGAGCCGGCCCAGGCCGCCCACCACGGCGGCGTCCTCGCCGAACGTGCGGTCGCCGGCGAGCGGCATGTAGTCGGTGATCAACCGGTCGATATAGCGCTGGGCGTGCGGCCGCTCGGCATGCCGCGCCACCTGCACGCGCTGCCACGGCGCGAGCTTGGCGTAGGTCGCGCGGAGCTGCTTCTGCACCTTGTCCTGCAGGCGCATGACCTCCTCGGCGATGTCGACATCGCCCGAGTTCGGCAGGTGCCTGAGCTCGGCAATCTTGCTTTCGAGCTCCGCGATCGGCTTCTCGAAGTCGAGATACGTGGTCATTGAATTCAGATGTCGCCCGGTACCGGAATCCTGTCAACCGGCCGGCCGACGGCGCCGACGCGCCAGGGGATGATTATCTTCCACCAGTGATCGCAACTTTTCTGGCACGACATGAGTATAGATCTGAGTCGTTGCGATGTCGGCGTGGCCCAACATGAGCTGCACGCTGCGCAAATCGGCACCTGCCTCCAGCAGATGGCTGGCGAAAGCGTGGCGCAATACATGCGGCGAAACGCGTGCTGGATCGATGCCGCCCGCGAGCGCCGCCTCTTTCAAGAGCTGGGCGAAACGTTGACGCGTCAGATGTCCCGTGCGGCCGCGCGATGGAAAAAGATAGCGCGAGGTCTCGCCCTCTGCGAGTGCTGCCGCGCGTATTTGCAGCCATTTCGCGATGGCAACGCGTGCCGGGTCCGAGAGCGGCACTTGTCGCTCCTTATCACCCTTGCCTCGCACGACTAGCATGACCGGATCTCGCTCGGCCGCAACTACCGGCAACATCACCAGCTCGGACACCCGCAGGCCAGTGCCGTAGAGGATCTCGAGCAGCGTTTCCAAGCGGCCACCATCTTCGCCGCCTTTAGCCTGCGCGACCTCGATCAGCCGATCGACTTCGACGCGCGACAGCACCTTGGGTAGCGGCCGGCCCAGCCGCGGCGAATCGAGCGTGCTCGCCGGATCGTCGTCGCGCAGGCGCTCGGCCAGCAGGAAGCGGAAGAGCTGGCGGATCACCGACAGGCGGCGCGCCACCGTGCGCGGCGTCATGCCGAGATAGTCGAGCGACTTGAGATAGGCGCGCAGGGCGGCGGCATCGGCGGTCACCGGCTTGCGGTTGCGCCGCGCCAGGAAGGCTTCGAGATCCCTGAGGTCGGTGCCGTAGGCCGCCGCGGTGTTCTTCGACGCGCCCCGCTCGGCGGCCAGCATCTCGAGGAAGGCCTGCGCTTCACGCGACAGCGGCGCGGAAGGCTTCTTCTTCACGAGGCCGGTCACAAGCCGTAGGCGATCGCAGTCTCGATCGCGAACAGGCGCGCGGCATGATCCTCGCCGACCTGGCGCAGCGCCCGCACGATGGCGGCGACCGCGGCGGGATGAAGTTCGTCGAGCGGCGTCTCGCCGGCCGCGATCGATGCCAGCAGCGACGCCTCGGCGCGGCGGCGGCCGGCGCTGGCCGCCTGGAGCGGCTGCAAGGTGGCGGCGGGCGGCATGACCAGGCGGACATTGGCCGGCGGCGCCTCGGGCAGTTGCGTCGAGCCCCGCGGCACGTCGATGCCGGTGGCGCGAAACAACTCGAGCAGCAGATAGCCCCGCAACGCCGCGCGGGCGGGATCGTCCTGACGAAGGACCTCGTACCAGCGATTGACCTCGGCCGGCGGCAGCCGTTTGGGATCGTCGATGCCGGCGATGGCGGCCAGCGGCAGCAGGTGATCGAGCGAATTCAGCGCCTGCACGTTGTTGTAGGCGGCATTGAGCGCCAGCCGCGTCCAGGCCTGGGCCTGCTTCTTGTCGCCCAGAAGAAGAAAGCCGCGCATCGCTTCCTGCGCGACGCTGGCAAATTGCGGCTTGGCCGGCAGGTTGAGCAGGCCCGCCGCGCTGGCTCGGGCAATCGTCGGGAACATCGGGCTGCCGTGCGCCTCGCTATAGACGGCGACGATCGAGTTGATGATTTCCTGCGCATTGGTGGCGTTGCGCGCGGCCGCGACGAGCTGCGCGCGCCGCGCCATTGCCGACGGCAGCGCGGCGCCGTCGCGTATCGCCTCGAGGTAGAGATCGCCGAGCCGCGTCGCCTCGATGACCGCCAATGCTTCGCCGCGTTCGGCGACCTCGAGCCGGGTGGCGATCGGCAGCGACTTCATCCCCACCAGGGCGCGAATGACGGGCGGCAGCATGGACTGCAGCACGGCGGCGGGAGGCCGGCCATGGGTGAGGTCCAGCACCATGACGGCGGGGCCATCGAACTGGCCGGACGCCACGCCGGCTGGCGCGGCCGTGGTTTCGCCGTCGACCAGCCTGCAGGCGGCCTGGGCGCGCCGGCCGAACGGTTCGGTGAGCTGCCAGTTGCGCACGATGGCGCAGGCGCCCTGACGTTCGCCGGCCATCATCATGGCGTTGGCCACGGTGGTGGCGATGACGGGATCGCCGTAGGCCCCGGCACTGCGCACCATTTCGTTCAGGCTCTCGCCTTCGCCCATGGCCGCCAGTTTCTCGACCTTGCGGGCAAACAGGCTGGGCGGCGGGCTGCCGTCCGGCGGCGGCGGCGTGAGCTCGCTCACCAGCACCAGGAACTGCAGGTCGCGCAAGGCGCGGCTGCGCGGCGCGGCGGGCAACGCCGAGACCAGGCGCTTGGCGGTGGCCAGCGACGTGCCGTTCCAGGCATCGGCCGCCATGCCGCCGGTCCGCACGGTCAGGAAGCCGGTCGGCTTGTCGTCGAAATTGGGCGCCTGCGCCGATACGGGCAGCGCGACCAGAAAGCCGAGAACGGCGATGGCGGCGAGGCTAGCGCGCAAAGCGGTCACTGGGGACAGTCACCTCGAAATGGCGCGTTGGCGGCTGTGGCTCGATGACGGCCAGCGCCACGAGGCCGGCAACCAGCAGGCCGACGACCACGACGAAAATCACCGGCCCGATCTTCAAGGTCGGCACGCTGAAACGATGTCGGGAACGGAACATGGGCACGGCGCAGGCAAACTACCCGGACGCCGCCGATGCGGCAATCGCCGCGGCTTCTTCGGCCTGTCGCTTGAAACCGCAGGCGGAATGGGCGACATCCATAGCTGCAGTTCGTCATGGAGGCTTCCTCACCCTTGTTGCTGCCGCGCACCGTGGCCCTCGTCGGCCTGATGGGCGCCGGCAAGAGCGCCATCGGCAAGCGGCTGGCGATGCGGCTCGGCTTGCCGTTCGTCGATGCCGACGACGAAATCGAGCGTGCGGCCGGCTGTTCGATCGCCGAGTTCTTCGTGAGGTACGGCGAGACCGAGTTCCGCGCCGGCGAGCGCCGGGTGATCGCCCGCCTGCTCGACAAGCCGCCGCACGTGCTGTCGACCGGCGGCGGCGCCTACATCCATCCCGAGACGCGCGCCCTGATGCGCGCCCGGGCGGTAACGGTGTGGCTGCGCGCGGAGCTCGACGTGCTGTTCGACCGCGTCCGGCGACGCGGTCACCGTCCGTTGCTGCGCCAGGGCGACCCCAAGGAGATCCTCGGCCGACTGATGGCCGATCGCTACCCGATCTATGCCGAGGCCGACATCGTCGTCGATTCGACCGCCCAGCCCGCCGACCGCACGACCGACCAGGTGATCGAGGCATTGCGCACCTATCTGCAGGCGCAGACAGCGAAGGCCCCGGCATGAACGTCCAGGCGACTTCCAGAATGCGCACGATCCGTGTCGACCTCGCCGGCCGCGGCTACGATATCGCGATCGGTCCCGGGCTGATCGACCGTGCCGGCGAACTCAGCCGGCCCCTCCTCGCCGCACCGCGGGCCGTCATCGTCAGCGACGACACGGTGGCACCGCTCTATGGCGCGCGGCTGGCGGCTTCGTTCGACAAGGCAGGGGTACGGACGAGCGCCATCACCGTGCCGGCGGGCGAAGGCAGCAAGGAATTTGCGGCCTTCGGCCGTTTGATGAACGATCTGCTCGACCGGCATCCCGACCGCAAGACGACGCTGGTTGCATTGGGCGGCGGCGTGGTGGGCGATCTTACGGGCTTTGCCGCGGCCGTGCTGCTGCGCGGCGTCGACTTCATCCAGGTTCCGACGACGCTGCTCGCCCAGGTCGATTCCTCCGTCGGAGGCAAGACCGGCATCAATACGCGCCATGGCAAGAACCTGGTGGGCGCCTTCTACCAGCCGCGCCTGGTGCTGGCGGACACCGATGTCCTCGACACGTTGCCGCGGCGCGAGCTTCTGGCCGGCTACGCCGAAGTCGCCAAGTACGGGTTGATCGACGAGCCGGAATTCTTTGCCTGGTGCGAGCAGAACGGCGCCGGCCTGTTGTCGGGCGATGCCGTCAGGCGCAGCTACGCCATCGAGCAGAGCTGCCTTGCCAAGGCCCGCATCGTCGCCGCCGACGAGCGCGAGACCACCGACCTGCGCGCGCTGCTCAATCTCGGTCACACCTTCGCCCATGCGCTCGAGGCCGAAACCGGCTTCGGGCCCGACCTGCTGCACGGCGAGGCCGTCGGAACGGGCATGGCGATGGCCTTCGACCTGTCGGCCCGTCTCGGCCTTTGCCCTCCGGCCGACGCCGAGCGCGTGCGCCGCCATCTTGGCGCCGTCGGCCTGCCGGTGCACCTGCGCTCGATCGGCGGCGGCAACCGCCGCCGCTGGGACGCCGCCCGGCTGATCGAGCATATGCGCGGCGACAAGAAAGCCGAAGCCGGCAGGCTCACCTTCGTCCTGGCGCGCGGCATCGGCCAGGCCTTCGTCAGCCGCGAGGTCGACGAGGGCGCGTTGCGCGGCCTGCTCGACCACGCCATCACCACCTGATCCCGATATGGAAGGCGATTTCCATCTCGAATTGCCGCTCCACCTCGCCTGGCCGCTGGTGTTTCTCTGCCTGCTGCTGGGCGCCTACATGTCGGCGGCCGAAACGGCGATCACCGGCGCCTCGCGGCCGCGCATGCACCGACTCGCCCAGCAAGGCAACAAGCGCGCCGCCCTGGTGAACGGCCTGCTCGACCGCAAGGACGAGACGGTGAGCGCCGTGCTGCTGGGCAACAGCGTCGTCAACATCCTGTCGGCGTCGCTCACCACGGCGGTGCTGACGGCGTTGTTCGGTGCGGCCGGCATCGTCTACGCCACGGTGGCGGTCGGCGTGATGGTCGTGATCTTCGCCGAAGTGATGCCCAAGACCTGGGCGCTGCTGCGCGCCGACCGGGTGGCGCTGATGCTGGCGCCCTCGATCGTCCTCACCCTCAAGATCCTGGGTCCCATGGCACGCGCCGTCGCCTGGATCTCGCGCATTTTCCTCAGGCTGTTGAGCGTGCGCACCGACCGCGGCCCGGAACCGGGCGAACACGACGAACTCCTGCGCGGCGCCATCGAGCTGCACGGCGCCGGCCAGATGGACGAGGATGCCCCTGCCGAAAAGGCGATGCTGCGCTCGGTGCTCGACCTCGGCGACCGCACGGTCGGCGACGTCATGACCCATCGCGGCAATGTCGCCCTGATCGACGCCGACCAGCCCATGGAGTCCGTGGTGAGCCAGGTGCTGGCCGCCCCCTACACCCGCATTCCCGTCTATCGTGGCGAGCCGGACAACATCATCGGCGTCGTCCACGCCAAGGATCTGTTCCGCGCCGTCAGCGCCGCGGGGAGCCCGTCGGCGGTCAAGCTCGAGGAGGTGATGACGCCGCCCTGGTTCATTCCCGAATCGACGGTGCTGTTCGACCAGCTTCAGGCCTTCCGCGCCCGCCACGAGCATTTCGCCATCGTCGTCGACGAGTATGGCGCGCTGCGCGGCATCGTCACCCTCGAGGACATCATCGAGGAGATCACCGGCGACATCGAGGACGAGCACGACGCCATCAAGCGCGGCGTCGTCAAGCGCGAGGATGGCAGCCTGATCTGCCAGGGCGACGTGCCGATCCACGACCTCAACCGCGAATTCGGCTGGGGCCTGCCGGAGGACGTCGCCATCACCATCGCCGGCCTGGTGCTGCACGAGGCCCGTCGCATCCCCGAAGTCGGCCAGACCTATGCATTTTACGGTTTCCGCTTTGAAATTCTGAAGCGCGAAGGCACGCGCATCGCCGAGTTGCGCATCGTGCCGCCGGCCGCCATAGAGGCGGCCACCATCTGAAGCATCAGCCGAGAGGTTCTGCCATGCCGCTTTCGCCGCCGGTCGGGCGACAGCACCTGCATACGCGTCGCGTCACCTGCCAGGGCTTCTTCCGCGACGACGGGCTCTGGGACATCGAGGGTCGCATCACCGACGAGAAGACCTATGAACATGCCAACGAATGGCGCGGGCCGCTCAAGCCCGGCGACTTCGTGCATGACATGTCGATCCGCCTCACCATCGACCCCCAATTCACCATCGTCGACGTCGAGGCGGTGACCGACAAATCGCCGTATCGCGTCTGCGGCGATGTCGCGCCCGACTTCAGGAAGCTGATCGGGCTCAGGATCGGCGGCGGCTTCCATCGCGAGGTGCGCGCCCGGCTGGGCGGCGTCCACGGCTGCACGCATATCGTCGAGCTTCTGGGCCCGGTGGCCACGACGGCCTTCCAGACCGTGTCGTCGGGCAAGGCTCGCGAGCTCGCTCGCACCCATCACGCCAAGATGGGCCACGCCGCCGAAGCCGACGCAGCGCCCAAGCCGCCACGCAAGCCGTACGTCATCGACACCTGCCATGCCTGGGCGGCTGACGGCGCGGTGGTGCGCCGCTGGGCGCCGCAGTTCTATACGGGACCGGACGCCGACGCGGTGCGCGCCGCAGCCGAGGGCAAGGACATCGAGATGGAAGGCTAAAGCCGCCGCTCGTCTTCCGCCGGCGTCAGCGTCGTCAGCGCCAGCGCATGCAAGCCCGCGGCGAGCTCGTCCTTGAGCGCGGCATAGACCATCCGCTGGCGCGCCACGCGGCCCTGGCCTTCAAAAGCCGCCGACACGATCTCGACCCGGAAGTGGGTCTCGCCGCCCTCGCGCCAGCCGGCATGGCCGCGATGGCGAGACGACTCGTCCTCGATGGCAAGACGCAGCGGCGCCAATTCACTTCGAAGCTTCTTGTCAATCGCCGTCGCGACCTTGCCCATCGTTGCTCTCTCTTGCCCCGCCAAACCGTTGAACACATATTACCCGAATGCCTCGACGGCGCATGAAACCTCTTACGGCGACGGACGGCGCCAAGACCCAGGAGCGGGTGTGCGAAGCGCCGGGCTGCCGGCTGTGCGGCGACTACCGCGCGCCCCGGGCGCGCGATCGCCTGACCGACTATCGCTGGTTCTGCCTCGAGCATGTCCGCGAGTACAATAGAAGGTGGGACTATTTCGCGGGCCTTGATGCCGAGCAGATCGAAGCCCATATCCGGGCCGACACGACATGGCGCCGTCCGGTCTGGCCGCTTGGCGTGCGTCGCGGCGGTGGCTCGTATGCCCATATCGTCGATCCGTTCGACCTCGCGGGCGATGCGGGCCTGGGCGAAAGGCCGACGCCGCCGCCCTACGACGGCAGCGAGCAACTGACGTCGGCGGAGCGCAATGCCCTGGGCGTTCTTGAACTTTCATGGCCCTTGACCCTGGCCGACGTGAAATCTCGTTACAAAGAACTGGTCAAACTGCATCATCCCGACGCCAATGGCGGGGCGCGGGACGCAGAGGAAAGGCTGAAGCAGATCAATGCTGCCTATTCCACCCTGCGGGCCTGCGAGCACCTGCCGGCGGAGTGATTAGCCCCAGTTGGGGCAGCCCCGCCAATTGGCCGCTTGCAGTGCACAATTCGGCCTGCGACTATCCTTTAAACCCGCAATTTGGCGGGCTTTGTTTTGTAGGACATGTGATGGCTTCTACGACGACCGCGGCCCGGCAGAACGTTTCGGGCATGCCGGATATCAAGGTTTCAGCCCGTCAGTTGTTCGGCATCGACACCGACATGGAAGTGCCGGCCTTCAGCCAGGCCTCCGAGCACGTGCCGGAGGTCGACGACGCCTACCTGTTCGACCACGACACGACGCTGGCGATCCTCGCCGGCTTCGCTCACAACCGACGTGTCATGGTCCAGGGCTATCACGGCACCGGCAAGTCGACCCATATCGAGCAGGTCGCGGCGCGGCTCAACTGGCCCTGCGTGCGCGTCAACCTCGACAGCCACATCTCCCGTATCGACCTGATCGGCAAGGACGCGATCGTGCTGCGCGACGGCAAGCAGGTCACCGAGTTCCGCGAAGGCATCCTGCCGTGGGCGCTGCAGAACCCGACGGCGCTGGTGTTCGACGAGTACGACGCCGGCCGCGCCGACGTCATGTTCGTGATCCAGCGCGTGCTCGAGGTCGAAGGCAAGCTCACCCTGCTCGACCAGAACAAGGTCATCCGCCCTCACCCGGCGTTCCGCCTGTTCTCGACCGCCAATACGGTGGGCCTCGGCGACACGACCGGCCTCTATCACGGCACGCAGCAGATCAACCAGGGCCAGATGGACCGCTGGTCGATCGTGACCACGCTGAACTACCTGCCGCACGACCAGGAAGTGAACATCGTCGCCGCCAAGACGCCGGTCTACGACACCGACGAGGGCCGCAAGATCCTGTCCGCCATGGTGGCGCTGGCCGACCTCACGCGCGCGGGCTTCATCGCCGGCGACATCTCGACCGTGATGTCGCCGCGTACGGTGATGACCTGGGCCGAGAATGCACGCATCTTCGGCGGCGACATCGGCTTTGCCTTCCGCTGACCTTCCTCAACAAGTGCGACGAGGTCGAGCGCAGCACGCTCGCCGAGTACTATCAGCGCTGCTTCGGCAAGGAACTTCCCCCGTCGAGCGGCAAGGGCGGCAAGCTGCACTGAAAGAGGGCCGTCCATGGCCAAGGACACCACGCCGCTCGAAGAGTTCCGCCGCGTCACCGCCACCACCATGCGGGCGGTGTCGCGCAAGGAAGTGAACGTCTCCTTCGTCCCCGATGGCGGCTCGCTGCTGGGCAGCGAGGCGCGCATCACCGTGCCGGCGCGCGACCTGCCGGTCGAGGATGTGAGCCGCGTGCGCGGCGAGGCCAACTCCATGGCGCTGAAGCTGCGCCATCACGACCGCAAGACCCATCTGCGCCGCGTGCCGCGCGGCGAGACCGCGCGGGCGATCTTCGAGGCCGTCGAGCAGGTCCGCGTCGAGGCGCTGGGCGCCAGGCGCATGGCGGGCGTCGCCGACAATCTTTCCGCCCTGTGGCGCCAGCGCTCCGACCAGCGCGGCCATGCCCGCATCAAGTCCAAGGACGACGCGCCGATCGCCGACGTGATCGGCCTGATCGCCCGCGAGCAGCTTCTGGGCGCCCAGCCGCCCGAGTCGGCCAAGGCGATGGTCGACATGTGGCGGGCCGACGTGGAGTCCGCCGCCGGCCGCGATTTCCAGAAGCTGCGCGAGTCGCTCGGCAACCAGGAAGCCTTCGCGCGCGCCGCCCGCCAGCTCATCCGCGATCTCAAGCTCGGCGACGAATCGGCCGACCTGCAGGACGACGATCAGGACGAGTCGCAGGACCAGGAGAACGCCGACGGCCAGTCCAACGAGACCGGCGACGACCAGAGCGATTCCAGCGAGACCCACGGCTACGGCGCGCAGGGCGAGGAGACCGAAGACGCCTCCGAGCAGGAGGATGCCTCCGAGACGGTGGCCGACCAGGCCCAGACCGAGATGCAGATGGGCTCGGGCGACGAGGAGGAGCCGGGCCGCGCCGAACGGCCATGGCTGCCGCCCGGGGCGCTCTCCAACGAGCCGCTCGGCCAGCAGTATCACGCCTACACGGTGAAGTTCGACGAGATCGTCGAGGCCGACCAGCTGTGCGACGCCGAGGAGCTCGGCCGGCTGCGCAACCATCTCGACCAGCAGCTCTCCCACCTGCAGGGCGTGATCGGCAAGCTCGCCAACCGCCTGCAGCGCCGCCTGATGGCGCAGCAGAACCGCTCGTGGGACTTCGATCTCGACGAGGGCACGCTCGACGCCGCGCGGCTCGCCCGCATCGTCGCCAATCCCATGCATGCGCTCTCCTTCAAGAAGGAGAAGGACACCAACTTCCGCGACACGGTGGTGTCGCTGCTGATCGACAATTCCGGCTCGATGCGCGGCCGGCCGATCACGGTCGCCGCGATGAGCGCCGACATCCTCGCCCGCACGCTCGAGCGCTGCGGCGTGAAGGTCGAGATCCTGGGCTTCACCACGCGCGCCTGGAAGGGCGGCCAGAGCCGCGAGCAATGGCTGGCCGCCGGCAAGCCCGCCAATCCGGGCCGCCTGAACGACCTGCGCCACATCGTCTACAAGCCGGCCGATGCGCCGTGGCGGCGGGCGCGCAAGAATCTCGGCCTGATGCTGCGCGAGGGCATCCTCAAGGAGAATATCGACGGCGAGGCGCTGCTGTGGGCGCACAACCGCCTGCTGCCGCGCACCGAGGAACGCAAGATCCTGATGGTGATCTCCGACGGCGCGCCGGTCGACGATTCGACCCTGTCGGTGAACCCCGGCAATTACCTCGAGCGCCACCTGCGCGACGTCATCGACTGGATCGAGACGCGCTCGCCGGTCGAGCTGATCGCCATCGGCATCGGCCACGACGTCACGCGCTACTACCGCCGCGCCGTCACCATCGTCGACGCCGACCAGCTCGGCGGCACGATGATGGAGCAGCTCGCCTCGCTGTTCGACGAGGAGGAGGCGAAGAAGCTGGCGACCGCCCGCCGTGGGCGGGGCGGCGCCAAGGCGGCTGCCGGCAAGTCGGGACGGCGCGCCGCCTGAGCTTGTTCCCGGCCGTCCGCTCGCTCGTCGCCCTCTGCCTGCTGGCCGCCGCCTGCACCAGCGCAGCCCTGCCGCCGGCGGGCGCGCAGGAGCAGCCGCTCGACATCCGCAGCACCGCGCTGCCCCTCAAGTTCGACGACCCGGCCGCCACCAGGATCGGCCGCCTGGCCTGGCGCGGCGGCCTCTCGATGAAGGCCAATTCGCCCAGTTTCGGCGGCTGGTCGGACCTCCATGTCTCGCCCGACGGCCGGACGCTCACCTCGATCTCCGACGAAGGGGCCTGGCTCACCGCGGCCATCGACTACGACGCCAAGGGCAATCTGGCCGGGTTGAGCAACGGCAGGATCGGCCAGCTGCGCGGCCTCGACGGCCGCCTGCTGGAGAACAAGGTCGAGGCCGATGCCGAAGGCATGGCCTTGATGCCCGACGGTTCCTGGCTGGTCTCCTTCGAGCGGCGCCATCGCCTGTGGCGATACAAGACGCTCACCTCGACGCCGACGCCGTTCGAGGGGCCGGCCGATATCGGCCGCCAGCCGTCCAACGGCGGCATCGAAACCCTGACCGCGCTGCCCGACGGCCGGGTGATCGCGATCAGCGAGGAATACAGCCTGCGGCCGGGCACGGTGGTGGGCTGGATCGGCCAGCCGCGGCCAGGACGGCCGCTACACCTGGCAGACCTTCGACTATGCCGAGATCCCCGACTTCCATCCGACGGCGATCGCCATGCTGCCCGACGGTTCGTTCGCCACCATCGAGCGCGCCTTCGACATGGTGCGCGGCGTGCGCTGCCGGGTGATGCGCTTCGAGGCCGCCCAGCTCAGGGCCGGCGGCACGGTGCGGCCCCAGGAGCTGGCGTGGCTCGCCTCGCCCTACGCGGTCGACAATCTGGAAGGGCTGGCCGTGACCAAGGGATCGCGCGGCGAGACGCTGCTGTGGCTGATCTCGGACGACAACTTCAATCCGCTCCAGCGCAACATCCTGCTGCTGTTCGAGCTGGCGCCGTAGGCGCCATCTCGACCGGAGCCGCGCAGCGCGCGGCGAAGTGGAGAGATCTATTTTTGAGGCGGCGAGGTCCCTCGCCTGCGGCTCGGGATGGCAGCTACGCTGCCGCCTTCTTGGCATCCTTCTTGGCCTTGGCCGAGGCGACGCGGCGCTTCAGCACCTTCATCTCGGGGCTGAGCTTGCTGTCGTTGGTGCCCAGCAGGTAGGCGTCGATGCCGCCATTGTGCTCGATGGTCTTCATGCCGCGCGGCGTGATCCGCAGGCGCACCGTGTGGCCCAGCGCATCGGACAGGACGGAGCCGACCTGCAGGTTGGACATGAACCGGCGCCGGGTCTTGTTGTTGGCGTGGCTCACATTGTTGCCGTACTGGACGGCTTTGCCCGACAGGGCGCAACGACGGGGCATGGCGATATCCGCTAAAAAACGATCCCGCCGAGGGGGCGGGAAGGCCGGCTTTTTACGGGCCGGCAGGGGTCCCGTCAAGCAAACCAGTCCACCACCCGTTCACTGATATCCTCGACCTGGTCCTCCGGAATGACCCGCCCGCGGGCCGAGATTCCCGCCTCGTGCACGGTTTCCGGGTCGCCCGACACCAGGGGATGCCACCAGTAGAGGTCCTGGCGGAAGTGGACCAGCCGGTAGCCGCAGGTCTTGGGCAGCCAGTCCATCTTGGCCACTACCTTTGGGGTGAGCTGGATGCAGTCCGGCACGATCTTCTTGCGGTTCCTGTAGTCCCGGCAGCGCGCCGTCTTGGGGTCGAGAAGCTTGCAGCAGGTATCGGTCTGGGCGAGCTCCCCGGTGCCCTCGTATTCCAGCTTGTTGACGCAGCACATGCCGCAGCCGTCGCACAGCGACTCCCACTCCTGCTTGGTCATCTGGGCGAGCGTCTTGCGCTTCCAGAACGGCAATTCCGTCTTGGCGGCGGCGCGGCGGGCCCGGCGGACGAAGGACTTAGCGGCCATGGAAGGCTTCTAGCATACGGCGGGCCGCCGCGGCGGGGGTCGAGCGGCCGGCCTCGACCTCGCGCTCCAGCCCGGACGCCAGCTTGCGGACCTCCGGGTGCCGGCGCAGCTCGGCCAGCAGGGTCTCGCCGACCTCGTTCCACATCCAGGCGCGGGCCTGCTCGGCGCGCTGGCGGGCGATGCCCTTCTCGCCCACCGCGGCGAAGAACCGTTCGACGACCTGCCAGATCTCGGCCACGCCCTCGCCGGTCAGCGCCGAGCAGGTCGTGACCTCGGGCGTCCAGCCGGCGATCGGCGAGCGCAGCATGCGCAGCGCATGCTGGTAGTCGCTGGCCGAGCGCCGCGCCGTCGCCTTCAGGTCGCCGTCGGCCTTGTTGACCACGATCAGGTCGGCGAGCTCGATCACGCCGCGCTTGATGCCCTGCAGGTCGTCGCCGCCGCCGGGCAGCAGCAGCACGATGAACATGTCGACCATGTCGGCGACCGCCGTCTCGGACTGGCCCACGCCGACGGTCTCGACGATCACCGTGTCGAAGCCCGCGGCCTCGACCAGCAGCATCGTCTCGCGCGTGCGCCGGGCCACGCCGCCCAGGGTGGCGCCGGCCGGCGACGGCCGGATGAAGGCCGCCTGCCGGCGCGACAGCTCCTCCATGCGCGTCTTGTCGCCCAGGATCGAGCCGCCGCCGCGCTTGGACGACGGATCGATGGCCAGCACCGCCAGCGACCGGCCGCGCTCGAGCAGCGAGAGGCCGAAGCGCTCGATGAAGGTCGACTTGCCGACGCCCGGCACGCCGGTGATGCCGAGCCGCACCGACCTGCCGGTGTGCGGCAGCAGCGCGCCCAGCAGGGCGTCGGCCCGCTCGCGATGGTCGCCGCGCGTCGATTCGATCAGGGTGATGGCCTGCGCCAGCGCGCGCCGGTCCCCGGCCAGCAGGGGCGCGAGGAGCGGATCGGCTGCTTTGTCCGACTTGGCGGCTGACGCGCTCATGAGCCGCCAGACTTATCAGCGGCCGCGGTGGAACGCCAGCAAGGCGGCCGCCGCGGCGACGGCGTAGAAGAAGGCCACGGTGAGGGTGAGGCCGGACCGGCCGAGCGCGTCCATGGCGCCGCCGGCGATCGGCCGGCCGACCAGGCCGCCCAGCGTGTAGACCATGGTGAAGGCGGCATTGGCGCGCGCGATGTCGCCGCCCTGGAAGCGCTGGCCGAGCAGCGCCAGCCCGACCGTGTAGATGCCGAAGGAGATGCCGCCCCACAGCAGCAGCACGCCCAGGATGGCGAAGTCGTGCGGATCGAGCAGGGTCACCGTCGCCACCAGGAGCGCGCTCGAGAGCGCGCAGCCGGCGAGCACGGCGCGGCGGTCGAAATGATCGGCCATCCAGCCGATCGGCCATTGCAGGACGAGGTTGCCGATGACGAAGGCCGACAGCCACGTGGCGCCGGTCTCGGCCGCCACGCCGGCCTCGAGGGCGAAGATCGGCAGGAAGCTGAAGGCGACCAGCTCGCCCAGGCCGCTGGCCAGCGCGGCCAGCAGGGCGACGGGCGCCAGGGCGAAGACCCGCGCGAAGCCGCCGCGTCCCATCGGCCGGATGCGGCGGCGCCCGCTGCGCCGTGAGCAGCAGCGGCAGGATCACCAGCAGGCCGAGCGCGGCGTTCAGCAGGAAGGGCCGCGGACCGTAGACGCCGACGAGCTGCAGCACCAGCGGTCCCGCCGCCAGGCCGAGCGCGACCAGGGTCGAGTAGACGGCGACGGCGCGCCCGCGACGGCTCTCCTCGGCCACGAGGTTGATCCAGATCTCGCTCACCACCCAGGGCACGCTGCCGACCGCGCCCGACAGCAGGCAGAGCACGAACCACAGGCCGACGCCTTCGGTGTAGGCGAAGGCCACCGAGATCGCGGCGTTGAGCAGGGTGCCCGTGCAGATCAGCCGCACCGCGCCCATCCGGGCGGCGACCGCGGGGATGCGGTGCGCGGTGGCGATCATGCCGATGCCCCAGGCCGCGCTCACCACGCCGATGCTGAAATTGTCCGCGCCCTGACGCTCCAGCGCCAGCGGCACCAGCGGCATGCCGGTGCCGGCCTGCAGGCCGAAGGCGAGGCAGCAGAGATAGATCGGCAGCAGCGGGCGGCTGGACGCGCTGGCGCTATTCAGCGACACGCAGATGCCCCTCGGCGCGGAACGAGGGCGGCTCCTCGACCTTGGGGTCGACCTCGCGCTCGGCCTCGGCCGCGGCCTCCTGCTGGCGGCGCCACATGTCGGCATAGAGGCCGTCGCTCGCCAGCAGCTCGGCGTGGCGGCCGCGCTCGACGACGCGGCCGCGGTCGAGCACGATGATCTCGTCGGCATTGACGATGGTCGAGAGCCGATGGGCGATCATCAGCGTGGTGCGGCCGCGGCTCACCTCCTCCAGCGAGCGCTGGATCTCCTGCTCGGTGCGGGTGTCGAGCGCGCTGGTCGCCTCGTCGAACAGCAGGATGCGCGGGTCCTTCAGGATGGTGCGGGCGATCGCCACGCGCTGCTTCTCGCCGCCCGAGAGCTTCAGTCCGCGCTCGCCCACCATCGACTCGTAGCCCTGCGGCAGGCGCCATGATGAAATCGTGGATGCGCGCCAGCCGCGCCGCCTCCTCGACCTGCTCGCGCGTGCAGTCGGGCCGGCCGTAGCAGATGTTGTAGTAGATCGTGTCGTTGAACAGCACGGTGTCCTGCGGCACCACGCCGATGGCGGCGCGCAGGCTCGCCTGCGCGCACGTCGCGGATGTCCTGGCCGTCGATGCGCACGCCGCCCGAGGCCACGTCGTAGAAGCGGAACAGGATGCGCGAGATGGTCGACTTGCCGGCGCCGCTCGAGCCCACGATCGCCACCGTGTCGCCCGGCGCCACGCGGAAGCTGACGTCGCGCAGGATGGGGCGCGCCTCCTCGTAGCGGAAGTCGACATGGTCGAACACGATCTCGCCGCCGGTGACCTTGAGCGGCGGCGCGCCCGGCTTGTCGGCGATCTCGGCCGGCACGTCGAGCAGGCCGAACATCTTCTCCATGTTGACCAGCGCGTTCCTGATCTCGCGATAGGCGAAGCCCAGCATGTTGAGCGGCATGATAGAGCTGGATCAGGTAGGCGTTGACCGCCACGAAGTCGCCCACGGTCATGGTGCCGGCGACCACGCCGTAGCCGGCCATGATCATCACCGACGACCAGGCCGATCGAGATGATGACGCCCTGGCCGATGTTGAGCAGCGACAGCGTGCGGCTGGAGCGGATGGCCGCCGTCTCGTAGCGCCGCCGCCCGACGTCGAAGCGGCGCGCCTCGTGCTCCTCGTTGCCGAAATACTTGACCGTCTCGTAGTTGAGCAGGCTGTCGATCGCCTTGGCGTTGGCCTCGGTGTCGGCATCGTTCATGTGGCGCACGAACTTGATGCGCCATTCCGACAGCGCGACCGAGAACAGGATGTAGCCGCCGATGATGGCGAGCGTCACGGCGGCGAAGCGCCAGTCGTAGAGGTTCCACAGGATGGCGCCGACCAGCGCGATCTCGAGCAGGGTCGGCAGGATGTTGAAGGTCGTGAAGCGGATCAGGAACTCCATGCCCTGCGTGCCGCGCTCGATGACGCGGCTCAGCCCGCCGGTCTGGCGCTCGAGATGGAAGCGCAGGGACAGCGCATGCAGATGGCGGAAGACCTCGAGCGCGAGATTGCGGATCGCCCGCTGGGACACCGGCGCGAACACCGCGTCGCGCACCTCGCCGAGCGCCTGGGCCAGCACGCGCGAGAAGCCGTAGGCCGAGAATGAGAACGACCGGCACGGCGACGGCCTGCGCCGTCCTGTCGCCCAGCGCGTCGACGGCGTGCTTGTAGAGGATCGGCACGTAGACGTTGGCGACCTTGGCCAGCACCAGCAGCACCAGCGCCACCACGACGCGGCAGCGCAGACCCGGTTCACCCTTTGGCCACAAATGGCGGCCCAGGATGGCCAGGACCGCCCCGGTGCGGCTCAGCTCGAGCTTGGGAGCCCGGTCGTCGACGGGAGGGGACATGACGAAAAGATGCCTTCTTTGGGCGCGTAAGTTCAGTGGCGGGGAGAGCGAGGGCCTTCTATCGTGCCCGGGAGGCCGACGTAAGTCCCCCTCTGGAAAGGCATTTCATGAGTTTTCGTAGGGCCTTCGTTGCTTTTGCCCTCGGTGCTGGCCATGCCCGCGGCGGCCTTCGGCCAGGAGTCGCGCCAGGTCGAGATCGGCTACGAGATCACCTTCGCGGGCTTCACCGGCTTTCGCATCGACGTCACGGCGCGCTTCAACGGCACCAGCTACGACGTCGAGACCAGCACCTTCAAGGAAGGCATGCTGAAGGCCATCACCATGAACTATTTCGGCCGCAACCGCGCCTGGGGCGGCTTCTCGACCCAGGGCGCCGAGCCGACGGCCGGCTCGCTGTCGATCATGGTCGACGGCAAGCCGCGCACCTGGCTCGCCCAGTACGGCGCCAGCGGCTTCCTGCGCGAGACCTACAACCCGCCCTGGAAGCCGCCGCCGCAGCAGACGATCTCCGAGGCCGACCGCCGTGGCTCGCTCGACCCGCTGTCGGCGGCGCTGAGCGTCGGCATGGCCGGCGACGCCGCCTGCGACAAGCCGGTGCGCACCAACGACGGCAAGCGGCGCATCGACGTGATCCTGCACAAGGTCGGCATGGAGTCGGCCGAGGCGAGCGGCATTCCCGGCGCGCGCGGCGACGTGCTGGTGTGCGAGATCTACACCAAGCGCGTGGCCGGCGAATTCGACGACGCGCCCAAGGAAGCCGAGACCGAGCGCGAGCGGCCGATCAAGATCTGGCTGGCGCGCTTCGACGACACGCCGTTCCGCTATCCCGGCAAGCTCGAGGCGCATACGATGTTCGCCACCATCCGCGGCAAGATCCTGTGGTTCCGCGAGCGGCCGCTGACGCAGGAGGAGGCCAAGGCGATGCGGAAGTAGGGTTTGCGCAGTTTCCGCAAGTGCACCGCCAATCAGCTCGATCCCGTGCCTGCATTGCATTCGCTCCCGTCGGCCAGGAGACGCGGATCGGCCTCCCTGCTTCCGGCAGGGATTCGTAGCATGACTTAATATAAAGTCAAGAGCTTCTGTAGTCAGGCTTTTCGAGTTTCTGCGCACCATACGGCGCAGAAACTCGCCTGAGGGACCTTTCCTGCGGCCTCAAAGCCCCTCGCTTCGCTCGGGGTGACAGGGGGCGGTGCTAGGCCGCGCGCTTGTGGCCGCGGTTGCGCAGGATGGCGAGGATCTCGGCGGCGGCGGCCGGGATGTTGGTGCCGGGACCGTAGATCGCGGCGACCCCGGCCTTCTTCAGGAAGTCGTAGTCCTGGGCCGGAATGACGCCGCCCACCACGACCAGCACGTCGGAGCCGCCCTGCTTGGCGAGCTCCTCGATGAGCTGCGGCACCAGGGTCTTGTGGCCGGCGGCCTGGCTCGACACGCCGATCACATGCACGTCGTTCTCGATCGCCGCCCGCGCCGCCTCCTGCGGCGTCTGGAACAGCGGGCCCGATATCGACGTCGAAGCCGAGATCGGCGAAGGCGGTGGCGATCACCTTGGCGCCGCGGTCGTGGCCGTCCTGGCCCATCTTCACGACCATCAGGCGCGGCCGGCGGCCCTCCTCCTCGGCGAAGGCCGAGATGTCGGTGCGGATGCGCTCGAGCCCGTGGTCGCCCTCCCATTCGCCGGCATAGACGCCGGAGATCGAGCGGATGGTCGCCTGGTAGCGGCCATAGACGCCTTCCAGCGCCGAGGAGATCTCGCCCACCGTGGCGCGCGCGCGCGTCGCCTCGATGGAAAGCGCCAGGAGGTTGCCGGTGCCGTTGCGGGCGGCCTCGCCCAGCGCCTTCAGCGCCGCCACGCACTTCTTCTCGTCGCGGCTGGCGCGGATCCTGTGCAGGCGGCTCACCTGCAATTCGCGCACCTTGTCGTTGTCGACATCGAGGATCTCGATGGCGGGCTCGTCCTTGGCCTGGAACTTGTTGACGCCGACCACGACTTCCTCGCCGCGGTCGATGCGCGCCTGCCTGCGGGCCGCCGCCTCCTCGATGCGCAGCTTGGGCATGCCGGCCTCGACCGCCTTGGTCATGCCGCCCAGCGCCTCGACCTCGCCGATCAGCTTGCGCGCCTCGGCGATCAGGCTCGCGGTCAGCGCCTCGACGTAGTAGCTGCCGGCCAGCGGATCGACGACCCTGGTGACGCCGGTCTCGTGCTGCAGGATGAGCTGGGTGTTGCGCGCGACACGCGCCGAGGTCGGCGTCGGCAGCGCGATCGCCTCGTCGAACGAGTTGGTGTGCAGCGACTGCGTGCCGCCCAGCACCGCCGCCATCGCCTCGTAGGCGGTGCGGATGATGTTGTTGTAGGGGTCCTTCTCGGTCAGCGACACGCCCGAGGTCTGGCAATGCGTGCGCAGCGACAGCGAATCGGCCTTCCTGGGCCCGAACGGCTGGACCAGCTCGGCCCACAGGAAGCGCGCGGCGCGGAGCTTCGCCGCCTCCATGAAGAAGTTCATGCCGATGCAGAAGAAGAACGAGAGGCGCGGCGCGAAGGCGTCGATGTCGAGGCCCTTGGCGCGCGCGGCGCGCACATATTCGAGGCCGTCGGCCAGGGTGAAGGCGAGCTCCTGCACCAGCGTCGCCCCGGCCTCCTGCATGTGATAGCCGGAGATCGAGATCGAGTTGAACTTGGGCATGTGATGCGCGGTGTGCTCGATGATGTCGGCCACGATGCGCATGGAGGGTCCGGGCGGATAGATGTAGGTGTTGCGGACCATGAACTCCTTGAGGATGTCGTTCTGGATGGTGCCCGCGAGCTTGTCCTGCGGCACGCCCTGCTCCTCGGCCGCCACGATGTAGCCTGCCAGCACCGGCAGGACGGCGCCGTTCATGGTCATCGACACGCTCATCTTGTCGAGCGGGATGCCGTCGAACAGGATCTTCATGTCCTCGACCGAATCGATCGCCACGCCCGCCTTGCCGACGTCGCCCACCACGCGCGGATGGTCGGAATCGTAGCCGCGATGGGTGGCGAGATCGAACGCCACCGAGAGGCCCATCTGCCCGGCCGCGAGATTGGCGCGATAGAACTTGTTGCTCTCCTCGGCGGTCGAGAAGCCGGCATACTGGCGGACGGTCCAGGGCCGGCCGGCATACATGGTGGCCTTCGGCCCGCGCGTGAAGGGCGGGAAGCCCGGCAGCGCGCCCAGCGTCTCGAGGTTCTCGAGGTCGGCCGCGGTGTAGAGCGGCTTCACCGCGATGCCTTCGGGGGTCATCCAGTCGAGCGACGACAGCGGCCTGTCGCGCAGCTCCTTCGCCGCGAGCTTTTCCCAGTCGGAGAGGGTCTTCTTCGGAAAGTCAGCCATGGCCGATTATGTAACGCAAAGGGGCGGCTTTGCCATCCTCGCCGCAGGGATCAGTCCGAGCGCGGACCTCCAGGTCTCGCATCACGAGACGAGCGGACCTGGAGGTCCGTCGCTCCGCTGAACTCGCCGCTATTCGTTGGCCAGGATGGTGTTGCGCACCAGGGGATAGATCTGGCCGGCCCAGCGCCGGCCGCTGAACACGCCGTAGTGGCCGACGCCGGCCTGCATGTAGTGCTTCTTGCGATAGGGCCGCAGGCTGGTGCAGAGATCGTGCGCGGCCACCGTCTGGCCGATGGCGCAGATGTCGTCGCGCTCGCCCTCGACGGTGAACAGCGCGGTGCGGCGGATCGCCTTGGGATGCACGCGCCGGTCGCGCCACGTCAGCTCGCCCTTGGCCAGAAGATGCTCCTGGAACACCCACTGCACCGTCTCGAGATAGAACTCCGCCGTCATGTCGAGCACGGCGAAATATTCGTCGTAGAAGGCCTTGATGGTGGCGGCCTGCCCGGCGTCGCCCTTGGCCATGGCGCGGTAGAGGTCGATCTGCGCCTTCAGGTGGCGCTCGGCGTTCATGCTCATGAAGGCGGTGAGCTGCAGGAAGCCGGGATAGACGCGGCGCAGGGCGCCGGGATAGCGCAGCGGCACGTGCGTGATCAGGTTCTGCTCGAACCAGCCGATCGGCCGGCCGGTGGCGAGCTCGTTCACCTTGGTGGGGTTGATGCGCGTGTCGATCGGGCCCGCCATCAGGGTGAGGCTCCGCGGCTGGCAGGGATTGTCGTCCTCGGCCATCAGGGCGGCGGCGGCCAGGGCCTGCACGCAGGGCTGGCAGACGGCCACCACATGCGCGCCCGGCCCCATCGCCTCGAGGAAGGTGATCAGGTGCTCGACATATTCGTCGAAGCCGAAGCGGCCGTGCCACAGCCCGACATCGCGCGCATTGGCCCAGTCGGTGATGTGCACGTCGTGCTCGGGCAGCAGCACCCGCACCGTGTCGCGCAGCAGGGTGGCGAAATGGCCGGACAGCGGCGCCACCAGCAGCACCCGCGGCTGCGGCGGGGCGCCTTCCTTGACGAAGCGCAGCAGGCTGCCGAAGGGCGTGGCGAAGACCTCCTCCTCGCGCACCGGCACCCGCCGGTTGCCGCATCTCGACCTCGGCGATGCCGAAGGCCGGCCGGCGGTGGCTGAGCGTGGCCCGGCTCACCATCTCGCAGAGAGCGCCGGCCGCCCGCCAGCTTTCCAGCCCGTCCGTCCCGCCGCCCTGCAGGGTCTGGCCGGCCGCCGTCGCCCAGGCCCGGATCGGCAGCATCAGGTCGGCGGCGGTCTGGTAAAGCGCATACAGCATAAGCGGCGACCGGCTCGGAAATTGCATCCTCGTACCCATGGCCGAGGCTTCGCTCACCGTCAGTAGCAAGAACTATTCCTCTTGGTCGCTGCGCGGCTTCCTGCTCTGCCGGATGGCGGGACTGGACTTCGCAGAGCGGGTGGCGCCGATCGACGACCCGGCGACCCGGGCCGAGCTGCTGCTGCTGTCGCCCTCCTTCCTGGTGCCCTGCCTCGACCACGGCAAGGTCAAGGTGTGGGATACGCTGGCGATCGGCGAATACCTCAACGAGCTCAAGCCCGAGGCGGGGCTGCTGCCCGCCGACCCGGTGGCGCGAGCCCATTGCCGGGCGGTGTGCGGGGAGATGCATTCGGGCTTCGCCAACCTGCGCTCGGCCCTGCCGATGAACCTCAAGGCGAAACATCCCGGCTTCAAGGTCTGGCAGGGCGCGCAGGCCGACATCGACCGCGTGACGGCGATCTGGCGCGACTGCCTGCAGCGCTATGGCGGGCCCTATCTGTTCGGCAAGACGCCGACCATGGCCGACGCCATGTACGCCCCGGTGTGCACGCGCTTCGCCACCTACGACGTGAAGCTCGATCCGGCCTCGGCGGGCTACCGCGACCTGATGCTGAAATTTCCCGCCATGGTGGAATGGACGGCGGCGGCCAAGACCGAGCCCGAGGAGGTCGAGGAGCTCGACGTCGAGTTCTAACTCGAAGCGGCAGCGCGCCGCCTCTATGCTGCTCTCCATGATGCATGAGCGGGACCTGTCGAGGCGCCGAACGCTCCGCTTGACCTCTTCCTTCCTCCTTGCGCACAGTCGGCGCAACGAAGCGGAGGAAACATTGACCATCACACGCCGCGCCGCCGTGGCCGGGCTGCTCGGGTAACGGTGAGCCTGTCCCCCTCGAATCGGGCCATCGAACGCGGCCTGGCGAAGACCTTCGCCGGGCACATCCATTGGCGGGCCTGCGGCAGCGGTCCCGCGGTCATGGTGAGCCACATCAACCAGCAGAGCTCGGCGCTGATGGTCGAGCTGCTGCAGGCGCTGGCGCCCGACTTCCGCGCCGTCGCCATCGACTATCCGAGCCACGGAAATTCCGACCATGTCGACGGGCAGCCGACCATCGAGGACTACGCGCGCTGCGTCGATCGAGACCATGGATGCGCTGAAGCATCGAACGTGCCGTGGCGATGGGCGAGGCGGTGGGCGCGGCGGTGTCGATCGCGCTCGGCGCACGCTGGCCGCAGCGCATCGACAAGGCGGTGCTGATCAACACGCCCTATTTCGCCGACGCCGCGACGGCCAGCAACGACATCGCCGACATCGCCAAGGTCCGTCCCAGCGATGCCACGGGCTTTCCCGCGCCGCGCAGCATGGAATTCCTGCTGGAGAACGATCCCGAGCACGCGCCGATGAAGCCCACGCAGTCCTGGATGGACCGCATCAACACCGCCCAGTTCGAGATCGGCCGCGACCGCTGGCAGGCCATGGGCGCGCTCGCCAAGTTCGACACGCTGGCCGGCCTGGCGGCGCTCGAATGCCCCGTGCTGATGCTCTACGGCGAGCACTTCATCTATGGCAAGCATCGCGCCCTGCTGCAGTCGAAGTGCCCGCAGGCCAGGGTCGAGATCGTGCCCGGCGGCCGGTTCTGCATGAGCTGGGAACGGGCGGACGACATCGCGGCGCACGCCCGCGCCTTCCTCGCCTGACCATGGAGCGCGCCGCGGTCGATCGCCTGGAGGGCGCCTTGGCGCGCTTCGGCCGGCTGGGGCTGGCCCACCTGCCGACGCCGTTCGAGCCGATGAAGCGTCTGGCGGCGCATCTCGGCGGGCCGCGGCTGTGGGTGAAGCGCGACGATTGCACCGGCCTGGGGATGGGCGGCAACAAGCTGCGCAAGCTCGACTACGTGCTGCGCGCCGCCCTCGACGGCGGCGCCGACACGCTGGTGTCGGGCGGCGTCGTGCAGTCCAACAGCCAGCGCCAGGTCGCCGCGGCGGCGGCCAGGCTCGGCCTCGGCTGCCATCTCGCCGTCTATCACGGCCGGCTCGCCCCACCGTCGGCCGACTACGACAGGACCGGCAACGCCCTGCTCAATCGGCTGTTCGGCGCCGTGCTGCACGACGTGCCGTGGACCGGCGACCGCAACGGCGCGATCGCCGCGCTCGCCGAGACGCTGCGCGCCGAGGGCCGCCGGCCGTTCGTCGTGCCCTACGGCGTCTCCGACCCGCTGGGCGCGCTGGCCTACGCCTCGACCGCCGCGGAGATCGCCCGCCAGTGCGCGGCCCTCGCCGTCGCGCCGGCGGCGATCGTGCACTGCTCGGGCAGCGCCGGCACGCAGGCCGGGCTGGTGGTGGGCGCGCGGCTGTGCCTGCCCGGCACGCGCGTCGTCGGCATCGACATCGACGCCGAGCCCGAGCGCGTGCGCGCCGACGCCGTGGCCTACGCCGCAGGGCGCGGCGGCGCTGCTCGACCAGCCGTTCGATCCAGCCGACGTCGAGGTCGTGGCCGGTCATGCCGGGCCCGCCTATGGCGTGCCGCACGCGGCGACCGTCGAGGCGATCCGGCTCGGCGCGGCGCTCGAAGGCGCTGGTGCTCGATCCGGTCTATTCCGGCAAGGGCCTGGCCGGGCTGATCGCCCTGGTCCGCGCCGGGCGCTGGACGGGCGACGAGGACGTCGTCTTCGTCCATACCGGCGGCGCGCCCGCCCTGTTCGCCTATCATCACCTGTTCGATTGAGACCGGAGAAAAGTCATGCTCGACGCCGAAGCGCGCACCCTGCTCGACCTGATGGACAAGGCCGTCCAGGACGGGCGGCCCAAGCTGCACACCCTGCCCCATGCGGTGGGCCGCAAGGCGGTCGACAAGATGTCGGAGGACAGCGAGGCCGAGCCGCTGGCGGTGGGCGAGGTCGACGACGGCGCCTTCGCCGGGCCGGGCGGCGAGATCCGCTATCGCCATTACACGCCGTTCAACGCGGCCGACGGGCCGCTGCCGACGCTGGTCTACTATCACGGCGGCGGCTTCGTGATCGGCAACCTCGAGACCCACAATTCGACCTGCCGGCGGCTCGCCAACAGGAGCCACTGCCAGGTGATCGCCATCGACTACCGGCTGTCGCCCGAGCATCCCTTCCCCGCGCCGATCGAGGACGGGATCGCGGCGTTCCGGCACATCCGCGACAACGCCGCCGCGTTCGGCGCCGATGCCGGCGCGGCTCGCGGTCGGCGGCGATTCGGCGGGCGGCGCGATCGCCGCGGTGACCTGCCAGGCCCTGCGCGATACAGGAGAAGAAGGTCCGGCCTTCCAGATGCTGATCTATCCCGCGACCAATTCCAGCCGCGAGAGCGCCTCGCGCAAGGCATTCGCCGAGGGCTACTTCCTCACCAGGGAGCTGATGGACTGGTTCTGGAAGGCCTACGTGCCGGCCGGCACCGATCTCGCCGACCTCCGCCTCTCGCCTTTGCTGGCCAAGGACTTCCGCGGCCTGCCGCCCGCCTTCGTGCTGACGGCGGGCTACGACCCGCTGCGCGACGAGGGCCGCGCCTATGCCGACCGGCTGATCGAGGCCGGGGTGAAGACGACCTACGTGAACTATCCGGGCACCATCCACGGCTTCTTCTCGCTGACGCGCTTCCTCGCCCAGGGCCTCAAGGCCAACGACGAGGCGGCCGCCGTGCTGGGCGCGCATTTCGGCGCCTAGGGCCGGTCGCAAAACGCTGGATGCCGAAACACTGGGCGCCGGTTGGCGGCATCCATTGTTTCCGGTCAACATGCGGAGCGGTTGGCGAGGCGCCTAACACACCGGCTGACGCACCAGGATAGTCGACGACGCCGATGTCGTATCTGACGGTCAGGGCGCTCCCACTTGTCCTTGCGGCAGAAGATGGAGGAGACGCGCGAGACCGATATCCGGACGGCGTGCGCGCCGGTCGAGGTGATGGCGGGATACGGCCCGACATTGAGGGGAGAGTATTTGAACAGAAGCGTCTTTTTCCGTTCGCCGGCCTTGGAGACAAAGACGCTGACCGCGGGATCGAAGAAGTCAGGATGTTTCGCTGATCTCGAAATCGAAGCCTGAAAGGCCGGCGGTTCTTCCCAGAGGTTGAGTGACACAGACCGGCCCTCCCAACAGTCCGGACCTGATCATCCCGTAGAACAGGACCAGGAGCAGGGCCGCGAACGCCGGGACCGCCACGATCGCGTAAACGAGAGGCATGGCTTGCCTGAAAAAGGAAGACGACTTTGCCATGGCGCCTCGCCCAGACTGGTGGCAGGAGTTGCAGCCGATCGGCGGCCGCAGGCGACGCCGGGTTCCGACCCAACTGCTAGCACTCGTCCGTGCCACCGGTGCGATAGCCGATGACACCGATGTCGTATTTCACGACAAGCGTTTGCCATTTGTCTTTTCGGCAAAATATGTACGGCACGCTCGGGATCGATATTTGGACGGTGTCACGGTCGATGGCGGTGATGCCAGGGATGGCCGCCTTGTCGGGCGGGATGAACTTGAAGAGAAGCGTCTTTTCCCGCTGGCCTTCCCTGGACA
Organism: uncultured Alphaproteobacteria bacterium; assembly: GCA_963820155.1. Taxonomy (GTDB): domain Bacteria; phylum Pseudomonadota; class Alphaproteobacteria; order Reyranellales; family Reyranellaceae; genus Reyranella. The sequence continues at coordinate 75,105 of CAWFYW010000014.1, forward strand.
CCAGCACGTTCATCGCAACATCGCAGTTGATCGTCCTGCTCACCTCGAAGTCGTAGCCCGATACGGGTTTCGAAAATCCTTCTGCAACGAGGGTGACGCAGGTAAGAGGCCCCCACATCCATTCGGTCGTCGCGAGAAGCACGTACACGGCCGCCGCGCCGAACCCACAGACAATGAGCCAAGGAATGCTTCTGGCCACAAAGGTACGGTATTTCGGCACTGGCGGTTCCAAGCTCGGTCGAGCACCGGACGGCGATGCCTGAAGATAGGGTGGCGAGCGTGGCCGTTCCAGCAACCTATCATTGCAATTGGGTCGACGACGCGGGGATTGGTCTGGTCACGGCGTCGCGGCCGGTCCGTACACCCCGGTTTTCCCAATGTTGTAACCTTCCATTATGTATTGGGCGGTTACGGTATCGAGACCGTGCAGATTTTCGGGATGGTAATTGTTGGAAAAGTACTTGGCGAGTAGGCCGGCCGCTTCCAACGATTGATCAAGCGTCATACCCGCTTGCTGGGCGAACAACCCAACATTCATATTGGACACCTCCCTAAATTGAGGAAGATGAACAAAGCCTGTGAGGTGGTTGCCCCGACGCTGATAGTCGAAAGTGCCGCCATGTCCCAAGCGAAAGCCCAGGGTCATGTACAGATAAGGGGCCGCGACTCCAACCATCTCGGGATCCTTCAGCATCTGGAAGAAGGTTGCGCCGGTTTGTCGCCCCTGCTCTGCGACGGCCCACAAATCCGGCATCGGTGACATGACCTGTCCCGTTGAAGATCCACGCTGGGAATAGTCAACCCATTTGGCAACACCACGGGTTCGCCAGGCGACGGGTCCGTCTTCAGCGACGTCTGCGGCTGTTGTGCCTGCGGTGTTTGAGCCTGGGCCGACCCGATCGGACTGAGATCCGTGCCGCCCGACGTCTTTTGCATGGGGTCGGGCGGCTCCGTTGCCGGGCCAGCCTGGTTGATCGGATTGTCCGGGACGTAGCGGGCAAAGTTGACGGCGGCCCCAAAGGCGCGCGGATCGCGCGGCCAGGAGTCGGCCGATCCCGAGGGATCCATCGGCGTCTGGTTCCCTGCCGGGGGCGGCGGCAATCCGTTGCCGGAAGGCGCAGGCGGAATGCCGGCCGGCCCCTGCGGGCCGATGGCCCCGAGCGACGTCGCGCCCCAAGGATAGTTGTCATCGAACGTCGGAATGTCGGGAAGCCCGGGTGGCGCCGAACCGTCGCCTGCCACCTTGAAGCCGGGCTCATCGTCGTCCAGCAGGCCGACACGAAAGCCGGGCGGTCGGAGATTCGCTCTGAAATTGAACATGGTGTCCGCGCTCCTCTCGAGGGGTCGAAAGGAGAGATAAGCCGAACTTAAGTTTAGGTCAATATTATTATATTTCTACTTAAGTCAATTCCCGGTTCGTTTAGTCCGAATTTCTGCGCTCCATCCGGGGGTGACGGGGTTTGCCGGGCTATGCCGCCAGCAGCGCGTGCCTGCACTGACTGCAGAGGCGCGCGGCCGGATCGTCGGCGACGGCGCGGCTCGGGCCCGGAAGCACGGGCCGGCGCGTCGCCGGTTTGACCTGAATCAAGCGACGGCCGCGTCGGGCGCGTTATGAAGCCGCCTGCGTTCCCGCGGGCGGGGCCGGTGAACCATTGCGTCGTTGGCGCCAGCACTGACCGGGATACCAACACGAAAGCCGATCGCATGCTTGGCCCCCGCATCGTCACGCTGACCGTCAACCCTGCCGTCGACATGGCCGCGCAGGCGCTGGCAGTGCGGCCGGTCCACAAGATCCGCACGTTCGGGGAACGCTACGATCCGGGCGGTGGCGGAATCAACGTCGCCCGGGTCATCCACGAGCTGGGCGGCAACTCCCTGGCCGTGGTCGCCACGGGCGGCGTGACCGGGCGTTTCATCGAAGAGATGCTCTCGCAGGCCGGCGTTGCCTGGAAGAGCATCCCGATCCACGGGGCGAGCCGCATCAGCCTGACCGTTCGCGAGCAGGCGAGCGGACTCGAATACCGCTTCGTGCCCCAGGGGCCCAGGCTCGACCCGGAGGAATGGAAGGCCATCCTGGCGGAGGTCGGCGGCATCGATGCCGGCTGGCTCGTCGCCAGCGGCAGCCTGCCGCCCGGCGTTCCGACCGATTTCTACGGCAGCGTCGCGCGGATCGCCGCAGGCCGCGGCGCCCGCTTCGCGCTCGATACGTCGGGCCCGGCGCTGCATGCCGCGCTGTCACAGGGCGTCGATCTGCTGAAGCCGAGCCTCGCCGAGTTCGAGACGATCGTCGGCCATGAACTGCGCGATCCGGCATCCCAGGCGAAAGAGGCCGTCGGCCTCGTCCGCTCCGGCGCCGCGCGGATGATCGCCCTCACCCTCGGGCGCGACGGCGCCATCCTCGCGACGGCGGAGGGCGCCGTGACGCTTCCGGCATTGGAGACGGCGGAGCGCAGCGGCGTCGGGGCCGGCGACAGTTTCCTGGCCGGCCTCGTGCTGGGGCTGGCGCGCGGCCAGGCGCCAGGCGAGGCCCTGCGGCTGGCGATCGCCGCCGGCGCCTCGGCCGTCGCCGCAGCCGGTACGGCGCAGGTCCGGCGCGCCGAGGTCGAGACGCTCCTGCAGCGCATCGGCGCCGCCGTGCCGGTGCAATGGCAGGCGACGGCGCCTTCCCTCGCGCCGAGCGCTTCGGCGGGATGATCTTCGAAAAGCAGGTCGCGCGGTCCAGAAGAACCTGACGCGCCGCGTCATGAGAGTCGCACGAAGGGAACCGGCTCGGCGAAGCCCTTGAGCGGCACGCTCTCTTCGCGGGCCTGCACCGCCGTCAGGAGCGGCTTCACGGCCGGGTCGTCGGCGACGGCGCGGCTCAGCACGATGTCGCCGCCGCGGCTCTGGCCCTGCAGGCGGGCGGCCATGTTCACGGTCGAGCCGAAATAGTCGAGCCGGTCGTTCAGGGTGACGACGACGCCGGGGCCGGCATGCACGCCCACCTTCAGCACGAGGTGCCTGCCGGCGATGGCGGCCTGCATGGCGAGCGCCGCCTTGACCGCCTGGGCGGGATCGCCGAAGGCGGCCATCACGGCATCGCCGATGGTCTTGACCACCGCGCCGTCATGGTCGCGCACGATGCCGGCGAGCAGCGCGAAATGCTCGCGCACGATGTTGTAGGCGGCGGCATCGCCCACCCGCTCGTAGAGCGCCGTCGAGCCCTGCAGGTCGGTGAAGAGCAGCGCCACCTGGCTGACGCCCGCCTCGTCGCCGGGCCGCAAGGTCGCGGCGGCGAAGAGGTCGCGGAAGGCTTGCAGCGAGATCACCTCCGGCGCCGTCAGCGCCTCGCGCGTCCAGGTGCGGTCCTCGATCAGGGCGGCGAGCTCGAAGCCTGCGTCGTTGACGAAGGTGATGGCGCCCTTCTCGCCCATTCCTTCGCGGGGCGGCAGGGCCTCGACGCCGGCCGCGGTGATGCGCAGGCCGGGGAAGGCGCCGCCGGCATGGTCGACGTCGACGAAGGCGCCGGGATGGAGCGTGCGCAGGCGATAGTGGCCGGCCGGCAGATCGGCCGTGACGGCGCGCGTCTCGCCCGGCGCCAGCAGGAGCTGCACTGATACGTGCGGCGTCGCGGTCGGGCCGGAGAGGCAGAAGCCGCCGGCCAGCAGCGGCCGAACCGCCGGCGCGGGCGCGAAGGAGAGCTCGACGTTCTTCTCGAAGTCGCGGCCGTAGTCGATGTTGCAGGACGGGCAGTGCGCGCCGCGCGGCAGGTCGCCGAGCGTGGGCGTGCTGAATTTGGCGCCGCGGCAGTTGGTGCAGAGCAGGTCCCACTTCATGGCGAGCAGGCCGGCGCGCGTGGCGGCGAGGCAGGCCTCGATGGCGGCGCGCGGCGGCACCGCAAGATCGTGGGCGAGCTTCCTGGGCTTGAGGTGCGACAGATCGGTCGCCATGCCGGTGAGCACGAGATCGGCCAGCGGCCGGCCGAGGCCGTTGCCGTAGGGGCTGCGATCGACCTCGGCGGCGAGCGACTCGGCGCGCTCGCGCGCGCCCTCGGGCAGCTCGGGTGGCGGCAGGTCGAAAGGGGTCGCGCGCTCGCCTTTGGCGAAGGCGACGGCTTCGAGGATGCGCTTGCCCACGACCTCGCCCGCCTGGCGCGCCAGCCGCGCGCCGAACAGGCGGCCGACCAGGGTGAGCGGCTCCCATTCGAGGGCGTAGCTCACCTGCGAGCCGACGGCGCCGCCGCCGAGGTCGATCGGCTCGAGATCGAACACCGGCCCGAAGCGGCGGAACGGGCCCTTGGTGAAGACGCGGGCCTGGCGGAAGTGGCGGCCGTGGATCCACTCGTAGGGCTTCTCCTCCCATTCGAGCGGTGAAGCCCGCCGCCTTGCCCTTGCCGCGGCGCAGGATCGTGCCGTTGGGCTGCGGCGTCTCCTCCAGCACATAGGGCGGCAGGCCCATCGCCTCGTTGAAGCGGTTGGTGTCGGCCAGCACCGGCCAGAGCTCTGCCGGCGGCAGGTCGAAGGTCCAGGTCCAGGTGGCGCGGGCATGACCTCGGTACTGTAGCAGGCGGGTCGCGGATGAGTGGCGGGGGATCACAGGTGGGTGAGAAAGCACCTGCGCCGCCGATGCAAAGAGCACCCTGTTGCTGCTGTTTTTGAAGTACGATCAGCTATTGGCTCCCATCCCTGGGATCTATCCATGTCGAGTCCGTGGCCCTGTCCAACAGGGCCGACCGAGCGCTCGTGCAACGACCGCATCGCCACGCCGGCCGTCAGTCGGCGAAGCCGAAGCAGTACTCGCGCACCCGCTCGAGCGGGATGCGGGCGTGGCTCTGCACGATGATGAACTTGCCGCCGGGAGCGCCGCCCTTGGGCTGCCGGGCCAGCCGCTCGAAATCGCCGGCGTCCCAGACGCAGGACTGCGCGGAGAAGAGCTGGGTGTCCGAGAAATAGCAGGGATCCCAGTGGACGTGATAGTCGAGCAGGTTGCCGTTGCGCTCGGCGACGCTGGTGTAGAGCGAATATTCCGTCCAGGGAATCGTGCCCAGCCGGCGGACCACCTCCAGGCCCAGCGTCGTCAGGGGATCGACCACGCCGCGCTGGAAATGCGCCAGCGCCTGCCGCGCGAGGTCGCCATGGAGGATGTTGGGGGTGACCGACAGGCCGTGGGCGGCGGCGTCGTAGGGGATCCCCGCCATCCTGGCGGCGCGCCGCCACCAGCCGTGATGGCGCTTGGGCTCCCAGCGCGACAGGGCGCGGCCGTCGCGCACGAAGGTCGTGGCGTCGAAGTCGCCGACGCAGGCGACGTCGGAATCGAGCGTGAGGTAGCCGCCGAAGCCGAGCCGCGCCGGCACGTGGAGCTTGACGACCTGCTGGCGGAACCAGCCGGTCAGCATGAAGAAGCGGCTGAAGGGCGCGAAGAAGTCGCTCTCGGGACGCACCGTGACGGCGACGTTGGGCAGGCTGGGCAGGCTCGCCCGCACGAGGTCGGCGTCGCACGCCGGCGTCACGATCAACAGCTCGAACGGACGATTGTCGCGCCAGTGCCGGCCCAGCGATTCGATCAGGAAAGAGGTGCGCTCAAGATCGTCCTTGCCGTGCAGGCGCCGCAGGGCGAGCGGCAGAATGGCCTGGCGGACCTCGTTGAACAATCTGCTGCCGCCGCGCATCGGCCCTCCCTGCTCCAGCCTTCCGTGCCGAGCCCGGGCGGGCACGCTGCCCGACCGACGCTAGGCGGCGGGCCGGCGGGTGTCTGTCCTCTATTGAACAGGCGCCGGGCCGGGTCGCTTGACCTGAATCAACCGGCGGCCCCGTCGGCCACGCTACCAAGCCGCCTGTACTCCTGAAGGCGGGTCATGGGAAGCATTGCCTCGTCGGCGCCGGCCCTGACCGAGACGGACATCACAAACGCCCGTCCGCCATGCCCGGACCCCGCATCCTCACGCTGACCGTCAATCCCGCCGTCGACATGGCGGCGCAAGCGACGGAGGTGCGCCCGGTCCACAAGATCCGCACGTTCGGCGAACGCTACGATCCGGGCGGCGGCGGAATCAACGTCGCGCGCGTCGTCCACGAGCTGGGCGGCGATTTTCTCGCCCTGATCGCCGCGGGCGGCGTCACCGCAGGCGAGCGGACTGAATACGACGGCGGAGCGCAGCGGCGTCGGCGCCACCGGGACGGCGCAGGTCCGGCGCGCCGAGGTCGAGACGCTGCTGCAGCGCATCGGTCCTGCGGTGCCGATGCCGTAGAACACGCACCGACCGGCCAGGCTCGCTGCCGGGGGGGACCGATGTCGGCATTCAGCCGGTCGGGCGCGTCAGATAGTCGGCAAAGCTGAGCAGGAAGAGAACCAGCAGAAAGACGAAGCCGGCCAGGCTGGCCAGCCTGACGGTGCCATCCGATTTCAGCAGCTGCATGAAAAAGAGGGCGATGACGACCGCCTTCAGGGCGCCGATGGCCACCGAGGCGAAGACGTTGCCGGTTCCGAGCGGGATGTAGGCAAGTCCCGCGGTTGCCGCGAGCAGCGCCAGCAGGGCCAGCCACACGGCGAGCGGCTGAACCACGATGCGGCGCCGGCTTGGACGGGCACCGGTCATGTCGATCGTCCCGCGAGATAGAAAATCGGGATAGAGCAGCACCCAGATGATGTCGATGGATGCCAGTAGAGCGCGCTCACCTCCAAGGTCCGGGAAAAGTTGGCGGGCTGCGTCTTGCGTCGCGCGATGATCGCCAACGCGCCCGACCACGCCGAGGCCGGCGGTGACATGGACGGCGTGCAGCCCGGTCATCAGCCAGTAGAGCGCGAAGAAGATCTGCGCCGCCGGCGCGGGCAGCGCGAAGTCGGCGCCGGGAACCAGATGCTCGCGAGGTCCTCGCGATATTCGAAGCCCTTGACGACCAGGAAGGCGACGCCGAGCGCCAGCGTGGCCAGCAGCGCGACTGCACCAGGCGATGCAGCCCTGCTTGTCGGCCGCGCACGGCGACCGCCATGGTGAGGCTGCAGGTCAGCAGGATCGCGGTGTTCAGCGGTGCCGTAGAAGACGTTGGTGTCGCGCCCGGCCTCGGCGAAGGCCGCCGGATTCTGAGCGCGGTAGGCGGCGTAGGCCAGGAAGAGGCCGCCGAAGAACAGCACTTCGGTGGCCAGGAAGATCCAGATGCCGAATGGCCGCGGCGTCGCGCGTCGGCGCGTCGGTCCAGCCTGCTCGGTGACGAGGCGGTCGAGCCGTCGCTCATGACCCTGTCCCGATCGCGTGCCGGTTGCGACGGGTCCTTCGTCCGCGTGATAGTCGTAGGCCTCTTGCTCACCGTCGGCGGCAGCTGCGAAATTGTCGCTGCGGCGGCGGCGAGGCCGTCTGCCATTCGAGCCCGGTCGCGCCCACGGATTGGCCGGCGCCGCGCGCCGCGGAGCAGCGACCAGCCGAGATAGACCAGCGGCAGCAGATAGGCGGCGGCCAGGACACCGCGCCGGCCGACGACATCACATGGTAGATCTGGAATCCGGCGGATAGACATGATAGCGCCGCGGCATGCCGAGATAGCCCATGATGAACTGCGGGAAGAAGGTGAAGTTGAAGCCGAAGAACATGAGTACCGCGGCGAACCGCGCCCAGCGACTCGTGATAGAGCCGGCCGGTGATCTTCGGCCACCAGAAGTGCAGCCCGCCGAAGAAGGCCGAGACCGTGCCGCCGACCATGATGTAGTGGAAATGCGCGACGACGAAATAGGTGTCGGTGACATGCACGTCGATCGGGATCGAGGCGAGGAACAGGCCGGTCAGCCCGCCGATCGTGAACAGGCCGACGAAGCCGAGCGCATAGAGCATCGGCGCCTCGAAGCTGATCTGGCCGCGGTAGAGCGTGGCCGTCCAGTTGAACACCTTGATCGCCGAGGGCACCGCGACGATGAAGGACAGGAAGGAGAAGACCAGGCTGGCGTAACGCGACTGGCCGGAGACGAACATGTGGTGGCCCCAGACGAAGAAGCCGATCACCGCGATCGCCAGGATCGCATAGACCATGAACGGTGTAGCCGAACACGCGGCGGCGCGCGAAGCAGGTGATGATCTCGCGAGACCACGCCCATCGCCGGCAGGATCATGATGTAGACGGCCGGGTGGCTGTAGAACCAGAACAGGTGCTGGAACAGCAGCGGGTCGCCGCCGTGCGCGGGATCGAAGATCGGCAGGCCGAAGCACGCGCTCGGCCATGATCAGCAGCAGCGTCATGGCCAGCACCGGCGTCGCCAGCACCATGACGAGGCTGGTCGCGTAGATCGACCAGACGAACAGCGGCAGGCGGAACCAGGTCATGCCCGGCGCGCGCAGCATGTGGATGGTGACGATGAAGTTGACGCCGGTGGCGATCGACGAGAAGCCGGCGACGAAGACGCCGGCGCGCCGCGGCGATGACGTGGCTGTTGGAGAACAGCGTCGAGAACGGCGTGTAGAAGGTCCAGCCGGTATCGACGCCGCCGGCGATCAGCGCGTAGAGCGTGAAGCGCGCCGCCGACGATGAAGAGTACCAGGACATCAGGTTGAGCCGCGGGAAGGCGACGTCGCGCGCGCCGATCATCAGCGGCAGCAGGAAATTGCCGAGCGTCGTCGGGATCGAGGGCACCAGGAAGAACCAGACCATGACGATGCCGTGCAGCGTGAACAGCCGGTTGTAGGTGTCGTCGCTGACCAGGTCGGCCTGCGGCGTGAGCAGCTCCAGCCGGATCAGCGCCGCCGGCGACGCCGCCGATGAAGAAGAAGAGGGTGATCGACGATGGCGTAGAGGATGGCGATGCGCTTGTGGTCGGTGGTGGGCAGCCAGGACCACAGCGTATGGCCCTCGTCGAGATAGCTTGCCGCCGGCCTCGCGGCATGGCCGGTCGCTCGAGCGTCGACGTCGGTCATGGCGCGCTCCTCCGTCGCTGTCGACAGCGACTTGAGATAGGCGACGAGCGCTGACGAGCTCGCCCTCGCTCGACCTGGCCCGCGAAGCTCGGCATGATCGGCTGGATAGCCGGCGACGACGTCGCGCGCGCGGCTGCAGGATGGAGTCGCGCAGATAGGCCTCGTCGGCGGTGACGACGCGGCCGTCGGCCAGATGCACCGGGCGGCCGTAGAGGCCGTCGAGGTCGGCGCGTGCACGCGTCGACGCTGGCGCCGTGGCAGCCGGCGCAGCCGAGCGCGCGGAACAGCGCCTCGCCCTCGCGCGGCGAGCGCCGTCGCCCTGCGGCTGCGCGGCGAGCCAGGCGCGTAGTCCTCCGGCGTCATCACGACGACCCGGCCGGTCATCGCGCGAATGGTCGGTGCCGCAGAACTCGGCGCAGAACAGGTGAAAGATGCCCGGCTTCGTCGGCGTTGAACCACAGCTCGGTGTAGCGGCCCGGCACCACGTCCTGCTTGATGCGGAACGCCGGCACGAAGAAGCTGTGGATCACGTCCTGCGACGTCATCACCAGCTTCACCGGCCGCCGACCGGCACGTGCAGCGCGTCGATCTCGCGCGCGCCGTTCGGGTGCTGCGACCTTCCACATCCACTGCTTGGCGACGACGTGGATCTCCAGCGCGTCGGCCGGCGGCGCGAGTGGCCGAGAGCTGTGCTCGCGGCGGCCCACCAGAAGAAGAACAGGAACAGGAAGCAGCGTCGCCGCCGTCCAGCCGATCTCGAACTCGCGGCGGACGAGCTTCGGCAGCGGGCCGCGCTGGCGCGGCGAGCCGCGCGCGGTAGCGGATCGCAGAAGACGACGATCAGGCCGAACACGAGGAGCACGATCACGCCGACACGCCGAGCAGCGCAGAAGAAAAGTCGTCGACGCGACGGCCTGCGCGAGGCGGCGACGGGAACAGGCTGAAGGTCGGTCATGGCGCCTCCCTTCGCCGCGTCGCGCAGGTCATGCAGGCGATGCCGCCGCCGAGCAGCAGCGACGGTGAGCACCGCCGGCGCCGCGAGCAGCCGACGTTGTCGGTGTAGATGCCGAGCGCGGGGTCGAAGCCGTAGCAGAGCAGGCGGACCTGGTCGCCGAACGTGCCGACCTTGCCCTGCCCGGCCGTCGACCAGCGCCAGGCGCAGGTCGCGCCGTCGAGGGCGAGGCCGGAGAGCACGCGGGCGATCATGCCGTCGGCGGTCAGCACATAGGCCGCGGCCGGATGGGCGAACTGATCGTTCGCGCGTCGTAGGCGTAGCGGTAGCCCGCGGCTGCGGTGAGCCGCGTCCATGGCGGCTGCGTGGCGAGCAGCATGAGGGTCGCTTTGGCCAGCGGCGTGCCGAGCCAATCCGCGGGCTTCATCGCCGGCGGCGTGCGCCGGTCCGTCCTTGGGGTCGATGCCGATGGCGATCAGGCGATAGTCCCGTCCGGCGTGAGCTCAGTCTCTGCGCAGCCCGCCGGCGGCGAAGGCGAGGATGGGGCCGCACAGGGTGGTGCAGGTATAGTCGGCGAAGAGCAGCACCGCCGGCATGCCGTCGAGCGCGTCGCCGAGGGTGAGCGCCTTGCCGCGTCGTCGCCGAAGCGCGGGTCGAGCGGCAGGCGGCGTCTCGGCGGATCGGCGCTGACCGCGTTGAGCTCGGCCTTCGACAGACCGGCATGGCCGGGGTCGCCGAGCAGGAGCGCGAGGAGCGGCAGGCGGCGCCTCATTGCCGCGCCTCCCGTCGCGCCGGCGGCCGCGTGCGGGGCTAGCGTCGCGCCGCGCCCGGCGATCGAGCGCCATGGCGCGGTCGATCGGGATGGGACGATCCGCTTGTCGCGGTCGACCCAGCGTAGCCGTCGAGCCGCGTTGCTGCCCCGCGGCGCGGCCGCCAGGTCCCCCCGGGCGCGCTGCAGGCGCGGCGGGGCAGCGGCTGCGGCGGCGCGGGCGCAGCGGCTGGTCCAGGCCGCTGAAATAGATCAGCAGCGCCCGGGCGCGACGGCGACGAACAGGAGCCAGCGCCGACCGCGACCACCGGGCCGCGGCGCGATCACCCGGCGCTCGCGCGCGGGCCGGGCTGGCCTCAGGCATGCGGCAGCCCGGACCGCGAGCGGGGCCACCGCGCGATGCCACAGCCAGGCCACCCAGCGGCCAGACGCCGCCGCACGCCGAGCAGCGCCGCTGGCCCGCCGGCGGGTCCGATCAGCCAGGCGTGGTGCAGCCAGAGCCCCGCCAGCACGGCGGCGCCGACCAGCCGCAGCGCCGGCGCGCTGCGTCCGGCCGGCGAACAGCAGCGCCGGCGGCAGGAGCGCGCCGAGCGGTGACGGCCACCAGCAACCGAGCCAGACAGGTGTCGTCCGCCCGCCGTACCAGGCGACGCGTCGGGCAGGTCGCCGTACCAGTCGACCATAAACTCCATGAAGCCGAGATAGAGCCGCCCAGCACGCATCGCGAGCAGGAGCCCGGCAAGGTCCTCGCGGCACGGCCGGCGGCGCGACGGGGCGCGCACAGGATCGCGAAGGCCAGGGCCGTCGCAAGCTGCTCGACGGCGAGGCAGCGCCGAACGCGGTGAGAGATGTCCGCGGCTGAAGCGACAGGATCCAGTCGACGGCGAATAGGCTGATCGCGAACACGTAGAAGCACGAGGCCGAGCGCCGGAACCACGAGCGTGCGGCGACGCCGCGCAGCGAGCGCCAGCCAGACAGCAGCGGCCAGCAGGCACGACAGCTGCGCACGATGTAGCCGGCACCGTTGAGCCAGAGCGCGACGACCGGCGGACGCGCGGCCGTCCAGTCGAAGACAGCCCGTGGATCAGCGCGACCGGCACGAAGGCGACAGAATGAGCGCCGGCACCGCCGACGGCGAGGGCTCAGCGCGGGCTGCAACGGCAGCGAACCAGCGCCCGCCGGTAAGGCGGTGGATCATCACCAGGCGAGGCCGCCGAGCACGATGCCGCTCCAGAAGACGAAGGCGATCAGCCAGCCGGCTGCCGCCTCGTGCGGCCACCAGACGCAACCAGCAGCCGCCGCCAGCGCGGCAGCGAGCGCCAGCAGCGGCGAACGCCGCTCATGGCGACCCCGCTGCGTCGGGCGCGGCGAGCCCGCGACAGCTGCAGCGCCCGGATATAGGCGACGATCGCCCAGCGGTCGGCGGCGCGACCGGGCGCCATAGGAGTACATGATGCCGTAGCCGTTGGTGATGACGTCGAACAGATGCTGCGCGCTCAGCGGCGCGTGGCCTGCGCCGAGTGGAAGGACGGCGGCGCGGGAAGCCGCGCTGCACGACCATGCCGTCGCCGTCGCCGGTGAAGCCGTGGCAGGGCGCGCAGAAGATGTCGTAGCGCTCGCGGCCGCGCTGCCAGAAGGCCGGGGTCGACGGCGGCGGCTGCGCAGCGCCTCGGGATACGCCGGGTCGCCTGGGCGACCACGCCGTCCGGGAGCGGGCCGCGCCGACGCGCCGCTCGCCCAGGCATCCGTCGCGCCGTTCGGCAGCGCGCGATGCTGCTCCGTCATGCTCTGGTCGCAGCCGGCGACGCAGCAACAGCAGCAAGCGAGGGCCAGCGGCGCCTCATGCGTCGCACCTCGCTCACCGCGTCGGCGCCGTCGCCGACGAAGAGGGCCAAGCGCGGTCCGCTGCGCCGCCGTCGTCGCGGCGCCTCGACCGCCAGCAGGAAGCGGTCTCGGTGCGCGCGCCTGAAGATCGGCTCTCGAACAGGGCGTGGTGGTAGCGGGGCAAGCCCGGTCTTGCAGAAAGAGAGCGACCAGGCCGGCGAGCGCCGCCGCCAGCATGCCGACCTCGAAGGGAAAGAGCACGAAGACCGGCCAGCTGTGCAGCGGCCGGCCTCCCGAATTGAACGGATAGTCGATCGACGGCGCTCCACCATTCGAGGCTATAGGCGCAGCGCCGCGAACGCGAGGCCCGCCGCCAGCATGATCGCGCGCATGCCGCGATCGGTCGCCGGCAGGAACTCGGCCAGCCCTTCGACGGGGAACGGCGTGAAGGCGTCGATGATGGCGCACGCCGCGTCGCGCACCGCGCGGGCTGCGCGCCCTCGAGCCCCTCGGGCGAGGCGAAATCGGCGAGCACCAGGCATCATGCCGCAAGCTCCTGCTTGCGCGTCGTAGGCCAGCTCGCGCACCTCGTGCATCGAGCACGGTCGGCACGAGGCGCACGAAGCAGGATACAGGAAGGCGAAGAAGCCGAGCGACCCGGCGAGCAGCGGCCAGTCCCAGGCCGTCGGGAGGAAGACGCGCCCACATGGTCGGCGGTAGCCGTGGCCGAGCGTGTTCCAGATGATCAGGATGCGCTCGAGCCACATGCCGACATTGACCAGGATGGCGATCGACCACCACCAGCGGCGATGTTGCGCCGCAGCCGGCGCGACCAGAAGGCCTGCGGCAGCACGCACGTTGCACAGCGAGCATGACCCAGTAGAGCGGCGCATAGGGGCCGGTGAACATGTAGACGGTCAAGCGCGCGCTCGGCGCTGCTCGCCGCCGTACCAGGCGGTGAACCACTCGGTGGCGTAGGACAGGCCCAGCACGAGGCCGCCCAGCAGCATCATGCGCGCCATGGCGTCGAAATGCCGTTCGGTGATGACGCGCCGAGCAGCCGAGGCCCCAGCGCAGCGCCGCGAGCAGCACGACGACCATGGCGAAGCCGGAGAACATCGCGCCGACGACGAAATAGGGCGGGAAGATCGCTCTCCTGCCAGCCCGGCATCAGGCTCGCGGCGAAATCCAGGCCGACGATCGAATGCACCGAGCACACGAGCGGCACGGCGAGCGCCGCCATGGTGCGGTAGAAGCGCTGGTGGACCTGCCAATGCGCGCGCCGAGCCGCGCCAGCCGAGCGCCAGCGCGCCGTAGAACAGCCGCGCCGACGCGGCGTCCGCGCGCGGTCGCGCATGGTGGCGAGGTCGGGGATCAGCCCGAGGTACCAGAACATGATCGAGAACAGCAGATAGCTCGGGATCGCCCAGAAGTCCCAGACCAGCGCGCTGCGCCACTGCGGCCAGAGCGCCCATGGTGTTGGGATAGGGCAGCAGCCACATAGAAATAGGCGGGCCGGCCGAGATGGAGGATCGGGAACAGGCCGGCGATCGCGACCGCGAACAGCGTCATCGCTTCGGCGAAGCGGTTGATCGAGGCGCGCCAGTGCTGCCGCGTGAGCAGCAGCATGGCCGAGATCAAGGTGCCGGCATTGCCGATGCCGATCCACCACACGTAGTTGGCGACGGCGAAGCCCCAGACGACGCTGGTGTTGTTGCCCCAGATGCCGATGCCCACGACGAAGACCAGCACGATCGACACGACGAACATCACGCTGAGCAGCGAAGCGCGACCGTCGAAGGCGATCCACCAGGCGCGCCAGCTCCGCTTGCGCCAGCAGCGGCGCCGAGCACGAGCCGGTTGACGCGCTCGTAGGCTCGCCGCGCCGGAGGTCGAGCCATCGGCGCCGCACCGGTCGCTCATGTCGTCCTGCTCCAGGCCGGATTGGGATTGCGGACATCGCGCCGAGATAGGTCGTGCGCGGCCGCGTGCCCAGATTCCCGCAGCAGCGCGTAATGCTGCGGTCCTGCGCGCAGCGCGACGACGCGCTGCCTCCGCGTCGTCGCAGATTGCCGAAGGCGATCGCCTGCGTCGGGCAGGCCGCCTGGCAGGCGGTGACGACCTCGCCTTCGCGGATCGGCGGTTCTCCTTCTTCGGCGTCGCGCCGCGCGCGGCTGATGCGCTGGACGCAGTAGGTGCATTTCTCCATCACGCCGCGAGCGCGCACCGTCACGTCCGGATTGCGCTGCGCCGACAACGGGTCGGCGCCATGGTCGGCGTATTCCTGGCCGCTGGCGTAGTCGAAGAAGTTGAAGCGCCGCACCTTGTAGGGGCAGTTGGACTGGCAGAAGCGCGTGCCGATGCAGCGGTTGTAGACCTGGACGTTCAGCCCTCGGCGTCGTGCACCGAGGCCTCGACCGGGCAGACCGGCTCGCACGGCGCCTTCTCGCAATGCATGCAGGGCACCGGCTGGAAGCCGACGCGCAGGTCCTTCTCTGCCCGCGTGCACGTAGGTGTCGATGCGCAGCCAGTGCATGTCGCGGCTGGCGGCGATCTCCTCGGGCCCGACGACCGGCACGTTGTTCTCGGCCTGGCAGGCGATGACGCAGGCGTTGCAGCCGATGCACAGCGCGTTGTCGATCACCATCGCCCAGGCGTAGCCGTCGTCCGGTTACCTGCGGCGGCAGAAGGTCGGAAGGTCGTGGGACTTCGGTGGCGACCCATCGCGCGGCGTGCCGTCGGGCAGCGAAGGTCGCGGATAGAGCTTCTGCGTATCTTCCGCTTCAATCTCGGCATGGCCGAAGGTCGTGTGCATCGGCGCATGCGCTTGCCGAGCGCGCGTGAGGACCACGCCTCCGGAGTGGCGCGGCGAGACCGACACGTTGACGCCGATCCCGTCGCCGATCGCGCCCGCCTCGAGCGGCCATAGCCCAAGCGGACCGCGACCGCGTTCTCGGCCTGGCCCGAGCGAAGGTCGCACCGGACCCTCGACCGAGGCTTGCGCCGATGGAGAGGCGCACGCCGTCTCCGTCGCTCCAGCCTCGCGCCTGGCCTTCTTCTCGCGCCAGTCGATGGCATTGCCCCAGACCTCCTTCGTGAAGGGCTTCGGGCATTCCTGCAGCCAGGCGTTGTTGGCGTAGCGCCCGTCCCACACGGTCGGATCGCGGCTGCACCAAAGTGCAGGCTTCGCTGGCCTCCGGTGCCGAACCAGCAGGTCGGGCGCGTGAACGTCGACCAGCTGCAGCCGCTGGTGCCGGCAATGACCCCTTTCTCAGCGCACCGCCGCCACCATGCCTCGAAGTCTCCGCTCGCATGCGGCCGCCACGTCTCCCGCACCAGTTCGCGGCCGTCCGGCATGGCCGCGACCGGTCAGGCGGCCGAGCAGGCCTGCGGCGACCGGCTGTGCATAGAGCGGCGTGATGAGCGGCTGGACGATGGGCGGTGCCGTCGGGCGCGCGCACGATCCGACCAGTTTTCCAGCGCATGCGGCGCCGGCAGATGCCACTGGCAGGCAGCCGCCGTCTCGTCGTCGTAGAGGCCCATGTGGACGGAGAACGGTGCCTTGCCGACGAGATCCTCGACGTCGCTTCCCGCGTGATAGACAGGATTGGCATCGACAATGAGGAGCGCATCGACGGCACGATCGGCGAGATCGGATTTCAGCGCCCGCAGCGACCCGTCATGCGTGTCGGCGGCGGGGTCGACGGGATCGATATAGGAGATCGGTGCGCCCAGGCGATCGTTGATCCACGCAGCAAGCGCATGGATTTCCGGGCGCTGTCCGCTGCCTGCCAGGACCAGTGCGCGGCCGCGATGCTGCTTTAGATCGTCCGCGATGACGCGCGCCTCGTGCGACGCCTGCGCGGAGGAGCCGCCGGCGATCTGCGCCGCTACCTGCCAGGCGAATCCTCCAGCTTGTCCGGATCGAGAGCGAGCCTGTGATCGGCGTTCGCGCCGGTGAGCGTCCATACGCTTTCGGCGGCGTACAGGCGGACATCCGCGCCGCCGCTCGGCTCCGCGCTGCTGGGCATACATCCGCGACAGAAGCGGCTGGTCCGGGCCTGGACCGAGCGGATCCGCGCCGATCGTGAAGACGCGCACCGCGTCGTCGAGGCGCGGACGCGCGGCGAGCCGCTTTCCGAAAGCCGAGCGCCGGCCCGCTCGTCTCATTGTCGTCGTTGACGATCTCGTAGCGATGCCAGCGCGCTTTGGGAAAACGCTCGAGCAGTGCCTTGATCCGGCGCAGGATGGTGGGAGAGGTGACCCTGCCTGTCAGCAATCGCACCCGGAACTGCGAGTCGCCTCCGGCTTTGGCGACAGCGTTCGAGAACGCCGTGAAGAAGCTGTCCCAGCTCTCGACGGGCATCGGACCGCGCACCGTGCGCGAGCGCGCCGGATCGTAGAGATCGAGGACATCGGCCTCCATGAACACGTCGGTGCCACCGAGGCTCGCCGGGTGCAGCGGGTTGCCCTCGAGCTTGGTGGGACGGCCTTCGTGGGTGATCCCGATGCGCCTCGGCCGTATCCGGCAAGCGGCAGTGTCGTCGCGAACAGCAGGGGCTGGCCCGGCACCAGTCGCTCCGGCATGTTCACATAGGGCACGATACGGTCCGGCGGGCGGGAGCAGGAAGCCAACGTGGCAGCGCCCGATGCCAGAAGCTGCAACGCCCGGCGCCGACGGAGCGAGGCGGAATGCGTTGCACACGATGGACGGCTGTCGGTCAGCGATGGCATGTCGAGCAATCCGTCAGGTGCTTGGTGCTGATGAGATAGTCGGCGATCAGTTGTTGCTGCTTCTTCGGGTCGGATGTCGGCGACGGCCAGCCGGGGTCATAGATCGCGTCGGGCGGACGAAGGTGCGGACCGGGATTGCGATGGCAGTCGAGGCACCAGCCCATGGTCAGCGGCTCCGCCTGGAACGTGAGCGGCATCTCGCCGATCGGCCCATGGCAGGTGGTGCAGCCGATGCCCTTGGCGATGTGGATCGAATGGTCGAAGTAGACATACCCGGGCAGCAGATTGACTTGTGCCAGTGTATGGACTGCCCGGCGGCATAGCTTTGATGTACCGGCGCGAGCATCGGCGCTTCAGTCCAGAGATGCGCATGACAGCTCATGCGGACCTCCGTCGGCGGGACGCCGGCGACGGGAGAGGTCTCCACTCCGAAGTGGCAGTAGCGGCAGTCGATGCCGTCCTCGATGACGTGATGCTTGTGGCTGAAGGGAATCGGCTGCTGGGGCGTACGGTGCTGCCCCGTCGAGTACGGCGAGTTCATCAACAGGACATGGAATGCCAGCACGCAAGCAGGCATCAACGCGACTGCCACGAGCACGAGCCGCCCAACGGTGTTTGCTCGAGGACGAAACAACTGCGCCATCCGGACGAGCCTCCGTCCTTCAATCGGGATCCTGACCGCGCGATGAGTTGCCCCCGTTGTTCACGAAACGCAGCCCGGCCAAGAAAGTTGCGGGAGCCTCGAAGGCGCCGACCTCAGGGCAGTCCTCGCCAGATCATCTGCGGCGACCTTCACGTTTTCGCCGATGATCTCGCGCACCCACAGCTTGTGGATGAGGACCATTGCCGCGACCGTAAGCGGCGCCGCCAGAATGACGCCCAGCCAGCCGAAGATCATGCCCAAGGCCACCAGCGCAACAGCATCCGCATCATGGGCGCCATCGCCGACATCACCAAGGATCTCATGATCGTTCTGGTTGAAATTAATATGCAATCTATGATAGAAGATCCCCTTGATGATGCAAAGGCAGGGCGGGCGTTCGCGCCTCGGCCCTTGCAGCGGTCGAGGGCGTCCCTGGACGAGGCCTGGCGAGCGCCGGCCGGCGCCGAGGCGGAGGATTTCATGTCGCGTTTCTCGGATGTCGTGGCCGCAGGCTCCTCGATCGATCCCATGCCGCTGCCGGTGGTCGACTGGCGGCGCATCGGCGCCAAGGCCCCGCGGATGCTGGACATCGCCTATGGCGGCCCCAACGCCGCGCTGCCCCAGGCCGATGCCGTGGTCATCACCTGGACAGCAGCGGAATGGTCGGCGCTCGACCACGTGTTCCTGAACTCCAACGGCACGCGCCTGCCCGGCGCGCGAGACTGGCAGAACGGCTGGTATCTCTACACCCGCGACGCGCCGCCGATCCCGCCGTCGGCTCCCGCACCGCCGCCGGCGCCTGCCTTGGCGCCCGCCTCGCCGCCCCCCATGCCGCCCGCCACCGCAGCCGCGCCGGCCCCCGCGCCCGCCCTGCTGGTCGCCAATGCCGCGCTCGCCAAGCCGCCGGGGCCGCCGCCGCCCCTGTGGGGCCTCTATGCCCTGGTCGAGGTCGAGGCCAGGGGCGGGCCGATGAAGGTGCTGCTGTTCAAGTCCAACTCGCATCTGGCGCATGCGCCCGGCCTCAAGGCGCTGGCGGACATGACGGCGCGCATCATCGACGAGGCGAAGCCCCGCTATCTCTATTCGATCGGCACCGCCGGCGGCACGCGCATGAACCAGAAGCTCGGCGACGTGGTGGTCACCAACTGCGGCGCGATCGAGCTCAAGAACCAGATCAACGCCGACTATTTCGACTGGAACGGCAAGACCTTCACCTGCCGCGACTGGTTCCCGTCGGAGGACCGAGTCGCGGCGGCGCGCGACTATCTGTTCTTCTCGCTCGCCAATGTCGTGACCTATCCGACGCTGCAGGCGCTGGTCGGCAAGCTGCACGAGCAGGTGCCGGGCTCCGAGGCCATCATGCTGGACGACGTGCTGAACGAGGCCCTGCTGCCGGAGCGCCTGCGCACGTCCGACGTGCTGCGGATGAAGGACGTGCCGCTGCTCTCGACCGACTACTACTTCATCGCCGACGACACCGACGCCGAGAAATACTCGTTCCTCGAGATGGACGACGCGGTGCTCGCCAAGGTGTGCCTCGACAAGGGCGTCAAATGCGCCTTCGCGCGCAACATCTCCGATCCCATCGTGCCCAGCAACGCCGCCGACAGCCAGCCGCTGGCGCCGGAGGTGCGCAAGCGCTGGTCGGGACTGATCTACGAGACCTACGGCCTCTACACCAGCGTCAACGGGGCGATCGCGACCTGGGCGACGCTGGCGGCCATCGACTGACAGGCGCCGCCCCCGCCACCGACGCCCCCGTCGCCACGCTTCGCGCCCTTCTCCCGGGAGAACCGTCATGCCGTCCGTCCCCGCACCCATCGCCCCGCCCCTCGAAGTCGGCCTTGTCGAACAGGTGAAGGGCTGCCGCACCTGCGCCTGGTTCTGGAACGGCACCAGGCCGTACGGCCCCTACCCCTCCTTCGACTGGCTGACCGACTATCCGCCCGAAGTCGTGCGCAACGAGAAGCAGCGCAGCGACCGGCTGGGACCCCAGCCCTGGCTCGCCGCCAAGGTGATCGGCCCGGGCTTCCAGGATCCGGGCATCATGCACGGCTGCCGCAAGGCGCCGATCATGACCATCGGCATCAATCCCAACATGACGGCGTGGTTCCCCTTCACCTCCAGCACGCCCTGGATCTATCCCGGCTTCTCGAGCGCCGCGCGCTACGCCTACTACTACCGGCACTTCACGCTCTACCAGGAAAGCCTGTCGCTCCACTATGTGCGCGAGCGCCTGAGCAGGGACGAGACGGAACTGCTGCGCGCGGAGGATGACGGCTACGTCGTCGGCTCGTCGCGCGAGAACGCGCACAACTACATGGAACTGACCGTGCGCTATCCGGCGCGCAACGAGACCAGGACCTACGATTTCGCCTGGGCGCCCGACGCACGCTGGGTGATCGTCCAGAACAACGGCTACCGCGGACAAGCCCGACACCTGGTTCAGGAAGGGCGCGGTGCTGGCCGGCCGCTTCGACCCGCCCAGGGAAGGCACCGCCGAGATCTACGAGAACGCCGCCGGCTACTACCAGCGCATGGTGCCGGTGCTCGACCGCTTCAAGAAGCTGGCCAGGCTCGAGAACGCCAACCTGACCGTCGGCGAGGACATCGCCCAGCACGACATGGTGGCCTGCGCCTCGCCCGGCTGGCAGATCAAGTTCGACATGCCGATGGAGCGGATCGCGGCCAATTGCGTCAGCCATCACGGCTGGATGGTCGCGCAGTTCGTCCAGAGCCGGCCGGCCTTGGTCGTCCTGGTCAGCATCGCCGCGCTCAACATGTTCAGGAGCGTGTTCGGCCCCTACATGACGATGAAGAGCGAAGGCGACATCTACGCCCTGCTGACGGAGACCTGCCGCCGTCCGACCTACATCACCATCGATATCGGCCCGGTGAAATTCCGCTCGCGCGTCATCGTCTCCCCGCATTTCTCCTACGGCGACGGCTTCGTCGCCGGCTCGCGGCTGTCCGACGCCGCCTGGGCGGCCTTCTCCTCGGACCATCGCGCCGACGCCCGGCTGCTGGTCGAGCACAAGTGCGTGATGCCGGATCCGACGACGGAGCCCGGCCCGTATCTCGTCACCCTGCCGAGGGACGAGGCGCTGCGCGGCGGGCTCAGCGTCAGCGGCCTGGCGCTGCTCGACGGCTATTTCTGCGACCCGTTCCAGCTCATGGCCGAGGCGATGGCGCAGGAATATGACGCCGGCACCCTCGCCTTCGACGCCAAGACCGGCCATCTGCGGCGCGGCAGCGGCCCCTGCCACTTCTGCGTCAACGACCGATGGCAGTTCCCGGAAGGCTGCGCCTACGGCAAGCCGGGCGAACAGCCGCTGCCGCCGGACGAGCTGCAGAACGCGGTGGCCGCCATCCTGGCCAAGGCGAAGGAGGCTGAGGCCCTGCGCGCCGCCGCCGCCGGCGG
The DNA here is from genome assembly GCA_963820155.1 of uncultured Alphaproteobacteria bacterium. Lineage (GTDB taxonomy): Bacteria > Pseudomonadota > Alphaproteobacteria > Reyranellales > Reyranellaceae > Reyranella. The sequence continues at coordinate 96,323 of CAWFYW010000014.1, forward strand.
GCCAGGCCGTCCAGGCGGCCGTCCTCCAGAGAACGGAAGCCTGAACGGCGTCCCGACGGGCGGCGCGACCCGGCTCAGAGCGTGTAGTCGATATAGCCGCAGGCGCCCGCGGTGCCGGCGGTGAAGACCTTGGCGAGCTCCTTGCCGGCCTCGGCGGTAACCGTCTGGTGGTCGCCGGCCGGAACCTGGTCGCTGCGCGCGAAATTGTTGTTCGTCTTGGCCTTGATCCTGGCGATCAGCGTCGGCTTGGGCACGAGATTGTAGGCCTTGGGCTCGGTCGAGCACATCGCGACGCAGCCGTCCTTCATCGCATCCAGCGCGTCCTTGGGCGTGGCGTTGGTGCTGCCGTGATGGCCGACCTTGTAGAAGTCGAGCTTGCCCAGGATCGCCTTGCTCGCCGCCGTCAGCTCGGTGCCGACCTTGCCGCCATACATGAAGTTCGCCCAATTGCCCCATTGCGCGTCGCCGGCGAACAGCAGCGTCTTGCCCTTGAAGGTGAACAGCGCGACCAGGCTCTGGTTGTTGATCATGTTGTTGGCCATGGCGGCGCGCGCCGCCAGCATGTCGGGCTGCACGTCGGCGACGCGGCTTTCGACCAGGGCGCGCGGCATCAGGGCGAAGGCCGGGCTGTCATAGTCCTTCGGCGCGATGCGGAAGGCCGGCGCGAAGGGGTGGATCGGCCCCGAGGCCGTGCCGGACTCCGAGGCGAGGTATTCCTCGCTCTTCTTCGAGGTCTTGCCGATCATCGAGCGATCGGTCGGCGGGCCGAGGATCTCGACCGTGAGCCCGCTGTCGGCCAGGCTGGGAGGCAGGGTCGGCGTGTCGCCCGCCTTGTAGTAGTCGATCTCGGGCTTGTTGGGGAAGCCGTGCAGCACCTCGAAGGCACCGGGATTCTGCGAGCCGCCCCTGGCGTCCATGGTGGCTTCGGTGATGTTCTCCACCATGCGGAGATAGTCTCCGCCGCCGCCGGCGCGGGCCGCCAGCGACTGGCGGAGCTGGCCCGCCACCGCCGCGATGTTGGCCTGGATCGCCAGCGCCTTGTCGTCCTTCGGGTCCTCGTACCACGACATCCAGATGCGATCGACGGTGAAGGTCTTGAAGACATCCTTGCACTTGGAGAAGCCGGTGACGTGATCGGCATGGCGGTGCGTGACGATGACCAGCGCCAGGTGCCTGCCGGTCTCCTGCGCCATGTGCTCGACCGCCGCGGCGATGGAGTGCGTGTCCTTCGAATGCACGCCGCAATCGATCAGGATGTGCCGGGGGCCGGCGCCGGTCGGCACCGTGACCAGGAAGAAATCGCCGAAGCCGACCCGATACATGCGAACCCGCAGGCCCGCCGGGTTCTTGCCGGCCGGCGCCTTGCCGGCCGGCGCCTTGCCGGCCGCCGACCCGTTCTCGCCGGCAGGCGGCGGCGCGTTCTTCCTGGCGGCTTTCTTCCTCGCCACCTTCTTCTTCGCCGCTTTCTTCCCGGCAGCCTTCTTCTTCGCAGCCATGGTCAGAGCCCCGCGTGGACAAGTCCGAAGTCGATCTGCCAGGCGGCGTCGATGCCCTTGCGATCGAGGGCCGCGCCGCTCCTGGCGAGATGGGCGTGTTCGTCAGGGCGCCCGGTGCGCGGCATCAGGGCGAAATGGCCCGCCTGACGCTTCCTGCGCTCCTCGGTGCGGTGCTTGGGGATCACGTAGTGGATCCCCGGCTCGCCGCGCTTGCCCCTGTCGAGATGTTCCTTCCAGATCAGCAGCGTCACGCCGCTGCGGAACGGGTAGGGACCGGTCTCCCGATCGTCCTCGACGTAGAGCGTCTCGACCAGCTCGACCACCATGTCGGTGATCAGGTCGCCGTGCGGCCCGATGCGGAAGATCGGATGGAAGGACGGCGCGGCGATGGGGCCGTGATCGCGGTCGAAACCCAGCGCCTCGGCATTGGCCTGGGCATAGGCGCGCAGCAGTTTGCCGTTGTGATCCTGCTCTTCCCTGGTGAGCCCGTTGGGATCGCCGAAAATGAGCCCGTCGACCGGCGGCAGCGCACCCTTGGTGACCTGCGGCCAGCACACCGACCCTTCGGTCAGCGAGCTCGCGGTCTTGGGCAGGATGCCGCGCGAGCGGAACGCCTCCAGGAAGGCCTTGCGCACCGCGTCGGAATCGACGGGATAGAAATCGGTGTGCGCCGTGATGACGGCGCGCAGGAAATCGCCGAACTCGATGTCGACCGGCGGGCAATAGTCGAGCGCCCGCGCGCAGATCGAGAAGAACTCCTCGGCGGTGCGGCTCGCTTCCTGCGCCAGCCGGTTCGCCAGCGGCTCGGGCAGGTCGACCGGGTTGAGCGGCCCGCCGCCGGCCCGGAAGATGCGGAACAGATCCGCCGTGCGCCGCGTGTAGACCGTGAAATAGGCGTCGAACACGGCCGCCACCAGGATGGCGCCGCGGTCGTGCGGTTCGGTGAGCGTGTCGATGTCCTTGGAATTCGGCGCCGTCCCCAGCATCTGGCGCAGGCCGCGGTCCATGCCCGAGGCCTCGCCGAACTGCAGCGCCAATTGCACCAGGGGATTGGTCTGCGCGATCTCGGCCTGGGTCTGCGGCTTGCCGCCGCCGTCGTCGGGCAGCTCGGCCTGCAGCTTGGCGTCGAACAGCCGCCCACCGGTCTTCATCAAGGTGTCGAGCAGCACCTCCTTGTGCGAGAAGTGGCAGAACAGGGCGGAAAGATCGGCGAAGGCCTCGTGGAACGCCGTCACGTCGATGTTGGTCGGCTCGGTGAAATAGCTGCGGATGCCGTCGAGGATGGCGTGCGTCGTCTCGTGCGCAATGATGTCGTGCGACAGGCAGGAATAGACGACCTGCCCGGGAAGGTTGGCGCCCGGATCGACGGTGCTGGCCCGGAAGTAGCCGAACAGGATGCCCTGCGCCGACCGGCAGTAGAACGCGTTGGCCTCGGCCATGGCGTGCGGATAGAGGAACAGGACATGGCGCGACGCGCCGTTGCTGAAGCCGGCGTCCTTGCCGTTGCCCCGCTTCGCACCGGCGGGAATCTTCGGCCTGTCGAACCGCGCCCACGACACGCGGCGCCCCAGCGCCACCTCGAAGCGCTGCAGCGTCTCGCTGGCCACGGCATAGACCATCTGCTGGTGGAAGCGCGGATCGGCCTCGGACGGATCGAGGCCCTGGCGCATCACGACATGCGGATCGTCGAGATCGACCGGCTCGTAGTAGATTTTCTGGGTGCCGTCGTAGTCGATCACCGCGAACCGTTCGCCCACCGGACCGGGCTTGAGCTTCTCATAGGGGATCCGGGCGACCATCTCGTTGCCGACATAGCGGCCGGCGCTGGGATCGAAAGCGTAGACCCGCAACGGTCGCTCGGCGGGCTTCGCGATCCGTGTGACGTCGTTGATCGTATTGGTCACCTTGCTGCCCCGGATATTTATAGGCGATCTTATACACAAATATGCTCGTTATGCGAGCAAAATCCAGGGTTGTATCATATGAAAATAGTAAACGCGATTCATCGAGGAAGGAGCGAATCGCGCCAAGCATTCAGGCGCGTGGCTGGCCGGCGCCACCGCTCGGCTGGTTCACCGAAGGGTTCGACACGCCCAGCCGGATCGAAGCCAAGACACTGCTCGGGGCGCTCGGGTAGAGTGGGGCCATGACCGCCCTCCAATCGAAGCCGCTCGCCGCGCTGCTGTGGGTCCTGATCGCGCTGCATGCCTGGGTGACCGTCGTGGCGGACGGCCTGCCGGACACGTTCGGCGGGTCGTGGACGCTGCCGCTCGCCATCATCATCCCGCTCGCCTTCGCACTGCTGCATGGATCGATGCGCTACGGCATCGGCGGCATGGCGGCCTTCCTGGTGCTGTGCCTGGGCGTCAGCAACCTCCTGGAGAATATCGGCGTGATGACCGGCTTCCCGTTCGGCCGCTATCACTACACCGACGTGCTGGGCCCCAAGCTCTTCCTGGTGCCGCTGCTGATCGGACCGGCCTATTTCGGCACGGGCTATCTCAGCTGGGTGATGGCGAGCCTGCTGCTGGGCACCGACCGGCGGCGCGACGCGGCCGCCGTCGTGCTGACGCCCGTGGTGGCGACCTTCATCATGGTGGGCTGGGACGTCTGCCTCGATCCGCAATCCTCGACCATCGCCAAGATCTGGATCTGGGAACAGGGCGGCTCCTATTTCGGCGTGCCGGTGTCGAACTATCTCGGCTGGTGCCTGACGGTCTTCATCTTCCTGATGCTGTTCTCGCTCTATCGCGCCTGGCGTCCGGACCCGGCCGGCGTCGCCTCCAGCCCCGCGCCGCCGCGCTGGTGGTGGGCCCAGGCCTGCGTCCTGTTCGCCGTCATGGCGCTGGATTATCCCGCCGGCTATCTCGGCCAGCCCGACCGCGCCGTCACGGACGCCACAGGCAAGGTCTGGCAGACCGGCGACATCTTCGGCACGGCGGCCATCGCCAGCCTGTTCACGATGCTGTTCGTGGCGGTGACCGGTCTCGCCCTGCTGGCGCTGCGGCCGCAGGAGCGCGAGGGAAAATGAATCCGCAGACCGGCCTGATGATCTACAACGCCTCGACCTGGATCATTCCGGTGCTGATCGCCATCACCTTCCACGAGGCGGCGCACGGCTTCGTCGCCCATCGGTTCGGCGACGACACGGCCTGGCGCCTGGGCCGCGTCACCTTCAACCCGTTCAAGCATGTCGATCCGTTCGGCACCATCCTGCTGCCCGGCCTCCTGCTGCTGATGCGCGCGCCGTTCCTCTTCGGCTACGCCAAGCCCGTCCCGGTCAATTTCAGCGCGTTGCGCCATCCGCGGCGCGACATGGTGTGGGTCGCCGCGGCCGGGCCGGCCACGAACCTGCTGCTGGCCATCGCGGCCGGGCTGATGGCGCATCTCGTCGGGTTCCTGCCGGCCGGCGTCGATCGCTGGTACCTGCAGAACCTGCAGAACGCGATCGACATCAACATCATCCTGGCCGTCTTCAACATGATCCCCCTGCCGCCGCTCGACGGCGGCCGCGTCGCCGTGGGCCTTCTGCCGCGAGCGCTCGCCCTGCCGCTGGCGCAGCTCGAGCGCTATGGCATGGCCATCATCATCGGTCTGCTGTTCCTCCTGCCGCTGGTGGGCGCGCAGCTGGGCATCGACCTGAACGTGCTGGGTTGGCTGCTCTCGGGGCCGGCCCGTTTCCTGGGCGACGCCATCATCCGCCTCACGGGAAACGCCTGACCAGAGCGGCGCTTGCCGGCGCGGGCCGGCGACGGTCAAGCCGGCGTTGCGCTTCGGAAATGACCGGCCCTTTCGATGAAATCGATCATCTGGGCCGCGGCATGGACCGTCAGCGGGTGATGGGTGGAGCCCGGCCTGGGCGAGATGTAGGCCGCCATGTCGCGGGCAAGGCCGAGCTGCCGTTCGGAGGCCTCGGCAAGCAACGCGATCACGAGATTCTCCAAAGCGATCACGCGAACGCGGAGCTGCATCAATTCGGTATTCGTCAGCTCGGGGATCGCGGACGGCGCTTCGGCGGCAACCGATGCTCCCTGCGGTCCGGCGGGTCCGGCGCCGCCTTCGGTGTCCCATCGCGACAGTGCCAACTGCCGCTGCCGTGAAGCGGGGGCGGACTTCTTCTTCCTGGACATGGGGCAACCTCCTGAACTGACAGGGCGGCGTCGAGGGACCTTGCTCTCCGCGAAAAGCGACGGGGAGAGCATAGGGTGCATACGGCGGACTTTCATCCGGCCTTTCGTGGTCTCAGTCGCCGACGTCGCGGGCGAGGACGAGGATCGCGTTGGCCGGCACCGTGATCAGGGCGGAACAGGGCAAGCCGTTGAGGGCCGGGCCGTCGGCATGCACCGAGCCGCCATTGCCGGAAACCGCCGGGTTCACCCAGTTCTCGTAGACGTCGCTGTTGAACACTTCGAGCCATCGCCCGGAGCCGGGCATGGGGATGCGGTAGCCGTAGAGAGTCTGCTCGTTCAGGCTGGCCACGACCATGACGTCCCGGCCCGTTCCCTCGACCCAGCGCTGGAACACCAGGACGCGCGGACCGTTCTCCATCGACACCGTCCTCACGCCCTCGCCGCGCAGTGCCGGCTGGCGGCGCCGCAGCCAGATGAGATCGCGCGCGAAGCGGTGGAAGTCGCCCATGGTCTTGTCGCTCGCCAGCCCGTCCCACCAGATCAGTGCGTCCTTGTGATTCGGCGGGTCGTCGGCCCAGCGTTTGTCCTCGTAGAATTCCTGGCCCATGAACAGCATCGGAATGCCGGGGGCGGTGAGGAGGAGGCCGGTGGCGACACGCGAGCGGCTGGTGGCGTACCAGGTGCGGGTGTCGCTGTCGCCGACGGCGAGCCGGGGAATGCGCGGGCCGCGGTCGCGATAGACCTCGTCGTGGCTCTCGATGCACTGGACGGCCCGCCAGGCGTCGCGAAATCCCGGGGCACGGAGCTGGTCGACCACCGGCTGCCAGTCCACCGCAGCCTCCCGACCGCGCGCGGCCTCGGCGACGACGCCGCGGATGGCCCGGCGCAGACCGTCGTGCCAGGCGGCGTGGAAACCCGCACCGTCCTCGCCCCGCGCGCGCACCACGGCGGGCTCCGGTCCCCAATACTCGGCGATGTTGATCGCCAGGGGGTCCTGGGCATCGAGGGTCGCGTTCAGGTCCTGGCAGAACAGCCAGCCCGAGCCGGCGTTCTGCCGGTCGATCACCGTCACCTGGTCGTAGCGGTAGCCATCGACATGGTATTCGTCGACGAAGAACCTGGCATTGTCGATCAGGAACTGCCGCACGTCGCCGTTCCAGAAGGCGAACACCGGGCCGGTGTGGTTCTGGTCGGTGAAGTAGAGACTGTCGTTGGGATTCGTGCCCGGGACGCGGTCGAAGAAATAGATCGATTCGGGCTGGCCCACGATGTCGCCGGAGGCATGGTTGTAGACGACGTCCAGGATGACGGCGATGCCATGGTGGTGGCAGATATCGACCAGGGCCTTGAGCTGGTTGATGCCCACGGCCAGTACCTCGCGCGTGAGCGGGGATCTGCCCTTGCGGCCGAGCAGGCGGTTGGCGAGGGCGAGATAGGAGTCGAGATCGCTGTCGGCGACCTCGTAGTCCATCTCCGGCGAGAACAGGTCGGAGCCGTTATAGCCCATGCTGCGCGGGCTGCTGTACTCGACGACCGGCAGGGGCTCGATGGCGTTGACGCCGAGATCCGCCAGGTATTCGACGCGATCGAGCACGTCGAGGAACGTCGCCACGCGCTTGTCGCGGTCGGGCCCGTAGTAGGTGCCGACATGGAACTGGTAGACGACGAGGTCGCGGAATTCCGGCGGGCGCCAGCTCCAGTCCTGCCACGGGAAGGTGCTGGCGGAACGCAGGACGCAGTCGGGGTCCGGCCAGACCCGGGTGAGCTGCCGCGCATAGGGATCGCGCTTGAAGCCTTCGTTGCCCGCCCCCTCGCCGACGATGAAGAACTTGTAGCGCTCGCCTTCCCGCGCCCCGGGGACGAAGCCCGTCCAGCGCCCGTCGGCGTTCCTCACCAGGTAGGGAGGACTCGTCCCTCGCCCAGCCGTTGAAATCGCCGCTGACATGGACCTGGCGCGCCCTGGGCGCCCACACCCGGAAGGTGGCGCCGCCCCCGACAAGGTTGGCGCCCATGGGCGTGGCCGGGGTGACGTGTTGCTGAGAGGCGGGCATCGTTGCGATCCTCCGATCCAACGGGGCGGGGATATTCCGGCGCCCCGGTTTGTGCAACCATCCGGCGCAGCGGCAAGGAACCGGCCATGCAGATCACGCCCCTGTCCGACCATACCGGCGCCGAAGTGCGCGGCATCGATCTGGCGCGTCCCGTGCCGCAAGAGGTGCGGGATGCCCTGAACGCCGCCTTCGTCGCGCACAGCGTCCTGGTGTTTCGCGAGCAGGCCCTCGCCCCACGGCAGCTCCTGGCGGCGGTCGAGCTGTTCGGTTGCGTCTTCCCGCAGCACAATACGCGGTTCGCCCTGCCGGACTGTCCGCAGATCCACTACCTGTCCAACCAGGACCGCTTTCCCGACGGCCGGCGCTACATTCCCGGCGAGGGCTGGCACACCGACCATTCCAACGACACGCGACCGCCCAAGGCGACGGTGCTGCACGCCGTCAGCCTGCCGACCGAAGGCGGCGACACGCAGTTCGCCAACATGGCCGCGGCGTGGGCGGCGCTCGCGCCTGCGCTGCAGCAGCGGATCGCGGGCCTGGTCGCGATCCATGTCTACCAAAGCAGCCACAGCGCGCGAAAGCTGATGGCGCTCCCGGAGGCCAGCAGGGAACGCGTGCCCAACGCGGTGCTCCATCCCCTGGTGCGGACCCATCCGGAGAACGGCCGCCCGTCGATCTACATCAATCCCATCCGCATCGAAGGCATCGTCGGCCTGGACCACCAGGAGGCCCTGCCGCTGCTCGACGAGCTGCTTCGGCACGCCACGGCCGAACGCTTCCAGTATCGCCACCGCTGGCGGCCGGGCGACCTCGTGATGTGGGACAATCGCTGCCTGCTGCACAAGGCCAACGGCGACTACGATATGGAAGAGACACGCTACCTCTATCGCGTCATGCTGCAGGGCGACGTGCCGCGGGCATGACGGCATTCAGGGAAAGGAGAACCAACATGGCCCATCCCGTCCAGGCCGGCATCGGCACATCCTCCAGCGCCTTGCCGATGCGACTGCATCACAACGCCTATGTCTGCGCCGACCAGGAACGGACGCGGCGGTTCTACGAGGACATCATCGGGCTGCCGCTGCTCGCCACCTGGATCGAGGAGGCCGAGTTCCCGGAGTTCCCCGGCCGCAGGCTGAGCTACAGCCACACCTTCTATGGCATCGGCGACGGCGGCGCGCTCGCCTTCTTCAACTTCGCCGATGCCGAGGCGGCGGCGGCCTACAAGGCCGGCAAGCAGCCGCTGTTCGTGCACATCGCGCTCGCCGTCACCGACGCGGGCCAGCGCGCGATCAAGCAGCGGATCGAAGGCGCCGGCCTGCCGGTGCGCGAGGTCGACCACGGCTACTGCAAGTCGATCTACGTGCAGGACCCGGATGGGCTGCTGGTCGAGTTCACCTCGGACCCGCCCGACGCCGGCGAGATCGGCGCCCGCCAGCGCGCCACGGCGCACGAGACGCTGCGGCGCTGGGCGGCGGGCGACCGCACGGTCAACAACGACATCCGCCCGCATCGCTGACGGACGTCCGGCGCCGGGATACTTGTCGCTGATCTATTTGTCCCTGGCCTACTTGTCCTTGTCGGCGACCGAGAACGGAATGTCGCCCTGCACCATATCGGTGTCGCCGGCCAGCGTGTGCACCGCCCAATGCAGCTTGTAGCTGCCGGCGGGAAGGGTCGGCGCGCGGGCGAACAGGACCTCCGGCGAGGATTCCAGGCGCGGATGCAGGCTCTCGACCAGCTTGCCGTCGCGCGTGATGGCAAGCGTGGAGCGGACGTGGTCGACCGGACGGTCGAAGCGAATGAAGAACTCGCTGCTGCGGCCGTTGATGACGGCGCTCGCCGCCGGAACCGATTGCATGACCTTGCAGTCGTCGGCCCGCGCCGCGCGCAGCGGCGCCAGCAGGCCGGCCGTCGGCAATGCTGCCAACGCAAAACGGCGCGACACGGTCATCCTTCCTCTCCTTCCATCCTGCTGGCCAGCCCGTTGGAAGCGCGGTAGGGCCGATGCAAGACATTGCGCACGGCGAAAGTCAACGCGTGCTCCGCACCCCGATGGGAGGATAATGCCGGCGGAGGAAACAACCAAAGATGAACGAAGCCGCGGCGGACGGCAGCGCAACCGTGTCGGGCAGCATCGAAAACCGCGAGTCGTGGAAAATGGCGTGGCTGACCCTGGCCATCCTGTCGATCTCCTTCGGCTCGCCGCTGCTGGTCGTGGTCGGACTGAAGCCGATGCAGGAGGCGCTCGGCACCGAACGATCGGTGCTGGCGCTGGCCGGCGCGCTGGTCTGGATCGGCACGGGCGCGGGCGGCGTGCTGATGGGCTGGCTGGCCGACCGCATCGGCGTGCGCGCGACGGTGGCCCTCGGCGCCGTCATGATGGCGGGAGGCCTGGCGCTTTCCTCGCTCGGTCCGATCTGGGCGCTCTATGTCGGCCAGGGACTGATGGTGGGTCTTTTGGGCAATGGCGGCATCTATGCGCCTCTGCTGGTCCATGTCAGCCGCTGGTTCGACCGCCGGCGCGGCGCGGCGATCGCGCTGATCTCGTCCGGTCAGTATGTCGCCGGCGTCGCCTGGCCGGCCCTGTTCGAGCACGGCATCGCCGAACTGGGCTGGCAGCCCGTCATGCGCGCCTATGCCGTCGTCGTGCTGCTGACCATCCTGCCGGCCACCCTGCTGATCCGGCCGGCGCCGACCGCCGCGCCGGCGGCGCATGGACGCGCGGCGGGCGCGTCCGCCCGCCGCATCGCCGGCCTGCATCCCAACGCCGTGCAGGCGCTGCTGTGCCTCGCGGGCTTCTGCTGCTGCATCCCCATGGCGATCCCCTCGGCGCATCTCGTGGCCTTCTGCAGCGGCATCGGCATCAGCCCGACCCACAGCGCCCTCATGCTGTCGGTGATGCTGGCGGCGGCCTTCCTCGCCCGCCAAGCGTGGGGCGCGCTGGCCGACCGCATCGGCGGGCTGCGCACGGTGATGACGGGCTCGGCCTTCCAGGCGGTGGCCATCAGCGCCTTCCTGCTGACCCAGGACGAGGTCGGCCTGTTCGCCATCGCCGCCGCTTTCGGGTTCGGCTTCAGCGGCATCATCCCGGCCTACTCGGTGACCATCCGCGACCTGTTTCCCGCCAACGAGGCCTCGTGGCGCATCCCGCTGGTGCTGTTCACGGCGATGGGCGGCATGGCCGTCGGGAGCTGGCTGGCCGGCCTGCTCTACGACCATTTCGGCTACTACGCGCCGGCCTTCGGCACCGGCGTGGTGTTCAACATCGCCAACCTGCTGATCGTCGGCTTCCTGGTGGTCCGCCTGGCCGGCGCGCGGCGATCCGCCGTGTGGCCGGCCATCGGCTGAGCCGCAGCCACACCTTCGACTGCGCCGGCCCACGGCATCGGCGATGCGCTAAGACCAGCTCGCGGATTCGAGATCGCCTTGCTCGGCGTCCGGTCGATCGAAGCTGTCGACGCCAAGCGACGGCGTGCGCCGCGTGCCGCGCACCAGCGCCTTGCGCGCGAACCACTCGGTCGCCGGATCAAGGGCCTCGCAGAACCGGACCTCGCCGCCGGACAGGGTCGCCGCCGGAACGCCGTCGCGATAGAGCAGGCGATTGCCGGACAGGGCGGCCAGCCGCGGCCCGGGCGTGAGGATGCCGGCGAGATTGAGGGGATCCACGCCCGATACCGCCATCCATTCATCCGTCGCCGGCCGCCGGCGAACCTCGCGCAGGAGGCCGATCGCCTCGGGCAAGGCGAACTGCTCGCCGGTGAAGCCCGCCACGAAGCGTCCGCCCCGGATCTCGCCGCTGCCTTCGAGCCGGCGATAGACGCGCAGCAGCTCGCGCCACGGCGGCAGGCCCGCCGACTCGCGCTCCAGCAATCGCCAGAACACCACGCCATAGCGGGCAAGCAGCGCGCGGGCCGCGTGCTCGACCGCGGCGTCCTGCTGCCTGCGATCGGCGGCGAGAGGCGGACGGACCAGGGACCAGCGGCCCGACTCCTCCATGCCAGCCGATACCGTGCGACGGCGACGCCGGCCGACGGCAATAGGCTTGCGCTCAGCCGACGGCACCAGGAGCGCGCGCAGGCCGGCGAAGCTGTCGGAGCTCACGAGACCCAGGGCCACCAGCTCGGCCAACGCCTCCTCGAGCTGGGACCGCAGCAGGCCGCAGTGCTGCAGCAGCTCGTCGAAGAACGAGGCGCCGTTTGCCGCCATGTAGCCGACGACGGCCTGGGCGCGCGGACCCGGGCGCGGAGGATCGGCCTGCAGCGAAAGCGCCCGCCAGAAGGCGGCATGGCGGCGTGGCAGCAGGCTGATCGGCGTCGTGCGCACGGGCGCCGCCCGACCGTCGTTGCCGGCGGCACGACCGCTGCGTGACGGCAGGCGCATCCACATGGCCTGTCCGGCGAGGCATCGCGCATCGAGCCAGCCCGGCTGATAGTCCTTGAGCCGCGCCGGCAGGATATCGCTTTCCCAGGCGCCGGCCGGACGCGCCGAAGCCTTCGAGCTGGGCGATGACCGTCTCGAGGCTCTTCGATCCCTCGACCTGCGCGTCGGGCGCAAGGCGCTGCCACCGGAACAGGAAGCGCAGGAAATCGCGGGCCGCCACGGGCTCGATCTCGGCGCGCAGGCGCTTGATCGTGTAGCGATGGATGCGGGCGAGCAGGCGGCGCTCGCACCATTCGTCGCTTGCCGCCTCCGCCGTGAAGCGCCCGCGCATGGCGAAGCCTTCGGCTTCCAGCGCCGCCAGCGCCGGCGCGATTTCGTCAGGCTGCAGGCCGAGCGGCGCGGCAAGGATAGCCGGCGTGACCGGTCCCAGCCCCTCGAGCCGCCCGCGCAGGATCTCGACCAGGGCTTCATCGCCCGACCATTGCCTGTCATAGGCCGGCGGCGCGGCAATCCCGGGCGTCGTCGCCAGCGCCGGCCACAACGCCTGGAACTGCGCCAGGCGTTCCGCCGCGATCCACAGCGTCGAACCCGCAACCTCGATGCAAGCCGCTCGCCTGTGTCCGCCGAGCTCGGCCAACCAGCCGCGCCAGCCCGGCGCCGCCTGCACTTCATCCCCGGTCAGGAAACCCAGCCAGACCAGCGCGTCGTGAAGCTCGTCGGGGCTCGCGGCATCGGGCCACGCCTCGCCCCTGACCCGTGCGATCGCCTCGGCATCCAGCCGGCCGAGGCCGGACGCCTCGTCCGGCGCCAGCCAGCGGCGCGCCATCACGGCCTGGGTGCGGCGCTCCTCCAGCGGCGCGTCGTCGAGATAGGCATAGGGACGCGCCGACAGCACCTCCAGGGCGAGCGGCGAGGGCTGCGTGAGATCGCGCGTGACGACCTGGATCGCACCGGACTCGATCCCCTTCAGCAGCCGTTCAAGGCCATCGGCGTCCATCGCCTCGGTCAGGCAATCGCCGATCGCCTGCCGGACCAGCGGGTGATCGGGAATCTCGCGTTCGCCCGGAAGGTTCTCGGCGCAGGCGATCTGGTCGGGAAAGACCGAGCCGATCAGGTCCTCGGCGCCCATGCGCGCGAGCTGCGGCGGCACCTTGCGGCCCGAGCGGAAGCGCGGCAAGGCGAGCGACACGCCGGCGACCCAGCGCCAGCGCGTGGTGAACATCGGCGAATCGAGGATCGCCTGGGTCAGCACCGTGCGGGCCGAGGCGGAGTGCAGGTAGTGCGGCACGTCGTCGAGCGCGAAGCTGTGCGCCTCGGTGAGCGAGATGACGATATTGTCCTCGGTGGCGGCGGCCTGGATCTCGAAATTGAACTTGCCGCAGAAGCGCTTGCGCAGCGCCAGGCCCCACGCCCGGTTGAGGCGGCTGCCGTAGGGCGAATGCAGCACGAGCTGCGTGCCGCCCGCCTCGTCGAAAAATCGCTCGAGCACGATGATGCCCTGCGTGGGCAGGCAACCCAGCGCGGCGTGACCGGCCCTGAGATAGTCGACGACCTGCTCGGCCACCACCGGATCGAGGGCAAGCTCCTCGACCAGCCAGTGCAGCACGGTCTCGCCCGTCGGATCGAGCTCCAGGCGCGCGGCGATCGCGCTGCGCAGGCGCGATACCGAGACCGACAGCTCGTCGCTCCTGCCCGGCGCCTCGCCCAGCCAGAAGGGGATGTTCGGCGCCATGCCGTGCGCGTCCTCGACGCGTACGACGCCGCGCTCGACGCGCTGGATCTTGTAGCTCTTGTTGCCGAGCTGGAAGACGTCGCCCGCGAGGCTCTCGACGGCGAAATCCTCGTTCACCGTGCCGATCAGGTGATTTTCCGGCTCCAGCAGCACCTGGTAGTCGGCATTGTCGGGAATGGTGCCGCCGGCCGTCAGCGCCGTCAGCCGCGCGCCGCGCCTGCCGCGAAGCTGGCGATTGACGGCGTCATGATGAATCAAGGCGCCGCGCCGGCCGCGGCGGGTATGGAAGCCCTCGGCCAGCATGGCGACGATGGCGGCGAAATCCTCGCGCTTGAGAGCGCGATAGGGCCAGGCCCGTCGCGCCAGGGCAAAGAGCCCCTCCTCGCTCCATTCGCGCGCCGCGACCTCCGCCACGATCTGCTGCGCCAGCACGTCCATGGGCTCTGCCGGAATCGCCAGACGATCGAGCTCGCCGCGACGCACGCTGTCGAGCAGGGCGACGCACTCGACCATCTCGTCGCGCGAGAGCGGGAACAGCCTTCCCTTGGGCGTGCCGTCGATCGCATGGCCTGAGCGCCCGACGCGCTGCAGGAACGAGGCGATCGAGCGCGGCGAGCCGAGCTGGCAGACGAGATCGACGTCGCCGATGTCGATGCCGAGCTCCAGCGAAGCGGTCGCGACCAGCGCCTTCAGCTTGCCGCCCTTCAGCCGCTGCTCGGCGTCGAAGCGCTGCTCCTTGGCCAGGCTGCCGTGATGGGCCGTCACGTGGGCTTCGCCCAGCAGCTCGGAAAGCCGCCGGGTCACCCGTTCCGCGAGACGCCGCGTATTGACGAAGACCAGCGTCGTGCGGTGCTGCTCGATCAGCGCCGCCAGGCGACGATAGACCTGCTCCCACACCTCGGCCGACATCACCGCTTCGAGCGGCGAGTCGGGAACTTCCAGCGCGAGATCGCGGGCGCGTCGATGGCCGGAATCGACGATGGCGCAATCCAGCCCGCCGGTCAGGAATCGCGCCACCTCCTCGATGGGGTTCTGCGTGGCCGAAAGCCCGATGCGCAGCAGGCGATCGCCGCACAGCGCCGCGAGACGCTCCAGCGACAAGGCGAGATGGCTGCCGCGCTTGTTGGCGGCGATGGCGTGGATCTCGTCGACGATCACCGTCCGGGTGGTCGCCAGCATCCGGCGCCCGGACTCCGAGCCGAGGAGGATGTAGAGGGACTCAGGCGTGGTGACGACGATGTGCGGCGGCCGGCGGCCCATGCGCTGGCGTTCGCCGGCCGGCGTGTCGCCGGTACGAACCCATGTCCTGATGTCGACATCGGCAAGGCCGCGCCGGCGCAGCTCCTCGCGGATGCCGGCGAGCGGCGCTTCCAGATTGCGCTGGATGTCGTTGGAGAGCGCCTTGAGCGGCGAGACATAGACGACATGGGTCTCGTCCTTGAGCCCGCCTTCGATGCCTTGCCGCACCAGATCGTCGATCGCCGCCATGAAGGCGGCGAAGGTCTTGCCGGAGCCGGTGGGAGCGGCGATCAGGGTATGGCGACCCGCCTTGATCGAGGGCCAGGCCTCGCCTTGGGCCGCCGTCGCGGCGGCGAAGCGATCGGCGAACCACGCGGCGACGGCGGGATGAAACAGGGTGGGATCCATAGGCCTGCTGAGCGACTTTGTGGTTGGCCCGGATCACTCGCGACGCCCGCCGAGGCTTACGGCCAATTATGGGAATGTAGTTGGAATATGGGCCTCGCGGGCCTTGAATCAACCGGGACCGTTCCCGACCGGCCCTTGCGCCGCCACATTTGCGGTGCCGATTAGAAGGTCATTTGTCGGAGGAGGCCCGTCCATGAAAAAAGCGTCGATCGCCTTCGTCGCCCTCGCCTGTACCGCCTTGGCAATGCCCGCCTTGGCCCAAAAGGGCGATCATCCCGGCCGCGGAGGCAAGGGGCAAGGCAACGACCAGGGCCATGGACAAGGACAAGGGCCCGGCAGAGACCAGGCGGCCGGGCCGCAAGGCACCATCGTGGTCGCCGATCGCGATCGCGTGACGGTCCACGACTACTATCGCGCCCAGTATGCCGGCGGCAATTGCCCGCCCGGTCTGGCCAAGAAGAACAATGGCTGCCTGCCACCGGGCCAAGCCAAGAAGCTTTGGGCGATCGGCCGGCCGCTGCCGGGCTCGGTCGTGTTCCATCCCCTGCCCGGCCCGCTGCTCGTGCAACTCACGCCGCCGCCTGCCGGCTACCAGTACGTCCAGGTCGCCAACGACATCCTGCTGATGGCGGTAGGTACGCGCATGATCGCCGCCGCAGTGGCCGATCTCGGCGCGATGTAGCGCCGCGTCAGGCTCCAAGATCGCCCCAGCTCGCGACGCGCTCGATGCGAATGGCGATGACGGGCAGTTCCTCGATGCGCATGGCGCCGAGCTGCGGATAGCGGGCCCGCAGCAGCGCCTGCGCGCGGCCGTGCTCGGGTCCGCCCGCCAGGATCTCCGCCCGTCCGTGCAGCATGACCCAGGCGAGCCGTCGCCAGTCCTCGTCGTAGCGATCGAAGACGATGGCCACGCGCGGGTTCTCGGCGATGTTGCGCAGCCGCTTCAGCGGCCGGCCGCCCTCGCGCTTGGGCTTGCGGTCGATGGTGATGTAGAGGCTGTCGTCCACGAGACCGAAACAGACCGGCACGACCTGCGGCATTGCGTCCGCGTCGGCGGTCGCCAGATGGCCGATCCGCCGCGTGTCGACAAAGTGACGCTCGATCGCCGACAGCATGCAAAGTCTCCTCAAACAACTCAGAGCAGGTGACGCTCTCGAGGTCTTCCGGATCGAGTGTAGGAGGATTGCCCGGCGTCCAGCCACCGGCGCGCGCATCTGCGCGGTTGCCCGCGCGCGCCGGGCGGCGCATGAAGGCCGCCATGCATGTCCCCGCGCCCCAGCCAACCGACCTCAGTGCCCGACGCCGCAGCGTCGGCGCCTCACGCGAGACGATGGCGGCCGGCGTCGGTCTATCGATCGACGAGGTCCGCGCGATCGAGAACGGCAGCGCGGCGCCGCCGCTGCGCGCGCGCTACTCAGCCTGGCTCGACCGACTGGAGAATTGGCCGGCCGAGCGACGGCAGGCGCAGCTGCTGGCCGCCGGCGCAGGCAGGCCGTTCGAGCCCTGAGAGGGCCGAACGCGGTCAGCGCCTCAGGCGGGCGTGCGCGTACGGTCGGCTTTTCTTCCGGCGGACGATGAAGGGGCCGGCGCGCGCTTGTCGCCCGATCGCGCGGCCTGGGCCGGGCGGATGCGCACCCGGCGTCCCCCCGACTGGTCGATCTCGAAGGCGCCGGTGTTGCGCACGAGATCGCTCAGCTTGCGGTAGCCGTAGGTGCGCGGGTCGAAGTCCGAGGCGATGGTGGCGAGGCGCTGGCCAACGGCGCCGAGCCCGACCCAGCCGTCATCGGTCTCCATCTGCTCGATGGCGCGGGTGAGCAGCGGAACCGCCGCGCTGGGCGGCTGCAGCGGCTGGCGCTGCCCGTCCTCCTGCTCCGGCGCGGAGGTCGCGGCCTCGGGCAGCAGGTTCTCGGTGTAGATGAAGCGGCGGCAGGCCTGGCGGAAGCTCTCCGGCGTCTTCTGGGCGCCGAAGCCGTAGACATCGGCCCCTTCCTCGCGCAGGCGCGAGGCGAGCCGGGTAAAGTCGCTGTCCGACGAAACCAGGCAGAAGCCGTCGAAACGGCCGCTATGCAGCAGATCCATGGCATCGATCACCAGGGCGATGTCGGAGGCATTCTTGCCGGCGATGTAGGCGAACTGCTGATGGGGATCGATGGCGTATTTCTGCAGGACATCCGCCCACGACCTCAGCCGCGAGCTCGAGAAATCGCCGTAGATGCGCCGCGCGCTCGCCTCGCCGAACCGGGCGATCTCCTCGAACAGGCCGGCGACGATGCGCGGCGAGGTGTTGTCGGCATCGATCAGCACGGCAAAGCGGCGCGGGCGGGTGTCGTCCATGGGGTCCCCGGAAACGGCAGGCATCAGTCGGCCATCATAGTACAGTGTCCGCCTCGACGGGGCACAGGACGCGTGGTAGTTGTGAAGGATTGCAACAAACTCCTTCCCGATCTGTTGGGGTACGAAGGAGGCAGGGCATGGAAAATCTGCGCGAACGGGTCAGCCGCCTGATGGCCGACCAGTTTCATGTCGAAAGCGACAAGATCACCGAGACGGCCAGCCTCGACGGCGATCTCGGCGCGACGAGCCTCGACCGCGTCGAGGTGGTGATGTCGCTGGAGGACGAATTCGCCATCGACATCTCCGACGACGAGGCGGCCGAGCTGCATACCGTGGGCGACGTGCTCGCCCGCGTCGCGGCGAACGTGCGCCGGCGGGCGCCGCCGCCTTCGGCGCCCTAGCAACTCGCCCCCTTCAGCGCCGCCAGTGGGAGACCGGCGGCAGGTCGCCGCTGATATCGGCGTGCGCCGCCGCACTGGTGGGATCGAGCCGCTTGCCGGAGAACCGCACCGCCAGGACGCGGCCGTCGTCCGTCGTTAGCTGCAGATCGGTACGCCCGAAGGCGCGGTCGAGATCCTCGGGCGCCATGCGGATCTCGCCCGAGCCGACGACCTCGCCCGGCTTGGTCTGGAAGCCCTCGATCTCGTAATCGGCCCGTCCCATCGGCTCGCCGTGACAGGCCATCGAGCCGCTGCCGCGCATCACCCCGAGATAGCGAATGGACCCTCTCACGACGCCTCCTGCGGCAAAGGTTGCTGCCGGGCGGCGTCACGAAAGCCCACCAGCCGGCCGCGCTGCTCGTCCCACAAGGTGAGGAACGCCGCCGCCAGGCCGCCACCGAGGCCGAGCCGCGCCACCGGACGCAGCGCCTGGACCGCCTCGTGCGCCTCGCTCAGCCGGTAGTTCGGCACGTGCGGATTGAGATGGTGGACATGGTGAAAGCCGATATTGCCGGTGAGCCAATGCAGGGCGCGCGGCAGGCCGAGCCACGAGGAGCCGTCGAGCGCGGCCTCCACGAAACTCCACTTGCCGCGGTCCGTCCAGCGCGCCGTCTCGAAGCGGTGCTGCAGGGAAAACAGCCAGACGCCCAGGATCGAGGCCACGGCCATGATCGGCAGGTGCACCAGCAGCACCTGCCGCCAGCCCAGCAGCGCGACGAGCGCGCCGAACATGGCGACGAGCGCGGCGTTGGTCCAGTACACGGAGCGGCGCTCGGCGGTCCACGCGCGTGGCGTATCGAAGGGCACGCGATAGAGCAGCACGAAGACCAGCGGCGGCAACAGCAGGTTGGCGATCAGGGGGTGGCGCGGCAGGCGATAGAGCAGGCGGCGCCAGCGCGAGAGAGCGAGGTATTCGCGCACGGTGAGGCAGGCCGAATAGATGTCACTGCCGCCGCCGGTGCGGTCGAGATTGTTCCAGTCGGCGTGATGCAGGCCGTGCTGGCGCGCCCAGTTGGCGTAGGGCGTCAGGGTGACGAGGCTGCACAACCGGCCGACCAGCCGGTTGGCGCGGCGCGAGGCGAAGAAGGAGCCGTGGCCGCAATCGTGCTGGACGATGAAGATGCGCACCAGCAGCGCGCCAGTGGGCACGGCCAGCAGCAGCACCAGCGGATAGGACACGGGAAAGACCAGGTACATCGCCGCGCAGCCGGCCAGGAAGGGGCCGAACGCGGTAACGAGTTGGCGCGCGCTGCGCCACGGCTGGGGGCGCGCGAAGGCGGCCGCCGCGCGCCGCACGGCGGCGTCGGAGCCGGGATCATGGCGTTGGATGTTGGTGGTCCTTTTCAGTGGAGGGGACAAAGAGATGGGCTTTGGCGGCGCTCCGCGCAATGGCGGGACGTCGACCGCGCCCCCGATTGGCCTTGCAAACGGCCGCGCGCGGGCCCATATCAGCGGCGTCGATAGACGGACGACGATTGGCCGCGCACCTAGAAACCGCGCCGCGCCACTGACTTCTCCCGAAAATAAGTGCGAATTCGACAGCTTGCCCGGTACCAAACGGTGGCGCGTGGGCCAGCATCATCAAGGTTATGAAAGGGTCTCCCATGGCGACGGGAACCGTGAAGTGGTTCAACAGCCAAAAAGGTTTTGGCTTCATCCAGCCGGACAATGGCGGCAGCGACGCCTTCGTCCATATCAGCGCCGTCGAGCGTGCCGGCCTCGGCATGCTGAGCGAAGGCCAGAAGGTCCAGTTCGACCTCGTGGCCGACCGGCGCAGCGGCAAGATGTCGGCCGACAACCTCAAGGCAGTCGACTGATCGCATCGCCGCCGGCAACGGCGGCCCGCCGCTTCGCGGCGCCCGACCACGGATGTACTGGCGGGTGCAACGCAAGAAGCGGTTGATGCGATCAAGTCCGACGGACGCCGCGCCTCCGGCGCGGTGTCCGGTGGCCCCGCGCCTCGATCAGGTAGCGGGGCCTTTGCTTGTGCGGCACACGCCGCAGGCGCCGCGACGATCAATGCAGCAGGCGCCCGCGGCCGCGGCTATAGAGGTCGAACGGCAGGCCGGCCGCGCCGAACCGCTCGACGCGGTCCAGCGGCTCGAAATCCAGCCACTCGAGCCATTGGCGATGGAAGAGGTTGCGGCTGTCGCACGGGCTTTGCAGCACCGGCCAGCGGCGCTGCCAGATGTCGATCTGCGCGCGCGAGAGCCATAGGACATTCATCAAGTCGTCATGTGCCATCGTCGAGACGGCGGCGAGCCAGGGCATGGCCTGCCCCGGTAGCCCGCTGCAGGCTTCTACTCCGAACAGCACGACGGGCTCGGCACGGATCCTGAGCACACGTGAGGTGCCGGCGATCCAACCCGCCAGCACGGATGCGGCGGGACGACCCTCGAGCGCTTCCATCTCGGCGCGATCGACGTCGCGCAACAGGCCAGCGATCTGCCGGGCGTCGGTGGATGTGGCGCGGCCCAAGGCATAGCCGGCGGGAAGGTGTCGGGAGAGAGACATGGCACCTCGGTTGCGGCGGGGAGCGCCCGACGGCACCCCACGGCGCCGGCCGCGCTAGCGTCGCCTCTCGGCAAGCGTCTTGGTCATTTCGCGCAGGAGGTTGGAAAAGGCGAGGTCCCCGGTCTGGCTGGCAGCCTTCGGCAGCGCATCGAAACGCGTGCGGCCGGCGACGGTGAGTTCCGGCCCATCCCGGCCATCCTGGATCAGGTGAAGATCGTAGAGGTGGGCGATGTCTCCCCGGCGCAGCGAGCGCAGTTCGGACTGGCCGAAGGCGACCCGGCGCAGCGTGACCTCCTCGTCGATGGTCAGCCGCGCCTCGGATGTCGTGGACGTGGACGGCTTGTGGTCGGAAGTCATGTGTGCGTCTCCACCTTCAAGGGACGGGCTGCAACCGGCCGGACCTTGCCCAGCAAGCCGCTCCGCCGCACAGGCGGCATGAGGGCCGATGCCGCGCGGCGCGACAGGCCAAGCCGACGCTGGAGCGCCAGCTCGTTGCGGACATGCTGTTCAAGCGAGAGGACGATTTTGGAGCGCACCCCTCACCTTTGGGCTGAATCGCACGGAAGGGCAAACGTCGAGAACGACGTGATATGGGAAAAGTGGTCCCGAACCGTGGCTTTTACAAGGCTTCGCCGATACGACGACGAGCGAGCGTTGGCCAAGTCGTTGCGGCGTAGCGGGCAGCCGCCACGTCAGCCCTTGTTCGCCAACCCGCGGCGGTCGGCGTCGGTGGCCATCGCGGCGCCCACCAGCTCGGGCTTGAGGATGTAGAGCTCGCGCGCGTCGACCTTCTCGGCCTTCCGCGCCGGCAGGGCGATCGGATAGCGCGTCTTCTCCTCGTGGTCGCGCAGCAGCTTCTGCACGTCGTACTGGCTGCCGAACTTCCAGAGGCTCTTCACGAAATTTGTCTGGCCGCGCATCAGGTGGCCGGCGGCGATCGAGGCGCAGCTCATCAGCGCCTGCCAGCCCATGTGCTTCCTGGCGAGGATCTGCTGGGTCCGGACCAGCTCGTCATAGAATTTCTCCAACGGCAGCCGGGTCGGCAACACGGCGTGCTGCACGTCGAACAGCCTGTAGTTGCGGGTGGCGAGGCTGCGCGCGTCGGTCGTCCAGGTCTCGGTGCCGGGATAGGGCGTGTTGACGGTGAGGTGCACGATCTCGGGCACCGACATCATCCATTCGCGCACCGCCTCGAAGCGGGCTTCGTCCCAGGCGGGATCGGCGATGATGTTCACCGCCACGGTGATGCCGAGCGAGCGGGCGAATTCCAGCGCCTCGAAGCTCTTGCCCAGGCTGACGCGCTTGCGGTGGCGCAGCAGCCCCTCCTCGTCGATCGCCTCGACGCCCAGGAACATGTAGCTCAGGCCCAGCCGCTTCCAGCGCGCGAACAGCTCCTTGTTCCTCAGCAGGACGTCGCAGCGCGTCTCGAGATAGTAGCTCTTGCGGATGGCCCGCCGCTCGACCTCGTCGGCAATGGCGTGGCCGTGCTCGGCATGGACGAAGGCCACGTCGTCGACGATGAAAACGCCCGGCTCGCGCACGCGGGCAAGGTCCTCGCCGATCACGCCGGGACTGACCTTGCGGTAGCTGCGGCCATAGAAGGTCCAGGCGCTGCAGAAGGTGCAGTTCCAGGGACAGCCGCGCGAGAACTCGACCGAGGCGCAGGGATCGAGCACGCCGATGAAATATTTGTGACGCCTCTGCACGAGATCGCGCGCCGGCAGCGTGTCGTCGAGCGAATGGATCATGCGCGGCGGCGGGCCCTCGCCCGCTTCGGTGGCCACGCCGGGCAGCGTGGAGAGCGCCTGCCGATCCGCCCGAGCGGCCAGGATACGGGGCGCGATCTCCTCGCCCTCGCCCTTGACCACGGCGTCGATCGCGCCATCGGCATGGGCCAGGATCTCGCGCGCCGTGAAGCTCGCCGAATGGCCGCCCACGAAGATCAGCGTGTCGGGCAGGAGATCGCGGGTCAGGCGGGCGAGGTCCACGACCTCGGGGATGTTGGCGAGGTAGTTCAGCGAGAAGGCCACCGCGTCGGGCCGCCACGTGTCGAGCAGGCGCCGGTAGTGCTTGTGGCTGCAGACCTGCAGATCGAGCAGCCGCACCTCATGGCCGGCATCGCGGCAGGCCGCGGCCACGCGTTCCAGCCCCAACGGCTCGAGCCGGAGATAGACCTCGGTGTACATCAGACCGCTGGGATGGACGCACAGGATCTTCATGGCGCACGGGCCCCCGCCCTCGTCGAACTGGCTGAATCAGGACGGGCATCGCCCCCCGGTTGTCAATAGTCGCCGATTGCACTCCTCAGCTCATTGAACAGCAGGCGATGGCCGAGCGCGGTGAAATGCACATCGCCCGGGATGAAGTACTTTCCGATCGCCACCTCGGCCGGCTCGCGGAAGAAGGGGGCGAAACCGTCGACGAAGCGCACATGGCGCGCGGCTGCCCAGGCCCGCCAGTGCGTGACCTGGATGCTGTCGCGGTCGCCGGCCGCGACATTGTCCGGCCAGGGATAGACCACGAGGGTCATGCGGCAATTCCAGTCGCGGCAGAGGGCGACGATGCGGTCGAGGTTCCGACCCGCCAGCTTCAACCCGCGCCGGCCCCACGCCTTCATGAGATCGGGATCGAAGGCCCAGCGCGCGCGGTCTCGGCCCAGCGAGCCCATGCGGGCGAGCGGCGAGCGGAGGTAGACGTCGTAGATCAACCGGAAGGTCGCGAAGTTGCCGAGCAGGAACTGGCCGATGTTGAACCAGTGGAAGGCAGAGGAGGTGACCACGCCGTCCGCCCCGACGTGATAGACGTTGGCATCGTCGTCGATGTCCGACAGGTCGAGGAAGACATAGATCTCGACGGGCTTGATGCCGAGGCGCTGTACAGCCAACTCGATCTTGCGGAAATAGATGACGGGGCTGTAGGAGGCGACTCCGAGATTCCACACCGCCTTGCCCTGCCGGGCGGCATCGCACGCCATCAGGCCGACGAAGCTCTTCTCGTAGGAAGAGCCGATCGCCTCGGTGAAGGAATCGCCGATGGCGAAGACGGCCGGCCGCTTCTTGTCGGCCTCGCCGGGCGCACAGGCGCCGGTCCGGAATCCGTAGCGGTCGGTGCGCCAGGGATAGACGATGTTGCCCCAGGCGCGCTTGGAGTTCGCGTTGGGGGCGAGGTCGTGGTCATAGGCCGTCGATATGTAGGCGTGGGTATAGGCGGTTGCCGCGTCGGCCCAGTGGTGCTTGAGGCCTGAAAAGACCGTCGCCAGCAGCAGAAAATCCAAGGCAAGCGTTATGAACAGGATGACGAGCACCTGACCGACCATCCACAATGCTTTCCGGATCCAATGGCTTGTCGTCGCTACCATGTGCCACGCTTGCTACCCGGCCCCCTTAGCGCCGACGATGTTAGCAGGACAGGCCGCGTGGACGCATACCGCAACAAGCCGCCTATTTTTGAGCAACCGAAGCGACGTCCGACGATTGTGGGCCTATAACAGAGGCCGAACAGCGGTTTCAGACCGGCGCCGAGAGAAAGAGGGTGCGCCATGCTCAAGAAACGCGTTGCGATCCTGGGCGCGATCGTCGTCCTTGGCCTGATCGTGCTCGGACGTGTGGGCGACGCCCTGGTCGATTGGCTGTGGTTTTCGTCGATCGGCCATGTCGGCGTCTTCTGGACGATCTTCACCACCCGCGTCGTCCTCTTCCTCACCGTCTTCGCCGCCTCGGCCGGCGCGCTCTGGCTGTCGGGAGCGACGGCGCTGCACTTCGCCGGCGGACCGGCGGCGTGGCCGCCGCGCACCGGCCCCTCCCCGTTCCCGCTCATCGGTCCGGCGGCGTCGCCCGCGCCGTGGCGCCTGCTCGTCGTCGGGGCGGCCGTCCTGCTCGGCCTGCTGGCCGCCGCCCTCGAACTCTCGAACTGGGAGGTCGCCCTTCGCTTCCTCCACCAAGTGCCCTACGGCGAGCGCGACCCGGTCTTCGGCAGGGATATCGGCTTCTACCTCTTTTCGCTGCCCGCCTATGTCGCGCTCAAGGACTGGCTGCTGCTGCTGCTGCTGTTCAGCGCGGCGCTCGCCGGCGCCGTCTACTGGGCACATGGCGACATCGATCTCGACCAGCGGCCGCGACGCTTCTCGCCCGCCGCCCTCGCCCACGGCTCGGCGCTGCTCGGCCTGTTCTTCGTAGTGAAGGCCGGATCCTATTTCCTCGACCGCTTCCTGCTGCTCTACAGCGACAATGGCATCGTGGTCGGCGCCGGCTACACCGACCTCCATGTCAGGCTGCCGGTGCTGTGGTTGCTGATCGGGCTGGCCGCCGCCGGCGCCGTCGCCTCGTGGGCCAACCTGCATTGGCGAGGCTGGCGGATTCCCGTGGGCGCGGTGGCGCTGCTGTTCGGCAGCTCGTTCGTGCTCTATGCGCTCGCGCCGTCGCTCTTCCAGCGCCTCTATGTCAAGCCGAGCGAGCTAGCGCTGGAGACGCCCTATATCGCCCGCAACATCGCGCTGACGCGGCAGGCCTACAAACTGCAGCAGATCGAGGTGAAGCCGTTCCCGGTCGAGGAGAAGCTGAGCCTGGCCGCGCTGGAAGCCAACCGCGCGACGGTCGACAATATCCGCCTGTGGGACTGGCAGCCGCTGGCCGACACCTATGCGCAGCTCCAGGAGATCAGGACCTACTACAAGTTCCTCGACATCGACATCGACCGCTATCGGCTGGGCGGCACCTATCAGCAGGTGATGCTGTCGGCGCGCGAGCTGGAGCCCGCGTTGCTGCCGGCCAACGCGCAGACCTGGGTCAACCTGCACCTGCTCTTCACCCACGGCAACGGCGTGGTGATGTCTCCGGTGACGCGCAAGAGCAGCGAAGGCCTGCCGGTCTTCTATCTGCAGGACATTCCGCCGGTCGCCACCGGCGGTCCGCCGATCCGCGAGCCGCGGCTCTATTTCGGCCAGGCCCGCGAGCGCTATGTCATCGTCAAGGGCAGCACGCCCGAGTTCGACTATCCCAGGGGCAAGGACAACGCCTACGCCTACTACGACGGGGCCGACGGCGTGCCCATCGGAGATCCTGCCTGGCGCAGCCTGTTCTCCTGGTACTACGGCGATCCCAACATCCTGCTCTCGGGATACGTCACCGCCGAGAGCCGCATTCTGCTTCATCGCAACATTCAGGACCGGGTGCGCACGATCGCGCCCATGCTGCGCCTCGACCACGATCCCTACATTGTCGTGAGCGGCGGGCGGCTCTTCTGGATGCAGGACGCCTACACTACCAGCGAGTGGTTTCCCTACGCCCAGCCGCAATCCACCGGCGGTCTCAACTACATCCGCAACTCGGTCAAGGTGGTGATCGACGCTTACAACGGCACCGTCGACTTCTATGTCAGCGACCCGGACGATCCGCTCATCCGGACCTGGCAGCGCATCTTCCCGTCCCTGTTCAAGCCGCTGGCGGCGATGCCGCCGGACCTCAAGCAGCACATCCGCTATCCCGAGGACCTTTTCCTGGTGCAGGCGCAGCTCTACCGCGCCTATCACATGGACACGCCGGAAGTGTTCTACAATCGCGAGGATCTCTGGCAGTTCCCGCGCCAGCACAACGGCATCGACAGCGGCGGCGGCCCGGTCGGCATCGGCCGCAGCGACGTGCCGCGCATGTCGCCCTACTACATGATCATGCGGCTGCCCGGCGAGGCGCGCGCCGAGCTCGTGCTGATGCTGCCCATGGTGCCGAGCCGGCGCGAGAACATGATCGCCTGGCTCGCCGCGCGCTGCGACCCGACCGACTACGGCAAGGTGGTGGTCTACGAGTTCCCGAAGGAGAAGCAGGTCTTCGGGCCCTTCCAGATCGAGGCGCGGATCCAGCAGAACACCGACATCTCCCAGCAGATCTCGCTGTGGAACCAGATGGGCTCGCGCGTCATCCGCGGCCATCTCCTGGTGGTGCCGATCGAGCATTCGCTCCTCTATGTCTCGCCGCTCTACCTGCGCGCCGCCACCGGCCAGCTCCCCGAGCTCAAGCGCGTGATCGCGGCCTACGGCGATCGCGTGGTGATGGAGGAGACGCTGGGCGCGGCGCTGGCCGCGCTGTTCAAGGAGCGCGCGCCGCTGCCGACGCTGCCCGCCGAAGCCGGCGCGGCGGCGACGGGCACTGGCCCGCCCGATGCGCGCGCCCGCGAGGCACTTGCCCACTACGACCGCGCCATCGAACGCCTGAAGGCCGGCGACTGGGCCGGCTTCGGCGCGGAGCTCGACGCGCTCAGGCCGCTGCTGGAGGAACTGGGCCGGCCGACCGACGGCCATTGACGGTGGCACCTCCAGATATGCTCGACATGGCGGTCGCGATCATCGCACAGTCGCGCCCAACGCGTTCAAGGAGGCCGTTTCCTGAAGTTCCTGTTGCTCGGCGCCAGTGGTGGAGTTGGTAGCCGCATCCTCCAGCAAGGTCTTGCGCGTAGGCATGCGATCCGCGCCCAGACGCGCGATGCGGCTCGGTTGGCGGATCAACCGCCGGGCATCGAGGTGGTTGCCGCCGATCCAACCGACGCGGCCGCCTTGCGGGCCCTCGTGGCCGGGCAGGATGCGGTGGTCATGTCGCTGGGCACGACGCCCGGGCGACGGACCACCCTGTTCTCCGACGTCACGGCAGGACTGCTCCCGGCCATGGCCGCCGGCCACGTCAGGCGCCTTGTCGCGATCACCGGCGTCGGTGCCGGTGAAACGCGTGGGCATGGCGGCTTCTTCTACGACCGCGTCATCTATCCGCTGTTCACCCGGCCCTTCTACGAGGACAAGGACCGCCAGGAGCGCCTCATTCGCGAGTCCGCGCTCGACTGGGTCATCGTGCGGCCGGCGCCGTTCAAGGCGACGAAGGGATCCACGCCTCTGCAGGTCCTCACGAAAATCATGCCCGACACGATGCTGCGCCGTATTACCCGCGATGAAGTCGCCTCGTTCGTGCTCGATCAGCTCGTCGACGATCGGTATGTGCGCCAGGCCGTCTTCATCGGACACGCTTCCTGATCACAGCGGCGGCGAATGCATAAGCCGACCTGCGGCTTAGGTGTGTGGTCCCGGGATGAGATGGTGCGGGTTTATCTTGAAGATTGACGGATCTTTGGTCCGGGTCTCGCAGATGACCTGATAGGGCGTCCGCCACTTCAGCGCCTTGAGGTGCTTGGCGAAGTTGTAGGCGGTGACGAAGGCCAGGACATGGGCCTTGAGGCTTTCCAAGTCGTCGTAGTGGTAGACCTTAACTGTGGCGTCCTTGATCGTCCGGTTCATCCGCTCGGCCTGGCCGTTGGTCCACGGGTGATAGGGCTTGGTCAGTCTGTGCTCGATGCCATGCTCGATGCAGACGCGGTCGAAGATGTGCGGACCGAGCAAGCGAGTGCTGGGCCGCTCCCTGTTCTTGGGTAGGTCGGCGAAGGCCATGCCGTTGTCGGTGAGCACGATGTGGATCTTGTAAGGGAAGACCTCCACCACGTTCCTGAGGAAGGCTGAGCCTTCCATCTTGCCGGCGCTGTCGTGGAACTCGACGTAGGTGAACTTCGAGACCCGATCGATGGCCAGGAACATGACCAACTTGCCGTCGGTGTGGCGGAGCTCGCAGCTGTCGATGTGGACGTAGCCGATCTCATAGGTCTTGAACCGCTTGCGCTGCTCCTTGGTCTCCTCGACTGGCAATCGGGAGATGCCATGACGCTGGAGGCAGCGATGCAGGGCGCTGCGGCTGAGGTTGGGGATGGTGTCTCTCAGGCAGCCCAGCACATCGTCCAGCGGCAGCAGTGTCTTCTGCCGGAACGCCACGACGATGGCTTCCTCGGCCGGTGTCAGCACCGTGCTCCTGGGCACCTTCGGCCCCATCGGGGCATCGGCTGTCGTAGCCCGACAGCGCCATTTCTTCACCGTCTTCGGGTTCAGGCAGTGTCGAGCGGCAAGGGACCGGGTGCTCTCTTGCGACGCTTGGAGCTCGGCTCGAACACGCGGCGTCGTGCGGGCGCAGCCATGAAGAACGCCTCCCAAAATGCATCCTCCCCCTGACAACTCAGGATCGATGATGCACCATCAGTCTCCGGGACTACACACCTAGTCTGCGATGATGGTCCCAGATTGGTCACGCGGTGTCCCTGTTTGTCGCGCTATTCGTCGGGGACAGTTCCGCCGAGGAACGGGTGGGACCATGGCTGCCGATCGTACGAACACAGATCCATCGCCGGGTAAATCGCGGCTCGACAGTGCGGGGCCAAGGCTGCCCGCTTCCGGCAAGGCCGGCAGCCGGGACGATGAAGCCTTCAAGCAGTCGATGGCCGAGCTGTCGCGCCGTCTGGGCGAGCGGGTGGCCCAACAATCGACGGGCCATCCGGCCGCTGCCGCCACGGAGCGCCGCGCCGCCCTGCAGGCGTATGATCTTGCCCGCGAGCGCCGGCAGATCGCGATGCTGGGTGTCGCCGTTGCGGCGGTCATCGGCGCGGGGATCGTCTATTTTATCTCGACGACGGGTTCACGGCCCGTGCCGCCGTCTGAAACGGCTACAGTGCGCCCGGAGTCTGCGTCGCCCGTCGCGCTGGCGACTATCACGCCGGCTCCTCCTCCACCCGAGCCTCCGTTGTCCTCGCCGGCCGCCTCATCGCCCTCGCCTGCGGCAAACCTCCCCTCTACACCCGCGGCCGAACCGGCAGCCGAGCCGCCAGCCGCGCCGACCGTCCCGGCCGCGGACAGCGCCGCCCGCCCCTCCCCAGCAAGGACGGAACCAGCCCCGGCGACGAGCAGCCAACCGGTGCGGGTCGAGCCGCCGGCGAACCCGGCCTCGCTGCGACGGGACGATGTGAGGGAAGTCCAGGCGCGACTGCGATCCTTCGGCTTCGATCCCGGGCCGGCCGATGGCGTCGCGGGGGCGATGACCGAAGGTGCCGTCAAACACTACCAACGGGGGAGGGGTCAGGCGCAGACCGGCAATGTCGACCGCGACCTGCTGGAGCAGCTCCGCCAGGATCCCGCACCCCAGCTTGCGCAGCGCGCCGCAAGGCCCGCTCCCCGCCCGGCCAGCTCATCCACGACGCGGCGCTCCGACCCATTCGAACCCGTACGGGCCGCGGGCGATCGCTTGGGTCGATGGCTGGAATCGGTGATCCACTGACACACGCCCAGCCGGTGGCACCCTCGCGCCGGGGCGTGGGCATGCCGCCACCTCGCGGAGACTTGAGTCTTGCAGCATTGCTTTTTGCGCTCAACTCGCCGAAAATGTCACCAAATGATCCCACGCAGAACCGTACTTGCCGGCCTGGCCGGCTTGACGGTGCCGGCCGTGAGTGGCTGTGCCGGACGGCAAGCCGCGACGCGCCTTCCGACGGGCAGCCAATCCACGGCCAGCGCCGGCTTAACCGGGTTGGACGCGGTGATCGACCTCAGCCACAACGTCACGGTCGATGATTTCGCCGCGGTGCGTCGGAGCCATATCCTAGCCGTCGTCCACAAGGCTACCGAGGGCGGCGACTGGATCGACCCGAGCTACGCGCCGCGGCGTCTCCAGGCCGAGGCGGCGGGTCTGCTGTGGGGGGCCTACCACTTCGGCACTCGCCAGTATTCGGGGGCGGATCAGGCGCAAATCTTCCTGGCAACCGCCCGGCCCGGGCCCAAAACGCTGATAGCGCTCGATTTCGAGCCGAATGACGCCAACCCGCGCAACACCATGACGCTGGCCCAGGCCGAGGCGTTCGTGCTGACCGTCCAGCGGGCGACGGGACGCTTGCCGGTCGTCTACACCCATCCGGGCTGGGCCGACGGCGTGCCGGCCGGCCGCCGGCGCATCAGGCTGACGGAACCCGTCATGCCGGGCTCCCTCCTCGCCCGCTGCGACCTGTGGCTGGCCGATCATCGGGAGGATCCCCAAGTGCCTTACGCCTGGGCCGATCGCGGCTGGCGCCTCTGGCAATACGCCGCCAATCAGACCGAAAGCGACGCCGCCTATGGCGACACGTCGCGCGTGGTGGCGGGCGTCTCCCATTGCGATCGCAATCTGTTTGCGGGTGATGCGCCGGCGCTCTACCGCTACTGGGGCCGTACCTGAAGCAAAGCGGCCTTGAAGGCGGCCGCCTTTGCAGCTCCTCTGAATGGGGCACCGGCCCGTTTCATGGCCCGTTCTGCTGGAATGGGCATTCCCCCACGCCTCCCAGCATGGGCGATCAATCGCCGTGTCCGGTGCCTTCGGCAATATCGACTTCGCGCTTGGGCAAGCGCCGCCTGGTCAGTAGCCGGAAGAACAGCGGCACGAACAGGATGGCGACGAAGGTGGCGGCCAGCATGCCGCCGATCACGCCGGTGCCGATCGAATGCCGGCTGGCCGAGCCCGCGCCGGTGCTGATGGCCAGCGGCAGCACGCCCAGCACGAAGGCGAGCGAAGTCATGACGATCGGCCGGAAACGCAGGCGTGCCGCCTCGATCGCGGCGTCGTAGACCGAGAGCCCCTGCTGATGGCGCTGGGCGGCGAACTCGACGATCAGGATGGCGTTCTTCGCCGCCAGGCCGATCAAGGTCACGAGCCCGATCTGGAAATAGACGTCGTTGTCCAGCCCGCGCAGCCAGATGGCCAGGAGTGCACCCAGCACGGCGAAGGGCACGGCGGTGAGGACGGCGAGCGGCAGCGACCAGCGCTCGTACTGCGCGGCCAGGATCAGGAACACCATGACCAGGCCGAAGACGAAGCCCAGCGAGCCTGAGCCCGCCGTCGCCAGTTCCTGGTAGGCCGAGCCGGTCCAGCCGATGGTGAACTCGCCGGACAGCGTCTTGGCCACCACGTCCCGCATGGCGGCGATGGCCTGGCCCGACGAATAGCCGGGCGCCGGACTGCCGAGGATCTTGGCGGCCGGGAAGATGTTGAAGCGATCGACCGTGTCGGGTCCCAGCACACGCTTGAAGGTGACCAGCTCGTTCAGCGGCACCATGGCGCCCGAGTCGGAGCGCACGAAGATGTAGCGCAGGTCGTCGGGCTTCTCGCGGAAGTCGGCCTCGGACGACAGGCTGACGCGATAGGTCCGGCCGTAGAGCGAGAAGTCGTTGACATAGAGGCTGCCGAACGAGCTCTGCATGGTCTCGAAGATCGTGTTGATGGGGATGCCGAGCGCGCGCGCCTTGTCGCGATCGACGTCGGCGCGATACTGCGGCACCGCCGTGGTGAAGGTGGTGGAGACGCCGCGCAGCTCGGGCCGTTTATTGGCCGCCTGCAGCACCTTGTTCACCGCGTCGGCAAGGCCGCTCAGCG
Organism: uncultured Alphaproteobacteria bacterium; assembly: GCA_963820155.1. Lineage (GTDB taxonomy): Bacteria > Pseudomonadota > Alphaproteobacteria > Reyranellales > Reyranellaceae > Reyranella. The sequence goes on from CAWFYW010000014.1 coordinate 128,299, forward strand.
GGCCGCCGGAGCGGTCCTGCAGGAAGAACTCGAAGCCGCCGGTGACGCTGATGCCCAGGATCGGCGGCGGGTTGAAGCCGATGACGATGCCGTCCTTGAACTTGGCGTTGAGCGCGGAGAGCGCCGGCGCCAGGTTGCGCGCATCCTCCTTGGGATCCTTGCGCTGCGACCAGTCCTTCAGGGTGACGAAGGAGATGCCGGAATTGGTCTTGAGCGCGCGCGACAGCAGGTCGAAGCCGGAGAATGTGACGACGTTGGCCACCGCCGGGTTCTTGAGCAGCGCCTCGGTCGCCTCCTTGGTCACTTCGCGGGTGCGCGAGATGGCGGCGGCGGGCGGCAGGATCGTCACCATGAAGACGTAGCCCTGGTCCTCGGCCGGCACGAGGCTGCCGGGGATGCGCTGGAACAGGGCGAACACCAGCCCGAGCACGACGACGAAGCCCGCGACGCCCAGCACCGCGCGGCGCATCAGGAAGCCCACGCCACCGGTGTAGCGCGCGGTCACCCAAGCAAAGAAGCGGTTGAAGCGGGCGAACGGCGCCCAGGGCTCGCCGTGCACCGGCTTCAGGATCAGCGCGGCGAGCGCCGGCGTCAGCGTCAGCGCCACCACGCCCGAGATCACGACCGACACCGCGATGGTGACGGCGAACTGCCGGTAGAGCTCGCCCGCCAGGCCGCCCAGGAACGACACTGGAATGAACACCGCGCACAGCACCAGGACGATGGCGATGATCGGGCCCGTCACCTCCTGCATGGCCTGGATGGCGGCGGCGCGCGGCGACTTGCCCTGGGTCGACATGATGCGCTCGACGTTTTCCAGCACGACGATGGCATCGTCGACGACGATGCCGATGGCGAGCACCAGCCCGAACAGGGTCAACAGGTTGATGGAGAAGCCCAGCACGAACATGCCGGCGAAGGTGCCGATGATCGATACCGGAATGGCGATGACCGGGATGATCATCGCCCGCACGCTCTGCAGGAAGAGGAAGACCACCAGCACCACGAGCGCGATCGCCTCGGCGAAGGTGATGGCGACTTCCTCGATCGAGACCTCGACGAAGCGTGTGGTGTCGAAGGGGATGTCGTAGCGCAGGCCGACCGGGAAGCGCTTGGAAATGCGGGCCATCGTGTCGCGGACCTCGGCGGCGACCTGCAGGGCGTTGGCGCCGGGCTGCAAATAGACGGCGATGGGCACGGCCGGCGAGCCGTTGAAGGTTCCCGAGAAGCCGTAGGTGAGCGCGCCCAGCTCGACCCGCGCCACGTCCTTCAGGCGCAGCGCGCCGCCGTTCGGCTCGGAGCGGATGATGATGTCTTCGAACTGGGCGCGGTCGACCAGCCTGGGCGGCGTCGTCACCGAGTAGGTGAAGGCCTGCGGCTTGTTCATCGGCTCCTCGCCGAAGCGGCCGGCGGCGAACTGCTGGTTCTGCTCGCGCACCACGGCGGCGATGTCGGCCGGCGTCAGGTCGTACTGGGCGAGCTTGTCGGGCCGAAGCCAGATACGCATGGAATAGTCCGAGGCGCCGAACAGCGCGGCGTCGCCCACGCCCGGCAGGCGGCGCAGCTCGTCGAGCACGTTCACCAGCGCATAGTTGCTGATGTAGATCGTGTCGTAGCGCCCATCCGGCGAGGACATGGTCAGCACCTGCAGGATCGAGGTCGAGCGCTTCTGCACGACCAGCCCCTGGCGGGCGACCTCGGCGGGCAGCAGCGGCAGGGCGCGCTGCACGCGGTTGTTGACGTTGATGGCGTTCTGGTCGGGGTTGGTGCCGATCTCGAAGGTGACGGTGAGGTTCATCGTGCCCGAGCCGGTCGAGGTCGAGAGCTGATAGAGCATGTTCTCGACGCCGTTGATCTGCTGCTCGAGCGGCGCGGCCACGGTGGCGGCGACGGTCTCCGCCGTGGCGCCGGGATAGGTCGCCGAGACCACGACCTCGGGCGGCACGATCTGCGGGTACTGCGAGATCGGCAGGGAGCGGATGGACACCAGGCCCGCCAGCACGATCACGATCGACAGGACCGAGGCGAAGACCGGCCGGTCGATGAAGAATTTCGAGATCACGGCTTGTCGCCCGCCGGCTTGTCGCCCGCCGCCTGGCCGGCCGCGGACGCCGGCGCCGAGACAGGGACCGGCTTCACGGGATTGCCCGGCCGGACGCGGATCACGCCGTCGACCACGACACGGTCACCCGCCTTCAGACCCTTGCGCACGACCCAGCCGTTCTCGAGCTCGCGATACAGCCGGACCTGCCGCGCGCGCGCCACGTTGTCCGGCTCGACGAGATAGACGAAGGGGCCGAGCGGCCCCTGGGAAATCGCCGCCTTGGGCACGACGATGGCGTTGGGCAGGGTGATGCCGGTCATCTTCACGCGCACGAACTGGCCGGGCAGCAGGGCGCCGTCATGGTTGGGAAAGATGGCGCGGGTCAGGATGGTGCCGGTGCGCGGATCGATCGTGCGCGAGTGCGTGTCCACCGTGCCGCGCTCGGGATAGGTCGCGCCGTCGCCGAATTGAAGCTCGACCTTGACGCGGTCGGGATCGAAAAGCTGCTCGTTGGTCTTGCCGATCTCCTGCAGGGAGCGCAGCTCGCTGTCGGTGAAGGTGAAATTGACGTAGGCTGGCTCGAGCTGGGTGATGGTGGTGAGCAGCGTCTGCTGCGCCTGGATCAGCGTGCCCTCCGCCGGCGACACCAGGCTGGTGGGGCCCTTGACCGGCGCCTTGATGACGGTGAATTCGAGGTTGAGCTGGGCGGTCAGGACGTCGGCCTGGGTCGATTGCACGGTGGCGCGCGCCTGGTCGCGGCCGGCGATGGCATCCTCCAGGGCCTTCTGGGTGGCGACCTTCTGGGCAGCGAGGCCCTGCTGGCGCTTGAAATTCTCCTCGGCCTGGATCAGTGCCGCCTTGGCCTGCGCGGCCTGCGCGTTGGCGCGGGCCAGCGCGGCCTCGTAGGTCCGGGGATCGATGCGGAACAGCACCTGGCCGACATCGACCACGGCGCCCTCCTGGAACCCGCGCTTGAGCAGCACGCCGCTCACCTGGGCGCGGATCTCGACAACGCGGAAGCCCGCAACCCGGCCGGAGAATTCAAGCGGCAAAGGAACGTCGGTCGCTTTCAACTCGACGACGCCGACTTCGGGCGGCGGCGGCGCAGGCGGCGCCGACCGCGAGGGTCCGCGCATCCACCACAAGGCGGCCGCGCCCGCCAGGGCCGCGACCACGGCCGCCGTGACGATCCAGCCAATCCAGCTTCGCCTGGTCATCGCCTCACCGTCCGGCCCCAGACCGGGGCCGCCGGTCCCGCTGCTTTTCCCCACAGATATCAGCCATCCCGGACCGACCATACACGCGCGCACGCCTCGCTTCATCCCCGTCGGCGCGTCGCGCCTTGCTGCGCAGGCTGTGCAGACAGAGAAGGCCCCGAGTGGGGCGACAGGACGCGGGTCATGGCCGCCATGGCGGCCAACCTTCAGTCCAAGGTCGAGTATGATGGGGCGCGGCCGGGAACGCGCGCATTCCCGCGCGTGACGATCTAGGGCAGCACTCGATGAGGAAGAAAGCCGATCGAATCGAGAAAGCAAGGCCGTCGGGCCGTCTCGGCGTCGCCGCCCTGGCGCTTCTCCTCAGCATGCCGGCGGCGGCGCAAAGCGTCGTCGATGGCGACTCTCTCGAGCTCGACGGCGCGACCTACCAATTGCACGGCATAGATGCGCCGGAAGTCGGCCAGATCTGCAGCGACGGCTGGCCCGCCGGCTACGAGGCCGAGGAGTATCTGGGCCAGCTGATCGAAGGCAAGCAGATCGCCTGCATACCCCTGGCCGGCAAGAGCCACGGCGAGACGGAGGCGATCTGCCGGGCGGACGGCGTCGATCTCGGCGCGGCCATGGTGACGGGCGGCTATGCCTTCGCCTTCGTTCCCTATTCTGCACGCTACATTTCCCAGGAGGACGCCGCGCAGCGCGCCCGGCGCGGCGTGCATGCGCACAATTGCCTGGCGCCGTGGAAATGGCGGGCGCGCCTGAGGGGCATCCACTAGGGACTCCATGCCGGCGTGCGCTTGAGCGGCCGCCCGGGAAATAATCGACCCGTCCGGAATCCTTTCGGCATCGCCCATCGTCTTCAGGGAGTAGCGTGGCTGGCCGCTGGCCGGCCGGCACCTGTTGCAATAACTAAACCAATAGGTTAAGTATCTCCCAAGATCCGAGGGCTTCCCGATGAAACTCCATTACGGTTGGGTCGTGGTCGGTGCCGGCGCGCTGATGGGATGCGTGGCCATCGGCACGGTGTTCTCGCTGGCGGTCTTCCTGCAGCCGATGGCGGCGGCAACGGGCTGGTCGCGCACCGGCATCTCGAGCGCCATGACCATCGTGTTCCTGACGATGGGTGTCGGCGGCTTCGGCTGGGGCGCGCTCACCGACCGCTTCGGGCCGAGGATCGTCGTGCTGTCGGGCGGGCTGCTGCTGGGGCTCGGCCTGGCGCTGGCCAGCCGCACCACCTCGCTGCTCGAGTTCCAGCTCATCTACGGCATCGTCGTCGGCGGCGCCGCGGGTGCGGTGTTCGCGCCCACCATCGCCACGGTGACCGGCTGGTTCGAGAAGCATCGCAGCCTCGCCGTGTCGCTGGTGTCGGCAGGCATGGGCGTGGCGCCGATGACGATCTCGCCCTTCGCAAGCTGGCTGATCACGACCTACGACTGGCGCACCGCCCAGTTCGCCATCGCCATCCTCGCCTGGCTGCTGCTGGTGCCGGCCGCGCTGCTGGTGCGCCGGCCGCCGGCGATGAACGCTCCCGGCGCCGCGCCGGACGGCGCCGCCGGCGATCCCGGCATGACGGTGGGCCAGGCGCTGCGCTCGCCGCAGTTCCTGGTGCTCGCCCTCACCTTCTTCTGCTGCTGCGCCACCCATTCCGGCCCGATCTTCCATACGGTGAGCTACGCCATCGCCTGCGGCATTCCGGCCCTGACCGCCGTCACGGTCTACAGCGTCGAGGGCCTGGCCGGGCTGGGCGGACGACTGGTGTTCGGCCTGGCCGGCGACAGGTTCGGCGCCAAGCACGTGCTCGTCATCGGCCTGCTGGTCCAGGCGCTGGCGGCGGGATCGTACTTCTTCACCCGCCAGCTCGGCGAATTCTACGCCGTGGCTGTGGTGTTCGGCCTGGCCTATGGCGGCGTGATGCCGCTCTATGCCGTGATCGCGCGCGAGTATTTCCCGATGCGCATCATGGGCACGGTGTTCGGCGCGGCCGCCATGGTGTCGAGCCTGGGCATGGCGCTGGGGCCTGCGCTCGGCGGCTGGATCTTCGACACGACCGGCAGCTACGGCTGGCTCTATATCGGCTCGTTCGGCGTCGGGCTGGGCGCGGTTGCGATCGCGTTCGCCTTCCCGCCCTTCCCGTCGCGCCAACGCATCGCGGCGCAGCCAGCATAGAGGGCGGCTCGTCAAATGATCTTGCGCGCCCTCAAGTCGGCCACCTCCGCCGCGCCGTAGCCCAGCTCGGCCAGCACGGCCTCGTTGTGCTCGCCGAGCTCGGGCGCGATACCGGGCCTGGCCGGCGTTTCGGAGAATTGCCACGGCGTGCCGTGCACCTTGAGCCGCTTGCCGTGCTTGGGATAGTCGATCTCGGTGACATAGCCGTTGGCCAGCACGTCGGGATCGGTGGAGGCTTCGAGGAGCGTGTTGATCGGCGCCGAAACGATGTCGGCGCCGCGCAGCCGGGCCACCCAGTCCTCGCGCGGGCCGGTGGCGAAGAGCTCGTCCAGCAAGGCGAGAAGCTCGGCGCGCTTCTGGTCGTTGTCGATGATGGCGCCGAGCGTCTCGAAGCCCGCCGCTTTCAGGCGGGGATAGAACCCCAGCGCCGTCATGGCCTGGTTCCAGTTCTCCGGCCCGACGAGTTGGAAGACCAGCGGCTTGCCGTCGCGGTCGTTGAAGGAAGCGCTGATGCCCGGGCGCTCGGGCGTGCCGGTGATGCGGGCCTGGCCGGTCACGGGATTCCTGTTGCGCCACATCGCCGTGGTGAGCGTCCAGCCCATCAGGCGGATCTGGCCGCCCAGCAGCGAGAGATCGACCTTCTGGCCGACCCCGGTGGTGCGCGCATGGGTGAGCGCGGCGAGCGCGCCGCCGAAGGCCAGGATGGCGCAGGTCTCGTCGGCCACCGAGACCACCCCGGTGCGCATCTTCTGGCCCGGCATGGAATAGGCTTCGGCGATGCCGCCCAGCGCCTGCGCCATGGAATCGGTGCCCGGAAGATGGGCGTGCGGCCCCTTGGCCCCGTAACCCGAGATCGAGACATAGACCAGCTTCGGGTTGAGCTTGCGCAGATCGTCCCAGCCGAAGCCGTTCTTCTCGGCGGCGCCGGGCCGGAAGTTCTGGCCGAAGATGTCGGCCCTGCCGACCAGCTTGTGAAGGATGGCGCGGCCTTCGGCAGTCTTCAGATTCAAGGTCACGCTCTTGGTGCCGCGATTGTTGGTCTCGAAGAAGGTGCTGGGCATGCCCGGCAGCACGGTCATGCGCCGCGAGGGATCGCCGCCGTCGGGCTGCTCGATCTTGATCACGTCGGCGCCGAGATCGGCCATCAGCATCCAGGGCACGGTGCCGGCCTGCGCGGTGGAGCAGGAGACGACCTTGACGCCCTGCAGCGGGCCATGCGGTGGGGACATTATCGAGCGTTCTCCTCGTGGGACGGCGCGAGGGTAGAGGAAGATCGCCGTCGCGGGGAGGAGCCTCTTGCCATCACCAAGGACGCCGGCCCCACCACGAAGCGATGGCGTCCGTCGGGCAAGCCGAAATGCAAGGCGATCCTGCGGCGCCGCCGGCGCAGCCATCCGCCCGCTCCCGGCTCGGCCGGCAGCTCGATCTGCTGGCAGAATTGGGCGTCGGGCGAAGCGGCGCGCATCGCCGCGTCGGGCACGCGCCGGGGCTGCGACAACAAGGCCCGCAGCGGGTCGCGCCAGTCGTCGTCGCGATCGGCGCCGACGCGACGCCGCAGCGCCAGCGCCAGCCGCACCAGGACAACCAGCATCCAGACAGCCAGCAGCGGCAGCGCGATCCTGAAGAAGACAAACGTGCCCGGCGTCGTCCAGGCCCACACGCCGCCGCCGGCCGCGGCCAGCGCCGCGGCGATGCCGGCGGCGAACACGAGGACGGCAAGGATGCGGAAGCGGCGGGACGACGGCATGCGGTCTCCTGGCGAAGGTCGCACGTGGTCCCCCAATCCATCCTAGCGTCGGCATCGAAAAGGCAAATCTGGAAAAGTTTTGCGATCGCCCGCGGCGCGAGGTCGACCGAAGTCGTAGCGCATTTCGCTTCCCGGCCCGACCCATCGTGCTTGCGCAGGCCCGCACCCGGCCTATCCTCGACGACGAGGAAACGAGCCCATCCGGAAGCAACCAGGATGACCATCACCGTCAAACCACGCCACCCCGCGCTGGGCGCGGAGATCACGGGCGCCGACCTGCGCCGGCCGATCGATGCCGCGACGGCGCAGGCGATCGCCGACGCCTGGATGAAGCACCTGGTCGTGGTGTTTCCCGATCAGCCCATCACCGACGCCGAGCACGTGGCCTTCACCCGCCAGTTCGGCGAGCCGGAAATCTTCCACCAGACCTCCCTTCACCTGCGCTCCGACCGGGTCAAGGAGATCTTCCTGGTGTCGAACGTCGACGAGGACGGCCGCCTGATGCGGCCTTCGGAGCCGTCGCAGAAGCAGCTCTCCTCGGCGCGCATGTGGCACACCGATTCGAGCTACCGGCCGACGCCGTCCGTGGGCTCGCTACTGCACGGCATCGAGATCAGCCGGACCGGCGGCATCACGCAGTTCATCAACATGTATCTCGTCTACGACGAGCTGCCGGAGAGCCTGCGCCGCCAGGTCGAGGGAAAGAAGGCGCGCCACGATTTCAGCATGCTGCACCGGCTGACGGGCGCGCCGCCGCCGACCGCCGAGGAGCAGGCGGCGATGCCGCCGGTCTGGCATCCCATGGTGCGACGCCATCCCATCACCGGACGCAAGTCGCTCTATATCAGCTCGATCTACAACGATGCGATCGAAGGCATGGCCGACGGCGCGGCGCGCCGGCTGATCGAGGAGCTGACGGAATTCTCCGCCCAGCCGAAATACATGTACCGGCACGTCTGGGAACCGGACGACGTGCTGATGTGGGACAATCGCTGCACCGTGCACGCGGTGACGCCCCACGATCCCGACGAGCGACGCGTGATGCATCGCACGACCATCGTGGGGCGTGAGCCGGTGATGGCGGGGTAAATGCCCTGCGGCGCCCTCAGGCGGCGTGGATGAGGCCGAGCTGGGTCAGCGCCGTCACGCCGTCATCGAGGCCGATCTCCTCGGCGATCCTGCCATTCTCGACACGGATCACGGTCGTGCCCGTGAAACGCATCCTGCGACCGGACGCCGCCGGCAGCGCACCGATGAGGAAATCATCGAAGGCGGGACCGGTGTGCGTGCCGCCGCCGATCCAGCGGCCGACGACATAGTCACCCTCCGCGATGAGATCGGCCGCGCCGCCGAAGGCGAGGTCGGGAAACGCCGCGCGAAAGCCGGTCATGAAATCCCTCACATCCTCACGGCCGCGTCGCGGTGCATGCAGCGAGTATTGCAGGAGCATGTCGGGCGTGCCGAGCTCCTCGATGACGCCGGGGTTCCAGGGATTACCCCAGAACTCCGTGAACCAGCGGCTGACGACGGCCTTGTTTTCCTGTTCCATCGACATTGGAAGATCCCTTCACATTGGTGTCGTTACGCACGAGGCGATGTACGACGCCAACGCTTGAGGAAATATCCGCCTGCCGCCCTGAATTGAACGCGCCGTGTCAGTTCATTCCACGATGACGCCGCAGGCGATGCGGTCACCGGCATTGCCGGTCGGGTCGGTCTTGTAGTCGTCCGCGCCGGCATGAATGATGATCGCCGAGCCGTCGGCATCGAACACCGAGTTGGGCTGGCCCTTGACCAGGGAGATCATCGGGTTGGCGACCTCGACGACCAGCTCGCCGTTCGCCGGGATGTGCAGGTTGGGCATGTCACCGGCGTGGGGCCCGTTGGCCGCCTCCATGCCGTGCTTGTGGCTGGCCGGATTGAAATGGCCTCCCGCGCTGGTGAAGGGCGGCTCGCACTTGCCGACGGCATGGACATGGAACGCATGGTCGCCCGCGGGCAGGCCCTTCACCATGAGCTTGAGCAGAACGCCATGCGCCGTCTGCAGGAGCTGCACCTGGCCCACATCCTTGCCACTGGCATCCTTCAAGGACGCCTTGGCCGTCTGGGCCTCGGCGGAAAGCGACGCAAGACATCCCGCCGCCACGACCGCGAGGCCGCAGATAAATCGACCGATCGGCATGGCTTCCTCCACTTCGCTGTGCACCGGGCGAGCCTACTCCATCGCCGATTGCTTCGGAATCCCGGCAGATGCCGCCGCGCACCTCCGCGACGGCATGGAACGGCGGCACGGCAGCCGCGTTGTCGAACAACCGTCGCCACGCCGACTCCAGGGAGAACCCCGACGCAATGGACAAGCGCAGCATTCTCGTCGGTAAATGCTATCGCACCGCCGAAGGCGAGGTGCGCGAAGTGAGCGGCGTCGCAGACGGCGTGGTGATCTACCGTTCGGCATCCGCTCCGCACAGTCCGGGCACGATTGCGAGCGCGCCGCACCAGCGGCTCGACCTGGAACAATTCGCCGACGAGGTCGAAAGCGAGGTCGGCGCCCGATAAGGGAGGGACGTCGCGCCTGCGGACACGGCCGCTCCGCTGCCCTATCTTCATCGTCGCTCGCAACGCGATGGCGCAAGCAGCGTTATTTCGCGCGCGAGAACGTTTCAGCGAAGGCCGGTCCGTGACGCGACGAAGCGAGCGGTGGGGCTCGTCGGAGCCCGAAAGTTGCAATCATGAAGCTGTTCAAGTGCCAGAGCTGCCAGCAGATCCTCTATTTCGAGAACACCGTGTGCGAGAAGTGCGGGCATCGCCTGGGCTATCTGCCCGAGGCCGCCGCGTTGTCGGCGCTGGAGGCCGACGGCGACGACCGATGGCAGGCGCTGGCGGCGCCGGGCCGGAGCTTCCGCTATTGCGCCAATGCCGGCCTAGATGCCTGCAACTGGCTGGTCGATGCCTCGTCGGCCAACGGGCTTTGCCTCTCGTGTCGGCACAATCGGACGATCCCCGACGTCTCCACCGTCGCCAATCGCGAGGCATGGCGCAAGATCGAGATCGCCAAGCACCGGCTGTTCTATTCCCTGCTGAGGTGGCGTCTGCCGCTTCCGACCCGCGAGGAGGATCCCGCCGCGGGTCTCGCCTTCGATTTCCTGGCCGAGCTGCCATACGCACCCCGGATCATGACCGGCCACGACAACGGCCTGATCACCATTGCGCTGGCCGAAGCCGACGACGTCCAGCGCGAGAAGAGCCGGGTGGCCATGCACGAGCCCTATCGCACCCTGCTCGGCCATTTCCGGCACGAGATCGGCCACTATTTCTGGGACCGGCTGGTGGCCGACGGCAACCGGCTCGAGGCGTTCCGTGCGCTGTTCGGCGACGATCGTCAGGATTACGGCGAGGCTCTTCAACGGCACTACGCCGACAGCGCGCCGATGGACTGGCAGGGGCGTTTCGTTTCTGCCTATGCTGCGGCCCATCCTTGGGAGGATTTCGCCGAGACGTGGGCCCATTATCTCCACATCGTCGATACCCTCGAGATCGCGTCGGCGTTCGGCCTGTCGACGCGTCCCAGCCTGACGCCGGGCGATGAGCTCGACGCGACCGTGGATTTCGACCCCTACCGCGCGCGCAGCATGGCGCAGCTCGTCGAGAGCTGGCTGCCGCTGTCGGTGGCGCTCAACAGCCTGAACCGCGCGATGGGCCAATACGATCTCTACCCGTTCGTCCTGTCGCCGCCGGCGATCGACAAGCTCGCCTTCGTCCACGACCTCGTCCACGCCACCTGAACCGCCGGCCGGCGATGTCGCGCTTGCCGCCAGCCGTCAAGGGCCTGCCATGAAGCTCCTCCAGCGCGTCCGGAATGATGGCGACGCCGATACCCGGCTCGTCCGCACAGCCGCGTTCACCTTCCTCGGCGCGACGACGATCCTGGCGCTTTATCTCGGACGGGACGTGTTGATCCCCGCGGCGGTCGCGGTTCTCTTCGCTTTCATTCTGGGGCCCGTCGTGACCTGGGTGCGCCGTCTCCTGCCGCTGCCGCTGGCCGTGGCGGCGGTGGTGCTGGGCGCGCTCATCGTCGCCGGCCTGCTCGCCGTGCTGGTGACGACGCAGCTCGCTGAGGTGGCCAGCAGCCTGACGGACTATCAGACCAACCTCCACCAGAAGATCCAGGATGTGCGCAGCCTCTCGGAGGGCGGCGGCGCCGTGAGCCGCTTCCTGTCCATGATCGCGTCGCTCGCCCACGACCTCGCCCTGGATGTCGGACCGGTGGCGGAGCCGGCGGTTCGCGTGGAGAGCGCGACCTCGAATTTCGCCAGCGTGGCCGCTTTCGTCGCCCCGCTGCTGCATCCCCTCCTGAGCATCGGCATCGTCGTCATTCTCGTGGTCTTCATCCTGCTCGACCGCGACCACCTCAGCGACCAGTTCGTGCGCCTGTTCGGCGCCAGCGACGTGCATGCCACCTCCGAAGCGCTGGGCGATGCCGCCGCGCGCGTCGCCCGCGTGCTGTCGCTGCAACTGCTGACGAATTTCGGCTTCAGCCTGTTGGTCGGTGCCGGCCTGTTCGCGCTCGGCATGCCGAACGCGGCGTTGTGGGCCTTGCTCGCCGGCGCGCTGCGCTTCGTTCCCTTTGTCGGGGCGGCGTTGGGCGCGGTCCTGCCGACGCTGATCGCCTTCGCCGTCATGCCGGGATGGCTGCAGCCGTTCCTGGTGCTGGGCTGCATCGTCGCCCTCGACATCGTCATCGGCCAGGTCGTCGAGCCGCTGCTGTTCGGCGAATCGACGGGGGTGACGCCGCTGGCGCTGATCCTGTCGGCGATCTTCTGGGGAACGCTGTGGGGGCCGATCGGCCTTCTGATGGCCACGCCGCTCACCATCTGCCTGCTGGTGCTGGGCAAGCACGTGCCTCATCTCGGCTTCCTGCAGGTCCTGCTGGGCGACGAGCCGGCGCTCGCGCCCTATCAGCAGATCTATCGGCGCCTGATCCGCAAGGCGGTGGCCGACGCCTCCGCGGTGGCGCTGGCCGAGATCGAGCAGAAGGGAGCTGAACAGGGGCTGGACGACGGCATGGGACGCATGGTCGTGCTGGCCGAAGCCGATCATGCGCTCGACCGGCTGACCGCCGCGCAGGTCGACGCCATCGTCGAGGGCACGGACGACGTTCTCGACTTCCTGGCCGATTCGCCGGACGAAGGCGCCTTGTTGCCGACGGCCTCCGGCGCCTCGCCACCGGCGCCGGAACTTTTCTTCCGCTGCATCGGCGGCCGCGGCGAGATCGACGACGCCGCCGCGTCGATCATCGCCTTCGCGCTCCGCCAGCACCGGCTCCAGGCGCAGAGCAGCCGGCGCAGCGACGGGCCGTCGGACGGCGCTCCGGATGGCTCGTTCATGATCCCCCTGATCTGCTACGCGTCGCATCCGTCCGATGCCGTACGGCGCTATAACCTGCGCAAGCTGAGAAACGGCGTTGGGCGGGCGCGCCATGCCGTCATCGACTACGACGTCGCCCCTGCGCCTGCGCCCACGATCGCCGGCGCCGCCGGACCGGGCGACACGCTGGCCGGCGATATCGCGACGATCTGCCGGCTGGCGGCGCAACACGCGGTGGCGGTCGCGCCCGGCCCGTACGCGGATCGGGTGCGGGCCTGACGCCTACTCCAGGACTTTCGGTGGCCGGTAGAGCGGAAAGCCGTTGAAGGGCTTGGCCCGGTCGTGCTCGGGCACCTCGTAGAAGCTCGACTTGCCCATGTTGTGCAGCCCGCCATCGACCCTGAGCGCGATGCCGGTGACGTAGGCGGCGGCGTCGCTCAGCAGATAGACGATGGCTGCCGCGATCTCCGATTCGGTGCCATGACGCTTCATGGGGATGCGGCCGCGGACGGAGCGCAACACGTCGTGGGCGCTTTCGGGATAGCGATCGAGGCCCGAGGAGGCGATGAAGCCCGGCAGGATCGAGTTCACGCGCACGCCCGCATGGGCCCATTCGACCGAGGCCGAGTAGGTGAAGTTGGTCTGGCCGGCGCGCGCGGCGCCGTTGTGGGCCATGCCGGGCATGCCGAGCTCGAAGTCGGCGCCGACATTGACGATGGCGCCGCCATTGGCCTCCATCCAGCAGCGGTAGACCTCCTTGGACACCAGGAAGGTCGCCGTCATGTTGTTGGCGACGACGGCGTTCCAGCCATTCAGCGAGATGTCCTTGAGGGGCGCCGGGAATTGCCCGCCGGCATTGTTGACCAGCCCGTCGATGCGGCCGCCCCAGGCCAGCACGCCATCGACGGCGGCCTTGACCTGCGCTTCGTCGCGCAGGTCGGCGGCGAAGGTGAAGGTATCGCGGTCCTCCAGCTCTTCCTTGACCTTGGCGAGCTTTTCCGGCGTGCGGCCGATCAGGGCCAGCCGCGCACCGAGCGACTTCAATTCGTGGGCGGTGCAGCGGCCCAGACCGGAGCCGCCGCCGGTGACGATGACGGTGCGGCCGGCGAACAGGCCGGGGCGGAAGACGGAGTGGTATTGCATGGCACTAGGCGCTCGCCTCGTCGCTCACCTCGGCATGGCGGCCGAGGCGGCCCTGTATATAGCTCATGACGGCGAAGCCCACCTGCAGGGGAATGCCGAACAGCACGATGCCGATGGCGAACAGCACCAGCCGGTCGCCGAGCGTCGGCAGCTGCTCGGCCTGACGCAGGATGACGGTGATGCCCTCGGTGACGCCGATCGCCGCTCCCGCGCTCGACGACATCACCAGCACGAAGAAGGCGCGCGTGACGTTGGGCAGGAACAGGAGCGCGCCCAGCCGTGAGCCCTGGCGCATCTGGCGGAAGGCTTCGACGCCGGCATCGGCGACATAGGCAGCCGAATAGGGCACCAGCGACAACGCCACCGCCAGCATGCCCGACGGCGCCAGCGGCACGCCGAACAGCGTGGCGCCGCGAGGGATGGCGTTCAGCAGGAAGAACATGACGACGAAGGTCGGCGCCGCCCGCATCACGGCGATCAAGGTGGCCGCCGCACCGCCCGTCACGCCGCCGCTCAGGCGGCCAGCGGCGAGCAGCAGGCCGAACGCCAGCCCGATGGCGATGGCGATGGCCGCGATCTGGAAATTCACCGCCATGCCGTCGAGGAAGCGCGGCAGGAAGTCGGACGACAGCCGGTCGAAGAGCGGGCTCATGCCGCCACCCCGGCCAGCACCTGGCGCCGCTCGAGGTAGAGCCGCAGTTTGCCGCACAGCCAGACCACGATCATCACCACCGCCGTGTAGAAGACCAGCAGCAAGGTGTATGTCGTCGCCCGTCCGCTGGAGAACGACGTGATGTCGGTGAGCGCGCTCAGCAGCTCGGGCGCGCCGATGAAGCTGGCGATGGGCGTGCCCTTGGTGGCGTTGATCAGGAAGGCCACGATCTGCGTCGCCGAGCGGCCGAGCGCGCGGCCGAACAGCGCCGGGCCGCCGCCTGCCCCGCCCACGGCCGGACGAGCGCCCTGTTCGGCGCGCAGGCTCACCATCGCTTCCGAGATCGCTTGTCCGGCATTGGCGCCGTTGGCCAGGCCCAGAGCCAGGATGGCGGCGCTCAGCGCCACGGCGTCGGAATAGGTGAAGAAGCCGTGCACGATCGCCGCGGCGATCACCAGCGTCAGCACGATCGGCGAGGATTGCAGTGTGACCGTGAGCGCCCGCGCCGGCCAGTGCAGCAGCGCCGAACGCGAGCCCATTGCCGCGCCCAGCAGCAGGGCGAAGCCCAGCGTCGCCGCGAGCGCGCCCGCGATCAGGATCAGCGAATTCATGACGCCGTCCTTGAACACCGACCATGCCGGTGCCGTCTTGAGCATCGGCAGCGCCAGTTCGATGCCGGTATGGGCGTCGAGCCAGGTCTCGAAGGCCGACACGCCGCCGGCGAAGCTGGTCGGCTTCAGGGCCGCGTCGAGCGGCGGCAGCACGCAGTTGGGGTTGGTGCTGCCGGTGGCGGTGTTGCATTCCGGCCGGCGCCACACGGCCTGCTGCTTCTCGAGGAAGCCCAAGCCGATATGGTGCGCGCGGCCGATCTTGAGGAAGACGCCGTCGCGATGGAAGATCTGGCTGATCAGGTCGAGCGCGCGGGCGAGCTGCTCGCTGCCCTCGCGCGCCACCGCCAGGCCCCAGGGCACCTGGGCGAAGCCGAACTTCTGATCGAAGCGCTTGTCGAAGTCGGGCTCGATGAAATAGTAGGCGAAGAAGCTGTCGTCCTGGGCCGCGAGCGTGCAGGTCTCGTCACGCAGGCGATCGGGCAGCACGCCTGCCTCGTCGAACAGCATCAGGCGGGCGCCCTGCGAGACCAACTGGGCGTTCGATCCGTTGCCGATGGTGACGCAGACCGTGCGGCCCGCCAAGTCCTTCAGTCCCGAGACGTGGAGCGAGCGTGGCCCGACGACCGTCGTCTCCGACTGGTAGTAGTGCGGCCGGATGAAGCGCACCTGGCCGTCGCGCTGGGTATTGTGGCCCATGGTGGCGATCACGAGGTCGATGCGATCCTCGGCGAGGAGCGGGATGCGGCTGGCGGCGTTCACCCTGATGAACTCGACCTCGACGCCCAGCATGCGGCCGATCGCCAGGCCGACATCGACCTCATAGCCCTCGCGCTTGTTGCCCGTGCGCGTGCCGAACAGCGGATAGTAGTCGCGCACGCCGATGCGGATGCGCTTGGCGCAGAGAATCTTGACCAGGTGATCGGCGTCCGGCTCCGAGCAGGCGCCGGGCAGCGCAGCCCGCGCATCCTGCAACAGCTTCTCCAGCGCCGCGTCCGGCGATGGTGGCTGCTGGGCGTGCAGGGGCGTAACGGCGATGGCGGCGAGAAGAGCCAGGACGGCGATGAGCGCCGTCCTCACAGGCCGGGCGGTCAGCGCGCGCCCCATCAGCCGGTGATCCCTGCCGCGGCGATCTCGACGATGTGCATCTCGGCGAAGGCGTAGGGGCCGTAGCGATGGATCGAACGGCCTTCTTCGGTGCCAAGCACCGACCGCGACATGCGCCGAAGCTTCTCCTCGGGCAGGTAGACCAGCGTGGTGAGCACGATATCGAGCGCAAAGCCCCAGCGGGCCACCATCTGGCGCGAGCGTTCGAGGCCGACGAAGGCATTGTGGGTGATGATCGCCCGCCCGCCCGGCTCGAGATGCTCGCCCAGCCCCTCCAGGAACGGATCGAGCAGGTCGCGGCCGTCGGCTCCGCCGGCGCTCCAGCTCGGCCGGCGGCCCGGCACATCGCTGTGCTCCATCGGGAAGTGCGGCAGGTTGGCCACGATCACGTCGAAGCGGCGACCCGCGACAGGGCGCCACATGTCGCCGTGATGGAACTCGGCGGCCTCGCCATGGCCAAGCTCGGCCAGCAGCAGCATGCCCGAGGCGATGGCGTCTTCCTCGATGTCGATGCCGCAGAGCGATGCGGCGCCCAGGCTGGCCAACGCCGCCAGCACGACGCCGCTGCCCGAGCCGATTTCAAGCACGCGCGCGCCGCTCATGCAGTCGGCCTTGGACTGCACGACCTGGATCAGGGCTGCGGTATATTCGCTCGGACGCAATGCGGCGAGCGCAATGCCGGACGGAGCCTCCGGCACCAACCTTGGCTTGGTCAAAACCCTACCCCCAACAAGCCGCGCCCCCACCGCGCGGCAATGCCCATCACGCTCCGACGAGCCGTCCGGCCAAAGCCTCGGCCACCGGATCGTCCGGATACTCGCTCAATATCTCCTGATATCGCCGCGACGCCAAGCCGAAGTCTTCCTCCTTGATCAGGGCCTCGTAGGCCAGACGCGTCATATTGGCGAGCTTGACCGTGGCCGGATCGGGCTCCAGCCCGGGATCGTCGGCGCCATATACCCCCAACAGTTCATAGATCGGAATTTTTGCGCGCCGGCCCTTGACCGTGACCTCGTCGATCGGCCGCACGCAGAGCCGCTCGCCCGCCTCCTTGAAGACGGCGTGGCTGATGCAGATGCGGGTCTTGAACTCCTTGTTGATGCCTTCCAGCCGCGCCGCGATGTTCACGCCGTCGCCCATCACGGTGTAGCTCATCCGCTCCTTGGAGCCGATATTGCCCACCAGGACCGCGTCGCTGTGGATGCCGATGCGGATGTTGAGCGGCTTCAGCCCATCGGCCAGCCAGCGCTCGTTCAGCGCGTCCATGCCGCGCTGGATGCGCAGCGCGGCCACGCAGGCCCGCCAGGCGTGATCCTCGAGGAGCGCCGGAGCGCCCCAGAAGGCCATCACGCCGTCGCCGACGAACTTGTCGATCGTGCCGTGCTCCTGATTGACCGTCTTGGTGACGAGCTCGAGATAGGCCGACACGCGCAGCAGCAGCTCCTGCGAGGGCACTTCCTCGGAGAGAGTCGAGAAGGCCTCGAGATCGGAGAAGAAGATGGTGAGGAAGCGGCTGTGCCCGCCCAGCTCCAGCTTCTGCTCCGACTGCAGGAGCTGGGTCGACCAGACCGACCGGCACGAAGGCGGAGAACGACTTCACGGCGGCGTCCAGCGTATCGATGGCCCGCGACAGCACCCAGATCTCGCGGACCGGCGAGGACACCGAGGGCAGCTGCTCGGCGCCAAGTTCCTGGACCTTGCCCACCTTGAAGGCGAGCTTCTCGAGCGGCGCGGAGATCACGCTGGTAAGGAAATAGATGACCAGGACCTGCAGCACCGTGGCCACCAGGCCGAAGATCAGCAGCCGGTTGTTGTTGGCCTGGGCCCTGCCGGTGAAATCGGAGAGCGGCGTGACGATGAAGAGCTGCCAGTTCTTGCCGAACTCGGGCGCCAGCGTCGACAGGCTGGCGAGAAATTCCTTGCCGTCATGGGTGAAGGAATACAGGCCCTCCTTCTGGCGCGGCCTGGCGCTGTAGGCGAACGCCGGCAGCTCGTTGTCCAGGGCCGTGACATGCCGCAGCTCGACGCGGCCGTTGTTGCTGTCGTAGGTCTTCGACAGGTCGGAGGCCGCGATCACCCTGCCCTGATGATCGAGAATGTAGCTCAAGCGCGCCCGGGCTGACCTTGCGCTCGGAGAGATATTGCGAGAAGCCGTCCAGGGTGAAGTCGGCCGCCGCGACGCCCGCCACATCCCCGCCGTTGTAGAACGGCGCCACGACGGTGAAGCCGATCAGGCCCAGGGCGGCGAAGACATCGGGATCGGTGACGGTGACCGTGCCGGCCTGGACGGCGGTGCGGTACCACAGCCGCGCCGCGCGGGTCGTAGAGCGTGGTCTGCTCCGAACTGCCGAGGTCGCGGCCTTTTCCATCGATGAACTCGTAGTGATCGATCCGTTGCCCGTCGGGCCCGGGCAAGATCCAGCGATAGGCGAACGTGGCGTCCGCGGGCGGCAGCTTGTCGTGCACCGGGACGCCTGGATCGACCCGCCTGGTCTGGCGGAATGCGCCGTCGTTCAGGCCGACATAGACGCTGACGATTTTCGTTGCTGTGCAGCAGGATGCTGTAGAAATACTTCAGGCAGCGGTTGTCGGTGTAGAAGGTCGGGATCCTGGTCGCCGAGCGCCGCGGCGCTCCTGATCAGCGACTTGATCGGATCGAAGTCGCCCCTGATATTGTCGATGGCCTCGGCGCGAAAGCGCTCGATGAGCGCGTGGGCGTTGGAGCGCGCGAGATTGTCGTTGGAAATATAGGTGACCGCGATGATCGTGAACAGGACGGGCACGGTCAGGAGGACGAACGACGTCAGGATGCTCGGCTTGAGCCGCAAATGGTTCCTGAAGATGTTGGTCATACCACCCGTCTTTGAACTCATCGATGGTACCGCATAGCCTCCTCAGCGTCCATGCGGGGAGCCGTCGCCGCGCTCAGGACGACAAAGGCGGCCGCCTCAGGTGCCAATCGGTGGCCTGCTGGTAGGCGTGGCCGGCGGCGAGGATGCCGGCCTCGTCGAAGGCACGGCCGACGATCTGGAAGCCGGCGGGAACGCCGTCGACGGTGAGCCCGCCCGGCAGGGTGAGCGTCGGATGGCCGCTCATGTCGAAGGGCGCGGTGTAGCGCAGGCGCGCTGCAATCGTTTCCGGCGTGCGGCCCTGCGCCTTCATCGACGCCAGCGACGGCGCGGCCACGCCCATCACCGGCATCAGCAGAAGATCGACGGTCGACAGGAGTCGCTCGATCTCGCCCTTCACGCGGGCGCGCAGCAGCTGCAGCTTGGCCAGTTCGAGCGCCGACAGGCTGCGCCCGAGATCGAGCAGCGCTGCGAACTCCGCGCCATAGTCCGCGCGCCGCGACGGATAGGTCTTCTCGTGCGCCAGCGCCGCCTCGACGCCGCACAGGGGCAACCAATTTACGGCGGCCTCGTCGAAGTCGGGCAGCATGACGTCGACCACGATCGCACCTGCCGTCCTGCAGCGTCGCCATGGCGCCGTCGACGGCGCGCTGCGACATCGGCATCCATGCCCAGGAGATTGCGCGGCACGCCGAGCCGCTTGCCCTTCACGCCGGCGCCGATCGAGGCGACGTAGTCGGGCACCGGCCGCGGCGAGGCCGTCGGATCGTCGGGATCGGCGCCGGCGATCACGCCCAGCATGAGGGCGACATCGAGCGCGCTGCGACACATCGGCCCGACATGGTCGAGCGACTCGGCAAGCGGAAAGACGCCGGCGCGACTGACGCGGCCCCAGGTCGGCTTGAGGCCGGAAAGGCCGTTCATGGTCGATGGGAAGCGGATCGATCCGCCGGTGTCGGAGCCCAGCGAGCCAAAGCAGAGGCCGGCCGCGGTGGCCACGCCCGAGCCCGACGACGACACGCCGGTCCAGTACGCGGCGTTCCAGGGATTGAGCGGGGGCACGACCTTGGGATGGTGCAGCCCGTAGGCGCCCTCGGTCATCTGCAGCTTGCCCAGGATCACCGCGCCTGCCTGCTTCAGCCGCGCCACGACGGTGGCATCGCTGTCCGGCACGTGCCTGGCGCGAATGGCCATGCCGGCGGCGGTCGGCACGCCGGCGGTATCGCAGAGATCCTTCACCGCGATCGGCACGCCGTGCAGCGGGCCGCGCGAGCGGCCGGCCGCGGTCTCGGCATCGAGGCGCCGGGCGTCGTCGAGCGCCCGCTCCGGCGTCACCGTGGCGTAGCTCATGAGCCTGGGATCGATCCTGGCGATGCGCTCGAGCAGGGCGCCGGTCGCTTCGACCGAGGACACATCGCGCGCCTTCAGGCGCCGCGCGACCTCGTCGAGCGAGAGATAGTGCAGATCCGTCGCCATTGCCCCTCCTCCACCGTCACAACGGTCACGATGGAGCATAGCGGGGATCATGGCGAGGCAGGACGGCCATCGACGCGCGTCTGCGTCAGAGCATCTTGTCCATCACCTGGATCCGTTCGCCGCGATACTCGCGCCGCTCGAGCGCGCGCCAGCCGAGCCCGGCATAAAGCGCACTGGCCGACGTGGTGAAAAGATGGAGGCGGGGATAGCCGAAGCGCCGCGCCGCCTGCTCGACGGCGCGCACCAGCGCCGAAGCGATGCCCTTACGGCGGGAAGCGACAGGCACGAAGACGCTGGCGAGCCACGGGTTGCGCGGATCGCCTTCGAGATCGTCGAAGATGAGGGAAGCGGTGCCGACAAGCGCGCCGCCATCATCCAAGGCGATGAACGCGACCGGCACACGATCGACGTTCATCTTCTCCCGGATCCTGGCCATCCGCCCTTCGAGCGTCTGGCCGGGAGTGAGATGGCCCCACTCGGCGAAGCCCCAGGCCGCGACTTGTGCGGCGAACTCGGGACGCTCGACGAGCGGGGAGATCTTCAAGTGGCTATTCGGCAGCCTTGAGATTGACCGCCGCCGAACGGCCGCGCTCGGTGGCGATCTCGTAGCTGATCTTCTGGCCCTCGTTGAGGCCGTTCAGGCCGGAGCGCTCGACCGCGCTGATATGCACGAACACGTCCTTGCCGCCGTCGCTCGGCTGGATGAAGCCGAAACCCTTGGTGGCGTTGAACCACTTGACCGTACCTGTCGCCATCACTCTCTCCTTGGCAGTTTAGTCGAGCATACACACAAAAACTCGCGCGGCCCGCGCGCTCGTTGCAACGGTCCGCGACAACTCGAAGAAGTTGGGAATTAGCTCGTGGGGGTAGTCCGTAGCCGCTGTGGGCTGGGCCGCCAAGGCGTGGCCAAGTTCGCAAGTTCGTAAGTCGTAGGGCCGCATATGGAGACCCAACGCTTCGAAGTCAAGTTGGTTGCCCAAGCGTGTCACATCGTGGCGCCGATCTTCCACGGCTCGAACTCGTCGTCGCCGATACCCAAGCGCTTCGGACTTGGTCTTCTGCGCCGGACGCCGTGCGCAAGATCAGGTCGAATATGCGCCGGCCACTCTCCTGAATCGTCTCCTCGCCGTCGACGACGGAGCCGCAATTGATGTCCATGTCGTCAGTCATGCGCCGATAGAGGGAGGTATTCGTCGCAAGCTTGAGCGAGGGCGTCGGTTTGCAGCCGAACACGCTGCCGCGCCCCGTGGTGAAGCACAGAACATTGGCACCGCCCGCCACCTGCCCTGTAGCGGACACCGGGTCGTAGCCGGGCGAGTCCATGTAGACGAACCCTTTTGCCGTGATCGAGATCTGCATATTTGTACACGTCGACCAGGTTGGTGGTGCCGCCCTTCGCGACTGCACCCAAGGATTTTTCCAGGATGGTGGTGAGGCCGCCGGCCTTGTTGCCGGGCGACGGGTTGTTGTTCATCTCCCCGCCGGTGCGCGCGCAATGATCCTCCCACCAGCGGATGCGCTCGACGATCTTCTCGCCAACCTCGCGCGACACGGCGCGACGCGTCAGCAGATGCTCGGCGCCATAGATTTCCGGCGTCTCCGACAGCACCGCCGTGCCGCCGTGGCGCACCAGCAGATCGACCGCCGCGCCCAGCGCCGGATTGGCCGAGATGCCCGAGTAGCCGTCCGAGCCGCCGCATTGCAGCGCCAGGATCAGCTCGCTGGCCGGCAGCGGCTCGCGCGTCACGTCGTTGGCCTCTGGCAGCAGCTCCTTCAGGAAGTCCGCGGCGCGCATCACGGTCCTGGAGACGCCGCCCTCGTCCTGGATGGTCATGGGGATGAGCCGAGGGCCCTCCTTCAGACCTTCCGCCGCCATCAGGCCGGCGATCTGGTTGGCCTCGCACCCCAGCCCCAGCACCACGACCGCCGCCATGTTGGGATGGCGGACATAGCCCGCCAAGGTGCGACGCAGCACGTCCATCTCCAGTCCCGACGCCGCCATGCCGCAGCCGCCGCCATGGGTCAGCGGCACCACGCCGTCGATGTTGGGGAACTCGCCAAGCAGGGGTTCGACGCGCTTGGCGATCATGCGGCTGGTGGCGGCCGAGCAATTCACCGTGGTGACGATGCCGATGTAGTTGCGGGTGGCGGCGCGGCCGTCGGCGCGGCGATAGCCCTGGAAGGTGGCGCGCTCGCCCTCGGCTATGTAGTCGGTCGGCCGCGCGTCGGCGCAGAAGGCGTAGTCGCGCTCGAAATCGCCCATGACGCAATTGTGCGTGTGGATGTGCGCGCCGGGCGCGAGGTCCTCGGTGGCAAAGCCGATGACCTGGTTGTACTTGCGCAGCGGTTCGCCCTTCCTCGCCGGCCTGGTGAGAATCTTGTGCCCGGGCGGCACGCGGGTGGCGGCCGCGACATCGCCCTCGACCCTGGTGCCGGGCAGGATGTCCATGCGCGCCACGACGACATTGTCGTTGGGATGCAGGCGGATGGTGAGCGGAGCGGCCATTGTTCGTTTCCTCCCGGAACCGCGAGGCTACTCGCTGGCGGCGCGTCGCTCCAGAGGCACTGTCCAAAGGAAAGCGGGCCCGCCTGCGCGAGCCCGCTTCCTTGCGTGATCGTCAGCTAACGGCGATTGTCCCAGTGGTCGTAGGCGTTGGCGATGCCGTCATGGTCCTTGTCGCCATGCGGACCGCGTTCGCTGTGATGCTGGTAGCGGTCGGGAACGCCATCGCCGTTGCGGTCCCAGCGGCTGGGCACGTAGCGCCACTGGTCATGTCCACCCACAACCACGCGCTCCCAGTTGTCGGGTACGTAGCGATAGCCCGGACGCTCGGCCAGCCACTGGCCCCTGGTCCAGACGTAGCGGTCGTTCCTCAGCACGTAGTGGCCCGGCGCCCAGACATAGCCGGCGCGCGGCGCCGGCACGGCTTCATAGACCGGCGGCGGCGGCGGCGAGCCGAAGGTGATGCTCACCTGCGCGGCTGCCGGCGTGAAGGGCGCCGTGGCTACCGTCGCCGTGGAGAAGAGTGCGGCGGCGGCAAGGGACGTGATCGCGATAGGCTTCAGCATGACTTGCCTCCTGTGTGGCGCGTCTCGGGATGAGCCCGCGCCTGACAGGGATTACGCAGATCAGCCCCTGGGCGTTTCCGGCGGATCGATGGAATTCGCGCGCCCATTCGGCCGCTTTTCCGCCATCCTCAGGTTCCCGCCAGCAACAAAATGACGCCGACAACACTGGTCACGATGCCGAACAGGCCGATGGCATGCAGCCGCTCCTCGCGAAGGAAGAGAAAGGTCATGACGACGGCCATCAGCGGAAAGAGCGCGACCAGCGGCGCCACCAGGGCAATCGAGCCCAGCCCCAGCGCGGCATAGAGAAGGAAGGTCGCCGTGCCGTTGCACAGGCCGACGCCCAGGAACCACAGCAAGCCCTTACGATCGACCGGCCCCGCGGCAAGCGCGCGACGGCCGACCAGGCAAAGGATCACGATCGTCGACAGCGAGTAGCTGATGGCGGCGGCCGCCAGCGGCTCGTGCCACAGCGCCAGGCCGGCCTTGATCGCCGGCTGGATGGAGCCGCGCACCAGGGCGGCGGCGAGCGGCAGGGCCAGCACCCATACCGGCCATTTCCGTCCGCCGGCGCCGCCGCGCAGCGCCATCAGCGCGACTCCGCCGACAATCAGGACCAGCCCGACGAACTGCAGGAAGCCCAACCGCTCGCCCAGGAAGACCACGGCCCCGAGCACGGCAAAGAGCGGCGTCACGTTGCCGGCGGCACCGGCCACGGCGGGACCCAGCCGCTCGTTGGAGCGCACCGACAGGATCGACACCACCACGGGGAAGATGCAGCCGACGGCGGCGAAGATGACGGCGGCCCGCCACTTGAAGCCCGACCAGTCGACGAAGACCAGCGCCGCCAGCCAGGCCGCCACCATGGAGCCGCCGATCGTGTAGAGCGGCGAGCGCCAGGACGGCACGCTGCGCAGCCCGTATTGGGTCAGGATCAGCGCCAGGGCGAAGCAGAATGCCGCACCCAGGGCCAGCGCCGGGGCGAGGATGGCCGCGCCGCCCACGGTCTGCTAAGAGCGCCCGCTTTCGAGGCGGAGACAAAGAGAGATGGACACGCTCACCTACTGGAACGGCACGTGGCACGAGGGCAACCCGGCGATCCTGGGCCCGCGCGATCACGCCTTCTGGCTGGGCTCGATGGTATTCGACGGCGGCCGCGCCTTCGAGGGCTGCGGGCCCGACCTCGATCTCCATGCGGAACGCGTGGTGCGTTCGGCGCGCTCGCTGGGGCTCAAGCCCACCAAGACGGCGCAGGAGATCCTCGAACTGATGCACGAGGCGATCCGCCGCTTCGGCGCCAAGGCCGAGCTCTATGTGCGTCCGATGTTCTGGGCGATGAAGGGCGGCGCCGGCCCGATCTCGGTCGACGGCGATTCCACGCAGTTCCTGCTCTGTGTCTACCATTCGCCGATGCGCGCCGGCACGCCGCTCACGCTCGGCCTCTGCCGCTCGATCCGCCGGCCGACGCCCGAGAGCGCGCCGACCGACGCCAAGGCGAGCTGCCTCTATCCCAATTCCTCGCGCGGCGCGGCCGAGATGCTGAAGCGCGGATTCCAGAACGGCATCGTGCTCGACGCGCTGGGCAACGTGGCGGAGACCTGCAGCTCCAACGTCTTCCTCGCCAAGAACGGAACGGTGGCGACGCCCGTGCCCAACGGCACGTTCCTGGCCGGCATCACGCGCAACCGCACCCTCAAGCTGCTGCGCAACGCCGGAATCCCTGTCGAGGAACGCACCGTCGTTCCGGCCGAGCTCGACGATGCCGACGAGATCTTCACCACCGGCAATGCCGGCAAGGTGCAGCCCGTCAGCCGCTACGAAAGCCGCGACCTGCAGCCCGGCCCGATCGCGCGCCAGGCGCACGAGCTCTACATGGCGTTTGCGCGGACGCAGCGCGTCATCTGACGCCGCGGTCCGAACGGACCAGCGGCAGCACCAGCAGCCCGAGCGCGGTGATGATCGCCAGCATCGCCCAGGCGTCGTTGATGGCGCTCACCATGCCGGCGCGTTCGACCAGGGGGCGCACGAAATCGATCACGGAGGCATCGATCGTGCGCGTGGTCGCGGTTGCGACCGTCTCCGGCGGGATGCCGACCAGCGGGGCGACCGAGATGTCGCCCTGCTTCAGCCGTTGCCCGATCTGCTCGGCATGGATGGGCGCGCGGCCGAACATCACGGTGTCGATCAGCGCCAGCCCGATGGCGCCGCCGAGATTGCGCATCAGGTTGAAGAGGCCGCTGGCGTCGGCGACGCGATCGGGCGGGAAGCCGCCGAGCGCAAGCCGCGTCGGCGGCAGCAGGCAGAACATGATGGCCGAGCCGCGCAGGATCTGCGGCACGATCATCTGGTCGAAGTCGGTCTCCCAGGTCTGGAAGGCACTCCAGCCCAGGCCTAGGGCGAACAGCGCGAAGCCGCCGGCCATCAGCAGGCGGCCGTCGAGCCGCCGCTCGAGCTCGACGGCGACCGGCGAGGTGACGAGCTGCGCCACGCCGGTGACCAGCATGATCTGGCCGATCTCCAGCGGTCCATGCCCGCGCACGAAGCCCAGGAACACCGGCATCAGGTAGGTGGAGCCGTAGAGGCCGATACCGAGGGTGAAGGAAAGCCAGCAGCCGATGGCGAAGTTGCGGTCGCCCAGCGCGGCGAGATCGACGATGCGATGCTCGCGCCGCAAGGTGCGGTGCACGAAGGCGAAGCCGGCGAACGCCGACAGCGCGAGCAGGCCCAGCACGCGGCCCGAGTCCCAGCCGTGCCTGGGGGCGTCCTTCAGGCCGATCTCCAGCGCCGCCAGCGCCAGCGCCATCAGCAGCAGGCCGGCCCCGTCGATGGTGCGGACATGGGTGTATTCACCGGCCTCGCGCGGCAGATAGCGGCCGGCCACGAGGGCGGCGACGATGCCCGGCACGAGGTTGACCAGAAACAGCCAATGCCAGGAATAGGTCTCGGTGATCCAGCCGCCGACCAGCGGGCCGACCGTCGGCGCCAGCACGGCGAACACGCCGGCGATGGTGGTGGCCACGCCCTGCTGGCGGACGGGGAAAAGCAGGAAGACCGCGGAGAAGACCGATGGGATCAGGACACCGCCGGCGAACCCCTGCACCACGCGGGCCACGATCAGGGTCTCGAAGCCGTTGCTTGCCGCGCAGGCCGCCGAGGCGAGCGTGAACAGCAGCAGCGCGCCGGCGAACAGGCGGCGCAGGCTCAGCACGCGCGTCAACAGGCCGGTCAGCGGGATGGCGATGACCTCGGCGATGAGATAGGCCGTTTGTACCCAGCTCATCCGGTCGGGCGCGATGCCCAGCGCTTCGCGGATGTCGGGCAGCGAGGTGACGACGATCTGGATGTCGAGCACGGCCATGAACATGCCGAGCGTCATGGCGCAGAAGCCTGTCCAGACGGCCGGGCTGGCGGAGCGGCGGTCGTCGAGCGCGACGGTCATCCCCGAAGCGCCGCCGCCTCGGCCCGGATGCGGATCCACAGCACGGCCGCGTTCAGCGCCGAGAATGCGATGCCGTACCAGAGCAGGCCAAAGACCAGCGGCAGCACCAGGATCTCGGCGGCGACGATGCAATAGTTGGGATGCGACAGGAAGCGGTACGGGCCATGCGCCACCAGGGGCGCACCGGGCAGCACGATGATGCGCGTCGTCCAGCGCGCGCCAAGGGCGGCGATCACCCAGATGCGAAATGCCTGCAGGATCAGCATGACCGCGAGCCATATCCAGTTCACCGGCTCCGCCACATTCCGGAAGACGGCCAGATACCAGAGCCCGGCAAGCCAGGCGGCATGCAGCAGGACGATCAACGGGTAGTGTCCGCCGCCGACTTCATGGGCGCCCCGGGCGCGCAGCCGGGCGGTGTTGCGCTGCGACAGGATCAGCTCGCCGAGACGCTGCAGGGTCACCACGCCGAGGATCGCAGCGGCGAGAGCCATCGCCTCAGGCCGTTCTCGCCAGCGACAGGCAACTGCAGGTGAAGCCCGGTCCGAGCGCGGTCAGCACCGCGCGTTCCGGCAGGCCCGTCCTGGCCAGCAGCCGCTCCAGCACGAACAGCACGGTCGGCGCGGACATGTTGCCGTACTCCTCGAGCACGGCCCGCTCGTGGTCGAGCGCGCCCTGGTCGAGGCGCAGCGTCGCCTCCAGGGCGGTGATCACCTTGGCGCCGCCGGGATGGCAGACGAAGCGGTCGACCGCGTCGCGCTCGACACCGATGTGCGCCAGGATGCCGTCGACCGCCGCGCCGACATGCGCCTCGGCAAAGGGCGGGATGGCGCGGTCGAAGATGACGCCGAGCCCGGTCGGGTCGACGGTCCAGCCCATGATGTCGAGACTGTCCGGCCACAGATGCTCGCCGGCCCCCTCGATGCGCGCCAGGCCCGTCCCGCCGCTGCGCACCACGCACGCCGCCGCGCCGTCGCCGAACAGGGCGGTGGCCACCATGTTGGCGCTGGTGAGCTGGTCCATGCGGAAGGCGCTAGTGCAGATCTCGACCGCCACCATCAGGATGGTCGATCCCGGACGCGCGCGGGCCAGCCGGCTGGCGATGGCAAGGCCGCTGACGCCGCCGGCGCAGCCCAGGCCGAACACCGGCACGCGCTCGACATCGGCGCGGAAGCTCATGCGGCCGGCGACCCGCGCCTCGAGACTGGGCGTGGCGATGCCGGTCGAGGACACGGTGACGATGGTGTCGATATCACGGGCCTCGCAGCCGGCGTCGGCCAAGGCACGGCTCGCGGCCTCGACGAAAAGTTCCTGCGCGCCTTCGAGATAGGCCGCGTTGCGCTCGGGCCAGCCGAGATCGGAGAGATACCAGTCGATCGGCTTCACCGTGTAGCGCGTGCGGATGCCCGCGGTCTCGAACACCTGCGCCATGCGCTCGAAGGCGGCGTAGCGATGAGCGAAGACCCGGCGCGCGGCGGCGGCGGCATCGGATTGCAGCATGCGGTGCGGCGGCACGGCGTGGCCGATGGAGAGCAGCGCGCACGGGCTTGCATCGAGTGGCATGGAATCCTCGCGGACGTTTCTTCCGTGATCACCGACAGCACGGATAACAGCAAGTCACGATAGCGCGAAAGCCTCACGGCAATGGCCGCGCCGTCGTCGTATTTCTGCCGGTATTTGGGCATGGCGCCGTCCCGTGCAGGAACGGCGGCGGCGATCGGACGTTGTTTCCCGACATGAGGATCCAGGTCGTTCACTGCCATCCCCTGACCGAGAGCTACGATCACGCGCTCTTTCTCGCCATCGTCGAGACGCTGCGGAAGAACGGGCATGAGGTCGTGGCGACCGATCTCTACCGCGAAGGGTTCGAGCCGGCGATGACGGTGGAGGAAAGACGCACCTACATGGGGAACGACTACGATCACAGCGCGGTCGATTCCTACGTCAAGATCCTGAAGAAGGTCGACGGACTCGTCCTGTGCTTTCCGCACTGGTGGTTTTCCATGCCGGCGATGATCAAGGGATGG
This sequence comes from uncultured Alphaproteobacteria bacterium, assembly GCA_963820155.1. Taxonomy (GTDB): domain Bacteria; phylum Pseudomonadota; class Alphaproteobacteria; order Reyranellales; family Reyranellaceae; genus Reyranella. The sequence goes on from CAWFYW010000014.1 coordinate 157,204, forward strand.
GTCGACCGCGTGTGGGGCCCGGGCATCGCCTTCACCTACGACCCGAAGGATGGCCATCTGGCGCCCCACCTCGGCAACATCCGCCTGTTCGGCGTGGTGACGAGCTATGGTTCGCCATGGTGGATCGTGCGCCTCTTCGCCGGCGATCCGGGCCGCAAGGTGCTGATGCGCGGGATGAAGCCGCTCTGCGCCAAGCGCACACAGTCGTTCTATCTCGCCCACTACAGCATGGACAAATCCACACCCCATTCCCGGGAAGCCTTCCTGGAGAAGGTCAGGCGCACCGTCGGCGGAATCGCCTGACGCCCGAGGCCCCCAAGCCGCAACCATCGACCCACCCTCACGTTCCTCCCGCAGAGGAGGAAGCCATGAGGCGTATCCTGTTCCTGTCCCTGGGCGTTCTCGCCATGGCGCTCGGCGCCTGCGCCGAGGAGACCCAGATCGCCAATCCCTCGGCCGGCGACTATGAGATCGTCGCCCTGGTGGCGGATTGAGCGGCTTGTCCTGACGGCCGACTGCTAACGGCCGAAAAGGAGCCCGACGGCGGCGCCCACGCTTATTCCCAGCAGGCAAATCACCCAGAAGGCGCCGAAGCCGATGAGCGCGCGCTTCAGATGATGGCGGCCGTCATGGGGAAGCTCATGCCAGGCCAGGCGTCTTGGAAAGAGCGACGCCTTGCGGACATGACCGGCCGCCTGGGCCCGGCGCGTGGCGATGGCGGCGTGCGCCATGTGCCAGACGGAGCCGATCAGGGCAGCGATGCCCAGAAGCCAGAACGGCGCGAACAGCAGCCAGATCTCCGTATCCTTGTCCATTGTCACTCCCGTCGGCCCAAGCAGCGTCGCTCAGATCACACGTTGGCCACAGCACCATTCCGCTGTCGATGCGTAATGCTAGGAGCAAATCTTAAACGGGAACCTTCACATGCCGAAATATCTTGTCCTGGCCGCGATCCTGCTGGGGACCGCAGCCTGCGGCGATACGTGGGGCCAGCGCGCCGTCACCGGCGGCGGTATCGGCGCCGGTTCGGGCGCGCTGATCGGCGCCCTGACGCCCATCGGCATCCTGCCCGGGGCACTGGTCGGCGGCGCGGTCGGCGCCGGCGTCGGCGCCGCGACCACGCCCAAACGCTGAGTGGCCTACATACGGACCCGGCGATGCTCGCCCATGTTCCGGGGCGGCTCGCCGGTCATGGCGGCCTTGGCCATCTTGAAGAGCTGGACCGCCTGATTGGAGGTCACGTTCCAATATTCCGCCTCGGCGACAAGCACGGCGACCAGGGCGAGGTCGGGATCGGCCGGACCACCCGGAAACCAGGCCTGGGCCGCGGTGTTCCACATCGCCTGCTTGCGTTCGAGATCCTCGACCACGCGGGCGGCGCCGCAGATCGAGACATAGGCGTCCTTGCCCGGATCCGCATAGGTGACATTGACCTCGGGATATTCCTCCAGGTCGGCCACCGGCGAACCCGACCGCGACATGAAGAACCACAGCACGCCGCCCCGCTCGTCCTCGCCGTTCTGCGTCGTCATGGGACGCGAATGGAGCTGACCGTCGCCACGGCGCGCCGTGAACATGGCGAACTTGATGTCCTTGATCAGGTCCCAGAGCTTCGTGGTGTCGACGGTATCTGTGGCCATGGCTTCCTCCTCCAGCGGTGTGGAGGGCAACGATGAGAGCCCGGCCTCGTTGCCGTCACCAAGTCTCCTTCCAGGGCCTCAGATCCATCTCGAAGGTCCAGGCCGACCGCTTCTGCCGGTGCAGCTGCCAATAGGCCTCGGCGATATCGTCGGGATTGAGGATGGCATCCGGTCCGGCATTGTAGCGCTCGGGGAAGTTGGCCTTGATCCATTCGGTGTCGATGGCGCCGTCGATCACGACATGGGCGACATGGATGTTCTGCGGCCCGAGCTCGCGCGCCATGGACTGCGCCAGCGCCCGCACCGCATGCTTGCCGCCGGCGAAGGCCGAGAAGCCGCGCCCGCCGCGCACCGAGGCGGTGGCGCCGGTGAACAGCATGGTGCCCTGGCCGCGCGGGACCATCGCCTTGGCCGCCTCGCGCGCAGTCAGGAAACCGGCGAAGGCCGTCATCTCCCACACCTTGCGATAGACGCGGGCGGTGGTGTCGCGGATGTCGAAGCGCACGTTGCCGCCGATATTGAAGACGAAGACCTCGATCTCGCCGATCTCGGTCTCGATCTGGTGGAAGAGCTTCATGACCTGCTCCTCGTCGCGCGCGTCCGAACCGAAGGGATGGACCTTGCCGCCCTCCTGGGTGATCTGCGCCACCAGATGCTTCAGCTTGTCGGCGCTGCGCCGCGTCACCACGGCGGTATAGCCCTCGCGCGCGAAGCGGCGGGCGATGGCGCCGCCCGTCGCGTCGCCCGCGCCGATCACGACGCAGACCTTGTCCTTCGCCATGGGCCTTCTCCTCTGCGGCCAATCTGTCGGTCGCCGGAGGAAGGCTCAAGGGAGATTAAGTCATGGCCGGATGAGGGAGCGCCGCGCGCTTCCGGAGCTCGGCGGTCGTCAGTCCCTCGCCATCGGGACGCCAGCCCGGCGGGCCGAACAGGTACATCCAGGCCTCGCGCGGCGAGCGCGCGGAGGCGACGTCCTTCACCAGGCCGATCCACGGCTCGAAATTGACCACGAAGGGATTGCGCGACGACTGGGGATGCGAGATCAGGCCGTACTCGCAAGGCACGTCCTTGCGCTCGGCGACATAGGTGCCGAACAGCCGGTCGAAGACGATCAGCACGCCGCCAAAGTTGGCGTCGAGATACTCAGGATTGCGCGCGTGGTGGACGCGATGGCTGGACGGCGTGTTGAACACATATTCGATCCAGCCCAGCCTGGGGATCCAGTCGGTATGCAGCCAGAACTGGTAGATCAGGTTCAGGAACAGCGCCGTCAGCACGACGGTCGGCGTGAAGCCCAGCAGGACCAGCGGCGTGAAGAAGAGCGAGGTGCCGGTGAACTTGCCGAACCAGCCCAGGCGATAGGCGGCGGCGAGGTTGAGCTGGTTGGGCGAATGGTGCACCGAATGCGCCGCCCAGAACCAGCGCGAGGTGTGGCTGGTGCGATGATACCAGTAGTAGCAGAACTCCAGGCCGACGAAGAGCAGCAGCACCGACCAGACGTTGCCGAGCGACTGGGTGGCGAGCCGATGATCCCACACCCAGCCCAGCCAGGGCGCGACCAGCGTGTAGGGAACGAAGGCCAGCAGGCGACGCCCGGCCAGGTCGGCCAGCGAGCAGCCCCACGACTTCCAGTCGTAGCGCTGGGCGCGCGTGCGCGACAGCCACAGCGCCTCGACGATGCCGGCGCCCATCACGATCGGCAGGATGACGAGATAGACGGTCAGGAGTTCGTTCACGGCAAACCTCTTTGCCTTCTCTGACCGAAAATATATGAGCATGGCTCATGTTTAGGTACTCGTCTTTTGCGCGTTCGCCATCTTCCGGCGGAGACGCGGCAAACCGTTGAGATGGAAAGATAAATCCCCCAGCGGATGCGGCTTGCGGGGAGCCGTGCGGCGCGCCGGCAAGCCGCGGCTCAGATTTCCGCGGCCGCCATCATGCTGCGGTAACACCCGGTTCATCGGGCGATCACGTCGCGCCGCCATGGTGGCGCGATGATCCTGTCCCGCCGCCATGCGCTCGGCCTCGCCGGCACCCTCGCCCTTCCCCGCTTCGCTGTCGCCCAAGGCGACAGCCGCCCGACGATCACGGTGGCGGTGCAGAAGATCTCGACCTCGAACACGCTGGAGCCGATGCGCGAGCAATCGAATGTCGGCCAGCGCATCTTCTATACCTTCGCCGAGACGCTGACCGACCATGCCTGGACCGGCGACCTGTCGCTGCAGCCCGGGCTCGCCGAGAGCTGGCGGCGCATCGACGGGCGGACGCTCGAGCTCAAGCTGCGCGAGGGCGTGCGCTTCCACAACGGCGATGCGATGACCGCCGAGGACGTGGCCTTCAGCTTCGGTCCCGAACGCATGTGGACGGGCAGCGCCGTCGACACGCGCGGCATGTGGGTTTCCACGACGCCCGGCGCCGCCACCAAGGTGCCGCCGCCCGAGGCGCCCAAGATCGCCATGGCGGCCTATCCCGGCTTCGAGCGCATGGAGATCAAGGACAAATACACGGTGCGCTTCGTCAATCGTGTGCCCGACGTCACCCTCGAAGGCCGCCTGGCGCGCAACACCGGCGCGATCTTCTCCCATCGCGCCTTCGACGAGGCCAAGACGTGGCTCGAGTGGGCACGCCGTCCGGTCGGCACCGGCCCCTACCGCATCGTCGACTACAAGCCCGACGCCGAACTCCTGATGGAGGCGTTCGACGACTATTGGGGCGGCCGGCCGCCGATCAAGCGGCTGCGCTTCGTCGAGATCCCCGAGGTGGCCGCGCGGGTCAACGGCTTGCGCGCCGGCGACTTCGACTTCGCCTGCGACATGCCGCCGGACCAGATCGCCACCATCGAGGCCAATCCGCGCCTGGAAGTGGTCGGCGGGCCGATCATGAACATCCGCCTCACCATCTTCGACAAGCACCATCCGACGCTCAAGGACCCCAGGGTGCGCCGAGCCATGACGCATGCGGTCGACCGCCAGGCCATCGTCGACGCGCTGTGGGCCGGCCGCACCAAGGTGCCGAAGGGGCTGCAATGGGATTTCTTCGGGCCGATGCTGCTGGCCGACTGGGCGGCTCCCGCCTACGACCCGGCCGAGGCGAAGCGGCTCCTGAAGGAGGCCGGCTACGACGGCGCGCCGGTGCCCTACCAGATGCTGAACAACTACTACACCAACCAGGTGCAGACCGCGCAGATCATGGTCGAGCAGTGGAAGGCGGTCGGGCTCAACGTGGCGATCGAGATGAAGGAGAACTGGGGCCAGATCCTCGGCCGCTTTCCCGGCCGCGGCATCTGCGAGAACTCGAACTCGTCGTGGTTCAACGATCCCGTGGCCTCGCTGGCGGCCTACGCGCCGGGCGGCCAGACCTGGGAGGCGGGCCAGTGGGAGAACCAGGAGATCGTGCCGCTCATGGCCTCGCTGCAGGCCGGCCTGGATCTCGAGCAACGCCGCCGCGACTTCCGCCGCATCCTCACCCTCATCGAGCGCGAGGATCCCGTCTATAACGTGGTGCACCAGAACGCGACCTTCACCGCCAAGCGCCGCGACTACAAATGGCGACCGGCGCAGTCCTTCGTCGTCGATTTCCGGGCCTCGAACTGGGGCTGAGAGGAACGGTGCGGTCGGCATGGCCGGCTCAGGAACTAAAGCGAACTTAAGTTATTGTCAAGCATTAATTGGTATAACTTAAGTTCCGAACCCTGCCCGTCCGGAGCCGGGAACCGGGAATAAGTGGGCACCGCAGAGGGGGCAAAAGCCCTTTCGGGCATTGAAAAGATTGGATTCTTTTCGGCCGAAATCGGCGCGGAGGCCTTATGGCGCGCGCGGCAGGCCCACATTCAGCAGCACGCCGAACTCGCGGGCGAGGTCGCAGCTCACCCGCGCGTGGACCTTGCCCTGCTTGTCGAAGAAGCGGCCGGCCGGCCCGACCGGGAAGACGCCTTCGTGCCAGATGCCGGGATGGATGTAGATGCCGAAGCTGCCGTCCGACCAGAAGGCGACGAAACGCTCGGGCCTGAGGTCGTCGCCGGGCAGCGCCGCCGGCACGACGAAGGGCTGGCCGCCGAGGGGAAAGAAGAGCTGGCCGCCGTCGGGATGGTAGTTGCAGTGCCAGAGCAGCACGCGAGCGTCGGCCAGCGCCACGCCGGGCCGCTTGGCCATTTCCGGCAGGCCGCGAAAGCCGATGACATAGTGCCCACCCACGGCCTCGTTGCGCCCCAGCAATTCGTTGCCGCGCCATTCGCAGGCGAAGATGCCCTCGGTCGTGCCGCCTTCGATTCCGGTGCCGGCATCGAGTTTGCGCCAGCCGCCGAGCGGCCACGGCACGATCTCGATGCGGTGCTTGTGGGGATCGTGGACGACTTCGCCATAGCCCTTCAGCGACGCTTCGTCGGCGCGCACCAGCGGCACGTCGAGCAAGGCGAGGCCGGCGGGAATGTCCGGGTTCAGATAGTCGATGACGACCTGATCCATCATGCCGGCCCTCTTACGCCGCCTTGCCGAGATCCTCGCCGGCCAGCGCGCGCTCGATCAGGCGCACGACGTTGTCGCGGCCGTAGAGCTTGATGAAGGCGCCCATGCGCGGACCCTGCTCGCTGCCCAACAGCACCTCGTAGAGCGTCTTGAACCACTGGCGCAGCTCTTCCTTGGCGAAGTGGCGCTTGCCCGCCTCGTAGACCTCGTTCTGGATGAACTCGGCGCTTTCGTCGTCGGGGATCTGGCGCAAGGTCTCGGCGAGGTCCTGCAGGGCTTCGCGCTCCTTGGGCGTGGGCAGGCGGAACTTCTTGGAGGACTTCACGAAGTCCTGGTAGTAGGCCACCGCCCCTGACAGCAGGCGGTCGAGATAGGGCGCATTCTGCGGCGTGGCGCCCGGCGCATAGCGGCGCAGATACTGCCACAGCACGCTCTTGTCCTCGGTGTGCGCCACCGCGGCGAGATTCAGCAGCATGCCGAAGCTGACGCCGCCCGAATGGTAGTCGACCGCCTTGCCGTCATGGATGTGCCAGGCGGCATTCTCGGCGGCCTTGGCCGGCTCCTCGGCCGGCATCTTCTCGACGCTCGCGAGATAGTCGTCGACGGCGCGCGGGATGACGTCGAAATAGAGCCGGCGCGCGCGGCGCGGCGCCTGATACATATAATAGGCAAGCGACTCGGGCGTGCCGTAGCGCAGCCACTCCTCGACCGAGAGTCCGTTGCCCTTGGACTTGGAGATCTTCTTGCCCTCCTCGTCGAGGAAGAGCTCGTAGTTGAAACCCTCCGGCGGCTTGCCGCCCAAAATCCGGACGATCTTTGCGCTCAATTCGGCCGACGGGATGAGATCCTTGCCGTACATCTCGTAGTCGACATCGAGCGCGAACCAGCGGCCGGCCCAGTCGGCCTTCCACTGCAGCTTGACGTTGCCGCCCGTGACCGGCGTCTCGACCAAGGTGCCATCCTCGTCGCGATAGGCGATGGTGCCGGCGTCGGCATCGGTCTTGATCAACGGGACCTGCAGCACGCGGCCGGTCTTGGGGCTGATCGGCAGGAAGATCGAGTAGGTCTGCTGGCGCTCCTCGCCGAGCGTCGGCAGCATCACCGCCTGCACCTCGTCGTAGTGCCGCAGCATGGTGAGCAGCATCCCGTCGAAGCGGCCCGACTTGTACCAATCGGTCGCCGACTGGAACTCGTACTCGAAGCCGAAGGAATCGAGGAAGGCGCGCAGGCGCGCATTGTTGGCCGCGCCGAAGCTCGGATGCTCGTTGCTGAACGGATCTGGCACCGCCGTCAGCGGCTTGCCGAGATGCTGCGCCAGCATCTCCTTGTTGGGCACGTTGTCGGGCACCTTGCGCAGCCCGTCCATGTCGTCGGAGAAGCAGAACAGCCGCGTCGGCACGTCGCTCAGCCGCCGGAAGGCCCGGCGCACCATGGTGGTGCGCACGACCTCGGCGAAGGTGCCGATATGGGGCAGGCCGGACGGTCCGTAGCCGGTTTCGAACAGCACATAGCCTTTCGCCGGCACCGTGCCGCCGGTACGGGCGACAAGCTTGCGGGCTTCTTCAAATGGCCACGCGCGCGCGGCCTCGGCCAGGGAACGATCGATCTGCGACATGGATCGGCGAACCTAGGAGCGGCATCCATTTGCGTCAATGCGTGCGGAGGCTCAAAGTGCCGCGCGACCAATGAACAAAAGCCCTTCTACCCTCGCGCTTGGCGGCCTTCTGGCGATGGCCGCGGGCATCGGCGTCGGCCGCTTCGTCTATACGCCCATCCTGCCTCCCATGGTCGAGGCGCTGTCGCTCACCAAGGCCCAGGCGGGGCTGATCGCCTCGGCGAACTTCGTGGGCTATCTCGCGGGCGCTCTGCTGGCGGCCGTGCGCCTGCCCGGCTCGCGCCGCACCTGGCTCATGGGCTCACTGGCGGTCAATACGATCTGCCTCGCCGCCATGGGCATGACGACGGCGATGCCGCTCTTTCTCCTTCTGCGCCTAGTGGCCGGTGTCGTGAGCGCCTTTGCGCTGATTTTCAGCTCGGCCCTGGTGCTCGACCGGTTGGCGCGCGCGGGTCGCAGCGGCCTTTCGGCAGTGCATTTCGCCGGCGTGGGCAGCGGCATCGCCGTCTCCGCCGCGCTGGTCGCGCTCCTGATGCGCGAGGGCGCCGCCTGGAGCACGCTGTGGTTTGCCAGCGCCGCACTTGCCGCGCTGGCAAGCCTCGGTGTCGCCTGGATGGTGCCGCCCGACACGCCGACGGCCGGCGCCACGCCCCCGCCGGCGCGGACGAAAGTGTCCGCCGACTTCCTGGCGCTCGCCGTCGCCTACGGCCTGTTCGGCTTCGGCTACATCATCACCGCGACCTTCATCGTCGACATCGTGCGCGGCTCGGCGGCGCTGCGCCCGCTCGAACCCTACATCTGGGTGATGTTCGGCCTCAGCGCCGCGCCGTCGGTGGCGTTGTGGACGGGCCTTGGGCGGCGCTGGGGCATCCTCCGGACCTTCGCCATCGCCAGCATCGTCGAGGCCGTCGGCGTCGCCGCCAGCGCGCTGTGGCTGCACGCCGCGAGCGTCGTCGTCGCCGCGCTGTTCGTCGGCGGCACCTTCATGGGCCTGACGGCGCTCGGCCTGATCGCCGCGCGCGAGACGGCCGACGGCGATCCGCGCGGACGCATCGCGCTGATGACCGCCTCCTTCAGCTTCGGCCAGATCCTGGGCCCCGCCTTCGCGGGCTTCGTCTACGACGCCACCGGCAGCCTGGCGATGCCGTCGCTCGCAGCCGCTGCCGCGCTGGTAATAGCGGCGCTGTTGTCGATCGTGGCGGAGGTTCCACGTCGCTATCGGCCTTCGTAGACATCCTTTCGGTGTCGAATAGCAGGGAAACTCATCAGCGCCTGGCGCCCATCAGCGCCAGCGCCTCGCGCGCGGCGCGCAGGCCTGATGCATAGGCGCCGCCGACGCGAGTGGCCCACACCGGGTCGGTCGCCTCGCCGGCGAAGAACACGCGATCGTGGTGCGGCCGGGCCAGCACCAGGCGCTTGTCGGCATTGCCGAGCGTGGCCATCGACCAGGAGCCGCGGGCGAAAGGATCCCTGCCCCAGCGCGTGACCGCGGAGCGCACGAGCCGGCCGCGCAGGTCGTTGCCATAGATCTCGGCCATGGCCGAGAGCGCGAAGGAGACGGCGGCGTTCGTGCCCTCCTCCTCGATCTGCCGCGCCTGCGCGCCGCCCAGGAACACGATCGCGGCATCGCGGTCGTGGGGCCGCACGATGGCGTCGAAGGCCTGGCCCTTGCGCGTCAGGCCGCCGACACTGATGCCGGCCGGCGCGTCGATCCTGCGGGAGAAGGTCAGCGCCACCTTGTTGTAGAGCGCCATCGGCAACTGCTCGATCGCCTCGCGCCGGGCGGCGTCCAGCGCGGGGGCGAAGCCGAAGGGACCGGCCGCCAGCACGCCGGTGGGCACGGTGACGATGACGGCCTTGCCGTTCACCGGGCCGGCGGTGGTGACCACGGCCACCGCCGCGCCCGTCGAATCGATGCGCACGACCCTGGTGCCGAGCTTCACCGGCACCCGGGCGCCCCAGCGTGCGATCAGCGCCCCCAGCCCCTCGGCCACGGAATATTGCGGCTCGGGGTCCGGCTGGCGGGTGAAGTCGCGCGCCGACAATTCGTTGTTCTCGACCCCGGCTTCGAGCGGCCCCACCATGGCGTAGGCCAGCCGCTCCAGCGGATCCTGCGGCTGCAGCACGCGACCCACCACGATGTCGGGCTGCGGCGCGAGCACCACGCCGGGCCCGATCATCGGCGGCGGCTTGGCGAGCGCCTCGGCGATCTTGCGCGAGGCGTCGACGGCGATCTTCTCGAAGCGTGCGTATTCCTGCGGCGAGATCTCGGTGCCGGCGAGATAGAGAGCCTGCTGCTGGCGGTCGGGGACCGGCCTGGCATTGGCCTCGCGCAGGATGGCCATGGTGGGGTTGGTCCTGCCGGCCTCGATGAACTGCGCGCCGCGATCGAAGGGAAAGCCGAGGGTGCTGTCAGTGACGGCACGCCCGCCGATGCGATCGCGCGCCTCGAGCACCAGCACGCTTCTATGCGCCGCCATCAGGGTGCGTGCCGCGGCAAGGCCCGCGACGCCGGCGCCGACGATGACCACATCGGGGTCGGCGGCGGCGCGGGCCGGCGTCGTTGCCATGCCCGCCGCGAGACCGGAGAAGAAGAGGCGACGGCGCAAGGTCATTGGCCGGCATTGTATGCTATCGGGCTGTTGATGGTGATCGTGCACAAGGATTGGCCGGCCCTGGTCGCAACCGCGCGCGGCGCCCTGTGGCGCACGCCCGGCGGGTCCGGCGCCGGCACGATCGAGCGCCTGTCGGCCGGCGATGCGGCGAGCCGCGCGGCGGCGAGCCGGCCGCTGGTTTGCCACGCGCCCGCCGTGGCGGCGCGGCTGGGGCTGGACGATCTGCCGGCGCGCGATCTCCTCGAGCTCTTCGCCTTCGTGCGCCCGGCCCGGTTCTGCCTGCCGACGCCGCGCGGCCTCTGCGAAGCGCTCGACCTTGCCGTGCCGACGAGCCCGGAAGAAGAGGTGACCCGCCTGCCCGAGGCCGCACGCGCCCTGCTCGACGAGCTGGAGGACATGGCGGCGCTGGCCTCGCCCGAGATGAAGGACACCGCGCTCGCCATGGCGCGCGGCCAATGGCCGTGGGGCGACGAGGTACTGGCCGCGCTCGGCATCGACCCGGTCGGCAGGAAGCCGAGGCCGGGCGCCGGCCTCGACATCTGGAAGAGCCTGCCGCCCTGGGAGGAACCGCCGCCGGCACCGCCACCCTCCAGCCATCCCGTCGAGCCGCGCGAGGCCCGCCTGCGGCTCGCCCAGCTGATCGCTGCCGGCCCCAACATGGCCGAAGCACGGCCGACCCAGAGCGACTATGCCTCGGCCGCCAGCGAGGCCTTCGCGCCGCGCGAGCAGGAGGACAGGCCCAATGTCGTGCTGGTCGAGGCCGGTACCGGCGTCGGCAAGACGCTGGGCTATGTGGCGCCGGCCTCGCTGTGGGCGGAGAAGAACGGCGCGCCGGTGTGGATCGCCACCTATACCCGCAACCTGCAGCGCCAGATCGACAACGAGCTCGACCGCCTGCATCGCGATTCGGCCGAGAAGCGCCGCAAGGTGGTGATCCGCAAGGGCCGCGAGAACTATCTCTGCCTGCTGAACTTCCAGGAGGCGGTGATGCGCACCGGCCTCGCCCCGGAGAACGCCGTGGGCCTCGGCCTGCTGGCGCGCTGGACGCTGGCCAGCAGGGACGGCGACATGATCGGCGGCGACCTGCCGGCCTGGCTGCTCGATCTTCTCGGGCGCGGCCGCATCACGCGGCTCGCCGACCGGCGCGGCGAATGCATCTATTCGGCCTGCGAGCACTACCGCAAATGCTTCGTCGAACGCACCATCCGGCGTGCCCGCCAGGCCGACATCGTGATCGCCAACCACGCGCTGGTGATGATCCAGGCGGCGATGGGCGGGCTCGACGACGGCACGCGCCCGCTGCGCTACGTGTTCGACGAAGGCCATCACCTGTTCGACGCGGCCGACTCCGCCTTCGGTACGCATCTGAGCGGCGTCGAGGCCTCCGACCTGCGCCGCTGGCTGCTGGGCGCCGAGGGCCGCCGCGGCAGCCGCGCCCGCGGCCTCGAGCGCCGCCTCAGCGACCTCCTGGGCGAGGATACCGAAGCCCACACCGCGCTGCGCCGCCTGCTGCAGCTGGCGCAGCTCCTGCCCTCGCCCAACTGGCAGACGCGGCTTGCCGACGGCACGGTGCTGGGGCCGGCCGAGGAGTTCCTGGCCCTGGTGCGCCAGCAGGTGCGCGCGCGGGCCTCGGGCGAGGATCAGGGCTTCGGCCAGGAATGCGACGTGCGCCCGCTCAATCCCGGCCTGCTCGAGGCGGCCGACTGGCTGAGCGAGGCGCTGGAGCAGATGCTGGTCCCGGTACGCAAGCTGCGGGCGGCGTTGCGCGCCAAGCTCGAAGGCGAGGCCGACAAGCTCGATTCGGGCCAGCGGGCGCGCATCGAGGGCGTGGCGCGCTCGCTGGCCAACCGCTGCGAGCTCACCCTCGAAGCCTGGCGCGCCATGCTGCGCGGCCTGCACAACGATCCCGATCCCGCCTTCGTCGACTGGTTCGCCATCGAGAAGAGCCAGAACCGCGAGATCGATGTCGGCATGTACCGCCATTATCTCGATCCCACCGAGCCTTTCGTGAACTCGGTGATCCGACCCTCACACGGCGCGGTCATCACCTCGGCCACCCTGCGCGATTCGCTGGGCGTGCCGGCGGCCGCCAACGACGAGGACCCCACGGCGCTGGCCGACTGGACGGTCGCCGAGGCGCGCACCGGCACGCGGCACCTCGCGGCGCCGGCGATGCGCGCCGCCATGGCCTCGCCCTTCGACTATCCAGATGCCACGCGGGTGCTGATCGTGCGCGACGTCAAGCGCGACGACCCCGACCAGGTGGCGGCCGCCTATCGCGAGCTGTTCCTCGCGAGCGGCGGCGGCGCACTTGGCCTGTTCACCGCCATCGGCCGCCTGCGCGCCATCTACCAGCGCATCGCCCCGGCACTGGAGGAGGCCGGCCTGCCGCTCTACGCCCAGCATGTCGGCGGCATGGATGCCGCCACCCTGGTCGACATCTTCCGTGCCGAGGAACATTCCTGCCTGTTGGGCACCGATGCCGTGCGCGACGGCGTCGACGTGCCCGGCCGCTCGTTGCGCCTGATCGTGTTCGACCGCGTGCCCTGGCCGCGACCCGACATCCTTCACCGCGCCCGCAAGGAAGCCTGGAAGAAGGCGGGCGCCGGCGCCAATGCCTATGACGACATGCTGGCGCGCCTCAGGCTGAAACAGGCCTATGGACGATTGATCCGCCGGGGCGACGACCGCGGCGTTTTCGTGATGCTGGATTCGCGACTGCCCAGCCGGCTGCTCGGCGCCTTCCCGGCGGGCGTCAGCATCGAACGCGTGGGGCTGGCGGACGCGGTGGAGAAGGTGCGCGGCTTTTTGAACGTCGCGTCATCCTGACAAGAATTTTTGCGGTTTGCCTCTTTCCTGCGAGTCAGGCTCATCTCGTCGTGATAGGATCACCCACGCGTCGCTTCATATGGGCAAGCATGCTGCGTGTAGTCGGTGTATGGCTGGCGGCCGTCGTTTTCCTGGCGCCGCTGCTTTGTTTGCCCGCCACGGCCGGCGAGCCGCCGGCGCTTTCCGTTCCGATCCTGCTCTATCATCGTCTCGGTCCCGTCCATGCCGACGAGATGACGGTCACGACGCCGGTCGTCGAGTCGCAGCTCAAGCTGATCCAGGAGGGCGGCTATCACGTCGTGCCGCTCAAGTCGCTGATGGCGGCCCTGGGCGAGGCCGCGGCGCCGCTGCCGGAACATGCCGTGGTGATCGTCGCCGATGACGGCCATCGCACGGTCTATACGGACCTCTTCCCGCTGATCAAACGCTACCGCATTCCGGTCACCTTGTTCATCTATCCCTCGGCCATCTCCAACGCGCCCTACGCCATGACCTGGGATCAGCTGAAGGAGATGAAGGCCTCGGGCCTGGTCGACATCCAGTCTCACACCTACTGGCATCCCAACTTCAACGTCGACAAGAAGCGTCTGGCGCCAGCGGCCTATGAGCGTTTCGTCAACGACCAGCTCGTCAAGTCCAAGGCCGTCCTCGAGCAGAAGCTGGGCGGCACGGTCGACCTGCTGGCCTGGCCCTTCGGCATCCACAACGCCGAGCTCGAGCAGGCGGCGCAGGCCGCAGGATACGTCGCAGCCTTCACCATCGACCGCCGCCCGGTGACACGGGCGGACAAGCTCATGGCGCTGCCACGCTTCATCGTCACCGACGCCGACCGCGGCGCCCGCTTCGAACAACTCCTGCCCGCAAAATAAGGAGCATCAATGAAAGCCCTCTTCGCCGCTGTTGCCACCTTCCTCTTCCTGCCGCCCGTGCTGCTGCCCGGGGCGCAGGCCCAGGACCAGAAAGAGGCGGCGCGCGAGGCCGAGCGGGAGGGCACGGTCGTCGATGCCACTACCGACGCGCCGTTGGCCGGTGCGATCGTCACCGTGGGCGACAAGACCGTCCTCACCGATGAGCAGGGCCGCTACCGGGTGGCCGGCGGCAACCTGCCGCTCAAGGTCCGCGCGGCAGGCTATACCCGCGTGACGGCCGCGACGGAGGCGGGCACGCCGCCCGCGATCAAGCTCACGCCGCTCGCCCCCAAGGCGCTCTATCTCACGGTCTACGGCATCGGCGCGCCGTTCCTGCGCGATCCGGCCCTCGACGTGATGCAGAAAAGCGGGCTCAACGCCCTGGTCATCGACCTCAAGGGCGATCGCGGGCTGATCCCCTATCCCAGCGCGCTGCCGCTCGCCGCCAAGAACGGCGCGCTCAAGGTCCGCACCATTCCCGATCTCAAGGAGCTGGTGACCACGCTCAAGGCCAAGGGCATCTACCTGATCGCGCGCGTCGTCGTGTTCAAGGACAACCTGCTGGTCAGCGTCCATCCCGAATGGGCCGTGCGCCTGGGCGGCGGCGTCTGGAAGGACCGCGAGGGGCTGAGCTGGATCGATCCGTTCCGCAAGGAGGCGTGGGACTACACGCTGGGCGTCGCCGAGGAGGCGGCCGCCGCCGGCTTCGACGAGGTCCAGTTCGACTATGTGCGGTTCCCCGACGCCGTCGGCCTCACCTTCTCGCAGCCCACGACCGAGGCCTCGCGGGTGGAGACCATCACCGGATTCCTGCGCGAGGCCAAGCGACGGCTCGTGCCGTACAATGTCTTCGTCTCCATGGACATGTTCGGCTACGTCTGCTGGAACCAGAACGACACCGGGATCGGCCAGCATGTCGAGACCCTGGCGACGGCGGTGGACTACATTTCCCCCATGCTCTATCCGTCGGGCTTCCAGTTCGGCATTCCCGGCTACCGCAATCCCGTCCAGAATCCTTACGAGATCGTCAACAAGTCGCTGGAAGAGTGCAAACGGCGGACGGCGGGGACGGCGGTGCGCTACCGACCCTGGCTACAGGCGTTTCCCGACTATGCCTTCGGCGGACAAGTCTTCGGCGCCGACCAGATCGGCAAGCAGATCAAGGCGTCCGATGATGCCGGCACGGTCGGCTGGATGTTGTGGAACCCACGCAACGTGTACTCGGCCAATGACATCAAGCCGCAAGCCGCGGCCGCACGGTAGGGGCATCGCGCCTTTCCCGCCCCACTTCGTGGGGAGGGAGCTGGTGCGGCGCCTGTTGCTGCTCGGCCTCGCCTGCCAGGCCGTCGTCTCCTGCGCCTCCGGCACCACGCCCGCCGCCGCCGCACCGTCGACGGGCGGGACCGCCGCGGCGATCTCCAACATCGTCAACGAGGAGATCGCAGCCGGCCATCTGCCGGGCGCGGTGGTGGTGCTGAGCATCGGCGACCGCATCGTGCTGCGCCAGGCCTACGGCCAGCGCGCCCTCATGCCCGACACGAGGCCGACCCGGATCGACACGATCTACGACGCCGCGTCGCTCACCAAGGTGATGGCGACGGCCATCGCCATCGAGCAGCTCGTCGAGCGCGGCCAGATCGATCTCGACCGTCCGGCCGCAACCTACTGGCCGGCCTTCGCCGCCAACGGCAAGGGCGCCATCACGGTGCGCGAGCTCATGACCCACTATGCCGGCCTGCCCGCCGGCATCCCGACGCGCGGCTGGTCGGGCAGCGAAGGCGCGCTGCAGGCCATCACGGCGCTGCGGCCGGTGGCGCCGGCCGGCACGCGCTTCAACTACAGCGACGTCGATTTCATCGTGCTGGGCGAGATCGTGCACCGCGTCTCGGGCGAGACGCTGGACGTCTATTCAGCCAAGCACATCTTCCAGCCGCTCGGCATGCGCGACACCACCTTCCTGCCGCCGCCCAGCCTGCTCAATCGCATCGCGCCCGCCGACGTCGAGGGCGCCGACCTGCGCTGGGGCGAAGTGCAGGATCCCATCGCCTATCGCATGGGCGGCGTGGCCGGCCATGCCGGCGTGTTCACCACCGCCGACGATCTCACCAAGCTCGCGCAGATGATGCTGGCGGGCGGCAAGAACGTGCTGAAGCCCGCTTCGGTCGCGGCGATGACGACGCCGCAGAGCCCGCCCGGCGGCGCGGCCCTGCGCGGCCTGGGCTGGGATATCAACTCGCCCTACTCGGTGTGGTTCGCGCCCTCCTTCTCGACGCGCTCCTACGGCCATACCGGCTATACCGGCACGGCGATCTGGATCGACCCCGAGACGCGCACCTTCCTGATCGTGCTCACCAACCGCCTGCATCCCGACGGCAAGGGCGACATCCTGCCCATGCTGCGGCGCATCGCCCAGGTCGCGGGCGCGGCGGCGCGCGGCGGCGGGCAGGCCCATGTCCTGTCGGGCGTCGACGTGCTCGAAGCCTACGGCTTTCGCCAGCTCAGCGGTCGTCGCGTCGGGTTGATCACCAACCGCTCGGCGCGCGATTTGCAAGGCCGGCGCACCGCCGACGTGCTGCACCAGGCAGCCGGACCGCAGCTCGTGGCCCTGTTCAGCCCCGAGCACGGCCTCGAGGCCTCGTCCGAAGGCAGGATCGATTCGAGCCGCGACAGCGCCACCGGCCTGCCGGTGTTCAGCCTCTACGGCAAGACGATGCGGCCCACCTCCGACATGCTGGCCGGGCTCGACGCGCTGGTCTTCGACATGCAGGACGTGGGCACGCGCTACTACACCTATCCCACCACCATGGCCTATGCGATGGAGGCGGCGGCGCGCGACAAGGTCGACTTCTTCGTGCTCGACCGGCCCGACCCCCTCACCGCCTCGACCGTGCAAGGGCCGGTGCTCGACGCTGATCTCGTCTCCTTCATCACCTACCTGCCGCTGCCGGTGCGCCACGGCATGACGCTCGCCGAGCTCGCCCGCCTGTTCAACGCCGAGAAGCAGCTCGGCGCGAAGCTGCACGTGATCACAATGCGCCGCTACCTGCGTCCGATGTGGTTCGACCAGACGGGCTTTTCCTGGGTGCCGCCCTCGCCCAACCTCAGGACGCTCGATCAGGCGATCCTCTATCCCGGCGTGGGCATGATCGAGGGCGCTAATGTCAGCGTCGGCCGCGGCACCGACATGCCGTTCGAGGTGGTGGGAGCGCCGTGGATCGACGGAAAGGCGCTGGCCGACCTCCTGAACACGCGCGGCATCGCCGGCGTGCGCATCGAGGCCACGACCTTCACGCCGCGCCAATGGGTCTATCCCGGCCAGCCATGCGGCGGCATCCGCCTCACGCCCACCGACCGCAACCGGCTCGACACGCCCCTGCTCGGCCTCGAGCTGATGGCGGCGCTCTGGCGGCTGTACGGCGGCCAGTTCCAGATCGACCGCACGCTCGGCCTGCTGGGCTCGCGGGCTTCGCTGGAAGCGGTCAAGGCCGGGGGCGATCCGCGCGAGATCGCGCGGTCCTGGGCGCCGGGGCTGCAGGCGTTCATGGCGACGCGGCAGAAGCACCTGCTGTATTAGCGGACAGATCGTCACTTGACGTTCGGCGTCACCCGAGCGCAACGGTTGCGAACAACCCTGCTAGACGCGACAATGGCGCAAAGCCGCGGAGGGGAATGGAAATGCCGTACAAGATCATGATCATGGGCGCGTCCTACGGGTCGCTGCTCGCCTCCAAGATCCTTTTCGGCGGCCATCAGGTGCACCTGATCTGCCTGCCGGCCGAGGCCGACCTGATCAACTCGGAGGGCTTCCGCGTGCGCCTGCCGGTGCGCGGCCGCAAGGAGCCCGTGGTGATCGATTCGCGCAAGCTGCCGGGCAAGGTGACGGCGGGCGGCACGGCGAGCGCCAATCCCGCCGACTACGACCTGATCGGGCTCGCCATGCAGGAGCCGCAATACCGCTCGCCCGGCGTGCGCGAGCTCCTGGATGCCGTGGCCAAGTCGCGGGTGCCCTGCATGTCGATCATGAACATGCCGCCGCTGCCCTACATCAAGCGCATCCCCGGCCTCAACTACGACCTGCTGAAGCCCGCCTATACCGACCCCAGCGTGTGGGACAGCTTCGACCCCGAGCGGATCACGCTGTGCAGCCCCGATCCGCAGGCGATCCGCCCGCCCGAGGAGAAGGTCAACGTGCTGCAGGTTACGCTGCCCACCAACTTCAAGGTGGCCAAGCTCAAGGACGACAAGGCGACCGGCCTGCTGCGCCAGCTCGAGAAGGAGATCGACGCGGTGCGCTTCGACGCCGGCGACGGCAAGATCGAGCTGCCGGTGAAGCTCAGGGTCTACGACTCGCTCTTCGTGCCGCTCGCCAAGTGGGCGATGCTGCTGGCCGGCAACTACCGCTGCGTCACCCCGGACGGCATGCGCACCGCGCAGGAAGCGGTGCACAGCGACATCGAGACCTCGCGCTCGGTCTACGATTTCGTCAACGACCTCTGCGTCAAGCTGGGTGCCGACCCGGGCGACCTCGTGCCCTTCGAGAAATACGCCGCCGCCGCCCAGAGCCTGACGCGGCCGGCCTCGGCGGCGCGCGCGCTCAACAACGGCCTGCCCAACATCGAGCGCGCCGACAAGCTGGTGCAGCTCATCGCCAAGCAGAAGGGGCTCAGCCATCCGGTGATCGATGCCGGCGTCGCGCTGGTCGATGCCCGGCTCGAAGCCAACCGCAAGAAGGCGGCGGCTTGAACGCAGGAGTTGCGCGACCCCGGCCATGAACATCGCCATCATCGGCGCCGGCATGGGCGGGCTGGCGTCGGCCGCGGCGCTGCGCCGGCAGGGCATCGCGGTCACCGTCTACGAGCAGGCGCGGCAGTTCACCCGGCTGGGCGCGGGCATCCAGATCGGCTGCAACGCCATGCATGTGCTGCGCGGCCTGGGGCTGGAGCCGGCGCTGCGCGCCGAAACCTTCTATCCGCGCTCGTGGAACAACCGGCACTGGAAGACGGGCGAGGTCCTGTTCGACATGGTGTTCGGCGCCCCGGCCGAGGAGAAATACGGCGCGCCGTACCTGCTGGCCCATCGCGGCGACCTGCACGCCGCGCTGGCGAGCGCGGTACCGGCCGACTGCATCAGGCTGAACCATCGGCTGACCGGCCTTGATCAGGCTTCGAGCGGCGTGCGCCTCACTTTCGCCAACGGCGAGACGGCGCAAGCGGACGCGCTGATCGGCGCCGACGGCGTCAACTCGGTCGTGCGCGCCAGCCTGTTCGGCGACAGCGATCCGCATTTCACCGGCCGCATCGCCTATCGCACGGTCTATCCGGCACGCCTGCTTGACGGCTTCGACATGGGCGACTGCACCAAGTGGTGGGGCGAGGACCGCCACATCGTGATGTATCCGGTGAAGCCCGACCGCAGCGAGGTCTACTTCGTCACCAGCCAGCCCGAGCCCGCGCATGGCCGCGAATCGTGGTCGGAGATGGGCGACGTCAAGGTGCTGCGCGCCGCCTTCGAGGGCTTCCATCCCGACGTGCAGCGCGTGCTCGCCGCCTGCCCCACGGTCCACAAGCGCGTGCTGGTCGATCGCGAGCCGCTCGACCGCTGGGTCGAAGGCCGGGTGGCGCTGCTGGGCGACGCCTGCCATCCCATGACGCCCTACATGGCGCAGGGCGCGGCGATGGCGATCGAGGATGCGGCGATCCTTGCCCGCTGCCTGACCGGCATCGACGGCGACGGCCTTGCCGAGGCGCTCCGCACCTACGAGGCGACGCGCCAGGAGCGGACCGCGCGCGTGCAACTCACCTCGCGCCAGAACAGCTGGGGCAAGGGCGTCACGGATACCGACTGGGTCTATGGCTACAACGCTTGGACGGCGCCACTGGCCGATCCGTGAGCAGGCGGGCGGGCGGCGAGCGGGCTTGTCATGCCCGCGCCCGTTTGCTGGAGTCGGGGCCATGAGCGACGCCTTGCGCATCCTCTATGCCCGCGAGCCCGGCCTCGACATCGCCGAGTTCCGCCGCGTGCTGATGGAATCCGGCCTGGGCGCCACCCGTCCGCTCGACGACGAGGCGCGGCTCGGCCAGATGCTGTCGGCCGCAGGCCTCATCGTGACGGCGCGGCTGGACCGGGCGGATCGCCTGCTGGTGGGCGTGGCGCGCGGCATCACCGACGCCTCCTGGTGCTGCTACCTCTCCGAGCTCGCCGTGTCGGGGTCGGTCCAGGGTCAGGGCGTCGGTAAGGGGCTGCTGGACGAGGCGCGCCGGCAGCTCGGACCGCGGGTCAGCCTGATCCTGTCCTCGATGCCCGACGCGGTCGGCTTCTACGAGCGCATCGGCATGCCGCGCATGCCCAACGGCTTCTGGTATCGGCGCGAACACTGACGGCGGCGCCAACATCGGTTGCCCCCGCATGATCACAGCCGCGACGCCGACGCCGCGCTAGGCTTAGCATGGTGCCCATACGCCATCATCGGTGCGTCGGATGAAGATCGATCGGCCACACCATCCGACTGACTTGCGTGATCCGCCACCGTTGTCGAGCCGACCGGACGGCGCGGCTGACAAAGGGGCCCGCGAGTTCGCCCGCCTGTCGGAGCAGCTTGCGGCCAGAAACCAGCGGATCTGGCCCGGCGTGGCCCAGCCGGCCCCGTCGGCGCGGCGCAGCTTTTCCGCGCCAAACGTCCAGCCGACGCATGAACCGGACAATTCGCGCCGGGCCGGGTTGGCGGCCCAATCCGAGGCGAGAGCGGAGCGGCTTCGGGCCGACGGCCCGTTGTCGCCTCCGCCGGACCAGTTCGCACCGGCCGTGCGCGCCGGCGGCCGCGCCGGTCCTCTCCGGGTGGGCGCCCTGGTGCTGGTGCCGGTTGCCGGCATCGTGCTGGCCTTGTGGGCACTGTCGCCACCGCCCGACAGGCCGTCGACAGCGACGCCCGTCGGACAGGCCAAGGCCGGGGCCGGCGAGCCTAAAGCGGTGAACCCGCTGCCGGCCGTCGCGCCACAGGCCGTCCCGCCGCAGGCCGCGGTGCCGCCGCCCAGCCCGCCGGCCGTCGTCCAGCAACCCGCCGAGCCGATGCCGGAGGCGGCGCCGGATGTGCCGAGGTTGAGCGCGCCGGCGGCCGCCCAGGCCGGAGCCGTGACCTTGAGCACGGACGAAATTCGCGAGCTGCAGGGCAGGCTCAAGACGGCGGGCTTCAACCCCGGCCCCGCCGATGGGGTCGTCGGCCGGATGACCCGGGCAGCCGCGCGGAAATACGCGCAGGCACACAGCTTGACGGATACGGCCCCGAACAGGGACCTGCTCGCCCACCTCCGGCAGGAGCCGGCGCCGAAGGAGTAGGGACCGGGACGAAATCGCCTCACCCTTGTCGGTCATCGAGGGCTGGTCGGGCTCGCCGCTGGCGGAAGAGAACGCCCTTCGCCCGGTGCGCAATCCCTGGTTGTCGACGCGCCATGCGTTGACACCTCCGAAGACACGATGCCAGGATTCGTGCGTCTTGGGGGGAACGGGACATGCGCCATCTGGGGGTGGCGGCGCTCGCCTTGACATGGGGAGCGGCGGGTCTCTTGCCGACACCAGTCTCGGCGGGAGCAATCTCGTCGTCCTGGACGTGAGCGACGAACTTCATCGCCGCTTTCGCGTCGCTCAGGATGACGACATGTCGATCAGGGCGATGCCGAGCTCGGGGCGCTTGCGGCGGCGCAAGTGGGCCGGGGCCTCGACGATCGTCACCTCCAGGGTCGGCCGCACGACGCCGTTGAGGAATGGCCGCCGCGCGTGGTGCCGTCGCTCAAGCCCAGCACGGCATGCAGGTGCAGGCTGGGCTGGCCGTCGTCGCCGACGGCGATGTCGCCGACCACGCCAAATTTTGCGCCACGGGCGCCGGCCAGAAGGCGCTCCACACGCCTACTTGAACTTCGGCATGACCTCGTGACAGAGCAGCCGCAGCGCCTCCAGCACCGCGCGTGCGGGATCAGGCTGCCGGGGTTGAGCTCGGCCAGGATGCCGTCGAGGCCGAGCTCCTCCTGCAGCTCCTCCAGCCGGTCGACGACGCGGCCCGGCGTGCCGACGATCATGCGCTCGCGCAGCACCTCCTCGTAGTCGATCGTTCTGCATGCTTCGGGCCGCGCTCGGCGCGGTTCTCGATGGCGCGCGCGCCGCCTGCGTCGGCCGACGTCGTCAGGCGATCGCCGATGGTAGCGCAGCAGATGCATGATGCTCTCGCGCGGCTCCTCGCGCGCCTTCTCCTCGGTGTCGGCGACATAGACCGGCACGCGCAGGAAGACCTGGCCGTCGCCGGGATGGCCCGCCTCCTTCCAGGCGGCGCGGTAGGTCTTCACCAGCGGCGCCAGCTCGGAGAGGTTGCCGATGCGGGCGGCGACGAAGATGGCATGGCCCAGCTCGGCCGACCTCGACGTAGGTGTCGGGGCTGGCCGCGGCGATGCGGATCTCGGGCCACGGCTTCTGGCACGGCTTGGGCGCCAGCGCGGACGTTCTCGTAGGCGAAGTATTTGCCCTTGTGGCGAGAAGCGTTCCTCGGTGAAGGCGCGCTTGACGATCTCCAGGGTCTCGGCGAAGCGCTCGCGGCTTTCGCCGTAGTCGACGCCGTAGGTCTTGTAGGTGTGCGGCGAAGCCCGAGCGGCCGACGCCGAAGATCAGCCGGCCGTTGCTGAGCTGATCGACCGTGGCGACCTCCTCGGCGAGCCGCAGCGGATGGCAGAGCGGCAGCACCTGGACGGCGGTGCCGATCTTCATGCGCTTGGTGCGCTGGGCGATGGCGGCGGCCAGGATCAGCGGCGCGGCCAGCACCGAGCGCTCGGGCGCGAAGTGCAGCTCGGCCAGCCACATGGCGTCGAGGCCCCAGCGCTCGGCCGCGTCGACCTGCGCGAACGAGTTGGCGAAGGACTGCGCGGCGGTTTCGCCGGGCAGCGCCTGAAACTCGTGGAACATGCCGAATTCCATGGGTCGTCCTCCCTGGGCGCCATGGTATGAGCTATCCATGTCGCCAAAAGGGTCCTGATCGCCGGTGCCACCGGCCTCGTCGGCCAGGCCTGCACTGAAGCATTTCGGCGCGCAGAAGGACTGCGAGGTGATCGCCCTTTCGCGCCGCCGAGCCGGACGAGACCTTCGGCGCGCGCTGGCTGCCGCTCGATCTCGCCGACGCCGGCCGCCTGCGCCGCGCTGGCGCCCGAGTTCGCCGGCGTCACCCATCTCGTCTATGCCGCGCTCCACGAGCGGCCGGGGCTGGTCGCCGGCTGGCAGGAAGAGGAGCAGATCCGCATCAACGACGCGATGCTGCAGCAACCTGTTCGGCCCGCTCGAGCGCGCCGCGCCGGGCCTGCGCCACGTGGCGCTGCTGCAGGGCACCAAGGCCTATGGCGTGCATGTGCGGCCGCTCGCTGTGCCGGCGCGCGAGAACCGCTCGGAGATGCACGAGCAGCCCAACTTCTACTGGAACCAGGAGCGCTACATGCGCGCAGCGCCAGCAGGGCAAGGCGTGGACGCTGGTCGATCCTGCGGCCGGTGCTGATCGTGGGCAATTCGGTGGGCAGCGCCATGAACGTCATCCCGGCGCTCGGCGTCTATGCCGCCATGATGCGGCACGCCGGCAAGACGAAGCTCGACTATCCCGGCGGCGTCGGCCGCGTGGCGCAGGCGGTCGATGCCGACCTGCTGGCGCGCGCCATCGCCTGGTCGGGCGAGGCGGACGACGGCGCGCAACGAGATCTTCAACGTCACCAACGGCGACGTGTTCGTGTGGCCCAACGTGTGGCCCGCCATCGCCGATGCGCTGGGCTTCGAGGCGGGCGAGCACGTGCCGCTGTCGCTCGACCGCGAGATCCGGCCGCAGGAGGCGGCGTGGGCCGAGATCCGCGCGCGCGCACGGGCTGCGTCTCGGGCACGCTGAAGGAATTCGTCGGCCTGTCGTTCGAATATGCCGACTACACGATGGGCTACGGCCGCAGCCAGCCGGGCCCGCCGGCGCTGGTGTCGACCATCAAGCTGATGCAGGCCGGCTTCCACGAGGTGATGGACACCGAGGCGATGTTCACGAAAGGCCTTCGCCGAGATGCAGGCGAAGAGGCTGCTGCCGCCGCGCTGAGACAGGGTCCGCGGCGGAGCGATTCGGCCGCCAGACCGTTACGGTCTTCATCGTCGTCAAAGTGTCATGGGCCCGCCCCACCTTCGGCGGCGACAACGACGGAGGCGGGGCGATGGACGGCGACGAGGAGCGCGACATTCTGGACGACCGCGTCCGCCAGGAGCTGGCCGACACCGTCGACGAGGAGCTCGAGCAGGAGCTGGGCGACGACATGCTGGCGCGCCTGCCCG
The DNA here is from genome assembly GCA_963820155.1 of uncultured Alphaproteobacteria bacterium. Taxonomy (GTDB): domain Bacteria; phylum Pseudomonadota; class Alphaproteobacteria; order Reyranellales; family Reyranellaceae; genus Reyranella. Next base: position 181,600 of record CAWFYW010000014.1, read on the forward strand.
GGCAGATCGCCGGCGTGGCCCGCCCGGAAGGCATCGACCGCAGGCAATATTTCACCGAGCTGCTGCGCCTGCAGCGCGAGCTGATCAAGCTGCAGGACTGGGTGGTGGCCCACAAGCTCAAGCTGGTCGTGCTGTTCGAGGGCCGCGACGCGGCGGGCAAGGGCGGGGTCATCAAGCGGGTGACCCAGCGGCTCAATCCGCGCATCTGCCGCACAGTGGCGCTGCCGCGCGCCGACCGAGCGCGAGCGCACGCAATGGTATTTCCAGCGCTACGTCGCGCACCTGCCGGGCGCCGGCGAGATCGTGCTGTTCGACCGCAGCTGGTACAACCGCGCCGGCGTCGAGCGCGTCATGGGCTTCTGCAGCGCCGCCGAGGTCGAGGAATTCTTCCGCGCCGTGCCGGAGTTCGAGCGCATGCTGGTGCGCTCTGGCATCATCCTGGTGAAGTACTGGTTCTCGATCACCGACGCCGAGCAGAACCTGCGCTTCCTGATGCGCATCCACGATCCGCTGAAGCAGTGGAAGCTCTCGCCCATGGATCTCGAATCGCGACGCCGCTGGGAGGAATACACCAAGGCCAAGGAGGAGATGCTGGCGCGCACCCATATCCCGGAGGCGCGCTGGTGGGTGGTCGAGGGCAACGACAAGCGCCGCGCGCGGCTGAACTGCATCCACCACCTGCTGCAGCAGGTGCCCTACGACGAGGTGCCGCACGAGCCCGTCGTGCTGCCGCAGCGCGAGCACAAGCCGGACTATATCCGCCATCCCGTGCCGGAAGAGCTCTACGTGCCGGCTGTGTACTAGCGCCGGATCCAGCAACACACGCCGTCGATCCTCGTCGCAACGGACCTCATCCCATGGACTTCTTCCGGCGCTTCACCTTCCTGTTCTGCGCGCCGGCCTTCGATGCCGAGGCGCTCGAAGGCCAGCGGCTCGACGAGATCATCCGTCGCCATCGAGAGGATGGGCTTCCAGGTGGTGCGCGCGCGGCGCATCGAGGATGCCGAGATGGCGGTGCAGACCGACGCCGCCATCGGCTGCATGGTCGTCGACTGGGGCAAGAAGGGCCTCGAAGGCAGGACCGCGGCGCTGATCAACCTGATGCGCCGGCGCGGGCTCGAGATGCCGATCGTGATCCTGGTGCGGCGCAAGCGGCTGGAGGACATCCCGGTCGAGGTGCTGGACTATATCGATGGCTACATCTTCCTGGCCGAGGAGACGCCGGAATTCATCGCCAAGAACCTGGTGAGCCGGCTCAGGCACTATGCCGAGACGCTGAAGACGCCGTTCTTCGGCGCGCTGGTCGACTATGCCGAGCAGGGCAACCAGCTATGGACCTGCCCCGGCCACAATGGCGGCATCTTCTACAACCGAAGCCCGATCGGCCGGATCTTCGTCGAGCATCTGGGCGAGGCGGTGTTCCGCGACGATCTCGACAATTCGGTGCTCGAGCTCGGCGACCTGCTGGTCCACGAAGGACCGGCGCTCAAGGCCGCAGCAGGAGGCGGCGGCGATCTTCGGCGCGGAGAAGACCTACTTCGTGCTGAACGGCACCTCCTCGTCCAACAAGATCGTGCTGTCGGCGCTGGTCGCCCAGGGCGACCTGGTGCTGTTCGACCGCAACAACCACAAGGCCGCGCATCACGGCGCGCTGTTCCTCGGCGGCGGCATCCCGATCTATCTCGAGACCGACCGCAACGCGCACGGGCTGATCGGCCCGATCTGGCACGAGGCGCTGGACGAGGCCGCCATCCGCGACAAGATCCGCGCACCATCCGCTGGTCGCCGACCAGGAGGCGTGGAAGCGCGAGCGGCCGTTCCGGGTCGCCGTGATCGAGCAGTGCACCTATGACGGCACGATCTACGACGCGCGGACGATCGTCGAGAAGATCGGGCACCTCTGCGACTACATCCTGTTCGACGAGGCGTGGGCCGGCTTCATGAAGTTCCACCCGCTGTATGCCGGCCGCTTCGCCATGGGGCTCGACGGCCTCGGCCCCGACCGGCCGGGCATCATCGCCACGCAGTCGACCCACAAGCAGCTCGCCTCCTTCAGCCAGGCCTCGCAGATCCACGTCAAGGACCGCCATATCGACGGCCAGCGCCGGCGCATCGAGCATCGCCGCTTCAACGAGTTCTTCCTGCTGCACGCCTCGACATCGCCCTTCTATCCGCTGTTCGCCTCGCTCGACGTCGGGGCGCAGATGATGAAGGGCAAATCCGGCGAGGTGCTGTGGGACGACACGATCCGCCTGGGCATCGAGCTGCGCAAGAAGCTGCGCGCCATCCGCCGCGAGTTCGAGGAGCGCGAGGCCGATCCGGCGCGGCGCTGGTTCTTCGAGGCCTTCGTGCCCGACAAGGTCGGCAACGTCGCCGTGGGAGGACGTGCCGACCGACGAGCTCGCGGCCCATGCTGCGCTACTGGGAGCTGGCGCCCGGCGCGCGCTGGCACGGCTTCTCCAGGCTGGCGCCGGGCTATGCCATCACCGATCCCAACAAGCTCACCCTGCTGACGCCGGGCTTCGACCGCGAGACCGGCGCCTATGCCGAGCACGGCATCCCTGCGCCGGTGGTGGCGCAGTACCTGCGCGAGAACCAGGTCGTGCCGGAGAAGAACGACCTCAATTCGCTCCTGTTCCTGCTGACGCCGGGCGTGGAATCGAGCAAGGCCGGCACGCTGCTCAGCACCCTGGTGGCCTTCAAGCGCCTGCACGACGACAATGCGCGGCTGGACGACGTGCTCGGTGAGTTCGTGCGCCGCAGGCCCGCGCGCTATTCGGGCGTGCGCCTGCGCGATCTCTGCGCGGAGATGCACGGCTTCTTCCGCGACAGCAACGTGAGCGCCCTGCAGCGCGCGCAGTTCGCGCCGGAGCACCTGCCGACGCCGGCGATGGCGCCGCATGAGGCGGTGCGCCAGCTCGTGCGCAACAATGTCGATTATCTGCCGATCGACCAGGCCGCCGGGCGCATCGCCACGACGCTCTTCGTGGTCTATCCGCCCGGCATCGCCAGCGTCGTGCCGGGCGAGCGGCTGGACGAGCGGGCGCGACCGATGCTGGACTACCTCAGGATGTTCGAGAAGAGCGCCAACCTGTTTCCCGGCTTCGAGGTCGAGATCCAGGGCATCTATCGCGAGGTCGAGGCCGACGGCAGGGTGCGCTTCCACACCTACGTCGTGAAGGAATAGGCGCTACGCCGCCGCCGGCGGGTGCACGGCGCCGAAGCCCAGCGAACGTTGCATCATGAGGCTGTCGGTCCAGCGGCCGTACTTGTAGCCCACGCCTTCAAGCAGGCCGGCCCGGCGAAAGCCGAAGGCCTCGTGCAGCTTCTGCGACGGCAGGTTTTCGCCGTCGACATAGGCGATCATCTGGCGGAAGCCGGCCGCCGTGCAGGCCTCGATCAGGGCCGGCAGCAGCACGCGACCGACGCCGGAATGAAGATGGTCGGGATGGACATAGATCGAGTGCTTGACGGCGTAGCGATAGGCCGGCCGCTTGCGGAACGGCACCGCATAGGCGTAGCCCACGACCTCGCCGGTGCGCTCGGCCACCAGGTGCGGCAGGCGGCGCTTCAGCATGTTCTTGCGCCGCCGCTTGATGTCCTCGTCGTGCAACGGCTCGACGTCGACCTCGCCCAACCCGCGCCGGATGTGATGGGCATAGATCGCCAACATGGCCGGGACATCGGTCTCGGTCGAGGCGCGCACCGAGATATCGCACGCTTCGGTGACCGGCAAATTCAAGGCTGCCTCCCCTGTCGAGGCTAACGATCAAGCACGGATCCGTGACGCTTTCATGTCACCGCGCCGCGCCAGCGCGCGACTTCCGCCAGCTCGGGGGGCGGTCGGGAGACGATGGCGCGGCGGCCCAGCGCCACCGTGCCGGCGTCGCCGTCGAGCGACAGCCAGTCGCCCTCGCCCAGGCGCGCGCCGCCCAGCGTGGCTTCGCGGCGCGCCTCATCGACAGCGAGTGCGCGGCAACCGACCAGACAGACCTTGCCGAGCTGACGCGCCACCACGGCGGCGTGCGCGGTGCGGCCGCCCACGGTGGTCAGGATGCCGGCCGCGACGGCGAAGCCCGAGACGTCCTCCGTCGAGGTGTCAGGTCGCACCAGGATCACCGGCTCGCCCCGCTTGCCCCATTCCCGGGCGCAGTCCCCGGCCCGCTGCGAATCGAAAACGACCCGGCCGCTGGCCACGCCGGGCGCCGCCGAGATGGCGCTGGCCGCGGGCGTCGCCTCGTCGGCGAAGCGCGACACGGCGAGGGATGAGAGATCGAGGCCGGCCAGGCGCTTCAACGCAGCCCGCTCGTCGATCAGGCCCTCGCGCACCATGGCGACCGCCATGCGCAGCGCGGCAAGCGGCGTGCGCTTGGCGGAGCGGGTCTGCAGGAAATAGAGGCGGCCCTCCTCCACCGTGAATTCGACATCCTGGGCGTCGCGCCGCTCGCGCTCGATCCTGCGCACGCTTTCGGCGAGCTGTCGCGCGACCTCGGGCAGGCGCGCCGCAAGCCGCGCTGCATCGATCGGCGTGCGCCGGCCGGACACCACATCCTCGCCCTGCGCATCGAACAGAAAATCGAGGTAGGGCTCGGCCGCGCCGGTCGCCGGATTGCGACTGAAGATCACGCCGGCGCCGGACCTCGGGCCGGAATTGCCGAACACCATCGCCTGAACGGTGACCGCGGTGCCGCCGGCCTCCGACAGGCGGTTGAGCCGGCGGTACTCGACGGCACGCGGCGCCTGCCAGGAACGGAAGACCGCGCGCGCCGCCTGGGCGAGCTGCTCGCCGGGATCGTCGGGCAGCGCGCCGCGGCCCAGCCGCACGGCAAGCTCGCGATACACGCCGGCCAGCCGCTCCAGCGCCTCGGAATCGAGCTCGGCCTCGCCCTCGACCTGCTCACGCGCGATCATGTCCGCCAGGCAGCGGTCGAAGCGCGCGGCCGGCACATCGCCCACCACCTCGGCGTAGGACTGGATCAGGCGGCGCCAGGAATTGAAGGCAAGCCGCGGATTGCCGCTCAGCCGGATGAGGCCGTGCACGCTCTCCTCATTGAGGCCGATATCGAGCACCGTCTGCAGCATGCCGGGCATGGAGACCGCAGCGCCCGAGCGCACCGAGACCAGCAGCGGCGCGCGGCCGTCGCCCAGCCGCCGGCCGGTCCGCTCCTCCAGCCAGGCGACGCCCGCGGCGAGCCCGCGCTCGAGCGTCTGCAGCGCCGCCGGATCGCCCGCATTGACGCCGGCGCAGAGCGTCGTGGGCAGCACGAAGGCCGGCGGCACGTCGAGACCGAGGCTCGCCATGTGCCAGAGCTCGGCAGCCTTCGAGCCGGCAAGCTCCGCGGTCACGACGGGGGAGCTCGCGCCGCCGGCGATGAACAAGGGTTCGCCGCTCATACCGACAGCTCCTCGAGCACGCGCTCGCGCAGGGAGAGCGCCGCATGGGCGAGATGGTCGGTCGCCGTCTCCAGCGCGCGGGCGAGCTCGAGGCCCAGCACCAGCGCGCGGGCATCGGCGGCGGGCATCCCCATGAGGACGCCGAGCGCGGTGCGTTCCGCCGTATCGGCGCGCCGCTCGGCCAGGGTCACGGCATCGATCGCCTGCAGCGACTCGGCCGAATCGAGGCGGCTGCCCTGGGGCAGTCGCGACGCCGCCTCGGTGGCGCGCACGAGCTGGCTGATGCTGTCCAGCACGATATCGGCCAGGTCGGCGAGGGCGCCATGGGCGTCGGCCGAGCCGCCAGGCGGGGCGAGGCTCCACAGGAAGGCGGCTTCGTCGAGCGCATCCGTAGCGTTCTCGACCTCGTCGACCGTACGGCGCAGCGTCTCGCCACCCTGCATGCGCGCGCACATCTCGCGCGCCTGCACGGTGAGCCGGTCGGCTTTCTCTTCCATCTGCTTGGCGCGGCGCGCCAGCTTCGTGCGCGCCGCCGACGCCACGCCCTCGCCGGCAAGCCCCTCGGCGATGGCCGAGGCGAGCGTGCGGGTGACGCCGAGATGGCGCACCAGCAGCGCCAGCACGGCGAACTCGGCGGTGTCGAACAATTGCGCCAGCTCGGCCTGGATCTCGTCGCGGATCAGGCGCTGCGAGCGACTGGCGCGCAGGCCCTCGCTGGTCTGGCGCAGCACGCGGTGCAGGAACTTCACGCATTCCGCCGTGCCCAGGGCGGTATCGAGGCGCGTGCCGTAGGGGATGCGGCCGACGGCGGTGCGGCGGATCGCCTCGAAGACGAGGTCGGCGCCGCCCAGCTCGAGGAAGGCGCGGTGACCGCAATCGTGCGCCGACGACCAACCCAGGATCTCGACGGCCTCCTGCTTGCCGACGAAGGTCTGCAGGGCCTTGCGCGCCTTGTTCCAGTCGATCAGGAAGACCAGCCGCGAACCCAGGAACTCGAGGAAGCGCAGCAGCGCCGGCTCGTCGCCGAAGGCATGTCGGCCGACGACCAGATAGAAGACATCCTCCTCCATGCCGTGCGCCTGCTTTTCGGAGAGCGCGCTCCATTGCACGTCCTGGCCGTCGAACATCGACATGAAGAAGCGCGCCCGCCTGCGGTGCACGTCGGTGTAGGTGATGCTGACCGCTTCGTCCTCGACATGGATCACCACGCACATGCGCGTCAGTCTCGCCGATGTCGTTCTGGAGGGTGAGGCGCCGGCCCGAGCGCGCCGCCGTCGTGCCGAGGCCGGGATGACCGAAGGCCAGCGGCGCGGTGCGCCGCAACCCCGCCATGAAGGTCTTGATGCGCGGGCGGTCGAGCGGATCGATGTGATGGACATGCGCGCCGTCGATGGTTTCCAGCGCCGACCGGGCGGCCAGCGCGTTGATCGCCTTGTGCGCGTCCATGACCAGCAGATGCAGGCTGTCCGGTCCGTCGCGCCGCGCCGAGGCCATGGCCTGCACGTCGCGCGGCGACAGCTCGTCGTGCTCGGCCTTGGGCAGGCGGGCGGCGAGCGCCGCCTGCCGCTGCTCAAGCGGGAGGAAAGAGTCGCTGTCGGCGGCTTCCAGGGGCGCCAGCAGGGCGGCCAGATCGCGCGACAGGCCCGCGATCAGCGCCTGGGCGCCGGGGATCTGCAAGCGATCGGCGGAAAGCGCCCGCGCACCCGCGATCGTGGCATCGAATTGCGGGTCGGTGAGGCCCGCCGCGCGCCGCTCGGCCGCCAAGGTGCTGGCGGCCTGGCCCGGCCGCGCCGTACGCGCGCTCGCCTCCTGCAGCAGGGTGAGGCCGACCTTCAGGCGATCGTTCGCCGCGAGCGCCTCGGCCAGCAGTGTCGGCAACAGCAGGGAACGTTCGCCAAGCTCCCGGACGATCTGCGATTTCTCGGTCACGATGGTCTCCGATGCTTCGCCTGGTTGGTAGGTCAACGCCTCCCGGCCGCGCTTGATGCACGTCAACGAAGCTCGACGAGGTGCGTGAAGATTGCGTGACGCGCTGCGGTCGAGGTTTAGAAGAACACCGGCAATGGCGTCTTGCCCTTGGCCGAGCCCTCGATATCGAGGGTGGCGTATATGAAGCGTGGCAGCGCGCCGCAGACGGCGCTGGCGCCGCGCTTGAGCTCGCCAGGTCACGGCGCCATCGGGTGCCAGCAGTAGGACCCTGGGTGACCTCCACGCGATTGCCGCCGGGCTCCCAGGAATAGAGATAGAAGCCTGAGCATGGCGCATGGCCGCCAGCCGAGAAGAGCGGCCGCAGGACACGGCGGCCCGCACGCCCGCGGTTGTCGGCCCACAGCGGAAATGACGCACCAGCGCGCCGGCCCAGCACCTCGACCAGAGGCGAGCGAAGGACGGCATAGGTGATCGTCCAGGCACCGAGCAGCTAGCACCAGCTCGAGGACGCCGCTCGCGGCTGGAAGCCAGGACCACCGGCGAAGCGGCGGCTGGCTACATCAGCAGCAGCACGGCGACCGGGTGCGCGCACGCCGGCGCCGCGGCCGGTATTTGCAGCTGGTCGAAGGCCAGCGGAAAGACCGAGATGTCGCGCGGTTCCTGTGCCTCGGCCTGCTCGATGGCGCTCGGTGATCGAGGAGCGGACGGAGCTTGGCCAGCATGAGCTGGATCGCCTCCAGAGACAGCAGCCCGCCGCCTGCCGTGCCGCAGCGCGGCGCAAGGACACATGGTAGTGCCGCAGCAGCCACTCGCCGCAGAGCCCGAAGCCCACCAGCACGATGCCGGCGATGGTGACGCCCGGCGCGCGATGCGGCGACGGTCGGCCGTGACGGCATGGCGTGTCAGGGCGCCGAAGATGGGCGCCGTCTCGAAGGGCCCGATCGTCACCAGCAACGTCACGAAGGCCGACAGGAGGGCAGGAAAATCCGGCATCGGCGACCCTTTTAGCCGACCTTGGGCTTGGCCACCTATTTCGGCCGGCGGGTCGTGCAACCATTGCCCTGGCGTGGCGTTTTCACTCGCCGGACGGAACAACCCGTTGCGACCGGTCTCTGCCTCGGGTCGCTTCTCGCCGGGCTGACGAGGATCGGCCTCGAGGTGGAGTTTAAAGGATTCGCCTGAAAAAGACGGGCCCGGAGCCGCGCGATCCGAAAATCGTGCAGTCCGGGCCCGCTGGACGCCCCCTCGTAGTCCTGAAACCCTATCTTAGCCGATCGGCGATCTGCCTGAGGCCGGCCTCGGTCTTGCCGGCGAGATCGTCGAGCCGCCCATTGCGCTCGACCCACTGCCTGGCCTGCGACGGCACCTCGTAGCCCAGGATGGTATCGGGCAGCTTGAACTGAACGCTGCCCGTCACGGCGAGATAAGCCACCGCCACGACCCCCAGCCTGACCATCCATCCCAGCAGAAAGCGCATCCGAACTCCGTTTGCAGTCGCAATGGTAATTTCAGTGGCGCCGACAAGACAGCGTTGGATGGTATCAATTGTTGTGACGCGCGCCGCGGCCGGCAAAACTGGCCCGCACATGGTCGACCAGATCGCGCGCGGCCGGGCTGAGGTCGGGTCGCGCATAGAGGTTGACGCGGAATTCCGGCAGCGCCGGCAGGCGCGCCTCGCGCGCCGTCCTGCCCTCGAAGATCTCGAAGCGCTCCGGCACCGAGGAGCGCAGCAGGGGCGCGACGGCCAGGCCCGCCTCGATCGCGGCATGGACCGGCTCCAGACGGCTCACCTCGCAGACCGCGCGCCAGTCGCGCCGCGCCTTGCCCAGCGCCTCGACGGCGACAGGCCGGAAGACGCAGGTCGGCGCGCCCAGCGAGACGGGCAGCGGATCCCGCAGATGCGCATCACCGCCCGGCATGCCGACCCAGACCAGCCGGTCGGTGCGCAAGGTCTCGCCGTGGCGGCCGCAGTCGGTCTCGGTGGTGAGCGCGAGGTCGACGCCGCCCGATCGAAGCTGCGCGCGTACCACCGTGGAATCCTCGCACACCAGGCTGACGCGCACGCGCGGTTGCGCCTTGGCGAAGCGGCGCAGGATGGGCGGCACGAAGCTGCCGATGATGTCGTAGGGCACGCCCAGCCGGACCTCGCCCTCGAAGGAGGGCGTGCGCATGGCGGCCCACACCTCGTCGTTCAGCGCCAGCAGACGGCGCGCCTGGGCGAGCAGCCGCTCGCCGGCCGGCGCCAGCACCAGCCCCCGCCCCGCGCGCTCGAACAGCCGGCAATCGAGCGCCTCTTCCAGACGCTTGATCTGCTGGCTGGCGGCGGCCTGGCTGACGCCGAGCGACGCCGCCGCGCGCGTGACGCCGCCCGCCTCGACGACGGCGAGGAAGGCGCGGATGAGGGTGATGTCGAGGTCTTTACGCATAAGGGAAGGTGAATGGTTATATCAGAAACATTCGATTTTGTGATCCGTCGGCCGGCCTTAGCATGCGGCATGCAAACCAGGATCGCGGGCCTCTGGCTGCCCCTCATCACGCCGTTCAAGGACGGCGCGATCGATTTCCAGAGCTACGAACGGCTGATCGAGCACTATCTCGCCCTGGGCGTGGACGGGCTGTTCCCGCTCGGCACCACGGGCGAGTCTCCCGCGCTCGACGAGGCCGAGACCGACGAGCTCGTCGAGCGCACGGTGGCGACCGTGGCGGGCCGCGTGCCGGTGTTCGTGGGCGTGGGCGGCAACGCCACGCACAAGGTCGAGAAGTCGCTCGCCCGGCTGGAGCGCTTTGCCTTCGAGGGCATCGTCTCGGTCTGCCCCTACTACAACCGGCCCAGCCAGGACGGGCTGATCGCGCATTTCCGCCGCATCGCCGCGGCGACCGACCGCGACGTGCTGATCTACAACATCCCCTATCGCACGGCGGTGAATCTCTCGAACGAATCGGCGCTGGAGCTTGCCGAGGTGGCGAACATCGTCGGCATGAAGGACAGCTCGGGCAGCGTAGCGCAGTCGCTCGATCTGCTGGCACGCAAGCCCAAGGACTTCGCGGTGCTGACCGGCGAGGACGCGCTCTATTTCACCATGATGGCCAACGGCGCCGACGGCGGCATCCTGGCCGCGAGCCATCTCATGACCGAACGCTTCGTCGAGGTGAAGCGCCGCTTCGCGGAAAACGACGTCTCAGGCGCGCGCGCCGCCTGGGCGCCGCTCGCGGGGTTCGTGCCGCTGCTGTTCGCCGAGGCCAATCCCATGCCGATCAAACACCTGCTGTGGCGGCAGGGCCTGATCGCCTCGCCGGAATGCCGCTTGCCGCTGACGCGCATCAGCGATGGTTTGGCGCGGCGGCTGGATGCCGTCACTCCCCAACGGCTGGCGGCTTAGGCGCGTGCCTTCAGGAGGTCACGGATCTCCGTAAGCAGCTCCTGCTCCTTGGTCGGCGGCGCAGGCGGCGCCGGCGCATTCTGCTCCTGCCGCACCACGCGGTTGATGCCCTTGATCACCAGGAAAAGCACCCAGGCGATGATCAGGAAGTTGACCGAGACGGTGATGAAACTGCCATAGCCCAGGGTGGCGCCGGCCTTCTTGGCGGCGTCGTAGGTCGGGGCGTGGCTGGCGGCCGGGGTGAGGCCGACGAAGTAGTTGGTGAAATCGAGTCCGCCGGTGATGCGGCCGATCAGCGGCATGATGATGTCGTTGACCAGGGAGTCGATGATCTTGCCGAATGCCGCGCCGATGATCACGCCGATGGCGAGATCGACGACGTTGCCCCGCATGGCGAATTTCTTGAACTCCTGGAGCATCTCTACCCTCCATCGTCCTCGGATGTCGTTTCAGGACACGTGCAGCCAGACCAGCAAAGCAGAAACCGTGATCACCGAGAAGGCCGTGGAAAGCAGAACTGCCGCCGAGTTCTGCTCGACCGAGACGTCGAACTGACGGGCCAGCACGAAGGCGTTGGCCGCGGTCGGCAAGGCGGCCATCAGCAGCGCCACCTGGCCCGGCACCGACGCGACATCGACGAACCACGGCAGAACCAGCGCCGCGAGCAGCGGCTGCAGCAGGAGCTTGATGAGCGTGGCCAGCCCCGCCTCGGCAAGCCCGCTGCGGATCGACCGGTCCGACAGGAAGAGGCCGATGGCGAACAGCGCGCAAGGCGCCGCCGCCGCGCCCAGGAGATCGAGCCACTTCTCGGCCGGCGTCGGGATCGGCAGGCCGACGGCCGAGACCAGCAGGCCGAGGCCGATCGACACCGGCAGGGGATTGCGCGCCACGTTGAAGGCCGCGCGCAGGAAGGTCCTGAGCGGACCGTGGCCGGCGGCGACATCGAGCTCGATCAGCATGACGCCGAACACTATCGAGACGACGGCGGTCACGATCACGGTCAGCATGGCGGGCGGCAGGCCGGGATCGCCGAAGGCGGCGAGGCAGAGCGGCACGCCCATGTAGCCGACATTGCCCCACGAGGCGGCGATGCCCTGCAGGCTCATGGCGGCCAGCCCGCCGCCCCGCCCGGCCGACAACGCCACCAGCCGGGTCGAGAGCATGCCGACGACGAAGGTCGCCACCACGGCGATGCCGAAGCCCAGGGTCAGGCCGGGATCGAGCACCGCCTGCACGGGCGTGCGCGCCAGGGTTCCGAAGAACAGGACCGGCAGGGCGAAGTAGCTCACAAAGGCGTTCAGCGCCCCGGTCGCCTCGCCGCCCAGGATGCGCCAGCGGCCGGCCAGATAGCCGGCCAGGATGATGCCGAAGATCGGCAGGGCGACGTTCAGGATGGCCTGCACGAAGGACCGGTCCAAGGGTTACGATAATCGATTAAGAATTTGACATAAATGGCACAAATAACATAACATTTTGCCGGTAAATCGAGGCCGCATCGTCCCCCTCACCGCAAGCGGCCCGGGAGAAGTTTCAATGCGCCTGTTGATCGCCGGTATGGCCGCGCTGGCTGCGCTCGCCTTTGCCGCCCCCTCTTACGCCCAGGACGAGACCCCTGCCGAGCCGGCCGCGACTCCCGCACCGGCACCGACCGCGAAGCCCAAGGCCAAGCATACGACGGCAGCCTCCTGTCAGAAGCTGAAAAGCGCCTCCTCGCGCAACGCCTGCCTGAAGAAGATGCATGCGCACGCCGCCCCCAAGGCGGTGCCTGCCACCAAGAAGAAGACCAAGAAGGCCACGACGGCCGCCAACCAGCAGCCGACCGTCGGCCAGCTCGTGCCGCCCGCCGCCTCGCCGGCGCCAGCGGCGGCGCCGCCCGCCAGCGGAACCGTCGCCGTCCCGCCGCTGCCGCAGAAGACGATCTGACGGGCGACAGCCCGTCACCCTGAGCGAGGTCGAAGGGTTTCCTCGAGACGGGAAGGCCCCTCGCCTACGCATCGCTCCGCGCGGGTTGGCGGTGTACCGTCCCTCTTCCCAACCAAGGGAGAGCGACGTGGCGCAATCCGCTGCACTGATTTCGACCGAAGACCTGGCGCGTCGCCTGGGCGCGCCCGCCTTGCGCATCTTCGACTGCACGACCTATCTCAGGCCCCGCCCCGAAGGCGGATACAACGCCGAAAGCGGGCGGGCCAACTACGACAAGGGCCACATCCCCGGCGCGGCCTTCCTCGATCTCGGCGCCGAACTTTCCGACACCCATTCCAGGCTCCGCTTCACCCTGCCGCCGCTCGGCGAGCTCACCAAGGCCTTCGCCGCCAAGGGCATCGGACACGGCACCTTCGTCGTGCTCTACAGCCACGCGACGCCGACCTGGGCCACGCGCATCTGGTGGATGCTGCGCGCCATAGGGTTCGACGATGCGGCGGTCCTCGACGGAGGGCTCGACAAGTGGAAGGCGGAGAACCGACCGCTGTCGACCGAGCCGACCAATTATCCGCCGGCGACGCTCACCCTGCGCGGCCGGCCCGAGATCTTCGTCGACAAGAACGAGATCAGGCAGGCGATCGGCAAGACCGACACGCTGACCCTGAACGCGCTCAGCCATGAGCAGCACAAGGGCACAGGCGGCGTCACCTACGGCCGGCCTGGCCGCATCGCCGGTTCGTCCTGCGTGCCGGCAGCGAGCCTGTTCGGCGCCGACAAGACCTTCAAGCCGATCGGCGAACTGCGCGCCGCCTTCGAGGGCGCGGGCGCGGCGCCCGACAAGAAGGTGCTGGTCTATTGCGGCGGCGGCATCGCCGCCACGCTCGACGCGTTTGTGTTGACGGCGCTCTTGGGCCACAGATGCGTCTCGGTGTACGACAACTCCATGCAGGAATGGTCCAATGATCCCAGCCTGCCGATGGAGACGGGTTGAGGAGGAACAGACGTGGCTGCCTACATGATTGTCGAGGTCGAGACGACCGACGAAGCGTTGATGGCCGAATACCGCAAGCACACGCCGGGCCTGGTCGCCAAGTTCGGCGGCAAGTTCATCGTGCGCGGCGGCAAGACCAGGACGCTGGAGGGCGACTGGAAGCCCTCGCGCGTCGTGGTTCTTGAGTTCCCCAGCTACGAAGCGGCCGAGCGCTTCTACGACTCAGCCGACTACAAGCCGGTGCTCGACATGCGGCTCAAGGCCGGCAAGTCCAAGGCAATCATCGTCGACGGACATAATGGCTAGCACGGCCGCGTATCGCGCGGTCGGCACGCTCTACAATGCGCTGATGACAGCGCTGGTGCTGGGCCTGGTGACCCGGCGCGGCGAGGAGACGGCGCGCGAGTACGTGTTCCGCCACTTTCGTCGGCAGCACCTGGAGAAGTTCCTGCCCGGCCTGCAGAAGCTCGGGCTGGCCGACGAGCCCGGCGCCGTGGCCTGCGCGCTCTATCACTATCATTCCAATGCGCTGGGCGGCGTGAAGACGGGTTATCTGCGGGAGAGCGACAAGAAGGCCTGGGTGCGCTACCCGCCGCCGCGCTGGATCTGGCGCGGTACGGCGATCGCCGCCGTGCCGCACGCGGTGTCGGCGGCGATGCTGCATGGCTGGCACGGTCATAACGGCATCTCGCTCGGCAATCCCGGGCTGGGCTTCGTCTGCACCGGCATGACCGTCGACGGCCTGCCGGGACTGGAGGGCTACTATTTCGACTACGGCCGCCCGCTCGCCGAAGAGGAGCGCGTGCGCTTCGCCTACGGCGCGGAGGAGATGCCGCGGGTCGACTGGGCGAAGCAGCCCCAGCTCGAGACGGCGAATTGGCCGGAGGAACGGCGCCAGCGCACCTTCCGTGCCTATGCGCTGGAATATCTGCGCACCATGCTGCCGACTCTGCAGGAGCTTCTGGGCCCGGCCGACGCGCAGGTGGAGCTGGGGCGCGTGGCGCGCCTGGTCGGGCTGCAATTCCACGAGGAGACGGCACGCGACATGGACCTGCCGACCGACGTCGAACGCGGCGACCTGCAAAGCGCGCGCGACTTCGCGCGCTGGCTCTCGGCGGTGCTGGAGGCGGAGGGCGAGGAGATCGAGACGACGGAGAGCGACGGCGCCGTCACGGTGCGTCAGTCCGGCTGGCGCGCCCTGCGCGAGCTCACGCTGGCCGATCCGCTGAAAGCCTTCGATGCCTGGAACGAGCTCTGGCTCGGCGCCGCCGCCGCGCACGACCGCTTCCTTGCCGTTCAGACGACCCGCGCGCTCGGCGAGCGCGGCTGGTCGGTCGCCTGGCGGATCGCACCGAGATAGGGCGCCGGCAATCTGTGGCCGGCGACCACATCGCCAAGCTCGCCAAGCGGCAGCCAGCGCACGTCGCGATGCTCATGGCTCAGCACGACGTCGCTGTCGCCCGACAGACGGCAGACGAAAGGCAGGATGCGCACGAAGCGCCCCGGCAGCTTCTCGGGCAGCACCTCGAAGAGGTGCTCGTGGAGCGCGGCGCCGACCTCGACCGAGAGGCCGGTCTCCTCGCGCACCTCGCGGGCGAGCGCGGCACGATGATCCTCGCCCGGATCAGGCCGGCCGCCCGGCAGATCCCATTCGTCGCGCTCGTTCAGGAGCAGCAGTACGCGGCCATCGTGAATCAGGACGCCTTTGACGGAGATGGGAGGCACGGGCATTGCCGCAAGCATAACCACGCTCGCCTCAAACAAAAGGGCCGGGGATTGCTCCCCGGCCCTTCCGTAACGTCTGAAGACAGCTGGACCTAGAAGTCCATGTCGCCGCCCATGCCGCCGCCCGGCGGCATCGGCGGGGCCTTCTTCTCCGGCTTCTCGGCGACCATGGCTTCGGTCGTCACCAGCAGGCCCGCCACCGAAGCGGCGTCCTGCAGCGCGGTGCGCACGACCTTGACCGGGTCGATGATGCCGGACTTGATCATGTCGGTGTAGTCGCCCTTCTGAGCGTCGAAGCCGAAGTTCGCGTCCTTCTGGTCGAGCATCTTGCCCGCCACCACCGCGCCGTCGAAGCCGGCGTTCTCGGCGATCTGGCGGACCGGCGACTGCAGCGCACGGCGCACGATCTCGATGCCGACCTTCTGATCGTCGTTGGCCGAACGCAGCTTGTCGAGCGCGCGCACGGCATAGAGCAGAGCCGCGCCGCCGCCGGCGACCACGCCCTCTTCCACGGCCGCCTTGGTGGCGTGCATGGCGTCGTCAACGCGGTCCTTCTTCTCCTTGACCTCGACCTCGGTGGCCCCGCCAACCTTGATGATGGCGACACCGCCCGCGAGCTTGGCCAGGCGCTCCTGGAGCTTCTCACGGTCGTAGTCCGAGGTGGTCTCCTCGATCTGGGCGCGGATCTGCGTGATGCGGCCCTCGAGATCGACCTTCTTGCCGGCGCCGTCGACGATCGTGGTGTTCTCCTTCTCGACGATGACCTTCTTGGCCTTGCCGAGCATGTCGAGCGTGACGTTCTCGAGCTTGATGCCGAGGTCCTCGGAGATCAGCTGACCGCCGGTCAGGATCGCCATGTCCTCGAGCATCGCCTTGCGGCGATCGCCGAAGCCCGGCGCCTTGACGGCGGCGATCTTCAGCCCGCCGCGCAGCTTGTTGACGACCAGGGTGGCCAGCGCCTCGCCCTCGACGTCCTCGGCCACGATCAGCAGCGGCTTGCCCGACTGCACGACCGCCTCGAGCACCGGCAGCATCGCCTGCAGGCCCGAGAGCTTCTTCTCGAACAGCAGGATGTACGGCGAGTCGAGCTCGGCGATCATCTTGTCGGCGTTGGTGATGAAGTACGGCGAGAGATAGCCGCGGTCGAACTGCATGCCTTCGACGACGTCGAGCTCGGTCTCCAGGCTCTTGGCCTCTTCCACCGTGATGACGCCCTCGTTGCCGACCTTCTTCATCGCCTCGGCGATCATCTTGCCGATCGACTTGTCGCCGTTGGCCGAGATGGTGCCGACCTGGGCGACCTCGTCGGAGCCGGTGATCTTCTTGGCGCGGGCCTTGATGTCCTCGACCGCCGCGTCGACGGCGAGGTCGATGCCGCGCTTGAGGTCCATCGGGTTCATGCCGGCCGCGACCGACTTCACGCCTTCGCGCACGATCGCCGCGGCGAGCACGGTCGCCGTGGTCGTGCCGTCACCGGCGATGTCGTTGGTCTTCGAGGCCACTTCGCGCACCATCTGGGCGCCCATGTTCTCGAACTTGTCGGAAAGCTCGATCTCCTTGGCGACGGTGACGCCGTCCTTGGTGATGCGCGGCGCGCCGAAGCTCTTGTCGAGCACGACATTGCGGCCCTTCGGGCCGAGCGTCACCTTGACCGCGTCGGCGAGAATTTCGACGCCGCGCAGCATGCGCTGGCGGGCGTCGCCGCTAAAGCGGACTTCCTTGGCTGCCATTGTTCAATCCCTCTTGGATGTGTTGGTTGATGGGTGGTGGAGCGGTCAGGCGGCTTTGCGGACCGCGGGGGAATTCTCGACGATTCCCATGATGTCGCTTTCCTTCATGATCAGATACTCGACGCCGTCGAGCTTGATCTCGGTGCCGGACCACTTGCCGAACAGGATGCGGTCGCCGGCCTTGACGTCGAGGGGAACCAAGGTGCCCTTCTCATCGCGGGCGCCCGGGCCGACGGCGATCACTTCGCCTTCCATCGGCTTTTCCTTGGCGGTATCGGGAATGATGATGCCGCCCTTGGTCTTCCCTTCTTCCTCGACACGCTTGACCACGACGCGGTCGTGAAGCGGACGGAACTTCATGTTCTCTCCTCCAAATCCGTAGGTTTGAGCCTGCGCGGCCGGACGGCCGCGAATGGACCGCTATCAGCACTCTCCTGCGTCGAGTGCCAACGCGCCTGCGATTTAGGGGGGAGCGGGCATTGAGTCAAGGCGCGAGAACAAAGTCACTTCGCATTAGCAGCAATCGACAGGGACTGCTGCTAAGCAACTGATTTTGAACGAAAATGTTGATTTAAAGAGAAGGTCGCGTGACTATTCCGTTGCCTGTGTCGTGTCAAGGAGTTGAATCAATGGATCGCAGTTTTATTGCGCAACTCAACAACTATCGCATCACGACGGCCGAAATCCTCTACTGGATGCCCGACCATCGGCATGTCCTGCAGAGTTACGTCTGGCAAAACCTCGACCTCGCCCCCCGTTTTCCCAATCTCACCAAGTTCCTGGAATTCTGGGAACGCAATCTCGAGGGCAGGCTGCACCGCGTGCGGGTGGCCAGCGCCCAGTTGATCAAGCCGGCCGAGTTCGGCTTCGCCTCAGGCCTTTACCAGCTGCACTGAGGCCCGGGCGGCGGCGTATTCGGCGGCGGTCCGCCCGACCAGCTCGGCGACCGTCGGCACGTCGACGACGCCCGACACCGAGTGGCCGGCGCTCCAGATGTCCTTCCAGCGCTTGGCCTCGGGACGCTCGCGTTCGGCCGCATTGATATCCTTGGCGATATCGATGGCCCCGCGCACCGGCAGATCGTCGGGATCGAGGCCCGCCGCGGCGATGGAGGGCCGCAGCATGTTGGTCTCGAGCCCGGTGAAGGCGCGGGTCAGCAGCACGTCGTCGAGCCGGCTCTTCACCAGCATTTCCTTGTAGGCATCCTTGGCCAGGCTCTCGCGCGTGGCGATGAACTTGGTGCCCATGTAGGCGAGATCGCAGCCCAGCGCCTCGGCCGCCGCCACCGCGTGACCGTCGGCCATGCCGCCCGCCATCACCACGATACCGTCCCAGAACCGGCGCACCGCACGCACGAAGGCGAAGGGATTGACCCATCCGGTCTGCCCGCCCGCGCCCGCCGTCAGCAGCACCAGCCCGTCGACGCCGGCGGCGGCGGCCTTCTCGGCGTGACGCACCGAGGCCACGTCGGCCAGCACCAGGCAGCCTGCGTCCTTCAAGGGCTGCAGCACCGGCTCGGGCGAGCCCACGCTCGTGATCACCATCTCCGCGCCGTGGCGCAGCACGGCGGCCAGATCGTCGGCCACCCGCGGATTGGAGCGATGCACGATCAGGTTGGGACAGAGCGGCGCGGGCGCGCGGCCGGTCTCGTCGGCGGCGCGCTTCAGGTCGTCGCCGATGTCGGCGAGCCACCGGTCGAGTTCCTCGACCGTGCGGCAGTTGGCGGTCGGGAACGAGCCGATGACGCCGGCACGGCACGCCGCCTTCACCAGCGCCGGGCCGGAAACCAGGAACATGGGCGCCGCGATCAGCGGCAGTCGGAGGCGGCTCGTGAGCACGGCGGGGAGCGACATGGCGGCAGCTTACCTCAGCGCCCGATCGCGAGAAGCGCAATCCCGGCCGTCACCAGCAGGGCGGCGCCCAGGCGGCGCAGGCCGAAGCCTTCCTTCAGCACGATCGTTCCCAGCACGGCGCCGAAGATCACGCTGGTCTCGCGCAGCGCGCTCACCGGCCCGAGCGGCAGGCTTCTGGCCGCCATCAGATAGGCGAAGAAGCCCAATACGGAGACCGCGCCGGCGAAAAAGCCGATCGCGCCATGACGGCGCACATAGAGGGCGAAATCGGCACGGCGCCCCACGACGCCATAGCAGAGCATGCCGAAGCCCGTGACGATCTCCAGGCAGGCCTGGAAACCCAGTACCGTGCCGGCGGCGCGCACGCCCAGCCCGGCGAAGAAGCTGTAGGTGGCGACGGAAACGCCGGTCGCCAGGGCAAAGCCCACGGCCGAGCCGCTCGCGCCAGCGCCGAACGACAACGCCATGATGCCGAGCGAGATCATGACGACCGCCACGATCTGGCCCGTGCTCAAGGCCTCGCCGATCGCCAGGAAGGCCGCGATCGTGGTCAGCACCGGCGCCAGTCCGCGGGCCAGCGGGTAGACGACGCTCATGTCGCCCACACCGTAGGAGCGGACCAGCAGCGCGTAGTAGGCGAACATCACGACGGCGGTGACGGCGAGCCACTTCCAGCTCTCCGGCGCGGGCCAATCGACGAAGGGCAAAGCGCCGAGGCCGAGCGTCATGCCGGTCGTCCGGATCGCCACCATGGTCAGCGCGCGATCGCCGGCCGATTTCACCAGCGCGTTCCAGACGGCGTGGGCGATCGCCGACAGGACCACGAGACCGTAGAGAAAGGCGGCGGACATGCCATCCGATTAGCGGGCGGCCTTCCGGCACGGTCAACGTCACCGATGCCGGAAAGCCGCCACGCAAACGCCCGCCGCGGCGCAAGCCGCGAAGAGAAATCAGGCCGCGGCCGTGAGGCCTTCCTGCTCCAGCACGCGCTTGACCGCCGGGCGCGCCTTCATGCGCTCGTAGTGGGCGGCGCAGTTCTTGGGCAGCGGCATCTTCATGCGGCCAGACGCCCAGAACTCGACATAGAACAGGGCGGCGTCGGCGACGGAGAACTTGCCGGTGAGGTACTCCTTGCCCTCGAGCGCCTTGTCCATCAGGGCAAGACCCTTCTCCATGATCTCCTTGCCGCGCGCCTTGACCTTGTCGTGGTCGGCCTCGGTCGGCGCGTAGTTCATCGGCCGGAACATGCGCGAGAAGCCCTGCATGTGCATGGTCGACACGGCATAGTCCATGGCCTCCAGCGCGCGGGCCTCGCCGTCGGCGTCGGACGGCAGCAGGCCCGTCTCCGGGTTCTTGCGCGCGAGCCACACGGCGATCGCCGGGAACTCGGTCAGCACCGAGCCGTCGTCGCGCTGCAGCGTCGGCACCTTGGACTTCGGATTGATCTTGGTGAAGTCCGGCCCGTACTGCTCCTGCTTGGCGCCGTCGATCTTCTGCAGGTCGTAGGGCTTGCCGATCTCCTCGAGCAGCACATGGATGCCGATCGAGCAGGCGCCGGGCATGTAATAGAGCTTCATCGCAACCTCCCTCAGAATGGGTGTTCCCAAAGACGGGGGACGCTAGCATCGCGACCGCAAGGGGGAAATCACAATGACGACAGACGGACTGCGCGGGCAAGTCGGCACGGCGCAAACCAAGATCGGCACGTTCCTGTTCGAGTTCGCCACGCCCGGCATCGGCCAGATCCTGAAGGCGGCGGGCGCCGACTTCGCCGTGCTCGACATGGAGCATACCGGTTTCGGCTTCGATACCGTGCGCCAGGTCGTGCGCTACTGCCAGGCGGCGGACCTGCCGCTGATCGTGCGGGTGCCGAGCCAGCAGCGCCATCACATCTCGCGCGCTCTCGACACCGGGGCCGACGGCGTCATGGTGCCGATCGTGGCCTCGGTCGAGCAGGCCAAGGCCGTGCTGGAGGCCGCCAAATACTGGCCCGACGGCACGCGCGGCGCGGCGCTGGGCCTGGCGCATGAGCGTTTCGCCCGGCGCACCGAGCCGCTCGCGCCGCGCTTCGCCGAGCAGAACGCGCGCACCTGCATCGTGCTGCAGATCGAGGATCCGCGCGGCGCGGCGGCGGCCGACGACATCGCGGCGATGCCCGGCGTCGACATGCTGTGGCTCGGCCACAACGACCTTTCGGTCGCGCTGGGCGAGCCGGGCGCCTTCGACCATCCCGACTTCGCGCGCGCCGAGCAGGCCACGATCGCGGCCGCCCGCAGGCACGGCAAGTCGGCCGGCCGGCTGGCGGTCGACGCCGCCCAGGGCGCGGCCTTCGCCGCCATGGGCTACGACTTCGTCTCCGTCGCGGGCGACGTCTGGCTGCTGCAGCAGGCCTTTGCGGCCGGCGTGGCGCGGGTGAGGAACGGCAAATGAAGGGCAAATGGAAGAATTTGCCGCCCGCCGCCCAAGAAGCCTAGGCGCGGATGACCACCGGCAGCGAGCGGATGCCGCGGATGAAATTGGAATAGAGCCGCACCGGCGGACCGACGATGTCGATCCCGAGGTCGCGCTTCAGGATCTCCTCCCACAGGATCCTGAGCTGCATTTCCGCCAGCCGGTCGCCGACGCAGCGATGGATGCCGGCGCCGAACGACAGATGCTGACGCGCCTTGGGACGGCCGACGATGAAGCGCTCGGGATCCTCGATCGCGCTTTCGTCGCGATTTCCCGAGACGTACCACATCACGACCTTGTCGCCCTGCCTGATCGCGCGCCCGGCAAGCTCGGTATCGCGCGCCGCGGTGCGCCGCATATGGATCACCGGCGTCTGCCAGCGGATGATCTCGGACACCAGGCTATCGAGCAGCCTGGCGTCGGCCCGCACCTTGTCGAGCTCGCGCGGATTTTCCAGCACGGCGATCAGCCCGCCGGTCATCGAATTGCGCGTGGTATCGTTGCCGCCCACGATCAGCAGGCCGAACGTGCCGATGAACTCGTTCAACGGCATGTTCTGGGTGGCCTCGGCGTGCGCCATCATCGAGATCAGGTCGAACCTGGGCGGCAGCGCGGCGCGCTCCTTCCAGAGCGCCGCCATGGTCTCGCCCATCCGGCGAAGCTCGGCCATGCGCTCGGCCTCACTCTTCACCACCGCGTCCTCGCCCTCGATGTTGGCGATGGCGACGTCGGACCAGTGCGTGAGCTTGCGCCGCTCCGCCATGGGAAAATCGAACAAGGTCGCCAGCATCAGGGCGGTGAGCTCGGTCGAGACACGGTCGACCCAGTCGAACGGCTGGTTGCGCGGCAGGCCGTCGAGCACCGCTTCGGTGCGCTGGCGGATCGTCGCCTCCATGTTGGCGAGATTGGAGGGCGCGACGATCGGCGCCACCGTCTTGCGCTGAGCGGTGTGGCGCGGCGGGTCCATGCGGATGAAATTGGGCAGCTCCTGGCCCTTGGGCTGATCGGCGATCTGAATGCCGCCCAGCTCCGACGCCGACGAATAGGCGCCGTGATCGAGCTCGACCCGCATGATGTCGGCGTAACGCGTCACCGACCAATAGGGCCCATAGGGGCTCGCTTCGTGGCGATGGACCGGGTCCTCGCGCCGCAGCCGCGCAAAATGCGGGCGCCAGGAATCTTCGCGGAAAAGGCGTGGATTGCTGACATCGACTGCCGCCATCATATGCCAAGGCCGCGCTCCGGCCGTCCGCAAGTCAAGCGCTTTCGTCGCAACTGAGCCTGCTTTGGTGCGTTGACAGGCGGAAGGTGGGGGCGCAAACCGTCGCGCGCCGCCGCCATTCATGGCGGCGTTCGACATCATGGCCCCAGCCACTCTTACCCCTTCGTCCGCCGCCGACGACACCGCAAGCCCGCACGACAGCAAGGCCACGGCCGGGTTGATCATGGGCGCGCTCGGCGTGGTGTTCGGCGACATCGGCACCAGCCCGCTCTACGCGCTTCGCGAGACGTTCCTGCACGACACCAGCCTGGCGCCGACCCCGGAGCACGTGCTGGGCGTGCTGTCGGTGCTGTTCTGGGCGGTGACCCTCACCGTCACCATCAAATACGTCACCCTGATCATGCGCGCCGACAACAAGGGCGAGGGCGGCGTGCTGGCGCTGGCGACGCTGGCGACCCACGGGCTGAACGGCAAAGGCCGCAACATCCGCCGCTCGATCACGCTCCTGGCCGTGGTCGGTCTGGCGCTGTTCTATGGCGACGCCATCATCACGCCGGCCATCTCGGTGATGAGCGCCGTCGAGGGCCTTTCCGCCGTGACACCGGCCTTCACGCCCTTCGTCGTGCCGGCGGCGCTCCTTATCCTGGTCGCGCTCTTCATGCTGCAGGCGCGCGGCACGGCCGATGTCGGCCGGCTGTTCGGGCCGGTCATGATGGTGTGGTTCCTGGTTCTGGGCATCCTCGGCGCCTGGCAGGTGGCCGGCAATCCGTCGGTGCTAAGGGCGATTAACCCGATCCATGCCGTCAGGCTGATCGGCGATCAGGGGCTCGGCATCCTGTGGGCCTTCGGCGCCATCGTCCTGGTCGTCACGGGCGCCGAGGCGCTCTACGCCGACATGGGCCACTTCGGCCGCAAGCCCATCCGCATGGCCTGGCTCGGCATCGTGATGCCGGGCCTGCTGCTCAACTACTTCGGCCAGGGCGCGATGATCATGGACGACCCTGCCGTCGTGCGGCAGGTGTTCTTCGAGCTGGTGCCGAAGGACTACATCATCGGACTGGTCGCGCTCTCCACCCTGGCCACGATCATCGCCTCCCAGGCGGTCATCACCGGCGTGTTCTCGCTCACCCGCCAGGCCATCCAGCTCGGCTACCTGCCGCGCATGGAAATCCAGCACACCTCGGAAACGGCGATCGGCCAGATCTACATTCCGCGGGTCAACTGGATCCTGATGGGCGGCGTCGTTGCCCTCGTCGTGGGCTTCGGCTCGTCGGGCGCGCTGGCCGGCGCCTACGGGCTTGCCGTCACCGGCGCCATGCTGGTCGATGCCGGCCTGGCCACGGGCGTGGCCATCCTGGTGTGGCGCTGGGCGCCGCCCGTGGCGGCGCTGGTGTTCGGCCTGCTGGCGATCCCCGACCTCGCTTTCTTCGCCGCCAACGCGCTCAAGATTCCCGACGGCGGCTGGCTGCCGCTGGTGGTCGCAGCCTTCATCTACTTCACCATCACCACCTGGCGGCGCGGCCGGCGGATCGTGGCGGCCGAGATCGCCGAAGGCGCCTTGCCGCTGCGCCAGTTCCTCGAGCGCATGGAACGCGTGCCCGACCGCGTCGCCGGCACCGCCGTGTTCCTCACTGCCGACGCCAGCAAGACGCCGGCGGCGTTCCTGCACAACCTCAAGCACAACAAGGTGTTGCACGAGCGCATCATCATCCTGCAGGTCGAGACCATGGACGTTCCGCGCGTGCCCGAAGCCAACCGGGTGGAATGCGAGCGCCTGGGCAAGGGCTTCCACACCGTGATCGCCCGCTACGGCTTCACCGAGCAACCCGACGTGCCCGAGGCGCTGCGCGCCTGCCGGCCGCACGGCATCGCCTACGACGAGATGGAGACCAGCTTCTTCCTCGGCCGCGAGACGCTGCTGCCCAGCACGCATTCCCGGCTGGGCAAATGGCGGCGCGACTGGTTCATCTCGCTCTCCCATTCGGCCTCGGCCACCAAGACCTTCTTCCGCATCCCGCCGAACCGCGCCATCGAGCTGGGCAACCAGATCCAGATCTAGGATCGACGGATGCCCAGGAAGACGCTCGTCCTGCTGCCCGGCCTGCTGAATACGCGCCGGCTGTTCGAGCACCAGATCGAGGCTCTCTCCGACATCGCCGACTTCATCGTGCCCGAACTCTGGCACCACGACACGATCGGCGCGATGGCCGATGCGGCGCTCGACAAGGCGCCCGACCGCTTTGCGCTCGCCGGCTTCTCGATGGGCGGCTACGTCGCCTTCGAGATCATGCGCCGCGCGGCGGCGCGCGTGGAGCGGCTGGCGCTGATCGACACCCAGGCCATTCCCGACTCGCCCGACGCCACGGCGCACCGCCATGCCCTGCTCGACCAGACCCGCATCGGCCGGTTCCACGGCGTGCAGCCTTCCCTGCTGCCGCGGATCGTGCACGCGTCCAATCTCGGCAATCCCGCCATCACCCAGCCCATCCTCGACATGGCGCACGAGGTCGGCGCCGACGGCTTCCTGCGCGAGCAGACGGCCATCATCGGCCGGCCCGACAGCCGGCCCCTGCTGGTCGATGTCAAAATTCCCACCGTCGTGATCGTCGGGCGTCACGACCAGGCCACGCCGCTCGCCCGCGCCGAGGAGATGGCGTCCGACATCTCGACCTCGCGGCTGGTGGTGATCGAGCAAAGCGGGCATATGACACCGCTGGAAAAGCCCCACGAAGTGACGGCCGCGCTCAGGAGATGGTTGACCGAATGACTATCGTTTACAGCCCGCGAGGAGCATCTCGGCGTCGACGACTACATCGACGTCGTGCGCAAGTCCGGACTCGTGCGGCCGATCGACGATCGCGGCCGCGTCGAGCGCATGCTGGCCCATGCCAACCTGATCGTGACGGCCCGCCAGGACGGCAGGCTGGTCGGCCTGGCGCGTTCGCTGACCGATTTCTGCTTCTGCTGCTATCTGTCGGATCTCGCGGTCGACAAGGCCTGCCAGGGCAAGGGTATCGGCAAGCGCCTGATCGAGGAGACGCGCAAAGCCGCAGGCGGGCCCTCGACCACGACCCTGCTCCTGTCGGCCCCCACCGCGATCAGCTTCTATCAGGGCATCAAGATGCCCCAGGCCGACAACTGCTTCCTTTACCGGCGCGAGAGATAGCGCCGATCGGCCTTGCAACGCCGCAGTGCGGCCATACGTTCAACTGTGAACAAGCCTGGAGGACCCGATGCCCCGCAATCCCACCTACGCCCTGGTCTGGATCGACTTCCGTGAGGCCAAGATCTTCCTGATCACCGCCGACGACGTGGAAGCCCACCGCATCAAGGCCCACACGCCGCATCGCCAGGTCCATCACAAGGCGCAGGAGCGCGGCAGCGGCCATGTCCGCGACGACGCCAAGTTCTTCGAGGCGATCCTGGCGGAGATCGAAAATGCCAATTCCTGGCTGATCGTCGGTCCCGGCGAGACCAAGCTCGACCTCGAGAAGTACCTCCATGGCCGCGGCGAAGAGCTGAAGAAGAAGCTGGTCGGCGTCGAGCCAATGGACCATCCGACCGATGGCGAGCTGCTGGCCCAAGCGCGCAAGCTGTTCAAGGCGCACGATCGCATGACGGCCAACGACCCGCGCATCGAGCGGGCCCTGCGCGGCGGCACCGCGCGCGGCTAACCGCGCGCGGCGCGCAACACGCCTTCGGCCTGCTCGGTCGCCTGTTCGAGGTCGGCCAGCAGGTCGGCGATCGCCCTGCCCTCGCGGTATCCCGCCCGCGAGGCCTTGTTGGCCCGGGCCAGGCGCCGCGCCGCCTCGTCGATCGCCGAGGAGGCCTCGGCCAGACCGTCGGCAACGGCGTCCGAGAACAGCCGTTCGGCGCGCTCGACGTTGGCCGCCAGCCGCTCCCTGATGGCATCGGCGCTGTCTGGACATTGGTCCAGTCCGGCGAGGGCGAGCATGTATGTTTCCAGAACTTCGTCGACGTACTCCCGGGCGGCACACGCCATCACAATCCCCTTGATCACCCGTCAATCCTAACTACGCCCCGTAAAATCACCCTGCGTGCCCCGCGGCCGCCGATCTGTGGCGTTTCCCACATTCGGCCCACCGAGAGGACCTTTGCGCCAAGAGTCACCACCGCAAGGGGTTAACAGGCGACTCTTGACGTGACAGACGAGGTACATTTCAGCCAAAGTAGTTGCACGAAGGTTGCAGGCCCAGGTGACGGGCCATGTTCAGCCGTTCAGCCCCTCTTCCGGAGCAGCGCTTGGCTTCCGATTCAGGCTACGCCCCTCGACTGCGCATCATTTCCCTGTTCGAAGAGCTGTCGGCCGCGGATCTGTCGTGGATCGCCGGGCTCTGCACGATCCGCGCCTACGAAAAGCAGGCCCAGATCATGGGGGAGAACGATCCGACGACCGACGTGTTCTTCATCCTGTCCGGATCGGTGCGCATCAGCAGCTACACCGAGGGCGGCCGCGAGGTGATCTTCGCGGAGATGTCGGCCGGCGACATTTTCGGCGAATTCTCCGCCGTCGACCGGCAGCCGCGCTCGGCCACCGTCCTGGCCCTGTCCAATTGCGTGCTGGCGCGCATGCCATCGGCGAGTTTCCTCGAGGTCCTCGGGCGTCATAACGATATCTCGGTGCGACTGATCGAGTTGCTGGTGTCCAAGATCAGGAAGATGTCGGAGCGGGTCTTCGAGATCAGCGCGCTCGCGGTGCGCGAACGGGTACGGCGCGAGCTGCTGCGGCTGGCAAGCGAGGGCACGGCCTTCCGCAACGGCATCGTCATCCGTCCTGCGCCGACCCACTATGAACTCGCCGCCCGCATCGGCTCCCACCGCGAGGCCGTGACCCGCGAGTTCAACCGGCTGGAATCGGAGAACATCGTCGAAGTGCGGCGAAGGCAGATACGGATCATCGACATACAGAAACTCAAGCAGGGAGACGGGGACTAGGAGACCTTCGCGCCGCCAAACCCTTTGACCGACATCAAGTCCGCCAAGCGTCCCAGCCGGTAGGTTTCCCACTGTTCCTGCGCAGAGGACATGAATGACCCAACCGCAGCGGCGCTGGATCGTGCTTGCGGGTGTTGCGATTGCGGCCGTGGCCGCAGGGCTTGCCTATCATTTCTGGCCGCGGCCCTCGCCCGATGAACTGACACTTTACGGCAACGTCGACATTCGCCAGGTCGATCTGGCGTTCAATGCCGCCGGCCGCCTGCAGGCGCTGCGCCGGGAGGAAGGCGATGCTGTCAAGGCGGGTGAAACCGTGGCCGTCCTCGATCCGGAAACCTACCGGGACCTGGTGGAGCTGTCGAAGGCAAGGGTCGACGCGCAGCGTGCCGCGGTGCGCCGGCTCGAGAACGGCAGCCGGCCGGAGGAGATCGCGCGCGACCGCGCCACGGTCGAGGCCAACCGCGCCACGCTGGTCGACGCCGAACTGCTGCTCAAGCGCCGCACCGAACTGCTGCAGGGCGGCAACGTTTCCCGCCAGCTCTACGACGAGGCGAAGAACGGCTACGACGCCGCCCGGGCGCGGCTGGACGTGTCGAGCCAGGCCCTGCGCCTCACCGAGCTCGGGCCCCGCCAGGAGGACATCGACCAGGCCAAGGCCGTGCTGAAGGCCGACGAAGCGGCGCTGTCGCTGGCCGAGAATCGCCTGGCCGACACCGAGCTGAAGGCGCCGGCCGACGGTGTCGTGCTGAGCCGCATCGTCGAACCCGGCAGCATGGTGGGGCCGACCACGCCGATCTTCACCGTGGCCCTGACCGACCAGGTCTGGGTGCGCACCTATATCTCCGAGCCGGATCTGGGCCGCATCAAGCCCGGCCTCGCGGTGAAGATCGCCAGCGATACCGATCCCGGCCATGCCTATGACGGCTGGATCGGCTTCATCTCGCCCACCGCCGAGTTCACGCCCAAGACGGTCGAAACCCCCGAATTGCGCACCCAGCTCGTCTACCGGCTGCGCGTCTTCGTGCGCGACCCCGACAGCCGCCTGCGCCAGGGCATGCCGGTGACGGTTCGCATCCCGCTCGGGAAGTAGCCCGTGCCGGATCCTTCGCCCGCCGTCGCGCTCGACTGGCGTCGTCAAGCACTTCGGCGCCACCGCGGCGCTCGACGGAGTCTCGGCCGGCATTGCGCCGGGCCGGATCACCGGGCTGGTCGGGCCAGACGGCGCCGGCAAGACGACGCTGCTGCGGCTGGTGGCCGGGCTGCTGCGCCCCGATGCCGGTTCGATCGCGGTGCTGGGCCACGACAGCGTAACGGCGGTCGGCGCCTTCCAGCGCGACATCGGCTACATGCCCCAGCGCTCCGGCCTCTACGAGGACCTGACGGTCGGCGAGAATCTCAGGCTGCACGCCGACCTGCACGACCTTGACGACGAGACGCGGCACGAGCGCTTCGGCTTCCTGCTGGGCTTCACCGGCCTCGCGCCGTTCGCCGACCGGCTGACCGGCCAGCTTTCCGGTGGCATGAAACAGAAGCTGGGCCTGGCCTGCGCCCTGCTGGCCAGGCCCCGCCTGCTGCTGCTCGACGAGCCCAGCGCCGGCGTCGATCCGGCCTCGCGGCGCGAACTGTGGCGGATCGTGCGGGCGATGGCCGGCGAGGGTGTCGCCGTGGTGTGGAGCACGGCCTATCTGGACGAGGCCGAGCGCTGCGACGCCTTCCTGCTGCTGCAGGCCGGCCAGCTGCTCGCGTCGGGCACGCCGTCCTCCTTCACCGAACGGCTGCACGACCGAACCTTCCTGATCGACCTGCCCGAGCGCGACCGGCACAAGGCCCAGCGCCTGCTCGCCGCGCATCGCGACGTCGTCGATGCGACCATCCAGGGCAGCAGCCTGCGCCTGGTCCTCCGCGAAGGCGCAGCGCCGCCGCAGCCAGCTTCGCTGGGCATCGCGGGCGCCGCGCCAAGGCCGGTGCGGCCGCGCTTCGAGGACGCCTTCGTCAGCCTGCTGCAGGGCGACACCAAGCCGATGGCCCCCGCCGACGATGCCGGCAGCTCTCCTGTGCCGCCCGAGGGAGCGACCATCGAGGCGCACGACCTGACCCGCGACTTCGGCGCGTTCCGGGCCGTCGATCACATCAATTTCACGGTGGCGCCCGGAGAGATCTTCGGCCTGCTGGGCCCCAACGGCGCGGGCAAGTCGACGACCTTCCGCATGCTGTGCGGCCTGCTCGAGCCGAGCGACGGCAGCGCGCGCGTCGCCGGCATGGATCTCGGCCGGGCGCGCGCCGCCGCGCGCCAGAATATCGGCTACATGTCGCAGCGCTTCTCGCTCTACGGCAACCTGTCGGTGCGCGACAATCTCGGGTTCTTCAGCGGCGTCTACGGACTGCACGGCGCGCATCGCGCGCGGCGCATCGCCTGGACGCTGCAGAGCTTCGAGCTGGAGGACGTCGCCGAGGCCGAGGCGGGCGGCCTGCCACTCGGCTTCAAGCAGCGGTTGGCGCTGGGCTGCGCGCTGCTGCACGAGCCGCGCGTGCTGTTCCTCGACGAGCCGACCTCCGGCGTCGACCCGCTGATGCGCCGCGGCTTCTGGCGGCGCATCGGCGCGCTGGCCGACCGCGGCGTCACGGTGCTGGTGACGTCGCATTTCATGGACGAGGCCGAGTATTGCGACCGCCTGGCCATCATCTATGCCGGAAAGATGATCGCGCTCGGCCGTCCCGACGAACTCAAGCGCCGCTTCGCCAGCGAAGCGCTGCCCGAGCCCACGCTGGAGGATGCCTTCGTCGCCCTGATCGAGGCACATGACGCGGCCGCGCGTCCGACGGCGGGTGCGCCGTGAGCGGCCGGCTGCTGTTCGGCCGCCGCTTCCGCGGCCTGCTGCGCAAGGAATTCGTGCAGATCGTGCGCGATCCCTCCTCCATCGCCATCGCCCTGGTCATGCCGTTCGTCCTGCTGATGCTGATCGGCTTCGGCATCTCGCTCGATGCGCGCAACGTCCGCTTCGGCGTGGTCGATGAGAACCGCAGCGTCGAATCGGCCGGCCTCTATCAGAGTTTCGCCAATACGCCGTACTTCAAGCCGACGCTGTTCCTCAATGCCAGGCAGGCCGAGGCTGCCCTGATGCGCGGCACGATCGAGGGCTTCGCCGTCCTGCGCGGCGATTTCTCGCGCAAGATCGTCGACCCGCTCGAGCCCGCCGAAGTCGGCGTGTTCGTGAACGGCGTCGACGCCAACAACGCGCGCATCGTCATCGGCTACGCCCTGGGCACCATCGCCAACTGGGCGCAGGCCCGCCTCGCGGAGCGCGGGAAATCCGCCCTGCCCAAGGTCTCGGTCGAGCACCGCTACTGGTTCAACCCGGAGATCCGCAGCGCCAATTTCATCGTGCCCGGGCTGATCGCCCTGGTGATGACCATGATCGGTGCGTTGCTCACGGCGCTGGTCGTCGCCCGCGAGTGGGAACGCGGCACCATGGAAGCGATCATGGTGTCGCCGGCCAGCATGACGGAGATCATGCTGGGCAAGCTGGTCGCCTATTTCGTGCTGGGCCAAGGCGGGCTCGCCATCTCGGTCGGCCTGGGCCTCTTCGTCTTCGAGGTGCCCTTCCGCGGCTCCTTCCTGGTGCTGATCGGCATCTCGGCGGTCTTCCTGGTAGTGTCGCTGGCGGTCGGGCTGGTGATCTCGACGGTCGCGCGCAACCAGTTCGTGGCGGCCCAGCTCGCCTTCCTGATCACCTTCATGCCGGCCCTCATCCTGTCGGGCCTGATGTTCGACATCGACAGCATGCCCGCCTGGGTCCAGGCGGTAACCATGGCCTTCCCGGCGCGCTACTACGTCTCGAGCCTGCAGACGCTGTTCCTCGCCGGCACGGTCTGGCCGATCCTGCTGCCCAATCTTGGCATCCTGCTGGCCTTCGCCGCGCTCTTTCTGGCCGTGGCGATCGCCCGCACGCGGCGAAGCCTGGAGTAGCGGCCGTGTGGCGTCGCATCCGCTCGCTCATCGTCAAGGAATTCCTGATGCTGTGGAAGGACCGCAAGAGCCGGTTCGTGCTCGTGGTCCCGCCCATCGTGCAGCTGATCCTGTTCGCCAATGCGGCGACCTTCGACGTGCGCCGTGTCTCGCTCGGCATCTGGAACGAGGACCGCGCCCGGCCGGCACGCGAGCTGGTCGCGCGTTTCGAGGGTTCCGACGCCTTCCAGGTCGCCGCCGCCTACGACAATCCCGGCGATGTCGAGCGCGACCTCTCCGCCCAGCGCGTCAAGGCCGTGCTGCATGTCGGCCAGACCTTCTCCGCTGACGTGGCGGCCGGCCGGCCGGCCCGCGTGCAGCTCCTGCTCGACGGCAGGCGCTCCAACACCGCGCTCATCGCCCAGAATTACGCCGCGACCATCGTCGAACACTTCAATCGCGAGCGCGCGCCGCCGGGCACCGCCGGCGCCGGGCTCGAGATCGACACCTACGCCTGGTTCAACCCCAACTTCGAAAGCCGGTGGTTCATCCTGCCGGCGCTCACCGCCCTCCTGACGATCGTGGCGACGCTGCTGATCACCGCGCTCTCCGTCGCCCGCGAACGCGAGCTCGGAACCTTCGATCAGCTCCTGGTCACTCCGCTCAGGCCGATGGAAATCCTGGCGGGCAAGACCATTCCCGCGCTGTGCATCGGCTTCGTCGAAGCCAATGTCATCGCCGCCATCACGGTGCTCGCCTACGGCGTGCCGTTCGTCGGCGACATCCTGCTGTTCGATGCCGGGATCGTGGTGTTCGTGCTGGCGGCCATCGGCATCGGCCTGGTGATCTCCTCGATCGCCAAGACCCAGCAGCAGGCGATCCTGGGCGTCTTCCTCACGCTGTCGCCCGCCGTCGTCCTGTCGGGTTTCGCCACGCCGATCGCCAACATGCCCGCCTGGTGCCAGACACTCACCTACGTCAACCCGATCCGCTACATGATCGCGCTGTCGCGCGGCGTGTTCCTCCAGGATCTCAGCTGGGGGCTCGCCTGGCACCTGCTGTGGCCGATGATGGTGATCGCGGCAGTGACCTTGAGCTACGCGACCTGGCTATTCGCCCGCAAGCTGCAATGACGACATAGCCAAAGCCAACACCACAGGGAGGCCGGCTACATCCCCTTCGTCACCTGGCCGCGGATCTCGCCACCCTTGTTGGCCGCGGTATGGATGTTGAAGTACCACTTGCCGGCCGCGAGGTCGGCGGCCTGCGCGTCGGTGAGCGTGGCCTCGCCCTTGAGCGGGCTTGCCATCTCGCCTTTCACCGGCACGACGACTCCGGCATTGGTCTTGGCATCGGCCGGCCCATGGAAGTGGGCCGCCGTGGCCGGACCGGTGAGGTCCTTGTAGGTCGCGGTATAGGTCAGCTTCTTGGTGGCCGTGTCGTAGCTCGCGGTCAGCACGCCGCTGCCCTTGCTGTCGTTCGGGGGCACCTCGCTTGAAGCCTTGAGGTCGGCCTTGTACTTCACCATCTCGGCGAACGCCGCCGGAGTCCAGGCGAACATCGAAGCCGCCATCAGACCGGCCAATCCGCAACGCACCAGCATCGAGTTCATGACGACCTCCTCCCTCGTTGGGGACGGCATTATGCCATCCCTTCCCGTGCCGGGCGCGCATCACAAAGCCTTGAGGTGGGCGGCGTCAGCGGAATTCGATCAGCTCGGCGCCGTCGGTCACGTAACGGGCATAGCGGAAGTCGCGCACCTTCGACAGCCGTTCGCCGGTCCAGTCCAGCAGGATGAAGTAGAGCGGCGGGCCATCGGGATCGTCGGGATGGTAGACCAGGACCGCCGGCCGCCCCTCGGCCAAACCCGGCACCAGGTGCCAGTCGCGCGACTGGCCGTAGTTGGTGAAGTAGCGGCCCGCCGCGCTGCGGCCGTTGACGTTGACGCGATTGACGACCTCGACCCTCACCTCGTCGGCCAGGAGGTCGCGCAGGGCGTCGAAATCGCGCGCGTTGAAGCGCGCCACATAGGCGGCCAGGCGGGCGCGGTCGGCCGCGGCCAGGGCCGGAGCGGGGCGCTCGTCGGGCTCCGCCGCCAGGTCACGCAGCCGGCTGCGGCCGCGGTGCAACGCGGCCTTGACCGCCGGCACGGTGGTGTCGAGGACGCTCGAAATCTCCTCCAGCGAGTGGCCCAGCACGTCCATCAGGATGACGCTGCTGCGCTGCGCCACCGGCAGGCGCATCAGCCGGTGCAGGCTGGCGGCGGCGACCTGGCGGCGGTCGATCTCGCTCTGGGGATCGGCGATCATGTCGAGATCCTCGTCGGCGTGGGCGCCCTCCTGGCGCGCACGGCGACGCAGGAAATCGAGCGCCGCGTTGTGGGCGATGCGGAACAGCCAGCCCTGCGGATTGGCGATCGGGCTCGCGCCTGGGAAGGCCTGGATGGCCTTCGCCAGCGCCTTCTGCAGCACATCCTCGCCATCGATGACCGAGCCGGTCATGCGCGCGCAATAGCGATGCAGCTTGGGCCGCATTTCCACCAGGAGCTGCTCGAAGCCTGCGTGCGGGTCGGTCATGCACCCCTCAGTTGGTCGGCCGGACAACTATGCCAGCAGGACGTCCGGGCAGGCCGAAAAGATTCGCCCGACAGAAAACTTTTTTGCGAATCCTTCACCGCTCCCCGGTCGTCTTCAGGACAGCAACCCAACGGAAAGGCATGCCATGAAATGGACATTGGTGCGTTACACGGCCAAGCCGGACAAGGCCGACGAGAACCAGCGCCTCAGCACCGCGGTGTTCGGCGAGCTGCAGGAAAAGGCGCCGGCAGGACTGCGTTACGCCGTCTTCCGACTGCCGGACGACACCTTCGTGCATCTGGCGTCGCTGGAGGACGGCGCCACGCCGCTCTCCGCCCTGGAGTCCTTCCGCGCCTTCTCGACCGGCGTTCGCGAGCGCTGCGCGGTGCCTCCGGAAGCTGCCCAGCCGACCATCGTCGGCAACTACGGCATGCTGGCCACAACCAAGGTCGACTGAAGGAGACCGGACCGCGCGGCTTCAGCGGCCCCGCTGGGCCCGGACGGCCCTCTCATACTGGGTCTTGAAGCCATTCAGGCTCTGGCTGAGCGGGCCGGTCATCGAATCGTCCAACATGGAGACCTGCACGACGATGCGCTGGCCCGACAGCATCTGCTGCAGAAGATCGGCGGACTTGTCCTGGACATAGGAGCTCTCGCCGCCGCTGCAGATGCCGGTCGAAACCCAGGGATGCCAGTCGACCTGCATGCTGGCACCATGGCCCACGCCGTCGACCACGACGGTGAGCGTGGTGTAGGCGACCGAATAGCTCACGATCAGGAAGGTCCCCAGCAGGTTGTTCGGACCGCCGTCGATCAGGGCCGACACCGTGCAGTCACGGCCGCTCTGCGTGTTGCAGTTCATGACCCATTGGTCGGGCGGCTGATTCTGCCCCACCATGCCTTGGGCGGAAGCGGACGATGCCAAGAGGGAAAGACAAAGACCAAGAGCGGCGGCGACGGATCGTTTCATTGTTCTCCCGTTGATTTCGGCGGCAGCGTAGCAGTTTGCCGGCCCTCTGCCGAGCGCAACGGACAGATCAGCCCGCCGCGACATCGCCCACGACACGCACGCGCACGCGCACCGAATTGCCCGGCAGGTAAGCCAGCGGCATGTCCTCGCTTTCGATGGTGGCGAGGCTTTTGCGCTCGGCGCCGGCCGCCACGGCCCGGTCGTTGGCGATGCCCTGTGCGGCAGCCAGCGCGTCGCGGCGGCTCATGTCCTTGAAGATCTGGTCGCACTCGCCCGAGACCTGCGCGATCGCCGCCCCCACGGCGTTGGCGCAGTCGCCGTGCTCGACATGGATGACCTTGGAGACGCCCGGCAGCCTGTCCGGGATGAGGAAGGCGCCGCCGCCGACTGCGATCAGCGGCACGTCACCCGCCTCGGTCTTCATGCGGTCGATCGCCTCCTCGGCCAGGCGCGCGGCCTCGGCGAACACCTTTCGACACGTCGCCTCGTCGAGATAGGCGACCTTCTTCCTGTCACCGAGCGCCAGCATGCCGGACGCGACGGCGATGTCGGTCGTGGTGAGCTGCCTGCCGCCGAAGGCGATGCCGTCCTTCAGCAGGCGATAGCCGACGGATAGCGGCCCGACCTTCAGCGGATCCAGCGAGACGTGGCTGCCGCCGCCCAGACCGATGGACAGCAGGTCGGGCATGCGAAACAGCGTGCGCACACCGCCCACCTTGACCACCGAATTGGCCTCGCGCGGGAAGCCGTTCTTGAGCTGGCCGACGTCGGTGGTCGTGCCGCCGACATCGATCACCATGGCATCGCTGAGGCCCGACAGGTAGGCGGCGCCGCGCATCGAATTGGTGGCGCCCGAGGCGAAGGAATAGACCGGCAGCCGGCGCGCCTGCCCGGCCTCCGCCACCGTGCCGTCGTTCTGGGTGATGAACAGGGGCGCGGCGATGCCCGATTCCCGCATCGCCGTCTCGAAGGCCGCGATCGTGTCGCGCGACAGGTCGGCGAGCGCCGCATTCAGCAGGCCGGCATTCTCGCGCTCGAGCAGGCCGATGCGACCGAGGTCCGACGAGCAGGTGATGGCGGCATCGGGGATCACGGCCAGCACCAGCTCGGCTGCGCGTCTTTCGTGGCCGGGGTCGAGCGGCGAGAAGATCGACGAGATGCCGACGGACTTGAGACCCGCCGCCTTCATCTCCTGCGCCGCCCTGGTGACGGCCGCCTCGTCGAGCGGCATGAAGGGCCGGCCGTCATACTCGTGGCCGCCTTCCACCATCCACACGCCGCCGCGCACCAGCGCTGCGAGATCCTCCGGCCAGTCGCAGAAGGGCGGCAGCGAGGCCGACGCCGGCATGCCGAGCCGCAGCGCGGCGACCCTGGTGAGGTGCCGGCGCTGGACGACGGCGTTGATGAAATGCGTCGTGCCGATCATCACGCCGTCGATGCGCTTGCCTTCCAGCACGCCGGTGGCGCCGAGGCATTTCAGCGAATCGAGGATGCCCGTGGTGACATCCTCGCTGGTCGGCGCCTTGACGGCGCCCGCCACCTTGCCTTCTTCGATCAGGACGGCGTCGGTATTGGTGCCGCCGACATCGATGCCGATACGTCTCATGTGGAAAAAACACTCCTGAAATCGAGGTCATAGCCGAAGGCGCGCGGGCCGACATGCTCCAGCCCGCGCGGCGAGAGGAAGACGGCGGGCGGCGGCAGCGCGATCACGGTCACCCTCTGGCCGTAGCGGATGGTCTCGCTGCCGACCGCTTCGCCGGATATCGAGTCGAGCACGCAGATCAGGTCGGGCGACATGGCCAGCGGCTGGCCGTCGCGCCAGGCCACGATCCATTCGTTCTGGAAGTTGATCGTGAGCGCCGAGCCGCGCCAGTCGTCCATGCCGTCGAAGCGCGCAACGCCACGCAGAAATCCCTCGGTGGCGCGGCGTTCGACGTCGATCACCTTGCCCTTGTACAGGAGTTGGCCGGGCTCGACCGACAGGATGGCGGCGACGGGATCGTCGTGCCGGCGCTGGGCCTCGCGCACCGCGCGGCCGATCGCCATCGCCTTGGTGATCGTGCCGTGGATGCCCCAACGCTTGACCTCCGCGCCGGTGCGCGGCGGCTGGCAGGTGGCGGCGACCGAGCCGTATTCGACGCAGATCTTGCGCGCGACCCGCTCGGCCCACTTCCAGGTCGGCACCTTGTGCACGATGCTTTCGAAGCCGCGCACATCGACCGCGGTCAGAGGATATGGCGTCAGCCCGCCCACCGCCACCGAGGTCATCTGCGCCTCGGGATAGGCGCGGCCCATCGTGTCGGAATCGACCACCGGCCGCCGGAGATGCGCCGCGGCCATCAACGGCCGCACGCCATTGGCGCCGCCGATTTCCATGCTCATGAGGGCGGCGAAACGGCGGCCGATATGCGCCTCCATCGCCGACACCGCGCGCGCGAGAGTGAGGCTGTCGGTCAGCCGCTCCTGGCCGACCAAGGGCGCGCCCATGTTGGCGACGGTGCCGACCCAGTCGTCGTCGCCGAGGTCCGCGGCGTCGATGAGCTGCACGCGATGACCATCGCGATAGAGCGCGCGCATGTTCAGGAGGGGCAGGTAGGGATTGCCGCCGCCGCCGGTGCCGAGGATCCAGGCGCCGACGGCGAGCGATTCGATGTCGTCGGCGGTGATGTCGCGCCTACTCACGGGGAAAGCTCACGCAAAGACGCTCTTGAAATCGATGTCGTAGCCGAAGGCGCGCGGGCCGACATGGCTCAGGCCCTTTTCCGAGAGGAACACCGGCGGCGGCGGCAAAGCGATCACCGTGACCCGCTGGCCGTAACGGATGGTCTCGGTGCCGACCGCCTCGCCCGACACCGAGTTCGAGCACGCAAATCAGGTCAGGCGACATGGCGATCGGTTTGCCGTCGAGCCAGGCCACGATCCATTCGTTCTGGAAGTTGAGCTCCAGGGCGGCACCCTTGTATTCGTCCATGCCGTCGAAGCGCGTGCGGCCGCGCAGGAAGCCTTCGGTGGCGCGGCGTTCGACGTCGACGACCTTGCCCTTGTAGAGGACCTTGCCCGGCTCGACGCCCAAGATCGCGGCGACCGGGTCCTCGTGCCGGCGCTGCGCCTCGCGGACGGCATGGCCGATGGCGATGGCCTTGGTCGTGGTGCCGTGGATACCCCACTTCTTGACCTCGGCGCCGGTGCGCGGGGCCTTGCAGGTCGAGGCGATCGAGCCGTATTCGACGCAGATCTTGCGGCTCACCCGCTCCATCCATTTCCAGGTCGGCACCTTGTCCACCACGGACTCGAGCCCGCGCACATCGACGGTGGTGAGCGGACAGGGCACAAGATCGCCGACCGCGACCGAGGTCATCTGCGCCTCAGGATAGGCGCGGCCCATCATGTCGGAATCGATCACCGGGCGCTTGAGATGCGCCGCGGCCATCAGGGGCTGGATCGAATTGCCGCCGCCGATCTCGAGCGACATGATTCCGCGAAAGCGGCGGCCTGTATGCTCCTCCATCAACGCCACGGCACGGGCGATGGTGCGGCTGTCGGTCAGCCGTTCCTGGCCGACCAGCGGCGCGCCCATGTTCGACACGGCGGCCACCCAGTCGTCGTCCAGCAGGTCCTCCGAGGGCATGAGCTGCACGCGACAGCCCTCCTTGTAGAGGGCGCGCATGTTCAGCAGCCCGAGATAGGGACTGCCGCCGCCACCGGTGCCCAAAACCCAGGCGCCGACGGCGAGCGATTCGATGTCGTCGAGTGTGATGTCGCGTAGCGGCATGCGTTGCCAATTCTCCCGGCGGCTTCTATGTAGCCGCCTGCTTTCGCGCTGACAAAGGATCAGTAACCGGAGAGAAACCGAGCAATGTCCGAGCCAATCAAACTCGTCGCCTTCTGTGGCAGCCTGCGCCAGGGTTCATTCAACAAGATGGCGCTGCACGCCTTCATCGAGCGGGCTCCCGCCGGAACCTCGGTACAGACGATCGAGATCGGCGACTGGCCGCTCTACAACGCCGACATCCAGGCCAAGGGCTTTCCCGACAAGGTGCAGGCCGCGCAGAAGGCCATGATCGAGGCAGACGGCCTCGTGCTGGTCAGCCCCGAATACAATTACGGCATCTCGGGCGTGTTGAAGAATGCCATCGACTGGCTGTCGCGCACGACGCCGCAGCCGTTTGCCGCCAAGCCGACCGCCCTGCTCGGCGCTTCGGGCGGCGCGCTGGGCACGGCGCGGGCGCAATACCAGCTGCGCCAGACCCTGGTGTTCCTGGACGGGCGGCCGGTCAACAAGCCGGAAGTCATGATCGGCCAGGCGCAAAACCGCTTCACCGACGGCAAGCTCAACGACGAGGCCACCGGCAAGCTGCTGAGCGATCTTGGCGCAGCGCTGGCACTCGCCATCCGCCAGGCCAAGGCGGCGGCTGCCGTGAAGTGACGACGGCCTCGTCAGTGAGGTCGCAGGCTTAGAATATAGGCTGCCAAATCATCCTGATCGCGCGCGCCCAGCTGGAAGTCGGGCATGCGGCTGTGCGTGGCGGTCATGGCGCCCTTGAGGCTCGCGGCCGTGATGTCCTTGCGCGCGGCGAGCGCGGGAAAGGTCGGCAATCCGTTGGACTGGCCCGTGGTCGCGGCGCGAGTGACCACGTGACAGTTGGCGCACCAGCGTTCGGCCAGTGCCTGTCCGCGCAGCACGTCCTGGGCGGCGGCAAGGTTCGGCAGCAGCGTCGCGATGACAAGCACAAGCGTGGTGGGTGGTCCGACGACTTTCATTGTCCCTCCGCGTAACGGGTACAGCCTAGGCAGGCTCCAGCCGGCTGCCTTGATCTGCAGCAAAGCCTGCCCTGGCTAGGCAGGCTTCGTCATCACATGCTCGGGCTGCACCCCGAGCCCCAGCACGCGCGCCGGGATACGGCGCAGCAGCGGGAAACGGTCGAGCAGCCGCACCGGCCAGGGCGGGCGCAACGGTCGCGTGCCGGCAAGCGTCGGCGCGATCATCCGGTTCTGCAGGAAGACCTGGATCGCCTGGGTGGCGCGGACCGGCCACCGTCGGCGCGCCTGCACGGCCTGGAGATCGGAGTCCCGCAGGCGACCTTCCCTGAGCGCCGCGGCAAGGATGTTGGCGGCGGCGACGGCATCCTGCACCGCGATGTTCACCCCCACGCCGCCGATCGGCGACATGGTATGGGCGGCATCGCCGATACAGAGCAGGCCGGGCTTCCACCACTTCTCCAGGCGCTCGACGCCGACGGTGAGCAGCTTCAGGTCGTCGACCGTCTTGAGTTCCTGCACGCGATCGGCCAGGAACGGCATGAGGGCGACGACGCGCGAGCGGAACGCCTCGATGCCGGCCGACTTCAAGGCATCGGCCGAGCCCTTGGCGATGACATAGGCGCATTGCCAGTAATCGCCGCGATCCAGCATCACCAGGATGCTGCCGCGGTCGAAGCGCCCCATGGTCTCGATCGAATCGCTGAGCTTGTGGGAGAGACGGAACCACACAACATCCATGGGCGCGCCCAGGACCTTGACCTCGAAGCCCGCGCTGGCGCGCACCGTCGAGTGGCGACCGTCAGCGCCGACCACCAGATCGGCGCGGATCTCCTGCGGGGCGTCCTCGACCGTGGCGCGCACACCGACCACCTTGCCACCCTCCTCGATGAGGCCGGTCGCCTCGGCCTTCATGAGCACGGAGAAGGCCGGGTAGCGCTTGCCCTGGGCGGCCAGGAAATCGAGGAAGTCCCATTGCGGCATCAGGGCGATGAATCCGCTGCGCCCCGGCAGGTGGGAGAAATCGGCGACCTGCACCCGCTCCTCGCCGAACTGCGCGCCGAACCGCGACACTTCCTGGTGCGGCAGCTTCAGGAACTCGTCGAGCAGTCCCAGCTCATCCATGACATTGAGGGTCGAGGGATGGACGGTGTCGCCGCGGAAGTCGCGCAGGAAATCGCCGTGCTTCTCCAGCACCACGGTCTTCACGCCGGCCCGCGCCAGCAGAAAGCCCAGCATCATGCCCGCCGGGCCGCCGCCGACGATGCAGCACCCGGCCGCCGTTGCCGTCGTCATTCGAGCATCTCGCGCAGCACCCGGCCGGTTGCCGTGATGGCGAGCAGCGCCGGCACGCCGAGCGGACCCTTGACCCACTCCTTGGTGGCGGGCGTGTAGCTCATGCAATCCATGGCGACGAGGTCGGGCTTGTGCGCGGCGAGCCGGCGGGCGGCCTGCCCGGCTTCGTCGGCGCCGGCGCTGGGCGCCAGCGGCTCGGCCACGATCTCGAGGCCGGGCCGCGCCCATTTCGAACTGAGCTTGCCGATCTGCTCGGCAAGCGGCACCAGAAGCCCCAGGCGGCCCTGGGGCAGCAGGCCGGTCGCCAGTCCGTTCAGCACCCGCGAGGGGAACAGCACCCCTTCGTCGCCCGGCATCGGCGGAAATTCGCCGGTGCAGGCGTAAACCAGCACGTCGCAGCCACCGTCGCGCAGCTTTGCCAGGGTTTGCGGCGAGCGGGCGATCACCGCCTTCTTGGAGATCTTGACGTCGCGACCGCCGCGCAGGCGGGTATAGAGCGTGTCGGCGCCGCTTTCGGGCGTCAGCCCATCGACTTCGGCATCGGACA
This sequence comes from uncultured Alphaproteobacteria bacterium, assembly GCA_963820155.1. Taxonomy (GTDB): domain Bacteria; phylum Pseudomonadota; class Alphaproteobacteria; order Reyranellales; family Reyranellaceae; genus Reyranella. The sequence goes on from CAWFYW010000014.1 coordinate 223,250, forward strand.
GCCCGTCGAGCGCGCCGCACAGGACAACCCTGGTGCCGGCGGGCGCATGGCTGGCGAACAGCGCGGCAATGTCGTCGCGCGGCGCCTGGCCGATGGTGATGATTCCGAGGGTACTGGACATGCCGGTATCATAGTCATCTGGACCGCGCGCGTCCCGCGCGCTCATGCGGGCGGAGACCCGCCGTCCAGAAGGTCAGCCTTCCAGCGCCACTGCGTCGGAATCGTTCCAGGCCAGGCCCACGGCGTCGCCGGCGTCCCGCAAGGCGCGTTCGCCGGCATGGGTCTCGCGCGCCAGGAGCGTGCGGCCGTCGCCGGCGCGGACGCGGTAGAGCGTCGAGCCGCCCAGGAAGTTGGCGGTCTCGATCGTGCCGGCCAGGCGCGCTTCGGCGGCCGGAACCAGGCGGACCTTCTCCGGCCGCAAGGCGCTTGCCCGCCCGCCCTCCTCCAGGATGTTGATCTCGCCGATGAAGTCGGCGACGAAACGCGTGCGCGGCCGCTCGTAGATCTCGGTGGGCGCCCCGACCTGCTCGACCCGGCCGTGGTTCATCACGGCGATGCGGTCGCTCATGGCGAGCGCCTCTTCCTGGTCGTGGGTGACGAACACCAGGGTGACGCCCAGGCGCTTCTGGAGATCCTTCAGCTCGAACTGCATCTGCTGGCGCAGCTTGCGGTCGAGCGCGCCCAGCGGCTCGTCGCACAGCAGCACCGGCGGCTCGATGACCAGCGCGCGGGCCAGCGCGACCCGCTGCTGCTGGCCGCCCGAGAGCTGAGCGGGCTTGCGTTCCTCCAGGCCGCCCAGCGCGACCTGGGCCAGCGCCGCCTTGACGCGGCGCTCGATCTCGGGCCTGGCCACCTCGCGCATGCGCAGGCCGAAGGCCACGTTCTCGGCCACCGTGCGATGGGGGAAGAGCGCATAGGACTGGAACACCATGCCCATGTCGCGCCTGTGCACCGGCAGGTCGGTGATGTCCCTGCCGCCGACATGGACCCGCCCGGAGTCCGGCAGCTCGAAGCCCGCGATCATGCGCAAGGACGTGGTCTTGCCGCAGCCCGACGGGCCAAGCAGGGAAAAGAACTCGCCCGCCGCGATGTCGAGCGTGACTCCGTCGACGGCCACCACCCGGCCGTCGAAGGTCTTGGTCACGTTCTCGAGTCTGATGGCGGCGGAGGTCATACGCGCACAATGTCATCCCGAGGCCGAACGCCGAGGAACCTTTGCCGATCGGGAAAGGTCCCTCGCCGCGCTCGGGTTGACAGCATTACCCTTTCAGAATCTTCGTGACCCGCGCGTCGATGTCTTCCTTGCGCGCGTTGTACCATTTCCAGTCGGGCTGGATCAGCGTGGCGACTTTGGCCTCGGTGGTGAGCAGCTTGGCGTCGTACTTGGGGCTGAGCTTCACCTTCTTGTTGGCCGGCGAGTACCACACGCCCTCGGCCAGGAGCTTCTGCACGTCGGGCCGCAGCATGTAGTCGATATAGGCGAAGGCCAGCTCCTTGACCTTCGAGCCCGGGGTCACGTTCAGCACCTGCTCCAGCGCCAGCACGCCTTCCGACGGGCTGGAGAAATCGATCGGCTGGTTCTGGCCGTCGTAGCGATAAACGCCGGAATCGTGGATGACGCCTTCGATGACCTCGCCCGACAGCAGCATCTTCTCCATCTGGCCGGTGAAATCGACCAGCTTGATCGGCTTGAGCTGCTCCAGCGCCTTGTAGGCGGCGTCGAGGTCGGTGAGGCCCTTGCCGTAGACCTTGCCCAGCATCATGAGATGGCACTGGCCGAGGCTGTTGACCGGGATGATGTAGCCGCCGCGCATGCCGGCGAGCTTGGGGTCGGCGAGATCCTTCCAGGAGGCCGGCTTGGTCAGCCCCTTGTCGGTGCGGTAGCCGAGCCCGATCGCCGAGGTGAAGATCGCCACGCCCACGATCTTGTCGCTCACCGCCCAGGGATAGACGTCGGCGACGTTGGGCACCTCCTTGGCGGTGATCTTGTCCATCACCAGCCCTTCGGTGAGGCAGTTCCATTGCTCGTTGGAGTTGGTGTGCAGCACGTCGTAAAGCGGGTCGTTGCGCGGGCTGGCCTGCAGCTTGGGCACATAGGGGAAGGCCTGGTCGGCCTGCACCGTGCACTTGAACTCCTTCTCGAAGGCCGGCAGGACCGTGGCCTTCATGATCTCTCCCCACTTGCCGCCCCAGGTGGTGATCTTGAGCGTCTTGGTCTGGGCATAAAGGATCGACGGCGCGCCGAGCGTGCCGAGCGTGCCGATGGCGGCCAGGCCAGCGCCGGCCTGCAAGGCTTTACGACGTGAAATCATGAGGCACCCCTTTGTTCTTCCCGTCAGAGCTTAACGTAGGCCTTGAGCCCGATCAGCCTTTCCAGCACCAGCACCACCGACAGGGCCAGCAAGATCGAGACCATCGAGGCGGCGGCAATGGCCCCATCGAGGTCGAATTTCATGTAGTTGAACAGCACCACCGGCAGGGTCTCGCCCTTGGGCACCACCAGGAACAGCGACACCGGGAACTGGTCGAACGAGACGATGAAGGCGAATACGCCGCCGGCGAACACGCCTGGCCGGATCAGGGGCAGAGTGACCTCGAAGAAGACGCGCAGCGGGCTGGCGCCCAGCACCGCGGCAGCCTCCTCGATCCGGCGGTCGAAATTGTGCAGCACAGCCAGGGTGGTGCGGATCACGTAGGGCACGGCGACCAGGGTATGGGCAAGGATCAGCCCCCAGACCGGCCGGCCGATCCCCGCCAGCAGGTACGACTGGAACAGCGCCAGGCCGGTCAGGATGGCAGGCAGCATGAGAGGTGACATGAAGAAGGCGGTGAGAAAGGCCCGCCCCGGCAGCCCGCCGCGCGCCAGCGCCAGCGCGCAGGCTCCGCCGATCACGATGGAAAGCGCCAGCACGCAGCCCGCCACCCACAGCGACAGGAAGAGGGCGTTCATGAATTCCGCACTGCCGAAGAACTTCTCGAACCAGCGCAGGCTGACGCCGACCGGCGGGAAGGAGATGTAGGGCGTGGGGTTCAGCGCGAAGATCAGAATGATGGCGATGGGCGCCAGCAGGAACACGAGCAAGGCGACGTTCAGCGCGAGATAGGCGGCGCGGCCGATATCGAACGGCGGCGTGTTGGCGGCCGCGCTCATGCCAGCCCCTGCTCGCCCGACAGGCGGACCAGGATCCTGTTGTAGGCGACGACGATCGTGAGCGAGACCAGCAGCAGGATGACGCCCAGCGCACCGGCGAAGTTCGGATTGAAGTTGGTGCCGACCTGCTGGGCGATCAGCATGGGCAAGGTCAGCACGTCGGTGCCGCCCATCAGCGAGGGCGTGACGTAGGCGCTGATCGACAGGGCGAACACCAGCAGCGAGCCCGCCAGGATGCCGGGCAGGCTGAGCGGCAGGGTGACCTCGGCGAAGGCGCGCAGGCGGCCCGCGCCCAGGCTGCGCGCGGCCTGCTCCAGCCGCTCGTCGATGCGGCCGATCACGCCGGTCAGGGTCAGCACCATGAAGGGCACGTAGATATGGACCAGGGCCACGACGGTGCCGAACTCGTTGTACATCAGCGGCAGCGGCTTTTCGATCACGCCCCACTGGATCAGCAGCGTGTTGATGACGCCCTTGTCCTGCAGGATGGTCATCCAGGCGAAGGTGCGGACCACGATGCCGGTCAGCATGGGCGCGATCACCGCCATCAGCACCAGCGCATGGCCCAGCCGAGACTGCATGCGCGCCATCCAGTGCGCCAGCGGATAGCCGATCAGCAGCGCCGCAACCGTGGTGATGAGCCCGATGCGCAGCGTCTCCCACAGCGCGTCATGGAAGATGTCCGCCGAGTCGAAGATGAAGCGCTCGTAGTGGCGCGTCGTCAGGAAGGCGTTGGGATTTGTGACGGGATTGGAGGAAAAGAACGACATCGCCGCCATGACGCCGAACGGCAGGACGAAGAACAGCACGAACAACAGCATCGCGGGAGCCACCAGCCAGGCGATCGGCGTGGGTCGGGAAGCAGTAGCGGCAGCCATTCTGCCCGGCATCGTGGCGCAAGGCGATGCTTCGGTCCACGCCGAAGGACAGCGGCGAATAGCCATGCTAGTCCGGCCGCCCCATGGCATCGAAATTGCCCCTGCTCGTCCTGCTGATCGCCGTCACCTGCCTCAGCCAGTTCTACCGCGTGTCCAACAGCGTGATCGCGCCGGAACTGGCGCGCGACCTCGGCCTTTCGGCGCGCCAGCTCGGCTGGGCGGGCAGCGCCTTCTTCTTCGCGCTGTTCGCCGTGCAGGTTCCGGTCGGCATGTGGTTCGACCGCTACGGCGCGCGCCGCACGGTCACGGCATTGTCCTTCGTCGCCGTCGCCGGCGCGCTGTGGATCGCCGTATCGGCAAATGCCTTCGACCTGATCGCCGGGCGCGCCGTCGTCGGCGTGGGCTGCGCCGCATCCTTCATGTCGGTCGTGTTCCTCTGCTCGCGCTGGTTCGAGCCGGCGCGGCTGGCGACGGCGCTGTCCTGCGTATTCGCCGCCTCCAACATCGGCACCCTGGCGGCCGCCACGCCGCTCGCCTGGATCGCCGCCACGGTGGGCTGGCGCAACGGCTTCCTGGGCCTCGGCGTCGTCACCGCGCTAGTGGCGGTCGCCTTCCATGCCGGCGTGCGCGACCGGCCGCCCGATCGGCCCGCGCCGGCGGCGCGACGCGAGAGCTTCGGCGAGATCGCCCGAGGGCTGATGGAAGTGTGGACGACGCCCGGGCTGGGGCCGGTGCTCGCCATGCATTTCTTCGCCTACGCCACCATGCTGACGGTGCTGGGCGTCTGGGGCGGCCCCTATCTCTACGACGTCTACAAGCTCGACGCGGTCGAGCGCGGCAACGTGCTTTTCGCCATGGGCGTGGCCCAGATCCTGGGAATCCTGGCCTATGGGCCGATGGACCGCCTGCTGCGCTCGCGCAAGAAGGTCGTGCTTGGCGGCGCCACGATCTCGATGGCGCTGCTCGCGCTCCTTGCGCTGCTGCCGCGGCCGCCGCTTCTGCTCGCTGTTGTGCTGCTCACGGCGCTCTGCTTCTTCTGCGCCTTCGGCACGGTGATCGTGGCGCAGGGCCGCACGCTCTTTCCCGACCGGCTGGCCGGCCGCGGCGTCACCACGGTGAACATGGCGCAGTGCCTGGGACTGACCGTGCTGCCCACGCTGGTCGGCTACATCATCGAGGCGTTCGGCAATTCCGACGTCGCCTACCGCATCGCCTTCGGCGCGCTGGCGATGGGCCTCGTTCTGGGCGCGAGCGTCTATGTCCGCTCGCGCGACAGCGCTACTGCGTTGCCTGCTTGAGGTAGGCCACGAGATCGGCAAGCTGGGCGGGCTGCTTCACGCCGTTGAACACCATCTTGGTGTCGGGCACCTTGGCCTTGGGATCGCGGCAATACTCGGCAAGCGTGACTTCGTCCCACACGATGCCCGATTTCTTCATCGCCTCGGAGAAGTCGTAGCCCACTGCCGTGCCGGCCTTGCGGCCGAACAGGCCGTGCAGGTTGGGGCCGGCCACGCTCGCGCCGCCCTGCTCGAGCGTATGGCAGGTGCGGCACTGCTGGTTGAACAGGCGCTGGCCGCGGCTGGCGTTGCCTGACTGGGCGAAGGCCTGACTTCCGGCGAGGACCATGACGATCGAAGCTGCCGCACCTGCCGAAAATCTCATCATGGCACTCCCGCTAGATGTATGCCGTCCGATTTGGGGCGGCGTCCAAGGGACGCAAGAGGCCTGCCCTGTGTTCTCTTTCGAGCAGGGCCCGCTTGCGCTTGACGCCCCAGCGGTAGCCCGAAATCGATCCGTCCTTCTTCACGATCCGGTGACACGGAACGACCACCGCCAGCCGGTTCGCGGCGCAGGCCTCGCCCACTTCGCGAGCCTCGCGCGGCGCGCCGAGGCGGGACGCGATCTCGCCGTAGGTCGCGGTCGTGCCCGCCGGAATGTCGTGCAGGGCGCGCCACACCTCGAGCTCGAAGGGCGAGCCTCGCAGGTCGAGCGCAAAATGTGCGTCGTTCTCGGGGTGCTCGATCAGCTCGGCGAGCCTGGCCAACGTCCCTTGCAATGCCGGCGGATCTTCGATCAGGTCGGCGTCAGGAAAATGGTGGCGCAGTGCCCTCTCGTTCACCTCGCCGAATTCCACAAGCGCAAGGCCCCGCTCGGACAGGGCGGCGACGAACGGGCCGAGGGAGCTTTGTCCCGCGGCGTAGCGGATCGTGTTTGCCATGGTCTTCTCCATCGTTGGAGCAGCAACATAGGCATGCCGTTGCCGCCAGACACTCCGGCAGCGGACTGGAATTCGCGAACCGGCCAGCCATAGTGAGCCCATGACACCCGACCTGTTCGAGCTCGAAGCCACGCAGGAGCTGCGCGACGGCGCCGTGCTGCTGCGTGGCTTGGCCCGGCCGCTCGAGGCGAAGCTGCTGGCTGCCATCGACCGCATCGCCCGGCGCGCGCCGTTCCGGCGTATGGTGACGCCGGGCGGCTTCCAGATGTCGGTGGCGATGACCAATTGCGGCAGCGCCGGCTGGGTCACCGACCGCATGGGATACCGCTACGACCGGCACGACCCGCAAAGCGGCGCGCCGTGGCCGCCGATGCCGGACCTGTTCCGCAGCCTGGCGCGGGAGGCGGCCGACAAGGCGGGCTTTCCGGGTTTCGTGCCCGACGCCTGCCTGATCAACCATTACGAACCCGGCGCGCGCCTGTCGCTGCACCAGGACAAGGACGAGCGCGATCACGCTCATCCCGTCGTGTCGGTGTCGCTCGGCCTGCCGGCCACCTTCCAGTTCGGCGGCCTCAAGCGCGGCGACCGTCCCTTGAACGTGCCGCTGCAGCACGGCGACGTCGTGGTGTGGGGCGGACCGTCGCGCCTCGCCCATCATGGCGTGCTGGCGCTGAAGGACGGCGAGCATCCGCTGGCCGGCCGACGCCGCTACAACCTCACTTTCAGGAAGGCGCTATGACCGTCACCCGGCGGTGAAGAACGGCAGGGTCACGTCCGTCGTCACCGGCTCGAAGCCCAGCCTGACGCGCTTGCCGATCTTGAGATCGGCTTCGTCGACGCCGCGCAGCGGTGCGTTCACCCGCACGCCGGCATCCATGTCGACCAGCGCCACGATGTAGGGAGCGGCGGCCTTGAAGAAGAAATTGAAGGGATGGTGGCAGACCGTCCAGGAATGGATCGCGCCGCCGGTCGGCGCCTCCCTGAAGGTGCTGTCCATCGAAAAGCAGTGCGGGCAGACCGGCCGCGGATAGTGCCGCACCTTGCCGCAGGCCGCGCAGTGCTGGAGCATGAAGCGGCCCTCGCGCATGCCGTCCCAGAACGGCTGGCTTTCGCGCGTCGGCGTCGGCAGCGGACGCTCGGGGGCGGACGGCGTTACGGCGGCGCTCATGCGGCCCTCGCCAAGATGGCGACCGAGCCGTCGCCCATGTCGCCGTAGCCGGTGACCAGGCCGACCTCCGCATCCTCGACCTGCGCCTTGCCAGCCTCTCGGCGCAGCTGGCGCGTCAGCTCGACGACGTGGTTCAGGCCCACGACATGGCCCTGGCTCAGGAGCCCGCCATGGGTGTTGAGGGGCAGCTCACCGCCGAGCGCGATGCGGCCATCCATGACGAACGGCCCGCCCTCGCCCTTTTTGCAGAAGCCCAAAAGCTCGAGCTGGTTGATCACCGTGAAGGTGAAGCAGTCGTAGATCTCGGCCACGTCGATGTCCTTCGGCCCGACGCCCGCCATGGCATAGGCGCGCGGTGCGGCCTTCGCGAGGCCGAACTCCAGCAGGTCGGGTCTCTGGGCGATCGAGGCCGGCGAGTTGGGATGGCCTTCGGCCACGCCTTTCACGGTGACCAGGGGCTTCTTCAGGTCGCGCGCCCGATCGGCGGCGCTGACGATGATCGCCGCGCCGCCGTCGCTCTCCAGGCTGCAATCGAACAGGCGGAACGGATCGGCGATCATGCGCGAAGCGTGATGCTCCTCGACGGTGAGCGGCTTGTTCATCACCACATTGCCATTCAGGATCGCATGCTGGCGCGTCACCACGGCGACCTCGGCGAAGTGGCGCGGCGTGGTGCCGTAGAGCTCCATGTGGCGGCGCGCGCCCTGGGCATAGAGCTGGGCCGGCGCGAACATGCCGATCGGCGCCTCGAACTCGGCGGCCAACGCGAATTGCGGGAACTGCTGCAGGCGCGTGCTGACGCGGGCCCCGGAATAGCCGGTGCGCCCGACCGAGATGAGCACGTGCCTGCACACGCCCGTCGCCACCGCCATGACGGCGCTCTGGATGGCGGCGACGCAGGTGGCGCCGCCCATCGGCACGAACAACGACAGCTTGAGGTCGGGCAGGCCGAGATTGGCGATGAAATCCTCGGCGATGCCACCGCCGGGGAAATACGGCACGACGCCATCGATGTCGCGCGGGCTCAAGCCCGCATCGGCGATCGCGGCCAGGCTCGCCTCGAGCTGCAGCGCCAGCGCGCTCTTGGGCGTGCCCCGGGTATAGGCCGTTTCGCCGATGCCGCTGATCGCCGCCTTGTCGCGCAGCGCATGTGCCATGTGTCTTCCTCCCGCATCCATCGTGCCCTTCCCCCGGGGAAACGGGAAGGGCTAAGCTCTGCTTCCACCGAGGGGGAAGAATGTCCAACGAAGAACTGGTTTCGCTCACCGCTGTCGAACTGCGCCGCCGCATCGGCACCAAGGAAATTTCGCCGGTCGAATTGTTGGACGCTTGCCTCGAACGCATCGAAGAAGTGAACCCGGCGGTCAATGCCGTGACGGCGATGTCGGTGAAGCGCGCGCGCAAGGAGGCGAAGGCGGCCGAAGCCGCGGTGCGCCGCGGCGAGGAGCTGCCGCTGCTGCATGGCCTGCCGACCGGAATCAAGGATCTCGAGGAGACCAAGGACCTGCTCACGACCTACGGATCGCCGCTCTATCGCGACTTCGTGCCGAGCTGGGACAATGTGATGGTGGGGCGCGTGCGCGCCGCGGGCGCCGTGGTGGTCGGCAAGACCAACGTTCCGGAGTTCGGCGCCGGCGCCAACAGCCGCAATCCGGTATGGGGCGCCACCGGCAATCCCTTCAACCCCTCGCTCAATCCCGGCGGCTCGTCGGGCGGCTCGGCGGCGGCGCTGGCCACCGATATGCTGCCGGTCTGCACCGGATCCGACACCGGCGGCAGCTTGCGCATTCCCGCCGCCATGTGCGGCGTCGTGGGCTTCCGTCCCTCGCCGGGCATGGTGGCCGTCGAGCGCCGCGCCATGGGCTGGACGCCGATCTCGGTGCTGGGTCCGATGGGCCGCACCGTGGCGGACACCTGCCTGCTCTACGCCACGCAGGTCGGCCAGCATGACAGCGATCCGCTCAGCTTCCCCATCGAGGGCGACGCTTTCGCCGAGCCGTGGCCGGTCGATCTCGGCAGCCTCAGGGTAGCCTGGAGCGAGGATTTCGGCGGCGTGCCGGTCGAGAAGGGCATCCGCCGCACCCTGCGCGCCAAGATGAAGGCGATGAAGCATCTCTTCCGCAGCCTCGACGAGGTGAAGATGGATCTCGGCGAGGCCGACAAGTGCTTCGACGTCATCCGCGCGGTCAACTTCGTGGCGCGCTATCGCGACGCCTACGAAAAGAACCGGGAGCTGCTGGGCCCCAACATCCGCGCCAACTACGAGATCGGCGCCAACATGACCTTGGCCGACTTTGCCTGGGCGCATGCCGAGCAGACGAAGATCTTCCGCAAGTTCCAGGAATTCTACCAGGACTACGACCTCGTCCTCGGACCGACGGTCGGCGTCACGCCGTTCCCCTGGAAGCAGCTCTATGTCGAGGAGATGGAAGGCAAGAAACTGCGCAACTACTATCATTGGCTGGCGCCGACCTACTGGATCACCCTGGCGACCAATCCCGCGATCGCCCTGCCCTGCGGCCTCGATCACGAGGACATGCCATTCGGCCTGCAGGTGATCGGCCGCTTCCGCGGCGACGGCGAGCTTCTGGGTGCGGCCCACGCCATGGAGCAGGCGTTCAAGCACGTTCCCGGCCTCGGCCGGCCGCTGCCCGACATCGCCAGGCTGCGCAAGCCCAGGCCCGAGTTGAAATCGATCGTCACCCATCCGCCCAAGCTCAATGCCCGCCCGACGCGCGGCCCGGCGCCGGGGGCGCTCTAGCAAGAGGAACGACATGCGCAAGGACCTGCACGGCCTCACGCTCTCGACCGATTCCGGCACCGCGGTCGACGCCTTCGACCGCGCCACGCAGGCCTACCTGAAATACCGCACCGACGCCGCCCGGCATCTCGGCGCGGCGCTGAAGGCCGATCCCAATTTCGCGCTGGGCTACGTGCTGCGCGGCTACTTCAACATGCTGGCCTACAACAAGGCCAACGCCGCGGGCGCCGCGGAGTCGCTCGCCGAGGCGCGCAAGCACGCCAAGCGCACGACCACGCGCGAGGCCGCCCATATCGAGGCGCTGGCGCGCTGGATCGACGGCGACCTCGAGCGCATGCTCGATGTCTGGGAGGCGATCTTCACCGAGCATCCGCACGACGTGATGGCCTTCCGCCTGCACCATTTCAACGCCTTCTGGCTGGGCCGGCCCGCGACCATGCAGGCCGCGGTCGAGCGCATCTTCCCGCACTGGAGCGCCGAGCTGCCGGGATGGGGCATGATCCTGTCCTGCCGCTGCTTTGCCCACGAGGAGGCCGGCAACTACACGCTGGCCGAAGGCGCGGGCCGTCAGGCGATCGAGGTCGATCCCGGCGACCTGTGGGGCGCGCACGCCGTCGCCCATGTGCTGGAGATGCAGGGCCGGCGCGGCGAGGGCATCGACTGGCTGAAGCGGCTCGAGCCCAACTGGGAGGGCGCCAACAACATCAAGCATCACCTGTTCTGGCACCGCGCCATGTTCCACCTCGAGCGGCGCGAGTTCGACGAGGTGCTGTCGCTCTACGACCATGGCTTCCGCGACCTGGGCTCGCCGCTGACGCTCGCCCTGCCCGACATGTATATCGACGTCCAGAACGCCGCCTCCATGCTGTTCCGGCTGGAGCGGCAAGGAGTCGATGCGGGCGACCGCTGGATCGAGCTCGCCGACAAGGCCGAGACGCGCATCGGCGATTGCCTCTCGGCCTTCACCCTGCCGCACTGGATGATGGCGCTCGCGGCCACCGGCCGCAGCGAGGCGGCGCAGCGCCTGCTCGAGGGCATGCGCGTTTTCGCCCGCGGCAACGGCACGATCGAGAGGCTGGTCGGGCGGGTGGCCCTGCCGCTGTGCGAGGCGGTGCTGGCCCATCGCCAGGGCCGGCACGGCGAGGCGCTGAAGCTGCTGCGGCCGATCGTGGGCGACCTCTATCTGCTGGGCGGCAGCCACGCCCAGCAGGACGTGCTGGAGCAGCTCTTCCTCGACTCGGCGCTCAAGGCCGAAAGCGGCGAGGATGTGCGGCTGATGCTGGAACGGGTTTCGGGCCGCCATCCAGTGCCGCCCGGCCGCCGCATCGGCTATGCCGAAGCAGCCAGGCGTTACGCGCACTGAGGCGCTCACGAACGCGGGCAGGTGCTCGAGGTTGCCAACGGAAAGAGCGCACACAAAAAGGAATTTTGCGCGGCATGATGCCACCTGTGCGCACGTATCTCGTTGGAAGGCCACGTTCCAAGGAGGTCACATGCGCAACATCAAATGGCTGCTCGCGGCCGGTCTGGTCGCCGCGACCACCGCAGCCTGCACGGAGCAATACGGTTATCCGAGCACGGCCTACAATGGCTATCCGAGTGCGGCCTACACCGGCGGCAACTACAACAACGGCTACTATCGCAACGGCAGCTACTACAACAGCGGCAGCTACAACAACACCGCGGCCTACGTGACGCCTGGGTATGTGGCGCCCACGCCGCCGCGCCGGGGGCCGAATGGCGACTACGATCGCGACGGCATTCCCAACAAGTACGACCGGGATGCCAACGGCGACGGTGTTCCCGACCGCTACCAGCATTAGTTGAACCAAGCCGGCTCCCGACGTTGTCGGAAGCCGGCTTACTCGTGCCTTCAACATATCGCCCTGTAGCCGCCTCATCGCCACAGTGCGGCTCGTAAGCCCGAATGGGAAGGAGACTTCCCAAGGAGGCGAGCGATGCGCAACGTCAAGTGGCTGGTCGCGGCGGGCCTTGCGGTCTCGATGACCGCCTGCGTGGAGTCGTACGGTTATCCAACACGTCATACGGCTACAGCGGCTATCCCAGCAGCTACTATTCCCAGCCGGCCTACTATCCGCAGCCGACCTACTATCAATCCGCTCCCGTGGCGACCCAGACGCGTTACGTGCCGGTGCCTGTCACGACCCCGGCGGCCCGGCCGCATCACCTTCGCGACAGCGATCACGACGGCATTCCCGATCGCACGATCGCGACAAGAACGGCGACGGCGTCCCCGACCGCTGGCAGCATTGAGCTCGCGGGCACCCCTTACTGCGGCGCCTTGCAGGCAAAGTTCGTCGCGTCGTCCGGGCTACCGGAGCCCGAGTAGCGCGCGACCTTCGGATAGGGGCAGAGCGGGCGCGTGCGCACCGTCTTGCCGTGCTCGACCTGCGCGGCCGTGATCGAGGCCGGCGCCACGCCGTTCTCGACCCAGTCGATCAGCGCCGTCATGGCGTCAAGGCGGTCGGGGCCGACGCCGCCGCGGCAATGGAACATGCCCGGCACCATGAACAGGCGGAAGAAGTCGGGCGTGCCGAGACCGTTGGCGGCCACCGCCTTCAGATAATAGTCGATGCCCATCAAGGGCGGCAGCGCGGTGTCGGCCCAGCCGAAATACATCAGGAACTTGCCGCCGCGCCGGCGGAACGGACCCAGGTTGGGGTCGGTGGCGTTGAGCAGCGCGCGGGCATCGGCGTACTTGGCGATGTCCCTGGCGAAGTCGAACTTGGTGGTGTCGAGCGCGGGGTCGGGCTTGGGCAGGAAATAACGCACGAAGCTGTCGCCGAAGGCGTGCTGCAGCGCCTTGCCGCCGGCCGGCGGCAGCAGCCACAGCGCCCAGCCGCTGTCGGTCGTGCCGTTGCCCGTGAAGGACCGGCCGGCGATTTCGGCGCCGACGACCTGGCCGAAATGCGCCGGCTTTCCGTTCACCTGCACGCCGGCATAGATCTTCTTGATCGCCGCGGTCTGCGCCGGCGTCAGGCAGGTCTCGTTGTCCTGGCCCGCCGGGCACTGCGCCACGTCGCGCGCCGGATCGAAGTCGCAGCGCCGGGGATCGTCGATCAGCCCGTCCTTCAGCCCGTCCCTGGCGTCGCAGCGCGCATAGACGGCGTCGGACAGCAGCTTCATCTTGGCGACCGGCACGGGAGTCTCGACCAGCACCTGCCCATTCCACAGGCTTTGCACCACCGAGTCGACGAAGTTCAGCACCGGCGCGCCGGCGACGACGCCGTCGAAATCCTGCGGGAAGCGCTGGGCGCTGATCAGGCCCTGGCGGCCGCCCGTCGAGCAGCCGTCCCAGTAGGAATAGGCGGCGGCGCGGCCGTAATAGGCCGCGGTGATGCGCTTGGCCTCGACCGCCGTCAGGTGCACGGCGCGGAAGGCATAGTCGACGCGCTTGGCGTAGCTGACAGCGAAGGAGGCGAGCGGCTCGGCCGCGGCATCGTGGCCGGTGTTGGTCTGGGCCGTGGCGAAGCCCTGTTTCAGGGCGTTGGCGCGCACCATCGGGCGCGAACCGAATTCCGGCGTCTCGCCCGCGAAGCCGCCGTTGCCGTGCATGTAGAAGCGGCGGTTCCAATGGTCGGGCAGGTCGAGCTCGAAGCGGATCTCCGGCTGGATCAGGCCGGTCACGCGACAATGCTCGGGCACGCCATCCGCCGCCGGCACCAGGCGCACGGACACGATGGCGGTCTCGGCCGTGCCAAGGCTCGCCACCGCGGCGCAGCTCATGGCAGGCCGCGCCGGCGCCACGCTGTAGTGCACCGGGGAGTTCGCGGCGTCGGTGAAGCTGTAGCCGTTCTGCGCCTGCGCGCCGGGGGAAGCGAACGCGAGGCTCAGCGCGAGCGCCGCAAGGATTCCTTTCGTTGCGACCATTTTTTCGCTCCCTTGATCTCCTCGTCGTGCTGGCCCAGCACGGGCGCGGCGCGGCGCACGCCGCCGGGCGTCGCCGACATCTTGAGCGGCACGCCCAGCGTCTTCTGCCGGCCCGCCTTGGCGTGCTCGACTTCGGCCACCATGCCGCGCGCCAGGATCTGGGGATCGGCGAAGACCTCGTCGTGATGCAGGACCGGACCGGCGGGAATGCCCTCGGCCTGAAGCACCGTCATCCAGTCGTCGGTGCTGCGCTTCCTCACCTCCTCCTGCAGGAGGCCGACGATCAGGTCGTTGTTGCCGACGCGATCGGCGTTGGTCCTGAAGCGCGGATCGTCGGCAAGCTCGGGCTTGCCGATCAGGGCGCAGAGACGGCGAAAGAAATTCTGCTGCGCGCCGCCGATGGTGAGCCAGCCGTCGGCCGTCTGGAACACCTGGTAGGGCGATGATCCGCGATGCGCCTGGCCGAGCTTCTCCGGCCGCTTGCCGTTGGCGAAATAGTTGGCGGCCTCGTAGACGCCGAGCGACACCGTGGCCTCCAGGAGCGACGTCTCGACCCACTGGCCCTCGCCGGTCTTCTCGCGGGCGCGCAGGGCCGCCAGCACGCCGATGGTGAGGTAGAGGCCCGCCCCGACATCGGAGATGGCGAGCGGGATGCGATAGGGCGGCCCGTCCTTCGGGCCGGTCACCGACATCAGGCCCGACATCGCCTGGATCATGAGATCGAAACCGCCGCGGCCGGCATAGGGCCCGGTCTGGCCGAAGCCCGAGATCGAGCCCAGCACCAGCCGGGGATTGCGCGCCCGCAGCGCCTCCCAGCCCAGGCCCAGGCGCTTCATCACGCCGGGCCGGAAGTTCTCGAGCACCACGTCGGCGCCGTCGACCAGATCCCAGAAAGTCTCCAGATCCGCCGCGTCCTTGAGGTCGAGCCGGATGCCGCGCTTGTTGCGGTTCCACAGCATGAAGGGCGCGCCCTCGCCTTCGATGAAGGGTGGCGCGCCGCGCATGGAATCGCCTTGCGGGCTTTCGATCTTGATCACGTCGGCGCCGAGATCGCCGAGCTGCATGCCGCAGAACGGCCCCGACAGGTGCGTCGTCAGGTCGAGGACCACCAAGCCGTCGAGAGCGCCCGCCATCCTATTCTCCCAGGAACTTGTGGAGGTCGGCCATCGTCGTGGCCCACTGGCCGGTGCCGAACCTGTTGGAGACGATCCTGCCGTCGCGCACGATCAGGAAGCGCGGCGTGCCGTTCTTGCGCGGCAACTGGGCGAGCACCGGGCGAAGCTCGGCCGGCCAATAGCGTTCCTGGTAGGCCTCCCTCAGCCTGGGCGATTCGATCTCGACCCAGGTCACCTTGTGGAATTCCGGCGACGCCAACCAGCGCGGCTTCTGCGTGGTCTTCCAGCGGGTGCAGGGCGGGCAATCCTCGCCGCCGACATAGACGACCGTGAGATCGGCCGCAGCCTCGGCCGGCGCCAGCGACGTCGAGGCCAACAGGCAGCCCGCAATTAGGAAGGCGCGGCGATTCATGTCGGGTAATCTAGGCCCGCATGCCGGCCGCCAACAAACCCTCTCTCGACACTTTGGGCGAAATCTTCCGGTTCGCGGTCCGCCGCTTCCGCGCCGCCCGCCTGGCCTACGGCCACGGCACGACCAACGCCCGCGACGAGGCGGCATTCCTGGTGCTGGAGGGGCTGAGACTGCCGATCGACCGTCTCGAACCCTATCTCGATCTCCGGCCGACGCCGGCCGAGCGCGCGCGGCTTCTGACCTTGATCGACGCGCGCGTGAGCCTGCGGCTGCCCGCGCCCTATCTGGTGGGTGCCGCCTACATGCACGGCGTGCGCTTCCATGCCGACCGGCGGGCACTGATCCCGCGTTCCTTCATCGGCGACATGCTGGCCGACTACATGGCGGGAGAAGGGCTCCTGCCGATCGGCGATCCCCGGCGCATCCGGCGCGTGCTCGATCTCTGCACCGGCTCGGGCTGCCTTGCCATCCTGGCGGCCCTGGCCTTTCCCCATGCCCGCATCGACGCGACCGACCTTTCGGCCGGTGCGCTGGCGCTCGCGCGACGCAACGTGAAGAGCCATCGCCTGGACGACCGCATCGCGCTTCATCGCGGCGACCTGTTCCAGCCGCTCGCCGGCCGACGCTACGACCTCATCATCAGCAACCCGCCCTATGTCGACGCCAAGGCGATGGCGCGCCTGCCGCCCGAGTATCGCCACGAGCCCCGGATGGCGCTGGCCGCCGGCGACGACGGGCTCGCTCTCGTGCGACGCCTCCTGGCCGAAGCGCCTCGGCACCTGGCAAAGGACGGCGCGCTGCTCTGCGAGATCGGCCGCGGCCGCAGGCCGCTCGAAGCCGCGCTTTCCCCGCCTGCCCTTTCTGTGGCTCGACACCGAGCAGAGCGAGGGCGAGGTGTTCTGGCTCGCGGCGACGGACTGTAACGGCATTTTTGGGGTTAGCGCAGTTGGCGCAGCCCATCGGGATCTCCACGGGAAGGCGCCGACCTTGTTGCACGGTCTGTCCGCTCCAGGTTTGGGACCATAACTTTGCGCGTGGTTGTCAAGCGCCTTCGGCTCGCTTTGGCCGTGTGGTGATTCTTGCGGTATTCGTTGGGCGCGGAGGATGCGCCTCTGGCTCGCCGAGGGGCATTCCGATATCCATGCCGTGATCACTGCAATCCCCGGGACGTGCGCGGCTCGTGTTCGATACAGTTCAAATCGTCATCCTTCTGCTGCTTGCCGCGATGACTCTGGGAGTGATCGCGCGACGGCTCGGCATTCCCTACCCGATCGCCCTCACCCTCGGCGGCCTCGCGCTCGGGTTCATCCCCGGACTGCCGGCCGTACGGCTGGAACCCCAGATCGTCTTCGGCGTGTTCCTGCCGCCGATCCTCTATCACGCGTCGCTGTACGAGCGGTGGCACGAGTTCCGCGCCAATCTGCGCTCGATCAGCATGCTGGCGGTGGGACTGGTGACCTTCACGACCGTCGTGGTGGCGTGGGTGACAAAGGCGCTCGTGCCGGATCTGCCGTGGGCGGCGGCATTCCTGCTGGGGGCGATCGTCTCGCCACCGGACGCCGTCGCCGCGACGGCAATCCTGCACCGGCTGCGCCTGCCGTCCCGCATCATCGCCGTGATCGAAGGCGAAAGCCTGGTCAACGACGCGACCGCCCTCATCCTCTACAAATTCGCGCTCGCTGCCGTATTGACCGGCGCCTTCTCCTTCACCGACGCCATAGGCGACTTCGTGATCGTCGCGGCCGGCGGGATCGCGGTCGGCCTGGGATTCGGCTGGGCGTCGGTACGCATCCATGGGGTGCTGAAGGACACACTGTCCGAGACGATGCTGTCGTTGGCGGTGCCGTTCGTGACCTACGGGACAGCCGATTCCCTCGGCGTGTCCGGCGTCCTCGCGGTCGTTGCCGTCGGCCTATGGCGCGCCATGGAAGGCCCGGCAGTCCTTTCCGGGGAAACGCGGCAACGCACCTATGCGATGTGGGACGCGATCGTCTTCTTTCTGAACAGCCTGATCTTCACCCTGATCGGGCTGCAACTGCCGCCGATCGTGCAGCAGCTCACCGCCTTCTCATGGCCCTTGCTGGTAGGCTATGCCGCCGCCATCAGCCTGGCCGCGATCGTGGCCCGCGTCCTGTGGGTCTTTCCCACCACGTATCTTCCGCGCGCCCTCAGTTCTCGGCTACGCCAGCGCGACCCGCCGCCGCCCTGGCGAAGCGTCGCCCTGGTCTCGTATATCGGCCTGCGCGGTATCGTATCGCTGGCGGTGGCCATGGCGCTGCCGCTGGCGCGTCCTGACGGCAGCCCGTTTCCCGAGCGCGCCCTGATCGTGTTCCTGACATTCGCCGTCATCGTGACGACGCTTATCGTGCAGGGCCTGAGCCTGCCCTTCGTGCTCCGTCTCCTGGGGTTCGACGGCAAAGCCGGTCCGGACGGGATGGCCGAAGAGCATCTGGCACGCGTGAAGATGGCGCATGCCGCCCTTGCCGAGGTCGATCGGCTGAGCGAGCGCGACAAGCTGCCGCCGCGGGTGGTCGAGCCGGTGCGTGCCGAGTTCGCCCGGCCCCTGGCCGAGCCGACGGTCGCCGACAATCCCGCCAACGCGCGCGCCATTGCAGACGAGCAGCGCAGCCTCCGGCTGGGCGGCCTTCGGGCGGCGCGACGCCGGCTGGTCAAACTGCATCGCGCCAACGAGATCAGCGACGAGCTCCTGCAGGCTCTCCTGAGAGAACTCGATTTCGACGAGATCCGGGCGGATGGCGCGCGCGAAGACTAGCACCGGCTGCCGCCGGGCCTCTGCTCGTCAGGCCTCGTCGCCGAGACAAATTCCCAAGGCCCGGGCGGTCTTGATCAAGGTGCCGTCGCGGTCGACGGTGCTCGAGCGGCCGACCACCTTGTCGAGCGGCACGTCGATCACCTCGCGGTTCCACCACGCCACCATGCGGTCGGCCTTGCCGTCGGCCAGAACGTCGACGGCGTGCACGCCCAGCGCCGAGGCGAGCAGGCGGTCCTCGGCCGTGGGCATGGCGCCGCGCTGCACATGGCCCAGCACCGTGGCGCGCGCCTCCGCGCCAGTGGCGGCCGACAACCGCCGCGCCAGCCATTCGCCGACGCCCTGCACGGGCGCATCGCTCGAGGGATCGGGCGCTTCGTCGGACTGCCCGGCCGCCTCCGCCACCACGACCAGGGCCGAGGTGCGGCCGGCCGCGCGCAAAGCCGCGATATGCGCCACCACGCGCGCGAGGTGCCAGCGGATCTCCGGGATCAGCACGACGTCGGCGCCGCCGGCAATGGCGGCGGCGATGGCGATGTGGCCGGCATCGCGGCCCATCACCTCCAGCACCATGACGCGCTCGTGGCTGGCGCCGGTCGGCTGCAGGCGGTCGAGCGCCTCGGTGGAGACGGCGATCGCCGTCGAATAGCCGATGGCGCGCTCGGTATTGGCCACGTCGTTGTCGATCGTCTTGGGAATGCCGATGAATGGCAGCCCGGCCAGCGCCGTCAGGCGGCGCAGGATGTCGAGGCTGCCGTCGCCGCCAATGCCGATCAGCCCGTCGAGTTCGAGCTTGTGCAAGCCTTCGACGATTTCGTCCGAGCGATCCTTCACGGTGCCGTCCTTCATCGGGAAGGCGAAGGGATTGCCGCGGTTGGTGCTGCCGAGAAAGGTGCCGCCCTGGCGCGCCAGCACGGCGTCGAGACGATCCGGATCGAGCGTCCTGGCTTCCACGGGCCGCCCGAGAAGCCCCAGCGTGCCGTTGTGGATGCCGACCGTCGTCCAGTCGTAGCCATGGTGCGCGCGCAGCGCCACGGCGCGGATGGTGGCATTCAATCCGGCGCAATCGCCGCCGCTGGTCAGGATGCCGATTTGCTTGGTCATGCCGCGCCTCCGCGCCTAGTCTAGCAAATGGCCCGAGCTTCCAAGAAACAACCGGCGTTCCTCACCAGGAGGCTCAGTCTGCGGCCTTTCCGCGCCAGCGATCTCAAGGCACTCCATGCCCTCCATGGCGACGCCGACAATCTCCGCTGCTGGGGCACCGGCGGTTTCGCCTGGAGGGTCGCACGATCGCGACCACTGGCCGGTCGGGAGCAAGTGGCATAGCGTCATGCTCCATGGCCTGATCGCCTGGGAGGAGCGTTCGTGCGACCGGTATTCGATCCCACCGCAGTCCATCACCTCAAGTACACCGGCGCCGTCGATGCCGACGGCCATGTGCTGGAAGATGCGGGTCTCTGGGACCGCTATATCGAGGCCAGGTATCGCGATCGCGCCTTGCGCCTGAAGCGCGACGCCGACGGGTTGGAATATCTCGAGATCGGCGGCCAGCCGAGCAAGCGCACGCGCAAGGGCTATCCGGCAACGCTGGGCCGCATGGGACAGAAGGATCTCGAGGCCTTCAAGCCGCATCCCGACAAGACCTACGCCGCCAACATGCCCTACGGCGCCTGCGACCCCGACGAGCGCTTGACGTTGTTGGCTGCCGAGGGGCTGGAAGCGGCGGTGCTCTACCCCACGCTCGGCATCCTGTGGGAGGCCGAGCTTTCCGATCCGGAGCTGAGCCAAGCCTATTGCCGTGCCTACAACCGCTGGATCGCCGATTTCTGCCGCGGCTCGAAGGGACGACTGATCCCGATCGCCCATCTGTCGCTCGGCGATCCGGCGGCGGCGGCGGCCGAGCTGGAGCGCGCGGTGAAGGACGGCTGCCGTGGCGCCTTCGTCGTTCCCTTCGCCTGGACACGCAAGGCGCACGGCGATCCCGCGCACGATCCGATCTACGCCAAGGCCGTCGAGCTCGACGTGCCCATCGCCATCCATCCCGCCTTCGAGCCTTTCGAGCTGCGTTCGCCACGCTTCGAGATGGGCCATCGTCTGTCGTTGCTGGCCTCGGTGACGGCGGGCGAAGGCGTGCGCCAGGCCTTCACCACATTCTTCGATTTCGCCACTTTCGACCGCTTCCCCAAACTCAAGCTCGTCCTGCTGGAATTGGGCGCGGGCTGGATCGGCTACTGGCTCGACCGGCTGGACGGCGTGGCGACCGCCACCTATCTCGGCGGCCGTGCGCCGTTGAAGCTCAGGCCCAGCGACTACTTCCGCCGCCAGGTGTGGATCTCGGGCGATCCCGACGAACGCACGTTGCCCGCCATGATGACGACCTACGGCGCCGATCGATTCTTCTGGGCATCCGACTATCCGCACCCCGATCACACCGGCGACTATCTCCAGGCGCTGGAGAACATGGTGGATGCGGTGCCGGCGCCGGCACGCGCCGGCCTGCTCGGCGGCAACGTGCGGCAGGCTTTTCGGCTTCTGACCGGTGGCGGCCCTCGTCTGCTCGTTGCACTTGTATTGCGTTGATCGAGCCTGCAAAATAACAACCCGGGGAGTGAGCCGCTTTTTGGGGGGGTCGTGAAGTCGACCATGCTTGGTGCGGTTTGGCGCCGTGGCCTCGCATTGCCTGTGGCCATTGCGTTGCTGTTCTCCATTACACCCAGATCCGCCCACGCCGATTGCGTGCAGATGGGCACCGTCGTCACCTGTTCGGGTGCCTCGTCCGGCGGCTTCAATGCCGGCGCCCAGGACGGGCTCACCGTGAACGTGCAGCCGGGCGCCAGTGTCGGCAGCGGCCTCGTGCTCAACAACGCCAACACGGTTTCCAACCTCGGGTCCGTCACGGTTGGCGATTCCGCTCAGGCCATCGCTGGCGGCAACAACAACCAGGTCACCAACGCCGGCAGCATCGTGGGCGGCGTGGCCGCCGGCGGCATCTTCCTCAACAACAGTGCTATCGTCAGCAACAGCGGCACCATTGCCGTGGGCGAGTTGGGCACCGGCGTCGATCTCGCCGGCAGCGGATCGATCCTCAACACCGGTTCGGTCACGGCCGCCGGCAGCGGCACCGGCCTATCCGGCCCCAGCGTCACCAACGGCGCCGCCGGCACCATCACCGTGGGCGATTTCGGGCCTCGGCATCGTCGGTTCGGCCGATTTCGGCACCCTGGTCAACCGTGGCTCGATCATCGCCGGCGACGGCGGCAGCGGCATCGAAAGCTCGGCCAACGGACTTGCCATCACCAACAGCGGATCGATCAGGTTCGGCAATTGCGGCGCAGGCATCGATGCATTGATCGGCAGCGGCCATACCATCCTGAACAGCGGCACCATCCTCAACAACGGCTGCGGCGGCTCCGGCATCCAGGCGGGCGAACTCGAGCACGGTGACCAACACAGGCACGATCGCCGTCGGCGACTTGGGCGACGGCATCTTCGGCAGCAACACGAGCATCCTGACCAATTCAGGAACCATCACGGCCGGCGCCTTGGGTGCCGGACTGTTTGGCGGCGATTTCCACGACCGTTGCCAACAGCGGCCGGATCGTCGTGGGCCAGGACGGGGTCGGCATTCTGGCCGGCAATGACGGCATCCTGGTCAACTCGGGTACCATCGTCGTCGGCAACGCTGTCTTCTCGCCCTTCACCGCCGGCATGTTCGCGGGCGGCGACCGCGCGCAGCTCACCAACTCCGGCTCGATCACCGCCGGCAACTACGCCTCCGGTATGCTCGTGGTGGGCGACCACGGCATCCTTCTCAATAGCGGCACTATCGCCGTCGGCGCCTCGTCCGTATTCGGCGGCGGCATGATCGTCCTGGGAAACAGGGCGCAGCTCAGCAACCCGCACGACGGGCGCGGATGGTGCGCCCGCATGATCGTCCTCCGCGGCCACAGCATGTTGGACAACAGCGGCCGCCTTGCGGTTGGCACAACGGCGGCGGCCTCATCGCGCTGGGCGACGACAACGTGCTCACCAACAGCGGCACGATCACGGCCGGCTTCGACGGCATCGGCATGCAGTCCGCCAGCTCGAGCACGCTTATCAACTCCGGCACCATCGTCGTCGGCGATCTGTTCAGCAATGGCGCCGGCATGTCGGGCCTCGGCGACAACATCCGGCTGACCAACACCGGCTCCATCACCGCCGGCGTCGGCGTGCCGACCATGGCCGTCACCGGGAACAACGCAGTGCTGACCAACACGGGGGTGCTCATTGCCGGCGCGAGCGCACCCGCCATGCTCATGCTCGGCGACAACGGCGTGGCGACGAACAGCGGCACGATCACCGTCGGCGAGTCCGGTGCCGGCATCGCGGTGCAGGGCGACAACGCCGTCATCGCTAATGGCGGAATGATCGCCGCAGCCATGGGCGGCGTGGGTATCGCCTCTGATGGCGTCAACGCCTCCATCGTCAACAGTGGAACGATCGCCGCGCCGGTCGCGATCTCGGCGACAGGCGGTACCACCAGCGTGGCGAACAGCGGCACCCTGAACGGTGTGGTCTCCCTCACCGGCAGCGGAGGCAACACGCTGGTCAACTCTGGCTTAATCACTTTCACCGCGCCATGGGAGCCCGGGCGGCGGGGTGACGCACGTGGTCGACGGCACTTTCACACAGGCCGCCTCCGGTGTGTTCACGACGCGCATCGCGCCCGACAACGCCGCCGGCAACTACGACACACTGCAGGTCACCAGTACCTTAGCCGGCACCGGCGTCGCCAACCTGGGCGGCACGCTCACTCCCATCGTCCAGCCCGGCCTGTACGCCAACAATACGGTCTATGCCGGCGTTCTGAGCTTCGCGAGCTCGACGGGAAGCTTTGCCAGCGTCACGTCGCCCTACATATTCCTGGACTTCTCAGCGGCCTACAATCCGACCAGCGTCGATCTCGTGGTCACGCGCGTGCCGTTCAACCAATTTCCCGGCGGCGCCAATGGCCGCGCCATCGGCAACGTGCTGGAAGCCAACTACTCGACCGGCCTCACCGGCCAGCTCGCCGGCTTCTACAGCCAGCTCCTACTGTCGACGGCGCCCAACACCCTCTCCCAGCTCACCGGCGAGGTGGCGACGGCGCCGCAGAACGCCTCTTTCACCATGTTCAGCCAGTTCCTGGGCACCGTCTTCGGCCAAGCCGGCAGCACGCGAGCGCTGGGCGGCGCCGCGGCAGCCTCCGGTGGCGGCACGCGCGTCGCGCTTGGCGCGGCCGCCGAGTCGTGCGCCGCTGATGCTTGCGACGCCTCGGGCACATCGCTGCGCTACACCTTGTGGGCCCAAGGTTTCGGCGCCTCCGCCAGCATCAATCGCAACGCCGACATCGGCAACTCGCGGGTCGACATGAATTCGGGGGGTGGCGCCACCGGCATCGAGGCGCAGATCGGCTCGCACGCTCTGGTGGGTTTTGCCATGGGCCTGGCGAGCGCCGGCTACACGCTGACCGACCTCCTGAGCTCCGGCTCGGCGCAATCCATGATCTTCGGCCTCTATGGCGGCTATACTCAGGGGCCCGTTTATATCGACGGCGCGCTGGGCTACGCCTACGACGCCTTCACGACCAGCCGCTTCATCGGCACCGGGTCGCTGAGCGAAGTGGCTAGCGCCTCGTTCAACAGCAACCAGTTCGGCGGCCGAATTGAGAGTGGCTGGCGTTTTGCCTTCGACCGCAACGTGCTGACGCCGTTCGCTGGCCTCACCGTCCAGGCCCTGCAGCAGCCGGGCTATACCGAGACCTCGCGCACGGCGTCGAACGGAGGGCCGGGCATGCTGGGCGTCTCCGTGCAGGCCCAGACCACGGCCTCGGTGCGCTCCTCTCTGGGCGCCCAATTCGAGACGGCGATCACCGCGGCCGACGACGCGGTCGTCCGCCCGCGCCTGCGACTGGGCTGGGCGCACGAGTTCAACACCACACGCTCGGTGACGGCGACCCTGAACTCGCTGCTGCCCAACGCGCCGTCCAGGTGATCGGCGCCGGGCCCGCGTCCGATGCCCTCGTCGTCAACGCCCGCGGCACATCCAGCTCGGCCGCATGGTGCGCCTCTACGGCCAGTTCGACGGGGATTTTCTTACAATGCCATTCGCGGGCACCGGCGGCGTGCGTACCGTCTTCTGAGGTTGAACGGATCAATCAATCTTGATGTCGGCCCGCGCCGCTCCAGAATGCGGCCATGAAAGGCCATTACACGACCTTCGCCGGCTACAATGCCTGGGCCAACCGGCGGCTCTACGACGCCGCGGCGGCGCTGTCCGATGCGGAGTATCGCGCCGACAAGGGCGCCTTCTTCAAGTCCATGCATGGCACGCTGAACCACCTGCTGGCGACGGACCGCATCTGGATGAAGCGCTTCACCGGCGAGGGCGAGGCGCCCGGCCGGCTGGACGCGATCCTGCATGACCGCTTCGCCGACCTTCTAGCCGCGCGCCGGAGCGAGGATCGGCGGATCGTGAGGTGGATCGACAGCCTCGACGAGGCCAGGCTCGCGGGCGTCATCCGCTACCGCCGCGTCTCGACGCCGGACGAGTTCGTGCAGCCGCTGATGCCCGCCCTCGACCACTGGTTCAACCACCAGACCCATCATCGCGGTCACGCGCATATGATCCTGACCAGCCTTGGCAAGACGGCGCCCGAACTCGACCTCCTGTATTATCAGCGCGAACGCGATGCCGGACGCGCCTGAGGAGGTGCGCAATGCACCGATATGCCATGCTTGGCGTCCTGCTCGCCGGAGCGTGCGCGAGCGCGGACGGCCTCGACGCCCGGATGAAGCCGTTGGTCGGCGCGACGGAGCCCGCGCTGGTCGCCGCCATGGGTCGGCCGCCCGATGCGAGCGTCGAGCCGGCGCCCGGCGTGACGACGCTGCAATGGCGCTGGCAGAAATCCTACGCCATTCCCGACCGGCAGCTGGCCTACAGCTATGCCGGCGGCGCGATCCGGCCGATCCCGCACACGCCGGCCGGCCTGGTGCGCGACGAATGCCTCGCCGAATGGACGGTCGAGCAGGGCCTGGCCACCCGCTATCGCTGGCAGGGCGAGGCCTGCGCCGCGGCGGCGACCGACGTCGCACGGCCGGCTCAGATCAGGTAGATCCGGTCCGGCAGCTCGTCGCGGTCAGCTTCGGCGCGCGGAAAGTGCGTCGCCAGCACGCGGCCGCAGCGATCGATCGCCTCGACGAAACCATCGGCAATGCGGCCGTCGCGCATATGGCCGACCAGGGCGTCGATCGCGCCCTGCCATTCGGCCTGCGCCACGCGCGAGGCGATGGCCTCGTCGGCAATGATGCGCGCGTAGCGCTCGGCCAGGGACACGAAGATGAGAACGCCCGTGCGCCCTTCCGTGCGGCCCATGCAGCGCAGGAGGAATTGCTGCATGGCGACACGGTGGGCGATCGCCCGGCGCGTGGCGCGCGGCAGCAGGCCGGCGCTGACTCGCGGCAGGCAGAGCAGCACGACGAGGCCGAGGAAGAGCGCGAGCTGCAGCCACAGGATCTGCTGGACCGGCAGGCTGGTGAGCCCCACCAGCAGCCAGGGCAGCGCGAGCGCCGCCAGCGCGGCGATCATGACCGACAGCGCCGCCAACTCGCTGGACTGGTGGGCCAGCACGCAGACGATCTCGCCCGAGGTCCCGGCTTCCGCCGCCTTGATGGCGGCCGCGATGCGCCGGCGACCCTGTGTCGAAAGCTCCATCACCACCGCCCCGACGCGCCGCCGCCGCCCGACGAGCCGCCGCCACCGGAGAAGCCGCCGCGGCCGCCGCCGGAAAAGCCGCCGCCCGAGAAGCCGCCCCGGCCGGACGAGCCGCCCATGCGCGTGAGCAGGGCGGCGAAGAAGATCGAGCGGAAGGTCCGGGACACGATGAGCAGGACGATGAAGACGAGGAAGACCGCAAGGAAGACCCAGTTGACGGGCCGCGCCTGTTGCGCGCGGTCCAACCGCAGCGAAGGCCGCTTCTGCCATTCGGAGGCGTCCGTGGTGAGCACGGTGATGATGTCATCGACGCCGCGCATGATGCCGCCGCCGAAGTCGCCGGCCTTGAAGCGGGGCGTGATGGCGTTGGCGATGATCACGGCGGACAGCGCATCGGTCAGCGTGCCTTCCAGGCCGTAGCCGACCTCGATGCGCACCCGCCGCTCGCTGGGTGCGACCAGCAGCAGGACGCCGTTGTTCTTCGCCTTCTCGCCGAGCTGCCAATGGCGGAACAGCTCGTTGGCGTAGGGCTCGATCTCCTGGCCGCCCAGCGACTTGACCGTGGCGACGACGAGCTGGATGCCGGACTTGGCCTCGAGATCGGCAAGCCTGGTCTCCAGCGCCTCGCGCGTCTGGGGCGGGATGATGTCCGCCTGGTCGACGACGCGGCCGGTGAGCGGCGGAAAGTCGGCCGCCAGGGCCGCCAGGGCCAGGCACGCCAGCGCCACCAGCGCGAGCGCGAGGCGCGCCGCGGGCCGTCCCATATGGGGCAGACCGGCGAGCGAAGCGCTCATCGGCTCAGAACTTCACCGTCGGCGGCTTCTGGGCGTCGTCGCCGGCGGCGAACTCCGCCATGGGCTTGTAGGAGCGGAAGAAGGTGGCCGCCCACAGCACACCAGGGAAGGTCTTGAGCTCGGTGTTGTAGGCCCGTACCGCCTCGATGTAGTCGCGCCGCGCCACGGCGATGCGGTTCTCGGTGCCCTCGAGCTGCGACTGCAGCGCCAGGAAATTCTGGTTGGACTTGAGGTCGGGGTAATTCTCGCTGATCGCCAGCAGGCGGCCGAGCGCGCCGGTGAGCTGGTTCTGCGCCTGCTGGAACTGCTTGAGCTTCTCCGGGTCGGAAAGCTGCGAAGCATCGACCCTGACCTGGGTCGCCTTGGCGCGCGCCTCGACCACGGCGGTGAGCACGTCCTTCTCCTGCTTGGCGTAGCCCTGCACGGTGGCCACGAGATTGGGGATGAGGTCGGCGCGGCGCTGGTAGTTGTTCTGCACATCGGCCCACCTCGCCTTGGCCTGCTCCTCGAGGGTGGGGATCGTATTGTAGCCGCACGACGAGACCGCGAAGAGCATGAGCACCGCGGCGAGCATGGAGCCGATGCGGGGCATGCGCGGCAAGGACAGGGTCATGGGGAGATCCTCCTCGGGTTTCGGGCCTGCGCCATCAAAGCCTGTGTGCAGACCACAACGCTTGACGTACATCAAGGCTCGGTCGCTTCGCGCACGCCATCGGCACGGGACCGGCGGCCGCCAACAAAAAAGCCCCGCATCGCGAGGCTCGTATTGTCCGGCCATGGTGGGCGCACCAGGGCTCGAACCTGGGACCCGCTGATTAAGAGTCAGCTGCTCTACCAACTGAGCTATGCGCCCCCATTGCTCGGGGCATGGCCGGAAGCGGCGCGGCTATACCAAGCGATCCATCCCTTGTCGAGTTGGGCGTCCGGAGATTCCCAATCACCGCTTCCGCGGCAATTGCGCATCGCGGTAGACATTGACGCCTATCAGCAGGCCGCAGGCGAACATCACCGACACCATGGCCGTGCCGCCGTTGCTGACCAGGGGCAGCGGCACGCCGACCACCGGCAGGAGCCCCATCACCATGGCGGTGTTGATGAAGACATAGAGAAACATCATGGCGGTGACGCCGAGCGCCACCAGGCGGCCGAAATGGTGCTGGCTGCGCAGCGCGATGGAGAAGCCCCAGATCAGCACCAGCGCGAACAGGCCGAGCAGCACCAGGGCGCCCAGCATGCCCCATTCCTCGACGAAGGTGGTGAAGATGAAATCGGTCTGCTTCTCGGGCAGGAAGTTCAGGGCCGACTGGGTACCCTTCAGGAAGCCCTTGCCGAACAGGCCGCCGGAGCCAATGGCGATCTTGGACTGGGTGATGTGGTAGCCCGCGCCCAGCGGGTCGCGGTCGGGATCGAGGAAGGTCAGCACGCGCTTGCGCTGGTATTCGTGCATGAAGGACCAGGCGACCGGCAGGCAGCCGATGGCGGTGACGGCGGCGGCGAAGAACATCCACAGCCGCACGCCGGCCACGAACATGAGCGCGGCGCCGCCCAGCAGGACCATCATCGCCGTGCCAAGGTCGGGCTGCACCATGACCAGCGCGACCGGCGCCATGATCACCAGCACCGGGGGCAGCGCATAGAGGAAGCGCGCGGCCTGCTCCCGCGAGAGCCCGTGGTAGTAGCGCGCTATGACCAGGATCACCGCCACCTTGGCGATCTCCGACGGCTGGATCTGCATCGGACCGACCACCAGCCAGCGCTGCGCGCCCATGCCGATCTTGCCGACCACATCGACCGCGATCAGCAGCAGCAGTGCGACGATGTAGATCGGCCAGGCCAGCGTCAGCCAGACCCGGGGGTGCGTCAGCGCCACCACCAGCATCAGGCCGAACGCCGCGCCGTAGCGCACGGCATGGCGGGTGGCCCACGGATCGAACCGCCCGCCGGCCGCCGAATAGAGCGCCAGGACGCCGATGGCGGCGATCGCCGTCAGCACCAGCGCCAGGCCCCAGTTGATGCGCCAGATCTTCTCGGCGAAGCCGACGGGCGCCGGCGCGTCGAGCGCGACGACGGTGTTGGGGACGACGAGGCTCACCGCGACGCCATCTTCTTGAAGCGGTCGCTGCGCCGCGAGGGATCGCGCTTCATGGTCTCGACCAGCACGTCGCGGCCTATCGGGCCCGCCGTGGCGCCGCCCGCCATGCCGTGCTCGATGATGACCGCGCAGGCGTAGCGCGGGTTGTCGAACGGCCCGAAACAGACGAACAGCGCGTGGTGGCGCAGGTGCCAGGGAAGCTGGGTCTGGGTGATGCCCATTTCGCGCTCGCGCTCTGTGATGCGCTTGACCTGCGCGGTGCCCGTCTTGCCGGCAAAGCGGAAGGCGGGATCGAGCAGCTTGCCCTGGCCGTCGAGGCGCAGCGCGTTGGCGGTCCCCTGGGCGGAATTCACCACATTGAACATGCCCTCGCGGATCAGCGCGAGGTTATGCGGATTGAAGCGCATCGACGACGCGCCCGGCTTGGCGCGCGGCGGCGGCGGCGCGAGTTCCTCGCGCGGCGTGGCCGAGGCCAGCAGGAGGTTGGGCTGGACTTCGTAGCCGCCATTGGCGAAGCGCGCCGTCATGACCGCAAGCTGCAGCGGCGTGGCGTTCATGTAGCCCTGGCCGATGCCGAGGTTGAACGTATCGCCGTGCTGCCAGGGCTTGCCGAGCTTCTCCTGCTTCCAGGTGCGGCTGGGCTGGTTGCCCGATGACTCGCCCGGCAGGCCGAGCTCGCTCAGCCGGCCGAAGCCCAGGCGGCCGGCCACCTCGGCGATGCGGTCGACACCGGCGCGGCGGGCCGCCTCGTAGAAGAAGCAATCGCAGGACTGGGTGATCGCCTCGGAGACGTTGGTCGAGCCGTGGCCGCCCGACAGCCAGCAATGGAACTTGATGTTGCCCAGCTCCAGATAACCGGGGCAAGGCAGGCGCGTCCAGGGATCGATGGCCTTGGATTCCAGGGCCGCCAGCGCCGTCACCATCTTGTAGGTCGAGCCCGGCGGATAGACGCCGGCGATCGCCTTGTTGTTCAGCGGCCGCTGCGGATTGTCGAGCAGCTCGCGCCATTCGGTCTGGGTGATGCCGCGGGCGAAGGTGTTGGGATCGAAGCCGGGCGTCGACATCATGGCCAGCACATCGCCGGTGATCACATCGAGCACGACGACCGAACCGCTCTTGTGTTCCTTCAGGCGCTCGGCGACGAAGCGTTGCAGGTCGAGATCGATGGTGAGCAGCACATTGGCGCCGGGCTGGCCCTCGGTGCGGTCGAGCTCGCGCACCACCCGGCCGACGGCGTTGACCTCGACCTGGACGGCGCCGGCGCGGCCGCGCAGCTGGTCCTCGAGCGAGCGTTCGACGCCCTTCTTGCCGAAGCGGATGGTGGCGAGCTGCAGCACCGGATCGTCGCGGCCCGCGAGATCCTCGTCGGAGACGCGGCCGGTGTAGCCGACGACGTGGCTCATCAGCTCGCCTTCCGGGTAGTCGCGCGTCTGGCCGAGATCGATGAACACGCCGGGCAGGTCGGGCGTGTTGAACTCCAGC
The DNA here is from genome assembly GCA_963820155.1 of uncultured Alphaproteobacteria bacterium. Lineage (GTDB taxonomy): Bacteria > Pseudomonadota > Alphaproteobacteria > Reyranellales > Reyranellaceae > Reyranella. Next base: position 253,716 of record CAWFYW010000014.1, read on the forward strand.
CGCGCCACCTCCTCCCAGGCGAGATTCTCGCGCACCACCACCGGCTGGGCATTGCGGTTGCGCCGCAGTTCGCGCAGCAGGCGGTTCTTTTCCGTCTCGCCCAGGCTCAGGATCTGGTCGAGGCGCTCGATCAGGATCTCGACGCCCCGGCCGCGGTCCGACGTGGCCATGGCGCGGAAGTTGTTGCGGTTGATGGCAAGCGGCTGGCCGTTGCGGTCGAAGATCAGCCCGCGCGACGGCGGCAGCAGCCGGAGATTGATGCGGTTTTCCTCGGCCAGGGTGGAGAAGCGCGCGGTGTCGATCACCTGGAGCTGGTAGAGACGCCCGGCCAGGGCGGACAGCAGCACGGCCTGCGTGCCGCCAAGCAGCAGGGCGCGGCGCGTGAACAGGCCGGAGCGCTCGCCGTCGCCCTTGCGGTAGCGCATCATGGCGTGGTCTCTCCCGGCCGCGCCGTGCCGCGCGACAGCTCAGGCACGTTGAGCGGATCGCGCGGGCGAACGCGGGCGAGCAGCGGGCCGATCAGCGGGTAGATCACGATCACGACGACATACTGGACCAGCGCCGGCAGCGGATCGATGGCCATCCACGTCCATAGCGACGTGAACAGCCAGACCAGGACCACGAAGCCAAACGCCAGCAGGCAGAAGCCGAACCACTGGAAGAGGAACGGCACGCCGACCAGATAGCGGCGATTGGCGACCACGGCGGCGCGGATCAGCACGAAGCCCAGGGCGCTCACGCCGATCGGCGCGCCGGGCCCGCCCAGCAGGAGGTCGAGCAGCACGCCCAGGGCCAGCAGCAGCGGACCGGGCAGCCGTTCGGGCATGGCGAGGCTGAACTGGAAGACGACCAGTGCCGGCAGCAGCGGCAGGGCATCGGACAGGTAGGGCGCCCGCAGCGGCGCCAAGGTCAGCAGCACAGAGAGCAGCAGGACCGCCCCGGGCAGCGCCGCGCGGCCCCAGCGGTCGAGCATGGCGAGCGCGCCATCGGCCCTCATGCCGGCGCCCCCACGTCAGCGGACCTTCACGCCGACCGGCGCGGCCGGCGCGGCCATCCCCAGCCCGCCCGGACCGGCCACCAGGCCGGTCACGCCGTAGTCGACCACGCGCACGAACTCCAGGCGCGAGAAGTCGGCGAACGGCCGCACCCGCACGTGGCCTTCGTTGGTTTCCACCACTTCGCCGATCGGGATGCCGACCGGGAAGCTGCCGCCATCGCCGGAGGTGATGATGCGGTCGCCGCGCTGCACGCCGGCCAGGCTCTGCAGCAGCGTGAGGCGAAGCTGCGGAGAATTGTCGCCGGCCAGGATGGCGCGCTCGCGCGTGCGCTCGATCAGCACCGGCAGGCGCGAGTTCACGTCGGTGACAAACAGCACGCGCGCGCTGTTCTCGCCGACTTCGGCGATGCGCCCGGAGAGGCCCTCGCCGGTCACCACCGCCTGGCCGTGCGCCACGCCGGCGCCGCGGCCGGCATTGAGCAGCGCGCCGCGCACATAGGCGCTGACGCTGTCGCCGACGATGCGGGCGGTGATGAACGAGGCTTCTGGGCCCTCGTGGAAGTTGGCGAGCGCGCGCAGGCTCTCGTTTTCGTTCTCCAGCCGGCGCGCCGCGGTCTGCCAGGCCAGCAGGCGGGCATTCTCCTCGCGCAGCCGGGCGTTCTCCTCGCGCAGGGAGGCGAATTCCTTGAGGTCGGCGATGGCGCGGTTGGCGGCGGCGACCGGCCGGGCGATGGCCTCGAGCACGGGGCTCGCCAGGTCGAGCGCCAGAACGCGGGCCTTCTCGACCAGGACGGTGTCGGCCTTGCCGATCAGCATGGCCCCGAAGGCGGCGATGACCAGCAGGCCGAGCGCAAAGCGCTGCACGGCCGTGCGTACCTGGCCAGCGACTACCTCGAAGTCGTCCCGGATCGCCATGTCCGGTTCATTCTACTCCAAGCTTGAGGCGGGCGTACGGCGTATTAGTACATGGACGACAGAACGCCGCGCAGGCGGTCGATGTTCTCCACGGCATGGCCGGTGCCGAGGGCCACGCAGAGCAGCGGATCCTCGGCCACCGAGACCGGCAGGCCGGTGGCCTGACGCAGCACGGTGTCCATGTTGGCCAGCATGGCGCCGCCGCCGGTGAGCACGATGCCCTTGTCGACGATGTCGGCGGCAAGCTCCGGCGCGGTGTTCTCCAGCGCCACCTTGACGGCCTCGACGATGGCGCTCACCGGCTCCTGCAGGCTCTCGGCGATCTGCCGCTCGGTGATGACCAGCTCCTTGGGGACCCCGTTCATCAGGTCGCGGCCCTTGATCTCCATGGTGCGGCCCTCGCCGTCGTCGGGCGGGCAGGCCGAGGCGATGGTCTTCTTGATGCGCTCGGCCGAGCTTTCGCCGACCAGGAGGTTATGATTGCGGCGGATATAGCCGATGATGGCCTCGTCCATCTTGTCGCCGCCCACCCGGACGGAGCGCGGATAGACGATGCCGCCCAGGGAGAGGATCGCCACCTCCGTCGTGCCGCCGCCGATATCGACCACCATCGAGCCGGTGGGCTCGGTGACCGGCAGGCCGGCGCCGATCGCGGCGGCCATCGGCTCCTCGATCAGCCAGACCTTGCGGGCGCCGGCGCTCTCGGCCAATTCCTGGATGGCGCGGCGCTCGACCGCCGTCGAGCCGGAAGGCACGCAGACCACGATCTGCGGATGGGCGAAGGAGCGGCGATTGTGCACCTTGGAGATGAAGTGCTTGATCATCGCCTCGGCGACCTCGAAGTCGGCGATGACGCCGTCGCGCAGCGGGCGGATCGCCTGGATGTTGCCCGGCGTGCGGCCCAGCATCATCTTGGCTTCCTCGCCGACGGCCAGGACCTGGCGCTTGCCGGTCTGGGTCGTCAACGCCACGACGGACGGCTCGTTGAGAACGATGCCGCGGCCCTTCACGTAGACCAATGTGTTGGCCGTTCCGAGGTCGATGCCCATATCCGCCGAAAAGAGCCCGATGACGCGCGAGAGCATTGAGTTAAGTCTCTGCAATTGCTAAGAAATTTGGTCGGGCAGTGCATGATGCGGACCCGCCGGAAGCGCGCTCGGGTTTAGACCGGCGGGCAGGGTCTCGCAAGGCGATTCGCGCAAACCGGCCGGCAATGGGCGATCAAGCGACTCTCAGGGAGGTCGAGGTATGCGAGTTTTGATCGTCGGTGCCGGCATCGCGGGACTGACCCTCAGCGCGCTGCTGCGCCAAAAGGGCCTCAAGCCGCTCCTGGTCGACCGCGCGCCCGACTTCAGCGTATCGGGCTACATGCTCGGCCTCTTCCCGATGGGTAATCGCGTGCTGCATGGGCTGGGCGCCTTCGACGCGTTCCTCGCCAAGAGCGAGCCGATGGACATCTACACCATGTGCAACGGCCACGGCGAGGCGATGCAGACCTTCGACATCGCCGCCGCGCTCGGCAAGTTCGGCGTCACCCGCCAGCTCTCGCGCGCCGACCTGCTGCAGCTCCTGCGCGATTGCGCACCCGACGTGCCGCTGCGGATGGGCACCCCCGTCACCGGGCTGGTCGAGCAGGGCGCCGAGGTCGAGGCCTTTGCCGGCAAGGAAAGCCTCGGCCGCTTCGACCTCGTGGTCGGCGCCGACGGCATCCACTCGACGGTCCGCCGCCACATCGACGGAGACGTCGAGATGCGCCCGACCGGCTGGGGCGGCTGGGTGTGGTGGGCGCCGGCATCGGCCGCGCCGCACAAGACCGTCACCGAATATTGGGGCGCCGGCCGCTTCGTCGGAGTCTATCCCATCCGGGACAGGATCGGCGTGATCGCGGCCGGCCCCATCGACGAGATCGGCCACGACAGGATCGGCGGCAGCGGCGCCAGGCTCGCCGAGCTGTTCGCCGCCTACAAGGGCATTGCGCGCGCACCCTTCGACGCCATGCCGGCCAACGACAGGGACATGTTCTTCTGGAACCTCGAAGACTGCCGAGCGCCGCACTGGTCCAAGGGCCGCGTGGTGCTGATGGGCGATTCGGCCTGTGCCTTCCTGCCGACCGCGGGCGTCGGCGCCTCGATGGCGATGGAATCCGCCGCGGTGCTGGCCGACGAGCTCGGCCGCACCGACGCAAGCGGCATGGCGCTCGCCCTGCAGCACTACGAGACGCGGCGGCGCAAGCGCGCCGAGGGCGCCCAGACGGCGAGCCGGCGCATCGCCAGCCTGATGTTCGTGAAGTCGACTCCGGTCGCCTGGGGACGCGACCAGCTCATGAAGTTCTATTCCATCGAGGAATTCGCCAAGGAGATCGAGAAGAGCCTCAGCGAGCCGATCTAGCACTGCGTACACGCATATTGAGGTCGCGTCCCAGTTGTAGTGCACTCCGCGGTACTATGAGGCGCGACCTTCCGCGGAGACCGGCCATGATGGCATCGAGGATCTTCTTCAGCCTGCTGCTCGCCTTCCTGCCACTGACCGCCCTCCACGCCACACCGTCCACGACGCAATGCAGCAAGTTGTTGTTCTGCTATTGCGTCAACTCGGACCTGCAGGCGGCGATCGCAGCCACGTTGCGGCCATACGGGCAAGGATCCACAGCGAGCGCGGCGCCGGCAAGACCATCGGCTATATCAGCGTGCCGCTCACCAGCGTCGGCGGCGGCTATTTCGCCGTGAATGCCGAGGTAGCCCGGAATGTGGCGTCTCGCCTGGCGGCGCGCTTCGACAGCGGCCTCGTCTGGCTGCTCGAGCCCGCCGACAAGGCCTACACCCTGCCCGACGGCGCCGCCGGCGCAGACTACATGTTCATGTGGACGCAGATACTGGAAGGCGACGACGGGCTGGGCGGCGACTTCGATTTCGTCTACTTCGTCGGCCCTTCGGATTTCGCCGCGGCGTTGGGCCTCAATGGCGTGTCCGACCTGAAGACGCTGGAGGCGTACTACGACAGGCGGGCGAAGACCGATCCGGCAATCACCAGGATCGACAAGCGCGCCTTCCGCAACTACTACGCGCTCAGCGCCTCGGTCGCCTTCAGCTACGGCGCCCACGACGAATGGAACATCGCCCGGGCGATCAACGAGCAGCGTCGCGCACGCAGCAAGAGCGCAGGCATCGCCACGCAACTGGCCATCCTGTTCGACGGCCACGGCGTCGTGCCGCCGGCGTTCGAGGGCCGGGTTCCCGCCGGCGACGCCGGGGCCTGCACGGCGAACTAGCGCCGAAGGCCTCGCCTTCCCTAGTCGAACACCACGACGCCGCGGGCGACTTCGCCCGCCATCATCCTGCGGAAGCCCTCGTTGATATCGGCGAGCTTGTAGGTGCGGCTGATCAGGCCGTCGATGTTCAGGCGCTTGTTCATGTAGTGGTCGACCAGCACCGGGAAATCGAGGTCGGGCCGCACCGAGCCGTAGAAGGTGCCGCTCACCGTCTTCTCGGTGAAGACCATCATGAAGGGCGAATAGGAGGCGCGGACGGTCGCCGCCGAAATGCCGACCGCCACCGCATGGCCGCCCGGCGCCAGGGCATCGAAGGCCAGCGCCTGGGTCTTGTCGATCGACACCGCGTCGAACGAGTAGTCGACGCCCAGCCCGCCGGCGATCTCCTTCACCTTCTTCACCGGGTCCTCGTTGGTGTTGGTGTTGATCGTGTGGGTGGCGCCGAAGGTCTTCGCCATCTCGAGCTTGTTGTCCAGGATGTCTGCCGCGATGATCTTGCCCGCCCCCGACAGCAAGGCGCCCTGGATGGCGTTCAGCCCGACGCCGCCGCAGCCGATCACCAGCACCGAGGAGCCGGCCTCGATCTTGGCATGGCGCGTGACCGCGCCGACGCCGGTCGCCACGCAGCAGCCGACCAGGGCGGCCTGCGGCCATGGCATGTCCTTGCGGATCGGCACCACCATCTCCTCGGGCACCACGACCTCCTCGGCGAAGGTGCCGATGCGCGCCATCTGGTTGATGCCCTGGCCCTTGTGCTTGATGCGGAGCGTGCCGTCGTAGAGCGCACCCGGCGGCACGGAGGCGCGGCCGATGCAGAGCACGGTGCGGCCCTGCGTGCAGTAGCGGCAACGCCCGCAATGCGGTCGGAAGGAGAAGATCACATGGTCGCCCGGCTTCACCGTGGCGACGCCCGGCCCGCATTCGGCGATCTCGCCCGCCGCCTCGTGACCCGGCACGATCGGCATGGGCGAGGGCCAGTCGCCGTTCATGACGTGCCAGTCGCTCTGGCACACGCCCGAGGCCTTCATCTTGACCCGCACCTCGCCCGCCTTGGGCGGATCGAGCTCGCAATCGACGACCTGCAACGGCTCGTTGGGCTTGAACAGAACGGCGGCCTTCATCGCTTCTCCTCCCGCAATGCGGTTCGACTATAGCATCGCGCCTGCTTGACCGGGCAGCGCAAGCACGTTCAACTCGACGAAAAAGCACGCGGAGGAAACGAACATGAACGGACCCAATCGGCGGACGCTCTTGCGGGGCGGCGTCGGTCTCTCGGCGCTCGCATCGGGCGCGCTGACCGCGCCGGCGCTGCGCGCCCAGACCAAGCCGTTCGCCGGCACGACGATCAACGCGTCGTGCTTCCAGACGACCTACTTCGAGTACCTGAAGAAGTACTTCCCGCAGTTCGAGGACAAGACCGGCATCAAGGTGAACTTCACCATGCAGGCCTTCCCCGTCTACAACCAGCGCACCGACCTCGAACTGTCGACCAAGGGCTCGGCGCTCGACGTGGTCAACGTCACCTTCATCTACTCGGGACGCTGGATCGGCGCGGGCTGGCTCACCAACCTCGACACCTTCACCAAGGACGCCAAGCTGACCCCGGCCGACTGGGCGCCGGAGGATTTCGCCGGCGGCCCGCAATCGGCGATGCAGAACGGCAAGGGCGAGACGTTCGGCTTCTCCTGGGAAGCCGGCGCCATGATCCTGGGCGCGGCGCGCCACGACCTGATCGAGAAGGCGGGCTTGGGCCTGCCCAAGACCTTCGACGATCTGATCAAGGTGTGCGACGCGGTGCACGACAAGGACAACGTGGCCGCCTTCACCGCCGACAAGCTGCACCACTGGAACTGGATTCCCTACCTGATGGGCATGGGCGGCAAGGTGTTCAAGGCGCCGCCCGAGAACCTGACGCCGACGCTGGACACGCCGCAGGCGGCGACGTCGGGCGGCTGGTACGCCAACCTGCTGATGAAATACGGGCCCGACGGCATCCTCTCCTACTCCGACGACCAGGCGATGCGCTCGCAGATGTCGGGCCGCGCCAACATCCGCACCCAGGCCATCACCTGGATGGTGCCGCTGGCCAAGCATGCCGAGAGCACGGTGCAGAAGACCGTGCGCTACGGCCTGATGCCGGCCGGCCCCTCCGGCAACTTCCCCGGCTCCAACAGCCATGGGCTCGGCATCCCGGCCGGCTCGAAGAAGAAGGAGGCGGCGTGGGAGTTCATCAAGTGGGCGCTGTCGAAGGAGACGCTCGCCATGGTGGTCAAGAACCACGGCTATCCCAGCGTCTGCCGCCTGTCGGTGATCAAGAGCCCGGAGTTCAAGCAGGTGCTGACCCTGAACGGGCAGGACGTGGCCTCGCTGTTCCTCGAGGTGCTGCAGCTCGGCGGCAAGAGCGGCTACATGAAATACCGCACCGTGCCGGTGTTCCCGCAGGTCGGCGACAAGATCAACAAGGCGATCGAGCGCATCGCCACCAAGCAGCAGGCCGCGCCCGAGGCGCTGAAGCAGGCGCAGGCCGAGGCCATCCAGGATCTGCAGAAGGCCGGGATCAAGGTTGATCTCTAGAGGCTGCACTTTGCCTCCCCAGCCTCGCTGGGGAGGTGGCCCGCAGGGCCGGAGGGGTCATGAGCATCAGCCGCGTTGCTCATGACCCCTCCGCCCGCCTCGCGGGCACCTCTCCAACTGCGTCGGGGAGGAAAAGATGAAGCAGCAGCACCGTTTCTTCGCCTGGTGCGTGGCGCCGTCGCTGGCGGTGCTGGCGCTGATCACGCTGCTGCCGTCGCTCTATCTGCTGGCGACCAGCTTCACGCCGCTCAGCCTCACGCGGCCCGAGACGCTGTGGGATTTCTCCCAGCCCCTGGAGAACTACCGCGAGCTCCTGTCGGACTCCCGCCTGCACAATTCGGTGTGGGTGCAGATCAAGCTGTCCTTCTGGACGGTGCTGCTGCAGCTCCTGATCGGGCTCGGCCTGGCGCTGCTGCTGAACATGCGCACGCGGCTGCTGGAGGCGCTGCGCACGGTGTTCCTGATCCCCATGGTGCTGCCGCCGATCGTGGTCGCGATCATCTGGAAGGTGATCTACACGCCCGACATCAGCCCCATGCACGGCATCTTCCGCGCGCTAGGCTGGCACGTTCCGGCGCTGATCACCGATCCGCACTGGGCGCTGACCTCGATCATCATCGCCGACACCTGGGAATGGTTCCCCTTCACCATGCTGATGGTGCTGGCGGCCTGCAGATGATGCCGCAGGAACTGCTCGACGCCGCCAAGGTCGACGGCGCCTCGGCCTGGCAGCTCACGCGCCACATCACCCTGCCCTTCATCAAGGGCGTGCTGCTGGTGGCCGGCCTGTTCCGCCTGATCGATTCGATCAAGGCCTTCCCGCTGATCTTCATCCTGACCGACGGCGGACCGGGCAACCTCACGGAGGTCACCAACTACTATTCGTACCTGCAGGCCTTCAATTTTTCCTACCTCGGCTTTTCCAGCGCGATCATCGTCGTCCTGCTCGCGGCCACGATTGCGCTGAGCTGGCTGATCGTGCGCATGGTCGGATGGGGCGTCCGTGTCGACTAGAAAGCGCGACCGCTTCCTGATGCAGGCGCTGGCCGTGGTGCTGGCCGTGCTGGCGCTGTCGCCCTTCCTGTGGCTGGTCCTGATGTCGTTCAAGACCAATGCCGAGATCTTCCGCTTTCCGCCGCGGCTCTTGTTCGATGCCACGCTCGCCAACTACGCCGCGCTGTGGACGTCGGAATTCCGCAGTTCCTTCGTCAACAGCCTGGTGGTGAGCGTCGCCTCGACGGTCCTGTCGCTGGTGATCGGCGTGCCGGCGGCCTACGCCCTGTCGCGCTGGACGACGCGCGGCGGCGGGACGATCACGCTCTGGATCCTGGCCAGCCGCATGGCGCCGCCGATCGCCTTCACCATCCCCTACTTCCTGGTCTATCGCCATCTCGAGCTGCTCGACACCTGGACCGGGCTGATCATCATCTACCTCACCTTCAACCTGTCGCTGGTGATCTGGATGATGCGGCCGTTCTACGACCAGCTGCCGCGCTCGCTCGAGGAGGCAGCCTGGATCGACGGCGCCACGATGTGGCAGGGCTTCTGGCGCATCATCCTGCCGCTCTCCGGCCCGGGCCTGGCGGCCACCGCCATCCTCTGCTTCCTGTTCGCCTGGAACGATTTCTTCTTCGCCCTGATCCTGACCCGCACCGAGGCCATGACCGCGCCCGTGGCGGTGGTCAATTTCATGAACTACGAGGGCTGGGAATGGGGCCGCATCGCCGCCGGCGGCACCATGATCATGCTGCCCGTGCTGGTATTCTCCTTCGTGGTCCGGCGATATCTGGTGCATGGCCTGACCGGAGGCGCGTTGAAAGGATGACCCTTCTGATCACCGGCGGCGCCAGCGGCATCGGCGCGGCGACCGCCCGCCTGGCCGCGGCGCGCGGCCACAGGATCGCGATCAACTATCGCTCGCGCGAAGCGGACGCCCGGAAAGTGGTGGCCGACATCGTGGCCGGGGGCGGCCAAGCCGTCGCCCTGCCGGCCGATGTCGCGCGCGAGGGCGACATACGCGGCCTGTTCGACTCCGCCGAGAAGGCGCTCGGGCCGGTCACGCACCTGGTGAACAGCGCCGGCATCGGCCTCAACGCGCGCGTCGAGGATTTCGACGAGGCGGCGCTCGCCCGGCTCTTCGCCGTCAACACGGTCGGCCTGATGCTGTGCTGCCGCGAGGCGGCGCGGCGCATGTCGACCAAACGCGGCGGCAAAGGCGGCGTCATCGTCAACGTCTCGTCGATGGCCGCCACCATCGGCGGCCGGCCGGGCGCCTCGGCCTATGCGGCGAGCAAGGCCGCGGTCGATTCCTTCACCATGGGCCTTGCCAAGGAAGTGGCGCCCGAGGGCATCCGGGCGGTCTCGCTGCGGCCGGGCATGATCGAGACCGAGATGACCGAGCGCACGCTGGCCGACCGCGAGGTGCGCGCGGCGATCGAATCGACGATCGCCATGGGCCGCGTCGGCCAGGCCCACGAGATCGCCAACGCCATCCTCTGGCTCCTGTCGGACGAAGCCAGCTTCATCTCCGGCGTGACGCTCGACGCGTCGGGCGGCGGATTCGTGTTCGGAAAGCGCTAATTCCTGGTCTTGTCGACCAGCGCCTTCTCCTTGATCCAGGGCATCATGCCGCGCAGCTTGGCGCCGATCTCCTCGATCGGATGCTCAGCCATCTTCTTGCGCATGGCCTTGAAGGAAGCCTGGTTGACCTTGTTCTCGAGCATCCAGTCGCGCGCGAAGCGGCCCGACTGGATGTCGGCCAGCACGCGCTTCATCTCGGCCTTGGTCTCGTCGGTGACGATGCGCGGGCCGGACATGTACTCGCCGTACTCGGCGGTGTTGGAGATCGAGTAGTTCATGTTGGCGATGCCGCCCTCGTAGATCAGGTCGACGATCAGCTTCACCTCGTGCAGGCACTCGAAATAGGCCATCTCCGGCGCGTAGCCCGCCTCGACCAGGGTCTCGTAGCCCGCCTTGATCAGCTCGACCAGGCCGCCGCACAGCACGACCTGCTCGCCGAACAGGTCGGTCTCGCACTCCTCCTTGAAGGTGGTCTCGATGGTGCCGGCGCGGCCGCCGCCGATCGCCGAGGAGTAGCTGAGCCCGATCTCGAGCGCATTGCCCGAGGAATTCTGCGCCACCGCCACCAGGCAGGGCACGCCGCCGCCGCGCAGATACTCGGAGCGCACGGTGTGGCCCGGCCCCTTGGGCGCGATCATGAACACGTCGATGTCGGGACGCGGCGTGATCAGGTTGAAGTGGACGTTCAGCCCGTGCGCGAAGGCGAGCGCGGAGCCCGCACGCATGTTGGGGGCCGAGATCGGCATTGTAGATGTCCGACTGCAGCTCGTCGGGCGTCAGCACCATGACGATGTCGGCCCACTTGGCGCCGTCGGCCGGGCTCATCACCGTGAAGCCCGCACCCTCGGCCTTCTTGATCGTGGCCGAGCCGGGCTTGAGCGCGATGCGCACATCCTTGACGCCCGAATCGCGCAGGTTCATGGCGTGGGCGTGCCCCTGGCTGCCGTACCCGACGACCAGGACCTTCTTGCCCTTGATCAGGTTCACGTCGGCATCGCGATCGTAGTAGACACGCATTGGGGCCATTCCTCCTGGCAGTGTTCGGTCCTTGCAAAAGACGGGGCTTACTAGACAACCCGACCACCAAAAACCAGTCTCGAATCCCGTCCCGTCGCATGCCCGCCCTGCGTTCCTTCGCCCCGCCCAATCCCCTCCGCAACGATCGGCATCCGTCCATGTCCACCTTACGTTCCCCGCTCCTGCTCCTGCTCGCCGCGCACGCGCTCGGCGCCTGCTCCAACCCCCATCCGGCCGCGCCGGTCGGCCCCGCCGTAGCCGATGCCGCAGGTCAGCGCCGCCATCGACCAACTCGACGCCCGCGGATGCGCGCCGCGGCATGAGCAACAAGACCTGGCTGTGGACCGGCAGCGGTGGCCCGGCCGAGATCCACTACTCGGCGGCCGACGGCCGCGACTTCGCCTGGCTGGTGGGTGAAAGGCGCATCCTGGCGGGCCAGTGGCGGTCGAGGCCACCGATGCGCACGGCCAGACGATCACCCAGATCTGCCTGCGCTATCCCGGCGTGCGCAGCCAGGGCCTGATCGGCGACAGCTGGAACTGCCGACCGGCGGGCACCTTGTTCTACCAGATGACCGAGCGCGAGAGCGGCGATCCGCTGCGCATCTCGGGCCGCACCGAGGCGCAGGTCGTCCTGACGCGCACGCCGGCCAGCCTCGCCGAGGTCCAGGCGCGCGTGCGTTAGCGGCCGGCGCTAGCTGTCGAGGGCGAGCCGCAGGCCGAGGAGTCCCAGCACGCCGCCCATGACGCGGTCGAGCCAGAACTTGGCGCGGAGATAGAAGGCGCGCGCCGTGCCGCCGGAGAACAGGAGGGCGAGCAGCGCGAACCAGGTGAATTCGTTGACGGCGACGATCGCCCAGCACCGCCGCATCCATCCAGCCCGGCAGGTCGTGCGGCAGCAGCGACAGGAAGATGCTGCCGAAGAACACCATGATCTTGGGATTGCTGAGCTGCAGCAGCAGGGCGCGCAGCGAAGCCCTGCCAGCCCGTCATGCGCCCGCCGCGGCCGGCTGCGACCTCGGGCAGCGGATCGCGGGCGTGGCGCCACATCAGACCGCGAGATAGAGCAGATAGAGCCCGCCGCCGATACGGAAGGCGAAATAGAGCCATTCGAAGCGGGCGAACAGCGCCTGCAGGCCGAACAGCGCCGCGGCCGCCCAGGCGAGCGCGCCCACCATCATGGCGAAGGCCGCCAGCAGCCCGCCGCGCCGGCCCGCGACGGCGGCGGTCTGGATCACCAGCACGGTCGAGGGGCCGGGGCTGGCCACGGCCAGCAGATGGACGACCGCCAGGCCCAGCAGGACGAGCGACGTAGTCCACGGCGTCAGAGCGCCTCGCCGCCGCGCGACATGGCGACGATGCCGGTGCGGCCGACATCGACCAGGCCAAGCCCTTCCATCAGGCCGACGAAGGTCTGCGACCTTGTCGGAGTTGCCGGTGACCTCGAACACGAAGGAATCGGTCTTGGCGTCGATCACCTTGGCGCGGAACACGTCGGCCAGCCGCAGCGCCTCGACCCGCTTCTCGCCCAGGCTCTTGACCTTGACCAGCGCCAGCTCGCGCTCGATGTGCGGGCCCTCGACGGTGAGGTCGCGCACGCGGTGCACCGGCACCAGCCGGTCGAGCTGGGCCTTGATCTGCTCGATGATCATCGGCGTGCCGGTGGTGACGATGGTGATGCGCGACAGGTTCTCCCGGGGGTCGGTCTGGGCGACGGTGAGGCTCTCGATGTTGTAGCCGCGGCCCGAGAACAGGCCGACCACGCGCGCCAGGATGCCGGGCTCGTTGTCGACCAGCACGGAGATGGTATGGCTCGACGCCTTGTCGGTCGCGCTCACACCAGCACCATGCCTTCCTCGGACACCGGCCTGGCGGCGCGGTCGTCGGGGCCCAGCAGCATGTCGTAGTGGGCAGCGCCCGAGGGGATCATGGGAAGCAGTTCTCGGTCTTGTCGACCAGCACGTCGACGATGACCGGCTGCTTGATGTCGATCATCTGCTTGATCGTGTCGTCGAGCTTGGCGGGCTCGTGGCAGCGCAGGCCGACCGCGCCGAAGGCCTCGGCGAGCTTCACGAAGTCGGGCAGCGATTCCATGTAGCTCTCGGAATAGCGGCCGCCATGCAGCAGCTCCTGCCACTGGCGCACCATGCCCATGTACTGGTTGTTGAGGATGAAGATCTTCACCGGCAGGCGGTACTGCGCCACCGTCGAGAGCTCCTGGATGTTCATCATGATCGAGGCTTCGCCGGCCACGTCGATCACCAGCGCCTCGGGATGGGCGATCTGCACGCCCATGGCGGCCGGGAAGCCGTAGCCCATGGTGCCGAGCCCGCCCGAGGTCATCCAGCGGTTGGGCTGCTCGAACTTCAGGAACTGCGCCGCCCACATCTGGTGCTGGCCGACCTCGGTGGTGATGTAGCAGTCGCGGTCCTTGATGTGGTGGTAGAGCCGCTCGAGCGCGTATTGCGGCTTGATCGTCTCGTTGTCCTGCTTGTAGGCGAGGCAGTTGCGCGCCCGCCATTTGTCGATCTCGGCCCACCACGCCTTCAGCGCCTTGTGGTCGACGCGCGGCTGCCTGGCCTTCCAGACGCGGATCAGGTCCTCCAGCACGTGGCCGGCGTCGCCCACGATCGGCAGGTCGACGCGCACGTTCTTGTTGATCGAGCTCGGATCGATGTCGATGTGGATCTTCTTGGACTTCGGCGAGAACTCGGCGAGCTTGCCGGTGATGCGGTCGTCGAAGCGCGCGCCGATATTGATCATCACGTCGCAGTGATACATCGCGAGATTGGCCTCGTAGGTGCCGTGCATGCCCAGCATGCCGAGGAACTGCTGGTCCGATGCCGGGAAGGCGCCCAGCCCCATCAGCGTGTTGGTGATGGGATAGCCCGTCATGCGCACGAACTGCGCCAGCAGCTTGCGAGGCCTTCGGGGCCCGGAGTTGATCACGCCGCCGCCGGTGTAGAACACCGGCCGCTTGGCCTGCGCGATCAGCTCGATCGCCTGCTCGATCTTCGCGAGCTCGGGCTTGACCTGCGGCCGGTAGCTCTTGTGCTGCACCGGCTTCTTGGGCGGCCACGTAGTCGTGCTTGTTCATCAGCACGTCCTTGGGCAGGTCGATCACCACCGGTCCGGGCCGGCCCGAGCGCGCCACGTAGAACGCCTCGTGGACGGTGCGCGCCAGATCGCCGACCGCCTTCACCAGGTAGTTGTGCTTGGTGCAGGGCCGCGTGATGCCGGTCGTGTCGGCTTCCTGGAAGGCGTCGTTGCCGATCAGGTGGGTCGGCACCTGGCCGGTCAGGCAGACGATCGGGATGGAATCCATCAGCGCGTCGGTGAGGCCGGTCACGGCGTTGGTGGCGCCGGGACCGGAGGTCACCAGCACCACGCCGACCTTGCCGGTCGAGCGCGCATAGCCTTCGGCGGCATGCACCGCCGCCTGCTCGTGGCGCACCAGGATGTGGCGCAGCCGGTTCTGCTTGAACAGCGAATCGTAGATCGGAAGGACCGCGCCGCCCGGATAGCCGAAGACGACCTCGACTTCCTCGTCGATCAGGGCTTTCACCAGCAGATCGGCGCCAGTCGTGGCGGACTCCTCGGGCTTCATGACACGGGTCTCCTCTCTGACAAATGTGCCGCAAAACAGGGGTTTTGCGGCGGCGCGGAAAGTAAAGGCAGGGTCCCGGAGGGTCAATGGAAATCGGCACGAAACGTAAAGTTTCAACCCCCTGGATTGGTCAATAATTTCTCAATGGGTCCCAAATCCAAATCTGACCGGGATTCGAACACCAGATCTGGCGCGATCTGATGGCGGAACCACGTCATCTGGCGTTTGGCGTATTGGCGCGTATGGTCGATGGCGATGCGGCGCGCCTCTGACAGGAGCAGTTCGCCGCGGAAGTGGCGGAACAGCTCGGGCGCGCCGTGCGCCTTGAGGCCCGGCCAGCGGGGATCGGGCCGGCGCTCGAAGACGGCCCGCGCCTCCGCCAGCACGCCCGCTTTCAGCATGGCATCGAAGCGCGTCTCGATGCGCTGGCGCAGCCACGCCCGTTCGGGCGCCAGCAGCACGACGATGAAGCGCCAGGGCGGCCGATCGCCATCCGCCGCCTGCCAGGCGCTGAGCGGTCGGCCGGTCGAGGCCCAGACTTCCCAGGCGCGCACATGGCGCTGGCGATCGCCGGGCTTCAGCCGGGCGACGATCGCCGGATCCTTTTCCGCCAGCCGCGCGCGGAAAGCCTTCGGCGCCCATCGCCTGCCAGTCGGCATTCGCCTGGTCGCGCAGGCCGGACGGAATGTCGGGAATGGCGGCAATGCCCTGCATCAGCGTCCGGAGGTAGAGACCCGAGCCGCCGCACAGGATGGGCAGCCGGCCTTCGGCCAGGCAGCGCTCGATCTCCGCCGTCGCCAGCGTTCGCCAGCGCGCGGCCGACAGGGTCTCGCGACAGCGGCAGGATGCCGTAGAGGCGATGCGGCACGCGCGCCTGCTCCTCCGCGCCGGGCTGCGCGGTGAGGATGGGGAAGGCATCGTAGGTCTGCATGGCGTCGGCGTTGATCACCGTGCCCTGCCGGCGTTCGGCGAGCGCCAGGGCAAGGGCGGATTTGCCGCTGGCCGTCGGGCCGGTGACGACGAGGACGCGCTGTTCCGCCATGGCGGGCGAATTGTTTGCAAATCCACGATGCCGCCGCTAGAGCCGGAACGTGAAAAACGTCCTGGTCCTGATCTCGAGCGCGGCCCATCCCGCCCTGAACGACGGCGCCGTCCGCAACGCCGTCGATGTGCTGCGCGCCCAGGGCGCCACCGTCGGGACGCCCGACTGGCTGGATCCCGAGATCGCCTGCGACCTGCCGTTCGACGGCAACGCCACGCCCGTCGCCATGACGGCGATCGATGCCGTCGTCGTTCCCGCCGCGGGCCGGCGCAAGAAGCTGCTGGTGGCCGACATGGAATCGACCATGATCGAGAACGAGATGCTGGACGAGCTGGCCGAGTTCCTCGGCCTGCGCGACAGGATCGCCGCCATCACCGCCCGCGCCATGAACGGCGAGATCGATTTCGCCGGCGCGCTCGAGGAGCGGGTCGGGCTGCTGAAGGGCCTTGCGGTGGCGAAGCTCGACGAGGCCGCCCGACGCATCCGCTACACGCCGGGCGGCGCCACACTGGTCGCCACCATGAAGAAGCACGGCGCGCACTGTGCGCTGGTCTCCGGCGGCTTCACCTATTTCACCGCGATGGTGCGCCGGGCGCTGGGCTTCGATTCCGACAGCGCAAACGTGCTGGCCCACGACGGCGTGACGCTTTCCGGCGCCGTCGAGCCGCCGATCCTGGGCAAGGAGGCCAAGCTCGCCACGCTGCGAGCGTCTTGCCGCCGAGCGGGAACTCTCCGCCGAGCAGACGATCACCGTGGGCGACGGCGCCAACGACCTGCCGATGCTGCAGGCGGCCGGCCTGGGCGTGGCCTTCCGCGCCAAGCCCGCGGTCGCGGCGCAGGTGGCGGCGCGCATCGACCATGGCGACCTCACGCGCGCTGCTCTACCTGCAGGGCTATCGCCGAGCCGACTTCGTCGAAAGGAACGACCCATGACCGATGCTGTCCAGATCGTCCTCGCCAAGCGCCCGGAGGGCGACGTGACCGCCGATTGCTTCCGCCAGGAAAACGCCAGCCTGCCGGCGCCGGCCGACGGCCAGGTGCTGGTGCGCTCGCGCTTCCTGTCGCTCGATCCCTACATGCGCCCGCGCATGACCGAGCTGCGCTCCTACACGCCGCCCTTCGAGCTCGGCAAGCCCCTGACCGGCGGCTCGGTCGGCGAGGTGGTGGAGTCGAGGAACCCGCGCTTCGCCAAGGGCGACACCGTGATCGGCATGCTGAACTGGGCGACCCACACGCTCCATGACGGCAAGGGCCTGCGCAAGATCGATGCCGGCGATCGCACCGCTGTCGGCCCATCTCGGCGTGCTGGGCATGCCCTCCTTCACCGCCTGGTACGGCATGAAGCACATCTGCAAGCCCAAGGCGGGCGAGACGGTGTTCGTCTCGGCCGCGACCGGCGCGGTGGGCCAGGTGGCGGGCCAGCTTGCCAAGCTCGCCGGCGCCAGGGTGGTGGGCTGCGCCGGCGACGAGGAGAAGTGCGTCTGGGCGGTGCGCGAAGCGGG
The DNA here is from genome assembly GCA_963820155.1 of uncultured Alphaproteobacteria bacterium. GTDB lineage: Bacteria > Pseudomonadota > Alphaproteobacteria > Reyranellales > Reyranellaceae > Reyranella. Next base: position 271,217 of record CAWFYW010000014.1, read on the forward strand.
CTACGATGCCTGCTTCAACCACCGGGCCGAACGCGACTACGGCGCCGTGCTCGACAAGCTCTGCCCGCAGGGCATCGATGCCGACTTCGAGAATGTCGGCGGCAGGATCTTCCACGCCGTGTTCGAGCGGCTGAACAATTTCGGCCGCGTCGCCTTCTGCGGCGCGATCTCGGAGTATCAGGACAAGACGCCGATGGCCGGGCCGCCCAAGATGTTCACCATCGTGCAGCGGCGGCTCACCATCCAGGGCTTCATCGTCTCCGACCATGTCGCCCTGATGGGCGAATTCACAAGCGAGGTCGGGAGCCTCGTGACAGCCGGCAAGCTCAAGAGCCGCGAGAGCGTGGTCGACGGGCTTGCCAGCGCCCCGGAGGCCTTCATGGGCCTCCTGAGGGGCGAGAATTTCGGCAAGCTGGTGGTGAAGGTCGCCTAGCTACTTCGTCAGCCTGAGCGCCGCGAAGCGCGGATCGCCCTGGCGTTCGACGAACAGCAGCACCGAGCGCTTCTTCTGCTGCTGCAGCTTGGCGACGATGTCGGTCACCTCCTGAGGGGTGGTGACCGGCTTCTGGTCGACCTCGAGGATGACGTCGCCGGGCTGGAGCTGCTTGTCGGCCGCCGGGCTGTTGGCCGCGACCTGGGTCACGACGACGCCCTTCACCTGGTCGGACAGGCCGTATTTCTCGCGCAGCTGGTCGGTGACCTTCTGCAGGGTCAGGCCGAGCTGTTCGACGGTGGAGACGATGGGCTTGTCGGGCTCGGCGGGCTTCTTGGGGCCGCCCTGGGCCGATGCGTTCTGCTTCTCGGCCTCCTCCTGCTCGCCGACCCGGAGCTTCAGCGGCACTTCCTTGCCGCCGCGCCAGACCATGAGATCGACCGTGCTGCCGACCCGGGCGTTGGCGACCAGCCGCGGGAAGCGGCGCAGATCGAGCACGTCCTGGCCGGCAAAGCTCACGATGATGTCGTTGCGCTTCAGCCCCGCCTTGGCCGCCGGACCGTCGGCCACCACATTGGCCACCAGCACACCGCGCGCCCGGTCGAGACCGAAGCTGTCGGCGATGTCGTCGGTGACGCTCTGGTAGCTGACGCCGATCCAGCCGCGCTTGACCCGGCCGAACTCGCGCAGCTGGTCGGCGACCTGCTTGACGAGATTGGACGGGATCGAGAAGGCGAGGCCGGCATTGGTGCCGGAGGGCGAATAGATCGCCGTGTTGACGCCGATCACCTCGCCGCTGTCGTTGAACAGCGGGCCGCCCGAGTTGCCCTTGTTGATGGCGGCGTCGGTCTGCAGGTAGTCGTCGAGCGAATCGTTGAGCGAACGGCCGCGCGCCGAGATGATGCCGGCCGTCACCGAATGGCCGAGCCCGAAGGGATTGCCGATGGCGATCACCCAGTCGCCCACCCGCATCTTGTCGGAATCGCCGAACTTCACCGCCGGCAGCGGCTTCTTGTTGGGCGGCTCGACCTTGAGCACCGCCAGGTCGACGCGGCTGTCGGAGCCGACCAGCTTGGCCTTGAGCTGGGTATCGTCGCGCAGGATGACGGTGATGTCCTCGGCGCCCTGGATGACGTGGTTGTTGGTGACGATGTAGCCCTCACCGTCGATGATGAAGCCCGAGCCGAGCGACGTACCCCGGCGGCGCTGCTCCTCGCCGCCGCGCTTGTCGAAGAACTCCTTGAACAGCTCCTCGAACGGCGAGCCCGGCGGAAGCTGCGGCATGTCGCGCAGCCTCGGCCCCTGCTGGGGTATGTTCTGGGTGGTCGTTATGTTGACCACGGTCGGCATGAGCTTGTCGACCAGCTCGGCGAAGCTTTGCGGAGCTTCGCGCGCCCACGCCGGCTGCGCCAGCACGAGACCAAGGGAAGCAACAGCCGCAATCGCGGCGCCTTTCATAACACCTTGAAAATCACTGAGAATCACGTCCGACCTCCAACGGCGCTCAGGCCAAACGGGTCGTAACGGCCGGCGCCGCGCGTTCGAGTCCCTGTGTACATGTAGGGCGATTGTGGCGCAAATAAAGAGGCCGTATTGTTGCTGATTATTTCAGCCTTTTCGGCCCTCTGCACAAAATCAGCCGGCGGCGTTGCAGGCTTGCCACAGATGCCGCCGGCGTAACTTCGGTGTGACTACTTCTGTGCCGCAGGGGGACTCTCAGCGGCAGGCAGGCCTGCGGGGTTGTTGAAGTAGCGGAAGAAGTCGGTGTCGGGACTGAGCACCATGGTCGAGCCGCCGCTGCCGAACGCCTGCTTGTAGGCCTCCATGCGCCGCCAGAAGCCGTAGAAGTCCTTGTCCTTGCTGAAGGCCTGGGCATAGATCCGCGTCGCCTCGGCGTCGGCCTGGCCCATCGTGACCTGGGCTTTCAGGCCGGCATCGGCCTTGATGACCGCGACCTCACGATCGGCGGTGGCGGTGATCCTGGCCTTTTCCTCGTCGCCCTCGGCGCGCAGCTGGCCGGCTTCGCGCTCGCGGTCGGTCTTCATGCGGTTGTAGACCGACTGCGAGTTGGCTTGCGGCAAATCTGCACGCTTGATGCGCACGTCGACCGTCTCGACGCCCAGCTCCTTGGTCTTGGCGTTCACCCGCCGGGTGATCTCGCTCATCAGGTTGGCGCGCTGTTCGGTCAGCACCGCATGCAGCGGCACCGAGCTCAGCACGCCCCGGATCTCGGAATTGATCAGGGAGTCGAGCAGGCCGCGCAGCGCGGGCTCGCCGCCCGGCACGGTCTGGGCGAACAGCTTGGCGGCGACGATCTTGTAACGGGCATAGGCGTCGACCACGAGCCGCTTCTGGTCGCCGGCGATGATCTCGAACTCCTCGGCCTCGTAGTCGAGCAGCCGGCGATCGATGCGCTGGATGTCCTGCACCAGCGGGATCTTGGCGTAGAGGCCGGGCTCGGTCTTGGGATCGCCGACGATGGCGCCGAACTGGCGGACCAGAACCTGGATGGTCGGATTGACGGTATAGAAGGTCTGGGTCGCCAGGAAGGCAACGACGGCAAGCGCGACCAGCGCAATGATGGAACGGTTGCTCATCGCGTCGCCCCCTGCGCCTGCGGTTGACTTGGCGGCGTCTGGCGGACCGGCGATGTCCCGCTCTGCGGCGGCGGGCCGGGCTTGAGCTCGGGCAGCGGCAGGTAGGGCAGCACGCCGCTGCCGGCCGCGTTCTTGTCGATCAGCACCTTGTTCACGCTGCGCAGCACCTCTTCCATGGTGTCGAGATAGAGGCGCTCGGTCGTGATGTCCTTGGCCTTGGCCCATTGGCCGTAGACCTGATCGAAGCGCTGGGCGTCACCGCTGGCACGGGCGATGATCTGCGCCTTGTAGGCCTCGCCGCGCTGGATGATCGATGCCGCCTCGCCCTTGGCGCGGGGCAGCACCTGGTTGCGATAGGTATTGGCCTCGTTGATGCTTTTCTCCTTGTCGGCGCGCGCCGCCTGCACGTCGCGGAAGGCGGCGATCACCTCCTGCGGCGGGTCGACCCGCAGCAGCTGGATCTGCGAGATGCGCACGCCCAGCCCGTATTCGTCGAGGATGCGCTGCAGCAGGTCCTGCGTGTCCTGCTCGATGCGGCCGCGGCCTTCGGTCTGGGCATATTGCAGGTTCGACTTGCCGATGATCTCGCGCATGGCGGATTCGGCGCCGGCGCGCACGTTCTCCTCGGGGTTGCGCACGTCGAAGGCGTACTTGAAGACGTCCTTGATCTGCCAGAGCACGGCGAACTCGATATCGACGATGTTCTCGTCGCCGGTCAGCATCAGGTTCTCGCTCGAGGTCGGCCGCGCGCCGCGCGCGTAAGGCGAACGATCCTGGCTGCTGCGCGAACCGATCACGGTGCGGCGCTGGTCCTGCACATTGACCACGATCACGTTGCCGATGGGGCTGGGCAGGTTGTAGTGCAGGCCAGGCTCGACCGGCTTGCCATAGGGCTTGCCGAACACGAGCTGGATGGCCTGCTGGTTGGGCTGCACGCGGAAGAAGCCGGTGACCAGCCAGATCACCACGCCGACCAGCACGATCAGGGCTATTCCCTTGAAGGAGCCGAAGCCGCCCGGGATGAGGTTCTTGAGCCGCTCCTGACCCTTGCGGATGACGTCTTCCATGTCGGGCGGGCGGCGCGAGCCGAACGGACCGCCGCCGCCGCCGCGATTGCCGCCGCCGCCACCGCCGCCGCCCCACGGACCGCCGCTGTTGCCGCCACCGCCCCACGGGCCGCCGCTGTTGTTATTCCACGCCATCGTTCACCTCGGGCCGCCGGCTGCCGTGACTGGGCGCATTGTCGCTTTTGATTTCATGTCGCGCTGCATATATGTGACGGCAGCAACAGCTGCAATCAAGCGGCGACATAAAATTGCCTGACCGCGGAAACAAGCAATCATGGCGGAAGTAACCGAATCGGCCGTCCGCAAGGTTCTCGAGACCGTCATCGACCCGGCGACCGGCAAGAGTGTCACGGCGCTGGGCATGGTGAGCGGCATCGCCCTTCGCGGCGGCCATGTCGCCGTCACGCTCGACGTCGATCCGGCACGCGGACCGGCCCTGGAGCCGCTGCGATCGGCCTGCGAGCAGGCGGTGCGCGCCATGCCGGGCGTGCTGTCGGCCACCGCCGTCATGACCTCCGAGCGTGCCGCCCCGCCACCGCCTTCCGCACGCCCCACGCACAGCCACGGTGCGCCTGGCGCCAAGACCACCGGCGGCGGCGGCCGCATCGAGGTGCCGGGCGTCAAGCACATCATCGCCGTCGCCTCGGGCAAGGGCGGCGTCGGCAAGTCGACCACGGCGGTCAACCTGGCGCTGGGGCTCGCCGCCAACGGCGTCAGCACCGGCCTGCTCGACGCCGACATCTACGGCCCTTCCATGCCGCGCATGCTCGACGTCAAGGAGAAGCCCGAATCGATCGACGGCAAGGCGCTGAAGCCGATCGAGCGCTACGGGCTCAGGACCATGTCGATCGGCTACATCGTCAACGAGGACACGCCGATGATCTGGCGCGGCCCCATGGTGTCGAGCGCGCTCGAGCAGATGCTGCGCGACGTGCAGTGGGGCGAGCTCGACGTGCTGGTGGTCGACATGCCGCCGGGCACGGGCGATGCGCAGCTCACGCTCGCCCAGCGGGTGGCGCTCGCCGGCGCGGTGATCGTCTCGACGCCGCAGGACATCGCCCTGGTCGACGCCCGCAAGGGGCTCAACATGTTCCGCAAGGTCGCGGTGCCGGTGCTGGGCATCGTCGAGAACATGAGCTTCTTCCTCTGCCCCCACTGCGGCGAGCGTTCGGAGATCTTCGGCCATGGCGGCGCGCGCGCGGAGGCCGAGAAGCTCGGCGTGCCGTTCCTGGGCGAGGTGCCGCTGCATCTCGACATCCGCACGACCTCGGACAGCGGCCATCCCATCGTCGTCTCCCAGCCCGACAGCCCGCACGCGCAGATCTACAAGAACATCGCCGGCCGGGTCTGGAAGCAGCTCTCGGCCAACCAGCGCGGCGCCCCGCGCGGCGCCGCGCATCGTGGTGCGTTGATCTTCCGCGGCCGCGGGCCTCGGAGGCGCGCGATCCGGCAGACTCAGGTCTCTCCTTCGCGCCGCCGCCTTGCGCGGCTGCCATTTGCCGATCATGCCGTGGACGCCGATCATCGAGCCGGCGACCAGCTCGAGCGCCAGGAAGCGGCGCTCCTCGACCCAGCCGGGGAGCTGGATGTTGAGCGCGAGATCGCGGCGGAAGCCGAACTGATTGTAGTATTCGGGATCGCCGACCAGGATGATGCGGCTGTGGCCCAGCATGCGCGACTGCGCCATCGAATGCCACATCAGCGCCTTGCCGTAGCCCAGCCCGCGCAGCTCCGGCGCGATGGCGAGCGGCCCCAGCAGGACCGCCGGCCAGCGCTCGTTGATCAGGATCGGCCAGTTGCGGATCGACGCCACCATGCGGCCCTTCTGGTCGATGGCGACGAAGCACAGCTCCTTGATCGGCTTGACGCCCTCGCGCAGGCGATAGACCGTCTTGTGCTGCCGGTCGGGCCCGAAGGCGGCCTCGTTCATCTCCTCGATGGCGGCATCGTCGCGCGGCCGCTCGCGCAGCAGGCGCAGGCGTCCCGGGTCGCGCAGGGAAGCCGCCCTAGCCAAGACCGAGCGCCGCCATCAGCTCGCGCCATTCGCGGGGATTGAGGCCGCTCGACTTCTGGTCGACCTTCTCGCCGGCGATCATGCGCTTCACCGCGGCCAGTCCGGTCTTGGACAGGTGCGCGCCGCCCATGCGGTATTCCATGAAGGCGTCATGGCAGATCGGGCACCAGCGCTTCAGCGTGTCGATCATGACCTCGGCATAGACGCGGATCTCGTACTGCGCGTGGGCGTCGGCGCGCAGCGACAGGAAATGCATGAGATTGTGGAGATTGGTCTTCCAGTACCACTGCGTATAGAAGCTGAGCGACAGGTTCATGCGCGCGAGCTCGCGCGCCAGGCCCGAGCGCTCCGGGTCGAGCGGCTCGCCCGCCTCGCCCTCGTTCAGCATCTCCATATAGTGCTCGTAGACCAGCTCGGCGTCCTTCTTCAGCAGGCCGAAGACGCGCTCGGCCTCCTTGCCCGCCAGCACCGCATCGCGGCCCTGGCGGTTGGCCTTGCTCTGGGCCGCGAGATGCTCGGGCCGGGGAAGGTAGAATTCGTTGTCGAGGATCGAATAGCGCGCCGAATATTCGTTCACGTTGGCGGTGCGATGGCGGATCCACTGGCGCGCCACGAAGATCGGCAGCTTGACGTGGTACTTGATCTCGCACATCTCGAACGGCGTCGTGTGGCGGTGCCGCATGAGATAGTTGATCAGGCCGCGATCCTCGCTCACCTTCTTGGTGCCGCGGCCGTAGCTCACCCGCGCCGCCTGCACGACGGCGGCATCGTCGCCCATGTAGTCGACGACCCGGACGAAGCCGTGATCGAGCACCGGCAGCGCCTGGAACAGGATCTCCTCCAGCGCCGGCGCGATCGGCCGCAGGGTCGCCTGCGCCGCCCCGCGCGCCTGGTCGATTTCAGCCTGCTGGTCGGTCGAGAGGGGCATCGTTGGTTGTCCTTGGTTGGCGGCGGACTCTATGGGCCACGGGCGGGGGCTTCCATGGGGAAATAGACGGCTTGCCCGTCGGCTTCAAAAGAGCCGGAAGAATCCCTATATTGGACCTGTCGGGCAACCGACTATGGCGATAAACGCCGCGTGGCATAAGCGTATCGGACCCGGGGGCAGTACCCGGCGCCTCCACCATTCTCCTCCGCACCGTCGGTGCGGAATCGATGGGGGCGAACCAGGATCGACGAGCGTGGTAAAGGCGCGGTTTTTGCCCGGTATGGTTCCGCCGTGACGGGCCATCACAAGTGCCAACGATAACGACGTTGCACTCGCTGCTGCCGCCTAAACAGCGGACGTAAGCGCGGTTCGGGGGGGCACCGGGCAACAGAAGCCCTCCCACTTTCCCTTTCTGCGTTCGCGTTTTCCCGCGATTGACTCTCGCGGAACGCAGGCCGATGCTTTATGCGAATTCCGACAGGCCATGAACGATCGCTTTCACTACGACGCTCTCGTCGACGATGCGCTGCGCAGCGTTGTCCGCCGCGTGCTGACGCAGGTCGCCGACAAGGGCCTGCCCGGCTCGCACCATTTCTACATCTCCTTCCGCAGCACCGACCCCGGCGTCGTGCTGCCCGAGTACCTGCGCGCCAAGTATCCCGAAGAGATGACGATCGTGCTCCAGCACCAGTACTGGGACCTCGTCATCGGACCCGACTATTTCGAGGTGACGGTGAGCTTCAACAAGCAGCAGGAGCGCATAAAGGTGCCGTTCGCCGCGCTCTCGGCCTTCGTCGACCCCTCGGTGCGCTTCGGCCTGCAGTTCGACCGCAAGGACAAGGCTGCGGCGCCAGAGCACGCCGAGGCGGCGACACCTCTGCCCGCGTCCGAGAAGCGCCCGCCGCTGGCACCGCCTGCTGGCGCCGAGGCCACGCCGGAAGCCGGCGCCGCGGAGCCCGCGGAGGCCAAGCCAGAGGATGCGGCTTCCAAGATCGTCAAGCTCGACAGCTTCCGAAAGAAGTAGCTAGACGCCGCGGCCCGGCTGCGGCAGGGATGCGCGCCTCCCCAGCGGGGCGCGCCAGGAGAAAGCCATGCCCGAGTTCCAATTCCAGGAGATGTTCCCCAGCGGCCAGGACACCACGCCCTACCGCAAGCTGAGCGCCGATTTCGTCGGCACGACCAAGTTCGACGGCCGCGAGGTGCTGACGGTCGAGCCCGAGGCATTGACCCTGCTGACCGCCCAGGCCTTCAAGGACATCTCCCATCTGCTGCGCCCGGGCCACCTCGCCCAGCTGCGCTCCATCCTCGACGATCGGCGAGGCCTCGGCCAACGACAAGTACGTGGCGCTGGAGCTCCTGAAGAACGCCAACATCTCGGCCGGCGGCGTGCTGCCGATGTGCCAGGACACCGGCACCGCCATCGTCATGGGCAAGAAGGGCCAGGCGGTGTGGACCGGCGGCGGCGACGAGGCCGCGATCGCCAAGGGCGTCTACAAGACCTACACCGAGACCAACCTGCGCTACTCCCAGGTCTCGCCGATCTCGATGTTCAAGGAAGTGCAGACCGGCACCAACCTGCCGGCGCAGATCGACATCTATGCGACCGACGGCGACGCCTACAAGTTCCTGTTCATCGCCAAGGGCGGCGGCTCGGCCAACAAGAGCTACCTCTACCAGCAGACGCCGGCGGTGCTGAACGAGGCCGCGCTGCTCAAGTTCCTCGACACCCAGATCCGCACCCTGGGCACCGCGGCCTGCCCGCCCTATCACCTGGCCATCGTGGTCGGCGGCACCTCGGCCGAGATGAACCTCAAGACCGTGAAGCTCGCCTCGACGCGCTATCTCGACGACCTGCCGGGCGAAGGCAACGACAAGGGCGTCGCCATCCGCGACCGCGAGATGGAGAAGAAGGTGCTGGAGCTCACCCGCCAGATGGGCATCGGCGCGCAGTTCGGCGGCAAGTATTTCTGCCACGACGTGCGCGTGATCCGCATCGCCCGCCACGGCGCCTCGGTGCCGATCGGCATCGGCGTGAGCTGCTCGGCCGACCGCCAGGCCATGGGCAAGATCACCAGGGACGGCATCTTCCTCGAGCAGCTCGAGACCAACCCGGCGCACTACCTGCCCGACGATCGAGCCGCAGCAGCTCTCGGGCGAGGTGGTCTCGGTCGACCTCAACAAGGGCATGGCGCACACGCTGTCGGTGCTGACCAAGTATCCGGTGAAGACGCGCGTGAACCTCACCGGCACCCTGATCGTGGCGCGCGATTCGGCGCATGCGAAGCTCAAGGAGCGGCTCGATCGCGGCGAGGGCCTGCCCGACTACTTCAAGCAGTTCCCGGTCTACTACGCCGGCCCGGCCAAGACGCCGGAGGGCATGCCGTCGGGCTCGTTCGGCCCGACCACGGCCGGCCGCATGGATTCCTACGTCGATCTGTTCCAGGCCAACGGCGGCTCGATGGTGATGCTGGCCAAGGGCAACCGCAGCAAGCAGGTCGTCGACGCCTGCAAGAAGCACAAGGGCTTCTATCTCGGCTCGATCGGCGGCCCGGCCGCCATCCTCGCCAAGAACTGCATCAGGAAGGTCGAGGTGCTGGAGTATCCCGAGCTCGGCATGGAGGCGATCTGGCGCATCGCAGGTCGAGAACTTCCCCGCCTTCATCGTCACCGACGACAAGGGCAACGACTTCTTCAGCGACCTGAAGATCTGCCGGAAGGCCCGGGAGTTGCCCCGGGGGCTGCTGTCCCGCGGCGCGTCACCCATCCCAGATGATGACCGCCGCCCTTCCAAGCCCCTGCTAGGCGCGGCAGCCTTCGGCGCGCGCGCACCATTTGTCGATCCAGACGTTGCCGTGACGCGCGTTGATCACCTGCAGCAGGTCGCCGCGGCAGCCCAGCACCCGGAACCTCATGTCGTCGCCTTCGATGGTCGCGACCGCGCGGCCGAGCAGGCCGGGCCGGTCGTAGACCGTGATCGTGCCGTCGACGCGCGCATCGACCGTGAGCAGATCGGCCGGGATCCAGCCATAGGATCGCGCGGTCCCTGCCGCCGCCGCCCTGGAATCCTGCGCCGTATCGAGTGCGATCCGCGCCCAGCCGTTCCGGCTGGCGGTGATCGTCACCTCCAGGCGCGTCGGCTCGTTGCCGTTGCGGCCCGGCAACGTGCCGATCACGGCTGCCTGCGGCGTCGGCTCGCTGCGCACGGGCACCACTTCCCCGCGCGGCAGCAGCATATAGGCGTCGGTCGGCGTGCAGGAGCCGGCCCGCCCGGTGCTGGCATCGACCGAGCGTTCCAGGACGGCAAATCCCGCGAGCACGGCTACCGTGCCGATCATGGCGCGAAGCATCGGCGTTCCTTCCCACGTTGTCGGCGGCCGCTCCCCAGCAGCCGCCCCCTTACCCGAGGCCCTTCTAGCAACCGCGTCGGGGCGAAGTCGCGGCGGCGTTTGTATGAGTTGTTTCGGGGCTTCGGCGCTGCGCTACACTGGGCGCCATGAACCTCGCCAAGCAGCACCTGGATCTCGGCCTGTTCTCCAACAAGCGCGACGAGCAGCTCGCCTTCTGGCAGCAGACCGTGGGCCTGCCCTACGACCACATGGGCAAGCTCGGCGGCGGCATGCAGCAGCACCGCCATCACATGAACGGCTCGATCCTGAAGATGAACCATGCGCGCGGGGCGCTGCCGGCCCTGCCGCCGTCGGGCATCGTGGGCCTCGAGATCGCCCGCGAGGGGCTACGCGACACGCGCCCGCTCCGCGATCCCGACGGCAACAAGGTGACGCTCGTGCCCAAGGGCGCCCAGGGTGTGCAAGGCATCGCCATCCTGCTCAGGGTCAACGATCCCGCCCGGCACGACCGCTTCTGGACCGAGGCCATGCAGTTCGAGCGCGGCGGCGAGGGCCGGTATCGCTGCGGCGATTCGCTGGTCGTGATCGCCGAACAGGGACCGGTCGAGCGCAGCAAGGAATGGCGTGGGCCGGGCTATCGCTACATGACGGTGCAGGTCTTCGACTGCATCGCCGAGTACGAGGGCATTCTGGCGCGCGGCGGCGCCTCCGGCGGAGAGCCGAGGCTGCTGGGCGACACGGTGCGCTTTGCCTTCGTCGTCGATCCCGACGGCAACCACATCGAGATCAGCCAGCGCGCCTCGCTGACGGGAAGCCTGTAGCTACTTCTTGCGGGCCTTGCGCGCGGCGTAGCGCGCATCGCGCGTTGCCTTCTGCGCGGCGAGGTCTTCGATCTGCCTGCGCAAGGCACTTTTGGCCCGCTCGGCCTCGAGGGCGATCTGCTCGGCCTTTCGGGCCTCCTTCTCGGCCAACGCCTTCTCGCGCTCGGCGCGCTTGGCGTTCCGGCGCTCGGTCTCGCGCTCCTGGCGGGCCTGCGCCGCGGCGGCGCGCGCCTCCTGGCGGGCGATGAATTCGGGGTCGTTGGTCGGATCCTTGGCGCGCGCCCGCTCGAGCAGAGCCTGCTTGGCCTTGGCGGCCGCCTCAAGGCGATCGGCAAAGGTGTCGCGGTTGTTCAATGTCTGTCCCTATTCTGCGGCCGCGGCGGCCGCCTGCTTCTTGGCGCGCTTGCGATCCTCGGGATTGAGGAAGCGCTTGCGCAGCCGGATCGATTTCGGTGTCACCTCGACCAGCTCGTCGTCGTCGATATAGGCGATCGCCTGCTCGAGCGACATGCGGCGCGGCGGGGTCAGCCGCACGGCCTCGTCCTTGCCGGCGGCGCGGATGTTGGTGAGCTGCTTGCCCTTCAGCACGTTGACGTCGAGGTCGTTGCCGCGGCTGTGCTCGCCGATCATCATGCCCGCGTAGACCGTCGTGCCGGGATCGATGAACATCGGCCCGCGCTCCTCGAGGTTCCACAGCGCATAGGCCACGGCTGCGCCCTCGGCATTGGCGATCAGCGCGCCGTTGCGCCGGCCCGGGATCGGTCCGCGATAGGGCCCGTAGGAATGGAACAGGCGGTTCATCACGCCGGTGCCGCGCGTGTCGGTCAGGAACTCGCCGTGATAGCCGATCAGGCCGCGCGAGGGCGCATGGAACACCAGGCGCGTCTTGCCGGCGCCGGACGGCCGCATGTCCTGCAGTTCGCCCTTGCGGGTCGAGATCTGCTCGACCACGACGCCGGTATAGGCGTCGTCGACGTCGATCACGACCTCCTCGATCGGCTCCAGCCGCTGTCCCGTGGCCGGGTCGGACTGGAACAGCACGCGCGGCCGGCCGACGGCCAGCTCGAAGCCCTCGCGGCGCATGGTCTCGATCAGCACGCCGAGCTGCAGCTCGCCGCGGCCGGCGACCTCGTAGGAATCGGTGTTGTCGGTGTCGCGCACGCGGATCGCGACGTTGCCCTCGCCCTCGCGCATCAGGCGGGCGCGGATCATGCGGGTCGTGACCTTGTCGCCCTCGCGGCCGGCCAGCGGCGAATCGTTGACCGCGAAGGTCATGGCGAGCGTCGGCGGATCGACCGGCTGGCCGGGCAGCGGCGCCTCGACCGAGAGATCGCCCACCGTGTCGGCGACGGTGGCCGTCTTCAGCCCGGCCAGCGCGACGATGTCGCCCGCCTCGGCCTGGTCGAGCGCCTGGCGCTCCAGGCCGCGGAACGCCAGCACCTTGGTGATGCGGGCCTGCTCGATCTCCTTGCCGTCGCGGCTCAGCGCCTTGACCGTCATGTTGGGCTTCACCGTGCCCGACTGGATGCGGCCGGTGAGGATGCGCCCGAGGAAGGAATCGGACTCCAGCGTCGTCACCAGCATGCGGAAGGCGGGATCGGCGTCGATCTTGGGTGCCGGCACGTGGCGCACCACGAGATCGAAAAGCGGCGTCATGTCGGTGCGCTCGGCCTCGAGCGAGGTCGCCGCCCAGCCCTGCTTGGCCGAGGCGAAGAGCGTGGGGAAATCGAGCTGCTCGTCGCTGGCCTCGAGCGCGGCGAACAGGTCGAACACCTCGTCGTGCACCTGATGGGCGCGCGCGTCCGGCCGGTCGACCTTGTTGATCAGCACGATGGGCCGCAGGCCCAGGCGCAGCGCCTTGCCCAGCACGAACTTGGTCTGCGGCAGCGGGCCTTCGGCGGCATCGACCAGCAGCACCACGCCGTCGACCATGGAGAGGATGCGCTCGACCTCGCCGCCGAAGTCGGCATGGCCCGGCGTGTCGACGATGTTGATGCGCACGTCCTTCCACACGACGGACGTCGCCTTGGCGAGGATGGTGATGCCACGCTCGCGCTCAAGGTCGTTCGAATCCATGGCGCGCTCGGCGACCTGCTGATTCTCGCGGAAGGTGCCGCTCTGCTTCAGCAGGCAATCGACCAAAGTGGTCTTGCCATGGTCGACGTGCGCGATGATCGCGACGTTGCGGATATCCATTTGTCGTCCGGAGGGGTTGTTGGGCGCGGTATATACGCATGCCTCATGACATCGGCAAGGCAGCTTGAGGGGGCGTCTTGCCGCTGCCACAGTCGGCCGATGCGCAAGCGCTCGATCACCATCGACGGCCACCGCACCTCGGTGTCCCTGGAGGACGCCTTCTGGGCGGAGCTCACGGCGCTTGCGGCCGAGCGGCATCTTTCACTCAACGCCCTGGTGGCCGAAATCGACCACACGCGCGGCGCACGCGACAATCTATCGAGCGCGCTCAGGCTTTACGTGCTGGGCGAACTACGCAAGCGCACGATCAGTCGAGTTTGAATCCCTTGGCGCGCACGAATGCACCGAAATCGGCCCGCTCCGGCACCGAATATTGCCGGACCTTGTCCTCCGACCAGCCATACTCGGCGCTTTGGCCGAACCTGTCGGCATAGCGCTGGGTCCGGTAGGGCTGCACCGCCTCGCGCCTCTTGTCGTAGGCTGCGATCTTCTCCCGAAGGCCGCTCTCGTCGTAGCGGTCGCGATGGAGGGTGACGTCGAGGCCCAGCCGCGGGCTCATCACGCCTTCGAAGGAGGGCCAGCCCGCACCGAGGGCCGCCACGGGAAAGACATGGTGCGGCAGGCCAAGGATGTCCGAGACGGCGGCGGCATGGTTGCGGATGGCGCTGATCGGGCAGGTCCCCAGCCCGGCGCGATCGGCCGCGGCGATGAAGGTGGCCAGAACGATGCCGGCATCGACCGCGGCATTGAAGAACGGGTCGAGATAGTCGTTCACGAACGGGCGGCCGCGCCATTCGAACAGCAGGCGGTGGCGGCGGTTGTTGCCGCAGAACACCAGGAACACCGGCGCGGCCTTGACCCAGGGATTATCGGGCAACAGCGCCTCGAGCTTCTCGCGCTGGCCCTTGTCGGACACGATCACGATGTCGGCCTGCTGCAGGTCGCTCTTGGAAGGTGCCGACAGCGCCACGGCGCAGAGCGTTTCCAGCAGCGCCGGATCGACCGGCCTGTCGAGATAGCGCCGCATGACGCGCCGGTCGGCCATGTCGGCCAGAACCTCTGCTCCTTTGGGAGCTTCCTTCAGCGGGGGCGCGGAGCCGAACCGCGCCTTGAGCACGGACAGGAGACGATCGAGCACGAGAACTCCTCAGCGGCCGAACAGGCCTGGAATGTTGGGGATGGGAATGGGAATGTTTGGCAGCGGCACCGGCAAGGGCGACGACTGGCCGCCTCCGGGCAGCAGGTTGCCGACGCCCGGCAGCGTGCTGGCCATTCCCGGCGGATCCTTGGCCGTGCCGCGCGTCACCCGTACCGACGGCGAGGAAAGCGAACCGCGCGCCGTCATGATGATGTAGGGCGCCGAGGTATCCTCGGCGATCACGAAGTTGACCGTCGTGTCGGTGGTCGAATTCACGAGATTGGTGCGGGTGGCGACATGGGCCGTCGCGCGATCGCCTTGCACGGACAGCGACTTGTCGGTCAGGACCCCGCCCGCGATGTCGACGCGGCCGGAGATCGGATTGTCGCGATTGACGAAGCGATTCAACACCAGCGAGACGGCGTTCAGGATATTGCCGACACCGATACCCCCTCTTTGGCCGACGATGCCCAGGACATTGCCCAGCGTGTTGTCGATCACGCCGCCGGCAACGCCGGCAGCGGCCGTGCCCAGCACCTGCAGCATCTTGTCGGCGCCGACAAAGAGGTGGCCGCCGAGCTGCGCGCCGCCCGACAGCGAGGACTTGAGCTGGCTCGAGGTGGTCCCCGCCCCGCGCAGCACAAGTCCTGTTGCATTCAGCTTGCCGTCGACCGTGACCTTGATGCTGCCGCCGAACTGGTTGGTGCCCGACGTGCTGCGCAGCATCTCGCCGACATAGATGTCGCTGGCGTCGCCCTTGAAGTCGAGGGAGAGCGCGGGTTGGCTGGCATTGACGACGCCGGACAGGTTGAGCGAGCCGCCATAGAGCCCGCCCTTGAAGTGCGAGACCGTCAGCACGCCGTCCTTCAAGGTGGCCGCAATGTCGGCGTTGGCGATATGCAGCGGCGGGCTGATCAACGTCGCTGCGGCAAGCTTGAAGGTCCCGTCGATGGCGCGCAACGGGCCCGTGTCGATGGCGCCGGCGGCGGCAGCCGGCCGACCGCGTGCCGGCGCAGGGGCCGTCGCGCCGCCTCCGCCGATCTTGTCGAGATCGAGCGCCGTCGCACGAAGATCGGCCGTGATGTCGGGCCGGCCGGTCAAGGTGGCGTCGATCGCGCCCTCGATCTTTTGGCCATTCAAGACGACGCTGCCCTTGTAGGCCGCCAATCGGGGCATGCCCTGGCTGGCGCCGGGCAGCGCCAGGCTGCCGGTTGCCTGCAGGGTCTGCCCCATGGCTTTCACGGTGAATTCGCGCAGGCTGAGCTGCTCGAGCGTCCCCGCCGCGCCACCGCTGGCGGCCAGCGCGCCCAGCCCGGTCGGCGTCGTGCCGCCGGCGAGCTTCAGCACGCGATCCATGTCGGGCGCTTCGAGATTGAAGGCGACGTCGAATCGCCGCTGCGGCGCCGAATAATCGGTCACCGTGCCGCGCACCGCGAGGCGCGCGCCGGCAAGATTGGCCACCTTGAAGTCGTTCAGCCGCACGGCATCGCCCCTCAGGGCGACATCGACCTCGATACCTCTGATCGTCTCGCGCCGGTAGACAAGCTTGGCGACCTTGGCCTTGAGTCCGACCGTGGGGCCGGGAATGGCCGGCGTCGGGGCGCCGGCCGTGGACGGCGGCGCTGCAGACGCAGGCTTGGCGGCGGCCGGGGGCGGCAGGTAGGAATCGAGGTCGAGCGTGTCGATGTCGAGCTGGGTCACCACCGAGAGCGGCACGCTGAAGGCGACGACGATGCCGCCGCTTCCCTTGAGATCGTCGAGCTCGAACACCGCGTTGCTGACCTGCAGGTTGCCGGCGCTCGAGGCCATTCGACCCTTCATGCTGAGACGCGCCAGCTTGCCGGCCGGCACGGACGAAACGTCGATCCCGAGCCAGGTCAGTGTCGCGCGCAGTCTCGGCCCGACCAGGCTGAACTCGCCCGAGGTCGTCGGTCGCGCCGGATCGCCCGACAGCGTCGACTTGGCCTGCAGCACCATGTCGCCCGGCAGGGTCGCGGTGAATTTCGGCACGGCGACGGCGCCGCCGCGCGCCTCCAGATCGAGCGCCACGTCACGGATCGGCTGTTTGTTGTAAACGACCTCGCCCACATCGAGCGCGAGCTTGACGGTCGCGGCGGCGAGCATGCTGGGCCCGGCCGGCGGCGCCGGCGTGGCCGACGATCCGGCCGGCGGCGGAGCTTGCTGGGCCGGCGCCGGCCGCTCGACCGTGGCCAGCCACCGGTCGAGATCGAGCTTGTCGGAGGTGATCTTGCCCTCGACGGCAACGCCCGGCTTGAGGGTCACGCTGACCGACCCCGACGCGTTGTCCTGGCCCAGCGCCATCCTGAAATCGCTAGCTGAGACGGCAGTCTGGGAGACCTCCACCTTTCCATCGAAGGTGAACTTGCCGGCGAGAAGCGGCGGCAGGGCCGGCTCGGGTTGGCCGGCGATCTTGGCCAGGGTTTCGACGAAGGCGACGAGGTTGTCGGCCGAGCTCGACACCATGCCGGAAAGCCGCGCCCCGGGTCCAAGCGCGCTCAGGGTGCCCTTGAAGGACAGCCTGCCGCCCGCCGCTTCCAGGGCCAGCTGCGTGTCGTGACCGGACGCATCCTTGGCGCCGATTGATAAATCGATCTTCAGCGGCGCCCCGTTGAGGATCGCCTCGCCCTTCACCGAATAGGGCCCGTCGAACGACCCGACCGCCGCGGTGAAATTCGCCTTGTCGGCCACCACCGAGAGGCCGGTCTTGGAATCGCTGAAGATCAGCGTGCCGTTCTCGATGACCAGGCGGCCAAGCGACAGCGGCCTCGGCGAGCCGGGCGTGGGCGCCGCAGGCTTGGCCTCCGCGACGGAGGGGGCGAACTCCCAGTTCGGCTTGCCCTCGCTGTTGACCTCCAGGACGATCTTGGGCTCGACGAGGATGACCTCGCTGGCCTCGATGCTGCCCGTGAGCAGGGCGGGCAGCGAGACCTTCACGCTGACCGACTTCACCTCGACCATGTAGGGGTTCTTGGAACCGGGCACATTGAAGAACTTGACGCCGGCAACCGTCGCGGTCGGCGTCGGCAGCAACGACAGGTCGATGCGGCCATCGACCGCCAGCTCGCGACCCGTCGCCTTCTTCACGGCGGCGATGATCTCGGGCTTGTACGAATTGGCGTCGATGAGGAACGGCGCCGCCAGCAGCACGACGAGCAGCAGTCCGACGACGCCACCGCCAACGATCAGAAGCCTCTTGCGGGTTGAAGGGGTCATGGGCCGCTCCTGCTGCCGGAGTCGATGGACACTAGCGCATCGCCGGACGGCACGGCATAGACGATTGGGGATGACCACAGCGACGAAAACATGGCCGACATCGTCAACCTGAGACGCGCCCGCAAGGACAGGGCGCGGCGCGAGCGCGAAAGCGAGGCCGACGCCAATCGCCGCCGCTTCGGCCGCACCAAGGCCGAGAAGGCAGCCGAAAGCGACGCCAAAGCACGCGCGCAACGCAATCTCGAAGGCAAGACGCTGGAGCCGCCGCGCGACGGCGGCAAAAAACCCTAGGCCGGAGGCTCTAGCGAGGCGGCCGGTTGAGCGCCAGCCGCTCGAAGAAGGCGCGCGTGCCCTGGTCGGCGCCGGGGCCGGCCACGGCGCGCACGTTGGTGAGTTCCAGCCGCTGGCCGGTTTCGACGTCGATCAGCACCGGCTCCAGGGGCCGGCCGTTGCCGCGGTCGACAAGGTCCATCGGCTTGCCGCTGCGCGCGGCGGCGCCGTAGCGGTCGCCCCACTGCTTCAGCCCGACAATGACCGTGAACAGCGCCGCGCCCTTGTCGGTCAGGCGATATTCGTGACGCAGCGGGCGCTGGCGGTAGGCCGTCTTGCGGAAGATGCCGGCCTCGACCAGCTTCTTCAGCCGCGCCGTCAGCACGTTGCGCGCGATGCCGAGATTCTCCTGGAAGTCGTCGAAACGGCGCACGCCGTAGAAGGCATCACGCACGATCAACAGGGTCCATGGCTCGCCCACCACATCGAGCGCCGAGGCGATCGAACAATTCATCTGTTCGTAGGAGGTGCGCCGCATGCGGCAAAGTATAGGCCGGCATGGACGTGGCGCAATCCGCCGGCCGGCCACGACTTGATCACTTGCGCAAAGGGATGCCGACAGCAAAACGCCCGGACCTTGCGGCCCGGGCGCTCCGTTCGTCAGTCGGCTCGCGCTAGTCGCGACTCTGCCCCATGAACATCATGAGGAACTGGAACAGGTTCACGAAGTCGAGGTACAGGCTCAATGCGCCGAAGATCGCCACCTTGTGGGCCGCATCGGTGCCCCATGCCTCGGCATACTGCTCCTTGATCCTCTGCGTATCGTAGGCGATCAGGCCCGAGAAGATCAGGACGCCGGCCACCGAGATGATGAAGCTCATCGTACCCGACGGCCAGAACATGTTGACCAGACTGGCCAGGATGATGCCGATCAGGCCCATGAACAGGAACTTGCCGAACGCGGAGAGATCGCGCTTGGTCGTGTAGCCGTAGAGGCTCAGCGCGCCGAACGCGGCCGCCGTCACGAAGAAGGTGCGGGCGACGGAGGCGCCGGTATAGCGGAACAGGAGCAGCGACAGGCTGACGCCCATCAGCCCGGTGACGGCCCAGTAGACCGCCTGGACCGCTCCGACGCTCATCTGCGCCGCGCGGAACCCCGTCAGGAGCAACAGGCCGAGCGGCGCGAAGATCGCGACCCAGCCCAGCAGGTTCAGCCCGACGACGCGGCCGGCCTGCACTTGGAAGAACAGGCTGGCAAGCTCGGGCGAGCTGAACAGGCCGTAGGCCACGATGCCCGACAGTGCGAGCCCCGAAGCCATGTAGTTGTAGACGCGGAGCATATGCTGCCGCAGACCAACATCGAACGATGCTTGGTCGGCGACAGTGCCGGCGCGATTGAAGGTGCCGAAGTTGGGATTCGCCATAATGGATCTAGCCTCCAGGGAGGGGCCTCATTGCCGAGCCCCTTCGCGCTCCAATTTGGTGTCTCAGAGCGTGTAAATCAATAGGGTTGATATCTTGTAGTGTCCGGTTTCGCTTTCACGGGGAGAGATAGTTCACGGTTATTCGTTGCGGAGCAAGGCCAGCGGACGCTGCCTCAATGCGGCCAAAGTTCCGGCCAGGCCGAACGCCAGGGTGAGTGCCGTCGCCCCCAACGCCACGGCGACGGCGACGGTGGGCAGGAACGTCCAATCGAGCCCCATGAGGCGATTCACCACCAGGAAGGCGCCGAGCGTGCCGACGCCCAGGGCCGCCGCGGCGGTGGCCAGCCCCAGGGCCGCGAACTCCCAGGCGAAGATGCCGGCGATGCGCGCACGCGTGGCGCCCAGGACCTTCATGACCACCGCCTCGTGGACCCGGCGCTGCTGGGTGGCCAGCATGGCGCCGGCCAGCACCAGCACGCCCGCCAGGATGCTCAGGAATCCGATGGCGCGGCTGGCCAGGCCGATATTGCCCAGCACGTCGGCGGCAGTGGCGATGGCGTCGCGGATGCGCACGACGGTGACATTGGGGAACTGGTCGGTCACGGTCTTGAAGATGGCGTCCTCGGCCTCGGGCGTGGCCTTCACCGTGGCGAGAAAGGTGTGCGGCGCCTTGTCGAGGATGCCGGGCGAGTAGACGAAGACGAAATTGATGGCCAGCGTCGTCCATTCGATGCGCCTGAGCGAGGCGATCCTGGCCTCGATGTCGCGGCCCAGCACGTTCACCGTGATGGTGTCGCCCAGCCCCAGGCCCAAGGCCTTGGCCAGCGCCTCGTCGAACGAGATGAGCTGCGGCCCGTGATAGTCGGGCGGCCACCATTGCCCGGCCACGATGCGCGATCCTTCCGGCGGCGTCGCGGAGTAGGTGACGCCGCGATCGCCCTCGACCGCCCAGCGGGCCTCCGGCGGCACCGCGACCTCGCTCACCGGCTTGCCGCCGATCCGAACGATGCGGCCGCGCAGCGAGGGAACCTTGTCGAGCGGCCCGGCGCCCGGCACGGCGGCGATGGCCTTCTCGAAGGCGGGCATCTGCGTCGATTGGATATCGACGAAGAAGAAGGCGGGCGCATCGCTCGGGATGCGGCTCGTGAGCTGCTCGCGCAGATTGCCCTCGATCAGCGCCGTCGCCACCAGCACGGTGAGGCCGAGCCCCAGCGACAGCATGACGATCGGCGTCGGCGCGCCGGGCCGATGCAGATTGGCCAACGCCAGCCGCAGGCCGGCGAGCCGCGGCTTGCCGGCGTGGGCCGCCGCCGCCATCAAGAGCCGGGCCAGCAGGGGAAAGGCGACGAAGGCCGCCACCGCGCCCAGCACGAACCAGGCGGCGATGGCACGGCTGTCGGCGGTGAAGATGGTGAAGGCGGCGAGCGCCATGGCGACGGCGCCGATCAGCAGGGCATCGCGCCAGGGCAGGCGGCCAGCCGCCTCGACCACGGCGCCGCGCATCAGGGTCGCGGCCGGCACGCGGCGCGCGCGCATCAGCGGCATCAGGGTGAAAAGCAGCGACACCAGCAGGCCGAAGCCCCCGGCAATCGCCAGCGGCTCGGCATAGAGCGCCACCCGGGCGCGCACCGGTAGCACCTCGGCGATCAGAGACTGCGCGAGGAAGGGCAGCGCCGCGCCGATCACCAGGCCGATCAGCACGCCCAGCGCCGCCAGAGCCGAGAGCTGGATGAGATAGGTCGTGAACACCAGCCGCTCGGGCGCGCCCAGGCACTTCATGGTGGCGATGGTGCGCAGCCGGCCGGCGAGGAAGCTCGCGATGGCGTTGCCCACGCCGACGCCGCCCACCAGCAGCGAGGCCAGACCGATCAGGCCGATGAACTGGGTCAGCCGATCGAGCCAGAAGCGGATGCCGCCGCCGGCCTGCGCCAGGCCGCGAAGCCGCCAGCCGGCATCGGGAAAGCGGCTCTTCAGGGCGTTGATGGTGGCGACGTCGGAAGCGCCCGGCGGCAGGCGCAGGCGGTACTCCCAGTTGAGCAGGCTGCCAGGCTGGACGAGCCCCAACTCGGCCACGGCCGCGAAGGGGATCATCAGGCGCGGGCCGAGGCTTGCAAAGGCGTTCAGCCCGCGGTCGGGCTCGCGGGCAATGATGCCGCGCACCTCGACCGTGACATCGCCCACCCGCACGCGGTCGCCGGGCGAGAGGTTCATGCGCCTGAGCGCCGCCTCCTCGGCCACTGCGCCCCAGATGTTGTCGCGCTTGGCCAGCGCATCGGCCAGCAGGCCGCCGCCCTGCAGCTCGACGGTGCCGTAGAGCGGATAGGCGGGCTCGACCGCCTTCAACTGCACCAGGGTCGCCCGACCGCCGGACTTGGTCGGCCGCGCCATGGCGCGGCTGTCGATCCAGCGCACGAGCTGGCCGCGCGATTTCATGAAGTCGACCTGCTCAGGCGTCGCCTGGCGGTAGAGCAGCGAGATCGCCACGTCGCCGCCCAGGATCTCGCGGGCGTCGGCATGCAGGCCCTCCTCGACCGCCCGGCTGAAGGACAGGATGCCGGCGATCGCCGCCACGCCGAGGCCCAGGCAGGCGATGAAGAGACGAAAGCCGCTCAGCCCGCTGCGCATCTCGCGCGCGGCCAGGCGGAAGGCCAAGTTCATCTTGCGACTCTCATTGCGCGGCCAGGGCGACCGACGTGCGCTCGTCGCCGACCACGAGACCGTCGGCGATGCGCAGGATGCGATGGCAGCGCGCCGCCAGCGTCATGTCGTGCGTGATCAGGATCAAGGTCGCGGCATCGGCCTCGGCCAGCTCGAACAGGAGGTCCATCACCTGCTTGCCGGTGGTGCCGTCGAGATTGCCGGTCGGCTCGTCGGCCAGCAGGAGCTTCGGCCGGCCGACGAAGGCGCGGGCCACGGCGACCCGCTGCTGCTCGCCGCCGGAGAGCTGCGCGGGGTAGTGGGTGATGCGATGGCCCAACCCGACGCGCCGGAGCGCCGTCTCGGCCAGCTCGAAGGCGTCGCGGCGGCCGGCGAACTCCAGCGGCAGCGCCACGTTCTCGTGCGCCGTCATGGTCGGAATGAGATGGAAGCCCTGGAAGACGATGCCGATATTGTCGCGCCGCAGCCGCGCCCGACCGTCATCGTCGAGGGCGCCGAGATCGCGGCCCGCCACCTCGACCCGCCCCGACGTGGCCCGCTCCAGTCCACCCGCCACCATCATCAGGCTCGACTTGCCGGCGCCGGAGGGGCCGACGACGGCGGCGATCTCGCCGGCGGCGATATCGAGCGTGATGCCACGCAGGATATTGACCGTGCCGGCATCGCTCGCCATGTCGAGATGGACGTCGGACAGACGGACGATGGGTTGCGGCGCGGTCAAACGGGCTCCGGAAAGAGGCGATGAATCCTACCGTTGGATATGGTCGTTTTGCGGCGGCGGTCAATTCGCTGCTGCTCACGATTTTGTTGTGCCTGTCGGCGCATGCACAGACCGCGCCGATCAAGCTCGCCATCCTGGGCGACAGCCTGGCCGCGGGCTATGGGCTGAAGCCCGAGCAGGCGATCCCGGCCCGCCTCGAGGCGGCGTTGAAGGCCGAGGGCCGCAACGTGACCGTCATCAATCACGGCGTTTCGGGCGACACCACGGCGGGCGGCCTGGCCAGGGTCGACTGGATGCTGGCCGACAAGCCCGACATCGTCATGGTGGAGCTGGGCGCCAACGACGCCCTGCGCGCGCTCGCCCCCGCCGAGGCCGAGCGCAACCTCGACGCCATCATCGCCAAGCTGAAGGCGGCCGGCGTCACGGTGTGGCTGGCCGGCATGCTGGCGCCGCGCAATTTCGGCCCGGAATATGCCCGGCAGTTCGACGGTCTGTACAAGCGCCTGGCGGAGAAGTATTCGGTGCCGCTCTATCCGTTCCTGCTCGACGGCGTGGCGCAGGATCCCGCGCTCAATCAGCCGGACGGCCTCCATCCAAACCCCAAAGGGGTCGACGTCGTCGTCGAGCGTCTGCTGCCTTTCGTGACCAAGAACCTGGACGACTATGCCGCGTCTGTTCGTCGCCCTGCCCGTCCCTGACGAGATCGCCGCCGAACTGAGCGCGTTGCAGGCCGGCGTGCCCGATGCGCGCTGGGTGCAGCCGGAGAATTTCCACATCACGCTCTGCTTCGCGGGCGAGGTGCAGGGCGGCGCGATGCGCGACTTCGAGGAGGAGCTGTCCGACGCGGCGGGGCCGAAGTTCACCGTGGCCTTGTCCGGCGTGGAGCAGTTCAGCTCGGGCCGCCAGCCGCGCGCCCTTGCGGCGGTCGTCCAGAAGAGCGAGCGGCTCGAACATCTGCGGCAGAAGGTCTCGACCATCGCCCGCCACTGCGGCATCGGGATCGAGCGCCGCAAGTTCCGCCCGCATGTGACCTTGGCCCGCTTCGGCAATGGCGCGGAGACCGGCCATCACCTGGCGCAGTTCATGGCGAGCCACGCCCAGTTCCGCGCCGGGCCGTGGGTCGCCGAGCATTTCTCGCTCTATTCCAGCCGCCCGGGCCGCAACGGCTCGATCTATACCGAGGAAGCGGCCTATCACCTGACGTTCTGACCTCAGTGGCGCTTGAAGTACTGCACCGCCCGCTCGTGCTTCTCGGCGGCGGCGCGGGACTTGAAGGTGCCGAGGTTGCGGCGCTTGCCGGTCTTGGGATTGGTCTTGCGCGAATAGAGCCGGTATTCGCCAGAGGAGAGCTTGCGGATCATCGGGGGCCTCCGAAGGTTTTTAGACGAACGTCAGCAATCTCCGCGGGTTGCGCACCAGGATGGCATCGATCTCGTCCTCGCTGTAGCCGCGCTTCTGCATCATGGGCACGACGTTGCGGAAGATGTGGCCGTAGCCGTGGCCGCCGAAGCTCGCCAGGCGCGTGCGATAGCAGATGTCGTGGCTGATCACGACGCGGTCGAGATGGCCGTGCCCGATCAGGGCCCGGATCAGCTTCAGCCGCGTCGCGTCGTTGGGCATGTCGATGTCGGAAAGCCCGTAATAGCTCGATTCCTGGCCGAACAGGTCGAACTCGACGGTGACGCCTGAATCGGCCAGCCGCAGCAGGCGCTCCTCGTCGAAGACGGTGCGGTCGATATGGCTGATCACCACGCGCTCGGTCGGCCGGCCCGCCGCCTTGATGAAGTCGGCGACCTCCTGCGGCTGGTCGGGATCGCGGCCGGGATGGACGTTGATCGCCGCTCCCGTCTCTGCCGCGGCGACCAGCGCGGCCTGCATCACGCGCTTTTCGGTGTCGGTCCACGGCGCCTGGCAGCCGATCTCGCCGATCATGCCGGCGCGCACATCGGTGCCCCAGGCGCCGACCAGGATCTGGCCGATCATCTCGGCGGCGAAGTCGTCGACCGGGCGATCGTGATTGCGCGGGTCCTGGTAGTCGTTGACGTAGTAGCCGCAGCCCATGATCAGGTGCACGCCGGTGCCGGCGGCGATGCGCTTCAGGCCGTCGGGGTCGGGCGACAGGCCGCCGCACGTCAATTCGACGATGGCATCGCCGCCCTCGTGCTTCATCATCGCCACCTCGCGGGTGGCGATGTCCTCGAGGTCGAGCATGTACTTGCGGCCGGCGCGCTTCAGGCCGCGGCCGTAGTTCATCTGCCAGACATTCTCCAGGGTGATCTCGGGACCGAGATCGTTGTCCGACCGCGTGCCCGGCGGACGGATGTCGCACAGCACATGCTCGTGCATCAGCGTGCGGCCGAGGGACTCGGCGCGATCGGCCCGAGAACCGTCTGCACCTTGCCGCGCAGCACCTCGCGGCTCATTGCGGCTCCAGCTTGGCGGCCTCGACGACCTTCTCCTCTCTTTTGCTTGTTGGGATAGGCGAACTCGGCCCAGCCGTGCGGGCCAGCATGGGCGCCACCAGCGCGCCTGCCACCGCCGTGCGGCGGCGGATCATCTTCGTCATGGAATTCATCCCTCCGTTCGGGCGACTATCTACAGGCTCGGCTGAAGGGGAGACAACGTGACAGCACCGCTGATCGGCTATGCCGACCGCATCTCGGTACGCGCCGGGGAGAAGATCGCCTTCAAGGTCTCGAGCGCGGGACCGGGCCCGTACAACGCGATGCTGGTGCGCATCGTGCGCGGCGACCCCAATCCCGGCGGACCGCCGCCCAAGCTGGAAGACATGTCCGAGCTGTTCGACGGCCGCTTCGCCTCGCGCCAGCAGCATGCCTGGCCGGGCTCCTATGCCGTCATCGAGCGCGCCAGGGACCTGAAGTTGCCGGCCGCGCTCGGCGGTGGAAGCGCTGATCTGGCCGACCTTGCCCGAGGACGGGCCGCAGACGGTGATCTCGCGGCGCGACCCCGCCTCCGGCGCAGGCTTCGCCCTGGTGCTGACGCCCGAGGGCATGGCGCTGGAAAGCGGCGAGGCGCGCGTGGTGGTCGGCAAGAAGCTGCGCGCGCGCGCCTGGTATCGCGTATGGGCCAGCGCCGACCCGGCGACCGGCATGCTGCGCGTCGGCCAGCAGCCGCTGAAGCGCGCCTTCGCCGTCGACGACGAGGGCGAGGCCGGCACGACCGCGCCGCGCCCTTGGCCTCGACGTGCCGCAGCCGATCCTGATCGGCGCCGAGGCCGCCGCCGACCGTCCCGCGCATCGCTGCTTCAACGGCAAGATCGAGGCGCCCGGCATCGCCGGCGTCGCCGCCTGGGACTTCGCGCGGCGCATGGACAGCATGGAGATCGAGGATACCGGCCCGAACGGCCTGCACGGCCGGCTGGTGAACCTGCCGACCCGCGCCATGAAGGGCGCCGCCTGGACCGGCGAGCAGCGCGACTGGAAGGCCGCACCGCATCACTACGCCGCCATCCATTTCCACGACGACGACCTGCACGATTGCGGCTGGGCCGACGATTTCAGCTTCACCGTGCCCAAGGACATGCGAAGCGGCGTCTACGGCATGCAGCTGCGCTGCGGGCCGCACCGCGACGTCATCCCCTTCTTCGTGCGCCCGCAGGTCGGCAAGCCGCAGGCCAAGGTCTGCTACATCGCCTCGACCTTCACCTACCAGGTCTACGGCAATTTCTCGCGCGGCCTCTACGACGAGGCCTTCCGCAAGCGCGTCGCCGACTGGAAGGCGGCGGCCAACAATCCCGACGACAACAAGGACTACGGGCTCTCGACCTACAACTTCCATCGCGACGGCTCGGGCGTGGCCTATTCCTCGCACTTGCGGCCGCTGCTCACCTGGCGGCCCGACTTACCTCACCTTCAACGATGCGGCGGGCTCGGGCCTGCGCCATCTGCCGGCCGACACGCATCTCACCGGCTGGCTCGACCGCATGGGCATCGCCTTCGACGTCGTCACCGACCACGACCTGCACGACAAGGGCGCCGAGATCCTGGCCTCCTACAAGGTGGTGATGACCGGCACGCATCCGGAGTACCACACCGAGCGCACGCTCGATGCGCTGCAGGCCTATACCGAGAGCGGCGGACGGCTGATGTATCTCGGCGGCAACGGCTTCTACTGGCGGGTGGCGCTGTCGGATGCCGTGCCGGGCGCCATCGAGGTGCGCCGCACCGAGGGCGGCATCCGCACCTGGCCGGCCGAGCCCGGCGAGTACTACCACGCCTTCGACGGCGCCTATGGCGGGCTGTGGCGGCGCTCCGACCGGCCGCCCAATCTCCTGTGCGGCATCGGCTTCTCGAGCCAGGGCCTGTTCGTGGGCGATGCCTATCGCCGGACGCCGGCGGCGCGCGACAACCACCACGCCTGGATCTTCGAAGGCGTGAAGGACGAGCTGTTCGGCGGCTACGGCTTCTCCGGCGGCGGCGCGGCGGGCTTCGAGCTCGACCGGCTCGACCATCGGCTGGGCAGCCCGCTCAACGCGGTCGTGCTGGCCTCGTCGGAGGGCCACGACCGCAAGGAGTTCGTCGTCGTGCACGAGGAGCGGCTGGGCTTCAACACCACCATCCCCGGCCAGACCCTGGAGGAGCTGATCCGCGCCGACATGACCTATATCGAGAAGCCCAAGGGCGGCGCGGTGTTCTCGGTGGGCTCGATCACCTATTGCGGCAGCCTGCCCCACAACAAGTACGACAACGACGTCTCGCGGCTCACCTTCAACGTGGTGAACCGGTTCGGCGAGCTCGGCCTGAAATGGCCGTTCTAGGCTGGAGCGGCGCGCCCGTCGCCGGTTAAATTCGCAGGATGCACCAGGACTTTCTGCCTCCCGGGATCGTGGTCCTGACCGGCGCGGGCATTTCCAAGGAAAGCGGCATCGACACGTTCCGCGACAAGGACGGGCTGTGGAACCGCGTCAACCTCGAGGAAGTCGCCACCATCGAGGCCTGGCACCGCGACAAGAAGAAGGTGCTCGATTTCTACAACGACACGCGCGGCATGCTGCGCGCCGCCCATGTCGTCGCCCAATGCCGCCCACAAGGCGCTGGCCCATCTCGAGCAGAAGTACGACGGCGAGGTCACGATCGTGACCCAGAACATCGACCCGCTGCACGAGATGGCGGGCTCGAAGAACGTGTTGCACATGCACGGCCGCGATGGCGAGATCCGCTGCATGAACTGCCGGCACGTCTTCGCCTCCGACATCGACCTCACGCCGCAGTCGGTCTGCCCCAACTGCAGGACCGTCGGCGAGCTGCGGCCGAACATCGTCTGGTTCGGCGAGATGCCCCAGCACATGGACGAGATCCACGCCGCGCTCGAGCGCTGCGGCCTGTTCGTGGCCATCGGCACGTCGGGCGAGGTCTATCCCGCCGCGGGCTTCGTGCTGCAGGTGCGCCGCCGCAGCCCACGCCCATACCGTCGAGCTCAATCTCGAGCCGACCGGCAACCAGCCCTTGTTCCAGGAACACATCTATGGTCCCGCCACGCTCACCGTGCCGCCCTATGTCGAGCGCGTGCTGAAGAGCGGCTGGCCGCAATGAGGAGGAAACGATGCCCGACATGACGACCGCGGTGGTCAATGCGCCGCACGGCGCCCAATACATCGCCCCGGACGCGCACGGCCGCAACTTCTACGCCATCGACCGGCAGTTCCAGGATCTGCTGTCGCTCTACATGGAGCCCGGCCTGCTGCGCGCGATGACGCCGCATTTCGAGCGGCTGGGCGAGCTTGCCGGCAACCGGCTCGACGAGCTGGCCATGACGGCCGACAAGCATCCGCCGGTCCTGCAGCCGCGCGACCGCTTCGGCCGCGACGAGGACTGGATCGACTACCATCCGGCCTATCGCGAGATGGAGAAGATCGCCTTCGAGGAATTCGGCATGCACGCCATGAGCCATCGCGCCGGCGTGCTGGGCATGACCGAGCCCGCCCATCCGCTGGTGAAGTACGGCATCACCTATCTCTTCGTGCAGGCCGAGTTCGGCCTGATGTGCCCGGTATCGGTTTCCGACACCTCCAACTTCATCATCAAGCGCTTCGGCTCCGATGCCCTGAAGAGGCTGCTGCTCGACCGCCTGCTGAGCCAGGACCCGGCCACCATGCTCAAGGGCACGCAGTTCATGACCGAGAAGGCCGGCGGCTCCGACGTCGGCGCGCTCGAGACCGAGGCCGAGCGCGTCGGCGTGGGCGCCGACGGCGTCGAGCGCTGGAAGCTCCATGGCCAGAAATGGTTCTGCAGCCATGCCGATGCCGATGTCGCGGTGCTGCTGGCGCGGCCGCGCGGCGCGGCGCCCGGCACGCGGGGGCTCGGCATGTTCGCCATGCCGCGGCGCCTGGAGGACGGCAGCCGCAACAGCTACCGGATCGTGCGGCTGAAGGACAAGCTCGGCACGCGCTCGATGGCCTCGGGCGAGATCATCCTGGACGGCGCGATCGCCTATCTCGTGGGCGATGTCGAGCGCGGCTTCAAGCAGATGATGGAGCAGGTCAACCTGTCGCGGCTGAGCC
Organism: uncultured Alphaproteobacteria bacterium; assembly: GCA_963820155.1. GTDB lineage: Bacteria > Pseudomonadota > Alphaproteobacteria > Reyranellales > Reyranellaceae > Reyranella. Next base: position 300,585 of record CAWFYW010000014.1, read on the forward strand.
ACGGCGTGCGCGCCGCCTCGATGATGCGCCGCTGCCTCAACGAGGCGATGGTGGTGGCGCGCAACCGCCGCGCCTTCGGCAAGGCGATCGGCGAATATCCGCTGCTGCGCCGCCAGCTCATGAAGATCATGCTGCCGACCGAGCAGGCGCTGTCGATGTACGCCTTCTCCGCCGACACGATGGGCAGGGCCAATGAAGGCGACAGGGAAGCGGCCAACCTGCTGCGCATCCTCACGCCGGTCTACAAGTTCCGCGCCTGCCGCGACAACATCCCGGTCGCCAGCCACGCGCTCGAGGTGCGGGGCGGCCTCGGCTACATCGAGGAATGGGTGACCGCCCGCCTGGTGCGCGACGCGCAGATCGGCACCTTGTGGGAGGGCACCTCCAACATCAACGCGCTGGACGTGGTGCAGCGCGCCGTCGGCAAGTCGGGCGGCCACAAGACGCTGACGGCGGCGCTCAAGGACAAGTACGAGCGCTCGAACGAGCTGCCCGGCCAGTACAAGGGCCTGCTGGGCGCCACGCTCGACCGCGTCGAGCGCTTCGTCGAGGCCGTCGCCGCCGATCCGAAGCAGGAGAAGCGCTGCCGGCTGGCCGCCGGCGCGCTCTATCACGCCGCGACGGCGGCGCTGATGGCCTGGGAAGGCGCCACGCTCGGCGCGCAAGGCGGCGACGCCCGCCGCCTGCTGCTGTCGCGCCTGGTGATCGAACATCGCCTGGCGCCGCAGGACCCGCTGTCGCTCGCCGAGTCGGCGTGGGAGCAGGAGGCCATGGACCTGCTGCTGCAGGACAAGCCTGTACCGCTTGGCAAGGCCGTCGCGCTGGTGGGCTGACCATGAGCTGGACCATCGAATCGGCCCTGCGCACGACCTTCGCCCTGTTGCGCGACAATTTCGTCGCGTTCTTCGTGGCGACCCTGGTCTTCACCGCGCCTTCCCTGATCCTCAGCCTCCTCGGCGTCGGATATCTCGTAACGCTGGTGGTCGGCCTCGTCGCCAACGTCCTGGTCATGGTCAGCCTGAACATCGGCGCCATCCGCGCGATGGGCGGAATGAGGTCGGACATCGCGACCTTGATCAACAGCGTCAACCGGCCCGACCTCGGCAGGCTGATCCTGCTGGGCATCGTCCAGAACATCGTGACCATGCTCGGCGTCATCGCCTTCATCGTGCCCGGCCTTTGGGTGCTGAGCCTTTGGATGGTCGCGATGCCCGCCATGCTCGTCGAGCACGCCACGGTCGGCGGGGCGCTGGACCGCAGCGCCAACCTGACCCAGCGGCGGCGCTGGCAGGTGCTGGGCGCCTTCCTCGTCGTCGCGGTCCCCGTCGTGATCGTCGCCCAGGTTCTGGGCATCTCGACCGGCGCCTTCGTGCTGTTCTGGCTGATCGAGGCGGCGCTGGCGACCGTGCTCGTCAGCCTGTCGGCCGTCCTCTACACGTTGCTGTGCGGCGAGAAGGAGGGCGCGACGGTCGTCCAAATCGCCACCGCCCTGGGTTAGCGGCCCAGCCCGTCCCTGCCATGCTCGCCCAGCAGCGGCTCGCGGTAGAGCGGCCGCGAGGGTTCGTTCCGGAAGCGCACGACCGGCGCGAAGTGCTTGCGGCCGTCGTCATCGGTCACGATCGGCGCCGCGCTTCGGCGAGGTTGGGGTCGGCGATCGCCTCGGGCAGCGTGTTGACCGGGCCGTAGCAGATGTCGAGCGTGTCGAGCCACTCCATCCAGTGCGCCAGCGGCTTCTCGCCGGAACGTTGCCGCGAGGAAGTCCATCACCGGCTTCTGATGCGCGCCCGGCCATTCGCAAAGCGGGACCAGCTCGGGCCTGCCGAGCGCGCCCAGCAGGTTCCTGATGAACTTCATCTCCTGGCCGGCCAGCACGAGCTGGCGGCCGTCGGACGTGTCGTAGACGCGATAGAAGGCCGAGCCGCCGGTCGTGCGCTGCTGCTTCACGTCGGGCTGCCTGCTCTCGGTGAAGGCCGTGCCGACGACGTTGGCGCAGGAGGCCATCAACGCCTCGTGCATGGAGACGTCGATATAGTCGCCCTTGCCGGTGGTCTGACGGCGCAGCAGCGCCATCAGCACGCCGCGAAGGCCGTGCAGGCCGCTCACCAGGTCGGCGACCGGGATGCCGGGGATGGCCGGCCGGCCGTCGTCGCCCAGGGTCAGCGACAGCACGCCGGTCATGGCTTCCAGCGCCAGGTCGTGCGCGGCGCGGCCGGGATAGGCGCCGTCCTGGCCGAAGGCGCTGATCGAACAATAGACGATGCCGGGATTGCGCTCGCTCACCGCCTCGTAGCCGACGCCGAAACGCGCCGCGACGCCGGGGCGGAAGGACTCGACCAGCACATCGGCCTCGCAGGCCAGCCGGAACAGGTCGGCGCGGCCCTGCTCGCTCTTGAGGTCGAGCACGACGCTCTTCTTGCCGCGGCCCATGTTGCGGAAGAAGACGGAGGTGCGCTCGTCCATCGGCTTGATGTGGCGGCCCGGATCGCCCTCGCCCGGCGGCTCGACCTTGATCACCGTGGCGCCGTGATCGGCCAGCGCCGTGCGTGAGGTAGGGTCCCGGCAGGAACCAGGACAGGTCGACGACCTTCAATCCTTCGAGCTTCATGTGCGTTTGCCCAGCAGGGAGTCGTTGTCGGCGCCGAGCGGCGAGCAGGCGGCCTGCGCCGGCCGCTCGCCGTCGATGCGCAGCGGGTTGGCGATCACGCGCAGGCTGCCCTTCACCGGATGCGGCACGGCCGACGACCATGCCGGTCTCGCGCGCGAAGCCGCTGTCGAGCGCCTGGTCGAGGCGGTAGACGGGCGCCGCCGGCAGCAGGCCGTTGAATTTCTCCAGCCATTCGGCCGGTGGTGCGCGTGCGGAAGGTCGGATCGAGCGCGTCGGTGAGCGCGGCGCGGTTCACGGCGCGGGTGTTGGGATCGGGGAAGCGCGGATCGTCCAGGAGCTCCGTCGCGTCCCATCGCCTTGCACGAGCGCCACCCAGAACTTCTGGGTCATGCACATGATGAAGATCCAGCCGTCCCTGGTCGGGAAGGTCTGGACCGGCGCCAGCGACAGGTGGGCGCTGCGCGGCACCCGCGGCGAGACATCGCCCTCGTTGAGGTACCACACGCCGGGATAGGTGAGCTGATGCATGGCGACGTCGTAGAGGCAGGTCTCGACGTCGCAGCCCTGCCCCGTCGTCCTGGCGCGCAGCAGGCAGGCGAGCAGGCCGACGATGCCGGTGAGCCCGCTCATGCTGTCGATCAGCGACACGCCGACGCGCGTCGGCGGCCCGTCCGGCTCGCCCGTCAGCTCCATCAGGCCGGCCTCGGCCTGCATCAGGAAATCGTAGCCCGGCCAGTCGGCGCGCTCGTTGGCGCGGCCGTAGGCCGAGATGTGCAGGCAGACGATCGAGGGCTTCAGATGCTTGCAGGCTCGCATAGTCGATGCCGAGCTTGGCGGGCTGCGTGCCGCGCAGGTTGTTGACCACGCAGTCGGCGCGTCTTCACCAGCGCCTCGAACTGCCGGCGTCCTTCGGCCGACTTGATGTCGAGCGTCACGCTCTTCTTGCCGAGGTTCCAGGCCTGGAAATATTCGCTGTCGTCCGGCCCCAGCTTGTGCGGACCGACCTGGCGCGACGGATCGCCGTCGGGCGCCTCGACCTTGATCACCTCGGCGCCCAGCTCGGCCAGGAACATGGTGCCGTAGGGTCCGGCGCCGAACTGCTCCAGCGTCAGCACGCGCACGCCGTCGAGCGGCTCTGCTTGGCGTTCATAGCGATGGCGTTCCGCTTGACCCACTGCCGGGCGATGATGATGCGCTGCATCTCGTTGGTGCCCTCGCCGATGCAGGTGAGCGGCGCGTCGCGATAGAGCCGCTCGATGTCGTATTCCTTGGAATAGCCGTAGGCGCCGTGGATGCGCATGGATTCGATGCTGTTCTCCAGCGCCGCCTCCGACGAGAAGTATTTCGCCATGCCGGCCTCGAGATCGCAGCGCTCGCCGCGGTCGAAGGCGTCGGCGGCGTCGAGGGTGAGCAGCCGCGCGGCGCGGGCGCGCGTGGCCATCTCGCCGAGCTTGAGCTGGATCGCCTGGTGCTCGCAGATCGGCTTGCCGAAGGTCTTGCGGATCTGGGAATAGCTGGTGGCAAGGCGCAGCGCGCCCTCGGCGATGCCGACGCCGCGGGCGGCGACGTTGATGCGCCCGAGCTCCAGCCCGCCCGCGACCTGGGTGAAGCCGCGGCCCTCGACCTCGCCGATCAGGTGGTCGGCCGGCACGCGGTAGTCCTCGAAGATCAGCTCGGCCGAATCGATCGACTTGTAGCCGAGCTTCTCGAGCTTGCGGCCGACCCGGAAGCCCGGCCCCTTGGGCGCGATGAACAGGCTCATGCCGGAATAGCGCGGCTGGGCCTCGGGGTTGGTCTTGACCAGCAGCGCGAAGCAGGAGCCCTCGATGCCGTTGGAGATCCAGGTCTTGGTGCCGTTCAGCACGTAGTGGTCGCCGTCGCGCCGCGCGGTCAGCCGGATCGCCTGCAGGTCGGTGCCGGCATCGGGCTCGGTGAGCGCCAGCCCGCCGCGCACCTCGCCCGAGGCGAACCTGGGCAGCCAATGCCGCTTCTGCGGCTCGGTGCCGAACTTCTCGACGGCCAGCGCCAGCATCAGGTGCGAATTGAAGATGCCGGTGAGCGCCATCCACACCGAGGAGATGCGCATCACGATCTCGGCGTAGGTGCGCGCCGGCAGGCCGAGTCCGCCGTAGTCGGGACTCACCGTGGCGCCGAACAGGCCGAGCTCCTTCATCTGCTCGACGAGCTCGGCCGGCCAGCGATCGGCATGGTCGAACTCCTTGACCCGAGGCGCCACCTCGCGCTCGACCCAGCGGTCGATGGTGGCCAGAAGCTGCGCCTCGTCGGCCTTGTCGATGCTGTTCTTCGGCTCGTTCATGGATCCTCCCGCGCAGCCATCATGCCCGATGGATGAAAGCGGACAAGGCCGGCAAGCCTCAGGTCGAAATGTGCCTTTCAGCCTGCGAGCAACGCACGGATACGACGGGCGAGGTCGCCGTAGTCGTAGGGCTTGGCCAGGACCGGGCCGTGCACGTCGAGATCGGCGACCGTGCCTGAAGTGAGAATGAGCTTGAGCGCCGGCCGTTCGCGGCGCAGCCATCGGGCCAGGCCGAAACCATCCATGCTGCCCGGCATGTTCACGTCGGAAAAGACGATGCCGATGCGCCTGTCCGCCTGCAGGATGCGGATCGCCTCGTCAGCGCCGCCGGCTTCGACGATTTCGTAGCCGCAGCCGCGCAGATAGTCGGCGGCGAGCGCACGGACCATGACATCGTCTTCGACCACCAGGATGACCGCCGCGGAGGCGGGAACCGGTTCGCTGGAAGGCTTGCACGCGGCGTTCATGGGCTGGGAACGTAGCATGGCGCGAATAGTTCCGGATCGACTGCGCCGCCCCCTAGGCGCGCCGCCCGCCGTCATGCATCATCCAGGCAGGGAACAGACAAAGGCTGGAACGAGGACATCCGTGCCGCGAGCATCGAGCCGCACCAGACATCTCGTTCCCGACCTGCTGGCGCCGGGCCTCGACCTGGTGTTCTGCGGCACCGCGCCCAGCCCCGCCTCCTACAGGGCGCGCGCCTACTATGCCAATCCCGGCAACGCCTTCTGGGCGACGCTGAACGCCGTCGGGCTCACGCCCGAGCGCTTCACGCCGGACCGCTATCCGGAGCTGCTGACCCTGGGCATCGGCCTCACCGACCTCAACAAGACCGAGTACGGCTCCGACCACGAGCTCAGCGCCCATGCCATGGATGCGCGCGCGCTGCACGCCAAGCTGCGCCGCTTCCGGCCGGCCGCGGTCGCCTTCACCAGCAAGCATGCCGCCTCGCTGGCGCTCGGCATCAAGGCGCCGGCCTACGGGCGGCAGGCCGATCTGCTCGAAGGCGCGGTCGCCTTCGTGCTCGCCTCGCCTTCGGGCCGCGCCCGCTCCTTCTGGACGCTGGCGCCTTGGCGCGAGGCCGCCGCCTTCGTCGCCGAGCGCCGCCAGGGCCGCGAGCGCGCCGCATGACGGTCCACCGCCGCATGCTGCTCGCCGGCGCGCTTGCGGCGCCCTTGGCGGCACCCCTGGCGGCGCCGTCGGTGGCACGCGCGCAGGACAGACTCGGCACGCTGCGTGACCTGGCGCGTCGGGCGACGATCTACCTCTTCCCGGTCTACGAGATGTACCGCACGCGCTGGCAGGCCACGGTCAACGAGGCCAATCCGCAGCGCCAGCGGCTCAACCGCTTCCGCCACATCGCCCAGCTCGCCGATCACCGGGCGCGCGCCGTGACGACGCCGAACAACGACACGCTCTATTCCTCGGCCTGGCTCGACCTGTCGCTCGAGCCGCTGTTCCTCACCGTGCCGCCGGTCGGCGATCTCTACTACAGCTACGCCTTCCTCGACCTCTTCACCAACAACTTCGCCTATGTGAGCCACCGCCTCTATGGCGGGCATCCGCCGCCGCACATGATCGTGGGGCCGGGCTGGAACGGCGACGCCTCCTCGGAGGTGAAGCTGGTGCGCGCGCCGACCAACTCGGTATGGCTGATCGGGCGCATCCTGGTCGACGGGCCCGAGGAGCTCGATCCCGTGCGCATCCTGCAGGCCCGCGTGCTGCTCGAGACGCCCGATATGCGCAACGAACGGCGCATCCTGGAAACCCAGGAGCTGATGCGCCAGCGCACCATCGCGCCGCCCGAGCCGGTGGCCGACTGGCCCGCCGCCCAATCCCGCCGACCCCCTCGACCTGTTCGCGGTCGGCGCCCGCGCGCTGGGCGAGAGCCCGCTGTCCGACCGCGACCGCGCCGTGATGGAGAGCTTCGCGCCGCTCAGGCTGAGGGCCGGGCGCAAGTTCGACCTGCGTGCGTTCAGCGGGGCCGAGCGGCGCGCGCTCGCCGCCGGCATCGAGCAGGGCCATGCCGAGATCCGCGCCGCCGCCGGCCGCCGGCAAGACCGTCGATGGCTGGACCTACAGCGCACGCCAGCTCGGCAATTTCGGCGACGACTATCTCTATCGGGCGGCGACTGCGCTTGGCGGGCTGGGCGCGCTGGAGCCGGCCGAGGCGATGTACGTGACCTGCGACGTCGATGCGACCGGCCGGCCGCTTTCGGGCGCCGATCGATATCGCCTCAGCTTTCCGGCCGATGGCCTGCCGCCGGCCCGCGCCTTCTGGTCGCTCGCCATGTACGAGGTGACGCCGGAAGGCCGCGCCTTCTTCATCGACAATCCGATCGGCCGCTACACCATCGGCGACCGCACGCAGGGCCTGCGCAAGGCGCCCGACGGTTCGCTCACGTTATACCTGCAGCACGACCGGCCGGACGGCGAGCGGGCGGCCAACTGGCTGCCCGCGCCCGTCGGGCCCGATGCGCCTGGTGCTCAGGGCCTATGAGCCCGGGCAGTCGCTGCTCGACGGACGCTATCGCATACCGGGCGTGCAGCGCGACCCGTCTCCGTGATCGGACCTCAGGCGCCGGCGCGCCGGGATTCTTCCTCGGCCTTGGCCTCGATCGCTTCCATGTCGTCGTCGCTCAGGCCGAAATGGTGGCCGATCTCGTGGATCAGCACATGGCGCACGATGTGCGGCAGGTCCTCGCCCGATTCGCACCAATAGTCGAGGATCGGCCGGCGATAGAGGAAGATGCGGTCGATGTCGTTGGCGACATGGCCCGCGCCGCGCTCCATCATCGACACGCCCTGATAGAGTCCCAGCACGTCGAAGGGCGTGTCGAGCTCCATTTCCCTTTCGACCTCGTCGGATGGGAAGTCGTCGACCTGGATGCGCACGTTGCCGACATGCCGGCGGAACTCCTCGGGGATCGTGGCCAGCGCCTCGGCGGCGATGGCCTCGACATCCTCCAGGGTGGGCGCCGTGCTGAAGCAGGGCGTGCGCCGCGGGTTGGTGAAGACCGGCATGAGTCCCCCATATAGGACGGCGCCGCCTCCGCCAAGGGGCGGGGGTGGACGAATCTTCGGCGATCTTTCCGCAGGTTGGCGCGGGATTCGCATGGTCGCGTTCCCGATCGATCCGTTCTAAGCTAGCCGCCCACGCATGTTGCAGTTCCTCGTTCGACGCCTCATCGTGGCCGTGCTGGTGGCGGCCACCGTAATGACACTGGCATTCATCCTGACGCGCCTGTCGGGAGACCTCGCGATCTCGATCGCCGGGCCCAACGCCACGCAGGCCGATGTCGAGGCGGTGCGCAAGGCCTATGGGCTCGACCGGCCGCTCGCCACCCAGTTCATCGACTGGGTCGGCCGCGCCATCACCGGCGATCTCGGCGAGAGCTACTTCTTCAAGACGCGCGTGTCGTCGCTGATCGCCGAACGCATGCCGGTCACCCTGACACTCGGCTTCACCGGGCTGGTGATCGCGCTGGTGGTCTCGCTGCCGCTCGGCATCCTGGCGGCGGTGCGCGAAAACACCGCCTTCGACCGCGCCGTCCAGGTCGTCGCCCTGCTCGGCCAGGCCATGCCGTCCTTCTGGCTCGGCCTGCTGCTGATGATCACCTTTGGCCTGCAGCTCGGCTGGCTGCCGATCTCGGGCACGGGTTCGTGGGAGCATTACGTGATGCCGGGCATCGTGCTCGCCTTCTCCGCCATCCCCGCGCTGACCCGGCTGACGCGCGCCGGCATGATCCAGGCGCTGGGGTCGGACTATATCCGGACGGCGCGCGCCAAGGGCCTGTCGCGCGCCTCGATCCTGCTCAAGCACGCGCTGCGCAACGCCGCCATTCCGGTGGTGGCGATCGCCGCCGTGCAGCTCGGCTTCATGCTGGGCGGATCGATCGTGATCGAGCAGGTCTTCGCCCTGCACGGCGTCGGCTTCCTCGCCTGGGAAAGCATCGGCAAGAACGACTTCCCCGTGGTGCAGGCGGTCGTGCTGGTGCTGGCGGTGATCTACGTCGCGCTCACCATGCTGGCCGACCTGATGAACGCCGTGCTCGATCCCCGGCTGCGCGGACCATGAGGGCGGCACGATGAGCGTCGCCGCCGTCACGGCCGGCCCGCGGCGCGGCTGGAAGAGCGCCAGCACCTGGATCGGCGCGGTGATCGTGGGCATCGCCGCGATCTGCGCCGTCTTCGCCCCGCTGCTGGTGCCGCACGATCCCTTCGCCCAGGATCTCGGCAAGCGGCTGCTGGTGCCGTTCTGGATGGAGGGCTCCGATCCCAACCATCTCCTCGGCACCGACCAGCTCGGCCGCGACTATCTCTCGCGCCTGATCTGGGGCTGCCGCATCTCCATGCTGATCGGCGTCACCGTCAGCATCGTCTCCGGCCTGATCGGCATCACCCTGGGCGTGCTGGGCGGCTTCCTGGGCGGCCGGGCCGACGACGCCGTGCTGTTCGCCATCACCACGCGGCTGTCCATTCCCGTGGTGCTGGTCGCATTGGCCGTGGTCGGCCTGCTCGGCAGCTCGATGACGCTCCTGGTGCTGACGCTCGGCCTGCTGCTGTGGGACCGCTTCGCCGTGGTGGCGCGCTCGACCACCATGCAGGTGCGCAATCTCGACTTCGTCGCCGCCGCCTGGTGCGCCGGCTGCTCGCGCTTTCGCATCCTGTCGCGCGAGGTGCTGCCCAACATCGCCAGCCATCTCGTCGTCGTGGCCACGCTCGAGATCGCGCTCGCCATCCTGCTCGAGGCGGCGCTGTCCTTCCTCGGGCTGGGCGTGCCGCCGCCGCTGCCCTCGTGGGGCCTGATGATCGCCGAGGCCAAGGACTACATGTTCTTCAGCCCGTGGGTGATCGTCATCCCCGGCGTGGCGCTGTTCGTCCTGGTGCTCGGCATCAATCTCCTGGGCGACGGCCTGCGCGACCTGTTCGGCGCGAGGACCGATCCTTGAGCGCCCTGCTGGAAATCGAGCAGCTCGAAGTGACTTTCTCCGGCCGCACCTCGGCGGTGCGCGGCGCCTCGCTCACGGTCGAACGCGGCGAGACCCATTGCCTGGTGGGCGAATCGGGCTGCGGCAAGTCGGTGACCGCGCTTTCCGTCATGAACCTGCTGGCGCGCGGCGCGCGGCGGTCGGCCCGGCGGCTCGCCTTCGAGGGCCAGGACCTGCTGGGCCTGTCGGACCGCGGCATGGCGCACCTGCGCGGCAACGCGATGGCCATGATCTTCCAGGAGCCCATGACCACGCTCAATCCCGCCTACACGGTGGGCTCGCAGATGACCGAGGTGATGCGCCGCCACAAGCACGTCAACCAGCGGATCGCCACCGACCGCGCCGCCGACCTGCTGGGCCTCGTCGGCATCACGGCGCCCGGCCTGCGGCTCGGCCAGTTCCCGCACCAGCTCTCGGGCGGCCTGCGCCAGCGCGTGATGATCGCCATGGCGCTGATGTGCGAACCCAAGCTCCTGATCGCCGACGAGCCGACCACGGCGCTCGACGTCACGGTGCAGGCGCAGATCCTGCGCCTGCTGAGCGGCCTGCAGCGCGACCTGGGCCTCGGCCTGCTGCTGATCACCCACGATCTCGGCATCGTCGCCCGGGTGGCCCATCGCGTGTCGGTCATGTATGCGGGCGAAGTGGTCGAGAGCGCGGCGACCGCCGCGCTGTTCGCCGATCCCCGGCATCCCTACACCAAGGGCCTGCTGCGCTGCGTGCCGGTGCCGGGCAAGATCAGGCGCGACGAGCCGCTGGGCTCCATCCCGGGCACCGTGCCGCGCGTCGGCCCCGGCTTCGAAGGCTGCGCCTTCCGCGAACGCTGCGACTTCGCCGACGAGACCTGCCGGCATGCCGTTCCGCGCCACGCCGCCGGCCCGAGCCACGAATTCCTGTGCCGGCTGCCGGCATGAATGCCATCGAGGTCAAAGGCGTCCGCAAGACCTTCCGGGTCAAGGGCGGGCTGCTGGGCGCCGATCGCCATGTCGTCGCCGTCGACGACGTCTCCTTCGGCGTGCCGGCGGGCGGCGTGCTGGGCATCGTGGGCGAATCGGGCTGCGGCAAGTCCACGCTGGCCCGGCTGATCCTGGGCCTGCTCGAGCCCAGCGCCGGCGACATCGCGGTCGAAGGCCAACGGGTCATCGACATGGACCGTCGCGCCCGCGCCCGCCTGATCCAGCCGGTCTTCCAGGACCCTTTCGCCTCGCTGAACCCGCTGGCGCGCGTGCGCGACATCGTCGCCATGCCGCTCAACGCCCAGGGCAATATCGGTCGCGGCGAGATCGCAAAGCGGGTCGACGAGATGCTGGCCCGCGTCGGCCTGTCGAGCGAGATGGGCCGGCGCCTGCCGACCGAGCTCTCGGGCGGCCAGCGCCAGCGGGTGGCGATCGCCCGCGCCCTGGTGCTGCGCCCGCGCATCGTGGTGTGCGACGAGCCGACCAGCGCGCTCGACGTCTCGGTGCAGGCGCAGATCCTGAACCTGCTGGCCGAGCTGCGCCGCGAGCTGGGCCTCACCTATCTCTTCATCAGCCACAACCTCGCCGTGGTCGAGCATGTCGCGAGCGAGGTGGCCGTCATGTATCTCGGCCGCTTCGTCGAGCGCGCGCCGACCGAGACCCTGTTCCGCGCGCCCGAGCATCCCTACACCAAGGCGCTGCTGGCGTCGGTGCTGACGCCCGAGCCCGGGCTCGGCGTTCCCGATGTCGGCCTGGGCGACATCCTGCCCGATCCCGCCAACATCCCGCCGGGCTGCCGCTTCCATCCGCGCTGCCCGATCGCCGAGCCGCGCTGTTCGGTCGAGACGCCGCCGCTCAGGCCGAGGCCGGACGGCGGCGTGGAGTGCCTGCTGGCGCCTTAGCCGGGCGCGTTACTTCCACTTCGCCAGATAGAAGCGCGGCAGCTCGTCGGGATAGGTCTTGAAGTCGAGCTGCTTGGAGAAGGCGTAGGTGTTGACGTAGGTGTTGATGGGCAGCCAGTAGGCCTTCTCCGTGGCGATCTTGATGGCCGCCGAATAGGCCTTCTTGCGCGCGGCGGGATCGGACGTCGAGCCGCCGTCCGCGATCAGCTTCTCGAGCTCGGGATCCTGCGAGTAGTTGTCCTTGGCGTCCTTGCCGAACATGACCGGCATGATGGCCGACACGTCGTTGATCGAGTAGCTGCCCCAGCTTCCCATGTAGAGCGGCGCCTCGCCCTTCCACGATTTCTGGATGGCGGGCGCCACCTGGAGCTGGGTGATCTTGGCGCGGATGCCGACGGCTTGCAGGTAGTTCTGCACCGCCGAGGGCCACGAGGTCGGCTGAACGTAGGTCACGAGCTCGATGTCGAAGCCGTTGGGGAAGCCCGCTTCGGCCAGCAGCGCCTTGGCCTTGGCCGGATCGTAGTCGTATTTCACCGCGGCGTCGGCGTCGCAGCCGAACTGGCTGGGGAAGCAGGGCGCCGGCGGCACGCGGCTGCCGCCGCCCACCAGCTTGTCGGCGAAGGACTTGCGGTCGACGGCGTGCCAGATCGCCTGGCGCACCTTGAGCTTGGTGAGCGGGTTGCCCGCGCCGGTGCGGCCGGCGGCGTCGATCTGCAGGTAGCCGACGCGCATCGATTCCTGGCGCACCGCCTGCAGGAACGGCATCTTGTTGATGCTGTCGGCCTGGTCGGGATTGATGTTCCAGATCCAGTCGGCGCGCTGGGCCAGCAGCTCGGTCACCTCGGTGGCGAGATCGGGCACGAAGCGCACATGCAGGGTCTTGATCGCCGGCTTGCCCTTGGGCGAGCCGGTCCAGTAGTCCTCGAAGCGCTCGAACACGACCTCCTTGCCTTGCTCGTTCTTGACGATCTTGTAGGGTCCGGCGCCGATCGGCTTCTTGGCGAAGCCCTCGGGGCCCACCTTCTCGCGATAGGCCTTGGGATGGATCGGCGTCACCATGGCGAGGTATTCCAGCGCCGCCGGCGTCGGCCGCTTCATGTGGATGCGCACCGTCCAGTCGCCGGTCTTCTCGACCTTGTCGATCCAGGCGTAATTCGAGGGCGTCGCCACCTTGCTGTCGGGATTGGCCGCCATGTTGATGGTGTAGACCACGTCGTCAGGCGTGAGCGGGCTGCCGTCGTGGAACTTCACGCCCTGGCGGATGGTGAGGTCGAGCGAATTGTCCTCGGCGAACTTCCAGTCGGTGGCGAGCGACGGCTTGATCTCGAAGGTCGCGGGATCGCGATGCACCAGCATGTCCCACGCCTGATGCGCCAGGATCAGGCCGGTGCGCTGGCTGTTGAAATACATGTCGACGTTGGGCACCGCGTCGACGAACAGGATGCGCAGCGTGTCGGCGCTCTTCTGGGCGAAGGCGGGAGGCGCGAAGGCCGCTCCGGCGGCGGTGAGAAGGGCGGTGCGGCGGGAAAGTTTCACAAAAGCCTCCTGGGTTTGGCGGAGCCTAGGCTCCCGCCGCCGAATGAGGCAAGCTTCGCGCCACAATCCGCGCCACAAGGAGGAACGCGATGACCAGCAAACTCACCGGCAAGGCGCGTAGCGACGCGCTGACCGCGCTCAAGGACTGGAAGGAAGTTCCGGGGCGCGATGCGATCCACAAGAGCTTCAAGTTCGCCGATTTCACCCAGGCCTGGGGCTTCATGACCAAGGTGGCGCTCGCCGCCGAGAAGGCCGATCACCATCCCGAATGGTCGAACGTCTACAACAAGGTCGAGATCACCCTGTCGACCCACGATGCCGGCGGACTCAGCGACAAGGACACAGCGCTGGCGAAGTTCATCGACTCCGTGGCCTGACTATTCGGTGGAGACGCGGCCTTCGGCATCGACGGTCAGCGGCACCAGCGTCGCTCCGCGCAGCGCCGTTGCATGCCACAGGCCGTTCTCGGCCTTGCGCAGCACCTTGACGCCCTTGTAGCCGTCGGCCTCGATGGCGGCTTTCGCCGCGCTTTCGCCGGAGACGTCGCCGGCCTCGGCCGACGCGCCGGGGCCGACCGCGTCGGCATCGAAGCCGGGCAGATCGACCGGTGGGCGAACCTTCATCAGGATCGGCACGGGCGCCTGGCGAATTTCGAGCGTGGGCGTGGCCGGCATGGCGGCGAGAGCCCCCGACGCCGCCGGCAACCGGCTTGGCACCGGCGCCACGCTTTGCGTCGTTGCGGCCGTGGCCGTCGGAGCGGGGTCCGGGCGCGCCGGCGCAAAGGCCAGGGCGCTTGCCACGCCGGCCGTGGTTACTGCGAAGGAGAACAGGAGAAAGACGCGCTTCATGTGCCGCCTGCCGGGGTTGGGTCCTTGTTGGTCACCGACTGACGCGACAACGGCTGCAGGGCCCCAGTGTTCCCATGCGAAACGAGCCCATCGCCGGCGCGGCTGCCCCACACACGGGCCCACGCGCGGGTGAATTCGGCCCCCAGCAGGAAGATCTGCGCCGAGTAGAAGATCCACAGCAGCAGCACGATCAGCGCCCCGGCGGCGCCGAAGGTCGAGGCGATGTTGCTGCGGCCGATATAGAGGGCGATCAGGTACTTGCCGCCCGCGAACAGGGCGGTGGCGACCAGGGCGCCGATGCCGACGTCGCGCCACGCGATCGGCGCGTCCGGCAGCACCTTGTACATGGCCGCGAACATCGCCGAGATCAGCAGCACCGACAGCACGAAGTCGACGACGGCAAGCGCCAGCTCCATCGCCGGAAAGACGCCATGCAGGAAGGTCGAGAGGGCGGCCAGCGCCGCGCTGATCGCCAGCGACACCGTCATCACGAAGCCGAAGGCCACGACCAGGCCAAGGCTGGCGAGCCGGGCGCGCACCAGGCGCGTCATGGTCGAGCGGCGGCTCGGCGCCTTCCACACCGCATTCAGCGCCGACTGGACCTCGCCGAACACGCCGGTGACGGCGATCAGGATGGTCACCAGCCCGATCGCGGTCGCGGCGCGCCCGGTGATGCGGTCGGAGGCGCCGCGGATCATCACCTGCAGGGCCTTGGCCGTGTCGTAGCCCATCAGCCCGCTCAACTGGTCGACGATGGCGCCCTGCGCGGCGTCCTGCCCGAACACCAGGCCGGCGATGGCGACCACCACCAGCAGCACCGGCGCCATCGAGAACAACGTGAAATAGGCGATCGACGCGCCGCGGCTCCAGGCCTCGTCGGCGATGAAATCCTCGACCGTCAGTCGCAACACCAGCCAGAGGCGGCCCGGCATCGTCCGCGGCCGCGCCGGTGCGTCGGACGAGACGGGCACGACGGCCGACATTCCCGCCCTAGGCGTGCGCCGTCTTCGCGCGAACCTTGGCGCGGCTGCGGGCACGGCTTCGCGTCCGGGCCGGGCTCTTGGCGCGGCGGGCGCGCGCGATCTGGCGCTGGCGCGGCGTCAGGGGCTTCTTCCACAGCGCCGGCAGGCGGCCCTCGCCGCCGTAGACCGGATCCTGGCGCGGCGATGGCACCTTGGCGATCGAGGCGCGCGCCTCGGCGGGATCGACTTCATCGGGGCGCGGCTCGTCGTAGCGGCCGCCGGGCGGATAGGCGCCGACGACCAGAAGGTCGCGACTGGCGCGGATCCGCCGATGCCCGGTGCCGGCCGGCAGCACGACGACGTCGCCGACGAGCAGCGTGAGGCTGCGGCCCTTGGCGCCGCCGAACTGCACCGTGGCCTTGCCGCGCGCGATGCCCAGCACTTCGTGCGTGCCGGTGTGGAAATGCAGGAAGTCGTAGATGCCGTCGCGCCAGGAGTCGCGCCAGCCGTGTCGCGCGAAGATCTCCTCGAACACCGCGGCGGGATCGTAGGGCCTGTCGAGACGCACGGCCTGGCGATAGACGACCAGCGGACAGTGCGGGTTGTTGGGCGTCTCGCCGTCGTCGCGCAGGCGCATCAGCTCGGGCCGGCGCGGCCGCGCCAGGCGCGCAATCTCCCGCGCCGACGGCCGGCCGATGCCGGTGAGCGTCTCGACGATGCGCTTCAGCTTCTCCACGACAGGCATGAGCGGCTCCTCGACCAGCCAACGCAGCGGGACGCCACAGGCTCCCTTCCCGGCGCGAAGGTCGTGGGCAGGCCGGCCGAAGGCGTGAGGGGCCGCACATAACGGCATTGTGACACGGCGGACGATCGACGGAAAACGCTGCGAATACGCGGCCTTAGCCCACTTTGGCAGCCGCACCCCGCGGCCAGCCCGGCCGCGCCCCCTGGCAATCGAACGCCGTCGTCCTACATGGGCGTTCGGAGAGAGTATCATGTCTTATAAAGCGTTCTTGTGTTTGTTCACGGTCGCTGCCGCGATCGTGGCGGCGGGCTCGGCATTGCCGCCGCAGAAGTCGTACGCCGCCGAACCCCTGATCCATGCAGCGGTCGAGTCTTCCGATCTTACCCAGCCGCCGGCGATGGGGCCCTACAATGACGAGCGGTTGTTTGCCGGCCGGATCGTCGCCGTGGACCACACGGCCGGCCGGGTCACGCTGGACTACCGGCCGATCCCGCAGCTCTATCTCGATGGCGGCGTCAGGATTTTCCGCGTCAAGAATCCCAAGGCGCTGCTCGGCCTGACGGCGGGCGACAAGATACGCTTCGAGCTGGCGCGCGCCGGCCGGAGCTACGTCGTCACGCGCATCGAAAACAGCAACTGACCCCCAGCGGCCGCGGCGCGGATCGAAAGGGCCCTCACAGCCCGACGATCCGCGCCGGCGGTCGCTGGCGACAGACTACCTGGGGCCGCCGGCCTTCTTGTCCATCTTGCGGGGATCGCCCGCGCGGCCCTTGGCCTCGGCTGCCTTGAGCTCTTCGCCTTCCTTGGAATCGAGCGCGCGCTCGGCTTCCTTGGCGGCCTCGTCGACCTTGCCCTTCTTCAGGAACTTCTCGGTCGCCTCGTTGTAGGCGCGCGTGCCGCTGTAGCTGCCCTCGCCTTCGATCTTCGATCCCGTCTTCTGCCCCGTCTTCTGCTTGTCGTCCATGGATCGCTCCGTTGGGTTGCCAGCCCATGGAACGCGTGGCGGCGGACAAGGTTACGGGGCGCTATCGCGCAAGACGTGCTTCCTCGAAATAGCGGGCGACGCCGGGATGCAGGCGCTCGCGGGCCATGCCGGCCAGGGTGTTGGCGGCCGTCGTTTCGGCGAGCTGCGACGGCACGTCGCCCGCTTCGTGCAGATCGTGCAGCGCCCTGGCGAGGCGCCACGCCACCGTTTCCGCAAGGCCGGGCCGGGCCAGCACGAAGCTCCACGAGCCGACCGAGGCGATGGGCTCGCCTTGTCCGGGAAAGCTGCCGGCTGGCTGCGTCACCGGCTTGAGGAACGAATGCCGGCTGAGGATGCGGCCGATCTCGTCGGCGTCGGGCGCGACGAAGCGCGCGCCCGTCCCGCTCCCCGCCACCGCGGTGAATCCCGGCCAGCCGGCGCCGCCACCCCACAGGGCCGCGGCCCGGCCGTCGAGCACCATCGCCGGGCCGTCGCCCGCGCGCTCGAGATAGATCGGCTGGAAATCCGCGCGGGCATCGAGCCCCAGCCCCTCCATCACATAGCGGCCGAGGATCACCAGGCCCGAGCCCTGGGCGCCCCAGGCAATGGGCTTGCCCCGGAGATCGGCGATGCGCCGATAGGGCGAGTCCGCGCGCACGACGAACATCCCCGCGGTCGGATACATCGCCGTGATCACCTTGAGGTCGGCCGCCGGCCGACCGATGCCCGACAGGGACTCGTGCACGACCTCGCCCTGCACCAGGGCGATATCGAGCGCGCCGGCCTCGAGCAGGGGCACGTTCTCGGTGCTGCCCTTGGTGTTCACCGCCTCGATCTCGAGCGCAGGATCGACGCGGCGGATGCCTTCGATGAAGGCCGCGCCATAAGCCGGGAAGCCGCCGCCCGGCGTCGCCGTACCAAGGCGGATCATCGTCAATGCGGGCCGCTGCAGCGATGGACCTCGACCGTCACGTGCGACAGCCGCGAGAGATCGGCCAGCCGCGCCTTGTAGCTCTCGACCGGCAGCGGCGCATCGGAGACCAGCGAGACGATGGCCGCGTGGTGGCCAGGGCCGACGCGCCAGACATGCAGGTCGGAGAGCCGGTCATGCCCGGTTTCGAGGCGGTCCGCGGATCGTCTCGCTCAGTTGCCGATCGGGCGCGGCATCGAGCAGGACGGCGCCCGACTCGCGGACCAGGCCGAACGCCCAGTGGGCGATCACCAGCGCCCCCACGATGCCGATCACCGGATCGGCCCAGCTCCAGCCGTAAAACCAGGCCGCGAGCAGGCCCAGGATCGCCAGCACCGAGGTCAACGCATCGGCCATGACGTGCCAGAAGGCCGCGCGCAGATTGTGGTCGTGATCGTGCGGATGCCCGTCGTGGTCGTGATCGTGATCGTGGCCGCCGCCCAGCATCCAGGCGCTCAGGAGATTGACGCCCAGGCCCACGACGGCGATGGCGGTCGCCTCGGCATAGTGGATGGGCACGGGCTCGAACAGCCGCACCGCCAATTCGTAGCCGATCGCCGCGGCGACCAGCGCCAGCACGATGGCGCTGGCGAACCCCGCCAGATCGCCCATCTTGCCCGTGCCGAAGACGAAGCGCGGGTCGCGGGCGTGGCGCCGCGCGAAGCGATAGGCGAAGGCGGCGATGGCGAGCGCGGCGGCATGGGTCGACATGTGCCAGCCGTCGGCCAGCAGCGCCATCGAGCCGAAGATCGCGCCACCCGCGATCTCCACCACCATCATCGCGGCGGTGAGTCCGACCACCAGCCAGGTGCGCCGCTCGTTGCGATCGTGGGCGGCGCCGAGGAAGACATGGTCGTGGCGCCAGTCGTCAAGCGTATGGGTATGCATGGAGCGTGGTTCCTACTTCTTCTCCAGATAGGGCTCGACCTTGCCGGTGAGCTTGATGGTGAGCGGGTTGCCCTTGCGGTCGACGGTCTTGCCGACGGCGACGCGGATCCAGCCCTCGCTCACGCAATATTCCTCGACATTGGTCTTCTCCTGGCCGTCGAAACGGATGCCGATGCCACGAGCGAGCAGCGCCTCGTCGTAGAAGGGACTCTTGGGATTGGTGGACAGGCGGTCGGGCAAGGGGGATTCGGTCATGGGGCGACTATAGCAACTGCCGGCACGTGCAGCGACGACGAGGTCGGCGGGTCGCCTCGTCCAGCCTGCGAATATCCCTGTCCGAACGCATGGCGCGATCACTTGTCGTGGTGCTCAGCAAGCGCCGCCAGGCGCACCCGTTCGGAGGCTGCTTCCAGCTCGCTGATCGTCGGACCCTCGTCCTGCGCGGGCCGGGCCTTCTCGAGCCATTGCCGGGGGCGGCGGTTGCGCAGCCAGAACATGCAGGCGTTCGTATCAGGCGGATAGTTCATGGTGTGCTCCACCCGCACCGGCTCGCCCTGGAAGAGGAAGACCTTCTCGGTCTTGACGCTGCAGCCCATGGCCCGCGCATAGAGCTTCTCGACGATCGAGGCGTCGGCGATGTCGCGGCCCTGCTTCACGCCGGCGGCGAATTCGGGATTGGTGGCGATCCAGTCGTCGATGGTGCGGGGCGAAACCTCGAAGCAGCCGGCGAGGTCGTCATTGGTGGCGCCGAGCATGCAGAACTTGCGCGCCAGATCGGCGTTCTCGGGCTTGTAGAGGGTGGGTCGTCCGCGGGGAATCATGTCGAGCCTCCTGGTTGATGGGCAGGAGGAGAGATAAGTTAAACTTAAGTTGTTGTCAAGCGATATTAAGAAATACTTGGCGCAATAAAATAACGATTAAGTGCGCTCCATTCGGGGGGTCAGCTCGCCCCGATCAGCAGGTAGCTGGTCATGCCGGCAAGGGCGCTCGCGAGCAGGACCGGGATCATGCCGAACCGGAAGCGGAAGATGGCGACCGCGGCCGCGATCGCCAGGACGAGCGCCGGCACGTCGACCGAGGCCAGCACCGGGACATCCAGCGTGGCGCCGAGAACGGGCGTGGGCACGACCCTGGCGAACAGGACGTGCAGGCCGAACCAGACGGCGAGGTTCAGGATGACGCCGACCACGGCGGCGGTGACGGCGCCGAGCGCCGCGCCGAGCGCCTTGTTGGAGCGCAGGGCCTCGACGAACGGCGCCCCGACGAAGATCCAGAGGAAGCATGGCGTGAAGGTGACCCAGGTGGTCAGCAAGCCGCCCAGCGTCGCCGCCATCAGCGGCGGCAGGGCGCCCGGCTCGTGCCAGGCGGCGAGGAAGCCCACGAACTGCGTCACCATGATCAGGGGGCCGGGCGTGGTCTCGGCCAGGCCGAGCCCGTCCAGCATCTGGCCGGGCGTGACCCAGTGATAGTGATCGACCGCCTGCTGGGCGACATAGGCCAGCACGGCATAGGCGCCGCCGAAGGTGACGACCGCCATCTTGCTGAAGAACGCCGCGATCTGGGCGAAGACGTTGCCGCCGCCGAGCCCGAGATGGAGGACCAGCACGGGCACCAGCCAGAGCGCCAGGAACACCGCACCGATGGTGAGCGACCAGCGCAGGTTGGGCCTGGCATGATCGGGCGTCTCCTCGCCGAGCAGCGACTCGGCATCGGCCACCTGCCGGGCGCCGACCTTGCCGTGGCCGCCGGCGCCGAGGAACGCCTGCAACCCGAGCCTGCCGCCGACAAAGCCGATCAGGCCGGCGCCGAAGACGATGACCGGGAACGGCACGTCGTAGGAGAAGATGGCGAAGAAGGAAGCCGCGGCCAGCGCCACCATGACCTTGTTCTTGAGCGCGCGCCTGCCGACGCGCCACACGGCCTCGACCACGATCACCAGCACGGCGGCCTTCAGGCCGAAGAACAGTCCTTCGACGATGGCGAGCCTTCCCAGCAGCACGTAGATCCACGACAGCGCCATGATGGCCAGCAGTCCCGGCAGGACGAACAGGGTTCCGGCGAGCAGCCCGCCCTTCGTGCGATGCATCAGCCAGCCGATATAGGTCGCGAGCTGCTGCGCCTCGGGGCCCGGCAGCAGCGTGCAGTAGTTGAGCGCCTGCAGGAACCGGTTCTCGCCGATCCACTTCTTCTCCTCGACGATGATGCGATGCATCACCGCGATCTGCCCGGCCGGCCCGCCGAAGGAAAGCGCGGCGACGCGGGCCCACACCTTCATGGCCTCGCCGAAGGGAACGCCGTGCGCGGGGACGTCGCGCCTGCTGGCGGCGACATCGCTCATCACGTCTCCATTCCGGCGCCTGGCGCCCTGAAGTACTCGTAAAGATCGTCAAGGACCGCGGCGCCGCGGGCGAGCCGCTGCTCGTCGTCGCGGTGCGCGGCAGCGATGCCGGCCATGACGGTGCGGATGCCGGCGGTCTCCTCGCGGCCGTACTTGCCGTCCTTGAGATCGATGTCGTGGATGATCTCGCCGATGGCGGAGAGCGCGGGATCGTCAAGGCCGCCGCGCACCAGCAGCACCTCAAAGGTGCAGCGGTCGCCCTCGTGGGTGTACTCGCCCTCGAACATGTCGAAGCGGACTTCGCTGGCGCGCGGCACGTAGGTGCGGCCGGGCACGAACTTGAAGCGCGCCGACGGATCGATGAAGCGGCGGATCAACCAAGCCGAGGCGATACGATCGACCTGAACGTGCTCGCGCGTGACCCAGACCTTGCTGGCGGTGCCCACGGAAACCTTGTTGGCCTGTTCGCTGACCATGGCTGCGCTCCCTTCCTGCAAGCGGCCTTCGAGGCGGGCGAGACTTTGCTCCGTGGCCTGCCGTCCGTCGGCTGCGAAGAAATCGATGGCGGCGACCTCGGCGAACTGCTTGCGCAGCCGCGCCGCCTGGCTGGCGATGTCGGCCGTTTCCGCATCGAACGACTCGTCCTCGAGGCGTTGCGCGAGCGTACGCACCTCCTCGCCGAGCCGCGCATAGTCCTCGTTGCGCGCGACGAGGAACATGTCGCGGAGCTGCTGGTCGCCCAGCCCCTCGACCAGCTGCGCCTCGCACACCAGCGCCTCGCCGCCCAGCTCGACGATCTCGCGGGCAAGCCAGGCGAAGTCCTCCTGCGCCTCCTCGTTGTTCGGCAGGGCATAGACGCCGTTCTTCACGGTCACCGCGCCGAGCGCCTGCAGCCGCCGCCAGACCTTGACCCGCGCATAGGCGGGCTTGGCGGGAAGCTGATGGATCAGCAGCAGCCAAGCCGTTCGTGAGGCAGCTCCGACATCATTCATGGTTCGCCTGTACCATGCCGACGAGACGATTTGCAACGAGTGTATCTTTTTCCTTGCTGGATGTTTGATACGGACATATCTTTGGAAACAGACGTATCACAGGAGAGCAAAAATGCCGTTTCAAGCGCGGCCCCTCGCCTTCAAGCCGCCGCGGCTGGCTGGTCTAAGCGCGCGGCTGATGGCCAGCCACTACGAGAACAACTACGGAGGCGCCGTCCGGCGCCTGAACGCCATCCGCGCCGATCTTGCCCGGCTCAATACCGCCGGCGCGCCCGGCTTCCTGCTGAACGGGCTGAAGCGCGAGGAGCTGATCGCCGCCAACTCCATGCTGCTGCACGAGCTGTACTTCGACGGGTTGGGCAGCAACGGCGGCGCGCCCGAAGGCCCGCTCGACCAGGCGATCACCCGCGACTTCGGGTCGATCGAGCGTTGGCGCGCGGAGTTCACCGCCATGGGGCGTGCGCTGGGCGGCGGCTCGGGCTGGGTCGTGCTGGCGCGCTCGCCGCGCGACGGCTCATTGTGCAACATCTGGGCCGCCGACCACGCGCACGGCCTGGCCGGCGGCACGCCGATCCTGGCGCTCGACATGTACGAGCACGCCTATCATTTGGACTTTGGCGCCAACGCGGCCGCCTATGTCGAAGCCTTCATGAACAATCTGCATTGGCCGCGGATCGCCGCGCGCTTCGCGGGCGAGCGGCCCGCGACCCGCACTGACGTGGTCGATACGCTGACGGCGAGACGTCGCCTCGACACCGAGCCGGACCTGGTGGTGATCGATGCCCGGCTGGCCGACGATGCGGCGGCCGTGCCGGTCTGCCTGAGCGGCGCGCGCCGCGCCCCGCCCGACAAGGTCGACGCCCTCGCCTCCTCCCTGCCGCGCGGCAGCAAGGCGATCGTCTACTGCGCCTGGGGCTTCGAGATCGGCGGCGATTGCGCCGCGAAGCTGCGCGAGCGCGGCATCGACGCCGTCGCCATCGCCGGCGGGCTCGGCGCCTGGCGCGCCGATGGACTTCCCACCGAACCTCTCAAGGAAGGAGACCGGACATGAAATGGGTGACCCGCGAGCGTCCCAAGATCGACCGCATCGCCTGCCCGTGGCTGATCAAGCGCTTCCTCGACAAGCAGCCGGAGTTCCTGTACGTGCCGGCCGACCAGGTGCGCGCGGTCGCCGACAAGACCGGCGCCGTTGCCTACGACATCCCCGGCGTGAAGTTCAGCCACGTCGGCGACAAGTGCAGCTTCGACGCCTTCCTGGCCGAGTACGGGCTTGCCGAACCCGGCCTCGACAAGCTCGCCGACATCGTGCGTGGCGCCGATACCTCGCGGCTCGACCTGACGCCGCAATCGGCCGGCCTGTTCGCGATCTCGCTGGGGTTGGGCCACATCTTCAGCGACGACCACGAGATGCTGAAGCACGGGCTGGTGGTCTACGACGCGCTCTACGCCTGGTGCCGCCACCTCGTCGGCGAGACCCACAATTGGCCGCCCAAGATGTGAGGCACGCCATGGCGATCGTCGACGCCCCGTTGCGCCACGCCGGATACATCGCCCTACCGGAGAACCGGGGGAAGGGTGGCTTCGACCATGCCGCCGTCGATGCGGCGAGTGGCCATGTCTAAGTCGCCCACCCCGCAAACGACTCGGTCGATGTCCTCGATCCCGCCAGCCGCAAGCACCTCTTCTCGATCCCCGACCTGCCGGGCGCCGCCGGCATCGTGGCAAGCGACAAGGACAAGCTCGTCATCGTGTCGAACCGAGCGGCCAACACGATCGGCGTGTTCGCACCCGGGCGGGATCCTGCGGTCCGGCGGATCGGCGTCGGGATGCGGCCCAACGGCCTGGCCTACGATCATCGCCGGCGCCTGGTGCTGGTCGCCAATGTCGGCGATCCGGCGGCGCCGGGCTCGCACACCTTGTCGATGGTCAGCCTGGACGGCGCGAGGCACGCCGAGATCGCCGTCGCCGGCCGCACGCGCTGGGCGCTGTTCGATGCCGGCGCCGAACTCTTCTACGTGAACATCGCCGAGCCCGCGGAGATCGTCGTGGTCGACCCGCGGCGACCCGACAGGATCGACCGCACGCTGGCCGTTCCCGCCGCGGGTCCGCACGGTCTCGATCTCGACGGCGCCACCCGACGCCTCTTCTGCGCCTGCGACGCGGGCGTGCTGGTCGCCCTCGATGCACGATCGGGACGCGTGCTGGGCGAGAACGTCCTGAGCGGCGCGCCCGATGTCGTCTTCTTCAACCCGCGGCGCCGGCAGCTCTACGTCGCCGTGGGCGATCCCGGCGTCATCGATATCTTCGCGACGTCTCCGCTGAAAAGGCTGGCAACGGTCGAGACCGAGGCGGGAGCCCATACGCTCGCCCTCTCGCCGGCGGGCGACCGGCTCTATGCCTTCCTGCCCGGAAGCCATCGGGCCGCGATCTACGACATCGAGGATGGGAGGCCATCGTGACCGACAATAACGGCCTGCTCGTCCTCTCGCGGTCGGACATCGCCCAGCTCATGGCCTATGGCGACTATGTCGACGCGGTCGAGGCGGCATTGCGCGCCGCCGTCGAAGGCCGCGCGCTGGCGCCCCCGGCCGCCGCGTTCCATCTACCGCAGGGTTCGTTTCACGCCAAGGCGGCGGCCCTGCTGGACGGCGGGCCGCCGGCCATGGCGATCAAGCTCAACGGCAACTATCCCGGCAACCCGTCGGACAACGGCCTGCCCACCGTGCAGGGCATCATCTACCTGGCCGACGCCGCGAACGGCCGGCCGCTGGCATTGATGGATTCGATCGAAGTCACGATCAACCGCACCGGCGCCGCGACCACGCTGGCGGCCCGGCATCTGGCGCGACCGGACTCGAAGGTCGCCACCCTCTGCGGCGCGGGCGTGCAGGGCCGCATTCAGGCACGCGCCATCGCCGCCGCGCTGTCGCTGCAACGCCTGCATGTCTGGGACATCAGGCCGGACGCGGCCCGGGTCCTGGCCGAGGAGCTTGGCCGCGACCTGCAGATCGACGTGGCGGCTACCGGAAGCCTGGCCGTGGCCCGCGACAGCGATGTCATCGTCACCTGCACCTCGGCACGCGAGGCCTTCCTGACAACCGAGCTGGTGCGACCCGGCACCTTCATCGCCGCGATCGGCGCCGACAATTCGGACAAGCAGGAGATCGCGCCGCTTCTCTATGCTGCAAGCGTCGCCATCGTCGATTCGCTCGAGCAGGCGGCGGAGATCGGCGATCTGCATCACGCGCTGGCAGCCGGCGCCGTCACGACCAGGCATGTGCAGGCCACGCTCGGCGAGATTGTCGCCGGCCGGTCGCCCGGCCGCAGCGATCCAGAGGCCATCACGCTGTTCGACAGCACCGGCATGGGCCTGCAGGACGTCGCGGCCGCCGCCGCCATCTATCGGCGCGCGCTCGAGGCCGGCGTCGGCACGCGCCTTGCCCTCGACTGACGGAGGCTTGCCATGACAACACGCCATCACCCACGCCGACCGATCCTCGCCTTGGCCGCGGGCCTGCTGGCCAGTGCGGCGACCCGCGGCCGCGCCCAGGGCGGCGAGCCGCCGCTGAGGATCGATTTCGAGACCACCGCCGTGGGCCAGTTGCCGGCCGGCGTCGCGGCCGCGCTGACCGGCGGGGGCGGCCCGGTGAAATGGAGCGTGGCTGAGGATGCGACGGCGCCGGCGGGCCCCAAGGTGCTGGTCCAGACCAGCGCCGACCGCACCGACTATCGCTTCCCGCTGGCGATCTTCGAGGCGCCGCTTCTCGCCGACCTCAGCGTCAGGGTGGCCTTCAAGCCGCTCGCGGGCGAGGTTGACCGTGCGGCGGGCATCGCGTTCCGCCTGCGGGATGCCGGCAACTACTACGTCGTGCGCGCCAACGCGCTGGAGGACAACGTCCGGCTCTACCGCATGGTGGCCGGCCGGCGCAGCGAGTTCGCCGGCGCCACTGCCAAAGTACCCTCCGGTGCCTGGCAGGAGCTCGGCATAGACGTCCGCGGCAATCGCTTCGACGTCCTCTTCGCCGGCAAGCGCCTGTTCACCGCCACGGACCCGACCTTCGCCGCCGCCGGCCACGTGGCGCTGTGGACCAAGGCCGACAGCGTCACCTCGTTCGATAACCTCACCATCACCAGGCTCTAGGCCGGTGAGCCTGACTCAATGTTCACTGCATGGTCTTCCGGATCGCCGATGTCAGCCGGCCGGCGCGCCGGGCGGCGGCAGGCTGCGCCGGCATTCTCCGGTCAGGATCCCGCCCAAGCCGCCCGCGGTCGGCGCCACCGAGAGGCCGCCGTTGTTGCGGTTGTAGGTCAGGATGAATTGCGGGAAGCGCGTGCGCACCGCCTGGAACGTCGTGCTGGTGCTGGTCCCCTCGACCAAGGTGCCCGTCTCGTCATCGAAGATGGAAGCGGTGTTGCGCAGGTCGTCGAACACCATGTGGAAGGTCTGCGTCTTGCCGGCGATATCGGTGTACTTGCAGGCAAGCCAGCGCGGCTCGGCCACGGCCGGTCGCGCCACCGTCGCCAGGACCGCCATCGACAGCAGGATCTCCAGCCGGCGCATCGCCACTATTTCGGCGCCATGCGGATGGCGCCGTCGAGGCGGATGGTCTCGCCGTTCAGCATGTGGTTCTCGACGATCTGCATGGCGAGCTGGGCATATTCCCTGGGATCGCCGAGCCGCGGCGGGAACGGCACCTGGGCGCCCAGGCTCTTCTGCGCCTCTTCCGACAGGCCCATCATCATGGGCGTCAGGAACAGGCCGGGCGCGATGGTGCAGACCCGGATGCCGAGGCTCGACAGGTCGCGCGCGATGGGCAGCGTCATGCCGACCACGCCGCCCTTGGACGCCGAGTAGGCGGCCTGGCCGATCTGGCCGTCGAACGCCGCCACCGAGGCGGTGTTGACGATCACGCCGCGCTCGCCGTCGTCCATCGGCGCGGCCTGGCTCATCGCCCAGGAGGCCAGCCGGATGACGTTGAAGGTGCCGATCAGGTTGACCTGGATCACCTGGGCGAACATGCCGAGATCGTGCGGGCCCGACTTGGAGATGGTGCGCGCGGCGCGGCCGATGCCGGCGCAGTTCACCACCACGCGCGGCGGCCCGAGCTTCTCGACCACCGTCTTGACCGACGCCTCGGTGTTGGCGGCGTCGGCGACGTTGGTCTTGACGTAGAGGCCGCCGATCTCCTTGGCCTTCTTTTCGCCCAGCTCGTCCTGCAGGTCGAAGATCGCGACCTTGGCGCCGGCCGCCGCCAGCGCCGACGCCGTGGCGCCGCCCAATCCCGATGCGCCGCCGGTGACGATGGCAGCCTGGCCCTTGACGTTCATTGTTGCCCTCCGTGGTCCCGGGCGTTTTTAGCAGGTCCCGTCCTCTTGCCAAGCGGCCCGCAACTCCCAAATTCCAGGCCATGGACGAGCCACTCCTGAACGACGAGATCCGCGTGCGCGAGGACTTCTGGCGCAAGGCCCGACGGACCCTGGGCAAGGTGCCGTTCACCGAGGACGCCGTGGCGGCCTTCTACTGCGCCACCGACGCCTCGACGCCGGTGGCCATCCGCGCCACGCTGTTCGGCGCGCTCGCCTATTTCATCATGCCGTTCGACGCCATCCCCGACTTCTTCCTGGGGCTGGGCTTCACCGACGACGCGGCGGTCCTGCTCGCCGCCTTCACCGCCGCCCGCGCGCACATCACCGACGAGCATCGCGACAAGGCGCGGGCCTGGCTGCTGATGGCAAGCGCCGCAAGCTAGGCCGGCGGATCGCGTACGCCCCCCGGCATGGGCGCAAGAACCGCCGACTGGAGCAGTCTCAACGCCATGTCATCCCACGACCAAGGCTTGCGGAAGGCGGTTCGCCTGGTCGCCCTTCTCAATCTCGCCTACTTCGGTGTCGAGTTCGCCGTCGCTCTCGCCATCGGCTCCGTGTCGTTGTTCGCCGACAGCGTCGACTTTCTCGAAGACACCTCGGTCAATTTCCTGATTCTCGTCGCGTTTGGATGGTCGGCGCGCAGCCGCGCCAAACTTGGAATGGCGCTCGCGGGCATCTTGCTGATCCCTGGCCTGGCAACGCTCTGGACAGCATGGGACAAATTCATCACACCGACCCCGCCCGCGCCGATTGCTCTATCGTTGACCGGCCTTGGCGCCCTCGCGGTCAACCTTTCCTGCGCCCTCATGTTGGCGCGGTATCGACGTCATAGCGGCAGCCTGACGAAGGCTGCCTTCCTCTCGGCGCGCAATGACGCGCTGGCTAACCTGGCGATCATCGCAGCCGGCCTGCTGACGGCCTACACGCTTTCGGCCTGGCCGGACCTGATCGTTGGCCTCGGCGTCGCGGCCTTGAATGCGGACGCCGCGCGGGAGGTGTGGCGGGCGGCGCGTGAGGAGCACCGCACTGCGGAACCATAAGTTGCGCCAAGTGCGCCCCACTGGAGCTTCTAGGACGTCACCGCGAGGCGCCGGCGTTGGCGGGCGAGTTGGTGCTCGCGATGGGCGATGTAGAGCGCCGAGCCGATGACGATGGCGGCGCCGAGGTAGGTCCAGATCACCGGCATCTCGCCCCAGATCAGCCAGCCCACGAACACCGCGAAGGGCAGGCGCATATATTCGAAGGGCGCCACCGCCGACATCTCGCCCGACTTGAAGGCCTGCACCCAGAAATACTGGCCGACCGTGGCCGACAGCGCCACGCCGACGGCCAGCACCCAGCCCCAGAAATCGGGCCAGCGCCACACCAGGATCGCCGGCACCGTCAGCAGCATGCTCGAGAAGATGGCGAACTGGGTCAGGATCATCAGCGGCGTCTCCGACGCCGACAGGCGCTTCACCAGGAAGATCGAGACGGCGACGGCGGCGGCATTGGCCAGCGCCACCAGCGCGCCGAGCTGCAGGCTGCCCTCGCCCGGCCGCACCATCACCAGCACGCCCATGAAGCCGATCACCGTGGCGCTCCAGCGCCGCCAGCGCACCGTCTCGCCGGCGATCAGGGCGGCCACGAGGACCGAGAACAGCGGCTGGGAGAAGGCGATGGCCGTGGCGTCGGCCAGCGGCAGCATCGAAACGGCATAGAAGCCCAGCACCATCGAGGCGGTGCCCATGGCGGTGCGCCAGAAGTGGCTGGCGATGCGCTTGCTTTGCCACGGCTTCACCCGCCCGACGGCGATCATGGGAAGCAGCAGGATGACCGAGATGACGGCGCGGAAGAAGGCGGTCTGCACGCTCTCGATCTGCGCCGACAACAGCCGGATCATCACGCTGGTCGAGGTGAAGATGAAGCCGCCCGACACCAGCCACAGGGCCCCCTGCACGTTGGGCGGCAGGCGTCTCAGCCAGTCGTGCATCCTAGCGCCTGGAACCGCGAAGTGGGGCTGAAGCCCATTCTCGGAACATGGACCACCGGCGAGGTCCCATCAGATCTTCCGGTCGCGGCCGGCCCAGTAGGGCTCGCGCAGGATCTTCTTCAGGACCTTGCCGACGGGGCTGCGCGGCAGGGTGGCGACGAAATCGACCGACTTCGGCGCCTTCACGCCGCCCAGCTTCTCCTTGGCGAGACGGATGAGCTCGTCCGCGGTGGCCTCGGCGCCGGGCTTCAGCTCGACCACGGCCTTGACCGCCTCGCCCCATTTCTCGTCGGGCACGCCGATCACCGCGCAGTCCTGCACGGCGGGATGGCTCCACAGCACCTGCTCGACCTCGCTGGGAAAGACGTTGAAGCCGCCGGAGATGATCATGTCCTTCTTGCGATCGACGATGTAGACGAAGCCGTCCGGGTCGATAACGCCGATATCCCCCGTATGGTGCCAACCGAAAGCGGAGGCCTCCCTGGTCGCCGCCTCGTTGTTGTAGTAGCCCGCCATGACCAGCCCGCCGCGCACCACGATCTCGCCCCGCTCGCCGCGCGGCAGCAGGCGACCCTGCTCGTCCATCACTTCCAATCGCACCATCGGCGAGATCCTGCCGCAGCTCGCCAGCCGATGGCGCTGGTTGGTCTCGAGCGCCGCCACATGGTCGGCCGGCGAGAAGAAGGTGCAGATCATGCAGGCCTCGGCCTGGCCGTAGGTCTGGGTGAGGACCGGGCCGAACACCTTCATGGCCTCGACGAGCTTGTCGACCGACATCGGCGCGGAGGCATAGACCAGGTGCCTGAGCGAGCCGTAGTCGTATCTGCCGATGTCGGGATGGGCCAGCAGCATGTAGATCAGCGTCGGCGGCATGTAGATGTGCGTCACCTTGTGCTTCTCGATGGCCGCCAGGATGGCGCCGGGGTCGGCGGTGCCCATGAAGATGTTGGTGCCGCCATAGGGCAGCAGCGGGAAGGAGCAGACGCCCGCCGCATGGGTCATCGGCGCCACCATGAGATGGACCGGCGGCGCGGTGACCGGCATGCAGGCCCAGAAGATCGCGTTCATGGTCTCGATGTTGCGGTTGGTGATCTGCACGCCCTTGGGCCGGCCGGTCGTGCCGCCCGAGCTGGCGAGAAACACCACCGCGTCGGGATCGTCGGCCAGGTCGGGCGCCGCCTCGCCCTGGCGGCCCAGCCATTCGTCGAACGACGGCCGGTCGAGGCAGACGAAGTCCCTTATCTTCGGACAGGCCTCGCGCATGCGCGCCAGGCTGGCCTCGAAGCTCGAATGATAGAACAGGAACTCAACGTCGGTGTTGTTCAGGATGTAGAGATTCTCCTCCAGCGCGTTGCGCGCATTGACCGGCGCCCAGGTGACGCCGGCGCGCACGATGCCCAGCAGGCAGGCATAGGCCGCGGCGTGATTGGGGCTGTAGACGGCGGCCTTCGAGCCGCGCCCCAGCCCGGCCGCCAGCAGGCCGTTGGCGACGCGATGGGTCTGGGCGCGCACGTCCCTGTAGGTCCAGCCCTGCGTGCCGTCGTGCAGGCAATGCCGGTCGGGATGGAGATCGGCGCCGCGGTCGAAATAGTCGATCAGGCGCATGGCCGTCCTTCGCTCATGATCTATCGCTCGCTTCTCGCGGCATGGAACGGATTGAGAGTCGGAACTCCAAAGGGTTGGAAGTCGCGCACATTGTGCGTCACGACCGTAAGATCGTGCACCCGCGCTGTCGCCGCGATCCGCGCGTCATCCGCCAACGTATCCGATTTGCCGTGCATCAGCTTGGCCCAGGCCCGGCAGACGGGCACATCCACCGGCAAGACTTCGTAGGCGCGCGCCACCTCGTCAGCCCAGAGCTCCAGCTCGGCGGCCCGGCCCGGATCCTGGTCGCGCGTCAGTTCTATGCCGGCCTGAATCTCTCCCAACGACACCGCCGACAGGCGCAGCAGCCTGTGGTCGACCAACCGCAGCCAGGCGAGGACGGCCCCGTGCGGACGGGCTCGCCGCAGCTCGGAAACCACATTGGTGTCGAGCAGGTACACGGCGAGATCAATCGAAGCGCGGCACAGGGCGCCGTCCATGCCTGCCTCGCGGCGGAATCGTCAATTCTCCGCGCGCTTCGTCGGTCAACAGAAGGTCCTTGAGCGTACGAACGGGTGCGCCGTGCAGGCGGCGCCATTCGTCCATGGGAACAAGCACCGCTGCATCGGTGCCGCGCCTGGTCACGAGCTGCGGCCCCTGCTTGAGGCAGGCCTCGAGCATTTCACTGAACCTGGCCTTGGCATCCTGGACGGGCCACGTCTTCACGTGATACCTCCTGACTAGTTATCAGACTAGTTTGATGTAGTCTTTGAGAGAGGTCAAGCAAGCGGCGGTTCCGCATCCCCCGACCCGAGCGCCCGCTGCATCAGCACGCTGTCGAGCCAGCGGCCGAACTTGAAACCGATGCTCTTCAAGGTGCCGACCATCTCGAAGCCGCAGGCGGCGTGGAGCCGGATCGAGGGCGTCTGCGCCGAATCGCCGATCACCGCCACCATCTGGCGCTTGCCGAGCGCGGTGCACTGCTCGATCAGGGCCGGCAGCAGCGCCCTGCCGACGCCCTGCCCGACCGCGTCCTTGTCGATATAGATCGAATCCTCGACCGAATACTTGTAGGCGGGGCGCGGCCGCCAGTTGCCGGCATAGGCGTAGCCCAGGACCCGGCCGTCGCGCTCGGCCACCAGATGCGGCAGGCCAAGCTCGAGCACCGCGCCGCGGCGCTTCGCCATCTCGGCGAGGCCCGGCGGCTCGACCTCGAAGGAGGCCGTGCCGTGCAGCACATGATGTCCATAGATTTCCGCGCAGCGCGCCACATCGGCCTCGGTCGAGGCCCGCACGATCAAGCCGCTCACGTCTGATTGCCTCCCACGCCGGTCGACGTCGGGCTGTTATAGCGCCCCAATTCCCGGAGGTCGTCAGCGACCGCTGTCGTTCTTGAACAGCGAATCGGCGAGCTGCAGGCCGGTCTGCACATCGCTCAGCGCGACGGAGACCTGCTGGTTGCGGCTGTCGATGATGGTCCAGCCGCGCAGCGCCAGCGGATTTTCCGCGAAGCGGACGATCACCTTGCCCTCCTGCGGCTTCTTCGCCTGGCTGATCGTCGCTTCGATGAGACCGTTGACCCTTTCCAGCTTCTCGACCCGGAGGTCGCCCGACAGGGTGAGCGGGTCCTTGACCAGGAACGACGCCGCCGTCCAGCCGATGGGCCACTGTCCGAAATCCTTGGTCGCGGGATCCCACATCGTGACCTGGAAGCCGTCGGCCACGACCTTGAGCTGCGAGGGCGGATCGTATTCGAAGCGCATGCGGCCGGGCCGACGCACGTAAAGCGTGCCCTGCGCGATCGAGCCGTTGGGATTGCTCTGCACGAAGCGCGCCTTCAGCGTGCGGATCGAATTGAGGTACTTCTCGATCTCCGGCACGCCGGTCTGGGCATGCGCCGACAGCGTGGCGGACAGCAGGCAGACGACGGCGGCCAAGGCGGCGAACAGGGGGCGCATGCGCCGGATATGACGGCGGAATGGGGCGGATTCAAGCCGCTTCCCAAGCCGGTGAACCACCGTTTACCATGCCTGCCACAACCAAGAAGCCGCAAACCCAGAGGAACGCCCCATGCATGTCGGAATGGCCGCCGTCTTCCAGAACACCGGCCGCGCGCTGAGCGACCGCCAGATCTACCTCAACGAGCTGGCGCTGGCCGACATGGCCGAGCCGCTGGGCTTCGACTCGATCTGGTCGGTCGAGCACCATTTCACCGACTACACGATGTGTCCCGACGTCGTGCAGTTCCTGTCCTACATGGCCGGCCGCACCCGGCAGGTGCGGCTGGGCTCGATGGTGGTGGTGCTGCCCTGGCACGATCCCATGCGCGTGGCCGAGCAGATCTCCATGCTCGACCACCTGTCGGGCGGCCGCATGATCCTCGGCCTGGGCCGCGGCGCGGGCAAGGTCGAGTTCGAGGGCTTCCGCCTCGACATGGGCGACAGCCGCGAGCTCTTCGTCGAATACGGCGAGGCGCTGCTGCAGGGACTCGAGACCGGCGTGATGGCCCACCAGGGCAGGCACTACCGGCAGCCGCCCACGCCCATCCGCCCGGCGCCCTTCAAGTCATTCCGCGGCCGCACCTATGCCGCGGCCGTCAGCCCCGAGAGCGCGCGCATCATGGCGAAGCTCGGCGTCGGGCTGCTGATCATCCCGCAGAAGCCGTGGCGCGAGGTCGAGAAGGAACTCGGGGAGTACAATCGCCTCTATCGCGAGATCAACGGCAGCGACGCGCCGCAGCCGATCTCGGCCGGCTGGACCTTCGTCGACGAGAGCGCCGAGCGGGCGCGCGACATGGCGGTGAGATACATCGGCGGCTACTACCGCACGGTGCTCGACCACTACCAGTTCGCCGGCGAGCACATGAAGAACCAGCGCGGCTACGAGTACTACGCCAAGATGAACGAGAAGCTCGCCGTCTACGGCGACCAGAAGGCGATCGAGTTCTTCGCCGACCTGCAGGTCTACGGCACGCCCGAGCAGGTCCACGAGAAGATCATGGCGATCCACAAGCAGACCAACAACTCGGCCTTCGTCGGCGTGTTCTCCTATGCCGGCATGCCGCACGAGGAAGCCGCCCGCAACATACGCCTGTTCGCCAGGGCCGTGATGCCCGAACTCAAGGCGTTCGACGCCGGGTCGGCCATCGATCGCTCCCAGCCCCTGCCCGACTTGCGTTTCGCCATCGCCGCGGAGTAAGAGCGCTCTCCTCGGGGAGAGCACATGCACAAGGTGTTGATCGTGGCGGCGACCTTGGCCATGGGGTTGACTGCGGCCGGCGCGCGGGCCGAGACGGTGCTGGAGCGCGGCAGGTACCTGGTCGAGACCATCATGGCCTGCGGCAACTGCCACACGCCGCAGGGTCCCGATGGACCGGTGAGGGATCGCGCCCTGTCCGGCGGTCCGCCGATCGAGGACGGCAAGCTCTTCACCGCCCGGCCGTCCAACATCACGCCCGATCGGGAGACCGGCATCGGCGCGTGGACCGATGCCCAGATCAAGGTCGCGATCCGCGAGGGGCGACGGCCGCCCAACTCCCGGAATGGCGGCACGCTGATCGGACCGCCCATGCCGTTCGGCCAGTATCGCGGCATCGCTGATGCCGACCTCGACGCCATCGTCGCCTATCTGCGCAGCGTGCCGGCGATCCGCAACGCCGTGGCGAAGTCGACCTACAACATCCCCTTGCCGCCGGCCTGGGGTCCGCCCATCGACAAGCCGGTCGTCGCGCCGCCGCGCGGCGGCACGGCGGCCTACGGCGCCTATCTCGCGGGCCCGCTGGGTCATTGCGTGGAATGCCATACGCCGATGGGACCGGGCGGCCACTTTCAGTACGCCATCCTGCTAGGCGCGGGCGGCCTGCAGTTCCACGGTCCCTGGGGGCTGAGCGTCGCCAAGAACATCACGTCCGATCCCGCGGAGGGGCTGGGCCGGTGGACCGACGCCGAGATCGAGCGCGCCATCCGCCGCGGCATCGACAGGAACGGCCAGCCGCTGAAACCGCCGATGGGATACAACTATTACAATGGGATCTCGGACGCCGACATGACGGCCCTCCTCGCCTGGCTGCGCTCCCTGCCGGCGCGCAAGACGCCGTAGGCGCCGCCGCATCCCGAGGGCCGCGACGACGCATGCGTGTCGGCAGGTATGCGGCGACGACGGGTATTTTCAGTTCCAGTCAGATTCTTTCGCTCCTACGCTCGCGACAGCTGCGCAATCCGGTGAAGGCCGTGCACGGCCCTCAACCAGCGAACTGTAGTCGGCGGGCGAAATTTCGGCGCCCCTGACCGTCTGTTCCCATCGATCTCTTCCCAGCCGGGCGCCAGCCCGGCGGAAGGAGCTGTCCCATGCGCTTCAAATTGGTCGTCGCGCTGCTGTCGCTGGCAGTGCTCGCAGGTTGCGACGACGCCGACTATCTCGTCACGGCGCCGAGCGATCCTTCGGCCGTCGAGGAACCTGCCAACCTGCGCGAGAGCATGACGCGGGGCGTGCAGCGCGCGACGCGCTGACGCCCCTGGGCCGACATGGCATGCGCCATGCTTCATGGCCTGCCTCCGGATTCGCCATTGCCCTAGCGTCGCCATCACGGCAGACATCACCCCCAAGGCGGTGAAATGCCGCGAAGGAGACGTTTCATGAGTTCGCCGTCGGCGGCGGGCGCCGGCCCGGGCGCCTCGCGGGCACGGCCCGACTTCGAGCGGATTGCGCTCCTGCTGCAGGGTGGCGGCGTCCTGGCTGCAATCGCAGGCGGCGGGCCAGAAGTTCTACGACATTGTCCCTATGATCTGTGGCGCCAAGAGCCGCAGGAGCATGGCCGCGCAGGGCCGCGAGTAGGAAAGGCAGAGAGATGAAGCTAGCCGATGTCCGCGCCAACGCGTTCGCCATGCCGCTCAACGACCCCGCTTACCCGAAGGGCCCGTACAAGTTCTACAATCGGGAATTCGTCGTCATCAGCTACCGCACCGATCCCGAGCGGCTGCGCTCGGTCGTGCCCGAGCCGCTGGAGGTCGCGGGCGACACCGTGAACTACGAGTTCATCCGCATGCCCAATTCGACCGGCTTCGGCGACTATACCGAGACCGGCCAGGTGATCCCGGTGCGCTTCACGGACAAGGACGGCACGGTGCAGGAAGGCGGCTACGTGCACGCCATGTATCTCGACGACAATTCGCCGATCGCCGGCGGCCGCGAGATCTGGGGCTTCCCCAAGAAGCTCGCCACGCCCAAGATCAGCCACGAGAGCGAGACGCTGGTCTGCACGCTGCATTACGGATCGGTGCTCTGCGTCAGCGCCACCATGGGCTACAAGCACCGCGAGATCGACCTCGAGCCGCTGCGCAAGAGCCTGGCCAAGCCCTCCTTCATGATCAAGATCATC
Source organism: uncultured Alphaproteobacteria bacterium (assembly GCA_963820155.1). GTDB lineage: Bacteria > Pseudomonadota > Alphaproteobacteria > Reyranellales > Reyranellaceae > Reyranella. Next base: position 336,899 of record CAWFYW010000014.1, read on the forward strand.
CCGCACGTCGACTGCACGCCGCGCATCTGCGAGCTGGTGCGCTATTACCTCGAGGACGTGACGGTGAAGGGCGCGTGGAGCGGCCCGGCCGCCCTGCAGTTCTTCGAGCACGCCATGTGCGACGTGAATCGCCTGCCGGTGCGCGAGGTGCTGTCGGCCTCGCATTTCGTCACCGACCTGACATTGGGCCTGGGTGAAGTCGTATTCGACTACCTGGCCAAGAGCTGAACCCAACTCTCGAGAAGGATCATTCCATGTCCCGCTTCAAAGGAAGAGTTGCCGTCGTCACCGGAGCGGCGAGCGGCATCGGCAAGCAGATCGCGCTCAGGCTCGCCGCCGAGGGCGGCATCCCGGTGATCGCCGACCTCAACCTCGACGCCGCCGAAGCCACGGCCAAGGAGATCAAGGCCAAGGGCTCAGACGCCTTCGCCGTGGCCATGAACGTCGCCGACGAAGCCCAGGTCGAGAAGGGCGTCGCCGACACGATGGCCAAGTACGGCAGGATCGACATCCTGGTGAGCAATGCCGGCATCCAGATCGTCAAGCCGCTGGTCGAGTTCCCCTTCGCCGACTGGAAGAAGCTGCTCGCGATCCATCTCGACGGCGCCTTCCTCACCACCAAGGCCTGCCTCAAGCACATGTACGCCGCCAAGTACGGCCGCGTCGTCTACATGGGCTCGGTCCATTCCAAGGAAGCGTCCAAGCTCAAGGCGCCCTACGTCACCGCCAAGCACGGGCTGATCGGGCTGGCCAAGGTGCTGGCCAAGGAAGGCGCCGAATACAACGTGTCGGCCAACGTGGTCTGCCCCGGTTTCGTGCGCACGCCGCTGGTCGACAAGCAGATTCCCGAGCAGGCCAAGGAGCTCAACATCAGCGAGGATGACGTCATCAAGCGCGTCATGCTGAAGGACACCGTCGACGGCCAGTTCACCACCACCGACGAAGTGGCTGATGCCGTTCTCTATTTCGCCGGCGCCGCCAGCACCGCCCTGACCGGGCAGTCGATGGTCGTGAGCCACGGCTGGTTCATGCAGTAGCCGTGCTGCTTGGAGCGGGTGTTGCAGGCTTGCAACGCACGCGACGCTAATCGGCTTTATGTCGCGATCATGGGCAACTCAGCACTTTGCCGCCTCGTTTGACGGGTACTCGAAGCGCACCCCAACTCAAACGAGGAACTGTCATGAACAAGAAGGCTCTTCTGGCTGCTGCGGCGATCCTCGCCCTGCCGGCGGCGGCGAATGCCCAGTCGCTGTTCAGCTCTTCCGGGCCCGCCAATCCCGGTGTCTACATCGGCGGCGAAGGCGGCCTGAACTGGCTGCTGAACAACAACAGCTACAACATGAACACGGGTTGGGCCGCCGGCGGCATGGTGGGCTACGACTTCGTCGGGCCGCGCGTGGAGTTGGAGGCGCTCTACCATTCCAACACCGGCAACGGCGTGGTGGCCTTCCCCAACGGCTATGCCAACGTGAACGGCCAGATCCAGCAGGTCTCGCTGATGGCCAACCTGCTCTATGACTTCCTGCCGGGCGCGACCATCACTCCCTACGTCGGCGCGGGCGCCGGCATCGCCTTCGTCAATTCGACCATCCAGGGCTGCGGCCTGTGCACCACGCAGTTCGCCTACCAGGGCATCATCGGCGTGGGCTGGAACATCTCGCCGGCCTTCCGCGTCAATCTCGACGGCCGCTACTACGGCACCACCAACCCGGGCGCCTACACCAACAACAACATCATGACCATGGTGAGCCTGAGCTACAAGTTCGGCCAGCCGGAAATGGCGCCGCCGCCGCCGCCCGCCGCGCCGGCGGTGACGCCGCCGTCGTTCATGGTGTTCTTCGACTGGGACCGCTCGAACCTGTCGCAGCAGGCGCTGGGGACCATCCAGCAGGCGGCCAACGCCTTCAAGACCAAGGGCAACGCCCGCATCACGGCGACCGGCCATACCGACACGTCGGGCCCGGAGAGCTACAACATGGCGCTGTCGCTGCGTCGTGCCAACGCGGTCAAGGACGCGCTGGTGCGTGACGGCGTGCCGGCCACCGCCATCACGGTCATGGGCGTGGGCGAAAAGGGCCTGCTGGTGCCGACCGCCGACGGCGTTCGCGAGCCGCAAAATCGCCGGGTCGAGATCGTCGTCCAGTAGGACGACGAGCGAACCGTCCGCTCGCAGAAACGGCCGGGCAAAACCCGGCCGTTTCCTTTTGTCGCTGCTCGGGGCAAATACGCTCCATGCCAGACCAGACCCGTCATGACGTCGTCCTGCTGTTCAGCCGCCCCACTCGCGACGCCTATGCCGCGGAGGCCGCGCGCCGCGGCGAGACCTACACCTTCACCGATGCCTGGGGCCTGCCGCGCACCTGGGTGAAGGGCGAATACGCCTATCTCGCACCGAACGCGGCCGGCCTGCTGCTCGCCCGCTGCAACCTCAAGCACCATCTGGTCGAGGAAGCCGACCTCGACGAGGCCCGGCTCGAGCGCTGCCGCTTTCTCCTCGTGCCCAATGCCGGCCATCTCGCGCCCAAGACCATCGAGCGCATCGAGCGCTGGCTGGGCGACGCCGACCGCCGGCTGATCGTGACCGGCAGGACCAACCTTCCGCCGCGCCTGCTCGGCCTCGCCGCCTGCGCGCCGCAAGCGGTGCAGGGCTATACCGGCTGGCGCTGGCGGCCCGGATCGCCGTTCGCCGGCGACGCCTGGGAAAGCCTCTATGTCAGCGGCTACAAGGGCCATCCCGTGCAGAGGATCGAGCCGGCGGCGGGCAGCCGCGTGCTCGCCGACCTGGTCGAACTCTCGGGCGATCTCAGCGACGCCACGACGGCGACCGTCGCGGCGCTCGGGCCCGCCATCGTGCTGACCGAGAGGACGGCCTATGTCACCAACCCGGTGTTCGAGCTGCTGGGCGGCATGATGCAGGCCCATCTCAATGTCGAGGCGGTGCGCCACTGGGCCAATCCCACCCATTGGGGCGACACGCTGCTGTTCTTCCTGCGCCGCCTGATGCTGGAGATCGGGCTGGAAGACCTGTGGCGGACCCGGCTGCGTTCGTTCGGCACCTACGACGGCGTGCTGTCGTTCCGCCACGACGTCCACGGCATGCGCGACTACACCTTCCTCGACTACCAGATCCAGAACCTCATCCCGGCGAGCTACGACATCGAGGATCCGACCTTCTCGACCAACATCGACGAAGCGATGGCGCGCGACTGGGTGGAACGCACCACGCAGCACAGCTTCATCGAGCCTGCGCTGCACAACGACAGCTCGATCGGCGATCCGCCGACGGCGATCTTCGGCAAGGGCCTGTTCGAGCACGTGTCGAACGCCGGCCGCAACCTCGGCATCACCATCTGCACCTGCGGCCGGCATGCCGGCGGGCACATGCATCCCGAGACGATCGACGCGATGGATTATCTCTATGCGCAGGACAGCCGGATCCTCGGCCTGTGCACCTTCTGCTACTACCACATGATCGAGTACGGCGTGCGCGATCCCAACGTCATGGTGGGCGGCACGATCGGCGAGAAGCCGCTGACCTACGTGACCGACGTGCGGCGCACCATCGCCACCTCGGGCATCTGGTTCCCCTTCCGCCCCGTCGTCACCACGACCACGGAATGGCGCAAGCTGCGCGGCTGGGACCGCACGCACGAATACGACGCCGCCTACGAGCTGGTCGAGACCATCTTCGCCGGGCACAACGCCCGCCGCCGCGCCGACCAGGATCGCCTCGAGAACGGCGTCTATTCCTTCCAGTACCATCCCGAGCTGGCGCGCGACCCCTCGGTGAACGGCGGCAAGGGCACGCTCGACTACGTGCGCTACTGCATCAACCTCGCCGAGCGCCGCAACTACTGGATCGCCACGCAGGCCGAGCTCTACCAGCGCATGGCCGACTACGAGGGACTCACCTTCGAGCTGCGCGACGGCGGCCGCACGGTGACGATATCCAACCCGACCGACCGCCGCATCGTCGCGATGACGGTCGAGCAGCGGCTGCCGTTCGGCAGCGTGTGGGCCGGCGACGAGGAGCTGGTCCATGTGGCCGACGGCGCCTTCGTCACCGTGCCGCCGCTCGAGCCGGGCGCGTCGCTGACGCTCAGCTTCAGGCCCGACGTGGTCGAGGCGCTGCTGGTGCGCCAGCCTTCCAACAAGGGCCTGGTGATCCTCGATGCCCGCCATGATCCCAAGACCGGCGAGGCGCGCATCGAGGTGAGCGTCTGCCGCCGCCAGCCGATCAGCATCGAAGGCGTCGATCCCGAGGGCGTCTACCGCGTCCAGCTCGACAACCAGCCGCCGCAGGACGTGCTGGTCCGCACCGTGCGCACCATCCAGGCGCTGCTCAGCAAGAAGTCGGACAGCGCCACGGGCCGCAGCCGCCGGGCCGTGACGCCGGGCACGACCCGGTTCCTCGACCTCGTGGTCGACGGCGAGGACAACCGGTTCGTCGAGCGCACCCTGCGCATCCGCCAGCTCCCGGCCGACGAGGCCCGGCCGGTCCGCGAGGCCCTGATCGCCGCCATCCCCGCCAAGCGCGGCCGCGTGACTTGAGGCCGGGGGCGCTTGGCCGCTAGACTTGCCGCCGGGACTCGACCGGGAGGTTCTGCATGGCCCACGCCCTCGACATCCAGCCGATCGACGATGCGACCTTCGGCGCCGTCGTGCGCGGCGTGAAGGTGACGGAACTCGACGAGGCGGCCTTCCGCGCGCTCTACGACGCCTGGCTGCACTACGCGCTGCTGATCTTCCCCGACCAGCACCTGGCGCGCGACGAGCAGATCGCCTTCGCCCGGCGCTTCGGGCCGCTCGAGTTCGAGATGGCGGCGATCAGCAACGTCAAGGCCGACGGCACCCTGCGGCGCGAGGCCGACAACGACGACATGATGAAGGTGCTGAAGGGCAACATGGGCTGGCACCACGACAGCACCTACATGCCCGTGCAGGCCAAGGGCGCGGTGTTCAGCGCCGAGGTCGTGCCGAGCGTGGGCGGCCATACCGGCTTCGCCGACATGCGCGCCGCCTACGACGCGCTCGACGACGGCCTGAAGGCGAAGCTGGAGAGCCTCGCCGCCCATCACTCGCTGCACTACAGCCAGTCCAAGCTCGGCCACCAGACGAGCAAGGCCGACGGCGAATACAACGGCTACGGCTTGCATGACGGGCCGGTGCCGCTCAGGCCGCTGGTCAAGACCCATCCCGAGACCGGCCGCAAGTCGCTGCTGATCGGCCGCCACGCCCACAACATCCCGGGCCTCGACAAGGAGCAGTCCGAGCAGTTGCTGCGCGAGCTGATCGACTTCGCCTGCCGGCCGCCGCGCCTCTACCACCACGACTGGGCGCCGGGCGACGCGGTGGTGTGGGACAATCGCTGCCTGATGCACCAGGCCACGCCGTGGGACATGACCCAGCCGCGCGTCATGTGGCACAGCCGCATCGCCGGCGACCCGGCGAGCGAGGCGGCGCTGGCGGCCTGACCGTCGGCCGCCCTTCAGTGCGGCGGCATGGGGATGAAGACGGGCGGCGTGCCCGACATGTGCGAGCGCGCCTTGATGTCGGCGTCGTCGGCGCCGTGCGGCTTCAGATAGACGTAGTAGGGCGTGCGGCGCTCGGCGATGGTCGTGCCGGGCTGGGCGTGGCGGCTGATCAGCATGTCGGCCTGGATGCGCACATGCATGTAGCCGGGAATGAGCTCGGCCCAGTTGGCCACGTCGGGCGTGAACCGGATCCGGTAGGTGTAGCTGTCGACCAGCTTCACGATGCCGGTGCCGCCCTCGCCCACGGGGCTCGACGGCACCTGCTGCCAGCTCATGCCGGACTGCACGTAGACGCCGACCGCGTTCAGCATGACGTAGAGCGGCACGGCGGGATCGATGTTCTGCATGAAGAGCGTCATGCCGTAGGACTTGCCGTCCGCCTCGGGCACGATCTGCTTCAGCTCGACGTACAGCGAGGTCATCGCCTCGTGCTCCATCAACAGCCGCGCCTCGCGCTGCTCCTCGCGGGCGCGCTCCTGCCAGATGCCGATGGCGCCGTCGACGGCGAAGGCCATCAGCACGACCGCCGCCACGGCCATCACGACCGGCGATTGCCACAGCCTCAGCCCACGGCCGAGCTTGACGGAGAGCGCCGCCGGCGGCGCGGTCGGCGGCCGCGGGTCGGCCTCGCGCAGGCGGTCGCGCAGGGCGCCCGCCGAACGCTCGGCCTGCTGCTCGGCCATGCCCAGCCGGCGTTTCAGCAGGCGCACTTCCGACTGCGCCGCCGCCACCTGCCGCCACAGGTCGCGGATCAGCGCGTCCTTCTGCTCGGACGAAAGCCGGCCGAGGTCGGGGCGCTTGCCGGTCATGCCGCGCGCCTCACGACGCGATCCTGCCGTCGGCGATGTGCACGATCTGCCCGGCCTGCTCGGCGAGCGACAGGTTGTGCGTGACCAGCAGCAGCGTGGTGCCGCGCTCGCGGTTGACCGCCATCAGCTCGTCCATGATCTCGATCTCGGTCTGCTCGTCGAGATCGGCGGTCGGCTCGTCGGCCAGCAGCAGCGCGGGATCGTTGATCAGGGCGCGCGCGATCACCGCCCGGCGCTGCTCGCCGGCCGAGACTTCCGAGGGATAGGCGTCGAGATAGCCGCCCAGCCCCATGCGGGCGAGCAGAGCCGCGGCCCTGGCATAGACCTCGCCGCCGACCGCGCCGCCGCCCAGCATGGCCGGCAGGGCGACGTTGTCGACCAGCCGCAGCGTCGGCAGCAGGCTCGCGAACTGGAAGACGAAGCCGATGCGGCCGTTGCGGAAGTCGGCCAGCCCGTTGTCCGACAAGGCCCAGATGTCGGTGCCTTCGACCAGGACCGTGCCGCCCGACGGCCGGCTCAGCCCGCCGATCATCGCCATCAGCGAGGACTTGCCGGACCCCGAGCGGCCGATGATGGCGGCGAAGCGCCCGGCCTCGACCTCGAGATCGATGCCGGCGACCGCCGTGACCTCGCCCCGCTCCGTGACGTAGCTCTTGTGCAGCCGGCGACACGACAGCACGGGATCAGGCCTCGCCGCGCACGAGGTCGTAGGCGTCGCGGCGGCTCGCCGTCCAGGCCGGGTAGAGCACGCCCGCCGCGCCGATCAGGCAGGACAGCACGATCGTGGCCGCCGCCAGGGCGACGACCAGCGGCGTTCCGACCCAGACGAACGGCACGCCCACGGTCTCGAGGTAGTAGACCAGCGAGTGCTTGAACAGCCGCATCGCCAGCACGCCCAGCACGACGCCCAGCAGCCCGCCGATGCCGGTCGCCAGCACGGCTTCGCTCAGGATCATGCCCAGGACCTGCGCGCGCCGCGCCCCGATCGCCTTGAGGAGGCCGAGCTCGCCGCGCCGCTCGGTGACGATGGCGGAGAACAGCACGCTCACCAGCAGGGCCGAACTGGCGAACATCAGCGCCATCAGCGCGAGGATGCCGTCGAGCAGCGCCGCCAGGCCCTGGCGGATGCCCGACAGCGTGGTGTCGCCCGACACCACCTTGACGCCCTTCACGCTCGACAGGATGGCGAAGCGGGCCTGCAGCGCCGTGGCGCCCGGCGCCAGCTCGACCAGGAAGCCGGTGACCTTGCCGGGCGCCAGCACGGGGGCCGGCTTCTCGCGCCGGCAGATCTCGGCCAGCTCGGCCAGCGTGGCGAAGGACATGAACACGCCGCGCTCGTGCGTGCCCACGCCGGTGCGCGCGAGCCGGCCGTAGACAGTGTGCGGCTTGCCGAAGATCAGGAACTGCGTGCCCAGCGCCCCGTCGCGGGCCGATCCCAGGATGACGTCACCCGTCTGCAGGGGCCGGTTGAGCTTCTCGGCGAGCCACGGCTGGACGGTGAAGTCGCGCTCGGGCTCGAAGCCGATCAGGTCGACCGAGTCGTGGTGGCTGCCGACGCCCGAATGCTCCATCCGCACGACCTTCTGCGCCGCGATGCGGCCCAGGCTGGTGAGCCTGGCCTTCGCCAGCAGGTCGGCGTCGAGCGCCAGGTCCGTCGGCTCGACGACCAGCAGGGCCGCGGTGATGTTGGTGAGCGCGCCCTCGGGCACCACCATCAGGTCGGCGCCGAGCCGCGTGAAGCCGACCTCCATGCTGCGATCGATGGAGCGCATCAGGATCGCGCCGGTGAACACGACCCCGCTGCCCAGCGCCACCGCGGCGACCAGCAACAGGCTGCGCGCCTTGCGGCGCCCGAGATTCTGCAGCGCCAGGCTGAGCAGCAGCCGGCGCATCACAGCGTGCAGGACCTCGTGTGCTTCATGTGCTCCAGCTTGGTCGGGATGATCACGCAGTCATGGTGCCCGCCGTTGCTCGGCAGGATGCCGATCAGGGTGTCGGTCGAGGTGTCGACCACGGCGATGCCGCTCGACTGCCGCTGGAAGCCGCTGAACGGCGTCAGCACGTACTTGCCGTCGTAGGTGAGCGCGGGCGTCTGCAGGTCGGGACCGATGCCCTGGATCTCCTTGACGATGGTCCAGGTCCGGGTGTCGACCACCATGATGCCGCTGAAGGCGGGCGAGGGATGCAGGATCGACAGGTAGAGCTTCGAGCTGTCGAGCGAGAACACCATGTGGAAGGGGTTGGGATACTTGCCGCGCCACAGCGGATCCTCGACGTGCGCCACCTTGCGCCAGTTCCTGGGATCGGGATCGGAGGCGCTGAAGATCGAGCAGTTGTTCTCCCGCAGATTGTTCATCATCACCAGGAAGCGGCCGTCGGGCGAGAAGCCGATCTCGTGGCCGGGCGAGTGGATCTTGTCGAACACGACCTGCCAGGTGTCCTTGTCGACCTGCTCGACCGGATACTGGTCCGGCAATTCCTTGTTGAACTGCAGGAAGGCGACGGGATCGAAGTCGTTGTCGGCGTCGAGGATGGCGATGCCGCCGCACAGGCGCACCACCGTGGCGGCCCAGCGGCCTTCGGGATGCCAGATGGTGCCGTCGGCGCCGGTGAGCGACAGCGGATCGTCGCCGGGCAGCGAGCCTTCCTCGACGAACAGCTCGCCCATCGGCACCATCTCCCAGTCGATCTTGTTGCCCTTGGTGCCCTTGTAGTCGTAGAGGCCGGTCCGGGGATCGGGATGGATCTTCCTGATGGTGAGCGTGCCGCCCTTGATCCAGGCGTCGCGCAGCTCGGGCACGTTGGGCGTCCAGTCGAACCTGAGGGCCGCCTTCACCTTCGACGTCGTGCGGTCGAAGCAGGCGGCGATGTCCTTCTGGCCGTCGGTCACGAAGTAGGACTGCGCGTCCTTCGGGTTGACCGTGACGTGCACGCCAAGCCCGAGCCCGGTGCTCTCCGAGACGTTCTCGATGAGCTGCATCTGCGTGCCGTCGTAGCGCACGCGATAGATGTTGGTGCCCTCCGCCGGTTCGACGATGGCGGTCGGGATGCCGTAGATCAGCGAGTTCTTGCCGCCCTGCGTGCTGTTGACGAATTCGAAGCCGTGATAGGGGTCGGCGCTGGGAAAGGCGCAGAGATGGTGGCTGATCGGACTGTAGTCGCCGTAGTTCCAGTACCAGATCGAGGCCAGCACACGGTTGGAGTTGAGGTCGATGGCGTAGGTGCCGCCGCCCAGCTTGGTCGGCAGCAGCGCCACCCAGTTGCCGAGGCTCTGGCCGCGCACGTCGGCCCGGCTGTCGACGACCTCGCGCATGATGTTGTGGCGTTGCGCCTCGGTGTAGTTGGCGCCGGCGTGGTGCACGCCATGGTCGGTGACCGAGCCGCCGCCCAGCGCCTTGTAGCCCAGCACCGCGGCCTCGGCGACGCCGGCCGTGCCCACCGCGACGCTCAGCATGGTGCGGCGGTTGAAGCCGCGCTTCTTCGGCGGCGCGGCCACCGCCGGCGCCCGGCGCGCGTCGGCCTCCTTCTTCTCGGCGAGATAGGTCTGGAATTCCTCGTGGTCCTTCTCGTCGACCTGGGTGCGGCGCTTGACGAAATCCTGGGCGGAGGCCTTGGCGGGAAGCTGACCGCCCTCGGAGACGACCTTGGCGCCCGGGCCGCCCCGCTGGGGCTTCTTGGTGCTCGTGCGTTTGCTGCGCTTCCCCATCGCACTCCCCTTGTCCTTGTTACCGATGCTCGCCGGATACTAGACAGGCGCCGGACGGAAGAAAACCGCGAGCTGCGCGCAGGCGTGCAGACCTGCACCTCGAACGGCGGGGGCTGGCTTCCGGCCGCCGCCGGAGTAGTCTGGGCGCAACTCTGTCGGACGGGCCGGCCGTTCTGGGGGCGTGTTGATGGACTACATGGTGGTGATCAGTGCCGTCGCGCTCGGCCTGTCCGTGCTGGCGACGATCGCGAAGTTCCTCGACTGGTTCATGCACAGCGACCCTCGGACCATGGTCCGGACCACGCGCTGGATGCTGCTGCTCGTGGTGCTCGCCTGCATCCCGCTGCTCGTGGTGATGCTCGCCAAGGAGCAATGGGCCGGCGCCATGCTGATCGGCGCGGTCCTGCTGATCATTCCCACCGTGCTGAAGTGGCGCGTGATGTTCGCCCCGCTGCGCGCCGCCTTCGCGTTTTTCAGGCCGCGGCCGCGGCCCTTCGACATGGAGATCTGGGAGGACGACGCGGCCGACGATCCCGCCGCCGTGCGGCGCGCGGCCGCGATCCTCGAAGCCTATGTCGGCCGGTCCTCCGTCGTGGCGCTGAGCGACGGGCGGCCCGGCCGCGACGATGCGCCTAGCGGCATGTCGCGGACGGAAGCGCTGGAGGTGCTGGGACTCGAGCCCGGCGCCGACGAGGCGGCGATCCGGGCCGCCCACAAGCGCCTGCTCAGCCTGGTTCACCCCGACCGCAGCGGCTCGCCCTATCTCACCCGGAAGGTCAACCAGGCGCGCGACGCGCTCCTCGGACCGGCGCGGGAATGGCCGCCGGCGCAGGAGGATGCGGGCCCGCGCAAGAACCGGCTGGCGAAGCGATGAAGGAGCAGACGACGGACATCGTGGAAGAGCTTCGCGCGGCCTGCCTCGCCTCCCATGGCATGCCGACGCGGGCGGACGGGCCGACCGACCAGGAGCTGGCCGTGCTGGCCGACGATGCGCGCTGGCAGGCCGCCGCGGAGATCGAGCGGCTGCGCATCCTGGTCGCCGGCTGGCAGCCCATGCACACGGCGCCGAAGGACCAGACGCCCGTGCTGCTCTTCTGTCCCCGGCTGACGGGGCATGTCGCCGATCAGGTCGTGGTCGGGGCCTGGCGTTTCGACCCCAACCGGCGCTCGCTGGGCTACTGGGTGAGCGATGTCGGCAAGCTCGACGACGGCGGCGCCGAGACCGGGCCGTGGATCGAATACAGGGAGCTCCAGCCCGAGCGATGGGCGCCTCTGCTGGAATGCCCGCCGCCCGCCCCATAGGCGAGGCGACGAGCGCCCCGCGCGCGGCTCAGAGCATGCCGCCGGCGATCATGTCGAAGCGCGAACGGATCTCCTCGACGGTCGGCACGCGGTCGGCCTCGAGCTCGGGATATTCCTGCTCGAGCGCGTGGCGGTCGAACTCGTCGAGATGCATGTCGGCGACGCTGTGGTCGTCCTTCAGGGCATTCAGCGCGTTGTGCAGATGGAACACCTTCCAGCGCGCCGGCTTCTCGTGACGCATCGCCTCGAGCTGGGCGAGGCGCTCCTCGAAGCGCTGCAGTACCCTCTTGCGTTCTTCCGACATCCTCTTGTCTCCCAAGCCTTCATGCCTTTCCAATGGTGCGCGTCCGTCAGTCGGGCTGCAAGCCGCGAAGTCGCGCCGGGCTCGATCAATGGCTGGCCGATCAGGCTCAAGATCGCAAGATTGCAATCCGTAACGCGCTCTGCAAATATCTGTCCGCACGTGTTCACGCCGGCTCCGGCGGCCATCATGCCGGCGCCCGTCGTTCCCTGTCATGCCCCGCCCATCAGCGTGGCCGCAGGCACACCAACCGTCGCTTACTCGGCGCCCCCGGTTTGCCGCGCATCGCCGAACATCCTGGCGAGCCGCGGCTGGCGATAGGCGCCGCCGAGCCAGGCCGCGAGGCGGTCGAGGTAGAGATAGATGACCGGCGTCGTGTAGAGCGTCAGCCATTGCGAGACGAGGAGCCCGCCGATGAAGGCGATGCCCATCGGCTGGCGCAGCTCCGACCCGGCGCCCTGGCCCAGCGCAATCGGCAGGCTGCCGAACAGCGCCGAAAAGGTCGTCATCATGATCGGCCGGAAGCGCAGGAGGCAGGCTTCATGGATCGCCTCGCGCGCGCTCTTGCCCTCCTTGCGCTGCGCCGACAGCGCGAAGTCGATCATCATGATCGCGTTCTTCTTGACGATGCCGATCAGCAGCACGATGCCGATGATCGCGATCACCGACAGGTCGTAGTGGCAGGCCCACAGCATGATCAGCGCGCCAACGCCGGCCGCCGGCAGGGCCGACAGGATCGTGATCGGGTGGATGTAGCTCTCGTAGAGCATCCCCAGCACGATGTAGACGACGAGGATCGCTGCCGCGAGCAGGAGCGGCATCGAGGTCAGCGAGGTCCGGAACGCCTGGGCGGTGCCCTCGAACGCGCCGTTCAGCGTCGCCGGCGCGCGCAATCGCTCTGCCATCCGGTCGATCGCCGTCACCGCCTGGCCGAGCGACGCCCCCGGCGTCAGGTTGAACGACAGCGTGACCGCCGGGAAGACGCCCTGATGGCTGATCGTCAGCGGTTCGAGGCGCTCCACATAGTGAGCGACCGCCGATAGCGGCACTTGCACGCCGTTCGGCGTGACGACGAACAGCTTCTGCAGCGCCGTCGAATCGCGGGTGAACTGCGGCGCGGCCTCGAGCACGACCTTGTTCTGGTCGGTTGCGCCGTAGATCGTTGCGACTTGGCGCTGGCCGAAGGCGTCGTAGAGCGTCTGGTCGATCAGCGCCGCCGACAGGCCGAGCTGCTCGGCCTTCTGGCGGTCGACGACGACGTCGATGTGCGGCGCCGCGATTTGCTGGTCGGAGGCGACGTCCTGCAGCTCGGGCAGCTTCTTCATCTCCGCTTCCAGGATCGGCGCCCAGCGATTGAGTTCCTCCTCGTTGCTGTCGGTCAGCGTGTACTGGTATTCGGTGCGCGCCAGCCGGCCGCCGACCCGGATGGACTGCGGAATCTGCATGAAGATCTTGGCGCCCATGACCGACTGCACCGCCTTGCGCATGCGCTGCAGGATCACCTGGGCGCCATCGCGCTCGTCGTACGGCTTGAGCTGGCCGAAGATGTGGCCGGTATTCTCGCCCGGATTATAGGAATAGGCGCCGGCGTGCAGGAAGACGCCGGCGACGCCCGGATCGTGGGCGACCACGTGGAGGACCTCGGTCGCCAGCCGCGCGGTGTGGGGATAGGAGGAGTCCTGGCGGGTCTCGACCAGCCCGAAGAACAGACCGGTGTCCTGCTCGGGGACGAAGCCCTTGGGGATCGCGGCGTAGAGCCAGCCCGTCGCGGCGACCAGAAGCAGCGTCACCGCCAGCGTCGCGCGCTGATGGCGAAAGACGAAATCGAGGCCGCGCTCGTAGGCCCGCAGCACCGCAGTGAAATCCGCGCTCCGCCGCCAGGTTCAGCCGGCCCTTGTGTTGCTCGTGCTGCGGCTTCAGGAACAGCGAGCACAGGACCGGGGTCAGGGTCAGCGAGAAGAAGGCCGAGGCCAGCACGGCGATCGACACGGTCGCGGCGAATTCGTGGAACAGCCGGCCGACGACGCCGCCCATGAAAAAGATCGGGATGAAGACCGCGATCAGCGAAAAGGTGATCGACACGATCGTGAAGCCGATCTCGCCGGCGCCCTTGAGTGCGGCCTGGAGCGGGCGCTCGCCGGCCTCGATATGCCGCACGATGTTCTCGATCATCACGATCGCGTCGTCGATCAGGAAACCGACCGCGATCGTGAGCCCCATCAGCGAGATGTTGTCGAGCGTGAAACCCGCGACATACATCACCGCGAAAGTCGCGCACAGCGACAACGGCACGACGAGACTCGGGATCAGCGTCGCCCACAGGCTGCGCAGGAACACGAAGATGACGACGATCACCAAGGCGATCGTCAGCAGCATCGTGTACTGCACGTCGGTGATCGCCGCGCGCGTCAGCTCGGAGCGGTCGGACATCAGCTCGACCTTGACCGTGGGCGGCAGGTTGCGCTCGAGCCGCGGCATCAGGGCCTTGACCGCGTCGATGACGGCGAGCGCATTCGCTCCGTTGGCGCGCTCGACGGCCAGCCCCTCGGCTTCCACGTCGTTGTACCAGGCGCCGACCCGGAGGTTCTCCTCGGAATCGACGACGCTTGCGACCTCGCCGAGATGAACGGGCGCGCCGCGGCGGTAGGCGATCACGACGTTGCGGTAGGCGGCGGCGTCGGTCAGCTGGTCGTTGCTGTCGAGGCTGACCGAGCGGTTCGGTCCCACGATCTCGCCCTTTGGCAGGTTGACCGTGGCGTTGGCCAGCGCGGTGCGCACCGTTTCGAAGCCGAGATTGCGGGAGGCGAGCGCCATCGGGTTGACCTCGACCCGCACCGCATACTTCTTCTGCCCGAAGATGAAGACCCCGCCGACCCCGGGCACCATCGACAGCGGACGGGCAAGCACGTCGGAGACGTAGCGATCGAGCGCGTAGCCCGGCATCGCGTCGGAGTGCAGCGCGTAGATCAGCAGCGGGAAATTGTTCGGGTTGACCTTTCGATAGGTCGGTGGGCTCGGCAGATCCTTGGGCAGCAGTCCGCTCGCCGCATTGATCGCGGTCTGCACGTCCTGCGCCGCGGCGTTGATGTCGGTCGACAGATCGAACTGCAGGGTGATCGTCGTCGTGCCGACGCCGGACAGCGAGGTCATCTCGCCGAGTCCGTTGACCGCGCTGAACTGCTGTTCGAGCGGCGTCGCCACCGCCGAGGCCATCGTTTCCGGGCTGGCGCCCGGCAGGTCGGCGCTCACCGTGATCGTCGGAAAATCGACATTGGGCAGGGACGAGACCGGCAGCAGACGATAGGCCGCGATGCCAAAGACGAGAACGCCCAGCATCAGCAGCGAGGTTGCAATCGGCCGTCGGATGAAGGGCTCGGAAATGTTCATTGCCGGTCCCGTCAGCCATTCGTCGCGGTCTGCCCGCCAGACTGCGCGGGACCCGCCGCAGGATGGTCGATGCGGACGTGGCTGCCATTCGACAATCGATACTGCCCGTCGACCGCGACCCTTTCGCCGGCCGCGACGCCCCTGGCGATCACGGCAAGGTCGTCCTGTCTCGCCTCGACTTCGACGGCGCGGCGATCGGCGGTGCCGTCGGCGCCGATAACGTAGACATAGGCGCCGCCGGCGCCCTGCATGACGGCGCGCTCGGGAACCGTGACGACGCCGGCCCGCACCGCCGCCTGCAGGTGTACATTGACGAACTCGCCCGGCCACAGCCGCTCGTCGGTGTTCTCGAACGTGGCCTTGAGCCGCAGCGTGCCGCTCGCCGGGTCGATCTGGTTGTCGATCAGCGTCAACTTGCCCTCGGTCAGCTTGTACTTGTCGTCGGCGCCGTAGGCGAAGACGGTGAGCGGCGCCTTCCGCTGGTTCTTGCGCAGGTTGTGGTTGGCGTACTGGGGAATGGTGAAGTTGACGAAGATCGGCTTGACCTGGGTGATGGTGACGAAGTCGTGTCCTGGTTTGTCTGGACGAAGTTTCCGAGATCGACCAGGAGCTGGCCGGTCAGGCCGTCGATCGGCGCCCGGATGTCGGCATAGGCGAGGTTGAGCTCGGCCGTGTCGATCTGAGCCTGGTCGGCCGCGATCGAGCCCTTGAGCGCATCGACGGTCGCCTTTTGCTGATCGTAGCTCTGGCGCGACTGGAAGCCCGAGCCGATCAGCTTGCCATAGCGGTCGAGGTCGAGCTGAGCGCCCTCGAGCTGCGCCTCGTCGCGCTGCTTGGCCGCCTTGGCCTGCGCGAGCAGCGCGCGAAAGGGCCTCGGATCGATCTGAAACAGCGGATCGCCGGCCTTCACGTTCTGGCCCTCGGTGAAGGACACCTTGACGATCTGCCCGTCGACCCGTGTCTTGATCGCGACCTTCTTGTAGGCCTGCACGGTGCCAACACCGTGGATGACGATGGGAACGTCCTTCTTTTCTGCGGTCGCCACCACCACCGGGATGCCGGCCGGCGACGGCGGGCCAGAAGCGTGGGTCCGGCCCTGCGCGACCTCGTCCAGATAGTAGTAGCACCCGCCCGCCGCCAGGATCAGGCAAAGGGCGACAAGCATAACTCTCGGGTTGACAAGGCGGGCCCTGTTCACGGTCTGTGATCCCTCGCGACGCGGCCTTTCGCACTCCGCAACTGAATCTCCCTGACTTGCCGCGAACACCTTGCTGGCCCTGAGCCGACGACGCGGAAGTGCCCAGAGTGGCGGGCGCGACAGGAGCACTCTGCCACCGAACCTGAGTGCGGCCTCGTCGACGGCGTTCGAAGCGTATCCGGGAGCGGCCCCTGAGGTGGCAACCGTAGGCGTCCCGGTTCTCTACCGGCCTACTCTTTACACATTATATCTTAGCAGTTTCCCGGTGGCTGTCATCGTGTCCGCTGCTGTTCTCGACGATGCCAAATCCGATACTTTGGTTGTATGTTCTATAATATATTCTAGTTGAAATGGTGCCCCGAGACGGGCTGCCTCAAGTGAGCGGATTCAGCGACTTAGTACTGAGTGCGACAGTCAAATAACGCACCCATTTGCTAGGCTTTGCAGCCGTCCCTGTCGCACTTTTCGAGGAGTGCTGATAGCAGACCCATCTACCGCTCAGGTAGGTGAGTTTCCCCACGTCCATCGTCGATTCTTAAGCCGCTCGGAGAGTGGCTGACCTGGACCAGTGGCAGAGCGATTCCGTCGACGAAGCGCACCGAGATGAAAGGCAGCCTAGCACGATCGCGCCAGAGACCGGCGTGCCGTTGTTGGTCGATCACATGTCCTCGAGCCAACGTGCGGCCGATCAGGGGCCGACCTTCCCATAAGCGCCAAATCCAATCATATTTTCACTTCAAGCCGCGTGCCATGGGGCGAGTATCGGCCTGTAGGATTTGGAGTGGGAATCGAATTCATGTCGAAACTACTTTTCAAGGATTTCCCCGGGTGGCAAAACGGCAGAGAATTCCTCGGCGTGGCCCTCACGCGGGTGTCCACGGATGCCCAGCCGGACAAGGCACTGGCCTTCGTGTTCTTCGGCCATGTGAATCTCGATTTCGACGGCTCTCCGACCGCCTACGGTCCGCTCCGTCTTAATCCCGACAACTCCTTGGGAAACGCTGGCAATGCCGTGCAGGGTTGGTTCGGGGTCGCGAGCGCGGCCCCCGGCAATCCATTCGTCACGGGCAATTTGGTGGAGATCGACCGAACCGCTCCGGGCTTCCACCGCGACGGAAATCCGAAGTTGCCGATTCAGTTTCCCGTAGTGCAGCAGGCAAAGTTCGGCGACCCCAAGCCCGGATTCTATGTCTCGACAACTCCACGAAACTTGGCACGTGCGCTAGGCACGATCACCGCTTTTCGTCAAAACTCCTATGTCGACGCCTCGAAGGTGGCCTTTGGAGCGGTCGACCGATTTCTCCAAAGCAAACATGACGTTCAACTGGGCGATTTCGGACTTGCGGTCCGGCACGATGAGAACCGACAGAGCGGATTCTCCTTCGTCGATGTCGGGGGATGGAATCATGCGCTTGGTGAATGCTCGCACCGCGTCGGCTCGGATCTGGGCGTCAGGAAGTTGGGCCCAGGGCGGTGGGACAACAACTTTCCGGTGAGTTTCATCGTCTTCCCCCGGACGGCGATTTGCACGCCCTTCAACCTCGTGGCAAGCGACGCGACCATCAAGTCGAGACTGACAGCCGCCTTGGCCGAACTCGCCCGAGCGGAGAACGCCCACGACCTTCCGCTGCTCATGGCGACCAACGAAAGGAGCCCGGCGGGCGTCGCAAAGGGCAAGGCAGGGCTTGACGCGTTCCGCAACGCCAAAGGCGCCCACGCGCGAAATGTGGGAACAATTCATCTGGGACTCGCCACATTCGGCTTCCAGAGCCTGAGGCCCCGTCCTTTAGCAATGTGAGCACCGCTCCAGGCGACAGCGCACTTGGGCATCGGGCACGACGCATCAGCTTTGAATGCCGCGCGCCCATGGGGACTCCGAGCCCCTGTGGCTTTATGGCCACGCTTTCCTCGCCGACGTTGTAGCCGGCTACGACTTCGTCGGTCCCGTGCCGAGCTCGAAGTCGACTTCGGCTTCATTCCGTTCACGGCCAATCTGGCGGCAACCGCAGCGCACTCGAACTTCGGCGGCACCGCCCACCAGCTGCACGTGATGGGGAAGGTCCTCTACGATTTCATTCCAGCCTCGACCATCACGCCCTACATCGGTGGTGGCGCGGGTATCGCCTTTGCTGACGGCAACGCTGCTCTCGCCAACACGGTGTTCGCCTATGAGGGCATCCTCGGCGTGGGCTACAACATCGACAGCCAGTGGCGTGTTGCCCTCGAAGGCCGCTACGTGGGCACCACCAATGCCTACGTGGTCATCAACGGCGTGAACGTGGGCGTGAACAACTCCAACATCGTTGCCATGCTATACGGGCAGTACAAGTTCGCCCCGCCGTCCGCTGCGGCGCCCCCACCCGCGCCGCAATCGGGCGTGCCTTTCGGAGGCCTCGCTGAACGTCGTGAGACAGGCGGCGAACGCATTCAAGAGCAAGGGCAGTGCCCGTATCAGAGCGACGGGTCACACGGATACGTCGGGTCCCGAGTCCTACAACATGGCGCTGTCGCTGCGGCGTGCCAATGCGGTCAAGAACGCGTTGGTCCGCGAGGGTGTACCGGCATCGGCGATCGCGGTCATTGACATGGGCGAAAAGGGCCTCCTTGTGCCGACTGGTGATGGCGTGCGCGAGCCGCAGAACCGCCGCGTCGAGATTTCTGATCGAATAGCCAATCTCGGACTGCGCGAGGGTAACGTTGCTCAGTCCTTCATCTCACCCGGCCTTCACCTCACCTGGACGGCGTCCGCGACAAACTCGGCCTCGCTCATCGGTATCGGCGAGGTTGACTCCCGGCAGAACGCGGCGCCCAGGATCCAGTTCAGCTGTCCAGCGACGGCCGGTCCATTGCGTACAAAGCCTATGCATTGGCGCTGGGCTTTCTGGAACGTCACATAATGGTCGCCAGCCCTGCTACCGGTCAGAGCCCAGCCTCCCGCGCCTGACGTGACGCCTTTGAGCGCCTCCGCTGTCCGCAGCCATTCCACCGCGCCGGAGACTGCGACAGGACTCAACCCGCCCCCGCCATGTGCTTCGACAAGCCGATACAAGCCGATCGCGAATTCGCTTTTCGAATCTGTGTAGGTGAGGCGCCAGCTCTGGACATTGCCGATGCGAAACGTACGCACGTTAGAGATCCAGCACCTGTTGAACGGCACTCCGTAAACGGGCGCGGTGGCGCAGGGTATTTCATTGGCAAAGACCCACGACTCCTGCGCGATGGCTGTCCTGAAACTGCCAGCGACGACCAGGAGGACAAGCAATCTCGTCAACGACTTGAAATCGGAACGGACGGCCAAGAACAGTTGACGCAGCATATGGGCCGCCGCCAGACGCAGAGTCATGCCCGCAACAAAATTCCTTTCGCCTCAACTCGACAAGCTCCCCATCAATTCATGCAGCAAAAACCATCACATAGATTCTTCGCGTCAGCAATCTTGCTTCGATGGTGAGACGTCTCCGGCGTCATTGCGTCGGACCGGGGCCGGCGAGACACCAGAAGCTCACCGCGCGGGAGTCAGCCCATAAGGACAAGAAGTCGCGCCCGGAAAATCAAGGCGCCGCCCGGACAAATCCTGGCATGACACACCGCCCCAACTGCTTGGGCGAGAAGGAGGCGGAGGAGCCGGAGATGGCGCAGACGCCGCTCGAGCCTTCGCGGCTGCATCGGCTTTCTTGCGGTCGTCGTCGTGCTTCGCAATCGCCGGTGCTGCTTCGCCAAGCAGGGCCTGTTGTTGGGCAGCGGTCAGGAATCCAGTTGCTGGCTGTTTGCGTGCTTGCTGCCAGTCAAGGATCATCTGGCGCGAGCGCGGTCCAAAAACGCCGTCGACTCCCTGCGTGTCGAAGCCGAGCGATGTCAACGCTACCTGGAGTCTTTGACGGTCGAGCGGCGATAGTTTCAGCGCAGTCTCGGAAGCCTCCGCTGCCTCTTGGGCAGCGGCATCTGCCTTTTGCTTGGCCGCGGCCGCGGCCTGCTGCTTGGCTTCGGCGTCCGCCTTCTGCTGCGCATCCGCTTCCGCCTTCTGCGTGGCCGCGGTCGCGGCCTGCTGCTTGGCGTCGGCCTCCGCCTTCTGCTGCGCATCCGCTTCCGCCTTCTGCGTGGCCGCGGTCGCGGCCTGCTGCTTGGCGTCAGCCTCCGCCTTCTGCCGCGCATCCGCTTCCGCCTTCTGCTTGGCCGCGGCCTCGGCCTGCTGCTTGGCGTCAGCTTCCGCCTTCTGGCGGGCTTCAGCATCCGCCTTCTGGCGGGCCTCCGCTTCCGCTTTCTGGCGGGCTTCGGCTTCTGCCTTCCGCTTAGCCTCGGCAGCCGCCGTCAGCTTGGCTTCGGCATCCGCCCGCGTCTTGGCCGCGTCATCGACGCCACCGGCCTTCAGTTCCTGAGACGGCGCGGACGAAGGCGCTGACTTCGGCGGGAATATCAGGTACCCGCCCGCTACCCCGGCGAGGACTGCCGCCACCGCCCCGGCATAGAGCACGACGCGATTCTTGCCGGCAAAGGCGGACTTGAACGATGCGAACGCCTCGGCGAAGGAGGACCTGAGCGCCGAGACGAGCGACCCGGCCGCATGGCCGGCAGTCACCGTCAGCCGCGGCGGCTGCCTGCGGACCGGCGGCGGCGCGGGACGGGCCGCAGGCTTTGACGCCGGGCGCAACTTCGGTCTCTCGAACACGGTCGCATCACTTGCCGATGCGTCCGTCGCAGAAAGAACATCGCGCCACGCTGCGATCGACTGCGGGCGCTCGTTGGCCCGCACCGTCAGGCCGAGATCGATCCCTTGCAGCGTACCGGGCGAATAGCCCTCTGGCGAAAGCTTGGCCAGCGTCTCGTAGGTATCGTTTAGTGCGCGCTCCAGGGAACTGGGCGGCGCCTTGCCTATGATCGCATGATAGAGCGTCGCTGACACGCCGTAGATGTCCGTCCATGGCCCTTGCTTGTCCGACGTCAGCTGCTCGGCTGCGGCATAGCGCGGCGTAAAGATCGCCGTCATCGCCGCCGTGCGATCCGCCATCGATGCCCGCGATGCGCCGAAGTCAATCAGCGTAGGATTGTTCTTGGCGTCGAGTATGATGTTGGCCGGCTTGACGTCGCGATGCAGGAAGCCGGCGTTGTGGACCGCTTCTAGTCCATCGAGCAACCGTTCGAGCATGCCCTCGACGACCACGGGCGGCAGCTTCCCGTCGCGCTTCAGACGCTGGTCAAGGGTGTCGCCGCGCGCCAACCCCATGACCATGTAGGCTGTTCCGTTGGCTTCGAGGAAGTCGTAGACGCGGACGACCGCCGGGGCACCCTCGAGTGTCGCGAGAATGCGGGCCTCTTCGAGAAAGCGCTCGCGCCCCCAGATGAAATCTTCAGCAAGCTGGGTCGACCGAGGCACGACCGTTGTACCGTTTTCCCGCAGCGCCAACGACGTCGGCAGATATTCCTTTACCGCGACTTCCCGGCCGAGCGTCGTATCCCGCGCGTAGTAGGTGATCCCAAAGCCACCATGACCCAGGACCGAGATCACCTCATAGTTACGCAGCCGCGTCCCCGTCGGGAGCGTGCCTCGCAGTTCGTTGGGCTTGGCGTCAGCCTTCGTACCGGCCGCCATACTCAGTCCCCGGTCATCGAGGTTATGCTGTCGGCTACTGCACCCTATGTTGTGATTTCACAAACCGTCAAGATAGAGGCGCCGGCCGCGATCAGCATGAGAGTAACCTAGGTACAAACCCCTATAAAGACATCAACGATCACCCTGCTGGGGTTCGCAAGCTGGCGAATTTTATACCTTCCGAAAGTGACAGAACGCACTGATCGTCATCGACATTGGAATATTCTCTTGTCGAACGGACGGACCTTGCAGGATAGTCGGTGCGCTGCCCATCCGCCGGGAAAGACGACCTGGAAGGAATTGAGGAGCCTGTGCGCGCGATAGAGCTCAAGCCACTGATCGGACGCCTCAACGATGTTTGCCGTCGAGCTCTTGAGGCGGCAGCCGGTGTGACGGCTCTGCGCACTCACTACAATGTCGAAATCGAACATCTGTTGATTGGCCTGCTCGATCGTTCCGATACCGACTTTGCGGCGATCCTGCGCAAGTGGGAGATCGAACCGGCCAGGTTGCTGGCGGACCTCAACCGGTCGCTCGATCGGATGAAGACCGGCAACGCCCGCGCGCCCGCGCTTTCGCCGGACATCGTCGAGATGGTCAAGCAGGCCTGGTTGCTGGCCTCGGTCGAGCAAGGCGCAAGCCGCGTGCGGTCGGGTCACCTGCTCTGGGCATTGCTCGCCGATGAAATGCTGGCGCGACGCGCGCTGGAGTCCTCGGGCCATTTGGCCAGGATTTCGGCCGACACCCTCAAGACCGACTATCTCACGATTTGCGCGAACACCGCCGAGGCGGCGCAGGCCACGAGCCAGGCGCTCGGCTCCGAAGCGGCAGCCAGCGGTTCGGGCGAATCCCGACCGGGTGGGTCTGCGGCCCTCGACCAATTCACCATCGACCTGACGGCGCAGGCCAAGGCGGGCAAGATCGACCCGATCCTCGGCCGCGACTTCGAGATCCGGCAGATGGTCGACATTCTGACACGTCGTCGGCAGAACAACCCGATCCTCACCGGTGAGGCGGGCGTCGGCAAGACTGCCGTCGTCGAGGGCCTCGCCCTGCGCCTCGCCTCCGGTGACGTGCCGCCCACACTGCGTGACGTGACATTGCGCACGCTCGATCTCGGCCTGCTTCAGGCCGGCGCGGGCGTAAAGGGAGAATTCGAGAACCGTCTGAAATCGGTGATCGAGGAGACCAAGGCCAGCCCCAAGCCGATCATCCTGTTCATCGACGAGGCTCACACGCTGATCGGCGCCGGCGGCCAGGCGGGCCAGAATGATGCGGCCAACCTCCTGAAGCCGGCCCTTGCCCGCGGCGAACTGCGCACGATCGCGGCGACGACCTGGGCCGAATACAAGAAGTATTTCGAGAAGGATGCGGCTCTCACGCGTCGCTTCCAGCCGGTGAAGGTCGAGGAGCCGAGCGAAAAAATGGCTACCGCCATGATCCGCGGCCTCGTTCCCACCCTCGAACTTCATCACAAGGTACGCATCCTCGACGAAGCGGTCAGCGAAGCGGTGCGCCTTTCGGCTCGCTACATTCCAGCGCGTCAGTTGCCGGACAAGGCCGTCAGCCTGATCGACACCGCCTGCGCCCGCGTGGCGATGAGCCAGAACGCCATACCGGCGCCGATCGACGATCGCCAGCGGCGGCTAAGCCTGATCGATACCGAGCTGAAGATCATCGAACGCGAGATGTCCGCGGGTGCCGACCACACCACCCGGCGAGACGAATTGACAGCCGAGCGACAGCGCACGAGCGACGAACTGGCCAAGCTGCAGGAACGCTGGGAGGCCGAACGGGCCCTCGTGGCCGAGATCGACGCCGTGCGGTCGAGCATCGATGCGGCCGCCGCGGCTCAGAAGACTTCGGAAGACGGCGCGGCAAAGAGCGACGGCCAGGCCGAGCGTGCCAAGCTGGCGGAACTTTCGGTGCGCCTGCGCGCGCTGCAGGGCGAACAGCCGCTGATCTTCCCCGTGGTCGACGGCCAAGCGATCGCCGAAATCGTCGAGGGCTGGACCGGCATTCCGGCCCGCCGCATGCAAACCGATGAAATCCGCACCGTGCTCAACCTGCGCGAGGCCATGGAACGCCGCGTCATCGGCCAAACCCACGCCATGGAAGCCGTCGCACAGGCCATTCGCACCAGCCGCGCCGGCTTGACCGATCCGCGGCGGCCCATCGGTGTTTTCCTGTTCGTCGGCACGTCGGGCGTCGGCAAGACGGAGACCGCCCTCAGCCTCGCCCAGCTTCTCTACGGGGGCGAGCAAAACGTGACGACGATCAACATGGCGGAGTTCAAGGAGGAGCACAAAGTCAGCCTGCTGATGGGCAGCCCGCCTGGTTATGTCGGCTACGGTGAAGGCGGCGTTCTGACCGAGGCCGTGCGGCGTCGCCCCTACAGCGTTGTGCTCCTGGATGAGATGGAAAAGGCCCATCCCGGCGTCCAGGACGTGTTCTATTCCGTCTTCGACAAGGGAACCATG
Organism: uncultured Alphaproteobacteria bacterium; assembly: GCA_963820155.1. Classification (GTDB taxonomy): domain Bacteria; phylum Pseudomonadota; class Alphaproteobacteria; order Reyranellales; family Reyranellaceae; genus Reyranella. The sequence goes on from CAWFYW010000014.1 coordinate 361,203, forward strand.
AAGGATGGCGAGGGCCGCGATATCGATTTCAAGAACACCGTCATCATCATGACGAGCAACGCCGGCACGGACCTGATCAACAAGCTGTTCGCCGATCCCGAGACCGCGCCGGACGCGGCAAAACTGGCGGAAGCACTACGGCCGGAGCTGGCGAAATTCTTCAAGCCGGCGTTCCTCGGGCGCGTGACGCTGGTTCCCTATTTCCCCCTTCCCGATGCAATCATACGTCAAATCGTGGCAATGCAGCTCGAACGGATCCGCACGCGCGTACACGACAGCTATCGCGCGACGTTCGATTGGGAGCCGCAACTGATCGAAATGATCGCGGCGCGATGCACGGAAAGCAGTTCGGGTGCACGAAACGTCGAAAACATCCTGACGCGCACCCTGCTGCCCGACCTATCCGCCGAGGTACTGGCCCGAATGGCGGACGGCCAGTCAATCCGGAGTATCCACGCCAGACTCAACTCGGACGGGTTGTTTTTCTTTGCCATCAACAAATCACAAATTAGTTGATAATCCCAACAGGCTTTCCCCTAATGGAGGTCGACAGTGCCTATCTACATGAAATTCGGCAGCATCGATGGTGACGTGACAACGCAAGGGTACAAGAACTGGATCGAGCTGAACTCGTTTCAGTACGGAGTAGCCCGCGGGGTCAGCAGCGGCGCCGGCGGCGCGACGCGCGAAAGTTCCGCGCCCAGCATCAGCGAGATCGTCGTCACCAAGCATTTCGACAAGGCGTCCGCAAAACTCTATCAGGAACTCGGTGGCCGGGACGTTCGACACCAAAGTCGAGATCAAGATGAACACGACCACCAAGAACGCGACTGAAACGTTCCTCACTTTCGAACTCACGGATTGCGGGGTCAGCAGCTATTCCCTGAGTTCAGGCGGCGACAATCCGATGGAGAGCCTGTCGCTGAACTTCGTGAAGATCATGGTCACGCCCACGCCGCTCGACAAGTCGGGCCAGATCAAGAAGGGCGACGTCGTCACCTACGATCTGCTGGAGATGAAGGCGAGCTGATTAGTCCCATCAGAACTGCAGTTCGCGTCGGCCGGTGCGCTTTCCCGCACCGGCCGTTCGCGATCCGGCGGCAGCCTACTGTTGCGAGTTCGGCAGCTGGCGGCTTGATGCCGACGCTTGTCAGCAGCGAGTGACGGGCCGTCTCATCGGATACCAGCTCCGCCACAAGGTCCGGCCAGCCCAACCGTGCCCGCCGCACCGCCTCGTCCAGGGTAAAACCGATGGGCGAGCCGGGCTCGTTGCGCTTGAACCACGCGGCGATCTCCGTGAGCTGGCGCAGCGCCTGTTCGCGTCCTGCGATGGCGCCTGGCGTCGCCGCGGCCGCCGGGCCGCTGCCGGCAAGAGCCGCCTCGCCGGTCGCCTCCGCGGCACCGGCCGTCTCGTCGGGCGGCGCAAACCGGCGACAGGTTTCCGACACGACTTCCAACAACTCGCGCACGCGATTGCCCGAGGGGCTTGCCGCACCCGCCTTTTCGTCGAGCACCCGTTCCATCTCCTTCCACGACGCAAGGGCCTGGGTGATCACCTGGCGTTGCGCCGACCAATGAGCGGTCCCCGCCAGCCGGGCTTCCTTCTCGACCTCCTCGAACGGCAGGACGCCGGCGTCGACCCGCTGGGCGCGCCGGGCAGGATCAGAGATCCCGGACAGTTCGAGCGATGCCTGGTATTGCCACAGACTGAACGGCGAACCATCCGGTCGGCGGAACAGGGTCGACTTCCGCAAGGGCTGCATCAACGTGCCGTCGGCCCCCTGGCCGGAGAGCCCCGCCACGGCCGCGACGCGCGTCTCGACGCCGCTTTCGTCCGGCATCGGATACAGGCCATCCCAATGTTGCTCAACCAGTCCGGCAATGACCGCGGCCCCCGCCATCAGGCCGGGCAACCCGGCGATCCGCACCAGCGCTTCCGTCAGCCAGGTGGCCACCTCGAGATCCTTGGAATCCGACTTCAAGGCGCCGATCGCCAGCGTGGCGACCGGACGCCAAAGCGCCGGCACGCCCTCGTCGCCTCCTTCGCTGTCGACTTGCCGCTCGGCGTCGCGCGCCGCGGCGCGAGCGTCTCGGAGACGGAAGTAGACCGAGTCTGGCGCGTAGTCCTCTCGGAGATCGACGCCGGTCGGCTGGTCACCGGCCAACGGTGCCAGAATCGCCTCAAGGTCGGCCGTCTCAAGTTCCGGAATCATTGTGAAGCTACCTGCAGACTGGTTCGCTATGATACAATTCGTGGTGTCGTATTGAAGTGCCAAACGCTGGGGGAATGTGCTTTTCGCCACGTTGCGGACAGCCAACGCAGCGTAGGGTTCGAACCGGCCCATCCTGACGCGAATTGGATAAGCGGAGGGCCTTGCTGCCGCAGGTTGCATCGGGGGCCCGTGGACGGCACCTACCGTCGAGCGTATCCTAGACAAAGGATAGAGGAGGATCTGTCCCATGAGCTCCAGTATCCACGACAAGTTGAATCGTGTGCGCAAACCTAGGGTGCACATCACCTACGACGTCGAAACCGAGGGCGCCGAGATCCAGCGCGAGTTGCCGTTCGTGGTCGGCATCATGGGCGATTTTTCGGGCGACCCGACGACGCCACTGAAGCCCTTGGCAGACCGCAAGTTCACGCAAATCGACCGCGACAACTTTAACGACGTGATGGCCAATATGGCCCCTGGCCTGAAACTGAAGGTCGACAACAAGCTTGCCGACGACGGCACGCAGATGGCCGTCGATCTCAAGTTCAAGTCGATGGATGACTTCGACCCGGTGCAGGTCGCCAAGCAGGTTCCCGCCCTGGCCGCGCTTCTGGAAACCCGCGAGAAGCTGCGCGATCTCATGAGCAAGGCCGACCGCTCGCAGGAACTCGAGACGCTGCTCGAGCAGGTCTTGAGCTCGGAGGACGACCTCAAGGCACTGTCGGGTGAACTCGGTATCAAGAAGGCGGAGGGCTAACACATGGCCGAGGCAGAGCGCGCGTCCAAATCAGCCGCCGCGACGACGACCGAGGCGGCGCCTGGTCTGCTCGACCAGATCATCACCAACACCAAGCAAACGCAGCCCGACCGCGCGCAGGAGCTCGTCAAGACTCTTGTCGAGCAGGCGTTGGCCGGCACGGTCACTTTCGACCGCAATCTCACGCGCACCTTCGACAAGGCGGTCAAGGCGATCGACGCCAAGATGTCGGCCCAACTGAATGCAATCATCCATGATTCCAAGTTCCTCAAGCTCGAGGGCAGCTGGCGGGGATTGAACTATCTGGTGCAGAATTCCGAAACCGGCACCTCGCTCAAGCTGCGCGTACTGAACATGACCAAGCGCGAGTTGAATCGCGACTTGAGCAGGGCGATCGAGTTCGACCAGAGCCAGCTGTTCAAGAAGATCTACGAGAATGAGTTCGGCACACCCGGCGGCGAGCCCTATGGCGCGTTGATCGGCGACTACGAATGGACAAACCATCCGGACGACATCGAGACGTTGCGTCTGATGTCCAATATTGCCGCCGGTGCGTTCGCCCCCTTCATCACGGCGGCGGCCGCCGGCATGTTCGGCTTCGATTCGTGGACGGAATTGTCCAAGCCGCGGGATCTCGCCAAGATCTTCGATACGGTCGAGTTCGCGAAATGGCGCAGTTTCCGTGACAGCGAGGATTCGCGATTCGTCAACCTTGTCATGCCACGCGTGATCGCTCGCCTGCCGTATGGCAAGGCGACCAAGCCGCTCGACGAGTTCGACTACGAAGAAGCGCCCATCGATGCCCGCGGCAAGGCGCAGGCGATGGATCACGATGCATATTGCTGGTCCAGCGCCGCCTACGTAATGGGAGCGCGGCTGACCGATGCCTTTGCCCGTACCGGCTTCTGCACCGCCATTCGCGGCGCCGAAGGCGGCGGCAAGGTGGAAAACCTGCCGACCCATATCTTCACGTCGGACGACGGCGACATCGACACGAAATGCCCGACCGAAATCGGCATCACCGATCGGCGCGAGTTCGAGCTGTCGAACCAGGGCTTCCTGCCGCTTTGTCACTACAAGAACACAGACTACGCGGTGTTCTTCGGCGGCCAGACGGCGCAGAGGCCGAAAAAGTACGATCGGCCCGAAGCGACGGCCAATGCCGCCATTTCCGCCCGGCTTCCCTACATCATGGCGACCAGCCGTTTTGCCCACTACTTGAAGGTGATGGCGCGCGACAAGATCGGCAGCTTCATGGAAGCCAGCAACGTCGAGACCTGGCTCAACCGCTGGATCCAGAACTACGTCAACCCCAACGTCGATGCCGGGCAGGACATGAAGGCCCGCTTCCCGTTGCGCGAGGCGCGGGTCGAAGTGAAGGAAATCCCCGGCAAGCCGGGCTCCTACAATGCCATCGCCTATCTGCGGCCCTGGCTGCAGATGGAGGAGCTGACCACGAGCTTGCGCATGGTCGCGAGTATTCCTCAGAAAGCCTGACAGCGCGGACCACCTTTGACTGGCACCGCCGCCATCACGGGCGGACCGGCACATCATGAGCGACGAAGCGACAATTGCAGGCCCCCCGGCGATGGCTGCTCAACAGTGCCGGTCCTTGCGGGAGACGGTGCTGGCCGGCCAGTTCTTCGGCGAGCGGCATGTCGACCCCGCCGCCGAGCTTGCGGCGTTCTTGCATGGTGGGCTCAGCTTCGCGGAGGCGCTACAGGTGTGGTTCGGCGAGGCTCTGACCGGTCTCCTCGTCGCTGGACCGGATCGGCTTCGGGCGGCACTCGACCGTGATATCGCCGATATAGATGCAGTTTTGGGCAAGCAACTCGACGCTGTGCTGCACGCTCCGCGATTTCTCCGGCTGGAAGGGCGATGGCGAGGCTTGGCTTGGTTGATTTCCGGCATCGAGTCAGGCCGCCGCATCAAGGTGCGATTGTTGCCAGTCTCCTGGGCCGAACTTTGCCGGGACCTCGAGCGGGCGCTGGAGTTCGACCAAAGCGTGACCTTCCGGCGGATCTACGAGGAGGAGTTCGGCATGCCCGGCGGCGAGCCGTATGGCCTGATGGTGATCGACCACGCCGTCCGCCATCGCGCAGCTGCTGGAGCGACCACCGATGACGTAGGGGGCTTGGCCCAGCTCTCCGCCGTCGCCGCGGCTGCCTTCATGCCGACCGTGCTGTCGCTCGATCCAACGGTGCTGGAAGTCGACGGGTTCTCCGACCTGGAAGGCGTACGCGACATCACAGCCCCTCTGCGCAGCCCCGATCACCTGCGCTGGCGCAACTTGTCGGGGCGTGCCGACATGCGCTTCGTCGCAGTCACCCTGCCCCGCCTGCTGGCGCGCCATCCATGGGCGGACGATCCCGGTCGTCTGGACGGCTTCCGTTATAGCGAATATGCGCCGACCGCGGATACGCGCGTATGGATGAGCGCCGCCTACGCGTTTGCCGCCTGTGCCATACGCGCCTTCGCCGACAATGGTTGGCCAGCCGATGTGCGCGGAGTGGAGATCGACCGTGTCGGCGGCGGCCTGATCACCAATCTCGCCGCCGAGCCTTTTTCCAGCGGGCCGCCCCATGTCTGGCCGCGCAAGGCCATCGAATACCAGTTCAGCTATCGACAGGAGCACGCACTGGTCGAAGTCGGACTGTTGCCGGTCGGCGTCCTGCCGTTCGGATCCGACATGGTGTTCGGCGCTTCGCGCAGCATGCAGGCGCCGGCAAGCTATTCCGGCGCCTCCGCGGCCGCGGCGGAGGCGAATGCCCGCCTTTCCGCACAGATCAACTCGATGCTCTGCGCGGCCCGGTTCGCCCACCTCCTCAAGGTGATGGGCAGAGACATGGTGGGCGCCTTCCGTACCGCCGACGAGATCGAGCGGCAGCTCAACAAGTGGCTCCAAGGCTACGTCAACACCAACATCAACAGCACCAGCGATTCGCGAGCGCGTTTTCCTCTGCTCGAGGGCAACGTGCAGGTGCGCGAACGCCTGGGAAAGCCGGGGGTGCTCGGGTGCGCGATTCACCTGCGTCCGCACTACCAGCTCGACGATATCGCGACCGCCTTCCACCTCGTCACCGAACTCGCGGCTCCCAGCGTCTGACAACGCAGCCGGTCAGGAGGATCGATGTCACTTTCGCCCCCAAAGACCGCCCCTCCCGGTGAGGCTGGCCGTCTGTTCCGAGAAGGCAATCTGACCGATGCGCTGACGGCAGCCACCGCGGCGGTGCGCGGGGCGCCCGGCGATATCGGCGCGCGGGTCCTCATGGCCGAGCTGCTGGCTTTCTCCGGCAACATCGAACGGGCCGACATCGTTCTCGACGCCTGCGCGGATCTTGACCAGACGGCCGCCCTCGTGGTCGCGGAGTTCCGCCAATTGCTGAGGGGCGAGTTGGCAAGGCGACAATTGTTCAGCGACGGACGGGTGCCGGAATTTCTCGGTGAACCCACCGCCGCCCATCGCCTGTCGCTGGCCGCCATCGTGGCGCTGCGCAAGGGCGATGCTGGCGAAGCCGCGAAGCTTGCTGCGCAGGCCGAGGAAGCGCGCATTCACCCCAAGGGCGTGATGCGCGGCGGGACATTCGACGATATGCGCGACGCTGACGACCTGCTGGCCTCCTGCATCGAGGTCATCACCACGACGGGAAAATACTTCTGGATTCCGCCGGAGCGCGTGCTGCTGCTCGAATTTCATCCCATGAGGCGTCCGCGCGATCTCTTCTGGCGCCGTGCCACGATGCAGGTTGCCGATGGTCCAGACGGCGAGGTCTATCTGCCCGTGATCTACCCACCGATCGCCGACGCGGCGGCGACCATGACCGACGCCTTACGTCTGGGCCGCGCCACCGACTGGCAGCAGGCTGGCGACGGCGGGCCGACGCGGGGCCGCGGTGCCGTGACAATCCTGGTCGGCGACGAAGCGCTGACATGGCTCGAGATGGACAAGATCAGTTTCCAGGCGGCGTCATGAGCGACAGCCGAAGCCGAACCGCTGGCGACAACATGGGTCTGACTCGCGCCGGCAGGGCGCAGCTTCCGTTGTTCGACAGACTTGTCGATGCCGAGCCCTCGGAACAATCCGATCGCCCTCTCTCGGCAACGGCCGCGATGGAGCTACTGCGAGTGAGCATCTGCAACGACCTCGAGGAATTGCTGAACACCCGCCGGCGATGGCGGTCCTGGGATCCGCACCTGGCGGAGCTTGATCGCTCTCTGGTCGGTTTCGGGCTGCCCGATTTCGCCTCGGGCGCCTTTAACGATCCACGCCGCCGCGAGGAGCTGCGCGTGCTCGTCGAGGGCTGCATCCGCAGCTTCGAGCCGCGCATCGTCAGCCTCAAGGTCACCCTGGTCGAGGCAGCCGACAAGGTGAGCGGAACGCTTCGGCTGCGCATCGATGCATTGCTGCGGGCCGAGCCGGCGCCCGAGCCGATCACCTTCGACACGGTCGTGGATCTTCTCACCAAGAACGTGACGGTTCTCGAACAGGAGGCGTAGGTGGCGTCGGACTCCTTGCTCGCCTATTTCAACCGGGAGCTCGAAGCGTTGCGCGTGCTGGCCGGCGAATTCGCCGAGCGCCATCCGAAAATAGCCGGCCGCCTGCGGCTGACAAAGGATACGGTTGATGACCCGCATGTCGGCCGCCTGCTCGAGGGCGTGGCTTTCCTGGGCGCGCGCGTGCAGCACCGGCTCGATGACGAGTTCCCGGAGCTCACCGACGGCCTGCTGTCCGTGCTCTACCCGCACTATCTCGCCCCCATGCCCTCGGTGGCGATCACCCGGTTTGCCGCCGACCCGGAAATGCAGGGCCCTGCCCATCTGCCGGCCGGCCTTGCGGTCGAAGCCGAGCCGGTCGGCGGCGAGACGTGTCAGTTTCGCACCGCCTATCCCCTGACCCTGTGGCCGGTGGAGATCGACGCCGTCCGGCTCTCGGGCATGCCCCTGGCGGCCCCCGCGAATCCGGCAGCCGCGGGAGCTGTTTCCTGTCTGCGCATCAGCTTGCGCTGCACCAACCCCGCCATGACGTTCACTCAGCTTGGCCTGGATCGGCTGCGCGTCTTTCTCGGCGGCGAACAGGGCTCACAGCTGCTGGAGCTGTTGCTGGCCCATACCGTCTCGGTCGCCCTTGCCGATGACCTTGCGGACACCCGCCCGGTGATCTTGCCGCCGGACATGCTGCAGGCTGTCGGCTTCGCGCCGGAAGAGGCGCTTTTCCCGTGGCCGGCCCGGTCGTTCTCCGGCTTCCGCCTGCTCAGCGAGTATTTTGCCGCCCGCGAGAAGTTCCTGTTCATCGACATCTGCCGCCTCGATGCAAAGACGCTCGTCTCTGCAGGCAACCGCATGGACATCTTCGTCTACCTCGATCGTGCGATGCCGGATCTCGAACGTTCGGTTCAGGCGAACAGCCTGACCCTCGGGTGCACGCCCATCGTCAACCTCTTCCCGCAGCGCTGCGAGCCGGTTTCGCTGGACCACACGAGCATCGAGTATCGCATCGAGCCGGACGTGCGCCGCCCTGCCAGCCTCGAGATCTGGTCCGTCGAGCGCGTGCGTGAGAGCCTGCCCGACGGCGAATTCAGGACCTGGGAGCCCTTCCATCGGCTGACGCGCCACCGCGCGGACGAAACGACGGGCGGGTCGATCGGCGGGTTCTACGGCACCGCCCGTCGCGACACCACTGGCGACATTCGCGGCACCGAAGTCTATCTGTTGCCACACGATGCCGGATTCGACCCCGAGCGCGAGAGCAACGGCGTGCTGTCGATCGACGCACTGTGCTGCAACCGCGATCTGCCGGCTTCGCTGCCGTTCGGAGGCGGACGCCCGGCGCTCAGGCTGGTGGAAGGCGCTGCCGCCGTCACCGGCCTCGCCTGCCTGACGGCACCGACGCCGACCCTGCGTATGCCGTTGCGGGAGCGCGGCTTCTGGCGGCTCATCTCGCACCTGTCCCTCGGACATCTCAGCGTCGTCGGTGGCGAGACTGCCGCTGATGCCTTGCGCGAAGTGTTGCGCCTCTATGACTGCCGCGAGTCCATCGAATCACGGACCGCGATCCGCGCCCTGCTGAATGTCACGTCCACGCCCGGCACCGCGCGGATTCCCGCATTGCGCGGTCCCGGCGCGCGCAGCGGCGGTTTCTGCCGGGGGCTCGACGTGACGCTGACCTTCGACGACCAGCTATGGGCGACGGGCGGATTGTACGTTCTTGCGTCGGTCCTCGACCGCTTCCTGGCATTGCATGCGACCGTGAATTCGTTTGTGCGCACGCAGGTGGCCCTGCGCGGGCGGCCCGAGGCTGCCGTCAGGTGGCCGGCGCGGGCCGGAAGTCAGGTGCTGCTGTGACCACGTTTCCTCCCTCCAATCGCGGCGGCCGCGTCCCAGTGGCCCGCCTGAAGGCCCAGCCGCAGCGCTTTACCTTCGACGCGGCAGTAAGGGTTCTGACCTTTCTTCGGCGCCGGGCCGACCCGGCCGGGGCCGCTCGTTTCACCAGCGTCGCCGGATCGTCCTACCCCGCGGCGGAAGTCACCCAGGTCCAGGTCGATGCCGCCTTGTCGGCGCCGCGCGTGACGGTCGGCCTCATCGGCCTGACGGGGCCAGTGGGCGTTCTGCCGAGGTACTACACCGATGCCGTGGTTGCCGATCAGCGGACGCGCGCGTTCTCGCTCACGGACTTCCTGGACCTGATTTCGCATCGCATGGTCGCGGCATTCGCGGCTGCCGGCGCGAAATACCGCCCGCACCGTGCCGCCGATGTCGGCGCGCTGGCGCCTGACGGGGAGCGCGGCGACCCGGTAGCCGAAGTGCTGCTGGCCTTGACCGGCTATGCGACCCCGCATCTTGCCGACCGCTTGCGCGCCGGATCGACAGCGTTGCGCCACTACGCAGGATTCTTTTCCGCCCATCCGCGTTCGGCGGATCGGCTCGAAGCGTTGGTCTCCGACTGGCTGGGGCGGCCGGTCAGGGTCGAGCAATTCGCGGGCTCCTGGCTGGCTCTGCCGGTCGATCAGCGTACGCGCCTGCCGGTGGGCGTGTCGCCTGGCGCGTTCTGCCGGTTGGGTGTCGATGCGGCGGCGGGCGTGCGCGCCTGGGACCAGCAGGCGCGAATCGTGCTGCGAATCGGGCCGCTCGACCTTCCCTATTTCGAACGGCTCCTGCCGGATCGGCCGCTGTTGCGCGAATTGGTCTCCCTGGTGCGGGCCTATGTCGGGTTCGAAGTCAGCTTTGCCGTCAATCCCGTGCTCGCCCGCGATGCCGTACCGCCCCTGGCCATGCCCCGTCCGGCCGAGCCGGGTGCGGCCGGCGCAGGGCCGCTGCTCGGCTGGAACACCTGGCTGCCGACATCGCGGGCAAGCTCGCGGCGAACGGATGCCAACGACGCTCTCTTCGAAGGCGAGATTGTTGAAGGACGCGCATGACCCGGTCGTGGAGCAGCGGCTACGTCGCCGACATCGCCTATATCGAGGGCTTCTACGTCCAGCAGTCGCCGGCGCGGATGGCGTTGGCCTGCCTGTTCGGCAATGTCGCGGTTGACCTGCCGGAGCCGGACGACGCCGCCTGTTATCTCGAGCTGGGCTGCGGTTGCGGCATCGGCGCCCTTCTGACCGCCGCGTCGAACCCGGCATGGCAGGTAACCGCCATCGACTACAACCCCGCCCATATCGCCATTGGCACTAACCTCGCCCGCGCGGCGCACATCGACAATATCCGCTTCCTGGAAGCGGACCTCGCGCAGCTGGCGACGAATGCAGAGGCTGACGCGATTCCCCGGGCGGATTTCGTCAGCATGCACGGCCTGTGGTCGTGGGTCAGCAACGACGTCCGCGCCGGTATTGTTCGCCTGCTCGCCAGCAAGACGCGCCCCGGCGCGATGGTCCACCTGAGCTACAATGCTTTGCCCGCTTGGCAGGGCGCGGTCGGGATGCAACGCATCATCTACGAGGCCGGCATCCGGTCGGGCGGCCGCAGCGACCTGCAAGCCCAGGCCGGCCTTGCGCTGGCACGCGACCTCAAGGCGGCCGATGGCAAGTACCTTACTGAGAGTTCCCTGACGCGCGACCTCCTCGACACGACCGTGGCGATGTCGACGGAATACCTGTCGCACGAATACATGAGCGCGCATTGGGCGCCGGCTTTCCACGCCGACGTCGTCGCGGCAATGGCCGAAGCCAAGCTGGACTGGGCGTCGTCTGCCAATCCGATGGAGAACTTCCCCGAATTGATGCTCACGCCGGAACAGTGTGCGGTGATGGATCGCTACAAGGATCCGATCCTGCGCGAATTGATCAAGGATATGTGCCTGCCGCGGCAGTTGCGCCACGACGTCTTCGTCCGCGGCGCGCGGCGCATGCGCAACGAGGAACGCGACGCGGCGCTCTCCCGCCTGACCGTGGTGCCGATCGTCAGCCCGGGCGAACTGCAGACCAAGATACGCGTACCAGCCGGCATGGCCGAGGTGGGCGACACCTTGAAGGACGTAATGGTCGCGGCAATGCGCGGCCCGGCGACGATTGGCGATCTGCTGGCCCTGGGCGGCGACCGAAGCAATCCCGCGGAACTGGTGAGCATGCTGGTGGGCTCCCATCAGTGCCAGATCGCGATGCGACCGGACGGCGTGCAGCCCGACTCCGCCAATCGCCTCAATCGCGTGTTCGGCGCGCGTGTGCAGTCGATCGTGGACGCCAAGACCTCCGGCGGCCTCGCCTCGTCGCGACTCGGCACGGGGCTCACCACGCCCCCGCTCGTGCAGTTCATCGCCGCCCGTCTTCTCAGCGGCGAGCGCGAAGACAACGCCGACGCCTGGATAAGGACCCTGAGCGCCGACGTCGTGCCGGAAAAGCACGATACGGTGCGGGCCGTCGTCCACACCGCCATCGAGCAACGCCTGCCAATCCTGCGGCAGTTGCGGATCGTGCCCGACTAGGCCGCCTGACTACCGGAACTAGAATAATGCGAACCAAATACACCCTGCTGCCCCAATGCCGCCGCTAAGGTCATGTTTCCTTCCAATCTCGGCTGGGTTACCGTACAGGCCGGCCGGAGAACTGATCGTGACTTGGCTGTTGGGACACCACACCGAAAGTTGCGCTGCACATGGCGACCAATGACAAGAAATCGTTGCTGTCGATCACGAGCTCTGCCGAATCCCCTTTGACGGCAGTCCGGATGGTGGCGCACGAGACGATCAGCGAGCCGTTCCGATTTGAGATCGAAGTGGTGGCAGCCGACACGGTCAATCCGACCGCCATGCTCAATAAGCCCGCCTGCGTCGCGGTCAACCATGGCGGGAAGACGACGCGGTACTTCCACGGCATCGTCGCCGAGTTCGGCCTGCTCGAGCAGAGCGGCACGGTGGACAAGCTCTACCGCATGATCCTCGTGCCGCAGCTGGTCCAGGCCGGCATCCGAAGCGATTGTCGAATGTTCTTCAACAAGACCGCCGAGGATATTCTCAAGACGATCTTCAACGACGCCGGGGTGACCAAGGTCGCGTTCCGTCTTTACTCCCAGCCGGCACAGCGCAAGGCGACGGCACAGTTCAACGAGACGTCGCTGCACTTCGCGACCCGCTTGATGGAGGAAGAAGGCTGGTATTATTTTTTCGAGCATGATTCCGACAGCCACACGCTCGTCGTGACCAACGACAACAACGGCTTCTACACCATCCCGGGAACTACGCTCCGTCTTGGCGTCGGCACGACGGCGGACATGTTGACGGAGTTCCGCAAACCTGAGGCTTTCGCTCCTGGCAAGGTCACGCTGAAGGACTACGACTTCGAGGTGCCCAGCAAGAATCTCAAGGTGGAACAGAATACCGTCCTCAAACACGGCGGAACAGGCAACCGCCCGGTGTTCCACTGGCCCGCACTGACCCGTGACACCGGCTTGGCGAAGAACCGGGCGAGGTGGCGAATGGAAGCGGCTGAAGCCGCGGTTTCCCTGATCGCCGCGGGCGGCGACAATGCGAGCCTCATCGCCGGTGGAAAATTCAAGCTGCGCAACGAGGCCGGCGCGGAAACGCCGTATGTCGTCCGGCAAATCACTTACTTCGCCGAGGACGAGTCCGAGCGTGCCGGCGTCGCCAAGGCCGCCACCTGCTCGAACAGTTTCACGGCCTTTCCCAATTCGGTGCCCTGGCGGCAGCCGATGGCTACCACACGTCCGCGCATGGAAGGGCTGCATACCGCCAAAGTCCTGGCGCCATCGGGCGAGGAAATCCATACCGACGACCAGGGCCGCATCAAGATCCGCTTCTTCTGGGATTGGCGCGAAGATGCGACGGCCGACAACAGCGAATGGGTGCGCGTAGTGCAACCCTGGGCCGGCAACCAGTGGGGCGGCCAGTTCATCCCGCGCGTCGATACGGAGGTCGCCGTCGCTTTCATGGACGCCGACCCTGATCGCCCTATCGTCATCGGCGGCTTCTACAACGGTACTGACAAGCCGATCTTTCCAGTGGCCGAGAAGACCAAGCTCGGCTTTCGTTCGCGATCCGTGACCAAGGGAGGCACGGACGCTTTCAACGAACTCACGTTCGACGACAAGAAGGGCAGCGAGTTGCTCTTTCTGCATGCGCAGAAGGACATGACGACCGAGGTCGAGAACAACCAGAAGCTGACCGTCGAGAACGATCGTACGGTCACCATCAACAAGGGCAACGAGACGGTGACCCTCAAGCAGGGCAATCAGACCACGGAGCTGAAGCTCGGCGACATCTCGGTGAAGTGCGATGTCGGTTCCATCACAATGGAGGCGATGCAGTCGATCACGCTCAAGGTCGGGCAGAGTTCGGTAAAGATCGACCAGATGGGGGTCACGGTGAGCGGGATGATGATCAAGATCGAGGGACAGGTTCAGACGGAGGTGAAAGGCTTGATGACGCAGGTATCGGGTAGCGCGATGCTGCAGCTCAGCGGCGGCATCATCATGATCGGCTGAGGCCATTCCTGGCATGGCTCCCCAGGCGACCGGCAGGACCGCGAGCAAGCTCAGCGGCGACTTCGCGCGCGTGCTGCCGCACCTGCAACTCGACGGGGAAGGCAAGACCGCGCTTGGCACCTGCGACGATGCCCTCGAGGCACTGGTTCGGTTCGAGCAGGCCGGCCTTCTGATCGAGGCGACGCGGCTCGTCGCGCATGCCCTTCCAGCCCGCGAGGCGGTATGGTGGGCATGCGCGTGCTCGCGTCACACGGCCGCCTCCGGCGCCAATCCGGCAGCCGAGGCGAAGGTGCGCGACGCCGCGGAGGAGTGGGTCCGCAAGCAGACGGACGGACATCGCCGCGCGGCGATGAAGGCGGCGGAAACGGCGGGCTTCGGCAGTCCCGAAGCCTGGGCCGCCGTCGGCGCGTTCTGGAGTGGCGATTCGATGGCACCGCCGGAGGCCCCGAAAGTACCACCGCAGCCGCATTTCACGGGCCTTGCGATCGCCGGCTCGGTCGCCCTGGCTGCCGCCCGGGGACCGGCAACGCGGCGCGAGACGAGGCTTGGCCGCTTCCTGGTCTCGGCCAGGGACATTGCTGCCGGCGGGGCCGGACGCCTCGAAGCGGAGACCGATTGATGGGCATGCCCGCGGCCCGCGTCGGCGACATGCACGTCTGCCCCATGGTCACCGTGCTGGTCCCGCATGTCGGCGGTCCGGTTCTTCCTCCGGGCTGCCCGACCGTTCTGATCGGCGGCATGCCGGCTGCCCGGGTCGGAGACTTGGCGACCTGCATCGGGCCGCCCGACGTCATCGCGTTGGGGTCCTTCACCGTGCTGATCGGCGGCATGCCGGCCGCCCAACTGGGTTCCCTATGCGCCCACGGCGGAGCCATCGTCATGGGCTATCCCACGGTACTAATCGGCTGACGCGTCCGCCTTGGCGGCCGGTGACGCCGAGGGCGCAGCACTGGCACTCTTTGCTTGCAGGGTTGTCGATCCATCGCCGGTGCTGAAGTCGATCGTTACAGCCGTGACATTGTCGGTTGCCTGGGCCATCAGCGCGGCCGTGACGAGGCGCTCGGCGGCTGTGTCGTCGTCACCGGAAAGCAATTCGGCAAGCAACTCTTCAGGCAGGGTCTTGCTCAGGCCATCGCTGCACAGCAACAGCCGATCGCCAGCCACCAGCTGGCCGGTTCGCTTCTCCAGCTCGAGAAGATCGCTGTCGGCGCCGACGGCGCGCGTGATGACATTGGCTTGCGGATGGCGGGCGGCTTCGGCTTCGCTGATCGTGCCGTTCTCGACCATCACCTGCACCAGGCTGTGGTCGCGGGTGATCTTGGTGAGAGCATGGCCACGCAGCAGGTAGGCGCGGGAATCGCCGGCCCACAGGCAGGCGAAATGGTCGTCGCGCGCCAGTAGCACGACCACGGTCGTCGCCACCATCGCTCCGGCGCCGTGCCGCGAGCCCTCGGCAAGCAGGCGTGCATGCGCCGCCTCGAGCCGAGCTCGTACCTCCACGAGCATCTCGCCGGCAGAGAGGCCGGCGTCGATCGCCTGCAGGAGACTGGCGACCTCGGCCGACGCAACTTCACCTGACTCGTGACCGCCCGCGCCGTCGGCGACGGCCCAAAGGCCGAGGTCGGGCCGATTGACGTAGGCGTCCTCGTTGACCCGGTTCGCCATGCCGGCGTGGGTTGCCGCCGAGGAGCGGAAGCTGCCGAACCGGGCGATGTCCAGATTGATGCCGTCGACAGACATCACGAAGCATCCGAAGCTCGGGGCCCCGCCAAGGCCGGCGCCGGGTCGACAGCTCCCCAGTCATCGTCGATGAGAGCGGCAAAGCGGCGTCCCTCCGGCAAGGCTGTTCCGGTCTCGAAGCGCGCGGCAACTCGCGGGCCCCCTTCGGTCCACCAAGCGATCCGACCCGGCACGAGATCCAACGCCGGAGCCGGCTCGTCGGTGGCGATGAAGGCATCCTGAATGCGCTGCAGCAGGTCGGCGGGCGCAAGATCATGTTCGAGCGCATCGCGTCCGGCATCCTCCGCCAACACGAGGAAGGACGTCATCGTCCCGACATACGGCACCCAATCGCCGGGCGCCGCAGCGGCGATCGTCAACGGAGAATAGCGCCCGGCCTTGTCCACGCTCGGCAGCCAAAGTCCGAGCATGCCGCTTCTGCAGCACAGTCCCGGCGGCAGCATGAAGCGCCAGACCGGCGCCTCCAGCCACGCGGCCTGCCATTCATCCTGAGACCGGCGCTGCGTGTCGGCCAGGCCGCGCTGCCACCATGCATCCCAGATGTCGGTGAAGTCGCGCGGCAGGTTCTCGCGCACGAAGTCACCGCGTGACGGCAGCTTGCCGAACAGACCAGCGCACGAACCGGGGGGAAGCGCTGGCATTGGCGCCTAGCCGCTTACCGATGGACAACGGAAGTCCTGCAGGACACCCGGCGCGAAGGGATTCATGACCGAGCCTGCGCGAATTTCGAAGCTTGCACTGCGCTCGCCGAGTGTGAAGGTGAGAATGTAGCGCTCCGGCGAACCGGCTTGTTGCAGCGAACCTCGGCCAAACAGGCGGAACATCGCCCACGGGCCGGTCTCCGACAGGACGCCGGTGCCGCCGGCGGGTGGCGGATCGAACACCAACCGCACGTTCGTCATGCGATTCGGTCCAGGCCAGGTGATCTGCGTCGACCGCGCCGGTCCGTGCGCGTAGGTGACCGACGTGCCGTCGAACTCCAAGCTGACCTGGGAAGCCCCTGAGTCCAGCTCAACGGGCGTTATGTCGAAACGAACCGCGATCGTCGTGGAACCGGACGCAAAGAACAGGTCGCGAATGACGGCGGCACGCTGGAACTGGGCGATGTCCGCCGGTGAGAGCGGCGCCGACACGCCATCCACGGGCTGAGGAGTCCAGGTCTTTCCGGTGGTGTTCACATAAGGTCGGAGCTGCGTGTTGAAGAAGCCGTCAATCAGCCCACCCGGCGCGAACAGCTTGGCAAAATCGTCCAGGGGCGTCTCGTTCGAACTACCGGGCACGAAGGGGAAGCGCCCGTTGACCGCGGGCGCACAGAGCCTCCCTGGTCCGTTCACGCCATTGTAGGCCGCAGCAACTTGCTGGCGCGTCCCTCCGCTGCGCAACGCCGTACTTTGTTCGGCCATGGACGCCAGCCAGCGGCCAAGCGGCTGGGGCTGGCGCTGGGACTCCGCCCTGAGCGCCAGCGAAGGATCGTCGCCGGCCGCCACGACGGGCGCGCCGACACCGGCAGCGTTCATTCTCGCCAGTTGTTGCCGCAGGTCGTCGAGGAGCTTCAGCACCTGGTCAATCGGCGCGGCGCCGGGCGGCGAGACCAGTTCACGGAGCTGCTTGTACCGTTCGTCAATCTCATGGCCGGGCGGCAGTGCGGGCGCCGCACCAGCCTGGCCGGCAAGCAGTGCAGCAAGTGCAGCAGATCTCACCGCCGTGGGGGCCGCTGCGGTCGCTTGGGCCTTGCCGGCTTTTCCCACCTCCGCCGCCGCCTCCGCTGCGGACGGCTTCGGTGCCTCCGACAGGGTGAGCTGACGAGCGATGGCCGCAAGCAGGTCCTTCAACGGCGACTGCTTCGACGCCAGGATATAGAGATCCTGGGATGCCTGGTTCAGGCTGCGCAACGGCACGATCTCCAAATCCTGCAGCAAGCCGTCCCACGCTTTGGCGTAGTCCTCCATGTACTGCTTGACGACTTCGTTTGCGACTTCGCTTTGCTGCGCCAGGTCAAGACCGACGGCCACCTTCTGACCCAGCACCCAGCTTTCCGAGGCGACCTCGCGGGTGGCCGTGGCCAGCGCCGGCAACAGCACCTTGTGGAACCCCTCCACGGTCAAGAAGCCCGGTATGCCATCGCTCAGTTTCTTGCCCGAGGCTCTCGTGAAGACGCTTCCGCCTGCCCGTCCGAGGGCGTCGCTCGGCCTCCACGGCGGCAGGCTCTGGGCAGCTGCCGAGGGCTTGATGCGGGAATAGGCACGGGATGCCAGTGGAACACGGCTGAAAGTCGTGCGCGCCTTCGCGACGAGCGCATCGTCGAGCGTCACCGCCGGCAATGGCTGCGCCAAGAGCGCATCCAGATGGCGCTGGAGCCCGGCTACCACCGCGAGATTGCCGGGCCCGGAATACTGGGCCTGCCAATCGTACATCATCCACTCCTTCACCAGGGACCGATCGAGCGGGCCTTGGCCGCCCAGCATCAGGTAGACGCGCGTCGCCTCATACAGGAAGTCGGGCTGGGTGAAATAGCCGCGCATCTGGGCTTCCAGCCGCCAGATCAGGCGCGGCAGCAGCGCATAGCCCAATGCATGTCGATAGACGGCCTCTGCGCCGCCGCGCAGCTTGGCCGTTTGCGAAAGATCGAAGCCTGCCAGCAGGCTGCTGCCGCCCTTCGCGGCGATCGAAAGGTCACGGGCGGCATCCAGCAACGGCAGCAAACGGGGAAGGTCGGAATCATTGACCGGGTCGAACGTCGTGTCTTTGGCGGTGCGCTCATAGGTCTCCAACGCCGACGACATGTTCTTGATCTCGCCCTCGCTGGCCGACCGATTGGCAATGAGCCAGCCCACTGCACCGAGCGTCAGCAAGGCCACGACGGCATACGAAGCGGACCGCAGGACGAGCCGCCGCGTCCGGGCGGCAGGCGGCTCGCTCACGAGCATGGCCTCGCCGAAGATCACCTGGGAAACGAGTCGTCCGAGGAAGTAACTGCGACCCTGCATCGGCCGCAGGGCGGCCTCGCGGCGCTGGTCGAGACCGAAAGCGCGCACCATGACCCCGGTCAACCGGTCGATCGGGGTGCCCTCTTGGGTTCCAGAGGCGAAATAGACGCCCCGCAGCAGAGGCGCAGGGTCGAGCCGGGACCCGCCAAAGGCTTCCGCAAGAAAGGCCTGCAGGGGCTGCGCAAGCGAGGCGATCTGCGTCGGAAATCCCGCGATCAGGGCGCGGCGCTCCGGGCTTTGCTCGGCCTGGAGGCGATCGAACAGGCGATCGTCGAGACTGTTGACGAGCAGCTGCAGTTCCTCGGGGAATTGTCCCACGGGACCCGGATCGGCCTTGCCGAATGGGAAGGTGACACCCCATACCTGCTCACGCCGCTCGCGGTCGAGATCATCGAAGAATTCGGTGAATCCCGCGATCAGATCGGCCTTGGTGAAGAGCGCATAGACCGGCAGGCGAATGCTCAGGTGATTCTCGACCTCCTTGATTCGCCGCCGAATTGCCCGGGCGTGGGCCAGTCGTTCGTCGGACGGCGCATTGGCGATTTCGCTGAGGGCGATTGCGACGATCACGCCGTTCAAGGGTTGGCGCGGCCGGGTTCTGCGCAACAGGTCGAGAAAGGCATCCCACCCCGCGCGATCGACGGCCGCGTTGGAGTCCTGCGTCGTATAGCGGCCGGCGGTATCGATCAGCACGGCATTCTCGGTGAACCACCAGTCGCAGAGCCTAGTGCCGCCGACGCCTGCCACCGCTCCCTGGCCCATCTCCGCGGCCAACGGGAATTTCAAGCCGCTGTTCAACAGGGCCGTCGTCTTGCCCGCGCCGGGCGGCCCGATGATGACGTACCAAGGCTGCTCGTAGAGATAGCCGCGTGTGCCCCGCGCCCTTTTAAGCAGCGAGAGCGCCGTCGACATCCGCTCCCTGAGGGCTGCCGCTTCCTCGCCCGCGCTGTCGTCCGTGTCGGTGGCCGCCTTCTCGGTAACACCGCTTTCGAGCTTTTGCTCGCGGCGCCGGCGATTGAAGTCGAGGGCCACGTTCGACGCGGCCCAGACCACCAGCAGGCCCAACATGACGGCCAGCCGCGGCACCCACCCTTCGAGGAAAGGCAGCAGCGGTCCGAACGACCAGATCAGCAGTGCCAGGATGGCGACGCCGACGAAGCTCAGCACCCAACGGGAGACGAGGATCCGCAGTGCTTTCATGACTACCCGCCCTGCCGATTGAGGACGACTTCGATGCGTCTGTTGCGTTCGCGGCCTTCCGGCGTGGAGTTCGGCGCGATCGGGTCGGCATCCGCCCTGCCTTCCACGGTCAGCCGGGAGGCATCGCCGAGACTCGCGGCGATGATCGCGCTGGCCGACTGCGCGCGCGCCGTCGAGAGTTGGAAATTTGACGGAAAGGCAATCGTGCGGATCGGCTGATCGTCGGTATAGCCGATGACCCGGACCGGGCCATTCTCCTCCTTGAGGGCGAGCCCGATGCGATCCAGCAACGGCTTGAAACTGGGTGTCAGCGTGGCGCTTCCCGATGCGAACATGCCGCGCCCGGTGATCCGCACGAGCGGCTGCGCCGGCGTGCCGAGCACCTCCACCAGTCCCTGGTCGATTTCCGGCTTCAGGAACTGGCGCAGCTTGTCGAGCGCGGTCGGTTCCGGCGGCGGGGGCGGCGTCGCGACCACGGGCTGGGGCTCGACAACCGGCGTGCGCGTGATCGTCGGCATGTGATCGGGCGGGGCGCCCTGCAGGCGGGCGTAGACGGTGTCGGATGCCGAATTGAGGTTGATCGAGAACCAGAGAAACAGGCCGCCGACGATCCCCAGGCCTGCCGCCGCAGCAACCCATAGCGGCACGATGAAGCGCGCCGGCCTGTAGGGCGCGTTTACGCCCTTGGTATGCGGGGCGAGGTCCGGCTCGGCCGCCTTTTGCTGGCGGACGATGACGGCATAGGTCTCTTCGCGAATCCGGTTGATGTCTCCGACGCCGCGGCGGGACAGGCGATACTGGCCAATGAAACCGAGCGACATGCAGAGGTACATCAGCTTGATGACCGGCAGGAACCGGCCTGGGTTGTTGCACATCTGCTTCAAGACATCGAAGAAGCGCTCGCCGCTGCGCACCTCCTGGTGGAAGGTCGAGACCAGTGACCGCTCGCCCCAGCTTCCGGCGCTGCCCCACGGCGTGCTCAGCACCACGTCGTCCAGACTGGCGCACAGCGCATAGTGAGCCGGGCGGAGCTGTTCCAGCGGCACGCCCTTGTCGCGCGTCTCCTGCTCGAAAACCCGGATCTGCCGGACCGTGCGCTGGTAGAGGTCGCCGGAGTCCGGAGGATTTGCCGTGTTGCGGAGCCGCGCCATAAGCTGAAGCAACGGCGCGGCGGCGGCCGTCAGCACGTCGCCGCCGACGGCGATGTTCTCCGTCCCCTCGGCGACCGCGGCGGATCGCGGGGCGGGCCTTTCCGGCTGCGCCGAGTGTTCGCCGGGCGCGCTGGCTGGCGGCCCCGCCGCTTGCGGCCGCCGCCTGCCGGGAGTCGGCCGAATGACCGTCCGGTTGTCGTCCTCAGGCTCGGCGAAAGGATTGTCGCTCATGTCCGCCTCACATCAGCGGCATCAGCCGCGGATCGCCCAGAGTTCGATATTGAGATTGGGGAACTCGCCGGAGAGATGTATCGCGAAGCCACCGGAGGACAGCAGTTCCTTCCAGTGCGCAGAATTGCGGTCCAGTTCGAAATAGGTCGCGCCGGCGTAGAACGGCAACTGCCGAGGGGCGACCGGCAAGGGCCGCACGGCGATGCCCGGCAAGGCGACGTTCACCAGTTCGCGGATATGCTCGACCGCACCGATCTTGACCTGCGAGGGGAACAGCCGCCGCAATGTCTCGGTCGGTACATCGGCCTGCACGGCGAGGACGAAGCTCGACGAACGCAGGATGCCCCGGTCGACGATGGGGCCGACCCGCACGCCATAGGCGCGCTGCTGCAACGGGATCTGGATGGCGGTCTGCTCGATGACGGCCGAAAGCGAGCGGCGCAGATCGGCAATGACTGGCGCGAAGCTGCGCTGCAAGTCGGCATGTCGATACGGCGGATAGTCCGACGGACGGCGGCTTGCCTCGGTGAAAGTCGCGAAATCACCGGCCATCTGCACCAGGGCGGCATAGAGATCGGCCGGATGGACGTTGCCGTCACTTGCCCAGTGGGCCAGGAGCTTTTGCGCGCGATTGACGGACTGCAGCAGCAGAAAGTCCGAGACGTCCGCAACGCCACGCGAGCCCGGCGCGGTAAGCCGCGCCGCCAGCGCCTCGCCGCGCTGGTTCAGCAGACCGGAGAGCTCGGCGAGCAGGCCGGCCAGCGGCGGGGCCGCGGCACAGGCCAGGCAGGGAGCGATCCACTGATCGTCCAGGACCACCTTTCGGTCCGCGCCAACCTCGACCACCCGGGCGAGACCGATGCCGTGATAGCCTGCCCGGTTCTCGCTCTCGAGCATATAGCGCAATCGCAACCTTCCGACTTGTACCTCGGCGGGCTGCGGCGAGCCGGAATGCGTGTCGTAAGCCTCGAAGGGCCGCTGTTCATAGCGGCCTTCCGCGGAGCCGTTGGCCGCGACTTCCACCGATCCGGCCTGGCGCATGGGCAGCACGAGATAGACGATGGCATTGCGCGTCGTCTCGGGCAGATCGAGCGGAACCGGCTGGTCGGTCTCGCCCGGCAGGGAGAACGGGGTGCCGTCCTCGAACACGCCGCTGCCGCTTGCCAGGGCGAACTGGCCGGTGGCGAGCAGGTTGCGGTTGATCACCCCCTCGTTCAGGCCCCAGCCATGCGGACGCAAGGAGGCTGTCCGGTCGCGCACCAGTGCTTCCAGCCAACGATCCTGCTGCTGGAAGTGCTGCGCTCGCAGGAACATTCCTTCGAGCCAGACGACACGGTTGGACCAAGTCATGCCGATACCAGTACGGTTCTGTTGCGGCTGATGGTAAGCACGAGCCTAGTCAACCCGCTCTCGGCGATGGGGGCCATCGCTCGCCATTGCGCGCGGTCGATATCGCGGAACAGTACCGCGACGCCGAGAAATCGTACACCGGGCTTCGGCGCCAGTGTGAGATTCCGGGTCTCACCCGGACGGACTACGACCTCCTCGGAGCCCGCGCCCTCTGTACCGAGCACTTCGGCCTCCCGTTGCATCAAGGCGTAGACGTCGGCAGATGCGAACCGTCCCCTGCCATTGAGTGAATAAAGACGGACCGCAACCGAAACCGGCGTACCTGCCGCGTTCGGATTCACGTCCAGATTGGCCCTGATGGTTAAGTCGACCATTGGGGGCGCCGGCGGGCCGCCGCAACCAGAAACCGACAGGGCAGCCGACGCCGCCAGCAGCAGGCGGCGGGCGATCATGACGACCCCTTGTCGGCGGTCAGCTTTTCCATCGCCTCCTCGTAGGCGCGCGCGAAGGCCTTGCCGAACACACTGTCGAAATCGTCCGACAGGGCCTGGGTTACGTTCCTGTGCAGCGACACGAAAGCATCCCAGGCTCTTGCCTTCTTCTGGGCGGGATGTATCTGCAATGTGCCACTCGCGGCCTTGTGTTCGACGGACTCTGGCTCCAACTGCGCGAGGAGAACGCGTACGGCCGCTTGCATCGCCGAGACGGTCGCCAGTTCGTGCATCCGCAAGTCGTCAAAGGCTTCGGCAATGGCCTCCTCCGGTGCCATGCTACCGCGACGGCCGATGCCAAGAAGAGTCGCCAGGGCATCGTCGTCATCGAGCGAAAACTTCAATGGATTGTTGCCGCTCGGGCGAATCACCGTCTGCACAATGCGGAACTCGTCCTTGATGCTGGCGCGCGCCATCAACGTTTGCCGAAGACCGTTGACGGTGGCCCGCAGCGCGCCGCCGATCCGCTCCAGCGTCTTTTCCGGATCCACAAGCGTTGCTTCGCTCAGCCCCAGGCCCCGCAGGAACGCCTCCACCAGTGCCGTGTCGCCTCCCGCCTGAGGCTGTGGAGTCGTCCCTTGAGCAGGTGGCCGAGGCTCGTTCTTCGCCAGCACGCCAGCCTCATCTTGCGGCGAGCGAGGTGCCTGCGGTGGTCGTGCCGGCTGAGGCCGTGGCGCAGCGGACGGCAGAGCGACGTCCCAGTCGTCCGGAATGACGGCCACGGGCTCCGGCGGCCGGAAAGCGCTTTGCAGGGCGGGCGCGTGGTCCGGTTCTGTAGGACCGCTGAACGGCTCCTGACCTGGCGCCAGTGGATCGAAGTCCGCCGGCAGGATCGGTGAACTCGGCGCATCCAACATCGAAGCGGAATTGGGCAACCTGGGTTCGTGGTTGGGACGAAGCTCGGATCGCGCCGACAAGGGGTCGCGCATGGCGACGTCGCCGTTCCGTTGGCCCGCCCAGGCGCTGTCGCGCTCAGGAGCCGCCTCCTCGTCGTCGACGATCACCTCGATCTCGTACAGACCGAACTTTATCCGGTCACCGTTGCGCAGCTTCTGGACTGCCGCCCTTTCCGATGGGCTCGCTGGCCTGGTTTACGAACGTGCCATTGGTGCTGAGATCGTGGAGTTCCCATTCGCCGACGCCGTAGACAAACCGGCAGTGCTTCTTCGACAGATGGCGTTCAGGATCGGCGACGACCCACTGATTGTCCTGGCCCCGGCCAATGGAGAATTCGCCGCCGCGAACCTCACGCCTCTCGGGCGCCACGTCGTCGGGACAGCGAATCATGACAAGCTTTAGGGTCACGTGAGGGCGCACTCCTGTGGCGGGAGGCGAACGGCAGCGAAGGACCATCCGACGTCACCGTCCGACCGGCAGGCCCCGATCGTTGAAAATACTAGTAGGGGAACCCGAGGCTGGGCAATCGTATTTGGATTTCCCGCCAGTTGGACCATTCTCCTGCAAACTCGCTGCAAGCTACAAGAAGTTGTAGCTCTTCTCCATGATTTAATTATTAGCAGCATCGCTGCAACACGCGGGATATGGTTGACGGTTTGGTGCGATGGCGGCCATCTTGTGCACGAGCCACTCGACATTCGAAAGAATCTGTCGCCATGTGCCTTGTCCCATCACAGACCATCCTCAGCACGGACGAGACGGGAAGCGTCGCCCCGCCCATCTTCACCTCGGTTGGGCAGGACGCCGTGAACGGGCCCGGTGATGTATTTGTCATCCAGTCGCTGCTCAACAAGAGACTGCCCAAGCCTCATACCGATGTTCCCGTCACGGGCAGCATGGACCCTGGGACGATCCTGGCCATCAAAGCGTTCCAGGCGGTCATAATGAACATGAACCCGCCGACGGGGCAGGTCGCACCCGGCAGCCCGACCTACTACGCTCTGGCGGCTCGTCCGCTGGTGACCAAGGAGCAGCCTCCCCCAACGCGATTTGGTCATGTCGGGATTCTTCCGCCGGACGTGATCGAGGCCGCCAAGATCTCTCACAAGCGTTGGGGCATCGCGGCCTCCATCACGTTGGCGCAATGGATCGTCGAGAGCGCTTGGGGATCGGCAATGCCGCCGGACAGCAACAACCCCTTTGGGATCAAGGCGCTGGAGTCTCAGCCCGCGGTCGAAAGCGAGACCCGCGAAGTCATCGACGGCAAGGTGGTGATGATGTCCGCTCGATTCCGGCGCTTCGCAAGCTTGTCTGAAGCGTTCGAGACGCACGGCAAATTGCTGTCGACGGGCTCGCCCTATCGGGCAGCCATGGAGGTCGTCCAGGATCCAGATCGTTTTGCCGACGCGCTCAGCGGCGTCTACGCCACCGATCCGCAATACGGTGCGACGCTGAAGTGGGTGATGGAGAATTACAAGCTGAAACAATACGATTGAACCAGGCTATGGTTTGAATTCGCCGCCGCCGGGCGGCGTTATCAGATTCTCGCGCAATTTCTTCTCCAGCACCGGAATGGAAGCTGCAGCGTTGCCCTTCCTGCAATCCTCAAGCGCCACCGAGGCCTCAACGTCGAACCCCCGGCCCGGAGCATTCTGCACATAGCGGCGATAGAGATCGGTAAGCTGCGCACAGTAGGCTTTGTCATTGACTTGCGCGCGAGCCGTGGTCAGCGGCACCATCGCCATCATCGCGAGTGTGATGAGAATGCGTTTCACGAGACCTTCCGGCGCCGTGCGTTGGCGGTGACTCCATGCAATGGCCAGCCTCCACCTTCGGTCGTATTGCGGATCGTATAGATTGTGGCAGGTACAACAAGAGGCAACCATGCTTGGCGCCGCTGCCCGTTGTCGAAGTGGTCGGAACTGTACAGGAAGGACATGTCCGCTTGGGGCGCGCTTGGCCGCGACGGATCGAACGGCATTGCTATCCAAAATCCGCCGGAATGTGCCTGGGATTCACTGCAGACCCGAGGAGGCGGCGCCAACAGGAGGCCCGACATCTAGCGGACGCCGATCTGGCCGATAACGACATGCTCCGCATGGTCATAGACCACGATCGACCCCAGTTCGAACTTCCCTCTCGTCGCCTCCGGGGAATGCAGCACCGGCGAAACCAGACCGTCGGACGTGCTTCCGGCTATCGGTGTGCCGAAGAGTTCGAAGTCACCGACCGCGACGACCCTGATGGCCCCGACGGAGTTGACCGTGGGCGTATCGGCATCGGCATTGTTGACGGTACCGAGGACAAACAGGACCCCCGCCGCCTTCGCCAATGCCTTGACCGCAGGCGCTGCTTTTGCTGCGCGATAGGCGGCCAGGGAAATAACGTCGGCTTGCGTCGCGGCTTCGGCCACGGTCGCCGTTTCGGCCGCCGCCACGGCTCCTGCGCTGATGGCGCAAATGACAGTGGCGCCTACGGCGATCAGAACCGCTATGCCGACGATCGAGACGATGGCGGCGACGACCACCAGCTGTCCCTTGACGTGCCGCACATACGAAGCACCCGGAGCATCGCCGTAGGACGGCGTCACGCGCAATTTGTCCCAGAGCTCGCTCTGCTGACGCGGCCATCTCTTGTAGAGTTCTCGCGGTATGATGATGACGTAGCGCGGCTCGTTGGGGTCGTAGAAGCGGACTTGCTTTGCCGCTTCCGCCACGAGCTGCGGTTTGAGCGGGGCGAAGTCGTTGTCGATGCGAACCGTATCGAACACGGTCACGCGCTGGCCCTCGGCGTCCCGTCGCCGACCGGTCCTCTTGCGGATGTCGTAGAGGATCATGCCGGGATAGCGCTGGTGGTCAGTCTCCTGCGTGCAGACGATGGCCTTCCAGTCGCCGGGATAGGCCAGGATGTGAGGCGGATACCAGCGCGCCTTGCTGCGATCCCACGGTGGCTCATGGAAGCGCGCGTACTCGCGGATGACCTCGTTGGCTATCCTGTAGTAGCTCTCGAGCTGCACCATGCCGTCATTGACGAATTGGGGAGTCTTGATCTCGTAGAACACGCGTCTTTCAAAATCAATGATGTCAGGCCTGCGCTGGTTCGTGAGCCCTCGCAATCGGCTCAGGAGCATGTTTCCGAAAGCCTTGTTGGGCGCCCCCTTGGGCAGCAGGACGTCAGTGCCGAAACGCTCTCCTTCGTACTGACTGCCGAAGAAGAGGGCATCGGCATGGTCTTCGATCTCCGGGTCCGTCTTGTAGGCAATCTCGATCGCCCAATTGCCGCCTATTCCCTGGCGGCCGGGTTCGTTGGGCGTGACCACCTGGCCGGTGCACGGCGTGTCGTCGTGACACTGAATGACGCCGGCAGGGGCCGTCCCGAACGCGAAACCCGCCGGCAACGCGCGACCGGCCGTGACGATATCGGCAGCCCGGTCAGCATTCCGTTCCAGGAGATCATCGGCGGCGGCAGTCGCGCAGAGTGTCGGCGCACACTCGCCCTCCTGCTGGACCACGTGGGCGAGCTCATGACAAAGCAGCCATAGGCCTGCGCGCGTTCCAGGACTGTATCGCCCTTTGCCAAAGACAATGTGCGATCCGGCCGTGTACGCACCGGCCCCCAGGCCACGAACCGAGCGGGCCGCCAAGTCGTCGGTATGCACACGGACACGACTGAAGTCGCGACCAAAGCACCTCTCCAGAGGGACGCGGATGCTTGCATCGAGCGGTGAATTTGGCGAGCGCAGGACCTTCTGAAGGGCTTCCTGGGATCGAAGGTGGTCTTGTTGTGGCTTAGATGCCATGGAGAGTACCTCATTCGTTGTCCGATGCGCACGCACCCGGCTATCTCATCGGGTAACGCTCTATCGGTTACCCTGAAACGACGGACGGCCTCAAAGCCGGCTCCCCATTCTCCTCATTTCTGCACTTGTCCTTCCTACTCACGGCAAAAGCAGGAATTTGTGAGAAATGTCACGAAGGGCGTCCTCGCTCACGCGGCATCTCGCCAACGCTGAAGGCTACAGAAGACCGCTGCTTCCCGGCACCATGAAGGTGCCATTGAGCGGTCCAGCGTTGAATGCGGCCCCAGAGTTCCAGGCTTCCGGGCCGACGCGACTTTGGATTTCATCAGGTCGGCAAGCTCGCCGAGGGTCCGGATCAATCGTTCAGCCTCCCTTTTCGTCAGCCTTCCATCAAGGGCGCTTTCCGATCCAAGGAGTTCGTCGAACTCGGCTTGGCGTGGTTATTCGCGCGGAAGACGCACAGTTGGACCAGCCAGCAATCAAGAAAGCGAATGATTTCCACGCCAGACCGCCGACAACCACGACCACCAGCGCCAAGGTTGGTCGACCATCAGCGGTAACCGGCAATTCGCCTTTCAGTCGCTCGAGTATTGCGTCGGCAGTCACGGCATCTGCAAACCATCTTGCTCCGGTATGCCGCAACGTCGGAAACTAGTGGCTTTCTCGCCAGCTACGGAACTGCGGTCCCGCTGGGCGCGCTCGCGTCGTACTTGCCAAGCAACTTCTTGTAGTCGCCTTCAAGGGGAAACGTGAATGAGACGGGACCCGACCCTACGGAGTTCACTCCTCCGAGCACCAAGGACGTGGCGCGGGGATCGCTGAACGCCGCGCTGATGTATTTCTTGACGAACGCTTGGATCGCATTCCGGTCTTCGGCGACGATCTGGACGCCGTGAGGGAGCATTAAAATCCCGATCGAACCGTCCAGTTTCCGGCCTCCCAACGTTTTCAACGCCGTGGCGCGCTTTGCCGCGTCGGCGATGAATTTGATGTGCGAGAACGCAATGGATCCGTAGAACGTTTGAACATTTTTCGGCCCAACCACTGTGTACACCTGCAGGAACGCGGCAACCTTCTTCAACTGATCCTGGTTGACTCCGATCTGGCACGCGCGGAACTCGATCCGTTTGAATCCCAGCTTTCGCACGCTGTCGAGCAGGTCGAGCAATTCCCTGAGGTCGCGTCCCGAGTTGCGGAGCTTTAGGACCAACCTGCCTCGATCCTCGAACCAGCGGTCGAACTGCTTCTCGACGAACTTCTGCCACTCGGGATTGGTCGAGAAGTCCGATTCCAGCTTAATTCCAGGATCGAAGTCTATGAACCATTTCCGCCAGGCCTCCGGTACCCGCGTCGCAGGAAGCGACTTGATCGCCTCGCGGCGGCGGACGCCGTCGGCGGTCTCCAGAATCTTGTCCATGACGGAAAACAGCAGTGAACTGCCTGCATCCGGCCAGAGCTTCATGAGAAAACCGGTCGGCGAAGAATGCGTGGCCACAAAAATCTCGCCTCCGGAGCCGACTGCCTTCATCTCCGTGAGGAGCTTTTTCATGTCGAGATGATCGACCGTTGTAAGGTCGTCCGACTTGAAGGCAATATCGCCGGCAGGAGACGGCTCGGCCAAGTAGGTGGAATAGTATGTCAAGGCGGATGGCACGCTCTTGTCGATGATGGCACGCACGGGCTTCTCCTCTCCTCTTTTGAGGGCGATCACGAATTGCCGTTCGGTAGGCAGGTGTCTGTGAGCTAAGTCACACACGACGCGACGAAGTTGCTCGCAATCGTCCCAACGCGGAGCCGCAGTAGGGCCGGTGAGCGTGCGTCGGTTCTGCCGCAGGTCCGTGTCGGCATGGGAATTGCCCTGGAAAGACGCGCCGCCGTGGTTGATCGGCAAGCCCGGCGCCCGGCGACTTCCGTTGCCGCCCGGCGTGGCGACCCACCTATGCTCCTTCCTGGCCACCAAGGCCACCCGCGCAAACTAGGGAGGCGCCGGCGACAAATTGGGGAGTTCTTCCGATACGCACGAGGACTTCGACCCAATAGTGTGGGCCCATGTGATCGGGGAAGGAGAGCAGTTCGTGACGCTGTTCAGGCGCAGCAATGACGTAGAAGTCAGCAGCAGTCCGGAGTTCGACAAGGAGTATGGGCCCGGAGAAACGCCCGTCTATTCTGGAATTTATCGATGCAGCGGATGTGGGTGTGAGACAGTTGCCGAGGCCCACAAACCGTTCCCGCCGGAGAAACACCCGAGGCACTCGCCGGCCCAGGGGACAATCCGATGGCGACTGGCTGTCGCCGCACAGCACGAACCCCACTAAGCATGCAGGATGTTCTTTGTCAGATGATCTGCGCTGCGACCTCGGCGGGAAGCTTGGGGCCTGCCGTGACGCACTCGATCACGGCCTCGGCCTGATGGCGCTCCAGTTTGCCGAGCGGCAGGCTGGTCACTTCGGGCAGCCCTTGCCACGGCGCATCGAACTCGGGACGGTAGGTGACCAGCAGCAGGATAGGCAGGCGCCGCAGGCGTTCGATCGCGAGATTCAAAAGCTCAAGCGAGGTCGCATCGGCCCAGTGTGCATCCTCTAACAGAATCAGGACCGGCTTGCGCTTCGACCGACGACGACCGGCATCATAGGTTGAAGTATCTATCTTACTTTCTAGCGGTGATGGTGCCCCGAGACGGAATCGAACCGCCGACCCCATCATTACGAATGACGGGGTAATGTCTTTTCCCGTCTTATCTGAAGTGTGCCCAGGCGCGATGTGGCTTGATAAATCCAGCAATTAGGCTAATATTTGCATGCTATAGAAATTGGGGGAAATTACTGTCGCTTTCCCCCTGTTGTGTCCCCGGTGTGTCCCCGGCCAAGAAGACCCCTCGGACTAGCCGTTGCGGAGGCTCCCTTGCCCAAGCTAACCAAGCGTTTCGTAGATGCTCTGAAGCCCGTCGCGCGCGATACGCTCTATCGAGATACCGACCTTGCCGGCTTCGCCCTAAGGGCCAAGCCATCGGGCGCGCGCACCTGGGTCGTGCAGTACCGAAATTCGTCCGGCAGGACCCGAAAGCTTGCGTTAGGGAGGGTTGGGGTGCTGACACCCGACGAAGCGCGCCAGCGGGCCCGTAAAGCCCTTGTGGAGGCTGCGGACGGCGCTGACCCCTCCGCCGACCGTCACGCCCAGCGGGCAGATATGACCATTTCCCAGCTTGTTGAGCGTTACCTAACTGAGGGCCGCGCCTCTAAGCCGGCGAAGAAAGCGGCCAGTTGGGCATCGGACGCGAGCAATCTCCGTCGCCATGTGGTCCCCCTGCTGGGGCGCCGGCACCTCGCATCCCTCACGTCCGACGACATTCAGAAGTTCCAGAGAGACGTGACAGAGGGCAAGACCAAGGCGGACGAAACAACTCGCAAGCGTGGGAGGGCGATTGTGAAGGGCGGTCCCGCCGCAGCGGCGCGCGCCACCGTGGTCTTATCGGCCATGCTGCAATGGGCCAAGGCCCGAAAGTTCCGGCCTGACAATCCGGGCAAGGGCGTCAACCTGAACAAGCCAAAGGCGCGCGAGCGTTTTCTTTCCGGCGCGGAACTGGCGCGTCTTGGGGAAGCCTTCGCCAAGGCAGAACAGCAGGGTCTGAACCGCAACTCCCTGGCCATCCTTCGCCTGCTGGTGCTGACCGGCGCCCGAAGGAATGAAATCGCGTCGTTACAGTGGGAGCACGTCGATTTTGAGCGCGGAGCGCTTCGCCTACCTGATTCCAAAACGGGCTCAAAAGTGGTGCCTCTGGGCGCACCAGCGCTCGCGCTCCTAGATGGGCTGCCCCGGAAGCAAGGCTCGCCCTGGGTGTTTCCAGCAGCGAGGGGGAAAGGCCATCACGTCGGCATCCCGCGCGTGTGGCGCAAGCTGAGGGCATCGGCGCGGCTCAAGGACATTCGGATGCACGACTTGCGTCATGGTTTCGCATCCGTAGCGGTGGCCGATGGCGGATCCCTCTATCTGGTCGGAAAGGTGCTCGGACACACGCAGGCGGCTACGACCCAACGATACGCGCACTTGCAGCTTGACCCAGTTCGAGCCGTGGCTGACCGCACGTCCCGTAAGTTGGCCGGCGCGCTCAAGGGCGGAGGCAAGGCTACAAAGGTTGTCGAGCTCAAAGCGAGGCGGCGCGAAGCCCTGCCGTATTGATTGAACCGGCGCGCCTAGCCCTTGGCCGGGCGAACATCCGAGACCGCACTCGGACTGGCGCGCCGACCTTCTTGCGGATGCACCGATGCGGAGGTGCGATTTGGCCGAACGACCACTTGTCCGGGTTCCCAACTATCCGGAAATTCTGCTGAAGCGTCGTCACGTCTCGGACGAAAAAACGCTACGGCAATGCGTTGAGCTGCTGGGGATGCACTACGGGCTAGTGCCGCCGTTTGGCAGTTTCGCGGATTCTTCAATCAGACCCGAGGACCGGGCCTATCGCTGGTGCGCGCTGGCGATTTCTCTTGCGCGTGATTTAGTCCCTGCCTTTCGGACACGGAGGGCAAGGCGCAACAAGTTGGACACGGACGCTCATGGGGATTGGATACGTGCCGGTGGCGGCCTTATCGCTTCATTCGATGCGACCGCGTTCTATCAGGCGCAATTCGTCGAGGTGATTGCGGCCAAAGAAGCGGAGATGAAGAAGAGCCGCTTTTGGGTATTCCGCTGGTTCGCCAACGAGGCCGCCACAACCACACGGCAGGAGGCTGCCAAGCGACTTGAATCCTTGCCGCGTCCCTACAGGAAGCGCACCACGTCGGACTCGCTAAAGGAAGCATTTCAAAGGATCCCGAAGGAGGTGCGAAGGAATCCGAAGGACTACCTGCCGAAGCCGCTCCATTCGGATGTCGATTTCCTTTCCGCCTCTGCGCGCTCCAAAGGCTGGCTCTAGCGGGTAGCGCGGAATGAATCACTTCCCGCTACCCACTATTTGACGGGTAGCGCCGAACGAATCCCTGACTGCTATCCGAATCCGGGCGCACGGTTCTGCGAACCGCTCGCCAATTCCGGCGCGCGCTGTTCGGAGACAGAAATTGAACACCGCTCCCGATATCGAAGGGTGGCCGCCGAATCTTCGTCGGACCGAGGCATCCCGGTACTTGCGCGAGATGTACGGCCTCAGCTTGGCGCCTGCTACGCTCGCGAAGATATTTTCACAAAAGTCGGACGGACCGCCGGCATATCTCGCAGGTCGTTTCCCGCTCTACCCGCGCGCCGAGCTGGACGCTTGGGCCTCTAAGCGCCTTGGCCCGCTGCGCATGTCCACCAGCGACAACCTGCCCGCCTGAAACGAAAAGCCCCGCGCACGGCGCAAACCGCGGCGGGGCGAAGCGACTGGCTCAACCCCTTTCCACAAGGTCAAACCATGACCCTCAAACTACCTGCCAGTGGCCACCGCCGCAATGGCCGCGCTCCCTCTCTCCCTCTGTTCGACTACTGCGCCCAAGCCCGCGTCCGTGCCCTGCCGCTGGCCGCGAGGCGTCTCGCTCGTGGCTACGGGCTGCCGGCATCCACCGCGCTGCATGTTGCCCTCGCCGCCGGCTACAAATGTGGAGACGACCGATGACGGCGCGCCTCTACATCGAGGCAGTCGCGCTCGCGTCCGAAGACGACCGGCCTTTCATCGTGCGCGGCCAAGCGGCAAAGGCGCTGATTGCTTTGGTGAACGGTGGCGACAGGGGCGTTACGGCGCTGGAAGCGGCGAGCTGGGCTTATAGGCTCGCAGCGTACTGCCACCAACTGCGCACACGCTACGGGCTTGCAATCCGTACCGAGCGGGAGGAACACCCTGGCGGCTGGCATGGTCGACACGTTCTCGAAACGCCCGTGACAATCCGCTTCGTGGCCGATCCCGAGCAAGAGCCTGAAGGGGCCTGAGTGAGCTGAATGGAGGGCGCAGTAGCCCCCATCACGACCGCGGGAGAGCGGTGGTCCAAGCTCGCCGCTCGAGCGGTGGTGGACCGCAGTTTGACCGCCACCGATGTGCGGGTGCTGGCAGCCATCGGCATCTATGCCGGCCGCGACGGCAGCGCCTGGCCCTCACAGGACACGATAGCGCTCATCATTGGCATCAATCGGGCGACCGTCTGCCGGGCCATCAAACGCTTGCTCGCTGGTGGCTATCTTGACCGCTACCGCAAGCCGACGAGTTGCGGCCGATACCGGAATGTCTACCGGCTGCTTTTTCCGCCCTATGCGCCACCGCGCACTATGGGCCGCAGGCCCGAAACATGATCTTACGGTCACATGCGATGTGATCCTACGGTCACTCACCATGTGACCCAGCAGTCACACTAACTAGCCCAGAAGGGAATTTACCCAATGAAGCAAAGATGCTTTCAAGAGGGGCGATCTAACTAAGAACGATTTGTCTTTCATGTGGGAAGCGAGAGCGCGGCGCGGACCGGCTACGAGTTCAAGCGCAAGCGCGCTCGCGCGGTCCCGCTCTCTCAAGTTTCACGTCATGCAGCCGCTAGGCTGCCGACGTCGGGACGAAATCTGCATGGCGTCGTAGCCCATCGGGTCACAGCCTGCGCGTGTCATGGGGTGTTGGGTGCAAACCCGATGTCTGAGCAGTACGATGAGGCCTCGGGGGATCTGCTGATGAACTGGAGACGCGGTCTTTTCAGGGCGTGGCTGCTGATATCGCCTCTTTGGATTGCAGGCGTGTGCGTTCTGGCCGTTCCAAGTGTCAGAAGCTCCTTGGAAGGCCTGCATACGTATGTCCCGGCCATGCGGAAAGATAAGGGATTTCCTGCCGATGGCTCGCTTTCAGAAGAGCAGTGGAAGCTGCCCTACTACGAGATATTTCTGCCGGCGAAGGATCCCGTGACCTTTGACATTCCCGGTTATGAGGTCAGAAGCGCTATCGAGAAGGAGTATGTGGCTAAGGGCTTGGGCTCTGTCGTGCAATTTCCCGATGGCGGCCGACTGTTTCTCTCGCGGTACCTCATGAAGGAAGACGAAGAATTTATTGCTAGGAGCTTTTGGGGACAGCGGTGGTCTCGCTGGTGGGCGGCGGCCTGGGGATGGGTCCTAGGAGGATTCCTTCCCCCGGCTGTTCTGCTTGTGCTGGGCTATTCGTTGCTTTGGGTCGGGCGCGGCTTCCGACGATGAACTGGTCGCGCGGACTGTTCAGACTGTGGCTCATGTTGTCGGTGCTCTGGGCTGGTGTCACCGTGTGGACACGGGAACAGTGCCTTATCGGCGAACTTAGTGGTGTGCCATCGAGTGGGTGGTGTGATTTTCCTTATGCTTACCCAACGGCGGAATTTCTTAAAACTGCTGCTTGGGCGATTGGCCCGCCCGTGACCCTGCTGCTTCTCGGCTACATCCTGCTCTGGGTATCCAGAGGCTTTCGGAGTTGAACTGGAAGCGCGGACTGTTCAGGTTGTGGCTGCTCGCAGCAATCTGCTGGATCGTTGGCGCCGGCTGGTACTACCACATCGCGACCTGTTTCATCGACGCCCTCCGTGGATCTCCGTTATGTGGAGGGGGATGGGATGAAACGGAATGGCCGAGCGTAATCCCAATTTGGGATGCAATAGCCATAATCATAGGCCCGCCCGCCGTAGTGCTTGTGCTAGGCCTCCTTTAGCTCTGGATGGGGCGCGGCTTCCGCAGGGACTAGGCGTCGTGCTTGGGTGCGATGTCCTCAGGCTCTCGTCGTTTCGCGGCAAGCTCTAGAAGCGCCCGCAAATGCGCCTGCGCTAGATCGACTGGCTCCTGCCGCAGCGTAACGTCGGCCACCGTCGCCGGCTTGCCGTATCCCCGGTCCAAGAGCTCTTTGGCGGCTGCCACCCGGACCCGTGCATCCTCGTCGTCGAGCGCCCTGACCAGCACGGCAATGGCCGCCGCGGAGTGGCTGCGGATTTGCTCGCGAAATTCAGCCGGCAGCGCGGGCCTGCCCGCCGGATTGCCTGACTGTCCCTTCGCCCAGGTGCCAGGTCGCTTGGCTCCGTTCGTCATGTCCCACGTTATCATGAAAATGCACCTGTTTTGACCTGTTCGCAGGCTAATCCCGAGGAACCGGGTGCGCCGGCAGTCATGCCAAGAGGATCCAAGGCTCGCGGCGAAACTGAAATTTTTTCGAGGGGCCGTGCTGAAACGTAGCCGTCGGGGGTGGGGCCGCTCGCTGGTGCGAGAGCGCCCCCTCGGGGTGGTCCCCGGGACCGGGGGATCGGCCCGGCCAGGATGCTCCCCCTACGGGGAGGCAATCGGCCGATGCGGTGCGTCCTCGTTCGGCGAGCGCGACCGAAGAACTACGGAGACGTGCCATTGCGCGAGCGCTCGAGAGCGATGACGCGCTTAACGCATAGCGAGAGCGCGCCCCCTTGGGTGGTTCCCGGGGCCGGGGGGCCGCCGATCCCCCTTGCTTGCGTGCGCGTGAGAACAGGCCAGAAGACCTGGGCGTTTACGCACGGCATTGCACTCCGGGGTGGGAGCGGCGAGCGCAGCTGCAGCTGCGGCCGAGTCACACTGCCGACCAGCGTAACGCTTATACCCTCGTCGACCTGCGCGCTGTCGCCCGAGTTGGTGAAGTTCATGTTGAAGTGGGGCGATTTGCGGCCAGCCCCCCAACGAGCGCGCAATGGCGGGTACTACGGTGGCAGGGGTCGGTAACCTGAATCTGGACGCGAAATCGCGCCGCTTGTGTCCCCGGTGTGTCCCCGACAGACAGCGCACTTACCCGCTGTTCGTCCAAAAGCTTGATTTTAATGGTGCCCCGAGACGGAATCGAACCGCCGACCCCATCATTACGAATGACGTGCTCTACCAGCTGAGCTATCGGGGCACGGCGCGGGTTCTAGGCGAAAGGCCCCCACCGCGCAAGCGTCGATCAGGCACGCTTTATGCGCCGCGAATCCGGCGGTTGCTGCCCATCCGCGGATCGACGGGTGCGGCGATCGTGGCGCTCCCCACCCCGGACGCCGCGTTCTATCGTCGGACCTGGGCGTTCGCCGCGCCGTCGTTGCTTATCCGTTTCGGTACTCCGCTGCTGCTGCCGGTCCAGTCATGATCCTCACCCGCCGCCGCGCAGTTGCCGGCACGATCGCCACCGCGGCGTTGGCGGGCGGCCTTCGTCCGGCCGGCGCCGTCATCATCCTCGACGGCACGTGGCGCGCCGATGGCGGCCGGCCCGGTCGCGAGAAGGACGGCTTCCGGGCCCACATCGCCCTCGCCAACCAGCCGCAGTTCGACGGCCTGATCGCCTTCTCCGAGGACGAGGGCGAGGAGTGGGACGACGCGTCGGGGACCTGGCTCGGCAATTTCGGCGGCGCCGGTTACCTGCTGACCGCAGCCCACAACTTCAAGGGCGGCGAGCCTGCCGACAATTACCTCTATCGCACCCGCACCGGCACGGTATGCCACGGCACGCGCGTTCTGAAGCATCCGCGCTACAACGGCGACGGCAACAACCGCAGCGGCTACGACGTCGCCGTGGTGCGGCTCGACCGGCCGGTGACCGACGGCGGCCCGCCGCCCCTGCTCTATGCCGGCGAGGTCAAGGTCGGCACGCGCATCGTCATGGTGGGGTTCGGCAGCCGCGGGCTGGGCTCCACGGGCGAGGACGGCATCTACGACACGCCGCAGAACAACAAGACGGCCGCCGAGAACACCGTCGACGAGGTCACGGCGCCGACGGCGGCGGACAAGCCGGACGAGGACTCGGGCAACTGGCTGCAGGTCACGCTGCGGCGCGAGGCCGAGGGCGGCCAGCGGCTCGACGGCATCCTGGGCGGCGGCGACAGCGGCGGCTCGGCCTGGATGCGCATCGACGGACGGTGGTTCGTTGTCGGCGTCAATGCGACCGGCACCGGCGATACGTACGGCGAGCAGTCGTACTTCGCCCGCCTGGCCGGCGTGCGTCCCTGGCTGGCCGGGGTGCTGCCCGGATTGCAGTTCACTCCATAGGCCCTATGATCGCGCCACACGGAAATTCGCGGGAGCAGACGATGGCCAAGGTGGCGTTTCTCGGACTGGGCGTGATGGGTTTCCCGATGGCGGGACATCTCGCCGCCAAGGGCCACGACGTCGTGGTCTACAACAGGACCTTCGCCAAGGCCGAGGCGTGGGCCAAGAAGCACAAGGGCGCGACGGCCAGGACGCCGAAGGAGGCCGCCGCGGGCCGCGAGATCGTGTTCTGCTGCGTGGGCAACGACGACGACCTGCGCTCGGTCGTGCTGGGCGAGCACGGCGCCTTCGCCGGCATGGGCCATGGCTCGATCTTCTTCGACAACACCACGGCCTCGGCCGACATCGCCCGCGAGCTCCACGCCACCGGCAAGAAGAAGGGCATCGACTTCATCGACGCGCCGGTGTCGGGCGGCCAGGCGGGGGCGGAGAACGGCCAGCTCACCGTGATGTGCGGCGGCGAGGCCGCGCCGTTCGACAAGGCCAAGCCGGTGGCCGACGCCTACGCCAAGGCGGTGACGCTGATCGGCCCGCCGGGCGCGGGCCAGATCACCAAGATGATGAACCAGATGTGCATCGCCGGCATCGTGCAGGGGCTCGCCGAGGCGCTCAATCTCGGCCAGCGCTGCGGCATCGACATGGACAAGGCGATGAGCGCCATATCGAAGGGCGCGGCGCAGAGCTGGCAGATGGAGAATCGCTGGCAGAACATGATCGCCGGCAAGTTCGACTACGGCTTCGCCGTCGACTGGATGCGCAAGGATCTCGGCATCTCCCTGGCCGAGGGCAAGCGCGCCAAGGCGCAGATGCCGCTGGTGGCGCTGGTCGACCAGTTCTATGCCCGCGTGCAGGAGCGCGGCGGCGGACGCTGGGACACGTCGAGCCTGATCCAGCCCCTGCAGGAGCCGTGAGGCGACGGCGATGAGCGGCTACAAGCTGTGGGGCCGCGCCGGCTGGGGGTCGGCCATCGTCGAGGCCCAGCTCGTCTGGTACGGCCTGCCCTTCGCCTTCGAACCGGTCGAGGATCTGTTCCGGACTCCCGACGCCGCCGCCAGGCTGGTGAAGGTCAATCCGCTGGCCCAGGTGCCGACGCTGGTCATGCCCGACGGCAGCGTCATGAGCGAAAGCGCCGCCATCACGCTGCTGCTGGCCGACATCACCGGCAAGGAGTCGCTGGTGCCGCCGCCCGGCGCGCCCGAACGCGGGAAATTCCTGCGCTGGCTGGTGTTCATCGTCGCCAACATCTATCCCACCTTCACCTATGCCGACGATCCGGCGCGCTTCGTGTCGGTCAACACCGCGCGCGATCCCTTCCGCGCCGCGACCGACGCCTATGCCCAGCGCCTGTGGCGCCAGGTCGACGGCGAGGCCGGCAGCCCGTGGTTCCTGGGCGAGCGTTTCTCGGCGCTCGACATCTATGTCGACGTCATGACCCGCTGGCGGCCCAAGCGCGGCTGGTTCGAGGCCGAGACGCCGCGTCTCTTCGCCATCGCCCGGCGCGCCGACCACAAGCCCGAACTCGCCGCCGTGTGGTCGCGCAACTGGCCGGCATGAGCGGCTGCATCGGCATCGTGGGCGGCCTGGGCGTCGGCGCCACGGTCCACTACTACGAGAGGATCACCGCCCTGTGCAAAGCGCGG
The DNA here is from genome assembly GCA_963820155.1 of uncultured Alphaproteobacteria bacterium. Classification (GTDB taxonomy): domain Bacteria; phylum Pseudomonadota; class Alphaproteobacteria; order Reyranellales; family Reyranellaceae; genus Reyranella. The sequence continues at coordinate 400,527 of CAWFYW010000014.1, forward strand.
GGCGTGGTGCCCGATCTGGTGATCGTCCATGCCGATGTCGACTACGGTCAGGGCCTGGTGCGGGCCGGCAGGCTCGACGCGCTGGCGGACTACCTGGCGGGCTTCATCGAGCGGCTGCGCCGCGCCGGCGCCGAGGCCGCCGTGCTGCCCGCCGTCACGCCGCACATCTGCATCGGCGAACTGCTGAAGCGCACGTCCCTGCCGCTGATCAACATCGTCGGTCCGATCGCCGCGGAATTGCAGGCCCGCAAGATCCGGCGCGTCGCCCTGTTCGGCACCGTGTTCACCATGGAAGGCGGCTTGTGGGGCCAGCTCGGCGGCGTCGAGATCGTGACGGCCCAGCCCGACGAGATCGCCTTCATCGGCCAGGCCTATCAACGCCTGCTCGACACGCAGCAGGGCAATGACGACGACACCGCGGGCCTGCGCCGCATCGCCGCCGAGCTGCAGCGGCGCGACGGCGTCGAGGCGATCCTGCTGGCCGGCACCGACCTCGCGGTGATCTTCGACGAGGCGAATGCCGGCTTTCCCTGCATCGACGTGGCGCGCCTGCACATCGACGCGATCGTCGAACGGCTTGTCGCCTAGAAGATCTGTCTCACGCCGACGATCTCGCCAAGGCAGCGCCCGACATGATCGGCGGTCTCGGGCGCCAGGCCCTCGACCTCGATCTCGATCGAGAGCAGGTCGGCGTCGGCCTGGGCGAAGACGCGCGCCGGCACCAGGCCGCGCTTGGCCAGCAGCTCGAGCGCGCGCGGCAGCACGGCCGGTTCGGCGTCGGCCTCGAAACAATATCGAACGGTGGAAGAATTACGCTTGAGCGCCAATACGGCGGACATGGGACGACTCCTCGAATGGCGGACGAATAGCGGGACGCCGGTTTGCAGTGCAAACCGGGGTGCTAATTCGCCGAGCAAGGAGGTCCATGCGGGCCATGCCGCGACTATAGCGCCGGAGGCGGCAGGCGGGCTACCCTTTCCTGCAACGGATTGCGGGTCCCTGGGAGAGGAAACAAAGATGCGTTCGACGCCGATCTACGAAGTGCATGCCGTCAAGTACGCCCACCTGCCGCGCAAGGCCTGGGAAGTGCAGATCACCCCCGACCCGCACGATGCCGATTTCCCGATGGATTATTTCGTCTGGGTGGCGATCCCGCTCGACGAGACGGGCAACCGCGCCATCGGCGGCAAGCCCGTCGTGATCGATACCGGCTTCAACGCCCAGGTGGGCAAGAAGCGCGGCCGCGAGGTGAAGCGCAATCCCGCCGACCTCCTCGGCGAACTCGGCATCGACGCCAAGGAAGTGGAAGACGTCATCATCACCCATCTGCACTACGACCATGCCGGCAACTGGGACAAGTTCCCCAAGGCGCGCTTCCATCTGCAGGACAAGGAGATGCAGTTCGCGACCGGCCGGCACATGTGCCACGGCGCCTTCCGCCACGCCTTCGAGATCGAGGACATCGTCGGCATGGTGCGCTCGGTATACGGCAAGCGCGTGGTCTTCCACGACGGCGACGAGGAGATCCAGCCCGGCCTCTCGGTGCACCTGATCGGCGGCCATACGATGGGCATCCAGTCGGTGAGGGTGATGACCCGCAACGGCTGGCTCGTGCTGGCCTCCGACGCCAGCCACTATTACTGGGGCGTCAACGACAACAAGCTCTTCTCGATCGTGTTCTCGGTGGCCGACATGCTGGCCGGCTACGACAAGCTGAAGAAGCTGGCCGACGGCCGGATCGACATGGTGGTGCCCGGCCACGACGCGGAGGTGATGAAGCGCTACCCCGCGTCGCGCGAGGATCTCAAGGGGATCAGCGTCAGGCTGGACTGACCGAGCATTATCCCTCCCCCGTCATACGGGGGAGGGAATTCTTGAGGGCTATTTCTTCTCCACGTTCCACAGCGCCAGCGACGGCGTGTGCAGCAGGCCGTCGATGTTGGAGCGGATCGCGGTCGGCGTGGTGAACTGGCCGAGCGGCACGTGCGTGGGATATTCCAGCACGCGGAGCTGGACCTTCTCGGCGATCTCCTTCTGCTTGGCCGGATCGGACTCCGAGGCATAGGCGTCGCGCAGCTTCTCGATCTCGGCGTCGCACGGCCAGCCGAAGGTGGCCTTTTCGCAGGAGGCGTTGAGGAAGGCCGCCGACACCGGGTTCAGCACATCGGTCGCGCCCCATGACGTGAAGAAGGCGTTCCAGCCGCCCTTGTCGGGCGGGTCCTTCTTGGCGCGGCGCGACACCAGGGTCTGCCAGTCCATCGGCTGGAGGTCGATCTTCAGGCCGATCTTCTCGAGCTGGGACTTGGCCACCGTGGCGAGGTTGTTGTGTCCGGCCGTGTCGGTCTGATGCATGAGCACCGCCGGCGTGCCGTCATAGCCCGCCTCGGCCAGCAGCGCCTTGGCCTTGGCGACATTGCCCGTGAGCTTGTCCTCCCAGCCCTTGGTCGATTCCAGCGGCGAGCCGCAGGGGAACAGCGACTTGCACTCCTTGTAGTAGGCCGGGTTGCCGACATTGGCCTCGAGGAACTCCTTCTGCGAGAGCGCATAGAGCACGGCCTGGCGCACCTTTACGTTGTCGAACGGCTTGTACAGCGTGTTGAAGCGCATGGCGTATTGCCGCCCTGCCGTGTTGGTCACCGTGATCTTGATGTCCTTTTCCTTGGCCAGCAGCGGCAGCAGGTCGGGCGGCACGATCTCGACCAGGTCGACCTCGCCGTTGATCAGCGCGTTGACCTGGGTCTGCTGGTCGGGGATCGCGATCCATTCGACCCGGTCGACCTTGGCGACCTTGCCGCCGGCCAGGCCCGAGGCCGGCTCAGGCCGCGGCTTGTATTTCGGGTTCTTGACGTAGACCGCCTTCTCGCCGGGCTTCCATTCGTCCTTCTTGAAGATGAAGGGGCCGGATCCCGTGGCGTCGGTGATCTGGGTGTTGGGATCGGTCTCGGCGATGCGCTTGGGCATCATGAAGGGCACGTTGGAGCCGGCCTTGCCGAGCGAGTTCGAGCACCAGCCCATAGGGATGCTTCAGCACCATCTTGATGGTCTTGGCATCGGGCGCCGAGAGATCGGTCACCACGCCCATCAGCTTCTGGCCCATCGAATCCTTGGCGCCCCAGCGCTTGATCGAGGCGATGCAATCCTCGGCCGTGACCGGCTTGCCGTCGTGCCATTCCAGGCCGTCGCGCAGGGTGAAGGTCCAGGTGAGCTTGTCGGGCGAGACCTCCCACTTGTCGACCATCTGCGGCTTGACCTGGAGCTTCTCGTCGAGCGCGAACAGCGTGTCGTAGACCATGTAGCCGTGGTGGGTGGAGATCAGCGCCGTGGTCCAGATCGGATCGATGATCTTGAGATCGGAATGCAGCGCCACCTTCAATGTCGACTGCGCCCAAGCAGGCGTGGCGAACGCGGCAGCGATGGCGAGCGCGCCGGCAAGACGACGACCTAACTTCAACATGACAACCCCCTGATGATCTCCCCGATCGGCAGCAAGAATAGAGCCGTCAGCCGTCCTGCGCGACGTCCAACAGCGCCTGCCAGTCCGTCAATTTGACGCGAGGCCGCCCTTTGGCCGCTCCGGCCGCGACCTCGTGCTTGTCGATGCGGTGCCATCCGGCCGCGTCGATGGCGATGGGCAGCACGTCCGGCCCGCTCTTGGGGTCGCGCTCGCCGAGCCAGGCCATGACCTGCTGCGCCACGGCATGGCTGTCGGCGCGGTTGGTGGGAATCGTGCCGGTCGGTCCGCGCTTGGCCCAGCCGACGGCGAAGAAATCCTCGCGGCGCGGGAATTCCTCGCCGCCATAGCCGATGCAGGTCACGACCAGATCGGCCTTGAGCCGGCCGCCCATCACCGAATCCGGCGTCAGCTCGACCTCGCCCGGCCGGAAGGCGACAGGCGCCGCATGGAACAGGAAATGCACCGTGACCGGCTTGGAGCCGGGCTTGTTGTGGGCAAAACCCTGCAGGATCTGCAGGTTCTTGGTCTTGCGCAGGCGCTCGGGCGTCGGATCGGTCGACGGCGGCACGGCATCCAGCCCCTTGGCGTCGGTGACCGCGACGGCCCGCGCCAGGCGGCCCATCTCGGCCAGCTCGTTGTTCGTGAAGGAGGCATGCTCGGGCCCGCGCCGGCCGATCACGTAGATATCGGCGAGAGGCGCGGCCGCGATCGCCGCCTCCGCCTCCGGCACGATGTCGCTCTTGGCCATCTCCTCGGCGCTCTTGGCCAGCACGCGCGCCACGTCGAGCGCCACGTTGCCGTTGCCGATGATGGCGACGGATTTGACCGCCGAAAGATCGGGCCCCTGGCGGAAATCGGGATGGCCGTTCAGCCAGCCGACGAACCGCCACGAGCCCCAGACATGCGGCAGCTCCTCGCCCGGCACGCCGAGCTTCCTGTCGACCACCCTGCCGGTGGCGACGATCACGGCGTCGTAGGCCGCGCCCAGCTCCTCCCAGGAGAGGTCGCGGCCGATCTCGATATTGCCGGCAAAGCGCAGGTCGGGCTGGGCCAGCAGGCGGTCGAACTGGCGCACCACCGCCTTGGTGCCCTGATGGTCGGGAGCGACACCGGCGCGCACCAGGCCATAGGGCGTGGGCAGGCGGTCGATGATGTCGATATGCAGGTCGGGATTGGCGCGCAACAAACCGTCGGCCGCATAGAAGCCCGACGGGCCTGCGCCCACGATGGCGACGCGATGAGTCATGCCCGCCCGCTTAGCATATGATGGTGACATGACTAAATACCCTCGCCTCACCCAGCTCGGCCATCCGGTCGCCTTGCCCGAATCGCCGGAAAAAGCCGTGCTGGAGACGGTGCCCAACCCGCAGCCCAGGGCGTTGTATCTGGTGCGCTTCGCCGCCCCGGAATTCACCACCCTCTGCCCTATGACCGGCCAGCCCGATTTCGCCCATCTCGTGATCGACTACGCGCCGCGCGCCCGGCTGGTGGAGAGCAAGTCGCTCAAGCTCTATCTCGGCAGCTTCCGCAACCATGCGGATTTCCACGAGGCCTGCACGCTTGCCATCGGCCGGCGGCTGGCCAGGGAGCTCGCGCCGCGCTGGCTCAGGATCGGCGGCTACTGGTATCCGCGCGGCGGCATGCCGATCGACGTGTTCTGGCAGACCGGGCAGCCGCCCAAGGGCCTGTGGCTGCCCGACCAGGGCGTGGCCGCGTACCGCGGCCGTTGATGAGCCGCGCGCGAAGATGAGCCGCCATCCGCCGACGCCCAAACGTCCGCCGCGGCCGGCAACGCCCGCCGAGCTGCGCGACGCCATCCGCGCCGAGGCGCTGCGGCTGGGCTTCGACGCCGTGGGCTTTGCGCCGGCGAGCCTGGCGCCCGAGGCGCGCCGCGAGCGTCTGCGGCGGCTCGCCGAGTTCGTCGAGGCGGGCTGGCAGGGCGACATGGGCTGGCTGGCCGAGCGCGCGGCCGAGCGCGCCGATCCGCAACGCCTGTGGCCCGGGGCCAGGACCGTGGTGTCGCTGGCGCTGAACTACGCGCCGGCCGGCGATCCGCTCGAGGTACTGGGGCGAGCGCGAGCGCGCGGCGATCTCGGTCTATGCCCAGGGGCGCGACTATCACGAGGTGATGAAGAGCAAGCTCAAGGCACTGGGCCGCTTCATCTGGGACACCTATCGCCACGAGCTGAAGGTCTTCGTCGACACCGCGCCGCTGATGGAAAAGCCCCTGGCGCAGGCGGTCGGCCACGGCTGGCAGGGCAAGCACACCAATCTCGTGTCGCGCCGGTTCGGCTCGTGGCTCTTCCTGGGCGAGCTGCTGCTGTCGGTCGAGCTGCCGGCCGATGAGCCCGAGACCGACCATTGCGGCCAGTGCCACGCCTGCCTCGACATCTGCCCGACCAGGGCCTTTCCCGAACCCTACCGGCTCGACGCGCGGCGCTGCATCTCCTACCTCACCATCGAACACGAAGGCCCCATCGAGCGCGCGCTGCGACCCCTGCTCGGCAACCGCATCTATGGCTGCGACGATTGCCTGGCGGTCTGCCCGTGGAACAAGTTCGCCAAGCAGGCGCGAGAGACAGCGCTGGTGCCCACGCCAACGCCCGGACGCGCCGCTGCTGGCGGAGCTAGCGACACTGAACGATTCGGCTTTTCGCCGGCGCTTCGCCGGCACGGCGATCAAGCGCATCGGTCGCGACCGCTTCCTGAGCAACGTGGCCTATGCGCTGGGCAATAGCGGCCAGCCCAAGACCGCGCTGCCCGCCATCGAACCGCTCATCGAGGACGCCTCGCCGCTGGTGCGCGGCGCTGCCGTCTGGGCGCTGTCGCGGCTCGATCCGCAGGCGTTCGACCGTCGGCGGCGCTCCGTCGCGGAGACGGACGACGGCGTGCGCGCCGAATGGTCAGCGCCGCGCCTTGAAGAAGTCGCGTAGAAGCTCGCCCGCCTCGCGCTCGCCCAGGCCCGGATAGAGTTCGGGCTTATGATGGCAGGTCGGCTGGTCGAAGATGCGCGGCCCGTGCTCGACGCCGCCGCCCTTGGGATCGGGCGCCCCCCAATAGAGGCGCCGGATACGGGCGAAGGAGATCGCCTGGGCGCACATCGGGCAGGGTTCGAGCGTGACGTGGAGATCGCAGTCGACCAGGCGAGGGGCGCCGATCCGCTTGGCCGCCGCGCGGATCGCCAGCAGCTCGGCATGCGCCGTCGGGTCGTTCAGCTCTTCGGTGCGGTTGCCGGCCTCGGCCAGCACCTCGCCGGCCGGCCCCACGATCGCCGCGCCAATCGGCACTTCGCCGCGCGCAGCCGCCGCGCGGGCGGCCGCGAGCGCCAGCGCCATGGGCGAAGGTTTGGCGGCGTCGGGCATCGGGGCGCACTATAGCGCCGCGGGCGGCGCGCGCGTATCTTGCGACGCATGCCTCGTCCCCTCATCGGAGTCACCCTGGATGCTGAAAAGCCGGGGGGCTACTCCAAGTTTCCCTGGTATGCGCTCCGGCAGAACTATCTCGACGCCATCGATGCGGCGGGCGGCCTGCCCGTGGCGCTGCCGCACGAGCCCGACCGCGTCGGCGACTACCTCGAGCGCATCGATGCGCTGGTGGTGACCGGCGGCGCCTTCGATGTCGATCCCGGCTACTATGGCGGCGGCCCCGCCCATGCCACTGTGGTCACCAAGGACCGCCGCACCGCCTTCGAGTTTGCCGTCACCCAGGGCGCGCTCGAACGCGACAAGCCGGTGCTGGGCATCTGCGGCGGCCAGCAGCTCCTTCATGTCGTGCTGGGCGGCAAGCTGATCCAGCACATCCCCGATTCGGTGGTTGCGGCGCTGGCCCACGAGCAGCCCAATCCGCGCGACGAGCCCGGCCATGTCGTGAAGGTGGCGCGCGGCACGCAGCTGCACGGCATCGTCGGCGCCGACGAGCTTTCGGTGAACAGTGCGCATCACCAGGCGGCGGCCGACGCGCCTGACGGCGTGGTGGTCAATGCCACCGCGCCCGACGGCGTGATCGAAGGCATCGAGGCGCCGCGCTACCGCTTCTGCATCGGCGTGCAGTGGCATCCCGAGTTCCTGATCTCCGAGGGCGACGCGCGGCTGTTCCGCGCCTTCCTGGGAGCGGCAGCAGCGAAGTGAAATCTTGTCCATGAACGGGCCCGAGAGAATCGCCAAGCGGCTGGCGCGTGCGGGCCTGTGCTCGCGCCGCGATGCCGAGCGCTGGATCGCCGCCGGCCGCGTCAAGGTCGACGGCAGGCTGCTCGACACGCCCGCCTTCACCGTCACCGACAAGAGCCGCATCGAGGTCGACGGCAAGCCCCTGCCCGACGCCGACCGTCCGCGCCTGTGGCGCTACCACAAGCCGCCTGGGGAGCTGGTGACGGTGCGCGACCCGCAGGGCCGGCGCACCATCTTCGAATCGCTGCCGAAGAGCCTGCCGCGCGTGGTCACGGTGGGCCGCCTCGACTTCATGTCCGAGGGCCTGCTGCTGCTCACCAACGACGGCGGGCTGGCGCGCCGCCTGGAGCTGCCGGCCAACGGCTGGATCCGACGCTATCGCGCGCGCGTGCACGGGACCGTCGACGAAGCGCGCCTGGCCGCGCTCGCGGGCGGCGTCACCATCGAGAGGGTGCGCTACGGCGCCATCCAGGCCCGGCTCGACCGCCAGCAGCGCACCAATGCCTGGCTGGAGATCGCCCTGGCCGAGGGCAAGAACCGCGAGGTGCGCCGCGTGCTGGCCCATCTCGACCTGCCGGTGATGCGCCTGATCCGCGTCGCCTTCGGGCCGTTCCATCTCGGCGAACTGGAGCGCGGCGGCGTCGACGAGATCCCGCCGCAGGCGCTCGACAACCTGCTCGGGCTGAAGCCGCCGCCGCGCAAGGCGGGCTGGGCGAAACCGCATGCCAAGGGCCCTCGCACCACGGGACCCCGGGCCAAGGCGCCGCAGGCCAGGCAGAAGCGGCGGCATTGATGCTCAGGATCGTCGGCGGCAAGCATCGCGGCCGGAGCATCGCGGCGCCGGAGGGCCAGGCGACGCGCCCGACGGCAAGCCGCGCCCGCGAAGCGCTGTTCAACATCCTGGCCCATGCGAGCTGGCAGGCGGACGGCACCTCGCCACTGATCGAGGCCCGCGTGCTCGATGCCTTCGCGGGCTCCGGCGCGCTCGGGCTGGAGGCCCTGTCGCGCGGCGCCGCGCACGCCACCTTCCTCGACAATGACGCCGCGGCCATCCGCCTGATCGGCGACAATCTGCGCAAGCTCGGCGAGACCGGAGCGGCCAAGGTGGTGCGCGCCGACGCCGCGCGTCCTCCGCCGGCGCGCCGGCCGTGCGACCTCGTCTTCCTCGATCCGCCCTATCGCTCGGGCCAGGCCGCGCCGGCGCTGGCGGCGCTGAATCGCGCCGGCTGGATCGCGCCGGACGCCATCGCCACGGTCGAGCTGGCGCACAACGAGGACATCTCGCCGCCGGAGGGCTTCGAGGCGCTGGACGAGCGGCGCTATGGTGCGGCCAAGATCGTGATCCTGCGGAAGATGCCATGAAGCTCGTCGCTCCCCTTTACATGCTGCGCCACGGCGAGACGGCCTGGAACACCGAGCGGCGCATGCAGGGCACCAGGGACTCGGCCCTCACCGAACGCGGCCGGCTGCAGGCGCAGGCGATGGGACGCGCGCTGAAACTCGAGCTCGCGCGCGAGGCGGGGCCAACGCTCTTCCTGCGCAGCCCGCTCGGCCGCACGCGCGAAACCTCGGAGATCATCGGCCGCGAGCTGGGGCTCGATCCCGCCGCATGGCAGGACGATGCGCGCCTGGCCGAGCTCCGCTACGGCGAATGGGAAGGCTTCAGCTGGAAGGAGATCGAGGTCACGCATCCCACCGCGCTCGCCGACTGGCGCGCCGATCCGCACGGCTATTGCCCACCAGGCGGCGAGACGCATGCCGAGCTGCGCCGGCGGTCGGCCGAGATGCTGGCCGAGATCGCGACCTCGGGCACGCGCACCGTCGTGGTGAGCCACGGCGTGAGCGGCGCCGTCCTGCGCGGCCTCAATCTCGGCCTCGATGCCCGGGCCATGTTCGTGCTGGAAAAGCCGCAAGACGCCTTCTTCCGCCTGCTCGCGGGCCGCGAGGAACGGATCTGCTGCGGTTAGCGCGCAGGTGGACCGCTGGCGCGACGGGTCGCAACATGGGTACAATAAGCTCCATGGCCGACTGGCGTGCACTCATTACTGTGGAGCCCGACAAACTCGGCGGGAAGCCGTGCGTACGAGGCATGCGGATCTCGGTTGCCGACGTCTTGGAATACCTGGCGTCAGGAATGAGCATCGACGAAATCCTGTCCGACTTCCCGGATCTCACACGCGAAGATATTCTGGCTTGCCTTGCCTATGCGGCAGCGCGCGAACGCGGCACTGTGCAGCTCCATGCATGAGATTGCTGTTCGATCAGAATCTCAGCCATAAGCTCGTCGATCGCTTGGCGGATATTTTTCCGGGCTCAGTTCATGTTCGTGATATCGGCATGAAATCGGCCGAAGATTCGGCGATAGTTGGGTTCGCCCTTTCGGAAGGATTGACGATCGTCAGCAAGGATGCCGATTTCCTGACCTTGCGATTTGTCCTCGGCGAGCAAGTCCGAATAGTGTGGGTGAGACTGGGAAATGGCTCGACCGATCAGGTCGAACGCGCGCTTCGGCAACGTCGATCTTCCATCGAAGCCCTTGCAAACGACCCGTCGCAAGTCATCGAAATACTGTAGGCATGATGACTCAAGCCTCTCGCCCTAACCACGCGACAGGCGCGCCGTGCGCCGGCAGCCGCCGGTCTCGGTGACGACCAGCGCGCCGCCCTCGCTCCTCGCCGTGAGCGTGCCTTCGCGCCGGTCGGTGCCTCTCACCGAGGCGACGGCGATCAGGGGAAAGCTGCCGGGCCGCACCACGCCGTGGATCTGCCACAGGCCGGGCGTCGGCGCGGGCGGCGGGCCATGATGCTGGTTGGGCACGGGGCCGCGCGCGGTCGTGTCGTAGGACGAGCCGTCGACGAAGCCGTCCTCGATGGTGAGCTGGTAATCGAGCGGCGCGTTGCACGAGCCGCCGTCGCTGGTGCCGCGCCACTGGCCGTCCAGCACCGAGGGCGGCGGATCCTGGGCATGGGCCGCAACGAGCGCGAGCGCGAGCCATGCGGCAAGGACGATACGCTTCATCGCCGACCGAACAGGCGCTCGATGTCGGCCAGCTTGAGCTCGACATAGGTCGGACGGCCGTGGTTGCACTGGCCGGAATGCGGCGTCGCCTCCATCTGGCGCAACAGCGCGTTCATCTCCTCGACGCTCAGCCGCCGGCCGGCGCGCACCGAGGTATGGCAGGCGAGCGTGCCGCACACCTCCTCGACCTTCTCCTTGAGCGAGAGATGATCGCCCATCTCGGCCAGCTCGTCGGCGAGGTCGCGCACCAGCCCCTGGATATCGACCTCGCCCAGCACCGCCGGCGTCTCGCGCACCACCACGGCGCCGAGACCGAACGGCTCCAGCGCCAGGCCCATCTCGGCCAGCTCGCCCGCGCGCTGGGCCAGCCGCCGCGCGCCGTCCTCGCCCACCTCCACGACCTCGGGCAGCAGCAGGGCCTGGCGCTTGACGCCGTCCGCCTGGAGCTGATCCTTCAACCGCTCATGCAGCAGGCGCTCATGGGCGGCGTGCTGGTCGACGATCACCACGCCCTGGTCGGTCTGCGCGACGATATAGGTCTCGTGCAACTGCGCCCGCGCCACGCCCAGCGGATATTGCGCGGCCGAACCGTTGGAGGCGTCGGCCGGCGTCTCGAAGCAGGCGGACGGCGCCGCCAGCGGCGCCATGAACTGGGCGGCGGCTTCGGCCAGCCCACGCGGGACCGACGGCCCGCGTCCGTTGCCCATCGGCAGGGGCGAGGCATAGCCGGTGTGCGGCCGCAAGGCGCCGAGGGCCGCGTCGGCCACCGTCGTGCTGGCGCGATGACCCGCTGCGGCGAGCGCGGTGCGCAGGGCACCCACGATCAGGCCGCGCACGATGCCGGCGTCGCGGAAGCGCACCTCGGTCTTGGCGGGATGGACGTTGACGTCGACCAGGCCGGTCGGCGCTTCGAGGAACAACGCCACCATGGGATGGCGGTCGCGCGCCAGGAAATCCTGATAGGCGCCGCGCACCGCGCCAGCCAGCAGCTTGTCACGCACCGGCCGGCCGTTGACGAAGAGGTACTGATGCTGGCCGGTCGGCCGGTTCAAGGTCGGCAGGCCGGCGAAGCCGGTCAGCCGGAAGCCCTCGCGGTTGGCGTCGATCGCCAGCGCATTGTCGGCGAACTCGCGGCCCATGATGGCGGCCAACCGCTCGAGCCGCGCATCCTCGGCCTTCTCCAGCAGCGAGGGGTTGGCCGCCGGCAGGTCGATCAGCGTGCGTTCCTCGCTTTCCAGCCTAAAGGCGATGGCAGGATGGGCCATGGCGAGCCGCCGCATGGCATCGGCGACGTGGCCCGACTCGGTGCGCGGCTCCTTCAGGAACTTCAGCCGCGCCGGAGTGGCGAAGAAGAGATCGCGCACCTCGACCCGCGTGCCGGCCGGATGGGCGGCCGGCCGCGGCTCGCCCTTGGCGCCGCCGTCGATCTCGAGGCTCCAGGCCTGCTCGGCACCGGCCGGCCGCGAGGTGATGACGAAGCGGCTCACCGAGGCGATCGATGGCAAGGCCTCGCCGCGGAAACCCAGCGTGCGGATGTCGCCGAGGTCGTCGTCGGGCAGCTTGGAGGTGCAATGCCGCTCGACGGCGAGACTGAGCTCGTCGCGCGACATGCCGGTGCCGTCATCGGCCACGGCGAGGAAGGTCCGGCCGCCTTCCTTGAGGGTGACGGCGATGCGCCGTGCGCCCGCATCGATCGCGTTCTCGACCAGCTCCTTCACCGCGCTCGCCGGCCGCTCGACCACCTCGCCCGCGGCGATGCGATTCACCAGGTTGGATGGCAGTCGACGGAGCGCGCTCATGACGGGCTCATCTTACGGCCGCCGCCTTGCGGAAAGATACTGGCCGCAGCCATGGCCGCACCCATGGCCGGCGCCCCTAGGGATCGCTGGCGATGCCGACGGGCTTGCCGACCACGACGGTGGTGAGGGCCTCGTCGCGCAGCAGCTTCCGGGCGAGCCGGCGAACGTCGTCGAGCTTGACCGCCGCGATCAGGTCGGCCCGTTTTGCCAGGTAGTCGGACGGCAGGTCGTCGACCTGCATGGAGTGCAGGAGGCCCGCGATCGCGCTCGACGAATCGAGCGCCAGCGCCAGCGCGCCGGTGAGATAGGTCTTGGAGTCGGCCAGCTCCTGCTCGGTCGGCCCGTCGTTGCCCAGCCGCGCCAGCTCGGCGCGCACGATGCGGATCGCCTCGGCGATGCGTTCGTTGGCGGAGGCCGTCGAGATCACCAGCAGCGCCGCCTTGCGGTAGCTGCGCAGGCTGCTCGAGGCGCCGTAGGCGAGGCCACGCTTCTCGCGCACCTCGTGGAACAACCGCGATTGCTGGCCGCTGCCGCCCAGGATGTGGTTCAGCACCAGGGCCGCATACCAGTCGGGGTCGTCGCGCATGACGCCGGGCAGCGCCATCAGCGCCGTGCTCTGCGGCACGGGACGCTCGACGACGATGGTGCGCGGCTTGCGGGGCGGCGTCCAATCCGGCGGCGGCGGCTGCGGCCCGCCCACAGGCAGGTCGCCGAAGGCGTGGTCGAGCAGGCGGGCAAGCTCGGCCTGGTCGATGTCGCCCACCGCGGCGATGATCAGGCCGCTGCTCATCAGCAGGGCCGCCGCGCGATCCTTGAGGTCCTGCAGGGTGATCTTCCTGAGATCCTCGACCGTGCCGTCGGGATCGTTGGCGTAGGGATGGCCCGCGAACTCCGTCTCCATGAGGGTGCGCGCCGCCACCGAGGCCGGCCGCTGGTTCGCCTGGTTGAGCGCGGCGATGGTCTGGGCGCGACGCTGCTCGACCATGGCGGGATCGAAGCGCGGGTGGGTGACGGCAAGCCGCAGCAGCTCGAAGCCCTCTTCGCGATTGGCCGACGGCATCCGCAGCGTGCCGCCCAGACGGTCGAGCGAGGCGCCGAAGGAGAGCGAGACCGCGTCGTCCTCCTCCCGCCGCCGGAAGGCCTGGGCGTCGAGCGGCCCCGCGCCGTCGGTGAGCAGGTTGGCCATGAGGTTGGTGACGCCGGACCGGCCCGCCGGATCCGACGCGACGCCGCCTGAGAAGGAGAAGGAAAGCGATACCACCGGCGCGCTCTTGTCCTGCACCAGCCACGCCTTCAGCCCCGACGGCGTGGTCACGGTCTGGATATCGACCGCGCCGGCGGCGGCGGGCAGCCATGCCAGGGCGGCGACCAGCAGGGCCAACAGGCGGCGCGTGACGGTCACCGGCTGCCGCCCTGCGGCGTGAGCAAGGCCGTCACCAGGCGTTCGGGCCGCCAGACATGGCGCGCCGCGGCGATCACATCGGACGGGGTGACGGCGGAGATGCGCTTCGGCCAGGCCTCTATGTCCGCCACGGTGCCGCCGATGCCGAGCATGCTGCCATAGAGGCGCGGACCGCTGGCCAGCGAGTCCTGCGCGTAGATCGCCCCGGCGAGGAGATGGTTCTGCGCCCGCTCGACCTCCTCCGAACTCACGCCGTCGTCGATCAGCTTGCCGAGCTCGCCGCCGACGGCGGTCTCGATCTCGGGCAAGGGGGCCTGCGGCGCGGGATGCACGCCGAGATCGAACGATGTCAGCCCCAGGCTGGACGGGCTGTAGCCGGCCCACGCCGACAGGGCGAACTTGCTGTCCACCACGAGGCGGCGCCACAGCCGGCTGGTCTCGCCGCCGCCCAGCAGGCGCGCCAGCACCTGCAGGGCATAGGCGTGCTGCGTGTCGCCCATGCGATAGGACGGCGCCAGGTAATACCGCGACCAGCGCGGCTCGGCGACGCGGATATCGGCGCGTTGCACGCGCTGCGGCAGGTCGGGCGAGCCCGCGGACGGGCGGCGGCGCGGCTCGATCTTGCGGCGGGGAACCGGGCCGTAATATTTCTCGGCGAGCTTGTGCACCTGCTCCGCCGTGATATCGCCAGCGACGATCAGGATCGCGTTGTTGGGCGCGTAGTGCCTTTGATAGAAGGCGGTCAGATCGCCGGCGGAAAGCTTCTTGACGTCGTCGACATAGCCGCTGACCGGCATGCCGTAGGGCTTGTGGTAGCCGAAGAGCTGCTCCTGGACCGCCTCGTCGAGCAGCGCGGCGGGCGAATTGTCGATCCGCATGCGCCGCTCCTCGAGCACGACCTGGCGCTCCGGCGCCAGCTCCTTTTCGGTGATGCGCAGATTGACCATGCGGTCGGCTTCCATCCGCATCACCAGCTCGAGCCGATCGGGCGCCACCGTCTGGTAGTAGCCGGTCGAATCGTAGGTCGTGTAGGCGTTGTCGCGGCCGCCGTTCCTGGACACGATGCGCGAGAACTCGGTGGGACCCACCGTCGCGGTGCCCTTGAACATCATGTGCTCGAGGAAATGGGCGATGCCGGTCTTGCCCGGCACCTCGTCGGCGCTGCCCACCTTGTAGACCACGAGCTGGGTGACGATCGGCGCGCGGGCCGACGGCAGCACGACCACTTGCAGGCCGTTGGCCAGGGTGAAGGTCTCGACCTCGCGCCGCTCGACGAAGAACAGCTTGGCGGACGCCGGCGCGGCGGACGCCAAGGCCCCCGCGGCAAGGCCGCCGAGCAAAGCGCGGCGGCGAAGCATCGCCAGGGGCCTCAGAAGATGCCTTCGAGCAAGCCGCGCTTGCGACGGGTGATGGTGGGCGTGGCGCCGGTGGCGGGCTGGCCGGCCGCCTGGGCGTCGCGCAGGCGCTGCTGCTCCTTGGCGGGGTCGATGATGACGCCGGAGGGTGCCGGCTCCTGCCAGAAGATCAGGCTGTCGATGAACGACTTGTCACTGTCGTTGATCGTCCTGGTATCCTTGTTGACCTCGCTGCGGATGTTGGGATCGACGCCGCCCTTGGTGGCGCGCGCGACCAGCGCCTGCTCCGAGCCGGTGCGTCCCGGCGGCGCAGCCGCGCCGGCAGCCTGCTGGGTGCGGCCGGCCAGCGCCGGCGACAACGCCTCCTTGGCCTGGTCGGCGGGCGACACTTCCTGCGGCCGGGGCGCGCCAGGCTGCGGCGGACGCAGCTCGGCATTGGGCGGCATGGTGAGCGGCGAATGGGAGACGATCTTGAACTCGTCGGGCGAGACCTTCTTGCCGCCGCCCAGATTCTCGAGGGCGCTGCAGCCGCCGAGCGCGAAGGCGCAGAGGGTGGCACCGAACGCAAGGAGTGTTGCCGATCTCAGGCTCGTACGTCGCATCGCTCGTCCTTCGGAATCCGCTTTTGTCCAGCGATCATGGCTGCATCAGGGCGCGCGCTGTTTTTCGCCGACCAGAGAATCGATGAGCATCAGGCCGACGCCGACAACGATCGCCGAATCGGCGACATTGAACGCCGGCCAATGCCAATGGCCTATGTGGAAATCGGCGAAGTCGAACACCGCCCCCCACCGGGCGCGGTCGATAACATTGCCGATGGCGCCTCCCATGACAAGGCCAATGCCCCATCCGGTGAGGACCCGGTCGGTTCGTCGCAGCCACAGGAACAGCCCGACGCAGACCGCGATTGCGACGGCCGACAGGATCCAGGGCGGCAGGGCCCCCTCGCCGCCCAGCAGCCCGAAGCTCACGCCCACGTTCCAGACGATCACCAGCCGGAAGAAGCCGTCGATCACCGGCACGATGGCGCCGGCTTTCGGCAGATAGTCGAGCAGGAGTTGCTTGGACACCTGATCGGCCAGCACGATGATGAGAACCAGGATCATGGCCTGGCGATCGATCCGCCTCATGGCGTCCTCGTCGCTGGGAGCGCGCGTTCCAGCCTCATGCGGTCACCGCCTCCTCGCAGCGCCGGCAGAGCAACGGGTGCCTGGCCGACTGGCCGACCTCCTCCAGCACCTGCCAGCAGCGTGCGCATTTGTTGCCGTGGGCAGGCAGCGGCTCGACGGCGACGCCCGCCACGTCAGGCAGCGTGAAGGCGCCGGGCGGGCCCTTGCCTTCGATCAGCTCGCTGTCGGAGGTGATGAAGATCTCGCAGAGGTCCAGCCCCTCGAACGCCTTCAGGTACTCGGGCGCGGCATGGACCCGGGGGGCGGCCTGCAGGCTCGACCCGATGCGCTTCTCGGCGCGCTCCAGCTCGAGCGCGCCGGTGACGACGCGGCGCAGCGCGCGCACCGTCTTCCACCTCTCGCCCAGCGCCGCATCGCGCCAGGCCGCCGGGATCTCTGGATAGGTGCGCAGATGCACGCTCTCCCGGTCGCCGTCCGGCACGTCCTTGGGCCGCGCCAGCCAGGCCTCCTCGGCGGTGAAGCAGGTGATGGGGGCGAGCCAGGCGGTGAGGAAAGAGAACAGCTCGGCCATCACCGTGCGCGCGGCGCGCCGGCGCAGCGTCCTGGGCGCGTCGCAGTAGATCGCATCCTTGCGGATGTCGAAATAGAAGGCCGAGAGATCGACGGCGCAGAAATTGTGCAGCTCCGTCGCGATCTTGTGGAAGTCGAAATCCTCCACCGCCGGCCTGAACATCGCATCGAGCTCGGCCAGGCGATGCAGCACCCAGCGCTCCAGCTCGGGCATGTCGGCATGGGCCACCTTCTCCGCCGCCGAGTAGCCGTCGAGGCTGCCCAGCAGGTAGCGCAAGGTGTTGCGCAGCCTTCGATAGGCCTCGGCCTGGTGCTTCAGGATCTCCGGCCCGATGCGCTGGTCCTCGGTGTAGTCGGTGCCGACCACCCACAGGCGCAGGATGTCGGCGCCGTACTGGTCGCACACCGCCTGGGGCGCCGTGATGTTGCCCAGCGACTTCGACATCTTGCGGCCCTGCTCGTCGAGCGTGAAGCCGTGCGTCAGCACGCCGTCATAGGGCGCGCGGCCGCGCGTGCCGCAGCTCTCGAGCAGCGAGGAATGGAACCAGCCGCGATGCTGGTCGGAGCCTTCGAGATAGAGGTCGGCCGGCCATTTCAGCTCGGGATTGCCCTCGAGCGTGAAGACGTGCGTGCAGCCCGAGTCGAACCAGACGTCGAGGATGTCGGTCACCTGCTCGTAATCCCCGGCCTTGTACTTGTTGCCGAGGAAGCGCTCAGGTGGGCTTTCGAACCAGACGTCGGCGCCCTCGGCGCGGAAGGCTTCGACGATGCGGTCCATGACCTCGGGATCGCGCAACGGCTCGCCGGTCTCCTTGTTCACGTACACCGCGATCGGCACGCCCCAGGCGCGTTGGCGCGACACGCACCAGTCGGGCCGCTGCTCGATCATGCTGCGCAGGCGGTTGTAGCCGGCGCGCGGCACGAAGCGCGTGGCGTCGATGGCGGCCAAGGCCTTGTCGCGCAGGGTGCCGCCGATCTCGGCGATCGGCTTGTCCATGGCGATGAACCATTGCGGCGCGTTGCGGAAGATGACCGGCGCCTTCGACCGCCAGGAATGCGGATAGGAATGGGTGATGCGGCCCGCCGCGACCAGCTTGCCGGCCTGGGCGAGCGCCTCGGTGACGGCCTTGTTGGCCGGGCCCTTCTTGCCGACCGAGGTATAGACCTGCAGGCCGGCGAACAGCGGCACGTGCGGATAGTAGCTGCCGTCCTCGGCCACGGTGTCGGGCACTTCCACGCCGTTGGCCACGCCCAGCTCGTAGTCGTCGGCGCCGTGGCCCGGCGCGATATGCACGAAGCCGGTGCCCGCATCGGCGGTGACGAAGTCGCCCGGCAGCAGGCGCACGTCGAACTCGTAGCCCTGGCCGCGCAGCGGATGGGCGGCGATCAGCCCGTCGAAATCGGCGGCCTCGACGTCGCCCAGAAGCCGGGGCGTGAACCTGCCCGCCTCGGCCACCGCGCCTACCAGCTCCTTGGCCAGCACCATCTTCTCGCCCACCCTGGCATGGCTGCCCTCGCCCACGGCGGCGACTTCGACCAGCACATAGGCGATGTCGGGCCCGTAGGCGAGCGCGCGATTGCCCGGGATGGTCCAGGGAGTCGTGGTCCAGATCACGATCGAGGCACCGTCGAGCCTGCCGCCCTTCGACGTCAGCACCGGGAAGCGCACATGAACGGTATCGGAGGTGTGGTCGTGATACTCGATCTCGGCTTCGGCGAGCGCCGTCTTTTCGACCACGCTCCACAGCACGGCCTTGGACCCCTTGTAGAGTCCGCCATTCATCAGGAACTTCGCAAGCTCGCGCACGATCACGGCCTCGGAGCTGTAGGCCATGGTCGAGTAGTAATGGTCCCAGTCGCCGTCGACGCCCAGCCGCTTGAACTCCTCGCGCTGCACGCCGATCCAGTGGTCGGCGAAGGCGCGGCACTGGCGGCGGAACTCGCCGATCGGGACGGCGTCCTTGTCCTTCTTCTTGGCGCGGTACTCCTCTTCGATCTTCCATTCGATGGGGAGCCCATGGCAGTCCCAGCCCGGCACATAATGGCTGTCCTTGCCCAGCATCTGCTGGGTGCGGCTCACCAGGTCCTTGAGGATCTTGTTGAGCGCATGGCCGATATGGAGGTTGCCGTTGGCGTAGGGCGGGCCGTCATGCAGCACGAACTTGGGCCGGCCCTTGCTCTCGGCGCGCAGGCGCTCGAACAGGCGCATGTCGGCCCAGCGCTTCAGGAGCTCCGGCTCCTTCTTGGGCAGGCCGGCGCGCATGGGAAACTCGGTCTTGGGCAGGAAAACGCTGGATTTATAATCGGTTGTCACGAGGAACTCGGTGCGAAAGAAGCGTGGAGCGCCCGCCGGAAAGGCGGGCACGGACAGGCAGGAAGACCCGGCCGCGGTCAGCGGACCGGGCGGATAATTCGCTCCTGAAGGGCCCCAGTAGACATAGGGCCGGCAATCTATGGACGGGGTCGGGAAGGGTCAAGGCGGGGGTTCCATCGGAGGTTTCGCCGGCGCTCGCCGGTTTCCTCCCTGTTTTCAACGGGTTGGAAACTCTGGAGGGAGAAACGTTGGACACCGGCGCAGAGCCTCCAACGTTTTCGCGCGACGGAAAGTCAGGTTAGCGCCCTTTCCGCCGTTTCCGCCGGTGCCTGCGCAAGACCCAGCGCCGGGTTGACCTCGTAGAGCTGCGGTGGCCGGCCACCCTGCAGCGGGACCGCGAAGCTGACCGCGCGCAGCACATGGCCCGACAGCAGATGGGCGATGACCGAATCGGTACGCGCGGCATTGACCGTGCGGCACAGCGCATGGCGCCGCACGTCCTCGCGCGTCACCTGCGTGCGGGCGTTGGCCCTGATCCAGCGCACCACGCGGCGCGCCTGGCGGTGAAGGTCGGTGGGACCGGCGCGGTCGAACACCAGATTGGCGTGCGGCCGGAAATAGTCGCGCCACAGGCGCACGGCGGCCTCCACGGCCGGCGCGCCGACGCGCGCCGGCGTGCCGCCGCCCTCGCTGCCGGACCAGGCGAGCAGCTCGACGATGCCGGCCAGCCGGGCGACGGTGCCGCTGCCCTTGCCCATCCAGTCCGCTTCCAGTCCTTCGGCCGTACGCCGCGCGTCATGCAGGCCGGCGAGAAAGTCGTCGAAGGCCTTCACCGCACCCGCGTCGAAGGCCAGCACCAGCGGTTCGTCCGGCGTGCCGGCGAGGCGCAGGAGGCGGCGCAGCAGGGCGAAGGCAAGGTCGTCGTCGGGCACGCGCCGCTCGACCAGCCGGCAATAGGGCGGCGGGTCGGGCCAGGCATAGAGGAAGCGGCCGGCGAAGCCGGCGTCGCCCTGCGCCAGCGTCTCCATGAGGGCCTCGGGCCGCATGGCGCCCAGCACGCTCGCGGCCGTCGCGGCCTCGGGCAGATCGGCGAACCACGACGAGGCATCGTCACGCCACGACAACACGCCCTGCGGACGGGCGGCGGGCGCGTCGGCGAGCGCTGCGCCGCCGACGCCGCCGACGACGAGGCGCGGCGGACGGTCGGGGTCGCTCTCCTTCAGTTCCGCTTCGAGCCGGGCGAGCAGGCCGCGCATCGGCGCCAGCGCCGGCGACTTGCCGCTGGAGCGGCGGCCGACCAGCGCCAGCCACAGCACCAGGGGCTCGCTCCAGGACGGCGTGACGCGGGCCACCGTGCCCGCGCCGCAGAGGCCGGCGACGGTTGCCAGCACGGACGGCACGACATAGTCGGCGGGCGCGCCGACGGCGCGGGCGGTGTCGGCGATCCAGGCCCGCCAGGGCAAGGGCAGCAGATCGAGGGGAAAGGGCGGCCCGACGCCGCCGCCCTCCTCGACCAGCGACGGATCGACCTCGGACCATGGGCCGACGGTGCGAATGGGCGTGTACTCGGCGGCGGGAGAATAAGGGCCGGCCGGGCCCGCGGGCCGGCCGTGAACGACGGGTTGGGATCTGGACATGAGCATCTCGCTGTTGACGCGAGGCGCATGATTAATTTTGTCTAATAGTAATGTCAAGTATTACTTAAGTATTCGTTCCGGCCGGCGTGCCGCGTTGCGCGGACACGGCGCACGGGGTCGTAGTTCAAATCCTGCCCCCCGCAACCAACCCTTAGCTGAAAGCCACGTAATCTCAATGCATTATGGGGCTTTCGCATTTGCGCGGAATCACCCACCAATAAAATCAGTTACTTAGATCGTAGGTTCAAATCATCCTGCAACCAACAACCGTGTTGGAATTGCGACGCGTATCGGTCGGCAGTTACGGCGCTCCGCCATGCGGCTGATGCCCTCCTGAACTGATTTGCGCGGTTGCGCGTTGGATCGATGAGATGAAAAAGCAATTCAAAGTCGGCGATCACGTCACCTGGAATTCCGAGGCCGGGCATGTCAGCGGCAGGATTATCAAGGTCCATTCAAAGGATGTGGATTACAAGGGGCACACGCATCACGCCAGCGAGGACGAGCCTCAATACGAAATAAAAAGCGATACAACAGACCATATCGCCATGCACAAAGGATCGGCCCTGAAGAAGCTCAGCGCAAAGTGAGCTCTTACAACTTCAGCGCCTGAATTACGTTCCGAAGATCAAGCACCAGATTCTCTTCGAACCACGGGTTTTTAACCAGCCATGGTTGGTTGCGCGGCGAGGGGTGGACCAGCGGAAGATAGCCAAGCGGCAAATATTCTTTCCATGCCTTCACAGTGTCGCCAAGCGTAGCCTTACGGCGATCGCCTAGATAATAAGCCTGCGCATGGTGTCCTATGAGTAAGGTCAGCGCGATGTCTGGTAAATGGGCATTGAGCTGTTCATGCCAGCGGGGCGCGCATTCCGGACGGGGCGGGTTATCGCCGGATGCGGCTTTGCCCGGATAGCAAAAGCCCACGGGGATAATGGCGACCTTGCGCGAGTCGTAAAATTGCGCCGGCGTCAGACCCAGCCAGTTGCGCAGCCGGTCGCCAGACGGATCGTTCCAGGGAATGCCGGTTTCGTGCACCTTTCGACCGGGCGCCTGACCGACAATGCGCAGCCGCGCTGATCCATGCGCCTGCACGAGGGGGCGGGGACCACATGGCAGGGCATCGGCACAATGGGTGCATGCGCGGATATTGCTAAGCAGTTGCGGGAGCGTTTTGCGCATTTTCTCCGAGGTACAACAGCGGGCCTTACAACAGTAATGTAGATTGTTCCGGCGGATAGGTAATGTGCGTTCCGTCCACATGCGCGAACGGCGTCAACTTATGCAGGCGATAGCTGCTCTCCGATAAAATCTCGACCGCCGGGATGCCGTGCACACTGAGTGCATCGGCCACCAGAGAACGATGGCACCGCCACGGCACCGCTTCCGCGCACATGATGGCAGTACGTCTCTGGCGGCTCATATCAATGAGAGTTTCGAGCCCCTCAGCGAACGCTTCGGTCTGCATGTAATCGGCATAACCGCGGAAGCTTGCGTTGCGCCAGCCAGTGTTGGAGGAGTCCTTGCGCGCATCGCGCAAACCGCCGAGCGCGGGCAAGGAAACGTATTCAATATGCTCCGGCTTCAGCGCTCGGCCAAGCGCGTCGCCGTTGAATTGCGGGTTATGACGCGAACGCGGCACCGTGCGAATGTCGGCGACGCATGCAATGCCGTAGGTGTGCAAAAGAACGACAAAATTCTCGATCGGCAACGTCGAATGGCCAACGGTAAAAACAGCGCCTTCCGGCCAGTGCGCTTCCTGCGGCGGAGGCTGTTTGCTCATGACGGGGACCGCCGCGTCAGCAGCATCGGGCCGTAAACCAGCTCGAACAGGCCGAACGCCGCAATCCAGCACGCGCCCGCCGCGAGGAGCAGGATCGTCATGAATTCGGTATGCCAGGAGGCGCAGACGCGGATGATGGCGGCGGCGTTGATAAGAACGAAGACGGCAACCGTGGCCCGGTTGGCCGTCAGCTCACGCCCCGTGTGACCGAGCGTCACGCGCGGCATGACCGCGAGGATCATGACGGCGGTAGCACCCGCCGTCAGCGCGTGAATCGCCGAAGCGACCGGAACGCCGATGTTAAAGGTGGACAGTCCGAGCAAAGCCGTGCCGACAGCCACCCAGCCATAGCCGATGTGCAGGATGAAGAGCAGCGGCTCCGGCCAACTCGCGATGCCCGCCCAGCGACCAAGCCGCACAGCATTGAGCAAGGCGGCGGCGATCAGGAGTGCGCCGGTCACGCGATGGTCGGGGAGAAACGCCCACAGGACGAGCGCGGCGGCAAGCAAAGCCACAGCGACGCTATCCAGCATGTCCTGAGGTGAGGGAAGACGAGAACTCTTGCGCTTGAATAGCCAGTTGCGTGTGAAGCTCGGAATGATGCGCCCGCCAATGACCGAGATCAGCACGACGGGCGCGCCGACGGCGAGGCGCCAGCCGAGCCCCGTGGGCACGGCGAAGCCGAGCAATTCGAGGTGCATCAGCAGATCGGCGATGATGAAGAGCGCGAGGGGTGCGGTCATCGGCAGGTTGCGCCAGTTGCGCCCGGCGATGATTTCACGGGCGGCGACCGCGAGCAGTGCTGTTGGAAACGCCAGATCGGCAAGAACCGCCAGCCACGCAGGAAGGTCCGCCGAAATCAGGCAGGCAAGACGCCCGAGCAGCCAGAGGCCAGCGAGTACGGCGAGGCGAAGCCCTCGCACCGGCAGCCGGCCGGTCCAGTTCGGAATGGCGGTCAACAGGAAGCCGGCCACCGCCGCCATCACGAAGCCGAACAGCATCTCGTGGACATGCCACGCCAGCGGATCGAAACGCGTCGGCAATTGCACATATCCGAAGAACATCGCGAGCCACAGTGCGAGCGCGATAACCGCCCAGCTTCCGGCGGCGAGAAACATCGGCCGGAAAGCGTAGTCCAGCACCGCAGGCAGTCGCGCGCGGCGGAGGCGTTCCTCGTCGGTCATTGCGGTCATATTTTTCTCCGCGTCTTGCCGGTGGTCTTGACCGTCACCCTACCTGCGCGCGGTTTGGCGGCCAGCAGTTCATACACGACGGCCGCGTTATTACGCAGTTCGTCATGCGCCGCGAACAGCAAGGTGATCGGTCCCTTGCGCGCGAAGCCACGAAGTTCCGTAAGCGCTTCCGGCGCTTCGGCGAGTTCCGCTTTATACCGCTTGCGGAATTCCTCCCAACGCTCTGGCTCGTGTCCGAACCACCGACGGAGTGTCGTGCTGGGAGCCAGGTCCTTGAACCAATGGTCGATTGCAGCGTCTTCCTTGCTCAAGCCTCGCGGCCACAGGCGATCGACGAGGATACGTGTCCCGTCGGTCCGCGAGGCCGGTTCGTAGACGCGCTTGAGCTTAATCTTCGAGGGTTTTGACGCCTGCCTCATAGCGGCCTCGGCTGCGGGTTAAGGAGCGCTGCGAGTTTCCGACGCGGCGCGACGAGATCGGCGAGAGTGTAGCGTTCGAGCGCTGCGAGGAACGCATCGCGCGCATCGGCCAAGGCGTCCTTGAGAACGCAGGCAGGTTCGATGGCGCATGCACTAGACTCTGCGAAACACGGCACCAGGTCAAAATCCGGTTCCGCCCGGCGGACGATCTCGCCGATATTGATGTCACCGGGCCTCTTGAGGAGACGGATTCCCCCATTCCGGCCGCGCACGGTTTCGATATAGCCGGCGACCCCGAGTTTGTGGACGACCTTCGTCAGATGGTTCTCGGAGATGCCATAACTGTTCGCGATCTCCGCTATCGTTGTAAGGTCGCGAGGCCCAACGGCAAGCCGTATCAAAACGCGCAACGTGTAGTCGGTGTAGGTGGTAAGCCGCATCGCTATTTTCCTAAACGTGGGCCGTTGGCAGAGACGAGGCCGGTCCGCATCGGCCGGGCTGCGGATGACAAAGCACGTTGCCTAAAAACACCTGAGTGCTGTAGCAAAAAGGTGTATTAGATATACATCATTTAGTGGTCGCTCCAAGGGGCGAGCAATATGAATTTGAATGAAGCGCGGGAACCGAAGGCGGCGGCGTAGTAGCAGAGTAGGAAAAAAGATGATTATCAAATCCTCGGATCAACTACCCCGCGTCACTTTGCTGAAGCGGTTTCCCGTGCCGCGAAATTTCGGGGTGTCGCCTGCCTCGCAGATTGAACGCGGCAAGACCTGGCCGGCTCCCGCTGGTGCGACGCGCATCAGGAAGTTCGAAATCTATCGCTATGACCCGGAGTCGGGCAAGAATCCTCGGATCGACACCTACGAGATCGATCTCGATTCCTGCGGGCCGATGGTTCTCGACGCGCTCATCAAGATCAAGGGCGAGATCGACTCGACCCTGACCTTCCGCCGATCCTGCCGCGAAGGCGTCTGCGGCTCGTGTTCGATGAATATCGACGGCACGAACTGGCTGGCCTGCACGCGGTTTATCGCGGACACGGCGGAGCCCGCGACGATCTATCCCCTCAACCACCTACGGGTCGTCAAGGATTTGGTGCCCGACCTGACACATCTTTATGCGCAATATGCCCTGATCGAGCCATGGCTGAAAACCGATGAGACCGCGCCCGAGCGCGAGCGCTTGCAAAGCCCTGAAGACGCCGAGGTGCTGAACGGCGAGGATGGCAAGGGTCCGGCGGCGTGCATCCTGTGCTTCTGTTGCACATCGGGATGTCCGAGCCATTGGTGGAACGGCAACCGCTTTCTCGGGCCTGCTGTGCTTCTGCAAGCTTGGCGCTGGCTCGCCGACAGCCGGGATGACGCTACGGGCGAGCGGCTTGACAATCTTGAAGACCCGTTCCGGCTCTACCGGTGCCACACGATCCTCAATTGTACCCGCACCTGCCCGAAGGGGCTGAATCCCGGCAAGGCGATTGCCTCGATCAAGAAAATGATCGCCGAGCGCAGGAGTTGAAGCCGATGGCTAGAAACGATCGACCGCTCTCTCCCGACCTTCAGATTTACCGGCCCCAGCTTACCTCGGTGCTCTCGATCACGCATCGACTGACAGGCATCGCGCTCAGCATCGGCTCTCCCTTGCTCGTATGCTGGCTGATCGCAGCGGCAGCGGGACCATCCGCCTATGCTGCGCTCCATGGCTTTCTTGCCTCTTGGCTGGGGCTTTTCCTGCTGCTGGGATGGACATTCTCCCTCTTTTTTCACCTTTGTAACGGCATTCGGCATCTGTTTTGGGACGCGGGCTATGGCTTCGATCTCCAGACGATCTACGCGTCCGGGTGGGCGGTTGTGGCTATCAGTATCGGCCTCACGCTGACCGCATGGATCATCAGCATCGAGATGAAGGGATAGCCCCATGACGCAACAGTTGCGATCCCCATTCGACCGTACGAAAGGTCTTGGCTCTGCCCGCGAAGGCGTCGGACATTGGTGGATGCAGCGTGTAACGGCGTTGGCGCTGATCCCACTGACACTGTGGATCGCCGCTTCGCTGATCGCGCGCGCCCGAGACGACTACGGCGCGTTTATCCTATGGCTTCGCAGTCCGTTTACCAGCGTGTCGATGGTGCTGTTGCTGATTGCACTCTTCTATCACATGGCCCTTGGTCTTCAGGTCGTGGTTGAGGATTACGTTCACACCGATCGTATCAAAATGCCGACTGTGGTTGTCATCCACCTCGGATGTTTTGTGCTGGCCGCCGCCGGCATCATCGCCACATTACGCATTGCCTTCGGGAGGTAAGCATGAGCCAGCGATCGATAGGAGGAATAGCAAATATGATCCGCATCGAGAAAATAGTACCCGTGCGCGGGAACGTCTTGTGACGGTCAGGGACGACGCTCCGCTGGTGGAGGCGGCCAAGTTTCTCGATGGCAAGCACATCAATCTCGTCGTTGTCTGCGACGAGGGTGGCGCCGCCCTACACTGAAACCGTGCAGGCCCTTCTGGATCGACTTCCTGCCACTTGGTCTCCGCCGTTCAAGCTATTCACCATTCTGGCACGTGACGACCGTCTGTTGTCCCGCTTCATGAATGGCGCCGTGAGTTATCTGCAGCCCAGCCACGTGACTATTCGGCAGCGAGAGGTCTTGTTGCTGCGGGTGACCGCGAGATGCCAATGCGCCTACGAATGGAGCATGCGCGCGCACTACTTCGCTCGGGATGCGGATCTCAGCGAGGCCGCCCTTCGCGCCACCGTGCATGGCGACGCAACCGACGCCGCGTGGTCGGCCCACGATCGCCTGCTGATCCGGCTGGCGGATGAGTTGCACGAATCGGTGTCGATTAGTGACACCCTTTGGGTGCAACTGCGGGCCGCCTTTTCCGAGGAGGCGATCCTGCAGCTCATCATGATGGCCGGATACTATCGCACCGTGGCCTATGTTGCGAATGGCGCAAAACTGCCACTCGAACCAGGCATCTGTCGACCCTTTCCCGAAATCTAAGCCGGAGGCGCTCATGCGAATGGAACCCCTGGTGCCGCCCTATCCCGCCGACGTGCAATCTGTGCTCGATCGATTGCCCGCGGACTGGGGCCCGCCATTTGTCCACTATAGGATTCTCGCCCGCGATCCACGCTTGCTTGCGGCGTACCTGCAGGGCTTTGCCTACCTAAATCCGAGCCATACTACGGTGCGACAGCGAGAGGTTTTTCTGCTCCGGGTTACGGGGCGTTGTCGCAACGCCTTCGAATGGTGTTTGCGCGTCCACTACTTCGCCGAGGCATCCGGCATGAGCGAGGCACAGATACAGGCTTCGGTGTGCGGAGATGCCGACGATGAAAGTTGGACACCGACAGAGCGGTCGCTCATCCGACTAGCCGATGAACTGCACAACTCGGCCTCAATCAGCGACGGGCTCTGGGCCGATCTTCGCGCCGAGTTCACCGAGAAGGCGCTCCTGCAACTCATGCTCATGGCAGGCCACTACCGTACCAATGCCTACCTCGCCAAGGGACTCGAACTGCCGGTGGAGCCACGGGTCGGCCGGCCGTTTCCGTCGACGTAGGCTCGGCCGCCATGCTCCAACCGCCTCACCACCCTAGGGCAACCGTCGAGCTGGGCGCGGGTTATCTCCACCGACGCCACCTTGCGTGACCGCAGAAGGTCCGCGAGCTCTGTCAATTCCAGGTAGGGCAAATCCATCCTCTCGCTCCCGCCTCACGTGATCTGGCCAGCAAGCACCTTCGCCACAAAGCGTGCAGACGCCTGTCCGACCTCGTCCGGCGAGTCCTCCTGCAGGAAGTGCGCGCCTTGCACCGTAACCACCTGCTGGTTCGGCCAGCTCCGACAGAACTCCCTTTGTTGACCGATAAGGAATCCTGCAGGTTCGGCGTCGATGAAGAGTTTCGGAATTGGGCTCGTCGACAGCCAACGCGAATAGGCGTCGATTATCTCGACGACGTCCGCGGGCTCGCCGGCAATCGGCAAATCGCGCGTCCAGGCAAGCATCGGCAGGCGCGACGGGCCTGGATTGCGATAGTGGCGCCGATACACCTCCAGGGCCTCGGGGGTGATGTTCCGCAGGGGAAGCAGGTATTCGATGAAGAGATTTTTCTCCAGGATGAATTCCTCGCCTTTGGGCGATCGCTGCGCCTGGAAGAAGGCGCGCGTCGCGTCCGGCCACTCGTCCCAGGAGCGGAAGGGCCGCACGATCGACTCCATGTAGATGATGGCCTTGACATGCTCGGGATGGCGCTGCGCCCATGAAAAGCCGAGGGCTGAACCCCAATCATGGACGACCAGAATGACGTTCCGGACGAGCCCGAGAGCTTCGAACCAGGCGTCGACGTACCTTTGCTGATCGACCAAGCGATAGCCGCCGTCCGGCGCCGGTCCCGAATTGCCCATTCCCACGTAATCCGGCGCCAGGCAGCGGCCGAACGGCAGCAGGTGCGGAATAATGTTTCGCCAGAGATAGGAGGGCGTGGGATTGCCGTGCAGGAAGACGATAGGATCGCCCGCGCCGGCATCGACATAGGCCATCGTCGTGCCGAGAATGGGAAGGTATTTCCGGTAGGAGATTTCCTCGGTCGAAATCGGTGTCATGGACGCGCTCCTTTCGCGGACAAAGGGTAAGCACCAGCAAACGGTATATGCCGGTGTCTCCTTGTGTCAACCAGCAAAACAAGTATGCTGGTGTTCATGAAGTTGTCAGAGAAATACGTCGTACCGTCAGATCTCGCGCTGCTTTACGATTTCGTGAACAGCCTCGACCGGCGCCGCTACGTGGAAGACGGGGTTGCCCACGCCGGTGGCGACGAGATCGAAACGCCGCGCTTGTTAGAGGCATGGATGCGCGAGCGCGGCTTATTGCATCGGGGGCAGCACGTTGATGCTGGCGATCACCGGGCTGCACTGGAATTGCGGAACAGCCTGAGAAATTTTCTTCTGAACCCGCCCGAGGATCGACCACACGCCAAGGAGGCAGCGCGTCAAGTCACCGCTGCAACCCGTAGGTTTCCGCTTGTTCTCGCGGTTTCCGATAAAGGAGCAGTTGAGCTCATCCCGGTCGCTGGTTCGAACGCTCTTGGGGCTATATTGGCGCAGCTGATGAGCCTGGCGGAGACGGATCGGCTGGCGCGGCTGAAAACCTGCGCGTCCGACGAGTGCCACTGGATTTTCTTCGACCGCTCCAAGCCGGCTAACCGGCATTGGTGTTCCTCTTCGATTTGCGGCAATCGGCAAAAGACCAGAGCCTATCGGGAGAGAAAACGATTGGTATCGTAGATCACGAAATAGCGAGCCGCCATTCACTGCGAGCGTCTGGCCGGTGATATAGGCGTCGCGGACCAGCAGCATGACGGCTTGCGCGATTTCGTCGCCGGTTCCAGCCCGGCCGACAAGGATGCGGCGGCGACACCTGTCTTGCCGATGGCCGGTAACAGATCGTCGCTCATGGCTTCAGTGCTGCTCCGTTGCATTGTGGGTCCCCAACGATTTGATCCAGCAACCGCCCCAATTGGGACAACCTGGTGATGCAGCTCGACGTTCTCGTCAGCCCGTCAGTGGCTTGCGTCTTCGATCGTTCCGCTCCCCACGGCGCCTTGCGACGCACAGCAACTTCCCATCGGGCTCAATTGAGGGGAGTAAGCCTGCGGTGAGGACCGCGGGTTAGCTACTCGCGGCGATCTGCAGCTTGCCTTTTGTATTCTGCGACGAGCTCCTTGAGGTTTTCGACGCCGAAGGGCGTAAACGCGGTCACGAGGTCATCGTCGTCGAGATCACAGACGTAGAGACGGCCATCTTCGGGCTCCAACTCGAGCGCGATCTCCTCCAGCCATGCTTGGTCCTCGTCGAGCATCTTGGCGACGCGGGCGATGGTGAAGACGTGGCTTGGAGCGGCCGTCTCAGGCGGCCTCGACGACGGTCCGGTGGGGCGCCCAGTTCCAGGGCAGCAACTCGTCGAGCCGGTTGGCTGGGTGCTCGGCGATGCGGGCCAGCACATCGGCCAGCCAAGCCTGGGGATCGACGTCGTTGAGCTTGGCCGTGACGATGAGACCGTAGAGGAGCGCCGCCCGTTGGCCGCCGCGATCGGAGCCGGCGAACAGCCAGGCCTTGCGGCCCAGCGCCAAGCCGCGCAGCGCCCGCTCGGCGGCGTTGTTGGTGAGGCAGATTCGGCCGTCCTTGAGGAAGCGCGTGAAGGAGGACCAGCGTCTGAGCATGTAGTCGATCGCGCCGGCGACGTCGCTGTGGCGCGACAGCTTGCGCCGTTCCTCGCGCATCCAGGCTTCCAGCGCGGCAACCAGCGGCGCGCTCTGTTCCTGACGGACGGCAAGCCGCTGCTCTGCCGTCATCCGGTTGATGGCGCGCTCGATGTCGAACAGGGCGTCGATCCGTTGCACCGCCTCCAGCGCCATCGGCGAGATTGGCGACGGCGCGCGGTGTTGGGTCTTTCGACGCGCGGCCGCCTCGATATCGGCGAGCTCGTAGAACTTGCGCCGCGCGTGGGCCCAGCACGACGCTTCGAGGATCGGTCCGAGCTCGCGCTCGGCCTCATACAGCTTGCCGTAGCCGCCATAGGCATCGGCCTGCAGGATACCGGTCCAGATCGCCAGATGTAGCTGGGGATGCTCGGCCGAGCGGTCGCGCGAGTAGAAGAACACCGCCGCCGGCGGCGCACGGCCGCCGAACGGCCGATCGTCGCGCACGTAGGTCCAGCATCGGCCGGTCACGGTCTTGCCCTTGGCCAGCACCGGCACGGTCGTGTCGTCGCCGTGCAGGCGCTCGGCGGCCAGCACATGGGCCCACAGCCGCTCGTGCAGCGGCCGCAGCACGCTGCAGCAGGTGCCGACCTGGTCGGCCAAAGTCGAGAGGCTAAGCGGCACGCCCTCGCGGGCGTAGCGCTCGGCCTGGCGGTTGAGTGGCTGATGCTGGCCATACTTCTCGAACAGGATCATCGCCAGCAGGCTGGGACCGGCCCAGCCGCGCGGCACGACATGGAATGGTGCCGGCGCCTGGTCGATGGTCTCGCAGTCACGGCACGAGAACTTCTCGCGCACGTGCTGGATCACCTTCCATTGGCGCGGGATCACCTCCAGCGTCTCGGTGACGTCCTCGCCCAGCTTGCTAAGGCGTGTGCCACCGCAGCACGGACAGGCCGTCGGACCCGGCACGATTACCCGCTCGCGCGGGAGGTGCCCGGGGAACGGCTTGCGCCCCGAGCGCTTGCGGGTGAAGGCCGCGACCTCCGTGGTCCTGGCGGCTGCCTTCTCTGCCGCCAGCTCGTCTTCGGTCGCTGAGGCCTCGAGATCCTCCAGCTGCAGCTCAAGCTGGTCGAGCAGCCGGGTCGTGCGCTCGGAGCGCTGGCCGAACTGCGCGCGCCTCAGCTTCTCGATCTGCAGCTTCAAGTGGGCAATCTGCGCCTGATGGTCAGCCGCTTCGGCCCGCAGTGTCGCCGCCTCAGCCATCGCCACCGCCAG
The DNA here is from genome assembly GCA_963820155.1 of uncultured Alphaproteobacteria bacterium. Lineage (GTDB taxonomy): Bacteria > Pseudomonadota > Alphaproteobacteria > Reyranellales > Reyranellaceae > Reyranella. The sequence goes on from CAWFYW010000014.1 coordinate 432,247, forward strand.
CTCGGCCTCGCGCGCCAGAAGCAACCGCTTCAGGCTCTCCGCATCGTCCGGCAGCGCATCGACCGACGTCATGCAGATAGAAGACCACAAAGCCGGGCGGTTGTGATCCGCTCGGTGCACTGCCAATTCAATCCGTCGCAGCTATCCTGCCGCCTGTGGCTGCCACGTGTGTCTCGGCAGGCGCCAGTCGATGCCGTCGAGCAGGTAGGCCAGTTGCGCGCCGCTGATCGCCACCACTCCGCCCACCGGCGCCGGCCAGATGAAGCGGCCGCGCTCCAGCCGCTTGATGTAGAGCGACAGGCCGAGCCCATCCGCCCATAGCACCTTCAGCAGATGACCGCGCTTGCCGCGGAACACGAAGAGATCGCCGCCGTGGGGATTGAACTTCAAGACCTGCTGCACCTGCAGCGCCAGGCTGTTCATGCCGCGACGCATGTCGGTTGGGCCGCTCGCCAGCCAAACCCGCACTCCGGCCGGCACCGCGATCATCAGCGCCGTTCCAGCACATCCAGCACCCGGCTCAATGCCGCCGCATCGACACCAGCATCGACGATAATCCGCCGACCGTTCGCCGCAACGATCTCCATCCGGCTCGACGCCGTAGACCGCTCAGGCACAACCACAGCCGGCACCAGACCAGACCCGCTACTAACAGCACGTACCCCGAACTGCCGACGCCATGACGCCAACAGTGACCGTGTGAGACCGTAGCGCCGGGCCGTCATTGACACCAACCGCGGTCCGCTCAAGCTCTCGCTCACGATCCGCAGCTTCTCTTCTTCCGTCCATCGTCGACGACGACCGGTGTCGACTACTTCAAGCCGAGAGACCTCCGCTCTGTCTGTAAGGACGGCCATAAGGTCTGTCTCTTACCCTACTCAGCCCCTCCGACAAGGCGGCCCACGGCGGAGGGTTACTGAGGGGACGGGGGTGCGCGGAAGAAAGTTGCGAGGTCGGGCGACGCCGGAACGATCCGCTTGAAGCGGCAAAGTGCGCGAAGCTCCAGAGAGACTGCGGCGACAACGCCCGATCGGCACCGATCTCGGTGGGACCCTGTCAGGTGTGAAGTGGTCCTTGAGCCGGAACTGCCCCGCTAGGCCTCATAGGAGTGTTTTGTCCCGCGGCCAGCCACCATTGCCCGCCCCGGCGGATCAGCACGTACATGGCCATCTCGCAAAACGGCCGATCGGGATCGTCGCTCGGCGGCAGCGGCTCGTCTCCTGGTCCAAGCGCCAGCCGCGCGATATGCGCAATCGCTACATCTTCGTGCACTACCAGGACATGCCGCACCTGATAGCGGAATGCCGGTCCCTTTTTCGGTTGCTGTTGGAAGCGAACATGAATCGGATGGAGCTGTTCATAGCCATCGACAAGGGCCCCATAGGGGCTACCCCAGATGACGTCCGCCACGAACTGGCGGTTCAACATCTCCGCGTCGCGCTGGTCGTAGCCCGCCTGGAGCCCGGCGGCAAACGCCTGGGCTTCGGCTTCAGGACTCTCGATGGCGAGCTTCGGGCGAGTGGCCATGGTCGAATCCTCCATATTGCCTCTTACGGACTGAACGGTACGGCACGAAATAGTCCGCTTTCGGACGCCATACTTACTTGTGCTAACCAGGAAAGATGTCCTGAAAAGCCGTGCAAGTTGAGATGGTTGCGGCCCCCTGCAACCACCATGTGCACTCCCGCAACCACCTTTTGCTCGATCCGGTACGACAAACTACAAAAGACTGGACAGAGTTTGCCGAGGTGCAAATGAGTTATCGATGATCCTGCGCTCTTGAAGAAATAGCTGCACTCTCGGCAAAGCGCACGTTTCGACCGCGTGTTCTTCTCGGCGAACAGACCAGACGTGCAGACATGGCGGCAAACGCAGGACAGATCATCATCATCGGCGCCGGAATTGGTGGTCTGGCATCTGCCCTGGCGCTTCAGCACCGCGGCTTCCAGGTCGCCGTCTACGAACGCGCGCCGGAGATTCGCGAGATCGGCGCGGGAGTGGTCATCGCGCCGAATGCGCGGCGCGCCCTGCGCGATCTCGGTGTGGACGCAGCCCTCGAGGCCCTGTCGTGCTCGGTGTCGGTTCTCCATACCTGCGACTACAGGACGGGCGAGATCGTCACGACGAACCGCAACGATCAGATCATCGAACGGCAGGGCATGGGAGTCCTCCAGGTCCATCGCGCCGACCTGCATGGTCTGCTGATGGAGGCGGTACGCGCCAACGATCCGGCGGCGTTGTGGCCTGGTCACGAGTTCGTCGGCCTCGATCAGGACGCGGCGGGTGTGTCAGTCAGCTTCGCCAACGGCGCACGTCGTCGGGCGGACGTGGTGGTCGGCGCGGACGGCAACACGTCGGCCGTGCGCTCCTTGCTGTTTCCAGGCGAGGCCCCGCACTTCAACGGCCAGGTCGCGTTCCGCGCCCTCATCCCCGACGAGTTGGTACCGGACGTGATCCGCCAGCGCCAGCTCGCGATGCATCCCGCCCCGCGGCGTTACCTGCTGCACTATCCTCTACGGCGTGGGCGGATCATGAACCTCATCGGCTGCGGCCAGACGGCCTCCTGGCAAGAGGAGGGCTGGGCGATCCCGGCGACCAACGAAGAATTCGAGGACCATTACTCGGATTTCGCCCCTGAGCTGCTGGCGCTGATCCGCAGCATCCCGGCGGGAGGATTGTTCAAGTGGGGACTGCGCGATCGTGAACCCCTGAAAACGTGGACGGTGGGACGCGTCACCATGCTGGGCGACGCCGCCCATCCCATGACGCCGTTCCTGGGCCAGGGGGCGTGCATGGCATTGGAGGACGCGCTGCTGCTGGGGCGCGCCTTCGCCGCCGCTTCGACGATGGACGAAGCCTTGAGTTCGATACGAGGCGGCGCGCAAGGCGCGCGGCACCAACGTGCAGCTTTGGTCGCGCGAGGAGGGAATGGCGCTGCAGGATCCGACGCGCCCGCGCCGGACCGCGCTCGATCGCGGCCTGTACGACTACGATCCGCTCGCCGTGCCTGTCTGATCTCTGCTCAGGCTGCTATCTCCTCGACCGCCGGCACGCGCTCAACGCGATGCGTCTGCAGGACCGGCAGCACTTCGCGGGCGAAGCGGCGGACCTGCTCGATGAACATCTCGTGAGGCATGGCGCCGCGATTGAGGCTGACCTGCACCATGTTGGCGCCGGCCGCGTCGGCCTGGGCGATGATGCGCTTTGCCACCTCGTCGGCCGATCCCCAGGGCCAGCCCTCGGCCAGCCGCTCGACATCGGCCATGGTCGTGTTGCGGAAGTCCTCGCGCAGCAGGGCGGCGGCGCGCTGGTTCTCCGGCCGCACATAGTCGGTCGACTGCGCCGTCGAGTAGCCGGCCTGTCGCTGCAATGCCGTCTCGGTGAAGTTGCCATGGCTGAACAGCGTGCGGTTGAAGTAAAGGTGATAGGGGCCCATCTCCTTCACCGCCCGCGCCTTGGAATCGGCGACGTAGGCATGGATGCCGAGTGACAGGTGGTTGGGCGTCAGCCGATGGCCCGCCGCAGCGAGGCACTTGGCATAGTAGCGGATGATGTCGTCGCGCAGTCCGCCGCCGCCCAGTCCCGGTGTGATTGGGATGTCGTGCCGGCCGGCGAACTCGATCGATTCCTTGCTGCCGACGATCGGGATCCAGATCTCCGGACGCGGCCGCTGCACGGGCCTGGGCCAGATCGCCACGTCCTTGTAGGACCAGTACTTGCCGGAATAGGAGAACACGTCCTCGGTCCATGCGCGGGTGACGATCTCGTAGGCCTCCTCGAAGCGCGCGCGGCTCTCGGCCAGCGGCACGTTGTGCACCTGGTATTCGCGCGGAATGCCGCGCGCGAAGCCCGAGATCAGCCGCCCGTTCGACAAGCAGTCGATCATCGCCAGCTCCTCGGCGAGTCTCAGCGGCTCGTGCAGCGGCAGGAGATTGCCGTAGATCAGGAGTTTCAGCCGCGTGGTGCGCTGCGCCGCGGCCGCAGCCATCAAGTTGGGCGAGTTCATGAGGCCATAGGGCGAGCAATGATGCTCGTTGAAGCCCACGCCGTCGTAGCCGAGCCGGTCCATCTCCTCCCACGCCGCGAGATGCTCGGCATAGGTGCGTACGGCGACATCGGCCTTGAAGAATTGAGGGCTGAGCGGATAGGGCAGCTCGGCGCCGACCTTCACGTGCTCGAGATTCTCGCCGTAGGCCAGCAGATCGAAGACAAAGATCTTCATGCAATGCTCCCCGGACGGTGACGCGGCGTGGTATTGTCGGTGTTCAGAAATCGAAAACGGTGCGCTTGGGAGGAACCATGACAGCATCGACGGATGCGAGCTTCGCCTTCGACCAGCCCCTGTTGTCGGGCGGCCGGCATTTCTCGACGGCCGACTACCATGTCGCCAGAAGGTTCGTCGAACGCTCCACGCGGGGACTCTTCGACCTCTCGTTGTCCAGCGCCCGCGAGTTCCGCCAGTACGACGTCCGATCGGCGCGGCTGGGCGAGACGCTGTTCAGTCTGGTCAAGGTCGACAGCGTTTCCGGCTACGACATCGAGATGATGGACGACCCCGATCTCGTCCTCCTGCACATCCTCATGCGCGGCAGCGCGCAGTTGCAGCAGGGTGCGGCGAAAGTGGAAGTGGCGCCGGCGCAGATGGTCGTCCTCGAGGGTATGGGGCGTTCGCACAAGCGCTGGTACGGAACGACCCGGCAACTCCTCGTGCGGCTGAGCCGCAGCCGGATGGAACGCATCGTCGCCAGCGAGACCGGAATCGGCATCAGCGAGCCGCTGAACTTCGGCGGGATGCAGGTCGTCGATCTCGCGCGCGTGGCGACCTTGGCGAACTACCTCGTCACGATCTGCCGCGACCTCAACGACCCGCAGCCCTGCTTCGACGGCCATCTCGGCGGGCTGGCCGAGCGCGCGCTGGTGCTGCTGCTGCTGAACGCCGTACCCAACAACTACAAATGGGCCTTCGCCGAAGAAGCGCCGTCCCTGGCCGCGCCGTATTACGTGCGGCGCGTCGAAAGCTACATCCGCGAGCATGCGCGCGAGCCCATCACCACCGACGACCTGGTGACGGTGGGCGGCGTCAGCGCCCGCTCGATCTACCATGGATTCAGGCGCTTCCGCTCGACCACGCCGATGGGTTACCTGAAGGCCGTGCGCCTCGACCTGGCGCACGCAGCCCTGGCCCTCGGACGCCGACAGGGCAACGCCAGCGTGACCGAGGCCGCCACCGCCGCGGGCTATGGCAACCTCAGCCAGTTCTCGCGCGACTACAAGGCGCGCTTCCGCGAATCGCCGTCGCAGACGCTCGCCCGGCCCTGACGAGGTCACAGCGGAATCGCCAGCAGGTTGGGAATGTTGAAGGTGTCGCACACGGCGATTTTCTCCCGGAACCGGAGCGCCCCCTCGCCGTTCGCGATCACGTCGCGGTACTGGCCGACGCTGAACAGCCGCGTCTGGCCCTCGAGGTCGGTCTGGTAGACGGTGTAGCAGGCCGCCACCTCGAAGACGTCGTCGCGCGCCGACAGGATCTCGATGTTGGAGACGACGTGCCGCGCATAGTGGAGATTGTAGACGTTGGCCTCGCGCAGGCTCTTGACGCGATCGACCATCATCGCCCGGCTGTCACAGAACAAGATGGGTAGCGCCGGCTCGCGGCCCATGTTCTCGCGCGGGATCACTTTATATATGCCGCGCTCGACGAACAGGTTCGGCCACTCCTCGAGCTTGTCCTCGTCCAGCAGTCGCGCGTAGCGATATTGCAGTGCGCGGATGGCGTCGCAAGCGTCGGTCATGCGAGCCCCATCAGGCCGGCGTAGTAGCGCCAGAACGCCCGGATCGTCGCCTCGCCCTGACGATCCTGGTCGAGTTCGGCGTGCAGCCCGCCGAACTCCAGGAAGGAGTCCTCTCGCCCGTCGCGCACGATGGCGCGCTGGATCAGCTCGATCGCCTCGCTGTCCTCCATCGAGATCAGGCCGGCCGGCCCGACGAGGTTGGCCTGCTTCAGCCGGCAGGCGGTCATCTGCTCGTCGTCGTCCTGGTAGCCGAAGTAGGTCCAGTACAGCTCGAACTCGTCCGCCGCCTTCGGCCGGATGTGGCGCGTCGCCAGCGTGTTCATGATCTGCTGGATCACCAGGCAAGGGAAAATGCTGGTGATCGACACCGTCACGCCGTCGTTGAAATCGGGCCGGCCTTCCAGCAGCGAAGGATCGGCCAGCGAATAGTTGGTGACGAACTTGTCCTGGCCGATGTTGCCGGACTGGGCGGCCTGCCGCCAATCGTCGCCGAAGGTGACGCCCGTGCTGTGCGCCCGCGCCCGGTCGCTGCCGCCCTTGCGTTTCTGGTTGGTCCGATAGAGGCCGAAGGTGGCGTGGAAGCCGTGCAGCAGCGCAGCGTGATAGGGATCGCGGGTGTTCTCCGAATAGAGCTTCCAGTTGCCGCGCACGCGCTGGCGCATGTGGCCCATCACCTTGACCGGCCGCGAGAACAGCCGGTCGATGGCAGCGACCAGCGGCTCGTCGAGATAGTCCTCGAGCGGCGCAGCGTCGGGGCTGAAGCTGGCGAAGATCACGCCCTTGTGCGACGCCACCCTGAGCTTGGCCAAGCCGTGCTGCCTGGGATCGAAGTCGGCGGCATAGCCGCCCATGCCCGGCACGCCGCGCCGGTAGGGCACGCCCACCAGCTCGCCGCGCGCGTTGTAGGCCCACTGGTGGTAGACGCAGCGGTGCTGGCGCGCGTTGCCGCAGGCCTGGCGCTGCACGGTGGCGCCGCGATGGGCGCAGCGGTTGACGAAGGCGTGCACGCTGCCGTCCTCGGCGCGGCTCACGACGATCGGCGTGTCGCCCACGAACGAGGTCTTGAAGTCGCACGGCTCCGGGAGCTCCGCCTCGAGCGCGACATAGTTCCAGACCGGCCCGCGGAAGATCGCCTCCTGCTCGCGGGCGAACACGTCGGCCCGCGTGAACAGCTCGAACGGCACGCGGCTGCCGTCGCGGGACGGCCCCGCGAAAGCGGGACAGGCGATTGCGGGAGCGTCACGCAGCATCGACTCACCTTCGCTTGGTTACCCGCCACATTGATCAACAATGGAGGCACCGCTGCTTTGCCGGCAGTGCAGCGGCTTGCCGCCTTGCGCAGAAACTCGGGCGGGGATTGTTGCTTCCACAGGCAAGGCCCCGCGCTGGCAGCAAAGTTCGCCCGGTGAGGCAATGGCAGCATGGCTGGCCTCACACCCACAGGGAAGCTGATGACAGCCATCCGCGTCGCAGGCCTGCGGAAGCTCTTCGGCGGCGTAGCCGCCGTCGACGACGTGAGCTTCGAGGTCGGGAGCGGGTCGATCCTGACCCTGCTTGGCCCCAGCGGCTGCGGCAAGACGACGACGCTGCGCATGATCGCGGGCCTGGAGCGGCCGGACGCCGGCGAGGTGTGCGTCGGCGAGCGGGTCGTGACCTCGGCCGAGCAAGGCATCCACCTGCCGCCCGACAAGCGCCGCATGGGCATGGTGTTCCAATCCTACGCTATCTGGCCGCACATGAACGTGTTTGAGAACATCGCCTTCCCCTTGCGCGGCCCAAGGCGTGGGGGGCGCCTGCCGGAGGCCGAGATTCGCGATAAGGTCATGGTCATGCTGCAGAGCCTGGGGCTGGACGGCCTGCACGACCGGCCCGCCCCTCTCCTCTCGGGCGGCCAGCAGCAGCGCGTCGCGCTGGGCCGCGCGCTGGTGGGCGATCCCGACGTGCTGCTGCTCGACGAGCCTTTCTCCAACCTCGACGCGCGGCGGCGCGACGAGATGCGCTTCGAGCTCAAGGAGGTGCAGGCGCGGGTCGGCGTCACCACCATCTTCATCACCCACGATCAGAGCGAGGCGATGGTGCTCAGCGACCGCGTCGTGGTGATGAATGCCGGCCGCATCGTCCAGGAAGGCACGCCGCAGACGATCTACCAGCAGCCGAGCACGCGCTTCGTCATGGAGTTCCTGGGCCAGGTCGACCAGCTCGGCGCGCGCGTGGCGTTGGCGGCCGACGGCTTGCCGCGGGCCCGGCTGGACGGCGCGGCAGACGTCGAGGTCGCGCTCGACGCCGCGCATCCCTGGCGAGCCGATGAGGAAGTGGTCCTGATGCTGCGCTCGTCGGCCGTGCAGGTACGCGCGGCGAACGGCCCGGATGGAGGGCCGGGCGGATGGCCGGGCCGCGTGCTGTCGCGCATCTACCTGGGCGAGCGCACGGAGTATGTCGTGGGTGTCGGGGCGGCGCGGGTGCGCGCCTTCGGGTCGACCAACCTGCTGCTTGGAGAGGGCGCCCCGGTGCGTCTCGATTTTCCCGCGGAGGCGATCCGCGCATGGCCGGCGGCAAGACCGGCCAGGAAATAGCAGGGAGGAAGGATCATGAAGCGGAGAGAAGCGCTCATCGGACTGACGTCGCTGGCGGCAGCGACGACGGCCACCGGAACAGGGGCACGAGCCCAACAGAAGGAATCGTGGGACCAGGTGGTGGTGGCGGCCAAGAAGGAGGGGCTGCTGGTCTGGTCGTTCTTCGGTGCGCCCGGTGCCGCGACCGAGCGGCAGGCCAAGGAGTTCGAGAAGCTCTACGGCATCAAGGTCGACCTGGCGCCGGGCCGCACCGGCGACTTCGAGGCGCGCTGGAACGCCGAGCGCGCCGCCGGCAAGGCCAGCATCGACATCCGCTCGTCGGGCAGCCCGGAGAACCGCCGCCTCGCTGCGCGCGGCCTCGACCAACCGTTCGGCATCCTGCCGGCCGCGGTCGAGCCAGGCGTGCCCTGGATCCTCGACCCGCTGGTCGACGTGAAGGCGGGCCACGGCCATACGCTGATGACCACCTGCGGCGGCTATTTCATCCTGGTCAACAACAAGCTCTGTCCGCCGGAGGGCGGCCCGCGCAGCTACAAGGAGCTCGAGGATCCGAAATACAAGGGCCTCATCCTGCTGTCCGAGCCGATCGGCCCGTCGCCCGGCTCGCGCTGGGCGGCCTATGCTTGGAAGGCCTATGGCGACGACCACCTGCGCAAGGTGATCGACAACGTGAAGGCGCTGACGCGGGCTGAGATCGAGGCACCCAAGCAGATCGCGCGCGGCGAGTACGGCATCTTCATCCATCCCACCCAGGTCGGCGCCGCCGACATCTGGAAGCTGCCCAAGCCGCATCCCTTCCGGCTGGTGGTGCCCGAGGACGGCGTCATGTTGCTGTTCGGTGCCACGACCTTGCTCAAGGACGCGCCGCATCCCAACGCCGCGCGCCTGTTCATGAACTACCAGCTCACCAAGTCGGCGCAGCAGATCAACGCCGACGACCCGGGCGGGCCCTTCATCCGCAAGGACGTCAAGCCCAAGGTGCCGGAGCTGGCGCACTTCGTGACGGCCAAGCCGTTCCCCAACAACCCGGACACCTACGAGTTCGGCTCCAAGCTATTCTTCGAATGGTCCGCCAAGGCGGAGCCCTACCTCAAGGCGGCGGGCTTGAAGAAGTAACGGATGGCGACGGCGGAAAGCTCGATCGGCCGGCGGGCGGAGCGGCTCGCCGGCGGGCGACTGCGCCGCGGCCTGCGGCTGGAGACGCTGCTGCCGACGGGCCTCACGGTGCTGGTCGCCGGGCTGGTTCTCTATCCGATGGGCATGGTCGTGGTCGGCAGCTTCTGGAGCGCCGCCCCCGGCCAGCCCGGCGCGCTCACGCTCGAGAACTGGCGCAGCGTGCTCGCCGACACCGCCACCTTCGAGGTCCTGGCGACCAGCCTCGCCATCGCCATTCCGCGCACCCTGCTGGCGCTGGCGCTGGCCACGGTCTTCGCCTGGTGCATCGCGCGCACCAACACGCCGGGCAAGCGTCTGCTCGAAGGCCTGCTGGTCTTCATGTTCTTCCTGCCCGAGCTGCCCTGGGTGCTGGCCTGGATGCTGCTAGGCGCACCCAATGTCGGAATCCTCAACCAATGGCTGGGCGCGCTGGTGCCGGGCGGCGAAGGCCTGATCAATGTCTACTCCTATGGCGGCCTGATCGTGCTCGGCGCGGCACGCTCGGCGCCGGTGCTGTTCCTGTTCATCCATCCCGCCCTGCTGGCCATGGACGCCACGCTCGAGGAGGCGGCGCGCATGGCGGGCGCCAGCGCCTGGCGCACGGTGTGGCGCATCAACTTCCCCCTGCTGCTGCCGGCGCTGCTGGCGTCCGGCATCCTCTCCTTCGTGGTGGCGATGGAATCCTTCGAGATCCCGCAGCTCCTGGGCACGCCCGCCAACATCTTCGTGTTCACCACCCGCATCTACGACTTGGCCTATGGCGGCCACGTCGCCAACTTCGGCGCCGCCCTCGTGCTGGCGCTGATCCTGCTGGGGCTAACCGGCAGCCTGATCGTGGTGCAGTGGCGCCTGCTGCGCGGACGGGCCTACACCACGGTGTCAGGCCGCGGCTTCAAGGCCCAGCCGCTCGACCTCGGCGCCGGGCGATGGCTCGCCTTCGCGATCATCTTGGGTTTCTTCATCGTGTTCGGCGCCCTGCCGCTGGTGGTGCTGCTCTTGAACTCGTTCATGGAGCTGAGCGGCTTCATCAGCTGGGAGATGTTTACCACCCAGCACTGGGCCAATGCGCTGGGCCGCGACGAGGTGATGAAATCGATCGTCGACACGCTGGTAGTCGGCATCGCCGCGGCCACCCTGGGCGTGGTCGTGTCGCTGTTCGTTTCCTATGTCGTGACCCGCACCGCCTGGATTGGGCGCACGGTGCTGGACATGGTGGCCTGGGGACCGTGGGCGATCCCGGGCCTGGTGATGAGCCTTGGCTTCCTGTGGGCCTTCGTGTGGCTGCCGATCTACGGCACGCTGTGGGTCGTGGTGCTGGCGCTGGTGGCGCGTGGCCTGCCGGTGGCGTCGCGCTTCTTCACCAGCACTATGGTGCAGCTGAGTGCCGAGCTCGAGGAATCGGCGCGCGTCCACGGCGGCTCCTGGCTGCGCACCTTCGGACGCATCTGGCTGCCGCTCTTGCGCCCGGCCGTGGTCGGCGCCTGGATCTTGCTGTTCGTCATCGCCGTGCGCGTGCTCGACGTCGTCGTGCTGCTGGCCGGCTCAGGCGTGCACATGCTGTCGGTCGACATCTTCCTGTGGACCGTCACCGGCCGGCAGGAGGCGGGCACCGTGCTCGCCCTGATCCAGACCGCGCTGGTCATCGGGGGTTACGCCGCCGCGCGTCTGATCGCGCGTCGGACTTTGCAGCAGTCGGCGCATTGATTCTCGGTGCGCCAATTCAACAGCGGCCTAGGAATGTCGCGCCGCCTTTCCCTGCGCTTTGTGCGTCGGGACTGCAACTGGAGTAGCGTCAGCGCTGCAACAACCAGCGCGACGCCGATCCACTGCAGGCTGGTGAGCCTCTCGCCTAGCACGGCGACGGCGAAGAGGACTCCGAGCAGGGGTTCGACGTTGCTGAGCATCGTTGCGCGCACAGGGCCGATGAAGCGGAGCGCGGCGAAGAAGGCAACCAAGCCGATCGTTATGCCGCCACCCGCGCCGGCAAGGCCGAGCCAGCCTACCATTCCAGTCGGGAGCGACCAGGCGCCGCCTGCGGTTGTGGCGCCGCCGCAGACGATGTTCGCCACCGCAATCATGATGAGGTTCACCTGCGTGCTCGTGGCGCCGGCGCGTTGCGCGCGGGCGCCGAGCCGGCGGCCGCGCAGGTGCACAAAGGCCTGCGAGATCGCCGGGGATCGCAGTCGCTCCATGAAAGTTCAATTGAGTTTTTGAGATCGTTCATCGGCACGGCCACGATGGGCTGAGGCTCAGATGGAGCCCTGGTGTTTCCGATCCACTACTCATCCCCAGACTGCTTACGCTGGCACACGATACAGTCCTCCGAAGGACGACGCACTTTGCTGCGCCACGATGGCGCAACGCGAGAAAGGGGCCCGCAGGAGGGTCTAGCCGAGGACACGCTCATGGCCAACCCCAAGCCGCCGCCGTCCATGCGTGGAATTGAACTGGCCTTTCCTTAAAATCCGAACTGACATCGTCGCGGGCGTGCAGGCCAATCCAACTTGCCGCTCCGATGCAGTTGGTCACTGCTGTTTTGCCTGACCATAGACGGCACGCGCCACTTCCTCGCTGACCTTGCCGTTGCGCACATCCTCGCGCACATGCTCATCGGGCCGCCCGCGCGGATCACCATATCCGCCACCGCCCGCGGTCTCGATGACCAGACGGTCACCCTTGTGGAGGGTCGTGACCATCTTCGACGGGATGACATCCTCGCCGCCGCCGGCACGCCGGATGAACGAGTGGGCCCTGGCGCCCTCCGACCCGCCGTTTAGACCGGGGGCACTAAAGAAGTGGCGCTCGCCGCGATGTGAGAGCGACACCTCGCCGTCGAGGATTTCGTATTCGCGAACCACGCCGAGACCGCCGCGGAAGGTACCTGCGCCGCCGGAATCTTTCCTGAGCGCGACCCGGTGGATGCGGATCGGCGCCTCCATCTCCATGGCTTCGGCCGGCAGGTTCATGCAGTTCGTGGCATCGGTTTCGATGACGTCGACGCCGTCCATCCCGGCGCTGGCGCCGCTGCCGCCGGCGATCAGCTCACCGACGACGTAGCGGCCGCCGCCGGGATGGGATCCGCCGAAGGCGATGACCAGGAGTTCGCCCGCGGACGCGGCCGGCACGCGCTCGGGCAGGATCTGGGCGAGCGCGCCGATCATGCAGCCGGTGATGCGCTTGATGGTCGATGTCCGGGCGTTGACGGCCGCGGGTTCTTCCGGATTGACGATCGTGCCCTTGGGCAGGCGCAACTTGATGGGGCGAAAGCAGCCGCCGTTGGTCGGGATGGTGGGGTCGGTGAGGGCGCGCACCGCGAAGCATGCGGCAGCCAGCGAACCGGACGGTACGCAGTTGAGCGGCCCCTTCGTTTGCGGACTGGTGCCTTCGAAATCGAACTCGATGTCGCCGCATTTCACCGTGACGGCAACCTCGATGCGGATCGGCTTGTCGAGCTCGATGCCGTCATTGTCGAGGTAGTCGACGAAGCGATAGGTTCCCTCGGGGATGGCGCCGAGCGCCTTGCGGGTCATTGTCTCCGAGCGTTGCAGGAGTTCGTCGAAGATCGAGGCGAGCTGGTTGTGGCCGTAGCCGTCGGCGAGCTCCGCCAGCCGGCGCGCCGCCACCGTGCAGGCCGCGACCTGAGCATTGAGGTCGCCCATCACCGTATCGGGGATGCGCACGTTCTGGCGGATCATCTTGACCAGGGTGTCGTTGAAGACGCCGCCGTCGCGCAGCTTCAGGGGCGGAATCCTCAGGCCCTCCTGGTAGATCTCCGTCGCGTTGGTCGGCACCGATCCCGCCGACATGCCGCCGACGTCCTGATGATGAGTCATGGCGCCGCTGAGCGCGATCACCTTGTCGCGATGGAAGACCGGCGCGATGACGGCGATGTCGGGCAGATGCGTGCCGCCCGTGTAGGGGTCGTTCAGGATGTAGATGTCGCCGTCGCGCATGGCGTCGACGGGATAGGTTTCCAGCACCTTCGCCACCGCCGGGATGAGGGTCGCCAGATGGATCGGGATCGAACACGACTGGGAGAGCGTGGTGCCGTCGGGCGTGAACAGGCTCGCCGAAGCGTCGAGCCCTTCCTTGACGATGGGAGAAAACGAGCTGCGCAGCAGCGTCGACTGCATCTCGTTCGCGATGCCGTCGAGCTTGTAGCGAACGACTTCGACCGTGATGGGGTCGAGGGATTCGGTCTTTGCCCGGGATGTCATGGCGTGTTTCCTCAGTCGGCGGTGACGATCAGGGTGCCGTCGGCGGCGACGGTCGCGCGCCAGCCGGGCTCGATCAGAGTCGTCGTGTCGGGTTGCTCGACAATGGCCGGACCCCGGATCTCGAAGCCAGGCGCGATCGCCGACCGATCGTAGATTTCGGCCGGGATGAACCGGCCGCTTTCGGCGGTGAGAATGGCGCGCTGGCCCTTGTGCGCATTGGCGCCCGCCGGGCGCGCCGGTGCCGCCGTCGCGGGTCGGCCGACGGTGCTGCGGTGGATGCTGCGGAGGTTGACGATGCGCGCCGCGCCCTCGGTGCTGTGGCCGTAGATGCGGTCATGCGCCGCGAGGAAGTCCCCGTAGAGCGTCTCGAGCGGGTTGGCACCGCTCTGAAGCGGAATCTCGAGATGGTAGGACTGCCCGACATAGCAGACGTCGGCGAAGTGGAAGATCTGCGTGTGCCGGGCGGGCACGCCTTCGCTCCGCATCAGGCTGGCGCAAGCCTGGTCGCGGCTGGCGAGCGCCCGTTCCACCTCGGGCCACTCGAGGCCCGAGAGCAGCCGCGGAAAAGCCATGGAACTCTCGTGTTCGATGGGCGCGAAGAGCAGGCCCGTCGCCGACAACACGCCAGGATGGGGCGGCACGGCGATCCGCCGGATGCCCAGTTCGCGCGCGAGCGCGGTCGCATGCAGCGGCCCGCCGCCGCCCAGCGGCAGGAGCGTGTAACCGCGGGGATCGATACCGCGGCCAATCGAGACGAGCCGGATCGCTTCCGCCATCTGGGCGTTGAGGACCCGATGGATGCCCAGCGCTGCATGGTCGAGACCGATACCAAGCGGACGCGCGATCGTCGTTTCGATCGTCCGGCGCGCGAGGTCGGGCGAGAGCCTGAGCGAACCGGCCGCGAAATAGTCCGGATCGATGTAGCCGAGGACGACCGATGCATCGGTTACCGTCGCCCGTTCGCCGCCGCGATCGTAGCAGGCGGGACCAGGCTCCGAGCCCGCCGACTGGGGACCGACCCGCAGCGAGCCGGCGCCGTCTATCCAGGCGATCGACCCGCCGCCCGCACCAATCGCGTTCACGTCGACCATCGGCACGCGCACCGAGTATCCGCTGATCTCGCCCTCGCCACGGATGAGCGGCTGCCCGCGGCTGATCAAGGCGATGTCGCAGCTCGTCCCGCCGATATCGACGGTGATCAGGTCTTCGATCCCGGCCGTACGGCCGACCTCCAGGCCGCCGACCACACCGGCGGCGGGGCCCGACAGGAAGAGCCGCACCGGGCGCTGCCGGGCGATCGGGGAGGAGCTGATGCCGCCCCGCGACTGCATGATCTGGAGCGGCGTCCGCACACCGTCCCCCGCCAGGTCCTGCTCCATCCTCTCGAGGTAGCGTCCGACCACCGGCTTGATGTAGGCGTCGAACGCCGTCACGCAGGTGCGCTCGTACTCGCGGAAGGCCGGATCGACCTCGCAGGACAGCGAGACCATGATCTGCGGGTGGCGCTCGGCGATGATCTCGCGCGTCCGCCGCTCATGCGCCGGATCGAGGAAGGAGAACAGGTAGCTGACCGCGATCAATTCGACGCCCTCGGCGGCCAGCTCGTCGACCGCGCGCACGACCGAGCTTTCATCCAGCGAGACAAGAACTTCGCCTGTGGCCGTGACGCGCTCGCCCACCTCCTTGCGCAGCGCACCCGGCGCCAGGAACACCGGCGTCTCGGGCTTCAGCACGAGGTCGTACACCGAGTGCCGCATCTGGCGGCCGATCTCGAGCACGTCCTTGAAGCCCTCGGTCGTGAGAAGGCCGATCTTCGCTCCCTTCGCCTCGATCACGGCGTTGGTGGCGACCGTGGTGCCGTGCACGAAGCGGACGATCTCTTCCGGCGACACACGCCATTCGCGCCGCATGTAATCCATCGCAGCCTTGACGCCGGCGCTCGGATTGCGGCGTGTCGTCGGGATCTTGACGAGACGCATCGCCCCCTTGTCGTCGCGACAGACGACGTCGGTGAAGGTGCCGCCGATATCGACGCCGATCTCGAATTTCCCCGTTGCTTCCACCATCACCACCATTAGTCAGGGAAATGACAGGCGACCGAACCCGGCGCCAGCGTAGACAAGGTCGGCTCCTCGCGCGCGCACAAATCGGCAGCCTTGGGGCAGCGCGTGCGAAAGCGGCAGCCGGACGGCAGATTGCCCGGGTCGGGCGGCTCGCCCTGCAGCCAGAAGTCCCTGGTCACGCGCACGCCGCCGATCCTGGGGATGGCCGCGACCAGCGAGCGGGTATAGGGATGCCGCGGCCGATCGAAGATCGCATCGGTCGGCCCGCTTTCGACGATGCGGCCGAGATACATCACCGCGACACGGCTGCACATCGTGCGGATGACGGCGAGGTCGTGGCTTATCAGGATGTAGGTGAGGTCGAAGGTCTCGCGCAGGCCGCGGAACAGCGAGAGCACCGTCGCCTGCACCGACACGTCGAGACCCGACGTCGGTTCGTCCAGGATGACGACCCTGGGATGCAGGGTGAGGATGCGCGCAAGCCCGACCCGGCGCTGCTGGCCGCCGGAAATCTCGTGCGGATAGAGATCGAGGTGCGTGTCGGGCAGCCCGACCGCCTCGAGGATGCTGCGAATGCGCTTCTCGCGAGCCGTCGCGTCGAGATCGGTGTGAATCACCAGCGGCTCGTGCAGGGAACTGCCGATCTTCCAGCGCGGATCGAGCG
Source organism: uncultured Alphaproteobacteria bacterium (assembly GCA_963820155.1). Taxonomy (GTDB): domain Bacteria; phylum Pseudomonadota; class Alphaproteobacteria; order Reyranellales; family Reyranellaceae; genus Reyranella. The sequence continues at coordinate 448,711 of CAWFYW010000014.1, forward strand.
ACGCCCCCGGGTCCTGATAGGCGTATTGCAGGCTGCGGCGCACGGCGCGCCGGGCAGCCGGCGCCAGCCGGTCGATCCGCTCGCCCTCGAACCAGATCTCGCCGGCGGTCGGTCGGTGAATGCCCATGATCGCCTTGCCGAGCGTGGACTTGCCGCAGCCGGATTCGCCCACCAGCCCGAAGACTTCGCCCGGCATCAGGTCGAACGAGACGCCGTCGACCGCCTTGATCGACCCGACGCGCCGGTTGAACGGGCCGCGCACGGTGAAATGGACCTGCAGGTCGGCCAGGCCCAGGATCGGGGGCGGGATCGCTTGCGTCATGGCGCTTCGCGGTGCGGATGGAAGCAGCGTACCCAGTGCCCGGCACCGAGCCGGTCGACGGGCGGGCGGGCTTCGCGGCACGGTCCGGCAGCCCGCTCGCAACGGGGGTGGAAACGGCAACCGCCGGGCGGCGTGATCAGGCCGGGCACTTCGCCGGGAATTCCGCTGGCGGTGCCGTCCGCGCGCGGCAAGCTGGCCAGCAACTTCGTCGTGTAGGGATGAGCCGGCGCGGCAAAGAAGCGGTCGACCGGCGCCAACTCGACGTCCTGGCCTGCATACATGACATTGACGGCGTCGCAGATTTCATAGGCCGCGCCCAGGTCGTGCGTCGTGAGCAGCACGGCGACGTTCCGTTCGGTCGCCAGGCGGCGGATCAGGCCGAGAATCTGCGCCTGGATGGTGACGTCCAGCGCCGTCGTGGGTTCGTCGGCGATCACCAGGTCCGGACCGGGCAACAGGGCCATCGCGATCATCAGGCGCTGGCGCTGGCCGCCGGAGAGCTCGTGCGGATACTTGCGCAGCATCCGGTCCGGCCGCGGCAACTGCACGGCATCGAGCAGCTCCAGGACCGCGTCGAAATCCGCCCGCCTTCGCTCGGCGGGATAGGGCGACGCGACGGCCGGCAGCCATCGGCGCCCGTTCGGCGTGGCGGCGCGCGGCGACTTCCATTTCAGGATCTCCATGATCTGCTCGCCGACCGTAAAGACCGGGTTGAAGCTGGTGAACGGATCCTGCGGCACGAAAGTGATCGCCCGGCCGCGCACCGTCTGGTTGACGACCGAGGGGTCGGCCGTCAGCAGATCGGTGCCGCGGAACAGGACGCGGCCGCCGGTGATGCGGGCCGAGTCGCGCGGCAGGACACCCAGAATGGCGCGCGCCAGTGTGGTCTTGCCGCAGCCGCTTTCGCCGACCAGGCCCAGGACCCGGCCGCGTTCGATCGACAGGCTGACGCGGTCGAGGACCGAGGCGAAGCCGGCCTCGGTGGCGAAGCCGAGCGACAGGTCCTCGACCGCCAGGAGCGCGTTCACTTTGCGCCGGCTCCCCGCCGCAGGCGTGGGTCGAGGAAGTCGCGCAGCCCGTCGCCCAGCAGGTTGAAGCCCATGACCACCATGAAGATGGCGACGCCGGGCACGGTTGCGTACCACCATGCGTCGGGCAGGAATTCGCGCAATTCGGCGATCATGCGGCCCCATTCGGGCGTCGGCGGCGGGGCGCCGAGCCCCAGGAAGCCAAGCGCCGCCGCGGTCAGGATGGTGCCACCCATGCCGATCGACGTGCGCACGATGATGGCCGAAGCGATGTTCGGCAGCACGTGCAGCGTCATGATGCGCAACGGCGAGGCCCCCAGGGCGATCGCCAACTCGATGAAGACCTCGTTCTTCAGCGAGCGCGTTTCGGCGAAGACCAGGCGGGCCCAGAACGGCCAATAGGTGATGCTGAGCGCCAGGATGACGTTTTCGATCGACGGGCCCAGCGTCTGGGCGATGGCGATCGCCAGCACGATCTGCGGCACCGCCAGGAATATGTCGGAAACGCGCATCAGGAGATTGCTGGGCCAGCCGCCGTAGTAGCCGGCGACGAGCCCGATCGGCACGCCGATCGCGACGGCGGATCCGACGGCGACAAGGGCGATGGTGATCGTGATGCGGGCGCCGAACAGGACACGGCTCAACAGATCACTGCCCATGCGGTCGGTGCCCAGCCAGTTCGCGGCATCGGGCGCATGCAGGCGGTTGGCGGTGTGGAAGTCGGCGATGTCGCCGGGAAACGGCGCCAGGTACGGCGCGAAGATCGCCGCCATGATCAGCAGAAGCAGCAGCATCAGGCCCAGGGCCGAGGCGCGGTCCCTCGCGAATCGACCCCACGCCCGCCGCCAGCCCGGCATCGCCCGCGTTCCCCTCATCTCGTTCCCCTCATCTCGTTCCTCGGGGGTCGATGAACGAATGGGTGATGTCGACCAGCAGGTTGACGATCACGATCAGGGCGCCGATCCAGATCGTGAAGCCGATGATCGCCTTGTGGTCCGACTGCAGGATCGAATTCACGGCAAATGTGCCGATCCCGGGCCAGTCGAACACCGTCTCGACGATCACGGCGTTGGTCACCAGCACGCCGAAGATCAGGCCGATCTGGGTGACGGTCGAAATCATGGCGTTGCGCAGCACGTACTTCCAGACGATCAGACCCGGCGGCAGACCCATGGCGCGCTGGTAAAGCACATGGTTGCTGTTGATGACGTCCAGCACGCCGGCCCGCGTGAAGCGGACGATCGTGGCGGCCGCCGGCAAGGCCAGCGTGAGCGCCGGCAGGGCGATGTGGGAGAGCGCGCTGTGCAGGGATTCCATGTCCCAGTCGAGCAGCAAATCGATGATCATGAACCCGGTCACGGGCGAGGGACCGAAGCCGTCGATCCGGCCGTTGAGCGGCGCCACTCCCAGCTTCATCGAGAAGAAGAATTGCAGCAGCAACGCCAGCCAGAACGCGGCCAGGGCGAGTCCGGAGACGCTGATCACCCGCAGGACGTGGTCCAGCAGCGAATTGCGCCTGAGCGCCGATATCACGCCGAGCGGAATGCCGAGCGCGACCGACAGCGTGATCGCCGCCAAGGTCAGTTCCAGGGTGGCCGGCAGGCGCGACGCCAGGTCCTCCGATATCGGCCGCTGGCTGTAGATGCTGATGCCGAGATTGCCCGACAGGATGTCGCCGAAGTGCCGCGCGAGCTGCACCCAGAGCGGCTGGTCGTAGCCGAGCTTGATGCGCATCGCCTCGATTTGCGCCGTGGTGGCGTTCTCGCCCAGGAGAACGCGCACCGGATCGGTCGGGATCACGTTGGAGACCAGGAAGACGATGATGACGAGCCCGGCCAGCGTGGGCACGAACCAGGCCAGTCGCGAAAAAATCATCTCCAGACGGCGCATCTAACCCTCCCCAGCTTCGCTGGGGAGGTGTCGGCGTCCCACGCCGACGGAGGGGTCATGAGCGTCCGTTCGAGCGCACATGACCCCTCCGCCCACTGCGTGGGCGCCTCCTCTTCGCGGATTCCGCGAAGAGGAGGAATGACGGAACCGGGTCCGTTCCATCGCGACGTGCTCTGCCACCTACTTGTAGTACGCCCAGCGCATGTCCTGCCCGCTGCCGATCGGGCTGAAGCGGATGCCGCCGACATTGGCGGCGTAGGGGCCGTACCACTTGGTATTGTAGACGAAGATGCCCATCGCCTGCTCGGTCACCTTTGTCGCCGCCTTCTCGTACAGCACGCGCCGTTTTTCCTGGTCGTTGGTCGCGAGCGCCTCGTCGATCCATTTGTCGAGCTCGGGATCCTTCGTGTACGAGGAATTGCGCGTTCCGATGTAGCGCGAGCCGTAGAGTTCGCCGACCCAGTTGTTGGGGTCGACGTAATAGGTGCTCTTCCACAGCGGCACCATGTCGTAGTTCTTGTCGCGATCCTGCATCCGGCTTTGCACGACCGGCCAGGGCGCCGATTCGATCTTGATCTCGATGCCGATCTTCTTGGCTCCGTTCTGCAGCAAGGCGGCCGCCTGCTCCGTCTCGCTGAACCCGGCCAGCGTGCCGATCGTGATCGGCCGCAACGGCTCCTTGACCTGGGCAAGCTCCGCCTTGGCCTTTTCGAGGTCGTAGGTGAAGCCTTTGAGGTCCTTGGGCGCGCCCCACAGATTGTTCGGGTTCGGGCTGGGGTTGCGGGCGACCGCACCCTTCAGGATGTCCTTGATGAAGCCGTCATAGTCGAAGGCATAGGCGAGCGCCCGGCGGAAGTGCACGTCGTCCAGCGGCGGCCGTGCGTTGTCGATATTGAAGTAGAAGACGCGCATCAATTCCTGCTCGAGGATCTGCACGTTCTTCGCCTGCTTGAGTCGCAGGATCTGGTCATAGGGCAGGTATCCGTCGGTGCCCTGGAAGTCGCCCTTGATCATCCCCTGGACGCGGGTGTTCGTCTCCAGCACCGTGCGGAATTCGATCTCGTCGAATGCCTTTTTGCCCCAGCCGGCGAAATGCTCCTTGAACCGCTCGCCCACGAAGCCGATCGCCGGATCGTAGCGCTTCAGCTTGTAGGAGCCGGTGCTGGCCACGTTTTTCGCAAGCCAGGCCTGGCCCCAGTCGCCGTCCTTCTCGTTCTTCTTCACCAGCCTGGAATTGACCACCAGGATTTCCGGCACGGTGGCCAGGAAGATGGCGGACGGCTCCTTCAGCGTGAACACGACGGTGTACTTGTCGGGCGCCTTGGTGCTGCCCGGCGCGATGATGGGCAGGAACAGCGACGCAGCGCCCTTCTTCATCGCCAGCATCCGCTCGATGCTGTAGACCACGTCGGCGGCGGTGAATTCGCTGCCGTCGTGGAACTTCACGCCTTTCTTCAGGCTGAAGGTCCAGGTCTTGCCGTCGGCCGAGGCCGTGTAGCTGTCGGCCAGCCACGGGATCATCTTCGGCGGATTGTCGACCCACCGGTACAGCCCGTCGTAGAAGTTGATGCGCGACGCGGCGCGGCCGACGTCGAAGATCGCATGCGGATCGAGATTGTCGTAGCCGCTGTTGTTGGCGTGGACGTACTTGCCCTGCGCCCAGGCTCCGCCTGCAACGGCGAACGACGCTGCCGCGGCGATGGCGGCCAGCACTGCCAGAATTGTCCGTTTCATTCCCCTGCCTCCTCTGTTTTCAGCCCTTCTGCTTGACGTAGCGCGCGACGTCGGCGTGCGTGGCGAACCAGATGCCGGCGTGCGCGCGGATGTGCCGGATCAGTTCCTCCAGAATCATGATGCGCGAGCGGTGGCCGATGATGTGCGGATGCATCGTGAGCTGGTAGAGCCCGCCCTCGGCATAGGCCATGTCGAACTCGCGGCGGAAGATCTCCAGGACGGAAGAGGGCGGCGTGTAGGGGCGCAGCGAGGCGAAGCAATTCATATTGAAGTAGACCGCGTCGTCGCGGATCCACTCGACCGGAAGCTCGACCACGCCGGTCGGCTGGCCGTCGAGCAGCAGTTCGTAGCAGTCGTCGTCGGCCATCAGCGAGGAGTCGTAGAGCAACCCCATGTCGCGCGTGATGGCGAGCGTGTGCGGGGAGAAATCCCAGGACGGCGTGCGGATGCCGACCGGGCGCCGGCCCGAGACCTTCTCCAGCATGTCGGCCGCGCGCATCTGCAAGTCGCGCTCCGAACGCCTCGGGCAGGATCGAGTTGCGCTCGTGGATCCAGCCGTGGATGCCGATCTCGTGGCCGTCGCTGGCGACGCGGCGCTGCTCGTCGGCATGGAGCATGGCCGAGACGGCCGGCACATAGAAGGTCGCGGGGATCGCGTATTTCCGCAGCAGCGCCAGGATGCGCGGGATGCCGGCGCGGTTGCCGTACTGGCCCTGGCTCAGGCGACCGATCAACTCGCCGCCTTCACGCAGCTCGCCGGTCTCGTGGTCGGAGTCGAACGATAAGGCCACGGCGCAGCGCGCGCCGTCCGGCCAGGTGTCGGGCCGCAGCGTCCGGCCGGCGCGCACGCGTTCGACGATGCCGCGCCAGCGCTCTTCGGACCATTGCCAGGGCTGCTCCTGCTCCTGCGGCGTGGCAACGATGGTCGGGCGTGCTGGGGACATGGTCTTCTCCTTGGGTTCAGGCGAGCGGGCTGCCGGTCACCGGCAGCACCTGGCCGGTGATCCACGACGCGTAGGGCGAGGCCAGGAACATCACGGCATGGGCGATGTCCTGCGGCTCGCCCAGGCGGCGCATGGCGACGCGCTCGATCATCGCCTTCTGGCCTTCCGGTCCGTAGGACTGCCATTGCCGCTCGTAGTCGGGGCTGGTGCGCAGGAAGCCCGGCGCGACGGCGTTGACCGTGATGCCGCTCGGTCCAAGCTCGTGCGCAAGCTGGCGCACCAGGCCGAGCTGCGCGGCCTTGGCCGTGGCGTAGGACTGGATTCCGGTCAGGCTGACGCCCAGGCCGGCGCGGCTGGCAATCACGATGATGCGGCCGCTCGCCTTCTTCTTCATGCCCGGCGTCACGGCCCGGCTGGCGAAGAACGCGCCTTCGACGTTTACGGCCTGGATCGCCCGCCAATCGTCGTCGCTCACCTCCTCGACCGGGCGCCTGGCCTGGCCGCGCACGCCGCCCGCGACATGGACGAGCACGTCGACCGCGCCGCACGCCCGCTCGACCTCGCGCACGAAGCCGTCGACCTCGGCCGACTGCGTCAGGTCGACCTTGCGCGTCTCCAGCGTGCCGCCGCGCCCGGGCCTTGCCCGCGCCTTCAGCGCCGCCAGCTCGTCTTCCAGGAGATCGCAGGCCCACACCCTGGCGCCGCGTTCGACGAAGCCCTCGACGATGCCGCCGCCGATCCCGCGTGCCGCGCCGGTGACGATGACGGCCTGGTTGTCGAAATGGATGTCCATCAGCCGGTCATTCCGCCGCCTGCGCGGGCCGGAGCTGCGGGAACTCGGCCACCGCCAGCTCGAAGGCGCGCCGCACCTCGCTGCCGTCGCCGCGGCGCTGGTGCGCCGGGACCTCTTCCAGCGCGGCAAAGATCCGCTTCTTCATGTAGTGGCGCCAATGGACGGGCAAGGTGGCCAGCACCTCGGTCAGGGCGTCGTAGTTGGCCGGGTCCATTCGCGCTCGTAGGCTTCGCGCTGGGCGTTGAAGGCGAACACGCCGGGCTTGGCGTTCGCCGCCAGGCGGGCGCGGCGGGCCGCCGTCGCCGTCTCGTCGATCGCGCCGTCACGGATGACCACGCCGTAGTCGTCGGCGGCGGCCCCGACCGAGACCTTGCCCTGCTGCACGTCGAACAGCACCGCCCGGACGTCGCGCTCCCAGGCCGGTCCCCAGCCGCCGCCGCCGCACGCCGTCGTCAGGATCACGTCGCCGGGGTCGAGCGCCACCACGTCGGTATTGCCGAGGTCGATGGCGTCGTTGCTGCCGGATTGCGCCAGAAGCTGGAGGTGGCGCCTGGCCGGCCGCCGTTGCTGCCCCACGCCGAAAAGCGCGTGCGGTCGCGGTTGCGCGCCGTCACCACGGTGTTGGGCGCGAACACTTGAACTCGAGCAGGGTGCCAAGCCCGCCGCGATGCTTGCCGGCGCCGCCGGTGTCGGGCACCAGGCCGTAACGCAGCACCTTGATCGGCACTTCGGTCTCGTTGATCTCGACCGGCGTGTTCTTGAGGAAGCTCGAGTTGGCGCCCAGCCGTCGGCGCCGTCGCCGCCGACCAGCCGCCGGCGCCGCCCGTGATCGGGTCGATCGAGGCCATGATCGTGCGGCCGCTGCGGTTGTCGGTCGTCTTGACGTTCATGATGGCGCTGCTGCCGGCGGGGCCGGCGGGCAGCAGGTCGGGCACCGCCGCCTGGAACGCGCCGATCGTGACGCCCTGCAGGCGCCCGCAGGTCATGCTGCGCATGCCGACGGCGGCCGGGAACTGCGGGTTGAGGATCGTGCCTTCGGGGATGACGCAGCGCGCCGGCCGCGTGATGCCGCCGTTCAGGAAAATCGTCGGATCGATGCTGTAGAGACAGTAGGTGTAGCCGACCATCAGCAGGATGTGGCGCTCGGCGCCGCCGGTCGGCACGTTGAGCGACGATTGAAGCTGGGCGTCGGAACCGGAGAAGTCGAGGATCGCCTCGTCGCCGCGATCTTCAGCGTCAGGGCGAGCCGCACGGGCACTCCGCCCGGCGCGTCTTCGTCGAGGTAGTCGGCAAAGAAATAGTCGCCGTCGGGAATGCGGCGCGGCAGAGCGAGGGCCTGCCGCTCGCCGAGATCGAGCAGATCCTTGACGCCCTGGCGGAACACCTCGACGCCGAACTTGCGCACCATGTCGTGGAACTTGCGCTCGCCCGTGTTCATGGCCGCGATCGGGCCTGGAGGTCGCCGTAGTTCTGATCGGGCATGCGCACGTTGGTCAGCATCACCTGGAGCGACGGCTCGTTCAGCTTGCCCTGTTCGTAGAGCTTGTTCGGCGGGATGCGGATGCCTCCTGGTGGACCTCGGTCAGTTGCCGCGACAGCGATGCCGGCACCGCGCCGCCCACGTCGGTGTTGTGGATGTGGCTGACGGAGAAGGCGACGCATCTGCCAGAAGATGGGCTTCCACATAGCAGGTAGGGCGTGTGGGTGCACACGAAGCTTCTGTAGGGATGGTTGGCAATGCCGATGTCGCCCGGCCGGTAGTCTCTTCACCATGCCAAGTGCATTGGCGTAGTCGAGCCCGATGAACC
>CAWFYW010000015.1:0-563897 GCA_963820155.1 uncultured Alphaproteobacteria bacterium
AGCGTTTTGCTTACCATCGTAATAGACGTAGTCTCCTGATAGTAAATATTCGATCCCGGCCCGTAGTTCCAATACGCGGGACGATCCCAATTGAACACGAACCAACTTCCCAAACCCCGTGGCGACGTCGATCCCCACCAGTAGTATGGTTGATTTTGCCACCGCGAATAACGGTACGGGCTGTAGACCGGATAGTTGTTCACGCCGAACGCGTCCCACCAACCATAACGAAACGGCAGCCGATTGCGGTCGTAGTTGTTCCAATTGCGTTAACGCTATCGGCCCATCCATTATTGCGATCCCGATTTCGGTCGTCGTCCCGATCCCGGTCCGCATTTTTATCACGATCGTTATTGCGATCGCTAACAATACCACGGACACGTTCTTTATCGCGATCGCCATCACGGTCGCGATCTGATTTGTCCGACCCTCGATAGAATGCCTCGCGTTTTGCACCGCCGGACGAATTTTTTTCAGCAGCCGGCAGCGGTACCGAAGAATTCGACGACTTCTGTTGGGAATCGCCAGACGACTTTTTAGGAGCATTATCGTGAGACGAATGCTGCTTCGAACTGCTGCCCGAACTTGACGATGGGCCGCCGGAATTGCCTCCCCGATTAGTAGTGCCTCGATTCCCCTGCCCGGAGCCACCACCGTCTGATTTTTGCCCACCGGCGCCACCGGCCTTCTGGCCGCCACCGCTTCCGCCTCCCCCACCTCCTCGACCACCTTTGTCTGCCAACGCCGCACTATTAAGCGCCGCCACAAGCAGCACCGCAGCCGCAACCAATAGACTCATAAATTGAACACGCATTTCTTTGTCCTCCCGCCTCACGTCTGCGTGCACGCTGCGACTCGGTGTCGCATTAAAAACCCAACAGTGCAGCGGCTCTCAAGCAGGGTTGCTGATGCAACTAGCATTCCCAAACGGCCGCAGGGCCCGAAATGCCTGTACTGACGATACAATCGCTGACATCGGAAGGGAGCGGCAACAACATTGGTTGCAATGAACGCAACATGCTGAAGCGACGTTCACTCACAACAGATACGCGACCGCGACGACAACGTCTGCGAATCTCAGACACAGAATGGTGGCGCACAACATGTCGCCCTTATTTTGCGGGCCGACCACGGTGTGTCCGTGTTTTCTACGCATTAGGCGAAACAACTCGCGCTCCGACTGAACTACTTGCCACTCGCAGTCGATGGAGCAGCCGCATTCGGCACGTCGCCGACAATCGGCACAATCACGCGGAAGCCGACCGACTCCTCTCCTTTCGGGTCGCCCTTCGCCCGCCAGGTGGTTCGCACGTCGTTGATGTTGGCCGTCGAGATACTGCAGCCACGCAGTACGAAGCCACCGCGCGAATCACTATCGAGGCACCACTCCGATGCGTTTCCGATCGCGTGCATCAGGCCCAGTGGATTCGCACCGGACGCCAGTTGATCCACAGGAACCGGCCCGCCTTCGCCGCGCTCCAAATGCTCGCCGTTAAAAATGCGGCAGCGTTCGCGGGTTGGTTCGTCGTCGCCCCAAGGATAAGGAAAGCCTTTGTCGTCGGTGCCTCGAACCGCACACTCCCATTCGATCTCAGTTGGCAATTGACCACCCATCCACTTGGAGAATGCCTGGGCCTGCTCCGTCGTAACATTGGTGACCGGTAATGGATTCTTAACCGGATCGACCTTCTGCGGAGCGGCCCATTTACGCGATGCGGCTTCCCAGCGATCACCCGCCTTCGCCGCTCCGACCGCTTCGAAGAACTTCAAGTATTGAGCGTTCGTGGTTTCATGAAGGGCGATGTAATACGGTTGCTCGATACGAACGGCCCGCTTCGTCAATTCGTTCCGCCGCTTTTCATCCTCCGCGACGCCAAACGTGTATCGACCCGGCTTCACGAGCGCGAGCTCGAGCGGTTCCGCGTCGCCGAACATCGTCGCCAGCACTCGCGTCGGCAATTGCAGCTTCGAATCGGCGGCGCGCCCGGCTTCGCAATCAAAGATCCCGGCAATTTTGGCTTTTCCTTCACGAGTTCAAGCGACACCTTGTTCCCAAGCGTCTTGAGTTCATCTGGTGAGATCGACCGCGAGACAGCCACATACTTATCAAGGCTCGCATCCACCTGCAGCGGCTGACCTTCTTGCAGCTTGTGCGTGTATGCGCCGTTAACGAGACTTTGCTTCGCACCGCCGACTTTTAGTTCAGCGTCGGCCGGCGTCACCTGGATCACGACGTCGACAAACTTGATGATCGGTTCGAACTTCACATCGAACGAATTACTTGTGGCCGAAACATCCACGTCGCGCGAGACTGGATGAAGCCTTCTTTGTTGAGCGTCAGCGAATAGTGACCGGCCGGAAACGCAAACTTACCCTCGGGGTTGGCCGGCACTCGAATGCCGCCCGTTATTACTTCCAACCCCTTGCCATCCGGCTCAATTTTAAACGTCACCGGAATCAATGCGGGCACGGTCGCCTTTGGCACGTCGTTCTTGGCCTCGTGCTTCTCGGCCGTCGCGGTATCCTCACCACTGCCAAGGGGATTTCCAAAGCTGAACCACAGCGCTCCCAACAAGATTGCCGCGCACAACGGATAAAGCACGTAAGGCCGGCCCAACTGCATGTTGAACCAATCCTTGCTGAACGCCGGCGGAGCGGGTTTGGAACTCTTAGCAGGTGCCTTTGGCCTGACAGCGCTACTCGGAGCAACACTTTTCGCAGCGGTAGAGCCCCCCATGCCAACCGCTGGACTCGAACCTCGCGGCGTGAATGTCTGTGGCGTCGAAATCGTGCGTACCACGCCCGGCGCCAAATGCTGGCCTTCCGCTGCCGCGACCGCACCTTCATCAATGCCCGCCATCGGAACCGCGATCAGCGGCCGATCCGCCAGTTCCTGAAGAACCTCCTGCGCCGACTGTGGTCGATCGGCAACTCGCTTCTTGAGCATCCGATCGAGCACATGGGCCAGATCGTCCGGTATGTTTTTCACGAGCTTCTTCGTCGAAGCCAAGTCATCCGGCGAACTGTGCCACCGCAGCCAGGCGATATCCGCGTCAATCGCGCCTTTGCCCGTGCCAGGAAACAAACCATCGAATTGCGGCCCCTTCAGCAACTCGACCGCCGTAAACGCCAAACAGTACAAATCGAGCGGCGGACCAAAATCGCCGAACTCCGGCTTGATCAACTCGGGGCCAGATATTTTTTGCTTCCCTTCGGTGCCCGCAACTCGCCACCAGCCGCCGTCTGCTCGAACTCGCTGAGCTTCACGCGGCCAGCGTCGTTGATCAGCAAGTTCGTCGGCCGCACCGTGCCGTGGACTTTATCCTTCTCGTGCAGGAATGCGAGCGCATCGAGCGTTTGCTTGAGCACGCTACGGACCAAATCCGGATCGCTCGGCCCCGCGGCGATGATCGACGCCAACGTCCCCTTCATCAACTCCATCACGATCCAGCCGCGCTCGGTATCGACCGAATACACTCGCAGCACATTGTCGTGTTCGAATTGGGCAAGGAACTGCGCCTCGCGCAAAAACTGATCTCGCTGCCGCGGGTCGCGCCGGCTGTTCTCATCTAACTCTTTGATCGCCACTTCGCGGCCGAGCGACAGATCGTAGCTGCGGTAGACCACGGTGTTCACGCCGCGCCCCAAGCTCCTCGAACAGTTCGTAGGCGGGATGCTGATTCATAGTCTGGCCCTATCGCTACTTGTGAGGCGGGAAAAATGAAGTTCGAATGCCGCCGCGATGCGGAATGCAATGAGACTTGTAACATAATACGCGGCACGCTGTCTTACCACTTGGGTACGACACATGCGATTGCCGAAAGGCCGAGTGACCATCTCTATGTGGCCTAGATGCCCATTCTCTCTTACGTTCGATCATCACTCCGTTACGCGCGTGACAGGAAAAATGGCCATTGGCGCCCCGAAAGGCCGGGGCGCGCTCAACATTGACACACCACGGACAAACGCACAAAAATGATGCGGAAACGGTCACCGATGATTTGCATCGCCGTAACAGAACGCCCGATTTGGCTCGAACGGACGCCCGGTGATCTCGCACCACGGAAAACACAAAAAGGGTTACCATGTCGAGCGTCACGCGCACTTTCAGGCTTTTGAAGTCAGCCGCTCGTATGATATGCCCATCGTCCGCGGACACGTGCAACGGGACTGGATGGACACTTCCACGGATCGATTCGCCTATCGCTGTCTGCCGATGTTGATGGCCAATCAGGCTGGCTGGTTGATCGAAAATCCGGTCGACTTTACCGCCTGCTGGAACGGCGGCGTCAACAAGGGCGACGTGTGGATCACCTTCGGCGGCCAACAATCGGTCGACAGCTATTCGTTTCAGGTTTCTGTGAGCACAATCGACGCTCATAAAGATCCGCGTATTTCTAGCCATTTTGGGAGCGGCGTCGTCACCTTTAATTTGCCCTATTTGTTTCGGACGCCACCGGGAATCAACTTGTGGGTCAAAGGCCCGTCTAACTGGATCAAAGATGGCGCGCTGCCGCTGGAAGGTGTCGTGGAAACCGATTGGTCAGTGGCCACGTTTACGATGAACTGGAAACTCCCTCGCCCAGGCCTTAACGTCGAATTCAAGCGCGGCGAGCCCATTTGCATGATCGTTCCAGTACCCCGCGGCCTGGCAGAGAGCCTCGAGCCCCAACAAACGCCCATCAGCAGCAAGCCAGACCTCGAATCCGACTACAAAACATGGGACATGCGCCGTGGCGAGTTCCTCCGCGCTCTCACACACAGCCCCAGTCGCTCCATGCCGATTGGGAAAAGGATTACTTTCAAGGTCGCGACCCCTCGGGCAATTACTTCGAGGGACATCAAACCCAGGTGCGACTCAGAGATTTCGCCAAAGTAACGTCCGAGGGGCACCATTAGTGGCGATTGCCAAGGCGTCGTTGGATAACACAGGCAAATCGGTGTGGTGTTACAATGACACCGTATAACGCGGCTCCCGCTGCCGTTGGACACTAGCCCAGTTCGGAATAGAACGATGGAAACGAAGGAAATCTACGCCGAAACCGTCCGCCACTTCTTGGAGCCGGTGCTGCCATTGCTCGACGACCCTTCGGTCACCGAAATTCTAATTAACGGCCATCGCACCGTCTATTTCGAGCGTGACGGCAAACTCAATCGCGCCGAAATCGAATTCCCCAGCCCGCCCTGCTGATGGCAGCCGCGCGAAACATTGCCGAATATACGGGCCGGTCGATCGATGACGACAACCACAGCATGGATGCCCGGCTGCCCGATGGCTCGCGCGTTCACGTGATCGTGCCGCCGAGCTCACGCAACGGCGTCTGCATATCGATTCGCAAATTCAAGAAGTCGACGTTCAATCTGGAGTCGCTCGTGAAATCGGGCAGCATGTCGGACGAAGGCAAGGAGTTTCTGGGCCTGTGCGTGCTGCTCCATAAGAATATGGTCATCGCCGGCGGCACCGGCAGTGGCAAGACCTCGCTCCTCAACGCCCTTTCCGCCGAAATTCCCGAGAACGAGCGCATCGTCGTCATCGAAGACAGCTCCGAGTTGCAACTCAATCAGCCGCATACCGTTTACCTGGAAGCCCAACCCGCCAAACCCGATGGCACAGGTCGCGTGACGATTCGCGACCTGTTCGTGGATTCGTTGCGTATGCGGCCGGACCGGATCGTCGTCGGCGAAATCCGCCGCGGCGAGGCCCTCGATCTGGTTCAATCCATGATTTCCGGCCACGCCGGTTCGCTCACGACCGTCCATGCCACGACGGCCAACGACGCCACGATCCGCTTGGAAACGCTGAGCCTGATGAGCGACGTCGCCCTGCCGGTGCATGTCGCCCGCACGCAAGTCGCTTCTGCCGTCCAGGTGATCGTGCAGATCGCCGGTTCCTGGATGGCTCGCGCAAGATCCGCGGCATCACCGAATGCCTGGGCCTCGACGACAAGGGCAACTACCGCTTCCAGGACCTCTACCGCTTCGAAGCCGAAGGTCTGAACGCCGAAGGCCGCCTCATGGGCGAACTCCGCCCGACCGGCGCCGTCCCGACCTTTGCCGACGAAGTCGGCCAAATGGGCTTCCAAGACCGCGTCAATTTGACGCGAAAGCTTTTCCCGCTGACGCAGTGCGTAATCGACCGTGCGGGCAAATACGCTGTCCTTTTTCCACGCGAATCGCGAAGCTGCTCACCAGTATTTTTCTAACCGGCTGTAACAGCCGCCCTCTGGCCGTAAGAGACTTTGTTCGCAGGAACCAAGTAGGGCCTGCCAAATTCTCAAAACAGACCCCATTTTCTAAAGGAATACGACCATGATCACGAAATTAACCAGCTCGATCCGCAAGTTCCACCGTGATGAAGAAGGCCTCGAAGCTTTGCAAGTAGTCATGATTATCGCCATTGCGGCGATGGTCATGATTGCCTGTGCCACACTCGGCAAAGCGCTGTCACCTGGATGCAAGGAAATGGACCGAACTCCAGGGCACCGACATCGGCGGTGGCGGCGGCGGTACGAGTGACCGCGGCTGATCCCAGAATCAAGATCGAACTCTGCCAGGTGGCCCGGTTCATTCGGGCCACTTGGCTTTTTTTGTGCCACCGAGACTCTCATAAAATTATTTCGCCCCCGTCTGTAACAGCCGACCAGTCGCCCGTAAGAGACTTTGTCGCAGGAACCAAGTGGAGCCTGCAAAACAATAAACAACCCCAATTCTTAAAGGAATACGACCATGTTCACCAAAATTACCAGCTCGATTCGTAAGTTCCACCGCGATGAAGAAGGCCTCGAAGCACTGCAAGTAGTCATGATTATCGCCATCGCAGCGATGGTCATGATTGCCTGTGCCACAGTCGGCAAGCCGCCGTCGCCTGGATGAAAAAGCAATGGCAGGCCATGCAGAAGGGTGGCGACGCGATCAAGTAACCGCCCCCAATCAACACCCCCTGAAACCAAGCCAGGTGGCCCGATTTTGTGGCCACCTGGCTTTTTTATTCTCCACAGAATTTCGGTCGATTTCTCGCGCGCTTTTGTAACAGCCACAAACCCGCCCGTAAGAGACTGTGTCGCAGGAGTCACATTGCGGACCTGGCAACATTTTATTTCCCGTCCCACTCACGTTACATTATCCTCGGTGCAACAATGCTCTCCACACAAACCACTGCTGCGAATCGCTGGACGGTGCTCATTTCGAACATGTCGACCAAAGCTCGCTGGCGGACTGCGTTGTTGTTTCCGGTTGTCGCCGGTCCCGTTTGGTTGTTGGCCACGGGCGGCCGCGGCGGACCGCTTGGCACTTTAACGGGCCTCGTATTGCTCGGCACGCTCATCACGCGCCGTCACCGACTTCAATCGCCAACGCATTTACAACTGGACCACCTACGCCGCGTTCCTCTGGGCGTTGATTATTAACGTCTCGGCCTCGGTTGCCACGTACGGCACCGAACCACTCGCCCCCGCCTTCGAACACTCGCCGGTTATCGGCAACTCGCTCCTCGGCGGCATCGGCATTGGTGAAAGCCTGGCCGGCGCCGGAGCCTGCTTTCTGATCTGCTTGTTCGGGTACGACCTCTCCGGCGGCGGAGCTGGAGACGTCAAACTCGCTGCCGTGATCGGCGCCCTGCTTGGACTGCATGATGGCATCTTCGCAGTCGCCTGCAGCTACATCGTGGCCGCGATCGCGATCATCGCCTGGTCGACGTGGAAGAATGGCCCGATGGCGCTCGTAAAAGCTGGCTTGCGGCCCTCGGCCGCGTGCTCGGCCCGATGTGGCCCTACCCGATCACAACCGCAGACAAATCGCTGCTGCTGACGCCTGTTCCGCTCGGCCCCTACTTCGCAATCGGCACGCTCCTCGTAGTGATCGGAATTGTTCAACTATGAAAACGAACCGGCCAACTAACCGCAAATCGCAACGACCGGCCACGGCATGATGAGCCTCGAAGTCGTCATGACGCTCGGCATCATGGTGCCAGTCGCCGGCGTCATGTTCTTCCTTGGCATTAAGATGTGTGCAGCTGCCTACGGAGCCATCAGCGCATTAGTTTCTTGGCCGTTTTTGTAAGCACGAAACCATGAACAACCCACCTCGCCAATATCGATTCCCCCGTGTGCCCGGCCCGGCCACGATGCGTCGCCTAGTCGTTGACGAAGACGGCGCTGCTTACACGCTGTCGTACGTGGCCGATCATGGTCATCGGGAAGCGGATCCTGGATGCCACGTTCGAGCTCCTGGGCGAGCAGGGTGCCGGCAAGGTGCGAATCGACGACATCGCTCGGGCCGCCTCGGTCGGGAAGCAGACCATCTACCGGTGGTGGCCCACCCGGAACGCGGTCGTGATCGACGTGCTGCTGCATCGGTCCACCCGCGAGACGCCGCAGCGTGACACCGGCGACACCAGGGCCGATCTCCGCCACCACATGCGCTCCGTCGTGACCCTGTTCCGATCGCCGACCGGCGAAGTGATCCGGGAGCTCGTGGCTCAGGCGCAAGGTGACCCCGACGTGGGCGATGAATTCCGCCGTCGGTTCTGGGATCCGCGACGTGAGCTGTCGACCAGCGCCCTTCGCCGGGGTATCGAGCGCGGCCAGGTCCGGCCCGACATCGACGCCGACGCCACCCTGGACGGGTTGTACGCACCCATCTGGACCCGCCTCCTCATCGGCTACGGGTCGATCGATCGCCGACTCGTCGATCACGTCCTGGACGTGGTGTGGCCAGGGATCGCGGCGGATCCTGGCGGGTGAGGACGTCGCCGACCGGCTCGCGGCGGTGGATCCGGCAGCAGGCCGGATCCGCTGTCGCTCAGCGGCGGGGTTTCGTACCATGTGGCGACCTGGGGAGGTCATCGTGGCGAGCCGGAAGACCGAAGAGATCGTGGACCTGCGGAACGGATCGTCGGCACGGTCCGCTGCGGAGGCCCGCGAGCTGATCAAGACGATGCGCCGTGACATGGCGACGTTGGAGGCCTTCCTCGCCTCCGAACAGAAGACCATCGAGCGTCGTGGTCTCTCCTCCAAGCGGGTCGCCCGTCTGCGGCTGATCAGCGATGACCTCAAGTCGGCCTGCCGTTTCGCCGCGAAGTCGGTCAAGAGCTGACGCAGCGGGGCGCCGCTCACCCTCAACTCGACCCACCGCCGAACGACTCTGGGACTCGCGGGGCCGAGTCGTCATCTGTGGGAGGCTGACACTTCGTACCCGAACTCGGAGGGTGACCGTGGCGACTTCGTCGGCGACGTCAGGCGGGCGGTTCGAACGGGTCGTCGGCGCCGTCCGGTCCCATCCCGTGGTCGCGGTGATCCTCATCATGGGGTCGGTCGCAGCTGTCGTGTTCTCGGTGCTCATCGGGCTGAACGCCATCGTCACGATCACCCTTCTCGTGATCGTCGGCATCGGCGCGATCATCCTGTTGAGGCTGTGGACCAGGCGTCGGCCTGCCGGTGCCGAGGCCTCGCGGTCGACCGCTGGCCGGGTTGGCCTGGCTGCGGTCGCGATCTCCGGACTCCTGACCTTCCTCGTGATCCAGCTGGTGCCGTACGGACGCGGACACTCCAACCCGCCGGTCACTGGGGAGCCGAAGTGGGCGAACGACCGCACGCGCGAGCTGATGGTGGTCGTGTGCTTCTCGTGCCACTCCAACGAGGTGGACTACCCGCCCTATGCATCGATCGCGCCGATCTCGTGGGCGGTCCAGCATCACGTCGACGAGGGCCGGGAGAAGGTCAACTACTCCGAGTTCGCGACCGACCCGGGCGGCGCGGACGACTCCATCGAGGTGATCGAGGAGGGTCAGATGCCGCCGGCGTACTTCACCCGCTTCGGCCTGCATTCGGCCGCCAACCTCACCGATGCTCAGAAGCAGGAGCTCATCGACGGCCTGCGAGCCACTCCGGGTCTGGGATGAGCGGGTCATCACCCATATCAGATGGTCAATATCGACCTCAGAACCGAAGGTCGTTGACGCCGCCGTCGTCTGGTCGCAGCTCGGCCTTCGTGGACACCCACGTGCCGTCGAGCACTGCGGAGATGGTGTCGGAGTCGGCGCTGCGGGCATAGCAGCGATGTCCTCCTGGGAGCTCGCAGATGGCGACGGCGTGGCTGGGCGTGCCATCGGCGCCGTGCACCGCGGTGGCCGCCTGCACCCGAGCGGTACCCGTGGCGTGGTCCTCCACCGGGACGTCCCAGCTGTCCGACGGGCCGTCCCAACGTTGGTAGCGGTGATGTGGCGCGGTCCGACGAACCGGTCCCGGCGTGGTGGACCACACCGCCGCGACGTGCTTGGTCATGTGCATGCCGATCCCGGTGACCATCCCCACCTCTCCCGGTCGTGATCGCAGGCGGTGGGCCATGTGGCTGATGGAGTGGCCCATGTAGTCGCTGCTGGGTCCGCCGTGGTACGGCAGGCCGCCGGTCAGCGTGATGGGTCGCTGGTCGTCCGGACCGATGCCGAGCGCATCCTGGGCGAACTGCACTGCTGATCCGAAGCAGCTGTACAGGTCGAACGCAGCGACGTCGTCGACGTCGAGTCCCGCCGCGGTCAGCGCCTCGGCGGTGGCGGCCCGCATGGCCGGCGACGCAGCCAGGTCGGCACGAGCGCCCAGGTGGACGGCGTCGCGGGCGAATCCCCATCCCCGGAGGTAGACGCGTCGGTCCGGCGGGACGCCCCAGTCCTCGGCCACCTGATGCGTGACGAGCAGGTTCGCAGCCGCCATGTCGACGTCCATGAAGGCGGTCATCCGTTTGGTGTACGGCGTGGCGACCATCCGGTTGTCGGCTGACGGCGTGCTGATCTGCTCGGCGGTCCGTGCGGCGGTGAACCACGCGTCCGGATTGGTCACAGCCACGGCGTTCAGTTCGGCCATCAGGGTGTCGAGTCGGCCGCGGTCGTCCTCCGTCGCGCCGCGGCGGCCCATCGGGCCTGCTCCAAGAGCGCGAACGTGAGCCAGGCCGGCATCACGCCGTGGGCGATCTCGGTCGGCAGGTACCAGCGGTCCAGGTCGACGGGAAGCCTGGGCGGGTCCGGATGCGGATGGGACCACTGCGGTGGCTCGCCGGACCGTTGGTGGCGTCGTCGGGTGGCGAGCGCCTCGCCGCCGACCACCAGGGCGACCTCCGTCTCCCCGGCCAGCATGCGCTCGGCCGCGGCGTTGATCAGCCGTTGCGGCGAGGTCCCGGCCAGGATCGATTGCTCCATCCTGATGTTCGCGAGCCCGAGGCGGTCGGCCAGGCGCTCCACCGGCCGGTCGTAGGCCCACGACTGGCAGTGCACCAGTCCCAGGTCATCGACCCGACCGATGACGTCGCGGCCGACGTCGGCGTCCAGCCCTGCCGCCCGGGCCATCTGCTCCCACATGTCGAGCGGCTCGGGCGCAGCCTCGCCGTCGGGATGCCACGTCCGTCGGGCGGTCGCGATGAGGCATGGGCTGCGGGGATCGATGACGGGTGTGGGTTCCATGCGCTCCTCCTGCGACATGCGCACGATAACTCACGATCTGCGCTTCGCTCCAAGCCGAGTCGATCGCCTTCTGTCCCGGCTTCGGTCGCAGTCAGATCCGGATGAGCTTCTGCTCTCCCACGCCGAAGCAGCCGTCGACCTCCAGGTCGACCCGGGCGGTGGTGATCCGGCCCTCGAACCATCCGTACGGGGCGTAGTACTCGGCCAACACCTTGCGTGGACCGACGTGCATCTCGCTGCGCACCGTCGGGTTGAAGCGGACGTCGACCTGACCGTCGGCATCGCGGATCCGCCATGTGCCGTGCACGCCGTCCGGTCGCTGGAAGGACACGGCCGGGAGGCGGTGCACCGCGTCGTCGATCCACACGGCGTTCTCGTTGAAGGTCTCGGGATCCCGGATCTGGTTCGCCGTGAGGTTGAACCCCTCCAGCCGGCCGTCGGGCCGTCGCCGCGCGCCGGTGACCCAGTCGTAGCGCAACGGTGACGGGTACTCGCCGTGGTGGTCGTCCAGGATCATGAAGGACGTCTCCGCATCGAGGACGATGTCCTCGTCGCCGATGCGAAGCGATCCGGCGAACGGCATCATGCATTTGTCGGAGTAGAGGGCACGACCGTCCGGGAACGGGTGGCAGATCACGAGGTGGCCGGCCCGGCCGGTCCCACAACGGCCGACGCCGTGCAGCTCCAGCGCCGGCAGCGCCCCTGCCGCCGGATGACTGGCGTCGACGGTCAGCCGACCGGCCGTGACCTCGTTGCCGATGGACACGCTGAACTCGCCCGCCCGACCGTGGGAGCGGGTGCCGTCGAGCCCGCGGGCGACCGACAGCCTGAAGGACGGGATCTTGCGCTCCCACCGATGGATGCGGCCCGTCGCCTTGTGCACTGCGATCACCTGGAGCAGCGCCACGAACTTGGCGTCGTAGACCGCACCCAGCACGAACCACTCGTCGTTCCCGAGTTGGAACGCCTCCCACTCCTTCATCCGCAGGTTGCGGCCGACGCGCCGGAGGTGGCTCCCGGGCCCGTGACCATCGACGGCGTCGAGCGGGTTGATCCGCGGGATCGGAGCGTCGTACGTGCCGAACTGATACCCCCCATCGGACACGAGGGCCGGGGGAGCAGGCTCCCGGGAGAGCTCGGTCGGCGGCGACGTCGTCACCGGGCGGATGGTATCGGCACGCAGGTCGACCCCCTCGGGTGTGCGAACATCGAGGGTGCCGATGCCGCTGCCGTTCGTGGACCTCTACTGGATCCCGCTGGGGGCGGGCCAGCACGTCGTACGACTGAGCGGTCGTCTCTACGAGGCGTTCACCGCTCGTCTCCGGCATCGCGAGCCGTGCGACCTGTACCACTCGGCCCTCGTCATCGGGACCCCCGACGCGCAGTACGCCGTGGAGATGGCTCCCATCCCGGATGGACGCGGGCCTCGCGACCGGGGTGTCGTCGCCGAAGGTGCGGTCGGGTTGCACCCGGCCGGTCGCGTCCGGCGGTTCCGCTACGAGATCCGACGATGGCCTGACGGTGACATCCCCGACCTGCCGTTCGCGGTCGCCAGCCCCGTCCGGGTCACCGACGATCCGGAACAGGTCCGACTCGTCCTGGATCTGGTCGGGCGGGTTCCGACACCGACCTGGGGTCGCGACGAGTTGCACACCGGCGAGATGTGGAACTCGAACTCCGTGACCTCGTGGGTGTTGGCCCGTGCCGGCGTGATCGGACAGGCCGGCCGACCTCCCGAGCACGGACGGGCGCCGGGGTGGGATGCGGGGCTCGCGGTCGCGGCTCGCCGGGACGGCTGAGGTCGATGTTGTCGGTGATCGTGCCGGCGCACAACGAGGAGCTCCTGCTGCGCCGGGGACTTGACGGGATCGCCGTCGCCGCAGGACGGGTGCCGGACGGCGTCGAGGTCATCGTGGTGGCGAACCGGTGCACCGATACGACGGCCGATGTCGCCCTGTCGGCGGGTGCGCTCGTCGTGGAGGACGGCTCGCGGAACATGTCCGCCGTTCGGAACGCCGGCGCCGCCGTCGCCACGGGTGACATCCTGGTGACGATCGACGCCGACTCGGTGATGGCGCCAGCGGCCTTGGTCGAGGTCGGTCGGCTGATCGGTTCCGGTGAGGTCGTCGGCGGGGGAACCAAGGTGGTGCCAGAGCGTCGGTCCCCGGGCATCCGCGCCACCTACCTGCTGATGGAGGCCGCCGTCTTTGTCACTCGTCTGGGCGGTGGGATGTTCTGGTGCCGGCGGACGGACTTCGAGGCGATCGGAGGGTTCGACGAGTCCCTCCTGGTGGGCGAAGACCTGGACTTCGCCCGGCGCCTCCGGGCCCACGGTCGCCGCACCGGACGTCGGTTCACGACGCTGCGTTCCGCTCCGATGGTCGCGTCATGCCGGAAGTTCGACCGGTTCGGGGACTGGCACATGTTCGGGATGGCGCTGCAGGCCCGCCAGATCAGCGCGTCGATCCGGGGCACCGACACGTCGTGGGTCGACCGCTACTTCTTCGACTTCAACGACTGATCCCGTCCTGTTCGCAACGAGCTCCCGGCCGTCGTCCAACGGCGACGAGATCGGTCCGGGAATTGGGTGATAGAGAGGTGGCATGACCGATCTGCTCCCTGACCCGACCCGTTCCGAGCTGGATCCCCGGGTGCGCGTCCGCCCCCTCTCCGGGCACACCGGGGCGGAGATCTCCGGCATCGACATCTCGACGCCGCTCACGGAGGCGGAGCAGGCCGTGGTGGCCGACGCACTCGCGACGTGGAAGGTGGTGTTCTTCCGTGACCAGCCCATCGGCCACGTCGAGCAGATCGCCTTCACCCGTCACTTCGGCGAACTGACCTATGCCCACCCCTACGACGACGATCCGCCCGAGGGGTTCCCCGAGATCTACACGGTCTCGCCCGAGCGGTTCGCCAAGCAGTACGGGTTCGACGAGCAGGCCGCCAAGAAGCTCCGCAAGCGGTACTCCTACTCGAACGACTGGCACACCGACGTGACCGCTGCTGTGAACCCGCCGGCGGCGTCGGTGCTGCGGGCCGACGTGGTCCCCGAATACGGCGGCGACACCAGCTTCACCAACCTGGTCGCCGCCTACGAAGGACTGTCGGCGCCGCTGCAGAACTTCGTCGACGGTCTCGACGCCGAGCACCGGTACGGCGCCAGCCTGGCCCGCAAGGAACCGGGGTCCGGCGTGAACGCCGTCACCGGCAAGGCGCCCCTCGTGGCCCGTCATCCGGTGGTGCGCGTGCATCCGGTCACCAAGGAGCGGGGACTGTTCGTGAACCCCGGCTTCACGTCCAAGATCGTGGGTGTGCGTCCCGAGGAGAGCCAGAAGATCCTCGAGCTGCTGTTCGACCACATCACCAAGGACACCTACACCGTGCGGTTCCACTGGGAACCGGGCAGCGTTGCGTTCTGGGACAACCGCGTGACGGCGCATCTGGGCCCGCAGGACATCGACCATCTCGACGTCGACCGGGTCCTCCACCGCGTCACGCTGATCGGTGACGTGCCCGTCGGGGTCGACGGTCGCGAATCGGTGCTGGTCGAAGGCGCGCCGTTCAGGACGCTGCCGGTGACCACCTGAGACCGGCCGGTCGGTCAGGCGCCCAGGCGCTCAGGCGCTCAGGTCCAGCGGGGCGAACGTCCCGGTCGGCAGATCCACCTCGATCGGCTTCTCGGCGTGGAAGTCCACCTCGGACAGGCTGATCGCCTGCGGGATCGGGTTGTCGTAGGTCCGCACGATGTACCGCAGGTCCCCCAGGTTCGCGATGGTCGACCAGAGCGTGTGGTCGTCGTTGGCCGGATCGTCGCCGTCGCGCACGAACCCGAACGGCACGTCGAAGTTGTTGAGCACGTGCAGCGCAGTGGTCTCCAGCTCGGCGCCGGTCGCCACGGGTCGGAGGGAGGCCGTCAGCGCCGTGGCCCGCAGGAAGCGCGACGGCGGAGAGGAGTCACCAGGGAGCCCGTTCATGCCGGGGCCCTGCCCGATGGGAGCGAGCTCGACCCCCTGGATGGTCCTGTCGGTCGGGTTCGTGGCCGTGAGGTTGACGTAGTTGCGCAGGTTGGTGAGGTGCCAGTCCAGGTGCGGTCCGTTGGTGGCGACCCCGATCGGGTTGTCGAACACCACCATCTGACCGTCACGCCATTCGAACACCGCCGAGGCTCCGGTCCGGTCGTGCACGATCAAGTGCGCCGGCGGAGCGAAGCCGAACGGCCCGAAGACGTACGGCCACACGGTGGCGTTGCCCATGGCCTCCTTGGCGTCGGCCAGGTCGGCGCTCGTCCCGAGCACGTACGCGACGGTGTTGACGATCGACATGAGCGATGCCGGGTCGGTCCCGTCAGCCGGTGTGTAGTCGCAGAACCCGGGCATGTAGAGGAGGCCGGCGTAGAGGCCGTGGTCGTTCATGCCGTCGGTGAGCAGTCCGGCATCACCGAACGCGTTGAGGCCGACGATCCCGTGCTCGGAGGTCCACGTCATGCCGGGGGCACCGTCCACCCCGATGCCGGTGGCCTCGTAGCCGATCGGCAGTGCGGTGATCCTGGCGCCCATCAGGTTGGGGAACTCCATGGTGCGGCCGACGACCACGGTCCCGTCGGTGGCGCTCAGGCGGAAGTTGGTGCACATGCGGATGCCTCCTGCGGCCCGTGTGGGCCTCCCTGTGCAGGGTATGGAGCCTGGAACGAACTTCCGACCTGGCCTCGCCCGGACCCGGGGCCCGGGATCCGTGCCTCCCGATCACCCCGAGTGGGTGATGGGCAACCGGCCCGCTGTGGTACAGGATGTGGGGGTGCGCCCAGGTCGTCGCGACCTGGCCGACGGGAGGACCAACCATGCTGCTCGCCGATGTGAACCTGGGGGAGATCCTCTGGACGACCCTCGCGTTCTTCTTCATCTTCATGTACCTGATGATCCTGTTCCGGATCCTGGGTGACCTGTTCAGCGACCACGACACGAGCGGTGTGGCCAAGGCCGTGTGGGTGCTGTTCCTGGTGATCGCACCGTTCCTGACCGCGCTGATCTACCTGATCGCTCGCGGCAACGGCATGGCACAGCGGGCCATTGCCCATCAGCAGGCCGCGCAGGCCGAGTTCAACGACTATGTCCAGAGCGTGGCCAGCACCGGTTCGCCGACCCAGCAGATCGAACAGGCCAAGCAGTTGCTCGATGCCGGCACGATCAGCCAGGCGGACTTCGATGCGCTCAAGGCCAAGGCGCTCAGCTGACCTGCGTCAGGGCTCGTCGAGCGTGCCCATGGCTCGCCGCATGAGCATCGCATCGGTCGACGAGTCGTCGGCCACCACCAGCCCGTCCAGCGACATGGCCCGGTCCCAGCCGTCCACCACGTCGGCCAGGGTGAGGGTGCTCCGGCACTCGAGTCCCGGGGCGGTGCCCATGATGACGCGCCCGACCCGTCCGGCCCCGGCAGAGAAGCACTCGCCGGTGGTCGGACAGTCCGGGTGCAGGAGCCATGACACCACCGGGGCCACCTCGGCCGGATCGAAGGCCTGCTCCATCCAGTCCCGCACGGCCGGATCGGGATAGGTGGCCGCCATGGGCGTGAAGGCCATGGGCATCACGGCGTTCACACGTACGCCGTGACGTCGTCCGTCCTGGGCCATCGAACGCGTGAGTGACCAGATGGCACCCTTGGCCGCGGCGTAGTCCGATGTCCCGGCCAGGCCCAGCGCCGTGGCCGACGACGTCGTCACGATGGCGCCGGTGCCTGACTCTCGCAGGGGCGCCCATGCCGCCCGCGACCAGATCGCTGTGTGGTGGAGGTGGCTCCGCAGAACCAGGTCGAACTGGTCGTCGTCGTAGCGGTGGACCGGTCCGGCAGCGGCCCCGCGGCCGGCATTGCACACGAGTCCGTCGAGGCGTCCGTGCTCATCGACTGCCCTGGCGACGGCCTGCTCGGCGATGCCCGGATCGGTGACGTCCCCGACGACCGCGGAGGCGCCCGTGTCCTCGGCGAGCCCTCGGACCCGCTCGTCCAGGTCGACCAGGATGACCTCGGCGGAGAGTGAGCGCAGATGCCGGGCGTAGGCCCGGCCCAGCCCGCCGGCTCCACCGGTGACGACGACGACTCGGCCGGCGAGATCCATCCGATGGACGGTAACCGCGCCGGCCGCTCCCGTTCTCGGTCGGTCCTGCTCTCGGTCGGCCCGGTTCTGTTCGTCGAGGACGGAGGAATTCCTCCGTCCTCGACGAACAGAAGGGCGCAGGAGCTGGGTGTTGGGGAGCGAGTCGGCGTTCCGGGGCGTCCGCACTAAGTTGCCCGGTGCCCCGATCCAGGAGACCACGATGCCCGCCAGTCCCCTGGCCCGCTCGGAGAGCCCGCCGATCCGCTCCTTCCACCACGACGAGTTCAGCGTCGACCGCCTGCTCCGGTCCAAGGGGGACCGGTCCGTGTCCATCTGCCTGCCGGCCCGCAACGAGGCGACCACGATCGGACCGATCGTGGCGATGCTGCGCCGCGCCGTGGTCGACGTCGGGGTGGCCGACGAGCTCATCGTGATCGACGACGGGTCGAGTGACGCCACGGCCGCCGAGGCACGCGCCGGTGGCGCCGAGGTGGTGCGGAGCAGCGAGGTGCTCCCCGAGTTCGGTGACGGACACGGCAAGGGCGGCGTGCTGTGGAAGTCGTTGCACGTGTCCACCGGCGACGTCGTCGTCTGGTGCGACACCGACATCGAGGACTTCCACCCGCGGTTCGTCACGGGCATCCTCGGCCCGCTCCTGTGCGAGCCCGACGTCGAGTTCGTCAAGGGCTACTACGACCGTCCCGAACGCAACGGCACCGGAGGCGGACGGGTCAGCGAGCTGGTGGCCCGCCCCCTCCTCTCCCTGCTGTACCCGGATCTGGCCGCGCTGCACCAGCCGCTGTCGGGCGAGTACGGCGGGACGCGAGCGGTGTTGGAGCAGCTGCCCTTCGTCGATGGCTACGGGGTGGACGTCGGCCTGCTGATCGACTTCACCCGGTTGCGCGGGATCGACCGCCTGGTGCAGGTCAACCTTGACGTGCGCCTGCACCGCAATCGAGACCTGGCCGAGCTGGGGCCCCAGGCGATGGCCGTGATGCAGACCATCCTCCGCCGGGTCGACCCCGATCTGGTGCCGGTGGTGGCCGACCTGGTCCGGCCCGGCCGACCCGACGTCACGGTCGCCGTCTCCGAACGTCCGCCCCTGGCCGAGCTCCGGAGTCGGCGGGACCGGACGTGACGGTCCGGCCCGGACGGCGGATTCCCCGACCTTGGATCCTGGCGGTTCTCAACGCGTCGCCGGAGTCCTTCTCCGGCAACGTCGTCGCGGTCACCGAGGCCGCGGAGTTGGCCGCCCGACTCGTGGACGAGGGTGCGGACGTGGTGGACGTCGGTGCCCAGTCGTTGCGCACGGACCAGCCGGAGCTGCCCGTCCAGGAGGAGATCGACCGGGTGCGCCCGGTGCTCGAGGCGGTGCGCCTGCGTCTCCCGGACGTGGCGCTCTCGGTCGACACCTACCGACACCAGGTCGCGCTGGCGGCGCTGGAGTACGGGGTGTCGATCATCAACGACCCCTCCGGACTGCACGACCCCGAGATGGCCGAACTGGTGGCATCGACCGATGCCGCCATCGTCGTCGCCCACAACCCTGGACCTCCCAAGGTGCGACGCGCCCGGACCGAGCGCGCCCCCGATCCTGTGGGGGCCTGCCGGGCCCACCTGGCGGACCGGATCGAGATCCTGCGCGAGGCGGGGGTCCCGATGGGACGAATCATCGTCGACCCCGGCCCAGACCTGTACAAGCCACCGGACCACACCATCGCCATCCTGCGGTCCATGGATGAGCTCCGCGCCGAGTTGGAGATCGAGCGAGTGCTGTGGGCCCTGTCCCGCAAGGACTTCATCGGGGCGCTGCTGCATGCGCTGCCGCGGGACCGCGCTGCCGGCACGTTGGGCGCGATGGCAGCCCTTCCGATCCGGGACCAGGACCTGGTGCGGGTCCACGACGTGCGCGCCACCGCCGATTTCCTCACCGTCCAGCGCGCGATCAGCACGGGCATCGACGGTCCGCTGGAGCTCGGTGATGAGCTCCGGTACGACCGTCCGACACCAGCCTGAGCGCCCGGCTCATCAGCCCTGAGGCGCATCGGGCCGTGGAGTCCCGCGAGACCACCGGCAAGGACGTGCTGCTGGCCGACAGACCTTCCTGACTCAGGCGTTGGTGGCGAGCCAGTCCAGGAGAGGGCCGAGGGACCGCCAGCCGTCGACGACCCGCTGCTCCGCCGCCCGGGTGTGGAGCCACTTCCGGGGTGGGTGCAGCGTGCCGGCCGCCAGGTGGGGGAGTCGGAGCAGGTGGATGCGGGGATGGTCCGTGGCGTATCCGCGGGGCGCGGTCTTCAGGGCGCCGTCGACCAGGAGATCGGCTCCGGTGGCCCGCACGTCCTCGATGATCGTCTCGAGCTGGCTCCCGGTCGTGTCGTCGGCGATCGCCGCCCGCACCCTTGCCAGCTGCTGACGGTCGGCTGCGTAGAGGCCAGCGCCGACGAACAGGCCCTCCCGGCGGAGCTGTACGTAGTAGGTGCCGCCCCCGGGCAGGGGGATGCGGCCGTAGATCTGGAGCTTGTACGGCGTCTTGTCCTTGGAGAACCGGATGTCGCGGTTCGGTCGTGACACGATCGCCTCACCGAACTCCGGGGCCAACTCCTCGAGCAGGAGCTCGAGCGGACCGCGGACCGCCTCGTCGTAGGTGGCGCGGTGGGCGTGGAACCACGCCTTCGTGTTGTCGGCCTCGAGCTGTTCGAACCAGTCGAGCGCCTCGGTCGGCCATCCCGT
This sequence comes from uncultured Alphaproteobacteria bacterium, assembly GCA_963820155.1. Taxonomy (GTDB): domain Bacteria; phylum Pseudomonadota; class Alphaproteobacteria; order Reyranellales; family Reyranellaceae; genus Reyranella. Next base: position 20,271 of record CAWFYW010000015.1, read on the forward strand.
GAATCGCACGCCGTCAAAGGTTCCACATCGGCGGGTGGTCGAGGGCCATCCGAGCAGCCATCTGCCTCAGGGGGACGACGTCGAGCTGCTCGACGCAACCGTCTGATCGTCGTCGTCGGCCGGTCGGCGTTTCCTCCTCCGATGACGGACGGCCCGCGGGACCACGAGGAGGGCGACGAACACGGCCATCAGGCCCAGCCCGACCGCCAGCCACCCGCCGGACGTGCGGACCAGGGTCAACGGCCGACCGATGGCCGGCACTCGGGCCACCACGACGCCCATCCGGTCAGCACCGGGGACCGTGAAGACCTCGCTCGACTCGTTGGCGTCACCCCGCGTCTCGACCGTCACCAGGTCGCCGTCGGTCCGGATGGATCGCACCCGATGCGTGAGGCTGTCGGCGGCGTCGGGATCGTCGAACCGGGTGGCCACGTCCCCGACCCGCAGTCGGTCCGCCGGGACGGACTCGACCAGGACCACGTCGCCGATCTGGTAGGCGGGTTCCATCGAGCCGCTGCGGATGACCAGGGGCCGGAACCCCAACAGGACCAGGACCAGCGCTCCCAGGATCACCAGCGACGTCACCAGGACCGCGCCGACGGCCAGGCGGTCGGCGACATCGGTCCAGCGTCGGGCCGCCCGGACGTCGGTGTCGACCGGACGTCTCGGCGCCGCCGATCGGGCCCCGGCGATGAGCTCCTTGGCCCACGTCCCGGCATCGGGTTCGATGGCGTGCAGCTCGACGCCCAGCAGCTCGGAACCTGCTCGACGGCGTCGTGAGGCCACCGTGCCCTGGAGCACGAGCGCCGGCGACGTCCCGGCGGTCGGCGCAGTCAGCTCGACCTCGTCGCCCGGGCCGAGTCCCGTCCGGGCCCCTTCGAACGCGAAGCCGCCCGGCGATCCGTCGACGATCGTCCCGACGAATCCCCCGGGCTCCAGGGTGGCGGCGCGGTGCATGCGAACGCGGAAGCCCGTCCGTTCCCAGTTCCGCTCGACCAGCGATCGCACGGTGAAGGCCCAGAGGAGACCGAGCAGGACGATGCTGACGGCAGCCACCAGGCGGGACCCGCCCGCCTCCGGATCCGCCGTCACGAGCCCGTACCCGGAGGCGGCCGTGGCCAGGAGCGCGAACCAGACGAGCGGCCGCGTCGGCACCGGCCACCGGGGAGCGCGGACACGCCGTCGAATGGCCGACCCGGTGGCGGCGACAGAGCCAGGCAGTGCGTTGATCGCCGACATCACGTCGGCCACGGGACGCAGCGGCATGCCGGTGGCTCGTCGCAGCCCCGCCCAGCGGAGGACGGCGACCGCGATGACCGTTCCGACGTACGCGACAGGCGCCATCTGCACCGGGAACCCGTCGGACGCCAGCACGAGGGCCGCCAGCCAGAGCAGGACGGACCAGCCCGACAGGGCCCGGGCCAGCAGGGCGGCGGCGCAGAGGCGCGCCCGCGCCGGCGATCCGTTCCGCCACGCTGCGTCCGCCAGGTCGGCGGCGGCCCCTCGCTGACGGACGACGGTGTCGGGCCAGTAGCCCCGCGCCGAGACCGGAGCGCATCGGAACACGAGCGTGTCGTCGACGGCTGTACCGCGTCCACCTGCCCGCACCCGATCCCGCAGCCACGCTCCGTACGGGGCGGCGGGATCGATCGGGTGGTCACGGATCTCGTCCGAGCGCACGATCGTCGCATCGGGCTCCCACAACCACAGTCCGATCGTCGACGCCCGTCGCCGGAGGACGGCATCGAGCTGCTCGCGGGCGGTGGAACCCAGGCGGTCACGGTTGAGCAGCTCCGCCCGACCCGTCACCCACGACGACCCGGTCTGCAGGTGACTGGCCGCTGTCCGTCCGGCCGGACCGTCGACGATCGCCCGACCCGAGACCTGCAGCATCCCCGTGGTCGAGACGTGATCGGCGGCCTCGTGCAACGCCGTGCCGATCCCGGCCGGGGCCTGGAACTCGACGACGTGGACATCGTCAGGAAGACCGTCCGGCACCCGGTCGGCCCGAGCCACCACCACGGTGGGCCCTGCGGCCGCCGCCAACGCGACGGTCGTACGCGCGATGGCGGATGGCTCGTCACCCAGTCGCGAGACGGTGGTGACCGGCTCGAGCTCGTCCGGATCCTCGGGCGGTTCGACCGCCACGGGTGGTCCGGCGCTGATGAGATCGGCCACCGTGCCGGCGGCTCCCCACGCGACGGCCAGGGCGATCAGGATCGCTCCGGCACGACTGCCGGGCTCGGCCCGGACCAACGTCACCGCCACCAGGACAGCGGTGGCCAGGGCCGAGATGATCTGGATGGTGCGACCGGTGCTGCGGCCGTCGTTCGGGTCCACGGTGATTCCAGTCGGCCGGGGTGGAGCGAGCGCCTTCCCGTCGGCCGGACGGGGTCAGATGTGAGCCGGACGGCCCCGTCGCTCCGGACCCATCCGTGCGATCCGTTGCTCCGAACCAGGGTTGAGCCCGCATCCGGTCGGCACTCCACGCGTCAGGTCGGGCTCGTCATCAGACCCGACCATTTTGGAGGACAACATGATTGCTGCGATGCAGGTAGCCCGATCGGCGCTCGCTGCGGGAGGACTGGCGGCGACGTCGTTGCTCAGCTTCTGCACGCCACCCGGATCCGGGCCGGCAGAACCGGTGCCCGTCACGTGTGGAACGGACGGCAAACGGCTGGACGGCGTGGGGCTCACGGCCAACGGCTCGCTCGTGTGCTTCGACGACAAGAACCCGGCCAAGGAGGTGTCCCTGGGACGCGTCGTCGGCCTGGGCGACGAGCAACTCGTCGGCATCGACTTCCGGGCTCCCTTCACCGACCCGGCCGGCGTCCGCAACGGCGTGCCGGCCGGTGGTGCGCTCTACGGCCTGGGATCGGGCGGTGGCGTGTACACGATCGCGATCGACGACGCCGACACCTCGACCGCCGTGGCCACCCGACGTGTGCAGCTCGACCAGACGTTGGCGGGTTCGTCGTTCGGCATCGACTTCAACCCGACCGTCGACCGACTGCGGATCGTCAGCGACACCGGCCAGAACCTGCGGGCGAACGTGGACACCGGCGTGACCCTGGTGGATGGTTCGCTGAACACCCTCGGGGTGGCGACGAACGGTGTCGTGGCGGCGGCGTACACGAACAACGACACGGACCCGTTCACCGGTACGACGCTGTACGACATCGACGCCACGCTCGACCAGGTGGTGCTGCAGAGCCCGCCCAATGCGGGCGGTCTGACTCCCGTCGGGCTGCTGGGCGCCGACACCGGCCCGGCCGTCGGGTTCGACCTGTACAGCTCTGTCCGGGAGGTCAACGGCGGCACCACGACCGTGGACGTGACCGGATGGGCGTCGCTCGACGTCGGCGGGGTGACCGGGTTGTACTCGATCACGCCGTTCTCCGGACGGGCGTCCCTGATCGGTTCGTTCGACGTCCGGATCGTCGACATCGCGATCCCGCTGCAGCAGTAGCGCCTTCGTCAGGAGCGGGTTGGACGTCGTCGGTGGGGCGGCGTCCAACCCCGGTAGCGTGCGAGGACATCCACGGGCCAGGGAGACACCCATGACCATCACGTCGCCGATCGGCCGGGTGATCCGGGACCAGGACGGCATGCGGTTGGAGTTCACCAGAGTCCTCGCCGCCCAGGTCGACGAGGTGTGGTCGGCGCTGACCGAGCCCGAACTGACAGCTCGGTGGTTCGGCGCCTGGACAGGAGATCCGGCGACCGGGAGCGTCGACTTGGTGATGACTGCCGAGGACGATGACTCGCCCCAGACCCTCCGGATCGTGGAGTGCACCGAACCAGCCCGGCTGGTCATCGAGGCCCCGTCGCCGGACGGGGTCTGGTTGCTGTCGGCCGCCCTGACCTCCGACGAAGGGACGACCACCCTGGTCTTCACGCACCGGATGGCCGAGCCGTACGACGCATCGAGCATCGGTCCGGGCTGGCACTACTACCTGGATCGGCTCGACGCCGTGGTGTCCGGTGGACCCGTTCCGGACGACTTCGATCCGTACCTGGCCGAACTCGGCGAGGCCTACCCGTTGCCCGACTGACGGTGACAGGATCGTCGGATGGGGCCCGCGACATCGACGACCGCGGCGATCGTCCTGGCCGGCGGAGCCTCCCGGCGCTTCGGCACCGACAAGACCCGCGTCGCCGTCGACGGCGTCCCCATGCTGGAGCGCGTGGTCGACGTCGTCCGACCGCTGGTGGACCAGGTGGTGGTCGTCGGACCCTGGGCGCCGCCCGACGTGGGCCACCTGGTCGAGTCCGAGGCCCATCAAGGTCCACTCGCGGGGATGGCGATCGGGTTGCGGACCGTGTCCGCCCCGCACGCGCTCGTCCTGGCGGCCGATCATCCCCGGATCCGGCCGCAGCTGCTGGAGCTCCTGTTGGAGCGGGCCCACCTGGGTGACGCCGTCGTGCCGACGGGACCCGACGGAGCGCAGCCGCTCGTTGCGGTCTACGACCGGCGGGTGCTCGCCCCCGTGGAGGAGCTGCTCGACAGCGGTGAGCGTCGGCTCATGGCCCTGCTCGACGCGATCGACACCGTGTGGCTGCGGCCCGACGACTGGGCCCGGGTCGACCCCGGCGGGGAGTCGTTCGTGGACGTCGATCGACCAGAAGACCTGGCAGCGTTGGAGCGGCGCCTCGGGCCTGGGCCGTCTGCCCACGATGGCCCGGCGCCGTGATGTCGGTACCCTGTCGGCTCGAAGGAGGGCGACGTGTCTGACCGACCGATGGGGACGGGCTGGTGGCTGGCCGATGACGGCCAGTGGTACCCGCCCGAGCAGTGGACGGGCCCGCCGGGTACGTCGCCGCCGCCCGCCGATGTCGAGGTCGTCGTCCAGGATCCTCCGACCGTGTCCCCTGCGGCCGAGCCGCCGCCGTCCCGCCGTTCGCCGTGGGACCCGCCGCCCGACCTGCCGCCGATCGCCGCGCCAGTGCCGGGTTCGCCCCCCGTGGCTGCCCCGCTGCCGACGCCGGCGGCCATGGCGGGTGCCGGTGGAGGAGGCATCCCGCCTGCCCCACGTGAACAGCGGCGATTCCGATCCGGTCGCGGGCCGCGGTTCAGTGGTCGCGGGATCCTTGGTGTGTTCGGTCTGCTCGGGCTGCTCCTGACCATCGGCATCATGGTCGTGCTGGCCGTCAAGGTCCTCGACGGGATGTCCGATCCGGGATCGGCGTCGGCCACGAAGGCCAAGGGGGCGGTGGTGGTCCCGACCGCACCGACGGGTGGCGCCGAGATCTCACCGGGAGCCGCCCCCGATGCAGCGGCGGTGGCGCTGTGCCAGACCAACCGGGCATCGCTCGAGACGGTGGTGCAGGCCTATGAGCTGAGCGAGGGCTCGCCGCCGGCCGACATCACGGCCCTCATCACCGCCGGGCTGCTGGCCGACCCGGTCGGCGACTTCGTCATCCAGGTGGACGGCGGGAGCGCGACGGTCGTCGGCATCGGGAACTGCGCCGGTCAGTAGACCCGGGTGCCCGGTCGGGGTGGTGTCACCCGTGCTGCCACACGCGTTGGGCGATGGTGCGCTGGCCTGCCAAGGCCACCCGATCGAGGGCCGCCACCTCGTCGGGGTCGAGCGCCCACCCGAGTGCGCCTGCGTTGTCGGCCGCCTGTTCGGCGTTCTTCGCCCCAGGGATGGGGACCGCCCCTTTGTCGATGATCCAGCGCAGAGCCACCTGGCTGGGGGTGTGGTCGCCGTGGGCCCGGCCGATGCGCCGGAGCTCGGCGACCACGTGGTCGACCTGTTCCATCGGGTGGTCGGAGAAGTTCCGTCGTCCCGGCGGTGGGTTGGAGACCGAGTACTTGCCGGTGAGTCGGCCCTGTCCGATGGGGGAGTAGGCGATCGGGACGACGCCCAGTGCGTGACACCGGGCCAGCAGTCCCGAGATCTCGGGCCGGCGACGCAGCAGCGAGAACTCGATCTGGTTGGACGCGAGCGGGACACCCCGCAGGTGCAGGTGCGAGTGGATGGCCGTCATCTCGCGGATGGAATAGTTCGACACGCCGACCGCCCTGGTGAGTCCCTCCTCCACGACATCGGCGAGCGCCGCCGCCAGCGCCCTCGACGATCGGAGACTGATCGGTCCGTGGATCTGGTAGAGGTCGACGTGGTCGAGGCCCAGCCGATCGAGCGACGCGACGAGCGAGCGGCGCAGGGCGGATCGAACTCCCAGCTTCCACGGAGCGGGCCAGAACTTGGTGGCGATGACGAGTGAATCGCGACGCTCGGGTTCCTGTGCCAGTAGTCGTCCCAGGATGCGTTCGCTCTCGCCGCCGCCATAGACCTCGGCGGTGTCGAAGATCCCGATGCCGGCGTCGAGCGATGTGCGCCAGGCCTCGGCGATGGTCTCGTCGGTGAGCGAGCTGTCGTAGCCGCCCATGCCCCATGTGCTCTTGTCGCCCCACGCCCAGGTGCCCACCCCGATGGGCGCGGCGACGGTGGCACAGCCGGGGAACGTCACCTTGTCCACGGGCGGACACTAGCGACGGCGACCGACTCAGCCGAACAGCACGTGGCGCACCGCATCGGCTGCGATGGCGTCGAACGCCGCTGGCTCGACGCTGGTGTCGCCCAGCTCGATGATCACGCGGCCCAACGTCTGCCCTGCGAACCAGGCGGTGAAGGCCTCCAGGTCGAGATCGGGGCGGATCCAGCCGCGCTCCTGAGCCGGCCGGAACACCTGGACGATCCGGTCCACGGTGATCTGTTGGAGCTGCGCAACTGCAGCGGCCAGGTCGGGCCGGCCGTACGTGCTGCCGATGACGTTGACGCGCTTCAACCGCAGGAGCTGACGGTCCGGCGCGGCCAGACCGTCGAGCAGCGTGTCGACCAGGTCCCGGAACTGCTCGGCCGAGCCGACCATGTCGAACGCGGCCGAGAACCGGAGCAACTCGGCGTCCATGTCGCGCCTCAGGCGGGCGGCCTGTGCGGCCTGGACCAGGCCTTCCCGGCTGCCGAAGTTGCGGTAGAGCACGGTGATCTGGACGCCGGCCTTGGCGACGATGTCCTGCACCCGCACCGAGACCTCGCCTCCGGCGTCGATGGCGTCGATCGTGGTGTCGATCAGGCGTTGCGGCACCTCCGAGTAGTCACGCAGGAGCGGATGGGTCTGTTCCGGCTCGAAGCCGACCACGCCAGGGGAGTCCACTTGTCCAGCGTAGAGGCCGCGTGTCGGAATGGTGCCGATGTGGGCGATGCCGCTCCAGCTTCGTCGAGGCGTCGGCGCCTTCAGGTCCTGGCTCCGGGTGCGATCGGGGCGGTGCACCACGTGAACTCGATGCGGTCCCCGCCGTCCCGCTTGGCGGCGTACGACGCGCCGTCGGCTGCCGCGAGCGCGCGGTTCAGGTCGATGGCGCCGTCGAGCATCGCGATGCCGATGCTGCCCGAGACGCGAGCTGTGCCGCGGTCGAGGGCGAACGGCGCGGCCAGCGCCTTCCGGATCCGATCGCCCAGGGACACCGCGGCCGCCGCGTCCGGAACGGCGGCGGCGTAGAGAGCGAACTCATCCCCGCCGAGCCGGGCGACGAGATCGCCGTCGCGAGCTGCCACGTGGAGACGCTCGGTGATGGCCAACAGGAGTTGGTCGCCGGCCGCGTGGCCCAGGGCGTCGTTGACCGCCTTGAACCGGTCGATGTCGATGAGCAGGAGCGCGCCGGGTTCGGCGCCCTGATCCGTCACCTGGGTGAAGCCGGCGGCGAAGCCCGTCCGGTTCAACAGCCCGGTCAGGGGATCGTGGGTCGCGGCCTGCTCCAGACGACGTCGAAGTGTCCGCTGCTCGGTGACGTCCTCGACGTGGGTGATCGTGTGCAACGGCCGATGGTCGTCGTCGCGGATCACCGTCGACGTCACCCGCACCCAGGCGGTGCTGCCGTCGAACCGCTCGAAGCGGACCTCGACAGGTGTCGGGTCGTCCGCCCGGAGCACGGCGAGCGCGCGCTCGAGTGCCAGCTCGCGATCGTCGGGCAGTGCCAGGTCCAGCAGGTTCCGGCCGATGAGCTGGTGGCGGGGTCGGCCGATCATGGCGGCGAACGCCTCGTTCACCCGCAGGAGGCTGCCGTCGTTGGCCACGAGGGCCATGCCGATCGGTGCCCGGTCGAAGGCCTGCTCGAACCGGTCCCGAGCCTGATGCACCGTCGCCTCGGCGGCCAGTCGCTCCGAGATGTCGCGGGCCGTCACCACGAGGCCGCCGACGTGCTCCACGCCCACCAGGTTGTTGGCCACGATCTCGACCGTTCGCCAGTCGCCGTCGGCATGCCGCACGCGCACGACCAGTGGATCCTTGACGCCGGGCCCGCTCTCGACGCTGCTCACGAGCGCCTCGGCCGTGACGCCGATGTCGTCGGGGTGCAGGAGCTCGAACACGTCCCGGCCCATCCAGGCACGCGGGTCGTAGCCGAGGATCCGACGGGCGGCCTCGCTCACGAAGGTCAGCCGAGCGTGTTGGTCGACGACGATGACCAGGTCCGACGAGTTGGCCAGCACGGCGTCGAACATCAACTGGCGATCACCCCAGGTGCGGGTCAGCTCCCGGAGATCGGTGATGTCCTCGACCGTTCCGACGATCGCCTGGACCTCCCCGTCGGCGTTGACGACGGCTTCGGCCTGCGCGGTCACCCACCGTGTGGACCCACCGGCGTGCAGGATGCGGTAGGAGTCCTGGAACGGCTGCCCTTGGAGGCATGCCGTCCAGGCCACGGCGACACGGTCGTGGTCGTCGTCGTGCAGCCGTCCGAGCCACGCCGACCCGACCTCGCCCTCGACGGCTTCCGTGATCTCCCGGCACCGGTCGCTCAGGTAGAGCGGATTGCCGTCGGCATCGGTCAGGAAGACGCCCACCGGCAACTGACGGACGAGCACATCCAGACCGAGACGCCACGTCTCGTCCAGTGATGTCCGCACTCGTACCTCCGGCCGATCGGTCTCCCGCTTGTGTCATCGGCATCACGGGACGGGTGATGAAGCTTCGTCACTCGTCGTCCAGCATCGGCATCTCGAGGCCCGGATCGCGGCCGAGCTGGCCGGTCCGGCCGATGGCCCGAGCGCCGAAGCGGTCGCGGACGGCGTCCATGGCCTGGTCCAGGTCGGTCGTGGATCGACGACCGAACGGGAGCGCCATCTGCACGGCGTGGCCGTCGGAGAGGTTGGACACGGCGATGCCGACCAGGGTGAGTCCGCGCGTCATGCGCGTCGGGGCGCGCCGCCAGCCACAGCCCGCGCACCTGTTCCAGGACCGCCGTGGTGTCCGCAGTGGCGTGTGGGAGCGAACGTGACCGGGTAGCTCGACTGAAGTCGGCGTATCGCAGCCGCAGCACCACGGTTCGCCCGATCCGGTCGGCGTCGCGAAGGCGCCGCGTCACGTGGTCGACCAGGCCGACCAGCACGGCGTCGAGGTCGTGGTCCGAACCGTTCCATCGACCCAGTGCCCGCTGGGCACCCATGGACCGTCGTCGCCGCCGCGGACGGACCGGCCGGGGATCCTGCAGCCGGGCGAGGGCGTGGACGTGGCGGGAGGCCGCCGGCCCGAGCATCGCGGTCAACGCCGCCTCCTGCACCCGGGCCAGGTCACCGACCGTCAGGATGCCCCGGTCGTTCAGCTTCTGGGCCGTGACGGGGCCGACCCCCCACAGCCGGCGCACCGGCAGCGGGTGCAGGAAGTCGCGCTCGCCGTCCGGTGGGACCACCAGCAGTCCGTCGGGCTTGGCGACGGCGCTGGCCACCTTGGCCAGGAACTTGGTGCGGGCGACCCCGACGGTGATGGGCAGCCCGACCCGTGCGGCGACCTGACGTCGGAGCTCGGCCCCGATCTGCTCGGGGGTGCCGGCGGTGCGCCAGAGCCCGCCGACCTCGAGGAACGCCTCGTCGATCGACATGGGCTCGACCAGCGGCGTGGTGTCGCGGAACACCCGGAACACGTCCTTGCTGGCCGCCGTGTAGGCCGACATGCGGGGTGGCACCACCGCGGCCTGCGGACACAGCCGGCGGGCGGTGCGGCCGCCCATGGCGGTACGCACGCCGAAGGCCTTGGCCTCGTAGCTGGCCGCCAGGACCACACCTCCCCCGACGATGACCGGTCGGCCGCGGAGCGTCGGGTCGTCCCGCTGCTCGACGGAGGCGAAGAACGAGTCGAGATCGGCGTGGAGGATGCTGGCCTGACCGTGCACGATCCGATGTTGGCAGGCCGATGTGACAGTGGCCCGGGGGCGGTTCAGGGGTCAGCGATCGGGTCCCGCCGGAGGTTGCAGCGCTGCGTCGAACACCGCCAGCACGTCTCCGCCGTAGACGTCGACGCCGTGACTGCCGAACTGCAGCACGGACATGAGGACCGACAGGATGAGGGTCACCGCGCCATTGCCGATGGCGACAGGATCGATGTCGGTTCGGACCAGGCCCGTCATCTGGTCGGCCCGGAGCCGTTCGGCGACGGCCTTGCGCAGCTCCAACATCGCGGGGAGGTCGATCATGCGGTCCGTGACATGCGGTTCGAGCCCGGCCAGCACCCGTCGTGCCAACGGATGCTCCTCGACTGCGGCGACGAGGGTGTAGATGAGCTCCTCACGCCACCGCCGGGCGTCGGGGGCGTCGAGCAGGCCGGCGACGCCCTGGTTGATGACCGCTGCGGCGTCCTCGTCCAGCGCGGCCAGGAACAACGCCTCCTTGTTGGGGAAGTAGGCGTAGGCAACGGTGCCGCCGACCGACGCGTCCCTCGCGATGTCGGCCACCGACGTGGCGCGGAATCCCTCCCGACCGAAGCGGGCGATGGCGGCGTCCAGGATGGAGCGACGGGTCTGCTCGCCTTTGGTGATGTCGGCCGGCACGCCCTCACGTTAGCAGAAATGAGGACTTGAGTGAATCACTCAAATCCTCTACGGTGCTTCCATACCGACACGGAGGTCGATCAGATGCCGGACCAGATGACAACGCCACGGTCGGGGGCGCGCCGCCGGAACGGTCGGAGCGTGCCGGCTCCCACCGAGGTCCCGGACCGGGTCGTCCCCACCCGTCGGGTGTCGTTCGAGCAGTCGCTGCGAGATCTCCCGAAGCATTTCGCAGCGGACGGCGACCTCATCCTGAGCCACATGTTCGCCAGCCTCTCGGCGCTGTTCCCGGACGGGGAGGACTTCTTCGTCCGGTCCGTCCGCCGCTTCCGCGGTGACATCACGGATCCCGAGCTGCTCCGTCAGGTGGCCGGCTTCATCGGCCAGGAGTCCATGCACGGTCGCGAGCACCGGGCGTTCAACGATCGGCTGGACCAGCTCGGCTATCCGACCAAGCGCATCGAGCGCTTGACGACATGGGGCTTGGCACAGCGCGAGCGCATCATGACCGACCGGGCCAACCTGGCCGCCACGGCCACGCTCGAGCACTTCACGGCGACGTTGGCCGAGGCGGCGCTCACGGACCCCAAGGCGCGGGCCCTGCCCGGCAACCAGAACGTCCGGGACCTGTTCCTCTGGCACGCGTCGAGGAGTGCAAGCACAAGGCCGTCGCGTTCGACGTCTACCGGGCAGTCGGTGGCAGCGAGCGCACACGGGTGTTCACCATGAAGGGGTTGCGCATCGGGTTCATCATCGGCATGACCATCCAGGTCATCGTATCCCTGCTGGGTGACCGGGCGACCTACCGACCCGGCACCCTCCGTCGGTCGGTGCTGAAGGTCGGCCAGAACATCAAGTACGACATGTGCATCTTCCGCAGGCTGGGCGTGGAGATCGGCCCGGTCGACGACACGATGCTGCTCTCCTTCGTGCTCGATGCCGGCCGTCACAATCACGGCATGGACGAGCTCGCCAAGCTCTATCTCGGCCAGGAGACCATCAAGTTCTCCGACGTGGCGGGCACCGGCGCCAAGCAGGTGAGCTTCGACAAGGTGCCGATCGACAAGGCGCGCGACTATGCCGCCGAGGACGCCGACGTCACCATGCAGCTCTGGGCGCAGTTCAAGCCACGCCTCGCCACCGAGCACATGGTGGCGATGTACGAGACGATCGAGCGACCGCTGATCCCCGTCCTGCTCGGCATGGAGCAGGCCGGCATCAAGATCGACGCGCCGCGGCTGCGGGCGCTGTCGGCCGAGTTCGAGAAGCGCATGGCCGAGCTCGAGCGCGAGATCCACAAGCTCGCCGGTCGCGAGTTCAATGTCGGCTCGCCCAAGCAGCTCGGCGAGATCCTGTTCGACGAGCAGAAGCTGCCGGGCGGCAAGCGCAACAAGAACGGCTCGTGGGCGACCGATGTCGGCGTCCTGGAGGACCTGGCGGCCCAAGGCCATGCGCTGCCGGTCAAGATCATGGAACATCGCCAGATCGCCAAGCTCAAGGGCACCTACACCGACGCGCTGGTGCGCGAACTCGACGCCAGGACAGGCCGCGTGCACACCTCCTATCACATGACCGGCGCGGCCACCGGCCGGCTGGCCTCGACCGACCCCAACCTGCAGAACATCCCGGTTCGCACCGAAGAGGGCCGCAAGATCCGCGAGGCCTTCATCGCCGAGAAGGGCCACAAGCTCCTGTCGGCCGACTATTCGCAGATCGAGCTCCGGCTGCTGGCCCACGTGGCCGACATCGCTTCGCTCAAGGAGGCCTTCGCGCGCGGCGACGACATCCACGCCATCACCGCCAGCGAGATGTTCGGCGTGCCGGTCAAGGGCATGGACCCGCTGGTGCGGCGGCGCGCCAAGGCCATCAACTTCGGCATCATCTACGGCATCTCGGCGTTCGGCCTGGCCAACCAGCTCGGCATCGGCCAGCCCGAAGCGCGCGAATACATCGCCAAGTACTTTCTGCGCTATCCCGGCATCCGCGACTACATGGAGAGGACCAAGGAGTACGCGCGCAAGCATGGCTTCGTGAAGACGCCGTTCGGCCGCAAGATCCACCTGCGCTTCATCAACGACAAGAGCCAGGGCATGCGCGCCTTCGCCGAGCGCGCGGCGATCAACGCCCCGTTGCAGGGCGGCGCCGCCGACATCATCAAGAAGGCGATGATCCGCCTGCCCGCCGCGCTCAAGGCGGCCAGGCTCGAGAGCCGCATGCTGCTGCAGGTCCACGACGAGCTCCTGTTCGAGGTGCCCGACAAGGAGATCGACAAGACCAAGGACGTGGCGCGCCAGGTCATGGAAGGCGCCGCCACGCTTTCCGTGCCGCTGGTGGTCGAGACCGGCATCGGCGACAACTGGGCGTCGGCGCACTAGGAGCGAACGCGTGCGATCGATCGCCCTGGCATTCGCCGTCATCGGCCTCTTCGGCGCTGCGCCGGCGCACGCACAGAAGGATGTGCGGGAGCGCACGGCAACGCCCACCAAGGGCCTCCTGTGGGGCTCCAAGATGACCGTCGAGGCCGGGCCCTGCTGCGCGCCGCAACAAGGGGCGAAGCCGGGCGACCGGACGGAGGCTGCCGCGCTGGCGTCGGTGCGCCGACCGGGCGCTTCGCGACGGTCCTGTCCTCAGGCTCAGGCTGCAGAACGATCGCACGCTGAAGATCACCGACTGCAACGATCAGGACGCCTGCGAGGCCGATCGGTTCCGGGCGCACCGGCTGGCCGCCTGGTGGCCGGCGCTTCGATACTACGTGGTCGTTCGTCGGCCTCTACGAAGAGAGCATGGCCTACCTGGTTTCGGAGCGCGACGGCCGCACGACCCGGGTCGCGGCCGTGCCGGTGCTCTCGCCGTCGGGCCGCCGCGCCGTCGCGTTGCAGTCGAACCTGATGAACGGCATGGAGCTCGACGTCATCGACATGACCGCCGATCCGCCGAAGGTGCTGGAAGTGACCAAGATGCCGGCCTGTGCCGGGGCGGGTCCTCATGCCTTCCTGCGGCCCAAGCCGGTCTGGGTCGACGAGTCGCACGTGCGCTTCGAGGGCGAGTCGCCCCAGCCCGGCGACAACCCCAGGACAAAGCAGCTTCTGAGGATCGGCGCCGGCACGGCGGACTGGCAGTGTTGAGCAGGGGGGACGAAGGACCATGAAGATCTGGGGTCGCGCGAATTCGATCAACGTGATGAAGGTGCTGTGGGCGGCCGAGGAATGCGGCATCGCCTACGAGCGCACCGACGTGGGCGGCGCCTTCGGCGGCAACGACCAGCCCTGGTATCTCGAGATGAATCCCAACGGCGTCGTGCCCACCATCGACGATGGCGGCCGCATCATCTGGGAGAGCAATTCGGCGGTGCGCTACCTCGCGGCCAAGTATGCCGCCGGCACCCTGTGGCCCGTCGATCCCGGCCACAGGAGCGAGGCCGACCGCTGGATGGACTGGCAGCTCAGCAGCCTCTCGGAGAGCATGCGCATCGCCTTCTGGGGGCTGGTGCGCACGCCGCCGCAGAAGCGGGACATGGCGGCGATCACGAAGGCGGCGGCAGATGCCGGCGGCCTGTTCGGCCGGCTCGACGGCTGGCTGGAAGGCCGCAAGTACGTCGCCGGCCAGCACTTCACGATGGGCGACATCCCGGTCGGCTGCTTCGTCCATCGCTGGTATGCGCTCGACATCGAGCGTCCCGAGCTCAGGAACGTCCGCGCCTGGTACGACCGCCTGGCGACGCGCCCGGCCTACGCCAGGCACGTCATGGTGAAGCTGACCTGACACCGGCCGGCGGCGCGCCGTTTGCGACCAGGAGATCGTCGACCAGCTTGCGAAAGCGCGTCGGGCCGGCGTCGAAGCTGGTGGGCAGCATGCGGCGGCCGGGGTCGAGATCGATCAGCTTCTGCTGTGCCTCGATCAAGGCCTTGTCCTCGCCGAAGGCGGTCTCGGTGACGGCGAACAGCCGGTCGAGCCGCTCGGGATCGATGTCCTCGGCGCGCGCGCCGGCGGCATAGAAGTAGCGCGACGCGCGCGCGGAGATCGGCGTGACCGCCTGCTCGTCGATGCGATGGAACAGCGGCCGGTCGGCCGGCTCGCGCCCGCCGCTGCGGTTGGCGGTGCCGGCCGCATGGAAGCTGGTCCGCTGGAGGAACACGCCGGGGAAGAGGAAGTCGTAGGCGTTCCACACGTCGACGCGCTCGCCGAGCTTCTTCTTCATGAAGCCGCGTGGCTGGTGGTCGGTGATCCAGCGCTGCACGCGCAGGCCGCGCTCCAGCGGCGCCATGCGCGGCCGCTCGTCGGCCCATTGCGGCATGTCCTGCCCCAGCGTCTTCTCGTGCGCGAAGGACAGATGCGAGAGATCGAGGAGATTGTCGTCGATCAGCAGGTAGTGCGCCGCGTAGTCGAGATGGCCCGCCTTCAGGTGCTAGGCCGGGTCGTCGAGCGCCAGCGAGGGTGGGATCAGCGCCGCGTCGGCTGCCGCCGCATCGCCCATCCACAGCCACACCCAGCCGCCGCGCACGGCCAGCGGATAGCGGCGCACGCAGGCGCTTTGCGGGATCAGCTTCTGGCCGGGAATTTCAACGCAGTGCCCGTCGGGCGCGAACTTCAGGCCGTGATACATGCAGCGCAGATCGTCGCCCTCGAGCCGGCCCATGGAGAGCGGCGCGAACCGGTGGCAGCAGCGATCCTCGAGCGCGACCAGGCTGCCGTCGCCGATCCGGTAGAGCGCGACCGGCTGGTCGATGATGGTGCGGGCATGGACGCGGCCGGCCGCGAACTCGTGCGACCAGCCGGCGACGTACCAAACATTGCGGATCCACATGGCCTGCCTCCCGGGCCGGTATTTTGCCCGGGACCATAGCACCGGCGCGCGGCGCCCGCGAAATGCCTCGCCGCGGCTATTGCCGCTTGGGCAGCTTGCTCGCTTCCGCCTGGATCGCCCGATCGATCACGGTGAACAGATAGGCGTCAGGCGCCAGGGTGCAGCCGCCACGCACCAGGTAGCCGACCTGCGCGCCGCGGCTGTCCTCGGGCAGGACGACGCCGCGATGGCGGGCGGAGTATTCGGCGAGATAGTAAGCCACCGCCCTGCGCGCCTCCGGCGTCATGGCATGCGCGTCCCTGCAGGTGATGAAGACCGCCTGCTCGAAGGTGAGGGTCGGAGCGGCCGTCGGCGTCTGCGCCTGGGCGGCGGCCGACACGAGAAGCATCGCGCCGGCGGCGAGGATCTTGCGGATCATGCTGGGTCTCCCCCTCCTACTTGTCGCCGATGGCGCTGCCGGTGATGTAGCCCGCCGCGCCGCCGATCAGGCCGGCGCCGACCACCGCACCGAAGCTGCCGCCGGCCACGGCGGCGATGCCGGTGCCCAGCGCCGCACCGGTGACCGCACCCTTCTGGCCGGTCGTCATGTTCTCGCATCCGCCGAGGACGCCCGCTGCAACGAGCAGCATCAGGATCTTGGTTTTCATCATTCGCTCTCCCGCTCCCGCGCCTCCTCAGGGAGGCGTCATGTCGGCCTTGTCCCAGTCCTTGTCCGGATTGAAGGCCGTAATCGCCGCCGCACGCTGCGCCGTCTGCGGGCCGAGGTCCCGCTGATAGACGATGCCATTATAGCCTACGATGAAAGTCATGATGCCGGTGACGCCATACTGCACCGGCCAGGCGATGGCCGCAAAGCCGCCGATCATGCGGCCGCCCACGATATAGTCCCGCGCGCCGCCGGGCGCCGCCGGCCCCTGCGCATAGAGCAGGCGGAAGTAGTAGCCGTAGTGGCCGTCCGGCGCCTTGCCGTCGGCCTGGGCGCGGGCCACCGCCGGCCCCAGCGGGCTGAGCGGCTCGCCGGGCTTGGTCTCCCAATAGAGCCCGTCCTTCTTGCCGGGCGAGCTCAGCAACCTCCGTGCATAGGCCGGCGCGCCCGTCTTCATCGGATCGAGCGCGGCATAGTCGTTCTGGGCGTCGGCGATGGCCAGCAGGGTCTGGACCACCGCCAGCTCGTCGTGGCCGATGCGGCGCAGCGCCATCTCCTTCAGGCCGGCCGCCACGTCGAAGCGCCATTGCGAGCCGTCCTTCACGATCGGCACCGGCAGCGTCCAGCCGGACTTGCCGACCTCGATCACCGCCTTGTCGTCGCCCGACATCACGAGCTTGTGGCCCTCGTCCCAGGCGGCGAGATAGGCCATGCGGCGGCGCTGCACGTCGTTGTCGGTGCCGGGCACGAAATCGCGCCAGTCGGCGCCCCAGATCGCGGCTATCGCCTTCTGGTCGTTGGTCCGTACCGCCTGGGTCAGGGCCGTCGCGGCCGCATCGGCCGTGGCGAAGGCCTGCTCCTTGGCGGGCGGTTGCTGGGCCAGCGCCGCCGCCGTCAGCCCGAGGAAGGTGGCGCAGACCAGCAAGCCGCGCCGCAACAAAGCGCCGCTCATCGCCGGCCTCCATGAAATCCGCCGCCCCCGCGACTGAAGCTTCTGTCGCCCCACGACGAGCGCCCTCGATCGTAGTCGCGACTGGCCGCCTGGCCGCCGCGGTCGACACCGTCGAACGCGCTGCTGCGGCCTTCGCCGCCGCGGTTCTCGGCGGGACGCTGCTCCGGCCGCTGCGCCGGACGTTGCGCGCCGCCGCCGCGGTTCGCCGGCTCGCGGTTGGCGGTGTCGCCGCGGCCCTCGAGCTGGCCGCGGAACTGCTGGCGTTGCTGGGCGTCCGGCCGGGTCTGGCCGTAGCGCTCACGCTCGGCCGTCGTCCGGTAGGGCACGCCGTCGCGATGCGCGGAATCGTACTGCCATTGCCCGTTGCGGTACTTGTTGGCGTCGAAATTGTTGGCGCTGATGTTGACGGCCTTGTTGACGTTGACGGAGGTGTAGCTGTTGCCCCAGCCGCTGCCGTTCCAGCCCCAGTGCCAGCCGCCGAACATCGCCGCACCGGCCGCCACGCCCAGGCCGAACATCATGCCGGTCGCCAGAGCGGCGCCATAGTTCGGCGGCGGCGGATAATAGACCGGCGGATAGGCCGGGTAGGGCCACGGACCGTAGGCCCAATTCGGATTGTAGTAAGGGACATAGACGAGTTCGGGGTTGGCCGGCTCGATCACGATCGCGCTGCCGCCGCCGCCGGATGGCGCCGGCTGGGTCGTGACCTTCTGCTGGCTGTTGCTCTTGAGGTTGCCCGCGGCCGCCGCCTTGGCGCGCAGTCGCTGGATCGAATCGGCGACATCCTTCTGCTGGCCGATCATCGCGTCGCCGACCTGCTGGGTCCAGTCGAGCTTGCTGTTCATCATCGCCAGGACCTGCGGGAAGGCGGTCAGCGACTTGACGCTGACATCCCAGCTCTTGTCCTTGACCGCGGCGACCGCCGCATCGCCCTTGAGATTGGGATTGGCCTGCGACCAGCGCGCCGCCTCGACGACCTCCAGGGGATAGGTGGCTGCCATCAGCACCTGCGCCAGAAGCGCATCGGGATAGAGGGCGATGGGCGCCAGCATCTGGTCGAGCTGCTCGGCGGTGAAGGGCTTCGACTCCTGGGCCCAGGATGGGCGGACCGAAGCGAATGCCAGCGCCGTGGTCGAGAGGGCCAGCAGGTGGCGCCGTTTCATGCTCAGTCCTTGTCAAAATCCGGAGACGCCGCCGCAGACTAGCGGCTCCGACTGCATTTCGTCCAGCGCGCGTCACGCCAGCCGGTAGACCTTCACCGGTTCCTCGTGTCCCTTGACCTGGCGAAGCACCGGCTCGGGCAGCGCGACGCCCAACAATTCGCGATCCTTGATCGCGGCCAGCGTGGCGGCGCTCACCAGCACGACGACTTCGTCCTTGTCGGTCATGAACTCCTTGCCGAGCTGCTCGAAGCGCTGCGCGATGTTCACCGTATCGCCGACCACGGTGAAGTTGACGCGGCCGGGCGCGCCGATATTGCCGACCACGACCGGCCCGGAATGCAATCCGATGCGCACGCGGATCGCCGGCTGGCCGGCGGCGCGGCGCACCGCGTTGTCCTCGCGCATCACCTCGACGATGGCGAGCGCGGCGCGGATGGCGTGATCGGCGTGATCGTCCATCTTCGACAGGCCGCCCCATACCGCCATGACGGCGTCGCCGATGTACTTGTCGATCACGCCGTGCTCTTGCTCGATGCAGGCGCCGAGCAGCGCGAAATGGTGGTTGAGCAGGTCGGCAGTCTCCTGCTCGGGCAGCCCCTCGGCCTGCGGCGTGAACTCGACGATGTCGCTGAACATCACCGTCACGTCGCGGCGGCGCGAACGCACCGCATCCTCGCCCAGCTCCATCAGCCGGAAGACCAGCCGGTGCGGCACATAGGCGCCGAACCATTTCAGCGCACCGCGCGCCTTGTCGAGGCTGTGGCTGGCATCGTCGATCTCGCGCAGCCGCGAGCGGCGGTGGAACGGCTGGTCGAACTCCAGTCGCTCGATCGCTTCGGCGGCCGAGGTGATGGTGCGGATCGACCGCGCCATGCTGAGCCCGATCAGCAGCGCCAGCAACGCGGCAACCGCCAGCGTGGCGGCGCCGACGATGGCGCCGTTCGTCAGACGGTCGAGATCGGCGGTGGCGTCCTCGATGGGGAAGTATTGGCCGACCAGCCAGGGTTCGGGGCCATAGAGGCGCAGTTCGCGATAGACGAACACCCAGCGCCGCCCGTCGGCGTCCACCACGTGGCCGAGATTGCCCAGCGCGCGGTCGATCTGCGGAGAGCGCACCGGCGGATCCCAGATCCTGGCCAGCACCGGGTCGTCGACCTCCTTGATGGTCGGCAGCGGCCTTTCCTCCGACAGGCCAAGGCCGCGCGGATCGATCAGCCGGCGATGCGCCAGCACCTTGTCGCGTCCGACCAGGATGAAATAGCGGCCGTTGCCTTCCTCCCCTTGGCTGATCAGATAGGACAGGTCGCCCACCGCGACGGTCGCGATCAGCCCGCCGATGAAGGCATCATCCAGCCGTCGCACCGGCGTGCGCACGTTGAGCACCGGCTGATGCTGGGGCTCGCTCCAGAACAGCGTGCCCCAAAAGGTGCTGTGGGACGTCTGCAGCTCGCGGAAGCGCTCCAGGCCGCGCGGCAGATCGGCCAGCGAGACGGTGTCGCGCGTGACCTGGCCGTCGGGATGGCGGATGACGCGGTCGAGCTGCAGGTCGAAGGTGGCGAAGGCGGCGCTCGAGATCGCCGGCACCTTGGTCATCATCACCCATAGCGCTTCGCGCATGTCGACCGGCGAGTGGATGTCCAGGCGACCGTTGGCGGCGAGAGCGGCGATCAGCTCCAGATGCTCGGACACCGGATCCAGCCGGCTGCGCACCAGACTGACTTCCGCATCGACGACCCGCGCGGCGCGGTCGACCAGCAGCCGCTCGGCCGTGTTGGTGGCGCCGGCCAGGACGACGATGTAGGCGATGCCCGAAATCAGCGCGAGGGAGATGAAAGCCAACGCCAGCGCGGCGATCAGAGGCAATCGCCAGGGTCGGCGCAGGAGGCCTGCGCTGGGGGAGTCCGTGCTCACGACCGGACCATCATATGAGGTCCGGCTCGGGCAGCGAAAGGCCTAGGCCGCAGCGCGGATCGCGGCCTTCTTGATCTTGCCGTCCACGTGGCTCTCGAATTGCTGGAAATTCGCTTCGAAGCGCCTGGGCGACGTCGCGCGCGGCGCTGTCGTAGGCCTTCTTGTCGCTCCAGGTGTTCTTGGGGTTCAGCACCTCGCCCGGCACGTCGGGGCAGGCGGTGGGCACCTGCATGCCGAAGTGCGGGTCGGTCGCACTCGCGACCGAGGCCAGCGTGCCGTCGAGCGCGGCACGCACCATGGCGCGGGTGTGGCGGATCGACATGCGCTCGCCGATGCCGAAGCCGCCGCCCGACCAGCCGGTGTTGACCAGCCAGCACTTGACGTTCTGGCGCGCCATCTTCTCGCCCAGCATCTTGGCGTAGACCGTCGGATGGCGCGGCATGAACGGCGCGCCGAAGCAGGTCGAGAAGGTGGCCTGCGGCTCGGTCACGCCCTTCTCCGTCCCCGCCACGCGCGCCGTGTAGCCCGACAGGAAGTGGTACATCGCCTGCTCGGGGCTGAGCCGCGAGATCGGCGGCAGCACGCCGAAGGCATCGGCCGTCAGCATGACGATGTTCTCGGGCGTGCCGGCGATGCCCGACTCCGAGGCGTTGGGGATGAATTCCAGCGGATAGCAGGCGCGCGTGTTCTCGGTGTGCCGGCCGTCATCGAGGTCGAGCCGGCCGGTTGCCGGGTCGATCACGACGTTCTCCAGCACCGTGCCGAACCGCCCGGTGGTGGCGTAGATCTCCGGCTCGGCCTCGCGGCTGAGCTTGATGACCTTGGCGTAGCAGCCGCCTTCGAAGTTGAACAGGCTGGTCTCGCCCCAGCCATGCTCGTCGTCGCCCAGCAAGGTGCGCGACGGATCGGCGGACAAGGTGGTCTTGCCGGTGCCGCTGAGGCCAAAGAAGATCGCCACGTCGCCCTGGGGACCGACATTGGCCGAAGCGTGCATCGGCAGCACGTTCTTGTCGGGCAGCAGGTAGTTCAGGATGGTGAAGACCGACTTCTTGATCTCGCCGGCATACCAGGTGCCGCAGATCGCCACGATGCGGTCGGTGAAGTTGACCAGGATGGCGCAATCCGACGCCGTCCCATCGAGTTTGGGATCGGCCTGGAAGCCCGGCAGGTTGAGGATGGTGAATTCCGGCTTGAAGCCTTCGAGCTCCTCGGGTTGCGGCCTCAGGAACATGTTGCGGGCGAAGAGGTTGTGCCAGGCGGTTTCCGTGATCACGCGCACGCCGATGCGGTGCGCGGGGTCGGCGCCGGCCCAGCAATCGCGCACGAACAGGTCACGACGCTGGGCATAGCCCAGCATGCGGCTGTAGAGGGCGCGGTAGCGTTCCGGCGACATGGGCTTGTTGGTCTTGCCCCAGTCGATGCGGCCCTTGCTCTCCGAATCCTCGACGAAGAACTTGTCGTTGGGCGAGCGGCCGGTATGCACGCCGGTGCGCACGACCAGCGCGCCGCCGTCGGCGATGCTGCCTTCGCCGCGCTTGATCGCCTCCTCGTAGAGCGCCGCGACCGGCAGGTTCCAGTGGACGTTGCGCAGGTTCTTCAACCCGAGCGATTCGATACCGACTTTGGGGACGACGAAGCCCGCCTGTTGCACAGCGTTTCTCCTGACTTTCCGTGGATCCTAGAGAGCATATGGACAATGTAGTTGTGTCAAACCTATGCGCTACGGGGGCCGCCATGGCATGGCAAGACCCTGCGACAGTTAGTTTCGCGTCCTTGTGGACGGCATTTCGCATCTGCGAACAGTCTGTCGCGACGCGGAATCAGAGAGCCCGCGCCCGGGCTACCAAAGCCACCAGCACCCCGCGCGCCTCGCCGGCATCCCGCAAGGGCACATCGAAAGGCAGCCGCGCCAACTGCCCGCCCTGCCGGAGATCCAGCCCCTCGGCGTCGATACCGGTCATTCGCCACGCGTTGCCCGCCAGGCCGAGGAGCTTGCCGGCATAAAGCTGGAGAGCGTCCGCATGATCTGCGTTCATGTGAGCGACGATCCCTTCTTCGGCCTCGGCGAGCCCGCCGGGCGGCGGCAGCGCAAGATCGTCCGCCGCCAACCAGCGGATCTTGCCAAAGCCCGCCACGAAGTGGGCGCGTTCCACCGCGACGCGGTAGAAATGGAAGTCCTTGAAGCCGGCATATATCGCGGCCTCGGGATGGCGGGCGAGAAAGCGGCGAGCCAGGCGTTCGTCGGCCGTGCGTGCGGCACGTCCGACCAGAGTGACCCTGGGCCCGGTCAAGGGTTGATCGAAACCCTGCGTGCCATCGAACAGCAGGGACACCCGTGTATCGGCGGCGATAGCCTTGCTGTGTTCCGCAAGGTCGCTCAGCAGCAGGATCGGCGACAGGTCGAGATCGACCGCCGCCAGGACGAGCGACACGTACGGGCAACTCCCGTTTTCCGCCGGCAGCATGGCTCCCAGGGCGGCGCGGCCCAGTCCGCGCACAAGGTCGCGCACCGCGCGAGATGGATCATTGGACATTTTTTAGGTGAAAACGGCCTTAATTCGTCCATATCGATGGCAGATTGGGCCTGCGGCGGCAACGGCCCGGTCGTATGGTACCATCTTCCGCCGTCCGCCCCGTCAGGAGAAGCCAAGCCGTGCGCAAGAACATCGCCCTCGTCGACGACGACCGCAACATCCTCACCTCCGTGTCGATGCTGCTCGAAGCCGAGGGATTCCAGGTCAAGACCTACAATGACGGGGCCTCGGCCCTGGAAGGGCTCAACCAGTCGCCACCCGACCTCGCCATCTTCGACATCAAGATGCCGCGCATGGATGGCATGGAGCTCCTGAACCGCGTCCGCAAGACGCAGCAATTCCCGGTCATCTTCCTCACCTCCAAGGACGAGGAGATCGACGAAGTGCTGGGCCTGCGCATGGGGGCCGACGATTTCATCAGGAAACCCTTCTCCCAGCGGCTGCTGCTCGAGCGCATCCGCGCCGTGCTGCGCCGCGCCGACGGGGGCGGCGCCAAGGGCGAGGGCCAGGCCGAGCGCATCGTGCGCGGCGACCTGGTGCTCGATCCCAGCCGCCACCAGTGCACGTGGAAAGGCAAGGAGGTGCATCTCACCGTCACGGAATTCCTGCTGCTGAAGTCGCTGGCCGAGCGGCCGGGGCATGTGAAGAATCGCGACCAGCTGATGGACGCCGCCTACGGCGAGACGATCTACGTGGACGACCGCACCATCGACAGCCACATCAAGCGGGTGCGCCGCAAGTTCCGCGAGGTCGATGGCGAGTTCGAGCAAATCGAAACCCTCTATGGCATCGGATATCGATACCGCGACTCCTGAGTCCGGCCGGCGCTGGTTCGGACTGCAGGGCCTGGCTTCACGGATCGCCTCGGCGCTCGGCCGACGCGACACCGTGCCTGCGCGGCCTGTCGAGTCGCCTTCCCTTCTGCGCCGCCGCCGCAGCGCCACGCGGCGTCATTCGCCGCTCACCCGCCGCATCCTGCTGCTGAACATCGTGCCGGTGGCGCTGCTGGCGCTGGGCGCGGTCTATCTCAGCGACTACGAGGAGGAGCTGATCGATACCGAGCTCGCCTCGCTTGCCGTGCAGGGCGAGATGGTGGCGGCCGGCATCGGCGAGGTCGCGGTGGCGGGCGGCGAGACCACGGTCAACCGCCTCGATGCCGACGCCGCGCGCCAGCTCCTCACCCGGCTGGTCCATCCGACCGGCGTGCGCGCGCGGCTCTTCAGCGAGACCGGCGAACTGCTGGGCGATTCGGCGGTGCTGAGCGAGGCCGGGCGCATCCATGTCGCGCCGTTGCCGCCGCCCGAGGAACCTGCCGCCGTCGAGCCCAAATGGGGTGAACGGATCGGCGACTGGATCTCCCGCCAATTCTCGCGCGCCGACCGCTTCCCCGAATATATCGAACACCTCGCGCCGACCGTGCGCGACTTCCCCGAAGTGGCCAGTGCGCTCAGGGGCTTCAACGCCTCGGCCGTGCGCATCGCGCCCGACGGCCGCCTGATCCTGAGCGCGGCCGTGCCGGTGCAGCGCTACAAGCAGGTGCTGGGCGCCTTGATGCTGACGCGCGACAATCGCGCCATCGCCGCGTCGCTGCGCGAGGTGCGCTACGACATGATGGTGATCGCGGCGGCCGCGCTCGGCATCACGGTGCTGCTGTCCCTCTACCTCGCCGGCACCATCACCCACCCGATCGTGCGGCTGGCGCGCGCCGCAGACGAGGTGCGACTTGCCCGCGAGAGCAGGCCGGAGATTCCCGATCTCGGCAAGCGCGGCGACGAGATCGGCGACCTGAACGACGCCCTGCGCTCGATGACCGACGCGCTGTGGCAACGCATCAACGCCATCGAAAGCTTCGCCGCCGACGTCGCGCACGAGCTCAAGAATCCGCTGACCTCGCTCCGGTCGGCGATCGAGGTGGCGGTGCGGCCCAATCTCGAGGCCGACCAGCGGGAAAAACTGATGGCCATCGTGATGGATGACATCAACCGCCTGAACCGGCTCATTTCCGACATTTCCGACGCTTCGAGGCTCGATGCCGAGCTGATGCGCGGCGAGGTCAAGCCGGTCGACCTCAATGCGCTGCTGGCCGACATGGCGCATCACTACGCCGCCACCGCCGTGCAAAAGGCCGGCGTGCAGGTCGATTTCCGGCTCGCCGCCAATCCGCCTTTCGCCGCGCACGGTCACGACGGCCGCTACGGCCAGGTATTCCGCAACGTGATCGACAACGCGCTGTCCTTCAGCCCGCCCGGCTCGCGCATCGTGGTCGAGCTCAGCCGGGAGCCACGCGGCGGGCCGTTCGTCGTCACCATCGACGACGAGGGGTCCGGCATTCCCGAGGACAATCTCGAATCGATCTTCGACCGATTCTATTCGGAGCGCCCGACCGAGCATTTCGGCCAGCATTCGGGACTTGGGCTGTCGATCTGCCGGCAGATCATGGAAACCTATGGCGGTTCGATCTCGGCCTCCAACCGCCGGGCGCCGGACGGCCGCGTGCTGGGCGCGCGCTTCACCATTCGCGTGCCGGCGGCCGACGCGCGCAAGTGAGAACGCTGGTCCACGCCACATGCGTGGCGCTGCGACGCGGGCGGGCCTGGCGGGGAGTGTTGCTGCGCGGACCTTCGGGCGCCGGCAAGTCCGACCTTGCCTTGCGCCTGATCGAAAGCGGAGCACGCCTGGTCGCCGACGACCAGACGCAGCTCGTCGGCAAGGGCAAGGCCCTGATCGCAACCTCGCCCGCCCGGATCGCCGGCCTGATCGAGGCGCGCGGCGTCGGCATCTTGAAGCTCGACCCCGGCCAGTTGGCGGCGCGCGCGCCGGTGGCGCTGCTGGTCGATCTGGTGCCGCTCGAGCGCATCGAGCGGCTGCCCGAGCCCCGGCGCGAGCGTCTGCTCGGCGTCGATCTGCCGGTGCTGGCGCTCGCCCCCTTCGAAGCCTCGGCCCCTGCAAAGTTACGCCTTGCCTTGACGCGAATCGTGGCCACATGATCGCCGCGGCTTCAGCCATGCCGGACAGTTCAACATCGTCCAACCCTCCCGCCGCCGCCGACACGCGACGCCCCTTCGTCGTGGTCACCGGGCTTTCCGGCGCCGGCCGAGTCTCGGCGCTGCATGCCCTCGACGACATGGGCTACGTCGCGGTCGACAACGTGCCGTTGCCGCTGCTCTCCGACCTGATGCGCTCGACGACCGGCAGTCCCGGCGAGATGGCCGCGCCGCTTGCTTTCGGCATCGATACCCGCACCTACGGCTTCGACCCGCACGACCTGGTGCGGCGCGTGCAGAGGCTGCGCGAACGTGCCGATCTCGCCGTGCACCTGCTGTTTCTCGAATGCGACACCGAGACCTTGCTGCGCCGCTACACCGAGTCGCGCCGGCCGCACCCGTTGGCGCCCGACCGGCCGGCCAAGGACGGCATCATCGAAGAGCGTCGCCAGATCGGCTGGATGCGCGATTCGGCCGACCTCGTGATCGACACGTCGGCGCTGTCGCCGCACCAGTTCAAGCAGCTCCTGATCGGCCACTTCGCGCTCGGAAGCCGCCCCGGCACGCGCCTTTCGGTGATGTCCTTCTCCTATCGGCGCGGCCTGCCGCGCGAAGCCGATCTCGTGTTCGACGTGCGCTTTCTCAAGAACCCGCATTACGAGCCGGCCTTGAAGCCGCTCACCGGCCGCAACGCGGCGGTCGCGGCCTATGTGGCGGAGGATCCCGATTACCGGCCGTTCCTCGACGGGCTGAAGATGCTGATCGAGCCGCTGCTGCCGCGTTTTGACGCAGAGGGCAAAAGCTATTTGACCATTGCGATCGGCTGCACCGGCGGCCGTCACCGCTCCGTGGCGGTCGCCGAAGAGCTCGCAGGGTGGTTGCGCGGCGCCGGCCGCTCGGTCACTCTCTCGCACCGGGACGCCGAGGCATCCGGGGAGGCCGACGGCGTGGGGGCGAGCGAATGATCGGTATCGTATTGGTGACACACGGCAACTTGGCGCGTGAATTTCTGGCCGCGCTGGAGCATGTCGTCGGTCCGCAGCAATGCCTCGCGACGGTATGCATCGGGGCCGACGACGACATGGAGAAACGGCGCGCCGAGATCCTGGAAAGCGCGCGTGCGTGCGACAAGGGCGACGGGGTGATCGTGTTGACCGACATGTTCGGCGGCACGCCGTCGAACCTCGCCATCTCGATCATGGAGCAGGCGCCCATCGAAGTGCTGGCCGGCGTCAACCTGCCGATGCTGGTGAAGCTCGCTTCGGTGCGCAACCGGCCGATCGCCGAGGCGGTGCGCATGGCGCAGGAGGCCGGCCGCAAATACATCACCGTCGCCTCGCGCATCCTGGCCAAGGAAGCTTCGTGAGCGATGCGGCGTCGCCAGCCGCGACGGCCGGCATCGGCACACTGCGGCGCACCCTTCCCATTGCCAACAAGCGCGGCCTGCACGCCCGCGCCGCCGCCAAGTTCGTGCGCACCGCCGGACAGTTCGATTCCACGGTCCGGGTCAGCTTCAAGGGCCAGGAGGTTTCCGGCCTTTCCATCATGGGCCTGATGATGCTGGCCGCCGGCATCGGCAGCGAGATCGAGCTGTCCTGCTCGGGCCGCCAGGCGCTGGAGGCCATGACCGCTTTGTCGGCGCTGGTCGAGGCGAAGTTCGGAGAGGAATAGGTCTGGCTATCTCTCTTTGCCGAAATAGTAGCCAATTACGAGCGTAACCACTGGCAGCATCACCGATCCCAGAATTGACATCAGGAATTTGGCGGGTTCGGACAACTTATCCCATCCAATGAAAAGCGTGCCGCACGCAACGATCAGGATCACCATTCCCATCAGGAGTACAAACGCCCAAACGATTATCTTCGCAATTAGAGAACGATCATCCTGCTGGCGTTCCTGCTGACGCTGCTGCCAGTCTTCGACTGCCTTATGAGTTTGCTCTACGCGCTGTTCGGTTGCTTGAATTTCAGCGTCGAGGGAAGGCATCGTCGTAATCTAGGCCAGTAGCCTACGATGCCTTAACAGTCGTCGTCACTGCGATAGAAATTGAATTGGAAGTTTTAAGCAGGTCTCTAATGAGCTGCTCATACTCGGCCCGCCGTGGATCATCAGCAGCGAGCTGTTCCATTTTCGCTCGATATTCCTTGGCCTTAGCCAACAATGAGGCTGCCTCGGCGGAAAGGGCCTCTAGCGAGCCACTTTGGGTGACGACGTTAGCCATGTGTAATTATCCTTACGCCAGCTGCCACTCGTCAACTGGTGACACAAACATCGTATTTCCAGCATTTTCCGCGCGATTGCCGCCCCCAGCAAACGCAGTGGTGCCCGCTCTGCAGTCATCGATCAGATTTGGCTTTGAGCCCGATATTGTGCCACCCCGTGCTCACTCCATAACGCTTGCGGCATATGCCCATAAATTCTTGCTTATATGCGCATGAGGCGCGTTGAGGCGGTGTCCGGCCGCTGTTAAGACACGCCGACTTTTCATGCCGGGAGCGCGCCACATGGCCCAGGATTATGTCGTCAAGGATATCGGTCTCTCCGACTGGGGCCGCAAGGAACTCGACATGGCCGAGACCGAGATGCCCGGCCTGATGTCGATCCGCAAGGAATACGGGCCGAAGAAGCCGCTCAAGGGCGCGCGTATCGCGGGCTCGCTGCACATGACCATCCAGACCGGCGTGCTGATCGAGACGCTGAAGGCGCTGGGCGCCGACGTGCGCTGGGCCTCCTGCAACATCTACTCGACGCAGGACCATGCCGCCGCCGCGATCGCCAAGTCCGGGACGCCGGTCTTCGCGATCAAGGGCGAGAGCCTCGAGGAATACTGGGACTACACTCACAAGATCTTCGAATGGGGCGACGGCGGCGAACCGAACATGATCCTCGACGACGGCGGCGACGCCACGCTGCTGGTCCATCTCGGCGCGCGCGCGGAGAAGGATCCGTCGCTGATCGCCAAGCCGACCAACGAGGAGGAGGAAGTCCTCTACAAGGCGATCGCCAGGACCAACAAGGAAAAGCCCGGCTGGTACGCCAAGCTCGGCGCCGCCATCAAGGGCGTGACCGAGGAGACGACCACCGGCGTGCACCGGCTCTACACCATGGCCAAGGAAGGCAAGCTCCTGTGGCCGGCCATCAACGTCAACGACTCGGTGACGAAGTCGAAGTTCGACAATCTCTACGGCTGCCGTGAATCGCTGGTCGACGGCATCCGCCGCGGCACCGACGTCATGATGTCAGGCAAGGTCGCGATGGTCGCGGGCTTCGGCGACGTCGGCAAGGGCTCCGCCGCCTCGCTGCGCCAGGCCGGCTGCCGCGTCATGGTCTCGGAAGTCGACCCGATCTGCGCGCTGCAGGCGGCAATGGAAGGCTACGAGGTCGTCACGATGGAGGAAGCCGCGCCCAAGGCCGACATCTTCGTCACCGCGACCGGCAACGTCGACGTCCTCACGCTCGACCACATGAAGGCGATGAAGCACCGCGCCATCGTCTGCAACATCGGCCACTTCAACTCCGAGATCCAGATCGCGAGCCTGCGGAACTTCAAGTGGCACAACGTCAAGCCGCAGGTCGACGAGGTCGAGTTCCCCGACGGCAAGCGTATCATCGTGCTGTCGGAGGGCCGCCTGGTGAACCTGGGCAATGCGACCGGCCATCCGAGCTTCGTGATGTCGGCCTCGTTCTCGAACCAGACGCTGGCCCAGGTCGAGATCTGGACCAATCCGGGCAAGTACGAGAAGAAGGTCTATACCCTGCCCAAGGTGCTGGACGAGAAGGTGGCGGCGCTCCATCTCGAGAAGGTCGGCGCCAAGCTGACCAAGCTGCGGCCCGACCAGGCCAAATATATCGGCGTGCCCGAGGCCGGTCCCTTCAAGGGCGACCTCTACCGCTACTGATCGACTCACAGACCGACATGTTAAGAAGCGGCATCGGAGATCCCGATGCCGACCTTCTCGTTGTTCCTGCCTGACGAAACCGCAACGGAGCGGCTGGGCGCGGCGCTCGCCAGGCGCCTGCGCCCGCGCGACGTCGTGGCGCTGCAGGGCGGGCTCGGTGTCGGCAAGACGACCCTGGTGCGCGCCATCCTGCGCGCGGCGTCGGGCGATGCGACGCTGATCGTGCCCAGCCCGACCTTCACCCTGGTCGAGGTCTACGACACGCCGCGCGGCGTCTTCTGGCATTTCGATCTCTACCGCCTGGAAGCGCCCGAACAGGTGTTCGAGCTGGGCTGGGAGGAGGCGAGGACCGATGGCATCGCCCTGATCGAATGGGCCGAGCGGCTGGGCGCGCTGCTGCCCGAGGAGCGCCTCACGGTGACGCTGGCCATCGAGGGCGACGGCAGGCGCGCCGAACTGCAGGGAGACGTCCGCTTTGCCGATCTCTGACCGCGACAGGCTGCGCGCCGAGTTCGTCCGCCGCGCCGACTGGGGCGAGGCCCAGGAGCGGCTGCTGGCCGGCGATGCCTCGTTCCGCAAGTATTTCCGGCTGACGCGCGACGGCGGCACGGCGGTGGTCATGGATGCCCCGCCGCCCCAGGAGGACGTGCGCCCGTTCGTACGTATCGGCCGCCACCTGCTCGGGCTGGGCTTCAGCGCCCCGGCGATCCTCGCCGAGGACGAGACCAACGGCTTCCTGCTGCTGGAGGACCTGGGCGACAATACTTTCGCGCGTGTGCTCGAGGCGGGCGGCGACGAGGGCTGCCTCTATGAGCGGGCAACCGATGTGCTGGTGGCCCTGCAGCGTGCTGGCGCAAGCGCACTGCTGCCAGGAACTCGGCGCCTATGCCGGCGAGGCGCTGATCGACGCGGCAATGCTGCTGCCGGAATGGTATCTTCCGGCCGCCATCGGGCGGCCGACCCGTGAGGAAGAAGCGGCCGACTATCGCGCCGTCTGGCGCACCTGCCTGGCCAACCTGCCGGCGATGCCGGACACGCTCTTGCTGCGCGACTATCACAAGGACAATCTGCTGTGGCTGCCGGAGCGGCCAGGCGTGCGGGCCTGCGGCCTGCTCGATTTCCAGGACGCCCAACAGGGTCATTGCTCCTACGACCTCGTATCGTTGATCGAGGACGCACGCCGCGACGTCTCGCCAGACGTGCACGCCGCCTGCCTGGCGCGCTATGTCGGCGAAACGGGCGTCGTTGGGAAGGACTTTGCGGCGGGCTTTGCGCTCATGGCCGCGCAGCGCCACGCCCGCATCATTGGATTGTTCGTTCGGCTGCTGAAGCGCGACGGCAAGCCCGACTACCTGCCGCACCTGCCCCGTGTCTGGCGCCTGTTCGAGAACGCCCTGCGGCACGAAGCATTGGCTCCCCTGCGCGGATGGGTCGACCGGCTTCTGCCGCCGCCGCTGCGACGCATCGGTGCGACATGAAGACAAAGATAAGCAGTGCCATCATCCTGGCCGCCGGCCGCGGCGAACGCCTGCGACCGCTCACCGACTCGATGCCAAAGCCATTGATTCCCGTGGCCGGCCGATCCCTGCTGGAACGCTCGGTGGATCGACTGGCGGCGCATGGGGTTACCAACATCGTGGTGAACGTTCATCATCTGGGGCAGCAGATAGCCGACCGCGTCGGTGACCGCGTCCGCATCGTGCGGGAGGACCGGCTGCTGGAAACCGGTGGCAGCGTGAAGAATGCCTTACCTTTACTGGGCTCCGGCCCCTTCTTCGTGATCAACGGCGATGGGCTGTGGCGCGAAGGACCACGCTCGCCGATGCTGCTGAGGATGGAGGGATATTGGGATCCCTCGCACATGGACGCCTTGCTGCTGCTTCAGCCCATTCACAAGGTGATAGGCCGCGAGGCCACCGATCGTGGCGATTATTTTCTCGAACCCGGCGGCCACCTGCGCCATCGCGGCACGGCCCAACTGACGCCTTTCGCCTTCGCCAGCATTTCCGTCTGCGACGAACGCCTGTTCGCGGAGTCGCCCGAAGGCGCCTTCTCGCTCCTC
The DNA here is from genome assembly GCA_963820155.1 of uncultured Alphaproteobacteria bacterium. Classification (GTDB taxonomy): domain Bacteria; phylum Pseudomonadota; class Alphaproteobacteria; order Reyranellales; family Reyranellaceae; genus Reyranella. Next base: position 52,057 of record CAWFYW010000015.1, read on the forward strand.
CGATTGTGGAATCGCGCGGAGGCGCACAAACGCCTGTTCGGCATCGTCCACGAAGGCGACTGGTTTCACGTCGGCACACCCCGGGCCCTCGCCGAGGCCGAACGCGAGCTGACATGAAGGGCGTGTTCACCATCGGCATCGACCGGCGCTTCGCCGACGAACTGGCCCGCGGCATCCTGGCGGCACATGAGGGCGACCCGCTGTCGCTGGCCGACGTGCTGGTCCTGCTGCCCACGCGGCGCTCCGTGCGCGCGTTGCGGGAGGCCTTCCTGCGCGCCGCGAACGGCCGACCGACGCTGCTGCCGCGGATGGCGCCCCTGGGGGACCTCGATGAGAGCGAATGGGAGGTGGCGACGGGCGACGGCACGGCCCTTGCCCTGCCCCCCGCAATCGAACCGGCCGAACGCGATGCGATGCTCGCTCGACTGGTCGGAGCCTTCAGGGACGACCAGGGCCATCCCATCGCCCAGTCGGCGGCGCAGGCGCTGAAGCTCGCGCGCGAGCTCGGCCGCCTGCTCGACGAACTGGCCATCGAAGGCGTCTCGTTCAGCCGGCTCGAGGATCTGGTCGAGGGCAACTTCGCCAACCACTGGCAGCGCACCCTCAAATTCCTCGCCATCGTCGGCGAAGCCTGGCCCCAGGTGCTGGCCGAGCGCGGCCAGGTCGACGCCATCGACCGGCGTACCCAGGCGATCCGTGCCCAGGCGGCGCGCTGGCGCGATCACTCGCCCGCCACGCCTGTGATCGCCGCCGGTTCGACGGGCTCGCAGCCCGCCACCCGCGAGCTCCTGGCGGCCATCGCCGGATTGCCGCGGGGTGCGGTCGTGCTGCCCGGCCTGGACCGCGACATGGATGAGGCGAGCTGGCGGCAGCTCGATCAATCGCACCCGCAGTTCGGCCTGCGCGAGCTGCTGGCGGCGCTGGCGTGCGACCGCAAGGACGTCGCCGACTGGCCCGGCGGCGGCGGCTCGGCGCGACATCTCCTGATCAGCGAGTTGATGCGGCCCGCGGAGACCAGCGAAGCCTGGTCGCGTCCGCCGGCATCCTCGCTCGAACACGTGACGCGCGCGGACTGCACCACGCCGCATCAGGAGGCGCTGGCGATCGCCCTGGCGTTGCGCGAAACCCTGGCGGACGAAGGCCGCACCGCCGCGCTGGTCACGCCGGACCGCGATCTTGCCCTCCGCGTTGCGGCCGAGCTGCGACGCTGGAACATCGACATCGACGATTCGGCCGGCGCACCGCTCGCCGACACGCCACCGGCCACGCTGTTGCGCAACCTGGTGGCCGCAGTCGACGACGGATTCTCACCGGTCGCCCTGCTCGCGCTGCTGAAGCATCCGCTCTGCACGCTGGGCGGCGACCGCGCGGCGCTGCTGGACGCCGCACGCCGGCTCGACCGCAAGTGCCTGCGCGGCCTGAAGCCGGACCGCGGCCTGGACGCGTTACGGGCCAGGATCGATGCCGCCAGGTTCGGCAATCCCACCGACCGCCAGGCCGTGCGGGACCTGATCGACCGGCTCGGTGCCGCCACGGCGGATCTTGCAACCTTGATGGCGGCGGGCGCCGCGCCCAGGGCGCTGCTCGATGCCACCATCGCCGCCGCCGAGCGGATCGCCTCGCCCGAGACGCTGTGGTCGGGCGAGGCCGGCGAAGCGCTGGCCGATGCATTGGCCCGCCTGCACGCCGCCTGGACCGGCGAGGACGCGATTGCGGGCGGCGAATGGCCCTCGCTGCTCGCCGCCATGCTGGAGCCGGAGATCGTGCGGCCAACCTTCGGCCGCCATCCGCGCCTTGCCATCTGGGGGCCGCTGGAGGCGCGCCTGCAGCGCGCGGATCTGCTGGTGCTGGGCGGGCTGAACGAGGGCACCTGGCCACCAGCCGTCGAGACCGGTCCGTGGATCAATCGGCCGATGCGCGCCGCCCTCGGCCTGCCGCAACCGGAACGGCGCATCGGCCTATCGGCCCACGACTTTGCCGCCGCGCTGGGCGCGGAGCGCGTGCTGCTGACGCGCGCCGAACGCGAAGGCGGCGCGCCGACCGTGCCGTCACGCTGGCTGGCGCGCCTCGATGCGCTGTTCGGCTACGAGCCCGGCAGTGTCGCCCCGCCACCGGAATACATCCAGCGCGGTCGCCGGAGCTACCTGGCCTGGGCCGACGCGCTCGATCGGCCCGGCACCTATACGCCCTGGCTGCGCCCCGAGCCGCGGCCGCCGCTCGAGGCGCGGCCGACCCGCCTTTCGGTGTCGAGCATCGAGCAATGGCGGCGCGATCCCTATGGACTCTACGCGCGGCGCATCCTGGGTTTGGACGCGCTCGACCCGTTGGAAGCCGAGCTGGGGGCGGCCGACCGCGGCGAGGCCCTGCACAATGCGCTCGACGAATTCCTGCGATCGCATCCGTCGGGCCTCCTGCCCGCCGAGGCGGTCGGCGAATTCGAAGCGCTGGGCGAGAGGCATCTCGGCGCGCTGCTGACGGCGCCGGCCGAGCGCGCCTTCTGGTGGCCGCGCTTCCAGCGGCTGGCGCGCTGGTTCGTGGCCACCGAGAACGAGCGCCGCCGCGCCGGCGCAAGGCTGCTGGCGAGCGAAACCACCGGCGTGCTCACCGTCGGGTCGAACGATCGGCCGCTGCGCATCGACGCGCGCGCCGACCGCATCGACGAAGTCGAACCCGGCGCCTGGGAGATCATCGACTACAAGACCGGTCGCGTGCCCTCCAAGGACGAGCTGGAAGCCCTGTTCGCACCCCAGCTCCTGCTCGAGGCGGCGATGGCCGAACGTGGCGGCTTCGACGGCATCGAGGGCAGGGCAAAGTCCGTGCAGCTCGCCTATTGGCAGGCGAACGGCCTGGGCGACGGCGGCAAGGTGAGCGAGATCAAGGGCAGCGACGAACTGGTCCCGGCGATGCTGTCGCTGGTCTCGCGCATGGCCGAGCACTTCGCCAAGCCCGGCACCGCCTATCCTGCCCTGCCCTGGCCCGCCTACATTCCTCACTTCAATGACTACGCCCATCTCGAGCGCGTCACCGAATGGTCGACCGCGGGCGGCGACGAAGAATGAGCGCGGCCTTCGATCCGCTGACGCTGGCGACCGAGGCGCAACGGCTGGCGACGACGCCGGACCATTCCGCCTGGGTCGAAGCCAATGCCGGCACCGGCAAGACCAAGGTCCTGACCGATCGGGTGACGCGTCTGCTGCTAGACGGCGTGAAGCCCGAGCGCATCCTCTGCCTCACCTTCACCAAGGCGGCCGCCGCCGAGATGCGCAACCGGCTGGCCAGCCAGCTCGGCCGCTGGGCGCTGGCCGACGAATCCGCGCTCGACCAGGAGATCGAACGGCTGATCGCCCGCGCGCCCGATGCCGCCCGGCGCGTCGTGGCCCGCCGCCTGTTCGCCCGCGTGCTCGACGCGCCGGGCGGCATCAACATCCTCACCATCCATGCCTTCTGCCAGGCTCTGCTGAAACGCTTCCCGCTGGAGGCGGGCGTGGCGCCGGGCTTCGAGGTACTGGACGAGGCCGAGGCACAAGCCCTGCTGCGTCATGCCCGCGACGAGCAAATGGAGGCGCTGGCCCGACCCGATGCGCCACCGGCCCTGGTCGAAGCGCTGGCTGCCGTGGCAGGCCGGATCTCGGTTGCGGAATACGCCGAGCTGATGACCAAGCTCCTGAGCGAACGAGCCTGGCTGCTGGCCCGCATCGGCGACGAGAGGGGCCTTCGGCAGGTGCGTGACCGCCTGGCGCGGGCGATGGGCTGCGCGCCCGACGATACGGCGGCCGGCGTGACGAGCGATGCCTGCCTGGAAGCCGCCTTCGACGCCGCAGGCCTGCGCGCCGCCACCCGGGCGCTGGCCACGGGTGGCAAGCAGGATGCGGTCCGCGCGCGCCTGATCGCCGACTGGCTGGCGGAGCCCAAGAGACGGCCGGCGACGCTGTCTGTCTATGCCAAGGCCTTCTTCACGGCCAAGGGCGAGATTCTGGCACGGCTCGCGACCAAGGCCGCGGTGGCGGCGATGCCCGATATCGAGGACGTGCTGCGCAGGGAGGCCGAGCGGCTGGCCCGGGCGCTCGATCGCATCAATGGCGCGACGCTGGTCGAATGTACCCTGGCGCTGCTGCGGCTCGGCCTCGACATCGCCGACCGCTACGCCCGCGCCAAGCGGCGGCGCGCCGCGCTCGACTACGACGACCTGATCGTCGCCACGCGGCGGCTGCTGGAGGATGCAGCGAGCGCCGCCTGGGTGCTCTACAAGCTCGACGGCGGCATCGACCACGTGCTGGTCGACGAGGCGCAGGACACCAACCCCGACCAATGGGAGGTGATCCGAAGGCTGACCGAGGAATTCTTCGTCGGCCAGGGCGCGGTCGAGCGCAGCCGCACGGTGTTCGCCGTCGGCGACACCAAGCAGTCGATCTTCGGCTTCCAGCGCGCCGATCCGCGCAAGCTCAGGGAGATGCGCGAGTGGTTCGCCGAGAAGAGCCGCATCGCCCAGCAACGCTTCGTGCCGGTCGATCTCAACGTCTCGTTCCGCTCCACGCCCGCCGTGCTCGACGCCGTCGACTGGGTGTTCGGCGAGGCCGAGGCGGCGCGCGGCGTGGGCGAGCCGGGCACGCTCGCCCATCTGCCCAGCCGCAAGGACGAGCCCGGCCGGGTCGAGCTGTGGCCGCTGGTCGGCGCCTCCGACGCGGAGATCGACACGACCAGCTTCGAAGGCCCGCAGGGGGCCCTGGCGCTGCCGCATGAGCGCCTGGCGCGGCTGATCGCGGCGCACGCCAAGAGCCTGATCGGCAGCGAAAGCCGTGCGCGCAAGGGCGAGATCCTGCATGCCGGCCACTTCATGGTGCTGGTGCGACGGCGCAACGAGTTCGTGAACGCGCTGGTGCGGGCGCTGAAGCGCGAAAGCATCGAGGTGGCGGGCGTCGACCGCCTCAACCTGATCCAGGAGCTCGCCATCCAGGACCTGCTGGCTCTCGCCCGCTTCGTGCTGCTGCCGCAGGACGATCTCAACCTCGCCTGCCTGCTCAAGTCACCGTTGGTCGGCCTCGACGAAGAGCAACTCTTCGCCCTGGCGTGGAAGCGCACCGGGCATCTCTGGCGCGCCTTGCGCGAGCGGGCCGATGCGGCGCCATTCGCCGAGGCGCATCGGCGGCTCGCCGCCTGGCTGAAGCGCGCCGACTACGTCACGCCGTTTGATTTCTTCGCCGAGGTGCTCGGCCGCGAAGGCGGCCGCGTGCGCCTGCTGGAGCGGCTGGGGCGCGAGGCCACCGATCCGATCGACGAATTGCTGGCGCGCGCGCTGCAGTACCAGCGTGTCGAAGGCGCCTCGCTGCAGGGCTTCCTCGGCTGGTTCGAGACCGGCGGCGGCGAGATCAAGCGAGACCTCGACCAGAGCCGGCGGCGCGAGGTGCGCATCCTCACCGTGCACGCCTCCAAAGGCCTGCAGGCGCCGATCGTCTATCTGCCCGACACGACGCGCGTGCCGCGCGATGCCGAACGGCTGTTCGCCGGCGACGGCGACGAGGCCCGCCTGTGGCTGCCGCGGGCCGACGACGCCAACGAAGCCGCCAGCGCCTGGCGCGCCGCCGCGCGCGAGCGCATGCTGGAGGAGCAGAACCGCCTGCTCTATGTCGCCATGACGCGCGCCGAGGATCGTCTCTACGTCGGCGGCTGGGTCGGATCGAAGAAGCCGGATCGCGGCTGCTGGTACGAACGCATCGCGGCCGGCCTCAAGGCGAGCAGCGAGGCCGAGATCTTTCCCGAGGCACCCCAGCCGCGCCAACGCGCCGTGCCGCGCGTCTTCGACTTCATGCCGATGCTGGGCGAGGAGGGCTGGCTGGGCGACGGCTATGAGCTGACCAACGCCGGCCACGTCGAGCAGGTCGAACAGCCCGAGTTGCCCCTCGACGTGGCCGCCAGCCTGGAACCCTGGATGCGTGAACCCGCTCCGGCGGAGCCCGATCCGCCGACGCCGCTTGCGCCGTCCCAGCCGTTGCCGGACGAGGCGCTCGCGCCGCCGCGCGCCTTCAGTCCGCTGTCGCCCGACGAGTCGCGGCGCTGGCAGCGCGGCCGGCTGCTGCATGAGCTGCTGCGCCATCTGCCGGCGCTCGCCGCAGAGGAGCGCGCCACGGCGGCGCGACGCTTTCTCGCCCAGCCGGCGCATAGCCTGACCGGGGAGGAGGTCTCGGACTGGGCCGACGAGGCGCTCGCCGTCACCGAAGCAGCGGGCCATGCCGCGCTATTCGCGGAAGGCTCGCGCGCCGAGGTGCCGTTGATCGGCACGGTGCGCACGCCGCGCGGCACCTTCACCGTCAGCGGCCAGGTCGACCGGCTGGCCGTATCGGAGCGCGAAGTGCTGATCGTCGACTACAAGACCAACCGGCCGCCGCCGCAATCGCCGTCGGACGCGCCGCTGGCCTATCGCCGCCAGCTGGCCCTCTACCGCGCCCTGCTGGGCGACATCTTTCCCGGTCGCGTCGTGCGCGCCTTCCTGCTGTGGACGGCGGCTCCCCTGCTGATGGAAATCGACGCCGAAACACTCGCCAGATCAATGCCTTACGCTGCCACGTCTTGACTCGCGCGGGCGCGGTTCCTAGCTTGGAGGCCAAGGGCGGCGCCGGTCCATCGACCGGCCTGTAGTGTTTTTGGGAGAACCCATATGACCGTCAAAGCAACCGATGCCTCCTTCGAGCAGGAAGTCCTGAAGTCCGACACACCCGTCCTCGTCGACTTCTGGGCAGAATGGTGCGGCCCCTGCCGCATGATCGGCCCCTCGCTGGAGGACATCTCCAAGGAGATGGACGGCAAGCTGAAGGTGGTGAAGGTCAATATCGACGAGAACCCGCAGGCGCCCTCGCGTTACGGCGTTCGCTCGATCCCCACCCTGCTGCTGTTCAAGAACGGCCAGGTCGCCGCGACCAAGATCGGCGCGGAGCCCAAGCAGAAGCTGGTGAGCTGGATCAATACCGTCGTCAGCTAAGGCCGTTTCAGCCGTTGCGGGCCAGCACCTCGCCGGCAACGTAGAGCGACCCGCAGATCAGGATGCGCATCGGCGCGGGCTGGCTGGCCAGGAGGTCTTCCAGCGCCGCGCCGATGTCGTTTGCGGGCGCGCAATCCAGGCCGACCTCGGCCGCCCGCGCGCAGGCCTCCTGCGGCGCATAGGCGGCATGCCCCTCGATCGGCACGGCGCGCGCCGTGCGGGCGTGCCGAGCCAAAGGGCGCAGGAAGCCTGACGCATCCTTGGTCGTGAGCATGCCGAAGATGAGATAGAGCGGCAGGGCCGCGGGCTCCTTGGCCCATTCAGCCGCCTGGCGGGCCAGCGCGATGCCGCAATCCTCGTTGTGGCCCCCGTCGAGCCACAGCTCGCCGCCGGCCGGCAGGGCCTCGACCAGCGGCCCGCGCTTGAGCTTCTGAAGCCGGGCCGGCCATTCGACCGAGGTCAGCCCCTTGGCAACCGCCGCATCGTCGATGGCAAACCGGGCCGCGCGCAGGCGCTCGATGCAGGCGACTGCCGTGGCGGCATTGTCGATCTGGTGCGCTCCAACCAGTGCCGGGGCCGGCAGGTCGAGACCCAAAAGGTCGCTTTCGTAGCGAAAGCCGTCCGGCCGCGGCACCACCTGCCACTCGCGGCCCATGCGAAAGAGCGGAGCCGAGACCTTGCCGGCTTGCTCGGCGATCACCCTGGCGCTCGCCTCGCGCTGGCGACCGACCACGGCGGGCACGGCGTGCTTCAGGATACCGGCCTTCTCGGCCGCAATGCCCTCGAGCTTGTCGCCCAGGAACCCGGTGTGGTCGTAACCGATCGGCGTGATGGCCGAGAGCGCGGGCGTGACGACGTTGGTGGTGTCCAGACGACCGCCCATGCCGACCTCTATCACCGCGAGATCGGCCGGTACGCGGGAGAAGGCGAGGAAAGCCGCGACGGTGGTGATCTCGAAGAAGGTGATGGGCTTTTCCTGGTTGGCCTGCTCGCATTCGGTCAGGATGTCGTCGAGCACGTCGTCCTCGATCAGCCGGCCGGCGACGCGGATGCGCTCGTTGAAGCGCACCAGGTGCGGCGAGGTATAGACGTGCACCCGATAGCCCGCCGCCTCCGCCATGGCGCGCAGGTAGGCGACCAGGGAGCCCTTGCCGTTGGTGCCGGCAACATGGACGACCGGCGGCAGCTTGCGATGTGGCGAGCCGACAGCGGCCGACAGTCGTTCGGTGCGCTCGAGCCCGAGATCGATCAATTTCGGGTGGAGCCGCGTCAGACGCTCCAGAAGCGGATCGAGCGTGGTCGGCACGGGCGGCGCCTCAGCGGACGGCGACAGCCAGGCCGCGATCTTCGGAGACGGTGGGATCCATGAGCAGCGAGACCAGCCGGATCAGCGTCTCGCGCAGCTTGTGGCGGTGGACGACGGCATCGACCATGCCGTGCTCCAGCAGGTATTCCGACCGCTGGAAGCCCGGCGGCAGTTCCTGTCGGATCGTGTCCTGGATCACGCGCTGGCCGGCGAAGCCGATGATGGCGTCGGGCTCGGCGATATGCACGTCGCCCAGCATGGCGAACGAGGCCGAGACTCCGCCGGTCGTCGGATCGGTCAGCACGACGATGTACGGCAGCCCCGCCTCCTTCACCTTGCGCACGGCGATGGTGGTGCGGGTGAGCTGCATCAGCGAGAGGATGCCCTCCTGCATGCGCGCCCCGCCCGAGGAGGAGAAGACGATCAACGGCGCCTGGCGCGCCACGGCAAGGTCGGCAGCCATCACCAGCCCTTCGCCGACGGCGGTGCCCATGGAGCCGCCCATGAAGCCGAAGTCGAGCAGAGCCATGACCACGGCGCGGCCGCCCACCGGGCCGCTCGCCACCACCAGCGCTTCGCCGGTGCCCCCGCTCTTGCCCTGGGCCTCCTTCAGCCGCGCCTCGTAGCGCTTGGTATCGCGGAACTTCAGCGGATCGGTGGTGACGCGGGGCAGCGGATGCAGCTCGTACTTGCCCTCATCGAAGAGGTGCGGCAGGCGGTTGAGCGGACGGATCCGCATATGATGGCCGCAATGGGTGCAGACCTCCTGGTTGGCCTCCCAGTCGCGCATGAACAGCATCTGCTCGCACTTGGGACATTTCAGCCAGAGATTCTCCGGCGTCTCCTTGCGTGAGATCAGGGCCTTGAGCTTGGGCCGGACGAAGTTGGTCAGCCAGTTCATGGGCGCGGTATGGCACGAATGGCGGGACGGGCCAAGGTCGCGCCGCCTAGCGCCAGAAGCCGCTGAACGGGGCCGCGAATTCCTTCGGTTTCTTCACTTGGCAGAACAATTTACGCGCCTGGTAGTCGGCACAGAGCCGCTCCGCCGCCGCGGGCTCGAGGTCGGCGATGATGGCGGCCTGCCGGGTCACCTTGTTGGACGTGACGGCAAGGATGTACTCCTTGCCCAGCCGGGTGAAGCCGAGCTTGACGAGTTCCGCCTCGCCGACATCGAAGACGTGTCGTGCCGTGCGCCAGTCGCCGTAGGTTCCGAGCCATGCCGCATCGCCCGGCATGTCGTAGTGGATTCCCCCGCATTCACCTTGCGCGAACACCGTGCCGGGGCCGCCCCCGCCATCGCGCAGCTGCCATATCTTCGGCCGGCTGCTGCCGGTCTTCAGCAGGTACGCCTCGTCGAACAGGCGGACCAGGAACTCATCGCGCAGGTCGGCGCGGCGGAAGCCGAAGGCCACGGCGATCAGGCGCCGGCCGTCGCGCACGGCGCTGCCCACGATGTTGAAGCCCGAGGCGCAGATGAAGCCGGTCTTCAGACCGTCGGCATAGGGTGCGTAGAGATTAAGGAACTTGTTGAAGCTGGGTCCCACGCGCCTCTTGCCCAACATGAATTCTTCCGTGTGGAAGAAGCCGTAATACTCGGGAAACTGCTTCACCAGGGCCATGGCCAGGATCGCCATGTCGCGCGCCGTGGTGATCTGGCCCGGATCGGGCAGGCCGTTGGCGTTGTGGAACTGAGTGCCGCTCATGCCGATGCGCGCCGCCGTCTCGGTCATGCGCTGGGCGAAAGCGGGTATGGACCCCGAGACCAGCTCGCCGAAGGCCGTCGCCACGTCGTTGGCCGAGCGCGCCACCAGCGCCTGCAGCCCCTGTTCCACGATGATGGTCTGGCCGGGGCCCAGGCCCAATTTGGACGGCGGCATGGAGCGGGCGTGCTGGGAGAACGGCACCGGCGTGGCCAGCGTGATGCGGCCGGCCTTCAGCTCCTCGAAGACGATGTAGATCGTCATCAGCTTGGTGAGCGAGGCGGGATACCAGAAGGCGCCGGCGTTGCGCTCCAGCAGCGTTTCGCCCGTGGCGACGTCGACCACCACGTAGGGCCCCGCCTCCACGGGCCCGGAGGGCGAAGCCACGGGCGCGATCTGGGCCCGGCAGGGAGGTGCGGAAAGGCCGACGAGGGCCAGGATGCAAAGCAGAAGCCGTAGGTTCATTGCCGTCGACGCATAGAAGCCGCCAGCATACGCCCTTCCCCCTGTCCGCGGGAGGCATTAGATCGATGCCATGCTCAAGGTCCTGATCGCCCCCGTCACCCCGTTCCAGCAGAACTGCTCCATCGTCTGGTGCGACGAGACAATGGAAGGCACCGCGGTCGATCCGGGCGGCGATTTCGACAGGTTGCAGGAGGCGATCGCCCAGCAGGGCATCAAGGTGACGAAGGTCCTGCTGACCCACGGCCACGTCGACCACGCCTCCGCCGCCGGCACCATGGCCGACCATTACGGGGTCAAGATCGAAGGCCCGCACCGCGACGATCTGTTCCTGATCGAGGGCCTGCCCGAACTCGGGCCGCAAGTACAATTTCCCGGCCTACAAGCCGTTCGTTCCCGACCGGTGGCTGGAGGGCGGCGACACGGTGAGTCTCGGCAAGCTCACCTTCGATGTCGTGCACTGCCCCGGCCACACGCCGGGCCATGTCGTGTTCGTGCACAAGCCCTCGAAGGTCGCCTTCGTGGGCGACGTCCTGTTCAGGGGCTCGATCGGTCGCACCGACTTCCCGCGCGGCAATCACGAGCAGCTGCTGAGCTCGATCCGCAAGCGGCTATGGCCGATGGGCGACGACATCACCTTCGTGCCCGGCCACGGCCAGACCTCGACCTTCGGCTGGGAACGCAAGACCAACCCGTTCGTCGCCGACCTGCTGTTCGACGACGAGGAGGAAGCGTCGGCTTAGCGCGACGGTGCGGCGAGGGAATGCAAATCGAAGGGACTGGCCGCAAGCGCGGGCGGCACGTCGAGGCCGGCGTCCTGGGCGACCTGCCCGTAGCGCTGCCGCACGTAATCCAGGCCATGGCGCAGCATGGCCTTGGTGAAGCGCGCAGGCTTGGCCATCAGCAGAGCCACCGCCTCGGGCGAACGTTCGTGGATCGGCCGCCTGAAGGCCGCCAATTCCACTTCGGCGACCAGGTACATGCCGCAGGCCATCGCGCCCAACGCGTAGGACAGGCATTCTTCTTCCCAGCGATCGGGCTCGCGACCTTCGGTGTCGAGAAGATCGAGCGCGGCGAGGAAATTTTCCTGGAGCCTGTCCTTCCGCTCATCGGCGCTGCGCTGCATGCGTCTCTCCTCGTTGTGTGTCGAGGCGCATATGAGTGCGCATTCGTGACCCGACTATGACCAAACGCGGGAAGGCGCCATTGGTCACAGCATGAGCGCGCCGCGGCGGCGAAATGTCCCGCCACGCCGCAACATTACAAGGCGATTAAAAGTTCAGGCCTTGCGCACGCCGCGCACACCGTCTGCAAGCGCCTTGATGTACGCGAAGACGCCCGGCACGAGGTCGGGCTTGGGCTTGCCGCTTTCGTCAAGACCCGCCCTCACGCGATCGACGATGGCCGTACCGACGACGGCGGCGTCGGCATGGCGCGCCACGGCGGCGGCCTGGTCGGGCGTCTTGATGCCGAAGCCCACGCCGACCGGCAGCTTGGTGTGGCGCTTGATGCGCTCGACGTGGGTGCGCACGGCCTCCTCGGTTGCCGACTTGGTGCCGGTGATGCCGAGCACGGAGACGAAATAGACGAAGCCCGAGGAATATTTCAGCACCGCCGGCAGGCGCTTGTCGTCGGTCGTGGGCGCGGTCAGGAGCACCGTGTCGAGGCCGCTGGCCGTGGCGTACGGCTTGAGCTCGTCGACTTCCTCGGGCGGCAGGTCGACCAGGATGAAACCGTCGACACCCGCCGCCGCCGCTTCCTTGCAGAAGCGTTCGGGGCCGCGCTGGTACACAAGATTGTAGTAACCCATCAGCAGGATGGGCGTGGCGTCATCACCGGTCTCCTTGCGGAAACGGCGCACCATGTCGAAGGTCGCGTCGACCGTGATGCCGGCCTTGAGCGCGCGCTGTCCGGCGAGCTGGATCGAGGGACCGTCGGCCATCGGATCGGTGAATGGCATGCCGAGCTCGATCAGGTCGGCGCCGGCGCCGGGCAGGCCCTTCAGGATCTGATAGCTGATGTCGACATTGGGGTCGCCGGCACTGACATAGGTCACGAGACCGGCGCGCTTGTCGGCCTTGAGCTGGGCGAAGCGTTGGGCGATGCGGCTCATGTCAGATCTTCATGCCCAGCCGCTCGGCCACGGCAAACACGTCCTTGTCGCCGCGGCCGCAGAGATTCATCACCAGCAGATTGTCCTTGGGCAAGGTCGGCGCGAGCTTGGTGACGTGGGCCAGCGCATGGGCGGGCTCGAGCGCGGGGATGATGCCTTCGAGCCTGCACAGGAGCTGGAAGGCGGCGAGCGCCTCGTTGTCGGTGGCCGACACGTACTCCACCCGTCCCTGCTCCTTCAGCCAGGAATGCTCCGGCCCGATACCGGGATAGTCGAGGCCGGCCGAGATCGAATGCGCCTCGGTGATCTGGCCTTCCTTGTCCTGCAGCAGATAGGTGCGGTTGCCGTGCAGCACGCCGGGGCGACCGCCGGTCAGGGACGCGGCATGCTCGCCGGTCTCGACGCCCTTGCCGCCCGCCTCGACGCCGACAATGCGCACACTCTTGTCGTCGAGGAAGGGATGGAACAGGCCCATGGCGTTCGAGCCGCCGCCGATGCACGCGACCAGCGTGTCGGGCAGGCGCCCTTCCGCCGCCATCATCTGCTGGCGCACCTCGTTGCCGATCACGCACTGGAAGTCGCGCACCATCGCCGGATAGGGATGTGGGCCCGCCACCGTGCCGATGCAGTAGAAGGTCGTCTCGCAGGTCGCCACCCAGTCGCGCAGCGCCTCGTTCATGGCGTCCTTCAGGGTCGACGAGCCCGCCGTCACCGGCCGCACCTCGGCGCCCAGCATCTTCATGCGCACGACGTTGGGCGCCTGGCGATCGACGTCGACGGCGCCCATGAACACCACGCAGGGAATGTCGAACAGCGCGCAGGCCGTCGCGGTGGCCACGCCGTGCTGGCCGGCGCCGGTCTCGGCGATGACCCGCGTCTTGCCCATGCGCTTGGCCAGCAGCACCTGGCCCAGCACGTTGTTGATCTTGTGGCTGCCGGTGTGATTGAGCTCGTCGCGCTTGAAGTAGATCTTGGCGCCGCCGAGATGCCTGGTGAGCCGCTCGGCGAAGTAGAGCGGGCTCGGCCGGCCGGCGTAGTTCGCCAGCAGATAGTTCAGCTCGCCCTGGAATTGCGGATCGGCCTTGGCCTCGTTGTAGGCCTTCTCCAGCTCGAGGATGAGCGGCATCAGGGTCTCGGCGACGAAGCGGCCGCCGAAAAGGCCGAAATGCCCGCGCTCGTCGGGACCGGTGCGGAAACTGTTGGGTGAGGTTGGCATCACTCTTCCTGTCGGACGCGGACTTAGCAGCCCGACAGGGGTCGGTCAAAAGCCCTATCTGCGCTTGGTCTTGGCCGACTTCCTTTTGGCCCTCTGCGCCGACTTGCGCACCTTGGCGGCGGCGCCTGCGCGTGCCGGTCCCGCATTCACCTCGACGATCACCTCGATCTCGACCGGAATGCCGCGCGGCAGCGAGCCCATGCCCACCGCCGAGCGCGCATGGCGGCCGCGGTCGCCGAACACGGTGACGAAGAGGTCGGAGCAGCCGTTGATCACCTCGGGCTGCTCGCCGAACTCCGGCGTGGCGTTGACCATGCCCAGGACCTTGACGATGCGCTTGACGCGATCGAGGTCGCCCAGCTCCGCCTTCATGACCGCGATCAGGCTGAGGCCCGTCTGGCGCGCATATTCGTAGCCCTGCTCCTTGGTGAAGTCGCGGCCGACCTTGCCGACCGGCAGGGGATGGCCCGGCAGGCCCGGTCCCTTGCCCGCGAGGTAGAGCAGGTTGCCGGTGCGCACGGCGTTGACGTAGTTGGCCATCGGCGAGGTGGGCTTGGCCAGCTCGATGCCCAGTTCCTTCAGTCGTCGTTCGGTCTTCATGCTGCAGCTCCCCTCAGAGCGCCTTCACCCGGTCGAGGAAGGCACCGATCAGCTCGATCGATTTCACACCCCGGCTCGATTCCACGCCAGAGGAAACGTCGACGGCACGCGCGCCAGTTACACGCACCGCCTCGGCGACGTTGTCGGGCGTCAACCCGCCCGCCAGGATCCAGGGCAGCGGCACGCTGCGGCAGGACAGGATCGTCCAGTCGAAGGCGCGCGCATTGCCGCCGGGCAGGGTCCCATCGGCGGTGTCGAACATCAGCCGGTCGGCCACCGCTTCGTAGGCGGCGATGCCGCGCTCGACGTCGCCGGCCTGCGCCACCTTGATCACCTTCATCACCGGCTTGGCCGTCCGCGCCCTGATGGCGGCGACGCGCCCGGGCGTCTCCGCGCCGTGGAGCTGCAGCATGTCGATGGCGCCCGTCGCCAGGCGCTGGTCGAGCAGGGCATCGTCGGGATCGACGAACAGGCCGACCCTGCCGACGGTTTTGGGCACGCGCGCGCCCAGCGCCCTCAGCAGATCGTCCGAAGCCACGTGGCGCGGCGAGCGCGGATAGGTCACGAAACCGATCCAGCGCGCGCCGAACCTCACGGCGGCGTCGACCGTCTCCGGGGTCGACAGGCCGCAGATCTTTGCCTCCACGGGGGCCGCGACGCTCATAGGTCGTTGACGCCGGCTTCGCGGGCGATCGCCTCGGCGGCGGCGCGCGGATCAGCCGCCTGATAGATCGGACGGCCGACCACGAGATGGGTGGCGCCGAGATCGACGGCCTGGCGCGGCGTCATGGCCCGCTTCTGGTCGTTGCTGGCGCTGCCGACCGGCCGGATGCCGGGCACCATGAGCACGAAGTCGGGCCCGCACTGCTTGCGCAGGGCCGCGATCTCCAGCGGCGAGCAGATCACGCCGTCCAGTCCGCTCTCGCGCGCCAACGCCGCCAGACGCAGCACCTGATCGGAGGGATCGGCGGGCACGCCGGTCGATTCGAGGTCGGCCCGGTCGAGCGAGGTGAGCACGGTGACGCCCAGAAGCCTGGGCCGCGGCACGCCCTGCCTGGCGGCCTGCGTGGCGGCCTCTTCCACCGCCGCTTCCATCATCGCGCGACCGCCGCTGGCATGCAGGGTGATGAAGGTCGGCGCCAGGTCGACCACGGCGCGGATGCCGCCGGCCACGGTGTTGGGAATGTCGTGCAGCTTGAGGTCGAGGAAGAAGCCGACGCCGGTGGCGCGCACCGGACCGGGAAAGGCGTAGCGCACGCCCGGCGCGCCGTGGGCCAGGAAGAATTCGAGGCCGAGCTTGATGCCGCCGACGGCCGGCTTCGGCCCGCCGGCGATCGATTGGATGAGCTTGGTGGCCTGCGCGAGATCGATGGTGTCGATGCCGCAATAGACAGGATTGGCGCGCGGTTTCATGGCGGGCGCACCCTAAGAGCGGCGTCCCGCCGCGGCAAGCCGTCAGTGGATCGCGGCGTACATGATCTTTTCCTCGGTGGCCTCGCGCGCCGAGAATTCCTCGACGACCTTGCCCTGCCGGCACACCAGGATGCGATCCGACCGCGCCATGATCTCGGGCAGATAGGACGAGATCATGACGACGGCGTTGCCCTGCTCGGCGAGCCGGTCGATGAGCTGGTGGATCTCGGCGATCGCGCCCACGTCGACCCCGCGCGTCGGCTCGTCGAAGACGATCAGCGTGGGCTCCTGGACCAGGGACTTGGCGATGACGATCTTCTGCTGGTTGCCGCCGGACAGCTCGACGACCTTCACGTCCTGGCCGATGGCGCGGACATTGAGCGCCTCGATCCATTTCCTGCCGACCGCTTCGGCCTCCTTGGCGATGACGAACGGCCGGCGTCGGCCGAGCTTGGCCAGCAGGCCCATGTAGACATTGCGCGCGATCGACATGGTCTCGAAGAAGCCCTCTATCTTGCGATCCTCGGTGACGTAGGCGATGCCGTCGCGCACGGCGGGCGCCGGCGTGAAGTAGCGGATCGGCCGGCCCCGCAGGACGATCTCGCCGCCGTGGAAGAAGTCGCGCTTGAGGATGCCCGCCGCGATCTTGAAGGTCTCGGTGCGGCCCGATCCCACCAGGCCGAACACGCCCGTCACCTGGCCCGCGAAGACGGAGAGCGAGTTGTTCTTCACCATGGGCGCCATGCGCAGATTCTCGATGGTGAGCACGCGCTCGCCGGGCGGCCGCACCTGGGCCTTGCGCTCGGCATACAGCGTCTTCGACAGATCGCGTCCCACCATGGCCTGGATGAGGCGCGCGCGATCGAAATTCGGCGTGTCGTCGGTGACGACATGACGGCCGTCGCGCAACACCGTGATGCGATCAGCGATCAGCAGCGCTTCCTCGAGCGCATGCGAGATGAAGATGACCGAGACGCCGCGTCGCTTCAGCTCGCGCACCAGGTCGAAGAAGTATTTCTTCTCCTCGGGCGTCAGGCTGGCCGTCGGCTCGTCGAAGATGATCACCTTGGCTTCGTGCAGCACGGCGCGCGCGATCTCGACCATCTGCTTCTTGGCGGCACCCAGCTGCGCCACGGTGGCCGTCGGCGTCACGTCGAAATTGAGCGACTGCAGGAACTGCTGGGCAGCAATGTAGATGCCGCGCAAGCGATTGTAGAACTTCTCCTGCCCCAGGAAGAGATTCTGCGCCACCGTCATCGATGGCACCAAGCTGTTCTCCTGGAAGACCATGGCGACGCCCAGCTGGCGCGCCTCCAGCGGCGTGCGCGGCGCGACCGCGCGGCCGGCAATCAGCATCGCGCCCGAACTCAGCGACACGACACCGGCCATCACCTTGGTGAGGGTCGACTTGCCGGCGCCGTTCTCGCCGACCAGGGCGTGGATCTCACCCTCGGCCAAGCTGAAATCGACCCCATCGATCGCCGGCACGCCGCCGTAGAGCTTGGTCGCCTGCCGCAACTCGAGGATCGGCGTGGTCATGCGGCGACGTCCTTCTCGATGTCGGCCAGCGCCAGCCGGATCAGCCGGCCCGGCCCCTTCGCGAGCAGGTAGAGGAAGCCCTGGAGCTCGGCCGCCGCCACGATGCCGTGGTTGACGCCGTCGACCCGGCTGTGCAGCGAGTAGAGCGGCGTGCCCTGGGGCGACAGGCGGATCACGAGGCCGTAGGACCTGGGCGGCGCCCAAGGCTTCAGGACGCCCATCGTGCGCAGATGCGCACCTTGCATCGGCTCCAGGAAGCTCTGGCCGGAGCGCAGCCGGGGCGCGATCCAGTGCTCGGGCGCGATTTCCTTCGTCATGCGGCGGCGGAAAGCAGGTTCGCGCAGGACGAATTCCACCAGCTGCGTGCGCGCGGCAAAGGCGGTCAGCCAGAAGCCGCCTCCGGCCGCGGCGGCGAGGCGCGAGGGGTAGACGGGCAGGCGATCGAGCACGACGCGCCGCCCGCCGTCCGGCCCGATGGCAAGGAGGCGATGGCGCCAGCTCTCGCAGACCAGGGTCTCGGCGCCCGACGCGCCGGCGCCGAAGGCATATTCCAGTCCCTGCGCGGCCTCGCGGGCGGTGCCGTCGCGCGGGTCGAGCATGACCAGCCGGCCGCTGGCCCCGCGATCCATGAGATCGTGCGTCCAGCTGGCGCAATCGTAGCGCCGCGAGCCGTCGGTCACGGCGAGCCTGCCGTCGGGAGTGCAGCAGATCGCATTTGCCGCATGAAAGGGCACGCCGCCGGCATCGGCCCAGCGGCGGCCGTCGGCGGGGCCGCCCGTGATGCGAACCTCCTCGCCAGCGAGGGCAACGGCGAGGCCGCCATCCGGCAGCGCGCAGAGCGCGGTGACGCCGCGGTCGAGGCGTGCGATTTCCGTCCTCCCGCCGTCGGCGAGGCTCAGGATTTGGCCGCCGTCGGCCACCAAGAGCACCTTGCCGTCGGTGGCAATGTCGTTGGCATCGTCGAACCGGCCGACGATCTCGGCATCGGCCAGAAGCTGGTTGGGCTTCAGCGCACCGTCGAAAATCGGCACGGTGATCGACGCGTCGCCACGACCGAGCACGCGGTCCCCGAGGGCTTTCAGGGCGGCGATCATGGGCTCTTTCCCCAGCGCCGGTCGTATTGCACGAAAGCGGGGTCGGCGCCGTCCAGCTTGAGCCGGCCGATGCGGTTGTTCTGGATGCCGCCGAGATAGAGATAGCCCTTGTGCTCGCGCATCGAGGTGATCATGGGATGGTTGACGCCGGCCAGGTCCCAATAGGTCTCCAGCACCTCGCCCTTCTCGTTGAAGCGCAGCACGCAGCCGGTGTTGATGTTGGGAAAGAGCCATTCGTCGATCGGCACGCGCTTGGCCATGCGGCGGCGGAAGCCGGGCATGCGCCAGGCGAGGTCAAGCGCCGGCGAGCGCATGCCGACCATGGCCAGCCAGTAGTTTCCGTCGGACGCGAGGTTGATGTTGTCGGGGAAGCCCGGAAGGTTCTCCATCACCATCTCCACCCGCCCCGTCTTCGGCCCGTCGAACCAGTAGCGCTTGACGCAGCAGCCCCAAGTCTCCGCGAACAGGATCGACTGGCTGCCGCGCTCGACGCAGATGCCGTTGGGGAATTTCAGGCCGCGCAGCACCGTGCGCGTCGTGCCGGTCCGTGGATCGTAGCAGACGATTCGACCATTGCCGCGCGCCTCGAGCCCGTCGACCGGCCATTCGTGCATCTCGTAGCGCACCGTCGCTTCGGAGAAGAAGATGCGGCCGTCGTCGGCGATGTCGAGGTCGTCGGCCAGGCGAAGACGGCTGTCGTCGTTGACCGAGCGCAGGCTGCGGTTGGTCTCGTCGGTCGCCTTCTCGACCTTGCGGTCGGGGGTGACGCGATAGAGGCCCATGCCACCGATGCAGACATAAAGGTTGTCGGCCCGATCGAACGCCATGCCGAGCGGCTGGCCGCCGATATGGGCGAAGACCTCCATTTTCTCGTAGTCGGGCGAGAAGAAGCGGATGATGTCGCCGTGGCGCGAGCCGGCGTAAAGATTGTCGTTACGATCGAGGATGACGTCTTCCGGCGCCTCGATGCGCCCAAGCCCGATCAGGCTGACGCCGGCCAACCTGTCGTTCTGGACGAAGGGCGCGTTGCTGCCCGTGCCGACCGGCTGAAGCCGCGGCATCTCGTGAAAAGTCGGGCTGACATAGACTTTGGCGATGATCCGGTTGCGGTTCTTCAGCCAGCGGATGTCGATCGTCGCGGCAACCAGAAGGATGCCCGCGAGAACCATGCGGTTGACGCCGCCGCGCACCGACAGGGTTGTGAGACCGTTGGTGATCAGCAGGACGATCAACGTGCCCACCAGCGCGCGCGCGACCGAGCCGCGGCCGCCGCCCAGACTGATGCCGCCCAGCACGGCCGCCGTCAGGACGGTGACTTCGAGGCCGACACCGACATCCCCGCCGACCGTGCCGAGGCGGGCGGCGAAGAACAGGGCGCCGACCGCGGTCAGCGCCCCGCTGGCGGCATAGCAGCGGGCGATGGTGGCGCGGACGGGAATGCCGGAATTGTAGGCCGAGCGCCGCGAGCCGCCGATCGCGGTGATGTGCCAGCCCGGCCGCAGCCTGGTCATGAAGACGTGGCCGAAGATCGCCACCACGCCGTAGAGCAGGGCGACGCTGGGAATGCCCAGGACGCCGCCGCCGCCCATGAAGTTCCACAATGGCGTATCGGGAAAGGCAGCGGCGATGGTGTTGGAATAGTCGAACAGCAGAAGATCGTAGGCCGAGCGGTAGATGATCAGCGTGATCAGGGTCGTGATGAAGGCGCGCAGCCGCAGATATCCGACCAGGAAGCCGTTGACCGCGCCAAGCAGGGCACCGAAGGCAATCGTGACGACGGCAACCGCCGGCACGGGCAGGTCCAGCACATCCAGGCAGAAGAGAGCGCAGAAATCGCTCAGGGCGAAGATCGAACCGACCGAGAGGTCGATGCCCCCGACGACGATCACCAGCGCCATGCCAAGCACGACGAAGCCGATCTCGGCCGCCTGGCGCGCGGTGTCGGCGAGGCTCGCGGGCGACAGGAAGCCGGGGATCGCCTGGGTGAACGCCAGGGCGACGATCAGCAGGACGATGACCGGGATGGCCGTCTCGGTCCATCGCTTGGACAGGATCTCTCCCAGGAGATGATCCGGCCAAAAGCGATAGCGCAGGCGCAGCACGGCTTCTCTCATCAAACGACCCGCCGGAGCATCGGTTAAGGAAGGGGGCGCGGCAGGCGACGGCCGCCGCGCCCTGGACTCGCGGAGCTTTCGCTACTGCTTCAGCCGTTCAAGCTTCCAGCATGTGCCGTCCACGCCGGCGTTGACCTTGGTCACCGGGATGAGCGTGGTGTAGATCGAGCCCTTCGACGAACCCGGCTTCATCCCCGAGGACAGCAGCCATTTGATGATCGCGACCATGTCGGTCGCCTGGGTCGGCACGTCATAGGACAGATCGAGGTCGAAGGCGCCCGACTTGACGAGATCGCAGGCGCCCTTCTGTTCGCCGCCGCCCGAGGTGGCGACGAACACCTTCCCGGTCAGCCCGGCTTCCTTGACGGCGGCGGCCGTGCCGATATCCATGCCGTCCCAAAATCCGACGATGCCGCAGAGATCGGGATTCTGCTTGAGGACCGTCTGGGTGATGGCCTTCGCCTTGGCGGCATCCCAGTCGGCGGCCTGGCTGGAGACGACCTTGACGTCGGGATGCTTGGCGAGGACGTTCTCGACGCCCTTCAGCGTATAGGCGCTGGCGGCGGCCGAAAGAGCACCTTGAACGATGGCGATCTTGTTCGATTTGCCCTGGCAGGCCTTGACGACGGCCTCGGTGTCGCGCTCTCCGATCTCGATCCAGTTGGCGCCGACGAAGGCCGAGGTGCGATAGCTCGACCCCATGTTGATCTGGATGATGTAGATGCCTTCGTTCTCGGCCCGCTGCAGCAGCTTGGCATAGGTCTGCACGTCGGGGTTATGGACGATGATGGCCGCGGGCTTCTCGGAGATCAGCCTCGTCACCGCCTGGGCGCCCGCGTTGGTGCTCCAGTTGGCATCGCGCACCACGACCTTCATGCCGTAGGGCTCGAGGCCGCGCTTGACGCCGGCGTACCAGCCTTCGGTGAGATCGAAGTTCATCGCGACGGGAACGTAGGCGACGGTCTTGCCCTCGAGGGCCTTCTTGAACGGGCCCTGGAACGGCTCATCGAGCCCTTTCTGGGCAAATGCCGGGGACACCAGGGCGCAGAGCGCCGCAGCAAAAGCGAGCCCGCCGAGCGATCGGCGGATTTTGGACTTCGTCATGATCTTGCTTCCTCCGTATTGTGATTCTTGGCCACGACCACTGCCCGCGTTCAAATATCTCCCTGCTGCGCGGTTTCCTCATTGCGGGGGTTGAGAAAGGAATCGGTGATCACGGCGATCAGCAGGACGACTCCCTTCACCAGATTCTGGCCGGAATAGGAGACGTCCATGATCGTCATGGCATTCAGCATGGTGCCGATCAGCATGGTGCCGATCACGACGTTGAGGACGCCGCCGCGGCCGCCCGAAAGACCGATGCCGCCCAGGACGACGACCAGGATGACGTCGTAGATGAGTGTCGAATTGTAGATGCGCGTCGGCATGCTGTTGACGGAGGCCGCGAGGACGAGGCCGGCGAGCAGGCCGATCAGGGCAGAGAGCACATATTGCAGGACGATCAGCGGACGCGTCGGGATGCCGGAGGCGCGCGCGGCGAAAGGATTGTCGCCGATGGCGTAGATGAACGCGCCAAAACGCGTCCGCCGCAGGAAGAGCGCGACCAGGATGCTGGCGCCGACGAACATGACGATCGGCATGGGGATGCCAAGCAGCGCGCCCTGTCCCAGATGCTCGAACCCTTCAAGGCCCGGACTCCATTGCACGACGTCGAGCTCGAACAAAGCGGCTTGCCCCAGGCCGGCCAGAAACAGGCCCGACGCCAGCGTGGCGAACAGCGAGGGCACCTCGGCATAGGCGATCAGCCAGCCATTGATCAGGCCGAAGGCAAGGGTGAGAAGCGTCGCCATCAACAGGGCGTAGGACAGGGAATGCCCGTCCTGGACGAGCTGCAGCACCACGCCCGGGGGCACCGCGAGAGCGGCGATCAGCGACAGGTCGATGCCCCGTCCGATGACGACGATCGCCATCGCAAGACCGAGGATGCCGAGCACGGCGACGTTCTGCAGAAGCGTCAGCATGTTCGACGTCGTCAAGAAGCCGTTCAGGAAGACGGCAAAGACGACGAACAGGACAACGAATATCGAGAAAACGATGCCTTGCTGGGTGATCCGGAGCGGCTTCATTGCGGCAAAGCACCTCTCGCCCGATTGCGACACGGCGCCGCGCAATCGTCTCAGTGCAAATATGCTCGCAGAACTGTCGACACGGAGTCAATCCACTCGCGCGGCAGATGACCTAATTGCTGCGCACGCGTCGCACCGCATTCTGCCAGCCGGCATAGCGGCGGTCGCGCGAGGCTGCATCCTCGTTCGGCTGGAAGGCCCGGTCGAGCGCCCAGCTCTTCGACAGCGCGTCGAGCGACGGCCACAGGCCCGCCTGCAGGCCGGCCAGGAACGCCGCGCCCAAGGCCGTGGTCTCGGTGACCACCGGACGTTCGACAGGCGTGCCGACCGTATCGGCCAGCCGCTGCATCAGCGGATCGTTGACCACCATGCCGCCATCGACCCGAAGCTCGTCGATCTGGGCGCCGTCGCCGCGCATGGCCTCGACGAGATCGCGCGTCTGATAGCAGACCGAATCGAGCGTGGCGGCGGCGATTTCGGCCGGTCCGGTATCGCGGGTGAGGCCCAGAAGCGCGCCGCGCGCGCCGGCGTCCCAATAGGGTGCGCCCAGGCCGACGAAAGCCGGCACCATGTAGACGCCGTGGTCCGCCTTGGCAGCCCGGGCGACGGCCTCGACGTCGGCCGACTTCTCGATGAGATGCAGGCCGTCGCGCAGCCACTGCACGGCCGCGCCGGCAATGAAGATGCTGCCTTCCAGCGCATAGGTCCGCTTGCCGCCGAGTTGATAGGCGATGGTGGTGAGCAGGCGGGTATGCGAGCGCATGGCGATGTTGCCGGTGTTGAGCAGGGCAAAGCATCCCGTCCCATAGGTCGCCTTCACCATGCCGGGCCGGACGCAGGCCTGGCCCACCGTCGCGGCCTGCTGGTCGCCCGCCATGCCCAGCACCGGCACCGGCGCGCCCAGTATGTCGGCCGTAGCCACCCCCAGCTCACCAGAGCAATCGACCACGGTGGGCAGCAGCGCCGCCGGCACGCCGATCAATTTCAGGAGGTCGGCATCCCAGGTGCCCTTGTGGATGTCGAGCAGCAGGCTGCGGCTGGCGTTGGTGGCGTCGCTGGCATGCACCCTGCCGCCGCTCAACCGCCACAGCAGGAAGCTTTCGATGGTGCCTGCGGCAAGCGCCCCCTTCTCCGCCGCCGCGCGGCTGCCCGCCACGTGATCCAGTATCCAGGCGATCTTGGTGCCGGCGAAATACGGGTCGAGGATCAGGCCGGTCTTGGCCGCCACCTCGTCCTCATGACCGGCCCGCCGCAGCTCGTCGCAGCGCGGCGCGGTGCGGCGGTCCTGCCAGACGATGGCATTGTGGATCGGCTTGCCGGTGCTGCGATCCCAAATGACGGCGGTCTCGCGCTGGTTGGTGATGCCGATGCCGGCCAGCGCCTGGGCCTCGAGCTTGGCACGCTGCAGCGCGCCCCGGCAGACCTCGACGGTGGCCGACCAGATCTGCTCGGGATCGTGCTCGACCCAGCCCGGCTGCGGGAAGATCTGCGGCAGCTCCTTCTGTGCCGACGCCACCGGCCGGCCCGAGGCGTCGAACACGATGGCGCGCGTGCTGGTCGTGCCCTGGTCGATGGCAAGGATATGGTCGGCGGCCATCGCGTGTTCCTGGCAGTCCTCGGGCGGCGCTCAGTGAGCGCGATCGATCGCGAAGTCGACCGCCTCGAGTAGGGCGGTCTTGAGCGGCACGTCCGGAAAGAGGCCCAGCGCATCGCGCGCCATGGCGCCGTAGTGCCGGGCCCGCTCCAAGGTATCGGCCATCGCGCCGTGGCGGTCGATCAGGCCCTGCGCCTGCTCGAGGTCGCCGTCGCGCTGATCGAGCCGTTCGATGGTGCGCTTCCAGAACTCGCGCTCGACGGTGCGGCCACGCAGATAGGCCAGGATCACGGGCAGGGTTATCTTGCCCTCGCGAAAGTCGTCGCCGACCGACTTGCCGAGCTGTGCTTCGCGGCCGGAATAGTCCAACGCGTCGTCGACAAGCTGGAAGGCGATGCCGAGATTCATGCCGAAGCTTTCGAGCGCCACCCTCTCGGCCCCATTGCGACCGGCGATCATGGCGCCGACCTCCGCGGCTGCCGCGAACAATCTGGCCGTCTTGGCCTTGATCACTTCCAGATAGGTCGCTTCCGGCGTGCTGGTATCGCGCTGGCTGACGAGCTGCAGGACCTCGCCTTCGGCAATGGTCGAGGACGCTCGGGAGAGCACGCCCAGGATATCGAGTGAACCCACATCCACCATCAATTCGAAGGCGCGCGTAAACAGGAAGTCGCCCACCAGCACCGAGGCCTTGTCGCCCCACACCGAGTTGGCCGACGGCTTGCCACGCCTGAGTGTGCTGACATCGACCACGTCGTCGTGAAGCAGGGTGGCGGAATGAATGAATTCCACGCAGGTCGCGAGCTTGACGTGCCGTTCGTCATCCGAGGCGTAGTCGCACAGCCGCGCCGCCGCGACCGTCAGCAGCGGCCGCATGCGCTTGCCGCCGGCTCCAACAAGATGATTGGCGAGCTCGGGAATCAAAGCCACCGGCGAACGCATGCGGAGGAGAATCTCGCGATCGACCTGCGTCATGTCGTCGGCGCAAAGCGACAGGAGCGGCTGCAGGCTCGGCACCTTGCGCTTGCCCTCGAGGGAGACGACCTTAGCCATGTATGAAGATGATCTCCCGAACGGGCCGATTGTTACGACACGATGTCGTGACATGATCCCTAGCATGGATCCGGCCTGGACCGAAGATGCCTTGCTCGGTGGTCGCGTAAGGGTGTTGCAACCCAAACGCGGCTATCGTGTCGCGGTCGACGCGGTGCTGCTCGCGGCGGCCATCGAAGCCGGGCCCGGCCAGCGCGTGCTCGATCTCGGCGCAGGCGTGGGCACCGTCGGCCTCTGCCTCGCCGCCCGCGTCCCCGATTGTACCATCGTGGGCATCGAGCTGCAGCCTGCCCTGGCCCAGCTCGCCGAACGCAACACCATCCTCAACGGCATGGACCAGCGGATGAACACGGTCATCCACGACATCGCACGACCGTGGCCGCCCGATCTCGGCGCGTTCGATCATGTTGCGACCAATCCGCCCTATCTGGCCGCCGCCGTCGCCGATCCACCGCCGGACCGCAGCAAGGCCCTGGCGACGATCGAGTCGAGCGCTGCGCTGGCGCGCTGGCTCGCCGTGGCCGTTGCGGCGGCGAAATCTGCAGGCACGCTGCTCGTCATCCATCGCAGCGATCGGCTGGAGGAGATCGTGGGCCATCTCGTCCGGATGGGCTGGGGCGACGTGACGGTCAAGCGGTTGCCGCCGGCCGCGCGCGTCCTGGTGCGCGCCCGTCGATCCGCCACGGCCCGACGGCGCGAAACCGATCCCCTGATGCTGCATCGACCGGACGGCCGGTACACCGACACCGCCGAAGCCATCCTTCGCGGCGCCGCGCCGCTTGCCTTCTGAGGCATGCGCCGCGACAGTGCCGGACATGCTGAATTGGTTCAGAGATCTCTTCCGGCGCGGCCCCGTCGTTCCGGTCGTCCGCCTGTCGGGCGTCATCGCCTCGAGCGGTCTTTTGGGCAGCCGTGGTCTTTCCATCGAACAGGCAGCGCCGTTGCTCAAGCGCGCTTTCCATATGCGCGGCGCCAAGGCGGTGGCGCTCGCGATCAACTCGCCCGGCGGCTCACCGGTCCAGTCGGCGCTGATCGCGCAGCGCATCCGACTGCTGGCCAACGAACGAAACCTGAAAGTGATCGCCTTCGTCGAGGATGTGGCCGCCTCCGGCGGCTACTGGCTTGCCTGCGCGGCCGACGAGATCGTCGTCGATCCCCATTCCATCGTGGGCTCGATCGGCGTCATCAGCGCGGGGTTCGGCTTCCAGGACCTGATCGGGCGCATCGGCGTGGAGCGGCGCGTACACACCGCGGGCGAGCGCAAATCGATGCTCGATCCCTTCCGTCCGGAGAAGCCCGAGGATGTCGAGCGGCTTGTCCGCCTGCAGATGGAGATCCACGAGGGCTTCAAGGACTGGGTGCGCGAGCGCCGCGCCGGCAGGCTCAACGGCGAGGAGCAGATGCTGTTCAGCGGCGAGTTCTGGACCGGCCGGCGAGGCCTGGAGCTGGGCCTGATCGACACGCTCGGCGAACTGCGCGCCACCCTGCAGGCGCGCTATGGCACCAAGGTTCATCTGCCCGTTATCGGCCCGCGCCGACGCCTGCTGTCGCGCCTCGGCCTTGGTGGCGGCACTGGCGGCATCGAGGGCATCGGGCCGGGCACCCTCGCCGCTCTCGAAGAGCGCCTGCATTGGCAACGTTTCGGACTTTAGGAGCCCCGCCGCCATGAAGCTGCGCAATCCCGTGCATCCCGATGATCTGGCCGCTGTCCGGACCTGGTTCGACACGCTCGCCAACCACTGCCGCGCGGTCGACTATGAGGGCGCCCGTCCGATCTTCGCCGAGGACATGATCGCCTTCGGCACCTTCACCGACTTCATGATCGGCCGCGACCTTGCCGAGCAAAAGCAGTGGCGCAACGTGTGGGGCACGATCCGCAACTTTCGCTACGATCTCGACAAGATAGAAGCCATCGTCTCGGCCGACCGGCTGATGGCGGTCGGCATGGGTGTGTGGCAGTCCGACGGCTACCACCCCAATGGCGACCGCTTCGACCGTCCCGGCCGCACCACGGTCGTGCTCGGACGCAAAGCCGCGGGCGATCCGTTCGTCGCCACCCATACCCACATGTCGCTCTCCCGCGGCACGCCCGACCGCAGCTTCGGCGCCTTCGGCTGACGGCTACGTCGCAAGTTCCTGCTGGCCCGGCCAGGCCAGCCGGGTGGCACAACGCGTTCTCGGATTCCAGCGCCAGTCCGGCGCTCCGGGCCCTGCCGGGATGCCGCCGACCCAGCGCGCGAGAGGCCGCTGCGCCTGCCAGTCGAGGCTGCCGTCGAGCAGCGCCCGGCCGGTCGGCGTCAGCCGCAGCACCCGGCGGTGCCAGACCGCGCGACGTGTGGCGGCGCTGACCGCGACGGGAGGCCGCGGTGCATCGACGAGGTCGCGCATCACCGACCAGAAGAAGAGGTCGCCCATGAAAGGCTGCGGGTCTCGTTTCATCTGGGCGTCGGCGAAAAGTTCGGCCACGGTGCATGGTCCCTTGGCCAGCGCGGCAAGCGCCTGACGCTCGGTAAGCGACAGTCCGTCCGTCGTCCAGGGTAGCTCCTGCAGGTGCCGCTGCAAGGCGGCCGAGAGAAACGGCAGCGCACCCAGATTGGAGGCGCGCAGAGCCTCCAGCGGCTCCGGTGTGGAGGCCCTCAAAGCGGCCCAGGTGCGGGCTCCCAGCGCGATCTGCCGGCGCCCCACGCGTTTGCGCTTGGGCCATAACGAAGCGAGCTGACCGGGTGTGAGCTGGCCCAGGCCGTCGAAACGCCTGATCCCGCGGAATCCGTCGATGCAGATCAGCTCGAGGCGCGGCAGGATCTTGCGCTGCGCGAAGCTCGCCAGCACGCGCACCAGAGCGGCCTGATCGTAGAGGTCGTGCTCGAACCACAAGACAATGTGGCGATAGTCCGCCGGTGCTCGCGCCAGCCGCCAGTAGGCATCGCCCAGGTCGGCACGCACCTTGCGCCGAGGCAGGCCGGTGCGTTCAGCGACCAGGGCGGCGCGACCGGCCAGCCAGGCATTGAAGGCAGGCGGCGGGCCAAGCCATGCCGGATCGGCGAACGACAGATAGTCGCCGGCAAGCCCTGCCTCGCCGAGCTTGTCGCGGATGTCATCGCCACAACGGATATGCAGGACGCCTTGCGGACCCTTCATGAATCACGTGCCGTGCTCTTGGGCCGACATCGGATCACAGCTCTGCGCCGCCGACGGGAAGGCGAATTGGCAAACCGAAACTTCATCTGCGAAGTTTGGCACGCGCAACTCTCAGCGGCTAGACCGCGGCATGGCCCAATCCTGTCATATCCCATGCTGAATGCTCTTCAGGACGGATCAAGCGCGCCCTTGCGGTCGACGATCATGCGATATTGGTCGGGCTGTCGGTGGATCGCGAAGTTGAAGGTCGTGCGCTTGTAGCTCTGGCCGGCATCAAGATCGCAGCGGTGCACGATCAATTCATCGCCGTCGCTCCCGGCACGCGCCACCACCTTGCCGGACGGCGCCACGATCATGCTGTCGGCCAGCGACGGCACATCCTCCTCCTTGCCGCCCTTGGCGACACCCACCACCCAGGTGCCGTTCTGGTAGGCGCCGGCCTGCATGGAAAGCTGGTTGTGGAACCAGGAATGCTCGTCGTGATCGGGCGATGGCGCATTGTGCAGCGGCGTATTGTAGCCCAGCAGCACCATCTCGACGTTCTGCAGGCCCATGACCCTGTAGGTCTCGGGCCAGCGCCGGTCGTTGCAGATGCACATGCCCATGTTGCCGCCGAAAGCGCGAAAGACCGGGAAGCCGAGATTTCCGACTTCGAAATAGCGCTTCTCCAGATGCTGGAACGGGCGCTCCGGCTCATGCCCGGCGTGGCCCGGCAGATGGACCTTGCGGTACTTGCCGACGATCCTGCCGTCGCGTTCGACCAGGATCGATGTGTTGAAACGGCGTATCGTTCCGTTCTCGCTGGCCAGCTCGGCATAGCCCAGGCAAAAGCCCGTGCCGAGCCGCCTGGCCTCGTTGAACAACGGCGCCGTCTCGTTGGAAGGCATCTCGCGCTCGAAGAAGGAGTCGATCTCCGCCTGGTCGGTCATCCACCAGCGCGGAAAGAACGTCGTGAGTGTAAGCTCGGGGAACACCACCAGCTCGCAACCCATGCGCTTGGCCTCGCGCAAATGAGCGATCAGCCGCTCGACCACGTCGCGGCGGGTATGGCTGCGCTGGATGGGCCCCATCTGCGCGGCACCGACTGTCAGAAAACGCGTCATTGTCACCTTCCGCCGCGATTATCGCCGCGGATGACGCAGGCTCCAAGCCTCAAGGGCCGGCGCGCTCCACGTCGTTGGTGAACTCTGCCGCGCAGAAAGTACCGCCCTGGAAGAGATCGCCCACGGCATCAGGCCCGATCTTTGCTTGCTCGGCCTCGGCATGGGCGCGGTGGTCCTCGGCCTTGCCGGTCGGCCGATAGCCGAGCTGGAGGGCGCGCGAATTGTCCCACCACGATGCCGCATTGTCGGACGCACCGTAGAGGATCTCGAAGCGGATCTCGGGATGCTCGAGCCCGATGCGGATCAATTGCACGATGTCTTGCGGCGAGATCCAGATCGACAGGCGCCGCACATCGAGCGGACGCGGACCCACATTGCCGATCCTGACGCAGGTCACGATCATGCCGTGCTTGTCGGCGTAGAGTGCGCCCAGCGCCTCGCCGAACGCCTTACTGACGCCATAGCGGCTGTCGGGCCGCACCGTGACCTCCGTCCCGATCTTCCGCTTGCGCGGATAGAAGCCGACGGCGTGGTTGGACGATGCAAAGACCACGCGCTTGACGCCAGCCTGGCGTGCCGCTTCGAAGAGGTTGTAGCAGCCCACGATATTGGCCTGCAGGATCGCCTCCCACGGCCCCTCGACCGAGAAGCCGCCCAGATGGATGACGCTGTCGGCGCCCTCGACCGCCGCCGCCACCTCCTGCGGCCTGGTGAGGTCGGTGGCTACGAAGCTTTCGTCCGGCAGCAGATCCTTGGGCTTCACCTTGTCGCTCAGGATCAGGCCGGGATAGAGCGGCGCCAATAGCGGTCGGATCATCGTGCCGACCCCGCCGGCCGCACCGGTCAATACGATGCGGCGAGATCCATTCCTGACATCGACCATCTGTGCCTCCTCCGTCAGATCTCGGCCAGGTCGACCATCATATTGAGCAGGACCTGGGCGCCTGCCACGAGGTCGGCCGCCTCGGTATGTTCCTTGACGTTGTGGCTAAGACCCGCGACCGAGGGCACGAAGATCATCGCCGTAGGGCAGATCCTCTGCATCATCTGCGCATCGTGGCCCGCGC
The DNA here is from genome assembly GCA_963820155.1 of uncultured Alphaproteobacteria bacterium. Classification (GTDB taxonomy): domain Bacteria; phylum Pseudomonadota; class Alphaproteobacteria; order Reyranellales; family Reyranellaceae; genus Reyranella. The sequence goes on from CAWFYW010000015.1 coordinate 82,668, forward strand.
CCGACGGCATGCGCCGCGTGCTGAGGCCGAGAGCCTCGGCATGATGCTCCACGCGATCGACCAGGCCGGCATCGAAGATCACAGGCTCGAAGCGCGCCAGCACCTTGGCTTGGGCCTCGACCCGTTCCTCCTGCGCGACGGCGGCAACATGGGCGGCGAGGCGTCCCTCGGCTTGCTTCAACTTCTCCTCGTCGGTGTTGCGCAAGTCGACGGTGAACACCGCACGGTTGGGCACGACATTGATCAGGTTGGGCTGCAGCGACACCGCGCCCACCGTCGCCACCTGATGCCCGCCCATTTCCCAGGCGAGCTTGCGGGCAAAGACGTTGACCGATGCAGCGAGATAGCCGGCGTCGCGCCTCAGCCGCATCGGCGTGGTGCCGGCATGGTTGGAGACGCCCGTCACCGTATATTCGGTCCAGGAGATGCCCTGTACGCTTTCGACGACCCCGATGCGGATCTTCTCCTCGTCGAGGATCGGCCCCTGCTCGATATGCAGCTCGACGAAGGCATGAGGTCGCAACGCGCCGGGCTTTGCAGGCCCGAGATAGCCGATGCGGCGCAATTCGTCGCCGACCGAGCGACCGTCCCCGTCGGCGGCGGCATAGGCCTCGTTCAGCCCCAGCCCACCAGCATAGACCAGGCTGCCCAGCATGTCGGGCTGGAAGCGCGCACCTTCCTCATTGGTGAAGAACGCCACCGCAATCGGCCGGCGCGTCGTGAGCTTCGCGGCATTCAGCACCTGGACGACTTCGAGGCCAGCCAGCACGCCGTAATTGCCGTCATACCGGCCACCGGTTCGGACGGTGTCGATGTGACTGCCCGTCATCACCGGCGGCAGGTCCTGGCGGCCCTGCCGCAGGCCGACCACGTTGCCGATGGCGTCGATCCGGACCTCCAGCCCGAGCGCCTTCATGCGGCCTACGATCAAGTCGCGGCCGGCCTTGTCTTCATCGGTGAGGGCCAGCCGCGCACAGCCGCCGCCCTCGATGGCGCCGATTTCCGCCAATTCATCGAGCGCGCCCAGGAGACGCCGTCCATCGACCTGCAGCATGTTTTCCCCAATGACACCAAGACCTTAGACTGGCCCCGCCGGCTGGGCAAAATATCACGGCCGGTTGATCCGGATTGCCTTGCCAGAGCCACGACCGAGGGTCACTTACTAGGCTCGCATGAAGCGCTTGCTTGCCTTTCTGCTGCTGTTGTTCGCGGGCAGCCCGGCCTTTGGCCAAGCGGTCGTGCAGACCGACGTCGTGCAGACCGACAATGTGCGCGCCGAGCTGATGGCCGACATGGCCACGGTGAAGCCGGGCGAGCCCTTCTGGGTGGCGCTGCGTCAGACCATCCGGCCAAAGTGGCACACCTACTGGAAGAATCCCGGCGAGTCGGGCCTGCCGACCGAGATCAAATGGACCTTGCCGGCCGGCGCGACGGCCGACCCCATCGTTTGGCCGACGCCGCATTTGTACAATGTCGGCGGCGTCATCAACTACGGCTACCAGGACGAGGCCGTCCTGCTGGTCCGCATCACGCCGCCGGCCGATTTGAGCGGCAACGCCTTCAGGCTCGCGGCGACGGCGAACTGGCTGGTTTGCGAGGATGTCTGCATCCCCGAAGAGGCCAAGTTCGACCTTGCCTTGCCCGTCGGGCCCACCGCTATTCCGGCGTCGGCCGCCACGCGCGCGATCTTCGACAAGGCACGTCGGAACGTGCCGACCCCGAGCCCCTGGCCCGCGCGCTATGGCACGGCCGCCTCGGGTGATCCGACGCTGATCGTCGAGGCCAAAGGCCTGAAGCCCGGGACGATTCGCGACGTCTATTTCTTTTCGGCCGAGTGGGGTCCGCTGGCGAGCCTCGCCAAGCAGAGCGCTTCCATCACCGCCGACGGTATTCGCATCCCGCTGAAAAGAGGCGACGCGAAGTCCGCCCTGCCCGAGCGGCTGGCCGGCACCCTAGCGCTTACGGAGAAGACAGCCGAAGGCGAGGTCAGGCAGGCATTCGACATCTCGGCGAAGTTCGATCCCGCCTTCGTGCCGTCGGCATCGCTTGCGGCCGCCGAAGGCAGCGAGCCGCTCTCGCTGGTCCAGGCCCTGCTGTTCGCGCTGCTGGGCGGCCTGATCCTGAACCTGATGCCGTGCGTCTTTCCCGTGCTGGCCATGAAGGCCGCCGCGTTCGCCCGACTGGCCGGCCATACCCGCAGCAACATGCGCCGCGACGGCATCGCCTACACGGCCGGCATCCTGATCTCCTTCGCGGCCATGGCCGCGGTCGTCGTGGCGATCCGCGCCAGCGTCGGCGAGGTGAGCTGGGGCTTCCAGTTCCAATCGCCGGTGTTTTCGCTGCTGATCGCCTATCTTTTCTTTGTCGTCGGCTTGAACCTCTCCGGCTTCTTCGAAATCGGCAGCCGTTTTGCCGGCGTCGGCCAGGGGCTGGCCGCACGCGATGGCGCCGTGGGCGCCTTCTTCACCGGCGTCCTGGCCGTGGTCGTCGCCACGCCCTGTACGGTGCCCTTCATGGCCGCCGCGGTCGGTTTCGCCTTGAGCCGGCCCGCGCCGCAGACCGTCGCCGTACTGCTGGCCATGGGCCTGGGTCTTGCCCTGCCCTATCTGCTGCTGACGATCACGCCGGCGCTGCAGCGCCTGATGCCGCGCCCCGGCCCGTGGATGACCTGGCTGCGCCAGCTGCTCGCCTTCCCGATGTACGCCTCGGCGGTGTGGATGGTCTGGGTGCTGACACAGCAGACCGGCGCCGATGGGGTGATCTATGCCTTGGGCGGGATGATCCTGATCGCCTTCGCGCTGTGGCTGTTGCGCCTCGGTTCCGGTGCTACCGCCGCTGCCTGGGCGCGGCGCGGACTTGCCGCCATCGCCGTGCTGCTGGCCTTCGCCGCCGCGCTGAGGCTCGAGGACGGATCGGCTACGGCCGCGTCCGCCTCGGGGCCGACAGCCGGCGTGAATTTCGACGGCTGGGAACGGTTTTCGCGCGAGCGGCTGAACGAGGCGGTCGCAGCGCGCAAGCCGGTCTTCGTCGATTTCACAGCGGCTTGGTGCATTACCTGCCTGGTGAACGAGCGGGTCGCTCTGGAGACGCCGGCGACCCGTCGCGCCTTCGAGAAGGCAGGCGTGGTCAAGCTCAAGGCCGACTGGACCAATCGCGACGCGGAGATCACATCTTCGTTGAAGGAGCTAGGCCGGGCCGGCGTCCCGCTCTATTTGTACTGGGCAGCCGGGTGCGGATCGGCCGAAGATCCTGCCGCAGGTGCTGACCGAGTCGTTGATCGTTTCCGAATTGTCGCGTTAGGAGGCGAAAAATGTCGAACTTCGTCGTTCCCCGCCGATCGTTGCTGCTGGGCAGCGCAGCGGTCGCGTTGAGTCCGGCAATGGCCTTTGCAGCCACGCCCGACCTTGGCAAGCCGGCGCCGCTCTTCACCGCCGTCGACAGCAATGGCAAGACCTGGTCGCTCGCCGATCTCAAGGGCAAGATCGTGGTGATCGAGACGACGAACTACGAATGCCCGTATGTGCGCAAGCACTACAGCGCCAAGAACATGCAGACCCAGCAGCGCGAGGCAGCCGCCAAGGGCGTGGTGTGGCTGACATCGGCATCGTCGGCGACCGGCGAGCAAGGCTACGTCACGGCGCAGCAGGCCAACGACCTCACCAAGAGCCGCGATGCCGCTCCGGCTGCCGTCCTGCTCGACCCGCAGAGCAAGATCGCTCGGGCCTATGGCGCCACGGTCACGCCGCACATGTACATCATCGATGCCAACGGCATCCTGGTCTACAAGGGCGGCATCGATTCCATTCCGTCGGCAGACACCGCCGACATTCCCAAGGCCAAGCAGTATGTGCGCGTCGGCCTCGAGGAACTGCTGGCGGGCAAGCCGGTGACCAACTCCTCGACCCGGCCTTACGGCTGCTCGCTGAAATACCCGCGCACCTCGGCCTGAGCTTCCTGCCATGCCGCACGACGGCTGGCATCCGCACGAGCACGAGGACGAACGGCCGACGCGGCGGTTCGTCCTGGCGGCGGCGACATTCCTGCCTTTTGGAGGCGCCAGCGCGCAGACCGTAGATGCTGCTCGGCGCATCGCCGATTCAGCCAATCGCCTGCTCGCTTCGCTCGACGACGGGCAGCGTCGGAAGGCGGTGATCGCCTTCGATTCCGGCAACCGGCTCGACTGGCATTATATCCCGCGCAGCCGGGCGGGGTTGAGCCTGGGCGAGATGAAGGCGAACCAGGCCAATGCCGCACGCGCGCTGTCCGCCACCGTACTCAACGAGCGCGGGCTGCAGTTGCTGGATGGCGTGCGCCTGCTGGAGGGCGTGCTGCGCGAACAACAGGGCAGTTTTCGCGATCCAGGCCGTTACTACGTGTCGATCTTCGGCACGCCGGGAAGCTTTCCCTGGGGTTGGCGTTTCGAAGGTCATCACCTCTCGCTCAATGTCACGCTGCCGGCAGCAGGTCACGTCTCGGCAACGCCTTTTTTTGCCGGTGCTCATCCCGCCACCGTTCGCAACGGACCACACAAGGGGTTCAGGCTGCTTGGCGCATCGGAAGATCTCGCCCGCCGCATCATGGACGAGCTCCCGGAAAGCCAGCGCCGTGTCGCCCTCATCGCCGACCGCTCGCTCGGCGACATCGTCGCAGGTCCGCAGCGGGAGAAAGATCTCGGCGCACCGCGCGGGCTGGAGCTCGGCGCCATCGATGGACCGTCCCGCATGCTGGTCGACAGGCTGATGGACGGCTTCCTCGATTCGCTCGCGCCGGATCTGGCAGCCATCCAGAAGCGGCGGGTGATGGACCAGGGTCTCGATCGCTTCCGCTTCGCCTGGGCAGGCTCACTCGAGCCCGGCGAGGCCTACTATTTCCGTGTCCAGGGCCCAGTAACCCTGATCGAGCATGACAACACCCAGAACGGGGCCAACCATATCCATTCGGTATGGCGCGATCTTGCCGCGGACTTCGGCCATGACGCGCTCGCCGACCACTACCGCCAACAGCCGCACCGTTGAGCGTTGCACGACCCGATACCTATCAAGCGTCGGGAACGCGACGCCCGGTCTGCGAATCGAACAGGTGCAGATGGCCGGGGTCGGCCTCGAAACGGCGCTTTTCGCCCGGTCGAGCCATCACATGGCCATTCTGGCGCACCGTCACCAGCTCGCGCGCCTCGCCGAAGCGGCCATGCAGCAGGGTGTCGGCGCCCAACGGCTCGGCCAGCTCGATCTCGAACTCGAGCGGTCCATCGGCCGCCGGACGCAGATGCTCGGGCCGGACGCCGAGGGCGACCGGCGCGCCGGCAGCGGTCGACGTCGCACGGTCGAGCGGCAGGGTGACACGCACGGCGCCCGTCCCTGCCAGATCGACCGATCGTGAATCGCCCGCCACCTTGCCGGCGAGGAAGTTCATGGCCGGCGAGCCGATGAAGCCCGCGACGAACACCGAGGCCGGCTGGTCGTAGACATCCATGGGCGTGCCGATCTGGTCGGCAACGCCGGCATTCATGACGATCAGCCGGTCGGCCAGGGTCATGGCCTCGACCTGATCGTGCGTGACGTAGATCGAGGTAACGCCGAGCTCGCGCTGCAGACGCTTGATCTCGAGGCGCATCTGTACCCTGAGCTTGGCATCGAGATTGGAAAGCGGCTCGTCGAACAGGAATACGGCGGGCTCGCGCACGATGGCGCGGCCCATGGCAACCCGCTGGCGCTGACCGCCCGAAAGCTGGCGCGGACGGCGCTGGAGGAAGGTTTCGAGCTCGAGGGTCTTGGCCGCCTTGCGTACCCGACGATCGATCTCGTCCTTGGCCATGCCGCGGATTTTCAGGCCGTAGGCCATGTTGTCGTAGACGCTCATGTGCGGGTAGAGCGCATAGTTCTGAAACACCATGGCGATGTCGCGGTCCTTGGGCTCGAGCTCGTTCACGACCCGGTCGCCGATCGCCACCTCGCCACCCGTGATGCGCTCCAGCCCCGCCACCATGCGCAGGAGGGTGGACTTGCCGCAGCCCGAGGGGCCGACGATGACGATGAACTCGCCGTCGGCGATCTCCATGTCGATGCCGTGGATCACCTCGAGCTTGTCGTAGCTCTTCTTGACGCCGCGCATGTGGACTTGCGCCATGGGCCTATTTCTCCGTCTCGACGAGGCCGCGCACGAACTGGCGCTGCATGAACACCACGACCAGAACGGGCGGCAGCATGGCGAGCATCGCCATGGCCATCAGCAGGTTCCAGGCCGGCACGGCATCGGCCACGTTGGCCTGGCGCGAGACGGTCATGACCACGGTGTAGAAGCTCTCCTTGGTCGTGATCAGCAGCGGCCACAGATACTGGTTCCAGCCGTAGATGAACTGGATCACGAACAGGGCCGCGATCGAGGTGCGGCTCATCGGCAGCAGGATGTCCCAGAAGAAACGCAGGGGCGAGGCGCCGTCGACCCGCGCCGCCTCGGTGAGCTCGTCGGGAACGCTCAGAAAGAACTGGCGGAACAGGAAGGTCGCGGTGGCCGAGGCGATCAGCGGGATGATCAGCCCCGAATAGGAATCGAGCATGCCGAGACCGGCGACCACGCCGTAGGTCGGCACGATGCGCACCTCCACGGGCAGCATCAGGGTGACGAAGATCGCCCAGAAGAAGGTCATGCGCAGCGGGAAACGGAAGTAGACGATGGCGAAGGCGGCGATGATCGAGATGAGGATCTTGCCGATCGCCACGCCCAGCGCCATGACCATGCTGTTGGCGAGCGTGATGTAGAGCGGAACGCTGCCCGGACGGCCATTGTAGCCTTCGGTCAGGACCAGCTTGTAGTTCTCGATCAGATGCGTGCCCGGCCATATCGGCACGGGCGCCCGCAACATGGTCTCCTGGTCGTGGGTCGAGGCGACGAACGTCATCCACACCGGAAAGGCGATCACGATCACGCCGATGATGACGACGATGTGGCTCAACCAGGTGAGATAAGGCCGGTTCTCCACCATCAGTAGTGCACCCGCCGCTCAATGAAGCGGAACTGCAGGATGGTGAGCAGGATCACCACAGCCATCAGGATCACCGACTGTGCCGACGAGCCGCCGAGGTCCTGGCCGCGGAAGCCGTCATTGTAGACCTTCCACACCAGGATGTTGGTGGCTTGGCCCGGGCCGCCCTGGGTGAGCGAGCCCACGATGCCGAAGGTGCCGAAGAAGGCGTAGATGATGTTGATCACCAGCAGAAAGAAGCCGGTAGGCGACAGGAGCGGAAAGACGATGTCCCAGAAACGCCGGCCCGGACCCGCGCCATCGATGGCAGCCGCCTCGATCAGGGACTTGGGGATCGACTGCAGGCCGGCGAGGAAGAACAGGAAATTGTAGCTGATCTGGCTCCACACGGCGGCGAAGACGATCAGCAGGAGCGCCTGGTTGCCGTTGATCACATAGTTGAATTCGAGGCCGATCTCCGCCAGCAGCCAGGAGACGACACCGACCGAAGGATTGAACAGGAAGCCAAACAGCACGCCGGCGACGGCCGGCGCCACGGCATACGGCCAGACCAGGATCGTCTTGTAGACAGAGGCGCCCCGGATCACGCGGTCGGCCATCACGGCAAGCAGCAGCGAGACGGCGAGCCCGATCGAGGCGACCAGCGCGCTGAATACCAGGGTCAGCCGCGCCGAGGCGTAGTAGTTGGGATCGCTGAACAGGCTGATGAAATTGTCGAGCCAGACGAACTTGGTATTGCCGCCGAATGCGTCCTCGACCAGCACCGACTGCCAGATCGCCTGGCCGGACGGCCAGAAGAAGAAGACCAGCGTGATGGCGATCTGCGGCGCCACCAGCAAGTAGGGCAGCCAGCGCTCATTGAAGGTGACGCGCTTCTCCATCCCCCTCTCGACCTCTCCCCTGCGCCTTCCGGGCGCCTCCCCCGCAGCGCGGGGGAGGCCCGGCGGTCCCTACTTGTTGGCTTCGACGAACTTGTGGACCAGTTCGTTGCCGCGCTTCACCGCCTCGTCGAGCGCGGTCTTGGCGTCCTTCTTGCCGGACCACACGGATTCCAGCTCCTCGTCGACCACGTCGCGGATCTGCACGAAATTGCCGATGCGCAGCCCCTTGGAATTTTCGGTCGGCGGATTGAGCGTGAGTTCCTTCACCGCGATGTCGCGGCCCGGGAACTTCTTGTAGAAGCCCGCCTTCTCGGTCGCCTCGGCAGCGGCCAGGGTGATCGGCACATAGCCGGTCTCCTGGTGCCACTTCGCCTGCACCGGCGTGCTCGACAGATAGGTCATGAACTTGGCGACGCCCTTGTAGTCGGCAGCCGGCCGGCCCTTCAGCACCCAAAGGGTGGCGCCGCCGATGATCGAATTCTGCGGCTTGGGCCGGACATCCGGCGAATAGGGCATCATGGCAATACCGACCTTGTCGGCCCCCAGCGCCTTGTCGATGCCCGCCGCGCTACCCGACGAGGCGATGTGGAAGACGCAGTCGCCGGCGGTGAACAGGGCCGTCGACTTGCCCTCACGGCCGCCATAGACGAATCGCTTGTCCTTGCCCCAGTCGGCCAGCATCTGGATGAACTTCACATGGGCCGGGTCGTTGAACTTGAGTTCGACGTCGATGCCGGAGAAGCCGTTCTCCTTGGTGGAGAAGGGCAGATTGTGCCAGGCGCCGTAGTTCTCGATCAGCGTCCAGGTCTGCCATTGCGGCGTGAACCCGCACTTGGCGCCGGCGGCGATCGCCTTCTTGGCCATCTCGCCCAGCTCGGGCCAGGTGGTCGGAGGCTTGTTGGGATCGAGGCCCGCCTTGCTCAGCAGCTCCTTGTTCCAGTAGAGCACCGGCGTTGAGGAGTTGAACGGCATGGACAGGAGCTTGCCGTCGGGCGTCGAATAGTAGCCGTAGACCGGCGCGATGAACGCCTTGGGGTCGAACGGCTCCTTGGCATCGGCCATCACCTGGTAGATCGGATAGACGGCGCCCTTGGCGGCCATCATGTTGGCGGTGCCGACCTCGAACACCTGCACGATATGCGGCGCCTGCTTGGCACGGAAGGCCGCGATCGCGGCGGTCAGGGTCTCGGTATAGGAACCCTTGTAGACCGGCACGACCTTGTACTCGGTCTGCGTCTTGTTGAAGCCTGCAGCGATCTCGTTGACCACCTCTCCCAGGTTGCCGCCCATGGCGTGCCACCATTGGATTTCGGTCTGCGCCGAGGCGCCAGACGCGCTCGCCAGAACGGCCGCCGCAGCGACGGACGACAAAAGAATCCGTGTCATAGCCAGAAACCTCCCTGAGAGACCCCACCGATGTATCGACGGGTCGCACGACTGCGATGTGTCTGTTTTATTGCAGTCTGATGACAGTCCACCAAGACTGTGTTGAGAACGCAACCCCGAAATCGCCTCTGTCAGGCGAGCGCCGCCAGAATGACGTCCGGCGCGTCGGTGATGATGCAATCCGCGCCCATCGCCATCAGGGCCCTGGCCTCGGCGGCATCGTTGATGGTGTAGACGCCCAGCGCGAACCCGGCCTTCTTTATCTCATAGGCCCACAAGGCGCCGAGCTTCCTGCCGTTGACGTTCAGACCGGCCGCGCGGACGGCTTCGGCGCGCCGGCGCCACTCGGGCACCTGCTCGGAGATCAGCAGGGCACGCGCAAATTGCGGCGCGCGCTCGAAAGCGGCCGCCAAGGCATCGTCCTTGAAGCTGGAAAGCAGCGGCGACGGCAGGTGAGCCGGCCAGCAGCGCCGCAGGGTGTCGACCGCCGCCACCGCCGTCTCGGCCTCCCGGCCGGGACAGGGCTTGATCTCGACATTGCAGCCCAGGCCCAGCTCGCCGAAGCAGGCGATCGCCTCCTCGAAGGTCGGCACGCTGGGCGGCAGCTCCGCGCGCCGGGTCTTGGCGACCAGCCGGTCGACTCCGGTGGTGCGCTTCAGCGACTCGTCGTGCATGACGATCGGCACGTCGTCGGCCGTCAGCTTGACGTCGATTTCGACCCAGGCGGCGCCGCGTTTCCTGGCTTCACGGAACGACGCCAGCGTGTTTTCCGGGGCATAGGCCGCCGCCCCCCGATGGCCAATGACTTTCGGCAGTTGCAGCATTCACCAATACGAAGCTAACTCGGGCTGCAATAGACGAATGTCCCATACCATGTCGACCTTTCCCGATCGTTTCCGGCTCGACGGCCGCACCGCCCTGGTCACCGGTTCGGGCCGTGGCCTGGGCTGGGAGATGGCCCGGGGACTGGCCGAAGCAGGCGCCAAGGTAGTGTTGCACGGCCGTTCGCGCGCGCGGCTCGGCCCGCGCGTCGAGGCGTTGAAAGCGGCCGGCCATAAGGTCGACGCGCTCGCTTTCGACATGGGCGACCGTGCGGCGATGCAGGCGCAGGTCGCCGAAGCAGGACCGATCGACATCCTGGTGCACAATGTCGGCGAGCGTGACCGACGGCCCTTCCTCGACATCGAGCCCGAAGCCTTCGCCCATCTGGTCGATGTCGACCTGATCGCCGCCCACGCACTGGTGAAGCTCGTGGTCCCCGGCATGATGGAACGCGGCTGGGGCCGGCTGATCCTTGTCACGTCGATCGTGGCCGATCTCGCCGCGCCGGGCGCATCGTCCTACGTCGCCGCCAAAGGCGGCCTCGCGGCGCTGGCACGAGCGCTTGCCACCGAACTCGGCGCCAAGGGCATCACGGCGAACGCCTTGTCGCCCGGCTTCTTCGCCACCGAAACCAACGCCCAGCTCATGGCCTCGCCGATGGGCGAGGTGCAGCGCCAGCGCTGTCCGATCAAGCGCTGGGCGGAGCCGGGCGAAATCGCCGGCGCCGCCATCTTCCTTGCCTCGCCGGCCGCCTCCTATGTCAACGGCCACACGCTCACGGTCGACGGCGGCGTCTCAGCGTCCTACATAAGTTAGAGGCGACATCCGAGGGGCGAAAATTGACAATTCGGCTCATGCCGACATAGCTGAAACGAGAAGAAAAGCAGGGAGCGGGGCAGGGATGCGACATATCAGTCTGGCGGCCTTTTTGTTCGCCTTCTGGCTGGGCTTGTCCGGACACTACACGCCGATGCTGGTGGCGATCGGTGCCGCGTGCGCCATCCTCTGCCTCCTGGCCGCGCTGCGCATGCGCATCGTCGATACGGAAGGCCATCCGATCGAGCTGTTCGCGCGGGCCCTCACCTACATCCCCTGGCTCGCGATCGAAGTCGCCAAATCGGCGTGGGCCGTCACCAGGATCATCCTCCATCCCGGACTGCCCATCTCGCCCACCATGACCGTCGTGCCGGCCAGCCAGAGGACCACCGTCGGAGTGGCGACCTACGCCAATTCGATCACTCTCACGCCGGGCACCATCACGGTCGGGGTGAACGGCAAGGACCTCACCGTCCATGCCCTGGTGAGGGAAGGCGCGCTCGACCTCGAAGCCGGCGGCATGGATCGCCGTGTCAGCCGGTACGAGGGCACCGCCCGATGATGTTCGCCGCCGCTGCCGCCGCCATTCTGGTCGCCCTGGCCCTGGTGATCACGCGCGCCATCAAGGGACCGACGGTGTTCGACCGGGTGCTGGCGGGCAATTCCGTCGGCTCGCTGGCCATCATGCTGCTCGCCGTCGTGGGCTTCCTGACGGGCCGGCCCGAGTTCCTCGACATCGGCCTGACCTACGGCCTGCTCAACCTGATCGGCACGCTGGCGGTGCTGAAGTTCTTCCGCCACGGCGACCTCGCCTACGATGCCGACGAGGCCGGTGGATCATGACGCTCGCCGTCGATATCGCGAGCTGGGTGCTCCTTCTTCTCGGGTCATTCTTCACGGTCGTCGGCGCGCTGGGGATGGTGCGCATGCCCGAGATCTTCACCCGCATGCACGCCGCCAGCGTCATCGACACGCTGGGCGTCGGGCTGCTGATCACCGGCATGGTGCTGCAGGCGGGCTTCACCCTGGTGACGCTCAAGCTGCTGTTCCTGCTCGCCCTGTTCGTCATCACCGGGCCAGTGATCACGCATGCGCTCGCGCAGGCCTGCCTGCACGAAGGCGTCGAGCCGCGGCTGTCGGAAGACCGGCGCGGTCGCGCTCGGCCCGGCGCGGCCCCACCGGACGAGGGGAGGCCGACATAGAAGCCCTCATCAATATGGCGCTGCTGACCATGCTGGCCGTCGTGACGGTCACCATCGTCTATCAGCGGAGCCTGTTCGGCATCATCGTCCTGACGAGCGTCTACAGCTTCCTGATGGCGACCCTGCTGATCGTGCTGGACGCGGTCGACGTGGCAATGACCGAGGCTGCGGTCGGCGCCGGCGTGTCGACGGTGATCTTTCTCGCCACGCTCCATCTCATCAAGACGACCGAGATGCGGTCGATCCGGCGCCATACGCTGCCCTTGTTCGTCGTCATCGGCACGGGCGCCGTCCTCGTCTGGGGAACCGTCGTCATGCCGCCGTTCGGCAGCCACGCCGTGGCGATCCATCGACATGTCGCGCCCTTCTATATCGCCGACACGATGAAATCGACCAACGTGCCCAACGTGGTCACCTCGGTGCTGTCCGATTACCGCGGCTACGACACGCTGGGCGAGACGACGGTGATCTTCACCGCCGGCATCGGCGTGATGCTGCTGCTGCAGCGAAGGAGAGATCGCCCCGAAAAGGACAGGGCCGGTCAATGAGCCTCGACCTCATCCTGCGCGTCGGCACCAAGCTCATCCTGCCGTTTGTCCTGCTGTTCGCCCTGTACGTGCAGTTCCACGGCGACTTCGGCCCGGGCGGCGGCTTCCAGGCCGGCGTCATCACCGCGGGCATGGTCATCCTGGTGGCGATCACCTTCGGCCTCAAGCGGGCCCAGCGCATCGCACCCAAGGGCCTGGTCGAGCGGATGATCCCGCTCGGTGTCCTGATCTACGCGGGCACCGGCGTTGCCGGCCTGTTCCTGGGCCAGAACTATCTCGACTATTCCGCCTTCGCGCACGAGCCCAGCCACGGCCACGAACTCGGCATCTTCCTGGTCGAGGCGGGCGTCCTGGTGACCGTGTCCGGCACGATGACCGCGCTGTTCTACGCCTTCGTCGAACGGGGCCGTTGATGTCGGCCGTGATGGGGTTCGTCGAGCACTACAACTACGTGGTCACGGTCTTCCTGATGATGGCGGGCCTCTACATCGTCGTGGCGCGCAGCAACATGGTGAAGAAGCTCGTCGGCCTGTCGATCTTCCAGACTTCCGTCTATCTGCTCTACATCGAACCGGGGAAGATCCTGGGCGGCACGGCGCCCATCATCGACCCGGCCTTCACCGTCTATTCGAATCCGCTGCCGCACGTGCTCATCCTCACGGCCATCGTCGTGGGCGTCGCTACGCTGGCACTGGGCCTGGCGCTGGTCGTGCGCATCAACGAGGCGTACGGCACCACCGAGGAGGACGAGATCCTCGACAGGGATCGCCAGGCATGAGCGCGGTCTGGCCGCACCTTCCCGTCCTGCAGGTCGTCATTCCCCTTCTCGGAGCGTTGCTGGCGGGACTGCTGCGCCGCCCGACCCCTGCCTTCGTGCTCGCCCTGGCCGTGAGCTGGATCGCGCCGCTGATCGCCGGCGCCCTGCTCTGGCAAGTCCTGCATACAGGGCCGATCTCCTATCACCTCGGCGGCTGGGCGCCGCCGTGGGGCATCGAATACCGCGTCGACGTGTTGAACGCCTTCGTGCTCATGCTGGTGACGGCCGTCGGTGCGGTCACCATGCCGTTCGCCCGACTGTCCGTCGCGTTCGAGGTCGGCGAGGACCGCGAGGCCTGGTTCTATTGCATGTACCTGCTCTGCCTCACCGGTCTGCTCGGCATCACGGTGACCGGCGATGCGTTCAACGCCTTCGTCTTCCTCGAGATCTCGTCGCTGTCGACCTACGTGCTGATCGCCCTGGGGCGCGACCGGCGGGCGCTGCTGTCGTCGTTCCAGTACCTAATCATGGGCACGATCGGCGCGACCTTCTATGTGATCGGCATCGGCCTGCTCTATCTCGTGACCGGCACGCTCAATATGGCGGACATGGCGACGCGCCTGGGGCCGGCCTGGGCGGACACCTCGCGCACCATCGTGGCCGGGCTGGCCTTCGTCACGGTGGGCATAAGCCTCAAGCTGGCGCTCTTCCCGCTCCATACCTGGCTGCCCAACGCCTACGCCTATGCGCCGTCCTGGGTGACGGCCTTCCTGTCGGCCACCGCGACCAAGGTCGCCATCTATCTGCTGGTGCGGTTCCAGTTCACCGTGTTGGGGGCCACGATCGACATCCATGCCCTGCCGATCGACGACGTGATCATCGTGCTGTCGCTCGCCGCCATGCTGATCGCCTCGCTGATCGCGGTGTACCAGAACAACCTGAAGCGGCTGCTGGCCTATTCGTCGGTCGCCCAGATCGGCTACATCACGCTCGGCATCGGCCTCGCCAACCAGGCCGCCCTCACCGGCGCGCTGGTCCATGTCGTCAACCACGCCCTGATGAAGGCGGCGCTGTTCCTCGCCGCCGGCGCGATCTTCTATCGCGCGCACAGCGTGCGCCTCGCCGACCTCGCGGGGATCGGCCGCCGGATGCCGATCACCGCCGCCGCCTTCACGATCGCAGGCCTCGGCCTCATCGGCACGCCGGGCACCAGCGGCTTCATATCGAAATGGTATCTCATTGCCGGCGCCCTCGACGCCGGACAGTGGATCGCCGCCTTCGCCATCGTGGCGAGCTCGCTGATCGCCCTCGTCTATGTCGGCCGGATCCTCGAGATCGTGTGGCTGCGCGAGCCGTCGGCGGAAATCGCCGCGGTCGACGACCCGCCGCCCTCCATGCTGCTGCCGCTCGTCATCCTCGCCCTGGCGACGATCTATTTCGGCATCGACACGCAATGGACCGCCGGTATCGCGGCCGACGCCGCCCGGAGCCTGCTCGGAGGACTGCGGTGAGCGCCGTCGTGTCGCCCGAGAGCCTGGCCCTGATCGCGCTGGTCCTGCCCTTCGCCGCCGCGCTCGTCATTCCGCTTTTCGGCCGCTGGCCCAACGGCCGCGAGGCCGTGACGCTGGTCGCGGCGGGCGCGCTTTGCGTCACGACCTGGAGCCTCCTGCCTGCGGTGCTGGGCGGCGCCCGGCCCGACGTGCCGATCGTCGAGGTGCTGCCCGGCCTCGCCCTCGCCCTGAAGGTCGAGCCGCTGGGCCTGCTGTTCGGCCTCGTCGCCTCGACGCTGTGGATCGTGAACTCGGTCTACTCGATCGGTTATATGCGCGCCAATCGCGAGCCGCGGCAGACCGGCTTCTACGTCTGCTTCGCCATCGCGCTCGGCAGCACCATGGGAGTCGCCTTCGCCAAGAACCTGTTCACGCTGTTCCTGTTCTACGAGGCGCTCACCCTTTCGACCTATCCGCTGGTCGTGCACAAGGCGGATGCCGAGGCGTTGCGCGCCGGCCGGCTCTATCTCCTGATGCTGCTGGGCAGCTCGCTGCTGCTCTTCCTGCCGGCGATCGTCGCCACCTGGCTGCTGGCGGGAACGCTCGACTTCACGCCTGGCGGCATCCTGGCCGGCAAGGCCGGCGGCGCGGTCATCGTCCTGCTGCTGGCGCTCTACCTTTTCGGCATAGGCAAGGCCGCGATCATGCCGATGCATCGCTGGTTGCCGGCGGCGATGGTGGCGCCGACTCCGGTCAGCGCACTGCTCCATGCCGTGGCGGTGGTCAAGGCCGGCGTCTTCACCATCGTGAAGGTGGTCGTCCTGATCTTCGGGATCGACCTGTTGAACACCCTCGGCCTGTCCATCTGGCTCACGGCGCTCGCCGGCGCGACGGTGCTGATCGCATCGATCATCGCGCTGCGCCAGGACAATCTGAAGCGCCGACTCGCCTATTCGACCATCTCCCAGCTTTCCTATGTGGTGCTCGGCGTCGCCATCCTCACGCCGCTGTCGGTGGCGGGCGCGGCCCTGCACGTCGCCGCGCACGCCTTCGCCAAGATCACGCTGTTCTTCGCCGCCGGCTCGATCTACACCGCCTCGCACCTCACCGAAGTGAGCCAGCTCGACGGCATAGGCCACCGCATGCCCTGGACGATGGGCGCCTTCGCCGTGGGCGCGCTGGCCATGATCGGCGTGCCGCCCACCGCGGGCTTCCTCGGCAAATGGTTCATCCTGGGCGGAGCGATGCAGAGCGCCAACTGGCTGGCGCTCGGCGTGATCGTCGTCAGCACCCTGCTCAATGCGGCCTACTTCCTGCCCATCGTCTTTCGCGCCTTCTTCCGCGACCCGCCGGTGACGGCGACCGCAGACCCGCACGCGCATGGGAGCGGCGAGGCGCCCTGGCCGATGGTGCTGGCGCTGCTTGTGACGGCGGCCGCCACGATCGTACTGTTCTTCTGGCCCGATGTTCCCTTTGCCCTGGCAAATCTGCTGATTGGACGGTGACGCCATGGAAGACCACTGGCTTGTACGCCCCACCACCATCCGCCTGCTCTGGATCGCCTTCGCGATCATCCTGGTGGCCGTCGTGCTGGCCGATTTCGCGATCGAGCCCCATCCCTCCTTCGGCCTCGACGGGACGTTCGGCTTCGGCGCGTGGTTCGGCTTTGCCAGCTGCGTCGTGCTGATCGTCTTCGCCAAGGCGCTGGGCGCGGTGCTGAAGCGGCCGGACACCTACTATGACCGCTAGCCTGGCCGTTCCCCCCGGTCTGGTGCTGATGGCCGGCGGGCTGGTGCTGCCGCTGCTGGCGGGACGCTGGCGCGCCGCGGCGCTGCTCGTCCTGCCGCTGGTGACGCTTTACCTGGTCTGGCAGATCCCCGACGGCGTGGCGCTCTCGGCGCCGTTTCTCGGCTACAAGCTTGCGCTCGTCGAGGGAAACACGCTGTCGCGCCTGTTCGCGACGGTGTTCACGGTGATGGCTTTCGCCGGCGGCCTGTTCGCGCTCAACCAGAAGTGCAGCGTCGAGCTTGCGGCCGCCTTCTGCTACGCCGGCGGCGCGCTGGGCGTGGTGTTCGCCGGCGACCTGGTGACCGTCTTCATCTTCTGGGAGACGATGGCGATTGCCTCGACGGTGGTCATCTGGAGCGCCGGACCGTCGGCGCGCGCCGCCGGACTGCGATATGCCGCCATCCATCTGCTCGGCGGCGTCCTGCTCATGGCGGGAGTCGCCGGCCACATCGTCGACACCGGTTCCCTGGCGTTCGGCCGGATGACGCTCGACACCTGGCCGCACTGGCTCATCCTCGCCGGCTTCCTCGTCAATGCCGCGGCCCCGCCCTTCTCCTCCTGGCTGCCCGACGCCTATGTCGAGGGTTCCTGGAGCGGCATGGTCTTCCTCTCGGCCTTCACCACCAAGACCGCGGTCTATGTGCTGCTGCGCGGCTTCCCGGGCACGGAGCTGCTGATCTGGATCGGCCTGTTCATGGTGTTCTACGGCATCGTCTACGCGATCCTGGAGAACGACATGCGGCGCATCCTGGCCTACAGCATCGTGAACCAGGTAGGCTTCATGGTCACGGGCATCGGCATCGGGTCGGAGATGGCGCTGAACGGGGCGGCCGCCCATGCCTTCGCCCATATCATCTACAAGGCGCTGCTGCTGATGTCGGCCGGCTCGGTCCTCTACATGACCGGCCGGCGCAAATGCACAGACCTCGGCGGCCTGTTCCGCACCATGCCGCTCACCACCCTCTGCGGCATCGTCGGCGCGCTCTCGATCTCGGCATTCCCCCTGACCTCCGGCTTCGTATCGAAGTCGATGATCTCCGATGCGGCCGGCCTCGAGCATCTCGAAGTGGTGTGGTACCTGCTCGCCGCCGCCTCGGCCGGCGTCTTCCTCCATGCCGGGGTCAAGTTTCCCTGGTTTGTCTTCTTCCAGAAGGATTCCGGCCTGCGCCCGCCCGACCCGCCCTGGAACATGCGGGCCGCCATGCTGTTGTTCGCCGCGCTCTGCATCGGCCTCGGCGTGGCGCCCGGGCCGCTCTATGCCCTGCTGCCGTTCCCCGTCCACTTCGAGCCCTACACCGGACCGCACGTCGTCTTTCAGCTCCAGCTGCTGTTGTTCTCCGGCCTGGCCTTCTTCCTGATGCTGAATTGGCTCAAGCGCACGCTGACCATCACGCTCGATCTCGACTGGTTCTACCGCCGGCTCGGCGTCGTGACGGCCCGCCGGCTCGACCGCGACGTGCAGGGACTGTGGGCGGGACTCGCGGGGGCGACCAAACGCGGCGTGCTCGATATCGTGGCCTGGGTGCACCGACACCACGGGGCCGACGGCCTGATGGCGCGCACCTGGCCGACCGGGCTGATGGCGTTCTGGACCACCCTCATGCTGGCGGCCTACCTGGTGCTGTCATACTGGCGGCCCGGCCGTTGAACAGCACGGCGTCGAGCGAGATCGGCCCGGGCCCGCGGACCAGGATGAAGACCAGGATGGCGAACCAGACAAGGTGCGAGGGGTAGTCGTTCCAGTAGACCAGGAACTGGATGGTGAGGGTGAGCGCGATCAGCGGCAGCGTGGCCAGCCGCGTGAAGAGCCCGAGCAGGATCAGGCAGGGCGCCGCGAGCTCGACGGCCGTGGCCAGGTAGGCCGCGACCTCCGCCGGCAGGATCGGCAGACGATACTCCTCGCGGAGCAGCTCGATCGTCTGCTCCATGCTGGCGGCCTTCAGCCTGCCTGAGCGCCAGAACACCCAGAAGATGCTGAAGCGCATCAGCAGCTGCAGGGCCGGCTGCGGGAAGCCGTCGAGCCGCACCCGCCAAGTATTGATGAAGGCCGCCATCCCCTCCCCCGGTTTCGTCCCCTTATAGGCGGCGAACCGCGCCAAGGGCGCTCAAACCCGGTCACGCATGCGTGACGGGCCCGTTAGACGATGCAGAGGTTCTTGGACCGCCTCGTTCAACTCCGCCAACGCGCGGACGAGAACAGCTCGGCCAGCATCGTCACGGCCTCCTCGGCTTCGGCACGGTCTGGCGCCTCGCTGGTGTCGCCATAGCCCTTCATCTCGCCGCCGGCGAGGGACTGCACGACGATGCCGTCGCGGCGCGGCACGCTGAGCACGTGGCGATAGACCAGTCCGTAGCGTACCTCGGGCTGCGGGATCAGGCGCGCGATCTGGCCGCGCACCGGCACCAGCGTCTCGTCCTTCCACAGGGTCCGCGCGCCGTAGCCGGTGCAATTGATGACGACCTTGTGGCCCAGGGCGGCGATCTGCGAGGGCGCGCGGAAGTCGGCCCACCGGAACTGGCCGCCGGCGATGAAGAAGTCGTTCAGCAGCATGTGGCCATAGTCGGCGATGTTGAAGATCATCGTCTCGCTGCGGGCGACGGACGCGCCCTTGAAGGGAGTGGCGCCGGCCGGCATCCGGCGCCACTTGGGCGTAAGATCGGTGATGCGGTCGCTGTAGTCCGCGAACTCGACGGCCGGCGGAGCGGCCGGGCGGCTGACGTCGCCGCCGCCCGGGCCGAGCCTCGGTGTCTCGTCGGAAACGGCGTACTCGTCGATCCACTCGACCGGCGTGCCTGGCAAGCCGAGATAGTCGCGATGGGTCCTGAACGCCGCGCGCGCCATTTCCTCCCATGTGGTCGCGAAGTCGGGCGGCGGCGCATCGACAAGGGCGATGCGCGAATCGGGCGTCCACTCTCCGGTCGCCCGGGCCGACGTCGTTTGCGTCAGTTGCTCGCGGGCGTAGATGGTGACGCGGGCACCGGCCCGTTGGGCCAGGATCGCCGAGGTGAGCCCCAGCACCCCGCAGCCGATCACCGCCACCTCGCGCGGACTGGCCTGCATCGCCAGCCGCACGGCCCGCGCGCTGGATCCCCAGGAGAGCGACCAGCCGCTGCCGCCGTGGCCGTAATTGTGCACGACCAGGGTATCGCCCAGCCGCTCGGTCTCCACGCGCGGCCCGGCGGGCCGGAACGGGCGCAGGCATACGGCGATATCGATGATCCGGTCCGGGCGGGCGCGGATAGGCACGAGCGGCGGCCCGAAATCGACGGGCGAGACGCCGGACGCAGAGCAACCCGCCAACACGCCGGCCGACAAGCTGCACAACAAACCGCGACGCGTTGGGTGTCCTGCTTCGCCCACCCTCTTTTCTCTTGGTTCGGCTTCAGCGACCGAGATTGGCGCGCCCTTCGGTCGCCTCGTCAAGTCACGCGGAAGTTCTGGAACTGCCAGGGATCGCGGGCGTCGACCTTCTCCGGGAAGAGCGACACGCGGTCCTTGAGCGGCGTCCAGTCGCTGTACTTGCCGACGACCGGGCCGAGATAGGGCAGGCAGATCTCGAGGTTGCGGGCGAAGTCCATCTCGTCGGCCTCGACGATGCCGCGGTCGGGATTCTCCAGGGCCCAGATGATGCCCGACAGCACCGGCGCGCAGACCTGGATCGAGGTCGCGTTGTTGTAGGGCGTGAGCTTGCGCGCCTCGTGGATGTCGAGCTGCGAGCCGTACCAGTAGGCGCCCTTCTTGTGTCCCATCAGCAGCACGCCGAGCTCGTCGCGGCCGGACGTGATCTCCTCGACGATCAGGCGCTGGCGCTTCTGCTGGTGCAGGTTCTTGCCCGCGATCTCGTGCATGGACATGATCGCCTGGTCGCACGGGTGGTAGGCGTAGTGCACCGTCGGCCGGTACAGCACCCTGGCGCCGTCGCGCAGCGTGAAGTAGTCGGCGATGGAGATCGATTCGTTGTGGGTGATGATGAAGCCGTGGAACGGCCCTTCGAGCGGCGTCCAGGTGCGCACGCGCGTGAGCAGGCCCGGCCGGTTGAGGTAGATCGCCGCGCCGCAGCCGAACTTGTGGCGCGCGCCGTCGGGCGGCAGGCCCTTCTCATGGGTGCCCCAGCCCATCTCGGCCGGCTGGCTGCCCTCCGACACGAAGCCGTCGATCGACCAGGTGTTGACGAACTCGCCGACCTCCTTGGGCTTCGGCGACACCTGGGTGTCACGCTCGGCGATATGGATCACCTTCACGCCCAGCCGGCGCGCCAGCCTGGCCCAGCCTTCGCGCGTGGCGGGCACCTTCACCTTGACGCCGGTGTCGCGCGCCACGTTCATCAGCGCCTGCTTGACGAAGTGGGAGACCAGGCCGGGGTTGGCGCCATGGGCGATCACCGCGGTCGGGCCGCCGCGATACTTGGGCACGAGCTTCAGCATGGTCTCGCGCAGCGCATAGTTGGAGCGCAGCGACACCGACAGGGTGGGATCGGTGTAGCCTCCCGGCCAGGGCTCGATGCAGGTGTCGATGTAGAGCGCTCCCTTCTCCTGGCAGAGCTCGACCAGCGCCGTCGAGGCGACCTCGACCGAGAGATTGACCAGGAAGTCGCCCTTGGCCAGGCGGCCGGCCAGCATCTGGCGGTAGTTGGCCTTGGTCAGGCGCTTCTCGATGAATTCGACGCCGTAGCGCTCGGTCTCGGGCAGGCCGCCGCGGTCGTCCTCGGCGATGATGGTGATCTGGCTGGGCTTGATGCCGATATGGCGGAAGATCAGGGGCAGCACGCCCTGGCCGATCGAACCGAAGCCGATCATCACCATGCGTCCCTTGAAATTGAGGTACTTCCTGCGCGCGAGCTTCTTCGCCATTTCGCGTCCCTGCCTTGTTCGTGATGGGTCGATAAACGCCGACGGGGCCTTTCTCAAGGCCCCGTCGGTTCGTTGCCGTGTGGAAACGAGGAGCTAGATGCACACCGCCTTGAGCGGCGCGAAGCCGTTGAAGGCCACCGACGAGTAGGTCGTCGTATAGGCGCCGGTCGCCAGGATCTCAACCTTGTCGCCGGGCTTCAGCGACAGCGGCAACTTGTACTCGGTCTTCTCGTAGAGGATGTCGGCCGAGTCGCAGGTCGGGCCGGCGAGCACCACCGGGCCGACGCGCGTGCCGTCGCGGGCCGTGCGCAGCCGGTACTTGATGCTCTCGCCCATGGTCTCGGCCAGGCCGGAGAACTTGCCGATGTCGAGGTAGACCCAGCGCTTGCGGTCGTTGGCCGACTTGCGCGAGACCAGCACGACCTCGCTCTGGATCACGCCCGCGTCGCCCACCATGGAGCGGCCTGGCTCGATGATGACCTCCGGCATGCGGTTGCCGAAATGGCGCACCAGCGCGCGGCCGACCGCCTCGCAGTAGGCCTCGATGGAGTGGACCTCGGCGCGATAGCGCGCCGGGAAGCCGCCGCCCAGGTTGACCATGCGCAGGTCGACGCCCTCTTCGGCGAGCGCGAAGAACATCTGCGAGACCTGGCCCAGCGCCCTGTCCCACTGCTCGAGGTCGGTCTGCTGGCTGCCGACATGGAAGGAGATGCCGTAGGCATCGAGCCCCCAGTCCTTGGCCTTGCGCAGCAGGTCCTTGGCCATCTCCGGCGCGCAGCCGAACTTCTTGCTGAGCGGCCATTCGGCGCCGCCGCAATCGACCAGCACGCGGCAGAACACGCGCGCGCCCGGGGCCGAGCGGGCGAGCTTCTGCAGCTCGGCTTCGCTGTCGAAGGCGAACAGGCGCACGCCCTGCTGGTAGGCCCAGGCGATGTCCTTCTCCTTCTTGATGGTGTTGCCGAAGGAGATGCGGTCCATGGCGACGCCGGTGGCCTGCACGAGCTCGATCTCGCCGCGGCTCGCCGTGTCGAACTTCGAGCCCAGCCCCGACAGGCGCGACAGGATCTGCGCCGCCGGATTGGCCTTCACGGCATAGAAGATGTGGGCCGCAGGCAGCAGCTCGCGCATGCGCCGGAAGTTGTTCTCGACCACGTCAAGGTCGATCACCAGGCACGGCGTCTCGGGCTGCTGCTCTCGGAGATAACGAAAAATACGCTCGGTCATCGCTGGGGGGTTCCCCGTCAATCAAGTCAAAGCTGGTTCGGTGAGAAACGTCGAACGGGACGGACGGTGCCACTCGGGCAGCGTGCGTCAGCCGATACTCGACGGGGTCGTAGTCCGCAGGAGCGGAAGATCGAACGAAGCGGCCCGATCAGAATTCATCGGGCAAATGACAGAATAGCGGGGTACGCGCCCCGCACGGTATGCAACCATCTCAGAAGCTCCTTCCCGGACCCGGCTTTCCGCCGGCACTGCCAAAAAGGACGCTTTCCGTCGTTGCGTAACCACTATGGGCCAGCGGCACGTGCGTGGGCGTCTTCAATCGCTATCTACAACTAATCGACGCGGTTACAAGAAGATTCTGCGCCGGCTCGAAAATTTTTTGGTGTCTTGTGGTGCAAATGGCACATGACGGTGTCAGCCGCGAGGCACCGTCGAACCCGGCAGGCGAATTGCGGCGGCAAGCATCGTGGCCGGGATCAGCAGGATGGCAGACACGATCAGCGAGGTCTGCGTGCCGAACGCCGTGGCGATCTTTCCCCACAGCAGCGAGCCCACGACCATGGCGCCGAAAAACACCATCTGGTGTACCGCCATGCCGCGCGCCCGCATGAAGTTGGGCAGTATCGCCTGCACGGCGGTGGTGTTGTTGGCGATCACGGTGATCCAGCAGGCGCCGGCGACGGCGATGCAGCCGCCCACCACGTAGGGCGTCATCTCCAGGGCGGCGATCAGCGTCGCCGCCGCATGCAAACCCATCGCCCAGATGTTGGCGCGGTCGGCGCTCAGCAGGCGGTTCAGAGTCGGCATGAGGATGGCGCCCACCACGGCGCCCGCGCCGAACACGGCGTAGAGGACGCCAAAGGAGAACTCGTCGAGGCCGAGCTCGAAGCGACCGATCACCGGCAGCAAGGTGCTCAAGGCGATGCCGGGCACGAAGAAACAGAGGCCGCGGCTGAACACGGCCTTGAGCTCGCCCGAGGCGCGCACGAAGGCGATGCCGGTGCGGGCGGCCTCGACGAAGCCTTCGCGGCGCTGGCTGGCGCGTGCCGCGGCGGGCCGTCGCCAGCCCGCCATGGCGAAGATGACGCCGATATAGGTGGCCGCGTTGATGGCGAAGAGCAGGAAGACCCCGACCAGGCTGAGCAGGATCTGGCCCAGCACCGGTCCCACGGTGCGGGCAAGGTTGAAGCCCGCGCTGTTGAGCGCGATGGCCGGCCGCAGCATCGGGCCGGAGACGATCTCGGGCACCACGGCATGCCAGGCGGGGGCGTTCATGGCGTTGCCCAGGCCCATGCAGAAGGCGAGCGCCAGCAGGTTCCAGTGGGTCAAGTGGCCCATGAAGGCCAGCACGGCGAGCACCGCAGCCACGCCCATCATCCAGACCTGGCAGACGATGATGTAGCGCTGGCGGTCGAAACGGTCGGCCAGGATGCCGGCGAAGAAGCAGAACAGGAACATCGGCAGGGTGCCGGCCGCCGCCAGCAGGGCGACGAAGATCGGTTCGGGCGTCAGGCTGGTCATTTCCCAGGCCGCGCCTGTCGTCTGCATCCAGCCGCCGATATTGGACAGCACATTGGCCGTCCACAGCAGCAGGAAGGCGCGGTTGGCGAACGGGGCGAAGGCTGAGGGGTGCCGGACGGCCGGGCGCGGCGGGGGTGCGTTCACCCCAGCGCCTTCTCGTAGAGGCGGTGGGTCTTGTAGTGCACCCCCCCGACCGAGCGGATGATGTTGTTGGTCGCCTTGTTGTCCTCGAGGATCCAGCCCAGCTCGGCGGTGGTCTTGCCCAACCGCTTGCCGTTCTGCCGGAGCTGGTCGATCGCCATCATGGCCAGCCCTGCCCCCATCAGCGGATGGTTGCGGAACCGCTTCTTGACGCCCATCAGCGGCACCCGGGTGCTGCCCACGCCCGCGAGCTTGAGCCGCCACAGCAGCTTGGCGAGGTTGATCGGCCCGAGCTTGCCGTTGAATTCCTCGATCGCCTCGTTGAGGTTGGTGAGCGCCACGATGAAGGCGACCGCTTCGTCGTCGACCTCCACGAACACCGCGAGCTCGGGCACGATCACCGGCCCGAAGGCCTTGGAGGCGTGGTCGATCTCGGCCTGGGTGAAGGGCACAAAGCCCCAATTGTCGCTCCAGGCGTCGTTGAAGATGCCGACCAGGGTGCGCACCTCGGCGTCGAACATCTTCATGTTGGCGGTGCGGACCTTGACCCGCCCGGCCATGCCGGCGCGGGCCATCAGCCTGGCGCCGATCGTCTCCGGCGCGTTCTGGACGTCGTAGTCGTAGGAGAAGACATCCTTGATCTTGACGTAGCCGCAGCCTTCGACGCGCGCCCCGGCATAGGGCGGATCGTAAGGCACCAGCAGCATCGGTCGGCTGTCGAAGCCCCAGACCAGGAGGCCGACCTCCTCGTTGACCGACAGGCTGAACGGGCCGGTCGCCCGTTTCAGGCCCTTGGCGCGCAACCAGCCTTCGGCGGCGGCGAACAGGGCGGCGAAGATCGCGGGATCATCCTCCGCGGCCAGGCAGCCGAAATGGCCGGTGCCGTCGGCATAGCGCTCGAGATAGGCACGGTCGATCTGGGCGGTGATGCGCCCGACCACCCGGCCGGCGCAGCGCGCCAAGAAGAACTGGACCTCGACGTGGCCGAACAACGGGTTCTTCCCCGGCGTGAAGGCCTCGCGCCGCTCGGCATCGAGATGGGGCGTGTAGCCCTTGTGGCCGGCATAGAGCCGCTTGGGCAGGTCGATGAAGGCTTTGAGGTCGGCCTTGCCGCTGACCGGCGAGACGACGATGTCGGAAGAGGCCATTGTCGTCTCAAGCTAGCACGGCCGGCGCCCGGAGGCTGTGGAACACAAGGTCGCCATCGGGCTCGCACCCCGTGGCGTCAGCGCGAAGCGCGCGGAGCTCGACAGCAAGGCGCCATCCGCTGTTCTCGCGTTCGATGTGAATCAGATGGTAGCGGGCGCGGCCGTACTTGCTGCCCGGCGCGGCCGAAGCCGACGTGACGCCGATGACGGGTACCGGTCCGCCGGGACCGGCGATGCGCGCCACCTCGCTCCTGTGATTGTGGCCGTGCAGGACGAGCTCGCAGCCGACGCGGCGGATCATGGCCTGGAACGCACTGGCGTCGGTCAGGCGCTTGAAATGCTTCTCGGTCGTGAGCGGCGGATGATGGATCAGCACGATGCGGCACAGCCCCTCGCGCCCCAGCTCGGCCAGCATCCGCTCGGCCCCGGAGATCTGCGCCTGGCCCAGGGTGCCGGTGGCGAAAAAGGGCGGCTTGGGCACACCGCTCGACAGGCCGACCAGCGCCACGGGGCCGCGGCGGCGCAGCGTCGGGAAGACATCGAAGCTGGTGGCCGGCGGCTGGCCGTCGCCGGCCATGTAGGCGCCCCACAGGCCCAAGCTCTCCGGCCACGCCGTGGCGACGTAGACGTCGTGGTTGCCGGGAATGACGGTGACATCGGGCGGCCCGCCCAGCGCGGCGAGCCATTGGGCGGCACGGCTGAACTCGGTGGGCAGCGAGATGTTCACCAGGTCGCCGGTGAGCGCGATGTGGTCGGGCTTCCTGGCCTTGATGTCGGCCACGATGCCGGCCAGCACCTCGGGCACGTGCAGGTGCACGCGATGGCGCCACCAGTTGACGTAACCGGTCGCGCGCTTGCTGATCAGCTCGAGAGGCCGCGCCTGCGGCATCGGCAGATGGGGATCAGAGAGATGCGCCAGAATGAACATTGACGACAACGTCATGAGTCCGAGACAGGGAAGCGGGCACGAGCACCTGCTTTAATTTCCGGTATTTCCAGTGGGGCGGCGGTCGCCTTGCGGTGCTCTCGGCGATCCGCCGGTATTTCCGGTAGTGCTGTCGCGCCTCGTCGTGAGAATACATTCCGCTGTCGCCTCAGTTTTTCGGTTACTTGCGGGATTTTCGGTATTTGCGCCGAGCGCTGCTCGATCGGGCCTGGCGATGAGAGCCACTCGGGAGTTGCTTCGTTCAGCGTTCCTTCCGGCGTCGCTGGACGGACCAGCTTCCTTGGCCCCGGCGTGGGGTAATTGATGATGTTCTCACTCATCGTTCGTGGCGAGTCAGGGTACGGGCCATTCGGAACGCTGTAGCCGTGGTAGTTGCCGGTATTGGTATCGAGTCGTTGAGGGAAACCGGGGGCGCCATAAGGACGGGCCTGCGACCAAGAGCGCTTCGGCGAAGCTGCTCGGCCATCGATCGGACGCTGCGACTTATCGGCCGCCGGCGACGCGCAGTTTCGGCGGGGGAAGGACGCCCATCTGGCGGCCGATGCCGGTCATGACCTCGACCATATGCTCGAGTTGCTCGCGGGTATGGACGGCGCAAAGCGAGCAGCGCAGCAGCGACACGCCGTTGGGTGTGGCCGGCGGCACGGCGACGTTGACGTAGATGCCGGCATCGAGCAGGGCCCGCCAGAAGCCGATCGCGGTCTCCCGGTCGGGCAGGTGCACGCCCACGACCGGGCCATGCTCGGGCCCGAGCGTGAAGCCCTGCGCCTTCAACCCATCGTACAGGGTGGCGACATTGTCCCAGAGCTGCTTACGCAACTCGGGCTTGGCCTTGACGATGCGCAGCGCCTGGCGGACCGATGCCACGATCGAAGGCGGCGGCGAGGCCGTGAACATGTAGGCCCGCACCGTGACCCGCAGGATGTCGAAGTCGGGGTCGTCGGAAACGCAGTAGCCGCCGATCGCGCCCAGGGTCTTGGAAAAGGTGCCGACGATGAAATGGCAATCGTCCAGCACGCCGGCGGCTTCGCAGAGGCCGCGGCCATGGTCGCCCAGGGAGCCCAGCGAATGGGCCTCGTCGACCAGCACGTAGGCGCCGTATTTTTTGCACACGTCGACGAATTCCTTGAGGGGCGCGCTGTCTCCCAGCATGGAATAGATGCCTTCCAGCACGACCAGGCGATTGCCCGGCTTGTCCCCCCCTTCCTTCTGACCGAGGCGTCGCAGCCGCGCTTCCAGGCTCGCGGGATCGTTGTGCTTGAAGCGGATGACCTCGGCCTGGGTCATCTTGCAGGCGTCGTAGATCGAGGCGTGGCTGTCGGCGTCGATCAGCAGGAAGTCGCCCTGGCCGACCAGGGTGGAGATCACGCCGAGATTGGCCTGGTAGCCGGTCGTGAACACCATGCAGTGCTTCTTGCCGTAGAATTCGGCGATCTCGCGCTCCAGCGCCACATGCTCGCTGTAGCTGCCGTTGGCGATGCGCGAGCCGGTCGTGCCGGTACCCTCGGCGCGGATGGCCTCGATGGCCGCTTCCATGCAGGACGGATCGAAGGTCAGGCCGAAATAATTGTTGGTGCCGACCAGCAGCGTCTTCCTGCCGTTGATGATCGCCTCGGTGGGCGACAGCACCCGCTCCATGCGGATCTGGAACGGGTCGGCCCCCGTGGTGCGAACGTCACGATAGGCCTCGAGCAGGCCGGCATGGCGATCGAACAGGCCCATGATGGTGCCTACCTCAGCCCCGTCCCTTAGCCTTGGGCGCGCAGGTCCTGGATCGTCTCGGCGAGCTGGTCGACGGTGTGGATCTCGGCGATGACGCTCATCGGAATGGAGACGTCGAAGCGATCCTCGAGCTCCATGACCATGTCCATGATCGCCAGCAAATCGATGGTCAGATCCTTGGCAATGATGGTGTCGCCGGTAATCGGCTTCTCGCCGGCCTGATAAGGTGCGAGATGGTGGCAGATCTCACGAATCACGTCGGCGCGCGAAATCGCACGCGGCAGGGTGATCGTGTCAGCCATGCCGTCGTTTTCGACGGTCAATTGGTGGGCAGTGCGCAAAAGCGTATCTCCGATGCCGGGGGTCAGGCAGGGCTGTTCTGGCAGAAAGAGCGATTCCTTGTGAAATAACAATTTGTTACGCAGTGTTTCACGGCCTCTATAGCCATCCGTGGCGGCGATACCACAAGATCGTGTCGGCAAACCCACTCGCGATGTCGTAACGCGGCCGGAAGGCAATCGCTGCGGCAAGCCGCCGATCATGGACCGTCCAATCGCTGTGAAAAATCTCATCCACCTTGCCGGGAGTCAGAATTTGCACGGGTCCGCCCAGTGAATTGCCGACGACGTTGGCTCTGGCGACTGCTTCCATGAGCAGGCGGGGGACCGCCAGCGATCGAACAGTTCGGCCCAAGGCCGAGGCGGCGGCGCTGGCCATGTTCTGATAGCTGTAACCCGCCTCCTTGCCGTCATCGACTTCATAGACCGCTGCCGGAAGGGGCTGGCCGACGGCAAGGGCCAGCGCTTCGGCGAGATCCGCGACATGGATGAGCGATAGGCGGGCGTCGGCCAGGGATGGCCTCGGCGCAAAGCCTCGGGCGGCAGCCTTGAAATAGGCCAGCGTCTCGCGGTCGGCGGGGCCATAGACCGCGGGCGCGCGAACGACCAGCCAGGGTCCCGAACGGCCGGCGATCGCCCCTTCGGCGGCGCGCTTGCTCGCGCCATACGGCGAAAGAGCCGGCTCGCGCGCGGCCAGGGACGACAGCAGGACCAGCCGCGCCTCCGGCGCAAGTGCGGAAATCAGCGCCGTGCCGTCGCGATTGACCGTCAGGAAGTCGGCAGGCCGGCGCGCCTTGATGAGGCCGGCGGCATGGATGACCGCATCTGCCCCATCGACCAGGCGCCTGAGCGCCGCCTCGTCCGACAGATCGCCGAGGACCATGTCGGCTTCGACGCCGTGGAGCGACGGCAGGGGCGACCAGCGACGCACCAGCAGGCGAAGCTTCCAGCCGTGGCGGGCCAGGGCGTCGACCAGGAATGGACCGACGAAGCCGGTGGCGCCGGTGACGGCAATCAGCCCGCGCGCGCCGCCCGTCATCGCGCTACCCGTCATCGCGCTACCCGTCATGCGGGGGCCGGCTCAGGCTACTTCGGTCTTGGGCGTGTAGAGACCGGCGAGATAGTTGGCCTTGGTGCGCGCGCGGGAGAGCTTGCCCGACGACGTCGTCGGCAGGCCGACGGCCGGCGGCACCAGGACCACGTCGCAATCCACCGCCACTGCCTCGCGCACCGCGCCCGCCACGTCGCGCGCCAGGGCTTGGCGCGCCTCCTCGCTCGACACGCGCGCCAGCACCGCCACCACGACCCGCTCGCCGTCGGCGGTCTCGACGGAGAAGGCCGCCGAATCGCCGTTCTTCACCACGCGCCGGGCTTCGATCGCCCATTCGATATCCTGCGGCCAGACATTGCGGCCGTTGACGATGATCAGGTCCTTGGCGCGGCCGGTGACGACGACCTCGCCCGCGAGCGTGTAGCCGAGATCGCCGGTATCGAGCCAGCCATCGTCCGACAGAACCTCGCGTGTGGCATCGGCCTCGCCGAAATAGCCCGGCATGACGCTGGGGCCCTTGACGAAGATGCGGCCGACGTCGCGGTCGCCCAGGACCTTGCCGTCCTCGCCGCGCACTTCGAGATGGTGGCCGGGCAGCACCCTGCCGCAAAGCACGAAGCAACGCGCGCGATGCGAGTCGGAAGGATCGCCGGCCGGCTGGGCGCGACCATCGGCAAGCGCCGCGCGATCGATCGCGTCGACGCGCGCGCCGGTGCCGTGCGGGCTGAAGGTGATGGCCAGGCAGACCTCGGCCATGCCGTAGCTCGGGATGAAGGCCCTGCGGTCGAAGCCGGCGTTCTCGAAGGTCTCGGAGAAGCGGTCGAGCACGTCGGGCCTGATCATGTCGCCGCCGATGCCGGCATGGCGCCAGCTCGAAAGGTCGAGGTCGGCCGGCACCTGGCTGGCGGCACGGCGGGCGGCGAGGTCGTAACCGAAGCTCGGGCTGTAGGCGATGGTGCCGCGGTTGCGCGAGATGATATTGAGCCACTGAACCGGCCGGCGGGCAAAATCGCGCGGCGTCAGATAGTCGATCGAGAGCTGACTGGAAAGCGGCGCCATCAGGAAGCCGATCAGACCCATGTCGTGGTAAAGCGGCAGCCAGCTCACGGCACGGTCGCCTGCGACCACGTCGAGGCCTGCGGGACCGGTTATGCCGACCAGATTGGCCATCAGGGCGCGCTGGGTGATCTGCACGCCATGCGGATGGCGCGTGCTGCCCGACGAGAACTGGATGTAGCAGAGATCGTCCGCGCTCAACGGCCGGAGGTCGACGGGCTTCTCGGGCAGCGCCTCGAGCACGGCCATGCCGCCATGCAGGCGAACGGCGGGCAATTCCCGGGCAGCGTCTGCCAGGAAGCCGCCCAGATCGTCGACGCCCAGAGCCGCCACGGCGCCCGAGGCGGCAAGCTGGCGGCGCAGCTGGTCGAGATAGGCGTCCTTGCCGCCGATCCCGACCGGGATCGAGACCGGCACCGGCAGAAGGCCGGCGTACTGGGTGCCGAAGAAGGTGTCGAAGAAACCTGGCCAGGTGTCGGCGGTGATCAGGATCCGCTCGCCGGGCGCGAAGCCCGCGCCGATCAGCCGCCGGGCGACGATCTCGGCCCGGGCACGGATGTCCCGCCACGGCAGGACCGAAAGAATCTCGCCCCTGACATTATAAAAGGTGATTCCCGTATCTCCCCCCGCCGCATAGTCCAGCATCTCGGGCACCGAGCGGAAATCGGCGCGACGCAAGGCAAGCTTGGAATTGCGGGTGGGCAGCGGCATCATGGAAGGCGGGGTCTCCTAGCAGAGGGGTGGGGCCCTCTCAAGACGCAGGCCTGCGCCGGTGGGCCAAGTTGACACACCCGGACCTCGGTAAGATAGTGCCCGGCCCCGCTCAACCCCGGTCATTCCGTTCCGGAGCCGTGGTCGAAGAGCGGGCTATTTCTTTTTTGCAGGAGGGTCTCGTGATTACGGCTGTGATGCCGACGTACGGTCGCAAGGACGTCGTGTTCGAACGCGGAGAGGGCAACTATCTCTACGCGACGGACGGCCGACGTTTTCTCGACTTCACGTCCGGCATCGCCGTGAACGCGCTGGGCCACTGCCATCCCTCTCTGGTCAAGGCCCTGACCGAGCAGGGCGCCAAGCTCTGGCACACCTCCAACCTCTACCGGGTGGGCAACGGCGAGAAGCTGGCCAGGCGGCTGGCCGACCTGACGTTTGCCGACACGATGTTCTTCTGCAACTCGGGCGCGGAAGCGATCGAGGGCGGCATCAAGCTGATCCGCAAGTACCAGTACGCGAACGGCAAGCCCAAGCGCTACAAGCTGATCTGCTTCCAGGCGGCCTTCCACGGTCGCCTGCTGAACGCGCTCGCCGCCACCGGCAACGAGAAATACCTCGAAGGCTTCGGGCCGCCGGCGCCGGGCTATCTCCACGCGCCGCTCAACAACGCCAACGTCGTGCGCGACATGATCGACGACGAGACGGCCGGCATCCTGGTCGAGCCGATCCAGGGCGAGGGCGGCGTGCGCGAGACGACGCCCGAGTTCCTGAAGGCGCTGCGCGCGATGTGCGAGGAGTACGGGCTGCTGCTGTTCTACGACGAAATCCACACAGGTTTCGGCCGCACCGGCAAGCTCTTCGCCTACGAATGGTCGGGCGTGGCGCCTGACGTCATGGCGGTCGCCAAGGGCATGGGCGGCGGCTTCCCGATCGGCGCCTTCATGGCGACCGAGAAGGCGGCGGTCGGCATGGTGCCGGGCACGCACGGCTCGACCTATGGTGGCAATCCGCTGGCGACGGGCGTGGCCAACGCCGTGCTCGACGTGCTGCTGCAGCCGGGCTTCATCCAGGGCGTGCACGAGCGCGGCGAATACCTCAAGGGCCGGCTCCAGGCGCTGGTGAAGAAGCATCCCAAGGTGTTCGCCGAAGCGCGCGGCACGGGCTTCCTGCAGGGACTGCGCTGCGAGGTGCCGGCGGGCGACATGGTCGACCGCCTGCTGTCGCTGGGCATGCTGGTGCCGATCGCGGGCGAGAACGTGATCCGCATCTTCCCCGCGCTGATCGCCGACAAGGCGGCGCTCGACGAGGGTATCGGCATCCTCGAGAAGGCCGCGCAGTCGTTCGAAGCGGGTGCCCAGGGTGCCAACAAGGCCGCCGAGTAGGCCATGGCGACCCCGAAGCATTTCCTCGACCTCGACCAGGTCGATCCCAAGACGCTTCGCCAGATCCTCGATCGCGGCAAGGCGATGAAAAAGGCGCGGCTGAACGGCGGGCACGACAAGCCGCTCGCCGGCAAGACGCTCGCCATGATCTTCGAGAAGCCCTCGACACGCACCCGCGTGTCGTTCGAGGTCGGCATGCGCGAACTGGGCGGCCAGACGATCATGCTGGGCCGCACCGACACCCAGCTCGGGCGCGGCGAGACCATCGCCGACACCGCGCGGGTGCTGAGCCGCTACGTCGACATCATCATGATGCGCACCACCGTCGAGGAGAAGCTCCTCGAGATGGCCAAGTACGCGACCGTGCCGGTGATCAACGGGCTCACCGACAAGACGCATCCCTGCCAGCTCATGGCCGACGTGATGACCTACGAGGAGCATCGCGGCCCCATCCAGGGCAAGGCGATCGCCTGGTCGGGCGACGGCAACAACATGGCGACGAGCTGGATCCATGCCGCCGTGCAGTTCGACTTCGAGCTGCGCGTGGCCTGCCCGCCGGAGCTCGAGCCGCCGGCCGACGTACTGACCTGGGCGGAGAAGTCCAAGGGCCGTATCACCATCGGCCACGATCCCGAGACGATCGTGCGCGACGCAGACTGCGTCGTCACGGACACCTGGGTGTCGATGGGCGACGAGGATCCGCACAGCTCCAGCGCCGCCCGCCGTCACAACCTGCTGCGCGGCTACCAGGTCGACCAGCGCCTGATGAAGCAGGCCAAGCCGGATGCCGTCTTCATGCATTGCCTGCCGGCGCACCGCGGCGAGGAGGTCACCGCCGAGGTGATCGACGGACCGCAGTCGGTCGTGTTCGACGAGGCGGAGAACCGCCTGCACGCCCAGAAAAGCATCCTGGCCTGGTGCCTGTCGTGAACAGCGTCGTCGGAAGGCCTCGATGCTTCCGACGACGACCAGGCCCTGCCCTTCCAGCTCGACGCGCTGGGCGTGCGCGGGCGCCTCGTCCGGCTCGGCCCGTCGCTGGACGCCGTCATCGAGCGCCACGGCTATCCGCTTGCCGTGGCGCGGCCGCTGGCCGAGGCGATGGTGCTGTGCGCGGCGCTCGCGACCTCGCTGAAATACGACGGCATCTTCACCCTGCAGATCTCGGGCGACGGGCCGATCCGCCTGCTCGTCACCGACCTCACGACCGACGGGGCGTTGCGCGGCTACGCCCAGTTCGATTCCTGGAAGCTCGCGGTGGCGCTGGGCAGCGGCAACGGCGAAGCGCCCGAGCGCTATGTGCCCCGGCTGTTCGGCCGGGGACGGCTCGCCTTCACCGTCGACCAGGGCCAGCACACCCAGCGCTATCAGGGCATCGTGCCGCTCGAAGGCGCCACGCTTGCCGATTGCGCGCACACCTATTTCCGCCAGTCCGAGCAGCTTCCGACCGGCATCAAGATCGCGGCCGAGCGCTTCGTCGACGGCGATGCCGTGCACTGGCGGGCGGCGGCGCTGATGGTCCAGCAGATGCCGGAATTCGACGCCGGCCGCCTCTCCGTCGATCATGAGCAGCGCGAGGATGACTGGCGCAAGGCGGTGATCCTGATGGCCTCGGCGACCGAGGCCGAGATGCTGTCTCCCGACCTTGCCGGCATTACCCTGCTCCACCGCCTGTTCCATGCCGAGCGGCCGCGACTGTTCGCCCGCCGCGCCTTCGCCGCGCGCTGCCGCTGCAGCCGCGAGCGCATCGACCGCGTGCTGCGCTCGATCCGGCGCGAGGAGCTGGACGACCTGCGCGACAAGAGCGGCCGCGTGGCCGTGAAGTGCGAATTCTGCTCGACCGAATACGCCTACGACGACCGCGACCTCGACCGGATCTACGCCTCGGCGGCATAGAGCCAGGCGCGCGCCGAGCGGCGATCTTCGTCTAGTCGCGGCAGGCCCATTCGACCATGCGACGCATGAAGCCCTCGCAGGCCTCGATCTGCGAGGCGAGGATGAACTCGTTGGGCTGGTGCGCCTGGGCGATGTCGCCCGGCCCGCACACCACGGTCGGCACGCCCAGCGTCTTGCGGAAAATGCCGGCCTCGGTGCCGTAGACCACGCTGCCCACCGTATTGGAGCCCGACCAGTTGCCGGCCAGGGTCTTGGCTTCCTCGTTACCCTCGGGCGAGAAGGCCGGCGTCGAGGAGCGCAGCACCGTGTCGATGGCGGCCGCCGGATGCTTGGCCTTCATCCTGGGCAGCAGCTCCGTCTCCAGCCAGTCGATGGCGCGCCTGCCCAGCGCGTCGAGCGGCTCGGACGGCAGCTCGCGATAGCCCCACAGCACCTCGCATTCGCGCGCCAGGATGTTGCCCGCCGTGCCGCCCACGATGGTGCCGACATTGAAGGTCGCGGCCGGCGGCATGAACTCGCTCTGCTTGGGCGCCTTGGCGTCCAGCTCGTCCTGCACCTTGTTCAGGTAGTGCACGAACTCGCCGGCGAAATGGATGGCGCTGACACCCAGATGGGTCATCGACGAATGGGCCTCGAAGCCGGTGAACTTCGTGACGTAGATCTGCGCGCCCTTGTGGGCGTGGACCACCGTCATCATGGTCGGCTCGCCGATGATGATGGCGCGCGGCCTCGGTACCTCGCTCGCCATGCGGGCGGCCAGTGCATGGGCGCCGATGCAGCCCACCTCCTCGTCGTAGGAGAGCGCAAAGTGGATCGGCTTCTTCAACCTGGCCTTCTTGAACTCGGGCAGCATGGCGAGGCCAACGGCGTAGAACGCCTTCATGTCGCAGGTGCCGCGACCGTAGTACTTGCCGTCCTTCAGGGCGAGCGTCCACGGGTCGGTGTCCCACGGCTGGCCGTCGACCGGCACCACGTCGGTATGGCCGCTCAACACCACGCCGTCCTTCACCTCGGGCCCGACGGTGGCGAACAGGTTGGCCTTCTTGCCGTCCTCGCTCGGCACCAGCTTCGAGCCGATGCCATGCTCCTTGAGATAGCCTTGAACGTACTCGATCAGCGCCAGGTTGGAATTGCGCGAAGTGGTGTCGAACGCCACGAGACGGCGCAGCATTTCAACCGAACCGACGATCTCTCCAGCCATGATGCTCCTTGCTCACTCAAAGGGACGTCCTGCCGATCATGGTCAGGAATTCGCGGCGAGTCTCGCCATTGTCGCGGAAGGCGCCCAGCATGCGGCTGGTCACCATGGCGACGTCGGACTTGTGCACGCCGCGCGTGGTCATGCACTGATGCGCCGCCTCGATGACGACGGCGACGCCGCGCGGCTGCAGGACCTCCTGCAGGGTGTTGGCGATCTGCGCCGTCAGCTTCTCCTGGATCTGCAGGCGGTAGGCGAAGGCGTCGACCACGCGGGCGAGCTTGCTGATGCCGACCACGCGCTTGTCGGGCAGATAGCCGACATGGACCTTGCCGATGATCGGCACCATGTGATGCTCGCAGTGCGATTCGAGGCGAATATCGCGGAGCACCACGACCTCGTCGTAGCCCTCGACCTCCTCGAAGGTCCGCTGCAGCATCTCGCGCGGATCGTCATCGTAGCCGCCGAAGAATTCCTCGTAGGCGCGCACCACGCGGTCCGGCGTGCCGACCAGCCCCTCGCGGTCCGGATCGTCGCCGGCCCAGCGGATCAGCGTGCGCACCGCGGCTTCCGCCTCCTCGCGCGAAGGACGCGTAAGACCGGTGGCGAGCGAGACCATCTCGCTCTTCTTCAGCATCCTGTTCATGGTCATTCCCCTCAGTTGAGCCGGCGTCCGGCGCTGGGTGTATCGAGAGAAAAGGTCGGGATCTCTACGTCGAAGTTCTCGCCGGACTCGCTCACCATCTGGTAGGTGCCGCCCATGAAGCCGGAAGGCGTGGAAAGCGGCGTGCCGGAAGTGTACTCGAACACCTCGCCTGGGCGCAGCATCGGCGTCTTGCCGACGACGCCGGGTCCCTTGACGTCCTTCCGACGGCCGAGCGCATCGGTGATCTGCCAATGGCGGCTGCGCAACTGCACCGCGACATCGCCCTTGTTCTCGATGCGGACCTGATAGGCCCATACGAACTGGGATTTCTCGGGATCGGACTGGTCAGGCAGATATTGGGGCCTGACGGTCACCTGAATGGCACGGGTTGTGGCTGTGTACATCGCGCGGCATGTATCCCTGGAACTCTGACATGGGATCATCCCGCCAAAAGGTCAAATCCGGCAAGCCGCATGCCGCATGCAGGCTAGCGTACTAGATCGCGAAGATCAGGCAGGTCGTCGTGCCGTGCGCCAGCAGTTTGCCGTCCTTGTCGTAGAGCCGGCCTTCCGACGTGCCGATGCGCGAGCCGACATTGATCACCTTGCCCTCGGCCCGGACCGGCCCGGTCTTGTCGGTCATGGCGCGCACATAGTTCACCTTGATCTCGACCGTGGTGTAGCCGGTGCCGGCCTTGAGCATGGTGTGGATGCAGCAGCCCATCACCGAATCGAGCAGAGTGGCGGCGATGCCGCCATGCACGGTGCCCAGCGGATTGTAGTGGTCGAAAACCGGCGTATAGGCGAACACCACGCGGCCGGGCTCGACCTCCGTCACCTTGAAGCCCAGCACCTTGGAGATGGGCGGCGCGGGGAAACGGCCCTCCAGCAGGCCCTTGAACAGCGTCAACCCGTCCAGGGTGCGGGCCTGCTCGAGCGGCACCACGCCAACCTCGACATCACTCGAATCGGGAGCCATTGGCCTCTCCATCGCTATTTGAGTGCATATACACATTCGTCCTTGGCCACTGCAAGGCGGTGTATTAGACTTGTTGCATGTCCGGACAGTCGCTGCGGCTCTCGCCTGCCGAATGTACGTGCTTTCGTATCCGTGGCGCGGCGCGGCGGGTGACGCAGATCTACAGCCGGCACCTGGCATCGACCGGCCTCAAGATCTCGCAATTTTCCCTGCTGGGGTTCGTCTGCGCCAAGGGACCGATCGCCATCGGCCCGCTGTCCGACTTGCTGGCCATGGACCGCACCACCCTCACCCGCAACCTGCGGCCCTTGCTGCAAGACGGCCTGATCGAGCAGGCGGCCTCCGGCGACAAGCGGCGCCGCGAGCTCGTCGCTACCCCGGCCGGCCGCGCCCTGTTCAAGCGCGCCCTGCCGCTGTGGGCGGAGGCCGAGCAGGAGGTGCGCGCGGCGATGGGCGCGCGCCTCACCGCCGACCTGCACGGCGCGCTCGATCGATCGATGGAGAAACTCGCCGCTCTTTAGACGTTGGCGTCGAAGAAGTCGTATTCGAGCTCCATGGCCCGGCGGTAGTTCGCGCGCACGGCCTCGCTGTCGTGAGCATGCCGGTCGAGCAGGGCTTCCAGCCGCGCCGCCAGCGCCTCGAAATCAGGGTCGGCGTAGGTCCTGATCCATTCCTCGTAGAGCGGCGCCCCCTCGCGCACGGCAAGCGATCGGCCGAGGAAGGCATAGAGGCGCATGCAGGGCGTCATGGCGGCGATCGTCTCGCCGAGCTTGCCGAGCTCCGCCGTCTTCAGCAGGAAGCCGACATAGGCGGCGGTCGCCGCGGCCGGCGTCACGCCGGCAAGCTCGACCTGCCAGCGCCGGGCGTAGCCTTCGTGCAGCGCCAATTCCTCGCGCACGCCCGCGATCAGCTCGGCGAAGCTCTGGATGTCCTCGCGCGCCGTGCTGTGGGCCAGGCAAAAGCCATAGGCGCGCGCGAAGGCCTCCAGGAAATAGGCATCCTGCGCCACATAGCCCTTGAAGCTGTCGACCGGCAGCGATCCGTCCCGCAGGCCGCGCATGAAGCGGTGCGCCAGGATGCGCTCCGCCAGGTCGGCGTTGGCCCGCCAAAGGGTGCCGGCAAGCGGCATGGCGGCGTCAGCCGCCAAGCGCCTGCATCAGATCGGCGATGATGTCCTCGACATCCTCGAGGCCTACCGAGATGCGCACGGTGCCGTCGTTGATGCCGAGCCTGGCGCGTTCCTCGGCGCCGATGCGCATGTGGGTGGTGGTCGCAGGATGGGTCACCAGGCTCTTGGCGTCGCCCAGGTTGTTGGAGATGTCGATCAGCTTCAGCCGGTTCAGCGTCTCGAACGCCGCCCACTTGCCGGCCTTGAGATCGAAGGTGACGACGCCGCCCGCCCCCGACATCTGCTTCATGGCGAGCTTGTGCTGCGGATGATCGCTGCGGCCCGGGTAGAGCACACGCGAGATGGCGGGATGACCCGCCAGCGCGTCGGCCACGCGCGCGGCATTGGCGCAGTGGCGATCGACGCGCAGGCCCAGCGTCTCCATGCCCTTGACCAGCACCCAGGCGTTGAACGGGCTGAGCGAGGGGCCGGTGTTGCGGATGATGGGCTGCAGCTTGTCGAGGATGAACTCCTTCGAGCCCAGCACGGCACCGCCCAGCGTGCGGCCCTGGCCGTCGATGTACTTGGTGGCGGAATGGACGACGATATCGGCGCCCCATTCGAGCGGACGCTGCAGGATCGGCGTGGCGAAGGCGTTGTCGAGCACGACCTTGGCGCCGGCCTTGTGCGCGAGCTCGCACACCGCCTTGACGTCGACGATGTCGAGCATGGGATTGGACGGCGATTCGAACAGCACGGCCTGTGCCGGCTTGGACAGCGCCTTCTCCCAGGCCACGAGGTCGTTGCCGTCGACCAGCTCGCTCTGCACGCCGTACTTGGGCAGCAGGTCGGCCACGATGTAGTGGCAGGAGCCGAAGAGCTGGCGCGCCGCGACGACGCGGTCGCCGGCCTTGAGCAGCGCCAGCAGGGCGAAGAACACCGCCGACATGCCGGTCGAGGTGGCGCGACAGGCCTCGGCGCCCTCGAGCGCCGCCAGACGGTTCTCGAACATGGTGACGGTGGGGTTGCCGAAGCGCGAATACTGGTAGTGGCCGCTTTCGCCCTTGAAGGTGGCTTCGGCCTCCTCGGCGCTGGAATAGGCGTAGCCGGAAGTCAGGTAGAGCGCCTCCGAGGTCTCGTCGAAATTGCTGCGCAGCTGCCCGCCGCGCACGGCGCGGGTCTGCGGCCGCCAGCTCGACTGATCGGCGCGCGCCTTCTTGTTCGAGATCGTCCCGTCCATGGCCCTCTCCTCAACCGGCGCGCAAGCGCGCAACGAAAAACCCCCGACCGAAAGGACGGGGGCTTTTTCGAGCACTCCGACCTTTTAGCGATGTTTAACGTGGTCGCAAGCCGGTCGGCCCAAATTCCACGGTGGTGCGTTCTATACAGAGGCCGAAGGGACCGCGCAAGTCCCTCCGCCACAGCCCCGTTTGTCCTAGTGCTGCTTGGCCAAAGCCTGCTCACGCAGCTTGCTCAGGGTGATGCGCGAGGTGAGCGCCTCGGGATCGGTCTTGACGTGGATGATGGCGGGCTTGGCCACCGCCACCGCCCGCTCGAAAGCGGCGGCGAAGTCGGCGGTCCTCTCGACCGTCTCGCCGTGGCCGCCGAAGGCGCGGGCATAGGCCGCGAAGTCGGGATTCTTGAGCTCGGTGCCGTGCACGCGCGTCGGATACTCGCGCTCCTGGTGCATGCGGATGGTGCCATACATGCCGTTGTCGACGACCACGATCACGACGTTGGCGCCGTGCTGGACGGCGGTGGCGAACTCCTGGCCGTTCATCAGGAAGCAGCCGTCGCCGGCGAACGACACCACCATGCGGTTGGGCTCGGCGACCTTGGCCGCCACCGCCGCCGGCACGCCGTAGCCCATGGCGCCGCTGGTGGGCGCGAGCTGGGTCTTGAAGCCGCGATACTGAAAGAAGCGATGCAGGAAGGCCGCGTAGTTGCCGGCGCCGTTGGTCACGATCACGTCGTCGGGCAGACGCTTGTTCAGCCAGGCGATCACCTCGGTCATGTTGACGGCGCCGGGCTGCTGGTTGGGCTCGATGTTCTTGAGGTAGTCGGCGCGCGCGGCCTCGACATTGGCCTTCCAGCGCGCGCCGTCGACCGGCTTCATCGCCTTGGCCGCCGCGGCGAAGTTCGCCATGCCGCTGTTGATCGGCAGGGTCGCCTGGTAGACGCGGCCGAGTTCCTCGGCGCCGGCATGGACGTGCACCAGCTTCTGCCTGGGAACGGGCAGGTCGAACAGCGTGTAGCCGCCGGTGGTCGCCTCGCCCAGCCTGGGGCCGATCGCCAGGATCAGGTCGCTCTCCTTCAGCCGCTTGCCGAGCGGCGGATTGACGCCGATGCCGAGATCGCCGACGAAATTGGCGTGGCGGTTGTCGAGCAGGTCCTGGTTGCGGAAGGCCGTCGTCACCGGAAGGTTGTTGGCCTCGATGAAGGTCCGGATGTCGGCGCAGGCCTCGGCGCTCCAGCCGCCACCGCCCAGGATCACCATCGGCTGTCTCGCCTGCTCCAGCATGCTCGCGCAGGGTCGCCATGTCGGTCGCCGACGGCGCGCCGCGCGCGATCCGGTAGGGCCCGGCGTCGGCGACCTCGACCTCGTCGGTCAGCATGTCTTCGGGCAAGGCGAGGACGACAGGTCCCGGCCGGCCATTGACCGCGCGATGGAAGGCCTGGCTCACCAGCTCGGGGATGCGCCGCGCATCCTCGATCTGGGCGACCCATTTGGACATTTGCCCAAACATGCGCCGGTAGTCGATCTCCTGGAACGCCTCGCGGTCGGATTGCTCGCGCGCCACCTGCCCCACCAACAGGATCATGGGCGTCGAATCCTGGAAGCCGGTATGCAAGCCGATGCTGGCGTTGGTGGCGCCCGGCCCGCGGGTGACGAAGCAGATGCCGGGCTTGCCCGTTAGCTTGCCGTAAGCTTCCGCCATGTTGGCCGCGCCGCCTTCCTGGCGGCAGATGACGTAGCGGATCGAATTGCGCTGGGCATAGAGCGCGTCGAGCGCCGCGAGGTAGCTCTCGCCCGGAACGCCGAAGATCGTATCGGCACCGTGAATACGGAGCTGATCGATCAGAACCTGCGCGCCGCTGCGGCACGGGGGAGAGTTCGCCATGATTTTTCCCTTACTTCGTAGGTGAGAAGGACGTCGGCACCAATATCTTGTTGTTCATGTGCTTCATGAAATCTCGGCTCTTCTGCAAATAAGCCTGCCAGGCCGGATCGGCGGCCATCGCGGCGCGGCGCTTCGTGCGGTCGGCGAGATCCTCGTACGCCCAGATATGCACGATCTCGTTCACATTGCCGACCTCCGTCGTGAAAAATCCGACAAGATTGCCGAGATGCTTCCTCTGGACCGGCAAGCCCTCCTTTTCGTAGAGCACGAGAAACTCGCGCAGCCTTCCGGGCTGCAGTTCGTAGGTGCGGTGATCGACGATCATTGGGTCTCCTCCCTTGTCCGTGGCGATTGTGTGACTGGGCCTGGACGATCTCAACCTTTGCGGCGACGGTGGACTCGCGGCGTGAATCAGCGCATAAAAGCTGCATTGCGACACTGGCCGACGAGTATCATCATGAGTCTCGGCGCAGTCGCAGGGCGCGATACCGGTCAACGTCTTCCCGTGAGCTTCTTGGTCATCTGTCAACTGTCGACGAAACGCTTGGACCCGGTCGTCCAGCAAGCGCGCGCCGGACTCCGCTCTATCCTTCCTCCAGCCCCGAGCCTTGAATGAGTCGTAAATTGTTTGTGGGCAACCTGCCCTATTCGGTCACGTCTGAGCGTCTGTCAGAAGCCTTCTCTCAGTTCGGCACCGTCACCTCTTCGAAAGTGATCGTGGATCGCGAGACCGGCCGCAGCCGCGGCTTCGCCTTCCTCGAGATGGAAACAGATGATCAAGGCGCCGCGGCCATGCAGGCCATGAACGGCGCATTGCTGGATGGCCGGTCGATCGCCGTCCGCGAAGCCGTCGAGCGGCAGCCCGGCGGTGGCGGCGGATTCGGCGGAGGCGGCGGCGGCGGTGGTCGCGACGGCGGCGGCTTCCGCCCGCGCGGACCGCGCCCGCCCTATGGCGGCGGCGGTGGTGGCGGCTACGGCGGCGGCGGTGGCGGCGGCTATCGTGGCGGCGGTGGTGGCGGCGGCTACGGCGGCGGTGGTGGTGGTGGTGGTGGCTATCGCGGCGCCGGCCCTGGTGGTGGCGCAGGCGAGGGCGGCCCGATGCGCGATCGGCGCGCCGATTTCTCCGGCGCCCCCCCGCCGAGCGGCGGCTTCGATGGCGGCGGCGGTGGCGCTGGCGATTTCGCCCGGCCGCCGCGTCGGCACGGCGGCGGCTCGGATCGGCCGCGGCGCGAGCGCGACTACGAGCCACGCAAGCGCGGGTTCGACGACGATCAATAGACCGTGAAGCCGGTCGCAGCGGAAACGCCGGAGATTTTTCTCCGGCGTTTTTGTTTGCGGGCGGCGTCGGGTGCTATGCTTGCCCCGCTCGACAGGAGATGGGCATGAAGCGGCGCACCGCGTTTGTGGGCTCTCTGGCGGCATTGGCCGCTGCAACGTCGGCACGGGCGGACGATACGCCGGTCGACCTGCAACTCGTGCTGGCCGTCGACGTCTCGAGGTCGATCGACGAGGTCGAAGCGGAGCTGCAGCGCCGCGGCTATACCGAAGCGCTGACCAACGACCGGGTCGTCGACGCCATCCTGTCGGGCGACAACGGACGCATCGCCGTCTGCTACACCGAATGGGCGGGCACGCACTACCAGATGGTGGTGATCGACTGGACGCTGATCGACAGCGCCGGCGCGGCGCACCGCTTCGCCGAGAAGCTTGCCGAGGCGCCGCGCTCGTCGCAGAGCTGGACGGCTGTCGGCGCTGCGCTGGCCCATGCCGGCGCGCGCTTCGACAATTCGGGCTTCACCTCCAAGCGGCGCGTCATCGACATCTCCGGCGACGGCCGCACCAACGACGGGCCGCCGGCCGAGCTGGCGCGCGACAAGCTGGTGGAGCAGGGCATCGTGATCAACGGCCTGCCGGTGATGATGAATCGCACCAATTTCGGCCGGCCGCCCGACCTCACGCTCGACAAGTACTACGAAGACAACGTCATCGGCGGGCCGGGATCGTTCCTGATCGTGGCCGACAATTTCGAGCAGTTCGGCCGCGCCGTGCGCAACAAGCTGGTGCGCGAGGTGTCTTCCGCCCGCATCACTGTCCGGCCAGGACCTGTCTGAGCCGCTCGAACGGCGCGGAATCGCGCGTGAGCTGCACGGGCATGCCGAGATGGCCCAGCGGATATCTGAAGATGTTGGCCTCGGGCAGTTTCCAGCGCCGCGCCACGGCCAGGCCGTCGCCATAGGGCACCCAGCGATCCGTCTCGCCGAGCACCGACACGATCCGCGAGGGCGACAATGATGGCGTCCCGGTCGGATCGACCAGGCGCGAAAGTTCGCCCAGCGCCCGGCGCGACCAGCCCGCCCCGGTCAGCGCGCGATCGAGGCCGAGCCTCAGGGCAAGCGCGCCGGCGAAGGTCACGTCCTCGATGCGACCCGAGTGGCTGATCAGCATGACCGCGTCCGGCCGCGCGTCGGCCGGCCACAGATGGCAGCGGCTGGCGGCCTGCTGGGCAACGAACGAGGTCATCGAAATGCCGGCGAGCGCGACGTGGCCCCCGAAGCGGCCCCGGCTCCACGCCACCAGCAGCGCCGATTCGATCGCCTGCCCGGCGATCAGGTCGATCGAACTGCTCGGCCCGGCGGCGAAGAACGGCTCGCCACCATAATGGCCCGGCATCGCCCGCAGGCCGTGATAGGGCGATATGGGCTCAACGACCCGCCACCCCAGGCCGGCGAGTCGCGCACCGGGATCCCTGACCACGGCCAGAAGCTCGAACTCCAGGCAGAGGCCGCTGCCGAAGATCAGCG
Organism: uncultured Alphaproteobacteria bacterium; assembly: GCA_963820155.1. Taxonomy (GTDB): domain Bacteria; phylum Pseudomonadota; class Alphaproteobacteria; order Reyranellales; family Reyranellaceae; genus Reyranella. The sequence continues at coordinate 127,180 of CAWFYW010000015.1, forward strand.
TGGCCTGCGGGCAGGCGTGGAGGGGTTCGACGACTCGCGCATAGAACCGCTCGCTGCCGGCCCGCCTGCGCAATCGCGGCGCCGGCGTCGGCGCCCGCAACCAGTATTCGCGGATGCCGTTCTTCGACACCGGCCGCGAGATGCTGATCGTCCGCATATCGATCGGCACGTCGTACAGACGGTCGGGCCGCGCGAGCATCGGTCCGAATTCGCGTCGGGCATCGGCCGGACGGTCGATCCGCCATCGCGCCGGCGGCGGGTTGCGCGGAAACAGCAGCGGATAGAACGACAGCCGGCCCGCCAGATGGCGGGTGGCGGCCTGCCGGCGCTCCTCGTCCAGCAGCCGCAGCCGATCGCCATCGGTCATCTGCTCATCGAATATCGCCATCTCCCAGGCCGCCCGCGTCGCCTCGGCGGCGGCGCGCAGCCGGCTGTTGCGCGCCAGCAGCGACCGCAGATAGGGCTCGCGCCAGAGGCCGGACGAGGCCGCGCCGACCTCCTCGCGAAAACGTGCAATGTTCCCGTCCGAGACATTGGCCGCCGCCCACAGGCGCGACAGCGGGAAATACCAGCGCCCGAGCCCGATGAGCCCGGCTCGATCGACCCAGGGCCTTGCCAGCAACGCCCCCAGCGGCGAGCGAAACAGGACGGTCACGGTGCCACTCCCGCTGCGGCGATTTTGCTTGGCCGCGATATGCGCTTGGCCGCATCATCGCGACGCACTACGGCTGTCGGCAATGGAGTTCTTGCGATGCTGGCCAACGACCCGATAACCCAGGCGCGGATCGACCTCACGACCGCGCTGCGGGCGGCCGCACGGCATGGGTTGAACGAGGGCGTGTGCAACCATTTCAGCATGACCGTGCCGGGCCGCGAGGAGCTCTTCCTGGTCAATCCGCAGGGCCTGCACTGGTCGGAGATCACGCCCTCCGATCTCGTGGTCGCCGACGGCGCCGGCAAGGTGATCGAAGGCCGCTACGCCGTCGAGGCGACCGCCTTCTTCATCCATGCCCGCCTGCATGCCGGCAACCCGCGTGCCAAGGTCGTGCTGCACACCCACATGCCCTACGCCACCGCGCTCACGTCGCTCCGCGACGGGCGCATCGAGATGTGCACCCAGAACGCCTTCCGCTACTGGAACCGCATCGCCTACGACGAGGCCTATGGCGGCGTGGCGCTCTCCTCCCAGGAAGGCGACCGCATGTGTCGCGCCCTGGGCGACAAGGACATCCTGTTCCTGCGCAACCACGGCGTCATCGTCACCGGGGCCACGGTGGCGCAGGCCTACGACGATCTCTACTACCTGGAGCGCGCCGCGATGGTGCAGGTGCTGGCCATGCAGACCGGCCGGCCGCTGCACAATATCGACGAGGCGCTGGCCGAACACACGGCCAATCAGATCGCAGGCGAGGCCCAGCAGGCCCTCCTGCATTTCGAGTCGCTGAAGCGCATGCTGGACCGGGACGAGCCCGGCTGGCGCAAGCTTGCAGCCTAGGGGGACCAGATGCATCTCACGGCGCCCATCGGAGCCGCTCTTGTCGCGCTGTCGGCGTTTTTCATGACCCTGCCCGCCTGGACGCAAGGCCTCGTCGCCCCGGGCGTGGCCCAGGGCCCCAAGCTCGGCGAGATGGAGATCAAGGCCTACCAGAAGATTCCCAAGACCAAGGTCGCCGTCCAGCTCACCTCCGACAATCACCTGGCGCGCGAGCTGCGCCGCCAGGTGATGATCCGGATCGCCCAGCGCGGCAACGAGGTGGGCTTCAGCGGCGGCAACGTCATGCGCATGGACGTGAGCTTCTTCGACCTTCTGGGTGGCAACGACCGCAGCACCGGCACGATCGGCGGCCAGCCCGACTACGCGCCGCCGGGCTCCAACCCGCGCATGGCGCTGCCCAACAATCCGATCGGCCGGCGCGACGGGCTCACGCCCTCGACGGTGGGCCCGACCCTGCGCATCACGCTCACGCTCTATGCGGTCGACAGCGGCAAGGTGCTGTGGACAGCGACCGGCTCCTGCACCACGCAGGCCGGCGCCGCCCAGCGCGCCGGCGAGGCGATGATCAACCGCATATTCGACAATGCCGACAACAACATGGTCGGCGACGCCGGCTGCCCGCTGTAATCGGCCGCCATCACCGCAATTGGAGGAAACCGTCTGATGCCGCGCCTGGCCCCGCTCGACCTCGACAAGCTCACGCCCGAACAGAAGAAGGTGGCCGACGCCATCGTCGCCGGCCCGCGCGGCGGCCTGCGCGGGCCGTTCGAGCCCTGGCTGCGCAGCCCGGTCCTGGCCGACCGCGCCCAGAAGCTCGGCGAATACTGCCGCTTCAACAACTCGCTGCCCAACGACCTGTCGGAGCTGGCGATCTGCCTGATCGGCCGGCACTTCAAGGCGCAGTACGAGTTCTACGCCCATGCGCGGCTGGCCCGGGAGGCCGGGCTTTCCGCCGCGATCGTCGAGGCGGTCCGCACCCGCCAGACGCCGCCCTTCACGCGCGACGCCGAGCGCATCGTCTACGACTTCGTCACCGAGTATCTCGAGACCAACCGCGTCGCCCCGCCCAACTACAAGCGCGCGGTCGAGGCCTTCGGCGAGCAGGGCGTGGTCGATCTGGTGGGCGTCTGCGGCTACTACATGCTGGTGTCGATGACGCTCAACGTCTTCGAGATGCCCTTGCCGGCGGGCGTGCCGGAACCGCTGGTCTGACGCCGCCCTATTCCTCGAAGATCGCCACGGCGCGGGTCCAGCCGGCCGAGGCGCCGCGGATCTTGTGGGGGAAGCAGGCGATGGTGAAGCCGTCGCCGGGCAGCGCCTCGAGATTGTGCAGCTTCTCGAGATGGCAGTAGCCGATGTCCCGGCCGGCCTTGTGGCCTTCCCAGATGATCGAGGGATCGTGGTCCTTCGCCCATTTCTGGGCGGTGAAATAGAACGGCGCGTCCCAGCTCCAGGCATCGGTGCCGGTGAGCCGGATGCCGCGCTCCAGCAGATAGATCGTGGCGTCGTAGCCCATGCCGCAACCCGAATTGACGTAGTCGTCGTTGCCGTAGCGCGCGCCCGCGCGCGTGTTGACGACGACGATCTCGAGCGGCTTCAGCTCGTGGCCGATGCGCTTCAGCTCGTCCTCGACCTCCCTCGCCGTGATCACGTGGCCGTCCGGCCTGTCGCGGAAGTCGAGCTTGACGCCGGGCTGGAAGCACCATTCCAGCGGCACCTCGTCGATGGTGATGGCGCGCTCGCCCTTGTTCATGGTCGGATGAAAGTGATAGGGCGCGTCGAGATGGGTGCCGTTGTGCGTCGACAGGTTGACGTTTTCGACCGCCCAACCCTGGCCGTCGGGCAGGTCCTCTTTCTTGAGGCCGGGGAAGAATCCGGCGATCTGGCCGGCCGTATCCTCGTGCTTGTGATACTGGATCCTGGGCCCGAACGGCGCGGGATCGGAGATCACGTCGTTTTCCAGGTAGATCGAAAGGTCGACGAAGCGGCGGGGCATGGTCTTCAGGGCCCGTTGAGGGAGTTGAGGATCGCCCGGGTCAGCAGCTTGCCGATGCACTTCTGGCCAAAATCGTTGAGGTGCAGGCCGTCGAGCTGCACGAACTGGGCATAGGGCATGCCGTCCTTGTACCAGCCGCGCATGATGTCGTAGCGCCGGAACAGCCCCGCGCCGTACTCCTTGGCGGCGGCGGCCATGATCTTCTCGTACGCCTCCTTGTCGGGTTCGGCGACCACGGCGGGCACGTACTGCAGGTTCATCAGCACGAAGTCGGCGCCCAGCGACTTGCCGAGCTGAAGTCCCTTGCTCAGCCAGCCCTCGAACTTTTCGAGCGGCATGTGGCGGATGGCGGCGTTGGTGCCGGTCTGCCAGACCACCAGCGAGGCCGGATTGCCCTCCATCTCCGTGCGCATGCGCGCCGCCATCTCCTGCACGTCCTGGCCGCCGATGCCGCGATTGATCACGTCGACATCGACGCCAGGCAAGGCCTTGTCCAGCCCCAGCTTGAGCTGCGCGGGATAGGCGTAGGCCGGGTTCGACACGCCGTAGCCTGAGGTCGAGGACGAGCCCAGGGCGATGATGCGAAGCTGCTTGCGCTCGGCGATCGACTTGCGAGCGATCAGCAGCGGATTGCCGAGTTCGAGCAGCTCGGGCTTGGCGCGGCAATGGGTCATGGATTGCGGCGCTGCCGCCGCCGGCAGAAGCAGCAGCGCGGCGCAGGTCGCCGCCAGCCGATGCCAGGCCCGGTTCATCGCGCGCCCTCCGCCATTGGCTTCTTGGGCCCGGCCGATCCTCCGCCCTTGAACCAAGTCGCCACATAGGCGGCCACGCACATGACGACGATGCCTGCGACGCTCACCACGATCTGCGACAGGAGCGACTCCTCGAACTGGCTGACGATTACCTGGGCGGACAACGCAAGAAAAGTGCCTATGCAGAATATAAGCAACGATTGCTCGCCGCATCTGCGAAGTGGCTCGAAAACCCGCCACCTGAGGAAGGCCGCATCCGTCGGCACAACCATCCGGACCAGCCAGGCCATCGCCAGAAAATGCAGGAAACGCAGGATGTCGACGTTGGTCTTGTCGATCGGGTAGATCTGCCGCGAGACCCACGCCGGGATCATTTCCTGCAGCGGATTGTACTGCCAGGACAGGGCGATGACGGCGGCAAACAAGATATAGAGAATGGCCAGCACCGCCAGCGGCAGCCGGAAGCGATCGAGCCAGGCGAGCTGCGGGCCGAGCACCGCGCAGGCCGAGCCGACATAGAAGACGACCTGCCAGGCCATGGGATTGAAGAACCAGACCTTGTTCTCCGGGTAGGCCGGCAGGTTCCAGTTGAAGTGGCAGGTCGCGGCATAGAGCAGGAGCGAGACGGCGATCACCCACCACGGCCGGCGCACGACCACGGGGAGCACGAAGGGGAAGGCCGCCAGAAGGACGATGTAAAGCGGCAGCACGTCGAGATTGACCGGCCGGAACTTGAGAATCGCCGCCTGCAGGATGGCCTGGTAGGGGTTCTGGCCGAGCCCCATGAGCTCCATTTCCTCGATCAGCGCCGGCGTGTCGCGGGCCATCGACACCCAGGCGACCTGGGCGGAAAAGGCCACGAACAGCAGGATGTGCGCGACATAGAGCTGCCAGACGCGGCGGTAGACGCGCGAAGCCGCCCGCAGCCAGCCCTCGCGCTGCATCATGCGGGCATAGGCGATCACCGCGGTGTAGCCCGAGATGAAGACGAAGATCTCCGTGGCATCGCTGAAGCCGTAATTGCGCACGGTCAGCCAGCTCACGATGTTGGTGGGGATGTGGTCGAGGAAAATGAACCACAGCGCCAAGCCGCGGAACAGGTCGAGCCGGATGTCGCGACCGGAAGCGATGACGGGCAAGGCGGCCATGGCCTCTCATTGGTATCCCAGCCGCGAGGCCTAGGCTACGCTCGCCCCGGGAGGACCAATGGCCAAGACACCCCTGCTTCTGGTGCCGGGCATGCTGTGCTCGCCGCGCCTCTATGCCGCCCAGCTCGCCGGCCTGGCGGCCGAGGCCGACATTGTCGTGCCCGATTGGCGGCGCGCGCCCCTGTCGGTCTGGGACACCTGGCGAAGCGCGGCGCGCTGGGTGGTCGATCAGATGCCGAGCGAGAAGTTCGCCCTGGCCGGCCTGTCGCTGGGCGGCATGCTGGCGGTCGAGATCATGCAGTTCGCCGCCGAGCGCGTGACCAGGCTCGCCCTGCTCGACACCGGCATGCGCAGCCAGAACGAGGCCGAGCGCGCCGTCCGCCGGGCCCGCATCCGGCTCGCCGACGACGGCCATTTCGAGCTGGTGCTGGGCCTTCAGATGTCCCGCTTCATCCCGGCCTACCGGCTGCCCGACAAGGCGCTGGTCGACGAGGTCGTGGCGATGTGCGGCGAGATCGGCGTCGAGATCTACAAGCGGCAGGAGGAGCTGGCGGCGATCCGCGCCGACCGCCGGCCCGACCTGCCCAGGATCAAATGCCCGACGATCGTGGTGTGCGGGCGCGACGATGCCGCGACGCCGCTGTTCCTCTCCGAGGAGATGGCGGCGGCGATCAAGGGCAGCAAACTGATCGTGGTCGAGCAATGCGGCCATCTCGTCACCATGGAGAAGCCCGACGAGACCAATGACATCCTGAAGCGCTGGCTTCGGCCGACATGATCAAGGTTCTTGCAGGGGGTTTCCGCCGGTTTCCGCCCGGCCTGCCTGCATCCGGGCGGCGCAAACCGACGCCGCAAATCGTTGATTCGCCTGAGCAAATGAAATTGCAGGCGGTATCCGCCCTTTGCGCCCTTCCCGCCGGTGATTTCGCGTCATGACGCACGTCAAGGCGCCAGCTTGGGTGCGCGGTTCGAAAGAAGAGCATGAAAGATGCATGACTGCCGCTCCTCGCCCTACGAGTGTCGGCAGAACCAGGACATAACTTTGCGCTGGGTTGTCAAGTGCACATACCCTGCGCCCGGCAGGACTAGGCGATCACCTTCAGCTCGCGCAGCGCGACCAGCTCGGCGGCATCCAGCCCAGCCAGCTCACGCAGCACCTGGTCGGTGTGCTCGCCCAGCGCCGGCGGCGGCCGCGTATCGTCGATCGGCGTGTCGGAGAAATGATAGTTCGAGCCGATGATCGGCACCGGGCCCACTTTGGTGTGCTGATAGGTCTTCAGCATGCCGCGGCGCTTGACCTCGGGCTCGTCGAGCGCCTCCTTCATGCTGCGGATCGGTCCCGCCGGCAGGTGGCGCAGCTTCTGCGCCCAGTTCTCCTTGGTGTCGGTCTTCAGCACGTCTTCCATCAGCCGCGTCAGCTCGGGCTTGTTGGCGACCCGGTCGGCCACGGTGCCGAAGCGCGGATCCTTGACCCATTCGGGATGACCCAGCGCGGTGCAGGTGTCGGTGAACAGCTTCTGGTTGGCGACCGCCATATAGATCTTGCCGTTCTTGGTCTCGAACGAGCTGTTGGGGGCGGAGGCGAAGTGGCCGTTGCCGGCGCGCCGCGGCTGCTCGCCGCCGATCAGGTAGTAGGAGCCCATGTTGCCGAGGCAGGCGAGCGCCGTGTCGTAGAGCGCCAGATCGATCTGCTGGCCCTTGCCCGTGTCGCGCCGCGCATAGAGGGCGGCGTTGATCGCCGCCACCGAATGGATGGCCGTCATGGTGTCGACGATGGCGATCGCGTGCCGCAGTCCTTCACCGTTGGCCTCGCCGTTGACGCTCATCATGCCCGACTCAGCCTGCAGCACGGGATCGTAGCCCGGCCGGTCCGACAGCGGCCCGGTCTGGCCGTAGGCCGAGATCGAGAGGTAGATCAGCCTGGGATATTTCTCGTGCACGCTGGCATAGTCGAAGCCGTATTTCTTCAGCACGCCCGGTCGGAAGTTCTCGACCATGACGTCGGCCGAGGCGAGCAGCTTGTGCACGATCGCCTGGCCCTCGGGCTTGGTGAAGTCGAGCGCTACGCTCTTCTTGCCCCTGTTGTAGGCCATGAAGAAGTGGCTCTCGCCCGCCGGCCCGCCGGCCCGCGGGCCCGCGCCCTTGCGCGTGTCGTCGCCGCCGTCGGGATTCTCGATCTTGATCACCTCGGCGCCCATGTCGGACAGGATCTGGGTGCACATGGGGCCCGCGATCACGCGCGAGAAATCGACGACGCGGATTCCGCTGAGCGGCGGACGACCTGATGTTGCCATGGCTGCAGGGTAGGGCTGCAGGCGGCGCGCTGTCCATGCGCAGCCTTTGCCTTATGCTGCAGCGTCATGACCGTATTTCGCACATCGCTCTCTCGCCGTTTCCTCCTCTCCTCCAGCCTCTTCGCCGCGCTGCCTGCACAGGCCCAGACCGAGACCTATCCCACCAAGCCGATCCGCATCATCGTGCCCTTCGCACCGGGCGGCTCGGGCGACATCACCGCCCGCCTGATCGGCAAGTACATCGAGGACAAGACCGGCCAGCCCTTCGTCGTCGAGAACAAGCCGGGCGCCAACGGCATCGTCGGCGTGCTGGCGACGAAGGCCTCGCCGGCCGACGGCTACACCTTGATGCTGGCCACGACCTCGACCAACGCCGCCAACATCCACATGTTCAAGAACCCGGGCTACGATCCGGAGAAGGACTTCCAGGTGGTGGGCGTGATCGGCTCGAGCGGCGCCTTCCTCGTGGTGCCGGCCGACAGCCCCTACAAGACGCTGGCCGACCTTCTGGCCTATGCCAAAGCGCATCCCGGCAAGCTCAATTTCGGCTACTTCAACGCGAGTTCGCAGGTGCCGGCCGAGGTGCTGGCCACCAAGGCGGGAGTCGACTGGCAGGGCGTCGCCTACAAGGCGATCGGCAATGCCTGGAACGATCTCTACGCCGGCAGCATCCAGTTCATGTTCGTCGACCTCACCGCGGGGCGCGGCCAGGTGGTGGCGAACAAGGCGCGGCCGCTTGCCATCACCCTGCCGCAACGCAGCCCGCTCTATCCCGATCTGCCGACGCTCAGCGAGAGTTTCCCCGGCTTCACCAGTACCGGCTTCCTCGCCATCGCCGTGCCCAAGGCCACGCCCAAGCCGATCCAGGAAAAGCTGAACGCGCTGATCAACGAGGCGGTTGCCTCGCGCGACATCCACAATCGCCTGGTCAACGAGTTCGCGCTCACCGCAAGGCCGCTCAGCCTCGAGCAGTGCGCGGCGCAGGATCGCGACGAACGCGCCAAGTGGGCGGACGACGTACGGATCGCCAGGATCGAGCCGCAGTAGGCAGTGCTGGGGTGCCCCCGACGCCGCCGCGCCGCCGGTCTGATCAACTGCCTCCCAGCAGACGGACTGCTTCGGCCGGATCGACGATCCGAACACCAGCATGATTGCCAGGCGCGAGCAGGTGACGGTCGCCGGAAGCGAGGAGATCGGCGTCGGCGGCGACTGCCGCGGCGATGACATGATCGTCGTCGATGTCGGCGGCAACCACACGTGGCGTAGCAAGTGGGGTCACAAGCTCCACGGCATCGACGCGACCCTGCGCTGACCGGCGCGTTGGCCGATTTTCCGGCCTATTTGGCCGCAATTGCCGCCACACGTCGATAGCCGGCGCCAAGCGGCCAGGCGATGCTCCGCCGCGCGGCGGCCCCCCTCGATTCCGAGATAGATGCCTGCGATGCGGCAAGCCCATGGGGTGTGTGGGTAGGCGTGCGCGTTGGCAGGGGCAGCGTGCCGGGCACCGAAATACCGGCACGCTGCCCTCCAGAGCCGGCGGCGCGTCATGTGGCCCGATACCTCACCTCTAAAGCCAGAGGCGAAGGCCCGCGGTGAAGCGGACTTCATTCGCCTGCGCGCCCTCGTCCCGGGCAAAATCGGCAGTGCCGCCGAACTTGCCCTCGTAGGTGACGCCGACATAGGGCGCGAATTTTCGCGTGATCTCGTAGCGAAGCCGCAGGCCGGTATCGATGCTGGACAGCCCGCTGCCGATGCGGCGCGCCGGATCGTCCCTGGTATAGAAATTCATCTCGACCTGCGGCTGAAGGATGAGACGCTGCGTGATGAGCAGGTCGTAGCTGCCTTCCAGCTTGGCGGCGAAGTGGCCGTCGCCGCTCACATAGGCCGTGGCGGCGACATGGAAGAACAGGGGCGCCAGGCCCTCGATGCCGAGGGCGCCCCAGCCGCGCCCCGGCAGCGAATCGAGGTCGTAGCGCCCGCCGACCTGGGCATTGAAATAGGTGCTGATGGGACGGCTGTAGAACAGCTCCTGCTGCCCGTCATCGACCTCGCCGTTCGTGAGCTCGCCCTCGCTTCTCAGCAGGAGGCGGTTCTCGTCGGTGCCCGCCCAGGCCTCGCCTTCCCATCGGAAGCTGTTGCTGCCGCCGAACCGGCCTTCGAGCTGGCTGAGCAGCACATGGTAGAACACATGCTCGTCGGCGACGGGCGCCACGCCGAAGGGCGCGGCGGACGGCGGTCCTGCCGCCGGCGCGGCATGCGCGTTCGCGGTCTGTGCGTGGACCGAAAGGGGCGAGCCGGCGGCGAGCACGAAGCCGACAAGCTTCGCCAGGCGTCGCGCGCTCACGACACCAGCACCGTGCGAAACATCCCCATCTCCATGTGATAGAGCAGGTGGCAATGGAACGCCCAGTGGCCGGGCTCGTTGGCGGTGAAGACGAAGCTCATGCGCTCGCCCGGCTTGACGTTGATGGTGTGCTTCAGTGGCAGCCGGTTGCCCTGGCCGTTCTCGATCTCGAAGAGATAGCCATGCAGGTGGATCGGATGTTCCATCATGGTGTCGTTGATGAGCACGAAGCGGATGCGTTCTCCCAGCCCGACCATCACCGGCGCGGATTCGGAAAATTTCCTTCCGTTGAAACCCCAGACCCACCGCTCCATGTTGCCGGTGAGATGGAACTCGACGGCGCGCGTCGGCCGGATCGCGGGGTGCTCGCCGATCGACCGCAGATCGCGGTAGGTGAGCACGCGGCGGCCGTTGCCATCGAGGCCATCCCCCGCCTCGCCCAGTCGATTCCTGGTCTCCATGGCGACGTTGTCGACGCTGGGCTTGCCCCTGAGCGACTTGGCGTCGACGCCGTCGGCATTGGTGGTGGGAATGCCGTCGGTCGCGGGCATCTGCATCTGGCCCTGCGGCGCGCTCGGCATGGCGTGGCCCATGGCCTTGTGCTTCTCCATCTCGGCGGGGCTCATTCCGCTCATGTCCATGCCCGCCCCATTGCCCATTCCCATGTCGCCCATTCCCATGTCGGTCATGGTGCGCATCGGCACGGGGTCCATCGGGGGGATTGCCGCGGAAAGGCCCTGTCGCGTCGCCAGCGTGCCCCTGGCGTAACCGCTGCGATCCTCCGCCTGCGCGAAGATGGTGTAGGCGTCCTGCCGCGGCGTTACGATCACGTCGTATGTCTCGGCAACGCCGATGCGGAACTCGTCGACGGCGACCGGGACGACATCCGAGCCGTCGGCCTGCACGACCGTCATCTCAAGGCCGGGAATGCGCACGTCGAAAGTCGACATCGACGAGCCGTTGATGAAGCGCAGGCGGACCTTCTCGCCGCGCGCGAACAGCCCCGTCCAGTTGGCGGCGGGCGGCTGGCCGTTCATGAGGAACGTGTAGGTCGCGCCCGTCACATCCATGATGTCGGTCGGGCTCATGCGCATCCGGCCCCACATCAGCCGGTCCTGCACGGTCGCCGGGACTCCGTCCGCGCTTCGAATCCTCGATGAAGGTGCCCAGCGTGCGCTGGTGATAGTTGTAGTAGTCGCTCTGCTGCTTGAGCTTGGAGACGACGGTCATCGGATCCTCGTCGGTCCAGTCCGACAGCATCACGACGTAGTCGCGCTGACAGGAATAGGGCTCGCGGCCGCGCGGCTCGAGGATGAGCGGCCCGTACAGGCCGGTCTGCTCCTGCATGCCGCTGTGGCTGTGATACCAGTAGGTGCCGCTCTGCCTGACCGGAAAGCGGTAGGTAAAGGTCTCGCCCGGCATGATGCCGCGAAAGGTCAATCCCGGCACGCCGTCCATGCCGTTGGGCAGCAGGATGCCGTGCCAATGGATCGAGGACGGCTCCCGAAGCGTGTTCCGCACGGCCAGGGTCACCGTATCGCCCTCGCGGAAGCGCAGGATGGGGCCGGGGACGGAACCGTTGACGGCGGTGGCGATCCGCCGGCGGCCGGTGACGTTCACCGGCATCGAGCCGATCGTCAGATCGAACCGCTCTCCCCTCAGGGTGGCGATGCCGGCCGCTTCGGCCCAGGCGCTTCTCCCACCCAGACCCGCCAGGCCGGCGGCCAGGCCCTCGACGAAATGTCTGCGGCCCAGCGCCCGAGGCGGCTGCGGGCGCTGGCGCGAAACCGACGATCCCATGGCGATCTCCTTCATTTGACGAAGCGGATGGGACCCTTCATCCCATCCTCGTAGTGGCCGGGGATGTCGCAGGCGAACTCGAGGTCGCCGGCGCGGGCAAAGGTCCAGACGAAGCTCGCCGTCTGGCCCGGCTCGACCCAGACGCCGCCTTCGTGCTCCCTGTGATTCGTCATGTGATTCATCGGATGGCCGGCGTGCCCGCCCGTCTTCCGCTGCTCGAGCATCGCCTTCATGAGGCGCCGGTGCTCGGCATGCTCGGCCATCGTGCCGATGGTGAATTCGTGCGGGTCCATGCCCTCGTTGCGCACGACGAAGCGCGCCGTCTCGCCGTCGCGTACTTCCAGGCTCTTGAGCGAAAAGACATTGTCGGTGGCGACGACTTCGACGGTGCGCGTGACCTTGGCGGGATCGCCCGGCCGGCCGCCGCTCGAGGCCGGGCCGTGCGCCGACGCCGGCGTGGCCACAGCCAACGCCAGGACGCCGACGATTGAACGTCGGAACAACATGATGCTTCTCCCTTGTCTGCGGACGACTTTTGGACGTCGACTCAGACGCGGGGAGGCGGCGGGTCTTCGGTGAGGGTGCGCCCGGCGAGGCTGCGGGCGAGTGTCGGCACGGCAGAGAAATGGGCGATCGGCCTGTCGAGGACCGCCGCCGAGGGCAGCAGCGCGACGGTGCCCGACATCTGGGCGCAGCAATCGCCCGCAGCGTGCCTGGCCGTGTCCTTGGCCGGGCACGGACCGGGCGGCGGCGCATGGTCCGGGCAATCGACCGAGGCGGCCTGCCCCGCCGGCGCCATGGCATGGACGGTCAGCGACGGCGGCGCCAGCAGCCCCACCAGCGCGACCATCCAAACCAGGAGCCGGATGCGGGTCACGTCAGCGGCGACGACTGTCCAGCACTTCCAGGAGCTCCTCGATCTTGACCTGCCGGTCGCGTTCGGAGCCGCCATGAAAGGCGTCGGCCACGCAATGCTGCAGGTGGTCGCTCAGCGTCTCCTGCTCGACCTTGTCGAGCGCCGCCCGCACGGCGCGGATCTGGGTCAGCACGTCGATGCAGTAGCGGCCCTCCTCGATCATGCGCGCCACGCCGCGCACCTGGCCCTCGATGCGGCCGAGCCGGGCAAGCTGGGATTTCTTGAGCCTGTCATCCATCCTTGAACCATACCCCCGTAGGGTATAGATAGCAAGCCATGACGCATGCCTGTTGCCAGTCCGGCCACGATCCTTCCGCCCATCGTGCCGCAAATGCGGAGACCGCCATCGACCCGGTGTGCGGCATGACGGTGACGGTCGCCGGCGCCCGGCATACCGCCGCCCATGACGGCCGGCCCTATTACTTCTGCAGCGCGCGCTGCCTCGCCAAGTTCACCGCCGAGCCGCAGCGCTACCTGAAGCCCGCCGCGGCGGCCCCGGCCGAACCGGTCGCGCCCGGCACGATCTATACCTGCCCCATGCATCCCCAGATCCGCCAGGTCGGGCCGGGAAGCTGCCCGATCTGCGGCATGGCGCTCGAGCCCGAACTGGTCTCCGCCGACAGCGAGCCCAACCCGGAGCTCGCCGACATGACGCGCCGGTTCTGGATCGGGCTGGTGCTGGCGGTGCCGGTGATGGTGCTGGAGATGGGCGGCCACCTGTTCGACCTGCACCGGCTGATCGGCCAGGAGACGTCGAACTGGCTGCAGTTCGCGCTGGCCACGCCGGTCGTGCTGTGGTGCGGCTGGCCGTTCTTCGTGCGCGGCTGGCAGTCGATCGTAACGCGCAACCTCAACATGTTCACCCTGATCGCCATGGGCACGGGCGTGGCCTGGGTCTACAGCGTCATCGCGGTCATCCTGCCCGGGCTGTTCCCCGCGGCATTCCGCAGCCCCGACGGCGCCGTCGCGGTCTATTTCGAGGCGGCCGCGGTGATCACCGTGCTGGTGCTGCTCGGCCAGATGCTCGAGCTGCGCGCCCGCGAACAGACTTCGGGGGCGATCCGCGCCCTGCTCAACCTCGCGCCCAAGACCGCGCGGCGCCTGAAGGACGACGGCAGCGACGAGGAAGTATCGCTCGACGCCATCGCCGTCGGCGACCGGCTGCGCGTGCGGCCGGGCGAGAAGGTGCCGGTCGACGGCGAGGTGATCGAAGGCCGCTCCTCGCTCGACGAATCGATGGTGACCGGCGAGTCCATGCCGGTGACCAAGGAGCCGGGCGCCAAGGTGATCGGCGGCACGCTGAACGCCACCGGCAGCCTGGTGATGCGCGCCGAGAAGGTCGGCCGCGACACCATGCTGGCGCGCATCGTCCAGATGGTCGCCGAGGCCCAGCGCTCGCGCGCGCCCATCCAGCGGCTGGCCGACCAGGTCGCGGGCTATTTCGTGCCCACCGTCATCGCCATTGCGCTCGCGGCGTTCGCGGCCTGGGCCATCTTCGGCCCCGAGCCGCGGCTCGCGTTCGGGCTGGTGGCGGCGGTCACGGTGCTGATCATCGCCTGCCCCTGCGCGCTTGGCCTCGCGACGCCGATGTCGATCATGGTCGGCGTCGGCCGCGGCGCCCAGGCGGGCGTGCTGATCAAGAACGCCGAGGCGCTGGAGCGCCTGGAGCGCATCGACACGCTGGTGGTCGACAAGACCGGCACCCTGACCGAGGGCAAGCCCAAGGTCGTCTCGATCGTGCCGGCGACGGGCTTCGGCGAGGACGACGTCCTGCGGCTCGCCGCCAGCGTGGAGGCGGCGAGCGAGCATCCGCTGGCGCTGGCCATCGTCGCGGCGGCCAGGGAGCGCAGGCTCGCCCTGTCCGATGTCGCAGACTTCGATTCGCCGACCGGCAAGGGCGTGGTGGGCGCCGTCGAGGGCCGCAAGCTCGCGCTGGGCAACGCCCGCTTCCTGGGCGAGCTCGGCATCGCCACCGCGGCGCTCGCGGGCGAGGCGGAGCGCCAGCGCCAGGAGGGCGCCACCGCCATCTTCCTCGGCGTCGACGGCCAGGCGGCGGCGGTGTTCGCCATCGCCGACCCGGTCAAGGCCACCACCGCCGAGGCGCTGCGCGCGCTCGCCCAGGAGAAGATCCGCGTCGTCATGCTGACCGGCGACAACCGCACCACCGCCGAGGCGGTGGCCCGGCGGCTGGGCATCGCCGAGGTCGAGGCCGAGGTGCTGCCGGAGCAGAAGAGCGCGGTGGTCGAGAAGCTGCGCGGCGAGGGCGGGGTCGTCGCCATGGCGGGCGACGGCGTGAACGATGCGCCGGCGCTGGCGGCGGCCGAGGTCGGCATCGCCATGGGCACCGGCACCGACGTGGCGATCGAGAGCGCGGGCGTCACCCTGCTGAAGGGCGACCTGACCGGCATCGTGCGCGCCCGGCGGCTCTCCCAGGCGACGATGCGCAACATCCGGCAGAACCTGTTCTTCGCCTTCTGCTACAACGCCGCCGGCGTGCCGATCGCCGCCGGCATCCTCTATCCGAGCTTCGGCATCCTGCTCTCGCCCATCATCGCAGCGGCGGCGATGGCGCTGAGCTCGGTCAGCGTGGTCGGCAACTCGCTGCGGCTGAGGCGGCTGGAGCTTTGATGCGGCACCTCAAAGGTCCCTCCCTTCGGCTTCGCCCAGGGCAGGCGCTGCGCTCGGGATGACGGCACTTCCAACAGGACGGGCTTATTTCACCACGAGCTCGCTGCCGGTCAGCCGCCGATAGGCTTCGAGGTAGCGCTTGCTGGTGGCCTCGACGATATCCGGCGGAAGCTTGGGCGCGGGCGCATCGCCGTTCCAGCGGCCGGCGTGGCGCTCGACATCGAGCCAGTCGCGCAACGGCTGCTTGTCGAAGCTGGGCTGCGGCCGGCCGGGCCGATAGCCGTCGGCCGGCCAGAAGCGCGAGCTGTCCGGAGTCATCACCTCGTCGATCAGCAGGATCTCGCCCGAGCCGGCGCGGCCGAACTCGAACTTGGTGTCGGCGATGATGATGCCCTGCTTCAGCGCGATGTCGCGGCCCCTGGTGTAGACGAGCCGCGTCAGACGCTCCAGCTCGCCGGTCGCCTCGGCGCCCAGCACCTCGCGCATGCGTCCCACCGTGATGTTCTCGTCGTGGCCGCTCTCGGCCTTGGTGGCGGGGCTGAAGATCGGCGGGTCGAGCCGCCCGCTTTCCTGCAGGCCCCGCGGCAACGTCTCGCCGGCCAGGGTGCCGGACTTGGCATATTCCCGCCACGCAGAGCCCGAGAGATAGCCGCGGATCACGCATTCGATGGGAAAGACCGTGGCGCGCCGGCACAGCATGGCGCGGCCGGCGAGCTCGGCGCGATGCGCCTTCAGGGTGGGAACGGCCGCGACGATGCCGTCGGCGTCGGCGGAGATCATGTGATGCCTGACGGCGTCGCCGAGCCGGCGGAACCACCAGGCGCTCACCTGCGTCAGCACCGCGCCCTTCATGGGGATCGGCTCGGCCATCACCACGTCGTAGGCGCTGACGCGATCGGTGGCCACCAGCAGCAGCCGATCGCCGTCGACCTCGTAGACGTCGCGCACCTTGCCGCGGGCGATCCGCTTCAGCGGCAGATCGCTCGTCGTCATCAGAATCATGAGGCCCCCATTTCGTCCGGCGGCTACTTTTCGTGCCGCATCTCCTCGAACACTTCCTTGGCGGTCAGCAACGCCTCGCGCACGGAAGGCAGGCCGATATAGCCGCAGAGATGCATCAGCGCCTCGGACAATTCGTCCTCGGTCCAGCCCTGGTTGCGCGCCATGCGCAGATGGATCGTCAGTTCCGGCCAGCGCGCCTGAGCGGTGTCGGAAATGACGCAGATCAGGGCCCGCGTCTTCATGTCGAGGCCGGGCCGCGACCACAGCATGCCGAACACCGCCTCGCGGGCGTAATCGCCGAACTTCTGCATCATCGGGTCGTCGTAGACCGACTTGTTCATCCGGTCGGCGTACTCGGCGCCCATCAGCTTGCGGCGGATTTCGGTGCCCTTCTTGTAGTTCTCGCTCTCGGCCATTGTTCCCTCCTGGTGAAGCGGCGAGCCTAGCGGTCGCCTCCCGTCGTTCAAAGGAATAAGGCGGACTCAGTTCGCGAGCCGATGCGGCGACCACAGGATGATGGCAGCGCCGACCAGGCAGGTGAGCGCGCCCGTCACGTCCCAGCGGTCGGGCCGCACGCCCTCGGCGGCCCACAGCCAAGCCAGCGACGCTGCGATATAGACGCCGCCATAGGCCGCGTAGGCTCGGCCGGCGGCACTGGTATCGACCATGGTCAGCAGCCAGGCGAACAGGGCAAGCGACGCCAGGCCCGGCGCGAGCCACCAGCCGGACGCGCCCAGACGCAGCCAGGCCCAGAAAGTGAAACATCCGGCAATCTCGGCAAGCGCGGCTCCGGCATAGACGACGACGGATTTCATGCGGCTTTCTCCCGATCCCGATCATAGGGAAGTTTACGCGCCGTTGATGCACGGTGGATTTCCTAGGCCGCGGCTATGGCCCGAGGCTTCCATCCCTCTCGAACCCCTATGGCGGCCATTCCTATGTCTTGGCCAACCAATGGCCGGTGCGACCGCGACAGTAGCGTCGCCCCGCCAACACCGGCTGGATTGCCGGCTTTGCCAGGATTGAAGGAACCACCATGCATCAGGACAAGGAGCGGAATATGGAGGTCGAGCCTCCGTCTACCGGCGCGTCCGAGGAAGGCTCGGGCGTTGCATTGGTCGACCGCGTGATGGCCATCGCCCATCTGCCGACAACGGCCCACGTCGCCGTCATCGGACATCGTACCCTGCCATTCGTCCTCGCCTTGCTTCGGTATGGCTGCGGCGGCGTACGCAGCCTGCGTCCCGATGCACCCTCGCCCGACTGCGAACCCGCCGACCTTGCCTGGATCGTCGATGTCGAAGACGAAAGCGAGCTGGACGACGCCCTGCGCGCCGCGCGCTCGCGCGCCGGCATCAAGGGCCGGGTCGTGCTGGAAGGCGCGGCATGCCGCTGGCGCAGCGCCCTTGCCGCCGTGCGCGGCCATGCGCTGGCCGCGGGCCTCGACGTCGTGTCGTTCGACCACGTGGCGCGCCGCCTCGTGCTGGCGCCCACCCTGCGTCCGGCGATGGCGGCCTAGATGTACGCCCCGTTCATTGGCGGGCATTCCATGCTCGTCCGCAATCTGACCACAGCGCTTCGCGCTGCCACGGGTGCCGTGCTCATGATCCTGGGCCTCGCCGCCATGTCGGCGGCCATCCTGGGCGCCCGCTACCTCATCTTCGAATACAACCACGGCGACCGCGAGATGGTGCTTCGGCTGATCGACAAGCTCACACCGTGATCGTCGAATCCCAAGGAGACAGACCATGAAGGACCTCATTGCCCGCTGCCACGGCCCAAGCGCCGCCTTGCCCACTCCCTATCGCCTGGGACGCGTGGACCTTGCTGCGCTGGAGGCGTTCTGCGAGCGACTCATCGACCGTGGCATCACGGCATTGGTGCCCTGCGGAACCACGGGCGAAGCCGCACTGCTGACGCCCGACGAGCATGAGCGGGTCGTGGCGACGGTCGTCGCGGCGGCGGCCGGGCGGGTTCCCGTCATCGCTGGCGCCGGCAGCAACAATACACGGACAGCAGTCGAACTGGGGCGTGCGGCCGAACGCGCCGGCGCCTCGGCGCTGCTCTGCGTCACGCCGCCCTACCTCAAGCCGACCCAGGCGGGCATGACGGTACACTTCCGTACCATCCACGACGCCGTCGGCCTGCCCATCATCCTCTATGACGTGCCGTCACGAACCGCCTGCACCCTGGACGACGTGACGATCCGGCGGCTCGCCGAGCTGCCGCGCATCGTCGGCCTCAAGGACGCCACCGGCGACATCGCGAGGGTGGCGCGCCTGCGGCGCCGGCTGGGCGGCCGGTTCCTGCTGCTGTCGGGCGACGATGCCAGCCAGGCACCGTTCCGCCTGGCCGGCGGCGACGGCTGCATTTCGGTGACGGCCAACGTGGCGCCGGCCCTTTGTGCCGCCCTGCACCATGCCTGCGACGAGAAGATGGACGCCGACATCCGCTGGTTCGAGCAGCGGCTGGCACCGCTTCATGCCGCGCTGTTCCTCGAAACCAATCCCATCCCGCTGAAACGCGCGCTGAGCCGACTCGGGCTGATGGGCGACGGGCTGCGTCTGCCACTGACGCCGCTCAGCACCGAGGCGGACCGCAGACTCGAACGCGTCCTGCGCGACGTCCTGCCGGAGGAGGAAAAGGAGGCAGCGCGCGCTCGCGCGGAACGCGGGCACATCGCGGGCCGCGCGGCCTAGCGCCGGCCCCTAGACCAGCCGGTATCCGATCCCGGGTTCGGTCAGGACGTGGCGGGGCGAGGAGGGATCGGCCTCGATCTTCTGGCGGAGCTGGCGCACATAGACGCGCAGATACTGCGGATCGACCGAATTCGTTGCGCCATACCTCGCGCAGCAGGTGCTTGTGGGTCAGCACCTTGCCGGCATGGATGACGAGCTGCTCCAGGATGTCGTACTCCTTGGGCGAGAGCTTCACGTCCACCGCGCCGCGCCGCACCAGGCGGCGCACCAGGTCGACGCTGAGATCGCCGCTCACGAACGAGCGTTCCGCGCCCTGCTCCTGCAGGCGATGCCGCAGGGCGGCGCGCAGGCGGGCCATCAGCTCGTCCGCGCCGAACGGCTTGGTGACATAGTCGTCGGCGCCGGAATCGAGGGCCGCCACCTTGGCCGCCTCGTCGCCGCGGCTCGACAGCACCACGATCGGCACCGGCGAGAGCTCGCGGATGCGGCCGATCAGCGTCAGGCCGTCGATGTCGGGCAGGCCGAGATCGAGCAGCACCAGGTCTGGCCGATGATGGCGCAGCGCCGACAGCGCCTCCGCGCCGGTCGCGGCCTCGAGCGTGCGGTAGTCGTGCGCCCCCAGGGTCGTGCGCAGCAGGCGACGGATCGGCGGATCGTCCTCGACGATCAGGAGGGTGGCGGCATCCCCGGTCATGTCAGGCCACGGGATAGCTCACGGTGAATTCCGCGCCGCTGCGATCGGTGCGGTTGCGCGCCGTGACGGCGCCGCCCTGGATCTCGACGAACCCCTTGGCGATGGCGAGGCCCAGGCCGGTGCCGGCACGCCGGCGATCGCCGGCGTCGGCCCGGTAGAATTTCTCGAACAGGCGATCGAACGAGTCGGCGGGAATGCCCGGCCCCTCGTCGCGCACGACGATCTCGACCCGTCCAGCTGTCCGCCTGGCATCGACCTCGATCCTGCCGCCGGGCGGAGAATACTTGGCGGCATTGTCCAGGAGGTTGAACAGCGCCTGCTCGGCCAGCACGAAGTCGAGCGACAGCGACGGCAGGTCCGGCGCGATCGTCGGGACGACGACCCGATCCTTCAGGATCGGCGCGGCGCGGCGCAGCGTGGTCGAGACGAGATCGCCCACCTCCAGCGGCTCGCGCCGGGGAACGACGGCGCCGGCATCGAGGCGGGTCATGTCGAGCAGGTTGCCGACGAAGCGGTCGAGCCGCTCGGCTTCGTCGAGCGCCGTGCCCAGGAGCTCGTCGCGCGTCGGCTCGTCGTAGCGCTCGCGGTGGCTGCGCAGGCTCGACAGCGCGCCGATGATCGAGGCGAGCGGCGTGCGCAGGTCGTGCGACACCGAGGTCAGCATGGCCGAGCGCAGCCGCTCGCGCTCCTCGCCCAGTCGGGCCTGGTCGATGTCGGCGGCGAGCGTCACGCGCTCGATGGCGACGGCCGCCTGGTTGCCCACCGCCTCGAGCAGCCGGCGCTCGGCCGCACCCAGCATGCGCCCCTCCTTGAGCGGCAACACGCCCAGCACGCCGACGGCCGAGCGGCCGGTGCGAATCGGCACGAACAGCCATCGCCCGCCGGGCAAGGTGTCGGTCCCCCGACCGGTGGGATGGTCGGCGTCCCATGACCAGCGCGCCGCGGCGAGATCGGCGTCGCCGAACTCGCTGTCGGGTGGAAAGGCGGCGCGCGGCTCGAGCCTGCCTTCCTCGGGCATGAGGATGACGACCTCGGCATTGAGCAGGCGTGCCAGATGGGTGACCACGATCCACAGCAGATCGTAGAGATCCATGACGCCGGCGATCTTGCGGCTGAAGGCGTAGAGCTCCGCCGTGGTGCGCGCCTCGCGGCGCGCCAACTCGGTCTGCAGGCGGGTCCGCACCGCGAGCGCGCTGGCCACGATCGCCACGGACATGAAGAAGATCAAGGCGACGACGTTGGCGGGATCGGCGATGGTGAACTGGTAGAGCGGCGGCAGAAAGAAGAAGTTGTAGCAGAGCACGCTCAGCCCGGAGACCCAGAGCGAGGGAACCAGGCCGTGCCGCGCGGCGGCCGCCAGCACCGGCACCACGAACACCAGCGAGATATTGGGCAGCACGATGCTGGCGTCGATCAGCTTGCCTACCGCCGTCGCCGCCGCCGTCGTCAGCGCGCCCTCGAGATAGGGGCCGGGCGTGAGCGGCACATCGCGCATCCAGTCGGTCGGGCCGGACGGCGACGCCGCGTCCCCCGACGGCGCCACCTCGATGGCCAGCCCCGATCCGCTGCGCACCAGGGCGTCGACCACCGACCCATGGCGCAGCTCGAACCAGCGCGAGCGGCGCGACTTGCCGACCACCACCCGCGTGGCATTGCGCGCGCGCGCGAAGGCCAGGATCTCCTCGACCACCGAACGTCCCGGCACCGTCACCACTTCGGCGCCGAGCTGGGCGGCAAGCCGCATGGTTTCGGCGAGATGGCCGTGCTCGGCTTCCGACAGGGTGGCATGACGCTCAGTCTCGACATAAAGCGCGATCAGCTCGGCATCGAGCCCGTCGGCGGTGCGCTTGGCGGCGCGCACGGCGTTTGCCGCGCCCGGGCTGGGATCGAGGCAGACGATCACCCGCTCGCCGGCCGCCCAGGGGCCGGTGATGGCATGCTCTCGCATGTAGCTCAGCATCTGCTCGTCGACCCGCTCGGCGGTGCGCCGCAGGGCAAGCTCGCGCAGCGCCGTCAGGTTGCCCGGCGAAAAATAGTGACGCAGCGCGCGCTGGGCCTGCTCGCGCACATAGATCTTGCCCTCGCGCAGCCGCGCCATCAGGTCGGCGGGCGTGAGGTCGACCAGCTCGACCTCGTCGGCGGCGTCGAGGATGCGATCGGGCACCGTCTCGCGCACGCGGATGCGCGTGATGCGGGCCACCACGTCGTTCAGGCTCTCGATATGCTGCACGTTCATGGTCGAGTAGACGTCGATGCCGGCCGCCAGCAGCTCCTCGACGTCGAGATAGCGCTTGGGATGCCGGCTGCCCTCGGCATTGGTGTGGGCGAGCTCGTCGACCAGCACCAGCGCCGGCCGCCGCCGGAGGATGGCATCGATGTCCATCTCCTCGAGCGTGCGGCCCTTGTACTCGACCCGCCAGCGCGGCACGACCTCCAGACCGGCAAGCTGGGCCTCGGTCTCGGCGCGCCCGTGCGTTTCCACGACACCGACCACGACATCGACGCCCTGCTGCCGGCGCAGGCGCGCCGCCGACAGCATCTCGTATGTCTTGCCGACGCCGGGCGCGGCGCCGAGGAAGATCTTGAACTTGCCGCGCGCCTCTTTTTCCGCCGCCTTCAGCAGGGCATCGGGTGAAGGGCGGGTCTCGTCAGGCACTCCAGCCATCGGAGCTCCAAGATGTCACCGCGCCGGCAGAGCGTCGAGAGCCATGTTGAGTCTCAGCACGTTGACGTGCGGCTCGCCCAGCACCCCGAGAAAGCGGCCTTCGACCTGCCGCTCGACAAGATCGCGGACCTTCGCCTCCGGCAGCCCGCGTGCCTTGGCGATGCGCGGCACCTGGAAGAGCGCGGCGGCCGGCGTCATGTCGGGATCGAGGCCGCTTGCCGACGTCGTGACGAGATCGACGGGAACGGGCGCGCCGGGATTTTCGGCCTTGAGCTTCTCGACATCGCCCCGAACGCGCTCGATCAGCGCCTTCGAGGTCGGGCCGAGGTTGCTGGCCGCCGAGGCGGCGGCGTTGTAGGGCGCCGCGACCGTCTTGGTTGAGTCGTTGGGGTCGGCGTCGCTCGTCGCCGAGGGACGGCCGTGGAAGTACTTGTCGTCGGCGAAGTTCTGGCCGATCAGCTCCGAGCCGATCACCTTGCCGTCCTTGACGATCAGGCTGCCGTTGGCCTGGCTCGGAAAGACGGCCTGGGCGATGCCCGTCATCGCCAGCGGATAGGCGAGCCCTGTCAGGACGGTGAAGCACACCATCATCACGATGGCGGGGCGGATTTCCTTCAACATGACGAAGTCCTCACGCAAGGCCGATGGCGGTGACGGCCATATCGATCAGCTTGATGCCGACAAAGGGAACGACGACGCCGCCGATGCCGTAGACGGCCAGGTTGCGCACCAACACGGCCGAGGCGCCGACCGGGCGATACTGCACGCCCCTCAGCGCCAACGGGATCAGCGCGACGATGATCAGGGCGTTGAAGATGATGGCCGACAGGATGGCGCTCTGCGGCGTCTGCAGCCGCATGACATTCAGCGCGCCGAGCTGCGGATAGAAAGCGATGAACATCGCCGGGATGATGGCGAAGTACTTGGCCACGTCGTTGGCGATCGAGAAGGTGGTGAGCGCGCCCCTGGTCATCAGCAGCTGCTTGCCGATCTCGACAATCTCGATCAGCTTGGCCGGGTCGCTGTCGAGATCGACCATGTTGCCGGCCTCGCGCGCCGCCATGGTGCCGGTGTTCATGGCGACGCCGACATCGGCCTGGGCGAGCGCCGGCGCATCGTTGGTGCCGTCGCCGCACATCGCCACCAGCTTGCCCTGGGCCTGCTCCTCGCGGATGAGCTTGAGCTTGGCTTCCGGCGTCGCCTGCGCGAGGAAGTCGTCGACGCCCGCTTCCGCAGCGATCGCCGCCGCCGTCAGCGGGTTGTCGCCGGTGATCATGACCGTGCGGATACCCATGCGGCGCAAGGTGGCGAAACGGTCGCGAATGCCGCCCTTGACGATGTCCTTGAGGTGGACGACGCCGAGCAGCCTGCCGTCCTTGGAAACCGCGAGCGGCGTGCCGCCCGCCTTGGCGACCGTCTCGGCGATCGTCTCGATCTCGCGCGCGACGTGGGGGGCCGTCACGTTGGCCTTGATGTCGCCGATCACGGCATCCACCGCGCCCTTGCGGATCGAGGCGCCGTCGACGTCGATGCCGCTGAGGCGGGTATAGGCCGAGAACGGGATGAACCGGGCGTGCAGGGGCGCCATCTCGCGGCCGCGGATATTGTACTCCTCCTTGGCCAGCACGACGATCGAGCGGCCTTCCGGCGTCTCGTCGGACAACGAGGCGAGCTGGGCGGCGTCGGCCAGGTCGCGCTCGTTCACGCCCGCGACCGGCAGGAACTCGGTCGCCTGGCGATTGCCGAGCGTGATGGTTCCCGTCTTGTCGAGCAGCAGCGTATCGACGTCGCCCGCCGCCTCGACGGCGCGGCCCGACATGGCGAGCACGTTGAAGCGCACCAGACGGTCCATGCCGGCAATGCCGATGGCCGAGAGCAGCGCGCCGATCGTGGTGGGAATCAGCGTCACGAACAGCGCCACCAGGACCAGCACGCTCATGGTGCCGCCGGCATAGGTGGCGAAGCTCGGGATGGTGGCCACCGAGAAGACGAAGATGATGGTCATGCCGGCGAGCAGGATGTTGAGCGCGATCTCGTTCGGCGTCTTCTGCCGCGCCGCGCCCTCGACCAACGCGATCATGCGGTCGAGGAACGTCGAGCCCTGCTGGGCGGTGATGCGAACCTTGATCCAGTCCGAGATCACCTGGGTGCCGCCGGTGACGGCGGACCGATCGCCGCCGCTTTCGCGGATGACCGGCGCCGATTCGCCGGTGATCGCCGCCTCGTTGACCGAGGCGACGCCTTCGATCACCTCGCCATCCGACGGGATCAGGTCGCCGGTCTGGACCAGCACGATGTCGTCCTTCCGGAGGCTGGTCGCCGGGACGGTCTCCCACCTGGTGTCCGAAACGTCGGCCAGGCGCTTGGCCATCGTCTCGGTCTTGGCCTTGCGCAGGGTCGCGGCCTGCGCCTTGCCGCGGCCCTCGGCGACGGCCTCGGCGAAGTTGGCGAACAGCACGGTGAACCAGAGCCAGAGATTGATCTGAAAGGAAAAGCCCAGGCTGGCCGCGCCGGTGACGAGATCGCGGATGAAGAGGATCGTCGCCAGGGTCGCCACGGCCTCGACCGTGAACATGACGGGATTGCGCACCATCACGCGTGGATCGAGCTTCCTGAAGGCGCCGAGGATCGCGGGGCCGAGGATTTTCGGATCGCCCAACGTGGCGACCGCCGTCCGCTTGCGCTGGTGTGAGAGTTCCATGGTCCTGTCCTCAAGCCTAGAAGAGCATTCCGGCGTTCATCGAGAAATGCTCGACGAACGGCCCGAGCGCGAGCGCGGGGAAGAAGGTGAGGCCGCCGACGATCAGGATCACGCCGATCAGCAGCACGACGAAAACGGCGCCGTCGGTCGGGAAGGTCCCGGCCGACGCGGGCACGATCTTCTTGGCGGCCAGCGAGCCCGCGACGGCCATCATCGGCACGATCATGATGAAGCGCCCGATCAGCATCGCCAGCCCGATCGTGACGTTGTAGAAGGGCGTGTTGGCCGACAGGCCGGCGAAGGCGCTGCCGTTGTTGCCGGTGCCGGAGCTGTAGGCGTAGAGCACCTCGCTGAAGCCGTGCGGCCCCTGGTTCGACATGCCGGCAAGGCCCGGCTCGACCACCACCGCGAGCGCGGTGAAGCCCAGGATCGAGAAGGGCAGGATGAGGATGGCGAGCATCGACATCTTCACTTCCTTCGCCTCGATCTTCTTGCCGAGATATTCGGGCGTGCGGCCGACCATCAGCCCGGCGATGAAGACGGCGATGACGGCGAACAGCAGCATGCCGTAGAGGCCCGAGCCCACGCCGCCGAAGATGATCTCGCCGAGCTGGATGTTGAACAGCGGCACGAAACCGCCGAGCGGCGTGTAGCTGTCGTGCATGGAGTTGACCGACCCGTTGGAGGCGTCGGTGGTCGCGGTCGCCCAGATCGTCGAGTTGGCGATGCCGAAGCGCACCTCCTTGCCTTCCATGTTGCCGCCGGCCTGCTGCGCGGAGGCGCTGCTGTCGATGCCGAGGCTCTGGAACGCCGGATTGCCGGCCGCTTCGGCCCAATAGGCGATGGCGAGGCCGCCCAGGAACAGCACGCCCATGACGGAAAACAGCGCCCAGCCCTGGCGCGTGTTGCGCACCATCCTGCCGAAGGTGTAGGTCAGCGCCGCGCTCAGGATCAGGATCGCCCACATCTCGATGAAGTTGGTGATGGCGCTGGGATTCTCGAACGGATGGGCGGAGTTGACGTTGAAGTAGCCGCCGCCATTGGTGCCGAGCTGCTTGATGGCGACCTGCGACGCCACCGGTCCCTGGGCGATCAGCTGCTTGGCGCCTTCGAGCGTCGTCGCCTCGGTATAGGCGCCAAGATTCTGCGGCATGCCGAGCGCCACCAGCACGAGGGCGACGACGATGGAGAACGGCAGCAGCAGGTAGAGCGTCGAGCGCGTGAGATCGACCCAGAAATTACCGACGGTCCTCGCCTCGCGGCGGGCAAAGCCGCGCACCAGCGCGATGGCGAGCGCGATGCCGGTGGCCGCGGAGACGAAATTCTGGACCGTGAGCCCGGCCATGGCGGTGAGGTAGCTCATGGTCGATTCGCCGCCGTAGCCCTGCCAGTTGGTGTTGCTGACGAAGCTGACCGACGTGTTGAAGGAGCTGTCGGGCGTGACCGCGC
Organism: uncultured Alphaproteobacteria bacterium; assembly: GCA_963820155.1. GTDB lineage: Bacteria > Pseudomonadota > Alphaproteobacteria > Reyranellales > Reyranellaceae > Reyranella. The sequence continues at coordinate 153,763 of CAWFYW010000015.1, forward strand.
CCATGCCCTGCGGATTGAGCGGCAGGAATTCCTGCAGGCGCTGCAGCGCGTAGAGCAACAGGAACCCGACGACGCTGAACAGCAGCATCGCCACCGTGTAGCCGAGCCAGCTCTGTTCGGACTTCTCGTCGACCCCGCTCAGGCGATAGAGACCGCGTTCGACGGGCCCCAGCACCGGCGACAGGAAGGTCCGTTGCCCTTCGAACACCTGCGCCATGTAGACGCCGAGCGGCTTGGTCAGCAGGATGATGCTGAGCGCGTAGATGGCGATTTGCAGCCAGCCATTGACGGTCATGGAGGGAGAGTCCTTCTGGAAGCGCGCTGGTTAGAAGCGCTCAGGGCGCAGCAGGGCGTAGACGAGATAGACGAGCAGGCCGAGCGTCACGGCCGCGCCGAGGATGTATTCGATCAGCATGACAGGCTCCTCACAGCCGCTCGCAGGCGTAGGCATAGGCGATGGCCAGCGCCAGCGCGCCGCAACCGACCACGATCAGAATGATATCGAACATCAGGCGCTCCCGTTCAGTGGCGATGGCAGGCGCCGCGCGAAAGCAAAACCATCGGAAAGGCGAACCATCGGAATCTCGCGTGTGGACAGTGTCGGCAAACGACCGTCCTGCAACGGCCGTTTGCGAGGATGAACGGCAGCGCCTATGCGATGCCGAACGCTTGAAGGACGAGCGTGACCGCCAGCGCCACGGACAGGTGAACGGCCAGGATCAGGCCGATCTCGCCCAGCACTTCGCCGGGCATGGGAAAATCGGGCGTGCCTGCCGGTTCGCTCGCCGACGCGCGTTGGCGAGAGCTGGCGTGGCGCGTGGCGGCGTCGGCCGCGGGCCGGGTATGGCGAAGGGACCAGTTCATGGTGGCGGGACACTGCACCCGAACGCCATAAGAATTCGACGGCGGAAATGCCGGGAACATATAGGAATCTCATATATGGCCTGCTTGCCGGCGCCGATCATCACAGCCGGCCGGTGAGGCGCTCATAGGCGATGAACAGGCACAAAATGATGAAACCGGCGAACAGCGCGAGGTCGACCATCGCTTCTCTCCGACCGGGAAGAGAGAGCCACAGGCCATAGGAATTCCACTGGCCCGAGAGGCTCGCGCCATAGGCATGACATAGGAATTCTGACGGGGGCCGAATTGCATGGAACGCCTCCCAAGAAGGCTATCCGTACGTCGAATGCGCAGCCGTCAGATTGATCCAACGCAAATCGCCATAATACAAACCTCGGTTGTCATTTGGGTGCCGATGGCTTTTGTGAAATTCCTATGTCGCTCCTCGATCGGGCGCATGGATTTCCTAAGGCGGGAGGAGGTTTTCTGTCCGCGATGTCAGGGGAGTCCAAAGATGGGCAGGGGATTGCGGTGCGCAGCCATGGGCGGCGCGATGTTGGTCATGGCCGGCGCAGCGAGTGCGCAGGACAAGGCCGTCACTCAACAAGCTCAAACCGCAACGCCGCAGCAAGCGCCGGCGCCTCAACAAGCTGAGGACAAGCCTGCCGGTCCTCCCGACAAGGAAAGCTGGAACGGCCCGTTCGGCGGGACCTGGACGGCCACCTTCGCCTTCGCGACGGACTATTCCTATCGCGGCATCTCGCAGACCCAGCGCCAGGTCGCCGTCCAGCCGTCGGTCGGCTATGAGACCCCGCAGGTCAGCGAAAAGGTCCCGCTCAGCGCCTATGTCGGCGCCTGGGGCAGCAACGTCTACTTCCCCAATACCGGGACCTTTGCCGAGATCGACCTCAACGCCGGCCTCAGGCTGAAGCTTCTCAACGACAAGCTCACCTTCGATCTTGGCTACACCCGCTACAACTACCCGGGCGCTCCCGCCGACCTGTTCTACGACTTCAACGAGTTCGGCCTGGTCGTCGGCTACGACTTCGGCGTCGTCCAGCTCAGCGCCGCCGCCCGCTACAGCCCCAACTTCTACGCCAACTCCGGCACGGCCTGGTACAAGTGGGGCCAGCTCGTCGTGCCGATGCCCTTCATCAATCTCAACGAGAACGTCAGCTTCAAGTTGTTCGGCACCATCGGCAACCAGTACGTCGCGCGCTTCGCCAACTACGGCATCGGCAACGACAACTACTGGGACTGGCAGGTCGGCCTGGGCGTGACCGTGTACGGCGTCGACCTTTCCGTCGCCTACGTCGATACCAACCTCGGCGTCGCCCAGTGCGGAAACACCATGAACTGCGACGCACGCGCCATCTTCACCATCAGCAAGACGTTCTAGTTGCAGCCTTCCTGCATCGCCGCTCCCGGCCCTAGAAAATCACGTTGACCGGCCCCTCGCCCGGCGCGATATCCCCGCCGGATGATTGAACTCGCAGCCTAAGCATATGCCCAGCACCGCAGCAATTGCGCAGCCGGCCGGCGGCAAGCGCGTGGCGGCGCTCACCCTGGCCGCCCTGGGCGTCGTGTTCGGCGACATCGGCACCAGCCCGCTCTACACCATCAAGGAATGCTTCAGCGATTTCACGGGCCTTCGCCCCACGCACGACAACGTGCTGGGCATCCTGTCGCTGATCACCTGGGCGCTGATCCTGGTCGTCACCGTGAAGTACGTGCTGGTGGTGATGCGCGCGGACAATCGCGGCGAGGGCGGCGTGCTCGCCCTGATGGCATTGGTGTCTCGCCAGGCCGACATCTCCGAGCGCCGGCGCCGCTTCTATCTCCTGGTCGGCCTGGCGGGCGCCGCCCTGTTCTACGGCGACTGCCTGCTCACCCCGGCGATCTCGGTGCTGAGCGCCGTCGAGGGCCTCAAGGTCGCCACGCCGGCCTTCGAGCCGCTGGTGGTGCCGATCGCGCTCGGCGTGCTGGCGGCGCTGTTCGCCGTGCAACGCCACGGCACCGCGGGCGTGGGACGCTGGTTCGGGCCGATCACGCTCGCCTGGTTCATCGTGCTGTTCGTGCTGGGGATGCGGCAGATCGTCGAGATGCCGCAGGTGCTGCAGGCCTTCCTGCCGTACTACGCGCTGCGGTTCGCCTTCCATCACGGCATGGTCACCTTTCTCGCGCTGGGCGCCGTGACGCTCGCCGTGACCGGCGCCGAGGCGCTCTATGCCGACATGGGCCATTTCGGCCGCGAGCCCATCCGGCGCGCCTGGCTGTGGCTGGTGCTGCCCGCCCTGCTCGCCAACTACTACGGCCAGGGCGCGCTCCTGCTGGGCGACGAGAGCACGCTGCAGAATCCCTTCTTCCGCCTCGCCCCCGACTGGGCGCTGTATCCCCTGGTGGCGCTCGCCACCATGGCGACGGTGATCGCCTCGCAGGCCACCATCTCCGGCGCCTACTCGATGGCCCAGCAGGCGGCCCTGCTGGGGTTGAGCCCGCGCGTGCGCATCCAGCACACCTCGGCGAGCGAGTTCGGCCAGATCTACGTGCCGGCCGTGAACTGGCTGCTGCTGGCCGGCGTGGTGGCGCTGGTGATGTCGTTCAAGTCCTCGACCAACCTCGCGGCGGCCTACGGCATCGCCGTCACCGGCACCATGCTGGTCACCACCGTGCTGGTGTTTGCGCTGGCGGTGCGCGGCTGGAAATGGAGCCTGACGCTGGCCGTACCGGTGTTCCTCGTCTTCTTCGTGATCGACGGCACGCTGTTCTCCGCCAACGTGCTGAAGTTCCTGGAAGGCGGCTGGGTGCCGCTGGTGATCGCGGCGGCGATCTTCACCGCGATGTGGACGTGGCTGCAGGGCCGCCTGGCCGTGGCGGCACGCGAAAAGGAAGGCGCGCTGCCCATCGAATCGCTGCTCGACAGGATCGCGCCGGGCCGCGTCCACCGCCCGCAGGGCACGGCGGTCTATCTCACGGCCTTCTCGGGCAACGCGCCCGGCTGCCTGCTGCACAACCTCAAGCACAACGAGGTGCTGCACGAGCACGTGGTGCTGCTCACCGTCGAAGTGCCGGACGAGCCCTATGTCGCGGCCGACCAGCGCGCCCAGGTCGTCCATCTCGGCAAGGGCGTGCATCGCGTGGTGCTGCGCTACGGCTTCATGGAGCAGCCCGACGTGCCGCGCGATCTCGCGCGGCTGTCCGACAAGGGCATCCCCTTCGACCCGATGCGCACCTCCTATTTCATCGGCCGCAACAGCTTCGTCGGCGCCAGCCGTCCGCTGCTGCCGCGCTGGCAGCAGAAGCTGTTCCTGGGTCTCGCCCGCTTCGCCGCCAACGCCGGCGACTTCTTCGGCCTGCCGGCCAATCGAGTCGTCGAGCTGGGCAGCCGCATCGAAATCTAGGGCGCGGCCTCAGGCGTCGAAGGCGGTGAGGGTGATCGCGTCGCCCACCGGCGGCTGCAGGCCGCGCGTCAAGAGGTCGGCAAGACGGGCGAAGATGCGGCCGGCCTCCACGCAGCCGACATCCTGCGCCACCTCCTCGGCCGCGATGTTGAGCAGCGCGTTGCCGGCGAGGTCGCGGCATTCGGCCGGCAGGTCCTCGACGGCATCGGCGATCAGCCGCATAGCGCGCTGCAGGTCGGCCAGGCGCGCGCTCAATTGAGCCTCCCCGCGGCATCGCCCGGCGGCGGCGCCAGGCGCAGGCCGGCGCAGGCCAGCGCCACGGCGAAGGCCTTCAGGCGAATCGCCGCCACGCGCGAGGCGGTGGGCGCCATCATGACGTCGAGCGAGTCGATCAGCGGCTTGTCGAAGTCGGCCTGCGCCAGGCCGCACAAGGCGACCAGCGTCGCCTCGTCATGGCTGACGGCTGAGCAGGTCGGACGATGGATCTCCATGGCGCGCCGGGCGCCGAACAGGAAGGCGTCCATGGCGATGGCGAAATCGGGAAGCGCGTCGAGCAGGCCCGCCAGCTTGAAGCCGCGATGCAGCGTCGAGCCTTCCGACGGCAAGGCGCGATCCTCCTGCCACTGGCGCAGGGCCCACAGCACGAAGCGCTCGCTGACCGGCAGGCCGCAGGCGCATCCCGTTCGGCCGCAGCCCGGTCTCGAGGCGGCGCGGGTAAGGCTAACTCTTTGTTCCGGCGAACTTTCCATGGCCTCACCAAATGTTGAACCCGCTTGACAGTGGAAGTGAGTCTATGCAATTGAGAGTCAATCGCAAATAAAAAGAAAGGGGGCGAATGCGCATGCCTCAGGCACCGCACTCGACGCGGCGGCCGGACGATGTCGGGGGAGAGACGACCGACACGCCGCCGCCGGCCGTCGACAGCGTGACGCTGATGGGTGGCCGGCGGGAGCTGATCATCCGGCACGGCACCGAGACCTATCGTCTGAGAGTCACCGCCTCCAACAAGCTGATCCTTACGAAGTAATCACCCCCGAGGGGCCATCCCTCCTCGGTCAAAACTGCCCAGCCAGCCGGTCCTTGGGGGACCCACTGCCAGCCAGGCGTCCTTTTTTTGGGGACCACCACTGGCAATGAAAATCCAATCCCTTCCCGTCCTCCTCCTGGCGACGACCGCGATCGGCGGTGCGGTCGCTCTGCCGGCCTCGGCGCAGACTCCGGCGACGCAGACACCCGGCACGACCGCCACGCCGACCGCGCCCACCGCCCCTGCCGCGCAGGCGGTGCCGACGCAGCTCGATGCCGTGACGACGGCGGCCATGCGCCAGCGCCGGCCGCTCGACGACGTGCCGGCCACGGTCTCGGTCATCACGACCGAGCAGATCGACCGCGAGAACATGCAGGACATCCGCGACCTGGTGCGCAACGAGCCCGGCGTCACGGTGGGCAACAACCCGACGCGCGCCGGCTTCCAGAACTTCCTGATCCGCGGCATCGGCGGCAACCGCGTGCTGCTGATGCTCGACGGCATGCGCATGCCCGACTTCCCCGAGACCAACATGGGCGCCGGCACCTACACGCGCGAGCAGCCCGACCTCGAGGACATCAAGCGGGTCGAGATCATCCGCGGGCCGGCCTCGGCGCTCTACGGCTCCGACGTGCTGGGCGGCGTGGTCGCCTACACCACCAAGGATCCCGGCGAATACATGATCGGCGGCAAGAACATCTACGGCAGCGTCAAGGGCGCCTACTCGGGCGCCAACCAGCAGTTCGCCGAGACCTTCACCGGCGCCATGCGGTCCGACCAGCTCGAGGTGCTGGGCATCTACACCCGCCGCGACGGCCACGAATTCCAGCCGGCGCAGTCCTCGCTCGAGCCCAATCCGACGAACTGGTACAGCAACGACTTCCTCGCCAAGGTCGTGCTGCGGCCGACCGACGTCGACACGATCCGCCTCACCGGCGGCTTCACCCAGGGCCAGCAGAGCACGCAGGTCCTGTCGGGCGTCGGCAACTTCGCCAACCTGTTCGCGCGCGTGTTCGACGAATGGGGCCAGGACTACACCCAGACCTACCGCATCAGCGGCCAGTGGGTGCACGACTCGCCGATCGGCTTCATCGACCGCATCGACTTCCTCGCCTACTTCAACTCGGTCAACACCCAGGCCGACACCTACCAGCTGCGCGGCCCGTTCAACGGCGCGATCCCGACCAACGGCCGCACCTCGCAGTTCTACTTCAACCAGAACGTCTCGGGCGCCGAGCTGCAGATGAACACCGACGCCAAGCTGTTCGAGCTGCGCAACCTCTTCACCTACGGGCTGAGCTTCGCCTACACCACGACGACCCGGCCGCGCGACCGCTGGCAGATCACGCTGGCGACCGGCGCCGCGACCCAGTCGGTGGGCGGCGAGACCTTCCCCAACAAGAACTTCCCCGACACCGACACCATCCAGGCCGGCGCCTATGTGCAGGACGAGATCACGGCGCTGGGCGGCCGGCTGCTGGTCACGCCGGCGGTGCGGCTCGACTATTACAGCCTCACGCCCGATCCCGACCGCTATTTCTGGAACTCGACCGGCGTCACCCTGAACGTCGTGCCGAGCGCCAGCACCTACGTCTCCGCCTCGCCCAAGCTCGGCCTGTTGTACCACTTCTCGGACATCTACTCGGCCTACTTCCAGTACGCGACCGGCTTTCGCGCGCCGCCCTACGACAACGCCAATTTCGGCTTCACCAACGCCGCGTCCTTCTATCAGATCCTGCCCAACCCCAACCTCAAGCCCGAGACCGCCAACAGCTTCGAGGTCGGCTTCCGCGGCAAGTACCAAAACGGCTCGAGCTGGCAGCTCACCGGCTTCTACAACCTCTACAACGACTTCCTCGAGACGGTCACCGTCGGCCAGGTCGGGCCGGTCACCCAGTTCCAGTACGTCAACCTGACCAACGTCACGATCTGGGGCGTCGAGGCGCGCGGTGAATACCGCTTCGCCCCGGAATGGTCGGTGCTGGGCTGGACGGCCTTCGCGCAGGGCACCGACACGCGCACCGGCCTGCCCGTGGACTCGGTCAGCCCGTGGGCGACGCAGGCGCGCATCCGCTACGGCTCGGACAACGGCCTGATCGCGCAGCTCATCGGCACGGTGGTCGCCCAGCACGCGCAAGTCAGCAATCCGACCTACTTCCAGACGCCGGCCTATTTCAATCTCGACGCCACCGTCGGCTACACCTTCGGCGAGCACTTCAAGATCAACGCCGGCGCCTTCAACATCACCAACGCCAAGTACTGGAACTCGGCCGACGTGATCGGACTGACATCGACCAACCAGCAGCTCGACCTCTACGCCCAGCCCGGCCGCTACTTCGGCGTCAACCTCACGGCCAGATGGTAGTCCCGGCAGCCCTCTCCGCCGAGCGACTCCCGGCGCCATCGGTCCGCGCACCGCGCGTGCCGATGGCGTTGTCGCTGGGGCTGCACGGGCTGGCCATCCTTCTCCTCTTCGCGGCCGGCGCCGCGGGCAGCAGCTCGACCGGCGAGCAGGCGGCCCTGCTGGTCGAAGTCGCCTTCTCGGCGCCGGGCGGGACACAGCCGCCGCAGGATGCCGCGTCGTCGAACGAGCCTGCGATCGAGCTGCCGCCGCCGGAAGAACCGCCGCCGCCCGATTTCTCCGGATTCAGGCGGATCGAGCTGGCGCCGGTCGAGGAGCCGCCGCCGCTCGACGTCTCCGAGCTGAAGCCGGTCGAGCCGCCCAAGGCAGAACCGAAACCGAAGCCCAAAGCCGAATCCAAGTCGCCCGCCAAGGCCGAACGTGCGCATGCCGCCGCGAAGCCCGCGCCGCCCAGGAGCGCGTCCGCGGCCAATTTCGGCACTCCGGGCGGCGTCCAGCAGGCCGCGGCCGGCTTCCTGCCCGTGCCCGCCATCGTCTGGGAGGGCAAGCCGCGCTATCGTCTTCCGCCCACGCCGCCCGTCTATCCCTCGCGCGCCATCGAACTCGACCAGAAGGGCGAGGTCGTGGTGCGCGTCCAGCTCGATACCGAGGGCGCGGCGGTCGAAATCGTCCTGCACCGAGGCAGCGGCCATGAGCTGCTCGATCGCGCCGCGCTCGCCGCCGTGCGCAAGTGGCACTTCCTGCCGGCGGTGCGCGACGGCAGGCCGGTGCCGTCCTGGGTCGAGATTCCCGTCCGTTTCGATTTGCGTTGAAAGGAAGACACCATGCTCCCCTCCTCCATCCCCGACCTCGCGGCGCGCTGGAGCCGCCTGCGCGGCGAGAAGCCTGCGCTGCGCATCCGCGACGCCGCCGCGACCCTGGGCGTCAGCGAGGCCGAGCTGGTCGCGCTGGGCCTCGGCCGGACCGCGACGGCGCTTTCCGCCGACTGGCGCGCCCTGATGGCCGACATGCCCTCGGTCGGCCGCGTGATGTGCCTGACGCGCAACGACCATTGCGTGCATGAACGGCACGGCCGCTTCGAGGACGTGCAGGTGAGCGGCCCGCACGGGCTGGTGCTGGGACCCGACATCGACCTGCGCCTGTTCCTCGGCAACTGGCGTTACGGCTTTGCCGTGCGCGAGAAGCTGAAGCGCGGCGAGCGGCAGAGCCTGCAGTTCTTCGATGCCGCCGGCGAGGCCGTGCACAAGATCTACGCCACCGACGAGACCGACCGGCGCGCCTTCGACGCCCTGGTCGTCCGCCACCGCGCCGCGGCGCCGGCCGACCTGGCGATCGCGCCGCGCGGCGCCGACGCGATCGACCGGCCCGACTCGGAGATCGACGTCGAAGGATTGCGCGACGCGTGGCGGGCGATGAAGGACACGCACGAATTCTTCGGCATGCTGCAGAAGTTCAAGGTGGGCCGCGTGCAGGCGCTGCGCCTGGCCGGCGAGTCGTTTGCCCGCGAGCTGCCGGCGCCCGCGCTGCGCGGCGCGCTGGAGGCGGCGAGCGCGGCCGGCACGCCGATCATGATCTTCGTCGGCAGCAAGGGCTGCATCCAGATCCATAGCGGGCCGATCAGGCGCCTGCTCGATACCAACGGATGGTTCAACGTGCTCGACCCCACCTTCAACCTGCACCTGCGCGAGGCGGGCGTGGCGCGCGTCTTCTCCGTGCGCAAGCCGACCGACGACGGCGTGGTGACCTCGCTCGAAGCCTTCGACAGCCGCGACCGCAACATCCTGCTGATGTTCGGCGCGCGCAAACCCGGCCAGCCCGAGCTCGAGCCGTGGCGCGCGCTGGTGGCGGAGATCGAGAGGCGGGCGGCCTCGTGATCGCTCGCCGGGGTGTCCTCGCGCTCGGCGCGGCCGCGGCGCTTGCCTCGCCCGCACGCGCGCAAAAGCCGCCGCGCATCGTCTCGGTCGGCAGTTCGCTCACCGAGATCTTCTACGCGCTGGGCGCCGAAAACCTGCTGGTCGGCGTCGACACGACCAGCCTCTATCCGGCCGCGGCGCGGGCGCTGCCGCAGGTCGGCTACATGCGCGCCCTTTCGGCCGAAGGCGTGCTGACGTTGAAGCCGACCCTGATCATGGCGACCACGGCGGCGGGCCCGGCCGCGACGCTCGATCAGCTGCGCGCCACCGGCGTCGAGGTGATGGTCCTGCCCGACCACTACGACTACCAAAGCGTGGCCGCCAAGATCGAGGCGGTCGGCAGGGTCACCGGCAAGACCGGGGAGGCCGCGGCGATGATCGCGCGCGGCCGCGCCGAGATGCAGGCGCTGGCGGCGCGGCTGGCGGGCGCCAGCAGCAAGCCGCGCGTGCTGTTCCTGCTGTCGATGGGCGGCGGCGCGCCGCAGGCGGCCGGCAAGGGCACCGCGGCCGACGACATCATCCGGCTGGCCGGCGGCATCAACGCCATCGACGGCTATTCCGGCTACCGGCCGCTCACGCCGGAGGCGGTGATCGCCTCGCGCGCCGATTTCGTGCTGGTGACGCGCCAGACCGTCGAGGCGATGGGCGGCCTGTCGGCCATCCTCGACCAGCCGGCGCTCAGCCGCACGCCGGCCGGCCGCGACGGCAAGATCCTGCAGTTCGACACGTTGCTGCTGCTGGGCTTCGGCCCGCGCACGCCGCAGGCCGCCGCCGAGCTAGCCGCCGCGCTTCATCCCGAACTCGCGCAAGCCAAGTGACCACGCACCCTGTGACGACGCTCGCCTTGCATCGTCCGATCCCGCTGTTTGCGCTGGCCGCCCTGCTGAGCGTCGTGGCCGGCCTGTGCATCGGCGCCTTCCCCGTCAGGTTCGCCGATCTCCTGTCGGCGATCGGCCTCAGTGATCGGCCGATCGACGACACCACGGCGGCGGTTCTCTATGCCATCCGCGCACCGCGCGTGGTCGCAGCCTTCGCCGTCGGCGCCGCCCTCGCCGCCGGCGGCGCGGCCATGCAGAGCCTGTTCCGCAATCCGTTGGCCGATCCCGGGCTGCTCGGCGTGTCGAGCGGCGGCGCCCTCGCCGCCGTGTCGGTGATCGTGCTGGGCGACAAGGTGATGCACCTCCTGCCGCCGGCCTCGAAACCGTGGCTGCTGCCGATCGCGGCGTTCCTGGGCGGGCTCGCCGCGACGGTGGTCGTCTATCGTCTCGCCGCGCGCGGCGGCATCACCCTGGTCGGCACGCTGCTGCTGGCCGGGATCGCCATCAACGCGCTCGCCGCAGCCGGCATCGGCCTGCTGGTCTTCGTCGCCGACGAGCAGCAGCTGCGCACGCTGATCTTCTGGACCATGGGCGGCTTCGGCGCCGTCACCTGGGTGGCGATCGTGCCGGCCCTGCTGGTGCTGGCGCTCACCATACCGACCCTGCTGCCGGCCGCTCATCTGCTCGACGCGCTGGCCTTGGGCGAGCGCGAAGCGGGCCATGTCGGCGTCGATGTCGAGCGCCTGAAGCGCCGGCTGGTCGCCCAGGTGGCGCTGGCGGTCGGCGCCGGCGTGGCGATCTCGGGCACCGTGGGCTTCGTCGGCCTGATCGCCCCGCACATCGTGCGCCTGCTGCTGGGACCGGCGCATCGCACCCTGCTGCCGGCCGCCGCCCTGTTCGGTGGCGCCTTCCTGGTGCTGGCCGACGCGCTTGCCCGCACCATCGTGTCGCCGGCCGAGCTGCCGATCGGCGTGCTGACCGCGCTGGTGGGTGGTCCCTTCTTCCTGTGGCTGCTGGCCGGACGCGCGGCACGGGAGGGACTGTGAGCGTGCTGAAGGCGACAGGCCTCGAAGTGCGCGCGGGCGCAAAGGTGCTGATCCGGAACATGTCGCTTGACCTGGCGCCGGGCGACTTCCTCGCCGTGATCGGACCCAACGGCGCCGGCAAGAGCACGCTCCTGGGCGCGCTCGCCGGCGACCGGTCCCTGGCGAGCGGCGAGGTGCTGATCGACGGCAAGCCGCTCGGCCACTGGAGCAAGAGCGCGCTAGCGCGGCGACGCGCGGTGCTGCCGCAGCATTCAGCGGTCGCCTTCGACTTCACCGGCCGGCAGATCGCGGCGCTCGGCCTGCTCGCCCATCGCGACCGGCTCTCCGACCCGCAGATGCATCGTCTGGCCGAGCAGGCGCTGGCCGAGACCGAGGCGCTCGGCTTCGCCGACCGACCTTATACGGTGCTGTCGGGCGGCGAGCGCCAGCGCGTGCAGCTCGCCCGCGTGCTGGCGCAATGCGACGCCGACCCGGCCGGCCAGCCCTTCCTGTTGCTCGACGAGCCGATCGCCGGCCTCGATCTGGCCCATCAGCACGCCGACCTCGCGAGCGCCCGCCGTCGGGCCGATCGCGGGCTGGGCGTGCTGGCCGTGCTGCACGATCTCAACATGGCGGCGCACTACGCCGACCGGGTGGCGATCGTCGAAAAAGGCCGGCTGACGGCGCAAGGGCCGACGGAGTCGACCCTCGATCCGGAACTTCTGTCGGCCGTGTTCGCTACACCCATCGTGCGATTAGAGGTCGACGGAGCGCCGGCATTCCTCAGCCGCGGCTGAGTCCTGCGAATCCGCAGCCAAACGGACATAAACCCGCCGGAATCCACAATGATATGATGCGTCAGGAGAGAACCGGCACCGCATGGGCGACCGCCCCACCCTGATCCTGACCACGCGCCTGGGCGTGCGGCCGTTGGGCGTGCGCGGCGATCCGCTGCACGCCGTCGCCGGCCAACTCCTGGCTGTCATTCGTCGCCGGCTGGGCGACGGACCCGCCGACCTGCTGGCCGAGCCGCAACTGCGCGAGACGGGCGACGGCATCGACTGGTACGCCGCGCGCACCGGTCCCGTACGCCGCTTCGCCGATCTCGACGAAGGCGAGCGGGCCGATGTTCTGCACACCATCGAGGGCCATCTGGCCGCCATCAGAACCCTGGGCGCGCAGCTTCGGGCCTCGCCGGGCGAGGAAGCCCGTCTGATCGGCCGCTCCCTGGAGCTTGCCACGGCGCGGCCCTCCGACGATTTCGTCTACGTGGTCGACGGCCAGCCGGTCATCGTCGCCTGGGGCTACGAGGCCGAGGATGCCGCCGGCCTGCAGGCCTTCGCGCCACCGCCCGTGCCGGTAGCGCCGCGGCCGGCGGCGATCCTGAGCAGTGCGCCCACCTTCCTGCCGGCGCGCCTGGGCTGGGGGCCGTGGCTGAGCGCGCTGCTGTTCGGGCTGCTGCTGCTCCTGCTGCTGCTGATCACGTCGTGGCTGCTGCGCGCCTGTGCGCCGGTCGATCCGACCTTGAACCTCGCCACGATGGAGACGCCCGCGCCTCCCGCGCCCGAGCCGCCGCCCGACCCGACGCCGGTGCTGAAGGCCTCGCTCGACGACGCGCAAGCCGATGAGAAGAAGCTCAAGGCCCAGCTCGCCGCGCTGGAGACCGACCTCAAGGACAAGGTCGCGCACTGCAAGCCGATCGAGCCGCCCAAGCCGCCACCTCCCCCACCGCCGCCGCCGCAGGCCGCCAAGCCGCCTCCGCCGCCCCCGCAGCGACAGGCTTCAGCGCAGCCCGCGCCACCGCTCAGCCGGCCGCCCCCCGGGCAGCTGCCCTGCAACTGGTCGGGCGATTCCGGCGGGGAAGGCATCACGCGCAACAGACACTATCTGGGGGACAAGCCTGGATTCGTGGCCATCAACTACAATCTCTATGTGAAGCCCGATGACATCAAAGTGGTCTATCGCGGGCAGGTGATCGCGGGCACGGGCGGCCCGCGCAGCGGCCGCGGCGGCTTCGGCTTCGATTGGCGGCCGGTCGCCGGGGATTATTCTGTCGACGTCGTCGTAACAGGTGAAATGTGGGGCACGCGTTGGACGTACGCCATGGTCTGCCCGCGGTAGGGAATGATGGCCGCAGGTCCGCTTCTCGTCAGTGAACCGCTGCAGCGCTACCGGGCGCTGGGCATGGCGGGCGATCCCGTGTGGCGCGCCGCCGCGCAGCTGCGCACGGCCATCGCCGCGCGCCTGTCGCGCCAGCATGCCGACCTGCTGGCGATCCCTGAAGTCGACCCGACCGGCCAGCGCATCGACTGGTATGCGCCGATCGAAGGCGAGGCGCGCCGCTTCGCCGACCTCGACGATGCCGAACGCGCCCGCGTGCTGGACGAGGTTCAACGCCTGCATGGCGACATCGCTTCGCTCGCGCAGGCGATGGAGGCTTCGGACCGCTCCGGCGCCGAGCGCAACTTCGCCCGCCTGCTGCGACAGGCGCTGACCGCACCGGGCGAGGACACGCTGTACGTCGTGGACGGCTGGCCGGTCATGACCTTCTGGGGCTTCAGCGCCGATGCCGCGTTGCCGGGCGTGTTCCTGGCAAGTCCGCCTGTCGCGCCCGGCGTCGCCGCGCGGGCGCGAACCGTTCCCGAGGCGGTGCTCGTATCCGCTCCCGCCGTCGCCGCCGCCGGCACGCGCTCGGTCTGGTGGCAGTGGCTGCTGCTTGCGGTGTTGCTGCTGCTCCTGCTGGCGCTGCTGGCCTGGCTGGTGCGGCCCTATCTGCCGCATCTCGAACCCTCGCTCGAAGCCGAGGCGCGCGACCGCGCGCTGAGCCTTGCCGTGCGCCAGCCGCTCGAGCTGCAGCACACCAGGGCCGCAACGCTGCAGCAGGAGAATGAAGACCTGCGGCTCGAGCTTGCGCGCCTCACCGACGAGCTGTCGCGCCGCGGCGGCGATTGCGCGGCGGGCATCATCGTGCCGGGCGGCGTGGTCGTAGGCGGCACGCCCATCGAACGCGGGCCCGCGCCCGACACGCCGGGCAGCCCCGACGCCAACGTGGCCGACAAGGACATGGGCAAGGACGCCGGCCAGGATAAGGGCAAGGATCAGGGCAAGGGACCGGACGACAAGTCCGCCGACAAGGGCAACCCCAAGGGCCCCGATGCCCAGGACAAGAACGACAAGGAGAAGAACGCCAAGGACGAGCCCAAGCCGATGGTCGTGCCGCCCGAGGCCAAGCAGAAGCAGGATCTCGCCTTCCTCAAGGGCGACTGGCGCTCGCGCACGGGACTGGCCACGGCGACCGGCGAACGCAACCTCCGTCCCAGCTACACATTGGACGATAAAGGCAAGGGCAAAGTCTCGTTCGTGCAGAAGAACGGCACGACCTGCGAGGCGCCGGCCCAGGCGCGCTGGGACGGCGCCAAGCTGGTGATCGAGGAAAAAGCCAACCCCAAGTGCGCGGATGGCCGCACCTACGCGCGCAACGTCGTGAATTGCGAGGTAGGGTCCGATGGCGTAGCGAAATGCACCGGCAGCCAGCCCGGCGACAAGCGCACCTATAATGTGCAGATCGGCCGTTGATCCCCTAGACTTGGTTCACAATTTCTCAACCTGACATGAGCGACCTCGCCCGCCTGCCGAGCTACCCCAGCCCGACGACACTGATCGCCCGCTCCGGCATTCAGTTCCTCGATTTCGGCTTCGATCCGGTGCGCCTCAAGGTGCGCGAATGGGGCTTCCACGACACCGCCGCCGGCAATGGCGTCGACGACCTCGTGCAGCTCGACTTCGACACCGCGCGCGGCCTCTACGAGGTCGTCGAGGGTGGCCGCCGTCGTGCCGCCGAGCCCAACCTCGTCGTCACGGCAAAGGACGCGCTGGCGCCCTTCATCGACAAATGGGTGCCCGTACCCTTCCTGCAGGTGCGGCCCAACAACCAGTTCCGCGAGGGGCCTGCCGACTGGGCGCGGGTGCGCGTGGTCGATCTCGAGGCCCGCTATGGCGCGGACTATCGCGACGAGCAGGGCAACCGCTATCGCGCCGTGCTCGCCTTCGACACCGGCCTGATCGCCGAGGCCGAGGGCCGCGCCTATCTCGCGCCGTCGCCCAAGGACGTGACGTCGGGCGCGCTGTTCGCGCTGGCTCCCCAGCAGCGCGCCAATCACTGGCTGCTGCGCCAGAGCTGGATGACCCAGTGGCTGGAGGAGCTGTTCCGCGAGCTGCATCCGCGCGCCACGCTCGAGGAGATCGACGGCGACATCAAGCAGAAGCCGCAGGAGGCGGTCGCCCGCTATCTCGCCTTTCTCGGCCTGCTGTCGGAGGCGGTGCACTTTCCGCCGATCAAGCTGGTGGGCGACGCCGAGCGGCCGGGCCGCGGCGCCATCGAGGTCGATCTGGTGCTCGATGTCGGCAACTCGCGCACCTGCGGCCTGCTGATCGAGGCGGCGGGCGAGCTCGGCGTCAACCTGAACGACTCCTATGAGCTCTCCCTGCGCGACCTCTCGCATCCTGAGGTCGTGCATGCCAAGCCCTTCGAATCGCGAGTCGAGTTCGCACAGGCGTGGTTCGGCAAGAACCATCTGTCGCGGCTGGGCGGCCGCGCCGACGCTTTCGTCTGGCCGACCATGACGCGAGTCGGGCCCGAGGCGACGCGGCTTGCGGCGCGCCGGCGCGGCACCGAGGGCAATACCGGCATGTCGAGCCCCAAGCGCTACCTGTGGGACGAGGAACCGCAGACGCGCGAATGGCGGTTCAACGTCGCCTATGCCCAGGACCAGACCGCGATGCCCGCGGCTGCCGGCCCGATGGCCCAGCTCGTCAACCAGAAGGGCGAGCCCCTGCACCTCGTCGATCCCGACGCCGATTCGGCCGATCACCTGCCGGTGTTCGAGCCGCTCTATTCGCGCTCCTCGATCATGACCTTCGTGCTGTCGGAGGTGCTGCTGCAGGCGCTCACCCTGATGAACTCGCCGCAGCAGCGCGGAAGGCGGGCCCATGCCGAGACGCCGCGGCGGCTGCGCCGCATCGTGCTCACCCTGCCGACCGGCATGCCGCTCGCCGAGCGCCTGATCTTCCGCAAGCGCGCCGAGGCCGCGCGCGACCTCGTCTGGATGATGATGGGCTGGAAGCTCGACGACCCCGCCGCGCCGGCGCCGCGCGTGCTGACCGACTGGGACGAGGCGAGCTGCACCCAGCTCGTCTATCTCTACACCGAGGTGGCGCGCAATTTCGGCGGCGATGCGCGGCGCTTCTTCCAGGTCACCGGCAAGCCGCGCAGCCGGCCGGGCGACGGCACGCTCTCGATCGCCAGCATCGATGTCGGCGGCGGCACCACCGACCTCATCATCAACTGCTACCGCCTCGAGGGCGCAGGCACCTCGGTCACGCTGTTCCCGGAGCAGAAGTTCCGCGAGGGCTTCAACGTGGCGGGCGACGACATCCTGCTGCGCGTCGTGCAGGCCCATGTGCTGCCGCCCATCGAGGCGGCGATGCGGGCGGCCGGCATCGCCAATCCCGCCGACCTGATGGCCGAGCTGGTGGGCGGCGACCGCGGCGGCGAGGACGTGATCCAGCGCAACCTGCGCCAGCAGTTCGCGCTGCAGGTCGCCCATCCCATCGCGCTCGAGCTGATGCGGGTTGCCGAGACCTACGATCCCACCTCGGGCGTCGTCTCCGCCGAACCCAGGACCTACGAGTCGTTCTTCCCCGAGGGCGCCAAGCCTTCCGAGGAAGTGGTGACCTTCGTCAACGAGGCGGCGCGCAAGCGCGGCGCCCGGGACTTCGATCTCAGGACCACGATCTTCCCGGTCGACCTGCCGAGCCTCGACAAGACGGTGCGCGCCGAGATGGGCCGCGTGCTGGCGCCACTGGCCGAGATCGTGCACGCCTACGATTGCGACGTGCTGCTGCTGTCGGGCCGGCCCTCGCGCCTGCCCGCCATCCGCGCCCTTCTGATGGAGCTCCTGCCGTTGCCGCCGGAGCGCGTGATCTCCCTGCACGACTACAGGGTCGGCGCCTGGTATCCCTTCCGCGATGCGCGGCTGCGGGTCGAGGATCCCAAGACCACGGTGGCGGTGGGCGCGATGATCGCCGCCCTGGCGCAGTCGCAGCTCCCGGATTTCTCCTTCCGCTCCGATCTCCTGAAGTCGCGCAGCATCGCCAAGTTCATCGGCAAGCTCGACGGCGGCGGACGCCTGCAGCGCGAGGACCTCGTCTATCGCGACGTCGATCTCGACAATCGCGAATACGAGCTGCCCGAGGCCGCCTTCGAGTTCCGCGGGCCCATGTGGCTGGGCGCCCGCCAGCTCGACCTGGTGCGCTGGCCGGCCGCGCGTCTCTATGCGCTGGAATTCGCCAAGCCGGAATATGCCGAGCGTCATGCGCGCGAGACGCCGTTCAAGATCGCGCTGGCCCGGGTGAAGCCCAAGGACAAGGACTCCGGCGATGTCGAGCGCTTCCGCCTGCGCCAGGTCACCAACCGCGACGGCCGCGCCGTCGCCCTCGACCGCCTGACGCTCCGCCTGCAAACCCTGCCGCGCCGTGAGGGCTACTGGCTCGACACGGGCATGCTCAAGACCGGTTAAAGGACATGGACACCATCGACCTAAAGCTGGCCCAGGACTGCGAGACGCTGGCCGTCGCCGCGAGCGAAGGCGTGACTTGGCTCAAGGACGCCGCCGAGCAGTCGCCCACCGTGGCGCAGCAGGCGCCGTCGCTGATCAGCGAGCTGCAGAAGGTCCGCAACCAGAGCCGCAAGCTGGCGCGCGCCGCCCGCCGGCGCATGTGCGTGGGCGTGTTCGGGCCGAGCCAGGCCGGCAAGTCCTACCTCGTGTCGATTCTGGCCAGTCGCGACGGCCGTCCGCTGCAGGCGCGTTTCGCCGACAAGACCTACGACTTCCTGCGCGAGATCAATCCGCCGGGCAACCGCGAGTCCACCGGCCTCGTCACGCGCTTCGGCCTGGGGCTGGGCGCCGGCGACAAGGACTTCCCCGTCCGCGTGCGGCTCCTGACCCAGACCGACATCGTCAAGATCCTGGGCAATTCCTTCCTGCTCGACTTCGATCACCAGAAGGCAGCCTTCGAGCGCCCCGACGGCGGCGCCATCCGCAAGCGGCTGGCCGAGCTGCGCGGCCGCGCGGCCGACAAGCCCTACGGCGATCTCGACTCCGACGACGTGCTCGACCTGATCGAGTATTTCGACACCTTCTTCGCCGGCGTCACCACCGAGCTGCGCACCGACTACTGGCGCGAAGCCATCGATCTGGCGCCGCGGCTCTCGGGCCACGACCGCGCCCGGCTGTGGTCGGTGCTGTGGTACGACTTCCAGCCCTTCACCGATCTTTATCTCACGCTGTACGACGGGCTGCAGAAGCTCTCCTTCGCGCCCGAAGCCATGCTCGGCATGGATGCGCTGATCCCGCGCGAGAAGAGCATCGTCGACGTGCTTACCCTCGACAAGCTGGGCGCCGATTCAGCCGATACGCTGCAGGTGCGGCCCAAGCAGGCCGACGGCCGCGCCGCGCCCGACGCCGAGCTGCCGCGCTCGCTGATCTGCGCGCTCACCGCCGAGCTCAGCGTCGCCATCGCCGAGAAGCCGTGGGACTTCTTCGACCATACCGACCTGCTCGACTTCCCCGGCGCGCGCTCGCGCCTGAAGCTCGCCAACCTCGGCGACGCCGCCAAGGCCAAGGGCGTGGCCGAGGGCGCCAACCCGCTGCGCGAACTGCTGCTGCGCGGCAAGGTCGCCTATCTCTTCCAGCGCTATTCGGCCGAGCGCGAGCTTTCCGCCATCCTGCTCTGCATACCCGACGGCAACCAGGAGGTCCGCGACCTCTCCGACATGATGACCGCCTGGATCGACCAGACGATCGGCGCCACGCCGGCCGAGCGCGCCAAGCAGAAGAACGCGCTGTTCCTCGTGCTCACCAAGATGGACCGCGAGTTCGAGCAGAAGGCGGGCGAGACCGAGGAATCGCGCAAGCTGCGCTGGTCGGCACGCCTCAACAACTCGCTGATCAATAATTTCCGCGGCGAATGGCCGAGCAACTGGGACGGCAAGCCGTTCGACAACACCTTCTGGCTGCGCAATCCGACCGTCATCGACGAGCGGTTGATGGACTACGATGCCGGCCGCGAGCACGGCATCGCCGAGGCCTTCGCCGACCGCGCCCGCGACCTGCGCGGGCACTTCGTCGAGAACTTCGACGTGCGGCGCCATTTCGCCGATCCGGCGCGCGCCTGGGATGAGGCCTTCAAGGCCAATGACGGCGGCGTGTCCTACCTGGTGCAGAACCTGATCCCGGTGTGCGACCCGGCCATCAAGCGCGCCCAGGTGCGCGGCCAGCTAGAGGTGCAGATCCGTCGCCTGGTCGACCGCCTGGCCGGCTTCCATAGCGCCGCCGACGGCGATGCGCGCGCCAAGAAGCGCGATCTCGTGCACACCGTGCTGCGCGGGCTCGCCTCCTGCATCCAGCAGCAGCTCTTCGGCGAGCTGATGGGGGCGCTGCAGATCGCCGACACCGCTCTGCGCGAGATCTATTTCCGCATCGCCACGGCACGGTCCTCCGAGGAGCCCGGCGGGCGCAACGGCAAGCCGCCGCAGCAGGTCACGCAATCGACCGGCGCCGCCATCGACCTCGGCGCGATCTTCGCCGACGTCTTCGGCGAGGATGCCGGCCGCGGCGCACCGCCCTCCGGCGTGCTGGAGGACCGTGCCGAGCGCTTCGCCCGCGAGGCCGCCGACTACTGGTTGGAGAACATGCGGCGCATCGGTGCCGACGACAAGGCGCTGTCGCATTTCGGCGTCGACCGCCAGCATCTCGGCTGGCTGATCGACGAACTGGTGGTGGGCGCCTATCGCCTGAAGGTGATCGACCAGCTCAGCCACGAGGTGCGCGAGCTGGAGAACGCCGCCAACGCCAAGTGGGAGGAGATCGCCGAACGCCAGGTGCGCACCGCCTCCTCGACGCTGAACGGCTATGTGAGCGCGCTGGGCTTCGACCGCCTGCCGCTCGACCAGCGGCCCGGCCTGCCGCCCAACGCGCCGACGCGCCGCGTTTTCGAGAGTCCGGCGATGGTGAACGGCATGCCGATCCTGAGCGAGGATCCCCAGCCGATCTACGCCGACTACTGCAAGGACTGGATGCGGGCCTTCCTGGAGCTCGCCATGGACAATGTCGGCTACGAGGGCGGCCGCGAGATCACGCCGGAGCAGAACGAGCGGCTGGGCGCCATCCTGCGCGCCGTGCCCGCCTAGGCCGCCGTGGCGATCCGCGCTTCCGTCCAGGCCCTGGCCGAACCGGGCCACGCACTGCTCCGCATCAGCGACCTCGACGCCGCGCCGCAGGGGCTCGCGATCTCCATCCAGCGCCAGCAGGGCCCCGAATCGCACCTTGCCGACGACGGCTGGCGGCGCACCGAAGCGTGGCTGCTGCCCGAGCGAGTCGCGCGCAGGCGCGACATCCTGGAGTTCCATCTCGGCCCGGAGATCTGCGACCGCCTGGCCGGCGTCGCCACGGTGCGGCTGCGGGTGAAGGAACCCGACATTGGCGTGGTCGGCTCGACCGTGGTCGCCTGGCCGTCGATGCTGACCTCGGGCGCCGCCGATCCGGCGAGCCGCTTCCAGGACGAAACGGTGCGCCTGCGCCGCGCCGCGCCGCCGCCCCCTCCCGAACCGGCGCCTGAACCCGAACCCGAGCTGCCGCCACCCCTGCCCCCGCCGCCCCGGCCCGAGCTGCGCGCTTCGCGGGCCGTCGATCCCGGGCCGACGCGGCGCTCCGGCGGCGCCGGTTGGCTGATCGCCATCGTCGTGCTCCTGGCCCTCGCCGGCGGCGGCTACTATGCCTACATCACCTATTTCCAGAAGGAAGCGGAGTCGGCCGTCGCCGCAGCGCCGTCCTCGCCGGCCGCGCCGGTCCCCATCGACACGTCCAGGAAGACCGTGCGCGACAGGGTCGGCGAATATCTCGCGACCAAGCCCACGCCCGAGGCGATGCTGGCCAAGGCGCGCGACTTCGCCAAGGCGGGTGACTTCGGCGCGGCCTTCCTGGTCTTCCGCCAGGCCGCCGAGATGGGCAATGCGCCGGCCGAGCTGGAGCTCGCCACCTTCTACGATCCATTGACGATGCCGCCCAGGGACGGCTTCACGCCCGATGGCGTGCGTGCCGCCGACTGGTACGAACGCGCGGCGCTGGCGGGTGTCGCGGAGGCACAGCGCAGGCTCGGCCTGCTGCTGGCGAAGGGCGGCGCGGGATTGCCGGCCGACCCGGGCAAGGCCAGGAGCTGGCTGCAGCAGGCGGCAGCGCAGAACGACACAGATGCCAAGAAGGCCCTCGACGCGCTGCCAAAGTGACGCGGCCTCACCAGGTGATGCGGACGCCGAGGTTGAAGGCGTGGTTGTCGGAACCCGAGCCCAGCTCGCCGTTGTAGCGCAGGTAGACCTGCGCCGCGTCGGCGATCGCGGTCTGCGCCGAGAAGCCGATCACCGCCGAATCGCGCTGCGGCGTGGCGCCGTAGACGGTGAAGGCGTTGCCGGGCGCGCCGTTGAACGCCGCCGTGATCGGCCGGCCGACATCGGCGAACTCGTGCAGCCAGCCCAGCCGCAGGCCGAGGTCGAGCGTGCGCGTGTTGCCCAGCCCGACCGCGCCGACCAGCTCCGCGCCCAGGGTGCTGCGCAGCGAGTTGGTCGTCTGCTGCGCCACGGTCAGGCTGAGCGAGCTTGCGCCCCATTCCGAGAAGCCGTTCTGGTTGACCGTCGAGGCCTGCAGGCGGCCGAACGGCGTCACCGTCGCCGCCGCCGGCGCGTAGACAGCGACCCTGTAGCCGGTCTCGACCTGGCCCAACGCCTGGTTGGCGCCGGTGCTGCCGTTGGCGGTGCGCGGCTGCAGCCCCGGGATCATGATCTGGCGCTGCATCTGGTTGTTGGAATAAGCGTAGCCCGCCAGCGCGTCGACGTAGATCGGCCCCTGCGTGAAGCTGCCATAGCCCGACACGCTGACATTGTCGGTCCAGCCGCGGCCCATGAGGCCGTTGATCCACTGGTTGCCCGCCGTGTAACCG
The DNA here is from genome assembly GCA_963820155.1 of uncultured Alphaproteobacteria bacterium. Taxonomy (GTDB): domain Bacteria; phylum Pseudomonadota; class Alphaproteobacteria; order Reyranellales; family Reyranellaceae; genus Reyranella. Next base: position 176,204 of record CAWFYW010000015.1, read on the forward strand.
ACGCCCACGCCGGCCAGGAAGCGCGGATCGAGGCGGTAGTCCATGCCCGCCGCGGCGCCGCCGAAATTGTAGACCAGCCCGCCCGAGTTGTTCGTGCCGTTGACGCCGCCGAAGCCGCCCAGCCCGCTCGCCCAGGCGCTGAGCGGACCTTGCGCATCACAGGCCTCGATCTCGCAAGCCTGCGCCAGCGCCACGCGCTGACCGCCGCCGGTGCCGGTGCCGGTGCGCGCGATCGCCATCTGCTGGCCCACCGCGTTCATGAACAGGTTGCCGCCCTGGATGTTGGTCGTGCCGAAGTCGGCGTATTGCTGGCCGCTGATCGCATCCAGCGCCGCCGGGCCCTGCGATGTGCTGAGGACGCTGAGCGCGTTCAGCACGGTGTTGAAGTCGCCAGTGGCACTGGCGTTCGACCGGTCGAGCGCCGTGCCGACGGCGAACTGGTTGTTGGTCTGTGCGCCCGCCGCGAAGGCGCTCTGGTTCTGGAACAGCGTCAGGAACACGTTGTTGGCGTTGTAGCTGAGCGACGGCGTCAGGAAGGCGAAGTTGCTGGTGACGTTGGAATAAGCGCCGCTCACGCCGCCGGTCGCCGTCAGGATCGTATAGGTGGTGTTGCGCGCATAGGTGCCTGACTGGGCCTGCACCGCCACCGTGCCGCCGCTGATCGTGGCGGAACCGCTGGCCGTGATGAGGTCGCTCTGGCCGGCGGCGTTGACCTCGACCTGGTAGATGCTGCCGGCGCCTTGCGCGAAGTTGCCGTTGACCGTGAAGGTGCCGATCGAGTTGCCGGGCGCCACGGTGCCGCCGTTCACCGTCAGCCCGCCGAAGGTTCCGTTGCCGCCCAAGGTGCCGCCGTTCACCGTGACGGCGCTGGCCAGGCTGCCGTTCACCACCAGCCCGCCGGCGTTGAGCATCGTGCCGCCGGTGAAGGTGTTGGCACCGCTCAGGGTGAGTGTGCCGTTGCCGATCTTGGTCAGCCCGCCCGCGCCCGAGATCACGCCCGAGAAGGTCGTGCTGGTATTGTCGTTGCCCGTCGTCAGCGTCGCGCCGCCCAGCGTCACCGCGCCGGCGCCGCTCAGCGAGCCGATCGTCTGGCTGAAGCCATTGAGGCCGAGCACCGCGCCCGACGCCACGGTGTAGGCGCTGCTGGCCGAGAAGGCGTTGGCGATGCCGGCCTGCAGGGTGCCCATGTTGACCAGGGTGGCGCCCGTGTAGGTGCCGAGCCCGCTCAGGGTCAGCACGCCCAGGCCGGTCTTGGTCAGCCCGCCGGCGCCGCTGATGGCGCCCGACAGGACGGTGTTGTTGCCGTTGGTGTCGATCGTGGCGCCCGCCGCCGCCAGCACGACCGGCGTGTTCAGCGTCAGGTTGCCGGCGCCCACCAGGATCGTGCCGCCCGTCACCGTGGCGCTGCTGCCGGCGCAGCTGAGAGCGCTGTTGCTGGTCGCAAGGAAGGTGCCGCCGCTGCCCAGCATCCCGCCGGCGCTGCTGCCGGTGCCGCACATGCCGGCATACAGCGGGTTGCTGCCCGTCGTGAAGAACCCAAGCGACGTCAGCAGGCCGGTGGACGGGTTGATCGTAAAGGCCTGGCCGTTGTTGCTGCCGCTGTTCGTGACGTACAAGGTCGAGCCGTCGGGCGAGATGACGAGGCCGGTGGGCGAGCTGGCGCTGCTGGCCGTGCCGACCTGGGCGTTGGTCGCGGCGTCGAAGATCCTGACCGTGTTGTTGCCCTGGGCGGCGACGTAGAAGTATTGCCCGTTCGGGCTCACGGCGATGCCGATGGGCGTTACGCCTATGCTCACCGTCGTCACCACCGCATTGGTCGCGGTGTTGATGACCGTGAGGTTCGAGCTCGAGGCATTGCCGACATACAGGCGCGTGCCGGCGGGATTGATCGCGATGGACACAGGCTGGGTCCCGGCCGCGATGGTCGTCGTGACCGTGTTCGTCGCGAGATTGACGACGCTCACGTTGTTGCTGCCCTGGTTTACGGTATAGAGCGTCGTGCCGTCCGGACTGACCGCAATGACGCGCGGGCGCGTGCCGGCACCGATGCTGATCGTCCCGGTCTGCGTCAGCGTGCCGGTCGTCGCGTTGACGGAGAAGACGGAGACGGTGTTGGTGCCGGCGAGGTTGTTGGCGACGTAGAGCGTCGAGCCGTTGGGACTGATGGCCATGCCCTGCGGATCCTGGGTCATGGCCACTGTCTGCACGACCGACCCGGTCGCGGTGTTGATGACCTGGAGGCTGTCCGACGCTCCGCCGCCGTACGTCTGGTAGGCGAAGGCCTGGTCGCCGCGGACGAGCGACATGAACGCGTTGGTAGCACCGCCGCCACTGATCGTGCCCGTCGCGGTGGGCGTGCTGCCCGAATTGGTGGTGTAGGTCGACACGGTAGTGCCAGTCGGGACGAAGTAGAACAGTCCCGACTGGGCCTGCGCCGGTTCGGCCGCCATCGCCCCGCCCAAAGCAACACAGCCGAGCGCCATCAGCCGCCGGAATCTTCTCACAGTGCTCTCCCCTTCACTGGCTTGGAAATCTTAGCCGATTTTTCGCGCCGAGGAGATGTCGATAAGAAGTAAAGAGGCCGCTGCTTTTTGTCCGCAGCGGCAATGCAGGAGTCAAATCGCCATACGGTTGTGCAGGTCGATCATGATCCAGAAGCTGCCGCCCATCATGATCACCAGCAGGACGGCGGTGAAGGCGATCGCCAGCAGGTTCTCGCGCGGCGCGGAGGTGAAATTCAGGTGCAGGAAGAAGCGCAGATGCACCAGGATCTGCAGCACCGCCGCCCCCGCGATGACATACATGGTGTGCGCGGGCGCCAGCGTGTGGCTGGCCACCAGGTAGAAGGGGATCGCGGTCAGCACGACGGCGAGAATGAAGCCCCAGATGTAGGAGCCGAGCCCATGGTCTTCCATCACAGCAGCCCCGGAAGATAGACGACGGAGAAGATCCCGACCCAGGCGATGTCGAGGAAATGCCAGAACAGGCCGAGCCGGAACAATCGCGAGACGACCGGCACGGTCAGGCCCTTGAACAGGACCTGGCCGCTCAGGATCAGGATCCAGAGCAGGCCGACGCTGACATGGGTTCCGTGCGTGCCGACCAGGGTGAAGAAGGCCGACAGGAAGCCGCTGCGATCGGGCCCGGCACCGGCGGCGATGAGCCCCAGGAACTCGCGGATCTCGAGGAAGACGAAACCGGCGCCCAGCACGAAGGTGACGAGCAGCCATCCCAGGACGGCCGAACGCTTGCCCGCCCGGGACGACAGCGAGGCGAAGCCGAAGGTCGTGCTGCTCACCAGCAGGAGCGCGGTCTCGAGCGCGGCATTGTTCAGGTTGAACAGCGTCTTGCCGGTCGGGCCGCCCGCCGTGTTGCCGACCATGATGCCGTAGGTCATGAACAGGAGGGCGAAGATCGCCGCGTCGCTCATCAAGTAGAGCCAGAAGCCCAGCGCCCGCTGCTCGTGGGCGCTCGATGCCTCCGGCTCATGGGGCGCCGGCACGGCGGTGATGTGGGCGTTCATGTCCGGCTGCCGAGCGCGCGGTAGCGCGCGTTCTCGATCCGCGCCACCTCGGCGGCCGCGAGGACGAACTCGGCTTCGTCATCGGACGCGCGCACGATGAGCGCCGCCCACATGCCGAGCGCGCACACGATCGCCAGCCACCAGATGTGCCAGACCATGGCGAAGCCCAGCACGAAGGCCAGCCCTCCCACCACGACGCCGACCGCTGTGTTCTTCGGGATCTCGATGTCCTGATAGGCGCGCGGCTTCTGCCAGGCCACTCCGCGCTCCTTCATGTCGACCAGCGGTTCGCGATCGCGCACCTCGGGCAGCACCGCGAAATTATACACCGGCGGCGGCGAGGCGGTCGTCCATTCCAAGGTGCGGCCGTCATAGGGATCGCCGGTGACATCGACCGCGAAGCGCCGGTCGCGGATGCTGGCCACGAGCTGCATGACCAGGCAGGCGATGCCGATCAGGATGAGCACCGCGCCCATCGAGGCGGCGATCAGCCAGGGCTGCCAGCTCGGGTCGTTGTACTGCTCCATGCGGCGCGGCATGCCCATGAAGCCCAGCACGTAGAGCGGCATGAAGGCGAGATAGAAGCCGGTGATCCAGAACCAGAAGGCGCGCCGGCCCCACGGCTCGTTCATGCGGAAGCCGAAGGCCTTGGGGAACCAGTACATGTAGCCGGCGAGATAGCCGAACAGCACGCCGGGGATGATCATGTTGTGGAAGTGCGCGACCAGGAAGGTCGTGTTGTGCATCAGGTAGTCGGCCGGCGGCATGGCCAGCAGCACGCCGGTCATGCCGCCGATGACGAAGGTGACGATGAAGCCCACCGTCCACAGCATCGAGGGATGGAAGGTGATGCGGCCGCGATACATGGTGAGCAGCCAGTTGAACACCTTCACGCCCGTGGGCACCGCGATGACCATTGTGGTGACGCCGAAGAAGGCGTTGACGTTGGCCGACGAGCCCATGGTGAAGAAGTGGTGCAGCCACACGGTGAAGGACAGGATGGCGATGGCCGCGGTGGCGTAGACCAGCAATTCGTAGCCGAACAGGCGCTTCCTGGAGAAGGTCGCCACGACCTCGGAGAACACGCCGAACGCCGGCAGGATCAGGATGTAGACCTCCGGATGGCCCCAGATCCAGAACAGGTTGACGTAGTTCATCATGTTGCCGCCCTGCCCATTGGTGAAGAAGTGCATGCCGAGCAGGCGGTCGAGCGCCAGCAGGCCACAGGCCACGGTGAGCGCGGGGAAGGCGAAGGTCATGAGCACGCTGGTGCAGAGCGCCGTCCAGGTGAAGGGCGTCATGCGCATCAGGGTCATGCCCGGCGCGCGCCGTTTCAGGATGGTGACGACGAAATTTATGCCCGACAGCGTCGAGCCGACGCCGCTGATCAGCAGCGCCCAGATCCAGTAGTCGACGCCGACGCCCGGATTGTATTCGATGCCCGAATAGGGCGGATAGCCGGTCCAGCCCGCGGTCGAGAACTTGCCGATCACCAGCGACACCATGACCAGTGCGGCGCCGGCGGTGCTCAGCCACAGGCTGAGCGAGTTCAGGAAGGGGAAGGCGACATCGCGCGTGCCGATCTGCAGCGGCACGGCGATGTTGATCAGCCCGGTCATGAAGGGCATGGCCATGAAGAAGATCATGATCGTGCCGTGCGAGCTGAAGATCTGGTCGAAATGCTCGGGCGGCAGGTAGCCGCCATTGTCCAGCGACATGGCCTGCTGGGTGCGCATCATGATGGCGTCGACGAAGCCGCGCATCAGCATGATCAGCGCCAGCACGATGTACATGATGCCGATGCGCTTGTGGTCGACGCTGGTCAGCCAATCGGTCCACAGATACTTCCAGGCCTTGAGCCAGGTGATGACGATGGCGACCAGCAGCGCGCCGCCCACGGTGACCGCGGCGCCGCCCGCGGCGATGGCGCTGTAGAGCGGCAGGGCGTCGATCGTCAGTTTGCCGAACATCGGTCTATCTCCGGGCCGGCGCGGCGGGCGGCATGTGCATGTGGGCGTATTTGGCGATGATCGAGTCGAAGAGCCGGGGCTCGACAGCCGAATAGTAGACGACCGGATTGTTGCGGCTCTTCTCGACGAGCTTGGCATAGGTCGCCGCGTCGAGCTTGTCGGGCGACTGCCTGGCCTTGGCCACCCAGGCATCGAACCCGGCCGGCGCGGCGGCGAGCACCTCGAAATGCTGGTCGGAGAAGCCGCCGCCGCTGTACTGCGTGTTGCGCCCCACGAAGCTGCCCGGCGCATCGGCGAGCATCTGCAGGCGCGTCTGCATGCCGGCCATGGCATAGATCTGGCCGGCCAGCGCGGGCACGTAGAAGGAGTTCATCACTGTGTCGGAGGTGATGCGCAGGCTGATCGGCCGGCCGCTGGGAATGGCCATCTGGTTGACCGCCGCCACGCCCTGCTCGGGATAGATGAACAGCCACTTCCAGTCCTGTGCCACGACCTGCACGTCGAGCGGCGCCACGTCCGAGACGATCTCCCGGTAGGGATCGAGCTTGTGCGTGCTGCGCCACAGCAGCACGCCCAGGGCGATCACGATGAGCGCTGGCACCGTCCAGACGACGGCATCGACCTTGGCCGAATAGGCCCAGGTCGGCTCGTACCGGGCGGCGCCGCGGCCGGACGCCCGGTAACGCCAGGCGAAGAACAGGCCCATGAGGATGACCGGGACGACCACGATCATCATCACGGTCAGGGCGTCGAACACCAGACCGCGCTCGGCGTCGGCGATCGGTCCCTTGGGATTGAGGACGACGGCCCGGTCGCAGCCGCCAGCGAGCAGGGCCACCGCCAAGCCCATCGCCCATCGATGCGATCGAGTGACAGCCTGCTTCACGCCCCCGCCCCTACCCTTCATTGAGGATGAAGGCCAGCTTGAAGCTACATATTGTGCAGGGCAATGATTCTTTTTGCCGATCTCAGTCGCGTGCGATGGCTCAGCTCTTGCGCTCCGGCGTCGCGGCAGGAGCCGGCGTGGTCTTGCCAAGCGGATCCTTGATGGTGCAGACGTCGGCCTTCAGCCGCTCCTTCAGAAGCGCGATCTGATCCTCGATCTGCTTGTTGGCCGCCTTCTGCTTGTCGATCTGGTCTTCCAGCGCCTTGACCTGGGCCGCGTCGGGGCCGGGCGGCGCGGGCGGCGGCGGTGGCGCCGGCAACTGCACCGCCACGTTCACGATCGGGCGGTAGAACAAGTACCAGCCGAGCGCCAGCCCGGCGGCCAGCAGCAGAAAGCCGCCCACCAGGCTGCCGAGGATCAGCGGCCAGCGCGGTTTCGGTCGGTCGGTCGAGGGCTCGTTTTCGGCCATGGTGGCAGTTGGGCTCCGGACAAGGCTCGCAGTCAACACCGTCCGGGCGGCGGAATTTAGGCGAAAAATCAGGCCGGCAAGGGGGCTTGAAGCGCGTTGCAGGACCTAGTTGCAGGACCTATATGTGTATATGCACATAGGATCCGGCCCCTCGACCGCGCCCGCCGCGGCGTCTAGGGTCGCCCGCCAGCAGCGAAGGAGAGTCCCATGACCGCCTGCATCGTCGGATGGTCCCACGGCAAGTTCGGCAAGCTCGACGGCGAGACCAGCGAATCGCTGATCGTGAAGGCCGCCAACGAGGCCATCGCCCATGCCGGCATTGGCCCCGCGGACATCGACGTCATCTATGTCGGCAACATGAACGGCGGCTTCGTGCGCCAGGAGTTCCATTCCTCGCTGGCCCTGCAGGCGCACCCGGACCTGCGCTTCAAGCCCAGCACGCGGGTCGAGAATGCCTGCGCCACCGGCTCGGCCGCCATCCATATGGGGCTGAACACGCTGGCCGCTGGCAAGGCGCGCTTCGTGCTGGTGGTCGGCGTCGAGAAGATGACCGAGCTCAATTCGGCCCAGGCGGGCGAGGTGCTGATCAAGGCGTCCTACGTCGCCGAGGAGGCCGATATCGAGGCGGGCTTCGCCGGCATCTTCGGCAAGATCACCTCGGCCTATTTCCAGCGCTATGGCGACAAGTCCGACGCGCTGGCCAAGATCGCGGTCAAGGCGCACAAGAACGGCGCCAAGAATCCCTATGCGCATTTCCAGAAGGAATTCGCCTACGAGTTCTGCCGCACGCCCTCGGACAAGAACCCGTTCGTCGCCGGACCGCTGAAGCGCACCGACTGCTCGCCCGTCACCGACGGCGCGGCGGCGGTCGTGCTGACCGACGTCTCGACGGCGCTCGGCATGAAGCAGGCCATCGCCTTCCGCGCCGCCGAGCATGTCAACGACTTCCTGCCCATGAGCCGGCGCGACATCATCAAGTTCGAGGGCCCGCAGCTCGCCTGGAAGAAGGCGCTGGCCTCGGCGCGGCTCGACCTGCTCGACCTCTCGTTCGTCGAGAGCCACGACTGCTTCACCTCGGCCGAGCTGATCGAATACGAGGCGATGGGGCTGACCGCGCCGGGCGAGGGCGAGCGGGCGATCCATGAGGGTTGGGTCGAGCGCGACGGCAAGCTGCCGGTCAATGTCTCGGGCGGGCTCAAAGCCAAAGGCCATCCGGTCGGCGCCACGGGCGTCAGCATGCACGTGATGTCGGCCATGCAGCTCTCCGGCACCGCGCCCGATGCCCTGCAGCTGCCAAAGGCGAGGATCGGCGGCGTGTTCAACATGGGCGGCGCCGCGGTTGCCAATTACGTGAGCATCCTCGAGCCGCTGCGCTGATGCGGCAGGTCGGCCGGCGCGAAGGCGACGCCATCCTGGGCGCGATGCGCCAGGTGGCGCTGGCTGGCGGCCACGCGATCAGCCATGCCGACGGGGCAAGCATCGCCGGTGCCGCGCACTACCTGCTGCGCCGGCGCGACCTCACCGATATCGGCACCCTGCCCGCGATCGAACCGGCCGACCTCGTATCGGCGCTGAAGGCGGACCGGGAGCTGGGAGGCGAGGCCATCAAGTATCTCGCCGTCATGGCGCTGGTCGGTGGCAACCTCGACACAAACAAGCTCGTCCGCGTGCTGGAATATGCCCGCGCGCTCGACATCGAGGAGGACTACCTCACTGAACTGGTCGAGGCGGCGTCGGGCCATATGGCCTGGGTCATCGCCGACATGACGCGCAAGAACTTCGACAGCGTCATCAGCAGGCCGTCCGACGGCCTCGACCCGGCCGCGTGGATCACGCCCTACGCCGGCGACAGGGCCGACCCTGCGCTGGTGGCGCGCTACGAGGCGCTGGGCGAACTGCCACGCAACACCTTCGGCAAGGCGCTGTGGGACTTCGACAAGCAGAACGGCTACCCGTTCCCGGGCGATCCGGCGGCGCTCAACGCCGCCTTCGGCACGCCGCACGATTCCACGCACGTGATCTCAGGCTACGACACCAGCCCGCGCGGCGAGATCCTGGTCTCGACCTTCACGGCCGGCATGCATCCGATCAACCCGATGGCCGGCCATATCCTGCCGGTGATCTTCAACGGGCATCTCGGCGTGAAGTTCAACGACGTCGCCCGCTACACGACCGGCGGCCTCGATCCCGACGAGTTCTGGCATGCCTGGGCCCGCGGCCGCGACATGGCCGTCGACATCTTCGCGCCCGACTGGACCGTCTGGGACTGGGCCGAGACGGACCTCAAGGAGGTCCGGCGGATGTTCAATGTCTCACCGGCGGGCGCGCCGCGTTAACTGCCATGACGCCACGCGACTTCTTCGAGCGAGCCGAGGCGCATCGTGCAGAGCTGTCCCGCTCGGGCGTGCTTCGTCTTGGCGTCTACGGATCGGTGGCCCGTGGCGAAGCCGATCCGGACAGTGATATCGACGTTCTCGTCGAGTTCGATCGGACTCCAGACCTTTATGATTTTGCGGCCTTGCGCGATCGCCTGGTCGAAATCTTCGGAAGACGCGTGAATCTCGCGACCCCGCAAGCGCTGAGATCCAGGCTACGCGCACAAATCCTTCACGAAGTGCGCTATGCGCCGTAGCCACACATCAGTGTCAGCGAAGAGAAGGATCCCATGGTACAGCAAGCGGCGATGAGATCCTTCGCTTCGCTCAGGATAACGAGTAAGCGCTCCGAAGCTAAACTACAGGGCTCGCGCCGCCGTCGACATTGATGGCGACGCCGGTGATGAAGGAGCCGGCGTCCGAGCACAGGAAGCAGGCCATGCGGGCGAACTCCTCGGCCTTGCCCATGCGGCCGAGCGGAATGCGGCCCTTGGCCATGCCGGCCAGGAACTCCTCGTAGGTCTTGCCGGCACCGGCGGCGGACTTGTGGCGACGCTGCCACTGGTCGCTCTCGATCAGGCCCACGAGCATGGCATTGACCAGCACGCCGTGCGGCGCGTTCTCCTGGGAGAGCGCCTTGGTGAGGGCAAGCCCCGCGGCGCGGCTGACGCTGGTCGGCGTCGAGTTGGCGTTGGGCGCCTTGGCGCCGATATTCAACACGTTGACGATACGGCCCCATTTGCGCTCGCGCATGCCGGGCAGCGCCTGGCGGATCATGCGGATGGCGGCGAAAAGCTTGAGGTCGAGATCGCCCTGCCAGTCCTCGTCGGTCACCGTCTCGAACGGCTTGGCATGGCTGATGCCGGCATTGTTCACCACGATGTCGACCTTGCCGAAATCCGCGGTGACCTTCTTCCAGGTGTCGGCGATGGGCTGCGCCTTCGAGACGTCGCAGGAATAGGCCTCGATCTTGGCGTTGGTCTTGCCGGCGGCCTTGGCGACCTCGGCCTTGGCGGTCGCCAGCGCATCGGCCTTGCGCGCCAGCAGCGCCACCGAGGCGCCGGAGGCGGCGAATTCCTTGGCCATGGCCAAACCAAGGCCCGTACTCGAGCCGGTGATCACGGCCACACGGCCATCCATGCGTACGTCCATTGTCTCCCCCTCCGATCGTCCGGGCGTCTATTTCTTGAGTGTAGCGATTGCCGCCAGCACGCGCTCGGGGGTGGCCGGCGCGTCGAGCCGCACTGCGGTCCTGTGATCGCCGACCGCCGCAATCGCATCCTTGAGTGCGGTCCAGACGGCGGTCGCCAGCAGGAGCGGCGGCTCGCCGATCGCCTTGGAGCGGAAGATCGTGGCTTCGCGCGAAGGCGCGTTCTCCAGCATCGTCACGTTGAAGACGGCCGGCACGTCGCGGCTGCCGGGAATCTTGTAGGTCGAGGGCCCGACCGTGCGCAGCCGGCCCTGCTTGTCCCACCACAGCTCCTCGCAGGTGAGCCAGCCCTGGCCTTGCACGAAGGCGCCCTCGATCTGGCCGCGATCGATGGCGGGATTGAGCGAGGCCCCGCAATCCTGCACCAGATCGGCGCGCAGCACGCGGCTTTCGCCGGTCAGGGTATCGATCGCCACCTCGGCCGCCGCCGCTCCGAAGGAGAAATAGAAGAACGGCCGGCCCCGCATCGCCGCGGGATCCCAGTGGACCTTGGGGGTCTTGTAGAAGCCGGTGGCCGACAGCGACACGCGGCCCATCCAGCAGAGCCGGGCCATCTCGCCAAAGCTCAGGACCTGGTTGCTGCCCGGCTTGGCGATGCGCACGGCGCCGTCGGCGAACTCGATATCCCGGGCTGACGCGCCGAAATGCTCGGCGGCGAAGGCGATCATGCGCTGCTTGATGGTATTGGCCGCCTCCCACGCCGCCCAGCCATTGAGGTCCGAGCCTGTCGAGGCCGCGGTCGGCGAAGTGTTGGGCACCTCGGCGGTCGAGGTAGCCGACGGCCGGATGCGATCGATGTCGACCTTGAACACCTCGGCCACGACCTGGGCCACCTTGACGAACAGCCCCTGCCCCATCTCGGTGCCGCCATGGTTCAGGCGGATCGAGCCGTCGGTATAGACATGCACCAGCGCGCCGGCCTGGTTCATGTGCGGCACGTTGAAGGAGATGCCGAACTTCAGCGGGAACAGGCCGAGCCCGCGCTTCAGCACCGGGTTGGCGCGGTTGAAGGCATCGATCTCCGCCCGCCGCCGCTCGACGTCGCTGCCCTGCTTCACCTCGGCCCAGCAGCGCGGCAGATGGTTCTCCTCGACCTTCTGGCCGTAGGGCGTCTCGTCGCGGCCCTCGCCATAGAAATTGAGCGCGCGCACTTCGTTGGCGTCGCGGCCGAGATGACGCGCGATGCGATCGATCGCATCCTCCATCACCAGCACGCCCTGCGGGCCGCCGAAGCCGCGGAAGGCGGTATTGGACTGCTTGTTGGTCCTGCAGGAATAGCCGACGGCGCGGACGTTCGGGATCCAGTAGGCGTTGTCGACGTGGGTGAGCGCCCGCGCCACCACGCCCGGCGTCATGTCCAGGCTCCAGCCGGCATCGGCCGCCAGCAGGGCATCCAGCGCCAGCACGCGGCCCGTCTCGTCGAAGCCCACGGTGTAGCGGTACTCGAAGCCGTGGCGCTTGCCGGTCGCGATGATGTCGATCTCGCGGGGCAGTCGGAGCTTCACCGGCCAGCCGAGCGTGGCGGCCGCCAGCGCCGCCGCGGCGGCCACCCAGGAGGCATTGCTCTCCTTGCCGCCGAAGCCGCCACCCAGGCGACGCACGACAGTGGTCACGCGATTGAAGTCGCAGCCCAGGACCTGGGCACAGACATGCTGCACCTCGGTCGGATGCTGGGTCGAGGAATGCACGACGAGGTCGCCATCCTCGCCCGGCAGGGCGAAGGCGATCTGGCCCTCGAGATAGAAATGCTCCTGCCCGCCGACGCTGAACTCGGCGGTCAATCTGTGCGGCGCGGCGTTCAGCGCCGCATCGGGATCGCCACGCAGGATGGTCGACGGCGCCTGGACATAGGCCTGCCGGGCAAGCGCGGTCCCGATGTCGAGGATCGCCTCGGTCGGTTGGATGTCGATCATCGCAAGCTCGGCGGCGGCACGCGCCGCATCGAGTGTATCGGCGACGACGACAGCCAGCGGCTGGCCCGCGAACTCGACCTTGTCGGAGGCAAACAGCGGTTCTTCCTTGCCGCTGCCGGCGATGTTGTTGCTGCCAGGAATGTCTGAAGCGGCAAAGGCGGCCGCCACTCCCGGCGCGGCCGCGGCCCGGGACAGATCGAGCCGCCGCAAATGCCCGCTCGCCGCGGGACTCATCACCAGCGCGGCGTGCAGCGTTCCCGGCGGCTCGGGGATGTCGTCGATATAAAGCGCCTGGCCCGTGGCGTGCTTCAGTGCGCTGTCGTGACGTCGCGCGACGTGAACCTGGACGCTCATAGCGCCGCCACCTCGACCGGCATCTCGGGCTCGGCAATGCGCCGGTAAAGCCGCCGCAGCAGATTGGACGCCGCCGCGAGCCGGTAGGAGGCCGAGCCCCGCCAATCGTCGATCGGCTGGAAGTCGCCGGCGAGCGCACGGGCGGCCGTCTCGAAGGTCGCCGCCGAAAGAGGCCGGGCCTTCAGCGCCCCCTCGACAGCGGCCGCACGCCGGGGCGTCGTCGCCATGCCGCCAAAGGCCACGCGCGCATCCTCGATCTGGCCGCCCTTGATGCGCAGGCGATAGGCCGCCGCCACCGTCGAGATGTCCTGGTCGTGCCGCTTGCTGAGCTTGTCGCAAAAAAACATCTCGCCCGGCCACAGCTTGGACAGGGTGAGGCTCCGGATCACCTCGTCGGGCGCCAGCGCCGTCTTGCGATAGCCCCGGAAGAAATCCTCCAGCGCCAGCTCGCGCAGGCCGCGCGGCGAGGCGAGCGTGAGCCTGGTCTCCAGCGCCAGCAGCACCGGCGGCATGTCGCCGATCGGCGAGGCCGTACCGATATTGCCACCGATCGTCCCCATCGCGCGGATCTGCCGCGAGCCCAGGCGAGACAGGTAGGTTTTCAGGGCGGGATAGTTCGCGACCAACGTGGACGTGGCGTCGGCATAGGTCACCGCCGCGCCGATCCTGATCGTTTCGCTGTCCTCTTCGATGGACGTCAGCTCGGGCACATGCGCGAGATGGATGACTGCGGCCGGCGGCTTGCGGGCGCGGCTGGCAAGAAGGCCAAGGTCGGTGGCGCCCGCCAGCAGAAGCGCCTCGGGATATCGACTGCGCAGCACCAGGAGGTCGGCCAGCGAGCGCGGCGCGTGGAAGCTGCCGAACGAGGCCGAGGCGGTTCGCGCCGGCACACCAGACGCGGCCGCGGGCGCGGCCGGCGAGCCCGCGACCCTGGCCATGGCCTCGACGATCGGCCGATAGCCGGTGCAGCGGCAGAGATTGCCGGCCAGCGCCTGATGGATCGCCTCGAGGTCGGCCGCCTCTCCGCCGACGGCAAAGGCATAGGCCGACATCACGAATCCCGGCGTGCAGAAGCCGCACTGCGTGGCGTCCGCCTCGGCCATCGCGACCTGCACCGCATGCGGCCCGCCGTCGGGACGGCGCAGGCCTTCGACGGTGCGCACCGCCCGGCCGTCGAGCTGGCCGACCAGGGCGATGCATGAATTCATCGCCTCGCGTCGTCCATCGGCTTCCTCCAGCACCACCGTGCAGGCGCCGCAATCGCCTTCCGCGCAGCCCTCCTTGGTGCCCTTGAGTCCGCGATGGTCGCGCAACCAGTCGAGCAGCGTGGTCATCGGCGAGACGCCGTCGAGCTCCACCAGCCGGTCGTTCAAGACAAAACGGATACGGTCCGCCATGCGAATGAATGTGATCGCGGTGTTCTTTTGGCGCAAGTCGTACGCTCGCGCCAAGCGCGGTGTTGCGCCGCCCTTCGCCGCGTGATGCACTTGGAATGCCAAAGAAAGAGAGTTCAGGAATGGATCCCTACCGGTTCGGCTACTCCCCCGTCGTCGAGCGACCGAAGCTCTCCTGGCCCAACGGCGCCAGGGTCGCGGTGTGGGTCTGCCCGAACATCGAGCACTACGAATACGTTCCGGCCGAGGTGCGGGTGCGCAACCCGTGGCCGCGCACGCCGCATCCCGACGTGCTGGGTTATGGCGGCCGCGACTACGGCAATCGCGTCGGGCTGTGGCGCATGTTCGAGGTGCTGGACAAGCACCATGTGCGCTGCACCGTGTCGCTGTCGATGTCGGTCATCGAGATGTATCCCGAGATCCTCGACGCCATGGAAGCGCGGCGCTGGGAGTATATGAGCCACGGCTACCTCAATACCCGCTACCACTGGGGCTACAGCGAGCAGGAGGAGCGCGAGGTCATCGAGCACAGCAAGGCGACGCACCTCAGGCTCACCGGCCGCAAGCTGCGCGGCTGGTTCTCGCCCGCCATCTCCAACACGCTCGCCACGCCCGATCTCGTGAAGGAAGCGGGCCTCGACTATATCTGCGACTTCTATCATGACGACCAGCCGACGCCGCTTGCCACCAAACACGGCACCCTGATCCACGTGCCCTACACGATGGATCTCAACGACGCGCTCATCTACCGCCAGCCGGTCGAGGCCGAGGAATTCGCCCAGATGATCGTCGACCACTTCGACACCGTCTATCGCGAGGGCACCGACAACGGCCGCGTGATGTGCATCGCGCTGCATCCCTACATGATGGGCGCGCCGCACCGGGTGAAGCACCTCGACCGGGCGCTGGGCTATATCCGCAAGCACAAGGACGCCTGGATCTGCACCGCCGAGGAGATCCTCGATTGGTACGTGGCCCATGGCCTGAAACCCTATCAGCAGCACCTGGGGAAGGAGGCGTGAGATGAGCACCTCCTCCGTTCCCAAGAATCCGCCGCCGCTCAAGCCCGGGATGGACAATCCCTGGTACGACTACGCGCCCTTCCCGCTTCGGCCCAAGCTTGCCTGGCCGCGCCATGCCCGCGTCGCCTTCTTCGTGCTGCTGCACCTCGAATACTGGGAGCTCATGCCGGACGAAGGCAGCTACAGGGACCCGCGCCATGTCGGCGAGTTCGGCAGCTTCGTGCCCGACTACCGCACCTGGACGCAGCGCGAGTACGGCAACCGAGTCGGCATCTTCCGCGTGCTCGACGTGCTCGACCGCTACCAGATCCGCGCCGGCGTGGCCGTGAACGCCCTGGCGGCCGAGCGCTATCCCTTTCTCATCGAGCAGTTCAAGAAGCGCAAATACGAGTTCATCGCGCACGGCCACTCGGCCAATCGCATGATCACCTCCAAGATGAGCGAGGCCGAGGAGAAGGCCGAGATCGCCGAAGCCATCGCCGTCCTCTCGAAGGCCGCGGGCGTGCGGCCGAAGGGCTGGCTGGGCCAGGACTATGGCGAGAGCCGGCGCACGCCGCAGCTCCTGGCCGACGCCGGTCTCGACTACGTGCTCGACTGGCCGAACGACGACCAGCCCTACCCCATGAAGGTCGGCAAGAAGTTCGTCTCCCTTCCCAATCAGCCGGAATGGGACGACGTGCAGCAACTCTGGTTGCGACGGATCAACACCCCGCGCTATCCCGACCTGGTGGGCGAGGCCTTCGAGCTACTGCACCACGAAGGCGGCCAGGTGTTCAACCTCTCGATCCATCCCTGGCTGATGGGCATGCCGCATCGCATAAAATATCTCGACGAGGCGCTGCGCCGCGTCGAGCGCTTCGGCAACGTCTGGCAGGCGACGCCGGGCGAGGTCGCCCAGCACTACGTCGACACCATGATGGGCTGACTCAGACCGCCTCGCCCGCCACCCAGCCCGACGACCAGGCCCACTGGAAATTGTAGCCGCCCAGCCAGCCCGTGACGTCGACGGCCTCGCCGACGACATGGAGGCCCGGCACGTCGCGGGCCTCCATGGTGCGCGAGGAGAGGCCTGACGTGTCGACGCCGCCCACCGTCACCTCCGCCTTGGCATAGCCCTCGCTGCCCGTGGGCACGATCTTCCAGGCCTTCAGGCGCGCCGCCAGCGCCTCCAGATCTCGATCGCGCAGGCCCGCCATCGCGCCTTCCATCGCCCATGCCTCGGCCAGGCGTTGCGGCAGCACTTCGCCCAGCACGGTGCGCAGCTCCGCCCGGGGGCGCGTGCGCTTGCGCTCCTTCAGGAAGGCGACGGCATCGGTGTCGGGCAGCAGGTCGATGGAGATCTCCTGGCCCTCGCGCCAGTAGGACGAGATCTGCAGGATGGCCGGGCCCGACAGGCCGCGATGGGTGAACAGCATGGCCTCGCGGAAGCGCGTCCGACCCAGGCGCGCCACCACGTCCAGCGACACGCCGCTCAACGCCGGCACGTCAAGCGTAAACGGCACCAGGCCAGGCCGCGTCTCGCTCAAGGCGAGCCCGAAGCGGCCGGCGACGTCGTGGGCGAAGCCCGTGGCGCCCATCTTGGGGATGGAGAGCCCGCCGGTCGCCAGCACCAGCGATGCCGCGCTGAAGGTGCCTTGGTCGGTGCCGACGGTGAAGCGGTCGGCCTTCTCGATGGCGGTGAT
Organism: uncultured Alphaproteobacteria bacterium; assembly: GCA_963820155.1. Classification (GTDB taxonomy): domain Bacteria; phylum Pseudomonadota; class Alphaproteobacteria; order Reyranellales; family Reyranellaceae; genus Reyranella. Next base: position 193,002 of record CAWFYW010000015.1, read on the forward strand.
GCGATGGGCCACCCGCACATCGACCCCGCCCGCCTCGCATTCGGCCAGCAGCATGCCAACGATCTGCCGCGCCGAGCCGTCGCAAAAGAGCTGGCCGAGCGTCTTCTCGTGCCAGGCGATGCGGTGCCTGGCGACCAGGGCGATGAAATCGTGCTGGGTGTAGCGCGCCAGCGCCGACCTGCAGAAATGCGGGTTGGCCGAGAGGAAGGCCTCGGGCCGGCTGAGCAGGTTGGTGAAGTTGCAGCGCCCGCCGCCCGAGATCAGGATCTTCTTGCCGACCCTGTCGGCATGGTCGAGCACGAGCACCTTGCGGCCGCGCTGGCCGGCGCGCAGCGCGCACATCAGCCCCGCGGCGCCGGCGCCCGCGACGATGACGTCGAAATCGCGCCGGCTCACGCCAGCGCCGTTCTCATGATCCAGAGCCCCGGCACCAGCCCCTCACGTCAGGAACTCACCGCCGTTCACATGGATGGTCTGGCCGGTGATGAAGCTGCCTTCCGGCCCGACCAGCAACCGCACCATGGCGGCTATCTCGTCGACCGTGCCGAAGCGCTTGAGCGGGATCGGGCGATTGACCCGGTTGGCCGGCGCCGCCCCCGCCGAGGCGCCGCGGGCGGTGTCGATGGCGCCGGGCGACAGCGCATTGCAGGTGATCCTGTGGGGGGCGAGCTCGATGGCGAGCGCGCGCATCAAGCCTTCCAGGCCGGACTTGGAGGCCGAGACGTGACAGCGGTTGGGCGTGCCGATATGCGTCGAAATGCCGGACATCGCCACGAAGGCGCCGCCCTGGCCCTTGGCCACCATCTGCGGAATGAAGGCCTTGCCCAGCAGGAAGGCGCCGTCGAGCGCCACTGACAGGATCTCGCGCCATTCCTCGAAGGACATGTCGAGGAATGACGTCTGGCGCCTGAGGCCCGCGTTGCTCACCAGGATATCGACGCCGCCGAACGCCTTGGCCGCTTCCTCGGCCAGCCGGGACGGCACCTTCGGGTCGGATATGTCGCCCATGGCGGCGATGGCCTTGCCGCCCGCGGTCTCGATCTCGCGCACGACGCCGTCGACGGCGCCGCGGTCGGCGCGTCCGTTGACGACGATGGCAGCGCCGTCCTGCGCCAAGGCGAGCGCGATGGCGCGCCCGATATTCCTGCCCGCGCCCGTGACGAGCGCGACCCTGCCCTGCAAGAGCTTCCTGTCATTACCCACGATTTGGACCTTCCCTAGTGGCGGGGTTCTTGCATTCTAGGCGGCTTTGTCGCCGAACTCACTGACGGAAAGGAAGAGGTTCATGCTCACCATCACCGCGGTCATCCGGGCGCAGAAGGGGCATGAAGGCACGATGCGCGACGCCCTGCTCGAGGTGGCGGCGAACGTGCGGGCCAACGAGCCCGACACGATCGGATTCTTCATCTCCCAGGATGTCCAGGATCCCTGCGTCTTTACCACCTACGAGCGCTTCGCCGACCAGGCGGCGATGGACCGCCACAACGGCTCGGCCGTGGTCGCCAAGTTCTTCGGCATCGCCAAACCGATCCTCGACGGGCCCGTGACGCTGGTCACGAGCACGGAGATCTCGGCGAAGGCGTGAGGCTCAGCCGGCGACGATATAGGCGCGCAGCGCCTCGGTCTCGTGCCTGGTCTCTTCCAGCCGGGCCTTCAACACGTCGCCGATCGACACCAGGCCCAGCAGCTCGCCATGGCGCACCACCGGCAGGTGGCGGAAGCGGCCGCGGGTCATGATTTCCATGACCTGGTCGATCGAATCGTCGGGATCGCAGGTGACGACCTCGCGCGTCATGACCTGCCGCGCCTCGAGCTCCATCGCCTTGGCGCCGTGGCTGGCGAAGGCGCGCACGAGATCACGCTCGGACACGATGCCGGCGACGGAACTCTCCTCGTCGAGCACCAGCACCGAGCCGATGCGCCGCACGCTGAGCTGCTGGGAGACCTGGGCCACCGAAGTGGCCGGCGGCACGGTGAAAACAAGACCGCCCTTCTGCGCAAGAATGTCGGAGACGAACATGGGTCCCTCCCTCCGCAAACGGTGACGCACGCAATGGAACACTGTGGCGTGGAGAAAGGCTGCGGGCCATAAAGCCCTCCATGAACGACGCTCGATCGGCCTTCGTCCTGTTCTCCGGCGGCCAGGATTCCACCACTTGTCTGGCCTGGGCGCTAGAGCGATTTGCGCATGTCGAGACGGTCGCTTTCGACTACCGCCAGCGGCATCGAATCGAGCTGGATCAAAGGCTTGTGGTGCTGTCCGAGATCCGCCGCCGCTACCCGCCCTGGGCGGAGCGGCTGGGCGAGGACCATTTCATCGACATGGGCGTGCTGGGCCAGATCAGCGAGACCTCGCTCACCCGCAACGTCGCCTTCGAGATGGAGAAGGACGGGCTGCCCAACACCTTCGTGCCGGGCCGCAATCTCCTGTTCTTCACCTTCGCGGCCGCCATCGCCTGGCGGCGCGACATCCGCAACCTTGTGGGCGGCATGTGCGAGACGGATTTCTCCGGCTATCCCGACTGCCGCGACAACACCATCAAGGCGCTGCAGGTGACGCTGAATCTCGGCATGGACAGGAGCTTCGTGCTGCACACGCCGCTGATGTGGCTGGACAAGGCGGAGACCTGGGCGCTCGCCCAGGAGCTCGGCGGGGCATCGCTGGTCGACATCATCCTGGAGCACACCCACACCTGCTATCAAAGCGAACGCGGACCGCGCGAGGCCTGGGGCTATGGCTGCGGCGTATGCCCGGCCTGCGCCCTGCGCAAGCGCGGCTATCTGGCGTGGCGCGAGGGCAGGACCGTCGTCTAGCGGCTGGCCGCCAGACCTGCTAGGGAGCGGCCCGCATGACGACCAAGCGAATGACCTTCAACCGCCGCAAGGCGGCGGCGCTCGGCTACTTCGTGGCCTTCATGGCCTGCATTCCGCTGGCCAACTGGATGATCGGCCATGTCGGCACGGTCTGCGCCTCGCCGCACGGGCCCTGCCTGGTGCCGGTGGCGCCGTGGGGTCCCGGCGGCCGGCCGCTGATGGCGCCGTCGGGCGTGCTGATGATCGGGCTCGCCCTGGTGCTGCGCGACATGGTGCAGCGCCGGCTGGGACGCGGCGTGGCGCTCGCCGCCATCGTGGCCGGCGCGGCGCTGTCGGGCGCCATCGCGCCGCCGTCGCTGGTCTTCGCCTCGGCCACCGCCTTCCTGCTGTCCGAGCTCGCCGACTTCGCGGTCTACACGCCCCTGCAGTCGCGCGGCCTGGTGCTGGCCGTGCTGGCCAGCGGCGTGGTCGGGCTGATCGCCGACAGCGTGCTGTTCCTGTGGCTGGCCTTCGGCAGCCTCGATTTCCTGGCCGGCCAGATCGTCGGCAAGCTCTGGATGGTGCTGCTGTCGCTGCCCTTCATCCACTGGGTCCGCAAGCAGGAGATCGCCAAGCACATCGTGGTCGAGCCGTAGCCGTGTCGGCATCCCTTGTCGCCATCGACGATCGCGTCGCCGTCGCGGGCCAGCTCCAGCCGGCCGACATGAAGGAGATCGCCGCGGCGGGCTACGTCGCCGTGGTCAACAACCGGCCCGACGGCGAGGCGATTTTCGGCCAGCCGCGCACCGCCGACCTCAAGCGCGCGGCCGAGGCCGCCGGATTGGCATTCCTCGACCTGCCGTTCTCGGGCCCGCGCGCCAGCCCCGATCAGGTGCGCGCTTTCGCCGGGCTGCTGGCGGAACGGCCGGGCCCGATCGTCGCCTACTGCAAGAGCGGCCTGCGCTCCTCGCTGCTGTGGGGCGCCGCCGCCATCGCCCAGGGACGCCCGCTCGAGGATGTGCTGCAGGCGGCGCAGCGTGCCGGCCAGAATCTCGAGCCGGTGCGCGACGTCATGGCGGCGCTCGCCGCGGCTGCACGAGGCTGACGGAGGTTCGCCGACCGAAAGTCTCGGCTTGCATGCTGGCCGGCGGGCCTTCTAAATCGCGCTTGGTCTTGGGGGAATCATAAATGTTCAAGTCGATCCTGGCCGTCTCCGAAGGCGGCCCCGATGCAGCCATGTCATTCAAGCTTGCCGCCCGCATGGCCGGCCTGTTCGACGGCGCCGTGGACGCGCTGCACCTGCCGGTGGGTCCGGCCGGCGGCATGGTCGGCGGCCTTGCCATGAGCGGCGAGGCCATGCCGCTGATCATGGACATCGACGACGAACGGCTGGAAGCGCGCGCCAAGGACAGCGAGCGCGCCTACAAGGAGATCGTCGCCCCCATCAAGGGCGCGACCTACACCGCCGCCAAGACCGCCACCCTCGACACGCTGGTGGCGATGGGGCGCTGCTCGGACGTGCTGGTGCTGGGCCGGCCGGGCGCCGATCCCGAGAACGTGGCCCCGGCCACGGTCGAGGCCGCCATCCATGAATGCGCGCGCCCCGTGATGATCGCCCCGCCCAATCCCGGCAGCGGTCCCTTCGCCTCCGTGATCGTCGCCTGGAACGGCAGCTTCCAGGCCGCGCGGGCCATCGAATATGCCCTGCCGGTGCTGGCCAAGGCGACGCAGATCACGATCCTGGTGGTGGGCGGCACGGCCGACGATGTCGGGGCGCCCTACCTGGCGCGCAATCTCGGCCGGCATGGGCTCAAGACCGCGATCGACGCCATCGACCCCGGCGCCGTGTCGGGCCGCGCTCGCGGCCGCGCGCTGCTGGACTACACGCACGGCAAGGGCGCCGACCTGCTGGTGATGGGCGCCTACGGCCGTGGCCAGGTGCTGAGCTTCCTCGGCCTGGGCGGCGCCACCGGCAAGGTGATCTCGTCCTGCCGCGTGCCGCTGTTGATGGCGCACTGAGCTCACAGCGTCTCGCCGATCTTGTCGAGCATCGAGGAGAGGCCCTCCTCGCGATGGGCGGCATCGTCGTTGCCGTCGAGGAACACGATCTGCTCGGTCAGCAGCAGGCGCGTATGCGCGGCGCCGTCGGCCGACAGCTCGACGGTGGTGAGCGAGACCGAGATCGGCGCACCGCGGCTGGTCATCGAATAGCTGAACACGATGCGCCGCCCGGCCACGATGTCGAGATAGAGCGTGTCGGCCACGAAGCGCGGATCGTCCCTCGGTCCGAAACGCTTGAGCTCGCGGCCGCCTTCGCGGAAATCGAAGGTCTGCTCGGCGATCGTCCAGCGGCCCGGCACGTCCCATTGGGCGCGCGCCTTGGGCTCGGCCCAGGCGGCGAAGACGCGCGCGGGCGCGGCCTTGTAGCGCCGTTCGAGCCTGATCGTGCCGTGCTGCGCGGACCGCAGCGTCATGCGGCGGGCCTCAGCGCCGCCTCGAGATTGTCGAGCAGCGCCCGCGTGCCCTGCTCGCGCGCGCCCGCATCGTCATGGCCGTCGAGGAAGACCGACTGCTCGGTGTAGACGAGCCTGGTGCCCTTGCCGGCGGGCTTGAGCTCGACGGTGCTCAGGGTCACCGAGATGCGCGTCTTGTCGAGGTGCATCTCGTAGGTGAGCACGATGCGCTCGTCGGGCACGATGTCCTGATAGATCGCGTTGTAATAATGAGTCGGACCGCCGGGCGGGCCGCCGCTCACGCTTTCGCGGCCGCCGACGCGGAAATCGAGCTCGAGGTTGGACTTCTGCCAGTCGTCGGGACCGCCGAACCAGCGGGCCTTGGCCCCGGCGTCGGCGTAGGCCGCGAAGACGCGCGCCGGCGGCGCCGGAAAGTCGCGTTCGATCGTGAAGGTCGAATGCCGGGTCGATCGCTTGGTCATGTCTTCTTCCTCCGTCTTTTCGGCACGGGTTCGGTCTCGGCCAGGAACAGGCCCAGCCGGTCGAGGCGCCGTTCCCAGCTCGCGCGCCGCTCGCTGATCCAGCGTTCGGCGCTGTGCAGGACCTGGGGCTCGATCCGGCAGGTGCGCACGCGGCCCACCTTCTGCGAGCGCACCAGGCCGCTCGCCTCCAGCACCGCAAGATGCTGGACCACCGCCGACAAGGTCATGGCGAGCGGCTGGGCCAGCTCGCTGACCGAGGCCGGGCCACGGCTCAGCCGCTCGACCATGGCGCGGCGCGTCGGATCGGCCAGCGCCTGGAAGGCAAGATCGAGCGGGGCGGCGGGCTGAATCATTTTCAGCCGGGGAAGAGCTTCAGATAAGGCTGCGCCTCCTCGAGCGCGCGGGCGTAGGACGGACGCTCCGCGAGACGCGCGAAATAAGCCGCGAGGTTCCGGCGATCGCCGAAGGGCACCAGCTTGCCGGCGAAGAACAGCGGCGGCGCGGCGGCGCAGTCGGCCAGGGTGAAGGCATCGCCCGCGGCCCACGTCCTCGTGGCCATCTCGCCGTCGATCATGTCGTAGGCGAGCCGCAACTGCGCTTGCGCCGCCTCGACGCCGTGCGCGTCGCCCTGGCCGGCCGGGCGCAGCCGGTCGCCCACGATCTTCTGCATGGGCTGGTGGACATAAAGATCGTAGAAGCGATCGGCGAGGCGCGTGCGCAGGGCATGGTCGGGCTCGTCCGGAATGAGCGCGCTGCGGCCCGGATAATGCTGCGCCAGGTACTCGATGATGATGCTCGATTCGGGGATCGTGCGATCCCTCGCCTCGTCGCGCAGCACCGGCATCTTGGCGATGGGCCACAGCTTCCTGAAGGCAGCGTAGGAGTCGGCATTGCCGAGATCGACGATATGCCGCTCGAAGGGCGTGTCGTTCTCATAAAGCGCGATCAGCACCTTCTGGCAGAACGAGGAAAGCGGATGGAAGAAGAACTTCAGCGACATGCGGGAAAGCCCTCAACAGTTTAGTGATTGCTTAACTATATAGCGAACGGCAGCTTGGCAAGGATCCCATCAGCCCTGAATTTTCTAGGGGCAGGCCCCGGCCGCCTGGGTCACGACCTCGGGGTCGCTGCAGGCGGTGCAGGCATTGCCGTAGGTCTTGCGGCTGCCGTCGCGCCGCTGCCCGCAGGCCGGCCGGTACTCGCGCGTGCACATCTGGGGCCGCGGCGTGGCGCACGGCCCTCCGGCCACCGACAGCAACTCCGGCGCAAGCTCCGCCTGCGTCATCTGAAACTGAAACGGCTGCGGCCGGTAGTCGCTCAGGATGCCGATGATGGCGATCCGGGAGCCGACCGCCGGCAGCGGGGCGAGCGGATGGGCCATGGCGATATGCAGGTCGGCGACATTGCCGGCCTGCGCCTCGTCGGTGATCGCCGCCTCGATGACGTCGGGCGTGGCGGCGATCACCTTCACCGGGATCTTCAGCCGGGTGCCGCCGCCGCGCTGCTTGTCGACGATCGCCTGCCAGACTTTCTCGGCCGCCGCCTTGTTGGCGGGCGAGGCGTCGCGATGGCGCAGCACCAAGGCCCAGTCGGTGAAGGAAAGCGCGGCGGGGTCGTTCTCCTCGATGAGCACGACGGCGGCCTCCGACGGCGTCAGCGCCCGCGGGATCGACTTGACGAAATTGGCGGGCGGCAGCCGCTCGCCCGCGGCGACCCGCGCCAGCAGCTCCTTCCAGCCCTCCTCGCTGCCGCGATAGAGCCGGTAGCGCGAGCGCACGTAGCGATCGATGTCGGTGGCGGCGGCCTCGTTCCTGGCGGCGCGGGCGATCGCGATGGCGCGCGCGGCGTACCAGAAGCCCAGCGCGTCGAGCGGCGAGCCTTCGAGCTGGGAGACGGCAAGCTGATAGACGTCCTGCAGATTATCGGGCTCCGCCGCCACCGCCTCGCCGAAATAGTGCCGGGCCTTGCCGTAGTCCTTGGCCTGCAGGGCCGCATAGCCCAGCGCGCCATAGAATACCGCGCCGATCTGCTGCTTGGTGCGGGCGAACAACTCGTCGCTCGCGGAAGCGGGCTTCTGCCACTTGGGCAGGGCGGCGAGCCCGCGCTCGGCGGCCGCGACCATGGGCGCCACCGCCGAGGAATCGCCCTGCACGGCACGCAAGCGCCTGACATAGGCCCGGTTGGCGAGCGCGTGCACGTTGTCCGGATCCATCTCGAGCAGCTTGCCGGCGATGAAATCGGCCTTGGCCGGCTGGTTGGCGGCGTGCCAGGCGGCCATCGCCTGCTCGTAGGCATCGACGCGCAGCACGCTGCCGGGATACCAGGCGACGAAGACTTCCATCGCCGCGGCGCGCTTTGCCGGATCGCGCGTGTTGAGCGCGGCCATGTAGTTGTCGTACTCGGCGGGATTCTGGAAGCTCCCGCGATCCCGGGCGGCAAGGTCGGAAGCCGCGAGAGCGAAAGCCAGGACCAGCGACAACATGAAAGCAAACCAGCGCACAACCGTCATCGCTTCTCCTTTCTCCGCCATGGTCCGAAATACCGTGACCGTCTTGTCGAATTAAGGCAGTGTCCGGAGGTTACTACGCGTGGGGGCGAAGACAATGCGTGAGCTACGTTCACGGGCGGTGGCCCTCGCCTTGGCGTGCCTTGGGACCATGCTCGTCGGAGTCCCGGGCCAGGCGCAGCAGGGCGCGCCGCCGCCGGCCGTGCTGGTGCAGCCTGCCGAGCTGAAGCCGATCGCGGCCCAGGCGGAATTCATCGGCCGTGCCGCCGCCGTCGACAAGGTCGAGCTGCGCGCCCGCGTCAAAGGCTTCCTGGGGGCCCGCAAGTTCGCCGATGGCGACGAGGTGAAGAAGGACCGGGTCGTCTTCACCATCGAGCCCGAGCCCTACCAGGCCGCCGTCGACCAGAAGATCGCGCAGCGCGATGCCGCGCGCGCCGCGCTCACCAACGCCGAGGTGCAGCTCAGCCGCGCCGCCGAACTGCTGCGCACCAAGACCGGCACGCAGGTGACCTACGACCAGCGGCTGAGCGAGCAGCTCCAGGCCAAGGCGGCGGTCGAGGACGCCAACGCCCAGCTGCGCGACGCCGAGATCCAGCTTTCCTACACTCAGATCAAGTCGCCGATCGACGGCCGCATCGGCCGCGCCGCCGTCTCGCCCGGCAATATCGTCGGCCCCGATTCGGGCGTACTGGCGATCGTGGTGAGCGAACAGCCGATTCGCGTGCTCTTCCCGGTGACCCAGCGCGAGCTCCTGGAGGCGCGTCGCGACAACGCCGCGGGCGATCCGCCGGTCGTGCGCGTGCGTCTGGCCGACGGCAGCCTGTACAAGGAGAAGGGCAAGCTCGACTTCATCGACGTCACCGTCGATCCCAAGACCGACGGACAGATCGTGCGCGCCACCTTCGACAACAAGGACCAGGTCCTGACCGACGGCCAGACCGTGCGCGTCGTGCTGGAGGAAACCAACGTGCCGTCGATGGTCGCCATCCCGCAGGCCGCGGTCGCCATCGACCAGGGCGGGGCCTACGTCTACGTCGTCAACGACAAGAACGCGGTCGAGCAGCGCCCGATCAAGACCGGCACGGCGCGCGACGGCATGATCGCCGTCACCGAGGGGCTGAAAGCCGGCGAAAAGGTCATCATCCAGGGTCAGCAACGCGTACGCCCGGGCATGACGGTGACGGTCACGGTCGCGCCGTCGACGTCCGCCGCGCCCGAGCAGAAGAAGTAGCGCATGACCATCTCGTCGCTGTTCATCCGCCGGCCGCGGCTGGCCTTCGTCGTCTCGACGGTCATCACCATCGCCGGCCTGATCGCGATCCAGGCCATCCCGGTGGCGCAGTTTCCCGACATCGTGCCGCCCCAGGTCAAGGTCACCACGGTCTATCCCGGCGCCTCCGCCCAGGCCGTCGAGGAGAGCGTGGCCCAGGTGATCGAGGCCCAGGTCAACGGCGTCGAGCGCATGCTCTACATGAAGTCGAGTTCGGGCGGCGACGGCAGCTATTCGCTCACCGTCAGCTTCGAGGTCGGTTCGGACCCCGACCTCAATACCGTGAACGTCACCAACCGGGTCAACCAGGCGCTGGCCAAGCTGCCGCCGGAGGTGCAGCGCAACGGCGTCACCACCAAGAAGCAGTCCTCGGCGCTGCTGCAGGTGGTGGCGGTCTACTCGCCCAAAGGCAGCCGCGATGGGCTGTTCCTGTCGAATTTCGCCACCATCAGCCTGCTCGACACGCTGCGCCGCGTCCCGGGCGTGGGCGACGCCACGCTGTTCGGCGAGCTCGAGTACTCGATGCGCGTGTGGATGAACCTCGAGCGCATGGCCAGCCTCGACATCACGCCCAACGACGTGGTCAAGGCCGTGCAGGCGCAGAACGTCCAGGCCGCGGTCGGCCTGGTCGGCGCGGCGCCGCTGATGGACAACGTCGACTTCCAGCTCAACATCACCACCCAGGGCCGCCTCGTCACCATTCCCGAATTCGAGAACATCGTGGTGCGCGCCCAGCCCGACGGCGCGCTGGTGCGCATCAAGGACATCGCCCGCGTCGAGCTCGGCGCCAAGACCAGCGACCAGATCGGCCGCTACAACGGCAAGCCCGCCGCCGGCATCCAGGTCTACCAGCTTCCCGGCGCCAATGCGCTGGCCACGGCCCAGGGCGTGCGCAAGGCGCTGAAGGCCCTCGAGCCGCGCTTTCCCGACGACGTCTCCTACGACGTCATGTACGACACCACGGTCTTCGTCGAAGCCACGATCGAAAGCGTGATCCACACCCTGATCGAGGCCTTCATACTGGTCTCGATCGTGGTCTTCGTCTTCCTGGGCAACCTGCGGGCGACCGTCATCCCGATCATCGCCGTGCCGGTCGCCCTGGTCGGCACCTTCGCGGTCATGCTGGCGCTCGGCTTCTCGGCCAACACCATCTCGCTGCTCGCGCTGGTGCTGGCGATCGGCATCGTGGTCGACGACGCCATCGTCGTGGTCGAGGCGGTCGAGCACATCCTGGAGTCCGAGCCCGAGCTTACGCCGGCGCAGGCGACCGAGAAGGCTATGGATCAGGTCACGGCGCCGATCATCGCCATCACCCTGGTGCTGTTGTCGGTGTTCATCCCGACCGCCTTCATCCCCGGCATCACCGGCCAGCTCTACCAGCAGTTCGCGGTGGCGGTGTCGGTGTCGATGGTGATCTCGGCGATCAACGCGCTGTCGCTGTCGCCCGCCCTCTGCTCCCTGATCCTGCGCCACCGCAAGAAACCCCGGGGCGTCATGGCGTGGATCCAGAACGGCATCGACAGCAGCCGCAACGGCTATGTCCGCCTGGTCTCGCCGCTCGCCCGCCGCTTCGTGATCGCCCTGCTGCTGGTCGCAGGCTTCGTCGCCGCCACCGGCGGCCTGGCCACGGTCGTGCCAACCGGCTTCCTGCCGGACGAGGACCAGGGCGCCTTCATGGCCGAGCTGCAGCTTCCCGACGCCGCCTCGACCAGCCGCACGCTGGCATCGCTCACCGAGGTCGAGGGCGTGATCGAGGGCAAGCCCTGGCTGAAGAGCATCTTCACCGTGAGCGGCTACAGCCTGCTCGATGGCCTGGCGCTGCCCAACCGCGCGCTGGTCGTGGTCGCCCTGAAGCCGTTCTCCGAGCGCAAGGACGACAAGCTCTCGGTCTTCCACGCCCTGGACGAGCTGAACGCCGCCTTCACCCAGATCGCCTCGGCCAATGTGTTCGCCTTCAACCTGCCGCCGATCATGGGGCTGGGCAATTCGGCGGGTTTCGAGTTCCAGCTCGTCAGCCTCGCCGGCGCGCCGCCGACCGAGCTCGCCGCCGTGGCGCGCGGGCTGATGGCCGCCGCCCAGAAATCGCCGGCGCTGGACCGCGTCTTCACGACCTATGGCGCGTCGACGCCGCAGATCAACCTCAAGCTCGACCGCGAGCGCGCCCAGGCGCTGGGCGTCAGCATCTCCGACATCTTCAGCGCGCTGCAGACCGCGATGGGCGGCACCTATACCAACGACTTCAACCTGTTCGGCCGCACCTGGCAGGTCAAGGTGCAGGCCGAGGCGGCCGACCGTTCGACGGTCAACGACGTCTACCGCGTGCGCGTGCGCTCCTCGAGCGGCGAGCTGGTGCCCTTGCAGGCGGTGGCCAGCATCGATCTGGTGACGGCGCCGTCGCAGATCATCCGCTACAACAATCTGCGTTCGGTGACGCTGAACGGCGCGCCGGCACCCGGCTACTCCTCGGGGCAGGCCATCGCCGCCATGGAGGAACTGGCCAGGACCACGCTGCCCGCCGGCTACAGCTACGAATGGACGGGCACCGCGCTGCAGGAAAAGGCCGCCAGCGGCCAGACCGGCTTCATCCTGGGCCTGGCGCTGGTCTTCGCCTATCTCTTCCTGGTCGGCCTCTACGAGAGCACGGCCATTCCCGTCGCGGCGCTTCTGTCGGTCACGGTCGGCCTGTTCGGCGCCATGTTGGCGCTCCTGATCAGCGGCCTGGACAACAACATCTTCGCCCAGATCGGCATCGTGGTGCTGATCGCGCTCGCCGCCAAGAACGCCATCCTGATCATCGAGTTCGCCATGGAGGAGCGCGCCCACGGCAAGGACATCGTGACCGCGGCGACCACCGCGGCCGGCCTGCGCTTCCGCGCCGTGATGATGACGTCGTTCGCCTTCATCCTGGGCCTGGTGCCGCTGGTCATCGCCTCCGGCGCCGGCGCCGCCACGCAGCGCGCCGTGGGCACGGCGGTGTTCGGCGGCATGATTGCGGCCTCGTGCCTGGGCATCTTCGTCATTCCGGGACTCTATGTGGCCTTCCAGACCTTCCGCGAGAAGGTGAAGGGGCTGGGAAAGAAGACGACCAAGGCGAGTGTCATCCCGAGCGAAGCGAGGGACCCTTAAGGGATGAGCATAGGTCCCTCGCTTCGCTCGGAATGACAGCGTTGCCTCATCCCGCACCGATGTGATCGCGCAAGGTACTGTCATTCAGCGTCGTGTCCTGGCCCGGCGGCGCGATGCGCACGGCGTCTTCCAGGGTGGCGGTCTGGCGCCATTCCTCGGGCGGGCGGGAGCGGCCGTCATGGCCGATCTGGTCGACGCCCCAGTAGAGCTCGACATGGTGGCCGTCCGGATCGAGGAACTCGACCGAGACCTGGCAGCCGGCGCGGCGGCGGCCCTCATAGACGATCTTCGCGCCCTGCTTCTTCAGGTGATCGCGGGCGCGGAAGACCTCGTCGAGCGTCGCCAGCTCGAAGGCGAGATGATGCAGGGTCCGGGCCGAGCCCTCGGCGGACGGCGCGCCGCCGATCAGCGCCAGGCAATGGTGGTCGCCATTGCAGCGCAGGAACACCATGCCACCGGGCATCATCGCGTCGGGATAGAGGTCGGACACCTGGAAGCCCAGCACGTCCGTATAGAAGCGCTTCGACTTCTCGAGATCCGCGACATTCAGCACGACATGGCCGATCTTGCGGACGGCGAAGGGCGGGTTCATGGGCTACCTTTCCGTTGGCTGCTCGGCCATCATGCGCCCGGCTTGGAAAAGGGGGAAGGACGCATGGCGAAATCGCCCAATCGGCTTTCTGCGAGCGAGGCCGTGCTGCGCATGGCCCAGAAACGGCTGAAGGCCCGCGATCTCGTCGAGGCCTGCCTCGACCGCATCGAGGCGCGCGAAGGACAGGTCCATGCCTGGGAAGCGCTCGATCCGGACGGCGCGCGCAAGCGCGCCGACATGCTGGACAAGAGGAGCCGTCCCGCCGGTCCATTGCACGGCATTCCCCTGGCGGTGAAGGACATCATCGCCACCCGCACGCTGCCCACGACCTGCGGCTCGCCGATCTACCGCGACCATGTCGCGGGCAAGGACGCCGCCTGCGTGACGCAACTGGTGAAGGCGGGCGCCATCGTGCTCGGCAAGTCGGTGACCACCGAGTTCGCCGGCGCCCATGCCGGCAAGACCCACAATCCGCACAATCTGCGCCACACGCCGGCCGGCTCCTCCTCGGGCTCGGCGGCGGCGGTGGCCGATTTCATGGCGCCCGTGGGCTACGGCACGCAGACCGCAGGCTCGGTGATCCGGCCCGGCGCCTTCAACGGAGTCGTGGCCTACAAGGGCAGCTACGGCTGGGCCGACATGACGGGCGTGAAGGCCTATGCGCCCAGCCTCGACACGCTGGGCTTCTTCGCGCGCGAGGCCAACGACCTCGCGCTGATCCGCGCCGCCTACGGCCACGCCGCCGCGGATCCGCCGCGTGAGCCGCCGCGCATCGGCCTGATGCGCACGCCGTGGTGGGACATGGCGGAGCCCTACAACAGGAAGAACATCGAGGAGGCCGCGCGCGCCCTGCGCGCCGCCGGCGCCAGGGTGCGCGAATGGAAGGCGCCGGAATCGTGGGCCGGGCTGATGCAGGCTCAGCATCGCGTCATGACCAGGGAGGCGACGCAATCCTTCGCCCGCGAGCGGGCGCGCTTCTTCTCCCTCTTCTCGCCCAGCCTGCAGACCGTCATGGCCGAGGGCGACGCCGTCAGCCGCCGGCAATATGCCGATGCCCGCCAGCGCAAGCGCCGCGCGCTGGCGCAGCTCGAGGAGGCCTGGGGCAAGTTCGACCTGCTGCTGGCGCCCGCCGCCAAGGGCGAGGCGCCGTCCGGGCTGGGCAGCACCGGCGATCCGCTCTTCAACCGTTTCTGGACCCTGCTGGGCACGCCCTGCATCGCGCTGCCGTTCAACACCGGTCCGTTCGGCCTGCCGCTTTCCGTGCAGCTCATCGGTCCGCGCGGCCGCGACGACCAGCTCGTCGCCTGGGCGCGCTGGGTCGAGGCCAAGCTCGCGTGACCCTGAAGCTCGGCCTGATCGGCTACGGCGCGATCGGCAGGCACGTCGACGCGGCGCTGAAGGCCGGTCACCTCGAGAACCTGGAGCTGGTCTCGACGCTGGTGAAGCGGCCGCGCGACCAGGGGAGCCTGACGCACGAACCCGCCCGCTTCTTTGCCCATGACTTCGACGCCGTCGCCGAATGCGCCGGGCACGACGCCGTGCGCGCCTACGGCCAGAGGGTGCTGGAGGCGGGCGCCGACCTGCTGGTGACCTCGGTCGGCGCCTTCACCGACAGCGCCCTGTTCGAGCGCCTGCTCGCCGCCGCCCGGGCCAGCGGCCGACGCCTGATCCTGCCCTCGGCCGGCATCGGCGCGCTCGACATCCTGAGCAGCGCGGCGGTGGGCGGGCTGGACAGCGTGACCGTCACCGTGCGCAAGGACCCGTCGGCCTGGAAGGGCACGGTGG
This sequence comes from uncultured Alphaproteobacteria bacterium, assembly GCA_963820155.1. Taxonomy (GTDB): domain Bacteria; phylum Pseudomonadota; class Alphaproteobacteria; order Reyranellales; family Reyranellaceae; genus Reyranella. The sequence goes on from CAWFYW010000015.1 coordinate 208,009, forward strand.
CGGAGACGCTGGTCGATCTCGACGCCCTCGACAGGCCGCACACCGTGTTCGACGGCCCGGTGCGCGAGGGCGCGCGGCTCTATCCGCAGAACGTCAATATCTCGGCCGCCGCCGCGATCGCCGGATTGGGCCTCGACAGGACGCGCGTGGTGATCGTGGCCGACCCGACCCTCACGACGCACATCGTCGAACTGGAAGCCGCGGGCGCCTTCGGCCGCTTCACCTTCCGGGAAGACGTCGCCGTCAGCGAAGAGAACCGCAAGACCGGCAAGCTGGTCGCCATGGCCATGGTGAAGTCGGTGCGCCAGCTCGCCTCGACCCTGGTCGTGGCGGCCTGACCGTCCGCACCGGCTCGGGGGGTTTTTGACCTTTTTGACCCTTTTTGTCCTGGTAGGCGCCGCCGGGCCGCGTCGCTCCCCTGGTGGTTTGCGATCCGTCGCACCGCCTAGTCCTTGATCGCGGCGCCGCCGCGGGAGGTTTCTGACCTTTCTGACCTTTTTGTCCACGCTTTCGCCGGCGCCGGAGGCGCGCGGTCCGGAAGAACAGAAGGCGGGAAGGAACATCGACGCCGATCCTCATCTGCGAGTCTCGGCAGAGTCAGGACATAACTTTGCGCCGGGTCGTCAAGTGCAGATACCGGTCTCTGCCGGGCGCGCGCGCCCAGCAGAGAATGTCGTCACCTGTCCTTCGGGACCAGCGTCCAGATCGGATCGAGCACGCGCAGGCGCTGGCCGTCCAGGATGGTCAGTCGCTCGCGATAGCCCAGCACCTGGACCCGCACGACGTCCTCGAATTCCGGCGGCAGCTCGTCGTCCGCCGGGACGGGCGCGAGGCGGATCGGCTGGTCGGACTGAAAGAGCTCGGCCGCAGCGCGCAGTTCGTTCGATGTCGGACGAAGAAAATGAGCCAGCACTGAACCAGCGTTCATGACACCCTCCTACACCCCAATACGGGCGGATCAGTAGCAGGCTGCGCGCAGGATTATGTGCGTTTCCCCACACAGGGAGATCGATAACGGTCGGACTGTGTCCTAAACGTAACCCGGCCCCTCGATCACCGGATTGGCGAGCAGGAACTTCTCGTCGATCTCGACGCCGATGCCGGGCCTGTCGAGCGGCCGCACGCAGCCGTCCCTGCCGATCTTCCACGGCTCGCTGCCCAGCTCGTCGCGGAACCTGTTGGCGACGGAGAGGTCCGCCTCGAAATAGCCGCCGTTGTCGATCGATGCCAGGAAGTGGATCGACACGGCGTGATTGAGGCCGGTCATCGAGCTGTGCGGATGAACCGGCAGCTTCCACATCGAGGCCGCGGCCGCGATGCGCTGCACTTCGGTGATGCCGCCGCTCTTGGAGAGGTCGGGCTGCAGGATGGTGATGTTGCCGTCCTCGATCACGCGATGGAACTCGAAGCGCGTGTAGTGGTTCTCGCCGGCGGCCAGCGGCGTGCGGCCGAAGCCCCTGGCCAGGGCGTAGGAGCGGTGGTCATGGGCGGGGAACGGCTCCTCCAGCCAGCCGATATCGAGTTCGTCCATCGCCGGCATCACGCGGCGCACATCGGCCACCGAGTAGCCGGTGTTGGCATCGGTCAGCAGGACGATATCGTCGCCGAAATGGCGGCGGATCGCCGTCATGCGCGCAATGTCGGCCGCGACAGTGTCACCGATCCTGAGCTTCAGCGCCCGGTAACCCGCCTCGACCATGGGCACGGCCTCGGCGACCAGGGACTCAGGCGGCTGGTAGCCCAGCGAGATGCCGCCGGCATAGGCCGGCACCGGCCGGTTGCTGCCGCCCAGCAGCTTGTAGAGCGGCCAGCCTGCCGCCTTGCCCTTGATGTCCCACAGCGCCTGGTCGATGCCGCTCATCGCCATGGCGGTGGCCGCGCCCATGCCGTGACTGCCGAGCTGGAATTTGTAGATCCTGGCCCAGATGCCGACCGTGTCGGTGGCGTCCATGCCGACCACGAAGCCTTTCAGCGTCGTGTTGATCAGATGACCGATGCTGCCCGGCGAGCGGGCGTGATGGCTCTCGCCCCAGCCGACGATTCCGTCCTCCGTCGTCACCTTCACCATCACGCAGTCGCGCTTGGTCATGGTGCCGATGCCGAGCGACACCTGCCGCTCCTTCGGGACCCGGAAGCTGGTGGGATAGGCTTTGACGTCGACGATCTTCATTTCCGCGCTCCCATCGTCCGTTCGGCTTCTCGAAAGGCTTTTGCAGGATATTTCCGCATCCGCTTGAGTTTTGTGTGTGTTGAGTGGGTTTTTGGTATTGAGAGTGTGGGAAGCAGTGGGGTGAAGAGGATGGGAAGATTGAGAGGGGTTGATGAGGTGTAAGGTGGGTAAGTGTGAAGGTAAGTATGTGGTGATGGACTGGGTTGGTGTGGTGCTGGTGGTATGTGGGTTTTGCGTTCATAGGGGGTGGTGTGATTAGGGTTGGGTGAGCTTAACATCTTGGTTTGCTGCGCTGCGATATGGCGCGGTAGAGCGGGTGAAGGCGCGGATGACAGGTTAGCGTGGCTGGCTAGCGAGGATGCTACGTGTTGGCGCGGGGATGCGCTACGTTGCGGGTGTGTGACATGAGCGGGGGAGTGGAGAACTATTGGGTACAAGACGAGCACGGCGATAAGGTGCGGGGTGCATGAGAAGGTGTGGATTTGCAAGCGGCGCGGATGGTGCAGCGGTGAGATGCTATGGCGCGGCGGTTGGAGGTAATGCGCGGCGACAGGTGAAGCGAGAACAAGCGCGCGGCGGTGCGCGGCAGGACTGCGACGGTTACAGCAGTTGGTGCTAGCGACGATTGCTGAGTTTTATGGTTCACATTGACGCGGCTGGCTGGGGAGGTGCAAGGCGCGGTGGAGTGACATGGACTCAGGCGCGGAGTGGACACGGCGGTGCGCGGATGAAGCGCGGCGCACGCACATGTGCGCAGCGACGAACTCGCACGATCATACGGGCTGCTCGGCTGGGCGATCACTGTTAGTGAGCGGTCAGCTACTTGGTGCTGTTGCGCTGCATCTCGGATTAGGACGTCACCTGCATGGTACGCGATCGCTTGACGACTGGGGTGTGGCAACGGTGTGCGCGACAAGGTGCTGACTACGCGCTAGTGCCTACTTCATGTTCACGGTGGCTGCTACGTGCGAGAGCTCTGGCGAGCGTGCATTGCTATGCAGAGGTGGGTTACGTTCTTATGGATGATGGTCTCACGACATTCCTTTTAACGCGATTAGTTAGTGTACGTGGCTATATCTGGGAGGTATTAGACACTGTGCGTAGAACGTCATCTCCCCGGTGAGGTTTGCGTGAGATTTGAACGTGATATAGGTAAGCAGTACCGCCAGAGTGGAGCGGAGCGTTATGCTCCTCAGCGTAAGCGTGCCGATTGTGCTTACCAGCTACAGAACGCTTGGAGGCTTTCTGCAGGCACATCAGCGCTTCAGTGATATTGCGTCTGCGGGTTGAGTGAAAGGTATATTGCGCGGTGTGTCCTCAGAGTTCTCACTTGCGTACACACGAGTGCAGCGCGCATGGAGGGCATGTTGGCCTGGGAGACTAACCAGTGCGCTAGTACGAAACGAGATATGCGAAGTGCACGCGTTCGCAGGCTGTGTGTATGCGAAACGCGTTGGCATATGGCGGAAAGTTCTGCCACGTGGGAAGCGATGCTTCGCGGACGTACCTCCCTCTCGAGACAGAATGTCTTAGGAAGTGTTCGCGAGTGAACTTAATGAGGGTGTCTCGCGTCACGGCATGTTCGCCGGAAGACGCGGCGGGCCACTGCCGACTACGACTCGGCGTGGTGAAAGCCGTGTTCAGATCATCAGTTCGTTGATGTGATGATTGCAGACACATGCTCACGCGCCACGCGTGCAGCACGGCGATCGTGCGGGCAGCGGGTTGGTATTGGAGGGTGTGTATGAAGGTAGGATGTGGAGAGAGGGAGTGTGGGGGCGGTAGGGGCGAGAGCGGGAGCGTGGGAGGAGTGAGGTTGAGAAGGCGTCAGGGATGCTGAGCATTAGGGATGGTTGGGAGGGGGGGGGGGGGGGGAAAGGGGAGGGGAGGGGAGGGAGGGGAGGAAGAGGGAGTGAGGAAGTGCTGATATAGGGCGAAGGTGGGCCGGAGGTGTGCGTTAGTTGGGGCTGTGAGTGAGAGGCAGAAGATAAGCAGGGCACATAAGTGTGTCCCCCCACATCGATGCAGAGAGCCGCACCCAACCATCGCAACGACAGATGGCAGATATCTTAACCGCTAGAGAGATCTGACCGCCGCAGAGGGATGAGAATCGATTCCCAAAAGATGGCATGCCGCCATATATTGGCAGCAGAACATGCAAGATAGCTGTGAGCGCCGCCCAACACAAGAGAGCTTGTTATGCTTTGACGCCCGACATCTCCGCAGATCGGTAAAGAGAACTGTAACGCTCCACCGCAAGCTGACGTTCAAGTAGATAGATGATATTAGAGATGACTTACTGACAGCGACAGATTTCAGAGAAATAACGACAACGAAATGACACAGAGAAAGAGATAGATATAAGAATAAAATTTGCATACCAATAGCGACTACAAACACTGATAAGAAATTAAAAGAGATAGATATAGAGAGAAGAAAGAGATAAAGAGATGATCGAGAGAATATCAAAAAAAAGAAAAGAAAAATAATAGATCGCCAACGAACATATCATATATAAGACTTAAAAGATAAAATCAAAAAGAGAGAAGACATAATTGTAAAAGAAAGAGAAATATAAGAAAGAAATCAAAATAAATAAAAAAATAGAGATATATGACATAGAATTCCACATAAAATTTCTGCAACTAGAAAAAACAACATATCTAGAAGATCTCAAAAAACATAAAAATATAAAAGAAAAAAAAAACAACATAACAGACAAAAACAACAAAAAATAAAAAAAAAAAAAAAAGAGAAAAAAAACACAAAAAAAAGAAAAAAAAAAAAAAAAAAACAAAGAAAAAAAAAAAAAAAAACAAACAACAAACAAAACAAAAACAAAACAAAAACAACACAACAACAAAACAAAACAACAAAAAAAAACAAAAAAAAAAAAAAAAACAAAACAACAAAAACACAAACAACAACAACAAAAAAAAAACAAACAAAAAACAAACAAAAAACAACACCAAAAAAAAACCAAAAACAAAAAAAAAAAAAAAAAAAAAAAAAAAAAAAAAAAAAAAAAAAAACAAAAAAACAAAAAAAAAAACAAAAAAAAAAAACAAAAAAAAAAAAAACAAAAAAAAAAAAGAGAAAAAAAAAAAAAAAAAAAAAAAAAAAAAAAAAAAAAAAAAAAAAAAAAAAAAAAAAAAAAAAAAAAAAAAAAAAAAAAAAAAAAAAAAAAAAAAAAAAAAAAAAAAAAAAATAAAAAAAAAAAAAAAAAAAAAAAAAAAAAAATAAAAAAAAAAAAAAAAAAAAAAAAAAAAAAAAAAAAAAAAAAAAAAAAAAAAAAATAAAAAAAAAAATAAAAAAAAAAAAAAAAAAAAAAAAAAAAAAAAAAAAAAAAAAAAAGAAAAAAGAAAGAAGGAAGAGAAGCATTTCCGCAAGCGAACCGCCAATCAGGGCTTGGAGTGCACCCCTTGGGTGAGACAGCAAAACTGCGGACGGTTTCTCGAGCAGAGTTCCCGCAGGGGGTTTCCGCCGGTTTCCGCCGCTTCGCGCCATCGCCGGAAAGGGCCCCATTTCCTGAGGATTCGAGGTTTCCGCCCTTCCCGCCCTTTCCGCCGGTCGTTTTTCTGTCTCGCCCAAGAGGCGGGCTCCAGCAGATCGCGATTGAGGACGCCGCGCGCGCAGCGTTCGCGGGCGCGGGCGCAGCTGACGTGTCCGGGTTTGCAGAGGGGCGGGCGTTCGTGACCGGGCATGGCTGACGCTCCTGACGAGGATTGGAGCGGATTTAAGCATCGCTCTGTCCCATGTCAAGTGTTACTTTTTACAACTTAAGGCCGTCACGGATTGAACGACGCGCCCGCCGGCCGCACTGGCGGGCGTTTTGTTTGGTATTGTGCGTCCATGGTGTTGACCTTCAGAACGGCGATGCTTTCCGAGGGCGAAGAGGTCGGGCGCATCATACGCGCAGCCTTCACGCCCTATGTCCGCGCTTTGGGGCGCGAGTTGCCTGCCGACGGATCTGCTCGATTTGCCGAAGAGCGGGAGCGATTTGCGGCGGAACTCGAGCGCGCCGACGTCTACGTCGCTTTGGATGGTGAGCGCATCGTCGGTGCCGTCAGGACGAAACCGCAGGAGAAAGACCTCTACATCCAACAGATCGCTGTCGATCCGGCGCGACAGGGCACCGGCGTCGGGAGCTGGCTGTTGCAGCGGATCGACGAGGTGGCGCGAGCGCGCGGCCTTGGCGGCCTGTCGCTCGAGACCGCCGAGATGGCAGTGGCCAACATTCGCCTCTACCAGCGGCACGGCTTCGACATCGTGAGCCGCGGGCCGCCCGACCACGGGCTCGACCCTCATATCAGGGTCCACATGGTGAAGTCGTTTTAGGTCATGTCATCGCGCGCGGGGTAATCCCCGCGCTGAAGCGAAGCGAAGGTGACATGCCTGATGCAAGCGGCGATGAGGTCCTTCCAGAGCGTACCGCGACGCTGAAATTGTTTGCGTCATCGAACGCGATTGGCCGGCTCGCAAATCGGATTAGCTAGGACAGCGAAAGACGATAGAACGACGCCGCGTTCTTCCAGAAGAAGCGGTCGCGATCGGACTGGGAACGGTCCGCGAGCATGCGGTCGAGCGAGCGGACGAGCGTGTCGTAATCGATCCGCAGGCCGGCGACGGGAAAGTTGCTGGCGAAGATGCAGCGCTCGATGCCGAAGATCGCGATCGCCTCCAGGACGATGCGCCGGTTCGACTCGTAATCCCAGACGCTGTCCTTCAGGCCGAACTCCGAGACCTTGACGTGGACGTTGGGCTGGCTTGCCACCGCCTCCATGCCGCGGCGCCACGCCGCGATTCCGTCTTCGCTGCGATCCCAGGGAAAGCCAGTATGGTTCAGCACGATCGCGACATTGGGGAACTGCCGCGCCACCTCGGCCGCCTCGGCGAGATGCCAGGAGGGCACGCGCAGATCCCAGGACAGTCCGTACTTCTGCAGCAGCGCGAAGCCGCGCAGCCATCGCTCGTCCTGCATGGTGCCGGGCGCGCCCGGCGTCACGGCATCGGGGCGAAGCGACGTCACCGGCTTGGAGCGGATGCCGCGCACCAGGGGAAACCGCGCCTGGGCGGCGATGATCTCCTCGGCATTGTCGGTGTGGAACCAGGCGTGCGCGACGATGGCGCCGGGAAAGCCGTAGCGTTCATTCACGCCGGTCAGCCACTCCGTCTCGGCGACCTGCCGGGCGCGATCCATCTCGGCTTCGCAATGCACCGTCGTCAGCACGTTGTGGGCCTGCGAATCGCGCAGATAATCTTCCGGCAGGTAGTCGCGCCTGATCGCGTCGTAGTCCCCCAGGAAGAAGTGCGGCTCCGGCTGGTCGCTGAGGAACGGGTAGCGGTTCGCCTTCAGGTCCCACAGGTGATGGTGGGCGTCGATCAGGGTGACCGCGCCGGGCGCCTCGTTCCATCGGCCGCTGATCGTCTTCATCTGCGCCAGCCTGCCGTCAGAACCAGGTCGCCTTGTCGACCTGGTTGCGCAACTTGCTTCCCGCGCCGAAGGCGCGGCAGTTGTCGGCGATGATCTCGAAACGGCGCTCGTCGAGATAGGGCCCGTGCCCAGCCATGTGCGGCGTCAGCAGCACGTTGGGCAACGTCCACAGCGGGTGGTCGCGCGGCAGGGGCTCCTGCTCGTAGACGTCGAGCGCGGCGCCGGCGATCTCGCCGGCCTGCAGCGCGGCCACCAGGTCATCCAGCCGGGTCGTCATGCCGCGGCCGATATTGATGAAGAACGCCGTCGGCTTCACGCGCCGGAAGCGGGCGCGGTCGAAGAAACCCTCGGTCGCGGGCGTATGCGGCACCGTCAGGATGACGAAATCGGCGCGCGGCAGCAGCCCGTCCAGCTCATCCGCCGGATGCAGCTCGGCCACGCCCTCGGGCGCCGCCGTGCGGCGCGCATCGGTTGCCAGGACGGTCACGCCGAAAGCCGCGAGCAGGCGCGCGGCCTCGGCGCCGATGCCGCCCAGGCCGACGATCAGGGCCGTGGCTTCGGGCAAATGCACGACATCGCCGGCTTCCAGCGGGCTCTTCTTCCACTCGCGGCGCAGCTGTTGCGGAATGAACCTGTGCAGCCCGCGGGCAAAGGCCAGCACGAAGGCCAGGATGTGGGCGCCGATATGATCGTTGTAGATCTCGCGGAAGTTGGTCACGACCACGGGATGGTCGACCAGCTCGGGATAGAAATAGCCGGCGGCCGGCGCCGCCTGAGGCGCCTGCAGCCAGCGCAGGTTCCTGGCCTTCGACAGCAGCTCCTTGCCGAGCCAGCCGAAAGCGGCTTCGGCATCGTCGATCTCGCGCGCTGCGGTGTCGGCATCCTCGGCCACGACCACGCGGACGTCGGGCACCGCATTGGCCAGGCGCCTGCCCCAGGCGCGCGTCGTGTCGGTCTGCGGCGGCAGCATGACGAACTTGAAGGAATTCCTGCTGGCCACGGTGTTGCCTCCTCTTTCGCAGGGGCGGGCTGAGTGTAGGTCGATCCGGCGTCGATCAACAGAATGACCGCGCCTCAGTTTCAACTATGCGAGGAGTGAACCAACATGACGCCCTGCCCAACGGGGCGTAACGTCCATCGTCAGCCCGCGCTTGCTCGCGGCCCGAGCAAGGCCGTCGACGCGGCGCCGACGATCGCCGCGGCCATGGCCGCAAGGAACACGGCAGCGTATCCACTGCCCACGATCGCCCCCAGTCCGGCAATGCCCACGGCAAATCCGCCCTGGCGCATGACGATGGTCAGGGCGGACGCCATGCCGGCCCGCGCCGGCGGGGCAAGCGCCACCACGGCGCCGGAGAGTTGCGCCTGCACCAGCGCGGCGCCGGTCGCGATCACGGCCATGCCCGAGAGCGCCAGCCACAACGGATCGATCGCCGGCCTGTCCAGGACAGTCGCGGCCAGCACGGCATCGCCGAGGGCGACGACGGCGAGACCCGTCGCGAACAGCCGCCGCCAGCCCCAGCGCAGGGCGAGCGCGCCCGCATAAGGCGGCAGCACGACCATGGGCAGGGTGGCGGCGAGCAGGACAAGCCCGGTCCCCTCGATGGTGAAGCCGAAGCGCCTCTGCAGGAAGAGCGGCAGGTAGACCAGCACCGCCCAGTAGGCCACCGAGACCGTGATCAGGAGCAGGGAGACCGCGATCATCGCCTTCTGGCGCAGAAGCGCGGCATCGAGCAGGGGCTCGGCGCGGTGCCGCTGCTGGCGGATGAACAGCGCCAGGAACAGGCCGCCGGCGCCGCCGCCCCACAGCAGCCGCGGCAAGGACTCGTGCGCACTCAGCAGGCTCTCGATGACGAGGCCGAGGGCTGCGGTCAGCAGGGCGATCCCCACGAGGTCGATCGGCCGGCGCAGCCGGATCGCCGCGATCTTCACCGACCAGCCGCGGCACGATCCAGATCGCGGCGAGGCAGACCGGGAGGTTCGCCAGGAAGATCCAGCGCCAGCCGGGCCAGGTGGCGACGACGCCGCCGAGTGTGGGGCCGAGCGCCATGGCGACGCCCGCGACGATGCCGGCCAGCCCGAAGGCGCGCGCCCGCGCCGCCGGCTCGGGGTAGAGCGCCGGCAATCAGGGCGATACGAGCCGGTGATGACGAAGGCCGCGGCAATGCCCTGCAGGCCGCGGGCGAGCCCACAGCGAGGGACCGTCCCACGCCAGGTCGCGCAGATCAGCCGAGGCCGCCGCGAACAGGGCATTGCCCGACCAGCAGCGCGCGACGCCGGCCGAAGCGGTCGGCCAGGACGCCGGAGGCCAGCAGAGGTCGCGGTGAAGGCGAGGCTAAAGGCATCCATCACCCAGGCGTAGCCCGGCATGCCGAAGCCGAGATCGCTGCCGATCGATGGCAGGACGACGACGACCGCCGTGACGTCGAACTGGGTAAGGAAGCCCGCGAGGGCAAAGGGCGAGAGCGGGAGTGCGACGAAAATCCGACATGGCGCCGTGAATGAGGCCGGCGGGCGCGCGGAACCCGAGCGCCAATCTTTCACTTCGGACATGAATATCGTTTCATACTGATGAAAATGCGCACCCTGCCCCCGTTCGACGCCCTCGTCGCCTTCGACACGGCCTTGCGTCACCGCTCGCATGACGCGAGCGGCCACCGAGCTCGGCATGACCCAGAGCGCGGTCAGCCATCGTCTGCGCCGGCTGGAGGCCTATCGTCGGCACGCCGCTGCTCCAGCCGTTCGAGCGACGGGCTCAGCGCCACGCCGGCCGGGACGCCGAGCTGGCGAGCGGCCTCGGCGAACTGCTCGATGGCCTGGCCGACCTGCGCGGCCGCTGCCGCGCCCTCGGTGGCGCCGGCAAGATTGCGCGTCGCCGTGGGTCGGCGCTGGCGGACTACTGGCTGCTACGCCGGCTGCCGCGACTTCACGCGCGCCCAACGCAGGCATCGAGGTCGAACTCGGCATCGTCGAGAACGAGCTGCAGGCGCGCGCGGCCGACGCCGACGTCCAGATCCTGTGGCAGCCGATGGCGACGGCGCGCGCGATCGACATCGACACAGCGGCTGCTGTTCCACGAGCAGGTCTTCCCGGTTTGCGCTCCACGACCTCCTGCCGGGCGGCAAGCCTGCTGCGCGATCCGAGCGGCCTGGCCGAACTTCCCCTGGTGCACAAGGGGCAGCCGGCGGCCGTGGCCAGGGCGCCGAATGGTCGTGGCCGGTGTGGTTCGGACGGCTGGGCATCGAGCGTCAAGCCGCCCGCCGGGCTGCGCTGCGCGACGCTCGGGCACAGCCATCGCGGCGGCTCTGGAAGGCGCGGCGTCGTGCTGGCGCGGTCGCTGCTGGTGCACGATGCCTTGGCCGACGGACGGCTGGTGCGCGTGCTGCACGCCCGGTGGGACATGCCGTCGAGCAAGGCCCATGTCGTGCGCTGGCCGGCGGCGTTGGGCGCCGACCGGCGTGTGCAAACCTTCGTCGACTGGATCGCGGCAGAGGCCAGAGCGACGACGGGGAAGCGCGAAGTGCGCCACAGCGCCCCCGGACGGACCTTCGCCTAACGAAAGAACCGTGCGGTTGTCGTGCGGACTTCGATCAGGATGGCAACTCGTTCTCCAGGTAGGGAGCACCTCATGACCGTCACCATCACGCCGCTCACGCCCGTATTCGCCGGCGAAGTGGGCGCGATCGACCTGCGCAAGGTGCATGATCGCGAATCGCTGGAAGCAATCCGCGCCGGCATGGACAAGTACGCCGTGCTGGTGTTCCGCGACCAGGATTTCACCAACGAAGAGCAGCTCGCCTTCGCCCAGCGTTTCGACGGCACGCTGCATGCCCGTACGTCCTCCTCGGCCATCGGCAGCAACCGGTTCGGCAACGAGGCCCTGGCCGACGTCTCCAACGTCGGCCCGGACGGCAAGATCCGGGACGCGAACAACCGCATGCGCGCCTCGTCGGTCGCCAACCGCCTGTGGCACACGGATGCATCGTTCGTCGATCCGCCCGGCCGCTACTCGATGCTGTCGGCGCGGGTGGTGCCGCCGGTGCGGGCCGATACGGAGTTCGCCGACATGCGCGCCGCCTACGATGCCCTCGACGGCCGCTTGGCGATCGAGAGTCGCCACCCCCAGCAGCAGGTTCGGCAGGCGTCGCGGTGGCGGCAGTTCGCTCAGGAAGCGCAGGACATCGGCCTAATCGGTGATGCCTCGCGCCAGGCGCTCGTAGTGAAGCGAGATCCCTGGGCCTCGTCGGTCGCAAATCGGCGATAGCGATGCGCCAGACGGACCAACTCATCGAAGTCCTCAGCCATCGGGCCCGGCTTCCCACGGCATCACGCGAAGGCCAGGCCACCGGGCCAGCCATTTCTCCACCTTCGCCTCGTAGATCGGCCGGGTGATCTGCTTCTTGTTGGGCCGCACGATCAGGCCCAGCAGGTCCGACAGGCCGCAGGGCGCGAAGATCGAAACCCGTTGGCGCGTGGCTGCACACCGACAGAAGTGGCCGTCGTCGGAAAGGTCGTTATGGCGTCCTCGGTCGAGACATAAGGCGCGAGGCTGTTGCCGAACTTCCCGGCGTACCAGAGGTGCACACGCGCCTCGTTCTTGACGTTGACCCACGGGTCGAGATCGGCGAACAGCGCACGATCGTCGTCGCGTGGCTGGCCTCCGCCTCCTGCGAAAGATCGTCGCCATCGAAGTAGACGAGATCGATGTCGGAGATGCCGAGCGTGGCCGGTCGCCCGAACGCATCATTCCAGACGGTCTGTGCGAGACAGCCGGCAACCAGCCAGCAGTCCGGCAAGCGGATTTCGGACGACCTGTCGACGACCGTCGCGACGATCGGGCTGCGCGACAGGACGGCTTGAGCTCGATTTCCTGATGCGGAGACACGCGCCTCACGAGGGGCTGCGGCAATTCATGAGGCAAACGTGGTATTCGCGCCGGGCGGCGGCTTCGATTGCAGCGTAGTCGGTTCGCTCGCCTGATGCGGACCAGCCGCATTTCGAGGTGCCATATGGGCCGACGGTCGACAGGGCGCTCCCGGATATATCGGCATGCTGATCTCCCTCGGCATGAACCTGCAGGCGCGAACACGTTCAGAGCGAATCCCGATCAAATGTCATGGAGCGCCGCCTGCAAGTCCGCCGGCCTATTGACTGTTGGTGGGCAGGTCTGGCGATGCCCTGCTCGGCCTGCCCGGCGCCGGTCAGCCGCGGAAAATCCGCCAGCGTTTGTTGTACGCGCTGCTCCGATCGGGCATCGTTCCCACGGGGAGACGGTCAGGGAGTGGGCTCGACGTGGTGCACGATGCCCAACGCGACCTCGCCGATGCGATCGGCGCCGTCTACGCGGCCGCCGCGGGCGATGGCGGCTGGCACGCCGCAGGCGCCCCGTCTGCGTGCGCTACTCGGCGCGCAGCTCGGATCAATTAGGTTGCCCGAGGGCACGGGCCTCGGGCCCAACATCCTGGGTGACACCGATCCCTGGGCGGCAAAGGCCTACGCGGCCTACTACCATGCGGTCGACCCCTATCGCGCACAGGGCCGGCGCACCTTCTCGCGCGCGCGGATGCCGGTCGTGCGGCGGGCGCTGCTCGGCGCCGAGCTGGTGCCGGACAGCGTGCTGATCAAGAGCGAGTTCTATGCCGATTTCCGCGCCGCGCCGGACAGCACCATCTGCTGGCCGGCATGATCGGCACGCGGGTTCCCGTCCCGCTTGGCTTCTACCGTCCGGCCGATGCCAAGCCTTTCGGCCGGCGCGAACGCCACCTGCTCGACAAGATGCTGCCACATCTGCAGCAGGCGCTGGCGCTCGCCGAGCGCCTCGAGGCTGCGCTCGCGTTCGGCTCGGATGAGCCTGGCCATGCTCGATGCGCTCGCCGTCAAGGTCGTGCTCGTTGACGTCGACATGAAGGTACTGTTCGCGGACGCCGCCGCCCTTACCTATCTGGCCGTGCGCACGCGGCCCTATCGGCGATTCGGAGCGGACCAGGCTGGCTCGACGGCATCCATCTCTGCGCGCGCCATCGCGACCATGCGCTGCCGCTGCGGCGCCTAGTGGCCGACGCGGCCGCGGGCGGCGAGGGCCGGGTGCTGCGCGTGCGCGACATCATCGGCGACGCCGAACGCGGCGCGTCGGCATGCCCTGCTGGTGTCGCCCCACCGGACGGCTGGATCGACGCACCGGCTGGCCCGCCGGCCCGGTTGAGCCCGGTCTCGCGGTGATCGTCATACAGGACCTCGCAGCACGGATGGCGCCTCCGCCGATCTGTTGTGCGCCCTCACGGCTTCACGAGAGCGGAGGCGGTGGTTGCGATCGCGCTGGTCGGCGGGGCCAGCGCCGAGGAGGTCGCACGCCAGCGCCACGTCTCTCTCGACACGGTGCGCAGCCAGATCCGTTCGATCCTCGCCAAGATCGTCGAAGTCGTCAACCTCCGCGATCTCGAACGGTGGATGGCCTCGCTGGCGGCGGTCCTGCCGAGGTCGCTCGCCGGCGGTTAGGCGATGGCGAAGGCGTCATGCATGCAGGGTGACGCACGATGGCCACGCTCTGCAACAGGAACACAACTGAACGGGAGACGAGCGGGGTGTGCCTGGAGTGAGCGATCGATGAGGCCAGCCGCGAGGATGCGAGTACCTGGCCGCTATTCACTTTACATCGACACGGCCCCACGAAATCCGTGCTCCAGGACAAGGGCGCGGCCCGCAATGATGCCAGCGCAGACGGCGGCCGTGAGCGCTACAGCGAACCTCAATGTGATGGTTACAGACAGTCTAGGCGAGAAGACGATTTGGGGAGCCCGTTCGTCGTATCCTCGAACGAGCCGCGGACTTGCGGCATACGTCGGAAAGAGACGTCCGACCCAACTCATCGGAGCTCCCGTTCGCGCGTCGCGAAACTGCAGGAGGCTGCAGTGGCGTACCCACCCGAGAGCTCCAAAGTCTCGCAGCATTGTTCGTCCAAATTTGAACGCATCCCAGCACTTGCCGGAAGCTGCCATCGTTGGCCGATGACAGAGAATGCTGCGCTGGATGTCGCGACATTTTAAAGGTGGCTAACCATTGCCTTGTCGGATCTCGGGACGCATCCCCACTAGTGGTGATGTACGCGAAGCTACAGCCGTGCTGATTGGCCGCCTACCAGCTTGGCGCCCGGCGTCGTTGGGTGAAGTCCGATTGGGCTTTTATTGGTTGGCCTGCATCGCTTGCCGGCGGACCAGCAAACACTTGGGAGATCTTCGCTGCAACACCGGCGCTGCGGCCCATCCATCACAAGGCCATTGGGTCGGATCTTGTGTGAGCAAACGCTGCGGGGCCCGCTCTATGTCGATGCCATCGCGGCCTACGGCTGTTCGCAGAACCAGCTGTGGCGCAGCTAACGCCAACCTCCTTCAGCGTGAACAAGGCGGGAGTGAGCAAGCTATCTCGAGCCCGGTCATATCGCCACGATCGACATCGCGGACCTCCTCACGCGATTGGATTAACACGCCCATCACAAGCCAAGCGAATTTCATGGGCGCCTGGACGACCGCGCTATCCGCCCAGTCCGCATGGGTTGAGTGAGGCAAGCATCTGGGGGAAATGCGGGATGACTGATCGCCTGGGACGGCCAGCATGGCGGCTGGCAGCCGCGTTGTTGAGCGGGACTTGCCTCGCCACCGCAACCGCCACGCCTGATTGGGCAGACGGCGGGAGTGGTGGCGCCTCGCGGCGGGTTAGGGGGCAGCGGCGGAATTGGCTTCGCCTCGCCGGGAAACACTGGAAGCAACGGTGGCGACAGCTTCGGAGGCGGAGGCGGAGGCGGTGGCGGGCGGGGCCAGCGGGGGTACGGCAGGCAGTGATGGTCGCGGCGGCGACGGCGGGAGCGGCCTTGGCACGCCCGGCGGGTCTGGGGGCGCTGGTGGCACGGTCGCCGTCCCGATCGGCGAGAGCGGCGGAGCCGGCCCGGCGGCGGCGGCGGCGGCGGCGGCGGGTACAACGGCAACGGCACCGGCAGTACGGCAATCGAGCAACGCTGCCGCACTCACCGGCGGAAACGGCGGGAACGGTGGAAACGGCTCGTCTCGGGGGCGGAGGCGGCGGGGGCGGGGGCGGCTACGGCGCGGTCGTGACGGGCGGCGGCGCCAGCAGCAACGCCCTTGCCGGCGCAATCAGAGGCGGCGACGGCGGTACGGGCGGCTCAGGCTCCGTCAGCAGCGGCGGCAGTGGCGGCAGCGGCGGCAGCGGTGTGCAATTCACGGTGTCGGGCGCCACCTTCATCAACCTGGGCAGCGTGTCCGGCGGCGACGGCGGCGCGGGCGGCTCGGCTTGCCCGCCGGCACCGCCGGCACCGGCGGCGCCGGCATCGTCGGCTCGGGGCTCACCATCATCAACGCCGGGACCATCAGCGGCGGCTCGGCCAGCGGAGGCGGCGCTCGAGGCCAACGCCATCACCTTCGAGCGGCGGCGCCAACCGGCTGGAGCTGCGGGCGGGCTCGACCATCAACGGCAATGTCGTCGTGGGCGGTGGCGGCACCGGAATGCTGGTGCTGGGCGGCGCGGACAACAGCAGCTTCGCCGTCTCCCAGATCGGCTCGTCGGCGCAATATCGCGGCTTCGACGCCTTCGTAAAGACCGGGGGCAGCACCTGGACGCTGAGCGGCACGACGACGCACACGACGAGCTGGCAGATCAACGAGGGCACGCTCGAGGTGTCGGCGGACAACAACCTCGGCAATGCAGCGGGTGGCATCACCTTCGACGGTGGCACTCTGCGGACGACAGCCAGCTTCTCGACGTCGCGCGGCGCGACCCTGAACGTGGGCGGCGGCACCTTCGACGTGGCCGGCGGCACGCTCACCTACAACGGCGACATCGGCGGCAGCGGCGGGCTCACCAAGAGCGGCGTCGGCTCGCTGGTGCTATCGGGCAACAACGACCTACACCGGCGGCACCACGGTCAGCGGCGGCGTCCTGACAATCGACGGCGGCTCGATCGCCGGGCGGCGACCGTCAGCGGCGGCAGGCACGCAACTGATCTTCACGTCCACCGGCTCGGCGGCAAACGCCGTCATCACGACATCCTCGGGCAGCGGCGGCGGGGTCATCTTCGCCGGCACCAGCACGGGCGCCAACGCCAGCATCACGGTCAATGGCGACAGCGGCGTGGCGTTCCGCGAATCGAGCACGGCCGGCAACGCCACGGTGACGATCAATGGCAGTGGCGCCGCGGGCGGCTTCACCGACACCGCGACCGGCGGCACATCGCGCTGGATCAACGCCGGCGGCACGTTCGACATATCGGGGCTGACGGCGGGCGGCGTCTCGATCGGCTCGCTCGAGGGCGCGGGCGCCTTCAACCTGGGCAGCAAGCAGCTCACGGTCGGCGGCAACAATCTCAGCACCACGGTGAGCGGCACGATCGCCGACGGCGGTGAGATGGGCGGGGTGGGCGCCTCGCTGGTCAAGGCGGGCACCGGCACGCTGACGCTCACGGGCAACAACACCTTCACCGGCGGCACGACGGTGAACGCCGGCATGCTGGTGGTGAACGGCAGCCTGGCCAGCCCGGTGACGGTGAACGCCGGCAGCATGCTGGGCGGCAGCGGCACGCTGGGCGGGCTGGTGGCCAACGGCGCCACCCTGATGCCGGGCAACTCGATCGGCACACTCAACATCAACGGCAACTTCACGCAGAACGGCGGCGTCTATCAGGTCGAGGCCAATGCGGCCGGCCAGAGCGACCGCATCAACGTCGGTGGCACGGCCACCATCAGCAACGGCGCCACCGTGCAGGTGCTGGCGCAGCCCGGCAACTACGGCCGCAGCACGACCTACACCATCCTGCGCGCCAACGGCGGCCTTGCGGGTACCTACTCGGGCGTGAGCAGCAACTTCGCCTTCCTCACCCCGTCGCTCTCCTACGACGCCAACGACGTGTTCCTGACCCTGGCCTTGCAGGAGAACGCCTTCTCCTTCGGCGGCCGCACCTACAATCAGCGCCAGGTCGGCCACACCCTCGACCAGACCTTCAACGGCGCGAGCGGCGACTACGTCACGGTGCTGAACGCCATCGCCGGATTGAGCACCACGCAGGGCCCGCAGATCCTCGACATGATCAGCGGCCAGCCGTACGCGGGCTTCGCCAACGCCATGGTGCAGGGCGCCCAGCTCTTCTTGACGAACTTCGCCAACCGCGCCGGCAGCAGCGCAGGTGGCCGGACCAGGATCGCACTGGCCGAAGCGTGCGACGTGGCCTGCGATGCCACGACGCCCGCGCCGTGGGGCGTGTGGGGCGGCGCGGTCGGCGGCACCGGCACCATCGCCGGCAACGGCAACGCGGGGACGCTCACTTATTCAGTGGGTGGCTTCGCCGGTGGATTGGACCGAAAAATCACAGACAACTTCCTCGCGGGTGTGGCCGTCGGCTACCAGACCGGCGGACAATGGACCGGCGGCTTCAGCGGCCGGAGCGTCACCGATGCCGTGCAGGCCGGGCTCTACGGCAGCTTCCTGCAGGGTCCGCTCTATGTCGACGCCATCGCGGCCTACGGCTATTCGCAGAACCAGCTGTGGCGCAACATCACCATTCCCGGCCTGCAGCCGCGGACGGCCTACGGCAACACCGGGGCCAACCAGTTCTTGGGCCAGCTCGAGACGGGCTGGCGGTTCGACCTCGGCGGTGCGCCCGGCTACTTCGTGACGCCGTTCGGCCTGATCCAGGGATCGGTGGCGACGCAGAACGCCTTAACCGAGACGGGGGCGCAGTCATTGAACCTCAGCGTGGCGCAGCAGACGACGAGCTCGCTGCGCACGATCTTCGGGGCGCAGCTCGGGGCGTCGATAGACGTGGGGCTGCGCGACAAGATCGCGGCACAACTGCGCTTCGGCTGGAGCCACGAGTATGCAGACACCGCGCGCCCGGTGACGGCGACGTTCGTCGGCGCGCCGACGGTGCCGTTCACCGTGTTCGGGGCGGCGCCGACGCGCGACGGCGCGGTGATCGGCTTCTCGGCCAGCACGGCGATCGCCGACGCCATGGGCGTCTACGTTCGCTACGAAGGCACCATCGCCGGCCAGGATTCCAGCCACGCCCTCACCGCAGGCCTGCGCATGACCTGGTGAGCCGGAACGCCTGGCGTGCCGACGCCACGACGCAACGCGGCGAGCTGCGCCGCACCACGACGCTCGACCTGCCGCTGCCGGCTTAGGTTTGGGCGTCTGCCTCATGCAGAGCGCCACAGAGTAAAAGCATTCTAAGCGGGAACACCTGCCGGTGCAGTTCAGCACGAGCCGCGAGGACGGTGATATTCATTTGTTTCCTCCTGACACCATAGCCCACCTCACCCTGAGGAGGCGCGTAGCGCCGTCTCGAAGGGTGGGCAGCAGCAAGACTGGTTCACACCCTTCGAGACGCATCGCTTCGCGATGCTCCTCAGGGTGAGGTGTTTGTTGGCCGCTTCAAATATTGATCAGCAGATTCCCGAGCTTGTCCTGGGTGACCCCGTCGCCCGGCTCGATGACGGTCGTGCAGTCGAGCTGCTCGAGGATGGCGGGCCCATCGAACGCCGCATCGAGCGGCAGCTTCTCGCGGGCGTAGATCGGCGTCTGCCACCAGGCATCGGTGAACCAGGCGCGCCGTTCGCCGACCTGGGCGGCCTTGAGCGTGGGCGCGCGTTCGGTCGACGCCAGCGCGGCCAGCGAGATCTCCGGCCGGACGCCGATGACGGCGGTATGAAGATTGACCAGCACCGGCGGGATCTCCGGCAGCTCGATGCCGAAGCGGCGCCAGTAGGCCGCGGCAAAGGCGTTGCGGAGGCCCGTCGACGCCGATGTCGGCGCTTTCGACGCCGACCGAGAGGATGTGGCTCTGGCCCTGGAACTGCATGTCGGCGCTGAGCACGCGGCGCAATTCGCGGATCGGCACGCCCTCCTTCTGGATCGTCGTCTTCCCTTCGGCGGCCTGCTCGGCATAGATGGCGGCGATCGCCGCATCGTCGATCGCCGACAGGGGCTTGTTGACGGTGCGCACATAGTCGTGGCGCAGGTCGGCCACCACGCAGCCCAGCGCGTTGGTGATGCCGGGCCGCGCCGGCACCAGCACCGTCGGGATCGACAGCTCGCGCGCCAGCGCCGTGGCGTGCAGCGGGCCCGCGCCGCCGAAGGCGAACAGCGCGAAGTCGCGCGGGTCGTGGCCGCGCGACAGCGAGACCAGGCGGATGGCGCCGGCCATGCGGTCGTTGGCGACGCGCAGGATGGCGGCGGCGGCCGCCTCGGCGTCCAGCCCGAGCCGCCGGCCGACCTTCTCCTCGACCAGCGCGCGCACATGGTCGAGCGTCACCGGATGGTCGACGCCCAGCAGCCGCTCGGGATTGAGCCGGCCCAGCACCAGGTTGGCGTCGGTGATGGTGGGCTCGGTGCCGCCGCGGCCGTAGCAGATCGGCCCGGGCCGCGCGCCCGCGCTCTCCGGCCCGACCCGCAGCATGCCCGCGGCGTCGACCGAGGCGATGGAGCCGCCGCCGGCGCCGATCGTATGGACGTCGACCATCGGCACGTGGATGGGCATGGCGTATTCGAGCTCGAGCTCGCCCGAGACCTGCGGCACGGCATCCTCGATCAGGCCGACATCGGTCGAGGTGCCGCCCATGTCGTAGGTGATGAGGTTGGGCTGGCCGGAGGCGCGGCCGGTATAGGCCGCCGCCATCACGCCCGAGGCAGGCCCCGACATCACGGTGTTCACCGCCGCCAGCGCGACGAACTGCGAGGACGTCGTGCCGCCATTGCCCTGCATCACCAGGATGTCGCGGTCGAAGCCCTTGCCCAGGAGCTCCCGCCGCAGGCGCGTCAGGTAGCGGTCGAGCACGGGCTGCACCGAGGCGTTGACCGCCGCCGTCACGCCGCGCTCGAACTCGCGGTACTCCGACAGGATGGCATGGCCCGCCGTGATGTAGCCGTTGGGCCACAGCGGCATGCACGATCTCGGCGGCGCGCCGCTCGTGCGCGGGATTGATGTAGCTGTGCAGGAAATGGATGACCACGGCCTCGCAGCCCATCGCCAGGAGCTTCTTCGCCGCCTCGGCCACCGCGGCCTCGTCGAGCGGCGTCAGCACCTTGCCGTCGGCATCCATGCGCTCGGGCACTTCCAGGCGGTATTCGCGCTCGATCAGCGGGTGGAAAGTGCCGCGCAGGCCGTAGGGCTGCGGGCGCGTGCGGCGGCCGAGCTCCAGCACGTCGCGGAAGCCCCTGGTGGTGATCAGGCCGACCCTGGCGATCTTGCGCTCGAGCAGCGCGTTGGTGGTGGTCGTCGTGCCGTGGACGATGGCCTGCACGGCAGCCGGATCGGCGCCGGCCGCGGCCAGCGCCGCCATGAAGCCGATGGCCTGGTTGTCGACCGTGGTCGGCACCTTGGCGAGCTTCACGGTGTTGGATCGCACGTCGACCGCCAGAAGATCGGTGAAGGTGCCGCCGACATCGATGCCGACGGTGAGGGTACGGAGGGCCATGATCAGGTGAGAATTCCTGTCGTCTCGTTCTGCCGGAGCGCGACACTCCAGTGGCCCGTCATCGTTGCATGCACGGAGACGTGCCGCGGAGCGGCGCGGTCCGGCCAATGCAGACGGCAGGA
The DNA here is from genome assembly GCA_963820155.1 of uncultured Alphaproteobacteria bacterium. GTDB lineage: Bacteria > Pseudomonadota > Alphaproteobacteria > Reyranellales > Reyranellaceae > Reyranella. Next base: position 229,210 of record CAWFYW010000015.1, read on the forward strand.
TCATGTTCATACCGAAAGATACTGTTCGCGGAGGGGAGCGTCGGCGGCGAGCTCGGCCATCGATCCGCCGAAGCGGATCTGGCCCTTCTCGATGATATAGGCGCGATCGGCCACGGCCTGGGAGAAATGCAGGTTCTGCTCGGACAGGAGCACGCAGAGCCCCTCGCCCTTGAGCGCGCGGATGGAATGCGCCATCTGCTCGACGATGATGGGCGCAAGCCCTTCCGACGGCTCGTCGAGCAGCACGCAGCGCGGGTTGCCCATCAGGGTGCGGGCGATGGTGAGCATCTGCTGCTCGCCGCCCGACATGCGCCCGCCCGGCCGCTCGCGCATGCCGGCGAGGTTGGGAAAGAGCGCGAAGAGCCTGTCCTCGCTCCAGGTCGGCGCGCCTGGACGCGGCGGCTGGCGGCCGACCTCGAGATTCTCCAGCACCGTGAGATCGGTGAAGATGCGGCGCTCCTCGGGCACGTAGCCCAGGCCGAGCCGCGCGATGCGATAGGGCGGCAGGCGCTCGATGCGCCGGCCGTCGAAGCTCACCTCGCCCCCGGCGGGCGGCACCAGGCCCATGATCGCCTTCATGGCGGTCGACTTGCCGGCGCCGTTGCGGCCCAGCAGGGCCACGACCTCGCCGGCCGCGGCCTCGAGGGATACGCCGTGCAGGATATGGGCGCGGCCGTAATAGGCCTGCAGGCCCCTGACCGAGAGCATCAATGGCCGCTCCCGAGATAGACGGCGCGGACGTTGTCGTTGGCGCGCACCTGCTCGGGCGTGCCGCCGGCGATGAGCTGGCCGCGATCGAGCACGATGATGCGGTCGGCCTGGCCGAAGACCACGTCCATGTCGTGCTCGGTGAACAGCACGGCGATGCTGCGCGAGCGGGCGAGCCGCGCCGTCAGCTCCATCAGCGCCACGCGTTCCCGGGGCGCCATGCCGGCCGTCGGTTCGTCCATCAGCAGCAGCCGCGGCCGGTTGGCGAGCGCCATGGCGAGCTCGACCCTCTTGAGGTCGCCATAGGCCAGCACGGCGCAGGTCCGATCGGCCTGGTCGAGCATGCCGAGCTGGGCCAGCAGATCGTCGGCCTCGTCGCGAAAGGCCGTCCCGAAGCGCGACAGCAGCGAGCCCAGCCGGCCGGCATGGGAATAGAGCGCCATCTGCACGTTCTCGCGCACGCTGAGCGAGGCGAAGGTGGCGGTGATCTGGAAGGTGCGGCCGACACCGAGGCGCCAGATGGCGCGCGGCCTCAGCCCGACGATGTCGCGGCCCTCCAGCCGCACGATGCCGGCGTCGGGCGTGAGCTGGCCGTTCAGCATGTTGAAGCAGGTGCTCTTGCCCGCGCCGTTGGGGCCGATCAGCGCCAGCAGCTCGCCCGCCGCGATGGCGAAGGAGACGTCGGCCACGGCCTGCACGCCGCCGAAGGTCTTGTGCAGCCCCTCGGCCTGCAGCACCGCGGTCATGGGCCCGTCGCTCATGGGCGCGCCTCGCGCCAACGCCCCGCCAGCGCCTTCAGGCCGCCGACCAGCCCCTGCGGGAAGAGCAGCACGATCAGCAGGATCACCGCGCCCATCACGGCGCGCCAATATTCGGTGAGGCGGGCGACCTCGTCGCGCAGCCAGGTGAAGATCGCCGCGCCGACGACCGGACCGGTGAGGGTCTCGACACCGCCCAGCAGCACCATGACCAGCCCGTCGGTCGACTGGCCGATCGAGATGGCCGAGGGCGAGATGCTGCCCTTGGAGAAGGCGTAGACGGCGCCGGCCAGGCCGGCCAGCGCGCCGACCAGGACGAAGGCCATCCACTGCAGGCGGCGCAAGTCGATGCCGATCGCCTCGGCGCGCAGCGGCGAATCGCGGCCGGCGCGCAGCGCGTAGCCGAAGGGCGAGAACAGCACGCGCCACAGGAAGGCGATGGCCGCGCCGCAGAGCGCCAGGGCGAGATAGTAGTAGGCGGTCTTGTCGGCGAGCCAGGTGGAGGGCCAGATGCCGAACACGCCGTTGCTGCCGCCGGTGACCGAATCCCACTGGAACACGATCGACCAGGTGATCTGCGCGAAGGCGAGCGTCAGCATGGCGAGATAGACGCCGCTCAGGCGCACGCAGAACCAGCCATAGACCACGGCGAAGGCGCCGGCGGCGAGCGGCGCCAGCACGAGCGCCGCCTCCATCGGCAGGCCGAGGCGCTTGAGAGCCAGGCCGGCGGCATAGGCGCCCAGGCCGAAATAGGCGGCATGGCCGAACGAGACCATGCCGGCCGGCCCCATGATGAAATGCAGGCTGGCGGCGAACAGGGCGAAGCAGACGATGTCGGTCAGCAGGATGGTGACATAGCGGTCGGCCAGCCAGGGCACGACGACGAGCAGGGCGAGCCAGACCAGCGCAAAGGCCCAGGACGGCGCGACCAGCGGCGGAGCCGGATCGGCCGCCAGGCGCTGCGCGGCCTGCGGCCTGCCCAGCAGCCCGAAGGGCCGCACCACCAGCACCAGCGCCATGATCAGGAACTCGACCACGAGGGTGAGCTTGGAGAACACGATCTCCGCGCCGAACCAGTGCACGGTGCCGATGCCGATGCACAAGGCCTTGGCGACGCCGATCAGCACGGCGGCGAGGAACGCGCCGGCGATGCTGCCCAGCCCGCCCACCACGGTGATCACGAAGGCGTCGGCGATGACGGCGAGATCGAGGTCGAGACTGGCGGGCTCGCGCGGGATCTGCAGCGCCCCGCCCAGCCCCGCCAGCGCCGCGCCGACGAAGAACACCGAGGTGAAGAGCCGGGCCTGGTCGACGCCCAGCGCGCCCACCATCTCGCGGTCCTGGGTGGCCGCCCGCACCAGCGCACCCCAGCGCGTGCGGCCGAGCAGCAGCTCCATCGCGACCAGCACCAGGGGGCCGACGGCGATCAGCACGAGATCGTAGCTCGGGATGCGGCGGCCGAGGATCTCGACCGCGCCGGACAGGCCGGGCGCGCGCGGGCCGACGAGATCCTCCGGGCCCCACGCGAACAAAGCCGCGTCCTTGATCACCAGCACGACGGCGAAGGTCGCGAGAAGCTGGAACAGCTCGGGCGAGCGGTAGATGCGCCGCAGCACCAGCACCTCGATCAGCACGCCGACCCCGCCGACCGCCAGCGTCGCCAGCGCGACGGCGCTCCAGAAGCCCAGCCGGCGTGCGGCCCAGCGCCTCGATCAGCGTATAAGCGCCGTAGAGGCCCAGCATGTAGAGCGAGCCGTGCGCGAAATTGACGATGCGCGTCACGCCGAAGATCAGCGACAGGCCGGCCGACACCAGGAACAAAGACGACGCGGACGCCAGCCCGTTGAGGAGCTGGATGAGGAGGGAGGCGAAGGTCACGAAACGATTACCCTGTCATCCCGAATCGCGCGGATCTGATCCGCGCTGAAGTGAGGGGCCTTTCCTGAGGCCTCAAAGGTCCCTCGCTGCGCTCGGGATGACACCGGTGCGTCAGTTGGCCGGCCTCATCTTCTTCACCTCGGCGTCGGACGGCAGGACGTCCTTGCCCTCGACGAAGCGCCATTCCTTCATGTAGCCCTTGCCGTCCTTGACGCCCAGGCGGCCGACATAGGCGCCCATGGTCGACTGGTGGTCGATCGAGCGGTACTCGATCTCGCCGAAGGGCGTCAGCACCTTGAGCCCGGCCGCCGCCGCGATCAGCTTGTCCTGGTCGAGCGAGCCCGCCTTCCTGATCGCCGCGACCGCCGACATGATCGTCGAATAGCCGACCACCGAGCCCAGCCGCGGATAGTCCTTGTACTTGGCCTGGTAGGCGTTGAGGAACTTGGTGTGCTCGGGCGTCTTGATCTGGCTCCACGGATAGCCGGTGACGTACCAGCCGTCGGGCGCCTCCTCCTTGAGCGGATCGAGATACTCGGGCTCGCCGGCCAGCAGGTTGAACACCGCGACGTTCTTGAAGATGCCGCGCTGCTGGCCCTCGCGCACGAACTTGGCGAGGTCGGCGCCGAACAGCGAGGAGAAGATCGCCTCGGGCTTGGCGTCGGCCAGCGCCTGGGCCACCGCGCCGGCGTCGATCTTGCCGAGCGGCGTGGCCTGCTCGGTGACGAACTCGATGTCGGGCTGCTTCGCCTTCATCAGCTTCTTGAAGGCGGCCGTCGCCGACTGGCCGTATTCGTAGTTGGGATAGACGATCGCCCAGCGCTTCTTGTGGAGCTTGACCGCGTCGGGCACGAGCATCGCCGTCTGCATGTAGGTCGAGGTGCGCAGGCGGAAGGTGTAGGCATTGCCGTTGTCCCACACGATCTTGTCGGTCAGCGGCTCGGCGGCGATGAACAGCACCTTGCGCTGCTTGGCGAAGTCGGCCACGGCCAGGCCGACATTGGACGGGAAGGTGCCGATCAGGAAGGCCGCGCCCTCGCGGCTCAGCAGCTCCTCGGCGGCGCGCACGGCGTCGCCGGGATTGCCGTTGTCGTCGCGGCTCACGACCTCGATCTTGCGGCCGAGCACGCCGCCCGCCGCATTGACCTCCTCGACCGCCAGCTCCCAGCCCTTCTTGTAGGGCTCGAGGAAGGCGGGAAAGACCTTGTAGCTGTTGAGCTCGCCCAGCTTGATCGGCGCCTGGGCGCTGGCCGGCCCGACAAGAGCCAGCGCGACGAGCGCCGCGGTGCCGGCGAGCAGGTGATTGCGGGTCAGCATGTATATCCCCTCCGTGAAATGGCTCCCCTTGAACCGAGCCTATCCAGCCCGGCCCATGCACGACAAGCCGCTACGCCGCGAAACTCGATCGCGCCTGTATTCCCCAACGACCGTCCTGCCGCGTGACGACATAGATCGACTTGTGCCGGCTCAATTCCGTGCCGTCCTTGCGCCAGCGGCTGAACTCGACGGCGAAATGCACCTTGTCCGATCCGACATGGATGGGCGTGCGATCCTCCCAGCGGCTCTTCGCCCAGCCCTCGCCGGCCCGCGCGTAGAAGTCCGCGAGCCTATAGTCGCCGGGCTTCTGCCAGACCGTGACCTTGCCGCTGGCGAGGCGGACATGCGGGAAGTTGTAGCTGGCGTTGACGCCCGCCTCGTCGCCGCGATTGAGCGCGGCCATGAAGGCGTCGAGCACAGCAAGGGCGTCCTTGAGAGAATCGCTCATCCCGTTCCCACATGAGCAAGCACCGTGCCGCTCGTTTCGAGCCGCCATCGACCCAGAAGCGACAAAGCCGCGCCCTCGATCAAGCCGCGAAGACGAAGGCGGCGCGCCTCGGCAGCCCCACGGTCCAAGGCCTTCTCCACCGCGCCGGCCGGCAAGGACCCCACTGCAACCGTCACCGGCAGATCGCCGAGATCGCTGTCGGGATCGAGGTCGCGTGCCGGGCGCCGTTTGATCGCCGGATGGTCGATGTTCACCGCATTGGCGATCAGGGTCGCAGCCGCATCGGCGGCGGCAGCCGTCGCGGCCAGCACCGTCGCCGAATCGGCGATGCCGAGCGAAAAGGAACGGCCGCCCCATCCCGAGGTCGCAATGCCGCGCACGGGACGATCGTGCGTCAGACGGGCCACGCCATCGAGGGCCATCGCGAAAATGCCGGCGCGCAACTCATGGCCCGGCGCGAGATGGATGGCGATGTCGCCGCCGTCGTTGACATAGGCCTTGTCGAGCCGGCGGCCCGTCACGATCGCCTGCAGCATCTCGTCGGCCACGGCGCCCGCGACGGCCGCCATGGGCGTGATGTAGACGCCACGATGCGGCCACACGGCCTCGGCCATGCGGCGCGCCACCGGCCCCCGCAGCAGCGGATAGGCCTCGCCCACCGGCCGGCGCAGGACCGGCAGCTCGCGCACCAGGGTGGGCAGGATGTCGGCGAAACGGGCCACGGCCTGGCCATAGGCGCGCTCGACCTCGCCGGCTTCGCCAAAGGCCTCGACGATCAGGTCGATCGGGCCGTGCTGCAGGTGCAGCCTTCCGTCGGCCAGGCGGGCGGCGATCGCGCTCATTTCCCGTTGTCGTCGACGCGCACCCTGGCGCGGGCCAGCACGTCGTCCAGCGTCACGGCGCGCGAGGCGTAGCCGCCCAGCGCGGCGTAGTCGTCGGCGCGCAAGGTGAACTCGATGGGCGCCACCAGGGCCGGCGTCGGCACATAGCCGAAGGACTTCTCCGGCATGCGCGCCACGTCGACCATCAGGGTGATGCCGCCGCCCGGCCAGACATAGGCCGGCACGCCGCCCAGGGTGACCTTGGTCAGCGCATCGCGCACCGAGCGCGTCAGCCGCACGGGATTCTCGGTGACGCCGGCGCGCAGCGAGCCGCCGGCGCCGGCCATGAACAGCACGGTGCATAGCGCCGGCTCGCAATTCTCGGCGATGCGCTCGACGACGTGGCGCACCGGCGCCGGCATGGCGCGCGGGCCGGGGCTTCAGGTCCTTGTCGAGCTCGAACCAGGCCGAATGCTCGCCCGTGGTCGAGACCATGAGCAGCCTGAGGCCGGGCCAGGCCTGCCGGGGATCGATCTTCTCGATGATCTCCAGCGGATCGGAGACATTGGTGCCGCCCCAGCCCAGCCCGGGCTCGGCGACCTGGAAGTAGCGGCCGGGAGTCGACCTGCGGCCGCGCACGCGGATGCCGGCGGGCTTCATGTCGAGGAACTTGCCGCCCTGATGCTCGCTCAGCACGCCGGTGATGTGGTCGTCGACCACGATCACCTCGTCGACATGGTCCTTCCATTGCGGCGCGAACATGCCGATGGCGGCCGAGCCGCAGCCCACGCGCATGCGCTCCTCGCGCGCGCCGTTGACGATGGGCGGCTCGCCCGACTGCACCACCACGGTCGAGCCGCCGTCGATGGCGAGCTCGACGGCCTCGCGGTTGCAAAGCGCCAGCAGCGCCTCGCAGGTGACGACGCCTTCCTTCTTGCTGCCGCCGGTCAGGTGGTGCACGCCGCCCAGCGACAGCATCTGCGAGCCGTATTCCGCCGTGGTGACGTGGCCCACCGCCTCGCCCTTCAGCCGCACCGACGCCTGCTCGGGCCCGAGATAGCGGTCGGTGTCGATCTTCACCTTGACGCCGCAGTAGCTGAAGATGCCCTCGGTCACGACGGTGACCATGTCGACGCCGTCGTGCTTCGACGAGACGATGAACGGCGCGGGCTTGTAGTCGGGATAGGTCGTGGTGGCGCCGATGCCGGTGACGAAGGCGCCCTCGCCGTTGCCCAGCTTCGCCGCGCCACGCCGTCGCTGCCCTCGACGAAGGCGACGCGCGCCAGATCGGGCTTGGCCAGCAGCACCAGCGGATCGACGCGCACCAGCCTGCCGTCCTCGTTGGCGTAGCGGTCGCAGGCGCCGGCGCGGCCGGGCCGGATGCGGCACAGCACGGGGCAGGCATCGCAGCGCACGATGCCGGCGCCGCGCTCGGCCTCGCTGAGCGCGAGATCGTCGGTCATGGCGGCGCGTCCTTGGCAAGAATGGCTGCGCGCAGGCGATGCGGCAGCAGGGGCACGCGGTGCGTCGCGCACGCCGGTGGCGTGATGGACGGCGCCCAGGATGGCGGGCGCCGTCGGCACCAGGCCGGGCTCGCCGACGCCCTTGGCGCCGAACGGGCCCAGCGGCTCGCGATCCTCGATCAGGATGCACTCGACCTCGGGCACGTCGCCGACGGTGGGGATCAGGTAGTCGTGCAGGTTCTCGGTGCGGCCGGGAAGATATTCCTCCATCAGCGCCAGCCCCAGCCCCTGGGCGATGCCGCCCTGGATCTGGCCCTCGACCAGGGTCGGGTTGATCGCCTTGCCGACATCGTGCGCGGCGACGATGCGCAGCACCTTCACGGTGCCGAGCTCGATATCGACCTCGACCGTGGCCATCTGGGCGGCAAAGGCATAGGTGGCATAGGGCACGCCCTGGCCGTCGGCATCGAGCGGCGTGGTCGGCGGATCGAACGTGCCCTCGCCCATCAGCGTGCCCGCCGTTGCCAGGTCGATGGCGCGCACCTCGCCGCCGTCGCGCACCGTGAGCCTCGCGCCGTCGAGCGAGAGGCAGGCGTCGGGGCCGGCATTGGCCAGGCGCAGGATCTGCTGGCGCAGGTCGCGGCCGGCGCGTTCGGCGGCCGCGCCCGAGACGAAGGTCTGGCGCGACGCCGAGGTCTTGCCGGCATCGGCGGTCAGATCGGTGTCGCCGGCGACGAGACGGAACGCCGACGCCGGCAGGCCCAGCGCATCGGCGGCGATCTGGGTCATGATGGTGTTGGAGCCCTGGCCGATATCGACGGCGCCGCTGTAGAGGGTGAGCGTGCCGGCCGGCGACAGGCCCACGCGCATGCGCGACGGGTTGGACATCGAGGTGTTGCCGATGCCGTACCACATGCAGCCGATGCCGACGCCGCGCCGCCGGCCGCCGGGCTTGTCCTTGGACCCGGCATTGAAGGCGGCGATCTCCTCGTGCGCCCTGGTCCAGTGCGGCCGCAGCGCCTCGAGGCACTGGGCGAGGCCGGCGGAGTGCGCCAGCACCTGGCCGGTGGCGGTCGTGTCGCCGGCGCGCAAGGCGTTGCGCCGGCGGAACTCCAGCCGGTCGATGCCGAGCCTGTCGGCCAGCTCGTCCATCATCGCCTCGTGGGCGATGGCGGCCTGCGGCACGCCGAAGCCGCGGAAGGCGCCGGCGGGCGGTCCGTTGGTGAAGAAGGCCTCGCCCCAGGTGCGCACGTTGGGCACGGCATAGGGCCCCATCGCATGCACCGGCACGCGATTGGCGACGGTCGGGCCCCACGAGGCATAGGCGCCGGTGTCGAAGGTCGCCCGGACGTCGCAGGCCAGGAGCCTGCCGTCGGCATCGCAGCCGAACCTGGCGGCGACGCGCGCCGGATGGCGCTTGGTGCTGGCCGCCATGCTCTCGGGCCGGGTGTAGACGCAGGCCACGGGCCGCCCGAGCCTCCAGGCCGCGAACGCCAGCAGCGGCTGCACCGACAGGTCGAGCTTGCCGCCGAAGCCGCCGCCGCAGGCCGTCGGCACGATGCGCACCGCCTCGGGCTTGAGCCGCATGACGTTGGCGACCTCGTCGCGGTCCATGTAGGGCGTCTGGGTGGTGACGTGGAGCTCGATGCGATCGCCGACGCGCACGCGCCCAGCCCGCCTCCGGCTCGATATAGGCGTGCTCGACGAAGGCCGTCTCGAAGACGCCCTCGGCCACCGCGGCGCAGCCGGCGAAGGCCTCGGCGACATCGCCGCAGCGCACGCCGCCCTCCAGCAGCAGGTTGTCCGGCCTGTCGGCCTGCACCAGCGGCGCGTCGGCCGCGGTCGCGGCATCGATGCCGTACAGCGGCGGCTCGGGGGTCCAGGAGATCGGCAGCTCCTCGTCGCGAACGGCGCGCACCGCGGCGCGCTCGCCGACCAGCGCCAGCACCGCCTCGCCGCGGTAGCGCACGATGCCGTCGGCCAGCACCGGCTGGTCCTTGATGTCGGGATAGATGCCGAAGCCGTTGAAGGGCACGTCGGCCGCCGTCAGCACGGCGGCGAGACGCCGGCGCAGCGGGTCGAGATCGCCCAGCGCGAAGCGCGCCCGCGCATGCGGCGCGCGCACGACGCGGATCCACAGCGCGTCGGCCGGGATGCCGTCGGCGCCGAAGACGTCGCGGCCCGTCACCTTGGCCACGCCGTCGACCCGCGCGATGCGCGCACCGACGGCCGCGCCGGCCGCCGGCACCGGCGCGGATGCCGGCGTCGCGGCCGCCATCACGGCCTCGACGATCTTGCCGTAGCCGGTGCAGCGGCAGAGCACGCCGCCCAGCGCGTCCTCGACCTCGGCGCGGCCGGGCGCCGGGCTGCGGCGCAGCAGGTCCTCGGCCGCCATCAGCATGCCGGGCGTGCAGATGCCGCATTGCGCCGCGCCGTGCGCCAGGAAGGATTGCTGCAGCGCGTTGAGCATGCCCGCGCCGTCGGCGAGGCTCTCGACCGTCTCGACCCGGCGGCCCTCGACCTGGCCCATCGCCACGAGGCACGAGCAGACCTGCCGTCCGTCGAGCAGCACGGTGCAGGCGCCGCAGTCGCCGGCGTCGCAGCCGACCTTGGTGCCGGTGAGGCCGAGATCGTCGCGCAAGCGCCGCGGCGAGGCGCGTGACGGGCGCGCCGCACCACGCCATCGCCCGGCCGTTCAGGGTGAAGGCGACCTTCACGGCGCGAAGCCCGCGAGCAGGCGGCGCAGCAGGCTGAGCGACGACGTCGCGGCGATAGTCCGCGCTGCCGCGCACATCGTCGATGGGCGACAGCGGCGCGAGCTGCGAGGCCTCGACCCGATGCGGCAGGCGGGCATCGACCGGCGCGCCCGCCAGCGCGGCTTCGAGCGCCGGCAGGCGCTCGGCGACCGGCGAGCAGGCGCCGACGGCGATGCGCGCCGCGGCGACATGCCCGTCCGCGATCTCCAGGGTGGCCGCCGCCATGGCGATGGAGATCACGAGATAGCGCCGCGCGCCCAGCTTGAGGAAGGCGCTGCGCGCGTCGTGGCGCGGGCGCGGCACATGGATGGCCACGACCAGCTCGCCGGGAGCGAGGGCGGTGCGGCGCGGACCGGTGACGAACTGCCGGAGCGGCAGGCGACGGCTGCCGGCGGGGCCCGCGAGCTCGACCGTCGGCATCGAGCGCCAGCAGGCAGGGCACGCCGTCGGCGGCCGGCGAGGCGTTGCAGAGGTTGCCGGCAAGCGTGCCGGCGTTCTGGATCTGGCGGCCGCCGACTTCGCGCGCGGCCTGCTTCAGGCCGTCGAACAGCGGCGGCAGGTCGGCTTCGACCAGCTCGCTCCAGGTCGTGGTGGCGCCCAGCCGCCATCCATCGGCATCGGCCGAGATGCCGCGCAAGGCGTCGATCGCGCTGATGTCGAGCACGTCCTCGTCGATCGCGCGGCCGACCCGCGCCGGGTAGAAGTCGGTGCCGCCGGCCAGCACCGCGTGCGGCCGGGCCAGCGCGCTCAGCGCCTCCTGCAGATGGCGAGGACGGAGATAGGCACCCATTCGTTCGTACACGCACGATGCCACAGGCGTCATGCGAGTCAACGAGGAGTCGCGCCAGTCGATCCTGCGAGGGCTGCGTCAAACGATCTTGGAGAGCAGCTCGAGCAACTGGCGCTGTTCTTGCGTGGTGAGCGGCTTCAGCGTCTCGCGCGAGACGGCCGGGCCGTTGATCAGCAGCTTGTTGACCAGGCGCTGGCCTTCGGTCGTGAGGCTGAGCAGGGTGCGCCGCGCATCGCCGGGATCGGGACGCGAATCGACCAGGCGACGCTCCTTCAGCCGGCGCACCACGCCCTGCATGGTCGCCTTGTCCATGCCGACGAGGCGGCCGAGAAGATTCTGCGAGAGCTCGGTGTACTCGTTCAGCTTCACCATGCTGGAGTACTGGGTCGGCGTGATGTTGGGATCGCCGATCGATGACCTGGAAGATCGCGCTGGCGCGCTGGTGCGCGCGGCGCAGCAGATAACCGACTTGCTCTTCGATGCGGTAGGGGCGTGATGCCGGACTTGCTGCCGGCTTCGAGTTCCTGCTGTCTTCTCGCGACGTTGCTTCGCATCGCCCCCGCCTTTGCTTATTCCTTGGCTACACCGGCAGCGCGCGTCGCACAACGGTCTCATAACACCCGTGGGTCGCGGTGAAATAAGTCAGCCCCTTGACTCATGCGCGTCGGCGCGGCAGCGCGTGCACATCGCTGTCCTGCAACCCGCCGCTCGCGCCCGCTCCAATACGGTTCCCGCAGCTCCTTGCGCTTGATTGCCGAGATGAACGGAACAAAGGTCGACAAGTTCCTTTTCGGCCACGGACGCGCGCGGCTTCATGCAGACGACGGCGCACGGCGTGCCGAACACCGCGACCTCGATGACGGCGGGGTGCGCGGCGATCACGTTCTCAAGCTCGGCCGAGATCACCATGCCGTCGGCGCGATCGAACATGAAGAGGTAGCCGTTCTCGCGAACCATCGATGAGGGGACCCATCATCGCAACAGGTAGTACTTCGGTCTGTCCGTAGCCCTGATACATGGCGTCCTCGAAGATCTCGCAGGCCTTGGGCGGTTCCTCCTGCATGTCAGGCGCATGTGAATGCGCCGAATTGAGTTGCGCGATGGCGGGATCGGGATCGATCGCCGCGCACGTCCATCTGTTTCCTCCCGCGTTTTGCGGCGCAGTGCCAGAGCCGGTGACGTGTCGTCAAGGCGATGGCAGTCTCGCGCCTCTTTCGTCACAGGACAGGACAATCAATGCCCGGCGCGCTCGAAGGCATCAGGATCGTCGACCTCACCAACGTCATCCTCGGCCCCTACGGCACCATGCTGCTGGCCGACCAGGGCGCCGACGTCATCAAGGTCGAGGCGCCGGAAGGCGACGTGGTGCGCCATATCGGCAAGCCGGCCAGGACGCCCGGCATGGGTCCGACCTACCTCTACGTGAACCGCAACAAGCGCTCGCTCTGCCTCGACCTCAAGAACCGGCGGCGCGCGCGGCGCTGCTCAAGGTGGTCGAAGGCGCCGACGCCTTCGTCCATGCCCTCCGGCCGCAGGCCATCGAAGGGCTGGGGCTGGGCTACGAGGCGGTCCGCAAGGTGAAGCCGGACATCGTCTATGTCGGCGCCTACGGCTTCTCGGCCGACGGTCCTTACGGAAAACTGCCGGCCTACGACGACGCCATCCAGGCCCGCTTCGGCATCGCCGACCTGATGGGCCGCGCCGCCGGCGACGACGTGCCGCGCTATCCGCCGACCATCCTCGCCGACAAGACGGTGGGCCTGACCTTCGCCTTCGCCACGCTGCAGCGCCCTGATGCACCGCCAGCGCACCGGCGAGGGCCAGTTCGTCGAGGTGCCGATGTTCGAGACCATGGCCGCCTGGCTGATGGTCGAGCACCTGTGGGAGCGAACGTTCAGCGACGAGGGCGAGGTCGGCTACACGCGCCTGCTCGCCCGCACCCGCAAGCCGTTCCGCACGCTCGACGGCTGGATGGCGATCCTGCCCTACAACGACAAGCACTGGCGCAACTTCTTCGAGCTGGTCGGCCGGCCCGAGGTGCTGCAGGACCCGCGCTATGCGACCCTCAACGCCCGCTCGATGCATATCGGCGACATGTACTCCATGGTCGAGGCCCTGGCGCCGGCCAGGACCACGGCCGAATGGGTGAAGCTTCTGGACGACGCGCAGATCCCCAACGCGCCGGTGCTGCGGCCGGCCGACCTGCTGGAGGACCCGCACCTGGTGTGGCGCCAGCTCTTCAGGAAGTATCCGCATCCCAGCGAAGGCGAGATCATGATGGTCGAGCCGCCCATGCGCATGAGCCGCACGCCGCCCGCCATCCGCAGCCTGGCGCCGCTGCAGGGCGCGCATTCACGCGCCGTGCTGGCCGAAGCGGGGCTGAGCGAGGCGGAGATCGAAGCCTTGAAGAAGGACGGCGCGCTTATCGAGCCGTGACGGCGAGCTCCGCGGCGGCCAGGTCCTCGAGCGCGGCGCCGACCGACTTGAACAGGGTGATGGCGGCGGCATCGGCGGCCTGACGGCCCGCTGCGTTCGCCGCGCGCCAGCTCGAACAGATCGGCAACGACGTCGTCCGGGCCGATCGTGCCGTTGGCCAGCGGCTGGACGATGTCGCCCGCCTCCTTGAGCGCGCCGGCGCGGGTATCGACGTAGACGCGGGCGCGCGCCACCGCCCGGTCGTCGCTTTCGCGCATCTGCGGCGTATAGGCGCCCACCAGGTCGAGATGCTGGCCCTCGCGCAGCCAGTCGCCCTCGACCAGCGGCGTGCTGGACAGGGTGGCGCAGGAGACGATGTCGGCCTCGGCGACCGCCTGCCGGCGATCGGCAACGGCGCGCACCGCGACGGGCCGGCCGAGCGCCGCCGGCAGGGAGCGGGCGAGCTCGCGGGCGAGCGCCTCGGCCTGCCCGGCCCGGCGGCCCCAGATGGCGACCTCCTCGATCGGCCGGACCCTGGCATGCACGCGAACGAGCTGCGGCGCCAGGGCGCCCGTGCCGATCATCAGCAGGCGCCGCGACTGCGGCCGCGACAGGTAGCGCGAGGCCAGCCCCGAGGCGCAGGCGGTGCGCCGCTTGGTCAGCATGGTGCCGTCGAGCAGCGCCAGCGGCGCGCCCGTGGCGCCGTCGAGCAGCAGGTACTGGCCGTAGATCGACGGCAGGCCGCGCTTGCCGTTGTCGGGAAAGACCGTGACGAGCTTGATGCCGAGATGGCTCGCCGCGCCCTGCGTCCAGGCCGGCATCAGCAGCAGGGTGGCGTCGGCCGAGCCGGGACCGGCGGGCTCGGAGAGGGTGTGATGATGGCGCGGCGGCATCTCGCAGCCGGCGCGGAACAGCGCCTCGAGCCGGTCGATCAGCGCGAGGTCGTCGAGTGCGGCATCGACCTCGGCGGCCGACAGGATCCTCACGAGAAGGGGTCGCGCCGGCCGGACGACGACAGTTCGGGAGCGACCAGCGCGCTCTGGCGCTCGATCGCCCTCTGCGCGCGCGGCGGCGGCGCGCCGTCGGGGACGGAGGGAGGCGCGGCGGCGCCGGTCTCGCGCAGGCGCTGGACCTCGCGACCGAGCCGCGCCGCCTCGCCGCTGGCCTGGCGCGCGCGGCGGCGATGGTGGCGCGCCGGCCCACCAGCCCAAGCCCAGCCCCGCCAGCACGCCCAGCAGCAGCAGGGCCACGACCAGAAGGTAGAGCGGCACGACGACGACATCGAGCAGCGGCCACAGGGCGAGCTGCACGGGCTGGCGGTTGCTGACGGCGATCAGCACGCCGATCAGCATGAAAATGCACGAGGAGGGTGCGGGACAGGAATTTCATGCGACCGACAGCATGGCACGCTGGGGAGGCGCCGCTCCAGTGGCGCGTCCCGGGCGCGCTACTTCTTGTCGTCCGCCGGTTCGGCCGGCGCCAGGCCGGCGGCGCGCACCGCTTCCTTGTTCAGCCGGTCGCGCAGATCCTTGCCGGTCTTGAAATAGGGCACGCGCTTGGAGGCCACCGCCACCTGCTCGCCGGTGCGCGGATTGCGGCCGGTGCGCGGTTCGCGCTTCTTCACGGAGAAGGCGCCGAAGCCGCGCAGTTCGACGCGATGGCCGCTGGCCAATGCCTTGGAGATTTCATCGAAGACCGTGGCCACGATCCGCTCGACATCCCTTTGATAGAGATGGGGATTCCTGGCCGCCAGGCGGGCAATCAGCTCCGACTTGGTCATTGCCGCAACAATAGCGCAAAAAACGGGGGTCTTCAAGACTAAGCCATTGAATCAAAAAGGAAAGGCCGGCTCTTGCGGGCCGGCCCTCCAATTTCGATTACGAAAAGGCGACTATTTGCCTTCTTCCTCGTCCTTCTTCTGGGCCCGGCTGAGCGCCGCACCCAGGATGTCGCCCAGGCTGGCGCCCGAGTCGGACGAGCCGAAATCGGCCATCGCCTTCTTCTCCTCGTCGAGCTCGCGCGCCTTGACCGACAGCACGACCCGGCGCGAGGCCTTGTCGATGTTGGTGATCTTGGCGTCGAGCTTGTCGCCGATGGCGTAGCGGTCGGGGCGCTGCTCGGAGCGGTCGCGGCTGAGCTCGGACTTGCGGATGAAGCCCGGGATGCCGTCCTGCACCGTGACGTCGATGCCGTTGTCCTGGATGCCGGCCACGATGACGGTGACCACGTCGCCCTTCTTGGCGACCGAGCCCACCTTCTCGAACGGATCGTTCTCGAGCTGCTTGATGCCGAGCGAGATGCGCTCCTTGTCCATGTCGACGTCGAGGACCTTGACCTTGACCTGGTCGCCCTTCTTGTAGTCGCGGATCGCCTCGTCGCCGGCCTTGTCCCACGACAGGTCGGACTGAGATGCACCATGCCGTCGATGTCGCCGGGCAGGCCGACGAACAGGCCGAACTCGGTGATGTTGCGGACCTCGCCCTCGAGCTCGGTGCCGGCCGGGTACTTCTCGGCGAAGCTTTCCCACGGATTGGCCATGCACTGCTTGAGGCCGAGCGAGATGCGGCGCTTGGACATGTCGACGTCCAGCACCATCACTTCGACCTCCTGCGAGGTCGAGACGATCTTGCCGGGATGGACGTTCTTCTTGGTCCAGCTCATCTCGGAGACGTGCACCAGGCCCTCGACGCCCGGCTCCAGCTCGACGAAGGCGCCGTAGTCGGTGATGTTGGTGACGCGGCCCTTGAGCTTGAGCGCCGACCGGGTACTTGGCGCCCGGCGCCGTCCCACGGATCGCTCATCAGCTGCTTCATGCCGAGCGAGATGCGCTGCGTCTCGGGGTTGAAGCGGATGACCTGCACCTTGACCTGCTGGCCGATGGTGAGCGCCTCGGACGGATGGTTGATGCGCTTCCAGGCGATGTCGGTGACGTGCAGCAGGCCGTCGACGCCGCCCAGATCGACGAACGCGCCGTAGTCGGTGATGTTCTTGACGACGCCGTCGAGCACCTGGCCTTCCGACAGCGCGCCCATCAGGCGGGTGCGGTCCTCGGCGCGGGTCTCTTCCATGACGGCGCGGCGCGACACCACGATGTTGCCGCGGCGGCGGTCCATCTTGAGGATGGCGAACTGCTGGGCCTGGCCCATCAGCGGGCCGACGTCGCGCACCGGGCGCACGTCGACCTGGCTGCCCGGCAGGAAGGCCACGGCGCCCGACAGGTCGACCGTGAAGCCGCCCTTCACGCGGCCGAAGATCGTGCCCATGACGCGCTCGCTGGTCGTTGAACGCCTTCTCGAGCAGGGTCCAGGCTTCCTCGCGGCGCGCCTTGTCGCGCGACAGGACGGCCTCGCCGTCCTTGTTCTCCATGCGATCGACGAAGATGTCGACCGTGTCGCCTTCCTTGACCTCCGGCGCGCCGCTGCCGTTGGCGAACTCCCGCAGGGCGACGCGGCCCTCGGACTTCAGCCCGACATCGACGACGACGAAATCATTGGCAATGCGAACGACGCGGCCCTTGACGACCGTGCCTTCGAAGCTCGCGGAACCGCCCAGCGATTCCTCGAGAAGTGCGGCGAACTCGGCGCTTGCGGCGTCGTTCGCTGAAGTACGTAGGGCGCTGCCCTTGGCCATTCAAACTCTCCTTCATCGATCCCGGGCGAAACGCTGCCGCCCGTCGGCCAACCGGTTAAGTCCGGCGGATCCAATGCCTTGAAAAACACCGGCGAGCGGACGAGACGTCCGTTCGCAGTCACCGCTTGAAGTCTTCGACCCGCCGGCGGCGACTTACGGCGCGGCGGATCGAAAGCCCTTGCGCGCTATGAACGCCAAGGCGGCGGCAAAGGCCGCATCGGCATCCATGTCGCTGGTATCGAGAAGGTAAGCATCGGGTGCGGCTTTCAAAGGTGCAGCCGCCCGTTCGCTGTCGCGACGGTCCCGCTCCGCCATCTCGGCAAGAACGCGCGGTCTTATAGTGTCGACCCCCCGTTCGCGCAA
The DNA here is from genome assembly GCA_963820155.1 of uncultured Alphaproteobacteria bacterium. Lineage (GTDB taxonomy): Bacteria > Pseudomonadota > Alphaproteobacteria > Reyranellales > Reyranellaceae > Reyranella. The sequence continues at coordinate 246,557 of CAWFYW010000015.1, forward strand.
CTCCCGGTACCGGCGTTCGGCCCGCGCCTGCGGGCTTGCCGTCACGAAGAGCTTCACCGCCGCGTCGGGGCAGATCACGGTGCCGATGTCGCGCCCATCGAGCACCGCTCCGGACGCCTGATATGCGAACTTCTTCTGGAAATTCAAGAGGTTGGCGCGGACTTCCGGGATCGCGGCCACCCTGGAGCCGGCCTGTCCGGCCTGGTCGGTCCGAAGCTCGGGATTGTCGAGATCGCCGGCCTGCAGGGCGGCGGCCATCTCGGCGGGGGGCCGGCCGGTGCGCTCGGCCGCCCAGCCGACGGCGCGGTACAGCAGGCCGGTGTCGAGATGCGGCAGGCCGAAATGGGCGGCAAGCCGCCTGGCGAGCGTGCCCTTGCCGGCGGCCGACGGCCCGTCGATGGCGATGATCAGCGGACCGCTCACGCCGCCTCGATGTTGGCGCCCAGCCCGTTCATCAGCGCGGCGAAGCCGGGAAAGCTGGTGTCGATGGGCGAGCCGTCGTCGACCGCGACCGGCTCGCGCGTCGCCAGGCCCAGCACCAGGAACGACATGGCGATGCGGTGGTCGAGATGCGTCGCCACCAGGCCGCCGCCCGCCGGGGCCGAGCCGGTGCCGTGGACGACCAGCGTGTCGGCCCCCATCTCGTGCTTCACGCCGTTCGCCTGCAGGCCCGCCGCCACGCTCGCCAGCCGGTCGCTCTCCTTGGCGCGCAGCTCGGCCAGGCCCAGCATGCGCGTCGTGCCCTCGGCGCAGGCGGCGGCGACGGCCAGGATGGGATATTCGTCGATCATGGTGGGCGCCCGCTCGGCCGGCACCTCGATGCCCTTCAGCGCGCCGCCCTTCACGCGCAGGTCGGCCACCGGCTCGCCGCCGACCTCCCGCTTGTTCTCGAAGACGATGTCGGCGCCCATGTCGCGCAGGGTCTGGTAGAGGCCGGCGCGCAGCGGATTGACGCCCACATTCTCCACGGTGATGTCGCTGCCCGGCCGGATGGCGGCCGCCACGACGGCGAAGGCAGCCGACGACGGATCGCCCGGCACGACGAGGTCGCGGCCCCTGAGCTCGGGCCAGCCGACGACGGTGATGCGCTTGCCGCCGCCGTCGGCGGGCGCCACCCGGACTTCGGCGCCGAAATGGCGCAGCATGCGCTCGGTATGGTCGCGCGTCGGCTCGGGCTCGATCACGGTGGTCTCGCCCGCGGTGTTGAGGCCGGCCAGCAGGATGGCGCTCTTCACCTGCGCCGAGGCGACCGGCAGGCGGTAGTCGATGGGCACCATCTCGTCGGTGCCGATGACGGCGAGCGGCATGCGCCCGCCGTCGCGCGCCTCGAAGCGCGCGCCCATGCGCGACAGCGGCTCGATGACCCTCTGCATCGGCCGGCGCCGGAGCGAGGCGTCGCCGGTCATGAAGCTGATGAAGGGATGGCTCGCCAGGATGCCGGACAGCAGCCGCGCCGAAGTGCCGGAATTGCCGAGGTCGAGCACGTCCTCGGGCTCGCGGCCGCCGCCCACCCCGAAGCCGCGGATGCGCCACAGGCCTGCGTCGCGCTCATACGTGACCTCCGCCCCGAGCGCCCGCAGGGCGGCCGCGGTGCACAGCACGTCCTCGCCTTCGAGCAGGCCTTGCACGGTGGTTTCGCCCAGCGCCATCGCCCCGAACATCAGGGCGCGGTGGGAGACCGATTTGTCGCCGGGCGCGCGCACGCTTCCCTGCAGCCGGGGCACCCAGCGGGCGACAAGCTTGGCCGGACTGACTCTGGCGGACAGGGCACACTCCATGAAGGACGGCAAAAATGCGGCGCGGCGTCCTCGTAGCATGCCGGAATTTGGTTTTGACAGGGTGAAAGACGCGTGACATACGCCCTCCCTCGCGGCCGGGTTGGCCGATTTCTGCGGATTTTCCGGGAGTTCCTGCGTGGTCAAGGCGAGCTGGGGTACTAAGCGCACCTGCCAGAGCTGCGGCGCGCGCTTCTACGATCTGAACAAAGGCCCGATCAAATGCCCGAAGTGCGGCCGGGAGCATGATCGCGAGGACTTCGTGAAGGTCCGGCGCGGCCGTGGCGCCGCGGCAACGGCGGCGGCGGCGGCGACAGCGGCCGCAGCGGCGGCGGCGGCCAAGGCGGCGGCCAAGAAGAAATCCGACGAGGCGGCGTTGGCGGGAGACGAGTTGCCCGATGTCGAGGGCGACGAGGCGTTGGCGGATGCCGACGATCTCGCCGACGAGGCCGACGACATCGAAGCCGAGGTCGAGGTCGAAGTGGAGGACGACAAGGGCGAAGGCGACCGCTAGCCGCCATCGTCAGTCCTGTTGCCAGCCAGAAGGGCAGGACTTATACCTCGCGCCGCGCGAGAAGCTTCGGGGCCATAGCTCAGCTGGGAGAGCGCTACAATGGCATTGTAGAGGTCGGCGGTTCGATCCCGCCTGGCTCCACCAATCGATCAGGGCCTGGCCGGCAACGGCCAGGCCCTTGTGCCGTAATCCTGCCCACTGCATTCGCCAAATTCAGTTGCCGACCGGCCGCCGGCGTGGATGATCGGTCGATACGGGGGCAGAAAGCAGAAGGCTTGGGAGCGACCGCGCATGGCGCGAGTAAAGAGGTTCATCGGGATCGTCCTGGGGCTGGCGCTGACGGCCGGCGCCGTCGGCTTTGCCATGCGCCTGGCGCCGAAGCATCCGAGCAGTGCACAGGACGGCAGCTACACCGCGGGGCAGCCTCTGATTGCGCGGGGCTATACCGACGCTCCAACGGGCACCGTGGTGATCGCCGGTGATCCGACCGGCGGCTCCACGGTCCTCGAATTGCGCATCGAGGACGGCCAGAAAGTCAAACGCGACGAGATCATTGCCGTGCTGTCGAACTACCCGCTGGCGGATATCGGCGTGCGGACGGCCGAGGCCACCCTGGAGAAGCTCAAGAGGACTCGCCAGACGGTGTTGGAGGGAACGCGCGTCACCGACATCGCCCTGCAGGAAGGCGAGCTGACGTCGGCAATCGACCAGAACAAGCTCAAGGCTCTTCAGCGGCTGCGTTCGGGCCGGCCGGTCGACCAGAAGGAAATGGAAGAGAAGCTCGACGAGATGAATCTGGAAAACCAGAAGGCCTCGCTCGCGCTTGCGAAGCGCAAGCTCGCGATCGATCTGGCGACGAACAAGATCGACATCGCCAATGCGGAAGCCAGGCTCGAGAATGCGCGCAGGGATCGAGAGGCGGCGCTTGTCCGTTCGCCGATCGACGGCGTGGTGGTCGAGATCTTCACCCGGCAGGGCGAGACCCTGGCGGGCCGGCTCGGCATCGCCAAGATCGTCGACATGCGCCAGTTGCGCGTAATGGCCGATGTCGACGAGCTTCACCTTGCCCGCCTCGTGCCCGGCGCCCGGGTGGAGGTCACTTTCCGCGGCAGCAGACGCGTCTACAAAGGCACGATCGTGCGGGCACCGATGATGGTGACCCGCGTCAAGCGCAGCAGGGCCGACCTCGGCTTGGGCAGCGCCCACACGGTCGAGGCCGAGATCCAGTTCGATGATCCGACCAGTATCCCGCAGATGCTGGATCACGAGGCGCGCGTCACCTTCCTGTGATGCCCGCCGGCGATAGAAGGTCCGCGGCAATGCCCGGCGGATCGGTCCCTATCACCGCCATTCGCGGCCCCGTCCTCACCTTCACCGGGGATCCCTTCAACGAGGGTCTCGACAGGACGATGGTGCACGAGGCCGACGCCATCGTTGCCATCCAGGACGGCCGCATCAGCCATTTCGGGCCGGCCGACGCCATCGCCGGGCTGCTGCCGCCCGGCACCGAGATTCGCGACTTTGGCCGCGATTCGCTGATCTCGGCGGGCTTCGTCGACTGCCACGTCCACTTCCCGCAGACGCCGATGATCGCCGCCTACGGCGCGCGGCTCCTCGACTGGCTGAACCGATATACCTTTCCCGTCGAGCTCAAATACGCCGACAAGGAATTTGCGCGTGGCGTCGCCCGCGTCTTCCTGCAGGAGAGCCTGCGCAACGGCATCACCACCAGCTGCATCTATTGCACCGTTCATCCGCAGTCGGTCGACGCCCTGTTCGAGGAGGCCGAAAAGCTCGGCCTGCGACTCGCCGCCGGCAAGGTCCTGATGGATCGCCATGCTCCGGAAGAACTGCTCGACACGGCGCAATCGGGCTACGACCAGTCGCAGGCCCTGATCGCCAAATGGCATGGCCGCGGCCGGCTGCTCTATGCCATCACGCCGCGCTTCGCCGGCACCAGCTCGCCCGCGCAGCTCGCGGCGGCCGGAGCCCTGTGGCGGGAACATCGCGGATGCCTGATGCAAACCCATCTCGCCGAGACGCCGGACGAAGTCGCCTGGATCAAGGAGCTGTTCCCCGATCGGCGCAATTATCTCGACGTCTACGATCACCACGGACTGTGCGGCCGGCGCGCCGTGTTCGGCCACGGCGTCTGGCTGCAGGACGCCGAGCTGCAGCGCCTGCACGCCGCCGGCGCGGCCATCGCCCATTGCCCGACCTCGAATTTCTTTCTCGGCAGCGGCGTCTTCGACCTCTTCCATGCCCTCAAGAGCGAGCGGCCGGTGCGGGTCGGCCTGGGGACGGACATCGGCGCCGGCACGACCTTCTCGATCCTGAGCCACGCTCGGCGAGGCCTACAAGGCCGCTCAGCTCAAGGGCCATCCGTTCTCGGCCGGTCACGCCTACTACCTCGCCACCCGGGGATCGGCCCGCGCGCTGTATCTCGACGACCGGATCGGCAGCATCGGCCCCGGCATGGAGGCTGACCTGGTGGTGCTCGACATGCGCTCCACGCCGCTGATCGACTTCCGCATGGGGCAAGCTCGCGACTTCGCCGAGCAGCTCTTCATCCAGATGACGCTGGCCGACGATCGCGCCGTCCAGGCCACGTACGTCGCCGGGCGCCTGGCTTACGAGCGGGGCCGCGAATAGTGTGAAATTTGGATGGCACCCCACAATATTGTGGCTGCCCTGCCGCAATCAGGGTAGGCTTTGCCCCGGTAGCTGAAGGAGGTGCTTATCCGTCCGAGGACGATGTGCCCCGACGGAGTCCGGATCACCGGTGGATCGTCCGCCGCGTGCCCTGTCAGCCTCACCTTCCGCCTGACCACCGATCGCCGACGCCTCCGCTTGCGGGGGCGTTTCTGCTTTTCGGCGAACGGTCCCGCTCTCCTGCCCCAAGATACCGGAGTACGAATATGGCCAAACGCGCCGCACGCCGCGCCAAGCTGCACGCCATCGATAGCGCCCGTATTCACAATCTCGTTTTCGACCACACTCCGGCCAACGACCGCGACCAGAGCTACATTCGAAAAATCCGGCCCAGGAGCGACAACCAGCGCCTTTTGATGGAGGCCATGGACGCCACGCCGCTCACCATCGCCATGGGTCCGGCCGGCACCGGCAAGACCTATCTGGCGATCTCGGCCGCCGTGGAGGCCCTGGAGGCGGGCAGCGTGTCGCGCATCGTGCTGTCGCGGCCGGCCGTCGAGGCCGGCGAGAACCTGGGCTTCCTGCCCGGCGACATGCGCGAGAAGCTCGACCCCTATCTGCGGCCGCTCTACGACGCGCTAAACGACCGGCTGGGACCCAAGCGCCTGCGCCAGAACCTCGATGACGGCACGATCGAGATCGCCCCGGTGGCCTTCATGCGCGGCCGCACCCTGAACAACAGTTTCGTTCTGATCGACGAGGCGCAGAACTGCACCTACGGCCAGCTCAAGATGCTGCTGACCCGCCTGGGCTGGCATTCGACCATGGTGATCACCGGCGATCCCGACCAGACCGACCTGCTGCCCGACCTGTCCGGCCTGGGCACGATCGGCACCAAGCTGGACGGCCTCGAAGATGTCGCCGTGGTGCGCCTTACCGACAAGGATGTGGTGCGCCATCCGCTGGTGGGACGCATGCTGTCGGTGCTGTGACGCCACCAATTTATCCACACATGGGAACGCGGCAGACTAAAAGATCAAACCAGGAACATCTGCCCTTGCGAGTCCTTTGTGGGGCTCGTCGCAGCCTTTATTAAGCGATATATATCAATCGCTTAATGCACGATTGGCAGCCGACTGCCATCGTGCCTACATTGAGTCAATACAGTGACGCTGACGCAACGGCGGGCTGACACTGGTCTTGTTCACAGACTTCCCCACATAGGCCCGTTGTCTCGCCGGCCAGCATCGGCCTAGCCATACGCGCGCCCGTCGAAGGACCTCGTGAGCGACCAGATCGATATCGACCAGACACCGAGCGAGGGTTCGCTTGCCGAGGGCTCTTTGGCCGACGGCATGCGCATCATCGGCGAATTCGTGCACACGCTGCCGCGCAAGCCCGGCGTCTATCGCATGATCGCCGCAGGATGGCGAGGTGCTCTATGTCGGCAAGGCGCGCTCGCTCAGGAGCCGCGTCGCGGCCTACACCCAGCCGACGCGGCTGGACAACCGGCTGCTGCGCATGGTGTCGGCGACCCGGACCATGGAATTCGCGGTCACCGACAGCGAGGCCGAGGCCCTGCTGCTCGAGAACAATCTCATCAAGCGCTTCCGGCCGCGCTTCAACGTGCTGCTGCGCGACGACAAGTCGTTCCCCTACATCGTCATCCGACGCGATACCGAATGGCCGCAGCTCGCCAAGCATCGCGGCACGCGCGAGCCCGCCAACGAATATTTCGGCCCCTTCGCCTCGGCCACCGCGGTCAACCGCACGCTCTATGCCCTGCAGCGCGCCTTCCCGCTGCGTTCGTGCTCGGACGGCGTGTTCGCCACCCGCACGCGGCCCTGCCTGCAGTACCAGATCAAGCGCTGCACGGCGCCCTGCGTGGGCCGCATCGACGAGGCCGAGTACGGCACCATCGTCGAGGAGGTGCGCGACTTCCTGGGAGGACGCAACCGCGAGGTCCAGCAGGCGCTGCTGCAGCGCATGGAGCTGGCTTCGTCAAATCTCGAGTTCGAACGCGCGGCGGTGCTGCGCGACCGCATTCGCGCATTGGCGCACATCCAGTCGCACCAGTCGATCACGCTGCCCTCGATCGACGAGGCCGACATCTTCGCCGCCCATGCCGAGGGCGGACAGGTCTGCGTGCAGGTCTTCTTCCTGCGCGCCGGCCAGAACCTGGGCAACCGCGCCTACTTTCCGGCCCATGCCCGGGATCTCGACGAGCCGGCCGTGCTGTCGGCCTTCATCGGCCAGTTCTACGAATCCCGCCAGGCGCCGCGGCTGATCCTGACCAGCCATGACGTCGCCGAAAGCGAGCTGCTCGAAAGCGCGCTCGCCATGACGGCCGGTCACAAGGTCGAGATCCGCCATCCCAGGCGAGGCGACCAGAAGGACGCGCTCGACCAGGCCGTCGTCAATGCCCGCGAGGCCCTGGCGCGGCGCATGGCCGAGCGCGGCACGCAGCGCCAGCTTCTCGAGGGCGTGGCGCGCGCGTTCGGCCTCGACGGACCGCCCGAGCGCATCGAGATCTACGACAACAGCCACATCCAGGGCAGCGCACCGGTCGGCGCGATGGTGGTCGCCGGGCCGGACGGCTTCATCAAGAATTCATATCGCAAGTTCAACATCAAGACCGAAGGAGCGGCGGGCGACGATTTCGCCATGATGCGCGAGGTCCTGTCGCGCCGTTTCGGCCGCGCCCTGCGCGAGGATCCCGAGCGTGCCGAGGAGCATTGGCCCGATCTGGTGCTGATCGATGGCGGCCAGGGCCAACTCGAAGTGGCGCGCCAGGTGCTGGTCGAGCTCGGCCTGGAGGACATCGCCATCGTCGGCATCGCCAAGGGGCCGGACCGCGACGCCGGGCGCGAGCGCTTCTTCGCGCCGGGCAGGCCGCCCTTCTCGCTCGAACCGCGCGACCCGGTGCTCTATTTCCTGCAGCGCCTGCGCGATGAGGCCCATCGTTTCGCCATCGGCACACACCGCACGCGCCGCGCAGCCGACATCACGCGCTCCGTCCTCGACGAGGTGCCGGGCATCGGCGCCGGCCGCAAGCGCGCCTTGCTGCATCATTTCGGCAGCGCCCGGGCGGTCGCCGTGGCGACGCTCGAGGACATCAAGTCGGTGCCCGGCATCTCCGACGCGCTGGCCCAGAAAATCCATGACCACTTCCGGGGCGGCCGCTAAGACTGTTGGCACATGCTCAACCTGCCCAACCTGCTGACGCTTTCGCGAATCGCGGCAATCCCCCTGGTGGTCGCCTGCTTCTGGCTCGATCACGGCTGGGCGCAGTGGCTGTCGGCTGGCCTGTTCGTCACCGCTTGCGTGACCGACTGGTTCGACGGCTACTTCGCACGCCGCTATCACCAGATCTCGCGCTTCGGCCGTTTTCTCGATCCCATCGCCGACAAGCTGCTGGTGGCGGCGGCACTGGTGATGCTGGTGAAGAACGAGCAGCTAGGCGGCTTGAACGTGCTGGCGGCCCTGATCATCCTGGCGCGCGAGATCCTGGTCTCCGGCCTGCGGGAGTTCCTGGCCGAGCTCCGGGTTGGCCTGCCGGTAAGCCAGCTGGCCAAATGGAAGACCGGCGCCCAGATGGGCGCCATCGCGTTTCTGCTGCTGGGCGACGCCGTGCCGCCGATTGTCGGCCATATCGGCCTGGTGCTGATCTGGGTGGCGGCCGTTCTGACCCTGATCACGGGCTACGACTATCTGCGCACCGGCCTCCGCCACATGGCGGAAGGCGGCCCGACATGAAGGTCCGCTACTTCGCCTGGATGAAGCGCACGGTCGGCGCCGCCGACGAAGAGGTGACGCCGCCCGCCGAGGTGAAGACGGTGGGCGATCTGGTCGCCTGGTTGCGCGGCCGCAGCCCCGGTCATGCCGAGGCATTGGCCGAGGGCGCGGCTTTCGGCGCGGCCGTCGACCAGCGCACAGCGACCTTCGACGCGCCGCTGGCCGGCGCGCGCGAGGTCGCGTTCTTTCCTCCGTTCACGGGAGGCTAGACATGACCGTGCGCGTTCAGGAGGCCGATTTCGACGTCGGCGCAGAGCTCGGCCGGCTGACCGAGGGCAACAAGCGCATCGGCGGCCTCGCCGTATTCGTGGGCCTCGTGCGCGAGATGCATGTGCGCGAGGGCCTGCATCGAGAGCGCATCGATTCGCTCACCCTCGAGCACTATCCCGGCATGACCGAACGGGCGCTGGAGGAGATCGAGGCCGAGGCGCGCCGCCGCTGGCCGCTCGAGGCGACGCTGATCGTGCACCGCTTCGGCAGGCTTGAAGCCGGCGACCGCATCGTGCTGGTGGCCGTCGGCTCGCCGCACCGCGAGGCGGCCTTCGAGGCCTGCGAGTTCCTGGTCGACTGGCTCAAGACCAAGGCGCCGTTCTGGAAGCTGGAAGAGACGCCCGCCGGCGAGAAATGGGTCGGCGCCCATGAAGGCGACGATGCCGCCGCCGCGCGCTGGGAGAAGGACCGCCGGTAGCGCCGTACAACTCCTCCAGATATGCGCCGCCGCCTTCTTCTCCCCTCCCCGCCGTTTTGCTAGGACTCCCGACAACGATAAAGCAAAGGGAGTGAACGCTCATGAGCCCATCGAAGGAATTCGAGGCCAAGGGCGGCGCGACGATGTCCCGTCGCACGCTCGTCGGCGCAGCAAGCTTAGGCGTAGCAACGCTCACCACTGGACAAGTATTCGCCCAGGCACAACCGGCTCCGGTCGCGCCGCCTTCCACGGTCACGTCGCCACCGCGCGACTTCAGCCGTCGCGGCGCGCCCACCACCTATTTCACCGATCCCGACATCCTGTCGGTCGACCCGTCGTTCAATGCCCTCGTCCAGCCCAACAGCGCCATCCAGCGGCTGTGGACGGGCGCCCTGTGGTCGGAGGGACCGGCATGGAACGCGCAGGGGCGCTATCTCGTATGGAGCGACATCCCCAACAACCGGCAACTGCGCTGGCTGGAGGATGACGGCCGGGTGAGCGTCTTCCGCAGCCCGTCCAACAACAGCAACGGCAACAGCTTCGATTTCCAGGGCCGCCAGCTCTCGTGCGAGCACCTGATGCGGCGGGTCGTGCGCTACGAACTCGATGGCTCCATCACCGTGCTGGCCGAACTCGTACAATGGCAAACGCTTGAACTCGCCGAACGATGTCGTGCCCCATCCCGACGGCAGCTACTGGTTCACCGATCCGCCCTATGGCGGCCAGCTCTACGAAGGGGCGCCCGACGCGGCTGGCGGCCCGACCAACGCGGCCGGCAAGCTCAATCCAAAACTCGGCCAGGCGGCAGGCATCGGGCTGTTCAAGCGCGAGCTGCCGACGAATTGCTATCGCGTCGATCCCAGCGGCCGCGTCGATCTCGTGTTGACGGAGGAGCAGGTGCCCGATCCGAACGGCCTTTGCTTCTCGCCCGACTACAAGAACCTCTATGTCGTCAGCACCGGCAAGGGTCCCGGCGACACGGGGCCGGGCGGCAAGGGCGACGTTTACGCCTTCGACGTCGGAACCGACAACAAGCTGTCCAACCGCAAGCAGTTCGCCGATTTCATGGTCGACGGCGTCAAGTGCGGGCCGGACGGCGTGCGCTGCGATGTCTATGGCAACCTATGGGCATCCAGCAACGCCGGCCGCGCCGTCGGCTACAACGGCGTCACGGTATGGACGCCCGCGGGCAAGCTGATCGGCCGCATCCGCCTGCCGGAGGTCTGCGCCAACATCTGCTTCGGCGGCCCCAAGCGCAATCGCCTGTTCATGGCGGCGAGCCAGTCGCTTTACGCCGTCTTCGTGAACACGCAGGGCGCGACGCCGGGCTAACCCTTGTAGTTTTCCACGATGGCGGCCGGGCGCACCTCGGCCTCATCGGGGTTTCGGCCGAACTCACGCAAGCCACGACGCTGGCGCAGCAGGTCCCAGCAGCGGTCGAGCTCGACATTGATCTTGCCCAGGCGCTCGCGCTCGGCGTCCGACATCGCACCCTGGGCGTAGAGCTTCTTCTCCTCGGCCACGAGATGCTCGATATGCTCAAGCACGGTCTTGTCGGTGGTGTGCGTCATGACGACCCTCCTTCGAGCCACTAACCCAATGCCACGAGAGCCAGATTGTCGAGACCCCGCTCGCGCAGCCGGTCGGCGGCAGCAAGCGCCCGCTGCCCGCTGCGGCAGCATAGAACAATGCGCCGTGACGAACAGGGTTGCTCCAGGAGCGCCTCGACAGCATCGACTGACAGGCGCTGTGCGCCGACGAACGGTGAGTGTGGCGCCTCATCCAAGCCGCGGAGGTCGACGACGAGATCGTCGGCGGTCACCGCCGCCGGCGCGATGAACGGCACGAACCGGTCCGGCTCGGGGCTGCCGGCAAAGCCGAACCCGCCGAAGGCGATCCGCCCGGCATCGAAGGTGATCACGCGGCCCAGCACGCTGGGTTCCAGCCCAAGCAGGAGATGCAGGGCGAGGTGCGCCTGCAGGCCTCCCAGAACAGCGACCGCCGTGCCGAGCACCCCGACGCTCGCGCAAGTGCCGCCCTCGACGGAGACCTCGGGGAACACCGCGCGGTAGCTCGGACCGCCGCCGCAGAAGGCGCCGGCATAACCCGTGAGGCCGATCACCGAGGCGCTGACCAGCGGCTTGACCGCCGCCAGGCAGGCGTCGCTCAGGATATAGCTGACGGCAAAGCTGTCGGCCGCGTCGACCACGAGGTCGGACGAGGCGACGAGCGGCGTCACATTCTGAGGCGTCAGCCGTTCAGCCACGACCTCGACCGCGATCGTGGGATTGAAGCCGTGCAGCGCGGCATGGGCCGCATCGGCCTTGGACTTGCCGATGTCGGCCATGGCATAGAGCGGCTGACGATGAAGGTTGGTCTCCTCGACACTGTCATGGTCGACGATGGTGAGACGGCCGACGCCGGCCCCCGCCAGATATTGCAGTACCGGGCAACCCAGGCCGCCGGCGCCGACCACCAGGACCGAGGCGGCGGCAAGCCGCGCCTGACCGGCAGCGCCGACCTCGGCGAGCACCCTTTGACGGGCGTAGCGTTCACTCATGGCTTGCTCCGCGTGGCGGCGACCCAGGCCTTGGCCTGGGCGATCGGGTCGCGATGGTTGACGATGTCGCCGACGACGGCGGCGATGTCGGCGCCCGAGCGCAGGCAGAGCAGCGCGCGCTCGAGCGTCAATCCGCCGATCGCTACCAGCGGACGACGGCCGATCAGGCCTTTCCATTCGGCGAGCCGCGCCGTGCCCTGGGGGGCCCAGGGCATCTGCTTGAGCTGGGTGGGATAGACGGGTCCAAGCGCGACATAGTCAGGATCAATGGCGAGCCCCTTGTCCAGCTCGGCATGGTCGTGCGTGCTGACGCCGATGCGGATGCCGGCGCGGCGCAGGGCCTTCACGTCGGCCTCCAGCAGGTCCTCCTGGCCGAGATGGACGAAGTCGCAGCCTTCGTCGATGGCGGCCTGCCAGTAGTCGTTGACGACGAGCTGCGCACCGGCTGCCCGGCACGCGGCTCTGGCTTCGCTCACCTGACGGCCGATCTCTGCCGCGGGCTGGTCCTTGATGCGAAGCTGGATCAGCCGCGCGCCGGCCGGGACCAGGCGCGCCACCCAGTCGGCATCCGGGACGATGGGATAGAACGGGTCGAGCACCGTCATCCTCCCAGCACGGCCTTGCCGATCACGGGCGTCGACGGCACGGCCATGTCCCTCGGCTCGAGCGGACGGGCAAGATAGGCGGCGCGACCGGCTTCGACGGCAAGCGCGAAGGCGCGCGCCATTTCGGCCGGATCGCCCGCCTCGGCGACGGCGGTGTTGAGCAGGACGGCGTCGTAGCCCAGCTCCATGGCCGCCGCGGCATGCGAGGGGACTCCCAGGCCGGCATCGACCACCAGGGGAATGTCGGGGAAATGCGCCCGCAGGGCCCGCAGACCGTAGACATTGTTCAGACCGCGCGCCGAGCCGATCGGCGCGCCCCAAGGCATGAGCACCCGGCAGCCCGCCTCGATGAGACGTTCCGCCACCACGAGATCCTCGGTCGTGTAGGGAAAGACCTCGAAGCCCTCCTCAGAGAGGATGCGCGCGGCTTCGACGAGGCCGAAGACGTCGGGCTGCAGCGTGTCGGCCTCGCCGATCACTTCGAGCTTGATCCATCTGGTGTCGAACAGCTCGCGCGCCATGTGGGCGGTGGTCACCGCCTCCCGCACCGAATGACAGCCGGCGGTGTTCGGCAGCACCCTGAGCCCGAGCGACTGGATGAACGACCAGAAGCTTTGACCGGCCCGGCCGCTGCCGCCCTCGCGGCGCAACGAGACCGTGACAACCTCGGCACGCGAGGCCTTGATCGCGCGTTCCAGAATGGCGGGCGACGGATAGCGCGCCGTGCCCAGCAGGAGGCGCGAGCCGAGGTCGACGCCGTAGAACATGCTCCCTAGCCTCCCTGCATCGGCGCCACGACCTCGATGCGGTCGCCGTCGCTGAGCGCCGTCGACGGCCGCGCCGGCGCGGCGACGAACCGGCCGTTCACCGCGGTCGCGATCTTGCGTCCGCCGAAGCCCAGCGCCTCCAGCGCCGCCGCCAGGGTGCCGGACTCGACGTCATGCACGTCGTCGTTGACGAAGATCCGCATGGCTGGTCTCCGATTGAAACGCTGGATCGAGGGCGGCGTCCGCCACCCTGCGGGCGAGCGCCGGCGCCAGCAGGAAGCCATGGCGGAACAGGCCGTTGGCGTGCAGCACGCGGCCCGTCCGCCGCACCTGCGGCAGGTTGTTGGCAAAGGCCGGCCGCAGATCGGCGCCCAGCTCGACGATCTCGGCCTCGCCGAAGGCCGGATGCAGCGCATAGGCGGCGTTCAGGAGCTCGACGGCCGAGCGCACGCTGACCGGGCCGCGTCGCTCGCTTTCGAGCATGGTCGCTCCGATCATGAAACGTCCGTCACCGCGCGGCACGATATAGAGCGGCAGGCGTGGATGGAGCATGCGCACGGGCCGCGCCAGCGACAGGTCGGGCGACCGCACGACGACCATCTCGCCGCGCACGCCGCGCAGATCGGGCAAAGCATCGCGCGCCGCCAGGCCTCGGCAATCGACGACGATGGCGGCGTGGGCCGCTTCAGGCAGCAGATCGACGCCGAAGCGGATCGCGACGCCGCGCTCCTTCAGTCTCTCCGCCAGTGCGGCCAGCGCGAGCCGCGGATCGAGATGCGCCTCGTCGGGAAAGAACAGAGCCCGTCGGAAACGCCCCGCGAGATGCGGCTCGAGGGCGGCGATGCGGTCGCCATCGAGCCATTCGAAGCGTTCCGTGCGGGCGGCAAACCGGGCGAGGTCGGGCGCATCGCGGGACTGGGCGACCACCAGGCTGCCGTTCTGCACCGTGCCGGGGAAGCGCCCGGCCCACCAGGCGATCGATGGCGTCCCGCAAGCCGCGACTTCAGGCTCGGTGGTGGCGCGTTCGCACCACGGGGCCAGCATGCCGCCCGCCATCCACGAGCAGCAGCCTTCGCCCAGTACCCGCGCGCGCTCGACCACCTCGACGGCGATGCCGCGCTCGCTGAGCTCGAGAGCGCAGGCCAAGCCGGCAACGCCGGCGCCAATGACAATGACGGAGGACCTGGCCAATCGATGAACTCCCGTTCCTTCGCCGGCATGACCCGGATCAGGTTCAAAGGGTTCAGCCTCGTCGGCTGTCTCAGCCCGGGCTCCTTGCGGAAGCCGGACACCCCTCGGACGTCATCGAAGCAGAATGGAGAGCGACGCTGCTGTCAAGCCGCCAAAGGCGCCATCGGCGGCGCGAGATGGGTCGATTCGCCAAAGCCCTCGCAATCGGGCTCGCGCACCAGAGTCTGGAAATCCGCCATCAAGGCGCGGGCCACCGGCCCCGCCTGATAGTGATGGCTGTCGATCGAGCCCACCGGCACGATCTCGGCGGCCGTGCCGCACAGGAACACCTCGCTGGCCTTGGCGAGCTCCTCCGGCCGCACGGTGCGCTCCTCGACCGGCCAGCCGCGTTTTCTCGCCAGGCCCATCACGGCGCGGCGGGTGATGCCGTCGAGGAAATTCTCCGGCGTCGGCGTCACCAGCCGCTCGTCGATCACCAGGAAGATGTTGGCGCCGGTCGATTCGGCCAGGTTGCCCCTCCAATCCAGCATCAGCGCGTCGTCGAAGCCGGCCTTGAGGGCGCGGTCCTTCTCGATGCCGCAGATGATGTAGAGGCCCGCCACCTTGGCGTGCCCGGGCGCGAAATCGGCCGACGGCCGGCGATAATTCGCCATGGTGACGCTGATGCCAGAATCTCGGGCCTGCACCGACAGCCGGCCTTCCTGGGCCCACGGCGCTATGGCGAGATGAACGGTCGTGCCGATGGCGGACACGCCCAGCACCTCCGCACCGCGCCAGGCGATCGGGCGCACGTAGCCCGACTGAAGGCCGTTGGCTTTGACGACATCGCGCGTCGCCTGCTCGATCTGCTGCCGGGTCCAGGGGACCTCGTAATCGAGCAGACGAGCCGAGTTGATGAGCCGCGCGCTGTGGGCGGCGAGGCGGAAAACGCGGCCGTCATAGATGCGCTCCCCCTCGAAGACAGCCGAGCCATAATGCAGCGCATGGGTCAGCACATGCATGCGGCTGTCGCGCCAAGGAACCAGCTTGCCATCGAGCCAGATGAATCCGTCGCGATCTTCCATAGTTCCAGACATTGCTCCAGCCTTGGTTGAATGATTCCAAAGTGATCGTTTTGACCGGTCGAAAAGCAACCTTCTGACTAGATAGGTCAATACTATTGACCTGTCAATTCGGCACTTCTTTCGGTCTGGCGTAGCTTTTGCCGAGGCCGCCTTGCGCGGCTGCGGACGGCAGCGCCGGTCATGAAGCATTCGTGCGCCTTGGTCGTCTCCTCGGACATAAGGCGCGCTCGATCGCCGCATCTGTTGCTTGCGCGGACACCCGTCGCGGCCTGGCGTGCGATGGCATCGAGGACGCCGTCGGACTCGGGCGCGTACAGCTCGCTATCCATTGTGAAGCGCCGGTCGCTGCAGCGCGATGTTCGGCACCGGAGTTCGTTCAGGCTTGCAGACTTCGCCGCCTGGGCGAGTTCGCCTTCGAACATGCAGGATACATGTCCGAAACAACGGCCGATCCGAGCCTATGGGGTGTCAAGGCAATGCGCGCCCTCTATAGTCGGGGCGAGCCATGAAGAAGCGGCTCAGCCAGCGCTCCTGTTGCCTGCATGGTGGAATCCAGACCTCCCGCTAATCCGTTGTTCCTCCGCGAGGAGGAATTGCGCCAGGGCATCGAGCTTATGTTCTATGCCTATCGCGACTTCACGTTCGAGTCCGACCAGCAGCTCAAGCGCTACAAGCTGGGCCGCGCCCACCACCGCGCGCTCTATTTCATCGGCCGCCATCCCGGCCAGACGGTGGGCCATCTTCTGTCGATCCTGAAGGTCACCAAGCAGTCCATCTCGCGTGTGCTGAAGGACCTGCTCGAGCAGGCCTATGTCGAGCAGAAGAGCGGCGCACGAGATCGCCGCGAGCGCCGGCTGTGGCTCACCGAGAAGGGCCAGAAGCTCGAGCAGGAGCTCACCGACCGTCAGAGCCAGCGCTTCGCGCGGGCCTATCGCGAAACCGGCGCCGACGCGGTCGAGGGCTTCCGCAAGGTCCTGCTCGGCCTGCTCGATCCGGCCGAACGCGTGGTGGTCGACAAGCGGGTGCGCGGCGGCGGACGGTGAGCGTCGTGGACGCCCTGGCCGACAAGCCGCATATCCTGGTGGTCGACGACGACACCCGCCTGCGCGAGCTCCTGAAGTCCTTCCTGTCGCGCAACGGCTTTCGCGTCAGCACGGCGAGCCACGCCGCGGAGGCCCGCCAGCGCCTCGAGTCGCTCGACTTCGACCTGATCGTCCTCGACGTCATGATGCCCGGCGAGACCGGCCTCGACTTCGCCGCCCAGCTGCGCCGCAGCGACGACGTGCCGATCCTGATGCTGACCGCCATGGGCGAGGCCAAGGACCGCATTGCCGGACTGGAGACGGGCGTCGACGACTATCTCGGCAAGCCGTTCGAGCCGCGCGAGCTTCTGCTGCGCATCCAGAACGTGCTGCGCCGGAACAAGCCGGCTGTCGAGAGCGGAGCGGAACCTGCGCGTCGGGTGAGCTTCGGGCCCTTTCAGTTCGACCTCGAGCTTGGCGAGCTTACGCAGAAGGGCAGGCGCGTGCCACTGACCGACGCCGAGGTGGCGCTGTTGCGCGCGCTGACCGGCCAGTTGGGCGAGGTGCTGAGCCGCGAGACGCTGTCCAGGAGCGTCGGCGCTCCGGTCAACGAGCGCGCCATCGACGTGCAGGTGACCCGCCTGCGCCGCAAGATCGAGCCCGACCCGTCCTTCCCGCGCTATCTGCGCACCGTTCGCGGCCAGGGCTATCGGCTGGTCGACGCATGAGGTTCGGCGCGGCCCGGGAGACCTTCGAGCGCATCGCGAGCTTCGCCGATCGGCATTCGCCGCAAACCCTGTTCGCGCGCGCCCTGATCATCATCGTGGTGCCGATGCTGCTGCTGCAGGCGCTGTCGGCCTGGTGGTTCTACAGCCAGCGCGGCGACAACGTGACCAACCGGCTGGCGCAATTGCTCGTGCGCGACCTGAAGGTGCTGATCGCCCTGCGCTCGGACTTTCCCGACGACGACCACCGCGCCTGGATCCTGCGCCGCGCCGCCCAGGACCTGCTGCTCTATGTCAGCTTCCGCAAAGGCATCGTGCGGCCGTTCAAGGAGCCGGAATATTTCGACATCGCCGCCCGCGAGGTCCAGGGCGCGCTCAACGTCGATCTCAAGCGGCCCTACTACCTCGACAACAATGTCGGCGGCGGCCAGATGCTGATCGAGATCCAGCTCAACGACGGCGACGTCATGGACGTGCTGGTGCCGCACATCCGCCTGACATTTGGATCGAGCTTCGCCTACGTGCTGGCGCAACTCGGCCTGGCGCTGGTGCTGTTCGGCCTCGCCATCTGGTTCATGCGCCGAGAATTGGTGCCGATCGAGCATCTCGGCGTGGCGGCCGACGCCCTCGGCAAGGGGCGCGACGTGCCGGACTTCGCCTTCTCGGGCGGCACGCGCGAAGTGCGCAATGCGGCGACGGCGTTCCAGACCATGGGCATCCGCCTGCGGCGCTCGATCCAGCAGCGCACCGAGATGCTGGCCGGCGTCAGCCACGACCTGCGCACGCCGCTCACCCGCATGAAGCTGTCGCTTGCCCTGCTGCCCGAGTTGCTGGAGACCAAGGAGCTGGCCGACGATGTAGCCGACATGGAGCGCATGATCGAGGGCTACCTGGCCTTCGCCCGCGGCGAGGGCGACGAGGACCCCGCGCCCGTCGACCTCGCCGAAATCCTCGAGGACGTGGCCGCCGGCGCCCGGCGCGACAGCGCCAATGTGGAGGTCGGCTGGCAGGGCGACATGGATGTCGAGCTGCGCCCGCTCGCCATCAAGCGCTGCCTGACCAATCTCGTCTCCAATGCGCTGCGCTACGGCACCAAGGTGAGGCTCCACGCCGTGCGCGGCCGGACGTCGGTCGAGATCACCATCGACGACAACGGCCCCGGCATCCCGCCCGACAAATACGAGGAGGTGTTTCGGCCGTTCTTCCGCCTCGACGAATCCCGCAATGTCGACACCGGCGGCGTCGGTCTTGGTCTCACCATTGCGCGCGACGTGGCGCGCAGCCACGGCGGCGACGTGGCGCTGGCACCCTCGCCGCTGGGCGGGCTGCGTGTCGTGGTGAGAATCCCCATCTGACAGGCCAGGTTCGCTCAACGGAAAGTCGAGTCCAGGGGACGCATTGTCCGGGCGGCTTGCGATGTGGCCGCCTGTGCTACAGTGAAAGCAAGTATCCGAGAGCAAAATGTCCAAGACCCAGTCGCTAGAATTCGTTCGCTATCCCCATCCGTCGCCGGTCTCCGCCGAGCAACGCGCCGCGCTGCTGAAGAATCCGGGCTTCGGCCGGGTCTTCTCCGACCACATGGTGACCATCCGCTATCACGAGTCCAAGGGATGGCACGACGCGCGCATCGAGCCGCGGGCGCCCATCCCGATGGATCCGGCGGCAGCCGTCCTGCACTACGCGCAGGAAGTCTTCGAAGGCCTCAAGGCCTATCGCACCGCCAACGGCGGCGCGACTCTCTTCCGGCCGCAGGAGAATGCCCGCCGCTTCCAGAAGTCGGCCGAGCGCCTGGCCATGCCGATCCTGCCGGAGGACCTGTTCCTCGAGGCCTGCGACAAGCTCGTCAGCATCGACCGCGACTGGATTCCGGACGGCGACGGCAGCCTCTATCTGCGGCCCTTCATGTTCGCCAACGAGATCTTCCTCGGGGTCAAGCCATCGTCCGACTACCTGTTCATCGTCATCGCTTCGTCGGTCGGCGCGTACTTCAAAACCGACGCGCCGGCGGTTTCCGTCTGGGTCTCGACGGAATACACGCGCGCCGCGCCGGGCGGCACGGGCGCCGCGAAATGCGGCGGCAACTACGCCGCCAGCCTGCTGGCCCAGGCCGAAGCGACCCGCCATGGCTGCGACCAGGTCGTGTTCCTCGACGCGGTCGAGCAGCGCTGGGTCGAGGAACTGGGCGGCATGAACGTCTTCTTCGTCTTCGACGACGGCTCGATGGTCACGCCACCGCTCGGCGGCACGATCCTGCCCGGCATCACGCGCGCGTCACTGCTGACGCTTGCCAATGACAAGGGCATAAAAGTTCGCGAGGACCGCTACTCGATCGACCAGTGGCGCGCCGATGCCGGCAGCGGCCGCCTCCGTGAGGCCTTCGCCTGCGGCACGGCTGCAGTCGTCACGCCGATCGGCACGGTCCGAAGCAAGGACGGCGAGTTCAAGATCGGAAACGGCGGACCCGGCACCAGGACCGAGGAACTGAAAGCGGCTCTGGTCGGCATCCAGCGGGGCCGCACGGCCGACACACATGGCTGGATCCACAGGGTTTTCTAGGTCGCGCGCCTTTAGAACAGACGCCCGCCGTTCTGAACCGTCTTGTCCGGCACGACCAGCACGACAGCGCCGTCGGCGTCGGGGAAGCCGAGCGTCAGCACCTGCGACATGAACTTGCCGATCTGGCGCGGCGGAAAGTTGACGACTGCCGCCACCTGGCGGCCGACCAGGCTTTCCGGTGTGTAGTGCACGGTGAGCTGCGCTGAGGATTTCTTCACGCCGAGCTCCGGTCCGAAGTCGATCGACAGCCGGATCGCGGGTTTGCGCGCGCCCTCCAGCGGGGCCGCCTCGAGGACGGTGCCGACGCGGACATCGACCTTGGTGAAGTCGTCGTAGGTGATCGGATCGCTCATCCCGGCAGCGTAGCAAATAAAAAGGGGCCGCAAGCGGCCCCTTTCCCGATCGGCGCGACAGCCGAAGGCTTACTTCTTGGCGATCGCGGCCTTGACCTCGTCGGTCAGCTCGGAAACGCGATGGCTGAGCGCCTCAAGCGCCTCCGTCTGGCCCTTGGCGTACATGTCGGCCAACTCCTTGGTGTTGGCGATCGCGCACTCATAGGCCTTCTTGGCGAAATCGATCTGCTTGGCGGCCTTCTCCTCGACAGTGGCGGCGGCGAGCACTTCGCTGCCGTGCTTGGAGAAGTCCTCCATCGCGGCGCGCACCATGTCGCCCTGGCGCTGGGCGATCGCCTTCATCGCCTCGACGGCGGTGGTGTTGGCCGTGGTCAGCGCCGCGAAGTTCTTGCGCGTGGTCTCGACGATGGTTTCGACATTGACCGTGGGAAGCTTGAATTCGCCGGCGATCTTGGTGAAATCGAAATCGGCGAACGGATTCTTGAAGGCGCCATTGGCGTACATTGGGAAATCTCCTACAGCGATGACATGTACTGGTTTGAACTGGGGCCGCGCCGCTTTTGCTGCGGTGCACAACGACAATCAATCTAGGCGCGGCCTGCAATGAGTTAAGGCATGATTTTGTGCACTGCACAAAATTTTCATTGGGCAGGCGAACCAGGGTCCGGCGCCGGCGCCTTGGCGGTAGAAGATTTCGTATATTTATCAAATAGTTGCGCCCAGCGCTCGGCCATTTTCAGGCGATTGTCCAAGGCGGCCATGGTTTTCGACAGATCGGCGGTTTCGTCGCGGTCAAAGACGCGCGAGACGGCGTAGTGGATGGCCAGCAGCCCATTCTGCCGCATCGCACCACCCAAACCCTCGCTCGGCACGGCGGCCGCTTCGAGCATCGCCGCCATCGAGCGGCGCAGCGCCGGGCCGAGGGCCAGTGCCAACACCGGATCGCGCGTGGCGGCACGGCGCATGGCGGCCAGCGCCGCGCGATGCGGACGCAGCGCGTCGTAGCGGCGCATCATGACGTCGAACAGCCGGTCGCGCGCGGTTTCGTCGGGATCGTTGCGGCTGGCCAGGCCAGCCAGCACCTGGGCATCGATGCGCGCCATGAAGGCTGCCGCCAAGGCCACCTTGTCGGGATAGACGCCGTGAAGATCGGCGAACGCCAGGCCGGCCGCTTCCGCCACCTCGCGCAATGTCACCGGGACAAAACCCTTTTCGGCGATCAGGCCGAGAAAAGCATCGACCGCCGCTTCGTTCACCGATTTCATCCCGCAAGCTCCCTGGAGCGGCGCGACGCCGCCGCCAGCGCCTTGTCGAACACCGGCTGTATGCCGTCGTCGGCCATCAGCACTTTCAACGCCTCGGCCGTCGTGCCACCAGGGCTCGTGACGTTGACGCGAAGCTGCGAAGCGGGCTCGCTCGACTGCTTCAGCAGTTCGCCGCTGCCGGCGACGGTGGCGCGGGCAAGCTGCATGGCCATGGCGGGTGCGAGACCGAGCTTGACGCCAGCCGCCGCCATCGCCTCCACAAGCAGGAAGACATAGGCTGGGCCACTGCCCGACAAGGCCGTCACCGGATCCATCAATGCCTCGTCATCGGCCCACAAGACCTGGCCGACGGCTTCCAGCAGTTCGTGGCAGCGCTTCTTCTCGGCGGCCGAGACGTCCTTCGCCGCCGTTGCCACGGTGATGCCCTGGCGCACCGCGGCGGGCGTGTTGGGCATCGATCGCACGATCTTCGCCGTCGGGCCGAGATGGGCGGCAAAATACGTGAGCGTCTTGCCCGCGGCAATCGACAGGAAAACCGCTCCTTCGTCGGCGAAGCGTCTGAGATCGGCCAGAACGCCGTCCATCGATTGCGGCTTCACCGCCAGCACGACGACTTCCGGCGTGCCGCTCACCTCCGAGGTCGAGGCGACCGTGCGCAGCCCCGGCTGCTTCGGCCGCAACGCCTCGACCGGCTCGGCTACGACGACGTCCGCGGCGAGCAGGCCGCGCGCCAGCCAGCCTTCCAGCATGGCGCCGCCCATCTTCCCGCAACCGACCAGCAGCAGCTTGCCCATCGTCCGACCCTCACCTGCCCTTGAATCTGGCCGGCCGCTTCTCGCGGAAGGCGGCGGCGCCCTCCTTGCGGTCCTCGCTGCCCGCAATGCGCTCGAGCTTGTACCGCTCCGGCACGAAGATCTCGGCCGGCCCGCGCGGCAGGGTCTGGTTGGCGAAGTCGCGCAAGGTGCGGATCACCAGCGGCGCCGACTGGGCGATGATACCGGCCATGCGCCGTGCCTCGGCGCGCTCCTCGCCCAGCGGCACCACCTTGTTGACGAAGCCCACGTCGTAGGCGCGCCGGACCGGGATTTCCTCGCCCAACAGCAGGAGCTCCATGGCGACTTTGTGCGGCATGCGCGAGACGATGCCTGGCATCAGGCCGCCGAACACGCCGACCTTGGCCTCGGGATACATGAACCTCGTGGTGTCGGCCGACACCATCAGGTCGCAGGTCATCACCATGCAGATGGCGCCGCCGATCACCCAGCCCTGGGTGGCGGCAATCACCGGCTTGGTGAGCTTGTGGCTGACATGCGGCACGGCCTTCCACATCGCAGCCGGCGGCTCCCTGAGGTCGGCGCCGACGCAGAAGGCCGGGCCGTCGGCCTGCAGGACGGCCACCTGGTCGTCGCCCGCCTCGAAGGCGACGTAGGCGTCGCACAGCTCGTCGCATATCGCCTGGTTCAACGCATTGCGCTTGTCGGCGCGCGTCATGGTGATGGTGGTGATGCCTTCGCTCGACTCGACTTTGACCAGACCCACGGGCTTCCTCCGGCGTTCTTGATGGGATGCTACCAGCCGCCCATACTCGCTGCATCAGGAGTCACAGCCATGCAGACCCGCAATCCGTTTCTCGACGATCTCACCAAGATGGCCAACGGCGCCATGGGCGCGTTGAGCGGCGTAAAGGACGAGGTCGAAGCCCGCGTACGCGACCAGATCGCCAAGATCCTCGACGGCATGGATATTCCGCGCCGCGACGAGTTCGAGGCGGTGAAGGCCATGGCCGCCAAGGCACGCGAGGAGAACGAGGACCTGAAGAAGCAGGTCGCCGAGCTGCAGGCCAGGCTCGCCAGCCCGCCGCAAGAGCGCTGATCCGATGCGCGTGGGCGTCGAGGTCGGCGGCACCTTCACCGACCTGGTGGCGGTCGAGGGCGGCAGGGTCGTCGTCACCAAGGTGCCGAGCACGCCCAGGAGCCCGGATGTCGGCGCTTTCGCCGCGCTCACCGCCTCGGGCATCGACCTCTCGCGCATCGAGGATCTCGGTCACGGCTCGACGGTGGCCACCAACGCGGTGCTGGAACGCAAGGGCGCGGCCGTCGCCTTCATCGCCACGGCCGGGTTTCGCGACCTCTTGTTCATGCAGCGCCACGACCGGCGCAACATCTACGATCTCTTCTACGCCAAGCCCGCCCCGCCGGTGCGGCGCAAGGACTGTTTCGAGGCACCGGAGCGGCTCAGGGCGGACGGGTCCGTCGAACGACCGCTCGACGAGGCCAAGGTGCGGGACGAGTTGATCCCGGCCCTCAAGCATGGCGGCTATCGCGCCGTCGCGATCTGCCTGCTCAATGCCTATGCCGCCCCCGTGCATGAGAAACGCCTGGCGGCGCTGATCGCCGACGCGCTGCCGGGCGTGCTGGTGACCGCCAGCCACCAGGTGGCGCGCGAGTTCCGCGAGTTCGAGCGCGCCTCGACGACGCTGCTGTCGGCCTATGTGCAGCCGGTGATCGACGGCTACCTGCATCGCTTCGAGAACAGGCTGGCCGAAGCGGGCTTCAAGGGCCGCTTCACGGTGATGCAATCCAACGGCGGACGGCTGCCGGCCGAGGCGATGCGCCAGAGCGCCATCACCGCGCTCTATTCAGGACCGGCGGCCGGCGTGGTCGGCGCCACGCGCCAGGCCGCGCGCTCGGGCTTCCACGACCTTATAACCTTCGACATGGGCGGCACCTCGACCGACGTCTGCCTGGTGCAGGACGGCCGGCCGTCGCTTGCGTCGGAGAGCGAGATCGACGGCCTGCCGATCCGCACGCCCGTGCTCGACATCGTTTCTGTCGGCGCGGGCGGCGGCTCGATCGCCTGGGTCGATGACGGCGGCATGCTGCGGGTCGGCCCGCAAAGCGCCGGCGCCGATCCCGGACCGGCCTGCTACGGCAAGGGCGGCAGCGCACCCGCCACGACCGACGCCCATATCGTCATCGGCACGATCCGGCCCGGCGCCTTCCTGGGCGGCGCCATGAATCTCGATGGCGCGGCGGCCAGGCGCGCCTTCGAGCCGCTGGCGGCGCGCTTCGGCCTCACGGTCGAGCAGGCCGCCTCGTCGGCGCTGCAGCTTGCCGATGCCAATATCGTGCGCGCCATCCAGCTCGTCTCGACCGAGCGCGGCCGCGACCCGCGCGACTACGCCCTGGTGCCGTTCGGCGGCGCGGGGCCGCTGCATGCCGCGCGCATCGCCGAGGAGCTCGGCATCTCGACCATCGTGGTGCCGCCCAATGCCGGCGTGATCTCGGCCTATGGGCTGGTCGCCTCGGACTACACCAAGTTCGACGCCGTGACGCGCAAGATGAAGCTCGACGACGCGTCGGCCGGGGAGGCCGGCCGCCTGTTCGGCGAGATGCGCACGCGGCTCGCCGGCCAGTTCGCCGACATGAACCTGCCGGGCGAACTCGTCTACACCCATACGCTCGACATGCGCTTCGTGGGCCAGGCCTTCGAGGTCGGCGTCGAGATCCCCGCGGGCAGACTCAACTCACTGGACGCCGCCTATCTCGCCGAGCTTTTCGCCGAAGCCCATCACCGCACCTTCATGCATGGCGCCACGCTCGACCGTCCCGTCGAGATCGTGACCCTGCGGGTCGGCGCCACCTTGCCGATCGGTGCGGCGCCGCGCCTCGACCGCGAGACCGAGGCCGGCCGCGCTCCCGAGACGGCCAAAATCTTCCACGGCGAGGCGTGGGTCGACGGCGCGCGCTATCCAGCGGAGGCGCTCACGCAAGGTCAGGCGATCGCCGGCCCCGCCGTCATCGAAGGCTACACCGCCACCACCTGGGTGCCGCCCGGCTGGACGGCCACGCTCGATGCGGCGGACAATCTGATCCTGCGGAGATCGTCATGAGCGAGTTGAGTCCGATCGACTATGCGGTGATCAGCCAGGCGCTGATCGCCGCCGCGCGCGAGATGGGCGTCAAGCTGATCCGATCGGCCTACTCGACCATCCTGCGCGAGGCGCGCGACGGCTCGGCGGGACTGATGGACCGCCACGGCAACACGGTGGCCCAGGCCGAGCTCATTCCCATGCAACTCGGCCCGATCGGCGAGACGCTGCGCGCCTGCCTGAAACGCCATCCGGCCGAGACGCTGAAGGAAGGCGACTTCCTGATCAACAACGACCCGTTCGAGGGCGGCCAGCACATTCCCGACGTGTTCATCTTCACGCCGATCTTCGTCGGCGGCCGGGTCGTGGGCTTCGGCGCCTCGGTGGCGCACCATCTCGATCTCGGCGGCGGCGCGCCCGGCCTCAACATCCATGCCTCGGACGTCTACCAGGAAGGCATCCGCTTCCCGCCCTCGAAGTACAGCTTCGAGCACGACTGGAACGGCGGCGCCTTCGAGCGGCTGGTGACGGTCAACGTGCGCGTGCCCGACCTCACCATCGGCGATTTCAATGCCCAGTTCGCGGCCAACGCCATCGGGGTGATGCGCGTAAAGCAGCTTTGCGAGCGCTACGGCGCCGACAAGGTCGAGGCCGCGATGGCCGAGATGCAGGACTATTCCGAGCGCCGCGTGCGCGCCGCCATCGCCCAGGCGCCCAAAGGCACTTTTTACGGAGAGGATGCGATCGACGATGACGGGTTGAGCGACGACCCGCTGGTGGTCAAGGCCAAGGTCACCATTTCGGACGATTCGGTCGAGATCGACTTCGAGGGCACCTGCCCGCAGGTCAAGCGCAACCTCAACTGCCCCTATTCCAGCACGCTCTCGGCGGCGCTCTCCTGCGTGAAGTCGGTGCTGACCAGCCCCGACATTCCCTACAACGAGGGCATGGCGCGGCCGATCCGCATCAAGGTGCCCTACGGCTCGCTGCTCAATCCGCGGCCGCCCGCGCCGGTGCGGGCGCGCATGATCCCGGCCTATCGCGTCTTCAATGCGGTGATGAAGGCCATGGCGCAGGCCCTGCCCGACAAGGTGATCGCCACCGGCTTCGACTGCACGACCGCGCTCTGCCTGAGCCAGCTCGGCGAGAAGGGCTACAGCGTCTATCTCGAGATCTTCGGCGGCGGCTACGGCGCCTCCAAGGGCGGCGACGGCTGCGACGCCGTCGATTCGCCGCTCAGCAACTGCTCCAACGCGCCGGTCGAATCGCTCGACATCGACTACGATTTCTTCCGCATCATCGGCTACGAGCTGGCGCCCGATTCATTCGGCCTGGGCGCGCGGCGCGGCGGCGCCGGCTTCTTCCGCCGCTGCGAGATCCTGAAGGACGACGTGCAGCTTGCGATCTACTCCGACCGTTTCCGCCTGGCGCCCGAAGGCCTGCAGGGCGGCGAGCCCGGCCAGCGCGGCTATTGCCGCATCCATCGCGCCGGCGGCACCGTCGAGGATCTCAGAAGCAAGGCCGCCGTCGATCTCGCCAAGGGCGACATCGTCGAGATGTTCGTGGCCGGCGGCGGCGGCTTCGGCCGCCTCGCCGAACGGCCGGACGCCCTGATCGAGCGCGATCTCGCCGACGGCTTGCTCACCCGCGACCCGAGAGCGGCGCGGAAGCTGGCGGCGGAGTAGCGTCAGTACGTCTTGTAGGCCAGGAACTTGCCCGACATGCCGATCTTCACGCGATCGCCCTTCTGGTCGGGCTGGCGTTCCAGGCTCATGTCGAAATCGATGGCGCTCATGATGCCGTCGCCGAATTCTTCCTGGATCAGCTCCTTCCAGGTCGTGCCGTAGACCATCACGATCTCGTAGAAGCGATAGATCAGTGGGTCGGTTGGCGGCAACTCCGGCAAGGAGCCGCGATAGGGAACCTCCTGGAGAAGCAGCGCCTCCTCCTTGCCGAGCCCGAACAGCCTGGCGGCCTTGCCCGCCTGTTCCTTGGTCATCTTCATCTGGCCCAGGCAGGCCGCGGTGACGACGAGGGGCGAGGCGCCGCCGATCTTCTTGGCGATCTCGGCCCAGGTGAGCTCCTTCAGCCGCTTGGCGGTCAGGATCTTCTCGGTCACGTCCGCGCGCTTCATGGTCGCCCTCCCGTCAGTCCATGCAGGCGGCAGCCGCCCGCCCTGCGCCTCGAAACGCAAGCGGCATGCCAACGACCCGGGAATACCCTCGGATTCCGAGGTAAATGCCGCCCAAATCAGCGGAGAAAAGCCGATTCGTATCGCGAAATTTTGCGATTCGAATCTTAGCGTTGGGGATTAAATTTATGGAATCGCTGACTCTTTCCCCGATTTAGCCTCGATTTCTTATTGCGTCGCGAGTCAGCCCTATGGCAGTCTACTGCTTGTGGGTTCTTGGGTGCCCACCACGATATGTCGGCCACCCGCCTCAAGATTGGTCCATCAGGAACCGCAAGGCGGAATGGTTGGGGAGTGGGTCGATGGCGTTATCGCGACATGAGCGGGCCAAGCGGAAAATCGATCTCAACCCGCTCGAGATGATCGAGAAGGTCGTCTCTGCGCACGATTGGCCCTTCGACCGCACATCGGATCGCGAGATCGCCGTCGAGGTCGCCGGTCGCTGGTGCGACTACCGCATGTTCTTCAGCTGGCGCGAGGATGTCGAGGCGCTGCACTTCACCTGCGCCTACGACGTGCGTATCCCGACGGAGCGTCACGGCGACATCCACGTCCTGCTGGCGCTGATCAACGAAAAGATGTGGCTGGGCCACTTCGACCTGTGGACCGACGAAGGCCTGCCGATGTTCCGCCACGCCATCCCGTTGCGCGGCACGGCCGGCCTGATGCCCGAGCAGCTGAACGACCTGGTCGAGGTCGCAATCAGCGAAAGCGAGCGCTTCTATCCCGCCTTCCAGTATGTCGTCTGGGCCGGCAAGTCGCCTTCCGACGCGCTGACCGCCTCGATCCTCGAGACGGTCGGCGAGGCCTGAACGGATAAGGACCGTCCGACGCCCCCTCTCACAAGCCTACAACAAGAAAATCAATAGTTCGGATCGTCCTATGCGGCGCCGGTCCAAAAGACCGGCGCCGCGACCATTCTGCGGTCGCGCCTGGCGGGCTATAACCTCGCCCCAATGACCCCTCTCCTGATCCCCTATCCGCAAATCGACCCGGTGCTGGTCCAGCTCGGGCCCTTCGCCATCCGCTGGTATGCGCTCGCCTATATCGCGGGCCTGGTCATCGGCTGGCAGATCATGCGACGGGTCTGCGAGCAGCCGCCCAAGCTCCTGTCGCCGGTCAAGATCGACGATTTCCTGCTGTGGGCGGCGCTCGGCGTCATCCTGGGCGGCCGGCTGGGCTACGTCCTGTTCTACAAGCCGTCGTTCTACGCCTCCAACCCGCTCGCCATCCTGACCCTGTGGGAGGGCGGCATGTCGTTCCATGGCGGGCTGCTGGGCGTCGTCGTCGCCATCCTGCTGTTTGCCATCCGCAACAACGTCAATCCCCTCATGCTGGCCGACCTGGTGGCCCTCGTGGCGCCGATCGGCCTCTTCTTCGGCCGGCTGGCCAACTTCATCAACGGCGAGCTGTGGGGCCGGCCGACCGACGTGCCGTGGGCCATGATCTTTCCGCGCGGCGGGCCGCTGCCGCGCCATCCCAGCCAGATCTACCAGGCCTTCTTCGAAGGCGTGCTGCTGTTCTCGGTGATGCTGATCGTGTGGCGCCTGCTCGACGGCCGTCGCCGGCCCGGCCTGCTGACCGGCGTGTTCTGCTTCGGCTACGGCGTGGCCCGCATCGTGGGCGAGCTGTTCCGCGAGCCCGACGCGTATCTCGGCTATCTGTGGGGGCCGCTCACCATGGGCATGCTGCTGTCGATCCCCCTGCTCGTCTTCGGCGGCTGGCTGATCGTCCGCGCCCGGCGCCGACCGGCGGTCGCCTGACCGGCGAGACATCGTCATGAGCGAATTGGGCCGGATGATCGCGCGACGCATCGCGCTCACCGGGCCGATCTCCCTCGCCGACTTCATGGCCGAGGCGCTCGGCCATCCGCGCCTCGGCTACTACCGCACATCGATGCCGGTAGGGGCCGCCGGCGACTTCACGACGGCGCCGGAAATCTCGCAGATCTTCGGCGAGCTTTTGGGTGCCTGGCTGGCCGAGCGCTGGCTGGCGATGGGACGGCCGCAGCCGGTGCGGCTGGTCGAGCTGGGGCCCGGCCGCGGCACCTTGATGGCCGACGCGCTGCGCGCCACGCGCGGCGTCGCGGGCTTCCATGCCGCGATCGATCTTCATCTCGTGGAGATCAACGAGCGGCTGCAGGCCCTGCAGCGCGCGACACTCGCCGGCGCCACGCCGACCTGGCAGGGGCGCCTCCAGGACGTGCCCGAGGGGCCGACGCTGCTGGTCGCCAACGAGTTCTTCGATGCCC
This sequence comes from uncultured Alphaproteobacteria bacterium, assembly GCA_963820155.1. Classification (GTDB taxonomy): domain Bacteria; phylum Pseudomonadota; class Alphaproteobacteria; order Reyranellales; family Reyranellaceae; genus Reyranella. The sequence goes on from CAWFYW010000015.1 coordinate 276,402, forward strand.
TGCCGGTGCGCCAGTTCGAGAGGACGGAGCGCGGCTGGGCCGAACGCATGGTGGGCCTGGCCGCCGACGGCGCAGACTCTGCGCCTGGCGCTGGCGCCTGGCGCGACGCCCTATGCGGCGCTGCTGCCCGATGCGCCGCCGGGCGCCCAGGCGGAGATCTGCGAGGCAGGCCAGGCCATCGCCGCCGCCATCGGCGCGCGCCTGCGCCGCCACGGCGGCTGGGCGCTGATCATCGACTATGGCCACGACCAAGCCGGCCAGGGCGCCTCGCTGCAGGCCGTGCGCGGACATCGCGGCGCCGCCATCCTCGATCGGCCGGGCGAAACCGACCTGAGCGCCCACGTCGACTTCTCAGCCCTTGCCGCCGCGACCGGCATGCCGACCTTCGGTCCGGTCGGCCAGGGCGACTTCCTGCGTCGATTGGGCGCCCTGCCGCGCGCCGAAGCCCTCAAGGCGCGCGCCAGCGAGACCGAGAAGCGCGCCATCGACGCGGCATTGGCGCGCTTGATCGCGCCCGACCAAATGGGCACCCTCTTTCGCGTCATGGCCGTGGGCGACGACAGAAGCGCCGCGCCGGCCGGCTTTTCGGACACCCCCTCGGACGCGACATGATCCAGGCCCCTACGCTTGCCGACCTCGACGGCGTGCAGCATCGCTTCTTCACCCGCCTCGGCGGCGTCAGCGCCGGCCTCTATTCTTCGCTCAATTGCGGCTACGGCTCGGGCGACGAGCCCGACAATGTGCGCGAGAACCGCCGCCGCGCCGCCGCCGCCTTCGATCTCGGCGAAGCCGGCCTGCTGACGGTGCACCAGATCCATTCGAGCGAGGTCCTGACCGTAGCGGCGGATCGATGGAGCTCGCCCGGCGCGCCCAAGGCCGATGCGATGGTCACCGACCGGCCGGGCGTGGCGCTGGGCGTGCTGGCCGCCGATTGCGCGCCGGTGCTCATGGCCGACGCGCGCGCGGGCGTGATCGGCGCCGCCCATGCCGGCTGGAAAGGCGCCCTGGGCGGCGTCGTCGAGGCCACGATCGCCGCCATGGAGCGGCTGGGCGCGCGCCGCGAGGACATGCAGGCCGCGATCGGCCCCTGCATCGGCCGCGACTCCTACGAGGTCGGCCCCGAGTTCCCGGCGCCTTTCCTGGCGCAGGACGACGCCAACGCCGCCTTCTTCCGCAGCGCCGCGCGCGCCGGCCATTTCCTGTTCGATCTTGCCGGCTACCTTGCACAGCGCCTGGCGCTTGCCGGCGTGCCGGCATGCGCCACCGGCCACGACACGCTGGCGGCCAAGGACGATTTCTTCAGCTATCGGCGAAACACGCTGCAAGGCGTGCGCGACTATGGCCGGGGCCTGTCGGCGATCGCCCTCAGAAGCTGACGTGCCCTACCTCATCATCCTGGTTGTCTGCTGCCTGCTCGGGCTGATCGCGACATGCGCCTTGTTGTGATGCTCGCCTGCCTGCTGGCGCTGTCGGCCTGCGCGGCGCCGCCACGGCCGTTCGAGCACGACGATTCGGATGCGCCCGTGCGCGCCCTGCCGCAGGACAAGGCCGAGCTTGCGATCGCGCCGCCCAGGAACATGCCGCCGGCGATGGCCCAGCGCGTCGCCGCTGCGCTCGCCATGGAGCTGCAGTCGTACGGCATCGTGGCCGCCGTGCAGCCGGCCGCGGCCCCCATCCAGGTGAGCGGCACCATGAGCACGCACGACGCCAATGTCGGCATCGAGGTGCAGATCGATTGGCGGATCGAAGGCGCCCCCAAGTCGCAGGAGCCGGCCACCAGCAAGACGCAGACGCGGCCGGAGGACTATGTCGATGCGAGCGAGCGGCTGGTGTCGCGCATCGCCCAGCAGGCCGCGCCGCGCGTGGCGACGCTGATCGGACGGCCGCCCACCTTCCAGCCGCGCTCGCCCGGCCAGGTCGCCGCCGGCGTGAGCGTGCCGGAGGAGCCGCCGCCCGAAACCACGGCGGCCCTGGCGTCGGCGAGCGTGCCCAGCACGCCGCCGTCACCCAAGCCGCCCGAGCAACAGCAGCCGCCGCAGGTCAAGGTCCTGGTGGCGCCGGTGACCGGCGCGCCATCCGACGGCAACCGCCAGCTCACCTCCGGCATGCGCCGCGCGCTGGGATCGAGCAAGATCGTCATCGTCGACGCCGCAGGGCCCGGCATCTTCACCGTGGTCGGCAAGGTGAGCCTGACGCCGATCGACGAGCATACCGGACGGCTCGCCATCAAGTGGCTGCTCAAGGATCCCGAGGGCAACAAGGTCGGCGACATCGACCAATCCAATCCCGTTCCGCTCTCCGCTGCGCACGGCTCGTGGGCCGGATTCGGCGACATTGTCGCGACGGCGGCCTCGGAGGGCGTGCTCGAACTGCTTGAAAAGGCGCTCAATCGGCCGCACTAGGCGTGCATGTGCGACCCGAATGACCTTGTCAGAGGGGGTCCCCAGGCTGCTACTGTCGCGCCCTGGGGAGCGGCTCGATTCTTGCAGAGCAGGAACGCGCAATAGGGAGGCCGTAGCTTATGCTCGATTTCAGGAAGTCGGCCGCGACGTTTGTCGCGGCTGCAAGTGTCGCCGGCCTGTTGGGCGCCGTGCCGGCCGAGGCGCAGACGCTCAAGGTCGTGATGCATTCGGACGTCAAGATCCTCGACCCGATCTGGACCACCGCCTACATCCAGCGCAATTTCGGCTACATGGTCTGGGACACGCTTTTCGCGATGGACGAAAAGTTCGAAGTGAAGCCGCAGATGGTCGACAAGTACGACGTCTCGCCGGACAAGCTCACCTGGACCTTCACCCTGCGCGACGGGCTGCAATGGAGCGACGGCAAGCCTGTCACCTCGGAGGACTGCGTCGCCTCGATCAAGCGCTGGGCGGCCAAGGATTCGATGGGCCAGAAGATGATGGGCTCCGTCGCCGGCTTCGAGATCGTCGATCCCAAGACCTTCAAGATGAAGATGAAGGAGCCGTACGGGCTGGTGCTGCAATCGCTCGGCAAGCCGTCGTCCAACGTACCGTTCATGATGCCGGCGCGCGTCGCCGCCACCGATCCCAACACCCAGATCAAGGTCGAGGACGTGATCGGCTCCGGTCCGTTCATCTTCAAGGCCGACGAGTGGAAGCCGGGCGAGAAGACAGTCTTCCTCAAGAATCCGAAATACAAGCCGCGAAGCGAGCCCCCCTCGGGCCTGGCCGGCGGCAAGGTGGTCAAGATCGACCGGGTCGAGTGGATCGCCATGCCTGACGCCCAGACCCAGATCGCCGCCCTCCAGAACGGCGAGATCGACATGATCGAATCGCCCGGGCACGACCTGCTGCCGCTTCTGGCGTCCGACAAGAACATCAAGCTGGTCAACTACAATCCGGCGGGCCTGCAGTACACCTTCCGTTTCAACACCCTGTTCAAGCCCTTCGACAATCCGAAGATCCGCCATGCGGCGTTCGTGGCCTTCGCCCAGGAGGACTTCCTCAAGGCCACGATCGGCGACCCGAAATGGTACAAGGTGTGCAAGGCGCCGTTCATCTGCGGCACGCCGCTGGCAAGCGACGCCGGCATGGCCGATGTGCTGAACGGCAATGCCGCCAAGGCCAAGGAGCTTCTCAAGGAGGCCGGCTACGACGGCACGCCGGTCGTTCTGATGCAATCGACCGACCTGCCGGTGCTGACCAACCTCGCGCCGGTCGCCAAGGCGCAGCTCGAACGCGCCGGCTTCAAGGTCGACATGCAGTCGATGGACTGGCAGACGCTGGTCGCCCGCCGCGCCAAGAAGGATCCGCCGGACAAGGGCGGCTGGAACGCCTTCCTGACCGCGTGGGTCGCGGCCGACATCCTCAACCCCGTGATGGCGGGCTTCTTCAACGCCTCATGCGACAAGGCGATGTTCGGCTGGCCGTGCGATGCGACCATCGAGAAGTTCCGCGACCAGTTCGCCCATGAAAGCGATCCGGCCAAGCAGAAGGAAATCGTCGAGAACCTGCAGAAGTACTGGGTAGATCACCCGACGCACGTCAATCTCGGCCAGTGGTATCAGCCGGCCGCTCAGCGTTCGAACGTCGCAGGAATGATGACGGCGCCGGTCCCCGTCTTTTGGAACATGACGAAGAAGTAGCGTCCGATGCGCGCGGGGCTACCGCCCCGCGCGCGCCATCGACGAAGGCGGACCGGAGAAGCCGCCTTCTTCCATGGGAGAAAAACGGAGGGGCAAATGAAAACGACAATTGGACGGCGTGGATTCGCGGCTTTGACGGCCGGCGCGGCGGCGGTGACGATGGTCCGGCCGTCGGCGGCGGCCACACCGAGCGTCCTGCGCTACGTGAAGAACGGCAACCTGACCATCCTCGATCCGATCTGGACGACCGCCTACGTCACACGCGACCACGGCTACATGATCTACGACACGCTGTTCGCGATGGACGAGAACAACGCCTTCAAGCCGCAGATGGTCGGCAAGTACGAAATTTCTCCCGACAAGACGCTGTGGACCTTCACCCTGCGCGACGGGCTGGAATGGCACGACGGCAAGCCCGTCACGGCGGAAGACTGCGTCGCCTCGCTCGAGCGCTGGGGCAAGCGCGACACGATGGCCCAGAAGCTCATGGACTTCGTCAAGGAGTTCAAGACGGTCGACGCCAAGACCTTCACCATGCAGCTCAAGGAGCCCTACGGCCTGGTGCTCGACACGCTCGGCAAGCCCAGCTCGAACGTGCCCTTCATGATGCCCAAGGCCGTCGCCGAGACCGATCCGTTCAAGCAGATCAGCAGCCACATAGGCTCGGGGCCCTTCATCTACGTCGAGGCCGAGTCCAAGCCCGGCGAGAAGCACGTCTACGCCAAGAACACGAAATACAAGCCGCGCGCGGAGCCCCCCTCCGGCCTGGCCGGCGGCAAGGTCGTGAAGGTCGACCGCGTCGAGGTCATCGAGATGCCCGACACCCAGCAGCAGGTGAACGCCATCATCGCCGACGAGATCGACGTGGTCGAGCAGCTGCCGCACGACCTGATCCCCATCCTGAAGAAGGAGAAGGGCGTCAAGCTCGTCGACTGGAATCCGCTCGGCCACCAGTTCGTCATCCGCTTCAACTGGGTGAACAAGCCGTTCGACAACCCGAAGATGCGGCTGGCCGCGCTCTACTGCATGCAGCAGGAGGAGTACCTCAAGGCGACGGTCGGCGAGAAGGACTACTATAAGGTCTGCAGCGCCGCCTTCGTCTGCGGCACGCCCAACGCCTTCGAAGCGCCCAACGGCATGCTGGTGAAGGCCGACTTCGAGAAGTCCAAGGCGCTCCTGAAGGAGGCCGGCTACGACGGCACGCCGATCGTGCTGATGCAGTCGACCACCCTGCCGGTGCTGACCAACATGGCGCCGGTGACCAAGTCCCTGCTCGAGAGGGGCGGCTTCAAGGTCGACATGCAGTCGATGGATTGGCAGACCCTGGTCACGCGCCGCACCAAGAAGGAGCCTGCCGACAAGGGCGGCTGGAACGTGTTCCATACCTACTCGGTGGCGGCCGACGTGCTGAACCCGATCTCCGATTCGTACATGGCCGCCAACGGCGCCAAGGCCTGGTTCGGCTGGCCGGACGACCCGGAGATGGAGAAGCTGCGCGACCAGTACGCTCGGGAGACCGATCCGGCCAAGGGCAAGGCCCTTGCCGGCGCCATCCAGACGCGCGCGCTCACCACCGCGCAGTATGGCTGGCTCGGCCAGTGGTATGGTCCCGGCGCCACCCGCTCCAACGTCTCCGGCTGGCTCAAGGCGCCGGTGCCGGTGATGTGGAACGTCGAGAAGAAGTAAGGACCCTTTTTGAGGCTTTCCCCCTCCGCCCTTCGGGCACCTCCCCCGCCTGACGGGGGAGGCCGGGAGGGGGCAAGGTTCAAAGCGGGCCTCTAGGTTCAAGAGGTCATCTCACCGAAAATGCTCGACTTCATTGCCCGTCGTCTGGTCGCCATCATTCCCGTCCTCGCGGTGGTGGCCATCTTCGTCTTCCTCATGCTGCGGCTGACGCCGGGCGATCCGGCCGCGGTGATCGCCGGCGACAACGCCACTTCCGACCAGATCGACGCCATCCGGTCCAAGCTCGGGCTCAACGAGCCGATCTGGACTCAGTTCGCGATCTGGATCGGCAACATCCTGCAGGGCAATTTCGGCGAGAGCTTCTTCTTCAAGAAGACCGTGGCCGAGCTGATCGCCCAGCGCGTCGAGCCGACCCTGGCGCTGGCGGTCTGCACGCTGATCATCGCCGTGACCGTCGCCGTGCCGCTCGGCGTGTTCGCCGCCTGGCGTCACGGCTCGCTGATCGACCGCGTGGTGATGGGCTTTTCGGTTGTCGGCTTCTCGGTGCCGGTGTTCGTGATCGGATATTGCCTGATCTACGTCTTCGCCATCGAGCTGGGCTGGCTGCCGGTTCAGGGATACGTCCGCATCGGCGTCGACTTCTGGGGCTTCCTCGAGCGCATGGTGCTGCCGAGCGTCACCCTGGCGATCGTCTACATCGCGCTGATCGCCCGCATCACACGCGCCAGCGTGCTCGAAGTGCTGAACGAGGACTATATCCGCACCGCGCGCGCCAAGGGACTTTCCAACCGGGTCGTGCTGATGCGCCACGCGCTGCGCAATGCCGCGGTGCCGATCCTGACCGTGATCGGCATCGGCATCGCACTGCTGATCGGCGGCGCCGTGGTCACCGAGAGCGTCTACGGCCTGCCCGGCCTCGGCCGCCTCACCGTCGAGGCCGTTCTGAGCCGCGACTTCCCGACCATCCAGGCCGTCATCCTGCTGTTCTCGGTGGTCTATGTCGTCATCAACCTGCTGATCGACATCAGCTACACCATCTTCGACCCGAGGATCCGCTATTGAGCGCGATGACCGAAGAAGTCGTCGACTCCGCCTCCATCTCGGCGGCATCGACCAAGCGCAAGAGCCTGTGGCTCCTCGCCATCCGCAACCCGGCCGTGATCTTCGGCGGCGTCATCCTGCTGATCATGCTGGCCATCGCCATCCTCGCGCCGGTGCTCGGCACGGTGGACCCGACGCGCATCGATCCGGCGTGGCGCAACAAGAAGCCGGGCACCGAGATCACCTACCGCCTCGACGACGGCAGCACGGCCAAGCGCGTCGCCCTCATGGGCACCGACAGCCTGGGACGCGACGTCTATAGCCGCGTGATCTACGGCACGCGCGTGTCCCTTGCGATCGGCATCGCCGTGGCGCTGGCCGCGATCGTCATCGGGCTGGTCATCGGCCTGATCGCCGGCTACATCCGGTGGCTCGATGGGCCGATCATGCGCATCATGGACGGGCTGATGGCGATACCCGGCATATTGCTCGCCATCGCGCTGGTCTCGATCTGGCGCGCCGGTCTCCTCACCGTGATCTTCGCCATCATCGTGCCCGACGTGCCGCGCGTCGTGCGTCTGGTGCGCTCGGTGGTGCTGACGGTGCGCGAGGAGCCTTATGTCGAGGGCGCCATCTCGGTTGGCACGCCGACCTGGACCCTGATGTTCCGCCACATCCTGCCCAATACCGTGGCGCCGCTGATCGTGCAGGGCACCTTCATCGCCGCCGCCGCGATCATCGCCGAGGCGATCCTGAGCTTCCTCGGCCTCGGCATCCCGCCGGAGATCCCGAGCTGGGGCAACATCATGGCCGAGGGCCGCACGCTGTTCCGCGTGTTCCCGCACAACATCCTCTATCCCGGCATCTTCCTGGCGCTGACGGTGCTGGCCATCAACATCATGGGCGACGGCCTCAGGGACACACTCGACCCGAAGATGAGCAAGAAGGTGTGATGCGAAGCAGTGCACCCCGAGCGAGGCGAAGCCCCTCATTCTTCGGGGTGAACTCCGTCGAGGGCTCTCGTCCCTGCGGCGAGTTTCCAATGGTTGAAACAAGGTCCCTCCGCGCGGCGCTGCGCCCCTCGGTCGGGACGACGGTGTGTACAGATGAGTGAGAAAAGGCCGGTCCTCGAAGTCCGCAATCTGAGCGTTGCCCTGCCGCCCGGCGCCGATCGGGCCCATGCCGTCGAGAAGGTGAGCTTCACGGTCAATCCCGGCGAGATCGTCTGCCTGGTGGGCGAATCGGGCTCGGGCAAGTCGGTCATCGCCTTCACCGTCATGGGCCTGCTGGCCAAGGCGCTGAAGCCCACCGCGGGCGAGATCCTGCTCGAAGGCGAGAACGTGCTGGCCGCCAGCGAGACGCGCCTGCGCGAACTGCGCTGCACGCGCATGTCGATGATCTTCCAGGAGCCGATGACGGCGCTCAATCCGGTCATGACCTGCGGCCTGCAGATCGACGAGGTGCTGGAGACCCACACCAGGCTCGACGCCGCCCAGCGCAAGGCCAAGATCATCTCCATCCTGAGCCGCGTGAAGCTGCCGGAGCCGGAGCGCATCTACGCCTCCTACCCGCACCAGCTCTCGGGCGGCCAGCGCCAGCGCATCATGATCGCCATGGCGCTGGTGCTCGATCCCGTGCTGCTGATCGCCGACGAGCCGACCACGGCGCTCGACGTCACCACCCAGGCCGAGATCCTGAAGCTGATCGCCGAGCTGCAGGCGGGCCAGGGCACCGGCGTACTGTTCATCACCCACGATTTCGGCGTGGTCGCCGAGATCGCCCACAAGGTGGCCGTGCTGCGCTGGGGCGAGCTGGTCGAGATGGGCCCCACCGAGCAGATCCTGTCGCGCCCGCAGCAGGGCTACACGAAGATGCTGATCTCCTCGGTCCCGTCGATCCATCCGCAGCATCGCGGCGTGCGCAAGGACGGCATCACCGTGCTGCGCACCGAGAAGCTCGGCAAGACCTACAGCGGCCACGGCTTCTTCCAGAAGGCGCGCGTGGTGAAGGCCGCCATGGATGTCGACCTCGACATCCGCCGCGGCGAGACGCTGGGCATCGTGGGCGAGTCGGGGTCGGGCAAGTCGACGGTGGCGCGCTGCATCGCCCGCCTGATCGATCCCTCGGAGGGCAAGGTCTTCCTGGGCGACACCGAGATCGCCACCATGCCGGCCGGCCGGCTGCGGCCGCACCGCCGGCGGGTGCAGATCGTGTTCCAGGACCCCTACCGGTCGATGAACCCGCGCATCACGGTGGGCGACTTCATCATCGAGGGGCCGATGAATTTCGGCCTCAAGCGCGACGAGGCCCTCGCGCGGGCCAGAAAGCTGATGGAGACCGTCAGGCTCGATCCCAACGCGCTCGACCGCTACCCCCACCAGTTCTCGGGCGGGCAGCGCCAGCGCATCTGCATCGCCCGCGCACTCGCCATGGAGCCCGAGCTGCTGATCGCCGACGAGGCGGTCTCCGCGCTCGACGTCTCGGTGCAGAAGCAGGTGCTGGAGCTGCTCGACGAGATCCGCCAGCGCCTCAACCTCGCCGTGCTGTTCATCACCCATGACCTGCGCGTCGCGGCCCAGATCTGCGACTACGTCGCGGTGATGAGCAAGGGACGGGTCGTCGAGTACGGCTCGGCCGAGCAGGTCTTCGGCGCGCCGCGCGACGAATACACCAAGGCGCTGTTTGCCGCCGCACCCGGACGCGACTGGGAGTTCGGCAAGTTCGCGGCGTGAATTGAGCGTCCTGCCAGAGGCGTGCTAGGCTAGCCGTACGACCAAGGAAAAGGCCTGCAAGGCACTCGCTGCCGCGCCTCCCCCTGACCCGGCCGCGACGAAGACGGTTGAACCGTGTCGAGGGAGGCTCGCATGGCGGACAGCGTCTACAAAGTGATCGAGTTGGTCGGCACCAGCAGCGATTCGTGGGAAAAGGCGGCCAGGGCGGCGGTCGAGCGCGCGGCCAAGTCGCTGCGCGACCTGCGCGTCGCCGAGGTCGTCGAGCAGGACCTTGTCATCGAGGAGGGCAAGGTCACCGCCTACCGCACCAAGGTGAAGATCTCCTTCAAGTACGAAGGCGGCGGCTGACGCGACGGAGGCACGGGCTGCGCATCCGCGCCGGCCTGGGGTAGGATGGCGCATGTCCAGCGGCCTGCTCGAAGACGCCTCGTTCAACCAGTCGCCCGCCTTCGGCGACGTCGACCTGTTCGGTACCGACCGGCCGCTGAGCGACGCGGCCCGGCGCGCCGGGCTGGATCTCGCCGGCCTGTCGGCCTGCGGCAAGGACTATGGCGCCGCCGAGACGCTCGATCTCGGCCGGGTCGCCAACGAGAACCCGCCCAAGCTGCGCATCATGGACGCCAAGGGCAATCGCATCGATTTCGTCGAGTTCCATCCCGCCTATCACGCCCTGATGGCCAGGAGCATCGGCCATGGCATCCATGCCTCGGCGCATGATGGCAGCGACCGGCCCGCGCCTGTCTCGACGCGCGCCGTGCGGCTCTATCTCGCCACCCAGGCGGAGGCGGGGCACATGTGCCCCATCACCATGACGCATGCCTGCATCGGCGCGCTCCGCGCCGAGCCGGCGCTGCTGGCCAAGTGGCTGCCGCGCATCCAGACACGCACCTACGATCCGCGTCCCCTGCCGTGGTGGGAGAAGGCCGGCGTGACCCTGGGCATGGGCATGACCGAACGACAGGGCGGCACCGACGTGCGCGCCAACATCACGGAGGCGAGGCCGGCGGGCGATCATGTCGAGATCACCGGCCACAAGTGGTTCATGTCGGCGCCCATGTGCGACGCCTTCCTGGTGCTGGCACAGGCGCCGCAGGGCCTCACCTGCTATCTGATGCCGCGCTACCGCCCCGACGGCAGGCAGAACGCGATCCGCTTCCAGCGCCTGAAGGACAAGCTCGGCAACAAGTCCAACGCCTCGTCCGAGGTCGAATTCCACGGCGCCCATGCCGAACGGGTCGGGCCGGAAGGCGCGGGCGTGCGCACCATCATCGAGATGGTGAACCTGACCAGGCTCGACTGCGCCATCGCCTCCGCCGGCCAGATGCGCATCGCGCTTTCCCAGGCGCTGAACCACATCCGCCATCGCTCGGTGTTCCAGCGGCGGCTCGCCGATCAGCCCTCGATGCGCGCCACCGTGGCCGACCTCGCCCTCGAGCTCGAGGCGCAGGTGGCGCTGGTGTTCCGCCTGTGCCGCGCGTCGGAGCGCGCCGCCGGCGATCCCGCCGAGGCGGCCTATGTGCGGCTGCTCACCCCGGCGGTGAAGTTCCTGGTGTGCAAGACCACCCCGCAGGTCGTGTACGAATCGCTCGAATGCCTGGGCGGCAACGGCTACACCGAGGACCTGCCGCTGGCGCGCTACTTCCGCGAATCGCCGCTCAACGCCATCTGGGAAGGCTCGGGCAATGTCATGGCGCTCGACGTGCTGCGCGCCGCCGGTCGGCACCCCGACCAGGCGATGGCGACGGTCGGCGCGCTGGCCAAGGCCGCGGCGGCGGCCTTCGACGTGCGGCCGCTGGCCGATACGCTGTCGTCGGTGCTGCGCTCCGGCGACGCCGAACGGCGCGCGCGCTTCCTGTGCGAAGGCCTTGCCAGGATCGCGGCGCTGGCCGCATTGGCCGAGGCGGAGTCAGACTTCGCCACGCTCTATGGCGACACGCGCCTGGGCGGCAACAAGCTCGCCCAGTTCGGCACCGCCGATCTCGGCGGCGCCGAAGCCGCCCTCATGGATCGCGCCCTGGCGGCCTGATCCTAGGGACGGCGCCCGGTCAGCCGGACGCCGCCCAGGCTGCCGCTGCGATAGAGGCGGTCGATGACGGCATAGAACAGCTCCTGCGCCGCCCAGGCGCCGTCGCCGTGCACGGCGGCATAGGCCGTGCGACCGGCCCGCCAGGCTTCGAGTCGCTCTGCGGCGTACGGCGCCCAGTCGTCGGTCAGGTCCGTCGCGACGACGTCGGCAAGGCCGGCGTCGCGGAGGTCGCCGGCATAGTCATCGATGCCGGTGACCGTGACGCCGTGCACGACCGTGCGCAGGTCCTGCAGATCCGTCGGCGCAAACGGCGCGCGTTGGCTGAGATCCTCGATGTAGCACCGGCCGCCAGGGCGCAGGACGTCGGCCAGCCTTCTCATCAGGGCCGGCCTGTCGGCGACATGCAGGATCGCGAGGAAGCTGATGGCCGCGTCGAAGGCCCCCGACAGCAGCGGATGGGTCAGCGCATCGCCGCACAGGTCATGACTCGCCCGCCGAGGCCGCTGCGGCGCGTCAGGTCGAGCCCGACCTGGTGAAGCTCGGGCTGCAACTCGAGCGCGGTGACGCGGCACCCCGTCGCATGGGCGAGGAACCGCGCCGGACCGCCGATGCCTGCCCCGATATCGAGCACCTCGCTCTGCGGCCCCAGGCCGAGAAAACGGGCGGCATCGCGTATGGCGTCGGTGCCGTGATAGTGCCACTGGTCGAGAGCGAAGAGCCGTTCGGCCGGGATCTCGTCGTCAGGCCCGATGCCGAGCGCCGCCAGGCCACGGGCGACACGGTCGACATGCGTATAGAGCGGCATGGATTGCAATGGCGCCTGATCGCTCATTTCTTCTCCTGCAAACCTTCTCCTGCAAAAACGAACATGCTCTAAGATCATTCCATGAAAAAGATCTTCATCGCCACGCTTGGCACCGAGACCAACACCTTCGCTTCCATCCCCACCGGCCATCAGCTTTTCGAGGACACCTGCCTCTTCCGCAAGGGCAGCTACGGCAAGAACGTGCCGATGTTCGGCGCGCCCCTCGCGGTATGGCGCGGCCGGGCGGAGGCCAAGGGCTGGCAGGTGGTCGAAAGCCTGTGCGCCTTCGCGCAGCCGGCTGGCAAGACGGTGAGGAAGGTCTACGAATCCTTCCGCGACGAGATCATCGCCGATCTCGCGGCCAGCCTGCCGGTCGACGGCGTGCTGCTCTCCATGCACGGCGCCATGGTGGCCGAAGGCTATGACGATTGCGAAAGCGACATTCTGGCCGCCGTACGCAGGGTCGTCGGGCCGGATGTGCCGGTGGGCGCCGAGCTCGATCTGCATTGCAATATCGGCGAGGGCACCCTGCGCGACGCCACCGCGCTGGTGCTGTTCAAGGAATATCCGCATGTCGACGTGCCCGAGCGCGCCGACGATCTGTTCACCGTGATGGAAGGCGCCATCGAAGGGCGCACCAGGCCGGTGATGGCGGCCTGGGACTGCCGGATGATCGGCCTGTTCCACACCACGCGCCAGCCCATGCGCGGCTTCGTCGACAAACTGCAGGCGATGGAGGGCAAGGACGGCGTGCTGTCGCTCTCGATCGCCCACGGCTTTCCGTGGTCCGACATCAGGGAGATGGGCAGCAAGATCATCGCCATCACCGACGGCGACCGGCCCAAGGCCGAGCGCCTGGCGCGCGAGCTCGGCCGGGAGTTCTTCGCCATGCGCGAGGTCACACAGCCGCCCTATGTCTCCCTCGAGGCGGCGATGGCCCGCGCTTCCTCGCACAATCTGCCCAAGCCCATGGTGCTGGCCGATGTGTCGGACAATGCCGGCGGCGGCGCGGCCTCCGATTCGACCTTCATCCTGAAGGCGCTGTTGGACAGGAAGGTCAAGGACGCCGCGCTCGGCATGATCTGGGATCCCGGCGCGGTGAAGCTTGCCTTCGAGGTCGGCGAAGGCGCCGAGCTCGACATCCGCCTGGGCGGCAAGCTCGGACCCCAATCCGGCCCGCCGGTCGATGCCCGCGCCCGGGTGCTCAAGCTCGGCAAGGACGTCGCCATCGAGTTCGGCGGCGAGCGCAAGAGCGTGGGGTCGATCGGCGACGCCGCGGCACTCGAGATCGAGGGCGTGACGGTGATCGTCAATTCCAAGCGCACCCAGTGCCTGAGCCGCGACTGCTTCACCAAGCTCGGCGTCGATCCCTCGACCAAGAAGGTCGTGGTCGTGAAATCCATGCAGCACTTCCACGCCGCCTACGCGCCGATCGCCAGCGAGGTGGTCTATGTGGCGGCACCCGGCGCGCTGGTGCCGGACTGGTCGCTCCTGCCCTACACCAAGGTCGACAAGGCGCAGTGGCCGTTCGTGACGGATCCGCACGGCGTGTAGAGCGACCAAAAGGCTCCGCAGCCTCATTTGTGCGGTGCCATTTTGTCAGGGCGTACCGCTGAGACTTAAGGCTCTGAAACCAAAGGAATGTTCCGAAGATCCCCGGACGCTGGGGGAGCGCCTCAAGAAGCGGCGCCGGGAATTGGGGCTTCTCCGGCGCGAGGCAGCCGTCCGACTTGGGGTCTCAACTGAAACGGTCGTGAATTGGGAGAAGGGAAAGACAGAGCCCGTGGCAGCCCAATTCCGACCCACGTGGCCTTCCTCGGCTACGACCCCTCCCCCCGCGCCCCGGACATTGGTGGAGCGCTTGGAGGCCAAACAGCGGAGGCTTGGAGCCAAGCCTCGCCCAGGTCGCCAGATACCTCGGGTGGGATCCCGGCAGCCCGGTATCTTAATGGAACGTGGCACACGCCCCCTGACCGGACCCTGGCGCTCGAGGCCTTCCTCACTGTCGAGGCAGCCCCTGCCCCGATCCTCGGCCTACCTCGGCGGCGTTAGGCGGCAACAGCCTGCCGGGTAACGGGCCGACGCCACGACAGAGCCTCTGCAATGTGGAGGCGTCATACAGCATCGGAACCATCCAGATCGGCCAGCGTCCGGGCAACGCGCAACACGCGATGATATGGTCCTCTGTCTATCAGGTGGTGGCCATCGCGCGATGGTGTTTCATGTCGGCGTCTTGTGGCGCCCCTACGAGGCGGACTTGCTTGGGCAAGGCCCTTCCTCTTGGGCCAGTCGTCGCCCTGCGGGAGACCAGCGTGATTTTCGGCACGGTGATCGGAACTTTTGTGCTCAAGGAGGCGTTCGGACTTCGTCGCATCACGGCGTCGACCTTTGTCATCGCCGGTATCGCAATGTTGGCTCTGGTCCGTTGACGGACAGGCACATGACAACCATTTCTCAATGTAGCCCGCGCCACTTTACAAAGTGCATCGTGCAGTCCTTTCACACGGCGTCTTACCTTCAACCTACCAGGTAGAATTCCATCGAGTTGCAAGCCTCGCTCGATACAATCAAGCATCGCGTAGCGACTGGCATCGACTTTCACATTTATCTCATAGGTTGTTCGTAGAGCACTTTCGTTTCTGACCTGTGCCTCGGCAACGCGGCCCCCGCTAGCGCTTCAAGCGCGTGGTCGTGCCGAGGGCAATGCCACCCGCAATCAAGGCCATCGCGCTAAACAGCGTCAGAGTGATGGGCTCACCAAGGGCAATCGCAGCGCTCAGCGTCCCCACCACTGGTGTTCCCAGCAGGCCGAGCGAGGTTGTGGTCGCAGGCAGACTTCGGTTGACCATGGCGATCGCCCAATAGGCCAGCGCGTTCCCGCATACCCCGCCATAGAGCAGTAGAAGCACGAGAGGCAGCGTCCACTCGACCTGGGGCACGCCGTCGAAGAACAAGGCCAACAGCGCCAGCAGGCCCGTCGCTAGCAGCGCTTCCCAGAAGACGAGCTGAAACGGCGTCGATATCCACGTGTGGGCGCGGACATAAACGATGCTGACCGCCCAACAGGCGGCCGCAAGCAGAAGCAGACCGTTGCCGAGAAGAGCCCGACTATCGCTCCAATCGAACGAGGCCGGATTGAACATGAGCAACAGTCCCGCCAGCGCCAGCACGCCACCCGCCAAGTGCCGCGTGGTGATGGGCTCGCCCAGAAACAGCCGCGCGGCCGGGATCACCCAAAGCGGAGTGGTGTAACCCAGCACGATGGCGCGACCGGCGGGAACGAACTGGATGCCGATCGCCGACAACGTCGAGAAGGCGACCATGTGGGGAAGAGCGATACCGAACACGAGAGGAAGGTCGCCGCGCCGGGGCACGATCAGATTTCCCTGACCCCACAGGAGACCCAGCAGCACGACCGTGGCGATCAGGCTGCGGAACGCCACCGTCCACAGGGGCGAAATACTGTGAACGATCAACTTGGTCACCGGCCAGTTGAAACCCCAGGCGAGAACGACGACGGCAAACAGCAGCAGCGCGACATGTCTCGGGAGATGATCGCTCTTCATACCGGTCCAGCATGAGGATAGACTGGCTATATGAATAGATCAGGTTATGAAAATATAAGGGGGCCAGTTTGAGTGGCCAACCGCTTGCGGGCCTGATCGATCTCGATCGCCGCAGTGCTGCGCCGTTGACACGGCAACTCTACGAGCAGTTGAGATCGGCCATCGCCGACGGGCGGTTGCCACAAGGATATCGATTGCCCTCCGGTCGCATCCTTGCCGGACACCTGGGCGTCTCGCGCAACACCGTGTCTGCCGCCATCGATCAACTGGCCGCCGAGGGCTACCTCGACGTCGCACGCGGCCGCCGCCCCTCGATTGCCGCCGGTCTTGTCCGGCCGCCGGTTGCCGGTGCCGCACGTGGGCGGACTGGGGCTCCCGTGCGTCAGCGGCTCTCGAATTGGGCACGGCGGATCGGCCAATCGAATTGGCCTTTCCAACACGAAGGCTCCCCTCGCCCGTTCGCTCCGGGTCTGGCCGATGGGCGAGCGTTCCCGCACGACGTCTGGGCACGATGTCTGCGCCGGGCGGCGCGCAATGCTCGTCCTTTGGGGGGCAGTGCGCACAATCGCCCCGCTTTGCAGCGGTCGCTGGCCCGGTATCTCATCGGGCATCGCGGCGTCAGGACCGAGCCGCGCCAGATCATCGTCACGTCCTCGGCACAGGCGGCCATCGAGCTGATTGTCCGTGTCACCCTGGAAGCGGGTGACATCGCGTGGCTGGAGAGCCCCGGCTATGGTGGTGCCCGCGCGGCGCTCGAAGCCTCTGGCGCTCAGGTGACCGGTGTGCCTCTCGACCGCAGCGGTCTGGCGCTCGCCGGCCGGAAGGACAGGCCCAGGCTCATCTTCGTCACGCCCTCACATCAATACCCAACCGGGAAGCTGATGCCGATCGATCGACGGCTCGAGCTGCTGCGCTTCTCGAAGTCCACCGGCGCCGTTCTGATCGAAGACGATTACGACAGTGAGTTCCACTACGACGGAAGACCGGTCGCGTCCCTGCAAGGGCTCGACGGAGCAGGTCGGGTCTTTTACGTCGGCACTTTTTCCAAAGTGATGCTGGCTGACATTCGTGTCGGCTACACGGTGGTCCCCGAGAGCCTGATCGAAACATTCGAGCTCGCACAGCGCCACACTGGCCAGCTTGTCTCCGCGACCCTGCAGGAGGCCCTGTCGGAGTTCATGGACGACGGCACTCACGCCGCCCATATCCGCCGCATGACCCGCCTCTACCGGGCACGACGTGACCGCCTGGTCCAGGCACTGGCGGCGGAAACGCGGGGTGCATTTGCGATCGACCCGCCCGCCGGAGGGATGCAGCTCCTGGCCCGCTGCCGCCAGGACGATCGATTGCTATGCGCGCGCTTGGCAAAAGCCGGCGTAACAGCGCGGCCGCTATCAAGTCATTACATCGGCAAGGCAACGGAGCAGGGATTGTTCCTGGGCTTTGCCGCGTGGAGCGACGAAGAAATCGATGCTGGCGCGCATTTGATCGGACGCGTCGTCGCCTGACCGGCAAAAGAAGCGCCAAACCCGGCGCGTTTCCACTTGACCAAAGCGTGGAAGGCACAGGGGTGCGGTGCCTTTTGCCGGGGCATGGCTTTGACGATTAAGTCTATAAGCTGACGCCGAAGGTCTCGATCTGGAGAATTCGTTCGGCCTACGGTCAGAGCCCTTGAGCGCGACACGCTTATTGTACCAGTTCATGAAGGCCGATATCGACAGGCTGACCGTCAGATAGGTCGCCACGATGAGCAGGACATTCTCGACCGCCTGGCCGGTCTGGTTGATGGTCACATAGACGGCGGCAACGAGGTCGGGATAGCCGATAGCGATCGCCAGCGAGCTGCTCCTGATGATACGCAGATATTGATTGCTCATGGGCGGAATGATCACGCGCATCGCCTGGGGCAACAGGATCAGGCGCAGCCCCTGACTACGCGTCAGTCCCATGGCAGCCGCGGCTTCGCTTTGGCCCTTGTTGACCGAGACGATACCGGATCGCACGACTTCGGCGATGAACGTCGAAAAGTAGACGACCAGGCCGACCAGCAGCGCCGCGAACTCAGGTTGAATGACCATGCCCCCGACGAAGTTGAAGCCCCTGAGCTCGGGCCAGCTCAAATGGTGCGGCGCGCCGCCCAGCAGCCAGACCCCGAAGGGCACGCCCAACACCAGGATCGCGCCGGCGCGGACGAAGGGAAAGGCCTCGCCTGTCGCTGCTTGTCGTGCCCTGGCCCAGCGTCCCAGGCCCCATGTCCCGCCAAGGCCGACCAGCAAGGCGACGCCCATCCAGGCGTAGATAGGATCGTCTACCGGCACGGGAATGTAGAGGCCACGGTTGCTCAGGACGACCGCGCTCCAAAGCAACCTGACCGCGTCGCGCGGTCCAGGCAGAGCCTCGCTGATCAGCTTGTAGAAGAGGATGATCCAGAGCAGTACCGGAACATTGCGAAAGACTTCCACGTATCCTTCGCACAGCTTCGCCATCAGCCAGTTGGGCGACAGGCGGCCGATGCCGATCAACGTACCGATGCCGGTTGCCAGCACGATGCCGAGCACCGACACACGCAACGTGTTGAGCAGGCCGACCAGGATGGCTCTGCCATAGCTGTCCGTCGGAGAGTACGGGATCAAGGAATCGCTGATCTCGAAGCCAGCCTCGCGCTTCAGGTAGTGAAACCCGCTCGCGATCCTCTGGTGCTCCAGATTGTCGACTGTGTCGCGGACCAAGGTGTAAACCAGCCCGGCGACCAGGCCGACAACCAGGATCTGGAAGACCCACCCCCGAATGATGGGATCGTTCCAAGGCGCCGCCTTCGATCGCGGGGTGGACCCGATCGCTTCGACTGCCATTCCCCAAGCCCCCAATTAGAGCGTCTGCGCGTTCCCCTTCGATCAGTGTAGCGGCTGATTGGTGGCTTACAATCGGCAGGATCTGCCGACCTCCATCCGGTCGGTCCACTCCACAGGGCGGGGGTCGGTTGCCCGAATGCGGCAGCGACGCTGCTTGCTCGGGATGAGCCAGTCGGCCGTAGATTCGACGCAATCGGTCTGTTTTTTCCGAAGGAATTCAGAAGAACGAGCGTGGCTCCAACTGCATCGGCTCAAGCCGGCTCTTCGAATTCGCTCAAGGTGCTGAAAGCCCGGTCTCCGAGTTCTTCGACCAGACCGTCCAACCGCGTCCGGCCGGCCTATGCCGCGTGTTGCCGCAAGTGTTCGGCGAGGCCGGCACGCCGTTCGAACAGGAGAAGGAATGCGCTGACCATGAAAGAACCCTGGAAACGTGGCGGACGCGGGCCGCCGACAAGTTCTCGCTATGCCCGGGTCAAACGCAACGCATCATCAGATGCTCAAGGCCGTGCGCCGCCAGCCCTGCAGAAGTTTTCTGGCCGCAACGGACGCGAAACCCGGCGCGCTAGTTGAGCTGATTGTTGCCGGTTCGCAGGGATGCGGGTCCTTCGAGAACTGGGCGTGAGCCTGGTGACGCTCCCGCGAGCGAGGCCATCAACAACGCCTGAGAAAGCGATATTTCAGGCCGTTTACAGACTTGCGTCGCATTGGTATGGTCCGCCGCGTCGCGGCCGGGAATGGCCGTTTTGTCGTCTTAAATCAACGACTTAACGAGATCCCGCCCGGCGCAGGGGTCGCGATATGAAGATTCTCACCGGCAACAGCAACCGCCCGCTGGCAGAAGCCATTGCCGCCAAACTGGCGTTGCCGCTGGTCAAGGCCAATATCCGCCGCTTCTCGGACAACGAGATCTTCGTCGAGATCCTGGAGAATGTGCGCGGCGAGGACATGTTCGTGCTCCAGTCGACGAGCTTTCCGGCCAACGACCATCTGATGGAGCTCCTGATCACCATCGATGCGCTGCGCCGCAGCTCGGCGCGCCGCATCACCGCCGTGATGCCCTATTACGGCTATGCCCGGCAGGACCGAAAAACCGGGCCACGGACGCCGATTTCGGCGAAACTCGTGGCCAATCTGCTCACCCACGCCGGCGCCAGCCGCGTTCTGACCCTCGATCTGCACGCCGCCCAGATCCAGGGTTTTTTTGATATCCCCGTCGACAATCTCTTCGCCGGACCGGTGTTCAGCAAGGACATCAAGGAGACGCTGACCAACCGCAACCTGACCGTGGTGTCGCCCGACGTCGGTGGCGTGGTGCGCGCTCGTGCCATCGCCAAGCGGATTGACGCCGACCTCGCCATCATCGATAAGCGCCGCGAGCAGGCGGGAGTCAGCGAGGTCATGAACGTGATCGGCGACGTCCGCGACCGCGACTGCATCCTGATCGACGACATCGTCGACTCGGCCGGCACGCTGTGCAACGCCGCCGTCGCCCTGATGGACCAGGGGGCGAAGTCGGTGTCGGCCTATGTCACGCATGGCGTGCTGTCGGGCGGCGCGGTGGCCCGCGTGGCGGCATCGCCGATGGAGAAGATGGTGATCACCGACTCCATCCAGCCGACCGAGGCGGTGCGCGTGTCGCCCAACGTGCGGCCGCTCAGCATCGCCACGCTGATGGCGGAGGCGATGAAGCGCATCGCCGACGAGACGTCGGTGTCGAGCCTGTTCGATTGAGGCGTTCGGCAGGAAGTTTTGGAGATCCGGCGTTGGGCACCCCTGGAGGCCGCGCCGCGAGTGAGAGAGAGCAACCTTAGGAGAAGTTGAAATGGCAGAGACGACGAAGGTCGTCGCGAAGAAGCGGGACCGGGCCGGCAAAGGGGGCGCCCGTTCCAGCCGTCGCGAAGGACTGATTCCCGCCGTGATCTACGGCGACAAGCAATCCCCCGTCATGATCGCGGTCGAGCCGAAATCGATCGAGCGCGAGCTGCACAAGGAGGGGTTCTTCAACCACCGCCTCCAGATCGAGGTCGAGGGCACGGACTACGACGTCCTGCCGCGCGACGTGCAGGTCGATCCGGTGACGGACAAGGCTCTGCATCTCGACTTCCTGCGCATCGGGCCCGATTCGATCATCACCGTGCAGGTGCCGGTCCATTTCAAGAACGAGGCCCAGGCGCCCGGCATCAAGCGCGGCGGCGTGCTGAACGTCGTGCTGCACGAGATCACCGTGCGCACCAAGCCCGCCGACATCCCCGAATACTTCGAGGTCGACCTGACCGGCCTCGAGATCGGCCACTCGATCCATTTGTCGACGCTCAACATCCCGGAGAGCGTGCGCGTGGTCAGCCGCGAGAAGAACGCCACCGTGGCGACGATCGCGGCGCCGACCGTGGTGCGCGAGGCGGCGGCCCAGGCGGCGGCAGATGCGGCCGGGGCTCCGGCAGCGGCCGAGGGCGCGGCGGCAGCGGCTCCGGCGGCCGGCGCGGCCCCGGCGGCGGGCGCGGCTCCGGCGGCAGCGCCGGCGGCCGGCGGCAAGGCCCCGGCTCCGGCCAAGAAGTAGCGGCAGGCACGGACCTCCGTCCGTTCGATGCTTCTGCTGGTCGGGCTCGGCAATCCCGGGCCACGCTACGCGGGGCACCGGCACAATGTGGGATTCATGGCGGTGGACGAGATCGTCCGCCGCCGTGTCTTCTCGCCTTGGCGCTCGCGCTTCAACGGCGAGGCGGCGGAAGGCCATCTCGGCGGCGAGCGTACGCTGGTCCTGAAACCCATGACCTTCATGAACGAATCGAGCCGCGCCGTGGGCGAGGCGGTGCGCTTCCTCAAGATCCCGCTCGACCGCGTGGTCGTGTTCCATGACGAGCTCGACCTCGCGCCGGGCCGCATCCGCATGAAGAAGGGCGGCGGCGCCGGCGGCCATAACGGGCTGCGCGACATCGACGCCCATGTCGGCAACGGCTATCGCCGCGTGCGCATCGGCATCGGCCATCCCGGCCACAAGGACCTGGTGCTGCACTGGGTGCTGCGCGACTTCGAGCCCGACGAGCGCGACCCCAAGGACGGCTGGCTGCCCAAGGCGCTGGGCGCGCTGGCCGACGAGGCGGCGTTGCTGGTCGAGGGCACCGCCAAGGCCGACGAGCGCTATATGAGCCGGGTGGCGCATCTCGCGCCGCCTCCCAAACCTCCGGTCGACGAGTCGAAAGCGTAACAATGGGCTTCAACTGCGGAATCGTCGGCCTGCCCAATGTCGGCAAGTCGACCCTGTTCAACGCGCTGACCGCCACCCAGGCGGCGCAGGCGGCCAACTATCCGTTCTGCACCATCGAGCCCAATGTCGGCCGCGTCGCCGTGCCCGATCCGCGGCTGGACAGGCTCGCCGCCATCGCCGAGCTCGGCCAAGATCGTCCCCACCCAGCTCGAATTCGTCGACATCGCCGGCCTGGTGAAGGGCGCGTCGAAGGGCGAAGGGCTGGGCAACCAGTTCCTCGCCAACATCCGCGAGGTCGACGCCATCGCCCATGTGCTGCGCTGCTTCGAGGATTCCGACGTCACCCACGTCTCGGGCAGCGTCGATCCGGTGCGCGACGCCGAGATCGTCGAGACCGAGCTGATGCTGGCCGACCTCGACAGCCTGGAGAAGCGCCTGCCCAACCTCGAGAAGCGCGCCAAGGGCGGCGACAAGGAAGCCGCCGCCGAAGCGCCGGTCGTGAGGAAGGCGCTCGACGTCCTGCGCGACGGCAAGCCCGCCCGCGCGGCGGCGATCACCGCGGAGGAGCGGCCGGTCTTCCAGCGGCTGCAGCTCATCACCGCCAAGCCGATGATGTACGTGCTGAACGTCGACGAGGCCTCGGCCGCCACCGGCAATGCCTACAGCGCCAAGGCCGAGGACCATGCCCGCCAACGGGGCGTGCCGGCGGTGGTGATCTCGGCCGCCATCGAGGCCGAGGTGGCGCAGCTCCCGCCCGAGGACCAGGCCGAGTATCTGGCCTCGCTGGGGCTGAAGGAGACCGGCCTCGCCCGCGTCGTCCGCGCCGGCTACCAGCTGCTCGACCTCGTGACCTTCTTCACCGTCGGGCCGAAGGAGGCGCGCGCCTGGACGGTGCGGCGCGAGGCCACGGCGCCGGAGGCGGCCGGCGTCATCCACACCGACTTCGAGAAGGGCTTCATCCGCGCCGAGACCATCGCCTACGACGACTACGTGGCGCTGAACGGCGAGGCCGGCGCGCGCGATGCCGGCAAGCTGCGCCTCGAAGGCAAGGACTACGCCGTCAAGGACGGCGACGTCTTCCATTTCCGCTTCAACGTCTAGGAACGGCCTACGATCCAAGGCCGTAAGGGACGGCGAGCAGGAGCAGGACGGCGCACGCTAGGAGGAACGACAACCCCTTCCAGAACAGCAGAGGGTTGCGCTCGATCAGCGGCGCGGGCGACGGCCTGCAGGAAGCGCTCGTCGGGATGGCGAAGGTCGAACACGAACTCGGACAATTCCTCGTAGCGCTTGCGCGGATCGGGATGGACGGCCTTCCTGAGCACGCCGTCGATCCAGGCCGGGATCTCGCGATCGGCGTCGAGTGCGGAGAGGTATGCCGTGCGGCGTTGCTGCGATCTCGTGCGCGCCTTCGCCATCTCCGCGCCGTAGGGCAGCCTTCCCGTCAGCATCTGGTAGGCGATCACGCCCAGCGAGAACAGGTCGGAGCAGGGCGTGCCGCCTTCGCCCAGGAAATACTCGGGTGCGGTGTATTGCGCCGTGCCCGGAACGGGGTCGCGATCGACGGCCTGGTTCGGTCTCGGCGACCCCGGCGACCAGGGTCGAGCCGAAGTCGATGATCCTGGCCGTCCCGGTCCTGTCGATCATGATGTTCTCGGGCCGCAGGTCCCGATGCAGCATTTCCAGGCGATGGAAGGCGCGCAGGCCCCGCGCGACCTGCTCCACGATGCCCCGGACGGTCTCCAGGTCGGGCCGCGGGTTGTCGATCATCCACTGGCCCAGGGTCTGGCCGTCGACGAATTCGGTGACGACGTAGAAGTAGCCGCGCTTTCGCGACTGCAGATGGGGCTTCAGGACATGGGCGCTGTCGATGCGCCGCGCGATCCATTCCTCCATCATGAACTGCCTGCAGATAGGCCGGATCGCCGCGCAGGTCGATCGAGGGGATCTTGATGACGACGATTTCCTCGTTCGCCGCGTCGACGGCGAGATAGGCATGGCTGCGGTTACTGCCGTGAAGCTCGCGGACGATCCGGTAGCCGTCGAACATCATCCGCGCCTGCAGGAGCGGCGGCAAAGGCAGGTTCGACGCCTGCTCGAGCATCTCGCCGGCCTCGCCGTCCGGCAATTCGTCGACCCTGGCGATCTGGACGGTGAGGTTGTCGACGCTCCCCCGATCGTAGGCTTGCCGAACGATCGCCTGCGCGGCGCCGTCCAGATCCTCGGCGTGGTCGGCAATCGTGGCAGCGACGGAACGGGCATCGACATGCTCGCAAACGCCGTCGGTCGCCTGCACCAGCACGTCGCCCTTCTCGAGCTGGACCGTCCGATAGTCGATCTCGACCTGGGGGTTCATGCCCAGCGCCCGGCTGAGATAGGTCTGCTCCGGCGACAGGACGATTCGATGATCCTCGGTGAGCTGCTCGAGGGAACAGCCGACCAGGCGATAGACGCGCGAATCGCCGATATGGAAGATATGCGCGGTGGCCGACTTCAGGACCATCACGCTGAAGGTGCAGACATAGCCCTTGTCCCTGTCGTAGGCGTGCCGGCTGCGGCGGGTCTGGGCGTGGAGCCAGGAGTTGGTGGCATCGATGACGCGCCGCGCCGAGGTCTTCACGGACCACGTCTCCGAGGTGCAGTAGTAGTCCGTCAGGAAGCCCTTCACGGCCGATTCGGCGGCAATCCCGCTCACGTCGCTGCTGCTGATCCCGTCGGCCAGGGCGAGGGCGATGCCCTTCAGGCCGAGCAGCGGCTCGTCCGGGAATCAGGGCGCCGTGAAAATCCTGATTGGACTCCTTGCGGCCCTTGTCGGAGTGCTGCCCGACCGAGATCTTCAGTTCACGCGCCATCCGACCAGCCGGAGCAAGGAGCCCCACCCCGGTCGGGGTGAGGCTCGAGATCGATCAAGCATCGGCCAGGATGCGCTTCGGCGCCGTCCGCACGTGCGTGGCGTAGAGGGTCAGGCCGGTGAAGGCCAGTCCGCCGATCAGATTGCCGACGACGGTCGGGATCTCGTTCCAGACCAGATAATCCATGATCGAGAACTTGCCGCCGATCATCAGCGCGGTCGGAAACAGGAACATGTTCACGACGGAGTGCTCGAAGGTCATGCCGAAGAACAGCATGATCGGCATCCACATCGCGATCACCTTGCCGCTGACCGACGTCGAGATCATGGCGCCGACCACGCCCGTCGACACCATCCAGTTGCAAAGCATGCCGCGGATGAACAGCGTCAGCATGCCCGCCGCGCCATGGGCCTCGTAGCCCAAGCGTGCGCGCCACGCCGATTCCGGCCAGCGTCGTCCCGACCTTGTCGGGCGGCGATGAGAAGCCGAACGTGACGACGATCGCCATCATCAGGGCTACCGTCAAGGCGCCCAGGAAATTGCCGACGAACACAAGCCCCCAATTCCTCATCACGCCGTCGAACGTGACGCCCGGCCGCTTGTCGATCAGGGCGAGCGGCGTCAGCACGAAGACGCCCGTCAGCAGGTCGAAGCCCAGCAGGTACAGCATCGAGAAGCCGACAGGGAACAGGATGGCGCCGATGATCGGATAGCCGGTCTGAACGGTCACCGTGACGGCAAATGCCGCGGCCAGCGCAAGGATCGCGCCGGCCATGTAGGCGCGGATCACCGTGTCCCGGGTAGACATGAAGATCTTGGACTCGCCCGCATCCACCATCTTGGTGACGAACTCCGAGGGAACCAGATAGGCCATTACAACTTTCCTTCCTCTGTCGTAGTGGAATTGAAGATGTCGCTCTTGCCCACGCCTGGCGCGATGCCGCTTCCGACGCCGGCGAGATTTCGCCTTGCTTGAAATGCCATCTTCGCGCTCGCCCAAAAAAATCGCACAACGCCATCGCCGGGCTCCGTGAGGAACCGGACGCGATGTCGGCGTCGTTGCCGAGTGCCCGTCGTTGGGCGAAGCGTGGATGTCGGACCGTCGTTGGCCCGACGATCGGCGAGCAAGAAGCAAGCCAAATGGAAGGACGCGGCCCTTGCCGCCGACCCAGGCATCTTTCCCGGCCATCGGCGCTCCTGTCGCCGAGCGCTCCCCTCAACCCTGCCGGGAAATTCATCAAATGGTCAGACTTTATGCGCGGCCGCGGATAGGCCGTCCGGTGACGTCGTGTCGTTGCGAACCGCGACGATCCTCAGCCAGCGTCAGGAAACCGTAGCGCCGTCGCGCTAGCTCCCCGGCCGACCGGCATCAGCCTGCCGTTCAAGGGCGCCGGTACAGGGCCTGTCGGGCATCAGGAACCTGAAGGACGGGACCTTCCTCACGCTCACCGACAGCGCTTCGGCTCCAAGGCGAATTCGCCCGACGCCATGCTGATGTTCCATGTGGTCAAGCCGGACTGGAAGTCGGGCACCGTCGAGCGCCTTTCCACGACGTTCCTCAGCGACCCCGACCGCAAGGTGCCGTTCCGAATCGTCAACGAGAACACGCAGCAGCGCTACCTGACCGGCGCCGACTTCGACATCGAATCGGTCCAGCCGATCGGCGACGCGCTGTGGTTCGGCGACGAGTTCGGTCCCTTCCTGATCAAGACCGATCGCGCGGGCAAGGTGCTGCAGGTGTTCGACACCGCGTTCGCCCAGACAATCCGTCGCTCCAGCTGCCGGCGACGCCCGGCGCGGTCAAGTTCGAGGTCCACCGCAGCAAGGGCTTCGAGGGCTTGGCCGTCTCGGCACCTTCGAAGCCAGGGAAGGCACGCGTTATCTGCGTATCCTGGAATTCGACGTGGCCAGGGGCGAGTTCACCGGCAAGAGCTGGAGGTAAGCGCTGGAGGCGGCGGCCAACGCCATCGGCGACTTCAACCTGATCGATGCGACCAGCGGCCTGATCATCGAGCGCGACGACAGCGAAGGCGATCCCGCCCAGGCCGACGGCGACGGCTTCGTGAAGAAGGTGGACTATATCGACTGATGGACATCGACGATCCGCAGATCTCGCCCGCCTGTCGCACGGTACGCGACCGCTTCATCGACACTCGGCGACGCCCATCAGCACCTTCTCTTCGGGTCAGCGCGCCTGGTGCGTCCGGGCTGGCTGCCCGAGATCGATGCGATGGCGGTGATCGCCGCGTGGGCGGCCTACGGCAGCACCCGCTTCATCCACCGGGCCGTCGCCTGCGCGTCCTGGCCGTCGCTGGCCTCCAGCTTCGCGATCACGCGCTGCCGGTCCTCGAGCTCGCGGTTCTGGCTGAGCTTGAGCTTGGTTTCGACCCGCGACAGCGGCATGCGGAACGCCACGATGCCGCGCGTCTGCGCCTCGGCATTGCCGGGCGGCAGCCGGCCGAGGCCCCACGAGTCGGCGCCGGCGCCTTCGTAGACAGCCGCCAACCTGGCCAGCACGTCGAGGGCGCCCGCGGTGTCCTCGATCGCCTGCGGCCGGCCATAGGCATGGACGGTGACGTAGTTCCAGGTCGGCACCTTGGGGCCGGGCGTGTACCACGTGGGGGAGACATAGGCGTGCGGGCCCCAGAACAGAGCCAGTGAATTGGCTGGCCGGGCGAACAGCTTCCAGTGCGGATTGGCCCGTGCCATGTGGCCGACCAGCAAGCCGTGCTCCGTGCCGTCATCCTGCCAGATCAGCGACAGGTGTGTGGCGACGGGCGCGCCATCCTCGCCTGCGGTCATCAGCAGCGCCCAGCCATGGGCCTGCATGATCTCGCGGCCGGCAATTTCGCTGCCTTCGAAGAGTTTCGGAATGTACATGACATGCTTTCGGCGATGGGTGGGGCGCAGGGTTGAATGGCGCGGCAATACCATGTCCAATGCCGCCCGCAACCGGGAGGAATTCTCATGGGTGAAGATATCCGTCTTAAGTCCAAGGCCGGCGAGATCGGCGCCTACCTGGCGACGCCGAAGGGCACGCCCAAGGCCGGCATCGTGGTCATCCAGGAGATTTTCGGCGTCAACCACCACATCAAGACGGTGACCGACAAGTTCGCCGCGGAAGGCTACCTGGCGCTTGCCCCGTGCTTCTTCGACCACGTCAAGAAGGGCGTCGAGCTGGGCTACACGCCCGACACCATCGCCGAGGGCCGCAAGTACGTGATGGAGCTCGGCTTCGACAAGCCGGTGCAGGATGTCGAGGCGGCGATCGAGGAGCTGAAGAAGCGCGGCGCCAGGAAGGTGGCAGTCACGGGTTTCTGCTGGGGCGGCACCATCACCTGGCTGGCGGCGACGCGGCTCAAGCCCGATGCGGCCATCGGCTATTACGGCGGCGGCATCCACGGCGCCAAGAACGAGAAGCCGCAGGTGCCGACCATGCTGCATTTCGGCGACAAGGACATGCACATCCCGATGGCGCATGTGAACGAGATCAGGAAGCTCCATCCCGACGTGCTCGTCTACGACTACCCGGCCGACCACGGCTTCCATTGCGACGAGCGCGGCAGCTACGATGCGGCGGCCTCCAAGCAGGCCATGGCCCGCACCATGGAGTTCATGGCAAAGCACGTTGGCTAGAAAGCCGGCCAGACGAGACTTCGACCCTGCCGCGCGCGGCCCCCTGAACGGGGTCCGCGTCGTCGATCTGTCGCGCCTGGTCGCCGGCAACATCCTCACCCTGCAGCTCGCCGATTTCGGCGCCGAGGTGATCAAGGTGGAGCCGCCCGAGGGCGACACCTTGCGCTCGTGGCGGGTGAAGGGAATCGAGACGGCGTGGAAGGTCTACAGCCGCAACAAGAAGAGCGTGGCGCTCGACCTGCGCAGCGATGCCGGCCGCGCCATCGTGCGCGAGCTTGCCCGCTCCGCGCAGATCCTGGTCGAGAGCTTCCGGCCGGGCGTGCTCGAGGACATGGGCCTCGCTCCGGCCGAGCTGCACGCGCTCAATCCCAGGCTCGTGATCGTGCGCATCTCGGGCTGGGGCCAGGACGGCCGCTATCGCCACAAGCCGGGCTTCGGCACCCTGATCGAGGGCTATAGCGGCTTCGCCTCGATGAACGGCTTCGCCGACCGCGAGCCCGTTCTGCCGCCGATGTATCTCGCCGACGCCATGGCCGCGCTCTACGGCTACGGCGCGGTGCTGGTGGCGCTGCGCGAGGTCGAGCTGAACGGCGGCATGGGCCAGACGCTCGACCTGCCCCTGTTCGATCCCCTGTTCTCGGTGCTGGGACCGCAGGCCGCCAACCACAAGCTCACCGGCGAGGTGAAGATGCGGACCGGCAGCCGCTCGACCAACGCCGCGCCGCGCAACGTCTATCGGACGAGCGACGGGCATTGGGTGTGCCTGTCGGCCTCCACCCAGGGCATGGCCGAGCGCGTGCTGGTCAAGATCGGCCGGCCGGAGCTGGTGAAGGACCCGCGCTTCGCCACCAACATCGAGCGCGTGAAGCACGGCGAGGAGCTCGACCGCATCATCGGCGGCTTCATCGCCGAGCGCGACCTCGCCTCAAACCTGAAGTTCTTCGACGAAGCCGGCGTCACGATCGGTCCGGTCTACGACATCGCGCAGATCGCGCGGGACGACTACGTGCTGGAGCGCGAGGCGCTGATCGAGATCCCTGACGAGGAGATGGGCGAGCTGCCGACCCATCCCGTGGTGCCGCGGCTCAGCGGCACGCCCGGCGCCCTGCGCAGCGCCGCCCCCAGGCTGGGCGAGCACAACGAGGCGCTGCTGAGGCCGCTGCTGGGCGAGGCCGAGTACGGCAAGCTCTGCAAGGCCGGCACCATTTCATGGGGAAGGAAGAAGTGAACCGTCCCGTTCCGCCCGTCTGGCGCTCGATTCTCTACGTGCCGGGCAACGTGCCCCGCTTCATCGACAAGGCGCACGAGCGCGGCGCCGATTGCGTGCTGGTCGATCTCGAGGACAGCGTCACCCCGGCCGAGAAGCCGCAGGCGCGGGCGATGCTGCCCGAAACGATGAAGAAGGTGACGCGCGGTGGCGCCGACGTGGCGGTGCGCATCAACCGGCCGCTGCGGCTCGCCATGCCCGACATCGAGGCGGCGATGCGGCCCGGCCTCTCGGCGCTCTTCATCACCAAGACCGAGGGCGTGCAGCATCTCAGGCTGCTCGACGAAGCGGTGAGCGAGCTCGAACGCGAGCGCGGCATGGAAGTGGGCAGCGTGGGCTTCGGCGCCATGATCGAGCATCCGCGCGCGCTCGCCCACATCCACGACATCGCCGAGCACGGGCCGCGGGTGATCGCCATGATGCTGGGCGGCGAGGATTTCGCGCTGGAGACCGGTTCGATCCCGAGCGACGAAAGTCTCGAATTGCCCAAGCGGCTGGTCGCCTTCGCCGCCCAGGCGCACGGCGTGGCGATGATCGGCATCCTGGGGACGGTGGCGGACTATTCCGATCCGGCGGCCTACAAAAAGAGCGCCGAACGGGCGCGGCGCTTCGGCTTCTCGGGCGGCACCTGCGTGCATCCCGGCCTGGTCCAGGCGCTGAACGAGGCCTTCACGCCCACGGCCGAGGAGGTCTCCTACGCACACAAGATCATCGCTGCCGATGAACGGGCCGCAGCGGAACGCCGCGGCTCCTTCTCGGTTGACGGCAAAATGATCGACATCCCGGTGATCGACCGCGCCCGACGCCTACTTCAGCGACACGACGCGATCGAACGCCGGCTCAGGAAGACAACTACACGGTCGTCGAGCGCTTAGGCGTCGACGAGCTCGGGCGTACGCCGCGTCGCGGTCCCGGTGATCTCGGTGAGATCCGACGGGAAGGCGGCGATCTCGGCGGTGATGCCGGCATTGAGGCTCTGCAACAGAACCTCCTTGCCGTTGGCGAAGCGCACGGCGTCGCGGTGAGCGTGGCCGGTCACTTCCAGGCGTGTCATGACCACCTCTTCGACGGCCCCCACAGCGAAGCTGCGCTGCACCGTCTCGCTGATCCCCGCCAGCCTGAGATGCGCGTCGGCCGGGACGCAGACCGCGGTCTCGCAGTCGCGTGCCGAGACGAAGCCCATCGTGCCGCTGGGGAAGCGGTGAAGGGTGTATTGCTCCTCTCGAACAGCAGGTCGTGAACGATAGAGTTCCAGTGAGTAATCACACATGACGCCCTCCAGGTTAGTGGACGTCATTGACACGTAGTGCGGACCGCAACGCGTGCAAGCGTCTGCCCACAACAATCGGTTCGCACGCGTTCCCCAATTGTCGGAACGCGCCTACCGACTCCGTCCTTGCATGAAACCGATCAGTGCTTGTCGGCCCACACCGCGCGCTTCACGGCGTACATCAGGCCGGCCATCGCCAGCAGGAAGAGGATGACGCGTACACCGGTGCGCTTGCGCGCCTCCATATGCGGTTCCGACGCCCAGGAGAGGAACTGCACGACGTCGGACGCTTCCTGGTCGAGCGTGGCCTTGGTGCCATCGGCATAGGTCACCTTGTCGTCGGCAAGCGGCGGCGGCATGCCGATCTTGTGGCCCGGGAAGTACTTGTTGAAATAGTCGTCCTTGGTGACGTTGAATTCCTTGATCTGCTCGGGCGTCAGCTTGTCGAACGGCACGTAGCCGGTGAGGACTCCGTGCACATAGTCCGGCCCATCCTCGCGCGCCTTGATGATCACGCTGAGATCGGGCGGCGCCTTGCCGTTGTTGGCGGCGGCTGCCGCGGCAGTGTTGGGGAAGGGTTTCTTGAAGTGATCCGACAGGCGCGCCGGCCGCTCGATGGGCTGGCCGTCGTCGTTGAGGTCGGGCACCTGGATGTCCTTGATCAGGCTCTTGACCTCGTTATCGGTCAGGCCGAGCTCCGTCAGGTTGCGATAAGCAAGCAAAGACAGGGAGTGGCAGGCGGAGCATACCTCGGCGTAGACCTGATAGCCGCGCTGGGCGGCGGCGCGGTCGTAGGTGCCGAACGGGCCCTCGAAGTGCCAGTGCAGCTTCGGCGGGGTGTTGTCGGTCTCGAAGGCGCTGACGGATTCCGCACCGACGGCGACCGCACCCGCAGCCGAGGCGACCAGCGCGATGGCGGCCGTGGAAAGAGCTTTGCGCATGGTGCTTAACCCGCCTTCTTGAGCACCGCGTCGGCGATGCTGGGCGGCAATGGCAAAGGCCGTTCGATCTTGCCCAGGATCGGCAGCAGGATGAGGAAGTGGAAGAAGTAGTAGAGGGTGCCGAGCTGGGCGAGTGGCACCCAGAAGCCCTCCGGCGGATGGGCGCCGCAGAAGCCCAGCACGATCACATCGACCACCAGGACCAGCATGAACCACTTGTAGATCGGCCGGAAGGTGGCGGAGCGCACGCGCGAGGTATCGAGCCAGGGCAGCAGGAACAGCACCCCGATCGAGCCGAACATGGCGATGACGCCGCCCAGCTTGTCGGGGATGGCGCGCAGGATGGCGTAGAACGGCAGGAAGTACCATTCCGGCACGATGTGCGTGGGGGTCACCAGCGGGTTGGCCTCGATGTAGTTCGCGGGATCACCCATGTAGTTGGGGGAGAAGAAGACGAAACCCGCATAGACGATCAGGAAGACCGTCACGCCGAAGCCGTCCTTCATCGTGTAGTAGGGATGGAACGGCACGGTGTCCTGCGGCCCCTTGGGATCGATGCCCAGGGGATTGTTCGAGCCGTGCACGTGCAGCGCCACGACGTGCAGGGCCACGACGCCCACGATCACGAACGGCAGCAGGTAGTGCAGCGCGTAGAAGCGGTTGAGCGTCGGGTTGTCGACGGCGAAGCCGCCCCACAGCCAGTCGACGATCGACTGGCCGACCACCGGGATGGCCGAGAACAGGTTGGTGATGACGGTGGCGCCCCAGAAGCTCATCTGGCCCCACGGCAGCACGTAGCCCATGAAGGCCGTCGCCATCATCAGGAGCAGGATGATGACGCCCAGGATCCACAGCAGCTCGCGCGGCGCCTTGTAGGAGCCGTAGTACATGCCGCGGAAGATGTGGATGTAGACGGCGATGAAGAAGAACGACGCACCGTTCATGTGCAGGTAGCGGATCAGCCAGCCCTGCGGCACGTCGCGCATGATGCGCTCGACCGAATTGAAGGCCATCGTCACGTGCGGCGTGTAGTTGGTCGCCAGCACCACGCCGGTCGCGATCATGAGCACCAGCATCACCGTGGCGATCGCGCCGAAATTCCAGAAGTAGTTGAAATTCCGCGGCGTCGGGAAGGTGTGATACTCCTTCTCGATATACGAGAAGATCGGCAGGCGGTGATCGATCCACGCGATCACCTTGTTGTTGAAGACCGGCGGCGTGCCGTGAGACGAAGCCATGCAGAACTCCCCCAGCGATCCGGTCGGCGATCAGCCGACGCGGACCAGAGCATCGGAAACGAACAGGTAGTCCGGAACCACGAGGTTCTTGGGCGCCGGTCCCTGGCGGATGCGGCCCGACGTGTCATAGGCCGAGCCGTGGCAGGGGCAGAACCAGCCGCCGAACGGACCCTTGGGGTCGCCCGGCTTGTTGCCGAGCGGCACGCAGCCGAGATGGGTGCAGACGCCGATCATGATCAGCCATTCGGGCCGCACCTTCTTGGCGGTGTCGGTGACCCGCGAATTGTCGGTCTGCGGGTCGCGCAGCTCGGAGAGCGGCACGGCCTCGGCTTCCTTGATCTCTTCCGGCGTACGATGGCGGATGAACAAGGGCCTGCCGCGCCACTTCACGGTGACGGCCTGGCCGACCTGGATCGGCTGCACGTTCACTTCGACCGAGGCGAGCGCCAGGGTGTCCGCGGCAGGGTTGAGATTGTTGATGAAGGGCCAGGCGACGGCGGCGAGGCCCACGGCGCCCATGGCGCCGGTTGCGACCATGAGAAAGTCGCGCCGCGTCGGATCGCCGTGTCCGCCGGCCGGGATGCTTGATGAAGCCATTGTTTCTCTCTTCCGTCCCCCCGAGGAGATGCGGTCTTTAGACCGCAAAAGCGCCTTATGTTTCAAGGCTCTGTTGGTCGCAGGCTTGAGCATCCGGCTTATGTGACAGCGTGCCGCACAGCGCTTTCGCGGCGCGGACGAGAGTAGAAGAGGCCCATGCGCCTGGCCCTTTACGAACCCGACATACCGCAGAATCTCGGGGTCCTTCATCCGCCTGGCGGCCTGCCTGGCCGTGCCGCTGGACGTCATCGAGCCCTGCGGCTTCCCGGTCGACGACCGGCGCATCCGCCGCGCCGCCATGGACTATTACGACCTGGCGCGGCTCACGCGGCATGCCTCCTGGGCGGCCTTCCGACGCGACCACGCGCCCGGACGGCTGGTCCTGCTCACCACCTCGGGCGCGGCGACCTTTCCCGACGTCGCCTTCCAGGCCGACGACACGCTGCTGCTCGGCCGCGAAAGCGCCGGCGTGCCGGCCGAGGTTCACGAAGCGGCCGACCTCCGGCTGCGCATCCCCCTCCAGGCCGGCGCGCGTTCGCTCAATGTCGCGCTGGCCGCGGCGATGGTATTGAGCGAGGCCCTTCGCCAGACCTCGGGATTCCATGCGCTCGCCGACCAAGACCCCCACGCCGCTGCCTGACGCCGGCGACGCTCGCCCGACGCAAGGAGGCGGCGCGGCTGTGGTTCGAGGGCCTGCGCGACCGGATCTGCGCCGAATTCGAGCGCCTGGAGGACGAACTTTCCGGCCCCCATCGCGACCTGCCGCCCGGCCGCTTCGAGCGCAAGGCCTGGCGGCGCGAGCCCGGCCCCGGCGGCGAGGATCGCGGCGGCGGCACCATGGCCGTCATGCGCGGCCGCGTGTTCGAGAAGGTGGGGGTCAACGTCTCGACCGTGTTCGGCGAGTTCAGCCCCGAGTTCCGCAGCCAGATCCCGGGCGCCGCCGAGGATCCGCGCTTCTTCGCCTCGGGCATCTCGCTGGTGGCACATATGCGCTCGCCCAGGGTGCCGGCCACGCACATGAACACCCGCCACATCGTGACCACGCGCGCCTGGTTCGGCGGCGGCGCGGATCTCACGCCCATGGTGCCGCACGAGGCCGATACGCAGGCCTTCCATGCCGCGCTCAAGGGCGCCTGCGACCGCCACGACCCGGCCTACTATCCGCGCTTCAAGCAATGGTGCGACGAATACTTCCACCTGCCGCACCGCGGCGAGCCGCGCGGCGTGGGCGGCATCTTCTTCGACGATCTCGACAGCGGCGCCTTCGAGCGCGACTTCGCCTTCACCCGCGACGTCGGCGAGGCCTTCCTCGAGGTCTATCCCGAGCTGGTGCGCCGCGCACATGAACGAGCCGTGGACGGCCGCCGAGCGCGAGCACCAGCTCGTGCGCCGCGGCCGCTATGTCGAGTTCAACCTGCTGCACGACCGCGGCACCAAGTTCGGCCTGATGACCGGCGGCAATGTCGAGGCGATCCTGATGTCGCTGCCGCCCGAGGTGCGCTGGCCTTAGCGCCTTGCCATGCAGCGCCAGCACGAAGCCCGCCGCGAGCGGCGCGGCGAGCAGGAACAGCACCAGCAAGGGATAGGGCGCGCCCCACCAGAAGGTGAAGCGGTTGAAGAAGGCCGCAGGGTCATCGTCGTACACGAGCCGCGCATAGAGGAACTCGGCCAGCACCGTGGAGGCCGGCCACAGCAGCGCCGCCAGCAGCGCGGCCTCCAGCCAGCGCGGGCCGGCGGTGCGGCGCGCATGGATGATCGCCAGCATCGCCACATAGGGCAGCGGCACCAGCACCTTGTACCATTCGACCGTGAGCACCGGCAGCGTCGCGCCAAGCCAGTGATCGCCCACGCGATCGTTCAGCACCACGAACACCGCGATCGCCAGCCACAGGGCAAACGTAAGGCCGGCCCGGATCATGCGGCGCGGGCGCGACGCTCGAGCTCGGCCAGGCAGGCCGCGCGATCGGCGGCGAAACCACCCTCGACCCACCAGCGCTCGACCTCTTCCAGAAGCGCGCCCACCCTGGGGCCGGCCTTGATGCCGAGCCTCAGCACGTCGGCGCCGCCGAGCGGGAATGCCGGCGGCTGTCCAGTCGCGCGCCAGCGCCAGGCCGCGGCGCCAGTCGCCGGCGGCATCGCCTTCCAGCAGCAGGCGGTCGACGAACTGGGTGGCGCCCATGCGGTAGAGCGAGACGCGGAAGTCCTTCCCGTCGGGCAGCGCGGGATCCAGCATCATCTGCAGCCGGACCGATTGCTGCGTCGAGAGCTTCAGCCGCTTGCCGATCGCCGTGGCGTCGGCGTCCGGCGAGAGGATCGCGGCCAGCCGGCGCAGCGGATCGGGCTTGTCCTCGCGCGAGATCAGGGCGCGCAGGCGGGCCGTGCCGGCATATTCCGGCAGCCAGCGATCGAGCGCGCCCGCCTCGACCATGGCTTCCAGCGCATCGGCCGGCGCGGGCGCGGCCAGCAGGCGCAAGAGTTCCTTGGCGACGCGCTCGCCGGACAGGCCGCCCAGGGTCGCGGCGTTGCGGCGGCAGGCGTCGAAGCCCGGCCCGTCGAGCGGCGGCTGGCCGAACCAGGCATGGAAGCGGAAGAAGCGCAGCACGCGCAGGCGGTCCTCGGCGATGCGCCGGTCGGGATCGCCGATGAAGCGCACGCGGCCGGCCACAAGGTCGGCGCGGCCGTCGAAGTAGTCGTGGATCGTGCCGTCGGGATCGGCATAGAGCGCGTTGAAGGTGAAGTCGCGCCGCTCGGCATCGGTGCGCCAGTCGTCGGTGAAGGCGACGACGGCGCGCCTTCCGTCGGTCTCGACGTCGCGCCGCAGGGTGGTGAGCTCGAAGGGACGGCCGGCGACGATCGCGGTCACCGTGCCGTGCTTCAACCCGGTCGGCACGACCTTGATGTCGGCCGCTTCGAGCGCGCGCGTCACGTCTGCCGGGCGGCTGGTCGACGGCGATGTCGATGTCGTCGATCGGCCGATCCAGCACCCAGTTGCGCACGCAGCCGCCGACGAAGCGCGCGCCGATGCCGCCGCGCTGCAGGGCGGCCAGCAAGGCGCGCACCGGCGCCTCGTTCATCCAGGCCGGTGTCATGGCGCGAAGAGGCCGCCGTAACCCTGGCTCTGGGTGAAGAACATGACGATGAAGCCGGCGATGGCGCAGAGCAGGCCGGCGATGGCGAGCCAGGTGAGCGGCAGGTCCTGCCAGGCCGGCAGCGTGCCGGCGAGCTTGCGGCCTTCCTTGATCTTGACCATCCAGGCCCACAGGAAGAAGGCGCCGGTCGGCGCCAGCACCAGCAGGAAAACCAGAAGGATGATGCGCAGCATGGGGCTTCTCTCAGCGGGGAGCGCGCGACTCCAGTCGCGCATCTTCGGCGGCAGGCGGAGAAGACGGCGCCACTGGAGTGGCACGATCCCAGCGATGAGCGATCATGCTCTGTCGGCAGCGGTCAGAACGAACTGCAGGTTCTTCAGCATACCTGCAGTGGCCCCCCAGATGTAGCGCTCGCCGTAGGGCATGGCGTAGTAGCGCCGTTCGCGGCCTTGCCAGATGCGACTGTCGAGCCGGTGGTTCCTCTCGTCGAGGAAGTGCGCCAGCGGCACCTCGAACACGTCGGCGACCTCGCGCGGGTCCGCACGGGTCGTGAATCCCGGCGTCACGATGCCCACCACCGGCGTGATCTCGTAGCCGGTGCCGGTGCGGTAGCGGTCGACCGGACCGATCACCTCGACGAATTGTCGCGTCAGCCCGACCTCCTCCTCGGTCTCTCGCAGGGCGGTGGCGACGGCATCGGCGTCGTCGGCCTGCCGGCGGCCGCCGGGAAAGGCGATCTGGCCGGCATGGCTCGGCATGTCGTCGGTGCGCTGGGTGAGCAGCACGGTGATGCCGGGCTCGCGGCGCACCAGCGGCACCAGCACCGCCGCCGGCCGGAAGCTCGTGGGGGCAGGCACGACACCGTTCAGGGAGAAGTCGCTGCCGAGAGGTGGATTGGGTACGGGCAAACCGGATGCCAAACGCCTGCTGCGTTCGCTTATCCGCTGCACAATTTCGTCAACCGTCATGCCCTTGTTCCGGCCTCAATTCTGGGCTTCCCTCGAACTCGACATCCCCCCGACCCCAGGAGCGCCCCGGTGGCCCCAGACACATCGACAGCAACCGACGCCGACGCCCTGGCCGCCCTGGCCGACATCGAACGGCTGGGCAGTCAGCTCAGGACGGCGCGCGCCGCCATCGGCAAGGTCATATATGGCCAGCAGGACGTGATCGATCAAACACTGGTTGCGCTCCTCTCCGGCGGCCACCTGCTGTTGATCGGCGTGCCGGGCCTGGCCAAGACCAAGCTGGTCGAGACGCTGGGCGTGGTGCTGGGCATGGAGACCAAGCGCATCCAGTTCACGCCCGACCTCATGCCGGCCGACATCCTGGGCTCGGAAGTGCTGGAAGAAAGCGACATGGGCCGCCGTTCCTTCCGCTTCATCCAGGGGCCGGTGTTCGCCCAGCTCCTGATGGCCGACGAGATCAACCGCGCCTCCCCGCGCACCCAGTCGGCGCTGCTGCAGAGCATGCAGGAGCGGCACGTCACCGTTGCGGGCAAGAGCTACGACCTGCCGGCGCCCTTCCATGTGCTGGCGACCCAGAACCCGCTGGAGCAGGAAGGCACCTATCCCCTGCCCGAGGCGCAGCTCGACCGCTTCCTGCTGCAGGTCGATGTCGGCTATCCCGACGAGGCGGCCGAACGCCAGATCATGATCGGCACCACCGGCGCCACCCTTCCCACGGCCATGCAGGCCCTGACGCCGGCCGACCTGATGGCCGCCCAGTCGCTGGTGCGCCGCCTGCCGATCGGCGAGAGCGTGGTCGATGCCATCCTGAGGCTGGTGCGTGCCGGCCGCCCGGAGAGCACCGACCTCGACCTGGTGCGCCAGCGCGTCGCCTGGGGGCCCGGCCCGCGCGCCAGCCAGGCCTTCATGCTGGCGGCTCGTGCCCGCGCCATCATCCAGGGCCGGCTGGCGCCCTCGGTCGACGACGTGGTGGCGCTTTCCGGCCCCATCCTGCGCCATCGCATGGCGGTGAATTTCTCGGCCCGCGCCGAGGGCATAACGGTCGAGACGGTGATCGCCCAGATGTGCGCCCGCCTCGGATAAGGAATGCCCCGCGTCCCTGTACCGAGTTCATGGTCTTCCGGACCGCGCGCCCCTGGCCCGCTCATTGCTGGAACAACCGCAGAAGACGATGAGGCGGGCCGGAGGCCCGCAGCCCGATGACAATCGCTCCTTCCACGATCCACCGCTCGGTCGAGCTTGCCGGCACCCTGCCCGCCTTGATGGTGGCGGCCGATCGCGTGGCCGCCACGGTCATCCAGGGCGTGCACGGCAGGCGGCGGGTCGGCCAGGGCGACGCCTTCTGGCAGTACCGGCCCTATCGCGAGGGCGACAGCGCCACCCAGATCGACTGGCGCCAGAGCGCGCGCAGCCGGCATCTCTTCGTGCGCGAGACCGAATGGGAGGCCGCCGCCTCGGTCTGGCTGTGGCGCGACGCCTCGCCCTCTATGCAGTACGCCTCGCTGCGCAACACCGACACCAAGGCGGTGCGCGCCGAGCTGCTCACGCTGGCGCTGGCGAGCCTGCTGGCCGATGCCGGCGAGCGGGTCGCCGTGCTGGGCGGCGGCATGCGGCCGACCTCGGGCAAGGTCGCGGTGCGCCGCATCGCCGAGGCGCTGCTCGACGAGACGCGCGAGGGCGCGCCGACGCCGGCCAGCCTGCCGCCGCTCGTGCCCCTGCCGGCGCACGGCACCGTCGTGCTGGTCTCCGACTGGCTCGATCCGCTGGACAGGATCGAGACCGTCATCCGCCACTACGCCGGCAGCGGCGTGCGCGGCCATCTCGTGCAGGTGCTCGATCCGGCCGAGGAGGACCTGCCGTTCGACGGGCACGTGAAGTTCGAGGGACTCGAGGCCGAGGGCCAGCACACGATCCGCCGGGTCGAGGCGGTGCGCCAGGCCTACGGCGCCCGGCTGGCGGCGCAGAAGGAAGGCCTGCAGCGCCTGACGCGCTCGACCGACTGGACCGTGCATCTGCATCGCACCGACAAGCCGCCGCAGACGGCCCTGCTCTCGCTCTACCTCGCCATGGCCGACCTGCGTCGGCTGAACGTGGCGTGACGGCGATGTTGGATAGAGCACCTTCATTGCCGGGCGCGCCCCACTCCCGTGGCGCGATCATCGCCTGCATCGACGAAGACGCGCGACGGGAGTCGCGCGCCCCCAGCCCATGTTGAGCCTGGGCGCCTTCGCGTTTGCCGCGCCGGGCATGCTGGCGCTGCTGCTGGCGTTGCCGCTGATCTACTGGCTGCTGCGCATGATCCCGCCGCTGCCAAGGCTGGTGCGCTTTCCCGCCATCCGCCTGCTGATCGGGCTCGAACCGACCGAGCAGACGCCGATGAAGATGCCGTGGTGGCTGCTGCTGCTGCGGCTGCTGCTGGCCACCGCGCTGATCCTGGCGATCGCGCGCCCCTTGCTCAATCCGCAGGCCGACCTGCCGGGCAAGGGTCCGCTCCTGCTGGTGATCGACGACGGCTGGTCGTCGGCGCCGGGCTGGACGACGCGCATCGCCCATGCCGAGCGGCTGATCCAGCGCGCCGAACGCGCCAAGCGGCCGGTCGTGCTGCTGGGCACCGCGCCGCCCTCGCTCGACGCGCCGGCCATCAAGCGCGGCGCCATGCGGCCCGACGAGGCCCACACGCTGCTGCGCGCCTTCCGGCCCAAGCCGTGGCCGACCGATCGCGCCGCCGCCGCCCGGGCCATCGACCAGATGCAGGTCGATCCCGCCGCCACCGCCGTATGGCTGAGCGACGGGCTGGAGGACGAGGGCGCAGCCCGGCTCACCGAGCGGCTGCGCCGCTTCGACGGGCTGCAGGTCGTGCTGCCCGACCAGGCGACGAAGCCGCTCCTGCTGCTGCCGCCCTCGCCCGAGGGCCGCGACCTCAAGGTGCAGGCCCTGCGGGCCGAAGCCAACGGGCCGCGCAAGATCGCCGTGCGGGCGGGCGACGACCAGGGCCGCGTCCTGGCGCGCTTCGACGTCGATTTCGCCGCCGGCGCCACCAAGGGCGAAGGCACGCTGCAGGCGCCGGTCGAACTGCGCAACCGCATGGCGCGGCTCGACATCGAGAGCCAGGGCGGCGCCGGCTCGACCGTGCTGCTCGACGAGCGCAGCCGCCGCCGGCCCGTGGCCATCCTGGGCGAGCGGCCGACCGCCGCCGGCCAGCCGCTCCTGCAGGAAGTCTATTTCCTCGAGAAGGCCCTCGACCCCTATGTCAGCCTCACCGTCGGCGACAGCGAGACGGTGCTGAACCGCAACACCGCCGTGCTGCTGATCCCCGACGGCGCGGCGCCCTCGGCCGCCGATCGCGAGGAGATCGCCAAATGGATCGAGCGCGGCGGCGTGGCCGTGCGCTTCGCCGGGCCCATCCTCGCCACCGGCAACGATCCGCTGGTGCCGGTGCCGCTGCGCCTGGGCGACCGCGCACTGGGCGGCGTCATGAGCTGGGGCCAGCCCGCGTCGCTGGCCGAGTTCCCGGCCAACAGCCCCTTCCTCGGCATCCCGATCCCCAAGGACGTGCGCATCTCCCAGCAGGTGCTGGCCGAGCCCACGCCCGACCTCGCCGACAAGACCTGGGCGCGGCTGACCGACGGCACGCCCCTTGTCACCGGCGAGAAGCGCGGCCAGGGCTATCTCGTGCTGGTGCATACCACCGCCAATACCGGCTGGAGCAACCTCGCGCTCTCGGGCCTGTTCGTCGACATGCTGCAGCGGCTGGTGACGCTGTCGCGCGGCATCGCGGGCGACGGCGTCAACAAGGCGCTGAAGCCGTGGCGCACGCTGGACGGCTTCGGGCGGCTGGGCGCGCCGCCCGCCGGCGCGCAGATGCTGCCGGCCGACGCCAACCAGAGCTTCAAGCCGACGCCCACCACCCCGCCCGGCTTCTACGGCGATGAGAACGCCCAGGTCGCCTTCAATATCGGTGGCCACGTGCCCGAGCCCAAGCCGCTCGTCCTGCCCGGCGGTGTCGCCACCGACACGCTGAGCGAAGGCGGCGAAACCGACCTGTCGAAATGGTTCCTGCTGGCGGCGCTGGTCCTCCTGCTGGCCGACCTCTTCCTCTCGCTGTGGATGCGCGGCCTGCTGGGCCGCGCCCTGCGCTTCGGCAAGAGACCGGCGGGCGCGGCGCCGGCGGCGCTGCTGCTGCTGGTCGCCGCCGCTTCCTTTGCGACCCTGGCCCCCGCGCCCGATGCCGCCGCCCAGCAGCTCAAGCCCACTTTGGTCGCCGACCAGCAGGCCAAGCCCGGCCCGCCGCCGCTCACCGAGGAGCAGGCGCTCAAGGGCGCGCTCGACATCCGGCTGGCCTACATCGTCACCGGCGACAAGGAAGTGGACGACATCAGCCGCGCCGGGCTGGAAGGCCTGAGCGAAGTGCTGCGCAACCGCACCTCGGTCGAGCCGGCCGATCCCGTCGGCATCGACCTCGAGAAGGACGAGCCGCGCCTCTATCCGCTGATCTACTGGCCGATCACCTCGACCCAGCCCAACCTCTCGCCGCGCGCCTCGGCGGCGCTCGACCGCTACCTGCGCACCGGCGGTATCGTCTTCATCGACACGCGCGACCAGCAGATGAGCTTCGACCGCCGAAGCGGCGGCAATCCCGACCTCAAGCGGCTCTTGAGCGGCATCGAGACGCCGCCGCTCATCACCATGCCGCCCGACCACGTGCTCACCAAGTCGTTCTATCTGCTGTCCGACATGCCGGGGCGCTGGGCGGGCGGCAAGCTGTGGATCGAGGCCGGCAACGGCCGCGTCAATGACGGCGTGACCACCATCGTTATCGGCTCCAACGACTATGCCGGCGCCTGGGCCGTCGACCAGCGCGGGCGCGGCCTGCTGCCGGTGACGCCGGGCAGCGAGACGCAGCGCGAGATGGCCTACCGCTTCGGCGTCAATCTCGTGATGCATGCGCTGACCGGCAACTACAAGGACGACCAGGTGCACCTCCAGGACATCATGCAGAGGCTCCGGCGATGAACGCGACCGACGCCGTCTCCGTCGCCTTCGACCCGCTGCTCGACTGGACGGCGCTGGCCGTGCTGGGCGGCATCGGGCTGCTGCTGGTGCTGCTCGGCCTGCGCGCCGGTGCGCGCGGCACCTGGTGGCGGCTGGGCGCGCTGATCGTCGTGCTGGCGGCGCTCAGCAACCCCTCGCTGGTCGAGGAGCAGCGCAAGCCCATCGCCGACGTGGCGCTGGTGGTGACCGACGATTCGGATTCCATGGCGATCGGCGATCGACGCCAGCAGGTGCAGGCCGCGAAGGAAGCGCTGAAGAAGAGGCTCTCCCAGCAGGAAGGGCTCGAGGTGCGCGAGGCCGTCCTGCCGCCCGCGCATATCCAGCTCGGCAGCGAGCGGCCGGGCGGCACGCGGCTGATCGAGACCATGCGCTCGGCGCTGGTCGAGGTGCCGCCGGAGCGGCTGGCCGGCGTCATCCTGCTGACCGACGGGCAGGTGCACGACGTGCCGGCCATCGCCTCGGGAAGCGGATTGCCGCCCGAGCTGGGCGGCGCGCCGGTGCATGCGCTGATCGCCGGCAAGAAGGGCGAGCGCGACCGGCTGATCGTGCTGGAGCAGTCGCCGCGCTTCGGCGTGGTGGGCCGCCAGGTCACCACCAAGTTCCGGGTCGAGGATCCGGCGGGCGGCACGGCGCCGGTGACGCTGTCGGTGGGCGGCGACGTGGTGCGGAGGCTCGACGTGCCGGTCGGCAAGTCGATCGAATTGCCCATCACCGTGGGCAATCCCGGCGCCAACGTGGTCGAGCTCGACGTGGCCCCCGGCCCCAGCGAACTCACGCTCGACAACAACCGCGCCCTCTTCACCATCAACGGCGTGCGCGACCGGCTGCGCGTGCTGCTGGTCTCGGGCGAGCCCTACCAGGGCGAGCGGGCGTGGCGGAACCTCCTGAAGAGCGATCCGGCGGTCGACCTGGTGCACTTCACCATCCTGCGCACGCCGCAGAAGGACGACTT
The DNA here is from genome assembly GCA_963820155.1 of uncultured Alphaproteobacteria bacterium. GTDB lineage: Bacteria > Pseudomonadota > Alphaproteobacteria > Reyranellales > Reyranellaceae > Reyranella. The sequence goes on from CAWFYW010000015.1 coordinate 320,285, forward strand.
CACGCCGGTGCGCGAGCTCAGCCTGATCGTGTTCCCGATGCGCGAGCTGTTCGAGCAGAAGCTGAAGGAATTCGACCTCATCATCTTCGACCGCTACGAATCGGGCAACCTGATCACGCGCGACTACTTCCGCAACATCGCCGACTATGTGCGGGGCGGCGGCGCGCTGCTGGTCTCGGTCGGGCCGGTGTTCGCCACCCAGCGCTCGCTCTATCGCACGCCGCTGGGCGGCGTGCTGCCGGCGGCACCGACGGGCGACGTGCTGGAGACGGGCTTCAAGCCCAAGGTCACCGACATCGGCCAGCGCCATCCCGTCACCGCCAACCTGCCGCAGGCGGGCGCTCCCGGGAAGGAGCCCGAGTGGGGGCGCTGGTTCCGGCTGGTGACCTCGCGCACCGAGCACGGCAACACCATCCTGAGCGGCGCCGACGACCGGCCGCTGGTGGTGCTCGACCGGGTCGGCGAAGGCCGGGTGGCGGAGCTGCTCTCCGATCAGCTGTGGCTGTGGAACCGCGGTATCGACGGCGGCGGGCCGCAGCCCGAGCTGGTGCGCCGCATCGCCCACTGGCTGATGAAGGAACCCGACCTCGAGGAGGAGGCGTTGCGCGCGACCAGCGTCGGCGGCCGCATCGAGGTGACGCGGCGCACGCTCGCCACGACCTTCCCGCAGGTGACGATGACCGCACCGGACGGCTCGACCAGGACGATCGACCTGAAGCAGACCAGCCCCGGCCTGGGCCTGGGCGTGATCGACGTCGACAAGCCCGGCCTCTATCGCTTCGACGACGGCACGCTGCGCACGGTGGCCGCGGTCGGCAATCCCGACCCGCTGGAATTCTCCGACGTGCGCGCCACCGACCAGAAGCTGAAACCGCTGGTCGAGGCCTCGGGCGGCACCACGATGTGGCTGGCCGACAATCCCGACCCCGAGATCCGTCCCGTGCGGCCCGGCCGCGCCGCCGGCGGCTCGGACTGGATCGGGCTCAGGCGCAACGAGGGCTACACGGTGGCCGGCATCAACCAGACGCCGCTCCTGCCGGGAATCCTGGTGGCGCTGGCGTTCCTGATGGCGCTGGGCAGCGCGTGGTGGCGCGAGGGTCGGTGAGGCCGGAACTGATGCAGCGCTCATCCCGAGCATGTCATGATCGACGACCTGCCGCAGGCTGAGCGTCTCATGACCCTGATGAGGGAATCGTTGCCCCTCGTCGTCAGCGTAACGGCTGAACTGGCTGCCCTTATACGCGAGCAAGCTCCCAAAGCCGATCCGGCACGTCGCTACCGCATCTCCCGAGTCGACTATGCCGGCGACGAGGGAGGAATCGTGTGCAAGGTCGAGCTTGGTCCGGAGAACGGCGGCAAGGCACTCTTTGCCTCGATTACCCATCTGCGTTTTGGTCCTGCAGGACCAATCGCCCGTCAGGTCGCCGCCTACCAGAAGCACAGGATCAAACGACTGAGGCACCTCGATCAAGGACATCGCCTCTAACAACGGCAAGACCGAAGCAGGAGGGTTTCTGACCTTTTTGACCCTTTCTGTCCGGGCGGGGCGGGTCATGATCCCGCACCCGCGACCCTCCGGGCGGTCCCGGGAAAACACTTGTGAATCCAAGGACATGGGCGCGCGGGATGCGCGCGGTCCGGAAGAGCGCGAGGGGTTTCTGACCTTTTTGACCTTTTTGTCCATGTCACGCTGCCAGGCCACGGCGCCAACTCACGTGGCCAGCGCAGGGTTGACGTCCCAGCGCTGGGGCGGACGGCCGCCCTGCGGCAGCGGGGCATGCGAGGCGGGCCGCACGAGGCCGGCGGCCCACAGGCGCCCCAGCACCGTGTTGGCGCGCGCGGCGTTCACCGTCTTGCCGAGCGCCTGCACCCTCACCTCGGTGGCCGAGACCTGCGGTCTCACTCCGGCGCCGACCTTCAGCCACAGCGCGACGCGGCGCACCTGGCGCTCGAAATCCGACGGCGCGGCGCGATCGAGCACGGCGCGGGCGTGCGGGCGGAAGTAGCCCTGCCACAGCCGTTCCGCCGCCTGCAGATGGGGACGCCTGACGGCGCGCGGCAGCACGCCCGCCGCCACCGTGCGCGACCAGTCGAGCAGCGCCAGGATGCCCGCCAGGCGCGCCACCGTGCCCCGCCCCTTGCCCAGCCACGCCGCCTCCAGGCCCTCGGCACCGGAGCTTTCCGCGTCGAGGCGGGCGAGGACGGAATCGAAGCTCTTCCGGGCCTCCTCGTCGAAGGTGAGCCGCAGCGCCTGGTCAGGCGCGCCGACGGCGCCGGCGATGCGATGCAGCAGCGTCACGGCCTCGTCCTCGCGCGGCTGGCGCTCGTCGCACACCGAGCGGTGCGCGGGCGGGCCGGGCCAGGCGAAGAGGCAGCGGGCACTAAGACCGTCGGGCGTTTCCGCCAGCGACTCGGCCAGGCTCGCGGGATGGAGCGAGCCGATGACGCTGACGGCCAGGTCGCCGCGAGACGACCAGGCGTCGAGGTGCTGGCGCTGCGCCAGCTCGCGCAGCCAGGGCCCCGGCTCATCGCGCCACAACAACACGCCCGACGGACGCGATGAGAGGGCAGAGGCGAGCGTGGGCAGAGCGGCGTCGTGAACGACGAGGGCTTGGCTCTTGCCGCCGCCGTCCCGGTTGAGCAGCTTCTCGACGGTGACGAGCGGGCGGGCGATGGTTTCCAGGGCCGGCGTCTTGCCGGTCGACGCCGCGCCGACCAGCGCCTGCCACAGGACCAGCGGCTCCGACCAGCCGGGGTTCACGCAAACGCGGACGCCGGCGCCGGCCAGGCCCGCGACCGCCGCCAGCAGGGCCTGCGCCACATAGTCGGCCGGCGCGCCGGCCTCGGCCGCGGCATCGTTCACCCACTCGCGCCAGGGCGGAGGCAGAACATCGACGGGGAAGGCGGGGAGGAAGGGACGGTCCTCCTCCAGCAGGCCCGCATCGAACTCGGGCCAGCCGGCCTGCGATGCGGCGGAGAGCGGAACGGCCGCGGCGAAGCGCGGCCATTCGGCGCTCGCGGTTTGCAGGGTCTCTTCGGTTTGATAGGACATGATGCCGAACTCCTCGATCGTGAGTGTCGGCACGTTTAGGACATAACTTTGCGCTAGCTTGTCAAGCGGCCCGCAACGAAATTTTGAATGCATAGAGCCGGCAACATGAGCCTGCCCTTACGGCGTCGCGCCGTATCGAAAATTTTCGGAGCCGCGCAACCAAAGCGATACCTCCTGGCATTGATGCGGTGGAACCAAAGGAGGTCCCGATGACCTATCTGGAGCTTGCCCCGGCCATAACCGCCATCCGTTCGCGACCCGAGGAGTTCGAGTTCTCCCACGACACGCTTCATCACCTGCGCAGCCGGCATTTCTTCCGCTTCGTCGGCGACGACGACGTCCAGATCGAGGCTGCGTGCGACTGCTCCATTCTTCGGGCAAGGCCGGAGCAGGCCAAGGCGTTTCACGCCGCGTATCGCGAGTGGCACGCCTCCTATTGGCGGCCTTTGGAAATCAACCGGGAATTCGCCGCCCACTTCGAGCCGCCATCGCCGTGGCGGCGACTGGCCATCTGGTTGCTCAGGCGCCTGATCTCCTCGCCGCAGCGGGCGAAGTCGTCGTCCCTCGCAACGGCGGCGCCGCTGCAGCCCGTCGGCTGATCGGCAGCGACCAAGACGCGGCCGGACATAATACGGCGTCTACCAGAAGGGTGGCCGCTGGAGCAGCAAGGGTGTGCGCCGCGTACTGCTCGATCGATCCGGCGACCGCCATCATCAAGGTCGCGGTGCATAAGGGCTTCGAGACCCTCGACATCGTGCCCCATGTCCTGACGGCGCTGACCGTCACTGACCTCGGGAGAAAGTTCGCCCTCGATACGAGGCTCAATTCCGTGACGCCCGTAGAGCCCATCCTGATCTTCGCGGTCCGGAAGGGCATGACGCGCCCCTTGGGTAACGCGCCTGACACACTGGGGCGTTATCGTCCCGTAACGTGTCTGCATCGATGACCCGCGCTTGAGCCAGCGGCTCCCATGAATGGCCGTCCTGTCGGAAAATCCTAGGTCGTTGCGCGCCGTCGTCGGGCGCAATGGCTCGACGCTGGCGTGCGTCCTGTTCGTCCTCCTGGTCCTGTTCGGCACCGCGCTCGATCGAAGCTTGCCGCTGGCGGTCTATCTGCTGAGCTTCTGGCACTACTATCTCTATTGGCTCGCCTTCGCGTTCGGCGCCGTTCCATTCGACGTCTTCAAGCGCGATGCCGTGGCGATGAAGACCGTCTCGGTCGCCGCCCTGGCCATGGTCTATCTCGCCGCCCCATTCGACCTCGCCTCCCTGATCGTCATCGCCGGCGGCATCCTGCTGAACGTGCGGGCGGCGGCAGCGCTCGGGATCGACCGGACCTATTACGGTCACGAGGTGGCCGGCCTGCCGCCGCGGAGGATCACCGCCTTTCCCTATTCGCTGACCAACCATCCGATGATCCTGGGAAACGTCGCGGCCTTCGGCGGCACCTTGATCAACCCGGCATTCCGGCAGCACTGGTGGCCGCTGGCGGGCCTGCATGTCGCCCTGAACATCGGGCTGCTCGCCATGGAGCTGGCCGGCCCGCGGCGCCGGCGCATCGTCCGGATCGGCGGCGGCCTCGCCTTCGCGAGCGTCCTGTCCGGCGCGGTCGTCGCAGCCCTGGGATCCGGGGAGGAAGCGACGGCGCCGATCACGATGCTGGCCGTGGCTACGGTCGCCTGCGCCTGGGCGCTGTATCGCTGCTATGCGGCCCAGAAGAAACCATAAGGAGAACCCCATGAACAGCATCCTGAGATGGGCCGGCGCAGGTGCTGCGTCCGGACCGCAGGTCGATGTTTCGCGGCGCTTTCCCGCGACGGTCGGCCGGTTCGACGACCGCTCCGACCGGGCCGTGATCGACGGGCTGACGCGATGGATCGAGGATCGCTATCGCGAGGACCTGGCAAGGCGGCCGTCCAAGCATGTCTATGTCCGCACCCTGCCCGAGCCCGTGATCGAGCAGATCGACCGCCTGCGCGACAGCCCGCTCATCCGCTCCCTGATCGCCCGGCAGGTCCCGGCGGGCAGCGTCATCGCGCCGATGAAGCACACCGACGAGCTCTACGTGTCGCACTACAACAAGGACCGGGGCGGCGATCAGGGCCTGTTCGACCGGCATTACGACGGCAACCTGCGCTTCCTGTCATCCAGCGTGGTCGTGCGCGCGCTGATCTACCTGCAGTCCGACGCGACCTACACGGTGGTGTTCGGCGACAGCCGGGTCGAGAAGGCGTTCGCGACCTACGATTTCGGCCTGCTGGACTTTCACCGCGAGCTGCATTGGGTCGAGGGGCAATACGACCCCGCCGACCGCCAGCGCATCCTTCTCAAGTGCAACTACCTGGTCACGCGCCGCGACGCCGCTCTGCTGGGGCGGGCCGCACTCGCCGCCAACACCGGCGTGTTCTACGTGGTGAAGGCGGCGATGGAATACTCCAAGAGTCCCCGCACGCCGCCGCAGGTCGCGGTCGGGCTCCTGTGCAACCTCTTCCGCCGGCTGAACAACATCCACCCCCTCATTCCGCTGGCGTCGATCGCCGCCGTCGTCGCCGCGCTTGGTTGGGCGATGGGCTGGGCGGTCGGGCGCCTGCTGACCTGATGCCGATTACCGCTGAAAGGTGAGTACAAGACGTTCGGCAGAGCCCGTCTCTTTATCGTAACGCCAGCGCGGTACGTTGGTCATTGGTCTGCAACGGTCGTCCCTCCCCACGGTCCGGCCGCGCCGCCGGCCAGACTGCCTGCCGGAAAGCGCCAAGAATCCCGAAAACGAAAACCCGCAATCGGCGCCATCCAGCGACGCCCGCCGGCGACGCGGGCCCCTCCGACGACCGACCTCCTCGCTCCCCCTCACAGCCAAGGAAAAGCACCCATGAGCGGCTTCTTGAACGAACTGAAAGTGCAGCGTTGGGACGATCATCGCTACTATCACCACAGCCGGGTCAACCAGTCGCTCCACTTCTTCAGCGCGACGAGCTTCCTTTGCGCCTATGTGGTGGCGTTCTCCGATCCCGCGATGGCCGCGCTGATCGGCTGGCTGATCGCCATGACGAGCCGCCAGGTGGGCCACCTCTTCTTCGAGCCGCGAGGCTACGACCAGGTCAACCAGGCGACCGACGACTACAAGGAGGAGATCAAGGTCGGCTACAACATCAAGCGCAAGCTCGTGCTGCTCGCCGTCTGGGCCGCCTCGCCGCTGCTCCTGGTCCTCGATCCGACGCTGCTCGGGGCCTTCGTCCCCCATGCCGACGCGGCCGAGTTCGTCCGCCATGTCGGCCAGGTCTGGCTGGTGGTGGGCCTGGGCGGCATCGCCTTCCGCACGATCCAGCTGTTCGTCCTGAAGGATTTCCAGACCGGCCTGGTGTGGGCCACCAAGATCGCCACCGATCCCTTCCACGACATCAAGCTCTACCACCGCGCGCCATTCCATCTCCTGGCGGGCAAGCGGGCGGAGGGCGCGGTCTCCCACCCGATGCCCGAAGCGCTATGCGAGGAGAGCGTCGAGGAACTTCCCGTCGAGGCCTCAAAGGCGGGCGTGTAGACAGTCCAATTGTCATCCCGAGCGCAGCCCCTCCCTTCGGCTTCGCTCAGGGCAGGCGCTGCGCTCGGGGTGACAGCGATTGGCAGCCGAATGGACGCCTGCCGGGCCGCCACGGGGCGATGGCGGCGCCGAGCATCTCGCGCAGGATGCGTCGCTTGATGGCCCGGTCGGTGCCCAGCGCGCCGGTCTCCCACCAGCCGTCGCGGCGCATGGACTCGGCGGCGGCCAGGAAGCGCCCGGCCACGGCCTCGAAGTCGGCCTCGCTGAAATTCAGGCTGAAGACCAGCCGGCCGGTGCCGACCCAGCTCACGGCCAGGCCCTCGGCCCTGAGGTAATATTGAAGCATCCAGTTGTAGCGCGACGATGCCGTATGGCAGACGGTCCAGATCGACGACAGGTGCGCGACCTGCAGGGGCAGGCCGCGCTCGGCCAGTCGTCGATTGAGCGAGGCCGCCCGCCCGGCCCAGGTGGCATCGAGATCGCGATAGAGGGCCTGCATCTGCGGCCCCTCGAGATGGCGCAGGAATTCGTTCATCGCCGCCATGACGTAGGGATGGGAATTGAAGGTCCCGCGCGCGAAGCAGATGTCGGCGGGGCGGTCCTCGCGAAAGCGCTTCATGAAGCGGTGGGGACCGCACACGACGCCGACGGGAAGGCCGCCGCCCAGCGTCTTGCCGTAGGTCACGATATCGGCCTCGACGCCGAAATATTCCTGGGCGCCGCCGGGCGCCAGGCGGAAGCCGACGAAGACCTCGTCGAAGATCAGCACGATGCCGCGCTCGCTGCAGATCGCGCGCAGCGCCTTCAGCCAGGCCGCGTAGGCAGCCCGATCGACGCCGGCGTCCGGCCGGCTGTGCACCAGGGTCGTGTCGGCAGGCGCCGCGCTATTGGGATGCAGCGCCTGCAGCGGATTGACCAGCACGCAGGCGATGTCGCGGCGGCTCCGCAGCACGGCCAGGGTGGCGTCGGACATTTCCGCCAAGGTGTAGGTGTCGTGGGCGGGCACGGGGTTGCCGACGCCAGGCTGAACGTCGCCCCACCAGCCGTGATAGGCGCCGCAGAAGCGCACGAGATGGGAGCGGCGGGTGTGATAGCGGGCCAGCCGGACGGCCTGCATGACCGCTTCCGTCCCCGACATGTGGAACGAGATCTCTTCCTTGCCGGAAATCCGGGCCAGGCGCGCCACGTTGTCGGCGACCAGCGACGGGTAGGCGCCCAGCACCGGCCCGAGCGCGCTCACCCTGTGGGCGCCGCGCTCCAGGCACGCCTTGTAGAAATCGTAGCCGAGCAGGTTCACGCCGTACGAGCCGGTCAGGTCGTAGAACGCGTTGCCGTCGAGATCGGTGACCTGGACGCCGTTCGACGAGGCGACGAACGACCCCGAGGGCAACTGACTCTTCACGTACGGGCTGAACGGGAAGGGCACCCGGTAGCTCTCGGTGAACTGCAGGTCGGAGATATGCGACGCGGCCTGGGCCGTCTGGGCGAGCGTGCGCACGCTCGTCGTCCGCAGCAGGCGCGACAGGCCCTCGAAGGCGGCGCGACGGCGGTCCGCGACATCGGGGGCAGCGTCGTCGGCGGAGAAGAAATGGGCGTCGTCGAAGGCATAGCGCGGCACCAGCGCCGCGATGCGACGGGACAGCCGCGCATGGCCGGCCAGGGAACGATGCTTGGCGCGCGACAAAGCGAGCCTTGCCCGCAGCTTCAGCCCCAGCATGACCGCCAACAGGGCCGGCCAGCACGAGCGCGGCGATCGAGCCGGCATCCAATATCAACGGCATCAAACCTCCGTATCTGGACTCACGAGTGCCGCAAGGGCCCCTCGCGTCGCTCGGGGTGACAGGACGTGAGCCTGCGGTCGGACCTCGCGCGGATCCTCCAGCAGGAAGACATCAACTTCCTGCTGACGAACCGGATTCCCCGGCGGCTGGCCACGCGGTTCCTCGGCTGGTTCAGCAAGATCGAGAATCCCGTCGTGGCACGGGCGTCGATCGCGGTCTGGCGCCTGTTTGCCGATCTCGACCTCAGCGATGCCCGGCTGCAATCCTTCAAGAGCCTGCATGCCTGTTTCACGCGCGAGCTCAGGCCCGGCGCGCGCCGCGTCGACGGCGATCCGCGGGTGCTCACAAGCCCGTGCGACGCCATCGTCGGCGCCTGCGGCGCGGTCGACGGCACGCGGGTGCTCCAGGCCAAGGGGTTCCCGTATGCGCTGCAGGACCTGCTGGTCGATCCGGCGTTGATCGAGGCCTATCGCGGCGGCCAGTACGCGACCTTGCGGCTCACCTCGAGCATGTACCACCGGTTCCATGCGCCCGGCGACGGCACGATCGAGCGGGTGACCTACATTTCGGGCGACACCTGGAACGTCAATCCGATCGCGCTCCGGCGCGTGGCCAGGCTGTTCTGCAAGAACGAGCGGGCCGTGATCCGGACCAGGCTCTCGGGGAGCGGTCACCTCGTGACCCTGGTGCCGGTCGCGGCCATCCTTGTCGCCAGCATTCGCCTGCATTTCCTCGATGTCACGATGAACATGAACTATCGCGGCGCCGCGGAGATCGACTGCGACGCGCCCTTCAAGAAGGGCGATGAGCTCGGCTGGTTCGAACATGGCTCGACGATCATCGTGTTCGCGCCGCCGGGATTTCGCCTGTGCGACGATATCCGCGAAGGCACTTCCATCCGGATGGGCGGCGCGCTCATGCATTTGCCATGACGATGCCTCCGCCAGCAGGCGTCCTTTTGTGTATCGAAGCCGTTGCGGCGCCGTGACCCTGTTGTGTCAGCGGGATGACATGCGCACGGGCCGACCGGTCGCGATCCGCCCGGGCCCTCCGAGCGTCAAGCCTTGTCGAGGTCCCACTCTTCGGCCGAGGCGCCGGCCAGCGACTGCATCAGGCCCTCGTCCGCCGCCAGCACCGCCGCCGGCCCCGTGATGCACCACCACGCCGTGATCGAGCACGTAGGCGGTATCGGCGATCTCGAGCGCCATGCGCACGTTCTGCTCCACGAGCAGGACCGTCATGCCTTCCTGCTTCATGGAGGTGACGATCGCGGAACACGTCCTTGACGATCAGGGGCGCCAGCCCCTGCGACGGCTCGTCGAGGATCAGCACCTTGGGGTTCAGCAGCAGGGCGCGGGCGATCGACAGCATCTCCTGCTCGCCGCCCGACAATTGCCGGCCGCGGTTCATCCTGCGCTCCTCCAGCCGGGGGAAGAGCTGGTAGATGCGCGGGATGTCGAAAGGTCCCGAATGGCCCTGCGGCACCTTCAGATTGTCCTCGACGGTGAGGTTGGGGAAGACGCGCCGCCCTTCCGGCACGTAGCCGACGCGCAACCGCGCCACCCGGTAGGGTGGCAGCTTCGACCGCTTCGGTGTCGAACACCTTGATGGAGCCGGAACGGGCCGGCGTCAGCCCCATGATGCTGCGCATCATCGTGGTCTTGCCCGCGCCGTTGCGGCCGAGCAGCGTGGTGATGCTGCCTTCCTCGGCGACCAGGGAAACGTCGTGCAGGATATGGCTCTTGCCGTAGAAGGTGTTGAGCCCGCTGACCTCGATCGCGTTCATTCGGCTTTTCCCAGATAGGCGTTCTGAACGTGCTCGTTCTCGGCGATCTCCGCCGGCGTGCCTTCGGCCAGCAGCCTGCCCTCGGCCAGGACCGAGATGTGGTCGGCCAGGTGGAACACCACGCGCATGTCATGCTCGATCAGGACGATGGTGTATTTCGAATCGCGATGCAGGCGGCGGATCAGGCCGGTGATCTGGAAGGTTTCCTCGTCGCCCATGCCCGCCGTCGGCTCGTCGAGCAGCAGCAGGCTCGGCCGCAGCGCGAGCGCCATGGCGATCTCGGTCGCCCGCTGATCGCCGTGCGACAGCTCGCCGACCAGACGGTCGGCCTTCGACGTCAGGTTGGCCAGCGCCATCACCTCTTCCGAGGCCTCGGCGACGCGGTGCTTGTCGGCGGCGCCCAGCCAGGCGCGCAGGCTGAAGCCGAGGCCGGTCTCGACCGCGATGCGGGCATTCTCCCGCACCGTCAGCTCGGGAAAGATCTCGGTGATCTGGAAGGTGCGGCCCATGCCCATCTTGACGCGGGCGGCGGCCGGAACGCGGTTGATGTTGCGGCCGTCCAGCAGGATGTCGCCCGACGTGGGCGGGAAGAAGCCGGTGATCAGGTTGAAGAACGTGGTCTTGCCCGCGCCGTTCGGCCCGATGATGGCCCGCAGCTCGCCGCTCGCGACGCGCATCGACACGCCGGAGACCGCCTTGAGGCTGCCGAAATGCTTGGTGGCCTCGCGCACCTCGAGTTTGGGCGCCGTATCGCTCATGCCTCGGCCTTCTTCTTCAGCATGCCCAGGAGGCCGCGCGGGAAGAACAGCACGACCAGGACGAACGTCGTGCCGACGAAGAACATCCAGTTGGTGGTCATCGACGAGACGTAGTCCTGCAGCATGACGAACAGCACGGCGCCGACCAGCGGCCCCCAGAAGGTGCGCATGCCGCCCATGACCGTGATCATCACGATGTTGCCGGACATGATGTAGTTCAGGCCCAGCGGATCGGCGAAGTTGTTCAGCAGGGCATAGAGCGTGCCGGCCAGCGCGGTGAAGAAGCACGAGATCGAGAAGGACAGCCAGATGTGCCGCTCGACCGGCAGGCCGAGGAAGCGCGCGCGCCGCTCGTTCTCGCGGATCGCCAGCAGGGTCCGCCCGAAGGGCGACGCCAGGATCAGCGCCTGCAGGCCGACGGCGAGGCCGAAGACGAGCAGGACGAAGTAGTAGAACAAGGTGCCGTTGCCGGCGATGTCGAGCTTGAGGAAGCCGAGATCGATCGGCGCCCGCGCGAAGCCGCGCAGGCCGTCGTAGCCGCCGGTGAGGCTGTCCCACTTGTAGGCGATGTAGAAGCAGACCTGGCCGAAGGCGATGGTCACCATGGCGAAGTAGACGCCGCGGCGGCGCACCAGCAGCAGGCCGAACAGGGTGCCGGCGACGCCGCCGAGCAGCGTGCCCGCCAGCATGGCGAGCGGCGTGGAGGCCGCGACGAACTTCAGGGTGAGGCCGGCGCCGTAGGCGCCGAGCCCGAAGTAGGCGGCGTGGCCGAAGCTCATGACGCCGGTGAAGCCCAGCAGCATGTTGAAGCTCATGGCCGCGAGCGCGAAGACCAGCACGCGGCCGGCGATCGCGGTGTAGCCGCCCAGCAGCGGCAGCCACAGCGGGACGGTCAGCAGAAGGGCCCAGATGACCAGAAGCTGGCGCCAGGGCCGTTCGGCGCGGCGACTTTGTGCGTGGCAAGCGGGCGTGCTCATGTCAGCATGCCCTCCTCGCCGAGCAGCCCACGCGGACGGACCAGCAGGACGATCGCCATGATGACGTAGATCACCGCCTCGGCGCCGGCGGGATAGACGACCGTGGTCAGCGCCGAGGCGACGCCGATCAGCAGGCCGCCCAGCAAGGTGCCGGTCAGGCTGCCGACGCCGCCGACGATGATGGCGATGAAGCTCGGCATGATCAGGTCGTCACCCATGTTGGGATTGAGCCCGATCTGGCCGGCAGCCAGCACGCCCGCGAGACCGGCGAGGAAGCTGCCGACGGCGAAGTTGTAGGAGCGCAGCGCCGAGACGTTGACGCCGAGGGCCGAGACCGTGTCGAGGTCGAGCGTTCCCGCCCGGATGCGCATGCCGATCCGCGTGTAGCGCAGGAAGGCGAACAGGCCGCCGACCGCGACGATCACGACGACGATCATGAAGACCCGGTACCAGGTGATGAAGAACAGGTCGGGCGTGATCGGCAGCGACAGGATGTCGGGAATGCCGAGCGGCAACGGGCTGGGCCCCCAGATGTAGCGGCAGGCGTCCTGCAGGATGAAGCCGAGCCCGAAGGTCAGCAGCAGGCTGTAGATGTGATTGCGCATGTAGACGTGGCGGATCAGCAGCTTCTCGACGATGTAGCCGAAGATCGCCGTCAGGAAAGGCGAGACCAGCAGCGCGCCCCAGAAGCCGAGCCAGGGCGTCAGCGTGAAGGCGATATAGCCGCCGATGGCGAGGAAGTTGCCGTGGGCGAAATTCACCACGTTGCTGAGGTTGATGATCAGCGACAGGCCAAGCGCCATCAGCACGTAGAACGTGCCAACGATCAGCCCGTTGGTCAGATTGAACAGGACGAGTTGCAGCATTTTCCCGATCCGGAAGCGAAGTACGAAGAAATGCGCCGCGCGGTGGGTGCCGCGCGGCGCTTCGTGAGTGGCCTAGGACGGCCAGACGAGCTTGCAGCCCGTCGCTTCAGCGGGTCCGGCGGCCTTCTCGCCGGTGACGGTCTCCTCGATCTTGAACAGATCGTCGGGACCGCCCGGGCCCGGCGGGTGGACCTGGCCGACGAAGATGTCGCTCATGAGCTGATGATCGCCGGCGCGATACTTGATCTTGCCCGGCATCAGCGCCACCTCGGGCGGCAGCTCCATGTCGGAGAGCGCATGCGCCATCTTCACCGCCTCGAGCGACTTGGCCTTTTCCGCCGCGAGCTTCGCGGCCATCAGCGAGACATAGGCCATCCAATGGCGTGCCGTCGGCTTCTTGCCGCCGATCGCGGGCGAGATCGCGTCGACGAACTGCTTCACCTGCGGCACGTCCGGCTGATTCCAGTACCATTCCATGCACCACCATCCGGTCTGGGCCTCCTTGGGCACGGAGCGTATCGATTCGATCTCGAACAGCGCGCCGCCCAGCGCCATCTCCTTGTTCATGCCGAACTGCACGAACTGCTTCATGCAGTTGATCTGGGCCGCGCCGCCCATGTTGTTCAGCAGCACGTCGGGCTTGTAGGCCTTGGCCTTGATCAGGGTGGCGGAGAAATCGGAGTTGGCGATCGGCAGCATGTCGCCCTGGTAGGTGCCGCCGAGCGCGGTCAGGTTCTTGACGAAGTTGGCCTGCAGGGTCTGGCCATAGGCATAGTCCGGCGTGATGAAGAACCACTTCTTGCCGAAGCGCTTCACCAGCTCGCCGGTGACGGCGGCGGCGTCCATCGCGGTGGTGTTGCAGGTGCGGAACACGTTCCACTTGCAATCCTTGCCGGTGATCGGGTCGGTATGCCCGCCCGGCACGATGTGGAACACCTTCTTCTCGGCGGTCACGCCCATGATCGCGTAGGCGATGCCGGAGTTCACGTCGCCCATGATCATGTCGACGTTGTCGCGCTCGATCAGCTTGTGGGCCTTCTGCACGCCGGTGCCGGTATCGTTGGCGCTGTCCTCGATCAGGAGCTGGACGGGCCGCCCGAGAATGCCGCCCTTCTTGTTCATCTGCTCGACCGTCCACTTCGCGCCCTCGACCTCGCTGACCGCAAGCGCGGACAGGCTGCCGGTGATGGGATCGATGAAGCCGATTTTCACGGGGGTCTCACCGCGGGCCTTGATGATGAAAGGGCCGGTGAGCTGCAGGCCACCCAACGCCGCGGTGGCGGTCAGGAACTTGCGGCGACGCGTGGTTAGCCTGAACTTATCACTCATTTGCTTCCTCCTGGCTTGCAGGTCCCACATCGCTTGACTGCGACGCGTCCCACAAAACAGACGATAAAGACTGCAGCGCAACACACAATGCTTAGCTTGGCCAAATCTTCCGAAGAGTGGTGCTTTGCCGCGGATGAGCCTTCGAATTGGGCAACTTCGCCGGCGCCGATTATCCAATCATTTGATGTGGTTCCGGGCCTGCATCCGGTATGAACCCGTGCAGGCGTCGAGGGTGCGCCATCGGTCAGGCACCGACAGGCAACTCCCATTCCTGCACCCCTGGCGGCCTGGCGGCAGCGCCCGTCCAACCTTGAACGGGCTCCCGGCGCAGCCTAGCCTCACGCTGCTGCCGCGGTTCGATGCAACCGAACTACGCCTCCTTCGCCAGCCCAGAGGGGAACGCGCATGTCGAACCATTTCACCGGCCTCAGCCTCGGCCCGCCTCTGGGCGATCAACGGCTCGATCTCTGCGACCTCTACGCCTTCCAGTCGCCGGCCGACCCCGCGAGGACGGCGATCATCCTCAATGCCAATCCCTCCGCCGACCAGTTCCATCCCGACGCCATCTACCGCCTCAACATCGACAATGACGGCGATTGCCTGACGGACATCGCCTTCACCTATGTCTTCTCGCCGCTGAAGGATGGTCGCCAGACCGCGAGCGTCTTCGTGGCGAAGGGCGCGGAGTCGCGCTCGGTCGAGCCGGTCGGCACGAAGATCGTCGCCGATGCCGAGGTCTCATTCGGTGCCCGGCCGAACATCGTCAGGTCCGGGTCCTACACCTTCTTCGCCGGCAGCCGCAGCGACGCCTTCTTCTTCGACTACGACGGCATCAAGAACCTGTTCGACACGCGCGGCGGCCGGAACTTCACGGCCCTGCATTTCGGCGGCGAGGCGGGCAAGCCGCCGTGGACCGGCGTGGACTCGAACACCGAGGCCAACGTGCTGTCGACGGCGATCGAGCTGCCGACCAGCGAGCTCGGCGGCAAGCCCGGGGTGCGCATCTGGGGCCGCTGCAGCCTACGCCGAGACGGCAGGCTGCTGCATGTCGACCGCGCCGGCCATCCGTCGGTCAGCAGCTTCTTCAACACCGACGAGACCAAGGAAGAGTACAACGCCAGCGAACCGGTCAACGATCGCGCGCGCTGGCTCGAGCAGTTCATCCATCTGATGGGCCACACCGGCAACTACACGCGCGAAGAGGCGATCGACGCGATCGATACGCACGCCATCCTGCCCGACATGTTGAGCTTCGATCCGACGCGGCCGGCGACCTATCCCAACGGCCGCGTCTTCGCCGACGACGTCATCAATCATCGGCTGGCCTTCCTGTCCAAGGGCGAGATCCCGCCCGATGGGCTCAGGCCGCATACCGACGTGCTCGGGGAATTCCCCTATCTCGGCACGCCGCATCCGAAGAAGAGCTAGCGTCAATCGACATCGACGTAATCTCGCCGTCCCGGTCGCACCAGGCGCAGGCGGTGATGTTGCGGCAGGGCGAGCGCGATCGATCAGCGGTTGCCACAATCCGCTGCATGCTGGCGTCCATGACGACGTCCATCCCGATCCGCTGCCATTTGCGAGTTCGCTCCCGACATTGCCTGGCCGGCCACCGTATCGCCGCGCGGCATGGCCGTGCTTTCCCTGCTGTTCCAGCTCGAGCGAACCGAGCGATGGCCGGGCAGGCGGTTGCGCGATTTCCAACGCGCGCAGCTTCAGCGCCTGGTCGCCCACGCGGCCGCCAACGTGCCCTTCTACCGCGATCGCCTCGCGCCGTTGGCCGGGACCGACGGCGAGGCATTCTGGGCGGCCTGGCAGCGGCTGCCGCTCCTCACGCGCGCCGAGGTGCAGCAGGCCGGCGACGATCTCCTCTGCCACAACATCCCCGAGGGACACGGCGGGCTCTCCGAGATCTTCACGTCGGGGTAGACCGGCCGGCCGGTGCGCGTCCTGCGCACGGAGCTGTCGGAACTCTACTGGAGCGCCGTGACGGTCCGCGACCATCTCTGGCATGGCCGCGATCTCTGCGGAAAGATCGCGGCATTCAATTCGACAGCTTCGGCAACGCGCTCTATCCGAAGGTGAGCGCCTCGAGCGCTGGGGCTTCTCGACGGCGGAGATCTGCGCGACGGGGCCGTGCGTCACTCTCAACATCACGACGGCGTCGACGACCAGCTCGCCTGGCTGGTGCGGGAACGGCCGGATTACCTCCTCACCCATCCCACCATCCTGGACCGGCTTCTGCGCCACAGCGCCGAGACGGGGGTGAAGCCCGCCGGCTTGAAGCAGGTCCTGACCCTTTCGGAAATCTTGCCGCCGGGCCTGCGCGATCTCTGCCACGAACTATGGGGAGCCTCGATCCGCGATACCTACAGCTCGCGCGAGGTTGGCTACCTGGCGCTACAATGCCCTGAAGCCCAGCACTACCACCTGCAGTCGGAGACCGTCCTGGTCGAGATCCTCGATGCGCAAGGCAGGAGGTGCGCGCCCGGCGAGGTCGGCCGCGTCGTGGCGACGCCCCTGCACAATGTGGCGATGCCGCTGCTGCGATACGACCTGGGAGACTATGCCGAGGTCGGGGCCGAGGTAGGGGCAGAGGGGGGCACGGACGCCGGCGACGCCTGCCGCTGCGGCCGCGGCCTGGCCGTCGTCCGCCGCATCCTCGGTCGACGACAGAACATGCTGCGCCTCCCGGCGGCGGCGAGCGCTGGCCTTTGCTGTCGTCGGACGATATCGGCCGGCTGCTGGCGGTGGCGCCGATCCGCCACTATCAGTTCGCCAGACCCATCTCGACCGGCTGGAAGTGCGCCTGCAGACGACGCGGCCGCTCGATGACGGCGAGGCAAGGCGCGTCGTCGACGTGGGCGCACGCCAAGTTCGGGAGCGGGTTTCGGATCGAGCTTACCTATCCCACGACGCTGGCGCTGAGCGCCGCCGGCAAGTTCGAGGATTTCGTCTGCCTGATCTGACGCTTCCGGCGCGTGTGACCGGCCACGCCGGGCGCGCTACCGCGTGGGGATGTTCAGGTTCAGGTTCACGCTGGGCGCATCGTAGACCGGGTAGACCGGGTAGGCCCGCCCGTAGGAGACGGGCGGGGCATAAACCACGACCGGTGGTGGCGCATAGTAGCGTGGCGGCGGCGCCACGATGACGGGAGGAGCGACGTAATAGGGATAATATACCCTCCGTCCATGTCCGCCTTCACCGCCCTCGGCCGTACTGGCGAGCGTCGCGGCGGCACCGATGACACCGACGATCAATCCAGCCTTCTTGCCTATGGACATCCAGACACTCCCTGTTTGGCTCAGGAATGTAACGTCGGCCAGTGGTTCGGGGCTGCGACCAAGATGAGTCGAGTGCGCCCCCATGGCGAATGCGACGCCTTATTATTTTCGCAGTTGGACGGCAGGTCGACGAGCGACGCCCCAATCCCCGCGGCCGGGCAATCGCGCCCACACCGGGGCGCCCCACACGGTGCAAGAGGATGGCGGACGGGCCCTCAGCGGCCGCCGGCCAGGCGCCTGGCGTACTCCAGTTGGGCTTTCGCCTTGGGCAGGGCGACCTGGGCGTAGCGCCGCAGCGGGCCGCTCTTTCCGTTCTGGGAATAGGCGCCGTACTGCGCCTCGGTGTCGGTCTGGACGGAAACCTGGGCGTTGGCGAAGGCCGTATCGAAAGCCGGGCCCTGCAACGACTGGAGCTGCGCCAGGAGATTGGTGGTCTTGGGGCCCATGCTGCCGTCGGGCGCATAGGACACGCCCGCTTCCGATCGCGACTTGCGCAAGGCCTCGGCGGAGTCCTTGGCTTCGGCGATGGCGCGGGTCGCATAGCCGCGGACGTTCTCGTTCGACGATCTGGCAAGCGCAAGCTGGCCCGACGAGATCGAGAAGTCGTTGACCGCCTGGGCGAAACCGACGAAGCGGGCGTCCGGCAGGGCGTCCACGGCGAGCGCGAGCGGGACCGACACCGTCGGCACGATCATCGTGGCTAGCAAGATGCTCCGCCGTCCGATTGCAGTCATGACGTCCTCCCGCTGGGGTTCAGAGGCAAACCGTAGGACTCGCCACGGCCGGCCACAAGGGCCTCCTCGTTGCCTAGCCCGCGGCGAGCAGCCAGACGCCCCAGGCGACCAGCAAGAGGCCGCCGATCCGCGCCGTCCAGTCGCCGAACGGGAACAGCTTCTCGACCAGCACGACGGCGGCGAGCAGCGCGACCCAGAGCAGGTTCATGACGCCGCCGACGAACAGGAGCGCCATCAGGATCCAGCAACAGCCGAGACAGTAGAGGCCGTGCGCGACGCCCATGCGCAGCGCCCCGAACGCACCGTCGCGCCAATGGTTGACGACGAAGTCGAAGGGCGAGCGGCAGGTGTGCAGGCAGGCATGCTTGAGCGGCGTGAGCTGGTAGAGGCCCGCAGCCAGGAACAGGACGCCGCCCAGCCACGGCGCGGTCGTGGCCATCGGCATCGGCGCCCACAGCGCGGTGTGCTCGAGGCCCCATTGGGCGAGCGTCGCAGGCACGCTGAAGCCGCCCCAGGCGAGGAGGTAGCCGGAGACGAACAAGGCGGTCGGCGCATAGGGCTGGGCGCGGGCGCGGCGGCGCCGGTTCACCGCGGCGTAGGTCAGGATCATGGGCGCGGCGCTGGGCAGCATCATGCCGATCATCATGACCCACCACATGACGAGCAGCAGGATGAGATCGGCCGGCGCCCTTGGGCGGCATCGCCATGGTCATGTCGCCCATCGCCGCCATGTCGGCGGCCGCGTCGAAAAGATAGAGCCAGCAAAGCGCGGTGAGGCCGGCGAGCGACGCCACGATCGCCACGCGCTGGCGCAGCATCAGCTCCAGCGGCGCCGGCGTCGGCGAGGCGTGGTCAGGCGGCCCAGGCAAAGGGCGCGAAATGTCCGTTGTTGCCCTGGCCCATGAGGCTGAGGCTGAGCCCGAAGCCCCGCACGTCGGTCTTCTTCGCGCGGGCGAGCGCGAGGCGGCGGTTGGCCGGGTGGGCGGTGTTGTCGATATAGAAGGGCTCGCCCGAGCGGTTGCGCGAGGCGACGCCCTCGATCTCGAAGGCCAGCACGCCCGGGATCTCGGCGGCGCGGCGCAAGCCCTCCATCGTGAAGGCGATGGGGTGGAACTCGACGCCGCGGAAGTCGCTCACCAGGTTGTCGCGGATCATCTGCGGCGGGCCGCCCGCCGTGCCGCTCACGATCTCGGACAGGGCCTGGCGCTGGGCGGGATTGGCCGCCTCGTCGACGACCACGCCGAACACCCAGTCGCCGTCCGCCATGACCCGCTTGGAGCGGATGACCAGGGCGAACTTCAGACCGTCGAGCGGGACATCGCCCTTATGCCCGCGATCGATGCGATAGACCATCAGGGCGGTGCAATGCTCATGCGTCGCCGGCGCCTGCGGGTTGGTGAAGATGCAGGGGCAGAGGTAATCGCAGTTGCAGCTTTCCATGTACTCGCCGGAGAGTTCCCAGGTCTTTGGGGGCATGGCCGACCTCGCCGTTGCTTGGTTCGTCCATTGTATCCGTGATCAGGAGAAGTCGGAACAGCCGACTGGCTGCAAAGCCACGCGTCCCATCGCCCTCGCGTTCTAATCGATCGCGAAGTGCGCTTCGACGGGCTTCGCCGCGACGCCGTTGATCGGCAGGATATCCTGCGGGCAGGCCGAGAACACGATCACCAGGTCCATCTCGGCCCTGAGCCGCACATGCCCGCCCGGCACGGGCCTGGGCGGCGCGGCGAATTCGAGCGCGCCGCCGGCCGACCAGGGAATGTTCATGAAGAGATTGAGCGGGCTCGGCACCTCCGGCGGCGTCAGGCCGAGCGCCGCCATCGCGGCGACGAGATTGTCCGTACAGTTGTCGTGATGGCCCTGCACGCCCAGGAAGGCGTAGCGCCAGCGGTCGCAGGCGGCGATCAGCGTGTCGTGCACGCCGCCGGACGTGTCCTCGGTCAGGGTCAGGATGGGCCGGCGCCGGTTGGTGCGCAGGACGTCGCCGGGCCTCGGCACCAGCCGCAGGCTGTGGGCGCGCGTATGCTCCATCGACATGAACTCGCCCAGGTCGGCGCGGTTGAAGGCCCAGGTGTCGACCACTTGCTCGCCATGCGTGTTGATGACGGTGACGGCCTGGCCCTGGGCGACGAAGGCGGCCTTGCCGCGGCGGGCGGGGATCTCGATGGGCGGGTTGCGCATGACGGACGCTCGATGGGAAGGCGGCGACTATCGCATGCGACGAAGGCCGGCGCGACGAACTCCCGGCGGGTTGATTCGGCGTCTTTGTGACTTTCGACACATGCGCCGGCGCGTCTTCGCGTCATAGTTGCAGGCACGGCACTCGCTACCCGCGACATGGAGGACCTCATGACCAACTCCAAGGCCACGACACCCCTGACCCACCGCCAGCTCGCCCGACGCACGGCGCTGCGTGCCACCGGCAAGCCCAGGCGCGCCGCCGCCTCGCTGCTCGATGTCTCGCTCGACGGCGTGCGCAGCCCCAAGCTGGTGCGAAAGGATGGCCGGCTGCAGGTCGTCGCCTCGATCGACGGCAACGGCATCCGGCCCGAACGGCGCTACGAGCGCATTCCGGTGACGCGCCTCGATCCCAAGAAGCTCGATCCCAAGCTGTTCGCCCGCGAGATCCCCGGCCATCGGCCGGCGGGCCTGCCCACGACCTTCGCGCCCAGGCTCAGCAAGCCCACCCACCAGCTTCGCCCGAGCCGCGGCAAGGGGCTCGATCGCGGCGGCTCGATCTTCGGCGCCGACGACCGCTACCTGTTCGACGACCACGCCTTCCCGTGGCGCACCACCGGCAAGGTGCGGACCGTCGGCAAATGGGGATCGGGCACGACCATCGGGCCGCGCCATGTGCTGACGGCGAGCCATGTCGTCAACTGGACCGGCGGCAGCGGCGGCGTGGCGTGGCTCACCTTCACGCCCGGCTATTTCGACGGCAGCGGGCCGTGGGGCGAGATCGCGGCGACCCGCGTGATCTACTGGGAGCAGGCGCCGGGGTCGCTCACCGACCAGCAGACCGCCTTCGACTACGTCGTGCTGGTGACGGAACAGCGCATCGGCGACATCGTGGGCTATCCCGGCTACCGCACCTACGACGACGACTGGAACGGCGGCGGCTACTGGCAGTACATCGGCTATCCTGGCGAGCTGTCGAGCGGCGAACGGCCGGCCTTCCAGGGCAACGCCGTCATCTCGACGGCGCAGGGCGAAAGCCTGAACGGCCAGTCGGGCTACGTGCTGGGGCACTTCAACGAGTTCACGCCCGGCCAGTCGGGCGGCTCGGTGTGGGGCTGGTGGGACGGCGAGCCGTGGCCCCGCGTCGTGGGCGTCGGCAGCACGATCGGCGACACGGCGGTGAAGTCGACCTCGGTCGGCACCAGCGGCGACAACGAATATGGCGGCGGCCCGGCGCTCAGCGCGCTGATCTCCTGGGCGCGCACCCACTATCCGTGACCGGCGCCGCGCGGTGGGAGTCGGCGGGCTGCTGTGGCAGGGAAGCCACGGCCTTCCGTCTTTGCATCGGTTCTCTTTTTGGGCACCTGTCGCCCGGCGATCCGGACGCCCATAACACCGGCTGTGCGCCGGCCTGTGGGGGGACGCGCGCGGGGAGTGGTGTGGTGACCGACATCGCAGCGGAGGTCAGGGACATCCTTGTCTTTCACCTCGGATCCGACGAAGCGCTGATCACGGAAAGGGCGAGACTCATCGACGATCTCGGGGCGGACAGCCTCGAGCTCGTGGAAGTCGGCATGTCGTGCGAAGAGAAATTCGACATCGACATCCCCGACCGCGTCGCGACGCAGTTCGTGACCGTCGGCGATCTCGTGGCGTTCATCGAAGCGCAAGGCAGCAGGGCCACGGACTCGCGGCCCGACCGTCAATCCCATCGGCTGGGGCGGCGGTGGGCTGAGGGGCCGAGTCGAGCGGTGCTGCGCGGCGCGCTACGCCCGTGGCGCCTCTCACCGCCGGCGGCCGACCTCGTCGATAATGTCGAGCAGATCGGCGGGATCCTCGTAGACGCAGATGGCGCCGGACTGGCGCAGTTCGTCCGAGCCGTAGCCGCCGCTCAGCAGGCCGACGCCCAGGGCGCGCAGCGCTGCGTGCAGCATGTCAGACGGCGAGCTCGATGCTTTCGGCATCGAGCGCTTCCGTCCAGGCCGGCACGTGCCGGTAGACGCTGTCGACCAGCGTGCCGTCGAGATCGAACAGGAAGACAGGCTCGATGCGCATCGCACCCTCCCTTTGGACAGACGGAAAAGGCAACGCCCGACCCGCGGCCGCGTTGGCGGCTCATAGTCCATCCGCCGCGAGATTGGAGGAAGCGATGATACGGCTCGGTTACAAGCTGATGTCCGAGGAGCATGGGCCGGCCGACCTGGTGCGCAACGCGCAGCGCGCCGAACAGGCCGGCTTCGACTTCGCGGCGATCTCCGATCACTTCTTTCCGTGGCTGGAGGAGCAGGGTCATGCGCCATTCGCCTGGTCGGTGCTGGGTGCGGTGGCGAACGCCACACGGCGCATCGGGTTGATGACGGCGGTGACCTGCCCGATCCTGCGCTATCACCCGGCGATCGTGGCCCAGGGCGCGGCGACGGTGGCGCTGCTGAGCGGCAACCGCTTCACGCTGGGGCTGGGGGCCGGCGAGCGGCTGAACGAGCATATCGTGGGCCAGGGCTGGCCCGGGCTCGGCGAGCGCCACGAGCGGCTGGCCGAGGCGATCGACATCATCCAGGGCCTGCTGGCGGGCGAGACTCGCGAACTACCGCGGCAAGCACTTCCAGCTCGACCATGCGCGGCTGTACGACCGGCCCGACGCCAAGCCCGCCGTGGTCGTGGCGGCCGGCGGTCCGGAAGCGGCAGCGCTGGCCGGGCGGAGCGCCGACGGGCTGATCGCCACCGAGCCGAAGAGCGATTTCATCGAGGCTTACCGGACGGCCGGCGGTTCGGGACCGCGCTATGCCGAGGTGGCGCTGTGCTGCGCCGAGCGGGAGGACGAGGCGGCCGAGACGGCGCACCGCTATTCCGCTGGTCGCTTGGCGGCTGGGCGGTAATGGCGGAACTGCCCGACACCGGCGGCTTCGCCGCGGCAAGCCAACACCTTTCGCCCGAGATGGTGGCGAAGGAGATCAGTTGCGGTCCGTCGGCGGATCGTCATCTGGAGGCGATCGGCCGCTATATCGACGCGGGTTTCGATCACATCATCCTGTGCCAGATCGGGCCGGACCAGGACAGCTTCCTCGAGCTGTTCCAGCGCGCGCTGGCGCCCGCCCTGCGTCCCCGGCAGGCGGCCTGAACGGAGGGGGGACGCCCGATGCGTCCCCCCGACCGGAATCAGCGGGTATAGACGGTGGTCGTCGAGCCCGGCGGGGGCGGCGTCGTGGTCGTGACGGTCGCGGTGCCGGGCGCCGGAGTCACGACCGCGCTGGTGGCGGGCGTCGGCTGCACGGTCGTCTCATGCTTGTACTCGCAGCCGGCAAGCGCCGCAGCGCAGGCGATGGCCAACAGGGGCAGGTATTTCACGGCAGTCCTCCAGGCAGGTTTGACGAGAGCCAACGGCGTCGCGGCCCGGGGGTTGCATGATCACTGACGCTCAGAAAGCGAGGGCCAGCGGCCCCCTGCATCAAAAAGCCAGAAGATTGTCGCGGAACAATTTGAAGGGGAAGCCATCGCGGATCAGGCGACGGCGCTTCAGCGCCGGGGCCAACCCGTCGGTGACCTCGGCGATGGCGCGGCGGGTGACGTTCTCGGTGATCATGAAGCCGTCGCCGCCCATCTCCGCCGCCGCCTCGCCCATCTCCGCGGCGACGCTGTCGGGCGTGCCGACGAAGTCGATACCGCCGCTCGCCGGATCGGTCAGCATCTCGCGCAGGGTGGTGCGCCCGGTGCCGCTGGTCATCAGCGCGGTCTGGCCGCGCGAGGCATTGGTCTTGACCTCGGGCAGCGGCTCGTCGAGCGCGAACTTCGAGAAGTCGACGCCGCTCAGGAAGGAGAGCCGGGCGAGGCGGAACTCCATGTTGCGCTTGAGCGCGGCGTCGGCGCGCGCCTTCTTCGCCTCGGCCTCCTCCCTGGTCTCGCCCAGCACGACGGACATCGAGAACATCACCTTGCATCGGTCGGGATCGCGGCCGTGCCCGACCATGCGGGCGCGCACGTCGTCGCGATAGCGCTTCGCCGACGCGATGCCGCGGCATTGCGCGACGATGGTGTCGGCATGCCTGGCGGCGAAGCCACGGCCGGCGGGCGACATGCCGGCCTGGCAGATCACCGGCCGACGCTGCGGGCCGGGCGGCATGTTCAAGGGGCCGCGCGAGCGGAAGTGCTTGCCGACGAAATCGATGGGATGGACCTTGCGATGGTCGGCGTACAGGCCGGTCTCGGCATCGCCGACCACGGCGTCGGGCTCCCATGACTGCCACAACCGGTCGACGACCTCGATCCATTCGTCGGCGATCTCGTAGCGCAGGTCGTGCTCGTGATGGCGCTCGAGGCCGAAATTCTGCGCCGTGCGGTCGTTATGCGCCGTCACCAGGTTGAGGCCGACGCGGCCCTCGGTGAGATGGTCGAGCGTGGCGCCGAGCCGGGCCGCGAGATAGGGCGGATAGAAGCCCGTGGTCATGGTGGCGATGAGGCCGAGCCGGCTCGTGCCCTGCGCCATCAGCGGCACCAGCGGCATGGGATCGTGCTTGGGCACCGTGTAGGCGTTGTGCAGGTACCATTCGGCCAAGCCCTGATAAGCATCGGGCACGAAGGAGCCATCCTCGATCATGACATAGTCGAAGCAGGCGCGCTCCATGGCCCGCGCCAGATCGACATAGAGGTCGGGCCGCATGTAGTCGCTGCCGATGGCGCCCGACCAAGGCTGGTTCCAGGCATGAACCGAATAGCCGCGGCCGACGAACCAGCCCATGTGAAACATCACGCGCCCTCCAACCGGCGGGCGCCTCGCAGGGAGCGTGCCAGGCGCCGCGGCGGCGCCGACCGGGCCTCAGCCGCGCAACACCTTGCCCGCGCGGGCCTCGGTGAGCCTGCCCTGCTCCCAGGTCACGGCGCCGTTCACCACGGTGTATTCGACACCCTTCGACGGCATGACGATGCGCTTGGCGCCGCCCGGCAGGTCGTAGCGGCGCTCGCCGTGGTTGGTCGAGCCGATGCGCTCGGGATCGAAGATCGCCACGTCGGCCGGGGCGTCCTTGGCCAGGCGGCCGCGGTCCTTCAGCCCGAACAGGTCGGCGGGATCGGAGGTGAGCTTGCGCACGCCCTCCTCCAGGGTGACCGCCTGCTTCTCGCGCACCCAGGTGCCCAGGAGATAGGTCGGGTAGCCGGCGTCGCACAGCATATCGACATGCGCGCCGCCGTCGCCCAGCGCCATCAGAATGGCCTTGTCGTTCAGGAGTTCGCGCATGCGGTCCTCGCGCGTGTTCCACGAGGCCATGGTGAGCTCGCATTCGAGATTGTCGGCGAGCACGAGGTCGAGGAAGGCATCGACGCCGTCCTTGCCCTGCAGTTCGGCGATCTGCGCCACCGACTTGCCTTCCAGCGGCTTCAGCGCCGGATTGCGCACATTGTAGACGCCGATGCGGCCCCAGTTGCTGAAGCCCGTCGGGTTCTTGAGATCGTGGCGGAAGGCGCTGCGGAAGGCGGGATCGGCATAGACCTTCTTCTGCGCCTCCTTCGCGGTGTCGGCGAACACCCGCTTCCACGACGGGAAGGCGGCGAAGGAGAAGGGGTTGTTCATATCGACTTCGCGCGTCAGCGGCAGCGGCGAGGTCTGCGGCCTCGCGCCCTTGGCGATCATCGGCGCGGCGCGGCGCAGCGTGTCGCGCACCGCCTCGGGGATGTCGTCGCGATCGAACAGGGCGATGAAGGTGACCGGCCGGCCGCTCTCGTCGAGCAGGAAGTCGAGCAGCTCGCACTGGTCCTGCTCCAGCACGCCGACCTGGCGGGTGAGCGCGATCTCGATGGCGCCCTTGCCGCGCCGCTTCAGCTGGTTGGCGTAGGCCTTCATCTCCTCTCGGCTGGCGTTGCGGCAGGCCAGCGGCTTGCCCTCGAAGCCCATATGCTGGTTGAGCGTGGTCGAGGAGAAGCCGAGCGCGCCGGCATCGACTGCCTCGCCGATCAGGCCGGCGATCTTCGCCGTCTCCTCCGCGGTGGCCGCGCGTTCCATCGAGGCCTCGCCCATGACGTAGTGGCGGAACGGCGTGAGCGGAGCGATGAAGGCGAGGTTGAGCGACGGCTTGCGCGCCGCGGCGGCGTCCATGAACTGCGGGAAGGTCTCCCAATCCCAGGTGATGCCCTTGTTCAGCACGTCGAAGGGGATGCCTTCGACATTGACCAGGTCGCGCATGGCGATCTCGCGCGTCTCAGGCCTGCAGGGCGCGATGCCGACGCCGCAATTGCCCATCACCACCGAAGTGACGCCATGCCAGGAGGACGGTGTCACCGCGCCGTCCCAGCAGATCTGCGCGTCGTAGTGGGTGTGCGGGTCGACAAAACCCGGCGCCACGACAAGCCCTGCGGCATCGATGGTGCGCCTGGCGCCGTCGGTCACCTTGCCGATCTCGGCCACCCGGCCGTCGGCGATCGCGACATCGGCCTGATAACGCGGCGCGCCGGTGCCATCGACCACGGTGCCGTTCTTGATCAGGAGATCGTAGCCCATCGACTCCTCCCTGAAAGCGCAGCCCACGGTACTCCCGCACGGCCGGTCGGGCGAGCCGGGAAGAGACGCTCAACCCGCCTTGCGGACCGGGCCCGCCCCGTCCGCCCGCCACTCGGCAAGGGCTTCGGCGACGCTTTGCACGCTGCGCTCGACATCCTCGCTACTGGTCAGCCAGTTGCAGACCGAGACCCGCATGACCCGCCTTCCCTTCCAGGTGGCGCCGCCGAACCAGGCGACGCCCCTGGCCTGGATGCGCGCGATCACCGCGTCGGTGGCGCGGTCGTGGTCGCCGTCCTCGGCGAGGAAGCGCACCAGCCCCTGGTTGATGACCGGCTCGGCCACGATCTCCGCGCCGGGCAGCCGGCCGATGCCGGCGACCAGCCGCGCGGCATGGGCCGAGCAGCGCTCGACGAGATCGGCGATGCCGGCGCGGCCCAGCGCGCGGATGGCGGCATAGGCGGGAAAGCTCCGCGCGCGGCGCGACCATTCGGGATTGAAGTCCTTCTGGTTGCGCAGCTCCTCGTGCGGCACCGAGTAGCTCGCATCCTGGGCGAAGGCGGCGCGATGCGCCGCGGCGTGGGCCACGAACACGAAGCCCGAGTCGAAGGGCAGGTTCAGCCATTTGTGACCGTCGGTCGCCCAGGAGTCGGCGCGCTCGACGCCGGCCAGCAGCGGGCGGTAGCGGGGGCTGGCGGCCGCCCACAGGCCGAAGGCGCCGTCGACATGGACCCAGGCGTTGGTGGCATGGGCCAGGGCGCAGGCCTCGTCGAAGGGATCGAAGAGGCCGGTGTTGAGGTCGCCCGCCTGCAGCCAGACGACGGTGGGACCATCCTCCGCGCGCCGCAGCGCGGCGGCGAGGCCGTCCATGCGCATGCGGCCGTCGCCGTCGGCGGCCACGTACTCGACCGAACCGGTGCCGAGGCCCAGCAGGCGCACCGTGCGCAGCAGCGATTCGTGGCGGTGCTCGGTGGTCAGTATCCGAAGCCGCGGCGCGCCGGCCAGACCTGCCGCCTCGACGTCCCAGCCGCGCTCGCGCAGGAGCTTGTGGCGGGCGGCCGCCAACGCGGTGGTGTGCGCCATCTGGCAGCCGGTCACGAGGGCGAAGGAGGCCGAGGCCGGAAGGCCCAGCAGCTCCTTCAGCCAGGCGCCGCAGACCTCCTCGGCCACGGCCTCGGCGGGCGACGTGAGGTTCGAGGCCGCGTTCTGGTCCCACGCCGCGGTGAGCCAGTCGGCGGCCAGCGCCGCCGGCAGCGTGCCGCCGATCACCCAGCCGAAGAAGCGTCCGCCGGCCGAGCCCATCAGCCCGCCCTCGACGTCGCGCACCAGCTCGTCGATCACGGTCTCGGCCGCCAGTCCGGTCTCGGGCAGAGGCCTAGCCAGTTGGCGCCGCAGCGTCGCGATGCTCGCGGTGGCGGCGATCGGGCGGGCCGGCAGGCCGGCGAGATAGCGGTCGGCGTGGGCGGCGGTGAGATCGAGAAGCGCGGTCATGGGAGGAGCCTGTCGTCGCGGGCGGGACGCGACTGTGGCACCGCCCGTCGGACGGCTGCTTCGGCGCCGGCCGAAGGATCCCGGGCCGGTCCTACAGGGTGAGGTTGAAGGCGATGGAGATGCGCTGGGCGCTGCCGCGATAGGGCCGCACCTGGTGCATCATCCAGGACGGGAACAGCACCAGGCGGCCGGATCTCGGCCGTATGCGCTCGGTGGCGCCGGCCGACAGGCCACCCGGCCCGGCGAAGCCGAGATGGGGCGCCGCCATCGCCGGCAGCGGCCCGCGCGGATCCATGAATTCGAGCTCGCCGCCCAGCGCGGGATCGGTGTCGATGCCGCCATCATCGACATAGTAGACGCCCGACCAGTAGGAGCCGGGGTGGGAATGGAACTCGTTGCCGTGGCCGCTGCGGTTGATGTTCGCCCACATGTTGCCGCGCCAGGTCACCGCGAAGTAGCCGGGATGCGGGCCCTGTCCCGACGTGCCCTCGCGGTCGGTCGTCACGCGGTTGGCGAGGTTGCGGCCGATGGCGAGCAGCTTGACGGCCCGTGCGCCGCCCCAGCGCTCCATGTCCCAGCTCGACTGCCAGCCGCCCATGTTGGAATGCTGCGTGCTGAGCTGCGACTGCTCGCGCTGCTCGATCACCCGCCGCAGCTCGGCATTGAGCGCGGGCGCGTCGGGAACGTCGAGGAGGACCAGCGGCGTCGCGAAAAGCGGGACGATCTCCGGCGCGATACTCGTACTCATGCGGCTGGAGGATGTTCAGTTGTCCGTGGAGCCGCACGCGACATTTCGGCAGCCCATCCATGCGCCAGGAACGGAATCAACTGTTCGTGAAGTCGCACGGACAGCGCGATCGCAGAAGCACTGAGCCCGCCTTGTCGGGCGGCGGTCCGCATGGGATGACTGCGCCGATGAAGACCAAGCTCCTCGGCCGCACCGGCATCTCCGTCTCCGAACTCTGCTTCGGCACCATGTCGTTCGGCGGCGATGCCGACGAGGCCACTTCGGCGGCGATGTACAGGGCCTGCCGCGAGGCCGGCATCAACTTCTTCGACTGCGCCGACGAATACAACAAGGGCAAGGCCGAGGAGATCCTGGGCCGGCTGGCCCAGAGCCATCGCGACGAGCTGGTGCTGACCACCAAGTGCCACAACCCGATCGGCCCCGACGTCAATGCGCGCGGCAACTCGCGGCGCCACGTGGTGCGCGCGGTCGAGCTCAGCCTCAAGCGCCTGCAGACCGACCGCATCGACGTGCTGTTTCTGCACCGTTTCGATGCACTGACGCCGATCGAGGAGACGATGCGCGCGCTCGAGGACCTGGTGCGCGCGGGCAAGGTGATCTATCCCGCCGTCAGCAACTGGGCGGCCTGGCAGACCCAGCGCGCGGTCGACCTGCAGGAGGCGCGCGGCTGGTCGCGCCTGCAGGTCGTCCAGCCGATGTACAACCTGGTGAAGCGCCAGGCCGAGGTCGAGATCCTGCCGATGGCCGAGGCCAGCGGCATCGGCGTCGTCCCCTACAGCCCGGCCGCGGCGGGGCTGCTGTCGGGCAAGTATTTCGGCCAGGGCTCGGGCCGGCTCAAGACCAACAAGATGTACGAGGCGCGCTACGGCGATCCCTGGATGTTCGAAGTGGCGGAGAAATACGTCGCCTTCTGCCGGCAGAAGGGCCTGCATCCGGTCAGCACGGCGATCGCCTGGGTGGGCACGCATCCGGCGGTGACCGCGCCGATCATCGGCGCGCGTTCGGTCGAGCAGCTCAAGGATTCGCTACCCGCGGTGACGGTGCCGATGACGCCCGAACTGCGCGCCGAGATCGCCGATCTCTCGCGCACGCCGGCGCCGGCGACCGACCGCTCCGAGGAGCTGAAGGTCAAGCGCTGAAGCTCAAAAGCCGAGAGTCACTGCCCGGTAAAGAGCTGCTGGGTGAGCGCGGGGCAAGCCACCGTCTGGGCTGTGCCGATCACCGGCGTGGGAATGGGGATCACGCGGGCGATCGAGATCGCAGGCGAGCGGATCTTGCCTTGGACGATCACCGGCCCGTGCAGATCGAGCAGATCGAACGATTTCGGCTCGGCCTTGACCTCGACCTTCACGACCTGGCTCTGCAGCGCCACCTGGCCGTTGACGTGCAGGATGGATTTCTGCGTGTCCAGCAGCGTCTTGTCGAAGGTGACGGTGCCGTGCCGGAAGTTGAGCCGCCCCAGCGCGCAGAGGATGGGGATGCGGTTGTCGCCGGTGACATAGAGGATTAGCGCATCGAAGAGCTGCAGGCCGGCCAAGCTCACCATCAGGCTGCTCACCGAGCCGCCGCCCAGCGCGACCTCGACATGGCCGTCGGCCACGCCCATCACCTGGGCCAATGACTTGCCGTAACCCACCAGCGACACCTGGCCCTGCACCTTGCCGTG
Organism: uncultured Alphaproteobacteria bacterium; assembly: GCA_963820155.1. Taxonomy (GTDB): domain Bacteria; phylum Pseudomonadota; class Alphaproteobacteria; order Reyranellales; family Reyranellaceae; genus Reyranella. The sequence goes on from CAWFYW010000015.1 coordinate 350,953, forward strand.
GGTGGTATCGAAGTAGCGCGAGTTGCGGAAGAACATGCCGAGCTCGATGTCGGTGCCCTTGAGCACGGCGTGCACCTTGGGCACGTCCGGCCGCGCGTCGATGCCGAGTTCACCCGCGATGCTGCCCCCTCCCACCAGCGCGAGCGTGAGCGGCTTGGCCGTCGCCACGCCGTTGTTGATCAGGACCCGGAAGGCGAGCGCCTGCACGGGCAGGTAGGCGGGCGCCACGACGCGCTTGGCGTCGAGCGTCACGTCCATGTTCATGGCGCGCAGCCGCTCGGTATGCAGCGGCACGTTGGGGAAGAGATCGCCGGTGGCCTCGAGCTTCTGCTGGGCCGCGCGCTGCTGGGGCGAGACGTTGCCGGTCTTGCCTGGCGACGCGCCGACCAGCGGCGCCAGATCCTTGAAGGCGAGGTTCTGCGAGACGAGCTTGGCGGTGAGGAACTCGGGCTTCTTGCGCTCGTCGACGAATATATCGCCGGCGAGGTCGCTGTCGCCGACATGCCACTTGGTGTCGACGAACTTCCACAGGCCCGGCTCGCGGTCGAGCTTGCCGCTGATGCGATAGGGCGGCGTCGGCGGGCCGGGAATGCCGAGCAGGGGATAGATGTCCGACAGGTTGGGGCCGGAGAGGGTGAGATCGACATTGGCGCCGGTCCACTGGAAGGGATCCTGCAGCGTGCCCTTCAAGGTGAGCTTGGTGGCGCCGTAGGCGACGTCGAGATCGACCGGATAGGGCTGCGACGTGTCGCGCAGCATGAGCGCCGAGCCACCGATGAAATGCACGGTGAGCGGCTGGTTCTCGAGCTTGCCCTTGAGCTCCAGCTCGGCCTCCGGCTGGGCGCCCGCCTTGCCGGTCGCCGTCGACACCGTCCCGTCGAGCTCGAGCTTGCGCTTGGCGTCGTTGTAGGAGAGCCGCCCGTCGGTGATCTCCAGCCGGCCGATCAGGGGCGTCTCGACGCGCGTGTCGGGCTCCACTGCCTTAGCCGCTGCCGTGGTCACCGGCGCTTCGCCCAGGCTCCAGTTCAACTGGTCCTTGTCGCCCTTCTCGACCGCGACCTCGGGCTTGCGCAGCACCAGGCTGGGCAGGACGATGTCGCCCTTGAGCAGCGGCCACAGGCGGATGTCGAAGTCGACCGCCTCCGCCTTGAGCATGTGCGGGGCCTTGCCCCATTTGGCATTGGCCACCTCGACGCCGGACAGGTGGACGTGCGCGGTCCAACCCCAGTCGATCGAGACCTTCTCGATGCGGGTCTTGCGGCCGGAATAATCGCTGGCATAGCCTTCGATCCGGTCGCGGAAGTTGTCGGAGGTCAGGAAGAGGTAAGCGCCGCCCACTGCGAGGACGATGAGCCCCACGAGGATGCCAGCCGACCAGGCGAGGATACGGGCAATACGTCCCATTGCTTACGAACGATGCAGTGGGTCGCAAGTTCCCCCACATGCTCGAGCCGCGGCGACGGACCTGGGCGCGGCGGCCTTACCGCGGCCGCTGACGCAGGAATTCAGCCCGTTCCGCGGGCGAATCGACGTGGTTGGAAAGGCTGAGCCACAGCGCTTCGACGGACGAGGCGTCGACGGTGGCGCGCCTCACCAGGACCCGCGCGATCGGACCGACATATTGGGCGAGCACCTCCTGGACGCGCTCCAGCTCGCGCTCGGGCAGCCGGCCGCTCGAGGTGCCGTGGCTGCCGAGCGACGGCGGGCTCACCGCGGCCGGCGGACGCGGGCGCACGAACGCTTCCACCTCGCGGCGGAACTGCGCACGCTCGGCCTGATCGGTGATCGACAAGGCAAGCTGCGCGCAAAGGTCATCGACAGACCGGCTGCGCCCGGCCGCCGTGCGCACCAGGACGCGGGCGATCGGACCGACATGGCTCGCCAGCTTCTGCTCCAGCGCCTGCAACGTCTCGGCGCCGAGCTGGCCCTCGGCCGCCGCCACGGGCGCCACGCGGGTGCTCTCGACGCCCTCCCCTTCCGCACCGCCTCTGCCGCCCAGCACCTGCCGCAGGGCTTCGGCCATTTCCCGACCGGTATCGAAGCGATCCTCGGGCTGCTTTCCCAGCGCGCGCTCGAGCACGAGTTGCAGCCGGGGCGCCGCGGCGCGGACCGGCGCCGGCAGCATCGGCAGCGGCACGTGCTGGATGCGATGGCTGACCTCGGCCAGGGAGTGGCCGGGGAAGGCGCGCGCGCCCGCCACCATCTCGAACAGGGTCGCGCCGGCCGAGAACAGATCTGAACGGCCGTCGACCGGACCGCCGCGGCACTGTTCCGGCGACATGTAGTTGGGCGTGCCCATCGACGAGGAGGCGCTGGTCACTTCCGTGTTCACGAACCGGCAGATGCCGAAGTCGGCGACCTTCACGCGCATCTCCGGCGTCAGCATGATGTTCGCCGGCTTCACGTCCTGGTGCACCACGCCCATCGCATGCGCGCTGTCGAGTGCATCGAGAACCTGCAGCATGATGCGCACGGCATCGGGAATGCCCATCGCCGGGCCGGCGTCCAGCGCCTGGCGCAGACTGGCGCCATAGACGTACTCCATGGCGATGAAGGGCTGCCCTTCGTGCAAGGCGAAGTCGTAGATCGAGACGATGTTGGGATGCGCGCAGCGCGCGGCGGCCTGGGCCTCGCGGCGGAAGCGCCGGATGTATTCGGCGCGGTCGGCGCCGCTCATCAGTTCGGTGGAGATCAGCTTGATGGCCACCGAGCGGCGGATCTCCGGATCGTGGGCCTTGAAGATCTGGCCCATGCCGCCGATGCCAACCAGGTTCTCCACGACATAGCGGCCGATCGTGGCCGGGACCGTGCCCACGCCTACCTCCCGGAAGGCACGGCAGTCACGCGCCCTCCAACATGCGAATGGCGTTCTGCAGGCTGCGATGCATGAGATTGAACGAGCGCCCCAGCGAGGCGATCTCGTCGCGGCCCTTCACCGTGTATTCCGGAACGTCGGGTTTTCCGGCGCTGACATCGCGCGCCAACGTCGTGATTTCCTGCACCGGCTTCAGAATGAAGAAGTGCATCAGCACGTTCAGGATCACGAGCATGGCCAGGAAAACCGCGCTGAGCGCCGCCACGAACGACAGGAGCGAGCGGTTGGCGCGGGCAAGCGCGACGCTCATCGGCACCGAGACCACCTGCGCGCCGATCACGTCATTCAGCACCCAGCCGAAACCGTTGCTGTTGCCATAGAGGTCGACCATGGTCGCGGGCGCAGCCGCGGGCGTCGAATGACAGGCGAGGCAGGCGCGGTCGGTCAGGCGGAACGGGCGGGCGAAGGTCAGGAACTGGCCCGATGGCGTATCGCGCGTGGCAACGAACTCGGCAAGCGCGGTGTCGCGCTTGAAGTCGTTGATGATGTCGGCCTCCCAGGCGGTGGCGCGATCGGAGGGGTTGGTCGGGTTGAGCGCGGCCTCCTTGTAGGAGTAGTCGGGAAAGTCCTTCTGGATCTGGTGCAGCACCGTCTGCGCCGACCAGGAGGGCACGGAGTGCGGCAGGAAGCGCACCGCCATCTGTTCGCTGATCAGAGGCCTGATCTCGTTCTGGGTATAGCTGCGGACGGCGGTGCCGCTGCGCATGATGAGGTTGGCCTCGTTCAGCATCTGCCGTTTGGCTTCCGCCGTGGTGATCTCCCTGGCAAGCAGGGTCGCCGCGGCGAGGCCGATCAGGAAAGCCGTGATCATCACCAGGTTGAACTTCGTCCTGAGGCCCATACGTATTCTCCCACTACCCGACGCTTCAGCGGACGCTGTTCACGAGCCGCGTGGCCTGCTCGGCCGTGAGCCGCCCCGTCAACTCGGCCTTGATCTCGAACTGATAGCGGCGGATCGCCGCCCGGGTTTCCGGGCCGAACGTCGCGTCGATGCGGCCGCTGTAGTAGCCCAGCGTCGCCAACTTCATCTGGATCTGCCGTCGGTCCTGTTCGGACATCTGCTCCTCGTCCGCCATCGTCTGGCGCGGCGGCGAAAGGATCGGCGAGACGTCGACGGACGGCTCGGGCGGCGGCGCCGGATGCATGGCCGCCGCCGCAGCCGGCGGCGCTTCACGCTTCCTCGCGCCGAGGAACGGCGCCTGCGCCGTCGCCGCAACGAAGTGCGCGGTCACCGCCGCATCCTTGGACAGCCGGCGGCGCATGCCCGCCACGAAGGCGTCGAGCGTGGCGTCGTCCTCGTCGAGCTGGCCGCGCATCGCCAACGACGCCGTGGTCGGTCCATCGGCGGGACCGTCGTTGCTCGATCCGACGACGGCGAAATTCGACGACGGCGCCTGCTCGCCGAGGCGGACAAGGCCGCTCGGCGCCGAGCTGTTGGCCGTCCGAAACACGTCCAGGACGATGACGCCCGTGCTCTCGCCGGCGCGGCTCAGGCTGTCGACCAGGCTCTTGGAGATGATGCCCTGGGTGAGCACATCGTAGTCGCGCACGATCGCCGCCGAGGCTGGAAGCAGGAACGATCGGCCGTTGAACTCCAGGGCATAGCCGCAATAGTAGAGCGCGCCCACGGCGGGCGCGGCCGCGAGCTTGCGCGCAAGCCCGCCGATCGCCGTATCGAACTCGCCGCGTCCGAGGTCGCTGCGCTCCGCGACCTCGAATCCCTTCGCCCGCAAGGCCTCGCGCACGATCGCGGCGGAGGCGGTGCAGCGCGCAAGCGCCGGCATGCTCGCGTAGCGGCCGTTGGCGATGACGAGCGCGAAGCGCGCGGGCTCCGATCTCGCGGCGCACACGCCGCAGCACGCGGCGACGAGGCCAAGCAGGAAAGTCTTGAGGTGAGCGCGCATCGACTGTGACCCGTTGGATCGTCAGAAGCGTGAGGTCTCACAGAGACACGATACGCTGCCGTCACTTTCGCCTGACGTGGGGAAACGCACTTTCAGCGATTGGCGCGCGCCAAGGCGAGTCGGCTCTATCCGAAGCGCGCCAAGTCACGCTTTTGTCACAGCGCCCTCGATCACCCGTAGTGCCGGTAAACGAACGGCGGCGGCTCGACCTCCGCCTGCTGCAGGGCGGCCTCGATAACGCCGTGGTCGGGCGAGAGCGCGCAGACCGGATCGGCCCGGGCGGCATCGCCTGCCAGCGCGAAGGCCTGGCAGCGGCAGCCGCCCCAGTCGATCTCGCGTCGCTCGCAGCTCCGGCAGGGCTCGGCCATCCAGTCGGTGCCGCGGAAGCGATTGAAGGCCTCCGAGCGGTACCAGATGTCGGCCAGGCTGCTCTCTCGCAGCGAGGGGAAGGCGAAGCCCGGCAGGGTTTCGGCGGCATGGCAGGGCAGCGCCGTGCCGGAGGGCGTGACATTCACGAAGCGCCGCGCCCAGCCGCTCATGCAGGATTTGGGGCGGATGCCGTGATAGTCGGGCACGACGTAATCGATCGCGAGCACGCCCTTCAGCCGCTCGCGCGCCGCCTCGACGACCGCCGTCGCCTGGTCGAGCTGGCTTCGTCCGGGCAGCAGGGCGGCGCGGTTGGCGAGCGCCCAGGCGTAGTACTGGACGTGAGCGATCTCGAGCCGCCGGGCGCCCAGCGCCAGCGCGTGCTCGATCATGCCCTCGATCCGGTCGAGGTTCTGGCGATGGACCACCATGTTGAGGGTGAGCGACAAGCCGGCCGCACGCACGGCGGCGGCGAAATCCATCTTGCGCCCATGCGCGCCCTTGAGGCCGGCGATGCGATCGTTGTTGGCCGGATCGACATCCTGGAAGCTGAGCTGCACATGCTTGAGGCCCGCCGCGGCGAAGGCCGCGAGCTCGCGCGCACCACCCAGGGCGCCCGAGGTGATGAGATTGCTGTAGAGGCCGTGCCCGGTCGCAGCCTCGATCAGCGCCGGCAGGTCGCGCCGCGCCATCGGCTCACCGCCGGAGAAATGCACCTGCAGGACGCCGAGCGCGGCCGCCTCCCCCAGCACGCGGCGCCATTCCTCCTGCGTGAGCTCGTCCCCTGCCCGCTCCAACGCCAGCGGGTTAGAGCAATAGGGACAGCGCAGCGGACAGCGATGCGTCAGCTCGGCCAGCAGAGCCAGCGGCGGGTCAATCCGCGCGGTCACCGGCGAGGCATCCCTTGTCGGCGAGATCCTGCAGCATGGCGGCGACGTCCTTGGCGATCAGCTCGCGCGGCGCCTGGGTGTAGCGTGCGGCCAGCGAATCGACGATCGCTTCCACGCTCGCCATGCCGTCGACGAGTTGCAGGATCTCGACCGCCTGCTCGTCGGGCAGCATCAGCCGCTCGGGCGCCAGGATGACCCAGCGCTGCCGCGTGTCGTCGAAGCGGAAGACGATGTGCGGAGCGAGGCGCAACACGCTGGCCGGGGAGACGACGAGACGATCCATGGCTCACTCCGGCACGAAAGCGCCGGGCGGGATCATCCCGGGCTCGACATAGGCGAGGTAGAGCGCGTCGAGCTGCGCCCACAGCACGTCGCACTTGAAACGCAGCGCGTCGAGGACGACCTCCTGCTCGGCGCGGGTGCGGGCGTGCTGCTTGACGTAGCCGAGCGCGAAATCGACGTCCTGCGGCGCCTGGGTCAGGCGCGGCGTGAAGTAGGCCAGCGTCTGCTCGGTTATGAACGAATAGCCGGCCAGCATGCCGCGCACGCGGTCGGCGATGATGCCGGGCGAGAACATCTCGGTGAGCGACGAGGCGATGCCTTCGAGGATCGGCCGGTCGCGCACGAAGTTGACATAGGCTTCGACGGCGAAGCGCGTGCCCGGCAGGATGCCGCGCGTGGATTGCACGTAGGCGCGGTCGAGGCCGACACCCTCGGCGAGCTTCAGCCAGCGCTCGATGCCGCCGGTGCCGGGCGCGTCGCCGTCATGATCGACGATGCGCCGGCGCCATTCGCGGCGCAGCTCGGAAGTCGGCAGCCTGGCGAGCGCGTAGGCGTCCTTGATGGGGATCATCGCCTGGTAGTAGTAGCGGTTCAGCGCCCAGGCCTGGACCTGCGCGCGCGTGAGCTTGCCGCCGTGCAGCAGCTTGTGGAACGGATGGAGGTGGTGGTAGCGCTCCGCGCCGATGGCGCGCAGCTCGGCTTCCAGCTCGTCCGGTCCCAGAAGGCGATCGCTCACGGGCTGATCTCCATGCCGTCATGCGCCACTTCCCAACCCGCCTCGGCGAGGACGCCGCGCTCCGTCGACCCGTCGACCAGGATCGGATTGGAATTGTTGATGTGCACGAAGATCTTGCGCTCGACCGGAATGTCGCGGAACGAGGCGATGGCGCCGTCGGGACCGTTCACGCTCATATGGCCCATCCGCCGGCCGGTCTTGGGCCCCAGCCCGAGGCGAATCATCTCGTCGTCCTGCCACAGCGTGCCGTCGAACAGCACGACCGCGGCGCCGGCCAGGCGCCGCTTCAGGCCATCGGTCATGGCGGCGCAGCCGGGAACGTAGAGCAGCCGGCGGCTCGCCGCGCGCACCTCGACGCCCACCGTGTCGCCGGGCTCGCCGGCAAGCGCGTCGGGCGCGCGGCCGCTCTCGAGCCACAGCGCCACTTTGCCGGGCACGTCGAACAGTTCGACCTCGAGGCCGCTTGCACTGCCGTCGACATGCCGCGGCGCGAAGGGCTGGCCGAGCGGCACGGCCTGCCGATGCACGCAGTCGTCGGCCAGCACGTCGAAGATCGGATTGGCGCGCAGCACGGCCAGCACGCGCTCGCTGGCGAAGATCGTGAAGGACTGGCGTTCGCGTAGATGCAGCAGGCCGGCGATCGCATCGACGTCGGCGCCGGTGAGGATGATGCCCTCGATCGGCGAGGACCGCAGGCCGCGGCGCGGATGAAGGATCTTGTTCTCCTGGATCTGCTGGCGCAGATCGGGCGAAGCGTTGACGAGGAACCAACGCTCGCCATCACCGCTCACCGCCAGGGATGCCTGGGTCCGGGAGAGAAAGCCCGGCTCGCCGGACCGGGCCCGGCGGCAGGCTTCTGCATTCGAATTCCATTGGGGGAACCCGCCACCGGCGGCGGCTCCCAGGACGACGGCCCTCATCGCGGCCGTCCGCGAAGACTACAGGTCGGCGCAGGCGTAGGTGTTGATTTCCATGCCGACGGCGATCTCGATGATACGCGGTGTTTTCCAAGCCATGGACTGTCTCCCTGGAGGTGGAACGAGGAATGATGTGTGTAATCCGAAGAAGGTGTCAAGGTTTGCGGGCCAAGTAGGTGGCTATCATTTCCAGGTCGCGATCGCTGAGGCCCACCGTCACCTCGGTCATGACGGCGAGCCCGCGACCGCGCCGCACGCCGGCGCGGAAGTCGGCCAGGGCCTTCGCGACATAGTCCGGCCGCTGACCCGCCAGCCGCGCGGTCTCGCCCTGGCCAGAGAAATCCGGCTTGTGGCAGCTGTCGCAATGCCGCGCCTGCAGCAGGTCTGCGACTTTGTCGATATTGCCGCCGCTCTTGCCCTTGAGAGGCGGCGGCGGCGGCAGGCTCGAATAGTAGGCGCCGAGGTCGCGGATGTTGTCGTCGCTGAGCGTCTTGGCGATCTCCTGCATGGCCTCGACCTTGCGCTGGCCATCGCGGATGAAGACGAGCTGATACTGGATGAAGATGTCGGGCTGGGCGGCGAGCGACGGCGTGCCCTCGATCGCCGACACACCGTCCTTGCCGTGGCAGACCGCGCACGTCTCGACGATCTGCCGCACCGACGCCGGCGGCTCGGCGCGGGCCGCGCCCGGCAGGCACAGGGCCATCGCGATCACAGCGCGACGAAAGGCACTCGATTTGGCGGACATCGCGCTTCGCAACCATCTGACCGGAAGGAGAAACGAGACCCCGCCCGCAGGGTTGCCGCGGGCGGGGTCGCGAACCGCTACTTGCCGTAGCTGATGCGATAGATGGCGCCCGCCTGGTCGTCGGCCACCAGCAGGGAGCCGTCCGGCGCCTGCAGGATGTCGGCGGGACGGCCGAGGATCTTCTGATCGTCGAGCCAGGTGCCGGCGAACTCGGTCTCCTTGGCGTTCTTGCCGTCGGAATCGACCGAGATGAACATGATCCGGTAGCCGCTCTTCTTGGCCCTGTTCCACGAGCCATGCTCGGCGAGGAAGATGCCGTTCTTGTACTGCGCCGGGAACTGGCTGCCGGTGTAGAACTTCATGCCGAGCGGCGCCACGTGCGGGCCGAGCTTGACGACCGGCGGCGTGAACTCCGAGCACTTGTGGCCCATGCCGAACACCGGATCGACGATGTCGCCCTGGTGGCAGTAGGGATAGCCGAAATGCTCACCCAGCCGGGTGACGTGATTGAGCTTGTCGCTCGGCATGTCGTTGCCCAGCCAGTCGCGGGCGTTCTCGCTGAACCACAGGTCGCCGGTCCGCGGATCGACCGCGCCGCCGACGCTGTTGCGGATGCCGATCGCCACCAGCTCGGCGGTGCCGTTGGCCGGGTTCACGCGCCGGTATTGCGACACGCTGGTCGGCGGCAGGCAGACGTTGCAGGGCGGCCCGAAGGGCACGTAGAACCAGCCCTTGCCGTCCGGCACCAGATACTTCCAGCCGTGGGCGACGTAGGACGGCATGTCGTCGTAGACGACCTTGGCGGCCGGCGCCTTGTCGAGGTTGGCTTCGGGATTGTCGTATTTGTAGAGCTTGTCGATGTCGATGACGTAGAGGGCATTGTCCTGGAAGGCGACGCCCGTCGGCATGCGCAGCCCGGTGATGAAGGGCTTCACCACCTTCTTGCCATTCACCTCGGTGATGACGTTCACCGTGCCCTTGTCGAAGGTGCCGACGAAGAGCGTGCCCTTGGGGGTCATCGCCATCTGCCGGGCCTGGGGAACACCGCTTGCCCAGACGGCGATCTTGAAGCCCTCCGGCAGCTTGATCTTGGCGAGGATCTTGTCGAGCTCCGCCGCCGGCGTCGGCAGCGGCTGGCCCGGATTGGGAACCTGGCCCTTCTGCTCCTTGGTCTCGTCGCCCAGGAACCAGTCGGCCGGGGGATTGGTCCAGAAGCTCTTGGTGTTGGACTCGTAGTGCTTGAGCTCGCCTTGAGCCTGCGCCGGCAGGGAACCGCAACCGAAAACGGCTGCGACCGCGCCGACCAGGCACACTTTCGCCAAAGGCATTTCTTGCCGTCTCATTGGTGTCTCCTCTCCCAAAATCGTACAGGAGACGCGCGGACCGTTTTTTTCTCTCGGGCGTCCACTGCCGAGCGCTGAGGCTAGGCCGCCCCTCCGCGCCGTTCAAGCCAGCCGGATGCAGACCTCATGGACGCAACCGTGGCCTGAGTGTCCACGAGACGGCGCAAGCGACCTCAGGTCTTCTCGATCTCGCCGCCGGCCTCCAGCCAGTCCTTGAAGCCGCCGAGGTTGCGCACGTTGCCATAGCCCATGTCCTTGAGCGTCTTGCCGACGAGCGCGGAGCGTCCGCCCGAAGCACAGTAGGCGATCACCGTCTTGGCCCGGTCGAAGGCCGCATCATGTAGGGGCGAGGCGGGATCGGCGCGGAACTCCACCAGGCCGCGCGGCACGGCGAGCGCGCCGGGGACCTTGCCCGACGTCGCGACCTCGCCCGGCTCGCGCACGTCGAGGAACAGCACGTCGCTGCGGCCCACCAGACCCTTGGCCTCCTGCGGACTGATGCGCGGCACCTGGGCCTCGGCCTCGGCCAGCATCGATTGGACGGTCTTGCTCATGGCTTCCTCCCTCATCCAAAGGCAGCATGCGCCAAGCGTACGCCGACTTCTACCGTGTCGCGCGCCGCAGGGTGATGACGGCGGCCTCGCCGCGGCAGTTGAAGCGCAGCGGCGGACCCGAGATGCCGAGCCCACTGCTGGTGTAGCCGGTCATGCCGCCCCACCGCCACAGGCCGCGCGCGCCCTGCCGGCAGCGCGTGAGATGGGTAACGACCGGCCGGCCGCCGGGCAGGCAGATCTGGCCGCCATGGGTATGGCCGCAGAGATAGAGCGAACAGCCCGCCGCCTCGGCATGGTCGGCCATCTCGGCGGAATGGATGAGGGCGATGCGGAAGGCGCCGGCGGGCGGCGGCGCCGTCAGCGCCGCGAGCGCGGCCTCGGTGTAGAAGCTGTTGACGTCGTCGAGGCCGGTGAGGTGCAACCGCTCGCCGGCGCGCTCCAGCACCAGCGAGCGGTTGATCAGCACCTCGAAGCCCAGCCCTTCGAGCGCCTCGGCCATGGATGCCGGATCGTGGTTGCCGAGCACCGCCAGCCGCGGCCCGCGCACGCGCACGCCCTCCAGCGCCTCGGCCAGCAGCCCGGTCGCCCGCTCGATCGGCGCACGGTGTTTGCCCTGCACGTCGCCGGTCACCGCCAGCATGTCGACCTCGAGGCCGGCCAGCAGCTCGCGGGCGATGGCGGCCAGCTCGGGAAGGACGTCGAGATGGGTGTCGCTCACCTGCAGGATGCGATAGCCGTCGAACGCCGGCGGCAGATGCGGGAAGGCGAGCTCCAGCTCAACCAATCCGAGATCCAGCGCGTTGCGCCGGCCGCGCGCATGGAACGGTGTCGGCCGCAGGAGCCCGGCGACCGCCCTGACAAGGAAATCGAACAGGCGCTGGCGCCGCCAGCCGCGGCGGCCGGCGGGCCCGACGCGATGGCGGCCGGCTTCCAGGACGCGCCGCCGGTCGGCCCAGCGCTGCCGGTCGGCGGCGCGCGACGTCTCGGGTGTGATTGCGTTCACGCCTTGAAGGATGCGATGGCCTTTTCGTCGAATTTCAGGCCGAGCCCGGGCTTGTCGGGCAGCACGAGCTGGCCGTCCGAGAGGGCCGGCGTCTCCTCGTAGAGGGCCAGCATCCACGGCATGTATTCCACGGTGAGCCCGTTGGGGCAGGCGGCCACCATGTGCAGCAGGATCTCGGGCATGACGTGGCTCACGATCGGCAGGTTGAAGGCCTCGGCCATGCCGGCGACCTTCATCCATTGGGTGACGCCGCCGACGCGCGCCAGGTCGACCATGACGATGTCGACCGAGCGCGCCTCGATCATGTGGCGGAACGGCACGATGCCCCAGACATATTCGCCGCCGGCGATCGGCGTCTTGAGCGCCGCCGTGACGCGCGCCAGGCCCGCAAAGTCGTCGGCGGTGGTGACGTCCTCGAGCCAGAACAGGCCGACATCCTCGACGCGGCGGCCGATGTCGATCGCCTGCTCGGGCCGCCAGCGCTGGTTGATGTCGCACATCAGCTTGATGTCGGGCCCGATCGACCTCGCGCACCACGCGCACGCGGCGCCCCTCCTCGGCCGGCGTCGGGTTGCCGGGCAGCGCCATCTGGGTCTTCATCTCGCGGAAGCCCTTCTTGAGCAGGATCTCAGCGGCGCGCTGCGCCTGGTCGTCGCTCAGCCCACGGCGCAGCGAGCCCGAGGCATAGGTCGGCACGCGATCGCGATGCCCGCCCAGAAGCTTCCACAGCGGCTGGCCGAGCGCCTTGCCCTTGATGTCCCACAGCGCGGTGTCGATGGCCGACAACGCCAGGGTGAAGATGCCGCCCGGCCCGCAGGCGTCGCCGGTGCCGGCGCGCAGCCTGGCCGCGATCGCCTCGACCCGCATCGGGTCCTCGCCCACGATGGCGGCCGCGAGATCCTCGACCGCGGCATGCAGGCTGCGCGTCAGCCGCCCGCCATAGAGCGTGACGCCGAGGCCCTCGATGCCGTCGTCGGTGCGCAGGCGCACGGTGACGATGGGCCGCTTGCGGCCGGCCTCCTCGGGCATGTTGGCCAGGGGATCGTCCTCGGGGACGAGCAGCGTGGTGGCCTCGAAACTGGCGATCTTCATGCGTCCTCCCCGCGACAAGCTGTCGGGATATTCATTGTCCCGCGATTCGGTGACTTTTTGGGTACCATATAGCGCACGGAAAACATTGGACGGCAAAACATTGGACACCGGGCAGGACCATGCAAGGTTTGCGAATCGACGCGGCAATCCGGGCTTTTGCGGCTGAGCGACCTTTGCATGCTGGCAGTGCCTGCAGACGACGAAGAAATATTCATATGCCGATACTTTCCGTTCCAGCGTCGGCAGGGAGAGGCCACAAGATTGCGCGAGAGAGTCAAGAGGCTCCCCTCGGAGTCGCTAGGGCCGCTTCCACCGCAACTTTGCGATGCGCGGATCGGCGGCAAACGCATGGCGATCGAAGGTGATGCGCGACCTCGGCGATTCACAGATCGCCTGGGCGCCCGCTTCACTCAGTCGGATGCGCCAGGTCTGCTCGCTGACAGGCCTGGGCCTGGTGAAGACCCGGCATCGGAGCAAGGCGAGGTTGAAGCCGCGATTGGGATCGCGCACCGACCTGTAGCGGATGACATCGATGCCCGCCGAGCGCGCCGCATCGCTCAGCGCCTGGCAGGCGTCATAGGTCATCGGATCGATCCAGAGGCTTTCGTCCGCCTGAAGCCTGCCTTTGGCGAGATCGATGCCCTTCCTGGTCGACCAGGCCGCCGAGAACGCGGTGTACTCGGCGGCATTCGCGGGCCACGGCGTGCCGGGCAACTCGGCGTAGAACAGCAGGCGATAGAACACGGTCTCGGCGACCGCCGTGTGCGGCTCCTCGGCGGCATAGAAGACCCCTTCGGTCAGCCCGGGACGCCTGAACCGCGAGCCGGTCGGATAGACGGCGCCATAGCGAAAGGGCGTCGAGAGAAGATAGTGCAAGTGCTGGCACTCGGGAGGCACCGAGGGCTTGGTGGCTTGCAGGAGATCCTCGAGGAGTTCGTGTTCTTCCACGGTATCCACGACCTTCAAGGTCGAGACACGATGCTGGGCTTCGACGAGCCGCCAGTATCTCCCGGCCAGAGCGCGCGCCTCAGACGACAGCGCGGCGGGCGTCCAGGTAGTGGATGACATTCATGAGGCCCGGGACGGTCTGGATCAGGGCCAGCGGCTCGTCGTTGAGCAGGGTGTTGGGACTCCTGAGCCACGCACTCGCGACGGCATCGTCGCCGCCGACGATGGCATCCAGCGAGCGGTAGAGACGCACGAACAGGAGAGCGAGCTCGAAGGCCTTCTGGCCCGGCTGAAGCAGATACTCGCCGGCGCGCATGCGGGAGACCGTCGCCTCGGACAGTCCGACGACCGCCGCGAACGCCTTGTTGGTCATGCCGAGTTGGGTGGCTGCTTTCAGCGCCGCCTTGGTGACGACCGCAGCCTTGTCCGGCCTGACTGCCGCCCGGGCCTTCGATGCCGGCACCTCTTTCCTCCATTTCCAAAGAAATTATAGTGCATCTTTATTTCTTATGCAAGGGACGGGATGTCCTCCTAGAAGAAGACGAAGGACCGGACCACGACGTTCTTGCGGCAGCGCGCGTCGGCGGGCGCGGTCGGGTCGATGCAGGCGCTGTGGAAAGACCAGCGCGAGACCGAGCCGTCGGTGACGGAGTCGTAGCACTTCAGCATCGAGACCTCCGTCGGCGCCTGCCGCGGGAACCAGTACCACTCGTGCTCGGGGCTGTAGGTGAAGCGCGTGGTCTCGCCGACGCGGTCGTCGTAGATCCGGTAGTTGGTGATGTAAGGCTGGCGGGCGAACGAGGGCCAGGCGCAGAGCACGAAGGGGAACTGCTCGACCGTCTCCATCGGCTTGGCGAGATTGATCGACACGAACCGCCGCGACATCTTGGCGTCGGCCTGTTCCTCCGTGCAGTGCTGCGGGCGCCCGAAGTTGCGCAGGTTCTTCGTGAGCAGCTCGCGGCAGCGCACGCGGCCCGAGTTGTCGTTCAGGTCGTTGTGCACGAGGTTGACGTAACGGGCGGTCACGCCGGGGTTCTTGTTGTCCTGGTCTTCCGTGCGGTCGCCCGCATAGTCCTGGTCGAAGACGTCATGGTTGTAGACCAGGGCGTCGGTCGCATCGGGAAAGAACGCGAGAAGCAGCTTCTCGATCTCGGGGTAGAACACGCGCTCCACCTCGGCCGCATCGTAGAAATTCGCGCACCTGGACTCGAGGTGCGCCAGCGAGACGCCGAGCCGGTCCATGCATTCGGGGCTGTCGGGCGAGAGGCCCGGGTGGTACTCGCCGATGCGCCGCGCGTCGCGCAGCACCTGCGGGAAATAGAGGTCGCGCCGCCGGTTGTCCTCCTCGTTCCTGCGCAGGATCGCAGCAACGTCGGCGCGCGCCGGGTCCCGCCACAGCGCATTGGACGGCACGACGGAATAGGTCGGCCGCTCGTGGACAGTGTAGCGCAGCGGCAGCGCCACGCCGCCGTCGGGCGCCACCATGCCTTCCGCGCGGATGTAATCCACGCATTCGTCGTAGCCGCGGAACCCGGGGCCCCACCTCGTCTCGACCGGGCCCGGCGGCGCCCCGTCGATCCTGTCGATGACCCGCTGGCCCTCGCCCCGGGCGATCTCGGCGAGCGCGTCCTCGAGCGCCGCGGCGGTTCCGGCATCGCCGTCCCGGTCGAACGACATGTAGGACAGGCCGCCGTGCGCGGCGATGGGCGGCGGCTGTCCTTCCGTGCGCTGCAGCGGCGGCACGTAGGCCGACGAAACGCGCTTCGTGTCCGTCGCACCGGCTTTCTCGGCAACCTTGAGCTCGCTCATGGCACACCTCCGGTTCGTTCGACGCCACGGTGGCACACGGAGCCTCTGCTTTCCAGCCGGAGTGCGGACCTGCAGGTCCGCGCTCCCCAAGAAGGCTTCAGCGCGCGCCTTTTCCGACGACGATCCGGATGGACGCTTCCGTCGGATCAGGCGCTTGCGGGCCGTCGAGCGTGCCGCGGTAGCGGCGCCAGTCGGCCGGCCAATCGCCCTTCGACGCATTGAACCCGGCCGAGCGCAGGGCATCCAGGAGCGCGGACGCGGCCTCGTCCGTTACCTGGTCGCTGCCGTCCTTGACCAGCACGACCACGCCGAGGATGCCGCCCACTCCCGTCCACGTCCATGTCAGCGGCGTCCAGCCGGCCTCGCTCAGGGTGCCGGAGATCGCCGCACCAGCCGGCGGCGCGTCGGGCGCTTCGTCGACAAGGTACACGGCCGCCCTGGTGCCGGTATATTTCCTGAGGCTCGCGACGATTGGCGAGGGCGGAGACGGCTGCGGCTCGCGACCGGTCGCGGCGCTTTCGGCCGCCGCCTCTTCCTTGGGCTGTGGCGTTTCCGCTGCGGCAGCCTTGGCCGCATCCGCCGCGCGCGCGGTCGCCTCCCTGACCGCCTTTCCGAGTTCCTCGACCCGTTTGCGCACTTCCTCGGCATCGATCTCCGCCGACCGCGCCTTCTCCCGCGCCGTCGCACCCTCGCGAGCCGCCTGTGCGGCGCGGGCGTCGGCGTCGGAGACCGCCCGTTCGAGCTCCCGCGTCCGCTCGCGCGCGCTCGCGACTTCCTGTTCAAGCGTGACGGCATGCTTTGCCATCTCCGCCCTGTAGCCAAGGAAGGCGGCATGCTCGCGGGCGCGCATGGTGCCGCCGATCCTGGACGACAGCCAGGTGGTGGTGGCGAGCGCCGCGACGGCCATCACGGTTACGGCGAGGCTCACGACCACGGCTCGATCCATGAACGTCGCCCACCCTCGAAGCTGTTCGATATCCATGTTCACCAGCTTGTTGGAGCGCATCTCGGTGACGGTGCCAGTGACGTCGATCGTCATCGTGCTTGACCTGTGCGCGGTGAGTGTGTTTGTCGTGACGAACGGTGCATGACCTTGCCATCAACCGTCGCCGATTTCTTGATCAACAGGACGCGACAGGCAAGCCGATGGGTGTGAGTTCGTGGGCACTTCTCCGGTCGATCTTGCGACTTTGTTGTGACCATGAGACCGAAGACCGTCTGGTCCATCGTCGGCGCCCGCTCCCGGTTCCGACATTGACAATGACCATCCGGTCCGCGCACGAACCCGCGGGTTGACTTGGCGCACAGGCGAATTGCCATGGAACAGTCCCGAAGCTGCCTGACCGTTCGTGCCGAGCGGCAGGGGCTCGTCGAGATCACCGATGAGATCGCGGCGTGGCTCGCCGGGCAGAAGGTGGGCGACGGCCTGCTCACGGTATTCATCCGGCACACGTCGGCCTCGCTGCTGATCCAGGAGAACGTCGACTCCGACGTGCAGCGGGATCTCGAAAGCTTCCTGAAGGCGCTGGTGCCCGAGTCCGACACCGCCTGGCGCCATGGCGCCGAAGGGCCGGACGACATGCCGGCCCACATCAAGGGCGCGCTAACCCAAACCCACCTCAGCATCCCGGTCGGCGCCGGACGCCTGATGCTCGGCAGATACCAGGGCATCTTCCTCTTCGAGCACCGCCGCAGCCCGCGCCCGCGGGAGATCGTCCTTCATTTCATCGGGCAGAAGCCGTCGCCGTCCTGAGGGTGCGAAGGCGCGCGATGCGGTCTGCAGACAGCACCTCGATCAGAAACGTATCACCCAAGCCAGGCGCCTGCGCTTCGTACCAGTGGACGGTCTGATCGAGTTCGATCTCGGCGATCTCGAGAAACCGGACCTTCACCGCCGATATTTGGCGACAATGGCGCCGAGGCCCCTGGCCGCAAGCTCACCGCGCCGGTAGGCCGCAACGCGGTCGCTCGCCTCGCGCGCCCAAAGGTGATCGATGTGGGGATCCGCGCGGTCCAGACTGTCGAGCACATCCTCAACCAGCGCGATGCGATCCTCGGGCGGCAAAGCGCGCGCCCGCTCGATCAGCGATTTGGTCTCGTCGCTCATTCAGTCCCTTGCCCTTCCAGATTGCAAGATAACGGTGCGCCACTGGCTCGGCAAAGCTCGAGTCGGTCCCGCCCTCAGAACATCTCCAGTGTGATGACGTTCTGCGGCCGCCGCCGTCCCAGCAGCGCCGCGCGCATGGTTTCCGCCGCTAGCCGACGCCATGTAGCAGTGGCCGCGCGCTCAAACGGTCGTTTCGTTCAATTGCAGCCCCAGCAGGCTCTTGCCCTGGATCTCGACGTTGGCGTCGAAGTCGAGCATGGCGTGGTGGGTCGCGGTGTTCATGTCGCGGAAAAATGCCTGGATGACGTTGCTGTCGTGGGCGGCGCCGGCGCCGGCGCCCTCGAAGAGGCGGTTGGCTGCCCGCCGGCACAGTTCGGTGGCATAGGCGGCGTTCCAGCGCACCTGGGCCCGCGCCGCCGTCGGCATCGGCGGGCTGTGGCGCATGGCCTCCTCCAGCAGATCGCAGTTCTTTTGGGTGAGCGCCCAGGCGCAGGCGATCTCGGCACTCGCTTCGGCAACGCGGCGCTGCACGCCCGGGTTCTGCACCTTCTCGGCGCCGGTATAGACGTCGCGGCGTGTCCGCGCCTGCTCGACGAAGAGGTCCAGCCCACGCTCCGCCATGCCGACGATGGTGCCCAGCAGCATGGTGGCCAGGGTGGCGCGGATGGGAAGCCGGTAGAGCGGGATGTCGACGCCCGCCACCGTGCCGAGCTGCGCGTCACCCATCGCAACGGCGTAGTGCTCGGGAACGAACACGTTCTCGAGCACGAGGTCCTTGGAGCCGGTGCCGCGCATGCCGAGCGTGAACCACGTGTCGTCGATGACAGCCTTCGCCTTGGGCAGCACGACGAACAGCGACGGGCAGGATTCGTCCGCCTCGTTGCGGATCCCCCTGCAGCCGACCAGGACCCAATCGCCGTGGTCGGCGCCGCTGGCGTACGGCCATCGGCCCTCGAGGATGTATCCGCCGCCGGCGCGCCGGCAGGTGCCGCGCGGCGTCGGCACGCCGGGAATCAACATGCCCGGGTCGGCGCCGAAGATCTCGTCCTGGCCACGACGCGGCAGCCGGCCGGCCATGAAGGTGTGGGCGCCGCAGACCATCAGCACCCACGACGCCGCCGTGCTGCCGTGCGCCACGACCCGTTCGGCTTCGACCAGCGCGCGGGGCGAGAGCTGGTAACCGCCATAGACCGCCGGACTCACCAGTCGCGTGAGTCCCGCTTCGTGCATCAGCGCCACCGCCCGGGCGCTCAGCGTCCGCGTCGAACTCCAACTCGGCCTCGGTCTCCTTCAGCGGCTCAACGATCCTTGCCGCATTCCCGGCAGCGTCGATCATTCCTCTTCCTCCCGCGAAGCAGGTTGTCCCCTGGATAAGGATCTTGCTAGTATACTAGTATACTAACATGAGAGCCGTGTTCAACGTCGATCTGCCCGATGCCCCCGAAGCACTGTCGCGAGGCACGCCCCGCCTGCATGACCGGGCTTACGCCTACCTCAAGGGCCTGCTGCTGGGCGGGGGACTGGATCCGGGCGACCAGATTTCCTCCGAAGCGGTCGGCCGGGCGCTCGCCGTGAGCCGCGCGCCGGTCGGCGATGCGATCCGGCGCCTGACGGTCGAGGGGTTCCTGGAGATATTGCCCCAGGTCGGATGCCGGGTCGTCCGCCCCGTGCCGGCCGAAGTCGCGGACTTCTATGAAATATTCGGCGCAACCGAGGGGGTGATCGCCCGCCTCGCCGCCGAGCGCCGCTCGCCTGCCGAGGCGGATCAGTTCGGTCGCCTGTGCGCCGCCCTGGCGTCCGGCGCCGGCCTTCCGGACGATCCCGATGCCCGCTTCGTCGAGCTGCGGCAACGCAATCGCCGGCGCTACGAAAAGCTGCACGTCCTCGCCCGTTCTCCGCTGAGCACCGGGATCGGGGAGACCTATTGGGACCGCAGCGACTTCTTCCTCAGGGTGACCTTCGGCGGTCGCGGCTTGCCGGGCCATGTGCGAACCGCACATGCGGCGTTCGTCGGCGCCGTCGTCGCGGGCGACGGCGAGACGGCAGAGCACGAGACACGGCGCTATCTGGTTCGCCTCGGCCACGACGTCGCCGACGTGCTCAGGCGCCAAGGTCAGGATGAGCGTCGTTGAGGCCTGCGATCGAGTTCGAGCGGCGCGCGACCGCGCAGGACGAACCCGGCGATGCGGGGCTGATGCAGGGCCGGGGTCTTGCACGCTCACGCCGCCGTGCGTCGGGGGCGTCCGCCCTTGCGGCCGTTGGCGCGGGCGGCCGCCGCCTTGGCCGGCGACCTCGATTGCCCGGCGCGGCGGGCGAGCTCGGACGCCATCCAGGCGCGCGTGCCGAACACCCCCATCAGCAGCCCGGGCACGGTGAAGTCGGCATCGAGCCGCGGCCAATGCAGCGCGTACCCGCGCCCCAGGATCGCGACGTCGGCCAGCGCGGCATCGCTGGCCCGCGCCATGCCCTGCAAGGCGCGCGGCGGAAAGACGAAGCTGCAGCCGTTGGTCAGCTCCACGACCATGCGCCGCGTGCGGCGGTCGTAGCGCGCGCTCGCCGCGCGCGGCTCGCCGCACGCGAGGCGCCGGCCGCGCGCCAGGGCGCGGTCGATCTCCCTCTCCTTCTCCATCTCCGCCTTCAGCCATCCGCCTGCCATGTTCTCATCCCTCGCCGGCGCGGTGGACGTCGGCACGGGAAAGATAACCCAACGGATGGGTTACTCAAGCGCCCACCCCACGAAGCCGGCCTCACATCGCGGTGCCGATCGGCGTCGCCGGTCCGCCGTCGATGATCTGGAAGCGCAGGCGATAGGCCTGCGGCGTGACGCCGAGCCTTCACACGAAGGCGCGGCGCAGCGTGTCGGCGGTCTCCTCGGTGAAGGCGCGGCGGGCCTGAGGCCGGCCGGCGCGGGTCCCTACCGGGCAGACTCCTGTCATGGCCGGGAGCGCGCCACTGCGTGGCGCTCCTGGTTTTCCGGACCGCGCGCATCTTGCGCGCTCACCAACATGAGCGAGCCGGAGGTTCGCGGTCCGGAAGAGCATGAAAAGATGTGCCACGGAGTGGCGCGCTCCCAGCAAAGACAAGGAGACGGGCCTGGAGGCCCGCGGTCCGGGGCGACTAGGCTTTCTTGGCCTTGAGCTCGTCGAGCTGCTGGCGCGCGCCGGCGATCATGCACGACAGGTCAGACGTCAGCATCACCATGTCGAAGCCGCGCTTGACCGCGCCCGCGGCGAACGCCGCGCCGGCGCAGTGCATGACGCACTTGATGCCGGCCTTGTGCGCCGCCGCCAGGATCCTGTCGCAGGTGGCGAGATGGAGCGGGTCCGGGTTGTCGCCGCGCGGGGCCAGCCCCAGGGCGAACGACAGGTCGGCCGGCCCGATATAGACGGCGTCGAGACCGGGCGTGGCGCAGATGGCGTCGAGGTTGGCCAGGCCCTCCTTGGTCTCGATCATGGCCATGACGACGATCTCGTCGTTGGCATGGGCCACGTAGTCGGCGCCGCCGTAATGCACGGCGCGCACCGGCCCGGACGAGCGCATGCCGACGGGCGGATAGCGGCACGCGGCGACCGCCATCGCCGCCTCCTTCGCGGTGTTCACCAGCGGCACGATGATGCCGTAGGCGCCAAGGTCGAGGGCCTTCATGATGGCCGCCGGCTCGTTCCAGGCGACGCGCACGACCGGGACCGTATCGGTCTGCGAGATCGCCTGCAGCATCGGCGCGACGTCCCTCATCTCGGCCGTGCCGTGCTGGAGGTCGACGCACAGCGCATCGAAGCCCTGGCGCGCCATGACCTCGGCGCTGAAGCCGTGGCTCACGGAAAGCCAGCCCAAGGTCACGCACTTTCCGTCACGCCACATCTGCTTGATCTTGTTCGGCCGCATGGTCGCCCCTCTCCCTCATTCGTCGTCTTGCGAACGCGTCGGCCGCCATCAAACCCGAACCGTCCCCTGAATCAAGGGGGATGCACCGCCGCGAGCGCCGGGCAACGGAACAGGCCAACGGAACGGGCCAACGGAACGGGAGGGGGACGGACGCGCCGAAATGACGGACACTGGCGCGATGTTTTTTTGCCGTGGGAAGGTCGGACAGGATGTACCAGCCCAAAGTCACCGTGAAGACGGCCGCAGAGGCCAAGGCGATCCTGGGGGACGACTTCGCCAGCCAGGTAGCAAAGGTCATCGACCATATCGATCCGCATTGCCGTGCCTGGATAGAGAGATGCCCCTTTGTCGTGATCTCGAGCACCAACGCGGCGGGCGCGATGGATGTTTCGCCGAAGGGCGATCCGCCGGGCTTCGTCAAAGTCCTCGATGAGCACACGCTGGCGATACCGGATCGCATCGGCAATCACCGCGGCGACACGTTCATGAACGTGCTCGAGAACCCGGGCGTGGGCCTCCTGTTCATCGTGCCGAAGCGTCGCGAAGTCGTGCGCGTCAGCGGTACGGCGCAAGTGGTGAGGGACCCCGAGCTGCTCGAAGGCATGGCGGTCAACGGCAAGCTGCCGGAGCTCGCCTTGCTGGTGCGTGTGCGGGAAGCCTTCTTCCATTGCGGGAAGTCGATGATCCGCTCGGGACTGTGGGAGCCGGAGCGATGGGGGGCCATCGACGGTCTGCCGACGTACGCACAGGCCCTCAAGGATCACGCCCATTTGCCGGGCCCGCTGGCGGACATCGAACGCGGGGTGGCGCGCAATGAAACCGACCGGCTCTATTGACGTACCGAGGCCTTCGCCGCCTGGGGCGCCGGCCGTCCCGGGCGTAGAGTGGCCATGACACAGGAGGAAGACATGTCGAAGACACGATTCACGATCCGGGTCCCGGGAGGGGCCGACATCGGATGCGACACGGCCGACGAGGTCCTGGACGCGCTGAACGACCTGAAGGGCACCAAGGGAGTCACCGTCGCCGACCTGCAGACCGGCATGAGCGACCTGAGCCGCGAAGCGATCGAGGAACTTGCGAACGGGGAACGCGAGTAGACAGGCCGGCCCGGCATCGGCGACGGAAGGCGGCCTGGGTGACGTGAAAACTCAGGGGGCCGCGCTCCAGAAGCGGTAGAGCGCGTCGGCGTCGCCGTCGAACAGGTTGCGGTCGCAGTGGCTGACGCCCTGCACGATGGTGGTCTGGCCGTAGGCGGGGCGGCTCGCACTCTCGTCGCCGGCATACTGCCAGAGCCGCCAGCCGCTCGCCGCCCAGGCCAGCGGGATCTCGGGCGAATCGTGGTAGTCGGCGACCCACAGGCCGCAGCGCGCGAGGATCGAAGCAGGCGTGATCCGGGCGCCGAAGCTCAGGCCGGAGTTCGGCAGGGGATCGCCATTGGCCCAGATCGGATGCACGTAGACCACCGGCAGCCGGCCTGTCGCCTGGGCCACCGCAGCCACGAAGGCCTCGGCCTGGTCGAGCGTCATGGAGTTCGACGGGTTGTTCTCGTTGGCCTCGAGGTCGAGGGCCAGCAGGGTCCGGGGCCCCGGCCGGGACGCGGCCAGGTAGAACGCCGCCTGCTCAGCGCCCGGCCATTGCCCGGTGCCGAAATGATAGGTGCCCCACAGCAGTCCCGCCGCCTCGGCACGGGGGCGCCGCGCGGCGCAGGCCGTGTCGGCATAGTCGCCGCCTTCGCTCGCCTTGTGGACGACGCCGAGGATGCCGCTCTCGCGCACCAGCCGGAAGTCGGTGACGTCGACGCCTCGGCTGATGTCGATCACCGCATCCAGGCCCTGCGACGCGCGATCCGGCGGCGGCGGGGCGAGCGGCATCTGGTAAGGCGCCATGGGCGCCTGGGCGACCTGGCGTGCACTGCATCCCCCCGCCGCCGAAGCCGCCAAGCCTGAAAGAATGTTCCGGCGAGAGATCATGGAACCGGAAGCAGACGGCGCGCAGGCCCTACAAGTCAAGCCGTCTTGGTCGTTCGCGTTGCGATCTGTGTTGCGATCGGTATTGCGATCCGGCGGTGCGCGCGAGCGGGGCGCCGCGGCATCGTCATGCTGCGTTGCGGAAGCGAGTGACTCTTCCCTGCCGTGCCGCCCCGTGATGCAATTCCCGCTGGCAAAGCGGAAGCAGCAGAGCAGGAGTTCGCATGACTACCCCCGACCTCGACGGCCGCGTCGCGCTCATCACCGGCGCAGCCGGCGGCATCGGCCAGGCGCTGGCACGCGCCTTCGTCGCTGCGGGCCTGCGCGTGGCGCTGTGCGACACGGCCGGGGACGGCCTCCGTCGTCTCCACGACGAGCTTGGCGGCGAGCGCGGCGGAGAACGCGGTGAGGGGCGGACGATCGCGCTACCGTTGGACGTGTCCGATCCGGCTGCCTGCCGCGACAGCGTCGCGCGCACGATCGCCCGGTTCGGCCGCCTGGATGTGCTGGTCAACAATGCGGCGGTGGGCATGTCGACGGTGCGCGAGGACCACATGCGCCGCGTCGTGCAGATCGAGGACATCGCGCCGGAGCTGTGGGCGCGCTTCATGGCGGTCAATCTCAGCGGGCCGTTCTACATGGCGCACGCCGCCGTGCCGGGCATGCGGGCGCAGAAGTTCGGGCGGATCATCAACGTCACCACCAGCTTCTTCACCATGCTCAATCCCGGCTTCTCGCCCTACGGCCCGGCCAAGTCCGGCCTGGAAGCGTGGAGCACCAGCCTGGCCGGGGAACTGAAAGGCACCGGCATCACCGTCAATGTCGTGGTACCCGGCGGGCCCACCGACACGCCGATGGTGCCGGACGACGGGACGATGGAGCGCAGCCAGCTGATCCGCCCGGAGAGGATGGCGCCGCCCATGCTGCATCTCGCCTCGGATGCCGGCGGCGCCATCACCGGCATGCGCTTCGTCGCGGCCAAGTGGGATGACGCCCTGGGCGTCGCTGAGGCCATGGCCGCGTCGGGGGCGCTGGCCGGGTGGCCCGACCTGGCGAGAAGCCCGGTCTGGCCGGGCGGCGGGCCGAAGCGCGCGTGAGCTCATGTCCTTCGCGTCGAACCGTCGTGATGGGCTTGGGAGGAGCGCCGGCGTGACCCCTGCCGAACATCCGTTGCGCGACACGCGCGCCGCCTTCACGGTCGTCGACTGGGGCACCAGCAGCTTTCGCGGCTGGCTGATGGCGGCCGACGGCGAGGCGCTGGCGGAAAGCCGCGGCGGCGAAGGCATGCTGCACTGTGCCGGCGCCGGGGCCGGTGGTGCGGGCTTCGCGCCGGTGCTGCGCGATCACCTCGCGCGGCTCGGCGCGCCGGCAGGAGCGCCCGTCCTGATCTGCGGCATGGCGGGCGCGCGGCAGGGCTGGGCCGAAGCGCCCTATCTCAAGGTGCCGACGCGGCTCGACGCCCTGCACGAGGGCGCGCTGCGGATCGATGCGGCAATCGACACAATGGGCGACATCCGCATCCTGCCCGGCATCGCCCAGGCGCGCGCCGACCGGCCCGACGTCATGCGCGGGGAGGAAACGCAGCTCCTGGGCGTGACCGAGCCCGATTTCACCGGTCTCGTCTGCATCCCCGGCACTCACAGCAAATGGGTCAGGATCGAAGAAGGCCGCATCGTCGCGTTCTCGACCTATATGACCGGCGAACTGTTCTCGGTGATCGCGCGGCACAGCATCCTCGCCCATGCCGTCGAGACGGAAAGTCCCGCTCCGGCGGACAGCCAAGCCTTCCGTGAAGGCCTGGCGGCGGCGCTGGCCGAGCCCACGGCCCTGACCGCGTCGCTGTTCAGGCTGCGGGCCGCGCAGCTGCTGGGCTTCGAAGAACGCGCGGACGGCGCGGCGCGGCTGTCGGGCCTGCTGATCGGAACCGAGCTCGCCGATGCGGCCCGGCAATTTGGCTCGCCACGCTCGGTGCGGCTGATCGCAACCGGCGATCTCGGGAAGCTTTATGAGGCGGCGCTAGCCGGGCGGGGTCTCGAGGTGACGACGGTCGATGCCGAGCTCGCATCGCGGTGCGGCCTCGCCAAGGCCGCGCTCGCAATCTGGGGAGCCCTCCCTTGACGGCGTTGGGCCGAAACGTCTCCCCTGCGTCCGATCAATCTTCCGGTCTGCTCCGGAACAATCATAGGGAAACGCTGACATGGACCTCCACCTCCGCGGCAAGACCGCTCTCGTCACCGGCGCGTCCAAGGGCATCGGGCTCGCCTGCGCCAAGCAGCTCGCCGAGGAAGGCTGCCACCTGCACATCGCGTCGCGCACCAAGGCGGACCTGGAGCGCGCCCGGGAGGCGATCCAGTCCCGGCACAACGTCTCGGTGACGGTCCACACCGTCGACCTCAGCGACGGCGATGCAGCACGGGCGCTGGCGGCGGCGTGCAGCGACCTCGATATCCTGGTGAACAATGCCGGCGCCATCCCGGCCGGCGACCTGCAGACGATCGACGAGGGGCGGTGGCGCCAGGCGTGGGACCTCAAGGTGTTCGGCTACGTCAACATGTGCCGCGCGGTCTATCCGGCCATGAAGGCGCGCGGGCACGGCGTCATCGTCAACGTGCTCGGCGCGGCGGGCGAGCGGCCGACCTGGGGCTACATCGCCGGCAGCGCCGGCAACGCCTCGCTGATGGCCTTCACCCGCGGCATGGGCGGCACCAGCCTGGCCGACGGCATCCGCATCGTCGCCTGCAATCCCGGCCTGATCAGCACCGAGCGCATGGAGACGATGCTGCGCGCCACCGCCCAGACCAAGCTCGGCGACGCCGGGCGCTGGCGGGAGCTGATCCCCAAGCAGCCGCCGGTCGGCACGCCCGAGCAGTGCGCCGACCTCGTGGCGTTCCTCGCGTCGGACCGGGCCTCGCACATCGCGGGCACCGTGGTCACGATCGACGGCGGGGCGGCGCACTATGCGGGGGTGCTGTAAGGCGGGGCCGGCTCGAACCGGCGATCGCTGAATGGTGAGTTGGAACTGTCACCCCGAGCGAAGCGAAGGGCCTTTGTGGCGTCCATGGAAAGGTCCCTCGCTGCGCTCGGGATGACAGCGCGGGTTGCGGGCCGGGCTTGAGCTTCTGACACGAATTGCCATGCGGTTGCGGCGGGGCTCGCCTTCTCGACAACCTGCCGTGGCTGGCCGAGTATTCCCCGCGTGCGAGCTGCACAGGAGGAAAAAATGTCCAACACCAAGGACTGGACGTTCGGCCACGATGTCGCGACCGACGCGAAGTGGACCCCCGGCCTGCGGGAGATCTTCGAGTACCGCGACCTCGGCATCAAGGACGGCACCAAGGGCGACTACGTCGCGCACCTCATTCGCCACAACGGCAAGAAGATGAAGGACGAGGTGCAGCAGTGGCACGTCCACGACTGCACCTTCCAGATGGTCTACGTCCTGAACGGCTGGGCCACGTTCGAGTATGCCGGCCAGGGCGTGCACACGATCCGCAAGGGCGACTGCATCAACCAGCGTCCGGGCATCCCGCATCGCGAGATCGCGTGCTCCGAAGATTTCGAGGTGCTCGAGATCGTGGCGCCGGCCGACTTCAAGACCCGGGTCGTCGACGCGCCGCAGGCGCGGGCGCAGGCGGCGGAGTAGCGAGCGGCCGTCGTCCCCCCTCACCCAGCCTCTCCCCCCAGCGGGGGAGAGGAGCATGAGGGGAAGGAGAAGAGACAACAACAGGCCGCGGAAA
This sequence comes from uncultured Alphaproteobacteria bacterium, assembly GCA_963820155.1. Taxonomy (GTDB): domain Bacteria; phylum Pseudomonadota; class Alphaproteobacteria; order Reyranellales; family Reyranellaceae; genus Reyranella. The sequence goes on from CAWFYW010000015.1 coordinate 378,119, forward strand.
ACCGCAGGGCCATAAGGGAAGGGAATGCACATGTCGGGAAAGATGGGCCCGTCGCGGCGGGCAATGCTCAAGGGCGGGGTGGCGGGCGCCGCCGCGACCGTCGCGTCTCCCGCGATCCTGCGGCTCGGCGCCGAGGCGCAGAGCGGCCCGATCAAGATCGGCCTGCCGCTGGCGCTGACCGGGGCGCTGGGCTCGGTCGGGCAGCAGCAGAAGCGCGGCGCCGAGCTATGGGCCAAGCTCGTGAACGCCAAGGGCGGCCTGCTCGGCCGGCCCATCGAGCTCTTGATCGAGGACACCGCGGGCAACCCGGCGAACTGCGTGCGCAAGGCGCAGGAGATGGTGGAGCGCTACAACTGCCGCCTGTTCACCGGCATCACGCTGTCCTCGGAGGCCCTGGCGGTCGTGCCGAAGCTCGACGGAATGGGACTCGATCTTCATCTCGTCCGACAACGGCGACGGCCGGCTGACCGCCGAGAGCTTCGTGCCGAATTTCTTCCGCGCCAACATCTCGGGCCCGATGGGCACGCGCGCGGTGTCGCTCTACCTGCGCGGCGGCAAGATGCAGAAGTTCTACGCGCTGGGGCTGGACTACGCCTGGGGGCACAACAGCGTGCAGGTGTTCGAGGACGAGGTGAAGAAGTCCAAGAAGGAGTTCATCGGCAAGGTCTTCGCGCCGACCGGCACCAAGGACTACTCGTCCTACATCGCCAAGATCCGTCAGTCGGGCGCCGACGCCGTCTTCCTGGTGATGCAGGGCGACGACAACAACGCCTTCCTGTCCCAGTCGCGGCAGTACCGCCTGCCGGAGAAGGTCAAGCTGCTGACCGAGATCGTCGATCTCGCCAGCATCCGCGCCGTGGGCGACGCGGCGCTCGGGCTGATCGGCTCGTCGCGCTACAGCTTCACCTACGACCATCCGCTCAACAAGGAGTTCGTCGCCCTGTGGAAGAAGGAGCACGACACCGTGCCCGACACCTTCGAGGGCGAGCAATGGCAGTGCATGAAGGTGTTCGAGGCGGGCATCACCAAGGCGGGCGGCATCGAGGCGGCCAAGCTGCGCCCCGCGCTCGAGGACATCGAGATCGAGAGCGTCAAGGGCAAGGTGCACATCCGCAAATGCGATCACCAGGGCGTGCAGCAGGGCTTCATGGTCGAGGTGGTCAAGAAGCCGGGCTTCGACACGCCGGTGCCGGAAGTGATCGCCACCTTCCCCGGCGAGAGCACGACGCCCCAGTGCAACAAGATGACGTTCGACGATTAGGGTATGGCGGTCGCCGGAAGCGGAACCATGACTGTCACCCCGAGCGGAGCGAGGGGCCTTTGAGGCTACAGGAAAGGTCCCTCGCTGCGCTCGGGATGACAGCGGGGTCGCATCCCGCTCCTCCTCATCTCCGGCGCCGCCGATGAGCACGCTGGCCTTCCTGCTGACGCAGGTCGTCAACGCGCTGTCGCAGTCGGCGCTGCTGTTCTTCCTCGGCGTCGGGCTCACGCTGATCTTCGGCCTGATGCGCATCGTTAACTTCGCCCATGGCGCGCTGTACATGCTGGGCGCCTTCGTCGGCTACTCGCTCAGCCAATGGTCGGGTAACTTCTGGGTCGCGCTCGCCGTGGCGCCGGTGCTCGTCGGGCTGTTCGGGGCGGCGTTCGAAGCCACGATCCTGCGCCGGCTCTACCGCCGCGACGCCCACGCCTTCCTGATGGTGACCTTCGGGCTGGCCCTGGTGATCGGCGACGCCGTGCGGCTGACATGGGGGCCTGACGCGCTGCAGGTCGCGCCGCCGCCGCTGCTGGCCAGCGTGGTCTTCCTGCTCGACGAGCCGTTCCCGGTCTACCGCATCTTCCTCGCCGCCATCGGCATCGTCGTCGCCGTGGCGATCTGGCAGTTCCTCGAGCGGGCGAGACTCGGCCTGCTGATCCGCGCGACCTCGCAGAACGCCGACATGGCGAGCGCGCTCGGCGTCGACGTGAAGCGCGTGCGGTCGTGGGTGTTCGGCATCGGCTGCGGGCTGGCGGCGCTGGGCGGAGTGCTGGCGGCGCCGCTGGTCACCGCCTCCAACGGCATGGCGGCGACCGTCATCATCGACGCCTTCGTGATCGTCATCATCGGCGGCATGGGCAGTTTCCTCGGCTCGCTGATCGGCGCGCTGCTGGTGGGCTTCGTCCAGGTGTTCGGCAACTACTACCTGCCCGACCTGGCGCTGGCCTTCATGTACCTGGTGATGCTGGCCGTCCTCGTGGTGCGTCCTGGCGGCCTGCTCGGCAAGCAGGCGTAGCCGGTGCCCGTCGCGCTCCGCCCACTGCCGATCGCGGTCGTCCTGGTGCTGGTGCTGGCGCTGGCCCCGCTCGGCCTGCCGCCCTTCGCCATGACGCTGCTCACCGAGGCGCTGATCCTCGGCCTGTTCGCCATGAGCCTCGACCTCATGTTCGGCTACACGCGGCTGGTCTCGTTCGGCCATGCCGCGGCCTACGGGCTGGGCGCCTATGCCTGCGGCTGGCTGCTGCTGCACACCGGCATGCCGCTGCTGTTCGCGGCGGCCGGCGCCGCGCTGCTGACCGGCGTGGTCGCGATCGGCGTCGGCTGGATGTGCACGCTGGCGACCGGCGTCTCCTTCTCGATGCTGACGCTGGCCTTCGCCCAGCTGCTCTATGCCATCTCGTTCAAATGGACCTCGGTGACCGGCGGATCGGACGGCCTCGCGGGCATTCCGCGCACGGCCGGCCCGTTCGGCTTCTCCGCCCTGTCGAGCAGGATCGGCTTCTACTACCTGGTGCTGGCCTGCCTGGCCGGCGCCTTCCTGCTGTGCCTCGCCCTGGTGCGCTCGCCGTTCGGCGCGGTGCTGCGCGGCATCCGCGAGAACGAGGCCAAGACGATCGCGCTCGGCTACAACACCCGTCTCTACAAGATCACCGTGGTCGCCGTCGCCTACGCGCTGGGCGGGCTGGCCGGCGCGCTGTACGCGCCGTTCGCGGGCTTCGCCAACACCGAGCTGCTGTTCTGGCTGCTGAGCGGCCAGGTGCTCATCATGGTGATCGTAGGCGGCGCCGGCACGCTGGTCGGCCCGATCCTGGGCGCGGCGTTCTTCATGCTGATGGAGCATCAGCTCAGCTCGTGGACCGAGGCCTGGGCGCTGTACTTCGGCCTGATCTTCATCGCCTTCGTGCTGTTCGCGCCCCAGGGGATCTGGGGACTTGCGAGCACGTGGGCAACGACGCGGCTGCGGCGCGCGCGAACCCCCGGCGAGGCGCCCTGACCGTGGCGCTGCTCGAGCTCGACGGAGTGACGCGGCGCTACGGCGCCCTGGTGGCCCTCGACCAGGTCGCCATGACCGTCGAGGAAGGCGAGGTCCGCGCCGTCATCGGCCCCAACGGCGCGGGAAAGACGACGCTGTTCAACGTGATCACCGGCACGGTCAAGCCGACGGCCGGGTCGATCCGCTTCGCCGGCCAGCCGATCGCCGGCCTGGCGAGCCACCGGATCTGCCGGCTGGGCCTGTCGCGCACCTTCCAGATCACCGCGCTGTTCCCCGAAATGTCGGCGCGCGAGAATGCGCGGCTGGCCGCCCAGGCCCGCCACAAGCGGCGCTGGCAGCCGTTCGGCGGGACCGGCGTCTTCGAGGACGCCAGCGCGCGGGCCGATGCCGCCCTCGAACAGCTCGGCCTCGGCGCCATCGCCGACCGGCCGGCCGGACTGCTGAGCCACGGCGACCAGCGCCTGCTCGAGGTCGCCATGGCGCTGGCGCAGCAGCCGCGGGTGCTGCTGCTCGACGAGCCGACCCAGGGGCTCTCGGTCGAGGAGACGGCGCAGGCGGTCGACACGCTGGCGGGGTTCCTCGCGACGTCGCGCATGACCGTGCTGCTGGTCGAGCACGACATGGAGGTGGTGTTCCGCCTCGCACACAGGATCACCGTGCTGCACCGCGGCGCGGTGATCGCCGACGGGCCGCCGGACCGGGTCAAGGCCGACCCGCTCGTGCAGGAAGCCTATCTTGGAGGCGTCGAGCTGGAGGAGTTCGAGTGATGCTCCGGATCGAGGGCCTGAACACGCACTACGGCGCGAGCCATATCCTGCAGGGCGTCGACCTCGACATGCCGCAGGGCCGGATCAGCGCCGTGCTCGGCCGCAACGGCGTCGGCAAGACCACGATGGTGAAGACGATCATGGGGCTGGTGGCGCCGAGCGGCGGACGCGTGGCGGTCGGCGGCACCGACATCACCGGCTGGCCGCCGCACCGGGTGGCGCGCCACGGCGTCGCCTACGTGCCGGAGGGCCGGCTGATCTTCCCGGACCTCACGGTGATCGAGAACATCCGGGTCGGCGAGCGGCCCAACGAGCCGGCGGACACGGCGTGGCCGCTGGCGCGGCTGCTGGAACTGTTCCCGTCGCTGCACGAGCGGGCGGCCAACCGCGGTTCGCAGCTTTCGGGCGGCGAGCAGCAGATGCTGGCCATCGCGCGGGCGCTGGTGTCCGATCCCAAGGTCATGCTGCTCGACGAGCCGAGCCAGGGGCTCGCGCCGCTGGTCGTGCGCGAGCTGGCGCGCGTCATCCGGCTGCTGCGCGACGAGGGCGTCACGATCCTGCTGGTCGAGCAGAACATGAAGCTCGCCGAGGCCGTCGCCGACGAGCTGCACATCATGGTCAAGGGGCGCATGGTCTACGGCGCGAGCGCCGCCGTCTTCCGGGCGGAGGAAGAGACGATCCGGGCGCGCTTCCTCACGATGTGAGGCCGTGCGCGCGCGGCTCGGCCCGTCGCCCTTCAAGACACCTTGGGCGTGCTTCTCACTCGAAAACGCCCCGGTCGGCGCCGCTGTGACAGGCAAGGCAATTGGACTTGGTGACGACCTTGGGGTCCTTCCAGACCGCGTCGGGAAAGCGGTGCTTGCGCAGGAAGTCCGGATTCTCGGTGATGCGCTGCGGCGCGCCGCCGGGTGCCACCCACTGCATGTACCTGGCGGCCCGCCCGCGGTTGACGACGTCGCCGGCATTGGCCGTGAGATAGTTGCGGATGATCTCGACCTTGTCGTCCGGCAGACTGGCGTCCTCGCCAAAATGGTCGGCGAGGCTGCCCATCATGCGGGTCCACGACCGCGCCGGCAGGAAGCCGGGCTGAAACGCCATGTGGCAGGCGCCGCACTCCTTCTGCGCCGTGGCATCGCGGACCGGCGGCATCCAGTCGTCCCCCGCCCAGGCCGGGGACGCAAGCGCCAGCAGTGCCACGAGGAGCGTGAGCCGGCGCATGCTCACTGCCCCGCCATGAAGGTGATGTAGTCGCCCTTCTCGAGCGGCGTGCATTCGCGCCCCAGCACGTTCCTGCAATCGCGCGTGAACTGCTTCTCCACGGTGGCCGGGTCGGTGAAGCGTTTGGGATTGGCGGAGACTGCCACCGGCTCGATCGGCCGGCCGGTCTTGGCGTTCCGGCCGGGCTGGCGGGGATCCGCCGTGTGGCAGGCCGTGCAGGACGAGGTGCGCGGATCGCCGCCGGTCCACTTCGTGCGGAACAGGGTCTCGCCGCGTTGGGCAGAGAAGGCCGTGGCGCGCGGATCGGTGGCGCGCGCCTTGCGGGCATAGTCGGCAAGGATCGCGTCGCGGCGGGCATCTCCTGCGAGGGCGACGACTGGCAATGCCGCAACGGCGACGACGAACAACAGGCGGCGGATCATCGGGCGTCATCCTTCGGAAGACTCGACAGGCGCATGCCGGCGAGCCGGGAGGCGATGCGACCGACCCCCTTCCGGCCGGCATACATCCAGGTGACGAAGGCGATGTGGCCGAGGATCACCCACAGGGAGGCCTCGGAGATGGCTTCGTGGGGGTGCTCCATCCAGGCGGCACCATCGGCCACGGCCCCGGACAGAGCGGCGAGACCGACCACGAGCAGGAGCGCCACGGCGAACCAGGCGAACAGCGGATGCCGGCCTTTGTGCGACGACAGCCGCGACGACAGCCACGACAGCGTCTGCTTGAGGCCGGGGCGGGGAAGACGGAGCGGACTGCCCGCGGAAGCGAGCAGTCCTCCGGCAAGACGTGCCACGATCGCCGCCAGCACGGCATAGCCCGCGAACTGGTGCATCGCGTAGGTGTCCTCGTCGGCCGTCAGGTAGGCGACCAGGAAGGAACCGGCCAGCCAGGCGTGCCATCCCTTCAGCAGCGCATGCTGGGCCCAGGCGGAAGTGAGCACGCCCATGACCTGCTCTCCTCAGTCGTCGTGGTCGTGCCGCTGGTCCCGACCCTCGCGGCCTTCGGCATGACGCTCCGGCCTGGCCGCATGCTTGCCGCCGTCCTCGTCGCTGCGGACGTCCTCGTTCGCCGGTGACAGGTGGCCGTTGTCGCTCCGGGCAACCGTTCCGGTGTCCGTCCTGGCCGTGGCCGGCGCGGTGGACAGGTAGCCATTGTCCCTGGCTTGTGCGTAGACGGCGGCCGCGCCGCCGACCAGAATTGCCACGACAAGTCCGTTCATCATCATCTTACCGAGCATCTCGTCCCTCCTTGGGTGTCGATGCCCGCGACAATAGGGAAGGCGTCCTGAACCAGGCCTGACGCGTTCGTTCATCCTGCGTTCAGCATCGCCCTCCTAGGTTGGTGGCATGAGACTCCTGACCGCACTCCTGGTCGCCGCCCTGGCCGCCGGCGCTGCCGCGCCCGCGTCCGCGAGCGACCACGACCGCGCCCGTCGCGCCGTCGAAGAAGGGCGCATCCTGCCGTTGAAGGAGATTCTCGCGCGGGCCCAGGGCGCATATCCCGGCCAGGTGATCGAGGCCGAACTCGAAGACGACGGCGGCATGGTCATCTATGAAATCAAGATCCTGACGACGGACGGGCGGGTGACGAAGCTGCTCTACAACGCGGCCACCGGCGAGCTGCTGAAGGCCAAGGACCGGAACGGACGGCGATGAGACTCCTGATTGTCGAGGACGAGCCGGCACTGGCACTTCGCCTGCAGCGGGCGCTGGAGGCCGCGGGCTTCGTCGTCGATGTCGCCTATGATGGCGAGGAAGGCTGGCATCTCGGCGACACCGAACCCTATGACGCCATCGTGCTCGACCTCGGGCTGCCCAAGATCGACGGCGTGTCCGTGCTGCAGCGGTGGCGGGAAGCCGGACGGAATACGCCCGTCCTGATCCTGACCGCGCGCGGCAGGTGGTCGGAAAAGATGGCGGGCTTCAACGCCGGCGCCGACGACTACATGACCAAGCCCTTCGAGGTCCAGGAAGTGGTCTATCGGTTGCGCGCGCTGATCCGGCGCGCCTCCGGCCATGCCCAGCCGGAGCTGGTGTGCGGCCCGCTGCGGCTCGACACCAACGCTGCGCGCGTGACCGTGGACGGCGCGCCCGTCCCGCTGACAGCACAGGAGTTCCGGATCCTGTCGTACCTGATCCATCATCCCGGGCGGGTCGTCAGCCGAACCGAGCTGATGGAGCACGTCTACGACCGTCATTTCGACAGCGATTCGAACGTGCTGGAAGTGCTGCTCGGGCGCATCCGCCGCAAGGTAGGGAGCGGCCTGATCCAGACCGTGCGGGGACAGGGCTACAAGCTGGCGGCGCAGGAACAGCCATGACGGAGGCAGGGCATGCCGGACGCCGAGCCGCCTCCCTGTCGGTGCGTCTCGTCGCGGCTGCCGTGGTCTGGATGGCCCTGATGCTGGCGATCGGCGGCATCGTTCTGGCACTCGCCTTCCGCAGTACCCTCGAGCAGGAATTCAGCCAGCGGCTGGATGCCATCCTGAAGGCGATGATCGCGGCGACCGAGATCGCCCCCGACGGGACGATGACCGTCGTGCGGCCGCTGGGCGACCCCCGCTTCGACCAGGTCTTCTCGGGCTGGTACTGGGAGGTGACGGAGCCCGGCGGTCGACAGATCCGCTCGCGCTCCCTGTGGGACAGCGTCATCGCGCCAGTCGACGGAGGCAGCGGCCTGCACACCCGCCGCATCACGGGGCCCAACGACGAGCCGCTGCTGGTGGTCGAGCGCGATCTCGTGTTTCCCGACGCCAAGGGACCGGTCCATCTGCTGGTCGCGGGCGACCTGCGCGAGGTGAGCGACGGCGTGCGGCGGTTCAACCTGCTGCTGTTGTCGGCGCTGGGACTGATGGGAGCCGGGATGGCGATTGCCGTCGTCATCCAGGTCCGCTACGGCCTGCGTCCGCTGCGCACGATGGCGGCCGACCTGCGCGCGGTGCGCGAAGGCACGCGCACACGGCTCGCCGAGCGCTACCCAAGCGAGGTCGCGCCGCTCGCGGAAGCGATGAACGTCGTCCTCGACAAGGATACGGAGCTGATCGAGCGGGCGCGTACCCATGTCGGCAACCTCGCGCACGGGCTGAAGACGCCGCTGTCGATCATTTCAGCCGAAGCCGAGGGAGCCGCCGACAGGAGCGTGGTGCGCGAACAGGTGGGCAGGATGCGTCGCTTGATCGAGCATCACCTCGGACGCGCAGCGGCCGTGGCGGGGGCCGGCCGGTCGCTGGGTGCCCGGATCCCTCTTCGGCCCGTCGTCGAAAATATTGCAGGTGCTCTCGCCAAGGTGTTCGCCGACCGCAGACTGGCCATCGACATCGATATGGCCGCTGACTGTGCCTTCCGCGGCCATCGCGAAGACCTCGAGGAAATTCTCGGCAACCTGATGGAAAACGCCTGCAAATGGGCGACGGGTCGTGTCAGGGTATCGGCAAGTGACAGTGGCAAAGGCCTCGTTCTCTCGATCGACGACGATGGCCCGGGGCTGCCGCCGGCGCTCGCCGGAGAGGCGGCGCGCCGCGGCAAACGCCTCGACGAGAAAAGCCCTGGCTGGGGACTGGGATTGTCCATCGTTTCCGACCTCGTCCAGGTGAACGGCGGCGAGTTGGCCTTCTCGAAATCCGTCCTCGGAGGATTGTCCGTCGTCGTCCGCATGCCACATGCGGCGGCCTGACCGGATCTCCCAAAGGGGCGACTGCGAGGGTGATTGATTTGCATCAAGTTCGCTCCGGCCGCCTTGTGCTGTTTGGACGACGAAGCGTCATAGCCTTCGGGATGTGGGGCATTATTCCTGCCATGAGCCTCGCCCCCATGTTCGTTGGCCCGGTCGCGCCGTCCTTCGCCACCGGTTTTGAAGGCACGACATTTCCGCGGGCCATCGGCGGATGAGACGCGCCTTTCAGATCGACCGCATCGCCGGCCTTTCGGACGCCGATCATGGCCTGACGCCGCACGAAGTCGGCGAGCGGCGGGGTCTCTACGGCCCCAACGACATACTGCGCGAGCAGCGATCCGGATGGGGCGACATCCTGCACGACACCGCGCGCGACCCCATGGTCTGGTTCCTGGTCGCGACAGCTCTGCTGTTCGCCGCACTCGGCGACTACACCGAGGCGGTCGTCCTGGGGCTGGCGTTGCTGCCGATCGCCGGCATGGATGCCTATCTCCACCGGCGCACCCAGGCCTCGACCGAAGGGCTGGCCGGGCGCCTGGCGTCCACGGCGCGCGTCCTGCGGCAGGGCGCCGTCCAGGACATCGCCGCGGTCGACATCGTGCCCGGCGATCTCGCCATCGTTGCCGCGGGGCAGCCCTTTCCCGCCGACGGCCTGATCGTTGCCGGCGCAAACCTGCAGGCCGATGAATCCGCCTTGACCGGCGAGGCGATGCCGGTGCGAAAACGGCCGTTCAAGGTGCCCGCAGGCATGGCGGGGGAAGCGACGGTCGACGGGGAATTCTGGGGTGCCGCCGGGACGCGGCTTCTGACCGGCGAGGCGCGCGTCAGGATCGTCTCGACCGGCGGCGACACGATCTACGGTGAAATCGTGCGCTCGGCCCGCGAGGGGCAGCACGAGCAGACACCGTTGCAAGGTGCCATCAAGGCACTCGTCGCCGTCCTGATCGTCGTCGCCCTCGTTGTCTGCGTGGCGCTCGCCGCGGTGCAATTCTACCAGGGATTCGGTGTCGTCGACGCCTTCATGAGCGCCGTCACGCTCGCCGTGGCGGCCCTTCCGGAGGAGTTTCCGGTCGTCTTCACGGTTTTCCTCGGTGTCGGCGTCTATCGACTGGCGCGCCGGCAGGCCTTGGTCCGGCGCTCCGTCGTCGTGGAGAATATCGGGCGGATCACCTGCATATGCTCCGACAAGACCGGCACGATCACGGAAGGCCGTTTGCGGCTGGCCCATCTCCTGCCGGCGGACGGACTCGGCCCCGACGACCTTCGGCGCTACGCCGCGACTGCCTCGCGCGCCGAGAGCGGCGACCCCATGGATCTGGCAATCCTCGAGGGATCTTCGCCCCACGACGGCGAGCGTCTCGCGACATTCCCCTTCACCGAAGATCGCCGACGCGAGGCAGGGGCGATTCGCGAGCCGGACGGAATGGTCCTGGTCGCCGCGAAGGGCGCACCGGAGACGATCCTTGGCATGTGCCAGCTATCCGCGGACGAACGCGCCGCCTGGCTCGGGAAGACCGACGAGCTCGCCGCCGCCGGCCACAAGGTGATCGCCGGGGCCTACAGGCACCTCTCCGACTGGTCGGGCGGCGAACCCGAGCGAGACTACAGCTTCGCCGGGCTTCTGGCGTTCGAGGATCCCCTTCGCGAAGGCGTCCGCGACGCGGTCGCCAAGGCCCAGGCGGCCGGCATCCGCGTGATCATGGTCACAGGAGACCATGTGGCGACCGCGAGCGCCATTGCCCGCGAGGCGGGAATCGGCGGCGACAACCCTGTCGTCATCGAGGGATCCGATTTCGCCGGACGATTGGATCAACAGGGCCACAAGGGGCTCCAGGAACTCGACGTGGTCGCCCGTGCGATCCCGTCGCAGAAACTTGACCTGGTGCGCAAGCTGAAATCCGCCGGTGAAATCGTCGCGGTCACCGGCGATGGCGTCAACGACGTGCCCGCGCTCCAGGGCGCCGACGTCGGCATCGCCATGGGCGAGCGCGGCACCCGCACCGCGCGCGAAGTGGCCTCGATCGTCCTGCTCGACGACAACTTCCGCACCATCGTCCGGGCCATCGCCGAAGGACGCCAGCTGTTCCGCAATCTCAAGCTGAGCTTTGCCTTCCTGCTGATGGTGCACATGCCGCTCGTAGCGACGGCTGCCCTGATTCCGTTTGCCGGGTTTCCGCTGCTTTATCTGCCGCTGCACATCGTCTGGCTCGAGCTCATCATACATCCCGTGGCGCTGCTGGTTTTTCAGGAACTGCCAGCGTCGGACGAGCTCGAGAGCGTCCGGCGCGATCCCAAGGTCCGCTTCTTCGATTGGCGGGAATGGACCCTCATCGCCATCGTCGGAACCCTCGTAAGTGCGATCATTGTCGTGGGCTATGTGCGCAGCCTCGGGATCGACCGGGATGTCGAGCATGCCCGGACCATGGCCTTGATCGCGCTCATCATGGCCATTGCCGCGATCACTGCAGCCCTCAGCCGGTTTCGTTCGCGAAGCGCGGTCGCCGCCGTGGTCGCTACGCTGGCATCCGCGGTGATCCTGTCGCAGATCCCATCGATTGCCTCCCTTCTGCATCTCCGGCCCCTCCATTTCGATGACTGGCTCGTTGCCGGATTCAGCGGATTGACTGCCGGCTCCCTGGCCGTTCTTCTGCCGCGGATGGCGCGGAAACGATGAAGGGCGGCCCGGCTCCCGCCTGAGGGAACCGGCTGACCGGTCTCCTCGCAGCCCGCGCCTCGGCGCTGCTCGAGGCCGGCGGGGATTTCGCCGATGGCGTGATCGCCCACGAAGGCAGCTGGCTGGGGGCGGAGAGAAGGAGCGGGTGATGGAATACAGGCCTCTCGGAAAGACCGGCCTCACGGTCAGCGTCGCCGGGCTGGGCTGCGGCGGCAACAGCCGGCTGGGTCTCGGTCGCGGCGCGAGCGTCGACGACTGCGTGGCGGTCGTGCGCACGGCGGTCGATCTCGGCGTCAATTTCCTCGACACCGCCGAGGCCTACGGGACCGAGGAGATCGTCGGCGCCGCGGCCAGGTCCTACGATCGCGACCGGCTGGTGATCTCGACCAAGGCGATCTTCAACACGGGCGATACCGGCGAAACGGTGACCCGCAAGGTAGAGGCGGCGCTGCGGCGGTTGGGCCTCGATCATGTCGACATCTTCCATTTCCACGCCGTCGCGCCGGCGGCCTACGAGCATCATCGCGACGTGCTGGCGCCCGCCCTGGTGAAGCTCAAGGAGCAGGGCAAGGTGCGCCATGTCGGCATCACCGAGACGAGCCCCAACGATCCGGAACAGCGCATGCTCGCCCGGGCGATCGAGGAGGATCCCTGGGAAGTCACCATGCTGGCCTACAGCCTGATGAACCAGGGTGCGCGGCGGAGGATCTTCCCGGCCACGCAGCGCCGCGGCATCGGCACGCTGCTGATGTTCGTCGTGCGCAACATCTTCAGCAACGCCGCCTATCGCGCCGACATCTTCGCCCGGCTGGTCGAGCAGGGCCAGCTCGACGCCTCGATCCTGGCCGAGGGCGATCCGCTCGGGTTCCTGGTCGCCGACGGCGCCGCCGAGAGCATCACGGATGCCGCCTATCGCTACGCGCGCCACGCGCCGGGGGTCGACGTCGTGCTGTTCGGCACCGGCAACAAGGCGCACGTCGCGGCCAACGTCGCCTCGATCCTGCGGCCGCCCCTGCCGCCGCCGGTCGTCGAGCGGCTGCATGCCACGTTCGGGCACCTCAGCGGCGTCGGGCTCGACCGGCCCGGACCGGTCAAGACGTGACGAGAGTCGTATTCTGCGAAGCACGGTGCATTGCAGGGAGGGTCCGTGATGGAGAAATTCTTCGATCCGGCATTCTACGCACAGGAAATCACTGCTGCGCAGCACTGGGTGGAGGAGAATGCGCTGTCGCTCAGCGTCGCGACGCTCGCACAGGCGCTGGTGATCGGCCTCGCCTTCCTGGCCGCACGCAGCGCCGCGGCTCGCGGACGGGCGTTGGTGGCGCGCCTGGCCCGCGGCCGGATCGAGCCACAGATCGGGCGCCTGATCGACGTGTCGCGCCCCCTCGCCATGCCGATCATCTGGCTGCTCATCCTGTGGCTGGCGGTCTTGCTGGCTTCGGATGCCAACCTGCCCTTCCGGCTGATGAAGACGGTGGCGAGCCTTTTGACCGCCTGGGTCGTCATACGCCTCACCGCGTCACTGGTGCGCGATCCGCTATGGTCGCGCTTCGTCGCCATAGTGGTATGGGTGATCGCGGCACTCAGCATCCTCAACCTGTTGGCGCCGACCATGGTGACGCTCGACAGCGTCGCGATCGGTCTGGGCGGTCTTCGGATCTCCGCTCTCACGGTGATGGAGGCGGTGCTCTCGCTGGCACTCCTGCTGTGGATCGCCACCGTGGTCGGCCGCGTGCTGGAACAGCGCATCACCGCGGCCACCACGCTGACGCCCTCGCTGCAGGTGCTGATCGTAAAGCTGACGAAGATCGTGCTGGCAGTGATCGCCGTTTTCGTGGCGCTGCGCACGGTCGGCATCGACCTGACCGCCTTCACGGTCCTGACCGGCGCGATCGGCGTCGGCATCGGCTTCGGCCTGCAGAAGATCGTATCCAACTTCGTCAGCGGCATCACCATCCTGCTCGACAAGTCGATCAAGCCGGGCGACGTGCTGGTGGTGGGCGACACATACGGGCGGGTCAGTTCGCTGGGCGCGCGCTATGTCTCCGTCATCACCCGCGACGGCACGGAGTTCCTGATCCCGAACGAGGATCTGGTGACCCAGCAGGTCGTCAACTGGTCCTACAGCTCGAAGCAAGTGCGCCTCAAGGTGCCGGTCGGCATCGCCTACCATTCCGACGTGCGCCAGGCGATCGCCCTCTGTCTCGAACTCCGCGCGCGTGGTGGAGCGCGTCCTGGAGCAACCGCCGCCGGTCTGCCTGCTCAAGGGCTTCGGCGACAGTTCGGTCGATCTGGAGTTGCGCTTCTGGATCCAGGATCCGATGAGCGGCGTCTCAAACGTAAAGAGCGAGGTGCTTCTTCACATCTGGGATCGATTCCACGCCAACGGCATAGAGATCCCCTTCCCGCAACGCGACCTGCATATCAAGACGCCCATGGAAGTGACGGTACGACGTCCGGAAGAGGCGCAGAAGGCCTGAGTTGCCGGCCGGCGGCCCACGGTGGCGCGGCCCTTGCAAATCGCATCCAGACGACATCGCCGGCGTCAGGGGCATAGCGAGCCATCTCACGAGGTCAGCGAGGTCGTGGGAGGCCGGCCGCAGCAGTGCGACGACGATCCGCCGCCGTTCCTCCCGGATCTCGACCGGATCGTCGATACGGTGTGTGCGGGCGATTTCCGCGCAACCGAGAAGGCCTGCGCAAGTTCTGATCGCATGCGCGCACCTTTTCTGCTGGGCCTGGCCTTCACCATGGCTCCCCTCCTGGCCGGCGCCAGTGTTACGCCGGATATCTCCGGCACCTGGTCGCGCGACGACGGCAAGGCGCGCGTTTACATCGCCGCCTGCGGTGCCCAATTGTGCGCGACCCACACCTGGGTTCGCGATCAGAGCGACGGCGAGGCCGTCGGAGACCGGCTCGTCATGACACTGGCCCCCGTCGGGAATGCCAGGCTGGCGGGCACGGCATTCGATGTGAAGCGCAACCTCAGCTACTCGGTGCAGATCGCGGTGGCGCCGCGCCATCTGAGAACCAGGGGCTGCCTCATCAAGGGCATCCTGTGCCGGACCATCGACTGGACCCGCGTCGACCAGGGTCGAGGAGAGCAATGAGCAGACGGTTCCATGGAAAAGGCGATTTTTGTTTGGGGCCCGCGCCCCGTGGATGGCATTCGGCTGGTGCCTGACGCACTCGCGCCGCCGCGCCATGTGCTGTAAAAGGATCGATGGCAACAAAAGCAATCGGCGAGCACAGGGCGTGGACCAAGAACTCCCGCCACCGGGAACCGGATCGGTTTCGGCTGACTGCGACCACTGCCCCATCGCCCGGCGGCCGGCTGATCCGATGGCACGCCTCAGCGAAGCCTTCGGCTTCTTCAACACCAAGCTGCGCAATGCGCGGCTCGACCTGTCGGCCCGCAACGAGGCCGACAAGACCGTCGTGCTGGCGCTCTGGCGCGACCAGCTGGATTACTCCAAGCGGCCGGCCGTCAGTTACCGCCTGCGCCGCTCCGGCGCGAAGATGCCGGACTGGCTCGAGTTGCCGGTCAACCGGACGCGGCTGGACGACTTGCGATGGGCGAGGGAGCATTGCGAAGGCTGCTTCCGGGTGGTGATCATCGAGGCGACCGATCCCGCCGCCGAGCCGCGCTCGATCGCGGGCGCGTCGCCCCAGCAGACGATGGTGATGAAGATCACCGAGCTCGACGAGGAGACCGGCGAATTCACCGCGGCCGCCGAGCGTGTCGTGCTGTCGCCGCGGCCGACCGCCATGGGCGACCTGCCGGCGAAGAAGAAGCCCAAGGCGCGCTGACGGCGCCTGCTTGACGAAGAGGCGCTCGCCTACTCCGCCGCCTGCTTGCGCCGCGTCGCGCTCTCGAAGCGCCGCTGCCGCGCTTCCATGCGCGGATCGTCCATCGCCTCGACCAGCGGCTCGGCCACCCAGCCGTCGCGGCCGGCCACATAGGTGCGGTTGGTCTGGGCCGGGTTGCGGTTGACCAGCGGCCGCGCATAGAGCGGGTTGGTCATGCTGCGCACCTCGTGCTCGATCTGGAACAGCGGCTTGCCGGTCTCGAGGTCGGTGATTTGCTCGAAGCGGTACTGGTAGGGATTGCTTTCCTCGGTGATCAGCTCGCGCTCGAGCAGGCGCCTGTGCGGCCGCGAGAAGTTGGCGACGTAGACCTGGATGTGATGGCCGTCATAGGCCGGCAGCTTGGCCCTGGTCTCGCGGAAGACCAGCTCCTGCGACGGGCCGACCGAGACGCGGGCCGCCGGCATGTCGCCCGCCTCGTCGACGCTCGCCGCCGTCTCGAAGACCTTGCGGTAGAAATCGGCGATCGCCCTGGCCGACCCGGCCGGCACGTCGAACTCGACATAGGGCATGCCGAGCTGCATGCGGCCGAAGCTGCCGGGCTCGTGGACGAGGAGCTTGTTGCCCCACGGGCACGTCGTCTCGACATGGTCGTCGCGCTCCTTGAAGGCGAAGCGCGTTCCCTCCAGCGGCTTCTTCATCTTCTCGAGGCGCTGCAGCAGGGCGGCGCGGCCGGGGATCACCAGGCCGATGCGGCCGCGCAGGCGCTGCGGCGTGCCGGTGACGAGATGGAACTGGCTGTGGCCGACATTGACCCACATGTTGTCGATGCTGGTCATCAGGTAGGGATCGCGGGTGAGCCCCAGGCCGCTGATGTAGAACAGCGTCGACAGGCCCTGGTCGTCGATCTGTACGTTGACGTGCTCCAGCCCGACGATGTTGCCGAGATCCTCGGCGCTGCGGTCGTAGTGCTTGCCATCCTTCGGCATGGATTGCCTCCCTCTCGGAGAAGGGAGCTTTGCACGATTCCTTATTGGCAGCCCCTGCAAAAAATGCGGAACTGCCCCTTCAGGAAGCAAATTCCATAAGGCCCGGGAGGAACAGGCCATGATCACCAAATTCGACAGTTCCTATGTCGGCTCGGTCGACCTGGAGGATGCAGGCTACCTCGGCAAGCCGATCAACGACCGGTGGTATTCCAACGAAGAGCTGGCCGAGGTGATGCACAAGACGGTGGTCTACGCCCGGCAGATGGACCGGCTGGGCTACGACACCCTCTGGATGGCCGAGCACCATTTCCAGCCGGAAGGCACGGAGTGCATCCCCAACCTGCTGATGATGGCGACGCATCTGTGCGGCGTGACCAAGACGCTGCGCATCGGCTGCGGTTTCAACATCGTGCCGATGTGGCATCCGCTCAGGCTGGCCGAGGACTACGCCATGGCCGACATCCTGACCGGCGGCCGCGTCACCTTCGGCATCGGCCGCGGCTACCACACCCGCGAGGTCGAGACCTTCGGCTCGCCGCTGATCGACCAGGACGCCAACCGCGAGCTGTTCGAGGAAGGCGTCGAGGTCATCTACAAGGCCTTCAACGAGGAGCGCTTCAGCCACAAGGGCAAGTACTTCACGATCCCGCCGGAGGTGCCCTATCGCGGCTACACCCTGAAGGAGCTGACCCTGGTGCCGCGGCCGCTGCGCCGGCCGGTGGAATGCTGGCAGCCGATCCAGAGCGGCTCGCAGCGCGCCTTCGACTTCATGGCCAAGTACGGCATCTCAGGCGTGATCGGCGGCGGCTCGGCCGAGGGCGGCGCGGTCGACCGGCACATGGCGGAGTTCCGCGCCGCCTACGCCCGGCGCGGCATCGAGCTCAAGCCGGGCGAGCGGCTGGCGTTGGGCTACCAGTTCTTCATCGCCGAAAGCCGCGAGGCCGCCATGCGCCAGGCGGCCAACTACTACGAAGAGAACATGAAGATGTTCGGCGAGCTGCGGCTGGTGCGCGCCATCACCGACGAGCAGATCGCCGCCATGCGCGATCCGCGGCTGGTGCCCGACACCAGGCTGCCGCGCATCGAGGATGCGGTGAAGGCCGGCGGCTTCCTGGCCGGCACGCCGGCCGACATCATCGCCGAGCTGAAGAAGGTCGAGCAGCGCTATCCGGGCCTGGAGCGGGTCATCTGCACCATGGCGCTCGGCACGCCGCTGGCCACCACGCTGGAGCAGCTCGACCGCTTCGCCAAGGAAGTGATGCCGGCGTTCCGGCCGGCCCGCGCTGCCGCGGCCGAATAGACGGGCCGAATAGACGGGCTGAATAGACGGGAGGACACGATGATCAGCCCGGCACCGCGCTGCAGGCCGAACAGGCGTTCGGCGAGCGGATCGAGGCCCGCTCCAAGCTGTCGCGCATCGCCGGCTTCTGGCGCACCGAAGTGGGCACGCTCAACCAGATCATCCATATCTGGCCCTACAAGGACCTCAACGAGCGCGACCAGATCCGCGCCGAGGCGGTGAAGACGGGCGTATGGCCGCCCAAGATCGCCGACTTCGTGCTCGACATGGAGAGCAAGATCCTGCATCCGGCACCCTTCTCGCCGTCCTTCGAGCCGGGCGAGCATGGCGGCCTCTACGAGTTCCGCACCTACACCTACGGGCCGGGCGCCATTCCCAAGGTCATCGAGGCGTGGAGCCCGCGCATCAAGGAGCGCAGCGCCGTCTCGCCGCTGATCTTCGCCGGCTTCAGCGACATCGGCGCGCTCAACCAATGGGTCCATGTCTGGGCCTACAAGAACATGGGCGAGCGCGAGACGCTGCGCGCCAAGGCGATGAAGCCCGGCCAGTGGCCGCCGCCGCGCCACGAGAGCGTGGTCCTGCACAGGCAGCAGAGCACCTTCGCGGTGCCGGCGACGTGGTCGCCGCTGCGCTAGGAGACGCGGTTCGAGACAAGGGTTGCCTGCCCGGCTGCCTTGTTCATAGATTGTGCCCATGGCCCGTTCGCCAGCCCCGGTGCCCGAGGGCATCAAGCGCAGCATCGCCGGTGGCCGCTACAGCGAAGCGGCTGACGCCCTGCGAAAGCTGGCGCAGCGGGAGCCTTCGGCGGCCATTCTCGCGGCCCTGGCGGACATGACTCTCCAATTGGGCGATCTCACCGAGGCAAAGGAGAATGCGCTCAAGGCCGTGGCGGCCGATCCCCGGGAACACGCGGCGCGCGTGATGCTGGCCCGCGTGCGGACGGCGCTGGATGAACGCGAGGCGGCGCTGGCCGATTTCCGCGCGGCGCTCGAGCTTGCCCGGCCACGGATGGCGCCCGCCGGCGGCGGGCCGATCGCGGTGCCCGCGCATCAGGCGCTGCACAACCTCGAACAGCTCATCTATCTGGAACAGGTCGACAATCTCGCCCCCGGCACGCTGCTGCCGGTCGCCGCCGGCTTGAGGGACGTGGCGCAGCGCAAGCTCAACCAGGTGCTCGATGACGCCGGCAGCGAGATCCCTTCGCTTCCCCTGGGCGGCCAATACGGTCGGATGCTGGCCGATCCGCCGCTTGTGATGCACGATGAAGCACCGCCGGCGCTCTGTCTCAACCGGCGAGACGATTGGAGCGATGTCGTGCAGGCCTTCAAAGGCCAGGGCAAAGGGATCGCCTGCGTCGACCACCTGCTGACACCGGAAGCGCTCGCCCAGTTGCAGCGCTTCTGCCTGCGATCGACGGTCTGGCGCCGGCCGTACCCTCCGGGCTATCTCGGGGCAAATCCCGAATCCGGCTTTTTCAGTCCCCTGCTGCTGCAGATCGCAGCGGAGCTGCGGCAGGCCCTGCCCGAGCTGCTGGGCGAACATCACCTGAACTACTGGTGGTCGTTCGTCTGCCAGCATCAACGACCAGGCACCGACATCCATGCCGACCAGTCGGACATCAGCCTCAACTTCTGGATCACGCCGGACTCGGCCAACCTGCAGCCCGGTTGCGGCGGGCTCGACGTGTGGGACGTCGCAGCTCCTGCCGACTGGACCTTTGACGACTACAACAGTGGCGTCAGGGACATCCGCGCCTTCCTCCGGCAGGAGGGAGCGCGGCAGACCTCGTTCGCCTACGCCGAGAACAGGGCTTTGCTGTTCAGAGGCTCGATCTTCCACCAGACAGCGGCCGTCAAGTTCGCCGAGGGCTTCGAGAACCGCCGGCGCAACGTGACCATGCTGTTTCGACGCACGCACAGCTAGATCGACAAAAGAGGAGGCTTCGATGACCGTCTCCATCCGCCAGGTCGGGCCCTGCTTCGCAGGCGAAGTCGAGGGCATCGACATGCGCCGGCCGCTCACGCGGGACGAGGTGGCGGCGATCCATGCCGGCATGGACCGCTATGCCGTGCTGGTGTTCCGCGACCAGGACATCGACGACGCCCAGCAGCTCGCCTTCACGCGCAGCCTGGGCGAGATCGAGCAGGCCATCGGCACCAGCCTGCGCGCCTCGGCCGACTATCGGCTGCCGACGACCTTCGCCGACGTCTCCAACCTCGACAAGGACAACACGCCGTTCGCGCGCGACGACCGCCGGCGGCTGTTCGCCATCGGCAACCGGCTGTGGCACTCGGACAGCTCGTTCAAGTCGGTCCCGGCGAAATATTCGCTGCTGCACGCCGTGCGCATCCCGTCGAAGGGAGGCAACACGCAGTTCGCCGACATGCGCGCGGCCTACGATGCGCTGGACGAGGAGACCAAGGCGGAAGTCGAGGACATGGTGTGCGAGCACTCGCAGATGTATTCGCGCCAGATCATCGGCTTCACCGACTTCACCGACGAGGAGCGCGAGCAATTCAGGCCGGTGCTGCAGCGCATGGTGCGCGTCCATCCGGTGACGGGACGCAAGTCGCTGTACCTGTCGAGCCACGCCGGCACCATCGTCGGCTGGCCGATGCCCGAGGCGCGCGGCTACCTGCGCGACCTGATCGAGCACGCCACCCAGCGCGAGTTCGTCTACACCCACAAATGGCGGATCGGCGACCTGGTGATGTGGGACAACCGCCAGACCATGCATCGCGCGCGTCCCTTCCCCGCACACCAGCCGCGCGACATGCGCCGCACGACCCTGGCCGGCGACGGGCCGACGGTGGCGCAGGCGGCGTGACGGTCAGGGAGCGTCATGCGGGCAGGCGCAGCCGCCCGGCTTTGCGCTGCACATGGCCTTCTCACTGATGCAATCGCGGCCGCATGGCTTTTGATCCCTCGCGCAGTGCTTGCAGCAGTATTCCTCGATGGTCTGCGCCAGCAGCAGGCTATCGAGGGGCGTCTCCTTCTGCGCCGGCCAAGGCGTGTAGTCGGCGGCAAACGCCGGCAGGCTGAACAACGCGACAATCAATACCAGAACCCGCATCGCTCTCCTCCGCATGGAATGCGCGGGGCGACACTACCACCGACCGACGCGCCCGCCCAACTCAGCTCTTGAGCAGCACTGCCATGATGCGTTCGCGGCTGAGGGGCAGGTCATGCAGCCGGACCCCGAGCGCATGGGCGACGGCATTGCCGATGGCGGCCGCCGTCGGGCCGACCGTGCATTCGCCGACACCCAGCGCGGGATTGCCGGCGCCGTCGACGAGCTCGGCGTGGATCTCCGGCACCTCGCTGAAGCGCAGGATCGGATAGGTTTCCCAATCGCGCGAGGCGATGCCCTGCTCGTCGAGCCGCACCTGCTCCTTGAGCGTCCAGCTCACCGCCTGGACGATGCCGCCTTCGAGCTGGTTGCGCGCCCCGTCGGGATTGACGACCAGGCCGGCATCGGCGACGCACCAGACGCGATCGACCGTCACGCCTTCCTGCACGGTGACGGCGGCGACCACGGCAGCGTAGGCCGCCCGGTTCTTGTAACGGGCGAAGGCGAGACCCAGGCCCTTGCCGGTCCCGGCGGGCCCCCGAGACTTCCAGTTCGCGCGCTCGGCCACCAGCTCGATCAGGCGCCGCGCGCGCGGCTCTGAGAGGATCGAAAGGCGATAGGCGACGGGATCCTCGCCGGCGCGTGCCGCGAGCTCGTCCATCAGCAATTCGATGGCGAAGACGTTGGGCAGGGCGCCCAGCCCGCGCAGCGCCGAGGTGCGCACCGGCGGCCGCTGCACCAGATGGTGCAGGATGCGATGCGCCGGCACGTCGTAGAGCGGCACCGCATTGCGCGTGGCGCCGCCGCCGCGCGCCTCCGGCGGGTCGGTCGGCGTGATCTCGGGCGGCGGGCTCGCCAGCGCCTCGGCGGCGAGCAGATAGCCGCTGCCGCTGCCCGGCCGCTGGACATGGGTGCCGCTCCAGATCTCGGTGGTCCAGTCGGCCGGCCGGCCGCGCTCGTCGAGATCGACATGCAGGGTCACCAGCATGGCCGGCCCCACCGGCTCGAAGCCGAATTCCTCCTCGCGCCGCCATTGCAGGCGGATGAAGCGGCCGGGCAGGCGCATCGCGACCAGCGCCGCGTCGAGGGCGGCATCGTCGGCGCCATTGTGGCCGTAGCAGCCGGCGCCGTGCAGATGGCGCGCGGTGATGGCCTCGGCCGGCAGGCCCAGCACCGCCGCGAGGTTGCGGCGCAGGGGATGCATGCCCTGGCCGTGCGACCACACCGTCAGATGTCCATCCTTGAATTCGGCCAGCGCACAGGACGGCGCCATCGAGGCGTGGGCCACATAGGGCCGCGACACGGTGATCTGCACCGGCCGCCTGGCGGGCGACGCCGGCTCGGGCGCGCCGATGCGGCGGTCCTCGCAGGGCTGGCCCTTCAGCCAGGCAGCCTCCTGCTGCCCGGCATCGAGGCGCCGCGCATTGTCCCATGTGGCATGCAGCGGCGCCGCGACGGCCGCCGCCTGGGCCACGCCTTCGATTGGACTCACGAAGGCGACGAAATTGGCCTCGCGCACGATCTGCAGCTCGCCCTTCGCGGCGCGGCGGATCGCGGCCTCGTCGAGCGACGCCAAGGTCGCGCCGCGGCCGGGCTGGCGCAGCGTGCGGGCATGCAGGACGTTGTCCGGCATGACGTCGTGCACGTAGGCCGCGCCGTTCACCTTGGCCGGCAGGTCGAGGCGCGGCACGGAACGGCCGACGACCTTGTAGGCCGCCACCGGCTTGGGCGGCGCCGTGCCGGTGACGGGCTGCGTCAGGTCGATCTCGGGCGCCACCGTCCAATAATCCTGGCCGGTCGCCGCGCCGTTCTGCAGGAACTGGCCGTCGAGCACCGAAAGCTCGTCGCGGCTGCAATTGAGCCTGAGCGCGGCGCGTTCCAGCGCCTTGGCGCGCACCTCGGCGCAGACCAGCCGGACCGAGCCGCCGGAGACCTCGATCGAGAGCGACGAGGTGGTGTAGAGCTCGTCCGGCCCATGATCGGTGTCGCCCGACAGCACGGCAACTCGCTCGAGCGGCAGGTCGAGCTCCTCGGCGGCGATCTGGCCGATGGCGGTGACGACGCCCTGCCCGATCTCGACCTTGCCGGTGGCGATGCGCACCGTGCGATCGGGCTCGAAGCGGATCCAGCGGTCCAGCCGCGGGTTTTCGACGAGACTTGCCGGGAGAGGACTGGCCGGCAGCGTCGGCGCGCTCATGCCGGCCTCCCGTTGCGCAGCGCCGCCGCCGCGCGTTCGACCGCGCGCAGGATGCGCTGGTGCGCGCCGCAGCGGCAGAGATGCTTGTCGAGGGCGGCCACGACCTCGCTTCGGCTGGGCGCTGGATTGCGGTCGAGCAAGGCCTTCGCCGACATCAGGATGCCGCTCAGGCAGTAGCCGCACTGGCCGGCCTGTTCGTCGAGGAAGGCCTGCTGCAGCGCGTGCGGTTTATCCGGCGCGCCCAAGCCTTCGATCGTGGTCACCGCGCGGCCGGCCACCGTGCCGACCTCTCGGGTGCAGGAATAGGTCGGCTGGCCGTCGACCAGCACCATGCAGCAGCCGCACTGCTCGAGCCCGCAGCCATAGCGCGTGCCGACCAGCCCGAGATGATTGCGCAGCACCTCCAGCAGCGAGGTCGTCTCAGGCGAGGCGACCTGCCGGGCGACGCCGTTTACGGTGAAGGCGATATCCACGATGCTCTCCGTTCATGGCCTGCGCGCAGCCTATCCGTTACGGTGCCGTCTCGAAACACCCCGGAGCCTGCCGTGACCAACCGCGCCCATGTCCTGCTATGGACCGATTCCCCCGCCGCCTATCTCGACGCCGTCCAGGCGGCAGGGCTGTCGGACCGCGTCGCCATCGACACCCTGCCCCGCAAGGAGAAACCGTCGACCGAGCAACTCCAGCGGACCGAGGCGCTGATGGCGGGGGCCGTTCCCGCCGGCCTGCTGCCGTCGATGCCGAAGCTGCGCTGGGCCCAGGCCATGAGCGCAGGCGTCGAAGGCTGGCTGGCGCTGCCCGACCTGCCGTCGGGCCTGACGCTCACCTGCGCGCGCGGCACGCACACCGAATCGATGCCGGAAAACATCATCGGCGCGCTGTTCCATGTCGCCAAGCCCTACAGCCAGGCGGCCGAGAACCAGAAAAGCGCCAAATGGGTGCATACCGTGGCCCAGCCGCTGACGGGCAAGACACTGGGCATCCTGGGACTCGGCGCCATCGGCCAGGAGGTCGCCCGCATCGCCGCCGCGCTCGGCATGCGCGTCATCGGCACCAAGCGGCGGCCGGCGCCGATGGCCAACGTCGCCGAGGTCCTGCCGCCCGAGCGGATCGACGAGGTGCTGGCGCAATCGGACTTCGTGCTGCTGCTGCTGCCGGCGACGCCCGACACCGACAACCTGATCGACGCACGGCGGCTGGCGAAAATGAAGCCCGGCGCCTGGCTGCTGAACTTCGGCCGCGGCCACCTGATCAAGGACGACGACCTGATCGCCGCGGCGAAGGGAAAGAAGATCGCCGGCGCCGTGCTCGACGTCTTCCGCCAGGAGCCGTTGCCCGCCGATCATCCGTTCTGGAAGGCCGAGGGAATCCTGGTGCTGCCTCATATCGGCGGCCCGCATCCCCGGCGCGACAGCTTCGTCGCCCGCCTGTTCGTGGAGAATCTCGGCCGCTTTCTCGACGGCGCGCCCTTGAAGGAAGTGGTGGACCGCGCGGCCGGCTACTAGCCGCCGACGCAACCCGGGCAGCGCCTACTTGAGTTTGAACTCATCGGTGCCGCGGCGGACCCTCGGCTGGCCCTGATCCTGGTAGACGATGTTCCATTCCACGAGGATGCGCCCCTTGCTCACATATCCCGTCCATGACGTGATCGACGTGCAGTCGAGCTCGGCATTCTTCCAGCGGACGGCGAAGGAGATCATGTCGCCGTCCAACCAGCCGGCCAGCGGAAAGACGGCGGTGCGGCATTTGAAATCCGGCAGCCGGTTGGCATAGGTGCCGGTCAGGCGTCCATCCGGCCCGATCGAATCGATGACCAGCTCGGAGTCGTGGTCGTTCACCCAGGTGGTATGCGGCGCCAGCGAAGGTTGGGCGTTCGCCGCGGTCGACAACAGCGCCATGGCGCACAGGACAAGCCGAAGCAATTTCATTCCGTGATCTCCTTGGCGCGATCTTGGCCGCGGCGGCGACATAGGGCAACCAACCACGTGGTAATGAATCCCGCAGCAGTCGCTGGAGGACCTTTGCATCATGGCGCGCAGGCGCACGACGGCCGATGACGCCGAGCCCGAGCTCTTCGATCGGCAGGAGTCGCTGCCACCGGGGTTCGCCTACCGGCCGGACGTCCTCTCGCCAGAGGAGGAAGGCGACCTCGTCGCCCGCTTCGCGCTGCTGCCCTTCGCGCCCTTCGAGTTCCACGGCCATCTCGGCAAACGGCGCATCGTGTCCTTCGGCTGGCGTTACGACTATGGCGGACGCAGGCTGCGCGAGAGCGAACCGCTTCCCAACTTCCTGCTGCCGCTGCGGGCGCGCGCCGCAACCTGCTTCGACCTGCCGACCGAGGGACTGCAGCAGATCCTGGTCACCGAATACGCGCCTGGCGCCGGCATCGGCTGGCACCGCGACAAGCCGATGTTCGAGGACGTGCTCGCCATCTCCTTCCTTTCGCCCGGCCGGCTGAATTCCGTTGCAAACGGGAAACCGGCTGGCAGCGCCACTCGATCGAGGTGATGCCGCGCTCGGCCTACCTGCTGCGCGGCCCGGCGCGGCGCGACTGGGAGCACAGCCTGCCGCCGGTCGCGGCTCTGCGCTATTCGGTGACGTTGCGCAATTTCACCCGCCAGTAGGCCGGTCGGGGCCCCAGCCCGGCGCCCAGGCCGGGCCCCGCGGCCGGGACGAGAGAGCGACTTCTGTTGTATGAGGCAATGCCGCCTCGATCAGCCCGACATCTTCAGAGGAACCGCGCATAGGACGTGAGGATTTCCGTGAACAAGCCCGCTTCCGACCATCAGACGGAGATGATGCTCTACGGCAGCATGGTCCTGCTGACGGCCCTGACCTTTCTGGCGGATCTTTTCCTGCCGCTCGGGGTCGCCGTCTGGGTGATCTACCTGCTTCCCACCGCGCTTGGTTATTTCGCTTGGCGACCGCAGGTGCCGCTGATGCTGGCGGCGACCGCGACCGTGTTGATGGTGGTGGGCTACCTGGTCAGCCCGCTTGGGATGGACCCCGAGACGGCCCGCATCAATCGCGCGTTCGGCGTGATCACCGTCTGGATCCTCGCCATCACGGGCTACTATTTCATCAAGAACAAGGTCGCCATCCGCGAGCAGCAGTGGCTGCAGTCGGGTCAGGTCGGGCTGGCGCAGGCCATGGGCGGCGAGCAGACGCTGGCCCAGTTGGGCGACAGCATCCTGAGCTTCCTGGCCAGCTATCTGGGCGCGCAGGCCGGCGCGCTGTTCATCCGGAATGGCGGCGACTTCCGCCGCTACGCGTCCTACGGCGTGCCGGAGGGCGCGCCGGTGCCCGACCGCTTCGAAACTGGTCAGGGATTGCTGGGCCAGACCGTCAAGGATGCCACCAGCTTCCGGCTGCGTGACGTTCCCGAGGGGCAGCTCTATTTCGGCTCGGGGCTGGGCAGCGGCAAGCCGCGCGAACTGCTGATCGCGCCGGCCAAGGTCGACGGAGAGGTCAATGCGGTGGTCGAGCTGGGCTTCCTCGGCGCGGCCAGCGATGCGCATGCCGAATTCCTTCAGAGGATAGCCGATTCGATCGGCGTGACGATGCGATCGGCGAAATACCGCGTGCGCCTGCAGGAGCTGCTGGAGGAAACGCAGCGGCAAGCGGAGGAATTGCAAACCCAGAGCGACGAGTTGAAGGCGGCCAACGAGGAGCTGGAGGAGCAGAGCCGCGTCCTGCAGGATTCCCAGACCCGCCTGGAGTTGCAGCAGGCCGAGCTCGAGCAGACCAACGCGCAGCTCGAGGAACAGACGCAACTGCTCGAAGTCCAGCGCGACGACCTCAGCCGCGCCCAGACTTCCCTGCAGTCGCAGGCCCGGGAGCTCGAGCAGGCCAGCCGTTACAAGTCGGAATTCGTCGCCAACATGTCGCATGAGCTACGCACACCGCTGAACTCGCTGCTGATCATGGCGCGGCTGCTGGCGGACAATCGCGACGGCACGCTCACGGCCGACCAGGTGAATTACGCCAAGACGATCGAGACGTCCGGTAACGACCTGCTGACCCTCATCAACGACATCCTGGATATCTCCAAGATCGAGGCGGGCAAGGTCGAGCTGCAGCTCGGGCCGGTACGCATCAGGCAGCTGGCGGAGAAGCTGGCGGCGTCGTTCCGGCCGCTGGCGGCGCAGAAGGGACTGGCGTTCAGGATGGAGATCGCCTCCGACCTGCCGCAGGAGATCGAAAGCGATTCCCAGCGGCTGGAGCAGGTCCTGAAGAATTTCTTGTCCAACGCCGTGAAGTTCACCGAGCGCGGCGAAGTCGTGTTGAGCGTGGGGCGCAGTGCCGACCGGACGATGACCTTCACCGTGCGCGACACCGGCATCGGCATTCCGGCCGACCAGCGGCAGGCGATCTTCGAGCCCTTCCGCCAGGCCGACGGCACCATCAACCGGCGGTATGGTGGCACGGGCCTGGGGCTTTCGATCTCGCGCGAGCTGGCCCGCCTGCTGGGAGGAGAGATCCATGTCGACAGCGCCGAGCGCAGCGGCAGCGCCTTCAGCCTGGTCGTGCCCGAGACCTTCGATGCCGGCCGCGTGCAGGCGCGCGCCGAGATCCGCAGCATCGTTCCCGAAGTCCTGGCCCGGCCGCCGGCGCCAGCCACGGGCGCCCCGATGCGCCGGCGGCTGGTCGAGGACGATCGCGAGCGACTGAGCGGCAACAGCCGCGTGCTGCTGGTCGTCGAGGACGACGCGGCCTTCGCCCGCATCCTCCGGGAGCTGGCGCACGATATCGGCTTCCAGTGCCTGCTCGCGCCTTCCGCCGACGAGGGCGTCATCCTGGCGCGCCAGTACCTGCCGGATGCAGTGATCCTCGATATCGGCCTGCCCGACCATACCGGGTTGTCGGTGCTCGACCGGCTGAAGCGCGACCTCAGGACACGGCACATTCCCGTGCACGTGGTGTCGGTGAGCGACTACACGGAGGCCGCCCTGTCGTTCGGCGCGCTGGGCTACATGCTGAAGCCGGTGAGCCGCGAACGTCTGGTGCAGGCGCTGGAGGGCCTGGAGCGGCGCTGGGCGCAGAAGCTGCGGCGCGTGCTGATCGTCGAGGACGACGACAGCCAGCTCGCGAGCCTGGAACTCCTGCTGAAGTCGCGCGATGTCGAGACGGTGGGCGTTTCGACGGCAGCCGATGCGCTCGACCGGCTGAAGACCCTGACCTTCGACTGCATGGTGCTCGACCTCAGCCTGCCGGACGCCTCGGGCTTCGATCTGCTCGAGCAGCTCAGCCACGACGAGGCCTTCGCCTTCCCGCCGGTGATCGTCTACACCGGCCGCGACCTGTCGGCCGAGGAGGAGCTGCGGCTCCGACGCTATTCCAAGTCGGTGATCATCAAGGGCGCCAAGTCGCCCGAGCGGCTGCTCGACGAGGTGACGCTTTTCCTGCACCAGGTCGTGTCGGAACTGCCGGAGCAGCAGCAGAAGATGCTGGCGCGATCGCTCAACCGGGACGCCGCCCTGGAAGGCCGCCGCATCCTCGTGGTCGAGGACGATGTCCGCAACATCTTCTCCCTCACCAGCGTCTTCGAGCCGCACGGCGTCGATGTCGAGATCGCGCGCAACGGCCTGGAGGCGCTCGCCGCCCTCGAGCGCGCCCAGCAGGCCGAGACGCGCCCGGTCGACCTGGTGCTGATGGACGTGATGATGCCTGAGATGGACGGCCTTACCGCCACGCGCGAGATCAGGGCACGCCCGGAATGGAAGAACCTGCCGATCATCGCGCTCACCGCCAAGGCGATGCGCGACGACCACGAGCAATGCCTGGCCGCGGGCGCCAACGATTATCTGGCCAAGCCGCTGGATGTCGACAAGCTCCTATCGCTGGTGCGCGTATGGCTGCCGCGCTAGAGGCCGGCCCGGTGCACCAATCGACCGAGGACATCGAGATGGCCCTGCTGCTCGAGGCGATCCATCGGCGCTTCCATTACGACTTCCGCGGCTATGCCGCCGAATCGATCCGGCGCCGCCTCACCCGGGCACAGGAGAGCCTGGGCTGCCGCAGCCTGTCGATGCTGCAGGACAAGGTGCTGCACGAGCCCGCCGTGCTGCCCGAGCTGCTCGGCTTCCTGACCATCCAGGTCAGCGAGATGTTCCGCGATCCAGAGTACTACCGCGCGCTGCGCGAGCACGTGGTGCCGCATCTCAGGACCTATCCGTCGCTGAAAGTGTGGGTCGCGGGCTGCGGCAACGGCGAGGAGCTCCATTCACTGGCCATCCTGTTTCGCGAGGAGGGCCTGGAGTCGCGCACGATCTTCTACGCGACGGAAATCAATCCCGCCGCGCGCCGCAGGGCCGAGGCCGGCATCTACGAGCTCGACCGCATTGCGCTGTTCACGGAGAACCACCGCCGCTCGGGCGGCCGGTCGTCGCTGTCCGACTATTACACGGCGGCCTACGGCGCGGCGGCCTTCGACAAGACGCTGCGCGCGCGCACGGTGTTCTCGGAGCACAGCCTCGCTTCCGACGCCGTCTTCGCCGAGGTTCAGCTCGTATCCTGCCGCAACGTGCTGATCTATTTCGACCGCGAGCTGCAGGACCGCGCGATCGGCCTGTTCAGGGAATCGCTGGGCCATGGCGGCTTCCTCGGGCTGGGCAGCAAGGAGACGCTGCGTTTCTCGCGCCACGCCGGCGATTTCGTCGATTTCTGCCGGCCCGAGCGGATCTACCGCCGGACCCTGTCGCGTCCTTCCGCCGGGGAGGCCGCGCATGTCGACTGACGCGGTGAAATTCCTGCTGGTCGACGACCGGCACGAGAATCTCCTGGCGCTGGAGGCGTTGTTGCGCCGCGACGGGCTGGAGCTGTTCAAGGCACGGTCGGCCACGGAAGCGCTGGAGCTGCTCCTGGTCCATGACTTCGCGCTGGCCCTGCTCGACGTGCAGATGGCCGGCATGGATGGCTTCGAGCTGGCCGAGCTGATGCGCGGCACCGAGCGCACCCGGCGCGTGCCCATCATCTTCCTCACCGCTGTCGCCAGCGACGACCGGCGCCGCTTCCGCGGCTACGAGGCCGGCGCGGTCGACTACCTGCTGAAGCCTGTCGACCCGCAGATACTGACCAACAAGGCGCGAATCTTCTTCGAGCTCCATCGCCACCGCCAGGAAGTGGCGCGCCAGCGCGACGAGCTGCGCAGCGTGGCCGAGCAGCTCGCGTCGGCCATGGAGCGCCTCCAGGCGCATCGCGACAATTCCCCCCTCGCGGTCGTCGAGTTCGATGCCGAGCTGCGCCTGACCGGCTGGTCGAAGGGCGCCGAGCGTCTGTTCGGCTGGAACGCGGCGGAGATGATCGGCCAGCGGGTGATCGATCCGCCCTTGATGCAGCCGGACGACGCGGTGGAGTTCGCCACCCGGTCGGCCGACATGCTGGCCGGCCGGCTGTCGCGCGGCGTCCACATCTATCGCTGCCGGCGCCGGGACGGCAGCCTCGTGGACAGCGAATGGTACAGCTCGGCGCTGTTGTCACCGACCGGCGCGCTGATCTCAGTCAATGCCGAGATCCTCGACATCACCGAACGCCGGCGCGCGGAGGAGACGCAGAAGCTCCTGATCGCCGAGCTCAATCACCGGGTGAAGAACACGCTGGCCACCGTGCAGGCGATCGCTCTGCACACGCTGCGCCACACCGCCAACCCGTCCGATTTCGCCGCCAATTTCTCCGGCCGCATCCAGTCGGTGGCGCAGGCGCATTCGCTGCTGAGCAATGCGACCTGGCGGGGCGCCGATCTGGCCGAGCTGATCCACGACCAGCTCAGGCTGGGCAGCCTCGACGAAGCGCGGCTGAAGGTGTCGGGGCCCGAGGTGCATCTGGCCCCGCAGCTGGCGCTGCATCTGGCGCTGATCCTGCACGAGCTTGGCACGAACGCCCGCAAGTACGGCGCCTGGTCGGCGAACCACGGCGAGATCGTGCTCACCTGGACCATCGACGACGGGCTGCTGCACCTGATGTGGGAGGAAAGCGGCGGACCGCCCGTCCGGGCCCCGGCGCGACGCGGCTTCGGCACCACCCTGATCGATGAAAGCGTCAAAGCCGAGGGCGGGGAGGCGCGCAGCTCCTACCGCGCCGACGGCGTCATATGGGAGATCACCTTGAAACTTTCCGGACCACCCTCGGCCGATGCATCCATGCCGCCGTCAAGCGCCGATGGGCCCGCCGACCGTCCAGCGCCGCTTGCGTCCGCAGCGGAACCGGCCCGCAGCCTTACGGGCAGGCGTTTCCTGATCATCGAGGACGAGCCGCTCGTCGCATTGGTCGTTGCCACCGGCCTGGAGGACGCCGGCGCCAACGTCGATACGGCGGCGACCGTCGATCAGGCGCTGCAGAAGATCGAGGGGCCGGGCTTCGACGGAGCACTCCTCGACGGCAACCTTCACGGCCGGCCGGTCGACAGCGTCGCCGCGGCCTTGACCCGGTCCAGGATCCCGTTCCTGTTCATCAGCGGCTACGGCCGCGACGGCCTGCCGGCGGCTTTCAAGAACGCCGCCGTGCTTGGCAAGCCGTTCACCCAGGAGCAGCTCCTGGAGGCCGTCCTGCAACTGGCGCCGCCGCCCGCGAATGTCGTCCACCTCAAGAGCCTCTAGGTCCACAGCCCGTCGCCCAGGAGCTGGCGGGCGACGATCAGGCGCTGGATCTGGTTGGTGCCCTCGAAGATCTGGTTGATCTTGGCGTCGCGCATGAAGCGCTCGACCGGCAGGTCCTGCATGTAGCCCGCGCCGCCGAATACCTGCACGGCATCGGTGGTCACCTTCATCGCCATGTCGCTGGCGAAGCACTTGGCCATCGAGGCGGTGGCGGCGAAGCGGCGAAAGGCGGCATCGTCGGCAAAGCCCTGGTCGACGATGCGGGCGCATTCATAGACCAGGCAGCGCGCCGCCTCGACCTGCATGGCCATGTCGGCCAGCATGAACTGCAGGCCCTGGAAGGCGGCGATGGGCTTGCCGAAGGCGCGGCGCTCCTTGGCGTAGGTGACCGCCATGTCGAGCGCGCCCTGCGCCAGCCCGACCGAAACCGCGCCCACGGTCGGCCGGTTGAGGTCTAGGATGCGCATGCAGATCTTGAAGCCGTCGCCCTCCTCGCCGATGCGGTTCTCGACTGGCACGCGGACATTGTCGAAATAGAGCGGCGAATCGGGAATGCCGCGGATGCCCATCTTGCGGTCGAGCTTGCCGACGCTGAAGCCGGGCGTCCTGGTGTCGACCAGGAAGGCGGTGATGTTGTCGGTTCCCGGCCCCTCGCCGGTCTTGGCGAACACGGTGACGTAGTCCGACACCGCGCCGAAGGTGATGAAGCATTTCTGGCCGTTGAGGACATAGGCCGAGTTGCCGTCGCGCACAGCGCGCGTCCTCATGCCGCCGACATCGGAGCCGGCATGGGGCTCGGTGATGGCGACGGCGGCCAGGATCTCGCCCTTGGCAACCGCCGGGAAGAAGCGCTGGCGCTGCTCCTCGGTGCCGAAATGCAGCAGCGGCACGACGAGCCCGATGCCGTTCTGGCCACTCAGCAGCGCCGCCGCCTCCGAGACCTTGGCGAGCTCCTCGCCGGCGAGGCAGATCGTCGTCATGTCGGCGCCCGGCCCGCCGTACTTCTCCGGCAGACGAAGCTGCAGCAGGCCCATCTCGCCGAAGAGCGGCACCAGCTCCTTGGGAAAGCGATCCTCGCGGTCGATCTCGGCGGCGATGGCGGCGACCTCCTTGTTGGCGAGCCTGCGGACGCTGTCGCGAAAGGCGATCTGTTCGTCAGTGAGGTACATGGTCGTCGGTCCTCGGGGTGAAATCCTTGAAGCGGTCGCGCAGCGTGACCTTGTGGATCTTGCCGGTGGCGGTCATGGGCAGCGCCTCGACGAAGGCGACATCGTCGGGCAACCACCACGAGGCCATCTGCGGGCGCAGGAACGCCAGCAGCTCCTCGCGGCTCGCCTGTTGGCCCTGCTTCAGCACCACGACCAGCAGCGGCCGCTCCTGCCAGCGCGGATGGACGATGCCGATGACGGCGGCCTGCGCCACCGCGGGATGGCCCATGGCGGCGTTCTCGACGGCGGCGCTGCTGATCCATTCGCCGCCCGACTTGATGACGTCCTTGGATCGGTCGACGATCTCGACCGTGCCGTCGGGGAAGAGCCGCGCCACGTCACCAGTCTGCAGCCAGCCGTCATCCGACAGGGAGGCTTCCTGCTTGAGGTAGGACGCCGCCACGCAGGGCCCGCGCGCCTGCAGATGGCCGTAGGCGACGCCGTCGTGTGGCAGCGGTTGGCCTTCGTCGTCGACGATGCGCAGGCGCGTGGTGAAGGCGACCCTGCCCTGGCGCATCTTCTGCTCGACGCGCTGTTCCAGCGGCGCGTCGGCGAGGCCGGGCGGCAGCGCGCACTTGGTGATGCCCAGCGCCTCCGTCATGCCCCAGCACTGCGCCACCTCCACGCCATGGCGCTGCTCCAGCGCCTCGATCAGCGAGCGTGGCGGCTTGGTGCCGGCGATCAATGCGGCGCGCAGCGCCGGCAGGCGCAGGCCATGACGATCGAGGTGATCCACCAGGGCGAGCCAGACGGTGGGCACGCAGGCCGCCACCGTGACGCCCTCGGCGGCCATCAGCTCGTAGAGCCTGTCGGGCTCGAAGTTGCGGCCCGGCAGCACGAGCGTGTGGCCGCTCATCGGGGCGGTATAGACCATCTGCCAGCCGTTGCCGTGGAACATGGGCGCGATCGGCATCACCACCTCGCGCGCGCCCGAGCGGTAGCCGCCGATCATGTCGGCGGTGCTCATGAGGAGCGCGCTGAGCAGGGTGGAGCGGTGGGAATTCACCACGCCCTTGGGCTGGCCCGTCGTGCCCGACGTGTAGCAGATCACCGAGGCCTGCCGCTCGTCGAAGGCCGGCCATTGGTAGTCGGCGTCCTGCGCCGCCAGCAGGCGCTCGTAGCTCAGCAGGTTGGGCAACGTGCTGTTGGGTGGGTCGGGCTCGACGCTCATATAGATCCAGCCGCCGACGCCGGGCAGATGCGGGGCGATGCGCTCGGCGATGGGCAGCGTGGCGGCGTCGACGCAGATCCAGCGATCGTCGGCGTGATTGACGATATAAACGAGCTGCTCGTCGAACAGCCGCGGATTGATGGTGTGAAGGACCGCCCCGGTTCCGGATACGCCGTAGAACAGCTCGAAATGGTGGTGGGTGTTCCAGGCCAGCGATCCCACGCGATCGCCGGCGTGCACGCCCAGCGCCGCCAGCGCCTTGGCGAGCTGCCGGGCGCGCCGATGCGCCTCGGCATAGGTCGTGCGGTGGATGCCGCCCTCGGGCGTTCGCGCCACGATCCCGGTCGCACCGTGCACGGCGGCGGCGTGCTCCAGCACCGACGAGACGAGCAGGGGCGCATCCATCATCAATCCCTGCATGGCTTCCTCCCGGCTACCGCGCCTTGTCGACGTAGCCTCCGACGATGCCGCGCCACAGCGTCAGCAGCCGGTCGAACCGTGCGGGCTCATCCTGCCACAGCATGCGGATGGCAAGGCCGCGCACCAAACCCAGGGTCAGCCACAGCACGTCGTCGGCCACCTTCTCGGGCATGCCGCTTTCCACCAGCGCCTGCCGCCATGCCTGCTCGGCGGGCAGGCGCGCGCCGCGCACCATCGCCATGAGGCGCTTGCGGAACCGCGCGTTGTTGATCGAGGTGGCGATGTCGAGCGAGATGAAGAACGGCGTGCTGAAGAAGAACTCGCGCGCATCGGCCACCACGCGCTCGAGCGGATCCTCGCCGCGTTTCAGCGTCCGGGCGCGCACGCGGCTGGTTTCCAGCACGTTGTGGAAGACGTGCTCCATGGTGGCATAGACCAGCTTCTCCTTGGTCGCGAAGTGATGAAGCTGGGCGCCCCGCGAAACGCCCGCCGCCTTGGCGACGTCGGCGGTCCGGAAATGCGCATAACCCTTGCGGCGCAACACCTCGACGGCGGCGTCCAGGATCCGGGTGCGCGTCTCCTGGCTGCGCTCGGCCTGGGTGCGCCGCCGCTTGGGCTTGCGCGCCCGCGGACGCGCGACCGTCCGGTCGTCCGTCAGCTCGGACAGGGACATGGCGCTACTCCGCCTTGATGTATTCGACCGCCACCCAACCCTTGCCGTCGAAGCGCGAAAGCTGGAAGCCGTGATAGGCGCGGTAGTCCTGCGGCGTGTTGCTGAGCTTGATGCCCGGCAGCAGCAGCGACAGGGTGACGTCCTTCAGCGTCGTCGCCTTCTTAAGAAGGTTGTCGCGGGTGAGCTCGTTGCCGGCGGCCTTCAGCACATACTCGGCCATCTGCCCGTTGACGTAGCCCGACACGCCGATCGCATCGAGGGGCGAGTCGCTGGGGGCGTACTTCTTCATGAACGCGAAGTAGTTCTGCATGTCGGCGTCCTTTTCCCAGGCGGGATCGCCGGGCTCCTTGAAATACTGCGCCGTCATCACGCCGGTCGCCTTGTCGAAGCCAACCACCTTCAGAACCGCCTGCACCGAGCTGCCTGGGCTGGCGATGAACTGCATGGGCTTCCAGTTGAGCTCGACGGCCTTGCGGATCGCCTGGGCGGCGAACTTGGGCGTTGTGAAGTTCATGAACACGTTGGCGCCGGAGCCGGCCAGCGTGATGATCTGCGAATCGACGGTCGGATCGGTGAGCTCATAGCTCGCCTCGGCCACGACGAGCTTGCCGTAATTGTCGCCCAAGGCCTTCTTCAGGCCCTTGAGGAAATCCTTGCCGTAATCGTCATTCTGGTAGAGCACGGCGATCTTGGGCTGCTGCTGCGCCTTCAGCGCATAGTGGGCGAAGCCGATCGCCTCGGTCTCGAACGACGGGTAGAACGGCACCGTCCAGGGATATTGCCTGGGGTCGTTGAACTTGCTGCCGCCGGCCGAGATCAGGAGCTGCGGCACCTTCTTGCCGTTGAGGTAGCGCTGCGTCGCCGAGTTGGTCGGCGTGCCGACCGTGCCGACCTCGGCCAGCACATGGTCCTCCTCCACCAGCTTGCGCGAGGCCTCGAGCGCCTTGGGCGGGCTGAAGCCATTGTCGAGCGTGATGAACTTGATCTTGCGGCCGTTGATGCCGCCCTTCTCGTTGACGGCGTTGAAATAGGCCGCCTCGACCCGGCTGTAGATACCGAAGGCGGAAGCGGGACCGCTGAACGGCGCGCTCTGGCCGATCGTGATCTCGCTGTCGGTGACCCCGGGCCCGTACTTCTTCTCCTCGGCCTGCGCGGCGGCGGCCAGCATCAGCCCGGCCGCGACCAGCACGATCCTGCTTGAGCGCATCGTCTCCTCCTCCTTGACGCGTCCGGCCTCTCGACGGACCGGTCTGCGATCAGTTAAAAACAGGCCATCCTGCTTGTAAACGAAAATCTACCATTTGTTAGGAAACGCCATGGCTGAAATTCTGGCACTCGGTATTTCCCACTATCCGCCGCTCAGCGGTCCCGACGACCGCATGGCCTGGATCCTGAAGCGCATGCTGCAGAATCCCGCCCTGCCGGAGGCGCTGCGGACGCCCGACGGCTGGCCCGCACCGATGCGCGCCGAATGGGGCAACGACGAGGGCACCTCGTCGGCCGCGCGCCACCGCGCGGCGCTGGTCGACTGGCTCGGCCGCACGCGCGCCGCACTCGACACCTTCAAGCCGGACTTCGTGCTGATCTGGGGCGACGACCAGTACGAGAACTTCAAGGAGGACATCGTCCCGCCCTATTGCGTCAGCGCCTATGAGCGCTTCAAGTTCGCCTCGCCGCCGGGCAATGTCTGGGGCAAGGAGGAGGCTTTCGAGCTGCCGGGCCATCCGGCCGCGGCCAAGATGCTGGCGAGCCGGCTGATCGAGGCGGGCTTCGACACCGCCTATGCCTACAAGCCGCTGCATCATCCGCTGGGCCACGCCTTCACCAACGCGGTGATGTATCTCGACTACGAGCGCCGGGGCTTCGACTACCCCATCGTTCCCTTCGCCATCAACTGTTACGGGCGCAAGGTCATCGCCCAGCGCGGCGGGTTGCCGGTGTTCGACCGGGTGGTCGACGAAGCCGAGCTCGATCCGCCCGCCCCCACGCCACGGCGCCTGTTCGACCTCGGCGCGGCGACGGCGAGGGCACTGGCGGAATCGCCCTATCGGGTGGCGTTGCTCGCCTCTTCCGGCTGGTCGCACGCCTTCCTGACGGCGAAGAACCATTTCCTTTACCCCGACACGCCGGCCGACCGGCGCATGTACGAGGCGCTATGCGGCTGCGACTGGGAGACCTGGCGTGGCTATTCGGGCGGCGCCGTCGAGGATAGCGGCCAGCAGGAGATCCTGAACTGGATGTGCCTCGCGGGCGCGCTGAGCGCGCTCGAGCGCAAGCCGCGGGAGACGGGCTTCGTCGACACCTGGATCTTCAATTCGTCCAAGGCGTTCCT
The DNA here is from genome assembly GCA_963820155.1 of uncultured Alphaproteobacteria bacterium. Taxonomy (GTDB): domain Bacteria; phylum Pseudomonadota; class Alphaproteobacteria; order Reyranellales; family Reyranellaceae; genus Reyranella. The sequence continues at coordinate 415,462 of CAWFYW010000015.1, forward strand.
GATCGCTCCCCCAACCTGATCGCCCAGGAGCGCCAGGATGAAGCTCAAGGACCGAGTGGCCCTCGTCACGGGCACGAGCCCCAACATCGGCGGCGGCATCGCGGAGGAGCTGGCGGCGGAGGGTGCCGCCATTGTCGCCGTCGACGCCAAAGCGGCCAACGCCAAGGATTGCGCCGCCTACATCAGCGGCGGCGGCGGCCGCGCACGGGGCGTCACCTGCGACGTCACCGAGGAAAGCCAGGTGAAGGCGGCCGTGGATGCCGCGCTGCAGACCTTCGGCAGGATCGACATCCTGGTGAACAACGCCGCCTTCTTCAACAAGAAGGGCGTCATCGACATGTCGTTCGACGAATGGACCCGGCAGACCGGCGTGATCCTGGGCGGCGCCTTCCTGTTCACCAAGCATGCCTGCAAGGCCATGATCGAGCGCCGCTCGGGCGGCAGCGTCATCAACATCATCTCGACCGCCGGGCACCAGGGCGAGCCCGGCAATATCGCCTACTCGACGGCCAAGAGCGGGCTGCTGAACTTCACCCGGTCGGCCGCCATGGAGCTGGTGGGCCACGGCATCCGCGTCAACAGCCTGACGCCGACGGCGACCGATCCGGCCCAGTCCTTCGAGCGCGCGGCGCGCTGGGGCCGCGCCGTCAGGAAGCCCGACGGCCTCGATCGCGTCATGAAGCCGTTTCGCGACGGCATCCCGATGAAGAAGCTGCCGGTGCCGAGCGACTACGGTCGCGCGGCGGTGTTCCTGGCGTCAGACGACGCCGCGATGATCACCGGCACCGACCTGCGCGTCGATGCCGGCGCCGTGGCGCGCTACTGGGCCTGGGATCCCGCGGCCGGCGCTACGCTGTAGGCGACGGCTTGACGAGGCCCTCCGACAGGAGGCGCAGCAACTCGTCGGCGATGTCGTCGGGCGTCATCGGCCCGTCCGGGTCGTACCATTCGGCGACCCAGGTCAGGGCGCCCATGGCCAGCATGCGCACGATCGACAGGTCGTAGCCCGAGCGCAGCAGGCGCTTGCGGTACGCCTCGTCGAGCAGGCCGGCGAAGATCGCGGCGTAGTCGCGCTCCTGCTTCATGTGATGGTCGCGCAGGCGCTTGGGCAGGCGCCGGATCGCCTTCAGGCGCGAGGAGAAATGGTGCCTGAGCGTATACTTGAGATGGGCGCCAAGGGCGGCTCGCAGCCTCACCAGGGGCGAACTTTGCGGGCCGGCCCCGGCGATCGCCTGCATGACCTCCTCGCGCGCGCCGCCGACGCCGCTTTCCAGCACGGCGCGCAGAATCTCGTCCCGGGAGTCGAAATGATAGTAGATGCTGCCGGCCTCGATCTTGGCCGCCGCCGCGATGCGGCGCACCGTCACTTCGTCCGAGCCGTGCTCCTGGAAGAGCCGGGTGGCGACTTCGACCAGGCGCGCCCTGGTCTTGTCGGCCTTGGTGATCCTGTTCTTTGCGGTTCTCGGCTGCCCCATCAGATGATGATAGTCAGCTTTCCCGGATAAAGCATGTCCATCCCCAGGACCGAGCGCTTGGCCTTGATCCGGAAGGGCTCGACGCTGCAGTCGATGCGATAGAAGTGCTTGCCATAGTAGGTATCGACGACGCCGCGCTTGGCCCGATAGGTGACGAAGTTGCAGGTGACCTCCGCCACCCCCTCCGCGAGGCTGACGATGCGCACGTTGCCGATCATGTGGCGCTGGCGGGAGCGCGGAAACTCCGAGTGCGCCTCCTTCTTCAGCAGGCGTCCCACGCGCTCGCGCAGGCGCACATAGTCGTCGGCGATATAGAAGAGCGAGGTCGCGGGATCGGTCTCGTCGGCCTCGCCGGTCGGCGGCACCTCGTAGGTGGCGCCCTCGGCGAACAGGGCGAACCATTCCTCGATGCGCCAGTCGTCGAGCAGGTCGGCCTCGAGATAGAGGAAGTCCTCGATCCTGCCGCGCAGCCCCGGCGTGTCGCTGGACAGGCGGGGCGACAGGCCGGCGTCGGCGTTCATGCCGTCCCTCCCATGCGCGCCCGCCATTGGCGCCAGAAGCAGCGCATCTGCTCCTCGTCGTCGTTCAAGGGCGGCCCGTTGCGCGGCATGCCCTTGGAGATGTCGTTCCAGCCGACCTCGCGCATGTTCTTGTAGCCGCGCTGGCAGTTCTCCAGCGCTTCCTGGTCGTCGGGCGTGGCGAAGCCGCCAGGTCCCAGGAATTCGAGGAAGTTGAACAGGCGCAGCTTGCGCAGCTCCCTGTCCTCGTCGCGCGCGCCCAGCGCCCAGGCGCTCACCGTCATGCGATTGGGCGCATCGGGGTAGAAGGTGCGGACGGTGATCGCCATGATGTCGTTGATCACCAGGTTGGGGAAGATCAGCATGTTGCGGCTGGTCTCGGCAATGCGCAGGCCGCGTTCCTCGCCGAAGCGCTGGATCAATCCCTGGCGCAGCCGCTCGACCAGCTCGCGCTTGTCCTCGCCCCATGACGGCACCCAGCGCGCAATCGGCCGGCCCCAGGGCGAGGCATACTCGATCACGGCATGGCCGTTGCCGAGGTTGCTCATGCCGCGGGCGGTGAAATCGGAGCCGCCGGAGTCCATGCGCAGGCTGCCGATATTCTTCAGGTAGTCGAAATAGGTGCTGTGTACGGGGAAGCCGTGGAAGGCGTCGATGCTGTTCTCGGCCAGGAGCTTCCAGTTGGCGTTGATGACGTATTGCTGGCCTGAGCCCACGATCTCCATGCCGGCCTCGGCCTGGTCGGCGATGAGATCGATGTATTCCTTGGCGCCGGCCAGGTAGTCCGACAGGGAGACGGCGTTGCGGTCGAAGTTCACGAACCAGAAGTCGCGATAATTTTCGAGGCGCGGCACCTGGGCGAGATCGGCGCAACCGCCGCCATAGTGCTCCTTGCCGTAGTTGCCCTCCTCGAAGCGCGAAGCGAAGCGGCCATTCACGTTGAACGACCAGCCGTGATAGAAGCAGCGGAAGGACAGCGCATTGCCCTTCCTCTCGCGCACCACCATGGCGCCGCGATGCGGGCAGGTGTTGAGGAAGGCGTGGACAGCGCCGGCGCGATCGCGATTGAAGATCAGCTCCCGTCCGCCGACCGCCCGCGTGATGAAGTCGCAGTTGTTGGCGATCTCCGAGCCGTGGCCGAGATAGAGCCAGCAGTGATCGAAGATGTTGCGGCGTTCGGCCTCGAGGACGGATTCATCGGTGAAGGCCTGCCGCGCCACGCGAAAGAGGTGCCGCTCGCGATCCTCGACGACCATCTCGCCGCAGGTCAAAGGCCTTCCTGGACCGATCAAGGCAGTGTCCACGATTTCCTCCTCTTGGCCGTTTATCAAGCACTAGCCATCCGGCGATTTCCGAGTCAACAGCAATAACGAACAACTGTTAGATTTCAGTGGCGCCGGCCGGCGCGCGATCCTAGGGTGCCGCCGATGCAAAAAGGTGCCCGGAAGGTGGTGATGGCGGCCGAGTTTGTCGTGGTGATCGGAGCGGGACAAGCCGCCGGACAGCTTGTCGCCAGCCTCGCGCAGGAGGGTTTCCGCGGCTCCCTGACCCTCGTGGGCGACGAGCCGCACCTGCCCTATCAACGCCCGCCGCTTTCCAAGAAATTCCTGGCCGGCGAGATCGAGCTGGACCGGCTCTCGCTCAAGCCCGCGGCGTTTTATGACAAGACCGGCATCAAGCTGCTGCTCGGCAGGAAGGCGGTCGGCATCGACCGGGCGGCCCACAGCATCGTGCTGGAGGACGGCGCGCGACTCGACTATTCGACCCTCGTCATCGCCACCGGCAGCCGCCCGCGCAAGCTCGCCCTGCCCGGCGCCGGTCTCGACGGCATTTTCTATCTGCGCACCATCGCCGACGTTTCGGCGCTGCGCGCGCGCTTCGCGGCCGGCCAATCCCTGATAGTGGTCGGCGGCGGCTACATCGGGCTCGAACTGGCGGCCGTGGCGGCGAAGAAGGGCCTGCGCGTCACCGTGCTCGAGCAGGCGCTGCGGCTGATGGCGCGCGGCGTCGGGGCCGTCGTCTCGGACTTCTACGGCCGGCTCCATCGCGAGGAAGGCGTGGCCGTTCACACGGGCGCCGCAGTGCACGGTTTCGAGGGCGATGGATCGGTCAAGAGCGTGGTCTGCGACGGTGCGCGGTTCGCCGCGGACATGGTCGTGATCGGTGCCGGCGCCGTGCCCAATGTCGAGCTCGCGCAAGAGGCCGGGCTGGCGACGGACGACGGCATCGTCGTCGATGCCCAATGCCGGACCCAAGACCCGCTCATCTACGCCATCGGCGACTGCACGAACCAGCACCATTCCCTGTTCGACCGGGCGCTGCGGCTGGAATTGGTGCACAACGCCCTGGAGCAGGCGCGCATCGCCGCCGCTGCGATCTGCGGCCGGCCGCCGCCGGCAGTCCAGGTCCCGTGGTTCTGGTCGGACCAGTACGACGTGAAGCTGCAAATGGCCGGCCTGCCCGCCGGGCACACCGAAGCGGTCGTGCGGGGAGACCCCCGCCGGGGCCGGTCCTTCGCCGTGTTCTATCTGTCGGACGGCGTGCTGATCGCCGCGGAAGCCGTCAACCGCGCGGCGGAGTTCATGATGTCCAAGCCGCTCATCGCCGAGCGCGCGCGCGTCGATCGTTGCAAGCTCGCCGACGAGCGGGTACCGGTGAAGGACAGTCGAGTGTAATCAATGGCAAAGATCACTTTCCAGACCGCGAACGGCGAGCAGCAGACGGTCGATATCGGCAACGGCCTGTCGATCATGGAGGGTGCCGTGCGAAACATGGTGCCCGGCATCGAGGCCGATTGCGGCGGCGCCTGCTCCTGCGCGACCTGCATGGTCTACGTGGCGGCGGAGTGGCGGGACCGCCTGCCGGCGAAGGCAGGGGACGAGGAGGCCATGCTGGAGTTCTGCCCGCACAAGGACGAGACGTCGCGCCTGTCGTGCCAGATCACCGTCACCGACGCGCTCGACGGGCTGCAGCTCAGGGTTCCGGAGAGCCAGCACTAGCCCCGGCTGCCGTTACCAACCGGAAACTTGATCCGGGCTGCCGCGGCGCCATTTTGGCGGTCGAGAGGTAAATCCCATGATCGAACTCAGACCCTTCGAGAAGCTGGGCAAGTCGAACCACGGCTGGCTCAACGCCAACTTCCATTTCAGCTTCGCCGAGTACAACAACCCGGCGCGCGTGCACTGGGGCGCGCTGCGCGTGTGGAACAACGACCGCATCGCGCCCAACTCCGGCTTCCCGCCGCATCCCCATCGCGACATGGAGATCGTGACCTACGTCATCAAAGGCGCGATCACCCACCAGGACCATCTGGGCAACCAGGGCCGCACCGAGGCCGGCCAGATCCAGGTGATGAGCGCGGGAAGCGGCATCCAGCACGCGGAGTACAACAAGGAGAGCGCCGAGACCGAGCTGTTCCAGATCTGGATCCTGCCCAACCAGCAGGGCGTGCCGGCGCGCTGGGAGACCGTGCAGTTCCCGGCCGAGGCGCGCGACGGCAAGCTGGTTCCGCTGGCCTCGGGTCGCGGGCATGAGGGCGCCATCCCGCTTCATGCCGACGGGGCGTTGTTCGCCGGCACCCTGAAGGCGGGCCAAGCGATCCGCCAGAAACTCAGCGGCAAGCCGGCCTACCTCGTGCCCGCCAAGGGCAAGATCGAGGTGCGCGGCAGCGATGGCCAGCCGATCGCCGCCAAGGCGCGCGACGGCGTGGCCGTGGTCGACCAGGACGAGATCGAGATCACGGCGGTCGAGGATGCCGAGATTGTGCTGGTCGAAACCGACAAGCTGAACTGACGTTTCGCGCAATTGACGCTGCGGACCGGGCGGGGTTCTGTCCCGCCCGGTTTTGTTTGGGGGAACGTCCATGGCCTACAAGGGCTTCGATCTCAGCGGCAAGGTGTCGCTGATCACCGGCGGCAACGGCGGCATCGGCTTCGGCATGGCCGATGCGCTGGCCGAGGCCGGCGCCGACGTGTGCATCTGGGGCACCAATCCCAAGAAGACCGCCGACGCCGCCGAGAAGCTCAAGCGCCACGGCCGCAAGGTCCACAGCCAGATCGTCGACGTCGGCGACCAGCAGCAGGTCCAGGCGGGTTTCGCCGAGACCCTGAAGGTGATGGGCCACGTCGACAACTGCGTCGCCAACTCGGGCGTCTCGGGCCGCGGCAAGGGCTCGATCCTGGAGATGGACTATGAGGAATGGCGCCGCGTGATGCGGGTCAACCTGGACGGCGTCTTCTTCACCTTCCAGACCGCGGCCCGCCACATGGTCGAGCGCGGCAAGGGCGGCTCGCTGGTGGCGATGGCCAGCACCGCCGCGGTCGAGGGCGCGGCCCGTTCCAGCCATTACGGCGCCAGCAAGGGCGGCGTGACCGCCATGGTGCGCGCGCTCGCCGTCGAGCTGGCGCGCTACAAGATCGCCGTCAACTCGATCCTGCCGGGCTGGATCGAGACCGAAATGACCGCCAACGCCTTCGGCAATCCCAAGTTCGCCGGCAACGTGATGCCGCGCATTCCGGAGCGGCGCTGGGGGGTCGGCGCCGATTTCGGGCCCATTGCGGTCTATCTCGCCAGCGACGCCACGGCCTATACAACGGGGCGCGACTTCGTCATCGATGGCGGCTATACGTTGTTCTAGTCCGAAGCCTATCGGGAGATACAAATGACGAAGACGTTCGCAACCTGCCTGGCCCTTGTCCTGACGGCCGCCGCCCTACCCGCGTCCGCCCAGCAAGCCAAGCCGGCGGTGGCGGCCAAGGCTGCCACCAGCGACGATCGCTATGTCGGCTACTACTATCCCAAGCCCACCTCGACCGAGACCTTCGAATTGAGCATGCAGACCATCGCCGGCGCCGAGCGGGCCCAACGCATCCAGTTCGTGACCGTGGTCTCGCAGGGCACGATCCAGTCGGCCTATCGCGTGCCCTACGCGGTGTTCGCCAAGGGCGAGAAGGCCGACAAAATGATCATCGTCGGCATGCAGCAGGGCGAGCTCAACACCATCTATCGCATGCGCGCCCTGCTCGCCAACATGACGACCATGTCGCGCCTGTCGCCCTTCTTCCAGGAGCGCACCGTGGCCGAGGACGCCACCTTCTTCGACCTGCTGAAACTGCTGGGCTTCCACGAGCTCACCATCACCGACGGCGAGAAGCTGACGCATCAGGTGACCATCAAGTAGCAATCGGGGATTCGGCGGCGGCGGCGACGTCCCGATACCGGCTCGGCAAGTCACCTATTGTTGCGTCGTCGGCCCGCCGCTCGGAAGCGATTCGAGATTCCGATCGGCCTGCAGGTACAGGGTCAACGAGAGCAGCGCGACGAAGAGCACGCTCCAGACCAGCCATGCCGGAGGTCCCGAACGACTCTTGTTGCTCCCAGCGCGCCCGATCGCCGGCGACGGGATGGCCGGGGCGGCGCGCCCCGGCAGCCAGCTCACCAGACGAGCGGCGATTGCCTCCGATTCCGATGCCTTCCAATCTCCTTCGGGAAGCATCGCAATCGTCACGGCAAACACCCGCGCTGCCGTTTCCCTGGGCAGGTTCGACAAGCGAGCGGCTTCCTGCCAGGGATCGAAACCAAGTCGCGTCAACGCCGTAAGGACAGTGAGCTGTATTCCGGCTTTCTCCTCGCCAACGGCTGCGAAGAGAAACTCGTTGTATTCCGAGTGACCGAGGGAATATTCGGGACGCAGCGTCATGGTGCCTCCAGCAAGAGTGTCTCGTTACCCCCTCGATGAGGCTTCGCGACGGCGGGCCTAAAAGCCCATGTCACCGCCCATACCGCCCGCCGGCATTGCAGGGCCGCCGTTCTTGCTGGGTGTTTCGGCCACCATCGCCTCGGTCGTGATCAGCAATCCGGCCACCGACACCGCGCCCTGGAGCGCCGTGCGGACGACCTTCGTTGGATCGATGACGCCGGCCTTGATCATATTGACGTACTCGGCCTTCTGAGCGTCGAAGCCGAAGCTGTTGTCCTTCTGGTCGAGCATGTGGCCCGCGACCACGGCGCCGTCGAAGCCGGCATTCTCGGCGATCTGGCGGACCGGCGCCTGCAGGGCGCGGCGCACGATCTCGACGCCGACCTGTTGGTCGTGGTTGGCGCCCTTCTTGTTTTCCAGGACGCGGGTGGCGTAGAGCAAGGCCGCGCCGCCGCCGGCGACGACGCCCTCCTCGACCGCCGCCTTGGTCGCATGCATGGCGTCCTCGACCCTGTCCTTCTTCTCCTTGACCTCGATCTCGGTGGCGCCGCCCACCTTGATGATCGCCACGCCGCCGGCGAGCTTGGCCAGACGTTCCTGCAGCTTCTCGCGGTCGTAGTCGGAGCTCGTCTCCTCGACCTGCGCCTTGAGCTGCGCGACCCGGGCCGCGATGTCCTTCTTCTTGCCCGCGCCGTCGATGATGGTGGTGTTCTCGCGGTCGATATGCACCTTCTTGGCCGTGCCGAGCATGTCGAGGGTGACGTTCTCGAGCTTGATGCCGAGATCGTCGCTGATCTCCTTGCCGGCGGTCAGGATCGCAATGTCCCCGAGCATCGCCTTGCGGCGATCACCGAAACCGGGCGCCTTGACGGCCGCGACCTTCAGGCCGCCGCGCAGCTTGTTGACGACCAGGGTGGCGAGCGCCTCGCCCTCGATCTCCTCGGCGATGATGAGCAGCGGCCGGCCCGATTGCGCGACCAGCTCGAGCAGCGGCAGCAACGCCTGCAGGCCGGACAGCTTCTTCTCGTGGATGAGGATATAGGGGCTTTCGAGCTCGCAGATCATCTTCTCGGCGTTGGTGATGAAATAGGGCGAGAGATAGCCGCGGTCGAACTGCATGCCCTCGACGACCTCGAGCTCGGTCTCGAAGCTCTTGGCCTCCTCGATGGTGATCACGCCGTCCTTGCCGACCTTGTCCATCGCCTTGGCGATCATGTCGCCGATCGCGCTGTCGCCGTTGGCGGACACCGTGCCGACCTGCGCGATCTCGGCGCCGGTCGAGACCTTCCTGGAGCGGCTCTTGAGCTCTTCGATCACCAGTTCCGCGGCGAGGTCGATGCCGCGCTTGAGATCCATCGGGTTCATGCCCGCCGCGACCGACTTGGCGCCTTCGCGCACGATCGCCTGGGCAAGCACGGTCGCCGTGGTGGTGCCGTCGCCGGCAGTGTCCGACGTCCGGGTCGCCACCTCGCGCAGCAGTTGGGCGCCCATGTTCTCGAACTTGTCGGAAAGCTCGATCTCCTTGGCAACGGTGACGCCGTCCTTGGTGATGCGGGGGGCGCCGTACGACTTGTCGAGCACGACATTGCGGCCCTTGGGGCCGAGCGTGACCTTCACGGAGTTGGCCAGGATATCGACGCCGCGGATCATGCGGGCGCGGGCGTCGCCGCCAAAACGTACATCTTTTGCTGACATGTTCTTGTTCCTTGCTTCGATTCGAGTTCGATCGGCCCTACGCCGCCTTCTTGGCGGCCGCCGTCCTGTCGATGACGCCCATGACGTCCGATTCGTTCATGATGAGAAGGTCCTCGCCGTCGAGCCTGATCTCGGTGCCGGACCACTTGCCGAACAGGATGCGGTCGCCCTGCTTGAGGTCGAGCGGCACCACGCGGCCCTTCTCATCGCGGACACCCGGACCGACGGCGACGATCTCGCCCTCCATCGGCTTTTCCTGGGCGGTGTCGGGAATGATGATGCCGCCCGTCGTCTTGCCCTCCGGGTCGATACGGCGAATCATCACGCGGTCGCGCAGCGGCCGGAACTTCATGGTGTTTCTCTCCCAGTTTATCGGGGCTTGAGCGGCGCGCGCCCCCGGCGCGCGCGATGCAACAACTGGTGGAGAGATGGCCCTTTTTCAGCAACTAGCAAGCGATATTCGGCCGAAACGGGCGAAAGCGCCCGCTTTTCTTGAGACACGGCGTCATTCGACTGCCGCCGCGACCTCCTTGTGGTACCAGCCCAGCGCCTTCTCGAACTTGCCGAAGGTCTGCTCGCGGTTGGCACCGCTCCTGAAGTTGCGCTGGATCGTCTCGCCGATGCCGAAATCCTCGACCAGCGCCGTGGCGAACAGATCGACATTGGCCTTCCAGTAGCTCTCCGGCTTCTTGGCCTTCTCCTCGGGCGGCACCAGCATAGAGAATTGCATCACCGATTCATCGGGCGTGACGGGGAAGCTGGTGAACACGCCGCAATGGTCCTGGGTATAGGTCAGCACCGTGTTGGGAAAGAGCTGGTAGAAGACAATGGCGTGGTCGCGGATGCGCCAGCTCTCTTTGGGCTGGCCTTCCAGCTCGGTGAGCGTGCGCTTGGCGGCCGCCCAGCGCATATGGCTGCCCATGCGCTCGTAGGTGGCGATGTTGTCGAGGAATAGCGGGAACACCGTGCCGGGATGCAGGTAGCGGAAGTGATAGAGTTCGAGGAAAGTGTCGATCACCAGCTTCCAGTTCATGCGCGGCCGGATCGGCTCGGAAGAATGCAGTTCCCAACCCTGCATGTCCCAGCCTGACAGGTCGGAATTGAGCGCACCAAGATAGCGAACGATGTCGAGGCTTGCGTCCTCGTTGTCCTCCAGAGCGGTCGGCACGACCCAAATCAAGCCGTACCTTTCCGCCACCTTCAGCCGCCGCAGGCCGTGCTTGCTCTTGTCGAGCTCGCCGAAGGCGGCGCCGTCGGTGACGCCGACCAATCGGCCGGCAAGGTCATAGCTCCAACCGTGATAGGCGCAGACGAAGGCGCGCTTGTTGGAGCCACAGGGCTTCTGCTCGACGGCGGCGCCGCGATGGCGACAGACGTTGAGGAAAGCGCGCAGGACCCCGTCGGTGCCGCGCGTCACCAGGATCGGCTGGCCGCTGTCGTTATGGACGACGAAGTCGCCGGCCTTGCGCAACTGGCCCGAGAAGGCGACGACGATGGGCGAGCGGCGGAACAGCAGATCGACCTCGCGCTGGAAGCGCACCGGGTCGTAGTACCCTTCGACCGACGTGTGGCTGACGCCGGGACCGTCGTCCCGCGTGTTGGTACGCACCATACGCAACATACGCTCGAGATACGCGACTTGGTCGGCGTGCTGCATAGCCGTCTCCGTTCCTGACTAGATGGCGTTCATTCCTCCATCGATCACCAGCTCGGCGCCGGTGACAAAGCGCGACTCGTCCGAGATCAGGTAGAGGATGCCATAAGCGATATCCTCTGGCGCGCCGAAATCGCCAATCGGGATGCGCCGGCGGCTGCGCTCGCGCGCCTTGTCGTTGGCCAGTATCGTGTCGCCCATCGGCGTCAGGATGATGCCGGGATGGACGGAATTGCAGCGCACCTTGTAGCCCTTGCGGGCGCAATCGATGGCCACGGTCTTGGTGAACTGCCGCACCGCACCCTTGCTGGCCCCGTAGGCCGACAGATCGGGCGTGCCGAGAAAGGCCGCCAACGAGGAGAGGTTGACGATCGAGCCGCCACCGGACTGGCGCAGCGCGGGCACGCCGTACTTGCAGCCCAGGAACACGCCCTCGACATTGACCGCGAGCATGCGGCGCCATTGCTCCAGCGTCTCGGTCTCGAAGGTCGCCGGGAAAGGGCCGGCGATTCCGGCGTTGTTGACCAGCCCGTTCAGCTTTCCCTCACGGGCGAGGATGCCGTCGATGAGGTGCTTCCAGTCCTCTTCGCGCGACGTGTCCTGCTCCTCGAAGCGCGCCCCTGCTCCGTTGTTCCGACCACCGATCTGCTGGACGGTCTCGCGCCCGCCCGCGGCATTGACGTCGGTGACGATGACCGTCGCGCCTTCGGCGGCAAGCAGCCTGGCCGTGGCGCGGCCGATGCCCGATCCGGCGCCGGTCACCAGCACCACCTTGCCCGCAACCCAACTCATGCGTTCCTTCCCTTAACTTTCTTGTCGCCACGCTAGAAGCAGCGCAGGCTGGCGACAAGCTCGGAGGAACGAAATGGCCCGCACCCTGGAATTCTATTACGACTATGGCAGCCCCTATTCCTACCTGGCGGACACCCAGGTCGAGGCCATCGCCCGGCGCGCCGGCGCGGCCCTGGCGCGCAAGCCGATGCTGCTGGGCGGCGTCTTCAAGGCGACCGGCAACGCCTCGCCCATGACGGTCGAACAGAAGTCGAAATGGAGCGCCTTCGACATGCCGATGTGGGCCAGGCACTACGGCGTGCCGTTCCAGCGCAACCCATTCTTCCCGGTGAACACGCTGGCCCTGATGCGCGGGGCGGCCGCGGCACAGATCGACGGGACCTTCGAGCGCTATCACCCCGCCATCTACAAGGCGATGTGGGTCGATGGCCGCAATCTCAACGACATGGCCGAAGTGGCCAAGGTGCTGACCGAGGCCGGACTCGATGCGGCCAAGATCGGCAAGCGCATCCAGGACCAGGACGTCAAGGATCGGCTGAAGGCCACGACGGACGAGGCGGTGGCGCGCGGCGTGTTCGGCGCGCCCACCTGCTTCGTGGACGACATGATGTTCTTCGGCAACGACCGCCTGCCCTTCGTCGAGATGGCGCTGAAGGGCGATCTCAAATGAAGGCGGTCACGTCATCTCGATGACGGCCTTGCCGATCACCTTGCGATCGATCAGCGCGCGGAACGCATCGGCGGCACGCTCCATCGGGAAGCGGTGCGAGATGTGCGGGCGCATGACGCCGAGCGCCGCCAGCCGGGGCAGCTCGGTCGCATAGTCCTGGCCCAGCCCGGGCGCCCCCCGGCGCACGGTCTCTCCGGCGCGCACGCCCAGGATCGACAGCCCCTTGATCAGCACATGGTTGGACATGATTTTGGTCGGGCCGCCCGAGGCGAAGCCCACGACCAGCAGTCGCGCGCCATAGGCGGCCGCCCGCATGGATTTCTCCAGGACTTCGCCGCCCACAGGATCGTAGATCACGTCGGCGCCGTGGCCGTCGGTCATCCCCTTCACGACCGACACGAAATCGTCGGTGCGGTAGTTGATCGCGAGGTCGGCACCCTTGTCGCGCACGATGGCGAGTTCGGGAATCATCGCCGCCGGTGGCGATCACCCGCGCGCCGAGATGCTTACCAAGCTGCACGGCCGCGAGCCCCACGCCACCCGAGGCCCCGTGCACCAACAGCACTTCGCGCGCCCTGAGCCCGGCGCGATGGACCAGCGAATGGTAGGCGGTCGTGGCCGCGACGCGGAAGGCGGCGCCCTCGGCAATCGACCAGCCCTCGGGCAGGCGCATCAGGTTGCCGCTCGCCGGCACACGCACATAGTCGGCGAAGGCCCCCGGCCGCACGCCGAAGATCACGCGATCGCCAGGTCGCCAGTCGCGCACCCCGGCGCCCACCGCCTTGACCGTACCGGCGCCTTCCATGCCGGGCACGAAGGGCAGCTCCGGCTTGTGCTGGTAGCCGGCCGACAGCATCAGAACGTCGGGAAAATTGACGGAAGCAGCGCCTACCTTGATCAGCACGTCGGCCGGCCCGGGCTCGGGGATCGGCCGCTCCTCGATCTTCAGAACCGACGGATCGCCCAGCCGGTCGCAGACGACCGCGCGCATCGCGCTAGTCGAGCTCGAAGGCGTTCTTGTAGTCGAGCTTCAGCGCCGGATCCTGGTCTTCCTTCCTGAGGAAGCAATTGCCGACCACCAGCACCTCGATCTCGCTGCCCATGAAGCAGCGGAAGGCGTCCTCCGGCGTGCACACGATCGGTTCGCCGCGCACGTTGAACGAGGTGTTCACCACCACCGAGCAGCCGGTCTTGGCCTTGAACGATTCCAGAAGGGCATGGAAGGCCGGGTTGGTCTCCTTGTGCACGGTCTGGATGCGCGCCGAATAGTCGACATGCGTCACGGCCGGGATGTCCGACCGCGGCACGTTCAGCTTGTCGATTCCGAACAGCGCCTCCTCGGCCTCGCTCATGGCGCGGCGGCGATCCTCGTTCACCGGCGCCACCATCAGCATGTAGGGGCTGTCGGTCTTGATGTCGAAATACTGTCCGACATCCTCGCGCAGCACGGCGGGCGCAAAGGGCCGGAAGGACTCGCGGTACTTGACCTTGAGATTGAGCGTCTTCTGCATGGAAGGCGAACGCGCGTCGCCCAGGATGGAGCGGGCGCCCAGCGAGCGCGGCCCGAACTCCATGCGGCCCTGCATCCAGCCCACGGCCTTCTCGTCGGCCAGCGCCTGCGCCGTCTGGTCGATGACCTGCTCGCGCGAGAGCCGCGTGAACCTGGCGCCGGCCGATGTCAGCCTCTGCGCGATCTCGTCGTCGGAATAGTCCGGGCCGAGATAGCTGCCGGCCATGCCGTCGAGATGGCCGTTGAGCTTGCGCGCCTGGCCGAGATAGCCGTGATAAGCTGCGAAGGCCGCACCCACCGCACCGCCGGCATCGCCGGCCGCCGGCTGGACCCAGATGCCGTCGAACAGGTTCTCGCGCAGCAGCTTGCCATTGGCCACGCAGTTCAGCGCCACGCCGCCGGCGAGGCAGATGTTCTTTGCGCCGGTCTCCTTCTTCGCCGACCGGGCGAGTCTCAGCACGATCTCCTCGGTGACGGCCTGCACCGAGGCCGCAAGATCCATGTGGTGCTGCGTCAGAAGCTCCTCGGGCTTGCGCGCCTTGCCGCCGAACAGATCGGCGAACTTGTCGTTGGTCATGCGCAGGCCGGTGCAATAGTCGAAATAGGTCTGGTCGAGCCGGAAGGTGCCGTCCTCCTTGAGGTCGACGATGTTGTTCAGGATCGTGTCCTTGAACTTCGGCTCGCCGTAGGGCGCGAGCCCCATCACCTTGTATTCGCCGGAATTGACCTTGAAACCTGTGTAATAGGTGAAGGCCGAATAGAGCAGTCCCAGCGAATGCGGGAAGTGGATCTCCTTCAGCATCTCGAGCTTGTTGCCCTGGCCCCAGCCGAGCGACGTGGTCGCCCACTCGCCGACGCCGTCCATGCACAGGATGGCGGCCTGCTCGTAGGGCGAGGGGAAGAAGGCCGAGGCGGCATGGCTCTGGTGATGCTCGCCGAACAGCAGGCGCTTGTGCCAGTCGAAGTCGGGCTGCCAGCGCTTCATCTCGTCGCGCAGCAGCGTCTTCTGGAAGAGCTTCTCCTTCAGCCACAGCGGCATGGCCATGCGGAAGGAATTGAAGCCACGCGGCGCGAAGGCGAGGTAGGTCTCGAGCAGCCGCTCGAACTTCAGGAACGGCTTGTCGTAGAAGGCGACGTAGTCGACGTCGCCCAGCTTGATGCCGGCACGATCGAGACAGAACTGCACGGCGTTCTGGGGAAAGCCCGAATCGTGCTTCTTGCGGGTGAAGCGCTCCTCCTGCGCGGCGCCCACGACCTCGCCGTCTTCGATCAGCGCCGCGGCGCTGTCGTGATAGAAAGCCGAGATGCCGAGCACCCGCATGGACGCGCCCCGTCTTAGGCTAGAACAGCGTGTAGATGAACGGCGCGATGGCCGAGCCCTTGGTGAGCACGATCAGGCCACCGAAGATCACCATCATGATCAGGATCGGCAAAAGCCAGAACTTCTTGCGCTCCCGCATGAAGGCCCAGAGTTCGACGAGGATGGAGCCCATTGACCGGTCCTTTCGGGATCAGAATTGGTTCTTCATGGATTGCGGCGGCGGCCCCGGTGGGGTGCGCTCGATCCAATAGCTCTTGGCGCTGCGATCCATCTGCAGGCGCAGGAAGTCCTTGCCGGTCAGGCGCATCACGAAGCCGATCGGCGTGATGGTAATGAAGAACAGCAGTCCCAGCACAAGAGGATTCATCACCTTGTAGAGCAGCAGGCCGAACTTCAGCCACAGCCTGTTGAGGGGGCCCAGCACCTTGGGATAGGTGTAGGCCACGACGAGGAAGACGGCCGCCAGCGGCAGGGTCCAATGCCAGCCGACGTGGCCGCGCCACCAGGAGAGGACGCTGACGAGCGCGAAAAAACCGGCGAAGACCAAGCCGAAGCCACGGTCCGTGCCGGTTTTGACATGTTCTTCGCGCGAGAAGTCTTCGTGAAGCTGGCTGGTCGCCATTTGCTGAAGGGGTGCCTGATCCCGGGAGCCGTTTTGCGGGCCCTTAACTCACTGATCCCAAACGCCAAGTCAATCGGCGACCGCCAAAAAGCTCACTCCGCGGCCACAGCCACGCTCTGCGCCAGGAGAGCCATAAGGGTCAGCCGCCAGACCGCCGTGGCACGCTCGAAGCTCAGTCCGTCACGGCGACGCAGGACGATCCAGGCGTCCAGCGACAAGGCCGCGCCGATCGCGTCGGCAAGCTGCTCGCGTCCCTGCTCGCTGAGGGAGGCGAACTCCGGCGCGAACACTTCGAAAGTAGCTTCGCGCAACTCCTGCTTGGAGGCCAGCGCCCGCTCGATGATCGCCGGATGGGTGGCGAACTGGCCGGCTGCGACGCGCAGCGGAACCACCTTGTCGAAGAGCTGCGCCAGATTGTCGACCACGGTGGCGATGCGAGCCGAAAGAGGGTGGCTGGACGGGGCCGGCGGTGGCATCACCAGATCGTCGCGCACACTGTCCAGGACAGTAACGAAAAGTGACTCAACGTCGCCGAAATGCTGGAAGACCGAGCGGACCGAGACGTCGGCCCGCTTGGCCACCGCGACGACGGTGGGGGCAGTGCTGGTCTCGGTGATCATGACCTTGGCCGCTGCGATGATCTTGCGACGGGTTTCGGCGGCGCGCCGGTTACGTCCGTCGGAACGACCCGTTTCGCCCATCTTGACCTCGCTCAACTCTGTCACTGCGTTGCCGCGCGGCAATACCGCTGCTTCGCTCATTTGCATATTTCCTAACCGGATGGTGATGGCTAACGGTGGTCAACACCCAACCCCGTCGCCTATGGAGGGCGTGAAATAGGCGCCGACTACGGCAGGAACAAGGTAAACACCGTCGCACCACCATGAATACGAGCCATGCAAAAACCCCCGTCGCCGTCCTGTGGGATTTTGGCGGCGTCATCCTGAGCAGCCCCTTCGAGGCCTTCAATCGCTACGAGGAGGAGGCCGGGCTTCCCAAAGATTTCATCCGCAGCCTCAATGCGCGCAATCCCGACAGCAATGCCTGGGCAAAAATGGAACGAAGCGAGGTTCCCCTGGAAGGCTTCGTGGCGCTGTTCGAGGAGGAAGCCCGCCAGCACGGCTACCGGCTCGATGGCTGGAGGATTTTGCAGGCACTGAGCGGCGACGTTCGGCCGCAGATGGTCGAGGCGCTGCGCCGCTGCAAGGCACGGTTCCGCGTCGCCTGCATCACCAACAACATGAAGTCGGGCGAGGGCCCGGGCATGGCGCGCGGCGCGGAGAAGGCGCAAGCCGTCGCCGAGATCATGGCCCTGTTCGAGCATGTCGTGGAATCGAGCAAGCTCGGCTTTCGCAAGCCCGATCCGCGCATCTACCGCCATGCCTGCGCTCTGCTGGGCGTTCAGCCCGAGCACTGCGTCTATCTCGACGACCTCGGCATCAACCTGAAGCCGGCGCGCGCCCTGGGCATGCGTACGATCAAGGTCGGCGATCCCGACACGGCGATCGACGAGCTGCAGGCGATCGTGGGCATTCCCTTGCGAGGCTGAACCATGGGCTGGCAATCCGAGATCGACGATCTGCGCCGCCGCGAGGAGATGGCGCGCCGCATGGGCGGCCCCGACAAGATCAAGCGCCAGCATGACGGCGGCAAGCTCACGGTGCGCGAGCGCATCGAACGCCTGCTCGATCCCGGCTCGTTCCACGAGATCGGCGCCATCGCCGGCAAGGCAGAGTACGACGAGGCGGGCAACCTTATCGACTTCATGGCCGCCAATTTCGTCATGGGTCGCGGCCGCATCGACGGCCGCACGGTGGCGGTGGGCGGCGACGACTTCACGGTGCGCGGCGGCGCCGCCGACGCCTCGATCTGGGAAAAGCAGATGATGTCGGAGCAGATGGCGGGCGAGCTCGGCATCCCCATGGTGCGCCTGGTCGACGGCACCGGCGGCGGCGGCTCGGTGAAGACCTACGAGATGACGGGCTTCACCTACGTGCCGCGCAACCCCGGCTGGGAGTTCGTCGTCGACAACCTCGCCAGGGTGCCGGTGGTGGCGCTGGGCCTGGGCTCGGTCGCCGGGCTGGGCTCGGCGCGGCTCGTCACCTCGCACTATTCGCTGATGGTCAAGGGCATCTCGCAGATGTTCGTGGCCGGCCCGCCCGTGGTGGCGCGGCTGGGCGAGAAGGTCACCAAGGAAGAGCTGGGCGGCACCGACATCCATGCCCGTAACGGCGCGGTCGACGACGAGGTCGAGAGCGAAGAAGAGGCATTTGCCCGCACACGCCGCTTCCTTTCCTACCTGCCCTCCTCCATCGAGGGTCTCGGCGAGCGCCAGCCGAGCAACGACGATCCCGGGCGCCGCGAGGCTGCCCTGCTCGAGGCCGTGCCGCGCGACCGCCGCAAGGTCTATCGCATGCGGCCGATCGTGGAAGCCTGCGTCGATCGCGGCTCGTTCTTCGAGATCGGCAAGCTGTGGGGTCGCTCTGTGGTCACCGGCCTGGCGCGGCTCGACGGCTGGCCGGTCGCGGTGCTGGCGAGCGACCCCTTCTTCTACGGCGGCGGCTGGACGGCCGATGCCAGCCACAAGGTGATCCGCTTCGTCGACTTCGCCGAGACCTTCCATCTGCCGGTGGTGCACTTCGTCGACATTCCGGGTTTCGTGATCGGCGTGGCCGGCGAGAAGGCCGCCACCATCCGGCACGGCGCGCGGGCGCTCGCCGCCATCTATCAATCCGAGGCACCGTGGTGCTCGATCCTGATGCGCAAGTCGTTCGGCGTGGCCGGTGCGGCCCACCAGAACTGGCAGAAGTACAATTTCCGCTACGCCTGGCCGTCGGGTGACTGGGGCTCGCTGCCGCTGGAAGGCGGCATCGAAGCCGCCTACAAGGCCGAGCTCGCCGCCTCGCCTGACCCGGCCGCCCATCTTGCCGCCATCGAGGCCCGGCTCAACAAGGTGCGCTCGCCCTTCCGCACCGCCGAGCGCTTCGGCATCGAGGAGATCATCGATCCGCGCGACACCCGTCCGCTGTTGTGCGAGTTCGCCAACCTCGCGGCGCCCATGCGCAAGCCCGGCCCGCGCCGCTTCGGCTATCGCCCGTGAGGCGTCCGGCGCGCCCGATCACCGCCAAGTACCTGCGGAACGCCGCCACGTTCTATCTCGAGCGCTATCCCAGCACGGCCGAGCGCCTGCGCCGCGTGCTCAACCGCCGCGTCGCCAAGGCGCGCCTGCTGGAGGCGCCGGTGATGGACGATGTCGAGCGCACGATCAATTCCATCGTCGCCAAGTTCGTCGACGCCGGCGTGATCGACGACAAGGCCTTCGCCCAGACCAAGGCGCGCGCCCTGCATCGACGCGGGACCTCGACCCGGTTGACGCGCCGCAAGCTGGAGCTCGCCGGCATCGACGCCGCCACGCTCGACCAGGCGATGGCCGGACTGGACGAGGAGCTCGACACCGATCCCGCCCGCCGCGAATGGCGGGCGGCGACGGCGCTGGCGCGGCGCCGGCGGCTCGGCCCCTATCGGCCGGCGGATGATCGCAAGGACCATCGGGCGCGCGACCTGGCGGCGATGGCGCGCGCCGGCTTCGACTACGATCTGGCCAGAAAAGTGATCGACGCGCCGACGCCCGATGCTCTGGACGAGGCCTGAGGCTGCCGCCATGGTTCGTCCATGACCATCACGATCTGGCACAACCCGCGCTGCGGTAAATCCCGCCAAACCCTCGAGCTGCTGCGCAGCAAGGGAATAGAACCCACGATCCGCGAGTATCTCAAGCAGCCGCCGAGCAAGGCCGAGGTCGAAAAGCTGATCGACCTGTTGGGCGGCGATGCGAAGGAGCTTATTCGCGATGGCGAACCTGAGTTCAAGAAACTCGGCAGGAAGAAAGCCGATCTCGGCAAGGCCGACATCGCCAGGGCGATCGCTGCACATCCGATCCTGCTGCAGCGGCCCGTCGTCGTCGCGGGCGGGCACGCCGCGATCGGCCGGCCGCCCGAAGCGGTTCTGTCGCTTCTGAAGTAGCGTCATGGTCGGACGGCTTCGACTCTGGTCGGGCTACGTCCTCTTCTTCTATGTCGTCACCCACCTGCTCAATCATGCGCTTGGCCTGATCTCGTTGCGCGTGCTCGAAGTCGGCCGCGAATGGTTCGTCGCCATCTGGCACAATCCGGTCGGCCAGACGGTTCTCTATGGAGCGCTGTTCGGTCACTTCTTCCTGGCCCTGTGGTCACTCTACCGGCGGCGCGCCCTCAAGCTCTCGCGCTGGGAATGGACGCAGTGGGCCTTGGGCGCGCTGATCATTCCGCTGGGAGCGGTGCATGTCGTAGGCACGCGCCTGGCGCATGAGCTGTACGGTGTCGAGCCGGGCTATCCCTGGGTCCTCGGATCGCTGGTCACCAGCACCTGGCTCGGGATCGCGCGCCAATTCTCTCTGCCTTTGGTCGTGTGGCTGCACGCCTGCATCGGGCTGCACTTCGCGTGGCGCCTGAAGCCCTGGTATCAGGCGTCGCTGCCTGCGCTCTATGCCTTCGCCCTCCTGGTTCCGGTTGCCGGCATCGTGGGCGCGGCGATCGCCGTGCGTGACGTCGCCGATCTCGCCCAGCAGCCCGGCTTCCTGGAGAACCTGTTCGATCGCGCCCACGCGCCGCCGGCGGTCGATGTAGCGCATCTCTATGCGCTGTCCTACGAACTCCAGGCTGCGGCATTGGTGTTTCTCTTCGGCGTGCTGGGCGCGCGGCCATTGCGCGACCTCTGGGAACGACGCGGCGGGGTCGTCCGCCTGGACTACGGCGATCGGCGCAGCACCGTGCAATCGACCGGGCTCACGATCCTCGAAATGAGCCGCCTTGCCGGCATTCCCCATGCCTCGGTCTGCGGCGGACGCGGCCGCTGCTCGACCTGCCGGGTGCGCATCAGCGGCGAAGATCGCGACCGCCTGCCGCCGCCTTCGCTGGACGAGCAGAAGGTGCTGGCGCGCGTCGGGGCGCCGGCCAATGTGCGGCTGGCCTGCCAACTGCGGCCGCCGGCCGGCCGCTATCGCGTGACGCCGCTCCTGCCGGCGGCGGCCGGCCCGATCGAGGCCTATCGCCGACAGCCGCAGGCCCACGGTTTCGAGCACTATGTCGCGATCCTGTTCGCCGACATCCGCGGCTTCACCTCGATCTCGGAAGGCAAGCTGCCCTACGACGTGGTGTTCCTGCTCAACCGCTATTTCCGCGCCACCGGCCAGGCGATCGAGGCGGCCGGCGGCCGGCTGGACAAGTTCATTGGCGACGGGGTGATGGCGATCTTCGGCCTTGAGCGGGAACCGCAAGTCGCCTGCCGGCAGGCGCTCGACGCGGCGCGACGCATGGCCATCGCCCTCGACGATCTCAACGAGGCTCTGTCGGGCGATCTCGATCAGCCGCTGCGCATCGGCATCGGCCTTCATGCGGGCCCCACCATCGTGGGCGAGATGGGCTACGAAAGGGCCACCCAACTCACCGCCATCGGCGACACCGTCAACATCGCCAGTCGACTCGAGACCCTCACCAAGGAATTCGGCGTCGAGCTCGTCGTTTCACAGGAACTGCTCGATCACGCCGGCATCGACGTCCCGGGCTCTGAACAGCATGACGTGGAGATTCGCGGCCGGCAGGAACGGTTGGCGGTGCGCGCCGTCAAGCGGGCAATAGAACTCACGGCAATGTCATAAGAATTTCGTTGCTCAGACCGTCGGTCAGGCAACAATCCAGCGACCTCGGAGGTGACCATGCGCTCGACCCTTCTCGCCGCAGCGGCAGTGCTGTCTCTTGGTTTTTCGGCCACGGCCTTTGCTGCCGGCGGAGGCGCCGATTCGACATCGTCGTCGCAGCCATCCAAGCCCGTCGATCCCAACTTCGCGCGCGCCAAGGCGATGATCGAGGCCAAGGACTACAACGGCGCGCTGCCGCTTCTGCAGCAGGTCGTCGCCAAGGACCCGAGGAACGCCGATGCCTACAACTTGATGGGCTACGCCACACGCAAGTCCGGCAACGCCAATGGCTCGTTGCAATATTACCAGCAGGCGCTCGCCATCGACCCTCGCCATCTCGGCGCGCACGAATATATCGGCGAGGCCTATCTGATGCTCGACCGGCTACCCGATGCCGAGCAGCATCTTGCCCGTCTCGATTCGCTGTGCGTCTTCGGCTGCACCGAATACCGCATGCTCAAGACGGCGATTGCAAACTACAAGCAGGGCAGGAAGCCGACGAACTGACGCCGGTGCGCGTGCCCGGATCAATGCGCGACCAGCAGCGGTGCGGTCATGCTGGCCAGCAACGTGCGGCTCGCGCCGCCCAGCACCCTCTCGCGCATGCGCGAATGGCCGTACATGCCCATGACGATCAGATCGATGTCGTGATCGGCGGCGCGTGAGAGGATCACGCCGCCAATGTCGGAATCGGCAGCGGAGTCACGCTGGATCGTCACCTTCGCGCCATGGCGAGCCAGCCATCCGGCGACATCGACGCCCGGTTGCTCGCGGGCATCGGGCTTGGGATCGATGATCAGGATCATGGTCTCGTCGGCCGCCTTGAGCAGCGGCAACGCCGCGGTGGCCGCTCGCACGGCTTCGCGGCTGCCGTTCCAGCACAGCATCACTTTCTTGCCGGGCGGCCTGGTCGCACCGATGTGCGGCACGATCATCACCGGGCGTTCGCCGACCATGGCGACATCTTCCGCCAGATCGGACGGGGTGGCCGTCGGCGGAGCGTCCGGCTCGGCCTGGCCCACGACGATCAAGTCCGCGTAACGGCCCTGGTCGGCAACGATTTCGGCGACATAGCCGTCGGCGACGCGCCATTCGCTGGAATAGCCCTTGCTGCCGACCGCCTCCCGGAAGGCCGCGGTCGCCATCGCCTCGTCGGCCTTCGCGGCCGTCTCGTAGGTCCTGTAGAGGCTGTCCATCGGGGGGCCGGCATCGGTGAAGGCGGGAGCCTGGAAGGCCTGGCGGACATGCAGGCCGACCACATGGGACGCGAAGCGATCCGCCAGGCTGGCGGCCAGTTTCAGGCGCATCGCCGTTCCCCGCCCGGCATCGCAGTGCACCAGGATGGTCTTGAAGCCCATGGTCGTCCTCCGGTTTTTCCAGAATCTACACCGGGCCAATGCGTTGGCGGGATGCGAAATTCATCCCGGCGCACGGTTTGCACGGCCTTTCCCCGGGGCGGCGCGGGCCGCTATGCTTGCCCGGATAAACGCCCGTTCACGCCGCCGCTCCGGAGGGCCTTGCACAATGAGCTCCCCCACCCCCGTTCCCCTGGTTTTCGGCGACTACGCGCTGGAAGACCGCTACCGCCTCGACAAGGGCCGCGTCTATCTCACCGGCATCCAGGCGCTGGTGCGCCTGCCCATGATGCAGCGGCAGCGCGATCTCGCCGCCGGCCTCAATACCGGCGGCTTCATCTCCGGTTATCGCGGCTCGCCGCTCGGCATGTACGACCACGCGCTGTGGACGGCCAAGCGCTACCTCAAGGACAACAACATCCACTTCCAGCCGGGGCTGAACGAAGACCTCGCGGCGACAGCGGTGTGGGGCACGCAGCAGGTCAACCTGTTCCCCGGCGCCACCGTCGATGGCGTGTTCTCGATCTGGTACGGCAAGGGGCCGGGCGTCGACCGCTCGATGGACGTGCTCAAGCATGGCAACGCCGCCGGCTCCTCGCCGCATGGCGGCGTCATCGTGCTGGCGGGCGATGACCATGGCTGCCAGTCCTCGACCCTGCCGCATCAGAGCGAGCAGGTCTTCGCCGCCGCCATGATCCCGGTGATCAACCCGGCCAACGTGCAGGAGTATCTCGACTTCGGCCTGCTGGGCTTCGCCCTGTCGCGCTACTCCGGCTGCTGGATCGGCTTCAAGGCGATCTCCGAGACCGTCGAATTGGGCGCCTCGGTGTGGGTCGATCCCGAGCGCATCCGCATCACCATGCCGACCGACTTCCAGCTCCCGCCCGGCGGGCTCGGCATCCGCAATCCCGATCCGCCGCTCGAGGCCGAGAAGCGCCTGCATGGACCGAAGATGGCGGCGGTGAAAGCCTTCGTGCGCGCCAACGGCTTCGACAAGATGGTGATCGATCCGTCCCAGTCAGGCACAAGGGCGCGCATCGGCATCATGACCACGGGCAAGGCCTATCTCGACACCCGCCAGGCGCTGGAGGATCTCGGCATCGACGAGGCGCGCGCGCGCGCCCTCGGCATCCGTCTCTACAAGGTCGGCATGACCTGGCCGCTGGAGCCGGAAGGCGCGCGGCGCTTCGCCGAGGGCCTTCAGGAAGTGATCGTCGTCGAGGAGAAGCGCTCCAACCTCGAGGACCAGCTCGTCCACCTGCTCTACAACATGCCGGCCGACCGCCGGCCGCTGGTGATCGGCAAGGCCGACGAGAGCGGCCGCATCATCCTGCCGAGCGACGGCGAGCTCACGCCTACCGGCGTCGCCACGGTGATCGCCGGCCGCCTGATGAAGCATGGCGGCGAGTCGCCGGAGCTGCGCCAGCGTCTGGCCCGCCTCGAAAGCAAGGAAAAGCTCCTGGCCGCGCCGCCGCCCAAGGTGATGCGCACGCCCTACTTCTGCTCGGGCTGCCCGCACAACACCTCGACGCGGGTTCCCGAGGGCAGCCGGGCGATGGCGGGCATCGGCTGCCACGGCATGGCGATCTGGATGCCCGAGCGGCGGACCTCGCTCATCAGCCACATGGGTGGCGAGGGCGTGCCCTGGGTCGGACAGGCGCCCTTCACGTCCGACAAGCACATCTTCCAGAACCTGGGCGACGGCACCTACTACCATTCCGGCCTGATGGCGATCCGCCAGGCCGCGGCGGCCGGCGTCAACATCACCTACAAGATCCTGTTCAACGACGCCGTCGCCATGACCGGCGGCCAGCCGCATGACGGGCCACTGACGGTTCCGGAGATCACCAAGCAGGTCGCCGCGGAGGGCGCCAAGCGGGTCGTCGTCGTCACCGACGAGCCCGACAAGTATCCGCTGAATGTCGACTTCGCCCCCGGCGTCACCATCCGCCACCGCGACGAGCTCGACGCCGTGCAGCGCGAGCTGCGCGAAATCCCGGGGCTGACGGTGCTGGTCTACGACCAGACCTGCGCCGCCGAGAAGCGGCGCCGCCGCAAGCGCGGCACCTTCCCCGATCCGGCCAAGCGCGTATTCATCAACGACGCGGTGTGCGAGGGCTGCGGCGACTGCTCGGACCAGAGCAACTGCGTGTCGGTGAAGCCGCTCGAGACCGAGCTCGGCCGCAAGCGACAGATCGACCAGAGCAATTGCAACAAGGACTTCTCCTGCCTGAAGGGCTTCTGCCCGAGCTTCGTCTCGGTGCATGGCGGCACCGTCGCCAAGGCCAGGCGTCCGCAATTGAAGCTGGTGCAGGAGGATCCCTTCGCCGCGCTGCCGATGCCGACGCAACGGCCGCTCAGCGAAGCCTACGGCATCCTGGTGACGGGCATCGGCGGCACCGGCGTGATCACCGTCGGCGCGCTGATCGGCATGGCCGCCCATCTCGAAGGCAAGGGCTGCACCGTGCTCGACTTCACCGGCCTGGCGCAGAAGAACGGCGCGGTGATGAGCCATGTGCGGCTCGCCCCCAAGCCCGAGGAGCTGCATGCCGTGCGCATCGCCGCCGGCGGCGCCAACCTGGTGCTGGGCTGCGACATGGTGGTGGCCGCTTCGCCCGCCGCCCTGTCTCGCATCGAGCAGGGCGTCACCAAGGCGGTGATCAACGGCCATGTCCAGCCGGTGGCCGCCTTCGTCATGAACGGCGACATGGATCTCGGCGCCGAGGCCCTGATGAAGTCGATCCGCGACGCCGCAGGCGACGACGCCACCGCCTTCGTCGACGGTACGGGACTCGCCACGGCCATCCTGGGCGATTCCATCGCCACCAACCTCTTCATGCTGGGCTACGCCTGGCAGAAGGGCCTGCTGCCGCTGTCGCTGGAAGCCATCGAGCGCGCCATCGAGTTGAACGGCGTGGCGGTCGAGACCAGCAAGCGGACCTTCGCCTGGGGACGGCTCGCCGCCCACGATCTCGCCGCGGTGCAGGCGGCCGCCAAGCCGACCCTGCGCGTCGAGAAACCGGTGGCGCGCACGCTCGGCGAGATCGTCGCCAAGCGTGTCGAGCTGCTGACCGCCTATCAGGACAAGACCTATGCCGAGCGCTACAGCGCCCTGATCGACAAGGTCGCCAAGGCGGAAAAGGAAAAGGCGCCGGGCCGCCGCGGCCTGGCCGAGGCCGTGGCCAAGTCGCTCTACAAGCTGATGGCCTACAAGGACGAGTACGAGGTGGCCCGGCTCTACAGCGACGTCGAGTTCCTGAAGAAGCTCGGCGCGCAGTTCGAGGGCGACTACAAGCTCACCTTCCATCTGGCGCCGCCGCTCTTCGCCGACCGCGATCCGACGACGGGCCAGCTCAAGAAGAGCGAGTACGGCGCCTGGGTGATGCCGATGTTCCGCTTCCTGGCCTCGCTCAAGCGCCTGCGCGGCACGCGCCTCGACATCTTCGGCTACAGCGAGGAGCGCCGCATGGAACGCCGCCTGATCGGCGAGTACGAGGCGACCGTCGAGACGCTGGTGGCCACGCTCGACCAGAACAACCACGCGCTCGCCGTGCAGATCGCCGCGCTGCCCGAGACCATGCGCGGCTTCGGCCACGTCAAGGAGAAGAACGTGAAGGCGGCCAAGGAGCGCGAAGCGAGCCTGCTGGCCACCTACCGCGACCCGGTCCAGCAGGCGGCTGCCGCGGAATAGCCGGCGCGAGCAGGGCGGGACGCCCCCGCTTCCGATGGGGTTGGGGAGGGAAGCGAAGGCGTCCCGAGGTACGCGCGCCGTCCGCGAAGGGAGGGTTGCGGCGGCACCTGCGCGCTATAGGCCGATTGGCGGGGGAAAGTAAGTGCAATCAGGGGTCGCAGGATGCACATCTGACGCCCGCCGCAGGCAGGGTCAGGCGCGTCCCGATTGATGCGAAAACGACGCCGGGTCGAACCGGCCGCCGGCGCTGCTCTTGCTGCCCAGACGGTCGAGGGCGCGCTGCCACTTGGCCTCGAAATCGGCGTCGAACACCAGCGCGGCGTCGCCGTCGACCACCAGCCAGGCATTGTCCTGCATCTCGAGGTCGAGCTGGCCGGGCTGCCAGCCGGAATGGCCCAGCGCCAGCCACGCCTGCTTGGGCCCGCTGCCGCCGGCCATGTCCTTCAGGATTTCGACCGACGCCGTCAGCGCCATGCCGCCCTCGATCAGCAGGGTCTCCTCGCGCTTGTAGTCGGCCGAGTGCAGGACCAGGCCGCGCGAGGTGTCGACCGGTCCCCCGAACAGCACCGGCCGCTCGGCCGAGGCCGCCGGCACCGTGATGCCGAGCTGCTTGTAGACCTGGCCCAGCGGCAGGTCCTCGACCTTGTTGTTGACGATGATGCCCAAAGCGCCGTCATCGTCGTGCTTGCAGATGAACACGACGCTCTTCTGGAAGCGCTCGTCCGGCATGGACGGCGCGGCGACCAGGAAGCGGCCGACCAACGAAGCGGCGGGGGAGGCTGACCCGGACATGATGCAATGATCCTCTAAATCCATGGGGATTGTCCGGCGAAAGATCAAGGCATGGCGGGGCCGATGGACAAATCCTGACCCCTCGCCTAGGGTCCGGCGGTTCGCGAGCCAGCCCGGCTGGACGGCAATTGGAGGAGCAAAATATGGCGAAAGTCGGCGACAAGGTGCCCAGCGCCACGTTGCGCATGTTGGGCCCGGAGGGACCCAAAGCGGTCACCACCGAAGAACTTTTCGCGCCTGGCAAGAAGGTTGTGGCCTTCGCCCTGCCGGGCGCCTTCACTCCCACTTGTTCAGCAAAGCACGTGCCCGGGTTCGTGGCCGAAGCTGATGCCTTGAAGGCGAAGGGCGTCGACGCCATCGCCTGCATTTCCGTCAATGACGCGTTCGTGATGGGGGCCTGGGGCAAGGACCAGAAGGCCGGCGACAAGGTCATGATGCTGGGCGACGGCAACGGCGAGTTCACGCAGGCCATGGGGCTCACCATGGACGGCTCCAAGTTCGGCCTCGGCACGCGCAGCCAGCGCTATGCCATGGTCGTGCAGGACGGCGTCATCAAGGATCTGTTCGTCGAGAAGCCGGGCGCCTTCGAGGTGTCGTCGGCCGAGAACGTGCTGAAGCACCTCTAGCGCTTCGCCGCAGGCGCAGCCAAGATCGACGGCGGGGCTCGGGAGCCCCGCCGTTTTCCTTTTGGGGCGTCATGAACGCGGAAGAACCGATCCTCTTTACCGGCCAGTTTTCCATCAACGGCGCCACGCGCCTCTACGGCACGATCGGCGATCCGATCCGCCAGCTCCGGCTCACCGGGATCATGCCGCAAGTCTTCTCCGCGGTCGGTGCGAACGCGGTGTGGCTGCCGTTCGAAGGCGACGCCGATCTGCTGCCGGTGATGCTTCGGGCGCTTGCCACGATGCGCAATCTCGGCGGCTTCACCGTCACCGTGCCGCACAAGACGGCGATCCCGCCGCTGCTCGACCGCCTGACGCGGCGCGCCGAGGCGGCCGGCAGCGTCAACCTGGTGCGCCGCGAGCCCGACGGCACGCTGGCCGGCGACAATGTCGACGGCGTGGGCTTCGTGCGCGGTCTTCTGGCCCAGGGCCACAAGCTGCGCGGCGCCAGCATCTGGCTGGTCGGCCTGGGCGGCGTGGGCGGCGCCATCGCCGCAGCCCTCTGCGAGGCGGGCGTCGGCCGCCTGCTGGTTACCGAAATCCACCAGGGCCGCATCGCCGCCGCCGTCGACCGTCTGTCGCGCCTCTATCCCGATATTCCGGTGGCGGAGATGGAGATGCCGCATGAAAGCATGCTCCACGGGATCGATATCGCCATAAACGCCACGCCGCTCGGCCTGCGCCGCACCGACCCCCTGCCGTTCGACCCCGTGATCCTCGATCCCGAGGCGCTGGTGGCCGAAGTGATCATGAGCCCGGTCGAGACCGAGCTTCTCAAGCGTGCCCGCATCCACAGCCGACGTATCCATCACGGCCGCCACACGCTCGACCATCAGGTGCCGCTTTATCTCGACTGGTTCGATATCGACGCCAAGGGAGTCGATATCGTCGCGCTGGTGCGCGCCAGCGCCGGGTAGCTGCCAGCCGCCCGATGTCACAGCGTCAGGCCGCCGTTCACATGGATCGTCTGGCCGGTGACATAGCCTGCCGCCGGCGAGCACAGGAAGGCAATCAAATCGGCCACTTCCGCCGGCTTGCCGTAGCGGTGCATGGGGATGGACCGGCTCACCTCCTCCATGCGCTCGCGCGGGACGGCGGCGTGGGCCGACGCATCCTTTTCGATGAAGCCCGGCGCCACGCAATTGACGGTCACGCCCGACGGCGCGAGGTCGACGGCGAGGGCGCGGGCAAAGGCCTCCATGCCCGCCTTGGCCGCCGCCGACGCGGGAAAGGTCATCAGGCCGCGGGCAAAGGCGTGCGCCACGAAGGATGACACCCCGACCAGCCGGCCCGCGGTGCCGGCCTTCACCAGCCACGGCTTGGCGGCACTTGCCAGCTCGAAGAAGGCCGACGTCATGGCGGCGAGGCTTGCGTCCCAGGCGGCGCGGTCGAGCTCACCCACCGGGCGGCGATCGGCAAAGCCCGCATTGCTTATCACCACATCGAGCCGGCCGAATTTGCCCGTCGTCGTTTCGACCAGGCGGCGGGCCGTATCCGGCGTGGCGAGATCGCCCTCGAGGACCAGCGCCTCCGCCCCGGCCGCGCGCACGGCATCGGCGACCTTGTCGGCGCCAGCCCGGTTCTTGCGCGCATGCAAGGCGATCGCAGTATCGGATGCGGCAAGCGCGCGTGCGGTCGCGGCGCCGATGCCCGAGGAGGCGCCGGTGATCAGAACGACACGGGTCATGATGCAGGCTCCGGCGGGTGACAGCAGAACGCAAAGGCGCGGTCGAAGTCACCAATGCCGACATGGACAGGCGAAATCATTCCGGCAGGAGGATAGCACCCATCAGCAGCAGGCGTCGCGCACCGCGGTCACGCGCCAAGGGAAATCAGCTCGAAACGATCGTGGCCACGCCCCGGCAACGTCCAGCGGATGGCGAAAACCGCCGCGACGCCGAGTGGCTGAACGCGGCACGCACTATTCCTCACCGTGCATCGTCCGACCGGCGAATTCGCGAAGCGGTACGACGCCGGAGAATATTCTGCTTCGTACGATCGATTGCCAAGCTTATTCTCCCGCACAGAGGCGCAATGACGAACAAATCCAAGCTCGAACACGCGGAACAGCCGCCGCTCAATCTCCATGCCCCAAGCGCGGATCAGGTCACCTGCACCACCTGCTACATGTGCGCCTGCCGTTGCGGCATCAAGGTTCATCTCAAGGACGGCCGCATTCGCTACATCGAGGGCAACCGCGATCATCCGGTGAACAAGGGCGTGCTCTGCGCCAAGGGGTCGGCCGGCCTCATGAACCACTATTCGCCGGCGCGACTGCAGAAGCCCCTGCGCCGGGCCGGTCCGCGCGGCAGCGGCCAGTACGAGGAGATCGAGTGGGAGGAAGCCCTCGCCACGGCGACGGGCTGGCTGCGGGACATCCGGCGCAGCGACCCGCGCAAGCTGGCGTTCTTCACCGGACGCGACCAGAGCCAGGCGCTCACCGGCTGGTGGGCGAGCCAGTTCGGAACGCCCAACTACGCCGCGCACGGCGGCTTCTGCTCCGTCAACATGGCCGCGGCGGGCCTCTACTCGATCGGCGGATCGTTCTGGGAGTTCGGCGAAGCGGATTGGGAGAACACGCGATACTTCCTGATGTTCGGGGTCGCCGAAGACCACGATTCCAACCCGATCAAGATCGGCCTGGGCAAGCTGAAGCGCCGGGCCGACGCGAAGTTCGTATCGATCAATCCGATCCGCACCGGCTACTCGGCCATCGCCGACGAATGGATCGGCATCCGGCCGGGCACCGACGGCCTGTTCGTCCTGGCGCTGATCCAGGAGCTGCTGCAGGCCGGCAAGATCGACGAGGACTATCTCGGCCGCTATACCAACGCCGCCTGGCTGGTCATCCAGGACGACGGCGCGGCGGATCACGGGCTGTTCGCGCGCGACGGCGCGGGCAAGCCGCTTGTCTTCGATGAAACGCTGCGGGCACTCGCACCCGCGCACCAATCCGACGCAAGGCCACGGTTGACCGGCGACGTCACGCTGCCGGACGGACGGCGCGCGGTGCCTGCCTTCCAATTGGTCCAGGCGCGCTGCCTCGACCCACGCTATGCCGCCGAGGCGGTCGCGGCCGAGACCGGCGTCAGCGCGCCCGTGATCAAGCGCATCGCGGCCGAGTTGGCCGACGCCGCCTTCGGCGAGCCGGTGGTGATCGACCAGCCCTGGACCGACTGGACCGGACGACGCCATGACAAGATGATCGGCCGGCCGGTCGCCATGCACGCCATGCGCGGGATTTCAGCGCATTCCAATGGCTTCCATACCTGCCGGGCCATCCATGTCCTGCAGATGCTCCTGGGCGCGGTCGATACGCCAGGCGCGTTCCGTTACAAGCCGCCGTTCCCGCGCCCCATACCGCCGGCTATCAAGCCGGCCGGCCGCGCCGCCGACGTGCATCCCGACAAGCCGCTGGCCGGCCCCCCGCTGGGCTTCCCGACAGGCCCGGAAGATCTCCTGGTCGAGGCCGACGGCACGCCACGACGCATCGACAAGGCCTTCTCCTGGGAAGCGCCGCTGGCCGCCCACGGCATGATGCATCAGGTCATTCTCGATGCCTGGAAGGGCGATCCCTACAAGATCGATACGCTCTTCTTCTACATGGCCAACATGAGCTGGAACTCGTCGATGAACACGGCGGGCACCATCGCCATGCTGACCGACAAGGATCCGGCCACCGGCGAGTACAGGATCCCGCGCATCATCTATTCGGACGCCTATGCCAGCGAGATGATCGCCTATGCCGACCTCATCCTGCCGGACACGACCTATCTCGAGCGCTGGGACTGCATCTCGCTGCTGGACCGGCCGATCTGCGATGCCGACGGCGTCGCCGATTCGATCCGCCAGCCCGTGGTCCGCCCGGACCGCGATGTGCGGCCGTTCCAGGACGTGCTTATCGATCTCGGCACCCGCCTGAAGCTGCCCGGCCTGATCGCGGAGGATGGCAGCCCGCGCTATCCCGGCGGCTATCCCGACTATCTGATCCACCACGAGCGCAAGCCGGGGATCGGCATGCTCGCCGGCTGGCGCGGACGCGACGGCGAACTCGAGGGCAAAGGCGCCGTCAACGAGAAGCAACTCGAGGCGTACGTCGCCCATCAGTGCTTCTGGCGCAGCGAGATCCCGCCAAGCGCCCGCTACTTCAAGCATGCCAATCGCGACTATCTGGAATGGGCGACGGAGATGGGCCTCCTGGACAAGGCCGAGCCGGTCATCCTGCAGCTCTACAGCGAGGTCCTGCAGAAGTTCCGCCTGGCCGGCGAAGGCCACGGCGCGCTGCAGCCGCCCGACCAGCATCGCGAGCGGATAACGACCTATTTCGATCCGCTGCCGCTCTGGTACATGCCGTTCGAGGAAGCCGCGATCGAGAGCGAGGCCTTTCCCCTGCATGCCATCACGCAGCGGCCGATGGCGATGTATCATTCCTGGGGCTCGCAGAATGCCTGGCTGCGCCAGATCCACGGCGAGAACCGCCTGCACATCCATCGTACCACGGCGGCCGCGCTCGGCATCAAGACCGACGACTGGGTGTGCGTGACCAGCCATCACGGCAGCCTCAAGGCCCAGGCCAAGGTGATGGACGGCGTCAATCCGCACACGGTCTGGACGTGGAACGCCATCGGCAAGCGCAAGGGGGCCTGGAACCTCGCGCCGCAGGCAAACGAGGCGAGTCACGGCTTCCTGCTGAACCACATCATCTCGGAGCTTCTGCCCGACCGCGGGGACGGGCAGCGTCTCGGCAATTCCGATCCGGTCACCGGCCAGGCGGCCTGGTACGACCTGCGCGTCAGGATCGAGAAGGTTCCGGCCGAGGCCGCCATGACCGAGCCCCATTTCGCCACCGTGGCCATGCCGCCCCACCTGCCCAAGCGTCCCGCGGTGCTGCGGTACGGTGCCCTCTTCCGGGCGATGGATCAGGGAGACCGTTCGTGACCAGCCTTCCCGATCAAGCGTCGCCCAGGCGGCTGGGCCTGGTCATCGACCTGGACGTCTGCGTCGGCTGTCACGCCTGCGCCGTGAACTGCAAGGAATGGAACTCCGGCGGCGTCGCCGCGCCGCTGACGGATCTCGATCCCTATGGAGCCGATCCGAGCGGCGTGTGGTTCAATCGCGTGCATACCTACGAGGCCGGCGAGGGCGAGAGCGGACGCACCGTCCACTTCCCGCGCTCGTGCCTGCATTGCGCCGAGCCGGCCTGCGTCACGGTGTGCCCGACCGGCGCCTCCTTCAAGCGCGCCGAGGACGGCATCGTGCTGGTCAACGAAGACCTCTGCATCGGCTGCAAGCTGTGCTCCTGGGCCTGCCCCTACGGGGCGCGCGAGTTCGACGACGATGCCGGCGTCATGAAGAAGTGCACGCTCTGCATCGACCGCATCTACAACACGACGTTCAATCCGGAAGACCGCGTGCCGGCCTGCGTCGCGACCTGCCCGACATCGGCGCGGCACTTCGGCGACCTTGGCGATCCGGAGTCCGCCGTTTCGAAGCTCGTCGCCGAGCGCGGCGGCTACGACCTCATGGCCGAGATGGGCTATTCGCCGACCAACAAGTATCTGCCGCCGCGGCCCCGCAAGCATCCCGACAGCCGCTGCGGGTCACACCCCGCCGACTCCGAACCGGCACCGGCGGCCGCGCAAGCCGGCGGGCTGCTGGGCTGGCTCGATCGATTGCTGTCGCAGTGAGCAAAGCCCAGGCGGACTGAACGTGCATCCTTCTCTGTCGGTGATCTTCTTCACCACCGCTTCGGGCGCGGGCTATGGCCTGCTGGCGCTGCTCGGCATCCTGGCGCCGGCCGGCACGGTTCCCCAGGACTGGCGGTTCGGCCTGGTCTCGCTCGCCCTGGCGCTCGGCGCCATCAGTGCCGGCCTGATGTCCTCGCTCTTCCATCTGGGGCAGCCCAAGCGCGCCTGGCGCGCCGTGTCGCAATGGCGATCGTCGTGGCTGTCGCGCGAAGGCGTTGCCGCCCTCGTCACCTACGTGCCGGCCGGGCTCTTCGGCATTGCCTGGATATTCCTGGGCACGATCTCGGCAACCCTCGGCCTGCTCGCGGCGCTGGGCGCGGTTTGCACGGTCTATTGCACGGCGATGATCTACCGGTCGCTGAAGCCCGTTCCGCGTTGGCACAACCCCTGGGTCGTGCCGAACTACCTGGCGCTTGCCCTCATGACCGGCGCGCTCTGGCTGACGCTCCTGTTGCAGATCTTCGATGCCACACGGCCAGAGCTGAACGGGTTGGCGCTCGCCGCCATCGTCATCGCCGCCGGCCTGAAGCTCGCCTACTGGCGCTCCATCGCCAGGGCGCCGGACGTCGCCACGGCCGAAAGCGCGACCGGCCTTGGCTCGCTGGGAACGGTCCGCCTTTTCGAGGCACCGCACACGTCCAGCAACTACCTGCTCAAGGAGATGGGCTTCGTGCTCGCGCGCAAGCATGCCCGGAAGCTGCGGCGCCTGGCCTTTGCCGTGGGCTTTGCCCTGCCCTTCGTCCTGTCGTTCGGGCCCCTCCTTTTTTCCGGGTGGCCGGGGCTCGCGACGATGCTCCTCGCCGCGCCCGCGGCGACGGCCGGGACCTTTGTCGAGCGCTGGCTGTTCTTTGCCGAGGCAAAGCATGCCGTCACGCTTTACTATGGTCGCGCCCTCGTGTGACGGAATCCCCGGGAGATCGGCATGGCTGGTGGCAAGGGACGGACGGCGCTGGTGACCGGCGCCACCGACGGCGTCGGCCGCGTTGTCGCAAGACGGCTGGCCAAGGACGGCTGGCGCGTGCTGGTACATGGCCGCGACCGCCAGCGCGGCGAGGCGCTGGTGCGGGAGATCGAGCAGGCCGGCGGCAGCGCCACCTTCCTGGCCGCGGACCTTGCGTCGCTGGCCGAGGTGTGCCGGCTTGCGGAAGAGGCGCGCAAGGCGACTGACCGGCTCGAGCTCCTGATCAACAATGCCGGCATCGGCACAGCGGGCAACGCGCCTGGCCGGCAGGCCAGCGCCGACGGCCATGAGCTGCGCTTCGCCGTGAACTACCTCGCGGGCTTCCTGCTCACCTACCTGCTGCTGCCGCTTCTCAAGGCGGGCGCGCCGGCGCGCATCGTCAACGTCTCGTCGGCCGGCCAGCAGGCGATCGATTTCTCCGACGTCATGCTGACCCGTCGCTACAGCGGCGTCGCCGCCTACTGCCAGAGCAAGCTGGCGCAGATCATGTTCACCATCGATCTCGCCGACGAGCTCAAGGGGTCGGGCGTGATCGTCAATGCGCTGCATCCCTCGACCTATATGAACACGACCATGGTGGCCCAGGCGG
The DNA here is from genome assembly GCA_963820155.1 of uncultured Alphaproteobacteria bacterium. GTDB lineage: Bacteria > Pseudomonadota > Alphaproteobacteria > Reyranellales > Reyranellaceae > Reyranella. Next base: position 450,951 of record CAWFYW010000015.1, read on the forward strand.
GCGTCTCGCCGATGAGCAAGGTCGAGGACGGCGCCGCGGCGATCCTGAAGCTTGCCGTGCCGCCGGCGCTCGAGGGCCGGAGCGGGCTCTACTTCAATGTGCAAAACGAAGCGCGCGCCAATGCGCAGGCTTACGATGCCGCAGCGCGGCGCAAGCTGCGCACGCTCAGTCTGGAGCTGACAGGGCTCGAAGGGTAAGGCCGCTTGATCGTCACGGCCTTTCCGCGCGCCGTGCGCGAGATCGCGCACACAGTGATCCCGCTCAAGGACGGCACGCGGCTCGCCGCCCGCATCTGGTTGCCGGAGGATGCCGAGCAGGAGCCGGTTCCCGCCATTCTGGAGTATCTGCCCTATCGCAAGCGCGACGGCACCTACGAGCGCGATGCGCTCACCCATCCCTATCTCGCCGGGCACGGCTATGCCGGCGTGCGGGTCGATATCCGGGGCAGCGGCGACTCGGAGGGCCTGCTGTTCGACGAATACGCCCGGCAGGAGCAGGACGATGCGCTCGAGATCATCGCCTGGCTGGCGGCCCAGCCCTGGTGCAACGGCGCGGTCGGCATGATGGGCATCTCCTGGGGCGGCTTCAACGGCCTGCAGGTCGCGGCGCGCCGTCCGCCGGCGCTCAAGGCCGTCGTGACGATCTGCTCGACCGACGATCGCTACCGCGACGACGTGCACTACATGGGCGGCGCCAAGCTGACGGCTGGGTTCGGCTGGGCGGCTTTCTTCTTCGGCGCGATGTGCCATCCGCCAGATCCCGCGCTGGTCGGCGCGCGCTGGCGGGAAATGTGGCTGGAGCGGCTCGAGAATGTGCCGCTGTTCCTGGAGGCCTGGACCGAGCATCAGCGGCGCGATGCCTATTGGCGGCATGGCTCGGTGTGCGAGGACTACGACGCCATCCAATGTCCAGTGTATGCGGTCGGCGGCTGGACCGACGGCTACACCAACGCGATCCCGCGCCTGCTGGAGCATCTCAGCGTGCCGCGTAAGGGCCTGATCGGGCCGTGGGCGCATGCCTATCCGCATTTCGCGCTGCCCGGCCCGCAGGTCGGCTTCCTGCAGGACATGCTGCGCTGGTGGGACCGCTGGCTGAAGGGCGTCGAGACGGGCGTGATGGACGAGCCCATGCTGCGCGCCTGGATGACCGAAAGCGTGAAGCCGGCGCCCTATCACGAGATCCTGCCGGGGCGCTGGGTGGGCGAGCCGTCGTGGCCGCCGCCGGGAAGGCCGCCTCGTCGCCTCTTCCTGACCGATGGCGGGCTGAGCCCGCAGGGCGCGCCGCTCGAGCCGCACGCGGTATGCTCGCCGCAGACGGTCGGCAGGCACGCCGGTTCATGGTGTCCGTTCGGCCGCGCCGCCGACCAGGCCGGCGATCAGCGCGAGGACGACGACCGCTCGCTTGTCTTCGAGACCGCCGTGCTCGACGAGGCGGTCGAGATCCTGGGCGCGGCGGTCGTCACCCTCGACGTCGCCTCCGACCGGCCGATCGCGAATCTCGCAGTCCGGCTGTGCGACGTGCATCCCTCGGGTGAATCGCTGCGCGTGAGCTTCGGCGTGTTGAACCTCGCGCATCGCGATGGCCACGAAACACCCGCGCCGCTGGTGCCGGGACAACGCTATCGAGTGCGCATCCAACTCAACGATGCGGGCTCGGTCTTTCCGGCGGGCCACCGGATACGGCTTGCCCTGTCGACGGCCTACTGGCCGATGATCTGGCCGGCGCCCGAGAAGGCGACCGTGACCATTTTCGGCGGCACGCTCGATCTGCCGGTGCGGCCATCGCAAGGCGTGGACACGTTGCCGCCGCTGCCGGAGCCGGAGACGGCAACGCCCGAGCGTCCGACAGCGATCCGTCCAGGTGTGGTCCGTATCGACCGCCTCGGCCTCGAATTGAGCACGGAAGGCAAGTTCAGTTTCGACCTGTCGGACGACGATCCGTTGAGCGCCGTTGCCGAGATGCGCCGATCCGAGACGATCTCGCGCGACGCCTGGCAGGTGCGGATCGAAACGGCGATCCGATTGTCCTGCACGCGCGATGCCTTCCTGCTGCAGGCGACGCTACGGGCCTGGGAAGGCGCCCGCGAGGTTTGTCACCGCCAGTGGGACCGCTCGATCCGCCGGGATCTCATGTGACGGCATGGACAGGTCTGGAAAATGGCGCGCCCGTTCGACAGGCGAAGTCGTACCGCCCCGTCGAATTCCTCTCGGTGGCACAGCGTGCGGCCCGCCTTAACGAGGCAGGCGACCTCTACTTCATCCCGGTGATCGAGCCGCTGATGGCGCGCGGATCACGCTTCGGGCCAGCGGCCGGCCTCGACTTGGACGACGAACTCGCCGACGATGCGATTGAACTGGTCGGGATCCTCGAGATTGATGGTGTGGCCGCAGCTTGGCATTACCGACAGCGCCGCCGACGGGATCTCACGCTTCATCAGAATGCCTGGCGCCAGGCACGGCCAGTCTTCGTCGCCGGTCAGGATCAGGGTCGGCACGGTGAGCGCGCGCATCTCATCGACCAGATCGTATAGCGAGGGTCGCTCGCCCTGCACTCCGATCTGGGTATTGCCCGAGCCGAGCGCGGAGTGCTCACCCAGTTCCTTCTTGAACTGGGCGAAGCCGCGCGGGTCCTTGTTCTCGAATTGCACGCGCGTTGGGCCGTAGGCGTATTTCTCCGCGAACTTGACCATGCCCTCATTCAAGAGAGATTTGGCGACGAGTGCCGCCTCGCCCTTGAACTTGGCCGCCTCCTGCTTCTCCGCTCCGTAGCCGCATCCCGCGACGACCAGCGACTTGGCACGTCTGGGATGGCGAAAGCCGAAATGCAGAGTGGCGAAGCCGCCCATCGACAAGCCGACGATGTGGGCCTGCGCCAGCTTCAGGTGATCCAGGATCGCCAGGATGTCGTCAGCAGCGCGGGCCTGGCTGTAGCTCGAAGGATTTTCCGGCACGTCCGAGGGCGGATAGCCGCGCGCGCTCCAGGTCACGCAGTGATAGCGCTGGCCAAAATGGCGCATCTGGCCTTCCCATGAGCGGTGATCGGCGGCGAATTCGTGGACGAACACGATCGGTGCGCCGGAGCCGGTCTCTTCGTAGTAGAGCTTCACACCATCGTCGGTCGTGGCAAATGGCATCGTCTTTCCTCCAGATCATGTCGCCTTCTGCATACGGCGGGCGGCGCCGGACGCCACGCGATCTCTACCCCATGTAGCTCCGCCGCCCTTCGTCGCGCAGGAAGATGCGTGACAGATGTCGCTTGAGCGCAGGGTCCTCGTGATCGATGAACGCCGTTCGGCGGTGCGCAATTCTCGAGTTGTTGAGGAATTCCATCTGGCCCGGCGCCAGCACGAAGTCGACGTGGTGTTCCGGCTCGGAAAGGATGTCGTGCAAGGCGTTCAGCGCGTCCATGCCGTCCCGGTCGATTTCGCGGCCGACCAATCGATAGCCGACGGGCTGCAGGGCGCGATTGAACCGGGCGCGAACCGCACCGCCATGATCGGAGAAAATCGGGTTGCTGGTGCAGATCGGCATGCCTTCCGGATGTTCGCCCTGCCGGTTCCAGATATAGGGTTCGTAGAGGCGCTGCAGCAGCCTGGCATCCCGCTCGCGCAGGACCTCGTGCGCCGTGTGCAGGCTCCCGGCGGAAGAAACGCCGCCTGACAAGGCCGTCCGCATCACCAGCAGGCCGATATAGGGCGGCGGATGGTTGAAACCATAGTCGGTGTGCCAGCTCAGATCCTCGTTGGTCAGGTCGGCGCGAACGCGAACATCAGTCTTCTTCCCGGTGTCGTGGACGTCATAGAGCAACGTCCCCTTGAAGGCCTGGGCGACCGGACGCGCCAGCATCTGGCTGATCAGCCAATAGACGGCGAGGAGCTCCTCCTTGCTGTACGCGTCGACCGGCAGCCGGTCGACGACGGCGAAGCCGATCCCCGAAGTCGAGCACGCCCTTCAGGCGAGCCGCCAGGCGCCGGCAAGCCGTCAGCTCGAATTCGTCCGGTGACAGAACGAGGGTCGGCACGGGGTGCTCACGCAGCGAGCGGACGACCAAGTCGATCTCCGCCAGGCAGTCGTCCGGAATGGACAGCAGCCAGTCCGTCTCCGACACGTCGCTCCGGCGCCAGGCGGTGCGACGGGGCAGGGGATCGCGATGAACGGCGCTGAGCGGCCAGCGCCGGCTCGCATCTATCATCGGATCGTCGTGTGCAATCGGAGCTTTCATCATCGGTGCCCTCTGGCTGAATTCAACTCGTCAGCGCATGAACGCGAAGCAAATCGGATGCCGCTGTTGGCGCCTTATATCGTTCAATTCTTGTATACAATATACACGAAAACATGCAATCTCGCGGCAGAGGCGGATCCATGAAAGAAAAAACAGTCAGGCGCGAAGCGAGTCTGCTCGGCGGCGTATGCGGCGGCACAGTTCTTGCCCGTCTTTCGTCATGGCATTGATCTTACTGACCGACGTCGCCAAGAGCTTCCGCTCCCGAGAGGGGCGGTCCTGGTCGGCAGTCGCCGACTTCAACCTCACTCTCGAAGACGGCGAGTTCTACTGCCTGCTCGGCCCCTCCGGCTGCGGCAAGAGCACGATCCTGAGCTTGTTGGCGGGCTTCACTCTTCCGACCGCCGGTCGATTGGAACTATCCGGCAAGCCGATCAAGGGCGCTTCCCGAGATCGTGGTGTCGTCTTTCAAGGTGACAATTCCCTATATCCCTGGCTGACCGCCTTGGAGAATGTCGAATTCGGCCTGCGCCTGCGCGGTGTGGACCGCAGAGAGCGCCGCGACCGTGCCATGGAGTATCTCGAGCTGGTTGGGCTGCACGGTCAGGAAGGCAAGCACCCGCCCGAGCTGTCCGGCGGCATGAAGCAGCGCGTGCAGATCGCGCGCGCGCTCGCCAACGAGCCGCGGATCCTGCTGATGGATGAGCCGTTCGGCGCGCTGGATGCGCAGACGCGAGGCGCCATGCAGGTCGAATTGCGCCGCATCTGGGAACGCATGAAATCACGGTGGTCTTCATCACGCACGATATCGATGAAGCAATCGTTTTGGGGACGCGCGTCGGCGTGATGACGGCCGGTCCCGGCGGCACGCTGAAGAAGAACCTGTCGATCGACATCCCTGGCGAACGCACCCGGGGAGACCCGCGGTACATCGGCCTTTACGAGCAGATCCACGCATTGGTTCGTGAAGAGGTTTTGCGCGCAACCGCACGGAGAGCCGCATGAGCGAGGCCACACGCACGCTACATGTATCGGACACCGCCGGCGCTGCGGGGAGTTCCGAGTCGTCAATCTGGCAGGCGGTGAAGAACGGGTTTCCGTATTTTCTCGGCTTCTTCAGCCTTTTCTTCGTATGGCATGTCGTCGCCGTCTACGTCGTCGCCTCCGTGCTGTTTCCGCCGCCCTATGCCGTGCTGCTGCGCGCCATCGAGCTGCTGAAGGACGGGGTGCTGGTCGAGAATGTCGGGGCGAGCCTGCAACGCATCATCCTCGGCTTTGTCGCCGGATCGCTCATCGGCATCCCGATTGGGCTGATCATCGGCAGCTTTCCGCTGGCGCGGAAGCTTCTGGAGCCGTGGACCGAATCCCTGCGCTTCATCCCTTCGGTGGCGATGATCACCATCGCGGTCATTTGGTTCGGCATCGGCGAGCCGTCGAAGATCTTCCTGATCATCTACACGACCGTCTTCATCGTGATCCTGAACACGGCGGCAGGCGTGGGTGCGATATCGGCGAACAAGATCCGCGCGGCGCAGGCGCTCGGCGCGAACTCGCGGCAGATCTTCTTCCTCGTCGCCCTTCCCGCGACCGTCCCTTACATCCTAACGGGGATGCGCATCGCGATGGCCAATTCGTTCACGACGATCGTCGCTGCCGAACTGGTGGCTGCGAATGCCGGCCTCGGTGTCATGCTGTGGCAGGGGCGGATGTACATGCAGATCGGCGACATCTTCGTCGCGCTCGTGTCGCTGTGCATTTTGGGTTTCACGGCCGACCGCCTGTTCCGCTTCGGCGTCGCCCGCTTTGCCGGACGCTACGACGTCACGCCGTGACCGGTTGATGCTGCGCGAGTGTGGGTTCTTCTCTTTGGATTGGGGGTTATGAATGTTTGACATCGGACGGCGATCCGCCTTGAAGCTGGCGGCTGGGCTTGCGGTTGTCCCATCGGTAGTGCGCGCGCAGTCTGCCAAGATCACCATCGCGACGGGCGTGGACCCCTCGTTCTCGGCATACTACGTCGCGAAAGAGTCCGGCATCTTCACCAAGAACGGGCTGGAGGTGCAGCTCAACACTGGACCGAGCGGCTCCGCGATGGTGGCGCTTCTGATCCAGAACCAGGTGCAATCGGCATTCGGCGCGGAGCAGGCCGGCCTGCTCAATCACGCCCTCGACCCGAACGTCGTGGTGGCTGCCGAAGGCGCCATGCTGGCGCGCTGGTACGGCATCGTCGGCAAGGAAATCGCCAGCGTGGACGCCCTCAAGGGCAAGCGCCTGGGAATTGCCCGCGGTTCAGGCAGCGAGGTGTTCTGGCTGGCGGCGGTCAACAAGCTGAAGCTCGATCCCAAGGACTACAAGATCGTCCAAGTCGAGGCGCCGGAGATGGTCGCGGCGCTCGAACGCGGCGACATCGACGCCTACAGCGCCTGGGAGCCGTGGCTGACGCGCGGCGCCGCGGCGGTCAAGGGTGCGCGGCTGGTCGTAGACAATGTCGGCATCATCGAAGGCCGCGTGTTCATCTACGTGAACAAGGACTGGGCGGTGAAGAGCCGCACTGCCGCCGTGTCGTTCATGCGCAGCATGGTCGAGGCCACGGATGTCATCAACACCAAGCGCGACCAAGCAGCTGCCGACGTCGCCAAGTTCCTGAAGCTCGACCTGCCGCTGACCAAGCTGCTGATGGACAAGCTGAGCTTCGACGTCCATCTGGACCAGCAATCCATCGGCAACTTCCAGATCGCCGAAGCTCAGTTGAAGAGCATTGGCAGGCTTCCCAAGCCGGTGTCCTGGAACACCCTGTTCTATCCCGATCTGCTCCGCGAAGTGGCACCGAGCAAGGTGAACTACAAGCTGCCCGACGCCTGATCGGCAGGGTTGATGCTTCAGAGATCGTCGAAGGTCGCCCCGGCATCGCCGGGCACGGCATAGGCCGATTCGGCGAGTGCCTTTGCGATCACGCCATGGGCGCGCCGCATGAGCTGCTCGGCGCGACGCCGGGCAAGGCTCACCTCGCCGGCAAGGACAGCCTCGGCTACCTCGCTGTGGCCCTCGAGTGACATCGACAGCATCTCGTGGGTCTGCAGATGAGCAAGGTAGCGATAACGCAAGGCCTGCTTCTCGATGCCTGCGACGATGCGGATGAGCGTCTGGTTCTGCGATGCGGCGTGAACGGCCCGCGTGAAGGCGACGTTGTGCTTGAAGAAAGTCGGCACATCCTTCGCCTTGAACGCCTTGTTCATCGCGGCGAGATGCGACTCGATCGTCTTGCGCGCCTTCTTGTCGAGATGACGGGCCGCCTCTGCGGCGGCTAGCCCCTCCAGGCCGACACGGCAGGCGTAGACCTCGTCGAGGTCGCGCCGGCTCATCGGCGTGACGCTGACACCCTTTCGGGCGGCACGGATCACGAGGCCATCGGCTTCGAGCATCCGGAGGACTTCACGGACTGGCGAACGGCTCACCCCGAAGGCGGCGCCGACTTCCTCCTCGTGGATGCGGGAGCCCGGCGCCAGCTCCAGGAAGACGATGCGGTCGGACAGGATCCGCGCGATCTCCGTGGCGATCACGGACGGCGGCACGAAGTCCGCCTGCGAAAACATCGGCGGGCGCGCCGCCACTCTAGCCGTGGACATAGCCACCGTCGGCGATGACGGTCTCGCCCGTCATGTAGGAGGCGGCGTCGGAGACGAGAAACATCGCCATCTTCGCAATTTCCTCTGCCGTTCCCCAGCGGCCAAGCGGAACACGCGCCAGGCCCCGGTCGCCCGACTGCCCTTCCTTTGCCGTCTGTTGTGTCATCCGGGTGAGGGAGCGGCCCGGCGCCAGGCAGACGACGCGAACGCCATGACGCCCCCATTCCACCGCAGCCGACTTGGTGAGCTGCGATATGGCGGCCTTGGCGGCGGCATAGACCGCCCAATTCTCGCCGCCCGAAAAGGCCGTCTGCGAACCGATCGAAAGGATGACGCCGCGCCGTCGCTCGACCATGCCGCGGCCGATCAGTTGGATCAGCCGCAAGGCGCCGATGAAGTCGATGTCGACCATGCGCCGGACCTCCTCGAGGCTGGTTTCCAGCAGCGGCTTCGCAATCAGCACGCCGGCGTTGTTGATGAGGATGTCGACCGGTCCTGCAGCCTTGGCCAGATCCTCCACGGACGCGGCATCGGACTGATCGAACACATGAGCCTCAGCCTCGTACCGTGACGCGACGGCGGCAAGCGGCTGCTCTTCGATGTCGGCCAGCACCAGCCGCGCGCCGGCTGCGTGGAAGAGGCCCGCCATTGCCGCACCGAAGCCGTTTGCCGCGCCGGTCACCAAGATGCGCCGGCCCGTGAAGTCCAAGTCGTGCACCAGGCTCACGAACCACCTCGGCCGATCACCCAGTCGCGCGTGGCGGCCGCACCATCTGCGATTGACGTCGCGGGCGAGAAGCCGAGGTCGCGCCGGGCGGCATCGATGACGAGCGGCCCTAGGCCAAAGGTGTTCCAGGCAGTGCCCTCCGGATCCAGGACAGCCTCCACCGCGGGAACGGCCTTTCGGACCTGTTCGACGATTTCCGACAGGCTTTGTGCGCGGCCTGGGCCGACATTGTAGATACGTTGCGGCAAGGTCGGTGTGTCGAGGGCCCCGCGAACCGCGCCGACAACATCGTCGATGAAGACATGCTGGCGCGTGCGACCGCCCGCCGGATGGATGCGGCTGACGCGGCCGGCCAAGCCGTCCTCGATAAGGGTCCGTATCATGCAGGATGTCGTCCGGCCGGCGCCGTAGCAGGAAGCAACGCGAAGCGCAACGGCGTCGACCCTGTGCTCGGCGTGATAGGCATGGACCAAGGCCTCGCCTGCGGCCTTGCTGGCTCCGTACACCGTGTCGGGACGAAGGGGCATGTCTTCATTGACGGGCATCAGGTCCGGCCGATTGCCATAGGCCACGATCGAGGAGAACCAGACGATCCGTCCGAGGCGATGGATGCGCGCGGCCTCGAGGAGGCCACTCAGGCCCGAAAGATTGATCTCGCACACGCGGCTCGGATTGTCCCTGAGCAGCATCGGTCCCGAAATCCCGCCGGCGTGCACGACGCGACGGATGCCGAAGCGCACGATTGCTTCGTGCCATCGGCTCGGATCCGGCAGGTCGTGGGCAACGAAGGGGACGGACAGTTCGTCGAGATCCAGATCCGGCGGCCGCACGCGATCGGCCGCCACGACCGAAATGCCGTCGGCCACGAGCTGCCGCAGCACGGCAGCGCCGATCATCCCGCCGGCACCGGTGACGAGAACGGTGCCGTCGTTCATTCGGCGGCCTCGGCGAGACGCTCCTGCGGCAGCACGACGGTTGCGATACGCCTCACTTCGAGCCTCTGCCCCGCCGATATCCGCAGGATCGTCAAGCCTGCCTGATCGATCGGCAAGGTGCCCAACGCTATCGACGGGTCGATGCGTAGCCACGCCCTGAGAGGCGCCGCCCGACGGGCATCGATCTCCACCAGGTCGTCTGCCTGCAGGTCGGCAGCCGCCGCGTCCTTCGGATTCAGGCGGCAGACGCGGCGACGACTCACCGCGCCAGCCTCGTAGGAATCGTGGGCGAGACATTGCCGTCAGGGCAAAACGCGATTCGCGCAGGCGGCGACGGAGCGCGTCGGTCGCGACCGGGTCCACGGCGCCTTTGGCGTCGAGCGCCACGCCATAGAGATCGCGCGCCGCCGCCCGCGAGACATACCCTTCCTCGACATCGCGTGCGAACGCTCCGCGGGCGCGCGCAGCAACGGGTCGCCGTAGCCTCCGCCACCCGCCGATCGCACGACAACGACGCTGCCGCTCTGCCCACCGGATGGCCGGCGACCTTGCCCGGCGTGTCGAAGTCCTCGACGGCGCCGTCCTTCTCGATCCATGCCCCGACCGGCACGCCCGACAGCCCGCCCAGCACGCCGAAAGCCGGAACCACGGCGCCATCGGACAGCAGCGAATAGCGCGCCTCCGGCGCCAGCACCCGCAGCGGCGCTGCATCGACAGCCCGCCGCGGGTGCGCCCGGCACCGCCGGAGTCGATCGCCAGCCGCGAGGTCTCAACGAGCAGCGGCAGGCGCGTCTCGATCACCTCGCGTCGACTGCACGGTGACGAGGTCGCCCCAGTCGATGGTCGCCATGGCGCTTGGGCCATCGCTCTCGCGGAAGGCGCCGTTGCCGCCGGCCGACCATTCGTAGTGCACCCATTCGCGCCTGCTCCGCGGTGTCGTAGCCGCCGATCAGATTGTGGAACGAGGTCCGGCAGAGATCGCCCGCCACCATGTCGGGCACGACCTGCGACAGCGCGCCGACCATGGTGGCGATGACACGCTTGCGGATCTCGCCATGGGAGCCCGCCGGCGCCGGCCGCTGACGTTGACGATGGTGCCCGGCGGGCGCATCCACCTCGATCGGCCGGAACGAACCCTGGTTGAGCGGCGCCGCGGGATCGAAGACCGACTTCACCGCGATGAAGACCGAGCCGCCGTCACCGCCGCCGTCGAGTTCACCGGAAACGGCACCTGTGGCGAGGCGCCGGTGAAGTCGGCGATCATGCGGTCGCCGGCAACGGTGAGCGCCAGCGGCAGCAGCAGCGGCTCGAAGATGCCGCCGATGATAGGTCTCGAGATAGTCCTCGAAGCGATAGGTGCCGTCCGGCAGGGCGGCGATGCAGGCGCGCATCCTCGCTTCGGAACGGTCGAGGTCGAGGCGCACGGCCTCGAGCAGCAGTGTCGAGGCCGTAGCGGGCGCAGACCTCGTGGATGCGCTTCTCGGCCACCCGGCAGGAGGCAAGGCTCGCCTGCAGATCGCCCAGCCGCTCGTCGGGCACGCGCATGTTGGAGAGCAGGATGTCGAGCGCTGCCTCATTGAAGCGTCCGCCTTCCTGGATCTTGATCGGCGGGATGCGCACGCCCTCCTGGTAGATCTCGGTGGCCTTGCCCGACATGCTGCCCGGGCACCATGCCGCCGACATCGGCCCAGTGCGCGCGCACCGCCGGGAAGAAGATCAGCCGGCCGTCCTGGAAGACCGGGATAGATGATCGTCACGTCGTTGAGGTGCGTGCCGCCCGTGTAGGGATCGTTCGACAAGGATGACGTCGCCCGGTGCGAGGTCGTCGGCCGAACTTCTCCATCGCCGAGCGCACCGACCAGGGCAGCGGCACGACGTGCGAGCCGATGTCCTCCGATTGCGCCACCACCTGGCTGTCCGGCGCGAACAGCCCGCAGGAGAAATCCTTGGCGTCGTAGATCGCCACCGAGCTCGCCGTGCGGCACACGGTGGCGCGCATCTCGCGGACGATCGAAATCAGCCCCTGGGTCAGGACCTCGAGCGTGATCGGATCGATGGTCATTGCGACGCTCCCGTCGTCGACGGCGCAAAACGAGGCAGCCGATCCGGTCGAGCACGGCTGACCAACCCGGGGGCACAATCGTCGATGAACCGGCTTCCTCGATGACGGCCGGCCCGCGTTACTGCCTCTCCGGGCGGCATGCGGTCGCGATCGAAAATCGGGCACGTAATAGGCCGCTGCCGTCGAAGATGGTCGCCCGCGTGCTCACGACCGCCGCAGCCATCGTGCGGCCCGCCTCCTCCACTGGCGGCAGGACCGGCTTGTCGGATAAACCCCAGGCAGCCATGCGATAGCTGACGATCTCGACCGGCGCCGTCGTCGTGCCGCCATAGCGAATCTGCGTAGATCTTCTCGAAGGCCTGCACGATCTCCGCCGTGTCGGCGACATCCATGCTCGACCGGCACCGACAGCTCGAAGGACTGGCCTGCGTATCGCATATCGAGGGTAGCCGCGAAGCGCCGGCGGGCCGGAGCGGAAGCCGGCAGCTTCCAGCTCTCGCTCGCCATCCTCGAGCAGGTCCGAAAGCACGGCCCGGACGTCGGCCGCCGAAAGCGCGTTGGTCGTGGCCACCTTGGTGCGCACCAGATCGCGGCGGACGTCGGCCACCAGCAGGCCGAAAGCCGAGAAATTGCCGGGCATCGGCGGGACGACAACGGTTCGCATGCCCAGCTCATCGGCGATCTCCGAGGCCTGCAGCGGACCAGCGCCGCCATAGGAGAGCAGGGCGAAATCGCGCGGATCGATGCCGCGCAACACCGAGATTTCCTTGATCGCCGCCGCCATCGACGACCACGGCGATACGCAGGATGCCCTCGGCCATCTGCTCTGCCGACAGCCCGAGCTGATCCCCGAGACGTCGCCACGGCCGCAGTCGCGGCAGCCCGGTCGAGGCGAATCTCGCCGCCGAGCAGCTGCTCGGTACCGAGCCGGCCCAGCACCACATTGGCGTCGGTCACCGTCGGCTCGGCGCCGCCGCGGCCAAAGCAGGCCGGGCCCGGAAATGCTCCCGCCGAGCGTGGACCCACCGTCAGGAGCCGCCGACGGAAGCCGCCGCGATGCTGCCGCCGCCGGCGCCAACCGTGTTGATGTCGATTTGCCGGATCTTGACGGGAAAGCCGCCGACCCGCCCGTCCGTCGTCATGGTGAATTCGCCTCCCCGCACCAGGCACACATCGGTCGAGGTTCCGCCCATGTCGCAGGTGATCACGTCGGGAAAATCGGCGGCCTGGCCGACATGACTGCGCGGCGATGACACCGGCTGCCGGGCCCGAGAGCATCGACAGCACTGGCATCGATTCGACCCGCCCGGCCGGCAGGGCGCCGCCGTTCGAGGTCATGATGGAGAGGGGTCCGGAGATGGAGGACGCAGGTCAGGCGGGTCTGCGATTCTCTCAAATATCGCCGCATGCGCGGCGCCACATAGGCATTGAGAGCGGTCGTCGAGAAGCGCTCGTACTCGCGGTATTCCGGCAAGACCTCGGACGAGATCGTGATCACCGCGTCGGGCAGCACGCGGCCCAGAATCTCCGCGGAACGGCGCTCGTGCTCAGCGTTTGCATAGGAATGAAGGAAGCAGACGGCCACCGCCTCGATCCGCTCTTCGGCGAGCCGCTCGGCCGATTGCAGACACCGCCTCCTCGTCGAGCGGCACGGACACGGCGCCGTCGGGCCGCAGGCGTTCGCGCACTTCGTAGCAGCATGATCGCGGCACCAGCGGCCGATCGGGCCGCGCCTTGATATTGTACATGGCTATGCGATTGCCGCGGCCGACCACGAGCACGTCGCGATGGCCCTCGGTCGCGAGCACGGCCAACCGCGCGCCGTCGCCCTCAAGCGCCGTGTTGGTCGCAACGGTGGTGCCATGCACGATGCGATCCAGATCGCCCGGCTCCAACGACAGGCGACCGATGCCGACCAGGATTCCCTCTGACTGGTCGTCGGGAGTCGATGGTGTCTTGAGCACCTGCAGCCGTCCGCTCGCGCGATCCAGGAAAACGAGGTCGGTGAAAGTCCCCCCGACGTCAACACCCAGCCAACTCATGCGGTCGAATTCTCCTGCCTTCGGCTACTGATCAATGCCCGACGAAGCGGGGCAGCCGCTTTGCTGCAAAGGCCACCGCGCCTTCTTTGTAGTCCGCGCTGTCCATGGCACGACCGATGAAGGCATTGATCTCTTCGGCACGTGCGTCGGCCGTACCCGAGGCCAGCGCGTCCAGCACGAGCTTGGCGCCGGCGGATCGATAACGGCGCATTGGCCACCAGATCGGCTGCGAAGGCATGCGCCGCCTCGAGGGCGCTGCCTTGGTCGGCTGCCATGTCGACGAGGCCCATTCGGCGGCAATCGGCAAGATCGAAAGCACATCCCGAGTAGAGCACGCGTTTGGCGTTCGCGAGGCCCACCTGCCGCAGGAGCAACGAGCAGTCGAGCGGCCCGTAGACGATGCCCAGACGGGCTGCGGGTATGCCCATCCGGGTGCTACCGTCGCCGATCCGGAAGTCGCACGCCAGGGCGAGGCCGCAGCCTCCGCCCATGGCATAGCCCGACACCGCGGCGATGGTGGGAAGCTCACAATCGCGGACGGCGCGGGTCGCGCTGTCGGCCACCGCCTCGTAGGCCTCGCCCATCGTCGAATTCGGCGCGCACGGTCGCGAATTCGGAGATGTCGGCGCCAGCGCAGAAATTGCCGTCGGCACCTGTCAGGACCACGGCTCGTATGCCGTCCTGGCGTCCGACGCCGGCGAAGATCTCCGCCAGTCGCCGCCACATGGCGAGCGACACGGCGTTGCGCTTGGCCGGCCGGTTGAGCGCGACGGTAACAACGCCGTCCCCCGTCGTGACGACGATTTCCTCGGCAGGACCGGACACGAAATTCCCCTTGGCCTGTGCTGTTGCTGCCATGATAATCTTGTGTACTGTATACAAGATGTCGGGCCGCAATGGAATGAAAGTTGCTTGGAACATCTTGGGTTCTTGGCGAAGGGCGGAGGGGACAATGAGATTGAAACAGTGCTTGAAGGCCGGCCTGTCCGGCCTGCTCCTGGCGGTCGCGGCTCTGCAGCCCGGCCAGGCTCAGGTTCCCGGGGTCACGGCGGATACGATCAAGATCGGGTCATTCGGCGCGCTGACGGGGCCCGGCTATCTCTACGGCAAGCTGCCGATGAACGGCATCGAGGTCGTTTTCGATCAGGTAAATGCCGCCGGGGGCATCAATGGCCGCAAGCTCGAGCTGGTTCGCGAGGATGATCGGTGCGATCCGGCGGCGGCCATCGGGGCGGTCAAGAAGCTTATCTTATGAGGACAAGGTCTTCGCCATCATCGGCGGCGGCTGCAGCAACGCGACCTTCGCGGCCCGCGAAACCCTGGCCGAAGCGAAGGTGCCCGTGATCATCATGGCGTCGGTCCACGACGGCATCACCACGCCGGTTTCCCCGACGATCTTCAGCACGGCGCTCACCTCGACGATCGAGAGCCAGGCCATGCTTAAGTTCGCCCTCGACCAGGGTGCCAAGCGCATAGCCGTCATTTCCATGCGCGATGCCTGGGGCCGCGCCCGCTATACGCCGTTGATGGAGGCCTTCCAGAAGAAGGGGATCAAACCCGTCCTGGACGAGGAGATGGCGCCCGACGCCAACGACGCAACCGCCCAGGTGCTGCGTCTGAAGGGGGCCAACGCCGACGCCGTCCTGATCGTCCTCTATCCCAAGCCCGCGGCGATCTTCATGCGGGACGCGCAGAAGCTGGGCTTCAAGCCGCTCGCGATCGGCCAGAGTGGCATCGCCGACCCCGCCGCCTTCGAGGATCAGGTCGGCTCACCGGGCGCCACGGCCTCGTTCCGCACCATCTCGATGGTCCGCTATACGCCCGAGGATCCGGCTGTCGACAAGTGGCGCAAGGCGATCGCTGCGAAGTTTCCCGGCGACCGGCTGTCGGTCTTCAATCTCTTCGGCATCGGCAGCGCCCAGGTAATGGTGGAAGCCCTCAAGCGCGCCGGACCCGATCTCACGCGTGAGAAGCTGGTGGCAGCACTCGACGGCCTGAAAAACTACCAGACGGATGTCTATCCCGGCGGCATAACCTGCGTAGAAACCGACCATCGCTGCAACAAGAACCCGGCCTGGATCGCCAAGGAACCTGGCAAGCCGGTTCGCGTGCTGGGCATCACGAAGGTCGAGTCAGGCACCCTTGGACGCTGCTGGTCTACCTGCTGCTGAGCGGACTGACGACGGGCTGCGCTCTATGCCGCTGATCGCGCTCGGCCTGGTGGTGGTCAACAAGGCGACCGGCGGTCATCAACTTCGCCCACGGCGAGCTGTTCATGTTCTGCGGGTTTCGTCGCCTACGGAGCTGCACGTGCAAATCGGGATTCTCCTATCTGGCGGCGTTCGCTGCTGGCGGCGATTGCCTTCGGTTTCGCGCTCGGGGCGCGCGACCGACTTGGTCGCCTTCAGGTCGCTCAAGAAGAGCACCATCGCCATCGTCCTGATCGCGGCGATCGCGCATTGCGTTCATGCTGCACGGCATGGCCCGCGTCGATCTGGGGCGGCCTGGGCGACTACATTCCCTTTCCGCCCTTCTTCTCTACGGATCCAATGCATGCTCGGCGGCGGTCATGGTCCTCCCGCAGCAGCTCGCGGTGCGTCGCCGTAGCGATCGTCCTCATGGTTGCGCTTCGCCGCTGTTCTTCAAGGCGACGCGCGCCGGCAAGATGGATGCAGGCCACCGCCGACAATGCCAAGGCGGCAACAGCTGGCCGGCATCCGCATCGAACGGGTCTATCTCCTGTCCTTCGGCATCGGCGCTGCCATCGCCGGCGTGGCGGCCGCGTCATGGCGCCGATCACGCTGCTCTATCCCGACATGGGCTTCGACCTCTTCATCAAGGCCTTCGCGGCGGCGGTGCTGGGCGGCCTCACCAGCCTCGCCGGGCGCAGTGCTCGGCGGCTTCCGGTCGGCCTCATCGAGATCGCTGGCCGGCGACGTTCCTGCATTCGAAATTCATCGAGGTCTCGGCCTTCATCGTCATCATGTTCGTGCTGATGTTCCTGCCGAACGGGTTGCTAGGCTTGCGACCCGCTCAGTCGGGTTTGACATGGCGCGTCTGTCGGTTAGCAGCAACGTGCTTTGGTCGTGCTCCTGGCCGCCCTCTGCCTGCTACCGATCGGTCGTCAATCGCTAACTACTGTTCGTCGCCAATACGATCCTCATCTACATCCTCCTGGCGCATCGGGCTGAACATGCTGGTGGGCTTTGCGGGACACCTCGCCTTCGCCAATGCCGCGATGTTCGGCATCGGCGCCTATGGCACCGGCCTGCTCCAGGTCGATCTCGGCTGGCCGTTCTGGCTCGCGCTGCCCGGCGGCGCACTGATCGCCATCCTGGTCGGCCTCGACCATATCGCTGCCGGCGCTGCGCCTGAGCGGGATCTATCTCGCACTGGCGACCCTCGGCTTCGCCCAGTTCACGCAATGGGTGTTCCTGAACTGGGAGCGCGTGACCTACGGCGCCGGCGGCTTCCGCGTGCCCCCATCTACTTCAGCCCGCTGCCGCGTCCTTTCCGAATACGGCGTCTATTATCTTATCCTGAGTCGTGATCCTGGGCCTGATAGTGTCTTTGCCTGGAACGCCATGCGCTCGCGCATCGGTCGCGCCTTCGTCGCCATGCGTGACGGCGAGATCGCCGCCGAAAGCCTTGGCGTCGACCTGCTGCGCTACAAGGCTCTCGCCTTCGGCTCAGCGGCTTGTACGCCGGCACCGCCGGCGGTCTCTACTTCGGCGATGCTGAACTATGTGTCGCCGGAAGGCTTCGACCTGTTCCAGATGGTGATCCAAAAGTCGATGATCATTGTCGGTGGCCTCGGCTCGATCGTCGGCTCCGTCCTCGGCGCCGGGACTGCTTGTTTTTGTTCTCGAGGCGCTGCGCGAGGTGAAGGGTCGTGCAGGAGATCGCTTTCGGCGCGATCCTCGTCTGGTCTTCATCCTCTTCATGCCGGGCGGCTCATCGGTTTCCTGCCAGGCAAAAGGTCGCGCGGCTGGGAAGAGCCGTTGCATCGCGCCCGGGCGGGCCGGCGTCCGCCGAGGCCGCGACGTCGGAGAGCAGCGAGGTTCGGCCGTGACGCGAGGCGCTGCTTTCTGTCCGCGGCGTGTCGGTGAGCTTCGGCGGCGTCAAGGTGCTCGAACGGGATCGACCTCGAGCGTCGAGCCCGGCGAGATCGTGGGCCTGATCGGCCCCAACGGGGCGGGCAAGACGACGATGCTCAACGTCATCTGTGGCATTCACGCCCCCGCATCAGAGGCGACGTCCTGCTTGACGGCGTATCCATCGTCGGGCGCAAGCCGAGCGCGATCGCGCGGCTCGGCCTTGGGCGCACATTCCAGACGTCGCAGTTGTTTCGTGGCATGACCGTGCTGGAAAACCTCATGACGGGGCTGCACCATCGCACCACGGCCGGCTTCATCGCCGCCAGCCTCAATCTGCGCAGCTACAGGGAGGAGGAAGAGGCGGCGGAGGAGGCCGCTCGGCGAGGCCCTGGAGCTTCATCGGCATGTCGGCGTTCGCCGATCGTCCGGGATCGGCCCTTTCCTTCGGGCAGCAGCGCGTCGTCGAGATCGCGCGGACCCTGATTGGCGATCCGAAGGTCGTGCTGCTCGACGAGCCGGCGGTCGGCCTCAGCCTCAATCGGCTAGCCGAGTTCGACACCCTGTTGCGTCGGATTCGCGACGAAAAAGGCGTCACGCTCATCCTCATCGAGCACGTCATCCGCTTGGTCATGGATGTCTGCGATCAGGTGACGGTGCTCAGTTCGGGCCGCCGCATCGCCGAGGGACCGCCGGACGCGGTGCGCAACGATGCTGAAGTCATCGAAGCCTATATCGGGAAGGAACTTCGTGCTCGTCATTCAGCATCTTAAGGTCTCGTACGGCATCACGCAGGTCCTGCGCAACGTCACGTTCGAGGTGCCGGCAGGAAAGATCGTCGCCCTGCTGGGCGGCAACGGCTCCGGCAAGACGACGATGCTGAACACCTTGTCCGGAGTGGTGCGCTGCAGCGGCGGGTCCATCTTGTTCGAGGGCAAGGAATGCGCGGGCCTCTCGGCCAACAACATCGTTCGCCGCGGCATGGTCCAGGTGCCGCAGGGTCGCGAGGTCTGGCCGAGCATGTCCGTCCAGGACAATTTGGAGCTGGGCGCGGCCACTCGTAGGGACTGGTCGGAGATCCGCGCCGACCTGGAGGAGGTCTACGGGATGTTTCCCAAGCTGGCGGCAACCAGAAGACGCCGCGCCGGCAGCCTGAGCGGCGGCGAGCAACAGATGGTGGCCATCGGTCGTGCCCTGATGGCACGACCACGCTGCCTCCTGATGGACGAGCCGTCGGCGGGCCTCGCACCGACCATTGTGGGCGACATGGTGGATACGATCCTGGCGCTCAACAGGCGTGGTCTCACGATCCTCCTGGTCGAGCAGAACATCGGCGTCGCTGCTGCAGTCGCCGAGAGCGCGCATATCCTGCAGGGCGGCGAGATCACATTCTCAGGTCCAGCCGCAGGCCTCGTCGACAATTCCGAAGTCCTGAGATCCTATCTCGGCCGCTAAAGAAGGGGTTTCTCCGTGCCACGACGACGCTCCGGACCACTTGGAAGCTTCGGAGATAACGACGTGTATGGCGTGACGCAGGCAAGGAATGGTCGTGTGCTTGGATTTTCGGCTTCTGGCCCCACAAGCGGAAGGCTGAGGTCATCGCCGGGAAGTCGCCTACCGAGGCCAAGGCCGCCACGTAGCGATCCGGGCGCAATACGACAATCGATAACTCGACGGCGGCAAACCACGATGCCAGTTGGTTCTCAACGTCTTCTATGTGGTCGGCATGCCTGATCGATCGGTCCTGATCGTGGCTCCGGGAACGCGAACGACCAGCCAGTCGCCCAATGCGGCATCGAGTGCGACAACCCGGCCATCTGCCCATTCGGCCCGCGGCATCGCAGCCCAGCCATAAAACGCTGGCCAGCCTCAGACGGATGATCTCGGATAAATGGCGCGCCCGAAGAGATTCGAACTCCTAACCTTCTGATCCGTAGTCAGATGCTCTATCCAGTTGAGCTACGGGCGCACAGCCGGGCGGCCTCGTCGAGGGGCCCGGCGAAGAGGGGCGCACCCTAATGAAACCGGGCCGGCGATGCAAGCCGTCAAACGGCGGCCAATCGGGCGCGGATCGGCCTTCCCGCCGTCGCCTCCCGCGGCCCGCAGGCGTAGGATAATCCCATGCCTGTTCGCTTGCTTGCCCTCGTCGGGATGCTGGTCGGCTTGACGGCCTCGGCCCATGCGCAGGACGTCTCGTCGGCCGACCGTGCGGCGATCCGCGACGTCATACGGTCGCAGGTCGAGGCCTTCCGGCGCGACGACGGCGACGCCGCCTTCGGCTACGCCTCGCCCGCGATTCGCGGCCAGTTCGGCAGCTCCGATATCTTCATGGACATGGTCCGCCAAGGCTATCAGCCGGTCTATCGGCCGAAGGTGTTCGATTTCGGCGAGATCGTCACCCTGCACGGACAGGTCACGCAGAAGGTCCATGTCGTCGGCCCGGACGGACGGCCCGTCACGGCCTACTATCCGATGACGCGATTGCCCGACGGCCGCTGGCGCATCGACGGCTGCTATCTGCAGGCGCCGGAAGAACACCAGGCCTGATCGCCCCGGCCATTGCCGTCATGAATCGCGTTTCGCCGAAGGTGCTGGCCCTGCTGGCCGCGCTCACCCTCGTCTGGGGCACCAACTGGCCGCTGTTCAAGATCGCGCTCGACGAACTGCCGGTCCTCACCTTCCGCGCCATCGTGCTGACGACCGCGACCCTCGTGCTGCTGGTGGTGCTGCTGGCGCGCGGCGAAAGCTTTGCCGTGCCCAAGGGCAAGTGGCCGGCGCTGGTCGCGGCGTCGGCGATGAACCTCTTCATCTGGAACATCGCCACGTCGCTCGCCGTGCTCTACATCCCCTCCGGCCACGCCTCTGTCCTGGCCTACACCATGCCCCTGTGGGTGGCGCTGATCGGCTTCGTCGTGTTCAGCCAGCGCCTGACCGGCCGGCTGCTGCTGGCGATCCTGATCGGGGCGGCCGCCGTCGCGGCACTGATGGTGCCCAACTTCCACAGCTACAGCCGCGCGCCGGCAGGCCTGTTCTGGGGCCTGTTCGCCGGTTTCTGCTGGGCCGTCGGCACCTTCATCGTCAAGCGCACGAGCTGGCCCGGCATGGGCCTGTCGCTGACCTTCTGGCAGGTCGTGATCACCCTGCCGCCGATCGCACTGGGCGCCCTGCTGATCGACGGCCTGCCGGATCACTGGCCGTCGACCAAGGCGCTGGTCGCCACCGTCTATACCGGGGCCGTGCCGATGGCGCTCGGCACCGCTGCCTGGTTCACCCTGGTGAAGCTCCTGCCCGCGCAGGTCGCGGCGCTTTCCGCCATCGCCATTCCCATCGTCGCCATCGTGAGCGGCGTGCTGATCCTGGACGAGCCGCTGTCGGCGCTGCAGGCGCTTGCCATCGCCTCGACCGTGGTTTCGCTGTGGCTCGCCCTGGTGCCGAACCGCGCGCGGTGAGACGCGGTCAGCCCAGCTCAAGGCTGGTGACTCCATAGATGCCGGCGTAGTCGACCTCGGGATCCGGGCCGGTATACATGCGCGCCGTCTCGAACGAGGGCTTCAGCCCCAGCCGCCCGGCGAGCGCCAGGGCGGGCTTGTTGATGTCGGGCATGTCGATCGCCACCGCCGTCGCGCCGGTCTTCCCGGCAAGTACGGACACCAGAGCGCCGGCAATCTCCGGCGACTGCGCAAACAACGGACCGACGCGCGAGGCGGCCTGGCAGGCGCGCATCACGGCGAAGCCGGCGAAGGCGCCATCGCGCACCGCCACCATCGCCGCCCGCTCGGGCAGCGAGATCCATGACGCCAGAAAGGAATCCCGGACCTCGGGGAAGAAGCGGCGGTCGTAGGCTGCGAGCCTGTCGAACGCCACGCTACGCGCGTCGAGCAGGCTGACGCCGGCAGGCAGCGGCATGGCCGGCGATGGACCTTCATGGCGAATGTTGTTCCAGGCCAGGCGAAAGCCCGACTTGCGATAGTTGCCCTGCTGCGCCACGACGCCGTCCAGCCCGACATTGCGTCCGGCCAGCCGCGCCATGCCGGCGCGCCACACCTGGATGCCATAGCCTTTGCCGCGCACCGCAGGCCGCGCGATGTAGAAGCCCAGAAAGCCGAGGCCCTGGCCGTACCTGACGACGGAGATGCAGACGACCGGCTCGCCCTCGAGGCGGCCGATCAGGAAAGCGCCGGGATCGGCGACGAAGAAGGCGTGAGCGTCTGTGTTGCCCGGGTTCCAGCCTTCCTCGCCGGCCCATCGGGCCATGCGCTGGACATCGTCGGCGCTGCCGACCGAGATCTCGAACGTCATGCCGCAAGGCTAGCGGAACGCCTGGCGGCAGTCGCTTGCAAATGTCGGGGCATCGCCGTCACACTGGGACAACGATGGCGCGGAGGAAGCGATGAAGCGGTTGGCCCTGCTGCCGGCGATGATCCTCGTTTCCATGCTGGTGGCCGGCCAGGCCGGCGCCCAGCAATGGGTGACGAGCTGGACCGGTGCCGTGCAGGGTCCGTATCCCGTCGGCAATCCGACCGCCCAGCCCGAGCTGAAATACGCCTTTCCCTCCGCCGAAGCGGGGGCCCGCAACCAGACCTTCCGCCTGATCGTCAGGCCCGACATCTGGGGCCAGCAGGCGCGCATCAGGCTGTCCAACGTCTTCGGCACCAGGCCCGTCACCTTCAACGACGCCTATGTCGGCCTGCAGGAAGGCGGCGCTGCGATCATGAAAGGCACCAACCAGCCGGTACTGTTCGATGGACGCAAGAGCGTGACCGTCCAGCCCGGCCGCAGCGTGGTGAGCGACGCGGTGACGCTGCCGTTCGTCGCGAAACCGCCCGACCCGCTGCTCAGAGGGCGCAAGATCGCGGTCAGTTTCCATGTCGTGGGCGAGAGCGGGCCCATGACGTGGCATGCCAAGGCGCTGCAGACATCGTACGTCTCGCCCCCCAACTCGGGCCCTCAGGCACAGGGCGAGGGCGAGAGCGATTTTCCCTATTCGACGACTTCCTGGTATTTCCTCGACGAAGTCGACATGTTCGTGCCGAACAAGGCGGACGTCATCGTCGCTTTCGGCGATTCGATCACCGACGGCACGGCAAGCACGATCAACGGCGACGACCGCTGGCCGGACGTGCTGTCGCGTCGCCTGCATGCCGCCTATGGCGACGACTTCGTCGTGGTCAACGAGGGCATCGGCGGCAACCAGGTGGCCGGCCCGCCGGAATACGGCCCGGCCAAGCCCTTCGCGGGCGGACCTTCCGCCATCAGCCGCCTCGACCGCGACATCGCAAGCCTGCCCGGCGTTGCGGCCGTGATCTGGCTGGAAGGCATCAACGATTTCGGCGCCGCCAACGCGTCGGTCGATGCGGTCGAGGATGCCTACGCGAAGGCGGTCAGCACGCTGCGCCAGAAGATCCCGGGCGTGCGCATCTACATCGCGACCCTGCCGCCGGCGCTCAACAGCACCATCGCCAGCCACGGCCGCGTCGAGGTCGACACCAAGCGCAAGGCGCTGAACGACTTCTTTCGCAGCAGCAAGATCTTCGACGGCATCATCGACTTCGACGCCGTCACCCACGACCCCGAGACCGGCGAGGTGAAAGCGGAGTTCCAGCCCAACTCCTCGACCGGCGGTCCCGGCGACAAGCTCCATCCCAACCGCGCCGGCTATCTGGCGATGGGCGACGCCATCGACCTGGCCATGATCACCGGACGCCAGAAGTAGTCGCCTACTCGGCGGCCCTGGCCGCTGCGCTGAAGAACCGGTTGTCCGGCCGCGGCAGGCCGAGATTCTCGCGCAGCGTCGCGCCTTCGTATTCCGTGCGGAACAGGCGGCGGCGCTGCAACTCGGGCACGACCTTGTTGACGAAGTCGTCGAGCCCGCCCGGCAGGTAGGGAAACATGACGTTGAAGCCGTCGCTGGCTTCCGTTACCAGCCACTCTTCCATCTGATCGGCGATCATCTTGGGCGTGCCCATGACGGCAAGCCCGCCATAGCCACCCAGGCGCCCGGCGATCTGGCGCACGGTGAGGTTCTCGCGCGTGGCGAGCGCGATCACCCGCTCGCGGCCGCTCTTGCTCTGGTTGGTCTCGGGAATCTCCGGCAGCGGCCCGTCGGGATCGAACTTGCGCGCGTCCTGGCCGATCGAGATCGAGAGTGCGGCGATGCCGCTGTCGTAGCTCACCAGGCTGTCGAGCCGGGCGCGTTTTTCCTTCGCCTCGTCGAGCGAGTCGCCCACGATGGTGAAGGCGCCGGGCAGGATCTTGATGTGATCGGGATTGCGGCCGATCCTGGCGGCGCGGCCCTTCACGTCGGCATAGAAGGCGCGGCCGGCTTCGATGGGACCGCCGGCGGCGAACACCACTTCCGCCGTCTCGGCAGCGAGCTGGCGGCCGGCATCGGAGGCGCCGGCCTGCACCATCACCGGCCAGCCCTGGATCGGGCGGGCGATGTTGAGCGGGCCCTTCACCTTCAGATACTTGCCCTTGTGGTTCAGCACATGGAGCTTGGCCGGATCGAAATAGAGGCCCTGCTCGACATCGCGTATGAAGGCATCGTCGGCCCATGAATCCCACAGGCCGGTGACGACGTCGTAGAACTCGCGGGCGCGGGCATAGCGCTCGGCATGCTCCATCTGCTCGTCCATGCCGAAGTTGAGGGCGGCGTCGGGATTGGAGGTCGTCACCAGGTTCCAGCCAGCGCGGCCGCCGGAGATATGGTCGAGCGAGGCGAAGCGGCGGGCGATGGTGTAGGGCGGCTCGAAGGTGGTCGAGGCGGTGGCGATCAGGCCGAGATGCCGGGTCATCATGGCGAGCGCCGGCAAGAGCGTCAGTGGATCGAAGGACGTCACGGTGGCGCTGCGCTTGAGCGCCTCCATGGGCATGTTCAGCACGGCCAGGTGATCGGCCATGAAGAAGGCGTCGAACCTGCCGCGCTCCAGGGTCTGGGCGTAGCTGATCAAAGCCTTGAGGTTGAAGTTGGCGTCCGGCGTGCCGCCGGGATAGCGCCAGGCGGCGGTATGGATGCTGACCGGACGCATAAAGGCGCCGAGCCGGAGCTGCTTTTTCTTGGACTGAGCCATGGAAGCCTCGGATGACGGTGCCCAGAGATAGGCAGGTCAACGCGCCTCCGACAAGGGCAGGCGGACGAGAAGATGTAATGAAACGAATAAGGGCGCGGCCGCGCCGGCCGCGCCCCGCCTCGTCGTCAATCCGGTGTCAGGCCTCGCTGGGCGCCAAGCCGAGCGTCTTGACCCGGTATTCCTCCCAGAACTTGGGCCACGCCTCGTCGCCCTTGGAGCCGAACTTCTTGCGCGCATCGGCCCAGCCCGCCTGGACCTTCTTGAGGCGCGCCATGCGCTGGTCCTGCCAGGCCTGATGCTCGGCCGTCCAGATGCCCTTCTCCTTGAGATAGCGGATGGCGCCGTCGTGCCAGGGCGCATCGGCCGGCGGCTTGCCCGAAACCTTGGGATCCCAATTGGCGGCGCTGCCCGTGAGGTTGCGGATCAGGTCCATCGATTCGTCGACGGCCTTGACCAGGGAATAGACCTCCGCGGCGTCGGTGCCGGAATAGGTGGCGATGATGGGATAGCGATAGCCCACCAGATCGATCGGCTTGTCCTTCGAGATGCCCGCTCCCGAAGTCTCCCGATAGGGTTGGAAGAAGTCGGCGACCTTGCGGATCCTTTCCCATCCGGCCTTGTCGGAGGGCGGAAACGGCGGATAGACGAGGCCGCGCGGGCTGGCCTCGATCTCGCGCATGTTGGCTGACGTCGTCACGCTCGAGAATGAATTCGAGCTGGTTGTTGATCACCGCCGTCTTCATGGCGTTGTAGCTGCCGAACCACACGACCTGCACGTCGGCGCGCGTCAGCCCGGCAAAGGCGAGGTAGGCGTCGGTCTTCACGTTGACCGAGGGATTGCCCTTCACATAGCCGATGCGCTTGCCCTTGAGGTCCTTGATCTCCTTGACGCCGATGTCGCCGGCCGTGGCCATCGCGTTGCCGGCGGGCCGCGCCAGCACGACCCTCACATCCTGGGGTCCCCAGGACGGCACGGCGAAGTCGAAGGTGCCCTCGGAGGCGAAATAGAGCTCGTTGGCCAGGAAGCCGTAGTTGGCCTTGCCTTGCTTCAGCGGCAGCAGCCGCCCGATCGACGTGCCCGAGGGAACGATGCGGACCTTCAGCGGCTGCTTCTTCATGATGGCATCGGCGATGCCGGACGCCTCGGCGTAGCCCGACGAGCCCAGGTCGTAGGCGGTCCAGATCGACGTGTCGGGCAGCTTCGCCTGAGCGGCGCCGCCGCCGAACACCAACGCAGTCGATCCGACCAACACGTCTCGTCGCTTCACCATTTCGCTTCCTCCGCTGTGTGATTCATTGAATGTGCGAAACATTGGCAAGAAGCTTCTGAAGCGTCAAACTCGTCGCAATGAGAATCGTGACCGCATTGCGGCACGGGCCGGGGAGGATGAGTGAGCATGAGCGCCGAGACGCAGGCCGTCACAGTTGAGCTCGCGCCGGAAGATGGCGGCCGTGACCGGCTGGTCGGCTTCTCCTATTGGTTGGCCTTGACGATGGGCAGCATGGGCATTGCCCTCACCATCAACCAGACCTTCAATCTGCAGGTTTTCGGCGAGCCCATCATCGACACGTCGTTCTACTACCTGCTGCTCGGATTGTTTCTGTCCATCGCCTTTCTGGCCTATCCGGCGCGCAGCGCCGACCGTGCCGCCATTCCGTGGTACGATTGGATCCTGTTCGGCACATGCATCGCCGCCACGGCGTATCTCGCCTGGAACGGAAGCCGCATCGTCGCCGAAGGCTGGGATCTCGCCGCGCCGCCGACGGCGGTCGTGGTCGCAGGCATCGTCTGCCTGCTCGCGCTCGAAGGGGTGCGTCGCGCCGGCGGACCGGTGCTGTTCGGCCTTTGCACCTTCTTTGCCTTCTACCCGACATTCGCCGACCATCTGCCGGGCTTCCTGTGGGGACCCAGCAACGACCTGGCCGAAACGCTCACGGCGCACGCGCTCGGCGTGGAGAGCATCATCGGCCTGCCCATGCGAACGGTCGCATCTCTGCTGGTCGGCTTCCTGATCTTCGGCTCGGCCCTCGTGGTGACCGGCGGCGGCGATTTCTTCATGGCGCTCGCCACCGCCCTGATGGGCCGTGCGCGCGGCGGACCGGCCAAGGTTGCCGTGCTGTCGAGCGGCTTCTTCGGCTCGCTGTCGGGCAGCGTCATCTCCAACGTGGTGACGACCGGCCAGATCACCATCCCGACCATGAAGCGGACCGGCTATCCCGCGCACTATGCCGGCGCGGTCGAAGCTTGCGCCTCGACGGGCGGCGCGCTGATGCCGCCGGTGATGGGCGCCGTCGCCTTCATCATGGCCGAGTTCCTGAACGTGCCCTACAGCACCGTGATGGTCTCGGCCATCGTGCCGGCCCTGCTGTACTACGGCGCCCTGCTGCTGCAGGCCGACAACTACGCCGCCCGGCATGGCCTGCGCGGCCAGTCCGCCGAGGAAATCCCCAGGCTGCTTCCGGTGCTGAAGGAAGGCTGGCATTTCCTCTTCAGCCTGGGCCTGCTGACCTATCTTCTGCTGGTCATGAAGCGCGAGGCGCTGGCGCCCTATATCGCCAGCGCCGTGCTGGTGGCCACGACGATGATCTTCAGCCGCAAGCGCTTCGGCCTGACCGGCTTTCGCGACCTCGCCATCGACACGACGCGCAACATCGTCAACATCGTCGCCATTCTCGCCGGCATCGGCTTCATCGTCGGCGCGCTGTCCTATACCGGCGTGGGCGGCGCCTTCTCGCGCGAGCTGCTGCAGTTCGCCGGCGGCAACATCTATCTGCTGCTGGTGTTGGGCGCGCTCACCAGCTTCGTCCTCGGCATGGGCATGACATCGAGCGCCTGCTACATCTTCCTCGCGGTGACGCTGGGGCCGGCGCTGATCGAGGGCGGGCTCAATCCCATCGCCGCCCATCTCTTCATCCTCTATTGGGGGTTGATCAGCTTCATCACGCCGCCGGTCGCCCTGGCGGCAATCGCGGCCGCCAGCATCGCCAAGTCCGATCCCTGGCGCACCGGAGTCTGGGCGATGCGGCTCGGGCTGGTGAACTTCGTGCTGCCGTTCCTGTTCGTGCTCAACCCGACCCTGATCCTGATCGGCGATCCGCTGCACATCCTGCACGATGTCGCGACGGCGTGCTTCGCCATCCTGCTCCTGGCGGCCGGCCTCGAGGGATGGCTTTACGGCGTGGGTCGTATCGGCTGGCTCTCGCGCGCCCTGCTGATCGTTGCCGCGCTCGGCCTGCTGACTCCGGGGCTCACCACCGATCTGGTCGGCCTGGCGCTTTGCGCCGCGGTCTATGCCGGCAACATGCTGCTGCGGCGACGCGCGGCGGCCTGAGCAGCCCGGCAACCCTTCGCCGTCAGGCGCCGTTGCTTTCCAGGACAGCAACGGAGGCCGATATGCATAGCGAGGACGAAAGGGTCCGTGACGCGATCACCGATGCCTTCACGCAAGCGGGCATCGATTCACGCAATCTCGCCGTCGAGGTGGTCAGCGGCATGGTGCTCATCAAGGGCAGCGTGCCGACCGAACAGCAGCGCGACCTGATCGGTCCCACCCTCGTCGCCGCCGATCCCGGGCTGGCGGCGGCGCGTCTGGCGGTAAGCGTCATTCCCGTCGCGCCCACCGACAGTCTTGACGGACGAGGTCGCTCGCCGGTCACCGGCACCTCGGCGGATTCAGCGCACGAAAGCCGACATCAGCTCGATCCCTAGGACCGGATCCGCCGGATCAGATGACCGGCGGATGCTTCCGTTCGACGCCCGAGGCCTGCTCCCAGGCGCGAGCGACCTGGAACAAGGTCGCTTCGTCGAAGTAGCGGCCGACGAACTGCACCGAGAGCGGCAAGCCGCTCGCCGACAGGCCGGCCATCATGGCAAGCGCCGGATGGCCGGTGACGTTGAACGGCGTGCGCGCCTGGCGTGGATAGGTGCGTTCCACGTCGGCCGGCTGGTCGATGCGGCAGGGCGGATCCATCGAGCTGGCGCAGAGCAGGACGTCATGCTCGCGCAGCGCGGCTTCGACCTCGGCGATCATCTGCAGGCGGCGGCGCTGGGCCTGGACATAGTCGCCCGCGGCAAAAAAGGCGCCCGCCATCAGGCGACGTCGTGCGAGTTGCCCGTAGTCGCCGGGCCGCTCGCGCAGCCACGGCCCGTGGATGGCCCAGGCCTCGCTTTGCAGGATGACGCGGTTGACCGCCCCGAATTCGCCGAGCGTCGGCAGGTGGACATCGCGGACTTCGGCGCCTTCCGCCTGCAGCGTGCGGGCGACATGCTCGAGGGCCGCCGTCACCTCGGGCTCGGCCGGCAAGTCGACTTCGTGGAAATGGCGCACGAAGCCCACGCGCAGGTCGCGCACCGAGCGCTCGAGCGCGGCCGCATAGTGACCGGCGGATGACGCCGCACTGCCCGGATCGAGGGGATCGTGGCCGGCGATCGCCGCCAGCATCAAGGCGTTGTCCGCCACGTTGCGGGTCAGCGGCCCGACATGGTCGAGCGTGAAGGAGAGCGGAAAGACGCCGCGCCGCGAGACCAATCCATAGGTCGCCTTCAGGCCGACGATGCCGCAGCAGCTTGCCGGGTTGCGCACGCTGCCGCCGGTGTCGGAGCCCAGCGCCATGGGGAAGAGGCCGGCGGCCACGCCCGCGCCCGAACCCGAGGACGAGCCGCCAGGATGATGGTCGGTGTTCCAGGGATTGCGCGCCGGCGGCCAGGGCAGGTCGAAGCTCGGGCCGCCGATGGCGAATTCGTGGGTCGAGAGCTTGCCCAGCACGATGGCGCCGGCGCCGCGCAGCTTCTGCACGCAGACCGCGTCGGCCGTCGCCAGATTGTCCTGGAGGACCTTCGAATGGCAGGTCGTCGGCAGGCCCGCGACATCGATGATATCCTTGATGCCGACCGGCACGCCGTGCAGCGGGCCGCGCAGACGGCCGGCCATCGCCTCCGACTCGGCGGCCTTGGCAGCCTGCATCGCGGCCTCGCCGTCGAGGCGGATGAAGGCGTTGAGACGCGGATCGAGCGCCGAGATCCGCTCCAGCAGCGCCTTCATCAGTTCGACCGGCGACAGGTCCTTGGCGGCGATCGCCTGGGCCGCCTCGCCGGCGCCGAGCCAGTGCAGATCGGTCAGCGGTCCGTCCCTCACAGGCCGGCTCCCGCGCGCATGGGCGGCCAGGGCTCCGCGGCCGGATCGGCCGGCTGCCTGATCTTCTCCACCGCTCCCGCCGCCTGCTTCGCCGCCGCAGCGACGTCCTCGGGGAATTCCACCAGCGCCTTGGCAAGCCCCGCCCGGCGGGCCAGCAGCTCGATCGTCTTGTCGTCCATCGGACCTCTCCTCCGCAGGGTCGAGGTCAGCACGAACTCGTGCCACTCGTCCATCCGTTGCGTGCTCTGCACCGCCTCGCCTATAGAAGGCGTCGGATCAACCCAGGCGGAGACGGGCGTGGCAGCGGACCACACGACGGCAATCTTCGTCGCCGAGTTGATTCTGCTCCTGTTCTTCGGTCGCCTGCTGGGCGAGGTGATGACCCGGATCGGCCAGCCGGCCATCTTCGGGCAGCTCCTGGCCGGGGTGCTGCTCGGGCCCTCCCTCTTTGGCGCCCTGTTGCCCGAGCTGCGGCAGATCGTTTTTCCCGACACGCCGGCGCTCAAGAGCATGATCGATGCCGTCTCGCAGATCGGCATCCTGCTCCTGCTGCTGCTCACCGGCATGGAGACCAACCTCGAGCTCGTGAACCGAAGGCGTGCGGCGGTGATCTCGACCTCGCTGTTCGGCATCGCGGTCCCGTTCGCCTGCGGCGTGGCCTTCACCTATGCGTTGCCGGCCGAGCTGATCCCCTCGTCGGGCATAAGGCTGGTGACGGCGCTGTTCCTGGGGACGGCGCTGTCCATTTCCTCGGTCAAGATCGTGGCCATGGTGCTGATGGAGGTCGGCGCCATCCGGCGCGATCTCGGCCAGCTCATCCTGGCGACCGCCATCCTGGACGACACGCTGGCCTGGGTGATCATCGCCGTCATCTCGGGCATCGCCGCCTACGGCGCCGTCAAGTTCGAGCATGTCGGCCTCAGCCTTGGCCTCACGGCGCTGTTCCTCGCGGTGAGCCTCACCCTGGGCAAGCGCCTGGTCGCCCGCATCATCGTATGGTGCAACGACAACTTCGCCAGCGAAGTGCCGGTGATCAGCGCCATCCTGGTGATCATGCTGGCCATGGCGCTCACCACCGACCTGATCGGCGTCCATACGGCGCTTGGCGCCTTCATGGCCGGCGTCCTGATCGGACAATCGCCGATCCTCACCGAACATATCGAAGGCGAGCTGCGCGGCTTCATCAT
Organism: uncultured Alphaproteobacteria bacterium; assembly: GCA_963820155.1. GTDB lineage: Bacteria > Pseudomonadota > Alphaproteobacteria > Reyranellales > Reyranellaceae > Reyranella. The sequence goes on from CAWFYW010000015.1 coordinate 482,050, forward strand.
CGCCTTTTTCAGCCCGGTGTTCTTCGCCGTGGCGGGGCTGGGCATGGACCTGCGCATCCTGCTCGATCCCAAGCTGGCGATGCTTACGCTGGTGATCATCCTGATCGCGAGCGTCGGCAAGTTCCTGGGCGCGCTCGTCGGCGGCCGGCTGGGCGGATTGACCGGGCTCGAATCCACCGCCCTCGCCACCGGCCTCAATGCCCGCGGCTCGACCGAGGTCATCATCGCCAGCATCGGCCTGTCGATGGGCGCGCTCGGCCATGAGCTCTACACGATGATCGTCGCCATGGCGGTGATCACCACCATGGTCATGCCGCCCACCCTGCGCTGGATGATGGCGCGCGTGCCGATGCGCGAGGACGAGTCGCGCCGGCTGGAGAAGGAGGAGGCCGAGCAAAGCGAAAGCCTGCCGCGCATGGAACGCGCGCTGGTCTATGTCGACGGCAGCCGCAACGGCGAGCTGACGACGACGCTCGCCGGCCTTTTCGCCGGCCGCCAGCAGCTCCTGACGACCCTGCTGGAGCCGCCGAGGGAAAAGGAAGAGAAGGAGAAAGCCAAAGACAAAGGCCAGGACAAGGACCAGAACAAGGAGGACGCAGCGCCGCTCGGCCGCGATCGATTGATCGCCGCCGCCAGGGTGGCGGTCCAGAACAGGCCCGAGCCCGCCAGCGAGCAGGAGCGCACCGCGCCAACGCCGCCGGTCGAGCAGCTCGTGCAGTCGCGCACCATCCAGGCGGAAGACACGATCGAAAAGGAAGCGGCCAAGGGCTACAGCATCGCCTTCATCGGCGTCGGCCAGCCGCTTTCGCCCACGGGGCCGCATTTCGAGGAGTCGCTGCAACGCCTGATCGCCTCGTTCGAGGGGCCGTCCGTCATCCTGATGAATGGCGGCCGATTGAACCTCCCGGCCGATGCGCCGCTCAATATCCTGTTGCCGACCGGGGGCAGCGCCGAGGCGCGGCTGGGCACCGAGATCGCCCTGGCTCTCGCCGGCGCGAGCCGCGGCACGCTCACGGCCCTGCATGTGTTCGATCCGCGCGAAGACACGATGATGCTGAGGGGCCGGTCGCGCCGCCTCGGCATGTCGGTGCTGGTCGATGCCCACCGCCTGGGCAAGCGCGCCGGCGTGCCGGTGAAAGGGCTGACGGCCACCAGCACCCGTCCCGAAACCGAAATCCGCCGCACCGTGCGACGCGACCGCTATGACCTCATCGTGCTCGGGACCTCGCTGCGACGCGGCGAGACCAAGTTCCTGGGGCCTCGCACGCTCGCGCTGGTGCAATCGCTGCACATGCCGATCCTGCTGATCGCCCGCTGACCAAGGCGGCTTCAATTCAGGCGTTCGAGCTTGGTGATCTCCTGCGGCGGCAGCTCGGCAAGGTAGAGATTGCCCTCGGCATCGCCGCACAGGCCATGGGCGCCATTGATGGCGCCGCGGCAGCGGCCGACCAGCTCGCCGTCGGGGCTGAGCAGGCTGATGCGCGGGATCTGGTCGGTCACGAACACCATGTCGCGGTCGTCCACCCAGATCTGCATGGGATGGTAGAAGTCGCCCCATTCGGCGATGAAGGCGCCGTCGCGATCGAACACCTGCACGCGATTGTTCTCGCGGTCACCCACCAGCACCTTGCTGGCGCGATCCACCCAGATGGCATGCGGCGTGGTGAACGTCCCCGGCCCTGTGCCGGGGCCGCCCCACGTGGCAAGCAGCGTCCCGTCGGCGGCGAAGCGGTGGACGTGGGAGTTCCCGTAGCCGTCGGCGACATAGATCTCACCGTCGGGCGCCTGCGCGGCGGCCGTCGGATGGTTGAACGGTGCCGCGAGCGACGGCCAGTGCCGCTTGCCCAGCGCCTGCAGGAGCCGGCCCGCCGTGTCGAAGCGCAGGACCTGATGGGCATCGCGGTCGGCCACCAGGATCGTGCCGTCGGGCGCGGCACTGACATAGTGCGGCTCGGCGAGCACGCCCTCGCCCCAGCTCCCGACCAGGCCACCGTCGCGATCGAACACCAGCACCGGCCGGTCGTTGCCGCGCTGGGCCACATGCACGCGACCCGCTTCATCGACCATCAGGTCGGAGATGAAGCCGAAGTTTTCGCCTGCCGGCAGCCGCGCCCATTTGCGATGGATTGCATAACGGCGGTCGCCGAGGATGACGGTGTAGCGTTCGTCGGACATCGGCTGACAGATAGGCAGGCAGCGTGCCAAACGGCAAGATGGATCGTGTTTTTGGGAGGCCATAGTGACCGAAGACCGTCTCGTCCTGCACGGCAGCTTCACCTCCAGCTCGACCTACAAGCCGATGCTGTTCCTGGCGCTGGCCGGCCTGGCCTTCTCCTTCCGCACCGTCAACCTCAAGAAGGGCGTGCAGAAGGAGGCGGAGCATCTCGCCCTCAACCGCTACGGCCAGGTGCCGGTGCTGCGCCATCGTGGCCTCACCCTGGTGATGTCCAATGTCATCCTCGATTATCTGGCGCGCGCCACCGGCCGCTTCGAGGCGGCCACCGAGCAGGATCGCTGGCGGGCCCGCGAATGGCTCGCCTGGGAGAACGACGCCATCGTGAACGTGGCCCGGGTCCGCCACTTCAGCCGCTTCCGCACCGTCGATCCCGCCGTGATGGACTTCTTTCGCCCGCAGGCCGAAGCCGCCCTCGACCTGATCGACCAGAGCCTCGAGGGCCGGCAGTGGCTGGTGGGCGATCGCTGCACCATCGCCGACATCGGCTGCTGGGGGCGTATGGTGTTCATGGCCGAGGGTGGCCTGTCGCTCGACGCCAGGCCCAACGCGCGGGCATGGCGCGACCGGCTGATGGCGATGCCGGGCTTTACCCTGCCCTACGACCTGATCCCCAAGAAGGATGCCGAGATCGCGGCCAGGGCCGAATAACTGCGCACCATACGACGCAATAACTGTAGGCATTTGGAGCGATATTTCTTCAGCCGACGCGCAACAACCTGAGACGCGGGTCGAGGAGGTCGCGCAGGCCATCGCCCAGCATGTTGAGGCCAAGCACGGCTAGCGCGATGGCCAGCCCCGGCCAGACCGCGAGCTCGGGCGCCTGGAAGATGTAGGTCTGGGCATCGCGCAGCATGCGGCCCCACGACGGCACCGGCGGCTGCGCGCCCAGCCCGAGATAGGACAGTCCGGCCTCGGCCAGGATGGCGACGGCGAACTGGATGGTCGCCTGCACGATCAGCACGCTGGCGATGTTGGGCAGGACATGGCGCCGGGTGATGCCGAACGGCCCCTGCCCCATCGCCGCCGCGGCGCGCACGAAGTCGCGGCTCCACATCGCCAGCGCCGCGCCGCGCGTCACGCGGGCGAAGACGGGAATGTTGAAGATGGCGATGGCCAGGATGGCGTTCTGCGCGCTGGCGCCCAGCACCGAGGTGATCAGGATGGCGATCAGCACCGCGGGGAAGGCGAAGATCAGGTCGGAGGCGCGCGACAGGGCCTCGTCCACCCAGCCGCCGCGCGCCGCCGCCCAGGCACCGAGCGCGACGCCGGCCGACAGGCCGATGACGACGGCGATCAGCCCGACCGTGATCGAGGTCTGCGCCCCGACCATGACGCGCGAGAGCACGTCGCGGCCGAGATGATCAGTGCCCAGCGGATAGGCGGCCGACGGCGGCAGGAGCTTGGCGCGCATCTGCAGCGCATCGACGGCGTGCGGCGTCCAGAACACGGAGACCAGCGCGGTGCCGACGAACAGCAGCAGCAGCACGGCCCCGACCTGGAAGCCGACATGGCGGGAGGCGCGCGCCAGGAAGCGGTTCATGCGCCCACCCGCGGCCTGGGATCGAGGGCGGCATAGGCCAGATCGACCAGCAGGTTGACGCCGAGCACCAGGATCGTGAACAGGATGACCACGTTCTTGATCACGATCAGGTCGCGGTTGTTGATCGAGTCATAGACGAGCTGGCCGATGCCAGGCAGGCGGAACACGCTTTCGATGATCACCGCGCCCGCCACCAGGAAGCCCGCGATCAGGCCGGCCACCGTCGTCACCGGGATGAGGGCGTTGCGCAGCGCATGGCTGAACAGCACCGTCCGTTCAGGCGCGCCCTTGGCCCGCGCGGTGCGCACATAGTCCTCGCGCAGCGTGTCGAGCATGGAAGAGCGGGTGACGCGGGCCAGGATGGCGATCTCGCCGAGCGACAGCGACAGCGCCGGCAGGACCAGCGCGTGCAGAGACTTCAGCGGCTCCTGCCAGCCGGGAAAGCCGCCGGCCGGGAAGAGCTGCCAGGTCACGGCGAACAGCAGCACCAGCACGATGCCGAACCAGAAATTCGGCACCGAGATGCCAAGCTGGGTGACGCCCATGACGCCCCAATCGCCCGCCCTGCCGTGCTTCCAGGCCGCGAACACGCCGAGCGGGATGGCGACCAGCAGCGCCCAAACGAGCGCCAATGCGGCCAGCGGCAGGGTCACAGCCAGGCGATCGCCGATCAGCCGGGCGACCGAGGTGCCATAGGCATGGCTGGTGCCGAGATCGAAGGTCAGCAGGCCGCCGATCCAGTGGAGGTAGCGCACGAGCAGCGGCTGGTCGAAGCCGTAGGCGGCGCGCAGCGCGGCCAGCGTGTCGGGCCGCGCGTCGGTGCCCAGCATGACCAGCGCCGGATCACCCGGCAGCACCTCGACGACGGCGAAGACCACCACCGTGGCCAGCACCAAGGTCACCAGTGCGGCGGCGAGCCGGCGGGAGAGGAATTCAAGCACTAGTCTCGACCGGAGCCTCGCGCAGCGAGGCGCAGCGGACGGTCGTCACTTCCAGTACACGCCCGTCAGGTCGAGCTGCGGCGTCGGCGAATTCTCCCACATGCCGACGAGGCCCTTCTTCCACACTCCGATCTTGGCGAGCTGGAAGAGGAAGCCGTTGACGGCATCGCGGGCGATGATGCGCTGTGCGTCCTTGAGGAGCGCGTCGCGCTTGGCGAAGTCGGTGGCGGCCACCACCTGCCGCCACTTGGCCTTGAACTCCGGCGAGTTGTAGCCCCAGTAGTAGCCGTCGCGGGCGTAGCGATCGAGATCGTTGGCCTCGGTGTGGGCCACGATCGTGAGATCGTAGTTGTGCTCCTTGAACACCTCTGACAGCCATTGCGGCCATTGCAGCTGGGTGATGGCGATCTTGATGCCGATCTTGCCGAGCTGGCTGGCGATCACCTCGCCGGCGCGCTGGGCGTAGCCCACCGGCGGCAGCTTCAGGCTGGCCTCGAAGCCGTTGGGATAGCCCGCCTCGGCGAGCAGCGCCTTGCCCTTGGCGATGTCGAACGGATAGGTCTTGGTGAGGTCGACATAGGCCATGTTGTGCGGCGGGAAGTGGCTGCCGATCGGCACGCCGAAGCCCGATTCGGCGGAGATCAGCTCGTCGCGGTTGATGGCGTGCGCGATGGCCTGGCGCACCTTGAGATTGTCGAACGGCTTCTTGGCGTTGTTGGTCGCCAGGATCACCTCACCCTCGGTAGTGCCCACGACGACGGTGAAGCGCGGATCCTTGCGCAGGCGCTCGACCAGCTCGGGCGCCTGGAAGCCCGGGAAGGCGTCGACGTCGCCCGCGAGCAGGGCGTTCACCTGCGCCGAGGGATCCTTGATGATCTTGAAGATCACGGTGTCGAGCTTGATCGAGCCCGGGTCGCGGTAGGTCGGCGACCTCACCAGGGTGATCGAATTGCCCTCCTTGCGCTCCTTGAACATGAACGGCCCGGTGCCGATCGGGTGCTTGTCGTTGGTCGCCGCCGACTTGGGGCTCATGATGCCGGCATCGCCCAGCGACAGGCTGTAGAGCATGAAGGAGTTGGGCGACTTCAGCGTCACCTTCACGGTCGAGGGATCGACCACCTCGACCTTCTCGATGTCCGTGTAGAGCGACTTGGCGGGATTGGTGGAGTCCGGCGCGAACAGGCGGTCCAGCGAGAACTTCACCACCGAGGCGTCGAGCGGCTCGCCATCATGGAACTTCACGCCCTTGCGCAGCTTGAAGACGTATTCCTTGCCGTCCTCGGAAATGGTCCAGCTCTCGGCCAGCCCGGGGCCGATGGCGCCAGTGCGATCGATACGGCCGAGGCCCTCGAAGATGGTGGGCGTCGTCACCTCGCGGATGGCGGCGGCGGCGTTCTTGGTCGGATCGAGCACCGGCGGCTCGAGCGACATGCCGATGACCAGCCGGTCCTTGGCTTCGGCGCGGGCGGCGGCGCCAAGCGCGGACACGCCCGCCAGCGCGCCGGCGGCGCCGAAGAGATGACGGCGGGAAAACGCGTTCATGGATAACCCCTCCAAAGTTGCGGCACTTTATCAGCGGCCGAACACGTCCCGCCAGCCGCGTGCCGCACCCAGCGTGGCGGCGCAATAGATGCCCCGCGCCACGGCGCGGGCGAGGCAATCCGCAGCCAGCGTGCCGAGCTCGGCCAAGGCCAGCGGGTTGTCTCCCAAATCGGACTTTCCGGTGGCGATGGCGAACACCGTGTCGCCATCCTGCGGCGTATGGACCGGCCTGATCGAGCGCGCGAGCCCGTCCTGCGCCATCACCGCCAGCCGCTTGGCCGACGCCTTGTCGAGCCGCGCATTGGTTGCGACCACGGCGATGGTGGTGTTGGCGCGCGGATCGCTGCGCGCTGTATCGGCCGGATCGTGCGTGAGGTCGGCACGGCTGTGCGAGACCGGCAGGGCGAGGCCATGGGCGGGCGGCGGCAGGCCGCCGAATTCGCCCTCCTGCTCCAGCGCCCAGGCCCAGAATTGCGGCATCTCGCCCATGGTCGTGTAGCCGCGCGCGTTCACCGCCACCAAGGCGCCAACCTGCAGGCCGGTGGATGGATCGATCGCCGACGCGCTGCCCAGGCCGCCCTTGAGGTTGCCGGCCTTGGCGCCAAGGCCCGCGCCGGCATTGCCCAGGGCGAAATCGCGCCCCGCCCTGTCCGTGGCCACGTAAGCCAGCTCGCGATAAGGCGGCCAGTCCCAGCCCTTGTCGCCGCCGTTCAGCAGGTCGAACAGGATGGCCGTGGGCACGATGGGCACAACGGCATCGCCGACGGCAACACCGCGGCCGCGCTCCTTGAGCCAGCGCATCACGCCGTCGGCGGCCGAGAGACCGAACGCCGAGCCGCCGGAGAGACAGACCGCATCGATGTGCTCGTTGCGAAACGCCGGATCGAGCAGATCGGTCTCGCGCGTGCCCGGCGCGCCGCCGCGCACATCGACCGATGCCACGGAGGGACTCTCGCACAGCACGACGCTGAGACCCGAGCGCAGGCGCTGGTCCTCGGCGTTGCCGACCAGGAGGCCATCGACGTCGGTGATGAGGTTTCTAGAGCCCGGGCGCAGCATGGTCGTTACCGAAAGCTGGGTGGTGTGTCGAGCATCAGTCGAGCTGCAGCGTGAGCGCTTTCAGGTAGGCGGTCTCCGGCAGGCCGGGATGCACGGGATGATCGAGCGCGGCGCCCGAGCTCAGCAGGATGCGGCCGCCGCGGCCGGCGTCGCGCAGGCCGCGGCGCACCTGCTCGGCGAACAGCGGCGGATCGACGAGGTGCGAGCAGGAGGCGACGAAGAAGAAACCGCCCTTGGCCACCAGCGGCGCGGCCAGCCGCACCAGCTTGCGATAGCCCTGCGCGCCGGTCTTGAGGTCCTTGCGGCTCTTCACGAAGGCCGGCGGATCGCAGATCACGATATCGAAGCTCTGGCCTGCGCGCTTCTCGAGGGCCTCGAATGCCTCGCTCTTCTCGAAGGAGACGACCTTGTCGACACCGTTCAGCGCAGCGGACGCCTTGGCTGCATCGAGGGCGGCCTGCGAGCGGTCGATGCAGGTGACCGACTTCGCCCCCTGCTTGGCCGCCAAGACGCCGAAGCCGCCGCTGTAGCTGTAGACGTCGAGGACATCGGCGCCCTTCGCCAGCCCCGCCATGAAGCGGCGGTTGTCGCGCTGGTCGTAGAACCAGCCGGTCTTCTGACCACTCGCCAAGTCGGCCACGAATTGGGCGCCGTTCTCGACCAGCTCGATGGCCTCCGATGCCTCGCCCTTGGCCACCGTGATGTCGCGCTTCAGACCTTCGAGCTCGCGCACGGGCGAATCGTTCTTGAGCACGATCGTCCGCGGCGAAAGCTCGGCCTCAAGCGCCTCCAGCAGCACCGGCGTCAGCAGCTCCATGCCGGCCGTGTTCACCTGGACCACCAGGGCCTCGCCGAAGCGATCGATGACCAGGCCGGGCAGGCCGTCGGCCTCGGCATGGATCAGACGGTAGTAGGGCACACCGATCAGCCGGTCGCGCAGCGCGGCGGCCTGCGCCAGCCGCCGGCCGAGGAACAGCGCATCGACCGTGGCGTCGGGCCTGGAAGAGAGCACGCGGGCGGCGATCAGCGAATGCGGGTTGAAGGTGACCAGGCCCAACGCCTCGCCGCCCGGCGCGCGCAGGACGGCGAGCGAGCCCGCCGGCAGCGCCTTGGTCTCGGCGTCCATCAGGATCTCGTTGGAGAAGGCCCAGGGGTGGCCGGCGCGGACGCGACGATCCTCGCCGGCACGCAGCAGCACGCTGGGCAATTTCTTGTGGGTCAAACGCCTACTCTCCTTTGGCGACGCCATCGCGGCGCGGATCGGCGCCACCTTCCCAGCCGTCACCCGACCGGCGCACGCCGCTCAGGCCGCCGTCCTGCCGGCGGACTTGTACTTGATGGCCGAGCGCGCGCAAGGCGTCGGCGCGGGCCGCCAGCGGCGTGCCGGCCTCCAGCTCCACCGGGCCGGTCATGTCGATGAGGCGGGGCTGGGCGACGGCCTCCTGCATGGACATGTTCCAGTCGAGCAACCCGATCACGGTCTGCAAGGTGTCGCCGATGATGCGCGCGCCGCCCGCCGAGCCCAGGGCGGCAAAGAGCTTGCGGTCGCGGTCGAGGATCAGGGTGGGCGACATCGACGAGCGCGGCCGCTTGCCGGGCTCGACCCGGTTAGCCACCGGCTTGCCGTCATGCTCGGGTAGCGGCGAGAAGTCGGTCAGCTCGTTGTTCAGCAGGAAGCCGCGCACCATGATGTGCGCCCCGAACGGCGCCTCGATGGTGGTGGTGAAGCTCACCGCATTGCCCCAGCGGTCGACGATGCTGATATGGCTGGTGCCGCGCTCGACATAGCCCGGCGGAAGGCCCGGCTCGACCGCGCCCATGCTGTGGTCGGGCGACATGAGCTTGCGCCGCTCCGCGATATAGGCCGGAGACAGCAGCCCGGCTACCGGCACCGCGACGAAGGCCGGGTCGGCGACGTAGCGGTTGCGGTCGGCGAAGGCGAGCCGGCTCGCCTCGGCGATGAGGTGCAGCGCGCGCACGCTGTCGGGCGCGTCGTGCCAGATCTCGAAGGGCTCGATCAGCCCCAGGACCTGCAGGACGGCAATGCCGCCCGACGACGGCGGCGGCATGCCGCAGACGATCCAAACGCGGTAGGGCCCGCAGACCGGCTCACGCTTGACGGGGCGGTAGTTCGCCAGATCGGCGAGGGAGAGGGTGCCCGGCCGCACGTGGCTGCGCACGCGCTCCACAATCTCGGCCGCGACCTCGCCTTCATAGAAAGCGCGCGTCCCCCAGTCGGCGATCAGGCGCATGGTTTCGGCCAATGCCGGATTGCTGATCTTCTCTCCGGCCTTCCGGGGCGAGCCGTCGTCGTTGAAGTAGGTTGCGCGCAGGCCGGGCTCATCGCGCAGGCCCGGCAGTCTCTCCAGCCAGGCCGCAAGCCGCGGCGGCATGGCGAAGCCCTCGCGCGCCGCCTCGATCGCCGGCCCGAACAGCTCGCGCCAGGCAAGCTTGCCGTGCTCCTTGTGGGCCAGCGCCAGCATGGCCAGCGCACCCGGCACGCCGACCGAGATGCCCGAGACGACCGCTTCGCGAAAACCCAGCGGCTTGCCGTCGCCTCCCAGGAACATCGTGGGCGTGGCGCCGGCCGGCGCCGTCTCGCGGCCGTCATAGACGGTGACGGCGCCCGATTCGCCGTCATAGTGCAGCAGGAAGCCGCCGCCGCCCAATCCCGAGGCCTGCGGTTCGACGACGCCCAACACCATCTGCACCGCAATCGCCGCGTCCACCGCCGAACCGCCGCGGCGCAGCACCGCCAGCCCTGCATCGACGGCCAGTGGATTTGCCGCCGCCACCATGGCCTGCGGCGCCGCCCAGCACGGCTCGCCCCGGCAGGCGCCCAGCAGCGCCAGCGCAAGGACGAGCAGGCGGCGCCAGATCATGCGCGGCGGGCCACGATGAACAGGCGGCGGAAGGGAAACAGGGTGATGCCGTCGGCGCGCATCGGATAGGCCTCGGCCAGCAGCTTGCAGTAGAGCGCGTAGAAATCCTTGCGCTCCGTCTCGTCCAGCATCTCGAGGTAGGGCCGCAGGCCGGTGCCCGCCGTGTATTGCGCCACCGGATCCTTGCCGGTCAGCGCCTGCTGGTAGATCGATTCCCAGACCTCGAGATCAGAGGACAAAGGCTTCAGCACGTCATAGTAGCGTCCCGGCTCCCATACGGTGCGAATGCCGCCCACCCTGGCGAGCTTGTCGCGCCACGGGCCGCCCTGCGCCGCCTGGCGCATCAGCGCATGCGAGGGCGCCTCGTGGTTGCGCGGCATCTGGATGGCGAGTTGGCCGCCCGCCGGCAGCAGCTTCAGCAGGCCGGGGAAATAGTCGATGTGGTTCTGCACCCATTGATAGGCGGCATTGCTGTAGAGGATCGACGGCGGCAGGCCGGGCTTGAAATGGGCGAGATCGCCCTTGGTGAAGGTGACACGCTTGTCGACGGTCTGGGTGCGGGCCTTGGCCAGCATCTCCTCCGACGAATCGATGCCGACGATCGGCGCCTCGGGGAAGCGCTCGGCCAGGATGCGTGTGATATTGCCCGCGCCGCAGCCGAGATCGTAGATCGCATGACCCGCGCGCGCGCCGTTCGCCGGATCGAGCCGTCCCATGAGATCGAGCGCAGGCCTGAGGCGATGGTCGACGAACTTGAGATAGAGATTGGCGTCCCAGGTCGGGGCTTTCACGTCGTTCACGGTCACTTCTCCTCGAATGCGGCATCGACCGGCACGCGATAGGCCATGGCGATCTTGTTGCCCTTCTGCGCGGCCAGCACCACGGCCATGAATTCCTCGTGCATCTCCTCGGTCATGCCCTTCTGGCGCGCCATGGCGCCGTGCGAGGCGATGCAATAGTCGCACTGATTGGCGACGCTGACCGCGAGATAAACTAACTCCTTGGTGAGCGGATCGAGCTTGCCCGGCGCGAAGGCCGCCTTCATCTCCGCGGCGAAGCGCTCCATCACCGCCGGATGGCGCGCCAGCGCCTTCCAGACATTGTTGATGTTGGCCGGATCGATGCCGCGCGCCTGGGCGATGCCCTCGACGACGGCCTTCGCCCGCGGATTCATGTCCTTGTACTCGGTCAATTTCGCCATGGCTCACTCCACGAACAAAAGAGTTGTCTCGGGAAGGGCAGGCGATGCCCTCGCGCTCACCTTCGCCTATCCGGTCGCCAAGCGCGACTGGGCCGAGGAACGTCGGTTCGACGAAGCGCCCCAGAAATTGGGTCGTGTGATTCCGCGCGTGGCCGCGGAGGAAAACGGTGAATTGGGACAGGTAATTTAAGGACTCAATCGTGGCCGGGCGCCAGGCTCGGACAGTCCGGCCTGCGGAGAGCGACGGGAGGCGAGTCCCGAAAAATAAGAAAAATCAATGCGTAGCTGCCCGAAATTAATGTGGCAAATTTGCAACATTTGTTGGACGGACGAGTCGTCTTTCGCCACTATGCGACAGGCCACCGGCCGCCCTGCTTTGGTTCCAAGGGGGAGAAGTTCATGGCGTTGGGAACCGGGCGCTCCACGCGCTCGAGCGTACAAGTCATTATCCAGGCGACAGCCTGTTCGGCCATGGTGCTGGCCGCCCTGGTCCTGTTCGGGACGGCCGGCGTTCTTTCTCCCGCAATGGCCCAGGTCAAGGCGCCGGCGAAGTCGAAGCTGAAACCTCCGGTGAAGGCCGCTCACAAGGCCGCTCCCCAGGCCGATCCGACGGACAACGTCGCCGATCAACTCAATGCCAAATGGCAGCAGGAAAACGGCGCGTATGCCGGTTTCAGGAGCGCGGAACCTGCATTGGTCCCGGCTTCATACGCCACCCAAGCGGTCGCAAACGATTGGGGCGACCGCCTGGTCTCGCGCGCCATGAAGTACCTGGGCACGCCCTATCGCTACGGCGGCACCTCGCCGAGCGGCTTCGATTGCAGCGGCTTTGTCTACTACCTCTACCGCGCGGTCTTCGGACAAACCATCCCGCGCATGCCGCACGACATGGCGCGCGAGGGCAGGCCGGTCGCGCGCAGCGACCTCAAGCGCGGAGACCTCGTCTTCTTCGGCTACCGCGGCACCTTCACCCACGTCGGCATCTATGTCGGCAACGACCAGTTCGTTCATGCCACGCATCGCGGCTCGCCGGTCCAGGTCTCGCCCCTGGACGGCGACTACTACCGCGCCCGCTACATGACGGCGGTGAGGCTATCCCCGCGGTAACAGGAACGCCGAAGGGCGCCCGAGCCGAGGCCGCCAACGAACCGCTGCTCAGGCGTGGCAGGCCAAGCAGGCTGAAACCGCCAAGTCGGCATGGAACGCCGGCGGCACACCCAACCTGCTGCTGATGGGCTCCGACACGCTCAATACATATGCTGGCCGCCGTTGATCGACAGCGTCGAGCCGGTGATGAAGCCCGCGTCGTCGGCGATCAGGAACATCACGCCGCGGGCGATCTCGTCGGCCTTGCCCAGCCGTCCGACCGGGATCTTGGCGACGATCTTTTCCAGCACGTTGGCCGGCACGGCGGCGACCATGTCGGTCTCGGTGTAGCCCGGCGCGATGGCGTTGACGGTGATTCCCTTGGACGCGCCCTCCTGGGCCAGCGCCTTGGTGAAGCCGTGGATTCCCGACTTGGCGGCGGCATAATTGACCTGGCCGTACTGGCCGCCCTGGCCGTTGATCGAGCCGATATTGACGACGCGGCCGAAGCCGCGCGTGTTCATGCCTTCCCACACCGCCTTGGACATGTTGAAGCAGGAACCGAGATTGGTGTCGATCACGGCATCCCACATGTCGCGCGTGAGCTTGCGCATGGTCGAATCGCGCGTGATGCCGGCATTGTTGACCAGCACCTCGACCGGTCCGAGATCCTTCTCGATCTGGGCAATGCCCGATTGGCAGGCGGCGAAATCGCAGGCATCGAACTTGTAGACGTTGATGCCGGTCTCGGCCTTGAACTTCTGCGCCGCGGCGTCGTTGCCGGCGTAGGTCGCCGCCACCTTGTAGCCCTTGTCCTTCAACATGCGTGAGACGGCGGCGCCAATGCCGCGGGTTCCGCCTGTCACGACTGCAACACGTCCGGCCATTGCTTTCCTCCCTCTCGTTACCGCGACCATACTCTAACCGTTTCTGGCCGGTCGCGGGCAAGAGACACGAATGCGCAGTCGGTGCCGGATAACGGCGCGGTGCGGCCGATCATAGAACCGCAACCATGAAACCCTTCACCGCCCTGCTCGGCGCCGCCGCCGGGACCCACGCCGCCGACCAACTGGCGCTCGCCACCCTGCCGCTGACCGCGACCCTGATGCTGGGCGTCGGACCCGACGTGCTCGGCCTGCTGGTCGCCACCCAAAGCGCCGCTTGGCTGCTGGTCTCCTTGCCGGCCGGCGCCTGGATCGACCACATGCCGCGCCGCACCCTGCTGATCGTGGCGTTGGGGCTCGGGCTCGGCGCTTCCATCGTCGCCGTGATCGCGGCCGCCATGGGCGTCGCCCTGCTGCTCGGTGTCGCCGCCTTCGTCGGCGCGTCGGGCACCGTGGTCTATGTCCTGACCTCCGTCTCGCTGTTGCCGAGCCTGGTGCCGCCGGCCGACCTGTCGCGCTCCAATGCGCGCCTGGAGCTGGCGCGCGCCATCGTCAGCCTGGCCGCGCCGTTCGCGGCCGGCCTGCTCGCCCAGCTCCTGTCGCCGACCTGGGGCTATGCGCTCGCGGCGCTGGGGGCGGCCCTGGCGCTGGCCTGCGTCCTTGCTTTGCCCAGGACGCCGGCGCCGGTCACGGACGCGCAACGGCCTTCCTTCGCCGCCGCCATCCAGGCCGGCGCGCGCTTCGTGGTGCGTCACGACCTGCTGCGTGGCATCAGCCTCTGCGCCATCTGCTGGAACTTCGCCTTCTTCGCCCTGCTGGCGATCTGGGCGCCGCTGGCGCTGGGACCGCTCGGTCTCGATCCGGCACGCATGGGCCTCGCCCAATCGGCCTATGGCGCGGGGCTCATCCTGGGCGCGCTGGTGGCGCCGGTGTCGGCGAGGCGCCTGCCGCCTTTCGCGATCCTGATCTTCGGACCGGCGGTGTCGGTGATCGCGGCCGCCTCGTTCCTCGCCGCCTCCCCGGCCGACGGCTTCGCCTTTGCCGCCGCGGGACATTTCCTGGTCGGCTTCGGGCCGATGCTGTGGCTGATCTGCCAGATCACGGTGCGCCAGCTCGTCACGCCCACACCCTTCATGGGCCGTGTGAATGCCACGCTGCAGACGGCGATCTACGGCGTGCGGCCACTGGGCGCCCTGGCCGGCGGCTTCGTGGCGGCCCAGGCCGGCTTGCATGCCGCCCTGCTGATGATCGCGGCGGCCTTCGCGCTTTCCACCCTGGTGATCGTGCTGTCGCCGCTGGCCCGGCTGCGCGCTTTGCCGCAGCCGGTCTGCGCCTAGGTGTGTAGTCCCGGAGACTGATGGTGCATCATCGATCCTGAGTTGTCAGGGGGAGGATGCATTTTGGGAGGCGTTCTTCATGGCTGCGCCCGCACGACGCCGCGTGTTCGAGCCGAGCTCCAAGCGTCGCAAGAGAGCACCCGGTCCCTTGCCGCTCGACACTGCCTGAACCCGAAGACGGTGAAGAAATGGCGCTGTCGGGCTACGACAGCCGATGCCCCGATGGGGCCGAAGGTGCCCAGGAGCACGGTGCTGACACCGGCCGAGGAAGCCATCGTCGTGGCGTTCCGGCAGAAGACACTGCTGCCGCTGGACGATGTGCTGGGCTGCCTGAGAGACACCATCCCCAACCTCAGCCGCAGCGCCCTGCATCGCTGCCTCCAGCGTCATGGCATCTCCCGATTGCCAGTCGAGGAGACCAAGGAGCAGCGCAAGCGGTTCAAGACCTATGAGATCGGCTACGTCCACATCGACAGCTGCGAGCTCCGCCACACCGACGGCAAGTTGGTCATGTTCCTGGCCATCGATCGGGTCTCGAAGTTCACCTACGTCGAGTTCCACGACAGCGCCGGCAAGATGGAAGGCTCAGCCTTCCTCAGGAACGTGGTGGAGGTCTTCCCTTACAAGATCCACATCGTGCTCACCGACAACGGCATGGCCTTCGCCGACCTACCCAAGAACAGGGAGCGGCCCAGCACTCGCTTGCTCGGTCCGCACATCTTCGACCGCGTCTGCATCGAGCATGGCATCGAGCACAGACTGACCAAGCCCTATCACCCGTGGACCAACGGCCAGGCCGAGCGGATGAACCGGACGATCAAGGACGCCACAGTTAAGGTCTACCACTACGACGACTTGGAAAGCCTCAAGGCCCATGTCCTGGCCTTCGTCACCGCCTACAACTTCGCCAAGCACCTCAAGGCGCTGAAGTGGCGGACGCCCTATCAGGTCATCTGCGAGACCCGGACCAAAGATCCGTCAATCTTCAAGATAAACCCGCACCATCTCATCCCGGGACCACACACCTAGCCTCGCCGTTCCAGCAAGCCTGCCCCGCCGGGCGGCAGAAGCAACTCGCCCGCCAGGACGGCGTTTGAAAACCATGCGCTTTCCCGGCGGTGGTTTCTCCGCCTTGGTCGCCCAAGCCTGCGGCGATGCGCTCGGACCTGGCAAAGGCAGCCCAACATGGTGCGCAGAGCAAACAATCACGACGATGAATCGCAGGTGCTGGACGCGCCCAAGCCTCGGCCCGGCCCGGCAAGGGACCGCGCCCTGCGAGAAGAAGATTTGCCGAGAGAAGACCGGCGTCCGCCCGCCGGGCCGGACCACGAGCCGCCGACGGAAGACGAAGGCGACGAGAAGTCTGCGGCGAGTTTCCTGCGTCGCAATCGATATGCAGTTGCCATCGGCCTGATCCTGCTCGTGGTGATCGCGATCGGCGGCTACCTCTACTGGGACAATGCCAGCCGCTTCGAAACCACGGACGACGCCTTCATCGACGCGCGTCAATTCGCAGTGGCGCCAAAAGTATCGGGCTACCTCGTTGCAGTGCCTGTCACCGACAACCAGCATGTCCCGGCAAACGGCGTGATCGCGCGTATCGACCAGCGCGACTACCAGATCGCGCTCAAGCAGGCCGAAGCGCAGGTCGCCGCCGGCGAAGCCGGCATCCGCAGCATCGATGCCCAAATCGCCGTCCAGCAGGCGCAGATCGAAGCGGCGCAGGCCGAAGTGGCGCGCGCCCAGGCGGCCGTGAAGTTTTCCGAAGAAGACGCCGCCCGCTATCAGGATCTGGCCAAGCACGGTGCCGGCACGGTGCAGCAGGCGCAGCAGACGCAGTCGAAGCTCAAGCAGGACCAGGCGGGCCTCACGGACGCCCAGGCGTCCCTCACCGTCGCGCGGCGGCAAATCGAATCGCTCAAGGCGCAGCGCAGCAATGCCCAGGCAAATCTCGCGCAGCAACAGGCGCAGCTCGACCAGGCAAAGCTCAACCTTTCCTACACGACGGTGACCGCCGCCCAGCCCGGACGCGTCGTCAATCTCTCGGCGGCCGTCGGCGAGTTCGTCCAGGCGGGCGCCAGTCTCGCGATGTTCGTACCCGACGAGATCTGGGTGACGGCGAACTTCAAGGAAACCCAGCTCACCGCCATGCGGCCCGGCCAACCCGTGACGATCCGCATCGATGCCTATCCCGATCGCATCATCCACGGTCACGTCGCCAGCGTGCAGCCGGGGTCGGGAACGGCGTTCTCGCTGCTGCCGGCGGAGAATGCCACCGGCAACTTCGTGAAGATCGTGCAACGGGTGCCGGTCAAGCTCGTCCTCGACAATCCGCCGACCGACGTCGCGCTCGGACCGGGAATGTCGGTCGAGCCGACGGTGCGCGTGAACCCCCAGCCGTCCCTCTACGAGCGTCTCACGGGGCACGGATGAGCACCAAGGTCGCGGCCGGCAGCCCCAATCCGTGGCTGGTCGCGATGGTGGTGTCGATCGCGGTCTTCATGGAGGTGCTCGACACCACGATCGCGAATGTGGCGCTGCCCTACATCGCCGGCAGCCTTGCCGTCAGCGTCGACGAAGCGTCGTGGGCGGTCACGACCTACTTCGTCGCCAATGCCGTGATCCTGACGGCCAGCAGCTTCATGGCCAAGAGGTTCGGCCGCAAGCCGTTCTATCTCGCCTGCGTCACGCTGTTCGCGGTGAGCTCCGTCCTCTGCGGCTTTGCCTGGAACCTGCCGTCGCTGCTGCTCTTCCGCGTGCTGCAGGGCCTGGGCGGCGGCGGCATGGTACCGGTCTCGCAATCGATCCTCGCGGATTCCTTCCCGCCGGCCAAGCGCGGACAGGCCTTCGCGCTGTTCGGCATCGCGGTCGTGGTCGCCCCGGTGGTCGGACCCACGCTCGGCGGCTGGCTGTCGGACAATTGGGGATGGCAGTGGTGCTTCCTGATCAACGGGCCCGTCGGCCTGCTGTCGATCGCGCTTGTCGCGACCGTTCTGCAGGAGCCGAAGGCGGCGGTCGAGGAGTGCGCCCGGCTGAAGGCCGAAGGCGTGCGTTTCGACTTCATCGGTTTCCTGCTGGTCGCGACCTTCCTCGGCGCGCTCGAAGTGGTGCTCGATCGGGGCCAGGAGGACGACTGGTTCGCCTCCGGCTTCATCGTCACCTTCGCGGCGATCTGCGGCCTGGCGTTCATGCTCATGATCCCCTGGGAAGCCACCCGTCGCAACTCCGCGGTCGACCTGCGCATGGTGGCGTCGCGACAGTTCGGATCCTGTTTCCTGGTCATGATGGCGACCGGCGCCATCCTGCTTGCGACCACGCAGTTCCTGCCCGAGCTGGTCCAGCAGGATTTCGGCTATACCGCGACCTGGGCCGGCCTCGCCCTCTCGCCGGGCGGCCTCGTCACCATGGCGATAATGCTGGTCGTCGGCCGCCTGTCTGGCCATGTCCAGCCGAAATACCTGATCGCCGCGGGAGCCCTGATCATCGCGGCGTCGATGTACGACCTGACCAGGCTCTACGGCAATGTCGACTTCTGGTTCTTCGCGCTGTCGCGCATGTATATCGGCCTCGGCCTGCCGCTGATCTTCATCCCCATCATCGCGGCGTCATACGAGGGCCTTCCACCCGACAAGACCGACCAGGCTTCGGCGCTGATGAACGCCGCGCGCAACATCGGCAGCTCGATCGGCATATCGCTCGCCATCAACGTGCTGGCCTACCGCGAGCAATTCCATCAGAGCCGGCTGGTCGAGCATGTCGTGCCGTCGAACCCGCAATACCAGGGGACGCTGCAACGCATGACGGACTATTTCACGGCCCATGGCAGCTCCGCTCTCCACGCCCAGCAGCAGGCCTTTGCCTGGATCGGACGGCAGGTGCAGGTGGAGGCCTCGTTGCTGGCCTATATCGACGTCTTCTGGGTGCTGATGCTGATCTCGCTCGCCGCCGTGCCGCTTGCTCTCATCCTGCGCAAGGTCAAGCCCCGGCCGGACATGCCGGCGGGGCACTGACATCCCGACCGCCTCGCCCTTCGAACATGCCGCGCTTGACCCCCAAGCCCAACCGTCCGACGCTGCGGCCGGAGGTCGTTGCATGCAGAAATTCGTCGCCGTCGCGCTTGTCCTTTTGGTAGCCGCCTGCTCACACTTCGCGCCGATAACTTCAAAATGGGAAAGCGCCTACGGTCCGAACTTCCCGCAGCCGAACCCCGGCCAAGCCGCCGTCTATCTCATCCGGGATACCGCGCCGGAGGGCGCACCGCCGATCAATCTCAGCATCGGCCGGCGGCCGGTGGGCGGCCTGACCAGCCAGACCTGGATGCTCTTCAATCTCGATCCCAGGCTCTACGACATCCACGCCTTCGGCACGCAGAGCGGCAGCGAGCAGATCATCACCGTCATGCCAGGGCAGACGCGCTTCCTGCTGATCCAGCCCACCGATACCGGCGGCACGGAAATTCTCGAGCTTTCGCCGGCCGAGGGACGCCGTATCGTGCGCGCGGGCCAGCACGTGCTGGAACTGGACCAGCCGCCGAAATACTGAGGCGGGAACAGCGCGGGCCTCGCGGCCCGCGGATCGCCGATCCTCAGTCGCGCTGCACGCACATGGCGATGCCCATGCCGCCGCCGATGCAGAGCGTGGCCAGGCCCTTCTTGGCGTCGCGCTTCTGCATTTCGTAAAGCAGCGTAGTGAGCACGCGCGCGCCCGAGGCGCCGATCGGATGGCCCAGCGCGATGGCGCCGCCATTGACGTTGAGCTTGTCGGGATCGAGGCCGAGCTGCTTGCCGACCGCGACGGCCTGCGCGGCGAAGGCTTCGTTGGCCTCGACGAGGTCGAGGTCCTTGACCGTCCAGCCGGCCTTCTTCAGCGCCGCCTGGGTCGCGGTCACGGGTCCGATGCCCATGATGGCCGGGTCGACGCCGGTGGTGGCCCACGACACGATCCTGGCGAGGGGCTTGACGCCGCGCTTCTTGGCCTCCTCGGCCGTCATCAGCACCAGCGCCGCCGCGCCGTCATTGATGCCCGAGGCGTTGCCGGCGGTGACCGAGCCGTCCTTGGCGAAGGCCGGGCGCAGCTTGCCGAGCGTCTCGACGGTGGTGCCGTGGCGCGGGAACTCGTCGGTGTCGACCACGATGTCGCCCTTGCGGGTCTTGACCGTGACCGGGACGATCTCGTCCTTGAAGCGGCCGGACTTCTGCGCCGCCTCGGCCTTGTTCTGAGAGGAGGCGGCGAAGGCGTCCTGCTCGGCGCGGGTGATCTGGTACTTCTGCGCCACGTTCTCGGCGGTGTTGCCCATGTGATAGCCGTGGAAGGCGTCCCACAGCCCATCCTTGAGCATGGTGTCGGTCATCTTGAGCTCGCCCATCTTGGTGCCTTCGCGCATGTAGGCGGCATGCGGTGCCTGGCTCATGCTCTCCTGGCCGCCGACCACCATGATCGAGGCGTCGCCGTTGCGGATGGCCTGCCAGCCGAAGGCCACGGCGCGCAGGCCCGAGCCGCAAAGCTGGTTGACGCCGAGCGCGGTCTTCTCGACCGGGATGCCGGAATTGACCGCCGCCTGGCGCGCCGGGTTCTGGCCCTGAGCGGCGCTCAGGATCTGGCCCATGATCACCTCATCGACTTCCTCGGGCTTCACCTTGGCGCGCTCGAGCGCGCCCTTGATGGCGGCCTTGCCGAGATCGTGGGCGGGAACGGCGCCGAACGCGCCATTGAACGAGCCGATAGGCGTGCGCGCAGCGCTCGCGATGACGATGTCGGTTGCCATGGTATCCTCCTTAGCGGCCGCCCTGATGGGGATTTTACAGGCTGGCCGGCGGCACCGGCAAGGACCGGTCTTGGCCCGTGCCGCCCTGTCTGCTCCGCGGTCGAGCGCCTCGCTTTCAGACCGAACAGCGGACGCACGATACAGATATAGAGCGCCGCGGTGCCAAAAAAAGTCGCCAGGACAGGGCGGACAACGGATCAGCTCTTGACCGGCACCAAAGTCTCGAAGCGCTGGCGATAGCGGCGGCTGAGATTCACTTCGGCGCCGTCCTGCAGCCGGATGCGCCAGTCGCCGCTGACCCACGGCGTCACTTCGGCGATGCGCGCGACATTCACCAAGTAGGATTTGTGAACCCTGACGAACCGCCGGGGATCGAGCTCGCCCTCGAGCTTGCTGAGGGAGGAACGGATCTCCAGCGTCTCGCCGCCGACATGCAGCACGGCGTAGTTGCCGGCCGCCTCGACCCAATCGATGTCGGCCATGTCGACCAGGATCTCCTTGCCGCGCTTGCGCACGGCAAAGCGCTCCGGAAGCGGGCCGGCGCGCAAGGGTTCGGCCGAAGCCGGGGGAGGCGCCGGCGAGGGACCCGGCGCGCGGCGCAGCAGATGATCGAACATCACGACGCCGACGCTCAACATGCCGTAGGAGACGACATCCTTGGCGAACTCATAGGCGAGCCGGTCGAGGGTCAGTGGAAAGCTGTAGGGCTCGCCCATGATCGCGCTGAACCACAGCAGCCGCAGCGCCGCCATGCCCAGCGTGTGGGCCAGGCTGAACGGCACGACCGCGAGCACCAGGATCAGGACGTTGCGAAGGCCGCCGGTGGCCGGCCAGCGGCGATGGAGCCAGTAGAGGGCCGGCAACAGGGCGGCGATCACGAGGTGGCTCGTGCTCTCGATGGCAAGTCCATGGCCCAGGCCGATGGCGTTGCCGTGGCGCGCCTCGTCGGCCATCTGCACATAGGTCTGCGCCAGCAGCGAGACCACGAGCAGCACCGCCCAGACCGCCGGCACGCGCCAATCGAAGGATTTCTCCCGTTCCGTCATCGGCGCCGCCGGGCGGGAAGGGCGCCGAGCCACTCGATCAGCGGCGTCCAGCAGAACTCGCGGGCGCGGCCGCTCACCACCATGCCGATATGGCCGAGCGGCAGGTCGACGCGCGTGACGTTCTTCAGGCCGCGCCTCGGTTCGGCGAGAGCCGCGGCCGAGAGCGGCGGCACGATGCGGTCTCCCGACGGGATCATCACCAGGGACGGCACCTTCATCCTGGACGGCAGGATGCAGCGGCCGCCCACGACCCATTTGCCGGTGCCGGGCAGGTTGTCGCCGTACCAGCCGATCAGGCACTCGCGCGCGGTCGGGCCAGCCAGCGGCGGGCCCCCATTCACCCAGTCCTCGAGCAGCACGAATTCCTGCGCCGAGGCGCTCGCGGGGTCCATGCCGAGGAAACGGCCGAACTTCTTCATCGCGAGCCAGGGGTCGAGGGACCAGAACAGGGTTTGCAGCACGTCGACCGGCAGTTCGCCGACCCGGTCCGCCATTTCCGCCAGCAGCGGGCCGGCCGACAGCAGGAAGGCATGGCCGGTCTTGTCGGCATGGAAGTCCCAGGGCGCGGCAAGCAGGGCCAGGCCGGCGACCCGGCGCGGCTGGCGCGCCGCCAGCGCCACGGCGAGCGTGCCGCCCATGCAATAGCCCATCACCGCCGGCGCGCGGCGGGCCCGCCTGGTGACGAAGCCAAGCGCACGCTCCAGGCGGGCAACATAGGCGGTGCTGTCGAAACGGCGCTCCTCGGCATCGGGCGTACCCCAATCGACGAGGTAGGGCCGCAGCCCGCTGGCGGCCAGGGCGCGCAGCAGGCTTTTCTCGGCGGTGAGGTCGAGCACCTGCCAGCCGTTGATCAGCGACGGCACCACCAGCACGGCGCGCCGGCCGCGGCCGCGGCCGCGCGCGCTGCGATGGGTGGCACCGAAGTCGAGCAGCCGCGTATTGCCTTCGTGCCAGACCGCCGGCGGATCCTCGAGGGTGCGGTGGGCGGCATGGCGGCGATAGGCCAGCACGCCGTCGGCCAGCCGGTGCAGGCGCCGTGCGATCTCCCGATGGAGGGCGGCGTCGAACCTGCCGGCACCGGTCCGCGCCTCCAGGGCGGCGATCTCGGGCAGCAGGGCTGCGATCGATTCAGGCGTCGCGGAGCCTGGCTTCGAGTTCGGCGAGGCGGGCTTCCAGAGCCGCCACGCGCTTTCTGAGCTCGCCAATGTCATCAGCACCGTGCCCAGATGAAGCGGCAGCGGACGGGGTCCCAGCCTGCTCGGAAGAAGGCGAGGCTGCTGCATGGTGTGCTCCTTGAGCCATCTTCATGGCTGCCGCCACCTGCGTGTTCGCGGCAGCGAAAAGACGGGCGATCTGCTCGGTCAAGGCCTGATCGGACGCCAGGCCCGAGAGCTGGCTTTGCCAGAGGTCGAGATAGCGGCGCGCCAACCGGTCGAAGTCGGCTGTATCGTCCTTTTCGGAAGCCATGGTTCACTATAGCCCATCGCCGCACGAGCGCCGCTTTCGCAGCCGCAAAGCGCTCCTTGTCGCACTGCGGCATCGGCGCTAAGGTGGTCGATCCGAAGTAAACGGACGTTCACGACGGCCGCGAGCTAGGGAGCGAAGCGTAATGGCCGATCAGGCAGTGACCGAGGGCGGACCCAAGCCCGCTCCGGTGGTGATCAAGAAGTACGCGAACCGGCGACTCTACAATACCGCCACCTCTGCTTACGTGACGCTCGATCATCTGTCGCAGATGGTGAAGGACAAGACCGACTTCGTCGTCTACGACGCCAAGACCGGCGACGACATCACGCGCTCGGTGCTGACGCAGATCATCTTCGAGGAAGAGAGCAAAGGCGGCCAGACGCTGCTGCCCATTCCCTTCCTGCGCCAGCTCATCTCCTTCTATGGCGACAGCCTGCAGGGCGTGGTGCCGCAATATCTCGAAATGTCGATGACGCAGTTCGCGCGCAACCAGGAGCAGATGCGGCGCTACCTGCAGAATGCCTTCGGCTTCAATCCGTTCCAGCAGTTCGAATCGATGGGCAAGCAGAACATGGCGATGTTCGAGCAAGCCATGCGCATGTTCAATCCGTTCCGCGCCGGCCAGGGCGCCCCGGGCGCGGCGATGCCGGGCGCCGCCAACGGACAGGAGCCTCCGAAGGCGGAGACACCGGGCCCGCCCAACGAGGCGGCGATCGACGAGCTGAAGCGCAAGCTCGACGAGCTGCAGAACCAGCTCGCGGAACTCAGCAAGAAGCCCTGAGCCGCCATGGGCGACGGACCGCCGCCCTTGCCGACGCGACGCGTGATGTCGCCCTGCATCGGCATCTGCACGCTCGACCGCAAGAGCGGCTTCTGCCTCGGCTGCAAGCGCACCATCGAGGAGATCGGCCGCTGGGCGATGCTCGACGATCCCGAGCGCCAGGCGATCATCGACAAGCTGCCGGGGCGGAAGCTTTAGAACTGACGCGTGAATGTCGTTGCCGTGAGATTGTCATCCCGAGCGAAGCGAGGGACCTTTCCTGTCGCCCCAAAGGTCCCTCGCTGCGCTCGGGATGACAGCAACTTTGTACCTAACGGCCCCTGAATACCGGCTTGCGCTTCTCGCGGAAGGCCGACGTACCTTCCTTGTAGTCCTCAGTCAAACCGGTGAGCACGTTCTGGTCGGAGTCCATGTGCGCTCCAAGATCGTCGAGCGCATGGGCGAAGCGGTTGACCGTCGTCTTGCTCATGCGCACCGGGATCGGCGGCTGGCGGGCGATGCGCCCGGCGAATTCCATGGCGGCGGCGAACGCCCGACCGTCCTCGACGACGTTCTCGACCAGACCCCAGTCCAGCGCCTCGGCGGCGGAGATGCGGTCGGAGGCCAGGATCACCGCCTGCTTGGTGCGCGCCGGCCCCATCAACGCCAGCATGCGCGGGATCGAGCCCCAGCTCATGTTCATGCCGAGCTCGACCTCGGGAATGCGGAAATGCGCCGAGCGTCCGCAGGTGCGGAAATCGAGCGCCACCACCAGCGCGGCGCCGCCGCCGATGCAATGGCCTTCGATGGCGGCGATGGTGACCTGGTCCATGTCCTGCCAGGCCTTGCACATCCTGGGACCGAGCCGCTGGCGGTGGATGCGTTCGCCGACCGACAGCGAGTCGCGCTGACGGCCTTCGGGGTCCTTGAGGTCGAAGCCGGCCGAGAAGGCTTTCGCCGAACCGGTCAGGATCACGACCGACGTTTCGAGGTCGTCCTCGAAATCTCCCGGCACGTCGCGCAGCTCGCGCATCGCCCGATGACTCAGCGCATTGATGTTGTCGCCGCGGTCGAAGCGCACGACGGCGATCCTGCCTTGCGGCCCCAGGCCCTTCTCGACAGTGACAAAGCGGCGCTCCATCGACGCGTTCCTCCTGTGTTCGGGCCAAGGTAGCGCCTTGGCTTTACAAGGGCGAGCCGCTTGGCTTGACTGCGCCCATGTCGAAATCCATCGGATCCGTCGCCCTCGAACGTCGCGTCGACGCGCTGTTCTCCCGCTACACCGAGCCCGGCTCGCCGGGCGCCGTCGTCGCCGTGATGAGGAAGGGCGAGATCGAGCTCTGCAAGGGCTACGGTCTCGCCAGCATCGAGCTCGGCGTGCCGATCACGCCCAGGACGCGCTTCCGCATCGCCTCGGTCAGCAAGCAGTTCACCGTGAGCGCGGCGCTGATGCTGGCCGAAGAAGGCAAGCTCGACCTCGCCGATCCGCCGCACAAGTACCTGCGCGAGCTGAAGCCGCTGCCCGTCACCATCGACCAGATGATGCGCAATTCGAGCGGGCTGCCCGATTTCCTCGAATTGCTGCGCCTGGGCGGCCACGGGCTCGACAAGCCGGCGCGGCCGGACGACCTGCTGGCGGCCTGCCTGCGCAACGGCCATCTCAACTTCGAGCCCAACAGCCGTTTCCTCTACAGCAACAGCAACTTCCTGCTGCTGGGCCTGATCATCGAGAAGCTCGCCCGAAAGAAGCTGGGCGATTTCCTGGCCGAGCGCATCTTCCAGCCGCTCGGCATGACCGGCACCATGCTGGTGCACGAGATCGACGCGGTGATCCCGGGTCTCGCCACGGGCTACCTCGGCGACGCCAAGAACGGCTTCCGGCGCGCGGCGCATGCCTATCCGCAGGGCGGCGAAGGCGGGCTGACCTCGACGGTCGAGGATCTCCTGATCTGGAGCCGTCATTTCGATCAGCCGACGCTCTCGCCCAAGACTCTGCCCACGCACCTTGCGACCCCGGCGCCGCTCGCCGGCAATCACGCCAACAAATATCGCCGCGGCGTGCAGGCCGACGAGCTGCGCGGCCTTCTCACCATCGGCCATGGCGGCCTGTGGCCGGGCTTCCGCACGGAATTCCTGCGCCTGCCGGAAGCGGATCTCACCGTGGTGGTGATCGCCAATCTCGGCAGCATCGATCCCTGGCGGCAGGCCCGCATGATCGCCACGCTCGCCCTCGAAGGCGACAAGCGGCTGAAGCCCGCTCTGCCGGCGGTCACCGAGGCCGAGATCCGGCCTCTCGGCGGCACCTGGCTCAACGCCGAGGAGCCCTCCCTGTTCGAGCTGGCGTGGCGCAACGGCGAGGCGACCGTGACGCAGAACGGCCTGCCCTTTGCGCTGGGCCGCCGCGCCGACGGCTGGCTGGCGGCAGAACGCGGCTCGTTCGAGTTCGCGCTGAAGCCTGGACGGACGGGCAGCATGAGGGTCGACCTGGGCGCCGGGCGCGTGCTCACGTTCAAGAAGCTCGGCCGCCGGAAGGCAGTGCCGGCCGCCCTCGCCGGCACCTATGTCTCGGCCGATTCGGGCGCCGCCTGGAAGATCGAGCGCGACGGCGAGGACTGGGCGGCGCGCGTCAGCGGACCGTTGATCGCCGGCGGCGCGCCCTGGCCGGTGCGCGGCCTCGATGCCGACACGGTCGAGCTCGAGACGCCGGGCAACTGGATCACGGTGACCCAGCTTGCCCATCTGGTGCGCGACCGCGCCGGCAAGGTGACGGCGCTGGAAGTCTCGACCGGCCGCATCAAGAGGATGCGGTTCGAGCGGACGGATTAGGGCTGGAGGCGCGCGCCCGCAGTGATCAAATCGCCCGTTCGACCATCATCTTCTTGATCTCAGCGATGGCCTTGGCCGGGTTGAGGCTCTTGGGGCAGGTCTTGGTGCAGTTCATGATGGTGTGGCAGCGATAGAGCCGGAACGGATCCTCGAGCTGGTCGAGGCGCTCGCCCTTGGCCTCGTCGCGGCTGTCGGCCAGCCAGCGATAGGCCTGCAGCAGGACGGCGGGGCCGAGATAGCGCTCGCCGTTCCACCAGTAGGACGGGCAGGAGGTCGAGCAGCAGAAGCACAGGATGCACTCCCACAGGCCGTCGAGCTTGGCGCGCTCCTCGGGCGACTGCAGCCGCTCGCGGGTCGGCGGCTGGGTGGCCGACTTCAGCCACGGCTCGATCGAGGCGAGCTGGGCGTAGGGCACGTTGAGGTCGGGCACCAGGTCCTTGACCACCGGCATGTGCGGCAGCGGGTAGATCTTGATGTCGCCCTTCACGTCGGCGATGAACTTGGTGCAGGCCAGCGTGTTGGTGCCGTCGA
Organism: uncultured Alphaproteobacteria bacterium; assembly: GCA_963820155.1. Taxonomy (GTDB): domain Bacteria; phylum Pseudomonadota; class Alphaproteobacteria; order Reyranellales; family Reyranellaceae; genus Reyranella. The sequence goes on from CAWFYW010000015.1 coordinate 509,152, forward strand.
TGTTCATGGCGCACGAGCCGCACACGCCCTCGCGGCAGGAGCGGCGGAAGGTGAGCGAGCTGTCCATCTCGTTCTTGATCTTGATCAGCGCGTCCAGGACCATCGGCCCGCAGGTGTCCATGTCGACTTCGTAGCTGTCGACCGACGGGTTCTTGCCGTCGTCGGGCGTCCAGCGATAGACCTTGAACGTCCGGATGTTCTTCGCCCCCGAAGGCGCCTTGTAGGTCTGGCCGGCGCCGATCTTGGAATTGGCGGGCAATGCAAACTCAGCCATCGCTTCCTCTCGAACTCTCGGGCAGCCCTCAGTACACGCGCGGCCTAGTACACGCGGGCTTTTGGCGGGAACGACTGCACGTCGTTGGTCATCGGCTGCAGCTTCACGGGGCGGTAGTCGATGCGGGTCTTGCCGCTGTCGTCCACCCAGATCACCGTGTGCTTCATCCATTCCTTGTCGTCGCGCTCGGGATAGTCCTCGCGGGCATGCGCGCCGCGGCTCTCCTTGCGGTTGGCCGCCGAGCGGATGGTGGCCTGGGCCTGCAGGATCAGGTTCTCGAACTCAAGCGTCTCCATGAGATCGGAGTTCCAGATCAGCGAGCGGTCCTTGACCCGGATGTCGGAGCGGCCGGCGATCACCTTGTCGAGGTTGGCGCAGCCCTCGTCGAGGCTCTGCTGGGTGCGGAACACCGCACAGTCGTTCTGCATGGTGCGCTGCATGTTGAGGCGAAGCTGCGCGGTGCCGGTGCCGCCCGAGGCGTGGCGCAGGCGGTCGAGCCGGGCGATCGCCTCCTCGCCGGCGTGCGGCAGCTGCTTGTGCGGCTCGCCCGGCGTCAGCACCTCGGCCGCGCGGTTGGCGGCGGAGCGGCCGAACACCACGAGGTCGAGCAGCGAGTTGGAGCCCAGCCGGTTGGCGCCGTGCACCGAGACGCAGGCCGCCTCGCCGATCGCCATCAGGCCGGGGACGACGACGTTGGGATCGCCGTCCTTCACCGTGACGACCTCGCAGTGATGGTTGGTCGGGATGCCGCCCATATTGTAGTGGCAGGTCGGCAGGATGGGGATCGGCTGGCGCGTGACGTCGACGCCGGCGAAGATGCGCGCGGTCTCGGCGATGCCCGGCAGACGCTCGTGGATCACCTTGGGGTCGAGATGCTCGACATGCAGCTCGATGTAGTCCTTGTTGGGCCCGCAGCCGCGGCCTTCGCGGATCTCGATGGTCATCGAGCGGCTGACGACGTCGCGCGAGGCGAGATCCTTGGCCGACGGCGCATAGCGCTCCATGAAGCGCTCGCCGCTGGCGTTGGTGACGTAGCCGCCCTCGCCGCGCACGCCCTCGGTGATCAGGCAGCCGGCGCCGTAGATGCCGGTGGGATGGAACTGGATGAACTCCATGTCCTCGACCGGCAGGCCGGCGCGCAGCGCCATGGCGCCGCCGTCGCCGGTGCAGGTATGCGCCGAGGTGGCGGTGAAGTAGACGCGGCCGTAACCGCCGGTCGCCAGCACCGTCTTGTGGGCGCGGAAGCGATGGATGGTGCCGTCGTCGAGGTTCCAGGCCATGACGCCGCGGCACACGCCCTCGTCCATGATCAGGTCGAGCGCGAAATACTCGATGAAGAACTCCGCGTGGTTGCGGAGCGACTGCTGGTAGAGCGTGTGCAGGATGGCGTGGCCGGTGCGATCGGCCGCCGCGCAGGTGCGATGGGCGATGCCCTTGCCGTATTCCGTGGTCATGCCGCCGAACGGCCGCTGGTAGATCTTGCCCTCGGGCGTGCGGCTGAAGGGCACGCCGTAATGCTCGAGCTCGATGATCGCCGGCACCGCCTCGCGGCACATATATTCGATGGCGTCCTGGTCGCCCAGCCAGTCCGAGCCCTTCACCGTGTCGTACATGTGCCAGCGCCAGTCGTCCGGCCCCATGTTGCCGAGCGAGGCCGAGATGCCGCCCTGCGCCGCCACGGTGTGGCTGCGCGTGGGGAACACCTTGGTGACGCAGGCCGTCTTCAGGCCCTTCGCCGCCATGCCGAAGGTGGCGCGCAGGCCGGCGCCGCCCGCGCCGACCACGACCACGTCGTATTCGTGATCGATCACCTTGTAGGCGTTGCCGCCGATATTGACCGTGCCCGCGCAGCGCCGTTGTCCTTGCTCGCCTCGGCCATGTCAGCCTCCGAATCCGATACGCAGGATGGCCACGATGGCGGCCAGCCCGAACAACACGGCGATGAACCGCACCGCGATGATCAGCGCCAGCTTCCAGCCGTCCCGGTGCACGTAGTCCTCGATCACGACCTGCATGCCGAGCTGGCCGTGATGCAGTCCGACGGCGATGACGAGGATCAGCAGCACCATGACCAGGGGCGAACCGATCCAGGCGCGCACGACCTCGTAGTCGGCGCCGCTCATCATCACCAGCGAGACGGCGAACCACACGACCAGCGGGATCAGCGCGATGGCGGTCAGCCGCTGCGCCCACCAGTGATGCAGCCCGTCCTTGGCCGAACCGAGCCCGCGGGCGCGGGCGAGAGGAGACCTGAGATCGCCGTTCATGCGCGAGTCCTCACAGCAGCCTGAGGCCGACGATCCACGACACGAGCGTGGCGATCAGCGAGACGACAACGACGATCCAGCCGCTGCGATAGGCGTCCTTGAGCTCGAAGCCGTAGCCCGCGTCCCAGAACAGGTGCCGTATGCCATTGCATAGGTGATAGAAGCCGCAGAACAACCAGCCGCCCAGGACGATGCGGCCCAGGATCGAGCTGTTGAAGGCCTGGAACGTCGCATAGGCCTGCGCGCCGGCCGCGGCATAGATCACCCAGGTCGCGAGGTAGAGCACGCCCACCGCGAGCGCGATGCCCGTGGCGCGATGCAGGATCGACAGGACGGACGTGAGCTGCGGGCGATAGACCTGCAGATGGGGGGAAAGCGGCCGATGCACCGGCCGATTGGCGACGCTCATCGCGTTAGAACCTCTATTGCCGAAAACGGCTGAGCTTTTTTAGCGCCACGCCGCCTCAAGTCAACGAAAGTCGCCGCGCGCCGCGCGTTAAGCCTCGGATTTCTAAGCGAAATTCTAGCGGCGCGGCATCAGCAGCCAATAGTCGAGGTCGAGCACCACCGCAGGGTGATATTTGCCGTCGGCCTGCCGGCCGGGCCAGGACTCGCAGGGGCAGTCCTTGGCCGCAATGCTTCTCACTCGCAACGCACCCACATCGTCGCGGCCCGGCAGCGGCGCGCTGTCCAGCACCTCCGACCATGCATAGATCGTGTCGCCGCCGAAGGTCGGGCCGACATGGCTGCCGGCGTTGATGGCGGCGACCCGAAAGCCGTTGGCAAGGCCGTTGAAGGAGAGCGCGCGGGCCAGCGAGATGACATGGCCGCCATAGGCGAGCCGGCGACCGAAGCGCGTGTTCTTTCCGGCGAAGGCGTCGAAATGCACGCGCGCGGTGTTCTGATAGAGCCGCGTCGAGAACATGTGGTCGGAATCCTCCAGCGTGATGCCGCTCACATGGTCGATGCGTTCGCCCGCCTCGTAATCCTCCCAGCGGTAGGAAGAGCCGGCGGCGACGTCGTCATAGGAAGCAAGCGTCAGTCCGCTCGGCACCACGAGGTCTTCCGGGGCCACCGCCGACGCGGTCTTCGGCACGACGGGCGCGCCGACCGGCGTCTGCGGATCGCGCTTGTGCACCATCACCCAGCGCACATAGTCGAGCACCATCTCGCCGTTCTGGTTCACGCCCGTCGAGCGCACCCACACGACGCCGCTCGCGCGGTTGGAATTCTCGCGCAGGCCCAGCACCGTCGAGCGCGCCGACAAGGTGTCGCCGGGATAGACCGGCACGCCCCAGCGGAACTCGGCGTAGCCGAGATTGGCGACGGCGTTCAGCGAGATGTCGGGCACGGTCTTGCCGATCACGACATGGAAGACCAGCAGGTCGTCGAGCGGCGCGCGCGGCAGGCCGAGCGATCGGGCGAAGACGTCCGAGGAATTGATGGCGAAGCGCGAGCCGTAGAGGCCGACATTCAGGGCCGCATCGGCTTCGGTCAGCGTGCGCGGCGTGGCGTGGCGGATCTCCTGGCCGACCTTGAAATCCTCGAAGAAATTGCCGCTGCTGGTCTTGCTCTTCGGGCTCATGCGGCGGCCTGCAATTCCTTGATCGCGGCGGCGAGCGCGAGCGCGCGCTCGGCCTGCTCGACATGCAGGTTCTCGATCATCCGGCCGTCGACCGTGACCACGCCCTTGCCTTCGGCCTGCGCGGCCTTGAAGGCGGCGACGATCTTGCCCGCCATCTCGAGCTCGGCCGCCGACGGCGCGAAGACCTCGTTGCAGGGCTCGATCTGGCTGGGATGGATCAGCGTCTTGCCGTCGAAGCCCATCTCCAGGCCCTGCCGGCAGACGGCGCGGAAGCCCTCGGCGTCCTTGATGTCGTTGTAGACGCCGTCGAGGATGGTGAGGCCGTGGGCGCGCGCCGCCAGCATGCCAAGCCCCAGCGCCGTGACCAGGGGCAGGCGCATCGGCGTATGGCGCGCGCGCATGTCCTTCACCAGATCGTTGGTGCCCATGACGAACAGCGCGAGCCGCGGATGGGCGCCCGCGATCTCCTCGGCGCGCAGGAAGCCCTTGGGCGTTTCCATCATGGCCCACACCGCCATCGTCTGCGGGGCGCCGGCGGTATCGAGCAGCGACACGACATGCGTCACCTCGGCGGCGCTCTCGACCTTGGGCACCAGGATGGCGTCGGCGCCCGAGGTGGCGATGGCCGCGACATCGGCCTCGCCCCACGGCGTGGCGAGCCCGTTGCAGCGGATGGCGATCTCGCGCCTGCCGTAGGCCTTGCTCTCGGCCGCCAGCACGACGTTGGTGCGCGCGGCCTCCTTGGCGTCGGGGGCGACGGCGTCCTCGAGATCGAAGATCAGCGCGTCGGCCGGCAGGCTGCGCGCCTTCTCCAGCGCGCGCGTGTTGGCGCCCGGCATATAAAGGACGCTGCGACGCGGACGGACGGTCTTGGACATCTCGAAGGCTCCCCAAAGAGGCGGCGGACTATAATGACGGGCCTCCTTGTGGCAAGGTGGCCGCTTCCATGCGCTTTCTTTCGCTCCAGAGCCATGTTGCCTACGGCTATGTCGGCAATCGGGCGGCAACCTTTCCCCTGCAACGATTGGGCCACGAGGTCTGGGCGGTAAATACCGTCGAATTCTCCAACCACACCGGCTACGGCGCCTGGCGCGGGCGCACGGCCCCTGCAGACCAGGTGGCCGAGATCGTGCAGGGCATCGAGGCGCTGGGCCTGCTGCCGCGCTGCGACGCCCTGCTGACCGGCTATGTCGGCGATGCGGCGCTGGCCGATGTCGTGCTCGACACGGCGCGCCGCGTGCGGGCGGCCAACGCCCGGGCCGTGTGGTGCTGCGATCCGGTGCTGGGCGATATCGACACCGGCATCTATGTAAAGCCCGGCATCGACACCTTCTTTCGCGAGCGCGCCATCCCCGCCGCCGACCTGATCACGCCCAACCACTTCGAGCTCGAGCACCTGACCGGCCGCAAGGTGTCTACCATGGACGAGGCGCTGGCGGCCGCGCGCAGCCTGCTCAACGGACCGAAGCTCGCCCTGATCACCAGCCTGCGCCGTGCCGACGCCGCCCACGACCAGGTCGAGATGGTGGCGGTGAGCCGCGAGGCGGCCTGGCGCGTCTCAACGCCGCTGATCGGCTTCGACATCGCCCCCAATGGAACCGGCGACGCCGTCGCTGCTTTGTTCTCGGCGCACTGGATCGCGACCGGCGATGTCGGCGAGGCGCTGGGCAAGGCCACCTCCTCGATCTTCGCCGTACTGGAGATGACACGGCAGATGGGCGAACGCGAACTGCAACTGGTGGCCGCTCAGGAGCGGCTGGTCCGCCCGCCGCGTCGCTTCACGGCGGAAAAATTCTAATCGGGCAATGAACGTTCCCGGCTTCGTCTTCAATCCGGTCACGCTTGCCATCGAGGGCGCCCTCATCGGCTTCTTCATCGCCGTGCCGGTGGGTCCGGCGGCGGCGCTGTGCATCCGCCGCTCGATCACGGTGGGCGCGATGGCGGGCTACATGACCGGCATCGGCGCGGCGCTGGGCGACGCGGTGTTCGGCGCGGTTGCGGCATTCGGCCTCTCCTTCGTCGAGGAGTTCGTCGCCCGCCGCGAAGCCTGGCTGCTCGGCATCGGCGGCACCGGCCTGGTGATCATGGGCTGGACGACCATGCGCCACCGGCCGCGCACCGTCGGCGATCCGGTGGCCGACGACAGCGAGCATCGCGTGGCGACGCACTTCCATTACGCCACGTCGAGCTTCTTCATCACCGTCTTCAACCCGCTCACCGTGATGGCCTTCGGCGCCGCCTTCGCCAGCCGCGATCTCGCGGGCGTCGGCGCCAGCCTGCCCGACGCGTCTCTGCTGGTGACGGCGGTGTTCTGCGGCGCGCTTGCCTGGTGGACCATCGTCTGCCTGGCGTCGGTCGCGCTGCGCACGAGCTTTACCGGCACCGGCCTGTTGTGGCTGAACCGCTGCTCCGGCGCCGTCATCCTGGGCTTCGGACTGGTGGCGCTGATCTCGCTGCTGCCGCTGCCGTGGCGGCAGATCGGCCGCGCGCTCGGCCTCTGAGGCCAGGCCCTGACCGTCGAGCCTTCAATTCCCCGTGTGTCTTCTGGCACGATCGAGCAGACCGAGGCTATTGTCGGGCCTCCCGCAACGTGACGCAGGATCTGCCGATGCCGGACACTCTGCTCGATCCCGCCAAGTTCAAGGACGCGCTGATAACCGCCAAGGGCGAGGAGCGCGCCCATGTCCGCCTCATGGCGCTTGAGACGCTGTGGTTCAACACCGGCACCCTGTGCAACCTCACCTGCCGGAACTGCTATATCGAATCGTCGCCGCGCAACGACCGGCTCGTCTATCTCACGGCCGCCGAAGTCGCCTCCTATCTCGACGAGATCGGGCGCGACGGCCATGCCACGAAGCTGATCGGCTTCACGGGCGGCGAGCCGTTCATGAATCGCGAGCTGCCGGCGATGCTGGAGGACGCGCTGTCGCGCGGCTTCAAGGCGCTGGTGCTGACCAACGGCATGAAGCCCATGCACAGGATGAAGGTGGCGCTGCTCGAGCTCCTGCAGCGCCATGGCCGCAACCTCGCCCTGCGCGTCTCGGTCGACCATTACGAGCGCGGCCTGCACGAGGCCGAACGCGGGCCGCGAAGCTGGAAGCCGACGCTCGAAGGGCTGGCCTGGCTGGCGCGGGCCGGCTTCGAGGTCCATGTCGCGGGGCGGCGTTTCTCGGAAGAACCCGAAGAGCGCGTGCGCGCGGGCTATGCGCGGCTGTTCGCCGAGCTTGGCGCGCCGATCGACGCTTTCGACCCGGCCGTCCTGGTGCTCTTCCCGGAAATGGATCCCACGGTCGACGTGCCGGAGATCACCACCGCCTGCTGGGGCATCCTGAAGAAATCCCCCGGCAGCGTGATGTGCGCCTCCTCGCGCATGGTGATCAAGCGCAAGGGCGCGGCCCGACCGGCCGTCGTCGCCTGCACGCTGCTGCCCTACGATCCGCAGTTCGAGCTGGGCGAGACGCTGGCCGACAGCATCGGCGCCGTGCGGCTCAATCATCCGCATTGCGCCAAGTTCTGCGTCCTGGGCGGAGCCGCCTGCAGCCAGTGACGGCCGAGATCGACGTCGTCATCCCGACCCTGAACGCCGCACCGTCGCTGGCCCGCACGCTGGCGGCCTTGCGCGCCGGCCGCAGCGGGCTCGGCCTCGCCATCACGATCTGCGACGGCGGCTCGCGCGACGACACGCTTTCGATCGCCCGGCGGGCCGGCGCCTCGGTCGTGACGACGGCGCCCGGCCGCGGCGGTCAGCTCGCGGCAGGCGCGGCCGCCGGCAAGGCGCCGTGGCTCCTCTTTCTGCATGCCGATACGCTGCTGGGCGACGGGTGGGCCGATGTCGTCCGGCGTTTCGTGTCGCAGGACGCGCATGCGGGCAAGGCAGGCTATTTCCGCCTGCGCTTCAACTCCGCCGACCGCGGCGCGCGCCGGCTTGAGCGCGTCGCCGCCTGGCGCTGCCGCACGCTGGGCCTGCCTTATGGCGATCAGGGCCTGCTGATGGCGCGCGACTTCTATCGGCGGCTTGGCGGCTTTGCCGCGCTGCCGCTGATGGAGGATGTCGAGCTCGTGCGCCGGATCGGCCGCCGGAATCTCGTGCTTCTGCAGACCGACGCCGTCACGTCGGCCGCGCGCTACCGGAGGCACGGCTGGCTGGCGCGGCCGGCGCGGCACTTCTTCTGCCTCAGCCTGTACTTTGCCGGCGTTCCGCCGTCCGCCATCCGCCGCCTCTACAACTCATGAAGCGTCACCTCGTCATCTTCGCGCGCGCGCCGCAGGTCGGGCGCGTCAAGCGCCGCCTGGCGCGCGGGATCGGCGCGACGGCGGCGACACGATTCTATCGCGCGCTCCTTGCCGGCCAGATCAGGCGCCTGTCGAAGGATCGCCGCTGGACTCTCTGGCTGTTCGTGACGCCCGATGATTGCCTCCGCCATCCGCTGTGGCGCGGTCTCGAGGCGCGCCCGCAAGGCCGCGGCGACCTCGGCCAGCGCATGAAACAGCCCTTCCAAACGCTGCCGCCCGGCCCGGTGGTGCTGGTCGGCAGCGACATCCCGGCGATGCGCGCCTGCCACGTCGACCGTGCCTTCCGCCTGCTCGGCCGCCACGATCTGGTGTTCGGCCCGGCGAGCGACGGCGGCTTCTGGCTGATTGGTGCGCGGCGTGACAGGCCGCTGCCGCGCGGCCTGTTCGAGGGCGTGCGCTGGTCGACGCCGCAGGCGCTTGGCGACACGCTGACGGGGATTCCTCCGCGATTCTCGGTCGGTCTGGCCGACAGGCTGGACGATGTCGACGAGGCGCGGGATCTGCGGCGCTTCGAGGAGCGACGCGGCTAGGCCTTTGTCCGCTTCAATGTCTCGAGCTCGCGGCGGACGGCGGCGAAGACCGGGCCCCAATCGCCCGGCTGGCTTTGGCGGAACAGTCGCGCCGACGGATACCAGGGCGCGGCGGCGGCGCCGAGCTGCCAGCGCCAATCGACGGTGGAGGGCACCAGCACCCAGGTGGGCAACCCCATCGCCGCGCCGAGATGGGCGATCGGCGCGTCGATCGACACCAGGAGGTCGAGCTGCGCCAGCGCCGAGGCGGCCTCGGCGAAATCGAAGATGCCGCGGCCGACGTCATGCACCAGCCCGCCGGCGCCGAACTGCTGGATGTCCTTCTGGTGCACGCCGCCCTGCAGGCTGAACACCAGCAGCTCCGGATCGCCGGCCAGCGCCATGAACTCGGCGAAGGGCGCCGAGCGCCGGCGGTCCTGCGGCTGGCCGGGCATGGCGGCCCAGTAGACGCCGACCCGCACCTTGGCCCTCTCGAGATGGCCGAGCTTGATGCGGCTTGTCGCGGGCGCGCGCAGATAGGCGGGATCGGCCGCGAGGCCATGGAAATCGGCGTGGCAGAGATGCGGCAGCGACACCATCGAGGCATGGACATCGAAGTCCGGCAGGGGCTCGCCCTCGGCCACAACTTCGTCGATGAACCCTGCGGTGGCGAGGAGATCCTTCAGGAGCGCCTGGCAGAGCACCAGCACGGTGGCGCCGCGGCGCTTGAGCTCGCGGGCGAAGCGCACGAACAGCAACACGTCGCTCAGGCCCTGCTCCGGATAGAGCAGGATGCGCTTGCCCTCGACAGGCCCCCCGTCCCAGGCCGGCTGGGTAAAGTCCGGAGCGGGCGAGCCGGGCAGGCGCTTGCGCACCTCATAGGCGGCGAAGCCCTCGGCGAGCTCGCCGCGCATCAGGAGCGCGAGGGCAAGCTCGACCCTGGCGCGCCGGTTGTCGGGATGGAGAGCCAATGCCCGGCTGAAGCAGCCGACCGCTTCATCGAGCCGACCGAGGTCGCGCAGGCAGAGCGCCAGATTGAAGAAGCCCTCGGCGTAGTCGCGATTGAGCGAGATCGACTGGAAGTGATGCTTCACCGCCTCGTCGAGCCGGTCGGCGGCGCGCAGCGCATTGCCGAGATTGGAATGCAGCGCCGGATTGTCGGGATCGGCCGCGAGCGACAGGCGGTGATGCGACACCGAGGCTTCGAGCTTGCCCGCCAGGCGCAACGCCACACCGAGATTGTTGTGCAGCTCCGCGTGATAGGGCTGCACTGCCAGCAGACGCAGATAGGAGGCGATCGCCTCGTCGAGGCGGCCGGCGCGATGGGCTTGCGCGGCAAGCCGCAACTGCTGGGCGAAGCTGTCGACTTCATTGGCGAACAACGGCGTCGGCACGGGCGAGGCCTGTGATTCCGGGCGGAGAGGATGGATCGACGACGTGTCGTTCACGCTTCCATACTACATCAAGCGATTTTCTTAAGCACCTGTACTTGAATGTTTTTATCTTCTTCCTTCAGTGCCGCGGAAAAGGGCGCGGACGGAAGCCCGCGCCCTCTTCTGCTCGGCCGTGGCGCCGAGGTCTCCTACTAGATGTAGCCTTTGATCAATTCTTCGGCGATCTGGATGGCGTTGAGCGCCGCGCCCTTGCGCAGATTGTCGCTCACCACCCACAGCGCCAATCCGTTCTCGACCGTCGGATCGGTGCGCACGCGGCTCACGAACACGCCATCCTGTCCGGTGACTTCCTGCGGCGTGACGTAGCCGCCGGGCTCGCGCCGATCGACCACCAGCACGCCGGGCTGCGCGGCGAGTACGCGGCGCGCCTCGTGCTCGTCGAGCGGCCGCTCGAGCTCGAGATTCACCGCCTCGGCATGACCGATGAAGGTCGGCACGCGCACGCAGGTCGCATGAACCTTGATCTTGGGGTCGAGGATCTTCTTCGTCTCGACCACCATCTTCCACTCTTCCTTGGTCGAGCCGTCATCCATGAAGACGTCGATATGGGGAATGACGTTGAAGGCGATGTTCTTGGTGAACTTCTTCGGCTCCAGTGTCTGGTTCACGAAGAAGCTCTTGGTCTGGTTCAGGAGCTCGTCCATCGCTTCCTTGCCGGCGCCCGAGGTCGACTGATAGGTCGCGACGACGACGCGCTTGATGCCGGCGGCGTCATGGATCGGCTTCAGCGCCACCACCATCTGGATGGTCGAGCAGTTGGGATTGGCGATGATGCCGCGGCCCTTGTAGCCGGAGATCGCCTTGGCGTTGACCTCGGGCACGACCAGCGGCACGTCGGGATCCATGCGCCAGTACGACGTGTTGTCGATCACCACGGCGCCGGCCTTGGCGGCGCGCGGGCTGTGCTCAGCCGACACCTTGGCGCCCGGCGAGCTCAGCACGATGTCGATGCCCTTGAAGTCGAACTTGGCGAGGTCCTGGACTTTCAGGATCGATTTGTCGCCGAACGAGGTCTGCTTGCCGACCGACCGGGCGGAGGCCAAGGCAACGACATCATCGGCCGGGAAGTTTCTCTCGGCCAGGATCTGCAACATTTCGCGACCGACATTGCCGGTCGCGCCGACGACGGCGACTCTGTAGCCCATGACGATAATGCGCTGGCGACGCGCGCTCCTCTGGTTGAAGGAGGCTGGGAGATACGCGTCGCTCTGCGGTTTGGCAACCGCGCACTTGACGCTCGCGCATGCCCCGTCGAGGCTCGCCCCGCTGCAATTCAAACTCCGTCGAGGGTTATATGAGCGAGTCTGGCCTGCCGCTGGCAGGATTGCGCGTGCTGGATGTCAGTTCCTTCATTGCAGCGCCCGCCGCCGCCGTCGTGCTGGGCGACTGGGGCGCCGACGTCATCAAGGTCGAGGGCCCCGACGGCGATCCCAACCGCACCATCATGAACAACTCGGCCAACTATCCGAAGGGCACGGTCAACTATCCCTGGCACATGGATTCCAGGAACAAGCGCTCGCTGGTGCTCGATCTCAAGAAACCCGAGGCCCGCGCCGCCCTCGACCGGCTGGTTGCCGTCTCCGACGTTCTGATCTGCAACTTCCCGCCGCCGGTGCGCGAGAAGCTTCGCCTCGCCTACCAGGACGTGAAGCCGGTCAATCCGCGCCTGATCTACGCCTCGCTGACGGGCTACGGCGAGACCGGTCCCGACCGCGACCGGCCGGGCTTCGACGCCACCGCCTATTTCGCGCGCTCCGGCCTGCTCGACGCGCAGCGCTACGAGGGCGGGCCGCCCGGCGTGCCGGGCCCGGCGCAGGGCGACCGCGCCACCGCGATGGGCCTCGTCTCGGCCATCCTGATGGCGCTGATCCACCGCATGAAGACCGGCGAAGGCTCGTGGGTCGGCACCTCGCTACTGGGCAACGGCCTGTGGTCGTGCGGAGTCATCGCCCAGGCGGCCCTGGTCGGCGCCTACCTGCCGCACCGGCCGCCGCCGGAGCGCCCGCGTTCGGCGCTGGGCAACATCTACCGCACTTCGGACGATCGCTGGCTGCAGCTCACCATCGTGCGCGAGGACAGGATGTGGCTGCCGCTGTGCCAGACGATCGAGCGTCCCGACCTGATCGACGACCCGCGCTTTGCCGCCCTCGAGGAACGGCGCAGGCGCTCGGCCGAGCTCGCCACCATCCTGCGCGAGGCCTTCGCCTCCCGCGGCTACGAGCATTGGCGCCAGGCCATGGCCGCGCATGGTATCACCTTCGGCGTCATCAGCCGGCCCCAGGACGTGCCCGAGGACGAGCAGGCCGTGGCCTGCGGCGCCATCGTCGAGACCGCGATTCCCGAGATGCCACGCACGCTCGCCAATCCCATCCGGCTCGACTTTGCCGAACAGCAGATCGCCCGCCCCGCGCCGGGACTCGGCCAGCACAGCGACCAGGTCCTGGCCGAAGCGGGTCTTTCGGCGGCGGAGATCGCCGCGCTGCGGGCAAGCGGCGCCGTGCGATGAGCGACGAGCCGACCAGCGAGGCGCTGCCGCTGTCCGGCCTGATCGTGCTGGATGTCAGCTCCTTCATCGCCGCACCGGCCGCCGCCGTGGCGCTGGCCGATTTCGGCGCCGACGTGATCAAGATCGAGCCGCCCGGCGACGGCGATCCGCACCGCAACAGCTACAGGAACGCGAGCTATCCGCAGAGCGACCGGAACTTCCCCTGGCAGCTCGACGGCAGGCTGAAGCGCTCGCTGGCGCTCGACCTCAAGAACGCCGGCGCGCGCGCCGTGCTGGAGCGGCTGATCGCGCGCGCCGACATCATGATCGTGAACTTCCCGCCGCCGGCGCGCGAGCGACTGCGGCTGCGCTGGGAGGATATCGAGACGCTGAATCCGCGCCTGATCTACTGCTCGCTCACCGGCTACGGCGAGACCGGACCGGACCGCGACCGGCCGGGCTTCGACGTCACCGCCTATTTCGGCCGCTCGGGCATTCTCGACGCGGCACGCTACGAGGGCGGGCCGCCGGGCCTTTCGCTTCCCGCGCAGGGCGACCGCGCCACGGCCATGACCCTGGTGGCCGCCATCCTGCTCGGTCTGCGTCAGCGCGACCGAACCGGCAAGGGCTGCTGGGTCGGCACCTCGCTCTATGCCAATGGCGTGTGGGCCAACGGCACCTCGGCGGCAGGCGCCCTGCTCGGCGCCAGGCTGCCGCCGCGCCAGGCGCCCGACCAGCCGCGCAACGCGTTGACCAACCTCTACCGCACCAGGGACGATCGCTGGCTGCAGCTCCTGATGGTGCGCGACGATCGTCTGTGGGAGCGCTTCTGCGCCGTCATCGAACGGCCCGACCTGCTGGCCGACCCGCGCTTCACCAGCCGCGCCGACCGCCGCGCGCGGCCGCTCGAGCTGGCGCAGGAACTGAGGACGATCTTTGCCGCGCGCACCTATGCCGAATGGGAACGCGCTTTCGCAGGCACCGGCATTCCCTTCGGCGTGATCGGCCGCCTGGCCGACGTGGTCGAGGACGAGCAGGCGCGCCATGCCGGCATCTTTGCCGACACGGCCAACCCCGAGGTGCCGCGCACGGTCAACAACCCGATCCGGCTGGGCTTCGCCAAACCCCGTCGATCGGGGCCGCCGCCCGCCGTCGGCGAGCACAACGAGGAGATCCTGCGCGAGCTCGCCTACAGCGATGCCGAGATCGCCGCCCTGCGCAAATCCGGAGCGCTGGGCTAGCGGACGGACGCCGCAGGCCGAGGGCCGCGGATCGAAAAAACCTCGTCAGGACCCGATATGTCATCGAAGTCGCCTGGGCTATTGTGTCGGGCGACTGCGCGTCAGTGAACAGGGACGCATGCCGACAGAGCTCGAATCCTGGCTCGACAAGCTCGGGTTGGGCCAATACGCCGCGACTTTCGCGGCCAACGCAATTGACCTCGATGTCGTGGCCAACCTGACCGATGGCGACTTGATCCAGCTCGGCGTCGGCCCGCTCGGCCATCGCAAGCGGCTCCTGAAGGCGATCGCCGGCGTCCATCAGGGCGACAATTTCGTCGTCGGCCTGGCCCCCTACCCGCCCACCCCGCGCCGCCGTCCGAGAGCCGAACGTCGGCAGGTGAGCGTGCTGTTCTGCGACCTCGTCGCCTCGACCGAGCTTGCTCACCGCCTCGACCCGGAGGAACTGGCGCCGATCATCGCGCGCTACCACGAGACGGCATCGGAGACCGTGCGTCAGCTGGGCGGCCACGTCGCCCGCTTCCTGGGCGACGGCGTCATGGCCTATTTCGGCTGGCCGACCAGCCGCGAGGACGATGCCGAGCGCGCAGTGGCCGCCGGCCTGGAATTGATCGAGGCCGTGTCGCGCCTGCAGACGGTGCAAGGCGAGACCCTGTCGGTGCGCGTGGGGGTGGCGACCGGCCTGGTCGCGATCGGCTACGGGACCAAGGCGAGCGACGGCGGGATTTCGGGCGAGACGCCCAACGTCGCCGCGCGCGTTCAGGCGGAGGCCACTCCCAACAGCCTGGTCGTCTCGCCTTTGACCGCGCGGCTGGCCGGCCGTTCGTTCCGCTACAAGAACCTCGGCAAGCGGGCCATGCGCGGGCTGGCCGAGCCGATGGAGGTCTTCGAGGTCAGGGGAACGCGCTCGACGCTCAACCGTTTCAAGGCGCTGCGCGCCCGCTCGACGGCGCCGTTGGTGGGCCGCGGCGAGGAGGTCGAGCTGCTGCTCAGCCGGTGGCGCCGGGCGGCCGATTCCGAGGGCCATGCCGTGCTGCTCTCCGGCGATGCCGGCATCGGCAAGTCGCGCCTGGTGCAGTCGACCCGTGAGCGGATCGGTTCGGCCGCCGTCATCCTCAGCTACCAGTGCTCGCCTTTGCACCAGGACACGGCGCTGTTTCCAATTCTTCAGCAGTTGAGCAGGGCGATCGGCCTGGCTGGCGAGCTCAGCATCGACGACAAGGTCGACAAGACGCGGCAATGGCTGCAGTCGGCCGACCTCGATTCCCCCGACCATCTGGCGCTGCTGTGCCATGCGCTGCAGATCAAGTCCGCGGCCCACCACCTGCCGGACACCTCGCCGCAGCAGATCCGCGAACGCCTCGTCGCCCTGCTGCTGCGGCAGTTCATGAGGCTGACGACGGCCGGCCCGGTGTTGATGATCATCGAGGACGTGCAATGGATCGACCGGACCACCGAGGACCTGCTGGTCGACATCCTCGGCAGCATCGAACAGGCGCGGGCAATGATCCTGGCGACCAGCCGGGACTCCTTCCCGACGCGCTGGCATGCCGTGGCCTGTACGACGAACCTGCGCCTCGACCGCTTGAGCGGCGCCGACAGCCGGCGGCTGATCCAGGCCATCGCGGGCGATCGGCTGGGCGAGGAGGTCCAGGCCGGCATTGCCGCGCGCGCCGAAGGCGTGCCGCTCTATCTCGAGGAACTGACGTTGGCGCTGCTCGAGGCCGGCCCCCCGGGCGAAATGGGCGATGTGCCGACCGGCCTGCAGGCATTGCTGGCCGCGCGCCTCGACAAGATGGCAGACGCCAAGCCGTTGCTGCAGGTGGGCGCAGTGCTCGGCCGCCAGTTCGCGCTGGCCGATCTCCAGGCGGTCGCCGGATGCAGCGACGCCGACCTGCGGGCGATGGTCGACAAGTCCGTCGGCGCGGGCCTGCTGCACGAAGCCGAGCCCGGCAACGATACGGTCCTCACCTTCAAGCATGCCCTCGTGCAGGACGCGGCCTACGCCAGCCTGCTCAACAGCGAGAAGCGGCGCCTGCACGCCGCCGTGCTCGCCCATCTCGAACGCAAGGACTGGTCTGCGGCGAGCGGCGGCGCGGCCGTGCTTGCCTCTCACGCCGAGCGCGGCCGGATCTGGGACAAAGCGGCGCAATACCTCATCGCGTCGCTGGCCCAGGCGACCCGCAGCTCGGCCAATCACGAGGCCATCGCCCTGTACGACCGGGCACTCAGGGTCCTCGAGCGGCTGCCGGCCGACGTGTCCGCCAAGGTGGCGATCGATGTGCATCTGCACTCCTTCAGCCCACTCCTGGCGCTGGGCGAGATCGACCGTCTGGTCGCCGTCATGCGGCAGGCCGACGGGCTGGCGCACGTGCTTGGCGACAAGCGCCGCCTGGCGGCCACGACCAGCCAGCTTTCCAGCGCGCTGTGGCTCGCAGGCCGGCACCAGGCGGGGCTCCAGTCGGCCGAGGAGGCGGTGCGGCTCGCCAACGAGCTGGACGATTTCGGGCTCGGCCTGTCGGCGCGCTTCAACCAGGCCAATCTGCTGCACGCCACCGGCGCGCTCCGGGAAGCGGCGGAAATCTACTCTGCGATCATCGACAGCCTGCCCGGCGACCTCGAACTCAAGCGCTTCGGATGGCCTGGCATCCCGAGCATCCTCGCTCGCGGGCTTCTGACGTGGTCATTGGTGTCGCTCGGCGAATTCGAACGGGCGTGCCGGACCAAGGAGCGCGCGATGGAGCTGATCGGCCGAATCCGCGAACCCTACTCGACGGCCTATGGCTACATGGGCCAGGGCCTCTATCAGTCGGCCATCGGCCAGGCGCAGGCGGCGATCAACTCGTTCGAGGCGGCCCACCGCATCACCCAGCAGGCCGACATCGTCCTGCCGATCTCCACCGCCTGGCTCGGCGCCGCCTATGCCCAGGGCGGGCGTCCGCGCGATGCGCTGGCGTTGCTGCTGGAGGCCGAGCGAAATACCGCCTACCGTTCCGGCGGCCTGTACAACTCCATCCACCACTACATGGCGCT
Organism: uncultured Alphaproteobacteria bacterium; assembly: GCA_963820155.1. GTDB lineage: Bacteria > Pseudomonadota > Alphaproteobacteria > Reyranellales > Reyranellaceae > Reyranella. The sequence continues at coordinate 526,293 of CAWFYW010000015.1, forward strand.
CGCCCAGGCCCATCTTGCCGTCGGCGCCCTGCCCTATGCGCACACCGCGATCGGCCGCGCCCAGGAAATCGCCGAGCGCGCCGGCGAGCTTGCGCATCTGGCTCATGTCTTTCGCGTGCGCGGCAGCATCGAGGCGGCCGATCCGGCGTCGGATGCCCGGGCGGTCTGCGACTGCTACCAGAAGGCCATCGAACTCGCCGAGCCGCGCGGCTTGCGGCCCCTGATCGCGCACAGCCTGGCGGCCATGGCCGAGGCCTGCGACGCCGCCGGCGATCGTGCCGCCGCGGCGGCCCACCGGACGCAAGCCCGCCTGCTGTTCGACGAGCTGGGATTGCCCCTGCCTAGTTGACGGTCGGGTTGAACCGCACCTTCAGCGTCGCCCAGCGGTTCAGCGGATCGCGTTCGGTGCCCGGCGGGCCGGCGGCCCGCCGCAGATCGCCGAGGGCGATCAGCGGCCTTGCCATTTCGCGCACGACCGGCGCGCCGATCGACGCGCCCTTGCACTCGTGCAGGCCGGCGCCGAAGACGAGATAGTTCTTCGGGTCGCGCTTCTTCGGATCCGTCGAGAACGTCTCCGGGTCGGCGAACACGCGTTGATCGAACATCGCCGTCTTAAGCAGGACCGCGACGGTCGCGCCCTTGGAAATGGGCCGGCCGCCCAGCACCGTGTCGGCCGTGCATTGCCGGAACACGACCGGCGCCACGGGATTGAAGCGCAGCGCCTCGCGCACGATCGCATCGAGCTCATCGTCGGGATAGGGACGCGAGGGGTCGACGATCCCGGGATGCCCGACCAGGTACTCGATGAAGTTCGGCAGGGCTTCGGCCAGCGTGCCGGCCGACCCGACGATCAGCTCGGCCAGGATCAGCCGGACGACCACCGCGAACCGTTCGGGCGTCAGGCCATAGGCCGTCGGATCGAGCGCCATGAAGCACTGCAGCAGCGTGGCCTTCGGATTCTTCCGAGGATCGATCTCCGCGACAAGGCTGTCGAGATGCCGGAAGAATTCGGCCGTGGTGCGCTGGGCCAGCCCGGTCAGTTCGGCGGCATCGACGACGTTCACGAAGACATGGGCGAACGCGGTCTGCGCCCAGGCCTGCAGCGTCGTGAACGGCACGTCCTGGGGCGGAACCGGCGGCAGCGTGGCGAGCCAGTCGCGCGGCACCTGGCTGATCTCGGCCTTGGCGAATTGCGAGGCGATGAAGGCCGGCGAGATCCAGTTCGGCCCGCTGACGCCGAAATAGGCCCGGGCGAGGGCCATGGGCACGACCAGCGACACATCGCGCACGATGTCGAGCGCGCCCGCCGGACCGTGGCGACTCAGGATCGCCCGCAGCGCGCCTTGCACGATCGCCGTCCATGACGGCTTGCCTTGGAGCTTCGCGGCATCGATCCACATCTTGACCCGCGTGGTGCGGTCGGGGTCGCCGTCGGGCATGCCGAGCATGAGGCGCTCGCCGCCGCAGATCTGCCGCATGCGGCGATCCATGGCGCTCAGCGCAAAGCGGCGATCATCGGCGAGAATGCGGCGAACGTACTTTTGTCGTCCGACCACCACCAGGGGCAGGCGTGGGTCGGGCTGCAGCCAGGCCGGCGATCCGACAGGAAGCAGCATCTTCTTGCCGAGCTGGACGAGCGCTTCCACGTCGAGCTTGGGCGTCTGGTCGAGGCTGGGATTTTTCCGTTCGCCCGCCGGGCTGGGGAACTTCTCGCCGTTGACGATCTTTTCGAGCGCCGGCAGCGAGGGCATGAAGAAGTAGTCCCCGCCCAGGACTTTGACGAAGCGCGGTAGCTTCGTGTACGGCGCCACGCGGCCGGACGCGACGAATGTGTCTTCGATGTCTCCGCCATTGGACCCGGTCACGGGGCAGCGTCCGATGCCGGCCTGCCCGATGAACTCGCCGGTGTTCAGCCAGCGCGTCTGCAGGAACTCGAATTGCTGGTCGATGCGGGCGCACATCGCCACGAACAGCAGGCCGCGCGACCTGCCGTCGCCCGCCGATTCGTAGGGCAGGAAATCGCCGTAGGTGATCGATCGCCGCCAGATCCGATGCCGCCGCGCCTCGTCGCGATCGTTGCTGTCGCGCGGATTGACGCGCCGCGCATGCGACCCCAGGGGGCAGCGAAGTCCGCGCGGGTCCTCGCTCTCGTAGCGGAAATCGTTGACGGTTCGGTCGTCGCCTCGGTCGGTCGGCCAGTCGGTCGACTTCGCCAGCGATGTGCCGTCGGGCCACCGGCCCATCATCTGGGCGGCCAGCACGGACTCGCGGCCCATCTGCCCGCCGTGCTCGCCAAGGTAGCGTCGGAAGGCGACGACATCCTGCTCGAGCTTGCGGAACACCATGTAGGTGCCGTCCTGACGCAGCTCCTCATTGGCAGGGCGCGCCTGGAACAGCCCGTCCTCGTCGGGATGGCCGAGCAGCAATTCTCCGGGCGCGATCGGATCCCATGTGCCGCCCGGGCGCGGCGTGCCGCCGCCCGGCGGCGGCGGGCGCAGCGCGCCGATATCGACGCCGGCGAAGGGTTGGCTGACGCCGTCGCGGAAGCCGAAATGCTCGATGCGGTGGTCGGGATTGCTCGGGCTGGGGATTCGCTTGCCGAGCTCCGTGTGCAGGATGCGCATCCCGGAAGAGGGAAGCTTGTCCAGCAGATCGGCGATCGGCGTCCTGGGCAGCGCGCCCGGCGTCGGCAGCTCGAACAAGCCGATGGCGAGACGCGATGCGAGATCGTCACCTTGCGGCGGCGCCTGAAGGCTCACGACGAGAACGCCATGAACCTCGCGACTGCCCAGCCATCCTTCCCAATGCGCGGGAGCCGATTCGCCGACGTCGCCCAGGCGCACGGCGCGCGCCGCCATGCCGTCGCGGAAATCCTCGGGAAAGCTCGCCAAGGTGTTGGCTTCGATCCCCAGGGCCTTCAGCCCGGTCCAGGTGAAGGCCACGTTCCAGGTCGACGGGGCCACGCTGCGCTTGCCGTCGTCATCGTACTTGTGGGCTTCAGCCTCCGACCAGAATTTCCGCGCCTCCGGCGGCAGGCCCAGAAAGGCGCCGGCCGCATCGTCCGATGGCTGTTGCGGCGGCGGATCGGCCAGGCTGCCGACGAATCGACGAAACGTGCCCGCATCGGTGATCCTGAAGAAGATATAGTGCGCCTGCTCGGGGTTGACGCTGCGGATGACGTTGGATTGGACGGCGTCGGGCGTGTAGGGAGCGGACCTGCCGCCGGGCTCGGACGCCGAACCATCCATCGTGTCGGACGCACGCTTGACGGCCGGCGCATCGCCGTCAGGCGGGCTGGCAGGGGTTCGCCGCGCGGTGGCGGGCGTGAACAGGACGACCTCGCCCGCGGGCTGGTGGAACGGGCAGCCGGACTTGGCGGCGGCCTCGGCGATGGTCGGGTGGGCCCTAGTTTCTGTCTTCGCCGGCATAGGTTCCGCCCTCCTTGGGGAAGTCGCTGGGATAGACCGTGTTCTCGGCCAGGAACGCATCGAGGAGCTTGGCCACGTCCGGGACGGTGCTGCCGTCGGGCTGGCGGGTGCGCGCGATGAGTTCGTCGAACGCCCGCTTGAAACGCTGGAGCTGGCGGATGCGGCCCACCGAGAGGTCCGGATAGGCCGCGTAGAAGGCGTGGGTCGGGATCTGGTGACGCTTGGCGTAATCCCAGTAGGTCTCGAAGTTGCGCGAGCCTCCTTCGGGCCAGCCTTCGCAGTTGCCCCAGATGCGATCGACATCGTCGCCCAGGAACACGGAGAACTCGCGCAGGTAGTCCTTCAGCTCGCCGTCGAAGTTCGAGGTGAAGAACAGCCAGGATCGCAACGCCGGGGCGTCTTCGGGCTTGAGATTCGAATTCTGCAGATACTGCCCCGGCCGCAGGATCAGCCAGCGCGCGAAATGGATGGTCGGCATCACGCCGATCGGCGTCGGAACGCGCTGCAGCACCCGCCGCTGGACAGAGTCCAGCGCCGATGCCAGCCGCTGCTCATAGGTCCGCTCCTCGCCGGGGATGAATCCCGGCGTTATGGGAGTAAAAAGCGTGACCTCGGTCGCCCGACCGATCGTTGTGGATCTGGCCCACTCCATAGTCGCCCCCAATACCAACCCTAGGTCGTATCCCACAAGAGATATTCACCGCGTCGCCGCGCCTGTCAATCGAACGCGGGCGGTTGCGACCCTCCTGCAACGCCCTACCTTATCCCCAAAGAGGAGACAGGGTCATGACCGGTCCACACCGCACCTACAGCGAATTCTGGCCCTTTTATCTGCGGGAGCACCGTAAGCCCCAGACCCGGGCCCTGCACTACATCGGAACGATAGCCTCCGTGATCGTGCTGGTCGGGGCGGCGGCCACCCAAAGCTGGTGGTGGCTGCTGGCCGTACCGGTGTGCGGCTACGGTTTCGCCTGGTTCTCCCATTTCTTCGTCGAGAAGAACAAGCCGGCGACGTTCGCCGCGCCTTTCTGGTCCTTGATCAGCGACTATCGCATGTGCGGCCTGTTCCTGACCGGACGGCTCGGCAACGAATTGATGAAGCACCAGATCCGCGGCTGACGCGCTACGAGGCTCGGGGCTGACCGGCAACCATCGACGATCGCTGAGCTTGCAATCCAGGCTTCCGCGTTCATCCTCCGTGGCATGTCCACGATGCCAATTCTCCGCGTCGCCCGGCCAAGCGACGACCTTCAGGCGCTGCTGCCGTTCTACCAGCAGGGCCTGGGATTCACGCTGCTGTATCGCTTCGAGGATCACGACGGCTTCGACGGCGTGATGCTGGGCCATGAATCGGCGCCCTATCATTTCGAGTTCACGAAGGCTCGCGGCCACGAGGCGGGGCGGGCGCCTACCCAAGACAACCTGCTCGTCTTCTATTTCCCGCATGCGGAGGAGTGGAAGGCGGCCGTCCGCCGGATGCGCGACGCGGGCTTCGCTCCTGTTCCCGCGTTCAACCCATATTGGGATCGCCACGGCGTGACGTTCGAGGATCCCGATGGCTATCGCGTGGTTCTCCAGCAAGCCGCCTGGACGCGGTAACCCCCGCCCCGGCCCCCCTTGCGTCGCTGGGAACCGGGGCCCACATTGCGGGCGACCCGAGGAATTCCCGTTCGAGGACCCATGGAAACGATGCTGAAGGGCGCCACGCCGCAGGCCGCCCCCGCCGACCTCATCAAGGACAGCGACCAGACCAAGTTCGCCCAGGACGTGCTCGAAGCCTCGCGCACGGTGCCGGTGATCGTCGACTTCTGGGCGCCGTGGTGCGGCCCCTGCAAGCAGCTCCAGCCCGCCATCGAGAAGGTGGTGAAGGCCGCCAACGGCGCGGTGAAGCTGGTCAAGATCAACATCGACCAGAACCAGATGCTGGCCCAGCAGTTGCGCATCCAGTCGATCCCGGCGGTCTATGCCTTCTTCGGCGGCCGGCCGGTCGACGGTTTCATGGGCGCGGTGCCGGAAAGCCAGGTCAAGCAGTTCGTCGATCGCCTGGTGCAGGCCGCGGGCGGCGCCGCACCGGAAGGCGCGGGCGACGAGCTGGCCGAGTTGCTGGATCATGCCAAGGTCGCGATGGAGCAGAACGACTTCGCACTGGCCTCGCGGATCTACAACGAGGTGCTGGGCGTCGAGCCCGAGAACACCGCGGCCCTGGCCGGCATGGCGCGCTGCCATCTGCAGGCCGGCAACGCCGACCAGGCCAAGGCGGCGCTGGCGCGCGCGCCCGCCAAGGACAAGACCAACGCCGACGTGGTCGCCGTGCAGGCCGCCGTCGACCTCGCCGAGCAGGCCAAGACGGCGGGCCCGCTCACCGAGCTCAAGGCCAAGGCCGAGGCCAATCCCATGGACTTCGATGCACGCCTCGACCTGGCGCTCGCCTATTGGGCCGGCGGCCATCGCCAGGAAGCGATCGACGAGTTGCTCGCCATGATCAAGGCCGACCGCAAGTGGAACGAGGAGGCTGCCCGCCAGCAACTCCTGAAGTTCTTCGAGGCGCTGGGCTTCACCGATCCGCTGGCCGTCGAAGGACGCAAGCGGCTGTCGACCATTCTGTTCTCCTGAGTGCCTGCTCGGAATCCCTTCGAACCGAACTTCGAGCAGCTTCCCGAGACGCTGCCGATCTTCCCATTGTCGGGCGTGCTGCTGCTGCCGGGCGGCAAGCTGCCGCTGAACATCTTCGAGCCGCGCTATCTCGCCATGGTGTTCGACGCGCTGGCCGGCTCGCGCCTGATCGGCATGGTCCAGCCCGTGCAGCCCGGCGGCTATGCGGGCGACGGGCTGCCCACCGACGACGGCAAGCCCAAGGTCCACAAGATCGGCTGCGCCGGCCGCATCGTGAGCTTCAACGAAACCGAGGACGGCCGCCTGCTGCTGGCCCTGAGCGGCGTCTGCCGCTTCGAGATCGTGCGCGAGCTCGAACTGGCGCAGAGCGGGTATCGTCGCGTCTCCTCGCTGTTCTCGCCCTATCGGGCCGACCTCGACCGCGCCGACGAGGCCGTCGAGCTCGACCGTGAGCGGCTGATGGCGGCGCTGGCCGCCTTCTTCCGCGGTCGCAACCTGTCGACCGACTGGGACGCGGTGAAGCAGGCCGCGGACGCCAATCTCGTGACCTCGTTGTCGATGGTCCTGCCCTTCGGCCCGGCCGAGAAGCAGGCGCTCCTGGAAGCGGCCGACACCGCCGCGCGCGCCAAGCTCCTGGTCGCCTTCCTGGAAATGAACGCCTTTGGCTCGGCCCCCGAGACGCCGCCCAAGCGGGCCAACTAGTGCTATAATCCATCCAATCAAGACCACCGACCGAGACGCGCGATGAACCCTCCATCGGACGATCCTGTCGCGCCGCCGCGCCGTGCCGGCGTCGACCCCAAGCTGCTGGAAATCCTGGTGTGCCCCGCCACGCACGGGCCGCTGGAATATGACGCCGCCGCCGGCGAGTTGATCAGCCGCAAGGCCGGTCTGGCCTATCCCATCCGCGACGGCATCCCCATCATGCTGGTGAGCGAGGCGCGTCCGCTCAGGGAGACGCCATGAGCGCGGACAAGTTCGTCAAAGCGGCGCCCGACGAAGGCGGCTACGAATCGAGCAGCGCGCCCTGGCCGACCGAGCTGCGCGTCTTCAAGGAGGAAGGCCGCATGGAGGTCGAGTTCTCCGACGGCCGCACCCATTCGCTGCCGGCCGAGTATCTGCGGGTCGAGAGCCCGTCGGCCGAGGTGCAGGGCCACGGGCCCAGCCAGAAGAAGATCGTCTCGGGCCGGCGTCATGTGAAGATCGTCGCCGTCGAGCCGGTCGGCCATTATGCCGTGCGCATCGTGTTCGACGACAAGCACGATACCGGCATCTATAGCTGGTCGTATCTGCGCGAGCTCGGCGACAGCTATGCCGAGCGCTGGGCCGCCTACCAGGCCGCCCTGCTCTATCGCGGACTGAGCCGCGACACTTGAGCCGATGAAGATCGTCATCGCCGGCGCCGGCATCGGCGGCCTCACCGCGGCGATGTGCCTGCATCGCGCGGGCTTCGACGTCGAGGTCTTCGAGGCGGTGGGCGAGCTCAAGCCGCTGGGCGTCGGCATCAACATCCAGGCCGGCGCCGTGCGTATCCTGGCGGGGCTGGGGCTGGAGCCGGCGCTCGCCGCCACCGCCGTCGAGACGCGCGAGCTGCGCTATGCCAACCGCCATGGCCAGACGATCTGGGCCGATCCGCGCGGCCGCCATGCCGGCCTGCCGTGGCCGCAATTCTCCATCCATCGCGGCGAGCTGCAGATGATCCTGTTCCACGCCGCCAGCAGGATGCTGGGGGCGGAGCGGATCAGGTTCGGTCGGCGCCTCGCGGGCTTCGAGCAGAAAGGGCCGCGCGCGACGGCCCGCTTCGCCGGCCGCGACGGCAAGATCGTCGAGACGGCCGAGGCCGACATCCTGGTCGGCGCCGACGGCATCCACTCCGCCGTGCGCGCGCACTTCCATCCCGACGAGGGGCCGCCCAAGTGGCAGGGCATCCTGATGTGGCGCGGCGTCACGGTGGGCAAGCCGTTCCTGGGCGGCGCCACCATGGTGCAGGCGGGGCACCACACCCAGAAATTCGTCTGCTATCCCATCAGCCGCGCCCACGCCGAGCGCGGCGAGGCGCTGATCAACTGGATCTGCGACCTGCATATGGGCGACGGCGCCATGCTGCCGCGCGAGGACTGGAACCGGCCGGGCAAGCTCTCGGACTTCCTGCCGCGCTTCGAGAACTGGAAGTTCGACTGGCTCGACGTGCCGGGCGTCATTCGCGCGGCGCACGCCATCTACGAGTTCCCCATGGTCGACCGCGATCCCCTGCCGCGCTGGAGCCACGGCCGCGTGACCCTGCTGGGCGATGCCGCGCACCCGATGTATCCGATCGGCTCCAACGGCGCCTCGCAGGCGATCCTCGACGGCGAGGCGCTCACCCAGGAGCTGGCCGCGGGCAGTGATCCGGAAGCCGCTTTGCAGCGCTACGAGCGGCGCCGCCTGCCGCTCACCGCGCGCATCGTCGAAAGCAATCGCCGCAAGGGCATCGACGTCATGCTCGACATCGTCGAGGAGCGCGCGCCGCAGGGATTTTCGACGCTGGACAGCGTGCTGCCGGCCGACGAGCTGGAGAAGATCGTGGCCGACTACAAGAAGCTCGCGGCACAGGATCGCGAGACCTTGCTGAAGATGGCGCGTGCCCAATAAAAAACCGGTCCTTGCAAGGACCGGCCGTGGTAGCGGTTTAAACCGGCCATTACATCGCCGGCCGCCACCGAGAGAGACTATGCCATCGCACGATGACAGGATTGTGGCAGTCAGGACTGGCATGATGCGTCTTCCCTGCTCTTCCGGACCGCGAGCCTCCGGCTCGCTCGAGAGCGCGCGGGACGCGCGCGGTCCAGAAGAGTGGCGCGCACCCGGCGCATGAGCCTCGGTCGCGCCATCGCCACGGTCGGCAGCTTCACGCTGCTCAGCCGCGTCGTGGGCTTCGTCCGCGACATCGTGCTGTCGGCCCTGCTGGGTTCGGGCTCGCTCGCCGACGCCTTCTTCGTCGCCCTTAAACTGCCCAACGTCTTCCGCCGCCTGTTCGCCGAAGGCGCCTTCTCGGCGGCCTTCGTGCCGCTGTTCGCGCGCGAGCTGCAGGGCCATGGCCGCGAGCAGGCGATCGCCTTCGCTCGCCAGGCCCAGGCCGGCCTGCTGCTGATCCTGGTGCCCGTGTCGGTGCTGTTTGTCATCGGCATGCCCTGGGTGGTCTCCCTGCTGGCGCCCGGTCTGCGCGGCGAACCGACCTACGCCATGGCCGTCGCGTTCGGCCGCATCGCCTTTCCCTACCTGCTGTTCATCTCGCTCGCCTCGCTCTATGGCGGCGTGCTGAACAGCATCGACCGCTTCGCCCATGTCGCGGCGACGCCCATCCTGCTCAACCTCGCCCTGATCGCCGCCGTGCTGGGGCTGACGCCGCTGCTGCCCAACAGCGGCTATGCCGCGGCCGTCGGCGTGGCGATCGCCGGCCTGCTGCAGTGGCTGTGGCTGCTGATCGCCTGCGCGCGCGACGGCGTGCGCATGACGCTCGTGCGCCCGCGCTGGACGGAGCGGGTGGCGCGCCTGGTCAAGCTCGCCACGCCGGTCGCCGTCGGCGGCGGCGTGCAGCAGATCAGCACCATGCTCGACGTGGTGTGGGCCTCGCTCCTGCCGGCCGGCACGATCTCCGCCCTCTACTACGCCGACCGGGTCGCGCAACTGCCGCTGGGCGTCGTCGGCATCGCCATCGGCACCGCCCTGCTGCCGTTGCTGGCGCGCCAGCTGCGCGCCGGCCAGACGCAATCGGCAATGGCCAACCAGAACCGCGCCATCGAGTTCGGCCTGCTGCTCAGCCTGCCCGCCGCGGCGGCGCTGTGGCTGCTCGCCGACCCCGTCATCCGCGTGCTGTTCGAGCGCGGCCGCTTCGGGCCCGACGACACCTGGCGCGCGGCGGGTGCGCTCTCGGCCTTCGCCATCGGCCTGCCCGCCTTCGTGCTGGTCAAGGCGCTGACGCCCGGCTTCTTCGCCCGCGAGGACACGCGCACGCCGCTTTACATCGCCGTCGCCGCGATCGCCTCCAACGTCGCCCTCAACCTCGCCTTCCTCTACGGCACCACGCTGGCCCAGGTCGGCATTGCGCTTGCCTCCTCGCTGTCGGGCTGGCTGAACGCGGCATTGCTCGGCGCAGTGCTGCGATGGCGCGGCCACTGGCTGCCCGACCATCGTCTGGTTTCGCGGTCGGCTCGGGTGGTCGTCGCGACGGCCGGCATGGCGGCGGCCTTGTGGGCGACGCTGGCCGCGCTGGCGCCCAGCCTGGCGCGCGCCGATGTCGCGGGCGCTGCCGCCCTCGTTGGGGTCTGCGCCCTCGGCGCGGCCGTCTACGGCGGGCTGGGCGTGCTGCTGGGCGTGGTGCGGCTCTCGGAGCTGCGGTTCGTGATGCGCCGCCAGCCCGGCCTCACGCCAGCCGACCCAGGCGAACAACCGTGACGCCGGCCCGGAGGGGCCGATTGACGGCGGGCATCACCAGCACGCAGTCGTCGTAAGGCGTCGTCACCGGCTCGCCGTCGTCATGGCCCAGCACGGTGCCCGCCCTGGCAATCACCTCCTGGCCCGAGAAGCGCCGCGCCGGCGTGAAGTTGCCGCGCTTGGTGGCGATGGCGTGGGTCACCTGCACGACCCTCTGCTGCGGCGGCGCCGGCTGCTTCCAGTCGGCCGGCAGGTCGCCCGCCTCGACGATGCCGGTCTCGGCGAGGAAGCGCGCCGTCACATCCTTGGCCACCGTGACCGACGAGGCGCGCCAATGCTGGCCGGTCTCGATCAGGAGCGCGGTCTTGGGACTCTTGGGATCGCCGAAAGCGCCGTAGTCGCGCATGCGCATGCCGGCGGCGTGGCCCCGGTCGCGCACGATGTCGGCCGGCGCGCCGAGCTTCTTGGCCAGCTCCATTCCCCTATCCAGCGGGCCGCACAGCATCAGCGGCACGCAGTCGTCGTGCATGGAGTGCAGGTCGAGCAGGAAGTCGGCGCGCTCGACGAAGGGCCTCACCACCTGGGCGCGTCTTGTCTCGAGCGTCGTCGCCGGCTTGTCGAGCCGGCCCCAGGTGCGGTTGAAATCCTCCTCGATCATGCGCGACTTGAAGGGGTTCTTGGCATCGAAGCTCAGATAGGCCTCGATGTTGTTGAAGGAGAAGACCAGCGCGCCGCGGCGCGGCTTCAGTCCGCGCGCCAGCAGCGCATCGACGACGACCGCGCCGGACACCTCGTTGCCGTGGGTGAGCGCCGCCACCATCACCGTCGGTCCCGGCTCGGCGCTTTCGAGCACATGGACATAGGGCGCGGCACCCTGCTCCCAGCGGCGCACGTCGGGAAAGGCGTATTCGATCGGCGGATTGTCGGCCATGGAAACGAACCTCCGGAATCGCGCTTATAGCGCGAATCGAAGGCCTGGCCAGACCGCTCTCAGGCGTCTCGGTACCAGTTCGGCAGATCCCAGGTGTTGTTGTCCCAGCCCGTCAGCTCGACGGCCAGCTTGTCCTTCACGGCCGCGACGCCCAGCCGGGCGACGACGGGGATCACCACCTGGTTGTCGATGGCGAGGTCGTTCAGCTTGATCAGCAGGGCGGCGCGCTTCACCGGATCGAGCTCGATCTGCGCCGCCTTGAAGATCTCGTCGTACTCCTTGTTCTGCCAGCGCGTGATGTTGCGGCCCTGCCACTTGTTGGCCTTGGTCGCCGCCTCCCACGAACAGAACTGGCAGCAGGAACACCTCCGGATCGGGCTGCGCAGGGCCGTCGTTGTACATCTGCAGGTCGCGTAGAAGTGCGGGTAGGTGTCGGGGTTGGCGACGTCGGAGGAGAAGAACACCGACGCCGTCACCGCCTTGATCTCGATGTCGATGCCGGCCTTCTGGCAGGCCTGCTTGACGATCGCCTGGTTCTTCTGGCGCGGCTGGTTGATCGAGGTCTGGTAGACGTATTTGAGCTTCTTGCCGTCCTTCTCGCGGATGCCGTCGGAGCCCTTCTTCCAGCCGGCCTTGTCGAGGATGGCGTTGGCCTTGTCGATGTTGAACTCGTACTTGGTGTTCTTGGAGCGGAAGCGCTCCGGGTTGTTGATGAAGTTCGCCGTTGCCTTGCCGGCACGGCCATAGATGAACTTCTCGACCGAGGCCTTGTCGACCAGCATCGACAGGGCCTCGCGCACCGCCGGATCCGACAGGGTCGGATGCTTGGTCTTGAGGCTCGACCGCTCGCCGTCGACCTCGGTCCAGGGATCGGTGGTGTTGAGCTGGATATGTTCGATGGCGCCGCCTTCGGTGATGGCGACCTTGCCCTTGCCGCCCTTCTCGAGGCGCTGGAGGATCTCGTCCTCGACCTGCAGGTTCCAGGCGAAGTCGAACTCGCCGGTCTGCAGCACCGCGCGCGCCGCCGAGACGGCGTCGCCGCCGCCCTTCATCTCGATGGCGTCGAAGTAGGGCCGGTTCTCCATGTGATAGTCGGTGTTGATGACCCCCGTCACGAGGTCGCCCGGCTTGAAGTCCTTGAACTTGTAGGGGCCGGTGCCGACCGGCTTGAGGTTGGTCGGCGCCTCGCGCGACTTGCCGCCGATATAGTCGGCGAACAGGTGCTTGGGGATGACCGAGCCGGCCGAGGCGACGAAGGCGTCGGCCCAGAACGGCGTCGGCTGCTCGAAGCGTATGGTGATGGTGTGCGAATCCACCTTCTCGACCGTGATGTCCTTGTAGGAGCCGGTGGTGACGGCCGCGGTCGCCGGGTCCTTGGCATATTCCCAGGTGAAGACGACGTCGTCGGCGGTGAAGGGCTTGCCGTCATGCCAGGTGACGCCCTGCTTCAGCTTCCAGGTCACCGACTTGCCGTCGGCCGCCAGGCTGCCGTCCTCACGGCTGGGGATGGCCTCGGCCAGCACGGGCCGCAGGTTGCCGTCGGCATCCCAGCCGGCCAGCGGCTCGTAGAACAGGCGCGAGCCGTCCTGGTCCTTGGTGCCCACCGCGAAATGCGGATTGAGCAGGGTCGGACCCTGCCACCACAGCACCTTCAGAAGGCCGCCACCACCGCGCTTGGTCGGCTTGTAGGTCGGCTTGGACTGCGCCATGGCCACGCCCGAAAAGGCGAGAAGCTGGTTCGCCAGCGGCGCCGCGAGGCCCACCGCCGCCATCCGCTTTACGAAAGCGCGACGCGACATCCCGCCCGCCTTCACCCGATCGATCAGACCCCGCAAGTCCCGTTCATCCATCACATATCTCCTACCCGACGCTCCCACCTCCCCTGCAAGATGCGTGCAAGGCCCGCAGCGATCGCGCCTTGATTCCGCCCCCGACCTCGGCCATACCGCACCGCCCTCGCCTTCCACCGGCGGGGTGCGCGGAGGTCCAAACCCCGCGCCCTTCCACCGTGAGCGGAGTCCACATCCCATGCCCGACGTCACCACCACGGCGCCCAACACGCATCTGGCGCCCTATGCCGCCCGCGGCCTGAAGGGTCGCATCCTCTCCGGCGTGCAGCCGACCGGCAATCTGCATCTCGGCAACTATCTCGGCGCCATCCGCAACTTCGCGCGCCTGCAGCACGACTACGAATGCCTCTATTGCGTGGTCGACCTGCACGCCATCACTCAGCCGCAGGATCCCAAGCTGCTGGCCAGCCAGACGCGCGAGATCGCCTCGGCCTTCCTGGCCGCGGGCGTCGACGGCAGGAAGCAGATCATCTTCAACCAGTCGATGGTGCCGGCGCACGCCCAGCTCGCCTGGGTGTTCAACTGCGTGGCCCGTGTCGGCTGGATGAACCGCATGACCCAGTTCAAGGAGAAGGCCGGCAAGGACCGCGAGAACGCCTCGCTCGGCCTCTACGCCTATCCGGCGCTGATGGCGGCCGACATCCTGATCTACAAGGCCACGCACGTGCCGGTGGGCGAGGACCAGAAACAGCATCTCGAGCTGACGCGCGACATCGCCATCAAGTTCAACAACGACTTCCAAGCGCCAGACTTCTTCCCGATCACCGAGCCCCTGATCTTCGGCGCGGCGACGCGCGTCATGAGCCTGCGTGACGGCACCAAGAAGATGAGCAAGTCGGATCCCTCCGACTACTCGCGCATCAACCTCACCGACGATTCGGACGCCATCGCCCAGAAGATCCGCCGCGCCAAGACCGATCCCATGCCGATGCCGGAGACGGCGGCGGACGCCGAGAAGCGGCCCGACGCCGACAACCTGCTGGGCATCTACGCCGCGCTCGCCGACCGCGACAAGGCCGACGTGATCGCCGAGTTCGCGGGCCGGCAGTTCTCCGACTTCAAGGCGGCGCTGACCGAGCTCGCGGTGGACAAGCTCGGCCCGGTCGGCGCGGAGATGCAGCGGCTGATGAAGGACCCCGGCCATGTCGACGCCATCCTGCGCGACGGCGCCGAACGCGCCCGCGCGCTGGCCGAGCCGGTCCTGGCCGAGGTTTACAGGACGGTGGGATTCCTCAAGCCTTAGGGGAGCGCGGACCTCCAGGTCCGCTCATGAATCACGATGCGGACCTGGAGGTCCGCGCTCCAAACTACCCTTCCATCCGGGTCAGCGCCCACTTCACGGTGCTGCCCTCGAGCGGCACCTGCCCCACCAGCACGATCTGCTCGGTGCGGCGCACGCGGCCTTCCTCGCCGAGATAGATGCTCTCGGCGAGACCGATGCCCGCGCCGGACGCGCGCAGCCGCCAGCCGCGGCCGCTCGGCAGGCGCATCAGCACCGCCTGGCCGCTTTGCGCCAAGGTCGCCTTCACCGCCGGATGCAGATGGAAGCGCACGATGAAGCGCCGGTCGGCCACCGTGACCGGCCTGCCTTCGGGGCCCGTGAAGGTGTCCTCGCCGCGCAGGTCGCCACCGTCGGGCGACAGCCACAGCCTGCGGCGGTGGATGATGCCGTAGAGCGAGCGATAGCCGTCGTGGCTCATGTCGAGCCATTGCGCGCCCTTCGTTGTCGGCGCGGTCGACCAGCACGTTGCCGGCGCGATATTCCAGCGCACCGTGGTCGGTGATCTCGGTCGAGTTGGTGTCGTCGACCACCGCGGTCGAATGCGCCGCGGTGTAGCGCATGAAATGCTGCCAGTCGCGCGGCGCGCCGGGATAGGTGCCGCAATTGGTGACCAGCCGCTCGTGCGCGGCGCTCATCTCGAAGGACAGCGTGCCGGCATGGGCGATGCCGTCCATGCCGCGGCCGGGCGGGCTGCCCGAGTCGGCGATCACCAGCGAGGTACCGGCCGCCATGCGCTGGAAGCCGCTCACCAGCGCCATCATCGGCGCCGCCTCGCCCGAGCCGGAGCGCGCCAGCGCGAGGTCGATCAGCGTGCGGTCGCCCTCCCAGGCGCCGTTGAACAGCGCCAGCCCGCCGTCGCCGTGGCGGAAGAAGCGCAGCATCGGCGCCATGCGGTCGATGGCGGCGACCAGCTCGGCGGGCGCGCGGCGCTCCGCCGACGCCAACGCCGCACGCACGTCGATCAGATGGCGCAGCACGGCTAGCTGAAAATGCGGCGCCCGCTCGGCCACGATGCCGTCATGCAGGACGTAGCGCTTCACGAAGCGGGACAGCCGGCCGAGGGTCTGCTCCAGGCTTCTCTCGAAGCGCTTGCCGTCGCGCAGGAAGGCGAGGTCGGCGAAGATCAGCGCCTTCAGCGCGCCCACGGCCTCGTGGCCGATCAGCCCCGCACGCAACGTGCGCCGCAGATGCTTCCTTTGGCGGGCGAGCGAAAGGACGAACCGGGCGGCGAAGCCCGGATCGGCCGCCGTCGCCAGCCAGTCGTAGTGGCGGATCCAGGCGACGATGCGCTCGGCCAGCACGTCGCGCCGCCAGGCAAGCGGCGACCAGCGCCATTCGCGATTGGTCCAGTCGTCGACCAGGCGGGCCGCAAGCGGCGCGGCGGCAAGGTCGCCGCAGTCGCGCAGGTCGCGCAGCCAGCCGAAGCCGTTCAAGGCCTCGAGCCAGGCAGTCGACGCGCCGGCGCGCTGCCAGGGCGGGTCGTCGGACTCGGGCGCCACGGCGCCGACGCTGCCGCGCACCACAAGCTCGCCCAGCAGCAGGCGTTGGCCGACAGTGATGTCGCCGGGCCAGGAGTCGGGCGCGACGGCAAAGAAGCTCTGCGGCGATCCGTAGCCCAGGGTCAGGGCATAGAGGCGGGAAGCGAGCAGCCAGCGGCCCCATGTCGAGCTGCCGCCGCCGGCCGGAGTCTTCGCCGGACGGGAGGGCATGGAGCGGATGGGCCGGGCGCCGGCCGTCAAGGACTCACCGGGCCGTCGCATGTCTGAGGCAACAAGCGTCATCTTTGTCTGTTGTTTGGTCCGGTGACATTTCCACCGGGCGGTCGAGGGGTTTGAAGAGTTTACCCGAGCCGGAAGCCCATGGCGATGCCTCCGCAAGGCCTTGAAGGGCCTTGGAGCGACCCTTGAACCGGGAGGCCGGCACCCCAAATTCCCCCTGAGGGAAGGCCTAAATGGGTTCCCGACCGCTCGCTCCTCGGAGGGGGGTTCATATGAGTCGTGTGTCGATGTTCAATTCGCCCTTGTTGCTGGGATTCGACCAGCTGGAGCGCACGCTTGACCGCCTGGCCAAGAGCGCCGAGGGCTATCCGCCCTACAATATCGAGCGAATCGGCGAGAACGGCCTGCGCATCACCCTGGCCGTCGCGGGCTTCACCACCGGCGATCTCGTGATCGAGCTGGTCGAGAACCAGCTCACGGTGCGCGGCAAGCAGACCGACGACACGGACCGGGTCTTCCTGCATCGCGGCATCGCTGCCCGCCAGTTCCAGCGTGCGTTCATGCTGGCCGACGGCATCGAGGTCACGGGTGCGCGCCTGGACAACGGCCTCTTGTCGATCGACTTGGTGCGGCCCGTCGCGGAGCCGCGCATCCGCACCATCCGCATCGACGCCGGCAAGGGCGCCGACGGATCGGCCGACAACACCATCGACATCACCGCCCGCCGCGTTCAGTCCCGCTAGGGATGGCGCGTGACGCTGCCAAGGAGGTAGCCATGGAAAACAACGAAACCACTTTCACCCCCCTCGCCGACGAAGCCTTTCTCAGCCTCGGCGCGCAGCAGATCGCCTACGTCAAGGCGATCAACCTGCCCGACGGCGCGCATGCGATCGGCATCTTCTCGGCTGACGGCAAGCCGATGGCCGCGGCGCCCTCGGTGGAGCTCGCCCAGGCCCTGATCCGCCAGCACGATCTCGAGCCGGCGCTGGTGCACTGAGGTCTTCTGGACCGCGCGCTCATCGGCCGGCCGGAGGCGCGCGACCCGGAGACTACGCGGCGCTTTGCGCCTGCACCGATTCGGCCAGCAAGGCGTAGAGGGCCTCTGCGTTGTCGGTCGCACGAAGTTTCTCGACAAGGCTGCGATCGCGCAGCAGCCGCGACACCCGCGCCAGGGCCTTGAGGTGATCGGCGCCGGCGCCCTCGGGGGCCGCGAGCAGGAAGACGATGTCGATCGGGCGCTCGTCGATGGCGTCGAAATCGATGGGATGCGCCAATCGCGCAAACAGCCCGACCGGCTTGGCGAGCGATGGAAGGCGCGCATGCGGGATGGCGATGCCGCCGCCGATGCCCGTCGAGCCGAGACGCTCGCGCTCCAGCAGGCGGTCGAACAGGCGACGCTCCTCGATCTTGAACACGGTGGCGGCACGGCCGGCCAACTCGGCCAACAAGGCTTTCTTCCCGGACGCCTTCACGCTCGCCAGGACGGCTTCCGGGCCGGGCAGCAAATCGGCGATTTCCACAAGTACACCAATGAGTTAGCGGACGGTTGGCAAGGCCGTCCCGACGGCAAGAGCGCCCCTATAGGCGGCTCCTCGGGGGCGGTCAAGCCCGCTCCCCTCAGTCGGCAGGCCCGGCCAGCACCTGGGCCGCGAGGGCGGCGTTCGGCAGCACGGGCGGCGCACTGCGACCCATGCCGAGGCGACCCAGCCGGCGGCGTTCGGCCGACGAGGGGATGCGCATGGCCTCGCGATACTTGGCGACAGTGCGGCGCGCGATCTCGACGCCCTCGCCCTTCAACAGATCGACGATGCGATCGTCCGACAAGGGCTGATGGGCGTTCTCGCCGCCGACCAGGTGACGGATGCGCGAGCGCACCGACTCCGAGGAGACGACGACGCCGGGCGTGCGCGCCGGCAGCGCCGAGGTGAAGAAGTATTTCAGCTCGAAGATGCCGCGCGGCGTGGCGATGTATTTGTTGGAGGTGACGCGGCTCACCGTGCTCTCGTGCAGTTCAGTGGCGATGGCGATGTCGCGCAGCACCAGCGGCTTGAGCGCGCTCACGCCCTGGCGGAAGAAGGCATCCTGCTGGCGCACGATCTCGCGCGCGACCTTGAGGATGGTGGTGGCGCGCTGCTCCAGCGTCTTGACCAGCCAATTGGCCGACTGGAATCGCTCGGCGACGAAATCACGATCGGGCTTGGCGCGCGCGCCCTTCATCAGCGTGGCGTGGTAGTTGCGATCGACCAGCACCTTGGGCAACGCGTCGGTGTTGAGCTCGATATGCCAGCCCTCCTCGCCGCTGTCGGGGTCCTTGGCGGGGCGCAGGAAGAGATCGGGCGCGACGGGCTGGATGGGCTCGTAGTCGAAGGCCTGGCCGGGTCGCGGATCGAGCGTCCTGAGCTCGGCCAGCATGTCCCGCAGATCCTCGTCGTCGACGCCGCAGCGGCGCCGCAACTGGCCGAGCTCACCCGCGGCCACGAGGTCGAGATTGTCGAGCAGCGCCTTCATCGCCGGGTCGAACCGGTCGCGCTCGGCGAGCTGCGCGCCTAGGCATTCGGCCACGCTGCGCGCGAACAGGCCGGCCGGCTCCATCAGACGCAGGCGCGCCCATACGCGCTCGATCATCGCGGCCTCGACGCTCACGGCCTCAGCCACGGCCGGAATTTCCAGCCGGCAGTAGCCCGCCTCGTCGAGGGCCTCGGCGAGCTTGAGCGCAACCCGACGCTCGGCGGCGTCGGTGAACATCAGGTCGATCTGCTCGAGCACGTGAGCGGCCAGCGAACGCTGGCGCTCGGCGACGAAATCCAGCGCGTCGGGCGCGTCCTCGCGCGGACCGACCCGGCTTGCCGCGCCGTCGCCGCCGCGATCGGCATGCTCGCGCGTCCATCGCTCGTCGGCGTCGGCCAGGGCCGGTGCGGCGGCCGCCAGCGCCTCGGCGGTATCGGCCGGCGCATCGAGGATGGGCGCCTCGGTTTCCGCCACCGGACCGTCATCGCCCGCACCCTCGGCGAGGAGCGGGTTCTTTTCGAGTTCCTGTTGGATGAAGGCAGCAAGTTCGAGATGCGAAAACTGCAGCAGCTTGATAGCCTGCTGGAGCTGCGGCGTCATTGCCAGGGTCTGGCGCGAAGCCAGGATGAGACTCGGACCGATACGCATATGCCCCCCACCCGAAGGTCGGTTGGACCTCCCCGTGCGAATGGTCTAAGCAAAAACCATGCCAGACTTCAGATCAAGTGAATTCGGTCCAGCGGTTTGACCGATCAATGCTCGAAGATATCGACGTCCGGCCAGCCGGCGAGGTCCAGCCGGGCCCGGGTCGGCAGGAAGCGGAAAATGTCCGCCGCCAGCTCGCTGCGGCCCTCGCGCTTCAGCAGGGCGTCGAGCTTGGCCTTCAACGCGTGCAGATGCAGCACGTCGGAGGCCGCATAGGCGAGCTGCTCGTCGGTCAGGGTATCGGCGCCCCAGTCCGAGGTCTGCTGCTGCTTGGAGAGATCGATGCCCAGGAGCTCCTTGCAGAGGTCCTTCAGACCGAAGCGGTCGGTGAAGGTGCGCGTCAGCCGCGCAGCGATCTTGGTGCAATAGACCGGCTCGCAGCGCACGCCCAGCGCGTGCTCGAGCATGGCGATGTCGAAGCGGCCGAAATGGAAGAGCTTCAGCACCTTGGGATCGGCCAGCAGGGCCGCGAGCCGCGGCGCATTGTAGGCGCCGCGCGGCATCTGCACGAGATGGGCATTGCCGTCGCCGGCCGAGAGCTGGACCAGGCACAGCCGGTCGCGATGCGGATTGAGGCCCATGGTCTCGGTGTCGACGGCGACCGTGGAACCGAACGAGAGGTCGGCGGGAAGGTCGCCGCGATGAAGACTGATCGCCATTTAACGGATGCCTCGCAAACCCGGCATGGTGCCCAGGAGAAGACTCGAACTTCCACGCCTCTCGGCGCTAGTACCTGAAACTAGTGCGTCTACCAATTCCGCCACCTGGGCACGGCATGCGGGCTCGTGAGGGCGGTGAGTTAGGGCCCGCTCGCGGCGATGTCAACCAGAGCCTCTATCCCGGCATGCACGCCGGTTGACCCTTGCGCCGGATCGGCGATGGGCTATAGGCAGCATCCATGAAGATCAGGCAGGTCACGGTTTTCGGCGGCAGCGGCTTCATCGGCCGGGCCATTGTGCGGGCGCTGGCGGCGGAGGACCTGCTGGTGCGGGTGGCCTGCCGGCGCATCGAGCTCGCCGAGTCGGTCAAGACCGCGGGCGATGTCGGCCAGATCACCCTGATGCGCGCCAATCTCAGGCAGCCGGACTCGGTGGCGATGGCGATCGCCGGCAGCCAGGCGGTGATCAATGCCGCGGGCGTCGCCTTCGAGCGCGGCCGCCAGCGCTACCGGACGGTCCATGTCGAGGGCGCGCGGACGATCGCCGAGGCCGCCCGCGCCGCCGGCGTGTTGCGGCTGATCCACCTGTCGGGCATCGGCGCCGACAGCCGCAGCTCGAAGAATCCGTACGTCCGCTCCAAGGTCGATGCCGAGGACGCCATCGTCGCGGGCTTCGCGACCGCCACCATCCTGCGGCCGAGCGTGGTCTTCGGCCCCGGCGACGCGATGTTCACCCGCATGGCGAGGATCGCGGTGCAGGCGCCATTCTTGCCCGTCGTGGGCAACGGCCGGGCAAAGGTGCAGCCGGTCTTCGTCGGCGACGTCGCCCGGGCCGCCGTCGCCGTGCTCGAACGGCCGGACACCGCCAAGACCGTGTTCGAGCTGGGCGGGCCCCGCCTCTACACCTGGCGCGAGATCGCCGCGCTGACCCTGCGCGAGATCGACCGCGACAAGCCGATCGTCGGCGTGCCGGCCGGCGTGATGAAGATCGCCGGTTTCTTCGCCGAGTTCCTGCCGGTGCCGCCTTTCACCCGTGATCAGGTCGATCTCCTGACCCAGGACAACGTGGTGCGCCCCGGCGCCAGCGGGCTGGCGAGCCTGGGCATCGAGCCCACCGCCGCCGAGGTCATCCTGCCGACCTACCTCGACCGCTTCCGCGTCGGCGGCCGCTACAACCAGCACGCTCCCGCCTGATCGGCGCAAGGGCCCGTCCAATGCGCCACGAGAATTGCATCCCGCTCAAATGGTCCTGATTCGGTATCAATTTCGAGTGCCCTCGAATATTCAGGCCGCCCCTATAGAAATTATTGACGATTAGGGCAGCAAGATAGGTCAGCTATATTGACTTATGACGTTGCCTATGCTCAACACCAAGTCGAGACGCAGCTTTGGCGCGGGCGGCGCGCTTTTTGCGTAATAAAATTTCACAATCGCATGTAGGGGGTATTCCCCATGGCCGAGAGGATGCTGAAGTTCGTGGGCACGCCGCAGGCCATGCCGGAAAAGCGGCCGGCGGCCGAACGGCGCCGCGACTTCGACGAGATCTACGCGGAATACGCGCGCGACAAGGCGGCCGAGCAGGCGGCGCGCTGCTCGCAATGCGGCGTGCCGTTCTGTCAGATCCATTGTCCGCTGCACAACAACATCCCCGACTGGCTGAAGCTCACGGCCGAGGGCCGGCTCGAGGAGGCCTACGAGCTGTCGTCGGCGACCAACAATTTCCCCGAGATCTGCGGCCGCATCTGCCCGCAGGACCGGCTGTGCGAAGGCAACTGCGTGATCGAGAAGGGCTTCGAGGCGGTCACCATCGGCTCGGTCGAGAAGTTCATCACCGACACCGCCTGGAGCCAGGGCTGGGTGAAGCCGATCCGGCCGCGCCGCGAGCGAGGCGAGAGCGTCGGCATCGTGGGCGCCGGCCCCGCGGGCCTCGCCGCCGCCGAGCAGCTTCGCCGCAAGGGCTATCAGGTCACGATCTACGATCGCTACGACCGCGTGGGCGGGCTGCTGATCTACGGCATCCCCAACTTCAAGCTGGAGAAGGAGATCGTGCAGCGCCGCGAGCAGCTGCTGCGCGACTCGAACGTCGCCTTCGAGCTCGGCTGCGAGGTCGGCCGCGACGTCTCGCTGGCGGCGTTGCGCGAGCGTCACGCCGCGGTGCTGCTGGCCTCCGGCGTCTACAAGGCGCGCGACATCCAGGCGCCCGGCGTCGGCCTGCCCGGCATCGCCGCCGCGCTCGACTACCTCACCGCCTCCAACCGCAACGGCCTCGGCGACAGCGTGCCCGCGTTCGACTCGGGCATGCTCGACGCCAGGGGCAAGAACGTGGTGGTGATCGGCGGCGGCGACACGGCGATGGACTGCGTGCGCACCGCCGTGCGCCAGGGCGCGAAGTCGGTGAAGTGCCTGTACCGCCGCGATCGCGCCAACATGCCGGGCTCGCAGCGCGAGGTGAAGCACGCCGAGGAGGAAGGCGTCGAGTTCGTCTGGCTGACCGCGCCGCAATCCTTCCTCGGCAGGCAGAAGGTGAGCCACGTGCGCTCGGTGCGCATCCATCTCGGCATGCCCGACGCGACCGGCCGCCAGACGCCGCAGGAGATCCCCCACTCCCACGTCAATGTCGAGGCCGACCTGGTGCTGAAGGCGCTGGGCTTCGATCCCGAGGACCTGCCGGCGACGATGGACGCGCCCGATCTCGGCGTGACCGGCTGGGGCACGCTGAAGATCGACTGGAAGAGCATGATGACCAGCCTCGACGGCGTGTTCGCCGCCGGCGACATCGTGCGCGGCGCCTCGCTGGTGGTGTGGGCGGTGCGCGACGGCCGCGAC
The DNA here is from genome assembly GCA_963820155.1 of uncultured Alphaproteobacteria bacterium. GTDB lineage: Bacteria > Pseudomonadota > Alphaproteobacteria > Reyranellales > Reyranellaceae > Reyranella. The sequence goes on from CAWFYW010000015.1 coordinate 549,225, forward strand.
GCCGCCGAGCGCATCCATTCCTGGCTCATGGCCAGGGCCCGGCCCGCGGTCGCCATCGCGGCGGAGTGAACGATGCTGACGCTCTACGACTTCATGGGATCGGGCAACGGCTACAAGGTGCGCCTGCTGCTGGCCCAGCTCGGCCTGCCCTACCGGCTGGTCGAGTGCGACATCCTCAAGGGCGAGACGCGCACGCCGGACTTCCTGCAGAAGAATCCCAACGGCCGCATTCCCACCCTGCAGCTCGAGGACGGCACCTTCCTCGCCGAATCCGACGCCATCCTCTGGTATCTCGCCGAAGGCAGCCCGCTGGCGCCGGCCGACCGGTTGGCGCGCGCGCAGACGCTGCAATGGATGTTCTTCGAGCAGTACAGCCACGAGCCCTACATCGCCGTGGCGCGCTTCTGGCGGCATTTCCTCGACAAGCTCACGCCCCTGCAGGAGCTCGAGCTGCCGGAGCGGATGAAGAAGGGCTATGCCGCGCTCGGCGTCATGGAGCAGCATCTCGCGCGTCATCAATTCTTCGTCGGCGGGCGCTACGGTCTCGCCGACATCGCGCTCTATGCCTACACGCATGTCGCGCCCGAGGGCGATTTCGACCTCGACCACTATCCGCATGTCTGCGCCTGGATGGCGCGCGTCGCCGCCCAGCCCGGCCACGTCACCATGGACCACAGGAACTGACGGGAGAGAGCCATGCCGATGATCAACGTCCAGATGTTCGAGGGCCGCACCGCCGAGCAGCGCCGCAAGCTGGCGAAGGAGCTGACCGACGCCACCTGCCGCGCGCTCGGCTGCACGCCCGACGCGGTGCAGATCATCCTGACCGACGTCAAGAAGGAGAACTGGGCCGAGGCCGGCAAGTTCTTCTCCGACAGCTAGGGGCGCGCCATGTCGGCCGAGAACTTCGTTCGCGACTACCGGGCCGGCGTCGCCCGGCTCACCGCCGCCTACGGCTACAATCCCGCCCAGGAGATCGACTCCTGCGGCGTCGGCCTCGTCGTGGCGCTGGACGGCAAGCGCCGCCGCGACGTGGTGGCGGCGGGCATCGACGCGCTGAAGGCGGTGTGGCATCGCGGCGCCGTCGACGCCGACGGCAAGACCGGCGACGGCGCCGGCATCCACGTCGAGATCCCGCAGGATTTCTTCAAGGACTACATCCGCGATTCGAGCGGCGAGATCCCGCAGGTCGGCCGCATCGCCGTCGGCATGGTGTTCCTGCCGCGCACCGACCTCGGCGCGCAGGAGCGCTGCCGCACCATCGTCGAGACCGAGATCCTGCGCTTCGGCCACACCATCCTGGGCTGGCGGCAGGTGCCGGTCGACATCTCGGTGATCGGCGAGAAGGCCAACGCCACGCGGCCCGAGATCGAGCAGATCCTGATCGGCCGCGGCGACGGCACGCTCGACAACCGCGAGTTCGAGAAGCAGCTCTACATCCTGCGCCGGCGCATGGAGAAGGCGGCGCTGGCCGAGAACATCGGCGAGTTCTACGTCTGCTCGCTCTCCTGCCGCTCGGTCGTCTACAAGGGCATGTTCCTGGCCGAGCATCTGTCGGCCTTCTATCCCGACCTGCTCGACGAGCGCTTCGTCTCGCGCTTCGCCATCTTCCACCAGCGCTATTCGACCAACACCTTCCCGCAATGGCGGCTGGCCCAGCCGTTCCGCGTGCTGGCGCACAACGGCGAGATCAACACGCTGCTGGGCAACGTCAACTGGATGAAGAGCCACGAGGCGCGGCTGGCGCATGACGGGTTCGGCCGCTCGATCGAGGACCTGAAGCCCATCATCCAGCCCGACGCGTCGGACTCCTCGGCGCTCGACAACGTCTTCGAGCTCCTGGTGCGCGGCCATCGCAACCTGCCGATGGTCAAGCTGATGATGATCCCGGAGGCGGTCGGCGCCAATCCCAACGTGCCGCTCCGGCACCGCGCGCTCTATCACTACGTCAACGGCGTCATGGAGCCGTGGGACGGCCCGGCCGCCATCGCCGCCGTCGCCGGCAAGTGGGCGCTGGTCGGGCTCGACCGCAACGGGCTCCGGCCCATGCGCTACGTGCGCACCTCCGACGAGCTGCTGATCGCCGGCTCGGAGGCCGGCATGGTGCCGCAGGACGAGGCCAAGATCATCGAGAAGGGCCGGCTGGGGCCGGGCGAGATGCTGGCCGTCGATATGGACCAGCCGGCGCTCTACAAGGACCGCGAGCTGAAGGACATGCTCGCCGAGACGCACGACTACGGCGACTGGACCCAGCGCACCGTCGAGCTCGATTCGCTGATCAAGCAGGACGCCCCGGCCGCCGAGCATTTCGCGCCCGACGAGCTCAGGCGCCGGCAGTTCGCCGTCGGCTGGTCGATCGAGGATCTCGAGATGATCCTCCATCCCATGGTCGAGGACGGCAAGGAGGCCGTGGGCTCGATGGGCGACGACGCGCCGCTGGCGGTGCTGTCGGACACCTATCGCGGCATGCACCACTATTTCCGCCAGAACTTCAGCCAGGTCACCAACCCGCCGATCGATTCGCTGCGCGAGCGCAACGTCATGACGATCCGCACGCGGCTCGGCAACCTCGGCAACATCCTCGACGAGAGCCCCGAGCAGAGCGAGATGCTGTCGCTGCAATCGCCCATCGTGCTCAACGCCGAGTTCGAGGCGATGCGCCGCTACATGGGCGAATCGGCGGCGCGCATCGACTGCACGTTCGACCCCCGTCATCGCGATGGCAAGGGAGGCCTCGACGCCATGCGCCAGGCCTTCGAGCGCATCTGCCGCGAGGCCGAGGAGGCGGTGCGCCGCGGCTGCCTGCACATCGTGCTGACCGACGCCAATGTCGATGCCGAGCGCGCGGCGCTGCCCATGATCCTGGCGGCGGGCGGCGTGCACGCCTATCTGGTGCGCCAGTCGCTGCGCACCTTCATCTCGCTCAACGTGCGCTCGGCCGAGTGCCTGGACGTGCACTATGCCGCCGTCATCATCGGCGTCGGCGCCACCACGGTGAACCCCTACCTCGCCGAGGAGACGATCGCGGCGCGCCACGCCCGCGGCCTGTTCGGCAAGCTCACGCTCGGCCAGTGCCTGGCCAACTACAAGAAGGCGCTGGACGACGGCCTGCTCAAGGTCATGTCCAAGATGGGCATCTCGGTGCTGTCGTCCTACCGCGGCGGCTGCAACTTCGAGGCGGTCGGCCTGTCGCGCTCGCTGGTCGCCGAGTTCTTCCCCGGCATGCCCTCGCGCATCTCCGGCATCGGCCTGCGCGGCGTGCAGGAGAAGATCGCCCGGCAGCATGCCCGCGCCTTCGACGAGGACGTGGTGACGCTGCCGATCGGCGGCTTCTACAAGACGCGGCGCGGCGGCGACCGGCACAATTTCGAGGGCAACCTCATCCACATGCTGCAGGACGCGGTGAACACCGAGTCCTACGACAAGTACCGCAGGTACAGCGAGCAGGTCCGGCGACTGCCGCCCATCAACCTGCGCGACCTGCTGGATTTCAAGGCCGACCGCGCGCCGGTTCCGATCGACGAGGTCGAGTTCGATCACCGAACTGCGCAAGCGCCTGGTGGCGCCCGGCATCTCGCTGGGCGCGCTGGGGCCGGAGGCGCACGAGACGCTCTCGATCGCCATGAACAGGATCGGCGCCAAGTCCGATTCGGGCGAAGGCGGCGAGGATCCGGCGCGCTACACCGCGCGCTCCAACGGCGACAATGCCTCGTCGGCCATCAAGCAGGTGGCGTCGGGCCGCTTCGGCGTCACGGCGGAGTATCTCAACAACTGCCGCGAGCTCGAGATCAAGGTGGCGCAGGGCGCCAAGCCCGGCGAGGGCGGCCAGCTGCCCGGCCTCAAGGTGAGCGAGATGATCGCCCGCCTGCGCCATTCGACGCCCGGCGTCACCCTGATCAGCCCGCCGCCGCACCACGACATCTATTCGATCGAGGACCTGGCGCAGCTCATCTACGACCTGAAGCAGATCAACCCCGAGGCGCGGGTGACGGTGAAGCTGGTGGCCCGCTCGGGCATCGGCACCATCGCGGCGGGCGTCGCCAAGGCCAAGGCCGACGTCATCCTGGTGTCGGGCCATAGCGGCGGCACCGGCGCCTCGCCCCAGACTAGCATCAAGTATGCCGGCATCCCGTGGGAGATGGGCCTGTCGGAGACCCACCAGGTGCTGACCCTGAACCGGCTGCGCGACAAGGTGCTGCTGCGCACCGACGGCGGCATCAAGACCGGCCGCGACGTGGTGATCGCCGCCATGCTGGGCGCCGAGGAATACGGCATCGGCACGGCCTCGCTGATCGCCATGGGCTGCATCATGGTGCGCCAGTGCCATTCCAACACCTGCCCGGTCGGCGTGTGCACCCAGGACCCCAAGCTGCGCGCCAAGTTCGAGGGCACGCCGGAGAAGGTGGTCAACCTCTTCAGCTTCGTCGCCGAGGAGGTGCGCGGAATCCTGGCCCAGCTCGGCTACCGCTCGCTCACCGAGATCGTCGGCCGCTCCGACCTCCTGAAGCAGGTGAGCCGCGGCGCGCGCTATCTCGACGACCTCGACCTCAACCCGCTGCTGACGCGCGCCGACGGCGGGCGCGAGGCGGTGCATTGCACGGTCGAGGGCCGCAACGAGGTGCCCGATACGCTGGACGCGCAGATGATCCGCGACGCTCAGCCGCTGTTCACGCACCGCGAGAAGATGCAGCTGCAGTACAGCGTGCGGAACACCCATCGCGCGGTGGGCACCCGGCTCGCCGCCATGATCACGCGCAAGTACGGCATGGCCGGCCTGCAGCCCGACACCGTGACGGTGCGCCTGCGCGGCACCGCCGGCCAGTCGCTCGGCGCCTTCGCCGTGCAGGGCATGAAGCTCGAAGTGTTCGGCGACGCCAACGACTATGTCGGCAAGGGGCTGAGCGGCGGCACCATCGTGGTCAAGCCCACCATCTCGAGCCCGCTGGTGCCCGAGGCCAACGCCATCATCGGCAACACCGTCCTGTACGGCGCCACCGCGGGCAAGCTCTTCGCCTCGGGCCGCGCCGGCGAGCGCTTCGCCGTGCGCAACTCCGGCGCCGACACGGTGGTGGAGGGCGTGGGCTCCAACGGCTGCGAATACATGACCGGCGGCACGGCGGTGATCCTGGGACCGCTCGGCGTCAACTTCGCAGCCGGCATGACCGGCGGCATGGCCTTCGTCTACGACCCCGAGGATGTCTTCGCGCTCAAGGTCAATCCCGAGACGGTGACCTGGCAGCGCCTCGACCATCCGCACTGGGACGCTGCGCTCAAGGTGCTGGTCGAGGAGCATGTCGCCGAGACCAAGTCGCCGCTCGGCGCGCGCCTGCTGAACGACTGGAACCGCGAGGTCGAACGCTTCTGGCAGGTGGTGCCGAAGGAGATGCTGACGCGCCTGCCGCAACCGCTGACGACGGCAGAAGCCAAGCGGGCGTGATGGCGTCTGGAGCGCGGACCTCCAGGTCCGCATCATGAGCATGAGCGGACCTGGAGGTCCGCGCTCCGTGCCATACCTGCAGCTCGCCCTCACGGTCGTGCTGTTCGGGCTGGCCTGGCCGGTCATCAAGATCGGGCTGTCGTCCAGCACGCCGGTGTGGCTGGCGGCGGGCCGCGCGACCTGCTCGGCGCTCACCGCCTTCGTGCTGCTGGCGGCACTCGGGCGCCTGCGCTGGCCGGGCCGCGCCGACTGGCCGATCGTGCTGTCGGTCGGCGCCTTCCAGCTCACGCTGTTCTTCGCCTTCGCCAATCTCGGCGTGCAGAGCGTGCCGCCGGGCCGCTCGGGCGTGCTGGCCTACACCACCATGCTGTGGATGGTGCCGCTGTCGCTGCTGGTCGGCGAGAGGGTCGGCTGGCGCGGCGTGGCCGGCGCGCTGCTGGGATTGCTGGGCGTCGTCGTGCTGGTCGATCCCTGGCGCTTCGACTGGAGCGACCGCGCCGTCGTCGAGGGCCATGCCTGGCTGCTGGCGGCGGGCTTCTCCTGGGCGCTCGCCGTGCTGCACGCGCGCCGCCATCGCTGGCGGATGACGCCGCTCGACGTGCTGCCCTGGCAGATGTCGGTGGCGACGATCCTGCTGTGGATCCTCGCCTTCATTTTCGAGCCCAACGGCTACCTCGACATTCACCAACCCAACCTCTGGATCGCCCTGCTCTATATCGGCGTGTTCGCCGGTCCGACGGGCACCTGGGCTGCCGTCTCGGTCGCCCGCGCCCTGCCGCCGCTCACCGGCTCGCTCGGCATGCTGGGCACGCCGTTGCTCGGCATCGCCTCCTCGGTCGTGCTGGTCGGCGAGCCGGTGACATGGCCGCTGCTGCTGGGCACCATGCTGGTCATCGCAGGCATCGCGATCGTCATTCTGGAGAGGGGTCGATGAACTGGGGCAAGATGAGCCGCGCCGAGCGCGACGCGGCGTACAACAACACCGACGCGGTCAGGAACAGCGCCGAGCTGAACGCCGCGCGCGTGGCGGCGTCCGAGGCCTTTCGCAAGGCGCATCCCGACCATCTCGACCTGCGCTACGGTCCCCGGGAGCGCAACGTGTGGGACCTCTTCCCCGCCGCCGACGCGAACGCCCCCTGCCTGGTCTTCATCCACGGCGGCTACTGGCAGCGCAACAGCCGCGACCAGTTCGCGAGCCTGGTCGCCGGCCCCCATGCCCATGGCTGGGCGGCGGCCCTGCCCGGCTACACGCTGGCGCCGGACGCCCCGCTCACCGAGATCGTGGCCGAGATCAATGCCGCGCTCGACTGGCTGGCGGCGAACGGGCCGGCGCACGGCATCGCCGGCAAGGTCGTGCTGTCGGGCTGGTCGGCCGGCGGCCACCTGACGGCAGCCTGCCTCGGCCACGCCCGCGTCAGCGCCGGACTCGCGGTCTCCGGCATCTACGAGCTGGGACCGATCCGCGACACCTATCTCAACGAGAAGCTCCGGCTCAGCGACCGCGAGATCGAGACGCTCTCGCCGCTGCGTCTGCCGATGGTGAACAAGCCGCTGGCCATCACCTACGGCACCGCCGAGCTGCCGCCGCTGGTGGCCGACAGCCGCCACCTCCATGCCATGCGCGCCGCCCAGCATCTGCCGGGCGCGCTGATCCCGGTGGCCGGCGCCGATCATTTCACCATCACCCATGAATTGCGCGACGCCGACGGTGAATTGACGCGGCAGCTCATGCTGCTGGCGTAGGCTGGCCTCACCGGAGCGCGGACCTCCAGGTCCGCTCATGATTCGATGCGGACCTGGAGGTCCGCGCTCCAATGCCGTATGACGGCGGGAAGCGAAGGACGGGGTTTCATGGCGAACAAGGTCTACAAGGATGCCAAGGCGGCGCTCGAGGGCGTGCTGAAGGACGGCATGATGGTGATGTGCGGCGGCTTCGGGCTGGTCGGCATCCCCGACAAGCTGATCCATGCGGTGCGCGATTCGGGCGTGAAGGACCTGACCTGCGTCAGCAACAATGCCGGCATCGACGGCGAGGGGCTGGGCCTGCTGCTGGAGACCGGGCAGGTCAAGAAGATGATCAGCTCCTACGTCGGCGAGAACAAGACATTCGCCAAGCTCTATCTCGAGGGCAAGCTCGAGATCGAGTTCAACCCGCAGGGCACGCTGGCCGAGCGCTGCCGCGCCGGCGGCGCGGGCATCCCCGCCTTCTTCACCAAGACCGGCGTCGGCACCGAGGTCGCCAAGGGCAAGGAGACCAAGGTGTTCGACGGCCATGAATACGTCATGGAGCGCGGCCTGTTCGGCGATCTGGCGCTGGTCAAGGCGTGGAAGGGCGACGCCGCCGGCAACCTCGTCTATCGCAAGGCGGCGCGGAACTTCAATCCGATGATGGCGACGGCGGCCCGGATGTGCGTCGCCGAGGTCGAGGAGCTGGTGCCGGTGGGCGCCATCGATCCCGACCATGTCCACACGCCCGGCATCTTCGTGAAGCGCATCCTGTGCGGCGCGCCCTACGACAAGAAGATCGAGCAACGCACCATTCGCAAGGCTTGAGGAGAGCGAACGATGGCCTGGACCCGCGAGCAGATGGCGGCGCGCGCCGCCAAGGAACTGAAGGACGGCTACTACGTCAATCTCGGCATCGGCATCCCGACTCTCGTCTCCAACTACGTGCCGGAGGATGTCGACATCACCCTGCAGAGCGAGAACGGCATGCTGGGCGTCGGCCCCTTCCCGCTCGACAACGAGGTCGACCCCGACATCATCAATGCCGGCAAGCAGACCGTGACCGAGCTCAAGGGCACGTCCTATTTCTCGTCGGCCGACAGCTTCGCCATGATCCGCGGCGGCCACATCGACCTTTCCATCCTGGGCGCCATGGAAGTGGCGGAGAACGGCGACCTCGCCAACTGGATGATCCCCGGCAAGATGGTGAAGGGCATGGGCGGCGCCATGGACCTGGTGGCCGGCGTGCGCAAGGTCATCGTCACCATGGAGCACGTCTCCAAGGACGGCCAATCCAAGCTCCTGAAGGAATGCACCCTGCCGCTCACCGGCAAGCGCGTGGTCGACATGGTGATCTCCGAGCTCGGCGTCTTCGCCATCGACAAGGAGGGCGACGGCGGCGTGACCCTCGTCGAGCTGGCCGACGGCGTCACGGTCGACGAGGTCAAGGCCAAGACCAAGGCGCGGCTCTCGATCGGCGCCGGCGTGAAGGAGAAGGCGGCCTGAAGCACGAGAGTACCGGGCTCGAACCGGAGGCGCGTGCCGGCTGGCGGGATCGACATCGGGGAGGAAGCAAAAGATCGGCAGGCGGTATCACGTCCGCGTTTCCGCCCGAAGCCCCGACGCTCGTCTGGTCCGCGGTTTACAAGACCTCTCCGCAACCTACGGAGTAGATTCATGGCGTCCGACCTCTTCCACCTCGGCTGGTTTCTCGGCAATAGCTACGGCGTGCATGGCTGGAACCAGCAATGGAGCGGCACCGGCGGCAGGACTGGGCGCGGCCCGACCTTCACATCGATCTCGCCAGGGCGGTGGAGCGCGCCTGCTTCGACTTCCTGCTGCTCGAGGACTCGGTGTTCGTGCCGGACAACTACGGCGGCTCGATGGACTTCTACCTGAAGCGCGCCATGCGGGCGCCGAAGAACGATCCGCTGCCGCTGATGCCGCTGATGGCGCAGGCGACGAGGCGGCTCGGCGTCGTGCCGACGATCTCGACCAGCTTCTATCCGCCCTATCTGCTCGCCCGCCTGATCGCCACGCTCGACCTGATGTCGAAGGGCAGGGTGGCTGCAATTTCGTCACCTCGACGGCCGAGCGCGCGGCGCAGAACTTCGGGCTCGAGACGCATATCGAGCACGACATGCGCTACGAGATGGCCGACGAGTTCGTCGAGGTCGTGACCAAGCTCTGGGAGTCGTGGGATGCCGACGCGATCGTCATGGATCGCGAGCGCGGCATGTTCGTCGATCCCGCCAAGGTCGCGCGATCGACTTCAAGGGTCGCTTCTTCTCCTCGCGCGGGCCGCTCAACACCGCCCGCCCGCCGCAGGGCCGGCCGGTGCTGGTCCAGGCCGGCACCTCGCCGCAGGGCCAGGCCTTCGCCTCGAAGCACATGGATGCGGTGCTCTGCGCGGTCAGCACGATCGAGGAGATGAAGGCGTTCCGCACCGACCTGCGCACGCGGGTGGCGGCCGCCGGGCGCGATCCCGAACTCGTGCAAGATGATCTTCGTGATCATGCCGACGGTGGGCGAGAGCAAGGCGGAGGCCGAGGAGCGCGTGCGCGGCGCCAGGCGCAGCGCGAGGCGGCGCCCGAACTGGCGCTGGCGCAGATGGGCAGCCTGACCGACATCGACTTCTCGCCGTTCGACCTCGACGCGCCGATCGGCGAGCTCACCACCAACGGCCAGCAGGGCACGTTCAAGCGCTTCCTGAAGCAGGGCAGCACCCTGCGCGAGATCGCGCAGAACTACCGCTATGCCTACGAGGATCTGGTCGGCACGCCCGAGACGGTCGCGGCGCAGATGGCCGAGGTGATGCAGGAGGTCGGCGGCGACGGTTTCGTGTTCACGGGCAACCTCACGCGCCGCTACGTCGCCGAGGTCACCGACGGGCTCGCGCCGGCCCTGCAGCGCCGCGGGTCGTGCGCACCGCCTACGAGCACGAGCACTTCCGCGACAATCTCTTGGCGTTCTGATTCCGCCACCGGCGAGAGATCGAGGAGAGGGCTGACGTGCACGACTTGAAGGAGGCCGCCTGCGGTGCGATCGACGCGGCCTCGGCGACCCTGTTCGACATCAGCGCGAAGATGCATGCCGAGACCGAGCTGTCCTTCGAGGAGGTCAAGGCGCAGGCTTGGCAGTGCGCGGCGTTGCGCGCGGCCGGCTTCGCGGTCGAGGAGGGGCTGGGCTCGCTGAAGACCGCCTTCCGGGCCACCGTCGCGTCGAGCAAGCCCGGGCCGCGCATCGCCTTCCTGTGCGAGTACGACGGCCTGCCGGTCTACCGGCAGAGCTGCGGCCACAATGTCGTGGCGGCGGCCGGCGTCGGCGCGGCGATCGGTCTGGCGAAGGTGATCGGGAGATCGGTGGCACGGCCATCGCGCTCGGCACGCCGGGCGAGGAGGGCGGCGGCGGCAAGAACATCATGCACCGCGAAGGTTTCTTCGAGGGCATCGATGCGATGATGCTGGTCTATCCCGGCTTCGACAACATCGCCCACTCGCGCTCGCTCTGCGTGACGCGGGTGCAGGTCGACTATCACGGCAAGGCCGCCCACGCGGCGGCGCGGCCCGAGCTGGGCATCAATGCGCTCGACGCGCTGCTGCTGGCGATCAACGGCATCAGCGCGCTGCGCCAGCAGCTGCCGTCGGACGTGCGCGTCCACACCATCATCACCAAGGGCGGAACCCTGCCGCAGGTCGTGCCCGATCACACCACGGCGGTGCTCACCGTCCGCGCCAACAATCCCGAGACCCTGAACGGCGGTCATCCCGCGCATCGACGCCTGCCTGCAGGGCGGGGCGCTGATGACCGGCGCGCGGCTCGAGCGGACCTGGCGCGACAAGCCCGGCCGCGAGCTGCTGAGCAACGTCGCGATGGCGGAGAGCTTCGAGCGCAATCTCCAGGCGCTCGGCCGTCGCGACGCGCCCGCGCGACGAGCTGTCGGGCGCCTGGTCGGGCGACACCGGCAACGTCAGCTGGTTCGTGCCGACCATCCAGCCGCAAATGGCGATGACCGCGCGCGATGTGCCGCCGCACAGCCACGAATTCCACGCCGCCTCGATCGGGCCGGCGGCGGAGGCCTGCATCCTGGACTCGGCCAAGGCGATGGCGATGACGGCGATTGATCTCGCCTTCTTCTTGCCCTTGCGCATCATGCGGTCCGCCAAACGTCCGCGGCCCCGGCCGCGCGGGTCCTCGCCCATTCGCCCCACTGCTTGAAAAAAGAGAGAAGGAAAAAAAAAAAAAAAAAAAAAAAAAAAGAATGCATATTGCGCGCTGGACGCACTGGTCGCGTCAGCGCCAAATCGCGCCCGACCAGGCGGGATGGGAGGCGGGCCGGCCTTGCGCCCCTCCGCCCGCCCGCGCCCCAGCCGAAAGCCAATCCTGAGGCGAAGTCTGCCCAGCCCGGGCCCAAGCGGCTCGGCCGACACGGAAGGGCTCGGCCCGTGCCGGAGACGCCTACGTCTCGGACCTGGCGCCGGCCTGGACCGCACGTTGGTCCTGGGCGGCGGCGGTGAATACTACGTGGCCTGGTATTGCGGCTTCTTTCACGGTCTGCTCGAACAGCACGTTGACCTGTCCGTGGCCGAAATGGTCGTTGGCACCTCGGCCGGCGCTTATGCCGGATCGTCGGCTGACCTCGGGTTATTTCCAGCGCCTGCGGCGGGAATCCGATGTATTCAGCCACGTTCCGGCGCTGTTCGCGAAACTCGCGCCGGTGGCTAATCCGAATGCCAGCCAACAACGCGCGCGGGAAATCAATTTCAGTGCCCAGGACGGAAGCCCCGCCTCGATCCGCTCGATCGGCCATGCCGCGCTGGCGGCGGACAACCGGCTGAACGGCAACGGGGTGGACCGCCTCGCCTGGCTGCTGACCGGCGACAGCAGGACAAGCTGGCCGGTGGCCAGGATGTTTACGACAGCGAACGACTGCTACACGGCGGAGCGGCTGGTGATCGGCCAGGACGTTGCGCAGAAGAATGGAATTCCGCTGGCGCACGCAGCCGCTGCCAGTTCATCCCTGCCCGGTGTCATTGGTCCAACCCTGCTTGGCCAGCGCTACTGCATGGACGGCGGAATCTCGCGCGCCTGGGCACATACCGATGTCGTGGCCGGCTCGAAGCGCGCTCTGGTCATTACGCTGACGAACGGCTACGAGGGCAGCCTGCTCAGCGGCATTCCGCACGACGTACACAAGGAAATGGCCGCACTGGCGGAAACCGGAACGAAGGGCATGCTGATCATCGCCGGCACGCCCCAGGGGTGAATCTGCTCGATCCGAACCAGATCGCCCCGGCGCTACGAACCGGGTATGAGCGGGCCAAGATCGAGGCGCCGAAGATCCGCCAGTTCTGGGGCTGAAAAATTTTTTTAAAAAAAAAAAAAAACTCGCTACATGAGTGAGCTAAATGCTCGCTCGGCAATTTGCGGTGAAGCCTTGTGTCGGTGGCCCCGTCAGATCGTTCGCCAGAGCGGGCGCAGCGCGAGCAGCGCCGCGAGGCCGAGCGCGCCGGTGACGGCGGTCGCCTGCGGCGCGCCGATGCGGTCGGCGAGCCAGCCCAGCCAGAGGAAGCCGAGCGGCCCGGTGCCGATGCAGACCGACAGCACGCCCATGATGCGCGCGCGCACTCGTGCGGGGCGGCGAGATAGACCAGCGTCGCCTGCAGGGTGGCGTAGGCTGCGCCGGTCGAAGCCGGTGAGCAGCAGCGCGACCTGACGCCGGCCATCGGCGCCGGGCGCCAGCGCGAAGGCGATGAAGCGCGAGCTAGATAGAGAGCCGCGCCGCCGACGTACGCTCGGGGCGTGCCAGCGCGGCACCAGGCGCTCAGGGCGAGCAGCAGGGCGGCCGCGAAGGCGCCGACGCCGTCGATGCTGGTCAGCAGGCCGACGCCTTCGGGGCCGAGCTGCGAGCTGGTCGCGGCCGATCACCGGGATCATGCTGGTGAACGGCCAGCCGAAGAGGTTGTAGACGACCGTGACGGCCAGGAGGCGGTCGAGCCGGCGGTCGGCCAGGAGCGGCGGCAAGGCCGTCGCGCACTCTGCGCCAGCAGCGGGCGCGCGGCGTGCCTCAAGGGCGCGGCGGTGCGGCGCAGCGGTGAGGGTGGAGCTCGACGGCGAAGGAGGAGAGGGCCGGCGCTGAGCAGGAACGTGCCCTCGATGCCGCCTATCACCAGCAGCGACGCCGCCCAGGGTCGGGCCGACCATGCGGCTGGCGTTCCTGGGGCCAGCACGTCGATGGCCATGGCGGTCGGTCATGCGCTCGCGGCCGACGTCTGTCGCCCATCATGGTGCGCCGCAACGGATGCGGTGGAGCCAGCCGAAGCCGTTGACCCAGGGCGCCCACCGCCAGATGCCAGACCTGCAGCACGCCGAAAGCCGCCACGATTCTGCCAGCACGACCGAGGTGAAGGCGAGCACGGCCAATAATGAAGGGCGAGCATGCGGCGCCGGTCGACGCGTTCGACGACGGCGCCGAGGAAGGCGCCAAACAGGCCCATCGGCAGCAGCCGCAGCATGGTGACCATGGAGACGAGGAAGGGGCGAGCCGGTCTCGCGGTAGACGACCACGCCCACCACCACCGTCTCGAGCCAGCGCACGACCGACGAGATCAGGCCGACCGACCACAGGCGCCAGAAGTCGGCGGGAAATCTCCCGCGCATCGACGGCGCTCGCGGCGCGACGGAGTCAGCGGCCCGCCGGCCCTCCCGCCCCGTCGCCGTGCCGGCCGGCGCCCGCCACGAAGCGCTGCGCGCCCGACTGGAAGCCCTCCCGGAACGCCGCCGCGCTGCCCGCGATCTCGCGGCGGATCGCCTCGTCCTCGGGCCAGTCCCATTGGCCGATGCACCGATGCGGCGGTCGCGACAGCAGTGCGGCCTGCGGCAGGCGCTGCCAGCTGGCGCGCCAGGCGCTCGGCCTCGCGTGCGCGCCTCGCCCGCGGGCGACCAGCCGGTTGGCCAGCCCGATGGCGTAGCGCCTCCTCGGCCTCGACGGCCGCGGCCGGTCAGGATCATGTCGAGGGCGCGGCTCTGGCCGATCAGGCGCGGCAGGCGCACCGTGCCGCCGTCGAGCAGCGGCACGCCGCAGCGCCGGCAGAAGACGCCGAACACGGCCGTCGGCGTCGGCGACGCGCAGGTCGCACCACACCGCCAGCTCCAGCCCGCCGGCCACCGCGTGGCCCGTCGACCGCGGCGATCACCGGCTTGGCGAGCAGCATGCGGCGCGTCGACGCCCATTGGTCCGTCGCCGGCCCAGCAGAAGCCCAGCGCCGTCGCCGGCTCGCCAGCTCCTTCGAGATCGGCGCCGGCGCAGAACGGTGCCGCCCGTGCCCCGTGAGCACCGCGACCTTCGCGCGTCGTCGTCGGCCTCGAACGCCATGAACGCGTCGTGCAGTGCCTTCACCGTCTCGACGCGGCAGGCGTTGCGCGCCTGCGGCCGGTTGATGATCACGGTCGTCACCGGACCGTCGCGCTCGACCAGGACGTCGTCGCGTGCCATTCTGGCGTTCCTCCTG
>CAWFYW010000016.1:0-59657 GCA_963820155.1 uncultured Alphaproteobacteria bacterium
GGTGGGCGCTGTAGGGATTGAACCTACGACCCCACCCGTGTGAAGGGTGTGCTCTCCCGCTGAGCTAAGCGCCCGGAAGGGGCGCGTATAGGGCCTGCCGCGAGGCCCGTCAACCAGCCGCCGCCGCGATCCGCTCGAGCGCCTGCGGCAGGGCCGCGAAGCGTTCGATGACGGCTTCGGCGCCGAGCTCGCTGGCCGGCTTGGCCGTGTAGCCCCAGCTCACCAGAACCGCCGGCAGGCCGGCGCCATGGGCGGCCTCGACGTCGTGGATCGAATCGCCGATCATCACCGCGCGCTCGCGCCGGCCGCCGATCCTGTCGATGAGCAGCAGGATATGGCCGGGGTCCGGCTTCCTGACGGCGAAGGTGTCGGCGCCCGCAACGTCGGCGATCGGCGGCATGAGGTGCAGCCCCTTCAGGATCATGCGCGCCGGGGTCTCGAACTTGTTGGTGCAGACGCCCTGCCGGAGGCCCAGCCGGTCGAGCCGCGCCACCACCTCGGCCACGCCGTCGAATGCCGTGGTGTAGCGGATCGGATCCTTCTCGTAGTAGCGCACGAACTCGCGGGTGACGGCGCTCGCCTCGGTTTCGTCGAGGGTGCGGCCGTTCTTGGCGAAGGCCCGGCGCATCGTCATCTTGCTGCCCTCGCCCATGAACAGGCGGGCATCCTCGTCGCTGATCGGCGGCAGGCCGTGATCGGCCAGCACGTGGCTCACCGCCAGGCACATGTCGCGGGCACTGTCGATCAGCGTGCCGTCCAGGTCGTAGATCACGGTGTCGAAGCGGGCGGCGATCAGGTCGTCGGCATTGCGGTGCATCCATTCTCCTTAGCACATCCGTCTTGCGGGGCCGCCAGCCCCATGGCATCGGACGGGCATGAAATCGCCCCTGGCCGTGGTGGTGCTGGCAGCCGGCGCCGGCACGCGCATGAAGTCGTCCCTGCCCAAGGTCCTGCATCCGCTGGCCGGCTGGCCGATGCTGCGCCACGTGCTGGAGACCGTCGGGCGGCTGAGGCCGGCAAGGATCGTCGGCGTGGTCGCGCCGGGCGCCAAGGCGGTGGCCCAGGCCTTCGCGCCCCATCCCGCGGTGGTGCAGGCCAAGCCGCTCGGGACGGGACACGCGGCGCGCACCGCGCTCGGCGCGCTGAAAGGTCATCGCGGGCCGGTGCTGGTGGTCTATGCCGACTGTCCGCTGATCACCACGCGGACCTTGCAGCGCCTGGTCGATGCCTGCCGCAAGCAGCGGGCGGCGGTCGGCGTGCTGGGCTTCATCGCCCGCGATCCCTCGCCCTACGGCCGGCTGATCGTGCGCCGCGGCGTCCTGGAGAAGATCGTCGAAAGCCGCGACGCCGACGAAAGCGAGAAGGCGGTCGATTTCTGCAATTCCGGCGTCATGTGCCTCGACGGCGCGCTGATGGCGTCGCTGCTGGGCGCGATCAGGAGCGACAACGTCAAGCGCGAGTTCTATCTCACCGACGCGGTCGCCCTTGCCCGCGTCGCCGGCCACGCCACCGTCGCCCTCGAGGGCGAGGAAGCGGAGTTCCTGGGCGTCAATTCGCGCGCCGAACTGGCGGCGGCCGAGAAGGCGCTGCAGGGGCGCCTGCGTACGGCGGCGCTCGACGCGGGCGTCAGCATGACCGATCCCGATACGGTGTGGCTGTCGGCCGATACGAAGCTGGCGCCCGACGTCGCCATCGGCCCCAACGTGCGCTTCGGCACGGGGGTGAGCGTCGGCTCGGGCAGCGAGATCAAGGCGTTCTGCGACATCGAAGGCGCGCGCATCGGCCGCGACGTGATCGTCGGGCCCTTCGCCCGCATCAGGCCGGGCTCCGAGGTGGCCGACGCGGTCCATATCGGCAACTTCGTCGAGCTCAAGGCGACGCGCATGGGACGCGGCGCCAAGGCCAACCACCTGGCCTATCTCGGCGATTCCGACATCGGGGCGGCGAGCAACATCGGCGCCGGCACGATCGCGGTGAACTACGACGGCTACGGCAAATGGCGGACCGTCGTGGGCGCCGAGGCCTTCGTCGGCTCGAACAGCTCGCTGGTGGCGCCGCTGCGCATCGGCCGCGGCGCCAATGTCGCGGCGGGCAGCGTCGTCACCGAGGACGTGCCAGCCGGCGCCGTGGCCTTCGGACGGGCGCGGCAAGTGACAAAGAAGGGGCGGGCAGGCCCGCTTCGTGCCAAACTCAAGGCCCGCGCGGCGGCGGCCAAGCGGACCCAGAAAAAGAAGTAGCCCCCTCAGCTCGGACGATCCCCATGTGCGGCATCATTGGAATCATCGGCAAGGCTCCCGTCACGCCGCTGCTGGTGGAGGCGCTGAAGCGCCTGGAATATCGCGGCTACAACTCGGCGGGCGTGGCGACTTTGGTCAACGGCCACATCGAGCGCCGGCGCGCCGAAGGCAAGCTGGTCAATCTCGAAGCCCGGCTGGGCGCCGAGCCGCTGCCGGGCACGATCGGCATCGGCCACACCCGGTGGGCGACCCACGGCAAGCCCAGCGAGCGCAATGCCCATCCCATCGCCACCGACCGGGTGGCCATCGTGCACAATGGCATCATCGAGAACTTCCAGGAGCTGAAGGACGAGCTTCTGGCCGAGGGCCGCAGCTTCGAGAGCGACACCGACACCGAGGTGGTGGCCCAGCTCCTGACCTCGCATCTCGAGCGCCAGATGGCGCCCGAGGAGGCGATGGGCCGGGCCATGGAGCGCCTGCGGGGCGCCTTCGCGCTGGTGGCCCTGTTCAGCGGCCGCCACGACATCCTGATGGGCGCGCGACGCGGCAGCTCGCTGGCGGTGGGCTACGGCGACGGCGAGATGTATGTCGGCACCGACGCGCTGGCGCTGGCGCCCTTCACCAGGCGCGTGACCTATCTCGAGGATGACGACTGGGTGGTGCTGAACGCCAAGGGCTGCACGATCTTCCAGGGGCGCGCGGAGGTGAAGCGCGAGATCCGCCAGAGCGGCATCTCCGGCGCCATGATGGGCAAGGGCAATCATCGCCATTTCATGGTGAAGGAGATCCACGAGCAGCCGACGGTCATCGGCGACACGCTGCAGACCTATCTCGATCCGGCCACGCGGTCGGTCAGCCTGCCGGCCCTGCCGTTCGACTGGAACGGGGTTTCGCGCCTGACCATGTCGGCCTGCGGCACGGCGTTCTATGCCTGCATGGTGGCGAAGTACTGGTTCGAGAAGCTGGCGCGCCTGCCGGTCGAGGTCGAGGTCGCCTCCGAGCTGCGCTATCGCGAGCCGCCGATGCCCGAGGGCGGCGTGTGCATCGCCGTCTCGCAATCGGGCGAGACCGTCGATACCCTGGCGGCGCTGCGCTACGCCAAGGCGCACAAGCAGACGATATTGTCGGTGGTGAACGTGCCCGAGAGCGCGATCGCCCGTGAATTGCACATCGTGCTGCCGACGCTCGCCGGACCCGAGATCGGCGTCGCGTCGACCAAGGCCTTCACCACGCAGCTCACCGTGCTGCTGATCGCGGCGATCGCCGCCGGCCGGGCGCGCGGCACCCTTTCGCAGGAGGACGAGGCGCGGTTGGCCCATGCGCTGATCGAGCTGCCGGCGCACATCAACGAGGCGCTGAACCTCGAGGAGCAGTACCAGCGCATCGCCGAGGACATCCTCTCAGGCGCGCGCGACGTCCTCTATATGGGCCGCGGCCCTTCCTTCCCGATCGCGCTGGAAGGGGCGTTGAAGCTGAAGGAGATCTCCTACATCCACGCCGAAGGCTATGCCGGCGGCGAGATGAAGCACGGCCCGATCGCGCTGATCGACGAGGCGGTGCCGGTCGTCGTGGTGGCGCCGAGCGACGCCCTCTTCGACAAGATCGCGTCGAATTTCGAGCAGGTGAAGGCGCGCGGCGGCAAGCTGGTGCTGCTGAGCGACGCGGCGGGGAATACCCGACTGGGCCGCCATGCCGCGGCGGCCATCACGCTGCCGTCGGTCGATCCGGTGCTGGCGCCGATCCTCTACACCGTGCCGGTGCAGCTGCTGGCCTACTACACGGCGGTCGCCAAGGGCACCGATGTCGATCAGCCGCGCAACCTCGCCAAGAGCGTGACCGTCGAGTAACGCCCCGGCCTGCCCCTCGGACGGGGGATCAGGACATTCGCTAGCGCGTGCCCTGCGGCAGGCCCGGCGCCAGGCCCTGCGGTGCCGCCGGCGCGGGCTGCGGATGGGCGCTGCGCGCCGGCGCGGGCGCCGGCCGCGGCGGCGCGGGCATCATGGTCTGGACCAACGCGCGCATCTTCTTGGTTTCGTTCTCCTGCGCGTGCTTGAACTCCTCCTCGGTGAGGAAGCGATCCTTGTTGGTGTCCATCTCGATGAACTGCTTGACCGCGAAGTTGGTGAGCTCGACGCGATCGAGCTGGCCATCCTTGTTGGTGTCGATTTCCTGGAACTTGCGCATCACGAGCTGGCGCCGGATGTCGTAGGGCAACAGGTTCTTGGCCTGGGCTCCATCCGCCGGTCCGGCCAGCACGGCATACTCCTGCTGGCTCACCTTGCCGTCGCCGTTCTTGTCGAGCTTGTCGGCCTCGCGCAGCTGCATGTCCATGAAATCGTTGACGCCGAGCTTGCCCTGCCGGCGCTGCGCTTCCACTTGCTGCCGCTCGGCCGCCTCGCGCGCCAGCGAGCGCTGCACGATCAGGCGCAGCTCGGGCTCGGTGACCTTGTTGTCGCGGTCCGTGTCGTACTGGTTGAACTCTGAATGCACCAACGCCTCGGCCTCGGCCCGTTCGACGAAGCCGTCGCGGTTGGTGTCGAGGTTCTGGAATTCGGCCTTCGCCCGGTTGCGCTTCTCCTCGAGGGTCGGCCCACCCTTCACATCGAGCGAGAAGGGCGGCTCGGCGACCTTGAGGAACTCCTCGAGCGACAGCTTGCCGTCCTTGTTGGTGTCGAGTTCCTCGAACGACTTCATGCGGTACTTCAGGAAGTCGCCGCGCGAGACCTCGCCCGTCTTGTTGACGTCGATCTCGGTGAACCAGTGGGGCAGCGGGACCGGCGGCGCGGCGTTGGTCGCTTGCTGGCCTGGCGGCGCGCCGGCCGCAGGCGGGGCGCCCGCCGGCTTCTGTGGCGGCTTGGCCTCGGGGGCGGACTTGTCCGGCGGCCGGTTGGCCGGCCATCCTTGCGTCGGGGGAGTCTGGGCGACCGCTGGCAGGGTCGCAATGGTTGCGGCGAAGAGAATCGGACTGAAAAGGCGCTTCATCGGCGGTGAACCCGCATTAAGAGAGGTCGCTTCGTATCGGCGTCAACGCGCAGCGTGTCAATGTCCGCGCTGCGGATCAATCCTGCGGCGCAATCGCGCCCAAAGCGTGGCGTCGCGCCATTAGGGTTGCGCCGCTTGGCGGGATAGGCCATCGTGCCTCGCGTGTCGGCCTCGGAGAAGGGTCGCAAGTACTTGGGAGGCAAGGGTAATTTCGCGGTGCCGGGACGTTGAATGCGCCGGGCCAACGAAACCAGCGTGAACATGGCAGGACCGTCTTCATCCAGCGGCTCGCCGCTGCTCAGCGTGCGCGATGTCTCGGTGCGTTTCGGTGGCATCGTGGCTCTCGATGGCGTGACATTCGACGTCTTCCCCGGCCAAGTGGCTGGCCTGATCGGCCCCAACGGCGCCGGCAAGACAACTCTCTTCAATTGTCTCAGCCGACTCTATACGCCCAACGGCGGCGACATCCTGTTCGAAGGCAAGTCGATCCTGGGCCGCCCGCGTCACGACATCCCGCAGATCGGCATCGGCCGGACGTTCCAGAACGTGGCGTTGTTCGACCGCATGTCGGTGCTCGACAACGTCAAGGTCGGCTGCCACAGCCGCAGCTCGACCAGCTTCTTCGACAATGCGCTGCGTCTGCCCAGGGTCGCCCCCGAGGAAGCGCATATCGCCGAGCGCGCTACCGAGCTGATCGCCTTCATGGATCTCGTGCCGTTCACCAATGCCGTGGCGGGCGGCCTGCCGTTCCCCATCCGCAAGCGGGTCGAGCTCGCCCGCGCGCTGGCCTCGAGCCCCAAGCTGCTGTTGCTCGACGAGCCGGCCGCCGGCCTGAACCACGACGAGATCGAAGTGCTCAAGAACCAGATCCGGCGGGTGCGCGACACGCAGAACGTCACCGTGCTGCTGGTCGAGCATCATATGAGCCTGGTGATGTCGGTTTCCGACAAGGTGGTGGCCATCGACTTCGGCAAGAAGATCGCCGACGGCACGCCGGCGGACGTGCAGCGCGATCCCGAGGTGATCCGCGCCTATCTGGGGACCTCGTGATGGCGGCGTTGCTGGAAGTGAAGGGGCTCAAGGCGTTCTACGGCCAGACCCAGTCGCTGTACGATGTCGGCTTCGAGATCGAGGCCGGCGGCATCACCACCCTGCTGGGCGCCAACGGCGCCGGCAAGACCACGACGCTGCGCGCCATCTGCAACATGGTGCGCGCCGAGGGCACGGTCCGCTTCGACGGTCGCGACCTCAAGGGCATGGCGACCGAGGAGATCGTCCGGCTGCGCATTGCCCACGTGCCGGAGGGACGCGGCACCTTCACGACCCTGACCGTCGACGAGAATTTGCGCATCGCCGCCTATACGCGCCGCGACAAGGCGGGGGTCCAGGCCGACCTCGACCGCGTCTTCGCCTACTTCCCGCGACTCAAGGAGCGCGTCCAGCAGCAGGCCGGCACGCTGTCGGGCGGCGAGCAGCAGATGCTGGCGATCGCCCGCGCGCTCATGCTGAAGCCGCGCCTGATGCTGCTCGACGAGCCGTCTTTCGGCCTGGCGCCGCTGATCGTGGTCGAGATCTTCCGCATCATGCGGCGCATCAACGAGGAGGAGAAGGTGAGCATGCTGCTGGTCGAGCAGAACGCCGCGCTCGCCCTCGACCTTGCCGACCACGCCTACGTGCTGGAAACCGGCAAGGTCGTGATGTCGGGCCCCTCGTCGGTCGTCAAGAACGACGAGAACGTCCGCAAATCGTATCTCGGGTACTGAGGCAGAACGATGGAACAGCTCCTCCAGCAGATCGCCTCCGGCCTCGCCAACGGCGCGATCTACGCCTGCGTGGCGCTGGCCCTGGTCATGATCTACGTATCCACCGACCATATCAATTTCGCCCAGGGCGAGATGGCGATGTTCAGCACCTATATAAGCTGGCAGCTCATGAGCTGGGGCGCCAGCTTCTGGGTGGCGTTCGTCCTGGCGGTCGCGTTCTCCTTCGTGATGGGCGTGACCGTGGAGAGGGTGATCCTGAGGCCGCTGCACAATGCGCCCATCCTGTCGATCGTCGTGGTCTTCATCGGCCTGCTGGCGATCTTCAATTCGGTGGCCGGCGCGATCTGGAGCTACCTGATCAAGGAATATCCCTCGCCGTTCCCCAAGAGCGAGTTCGGCATCGCGGGCGTCATCGGGCCGCACCAGCTCGGCGTCGTGCTCGTCACCCTGGTGGTGCTCGGCCTGTTGTTCATATTCTTCCGCTACACGTCGCTCGGGCTCGCCATGCGCGCGGCGGCCCAGAACCCGCAGATGGCGCGACTGGTCGGCGTGCGGGTCGACTGGATGCTGGCGCTGGGCTGGGGGCTGGCCGCCTCGGTGGGCGCGGTTGCCGGCATCATGGTGGCGCACATCGTCTATCTCGACCCCAACATGATGGCGGGCATCCTGCTCTATGCCTTCGCCAGCGCCCTGGTGGGCGGCATCGGCAATCCCGCCGGCGCGGTGCTGGGCGGCTTCATCGTCGGCATCCTGGAGAACATGGTGGCCTACGCCGGCAACCAGATCGAAAAGGAGACCGGGATCTATATCATCGGCAATGGCGAGAAGCTCACCGTCGCCCTGGTCATCGTGATCTTCGTGCTCACCGTGAAGCCCGCCGGCCTGTTCGGCCGTGTCGTCGTGAAGAGGGTCTGACATGCCGGCATTCCCGAAGAAGTGGCTGTGGGTGATCCTGGCGCTGGCCTTCCTGGTGCCGCTGTTGCGGCCGTTGCTGCCCGACCTCGTCTCCGACTACCGCCTGTTCCTGGTCAGCACCATGATCATCGCGGCCATCGCCGTGCTGGGCCTCAACCTGTTGACCGGCTTCAACGGCCAGATCTCGCTCGGCCATGGCGCCTTCTATGCGGTCGGCGCCTATACCGCGGCGATCCTGATGGACCAACTCGGCGTGCCTTACTGGGCGACCCTGCCGGCGGCGGCGGTCGTCTGCTTCATCGTCGGCTACCTGTTCGGCCAGCCGGCGCTCAAGCTCGAAGGCCACTACCTCGCGCTCGCCACCTTCGCGCTGGCGCTCGCGGTGCCGCAGATCCTGAAATACAAATGGCTCGAAGGCCTGACCGGCGGCGTCCAGGGCATCGTGCTCAACAAGCCCGAGGTGCCGTTCGGCCTGCCGCTCACCGAAGATCAGTGGCTCTACTACTACTGCCTGATCGTCATGGTGGTGCTCTACTGGGCGGCGGCGAACATGCTCAACAGCCGCAGCGGCCGCGCCATGATGGCGATCCGCGACCATTACATGGCGGCCGACACGATGGGCATCAACACCGCCCGCTACAAGACCGTCACCTTCGGCATCAGCGCCGCCTACACCGGCATCGCCGGCGCGCTCTCGGCCTCGGCCATCGCCTTCGTGGCGCCCGACAGCTTCAACATCTTCCTGTCGATCAAGTTCCTGATCGGCCTGGTGGTGGGCGGCGTCGGCTCGCTGGCCGGCTCGGTCGTGGGCGGCATTTTCTACGTACTGGTCGACAACTCCGCGCAGGCGCTGTCGACCTTCGTCAAGAACGACCTCGGGCTGCCGTTCGACCTGTCGGCCTACACCGTGTTCGGCATCCTGCTGATCCTGCTCATGTATCTGATGCCGATGGGCATCGTCGGCGGGGTCTACTACCTGATCCGCAGCCTGCGCGGCATGCGCAGCCCGCAGACGCAGGCACAACGGCAGCTCAAGCAACGCGTGAGCAACTGACGGCCTGACGCCGAGAGACCAACCGTTTCAACGGTGAGTGAGGAGTAGTCGATGGCGTAAATCCAACAGGGAGAATCACCATGAAGACGAACAGGCGTACCTTCGTGGGCGGCCTTTCCGCCGCTGCAATGCTTTCGGGTTCCCGAGTGGCGTTCGCACAAAAGAAGTACGACGACGGCGCGACCGACAAGGAGATCAAGATCGGTCACACCAATCCCTATAGCGGGCCGGCGTCTTCATACGGAGTCATTGGCAAGGCGATCGAAGCCTACTGGAAGAGCGTCAATGACAGGGGCGGCATCAACGGCCGCAAGATCAACTTCATCACCCTGGACGACGGCTACTCGCCACCCAAGACGGTGGAGTGCATCCGTCAGCTCGTCGAGCAGGACAAGGTGCTGTGCACCTTCAACACGCTCGGCACGCCGACCAACACGGCCATCCACAAATACATGAACCAGAAGAAGGTGCCGCAGCTCTTCGTCGCCACCGGCGCGTCGAAGTGGGGCAAGCCCAAGAAGTTCCCGTGGACGATGGGCTACCAGCCCGACTACCACACCGAGGCCGTGATCTATGCCAAGCATGCCCTGGCCAACGTCAAGGATCCGAAGATCGCCGTGCTGATGCAGAACGACGACTACGGCAAGGACTACTGGGAGGGCTTCAAGGAGGGCCTCGGCAAGGAGGTCGGTCGGGTCACCAAGCACGTGACCTACGAGGTGACCGATCCGACGGTCGACAGCCAGGTCATCCAGCTCAAGGATTCCGGCGCCAACGTCTTCTTCGTTATCGCGATCCCGAAGTTCGCCGCCCAGGCCATGCGCAAGGCGGCCAATATCGGCTGGAAGCCGGCCATATATCTCAACAACGTGTCGGGCCAGGTGACGACGACGATGAAGCCAGCGGGCTTCGAGAATGTGCAGGGCGTCGTCACGGCGGCCTGGCTCAAGGATCCGACCGACCACCAGTGGGACGACGACGCCGAGCTCAAGACCTGGCGGGAATGGATGGCCAAGTACAATCCCAACGGCAATCTCGGCGACGTGAATTACGTCTACGCCTATTCGGTGTCGTTCCTCATGGAGCAGACGCTGAAGAAATGCGGCGACAATCTCACGCGCGCCAATCTCATGCGCCAGGCCGCCAATCACCAGAAGCTGCGCGTGCCGGGCCTGCTGCCCGGCATCACGGTCAGCACCAGCCCGACGGATTTCTACCCCGTCCAGGCCGTACAATTGCAGCGCTTCAAGGGCGAGAGTTGGCAGCTGTTCGGCGACATCATGCACGCCGAAAGCAGCTGAGGCTGCAACATAACCGTAGTGCGGAAGGCCGCCGGTGGGCGGCCTTCTTTTTTGCCTGATTTCAGAAGAAACTCCGCGCCGTTTTCAAGCAGGGAGGTGTGTTGTGGTCAAGAGTAGGCGTGAGTTTGTTGTTGGGGCGTCAGCGCTGGCGTTGCTTTCCGGTTCGTCGACCGCCTTCGCCCAGAAGAAGTATTCGGACGGCGCGACCGACACCGAGATCAAGATCGGTCATACCGGCCCCTATAGCGGTCCGGCTTCGTCCTACGGCATCATCGGAAAGACCATCGAAGCCTATTGGAAGTCGGTGAACGATGCCGGCGGCATCAACGACCGCAAGATCAAGTTCATCACCCTGGACGACGGCTATTCGCCGCCGAAGATGGTCGAGCTGGTGCGCCAGCTGGTCGAGCAGGAGAAGGTGCTTTGCGTCTTCAACACGCTCGGCACGCCGACCAACACGGCGATCCACAAATACATGAACCAGAAGAAGGTGCCGCAGCTCTACGTCGCCACCGGCGCCTCGAAGTGGGGCGATCCCAAGCACTTCCCGTGGACGATGGGCTTCCAGCCCGACTACCACACCGAGGGCTCGATCTACGCCAAGCACATCCTGGGCAACGTCAAGGATCCCAAGATCGCCGTGCTGATGCAGAACGACGACTACGGCAAGGACTACTGGCAAGGCTTCAAGGAAGGCTTGGGCAAGGACGCCGACAAGGTCGTCAAGCACGTGACCTACGAGGTGACCGACCCGACGGTGGAATCCCAGATCATCCAGCTCAAGGACTCCGGGGCCAACGTCTTCTTCAACATCGCCACGCCCAAGGCCGCCGCGCAGGCGATCCGCAAGGTGGGGGATCTCGGCTGGAAGCCGGCCCACTATCTGAACAACGTGTCGGTCTCGGTCGGCTCGGTGATGAAGCCGGCGGGCTTCGACAACTGCCAGGGCATCATCACGGCGGCCTACATCATGGATGCCACCGACAAGCAGTGGGACGACAACGCCGAGATGAAGGCGTGGCGCGCCTGGATGGACAAGAACATGCCGTCCGCCAACAAGGCCGACGCCAACCACATCTACGGCTACGCGGTGGCGGTCCTGATGACCGAGACCCTGAAGCGCTGCGGCGACAACCTCACGCGCGCCAACCTCATGAAGCAGGCGGCCGGCTTCCAGAAGTTTCGCGTGCCGCTGCTGCTGCCCGGCATCACCGTCAGCACGAGCCCGACGGATTTCTACCCGATCCAGGCGGTCCAGCTTCAGCGCTTCAAAGGGCAGACCTGGGAGCTGTTCGGCGAGGTCATGCACGCCGAGAGCAGCTGATCGGCGCCGCCCGGTCGACGAGGCAAAGGCCGCCGCCGTATCCGGTGGCCCTTTCCTTCAACTTTCGCGATGCAACATTGAAAACTTGTATATCGCAGAGTGGCTTTTTCGCTTTTCACACATCCTGATTCGCGCGACCCTTGTTTTGCATAACGATAAAACACAGGAGGACGCGTTGAGGACGAATAGGCGTAGGTTCTTGGGCGGCGTATCGACCGCCGCCATGTTGTCAGCTTCGAGCGTCGCTTTCGCGCAGAAGAAGTATTCCGAAGGCGCGAGCGACACCGAGATCAAGATCGGCCACACCAATCCCTACAGCGGGCCGGCATCGGCCTATGGTGTGATCGGCAAGACCATCCAGGCCTACTGGAAGAGCGTGAACGAGGCAGGCGGCGTCAACGGCCGCAAGATCAACTTCATCACGCTCGACGACGGCTACAACCCGGCCAAGACGGTGGAGTGCATCCGCCAGCTCGTCGAGCAGGACAAGGTGCTGTGCACCTTCAATACGCTGGGCACGCCGACCAATACGGCGATCCACAAGTACATGAACCAGAAGAAGGTGCCGATGCTGTTCGTCGCCACCGGTGCATCGAAGTGGGGTGATCCCAAGCATTTCCCGTGGACGATGGGCTTCCAGCCCGACTATCACACCGAGGCTGTCATCTATGCCAAGCACATCCTGGCCAACGTCAAGGATCCGAAGATCGGCGTGCTGATGCAGAACGACGACTACGGCAAGGACTACTGGGAAGGCATGCGCGAAGGGTTGGGCAAGGAGGCCGGCCGGGTCGTCAAGCACGTCACCTACGAGGTGACCGATCCGACGGTCGACAGCCAGGTCATCCAGCTCAAGGACTCCGGCGCCAACGTCTTCTTCAACATCGCGACGCCGAAGTTCGCCGCCCAGGCGATGCGCAAGGCGGGCGACATCGGCTGGAAGCCGGCGCTGTATCTCAACAACGTGTCGGCCAGCGTCGCCTCGGTGATGAAGCCCGCCGGCTTCGATAACGTGCAGGGCGTCATCACCGCCGCCTATCTGATGGATCCGACCGACCATCAGTGGGACGGCAACGCCGACATGAAGGCGTGGAAGGAGTGGATGGGCAAGCACAATCCGGGCGGCAACCTGTCGGACGCGTCCAACGTGTTCGCCTATGCCGTCTCCACCCTGATGCACGAGACGCTGAAGAAGTGCGGCGACAACCTGACGCGCGAAAACCTGATGAAGCAGGCCGCCAACTTCCAGAAGTTCAGGCTGCCGTTGCTGCTGCCGGGCATCACCGTCAGCACCAGCCCGACGGACTACTATCCGATCCAGGCAGTCCAGCTTCAGCGCTTCAAGGGCGAGACCTGGGAGCTGTTCGGCGACGTCATGCATGCCGAAAGCAGCTGATTGACCGCGTCGAACATGGAAAATGGAGAAGGCCGCCGGTTCCGGCGGCCTTTTTCGTGGTCGTTTTGGCCCTTTTCAAGCGGCGGTTTTGCAGCGACCCTCGGGGCACGATCAAAACAAAGGAGGGAGCGTTGATTACCAGTAGGCGTGGTTTTGTAGGCGGCGTGTCGGCTGCCGCCTTGTTGGCGTCGCGTCCAGTGTTCGCCCAGAAGAAGTACGATGACGGAGCGACCGACAAGGAGATCAAGATCGGTCACTTCTGCCCCTATAGCGGCCCGGCCTCGGCCTATGGCGTGATCGGCCAGGCGCACCAGGTGTTCTGGAAGATGGTCAACGAGACCGGCGGCATCAACGGCCGCAAGATCAACTTCATCACGCTCGACGACGGCTATTCGCCGCCGAAGTCCGTCGAGGTGACGCGCCAGCTCGTCGAGCAGGACAAGGTGCTCTGCCTGTTCAACACGCTCGGCACGCCGACCAACACGGCGATCCACAAGTACGTCAACCAGAAGAAGGTGCCGCAGCTCTTCGTGTCGACCGGCGCGTCGAAGTGGGGCAAGCCCAAGGAGTTCCCGTGGACGATGGGCTTCCAGCCCGACTACCACACCGAGGGCATGATCTACGCCAAGCATGCGCTGGCCAACGTGCCCGACGCCAAGGTCGCCGTGCTGATGCAGAACGACGACTACGGCAAGGACTACTTCGAGGGCTTCAAGGAGGGCCTGGGCAAGGAGGCTGGCAGGATCGTCAAGCACGTGACCTATGAGGTCACCGATCCGATGGTCAATTCGCAGGTCATCCAGCTGAAGGATTCAGGCGCCAACGTGTTCTTCGACATCTCGACGCCCAAGTTCGCCGCGCAGTCGATCCGCAAGGCCGCGGAGATCGGCTGGAAGCCCGCCCTGTATCTGAACAATGTCTCGTCGTCCGTCGCCTCCGTCATGAAGCCGGCGGGCTTCGACGTCAGCCAGGGCGTCCTGACGGCGGCCTATCTCAAGGACCCCACCGACCACCAGTGGGACAACGACGCCGAGATGAAGATGTGGCGCGAGTACATGAACAAGTACATGCCGCAGGCCAACCAGGCCGACGGCAACTACGTCTTCGCCTATGCCGTCGCCACCATGATGCGCGAGACCTTGAAGAAGTGCGGCGACAACCTCACGCGCGCCAACGTCATGAAGCAGGCGGCCAGCTTCCAGAAGTTCCGCATCCCGCTGCTGCTGCCCGGCATCAACGTCAGCACCAGCCCGACGGATTTCTATCCGATCCAGGCCGTCCAGCTCGCCCGTTTCAAGGGCGAGACCTGGGAACTGTTCGGCGACGTTCTGTCGGCGGAAAGCACCTGAGCCCCTCCGCCCTGCGGGCGCCTTCCCCCTCGCATGGGAAGGTGACCCGAAGGGTCGGCAGGGATCAACGCTGGGCCCGAGTGCGCTGCAGCGCCTGGCGGCATTCTGCGGTGTCGATGAGGCCGTCCTGGTTCGCATCGCAGCGCGCGAAGTTGCGATCGGCCTGGGCCATGAACTCGGCCAGCGTGACGACGCCATCCTTGTCGGCATCGAGCAGCTGGAAGTAGGACGACTGGCGCTGCGCCTGGCGGTCGGTCGGCAGCACGCTGCTGCCGACGGCCGGTGTGCGGGCGAACAATTCGTCCTGCGTGAGCTTGCCGTCGCCGTTGGTATCGAGCCGCTTGAAGCGGGCCTCCTGCGCCGCCTTCCATTCGGCGCGATCGACCTTGCCGTCCTTGTTGGCGTCGTAGCGCATGAGCCCGCGCGGTGTGGCGCTCGAGGTGCGGGCGGGCTTGTCGGCCGGGGCCGGCTGCTGGTCGGGCGCCGCCAGCGCGGAGCCCGCGACCAGCACCAGGACGGAAGCGGACAGGGTGAGCAACTTCGGCATCTGCATATCCTTCAGGGGGCACGTTACACTTGGCATACCCAAACGCTAGGGATTGAGGTATGATGTTCCCTGGCCCGACCAGTTCCCCGCGTTCCCCTTTCCACGGGCCGAAACGCCCATGGAGTCTATGGGACATGATCGATATTTTCGGATCTTTCTATTTCAACGCGGGAACCCTGATCACCGACGCGCTGTATCGGGCTTATCGTGAGACCCAAGAGAAAAACGCGAATCTGACACCTGAGGACAATGCCCATAAAGAGGCGATGCACGCGCTTCAGGTGGCGAAAGAGGTGTGCGAGCGTGTCCCATTGGGGACCCTTTCACGCGAAATCGACCGCGCGCTGGAATCCTACAAGGATGGAGCCATCACGGATCGGCTTCAAACGGAGTTAGAGAGATTAGGGAGCCGATTCCACGACGAACTGGACTCGCGATACTTCCTTCCCCTAAGCCGGTTCGCGGAAAACTATTACGGGCAAAAGACGGCCTTCGGCGAGGCCGTTGCCGAGAAGTTTCCTGAAGCATCCGAAGACATTGAAAACGCAGGCAACTGCCTAGCCGTGGGCCAAAACGCGGCTTGCGTGTTCCATCTCATGCGAGCGATGGAGGTGGTGGTCCAGAAATACGCCAGACGCTTCGGTCTGCGGGCTGATCTCAATGTTACATGGGTAGTGCTGGCCAGCAACATGGCCACAAAGGTCAATTCGTGGCCGAAGAAGGGTGCCCGAAACATCCGCAGAAAGGAGAAGTGGTCCAATGCCGTTTCGCTGTTACGGCACGTTGGAATCGCATGGAGGAATCCCACCATGCATCCAAAGAAGACCTACACGAGTTCGCAAGCTTTACAGGCCTACAACGCGGTGCGCACCTTCATGGTTTACCTGGCTGAAGAGATTTAAGGCGGCGCTTTGTGACTCTCTTGAACGCCGCATCAAAATCCTTAGGCGATTCACTCGCCTCGACCTCGCGCGCCATCTCTACGAATTGCTTGTGCCGTTCGGCGTCGGTCAGCTTGGGTTTGGAGGGGGTCTTAGGTGGCATGTCACATATCTTAGCACAACTTCCTACTTTAGCGGTCAAAGCCAAGAGAGGATTGTTATGACCGTGCTGATTATCGCCACTACTGCTGCAATGATTGCCGCGATTGCGGCGATCCAAGCGGCACGCTGGGCGCTTAAAGCTGTGCGCATTTGCGAAGCTTGGGAGGCATCATTGCGCTCCCGTGATTCCTGATCTTTCTTCGCCAGCCACTTGTAAATGGTGTAATTCAATTGCGTAGGATATCCGCCACTGGCCATCCGCAAACGCACTTGCGCTTCAGCCTGTTCCTCCAATTGCGCAATGATTGCCGGATTATCATCGGTGCTCATAGAATCGCTCCTACGTTGTTTGCATCAACTGGGCGCGAAAGAAGCGGAAGGGCGCGTCAATCGCCCTTCCGCTTCGCCTTTCGATCACGTTCACGCATGCGCCGCAGGACATCCGCCACGGACCGGAGCCGCTTAGGTGCGGCTACCAATTGTTTCATAGGTGAGCCGCTTGCCTTTGCCGCCCACGACCGCACGCGAGGTGCGCTGCTGATCGTTGACGCCAAGCGACTGGCGGGCGTTGTAGCGGAAGTCGAATTCCGCAACGTAGCGGTGCAGGTGATGCTCGCTGCACTGCTGATAGATGCCCTTCATGCCGCGCTTGAAGACCGAGAAGAAGCCTTCGACGGTGTTGGTGGTGATGAGGCGGCCGTCTTCATACCGGCCGTATTCCTTCTTGGAGTGATTGACGGCCTCGTGCGCGGCGAATTCCTCGCCGACCTGCCAGTACATGCGGTGTTCGTCGGTATGCAGGCGGCTTTCCTTGGCGATGTTCTCCCGCACGATGCGGGCCACGTCTTCGGGGCGGGTCCGCTCGACGTAGAACGACCGAGCCTCGCCACCACGTTCCACAAGCGAGAGAATGCCGCGCTTGAAGCTTGGACCTTGAGGGGTACGGCCGGTGCGGCTCTTGCGCGATGGGGCCTTCTCGGATGGCAGATCGCCAAAGTAAGTCTCGTCCACTTCCACGACCTTGCCAGCGCCGCCCAGCGGGCCAGCTTCGGCGTTATCGGCCATGGCATGCCGGATACGGTGGGTCAGGTGCCAAGCGGTCTTCATGCTGCACTGGAGCATGCGCTGTATCTGGCGGGTCGATATGCCCTTCTTGGACGCGCACATGAGATGGATGACCTGCAGCCACAGGTGCAGCGGCAGGTGGCTATCCTCGAAGATGGAGCCGATACGCACCGTGAAGGGCTTGCGGCAGGCGTAGCACTTGCGCAGGCCTGGACGGGTAGTCTTGCCGTTCAAGCGGCCGATCCGCTCCCGCTCGCCGCAATGCGGACAGACGGGACCACGCGGCCAGAGATGGCTTTCGACGTACTCGAAAGCGGCGTTTTCATCCTGAAAATGAGGGAAGGAAAGGACCGAGTTAGCCATGACGTTCTCCAATATCCCCAACCTAGGGACATGGAGTGGGTATGTCAAGTGTAACGTTCCCCCTTCAGGTTGTATCAGGAGATGGAAAGACACGCGCCATTTCGGCGATTGTATACTTGACGTAAGTGACCCTGTATAGGGTACGGCGACAGGCCGGCGTCAAACCGAGGCACCCCCTCGCATACAGTCTCCGAAATTTCCCTGAGGGGGTGCCACGGCGAGGCCCGCTATGGGCAAGGATCGAGAGATCGAAATCACCGACGAGATGATCAACGCCGGGGTTGATGCTCTCCTGTCGTGCCGAGCTTGCGAGGAAGGTGAGACAGGAACTGTCAGGGCCGTTTGGCAGGCAATGTTTCAACAACTTTCACGACCTGACTTGTCAGATTGTCTGAAAGACGAATCATCTGTTCAATCGCCAACCTGAGCGTCTTGAGGTCTTCCGCCGTGACCTCTAAGCCCTGTGGGTACGAGCGGCGAGAACTCTCCGGGTTTTCCGTCTTGCCGCAGCGTTTCCCATTTCCCCTTCGCGAACTCGTAGCAGAACCTTTCCAGTTGGCCGGTGATTGACCCAAATGCCGTGGGCTAACCAATCGCGCCGCTCAGCAAGATCCCCAGCGTCGCGCTTAAAGGATTTAAAATCGAAATCGACCCGCACCTTGAGGTGATCAATCAAGTCCTGCACCAAGGCGATTCGATCAGTCATTCGAGGTTCACGAATTGCGATGCGTCCAGTTTGCGGCCCTACACCAACCAAGGCATGCGCGGCTTGGGTTATGTGCCACTCCAGGCACGCCCATGCTATGATCACTCGCGCGACCTGACGCTCAAGAGAGCGCGGGAGTTCGATGGTTACGTCGTGCGTTTTCTCAGTTTCGGACGAAGACATGCCCAAGCCCTCTCCCAAGCTAGACCCCGCGACAGAAGCCCTTTTGCGTAAGGTTCTCGCGACTCCGCCGCAGCCGAAGAAGGCCACGGCGAAGAAGCGAGCCAAAAAGAAGAAATGACGTTACGTTTTTTGTAGCAGGCAACCCCAGCGCGCTATAAAATCTGTAGCGCACTGGAGGAGCGCATGAGGTTCAAGTTTCTAGCCAGCGTTATCGTGCGCTGGGTCGCCCGACGTCTTCGCGTAGACGTCGAGGTGCATCACGCTTCTTCCAAGAAAGGGAGAAGCTTGTAGATGTCTTCGTCATCGTTCGCGCCGCCGATGCGCGCGACCTGAAACATCGGCATTCCGATCAGGAAGATGTCGTGCTGTTCGGAAATGGCAGCTTTCAAGCGATCGGCCAACACATCGATAGCGACGTCGCTTTCGAACATGATGAACGATGTCGGCGGTTCCCAATATCTCTGAGTGCTTCGCATAACAACGTCGCGAACGGCGTTGTATCGATCATCATACGACTTGCCGCCGACCGTGGCGTCGGCGATGCGGAAGGTAAGCCAGAACGTATCCATTTGAGGGGGTACCTTGCTGTTGAAGCAAGCCTTCCCACTCCGAGAAGTTGACAGGTGGATATCTTACATTCACACTGATTCCGCTAACTCAATTCTCTGATCCGCACCGGCCTGCAAAGTTGATGCGGAGACTTGACGAGAAACCGGCCGGGGAACATTGCCCCGGCCTTTTTTTCACGCCAGCCGTGTAGAAGCAGTGTCGATGCAAGCCTTGTGGGTTGCAAGGCCTAATCGTGAACAAAAACGGGGAAAACGAGTCTATCTCAGCGGCTTAGCCTGTTCACAAATCGTCTAAAAGCGACCGCAAAAGCGCTCGCAGCTTGCGGTTACCCCAGCGAAGGGGCTTCGGGCCGCTTGTCAGTCCGCCGATAGGTCAAACGCTTGCCCTCAATGCCCTTGAGGGCCTTGTCCGCGCGTTCTTTGTCACTCACGCCCAGCTTGGCGCGGTTGCTGTAGCGGAAATCAAACTCCGCCAGATAGCGGGCCAGATGGCGTTCGTTGCAATGCTGATACACGCCTTTCATGCCACGCTTGAAGATCGAATAGTAACCCTCGACCGTGTTCGTATGGATGTCACCGCGACCATACTCGCCGCGCTTGTGGGCGACGCGGCCATGGCTTTCAAACTCTGTCCCAACCTGCCAGTACCAGCGGGCTTCATCCGTCATGAGTTTGCTGGCCTTGTCGGCATTCTTGCGAACGATTGGCACGATGTCCTTGGCGGTCGCCTTATCCACCTTGAAGGAACGGGCTTTGCCGCCGCGCTCGACCAGCGTGACAACAGCCATCTTGTGATCGCTGCCGGGGCCTTTGGTATGGCCCGGCTTGGTGCCGAAATAGGTCTCATCGGCTTCCACGGTCTTGCCCGTGCCGCCCATGGGTTCAGTACCCTTGTCGTCCATGGCTTCGCGGATACGATGGCACAGAAACCACGCCGATTTGTAAGTGATCCTCAGCATGCGGTGAAGCTGATGGGCGGACATGCCCTTCTTGCTGGACGACATGAGATGCATCGCCAGCAGCCACTTGTGGAGCG
The DNA here is from genome assembly GCA_963820155.1 of uncultured Alphaproteobacteria bacterium. Lineage (GTDB taxonomy): Bacteria > Pseudomonadota > Alphaproteobacteria > Reyranellales > Reyranellaceae > Reyranella. The sequence goes on from CAWFYW010000016.1 coordinate 19,834, forward strand.
GGATATGGGAGCGCTCGCAGAGCGTCCCCACGGTCACTGAGAAGGGCTTGGCGCAGCCGTTGCAGTAGAACAGGCCGGGGCGATGGCTCTTGCCCTGCATCTTGGCGATGCCATCGAAAGAGCCGCAGCGGGGGCAGAACACGCCACGCGGCCAGCGAGCAGCCTCAAAGGCCTCGCGGGCGGCATCTTCATTGGTGAACTGGGGCGCGGTGAGATCGGCGGTCATGGTTATTCCCTCTGACCGCCATTCTATAGGTTGGGCTACTTACGTCAAGTATATAATCGCCGCCATTTCCCTTACCCGGCCGTCTAAGCGCCGATATAGTCGGACCGGCGACCGAATTATGGTCGTGTTGTGGTTTTGTTCTCAGGTTATCCACATGGCCTATGACTACGATCTCTTCGTCATCGGCGCCGGCTCGGGCGGCGTGCGCGCCTCCCGTATCGCCGCCGGCCACGGGGCGCGGGTCGGCATTTGCGAGGATTATCGGGTCGGCGGCACCTGCGTGATCCGCGGCTGCGTGCCCAAGAAGCTCCTGGTCTATGGCTCCAAGTTCGCCCACGAGTTCGAGGATGCCGCGGCCTATGGCTGGACCGTCGCCAGTCCGGCGCATTCCTGGCCGACCTTGCGCGACAACGTGCAGAGGGAAGTCGACCGGCTGAACGGCGTCTATCTTCGCCTGCTCGACGGCGCCGGCGTGAAGCTGCATATGGGCCGCGGCCGGTTGATGGACCGGCATACGATCGCAATCGGCCAGGAGACGGTCACGGCCGAGAAGATCCTGGTCGCCACCGGCGGGCGGCCGGTCGTGCCGGACATCCCCGGCCGGGAATTCGCCATCACCTCGAACGAGGCATTCCATCTGCCGGAGCTGCCGAAGCGCATCGCCATCGTGGGCGGCGGCTACATCGCCGTCGAGTTCGCCGGCATCTTCCACGGGCTGGGTTGCCACGTCGACCTGGTGCTGCGTCGCGACCGCGTGCTGCGCGGCTTCGACGAGGAATGCCGCACCGCCGTGCACGAGGCGCTGAGGGATAGCGGCATCACCATGCGCACCGAGATGCAGATCGGCCGCATCGTCGCTCCCGGCGGCAAGGGACCGTTCCAGGTCGAGACACAGCTCGGCGGCATGTTCGAGACCGACGTCGTGATGTACGCCACCGGCCGCGGGCCCAACACCGCGGGCATCGGGCTGGAGAAGGCGGGTGTGCAGCTCGACAAGATGCGCGCCATCGCCGTCGACGAATGGTCCAGGACCACCGCGCCCAACATCTGGGCGGTGGGCGACGTCACCGATCGCATCAACCTCACGCCCGTGGCGATCATGGAAGGCCACTGCTTCGCCGACACCGAGTTCGGCAAGAAGCCACGCAAGCCCGACCATCGCGACGTGCCCTCGGCGGTGTTCTGCCAGCCCGAGCTGGCCAATGTCGGGCTGACGGAGGAGGAGGCGAGGCTCACCCTGGGCGAGATCCGCGTCTTCACCGCGGCGTTCCGGCCGATGAAGTACACGCTGTCGGGCCGCCAGCAGCGCACCTTCATGAAGCTGATCGTCGAGGCCGCCACCGACCGCGTGGTCGGCGTGCATATGGTGGGCGACGACGCGGCCGAGCTAATCCAGGGGCTGGCGGTCGCCGTCAAGGCCGGCGCCACCAAGGCCCAGTTCGACGCCACCGTGGGCATTCATCCCACGGCCGGCGAGGAGTTCGTCACCATGCGCACGGCGCGCGTCGAGCCCACGCCGACGCGCCGGGCGGCCGAATAGGCGGGCATGCGCTCGCTGGCCTTTTATCCACAGCACGTATAGGTTCACCAACCCCGGCGGCCGGATCGTCGCCGGGTTGCAGGAGGAGACGATGACCGCAATTCAGGGCCCGTCACGGACGGCCGCGAAAGCGCAGTCCCGCAGTTCGAGCGCCGCCGACTGGACGCCGACGAGCTGGCGCGGCCGGCCGGCCCAGCAGATGCCGACCTATCCCGACGCCGCCGTGCTGGCGGGCGCCGAAGCGCGGCTGCGGCGCTACCCGCCGCTGGTGTTCGCCGGCGAGGCGCGCAAGCTCAAGGCGGCGCTGGCCAAGGTCGCCGCCGGCGAGGCCTTCCTGCTGCAGGGCGGCGACTGCGCCGAGAGCTTCGTCGACTTCACCGCCAACAACATCCGCGACACGTTCCGCGTGCTGCTGCAGATGGCCGTCGTGCTGACCTACGGCGCCGGCGTGCCGGTGGTGAAGGTCGGCCGCATGGCCGGCCAGTTCGCCAAGCCGCGCTCGTCCAATGTCGAGAAGGTGGGCGATGTCGAATTGCCGTCCTATCGCGGCGACAACGTCAACGGCTTCGAGTTCACCGCCGCGGCGCGCAAGCCCGATCCCGAGCGCATGGTGCAGGCCTACAACCAGTCGGCCGCCACGCTCAACCTGCTGCGCGCCTTCGCCCAGGGCGGCTACGCCGACCTGCACGAGGTCAACCGCTGGAACCTCGACTTCGTGCGCAACTCGCCGGCTTCCGAGCGCTATCACGACCTCGCCGCGCGCCTCGACGAGACGCTGAACTTCATGGCGGCCTGCGGGCTCAATTCGGCGACCACGCCGCAGATCGCCGAGACCGACTTCTTCACCAGCCACGAGGCGCTGCTGCTGCAGTACGAGGAGGCGCTGACGCGCGTCGAATTCGACCTCGGGCGACTGGTACGACTGCTCGGCCCACATGCTGTGGATCGGCGATCGCACGCGCCAGCCCGACGGCGCGCATGTCGAGTTCCTGCGCGGCGTGCGCAACCCGCTGGGCTTCAAGGCGGGCCCTTCGCTCACGCCCGACGACTTCCTGCGGCTGAACGAGCAGCTCAACCCGGCCAACGAGCCGGGCCGCATCGTCATCATCGCCCGCATGGGGGCCGACAAGGTGGCGGACAAGCTGCCGGCGCTGCTGCGCGCGGCCAAGCGCGCCGGCCTCTCGGTCGTCTGGTCGTGCGATCCCATGCACGGCAACACCGTGACGGCGGCCAACGGCAAGAAGACCCGCCACTTCGACGCCATCCTGAGCGAGGTGAGGGACTTCTTCGCTGTGCATCGCGCCGAGGGCACCCATCCGGGGGGCGTGCATTTCGAGATGACCGGCCAGGAAGTGACGGAGTGCGTGGGCGGCGCCGTCGACATCACCGTCGACAACCTGGCCGATCGTTACGAGACGCAGTGCGATCCCAGGCTCAATGCCAGCCAGGCGCTCGAGCTTGCCTTCCTGCTGGCCGAGCAGCTCAAGGCCGAGCGCCTGTCGGTCGCCCGGGCGCGCCCGGCGATCTAGCGAGCCATTGGGCCGGGGGAGGCCTGTGATGCATCCGAGCAACGGTGAGATCGAGCGCTTCACCGATCATTATTTCAATCGCAGCAAGCAGGTGATCGGCCGCTTCGGCGACTGCCGCGTGACCTATGCCATCTTCATGCGCCGGCCCGTGGTGTTCGCGCCGCGGCTGGCGCTGGAATGGCTGGAGGAGCTCGGCCGCTCGCGCAACACCGCGGTCGAACTCGATCTGCGCTACGGCGAGGGCAAGTGGGTCGGCGCCGGCGAGCCGATGATGTACATCACCGGCTCCTTCTTCCATCTCGTCGACCTCGAGACGATCTTCCTGCAGAAGCTCGGGCCGGCCTGCGTGGCGGCCTACAACGCCTGGACGATGTGCGCCGACATGCCCAAGTCGGCCTTCCTCGCCATGGACGCGCGCCATTGCGCCGGGCAGGAGATGGCCGAGCTGATGGCCTATGCCGCCTCGGTCGGCTCGGCGCGGGCCAAGCGCAAGGTGGGCGCGGTCGGCTTCATCGGCAACGCCACCCACGCCACCGCGCATTTCTTCGGGCGCGAGCAGGGGCTCGGCACCATGCCGCACGCCCTGATCGGCTATGCCGGCTCAACCTTGCGCGCCGCGGAGATGTATCACGAGACCTTTCCCGGCGAGGCGATGACCGTTCTGGTCGATTACTTCGCCCGCGAGATCTCCGATTCGCTCGAGGTCTGCCGACGCTTCCCCGAGCTCGCCGCCAAGGGGATGCTGTCATTCCGCCTCGACACGACGGGCGGCCGCTACATCGAAGGCCTCGATCCCGCCTCGTCCTATGCCGTGCTGGAACGCTTCTCGCCCGAATCGATCCGCGGCTATCGCAGCGAGGAGGAGCTGCGCTATCTGGTCGGCACCGGCGTGTCGGCGGCGGCGATCTTCCATCTGCGGGCCGAGCTCGACCGCGCGGGCTTCGACAAGGTGAAGATCGTGGCCTCGTCGGGCTTCGGCCCGGCCAAGTGCCGCGTCATGGCCGAGGCCAAGGCGCCGATCGATGTCGTCGGCTCGGGCTCGTTCCTGCCGTCGAACTGGACGGAGACCTATGCCACCGCCGACATCGTCGAATATGACGGCGTGAAGCGCGTGAAGATCGGCCGCGAGTTCCTGCACCGCAGCCGGCCCAACGGCAGCGCCCAGCCGCTTTAGGAGAAGACCGATGCTGAAGCTCTACTACGCGCCCGGCGCGTGCTCGACCGCCTCCCATATCGGCCTGGAGGAAAGCGGCGCCAGGTACGACTCGCAGGCGCTGTCCTTCGCCAAGAGCGAGCAGAAGACGCCGGAGTATCTCAAGGTCAATCCGCGCGGCCGCGTGCCGGCGCTGGTGATCGATGAAGGCACCATCGTGGAGAACACCGCGATCCTCGACTATGTCGCGGCCAGGTACGCGCCGCAGCTGATGCCCAAGGACCCCGTGCCGCGCGCCCGCGCCATTTCCCTGATGGCCTGGTTCTCCAACAACGTGCATCCGGCCTTCACCCATATCGGCCGGCCCGAGCGCTTCGCGACCGACGCGGCCACGTACGACAACATCAAGGCGACCGGCCGCGAGAACTTCCACGCGGCGCTCAAGGAGATCGACGGCCTGCTGGCCGGCAAGCAGTGGATCCTGGGCGACCAGTTCAGCGTGGTCGACGGCTATGCGCTGGTGTTCTACGGCTGGGGCAAGCGCATCGGCCTGCCGATGGCCGAGCTCGGGAACTACACCGCGTGGAAGGACCGCATGCTGGCCCGGCCGGCGGTGAGGCGCGTGCTGGAGCGCGAACAGAGCGTCCTGCTCGCCGCCTAGCTAACCGACCACGAAGCTCTGGTACATGAAGCGCAGGTCCTGCGTCTCCTGCGGCGTGATCTCGCCGTCAAGCACGCGCGCTTCCCACGAGCGCAGCTTGCGCTTGATCTCCGAGGGCGTGCGCGGGCTCAGGAGCAGCATGAAGAACTGCTCGTGAGGCGACAGCTCGCGGTCTCGGCGATAGCCGAACGGCCCGTTCCCGGCGGCGCGCGTCGCAACCGCCGCGCCGCGGCTCTCGATCTGCGGGGCAAGGACGTCGTCCCAGGTGAGACCGGCTTCGCGCACCATGGTGGAGGCGAGCTGGGCGGCGGCCAGCGCCTCGCCGGCATTGGCGCTGTCGAGAATCTCCAGGACCTTCACCAGGGTATTGCGGTTGAAAGTCGACATGATCTCCTGTCCAGGCGCCTTCTGCACCATTAGATGAGAAACCGGCGCTAAGCGCTTACAAGATATAGATCCCGCTTTTCCCAATCAAGGTCCTCCGTGACTCCCACCCGCAGCGCTTTCCCGGCCTATCTGGTGGGTCTGGCCAGCTGGTTCGTGCCGCAGGGCATCCAGATGGTGCTGTTCCCGTGGCTCGTGGCGGTGGTGCTGCATATGGATGCCTTCGCCGTCGGCGTGGCGCAGGCCGCATTGATGGCGCCATCGCTGCTCTTCCTGCCGCTCGGTGGATTGGTGGCAGATCGCGGCAATCCGCGGCGTCTGCTGCTGCGCTACCACATGCTCTATGCCGGTCCGCCGCTGGCGCTCGCCCCGGTGCTGACGTTGGGCGAGCCGAGCTATCTGCTGTTGATCGCCTACGGCATCGCCGCGGGCGCCATCGGCGCCTTCGCCATTCCCACGCGAGACGCGCTGCTGCCGGTCGTGGCCCAAGGCACGCTGCCGCGCGCCGTGGCGCTGGCCACGGCGCTGCAGTTCTTCGGCCAGCTCCTGGGCATCGCCTGCGCCTCGGCGGCCGATCGCTTCGGCGCCGCGCCGCTCCTGGTGCTGCAGGCCGGGCTGGTGCTGGCTGGAAGCCTTGCCGTATGGCTGCTGCCCGATCCGCCGCCGCATCCGCCCGTCCGGCATCCCGCCTTCTGGCGCAGCATCGCCGATGGCGTGGCCGAGGCGGCGAAATCGGACCAGATCGGGCCGGTGCTGCTGCTCAATTTCGGAGTCGGCGTCTTCTATGTCGGGCCCTTCATGGCCGTGCTGCCGCTGGCCGTGCGCGACAACTATGCCGGCGGCGCGGTCGAGCTCTCCTACGTCAACCTGGCGTTCTGGGCCGCCACCATCGTGGCCAGCATGGCGCTGGTCGGGCTGGCGCGGCGCCTCACCCTGCGCGGGCGGCTGATCGGCATTGCGGTGACGACCGGCGGGGCCGTGCTGATCGCGCTGTCCACCCTGCCGCCGTTTCCGGTGTTCGTGGCGCTGATCTTCGTGTGGGGCATCGGGGCAGGCGTCAGCATGACCCAGAGCCGCACCGTGGTGCAGATCGTGGCGCCGGCCACGCATCGCGCGCGCCTGATGTCGTTGTTTCAGCTAGGCTTGGGCGGCGGCGGGCCGATCGGCGCCTTCCTGGCCGGCACGATCTGCGCGGTGTGGGGGCTGAAGGCCGCCATGCTGCTGCCGGCGCTGGCGATGCTGGTGCTGATCGCCGTGGTGCTGGTCCGCTCGCGGCTGTGGACGATGCGGACGGTGGAATAGCTATTCGGCGGCGGCCCGCAGGCCGAGCCCTAGCGTCTGCCAGACGTCCTGCAGCGCCGCGACCAGGCGCGCCATGTGCTCGTCGCCATGCAGCGGCGTCGGCGTCAGGCGCAGCCGTTCCGTGCCGCGCGGCACCGTCGGGTAGTTGATGGGCTGGACGTAGATCGCGTGGCGGTCGAGCAGCAGGTCGCTGGCCTGCTTGCACAGGGCGGCGTCGCCCACGAACACCGGCACGATGTGCGTGGCCGAGGGCATCACCGGCAGGCCGGCCACGGCGAGCCTGCGCTTCAGCGTCTCGGCGCGCTCCTGATGGCGCACGCGAAGATCGGGATGGGCGCTGACATGGCGCACGCTGGCCAGCGCCGCCGCGGCGATGGCGGGCGGCAGCGACGTGGTGAAGATGAAGCCCGCGCCGCAGGAGCGCACGAAGTCGACGGTGGCCGCGGTCGAGGCGATATAGCCGCCGACCACGCCGAACGCCTTGGCGAGCGTGCCCTGCACGATATCGACCTTGTCGAGCGCGCCGTCGCGCTCGGCCACGCCCGCGCCGCGCGCGCCGTACATGCCGACGGCATGGACCTCGTCGAGATAGGCGAGCGCGCCGTAGCGGTGCGCGACGTCGCAGATCTCGCCGATCGGCGAGACGTCGCCGTCCATCGAGTAGACCGATTCGAAGGCCACGATCTTGGGCGTCGCCGGATCGGCGCCGGCCAGCAGCTCCTCGAGATGGGCCACGTCGTTGTGGCGGAAGATGCGGCGCTGGGCGCCGGAGTGGCGGATGCCGGCGATCATCGAGGCGTGGTTCAGCGCGTCGGAATAGAGCTCGCAGCCCGGCAGAAGGCCGCCCAGCGTCTGCAGCGTGGTCTCGTTGGCGACATAGCCCGAGGTGAAGACGAGGGCCGCTTCCTTGTCGTGCAGCCGCGCGAGCTCGCGCTCGAGCTGCGCGTGCAGCGTGTTGGTGCCGGAGATGTTGCGCGTGCCGCCCGCGCCCGAGCCCTGGGCGTCGATCGCCTTGCGCATCGCGGCGACGACGGCGGGGTGCTGGCCCATGGCGAGATAGTCGTTGCTGCACCACACGGTGACGTCGCGGGGCGCCGCGCCATCGCGATGCAGGCGCGCGCGCGGGAAGGCGCCGGCGATCCGTTCGAGTTCCGCGAAAACGCGGTAGCGGCCTTCATCGTGCAGGCGACGAAGATGACCCGCGAAAAATGCCTCGTAGTCCATGCGGCCTTTCTCTCCCGTCTGCGATCTTAGTCGGCTTGGCCGGCTCCAGCAGAGGCCTTTTTGGTCGCGGTGCGGAGAGGAGACGTTGATGGAAATCAAACGGATGCCTCGACAGAACTAATAGTAAGTCGCAATCGCAAAAAAGATCGCGTGCTCACCCAGGCGATCCGTCCGACGGTGCGTCGCGTAGGTTTCTCACGCAAGACGTCATCGCTTCTTTCGAGACGGCACGGCCGAGGACGGCGGCGCTGCAAGCGAGGAGCAGGCCGCGTCGGTCAGGCGAACAGGACGCCGATCAAGGCCACGCTCAGGAAGAGCGAGACCGACAGGAGCGGCAGCGAGCCGAGCCAGCGCGTCTGCACAGGCAGGCTTTCCCAGTGGCGCAGCGTCGGAAAGGCGGTCCATACGGCAAACAGCACGCCGATCGCCCAGAAGCCGAAGGCCAGCGGCAGGGCGACCTCGAGCAGCCCGGGGTTTCCCTGGACGCCGCCCAGGCCGATGAAGGCCGGCGGCACCGAGGCGGCGAACAGGGCGACCGCCCAGATGGCGCGATTGCGAATGCGCTGGCTGGTTCCGAGCGGCGCCGTCACGTCAGCCCTTGAAATGTCCTTCCGACTTGAGGTCGGCCAGCGCCGCGTCGAAGGCCTGGCGCAGGCGGCCGAACAGGTCGGCGAGCTCGGTCTCGTTGATGATCAGCGGCGGGCAGACCGCCACCCGGTCGCCCATGTTGCGGATGAACAGGCCGCGCGCCACGGCGTGGTTGTAGACGCGGTTGCCGGCGCCGACCGCGACCAGGTCGAACGGCGCCTTGGTCTTCTTGTCGGCGACGATCTCGAGCGCGCCCACCATGCCCACGCTCATCGCCTCGCCGACCAGCGGATGGTCGGCGAAGGACTGGATGTGCTTCTGGAAGACCGGGCTCATGCGCTTGGCATGGCCGAACAGGTCGATCTCGTCGTAGATCTTCTGCGCCTCGAGCGCGACGGCGGCCGCCACCGGATGGCCGGAGTAGGTGAAGCCGTGGCCCCACGTGCCGATCTTGTCGCTCTCGCTCATCAGCGCCTGATAGACCTTGTCGTTCACCATCACCGCCGAGATCGGCAGGAACGACGCCGACAGCGCCTTGGCGCAGGTCAGGATGTCGGGCTTGATGTTGAGCGTCTGGCAGCCCCAGACGTTGCCGGTGCGGCCGAAGCCGCAGATCACCTCGTCGGCGACGAACAGCATGTCGTACTTGCGGCACACCGCCTGGATCTTCTCGTAATAGCCCTTGGGCGGCACGATGACGCCGCCCGCGCCCATCACCGGCTCGCAGATCATGGCGGCGACCTGCTCGGCGCCGCCTTCCTTGATGATGAGCTGCTCCAGTTCCTCGGCGCAGCGCGTGGCGAACTGCTCCTCGGTCTCGCCCTCCTGGCCGAAGCGGTAGTAGTGCGGGCAGCTCGTGTGCAGGATGCCCTGGATCGGCAGGTCGAAGGAGCGGTGGTTGGTCGGCAGGCCGGTCAGGCTGGCGGCGGCCACGGTGACGCCATGATAGCCCTTGATGCGCGAGACGATCTTCTTCTTCTGCGGCCGGCCCAATGCGTTGTTCATGTACCACACCATCTTCACGACGGTGTCGTTGGCCTCGGAGCCGGAGTTGGCGAAGAACACCTTCGACATGTCGACCGGCGCCATCTGCTTCAGCTTCTCGGCGAGGTTGATGGCGGGCTCGTGCGAGCGCTGGTTGAAGGCGTGATAGAAGGGCAGCTGCTTCATCTGCTCGTAGGCCACCGTCGCCAGCCGCTCGTTGCTGAAGCCCAGCGCCGCCGACCACAGGCCGGCCATGCCCTCGATGTACTCCTTGCCGTCGTCGTCCGTGACATAGACGCCGCGGCCGCGCACGATCGTCAGCGGACCGGTCTGCTCGTGCTTCTTGAAGTTGGTGTAGGGGTGCAGGTGATGGGCGATGTCGCGGGCCGCGTTGGAGTTGCCGCGAAAGCTGCGTGAGACGTCGTTCATGACCGCACCCTGAGAAAAAGTACCGAGAGGCGGCACGATAGCGACCCGGCGGCGGGCCGTCCAACTGCGCCTGCCATGCAGAAAATTTGGCCAATTGACGGCAAATCACCGCCGGTGCAACGTGCAAGCAAGGTATGCGCACACGCATAGCTTCACGACGGTCGGGGAGACCACGGGCGCGACATGCGTGTGGCGCCATGAAGGGGTACGAGATGACGTTCAGTTTCAGGCAATCCTTTGCGCTGGCGGCGGTCGCCTGCGCCGGTCTTGCAATGGCCTCGGCGGCCGAGGCCAAGACCTTCAAATGGGCCAATTCGGGCGATGTCAGCTCGATGGATCCCTATGCCCGGCAGGAAACCTTCCTGCTCACCTTCAACTCCAACATCTACGAGCCGCTGGTCCGCCGCGACAAGGATCTCAAGCTCGAGCCGGCGCTGGCCGTGAAGTGGGGCCAGACCGACAAGAATCACTGGTTCTTCGACCTCCGTCCCAATGTGAAATTCAGCGACGGCACGCCCTTCACCGCGGAGGACGTGGTGTTCTCGATCAACCGCGCCAACGGGCCGGGCTCCAACGTCAACGGCAACTTCGCCTCGCTGAAGGAGATCAAGGCCGCCGGCGCCCTGCGCGTCGAGGTCACCACGCTCTATCCGGACCCGCTGCTGGCCGACAAGTGGTCGTCCATCGGCATCATGTCCAAGGCCTGGGCCGAGAAGAACAACGCCGTCCGCCCGGCCGACATGATCAAGAACGAGGAGAACTTCGCCACCCGCAACGCCATGGGCACGGGTCCGTTCGTGCTGAAGGAGCGGCGCGCCGGCGAGAAGACGATCCTGGTCGCCAACCCGACCTGGTGGGACAAGCCGGTTCACAACCTCACCGAGGTGATCTTCACCCCGGTGCCCAACGCGGCGACCCGCGTGGCGGCGCTGAAGGCGGGCGACATCGACATGATGTACGAGGTGCCGCCGGCCGACACCGACTCGCTCAAGAAGGACCCCAACATCAAGGTGCTCGAGGGGCCCGAGACCCGCGTGGTCTATCTCGGCTTCGACCAGGAGCGCGACGAACTGATCGAGTCCAACGTCAAGGGCAAGAACCCGTTCAAGGACCCGCAAGGTGCGCGAGGCCATGCACCGTTCGATCGACGTCCAGGCGATCAAGCGCACCGTGATGCGCGGCCAGTCCTTCCCGACCAACCTCATGGTGGCGCCGGGAATCAACGGCTACATGAAGGACCTCGACAAGCGGCCGCCGCTCCTGAAGCCCGAAGAGGCCAAGAAGATGCTGGCCGACGCGGGCTATCCCAACGGCTTCGAGGTCGGCATGGATTGCCCCAACGACCGCTACGTCAACGACGAGAAGATCTGCCAGGCCGTCGTCTCGATGCTGGCCAAGATCGGCATCAAGGTGAACCTGCGCGCCCAGACGCGCAGCCTGTACTTCGCCAAGATCCTGCGCAACACGTCGGACGGCAAGCCGGGCCAGACCAGCTTCTTCATGCTGGGCTGGTCGCCGGCCACGACATACGACGTGCACAATGTCTTCGAATCGCTGATCCAGACCCCGAACGCGGCCCGCAAGAAGGGCCTGTTCAATGCCGGCGGCTACTCCAACAAGCGCGTCGACGAGCTCAGCGACGCCATGGAGCAGGAGACCGACAAGGCCAAGCGCGACGCCATGATCCGCGAGGCGACCAAGCTCTATGTCGACGACTACGCCTATATCCCGCTGCACCAGCAGGCGCTGGTCTGGGCGATGCGCAAGAACGTCGACCTGGTCCAGCCGGCCGACAACAGCTTCCCGCTGCGCTTCGTCAACGTGAAGTAGCGGCGCGATAGCGCACCGAGGATCGGCCCCGGACGCCGCCTTGGCGTCCGGGGCCGGTTCCGTTTTGGCGTCATTCCTGCTAGGGCTGCGCCGGCTGGAAACCGACAAATAATGCTCGCCTTCATCCTCCGACGTCTCGCCCAGTCCGTCGCCGTGCTGCTGACGGTGGGCTTGGTGTCGTTCTTCCTGTTCCGCTATGTCGGCGACCCGATCAACGGCATGGTCGGCCAGGACACGCCTGCCCAGGAGCGCGAGGAGCTGCGCACCAAGCTTGGCCTGAACGATCCCGCACCGGTCCAGTTCTTTCGCTTCATCAGCAATGCGGCGCAGGGCCAGTTCGGTCTCAGCTACCGCACCTCCGAGCCGGTCAGCCGCCTGATCCTCGAGCGCCTGCCGGCCACGCTGGAGCTTTCCTTCTGCGCCGCCGTGTTCGCGTTGTTCGTCGGCGTGCCGATGGGCGTCTATACCGGCCTGCATCCGCGGCACTGGTCGAGCCGCGCCATGCAGGCGGTGTCGCTGATCGGCATCTCGCTGCCGACCTTCCTGATCGGCATCCTGCTGATCCTGCTGTTCTCGGTGATGCTGCACTGGCTGCCGTCCTTCGGGCGCGGCGACACCGTGCAGATCGGCTGGTGGACGACCAATTTCCTCACCTGGTCGGGGCTGAAGGCGCTCATCCTGCCCTCGATCACGCTGGGCCTCTTCCAGCTCACCCTGCTGATGCGCCTGGTGCGCTCCGAGATGCTCGAGGTGATGCGCACCGACTACATCAAGTTCGCGCGCGCCCGCGGGCTCACCAACCGCGCCATCAATTTCGGCCATGCGCTCAAGAACACGCTGGTGCCGGTCATCACCGTGACCGGCCTGCAGCTCGGTTCGCTGATCGCCTTCGCCATCGTCACCGAGACGGTGTTCGCCTGGCCCGGCGTGGGCCAGCTCTTCATCCAGTCCGTGCAGTTCGCCGACATTCCGGTGATGGCGGCCTATCTGATGATGATCGGCCTGCTGTTCGTGCTCATCAACCTGGTGGTCGACCTGCTCTATTTCGCCGTCGATCCGCGCCTGCGCGGCGGCGGCCTGGCGCGCGCCGGGGGCCGCTGAGATGGCAAGCCGCACCGCCTTCGGCCAATGGCTCGACCGCGCCACCGACAGCGACATCTGGTGGAGCTTCAAGTCCTCGGCCATGACGGTGACCGCCGCGGCGGCGACGCTGTTTATCGTCGTCGTGGCCTTCCTGTCGCCGGTGCTGGCGCCGCACACGCCTTTCGATCCCGCCACGCTCAGCCTCAGCGACGGATTGAAGCCGCCGGTGCTGGTGTCGGACGACGGCGACTGGTCCTTTCCGCTCGGCACCGACGATCAGGGCAGGGACGTGCTCAGCTCCATCATGTACGGCACGCGGCTGTCGCTGGAGGTCGGCATCGCCTCGGTGATCGTGGCCATGCTGATCGGCATCACGCTCGGCCTGGTCAGCGGCTATTTCGGCGGCGCGATCGACGCCACCATCATGCGCATCGCCGACGTGCAGCTCACCTTTCCCGCCATCCTGGTGGCCCTGCTGATCGACGGTGCCGTGCGCGGGCTGATTTCGGTGCAGCGCCACGACGAGATCGCGATCTTCGTCATCGTCGGCGCCATCGGGCTCAGTTTCTGGGTGCAGTACGCCCGCACGGTGCGCGGCTCGGTCATGGTCGAGAAGAACAAGGAATACGTGCAGGCGGCGCGGGTGATCGGCCTGTCGCCGCTGATGATCATGATCCGCCACGTGCTGCCCAACGTCACCGGGCCGGTGCTGGTGATCGCCACCATCAACCTGGGCCTCGCCGTCATCACCGAGGCGACGCTGTCGTTCCTGGGCGTCGGCCTGCCCTCGACCGAGCCCTCGCTCGGCACGCTGATTCGCCTGGGCAACGAGCTGCTGCAGTCGGGCGAATGGTGGATCACCGTCTTCCCCGGCGTCACGCTGGCCGCGCTGGTGCTGGCGGTGAACCTGCTGGGCGACTGGCTGCGCGACGCACTGAACCCGAAGTTGCGATGAGAGCCATGACTCGAAGGCGCCGCTGCGACAAAGCCGTCATCCCGAGGTCGAAGACCGAGGGACCTTTCAGGCAACAGGAAAGGTCCCTCGCTACGCTCGGGATGACCGCGGGGCTGTAGATGGCAACGAACTCCAACAACCCGCCGCTGCTGGAGGTGAAGAACCTCCGGGTCGAGTTCCCGACGCGGCGCGGCACCCTGCTGGCCGTCGACGACGTCTCCTTCGACATTGCGCCCGGCGAGGTGCTGGGCGTGGTGGGCGAATCGGGGGCCGGCAAATCCCTGACCGGCAACGCCATCATCGGCCTCCTGGAGCCGCCGGGCCGCATCGCCTCCGGCGAGATCCGGCTCGAGGGACGGCGCATCGACAACCTGCCCTACGAGGAGATGCGCAAGATCCGCGGCGCGCGCATCGGCGCCATCTTCCAGGACCCGCTGACCAGCCTCAATCCGCTCTATTCGGTCGGCCGCCAGCTCATCGAGACCATCCAGACCCATCTGCCGCTGTCGGCCGCCGAGGCGCGCAGGCGGGCGCTCGACCTGCTGAAGGAGGTCGGCATTCCCGGCGCCGAAGCCCGCATCGACCACTATCCGCACCAGTTCTCCGGCGGCATGCGCCAGCGCGTGGTGATCGCGCTCGCGCTCTGCGCGGGGCCGCGCCTGATCGTGGCCGACGAGCCCACGACGGCGCTCGACGTTTCCATCCAGGCCCAGATCATCGCGCTCCTGAAGCGGCTCTGCCGCGAGCACGCCACGGCGGTGATGCTGGTGACCCACGACATGGGCGTGATCGCCGAGACCGCCGACCGCGTGGCCGTCATGTATGCCGGCCGCATCGCCGAGATCGGGCCGGTGCGCGACGTGGTCAAGCACGCCAAGCACCCCTATACCAAGGGCCTGATGGGCTCGATCCCGAGCCTGGGCGTGCGCACCGACCGGCTCACCCAGATCGACGGCGCCATGCCGCGGCTCACCGAGATCCCGCCGGGCTGCGCCTTCAATCCGCGCTGTGGCTCGCGCGGCCAGCGCTGCCTGGTCGAGCGGCCGGAGCTGATGGCGGCCGGCGCCAGCCGCGCCGCCTGCTGGCTGCATGATCGCGGCGGTGTCGGCGCTCCGGTGGCGAAGGAGCTGGCCGATGCCTGAAGCGCCGCTGCCGACCGGAGGCGCCGCGCAGTTCGTGCGCATCGAGGGGCTGAAGCGCTATTTCGACGTGTCGGCGCCCTGGCTGGTGCGCAAGCTCGAGCGGCGGCCGCGCCAGATCGTGCGCGCGGTCGACGGCATCGATATCGAGATCGCCAAGGGCGAAACCTTCTCGCTGGTGGGCGAGTCGGGCTGCGGCAAGTCCACCGTGGCGCGGTTGGTGGTCGGGCTCTATCCGCCGACCGCGGGCTCGATCGAGTTCGACGGCAACGACATGGCCGCGCGGCACAGCCGGTCGGATATGGCGGCGCTGCGCCGGCGCATGCAGATGATCTTCCAGGATCCGTTCGCCAGCCTCAATCCACGCTGGCGGGTGTTCGACATCATCGCCGAGCCGATCCGCGCCTTCGGGCTGGCCCGCGACAAGGCCGACCTGCAGAAGCGGGTCGACGACCTGCTGCGCCAGGTCAGGCTGACGCCGGCCGACGGCCGCAAGTATCCGCATGAATTCTCCGGCGGCCAGCGCCAGCGCATCTCGATCGCCCGCGCGCTGGCGAGCGAGCCGGAGTTCCTGGTGTGCGACGAGCCGACCTCGGCGCTCGACGTTTCGGTGCAGGCGCAGATCCTCAACCTGATGGTCGACCTGCAGCGCCGGCTCAGGCTCACCTATCTCTTCATCTCGCACAATCTTGCGGTCGTCTATCACATCTCCACGCGCGTGGGCGTGATGTATCTCGGCCGCCTGGTCGAGGTGGCGCCGACCGACACGCTGTTCCGCCGGCCCAAGCACCCCTATACGCGCATGCTGCTGGACACGATCCCGGATCTCGACATGAGTGGCCGGCAGCGCGCGCCGGTGGCGGGCGAGGTGCCGAGCCCGATCGACCCGCCCGCCGGCTGCAGCTTCCATCCGCGGTGCCCCTTCGCTAACGAGCGCTGCCGGGTCGAGCGGCCGAAGGCGCTTTCCATCGAGGGCGGCGCGGTCGCCTGCCATGCCATCGAAGAGGGGCGCCTTCCGGTTGAGGAACGGCAATACGGCGCCGCCGGCTGACCGCCGGCCTGCGGCAAACTTGCCGCCCCTCCATGATGTGCGTGCGCGCATGATCGGCGCGCTTGACCCGTCTCCGCGCTCGCTTACGATCCGCAGCCATATTTTTGGAGAAGTCCCGGATGGCGGTCATCAATCGTATTGCGTCATTTCACAAGGATTTGACGGCGTGGCGGCACGACATTCACAGTCACCCGGAAACGGCATTCGAGGAAGTGCGCACCGCCGACATCGTCGCGGACAAGTTGAAGCAGTTCGGCATCGAGGTTCATCGCGGCCTGGCCAAGACCGGCGTGGTGGGCGTGCTGCGGTCCGGGACCTCCAGGCGGGCGATCGGGCTCCGCGCCGACATGGACGCGCTCGACGTGCTCGAGGCCAACAGGTTCGCCCATGCCTCGACCATCCCCGGCAAGATGCATGCCTGCGGCCATGACGGCCACACGGTGATGCTGCTGGGGGCGGCCAAGTATCTGGCCGAGACCAAGAACTTCGACGGCACGGTCTATTTCATCTTCCAGCCCGCCGAGGAGAACGAGGGCGGTGGCCGCGTCATGGTCGAGGAGGGGCTGTTCGACAAGTTTCCGGTCGAGGGCGTCTACGGCATGCACAACATCCCGGGCATCCCGGTCGGCCGCTTCGCGGTGCGTCCCGGCCCGATGATGGCCGCCTACGACATCTTCGAGGTGGTGATCGACGGCGTGGGCGCGCATGGCGCCATGCCGCATCACGGGATCGATCCCGTCGTGGTGGGCTCGCACATCGTGACGGCGCTGCAGTCGATCGTGGCGCGCAACGTCGACCCGATGGACACCGCCGTGGTCTCGACCACCCAGATCCACGCCGGCGACACCTGGAACGTCATTCCGCAGCAATGCGTCCTGCGCGGCACGGTCCGCACCTTCAAGAAGTCGGTGCAGGACCTGATCGAGAAGCAGATCGAGAAGATCGCGCGCAACGTCGCGGCGGGCTTCGGCGCCGAGGTCACCAAGTGGCGCTACGAGCGGCGCTATCCCGCGACCGTCAACAGCGAGCAGGAGACCGAGTTCGCCGCCAGGGCCGCCTCGGCGCTGGTCGGGCTGGAGAACGTCAACCGCAACCCGACGCCCGCGATGGGCAGCGAGGATTTCGCCTGGATGCTGCTCAAGAAGCCCGGCTGCTACATCTGGATCGGCAACGGCGACGGCGAGGGCAGCTGCATGGTCCACAACCCGGGCTACGACTTCAACGACGAGATCCTGCCGCTCGGGGCCTCCTACTGGGCGACGCTGGTCGAGCAGCAGCTCGCCCGCCAGGCCGTGCCGCAGGCCGCGGAGTGACCATCGGCTCCTGATCGGCGGGCCGTGCCAGTGATCGGACATCCCTACGCCGGCCAGCGCATTGGCCTTGCGACCATGCACGCCAAGGAACTGGCGGTAGCCCCGCCGTTCCGTCGCGTGCTGGGGGCCGAGATCGTCGTGGCGCCGCAGCTCGATACCGACTCGCTCGGTACCTTCTCGGGCGAGGTGCCGCGGCCCGACGCGCTGGTCGAGACCTGCGCGCTCAAGGCCGAGCTTGCCTTCCACTCGCTCGATGTCGACTGCGCCATCGCCAACGAGGGCAGCTACGGGCCGATCGAGTCGGTGCCGCTGGTGCCGAGCGGCGTGGAGATCATGACCTTTGTCGATCGCAAGCGCGGCATCAAGATCGTCGAGACGCTCGATACCCATCGCACCAACTGGCGGCTGATGCGCTTCAAGGCGGGCGATCCCGCTGTGCCGGTGATCGTCAAGGCGATGGGCTTTCCGCGCTACGGCGTGTTCGTGGTCTGCAGCAGCGACTGGAGTCATCCGATCAAGGACCTGACGACCGTCGACGACATCGTGTCGGCGATGAACCAGGAGGCCGGCCGTTCCGAGGACGGGCTCGCCGTGCTCTACGCCGACATGCGGGCGCATCGCAATCCCACGCGCATGCGTGTGCTGCGTGCGCTGTCGTGGAAACTTGCCAAGCGTCTGGAGCGGCTCTGCCCGGAATGCCACGCGCCGGGCTTCGGCAGCATAGGCTCGCGCCGCGGCCTGCCCTGCGAGGCCTGCGGGGAGCCCACGCACTGGGTCGATTTCGAGATCGATGGCTGCTCGGTCTGCGGCCACGCCGAGACGCGCCCGCGCAAGGACGGCCGCACGACGGCGCCCCGGCGCGCCTGCCCGAGCTGCCGCGCCGATGCTCGCGAGGAGCGACGGTCGGCGGCTAGCTCGTTATTGTGACGCGGGACCTCAGCGGCGCTCGCTGCGCGGATCGAGCGCGTCCTGCAGCCCGTCGCCCAGGAAATTGAAGGCGATCACCGTCAGGAAGATCAGCAGGCCGGGCCATAGCGCCAGCACCGGCGCCTGCTGCAGCAGATCCTGCGCGCCGGTCAGCATGTTGCCCCAGCTCGCCGCCGGCGGCTGGGTGCCCAGCCCCAGGAACGACAGCGTCGATTCCAGCAGGATCAGCGTGCCGGCCGAGAGCGTGGTGGCGACGATCAGCGAGCCCGCGGCGTTGGGCAGGATATGGCGGAACATGATGCGGGCCGGCCGCGCGCCCAGCGCCTGCGCCGCGCGCGTGAAATCGCGCGCCTTGAGCGACAGCGTCTCCGCCCGCACCAGGCGGGCCGCCGTGGTCCAGCCGGTCAGCGCCACGATGACGACGATGCGGTAGAGCGAAAAGGTCTCCGACTGGGCGATCTCGGCGGGGATGCCGATCTTGCGCGGGTCGACGGCGGCCAGCACGATCAGGAGCGGCAGCAGCGGCAGCGAGATCACGCCGTCGGTGAAGCGCATCAGGACGCTGTCGAGGCGGCCGCCGAGATAGCCCGCCACCACGCCGATCAGCGCGCCCAGGATCGCCGACAGCAGCGCGCCTGACAGCCCGACCAGCAACGACACCCGCCCGCCGTCGAGCAGGCGCTGGAAGAGGTCGCGGCCGAGATCGTCAGTGCCCAGCCAGTGCGTGGCCGAGGGCGGCTCCAGGCGATGGAACAGGTCGGTCGTGCCGGGATCGACGCCGCGCAGCTGGGCGATCAGCGGCGCGGCGAGGGAAAGGGCGAGCAGGACGGCCAGGAAGACCAGCGACGCCAGCGCCAGGCGATGGCGCGTCAGGCGCGTCAGGACCAGCCGGCCCGGGCTGGCATCGCTCATGCGGTCTCCGCGATGGAGACGCGCGGATCGACCCAGGCATAGCCGAGGTCGGCCAGCAGGTTGCCGATGATGGTCGCCAGCGTGGCCACCAGCAGCCCGACCAGGGCGAGGTTGTAGTCGTTGTCGAGGATCGCCTGGTAGATCGCCTTGCCCATGCCGGGCCAGGCGAACATGGTCTCGGTGATCAGGGCGCCCGAGAACAGCCCGCCGAAGGAGAGCGCCAGGACGGTCAGCACCGGCGCCAGCGCATTGGCGAAGGCATGGCCCCACAGCACGCGGCTCTCGGAGGCGCCCTTGGCGCGCGCCGTGCGCACATAGTCCTGGCGCAGCGCCTCGATCATGGCGCCGCGCATGAAGCGCGTGTAGGTGCCGAGCTGGACCACGGTGAGCGTGGCGACCGGCAGGGCGAAGTAGCGCAGGCGCTCGCCCAGCGCCGTGGGCCACGGCGTGCCCGGCCGGATCTCGGCCGTGCCGCCGGCGGGCAACCAGCCCAGCGCGACCGCGAACAGGGTGATCAGCAGCAGGGCGAGCCAGAAGGGCGGCACCGAGATGCCGGCGAAGCAGAACAGGTTGACCAGGTAGTCGGCGCGGCTGCGCGGCCGGTTGGCTGTCCACAGGCCGAGCGGCAGGGCGATGGCGGTGGCCAGCAGGAAGGCCGAGCCCGCCAGCAGCAGCGTGTTGACAAAGCGCGGTCCCAGCACGGCCAGCACGGGCTGGTTGAAGGAGCGCGAGTAGCCGAAATTGCCCTGCAGCGCCTGCAGCGCCCAGGCGAGGTAGCGGTCGAGCAGCGGCTTGTCGAGGCCATAGAGTGCGCGCAGGCGGGCGGCGTCCTCGCTGGTCATCTTGGGATCGCCGGTGATCATGAGGTCGATCGGATCGCCCGGCATCAGGCCGATCAGCAGGTAGATCACCAGAGCTCATGAGGATGAGCGTGACGATGGTCTGGACGGCGCGGCTGGCGAGGTAGCGGGTCATGGCCGGGGGCGCTGAGGCTGCTTTGGACCGCGCGCGTCCATCAAGTCAGCCTCTTCTCCAGCCCCGCCTTCACCGCGGGCCAGTCGGTGTCGATGACGGAGAAGTAGACCGAATCGCGCACATGGCCGTCGGCCATGATCATGTGCTTGCGGAAGATGCCCTCCTGCGTCGCCCCGAGCTTCAGGATGGCGGCGCGGCTCCTCGCATTGCGCATGTCGGTCTTGTACTCGACCCTGTGGAACTTCAGCACCTCGAAGGCGTGCCGCATCAGCAGCAGCTTGCATTCCGGGTTGACCGGCCCGCCCCAGGTCGAGGGCTCGTACCAGGTCGAGCCGATCTCGAGCTTGCGGTGCGCTTCCTCGATGTTGAGGTAGCGCGTCATGCCGACGTATCGGTTCTCCGCCCTGAGCAGTACGGCGAAGGCAAGCTCATGCACGCCGTCGCTGCGCCTGAGCGCATTGTCGATATAGGGATCGTAGAGCGGGCCCAGCGCCGAGGTCGTGACGGTGAAGACCTCGGGATGCTGGGCGGCCGGCCGGATCGCCTCGCGATGACGCTCCTCCAGCGGTTCCAGCCGCACGAACTTCCCGTCAAGCACGACCTTGGCGAGCGTCATTGGCCCTCCCAGCGCCAGTGCTCGACCCACAGGGTCGAGCTGTTGAGATGGCCGGTCGGCACCACGCCCTTGAGCTGCTTGGGGATGACGAAGGGATCGACGCGGAAGAACAGCGGCAGGACGGGCAGGTCCTCGGCGTGGATGCGCTGGATGTCGGCGAACAGGGCGCGGCGCTTGGTTACGTCGAGCTCCTGCTCGGCGGCGTCCAGCGCGGCGTCCATCTCGGGGTTGCGGTAGCCCGGATAGTTCTGGCCGCTCCAGCCGTTCTCGGCCGAGGGGATCTCGTGGGAATCCAGCAGCGAGCGCGGCACGCCTTCGGGCTGCTGCACCCAGGCATACATGGCAAGCCCGGTGAACTGCCGCCGGTTAAGGGCCGCCGAGAAGATGCGCGGCGGCTCGGCCTTGATGCGCACCTCGATGCCGACCTGTTTGAGCTGGCTCTGGATCACCTGCGCCACCAGTTCGCGCACCCTGTTGCCGGCGGTGGTGGTGAGCTCGATGGAGAGGCGCTCGCCCTTGGCGTTCTGCCGCACGCCGCCCTTGATGTCGGCGAAGCCCGCCTCGTCCAGCAGCTTGCGGGCGGCCGCGGGATCGTAGCCGTAGTGGCGCGCGGCCGGGCTGTACATCGGATCGAGCGGGCTGATCGGGCCCTCGGCGACCGGCTGCTTGCCCTCGAACAGCTTGTCGGAGATCGCCTTGCGGTCGATCGCCATCAGCATGGCCTGGCGCACGCGCCGGTCGGCCAGCAGCCTGTTGTCGAGCATGGTGTCGATGTGCTCGTAGATCAGCGCCGGCTTGTAGATGAAATCGTACTTGTCCTTGTGGCGCTTCTCGAAGGCCAGCGCCTGGTCGAGCGTGAGCCCGAGCTCGCCCAGCACGTAGTCGACATTGCCCGACAGCAGGTTGGCTTCGAGCGCCGCGGTGTTCTCGATGATCCGGACGAGGATGCGCTTGAAATGCGGCTTCTCGCCCGTCCAGGTCGGGTTCTGCTCGAGCGCGATGCGGCTGCCCGGCACGATCTCGACGATGCGGTAGGGGCCGAAGGCCAGGCCCGGATTGGTCGAATCGGTGTCGTAGGCGGTCTTGTTGCGGTACTCGGCCGGGTTGGCCTCGAAGATCGGCTTCTCGATATGCGCCGGCAGCAGGTTCATGCCGATGCTGTTGTAGTCGAAGGTCACGCGGTCGATCGTCATGGTGAAATGGCGGTCGTCCTTGACGTCGAACTTCAGGATGCGCTTGTAGCTCTCCGACGAGGCGACGCCCGACAGCGGGTGCTTGCCGACCTCGATGGTGAAGGCCACGTCCTTGGCGGTGACCGGCACGCCGTCGCCCCAGCGCATGTCGCGCAGCTCGACATCGACCTCCATGCCCTTCTTGCCGCCGGGCAGGTCGATCACGCGCGCGTGGCCGTTCTCGATGGTGGGCAGCTCGGTGCAGACCAGGCACACCAGCTTCGAATGGGCGTCGTAGGCCGTGATCGGTCGCGACGTCATGTTGCTGATCAGCGACTTGGCCAGCATCGAGCTGATCACCGGATTCCAGGTGCCGGGAGTCTGGGTCATGGCGACCACCAGCTCATCCTTGGCCGAGGCCGGCGCGGCAAACGCCGAAAGTGCGACAAGCAGAAAAAAGAGGCGACGGATCATGTCCGCCGCACCGTCGCATCTGAAGAAGACAAGCTCAAGCGGAGCACGGACCTCCGGGTCCGCGGGATGATTCCGAGCGGACCTGGAGGTCCGCGCTCCGGTAACTACCGTCCCAGCATCGACCGCGGGGCGGGGGGCGGCCGCCATGGCTGGCTGACCACTGCTCGGGCGCCTCGAGGAAGGCCCTGGTTTCGGTGAGACCGCGCTCATCGAAATACTTGTGCTTCTGCGCCGCCTCCAGCGCGTCCCACCAGGTGGCGAGCGCATGCAGCCTGACGCCGGCCGCCGCCAGCATCTCCACGCTCTGCGGGAAGATGCCGTAATGGAAGATCACGAAGCAGTCGGTAACCTTGGCCTCCGCCTTCTTCAGCGCCTCGATGAAGACCAGCTTGCTGCCGCCGTCGGTGGCGAGGTCCTCGACCAGCAGGACGCGCTTGCCGGGCTTGAGCTCGCCTTCGATCTGCGCCATCCGGCCGAACCCTTTCGGCTGCTTGCGCACATAGATCATCGGCTTCTTGGCCAGCGCCGCCAGGAAGGCCGCGAAGGGGATGCCGGCGGTCTCGCCGCCCGCCACCACGTCGATCTTGTTCCAGCCGATCGCCTTGTCGATCGCCTTGAGCGCGTGGCTCATGATCTTGGCGCGCGCCTCGGGAAAGGAGATGAGCTTGCGGCAATCGATATAGACCGGGCTCGCCCGGCCCGAGGTGAAGATGTACGGATTGTCGGGCCGGCAATGGATGGCCTCGATCTCGAGCAGCAGGCGCGCGGTTTCCCGGGCCTCCGGCGTGCCGCTGGCCTTGGCCGAAATAGCCTTTCCATTCAAGCTGTTGGAGGGCTTGGGCAGAGGTTCAGCTCCCGACGATTTGACCTTCTTCTGCGTCGCCATGCTGCTTTCCCCCGCGCCGCTTGCGACAAAATGACGGCCGTGTGTTTAGCGTTCATCCACAGGACCGGCAAGGGGCGGCGGGCCATCGACCGAATTCGCAGGGAGAATTTTTGTCAGTCTCTTGAAAAGACCTTCGATGGCGTGGGAAGGAACACCCGACGCCATACCGATTGCGGGAAGCGGCGGCGATGGCAGAGTGAGGGCCGGGGAGAAGTTGTTGGTATCCAGCTCCTATCGTGATTGGCGCATCGCCCGCTTCGTCATCGGTCGCCGCCGCCTGCTGATGTCGATCGCGGCCGGCATCGCGCTGTTCGTGCTGTTGTCTGGGGAAATGCGCTTGGCGACGCGCTTCATCCTGGCCTGGGACCTCACGGCGCTGCTCTACGTCACCCTCACCCTGACGATGATCTACGGCTCGACCGTGGAGACCTGCCACAACCGCGCCGCCCTTTACGATGAGGGCGATTGGATCATCCTGCTGCTGGTGGTCGCGAGCGCCGGTGTGAGCTTCGTCGCCATTGCCGCCGAGCTTGCCACCCTCACCGCGGCGAAGGGCAGCCCGCTTTCCATCGGCCTCGTTATCACCGGGGCGACCGTGTTCCTGTCGTGGGCGTTCACCCACATCGCCTTCACGCTTCACTACGCCAACGTCTACTACAGGCCGGACGGCGACGGGCCGGGCGGCCTCAACTTCCCCGGTACGCGCGCGCCCGACTACCGGGACTTTCTCTACTACTCCTTCGTCATTGCCTGTGCCGCACAGACCGGCGATGTTGCCACCGTGTCGCCCGCCATGCGTCGTCTTACCCTGGTGCATGGCGTGGTCGCCTTCGTTTTCAATACGGCCATCCTGGCGCTGGCGATCAATGTCGGCGCAAGCCTGCTTCATTGATCCTGCCATGCACCACAGCCGGTTCGTCGACATCGTCGCCTTGATTCTGTTCGTCGCGCTCTGCCTCGGTGTCGGCGCGCTCGGCGCTTCGGTGACCGAGGCCGGGATGGCGGGTTGGTATGCCGACCTCGTCAAGCCGTCGTTCACCCCGCCGAACGAGGTGTTCGCGCCGGTATGGACCGTGCTCTATGTGCTGATGGGCATCGCCGCCTGGCGCGTCTGGCGTGGCGCCGACCGCGACACGGCGCGCGGGCCGCTCACCTTGTTTGCGCTGCAGCTTGCGCTCAACCTCGGCTGGAGCGTGGTGTTCTTCGGCCTCCACCAGATCGCCGCAGCCGTGGCGACGGTGGTCGTGCTGGACGTCGCCGTCCTGGTGACGATGCTGGCCTTTCGCACCGTCGATCGCCTGGCCGCGTTGCTGATGGTGCCCTATCTCGGGTGGGCGGCGTTCGCGACCGTGCTCAACGAGGCGGTCTGGCGGCTCAATCCGGCGGTGTGAGGCGCGCGGCGTGTCGGCGAAGCGGCGGCTGGGCCCTAGTCGTCGTCCATATCGTGCTGAGGCTTGGGTCGATGGGCCGTGTCGTGGCGGCTCATGGCGGCGCCGTCGTCCGCCTTCAGCTCCATGAAGACCACCGACGACAGGATGGTCAGCGTGCCCAGGGCCAGGAAGGCCTGCTGCGTGCCGTGGATGATCGCGCCGGGATGCGAGTGCATCTCGGGCGGCACGAAGAGGGCGGCGATCAGGGCGGCGCCGGCGACGCCGAAGCTGATCGCAAGCTGCTGGCCGGTGGCGGCGATGGTGCTGGCGCCGCCGGTCTGCGGGCCCGAGACGTCGGCGTACACCAGCGTGTTCATGCTGGTGTACTGCATGGAGGTGAAGAAGCCGAGGACGAAGGCCTGCACGACGATGCGCCAGACGGGCGTCGAAGCGTCCACGGTCACGAAGGACAGGATCATCAGCCCGACCAGGACCGTGTTGCCGATCAGTACGGTGCGGTAGCCCAGCCGTGCCAGGATGCCCGGCATGAGGGTCTTCATCCCGAGCGAGGCGATGGCCTGAGGCAGCACCAGCAGGCCGGACTGCACCGGCGAGAAGCCGAGACCGATCTGATAGAGCAGGGGGAACAGGAAGGGGATGCCGCCCAGCCCCAGGCGCGTGACGAAGCCGCCGCTCACCGCCGCCCGGAAGGTGCGGATCCTGAACAAGCCGAGATTGAGCAGCGGAAACGCCGTGCGGGCGGTGCGGATGCCATAGCCCGCGAGCAGCAGGACGGCGAGCGCGAGCAGCCCCACGATCTCGGTTTCGGACAATCTGTGCTCGCCGAACACCTCCAGCACATAGGACAAAAGCGCAATGCCGCCGCCGAACAGGACGAGGCCCGGCACGTCGAGCCGGTGGATCTGCGGCTCGCGGTAGTCGGGCAGGTGGCGATAGACGAAATAGATGCCGAGCAGGCCGACCGGAACGTTGACGTAGAATACGCCGCGCCAATTGAGATACAGCACCATCAATCCGCCGGTGACGGGCCCGATCATCGGCCCGACCAGGGCGGGGACGGCGACGAAGCTCATGGCGCGCACCAGGTCGGCCTTGCCGAAGGTGCGCGCCAGCGTCATGCGGCCGACCGGCATCATCATGGCGCCGCCCGCGCCCTGCACGATGCGGCAGGCCACCAGCATTTCCAGGCTGGTCGACAGGCCGCACAGCATCGAGCCCAGGGTGAACAACCCGATCGCCGAGGCGAAGACGCGTCGCGTGCCGAACCGGTCGGCCATCCAGCCGCTCACCGGGATGAAGACCGCGAGGCTCAGCGTATAGCTTGCCAGCACCGCCTTCACGTCGAGCGGCGTGACGTCCATCGCCCGCGCGATGGCCGGCACCGCGGTGTTGAGGATGGTGGTGTCGAGCGACTGCATGAAGAAAGCCACGGCGACCAGCCACGGCAGCATTCGTTTGACGGCGTCGCTCGGCACGACGGTCGTTGGCGTTGCCATCGTCAGTCCGCCGGCTTGAACGGGTCCTGCCGGTCGGCTGCGAACAGCGCGCCCAGCAGGTCCGGAATCAGCAGTCGCGCACCGTCGCCGTTGGTCATCAGCGCGACGCCGAAGCTTGCGTCGGCGGCGAACACCAGCACCGAGCGGAAACCGGCATTGACCCCGTAATGGTAGAGGTAGGGCGGCTTGTCGCCGCGCGGCTGCACGAAGATGCCGGGGCCGGTCGGGCCACCGTCGGTCGGGGTTGCCAGGGTGCGCGCCGTCGCCGGTTGCAGCAGGCCGCCCTCGCGCCAGCTCACCGCGATCGCCAGCGCCAGGCGCGCGAGATCGGATGGCGTGCTCCAAAGCCCGGCGGCGGCGTGCTCGGGATAGACGTGGAAGCGTCCGGGCAGGGGCTCGCCCTGGATGTCATGCGCGGCGGCTGCGTCGGTCTCGCTGGCCGGCAGGGGCTGCAGGAAACCACTGCGGCTCATGCCGGCGGGCGCCAGCACGAGCTCGCGCGCCAGCCTGTCGAAGCCGGTTCCGCTTGCATCCATGATCAGCCGCTCCAGCACCATCGTGCCGCCGCCGGAATAGCGGAACGCCTCGCCGGGCGGCCAGGCGACCCGCACCGCCGGCGTATTGGCGGGCGGCGTGCCGTCCAGGATCTGAATCAGGTCCGGCAGCGGCGCGCCGACGGCATAGCCCGGGAAGCCCGGCACCGTCGTGCCGGCGCGATGGCTGAGCAGCAGGCATGGCGTGACGGCCGGGGCCCCGGCGCCGGGCAGCACCCACGACCGCAGCATCTCGTTGACCGGTGTGTCGAGGCCGAGGCGGCCCTGCTCGACCAGCCGCAGGACGACGACGGCCGTCACGACCTTGCTGATCGACGCGGCCTGGAAGAGCGTCCGCGGATCGGCGCCGATGGCTTCCGTGTCGGCGATCTCGCCGTCACGGATCAGCGCCACGCTGGCGCCGGGCACGCGGTGTCGCGCCATGAGCGGCGTCAACAGCTCACGTATTCGTGACGCGCTTTGCGCGTACGATGCAAGGGGCAGGAGACTGGCGAAGGATCCGGAAAGAAGGGCACGGCGCGACGGCATCGGCGGCAGTCTGACCACGCCTCGATGCGGGGTGCAAATGCCGTTCGGCCCGGCCTCATGCTACGGTCGGATCGGAGGGTTGCATGAAGCGAAGATCGTTCGTTGCCAGTCTCCTCGCAGCGGGCCTGTGGCCCGGCGCGACGTCCTTCGCCCAGGGCGATCCCTTGCCGTCGTGGAATGAAGGATCGGTCAAATGGGCGGTCCTCGCGATCGTGTCATTGTGCGCAACCATGGGGGCAACCGCCGAGCTTGCCGCACAGACGAAGCCGTCAGCTCAACTCGCGAACCCGGCGTCGCGGAACTGCTTGGCTCGGGGAGGCACGCTACGCATGGAACGCCGCCCCGATGGCGGCCAGTATGGCGTGTGCTACTTCGTCGACAATTACCAGTGCGAAGAATGGGCGCTGTTCCGCGGCGAGTGTCCGGTCGGCGGATTGCGCGTCACTGGCTACATCACGCCGGCCTCGCGCTACTGCGCCATCGCGGGCGGGCGCTACACCGTGGTGGCAAATGACGGCGCGGCCGATGAGCGGGGCGCCTGCTCGCTGCCGGCCGGTAAAGCCTGCGCCGCCGACGCCTACTATGCCGGGACCTGTCCGCGATGATGTCGGGCAAACAGCTTCCGACAACGATCAGGCCGCGCCTTCGGCGTCAGTCCTCGCTCTGGATATGATTCACCAGTCTCCGCAGTCGAACGCTGTCGATCACCGTGGGATAGAGCGGCAGCAATGCATCGGCGAACGACTTCCGATCGACGCCGGCCACGATCTCGCCGCCCGCGGCCTCGACGGTCCGGCGGCTGGACGCTTCGTATTCGTCCCACAGCTTGCGCATGGGGCCGACCGAGTCTCTCGCGGCGCCGCGGATCAACACCTGGTCGTCGCGCGAAAGCCCGTCCCACACGCGCTTGGAGAAGACCAGCACGACCGGCGCCATGGAGTGCTCGGTCGGGCTGAAATACCTGGCGATATTGTAGTGACGCGAGGCGACGTAGGACGGCCAGTTGTTGTCGGCCGCCTCGATCACGCCGGACTGCAGAGCGCGCGCGACGTCGTCGAACGGCACCGGCGCGGGCTCCGCGCCGAGTGTCCGCATCGCTGCCGCCCAGAGGCCGGACGGCTGCACGCGCACCTTCATTCCCCTGAGGTCGGCGGCGGTCCTGATCGGGCGGCTGACGCTGTAGAAGGAGCGCGGCCCGGCATCGTAGAAGCAGAGGCCGACCAGCCCCTGATCCTCGAGGCTGGCGAGAATCTCCCCGCCGACGGGTCCGTCCAGAATCCGCCGCATATGCGCAGTGGATCTGAACAGGAATGGCAAGGCGGGAACCACCGCCGGTTGCCCGCGCTGGTCCAGCGCCGAGATATTGACCCGCGCCATGTCGAGCCTGCCGTTGCGCACCTGGGCAACCGTGTCGGTGTCGGAAGCGTGCCCGCCGTGACCCAGGATGGTGATCCCGTCGCGGCCGGCGCTGCGCTCGCGGATCAGCCTGTCCATCTGCACCACGGCCTGGGCCGTCGGATAGTCGGCAGGATAGAGCTCGGCCGAGCGGAATTCCCTGGCGTGGGCGGGCATCGCCGCCAGCAGGACACCGAGAGTGCATAGCACCTGGGCTGAAGGCATCCGTGACATTGCAATGAGGTAATCACGGCACCGTCGAAAAGTTACAGGCAATAGGGCCGCTCGCTAAGACGTGATCTGCGGCCGCCTGCACAGCGCAGGCATTGTTTTTTTGACTCCTAGTGGTACCCAAAAACGCCAGGGCCGGGTATTTGCACTTGACGACATAGCGCAATGTTGTGTCGTTAGCCTGCCGAGACTCGAATACGAGGATTGGCCATGGGCGCACTCGCCGGCGGCGGCCCAATATCCAAAACCGCCTGCGCTAACTGCGCAAACCCCTGCAACAATCCGTTGGGGACTGATCGTCAGTCAGGAGCGCGGCGGAATGGCGTAGCGCGCCACCGGCTTCGGGATCCGGTCGCTGCCGTCGTAGCAGACGATCTCGGCCTCGTGGGCCATGTTGCCCTTGCCGTCGGAATGGTAGGTCGTGACGATGCCCTGGTAGGTGTCGGCCGCCAGATGGTCTCGCACCGCCTTCGGCGTGACCGGCTGTCCCGCCTTGCGCAGGTCGGCGATGATCTTGCCCAGCATGCCGACGGCGTCGAACTGGGCGGCGGCGAAGGCGTCGGGATCGCTGTTGTAGGCCGCGCGGTAGGCATTGAGGAAAGCGTGCATGGGGCCGCTGGTAGCCGAGATCGGCGAGGCGGCCGTCTCGGCGCACACGCCTTTCAGCTCCTCCGGCGACAGCAGCGCCGCCGTGGCGGGTTGATGCATGGCCGAGCCCGCCACGATCGGCACGCCGGGCAGGAGCTGTCGTGCCTGGCGCACGGCAAGCACGGTCGAGGCGGCGTGCAGGTGCAGCACGATCACGTCGGCATTGGCGCCCTTGGCACGCAGCAGGGCGGGGGCGAGGTCGTTCACCGTGGGTGCGATGCTTTCCTCCAGCACCGGCGGTGCCTTGAGCTCGGTCAGCGTCTTGACGAGCTGCGCGCGGCCCGACTGGCCGTAGGCGGTGCTCTGGTAGATCACCGCCGGCCGCTTGGCGC
This sequence comes from uncultured Alphaproteobacteria bacterium, assembly GCA_963820155.1. Lineage (GTDB taxonomy): Bacteria > Pseudomonadota > Alphaproteobacteria > Reyranellales > Reyranellaceae > Reyranella. The sequence continues at coordinate 49,762 of CAWFYW010000016.1, forward strand.
CGAGCTTCTCCACGACATAGCGCGCATGCGCCACCTTCACCGTGGCGTCGCTGGGGAAGAAGCGGAAGAACCAGGGATTGCCGAGCTCGCCCAGCCGCGCCGTGCCGGAGATGGTGAGCACCGGCACGCCGCGCTCTTGGGCAAGCGGCAACAGCGCCAGCATCTGCGTGCCCAGGATCGGTCCGACCACGGCGGGCGAAGGCCCGCCGCCCATCACGCGCTCCCAGGCGGTGACGGCCGCCTCCGGCGTCGACTGCGTGTCGAGCACCTCGGGCTTGAAGGCGACCTCGCGGCTCTGGCCCGCCGCCAGCAGGGCGCCGTTCCGCTGGCTCGTGCCTTCCAGGGCAACGAAGCCCGTCAACGGCACGAGCACCGGCAGGCGCACGTCCTGCGCCGCCGCCGGCGCGGCGGCAAGCGCGGCAAGCAGCGCCGCTACTGCGCCGCGCCGCCGGCCCATGGCGACATCACCTCGTTCATGCCCGTCAACTCCCCGGTCCTGGCATCGCGCACGATGCACGACGGATTGGCGAAGCCCAGCGGCGAGACCTGGTTGGCAACTTCGACGATCGGCAGCCGGGCGGCAATTGCCTTCTTCACCGCCTCGGGCAGCTCGCGGTTGACGCGGATCGGGCCCACGCCCGAGACGTCGATGCGCGGCTGGTGGAAGGCCGTCTCGACGTCGAGGCCGCGGTCGATCAGCATCAGCGACAGCTGGGTCACCGCCGGCACGATGCGCCGGCCGCCCGAGGCGCCGATGCAGAACCACGGCTTGCCGTCGCGGGCGACGATCACGGGACAGATGTTGCAGAGCGGCCGCTTGCCCGGCGCGATCGAGTTGGGCCGGTCGGGCTCCGGATCGAACCACAGCATGCCGTTGTTCATGGTGATGCCGGTCCGGGGAAGCATCACGCAGGAGCCGAACAGGGACATCAGGGTCTGGGTCAGCGCCACCATGTTGCCTTGCGAATCGGCGGCGCAGAAATGAGTGGTGCAGGTGTTGGTGGGCTTCTCGCCCATGGTCTTGAGCCGCTCCTCGTAGGCCTGGTGCATGCCCTGCGCGATGGCGACGAAGAAGTCGGCATCGGGCGCGCCCTTGCCCTTGGTGGCCGCGCCGGCGAGCTCGATCGTGCGCCTGAGCGTCGGGCCGGCGGTGAGGCCGCCCGCGACGTTGATGACGGCATCGCCCTGCGCGAAGGCCAGCGGCTCGACGACGCGCGCTTCGTAGGAGCTGAGGTCGTCGATATCGATCGCCGAACCGCCCGCCTGCAGATCGGCTGCGATTTCGCGCGCCAGGGCGCCTTCGTAGAATTCGCGCGGGCCGCCGTCGCTCAGCCGCTGGTAGGTCTCGCCGAGATTGCCGAGCTTGAGGTAACGGACGCTGGCCTGCCAATCGAGGGTCGGCACGCGGCCGCCGTCGGGCAGATAGGCCGCCTTGGAGGCGGGGAACTTGGACAGGTGCGCCGCCCCGTTGGCGATCATCACCTGCATGTACCAGTCGAGTTCCATGCCGCGCCGGGCGAGCGTGATGGCGGGCGCCATCACGTCCTTCCAGCCCAGCGTGCCGAAACGCTCCAGCGCGTTGGCCATGCCGGCGACCTGGCCCGGCACGGCGATGGAGTGGTAACCGACCTCGTTTCGCTGCTCGAGGATGTCGGGCCAGGCGAAGGGATTGGCGGGGCCCGGGCCGACGATGCGGTAGCTCGCGGGATCGAGCTTGCGGGCGGAGATCGGACCATAGTCGACCGTCCAGGCGCTGCCCTCCTTGGCGCTCCAGATGGTCATGAAGCCCACGCCGCCGATGCCGCTCATCCATGGCTCGACCGCGCCGATCGCCATGCCCGTCGCGACCGCCGCATCGATCGCATTGCCGCCCTTGCGCAATATCTCGGCGCCGACCTCAGCGGCCCTGCAGTTCTGTGCAACCACGACGCCCTTGCCGCGTATTGGCTGCTTGGTGACTTTCCACTGGCGGGTCAGCGATTCGCTCATCAGGTCTCCTGGGAATGGTTGGGGACTGTAGCGGGGCCTGATTTCGCCACAAACCCTGTTAAACTGCAGGGCGGACGGGCCAGAAAGATCGCGGGCGTGACGGAACTGAACCAGATCGACCTGCAGGCGCTCAGCGTAGGCAACAAGCGTACCTGGGATGCCTTCGTGACGGCGGCCGCGCCCTTGATCAATGCCGTTGTCCGCCGCACGCTCGCTTCATACCGGCTGAGCGAGGATGATGTCATGGACGCCGCACAGGATGTGTTCGTGCGGCTTTGCGCCAACGATTTCCGCCTGCTCAAGACCTACGATCCCAAGCGGGCGGGCCTGTCGACATGGCTGGCGGTGGTCGCCCGCTCGGCGGCAGTGGACCATGCCAGGCGCCGCCGGCAGGCTACCCAGCCGCTGGACGAGGTGCCGGAGGCCAGCCTGGGGGTCGAGGACCGCCATGTGGAGAAGCTCAAGATTCCAGACGGTCTTCTCACCGACCGGCAGATCCTGATCCTGAAATGCCTCTACGATGAGGAGCGCGACGTGGCCGAGGTGGCTCAACTTCTGAAGATCGACGCCCAAACCGTCCGCAGCACGCACCATAAGGCGCTGCTGCGATTGCGCGCGCATTTTCGCGAAGAAACGTCGTGAGAAGGGGATGACCGACCTATTTATGACGTAATCTGCATCAGGAGAGCGCGATGAGTACCGACCGTAGCCCGCACAGCGACAAGGAACTGTGGCAAAGCCTCGCCGCAGGCCGGGAAGCCGTGCCCGGCGCCGTGTCGGACCTCGATTTCGCGGCCTGGCTGGAAGGGCTTCTGCCGGAGGCGGCGGCAACTCGCGTCGAGGCGGCCGTGGCGGCCGACCCGGAGATGCGCCGCGCCGCCCTGGAGCTTGCCGATATTCTTGCACGGCCCCTGCCGGCGGTACCGGGACGCCTCGAGATACGCGCCAAGGCGCTGGTCGGCTTCGCGGCCGAACGCGCGTCGCGGCGGATCGGCCTGTTCGATTGGCTGTTCGCCTCCGATCGGCGGTTTGCCATGCAGCGCGCCGTCACCCTGACCGCAGCCGTGGTCATCGCGGTCACGGGCTTCATGCTGGGCGGCGGATTGGGCAAGTCGTTGGCCGAGGAGCGTTATGCGGCGAACACGCCCCAGACATCCACCACCGATACGTCCAACGAGCTGACAGAGTTCCTGGTGTCGGACATCTGACATGGGCTCGCGTCTGATCCAGGTGCTGCTGGCCCTGTCGCTGCTGCTGAACGCCTTCGTTCTGGCGGGCTTCATCTATCGCAGCTGGATCATGCCGCCGCCCCCGCCGTTCGAGCGCAGGATGCCGCCGCCGGGTCCGCGGCTGAGCCCGCTCGAGATGGTGTCGCGCGACCTCGACCTCGACGATGCGCAGCGGCAGGCGCTGAAGGGCGTGTTCGATCAATACTCCTTGGCGCGGCGCGAGCGGCTGCACGAGATCCAGAAGCTGCGCGAGCAGCTTGCCGGCGAGTACAGGCAGCCGACCATCGACCTCGCGCGCGTCGACGCGTTGATCGACCAGTTGACCAAGCTGCGCGCCGGCTTTCAGAAGGAAACCTTGCGCGCCTTCACCCAGCTCGAGTCCCAGCTCAAGCCCGAGCAGCGCGAGCGCATGCATCACATTCTCGCCGAGCGCCTGGAGGGGCCGCCGATGCGGCCGCCGCCGGGCAACCCTCCCGGACCTGGGCCGGGACCGGGACGTCCGCCACAGTAGGAGCATCGCCATGGTCGCATCGATCGGTCGGCGCGGGTTCGTTGGTGGAGCGACAGCACTGTCCGCCGGTCTGTGGATGCCGTTGCCGGGCCGCGCGGCCACGGCGATGGATTTCGACGAAGCGCGGCATCTCCTGTCGCGCACCTCCTTTGGCGCCACGCCGGCCGAGATCCGGGCGATGGAGTCCCAGGACTATGCCGGCGCTGTCGACCGCCTGCTGTCGAGCGTGCGGCGCCAGGCGATCACGCCGCCGCCGGCCTGGATCGGCGAGGGTCCGGCCGAGCTGCGCCGCAAGCAGCAGGCGGCGCTCGCCGAGGAGAAGCCGGGCGCCGACGGCAGGAAGCTCAGGGTCGTCCGGCCGGTGCAGGAGCAGGGGCGCGAGCTGCGCAACTGGTGGGTCGAGGAGATGCTGGCCACCGACCAGCCGCTCACCGAGCGCATGGTGCTGTTCTGGCACAATCACTTCACGTCGTCGTTCCAGAAGGTGCGCTACGCGCCGGCGCTGTTCCGCCAGAATGCGCTGTTCCGGCGCGAGGCGCTGGGCAACTTCGCGACCTTGCTGAGGGAGGTGGCGCGCGATCCGGCGATGCTGATCTATCTCGACGGCATGCGCAGCGTGGCGCGCCAGCCCAACGAGAATTTCGGCCGCGAGCTTCTCGAGCTCTTCACCCTGGGCGAGGGTCACTACGGCGAGGCCGACATCAAGGCGGCGGCGCGCGCCTTCACCGGCTGGACGGTCGATCGCCAGACCGGGCAGTTCAAGAGCCGCGAGCACGAGCACGACGACGGCGAGAAGACCTTCCTGGGCCAGACGGGGCGCTTCGATGGTGACCAGATCGTCGCCATCCTGCTGCGCCATCCGCGCACCGCCGAGACGATCGTCGAGAAGCTGTGGCGCGAGTTCGTGTCCCTGCAGCCCGACCCGACTGAGGTCAAGAAGCTCGCCGCTTCCTTCCGCAACGGCTACGAGATCAAGCCGCTGATGCGCTCGATCCTGCTGTCGGCGCAATTTCGCGACCCCGTCAACCGTGGCGCGCTGATCAAGTCGCCGATCGAGCTGATCGTGGGCACCGTGCATGTGCTCGGCCTGCCCGTGCCGGAGAAGACCCAGCTCGTGCGCATGATGCAGGGGCTGGGCCAGACGCCGTTCGACCCGCCCAATGTGAAAGGCTGGCTGGGCGGCGAGAGCTGGGTCACGACCTACACGCTGCTGCTGCGTCAGCAGTTCCTGCGCCGTATCGTCGAGGCGACGACAGTGGCCTCGATGGACGGCGGCATGATGATGGGCAATCGGCCTGGCCGCCGCGCCGAGCGCCGCCAGCAACTGCCGGCCGACGACAGCGCCATGCAGATGGCGGAGGCCCGCCCCGTCGAGGGCCGCAGCCTGCGCTATGCCGGCAACGAGGCGCGGCTTGGCCCGACCCTGACGGGCGTCGACACGGGCACGCTGGTCCGTACCCTGCTGCCGCGCGCGCCGATCGATGCGGTCGACACCGGCGGCACGCCCGGCGCGGCCGTGGCGACGGCCTTGCTCGACACCGCCTACCAGTTGAAGTGAGGAGAGCGCCATGAGCCGGATCCTGCTTCTGGTCGAGCTGAAGGGCGGCAATGACGGGCTCAATACCCTGGTGCCCTATGCCGATCCGAAATACCGCGAGCTGCGCCCCGGCATCGGCGTGGCGCGCGAACGCATCCTGCCGCTCGACGAGAAGGTCGGCCTGCACGAGAAGCTCGAGCCGCTGATGGAGTCGTGGAAGGGCAGGGACCTCGCCATCGTGCAGGGCGTGGGCTATCCCTATCCCAACCGTTCGCACTTCCGCTCGATCGAGATCTGGGACACCGCGTCGGCCTCGAACCAGACGCTGAGCGAAGGCTGGATCGCCCAGTCCTTCCGCGGCGTGGCCCTGCCCAAGGGGGCAGGCGTCGACAGCATCGCCGTCGACACCAACGCGCTGCCCAGCACCGGGCCGGAGCTGCGCACCATCGTCATGCAGGATGCCGAGAACTTCCTGCGCCAGGCTCGGGCGATGAAGGACGAGGCCGCCACCAAGGACGGTGGCAATCCGGCGCTGCATCACCTGCTGGCGGTGCGCCACGAGATCAACGCCGCGGCCAAGGGCCTGAGCGACAAGCTGCGCGATGCGCCGGCGCCGGCACAGGCCTACGCCCAGGACCTGCTGCTCGGCCGGCAATTCGACGTCACCACGCGCGTGCTCACGGCGCGCGTGCCGGTGGTGGCGATCAAGACGGCGCTGGGCGGTTTCGACACCCATGCCAACCAGGCGCCCGTGCAGGAGCGGCTGCTCGCCTTCCTGGCCACCGCGCTCGGCACGCTGCGCAAGAACCTGATCGCCGCCGGCCTGTGGAACGAGGTCGTGGTGGTGACCTACTCGGAGTTCGGCCGCCGCGCCAAGCAGAATGCCAGCGCCGGCACCGACCACGGCACGGCCGCGCCGATGTTCGTCATGGGCGGCGACGTCAAGGGCGGGCTGTACGGCGCCTATCCGTCGCTGTCGGACCTGCAGGACGGCGACCTGCGGCACAGCGTCGATTTCCGCAGCGTCTTCGCCACCGTGGCGCAGGGTTGCTGGGGCCTGCAGCGCGACTTCGGCCTGCGCCAGCCGCAGAAGCTCGGCTTCATCGCTTGAGATGCACGATCATCTCGTCGCGCACCGAGCCGCGCTCGGCCTCGATGCGGATGAACCAGATGAGCAGCGCCGCGACGATCTTGATCAACACGGGCAGCACGACGTAGGCGATGACGAGGGCGGTGGTGCCGTACTGGCCCCTGGCGGGATTGAAGCCCAGAATCGCCGCCACCGGCAGCGAGCCCGCCGCCCCGATCGCCGTCGCGAGCTTGGTCGCAAGCGCCCACAGGCCGAAATAGGTGCCGGTCTTGCCCCGGCTGTCGCCGCCCTCGGTCGAGTTGATGACGTCAGCCAGGATCGAGGGCGGCAGCCCGTAGTCGGCGCCGATGCCGAGGCCGGTGACAATGGAGATCGCCAAGAACCAGTAGAAGTCGCCGGGGCCGACGAAGATCGCGCATGCCATCGCGATGGCCGTCATGACCATGCCGACGAACCAGGCGACCGCCTTGCTCGATCGCTTCGACAGCTGCAGCCACAGCGGCACGCTGGCGGCGCCGGCGACGAAATAGGTGAGCAGGATGATGCCGGCCTGCAGCTTGCCGCCCTTCAGCACGTGCTCGACATAGAAGAGCATCACTGTCACGGCGACGCCCAGCGCCGCGCCGTTGATGACGAAGACCAGCAGCAGCCGACGGAACAGCCGGTTCCTCAGCGGCGCGAAGAACGCCACAAAAGCATTGCGCTCGGCATGGACGACCGGCGGATGAACCGAGGGACCCGTCCACAGCAGCGTTGGTACGCTGAACAGCAGGGCGATCGGCAGGAACACCAGGCCGAGCATCATGTATCCCTGGGTGTCGCCGAGCCTGGCCGTCAGGTAGGTCGGCAGAACCACGGCGAGCGTCATGCCGAGCAGGCCGAACACCTCGCGGCCCACTGTGACCCTGGTACGTTCGTTGTAGTCGTCGGTGATCTCCGCGCCATGGGAGTGATAGCTGATCGACACGCCGGAATAGCCGAGATGGACCAGCAGGAGTGCCGCGACCAGCCAGATGGCCATCATCGTCTGACTGCCGAACCAGCCGTCGGGCGGGTCGAACAGCATATAGAAGCCGGCGATCAGCACTGGGATCATCAGTGCGACGAAGGCCAGCCGGCCGCGCCGGCCGCGGCGCGTGAAGCGGTCGCTGAGCAGGCCGATCACCGGATCCTGGATGGCGTCGATCACGCGGGCGAAGATGAAGATCGGCCCCATGATCTCGAGCGACAGCTTCAACACCTCGCCATAGAATTGGCTGACATTGAGGACGACCGGAAGCGCCGCCATGGCGAGCGGCAGTTGCAGGGTCGAATAAGCGACCAGCCGATCAAATCGCACTTTGACGCGCGCGGCGCTGCCGCGCTCGATCGATCCTACATCCACCCGTTGGCCTTCCTGTCCGTGCCGTTTTCGGCACCCGTTGCTTGCCGCCAGTTATATAGGCCGGAAGTGCGCCTGCAAAACGTCCGTCCGGCGGGTTGAGAAGCCGGCGGCGCAATAAGCGAGGTAATATCGCCACATGCGGCGAAATCGCTCGTCGAAGCCCAGCCTGGCCACCTGATCGGAGACCTTGTCGAAGCGGCCGAGCCAGGCTTCCAGGGTGCGGGCATAGTCCAGGCCGAAACTGTAGAGCTCGGCGACCTTCAGCCCCGCCAGCCTGCACTGATCGCGCAGACTGGCCGGCGACAGCAGCATGCCGCCGGGAAAGACATAGGTCTGGATGAAGTCGGGGCGGCGGCGGTAACGGTCGAACAGCTCGTCAGCGATGACGATCGCCTGGACGAGCGCCGACCCGCCCGGGGCGAGATGACGCTTGAGCGCGGCAAAGTAGTCGGGCCAGTAGCGCTCGCCCACGGCCTCGACCATCTCGATCGACACGATGTGGTCGTAGCGGCCTTCGATGTCGCGATAGTCGCGGAACTGCAGGTCTACGCGATCGGCCAGCCCGGCCCGCTGCAGGCGCTCGCGGGAGAAGTCGAGCTGCTTGCGCGAGATGGTGACGCCGGTGACGCGCAGGCCGCGCCGCGCCGCGATCTCGGCGAAGCCGCCCCAGCCGCAGCCGATCTCCAGGATGCTGTCGCCTTGGCGCGCTCCGAGGCGGTCGAGGACGCGCTCGTACTTGGCGGCCTGCGCGGCCTCGAGCGGCGCGCCGTCGTCGTCGCCGTAGAGCGCCGCCGAATAGGTCATCGAGCCGTCGAGCCACAGGTTGTAGAACTCGTTGCCGAGATCGTAGTGGGCGCGGATGTTCTTGCGGGCCCCGTCGCGCGAATTGTCCCGGCGCCGATGCAGCAGCTTGAGCAGCAGGTTCTGAACGAAATTGGGCTGGGCCACCGAACCCAGGGCCTTCTCGTTCGCCGCCAGCAGGGCGATCAGGCCCGCGAGGTCGGCACTTTCGCAGAGGCCCTCCATGTAGGCCTCGGCGAAGCCGATGTCGCCGTCGAACAGGACGCAGCGGAAGAAGCGCCAGTCCTTGACCTCGATGTCGGCAGACGGACGCGCCGCGCTGCCGAAGACGCGGCTCGAGCCGTCGGGCAGGCGCACGGCCAGCCGGCCGACGGACAGCCGGTCGAGGGCGCCCAGCACGAGCCGCGCGGCCAGCATCAGCGGCTCACGAGTTCGGCCGGCGGCGCCGGCTTGCGATGGAACCGGATGCGCTTGCGCCACAGGTGCAGCGCCTGCCAGTGGATGCGCGCGATGACTGCGAGCGTCATCGCCGGGTTGCCCAGGAAGCGGCGCAGCACCGCCCGGCCGCAAAGCGCCTCGCGCCGGCCGCCGACGGCTGTCGCCAGCACTAGGCCGTCGGCGTCATGGTAGTTCACATCGACGTGGACGCGCTCCTCGTCCAGCCGGAAGCGGTAGCGGTAGCCGCCGTCGACCGGCAGGAAGGGCGAGACATGGAAAATCTTGCGGCCCTCCAGCCACGCCTGTGGCTCGATCGGCCGCCTGTCGTCGTGATGGACGAGGTAGCAATGCGTCTCGCCGAACGTGTTGTTGACCTCGCACAGCACGGTGCGCAGCGCGCCGGCCCGGTCGTGGCAGAACCAGAAGCTCACCGGATTGAACACATAACCCAGCAGGCGCGGCAGGGTCATCAGCACGACATCGCCGTCGCAAACGTCGGCAAGGTCATGGCCGGCGAGGATGTTCATCAGCCAGGCCTTGAGGTCCGATCCATCACGGGCGCCGTGGTCGGCCCGGTGGAAGGCGACGAGTCCGGCGCGGTCGAGCTTCAGCCGACGATCGTCCGTCGGGTGCAGCGCGTCCAGGCCCAGGCAGAGATAGGCCACGCGATAGCGGAAGGCGTTGGCGCGCGGCCTCAGCCGACGATGGACCACCGTGGCGTCGATGACGCTATGGGGAACGGTGCTCACGGCGCGACCCGGGCGGCGACGGCCAGGGCAGTGGGACGGCGCACGGGCCGGCCGGCCACCAGCCGCGGCGGATCGCCGACGAGCCGATGCTCGGCGGGCCGAGGCCAGGGACGGCGCACGCCGAGCTGCTCCGCGACATCGAGGCCAGCCGAGAGCGCGTCCTCGTGG
>CAWFYW010000017.1:0-814966 GCA_963820155.1 uncultured Alphaproteobacteria bacterium
GACTCAGGGCCTCTGGGCGAGTTTGTGGCTGGAAGACGAAGACACTGGGAGGTTACGTCTGACATGGAGGGATTTCCTCCAGTGCTAACTCAGGGGGTCTTGCCACGCGGCGCGTGGCCCTCCGCTACCTACGGTTGAATATATTTGTAAATTTGGCGCTTCGGTTGGACTACTAAATGCCATAGCCGGGATTGTCATTTCAGCAGCGGACAGACGGGGCCGTGGCGCATTCCCAGTCCTTCAACGACCTCGTAGCGGCCGGTTCGGCCTTGCTCTTTATTTCACTTCCACCACGGGAGGCGGTGTGTAGGCCTTCGCATTGGACAACGATCTTCACCATGGCCGGACCAGGGGCGTATAGGCTCGTGGAATTGAGAAGAACGGCCTTACAGGGGCGGGCAGCCAATTGGACTCTTGTCGGCGCCGGGGCTGTCCTTTTGGATGTAGATGGTGAGCTGATCCGTCACTGTTCTTCTTCATCGGGCGTGTCGCTCCCCAGGAAGTAGCGGCCGATCGGATTGGCAACGGTGTAGTAGTTGCTGGCGTCGTACATAGTCAGAGACCAGAAGCCGGGAGCGATGTAAGGCGGCGTTTCCTTGAAGGTGACCGTATACTTCTTGGCACCCGTCAGCTGCTCGCCGTTACTGTCCAACGTGCCCTGGTAATAGACCGCCTCTTGGGGTGTGTTGGCCGTCAGCCCGATGCGGGCGATGATTGCGCGATGTTCTCATAGTCCGTCTGCGAATTGCCAATCGACGGCGGCGGCATGAACCAACCATTGACGACCTGACCGAAGGGCAGGTTACTCAACATCGGTCCGATGTCCTTGGCGGCCCGCTCCATGGCTTTGACCACGATGGGATCCAGATTGGTCCTATCCCAACGCTTGCCCAACTTGATTCCCAAGGGGTTCAAAATTGGGCAATACGGCCGTTGCCTGGTCCTGGGGCGGCGGGGTTCTCATTGATCACGTCGGAGAAGATTTCCCAGAACTGCAGCGGATCCGTGAAGTTCATCGCGCTGGCAGGCTGCTTGGCATCGGTGACCTTGGGCAGCGTAAAGTTGTCCCCCGGGAGCCGCCTGCGGCGCGGGCTGGCCGGTAAACTTGGCAAGGCCCTGCACCTGGATCCCGTCCATCGCCTTCTTGGCCTCCGGCAGGTCTGCCGGGTTGATGACGTGGACGCGAGGCTGAATTAAGCGTCCAGCGCGTGGGGCAATCGATACGTTGGACGCCTTCGGGAAGCTTGCCCTGAAAGCCGGGGCCGAGACTGAGATCGAACTTGCCTCCTTTGTAGCCAGTTGCCATGCCTCCGGCGTAGGCGAAAGCGTTGGAGTACATGTCGACGATTTCCACCACTTAGTAGCGTCCGTTGGAATCAGGCACCGTCAGGATGATTGTTTGCGGCCCAAGGTCCAGGAAGCCGAAGCCATAGATGACGTTCACGTTCGGCGTGACGTAGCCCGCCTCGACCGAAAGCTTCGGCGTGGAGATGTCCTCCATGCGCCAGATCGAGTTCGGCGCTGCCTTTGGCTTCGGTCCTACCGCATCATTGGCGCGCAGGTTGTACATGATTACTGCCGGAGAACCCCAAGTCGCGGCATCGATGGCCACGGCGTAGGTCCAATCTTCGAGGGCCTTGGCTTCGGCAGAAGTGTACTTCGCCTGCGCGGACGCGGGCGATGCTGCCCATAACGCGACCCATAACGCGACGGCAGTCGCTGCGACTGCCTGTAAGAATTGTCTACGCATTTAAGTCCTTTCATTGCGCGGGCGAAAAAATCCCACCCCACAAATACTGACCTCTGCACGGCGGGTACTTGACCAAATCAAGCCGCGAAACATGGGAGCGTGAAAGGTAGCGATACGCTCGCGTTTCGTGCTGCATGATGCGGCATGGTGCTGTCACGCGACGAAAAACATTTCGTAGCCGCTAATCACAACATCGGACCAGCCCAAGGGCCCGAGCGGAAGCTGAGTGCCCAGCTATATAAGGAATGGCGTGCCGTAGTGGTCAAAAGAGAGAACTGGATCGATACCCTGACTCTCGGGGGCAAGTAGGTTCAAATCGTTGGCCTGAAACGAATTTGATCTACCTTTCTCAGCCCTCCGTCTATCCGCATCCGTCCATCTGTCCCAAAGTGCCCCGCGCCCCCCTAAAACAGCTTGAAACGCGTAGCGGCGCGGTCAGGCCACCTCCTTGAGGTGTTGCCCTGCAGGGCGAGCTAACAAGCGTTCATGGAGGCTCGGCGCGTCCGCTCCCGCCCTTTCCAGGAGAGCTGCAGCATTGGCCCGCCAATCCAGATCGCCGGGCTCGACGAACTTGCGAAGGATTTCCCTCACAGTGTCCAAGGCTGCGTCCGCCCAGTTCTGAAACTCTTCCAGGCTCCATAGGCCGACGCGCCCGAGATGCGGGACGGCGCCCTTCTTGGCCGTCGTCGCCGGTGTAACCAGGACTGGCTGGATCTTTGCCTCCGCAGTGCCGGGCACGTGCGCCCGCACCCAATCCGGATGCCAAGCGGCCTGCCGGGCTTTGGTGGCGTCGATCATCGCATTGGCACCGGCGTTTGCATGATCTTCAAAGACCAGCACGATGTCTCCCACCCGCCACCATGGATCGGGGGAAGCAGCCTCTTCCTCTTGCCGGCCTCGAAGCCGAGATGTTCGCCAAGGAGGACCTGCGCCTCCTCGAAAGCGGTGCCGCTCTTGAGCCCTTCACGGATTTCGCGCTCGCGCCCCGCGAAGCTGCGGTCGTGCACCGTGCCGATCTCATGTCGGACGGCCGCGGCAAGCTGCGTCATGGCGGGGAAATCCGCCTGATTTGCCTTGTCACGGGAATCAGGATGCTTTGATTGGCGTCCTTCCATTTGACGTCGTGCTCCAAGAAGATCTCGAAGTTCTCCAGCATGGTCGCGGCGCCGACCCCGGTGGACTGGTCGTCCCGAATTCCAGTTCGGCCTGAAACTCGGGATGGAAGTACCTGCGGCGCTGCGGTCGGTGAGGTAGGCGAAGATCCTCGCCCGTAACCACCACGGCCGAGTAATCATTCAGGCCACGCGTGCATCGGCCCACCGCCTGAAGAACTCTGGTCGGACGCGCTCGTTGAACAGCAGGTTCGCCCCCATGCGGTTCATCAGGAAACGCTCCTGCAGGTTCGTCGCCCTGGGCAACCCCTCGATGAACAGCAGCCGGCAATCGTCATCTGGCAGGTCGATACCGTCGTAACGATTTGCGACGACCGCAACCGCCGGCGCTGTCGAGACAAAATCGGCTTTGCGCTCTCCAGGTCAGTTCCCGAATAGACTGGGTATCCGAGGCTGCCCTTGATGTCTTGTGTCAAAGCTTCGGCGCCCTCGTTGCTTGGAACGAGACAAGACCGCGCTTGGCCGTGCGCAGGCGCGGCGATGGTGGCGGGCGGCCTGCGTCATCGCGAGCAGGCCTTCAACCCGCAGGGCGCCCGGGCGCAGGCAACCATGATGACCCTGGCGGCAATCACCTTGATCCTGCCCGCCGCCTATCGCGCCGCGCTGGGCAAGGAGGCGGTGCTGGGCCTCGTGCCGCTGAGCGTCGCCATTTCAATCGTGCTGTTGCTCGTCTACGCGCTGTTTCTGGCCTTCAGCCTTGTCACCCACGCCTCGCAGTTTTCCGGCATCGAAGGCGGCTGGCAGATGGGCTACCTGCTCGAGACGCTGGAGAATGGCTGGTTGAGCGTCTTCCTGCCCCAGGCGCCCACGCCGATGTCGGGCAATGTCATGCAGGACCCGCCGAGCGGGTCCGGCCGCTCGGCATCACGATGGTTGAAGCCATGAGCATCATAAGGCACATCGGCGTCGGATCTGGCGATGCGCTTCGCGGCGCTGACTTGAAACAGCCACCGGGCCAATGATGCGCATTGCCCATGCTCTTGTAGTTGGCGGCGACCTGCCGGGTTGAGGACATCGCCTGCGGCGACAGGGTCGAACTGCCCGTAACAAAGTAACCGTTGCTGGGGGCATTTGGCTTGGCGCCATCGTGCGTTGAGCCGGCGGCCAGCGGCCTGCTGTGGCGCTTGACTGCACGCGCCCTACAGCGACGCCGCGGCGACTACAGGGAATAAGGACTTGAGCATGGTACATTTCTCCCGGAGATCCATCGCTCACACTTTCAATATTCGATAAGTGAGGACCCTAGTCGCGATGGCCTTCATTCATCGGCATGGGCTGCCGGCCTTAGCTGGGCGGCCCTCTCACTTGCTCCCGTGGAGTTACTGCACCGTAACCGTGACGTCCGTGTTCCAGGTGATGTCGACCTTGTCGCCAACCTTGACCTTATCGAACACGGTGGGATCGACGACATGTCGGCTGTACTTCCATCCGTTCGGACCAACGAAGGTGATCGACGATGCCTTCTTATCGATAGCGTCGACGGTCACGGTCATCGTTCTCTGCACGGCTGTCGTGCCTCCAGGTCGCGTCTGCTGCCCGGCAGTAGTGGTCGTGCTCCCCGTATCGACCGCGGCCTCGCCCGGCGGCTTCACTCTCGCCGAGACGTTGTTGTTATACGTCAGCGACACCTTGTCCCCGACCTTGAGCTCGTCGAACCGCTTTGCGCCGGCGGGCACGTCGATGGTCTCGAACTTGCCGTCGGCTTTTTGATGTTCACGACGCGTTTGGCATGGTCGATGGTCGCCACGGTGCCCGAAATTGTGACGGTCTGTGTCGGGAGCGTTTGACCGCGCCCAGCCGGGCAGGGAAAGAGCTAAGACCAACCCGGATACGCTCAAGATTGTGTTTACTCGCTTCATGTCGCCCTCCTTTGGAGTTCAATGCAAGTGCGCGGCCTCATCGGACGCGCGGTCTCGCCAGCGTGAAAGAACGGAGCCAAGGCATTGTCTATGCTTGGCCACACCCTGGGCGGCTGCTTTCAGCCGGCCGCCCGCTGGTAGCCATCATCGTCAGTAGCGCGCCGGAAGCGGTATCCTGGACATTGTCAGCGTTCTCTCAAGCACAGGAATGCCGGCCGCCGTGTTGCCGATCTCGCATTGGTGCATCGCAGCGGCGGCCGTCTCGTCAGCCTGCGAGTGGCGGAAGTTCCGATACGTGCGACTTGATGCTGCGCAGTACTCGGCATCGGTCATGCCAGTACGCGCCATTTGGCCGACGACGGTGATGTCGACACTGCGGTTGCGCCGCTCGTCCACGTTGTCGGCGGTCTGGACAGGCAGACTTGCTTCGCCCTGGCCGGCGGTGGTGATGCCTGCCGCCGGCACGCCTTCGCGAACAAGGGCGTTCCTGACGGCGTCGGCGCGCCGCTGTGACAGCGTCATGTTAACGTCTGGCGAACCCACGGTGTCGGTGTGGCCGGTCAGACTTACGGTGGCATTGCCCGTGGTCTGTAGTTGGCGGCGACTTGCTGGATCGTGGCCATCGCCTCCGACGACACGGTCGAACTGCCGGTGTCGAAGTACACCGTCGCCGGCGGCATTGGCGCGGCGCCATCGCACTTTGAGCCGGCGGCGCAGGCGGTGGTGGCGGCGGCGTCTGATTGCACGCGCCTAGTAACGCGGCGGCAATTACAGGTGATAGGGACTTGACATGGCTTATCCCCCCTAAGTCTCGCCGCCACCGAAAAAACGGTGATGTCGACATTTCTACTACTTTACCAAGCACGCTTTCGGAGCCAGTGCTTTGACTTAAGTCAAACGAAACCACTGATCACTGAATGAACCACGGCCTCGCCACCCGTGGAGCCCAGCAAACCAGTGCGATCCAGGAGTGCAGTCCGGGACCGTCCTTGGTAGCCTTCCTTTATGAAACGCAGCGCTTACCCAAACTCAGGGACGGTCATGACTTCCTTACCGTGTGACCGATGCGTTGGTAGATCGCTCAACCTGTGCGGGCCGCTCGACGCCGCCCGTTTGCACGTGATGCATCCCTCGGCGGCATCCGCCACTGGAAGAAGCATGAAACTCTCTTTCGCGCCGGCGACCCAATGGGAGCGTTCTTCAAAATCAGGTCGGGCATCGTGGCGGTCTGCGCGCCCTCGATGACGGACGCCGGCAGATCGTCGCCGTTCGCGCACCCGGCGACTGCGTGGATATCTCGACAACAACTGCAAGTACGCGTTCGAAGGTGAGGCGCTCACCGATGTCGAGGCTTGCGCGTTCGATCGAAGCGGCTTCGATGCCTTCGCAGGCAAGCATCCCGATCTCGCTGCGGCGCTGGCCGAGGCCTTGTCCGCCGCTCTGAAGCAGTCGGGCGAGGCCATGCTGGTGCTAGGTCAGCTCAGGTCTACCGAGCGGGTGGCCCATTTCCTCGCCGAGATAGACACGCTTTATCGACAGCGCGCTGTTCGTCGGGGCCATTGTCGCTGAAGGATGAGCCGTACCGAGATCGGCGACTATCTTGGTTTACCATAGAGACGGTCAGCCGTGCCCTCGGCAAGCTGAAAAACCGCAATGTCATCGAACTCGGGGGGGGCGATACGGTCGTGGTCCTGGACAACTATAAGCTGCGCCAGATCGCCAAAGTCGCACCGATGGCGGGAGCATGGCAACGGCGATCGACTGACTGAATGCCGGGAGTCGATCAGCGGCCGGCCGTCGCCCGATCATCGTTGATCTGCCGCTCAACGGCGATGGTCCTGCGCCTGTATGTACCGGATTTTAGATTCGGCATATGTGGAGCGGCCCCGCTGGCAAGTGCTTTTTCAGACAACTCTCTCAGGGAACGGTGCAGTCATATGTTCGGCCTGTTTTGCGCGGTTGAGGACCGCTGGCCTCGATGAGATCCGCGATGCGAGTGGCCCATCAGTATTTCGCGCTGTGAGCGCGTTGCCGGAACGGCCTCTCTCGCGTCGGGATTTCGTCCCATGGGTTCATCGTCTGTGTTGGCACCTTGCCTCTGGCCGGCTCCGCGCCGGTCAGCCCATTCTCATTGTCAATGCGCGGAAGTTTCTATGCGTGGCTCCGTTCAGGCGCTCGCCGGACTTATCGCCTCGACTTTTCGATAGATGCCGCCCTTGACGAGAAGCGCCCAGATAATCCGCGCCATCTTGTTGGCCAGCGCCACCGCCGCGACCTTGAAGGGACGTCGAGCCAACAGGCCGATCAGGCATCGGGGAGCATTGGCTTTGCCGCGTGCGTGCTGCAGCACGGAGGTTGCGCCGACGACCAGCAGAGAGCGCAGCATGGGATTGCCCATTTCCGATATCCTGCCCAGTCGCTCCTTGCCGCCGCTCGAATGGGGCTTCGGCGTCAGTCCCAACCAGGCAGCGAAGTCGCGACCAGACCTGAAGGCGGCGGGATCAGGAACAAATGCCTTAGTGGCTGCCGCGGTGATTGCCCCGACGCCCGGGATCGTGGCCAGCCGCCGCATGTCGGCGTCGCGCCTGGCTTCGTCGACGACCTCCCGCTCGAGCTTCTCAATCTGGCGCGTCAGCGTCTCGATTTGATCGGCGATTTCCATCAAGGCCAAACGAGCGGCCCTGGGCAGGCGTCCGTCGGCCTCGTCCCGCACAATCTCAATCAACGTCGCAACCTTTCCTGCTCCGACAGCGGCGATGATACCAAGCTCCGACAGATGCGCGCGCAATGCATTGATCGCCTGAGTCTTCTGGTTGACCAGAAGAGCCCGCGTTTTTAGCACCATCGACGCCGCCTGTTGCTCGGCTAACTTGATCGGCACGAAGCGCTGTCCGTCGTCAGATCATTTGAGACAGGTTTGGCCTAATTGGAAGAGAGGATGCGGCGCATCTGTTGAACAGGTTAAGCGGCCAGTCTGGCGTGCATCAAGCGTCTGTTTTGAATGGTCTGTCGTTTGATCCTTTCTCGTTCCAGCAAGATAGTGTTGGCTCGGCCGAAGTAGACATCGGCCGGTGTCAGATTGCCGATGGCCTCGTGGTAACGCTGGTGGTTGTAGTGATCGACGAAGACGT
This sequence comes from uncultured Alphaproteobacteria bacterium, assembly GCA_963820155.1. Taxonomy (GTDB): domain Bacteria; phylum Pseudomonadota; class Alphaproteobacteria; order Reyranellales; family Reyranellaceae; genus Reyranella. The sequence goes on from CAWFYW010000017.1 coordinate 7,913, forward strand.
TGATGTGAGCCTCGAGATCGCCGGGCAGATAGTAATTCTCGAGCAGGATGCGGTTCTTCAGCGTCTGGTGCCAGCGCTCGATCTTGCCCTGGGTCTGGGGATGGTAAGGAGCGCCCCGGATGTGTCTGATGCCGCGATCATCGAGCCATTCCGCCAGATCGCCGGCGATGTAGGAGGAACCGTTGTCGCTCAGCAGCCGTGGTCGCTGTGCGACCTTGGCGCTCTCGCAGCCTGATGCACTGAGCGCGAGTTCCAGTGTGTCCGTCACATCCTCGGCCTTCATCGTCGTGCACAGCTTCCAGGCGATGATGTAGCGCGAGAAGTCGTCGAGGATGGTCGACAGATAGAACCAGCCCCAGCCGATCACCTTCAGGTAAGTGAAGTCGGTCTGCCACAGCTGGTTGGGCGCCGTCGTCTTGTCCTTGAACTGATCGGCCGCCTTCACCACGATGAAGGCCGGGCTGGTGATCAGGTCGTGCGCCTTGAGCAGCCGATAAACCGAGGCCTCCGGCACGAAGTACTTCTTCGCATCGGTGAAGCGCGTCGCCACCTCCCGCGGCGACAGTTCCGGCTCGTCCAGCGCCAGGTCGACGATCTGATCCGCGAACCTCCTCCGGGATCTTGTTCCACACCCGCCTGGGCCAGGACGGTTTGTCTTCCAAGGCCTCGGGCCCGCCCGCCTGCAGGCGCGCATACCAGCGATAGAACGTCATCGGCAGGATACCGAGCGTCGCCAGGGTTCGGCGGACCGGCAGGTGCGATTGCTCGACCAGGCGGATGATCTCCAGCTTCTCGGAACCAGGGTATCTCATTCCCCGTCTCCCCCATCCGCGATCATGCTTTTTTTCAGCAGGCGCAGTTCGAGCGCCTGCTCGGCCACTACCTCCTTCAAAGCCCGCGCCTCACGGCGCAGGTCCGTCACCTCGCTGCTCGTCGCCGCCCGCGCCGTGTCGCCCGCCAGCCGGCGCTTGCCGGCCTCCAGGAACTCCTTCGACCAGCTGTAATAAAGACCCTCGGCAATACCTTCCCGACGACACAGCTCGGCAATGCTCGTTTCGCCGCGCAGGCCATCCAGCACAATCCGGATCTTCTCCTCGGCTGAATACTGAACCGCCCCGGGTTTTCCGGAGGCCGTTTGGTTTGAGTCACGCTGCGATGGCTGGTTGGTCCAGCGTAGCGTAGTAGCGCTGCTCGGCCTCGGCCGGCGGGATGTTGCCGATGGGTTCCAGCAGCCGGCGATTGTTGAACCAGTCGACCCATTCCAGCGTCGCGAACTCGACGGCTTCGAAGGACCGCCATGGCCCGCGCCGATGGATGACCTCGGCCTTGTAGAGACCGTTGATGGTCTCGGCCAGAGCATTGTCATAGCTGTCGCCCACGCTGCCCACAGACGGCTCGATACCGGCTTCGGCCAGACGCTCGGTGTACTTGATCGAGACGTACTGGCTGCCTCGGTCGCTGTGATGGACGAGCCCGCCGCGATGCAGAGGCCGCCGGTCATGCAGAGCCTGTTCCAGCGCGTCGAGCACGAAGCCCGCGTGCGCCGTTCGTGACGCGCGCCAGCCAACGATCCGCCGCGCGTATGCATCGATGACGAAGGCGACGTAGACGAAGCCTGCCCAGGTCGCGACATAGGTGAAGTCGGAGAGCCACAGCGCATTCGGGTGCGCGGCCTTGAACTGCCGATTGACGTGGTCCAATGGGCACGGCGTCGCCTTGTCGCTGATCGTGGTTCTAACCGGCTTGCCACGGATCACGCCCTGCATACCAAGGGTTCGCATCAGCCGTGCCACCGTGCAGCGGGCAACGTCATGGCCTTCGCGCTTCAACTGCCGCCAGACCTTGCGCACGCCATAGACGCGGAAGTTCTCCTCGAACACCCGCTCAACCTCCGCCATCAGGCCATCATCCCGCTTCGCCCGCGCTGACAACCTGGTCGGATCGGCGCGCCTGGCGACATGCGCATGGTAGGTCGACGGGGCGATCGGCAGTACCCTGCAGATCGGCTCGACCCCATGGTCGCCCTATCGGCGGCCCTGGCATTCGCTCGGCCGTATGCACGAGGACTAAGGCCGAGTTTGGCGTCGCGATACCGCCTCACCGCTTTCGCGACTGCCTGGCCACATCCTTCGCCTACGAGGACCCGGCCAACCTGCGTGCAGCGACCTCGGTGCTGGACCACGCTGGACCTCAGACAGTCGATCAGCACTACAATCAATCTCAGCGGCACGTCGCGCTCCAGCGTGTACATGGCAACCTGGACGAACTGCGCGAGCGTCTCAAACCAGCCTACCTGCGCTGGAAGCTGGACCGCGAATGCCCGCCCGGTGACGATACTGATGATGCCCTATAGCCAGCCACTATCGGCCACATTGCCCGAGCCTGCTGCTCCGGAGGCAGGGATGGTTGCGATTTGCAGCCACCCCGGCCGGAGGGGGTCAACGCGAAGTTGGACCGAAGCTAATCCACTAGTGGATGAAGCCCTCGGCTCCCCACGTCAGCGAGCAATGCCCGCCGCCACAAAGGCCGGAGGCAGGTCGCACGCGCGCGCGGCCGAAGGCTCCCGCGGCTGCGGTGGACGCATCGCCGTCTGCCACGCCGAGGCCAAGTCCAAGGGTCAGAAGCGATGAGTGGACGCTTTCCTCGAATTTGCCCGACCAGATGCCCGTCCTGCGAGAGGAAAGCGATCTCGTGCGTATCTACTTCGCCGACCTGATTGCCACCGTGCTAAAGGACACTCAATGACGACGGTCCCGCAGCCCAAACGCGTTGCCATCTACGCCCGTGTCTCGACAGTGCGGCAGGCTGAGGCTGACCTGTCCTTGCCCGACCAGATCAAGCAGTTGGAGGCCTATTGCGAACGCAAGGGCTGGATCGTCGCCGAGGTGTTCACCGAACCGGGCGCCTCGGCACTCGATGAGGATCGCCCGATATTCCAGGACATGATCGCCAAGGCGACGGGGTCGGATCGACCGTTTGACAATGTCATCGTCCACTCGCTGAGCCGCTTCAGCCGCGACGCGATGCACTCCGAGTTCTACGTCCGCAAGCTCAAGTGTGCCGGCGTGCAGCTCGTCTCGATCACCCAGGAACTAGGCCAGGATGGCCATGGCGACCTGATCCGCAAGATCGTCAACGCCTTCGATGAGCACCAGTCGCACGAGAATGCCAAGCACACCCACCGCGCCATGCTGGAAAACGCCCGACAGGGATTCTGGAACGGCGCGGTCGCGCCATTTGGCTATAACACCGTCGTCAAGGAGCGCCGTGGCAACAAGGACAAGAAGGTTCTGGTCATCAACGAGCCCGAGGCGCTCCAGGTACGCGAGATCTTCGACCTCTATCTCGGTCGAGAAGGGCCACCGAAAGGCCTGAAGGCCATCGTGAGCCATCTCAACGAGCGAGGCATCACCCGAAGGGGCCGCCGGTTCGGGACCGGCAGCCTTCACGACCTTCTGGTCAATCCGGCCTATGTCGGTCGACACCAGTTCAATCGCAACGACAGCCGAGCACGCCAGGCGCGTCCACAGTCTCAGTGGGTCGAAGTCCAGGTTCCAGCGATCGTCGACGAAGACACGTTCAGCCGTGTCCAGGCCGGGCTGCATGCGCGCGCGCCACGTCGCGCGGCTCCACGCAGTGTAAACGGACCCACCATGCTGGTCGCCGTTGCCCGTTGTGCCGGCTGCGGCGCGGCCATGATCCGCAACTCAGGCAAGGGCGGCACCTACCTCTACTACGCCTGTTCGCGCGCAATGAAGCAGGGCAAGACCGCTTGTCAGGGTCGAAGAGTACGCATGGATTATTTGGACAACATGATCCTGGGCTACCTGTCCAATAAGCTGTTTGCGCCGGATCGTCTGGAAGCGCTCCTCGAGGGCTACCTCGCCAAGGAGAAGGATGGGATCGCTGGGCGTCGCGAAAAGCTCCGGCAGGCCCGTGACGCACGTGGCGGCCTGGACGCAGCCCTGGGGCGCCTCCTAGCACTGGTAGAGACGGGAGCTCTGGAGCCCGACGATGCGACCCTTAGGGACCGACTGGTCTCGTTGCGGATGCAGAAGGCTGAGTTGGACCGCGATATTGAACGCCTGCAGGCCAGTGTGCAGACGGGCCAGCCCACGATCACTCCCGACAAGCTGAAAGCCCTCTCGGTGGCGATGCAGAAGCGCCTTGCCGAAGGGCCACCCGAGCTGCGTCAGGCGTATATGCGTCTGATCCTGGATTCGGTGACCATCGATCACCACGACGTGCGCCTTGAAGGGCCGCCCGTCGTCCTGGAGAAACTCTCGCAAACCGGCGCGTCAAAATCTTTGCCGGAAGTTCTCTCCTTTGCCCAGGAGTGGCGTCCCCGAGAGGATTCGAACCTCCGACCTCCGGTTTAGGAAACCGCTGCTCTATCCAGCTGAGCTACGGGGACGTGGCCGCCGGTATAGCATCCGATGCCGATAGCGTCTGCTTCTTTTCGAGGTCGGCCGAACGCGCACGTAGAACATCCACAGCACCGTTAACCGTGTCAGGGACTTTTGTCAGGGACTTTGTTCGCCTTTCCTTCAGTTAGGGCAACGCAGGTTCGAATCCCGCTCCGGTCCGCCAGAGACGAGAGCTACCGTGAGCAAAGGAGGTTTCAGTGGCAGAGCCGGCATCGATGCGACCAAGTACGATACGGCAGGAATGTGTGATCGAAGACCTACCGGCCCCTTAATCTAGTGGCTAAAAGTCGCGTGCCCCGTAGTGGAACGGCAGCATGTGTCCGTCCAAGTTACCGGCCCCTGGTGCGATTTATGCCAGCGAAAGGTCCAGAATGCTCAACGGCAGCTTCTCGACGTTCACGTTCGGCCCCTTCCGTTTGCTCGCCGCGGAACGTCGCCTTGAGAAGGGCGGCAAGCCCGTGCGTCTCGTCACCGCCGCCGCCACTCGTGATCAATCAAAATCTCTATCGCAACCTGGCATTTGATCCGCTCAAGTTCGAACCGATCATCGTGATGGCAATGGTGCCAAACGCACTGATCGTCAATCCCAACAACGTAAAGTCATCGAGCCTGAGCGAGTTGATAGAATACCTGAAGAATAATCCCGATAAGGTCACCGCCGCTACGCAAGGAAACGGAACAACCTCGCATCTTACGTCAGAGCTCTTCCAGTTAATGGCAAAGGTAAAGCTGCGCCACATTCCCTATCGCGGGTCGGCTCCGGCGCTGCAAGGGCTGCTGGCTGGTGATACCGGTCTGATGTTCGACAACCTCGGTGTTTCGCTGCCGCTGGTTGCTTCCGGCAAGCTCAAATTGCTGGCGGTGGCTTCCGCCTATCGGCTTCCAGCCCTCCGTGACGTGCCAACCATCGCTGAGACGCTGCCGGGCTTTGAAGCGGTCACTTGGTTTGGCATCGTCGCGCCTCCGAAGACTCCTCGAAACATTGTCGAGAAAATCAATGCAGACGTGAACGAGGCCCTGCGCCAGCCTGCGTTGCAGGATCTGCTCGAGAAGCTATCTGCCGAGATTTTCGGGGGCTCAATCGAGAAGGCTTCAGAATACATGGGGGACGAGGTCGACCGATGGCATGCCGTGATCAAAGCAGCAAATATTGAGAGCCAGTGACGAGACCAACAGTCCCGCCCAATCACTGGGAGGTATTGCGGAAAGTGAAGTGCGCGGGCAGCAAACCAGCGCACGATCAAGGTATATGGGCAAGTCGCCGACAAATGTCTGCTTCTGATGCTGTGGACGGTTCCTCCACTTCAGGCGTCCTTGTCTGGATTTGGCCCTTTTGAGACCTACCGCAGCTCCCTGAGGATGTCTGACGTTGGGGGTAGACCGGAAGTCATCGGCGTACCGTCAGAACAACGTGATTGACCCCACAACGGACATCGTCTCGCTCCAAGGCGCTCCGTGCTTGCCACCTGTTCCTGATAACCGATGCTTGAACGATTCGTCACAGCCCGCGTTGCTATTGGAACCCATCGGAGACGCGATGAAACGAACATTTCTGACAATATGCTCACCGCCTCTTAGCTCGGCATCACGAACATGAGCCGCCGCAGGCGGACCACCGCTGGCATGCCCCGCAAACGGTGCGGCGCTAACCCTCATGCGGAAACTGGAGCAGAGAGGGTAAAATTCCCTAGGGTCCACACCCGAGGAGCAACAACATGACCCCACACATCCCCGAGGAATTTTCCAGCTGGTTCATCGACCGGAGTCCCTTCATGGGCAACACGATGCCGCCCCGAGATCCTGATGAAGACGACGAGGACGAAGAGGAAGAGGAAGAGGAAGAGGACGGCGCCGACGAACCGCCGGTCGTGCGCGAGCCAGACGAAGACTAGATGTGAGCTTTCAATAGGTTGTCCATCCGGCTCAGGCCGAGGAAGCTGATGTTGTCGAGACGTCAACGTTCCTTGGGAGAGAGCCGAATGGACATCCATAAGAATGCCCGCCTGACGCCGCTCGGTCGAGAGCGCCTGGTCAACATGGTTCTCAGTGGGCAAACGCCGAAGGCCGTCAGTGAAGCCGTAGGCGTTTGCCCTCGCACAGTGCGCAAATGGGTCGAGCGCTACAACAGCGAAGGCCTGGCCGGCCTGCAGGACCGCAACTCGCAGCCCAAGCGGTTGCGCCAGCCGACGGCCCCGGAGGTGGTCGAGCGCATCGAAAGCCTGCGGCGCCAACGCATGCCCGGCAAGGAGATCGCCGCCACCGTCGGCGTCTCGCCGGCCACCGTGAGCCGCGTGCTCAAGCGCCTGGGCCTCAACAAGCTGAGTGCCCTGGAACCGGCCGAACCACCTCGCCGCTACCAGCGTGAGCGCCCCGGCGAGATGATCCACATCGACATCAAAAAGCTCGGCAAGTTCAATCAGATAGGCCACCGCATCACCGGCGACCGCACCGGCCAGAGCAACAGCCGCGGCGTCGGCTGGGAGTTCGTCCATGTCTGCATCGACGATGCCTCGCGCGTGGCCTTCAGCAAGATCATGAAGAGCGAACGCAAGGGCTGTGCCGTGGCCTTCCTCAACGCCGCCGTCGCCTACTACAAGAGCCTCGGCGTCACCGTCGAACGGGTCATGACCGACAACGGCTCATGCTATAGATCCCGTGACTTCGCCAAGGCCTGCCGGCGGCTTGGCATCAAGCACATCCGCACCAGGCCCTACACCCCCAGGACCAACGGCAAGGCCGGGCGCTTCATCCAGACCTCGCTACGAGAATGGGCTTACGCTCGCGCCTACCTGAACTCCAGGCAGCGCGCTCACGAGCTGCCCTTCTTCATGCACCGCTACAACTGGCATCGTCCCCATGCCAGTATCGGCGCAAAGCCGCCCATCACCAGACTCGGCCTATCCGAGGACAACCTGTTGAGACTCCACAACTAGCTCGTCGGGCCGTCTCAGGCATTGAAGTCTGCAAGACCAGCAAGCACGCCTGCGCCGGGGAACGCCTGGCGGAGATAGGGCGCTTCACTCGTGCGGTGCTGCTGGTGCTGCCACCCCTGGGTGAACGGTGACCTGCAGGCGGGCGCAGCCACCCGCTGAATTCGAATACGCCCGCCGAACGCCGAAAGACGACTAGCGCGTTTTATTCCGAGTATATCTTTTCTTGGATGCCTTCTTCTTGGCGGCCTTCTTTTTAGCACTTGCCTTCTTGGGCAACTTCAGACTACCGCTTCCGATATCAGTGTCAGGCGGTCCCTCGTCAGGCTCATTGGCGTCATCTTCACCTTGGTCGGGCGGAGGTTTATAAGTGCTCAACCCAGCGCCGTCGGTCTGTAGTGAAAAGAGCAGAGAATATGTCCCCGTCTGATTGCCGTAGGTATCCACTACGGGCAGATCAATCGGCGTAAAGAGAGTTGTCGTACTTTCGTAGGCAACAAAGAGAAGCGAACTCGTAGACGTAGTTGCCGCTACTGTCCTTGGTCGTGAGTGCCTTTTCCAAGGCCTCCTTGATTGCCAAGCTGGCGGCCGTCGGTAAATTCTGCAGGAAATAGAACCAGCGCTTTGCGACATTGTCGGTGGACGAGTTGCCAGGATAAGTGCCGCTCTTAAAGGCGATTCGTGCCAAGGTGCGGCGGTTGGTGCTGGCGTGGAGAAATTTCGCGAGACGCTTCGGGTCCGAGCGAATTTTGTTGAGGCGCTTCTCTGAAAACCTACGGTTGAGGCGCCCGCACAGTCGAACCGTTTCCGGTGAATTGAATATCATCCCCATCGCAGCCTCCCGCCGTTTCTCTCGAGAGGATGGTCCGGGTCGCTTAGAGGGTCAACATAATTGCCCTCAAAACGGCACGACCTCTTGTTGTATACAACCTGGCTCTCTCCCCACCGAACAGACGAGGCAAACAAACCGTGCGCGCCCAATTGTCGGCTCGTTCCTCGCTGCTCAAGTAAGGCTGAAGCTCATGAAATGGCGCGCCGCCAAGGTGATGGCCCGTTTCGTGTGCAAGGACCCAGACAAGCCCCGCGACGGTCATCCGCTTGTGGCTGGCCAGTCCGCCGTACAACCGCACTCCCCGCTTTTCGTCGGACACAAAGGCTTGTGCGTTACAGGTTTGTGAGTCCCATAGAACGTCATACTCAATCTGAGGGAAGAAAATCCGAAACCGCTCCAGGACGCCCTCAACTCGGCGCTGCCACCGATCGTCGGACGCGCGACGCAGAAGTCCATTTGGGGTACGTTTCCCTAGAAGCACGGGAATAAGGCTATCAAATCCAATGCGCTGTTCAACTTGCAACGCGAACAACGCACCTGACGCCAAGTTCTGCGTCGATTGTGGCGCGGAGCTGGGGCAGGGCTGTCCGACCTGTGCCCGCCAAAATCCGCCGACCGCACGCTTCTGCGCCGGGTGCGGCGCGGCGCTCCTCGTCGTCGAGGCGAAGCCCAAATCAAGCGAAGGAGAGCTGAAGCGAATTACCGTGCTGTTCGCCGACGTCTTGGGCTCGACGACGATGATCGAGGGGCTCGACCCGGAGCAGGCAGCGGCGAGTTTGGCGCCGGCGCTCGATGCTATGCAGGAGGCGGTACGCCGCTTCGAAGGCTCGGTCGTGCGTGTGCAAGGCGACGGCATCATGGCGTTCTTTGGCGCGCCCATTCCGCAGGAGGACCACGCCGTGCGTGCCTGCTGCGCCGCACTGGCGCTGCAGGCGGCGGCAAAGGCGCTGCCCCATGGAGCGATGCCCATCAGAGTTGGCATCAATTCCGGTGACGTGTTGGCACGCACCATCGCGACCTCTTTCTCGACCGATTTCGACGCGGCTGGAATCACGGTCCATATCGCTGCCCGATTGGAAAACCTAGCGCCTGCGGGCGGTATCGTGATCTCGGCCACGACACTTCGCGGTGCTCGCCAATCCGTTTCCGTCGAGCCGCTCGGGCTCCAGACCATCCGTGGCCTGTCGGCCCCGATCGAATCCTATCTGCTTACAGATCTGCGCCGCGGTCCAACCAGTCAGCGCTTCAGCTCCGAAGAGACACGTTCAGCCTTCGTCGGCCGCGAACGAGAGCTTGCTCTACTGGACCGTGCGCTCGAGCGTGCAAGTGAGGGCGATGGATGCGCGGTCGGGTTAGTCGCCGACGCGGGAGTTGGCAAGAGCCGGCTTTGTTTCGAGTTCGCCGAACGCTGCCGCGCCGCAGGCATCCGCGTGCTGGAGGGTCGAGCGTTGGCGCACAGTCGCGCCACGCCGTTCGAGCCGATGGTCGATGTGGTGAAAGTATTCTTCGAGATTTTCGCCGACGATACGCCCGCCCGGTCGCGCGAGAAGCTCACTATCGGGCTGAAATCTTTCGGCCCGGAGCTCGCGACGGAGCTGCCCCTGCTTGCCGACTTCCTCGGTTTAGCGGACCCGGCGGACGCGCGACAGCGGTTAGACCCTGCAGTACGGCGTGAGCGGCTGAAGCAATTTTTCCGCCGGCTCATACGAGTGGCCGGCCGCGACGTGCCCGCGGTGGTGCTGCTTGAGGACCTGCATTTCATGGACAGCGGAAGCGAAGCGTTGATCGAAATGCTGGCCGATACACTCGCCGGCACCCGCATTCTACTGTTGGTCAATTTTCGGCCTGGCTACTCCGCACAGTGGATGCGTTTGGACCACTACGAGCAGATCTCGCTTGGGCCGCTGCGTCAGGCCGCGGCCGACTTGTTGGCGAGGCATCTGCTGGGCGGCGATCCTTCCGTCTCTTCGCTGCTGGCGCCGATCGCCGATCGCGCGCGGGGAAATCCGTTCTTCATCGAGGAGTTGGTGCGCAAGCTGGACGAGAGCGGTCATCTCGCCGGCAGCCTGGGAGCATATCGCCTACTGCGCGCGCCCAATATGAATCTTATCCCTGATAACGTGCAGGCGATCGTAAGCGCACGCGTGGACAGCCGCCCCGAGCTTGAACGCTCGTTGTTACAGACCGCTTCCGTTATCGGCCGCGAGTTCGTGGCGCCCGTATTGGAGAGAGTTTCGGGCATCGCTGTCAACTTAGTGAGGGCGGCCCTTCATCGGCTCTCTATCGCAGGACTTGTATATGAGACCGGTGGGCAAGTGGCAGGTGGCTTCGCCTTCAGGCATCCTATGGTGCAGGAGGTCGTCTACAGATCGCTAGTATCAGATCGCCGCCGCGCCCTGCACGCCTCCGTCGCCGCGGAGCTGCAGAAGACATTGCACGACCCGAACGGTGCGCAGGCCGGGTTCATCGCCTATCACCTCGAAGAGGCCGGCGATGCCCAGACGGCAGCAGCGTTTAACATGAAGGCCGCAATGTGGCACGGCACGCGCGATCCCACCCAAGCGCTCGACGCCTGGAAGCGTGTGCGGCGACTTCTGCTGGGCCTCAAGCTCGAAGGACCTGCCCGTTATCAGCTACTGATGGCGAGCGGCCAAATCGTCAACTTCGCCTGGCGTGAAGGTCTCACGGCGGCGGACGTTGAACCGTTCTACACCGAGGCGCTCGACATCGCCCGCGGCTTGGGCGATATGCGCGCCATCACTCTTGTTACCGCCGCTTACGCCCGCTCACTCGCTAGCTCGGGCTCGGCAACGGACTACCTGAACAAGGTAAACGAGGCCTTGAGCATGCTAGATTCCCAGAAGCATGTCGGTCTTTCAGTAGTGCTGACGACGATTCGCTGCCACGCCCGTCGCATGGCCGGCGACCTGCGCGGCGCCTTGGCCGACAACGAAGTCGCGCTTGCCGGGTCCGATAAGGTGGAGGAGCAGGATCAACAGACGCTGGGCTTCCGCGTACCGGTGTGGATTAGAGGCATGCGCAGCCAGACGTTGGCCATGATGGGCCGCACCGAAGAAGCTCGTACTTTGGCTCTTGAACTGATCGCGGCCGACGAAGCGACGGTTGACGTACTGCATCGAATGTTGGCTCATGGTACCGTGATCGACATCGCTTGGGGGGCGAACGACGTTGTTCTTGCCACCGAGCATAGCGAGCTCAACCATCGGCTGGGCGAAAAGAGCGGAAATCCTTACCTTATGGTGTACGGGCGCTCCTTCCTCGGCCTTGCGCAAGCAATGCGCGGTGAATTCTCTCCGGCAGCCGTGACTATCGGCGATACGCTGCGCTTTGCTCGTCAGCACCATGCCGGTCTGGAGAATGAGGCGCGGATGCTGGCAGATCTGGCCTGGGTGCAATTGCGCGCAGGCCTTGACGAACGTGCTCGTGACACGGCGGAGGAAGCAGCAGCCGTTGCGCGACGTCGCGGCGCAAAGGTGTGGCTCGCCTACGCCGAATGGCTGATTGCGGGATCGAACTCATCGACGTTTAAAGCTTTGATTGAGGAAACTGGCGCGGAGTTGCTGGCCCGTGTGGCTCGGCAGGCGGGTTGATCGCCCCCATGACTGGCCGGTATGGTCAATTTGTCGCCGGGCTCGATTTCTCGGTCAGACCAGAACCCGACTTTATGCTGGCGCCTGAGCCAAGCTAGGTGACCAAGCAACCTGTCGAGCCACCCTTGATCGTCATTGTGCGCAGCCCAATTGCCAGTTCCAGGCGGCCCATACACCAGACAAACCGTTGTCGGGTCTTCGTGGTACCGAACGTGACCGAGCCTTCGTCGAGATGGTGAAAAGCTGGCAAGGGTGCTCGGCGTTTTGGCGGCTTGATCGGATTACGCGGGGCTGCGCTGCTTGTGCGTTAGGGAGCGCGGTGAACAAGGTGCTTAGCCTGCACCGACCTTGCCGAGGCCAAGGGGAAGCTGCCGAACTCGCTCGGCTATCCCCATCGGGCACATTTCTTTTGAGCGACTACTCCGATGAACACGAGCAAGAAGCCGACTGGTACGCGGGCACAATGCTCCTGCCCAGAGACGCCTTGATCCACCATCGTTCACGCTCACAGTCAGCTGCGGACGTCGCCAAGTTTGGGGTTAGTGAAGCTCTCTGCGAGTGGCGGCTTCGGATCACAGGAGTGGACGTTCAGCTCAAGCGCAGCGGCAGGTTAAGTCTGTCAGGGAGTTTGTCAGGGACTCGCCATCCTAAAGCGGTCTAAACGGGGCCATCTGCCATAAGACACATCGTTACTTCTCAACGACTTGGCAATTGGCCCCACAATTAGGAAACCGCTGCTCTATCCGGCTGAGCTACGGGGACGTGGCGGGCGATATAGCATCGAGGGCGCATGCTGTCTGCCCCTGCGGCCGCCATGCCGGCGCCCGCCAGCGCTGCAACGCCCGCCGGACCGTGCTGCCGGACGACGCGTCGTGCGCCTGGGCAAGGATGTGCTGCAGGCCCGTTTCTTGCCAGTCGGACGGGGCCATACTACGGTCATTGTCACCTCTATTTTCAACCAGCGACGAGGAGGCTCGATGATCCGGTGCGTGCGGATTTGGACCGGCGAAGACCAGAATTCGCACTTCGAGGAGGGTTGGATAGAGCTCGAGCCAGGTGCGCACGGCGACCTGCTGACCGGCAAGCTCGGCACCACGCACGCTTCCTTCCAGGAGACCCGCTCCGGCGGCACACTTGCCTGGCACACCGCGCCGGTCCGCCAGCTCGTCGTCACCCTGAGCGGCACGCTCGACTTCCAGACCCGCGGCGGCCAACACTTCATCCTGAAGCCGGGCGACATCCTGCTGGCCGAGGACACGGCCGGCGGCGGCCATACCTGGAAACTGGTGGATGACCAACCGTGGCGCCGCGTCTATGTGGTGCTGGGCGAGGACGTGCCGGTGCCGTTCAAGACCGCGAAATAGGGTATTCGGGGGAAACGCATGAGCGACAGCAATGACGTCATGACCGCCGATGTCGTCCTGGTCGGCGCCGGCATCATGAGCACGACGCTCGCGGTGTTCCTGAAGGAGCTGCAACCCCATCTCAGGATCGAGATCATCGAGCGCCGGCCCGGCGAGGCGCAGGAAAGCTCGGCCGCCTGGAACAACGCCGGCACCGGCCATGCCGCCAACTGCGAGCTCAACTACACGCCGATGCGGGCCGACGGCAGCGTCGACATCGCGCGCGCGCTGGAGGTCAATGTCGAGTTCGACCTGTCGCGGCAGTTCTGGTCGTACCTGATCAGGAAGGGGGCGATCGAGGCGCCGCAGTCCTTCATCCACCCGGTGCCGCACATGAGCTTCGTGATCGGCGCCGACCGCGTGGCCTTCCTCAAGAAGCGCCACGCCGCGATGAGCGCGCACCACTGCTACCGCGGCATGGAGTATTCGGAGGACCACAGGCAGATCGGCGAATGGGCGCCCTTGATCATGGAAGGCCGCGACCCCGGCCAGGCGGTCGCGGCCACCCGCATGGTGACGGGCGCCGACGTGAACTACGGCGCGCTCACCACCAACCTGATGAACCACCTCAAGCGCCAGGACGGATTCGCCGTTCACTTCTCGCACGATGTGACCGGACTGCAGCGCCGGCCGACCGGCGACGGCTGGCTGCTCGATGTCAGGAACGAGGCGACGCACGAGACGCGCCGGATCGGCGCGCGCTACGTCTTCCTGGGGGCCGGCGGCGCCGCCCTCACCCTGCTGCAGAAGTCGGGCATCCCCGAGGCCAAGGGCTTCGCCGGCTTCCCGGTGAGCGGCATCTGGCTGCGCTGCGGCAAGCCCGAGGTGGCCGAGCGGCACCTCGCCAAGGTCTACGGCATGGCGGCCGCCGGCTCGCCGCCCATGTCGGTGCCCCATCTCGACACGCGCTATGTCGACGGCAAGCGCTGGGTGCTGTTCGGCCCCTATGCCGGCTTCTCGACCAAGTTCCTGAAGCACGGCTCGCTGCTCGACCTGCCCTTCTCGCTCAGGCCCGACAACATCCTGCCTCTGCTCGCCGTGGCGCGCGACAACTTCCCGCTGGAGGAATACCTGGTCGGCCAGGTGTTCCAGAGCTCGGGCCACCGCTTCAAGGCGCTGCGCGACTTCTATCCCAACCTGAAGGAGTCCGACTGGGAGCTCGACGTGGCAGGCCAGCGCGTGCAGATCATCAAGAAGGACCGCGTGCATACCGGCATGCTGGAGTTCGGCACCGAGATCGTGGCCTCGGCCAACTCCTCCATCGTGGCCCTGCTCGGCGCCTCGCCCGGCGCCTCGACGGCGGTGTGGATCATGGTGCACATGCTGGAGAACTGCTTCCACGAGCAGCTCGTCGGCCACTGGGTGCCCAAGCTCAAGGAGATGATCCCGTCCTACGGCCACGACCTCAAGACCGACGCCGCGCTGACGGAGCGCGTGCGCAAGGAAACGGCTGAAGTGCTGGGACTGCAAACAGTTTGATAGCCGCGAGGGCCTCATTGCCGGGGCAAGAGGCCTCCCTGACCGAGGCCTTGGACGTCCTGCTGCGCTTCGGGGCGCTGATGATGCGCGCCGGCGACACCGCGTTTCGCGTGCGCGATGCGATGACCGTGCTGGCCAACCCGCTCGGCCTCGACAGCCTGTCGGTGCAGGTCGCCCTCAACGGCCTGACGGCGACTGCACGGCGTGGCGGCGAGCTGGTGTCCATCACCCGCGAGATCGGTCCGCCCGGCATCAACGCCCAACGGATTTCCGCGCTCGAGCGCCTCGCCGGCTCGAGCCGATCCGGCCTGACGCCCAGCCAGCTCGCCGCCGAGCTCGACGCCATCGAGGCCGCCCCGCCGCTGCGCTCCATAGCGACGGTCGCGATCGCGATCGGCCTGGCGTCGGGCGCCTTCTCCTACCTCAACGGCGGCGACATGCTGGGTACGGCGGTGGCCGTCGCCGCCGGCGCCGCCGGCCAGGCGCTGCGCGCCCTGCTGTTTCGCAGCCATCGCAACCAGTACGCCGTCACCGCGCTCTGCGCCGTCGTCACGGCCGGCCTCTATTGCGGTCTGATCATGAGCCTCGCCGCCGGCGGCTTCGGGCCGGGCCATGCGGCGGGCTTCATCTTCTCGGTGCTGTTCCTGGTGCCCGGCTTCCCGCTGGTGGCGGCCTTGCTCGACATCGTCCAGCACCAGCCCGTCGCCGCTCTCAGCCGCCTCTTCTATGCCGTCATGATCCTGCTCGCGGCGGCCATCGGCCTGTCCGCCGTCGCAGCCCTCGCCGGTCTCGGCGCCACGCCGGCGGCACCGCCGTCCTATACCGTCGATGCCACAACGCTGGCGTTGCGCGCGCTGGCGAGCCTGCTCGGCGGTTTCGGCTTCGCCGCCCTCTACAACAGCTCGAGGCGCACCGTGCTGGCCGTCGGCGTCCTGTCGCTGGTCGGCAACGACCTGCGGCTGGCGTTGCACGATCATGGCATGGCGCTGCCCCCCGCGACTTTCTGCGGCGCGCTCGCGGTCGGGCTGCTGGCCTCGCTGGCGCAGGACCGCCTGGGGGAGCCGCGCATCGTGCTGACGGTGCCGAGCATCATCATCATGACGCCCGGTCTTTATGCCTTCCAGACCATCGTCATGCTGAACCAGGGCGACGTGCTGGCCGCCATCCAGGCCGGCGCCATGTGCTGCTTCATCGTCGGCGCCATGGCGATGGGCCTGGCCGCCGCGCGCTTCATGACCGAGCGACGCTGGCTGGTCGAGCGGTGATTGTTCCCCTCCCCGTAAAACGGGGAGGGGAAAATCATTCCGTCGCGACGTAGGGCCTGACCATCTTCGCCGGATCGACGATCTTGTCGAACTCGGCCTCGCTCGACGAAGCCGAGCTTGAGCGCCGCCGCCTTCAGCGTGAGGTCGTTGTCCATGGCGTAGTGGGCGATCTTCGAGGCCTTGTCGTAGCCGATGACCGGCGCCAGCGCCGTCACCAGCATCAGCGAGCGGTCGACGTATTCCTTGATCTTCTTGAGGTTGGGCCGGGTGCCCTCGACCAGGAACTTGCGGAAGTTGGTGCAGCCGTCGGTCATGATCGTGATCGAGTGGGTGATGTTGAAGATCATCAGCGGCTTGTAGACGTTCATCTCGAGATAGCCGCCGGCGCCGCCGAATCCCACCGCCACGTCGTTGGCCATGACCTGGACCGCGATCATGGTCAGCGCCTCGGCCTGGGTCGGGTTGACCTTGCCCGGCATGATCGAGGAGCCGGGCTCGTTCTCGGGGATCTCCAGCTCGGCGAAGCCGGCGCGCGGGCCGCACGACATCAGGCGGATGTCGTTGGCGATCTTGTAGAGCGAGACCGCGAGCGTGCGCAGCGTGCCGGAGAGCTGCACCAGCGCGTCGTGCGCGCCCTGCACGGTGAACTTGTTGGGCGCGCTCACGAAGGGCAGCTTGGTGAGCCGGGCGATCTCGGCCGCCGCCGCCTCGGCGAAGCCCGGCGCGGCGTTGATGCCGGTGCCGACCGCCGTGCCGCCCAGCGCCAGGCGGTAGACGCCCTTCAGCGCGTCCTGCAGCCGCTCGATGTCGTCGGTCAGCATGCCGGCATAGCCCGACCATTCCTGGCCGAGCGTGATCGGCGTGGCGTCCTGCATGTGGGTGCGGCCGATCTTGACGATGTCGTCCCACTCCTTGGCCTTGGCGGCGATCGCGTCGCGCAGCGCCTTGACCGCCGGCAGCAGCCGCGCGCTCGTGTTGACCGCCGCGGCGATATACATCGCCGAGGGGAACGTATCGTTCGACGACTGGGACATGTTGACGTGGTCGTTGGGATGGACCGGCGTCTTGGAGCCGAGCGGCGTGCCGGCGAGCTGGCAGCAGCGGTTGGAGATCACCTCGTTGACGTTCATGTTGAACTGCGTGCCGCTGCCGGTCATCCAGACATGCAGCGGGAACATGTCGTGGTGCTGGCCCGACAGGATCTCGTCGCACACCTTCACGATCAGGTCGTGCGCCTTGTCGTCGAGCCGCCGGCCGGCATGGTTGGCGTTGGCCGCCGCCTTCTTCAGCACGGCATAGGCGGTGATCATCTCGCGCGGGATGAGGTCCTTGCCGATGCTGAAATGCTCGAGCGAGCGCTGGGTCTGGGCACCCCACAGCTTGTCGGCCGGCACGTTCACCTCGCCGAGACTGTCGGTCTCCTTGCGCAAGTCTGCCACGGCTCACCTCTCATGAATTGCGGGACATACCTAACATACAGCCGAGGCTAATGGGCAGGCGGTCTGGAGCGCAGCGATTTCAGCGCACCCTGCCGCTTCTTGTCCTCCAGCCGCCGGCGCTTGCTGGCCTTGGGGGGCCTGGTCTTCTTGCGCGGCACCGGCGGCCGGGCGGCGGCGCGGACCAGCGCGACCAGCCGGGCGAGCGCCTCCTCGCGGTTGCGCTTCTGGCTGCGCTCGCCCTGCGCCACCAGCACCAGCACGCCCTCGCGCGTCAGCCGCCGCCCGGCCAGGCGTTCCAGCCTCTGGCGCACGTCGTAGGGCAGCGACGGCGAGTGGCGCACGTCGAAGCGCAGCTGCACCGCCGTCGAGGTCTTGTTGACGTGCTGGCCGCCGGGGCCGGCGGCGCGCACGAAGCTCTCCTCGATCTCGGCGGGATCGAGCGCGAGCGTCCCCGTGATCCGGATCGGGGCGGCCCGGCTGGCTTCCGCCGGCATCACTCGTGGCCGCCGGCCTGGCGCAGCATGGCCTCGATGGCGGGCCGGCCGGACTGGCGCGCATAGGACAAGGGCCGGCGGCCGGTGAAATCGGGCAGGTTGGGATCGGCCTTCTTGGCGAGCAAGGCCTTCGCCACCTCGGCGTGGCCGCGGCGCGCGGCCGCGATCAGCGCCGTCATGCCCTGGCGGTTCTGCGCGTTGGGCTTGGCATTCCGGCGCAGCAGGATCTCGACAAGATCGACGTCGCCACGTTCGGCGGCGCGCAGCATCGAGGTGTAGCCCTCGCGGTCGGTGGCGTCGACGACGGCGCCGTTCTTGAGCAGCGTCTCGACCACGGCGATATCGCCGTTCATCACGGCGATCATCAGCAGCGGCTGGCCCGAGGTGTCGGACTGGTTGGGATTCTCGCCCTTGAGCAGCGACTGGCGAACCTTCTCCTCGTCGCCCTCGCGCACCGCCTTGACGATGGGCTTGAGCGTGAACAGGTCCTGCGCCGACACGAGCCCGCCCGCTCCCGCGACGGCCGGCGCCGCGACCGCCAGCGACAGGAATGCGCGCCGGATCACGCCGCCCCCTTTTTCTTTGCCGGCCGTGTCTCCTGATAGCGCGCCTCGATACGGTCCCAGATCTGCGCTTCCAGCGACACGCCGTCGAAGCGGTTGATCTGCTGCAGGCCGGTCGGCGAGGTCACGTTGATCTCCGTGAGATAGTCGCCGATCACGTCGATGCCGACGAACAGCAGGCCGAGCCGGGCGAGCTCCGGCCCGATGATCTCGCAGATCTCGCTGTCGCGCCGGGTGAGTGCGGCCTTCACCGCCACGCCGCCGACATGCATGTTCGACCGCGCCTCGCCCTTGGCCGGCACGCGATTGATGACGCCGACCGCCTTGCCGTCGATCAGGATGATGCGCTTGTCGCCCTGGCGCACCTCCGGCAGATACCGCTGGGCGATCAAGGGCTCGCGGCTGCGCTGCGAGAACATCTCCAGCAGGGAATTGAAATTCTCGTCGTCGGGCCGCACGCGGAACACGCCGGCGCCGCCGTTGCCGAACAGCGGCTTCAGGATGATGTCCTTGTGCTCGTCCCAGAAGGCGCGGATGGCGCGCGCATCGGCGCTGATCAGCGTCGGCGGCATGACGTTGTCGAAATGCGTGACGAAGAGCTTCTCCGGCGCATTGCGCACGCTCGCCGGGTCGTTGACCACCAGCGTCGCGGGATGGATGTGCTCCAGGAGATGCGTGGTGGTGATGTAGGACATGTCGAACGGCGGATCCTGGCGCAGCAGCACCACGTCCATGGTCGCGAGATCGAGCGTCTCCGGCGCGCCCAGGGTGAAGTGATTGCCCTTCTCGCGCCTGAGCTTCATCGGCTGGGCGCGCGCCATCACCTTGCGGTCGCGGAAGATCAGCTCGGGCGGCGTGTAGTGCCAGACCGCGTAGCCGCGCCGCTCGGCCTCCAGCCCGAGCACGAAGGTCGAATCGCCCTCGATGTCGATGGTCGAGACATGGTCCATCTGGATGGCGACGTTGAGCTTCATGGGCGGTTCCTAACGCAGGTCACGGGCTGATGGGTCCGCGTCAGTTAAGCCCGCGGCGCAATTCCTGCAACAGGGCCGAGGCGCGCCGGCGCAGGCCGGGATCGCCGCCTTCGCCCTCGATGTCGAGGAACCGCTCGAAAGCGGCGATGGCGGCACGGCGCTTGTCGAGCCGCGCATTGAGCTGCCCGGCCTCGAACAGCAGCTCGGGCCGGTCGGGCGCGATCGCCATCATGCAGTCGAGCGATTGCGCCGCGCCCGTCCAGTCCTCGCGCTTGGCGAGCCGCAGCCGGACATTGTTCTCCAGCCGCAGCAGCACGTCACGGTCGGACACGGGGTCGAAATGGCGGGGATGCAGCTCGGCTTCCGGCCCCAGCACCTGGCGCAGCAGATCACGCAGGTCGGCGGCCTCGCGCACCGCGCCGTCATGGAACGGATCGACGACATGGCGCGCGCCGTCGATGCCGACCCGGATCAGGAAGTGGGCCGGGAAGGCCAGCCCCTCGGCATCCCAGCCCTGCGCGCGGGCGACGTGAAGGTAGAGGATCGACAGCGCCACCGGCAGGCCCTTCCGCCGCTCGATCACGCGCACGAGATCGGCGTTCTGCAGGTCGTCGTAGGACTCGACGTCGCCGCGATAGCCGTAGGAGCGGGCGATGACCTCCGCCAGCGACTCGGGCGACGCGCCGCGCCGGCGCACCAGGTCGGCGAGATCGGACGCCATCGCCGCGACGTGCGCGCGGAAGGGCTCGAGCCCGATCGGCTGGTCGAGGCGCCGCACGCTCAACGCCAGGGCGGCCTCCAGGAGATCGAGGCGCTCGCCATCGCCGGCGCAGAGGTCGGCCAGGCGGGCGAGCCTTTGTCGACTGTCGGAATCATCGTTCGACAAGCATCACTCCGGCGGGCGCCAGACGTCGGGCAGATGGCGCGGCCACAGGCTGCCCACCAGCACCGCATCGAAGCGCACCGAATGGGCGGCGTAGCGCGGATGGCGGGCGAGGAACAGGCTGGCCGCCCGCGCCACGCGGCCGAACTGGCGGCCGCCCAGCGCATCGGTGGCGGTGGGCAGGTCGGCGCGCGCCTTGACCTCGACGAAGGCCAGGACGCCGCCGCGCCGCACGACGATGTCGATCTCGCCGAGCTTGGTCTTGTAGCGGCGGGCCAGGATCGAATAGCCGGCCAGGCGCAATCGCCATACCGCCCGCCACTCGGCGACATGGCCCAGCCGGTAGGCGGCCTGGCGGGCCTCGGTCGTCACGACACGGCCTCGCGCCGCAGCTCGAGCGCGCGGGCATAGACATCGCGGCGCTTCAGACCGTAGCGCGCCGCCACTTCCGCCGCGGCGTCCTTGACCGACGCGCCGGCCAGCGCCGAGCGCAGCGCCTCGTCGAGCGCGCCCGCCGCCGGCGCCGGCGCCTCGCCCGGCGGCCCGATCACGATGGCGATCTCGCCCTTCACGTCGGGATGCCGGCCGTAATGCTCCGCCAGCGCGTCGAGCGGCGCGCGCCGCACCTCCTCGAAGAGCTTGGTCATTTCGCGCGCGACCGCGGCCGGTCGCGCACCCAGCAGATCGGCGAGATCGCCGAGCGATTCGGCCAGCCGATGCGGCGCTTCGAAGAACACCAGCGTGGCCGGCACGGCGGCGGCGGCGGCGATGGCGCGGCGGCGCTCGCCCTCCTTCGCCGGCAGGAAGCCGCCGAAGAAGAAGCGGTCGGTCGGCAGGCCGGACAGCGCAAGCGCCATGGGCACCGCCGAGGCGCCCGGCGCCGAGGTCACAACATGGCCTCCGGCGACGGCGGCGCGCACCAGGCGGTAGCCCGGATCGGAGATCAGCGGCATGCCGGCATCGGAAACCAGCGCCACGCGCTTGCCGGCCGCCAGGGCGCGCAGAATGCGCGGCTCGGAAGCGGCCTGCGTGGCATCGCTGTAGGCGACGGTGGGCGCGGACATCCCGTAGGTGCTGGCGAGCTTGGCGAACACGCGCGTATCCTCGCAGGCGATCAGGTCGGCCGCACGCAGGACATCCAGCGCGCGCAAGGTGATGTCTCGCATATTGCCGATGGGCGTGGCGACAATATGCAGGCCCGGCGCCAGCACCGGTTTACGCGGCGCCTGCCCCTCGCTAGCTTGTGACCGTTCGTCCACGTCCATTCGTCGCCATTGCCGGAGTTTCGCGCCGATGCGCCTGTCCCTCTTCGCGCTTGCCACGACCGCCTTCCTGCTGGGGGCATGCGCCGAATCGTCAAAGACTAGCACGCCGGCCGCCCCGTCCACGACCGTCAAGGCGTCCGTCGGATCGCCGGTCACCGCCTCGGGCAAGGCGCGCATCGCGCTCCTGCTGCCGCTCAGCGGCCGGACGGCGCCGATCGGCCAGTCCCTGCAGCAGGCCGCCGAGATGTCGCTGTTCGACACCGGCGCCAAGGAATTGGCGCTGGCCGCCTATGACAGCGGCGAAAGCGCGGGAGGCGCGGTCGAAGCCTACCGCAAGGCCCGTACCGACGGCGTGGCGCTGGTGCTCGGCCCGCTGTTCGGCAGCTCGGCCCGGGCGCTGGCGCCGCTGGTCGCCCAAGGCGGCGCCAAGGTCGTGTCGTTCTCCAATGACGAACAGGCAGCCCAGCCCGGCGTGTGGGTCATGGGCATCGCCGCGCCGCCGCAGGTGCGCCGCGTGGTCGACTACGCCGTGGATCAGGGCATCAAGCGCTTCGCCGCTTTCGCGCCGCAGACCTCCTACGGCACGCAGATGGTGCGCACGCTCGAAAGCCAGGCGGCCGTTCGCGGCGCGGCGGTCGCGGGCGTCGAGCTCTACGACGCCGGCAGCGGCGACCTCACCGCAGCCGCCCACCGTCTGGCCGACACGCTGAAAGGCGACGGCAAGCTCGCCGTCCTGGTGCCCGTCGCGCCGCCGCGGCTGAGCGCGGCGCTGTCGGCGCTGGCCGCGGCCGGCATCGACAACACGTCCGCCCAGTTCCTCGGCACCGGCGTGTGGGACGTGCCCACGATCGGCTCCGATGCGATGGCGCGGGGCGCCTGGTACGCCGCGCCCGACCCCGCACGGCGCGCCGATTTCGAGCGACGCTTCCTTGCCACCTATGGCCGTCCGCCCAATCGGCTGGCGACGCTCGCCTATGACGGCGTGGCGCTGGCCGCCAACCTGGCGCGCCTGAAGCCGGGAGGCGATTTCTCCGCCGAGGCGATCACCAATCCCAACGGCTGGTCCGGCGTCGACGGCATCTTCCGCCTCCTGCCCGACGGCCGCTCGGAACGCGCCCTGGCCGTGATCGAGGTGCAGAGCGGCCACAACGCGGTCGTCAGCCCCGCGCCCACCACCTTCACGCGGCCGACCAACTGACCGACATGCCGCTGCCGCGCGCCATCCTGTTCGATCTCGACGACACGCTGATCCGCGCCTATGCGCAGCCGGAGGAGGCGTGGACGCGCCTGCTCCATGTCTTCGCCGCCCATCTCGACGCGCACGATGAGGCGGCGATCGAGCGCGTGCGCACGGCCGTGATGGAGGAGGCGCGCGCCTTCTGGTCCGACGCCAGGGAGGCCGCCAAGTGGCGACTCGACATTCCCGGCGCGCGGCGGCTGTCGGTGCGGCGCGGCCTCGCCAGGCTCGGCAAGACCGACGAGGCGCTGGCCGATCGCATCGCCGATGCCTTCACCGCGATGCGGCGCAACGAATACCGCCTCTATCCCGACGCCCACGCCACGGTCGACGCCCTGCGCCAGGCCGGGGTCAGGCTCGCCCTCGTCACCAACGGCGCGTCCGATATCCAGCGCGACAAGATCGAACGGTTCGAGCTCGGCCACCGCTTCGACCATATCCAGATCGAAGGAGAATTCGGCCAGGGCAAGCCCGAGCTCGCCGTCTACCGCCACGCGCTGGAGAGGCTGGGCTGCGAGGCCTGCGACGCCTGGATGGTGGGCGACAACTACGAATGGGAAGTGGTGGCGCCGCAGCAGCTGGGCATGTGCGGCATCTGGTACGACCCGTTCGATGCCGGCGTGCCGGCGCACGCCACGGCCAAGCCGACGCGCATCATCAAGCGGCTGGCCGAGCTGGTGGAGTGATCGCCTTCCCTCAATCGCCCTTCAGGCCGGCCGCCTTGATCAACGGCCCCCACTTGGTGCGCTCCTGCTTTTCATGGGCCGCCAGGGACTCGGGCGTGCCGCCGACGGGCTCGAAGCCGAGCTGCAGCAGGCGCTGGCGCGTCTCGGGCTGGGCCAGGACCCTGTTCACCTCGGCATTGAGCCGGTCGATGACGGCCTTGGGCGTCCCGCGCGGCGCGTAGATCGCCGTCCAGGCGGTGACCTCGAAGCCCGGGACCCCCTGCTCGGCGACCGACTTCACGCCCGGCAGCAGGTCGCTCGACTTCAGGGTGGTGATGGCGATCGGCTTCAGCTTGCCGGACGCGGCATGGCCGCGCGTGGCCGTCGCCGTGTCGATGATGAGCTGGACCTGGCCGCCCATCACCTCGGTCATGGCGGTGGCCGAGCCCTTGTAGGGAATGCCGAACAACGGTGCGCCGGTCTTCGCCTTGAAGAGCTCGAACACGATGCGCGCCGTCGTGCTGGGCAGCGCGATGTTGATCTTGTCGGGCTGCGCCTTGGCCGCCGCGATCAGCTCGGGCACAGTGCCGGCGGGAAAGTCGGGATTGGCCGACAGCACCATCGGCAGCATGCCGACCAGGATGATCGGCGCGAAGTCCTTCTCCGAGTTGTAGCCGGTGGACGGATACAGGAACTCGTTCATGGTCTGGGTCGCGACCGTTCCCATCAGCAGCGTGTAGCCGTCGGGCGGCGCATGGGCCACGGCCTCGGTACCGATATTGCCGCCGGCGCCGGGCTTGTTGTCGACGAAGAATTGCTGGCCGAGCGCCTTGCCGAGCCGCTCGGCAAAGTAACGGGCCGCGACGTCGGTGCCCTGTCCAGCCTGGTACGGCACGACCACCCTGACCGGCTTGTTGGGATAGGTCTGCGCCGCGGCCGGCCAGGCGGCCGGCAGGGCCACTGCAATCGCCGCCAGGAATGCCAGGATTCTGGGCTTCATCGTTTCGTCCCCTCGAGTTCCGCCAGTATTTCCTGGCCATGTTGATTGACTGTCGGCGGCGGCCCGCCCGGCACGCCCGGCGTGTCGCCGAGCTTCACCGGGATGCCGGGCGCGCGATGGCCGGCCTGCTCGATCAGCATCCGGCGATGCGCGACGTGAGGCTGCGCGAAGGCTTGCGGCACGGTGTTCACCGGGCCGGCCGGCACGCCGTTCCTCATCAGCGCACCGCAGATTTCCTCGACCTTGAAAGCGGCAAGGACGCGCTCGATCTCCGCGCGCAGCTCGGCGCGATGCTGCACGCGCGCGGGATTGGTCGCGAAGCGCGGATTGGCCGACAACTCCTCGCGGCCGATCTCGCGGCAGAAGCGCCGGAACTGGCCGTCGTTGACGATGCCGAGGAAGAGCTCGCCGTCGCCCGCCTGGAACTTGTCGTAGGGCGCGATGTTGGGATGGGCGCTGCCGAGCCGTCCCGGCGTGCGGCCCGAGCAGAGCCAGTTCGCCGCGTGCGGCACCAGGAGGCTGAGCGCCGTGTCGAACAGCGTGACCTCGACCTTCTGCCCGCGCCCGCTCTGGTGCCGCGCCGTGAGCGCCAGCAGGATGCCGGTGAGCGCGTTGTAGCCCGTCACGTAGTCGACGATGGGGATGCCGACGCGCGTCGGGCCCGACTCCGGCGTGCCGTTGATGCTCATCACGCCGCACATCGCCTGGAGCACGGCATCGTATCCCGGCAACGCGCCCAGCGGCCCATCGGCACCGAAGCCCGAGATCGTGCAATAGATCAGGCGCGGGTGGCGCGGGCGCAGCACCGCTTCGTAGCCCAGGCCCCAGCGCTCGAGCGTGCCGGGCAGGAAATTCTCGACCAGCACGTCGGCGTCCTGCAAAAGCGCCTCCAGCGTCGACCGGCCGCCGGGCTGCGCGAGGTCGAGCGTGATCGCCCGCTTGCCGCGATTGACCGCGCCGAAATAGGCCGCCTCTCCGTTGGCGTCGAAGGGCGGCCCGAGATGGCGCGTCTCGTCGCCCTGGGGCGGCTCGACCTTCACCACCTCGGCGCCGTGATCGGCCAGCATCTGCGCGCAGAGCGGCCCCGCCAGCACGCGCGACAGGTCGATGACCTTGAGGCCGTCCAGCGCGCCGCGCGAGGGCCGCTCCGCCGCCATCAGCCGCGGCTCGGCAGCTCGACGATGCCGGTGCCCAGGATGGACAGCTCGTCGTCCTGGTTGCGCGCCACTTGCTCGATCTCGACCAGGTGGCGGCCGTCCTCGACGAACTTGCGCGTCACCTTGCCGTTGATGAACAAGATGTCGCCGGCCGGGTTGTGGCGGCGGATCTTGCAGGTGGCCTTGCGCAGGAAGCCGTCGTCGCCCATCCAGTTGGTGAGATGGTGCGTCAGCCATGACGCGCGCTCGGGGCCGTAGTCGTAGGCGCCCGGAGCGCCGACCTCGCGGGCGAATTCCTCCTCCCAATGCACGCGCTCGGGACAATCGGGAATGCCGAAGCGGTTCTTGATGCCGAGGCCGGGATGGGCGTCCGACAGTTTCCAGGCGAGCTTGTTGGCGCGGATGTAGAGCCCGCCCCAGCCCTGGGCGTAGGCGATGAAGCCGGTCACCGTCATCGGCCCTTTCAGCATCGTCGGCAGCGCCTCGCCTTCGGCCACGTCCTGCCAGTGGCGGGTCTCGGCGCCGCGGATCTTCTCCTCGGCATAGAGCCGGTAGGCGTCGGCCAGCTCCCGGTCGGTGTAGCGGCGGGGCGGACGGGCGTTCAGCTCCTTGTACTTGGTGCCCTGCTCGCGCGCCTGGTCGCGCTCGGTGCGGAAGCACCAGCTGTCGGCGTCGGCGACCAGCTCGCCCTTCTGGTTGAAGAAATCGACATGATAGATCTGCTGCACGGCGCGGCCGGCGAACTTGGTGTCGTGCACGATCAGGTCCTTGAGCCACGCCTCGGTCGAGATCGCGTCGTTGCGCTGCACCGTCCTGTGCCAGTTCCAGTCCGAACCCGACCACATGGCATGGATGCCCGGCAGGCCGCCGACATAGCCGGAGATGATGCGGCTGGTGGTGAACAGGAAGCTCGGCAGGGCGATCACGTCGCCGAACTTCGTCTTCCGCGCATATTCCGGCACGCACCACAGCGGATTGTCGTCGCCGATGCCGTGCGCGTAGTGGCGGATGTTGTCGCGCGTCGCCTCATGGCACCACGGCTCGGCGGTCACGCCGATCTTGACGCCGATGCGCTGGCGCAAGGCGTCGAGACCCTCCTCGGTGATCTTCGGAAAGCTGCGCTCGATCGTCTCAGTCGACATTGGTCTTTTCCCTCGTTCGAAGAACCTTGCGATTGACCTTGCCGGCCGGCGTCTTGGGCAACTCGGCCACGAACTCGACCAGGCGCGGATATTCGTGCTGGCTGAGGCGCTGGCGCACCAGGTCCTGGATCTCGCGCGCGAAGGCCTCGTCGCCCTTGCGATCGGCGACCACGAAGGCCTTCACGACCTGGCCGCGCAGGGCATCGGGCACGCCGATCGCGCCGACCTCGCGCACGTCGGGATGCTTGAGGACGGCGTCCTCGATCTCGATGGCGCTCATCGTCCAGCCGGCGGAGATGATGACGTCGTCGGCCCGGCCGCCGTGGAAGAAGTAGCCGTCCTCGTCGGTGCGCCCGAGATCCTTGGTCGGGATCCAGCGATCACGCCGCCACACCTTCATCTCGCCCATCACACCGGGCGGGCAGGGCCTGCCCTCCGGATCGTGCACCTCGACCCGGCCGCCCGGGATGGGCTTGCCGAGCGAACCCGGCTTTACGACGAAGTCCTCGGCGCCCGGATAGCTCACCAGGATCACGCCGATCTCGGTCGTGCCGTACATGCTGCAAACAGGCCGGCCGAAGGTCGCTTCGACGAAGGCGGCCGTCTCGCTGTCGATCGGCTCGCCGGTGAAGGAGACCTTCTGCAGGGAGTAGCGGTGGCGCGGCGCGGCGCCCGAGTTCCGCATCATGCGGTAGTGCGTGGCCGCCGCGGAGATGTTGGTGAAGCGGTGATCCTCGAGCGCCTTGAGGAGCCGCGCGGCGTCGAACTTGCCGGCATAGGCGCCGGTCGTGATGCCGAGCGCGAGCGGCGCCAAGGTGCCGTGCCACAGGCCGTGGCCCCAGGCCGGGGACGACGGGCAGATGAAACGATCGCCGGGCCGCAGGCCGGTGCCGTAGAGCGCCGCCACCATCAGGGTGACGATGGCGCGGTGCGTGTGCTTCACCGCCTCCGGCAACTCGCGGGTCGTGCCCGACGTGTACTGGAAGATTGCGAGGTCATCGGCCCTGGTGTTCGGCGCAAAGGTCGGCGGGAACGAGGCGAGGCTCGCCAGGAAATCCGCATTGTTGATCAGGAGCTTGGGCGTGCAATCCTCGACGCGCAGCTTCACGCCGTCGGGCCCGAACAGCGTGAACAGCGGGACGGCGATGGCGCCGGCCTTCATGGCGCCGAATATCGCGGCGTAAAAGGCGCGTGACGGTTCCAGCATGATGGCGACCCTGTCGCCGGGCCGGATGCCTTGCACCCCCAGCCAGTGGGCGAAGCGGGCGGAGTCCTCCGCGATCTGCCGGAAGCTCAGGATCTCCTCGCCGCCGCCTGCCCGCACGACGATGACGGCGGTGCGATCGCCGTCGACATGCCGGTCGATGCATTCCTGCGCGATGTTCAGGTGCTCGCGATCGCCGTCGAACAGCTCCCACAGCCCGGCGCTGGAGAAATGCGCCTGGGCATCGGCGTAGCTCGTATAGGCCGTGAGGCTGGTCATGGCGGCGGAGGTTCGACGAATCGCTCGGAGTTGTACAGACGATTCTTTAATTGTATATAGACAATCAATGATCGTGCGCTCGGTTCCCGCCGTCACCCGCGCCGTCGCCATCCTGCGGCTGCTCAGCCGCACGCGCGCGCCGATGGGCGTGAAGGCGATCTCGCAGGCGCTGGGGCTGGTGCCGAGCACCGTCCTGCACATCCTGCGGGTCCTGGTGGCGGAGGAACTGATCAAGGTCGATGCCGGCACCAAGCAGTACAGCCTGGGCCCCGGGCTGATCTCGCTGGCGCGCGCCACGCTCGAGGGCGACGATTTCCCGACCCTCGTGCAGCCCAGCCTCGACGACCTGTCCCGTCGCTACGACGTGACGGCAATCGGCGTGGAGGTTCCCAATCTCGCGCACATGATCGTGGTGGCGCTGGCGCGCAGCCGGGCGCCGGTGCGCATCCACGTCGATGTCGGCAGCCGCTTCCCCGCCCTGATCAGCGCCACCGGCCGCTGCGTCGCGGCCTTCGGCCAGCATCCGCCCGGCGAGATCGAGAAGCGCTTCCGCGCGCTGCAGTGGCACAACGCGCCGCCCTACGAGACCTGGCGCCGGGAAGTGGAGACGGTGCGGCGCCAGGGCTTCAGCATCGACCGCGGCAACTACATCGCCGGCGTCACCATCGTGGCGGTGCCGGTGCTCAACGCCGCCGGCACCATGACGCACACGCTCGCCTCGGTCGGCATCAGCGACCAGCTCGGCCGCACGACCGCGATTGCGCTGGCGCACGACATGCAGTCGGCCGCGCGAATGGCGGCCGGGCGGCGCGTATAGCGCCCGCCGCTCAGAACTTCGAGAACAGGCTGGTGAAGCCGTAGAGCTTGTCGGCGATGCCGTTGGTCCGGAGCGCGTGCCAGTAGGTCGCGACGTTGATCGAGATCACCGGCTTGTCGAGCCAGCGCTCGGCCTCGTCGGCAATGCGCGCCATCGGCAGGTTGGCGCCGAACTGCACGATCGCCTCGACGTCCGGCCCGTCGATCGCCTTGATGGCCCTGATCATGTCCTGCGCGGTGAGCACCGAGTAGGTGGTCGGGCTCTTGCCGCGCATGTGGTTGTAGCGGACGATTTCGTAGCCCCTGGCGCCGAACACGCCGACCATCTTGGGTTCGATGCTGGGGAAATAGGGCTCCATGATCGCGATGCGGCGCTTGATGCCGTGCAGCTTGAGCGCTTCGAATACCGCGTCCGTGGCGATGGCGACCGGGATGTCGAAGCCTGCGACCTTGCGGATGCGGCGCTTGAGCTCCTCACCCCAGTCGGCGTCGCCGCCCCACACCGAGAGGGCGGAGATGCCGAGGATGAAGGCGTTGGGCCGGCAATCCATGACGCTCGCCACCGCGGGCTCGAGCGCGGCGTCGATCCGGCGCAGCATCTCGTCGAAGTCGTCGTTGCCGCGGACTTCCAGGTCGGGGATCACCATGCGGCCGAGATGGTTGGTGACGCCCGGCGGGCGCATGTCGTCGTATTCCGGCTGGACCACCGTGTTGGTGGACGGCGTGGCGACGCCGAAGGCCAGGCGCCAAGCGAGATAGTCACGCATCGGGGAGCTCCTTTCAGCCGCGCATGGTGGTGGGCAGCCACAGCGCGATCTCGGGCCACAGGCAGAGCAGGAGGATGACCAGCAGCATCAGGCCCACATAGGGCGCCGATCCGATCGCCACCTCGGTGAACTTGGAACCGCCCGAAATGGCGTGGATGGTGAACAGGTTCAGGCCGACCGGCGGGGTGATCTGGCCGAGCTCGATCAGGATGGTGAGGATGACGCCGAACCATACCAGGTCGAAGCCGAACGCCTTCACGACGGGCAACAGCACCGGCAGGGTCATGTAGATCATCGAGATGCCGTCGACGAAGCAGCCGAGCACGATATAGAGGACGACCAGGGCGGCGAAGAACTGCCACTTGCCGAGCCCCATGCCCATGATCCATTCGCTGACCGTCCGGCTTACCCCGGAATAGGTGAGCGCGGTCGACAGGATCTGGGCGCCGATGATGATCAGCGCCACCATGCAGGTGGTCTTGACCGTGGCCATCAGCGAGTTGGCGAAGACGCGGCGCGTGAAGTTGCGGTAGCCGATCGCGAGTACGATGGCGCCCGCCGCCCCCAGCGCCGAGGCCTCGGTCGGCGTGGCGACGCCCGAATAGATGCTGCCCAGCACGATGATGAGCAGGCCGAGCACGGGGAAAACGTGCAGCACGTCGCCCGCCGGCGGCCTCCCGCCCGCCGCGTCGCGCGACGGCGCGTAGCGCGGCTTCAAGAGCAGCAGGAAGGCGATGAACATCATGAAGATCCCCGCCATCAGCAGCCCCGGCACGACGCCCGCCATGAACAGCCGCGCGATCGATTCCTCCACCAGCGCGCCGTACAGGACCATGATGATGCTGGGCGGAATCAGGATGCCGAGCGTGCCGCCGGCGGCCAGCGAGCCGAACACCGCGCGCGGCTCGTAGCCGCGCTTCAGCATCTCGGGGATCGCCACCGTGCCGACGGTGGCGGCGGTGGCGACGCTCGAACCGGAGACGGCGGAGAACACCGCGCAGCTCGCGATGTTGGCGTGCAGAAGCCCGCCCGGCAGCCGGCCCAGCATCACGACGACGCCGCGGTAGAAGTAGCTGCTGGCGCCGCTGCGCAGGATGATCTCGCCCATCAGCAGGAACATCGGCACGGCGATCAGGATGTAGCTGTTGGCGTTGTTCCACACCACCGAGGAGAGCGCCGTGAGACCGAGCACGCCCTTGCTGAGATAGAGCACCAGTACGCCGCAGATGCCGAGCGCGAAGGCCGTCCATTGCCCTGCCACCAGCATGACGGCGAGGCTCACCACGAGGATCAGCGTCAGGAGTTCGAGGTTCACAGGATCACGGGATGTCGCGGACGCGACCGACGATCCAGGCCAGGAGCTGGAGCAGCAGGACCGCCAGGCCGACCACCATGACCGACTGCGGGATCCATTCGGGCGTGTCGAGGATGGACACCGCGCGGGTGTCGCGGTCGAAGGAGTAGATGACGTGCCGCACGCACATCCACAGCATGACCGCGCTGAACGCGGCCGCAGTCAGCACGATCAGCCAGCGGATCGCCTGCCTGAGGCTGCCCGTGACGCGGTCGTAGAGGATCTCGACGCGGATGAAGCCGCCCTCGCGCAGCGTCCAGGCGAGGCCGAGGAAGATGGCGGCGGCGTTGAGGTAGCCCGCGATCTCGTCGGTGACCAGCAGGGAGGATCGGAACTGGCGCAATACCGTCTCGGTGCACACCATCACCAGGATGGCGACGATCGCCAGCGCCGCCAGCACGCCGCAACCATGGGCGAGGCGTCCGACGAAGCGGTCGAGCGCACCGCGCCCAGGCGAGGGAGCCGACGGACTTGTCGATGGAGAGGATTGCACCGCCGGCATCCGGCCGTCACTTCCCGAGCGTCGCGCGTATCTCCTTGAGCATAGCCGTGCCGCTGGCGCCCTGCTGGGCGGCCCACTGCTCCCAATAGGGCTGCATCTTTGTGATCAGCTCGTCGATCTGCTCCTTGGGTGGGATGAAGAGGTCGACCTTGTACTTGGTCTTGAGGGTCTCGAGGTCCTTGGCCTCGTCGCCGAGGTTGGCGGCGCGAAACTTCGGCGCATAGTCCTTGGCGACGGCGTCGAGCTTGGCGCGCGTGTCGGGATCGAGCTTGTCGTAGGCCTCGAGGTTGACCAGCGTGTAGTCGGGGCCGCCGATATGGATGTCGCCCAACCAGCCCCACTGCACGAACTCGTACCACTTGGCGCCCATGATGTTGAAACCGGCGGTGATGAACCCGTCGGCGACGCCGCGCTCCATGGCGACCGGGACTTCCGCCGTCGTCAGGCTGACCGACGAGGCGCCGAGTTGCTTCAGCATCTCGGCCTGCTTGCCGTCGGTCGACCGTATCTTGCGGCCCTTGAAGTCCGCGATGGTGCGGATCGGCTTGCCCCTGCCGAACATGTTCTGCACCGGCCACGTGTGATAGAAGAGGCTCTTCACGCCCGCCTTGGCGAACAATGGCGCCGTGAACTTGTCGATGATCGGCCAGACCTTTTCGAGCTCCTGGGCATTGCGCACCAGGAAGGGCAGGCTGGTGATCGAGGCAAGCGGCAGGGTCCCCGATATGAATCCCTGGTAGGCCTCGGCGACCTGCACCTGGCCGTCTCCTGCCACCTTGATCACCTCCGTCGCACGGAACGGCAGTTCGCCGGCCGGCCGCACGACGATGTCGAGCTTGCCGTTGGTCGCCTTCTTCACCTCTTCGGAGAATTCCTTGTAGCGCAGGGTGATCGGATGGGTGACGCCGGTCACGGCGTAGAGATCCCATTTCGTCGGCGACTGCGCGAAAGCGTGACGACCCGCGGCGACCCCGAGCACGCCCAGCACGGCCGAACGTCTATTGATTGTCTCCATACAATCCTCCCTGCCGTTGCTCGACGGCAACTTCGGATCAACGTCTCACTGGCCTGCAAATCGTGTCAACACATGCTCGTCGCATCGCGATGCGTGAGGGCCGCTGCGTTGTCAGGAGACAATTTCGCGCGGCTCGTCGTTGTCATTCGGGCGTCGATGACGCTAGACAGGACGAAACGCGAAACGTCTGACGGAGGAAGATGCCATGGCACGGCGGAACAGCGGCGACTACGCGGTGGTGTGGCCGCGCAGCGCCAAGGCGGTCGAGATCAAGCCGCTCGCCAGGCGCCTGGACACGATCGAGGGCAAGACCATCGCCTTCCTGTGGGACGACCTGTTCCGCGGCGACGAGATCTGGCCGCTCCTCAAGGGCGAACTCGCCAGCCGCTTCGCCAATGTGAGCTTCGTCGACCACGACGCTTTCGGCTCGACACATGGCGACGAGGAGCACCGCGTGCTCGCCGAACTGCCGGGGAAGATCAGGTCGATGAACATCGACGCGGTCGTCTCCGGCATGGGGTGTTGAGGAAGCTGCACGCCCGCCGTGTTGCGGGTCAGCGCGATTGCGGAGCAGGCCGGCGTTCCCACGTCCTCGCTGTGTTGCGAGGGCTTCCTGGGTCAGGCCAAGACGACGTCCGTGGGGTTGGGCTACCCGAACCTCGCGCTGGCGACGGTGCCGGGCCATGTCGACGTCCAGACGGCGGAGGAGCTCAGGGCGAATGTGCTCGGCACGACGGTCGAGCACGTCATCCGCAATCTGACGAGCGAGATCGCGGCGGCCCAGGCCGTGGCGGACCCCGATCCGCAGGACATCGTGTTCGAGGGCAGCTTCGAGGAGGTCAATCGCCTCTTCCTGGAGAACGGCTGGAGCGACGGCCTGCCGATCGTGCCGCCGACCAAGGACAAGATCGCCGAGTTCCTGGCCTTTACCGACCTGGCCCCCGATCACGCGATAGGCAAGCTCCTGCCCGACAACCGGCTCGCCACGGTGTGGAACGTCGCGGTGAATGGCGTGATGGCCGGCTGCCGGCCGGAATACATGCCGATCCTGGTGGCGCTGGTCGAGGCGATGGCCGATCCGCAATACGGCGTCGAGCATTCCGGCAACACGCCGGGCGCGGAGACGCTGATTGTACTGAACGGCCCGCTGATCAAGCAACTCGGCTTCAACTACGAGCAGGGCGCGCTGCGCGACGGCTTCCAGCCCAACACTTCGATCGGTCGCTTCTGGCGCCTCTACCTGCGCAACGTCGCGGGCTTCCTGCTGCACCAGAACGACAAGGGCACCTTCGGCAACACCTGGCGCGTGGTGATGGCCGAGAACGAGGACAGCCTGGCCAAGATGAAATGGCCCACGGTCGCGGCCGACATGGGCGCTGCCGCAGGC
This sequence comes from uncultured Alphaproteobacteria bacterium, assembly GCA_963820155.1. Lineage (GTDB taxonomy): Bacteria > Pseudomonadota > Alphaproteobacteria > Reyranellales > Reyranellaceae > Reyranella. Next base: position 42,003 of record CAWFYW010000017.1, read on the forward strand.
GAGAGCGCCGTCACCATCTCGCGCTTCACCGGCGGCAACGTCATCGTCTCGGTGTTCGGCGACAGTGCGGAGAAGCTGCTGCCCTATCTCGGCAATGCGCTGGTCCAGCATACCCAATGGGAGGTGATCTTCACGGTCGGCATGGCGACCGGCACCTACCGCCCGTTGCTGGTGCTGAGCCCGTTGATCGCCGAGACTATCGCCAAGACCATGACCAAGGCGGATGTGCAGCAGTGGCTGTACGAGAATGCGCGCATGCCCGCGCATCTGTTCGAGAAGTATCTCTGGGGCTGGACCAACCTGGTGCCCGGCAAGCGCACGCTGAACGACTGGGTGCGGCTCGGCAAGATTCCCAAGGCGTTCGCCGGCAACGATCCCAATCGCCTCGTGCCGGTGGTGACCAGGCCCGAGCACATCATGATCGCCGTCTCGGGCGATCCGCTGCGCTCGAACTGCTACCTGTTCGTGCACAACGGCATGCTGGGCTTCCCGACCGCCAAGACCGTGAAGCTGCCCCAGGGCTGGCGGTCCAAGCTGCGCGACGTCCAGGGATGAGCGACGACGGCAGCCTGTGGATCGTGCTGCCTGCCGGGCAGCAGGCCGCGGGTGGCTGGATCGACGACACGCTGAAGCAGCGCGCGGCCGAGCAGGGCATGAGCGCCAAGGTGCCGCTGGCCGCCGACTTTCCGCGCCAGCGCATCGAGGTCGTGCGTGGACCACGCGCCGAGGAGCGCGTGCAGGAGCTCTTCCTGCGGCGCGGCTGGAGCGACGGCCTGCCCCTCGTGCCGCCAACGGTTGCGCGTGTGAGGGAGGCGCTGCCTTTCACCGATCGCGCGCCAACCGAGGTCTTGGGCGAGGTCGAGCCGCTCAACGGCCTGGCGACGGTCGAGAAGGTCGCCGCCAACGCGGTCATGGCGGGTTGCCGGCCGGAATACCTGCCGGTGGTGCTGGCCGCCGTCGAGTGCGTGCTCGATCCCGACTTCAACATGCGCGGCGTGCAGACGACCGACGAGAACGTGACGCCGCTCCTGGTCGTCAACGGGCCCGTGACGCGCGAGCTCGCCATTAACGGGACCTTCGGCGCGCTCGGGCCGGGCTGGCAGGCCAACGCCGCGATCGGCCGCGCCATCCGGCTGGTGATGAACAATATCGGCGGCGGCTGGCCGGGCGCCGTGGCCTTCGCCGGACTGGGCCAGCCCGGACGCTACACGCTCTGCCTGGCCGAGAACGAAGCGCAGAGCCCGTGGGCGCCGCTCCATGTCGAGGCCGGCCTGGCGGCCGAGGCGAGCGCGGTGACGGTGACGCGCGCGGAGTCGGTGATCAACGTCACGGGTGGCTTGCCCGAGATCGCAAGCGTCATGGGCTCGGCGGCCTCGGGCTTCGGCATCCTGTGGAGCGGCCGGCCGACGGTGCTGCTGGCGCCCGCGGTCGCCGCCGACTGCGCCCGCCGCGGCATGGGCAAGGACGAGGTGCGGCGCTTCCTTTGGGAGCGCGGCCGCTGGCGGCGCGAGGATTGGGAGCAATCCTGGCTTTCCGAGCGCATCGTGGCGCAGCGGCGCTGGCCGGAATGGGTCGAGGAAGCGGCGAAGCGAGGCGACATCCCGGCGGCGCGCTCGCCCGACGACATCGTGCTCGTGGTCGCGGGCGGCGACATTCCGATCCCGCAGAACGCCTACTGTCCGTCGTGGGGTTTTCCTCCGGCGCGCATCACGCGCGAGGTGCGCCTGCCGGCGGACTGGACGACGCTCCTGGCGGACGCGCGCGAGGGCGCTGCGGCGCTGGTCGAGAGATAAGGAGTCCCGGGGCATGACGACCACCTACGACGTCGCGGTGATCGGCGGCGGCATCGCCGGCCTCACGGCGGCCCATCATGCAGCGCTGGCCGGCGTCTCGGTGGGACATTTCGTCGAGGACGGCCTGCCGGGCGGACTGGTGATGAACGTGGGCGCGCTCGACGGCTGGCCGGCCGCGGCCGCGGTCGGCGGCGCCGAGCTGGCGGCGGGCCTGCTCGCCCAGAACGAGGCGCTCGGCGTCGCCCTAGTGCCGTCGCGCATCGAGGCGGTCGACAATGGTGCCATCAAGACCCTGCGCGGCCCCGGCGGCGCGTGGCGCGCCAAGCAGGTGATCGTAGCCACCGGCGCCGGGCTCAAGACCCTCGACGTGCCGGGCGCCGCGCGGCTGGCCGGGCGCGGCGTGTCGCAATGCGCCTGGTGCGACGGCGGCCTCTATCGCGATGCCGAGGTGGTGGTGGCAGGTGGCGGCGACGCGGCGCTGTCGGAGGCACTGCATCTCGGCCAGTTCGCCCGCGCCGTGACGATCGTCACGCGCGGCGAGACGTTCCGCGCGCGGCGCAGCTACGTGACGCGCATCGCCGAAGACGAGCGCTTCCGGCTGCGCTGGGCGAACGAGATCGTCGAGGTGCTGGGAGCCGACGGCGTCGAGGGCGTGCGCGTGCGCGACCGCGAGGCGGGCCGCGAGGAGGTCATCGCCTGCGGCGGCCTGTTCGTGTTCGTGGGCCTGGCGCCCAACGCCGGCTTGCTGGGACCGGAGGTGGCGCGCGACGCCGCGGGCTTCGTGGTCACCGACGCGAGCTTCGAGACGGCCGCCCCTGGCGTGTTCGCCGTCGGCGCCGTGCGAGCGGGCTACGCCGGCCGGCTCACCCAGGCCGTCGGCGAGGCAACCAGCGCCGCCGAACGCGCCGCAGCCCGCTGCGAGGACTGAAGGAGAGGGACAAAGCCGCCCTCGTCGCGCGTCGGGACGACGTCAACGCCTGGCACGATCGGCCGGCAGCTTGTCTTCGGTGCGCAGCATCAGGCGCTCGACCCGGCCGCCCTCGACCAGGTGCTTCTGCAGCACCTCGTCGACGTCTTCCTTGGTGGCGCAAGCGTACCAGACGCCTTCGGGGTAGATCACGACGGTGGGGCCCAGTTCGCAGCGATCGAGGCAGCCCGCGTTGTTGATGCGGACCTTCTTCAGGCCAAGCTCGCGGGCGCGGCCTTTCATGTAGTCGCGCAGCGCCTCGCTGCCCTTCTCCGCGCAGCAGCCGCGAGGATGCCCGGCCGGCCGGCGGTTGGTGCAGCAGAAGACATGGGCTTCGTAATAGGGCTTGGGGTCGGTGGGCTTGTCGCGCTGGCTCATCGCCGTTTCATTCCTTCTTTGCGGTGCCGGAGCTGGTGGCGATGTTGGCGAGCTGCGACCAGAACGCCTGCTGCATCTGCTGCATCTGTTCCATGCCCTGCATGGAGGCCGGCAGCCAGGTCTTGAAGATCGTCTCTGGATTCATGGCGCCGAGGCTGGAGCGCAGGCGCTCCTCGATCTCGCCCATGATGCGGTCCTGCATCGGCTTGATGTCCGGCAGGCCGAAAAAGAGACGCGCCTCCTCCGGCGTGCAGGTCACTTCGACATTCACCTTCATAGGTCTCTCCGTTTTGCCGAGCTTAGGCGATCTTCCGCCCGTGGACCATGCTATGACCGGCCATGGTTCCTCCCTGGTTGGCCAAGAATCCGCGCCTCAAGCCGGACCAGAAATTCGGCCGCGAACAGCAGTTCGTGATCAATCCCAACGGCATTCCCGAGCTCAGCGACATGCTGAAGGAATGCCCCCGGCATCAGCCGACGCCGCTCCAGTCGCTGCCCGCCCTCGCCGAACGATTTGGGGTCGGCGAGATCCGGGTCAAGGACGAAAGCCAGCGTTTCGGCTTCGGCGCCTTCAAGGCCCTGGGCGGCGTGATCGCCGTCTACAACGAGCTCTCTGGCGCGGTCGGCGAGGCCCATCATGCCAGCGCGACCTTCGCCGAGGTGATGCGGGGCGAGCATCGCGAGATCACCTCCCGGTTCACCTTCGCCACCGCGAGCTCGGGCAATCATGGCCGCTCGGTAGCCGCAGGCGCCAAGCTGTTCGGCAATCGCTGCTTCGTGTTCCTGCCCAAATTCACCAGCGCCGAGAAGGAGGCCGCCATCCGCGCCCGCGGCGCCGAGGTCATCCGCGTCGACGGAGACTATGACGCGGCCGTCGCCGAATGCCGGCGCAGGTCGCAGGAGAATGGCTGGACGATCATCTCCGACACCTCCTGGGAAGGCTACGATTCGGTGCCGCGCAGCGTCATGCGCGGCTATTGCGTGCTGGCGCACGAAGCCATCGTCCAGCAGGGACGGCGCGCGCCCACCCATGTCTTCGTGCAGGCGGGCGTGGGCGGGCTCGCCGCCGCGGTGATCGGCTATCTGTGGGCGGTCCTGCCCGAGCGGCCGACCTTCATCGTCGTCGAGCCCACGAGCGCGGATTGCTGGTTCCAGAGCAATCGGGCGGGCCGGCCCGTCCCGGCGAGCGGCAACGCCGACACGGTGATGGGAGGCCTGGCCTGCCGCGAGATCTCGCCGGTGACCTGGCCGGTGGTGGCCGAGGCCACGGACTGGTTCATGACCATCGAGGAGGATCAGGTCATGCCGGCGCGGCGCCTGTTCGCCGATCCGCTGGGCGACGATCCCGCCCTCGCCTCGGGTCCGTCGGGATGCGCGGGACTCGCCGCGCTGACGCGCGTCTGCACCGAAGAAGCCGCCTTCGAGGCGTTGAAACTCGACAGACGCTCGCGCGTTCTGCTGATCAACAGCGAAGGCAATCTCGGAGAAGCGCCACCATGATGGAAGGCCGCAACCGGCTGGCCGCCGAGACCAGCCCCTACCTGCTGCAGCATGCCGGCAACCCGGTCCACTGGTGGGCGTGGGGCGAGGCGGCGCTGGCCGAGGCCAAGCGCACCAACCGGCCCATCCTGCTGTCGGTCGGCTACGCCGCCTGCCACTGGTGCCACGTCATGGCGCACGAGAGCTTCGAATCACCCGAGGTGGCGGCGGTGATGAACGAGCTGTTCGTCAACATCAAGGTCGATCGCGAGGAACGGCCGGACGTCGATGCCATCTACATGCAGGCGCTGCAGATCCTGGGCGAGCCGGGCGGCTGGCCGCTCACCATGTTCTGCACGCCGTCAGGCGAGCCGTTCTGGGGCGGCACCTACTTTCCCTATCCGGCGCGCTACGGCCGGCCGAGCTTTGTCGATGTATTGCGTGGCGTCGCGGGGGCCTGGCGCGACAAGCCGCAGGATATCGAGACCAACCGCGCCGGGCTGCTGCAGGCGCTGCGGCAGAAAGCCAGCAACAAGGCCGTCGAGCTCACGGGCGACGGCCCGCCGATCCCGCTGGCGCTGCTCGATCGCATTGCCGATCGCCTGGCCCAGGAATGCGATCCGACCTGGGGCGGGCTGGGCCAGGCGCCGAAATTCCCCTCGCCGTACCTGTTCGAGAACCTCTGGCGCGGCTGGCTGCGCGATCGCGCGAACCGGCACTTGTTCGACGCCGTCACCGTGACCCTGGACCGGATGTGCCAGGGCGGCATCTACGATCACCTGGGCGGCGGTTTCGCCCGCTACGCCACCGACAACGAGTGGCTGATCCCGCATTTCGAGAAGATGCTCTACGACAATGCGCAGCTCGTCGACCTGCTCACGCTGGTCTGGCAGGAGACCAGGAGTCCGCTCTATGCGCAGCGGATCGCCGAGACCTGCGACTGGGTGCTGAGGGAGATGGTGGCCGAGAGCGGCGGCTTCGCGGCGAGCTACGACGCCGACAGCGAAGGGGTCGAAGGCAAGTTCTACGTCTGGGACGAAGCCGAGATCGATGCCGTGCTGGGGCCGGCGAACTCGTCCTTCCTCAAGCCGGTCTACGACGTCACGCCGCAGGGAAACTGGGAGCATCACACCATCCTGCATCGCAACCGCGCGCCCGCGCTCTTGGGCGAGGCCGAGGAGCGGCGGCTGGCGGGCCTGCGCGCCGAGCTGAAGGCGGTGCGCGACCGGCGGGTCTGGCCGGGCTGGGACGACAAGGTGCTGGCCGACTGGAACGGCCTGATGATCGCCGCCCTGGCCAATGCGTCGGCCGTGTTCGAGCGCGACGACTGGCTCGCCGCGGCGCTCCGCGCCTGGCGCTTCGTCATGGACACGATGCGGGACGAGAGCGGCCGACTGTTCCATTCGCATCGCGCCGGCAAGCGGCTGCATCGCGCCACCCTGGACGACTACGCCAACATGGCGCGCGCCGGCCTCGCCTTGTTCGAGACGACGGGCGAGACGCGCTACATGGACGAGGCCACGGCCCTGGTGCTTGTGCTCGACCGGCATTTCGCCGACGCCGAAGGCGGCGGCTATTTCATCACGGCCGACGACGCCGCCGACCTGATCGTGCGCAACAAGCATTGCCACGACAATGCCGCGCCGGCCGGCAATGCGACGCTGGTCGGCGTGTTCGCGCGGCTGTGGGTGCTGACCGGCGAGGCCACGTGGCGCGACAAGGCCGAGCGGCAGGTCGCGGCCTTCGCCGGCGAGCTGGACGGCAATTTCTTCCCGCTGATGACGCTCCTGAACAACCATGAGCTCCTGCAGGCCGGCACCGAGCTGGTGATCGTGGGCGACTTCGAGCAGCCCGCAACGGAAGCGCTGCGCCGCGCCGTCTACGGCAAAAGCCTGCCCAACAAGATCGTGCGCCGCCTCGCGCCGACCGCATCCTTGCCGGCAGATCATCCAGCGGCGGGGAAAGGTCTGGCCGGCGGCAGGCCCGCCCTCTACGTTTGCTGCAACATGACCTGCCAGGCTCCGGTCACCGATCCGGCGGCGCTGGATCTGTAAAGGAGTGGTTGGTGCAGCTTCAACTCAAGACCTGGACCTTCGTCGAGGACTATCTCAAGGGCAAGACGGGCATCATCGTCCCCATCGGCTCGACCGAGCAGCATGGGCCGACCGGCCTGATCGGCACCGACGCGCTGACCGCCGAGATGATCGGCCGCGGCGTCGGCGAGAAGGTAGGGGCGCTGGTGGCGCCGACCATCTCGGTCGGCATGGCCCAGCATCACCTGGCCTTTCCCGGTTCGATGACGGTGCGGCCAACGACCCTGATCGCGCTCATCCGCGACCAGGTGATGTCGCTGGCGCGGCATGGCTTCACTCGCTTCTATTTCATCAACGGCCATGGCGGCAACGTCGCCACCGTGACGGCGGCCTTCTCCGAGATCTACGCCGAGCGCTCGATGGAGCGGCTGAGCAACCAGCCCTCGATCAAGTGCGTGCTGCGCAACTGGTGGGAAAGTGCCGGCATCAAGAGCCTGAGCCGGGAGCTCTATGGCAGCGCCGAAGGCAGCCATGCCACGCCGTCGGAAGTGGCGCTCACCTGGTACCGCTTTCCCGAGACCATGCAGCAGAAGCCGATGGAGCCCCGGATCGCCCCCAACGGGTCGTTCGCCGACGCCGAGGATTACCGCCGCGCCTTCCCCGACGGACGCATCGGCTCGGATCCCAACCTCGCCACGCCCGAGCACGGCAAGCGCATCTACGAGACCGCCGTCGAGGACGTGGCGCGCGACTACGAGGCCTGGGTGGCGCGTTAGGCCAGCGTCACTTCGTGCCGGACATCTTGAGCAGCAGCTTCCAGTGCTCGTCGCTGACGGGCACGACGCTGAGGCGCGACTGACGCACCAGCTTGAAGTCCTTGAACACCGGGTCGGCCTTGATGGCGGCGAGCGTCACGGCCTGCTTGACCGGTTGCACCGCCTTGACGTCGACCGTAACCGCCTTGCCCGCCTTGTCGGTGGGATCGGGATAGGCGGGCTTCACGATCTCGGCGATGCCGACGATCTCCTTGCCCTCGCCCGAATGATAGAAGAAGCAGCGCTCGCCCGCCTTCATGGCCTTGAGGTTGATCGCGGCCTGGGCGTTGCGCACGCCCGTCCACGACGTCTGCTTCTCCTTGACGAGCTGATCCCAGGAATAGGCCGAAGGCTCCGATTTCAGCAGCCAATGCGCCATGTCACTCCCCCTCCCGTCGCAGCGGACGCGCCAGCAGAGCGCGGATCGCCTCGTCGAGGTCCGCACCCTGATGCAGGATAGCATCGACGGCGGCACAAATCGGCATCTCGATGCGATGGCGCGCGGCGCGGGCCAGCACCGCCGGCGCCGTCGCCTCGCCTTCGACCACCTGTCGCCGGCCGCTGAGGTAATGGGCCAGAGGCGTGCCGGCGCCCAGCGCCGCGCCGAGCGAACGGTTGCGCGACAGCGGCCCGTGGCAGGTCAGCACCAGGTCGCCCAATCCGCTCAGGCCGGTCAGCGTCTCGAGCTCGGCGCCCATCGCCTGGCCGAGCCGGGCCATCTCGGCGAAGCCGCGCGTGATCAAGGCGGCCGCCGCGTTGTGGCCAAGCCCACGGCCTTCGACGATGCCGGCGGCGATCGCCAGCACGTTCTTGACCGCGCCGCCCAACGCCACGCCCTGCACATCGTGCGTCCAATAGGGCCGGAATGCCCCGGCCGCCAAGGCGCCGGCCAGGGCGCGGCCGAGCGATGCGTCCGCCGTTGCAATGCTGACCGCGGTCGGCAGGCCCCGAATGGCCTCCTCGGCAAAGCTCGGACCGGACAACATGCCGAGCGGCCGGCCCGGCAGAACCTCGTCCACGACCTCCGGCATCAGCAGGCCGCTCGCCGCTTCGATGCCCTTGGCGCAGATCACCACGGGAGCGCTGCCGCTCAACCCCTTGGCCACCTCGCGCACGGCCTGCGCCGGACACACCAACAGCACGGCCTCGCACGGCGCGAGCCCGGCCAGATCTGCTGCCGCCTCGATGCCGGCATCGAGCGCCATGCCCGGCAGGTAGACAGGATTGGCGCGCTGCTGCGCGACCGCGGCGGCAACGGCGGGATCGCGCGACCACAGCGTCACGCGACGGCCGGCGCGGCGCGCCAGGCAGGCGAGCGCGGTGCCCCAGGCGCCGCCGCCCACGACACCGATATGGCCGATGGCGGTCACAGGCTGAGATTGAAGGCGATGGAAACGCGCTCGGCGCCGCCGCGATAGGGCCGCACCTGGTGCAGCACCCAGGAGGGGAACATCACCATGCGGCCGGACCTGGGCGACACCGTCTCGTTGGCGCCGACCGAGAGCCCGCCCGGCATGGCGAAGGCCAGGTGAGGCGCGTACATCGCCGGGCCCGGTCCGCGCGGATCCATGAATTCCAGCTCGCCGCCCAGCGAGGGATCGGCGGCGATGCCGCCGTCATCGACATAGTAGACGCCGGACCAGAAGCTGGCGGGATGGGAATGGAACTCGTTGCCGTGGCCGCTCCGGTTGACGTTGGCCCACATATTGGCGCGCCAGGTCACGTTGACCGGTTTGCCTTCGCGATCCGTGGTGATGCGGTTGGCGGTATTGCGGGCGATGGCCAGGAGCTTGATCGCCGCCGCGCCGCCCCAACGGTCCATGTCCCAGCTCGACTGCCAGCCGCCGAGATTGGAATGCTGCGTGCCCTCGTGCGTCCGCCGGCGCTGATCGATCACCTTGCGCAGCTCGGCGTTGAGCGCCGCAGCATCGGGCACGTCGGAAAAGACCACCGGCGTGGCGAACAGCGGGGCGACCTCGGGAGCGGTGCTCATGCCCGCACTCTACACCGGAACGACGACGCCAGGATCAAGCGGCCAGCGCGGCCGCGGCTTGAAGTCGAGCGTATCGGTCCAGCCCCGCCGCAGCCGCTCGATGCCGGCCCAGGCGATCATGGCGCCATTGTCGGTGCAGAGCCTGACCGGCGGCGCGACCAGAGCGGCACCATGCTGGGCCGCAACCGCCTGCAGGCGGCCGCGCAGATAAAGGTTGGCGGCGACTCCGCCGGCCACCACCAGCGTGGGCGACGGGGCGGCGGCGAGCGCATTGGCGCACCGATCGGCCAGCACGTCGCCCACGGTGCGCTGGAAGGAGGCGCAGAGATCGGCGATGGCGCGGGAGTCCGCCGGATCGAGCTTCTCCACGGTCTGGCGGACCGCGGTCTTGAGGCCGGAGAAGGAGAAATCGCAGCCCGGCTTGCGCCACATCGGCCGCGGCAGGGCGAAGCGCTGCGCATCGCCGTCCTTCGCCATGCGCTCGACGGCCGGCCCGCCGGGAAAGCCGAGGCCCAGCAGCTTGGCCGTCTTGTCGAAGCATTCGCCCACCGCATCGTCGATGGTGGTGCCGAGCCGCGTGAAGTCGCCGGGCCCGCGCACGGTGAGGAGCTGGCAATGGCCGCCCGAGACCAGCAGCAGCAGGTAGGGGAAATCGACCGGCTCGGTGAGCCGCACCGACAGCGCATGGCCTTCGAGATGGTTGATGGCGAGGAAGGGCTTTTCGTGGGCAAAGGCCAGCGCCTTGGCCGTCATGAGGCCCACCATCACGCCACCGATCAGGCCCGGCCCGCCGGTGGCGGCGATGCCGTCGAGATCGCCCAGGCCGAGGCCGGCCTCCCCGAGCGCCTGTTCGACCAGACCGTCGATGCGCTCGAGATGGGCGCGCGCGGCGATCTCCGGCACCACGCCGCCGAAGCGCCGATGCTCGACCAACTGGCTGTAGATCGCATTCGCAAGGATGGTGCCGCCGGGCCCCCGGCCGGCCGGCGCCTCGACGATGGCGACGGCCGTTTCGTCGCAGCTCGTTTCGATTCCCATCACCCGCATGGCCTGTCTTCTAGCGTCGGGCGTCCACCTACGCTAGAGCATCGCCCATGGCGCCTCCCCTCCTGAGACTGGGCACGCGCGGCAGCAAGCTCGCGCTTGCGCAGGCCGGCCTGGTGCGCGACGCGCTGGCCGCCGTCGTACCCACGCTCGCGGCAGCCGATGCCGTCGAGATCGTCGTCATCAAGACCACGGGCGATGCCATCCAGGACCGGCCCCTGTCGGAAGCGGGCGGCAAGGGATTGTTCGTCAAGGAGATCGAGGAGGCGCTGCTCGCCGGCCGGATCGATGCCGCCGTCCACAGCATGAAGGACATGCCGACGGCGCAGCCACCGCAGCTCGCCATCTCGGCCTTCCTGCCGCGCGAGGATGCACGCGACGTGCTGATCGCCGGCGACGTGCGGCGCATCGCCGACCTGAAACGCGGCGCCATCGTCGGCACCTCGGCGCTGCGCCGGCGCGCGCAACTGCTGCATCGCCGGCCCGATCTGCAGATCGTCAACCTGCGCGGCAATGTCGACACCCGGCTTGCCAAGCGCGAGGCCGGTGTCGTCGAGGCGACGGTGCTTGCCCTGGCCGGACTGAAGCGGCTCGGCATGGCCCATGTCGGCGCGCCGGTGCCGGAAGACGAGATGCTGCCGGCCGTCGGACAGGGTGCGGTCTGCATCGAGTGCCGCCGACTCCGATACCCGGGTGCGGACCTGGCTCGCCGCGATCGATCATGCGCCGACGGCGACCTGCGTGGCCGCCGAGCACGCAATGCTGGCCGTGCTCGACGGGTCCTGCCGCACGCCGATCGCCGGTCACGCCGTTCTCACAGCCGATGGCGCGCTCCATCTGCGCGGGCTGATCGCCAAGCCCGACGGCTCGGCGCTGATCGCCGCCGAGCGTCGCGGGTCGGCCAGCGACGGCGAGGCGATGGGCCGCGATGTCGGCGACGAGCTCCAACGCCGCGGCGGCCCCGGCTTCCTCTCGACCTGACGGCCCCTCGACCTGACGCCGGGCCACCCCTAGAGTCGGGTCCATGCGCTCCGCTCCGCGACTGCTCCTGGCCCTCTGCAGCGCGGCCGCGCTGCTTGCCGCCTGCCAGTCGGCGCCGGTCACCGGCCGTTCACAGCTCATGCTGGTGAGCGAGAACGAGGAGCGGCAGATGGGCCTGCAGGCCTATCAGCAGGTACTCTCCAAGGAAGCGCTGTCGCACGACGCGCAGACCAATGCGCTGGTCGGGAAGGTCGGCCGGCGCATCGCCGCGGCGGCGGAACGGCCGCCCAACGACCTGTGGCGCGCGCCGCACTTCCGCTGGGAATTCAAGACCATCGACAACAGCGAGCCGAACGCCTTCTGCCTGCCGGGCGGCAAGGTCGTGGTCTATACCGGCATCCTGCCGATCGCCCGCACCGAGGCGGGACTGGCGGTGGTGATCGGCCATGAAGTGGCGCACGCCCTGGCGCGGCACGGCGCCGAGCGCATGAGCGACCAGCTCGTGGCACAGGTCGGTGCGACCGCCGCCGCCGTCGCCCTGTCGGCAACGGTGAGCGGACGCAGCCGCGCCTATCTGCCGGCCATGATGGCGGCGCTGGGCGCGGGCGCTACGGTGGGCTTCGTCCTGCCGATGTCGCGGGCGCAGGAATCGGAAGCCGACCGCATCGGCCTGGTGCTGATGGCGCTGGCGGGCTACGACCCGCGCGAGGCGATCACCGTCTGGCAGCGCATGCGCGCCGCCAGCACCGGGCGCAACCAGCCGGAATGGCTGAGCACCCATCCCGCCAGCACGACCCGGCTCAACGACATTCGCCAGTGGCTGCCCGAAGCCATGAAGTATTATCGCCCCCGTGACTGACACGCTCGAATACGACGCCACCGGCCTGATGTGCCCCTTGCCCGTGCTGCGCGCCAACCGCAAGCTGCGCGAGCTGCCGGTGGGCGGACTGCTCACGGTGCGCGCCACGGATCCCGCGGCCGAGCAGGACTTCCCCGCCTATTGCAGGCAGACCGGCCATGAATTGGTCTCGAGTTGGCGCGAGGGCGAGATACTGATATTCGTTATCCGTAAACGATGATGGCAAAGAGCAGGTAGATGCCCAACGCGAGCTTCAAGACAATCGATTCGATCGACGTATCCGGCAAACGCGTGCTGGTGCGCGTCGATCTCAACGTGCCGATGAAGGCCGGCCAGGTGACCGACGCCACGCGCATCGAGCGCGCCGTGCCCACCCTCGCCGAGCTGGCGGCCAAGGGCGCCAAGGTGATCGTGCTGAGCCATTTCGGCCGGCCCGGCGGCAAACGCGTGCCCGAGATGTCGCTCAGGCCGCTGGTCGAACCCTTGTCCAAGGCCTTGGGCAAGCCGGTCGCCTTCGCCGAGGACTGCATCGGGCCGCTTGCCGAGGACGCCGTGCGCGTGCTGAAGCCCGGCGAGGTGCTGCTGCTGGAGAACCTCCGCTTCCACAAGGAGGAGGAAAAGAACGACGCCGGCTTCATCGACAAGCTCTCGGTGCTGGGCGACGTCTATGTCAACGACGCCTTTTCCACGGCGCACCGCGCGCACGCCTCGACGGAGGGACTCGCCAACCGCCTGCCGGCCGCGGCCGGCCGGCTGATGCAGGCCGAGCTCGAGGCGCTCGACAAGGCATTGGGCAATCCCAGACGGCCGGTCTGCGCCGTCGTCGGCGGCGCCAAGGTCTCCACCAAGCTCGACCTGCTGGGCAATCTCGTCAGCCGGGTCGACAAGCTGATCGTCGGCGGCGGCATGGCCAATACCTTCCTGCACGCCGAAGGGATCAAGGTGGGCAAGTCGCTGTGCGAGAACGACCTGGCTAAGACTGCGCGCGACATCGTGGCCAAGGCGAAGGCCGCCAACTGCAAGATCCTGCTGCCGGTCGACGCCGCGATAGCTCCTGAATTCAAGGCCGGCGCGCCGCACAAGGTGGTCGACATCAATGCCTGCCCCGACGACCAGATGATCCTCGACATCGGCCCGCGATCGATCGACCTCTATGTCGAGGAGCTGAAGGACTGCGCCACCTTGATCTGGAACGGGCCGCTGGGCGCCTTCGAGATCAAGCCGTTCGATGCCGGCACCGTGGCGCTGGCGAAAGCGGTGGCCGACCTCACCAGCGCGGGCAAGCTCCTGTCGGTGGCGGGCGGCGGCGACACGGTAGCCGCCCTCACGGCGGCGGGCGTGGAAGAGAAATTCTCCTACGTCTCGACGGCCGGCGGCGCCTTCCTGGAATGGATGGAAGGCAAGACACTGCCCGGCGTTGCGGCGCTGATCCGCGCAGCGTAAGAGCGGGAGCGATGAGCACGCCGCCCCTCCCCGACCGTCCGCGCCTGCCCTGGGATCCGCCGGATCATTTCGAGCCGCGCATCCCCGAGGGTGACAATCGCGAACGGCTGGTCTGCGCGCGCTGCGAGTTCATCCACTACCAGAATCCCAAGATCGTGGCCGGCGCGGTCTGCACCTGGGGGACCAAGATCCTGCTCGCCAAGCGGGCCATCGAGCCGCGCAAGGGATTCTGGACCCTGCCGGCGGGCTACATGGAGCTGGGCGAGACGACGGAGCAGGCCGCCCAGCGCGAGGCCCAGGAAGAGGCCTGCGCCACCATCGAGATCGACCGCCTGCTCGCCATGTACAGCGTGGCGCGCATCGGCCAGGTGCAGATCATGTATCGCGCGCGGCTGATCAATGCCGACGTGGCGCCCGGCGTGGAGAGCGAGGATGTGGCGCTGCTCGACTGGGCCGACATCCCCTGGGAGCAGCTCGCCTTCCCGACCGTCGTCTGGGCGCTGGCCCATTTCCACGACTCGCGCGGCAAGACCGATTTCGCGACCTACTCCAATCCGACGGGCGATCTCGCCCGTATGTGGCCGCCGCGCAAGCCGGCGGGCGTCTGACGATCAGGCGAAGGGATTGTCCGGACCGTCCCAGTAGCGCTTGAGCAGCGGTATCTGCAGGAAGGCGAAGACCAGCGTGAGCGGGAAGCTCAGGAGCATCTTGCTGGCGATCCAGGTGTCGGTCGAGAAGCCGCGCCACATCACTTCGTTGACCGCCGCCAGGACGAAGAAGAACAGCGCCCAGCGCAGGGTGAGCCTGCGCCAGCCCTCGTCGGTCAGCCGAAAGGCGGCGCCGAAGATCGGCCTCAGGAGCGGACGGCGGAAGAACATCAGGCCGCCGCCCAGGATGACGCCGAACAGGCAGTTCACGATGGTGGGCTTGAGCTTGATGAAGGTGTCGTCCTGCAGCCAGATGGTGAGGCCGCCGAACACCAGCACGAAGAAGCCGCCGACCAGCGGCATGACCGGCCAACGCTTTTCCAGCCAGCGATAGCAGGGCAGCGCCACCGCGGTGGCGGCGATGAACACCCCGGTGCCGACGAAGATGCCCCATTTGCTGTTGGCCACGAAGAACAGCAGCAGCGGCCCCAGCTCCAGCGCCGTGGCATAGAAGCGCTGCACGCCGACACGTCCCTCTCTCGCCTGCTCGGTCATGCCGGCAACCCCATCAATCCGCGGGCGAAGGCGCGAGCCTCGAACGGCCGCAAGTCATCGATACCTTCGCCGACGCCGATGGCAACCACCGGCAGCTTGAACTTCTCGGCCAGCGCCACCAGCACGCCGCCCTTGGCGCTGCCGTCGAGCTTGGTGACCACCAGGGCATCGACGGGCGACATGGTCTTGAAGGTCTCCACCTGAGCGTGGGCATTCTGGCCGGTCGTGGCATCGAGCACCAGCAGGCAGGAATGCGGCGCATCGGGATCGAGCTTGCGGATGACGCGCACGATCTTGGCCAGCTCGTCCATCAGGTTGGCCTTGTTGTGCAGGCGGCCCGCCGTGTCGATCAGCAGCACGTCGCAATGCTCTGCGCGGGCGCGTTCCAAAGCCTCGTAGGCCAGCCCCGCGGCATCGGCGCCGGTCTGCTTGGCGATCACCGGCACGCCGGCGCGATCGCCCCATATCTTGAGCTGCTCGACGGCGGCGGCGCGGAACGTGTCGCCCGCCGCCAGCATGACCGTGCGGCCCTCGCCCTTGTAGAGGTTGGCGAGCTTGGCGATGGTCGTGGTCTTGCCGCTGCCGTTCACGCCCACCACCAGCACGACATAGGGCTTGCGCGCCGGATCGATGGCGAGCGGCACGGCCACCGGCTGCAGGATCTCGGCGATGTCGTCGGCGAAGGCGGCCCGCACCTCCTCGTCGGTGACTTCCTTGCCGAAACGCTCCCTGCCGAGCTTGTCGACCAGGCGCGCCGCGACGCTGACGCCGAGATCGGCCTGGATCAGCGCATCCTCCAGTTCGTCGAGGGTCTGCTGGTCGAGCTTCTTCTTGGTGAAGAGGCCGGTGATGCTCTCGGTGACGCGCTTGGTCGACTTGGAAAGCCCCTCGCGCAGGCGCGACAGCCAGCCCTTCTTCTCGGTTTGGACGGTTTCGCTCACGCGCGCTCCTCAGGCCAGCAGCGAGGGATCGAGCTCGCCCTTGAAGGCAAGCGCGATGCCGCCGGTCATCAACACATGGCCGTCGCGCAGCCATTCGATGGTGAGCGTGCCGCCGTCGACGACGACGTCGGCCTTGCGCTTCACCAGGCCGCGGCGGCTCGCCGCCACCACCGCCGCGCAGGCGCCCGAGCCGCAGGCGAGAGTGAGGCCCGCGCCGCGCTCCCAGACCCGCAGGCGCAGCCGGCCGTCTTCCAGGAGCTGAGCGACGCCGATATTGGCGCGCTCGGGAAAGAAGCGGTCGTGCTCGAGCCCGGGCCCCAGCTCGGCGAGCGGGATCGCCTCGGCGTCGGCAACGAAGAAGGTAGCGTGCGGATTGCCCATGCTGGTGCCGACGGGATCCTGCAGCGGGCCCGACCCGACCGGCATGTGGTTGGTGTCGCAGGGCTCACGCACCGGAATGTCGCGCCAGTCGAGCCCGGCGGGGCCCATATCGACTGAGATCATCGGCAGGCCGTTGGACCCTGACCCGGCCTTCTGCGAATTCGAGCAGGCCGGAGATCGTCTGCACCGTGACCTGGTCGGCCCGGCGCTCGTCCATCAGCACCGAAGCGACGCAGCGGGTGGCGTTGCCGCAGGCGCCGGCCTCGCCGCCATCGGGGTTGTAGATGCGCATGAAGACATCGGCGTCGCGCTCGGTCGGCGTCTCGAGCACGATCAGCTGGTCGCAACCCACGCCGCGCCGCCGGTCGGCAATCGCGCGCCGATGGGCCGGCGTCAGATCGAGCGCAGCGCCGCGCGCATCGAGCACGACGAAGTCGTTGCCCAGCCCGTGCATCTTGAGGAACGGCGTCCCGGCCATGCGGCGCTATATGGCCGTTCGTCCGGGCCAGCGCAACGAGCGCATCCGCACCTCGCCGGCACGGGGCCCGCCAAGCTCGCGCACATCGAGCGCCGCCAGCCTCTTGGTGTAGATCGTGAGGTGCAGGATGCCGAGCGGCTCGTAGGGCATGGCCGGCTCGACGAACAGCCGGCGCGCCGCATCCCATGCCGGCGTGGCGTGATGGACCGGCCAGTTGCAGCGGCTGGGCAGCGGCTCGCAGGGGAAGCCCTTGTCGTACACCAGCGCATTGAGGGCGAGCTGGTCGGTGAGGTCGGTCGAGCGCTGCAGGGCGTCGCCGTAGAGATCGGCCCAGCCCGCCCAGTGCGGCGCATCGGCCGCGAGCGCGAACACGCCGGCATTGATCATGGGATAGCGGATCAGCCGCTCGGCGGTGTCCCTGCCGAAGCAGGCTTCATAGGCCTGGCCGCACACCGCGGAGAACTCGCCCCAGGCATGATGGTAGTGGCGCATCGAGCGATGGATCTCGGGCGCCACGGCCAGCGCGCCGGTGCGCGCCGCGGCGAGGAACAGCGAGATCGCGTCTGCCTGCTGCACCCAGCAATCGCCATCGATCCAGAGATAGAGCGCGAAGCCCGGGAAATAGCGCGGCAGGAAAGGCCGGGCCGTCAGCGCCTTGTAGCCATCCTTGAGCCCGTCGCGGCCCGGGAAGTCGAAATCCCAGCCGGGCACGACGACGTCGGCGCCCTGGCCGACGCACCAGTCGCGCTGCTCTTGCGTCAGGCCGCAATCGAGCACGCCAAGCGACAGCGCGCGGCCTTCGGGCGTGGCGCGCAACGAGCCGATGCAGTCCTTCATCAGGTCGAAATAGCCGGCGTCGCCGCCGGTGATCGCGATGATTTGTTCCGACACGTGGTCAGGATGGCTCAGGGAGACCTTGCTGTCGCCTGCCATTGCGCCACAGTGCCTCCGGGGAGGACTGACCATGGCCAAGCATATCGACTACTACGTTTCGTTGAACTCGCCCTGGACCTATCTCGGCTCCAAGCGCTTCGAGGCAATCACCCAGAAGCACAACGCCCATGTCACGATCTGGCCGGTCGATTTCGGCTCGGTGTTCTCCGTGTCGGGCGGTCTGCCGCTGCCCAAGCGCGCGCCGCAGCGCCAAGCCTACCGCATGATGGAGCTGAAGCGCTGGCGCGACCATCTCGGCGTTGAGCTCACCCTCGAGCCCAAGTTCTTTCCCGCCAACGAGCTGCCGGCCGCCAAGTGCGTGATCGCGCTGCGCGAGCTCGGCCGCATGCGCGACGCCATCAAGCTGGCGCACGCCGTTTTGCATGCGCTGTGGGCCGAGGAGAAGAACACCGGCGATCCGGCGACCCTGCAGGAGATCATCGCCGGCTGCGGGCTCGACGCCGCCACCGTGCTCAAGGCGAGCGAATCGCCGAGCATGGCCGACAAGCGCGACTCCTATACCAAATACGCGATCGACCGAGGCGTGTTCGGCGCGCCCTCGTTCGTGATCGACGGCGAGATCTTCTGGGGCCAGGACCGGCTCGACTTCGTCGACCGCAAGCTCGCAAGCCTGACTACATGTTGAACAGCGCCGCCGCCACGACGGCGAGGCCGTTGTTCGCCATGTGCGCCACCAGCGAGGGCCACAGCGAGTCGGTGCGCCGCCTGAGCCAGCCGAACCACAGGCCGAGCGGCAGGACCAGGATCACGTGCGCCAGCTCGACATGGGCGGCGGCGAAGGCCAGCGAACTCACGAGCCAGGCGGCGATGGTGCCCCAGCGGCCCGCGATCCAGCCGTAGAGCAGGCCGCGAAACACCGTCTCCTCGACCAGCGGCGCCAGCACCGCCATCACCGCCAGGCTGGCGACGAACATCGCAGGCTCGCGGGCGATCTCCATCGCCTGCTGGATGCCCTTGGGCTCGATGCCGAACTGGGTGACGGCGACGGAGATCACGAGCGCCACGACAGTGCCCAGCACGATGGGCTTCCAGCCCGCATGGCGGAATCCCAGCGCGGGCAGGGCGGAGCGACCCCAAGGCGCCATCGCGACCACGAGCGCAAACAGGGCGATGGCGAAGAACGCCGCCAGCATGGGCAGCATGCCGCGGTCGCGGAACAGCCAGACCGCCGGCACCAGCAACACCGGCAGGACGGCCAGGAAGACCACGATGGCCCACCACCGGATCGGTCTGATATCGTTATGATTCAATAGGTTATCGCCAGCCGCCAAGCCTTTGAACTCCTTGCCCGGCAGGCCTTATACCCCGGCCGCTCAATCGGTCGTGCCGATTTCTAAGGTTCCCCCTTCGGGGAGCTCCGCTGATCCGCGAAGGCTCGCGCATCGGCGCTGATACGTCTTTGGGCTTTTAGGAGTGCGATGTTCGAGGGTCTGAGCAAACGTCTGGGCGACGTCTTCGACAAGCTTCGCGGGCGCGGCGCGCTCTCGGAAGCCGATGTCGACGCGGCCCTGCGCGAGGTCCGCACCGCCCTGCTCGAGGCCGACGTGGCGCTGCCCGTCGTGCGCCAGTTCATCGATTCGGTGCGACCCAAGGCGATCGGCGCCGATGTGATCCGCTCGGTCACGCCGGGCCAGATGGTGATCAAGATCGTCAACGATCACCTGGTCGAGATGCTGGGCGGCACGGTCGCCGATCTCGACCTCAACGCCGTCCCGCCGGTCGTCATCCTGATGGTCGGCCTGCAGGGTTCGGGCAAGACCACGACCAGCGCCAAGATCGGCTATCGCCTGAGCCAGGGCCCGCAGGGCATGGCGGCCGAGATGTTCGGCGGCAGCTTCGCGACCAGGCACAAGGTCATGATGGCCTCGCTCGACACGCGCCGCCCGGCCGCCCAGCAGCAGCTCAAGATCCTGGGCGAGCAGACCGGCGTGCCGACGCTGCCGATCGTGCCGCTCGAGATGCCGCTTGCCATCACGCGGCGCGCGCTGGAAACGGCGCGCCGCGAGGGCTTCGACGTGCTGATCCTCGACACGGCGGGCCGGCTCTCCATCGACGAGGAGCTGATGAAGGAGGTCGCCGACATCAGCGACCTCGCCAAGCCCAAGGAAACCCTGCTGGTCGCCGACGCCATGACCGGCCAGGACGCGGTCAACGTCGCCAAGGCGTTCAACGAGCGTCTGGCCGTCACCGGCATCGTGCTGACCCGGGTCGATGGCGATGCGCGCGGCGGCGCGGCGCTCTCCATGCGCGCCGTCACCGGCCGGCCGGTCAAGCTGATCGGCGTCGGCGAGAAGTTCGACGCGCTGGAGCCGTTCCATCCCGACCGCATCGCCAGCCGCATCCTGGGCATGGGCGACATCGTCTCGCTGGTCGAGCGCGCCGCCGAGACCATCGACAAGGAAGACGCCGAGAAGCTCGCGGCCAAGGTCCGCAAGGGCCAGTTCGACATGGACGACCTGCTGAACCAGCTCCGCCAGCTGCGCAAGATGGGCGGGCTGTCGGGCCTGATGGGCATGCTGCCGGGCGCCATGCAGGCCAAGGCCGCCATGTCCAAGGCCAAGATCGACGAGGGTCAGCTCAAGCGCCAGGAGGCCGTCATCCTCGCCATGACGCCCAAGGAGCGGCGCAACCCCGACATCATCCACGCCTCGCGCAAGAAGCGCATCGCCAAGGGCTCGGGCGTGGCGGTGCAGGACGTCAACAAGCTGCTCAAGCAGCACGCCGACATGCTGAAGATGATGAAACGCGTCAACAAGCTCGGAGAGAAGGGATTCATGCGCAGCCTCGGTGGCATGACGCCGCCGCCCGGCTTCCCGCGCTGAAATATCGAAGGAGAAAGAATGCTTGCGATTCGTATGACCCGTCACGGCGCCAAGAAGCGGCCGTTCTTCCACATCGTGGTGGCCAATTCGCGCAGCCCGCGCGACGGCCGCTTCATCGAGAAGCTCGGCACCTACAACCCGCTTGCTGCCGCGCGAGCATGCCCAGCGCATCACGCTGGACAAGGAGCGCATCGCGCACTGGCTGAAGGTGGGCGCCCAGCCGTCGGACCGCGTCGCCAAGTTCCTGGCCCAGGCCGAGATGATGAAGCCGCGCGAGCGGCGCGACCAGACCAAGAAGCCGCTGCCGCGCGCCAAGGCGCAGGAGCGCATGAAGGCCGCCGCCGCCGCATCGGCCGAAGGCGGCGAGAAGGAGGCTGCCGCGAGCTGATGAGCCTCGCTGGTGAGTAAGGACCGCGTCCTGCTGGGCGTCGTTGCGGCGCCGCATGGTGTCCGTGGCCTGGTGCGCATCAGGAGCTTTACCGAGGATCCGATGGCGATCGGCACGTACGGCGCGCTGTCGGACGAGACGGGGAAGAAGGAGTACCGGGTCGAGGCCTTGAGCGCCGTCAAGGGCGCGGTGCTGGCCCGGATCGAGGGCGTAGCCGATCGAACGGCGGCCGAGGGATTGCGGGGATTGCGGCTCTATGTGGAGCGCAGCGCATTGCCGGCGACGGGCGAGCGGGAGTGGTACGAGGCGGACCTGGTCGGTCTGCCGGCAGTCGGCCGGGACGGCCGGGATTGGGGCAAGGTGATGGCCTTCCACGATTTCGGCGGCGGCCTGACGATGGAGGTGTCGGGAGGCGGCGCGTCACGCAGTTCCGTGATGCTGCCCTTCACCGACGAGGCCGTCCCCGAGGTCGATATCGAGGGCGGCAAGGTGGTGGTCGATCCGCCGGCAGGTCTGCTGGCGGGCGGGAACGAGAAGGAGGCGTGAGGGCAACGTGTGGCGCGCGACGGCGCTGACGCTCTTCCCGGAGATGTTTCCGGGCCCGCTGGGCGAGAGCCTGGCCGGCAAGGCTTTGAAGGAAGGCGTGTGGTCGCTGGCGGTGGTCGACATCCGGCGGTTCGCCAGGGATCGCCATGGCACGGTGGACGATGCGCCTTTCGGCGGCGGCGCCGGCATGGTGATGAAGCCCGACGTGCTGTCGGCGGCGATCGAGGCGGTCGCCGAGCCGGGAATGCCGAAGGTGCTGCTGTCGCCGCGCGGCGTGCCGTTCACGCAGGCGCGCGGACGGGAGCTGGCGGCGGGGCCGGGCGTGCTGCTGGTATGCGGGCGGTTCGAGGGCGTCGACGAGCGCGTCATCGAGGCCCACGCGTTGGAGGAGATCTCGGTCGGCGATTTCGTGCTTTCGGGCGGCGAGATCGCGGCCATGGCGGTGATGGATTGCTGCGTGCGGCTGCTGCCCGGCGTGATGGGCGAGCCCGCGTCGGCGAGCGAGGAGAGTTTCGAGGACGGATTGTTGGAGTACCCGCACTATACGAGGCCGGCGAGCTGGACCGGGCCCGACGGGACCGAGCGGCGCGTGCCGGAGGTCCTGGTCTCGGGTCACCACGGCAAGGTCGCCGACTGGCGGATGAGGCAGCGGGAGGAGATTACGCGACGACGTCGGCCCGACCTGTGGGCCCTCCGTCGGACCGCGAGGGTGAACGAAGAGAAATGACGAAAGGATGGATGCGATGAACATTCTCGATACGATCGGCCAGGCGACGATGGACAAGGTGCAGTCCGAACGGCCGGTGCCGCGCTTCGAGCCGGGCGACACGCTGCGCGTGCACGTCAAGGTGCAGGAAGGCAATCGCGAGCGCCTGCAGGTCTATGAGGGCCTGTGCATCGGCCGCAAGAATGCCGGCGTGAACTCCTCCTTCACCGTGCGCAAGATCAGCTTCGGCGAGGGCGTCGAGCGCGTGTTCCCGCTCTACAGCCCCGGCATCTGGGAGATCGAGGTCGTCCGCAAGGGCATCGTGCGCCGCGCCAAGCTCTATTACCTGCGCGACCTGCGCGGCAAGGCAAGCCGCATCGCCGAGGACGTCGAGGCCCAGCGCGAGCTGATCGCCGAGCAGGCCGAGGAGGCGGCGAAGCGGCCGCGGCGCGAGAAGCTCAAGAAGGAGAAGCCCAGGGCCGAGGGCACCGTGCGCGCCGCCAAGGGCGGCGGCAAGAAATAAGAAGGCTGGAGGTTACGCCATGGCATTCCGCAAGAAGGCGCCGCCGCCGCCCCCGCCGCCGCCGCGCACCCTGTTCGAGAAGATCTGGGATGCCCATGTCGTGCATCGCCAGGACGACGGCACCTGCGTGATCTACATCGATCGCCATCTCGTGCACGAGGTGACCAGCCCGCAGGCCTTCGAAGGGCTGCGCATGGCCCACCGCCCGGTGCGGCGGCCCGACGCCACCGTCGCCGTGGCCGACCACAACACGCCGACGACCGACTTCAGCCAGGGCATCGCCGACGAGGAATCGCGCATCCAGGTCGAGACGCTGGAGAAGAACGTCGTCGATTTCGGCGTGCCGTATTTCGGCCTGGACGATCCGCGCCGCGGCATCGTGCATGTGATCGGCCCCGAGCAGGGACTGACCCTGCCGGGCATGACCATCGTCTGCGGCGACAGCCACACCTCCACGCACGGCGCATTCGGGGCGCTGGCGTTCGGCATCGGCACCTCGGAAGTCGAGCATGTGCTCGCCACCCAGACGCTGATCCAGAAGCCGGCCAAGAACATGCGCGTGTCGGTCGAGGGCAGCCTGCCGCTCGGCGTCACGTCCAAGGATGTGATCCTGGCCATCATCGGCAAGCTCGGCACCGCCGGCGGCACCGGCTACGTGATCGAATATGCCGGCCGCGCCATCCGCGAGATGACGATGGAAGGCCGCATGACGGTCTGCAACATGTCGATCGAGGCGGGCGCGCGCGCCGGCCTGATCGCGCCCGACGACACGACCTTCAAGTATCTGCAAGGCCGTCCCTACGCGCCGAAGGGCGGCGCCTGGGATCTGGCGCTGGGCCAATGGCGGCGCCTGCCGAGCGACAAGGGCGCCCATTTCGACACCCAACTCGAGCTTATCGGGTCCGACATCCCGCCGATGGTGACCTGGGGCACCAGCCCGCAGGATGCGCTGCCCATCACCGACGTGGTGCCCGACCCGGCCAACGCGCCGGACGAGAACCGCCGCGAGGCCTGGGCGCGCTCGCTCGCCTACATGGGCCTGACGCCGGGCACGCGCCTGGTCGACGTGCCGATCGATCGCGTGTTCATCGGCTCGTGCACCAACGGCCGCATCGAGGATCTGCGCGCCGCCGCCGAGATCGCGCGCGGCCGCAAGGTCGCCGCCAATGTCTCCGCCATGGTCGTGCCGGGCTCGGGCCTGGTGAAGGCCGAGGCCGAGAAGGAAGGCCTCGACAAGATCTTCCTCGAGGCGGGCTTCGAATGGCGCCTGCAGGGCTGCTCCATGTGCCTGGCCATGAATGCCGACCGGCTGGAGCCCGGCCAGCGCTGCGCCTCGACGTCGAACCGCAACTTCGAGGGCCGCCAGGGCCGCGGCGGGCGCACGCACCTGGTGAGCCCGGCGATGGCGGCGGCGGCCGCGATCAAGGGCACGCTCGCGGATGTGCGCGACTTCCAGTAGGCGGCGGCCCGCCTCGAACGCATGACACGCCGCCGGGCGGTGCAGCACTGCACCGCCCGACCGCGCAATCGGAGTCGAATTCGCCAGACATCTTCGCCAGACATCAGGGAGACCGCCATGCCCAGCGTTCCGAACTCCGGTTCAGCAGCGCCGCCGCCGCCGGTCTGGGACGCCCGTCCGCCGGAGACGGCCGTGCGGTACGCCGGCTTCTGGATCCGCGTGGTTGCCGCCATCGTCGACAGCATCGCATTGTGGATTCTCTGGCAGATCGTCGGGCTGTTCTTTCCCGCGCCGCCGTCGCCGCCGGCCGATCCGGACCTGGAAGCGCTCGTTGCCTACATCGACGCCCTCATGACACCTGCCGCGATAGCGGCGTATGCGGCGCTGGTCTGGGCCTATTTCGCTCTCCAGGAAAGCTCGTCTGCGCAGGCGACCCTGGGCAAGAGATTGATGGGAATCCGCGTTTCGACCGAGCAAGGCGCCCGATTGAGCCTGGGTGCAGCCACCGTTCGCTCATGGCCGATGTACCTGCCGACCGTGGCCCTGCTGGTCGGAACCTGGCTCAGCACCCTGGTCGTGTTGCTGGCCCTCGTCGCCTGCGTGGCCGTCGCGTTCTCCGCCCGCAAGCAGGGCCTGCACGACAGGATGGCGGGGGCCGTCGTCACCTGGCGACGGTAGCGTCGCGACAGCTCCCGCCCTGGCTGCGCGGCTTGACGGAGGCCGGGAAAGCCCGTTTATTCCGGCGTTCTGCGAGGGAACCCCATGGAAAAATTCACCACGCTGCGCGGCGTCGCGGCACCGCTGCCGATGGTCAATGTCGACACCGACATGATCATCCCCAAGAACTTCCTGAAGACCATCAAGCGCACCGGCCTGAAGGACGGCCTGTTCTACGAGATGCGCTGGACGGCCGACGGGCAGAAGAAGGACTTCGTGCTCGACCAGCCGGCCTACCAGAACGCCAGGATCATCGTCGCCGGCCCCAACTTCGGCTGCGGCTCCAGCCGCGAGCACGCGCCCTGGGCGCTGCTCGACTTCGGCATCCGCTGCGTCATCTCCGAGGATTTCGCGGACATCTTCTACAACAACTGCTTCAAGAACGGCATCCTGCCGATCAAGGTGCCGAAGGAAGTCATCGCCAAGCTGATGGACGATGCCAGCCGCGGCTCCAATGCCATCATCGAGGTCGATCTGGAGAAGCAGGAGATCAAGGGTCCCGACGGCGGCACGGTTCACTTCGACATCGACCCGTTCCGCAAGCACTGCCTGCTGAACGGCCTCGACGACATCGGGCTCACCATGGAGAAGGCGTCCGAGATCGACGACTTCGAAGCGCGCCAGAAAGAGAACCAGCCCTGGCTGCACGCGGCGTCGTGAGACGCTAACTCCGAAACGAAAGAAGACAAATGGCGTCCAACCGCAATCTGCTGGTGCTGCCCGGCGACGGCATCGGCCCCGAAGTGATGAACGAAGTGCGCAAGATCATCGCCTGGATGGGCAGCAAGCGCGCCGTCGGGTTCGACATCAAGGAAGACGTCGTGGGCGGCGCCGCGCTCGACAAGCACGGCGTGCCGCTGGCCGATGCCACCATGAAGACGGCGCTGGAGGCGGACGCCGTGCTGTTCGGCTCGGTCGGCGGACCGAAGTGGGACAATGTCGAGTTCGACAAGAAGCCCGAGCGCGGGCTGCTGCGGCTGCGCAAGGAGATGGATCTCTTCGCCAACCTGCGCCCGGCCAAGGTGTTCGACGCGCTGATCGATGCCAGCTCGCTCAAGCCCGAGATCGTCAAGGGCCTCGACATCATGATCATCCGCGAGCTGACCAGCGGCGTGTACTTCGGCGAGCCGCGCGGCCGCCACACCAATGCGCAGGGCGAGGTCGAGGCGTTCGACACGCAGCGCTATACGGCCGGCGAGATCCGCCGCGTCTGCGCCGTCGCCTTCGAGCTGGCGCGCAAGCGCAAGAACAAGGTCATGTCGTCCGAGAAGGCCAACGTCATGCACACCGGCGTGCTGTGGCGCGAGGAGGCGACCAGGCTCCACAAGGAGAAGTATTCCGACGTGAAGCTCGAGCACATGTACGCCGATGCGCTTGCCATGCAGCTCCTGCGCGCGCCCGGCCAGTTCGACGTGATCGTCACCGACAATCTGTTCGGCGACATCCTGTCGGACGAGGCCTCGATGCTGACCGGCTCGCTCGGCATGCTGCCCTCGGCCTCGCTGGGCGCCCCGGATGCCACCGGCCGTCGCAAGGCGCTCTACGAGCCGATCCACGGCAGCGCGCCCGACATCGCGGGCAAGGGCCTGGCCAATCCGCTGGCCGAGACGCTCAGCTACGCCATGATGCTTCGCTATTCCTTCGATCTCGGCAAGGAAGCCGACCTGGTCGAGAAGGCGGTCGAGAACGTCCTGGCGGCGGGCTACCGCACGGCCGACCTGCTGGCCGGCGGCAAGGCCCAGGGCGTCAAGAAGGTCGGCACGCAGGAAATGGGCGACGCCATCGTCAAGGAGCTCGACCGGCTCGCCTGATCAGCGATCCGCGCCGACCGCCCGGTCGATGGCGGCGGCGAACGACTTCATCTCGGTCGGCGTCAGATCGGACACGGCGCGCATCTCGAAGCCGTCGTGGCGCCAGTCGGCCAGGACGAAGCCGTCGCGCTGGGCGAGGCTCGGATCGGTGTTGGCCGCCGACGTTGAAGGCCACAGGCTCAAGGCCACGCGGTGCTGATTGTGGCGATAGACCAGCACCGCGACCTTGCGGCCGTCGACGATATCGACCCGCCCGCCGAGCAGCGGGAAGCCCTGGGCGGTGAGATCGTGGACCGGCGGCGAATAGTCGATGCGGCCGGCGAACCACGGCTTGACGGTGTGGCGGTCGGACGACGCGACCTCGACCCCGTGATCGCTCATGGCCACGCGGAGATAGCCCGCGACCAGCTCGTCGCTTTCGCGCCCGCCCTGCCCGACCAGGCTGCCGCCCAGCCAGCCGATGCCGATCGCCACGATAAGGCTGGCCGCCATCGCCGACCAGCGCAGGCGCTGTTGCGGCCGCCCGGCGATGGCGCGCAGCTCGCGCTCGATGCGGGCGCGCAACAGGTCCGGCGCCGGCTCGGCCGGCAAGGCGCGCAGAAGGCCGCTCATCTCGCGCGTCCTGTCCAGCCGCTGCCGGCAGCCGGGACAGGCCGCGAGCGCCCGCTCGAACTCGGCACTTTCGGTCGCCGACAGTTCGCCGTCGACATAGGCGTCGACCAATCGCCTCACAGGTCGGGCAGTCCATGACCTCTCCTTCCCACGCGGCCGGCGAGTTCGGCCGCGAGCTTCTCGCGGGCCCGCGCCAGGCGCGACATGACAGTGCCGACCGGCAGGTCGAGCACCGCCGCGATGTGCTTGTACGAAAGATCCTCGATCTCGCGCAGCACGAGGATCTCGCGCGCTTCGGCCGGCAGGGCCGCCAGCGCCGCCGCGATCTGGCGCCGCCGGTCGCCCCCGAGGGCGCTCTGCTCGGGATCGGGATCCTGGGTGGGCCAGTTCTCGATCTCTTCCAGCGGACGGTCCGTCGCGCCGTTGCGCGCCCTGAGATCGCTCCAGGTGTTGCGCACGATGCGCAGCAGCCAGGGCCGCGCCTCCTCGCCGCGGAAGGCGTGGAAGTAGCGCAGCGCGCGCAACATGGCCTCCTGCGCCAGATCCTGCGCCAGCACGGGATCGCGCGTCAGCCAGCGCGCAAAGCCGTAGGCCGCGTCGAGATGCGGCAGCACGACGACGCGGAACCGCTCGACCGTGCCGCCATCGGGTTTCGGCGCTTCGGACATGCCACCCATAGGACATCAATACCGCGAGACGGTCGATTTTATTCCCGGCGGAATAGCGGCCGTCGGCCGGCGGTAGTCACGGGTAGTCCTTCTGGAGGCATCCATGCAGCACGCCGATCGTCGCGATTTCCTGAAGCTGGCCGGTTTGGCCGGCGTCACCTTCACCGCCGGGCTGTTCCCGGGACGGCAGCCCGCCGCACAGGCCGCGGACGACTTCCACTTCGTGCAGTTCTCCGACACGCACTGGGGCTACAAGGGGCCGGCGAATCCCGACGCCGAGCACACGCTGGAAAAGGCCGTGGCGACGGTGAATGGGCTCGGCCGGCAGCCCGATTTCATCGTCTTCACCGGCGACCTCACCCATACGACCGAGGACGCCAAGGAGCGGCGCGCCCGCATGAAGCGCTTCCGCGAGATCGTCTCGGCGCTCGCCGTCAAGGACGTCCGCTTCATGCCGGGCGAGCACGACGCCTCGCTCGACAAGGGCGAGGCCTACCAGGAATTCTTCGGCGCCACGCACTACACGTTCGACCACAAGGGCGTGCATTTCATCGTCCTGGACAACGTCTCCGATCCGGCCGCCAGGCTGGGGGACGAGCAGCTCGCCTGGCTCGCCGCCGACCTCGCGCAGCGCAAGGCGGACGATCGCATCGTCGTACTGACGCACCGGCCATTGTTCGATCTGCAGCCGCAATGGGACTGGACCACCGCCGACGGCGCCAAGGCGATCGATCTCCTGATGCCCTACAGCAACGTCGTGGTGTTCTACGGCCACATCCATCAGGAGAACCATCACATGACGGGCCACATCGCCCATCATGCGGCCAAGTCGTTGATCTTCGCGCTGCCCGCGCCCGGCTCGCAGCCCAAGCGCACGCCCTTGCCCTACGATGCCGCCATGCCGGGCCTCGGCACGCGCGACATCACCGTGGCCGACAAGGTGAGCCTCGTCGAACTGCCGGTCAGCCAAGGGCTGAATCCCATGCGCCGCAGAGTTGTCGTCGCGCTGCTCGCCGGCAGCGCGCTGGGCGGGGCCGCGCGCCTGTGGGCAGCCGAGCAGCCGGCCGAGATCCACATCAGCGCCAGGAAATTCGAGTATCAACCGAACAGGGTCACGGCCAAGCTTGGCCAGCCCGTGGTGCTCGTGCTCACATCGCAGGATCGCATCCATGGCTTCAAGATGCCCGACTTCGGCCTGCGCACCGATATCGTGCCGGGCCAGGAGACGCGCATCAGCCTGACACCCGACAAGGCCGGCAGCTTCACCTTCTTCTGCGACGTCTTCTGTGGCGACGGCCACGAGGACATGGAGGGCGCGCTCGTGGTCGAAGCCTGACCTCTACTTCAGCAGCGAGCCCAGCACACCGCGCAGGATCGATCCGCCGTTCTTCATGAGGACCCTGGTCGCCTCGCGCACGACGACATTCGTCACCGTGCGGGTCGCAGTCTTGGCGATCGTCGTGCCGATCGAATCGCTGCGCCGCGCCGGCGGCCTGGGCGCCCTGGGTTCGATGGGCGGTCGCGCTTCGCGCACGCGCGGCGGCGGCTTGGTCGGTTCGGCCGGGTCGGTCTGCGGGATCCGCGAACGGCCCCACGGACCTGATGGCGGCGGCGCGGCATCGTACTGGCCGCGTCGACCCGGGCTTGCGCCCGCCGCGGTCCCGTCGTGCCGGACCTGGCCACCGGTGGCGCGCTCCATCAGCACCTCGTAGGCCGATTCGCGATCGACCGCGCGCTCGTACTTGCCGGCGAGGGGACTGGCGCCTGACCACGGCGGCGCGCTCGGCATCGGTAGCCGGGCCGATCCGCGCCCGCGGCGGCGCGACGAAGCAGCGCTCGACCGGTTCGGGCACGCCCTTGGCATCGAGGAAGGAGACCAGCGCTTCGCCGACGCCCAGCTCGACGATGGCGCTTGCGGCGCTGAACTTCTTGTTCGGGCGGAACGTCTCGGCTGCGGTCTTCACCGCCTTCTGGTCTCTCGGCGTGAAGGCGCGCAGCGCATGCTGCACGCGGTTGCTGAGCTGGCCCAGCACCGCTTCGGGAATGTCGAGCGGGTTCTGGCTGATGAAGTAGACGCCCACGCCCTTGGAGCGGATCAGCCGCACGACCTGCTCGATCTTGTCGAGCAGCGCCTTGGGCGCGTCGTTGAACAGGAGGTGCGCCTCGTCGAAGAAGAAGACGAACTTCGGCCGCTCGGGATCGCCGATCTCCGGCATGACCTCGAACAGCTCGGACAGCAGCCACAGCAGGAACGTCGCGTAGAGCCGCGGACTCTGCATCAGGCGGTCGGCGGCGAGGATATTGATGTAGCCTGCGCCTGACGCGTCGTGGCCGATCATGTCCTTGAGGTCGAGCGCGGGCTCGCCGAAGAAGCGCTCGCCGCCCTGGCTCTCGAGCATCAGCAGGGCCCGCTGGATGATGCCGACGCTCTGCTTGCTGACATTGCCGTACTTGGTCGTGAGCGAACCCGCGTTCTCCGCCGTCCACTGCAGCGCCGCCTGCAGGTCCTTGAAGTCGAGCAGCAGCAGCCCCTGCTCGTCGGCGAGCTTGAAGACGATGTTGAGCACGCCTTCCTGCGTGTCGTTGAGCTGCAGCAGGCGGGCCATCAGCACCGGGCCGATCTCCGTCACGGTGGTGCGAACCGGATGGCCCTTCTCGCCGAACAGGTCCCAGTAGATCGTCGGAAACGGCCGCCCGGCATAGCCGTCGATCTTGAGCTGCCTGGCGCGCTCGACCGCCCGCGGATTGTCGCGCGCCGGCTGGCTTACGCCCGACAGGTCTCCCTTCACGTCGGCCATGAAGACCGGCACGCCGTAGGTGGAGAAGCCCTCGGCGATGGTCTGCAAGGTCACGGTCTTTCCCGTGCCGGTTGCGCCGGCGATCAGGCCATGCCGGTTGGCGTACTTCAGGAGGAGAAACTGGTCGACATCGCCTGCTCCCACGAAGATCGCCGCGTCGTCGCTCATGCCGCCTCCATCGGTCGCATAATCCACTTTAGCCAAAGAGGTGCCGTCATAGTAGGCTGAGTCTCATGACTTTGCCCCGTCTTGCCCTCTCCGTCATCGGCGACGAAATCGGACCCTCGCTCGAGGAGATGATCTCATTCGCCCATGAGCACGGACTTACGCGCCTCGACATGCGCACCGTCGGCGGCCGCAACCTGCTCGGCATGACGAAGGAAGAGATCATCCAGATCAGCCGTACGCTCGAGAAGGCCGGGCTCAGCGTGGCGACCTTCGTGTCGCCCGCTGTTCAAGTGGCCGGCGCCAGGAAAGCTGACAACAGCCGGCAAGGTCGATTTCGCCTTCGATCCCAAGGAGTGCCCGGTCCGCGACCCGATAGCCCATGCCATCGAGATCGCGGTCATCCTCGGCGCACCGCACATGCGGATCTTCAGCTATCTGCGCTACAGCGGCTTTCGTCCATCCGACCTTGCTCTCGTTGAACGACCATCTCGGCAAGCTGCTCAATCTTGCCAGCCGTTACGACATCACCCTGCAGCTCGAAAACGAGCCGGTATGCAACATCGGCAACATTGCCGAGCTCGCCGCCTTCTTCGCGAGGCGCGCGGTCCAGGCGAAGCGGGACGATCTGGAGGAGGACGATTTCGAGGGGGAGACCGACGGTCCCGAGGAGAAAGTGATCTATCTGCGCCCCTTGATCGACATCGCCAATGCCTGGTCCGCAGGCGAACGGCCGAGCGACGCCGACATCGCCATGCTTGCTCCGCTCACGACGGCGATCCATCTCAAGGATCGCGATCTCGCGGCCCGGCGCCCCGTGCCGTTGGGCGAAGGCGACGTGCCGTGGGCGGCGGAACTCAAACGACTGCTCGAAAATGTCGAGGCCAAGGAAGTATTGGCCAGCATCGAAACACATTGCCCGCAGGACGGCCGCAACGCCACCGCCCGTTCTCTCGCCGGGCTGCGCCGCATCGCCGCCGAAATCGGCGTGGAGATCGTCTAGGCCCGTGCGCCGTTTTTCGTTCGTGACCGTCGACGTCTTCACTGACCGGCGCTTCGGCGGCAATCCCCTGGCCGTCTTCCCGGACGCCAGCGGCCTGGCCGACGGCGAAATGCAGTCGCTGGCGGCGGAGTTCAATCTCAGCGAGACGACCTTCGTCCTGCCGGCCGACGATCCCGCCAATACAGCCCGCGTGCGCATCTTCAACCGGACCCAGGAGATGGCGTTCGCCGGCCATCCCAATGTCGGCACCGGCTGGGTCCTGGCGGCGCTCGGTCGCGATCGCGACGGCGCCTTGCGATTCGAGGAGATGGCCGGGCTGGTCGAGGTGCGCATCGAGCGCGATTCCGGCGGGCAAGTGCGCACCGTCACCATCGCCGCGCCGCAGCCTCTGTCCCTCGGCCCCCAGATGCCCATCGACTTGCTGGCCGGATGCGTCGGGCTCTCGGCAAGCGACGTGGTCGAGACGGCGCACCGCCCGGTTGTCGCCTCTGTGGGCAATGCCTTCGTCATTGCGGAGGTAACGCCGGCTGCCCTGTCGCGGGCCGTTCCCGACGTCGCGCGCTTCAGGTCGGCAATCGAGGCCTTCCCGGCTCTCGGGCCCCGCCGCCTGCCACTCTATCTCTATGCGCACGATGGCTGTAACGGCGACACCCGCCGCCTGCGCGCCCGGATGTTCGCGCCCCTGTCGGGGACCTTCGAGGATGCCGCCACGGGGAGCGCGGCGACGCCGCTCGCCGCGCTCCTGCTGTCGCTGACCGGCGACCCGGAAGGCCGCTACGATATTGCTCAGGGTATCGAGATGGGAAGGCCCAGCCTGCTCCACTGTTCGGTGCAGCGTGGCGGAGATGGCATCCGGGCCTCGGTGGGCGGCGGCTGCGTAACTGTGTTGAATGGCGAGGTCACGCTGTAGGCGGGCTCAGTGGAGGGTGGCCAGCCCAACGAGGATGGCGAAGCCCGTCCCGCCCGCCACGGCGAGTTGCCAGGCCCGCAGATAGAGCCGCGTGCGTCGCGCCGCCAGATCGCCCAGCCGCCGCAGGGCGGCCTCGTCGAACTCAGGATCTGTGTCGGCCGCGCGGTCGAGGCGGCCGCCGAAGAATTCCCATTCGACGGCGATCACCGGAAAGGCGAAGCCGCAGCTCACGACGCTGGCCAACAGGCTGACATGGCCGACGATGACGCCCAGCATCTTGACGACCGCATTCGCTCCGGCGAACGGATCGGAGGCGCGGACGATGACGAGATAGGCGAGCGCCGCCACGACAATGGCATTGAAGCGCAGGAGGGCGGAAGTCTTGGAATCGAGCGTGGACAGCATGCCGGAGAGACGGTCCCACGCCATCACCCTCGCCCGTTCCTCGGGCGTCCCCTGGCCGGCCTCTATGCGGGCGATCCTGAGCGCCTGGCGTCCTACTTTCATCCGCGCAGCGCCTTTATGTTGGCGGCGTAATCGCCGGGCCCGCTGCCGAAGACGGCGCTGCCCGCGACCAGCACGTCGGCCCCCGCCCGAATGCAGCGCCGCGCCGTCTCGGGGTTGATGCCGCCATCCGCTTCGAGATCGATGGCCCTGCCCGATGCGTCGATCGCCTGGCGCAGGCCGGCGATCTTGGCAAGCTGGCTTTCGATGAAGGCCTGCCCGCCGAAGCCTGGATTGACGCTCATCACCAGCACCAGGTCGAGATCGCCCAGCACGTGTTCGACGGCGGCAAGCGGCGTCGCGGGATTGAGGACGGCGCCGACCTTCTTGCCCAGGCTCTTGATGAGCTGGACCGTGCGATGGACATGCGGTCCGGCCTCGGGATGGAAGGAGATCACGTCGGCGCCGGCCGCGGCGAAGGCCGGCACCAGCGGGTCGACGGGCGAGATCATCAGATGCACGTCGAACGGCCGGTTGCTGTGCTTGCGCAGCGCCTTCACCACCATCGGCCCGATGGTGAGGTTGGGCACGAAATGGCCGTCCATCACGTCGACATGGATCCAGTCCGCGCCGGCGGCCGTCACCGCCTCGACCTCGCGGCCCAAGTCCGCGAAATCCGCTGACAGGATGGAGGGAGCGATGCGGACGGGTTGCTGAGGCATGGAAGGTCGCCGGCTTGGCTCAGGTCCCGGCGCGCGTGGGCGCTTCCCAGCCGCGGCGCCGGAAAGGGTGAGCCGGGAACGTGCCGAGCGGCTTGAACTCCTCGGAAAAGAACGCCAACTCCTCGAGCGCGAGCTGCAGGCTGCGCTGCGCGGGATGGCCCTCGACCTCGGCGTAGAATTGCGCCTGCTCGAAATGCGCGCCGGAAAGATAGCTTTCCAGCTTCACGATATTGATGCCGTTGGTGGCAAAGCCGCCCAGCGCCTTGTAGAGCGCGGCGGGAACACTCTTCACCCGGAACAAGAATGCGCTCATGCAGCGTACCGTGCGCCAGTCGGGCGCCGCCTCCTCGCGGGAGAATACCAGCATGCGCGTCGTGTTGTGCTGGGCATCCTCGATGTTGCGCGCCAGCACCTTCAGATCGTAGATGCGGGCGGCCAGCGAGGAGGCGATGGCGCCCACGCTCCTGTCGCCGATCTCGGCGATCTCGCGCGCCGCGCCCGCCGTATCGGCGTGAACCAGCGGCGCGAAGCGATGCCGCTTCAGGAAGTTCCGGCACTGAGCCAGCGCCTGGACATGGCTCTTCACGGTCTTGATGGTCTTGAGCGACGCGCCCGGCAGGGCGACCAGGCAATGCTCGACGCGCTGGAAATGCTCGGCGACGATCTTGAGCTTGGTATGCGGCAGCAGGCTGTGAAGATCGGCGACGCGGCCGGCGATCGAGTTCTCGACGGGAATGATGGCAAGCTCGGCCTTTCCGGCCTGAACGGCCCCCATGGCCGTCTCGAAGGTCGGGCAGGGCAATGTCGTCATGTAGGGAAAGGCCGCCCGGCAGGCCATGTCGGAGTTGGCGCCGGGCTCGCCCTGGAAGGCGATCGTGTTGCTGGCCGCCGCCTTGGCCCCTCTCGCCTTCGCCATCTCCCAACTCCCCGCGCTCTTGCCAATGCTTCTTGTGGGCCGGCTGTTTCGCCCGCCGGTCAGGCCGCGTCAACCGCCCGCCGAGGAGCGAAAAACCTCGCAAAATCCGGGACTTGCGACGTTCCGCCGCGCGAGCCCGACGCAGCGATCAGATACTACTGGCGGCCATACGGGCGTGCTACAGCAACGGCCGGATTTTTTGGCGCTCTGGG
This sequence comes from uncultured Alphaproteobacteria bacterium, assembly GCA_963820155.1. Lineage (GTDB taxonomy): Bacteria > Pseudomonadota > Alphaproteobacteria > Reyranellales > Reyranellaceae > Reyranella. The sequence goes on from CAWFYW010000017.1 coordinate 77,166, forward strand.
ATCTGACTATGGCCAGTTTCAACACGGTTGCGGGCTGCGTTCTGGCCTCGGCTCTTTTCGCGATGGTGGTGGGCAAGGTTTCCAACGCCCTCGTCCATCCGCATCATCTGGAGAAGCCCGCGCTGGCCGTCGCCGACGAAGCGCCGCAGGCAACCGTTGCCGCCGCCCCGGCGCAGGAACTGCCGCCGATCGGTCCCAAGCTCGCCAGCGCCAGTGTCGAGGCCGGCAAGGCGATCTTCCAGAAGCAGTGCGCCACCTGCCACACCATCGACAAGGGTGGACCGAACAAGGTCGGGCCGAACCAGTGGAACATCGTCGGTCGCAAGAAAGCCAGTCACGAGGGCTTCAGCTATTCGTCCGCCTTGCAGGCCAAGGGTGGCGATTGGACCTACGAAGACATCAACCACATGATCTTCAAGCCGCAGGCTTTCGTGCACGGCACCAAGATGGCATTTGCCGGTCTTCCCAAGGAGCAGGATCGCGCCGACGTGATCGCCTACCTGCGCACCATGAACGACAACCCGCCGCCCCTGCCCAAGTAGCAAGGATATGGCCGGATCGGTTCCTACCGAGCTGGTCGCTCTCGCCCATCGCCTCGCCGACGCCGCACGACCCATCGCGGCCCGCTACTTCCGTACCCCGGTAACGGTCGACGACAAGACCGACCTCAGCCCCGTCACCGTGGCCGACCGCGAGGCCGAGACCGCCATGCGCGCGCTGCTTACCGAGGAAGTGCCGCAGCACGGCGTGTCCGGCGAGGAGCACGGCGTGGTCCGCCCCGATGCGGAATACGTCTGGGTGCTCGATCCGATCGACGGCACCAAGGCCTACATCACCGGCCTGCCGATCTTCGGCACGCTGATCGCGCTGCTTCATCGCGGCAAGCCCGTGCTGGGCATCATCGATCAGCCGATCCTGGCCGAGCGCTGGCTGGGCGTCGAAGGCGAGCCTTCGACCTTCAACGGCAGACCGATCCGGGTGCGCGCCTGCGCGGGCCTCGAGCGCGCCTATATGTACTCGACGGCACCGATCATGTTCCCCGGCACCCTGGAGAAGCGCCATGAGGCGCTGACGCAACGGGTCAAGCTCTTCCGCTGGGGCGGCGATTGCTACGCGTATGGCCTGCTGGCGTCCGGCCATGTCGACCTGGTGGTCGAAAATTCGCTGAAGCTCTACGATTTTGCCGCCCTGGTGCCGGTGGTCAGGGGCGCAGGCGGTCTGATCACCGATTGGCAGGGCAAGGAACTCGACATCAATTCGGATGGCTCGGTTCTGGCAGCCGGGGACACGGCCGTCCATCGCGCCGCCATCGATGTGCTGCACGGTGCCGGCTCCGGTGAGCCGCAGAAGCGCCGCGTCGGCTAGAGCGATTGCCAAGCCTGGCGATCCATGTCGAACCACACGATGTCTCTGAAACCCTTGTACTCGACACGGCGGCGGTAAGTGAGGCCGATCCGCTTCATCACTGCCTGTGACGCACGGTTGTCCGGCAGCGTCATGGCGAAGATCAGATCGAGCGACAGCGTGCCGAAACCGTAACCAAGCGCGGCGCGCGCGACTTCGGTGGCGTAACCCCGTCCCCAGGCGGAGGGGTGCAGCGCCCACAGGACTTCGGTCTGGCCGAACTCCGGAACGTAGTTCAGCCCGCCATGGCCGATCAGCCGGCCCTCGCGGAACACGCCCCACGGCGCGTAGCGGCGTTGCGACCAGCCGGACGCGAAGCGTTCGATGGTGCTGCGCACCGCCTCCTCGGGATCCGCCGGCGCCGGCGGCAGCCATCGCGCCACCTCGGGATGGAAGCGCATGGCGGCATAGGCCTCGGCATCCGCCGGCACCAAAGGCCGCAGCGTCAGCCGCTCTGTCCGGAGCGTGGTCATCTTTACACAACTTTACGCGGGCGAGAGGAATGCGAAACCGACCCGCTCCATATCACCGTCACGGGGATACCTCATCCCACTTTGACGGAGACAGACATGGCAACTCTCAGCATCAAGACGATGATGGCGGCCCTCCTGGCCGGCAGCCTTGCCGCCACGACCGGCGGCCTGGCCTACGCCAAGTCCGGCGGGCACACCTTCGATCCGGCACAGTTCCAGCAGCGCCTCGAGAAGCGCGTGGACAAGGCGCTTTCAGGCACCGACGCCACGGCCGAGCAGAAGAAGCAGATCACCGAGATCCTGCAGGCCGCCTTCAAGGACATGAAGCCGCTGCATGCCCAGCGGGTCGAGAACCGCAAGGCGATGGAGGCCGCGATGCAGGCTCCCACCGTCGACCCGGCGAAGGTCGAGCAGATCCGCGCCGACCAGATGAAGATCGCCGACGAGGGCTCCAAGCGCTTCACCAAGGCGCTCACCGATGCGGCGAACGTGCTCAGCGCCTCGCAGCGCCAGGCCTTCTTCAAGAACTGGCACGAGCATCACGGCAAGCGGCCTAGCTGACCGTGACAGCAGGGTCGCCGCGGTCCGATACTGACGCCATGGCCGAGCGCATCCTGATGATCGACGACGACGACCGCCTCGCCGGGATGGTTTCCGACTATCTCGGCGGGGCGGGCTTTCGTTTGACCGTCGCGGCGACGGCGCGTGAGGGCGAGGCGCTGCTCAAGCGCGAGGCCTTCGACGCGGTGATCCTCGACCTCATGCTGCCCGATGCCGACGGCCTCGATCTTTGCCGCCGGTTGCGCGGTTCGACCGACGTGCCGATCCTGATGCTGACCGCGCGGGGCGAGCCGATGGACCGCGTGGTCGGCCTGGAAATCGGCGCCGACGACTACCTCGCCAAGCCCTTCGAGCCGCGCGAACTGCAGGCCCGGCTGCGCGCCATCCTGCGCCGCAAGGGCGCGCCGGCGAAGGCCGAGACATTGCGCTTCGGGCGGCTCGAGATCGACAAGGGCGCGCGCGTCGTGCGGGTCGACGGCGAGGAGCGCGCCATCACCTCCTACCAGTTCACCCTGCTGCTGGCGCTCGCCGAACGGGCCGGCCGCGTGCTGTCGCGCGACGCCCTGATGGACCTGCTGAAGGGCGAGAAGCTCGAGGCCTTCGACCGTTCCGTCGATGTCCACATCTCGCGCATCCGCGCCGCCATCGAGGACGATCCCAAGAAGCCACGCCGCATCCTCACCGTGCGCGGCGCAGGCTACGTCTTCGCGCGGGACCAGGACCGCTGATGCAGCGCCTGTACCTGCAGTTCTATCTCACAATCCTGGTCGTCCTGGCGGTATTCGTGGGCGCCGCGGCGCTGCTGTGGCGGGTCGCCGAAGACGAGGCACGCACGCCGCAATATCTCGAGGTCGCGTCCGAACTGACGGGGGCGCTGCTGCCCGACGCGGATGCTCCGGTGATCGAGCAGCAGAAGGCGATCGAGGTGCTGCACCGCAAGCTGAATTCCGACCTCGCGCTTTATCGCGCCAACGGTGGGCTGATCGCCGCCGCTGGCCGGCCGCTGCCACGCTTCGACCCCACCCGCGCGCGCACCGGCTGGCGACGCGGCCCCGGCGGGCCGAACTTCGCCCTGCAGCTTCCCGATGGCCGTTGGCTGGTCGCCCGCCGGGTGCGCGAGCGCTCCAACCCAACCTTCTGGATCACGGTCTTCCTGGCGCTGGTCGCTCTCGCCGTCGCCGTCGGCGCCTATCCCGTGGTGCGAGGCCTGTCACGCCGGCTGGAAAGGCTGAAGGCGGGCGTCGAACAGTTCGGCGACGATCTCGGCGCGCGCGTGAAGGTCGAGGGCCGCGACGAGGTGGCCGCCCTGGCCGAAAGCTTCAACCGCTCGGCCCAGCGCATCGAGGAGCTGGTCGCCGCCCACCGGTTGCTGCTCGCCAATTGCAGCCACGAATTGCGCACGCCGCTTGCCCGCATCGCAGTGGCCGCTTCGCTCCTGGGTGAGCAGGCCGAGGCCAAGACGCGCCAGTCCTTGAAACACGACGTGGCCGAGCTCGATCAGTTGATCGAGGAGATCCTGCTGGCAAGCCGCCTCGACGCCCAGTCGACGCTCGACCATCGCGAATCGGTCGATCTGCTGGCCCTCGCCGCCGAAGAAGCCGCGCACTACGACCTCGAGGCAGCCGGCACGCCGGTCTCGGTTCTCGGCGACCGGCTGCTGCTGCGCCGCCTGATCCGCAACGTCTTGGAAAATGCCCGCCGGTATGGCGGCCAGGGTCCCATCTCGATTTCGGTTGGCCTCGAGGCCGGGCGCGCTGTTTTGGAAGTGGTCGACCGCGGACCCGGCGTCCCGGCCGGCGAACGCGAGCGCATCTTCGAGCCGTTCTACCGTTTGCCCGAGACCCGGGAGAGCGACCGCGGCAGCGGACTGGGCCTCGCGCTGGTGCGCCAGATCGCGCGGCGTCATGGCGGCGAGGCGGTTTGCTTGGCGGCAGAGGGCGGCGGCAGCCGCTTTCGCATCGACCTGCCGACCGCCTAAAATCGCCGCCGAATGCCCGATTGTCGGCGTTCAGCGGAGGAACGGCCATGGATTTCGACATTCCCGCCGACATCGCGGCCTATCTGCGCGAGCTCGACGAATTCATCGAGCGCGAGATCCGGCCGCTGGAGCGCGAGAACGACAATATCCGGTTCTTCGACCATCGCCGCGAGCATGCCCGCACCGACTGGGACAATGACGGCCAGCCGCGCCATGAATGGGAGGAGTTGCTGGCGGAGATGCGCCGCCGCGCCGACAGGGCCGGCCACCTGCGCTTCGCGCTGCCCAAGGAACTGGGCGGCAAGGACGGCTCCAACCTCGCCATGGCGATCATCCGCGAGCATCTCGCCCACAAGGGGCTCGGCCTGCACAACGACCTGCAGAATGAAAGCTCGATCGTCGGCAATTTCCCGGTGGCGCTGCTGCTGCACCGCTTCGGCACCAAGGAGCAGAAGGAGCGCTACCTCGAAGGCATGTTCACCGGCAGGGAGCGCATCGCCTTCGGCCTCACCGAGCCCAACCATGGCTCGGATGCCACCTTCATGGAGACCACGGCGGCCAGGCAGGGTTCCGACTGGGTGATCAACGGCATGAAGCGGTTCAACACCGGCATGCACACCGCCACGGTCGACCTGGTCTTCGCCCGCACCTCGGGCAAGGCGGGCGACGCGCGCGGCATCTCCGCCTTCCTGGTGCCGGTGAAGGCGGCGGGCTTCAAGGTCGAATACATGTGGTGGACCTTCAACATGCCGTCTGACCACGCCGAGGTCTCGCTCACCAACGTAAGGGTGCCGGCCTCGACCATGCTGGGCGAGGAAGGACGCGGGCTCGACGTGGCGCAGACCTTCGTGCACGAGAACCGCATCCGCCAGGCCGCTTCGAGCCTCGGCGCGGCGCAATACTGCATCGACATGTCGGTCGCCTATGCCAAGAACCGCAAGGTGTTCGGCAAGGCCCTCGCCGCCAACCAGGCGATCCAGTTCCCGCTGGCCGAGCTGCACACCGAGGCCGAGATGACGCGCGGGCTGGTGCGCAAGACGGCCTGGCATCTCGACCGCCAGCACCACATGCAGGTGAGCGAGTGGGTGGCGATGTCGAACTACCGCGCCAATCGCCTGGTCTGCGAGGCGGCCGACCGCGCCATTCAGGTCCATGGCGGCATCGGCTATTCGCGCCATACGCCGTTCGAGCACATCTACCGCCATCACCGGCGCTATCGCATCACCGAGGGTTCCGAGGAGATCCAGATCCGCCGTGTCGCCGGCGCGCTGTTCGGCTTCTGGGGCGCGCAGAAGGCGTCGACGGCGCCACGTTAGACTTCCTCCCCGGCCCCGCCGGGGAGGTGGCGCGTAGCGCCGGAGGGGTCATGAGACAACGACGAGGGGCTTATGACCCCTCCGCCCCTACGGGGCACCTCCCCTCGTCGGACGAGGGGAGGCAAAGAAAGTGGACGGCCGATCTCACAATGTTCGGGACGGCGATGCTGATGGGGTCGAGCTACCCCTTCGCCAAGGACGTGCTCGCCGTCATGAGCCCGCTGCTCTACAGCGCCTCGCGCTACCTGGTGGCAAGCCTGTTCCTGTTCGCCATGATGGCGCTGATGCGCCGGCCGATGGCGCTGCCGCGCCGCGACTGGGTGCCGATGATCCTGCTGTCGTTGATCGGCGTCTCGTTGTTCCAGGCCTGCTGGGGCCTCGCCATGGCGAGAAGCGCGCCGTCGCTCGGCTCGATCGTCATGACCACGACGACGGCCTTCTCGGCCATCCTGGCCTGGCTGGGCGGACGCAGGCTGCCGGCGCTGGGCTGGGCCGGCATCGCCATCGCCTTCGCCGGCGTGGTGCTGGTGGTCAACAACTCGCTCACCGGGCTGACGCTCTCTTTCGGCAGCCTCGACGGCACGCTGTTGTGGGTGCTCTCGGCCTTCGCCTGGGCGCTCTATGTCGACCGCGGCGCCCCCTACAACCAGCGGCTGGGGGCGTTGCCCGTCATGGCCTGGACGACGCTGATCGGCTCGTTGTTCCTGTTGCCGGTGTCCCTGCTGTTCAACTCGCTGGCCGAGTTCCGCCAGCTTGACGACCGGCTGCTCGGCTATTGGCTCTATACCGCTATCTTCCCGGTGGGTGTCGCCTTCCTCGGCCTCACCGCCGGCCTCGACCGGCTGGGGGTGAGCCGGGTCATGGTCTACATGTATCTGATCCCCGTCGCGGGCGTGGGCCTGTCGGCGGCGTTTTTCGGCGATCCGCTGACCGCGGCCCGAGTGCTGGGCGGCCTGATCGTGCTCCTGGGCGTCATTCTGACGCGCGTCGCGCTCGACCGTGCCGCCCGCGTTCCTGTATGAACGGGGCGGCAAGCGAAAGGACAGCAGAAATGGCCCGCCAGGCCGTCAGGAAGAAGGCCGTCCCGAAGGCCGAGACCGAGATGCTCACCACCCCCGGCAACGGCGGGCGCCGGGCTTTCGTGTCGCGCGCCACCAAGGAGACGCGCATCACCGCCGCCATCAATCTCGACGGCACCGGCAAGTACGACATCAAGACCGGCATCGGCTTCCTCGATCACATGCTGGAGCAGCTCAGCCGCCACAGCCTGATCGATATCACGCTGCGCGCCGAAGGCGACCTGCATATCGACTATCATCACACGACCGAGGATAGCGGCATCGTGCTGGGCGAATGCCTTGCCAAGGCGCTGGGCGACCGCGCCGGCATCCGCCGCTATGGCGCGGCGCATATCCCGATGGACGAGACGCTGACCGAAGTGGCGCTCGACGCCTCCAACCGGCCCTATCTGATCTGGAAGGTGAACTTCTCCAAGCCCAAGCTGGGCACCATGGACACCGAGTTGTTCAAGGAGTGGTTCCAGGCCTTCGCCCAGCTGGGCGGGCTGACCCTGCATGTGTGGAACCACTACGGCGACAACAACCACCACATCGTCGAGAGCTGCTTCAAGGGGCTGGCGCGCGCCTTGCGCGTCGCGGTGGAAATCGATCCCCGCCAGGCGGCGGCGGTCCCCAGCACGAAGGGCGTGCTCTGACGATCCAGCCATGACCGTCGCCATCGTCGACTACGGCTCCGGCAATCTCCGATCGGCCGCGAAAGCCTTCGAACGCGCTGCACGCGAAGCGGGCACGGACGACCGCGTGCTGGTCACCTCCAGCCCGCACGAGGTTGCCCGCGCCGATCGCATCGTGCTGCCGGGTGTCGGCGCCTTCGCCGATTGCCGGGCGGGCCTCTATGGCGTGCCCGGCATGGTCGAAACGCTGCAGCGCGAGGTGATCGAACGCGGCAAACCCTTCCTTGGCATTTGCGTCGGCATGCAGCTCATGGCCACACGCGGCGTCGAGTACGGCATCCATGCCGGGCTGGACTGGATTGCAGGCGACGTGGTGCGCATCGAGCCGGCCGCCGACGGGCGGGGCGGACATCTGAAGATTCCCCACATGGGCTGGAACGAGCTCGTGGATCTCACGCCGCATGCGTTGCTCGCCGGCATCGCGCCGGGCGATCACGCCTATTTCGTGCATTCCTTCCAGCTCAAGGCCGGCCGGCGCGAGACCGTCTTGGCGTTGACCGACTATGGCGGTCCGATCACCGCCATCGTCGGTCGCGGCAATCTTGCAGGCACGCAGTTCCATCCCGAAAAGAGCCAGACCACCGGCCTGCGCCTGATCGCCAACTTCCTGCGCTGGAGGCCCTGAGCAGGGCGCCAGAAGGTCCGGGCATGGCTCGGCGTGCTCGCCGCCCCTGCGTTTCATGGCCGCACCGGCGATGCTTTCGCCCTGCCTCTTGGCGGACGGCGGCGCCCGCAACTCTGCCACGGTGAATGCTCAAGACCGCGTAAAGGACTGGAGCGACATGCAAATCGCCTGTTCTTGCGGCATGCCGATACCGGTCGGGCTTCGGAACTCCCGTCTTGGTTGTAAGTTGACTGATCAGGTCGATGCCGACATCGTGATGAAACACAAACGCACTAGCAAACTCCGATCCAACCGGGGGGGGACTCATCGAGTAGTCACGTGTGGCCTTCACGAGCCTCCAGCGTCGCCTTTTTCGTGGCCCTCCTGGCCTCGGCGGTGATGCTTGCGCCGGCCCTCGCCCACATCTTCGAACTGCCGACCAAAATGAGGCTGCCGCGCGATGAGTATTTCATCGTCCAGCACCTCTATCCCGCGTGGGACAGGCTCTCGTTGCTGCTGATCGCGCAGGTTGTTTCCCTGCTCGCTGCAGCCTATCTGTCGCGACTTGAACGCCGTGTGCTGATACCGACAATTCTTGCGATATTGTTTATCGTCAGCGCCCAGGCGCTGTTCTGGGCCTATACCCATCCTGCCAACGTTGCGACGGCCAACTGGACGTTGCAGTCGGACGACTGGATCAAGCTCCGACGGCAATGGGAGTTCTCACAGGCTGCCGGCGCCTGCTTGCAGCTCCTCGCAGTGGCTTGTCTCATCGTTGCGGTGGTGTCGCGCCTTCCGATAAGGAAGCGGAGCTACTACTACTATTGAGCATCGCCAGGGTGCGCGGTCCGCGTAACCTCTGCCGACCTGTCGCGTTGACCTTGACGATGCGCCGCCCCACCGCTCTCGATGTCGCCCTGTTCGTCGCCCTCCTGGCCACCGCGCTGGCGCTAGGGCCGGCGATGGCCCATGTCCTGGAACTGCCCAACAAGATCGGGTTGCCGCGCGACGAATATTTCGTCGTCCAGAAAGCCTACCGTGGCTGGAGCCTGCTGGGCTGGCTGCTGGCGATCGAGCTCCTCGCCATGGCAGTCGTGGCCATCCTCGGGCGGAACGATGCCCGCACGATGTGGCCCGCGCTGGCAGCGATCGCCTGCGTGCTTGGGGCCCAGGGGGGCTTCTGGTTATTCACCTATCCTGCCAACGTCGCCACCGACAACTGGACCTTGCGCCCGGACAATTGGGCGGCGCTGCGCCGGCAATGGGAATACAGCCACGCAGCGGGCGCGGCGTTGCAGCTGGCGGCGATGGCATCGCTCATCGTCGCCGCCCTGGCACGCTCGCCACGACGTGACAGATTCGCGGCGGAGTGAGGCGCAGCCAGCGCGGCGCTACGCAGCGGATAGCGAGTGCGACGTCGTTCCCACGAAGGCGCCCAGCGAGCGTTCGATCAAGGCGCGCTCGAGTCCATCGACGATGAAGACCAGCCGCGAGCGCCGGTTGGCGTCGGGCCAGGCCGCCATATGGATGGGCGGATGGACGAGATGCTGGACGCCATGGATGGCGACCGGCGTGGGCGAACCTGCGACGTTGAGGATTCCCTTCACCCGCAACACCTTTTCGCCGTGGCGATTGAGCAGCATGGTCAGCCAGAGGCCGAACATCGTCCAATCGACAGGACGGTCGAAGGCGAGCGCGAAGGCGTAGATGGTCTCGTCGTGCCGATTGCGATCGGCCGCACCGTCATGGTCGTGCGCCTCGAGCTCCGCCGCGAACCAGCGTCGTGCCGCCTCGCTGCGGCCGGCGGTCGCAAACAGGTCGTGGGACAGCAGCGCCTCGGCGTCGAGCGGCTGATCGGCAGAGCGCCAGAGCGGCGCCGATGGATTGAGCCGGCGCAGGCGCTCGATGAGCGCGTTCACCGCTTCCGGCGCGGCAAGATCGGTCTTGGTCAGCACCAACCGGTCGGCCACCGCCACCTGCTTGGTGCTCTCCGGCTGGCGCGCGAGCTGGGCCAGTCCGTTCACCGCATCGACGGTGGTGATGACATTGCCCAGGCGGAAATGGTGGCGCAGCACGGGATCGGCCTGCACCGTGGACAGGATGGGGAACGGGTCGGCCAGGCCGGTGCTCTCGACGACCAGCCGGCGGAAGCGCGGCAGCCTCCCGCGCTCGCGTTTGGAATGCAGCTCCCGGATCGCGGCCGACAGCTCGCCGCGGATGGTGCAGCAGAGACAGCCCGACTGCAGCAGCACCATGGTGTCGTCGATGCGCTCGAGCAGATGATGGTCGAGGCCGACATCGCCGAATTCGTTGATCAGCACCGCGGTATCGGCGAGCGCCGGATCGGCGAGCAGACGTTGCAGGAGCGTGGTCTTGCCCGCGCCCAGGAAGCCCGTGATCAGGTTGACCGGCGTGAAGGCAGGCTCAGCCATCTTCCAGCCGCACGATGAGGTCGGGATCCAGCGGATCGCACGGCCTGCCCAGAAGCTTCTCGGCCGTGCTCCACAGATGGCCGAGATTGTCGACGATCTCGGTCTTGCCCGTCGCCGTCGACAGGATGTAGGAGCTGGCCTGCCAGTCGCTGAGCGTCAGCCCATAGAACTTGAGCAGGCGGCTCGCACAGGCGATGCGATGCGCCCGCTCGCGCCGTCGCTGCAGGCCGTCGACGTTGCGCGTGAACACGCCGGGCCGCGCAACAGCATCGGTCCAATGGCCGGAGCCGCCCAGGACACCGCATAGCGCGCACATCCGTCGCTCCCCAGCCTACTTTTTCCGTGGGAAGCGCTTGGCGAAGTCGTCGGCCATCTCGTTCATGGTGACGAAACGCACGCCGGGATGACCGATCATGTGATGGTAGAGCCGTTCCAGCATCATCAGCACGTGCGGGCGGCCCGAGACATCGGGATGGATGGTCATGGGAAACACTGCGTATTCGTATTCGCGATAGACCCAGTCGAACTGGTCGCGCCACATCTCCTCGATGTCGCGCGGATTGACGAAGCCGTGGCTGTTCGGCGACTTCTTGATGAACATCATGGGCGGCAGGTCGTCGAGATACCAGCTCGCCGGAATCTCGATCAGGTCGGTCTCCTTGCCGCGCTGCAGCGGCACCATCCATTCGCTGGGCTTTCTGGCATAGTCGATCTTGGTCCAGCTGTCGCCGACACGGACGTAGTAGGGCTGGTGGTCGTTGTGCATCAGCGAATGGTCGTACTTGATGCCGCGCTCGAGCAGCAGCTCGTTGGTGACGTTCGAGAACTCCCACCACGGCGCCACATAGCCGGTCGGCCGCTTGCCCGAGAGCTTGGTGACGAGATCGATGCACTTGTCGAGAATCTCCGTCTCCTGCTCGCGCGTCATGGCGATCGGGTTCTCATGGCTGTAGCCGTGGATGCCGATCTCATGGCCGGCATCGGCCACCGCCTTCATCTCCTTGGGGAAGGTCTCGATCGAATGGCCGGGGATGAACCAGGTGGTCTTGATGCCCAACCGCCCGAACATCTTCAGAAGTCGCGGGCTGCCGACCTCGCCCGCGAACAGGCCGCGCGAGATGTCGTCCGGCAAATCCTCGCCGCCGTAGCTGCCCAGCCAACCCGCCACGGCATCGACGTCAATGCCGAACCCGCACAAAATCTCCTTGGCCATCCCAGCGGTCCTCCGTTCCAATGAGCGGACTTGAGCAAAAAGCGTTCCGAAGCGCCAAAAGTATCGTCCGCACTGCGATTCGACGCCCTTGTCGACCGCGGTTTTGCCGTCAGCCGGCGCCCGCTCCGGCAGGACCACGATAGGCGCGACCGGACGGCAACGGCTGGTGGGCGTTGCGGGCGGCGGCATCCCACATCAGGCGCGGATCGAAGGCCTCCGCCGCCAGGATGGTGATGAAGACCACGGCGCAAAAGGCGACGGCGCCGATGCCGGGTTCGATGGTGACCGCACGGCCGAATTGAACCAGGGCACCCAGCAGGGACTCCATGAAGATGTCGACCATCGACCAGCGGCCGATCCAGGCCACCACATGATAGAGCTGCGTGCGCTCGCGCAGCAGGATGCGGGCGCCCGCCCCCGGCGCCCCCAGCTGCGTGGCCGTCAGCATGACGCCCAGCCCCAGCAGCTTGAACAGGGGCACCAGGATCGAGGCAAAGAACACCAGCAAGGCAAGCGGATAGAGCTGCGAGGCCAGGAGTTCCTCGACGCCGCCCAGGATGGTGCTGGGCTCGCCGGCGCCCAACTGGATCACCGTCAGGACAGGATAGACATTGGCCGGGATGTAGAGGATGGCGGCGGCGATCACCATGGCCCAGGTGCGCGCGATGCTGCCGGGCTTGCGCTCATGGACTCGCGAGCCGCAGCGCGGGCATCTTCCGTCGCCCTCGGCCGGCACGCACACCAGGCCGCAGCCCTCGCATCCGGCCGCGCCGGGCCGGAAATCGAGCGGCGCCTCGGCCGGCATGGGGGCGTGGGTCTGGCCGCGCCGTTCGATCTCCTCCCACACGGCTTGCGGATCGAGTGCGAGCTCGGCCCAGACGATCACGATCGTGAGCAGGCCGAGCGCATAGACGGCAGGGCCCAACTCGATGGTCACCAGGTCGCCGAGCTTGGTGTAGGCCACGAACACGCCGAGCAGCAGCACTTCGAGCATGGACCAGGTGCCGAGCCGGCGGGCCACCAGGAACACCCCGCGCAGGTTGGGCGGCAGGTGCCGCATCTTCAGCCCGAGCAGCACGTAGAGCGTGCCGGCGAACTTGCCCAAGGGCGCGATCGCCGTGGTGAAGGCAACGGCGAGCGCCAGCGGCCACAGGCCGCGATTGACCAGCTCGATCGGCCCGGAGTTGAGCGTCGTCTCGTGCACGATGCCGGCGGTCGACACCTTCATCAGCATGGCGAGCCAAACGACCACAAACAGCACCAGCGCCGTGAAGGTGAGCGCCAGGTGATGGTTCATCGGATCGGCGCGCGTGAACCGCAGCGCGGTGCCGCAGCGGACGCAATTGGAGCGCATGTTGGGACCCAGCGCCGGCACGATCTGGAACAGGCCGCAGCCGGGACATTCGCGAAGCTGCGGCCGGGTGACGGGCCCGACCTCCGTCATGGTTGCAACAGCGCGGCAGTGCCGTCGGCGAGCTCGCCCATGGCCTCGCTGATCGCCGCCACCAGACCCGCGACGTTCTGCGCCGGCAGCGGCTTGGAGATCGTGAAGGTGCGCGCCGCCGCGCGTCTGGGCCGGTTGAAGTCGACGGCGACCTGCGCCAGCAGGATCAGCATGCCGGCCTTGTCGGCGTCCAGGCGCTGGATGTTGACGCCGACGAGGGCGTTGGCATCCGCGGTGATGGCGCCGCTTTCGGCGTAGACCGTGCTGTTGGGCAGGCGCTGGGAGAGCTCCACGACCAGCACGCGGCCCAGCATGCCGCCCAGCGGCTCGCCCCACCAATCGTTCGACATGACGTCGAGCTTGTAGCCCTCCGAGGAGCGCACGATCTCGCGACGGTCGAGATAGCTCGCCAGGCCGACGTCCTTCACCAGCACGATCCTGGGACCGGATGGAAAGGTCGGCCCGTTGCGCGCCACCACCGTGTAGTAGACCGGGTCCGGCGAGGAGCAGGCGGCGGCAAGGGCCGGCAGGGCAAGGCTGGTGAAGCGGCGACGGCCGAGCGGCATTTCCGTCATTCCTTGCCAGTGTTGGCGCGGCCCTTGATCAGGGCTTCGGGATGCCGCGTCAGCAGGTCGCTCAACGCGCGGATCGAGCGCGCCGCGTCGGTAAGCTGCGGCAGCAGCCGATCGAGGTCGCGTCGGAAGCGCGAATTGTCGCCGTAGCCCGTGTCGATCGAGCCGACCAGCCGGTTGGCCTTGGTGATTGCATCTTGGAGCTGCCGGGCGATCTCGGGCAGACGCTTCAGCGCCGGCGACGCATCGGCGTCAAGCTTGCGCGTGATGTCCTGGACGTCGACCATCGCCTTCTCCAGCGCCGCCAGGGTCCTCTTGAGCTGCGGCCCGTTGATCGTCTCGTCAAGCCCCGACGCGGCGCCCGCGAGGCTCTTGCCGATACGATCGAAATCGATGCGGTTGATCTTGGAGAGGAGCTCGCTGGCGGATCGGGTGATGCTGTCGAACCCGCCGACCTCGGACGACGGCATGACATAGACGTTGCCCTCCTGCTCGAGCGTTGCCGCTGGCGCATCAGGCATGCGTTGGAGGGAGATGATCTTCTGCCCGGTTATCAGGTTTGGCGCCTGCAGGGTCGCCCGCAGCCCGCGCTTCACCATCTCCGAAGCCAGCGTGCCGGGATCGAGGCCTCGGGCCGCGGCGATGTTGCGAATGCGGCCGGCTTCGACATGATAGTGAACGGGCACCACGATGCGATCCTTTTGCGGATCGTACACCAGGTCGACATCAGTCACCTCGCCGACCTTCAGCCCGTTCAGGGTCACCTCGGCGCCGATGTCGAGACCGGCAACCGACCCGGCGAAGTACGAAACAAGCTGAAGCTGGTAGCCGAAGCCGGCGGATTTCGCATTCTCGAAACTGCTGTAGAGCCGGAATTCATCGTCGGCCGCCGCCACCGGCTGCTTGGAATCGACGGGCGTGTCGAAGGCGATGCCGCCCAGCAGCAGGGCGCGCAGCGATTCCATCTGCAGGGAGACCCCGTTGGCCGAGAGCTTCACGGACAGTCCCGATGCATTCCAGAAAGACGTGTCGTCATGCACGTACTTGTCGAAGGGCGCGCGCACGAAGGCATGGATGGTAACGCTGGTCGCCAGATCGCCGAGCTCCCAGCCGAGGACCGTGCCGACTTCGATATCGCGGAAGTAAATCGGCGAACCGATGCTGATCGAGCGCAGCCGCCTGCTGTGCAACTTGTAGGTGGTGCCCTTCGCCCAGGCCTGCAGGACCGGCGGATCCTCCTTGCCGATGAAATTCTCCTGCAGCTTGCCCTGTTCGCTCGACGGTCGCATGCCGATGTAGGAGCCGGACAGCAGCGTCTCCAGGCCGGTGATGCTGCCGGCGAAGAGCTCGGGCTTGACCACCCAGAAGATCGTCTTGTCGTTCAGAAGCGGCTCGGCCTCGCGCACGGTCTCCACCGTCACCAGCACGCGGGTCAGATCCGGTGAAAGGGCGATACTCTTCACCGTGCCCATCACGACGTTCTTGTACTTGAGCTGGGACTGGCCCGCGGTGAGGCCGGCGGCGCTGTCGAAGCTGATGGTGATCGTCGGTCCGCGCTTGGAGAAGGTGTCCCAGGCCAGCCAGGCGGCAATCAGGGCGGTGATCAGCGGCACGATCCAGACCAGCGGAATGCGCCGGCGGCGCTGAACGCCCGCCGTCGGCAGCTGCACTGGCCCTGTACTGTCACTCATTCCTGCGATCGCGCCTCCCGCCCGGAAAGTAGCTCAAATCGTCCGGGCTGCAAGCACCACGGGGGGAGGCGGAACTGCAGAAACAGCCTTGCCTATCGCCGCATTGTCTGTCGTCAGTCGCCGGATCGCGGCCGCAACACCTGGGAAGCGTAGGCGTGCAACGTGCTGAAGTCGCTGCCGACCCCGCGGGCGGCCACGACCTGGTCGGGACGAACCAGCACCCAGCCCGGCCCGCTCAACCGATAGCGCGTACGCACCTTGCCGGTGGGGTCGCAGCGGCTGTCGACATGCAGAACCTGCAGATGGTCGCCGGCCTCTTCGACCGCACCGTTAAGCGAGACCGGCCGATCGCCCTCGGGGAAGATCAGCAGGCTATGGCGCGGCGCCGAGAGATATGGCCACAGGCTGGCATTCCTGCCGGTCGCCTCATCGACGAACGACACCTCGCGTGCCCGCGTCCCGACCTCCGTGCGCTTGCTACTGCGCTTGCTGCCGCCCAGCGCCACGAGGGGACCGTCACGGTAGGCGAACTCGGTCTCCGACAGCTCCACCTGCAACCTGCGATGCACTGCCGGAATGTTGCCGAAGATCGACACCGCCATGTTCCTGACCTTGCTGGTGAGCTTGCTCGCTCCGAAAGAAAGGTGCTGCTTCTGGGCCGCCGCATCGATCACGCCGCGTGCGATCGGCCGGCGCTCGGCCTCGTAGCTGTCGAGCAGCAGCTCGCCGTTGCCGACGCCGTGCAGGGCATAGGCGAGCTTCCAGCCGAGATTCACCGCATCCTGGATGCCGGTGTTCATGCCCTGCCCGCCTGCCGGCGAATGGAGATGCGCGGCATCGCCGGCGATGAAGCAGCGCCCGACGCGGTAGCGCGCCGCCAGCCGCTCGTTGATGCGGAAGATCGACAACCAGCTCGGATCGCGCAACCGCAGGCCGTGCGGCCCGTAGCGATCGACGCAGTGCTGGATCTCCTCGAGGGTCGCCGGCTCGTCGCCCTTGGGGGAATCCTCGCCGCGCATGGAAAAGATCCGCCAGACCTCCCGGCCGAAGGGGAACATGGCGATGGTGCCGCCATTGTGCCACCACAGATAGATGCTGCGATGATCGAGATCGCCGCCGTCGATCTTCACGTCGGCGAGCAGGAAGGTCTGCGGCTCCGTGTAACCTTCGAATGCGATGTCCAGCGCCTGGCGCACCGCGCTGCGCGCGCCGTCGCATCCGGCCAGGTATTTGGTCCGCACGGCCTCCTCGCGGCCGTCGGCATGGCGCAGCGTGGCGGTGACGCCGGAGGCATCCTGCGCCAGGCCGACAAGCTCGACGCTGCGCTCGACGCTCGCGCCCAATTCGGTCAGCCGCGCGGTCAGCAGTTCTTCCGTGCGCGACTGCGGCAGCAGCAGCGGAAAGGGAAAGGCGCTGTCGATGCCTTCGCCGACCGCCAGCGTGGCGAGCCTGCGATCGCCTTCGCCGACACAAAGCGCATTGAGGCGCTGGCCTTCGGCCACGAAGCGGTCGACCACGCCCATGCCCTGCAGCGCTTCCAGGCTGGCGCTCCACAAGGCCAGCGCCTTGGAGACCGTGCTCGGCTGGGCAGCGCGGTCGATGATGCGCACCGGCACGCCGTGGCGACGCAGCGTAATGGCCAATGACAGGCCGGTCGGGCCGGCACCGACAACCAAAACTTCGGCGACGTCTTCTGCACTCATCGTTCTTCCCTCTTAAAGATCGTCGATACGCGATAGGTTACGCATTGAGCGACAGGTTCAGGGCATCCATCCGCCCGATCTGCATGTAGGTCTCGTAGACCTCGATCATGTCGGCCGGCACCACCTCGAGCAGGAACCGGTTCTCGACCCACACCTCGATGACGTGGAAGACCGGCGGCAGGCCCGGCGCGGCGCGGCTGAAGAACATGGTGCGCCAGCCCGCCGCCTCGCCGATACGCTCGATGGCGGCGCGGTCGTGCGGCACCGACAGAAGCACATGGAAGCCGGCGTGGGGTCCGGCAGGGCTGCCGGGAGGCGCCTGGCGATAGGCCACCGGCGCTTCGCCCTCGCCCGGCGCCATCACCACGCTTTCTGGATAGATCTCGATCATCGTGCCGTGGCGGTCGCCGCTTACGGCCATGGCCGCGCCCGGCAGCGGGCCGGGGAAGCGATAGGCCCGGCCACCGATCAGTTCGGCCAGCACCCGTGCGACTCCCGCCGGATCGCGGGCGGGCATCGAGAAGTGGTGGATCATCGCTTGCGCTCCTTGCGACTGGCGTCTGCTGCCGGCTTGCCCGGGGTCGTGTCGGCGAGACCGGACGCGTCGCGCTTGAGGCCTTCGACCAGTGTGTCGATCGCCCACGACGCGACCTGTTCGGCCTCCTTGGGCGTGAAGCCGCAGGTGTCCATCAGCCAGCGCCACACGGTCGGCGTCCAGAAGGCGGAGATAACCATGGCGCCGCGCCGGCGTTGTTCTGGCGTCAGATCGGGCAAGACTTGGCCTACCGCCGCGATCCAGCGGCCATGACGCTGCTCGGCGCTTGCCACGCGTTGGCGGTCCCACGAAGGCTTGTTCATGAGGCCGCGCAGCAGCGCGCCGTATGCCTCGTAGTTCGGAAACAACATCCTCGGCAGTTCGCCGAAGCCGTCGAGCGGCGGCAGCGGCTGCTGCAGGCCAAGGCGCGGCCCCAGCCATTGGAAGAACGCCGCGACCAGATCGTCGACCGTGGCGAAGTGGGCATAGACCGTAGGCGCCGATACGCCCGCCAGCTCGGCCAGATGCCGCAAGGTCAAAGTCTCGATGTCGTGATGCTCCAGATAGTCCTTGGCGGCCATGAGGATGCGTTCGCGCGTGAGGGCGGCTTGCGCCTCGCGCAGCGGACTTTGGTAGGTACGGGGAGCGGCGAGCGATTTCGATTTCCTCAAGACAATTCACCTTACATTTGTAATTCTAATTGTCCAGCGTAATTTTTGACACAGGAGTCCGGGAAAGCCGAGCGAGCGAAAGCCACCGCTATGCGGCGGCGCTCTGGCGGCAACCAATGCGAGATCAGGCGATCGGAGGCTTCTTCGCCCAATCGTAGCCGCGTCGCGCCCGCTGGTAGCCGTAGTCGAAAAGGGCGCGCATGTAGTGCGGATCGAACGCCGACGGCAGGACTTCGTTGAAGTCCTGGCCGATGTAGGCAAGGTTGTAGTCGATGCCGTCGCGCTGCGCGATGTTGTAGATCCGGATCACGTCGTTGTAGCCGGCGGAGGCGATCATGGTGGAGATGGCGCGGCCGGCGATGCCCAGCGTACGACGCTCGACCGTGGCCCATTCGGGATCGAGCCGGCCATTCCGGATGATGAAGGCGCGCGCCTCGACCACCGGCTGCCCCGTACGCCGGCGCTCCTTTCGGTTCCTGGTGAGCTGCGAGGGATAGAGGAAGGTCTGGGCGAAGGCGCCGCCGTCGACATGCATCTCCTGGTACGTCTTTCCGTCCAGCGTCACCTCGATCATGGACGGCGGAAATGCACCGGGGATCGCGGCCGAGGCCAGCAGGACGCGGCGGATCGTGTCGGCGGCCCGCGGATGCCGGCTCTTGGCGATCGCGCCGATGTTCCAGATCACCGGCAGCTGGGCATCGAGGTCGGTCGAGGCGATCAGCAGCAGGCGTCCCGCGTCGTAGGCCTGGGCGATGCCGGCCAGCATCCGGTCATCGACATAGCGCGAGATGGTCTTGAACAGGGGTTCGTTGTCGGCCATCGCATCGTCGAACAGGGCGGCGGTGATGGCGCGCTTCGTCAGGATCTGGCTGGGCGGTGTCTCGGTGTACACGGCGCGCAGCTGCGGATCGTAGTCCGACCCCAGGAAGGCGAACGGCGCGGTGAGCGCGCCGGTGCTGATGCCGGTCACGAGGTCGAACGTCGGCCGACTGCCCTGCTCGGTCCAGCCGCATAGCAGGCCCGCCCCGAAGGCGCCGTTCTCGCCGCCGCCCGACACGGCAAGAAGCTGCAGCTCTGGCAGGTCGGCGAGCGACGCAAGGCCGCGGGCGCTGCATTGGCGATCCATGGCGGCGATGAATTCCGCCTCCAGGGGACCGATCCCCGTGGCAGGGAAGAATCGTTCGTTCGGTATGCCCAGCACGGTCGCCTGGCTGGTGCGGTGGATCGGCACCGGCGGGCCGCGCTCCGGCAAGGCGCAGCC
This sequence comes from uncultured Alphaproteobacteria bacterium, assembly GCA_963820155.1. Lineage (GTDB taxonomy): Bacteria > Pseudomonadota > Alphaproteobacteria > Reyranellales > Reyranellaceae > Reyranella. The sequence goes on from CAWFYW010000017.1 coordinate 96,777, forward strand.
CGGCAGGCCTGCCACGAGCGCGCCGCCGGCAGCCAGCCGGAAAAGGCTCCGCCGCGACGGAGGACCGCTCGTTGTTGCCTGTTTCCCCGTCCGATCGTTCATCGCGTCCCCCGGATTGGCGGTTCGCTCTATCAGATAAACTTCGGACTTCGCAATCGGCGGTCGTAAAATCAGCGTGTGCGATCGTCGATGTCGCGCGCCAGCACCTCGCGCTTGCCGACATGGTTGGCCGGGCTCACCACGCCCTCGCGCTCCATGCGCTCGACGATGCGGGCGGCACGGTTGTAGCCGATCTGCAGATAGCGCTGGATGAAGCTGGTGCTGCATTTGCGCTCGCGCGCCACCAGGGCGATCGCCTGGTCGTAGAGCTGGTCGCTCTCGCCCTCGTCGCCCTCGCCCGGCAGGCCCGCCCCCTCGCCGTCGGCGTCGGGATCGTCGGTCACCGATTCGATGTAGGACGGCACGCCTTGCGCCCTGCAGATGGCGCACCACCTCCTCGACCTCGCCGTCGCTCACGAACGGTCCGTGCACGCGGGCGATCTTGCCGCCGCCGGCCATGTAGAGCATGTCGCCCTGGCCCAGCAGCTGCTCGCCGCCCTGCTCGCCCAGGATGGTGCGGCTGTCGATCTTGGATGTCACCTGGAAGGAGATGCGCGTCGGGAAGTTGGCCTTGATGGTGCCGGTGATGACGTCGACCGAGGGCCGCTGGGTGGCCATGATGACGTGGATGCCGGCGGCGCGCGCCATCTGCGCCAGGCGCTGGACGGCCGCCTCGATCTCCTTGCCGGCGACCAGCATCAGGTCGGCCATCTCGTCGATGATGACCACGATGAAGGGCAGCGGCGTGAGGTCGATCTCCTCGTCCTCGAACACCGGCCGGCGCGTCTCGGGATCGATGCCGGTCTGCACCTTGCGGGTCAGCGACTGGCCCTTGCGCGCGGCGTCGACGAGCCGCTCGTTGTAGCCCGCGATGTTGCGCACGCCGAGCGCGCTCATGGCGCGGTAGCGGTCCTCCATCTCGCGCACCACCCACTTCAGCGCCACGATCGCCTTGCGCGGCTCGGTGACGACGGGCGTCAGCAGATGCGGGATGTCCTGGTAGACGCTGAGCTCCAGCATCTTGGGATCGATCATGATGAAGCGGCAGCGATCCGGCGGCAGGCGGTAGAGCAGCGACAGGATCATGGTGTTGACCGCCACCGACTTGCCCGAGCCGGTGGTGCCGCCGATCAGCAGATGCGGCATGCGCGCGAGGTCGGCGATCACCGGATCGCCGCCGATATCCTTGCCCAGCGCCAGCGGCAGGCCGAGCCGCGTGTCCTCGTAGTGGCGGGTCGACAGGAGCTCGCGCAGGAACACCGTCTCGCGCCGCGCATTGGGCAGCTCGATGCCGATGACGTTGCGCCCCGGCACGGTGGCGACGCGCGCCGACACCGCGCTCATCGAGCGGGCGATGTCGTCGGCCAGGCCGATGACCCGGCTCGACTTGGTGCCGGGCGCGGGCTCGAGCTCGTAGAGCGTCACCACCGGCCCGGGCCGCACCTTCACGATCTGGCCCTTGACGCCGAAATCGTCGAGCACGGTCTCGAGCAGGCGGGCATTCTGCTCCAGCGCCTCCTCGTCGATCTTGGCCTCGGCGCTGACCCGCGAGGGCAGCGCCAGGATGTCGAGCGGCGGCAGGCGGTACTCGCCGGTCACGAGGTCGAGCTCGCGCTGGCCCGCCTTGGCGGCGCGCTTGCCCTGGGCCGACCGACTTGCGCGGCACGATGTTCACGCCGCGGCGGCAGCGGCGGGCGCCGCGGGTTCGGCGCCGAGCACATCGGGCGTGAAGGGGTTGTCGTCGGCCGTCTCGCGCGCCGCTTCGAACGGCCGGGTCCGGAATCGGGCTCCGGCCGCCGCTGCCGGTTCGGGTTCGGCGGAGGGCGGCGCCATGGGCGGCGGCTCGGCCGGGCCGCAGCCGGCCCAGGACCGGTTCGATGCGCAGGCCGGCCAGGCGATCGAACAGGGTGCGGTCCTGAACCAATTCGGCAGTCGTCATGGCCGGTGCGTGAGGCTGCAACGGCACCGGCGCCTCGGGGATATCGTCGGCCGGCCGCTCGATCGGCGCATAGGGCGCATCGACCATCAGCGAATCGCGCGCCGGCAGCGGCACGCCGTCCTCCGGGATCCGTTCGAGACGGTCCTCGAAGCGAGCCGGATCGTACTGGCTGGCGTCGATCTCGCCCGGAATCTCGGCATAGCCGATGGCCGGCGACGGCAGGTCGGCCTCCTCGTCGAAGCGGCTGCGGCTTGCCGCGCCACAGGCCGACGCCCGCCCGCACCAGCCACATGCTCCACAGGAAGGGCGCGCGCAGGATGCGGAAGATCAGCGGCAGGTCGGTGCGGTTCATGCCGAGCGCCGGCGCCATGGCGATGAAGGCCAGCGCGGCGCAGGCCGGCTCGATCAGGGCCAGGCTGCCGCCGCTCGAATGGGTCAGCACGAACTCGCGGAAGCGCCCGACCAGCGCCATGCCGACCAGCCCGCCGGGCCCGGCATGGGTGGCGGCGCCGCCGACATCGCCCAGCCCGATGCAGGCCACGCTCATCATCAGCAGCGCCAGCAGCAGCAGCGAGAGCCTGAGCCCGAAGAAGCCGAGATGGTGCGTGCGCACCAGGCGCACGCCCCAGGTGATCAGCGCCACCGGCACCAGGATGATGGCCAGCCCGAAGGTCTGCAGCAGCAGGTCGGAAATATAGGCGCCGGGCAGTCCGACGATGTTGTGCGGCGCGCGGCCCGTCGCGTGGTTGAGCGACGGATCGGCCGGGCTGTAGGTGAACAGCGCCAGCAGCAGCACGACGCCCGCCGCGGCGACGCCGACGCCGACCAGCTCCATCATGCGCCGATGCAGGAAGTCGCGGCCGCCTTCCGGCAGGATCGTCGTCTTGCGCGGGATGAACGAGGCGGCGCCGAGGATGGCCATGGCCGAGCCGCCTCGCCTACAAGGCCGCGGCGAGGCGGGCTCATCGCCTCGCGCGTCGTCTTCTCGTCGTGCACCAGGGCGACGCGGATGTAGCGGTCCGCCGATGTTGACGCCATCGGTCTCGCGGCAGACATAGGCGCCCGGCAGGACCTTGAGGTGCGCCTCGCTCCACAGCCGCGCGTGGCGGCTTCGCCGTCGCCGACGTCGAGCCACAGGAAGAAGCCGCCGCCCGGCGTGAAGTAGCCGAAGCGATTGTGCAGGATCTGCTCGGCGACGCGGAAGTTCCTGGCGATACCAGGCCCGCGTTTCGACGGGATGCGTCTCCTCGCGCCACAGCGCGGCCGACGCCTTCTGGACGGCGAACGGGATCTGCGTGCCGCCATAGGTCTTCCAGCGCAGCATCATCGCCACCAGCCGCGGATCGCCGGCCATGAAGCCCGAGCGGATTCCGGCGGCGTTCGACCGCTTGGAGAGCGAGTGGAAGACCACGACGTTGCGGAACGGATCGGCGCCGCCCGTCTCGTCCATGGCCAGCGCCGCCTGCGAGGCCGCCGGTCGGCGGCTCGCGCGTGTAGATCTCGGCATAGCACTCGTCGAGCGCCAGCACGGTGTCGTGCCGGCGGCACAGGCGGATCAGCTTCTGCAGGTAGTCCACGCCGGCGATTGCGCCCTGCGGGTTGGCGGGCGAGCAGAGGTAGAAGATCGCCATCCGCTTCCAGGTCGCCTCGGCGAATGCGCTCGAAGTCGGGCAGGAAGCCCGTGGAAGCATCGGCGTTGGCGAGATAGCGGCTCGGCACCCGACAGCACCGCGCCACCGAGATAGGCCTGGTAGAACGGATTGGGGATCGAGACGACCGGCCTGGCGCCGCCCTTGTCCTGCGGCGTGGCGACGGTCGCGATGGCGTAGACGCCTTCCTTGCTGCCCGCCGTCGGAATGACGTGCCTGGCCGGATCGAGCAGCCCGTCGGGCAGGCGGTAGCGCCGGTTCAGCCATTCGACGATGGCGACGTTGAGGTCGGCGACGCCCTGGTTGGGCGGATACTTGCTCCAGCCCTCGACCTCGTCGGCCAGGATCTTGCGCGCGAAGGCCGGCAGCGCGCCCTGCGGCTCGCCGACCGACAGGTTGATCAAGGGCAGATGAGCCGGCGGCTTGAGATCGGCGATCAGAGCGTTCAACCGCGCGAACGGGTAATCCGACAGCGTCTCCGTCAGGCGCGGATTGAGCATCTAAACCATCCAATGGGCCCGCTGAGGCCGAGGCAAACCGATGCGTCCGGCGGAAGGGGGTCCCGACCGGACCTATCGGCTCATTGTATGAAACAAATTAGCCAATAACAACAATGGAATAGCCCGTGTTCTTCACTCGGGAAGGAGACCGGTGCCGGCGACGCGCCGCCCTCGACTACAGGGCGTCGGACCCGGTCTCGCCGGTACGGATGCGCAGCGCCTGCTCGACCGCGGTGACGAAGATCTTGCCGTCGCCGATCTTGCCGGTATGCGCCGCCTTCTGGATGGCCTCGATCGCGCGCTCGACCTGGCTGTCGTCGACCACGATCTCGACCTTCACCTTGGGCAGGAAGCTCACCAGATACTCGGCGCCGCGATAGATCTCGGTCTGCCCCTTCTGGCGGCCGAAACCCTTCACTTCGCTCACCGTCAGGCCCGACACGCCAACGCCGGTCAAGGCGTCTCGAACCTCGTCGAGCTTGAACGGCTTGATGATGGCGGACACGAGTTTCATACGCCCCTCCTGCCTTGCGGCTTGCGGCGGTAGACTGGCGTTTGCGGTCGGCGGCGTCAAACCGGACGCAAAAAACGGCCCGGCGAGAAGATCGCCGGGCCGCCAGGAACCCGCCGCGACACGGAAGCGGCGGAGGAGAGGGAACCGGGGAGGAGATCGGGTTCCCGAGCTGTCGGGACGGGCCTAGTGCACCGTCTCCCCGTGCAGGTTGATGTCGAGGCCTTCGATTTCCTCTTCGGCGGTGACACGCAGGCCGATCAGCGCATCGACGACCTTGAGGATGATGAAGGTCGCGATGGCGCACCAGGCGATGCACACCAGGCAGCCCCAGAGCTGGGTCAGGACCTGGCCGGGATTGCCGTCGATCAAGCCCTTCTTGCCGTCGCCGCCGATCGCCTCCACGGCGAACACGCCGGTCAGGATGGCGCCGACGAAGCCGCCGATGCCGTGCACGCCGAAGGCATCGAGCGAATCGTCGTAGCCCATCGCCTTCTTGAGGCTGGTGGCGCCCCAGAAGCAGACCAGTCCGGCGACGATGCCGATCACCAGCGACCCCATCGGATTGACGAAGCCGGACGCCGGCGTGATGGCGACCAGGCCCGCGACCGCGCCGGAAATGATGCCGAGCACCGACGGCTTGCCGCGCGTCACCCACTCCGCGAACATCCAGGCGAGCGCCGCCGCCGCCGTGGCGAACTGGGTCACCGCCATCGCCATGCCGGCATTGCCGCTGGCCGCGACCGCCGAACCGGCATTGAAGCCGAACCAGCCGACCCACAGCAGCGAAGCGCCGATCACCGAGTAGACCAGGTTGTGCGGCGCCATGTTGTCGGTGCCGAAGCCCTTGCGCTTGCCAAGCACCAGGGCGCAGATCAGGCCGGCCACACCGGCGTTGATGTGCACCACGGTGCCGCCGGCGAAGTCGAGCACGCCCCAGTCGCCCAGGAAGCCGCCGCCCCACACCCAATGCGCGATCGGCGCATAGACGATCAGCGACCACAGCCCCATGAACCACATCATCGCCGAGAACTTCATGCGCTCGGCGAAGGCGCCGGCGATCAGGGCCGGCGTGATGATGGCGAAGGTGAGCTGGAAGCTCATGAACACCGACTCGGGAATGGTCTTGGCGAGGTCGTGGGCGCCGTCGAGCGTGAGGCCGCGCATGAAGATGCGGCTCAACCCGCCGATGATGGTGCTGCCGGGCATGAATGCCAGGCTGTAGCCGATGATGAGCCAGAGGATCGAGATCAGGCAGGTGATGGCGAAGCTCTGCATCACCGTGGCCAGCACGTTCTTCTTGCGCACCATGCCGCCATAGAACAGCGCCAGGCCCGGAATGGTCATCATCAGCACCAGCGCCGTGGAGGTCAGCATCCAGGCGGTATCGCCGGTGTCGAGCTTGGGCTTTTCGTCGGCGGCCAGCACGAGTGTCGGCAGAAGCAGCGTGCCGGCCGCCCCCAGGCCGGCGAGCAACGGGTTAAGCTTGACTTTCATCGTATTTCCCTCGGATCGTTGATTTATTGGGTTGATGGCAGATCACAGCGCTTCGATTCCGGACTCTCCGGTCCGGATGCGGATCGCCTGCTCGATGGGCAGCACGAAGATCTTGCCGTCGCCGATCTTGCCGGTGCCGGCCGCCTTGCGGATCGTCTCGACCGCGCGCTCGACCATGCTGTCGTCGATCACCACCTCGATCTGGACCTTGGGCAGGAAGCTCACGGCGTATTCGGCGCCGCGATAGATCTCGGTCTGGCCCTTCTGCCGACCGAACCCTTTGACTTCGCTGACCGTCAAACCCTGGATGCCGAGCGACGTCAGCGCGTCGCGGACATCGTCGAGCTTGAATGGCTTGAAGATTGCCATGACCATTTTCATTCGGCTGTCCTCCATCAGGCGGAACACCCGCCCCCAAACTTTCGATCAAAACAGCAGCAAGGTGCGTGCCAAATAAGCTTGTTTCGTAACTTCAAGGGGTTGGCACCTGATTTGCATCGTGCGCGCCAGAACAACAAAGTAGTCTTGGGGGTGATCCGTGTTTCCAAAAAAAATCGTGATAGCTGGCGTTGGGTTGTTCACATTCTGTGCAGCAACCATGGCGAGTGCCCAAGATCAGGCCACCCCGCCCAAGGCGTCGGACAAGGCCGTCACTCAACAAGCTCAAACCGCAACGCCGCAGCAAGCGCCGGCGCCTCAACAAGCTGAGGACAAGCCTGCCGGTCCTCCCGACAAGGAAAGCTGGAACGGCCCGTTCGGCGGGACCTGGACGGCCACCTTCGCCTTCGCGACGGACTATTCCTATCGCGGCATCTCGCAGACCCAGCGCCAGGTCGCCGTCCAGCCGTCGGTCGGCTATGAGACCCCGCAGGTCAGCGAAAAGGTCCCGCTCAGCGCCTATGTCGGCGCCTGGGGCAGCAACGTCTACTTCCCCAATACCGGCGACCTTTGCCGAGATCGACCTCAACGCCGGCCTCAGGCTGAAGCTTCTCAACGACAAGCTCACCTTCGATCTTGGCTACACCCGCTACAACTACCCGGGCGCTCCCGCCGACCTGTTCTACGACTTCAACGAGTTCGGCCTGGTCGTCGGCTACGACTTCGGCGTCGTCCAGCTCAGCGCCGCCGCCCGCTACAGCCCCAACTTCTACGCCAACTCCGGCACCGCCTGGTACAAGTGGGGCCAGCTCGTCGTGCCGATGCCCTTCATCAATCTCAACGAGAACGTCAGCTTCAAGTTGTTCGGCACCATCGGCAACCAGTACGTCGCGCGCTTCGCCAACTACGGCATCGGCAACGACAACTACTGGGACTGGCAGGTCGGCCTGGGCGTGACCGTGTACGGCGTCGACCTTTCCGTCGCCTACGTCGATACCAACCTCGGCGTCGCCCAGTGCGGCAACACCATGAACTGCGACGCACGCGCCATCTTCACCATCAGCAAGACGTTCTAGATCGCGTCTCAATCTCGTCTGAACGGTCGCCGCCCGGCTTGCGAGGAGTCCGGGCGGCTGCCATTTAAGGCCCATGGACAGCGATCGTTTCGATCTCGCCGTCGTCGGCGCCGGCCTGAACGGCAGCCTGCTGGCGCTCGCCGCGGGCGAAGTGGGGCTTCGGCACCGCCCTGATCGACCGCGTGCCGCTGACCAACCTCACCGACGCGCGGCTTCGACGGGCGGACCACCGCCGTCGCCTACACCAGCAAACGCCTGTTCGACGCGCTCGGCGTATGGGCGGAGGTGGCGGACCAGGCCGAACCCATCCTCGACATCCGCATCTCCGATGCCGGCCATGATGGCCGGCCGAGCCCGCTGTTCCTGCATTTCGACCACCGGGAGGCCGACCCCGCGCGAGGGCGAAGCCGCGCCCATGGGCTGGATCGTCGAGAACCGCTTCCTGCGGGCCGCCCTGTTGCGGCGTGTCGCGGCGTGCCGGCACGTCGAGCTGGTGGCGCCCGACGAAGTGATCGAGGTCAGGCGCGATCAGGACCGCGCCGATCTCCGCCTCAAAAGCGGGCAGCAGCTTGTCGCGCGGCTGGTCGCCTCGGCCGAAGGACGCTTCGGCGCCCTGCGCGAGGAGGCCGGCATCGGCGCGCGCGCCTGGTCCTACGGCCAGATCGCGCTGGTGCTGGTGGCGCACCATGAGCGCCCGCACCGGGGCGTCGCCCAGGAGAAGTTCCTGCCCGGCGGCCCCTTCGCCATCCTGCCCATGCGCGACGGCCCGCACGGCGAGCACCGCTCTTCGATCGTCTGGACCGAGCGCGCCGACCTGGCGCGCCGGCTGCTGGAACTCGATGCCGCCCGAGCTTCCAGGGCCGAGCTGGCGCGGCGCTTCGGCGAGCATCTCGGCCGGGTCGAGCCGGCCGGACCGCGCTGGTCCTACCCGCTCAGCCTGGTGCATGCCGAGCGCTACATCGACACGCGCCTGGTGCTGGTGGGCGACGCCGCCCACGGCATCCATCCCATCGCCGGCCAGGGCTACAATCTCGGCGTGCGCGATATCGCGGCGCTCGTGGAGGTGCTGATCGAGGCCAAGCGGCTCGGTCTCGACATCGGCGCCGCCGACACGCTGGAGCGCTACGCACGCTGGCGGCGGGCCGACAATTTCGCCATGGTCGCCGCCACCGACCTGCTGAACCGCCTGTTCTCCAACGACATCGGGCCGCTGCGCCTCGTGCGCGACGCGGGCCTGGCCGCCGTCAATCGCGTGCCGCCGCTGCGCCGCTTCTTCGTGCGCCATGCCATGGGGCTGGTCGGCGACCTGCCCAAGCTGATCCGCGGCGAAAGACCCTGAGGGGGCGGCCCTAGACGAAGGGGCCCCGCAGCCCTATCTCAGGGGCCAATTTTCGAGGAATTCCCATGGCCCAAGCGCAAGTGCCCGTGACGGTCCTGACCGGCTATCTCGGCGCCGGCAAGACCACCCTGCTCAACCGCATCCTGAGCGAGCAGCACGGCAAGAAATACGCCGTCATCGTCAACGAATTCGGCGAGCTCGGCGTCGACAACGACCTCGTGGTCAACGCCGACGAGGAAGTCTTCGAGATGAACAACGGCTGCATCTGCTGCACCGTGCGCGGCGATCTGATCCGCATCATCGAAGGCCTGATGAAGCGCAAGGACAAGTTCGACGGCATCCTGGTGGAGACCACGGGGCTGGCCGATCCCGGGCCGGTGGCGCAGACCTTCTTCACCGACGACGAGGTCAAGGCCCGCACCCGGCTCGACGCCATCGTCACGGTGGTCGACGCCAAGCACTTCCTCGGCCAGCTCGAGCAGGGCGACGAGGCGGAGGAGCAGGTGGCCTTCGCCGACGTGATCCTGCTCAACAAGACCGACCTGGTGAGCGCCGAGGAGCTGGCGAAGGTCGAGAGCCGGATCCATTCGATCAACCGTTATGCCCGCGTGTTCAGGACGCAGAAGAGCCAGATCGAGCTCGACGCCATCCTCGACAAGGGCGCCTTCGACCTCCAGCGCATCCTGGAATTCGAACCCGACTTCCTCCATCACGGCCACGACCATGACCACGAGGAGGAGGTGAAGAGCCTGTCCCTCACCGCCGACCGGCCGGTCGACCCGGAGAAGTTCCAGAAGTGGATGGGCGCGCTGCTGCAGTTGCGCGGGCCCGACATCTTCCGCAGCAAGGGCATTCTGGCCATCGACGGCGCACCCCGGCGCTATGTCTACCAGGGCGTCCACATGATGATGGACAGCGACTGGGGCTCGCCCTGGAAGGACGGCGAGCCGCGCGCCAGCAAGCTCGTCTTCATCGGCCGCAATCTCGACGGCGAGAACCTCAAGCGCGGCTTCGAAGACTGCCTGAAGTAAGCGCGTGAAGCTCGACCTCGCCAATCCGGCATGGGCGCAGACCCTGCCGCCCTCGCGTTCGGTCGCGGCCGACGCGCCGGTCGCGGCCTGCGCCTTCAGCCGCGACGGCGCGACGGCCGCCTTCGCCCTCGGCGACGGCCGCGTGCGTCTCCTGCCCGCCGACATCGCCGCTCCGGCCGCGGCGGCCGCCGACCCGGTCCACGGCGGCGCCGTGCTGGCGCTGGTGAGCGATCCCGCCGGCGACGGCTTCGTGAGCGGCGGCGACGATGGCCGTTTGCTGCGCATCGGCGCCGACGGCACCGCGACCGAGCTCGCCGGCTACAAGGGCAAATGGATCGAGCATCTGGCCCAGCATCGCAGCGGCGCCGTCGCGGCGGCCGTCGGCAAGATGGCGGTCGTCGTGAAGGACGGCGAGGTGCGCGAATTCGGTCCGCACCAGAGCACCGTGGCCGATCTCGACTTCAGCAAGGACGGCAGCCGCATCGCCTGCGCCCATTACGGCGGCGTCACGGTGTGGAGCATCGGCCAGGTCACCCTGCCGCCGCGCCGCTTCGCCTGGCGCGGCAGCCACGTGGCGCTGAAATGGAGCACCGACGGCAAGTTCATCGCCACCGGCACGCAGGAGAACGACATCCATGTCTGGCGCATGGCGCAGGCCACGGACATGCGCATGCAGGGCTATCCGGCCAAGGTGAAGTCGCTGTCGTGGACCGCCGATGCGCGCTTTCTCTACACCTCGGCGCAGCCGGTGTTCACCGCCTGGCCTTTCTCGGGCAAGGGGCCGGAGGGCAAGCCGCCGCTGCAGTTCGGCGAGGAAGGCGCAGGCCTGCTCTCGGTGGTGGCGGCGCACCCGGCCGCCGAGTTCGTCGCCGGCGGCTACGATTCGGGCGAGCTGCAGCTGGGCGACATCAAGACCAGGCGCTCGGTCGTGCTGAAGATGGCCGACGGCTCGGCCATCACCTGTCTCGCCTGGTCGCCCGACGGCTACCGGCTGGCCGTCGGCAATGAGCGCGGCGATCTGCTGGTGGTCGACCTGCGGCGCTAGCTGCGAGCTGGTCATCGTCGGCCCGGCGCTCCTCCCTGGATCGTCCTGACTGTAGTGATACTTACTAAATTGTCAGGTTAGACTTGCAGAGGGGTGGGGCGAATTTCCGGGCACCAGTCGGCGGGTTCAGGCCTGTTCATCCATTGATTCTCAACGATTATTTTCCAGCTGATTTCGGCTCGATCACGGCCGGCCGGCCTTCGTGCATCAGCCGTTCCTGACCAGCAACCGATGGGAAAGCAGGCAGAGCGCGCCCGCGATGCCCATGGCGGTGGTCATGGGCGCGATGGTGCCGTCGAGGCTCTGGCCGACCGCGGCGCCGAACAGCGCGCCGATGCCGAATTGCATGACGCCCATCAGCGACGAGGCCGTGCCCGCCATGTGGGGGTAACGCTGCAGGGCCATCGCCATCGAATTGGGGCCGATCAGGCTGATGGTGGCGATCTGCGGGGCGAAGCACAGCAGGAAGGGCCACATGCCGATCGTGCCGTAATGCGCCTCGATCAGGCCCATGACGAGCGCGGCCGGCCCGACGATCGCGGGCACGATCACGGCGTAGCGCAGGATGCGGCCCGCTCCGAAGACCGGCGCGAACCTGGCGTTCAACAGGCTGCCCAGGGTCATGAACACGACCATGCCGCCGAAGATCAACCCATAGGCGCGCGGCGCCACGCCGTAGCGTTCGATGAACACGAAGGGCGAGCCGGAGAGGAACGACAGCAGCGCGGAGAACTGGAACGTGCTGGTGAAGGCGTAGCCCATGAAGGCCCTGTGACGCATCAGCTCGCCGAAGCGCTTCACCACGCCGGAGAAGACCAGCGGCTGTCGGTATTCCGGGCGCAGCGTCTCGGGCAGGCGGAAGTAGGCGGCGGCAAGGGCGAACAGGCCGACGCCCGCCAGCACCCAGAAGATCGCCCGCCAGCCCAGGAACCACAGGATCTGGCCGCCGATCAGCGGCGCCAGCATGGGCGCGATCGACGTGCAGGCCATCATCAGCGACATCGCCCGCGCCGCCTGATCGCGCTCGGCGAGATCGCGCACCATGGTGCGCGCCAGCACCACGCCGCCGCAGGCCGCCAGGCCCTGCAGGAAGCGCAGCAGCACGAGATGGTCCGCCTGCGCCGCAAAGGCACAGCCGACGCTTGCCAGGACGTAGACCGCAAGCCCGCCCAGGATGACAGGGCGCCGCCCGAAACGATCGCCCGCCGGCCCGTAGAAGATCTGGCCGGCGCCGAAGGCGATCATGAAGGCCGACAGGGTGAGCTGGATGTCGCCGGCGGAGCCCGAGAGATCGACGGCGATCACCGGCAGCGCCGGCAGGTACATGTCGATGGACAGCGGCGTGAAGGCGGAGAGCAGCGCCAGGACCGCCAGCAGGAGCGGCGTGAGCGTCGGACGGGTTGTGGTGGAGGTCATTCGGCGTGGCTCTATAGCGGACATGCTATAAGCAGACCATGACCGCGTTGCCCGAGCTCACCGAGCCGCAGATCCGTCGCTACGCACGCCATATCGTGCTGGCGGAGATCGGCGGCGTCGGCCAAGCGCGGCTGATCGCCGCGAGGGTTCTGGTGGTGGGCGCAGGCGGGCTCGGCGCACCCTTGCTGCAGTATCTGGCGGCGGCGGGCGTCGGCACCTTGGGCGTGATCGACCACGATCGCGTCGATCTTTCGAACCTGCAGCGCCAGGTCATCCATCGCACCGCGGATGTCGGCCAGTCCAAGGTCGAAAGCGCGCGTCGCGCGCTCGGCGACATCAACCCCGAGGTCGAGGTGATCGCGCATGACGAGCGCCTGGGCGAGGCCAATGCCGGGCACATCGTCGGCGGCTACGACATCGTGGCCGACGGCAGCGACAATTTCGCCACCCGCTACCTGCTGAACGACGTCTGCTACCGCCTGCGCAAGATCCTGGTTTCCGCGGCGATACTTCGTTTCGACGGCCAGATCTCGACCTACAAGGCCTGGCAGGGCGCGGGCCATCCCTGCCTGCGCTGCATCTTCCCCGCGGCGCCGTCGGAGGACGCCGTGCCGAGCTGCGCGCAGGCGGGCGTGCTGGGCGCGCTCGCCGGCACCCTGGGCGCCTTGCAGGCAACCGAGGTCGTGAAGGAGATCCTGGGCATCGGCCGCTCGCTGTCGGGCAGGCTCGTGATGTACGACGCGCTGGCCGGCTCGTTCGACGAGATGGCCATCGCCAAGCGGGCCGACTGCCCGACCTGCGGCGAACCATGAAAGGCAACGAAGGCGGCGTCTCCGTGATCGTGCGCGCCGGCGACTACGAGAGCGTCCACTATGCGCTGGCGCTCGCGAGCGCGGCGCTGGCCGTCAACAAGCCTGCGGTGCTGTTCTTCACCATGGCCGGCATCCGCGCCCTGACGGGGCCACCGCCCGCGCTCGACGACTGGACGCGCGACGCGCTGAACCGCGAGCGCGGCGTCGGCGACTTCGAGACCCTGCTGGCCGCCTGCGTCGAGCTTGGCGCGCGCTTCATCGTGTGCGAAATGGGCCTGCGTTCGCTCGGCATCGACCGCGCGGGGTTGCGGACCGACGTCCCCTTCGTGGTGGCGGGCATCGTGACCCTGCTGGAGGAGACCAAGCCCGGCATGCACCTCGTCTCACTGTAGACCGACCAAGGAGAGCTCATGACATCCGCCTTCGACGTGCTGGGAATCGGCAATGCCATCGTCGACGTCATCTCGCATGCCGACGATGCCTTCCTCGGCCAATATGGCCTGGTGAAGGGCAGCATGATGCTGGTCGACGAGAAGCGCGCCGAGATGCTCTATGCCGCCATGGGCCCCGCCATCGAGATTTCCGGGGGTTCGTGCGGCAACACCATGGCGGGCATCGCCTCGTTCGGCGGCAAGGGCGCCTATGTCGGCAAGGTGCGCGACGACCAGCTCGGCGCGGTGTTCAGCCATGACCTCCGGTCGACGGGCGTGTCGTTCGAGACGACGAGCGCCACCGCGGGCCCGGCAACGGCGCGCAGCCTGATCCTGGTGACGCCCGACGCGCAGCGCACCATGAACACCTATCTCGGGGCCTGCACCGGGCTCGGCCCCGCCGATATCGACGCGGAGCGCGTGGGTTCGGCGCAGGTGACCTATGTCGAGGGCTATCTGTGGGACGCGCCAGCCGCCAAGCAGGCGGTGCTGAAGGCATTCGACGCCGCCCATGCGGCCGGCCGGCTGGTTTCGATCACCCTGTCGGACTCCTTCTGCGTGCATCGCTACCGCGAGGAGTTCCGCGACCTCATCCGCAACAAGGTCGACATCCTTTTCGCCAACGAGGCGGAGATCAAGTCGCTCTACAAGGTCGATAATTTCGAGGACGCGATGGAGGCCACGCGCAAGGACGCCAAGATCGCCGCCCTCACCCGCAGCGAGCAGGGTTCGATCGTGATCCAGGGTCCGGAGAGCTGGCCGGTGCCGGCGGCGCCGGTCGCCAAAGTGATCGACACGACCGGCGCGGGCGACCTCTACGCCGCGGGCTTCCTGTTCGGCTACACGCACGGCAAGCCGCTCGCCGAGTGCGCCCGGCTGGGCGGCATCGCCGCCGCCGAGATCATCTCCCATGTCGGCGCCCGGCCCGAACAGGCGTTGCGCGGGCTGATTTGACCGCGCCCAACCCGGCGCGGAGCTGGCGCGACACGCTGGCGATCTACGCGCATCCGCGCGTGGTCACCCTGTTGTTCCTGGGGTTCTCCGCCGGCCTGCCGTTCCTTCTGGTGTTCTCCACCCTGTCGGCCTGGCTGCGCGAGTTCGGCGTCAGCCGCACGGCGATCGGCTTCATCAGCTGGATCGGCATCACCTACTCCATCAAGTTCGTGTGGTCGCCCGTGGTCGACCGCGTGCCGCTGCCGCTGCTGACGCGCTGGCTGGGACGGCGGCGATCCTGGATGCTGCTGGCGCAGGCCGGCATCGGTTTCGGCCTGCTTGCCATGTCGTTCTGCGACCCGCGCGCGGACCTCTGGTGGCTCGCCGCCTTCGCCGTCCTCGTCGCCTTCTCCTCGGCGACCCAGGACATCGCGCTCGACGCCTTCCGCATCGAGGCGACCGACGAGAGCCTGCAGGGCGCCACCGCCGCGACCTACCAGCTCGGCTATCGCATCGCCGTGCTGGCCGCGGGCGCCGGCGCGCTCTACATCGCCGAGTACGGCTCCTGGTCGATCGCCTATCTCGCCATGGCGGCGTTGTCGCTGGTCGGCATCGCGACAACGCTGGTGATCGCCGAGCCGCCGAAGCGCGTGGCGGCGGGCACCGCCGAGCGTGAAGGAAAGATCGCCGAGTTCGCCCACCGCAGGGCGCATCTTCCGCCGGCGCTGCGCGATGCGCTGGTCTGGATCTACGGCGCCATCGTCTGCCCGTTCGTCGATTTCTTCGCCCGTTTCGGCTGGCTGGCCATGGTGCTGCTGGCCTTCATCGGCCTGTTCCGCCTCAGCGACATCGCCATGGGCGTGATGGCCAATCCCTTCTACATCGACATGGGCTTCAGCCTGCAGCAGATCGCCAACGTCACCAAGATCTACGGCTTCGTGATGTCGATCCTGGGCGCGCTGCTGGGCGGCGCGCTGGTGTTCCGGCTGGGTGCCGCCCGCCTGCTCGCGCCGTCGGTGTTCCTGATCGCGACCAGCAACCTCACCTTCTCCTGGCTCGCCGTCATCGGCCGGCCCGACCCGCTGGTGCTGGCGACGGCCATCAGCATCGACAACCTGGTGAGCGGCATGGCGGGCTCGGTGTTCATCGCCTTCCTGTCGGGCCTCACCAACACCGCCTATACGGCCACGCAATACGCGCTGTTCAGCTCGATCATGACCCTGCCCGGCAAGCTGATCGGCGGCTTCTCCGGCCTGATCGTCGATTCGCTGCAGGCCTCGGCGTCGACCAGGTTCGGCGGCTACGCGATCTTCTTCGTCTACACCGCGCTGCTCGGCGTGCCCGCCCTGATCCTGGCCATGGTCGTCGCCCGGCGCTTCGAAAAAGAAACCCCTCCTTCCGTGAAGAAGGAGGGGCAGTAATCGGCGACGGGGTGTCATCCGTGCCGGGGGAACCGGCCCGTTCCGAGGCGGGGCGTGGGGTCTGCCAGCCGGGAACGGGCAGCTCGCATGTACCCGGACGAAGCTACAAAACCGTTACTGGCAATGTGGAAAACCGGGATCAACCCGGCGTGGCGTCGAGCGCGTAGCCGGCGGCGCGGACGGTGCGGATCAGGTCGGCAAGCTGCTCGCCATTGAGCGCGATGCGCAACCTGCGGATGTGCACATCGACGGTGCGGGCCTCGACATAGACGTCCTTGCCCCACACCGCGTCCAGAAGCTGCTCGCGCGAGAACACGCGGCCGGGATGCTCCATGAAATGGCGCAGCAGGCGGAACTCGGTGGGGCCGAGATGGATCGGCTTGCCGGCCCGCGTCACGCGATGGGCCACCAGGTCCATGACGATGTCGGCGTAGCTCAGCGCCTCGTCGGCCAGCGCCGGGCGGATGCGGCGCAGCACGGCGCGGATGCGCGCCACCAGCTCGGTGGGCGAGAACGGCTTGGAGACATAGTCGTCGGCGCCGGCGTCGAGGCCGCGCACGCGGTCGCCCTCCTCGCCGCGCGCCGTCAGCATGATGATGGGCAGGTTGGCGGTCGAGGTCTGGCGGCGCAGCTGGCGGCAGACCTCGATGCCCGACATCAGGGGAAGCATCCAGTCGAGCAGGATCAGGTCGGGCACGTCTTCCTGGACCGAGGCCAGAGCCTCCTCGCCGTCATACGCCACCGAGACGCGAAAGCCGGACTGCTCGAGGTTGTAGCGCAGCAGCTCGACCAGGGCGGTCTCGTCCTCGACGATCAGCACGCGCGGCTTCATCGACGAAGTCTGCGTGTCGCGCCGGGTCGTGGTGGCGCCGACCATGCTCATGGCACGTTGCCGGCGGCATAGAGCGAGGCGCTGCCCTTGGGCCGCGCCTCGTCGAAGCCGTGGCCGGTGGTGCGGAAGCTCACCAGCTCGGCGATGTTGGTGACGTGATCGCCGGCGCGCTCGATGTTCTTGGCCATGAACAGGAGGTGCGTGCATGCCGTGATGGTGCGCGGATCCTCCATCATGTAGGTGAGCAGCTCGCGGAACAGGCCGGTATAGACCTGGTCGATCTCCTCGTCGCGCTGCCACACGTCATGCGCCTTGGCGACGTCGCCGTGGGCGAAGGCGTCGAGCACATCCTTGAGCGCGGTGCGCACCAGCCGACCCAGCCGGTCGATGCCGACCACCGCCGAGGCGGGCGCCGCCCCCTGGGACAGGACGATCGAACGCTTGGCAGTGTTCTTGGCATAGTCGGCGATGCGCTCCAGCGCCGCCGCGATCTTGATCGACGATATGACCGTCCGGAGGTCGACCGCCATGGGCTGGCGCAGGGCCAGGAGCTTCACCGTCTGCTCCTGCACGGCAATGTCGAGCGCGTCGACCCGGGCGTCGTCGGCGATCACCCGTTCGGCGACCTCGGTGTCGCGCTCGCGCAACGCCACAAGCGATTGCGCGAACTGGCTCTCCGCCAGGCCGCCCATTTCGCTGATGGTGGCATTGAGCCGCTCCAGCTCCTCGTCGAACCGCCTCAGCGTATGTTCCGCCATGTTCTTCTCCGTCTTAGCCGAAGCGGCCGGTGATATAGGCCTGTGTCCGCTTGTCCTGCGGCGTGGTGAACAGCGTGGCCGTCGCGCCGAACTCGATCAGCTCGCCGAGATACATGAAGGCCGTGAAGTCCGAGACGCGCGCCGCCTGCTGCATGTTGTGGGTGACGATCACGATCGTGTAGTCCTGCTTCAGCTCGTCGATCAGCTCCTCGATCTTGGCGGTCGAGATCGGATCGAGCGCAGAGCAAGGCTCGTCGAACAGGATGACCTCGGGCTTCACCGCCACCGTGCGGGCGATGCACAGTCGCTGCTGCTGGCCACCCGACAGGCTCTGGCCGTTGGCGGCGAGCTTGTCCTTGACCTCGTCCCACAGCGCGGCGCGCTTCAGCGCCGATTCGACGCGGGCGTCGAGCTCGGATCGCGGCAGTCGCTCGTAGAGCCGGACGCCGAAGGCGATGTTCTCGTAGATCGACATCGGGAACGGCGTCGGCTTCTGGAACACCATGCCGATGCGCGCGCGCAGCAGGTTGATGTCCTGGCCTTCCTTCAGGAGGTTGTCACCGTCGAACAGCACTTCACCGGTGGCGCGCTGGCCGGGATAGAGGTCGTACATGCGGTTGAGCACGCGCAGCAGGGTCGACTTGCCGCAGCCCGACGGGCCGATGAAGGCCGTCGTCTTGTTGGCGTACAGCGACAGGCTGATGCTCTTCAGCGCGCGGCTGTCGCCGTAGAAGAACTCGAGATTGCGGATCGCGATCTTCTCGCTGAGGCCCTTGGTATCGATGCTGGCGTGGGTGGCGACGGGAACGGCGACCGAAGCGGTCGCGTTCGAGCCGTTGCCGTTGGTGGATGCCATGGTCATGACGACTTCCTCGTTGCGGTGAGGGAACGGGCGATGATGCTGAGCGCCAGCACCGTGACAGTGATGAGCAGCGCGCCGGTCCAGGCCAGCTTCTGCCACTCTTCATAGGGCGATAGCGCGAACTGGAAGATGACAGCCGGCAGGCTGGGCATCGGCGCGTTCATGTCGAGGCTGAAGAACTGGTTGTTCAGCGCCGTGAACAAGAGTGGCGCGGTCTCGCCGCTGATGCGCGCGACCGCCAGCAGGATGCCGGTGACGATGCCGGCGCGCGCCGCGCGATAGGCGATGCGCACCACCATATGGGCGCGCGGCAGGCCGATCGAGGCGGCGGCCTCACGCAGGGTATCGGGCACCAGGGTCAGCATGTCCTCGGTGGTGCGCACCACGACCGGGATGACGATGACGGCCAGCGCCACCGCGCCGGCCCAGCCGGAGAAATGGCCCATCGGCGCCACCATGACCTCGTAGATGAACAGGCCGATGACGATCGACGGCGCGCTCAGCAGGATGTCGTTGATGAAGCGCACGACGCTCGACAGCTTGTCGTGGCGGCCGTACTCGGCGAGGTAGGTCCCGGCCAGCACGCCGATCGGAGTGCCGATCAGCACGGCCAGCACTGCCATCAGAAGGCTTCCGACGATGGCGTTGAGCAGGCCGCCCGCCGAGCCCGGCGGCGGCGTGTTCTGGGTGAAGACGGAGAGCGACAGGCCGCCGAAGCCCTCGTAGAGGAGCACGATCAGGATGAGCACCAGCCAGCCCAGGCCGAACAGGGTGGCGACCAGCGCCAGGCCCTTGGCAATGGCATTGCGCCGGCGGCGACCGGCGTAGTGGGGATTGTCGTCGCGTGCGATGGCCATGGGCTCACCCGATCCGGCGCTGGATGCGCATCAGCATGTAGCGCGCCAGGGCCAGCACGATGAAGGTGATGACGAACAGGATAAGGCCCAACGCGATCAGCGACGAGGTGTAGAGATCGCCGACCGCCTCGGTGAATTCGTTGGCGATCGAGGCCGAGATGGTGGTGCCCGGCGCCAGGATCGAGGCGGAGACCTTGTGGGCATTGCCGATCACGAAGGTGACCGCCATGGTCTCGCCGAGCGCGCGTCCCAGTCCCAGCATGCAGCCGCCGATCACGCCGACCCGCGTGTAGGGCAGGACGACGTTGCGAAAGACCTCCCAGGTCGTGCAGCCGACGCCGTAGGCTGCCTCCTTGAGCACCGGCGGAACAGCGTCGAACACGTCGCGCGAGATCGCCGTCACGAAGGGCAGGACCATGATCGCCAGGATCAGGCCCGCGGTCAGGATGCCGATGCCATAGGGTGGGCCGGCGAACAGCGAGTTGAATACCGGCACATTGGCGAAAGCGTCGATGAGGGGCGGCTGCACGTACTTCTGCAGGAAAGGCGCGAACACGAACAGGCCCCAGATGCCGTAGATGATGCTGGGAATGCCGGCCAGCAGCTCGATGGCGATGGCGATCGGCCGGCGCAGGATCGGCGGACAGAGCTCGGTGAGGAAGAACGCCACCATGAGGCCGACGGGAACGGCGATCGCCATGGCGATGATGGAGGTGACAAGGGTGCCGTAGATCGGCGCCAGCGCGCCGAACTGCTCGGTGACCGGGTTCCAGACCTCAGTCACCAGGAAGGAAAGGCCGAAGGTGCCGAGCGCCGGCGCCGCACCGATGATGAGCGCCAGGATCACGCCGCTCAAGAGCGCCAGCACGACAAGGGCGGCCGCGCGGGTGAGCCCGTGGAAGACAAGGTCCGTCGTCCGCAAGCGCCTCAGCACGCCTGCCCTGGACGATGCCTCAGCGCCACTCATGTCCGCGCCGTTCAATGTGACTTCGGTCACGTTGTCCCCCCATTACCGAAAATCCCGCTCGGTAGTGATTAAGGTCTCCCTCGCTGCGCTCGGGATGACAGCCTTGTTGTCATCCCGAGGCCGAGGGTCGCCCCCTCTTAGTGCGTCGGCGAGTAGACCGGCTTGCCGCCGGCGTCGTGGATGTCGGTCGACCACATCTTCTCGATGTCGGCCACCACGTTCGCCGGCATGGGCACGTAGTCGAGCGCCTCCGCCATCTTGTCGCCCTTGGCATAGGACCAGGCAAAGAACTTCAGAGCCGAGGCCACGGCCGCCGGATCCTGCGGCTTCTTGTAGACCAGGATCCAGGTCGCCGCGGTCATCGGCCAGGACTTGTCGCCGGGCTGGTTGGCGAGGATCACGCCATAGCCGGGCTGCGACTTCCAGTCGGCATTGGCGGCCGCGGCCTGGAAGGCCTCCATCGTCGGCGCCACCGTCTTGCCGGCCTTGTTGATCATGTTGGTGTAGGTGAGCTTGTTCTGCTTGGCGTAGGCATACTCGACATAGCCGATCGAGCCCTTGGTCTGGCCGACATTGTTGGCCACGCCTTCGTTGCCCTTGGCGCCGATGCCAGCCGGCCACTGGACCGCGGTGTTGGTGCCGACCTTGGACTTCCAGTCCGGGCTCACGTCGGAAAGATAGTAGGTGAAGTTGTAGGTCGTGCCCGACCCGTCCGAACGATGGACGATGGCGATCGCCTGCTTGGGCAGCTTGGCCTTGGGGTTGAGCTTGGCGATGGCCGCATCGTCCCAGCTCTTGATGTCACCCAGGAAGATCTTGGCGATCGTCGGGCCGTCGAGGACGAGGTCGCCGGGCTTGACGCCGTCGAGATTCACCACCGGCACGATGCCGCCCATCACCATGGGGAACTGGGCGAGACCCGTCGCGTCGAGGTCCTTGCCGGGCAGCGGCGCGTCGCTGGCGCCGAAGGTCACGGTCTTGGCCTTGATCTGCTTGATGCCGCCGCCCGAGCCGATCGACTGATAGTTGAGGCCGATGCCCGTCTCCTTCTTGTAGGCGTCCGCCCACTTGGCATAGATCGGATAGGGGAAGGTGGCGCCGGCGCCGGAAATGTCCGCGGCATGGGCCGCCACGGACGCAAAGGCGAGCGACGTCGCCAACGCTATTTTCGCTAAATTCATAAGGGTCCCTCCTTCGTGAAGCCGAAGCGCCTCTCCCTAGGAGCCCGTGGTCAATGTTCTATGACAGATATGTTACCGTCTGATGACAGTCGAGATGGCGCCTGAGGATGGAATGACCCTGGCAGCGGGATTCTCATCGCTGCGTCACCGACAAGGGTTTCTGCACAAAATTCCGCAATTAGCGCTACCGCGCTGCCATCGAAAACAGCACCGGGGACGATCGTGATGCCGGTTCTCTCACCGAGTCTCGGCATATTCAGGACATAACATTGCGCCAGGTTGTCAAGTGCAAGTACTTGAAGGGGGGCCATCTCCCGAGGCGCCGGCCCGGTGATTCCTCCTTGTCAGCAGGGCCGAAGTCCGGCCTTGGTCGCTGATCAACCCCGCTTCGCAAGGACAGCGCGAGACATGACGTCAGAGATTTTCACCCGCGGCCGATCGGTGTTCCTGGGCTTTCTGCTGGCCTGCGCCGCCGCCGGCCTTCCGCCGTCCGCAGGGGCGCAGGAGACCCCTTCGGCCTGGCGCGTGGAATGTGTCGGCGACGGCAAGACGCTGGACTGCCGGGCGGTCCAGCAGATGATCAACCGCGACGACAAGCACCTCGTGGTTCAGCTCTCGGCCCGCATTGCTCCCGACACCAAGGCGCCGGTCCTGCTGATCCAGCTTCCGCTCGGCATCAGCCTTACCGAGCCGATCGAGCTCAAGGTCGACAATGGACCGGTCGAGCGTCATCCGGTGCAGACCTGCACGAACGTGGGATGCCTCGTCAACGTGCCCTTGAAGGATCCTCTGCTGTCGGCGATGCGCAACGGCACGCTGCTCAAGATTTCCATCCAGGACACGAACAAGCGGACGATCAATATCGACGTGCCGCTCCTGGGCTTCGGCCTCGCCTTCGACAAGGCGAAGTAGATCTCGGCCGGTCGCCTACCAGGAGACGCGCACGCCGAGATTGACGGCATGGTTGTCGGTGCCGGTACCGATGTCGCCGTCGTAGCGCAGGTAGAGCTGGGTGGCCTGGGCGACCTGGGTCTTGGCGGTGAAGCCGATCACCGCCGCATCGCGCTGCGGCGTGGCGCCGTACACCGTGAAGGCCGCAGTGGGCGCGCCGCTCAGCGCCGCCGTGATCGGCCGGCTGGTGTCGGCATAGTCGTGCTGCCAGCCCAGCCGCAGATCGAGGTCCAGGGTCCGCGTGTCGCCGATGCCGATCGCGCCCGACAGCGTCGCCCCCAGCGTGGTGCGCAGCGACGTCGTGGTCTGCTGCGCCACGTCGAGGTCCAAGGACTGCGCGCCCCATTCGCTGAAGCCGTTCTGCGTGCCGCTGATCGCCTGGAAGCGCGCGAACGGCGTCACCGTCGCGGCGGCCGGCGCGAACACCGGCACCGTGTAGCCGGTCTCGACCTGGCCGAGGAACTGGTTGGCCCCGGTCGCCCCGTTGGCCGTGCGCGGCTGCAGGCCGGGGATCGTGATCTGGCGCTGAAGCTGATTGTAGAAGTAGGCGTAGCCCGCCAGCGCGTCGGCATGGAAGCCCGACTGGGTGAATGACCCGTAGGCCGCCACCGCCACCGAGTCGGTGGTGCCGCGGCCCTGGAAGCCGTTCACCCACAGGTTGCCCGCCGTGTAGCCCGAGCCGATGCCCACCAGGAAGCGCGGATCGATCCTGTAGTCGATGCCCGCCGCCCCGCCGCCGAAGTTGTAGGTCAGCGTCGAGGCATTGCCGTCGCCCTGCACCGCGCCCAGCCCGCCCAGCGCCGAGGCCCACACGCTCCACGGGCCGGCGGCATCGCACGCCGCGATATCGCACGCCTGCGCCAGCGCCAGCCGCTGGCCGCCGCTGGCACTGCCCCGCGCCGCCGCCATCTGCTGGCCCAGCGCATTCATGAACATCGCGCTGTTGTTGACGTTCACCGTCCCGAAGTCGGCGTATTGCTGGCCGCTCATCGCATCCAGCACCGCCGGCGCCTGGAACACGCTCAAGCCCGTCAGCGCCCCGATCACCGTCGCATAGTCGCCCGTGGCGCCGGCGAACGAGGCGTCGATCGCCGCGCCCACCGCCTTCTGGTTGGGCGTGATGCCGGCGATCGAGAAGGCGTTCTGCAGGATCGCCAGGGTCAGGAACACGTCGTTGGCGTCGTAGCTCAGGCTCGGCGTCAGGAAGGCGAAGTTGCTGCTGACGCCCGAATAGGTCCCGCTCACCCCGCCCGTCGCATTGAGGATGGTGTAGGTCGTGCTGGCGCCGTAGGTGCCGGGAGCCGCGATCACCTGCACCGTGGCCCTGCCGCCGATGGCGGCCGTGCCGGTGACGTTGGTGCGGTCCGCCTGGCCCGCCGCGTTGGCCTCGACCTGGTAGGTCCCGCCGTTTTGCGTGAAGTTGCCGTTGATATTGAGCGTGCCGATCGAGTTGCCGGGCGCCAGCGTGCCGCCGTTGCTCACCAAGCCGCCGATCGCGCCGTTGCCGCCCAGCGTGCCGCCGCTCGACAGCGTCACGCTGCTCGCCAGGCTGCCGTTCACCGACAACTTGCCGCCCGTCACCAGGGTCGGGCCGGTATAGGTGTTGGTGCCCGTGAGCGTCAGCGTGCCGCTGCCCACCTTCACCAGCGAGCCGCCGGTGCCGCCGTTCACGCCGCCGTCGGCGATGACGCCGCTCACCGTAGTCGACAGGTTGTTGGAGCCGACCGTGAGCTGCTTGCTGCCGAGATTGTAGGCGCCGGCGCCCTCGATTGAGCCCGCCGTCGTGCCGGCTCCGGTCAGGAAGGAGATATCGAAGGCGCCGCCTGAATTGGTGATGAAGCGCGCCTGGCCACCCGAGGCGCCCTGCACGATGGCCGTGGTGCCACCGCTGTTGGCGATGAGCGTGGCACTGCCGGCCGTGCTGCTGTCGGTGAAGCCGATGAACCCGCCATTGGTGGTGATGACGGCGTTGCCGGCCGTGCTGCTGTTCGTAAAGAGCGTGACCGAGCCGTTGTTGTTGGTGATGGATATCGTGCCGGCCGTGCTGGTGCCCTGGAACTGTGTACCGAGGCCCGACGTGGTGTTGACGATCGAGGTGATGCCCGAGGTGTCGGCATTGACGACATTGAAGATGCCGGCATTGACGACGCTGCCGACCAGCCTGGACGAAGCGAGGGCCGTGCCGAGCTGAAGCGTGCCGCCCTGGATGACGGTGCCACCGGTGTAGCTGTTGGCGCCGGTGAGGGTGAGCGTGCCCATTCCCGCCTTGGTCAGCCCGCCGGGACCGCTGATCGCCGAGGCCAGGGTGACATCGTTGCTGTTGGTGTCGAAGGTGCCGCCGGCCGCGCCGAGCGGCGCCAGTTGAGCCGAGATGTCTGCGGTATTGCCGGTCGCCCATTGCAGCCCGCCGCCATTGAGCGTGATCGCACCGGTGCCGAAGTTGTTGGCCGCCGAGAAGTTGATCAGGCCGCCGGTGACGACGGTGCCGCCGGTATAGGTGTTGACGCCGCTCAGCGTCAGCGTGCCCAACCCCGTCTTGGTCAGCCCGCCGGAATTGATGATCGAGCCGGAGAGCGTCAAGTTGAAGCCATTGGTGTCGAAGGTCCCGCCGTCGGCGAGTAGCGAGATCGTCCGCGCCGTGCTGAAGGAGCCCGCCGCCTGCAGGGTGCCGCCGTTGAAAACGACGAATTGTCCGAACCCCAGCGGCGTCAAGGCCGCGTCGCTCGCCACCGACAGCGGGCCGCCCGCGCTGACGATGATGTTCGGGCCGATGAAGGAGGTTCCGATACTGGTATTCTCGATGGCGAGGGCCGGAGCTGACACTGACCCGATGACGGTGTTGGTGTTCGGATCGACGATGTCGGCGCCGCCGGCGCGGGTCAGGTAAAGGCGAGTCCCGTCCGGTGTATAGGCGGCGCCTATTGCGGCGCTGGTCGTCGTGATGGTCGCGACCACCGTGTTGGTCGCGGTATCGATAACGTCAACCGTGTTCGACTGGGTCGTCACAACAACCCGCGTGCCGTCGGGGCTGGCGGCGACGCTCAGAGGAACCCCCCCGCTGGTGGGGATTGTCGCCACGACTGTGTTGGTCGCGGTATCGATCACCGAGACTGAGTTGCCGCCCTCGTTTGCGACGTAGGCCCTCGTGCCGTCCGGCGTCACCGTAACGCCGTAGGCATTCATCCCGACAGGAATGGTCGCAGTGACGGCCAGGGTCGTCGTGTCGACGACCGAAACCGTGCCGCCGCCAATATTCGTCACATAGAGGGTGTTGCCATTGGGAGATACAGCCACGCCGACCGGGATCGAACCGACGCTGATTGGCGAGCCAACGACCAGGTTGGTCGCGGCGTCGATGACCGAGACGGTGTTGTTGGACTGATTGGCGGTGTAGAGAAACCGGCCGTCCGGGCTGACGACAACGGCACCCGGCCCGCCCGCGACCGGGATCGTTGCGACGATGTTGCGGCTGAGAACGTCGATCACCGAAACCGAGTTGCCGCTCAAATTCGGCGTGTAGACAAATCGCCCATCGGGCGAGAATGCCGCACCTTGCGGGGCATCACCGGTGCCGATGGTCGATCCGACCGGGGCGTTGGTGCCGGTGGTGAATTCGACGGCGTTGCCGGGGATGGTATTGATGCCGGTGAGCAGGCCGTAATTGTCTATCTGCGCCCAGCCCGGCGATGCGAAAGCGAAAGTCGCCGGCACGGCAAGGAACGCCCACCGGACCCGGCGATTGCCAAAATACGAACTCATCAACGCTACCCCACGCAACGGCGCCCAGCCTGCCCGTTCATTCCACGGCCGGCAAGGTCACCGTGAAGGTCGAGCCCTTGCCCGGCGTGCTCTGGATGTCGAGCCGGCCGCGGTGGCGGTTGACCACGTGCTTGACGATGGCGAGTCCAAGCCCGGTGCCGCCGAGCCGGCGCGAACGGGCGGTGTCGACCCGGTAGAACCGCTCGGTGAGCCGCGGCAGGTGGGCGGCGGGAATGCCGTCGCCGTCGTCGGCCACCGAGACGGCGACGCGGTCTTCCCCCACCCGCCGTGCCGCAACCCGCACCGCGGTGGCGGGCTTGGTGTATTTGACGGCGTTGTCGACCAGGTTCTGGAACACGATGGTGAGCTCGTCGTAGTCGCCCACCGCCCTGGGCAGGTCGGGCTCGACCGTAAGCTCCAGCGCCACCTTGCGCGAGCTCGCCTTGAGCTGCAGCAGGTCGAGCACGCCCTTCAGCACGCGGCCGAGCTCGATCTCGGAATCGGGCCGGGCGTGCTCATGCTGCTCGATGCGCGACAGCATCAGGAGATCGTCGACCAGGCGGCGCATGCGGTCGGCCTGCTCGGCCATGATGCCGAGGAAACGCTCGCGCGCGGTGGCATCGTCGCGCGCCGGCCCGCGCAGGGTCTCGATGAAGCCGGCGAGGCCGGCGATCGGCGTCTTGAGCTCATGGCTGGCGTTGGCCACGAAATCGGCGCGCATGCGCTCGGCGCGGCGCAACGCCGTGGTGTCGTGCAGCACGATCAGCGCCAGCGAGCCGTCGGCCGCCGCGCGGGGCAGGCGCCGGAGATGGGCGATCACGTCGAGCTCCGGCGGGCCGGGCAGCACGAACTCGACGGCGGTCTGGTCGGCGCCGGTGAAGTTGCCGTCGGCGCCGGTCTCGAGCAGCCCGTCGATCGAGGCGAGGAGCTGCGGCTGGCGGAACACCGCCGACACGTCGCGTTCCGCGCCGATGGGCCCCAGCAGGTCGCGCGCGGCGAGATTGGTGCGCACGATGCGGCGATGGCGGTCGAGCGCGATCAAGGGATCGGGCAGGCCGTCGACGATGGCCTGGGCGGAGGCCGCCAGATTGTCGATCGAGGCGCGCTGGCGGCGCCAGCCGGCCGAGAGCAGGGCGGCGGCCGCCGCCAGCTCCTCGGTGGCGGGTGCGAAGGACAGCCGCGGCATCACCGGTTCGCGCGCGTCCGACAGCTCGCCGACGAAGCGGGCGAAGCGGGCGAGCGAGGCGAGGTAGCGCTGCACCAGGAAGACCGTCACGACGGCGATGCCGGCCATCGCGATCAGGGCCGGCCGGCCGGCGAGGTTGCCGGACCCGTAAAGCGCCAGCAGCGCGGCATAGGACGGCGCCAGCGCCACGGCGTTGGCCGCGAAGTAACGACGCAGAGGCACCGGCTGATCGGCCATGGCGCCGCTCGCGGCCTATTCCCGCCGCGGCACGAACAGGCGGATGGCGGCGAGGCCGTAGACGAAGCCGCCGATGTGGGCGGCCCAGGCGATCTGCTCGCCGCCGGCGCCGGGCGTGCCGCCGAACACGCCGAAGAAGACGTTGAGGCCGATCCAGATCGCGGCCACCGGCAGGAGCGAGTTCAGGCTGCCGACGTAGCGCATCAGCATCAGGACAGCGCCGAACACGCCGCTGATGGCGCCGGACGCGCCGACCACCGGATCGGTCGAGGCGGGGAACAGCAGCACATGGACCAGGCCCGCGACCACGCCGGCCGAAAGATAGAAGAGAACGAAACGGCGCGCGCCCAGCAGGCGCTCCACCGGCGCGCCGAAGGCCGCCAGGCTCACCATGTTGACGAGAAGATGGATCCACCCGCCGTGCAGGAACTGATAGGTGAGGGGAGCGGCCACCTGGGAGAGCAGGTCGTGGCCGTTGGCGCCGTAGGCCGCCGGCACCAGACCGAACTGCAGGATCAGCGCCTCGTCGGTCGGCTCGCCGAGCAGGCCGCGCAACAGCTGGACCGCGACGTTGATGCCGATCAGCCACAGCAGCGCCGGCGGCAGGTTGATGGCCCGCTCCCCCGCGCCGCCGCGTCCCGGCCCCGAGCGGCCAGTGTTGTCGAAAGGCATCCCGAACCCCGTGTGAACTCGTGACGTACCGTCGCCTGCTTAGCGCTTTAGGCGGCGCGAGCCCAGCCAAAGAAAGATGCCGCCCAGGATCAGCGTCGGCGAGCCGCAGACGATGGCCAGGCCGGCATCCTCGCTGAGCAGATTGCCGTCGGTCACGGCCAATATGCAGCCCAGGGTCAGCAACAGGACGACGACGCCGGACACGGCGAAGAACCAGCCGAGACCACGGCTTCTCACCGGCGGCGGCGGATGGACGGGCGGCGGGGGCGGTGCCGGTGCCGCGGGCTTGCTCATCGCCGGGCTTGCGCCAGCCGCGCATTGCCCGCCGCGCCCGGCCGATAGAAGGTGTTGTAGGTGTCGAACGGAATGATGGCGCCCTCGGGCGTCACGAAATGGACACACGAGCGCTTGACGTTGCCCAGGCAGAAATTGAAGCGGTCGAGAAACTCCACGATGGTGACGCGGAAGACATTCTCGTAGCCCGAGCCCTGCGGCAC
Organism: uncultured Alphaproteobacteria bacterium; assembly: GCA_963820155.1. Lineage (GTDB taxonomy): Bacteria > Pseudomonadota > Alphaproteobacteria > Reyranellales > Reyranellaceae > Reyranella. The sequence continues at coordinate 125,613 of CAWFYW010000017.1, forward strand.
GGGCACGTCGGGCAGGCAGCAGAGCAGCGAGCCCAGCCGTTCCGTCGTGTTGCCGTCGGCGGTCGACAGCGAGAGCAGATCGACGAAGCGCCGGCGCAGCTCGGGATATTTCTCGAAGGAGATGGCGTTGGGCATGCTGGGCAGCAGCGCCTCGCGCGGCACCAGGGAGGTGAGCGGGATCACCGTCTCGCCGTCGCGCAGGCCGTAGCCGATCGAGATCGAGGCCGGGTTGCAGGGCAGCGGGATCATGTCGCCGTCGGCAAAGATGCCCGAGTCCTGCGACGATGCGACGGCGGATCTCGGACAGCACGATACGATTGTGCGCCGGGTCGAAGCCCTCGTTGCGGCCGGCATCCTGCACCGGCTGGAAGTTGACGCCGCGCACGCATTTGTACTTCAGCGCATGGCGCACGATGTCGCCGATCTCGCCGTCGTTGACGCCGCGCTTCACCGTGCAGACCAGCGTGGTCGAGATGTCGCGGGCCTCGAGATTGGCCAGCGCCTGGCGGCGGATGCGCGTGAGCGCCGCGCCGCGGATGTTCTTCAGCGCCTCGTCGTTCAGCGAATCGAACTGCAGGTAGACCTCGAAGCCGGGCCTGAGCGCCGCCAGGGCGTCGCAGAAGGCCGGATCCTCGGCGATGCGGATGCCGTTGGTGTTCAGCATCACGTGCCTGATGGGCCGGCGGCGCGCGGCGGCGAGGATGTCGAGAATCGCCGGATGGATGGTGGGCTCGCCGCCCGAGATCTGCACCAGGTCGGGCTCGCCTTCGCTCGCCACCAGCGCATCGAGCATGCGCTCGACCTCGGCGAGGCTGCGCTGCGAGTCGCGCCTGGGCGAGGAATCGGCGAAGCAGACCGGGACAGGCGAGATTGCAGGCCTCGTTGATCTCGACGATCGCCAGGCAGGAATGCTGCTCGTGGTCGGGGCACAGGCCGCAATCCCACGGGCAGCCGCGCTCGGTGCGGGTGTGCGGCTGGAGCGGCCTGTCGCCGGGCTTGAGATAGTCCAGGGTGCGCCGCCAATAGACCGGGTCGTCCGACACCAGGGTCTTCATGACGCCGTGCTCGGGACAGCGCTTGGCATAGTAGATGCCGCCCTCCTGCTCGACGATCTTGGCCGGCACCAGGCCGAGGCAGGTCTCGCACAACGACGTCGTCTGGCCGAGGAAGAGATAGGGCGCGGGCTTGCGCGCTACGCCGTCGTACATGCGCGGGTCCCCGCTGCGGATCATGGCGGCAGCGTACAGGACGAGGCCCAGGCAAACCACATGGAACAAGTTGAAGGGGCCGACCACGGTGGCGTAGGGCTTGAAGAATTCCCAGACGAAGCGCTGCAGCGCGTACCAGCCGACCGTGAGGTAGAAGCCGTTGCGGAGCCAGAAGCGGTCGCGCGCCACGAAGCGGTTGATCAGCAGCACGAACATCGCCGCCATGGCCAGCAATTCGTAGAGCTGCACCGGATGGCGCGGGATGCCGTCGCCGAAATCGACGCCCCACGGCAGGGCGGTGGGCGTGCCGTAGGTGAAGTCGGCGAGGCCGGAGAAGAAGCAGCCCCAGCGGCCGACCGCGACGGTGGCGGCAAAGGGCGCCGCGAAGACGATGCCGGTCGAGCCGCGCACGCCGGCGACCCGCTTGAAGGCCTCGACCGCCATGATCGCGCCGGCGATGCCGCCGACCATGGAGAAGCCCAGCGCATGCACGCCCGACAGCAGGGCATTGGCCGTGCCGAAGGACATCGCGCCGCAGAGCGCGCCCATGCCCGCGGTGACGGCGTAGGCGCCGGGATGGGACAGGCGGTTGGCGGGCAGCGCCTCGGCCGGCAGCAAACGGCGCGTCGTCAGCCAGAACACCGTCATCGAGGCCAGCCAAGCCGCGACGTCGAAGGCGGCGTGGATGTAGGGCAGGCCGAACCAGGTCATGGACCTACGTTACGGCAATGCCGTCTTGGCGAAAGGTCCCTCGCTGCGCTCGGGATGACAATCTTTTCGCCATCCACGCACCCCGTCATCCCGAGCGCAGCGAGGGACCTTTAAGGCCACGCGAAAGCTTACTTCTTCGGCCCGCCCTGGCCCAGGGCGCGCAGGCGCAGGCGCAGCGCGTTCAGCTTGATGAAGCCTTCCGCGTCGCGCTGGTTGTAGGCGCCCTGGTCCTCCTCGAAGGTGACGTGCTGCATGGAATAGAGCGATTGCGGCGACTTGCGGCCGACCACCGTGGTGTTGCCCTTGTAGAGCTTGAGCCGCACGGTGCCGCTCACGTTCTCCTGGCTCTTGTCGATCAGCGCCTGCAGCATCTCGCGCTCGGGCGAGAACCAGAAGCCGTAATAGACCAGCTCGGCGTATTTCGGCATCAGCTCGTCCTTGAGATGCCCCGCGCCGCGGTCCAGCGTGATCTGCTCGATGCCGCGATGGGCGACATGCAGGATGGTGCCGCCCGGCGTCTCGTAGATGCCGCGGCTCTTCATGCCGACGAAGCGGTTCTCGACCAGGTCGAGCCGGCCGATGCCGTTGGCCCTGCCGAGCTCGTTCAGCTTCGTGAGCAGGGTCGCGGGCGACATCCGCTCGCCGTCGACGGCGACGGCGTCGCCCTTCTCGAAATCGACGGTGATGTAGGTCGCCTTGTCGGGCGCGGCCTCGGGCGAGATGGTGCGCTGGTAGACGATCTCGTCGGCCTCCTCCCAGGGATCCTCCAGGATCTTGCCCTCGCTGGAGGAGTGCAGGAGGTTGGCATCGATCGAGAACGGCGCCTCGCCGCGCTTGTCCTTGGCGATCGGGATCTGGTGCTTCTCGGCGAATTCCAGGAGCTTGGTGCGCGAGGAAAGCTCCCATTCGCGCCACGGCGCGATCACCCTGATGTCGGGCTTCAGCGCATAGTAGGAGAGCTCGAAGCGCACCTGGTCGTTGCCCTTGCCGGTCGAACCGTGCGCCACGGCATCGGCGCCGACCTTGCGGGCGATCTCGATCTGGTGCTTGGCGATCAGCGGGCGGGCGATCGACGTGCCGAGCAGGTACTGGCCCTCGTAGAGCGCATTGGCGCGGAACATCGGGAAGACGAAATCCTTCACGAACTCCTCGCGCACGTCGTCGATGAAGATGTTCTGCGGCTTGATGCCCAGCATCTCGGCCTTCCGGCGCGCCGGCCCCAGTTCCTCGCCCTGGCCCAGATCGGCGGTGAAGGTCACCACCTCGCAACCGTACGTGGTCTGCAGCCATTTCAGGATGACCGAGGTGTCGAGGCCGCCGGAATAGGCGAGGACGACTTTCTTGATGTCGCCCTTCTTGTAGGGGCCGGTATAAGTAACGCTCATGGCTGGCGGCTTTCATGTCGATCGGTGAAGGTGCGGCGAATACAACGGCGGACCCGGCCGAGCAAGCGCGCCGCAAAGCCGCTATAATGGTTGCAAGAAGTACTTTTGTTATGGCTTCCGCTTTAGATCGCCTCACCTATGCCGCGCTCCAGGCGGCGCGGGTCGCCTGGTACGCCGGCCACTACGCCGCCGGCCGCCGGCTGATGAAGCCCATGCCCAAGCCCGATTTTGCCATCGGGCCGACGCCGACGCGGGCCGAGATGACGGCCGCCATGCGCGCGCTGTTCGAACGGGAATGGCGGGATATCGAAGCCGGGCTTTTCCCCGCCCCCCGGGTGCGCGGGCCCGAGCCGGCGGAGGTCCTGCGCCGCAGCCTGCTTTATTTCCGCGACCTGCCGACGGTCGATGCACGGCGCCATGGCGGCCTCGACGAGGAGCTGCCGCCGGGCCGGCAGGACGACGGCCTGCCGCACTATTATCGCCAGAACTTCCATTTCCAGAGCGGCGGCTGGCTGACCGATCACTCGGCCGCGCTGTACGACACCCAGGTCGAGGTGCTGTTCACCGGCGCCGCCGACGTCATGCGCCGCCGCGCGCTGAAGCCGCTGGCCGACTGGATGGCCGGCCGCAACCAGCGCGACCTGCGCGGCCTCGATGTCGGCTGCGGCACCGGCAGGCTGCTGGCCTTCCTGCACGATGCCTGGCCGGGGCTGCGGCTCGCCGGCCTCGACCTCAGCGCGCCCTACCTCGCCGAGGCGCGCCGCCTGATCGGCCGCACGGCGCGGGTGAAGCTGATCGAAGGCGCGGCGGAGAAGCTGCCGTTCGACGATGCCAGCCTCGATTTCGTCGTGTCGTCGTTCCTGATGCACGAACTGCCGGACACGATCCGCAGGGAGGCGCTCGGCGAGATGGTGCGCGTGCTGAGGCCCGGCGGCCTGGCGGTGATCGTCGATTCGATCCAGAAGGGCGACCTGCCGTCCTGGGACGGCCTGCTCGATCTCTTCCCGCACTATTTCCACGAGCCCTACTATGCGGAATACGCCAGCGGCAGCCTCGAGGCGTGGGGTCAAGGGGCCGGGCTGAAACCGGTCTCAACGGAGCGCGCGTTCCTGTCGAAGGTGGCGGCCTTTGCCAAGATCTAGGGAGGGACTACCGGCGGCTGCGCGCGAAGTTCTGCCGCTCGCCGGCGCAACGAAATGTCGAAGGTCACAAAATCGCCTGCGTGACTGCTCGAGGCGAGGTGAAGCGCATCGGCAAAGTCCATGCCCCGCCTGAACCAGGCAACAGCCCGCGCAACCGCTGCCTGATCCTCCACCTGCACATTTGCAGTCGCCAGCATCCGTTCGAGCGCCGCAGCAATTGCGAGTGTGGGTTTGCGATAGACACTGCGCATAACCCACTCAAACTCCAGCATGACCGTCTTGGGAAGAAAGACCGAATCGGTCGCCAACACCCTTTCAGCAGCATCGGCCTGCTTGGAATCGTCTTCGGAGAAGACGCGTACGATCAGGTTAGTATCGACCGCGCGCATGCCGCCGTCTCACTTCTTCCTCGATGGCGGCATTCATCTCTTCGATGGTGTGAGGTGGTCCGTCGTACTTCAACATTCCGCGCCAGTCGGCGATGGTGAATTTCTTCTTCCTCTCAACTGGCTTGAGCAGCACTCCGTCCGGCCGCTCCTCCACGGTCAAGCGCGTGCCGGCCTTCCAGCGCCGCTTGTCACGGATCGCCTTCGGCAGCACCACCTGCCCTCTCGTTGAAACCTTCGTCTGCATGGCGTTGCCATCTTACCGGTAAGATAGCAAGGGGTCAAACGCGTGCTTTTGCCTCGACATCGCGCACCCGCTGCCCTTTTCGGCGCGCGCTGGCGCTCCTGAGCTGGCCGCAGGCGGCGAGGATGTCGCGGCCGCGCGGCGTGCGGATGGGGGCGCTCAGGCCGCCCTCGTTCACGATCTCGGCGAAACGGTGCATGCGATTGTTGGAGCTGCACTCGTAGGGCGCGCCCGGCCAGGGATTGAAGGGGATCAGGTTCACCTTGGCATGGATGGGCTTCAGCAGCCGCACCAGCTCGCGCGCATCGGCGTCGCTGTCGTTGACGCCCTTCAGCATGGCGTACTCGAAGGTGATGCGCCGGCTGTTGCGGGCGCCGGGATAGGCCGCACAGGCGGCCAACAGCTCGGCGATCGGCCATTTGCGGTTGATCGGCACCAGCGTGTCGCGCACCGCGTCGCTCACCGCATGCAGCGAGACGGCGAGGTTGACGTCCAGCTCCTCGCCGACCCTGGGGATCATCGGCACGACGCCCGAGGTCGAGAGCGTGATGCGGCGGCGGGAAAGCGCGATGCCCTGCTCGTCCATGACGATCCGGAGCGCCGTCGCCACGTTGTCGAAATTGTAGAGCGGCTCGCCCATGCCCATCATGACGATGTTGGAGAGCATGCGCGTGGTCTCGATCGGCGTCGGCCATTCGCCGTAGCTGTCGCGCGCCACCATGAACTGGCCGACGATCTCCGCCGGCGCGAGGTTGCGCACCAGCGGCTGCGTGCCGGTGTGGCAGAAGCTGCAGGTGAGCGTGCAGCCGACCTGGCTCGACACGCAGACCGAGCCGCGATCCTCCTCGGGGATGTTGACGGTCTCCGCCTCGTTGCCGTCGGCGAAGCGCAGCAGCCACTTGCGCGTGCCGTCGACCGAACGCTGCTCGGTCACGATTTGCGGCCGCTCGATGACGAAGAGCTCGCCCAGCCGCACCTGCGTCTTCCTGGCGATGCTGGTCATCAGGCCGAAGTCGGTGACGCCGTGCCAGTAGATCCACTGCCAGACCTGGCGGGCGCGGAAGGGCTCCAGGCCCGCCTCGACCAGGGTGGCCTTCAGCTCGTCGCGCGACAGGCCGACCAGATTGCGGCGCGTGTCGTTGCGGCCGCGGAACGGCTCGACGATCTGGAGCGGCTCGGAGGGCAGGATGGCTCATCGAGGGCCTGAGATAGGGCCCCCGACCGGCCGGCGCAACGGCTAGGAGATCCGCTGGCGCAAGCGCCGGCGGCGCTTGTAGATCGGCTCGCCGAACGCCGGCAGCTCAAGGGGCTCGGTGGGCGCGCCCTCGGCGACCGGTCGCGGCGCATGGCGGCCCAGGCTCAGCAGGCGGTCGTACATGACGAGCGCGCCGGCCACGCCGAGATTGACCGAAAAGCGGGTCGGGATCTTCACGACGTGATCGCAGAGCGACTGTACATCGCCCGACAGGCCCTCGCGCTCGGCGCCCAGGATATAGGCCGCCTGCCGGGGATGACGGAAGCTTGGCAGGTCGATCGCCTCGTCGGTGATCTCGACCCCGACCAGCCGGCAGCCCTGCGGCAGGCGGAAGGCCTCCAGGTCGGCGAAGTGGTAGGTCGGCACCGAGCGCGGCGTATCGGAGGTGTCGCTCTGCGCCCCTTCGCGGCGGTCGTACTGGGCCCGCAGGGTGAACACGAAGGCGGCGCCGAAGGCATGGGCGGTGCGGAACAAGGTGCCGACATTCACCGCCTTGCTGACGCCTTCCACACCGATGCCGAAATAGCCTTTCATGCGCCCCTTTTACGGCCGTGGGATTTGTTGCACTAATGGCCTGCAGGCGTTGCCGCGCCCCCTCGGGTAGCGTCCCGCTTGTGGTTAAACAAGGCCAGAATGACCGTTTCCTCGCCGTTGGCAGACGTTCGCGCCCAGTACGAGGCGCTGCCCTACCCGCCGCGCGACCCGCGCGACGAGGCGATCCGACTGATCACCGGCACGCCAAGCCATATCCTCGAGGTCAACCACTACCTGTTCTCCGGCCGGCTGAACTTCCAGCGGCCGTTCCGCGCCCTGGTGGCGGGCGGTGGCACGGGCGACGCCTGCATCATGCTGGCCCAGCAGCTCGTCGACCGGCGCTGCCCGGGCGAGGTCGTCTATCTCGACCTGTCGAGCGCCTCGCGCCAGATCTGCGAGGCGCGCGCCAAGGCGCGCGGCCTGCGCAACATCCAGTTCCTGACCGGCTCGCTGCTCGACCTGCCGTCGATGACCATCGGGCAGTTCGACTACATCGACTGCACCGGCGTGCTGCACCACCTGCCCGACCCGGCGCTGGGCATGCGCGCGCTGGCAAGCGTGCTCAACTCCGAGGGCGGCATGGGCGTGATGCTGTACGGCGAGTACGGCCGCAGCGGCGTCTATCCCCTGCAGGAGATGCTGCGCACGCTCGCGCCGCCGTCGATGGCGCTGGAGGACCGGCTGGCCATGGCCAAGCGGCTGATCCGCTTCCTGCCGACCACCAACCTGTTCCGCCGCAATCCCTATCTCAACGACCATGTGACGGGCGGCGACGCCGGCCTCTACGACCTGCTGCTGCATAGCTGCGATCGCGCCTTCACCGTGCCGGATGTCGGCGCCATGGCGGCCGAGTGCGGGCTGCGGGTCGTGGCCTTCCTCGAGCCGGTGCGCTATGAGCCGGCGACCTACATGAGCGACCCCATCATCGCGCGCCAGACCAGCTCGCTGCCGCTGCTCGAGCGCGCCGCCTTCGCCGAGCGGCTGGCCGGGAACCTGCGCACCCATATCTTCTATGCCACGCGCGCGGGCTTCGACACGGTGGCGCGGCCGGAGGACACCTCGGCCATCCCCGTGCTGCGCGAGATGGATGCGCAGAAGCTCGCCGACGGCCTGCAGCCCGGCGCGCCACTGGTCGCCAATCTCGACGGCTTCCCCTGGCGCGCCCAGCTGCCGTCGTTGGCGCCGCGCATCATCGGCCAGATCGACGGCCGCAAGACGGTGGCGGAGATCTACACCTCGCTCGGCGCCCAGGGCGGGCTGCCGCAGTGGGAGGATTTCTACGCGCAGTTCGAGGACCTCTACGTCAAGCTGAACGGCGTCAACCACCTGCTGCTGCGCTTCAGGACCTGATCTGCTCGCGATATCGCGATGGGCGGTTACCTTCTGGCGCTCGGTGTCGGCAACTCGCTCCTGTGGGCGCTCTATCTCCTGCTGACGCGCCACGTCGTGAGCGGCGCCCACCTCGACGCCTGGGCCTACACGCTGGTCCAGCTGCTGACCGCCGGCCTGGTCCTGCTAGGGCTGGGCCGTCGGGTGACGGGGAGCTGGCTCGAGCTGCTGACTCCGTGGACCATCGGCTACGCCTTCCTGCGCGTCGCCATCAATGGCGCCACGGCCGCATCGGTCGTCTGGCTTGCGATCACCGAAAGCACGCTGCTGGCGACGGTGAGCGTGCTGATCGGCGCGGGCTCCGGCTGGTGGCTCCAGCGCAGGGCGCCGGCGCGTCGCGACTGGCCGGGCCTCGCCCTGCTGGCGGCCGGCATCGTGGCGTTTGCATCGGCTCTGGCGCCCGAGGCGTGGCGCGGCCTTGGCTGGCTGGTCGCATCGGAGACCATGGCGGTCGCAGCCTCGTGGATGATCGCCTACCACCCGCGCAACCGCCTGACCGACCTCGCCGCCCGCAGCCGCTTCACCGGCGAAATCCTGATAGCCGCCTCGCTCGCGCTCATCCTCGTATGGTCGGCTCTCGGCCTCGCCGGCGCCGTCGCCTCGCCGTGGGCCGGCGCCGGCGACGCCTTCGGCCGCATCGAGCTCTGGCTCTACGCCGCCCTCGCCGGCCTGCTGTTCCGCGCCCCCGGTACCTGGCTCGGTTTCTGGACGATCAACCGCACCGGCGTGCAGACCTATCTGATCGCCCTCGCCACGATGCCGTTCTTCGCCATCGCCCTGGAAGCGACCGCCGCGCATTTCGGCTGGGTCGCCCCCACCAGACTGTCGCCGTTCGAATGGATCGCCGCAGCGGTCATCCTGGCAGCGTCAAGCTGGCTCATCGTGGCTCGCATGAAAGCGCCGCCAGCCGCTGCGCCATGAGTCGGCGTTCCGGCGTCGTGCGGGCAAGGTCGAGCGCGCGCAGGAGATGCAGTCGCGCCTCGCCGCGCCGGCCGAGTTCAGACAGGAAGACGCCGCGCGCCGCCTCGACGTAGGGATTGCCGTCGATTGCCGGAAGCGCGGCAAGGCCCGCGGCAGCGCCCTCGGCCCGACCGACCGCGACGGCACGCGCCAGCTCGACGACCGGCGACGGATCGAGCGCGCGCAGATCCTCGTAGATCGTCGCGATTCGTCGCCAGTCGGTGTCCACCGCTGCCACCGCCGTCGCATGCAAGGAGGCGATCTCGGCCCGGAGATGCCACACCGTCAGCGCCGCGCCGTGCGCCGAGCGCTCGAGATGGGCCAGCCCCAGCGCGATCAGCCCGGGGGCCCACCGATCGCGCGGCTGATCTTCCAGCAGTTGCGCCGTCCCGTCGGGACCGACCCGCGTGGGCAGTCGCGCCGCCGTGAGCGACAGCAGCGCCGCGAGCGCATCGCTCGCCGGCCCCGCCGTCACCGGATGTTGCGCCAGCGCGCGGGCCAGCCGCACCGCCTCGACGCAGAGCTCGAGATGCACCAGCGCCTCGCCCGACGAGGCCGAATAGCCTTCGTTGAACATCAGGTAGATTGCGGTGCGCACCGATTCGGCGCGCTCGGGCAAGGCGTCGGGCGGCGGCGCCTCGATCGCCACGTCGGCGCCCTCCAGCTGGCGGCGCGCGCGCACCAGGCGCTGGGCGATGGCGGCAGGCTCGCTCAGGAGGCCCGAGGCGATCTGCTGCACGGTGAGGCCGCACACCGTCTTCAGGGCGAAGGTCACGCGCAGATCGGGCGACAGGACGGGATGGCAGACGGCGAACAGCAGCGCCAGCTCGTCGTCGCTCAGCTCGCGGTCGAAATGGCCCGTGCCTTCCGTCGAACTCGGCTCGAAGGCCAGCAGCTCGTCCGCCAGCACCGACCCGCGCGCCTCGTGACGAAGCTGGTCGAGCGCGCGGTTCTTCGCCACCACCGCCAGCCACGCCTCGGGCCGCGCCGGCACGCCCTTGAAGGGCCAGGACGTCAGCGCCTGCAGGAGCGCGTGCTGGACGGCATCCTCGGCCACGGCGATGCGTCCCGCGCCCAGTCGCCGCGCCAGCGCGGCGACCAGGCGGCTCGCCGAATCGCGGGCGAGCGAATCGACGAGCTTGTCGACCGGGGCGCTCAGCTCGCGGCCGCCCGGGCCTGGGACATGTCCTCGATCGGCCGGATCTCGATCCAGTTGGTGGGCGAGATGGCGAGATGCGGGCAGTCCCTGACGATTGTCTCGGCCTCGGCGGCATCCCGAGCCTCGATCACGAAATAGCCGCCGATCACGTCCTTGGCCTCGGCATAGGGCCCGTCGCTGGCGACAGGCTTGCCGTCCCTGGTCGTGATGTGGCGCACGCCGCCCGCGGCCAGCTTCTCGCCACCGACCAGCCGGCCCTTCTGGCGCAGGCCGTCGGCCCAGGCCATGTAGCGCCTGGTCATTTCCAGCATCTTCTCGCGCGGCAGGTCCATGTTGTAGTGGGGGACCTGATGCAGCAGCAGCATATATTGAGCCATGTCGATCTCCTTGAGTGGCGACGGTCCATCCCGTCACTTCATCGACGTTCGACACGGCCCGGAATCGACACCCTTCAGGCCGCTTTCAACGCCTCCGGGTTGATGAGGTTGATCGGCTTGCCGTCGAGCCAGGCTTCGATGTCCTCGATCGTGCCGCCGTAGAAATGACGGTAGCTCTCCTCGACGACGTAGCCGAGATGCGGCACCAGGGTGACGTTCTCGAGCTTGGTGAGCGGATGGCCCTTGGGCAGCGGCTCCTTGTCGTACACGTCGAGGCCGGCATGGGCGATGGTGCCGTTCTTGAGCGCCTCGATCAGGGCGGCCTCGTCGACGATCGGCCCGCGCGAGGTATTGACCAGGATGGCGCTCTTTTTCATCCTGGCGAGCTCCTTGGCGCCCAGCAGGCCGCGCGTGCGGTCCGACAGCACCAGATGGATGGTGACGAAGTCGGAGGTCTCGAGCAGCTCGTCCTTGCTGACGAGCCGGGCGCCGCCCTTGGCCGCCTTCTCCTCGGTGAGGTTCTGGCTCCAGGCCACGACTTCCATGCCGAAGGCCTTGGCGTAGCCCGCCACGCGGCTGCCCAGCCGGCCCAGGCCGATCACGCCCAGCCGCTTGCCCTCGAGCACCACCATCTGCTTGATGCCGTCGTGCCAGCCGCCGCTGCGCATCAGGCGCTCGCCCTTGGCGAGGTCGCGGGCGCAGGACATCAGGAGCGCCCAGCAGAGCTCGGCCGTCGAGGCGTTGGAGCCGCCGCCCGGCGTGTTGCTGATGGGGATGCCGCGCTCGGTGGCGGCCTTGTCGTCGAGGCTGGAGGCCCGCGCGCCGGTCAGCACCATGAATTTGAGGTTGGGCAGCTTCTCGATCAGGGCGCGCGGGAAGGCCGTGCGCTCGCGCAGCAGGCCCAGCATGTCGAAGGGCGCGAGCTTCCTGGCCGCATCCTCGACCGAAGAGAAGGGTTCGTGGAAGACCGTGATCTCCACGCCGCGCTTCTTCAGCCGGTCCCAGTCGGCCATGCGCATGGCTACCTTCTGGTAATCGTCGAGCAGGGCAAGCTTGTAGGTTTGCGGCATGGCGTTTCCTGGAAGAGAATGGGTGACCTCGATACTATAGCCGCAGGAGGCGGTTATGAGCATCACCGTCACGCCCGTGCGTCCCGACTTCGTGGCCGAGATTGCCGGCATCGACGTCGCGCAGCGCCTGAAGCCCGACGATCGCGACGCCATCGAAGACGCGATCAACCGCTATGCGATTGTGGTCTTTCACGATCAGCAGCTCAACGACGAGCAGCAGATCGCCTTCGCGCGCCATTTCGGGCCGATCCATTCCTCGGCCCAGAAGGCGCGCCATACCGGCATCAAGCATCGACTGGCGTCCAACGAGATCGCCGACATCTCCAATCTCGACGGCGATTCCAACGTGCTGGACCAGACCAGCAAGCGCCGGCTCGACTGGCTGGCCAATCGGCTGTGGCATACCGATGCCTCGTTCCGCGCGGTGCCCGGCGCGCTTTCCATGCTCTACGCCCACGTCGTGCCCGAGGAAGGCGGCGAGACGGAATTCGCCGACCTGCGCGCGGCCTACGACGCCCTGCCGGACAAGACCAAGCGGCAGCTCGAAGGGCTGGTGGCCGAGCATTCGATCTGGCATTCGCGCGGCCAGCTCGCCGTCACCAAATACACGCCGGAGGAGCTCGCGAGCCTGCCGCCGGTGCCGCAGCGCGTGGTGCGCACCCATCCCGGCTCGCATCGCAGGACGCTCTATGTCGCGAGCCACGCCTCGCACGTCATCGGCATGCCGATCGCCGACGGACGGCTGCTGCTGATGGACCTGATCGAGCACGCCACGCAGCCGCGCTTCGTGCATTCCCACACCTGGCGCGAAGGCGACATGGTGATCTGGGACAATCGCTGCACCATGCATCGCGCGCGGCCCTTCGACACGACCAAGGTGCGCGACCTGCGCCGCGTGACCACGCGCGACATCGCCTCGACGCTCGAACAAGCGGCCTAGATGCCGCGTCCTATCGATATCTGGCTGGCGGCGGGCGTGCGCACACCCTTCGCCAAGGTCGATGGCGCACTGTCGGCATTCGACGCCATCGAGCTGTCGGTGCCGGTGGCGCGTCACATGGTGGACCAGCTCAAGGGCGGCAGGCCCGACTTCGCTGTATGGGGCGTCGTGGTGCCTTCCCTCACCTTCAGCAACATCGCGCGCGAGGTGCTGATGGATGGCGGCGTCGACGCCACGGTGCCGGCCTTCTCCACGGTCATGGCCTGCTCGACCAGCATGATGGGCGCTATCGAGGCGGCCGGCATGATCGACGGCGACGCCTACAATCTCGCCCTGGTGGGCGGCGTCGACAGTTTGAGCCGCGTGCAGATCGGGTTGGGCCAGCGCCTGTCCGACTGGCTGCGCAAGTTCCAGCAGGCGCGCTCGCTCGGCCAGAAGATCGACCAGGCGACGCACGTGCAGCTGCGCGACATTCGCCTCTACATCCCGGCGATCGTCAACCGCACGACCGGCCTCAGCATGGGCGAGCACACCGAGATCACCGCCAAGGAATGGCGGATCGGCCGGCGCGAGCAGGACGAGATCGCGCTCGCGAGCCACCAGCGCGCCGTGGCGGCATGGGAGAGCGGCTTCTTCGACGATCTCGTGATCCCGCTGGGCGAGGCAAAGCGCGATACCATCCCGCGCCAGGACAGCTCGCTGGAAAGGCTCGCGCGCCTCCCGCCGTCGTTCGACCGCACCAGCGGCCAGGGCAGCCTGACCGCGGGCAATTCCTCGCCGCTCACCGACGGCGCGGCGGCCCTATGGGTCGCCTCGTCAAAGGGGCTGGCGCGGCTTTCGCCCGAAACGCCGCGGGTGAGACTGGTCGACTGGGAAATCGGTTCGGTCGATTTCCGCGTCGAGGGGCTCCTGATGGCGCCGGCCTTCGCCATCCCGCGCCTGCTGGCGCGCCACGACCTGGGCTACGGCGACATCCATCTGTGGGAGATCCACGAGGCGTTCGCCGCACAGGTGGCGTTCCACCTGAAGGCGCTGCAAAGCCCCGACTTCCTGCGCGACAAGGCCAAGGTGGCGCGCGATTTCGGCCGCTTCCCCGCCGATCGCCTGAATCCCAACGGCGGCAGCGTCGCCATCGGCCATCCGTTCGGCGCCACCGGCGCGCGCATCCTGAGCCAGGCGGTGAAGGAGCTCGCGGCCATGCCCAAGGGGCAGCGCGCCATCGTCAGCATCTGCGCCGATGGCGGCCAAGGCAGCGTGATGTTGCTGGAGGCGGCGTGATGAGCATCGATTTCCTGGTGACGTCGCTGATCGTCGTCATCTCGCCGGGCACCGGCGTGCTGTTCACCCTGGCCACCGGCCTGTCGCGCGGCAGCCGCGCCAGCGTCGTGGCGGCCTTCGGCTGCACGCTCGGCATCGTGCCGCACATGGCGGCGGCCATCATGGGCCTGGCGGCGCTGCTGCATGCCAGCGCGCTCGCCTTCCAGACCTTCAAGTACCTGGGCGTGGCCTATCTGCTCTACATGGCGTGGATGACCTTGAAGGAGCACGGCCCGCTCGAGGTGGACAAGGAGGCCGGCGCGAAATCGGCGCTGCAGGTGATCGTCCAGGCGATCCTGATCAACATCCTCAATCCCAAACTGTCGATCTTCTTCCTCGCCTTCCTGCCGCAGTTCGTGAGCGCCGACGAAGCCCAGCCGCTCTTGCGCATGTCCGAGCTCAGCGCCGTGTTCATGGCGCTCACCTTCGTGGTCTTCGTCGGCTACGGCCTGTTCGCCGCCGCGATCCGCAACCACGTGATCTCGCGGCCGCGCGTGCTCGCCTGGATGCGCCGCAGTTTCGCCGGCGCCTTCGCCGCGCTCGGCGTCAAGCTGGCCTTCGCCGACCGATGAGGCGCACGCGGTACCGGTGGTTCGTCGTCTTCCTGTTGTTTGCGATCACCGTCGTCAACTACATCGATCGCGCGGCCATCTCGTACGCGATTTCCGCGATCCAGCGCGAGCTCGGCCTCTCGGCGGTGCAGATCGGCGGCGTCCTGGGCGCGTTCGGCCTGGGCTATGCCGTCACCACCCTGATCGGCGGCTTTGCCGTGGACCGTTATGGCGCCCGCCTGGTGCTGACCGTCGCCGCCCTCCTGTGGAGCCTGTCGATCGGCGCGACCGCGCTCGCCAGCGGGGTCGCCATGCTCTACGCGGCGCGCGTGCTGCTGGGCGTCTCGGAAGGGCCGAACTTCCCCGGCCTCACCGGCGCCGTCAGCCACTGGCTCTCGCCGCACGAGCGAGCCACGGCGCTGGGCAACGCCCTGCTCGCCGTGCCGCTGGCGCTCGCCATCGGCGGCCCTATCGTCACCGGGTTGCTGGGCTGGCTCGACTGGCGCCTCACCTTCGCGGTCCTGTTCGTCGCGTCGGCGGCCTGGGTGCCGCTGTGGTACCTGCTGTTTCGCGACAGTCCGGCGGAGTCGCGCTTCGTGAACGCGGCGGAGCTCGCCCATATCCGCACCGTCGACGAGTCGGTCGCCGCCGCGCCGCAGGCCGTGCCGCGTTCGTGGCCCGAGCCTGCCGCGCTCAAGGCGCTGCTGGTGAACAGGACGCTGCTTGCCAACACCTGGGCCTTTTTCGTCTTCGGCTATTTCCTGTTCTTCTTCATGACCTGGCTGCCGAGCTACCTCGAGCACAAGTACGGGCTCAACCTCGCGGCCGTCGGCCTGTTCACAGTGCTGCCGTGGCTCGCCGCCGCCATCGTCCTGTGGTTGATGGGCCGCTGGTCGGACCATCTCCTGCAGGCCACCGGCCGCCTGCGCATCGCCCGCTCCTGGCAGATCGCGGGCAGCCAGCTCGTGGCGGCCCTTGCCGTCGTTCCCGTCGCGCTGACCAACGATCTCACGGTCGCCATCGCGGGCATCACCGTCGCGGTCGCGGCCTCGATGGGGGCCAACGCGGCGTACTACGCCGTGAATGTCGATATCGCCCCGCGTCGCGCGGCGACTGCGCTGGGAATCATGGATTTCGCCTTCGCCCTGGCCGGCTTCCTGGCGCCGGCCGTCACCGGCTGGGTGCTCGACCTGCGCGGTTCGTTCGCCGACGGCTTCCTGCTGATGACGGCTCTGGCGCTGTCCTCGGTGCTGGTCGTGATCCTGTTCCATCATCCCGACAGGGATCGCGAGGGTTCGGCCGTCAGTTAGACCGCGACGTTGTCGATCAGCCGCGTGCGGCCAAGCCTCGCCGCCACCGCAATTCGCGACGGACCCGCGACACGTTCGACAGGCGCAAGGCTTTCGGCATCGACCACGTCGAGATATTCGACCTTGTCGAAGCCCGCCGCGAGCAGCGCCCGCGACGATGCCGCAGCGGCCTCGGCGCAGGCGGTACGGCCGTCGCGCAGTTTCGCGGCGAGCGCGGTGAGCTCGCGATACATCGCCACCGCCGTCTTGCGCTCGTCGGGCGAGAGGTAGCGGTTGCGCGAGGACAGGGCGAGCCCGTCCGCCTCGCGGATGGTCGGCATGCCGACGATCTCGACCGGCATGGCAAGGTCGCGGGCCATGCGCTTCAGCACCTGGAGCTGCTGGTAGTCCTTCTCGCCGAAATAGCCACGGTCGGGCAGGGCCATCATCAGGAGCTTGCACACGACGGTGGCGACGCCCTGGAAGTGGCCCGGCCGGAAGGGACCGCAGAGCCCGTCCGTCAGCTTTGCGACCGTCACGGTGGTGAGCTGCGGGCCGGGATACATCTCCTCCTTGCTGGGCGCATAGGCGATGCGGCAGCCGGCGGATTCGAGCCGGGCGAAGTCGCCCGCCTCGTCGCGCGGATAGGCGGCGAAATCCTCGTTGGGCGAGAACTGCGTCGGATTGACGAAGATCGAGGCCACCGGCACGTCGCCGCGATCGAGCGCACCCTGCACCAGGCTGGTATGCCCCCGGTGCAGTGCGCCCATGGTCGGGATCATGCCGATGGTGCGGCCGGCGGAGCGGAATTCAGCGACCGCGCGGCGCAGATCGGCGACGGTCCGCACGACGGTGAGAGCCTGCATGCCGTCCGTCCTCGTACGCTGTACCCGCCTTGTAGGGAATTTGGAGCGGGCGAAGGGATTCGAACCCTCGACCCCAACCTTGGCAATGCCCTCAGCCCGCTTACGCCGCAGCATCTTCCTCTATCCCAGAGGCCGCTACAACCCCGTTCTGTCAAGCTTTCAGCAACTTGTGGTCATGCCCACCCTATCCTCTCCATAGCCTGCAATTTTCGCTCGCGTGCTTCCCCCTTGCTTCCCCGACCTCCGCCGGAATTCCGGGGAAGCGGTACCGCGAGTTGTGGTTAAAGCTCGGAAAGGAATTGGAGTGATGGCGAAGATTACGAAACGGACGGTGGACGGACTCCGATCGCAGCCTGATCGAGATGTGTTTGCGTGGGATAGCGAGTTGAGGGGCTTCGGCATCCGCGCGAAGCCATCCGGCGTGAAGACCTTCTTCATCCAGTACCGAAATTCAGAGGGTCGCACACGTCGACTGGTGATCGGCCAGTACGGCGTACTCGACTCCCGAGATTGCGCGTGACCTCGCCCGCGCGATTAGCACCTTTCGGGCCCTGCTTGGACACGCCGCACGCCTTGGCATCATTGCCAGGAATCCCGCGAGCGGCGTCAGTCGCGCCATTACCGAGCTGCGTCGCCAGGGCCTCCCAGGGCCTCATCGAGCTTGTAACACCCCGGTGCCTGGCCATGAAAGGCACGCAGAAGTTGGCCGACGGTCTGCGCAGGCGCTCAGAGCGCAAAGTTCCCGCGGCAGGTCCTGCCCCAAGGCCAGACCCGCCGCGGATCTATTGCTCATGGGCTGATGAGCATCATGGGTTGATGGTGATCAGGTTCTCGACCCGGGAGACGCCTGGTACTTGCCAGGCGACCCGTTCAGCCTCCTGGCGTTCAGCCCAGGATCGGACGGAGCCGCGCAGCGTCACGGCACCGCCATCGGTCTCCACGGTTATGCGATGGGCATCGAGCTCGGCGTTGCGGCGAAAGGATTCTTCGATCTTACGCCTGACCTCCACTGCCGGGACGCGCGGGCTGACCGTGATGAGGTCGGTGACTCCTTTGACCCCACGGACCCGCCGAACGGCACGTTCCGCCCTATCCTTCGCGTAGTTCCACTCGACATGGCCCTCAAGCGTCAGCCAGCCGTCGCGAACGACGACCCGGATGTGCTCGGACGAATATGGCAGTTCGGACTGGATGGCGGCGACGGCGTCCCGGGCGATCTCCGGGTCCGGGCGCTGATTGAACACCGGCAGTCGCACCTCGATGTCGTTGGCCACACCGGTAACGCCGTTGACGCGCTTGACGGTGCGTTCGGCTTCCCATCTCTGGCTGTAGCTGCGGGTGAAGCCGCTCAAGGTGACGACGCCGTTCTTGACGGCGACCGCAATGTCGGTGGCGTCGATGTCGGGGTTCAACCGGAGTTCTTCCTCAACGTCGCGCTTGATGTCGATGTCGGGTTTCATGGCTGGGTTCCTCGCGTCATTTTTTCAATGCTCACTGTCGATTTAAAACTAACGGGCTTGTCGACAGGTCGTCCGAAACATGACGGGCTGCTTCTCCGCTCGCCTTGACCGCCGTCAATTTCGACGTCTTTGTGGCTCGTGCGGCGATCATCGGCTCGCCGTCTCCCGTTCGCAGATTGACGGTTGTCAAGGTTGCCATCCGGCGAACGGTGTTGAGTGGCTCCCCAACGTCGCGACGGAGGCAGACATGGCCACCAAGGTGATCGGCATCGATCTCGGAACGACCAATTCCTGTGTCGCCGTGATGGAAGGCAGGCAAGCGAAGGTCATCGAAAACGCCGAAGGAGGGCGGACAACGCCCTCCATGGTTGCGTTCGGCAAGGACGGCGAGGTGCTCGTGGGCCAGGCGGCGAAGCGTCAGGCCGTTACCAACCCGGAGAACACCATCTTCGCTATCAAGCGTCTGATCGGCCGGCGCTTCGACGATCCCATCGTCGAGAAGGACAAGGGGCTGGTGTCCTACAAGATCGTACGCGGCGACAATGGCGATGCCTGGGTGGAGGCCAACGGCAAGAAGTATTCCCCCTCGCAGATCTCGGCCTTCATCCTGCAGAAAATGAGGGAAACGGCGGAGCGCCATCTCGGCGAAAAGGTCGAGCAGGCCGTCATCACCGTGCCCGCCTATTTCAACGATGCCCAGCGCCAGGCGACCAAGGACGCCGGCAAGATCGCCGGCCTCGAGGTCCTGCGCATCATCAACGAGCCGACGGCGGCGGCCCTCGCCTACGGTCTCGACAAGAAGAAGGCGGGCAAGATCGCCGTCTACGATCTCGGCGGCGGCACGTTCGACATCTCCGTCCTCGACATCGGCGACGGCGTCTTCGAGGTCAAGGCGACCAACGGCGACACATTCCTCGGCGGTGAGGACTTCGACAAACGGATCATCGACTACCTGGCCGACGAGTTCAGGAAACAGCAGGGCATCGACCTGCGCAACGATCGCCTGGCTCTGCAGCGCCTCCGCGAGGCCGCGGAGAAGGCCAAGATCGAGCTCTCCTCGACCAAGGAAACCAGCATCAACCTGCCGTTCATCACGGCCGACCAGACCGGCCCCAAACATCTCGACATCAAACTCTCCCGCGCAAAATTCGAGACGCTCGTCGACGACCTCGTGCAGCGCACCATCGGGCCGTGCATGGCGGCTCTCAAGGATGCTGGCATCGACGCCAAGAAGATCGACGAGGTGGTGCTGGTCGGCGGCATGACGCGCATGCCCAAGGTGCAGGAGATCGTGAAGACCTTCTTCGGCAAGGATCCGCACCAAGGCGTCAATCCAGACGAGGTCGTGGCCATCGGAGCGGCCATCCAGGCCGGCGTCCTGCAAGGCGACGTCAAGGACGTACTGCTGCTCGACGTGACGCCGCTGTCGCTCGGCATCGAGACGCTGGGCGGCGTGTTCACGCGGCTCATCGAGCGCAACACCACGATCCCCGCCAAGAAGAGCCAGACCTTCTCGACCGCCGATGACAATCAGCAGGCGGTGACCATCCGGGTCTTCCAAGGCGAACGCGAGATGGCAGCCGACAACAAGCTGCTCGGCCAGTTCGACCTGGTCGGCATTCCGCCCGCGCCACGCGGCGTGCCGCAGATCGAGGTTACCTTTGACATCGACGCCAACGGCATCGTCAACGTCTCGGCCAAGGACAAGGGCACGGGCAAGGAGCAACAGATCCGCATCCAGGCCTCGGGCGGCCTGAGCGAGGCCGACATCCAGAAGATGGTGAAGGAGGCCGAGGCCCATGCCGAGGAGGACAAGAAGCGCCGCGCCCTTGTCGAAGCCCGCAATCAGGCGGAAAGCCTGGTCCATCTGACGGAGAAGACGCTGGCCGAGCATGGCGACAAGCTCAATGCGGCGGACAAGACCGCCATCGAGAAGGCACTGTCCGATCTCAAATCCGCGATCGGCGGGGAGGATTCCGCACAGATCGAGGCGAGAAGCCACGCCTTGACCCAGGCATCCACGAAGCTCGGCGAAGCCGTCTATGGGGCTTCTCAGGGCCAGACGGGCGGCGCCGGCGACCAGACGTCGACATCGAAGGATGCCGCCGGCGATGACAAGGTCGTCGATGCCGACTTCGAGGAAGTCGACGACCGCAAGCGTTCCCAGGGGTAGGCCAAATTCGACGCGTTGCCGGAGGGCGATCCATGTCCGAGAAAGACGCCCAGACCCGCCCCGACAACTCGGACCACAATGGCGGCGCGGCAACACCATCCGCGGAGCGCGAGCCTTCCGTTGCCGATCTCATGGCCGAGTTGGCAGCCGCGAAGGATCGCTTGCTGCGGGCCCTGGCCGAGCAGGAGAACATTCGCGCTCAAGCCCGGCGGGAACGTGATGAAGCCGTTCGATACGCCGCGTCGGGCTTTGCCGGCGATCTGCTGTCGTCGATCGACAATCTCGAGCGCGCCATCGCCAGCGTGCCCGAGGACCAGCGCTCGGAGGCCGTGATCGCTGGTCTCCTGACCGGCGTCGAGGCGACGCAGCGGGCCCTCCTCGACGCCTTCGCCAAGCACGGTCTCAGGCGCCTCGATCCGATCGGTGAACCGTTCGACCCGCATCGTCACGAGGCAAGCTTCGAAGCAGCCGATGCGCGATATCCGCCGGGCACCGTGACCCACGTCATTCAGCCCGGATACATGCATCGCGGTCGCCTGCTGCGGCCGGCGCTCGTCGGCATCAGCAAGACATCCGATACCTAGTTCTCTCAGTCGGCTACTTTATCAGCGCGGTCACGCTCCCGGATGAGCCAGTAGACGCCGCCAAGTGCGAGGATCGCGGCTGCGAGCGAGAGGATGTGCCACGCATCGGTCTCAGCCAGGTCGAGGAGGATGACCTTTCGGCAAATGGCCAAAAGCGCGATCACCACCACTGTTTGGATCTGTACCACCCTTTCCTTGCGCTCGGCGACGACCAGGAGCGATTTTTTGAACTCCAGTGCGATGATCACGGTGAAGATCATGCCGAACACTGCCTGGAAGACCGAATAGTCCGACGGATCGAAGCCGCCGTTCAGGATGAGACCCGACAGGACTTTCAGGATGAGATTCCAGACGGCGGCGACGACGACGATCGCGATGAGCGTCGTCAGGACCAGGACTACGAGGTGCTCGAAGCGTTGATAGAGCGTAAGGAGTTCTGAACTCCACCCTGGCCGCCTTCAATTCGTCCTTGATCGACATCGAGTTCTCCCGAAGCGCCCTTGCCCCTCATATGGTCGGGGTCCCCGAAATCGGCGAACCCGGTGAATTTTCACGCCGCCGCGCCTGGGCAGCGTCATAGTAGTATCGCCAGTGCGGCCGATCGGCCCCCGAAGCATCGATCTCGCCCCGGTCAAAGCGCGCGCGTTTGGTTTCATTGCCGAGAATGCCGTAGGCAATGGAGAGGGCCTGGAATTTGTGCAGCGCGTCCCCATCGCCCGGGTTGAGGTCGGGGTGCACCTCCTTGGCGCGCCGGCGATAGGCTTTCTGGATGTCCTTCCGTGGCGCATCGCGCGCCACGCCAAGCAGATCATAGGGATCGGCGCTGGCCATCGCGTCTGCTCTCCCTGGTCGATGAACTCACTGATCAACTCACTTATGCGGCGCTGATTGTCGCAACGATAATCGGCATACGCGCGGCATGAATTGACGGTCGTCAACGATCAACGCGATCGAACGGAGCATTCTTGCCCCCGAACGCGATGCTTTCGGAAAAGGAGAGGAGACATGCGCAACGATATGATGCCTGGAGGGATGCCGCTGGCCGCCCGACGTTTCGATCCCTTCCACCAGGTGCAAAGAACGCAAGCCGACCTGGCCCGGCTGTTCGGAGGCCTGCCTTTCTATCCGGCTTCCGAATTCCCGCCGCTCAACCTCTGGACGAGCCCAGATGGCGCCATCGTCGCGTTGGAAGTCTCGGGTGTTGCGTCGGAGGATCTCGACATCACGATCCAGCGCGACACCGTTACCGTGCGCGGAAACCGACCGCCGGAGCCGGCCGATGACCGTACCGTCGTGCAACGCCAGGAACGGGCGCACGGCCCTTTCGCACGCACCATCGTCCTTCCTTTCCGGGTCGACGCCGACAAGGCCTCCGCCAAGTTCGAGCGAGGCATCGTGACCCTGACCTTGCCCCGTCCCGAGGACGACAAGCCCCACCAGATCAAGGTGGCGCGGTCCTGACCTCCGCCAACCCACTGGGAGTCCGCCATGAACCAGATCGCGAGAAATGGGCCTTCAGGCTCGACAAAATCGGTGAACGCCGGGCCGATCTTCATGCCGCCAGCCGACATTCTCGAAAAGGAAGACACAGTCGTCATGCTTCTGGACGTCCCGGGCGCCGATCCCGCGAGCCTCGACGTCACGCTCGACAAGCATCTGCTGACGATCACGGCTCGCGTTGAGACGGCTGCGCCACAGGGCTACGCGCCTGCGCATATTGAGTTCGAAAACGGCACCTACGAGCGCCGCTTCGTCTTCTCTGAGCAGATGGACGGCGAGCGCATCGACGCCACGCTGAAGGACGGGGTGCTCCGCCTGACCGTCCCCAAGGCAGCCGACGCCGCCGCCAAGAAGATCAGCGTCAAGGCAGAATGAAGGAGGACAATATGCGAGTGACCGATCTCATCCCCTGGAAGTCCACGCGGGGATCCGAACCTGCAGTGCGCAACGGGCGCGATCCCGTCGCGGCGCTGCAGAATGACGTCAACCGGGCCTTCGCCGATTTCCTCCGAATGGTCGCCCCCCTGCCCATGGCCGGTTGGCCTGCGGCATTTGCCGACATTGGTACCGGCGTCCAGGTCGACGTCGCCGAAACGGACAAGGAGCTGAAGGTCTCGGCGGAACTGCCGGGGATCAACGAGGCCGACATCGACGTCCGCGTGAGCGACGGCATGCTGGTCATCAGCGGCGAGAAGAAAGCCGAAAGTAAAGTCGACGAGGAGGGCTATGTTTTGCACGAGCGAAGCTTCGGACGCGTCGAGCGTGCCCTGCCTCTGCCGGACGGCATCGACGCGGACGCGGCCCAGGCGACCTTCAAGAACGGCGTCCTGAATGTGACGATCCCCAAGACGGCACAGGCGCAGAGCAGCGCAAAGCGCATCCCGGTTAAACACTGACGGCAGGCAGGCATCCTGCCTGTGCCCGCGGCTGCCCCGACGATCCTCCCCCAACTGAATGCGGCGCTGCCCCGATAGCGCCGCATTAATTTTCCAGCTATCACGGGCACCTTCGCGGACAAGGAACGGCGATCGATGAGCGTGTTGCCACGTGTCACGGAACTGACCAGGGAACGGATTTCGCGGGAATTCGACGAGTTCGGACCGGACGCCTGCATGGCTGAGATCAAGGCGGACCTGCGCCAGCATAATCCCGAACTGCTCGATATGGCTTCGCGATGGGCGTCGGGAGGCAGTGAAGCAGCCAGCCTCATGACCGCGTTCGGCATGTTCTATAGGCTGCTGGCTGTGGAAGCGCGCGCTCCGCTGGGCTCAAGCACGCTTTATCTGCTTCCCCGCGTCTCCGCCGAAGTACGCGATGCTATCGTCGAGCGCATCGACCGGACCGACAGCGAGATATTCACGCACGAAGCGATCGACAATCTCGAAACCCTCAATCCCGAACTGCTGCAGATGGCCCACGGATATGCCTCGCCGCGGCCGGACTATGGCCGGACGATGCAGGGCTTCGCGCTCCTCCATGAGGCCTTGTTGATCCAATCCCAACGGGACCGGGTCAACCGGCACTAGAGCGGTTCGCGCCTAGAATCTGACGAACGTCAAGGCAGACAGGCATCGGGCGTCCTAGCCTTCTCCCGCTGCGCCCAACCAACAATTCACGTCGGCAGGCGCAGTTGAAACCCCACAGCCACGGGAGAGTGAAATGAGGACGGATAGTGACATCAAGCGCGACGTCGAAGCAGAACTGAAATGGGACCCGGATATCGATCCGACAGACATCGGTGTTGCCGTGAAAAGCGGCGTCGTTACCCTGACCGGCTTCGTGCGAAGCTACTCTTCAAGATACCAGGCCGAAGCGGATGTCAAGCGCGTCTCCGGCGTCGTCGGCGTCGCCAATGACCTTGAGGTTCGCCTGCCGTCGGACAGCCAGCGGGCGGATCCGGAAATCGCCCGCGACGCGGTCGCCGCCCTCAAAGCGGAACTCCCGTATTCCTCCGCCAACATGAAGGTGATCGTCAAAAACGGCTGGCTGTCGCTCGAGGGCACCGCCGAGTGGAACTACCAGCGCACCCGTGCCGAAGAGGCGGTGCGGCGGATCAAGGGCATCAAGGGCGTCAGCAACCTGATCGTCCTCAAGCCTCGCGTGGCGCCGTCCGAGATCAGGAGCAAGATCGAGGATGCCTTTCGCCGCAATGCGGAGATCGACGCCCAAAGCATCACCGTCGAAGCCGACGGCACCGAGGTGATCCTGAAGGGCAAGGTCCGATCATGGGCCGAACGGCAGGAGGCCGAACGGGCCGCGTGGCGAGCACCCGGGGTCACCAAGGTCGAAAACCGCATCACCATCAGCGCGTGATGCGGCTATGACCTTTGGACGATGCGCCGGCGGGCAGCGCATCGTCGCCATCGCGATCACCGACTTTAAGCAGCCAAATGCGCCGGCCAGCGGCTGACGGTGGCGATGACCGAGCACCTTCTGACACAAAGCCTGCTGCTGATCCTGGCCGCCGCCGTTGCCGTCGGAATCTTCGCCGCGTGGCGAATGCCAGCTGCCATGGGCTATCTCCTGGCGGGCCTGGCGATCGGGCCCCATGGCCTCAGCCTTGTGCCGCTGGGTGACGATACCCGTTTCCTGGCGGAGCTCGGCCTCATCCTCCTGATGTTCATGGTCGGTTTGGAATTCTCGCTGGGCGCGCTGCTCGCGGCCCGCACCGACGTGCTGGTAGCTGGCAGCCTGCAGGTGGGAGCGACGTTGGCAACCATCGCCGCCGCACTATGGTGGCTCGGGCTCGAGCTCCGCCTCGCCATCCTGCTGGGCGGCGCTGCGGCGATGTCGTCGACCGCTGTCGCCGTGAAGCAGCTCGCTGAACAGGGCGAGATCTCCAGCCAGCATGGCCGTTTCACCGTCGGCATCCTGCTGTTCCAGGATATCGCCACGATTCCCCTGCTCGTCGCCGTGGACAGCTGGTCGAGACAGGTGCCCGTCGATCCCTTCGGTCTCGTGCAGCGTCTCGGGCTGGCGGCCATCGCCCTTGCGGCCGTCGCCATCATCGCCCGTCCGCTTGTCCGGACGGTGCTTGCCGGCGCGGCTAGGTCACGCTCGGGCGAGCTGTTCCTTCTGACGGCGCTTCTCGTGGCCCTAGGAGCCGCCTATTTCGCAGATCTCGCCGGCCTCGCCCTGCCGATCGGCGCGTTCATCGCCGGCATGGTGATCGGCGGAAGCGACTTCCGCCACCGCGTTGAAGACGACTTGCGGCCGTTCCGCGACGTTCTCGTCGGCCTGTTCTTCGTCACCGTGGGCATGGCTATCGACTTACGGCTGATCGTTGCTTCCCCCGGCACGATCCTCGTCTGGTGCCTGGTCTTTCTGTTCGGAAAAGCCGTCATCACATTCATCGTCGGGCTCGCGCTGCGCAGAAGCGCCGCGACCGCCCTGCGTGTCGCCGTCATCCTTGCCCATGGCGGCGAATTCGGCCTGCTGCTGGTGAGCCTGTCCATGAACACCGGCCTGCTGCCGTCGGACGTCGGCCAACCGATGCTCATTGCCCTTGCGCTCACCATGGGCGTGGCACCCTTGATAATCCAGCACGGCGCACTGGTCGAGCGTCTTGTCTCGCGTCCAAGCACCCGCACGACCGCAACCGAGACCGCGCTCCGTACGATGAGCGCTTCGCTGGATCGGCATGTTCTGTTGTGCGGATGCGGGCGCGTCGGCCGTCTCGTCGCGACCGCGCTCGAGGCGGCTAAGATACCCTGCATCGCGATCGAAGCGGACCTCGCGCGTTTCAAGGAAGCCCAACGAGGGGGTCACACGACTGTCCACGGTAATGCTGCGCATCGCCGGATCCTGGCTGCCGTCGGCCTCGCAAAAGCCAGGCTGGTCGTCATCACGTTCGATAGGCATGCCGCCGTCGAACGGATCCTGAAGTTCGCCCGCGAGCAGGAAGCGGCCGTTCCCTGCGTGGTCAGCACCGCTGACGATCGGGACATCACGTCTCTGGTCGATGCCGGAGCGACGGTCGTCTTCCCGGAGAATCTCGCAGCCGGTCTCGCGCTCGCCGATCAATCGCTTCTGTTGTGCGGGCTCACTCAACAAGAGGCGGGACAAATCATCACCACGCTTCGCGCCGAGCTCAATCCGGAGCTGCGGGAGCGGGTCGGCATCTGAGGTCGTGCAGCGCGCAATCCCCCAGACGGCGCCAACATTGACGATCGTCAACGCTGGTGCTTCGACCCGTCGATAGAATGACGCGCATCGACGCCCTCAATGGCACGTGCAAACCGACGAGGTGCCCCATGGCATGGTTCCATCCTTACGGTCCCGAACTCACGAGCGCCAGAAATGCAGTGCTCGCAGATAATTGGTGGGTCGTCGCGCTGCGCGGCGTCCTCGCGATCTTGTTTGGAATCGCCGCCTTCGCCATGCCTGCAGCGATGCTGCTCGCGCTCGTCCTCTTCTTCGCCGCCTATAGCCTTCTCGACGGCATCCTGAGCGTCATGCTGGCCGTGCGCGGCGCCCGCAAGGGCGAACGCTGGGGATGGCTGCTGGTCAACGGCCTGTTCGGAATCGCAGTCGGCGTCGCCGCGGCGCTGTTGCCCGGCCTTACCGTGCTCGCCTTCGTCTTCATGATCGGGGCCTGGGCCTTGATATCGGGCAGCCTGATGCTCGCTGCCGCCATCGGCCTCAAGGTCAGCCACGGGCGCTGGCTGCTCGTGTTCGGCGCCATCGTGTCGGTGCTCTATGGCGTGCTTCTGTTCGTCAGCCCGCTAATCGGTGCCCTGGTGCTCACCTGGTGGATCGGGGCGCAGGCACTGGTCTTCGGCGTGATCCTGATCGTGCTCGCCTTCAAGCTTCGCGAGCATCGAGGCGAGCACGTTCCGACTGCCATGGCGGCCTCCGACTGAGGCGTTCCAGCTCGAGACAGGGAGACAGTCATGGCCGACATCCTCGCCAAAGGCACACGAGCGCCCGGCTTCACCCTGCAGGTGACGCCGGACCAGACCCTTTCCCTCGACGAGCTCGCCGGCAGGCGCGTGATCCTGGCCTTCTACCCGGCCGATTGGAGCCCGGTCTGCGGCGATCAGATGAGCCTCTACAACCATGTTCTGCCGGAGTTCCGCCGGTATGGCGCAGAGCTTCTCGGCATCTCGGTCGACGGTGCCTGGTGCCACCAGGCGTTCGCCCGAGATCGCAAGCTGCATTTCTCGCTCCTGGCGGATTTCGAGCCGAAGGGCGCCGTCGCCAGGTCTTACGGCGCCTATCGCAAGACAGAGGGCGTGGCTGAGCGCGCGCTGTTCGTGATCGACGAAAATGGAATGATCGCATGGAGCTACTGCTCGCCGATCGCAGTCAATCCCGGTGCGGACGGCATCCTGGACGCGCTCGCGGCACTGCCTCCGCTGGAGAAGAAAGATGGCACGGCTAAGAGTACCCATAACGCCGCGTGACCACGTCCTTGGCGACGACAATGCGCCCGTGACGGTTGTCGAATATGGCGACTACGAGTGTCCATACTGCGCGGCAGCGCAGCCCGCCCTTGTGCACATCCTGCAGCATTTCGGGGACCAGCTTCGCTTCGTCTATCGACACTTTCCGCTGGTCGAGGTCCATCCCGTCGCCGGTCCGGCGGCGGAGGCAGCGGAATTCGCCGGCAGCCGCGGCCTGTTCTGGCAGATGCACCAATCCATCTTCGCCAATCAACCGCGATTGAGCGTACCGCTTCTCGTCTCGCTCGCCGCGCAGCTCAAGCTTTCGCCGGTGGACCTGCGCGACGCGCTCGCAGCGGGCACCTTCGCGCCCAAGGTCCAGGGCGATTTCATCGCCGGTGTGCGAAGCGGCGTCAATGGAACGCCGGCGTTCTTCGTCAACGGCGTGCGGCACGACAGCCCCTCTGGCGTTGCCACTCTGGCGTCGGCGATCGATCAGGCGATCATTGCCGCCACCGCGTGATCGGCAAGCTTTCGTGACCGATTATCAAGTTTCGTCACGTCTAACCGGAGAGGAGACGGACATGATCAGGCTAACGACCTATGCGGCCTTTGTTGCCGCGCTCATCGCTTCCAGCGCAGCTCCTACGCTGGCCCAGGTTCCTGGCGATCGGCCGCTGGTCGGCGTTTCGCTGGAGAGCACGACGCCCATCGCGGCCGTCGTGGCTGGAATCGACCCGAAGGGGGAAACAGTGACATTGGTGTTCCCCGGCGGCACGACCTCGATCCAGAAAGTCAGCAGCGGCTCAGTGCAGAAACTGCGCCAGCTGAAGGTCGGCGAGGTGGTGAACGTGACGTACAAGGAGCGTCTCACCTTCATCGTCTCCGAGCCGAATGCAAAAACGCCGCCTCCCCAGGAGGCCCTGGCGGCGTTAGCCGCCTACCATCCGCAGAAAGAATTCCGCGCGCTGGCCGCTCAAGACGTCCACAATTTCTATGTCATTTCAGCCGATCCAGCCGCCAAGACACTTTCGGTGGTCAACTCGAACGGTGGCGCCGTTCGCATATTGTCCATCGACGATCCATACGCGCAGGCCCAGCTGCCGCTCATGAAGCCAGGCCACAAGTTGACGGTCATCGGCGTGCAAGCCGTTGTCGTCGCCATCGACAAGAGAGCCAACGATGGGCTGACGCTCAGCAACCCGCAATCGCGATGAGTTGACGGGTGTCAAGGCGAGCCGGGCCCACCCAGGATAACATTGGAGTTATGTCGAAACGTCTGTCCATTTGAGAGAGGTCCACCATGTCCCCCACCAGATGGTGCCTGCCTTTCCTGAACCGTCGCGAAGCTGCCATCGGTGCCCTGTCCGCTGCGACTTTCGGTGTCGTGGCCTCTGCCGGTGTCGCCCGCGCCCAAACCGTTCGACTCGTCGCCGTCGACGTGATGGAGGTTGGCGAGGGCTATCGGATGTCGAAGCTCACCGGCAGGAACGTGCAAAACGACAAGGAGGAGAAGATCGGCACTGTCGACGACTTTATCGTCACTAAAGACCGAAAACTCTTCGCCATCCTGCAAGTCGGCGGCTTCCTCGGTCTCGGCGGGCATCTGATCGCCATCTCCTACGAAGCTCTCGACATCAGCCCTGACGGGCAAAAAATCACACTCGCCGGCGCCTCGAAGGAAGCGGTCAAGAGCCTGCCAGAGTTCAAGTTCAAGAATTAACCGCGCGGCCCATTCACCGAGGGACGCGGACTCGGTTGCGATCAGCTAACGACGGATGAACGGCAGGAAGTCAGGGGCTGGCAGGGCCGTCCGCGCATCGCGCGGGCTTGGGCGGCGTGCGCGGGCGGATTATCCTAGCGCCCGGGGGCTTGAGAACCCAAACACCTGCAGCAAGCAGGACGTTGATGCCAATACGTGCTATCTCGTACCCGAGCGAGCATGCTTGGCTGTGCAGCCGTTAGTGGATCGGTATTGTCAATTCAAAGACCGTTCCGCCATCCCGCCTGACTTCGATCTGGCCATCGAGTTCCTCCACCACGGACGCCACGATGGCGAGGCCTATTCCACCACCGTGCCCCGGAGCGATCGCCATCGGAAGGCCCGGGCCTTGGTCGCTCAGGGTGAGTTCGAACAGTATCGGGTCCGTCGCTGCGGCAGTCGACGCGAAGACCGCCAGGGCCGGTGTCGGCGTGCTTGCCGGCGTTGATGGCGAGCTCGGTGACGATCTGCGTAATTCGTTGCGCCGCATGGAATGAAATAGTCGCCGGTTCGCCGGAAAAGGAAATGTCTACCCCCGTGCTGCGTCCGATCCTGGGGCAGACCTCCCGTAGATACGTCGCGAGGTCGATATCAGAGGCGTCAACATGGGCGCCAAGAAGCCGGTGCAGATCGGCGATCGCCGCAACGCGCGCAGCCGCTGCATCGAGCGCCGACCTCGCATTGGAAGCATCGGGAAGTTCCTTCGCTTGGAGCACTAGGCAAGCGGCGGTGAGTTGAAGGCTATTGGCGACGCGGTGATTCATCTCGACCAAGTCGCGATGGTCGATGTTACGGAAATGCAGCCCCGATCCCTCAGGTTTTTTTCGCGGGGAAGCTCGAGCGTCGGTGGTCACGGTGTGCGCCCCTCAAGATTTAAGTGATTCACCTCTGCATAGCCTCAAACGTAACTCGTCTCGACTCCAAAAGAGGTTCGGAATCGAACTAAGGCGATGGCCCTGGAGGTCTCCGCACACCTCGCCCGAGGTGCTGGAGTTTATCCTGATATCGCGGCCTAGAAATTTCCCGACAATCCTCAGCCGGGGGCATCTGAAAGGCCGACGGCCTCTCGGCTTGAGGCGGTGCAGATTGAACGAGGACTCACTGCAGCAAGAGGATCGCGCAGGTCGCCCCTCTCGCAAAGAGTTTACCGAAGAAACACTATGTCAGTGCGCCTCCCCGTCGATCTGCTCGCTGACATAGCGCAGGTAGCGCACGGCATCCGCCCGGCCGACCGTCTGGAGGAGCCTGTCCAGTGCGAATTTCATAGCGGCATCCAGGATGTCGACCACGTCATAGCCAGCCTCGCGCAAATTTTGGTTCGCCGCGGTCAAGACCTGCATGGCCCCAGCGCGCGAGGCCGCGGCCCGATCGCCGCTCTCGGGCAGGCGAGGGACCACGTGATAGCCGCTCGACATGATCGTCTGCCCGTTTCCATCCGCCGGTTTGTCGGCGGCGGGCTCGTTTTGGCGACTGTCTTTGGTCGGAGTCGAACCGACACTTCCACCGTAGTCGCCACGCATCCTCGCCAACTCGGTGTTGATCGCCAGTGACTGTTCGCGGAGCCTGGCGCCCTCCTTTTGGACTTGTCGAATCTTCGCCAGGATCGCCTGCATCTCCTCGAAGAGAAGTCGTTCCGGGTCGCACGAATTGGACGCTCGGCCGCTTTGCCCGCTCTCACCTTTGTACCTCATCATATCCTTCCGCGGTCATTTCTTCCCGCACGTCCGTGTATGTCACAAGATGCCCACAACGGGCCGGAAAGGACTCGATTGTTGATAACACGAGTTCTGACAGCGGAAATTGATATCCATCAACGCGGGACGATCCGTGCGTGTCCTGTATTGAACACTGCCGGCCTTTGCAGCGATAGCCAAAGGGGCAGCCTCCCCGTTCGCAGTACCCGCGGGGGACATGTAACGTCGAAAGGGGTGTCGAGAAAGCGCGAGCCCACACAATTCTGGAGGGGTCATCATGCATTCCTACGCCAATCGGTCCTTGGTGAATTGTGGGGGAAGTATCGCGATGCCGGTCAAGCCGGCGAGCGCGGCAAGAGCGGCCACGAAGCGCGGCGTCGACCCACTCAAGGGAAGTTGCAGCCGCAATCTGCCGTTGCCGATGGAATCTCTCGCCACGATTATGCGCTGCCGTCGCGGGAGGACGATCCATGGTCGTGGCGATCCGGTGGATGACTGGTTTCGCATCATCTCCGGCATGGCGACAAAGAGCATGCTGATGGCCGATGGCCGGCGCCAGATCGTGGACTTTCTTCTGCCCGGCGACTTCTTCGGCTTTTCCGCCCGCGGCATTCGCGCCTTCGACGTCGAGGTGATCTCCGAAGACACGGTCGTGGCCCGTTATCCACGCCGGCTGGTGGAACCGCTTATCGACTCCAACCCTGACATCTCCCGGCAGATCCGCGAACGGGCGTTCGAATCGATATCGCGCATGCAGGGTCGGGTTGTCGTGCTTGGGCGGCCCACCACACTGAAGAAGGTCTGCGCTTTCCTCCTGGAGATGGCGGACCGTTCGTGCAATCGCACGTCCGGAGACATCGTCCTGCCGATGTCGCGCTATGATATCGCCGATTACCTCGGCATTTCCGTGGAGACGGTCAGCCGCACCCTGACAATTCTTAAGTGTCACGGCGTGATCGCGCTCTCGAAGAGGCGCACGGTGAAAATCATCGATCGTGCCGCCCTCGAAGAGGGATGCGAGAAGCGCCGGGCCATGCCGGCGTCGGAATGCTGATGGCGGACAGCGCCGGGCTCACCCGCCCGCGAATTTGCCGCCGGCGCGAATTCACGGATCAAGTTCTTAGATGAAGCGGTCAGTCGAGAAGTCGATCACGACTGTCCAGAGCAAGGCTTGTGCTCAAGGCGCCCTCCCCACCGCGGCGGCTTCGGGTCAGGCGGGGACCAATAGACCGCTCCAGGAGAACCGCAGCTTTTCCCTCGGGACCGAAATCTCTTCCGCGCGCTAGGGAACGTCGGGCTGGCTCTTTCGCGTCCTTCACGTAGAGGAAGGCATTGGGGCCCGCCGAGATCGCCCGCACGCCGTCCCGCTCATGGGCTTCGGGGTCGGGGAAACGCAGACAGTCCTCTTCGAGATAGTTCATGAAGCGCTGGATCATTCCCGGCGTTTCGGCCCGGCGTTCACGCAGCCCTTGCCGCAGGCCGACGCGGACGGCGTCAGGCTCGCCGGCCCGGTGCGGCACCAGGAACTCGTCGAAGATCCAGCGCTCCAGCCGCTTCGGACTCGTTGAATGGCCTGAAGAAATTTGGAGCGGGCGAAGGGATTCGAACCCTCGACCCCAACCTTGGCAAGGTTGTGCTCTACCCCTGAGCTACGCCCGCGCTCCGATCCGCCGCGAGGCCGCGGCGGAAGGCGGTGTGGATAAGGCTTTTCCGCCGCCTTGGCAAGAGGTTGGCCAGGCAGCGGATGGTCTCAGCCGCGCGCCAGAACACGCTGCAAATACTTGCCGTATTCGCTCTCCCGGATCGGCTCGATCAGCCGGGCGAGCCCGGCATCATCGATATAGCCCTTGCGCCAGGCGATCTCCTCGGGGCTGCCGATCTGCAGGCCCTGGCGGTCCTCGACGGTCTCGACGAACTGGGCGGCGCGCAGCAGGCTCGACGGCGTGCCGGTGTCGAGCCAAGCATAGCCGCGCCCCAGCTTCTCCACGGTGAGCCGACCCTGCTTGAGATAATGCACGTTGACGTCGGTGATCTCGAGCTCGCCGCGCTTCGAGCGCGGAATTTTCGCGGCGATGTCGCAGACGTCGGAATCATAGAAGTAAAGCCCCGTCACCGCCCAGTTCGAGCGCGGCTGCGGGGGCTTCTCGACGATGCCGACCGGCCGGCCCTGCGCGTCGAACTCGACGACGCCGTAGGCCGAAGGGTCGCTCACCCAGTAGGCGTAGATCACCGCCCCGCTGCCCTGGGCGCCGCGCTCGGCCACCGCCGGCAGCGAATCGCCGTAGAAGAGGTTGTCGCCCAGGATCAGGCCGACCCTGTCCTGGCCGATGAAGTCGCGGCCGATCAGGAACGCCTCGGCGATGCCGCCGGGCTTGGGCTGCACGGCATAGCCTATCTCGAGGCCCCATTGGCGGCCGTCGCCGAACAGGCGGCGATAGGAGGCTTCGTCCTGCGGATTGACGACCAGGAGGATCTCGCGGCAGCCCGCCAGCATCAGGGTGCTGAGCGGATAGTAGACCATCGGCTTGTTGTAGACCGGCAGGAGCTGCTTGTTGGCCGCCCGCGTCATCGGGTAAAGCCGCGTACCGCTGCCGCCGGACAGAACGATGCCTTTCATTCGACCGATGTAAATCGACCCGATGCTCGATCCGCAACAACTATTCGCTCGCCTGAAAGAGCTGGGCATCGCCCAATGCACGGTCGAGCATCCGCCGGTCTTCACCGTCGAGGAGGCCAAGGCGCTGCGCGGCGACCTGCCGGGGCACCACATCAAGAACCTCTTCCTGCGCAACAGGAAGGAGGAGATGTGGCTGGTGGTGGCGCTCGAGGACCGCGCCATCGATCTGAGGCGCCTGGGCGAGGCGCTGGGCGCGGGCCGGCTCTCCTTCGGCAGCCCCGAGCGCCTGAAGCGGCATCTCGGCGTCGCGCCGGGTTCGGTGACGCCCCTCGCCCTGATCAACGACGAGGCCCGCGCCGTCCGGCTGGCGCTCGATCGCGGCCTCCTGCAGGACGGGCCGGTCAATGTCCATCCGCTGGTCAACACCATGACGACGGCGCTGGCCTCGGCCGATCTGCTGCGCTTCTTCGAGGCCACCGGGCATGCGCCGCGCTGGCTCGACTTCCCGCTCTGATGTTATAATATAACAGAATGATGCGCCGTCTTCTGCTCGCCCTGGCGATGATGTCCGCCGCTTTGCCGGCTTCCGCCCAGGCCAGGCCCAAGGTCGTGGCGACGTTCTCGGTGCTGGGGGATCTGGTGGCGGAGGTGGGCGGCGGGCGCGTCGATCTCAGCGTCCTGGTCGGGCCCGACGGCGACGCCCACACCTACCAGGCCAAGCCGACCGATGCGCGGACGCTGGCCGCCGCCCGGCTCCTGGTGAAGAACGGCCTGGGCTTCGAAGGCTGGATCGATCGTCTCGCCCAGGCGGCTCCCTTCAAGGGTCGAACCGTCGTGGCAAGCGACGGCGTGGCGACGCTGGAGGCCGACACGTCCCGCAGTTTCCACCATGCGCACGGGCCCGATCCGCACTGCTGGCAGGATGTCGGCCGCGTGCGCCGCTACGTCGCCAACATCGCGGCCGGCCTTGCGCAGGCGGATCCCGCGAATGCCGACGACTATCGCCAGCGGGCGCAGTCCTACGACCAGCGCCTCGCCGCGCTCGATCGATGGATCAGGGAGGAAATCGCCAAGGTTCCGGCCGACCGGCGCAAGGCCATCACCGGCCACGACTCCTTCCGCTACTTCTCGCAGGCCTATGGCGTGCAGTTCTTCGCGCCGCGCGGCTACACGACCGAAAGCGAGCCGTCGGCCCGGGACGTCGCGGCGCTGATCCGCCAGGTGCGCGAGCAGAAGATCAAGGCGCTGTTCGTCGAGAACATGACCAATCCCAACCTGGTCGAGGAGATCGCCCGCGAATTGGGCGCCGTGGTCGGCCCGCGCCTGTATAGCGATGCCCTGTCGCCGCCCGGCGGGCCGGCGCCGACCTATGAAGCGATGATGCGCCACAACGTGGCGGCGCTGGTCGCGGGGATGCTCAGGAACTAGCGGTCGATCAGGCCGCCGCGACCTGCAGCCCCGACGCGCGGCGGGCCGCCTGCAGGGTGTTGAACATCAGGCAGCCCACGGTCATCGGTCCGACGCCGCCCGGCACCGGCGTGAGATGGCCCGCGACCGGCAAGGCCTCGGCGAAGGCGACGTCGCCCACCAGCCGGCTCTTGCCGTCTCCCGCCGGGACGCGGTTGATGCCGACATCGATCACCGTCGCGCCCGGCTTGATCCAGTCGCCGCGCAGGAATTCCGGTCGGCCGATCGCCACCACCAGGATGTCGGCCTGGCGACTGAGTGCCGGCAGGTCCCTGGTGCGCGAATGGGTGATGGTGACGGTGCAATCGGCGCGCAGCAGAAGCTGCGCCACCGGCCGGCCGACCAGGTTCGAGCGGCCGATCACAACCGCGTGGCGGCCGACGAGCGGGCCCAGCACGTCCTGCAGCAGCATCGATACGCCGAGCGGCGTGCAGGGCACGGGAAAGTCGAGCGGCGCGCCGGGCGCCACCGACGCCAGGCGGCCGACATTGAGCGGATGAAAGCCGTCGACGTCCTTGGCCGGATCGACAGCCAGCAGCACCTGTGTGGTGTCGATCTGCCGGGGCAGCGGCAGCTGCACCAGGATGCCGTGCACGCAAGGATCGGCATTGAGCCTGGCGATCAGCGCCAGCAGCTCCGCCTGCGACGTCGTCTCGTCGAGACGATGATCGAAGCTCGCCATGCCAAGCTCCGCCGCCATCTTGCCCTTGCTGCGCACATAGACCTGGCTGGCGGCGTCGCCGCCGACCAGCAACGTCGCCAGGCCTGGCTTGGGTCCGCCCTTGGCGGTCAGCTCGCGCACGCCGGCGGCCACGCGCTGGCACAGGACCGCCGCGTACGCCTTTCCATCGATCAGCTTCGCCTCAGCCATGATCCCGCATCCATGCCGCGATCCGTTCAGCAAGTGCTGCGGGTTCGCCCGAAATGCTCAGCACCTTGTCGCGCGCCGTCGCGCCTCTCGCGATCTCGAAAACCGACTTCGGCAATCGCCACTCCTTGGCCAGCAATTCGATGACGGCGGCATTGGCCCGGCCGTCCTCGGCGGGCGCCGTGACCGCGGCCTTCAGCGTGCCCTGCCCGGCGCAGGCAAGCGCCGTGCGCCGCGCACGCGGCTGGGCGTGCAGCTCGACCGTCACGCCGGTGGCGGTGCGACGCAGGAACACCGGATCGGCCGACACCGGGATCAGAACAGGGCTGGCCAAACGTAGTAGCGCAGGGCTTCGCGCAGGACCGCCAGGCCGACCAGCAGCACCACGGGCGAGATGTCGATGCCGCCGAGGTTGGGCAGCACGCGGCGGATCGGCCGCAGCATCGGCTCGGTCAGGCGATAGAGCATGTCGACGACCATGCGGATGAACTGGTTGCGCATATTCACCACGCCAAACGCCACCAGCCAACTCATGATCGCGCTTGCAATGATGAGCCAGGTCAGGATCTCGAAGATGAGTTCGACGAGGTAGATGATCGGATTCATTCCTGGTCTTTCCGGATGCGCGGGGCGCAAAACAGCAGGCACCCTACTCGGCGGGGATTGTCGATCTCAAGCTCATTTCAAGCGCGCGTCAGGGTCAGTTCGACGCTGCCCAGGCGGATCGAGCGCGCGGCACTGATGTCGCGCGGGCCGTGCTCGGGCAGCAGGCGCGCCCCGTCGATGAAGGTTTCGCCGGGCGTACCGAGATCCTCCAGCCCGAGCCGGCTCGCCGCGGTGAGCAGGCGCGCATGCGGCTGGCCGACCGAGGGATCCGGCACCGAGAGGTCGCCGGGTTGCGTCGCCGGGGCGCCGGTCAGGACATAGGTTGTCGCCGCGTGGTGCACCACAAGGGCCACACTGCCGCCTTTCGGCAGGCTGCCGGTCAGCCGCCAGCCGCGACGATCGGCCAGCGCGACCGAGGGTGGGACCAGCGCCGCAGGCGGCCGAACGGGCGCGCCGGCCGGTGCGCCGCCGTAGGCCAGCGAGGCACTTGTCGCGCCGTCGCGCGGCCAGCGCATGAAGGCGAAGACCCACAACAGCACCAGCGGCACGATCGAGGCCACGCCGGTGAGCATGAGAAGGATCGCCGCCAGCCCGGTCCAGCCGGGGAAACCCGCCTTCTCCACGATGCGCCACGCCATCCAGGCGGCGAAGATGGCCGCGACGAGGGCGAAGGCGCTGGTCAGGCCGAAGAAGCTCATCAGGGCCGCGACTTCGATGCCCATGGCTCAGCGTCCCCCCGGCGATGCTTCGCCGGCCGGCCATGGGCTGAAGGCCAATACCGCCATGACGATGAACGAGCCGATCACCGGCACGAGATGGAACAGCGACAGCGCGCCGGAAAAGCCGGCGCGGGTGCAGATCCGCCAGGTCGGGATGATCAGGACGAGCGCCACCAGCAGATGGCCGATCGCCAAGGCAAGCAGGGCTAGCGAGCCGAGACCGAGGACCCAGGCGATGAAATAGGACATCGGCGGCTAGGCGAGCGCCACGACTTCGATCTCGACCAGCACGTCGCGCGGCAGGCGCGCCACCTCGACGGTCGAGCGCGCCGGCGGATGGGCGCCGAAATATTCCGGATGGCCATAAACCTCGTTCATGGCCACGAAGCTGTCCATGCTCTTCAGGAACACGGTGGTCTTGACCGCGCGGTCGAGGTCGCTGCCGGCCGCCTTGAGCACGGCACGCAGGTTCTTCAGCACCTGATGAGTCTGCTCGGCGATGCCGCCCGAGACGAGGTCGCCCGTCGCCGGGTCGAGCGGGATCTGGCCGGCGCAGAACACCATGCCGTTGGCCACGATGGCCTGCGAATAGGGACCGAGCGCCTTGGGGGCGGCGTCGGATTGAACGGCCTTCTTGCTGCTGCTTGCCACGGGACCTGCTCTCCATGAAGGTGGGAGGGAGACGCTAACACAGGCTGGTTTGCTTGACAGGGGACCCGCCAACCATTATCCGCGCCTTCCTTGGGCCCTTTTCTGGTTGGCCTGATTCGGTTGGATGGGGGGCTGTAGCTCAGCTGGGAGAGCGCCTCGTTCGCAATGAGGAGGTCAGGGGTTCGATCCCCCTCAGCTCCACCAACCGTGCCTGTTGTCATCGGAGGCGTGACGGGGGACTTTCGGGGTCCCATGCCTGTCAACACCCGCCGCCCGACCCCCGCCGAGCTTGGCCTGACGACCGAGGAAGGTCGTACCCTTCGTCTGCTGCGCACGCCGCAGCATGTCCAGAAATTCGTCGTCGGCCTGCACGCCAATTTCGAGGAGGGCGGCGATACGCTGCGCTCGGTGCGCGGCGTGCTGCGCCATCGCCGCGCGCATTGCATCGAGGCCGCCTTCGTCGCCGCCTGT
Source organism: uncultured Alphaproteobacteria bacterium (assembly GCA_963820155.1). Lineage (GTDB taxonomy): Bacteria > Pseudomonadota > Alphaproteobacteria > Reyranellales > Reyranellaceae > Reyranella. The sequence continues at coordinate 164,352 of CAWFYW010000017.1, forward strand.
GCGTTGTGGCTGCACGGTGATCCGCCGCTGATCGTCGACATGACGGCCAATGGCGATTCCGATCACGTCATCGCGGTGTTTCGCCGCAATGGCTGCTGGGGCGCCGTCTCCAAGAGCAACCACGTCTGGCTGCGCTGGCGCGATCCGGTCTATCGCAGCCTGAGGGAGCTGGCGATGTCGTACTTCCACGAATACACCAACCGGCACCGCAAGACGCTGCGCACCTATTCGGTGCCGGTCGATCTCAGGCGTTTTCCGACGGAGATGTGGATCACCAATGACGAAGATTGCTGGGACGTCGGCGCCGCGCTCGACGACGTACGCCACTACCGATTGATCACGCCCGCCCAGGCGCGCAGGCTGACGCCGCGTGACGCCACCGAGCTCAGGGCCGACGACATGGTGCAATACGACAGCCGCGACCGTAACCGCGCCCGCAGATACTGAAGGGAGTGCCGATGAAGATCCTGATCGCCGCCATCCTCGCCGCCTGCCTCGCCACCCCGGCGGCGGCCTCGCCGGTCCCTGCCGAATGGCAGGCCGCCGCGCAGGCAGTGATCGGCGAGCTGGAGCGCGATACGCCGGAGGCGGCCAGGCCGTGGACGGGCAGCGAGATCTCCCAAGGCTGGCGCCTGGCGCGCGCCTGGCGCAAGCACAACAACGGCAATGTCGAGATCATCCTGGCCGAGTACCTCACCTTCGTCGCCCTGTGCCGCCGCGGCTGTGCCGACAACACGATCGAAGGCCAGCACTACATCGCCATGGCCGAGCAGGTGAAGGCCCTGCGCAGCCAGGAGGGCGGACCCTATGCGCTGGCCGCCAATGCGCATGCCTGGCTGGCCGGGCTGCCTGATCCCAGCGGCGCCGCCGCCAAGAACGCCGAGCTGTGGGGCAAGGACCTCAACGCGGCGGCGGCCGACTTCGCCACCGGCAACCTCTATGCGCTGGACTGGCTGCTGGCCCGCGCCCAGCCGACGCCGCAGGAGCAGGCCGACACCTTCGCGCGTTTCGCGATCCTGGTTCAGCACAAGGGCTGGATCGGCACGCGCTGCCTGGACATTTCCAAGGTGGCGACGGTTCTCGGCGCGCCGCCGCGCATTGAGAATTGCCAGTAGGGCCGGGACGGCGGATCATCCAGCCATGCCCTACGAGACTTTCGCGGTTCGCAAGGTCACCCCGGCCATCGGCGCGGAGATCTCCGGCATCGACCTGGCCGGCCCGCTCTCGAACCGGCAGGCGAGCGACCTTCACGACGCGCTGATGGCGCACCAGGTGCTGTTCTTCCGCGACCAGCAGATGAGCGTCGACCAGCACAAGGCGGTGGGCCGCCTGTTCGGCGAACTGCTCGTCCATCCCGCCGCCAAGGCCGAGGTCGAGGGACATCCCGAAATCCGCGTCGTCCATGCCGACGAGAACACCAAGGTCGCCACCGGCGAGGTCTGGCACTCCGACATGTCGTGCGAGCCCGAGCCGCCCATGGGGTCGATCCTCTATCTGCACCAGACGCCTCCGGTCGGCGGCGATACGGCCTTCGCCAACATGTATCTCGCCTACGAGACGCTGTCGGCGCCGATCCAGCGTCTGGTCGAGGGCTTGAACGCCTTCCACACCAGCGCCCACGTCTACTCGCGCGGCGCCTACGAGCGAGACGACAAGAGGTTTCCCGAGGCGATGCATCCGGTCGTGCGCACCCATCCGGTGACGGGCCGCAAGTGCCTGTTCGTCAATCGCGGCTTCACCAAGCGCATCGATGGCCTGATGAAGCACGAGAGCGACGCGTTGCTCGAGATGCTGGTGCGCCACTGCGAGACGCCGGAGTTCCAATGCCGTTTCCGCTGGAACCGGCATTCCGTCGCCTTCTGGGACAACCGCTGCGTCCAGCACCGCGCGACGTTTGACTATCATCCGCACGTGCGCCACGGGCATCGGGTGACAATCAGGGGTGACAGGCCGTTCTGACGGCGCTGACGCGTGCCGGCAGCACCAGCAGAATTGTCATCCCGAGCGTCGCGAGGGACCTTTCTGGTCTTCAAAAGGTCCCTCGGGCTTCGCCCTCGGGATGACAGGCGCGGCTATTCCGCCGCGATGGCGTCCTTGACGAACTTCTTGGCGTCGAAGTCCTCGGCCACCTTCATGTCGTTGCCGATCAGCTTCTCGACGTCGATCCTGGCGTATTCCATGACGCCCATGTCGCCCAGCGCCTTCTGCACCTTGGGCCCGAACAGGCCGATCTCCTTCAGGATCGGCACGATGCGGGTGAACAGGCGCGAGCGGAAGGACTGCATGGCGCCCGAGTTGTAGGCGTATTCCATCAGCTTATCGACCGGCAGGCCTGAACGCATCCAGACCTCGGCCTGGTTGAAGCGGTCGCGCATGAAATAGAGGGCCTCGACGGTGAACTCCTCGCGCTCGGCGCGCTCGGCATCGGAGAGCTGCGGATAGTACTCACGCAACGCCATGCGGCCGAAAGTGACGTGGCGCGCCTCGTCCTGCATCACATAGGCATTCACCGCGGCGGCGAGGTTGTTCTTGGCGCTGTCGCGGATGCGCTGGAAGGCGGCGAGCGCCAGACCCTCGATCAGCACCTGCATGCCGAGATAGGTCATGTCCCAGCGCCGGTCGCTCAGGGTCTGCTCGAGCAGGTTCTTGAGCGATTCGGTGATCGGATAGGCCGACTTGAACTTCTCGTGGATCAGCCGCTTGTAGGTCTCGACGTGGCGCGCCTCGTCCATCACCTGGGTGGCGGCGTAGAACTTGGCGTTCATGTCGGGCACGGTATTGACGATCTTGGCGGTGGCGATCAGCGCGCCCTGCTCGCCGTGCATGAACTGGCAGATCGAATGGCACTGCAGGTTGAAGCGCAGCCAGTCGCGCTCCTTTTCGGTCATCTTCTCCCAGAACGGCGAGCCATAGATCGGGATGCTCTCGTCGGACATGCCCATCGGGTTGCCTTCGAAAAGCTCCTGGCTCCAGTCGAGCCGGGTGCTGGTGTCCCACTGCTGCTGCTTGCCCTTTTCGTAGAGATTCAGCAGGTCGGACGAGCCGGCATCGTATTCCCAGTTGAACTGGATTTCGCTGGCGCCATCGAACTTCCAGTTCGTGACTTCGACCGGCAGCTGGTAGATTTTCTGCGTTGTCATTGGCTCTTGCCTCCTGGCCCTTTACGCGGTCCCATTCCCCACGCGGAGCGGTAAAAGTGACGCTCCGTTCATTTTTCTGAGCGGAACCTATCACACTCTGCTAGGAGAGTCCCGCACGGATTGGGTAGGTTGCTGAACTCGGATTTGTCGATGGCTTACAATCAATTACGCATCACCAAGATCGTCCAGGAAACGCCCGATGCACGCTCCTTCGTCCTGGAGGTGCCGGCCGACCTGGCCGAGAAATATCGCTACCGGGCCGGCCAGTTCCTGACCTTCCGCGTCCCTCACCCTGAGGGCGTCTTCAATCGATGCTACTCGCTGTCGAGCGCGCCGGAAACCGATGGCCTGCCCAAGGTGACGGTGAAAAGGGTCGAAGGCGGCAAGGGTTCCAACTGGTTCCACGATGCGCTGCAGGAAGGCGCCACGCTCGAGGTGCTGCCGCCGGCCGGCCGCTTCGTGCTGGGCGAGGGCGATGCGCCGCTTTTGCTGTTCGGTGGCGGCAGCGGCATCACGCCGATGATGTCGCTGATCAAATCGGCGCTCAAGGCCGGCCAGCGCCGCATCCGCCTGTTCTATGCCAACCGCGACAAGCCCTCGATCATCTTCGATGCCGAACTGGTCGCGCTCCTGGCGGCGCATGGCGGCCGGCTCGAAGTGATCCATCATCTCGATGCCGAGCAGGGCCTGACCCGGCCGGAGGAAATCCTGGCGGCGCTTGAAGGCTACGAGAATGCCGAAGCCTATCTGTGCGGCCCCGGGCCGTTCATGACCCTGGTCGAGCACACCCTGATCGGCGCCGGCATGCCGCGCGACAAGGTGCGCATCGAGCGCTTCGAAGCCTCGGGCAACGACGCCGTGCCCGTCGAAGCGCCCGAGGAAGGCGACGTGGTGCCGAGCGAGATCACCATCCATTTCGAGGGCAAGGCGCACAAGGTGCCTTACGCCAAGGGACAGAGCATCCTGGAGGCGGCGCGCGCCGCCGGCCTCAATCCGCTGTCGTCCTGCGAGGAGGGCTTCTGCGCCTCGTGCGCGGCCAAGCGCATCAAGGGCAAGATCGTCCTGGCCAAGAACGACATCTATACGGAGGACGATCTCGCCAACGACTGGATCCTGACCTGCCAGGGCCACTGCTTCGGGCCGGAGGTCGAGATCACCTACGACGTGGTGTAGTGTTCGGCCGACCATCCCTTCAGGCCGCGCTCCTGACCATCATCGCCGGCATCGCCGACGCGGTGGGCTATATCACGATGGGCGGCGTGTTTGCCGCCAACATGACCGGCAACACGGTGCTCGCGGGCATCGCCGCCGCCGAGAGCCGTTACGCCGACGCCGGCAGGCACCTCGCCCCGCTCGCCGCCTTCTTCATCGGCGCCATGCTTGCCCGGTTGCTTCTGCGGTTATGGCATCGGCCCGCGATTCCCATCCTGCTCGAGGCCACGATCATCGTCGCAGTCTGCTTCCTGCCGATCGGCGTCGAGACGGCGGTCCTGGTCCTGGCGCTGGCGATGGGCATCCAGGCATCCGCCATCACGCATTTCGGCGGCGCCGCCGTCAGCACCGTCGTGGTGACCAGCACGCTGGCGCGCACCGCGGAGGCGACGCTCGACCGGCTGTGGCCCGCCGAGAAGCGCGCCCTGCCGGCCGTTACCACGCCGCGGCTGCTGGCGCTCAGCTGGACCGGCTACCTGCTGGGTGCGATCGCGGGCACCCTGCTGCTGCACGCCATGCCCTGGCCGCTGCTCGTGCCGGCCGCGCTGCTGGTGATCGTTGCCTTGCTCGCTTAGCCGGTATTTCGCGCCCCGCTACATCGGCGGCGTCAGGCCGTCCCGCCCGTAGGAGATACGCGTCGCCTGCAGCGAATTGTCAGCCTTTATCTGCGCCGCGGCGATGAAGATCCTGGTGCCTGGCTTCACCTCGGCCCGGTCGCCCGGCGCATAGGTGACGATGGCAGTCTGCGGCGTGACCAGGAGCTTCTTCTCGCCGCCCTTGTACTTCAGCGTCAGCACCTGGCCGTCGACGCCGGCCACCGCCGTCTCGACGTTGGCGTTGGTCATCGTCGCTTCGGCTCCGCCATCCCACGGGCGGTGGCCCTCGCCCGTGCCGCGCATGGCCTCGGGGAAGATATGGACCTCCACGGCGCGCAAGGTGCCGTCGGGTCCGGGCAGCGCGCCCGAGCCGACGAAGGCGCCGGGCTTGAGATCGGCCAAGGTGGCCGGGATGATCGCGGTGAACACCGGCCTGTCGGCAAGCGTGATCTTGAGATCCTCGCCGTCGCGCGTCTTCACATGGAGGGTCGAGCCGTCGATCTTCTCGACGGTGCCGCGCACGCGCCGCGTCTGCTGCGCCCAAAGCGGCACGGCGGTCCACGTCGCAGCAACCGTGAAGACGAACAGCGCACGTCGCAGCATGGCGTCCTTCCCGAGGGGAGACGCCACGCTAGCGCACTTCGCGCTCGAACGGTGATCACGCCACGGTGAGCTACTCGGCCGCGATCGCCTTCTCGACGAACATCTTCTTGTCGAAGTCCTCGGCGACCTTGCCGTCGTTGGCGAGCTGCTCGGCGACGTCGACCTTGGCGTAGTCCATCACGCCCATCTCGGCGAAGGCCTTGCGCACGCGCTCGCCCCACAGGCCGATATCCTTGACCGTGGGCACGACGCGGCTGAACAGCCGGCCGCGGAACGAGTTCATCTGCTTGGAATTGTAGTGGATCTCGTCGAGCGTCTTCGCCGGCAGGCCGAGCCGCTCCCAGACCTCGGACTGGTTGAAGCGGTCGCGCATGAAGTAGAGCGCCTCGACCACGAACTCCTCGCGCTCGTCGCGCTCGGCGTCGGAGAGCGACGGATAGTATTCGCGCAAGGCCAGGCGGCCGAACGAGACGTGGCGCGCCTCGTCCTGCATGACATAGGCGTTGACCGCGCCGGCCAGGGTGTTGCCGGCCTTGTCGCGGATCGACTGGAAGGCGGCCAGTGCCAGCCCCTCGATCAGCACCTGCATGCCGAGATAGGTCATGTCCCAGCGCCGGTCCGACAGCGTCTGTTCCAGCAACGTCTTGAGCGCGGGATTGATGGGATAGGCGAGATCGAGCTTCTCGTGCAGCAGGCGCTTGTAGGCCTCGACGTGGCGCGCCTCGTCCATCACCTGCGTGGCGGCGTAGAACTTGGCGTTCATGTCCGGCACGGTGCCGACGATCTTGGCGGTGGCGATCAGCGCGCCCTGCTCGCCGTGCATGAATTGCGAGATCGAGTTGGCCTGAAGGTGATGGCGCAGCCAGCCCTTCTCCTTGTCGGTCATCTTGTTCCAGAAGTCGGTGCCGTAGATCGAGATCGCCTCGTCCTTGAGCTCCATCGGATTTTCCGGATCGAGCCCGAGCGACCAGTCGAGCCGCGTGCTGGCGTCCCACTGCTGCCTCTTGCCCTTGTCGTAGAGCTCGAGAAGCGCGTCGGAGCCGTCGTCGTACTCCCAGTTGAACTGGATCTCGGTGGCGCCGTCGAATTTCCACTCGGTGGTCTCGACGGGCAGGGCATAGATGCGCTGCGTGCTCATGATGGACCTTCCCGGGCAATTTTGTGTCGTTGCCGGCAAGAGTGACGCATCCGTCACCTTCCGGCAAGTGCTCAGGGCTGCAGCCGATAGCCACCCCGGTCGGTGATCAGGATCGCCGCGCTGGCCGGGTCCTTCTCGATCTTCTGGCGCAGTCGATAGATATGGGTTTCCAGGGTGTGCGTGGTGACGCCCGCGTTGTAGCCCCACACCTCGTTCAGAAGCACGTCGCGTGCGACCGGCCGGTCGCCGGCGCGGAACAGGTATTTCAGGATCGAGGCTTCCTTGTCGGTCAGCCGGATCTTCTTCTTGCCGCCCTTCTCCATCAGGATCTTGGCCGCCGGATGGAATTCGTAGGGACCGATGGTCATCACCGCGTCCTCGCTGCGCTCGTGCTGGCGCAGATGGGCGCGCAGCCGGGCCAGCAGCACATTGATGCGGAAGGGCTTGGTGACGTAGTCGTTGGCGCCCGAATTCGAGGCCGAGAATGGTGTCGGCGTCCGAATCGGCGGCCGTCAGCATGATCACGGGCGAGCGCACCCCCTGGCGGCGCATCAGCTTGCAGAGCTCGCGGCCATCCATATCGGGCAGGCCGATATCGAGCAGAATTGCGTCGTAATGCGCAAGCTTGGCCTTCTCCAGCCCCTCGGCGGCGGTGCCGACCTGGATGGTGGTAAAGCCGTCATAGAGGTCGAGTTGCTCGGCGAGCACGATGCGCAACGCCTGATCGTCATCGACCAGCAGAATTTTCTTGCCGCGATTGTTTACAGACATGCCGCTGCTTACCTGTCGGCGCCCTATATCCATAGTCTATATCCGGTACGGAGTGGCGGCAAAAGCGGTTCACATCGGCAAAGCGCCCCCGACATGCTAAAGACGAGCCCCATGACCGCAGGTCAGTTGCTTTCTCGTACCGCCACCGCCCTCGCCGCCGTCGAGCGCGCAATGGCCGAGCTGCGCCGCGGCGGCATCGTCGTCCTGCGCGACGACGACGGCGCCGGCGGCCTGGTGATTGCCGCCGAAGCCTGCGGTCCCGCGCGCCCTGCAGCGCCTGCTGGGCCTCGCCCAGGACGCGCCGGTGCTGGTCACCACGCGGCGGCGCGCCGAGGCCATCGGCATGGAGATCCCGCCCCATATCGCGGGCGGGCTGGGCGAGACCAACAAGCCGATCACGCTCGACCTGCCCGAGGGGGTGCCGGTCGACATCATCCTGCGGCCGCACGAGGCCAACCGGGAAACCGGCCGCCACGTCGCGCTGCGCCACCTGTCGCGGCCGGTGGCGAGCCATGCGCCGCGCATCGCCCAGACCGCCATCGAGCTGGCCAAGCTCGCCCGCCTGCTGCCGGCGGTGGTGCTGGGGCCGCTCAGCCGCGATCCCGGCAACAAGCGGCGCGACTGGGCGCGCGAGCAGGATCTGGTCTACGTCGATGCGGCGGATGTGCTGGGCTACGAGGACACCGCCTCGCGCAACCTCCAGCAGGTGGCGCAGGCGCACGTGCCGCTGGAGGGCGCGGAGAATGCCCGCATCCTCGCCTGGCGGCCGAGCGACGGCGGCAAGGAGCATCTCGCCATCGTGGTGGGCGAGATCGATCCGACCGAACCGGTGCTGATCCGGCTCCATTCCGAATGCTTCACCGGCGACCTTCTGGGCTCGCTGCGCTGCGACTGCGGCGTGCAGCTGCGCGGCGCCATCGCCGAGATCGCCAGGCAGGGTTCGGGCGTGCTGCTCTATCTCGCCCAGGAAGGCCGCGGCATCGGCCTGGTGAACAAGCTGCAGGGCCTACGAGCTGCAGGACGACGGCTTCGACACGATCGACGCCAACGAGCAGCTGGGCTTCGACGCCGACGAGCGCATCTACGCGCCGGCCGCCACCATGCTGGCGCGCATGGGCATCAAGCGCGTGCGGCTGATGACCAACAACCCGCAGAAGATCGTCGGCCTCGAGCGCTATGGCATCGAGGTCACCGAGCGCGTGGCGCACGCCTTCCCGGCCAACGGGCACAACGAGAACTACCTGCGCACCAAGGCCGAACGCGCCGGCCATCTGCTCTGAGCGTTGAAAGTGCGCGTCGGCGTCCCCAGGGAGATCAAGGATCACGAGGACCGCGTCGGGCTGGTGCCCTCGTCGGTTGCCGAGCTGGTGCATCACGGCCATGAGGTGCTGGTCGAGCGCGGCGCCGGTGCGGGCGCCGGGCTGGCCGACGAGCAGTATGTCGCCGCCGGCGCCAGGATCGTCGCCGACGCCGGCGAGATCTTCGCCGCGAGCGAGCTGATCGTGAAGGTCAAGGAGCCGCTGGCGCCCGAACGCAAGCGGCTGCGGCCGGGCCAGGTGCTCTTCACCTACCTGCATCTGGCGCCCGATCCGGAGCAGACGCATGACCTGCTGAAGAGCGGCGTCACCGCCATCGCCTACGAGACCGTCACCTCGCCGTCGGGCACCCTGCCCCTTCTCACGCCGATGTCGGAGATCGCCGGCCGGCTCGCGCCGCAGGTGGGCGCGCACTACCTCGAACGCACGCAGGGCGGCCGCGGCGTCCTGCTGGGCGGCGTGCCGGGCGTGCCGCCGGCGGAAGTGGTGGTGCTGGGCGGCGGCGTCTCGGGCACGCACGCCGCCACCATTGCGCTCGGCATGGGCGCCACCGTGTTCGTGGTCGACCGTTCGGCCGAGGTGCTGCGGCGGCTGGCCGCGCAGTTCCCCGGCCTGCGCACCATCTTCTCGACCCGCGATGCGCTCGGCCACATCCTGCGCCGCGCCGACCTTCTGATCGGCGCCGTGCTGGTGCCGGGCGCGGCGGCGCCCAAGCTGGTGAGCCGCGCCATGGTGGCGACGATGAAGCCCGCCAGCGTGATCGTCGACATCGCCATCGATCAGGGCGGCTGCTGCGAGACCTCGCGCCCGACCTCGCATTCGCATCCGACCTATGTCGAGGAAGGCGTGACGCACTATTGCGTCACCAACATGCCCGGCGCGGTGGCGCGCACCTCGACCTTTGCGCTGAACAACGCCACGCTGCCCTTCGTGCTGGCGCTGGCCGACAAAGGCTGGCGCCAGGCCATCGCCGACGATCCGCATCTGCGCAACGGCCTGAACGTGCATGCCGGCAAGCTCACCTGCCGGCCGGTCGCCGATGCACTTGGCCTCGCCTTCACAGCTCCTGAAGTGGCGGCCCTTTCTTAGCCACACCGAGCCGCTACACTGGGCGCCGCGACCCCGAAAACGGGGCGCTTTGAGGAGGAAACGCCATGTCGAGAATTCGCCGTCGCGCGCTCGTGGCCACGAGCGCGGCCTTTGTCTTTGCGCCTGCCATCGTTCGCGCCGACAACAAGAAGTACGATCCCGGTGTCACCGACAAGGAGATCAAGCTCGGCCACACCAATCCCTATAGCGGGCCATTGTCGGCCTATGGCGTGATCGGCAAGGGCATCACCGCCTACTGGAACATGGTCAACGACCAGGGCGGCATCAACGGCCGCAAGATCAACTTCATCACCTACGACGACGGCTACCAGCCGCCCAAGACGGTCGAGATGGTGCGCAAGCTGGTCGAGGACGACCAGGTCTTCGCGCTCTACCAGCTGCTGGGCACGCCGACCAACACGGTGGTGCACAAGTACCTCAACCAGAAGAAGGTGCCGCAGCTCTTCGTCGCGACCGGCGCCTCCAAGTGGGGCAATCCCAAGGAGTTCCCCTGGACCATGGGCTGGCAGCCCGACTACGCCACCGAAGCGGCGATCTACGCCAAGCACATCATGGCCAACCATCCCAACGGCAAGGTGGCGATGCTCTATCAGAACGACGATTCGGGGAAGGACTACCTCAACGGCTTCATCGCGGGATTCGGCAAGAACAAGGACAAGTTCCTGATCAAGACGGTGAGCTACGAGGTCACCGACCCCACGGTCGACAGCCAGATCATCCAGCTCAAGGATTCCGGCGCCGACGTCCTGTTCAACGACGCCGCGCCCAAGGCCGCCGCGCAGGCGATCCGCAAGGTCGCCGACCTCGGCTGGAAGCCCGCGCACTACCTCGCCAACGTCGCGGCCTCCGTCGCCTCGACGCTCAAGCCCGCCGGCCTGGACAACAGCACGGGCATCATCACCGCCGCCTACCTGAAGGATCCGACCGACCCGCAATGGGCCAAGGCGCCGGACTTCCTCGAATGGAAGGCGTGGATGGAGAAGTATAATCCGCAGGGCAACATGGCGGATGCCTCCTACACCTACGCCTACGCGGTGTCGGCGACCATGCGCCATGTGCTGACGGCCTGCGGCGACAACCTCACGCGCGCCAACCTGATGAAGCAGGCCGCCAGCATGCATGACCTCGTGGTGCCGATCCTGCTGCCCGGCATCAAGATCAACACCAGCCCGACCGACTTCTATCCCATCCAGTCGGTGCAACTCGCGCGCTTCGACGGCAAGACGTGGAAGCTGTTCGGCGAGGTGCTGTCGAGCGAGAGCAGCTAAAGCCCCGGCAGGGCGAGGCGGACCAGCACGGCCGCGACGCCCTGACCCGTCCGCCGCCAGCCGCCGCATTCGCCATACGAGACACGGCATGCGACGCGAAGCAATGTGCGGCAAAATGCGGACCAGAAGGGCGGCGTGACTCCGGGATCGCCAAGGTTAGCCGTTCATTCTCCCGATCGCGGCAATCTTGGAAATTATTTCCGCGCATGACGTAATCGTGTCGGATTATAAAAAATCCTGGCGTGTCCCCCGTGCCAAGATGAGCGAGGCTGGGGAGACGCAAGAGGGTTTTCGATGACTTTGCCTGTGCCGACGCTCGACCACGTGGTCATCAATGCGCGTGATGACATGGACCACGCCGCCGACCTCTATCGCCGGCTGGGATTCACGCTGACCGAGCGCGGCTACCATTCGCTGGGCTCGATGAATCATCTCGCGATGTTCGGCACCGACTATCTCGAGCTGATCGCCGTGCCGAAGGGCGCCACCAGCGGCCGCCTGGACCTGCTCAATTATCCCTTCGGGCTGAACGGCCTGGTGTTCGGCTCCGAGGATTCGGCCATCACCTACGGCGAGCTTTCGAGGGCCGGCGTGCCGGTCGAGCCGCCGGTCGAGTTCACCCGCCCGGTCAAGGTCGACGGCAAGGAGCACGATGCGCGCTTTCGCACCGTGCGCATGAAGGCCGGAGTCGTGCCCTACGGCCGCGTCTACTATTGCCACCACTTCACGCGCGATCTGGTATGGCGCGACGAGTGGCGCCACCACGCCAACGGCGTCGTCGCCGTGGCGCGTGCCCTGATCGTCGAGCCCGATCCGGCCGCCGGCGCCAGGCTCTATGCCGACATGTTCGGGCCCGAAGCGGTGCGCGACATCAAGGGCGGCAAGTCCGTCGTCGTCGGCAATTCGCGTTTCGACATCCTGACCGAGGCCGAGCTCAAGGCACAGTTCGGCGATGCCGTGCCCGACGCCGAAGGCCGCAAGGCCTATATGGCCGGCCTCACTTTCCGCACGATCTCTGCCGGGAAGGTGGCGCGCAGCTTGCAGGAGGGCAGGATCACCGGCGCCGTCCAGAGTGCCGGCCGCGTCGTCGTGCCGGCCAAGCAGGCCTTGAACGCGGTGTTGGAGTTCATCGAGTAGGTTTCGCGTCGTCGGGGCGCCGCTGGGGAGCGGCGAGAAGGGTTCATGGAGTATTACGAATGCTACGCGGCGAGCTATGCGCGCGCCCGGGCGAAATTTCTTGAAGCGGCAACGACGGCGGGAGGCGCCGTGCGGTCCTTCATCCATCCGGACAGGACGACGCCCCAGGGCGAGCCGCTTGCCATCGACGTCGCCTGCCTCGGCGACCACAAGGCAACGCGCCAGGCGCTGTTCATCAGCGGCACGCACGGCCAGGAAGGCTTTTCGGGATCGGCGGTGCAGGTCGGCTGGCTGAACGGTGGGCGGTCCGGCGCGGCTGCCCGACGATGTCGGCGTGGTGCTGGTGCACGGCCTCAATCCCTACGGTTTCGCGCATTTCACCCGGACGACCGAGAACAACGTCGACCTCAACCGCAACTTCATCGACCGCGCGACGGGTCACGCGCCTGCCAATCCACACTACGAGACGCTGCACCAGCGATCTCATGATCCGGCAGTGGACCGACGCCGACAACGCCCGCGCCGACGCGGCCATGGCGAGCTTCACCGAGAAGCACGGGCGCGACGCGCTGTTCGACACCCTGGCGCGCGGCCAGTACCGGCATCAGGACGGGCTGATGTATGGCGGCGCGGACCGCGAATGGTCCAACCGCACGCTCGAGACGATCGTGACGGACACGCTCGGCGGCGCCGAGAAGGTCGCCTTCATCGACTGGCATACCGGCATCGGCGACTACGGCAAGCCGTTCTTCCTGTGCTTCAACGAGCCGGCGAGCGACGCTGTTCGCCCGCGCCTGCGACTGGTGGGGCAAGGAGAATGTCGACGGCGCGCGGCCGCACGGCATGGAGCGGCCCCGCTATACCGGCCTGGTATTCCACGGCGTGCAGCGCTTCCTGGGCAATCGGCAGATGTGCGGCGCGGTGATCGAGTTCGGCACGCGCGGCGTCAACATGCGCCGCGTGCTGCGGCTCGACCAGTGGCTGCGCCGACAGGACGGACTGGACGCCGATGTGCTGCGCCGGCCTGCAGGCCGACATGATGGACGCCTTCTGCCCGTTCGACGGCCAATGGCGCAAGGATACGCTGGCCTCGGGCCTCAAGCTCACCGACCAAGCCATTGCAGGGACTTGCCGCATGGTGACCATCAAGTACGACAACCAGGGCGACGCGATCTCGCGCGAGGTGGCGCGCGATGCCATCGCCCTGATCGATGCCGGCGGCAACGGCGGCGAACGCAGCTACACCTACGACGACATCTTCCGCCTGAGCGGTGCGGTGGCGCGCGGGCTCCTCAAGCGCGGCCTGCAGAGGGGCGACCGCGTCGCCATCCTGTCGGCCAATCGCGCCGAGTTCCTGCTCACCTTCCTCGGCACCATGCAGGCGGGCCTGGTGTCGGTGCCGGTGAACTACAAGCTGCCGGCCGAGACGGTGGCCTATATCGTGGGCGACTGCGACGCCAGGCTGGTGATCGGCGACGACGCGCGCCTGGCCCTCGCGCCCGACAGCGTGCCCAAGATCTCCTTCGACCGGGATTTCGAGGGCTTCCTCGATCCCGGCCCGTTCACGCCCGTCAGGATGAAGCCCGAGGAACCGGCGATGTTCCTCTATACGTCGGGCTCGACCGGACGGCCCAAGGGCGTGGTGCTGTCGCACTATTCGCATCTCTGGGCGATCAGCCAGCGCGTGCGCCGGCCCGTGCCGCCCGGCCAGCGCTCGCTGGTCGCCGCGCCGCTCTACCACATGAACGGGCTGGCCATGTGCCAGACCACGCTGAGCCAGGGCGACACCATCGTCCTGCTGCCGCAATTCACCACCAGGGGCTATATCGAGGCGGCCGCCAAGCATCGCGTCGCCTTCCTCACCTCGGTGCCGACCATGATCGCCATGATGCTGCGCGAACGCGAGCTGCTCGCCGCCAACGACCTGTCGGCCGTCGAGGCGGTGCGCATGGGCTCCGCCCCCATCACGCAGTCGCTGATCGACCAGGTGCGCGCGGTGTTCCCCAAGGCGCAGATCAGCAACGGCTACGGCACCACCGAGGCCGGCCCGGTGGTGTTCGGCCCGCATCCCGGGGGCCTTCCCCAGCCCGAGCTCTCGACCGGCTATCCGCATCCCGAGGTCGAATTGCGCCTGGTGCGCGACGGCCAGGAAGTCCAGGACGAGGGCGTGCTCGAAATGAAGTGCGGCGCGCTGATGACGCACTATCACAAGCTGCCCGAGGTCACGGCCAAGGCGATGACGCCCGACGGCTTCTACCGCACCGGCGACGTGTTCCGCCGCGACGAGAACGGCTTCTTCTTCTTCGTCGGTCGCGCCGACGACATGTTCGTGTGCGGCGGCGAGAACATCTATCCCGGCGAGGTCGAGAAGATGCTGGAACGCCATCCCGGCATCCATCAGGCGGCGGTCATCCCCGTGCCCGACGAGCTCAAGGGCCACAAGCCGATCGCCTTCGTCGTCAAGGCGCCGGGCGCGGAGCTCGACGAGCAGGCGGTCAAGAGCTACGCGCTCGCCCATGCGCCGGCCTACCAGCATCCGCGGCGCGTGCTGTTCGTCGACGAGATGCCGCTCGCCGGCACCAACAAGATCGACAAGCGCGTGCTCGCCAGGCAGATCCCAACCGGAGGAGAATCGTAAAAATGAAAGCCGCAGTCGTCCGCGAGCATGGCGCGCCCGATCGCCTGAACTTCGAGACCGACTTCCCCGATCCCAGGCCCGGCGAGGGCGACGTGATCGTCGCGGTCAAGGCCTCGTCGCTGAACTACCACGACGTCTTCACGCGCCGCGGCATGCCCGGCATCAAGGTGCCGATGCCGGCCATCATGGGCCTCGACGTGGCGGGCGAGATCGCCGAGGTCGGGCCGGGCGTCAGCGGCTGGAAGAAGGGCGACCGCGTGCTGGTCGATCCCATCAACCGCGTCGAGGGCGGGCTGATGGGCGAGACGGTGCATGGCGGCCTGGCCGAGCTCTGCAGGGCGCGCGCCCACCAGCTTGTCCGCATTCCCGATGGCGTCAGCTACACCGACGCGGCCGCGCTGCCCTGCGCCTACGGTACGGCGCTGCGCATGATGACCACCAACGGCCACGTCGCGAAGGGCGAAAAGGTATTGATCCTGGGCGCCTCGGGCGGCGTCGGCGTCTGCTGCCTGCAGATCGCCAAGCTGGCCGGCGCCGAGGTCGTCGCCTGCGCCGGCACCGACGCCAAGGCCAAGCGGCTGATGGAGCTCGGCGCCGACAAGACCATCAACTACGTCACGCACGACTTCCAGCAGGAGGTCTACAATCTCTACGGCAAGCCGACGCGGCGCGGCGGCGGCACCGACCGCGGCGTCGACATGGTGGTGAACTACACCGGCGGCGACACCTGGGTGAAGTCGCTGAAGGTGCTGAAGGTCGGCGGCCGGCTGGTGACCTGCGGCGCCACCGCGGGCTTCGATCCCAAGGAGGACATCCGCTTCATCTGGACCTTCGAGCTCAAGGTGCTGGGCTCCAACGGCTGGATGCGCTCCGACATCGAGGAACTGCTGAAGCTGGTGCAATCGGGCAAGCTCAAGGTGCTGGTCGACAAGGTCTACCCGCTGAGCGAGGCCCGCGAGGCGCTGCGCGTCATCGAGGACCGCGAGGTGTTCGGCAAGATCGTGGTGGCGCCGTGAACGACAAGATCATGCCGCTGACCAAGGACGAGCTGCAGAAGATGCTCGACCATTCGCCGTTCATCGCCTTCCTCGGGCTGAAGGTGACCGAGGCCGATCCGGCGAACGAGCAGGTCACCATGACCTGCGCCATGCGGCCGGAGTTCGAGCGCGGCGCGGGCACCGGCCAATGGCACGGCGGTCCGCTGGCGGCGATCATCGACACGGTGGGCGACTACGCGTTGATCATGACGCTGCGCCGCGGCCTGCCGACGATCAATTTCCGCGTCGACTACCTGCGTCCCGCCATCAAGACCGGCCTCGTCATCACGGCGAAGGTGCGACGCGCCGGCAAGAGCGTCGGCGTCGTGGATGTCGATGTCTTCAACGAACAGAAGGCGCTGCTTGCCGTCGGGCGCGCGACCTATTCGACGCTGCCGGCCTGATTGCACGCGGTACGAAGTTTGCTTCGAGGTCTTGGGGAGCTTGGGGTCAAGGAGGGGTTTTCATGGTGAATGACATCTCGCGCCGGACATTCGGCGCCGGCGTGCTGGCGACCGGTCTCATCGGCAGCATCGGGCCGTCCTTGGCGCAGGGCGAGCCCAAGCGCGGCGGCACGCTGGTCGCCACCTGGGGCGGCGGCGAGCCGCAGGCCTGCTACGTGCCGGCGGGCGGCGGATCGAGCCCGACCTTCTCCTCCTCCAAGCTGTTCGAGCGCCTGGGCAACCGCAAGATGGACGGCGCCTTCGAAGGCGAGCTGGCCGAATCATGGAAGCCCGCTTCCGACTTCAAGTCCTACACGGTCAAGATCCGCAAGGGCGTGAAGTTCCACGACGGCAAGGACATGACCGTCGACGATGTCGTCTACTCGATCGGCGAGGTCTGGAAGAAGTACGCCGCCGCCTCCGCCCTGAGCGACTTCGCGGGCGTCGAGGCGCCCGACGCCGACACGGTGGTCCTGAAGTTCACCAAGCCGATCCCCGAGTTCTTCTTCTCCTCGCTGCTCTGCGGCAGCGTGAACTACATCGTGCCCAAGCACGTCTATGCCGGCAGCGACCCGATCACCAACCCGGCGAACAACGCGCCGATCGGCACGGGGCCGTGGAAGTTCAAGGAATGGGTGCGCGGCAGCCATTTCGAGTACGTCAAGAACGACGCCTACTGGCGGCCCGGCTTCCCCTACTTGGACCGGCTGATCATCCGCTACGTGCGCGATCCCGCCGGCCGCGCCGCCGCCCTCGAGGCAGGCGACATCCAGATCGGCGTGTTCAATCCGGTGGCGCCGCCCGACATCAAGCGACTGACGGCGACCGGCAAGTTCGTGGCCACGCCCAAGGGCTACGAGGAAAGCGTGTGGGCGACGACCTTCGAGTGCAACATGCGCAATCCGATCTTCGCCAAGCGCGAGGTGCGGCAGGCCATGTTCCACGCGATCGACCGCAGCCTGATCGCCAAGACCGTGTATTACGGCTACGCCCGTCCCGGGACCGGCCCGATCTTCTCGCCGAACAAGGCGTTCTTCACGCCCGACACCTTCAAGACCGGCTACGACCCGAAGAAGGCGGCGTCCCTGCTCGACGCGGCGGGCTATCCCAAGAAGGCCGGCGGCAAGCGCTTCACGCTGAACCTGCTGGCCGCCGGGTGGTTCACCGAGAACGCCAAGATCGGCGCCATCGTCAAGCAGGGCCTCGAGGATGTCGGCGTCGGCGTCAACCTCACGGTCCCCGACCGGCCGACCTCGATCAAGCGCATCTACACCGACTACGACTTCGACGTGGCGATCTCCAACCAGGCCAATCCGTCGGAGCCGGTGCCCTCGACGACCCAGTACTACACGTCGGACGGCATCAAGAAGGGCATCCCCTTCCGCAACGCCTCGGGCTTCCACACCGATGCCATCGACGCGCTGGTCGAGCAGATCAAGGTCGAGACCGACGCCACCAAGCGCAAGGCGCTGGTGGTCGACTTCCAGAAGGCCGTCACCGTGGAGGCGCCGCTGCTGCCGCTGGTCGAGCTCGAATCGATCACCGTCGCCAGCACCAAGGTGCAGAACCATTCCAACGATCCCAACTACCTGGCCGCAAGCTGGTACGACATATGGCTGGCGAGCTGAGACAGAGGGTGTCACCCCGAGCGCAGCGAGGGACCTTCAAGGCCACACGAAAGGTCCCTCGGCCTTCGGCCTCGGGATGACAACATGGCCGTAGCAATCGCCAGCTCGCGCAAACTCGCGGCGCTAAAGCTCCTGCGGCGGCGGCTGATCCAGGCCGTGCCGCTGATGCTGGGCGTGGTGATCATCAACTTCTGCCTGATCCAGATGGCGCCCGGCAGCTTCCTGGAGCTGATGACGGCGGAGAACCAGGTGAGCGACCCCGCCACGGTCGAGCTGCTGCGCAAGACCTACGGGCTCGACGATCCGGTGTGGCTGCAGCTCGTGAAGTACATCTGGGCGCTGCTGCATTTCGATTTCGGCTTCTCCTACCGCCAGAACATGCCGGTGATCGACGCCATCTCGGTCCACCTGCCGGCGACCCTGCTGCTCATGGTGTCGAGCATCACGCTCGCCATGGTGGTCGGCGTCGCCGCGGGCGTGGTCGCCTCGATGAAGGTGCGCACCTTCTGGGACAGCCTGGTCTCGGTCGTCGCCATGTTCTTCTTCGCCGCGCCCAGCTTCTGGCTCGGCATCATGCTGATCGTGCTGTTTTCCGTGAAGCTCGGCTGGCTGCCGGTCGGCGGCATGGCCACGATCGGCGGCGGCGGCGGCATCGCTGGACATCCTGCATCATCTGATCCTGCCGACCCTGGCGCTCGGCCTGTTCTATGCCGCCATCTACACCCGCGTCATGCGCTCCTCGATGCTGGAGGTGGCGCAGCTCGATTTCGTGCGCACCGCGCGCGCCAAGGGGCTCAGCCGCAACAAGGTCACGATCAGCCACGTGCTGCGCAACGCGCTGCTGCCGGTGGTCACCATCCTCGGCGTGCAGATGGGCACCGTGCTGGCCGGCAGCGTGGTGATCGAAAGCGTGTTCAGCTGGCCGGGCATCGGCTCGCTGCTGTTCGACAGCGTGAGCTCGCGCAACTATCCCGTCGTGCTCGGCATCATGGTGCTGGGCTCGCTGGTGGTGATCGCGGCCAACATCGCCGTCGACCTGATCTACATGTGGCTCGATCCGCGGATCGAGATCCGATGATGGCGCGCTTCGAGTTCCCGCGCCTCGAATTCGTCGCCCGCTTCGCGCGCAACCGGGGCGCCCTGATCGGCGCCGTGCTGATCCTGCTGGTGGCGCTCGCCGCGATCCTGGCGCCCCTGCTCTTCCCGACCGATCCGCTGCGCATCGTCGGCGCGCCCGAGCATGTGGCCGGGCCAGGATCCGGACTTCCCGCTCGGCACCGATTCGCTGGGCCGCGACATCCTGGCCATGATCGTGCATGGCGCGCGCGCCACCCTGCTGATCGGCCTGTTCGCCTCGGCCGTGGCGACCCTGATCGGCGTCGGCGTCGGCGCCATCGCCGGCTATTTCGGCGGCTGGGTCGACGAGGTCGTGATGCGCGCGGCCGAGCTGTTCCAGACCATCCCCAACCTGATCTTCGTGCTCACCATCGTGGTGATCCTGGGCTCGACCCTCGACCAACATCGTGATCGCCATCGGCGTGGTGAGCTGGACGCCGATCGCGCGCATGACGCGCGCCGAGTTCCTGTCCCTGCGCGACCGCGAGTTCGTGCAGGCCTGCCGCTCCATGGGCATGGGCAACTGGCGCATCATCGTGGGCGAGATCCTGCCCAATGCCCTGCCGCCGGTGATCGTGCTCTCCTCGCTGGTCGTGGCGGGCGCCGTCCTGTTCGAATCGGCGGTCTCGTTCCTCGGCCTGGGCGATCCCAACGTGGCGAGCTGGGGCCGGCTGGTCGGCGACGGCCGCGAGCTCATCCGCAGCTCCTGGTACATCTGCGCCATCCCGGGCGTGGCCATCATGGTGACGGTGCTCTGCCTCAACCTGATCGGCGACGGGCTGAACGACGCGCTCAATCCCAAGCTCCGGGACCGCTGAGCCATGAGCCTGCCCCTGGAAGTCGAAGGCCTCCGCACCACGCTGTTCACCCGGCGCGGCGAGATGAAGGCGGTCGACGGCCTGTCGCTCAAGGTCGGCGCCGGCGAGACCGTGGCGCTGGTGGGCGAATCGGGCTGCGGCAAGTCGCTGTCGGCGCTCTCCATCATGCGCCTGCTGCCCGATCCGCCGGCCCGCATCGTCGGCGGCGCGGTGAGGCTGAACGGCCGCGACATCGTGCCGGTCGCCGAGGAGACCATGCTCGACATCAGGGGCAAGGAGATCGGCATGATCTTCCAGGACCCGATGAGCTCGCTCAATCCCGGTGGCGACCGTCGAGAAGCAGATCGCCGAGGTGCTGACCACCCACACCGAGCTCGGCCGCGGCCAGGCGCGCGCCCGCGCGCACGAGCTGCTGGAGCTGGTCGGCATGCCCGATGCCGGACGGCGGCTCGACGCCTATCCGCACCAGCTCTCGGGCGGCATGTGCCAGCGCGTGGTGATCGCCATGGCGATCGCCTGCAGCCCCTCGGTGCTGATCGCCGACGAGCCGACCACCGCGCTCGACGTCACGGTGCAGGCCCAGGTGCTGGCGCTGCTGAAGAAGCTGCAGGCCGACGCCGGCATGGCCATGATCTTCATCACCCACGATCTCGGCGTCGTCGCCGAGACGGCCGACCGCGTGGTGGTGATGTATGCCGGCCGCAAGGTCGAGGAGGCGCCGGTCGACGACCTGTTCGAGAGCGCCGCTGCACCCCTATACGGCCGGCCTGATCGGCGCGACGCCCATCCCCGGCGCCGCGCGCGCCGAGCGCTGGCCGACATCCCCGGCATGGTGCCGCCGCTCAACGCGCTGCCGCCGGGCTGCGCCTTCGCGCCGCGCTGCCCGCGCGTCATGGAGCGCTGCCGCCAGGAACGGCCGGCGCTGACCCAGCCGGCGCCCGGCCGGCTGGTCGCCTGCTTCGCCGCCGAGAAGGGCTAGGGCGATGTCGCTGCTGTCGCTGCGCGACGTCCATGTCAGCTTCAACACCGCGGCCGGCATGGTGCGCGCCGTGCGCGGCGTCAGCCTCGAGCTCGCCGTCGGCGAGACGCTGGGCCTGGTGGGCGAATCGGGCTGCGGCAAGTCCACGCTCGGCAAGGCGATCCTGAAGCTGGTGCCGGTCGCCGGCGGCGAGATCGTGGTCGACGGCGTCGACATCGCGCCGCTCGACCGCCGGCGAGCTCACCGAGATGCGCCGCAAGGTGCAGATGATCTTCCAGGATCCCTACGGCTCGCTCAATCCGCGCTCGACGGTCGGCCGCTCGGTGGCCCAGCCGCTGGTCATCGCCGGCTGGAAGGCCGACGGCCACCGCCGAGCGGGTCGACGACGCTGCTGCGCTGGGTCGGCCTGCCGGCCGACGCCAAGCAGCGCTATCCGCACGAATTCTCCGGCGGCCAGCGCCAGCGCATCGGCATCGCCCGCGCGCTGGCGCTCAGCCCCAAGCTGATCATCTGCGACGAGCCCGTCTCGGCGCTCGACGTGTCGGTGCGCGCCCAGGTGATCAACCTGCTGGAGGACCTCAAGAGCCGGTTCGGCGTCTCCTATCTTTTCATCAGCCACGACCTCTCGGTGGTCGAGCACATCGCCGACCGGGTGGCGGTGATGTATCTCGGCACGCTGGTCGAGGTCGGCGGGCGCGACCAGATCTGGCGCAGCCCGCAGCATCCCTACACCCAGGCGCTGCTGGCGGCCGCGCCGATCGCCAATCCCCAAGGCTCGCCCGCGCCCGCCAGCGCACGGTCCTGCAGGGCGAGCTGCCGAGCCCGCTCGAGCCGCCGGCCGGCTGCCCCTTCCATTCGCGCTGCCCGATCGCCGAGCCGCGCTGCAAGGCCGACAAGCCCGCGCTGCGCGCCGGTGGGCGAACGGCACACTGGCGGCGTGCCATTTCATCTGACTCGCTGGCTGATGATCGATCGCATGATGCCGCATGCGGCGTCCTGCCGCGGTCTTGCCTGGCCGCCCTGTTCCCGCCCATGGCCGCCGCCCAGACGATGGACTTCGCCTGTCCCGATCCCGGCACGACCTTCACCTACGACAGCGGCGTCAAGGTCGTGGCGAAGGGCCGCGACGGCATGGACTGCACCATGGAGATCGTGGGCGGCAAGCCCTACAAGCTGCGCGCGCTGCTGTTCGACAATCCCTCGCCCGACGGCAAGGACACCTCGGCGTTCATCGCCGCGCTGCGGCCGGAGCGGCTGTGGCCGCTGGAAGTCGGCAAGAAGATCGAGGCGCGCTACAGCGCCGGCGGCCGGAGCTGGGACTACATCCTGTCGGTCGCCCGCTACGAGAAGCGCACGGGGCCGGGCGACGCCATGATCGACACCTTCGTGATCGAGATGAACGAGCAGGGCGACAAGGACCAGCGCTCGCTCTCGCGCTGGTGGATCTCGCCCGCCGACAAATTCGCCATCCGCTACGACTTCAGCGACGGCGCCGGCCACGCCAATCGCGCCGTCGTCACCAGCGTCACGCGCTGATCTCAGACCACCGATCCCGGGTCGGTGTTGGCGCCGCAGACCAGGGTCGCGACGCGCTCACCTGGCGCCGGCCGGTAGGCGCCGGCGATCAGCGCGGCGAGCCCGGTGGCGCCCGACGGCTCGGCGACCACGCGCAGCTCCTCCCACAGGGGCGCTGCGCGGACCGCACCGCCTCGTCGCTGACCAGCACCGACTCGCGCACCAGCTCGCGCGCGATCTCGAAGTTCGGCGTGCCGATGCGGCTGGCGCCCAGCGCGTCGGCGGCGATGCCGGAGATCGTCACCTCGACCGGATGGCCGGCGCGCAGCGCCGCGTGCAGCGTCGGCGTGCCCTCGGTCTCGACGGCGACGATCTTCACGCGCTCGCCGATCGGCCGCCGCGCAGCCGGCGATCAGGCCGCCGCCGCCGACCGCGACCAGCAGCGTGTCGAACGGCGGCCTGCTCGGCGAATTCCAGCGCCACGCTGCCGGCGCCTGCGAACACGCACCGGATCCTCATAGGCCGGAACGATCAGCGCGCCGGTCTCGGCCGCGCGCTTCTCGGAGGCGCGCGCGCCTCGGCATAGACGGCGCCGACCTGATGCACGACGGCGCCGTAGCTTTTCAGCCGCGCCACCTTGGCGGGCGAGGCGATCGTCGGCACGAAGATCTCGGCCTTGTGGCCCAGCGCGCGAGCGGCATAGGCGGCGGCGGCCCCGTGATTGCCGCCCGAGGCGGCGATGATGCCGGCAGCCGGCACTTTCGAGGCCAGCAGCTTGTGGAAGGCGCCGCGGCCCTTGAACGAGCCGCTGACCTGCAGCGACTCGAGCTTCAGCGCCAGCGGCGCCTCGACGCCCAGCGACCCCGGCGCGAGCTCGATCACGGGCGTGCGCCGGACATGCGGTCGGATGAGGCGCCAGGCGGCCTCGATTTCGCTGCGGCCGATCATGGGATCAGGCGCGGCGGCAGGCCGCGACGTGGCGCAGGTAATGGTCGAAATCGGCGGTGCGGGCCTGCGGATCCTTGGCGCCCTCGTCGTAGCGGCGCAGCCGCACCGCTTCGGCGTGGTGCGGGATTGGCGCGAAACTGCTCGACCTCGTCGGCCGACATCAGCCCGCCCTGCAGCTCGAGGCTGCGCACCGAGTCGGGCGCAAGCTTGCCGAAGTAGTCGGGCTCGACGGTGCAGAGATAGCGCTTGGCCGCGACATGCAGGCGGACCGGCTCGCTCACCTCGGGACCGAAGCGCTCGGCGAGCCACGCCGCGCCCAGCTCCTCGTGCACGTCGTCGATGCCGCGCCCCGCGGGATCCTCGCCGAGCCGGTGGATCATGTGGCCGACGTCGTGCAGCAGCGAGGCCAGCACGGTGGCAGGCGGCGCCTCGTCAGCCTCGGCCTGCGCCGCCGACTGCAGGGCGTGCTGGAGCTGGTTGATGGCGCTCAGGCCGTAACGCCTGCGTGGCGCGGCCGGTGAAGATGTCCAGGAGTTCCTGGCGCAGGGGATCGCTCATGCGCCCTGTCTACCATGAACCGCTGGCATAGCCGGGAATCATCGAAAGCGCATGTTTCAAAGGATCGGGCCGCCACGCGCGTGTAACAAAATCGCCATGCATGTTGAGCCCGCCGCAGCTGGCGAAGGCGAAGGTGCCCGGGCGTGAGGGTCGAGGGCAGGCTGTTGGCGTACGGAGATGCGGCGCTTGGCAAGCAGGCTGCGCAGCTCGGCGTTCTCGTCCTTGGTCGAACTCGGTGTAGGCGCTCAGCAGGAAGGCCTGCCGGCGGCGCGCCGACGCCCAGCCCGCGAACTTGTCCTCGTCGCCATAGAGCGCGTCCATCAGGATCACGCCCTTGATGCGGTGCGCCGGCGCCGCCGCGTTCGAGCGCATAGGCGGCCGGTCAGGTAGCCGCCGCTATAGGCCACGATCGACCACCGGCGCGAGGTTGAAATGCCGACCGACGCGGTGGTCGCCATAGAGCCGCATCAGCCGCTCGGCCGCCTCGTCGATGTAGGCGGCGAAATGGCCCGGGCGCCAGAAATTGCCGGCGCTGGAATCGGCGGCATCGTGGGCGAGCTGCGGCGCCACCAGCGCCGCGTTCTGGCCCGATTCGGCAAGCTGGCGCGGCACGGCCTGACGGGCCATCACGTCGCGCTCCAGGGTGGCGCCCTGCCCGTGCAGGAAGATCACGATCAGCGACGGGCGCTGCGGATCGAAGCCGGCCGGCAGGTAGAGCAGCGAGCGGCGGTCGCTGTAGGTCGTGTCCTCCCAGTAGACCTCGCCGCGCGTGCTGGTGTGGCCGCGCCGCCTGCCGTTGCGCACGTCGAGGAACGGCTTGTTGGTGTCGGGGATGATGCTGCGATAGGGAAAGGCCGAGGCGTTGAAGGCGACGAGCTGCGTCTTGGCCTCGTCGATCGGCTGCGGCCGCCGAGTGCCGCAATGCCGTCTTGGGCGGCGGCCTTCGGAGCAGGCTTGGGCGAATGCTTGGCGGGTCGTTTGACGCGGGCATGCGCAGCGGTCGGCATCAGCAACGCCCCCAGCAGCAAGGCCCGCCGCTTCACGCGGCCGCTGGCCGCCCGGCGGGGAGCGGCATCAGCACGGAGAAGAAGGCGGGCAGGGCCACCAGATAGGCGACGGCGCCCACCAGCACGACGGCGGGCAGGCCGAAGCTCGTCGCCACGATCGGCACCAGGGCGGCGCCGATCACCGAGAAGCAGCCGTTGATGCCCCACGCCCACAGGAACATGTGGTCCTTGCCGAGCCGGCCCAGCGTGGTCATGGCGGTCGGCATGGGGAAGCCCATGAGGAACGCCGGCGGCAGCAGCAGCAGCAGGCAGAGGGCGATGCGCAGGGCATAGGGCAGCGTGCCGATCCAGTCGAGCGCGTAGTCGATGCCGAAGGCATAGAGCGTCAGGATCAGGAAGATCGCCAGGAAGATCCGCGGCATGACGGTGCGCGCGCGGTCGAGGAAGCGCTCGGACACGAAGCTGCCGATGCCGGAGAACACCAGCATGCCGGTGATCAGCACCGATGCCGACACCGTGGCGTTGCTGAGCGCCAGGACGAAGTGGGAGATCATGCCCACCTCGACGATGATGTAGCCGAGCCCCAGGCAGAGGAAATAGATCATGGTGCCGAACTTGCCGGGATAGCGGCTGAAGATGGTGCGCCAGCCGAAGACCAGGGGAAAGAGGACCAGGGTGAAGGCGAAGATCGCGGCGATGCCCAGCGTCGCCCACAGCAGCAGATAGCCCCATTCGTCCTGCACCAGCTCGAGCCGGTCGACGAACTTCAACAGGTCCTTCACCTTGATGTAGGCGGCGAAGTAGGGCTGGTGGTTGGTGAGCACGCGGCTGTCGAACACGTATTCGTCGGCCACCTTCTGCCAGCCGCCATCGATCAGGTAATGCCAGGCCAGCCGGCCCAGCACGACAGCCGGCACCCTGGGCGCCGGCGGGGCGCCGTCCTTGGCCGCCGCCGGGGCTTCGCCGCCGGCGCTCGCCAGCTCGGGCGGCGGCTTGTCGTGCGGCTCCGCCTCCGACGGCGCCGTCGGATCGGCCGGCGCGCCCTCGAAGAAGAACTGGTCGTGATAGTCCTGCAGGATCTGCTTCAGCTCCGATTCGTCGACCTTGAGACCGGGATAGTAGATCTCGTCGAACGACATCGCCTTGGTGTGGGCGTTGAGCTTGGCGATCTCCTCGGCCGTAAAGCCGCCGCGCTTGTAGAGCACGGTCGCGGTCGAGAGATAGGCCGAGGCGACGTAGAAGTCGCGGGCGATATCGGCCCCCCCACCTTCCTGACTGGCGACGTCGCGCGCCGCCGCCGCCATGGTGGCGTAGAGCTTCAGCACCGACTTGGGCGGCTCTTCCTTGTTCCACAGCGTCACCGAGAGGATGCCGCCGGGCTTCAGCGCGCGCATGTAGGCGCTCATCGCCTCGCGCGTATAGGAATACTTCTCGACGATGGCGAAGCCGCCGGGGCTCGACAGGCCGGCCGAATCGGCGAGCGACA
This sequence comes from uncultured Alphaproteobacteria bacterium, assembly GCA_963820155.1. Classification (GTDB taxonomy): domain Bacteria; phylum Pseudomonadota; class Alphaproteobacteria; order Reyranellales; family Reyranellaceae; genus Reyranella. Next base: position 190,816 of record CAWFYW010000017.1, read on the forward strand.
GGTCGATCACGTCGTAGCGGTTCTTGGTGTGGGCGACATAGAGGCGGCCGTCATAGTCGATGACGGTGACCTTGGGATTGTTGAGGATGTCGCCGGTGAAGTCGCGCAGGCCCTTGTCCTCGCGGAAGGCCGTCAGCACCGCCGGGTTGCCTTCGGCGACGGTGACGTGCCTGGAGCCCTCCTTCAGCGCCACCGCCGTCGACAGCCCGCCGCCGAACTGCACCACGAACGTATCCGGGTCCTTCTTCAGGATGTACGGGTAGTACATCGGCAGGTACTTGAAGTAGGCCGTCTCGTCGGCCGGCAGGTCCTTGATGATGCCCGACGGCCCCTCCGAATCGATGTAGAGGCCGAGATAGGCGTTGGCCGGCATCTTGGGCAGGTTGAAGGCGGCGTTGTCCGACAGGCCCGGCGCGAAATGCAGGTAGGAGCTCGAATAGACCTCGAGATAGCCGAACGGCGAGGCACGCTCGTAGGTGCGCTTGCTGTCGGGGAACTTGCGGGCGTAGGCGACGCCCTTGTAGTCCGACACGGCGAGCTTGGGGATGCCCAGCGCCGACGGCGCCACGTAATGCACGGCCGCCGTCAGCACCGCGACCCCGACGATGGCCGCCACGCCACGGCGGTCGCCCAGGGACACGAACCACAGCACGCCGCCCGCCAGCCACAGGATCAGCGGCGCCATGATCAGATCGTCGGGCCGCCACACATACATCGCCAGCAGCACGGAGAGCCCGCACAGGCCCGAGCCCACGAGGTCGGCGAAGTAGACGCGGTTGAAGGTCTTGCGCGCCTTCAGGAACACCGTGCCGAGATAGAGCGCGCCGGCCAGGAAGGGCAGGAAATAGAGCACGAAGTTGGCGAACAGGCGCCACTTCTGCATCGGGTCGGAGATCAGGAAGATGGCGTTGAACGGCACCTGCTGGGCGGCGAGGTTGCACACCACCATGAGCGGCCCGAAGGCCAGCAGCGCGCCCTTGATCGCACCCAGCCAGTGGCGCTCGAACCAGCCCTTGGCCACGCACATTACCGCGCTGGTGAGGCCGAAGCCGAACATGGCGAGGCTCACCACCAGCGAGCCGAAATGCGCCCAGCTTCCCACCGAGAACACGCGCATGATGCCGATCTGCAGCGCGATGATGCTGCCGGCGACCAGGCCGACGGACAGATAGAAGGAGAGCGGCGGGCGGTGGTCGAGATCGACCGTGACGGTCAAGGGGGGCTCCTGCCGGTCATGTTTTGGGAGCGCGGACCTCGCGGTCCGCTCATCAAGGCGGACCGGGAGGCCCGCGCTCCGCGTTACCTGTTGTGCGTGCCGACGATCTTGTCGCCGTCGAGCTTGGTGAAGGGCACGAACGGCACGATCTTGCCGCCGTAGATGTCCTCGCGGGTCGTCGTGATCGAGCCGTCGGCGCCCTGGATCTTGGCGACCTTGAGCACGCGCTGCGCGCCCGGCGGTCCGACCGGGATCACCATCACGCCGCCGGCCTTGAGCTGCTGCAGCAGCGGCGGCGGCACGTGGTCGATGCCGCAGGTGACGATGATCTTGTCGAAGGGGGCGGCCTCTTCCCAGCCGTAGTAGCCGTCGGCGGCCCTGGTCTTGATGTGCTGGTACTCGGTGTAGCCCTTCTCGATCAGCTTGTCGTAGACGCCGCGCGTGCGGGCGGCGAGCGGCGCGATGATCTCGATCGTGTAGGCGTTGTCGGTCAGGTTGGCGATATAGGCCGACTGCACGCCCGAGCCGGTGCCGATCTCCAGCACCTTCTCGCCGCGCTTGACGTCGATGACGTTGGTCATGCGCGCCTGCAGATGCGGGCCCGACATGGTGACGCCATAGCCGATATCGAGGAAGGCGTGCTCGTAGGCGCGCTTGTGGATCGCCGGATTGATCGCGGCGAACTCCTCGCGCGGCGTCAGCAGGAAGGCGCGGATGGTGGCGGCGCCCCAAATGTCCTTGTTGCGCAGCAGCGCCTGGAAGCGGTCCCAGCGCTGGCCGAGGAACACCGGATCCTCGCCCCGGGCCTTGCCCCAGGCGATGAAATTGTCGCGCGTATCGGTCGGTGGGTTGAGATCCCAGCTATAGGGCTTGATGGTGGCGGCCGATGCCGCCGTCGAAACCAAACCGGCGGCTGCCAGCGCCGCGCTGCCGGAGACGAAAGTGCGTCTCTTCAAGATATCCTCCTTGGCGCGGACCCCATTTCGAGGGGGCGAAACCACCGGACAGACCCGGCGCTTCGGGGGCGACCGCACGGCGAATTGATACGGGAATTGTGGCGGATTTGCCAGTGCGCGCAGGTCGCGCCCCCGTGCCGCGGGTTGCCGCAAGCGGGAGCCGTCCCGCCGCCCGTCTACTGAAGTCCTATGCCATGTGGGATCGAGTCTTCACTCTGAGTTATCGGCGGCGCCATATCCCGGCTCCCTGCTCGCTCCAGCCACGCCCAGACCCACAGCAAGCTGGCGAAAACGCGCCCAAGGGACCGTAGGGCCACAGCACGCGCCGCGACCAATATACATAGCCCGGATCTTCGAGGAGGTCCCTGCCAAAGCACAAGACCATCACGATTCCCAGGAGACACCAGGTTGATCCGGCGACGACGAAGCCGGCGATGGGAGCGACCCAAAACGCCCCCCACCTCCGGCGGTACAAGAACAAATAAGTTGGGATGCCGAAGAGGAATGTGCCAGCGTACGCCATGGCGACGTACAGAAAGCACAGTGCAAGTTGATCGTAGAGGGGATGAGCCTCCCAGAGACGAAATTCGATCGTCGGAATCGCAAGGGGAGCGATCAGGAAAGCGACCGTGAATCTAATCGTGTCCATGGCCGTCACTCCAGGTGAAATGACAGTTCGATCGCTCGGTTGTCACTTCACCCGCTCGGCGATTTTTCCGGTGTAACGTCGCCAGGTATTCTCGCCAAACATATGGCGCTTCCACTCCGATTGATCCGGCGCCTGTTCGGGCGACAAGCCCTCACCTTCAACGTGTATGGTCGAGACGGTTCCCGACGGCGTTACGTAGATCACGATATAGCCGGGCGATTGCCCATGCGCGCGCTCGGTAATGTTGACCACCATCGGGTTACCCCCTTGTCCTGCGTCAGATAAGACGTGACCGGATTGAGCGGCGTTACAGGCGGCGGTCCGAGAGGCATTTCACTGGCCGCCCGGAGCTGCGCTGCCATCAGAGGCATACCCGGCCGTCGATACGGCGAAGCCAGGCACCGGATCTTCGGTTGCCCCACCTTGGTCGCGCGGATCGTCCGGCGGGCCAACACGAAAGCCGGGCAGGCGGACGTTGGTCGGCAGATTGAACATGGTCGGTTCCCCCAGTTGGCCCGAGCGTGTCGCGCCCGGATGAGGGATTATAAGTAATACTTAACTAATGTCAATTAATACTATGCGCTGTCGACACCAGTCGGCCCGGTCAAGCGGCGGACGGCCGGACCGTCGGCCGGTCGGGCCTCGCGAATGATCTGCGGCGGCCGCCTCAGGTATATTTGCGGATGTCGTCGATCACCTTGCCGTCGTTGGGCAGGCTGCCGGGCCCGGCGAACTCGACCTTGCCACCGACCTTGCAGACGGTGCGGATGGTGCCCTCCATCGCCTTCTCGAGGTCGGCCGACGGCGCGGCGACTTCGACCTTGAGCGTCATGACGTCGGCCTGGTTGACCCAGTCGATCACCAGGCGCAGGCGGCCCAGCGCCGGGGTGCTTCTTCGCAATCTCGGCGATCTGCTCGGGATCGACGAACATGCCGCGCACCTTGGTGCGCTGGTCGGCGCGGCCCATCCAGCCCTTGATGCGCATGTTGGTGCGCCCGCACGGGCTCGCCCCCGGCAGCACCGCCGACATGTCGCCGGTGCCGAAGCGGATCAGCGGATAGGCGCGGTTGAAGGTCGTGACCACGACCTCGCCGACATCGCCCTCGGGCACCGGATCGCCGGTGCCGGGCCGCACGATCTCGAGGATCACGCCCTCGTCGACGATCATGCCCTCGAGGGCCTCGAACTCGTAGGCGATGGTGCCGACATCGGCCGTGCCGTAGCTCTGCAGGCAGGTCATGCCCGCGGTCACGAACATCTGGCGCAGCGAGGGCGGCAGCGCCTCGGCGCCGACGAAGGCGTGCTTCAGCGAGGAGATGTCCTTGCCCAGCTCGGCCGCCTTCTCGACCAGGATCTTCAGGAACGAGGGCGTGCCGACATAGCCGGTGGGCCTGATGGCGGCGATGGCGTCGAGCTGCAGCTCGGTGTTGCCGACGCCGCCCGGCACCACCGCGCAGCCCAGCGCGCGCAACGCCAATTCCATCATGATGCCGGCCGGCGTCAGGTGGTAGGAGAAGGTGTTGTAGACGACGTCACCCGGGCGGAAGCCCGCGGCATGCATGGCGCGCGCGCCGCGGAAATAGTCGGGCTCGTCGGTGTCGATCTCGAAGATCGGGCCGGGCGACATGAAGACATGGCGCACCTTGCTCATGGGCACGGCAACGAGCCCGCCCATTGGCGGGTCCTTCTTCTGCACCTCGCCCAGCATCGACTTGCGCAGCACCGGCAGTTCCGCCAGCGCCGCGCGCGAGGTGATCGCGGCCGGGTCGACGTCCTTCAGCCACCCGGCGAAGAACGGGGCGTTTTCCCTGGCATGGGCAACCTGCTGCGGCAGGGCCTGCATCAGGGCCTTCTCGCGCTCGGCCGGCGGCCGCGTCTCCAAGGTGTCATAGTGCCTGGACATGGGGCTTCCTCGGTCTTTTGCCGACCGTAGACCGGAGCGACGGGGCCGCGCCACCCCGACCTTGAAACGCGGCGACCGGCGGCTAATATCAGAGCTCGAATATCTTTGGAGCGCGCCATGTCCCCCGTCCGCATCGCCTACGACGCCTTCCAGAAATCCGCGCCGGCGGCCCAGGCGGCGCTGCTGGCCCTGGGCAAGGCCACCGAGGAGTCCGGCCTGGACAAGGAGATCGTCGAGCTCGCGAAGCTGCGCGTGTCGCAGATCAACAACTGCGCCTTCTGCCTGCAGATCCATCTCAACGTCTCGCGCCGGCTCGGCATCGCCCAGGAGAAGCTCGACCTGGTGGCGACCTGGCACGAGGCCGGCATCTTCTCCGAACGCGAGTGCGCGGCGCTCGCCTGGGCGGAGACCCTGACGCGGCTTTCCGACCGCAGCGTGCCCGACGAGGCCTACGATGCCGTGCGTCGGCATTTCAGCGAAAGAGAGCTGGTGTTCCTGAGCGCCGCCATCGCCACCATCAACGCCTGGAACCGGCTCGGCGCGGCCTTCCGCTTCGCGCCGCCGATCCAGAAGAAGAAGGCGTCGGCCGCGGCCTAGCCGGGGCCGCCTCGCCAGGCTCCTCATTTTGCGACGGCCAGGTCGGCCGCCGGCGCCGCCGCCGGCTGCAGGCGGAGCGTGAAGACGGCGCCGCCGCCGGGACGGTTGGCGACCGTCACGCTGCCGCCATGGGTCTCGGCGACGCGGGCCACGATCGCCAGGCCCAGGCCGCGGCTTTCGGCGCGCGCGCGGTCGCGCCGCCAGAAGCGGCGGAAGATCGACTCGCGCTCGGCCTCGGGCACGCCCGGCCCGTCGTCGAGGATGCGCACGACGCCGTCGGCGGACACGTCGACCTCGACCGACCCGCCCTTCGGCGCATGCCGCAGGCCGTTCTCGATGAGGTTGCGCACGGCGCGGAACAGCGCCTCGGCATGGCCCTTCACCCAGACCGGCTGCTCGGCCCCGGTGAGCGCGATCGTCCTCGACATGCCGACGGCGAGCGGCGCCATGAAGGCCACGGCGTCGGCGCAGACGGCGTGCAGGTCGGCCCGCGCCTCGTCGCCGACCACGAAGCTTTCCAGCTCGGCGATGTCGAGCACCTGGTTCACGGTGCGCGTCATGGTGACGAGGTCGGTGCGCAGCGCGTCGCGGGTGGGGCCCGGCTCCAGCGCGTCGACGCGGGCGCGCATGACGGACAGCGGCGTGCGCAGCTCGTGCGCCATGTCGGCGGTGAAATCGCGCTGCGCGCGGAAGCCCGCCTCGAGGCGGTCGAGCGCCTGGTTGACGGCGTGGACCAGCGGCATGACCTCCGTCGGCATCGCCTGCTCGGGCAGGCGCAGGTCGGTGTGCGCCGGCCCGATCGCGGCCGCCGTGGTCGAGGCCTCGCGCACCGGCCGCAGCGCGCGGCGGAAGATCAGGATGTCGAACAGCAACAGCACCAGCAGGATCGGGAAGGTGATCCACGCCACGCGCGGGAAGAACGCGGCGACGACGTCGTCGATGATGACATCGCGATGGGACAGGTCCTGCCCGATCTGGATCCAGTAGACGTGCCGGCCGACCCGACGGGCGACGGCGACGGCGAACAGCACCGACCCCGAGCGGCGCCGGCGCATGACCCAGTCGCCATCGCGCGCCTCGTCCGGCACAAACAGCGCCGCGCCGTCGCCACGCGAGGAGAAGAGCACGTGGCCCGACGCGTTCAGCACGGCATAGGCATAGAGACCGTATCCGCCGGAATAGAGGGATTGCATGTCCGACGGAATGTCGAGCGCCACGCTGCCATCCGGCTGCGGGTGCAGGAAGCTGGCGATCACCACCGCCTGGCCGCGCAAGGCGTCGCGGTGCAGGCTGTTGGCGGCCTGGCTGAGCAGCCAGTAGAGCGCCAGCGGCATCAGGATGGCGGTGACGCCGATCGCCACCACGTGCAGCGCCACGACCCGGGAGATGATCGAGCGGAAGCGCCTCACCCGCCCTTTTCCTCGGCCATCAGGTAGCCGACGCCGCGCACCGTGTGGATCCTCACCGTGGCGCCCGAGTCGGCCAGCATCTTGCGCAGGCGGTGGACATAGACCTCGACGGCGTTCGAGCCGACGTCGCCCGACAGGCCGAACAGATGGTCCTCGAACAGCCGCTTGGGCGCCACGTTGCCGCTGCGTCGCAGGAGGATCTCGAGCACCGCGGTCTCGCGCGCGGGAAAGGGCCGCACCGCGCCGTCGACGATCACCTGCCGCCCCTCGGTGTCGAGCGCCACGTTGCCGAAGGTGAGGCGCCTGCCCAGCAGGTTGCCGGGGCGCCGCAGCAGGGCCTGCAGGCGCGCGACCAGCTCCTCCATGGCGAACGGCTTGGCCATGTAGTCGTCGGCGCCGTCGCGCAGGCCGGTCACCCGGTCGGTCACGCCGTCGCGCGCCGTCAGCACCAGCACCGGGGTCGAATCGCCGCGCCGGCGCAGGCTGCGCAGCAGGGAGAGGCCATCCTCGTCGGGCAGGCCGAGATCGAGCACGATCGCGGCATAGTGCATGGTGGACAGCACCTGCGCGGCGTCGCCCGCGGTGTTCACCGCATCGGCGGAAAAGCCGCCCTGGGCGAGGCCCTTCTTCAGCAGGGTGACGAGCTCGCTGTTGTCCTCGACGAGAAGCACCCTCATCGGCGTGCGCCTCCGATCCGTCAGACGCGTGTCGCCCTGATCCTAGCACGGCGGTCCACGCCTGACTTCGTCAGGTTCGCGTAATCCTTCTCACGGCGGCGCGTCCCGGCTACATCTGGGGCGTGATCTCCGACGAGCTGATCGATCTCGGCGACCGCCGCCTGCGCGTGCGCCGGCTGGCGCCCCGGCAGGATGACGGGCTGGAGCGCACGACCCTGGTGTTTCTGCACGAGGGGCTGGGCTGCATCGAGATGTGGCGCGACTTCCCGCAGAAGCTCTGCGACGCCACGCGCTGCAACGGCGTGGTCTACGACCGCACGGGCTATGGCGGATCGAGCCCGTGGCCCACCGATCCCGGCGTGCGCTACATGGAGATCGAGGCCGACGACGTCCTGCCGCGCCTGCTGGCCCGGCTCGGCATCGAGGATTGCGTGCCGGTCGGCCACAGCGACGGCGGCACGATCGCGCTCAACTACGCCGCCGCCGATCCCGAGCCGCTGCGCGCCGTGGTCACGCTCGCCGCGCACGCCGTCAACGAGCCGGTCTGCGTCGAGGCCATCCAGCGCGCCCGCCAGGCCTTCGCCGCGGGCGACCTGCGCCAGCGCCTGCAGAAATACCACGGCGCCAACACCGACGGCGCCTTCCACCTGTGGTCGGACGCCTGGGTGGCGCCGGGCTTCCAACCGATGGATGCCGACGGCCGCCTTCCCACGGTCGTCGTGCCGGTGCAGGCGATCCAGGGCGAGGACGACGAGTATGGCAGCGAGCTGCAACTCGGCCTCATCGCCGGCAAGGTCGGCGGCTATTGCGAGACGCGGCTGGTGCCCGACTGCGGCCACAGCCCGCACCTGCAGCAGCCGGCCTATGTGCTGTCGGAGATCGCCCGCTTCGTGGCGCCGCTGGCGCTTCTTTCGTTCTGAGCGCGCCGCGGCGGAAGATGCAGGCGGTATCCGCCGGTTTCCGCCGACGCCAACGCTCTCCGGTCGGCGGAAACCGGCGCCGCAAGCGGCGGATTCGCCGGCCTGATTCTTGTTGCAGGCGGTATCCGCCCTTTGCGCCCTTTCCGCCCGCGATTCACGCATTGGCCAGTACCGGATTGACCTGCCAGCGCTGGGCCGGCCGGCCGCCGCGCGGCGAATAGACGGGCGCCATGCTGCGCACGGCGCCCAGGGCGGTGAGGCGATAGAGCACCTGATCGGCGCCATGGGCGGTCACGGTCCGGCCCAGCGCCTCGCGGCGCACCTCCTCGCGCGACACTTCCGTCCGCTTGCCGTCCTTCAGCCAGAGCATCACGCGCCGGGCGCGGCGCTCGAGGTCGGACGGCACGCCGCGATCGAACACGACGCGGGCGTGCGGGCGGAAGTAGCCGGTCCAGAGCGCGACGGCAGCGTCGACCTGGGCGGCGCCGAGATGGCCGGGCGATCCCGGCGCCTCGAGGCCCGACCAGGCCAGCAGCTCGAGGACGCCGGCCAGGCGCGCGACGGTGCCGCCGCCCTTGCCCAGCCAGGCCGCCTCCGGACCTTCGGCCTGCCGCACCTCGGCATCGAGGCCGGCGAGGAAGGCGTCGAACGGCTGGTCGCCGCGCGGGTCGATCACCAGCTCCAGCGGATCGTCGGGCGTACGCGCCTTGCGCGCGATGCGGCGCAACCGCGCCAGCGCGGCGGCATCGTCCGCCGTGCGGCGCTCGGCCAGCGGGCGATAGGCCGGCCGGCCCGGCCAGGCATAGAGGAAGCGTCCCGCCAGGGCCGCGCCCGCCGCCGGCAGCGACTCTTCCAGCCGCTCCGGCTCCATGGCGCCGAACAGGCTGACGGCAAACCGCTCGAGCCGCAGCGGCTTCCTGCGCCCGCCTCCCTCTATCGTTGCCGCCCGCGCGGCCCAGGCCTGCCGCCAGGCCGCGCGGTCGGCGTCGTCCAGGCCGGCGAGCCAGCCCGCCAGATCGTCGCGCCACAGGACCACGCCGCGCGGACGGGCGGACAGGCTTTCGGCGATCGCCGCGAAAGACGGATCGTCGACGACGAAGGACGAGCCTTGTGACGAAGGACCCTGGCCGTCGCGCTCGACGGCGCGCCATTCCTCTTCCAGCACCGCGAGCAGGCCGCGCATGGGCGCCAGCGCGGGCGACCTGCCGCTGGACGGGCCGCCGACCAGCGCCGGCCACAGCACCATGGGCTCGCGCCACGCCTCGGTGACGCGCACCGCCGCGCCCGCACCGCAGAGGCCGGCGACGGCGGCCAGCACGGACAGCGCCACATAGTCGACCGGCGCGCCGGCCGAGCCGGCGGTGTCGGCGATCCAGTCGCGCCAGGGCGGCGGCAGGAGATCCAACGGGAACGCCGGCACGGCGCCGCGCCGTTCCTCGAGAAGGGTGGTGTCGAGCTCGGGCCAGTCCGCCGGTGCGGCGGACAGATCGCGGTCGGAGAGAAGGGAAATGTGCATAGGCCGATCCTCGGTCCTGGTGAGGTTCGGCAGAGTCAGGACATAACTTTGCGCTGGGCTGTCAAGTGCATGTTGTTCGTCGGCACAACCGACGCCTGGACCTGACGGATGTAGGGACATAGGCGTCAGAGACAGCGCGTTGGCGGCGCGCTGTGGCAGGCGCAGCGCGGCGGCAAGGAGGTAAACGGAGTGACGGTCTCGGGCAATCTCCAGGCTGGGCCGTTTTTCCGACCTGTCGGGCGCCGAGCAGGGCGGCCGCAAGGTAATGGTCGATCAGGGAAAACTGACGCTCTTTCAAACGGCGGTGGAGCACCCGTGCAATCGTTAATCGCAGATTTACTTTTGCAAGAACTCGAGAGCGCTCCTTCCGTATATGGGAAGTCATCGCGCTCGTTGCCGTTTCATACGAGTTCGAGATGTCCGTCGGACAACCTATAGATGTAGACTGCGGAAGCCGATGCCGCCGCACCACCGTCGCGCCGGCGTTCCAGTCCCAGTGCGGAGGCGCCCGGAAAAGTCCTACAGCCGCTTGAGCTCGCTGGTCGCCGCCCAGTTGACCTCGGAGACGGTGGGGCAGCGCGCCTGGGCGAGCTGGAGCTGGTCGCGCGCCCGCTGGCGGTCGCCGCGGCGCAGCGCGTCCATGGCGATGAAGAAGGAGGACGGGCACTTGCCGTTGGCCCGCTTGGCCGCGTCGTCGGCCTCGGCGGTGACCTCGAGCTGGCCGGCCGGGATCCTGCCCAGCAGGAACTCGACCAGCGGCCCGGGCCAGTCGTCGAGCGCCTCGTGGCCGATCGAGCGGGCGAGCGCGCCGCGCGCGTCGCGCCGGCTGCGCACCTGGGCGGCATAGCGCCACAGGAGCGGCCCCAGGCGCGCCCGGAACCCGGTGCGGCCGTCCAGCGAGGCGTCGAAATCGTCGGCCGCCCGGGCGTACTGGCCGAGATTGAAGTTGGCGTGGCCGCGATAGTAGAGCGCCGTGCGCCGGTCGACGGGCGTGGTGGCGGTGCCGAGCGCGTCGTCGAGCAGGCCGAGCGCGCGCGCGAAGTCGGCGATCTGCATGTAGACCTGCGCCTGGGCGATCATCAGCCAGGAATCGCCCGGCTTGCGCTGCAGGGCGTTGTCGAGGGTGCGCAGCGCCGCCGCGCGGTCGCCGCCGCCCGCCAGCTCCGGCACGGTGCCCGACAGGATGAGCGGCCAGGCCGACGGCAGGACCTTGCCCATCTCGGCGATGTCCTTCTGGCTGTCGGCCTCGCGGCCCAGCCGGCTGAGCTGGTAGGCCCGGATGCTGAGATAGATCGAACGGTCGAAGGCCGAGAGCTTGGGGCTCGACAGGATCTTGTTGAGCGCCTCCAGGCTGGTGCCGTGGGTGTCGGAGGGAAGGTCCGGCTCGACGGAGGGACGGCCGAACTCGTGCGTCGAGGGGTCCCAGGAATCGACGGCGTTGCGCTGCGCCAAGGCCGGCCCCGAGACCGTCACGAGGGCTGCAAAAGCCGCAATCGACCACGCTATTTCCCGCCGCATTGGCGCAATCTGGCACAACCGTCCGGAGCCCGCATCCGCCGATTGCCTCGCCCGGTCCGTGCCCCTATTTTGCCACCCGCCCGCGCAAATAGACCTCCAGGAGTACGAGCCATGGCCGCCGCCCATCCCAACAGCTTCAAGGCCCGCAAGACACTGAAGGTCGGCAGCCGCAGCTACACCTATTTCAGCCTCAAGGCGGTCGAGAAGGAGGTCGGCGACCTCTCCCGCCTGCCCTTCTCGCTGCGCGTCCTCATGGAAAACCTGCTGCGCCACGAGGACGGCGCGACGGTCAAGAAAGCCGACATCGCGGCCTTCGCCGACTGGCTGAAGAACAGCGGCCGATCGGTCAAGGAGATCAACTTCCGCCCGGCGCGCGTGCTGATGCAGGACTTCACCGGCGTGCCGGCGGTGGTCGATCTCGCGGCCATGCGCGACGCCATGGGCAAGCTGGGCGGCGACGCCAAGAAGATCAACCCGCTGGTGCCGGTCGATCTCGTCATCGACCATTCGGTGATCGTCGACAATTTCGGCAATCCCAGCGCCTTCAAGGCCAATGTCGCGCTCGAGTACGAGCGCAACCTCGAGCGCTACCAGTTCCTGCGCTGGGGCCAGATGGCGTTCGACAATTTCCGCGTCGTGCCGCCGGGCACCGGCATCTGCCACCAGGTCAACCTCGAATACCTGGCGCAGGTCGTGTGGACCCGCAAGGAAGGCAAGGAGACGATCGCCTATCCCGACACGCTGGTCGGCACCGACAGCCACACCACCATGGTCAACGGGCTGGGCGTGCTGGGCTGGGGCGTGGGCGGCATCGAGGCGGAGGCGGCGATGCTCGGCCAGGCGCTGCCGATGGTGATCCCCGACGTGGTGGGCTTCAAGCTGACCGGCAAGCTGCGCGAGGGCGCGACGGCGACCGACCTGGTGCTCACCGTGACGCAGATGCTGCGCAAGAAGGGCGTGGTCAACAAGTTCGTCGAGTTCTACGGCGACGGCCTCGACGACCTGCCGCTGGCCAACCGCGCCACCATCGCCAACATGGCGCCGGAATACGGCGCGACCTGCGGCTTCTTCCCGGTCGACGAGGTGACGCTGGGCTATCTCAAGACGACGAACCGCGGCCAGGCCGCCAAGCTGGTCGAGGCCTACGCCAAGAAGCAGGGCCTGTGGCGCTCAAGGAAGTCGCCCGAGCCGGTCTTCACCGACACGCTGCATCTCGATCTCGGCGAGGTCGAGCCGAGCCTGGCCGGTCCCAAGCGCCCGCAGGACCGCGTGCCGCTCAGCCAGGCCGCCCAGCAGTTCGTCGGCAACATCGAGAAGGAGTTCGACCGCAAGGACGACGGCAAGCGCATCGCCTGCGAGGGCGCCGACTACGACCTCGGCCACGGCGACATCGTGATCGCCGCCATCACCTCCTGCACCAACACGTCGAACCCCTACGTCATGCTGGGCGCCGGCCTGATCGCGCGCAACGCGGTGAAGCTCGGGCTGAAGGTGAAGCCGTGGGTCAAGACCTCGCTGGCGCCGGGCTCGCAGGTGGTGACCGAGTATCTCGAAGCCTCGGGCCTGCAGAAGGACCTCAACAGGATCGGCTACAACCTGGTGGGCTACGGCTGCACGAGCTGCATCGGCAATTCCGGGCCGCTGCCCGATCCGGTGTCCAAGGCGATCACCGACGCCGACCTGGTCGTCTGCTCGGTGCTGTCGGGCAACCGCAACTTCGAGGGCCGCGTCAATCCGCTGACCCGCGCCAACTACCTCGCTTCGCCCATGCTGGTGGTGGTCTACGCGCTGGCCGGCTCGATGAAGATCGACATCACCAAGGACCCGATCGGCATCGGCAAGGGCGGCAAGCCGGTCTATCTCAAGGACCTCTGGCCCTCCAACATGGAAGTCCAGAAGCTGGTCGACAAGTACGTCACGGCCAAGGCCTTCAAGAAGCGCTACGCCGACGTCTTCAAGGGCGACAGGTTCTGGCGCGGCATCAAGACCAAGCCCAGCCTGACCTATGCCTGGGACGACAAGTCGACCTACGTGCGCAACCCGCCCTATTTCGACGGCATGGGCAAGGTCCCCGGCGGGCTCAGCAACATCCAGGGCGCCCGCCCGCTCGGCCAGTTCGGCGATTCCATCACGACCGACCACATCTCGCCCGCCGGCTCGATCAAGAAGGACAGCCCGGCCGGCGCGTATCTGTCGAGCACGGCGTCGAGACCAAGGACTTCAACCAGTACGGCACGCGGCGCGGCAACCACGAGGTGATGATGCGCGGCACCTTCGCCAACATCCGGCTGAAGAACGAGATGGTGCCGGGCATCGAGGGCGGCTTCACCCACCACTACCAGACCGACCAGCCCGAGCCGATCTACGACGTGGCCATGCGCTACAAGAAGGAGCACACGCCGCAGATCCTGATCGCCGGCAAGGAGTACGGCACCGGCAGCTCGCGCGACTGGGCGGCCAAGGGCGTCAACCTGCTCGGCGTGAAGGCCGTGGTGTGCGAGACCTTCGAGCGCATCCACCGCTCGAACCTGGTCGGCATGGGCGTGCTGCCGCTGCAGTTCAAGGACGGCATGACGCGCAAGACCCTGAACCTCACCGGCCACGAGAGCTTCGACGTCGGCGGCATCGAGGGCGGGCTCAAGCCCGGCATGGACGTGCCGCTCACCATCCATCGCCGCGACGGCGCCAGCGAGACGGTGACGCTGACCTGCCGCATCGATACCGCCGAGGAGGTCGAGTACTTCAAGAACGGCGGCGTGCTGCACTACGTGCTGCGCAACCTGGCGCACGCGGCCTGAGGCGTGAGAGCCCTCCTCAAATTCCTCTCCCCCGCCAGGGTAGGGCTACCGCATATGGCAAACTCCCGTCGTCTCGACCAAGGCCCCGAAGGGGCCGCGCGGAGAGACCTTCTCTCCACCATAAGCGGCCTATCGTGGACAGAAGGTCTCTCCGCTACGCCTCGCTTCGCTCGGCTCCGGTCGAGACGACCGGAGTGAATCATATGCGATTGTCCTACCCTACCAGGGGAGAGGAAAATGTGGGGCAAAGCACTTCGATAAGGCCGCTGCGCTCGGGATGACACCGCTCACCCGGCATTTCGTCGCCATGGCCCGCAACAATGCCTGGGCCAACCACCGGCTGCTCGGCGCCTGCGAGGCGCTGACGCCGGAAGAGTTCGCCGCCGCGCGGACCGGCTTCTTTCCCTCGCTGCGCGCGACCTTCAATCACATCCTGGTCGTCGACTGCTACTACCTCGATGCGCTCGAAGGGCGCGACGCCCTGCGCCACTACAGCCAGCCCGACCCGGACTTCGCCGATGCGCGGTCGATGCGCCTGGCGCAGACGGCGAGCGACAAGCGGCTGATCGCCTTCTGCGGGCGCCAGACCGACGAGAGCCTGGCCGGCGACTGCGTCCTGCCGCGGCCCGACCGCACGCCGCCGCCGACTCCCGTTGCCGCGGTCCTCGAGCATCTTTTCCAGCACCAGATCCATCATCGCGGGCAGGCCCATGCGATGCTCTCCGGCACGCGCGTGGAGCCGCCGCAGCTCGACGAGTTCTTCCTGGCCGGCGAGCAGCATCTGCGGCGCGACGAGCTGCGCGCGCTCGGCCTGCCCGAGACCTGATGCGGCCGCGCTCCTCCTTCGCCGGCGCCGCGATCGAAGTGAGCGACCTGGCGCGCTCGGTCGCCTTCCACCGCCTGTGGCTGCCCATGCTGGGCTTCCATCGCGTATGGGCCAGCCCCGACCGCGTGATGTGGTCGCGCGGCTACGACCATTTCGTGATGCGCCAGGCCAAGGACGGCGTCTCCTACGGGCCGGGCGCGCTGTGGCTCGCCGTGTCGGCCGAAAGCCGCGCCCAGGTCGACCAGGTCCATGCCGCGCTGCGCGACGCCGGCGCCCAGATCCTGCAGCCGCCCAAGGAGCTCGACTATTTCGCGCCCGGCTACTATTCGGTGGGCTTCCGCGACCCCGACGGCGTGCCGATCGAGGTGGCGCACCGCTGGGACGAACTGCCCGAGCTGGCCGACGCCGAGCAGGTGCATGTGCCCGGGCACGGCGTCAGCCTGGGCGGCTATTTCTTCAAGCCGCAGACCGGCGCCCCGCCCTATCCCGCGCTGATCCTGCTGCACGGCTTCGCCGGCCATGCCCACACCATGGCGGGGCTGGCGCGCGCGGCCTCGGCCAACGGCTATGCCGCGCTCGCCCTGTCGCTGCGCGGCTGGCTGGGCTCGGAGGGCGAGAGCGACCAGGGGCTGCGCCAGCCGCTCGACGTGCTGGCGGCGATCGACTGGCTGGCCAAGCGGCCGCTGGTCGACCGCGAGCGGCTGGCGCTGGTCGGCGCCTCGATGGGCGGCCAGGTGGCGCTGCTCGCCGCCGCCCACCGGCCGCCGGTGCGGGCGGTCGCCGCCTTCTTCGCGCCGACCGACCTCGCGCGCTGGCGCGAGGGCAACCCCTTCATCCGCGACTATCTCGACGACCTGTGCGGGCCCGAGGGCCTGCCGGTGCGCTCGCCGATCCTGCGCGTGGCGCAGATCGACGTGCCGGTGCTGCTGATCCATGGCGAGCTCGACGAGAACGTGCCGGTGGCCCAGACGCTCGCCATGGCCGAGGCGCTCAAGGGCCACGGCAAGGAGGTCGAGACCTTCATCGTGCAGAGCGGTACGCACTTCTTCACGGAGCAGCAGAATGCGCTGGCGCGGCGTAAGCTGTTCGACTTCCTGCGTCGCCATCTCATCCGGAGCTAGCCGTTCATGCGCGTGTCCGAAGCCGTCAACTCCCGCCATTCCATGCGGGTCTTCAAGCCGGATCCGGTGCCGCGGGCGGATATCGAATGGATCATCAGCACCGCCAGCCGCGCGGCGTCGAACGGCAACCTGCAGCCCTGGAAGCTCCACATCACCACGGGCAAGGCGCGCGAGCGGCTGTCGGCGGCGATCCTGAAGGCGATGGACGAGGGCGACGGCGGCCCCGGCGGCGAATACGACGTCTACCCGAAGGAGTTCACGCCGGTCTACGACGCCCGCCGCAAGCTGGTCGGCAAGCAGCTCTACACCCTGCTCGGCGTGCCGCGCGGCGACGCCGCCGGCATGCTGAAGCAGTTCCGCAAGAACTACGAGTTCTTCGGCGCGCCGGTCGGCATGATCCTGTGCGTCGAGCGGCGCATGGGCGGCGGCCAGTGGATCGACTGCGGCATCTTCCTCGACCAGCTCATGCTGCTGGCCCGCGAGAAGGGCCTGCATACCTGCCCGCAGGCGGCTTTCAGCCGCTTCCAGCACGTCGTGCGCCGCGAGCTCGGGATCCCCGACGACCAGATCGTGATCTGCGGCCTGGCGCTGGGCCATGCCGATGCCGACGCGGTGCCCAACAACCTCATCACCGAGCGCGCCCCGCTCGAGGATTTCACGACCTGGTACGGCGACTGAAGGCGCCATCATCCAAAGTCGCATTGCCGGCCGCGGCGAGAGCGGGCTAAGAATCCGGGAAATTCGCTGCAAAATGCCAGCGGGAGGGAAGCCATGACCGATGAAGTGATCGACGTCAGCCCCGAATGGGCCAAGCGCGCCTATGTCGACAACGCCAAGTACAAGGCGATGTACGACGCCTCGATCGAGGATCCCGCCAAGTTCTGGGGCGAGCACGGCAAGCGCATCGACTGGATCAAGCCCTACAGCCCGGGCGCGGTGCGCGACGTCGACTATACCGGCAATGTCCGCATCCGCTGGTACCATGACGGCGTGCTGAACGTGTCGGCCAACTGCATCGACCGGCATCTGCGCCAAGCGCGCCGACCAGACGGCGATCATCTGGGAAGGCGACGATCCGGCCAGGTCGAAGAACATCACCTATCGCGAGCTGCACGCCGAAGTCTGCCGCATGGCCAATGCGCTGAAGGAGCTCGGCGTCAAGAAGGGCGATCGCGTCACCATCTACCTGCCGATGATCCCCGAGGCGGCCTACGCCATGCTGGCCTGCACGCGCATCGGCGCCATCCATTCCGTGGTGTTCGGCGGCTTCTCGCCCGACAGCCTGGCCAACCGCATCGTCGACTGCGACAGCAACATCGTCATCACCGCCGACGAGGGCCTGCGCGGCGGCAAGCCGGTCCCGCTCAAGGCCAATGCCGACGAGGCGCTGAAGAAGTGCCCGGGCGTGAAGAAGGTGCTGGTCGTCCGCCACACCGGCGGCAAGGTCGCCTGGGACGCCGGCCGCGACGTGTGGTGGCACGAGATCGCCGCCAAGGTGCCGGCCGACTGCGCGCCCGAGCCGATGGGCGCGGAGGATCCGCTGTTCATCCTCTACACCTCGGGCTCGACCGGAAAGCCCAAGGGCGTGCTGCACACGACCGGCGGCTACCTGGTGTTCGCCTCGATGACGCACCAGTACGTCTTCGACTACCACGAGGGCGACGTCTACTGGTGCACCGCCGACGTCGGCTGGGTGACCGGCCACAGCTACATCGTCTACGGCCCGCTCGCCAACGGCGCCACCACCCTGATGTTCGAGGGCGTGCCCAACTATCCCGATTCCAGCCGCTTCTGGCAGGTCATCGACAAGCACAAGGTCAACATCTTCTACACCGCGCCGACCGCCATCCGCGCCCTGATGCGCGAGGGCGAGGCGCCGGTGAAGAAGGCGTCGCGCAAGAGCCTGCGCCTGCTGGGCTCGGTCGGCGAGCCGATCAATCCCGAGGCGTGGCTGTGGTACCACCGCGTGGTCGGCGATTCGCGCTGCCCGATCGTCGACACCTGGTGGCAGACCGAGACCGGCGGCATCCTGATCACGCCGCTGCCCGGCGCGACCAAGCTCAAGCCCGGCTCGGCGACGCGGCCGTTCTTCGGCGTGCAGCCGGTCATGGTCGACGCCGAGGGCGACGAGCTGCAGGGCCCCGCCACCGGCAATCTCTGCCTGATCAATTCCTGGCCGGGCCAGATGCGCACGGTCTACGGCGACCACCAGCGCTTCATCGACACCTACTTCAAGACCTATCCCGGCAAGTACTTCACCGGCGACGGCGCACGGCGCGACGAGGACGGCTACTACTGGATCACCGGCCGCGTCGACGACGTGATCAACGTCTCGGGCCATCGCATCGGCACCGCCGAGGTCGAAAGCGCGCTGGTCGGCAACCAGAAGGTGGCCGAGGCCGCCGTCGTCGGCTTCCCGCACGACATCAAGGGCCAGGGCATCTATGCCTACGTCACCCTGAAGGCCGACGAGCAATCGTCGGAGGATCTGCGCAAGGAGCTGGTCGCCTGGGTGCGCAAGGAGATCGGCCCGATCGCCACGCCCGACGTCATCCAGTGGGCGCCCGGCCTGCCCAAGACGCGCTCGGGCAAGATCATGCGCCGCATCCTGCGCAAGATCGCCGAGAACGATCTCGGCAATCTCGGCGACACCTCGACGCTGGCCGATCCGGGGGTGGTCGACGACCTGATGAAGAACCGCGCGAAGTAGAAGCAGGAGTACCGACCGACCGATGGCCAACCCGACAAGAAATCCGACCATAGGGCAACTCGCCGCTGATCTGGCCGCCGGCCGCACCACCTCCCGCCAGCTCACCGAACAGGCGCTGGCCCGCATCGAGGACTCCAAGGGCGAAGGCAAGCGCGCCTTCATCAAGGTCTGGCGCCACCAGGCGCTGGCCGCCGCCGAGGCGAGCGACGGCCTGCGCAAGGCGGGCCTCGTCGCCTCGCCGCTCGCCGGCCTTCCGGTTTCGATCAAGAATCTCTGCGACGTGGCGGGCGAGACCACGCTCGCCGGCTCCACGGCGCTCGACGACGCGCCGCCGGCCAAGGCGGACGCGCCCGTGGTGGCGCGGCTGCGCGCGGCCGGCGCGGTGATCGTCGGCAGCACCAACATGAGCGAGTTCGCCTTCTCGGGCGTGGGCTTCAACCCGCATTACGGCACGCCGGGCAATCCGGCCGACCGCAAGCGCGTGCCCGGCGGCTCCTCCTCGGGCGCGGCGGTGTCGGTCGGCGACGGCATGGCCGTGGCGGCGCTGGGCACCGACACCGGCGGCTCGGTCCGCATCCCCGCCGCGGTGTGCGGCATCGTCGGCTTCAAGCCGACGGCGCGGCGCGTGCCGATCGACGGCGTGGTGCCGCTCTCGACCTCGCTCGATTCGATCGGCCCCCTCGCCAACTCCGTCGAGTGCTGCGCCATCGTCGATTCGGTGTTCGCCGGCGAGCCCATCGAGGTGCCGGCGCCGGCGCCGCTGGTGGGCCTGCGGCTGGCCGTGCCCATGCACTATCGTCATGGACGAGCTCGATCCCGTCGTCGCCGGCGCCTTCGAAAGGGCGTTGAGGGCGCTGTCGGCGATCGGCGCCAAGATCGAGCGGATCGACCTGCCGGAACTCGCCGAATTGCCGGCCATCAGCGCCAAGGGCGGATTCGCGGCGGCCGAGGCCTATGCCTGGCACCACAAGCTGATCGCCCGCCGCGGCAAGGACTACGATCCGTTCGTCCATCCGCGCATCATGCGCGGCAAGGACATGAGCGCGGCCGACTACATCGACCTGCTGCAGGCGCGCGCCGACCTGCAACGGCGCGTCTCGGCGATCACCGCCAACTACGACGCCGTCGCCATGCCGACCTGCGCCATCGTCGCCCCGACGCTCGACGAGGTCTCGACGCCGGAGGGCTTCACCAGGAAGAACATGCTGCTGCTGCGCAACACGACCGTCGGCAACTTCCTCGACCGCTGCGCCATCAGCCTGCCCTGCCACGCTCACGGCGAGCTGCCGGTGGGCTTCATGCTGATGGGCGAAGCGATGGCCGACAAGCGCCTGCTGGCGATGGCGCGGTCAGTGGCGCCCGTGGTGAGGCCTCAGTGAGAGGAGTCTGACCGCTTACTGGTACCGCGAATCGTCCGGCCGGCGCATGCGCCAGACATTGTCGACCGTGGAGTATTCGCTGTAGCCCAGGCGGGCGACCGGCCGGAAGGCCAGCGTGTCGATGCGGCCGTCCTTGATGATGCCGTCGTCGATATGCACGCCCACGACCTGGCCGAACACCACCGAGCCGCGCTTGACCTCGTGGCCCTTCTCGACCGGCAGCTCGATGGTGCGCCAGTACCGGCATTCCAGCGCCACCGGCAATTCCCTGACGCGCGGCGGCTTGACCAATCTGCACGGCTCGGGCGTGAGGCCGGCCAGTTTCAGCTCGTCGACGCCGAACGCCACCATGCTGGTGGTGACGTTCATCTGCTCCTTCAGGCTCTCGCTCACCATGTTGACGACGAACTCGCCGGTCGCCTCGGCGTTCATGCGGCTGTGCTTGGTCGGCGTGTCGCCGTAGGTGCCGGTGATGGCGAAGCAGACCATGGGCGGGAACTCGCTGACGCCGTTGTAGAAGCTGTAGGGCGCCAAGTTGACGCGGCCCTGGCGGTCGACGGTCGAGATCCAGCCGATCGGCCGCGGCACGATCAGCGATTTCAGCGGATCCTGCGGCAGGCCGTGGTCGCGCTTGGCGGCATCGTAGAACATCGTCTCCTCCTGGTGCCCCTCGGCTTCCCTTGTGCGACCAGCGGTCCGGCTTGTCGAGCCGGCCGGCGCGTCCCATGCTCAGCCCATGTCTCGCACCATGAAGGCCCTGCTGGGGGTCTGGATCGTCGCTCTCGCCGCAGCCGCGGCATGGATCGGCTGGGATGCCTATCACGGCAGCCAGCCGGCGATCGGCGGACCCTTCAGCCTCACCGACCAGAACGGCCGTACCGTCACCAGCGACAGCCTCAAGGGCAAGCCGACCCTGATCTATTTCGGCTACACCTACTGCCCCGACGTCTGCCCGACCTCGCTGCTGCTGATGGAGAACGCCGTCGAACAGCTCGGGCCGGACGCCGCCAAGAAGGTCAACCTGGTCTTCATCACCATCGATCCCGAGCGCGACACGCCGCAACTGCTCAAGGGCTATGTCGAGAATTTCGGGCCGACCTACATCGGCCTCACCGGCACGCCGCAGCAGATCGCCGACGTCGCCCGCGCCTATCGCGTCTACTACCAGAAGGTGCCGAGCAAGGACGGCGGCCCCTACCTGATGGATCATTCCTCGATCGTCTACGTGCTCGACCGCAACGGCCGTTTCGTCACCCATTTCACGCACGAGGCCAAGGCGGAGGCAATCGCAGCGGCCGTGCGGCGGTTGCTGTAGCCGCAGGCGTCGACCGCCGTGCCGACTTGCCGGTCGCAATCGCCGCATCGGCGGGGTAGAGTTGCATCGGGAGCGTGGGGCTTCTTCGTCACAAAAAGGGTGCGGCATAATCGGCGCAGCGTAACCATATCGAAGGCGTTGACAGTGTAGGTACCTCCCCTCGGGTACCAAAATAAAAGAAAAGGAAATCAACGTGTTAGCGTCTTCTTGGATGTACCAGGCGTACGAGTTCCAGCGCCAGCTCGCGACGCCCGTCCGCCTCTGGGCGAACGCGCTGGAGCAGGTCTATTCCAGCCCCTACAACCCGCTGACCGACACCTGGTTCGGCAAGTCGGTCGCGGCCAGCGCCGAGATCGTGGCGCGGCTGACGCAGAACTACGGCAAGCCCTCCTTCGGCCTCGCCACGGCGGAGGTCGGCAACAAGACGGTCGCGGTCAACGAAGAAGTCCTGCTGCGCAAGCCGTTCGGCCAGCTCCTGCGCTTCCGCCGCGACGCAGTGCGGCAGGATCCCAAGGTGCTGCTGGTGGCGCCGATGAGCGGACATTTCGCCACCCTGCTGCGCGGCACCGTCGAAGCGCTCCTGCCCGAGCACGACGTGCACATCACCGACTGGACCGACGCCCGCGAGGTGCCGCTCGCCCAGGGCAACTTCGATCTCGACGACTATGTCGACTACATCATGGAGTTCTGCCGCTATCTCGGCCCGGACCTGCACGTGATCGCGGTCTGCCAGCCGTCGGTGCCCGTCCTTGCCGCCGCCGCGCTGATGGCCGAGGCCAAGGATCCGCGGCAGCCGAAGTCGCTCACCCTGATGGGCGGGCCCATCGACACCCGGGTCAGCCCGACCACGCCGAACGACCTGGCGATGCGCAACTCGATGATGTGGTTCCGCCAGAACGTGATCTCGACGGTGCCGCTCAACTATCCGGCGGCCCTGCGCCGCGTCTATCCGGGCTTCCTGCAGCTCACCTCGTTCATCAGCATGAATCTCGACCGGCACATCAACGCCCACATGCGCCAGTTCGAGCATCTCATCAAAGGCGACGACGACAACGCCGACGCCCATCGCACCTTCTACGACGAGTATCTCGCCGTGATGGACCTCACCGCCGAGTTCTACCTGCAGACCGTCGAGGTCGTGTTCAAGGAGCACCTGCTGCCGCGCGGCGAATGGGTGAGCCACGGCCGCAAGGTGGATCCCGCCGCCATCGAGACCGCGCTGATGACGGTCGAGGGCGAGCTCGACGACATCTCGGGCATCGGCCAGACCAAGGCCGCCCATGCGCTGACCCCCAACATCCCCGGCGCCCGCCACGTCCATTGGGAGCAGCCGCGGGTCGGCCACTACGGCATCTTCAACGGCCGCAAGTGGCGCGAGCAGATCATGCCGCGGGTGCACGCCTTCATCCGCGACAACGACGCCCGCTGACCGGCGGGGCCGAGCGGACACCCCGGTCCGCCGCCGCCGCGGTGGAGCGCCGCACCAGATGGGGCTAGCATCGCCGGCATGGACATGCCCGTGAAGGTCCCTGTCGAGATCTCCGACTGGAAGGCGGCGCCGTTCGAGCTCGCCGGCGAGACGGTGTTCGCGGTGGGCGACGTCCATGGCTGCGCCGAGCAATGCCGCGCCCTGCTCGACGCCATCGCGGGCCTTGCAGCGGATGCCGACGGCCGGCGGCGCCTGGTCTTCCTCGGCGACATGATCAATCGCGGACCCGACAGCGTCGGCGTGCTCGACCTCTGGGCGGAGGACGAGGCGGCGCGCGGCGTCGACCATGTCGACCGGCTGATGGGCAACCACGAGATCATGATGATGCTGGCCCTGATCGGCGGCCCGCACGCCCATCGGGCCGAGGCCATGTGGCTCAGCAAGCGCATGGGCGGCCAGCTGCTGCTGGACCAGATGCGCAGGCGCGCCGCTCGCCCGGATGCCGCGATCGACCAGGCGTTGTTCAAGACGGCGCTGGGCGAGGCGATCATGCATCGCCTCTACGGCATGCGCTCGCATGTGCGGCTCGGCAACACGCTGTTCGTCCATGGCGGGCTCGACCCGCATGCCGATCCCGACGAGTTCCTGGCCCGGCCCTGGACGATCTTCACCGAGGCGCGCTGGGCCTGGATCAATCACGGCTTCCTCGACTGGACCGGCGGCTTCAAGGGCACGCTGGTGGTGCACGGCCATACCCCGCCCGACAAGCACAGGGCGATCAGCGGCATGGAAGACCCGCACCTGTTCGAGGGCGACCGGCTGGGGCTGGACGGCGGCAGCGCCCGCACCGGCATCGTGACCGCGGCCGAGATCCAAGCCGGCCGCTACCGCATCCTCAATGCCGGCACGCCGTTCGCCAATCCGATCTCCTCGACGGGGGAGTGAGCGGGCGCGCCTGTCCGGAAAGATGCCAAAATCGGAATTTGACATCACTTGGCCCATCCGCAACAGTCCCGTCATGGGCAAGCATGCCACCGCCAAGGGCAAGACAAGGTCGATCCCCAAGGGGGCGCGAGGTCGCAAGGTTGCAAGAGCGGGTATCAAGGTCACGCCTGTTCGGCTCGAACCCACGCTGCGCGTCGGGCTTGCGATGCTTCAAAGCGTCCTGAAGACGCCCATGAACAAGCTGATCAACCAGGCCGTCGGCGACTTCATCAACAAACGCGCCGCCGAGGTCGAGACCGACATGAAAGCTGTGCTCAAGGAGATCAAAGCGTACAGAAAGCGGGATCCCAAGTTCAAGAAAGCCATTCGCTTGACGGCAAAGGAAGAGGCCCAAGCGTTCAAGGAGGGGCTGCGCGATCCGGCCCAGGGAACGACCTACATCATCCGCAAGAAGGAAGTCGGTCCGGCGCAATCCATGATGCAGGACCTGTTAAGTTCCGCGGAAAAATTCCCGCCCGACCTTGTCGGCGGCGGCGTGCTTCGTTCGTCCTTAGGCAATATCGAGGACCGTTCCCATGCTCTACGCCATCCTTTGCTACAATTCCGAGGACGCCATCGGCGCGTGGTCCAAGGACTATCATGACGAGACCATGGCCCGCCTGGGCGCGGTCCAGGACAAGCTAGCCAGGCAGGGCAGGCTGGGCCCGGTGGCGCGCCTGCTGCCGACGACGGCCGCCACCACCCTGCGCAAGGGCCGCGAGGACATGGTGATCGACGGGCCCTTCGCCGAGACCAAGGAGCAGCTCCTGGGCTTCTTCATCGTCGACTGCGCCTCGCTCGACGCCGCCATCGAGACCGCCAAGGACCTCGCCAAGGCCAATCCCGGCACCGGCAGCTACGAGATCCGGCCGGTCGCCCAGCTCGATGACCACCAGCTCGCCGTGGAAAGGAAACCGGCGGCGTGAACGACCTCGGCTGGATCGACGCCGTCCTCGCGTCGGCCCGCCCCCAGGCGATGGGCGCGCTGCTGCGCTATTTCCGCGATCTCGACACCGCCGAGGAAGCCTTCCAGGAAGCCTGCCTGCGCGCGCTGCGCACCTGGCCGCAGAACGGACCGCCGCGCGACGCCGCCGCCTGGCTGATCCTGGTCGGCCGCAACGCGGCGATGGACGATGTGCGCCGGCGCGCCAGGCAGGTCGCGCTGCCCGACGAGGCCGCCCTCTCCGACCTCGACGACGCCGAAAGCGGCCTCGCCGAGCGGCTCGACAGCAGCCACTACCGCGACGACATCCTGCGGCTGCTGTTCATCTGCTGCCATCCCGACCTGCCGGCGACGCAACAGATCGCCCTGGCCCTGCGCATCGTCTGCGGGCTCTCGGTGAGACAGATCGCCCGCGCCTTCGTGGTGGGCGAGGCCGCCATGGAGCAGCGCATCACCCGCGCCAAGGGCCGCATCGCCGATGCCGACGTGCCGTTCGAGACGCCGGGCGCCGACGAGCGCGCCGGGCGGCTCGCCGCCGTGGCGGCCATGGTCTATCTCGTGTTCAACGAAGGCTACTCGGCGCCCAGCGAACAGGCCGCGACGCGGGCTGCCCTGGCCGAGGAAGGAATCCGGCTGGGCCGCCTGCTGCTGCGCGTCTTCCCGAGCGATCCGGAGGTCATGGGCCTCGTGGCGCTGATGCTGCTGCAGCAGGCGCGCGCGGCCGCCCGCTTCGACGCGCACGGCGCCGTCGTGCTGCTGGAGGATCAGGATCGCAGCCGGTGGGATCCCAAGCGCATCGCCGAAGGCCTGGCGCTGATCGACAAGGCGGTGCGCCATCGCCGGCCCGGCCCCTACCAGATCCAGGCCGCCATCGCCGCCCTGCACGCGCGCGCCGAGCGGGCCGCGGACACCGACTGGGCCCAGATCGATCTTCTCTACGCCAATCTCGAGCGGCTGCAGCCGTCGCCGGTGGTGACCCTGAACCGCGCCGTGGCGGTGAACAAGGTGCGCGGCCCCGCCGCCGCGCTGGAAATGATCGAGCCGCTGGCGGCGCGGCTTTCCGGCTATTTCTACTTCCACGGCGTCAAGGGCGCCCTGCTGCAGCAGCTCGAGCGCCCCGCCGAAGCGCGCGAAGCCTTCGATCGCGCCATCTCGCTGGCCAACACACCGGCCGAAGCCGCCCACATCCGCCAGCATCTCGACCATCTGGACGGCCGGAAGGCCTGGCCAAAAAACTGACGGGCCTCTGTCGGATCGGGCCCGCTCCGTTCGTCCTCGGGGCAGAGCCAACCGAGGAGACCTTCATGACCCCTGCCAATCCGCCGGTGCTGGGCGGCGTTGCCCCCTATCTCGGCGTCAGCGACGCCGGCAAGGCCGCCGATTTCTACCAGAAGGCGTTCGGCGCCACCGAGGCCATGCGCCTGCCGCCCGACGACAAGGGCCGCTACATGCACATCCATCTCGTGATCAATGGCGGCTCGCTGATGCTGGCAGACGCCTTTCCCGACCACGGCCACCCGCTGGAGACGCCGGGCGCCTTTATGCTGCACCTGCAGGTCGACGACGTCGACGCCTGGTGGAAGCGCGCAACCGAGGCCGGCGCCGAGGTGCTGCTGCCGGTCCAGGAGATGTTCTGGGGCGACCGCTACGGCCAGCTGCGCGACCCGTTCGGCATCAAGTGGTCGATCGCCACGCCGATCAAGAAGGGCTGACCGTGACCTCCCGCACGGCCCTGTGGACCGGCCGCGTGCTGAGCGGCATCGCGGTCCTGTTCCTGCTGCTGGACGGCGCCATCAAGCTGGTGCCGATCCAGCCGGTCACCGACAGCCTGCGCGAGCTGGGCTATCCCGCGACCAACTCGTTCGCCCGCTTCCTGGGCGTCGTCACGCTGGTCGGCACGGCGCTCTATGCCTGGCCGCGCACCTCGGTCCTGGGCGCGGTCCTGCTGACCGGCCTGATGGGCGGCGCGATCGCCAGCCACCTGAGACTGGGCGACCCGTTGTTCACCCACACGCTGTTCGGCGTCTGGCTCGGCCTGTTCATCTGGCTCGGGCTGTGGCTGCGCGACGAGAGGGTACGGCGGCTGATGCCGATGATGGCCTGAGGCTCAGCCGAGCAGGGACGTGATCTGCTCGGCGAGCTGCTTCTGCTGATAGGGCTTGGAAAGCCGCGGCAGCTCGAGCTTGGGGCGCGCGGGCAGGTCGGCATAGCCGGTGGCGAGCAAGATCGGCAGGTCGGGCCTGAGCTTGCGCGCCGCCTCCGCCAGTTGCAGGCCGGTCATGCCGGGCATGGCGTAGTCGGTGATCAGCAGGTCGACCGGCCTGTCGCTTTTCAGCACGTCGAGCGCGGCCGAGCCGGACGCGGCCTTGATCACGGTATGGCCGAGATCCTCCAGCAGGGAGGCGGTGCTGAGGCTGATCAGGAAATCATCGTCGACGAACAGCAGCGTCCGGCGCCGCTTGCTGACGCCGACATCGGTGGCGGGCTCGGCCGGCAGCGCCGTCGCGGCGCCATGGGCGACAGGCAGCCACAGCTCGGCCCGCGTGCCGCGCCCCGGCTCGCTGTAGAGGCGCAGCGTGCCCTTCAACTGCAAGGCCAGCCCATGGATCATCGACAGGCCGAGGCCGGTTCCCTTGCCGACCTCCTTGGTCGAGAAGAAGGGTTCGATGGCGCGGCTGAGGGTCAGCGGATCCATGCCGGCGCCGGTGTCCGTGACGGAGAGACAGACATAATGGCCGGCCGCCACGTCGCGCGCCGAGGGGACCAGCTCGGAGGAAAGACCGACCACGAGCGTGCCGCCCTCGGCCATGGCATCGCGCGCATTGACCGCGAGGTTGAGCAGGGCGAGCTCGATCTGGTTGTGGTCGGCGAGGGCCGGCGGCAGGCCGGCCGGCAGGTCGAACTCGATGGCGATGGCCGGCCCCAGCGAACGGCGAAGCAGGTCGGCCATGCCCCTCGCCAGCTCGGCAAGATCGATGGGCCTGGGCTCGAGCGCCTGGCGGCGGGCGAAGGCCAGCAGGCGCTGGGTCAGCGACGCGCCGCGCTGGGCGCCCTGGGTCGCACCCTCGATCAGCCGATCGATGGCGGGATCGGGCGGCAGCCGCCGGCGCAGCAGCTCGAGATTGCCCAGGACGGCGGTCAGCAGATTGTTGAAGTCGTGCGCCACGCCGCCGGTGAGCTGGCCGATCGATTCGAGCTTCTGCATGTGACGGAGCTGCTCCTCGGTGCGGGCGCGCTCGGCGATCTGCTCCAGCAGCTCGTCGTGCGCGTGCTGAAGCTGCGCGGTGCGCTCCGCGACCCGGCGCTCGAGCTGGTCGTTGATCTGCTGCAGCCGCAATTCGCCCCGCCGCAGGTCTTCCAGCAGCGAGCGCGTCTCATGCTGCCGGCCGCGGCCCTTGACCGTGGCGCGCACCACGCTCATCAGCGTCGTGGGATGGAACGGCCGCTCGATGAACGACACGTTACCGAGCGCCTCCAGCCAGCGCGCCGCGATCGGATTGCGCTCGGGCCCGCCGCCGTGGTCGGTCACCAGCACGAACGGCAGGTCGGACCAGGCGGGCTGGCCGGCCAGCCACACGGTCAGCGGCTTGAGATCGGCGCCGCGGATCGCCTCTTCCGTCATCAGCACGAAGGCGGCGGTATCGTCCAGCGCCGCCACGAGGTCGGCGAGATCGCTGCAGATGCGGCAGGCCACGCCGGCCTGGTCGATCAGCGAGGCGGCGACGGAGGAGTCGCGGCCGCGGGGCGCCAGCACCAGCGCACGCAACGGCAGGCCCGGGCCGGCGGCGGTCACCCGCTCATGGCCGGCTGGGCCGGCATGCCGTCGACGGGCAGCACCGGCGTCCCGCGCAGCACGCCATGGAACTGCACGAGCGGATCGCCGACATGCAAGCCGTCGTTGATCCAGAATTCGCGGATCGTGTCCTCGTGCTTGCCGGTGCGCTTCTTGACGATGGAGATGGCGCGGCGCACCGCACCCCGGGCCTCGAAGAAGCGCAGCATGAGCACCGAATCGGCGAGATAGGTGACGTCGACCGGCGTCCTCATTTCGCCGATCAGGCCGTGCTGGGCCACGGTGAGGAAGGTCGAGACGCCCTGGCGGTTGCAGTATTGCAGCAGCTCGTGCATGTGCAGGATCAGCGAGTTCTCCTGCGGCATCGCCGCCTGATAGCCGTTGAGGCTGTCGATCACGACCGCCGAGACGTTGCCGCCGCGCACGCTGTCGCGGACCTTCTGCGCGAACTCGCCGGGCGACAGCTCCGCCGCATCGAGCTGCACGATCGAAAGGCGCCCGCTGTCGCGCATGGCCGCCAGGTCGAAGCCCAACGGCTTGGCGCGCTCGAACAACAGGCCCAATTCCTCGTCGAAGATGAACATGGCGGCCTTGCCGCCGTCGCGCACCGCCTGGGTCACGAACTGCAGGGTGATCAGGCTCTTGCCGGCGCCGGTCGGGCCGAGCAGAAGCGTGCTGGAACCGCGTTCGACGCCGCCCCCGAGGAGCGCGTCTAGTCCGGCGATGCCGCTGCGCAGGCGTCCGCGAACGCGATCGCGACGATGCTCGGCCGCCACCAGCCGCGGGAAGACATGGGCGCCGCCTTGGCGGATGACGAAGTCGTGGAAGCCGCCGCGGAAGCTCTGGGCGCGATACTTTATGACGCGCAGCCGCCGCCGCTCGGCGCCGTAGTCGGGCGTCATCTCCTCCAGCCTGATGACGCCGGCGGCGACGCTATGGACCGTCTTGTCGAAGGTGTCGGCCGTCAGGTCGTCGAGCAGCAGCACGGTGGAGCCGTGGCGCGCGAAGTAGTGCTTCAAGGCCAGGATCTGGCGGCGGTAGCGCAGCGAACTCTGCGCCAGCAGCCGGATTTCCGACAGCGAATCGACGACGATGCGCTGCGCCCTGGTGCGCTCCACGGCATCGAAGATCACCTTGGTCGTTTCGCCGAGCTCGAGATCGGACGAATAGAGCAGGCTTTGCTGCTGGTCGGAGTCGAGCACGCTCTCGGGCGGCACCACCTCGAAGATCTCGATGCCGTCGCCGAGGTTCCAGCCGTGAGACTGTGCGCCGGTGCGCAATTCCTGCACGGTTTCCGACAGGGTTATATAGAGGCCGCGTTCGCCCACCTTGGCGCCCTCGAGCAGGAAGCTGAGGGCCATGGTGGTCTTGCCCGTGCCCGGGGTGCCTTCCAGGAGAAAGATCCGGCCGGCGGCCAATCCACCCACCAGAATGTCGTCGAGGCCCGGAACGCCTGTTCGGGCTTTGGGGATCGCCCCGCTCATCGTGCTTCTCCACCTCGCTGCCCGCTCGTTGGGCGATCGCCGCGCAGACTTTGGCCGCAGCGCGACCCTTCTAACGTGGCTGCCCGGTCGCCGGTTCCGGCGGGGACGGCTGGCGGGCGTGGGCCTGGACGACCTCCAGGAACGCCGTTCCGTACCGTTCGAGCTTGGTATCGCCGACGCCGTGGATCTCCCGCATGGCGCGCGGGCTCGAGGGTCGATGCGTGGCGAGCTCGACCAGCGTGCGGTCGGAGAACACGACATAGGCCGGCACCTTCTGCGCCAGCGCGAGCCTGGTGCGCAGCGCCTTCAGCGCCTCCAGCAGAACGGCGTCCGCTTCGCCCACGATGGCCGACGCGACGGCGGCCCGCCTGTCGCGGCGTGCGCCCTTGCCCGCGGCCGCCGATGCGAGATCCTTGCGCAACTCGATACGGCCGTCGCCCTTCAGCACCCGCCACCCCTCGCCGGTGACCTGCCAGCGGCCGTGCTCCATCAGGTCCTGCGCGATCAGGCTGGTGGCGGAGAGCTGGCGGAAGATCGAGCGCCACTCGGCCGGCTTGCGGTCCGCGCCGACGCCGAAGGTCGGCAGCCGGTCGTGGTTGAACTTCAGCACGTTCTCGGTGCGATCGCCGGTGAGGATGGCGACGAGATGCTCGGTGCCGAAGCGCTCGCCGGTGCGCACGATGGCCGACATCGCCTTCTGCGCGTCGATGGTGCCGTCGAACCGTTCGACGCCTTCCTGGCAGAGATCGCAGTTGCCGCAGGGCTCCGAGGATTCGCCGAAATAGGCGAGCAGGGTCTGGCGCCGGCAGCGCGGCGCCTCGGCCAGCGCCAGGAGGGCGGTGAGGCGCTGGCGCTCGATCCGCTTGCGCTCGTCAGACGACTCGCCCTGCTCGATCTGCAGGCGGCGAAGCTGCATGTCGCCCAGGCTGTAGAGCGTCAAGGTGTCGGCCGGCAGCCCGTCGCGGCCGGCGCGGCCGATCTCCTGGTAGTAGGCCTCGACATTGGCCGGCAGGTCGGCATGGCAGACGAAACGCACGTCGGGCTTGTCGATGCCCATGCCGAAGGCGACGGTGGCCGTCATCACCACGCCGTCCTGCTGCTGGAAGGCGTCCTGGTTGGCGTCGCGCACCGCCTTGTCGAGACCGGCGTGATAGGGCAGCGCGCGGATGCCCGCGGCCGCGAGCGCGGCCGCCAGTTCCTCCACCTTGCGCCGCGAGGCGCAATAGACGATGCCGCTTTCGCCGTCATGCGCCCGCGCGTAGGCCAGCACCTGCCGGGAGGAGCGCTCTTTGGGCTTGAAGGCGAGCCGGAGGTTCGGCCGGTCGAAGCTCCGGACGAACACGCGCGGCGGGGCGGGGAACAGCTTGTCGGCGATGTCGCTGCGCGTCGGCGCGTCGGCCGTGGCGGTGAGCGCCAGGGTCTGCAGCCGGCCGCCGATCTGCCGCGCGAGGTTGCCCAGCGCCAGGTATTCCGGGCGGAAATCGTGACCCCATTGCGAGACGCAGTGCGCCTCGTCGATCGCCATCATGGCCACATGCGCTTCGGCCAGCATCTCGACCGTGTCCGGCCTCGCCAGCCGCTCGGGCGCGACATAGAGCAAGCGCAGCTCGCGCCGACGCAGCAGAGCGAGCACGCGCGCATTCTCAGCCGGTTCATTCGACGAATTGAGACTGCCCGCCGCGACGCCCGCCGCGCTGAGCGCCCGCACCTGGTCGCGCATCAGGGCGATCAGCGGCGATATGACCAGCGTGAGACCCGGCCGGGCGATGGCGGGGAGCTGATAGCACAGCGACTTGCCGCTGCCGGTCGGCATGACGGCCAGCACATTCTCGCCCGCCAGCACGGCCTCGACGATCTCCTCCTGGCCGGGCCGGAATTCGTTGAAGCCGAAGACGGAATGCAGCAAGGCTGATGCGTTTGAGAGGGCGTCGGACATTTCTTGCTTGCTTATAGTATCATTGCCGAGACGGTCCTGCTGTTGAAGGAACGGGCTCTCGCTGGCGCAGGATGAGATAAATCGTACAGGCCAGGGGAAAGCGCCTAGGGTCCGCGGGCGCGGATGTTCCGCGCTCCGGCATAGCGCCAGAGGCAATCAGATGTCCATGAAACACCGCCGCGGCAATCGCGAAGCCAAGAAGCCCAAGCAGAACAAGCCGAAGGTCGTCGTTTCGACGTCGCCCTTCGCCTCGGCCAACTCCAACCCGGCCAAGGCCGCGGCCGCCAAGCGCAAGTAGCCTAACCCAGGGTGACGATGATCGCGTGCGCGCCGCGATCCGCGCCGAGCCTCAGGCGCACCTTGCCCTCCGAGACGAGCTGAGGCTCCCCGTCGAGTTGAGCGGCGATCACGCCGCGGCTGACGCCCCCGGGATTTCGGACCGAGATTTCGTAGACTGCACCGCGGTAGCGCAGCGTCATCTCGAAGCCCGGCCAGGCGGCCGGGATGCACGGATCGAGCAGCACTGAATCCCCATTGACCCTGAGGCCCAGGATCGACTCGATGCCGGCGCGGTAGAGCCAGCCGGCCGAGCCCGTGTACCAGGTCCAGCCGCCGCGCCCGACATGCGGCGGCACCGAATAGACGTCGGCCGCCACGACATAGGGCTCGACCTTGTAGCGAAGCACGCCGGCGCGTGTGTTGGTGTGGTTGATGGGATTGATGAGCGAGAACAGCTCGGCCGCCTTGTCGCCCTGCCCGAGCGCGGCGAAGCCCATGATCGACCACGCGGCGGCATGGGTGTACTGGCCGCCATTCTCGCGAATGCCGGGCGGATAGCCCTTGATGTAGCCGGGATCCAGCGCCGTCTTGTCGAACGGCGGCGTGAACAGCAGCGCCAGCCGATCGCCGCGATGCACGAGCCGGCTGTCGAGGGCCGCCATCGCCTGGACGGCACGCAGCCGATCGCCGGCACCCGAGATCGCCGCCCAGGACTGCGCGATGGAATCGATCCGGCACTCCTCGCTCGCGGCGGAGCCCAGCGGCGTGCCGTCGTCGTAATAGCCGCGCCGATACCAGTCGCCGTCCCAAGCCTCGCGATCGAGCGCGACGCCGAGCGCATCGGCATGCGCCTTCCAGGCGCTCGCGCGCGCCAGTTCGCCACGGGCCACGGCGATGGGCGCGAAAGCCGTGAGTGCTGCATGGAAGAACCAGCCCAGCCACACGCTCTCGCCCTTGCCCGCCTCGCCGACGCGATTCATGCCGTCGTTCCAGTCGCCGGTGCCGATCAGCGGCAGGCCGTGCGCGCCCGTGGCCAGGCTGAGATCGAGGCCGCGCGCGCAATGCTCGAACAGCGAGGCCGTCTCGTCGGCCGAGGTCGGGCTGGAAGTAGCGATCGTGTTCGCCGGGCTTGAGGGCGGGGCCGTCGAGGAACGGCACGCGTTCGTCGAGGATGGCGGCATCGCCGGTCGTCTCGACATAGTGCGCCGCGACCGTGGCGAGCCATGCCCGGTCGTCGGAAATGCGCGTGCGGACGCCCTGGCCCGCCGGTGGAAACCACCAGTGCTGGAAGTCGCCCTCGACGAACTGCCGCGCCGCGGCGCGCAGGATGTGCTCGCGCGCCATCGCCGGCCTTGCGACCATCAGTGCCATGACGTCCTGCAACTGGTCGCGGAAGCCGTAGGCGCCGCTTGCCTGATAGAAGGCCGAACGCGCCCAGTAGCGGCAGGCCAGCGTCTGATAGAGCAACGCGCCGTTCAGCATGATGTCCATGGCAGGATCCGGCGTCTTGACCTGCACCGCGCCCAGGGTCTCCTCCCAATAGTCCGTGACCTCGCGATGGACGGCGTCGAGATCGGCGGCGCGGTAACGCTCGATCAAGGCCTGCGCCTCGGCGGCGCCGCCGGCCTGGCCGAGGAAGAAGACGACCTCCGTCACGGCGTTGCGCTCGAGGTCGATCGTCGTCTGCAGGGCCGCGCACGGATCGAGGCCGGCGCCGACGCGTTGCGACAGCGGGATGGCGGCGCTCAGCGCCGCGGGATTGTCGAGGGTGCAATTGCGGCCGATGAACTCGCCGCGATCGGCGGTCCACGCGGTCTGCCGGCCGCCCAGGTCGGCGAAGGCCACGCGCCCGCCGTGATGCATGTTCCAGGGATTGCGCGCGAAGATCGCGCCGGTCGCGGCGTCGCGCTCGGTGACGACCATCGGCGCCGAGGCGCCGCGCGACAGGCCAAGCACCCATTCGGCATAGGCGGTGACCGACAGCCGTCGCGGACGGTCGGACACGTTGCGGATGGTGAGCCGCGAGATCTTGATGGGATCGACAGCGGAACGTACTGCAGCAACTCGAGCGCGATGCCGTGCGCCACGACCTCGAAGCGGCTGTAGCCCTTCCCGTGCCGCACGATGTAAGGCGCCGTTTCGTGACGGATCGGCAG
This sequence comes from uncultured Alphaproteobacteria bacterium, assembly GCA_963820155.1. Taxonomy (GTDB): domain Bacteria; phylum Pseudomonadota; class Alphaproteobacteria; order Reyranellales; family Reyranellaceae; genus Reyranella. The sequence goes on from CAWFYW010000017.1 coordinate 225,331, forward strand.
CGCCGTCGGCGTCCACAGAGCGCCGCTGTCGAGATCGCGCACATAGAGGACCTCGCCGGGCCGGTCGCTGACCGGATCGTTCGACCACGGGGTGAGCTGGTTGTCGCGGCTGTTCTGCGACCAGGTGTAGCCGCCGCCCTCGGCCGCCACCTGGAAGCCGAACGAGGGGTTGGAGACGACGTTGATCCAGGGTGCCGGCGTCGATTGGCCCGGTCCGAGCACCGTCACGTACTCGCGGCCGTTGGGCGAGAAGCCGCCAAGGCCGTTGAAGAACTGCAGCGCCGCCAGGGCCGCGACGGACGGCGGATTCTCCAGAGGACCGGCGTCGGTCGGGGGCTTGCGCCTGGCCGGCGGCAGGGCGCCGCGCGACGTCTGCACGCGATCGAGCTGCTCGGCCAGGCCGCCGCGCCGGCCCAGCAGAACCACCCGTGCGACGGCGAGCAGCAGGGCGCGGGTCTCGGCCGGAATCAGGTCGCTGCGCAGCACGAAGATGCCGCCCGCCTCGCTCTCGAAGCCGAGATGCGTGGCGCGACCGGCTGGTGCGGACCAGCGTCTCCAGCGCGACCTGCAGGTCCTGCACATAGGAGGCGCCGCGCTCGTTCAGGATCACGAGATCGACCACCAGTCCCTTCAGGCGCCAGTACTCGCGGGCGCGCAGCAGCTCGCGGACGATGCCCGAATCCTCGATCTCGTCGATGCGCACCAGCACGATCGGCACGTCGCCCGAGATGCCCTGCGCCCACAGGAAATGCTGGCCGGCCAGGCCGCGCCGGATCGTGTCCGACGACGAGCGCAGCGCCGGGTTGGCGTAAAGCACATGTCCCGCCAGGCGTTGGTAGAGGCTGGCCTGGACGGGCGCTATGTCGAGGTGGCGCAACTGCACTTGTGCCTGGGTCCAGGCCAGCGTGGCGGCCCGCTCGAAGGCATTGGTGTCCTGGTGCTTGTCGATCGCGTCGAGCAGCGCCTCGCGCGACGAGGCCACCAGCGTCCAGAAGGCGACCCGCGCCGTGCCGCCCGCGGGAACCCGCAGGCGCCGGCGCAGCGCGAAAACCGGATCGAGCACGGCTCCGACGGTGTTGGACAAGCGCCGTCCGTCGATCGCGGCGACTGCATTGCCGATGTCGTTGCCGCGGCCGAGGAAGCGGGCGCGATCGGTCTCGATCTCGATCGCGCCGACCGCCTCGCCCTCGACGACCGCCAGATGGGCGGCCCACAGCTCGGGTTCGCCCGGGCCGCGCCGACGGCGCGTCGCCAGGATGGCGCCGGTGCCGGCCAGGTACTCGGTCTCCACGAAGAGCTTGGAGAAGGCCTGATGCGCCGAATCGGCGAGCGGCGGCGCCAGCACGATCTCGGCATAGGAGGTGAGCTCGATATCGCGCGATCGACCGCCCGCGTTGACGATGGAAACGCGTCGGACCTCGGCGTCGTCCTCCGGCGAGACGACGACGTCGAGGGTCGTGGTGAGGGCGCCGTCGCGCCGCACGAACTCCGCGCGATCCTCGGCGAACATGACGTCGTAGCTGTCGGGCCGCGTGCCGCACGGCTGGTAGGTCGCCGACCATGCCTCGCCGCTTTCGACGTCGCGCAGCAGGACATAGCTGCCCCAATCGTCGCGCGTCGCATCCTCGCGCCAGCGCGTGACGGCGTACTGGCCCCACCGGCTGTAGCCCGAGCCGGCGGCGGTCAGCATCACGGAGTAGCGGCCGTTGGACAGCAGGTGCACGGACGGGCTGGCGGCGTGCGGATTATGCAGGCGGCGCACGACGGCCTGCTCCAGCCCGTCGACCGAGGTGCTGGCGCCGACCTCCTCGGCGTGCGGATGGGCGACCGCGACATCGCGCGGCGTGCGCTCCTGCAGCAGCAGCTCGGTCGCCTGGATCATCGGCTCGGCATGGAAGCGCGCGCGCATCACGCCGTCGAGCAGCGCATTGGCGATGGCGACGATCGTCATGCCCTGATGATGGGCCATGTAGGCGCGCACGACGGCCTGGGCCTTGCCTTCCGGCAGGCGCGACGGGGTGAAGTCGAGCGCCTCGTAGAAGCCGTAACGGCCACGCCCGCCGATCTCCGCCAAGCGGGTGAAATTGGCAGTCGCCGCCGCCGGATCGACCATGGCGGCGAGCGCCGTCGCGTAGGGCGCGATGACGACGTTCTCGCTCAGGCCGCGCTTGAAGCCCAGCCCCGGCACGCCGAAGTTGGAGTATTGGTAGGTCAACTCCTTGTCGCGCGCATTGTAGGCCGATTCGGAGATGCCCCACGGCACGCCGAGGCCGGCCGCGTAGTCGATCTGGCGCTGCACGATCAGATCGTTGGTCTTCTCGATCAGGCTGCCGAGCGGCGCGCGCATGACCAGCGACGGCATGAGATACTCGAACATCGATCCCGACCACGAGACCAGCGCCGCACCGCGTCCGATCGGCGTCACTTCGCGGCCCAGCCGGAACCAGTGGCGGGCCGGCACGTCGCCCGTGGCGATCGCCATGAAACTGGCAAGCCGCGCTTCCGACGCCAGCAGGTCGTAGCAACTGGGATCGAGCGCGTCCTCGGCCACGAGATAGCCGATCGAGAGCAGGCGGCGCTCCCGGTCGAGGAGGAAATCGAACTCCATGGCGTTGGCCATGGTGCGCGACGTGGCCTCGATGGTCTGCAGGCGGCGCTCCAGCGCCGCCGGCCGATTCGGCATCCTGCGCGACGTCGCGACGGTGGCTCTCGATCGACCGCTGCGCGGCCTCGACCCAGAACAGCATGTCCTCGCTCTCGGCATCGGCCCGTTCGTAGGCCAGCGTGCGCGCCAGATCGACGGCCTTCCCGGCATCGAGCGCGAGATCATCCAGCCGATCCGGAGCCCGAAGCAGGATCGCGGCAAGATCGTCCAGCGCGCCGGCCAATTCCTGCGACGTGACGAGCTCGGTGCGCCGGTCGTCGGGCAATGCCTGGAGGGCCTCGCGAGCAAGCGCCAGACTGTCGCCCGCGCCGGCGGCGACGTTCGTCGCATCGCCGGGGCTGCCGCGCCATGCCGCGCAGGCATTGGCCAGCGCGATCAGGTGGCCGGCCAGATTGCCGCTGTCGACCGACGAAACGTAAGCCGGGTCGAGCGGACGAAGGTCCGTCGTGTCGTACCAATTGAAGAAATGGCCGCGGAAGCGCTTGAGGCGTTCCATGGTCGCGAGCGTCGCCTCGAGGCGTTCGACGGCTTCCAACGTGCCGATCCAGCCGAAATCGCGGGCGGAGGCGGTCGACAGCAGCAAAAGTCCGATATTGGTCGGCGATGTCCGGTGGGCGACGACGGGGTTGGGGTCCTCCTGGAAGTTGTCCGGCGGCAGCATGTTGTCCGCATCGGTGACGAAGGTCTCGAAGAAGCGCCAGGTGCGCCGCGCGATCAGCCGCAGCGATCTTGCATCGGGATCGGAGATCGCCAAACGGCCGGCATCGACCGGCGTCAGGCTGACCCAGCGCGCGATCGCCGGCGCGCACAGCCAGGCCACGATGAAGGGCGCGGCGACCGGCAGCGCCGCGCGACCGGCATACCAGACGAACAGTGCGGCGAGCGACGCGACGACCAGGCTTCCCGCCATCTCGCCGACGAAGCCCATCCAATCGGTGCGAAGCCTGCCCTTGGACTGGGCCGCAGTGGTCCAGTCGAGCAGATGTCGGCGGCTGAAGAAGAGCCGGTACAGGGTCCGGCCGATCGCATCCAGCATCAGCCAGGCCTGATGGGTGAGAAAGGCCACCAGCAGGGCGGACTGCGAAAGCGCATGGAGAACGTCCGCCGCGAGCGCGGCGAAATGACTGCGCATCGTGATGCCGGCATGCCGGGGAACGAGGGCGGCGATCAGCGGCAGGATGGTCGGCAGCGCGACAGTCAGCAGGACGAAGCCCGTCCAGACGAGCGCGGCCGTCGGGGGCAAGGTCCATCCCGCCACCAGCGCGACGAGCGCTGCCGGCGGGGACATGGTGCGCCGCAGGTTATCGAACATCTTCCAGAAGCCGATCGCCGTGAGGGGGCTGGCCTTGCGCTGTGTCAACCGTCCCTTCACGCGACCGAGCATCCACGGCAGCAGCTGCCAGTCACCCCGCGCCCAGCGATGCTGGCGCGCCGCGGCGACGTCGTAGCGGGCGGGAAACTCCTCGACGACCTCGATGTCGGACACCAGCCCGGAGCGGGCGAACACGCCCTCGAAGAGATCGTGGCTCAGCATCGTATTGTCGGGGACGCGGTCGTGCAGCGCGGCCTCGAAGGCGTCGATGTCGTAGATGCCCTTGCCGGAGTAGGAGCCCTCGCCGAACAAATCCTGGTAGACGTCCGAAACCGCCGACGAATAGGGGTCGATGCCGCTGATGCTGGAGAAGATGCGCTGGAACAGCGAGCCTTCCGTCCCGACCGGCAGCGACGGCGTCACGCGCGGCTGCAGCACGCCATAGCCTTCGACGACGCGCCGATCGGCGGCATCAAGGCGCGGCCGGTTGAGCGGGTGCGCCATCTTGCCGACCAGCCGTTGGATCGCATCGCGCGGCAGGCGCGTGTCGGAGTCGAGCGTGACGACATAGCGGATGTCGGCCGGCGGTGAGCGCGCTTGCGTGTCGACGAACGTCGTGTCGGCCGCGCCGCGCAGCAGCCGATTGAGCTCGTGCAGCTTGCCGCGCTTGCGCTCCCAGCCCATCCATCGGCCTTGTGCTTCGTTCCAGACGCGACGCCGGTGGAACAGGAGGAAGCGATCGACGCCGTCGGCGTCGGGATAGCGGGCGTTGAGACGGGCGATGCCGTCCCTGGCCGCCGCCACGAGGTCGGCGTCTCCCGCGATGGACTCGGCGCTGGCGTCCGCCCAGTCGGACAGGAGCGCGAAATGGATCGCGCCGGCGGGATTGGACAGATAGTGGACCTCGAGGCGCTGGATCTGCTCGTCGACCGCCGTGCGCGTCGTCAGCAAGGTCGGGATGGCGACCAGGGTGCGCAGATGCGGCGGCACGCCCTGCCGCAGGTCGAGGCCGGGCAGGAGCGTCGCGCCGAAACTGCCGGTGATCGCCCGGTTGACCAGCATCAACGCAGCGTCGATCGCCGGCAGAAGACCGATCAGGACCATCACCGCGAGCCGCCAGCCGGTGATGTCGACCTGCGCCAGCACGACCAGCGGCAGCAAGAGAACGACGGCGGCCGTCAGGGAAACACTGGCGACGTACCCCGCGATCCCGGCGGCCATAAAGCGCCGGCGCAATGCGAGCCCGGGCGGCCGGAAACCCAGGGAATGCTCGAACGCGGGACGGCCGCCGCCGATCAGGTGGTAGCCGGGATCGCGCCGCCGGCGATCGCCGTCACAGGTACTGGGCGCCGACATGGCGGCCTGAAGGGCGCGGTGCGCGATCTCCGGTTCGGCGAGGTCGCTGCCGCGGGCCATCTGCTCGATGGCGGTGCGGTAGAGGTTGCGTGTCGCGAAATCCATGGCGGAGAAATCGCTGCCGGCGCGCAGGATATCGTCGACCGGACTCACCGCCTCGAACAGCTTCGCCCAATCGACGTCGGACACCAGGCGCATGCTGGTGATGATGTTGCGCACCGTGACATTGGTCGCGCCCTGGAGCTGATGTTCCTTGCGCACCAGCTCGTCGGCATTCGTGCCCTCGCGGGCCAGCCGCTCCTCGAGCCAGCCCACCGCAGGCGTCGCCTTCGGATCCCGGTCGCGCAGACGCTGGACGAGCTGGACGATGAAGCCCTCGGAAAACGGCAAACGCTCGTAGGGCGCGAGCGCCGCGGGATCGGCGACCCTGTTGTTCTCGCCCAGCAGCCGGTCGGCCACGAGATCGGCCTCCTCGCGGGCGGAGCGCCGGCTGATGATGCGCACGGCCGAGCGCCGCAGGTTCTCGACCAGGACGATGCGCAGGGTGATCGCCACGGCCCACAGCTCGCCAATGGTGAGCGGTTGGACGGTCTGGTAGGCGCGCACGAAGCGGGTCAGCGCCTCCGGATCGAACCGGCTGTCGGTATGGGCGACGAAGGCCCAGGCCACGCCGAATACGCGGGGATAGCCGGCCAGCGGGCCGCTGCCCAGCTTGGGAAGCTGGCGGTAGTAGCCGGGCGGCAGGTCGGTCCGGACTTCGCGGACCTGCTGCTCGACAAGATGGTAGTTGTCGAGCAGCCATTCCGCAGCGGGTGTGATCGGCCGGCGCTCGCCGGCGGCCTTGGCGATACTGCGGTAGGCCTTCAGCAGCACGCGCTCATCGTCTGCCAGACGGTCCACCAGCGCTTTGACGGTCGGCGGCGTGGCGGTGATGGGTTGGTTCGCGGCCAGGCTTTCCGCGTGCTGCTCCAGCCGCTCGACACTGAAGAGCTCGCTGCGGATGGGACTTTCGTCATCCCATACGGAAATGGGTTGCGCGCGCCCGAAGGCGCGCCGCAGCAGCGATATCAATGGTTCCGGCCTTTCCGGCAGCAACGCGCGGCACAGCAGCGAGATCGCTGGGCGCGATAGTGAAGCGACCCACGAGTGGGACGCTTCCTTCTACAGGAAACGCGTCGGCCGGACGAATCGTCTAATGTCGCGCCGCTTGGCCGCCATCGAGGGTCATCACCACGCCGCTGATGTAGCTGGCGCGGTCCGATGCGAGGAACACTGCGAGATCGGCGACCTCGTCGGGCTCGGCCGCCCGGCCGAACGGCATGTGCTTGGTGAGCTCGGGCCAGCGCTCGGGATCGCCCCATTTCTGCTCGGCCTGGCCGCGCAGCAGGGTGAGCATGCGGTCGGTGCGGGTGGCCGGCGGGTTGATCGCCACGACGCGCACGCCGTGATCGACGCTCTTCGAGCCGACGGCGCGGGTGAAGGCCATCAGGCTGGCATTGCCCATGGTGCCGGTGACGTAGTCGTAGTTGTAGGCCTCGCCGGCCAGGCCGATGATGTTGACGACGGCGCCCTTCCGGCGCGCATACATCTTCTCCAGCATGGCGCGCGTGGCGTTGATGTAGCCGAACACCTTGAGCTCCCAGGCCTCGCGCCACTTGGGCTCGGTCATGGCGAAGATGTCGCCGCGCGGGATGGCGCCGGCGTTGTTCACCAGGATGTCGGCATGGCCCACGGCATCGACCACCGAGCGCACCGTGTCGCCCTTGGAGAAATCCGCAACATGGATCTCGACCGGGACGTTGTGGCGGCCACGGATCTTGTCGCGCGCCGCTTCAAGCGATTCCTTCGACCGCGAGGCGATGTGCACGGCGCAGCCTTCGGCGGCGAAGGCCATGGCGCAGGCAAAGCCGATGCCGCGGCTGCCGCCGGTGATCAGAACGGTCTTGCCGGAAAGCTTCATGTCCATGGGCGCATCTCCCGTTTCATGTGACGAGAAAAGGTCCCTCGCTGCGGGGATGACACCAGGCCTGTCATCCCGAGGCCGAACGACCTTTCCTCCCTTGCCTCAAAGCCGATAGACGCTGTCGATCGTGGCGCGGCCGTCCTCGGTCTTTACCCGGCCGTCCTTCACCATCTGGATGAGATGCGCCAGCATCGAGCGGCCGGCGGCCTTGTGGAGGTGGACCGGCGTGTCGGCATAATTCCTGGCGACCATCTGCGGAATGGTCTGCGGGCCTTCCTTGAGACGCGCCATGATCTGCGCCTCGCGGCCCAGCCGGTGCTCGATATAGGCCTGCACGAAGGGATTGGGGCTGCGGATCTCGGCGCCGTGCGTGGGGATATAGAGCGTCTCCTCGCGCGGCAGGAGCTTGCGCAGCGAGGCGAAGTAGTCGGCCATGTTGCCGTCGGGCGGCGAGATCACCGCCGTCGACCAGCCCATGACGTGATCGCCCGACAGGAGCGCCCTGTCCTCCTTCACCGCGAAGCAGAGATGGTTGGAGATATGGCCCGGCGTGTAGACCGCCTCGACGTTCCAGCCGTCGCCCTGGACGATGTCGCCGTCGTTGAGCTTGACGTCGGGAGCGAAGGAAAGATCGCCCGCCTCCTCCGGCTTCTCGTCGCCCGGCGGCCGCGGGTGCGGGCCGTAGGAATAGACCTTGGCGCCCGTCGCCCTGGCGATGGCGGGCGTAGCCGGCACATGATCGATGTGGGTATGGGTGACGAAGATGTGTGTCACGGTCTCGCCGCGGACCGCGCGCAGCACGGCATCGATGTGGTCCGGCATGTCCGGCCCCGGATCGACGATCGCCACCTTGCCATGGCCGACGATGTAGGTGCCGGTGCCCTTGAAGGTGAAGGGGCTCGGGTTGTTGGCGACCACACGGCGGATCAGGGGCGTCACCTCCATCGCCGTGCCGTAGTCGAACTTGAATTCCTTGATGAAGGGAATGCCGGGCATGCGCGCCTCGCTTACGGCGTGGGAGGGGTGAGCTTGTAGAGCGCGTTGCGGATGTCGGAGCTGACATACACCGTGCCGGAGCGGCTGACCGCGACGCCGGTCGGCACCAGGGCCGGCGGGCCGCCGGGATAGGTCGGCAGGCCGATATCGAGACTGGAGGCGATCACCGTCTTGGCGCCGCTCGCCGGATCGATGGTAAGCACGCGCTTCTGGCCGACTTCGGCGACGTAGAGCAGCCCGCCCGGCCCGACATCGATTCCCTCCGGGCCGGCCAGCCCGTCGGCCACGACCTTGCGCGCGCCCGACGCGACATCGATCTGGGTGACCGCGCCCGCGGCGATCTCGGTGACATAGACCAGGTTGCCCGGTCCCTGGGCCAGCGCCACCGGGCTGCGCAGGTCCTTGACCACGGCCGTGCGCGTCTTGCCGTCGGCGCTCACCTTGAGGAGGTTGGAGCTGCCCAGCTCGGCGACATAGAGCGTGCCGTCGGCGGCCTCCAGCGCATCCACCGGGGCGGCGAAGTCGCTCAGCGTCGCCACCAGCTTGCCGGTCTTGCGGTCGACCTTCTCGACGGTGTTGGAGAACCAGCTGGTCAGCAGCACATGCTTGGGTCCCACCGAGATGCCGATCGGGTAGGCGTGGGTGTCGCCATGCACGCGCAGCACGTCGGTCACGGCGCCGCTCTGGCCGTCGACCGTGCGATAGCTGAACACGTCGGCGACATGCACCGTGTCCTTGCCGCCCTCGGAGACGACGGCGAGATCTGCGGGAACGGCGAGCTTGCCCTCGACGATGGTCTTGTGGGCGCCGGTCTGCTTGTCGACCAGGTAGATGCCGTTGTCGGTCATCGAGGTGACGAACAGCCGGCCGCGCGAATCGAAGGCGAGGTTGTCGAGGCCGGGCTTCAGCGAGGCGACCAGCTTCTTGGCCTTGCTGGTGAGGCTCACGCTCCACACGCCGCCGGTGCCGGCATCGACGACATAGACATTGTCGCGGACCTGCGGATCGATGTTGACGGCGGCCGGGATCTTGAACCCCTGGGCGATCACCTCCATCGCTCCCGTCTCGAGGTTGATCTTGACGACCTGGCCCTTGAACCACAGCGGGCCGTAGAGGAAGCCGTCGTCCCGGTGGATCTCGAAGCCGTTCAGCCCGCCCATCTTCTCGGCGATGCGCCGAAGCTCGTTGCGCGGGAACGGCTTGAAGTCGGGCTTGTCGACGTTCTTGAGGTCGATCTCGTAGAGCGCGTCGCCGAGGAAGACCTCCGACACGAACAGCCTACCGTCCTTGCCGAAGGCCAGCGAGTTGGGGCCGCTCATGCCGTTGGCGACCTCGATGGTCTTGCCGTTAGGCTTGCGGATATAGACCTTGCCCAGCAGGAAGGCGGTCCACGCCATGGTGCCGTCGTCGGCGAAGGCGATGTCGTCGGCCATGCCCGTCGGCGGGTCGATGAAGCGGTCGACCTCGCCCGAATCGACCTGCACGCGATAGATCGTCTGGCCGACCACGGAGCCTGCAAAAAGCTGGTCGTCCTTGTTGAAGGCCAGGCCATGCACGCCATGGAACCACGAGCCCGGCACCAGGAACTGCTGGTTATATTCCTTCACGGCCAGGGCGGGCGCCGCCTGCTGCGCCAGCGCGCCGCCTGCGAGGATCATCGCAAGCACCAGCGACGTGAAAAGCCGGGCCAAGCCCATCCGTTTCCTCCGAGCCTTCTGCGGCGCGGACTTTAGACCGGGCGATACATTTTGTAACGCCGAACCCATGGGCTACCATCAGCCGCAACGCGCATTCCGCAGGAGGGAAACCATGGCAGGTCCGCTTTCCGGACTGACGATCGTCGAGCTGGCCGGCATCGGTCCCGGTCCGATGTGCTCGATGATGCTGGGCGACATGGGCGCCGATGTGATCCGCGTCGACCGCACCCGGGCGCATGTCATGGACCGCCTGGCCGATCCGAAATACGCCGTGCACAACAGGAGCCGCCGCTCGGTCTCGGTCGACCTGCAGAAGAAGGAAGGCGTCGAGGTCGTGCTGCGCCTGATCGAGAAGGCCGACGGCGTGACCGAACCGTTCCGTCCCGGCGTCGCCGAACGGCTGGGCCTGGGGCCCGATGTCTGCCTCGGGCGCAATCCCAAGCTGGTCTATGGCCGCATGACCGGCTGGGGCCAGGAGGGGCCGCTGGCGCGGGCGGCCGGGCACGACATCAACTACATCGCACTCACCGGCGCGCTGCATGCGATCGGCGTCAAGGACAAGCCGACCCCGCCGCTCAACCTGGTCGGCGATTTCGGCGGTGGCGGCATGCTGCTGGCCTTCGGCATGGTGTGCGGGCTGCTCGAGGCGCAGAGGTCGGGCAAGGGCCAGGTGATCGACGCCGCCATGGTCGACGGCGCTGCGCTGCTGCTCGGCGGCATCTACGGCATGGCCGGCGCCGGCCTGTGGAACGACAACGACCGCGAGGCCAACATGCTCGACGGCGGCTCGCACTTCTACGGCACCTACGAGACCAAGGACGGCAAGTTCGTCTCGGTGGGATCGATCGAGCCGCAGTTCTACGAGCTGCTGCTCGAGAAGGCCGGGCTCAAGGGCGAAAGCCTGCCGGCGCAGATGGACCGCAAGGCCTGGGCGCAGCTCAAGAGCCGGCTGGCCGGCATCTTCCGCACCAAGACGCGCGACGAATGGTGCGCCATCATGGAGGGCACCGACATCTGCTTCGCGCCCGTGCTCACCATGAAGGAGGCCTCGCAGCATCCGCACGCCAAGGCGCGCGGCGCCTATGTCGACGTCTCGGGTTTCGCGCAGCCCGCGCCCGCGCCGCGCTTCTCGCGCACCAAGGAGGGCATCAAGGGCCCCGCCGCCAAGCGCGGCCAGCACACCGACGAGGTGCTCGGCGAAAAAGGCTTCTCGGCCAAGGAGATCGGCGAGCTCAAGGCGGCCGGAGTGATCGGACCACAGTGATCCGCGCCTTCGAACTGGCGGTCCGGCAGCTGGGCGACCCCAAGCTGCGCGGCGTCATCTGGTGGTCGCTGGCGCTGAGCCTCGCGCTGCAGATCGGCATTGCCGTGCTGGCGTGGTGGGCGCTGCGCTCCTTCGCCCACTTCGAATGGCGATGGATCAACGACATCGTCGTCTGGCTGGGCGGCGGCGCCGTGGTCGTGCTGGCCCTGATGCTCTTCCCGGCAAGCTTCGGCATCGTGATCTCGATCTTCATGGAGAAGATCGCCGACATCGTCGAAAGCGAATACTATCCCGAGCTCGGTCCCGCCGACGGCATCCCGATCTGGACCGGCCTCTGGACCGGCGTCGCCTTCCTGCTGGCCGTCGTGCTGCTCAACCTCGTGATGCTGCCACTCTACATCGTGTCGATCTTCGTGGTGGGGCTGGGCGCGGTGCTGTTCTACGGCGTCAACGGCTGGCTGACCGGCCGCGTCTATTACGAGCAGGTGGCGCTGCGCCGCCTCAAGCCCGCCGACGTGAAGGCCTGGCGGCGGGCCAATTCCGGCGTGCTGTGGCTCACCGGCATCGTCATCGTGTTCCTGGGCACCATCCCCATCCTGAACCTGATCGTGCCGGTGCTGGGCGTGGCGGCGATGGTGCATGTGGCACAAACGCTCAAGCCGCCCGCCATGCCCGGCCGGCCCTTTAATCCTCCGGCGCGCTCGCGCTAAAATTGCAGCCATGAAACCGGTATTCGGGGCTCTCGCGTCGGTCCTCCTCCTCGGCGGCTGCGTGACGGACTCCGGCCAACAATCCGCCCTGAGCCGCGAGAAGGGCGTCTTCTCCTCGCGCAACGCCGGCACGCCGATCCCGCTCGACCGCATCAAGGGGCTCGACGAGGTGCAGCTCACCGCGCTGTTCGGCACCGGCGCGCTCGACCGCAAGGACGATCCCGCGCGCGCGCTGCGCTACCAGTCCGACGCCTGCGTGCTGTTCGTCTATCTCTATCGCCGCAGCGGCACGGCCTGGAAGGCCGAGTATGCCGACGCCTACGATCTGCAGCTCCGGCCCCTGCCCGTCGACCAGTGCGCGGGATCGGTGGCGGCCCAGAAGAAGCGCGTCGTCTGAGCGCCCAGCATTCCCGCCGCGATCCTCGCGCCACAGGTCGAGCTTCTCCTGCACCGGCCGGTCGGAGAAGGAGAACAGCACGGCCTCGCCCTCGGCCTTGTGCACCACGGTCGCCCAGCTCGGCACCACGAAATGATCGCGCTTCCTCCAGCGGAAGGTGCGATCGCCGATGCGGCTCTCGCCCTCGCCCTCGACCACCGAGAACACCGTGCCGTCGGTGGAGCGGTACGGCGCCGTCTCGAAGCCCTTGGGCAGGAGCTGCATGAAGGTGCCCATGGTCGCGATGGGCGCGCCGCCGCTCGCCGGGTTGACGTAGCGCAGCTTGTAGCCGTGGCAGGGATCGGGAGGGCCCGCCTTGGCAAGGCCCGCCAGCGCCTCGCGGGTGCGGGAATAGGGATAGTTGAAGATCGGCGAGGTCTGCCTGGCCGGCTTCCAGTCGACCGGCAGCAGGCCGCTGGCGAACCTGGCGTCGGACGTGCCGACCGGCGCGGTGACGGCCTGCTCGTCGCTCTCGCCGTTCTCGGCGAAGCCCGCGTTGAACATCGCCACCAGCGGAATGTCGAGCCCGTCCAGCCACACCATGGGCCTGGTCGATTCGTTGCCGTGGTCGTGCCAGGTCCAGGTCGGCGTGATGACGAAATCGCCCTCGCGCATGATGGTGCGCTCGCCGTCGACGGCGGTGTAGGCGCCCTCGCCCTCGACGATGAAGCGCAGCGCCGACTGGCTGTGGCGATGGCTGGGCGCCACCTCGCCCGGCAGGATGAGCTGCAGGCCGGCATAGAGCGTGGGCGTGATGCAGGCGCTGCCCGGCATCGCCGGGTTCTCCAGGATCAGCACGCGCCGCACCGCCTCCTTGGCGGTGATCAGCGCGCCCGATTCCATCAGGAACGGCCGCACCTTCTCGTAGTCCCAGTGTGCGGCCTGGTACTTCGGCGCCGGCTGCCGGCGGCACGAGCTGGTGCAAGCGATTCCCACAGCGGCGCCATCGAGAGCCCGCCGATGCGCTCGTAGAAGTCGCGGCGCGCGTTGTTGCGCGTGACGGGCGCGGCCATGCGGCTATTCCGCGGCGGCCCGCAGCGGCGCGCCGAGACGCGAGACGGCCCGCGCGCGGCAGGCGGCGGCGAAGGCCCCGAACAGTTTCATCGACACCGGATTTTCGAGCGCGCGATGCTCGGGATGCCACTGCAGGGCCAACGCGAAGGCCGGCGCGTCGGGCACGCTGAAGGCCTCGACCTGGCCGTCGTCGGCCACCGCCTCGAGCCGGGCCCGCGGCGCCAGGCGGTCGACGCCCTGGGCATGCAGCGAATTCACCCGTACGCGGCGTCGGCCCAGCAGCCGGTCCAGCAGGCCGCCTTCGACGATGTCGATATCGTGCGCCGGCGCGTAGTTGGTGTCGGTGTCCGGCGCCTTGGGCGAGCGATGGTCGCGCCGCCCCTCGACCTCGTGCACGAGCTGGTGCAGCGAGCCGCCCAGCGCCACGTTCACCTCCTGCAGGCCGCGACAGATCGCGAACAGCGGCACGCCGCGATCGATCGAATGGCGGATCAGCGGCAGCGTCGTGGCGTCGCGCGCCGGATCGTGCGCCGTGCCCGGCCGGCTGTCGTCGCCGTCGTAGTGATGCGGCTCGACATTGGACGGGCTGCCGGTCAGCAGGATGCCGTCCAGGCCGTCGAGCAGGCGGTCGAGCGCGGCGATCATCGTCGACTCCTCGCCGAATTCCGGGCCGATGGCCGGGATCAGCACCGGCAGGGCGCCGACGGCATGGATCGCCGCGCCGGACATATCTTGTCGCCCACCGTATGATGCCAGCCGCCGCGGCCGTTTTCCTTGAGACAGGCCGAAATGCCCACCAGGGGGCGCAGGGAAGATCGATCCATAGCCTCGCCGGACCGTGCAAAAATGATGTGTTGATCATCGTCCTTGGCAGACGCCTTGGCAATTGCCGGCCCCCGGCGCCTGGCCGCGCCTTGTGCAGTGCTGCCTTGCATGGTACCGCCGCCGCGAAACAGCGAAAGTAGGCCATGACCACCACCCCTCCGCCGCCGCAGTCTCCGCAGAATCCCTCGCCGCAGCAGGCACCGAACGCCCCGCTGATCATGCATGGCCAGTACATCAAGGATCTGAGCTTCGAGAACCCGCGCGCGCCGCAGAGCCTGATCGAGCAGACCCAGCCGCAGCTCACGCTCAACGTCCAGGTCACCAACCGGCAGTTCGACACCAAGACCTTCGAGGTGGCGCTGGCGATCGAAGCCAGCGCCAAGACGCCCAAGGACGAGCCGCTGTTCATGCTGGAGCTGGTCTACGCCGGCACGGTGACCCTGGGCGAGGTGCCCCAGGAGGCGGTCGGCCCGCTGCTGTTCATCGAGACGCCGCGCCTGCTGTTCCCCTTCGCCCGCGCCGTCGTCGCCAACGCCACGCGCGAGGCGGGCTTCCCGCCGCTCAACATCGCGCCCGTCGACTTCGTGGCGCTCTACCGCCAGCAGCTCGAAGCGGCCGGCGGCAACATGCCGGGCGTCGCGCCCGGCCCCGTCGGGCACGCCTAGCCCGTCAGCCAGAGCGGCTCGCTGATCTGATTCAGGAAGGCGCGTGCGCGGCCAGTTCGGCGGCGCTCGGCGCGTGCGGACGCGGCGGACGGACCGGCCGCGCCGCCGCCATGATGGTCGAGAGTGCCGCCGTTGCGATCTCGGCGGCGAGGCCAAGGTCGCGCTGCCGGCCGCCGCTCAGCTCGAGATAGACCTCGGCCAGCAATTCGGCGTCGAGCAGCGCGCCGTGCTTGGTGCGGGCGGAATTGTCGATGCTGAAGCGCTCGCAGAGCGCGTCGAGGCTGGCGCGCTGGCCGGGAAACTTGCGCCGCGCCACCGACACGGTGTCGATATAGGGGTTGGCGAGCTTCGGCCGCCCTACCCGTTCCAGCTCGGCGTTCAGGAAGCCGATGTCGAACTGGGCATTGTGGATCACGAGCTGCGCATCGCCGATGAAGGCCAGCATCTCCTCGAGGCGCTCGGCGAACAGCGGCTTGTCGGCCAGGAACTCGTCGCTGAGGCCGTGGATGTCCTGCGCCCCCATCGGCATGATCATTTCCGGATTGAAGTAGGCGTGGAAGGTCCTGCCGGTGGCCACGGTGTTGATGAGCTCGATGCAGCCCACCTCGACGACACGGTGGCCGGCCAGCGGGTCGAGGCCGGTGGTCTCGGTGTCCAGGACGATTTCGCGCATGCGCCTGTTGTAGCCTACTTGCGGCGGGCCTGGGCCAACCGGGCTGTGAATTTCTCGCGCCACGGATTGGCCGGCCAGAACCGGCCGCGTCGAGTCTCGAGCCTCGCCACCGCCTTGGCCAGCGCCGCGCGCGTCGGCGCCAGTCCCAGGCCCGTCGGGATCACGATACTGGCCTTGCGGCGCTTGAGGGCATCGGGCACCTGCTGGCGCAGGATGCCGTCGAGCTTCTCCGCCGTCATGCCGGGCCGCGCCATGACCCGGCGGCGCTGCAGGAAGGCGGGCGCGCTCACCACCAGGGTGGCGTCGACCCGCCGTTCGCCCAGCCCCTCGAACAGCAGCGGGATGTCGAGCACGACCAGCTTCTCGCCGCGCTGCGCGGCCCGCCGCAGGAAGGCGCGCTGGCGGCGGCCGACCAGCGGATGCACGATGGCCTCGAGCCGGCGCAGCGCCTCCTTGTTGCCGAAGACGCGCGCGCCCAGCGCCTGGCGGTCGAGCACGCCGTCCTTCACCACGCCAGGAAACGCCGCCTCGATGGCGGGCAGCGCCGCGCCGCCCCTGGCCTGCAGGGCGTGCACCTCGGCATCGGCGTCGTAGACCGGCACGCCCATCTGCCGCAGCATTTTCGCCGCGGTCGATTTGCCCATGCCGATGGAGCCGGTCAGGCCGACGATCACCATCGAACGCCGAACGCCTGGCGTACGGTCAGGGCACCAGGATGGTCTGGCCGGTCGTCTTGCGGCCTTCGAGATCGGCATGGGCCTTGGCCGCCTCGGCCAGCGTATAGCGCTGGTCGATGGCGACCTTCACCTTGCCGCTCTTGACCATCTTGAACAGCGACTTGGCGCAGGCGTCGAGGTCCTTGCGCGTGGCCGTGTAGGCGCCGAGGCTGGGCCGCGTGAGGTAGAGCGAGCCCTTGGCGTTGAGGATGCCGGGAGACTGCGGCGCAACGGCGCCGGACGCGTTGCCGAACGAGCACATCAGGCCGCGCGGCTCCAGGCAGTCGAGCGAGGCGTTCCACGTATCCTTGCCGACGCCGTCGAACACGACGGGCACGCCCTTGCCCTTGGTGATCTCCTTGACCTTCTGGACGACGTCTTCCTTGCTGTAGTCGATCACCCATTTGTAGCCGTTCTTCTTGGCGAGGGCGGCCTTCTCCGGCGAGGAGACCGTGCCGATCGCCCGGTAGCCGCGCGCCTTGGCCCATTGGCCGAACAGCAGGCCGACGCCGCCCGCGGCGGCGTGGAACAGCACGATGTCGCCCTTTTCGAGCCACGGCTTGGCGCACTGGTCGACGAGATACTCCGTCGTCATACCCTTCAGCATGATGGCGGCGGCCTGCTCGTCGCTCACGCCCTTGGGCACATGCACGAGCTGCTCGGTGCCCATGACGCGCTCCTGGCAATAGGCGCCCAGCACGCCGCAATAGGCCACCCGGTCGCCCTTCTTGAAGCCCTTCACCTTGGGCCCGACCTCGACGATCACGCCGGCCGCCTCGCGCCCCACGGCGTTGGGCAGCGGCGTCTGGTAGAGCCCGGACCTCGTGTAGATGTCGATGAAGTTCAGGCCGATCGCAGTCTGCCTGATCTTGACCTGCCCGGGGCCGGGCTTGCCGACCTCGACGTCGGCCAACTGCATCTTCTCCGGGCCGCCATTCTCGTGAATCAGGATCGACTTGGACATCTGAAGCTCTCCCCTTGGCTCTTGCTCTACTCGGCCGCCCGCTTGGACTGCGCCGACTGATATTTCTCGATCTCGCTCTCGACGGCGACCTGCGACTGCGCCGAATAGGTGCCGCGATTGCCGGTGGCGATGTCGTAGCTCAACTGGCGCAGCGTATTGGCGCCGCGCTGGAAATGCGGATGGACGAAGCGCGCCATCAATTCGTAGGAGCGCTGCGTCGCCGGCCAGTCGGCCCAGTTGTTGGCAAGCAGCAGGACCGCGCCGAAGCCGCCGTCGGAGCCGGTCCACAGCCGCTCGAAGTGGCGGATGCAGTCGTCGGGCGTGCCGATGCAGGCGATGCCTTCCCTGGTCAGGTACTCGGCCGCATCGGTGATGCCGGGCGGCAGGATCGGAAACGTGGCGACATCAGTGAAGTATTTGGCATAGCGGTCGATGCCGAACTTGACCTCCTCGAAGGCCTGCTCGCGGGTCGGCGCGACATGGGCGAAGGTGACAATGCGCCACTTGGTTCGGTCCGCCGTCTTGCCGTTCTGCCCGGCATGGTCGGTGTAGATCTTCCAGTTGCCGGCATGCGCCTTCAGCGCCTCGTCGGAAGTGCCGCCGATCGACAGCATGCCGATGCCGTGACGTCCCGAGGCCACGGCGCCGACCGGCGAGCGGGCGCAGGCCACCGCCATCTCCATGCCGGGCTGGCTGTAGGACGGAAGCTGGAGCTGGGCGCCGGTCAGGTCGAACCAGTCGGTCTTGCGCGTCACCGACTGGCCGGCCATCAGCTCCATGATGACGTCCAGCGACTCGTTCATGCGGCTGCGCTGGTCGGCGGCCTTGATGCCGATCTTGGCCGCGTCATGGACCAGCGCGCCCGGCCCGACGCCGAACATGGCGCGGCCGCGCGTCATGTGGTCGAGCTGGCGCATGCGCGAGGCCAGCATGAAGGGATTGTGATAGGGCAGCGAGACCACGCCGGTGCCGAGCCGGATATGGCGGGTGCGCTCGGCGGCCGCGGCGATGAACATCTCGGGGCTGGCGATGATCTCGAAGCCGCCGGAATGATGCTCGCCGATCCAGGCCTCGTGGTAGTTCAGCCGGTCGAGATGCTGGAGCAGCTCCATGTCGCGTTCGAGCGCGAGGGTCGGGTTCTCGTCCAGGGCATGGAACGGCGCCAGGAAGATGCCGGTGCGCAGATATCGGTCGGTCAAGGGAACTGCCCCTTCGGGTAGGGTCGGTTGCGGGCGTCGAGTATAATGATCGGCCTTCCGCGCGCCAGCCCGGCCCTTCCGGCGGGCGCACCCCTGCGGTCAGGAGGGTCTTATGAACCGGCGCCGCTTCGTTCTGGCTGCAACAACGGTGCTGGCGGCGCCGGCCATCGCGCGCGCCCAGGAGGTCCTGAAAAGCGCCAAGGCCAGCTACCGCCTGGTGACGCTGAGCCGCGACCTCGAGCAGCCCTGGAGCCTCGCCTTCCTGCCCGACGGCCGCATCCTGATCACCGAGCGGCCGGGTCGCCTGCGCGTCTTCGCCGACGGCCGGCTGGAGCGCCTGCCCCTGCCCGGCCTCCCCAAGGTCCTTGCGCGCGGCCAGGCCGGGTTGCTGGATGTCTGCCTGCATCCGCGGTTCGCCGAAAACCGCCTGCTTTATCTCTCGTACATCTCCGACGGCCCCGGCGGACCGGTGACCACGGCGGCACGCGCCGAGCTGGGCGAGGACGGGCTGCGGACCGTGACGCCGTTCTTCGAGGCACTGCCGCGTCGGCCCGGCGCCCTCAATCTCGGCTCGCGCCTTGTCTTCGACCGGGCGGGCTTGCTGTACGTGACCTGCGGCGATCGCTTCCAGATGCAGCAGGCGCAGGATCTCGGCGACCTCGCAGGCAAGATCGTGCGCCTCAGGGACGACGGCTCGGTGCCGCCGGACAATCCTTTCGTCGGACGCGCCGGGGCGCGGCCGGAGATTTTCACCTGGGGCCATCGCAACCCGCAGGGCCTCACGCTCCATCCCGCGACCGGCCGGCTATGGGAGGTCGAACACGGGCCGAAGGGCGGCGATGAGCTCAACATCCTGAAGGCCGGCGCCAATTACGGCTGGCCCAAGGTCACCCATGGCGTGAACTACGACGGCAGCAAGATCACCGACGACCGCAGCCTGCCGGGCCTGGAGGACGCGCTGCGCACCTGGGTGCCCTCGATCTCGCCGTGCGGCCTCGCCTTCTGCACGGGCGACAGGTTCCCCGGCTGGAAGGGCTCGCTGTTCACCGGCGCGCTGTCCGATCACGCGCTGTTTCGCATCGAGCTCGACGGCGAGCGCTACCGCGGCGAAGAGCGGTTGCTCGCGGGCCGCCTTCCCTATATCCGCGACGTGCGCCAGGGGCCGGACGGGTTGATCTATCTCGTCACCCACAGCGACGAGGGCGGCCTGTTCCGCCTGGAGCCCGCCTGACCTTCCGCCCCCATGCCCGCATCGCTCATCCTCGCTTCCGCCAGCCCCTCGCGGCGCCAGATGCTCACCAACGCCGGTCTCGCCTTCGAGATCGAGCCGTCGGGCGTCGACGAGGAGGAGGTGACGCGGAGCCTGCTCGCCGAGCAGGCGGGCGCCCAGGACATCGCCACGACGCTGGCCGAGATGAAGGCGGTGCGCGTCTCGCAGCGCCAGCCGACGGCGCTGGTGATCGGGGCGGATTCGACGCTCGCCTGCGAGGGCCGGCTGTTCGACAAGCCGACCACGTTGGCCGCGGCGCGCCGGCAGCTCCAGGCGCTCGCCGGCCGCACGCACGAGCTCTTCTCCTCGGTGGCCGTCGCCCGGGGCGGCGCGCGGCTCTGGCATTGCAGCGACCGGGGGCGTCTCACCATGCGGCCGCTGAGCGAGCCCTTCCTCGACGCCTATCTCGCCCGCACCGGCCAGGCCGTGTGCGCCTCGGTCGGCGCCTATCAGCTCGAAGGGCTGGGCGCCCATCTGTTCAGCCGGATCGAGGGCGACTATTTCACCATTCTCGGCCTGCCGTTGCTGCCGCTGCTGGCGTTCCTGGCGGAGCACGGGATCGGCCTGGAGCAGGCGGCATGAACGACTACGACAAACTGCTTCACGAAGCGCGCGACCGGCCGTTCGCCTGCATCGTCGGCTGGCCGGTGGCCCATTCGCGCTCGCCGGCGCTGCACGGCTTCTGGCTGAAGCGCCACCACGTCGACGGCTACTACGGCCGCCTGCCGGTCGAGCCCAAGCGGGCCGCGCTGGAGGAGCTGGTGGCGTTCCTCAGGCGCGCGCCCAACGCACGCGGCTGCAACCTCACCTTGCCGCACAAGATCGAGATCATGCCACTGCTGGACCGCATCCATCCCGACGCGGCCCGCATCGGCGCGGTGAACACCGTGGTCAAGCGGCCCGACGGCACCCTGGAGGGCCGCAACAGCGATGGCTTCGGCTTCATGGAGGCGCTGCACTACAACGCCCCGCACTGGCGCGCCGAAGCCGGGCCCGTCGTGGTGCTGGGCGCGGGCGGCGCGGCCCGCGCCATCGTCGCCAGCCTGGTCGATGCCGGCGTGCCCGAGCTGCGCCTGGTCAATCGCACGCAAAGCGCGGCTGTGGACCTCGGCGTCGCCTTCACCCCGACGGACGGGCGGCGCATCGTGGTCGATCGCTGGGACGACCGCGCCCGGGCGCTGGACGGCGTGACCCTGCTGGTCAACGCCACCTCGCTCGGCATGCGCGGCCAGGAGCCGCTCGACCTCGACCTCGCGCACCTGCCGCACTCGGCCGCGGTGTACGACATCGTCTACATCCCGCTCGAGACGGCCCTGCTCGCCGAGGCGCGCGGCCGCGGCAACCGCTGCATCGACGGGCTCGGCATGCTGCTGCACCAGGGCCGCCCGGGCTTCGAGGCGTGGTTCGGCGTCAAGGTCGACGTCTCCGCCGAGCAGCGCCGCGCCGTCGCCGCCGACCTTGGAGTCTAGGGGATGGAGAGCGCGCTGGAGGCGCGCGGTCCGAATGAGCAGAAGCGCTACTGATTCATCGAGCTGAAGAAGTCGGCGTTGGTCTTCGCCGTCCTGAGCTTGTCGAGCAGGAACTCGATCGCATCCACGGCGCCCATCGGCATCAGGATACGGCGCAGCACCCACATCTTCGACAGCGTCGCGCGGTCGACCAGCAGCTCCTCCTTGCGGGTGCCCGACTTGGTGATGTCGATGGCCGGGAAGGTGCGCTTGTCGGAGACCTTGCGGTCGAGGATGATTTCCGAGTTACCGGTACCCTTGAACTCCTCGAAGATCACCTCGTCCATGCGGCTGCCGGTGTCGATCAGCGCCGTGGCGATGATGGTGAGCGAGCCGCCCTCCTCGATGTTGCGGGCCGCGCCGAAGAAGCGCTTGGGCCGCTGCAGGGCGTTGGCATCGACGCCGCCGGTCAGCACCTTGCCGGAGCTCGGCACGACGGTGTTGTAGGCGCGGCCGAGGCGGGTGATCGAATCGAGCAGGATCACCACGTCCTTCTTGTGCTCGACCAGCCGCTTGGCCTTCTCGATCACCATCTCGGCCACCGCGACGTGGCGGCTGGCCGGCTCGTCGAAGGTCGAGCTCACGACCTCGCCCTTCACCGTGCGCTGCATATCGGTCACTTCCTCGGGCCGCTCGTCGACGAGCAGCACCATGAGGTAGACCTCGGGGTTGTTGGCGGTGATGGCGTGGGCGATGTTCTGCAGCAGCACCGTCTTGCCGGTGCGCGGCGGCGACACGATCAGCGCGCGCTGGCCCTTGCCGATCGGCGCGATCAGGTCGATCACGCGGGTCGAGATGTCGAGCTGCTGCTGCGGAGTCGAGCCGGCCTTCTTGGTGAGCGTGCCGGTGCGCCGGCCGGTGCTGACCCGGCCCGACGAGGTGGCGCGCGAGCTGCTTTGCTCCTCGGAAATGGTCGGCGCCATGACGGCCGCGCCGCCTTCCATCTCGAGCTTCAGCTTCTCGTCGGGATAGAGCGGGGTGAGCGAGTCGAAATTGATGCGATGGCGCAGCGCGTCGGGGTCGTCGAAGTTGATCTTGTTGATCTGCACCATGGCGAAATAGCGCTCGCCGTCCTTGGGCGCGCGGATCTCGCCCTCGACCGTGTCGCCGGTGCGCAGGCCGAACTTCCGGACCTGGGTGGGGCTGACATAGATGTCGTCGGCGCCGGGCAGGTAGTTGGCTTCCATCGAGCGCAGGTAGCCGAAACCGTCGGGGGCGACCTCGATTGTGCCGACGCCGAAGATCGCCTGGTCGGCGGCCGCCACCTTCTGGAGGATGGCGAACATCAGTTCCTGGCGGCGCATCATCGCCGCGCCTTCGACACCCTGCTCCTCGGCGAAAGCGAGCAGCTCGGGAGGTTTCTTGATCTTGAGTTCCTGGAGGTTCATGGGTCTTCAGTCTTGAAGTGGGGGGATGACGCACGCGCCTCGGCCGCCGGGGAGGCGGTCATTGTCAAAACAGGCAGCGTATCGTTCGTTGAGTGGGTCCCGTCGATCACCGCCGGGGAGGCAGCGCCAGGGGCCCTAGGTGGCGGCTATTTACAGGGACCGCCGCAGCCTGTCAAAGGCGTCCTGCCCGATATACGCGGCGATCTGCCGGATCATCCCCGCCCATCCTGGACCGGCCGGTGCTCGGTGCCGGCGCCGGGGGTGACGAACATCAGCCGGCCGGGCGCCTTGATGATGCCGCGGTGCCAGATGCCCTTCGGGACGATGAAGGACTTGCCGGGCATGATCGTCGCGCGCCGTTCGCCGGCATCCGTCTCGAGCACAAGCTCGAGCTCGCCCGAGAGCAGGGTCAGGATCTCGTCGCCGGCGGGATGGCGTTCCCAGTGGTCCCAGTCGGCGCTCTGGCCGGTGCTGCCCATCAGACGCCCGTGATCAAGGTCGCGGCGCTGGGCAATGCCGGCCCAGAAGGCGGGCCCACCTTCCAGGGCGAGGGCGCTCTCGTCGGGGCGCAGGTGGATGTAGGTGCTGTCGAGGGAAAAGGCCGGGTTCATGAACCCTCCTCCGCCAGCATCTCGGCATAGCGAAAGATCTCGGTGTGGTCGGCCGAAGCGCCCAGCTTGCCGTTGGCGTCGGCCCAATAGGCGACCGCCTGCTTCAGGAGCGGCATGTTGAGCTTGAGATGGGAAGCGACCTCGCCCGCCGTGCGCAGGTCCTTGGCCATCAAGCCCGTCGTGAAGCCGGCGGCGAAATTGCGCGGCACCACGAACTGGCGGCCCTTGACCTCGGTGGCGTTGCTCTTGCCGGTCGAGCTGTTGAACACGTCGACCATGGTGCCCGGATCGAGGCCGAAGGCCTCGCCGACCACCAGCGCCTCGCACATCGCGACCAGGCCCGCCGCCGACAGGTAGTTGTTGAGCGCCTTCAGCGCATGGCCCGCGCCGGCCGGGCCGCACAGCGTGATGGTCTTGCCCATGGCGGCGAAGGCCGGCCGTGCGCGTTCGAGGTCGGCGGCCGCGCCGCCCACCATGATCGAGAGCGAGCCGTCGATGGCGCGCTTCACGCCGCCCGACACCGGCGCGTCGAGCAGCGCCACGCCCGCGGCGGCGAGGTCGCGCGCGAGCTTCTGGGTGTCGACGGGATTGGACGAGCTCATGTCGATCGCGAGCGCGCCCGCCGCCAGGCCCTCGCGCGCGGCATCGCGGCCCTCGATCAGCGCCTGCCGCACCGCCTTGCCGTCCGGCAGCATGGTGATCACCGCGTCGGCGCCCTGCGCGGCGGCCTTGGGCGAAGCCGTGGCCAGCGCCGAGGGATGGGCGCCGACGAAGTCGGACACCGCCTTCTGCGAAAGGTCGAACAGGCGCAGCTTGAAGCCCGCCTCGGCGAGGCGCGACGCCATGGGCCGGCCCATCATGCCGAGACCGATGAAGGCGATGGTGGCGGGAGGAGCGAGCGTGGTCATGAAGCAATCCTCGACAGAGAGGTCGTATTCATAGAGCGGCAGAGTGCGGCCGGGAATGGCATCCGACGGCGCGTTCCGCAGGAAGCGCGCGCCCATGCGCTCATAGAAGGCAGCGGCATTGGGATCGGCCAGGATCGTGAGCCGGCGCGCCCCGAGCTGCCGGGCGAGGTCGGCCGCGGCGGCGAACAGCAGCGCGCCCCGCCCCACCGCCGATGGCCGGCGGATCGACGAACAGGACGTCGAGATCCGCCGTCTCGCCTTCGGGCACGACGCCGGCCACGCCGATCGTGCGCCCGGCGGCGTCGAACGCGACCAGGACGCGGCCTGCGGCGATGTCGGCCTCGCTCACGGTGAGCGAGGCCGCGCAGAGCCGCAGGAAGTCCGCGTCATAGCCCCAATGCGCCTTCGACCGCCGGCAGAGCGCGCTCAGGCCGTCGCCCTCGCCCGCCTGGGCCTTTCGCACGAGCACCGTCATCGAGGCGGTGAGCTAGATCCCGCGTTCCTTGAACACGTCGCGCGCCGTCTTGAAGGCGTCGAGGCCGGCGGGGATGCCGCAATAGATGGCAACCTGCAGGAAGATCTCCTTGATCTCCTCCTTGCTGAGCCCGTTGTTCAGCGCGCCGTTGACATGCAGCTTGAGTTCCGGCCCGCGGTTCAGCGCCGCCAGCATGGCGAGGTTCAGCATGGAGCGCGTCTTCTTCGGCAGTCCCGGGCGCGTCCATACGTAGCCCCAGCAATATTCCGTGGTGACGTCCTGGAACGACATCATGAAGTCGTCGGCGCTCGCCATCGAATTGTCGACATAGCTCGAGCCCAGCACGGCTTTGCGCACCTTCATGCCGTCGTCGTAGAGCTTCTTGTTGCGCGGGTTGGGCTTGGCTTTCGCCGCCTTGGCCTTGGCCATCTTTCTCCTCCGGTTCGATGAAACCGGGGGAGTCTATCAGACGGCGATGCGATCGGCCTGCTTGTTCGCGGCAACGCCCAGTCCCTTGGCGCGCGCGCGCTGGCAGAGATCCTCGATCGTGACGTTGTCGAGCTGCGCCATCATCTCCTCGCGCAGCTTCTCCCACATCGGCCACACCACCTCGTGGGCGAGCGGCGAGCCGATGGCCGGATCGTTGGGCTCGGTCTCGGCCTCGAGGTTGCGCACCACGCGCACCACCTCGCCGAGCGTGATCAGCCGCTGGTCGCGGCCCAGCCGGTAGCCGCCGCGCGGGCCGCGCTTGCCGCTCAGGATGCCGGCGCGCACCAGATGCTGCAGGACCTGCTCGAGATAACGCTTGGGGATGCGCTGGCGCTCGGTGATGTCGCCGCTGCGCACCGGATGCTCGCCAACATGGAACGCCACGTCGAGGACGGCCTCGATGGCGAACATGGTCTTCTTGCTGAGCCGAGGCATCCCCGTGCTCCCTTCTCAGGCGATTTTCGCCGACCCGGCCGTCACTCCCGTCGATCCAAAGCCACCGGCGCCGCGCGCCGTCCGGTCGAGCTCACTCACCTCACGCCACACTGCCCGGGCATGCCGGGCCACGATCAACTGTGCAATTCGCATGCCGCGCGCGATGCGGAACGGCTCCTTGCCGAGATTGATCAGGATGACACCGACCTCGCCGCGATAGTCGGCGTCGATGGTGCCGGGGGCGTTGGCCACGGTCACGCCGTGCCTGGCCGCCAGGCCGGAGCGCGGCCGCACCTGGGCTTCGAAGCCGACCGGCAGGGCGATGGAAATGCCGGTGGGAACGATGCGGCGCTCCAGCGGGCCGAGCTCGATATCCTGGTCGATCGCCGCCAGCAGGTCGGCGCCGGCGGCAGCGGCGGTCGCATAGTCGGGAAGCGCCAGGTCTCGGCCATGGGGCAGGCGCACCACCTCGACCTCGACGCTTTCGACGCCGGTCACTCCGCCGCCTCGGCCTTGGACGGCCCGCCGAAATGCAGGGCGATGCGGCCGGCGAGCCGCGATGCGACATCGGCCTTGGCCAGGGTCGGCCAGTCCTCGACGCCGGATGCGCTGATCAGGTGCACGGTGTTGCGCTCGCCGCCGAAAGTCCCGGCAGCGGCCGATACGTCGTTGGCCACGATCCAGTCGCAGCCCTTGCGCCTTGCGCTTGTCGATGGCGTTGGCCACCAGGTTCTCGGTCTCGGCGGCGAAGCCCACGACCAGCGCCGGCCGCTTGGATCCAGGCTTGGACAGCGTCGCCAGGATGTCGGGATTGGGCGCAAGCGCCAGGGTGGGCGGTTCCGCGCCGGCCTTTTTCTTGATCTTCGAGGCGGCGGGGCGCGCGGCCTTCCAGTCGGCGACGGCGGCGGCGCACACGGCGATGTCGATGGCGCCCGCGGCAAGGCAGGCCGCGAGCATCTGGTCGGCCGATTCGACATGGACCGTGCGCAGGCCGGGCGGGTCGGCGATGGCCACCGGCCCGCTGACCAGCGTGACCTCGGCACCCAGCCGCGCCAGGGCGGCGGCGATGGCGTGGCCCTGCTTGCCCGACGAATGGTTGGAGATGTAGCGCACCGGATCGATCGCCTCGCGGGTCGGACCCGACGTCACGACTGCGCGTTTTCCCGCCAGCGGCCGTTCCGTGTACAGCATGCCCGCGATGGCGGCGACGATCTCCTCCGGCTCCGACATGCGGCCGGGGCCGAATTCGTTGCAGGCCATGGCGCCCGTCGTTGGGTCCGACGAAGGTCACGCCGCGCCTCTTCAGGGTCTCGACGTTGGCGACAGTGGCGGCATGGGTCCACATGCGGACGTTCATCGCCGGCGCCGCCAGCACCGGCTTGTCGGTGGCCAGCAGAACCGTGGCCGCGAGATCGTCGGCCATGCCGGCCGCCATGCGGGCCAGGAGATTGGCGGTGGCGGGCGCCACCACCAGGAGATCGGCGTCGCGCGAGAGCTGGATGTGGCCCATCTCGCTTTCGTCGGTCAGCGAGAACATGTCGCTGTAGACGCGATCCTCGGTCAGCGCCTGCAGGGAAAGCGGCGTGACGAAGCGGGCGCCGGCGTCGGTGACCACGCAGCGCACCGCAGGCGCCACGCTCGCGCAGCCGGCGGATGAGCTCGAGGGATTTGAAGGCCGCAATGCCGCCCGCGACGATCAGCAGGATCCGCTTGCCGTTCAGCATGGCGCGGAGATTATCACAACGCCCGACTGGCGAAAGTATACAAGCCCGTGAGCAGAAGCGCCCAGAACACGGCCAGGCGGAACTGCTCGACCGACAGCCGGCGGCGGATCTGCTGCCCCAGCCACATGCCGCCCAGCGCCGGCGCCACCGCCGCGGCCGAGACGAGGGCGCGCGGGCCATCGAGCAGGCCGACATGGAGCAGCGAGACGGTGAGCGTGAGCGACGTGGCGCACAGCACGACACCCAGGGTCTGCACCAGCTCGGTGGGCCGGATATCGAGCCCCTGCAAATAGGGCATCAGGGGAACGACGGGCACGCCCACCACGCCGGCGATGAAGCCTGCGACGACCCCGACCAGGGGCGCCAGCGGCTTCTCGAGATCGGCATGGATGTGCAGGCGGATGCGCAGCAGGCCGAGCGCGCTGTAGAGGACCAGCACCGCCGCCAGCACCAGGAAGGCCCAGTCCGGCCCCTTCTGGCCGACCAGTTCCATGGTGAGATAGAGCACCGTCATCAGCGGCACGATCAGCGGCCATTGGCGGCGCAGGATGAGCCGGAACTTGCCGCCCACCGCCGCCTGCCAGACATTGGTGACGATGGTCGGGAAGGCGATCAGCGCGATCGCCTCGGGCAGCGGCAGCACGAGCGAGGTGAGCGCGATGGTGATGGTCGGCAGCCCGAGCCCGACCAGCCCCTTGACCGTGCCCGCGAACAGGAAGACGGCCAGCCCGAAAAGGATGGTCGAGGTCGTCATGGCCGGGGGCGCGTCACGGGAGGCGCGCGCCCGCAGCGAAGCGGCCTAATGCCACCACGCCACAATGGCGGCGATGAGGGCCAGCACGGCGATGATCTCGGAGAAGCCGATGCGCGGCCAGGCGCGCGTGGTGACGGGCGGCGGCTCCTTCGCCTGCGCTTCGGCCTTGCGCCGCTCCTGCTCGGCCACGAGGTGCAGGCTGTCGATCAGGCGCGGCAGGCGGCGCAGGCCCTCGGCCAGGTCCTCGACGGCGCGGCCGACGGTGGCGCGCGGCCCGAAATGGGTCAGCATCCATTCCTCGATCAAGGGCCGCGCCAGCTCCCAGATATTGACGTGCGGGTTGAGCCGCGTGCCCATGCCTTCGGCCATCAGCATGGTCTTCTGCAGGAGCAGGAGCTGCGGCTGCACCGTCATCTCGAACTGCTCGGTGACGCGCAGGAGCTGGGCCAGCAACCGGGCGATGGAAATCTCGTGGCTCGGCTTGCCGAAGATCGGCTCGCCGATCGAGCGGCAGGCCTGGGCGAACATCTCGCGCGACTGGTCGGGCGGCACGTAGCCGGCGCGGAACTGCACCTCGGCCACGGCGCGGTAGTCGCGCCGCAGGAAGGCGACCAGCAGCTCGGCAAGATAGCCGCGCGTGTCGGAGTCGATGCGGCCCATGATGCCGAAATCGACCGGCACGATGTGGCCGGCGCGATCCACGAAGGCATTGCCGCCATGCATGTCGGCATGGAAGAAGCCGTCGCGGAACACCTGGTAGAAGAAGGCCTCGGCGCACTTCTTCATGATGACTTCCGGATCGTGGCCGGCCGCCACAATGGCGTCGCGGTCGCCGATCGGGATGCCGTCGACCCGTTCCAGGGTGAGCACGCGCTGGGCGGTGCGGTCCCAGTCGATGGCGGGCGCGCGATAGCCCGGATCGTCGGCGAAGTTCTCGCCCAGCTCCTCGGCCGCCGCCGCCTCCATGCGCAGATCCATCTCGACCCGCACGACGTCGGCGAAGGCGCGCACCGAATCGACGGGCTTCAGCCGGCGGAACCGCGGCTGGGTGCGTTCGACCAGCTCGGCCATCCAGTAGAAGAGGTCGAGGTCGCGCTCGAAGGCGAGCTCGATGCGGGGCCGCAGCACCTTCACGGCAACGTCGCGGCCGTCGGTGGTGACGGCGAAATGGACCTGGGCGATCGAGGCGGCCGCCACGGGCACGTCGTCGAAACGGGCGAACAGCGCATCGACCGGCTCGCCGAGCTCGGCTTCGATGATGCGGCGGGCCTCGGCGCCGGCGAAGGCCGGCAGGTGGTCCTGCAGGCGCGCCAGGTCGGCGGCCACCGCCGCGCTCAACAGGTCGGCGCGGGTCGACAGCGCCTGGCCGAGCTTGATGAAGGACGGCCCCATCTCCTGGAACGCCGCCGCCAGGCGCTCGCCCGGCCGGCGGGGATCGCGCCGGCGGGCGAACAGGCGCGCCCAGGCGACCAGCGCCGGCGCGATGCCCAGTATCTCCAGCGGGAACAGCGCGTCATGGCGCGCGAGGCTCAGCGCCAGGCGCAGCAGGCGCCATGAATTGCGAAGCGCGCGCAGCATCCTACCGGACCGAAAAGAGATGAGTCATTCCAGCCATCTCAAATACGCCAGCCGGCGTGCAGCGCCACGACGCCCAGGCGTCATGTTGCGCCAGGAGACATTGGCGAAGCCCGCCTTGCGCAGGCGCTCGGCGAGCGCGCGCTGCGACGGGAAGCGCCGGATGCTTTCGTGCAGGTACCGGTAGGATTCCGCGTCGCGGGCGACCACGCGTCCCAGCAACGGCAGCGCGCGGCTGGAATAGGCGTCGTAGGCGCGGCCGACCGGCGCGGATGTCACCTTGCTGAACTCCAGGCAATAGACGCGTCCACCCGGCCTCAGCACGCGGTGCGCTTCACGGAGCGCCTTGTCGATGTCGGTGACGTTGCGCAGGCCGAAGGCGATCGTGTAGCCGTCGAACGAGCGGTCGGGGAACGGCAGGTCCTCGGCGTCGCCCTGTCACCCAGGTGAGGCCCTTGAGCAAGCCGCGATCGGCGGCGCGGTCGCGGCCGACCGCCAGCATCGCGGGATTGATGTCGCACACCGTGACATCGGGCCGCTCGCCCTGGCGCCTCAGGATGCGGAAAGCGACGTCGCCGGTGCCGCCGGCCACGTCGAGCAGCTTCTCGCCGGGCCGCGGGTTCAGGACATCGACCAGGGCATTCTTCCAAAGGCGGTGCACGCCGGCCGACATCAGGTCGTTCATCAGGTCGTAGCGCGGCGCCACGCTGTCGAAGACCTGGCGGACCAGACCCGCCTTGTCGGCGGCCGGAACGTCGCGATAGCCGAACGACGCCTGCCGCGGCGGCGCCGACGCGCTAGGATGGGACGGGTCTGTCGACTTGGTCGTCATGGGGCCGCAACCTAGAGGAATCGCCATGCTGCTGAAAGACCGGGTGATCCTGATCACCAACGTCGAGAAATTCGCCGGTCACGGCACGACGCGGATGGCGCTCGCCCAGGGCGCTACGGTGCTGGCCCACGATCCCTCCTTCGAGGCGCCGAGCGCACGGCACAAGTACGAGGCGCAATTCGCCGGCGCGCATGCCCTGTCGGCGGTCGAGCCCGCGACCCTGGTCGAGCTGGCGCTCAAGCGCCACGGGCACATCGACGCGCTGGTCAACAACGACGCCTACCCTGCCCTGCGCGCGCCGCTCGGCGAAGCGCGGCTGGAGGATTACCGCGACGCGCTAGAAGCCATGGCGGTGGCGCCGTTCCGGCTGGTGCAGCTCGTGGCGCCGTCGATGCGCAAGCGCAAGTCGGGCCGCATCGTCTTCGTGACCTCGGCCGCGCCCTTGCGCGGCATCGCCAACTACGCACCCTACGTCTCGGCGCGCGCCGCCGCCAACGGGCTGGTCTCCTCGCTCGCCAAGGAGCTGGGACGCGATGGCATCACGGTGAACGCGGTCGGCTCGAACTATGTCGAGAATCCCGACTACTTCCCGCCCGCCCTGCTCGCCAACCAGGAGGCAATGGCCAAGATGACGGCGCAGATTCCGCTGGGCCGGCTGGGCAAGGCCGAGGAGCTGGGCGCGACGGTGTGTTTCCTCTGCTCGGAGGGCGCGGGCTTCATCACCGGCCATGTCCTGCCGCACGCCGGCGGCTGGGCGTGACGCGTGCGCGCCAGCGGCACCGAAGGCTACGGCGAGAGTGCCGACGAGCGCGCCAAACAGTACGAGAGCCTCGCCTTCGCCGACGTCCATCGCGACATCATCCATCTCTTCCCCACGGCCCCGAGCCGCGTCATCGACATCGGCGCCGGCACGGGCCGCGATGCGGCGGCCTTCGCCGGTCTCGGGCATAGCGTGACGGCCGTCGAGCCCACGCCCGAGCTGCGCGCGCATGCCCGGCGGCTGCATCGGCAATCAACGATCACCTGGATCGATGATTCGCTGCCCGATCTCGACCGCGTGCATGCCACTGGCGAGCGCTACGACCTCGTCATGCTGACAGCGGTCTGGATGCATCTCGACGCGGTTCAACGCGAGCGCGCCATGAGCCGCGTCGCGCCCCTGCTGCGGCCCGGCGGCCTCATGGCGCTATCGCTGCGCCACGGTCCAGTCCCGACCGGCCGCCGCATGTTCGAGGTGTCGGCCGACGAGACGCGAAGCCTTGCCGCCCGCCACGGACTGGCGACCGCTCACGACAGCGAACGTCCCGCCCTTCTCGGCGGCAGCGCGGTCTGGTGGAGCGTGCTGGCTTTCCGCGCCAGCGCCCGTCAAAAGGTTGAGCCGCCGAGCACCAGGCCCCGTAGCGGCTCGCGGCCATAACGCTCGTGAAAGCCCTTTGAAGCCCGCATCCAGTTGCCGAGATCGATGGCGATGAAATCGTCGGGCTCGATGAAGGCGTGGCGGTGACGGCGTCCGTCGAGGTGATGCTCCAGATAGCCCAACCGCCTGACGCCATATCGCGGGCGAACGAGGCCGAAGCCGTCGATGGTGAAGGCCGTCGACGGTGCCCAGATCTGGCGCAGATTGTCCCAGCGGGTGCGCTTGTAGTCGTGGATGTGGCCGCTGGCGACAAGTACCGGCCCGGCGTCGGCGAGGAGATCGTGAAGCCGATTGCGGTGGTTGGGATAGAGGGCGCTTTGCGTCGGCACCGCCTCCTCCGGCGTCGTCAGGTAGAGCGGCTTGTGCTGGAAGACGAAGAGCTTCCGCCCGGCCCGGCCTTCCACCGCCGCCTGGAGCGTCGCCTCCTGCTCCCGTTCGGCCGGCAGGCCGCTTCCCGGAAGCATCGAGTTGAGGCCGATAAGGCGCAAGGCCGCGCCGACATCCCGAACCCAGAAATCGGGGCCGAAGTGCCCGACATAGGCCCGCCGACGCCCCTCGGTGATCATCGGTTCACCACCGCGGACATCCGGCAGGCTGTTGCCGATATCGTGGTTGCCCGGAACGAAGAGGATCTCCGCCTCGATGCGTCGGAACTGTTCGGCAGCGAAGACGAGATCGTCCTCGACCTCCGCTCCGTTGAGCGACATGTCGCCGGTACAGACGATAAGGTCCGGCCGCTCCCTGGTCAGGCGTTCGAGCAGCAGCTCCCAATTGTGCTGGAAGAACGGGCGGCGCGCACTGAGGTGCGTATCGGAGATCTGAATGAAGCGCATCATGGAACCCTTGATGGTGGACAGAGCGACCGTCACCGGTCGACGACGGAACGCGCCGTGGTTATTTCGGTGACATAAGGAAGCGTCAGCGCGCCCGACGGGTCGACATGGCGTTCTGTGGCCCGTCGTACCTCCGCGATGAAGGCGTCCTGTCCAATCGCCTCGATCGCCCGCAGGCTGATGGTGGACGAGAGGCTGAGCGCCTCGAATGCTTCGACGCTCAAACGGTCCTCCCAGCGAAGTGCGACATGCTCGATCTCGCCCGCACAAGCCACGTCGGCGAGTTCACCGGCAAAATCGGCGGGGCTGTATCCGCCCTGATGATCGGGAAAGGTCCCACGGCGATAGAGCGGCACGAGCCGCTCATGCACGGCCTCGTAGGCGGCCAGGAAGTCGCTGTCCCACCAGCGGCGCTTGTTCTGGACGATCGCGAGCACGCCGCCGGGTCGCAGGCAGCGAAACGCCTCGGTGTAGAACGCAACGCGATCGAACCAATGGGCGGCCGTCGCCGCTGTGACGAGGGCGAGGCTCTCGCTGGCGAAAGGGAGCGCCTCGGCGATGCCCGGCCGGAAGGCGAGGTTCGATCGGCCGCCCGCCGCCGCGCTCGCCCGTTCGCGCATGGCCGCGTTCGGCTCGACACCGACGACGGAGGCGGTGGGGCCCAGCGAGGTTGCCAGGAGCCGGGTGAAGATGCCCGTGCCGCATCCGACGTCGGCCGCGACGAGCGGGGTGTCACCTGCGTTCACGTGTGCGCCAATAATGTCGAGCGCCGACCCGGGGTAGGACGGGCGGGCATGCCGATAGAGCTCGGCCAACGTGCCGTACGGACGACCGGCCTTCTCGGCGGCGTGGAGGGGGGAGCGGCTCATGTTCGCCTCAGTCGAGCAGCGCCTGAACATCGGCCGCCATGGCGGGGAGCGTTTCCTCGGCCGATTTGCGACCGGTCACGACCGCTTCCAGGTGGTCCTTGATCACGTCGATGATCTTGACCGCATTCGGACCGGGAAAGGCGTACCAGCCCGTCATCACCGGAATCTGGTCGACGCTGGTCTTGTAGTTCGTGTTTTCGTCATAGAATTTGCCGAGCATGGCCGGATCCTTGATCGCGATGTCGTTGCTCGGCATGTAGCCGGTATTGTTCGCCATGATCGTCTGGCCGATCGGGCCGGTCGCGAACTTGATGTATTTCCACGCCGCCTCCTGCTTTGCAGGATCCTTCGTCAGCATCACGGCGAGATTGCCGCCCGCGGGAACGTGGCCGTTCGGTCCCGGGAGCGGGAAGGCCAGGGTGCGGAAGTCGAAGGACTTGCCGATCTCGCGCGTCGCCTTGCCGACGTTGGAGGTCGAAATCCGCGAGGATGCCGATCGTACCGGCGATGAAGGCGGGCCGGGACTGGGCCGAGGTGAGGTTCGGCATGCCGGAGCGCGCGAACATCTCCAGCGCCTTGAGCGCCCAGAGGCCTTCGGGGCTGTCGAAGGCCACCTTCCTCTCGTCTTCCGACAGCATCCGTCCGCCCATGCTGAAGAGGAGCGCCTGGAACATCCAGTTTCCGGTAATGTCCCACTGGTAATAGAAGCCCATGCGCTTGGCCGCCGGATTGTCGATGCGCTTGCCGAGGGCGACGATCTCCTCCCAGGTCTTCGGAAAGGCGTTCATGTCGCCGCCGGCCTTCCGCACCAGGTCGGCGTTGACGTAGAGAACCGGCGTCGAGACCGCGAACGGAATGCCGTAGATGGCATTGCGCTGCCGGCCGACGCCCAGCATGGCCGCCTGATAGCCGAGCTTCGCCTCGCCGCCGTCCTCGGCGATGAAGCGGTCGAGCGGCACGGCGAGACCGCGATCGACGAGAAGCCGAAGGAGGTTCAGCCCCTGGTAGCTGACGTCGGGGATTTCGCCGACCACCGCCCCGCGCAGGACCCGTTGCGAGGCCTCTTCGTAGTTCTTGGCGGCGGTGAGGAAGTTGATGCGGATGTCCGGGTTCGCGGCCGCAAAGCGTTTGGCGATCTCCTCGTGCGCCTGCATCGTCGTGCGGTCGAAGGCGATCTGGACGTCGAGCGTCACGGCCGATGCCGGCATCGCGCCGCCGGTGAGCAGCAGGGCGGCGGTCAGCATCGATCTGAGCGTAGAAGCGCACATGCAAACGTCTCCTGGGAGATAAGGGACTACTTGAGCGAGGCGGAGGACAGGCCTTCGACGAACCATCGCTGCGCGATGAGGAAGGCGACGACGAGCGGGGCCACGACGATCGCGGCCCCCGCCATCAGCGGACCGTAGTCGTTGCCGGCCTCCTCGTTGCGGAAGGCCATGATCCCGAGCGACGGCGGCATGAGCTCTTGTGTCCTGACCGCGATCAGCGGCCAGAAGAGATCGTTCCAATGGCCGACGACGGAGAAGATGGCGAAGGCGATGACGGCCGGCATGGCCATCGGCACCATGATCCGCCAGACGATCGCGAGTTCGGACAGGCCGTCGAGGCGCGCGGCGTGCACGACATCGTCGGGAATGGTCTTGAAGAACTGCCGGAACAGGAAGATGCCGAAGGGCGAGACGACGAATGGGAAGATGAGCGCGCCGTAGGTGTTCAGGATGCCCAGCCGGTAGGCGATGATGAAGAGCGGCAGCGCCAGCACCTGGTGCGGGATGATGAGGCCGGCGAGCACCAGGCCGAACATCGCCGTGCGGCCGGGAAAGCGCAGCTTCGCCAGCGCATAGGCGAGCGGGGCGCAGACCAGGATCTGCAGCCCGAGGATGGCGCCACAGACAATCACGCCGTTCAGCATGTACCGCGGCAGCGGGGCGGTGGTGAGCGCCGCGGCGTAGTTCTCGACGGCGTACCACCGTTCGGGCAGGAACGAGAAGCTCGACCGGAAGATCTCGCCCGGCGGCTTCAGCGACAGGCTCACCATCCAGACGAAGGGCAGGAGCACGAGCGCAGACGTGACCAGAAGCACGGCATGTCGCAGGAAAGCCGCCGGCGGCGAGAGGGGGCGGGTACTGCTGCTCATTGATAGTGCACCCTCCTGTCAAGGACGCGTACCTGAAGAAGCGTGAGCGCGACGACGATTGCCAGGAAGACCACAGTGACCGCCGCGCCGTAGCCGGTTCGCAGGAAGGTGAAGCTTTCCGTATAGAGCGTGTAGAGCAGCACTTCCGAGCGCTTGGCGGGCCCGCCCTGGGTCAGGATCTGGACCGTGTCGAACACCTCGAACGCTCTCAGCGCCGTCACGATCACGACGAACATGGCGACGGGGCCGAGGAGCGGCAGCGTCACGGCACGGAACCGGTCGAGCATGCCGTCCGCACCGTCGATGTCAGCGGCGTCATAGAGATCGCGCGGAATGCTCTTGAGGCCCGCGAGGAAGAGGACCATCGCGAAGCCAAGGTTCTGCCAGACGCCGATGGCGGCAAGGACCGGCAAGACCGTATTCTCGTCGCGAAGCCAATTGGTCGTCGGCAGGCCGACGGCGGCGAGCGTCTGGTTCAGGAGGCCGATGGTCGGATGAAGCAGAGCCTCCCAGGCGACAGCCATGGCCGCAAGTGTCGCCATGAAGGGCAGGAAGTGCACCGCACGGTAGAAGGATCTGAGGGTCCGCCCGGACTCGATCAGAATCGCCACGACCAGGCCGATCCCGACGGTCGCCGGCACCACGATCAGGACATAGACAACCGTGTTTAGGAGCGAGATGCGGAACGTCCGGTCGGCGACGAGCTCGACGAAGTTCTTCAATCCCGTGAAGCGCAGCGTCGTCGAGCCGAACTGCCAATCGGTCAGGGCGATGACGAAGACGGCGAAGGTTGGCAGGACGAACAGGACGAGGAGCAGCACGAGCGCCGGCGCGGCGAGCGCATAGCCGGCGGACGCTTCGGCGAGGCCCAGCCGGCGAGCGGATGACCCACTCGCCGTCCGCGACGGGGGAAGGGCGAGAACGGTACTCAGGCCGACCTCCGGAGGGCCGGCACGATCGGGCCGGTATGCAACCGGCGGCCGTCGCCGTCGAAGAGCAGGGCGCGATCGGAACGCACGGCGAGGGTCAGCGGCTCGCCCGCCTGCAGATGCGCCGCTCGCTCGGCCGGGATACGGGCGATGATGGGGTCTGCCCCATTTGGCGTGCCGAGGTGGATGAAGGCATCCGAGCCCAGGTGCTCGATCAGCCGGATCGAGCCCCCGAGAGTCCCGGGGCCGGGGATATCGGCGATGTGAAACGCCTCCGGCCGAATCCCGAGCGTCACCGGCTCGCCGGCAACGAGGCCCGTTTCGACCGCGAGCATCCAGCCGGCGGCATCCACCGTACTGCGGTCCCGGACGACGCCCGCCAGCATGTTGATCTTCGGCGAGCCGACGAACTCGGCCACCCGACGGTCCGCCGGCTCGGCATAGATCTCGTGCGGCGGCGCCACCTGCAGGATCTCGCCATCGAGCATGACCGCAACCCGGTCCGAAAGCGTCATGGCTTCGGCCTGGTCATGGGTCACGTAGACGAAGGTCGTGCCGAGACGCCGGTGGAGCTCCTTGATCTCAACGCGCATCTGGACCCGGAGCTGCGCGTCGAGGTTCGACAGCGGCTCGTCCATCAGGAACACGGCGGGACGTCGCACCAGGGCGCGACCGACCGCAACGCGCTGACGCTGGCCGCCGGACAACTGCGCAGGCTTGCGGGCGAGGAGGTGCCCGATCCCGATCGCACCCGCCACCTCCGAGACCTCTTCGGTGATCTGGCGTTCGACGGACCGAGTGCCGGGGTGGACGCGCCCCGCGAACGGAAGCCGCTGCCAGCGGCCGAGCCGACGCATCCGGAGCGGCAGCGCCATGTTCTGCGCCACGGTCATGTGCGGATAGAGCGCATAGGATTGGAACACCATGGCGACGTCGCGCTGCTTCGGCCGCAAGGCGTCGACCGTCCGTTCGCCGATCGCGATCGAGCCTTCGTCCTGAACGTCGAGCCCGGCGATGATCCGGAGCAAGGTTGACTTGCCGCAGCCGGACGGCCCCAGCAGCGTGAGAAACTCACCGTCGGCTATCTCGAGCGAGATGCCCCTCAGCACAGAGGCCGGGCCGAAGTTTTTCCTCAGCTTGCGCAACGAGATGCTTGCCATGTCCTCCTGGTCCCTCACCGCAGCGGCCAGCCGGCGCCTTAGCCAAAGGAATGAACCTCTCTGGATTGGTATATACCTCTCATGATATTAAACCTGTGTGACGCTCCGCGGCGGAACCGAAGAGACGAACGTGACGGACATCGATATCGAAGAGGTGGTCGAGGACGGTGAACGGTCATCACCGTTGCCGCTTTGGCGGCAAATCGAGGCCAGCCTGCGCAGTTCCATATTGAAGGGTGACTTTCCTGCGGGAAGCCGGCTTCCGCCGGACCGCCAGGTCGCTGCGAACTTCGCAGCCAACCGCATGACGGCGCGCCGCGCGCTCGCCGCGCTCGAACAGCAGGGCCTCATCCGGATCGAGCACGGCAACGGCATGTTCGTCGCCGAGGACCTCGTCCGCTACAAACTCGGCAGCCGGGTCCGGTTCAACCAGAACCTGGCGGCAAGCAACGTCTGGCCTGGTCGTCGCCTTCTGCGCTCGGAGGAGGTGGAGGCCGACGCGAAGGTCGCGGCGCGCCTCCAGATCGCCGTCGGAGACGCCGTGCTGCGCTTCGATCTTCTCGCTTCCACCAACGACCGGCCGATCTCGGTCGGCCTGAAATATGTCCCCGCCGACCGCTTTCGCGGCCTCGACCACCTGTTCAGGCAGGAGCAATCCTTCACGAAGGCGCTGCGGCACTTCGGCATCGAGGACTACCGGAGAAAGACGACCGAGATCATCGCCCGTCTGCCGAACGCCCTCGAGGCCCGCCTCCTGCGCCAGCCGCGCTCACAGCCAGTGCTGGCCTGGGAGGCCGTCGACATCGACGATCAGGGCACGCCGATTTCGTACCAGCGCGGCTGCTTCGCAGGCGAACGGGTTGCGTTCACGGTCGATGGCGACGTCTAGATTCAGGACGGGCTTTGGTGCTCAGCCAAACGCTTCTTCCCAGGTGCCGCGCGTCGACGCCTTGGAATACTCGGTGGCGCGGTTCTCGAAGAAGTTGGTGTGCTCGATGGCGTTCAGCATCTGGTCCATCCACGGCAGCGGGTTCTTGGCGTCCGTGCGGTAGATCGGCTGCAGGCTGAGCTGGGTGAGGCGGCGGTCGGCGATGTAGCGGATGTAGCGCTTCACGTCGGTCGCCGTCATGCCCTCGATGCCGCCCATCTCGAAGGCGAGGTCGATGAAGGCGTCCTCGTGGTCGACGATGGTCGAGCAGGCGACGTAGATCTCGCGCTGCAGCGCCTCGGTCCAGATCTCCGGGTTCTCGTGCACGAAGGTGCGGAACAGCTTGATGATCGAGTTGCAGTGCAGCGTCTCGTCGCGCACCGACCACGAGACGATCTGGCCCATGCCCTTCATCTTGTTGAAGCGCGGGAAGTTCATCAGCATGGCGAAGGAGGCGAAGAGCTGCAGGCCCTCGGTGAAGGCGCCGAACACCGCCAGCGTCTTGGCGATGTCGGCCTTCGAATCGACGTTGAAGCCCTGCATGTAGTCGTACTTGTCCTTCATCTCCTTGACGTGGAGGAAGGCGGAGTACTCGGTCTCGGGCATGCCGATCGTGTCGAGCAGGTGGCTGTAGGCGGCGACGTGGATCGTCTCGGTCGACGAGAAGGCCGCCAGCATCATCTGCACTTCGGTCGGCTTGAAGATCCGCGAATAGTGCCGCATGTAGCAGTTGTTCACCTCGACATCGGCCTGGGTGAAGAAGCGGAAGATCTGCGTCAGCAGGTGCCGCTCGCTGTCGGTGAGCTTGTTGCGCCAGTCCTTGACGTCGTCGGCCAGCGGCACCTCCTCGGGCAGCCAGTGGATGCGCTGCTGCATCAGCCAGGCATCGTAGGCCCAGGGATAGTGGAACGGCTTGTAGATCGGCTTGGCGTCGAGGAGCGACATGGCGGCGGACCGATGAAAGGGATGAAGCGTAAAGCACCCCGTCGCGCCCAGGCGGAAGGCCCGGGCGCGGCGAGGTCGATGCAGGCTACTGGCAGCTAAGGCATTCTTCGTAGTTGGTCGACTGGGCCGGCGCCGTCGGCGTACCGAGCGGCACCGGCCCAACCGGAGACGAGGGGACGTCGACTCTGGGGGCTGAAAGGGCTTGGTCGCCGAGCGGCGCGGCGGTGAGCGCCTCGCCGGCAACGGTCTCGGCGCGCTGGATGGACAGCGAGCGGCAGTAGTAGAGGCTCTTCACGCCGCGCTTCCACGCCATCATGTGGATCTGGTGCAGGTCGCGCTTGTGCACGTCGGCCGGCAGGAAGATGTTCAGCGACTGGCTCTGGCAGATGAAGGGCGCGCGGTCGGCGCCGTGCTCGACCAGCCAGCGCTGGTCGATCTCGAAGGCGGTCTTGAACACCGCCTTCTCGTGGTCGTCGAGGCAGTCGAGATGCTGCACCGAGCCCTGGCTGATGGTGACCGAGGTCCAGGTGTCCTCGTCGTTCCGGCCCTTCTGCTCCAGCACCTTCTCGAGGTAGGGATTGCGCACCACGAAGGAGCCCGAAAGGGTCTTGTGGTTGTAGACGTTGGCCGCCGACGGCTCGATGCCGGGCGAGGCGCCGCCGCAGATGATCGAGATCGAGGCGGTCGGCGCGATCGCGAGCTTGTTGGAGAAGCGCTCCTCGAAGCCGAAATCGGCCGCATCCGGGCAGGCGCCGCGCTCCTTGGCCAGCGTCCTGGAGGCCTGGTCGCACTGGCCGCGGACGTGCTTGAACATCTTCTTGTTCCACACCTTGGCCATCACCGATTCGAGCGGGATGTTGTTCTGCCTGCAGGAAGGAGTGGAAGCCCATGACGCCCAGCCCCACCGAGCGCTCGCGCATGGCGGCGTAGGTGGCGCGGGCGAAGTCCGTGCCGGCATTGTCGATGAAGCTCTGCAGCACGTTGTCGAGGAAGCGCATCACGTCCTCGATGAAGGTCGGATGCTCGTGCCACTCGAGATAGCTCTCGAGATTGAGCGACGAGAGGCAGCACACCGCGGTGCGCTGCTTGCCGTGATGGTCGACGCCGGTCGGCAGCGTGATCTCGCTGCACAGGTTGGAGGTCTTGACCTCGAGGCCGGCGAGCTTGTGATGCTCGGGCCGCGCCTTGTTCACGTGGTCGACGAACACCAGGTAGGGCTCGCCGGTCTCGATGCGCGCCGTCAGGATGCGGATCCACAGGTGGCGCGCCGAGACCTTGCGCTGCACGGCGCCGTCCTTGGGGCTGACCAGCGCCCACTCCTCGTCGGCCTCGACGGCGCGCATGAAGGCGTCGGAGATCAGCAGCCCGTGGTGCAGGTTGAGCGCCTTGCGGTTGGGATCGCCGCCGGTCGGGACGGCGGATCTCGATGAACTCCTCGACCTCGGGATGGTTGACCGGCAGGTAGACCGCGGCCGAGCCGCGGCGCAGCGAGCCCTGGCTGATGGCGAGCGTGAGCGAGTCCATGACGCGGATGAACGGCACGACGCCCGAGGTCTTGCCGTTCATGCCGACCTTCTCGCCGATCGACCGCAGATTGCCCCAGTAGGAGCCGATGCCGCCGCCGCGGGCGGCCAGCCAGACGTTCTCGTTCCACAGCCCGACGATGCCTTCGAGCGAATCGCTGGCCTCGTTCAGGAAGCAGGAGATCGGCAGCCCGCGGCTGGTCCCCCCATTGCTGAGCACCGGCGTGGCCGGCATGAACCACAGATTGCTGATGTAGTCGTAGAGCCGCTGGGCGTGGCCATCGTCGTCGGCATAGGCCGACGCCACGCGGGCGAACATCTCCTGGTAGCTCTCGCCCGGCAGGAGGTAGCGGTCGGAGAGCGTGGCCTTGCCGAAGACCGTAAGGCGGGAGTCCCTGGAGGGGTCGGTAACAACCCGAGCACCGCTTCGAACCTGAACGACATCAAACACTTGCGGCCCCCATTTTCTTTTTGTCCACAGCAGTGGATAAAACACTTTGTGGAAGACACCTACATCTTGGGAGCGCCACCGGCATCTCCACTATCCATTGATGATACGTCTCTCAAAAGCCGTGTCATCGCCAAAATTTTACCCTGGATGTGAATCTCAGGAATGTTCTGTTAACTGATTGAGATTTAATAAGAAAATATCCTTTTAGATTCTGCGCCTTTGACCGGGGGCCGATCTTCGCATGTGCAGCATGGAAGGAGAACAAAACGCGCTTTGCCGCGGAATCCAAGGCCGCGAAACAGAAACGCCAACCAATTTGCTCGCCTGCGATGGACCAGGGGCCAAAACGCAAGAAGGGACCGGCACTTCTGGCTTCACCGATTTGCAAGACCTACCAGATCCAGTAGGGAGCCCTTGGAGGGACCCACCTTCTGTCGGAGGGCGCGCCGCGCGCCTTCGCCTCCCCATCCGCCGTCCATCCTGAGGAAAACGACTGCCGCGCGACCGACGGTCGGGCGTAACATCCCGCCCTCGCCGATCAGGAGGGAAAACAGGAACATGGCCATCGCATTGGCGCCGCGTGTCTACGGGCTGGATGCCATCTGCGCCGCCGCCCTGCAGGGCAGCGGAGGCGACGAAGCCGCCCATTTCGCCCGCCGCCTGTTCGGCCGCGTCGCCGACAAGGATCTGGCGGCGGCCCCTGCCGAGCAGCGCGCCGCCGCCGCGACCGCGCTGCTGGCCTTCGCCCGCCGCCGCCTGCCGGGCGTCGCCAAGGTGAGGGTGTTCAATCCCTTCCTCCGCGACCACGGCTTCGAGAGCCGCCATACCGTCGTGCAGATCGTCAACGACGACATGCCGTTCCTGGTCAATTCGATCACCAACGAGTTCAATCGCCGCGAGATCGGCGTCCACCTGCTGGCCCATCCCGTGCTGGCGGTGCGGCGCGACCTCGACGGCGACCTGCTGAGCTTCACCGGCGAGGTCAACGAGCGGGCGCGGACCGAATCGATGATGCATATCGAGATCGACCGCCAGGCCGATCCCGCCCTGCTCGACGAGCTCGCCGCCGCGCTCACGCGCGTGCTCGCCGAGGTGCGGCTGGCGATCGAGGACTGGCGGCCGATGCGGCGCGCCTGCCTCGATGCCGTCGGCGACCTGATGCCGAGCCGGTCGCCCAACCTCGCCGAGTACGAGGATTTCCTGCGCTGGCTGGAGGCCAACCACTTCACCTTCCTCGGCCATCGCCGCTACCGCTATGTCGACGATCCCTCGCAGCCCGGCGGCCTGCGCTACGAGCTGATCGAAGGCTCCGCGCTCGGCATCCTGCGCCGCGACGAGGTCGCGACTGTTCGAATCGGGGCTGGGCGGCGGCGAGGCGATGGCCCGTTTCGCGCGCGGGCCCTACAACATCCTGATCGTCAAGACCGACCGGCCGTCGCTGGTCCATCGCATCGGCTCGATGGACTGCATCATCGTGAAGACCTACGACGCCGACGGGCGGGTCACCGGCGAGCGGCGCTTCGCCGGCCTGTTCACCTCGGGCGCCTACCACGCCATGGTGCAGGACGTGCCGCTGCTGCGCGGGCGGGTCGACAGCATCCTGCGCCGCTCCGGCCTCGACATCCACAGCCACGACGGCAAGGCGCTGCTGGCGATCCTCGAATCCTATCCGCGCGACGAGCTGTTCCAGATCGAGGAGGACACGCTCTACGACCATGCGCTCGGCATCCTGCAGCTCCAGGAGCGGCGCCATGT
This sequence comes from uncultured Alphaproteobacteria bacterium, assembly GCA_963820155.1. Taxonomy (GTDB): domain Bacteria; phylum Pseudomonadota; class Alphaproteobacteria; order Reyranellales; family Reyranellaceae; genus Reyranella. Next base: position 268,702 of record CAWFYW010000017.1, read on the forward strand.
GGCGCTGTTCAGCCGCCGCGACGCGGTCGGCCGCTTCGCCACCTGCCTGGTGTTCGCGCCGCGCGAGCGCTTCGATTCGGCCCTGAGCGAGCGCTTCGCGGCGATCCTCGAGCAGGCCTGGCATGGCAAGGTGACGTCGGTCGCCTCCTCGATCGGCAGCGATTCGGCGCTGGCGCAGTCGCTCTACACCCTGAAGCTCAAGACCAACGACACGCCGACGCCCGACCTCGCCGAGCTGGAGCAGAGGCTGGCCGAGGCGGCGGCCTCGTGGAGCGATCGCCTGCGCACCGCCCTGCAGGCGAGCCTCGGCGAGGCCGAGGGACGGGCCGCCGCCCGCCGGTGGCGCGACTGGTTCCCCTCGACCTATCGCGACGGTTTCGATGCGGACCAGGCCGTCGCCGACCTCGGCCCGCTGCAGGCCGTCCTGTCCGGCCGACCGTTCGGCCTGCGCCTCGAACGCCCGTCCGGCCTGCCGGCCAACCGCTTCAACCTGCGCCTGTTCCATCCGCGCGAGCCGGTGGCGCTGGCCGACATCCTGCCGCCGGCCGAGCATCTGGGGCTGCGGGTGCTGAGCGAGGTGCCGTTCCTGCTGAGCACGCCCGGCGAGGAGACCGTCGCGCTGCAGGTGCTGAGCGTGGAGACGATCGACAAGTCCGCGGTCGACATCGACGCGGTCGGGGCCGCGCTTCGTCGAGACGATCGACCGATTGTGGGCGGGCGCGCTGGAGAGCGACGGCCTGAACCGCCTGGTCCTGGCGGCGGGCCTTACCTGGCGCGAGGTCGCCATCCTGCGCGCCTATGCCAAGTATCTGCGCCAGGCCGGCATCGCCTTCAGCCAGGACTACATGGAAGGCGCACTGGTCGCCTATCCGGCGATCGCCCGTTCGATGGTCGACCTGTTCCTGGCACGCCTCGATCCGGCGCTGGGCGAGGCCACCGCCGACGCGCGCAAGACGCGCATCGAGACCGTCGAAGCGACGCTCGCCGCCGAGCTGGACAAGGTCGCGACCCTCGACGAGGACCGCATCCTGCGCCGCTTCCTCAACGCGCTCGGCTGCACGCTGCGCACCAATTACTGGCAGACCGGCGCGGACGGCGCACCCAAGGCGTGGATCTCCTTCAAGCTCGACAGCCACGCCCTCGACGAGCTGCCGGCGCCGCGGCCGCTGGTCGAGATCTTCGTCTACAGCCCGCGCATGGAAGGCATCCACCTGCGCGGCGGCCGGGTGGCGCGCGGCGGCATCCGCTGGTCCGACCGGCGCGAGGATTTCCGCACCGAGATCCTGGGCCTGATGAAGACGCAGATGGTGAAGAACGCCGTCATCGTGCCGGTCGGCTCCAAGGGCGGCTTCTACGTCAAGCGGCCGCCGGCCGGCGGCACGCGCGAGCAGGTCCAGGCCGAAGGCATCGCCTGCTACCAGACCCTGATCCGCGGCCTGCTCGACCTCACCGACAACTATGTCGGCGCCGGCGTGCGTCCGCCGGCAGACGTCGTGCGCCACGACGGCGACGATCCCTATCTCGTCGTCGCCGCCGACAAGGGCACCGCCACCTTCTCCGACATCGCCAATGCGCTGGCCCAGGAATACGGCTTCTGGCTGGACGACGCCTTCGCCTCGGGCGGCTCGGCGGGCTACGACCACAAGAAGATGGGCATCACCGCGCGCGGCGCCTGGGAATCGGTGAAGCGCCATTTCCGCGAGCTCGGCCACGACATCCAGACCACGCCCTTCACCGTCGTCGGCGTCGGCGACATGTCGGGCGACGTGTTCGGCAACGGCATGCTGCTGTCGAAGCACATCAAGCTGGTCGCCGCCTTCGATCATCGCCACATCTTCATCGATCCCGCGCCCGACCCGACCACGAGCTGGGCCGAGCGCAAGCGGCTGTTCGACCTGCCGCGCTCGTCGTGGATGGACTACGACAAGGCGCTGCTGTCGGCGGGCGGCGGCGTCTTCGACCGCGCCGCCAAGTCGATCGCGCTGTCGGCCGAGGCGCGCGAGGTGCTGGGCATCGAGGCGCCGTCGATGACGCCGGTCGACCTGATGCGCGCCATCCTGACGGCGCCGGTCGACCTGCTCTACTTCGGCGGCATCGGCACCTATGTGAAGGCGTCGAGCGAGAGCCAGGCCGAGGCCGGCGACCGCGCCAACGATGCGGTGCGCGTCGACGCCGCGCAACTGCGCGCACGCGTGGTGGGCGAGGGCGCCAATCTCGGCTTCACCCAGCGCGGCCGGGTCGAGGCGGCGCTCGCCGGACGCAAGATCAATACCGACGCGCTCGACAATTCGGCGGGCGTCGATACGTCCGACCACGAGGTCAACATCAAGATCGCCACCGGCGAGGCGATCGAGCGCGGCCTGCTGAAGCGCGCCGACCGCGACGCCCTGCTGTTCTCCATGACCGACGAGGTGGGCCGCCTGGTGCTGCGCCACAACTACCAGCAGAGCCAGGCGATCAGCGTTGCCGCCGAGCAGGCGGCCGAGGAGCACGACCGGCTGGAGCGCTTCATGCGCGCGCTCGAGCGGCAGGGCCGGCTCGACCGCGCCGTCGAGTTCCTGCCCGACAGCGCCGCGATGCGCGCCCGGGCGCAGAACCGGCAGTATCTCACCCGGCCGGAGCTTTGCGGTGCTGCTGGCCTACGCCAAGATCGACCTCAACGACGAGATCCTCGTCTCGGACCTGCCCGACGATCCGCTGCTCGAGAGCGAGTTCATGCGCTACTTCCCGACGGCGCTGCAGGAAGCCTACGAGCCGGCGCTCCGCGCCCACCGGCTGCGGCGCGAGATCGCCGCCCTGCAGGTCGTGAACTCGCTGGTCAATCGCTGCGGCCCGACCTTCGTGCGCAGCATCGGCGCGCGCACGGGCGCGAGCGCCGCCGCCATCGCGCGCGCCTTCGCCGTGGTGCGCGACGCCTGGAAGCTGCGCGACCTGTGGACCGACATCGAGGCGCTCGATCCCGCGCTCAAGGCGGCGGCGCAGACCTGCATGCTGGTGGCCTCGCAACACTTCCTGACGCGGGTCGTGCAATGGACGCTGCGCCGCCTGCCGCAGCCGCTCGACACCATGGCCGCGACCGAGCAGCTCGGCGCCGCCGTGGCCGCGCTGGGCGAGCTGCCCGCCACGCTGATCGGCGAGGCCGAGAGCGCCGCCCTGGCCGAGCGCGCGGCGGCCTTCGAGGCGATGGGCGCACCGGCCGGCATCGCGCGCCGCGCCGCCTCGCTGCAGACCCTCGCCGCGGCGGGCGACCTGATGCAGGCCGCCCAGGCCAATGGCTGCAGCATCGAAGCCGCAAGCCGGCTCTACTTCCGCCTGGGCGAGCGGCTGTCGCTCGCCGCCCTGGCCAACGGCGCGCAGAAACTGCCGCGCGACAGCCAATGGTCCGCCCAGGCCGCCCTCGCCGTGCAGGACGAGCTGGCGCGGCTGCATGCCGATCTCCTGGCCTCGGCGCTGCGGGCTGCCGGGACGCCAAGCTCGGATGGGGGCGGTGCGGCCGATCCGGACGCGGTCCTGGCGCGCTGGAGCGAACCGCGCAAGCTCCCCCTCGACCGCGTCGACCGGCTGTTGAAGGAGGAGCTGGCGGGAGCGGGCGCGCTCGATCTCGCCATGCTGTCGGTCGCCACGGCCGAGCTGCGCACGCTCGTCTAGCGGCCGGCCGTCGTCCCATCGGAGTCCGTCATGAGCACCAAGACCGAGACCTTCCCCGTCCAGAAGAGCGATGCCGAGTGGCGCCAGGAACTCGATCCGCTGCAGTACCAAGTGCTGCGCAAGCACGGCACGGAGCGCGCCGGCACCAGCCCGCTCAACCACGAGAAGCGCCAGGGCGCCTTCCGCTGCGCCGGCTGCGGCGAGCCGCTGTTCGATTCGTCGACAAAGTACGAAAGCGGCACGGGCTGGCCGTCCTTCTGGCAGCCGTTGCCCGGCGCCGTCGGCACCTCGGCCGACCGCAGCTTCTTCATGACCCGCACCGAGGTGCATTGCGCCAGGTGCGGCGGCCATCTCGGCCATGTCTTCCCCGACGGGCCACAGCCGACCGGGCAGCGCTATTGCATGAACGGCGCGGCGCTCACGTTCGAGACGAAGACGACGTGAGCGGGCGGTCGGGCAGGGCGTAGAGTTCCTCGACCAGCCGCCTCAGACTGGCGCGGATCGCGCGCTCGTCGGCGATGCGCAGGCGGGCTTCATTGGTGATCGCATCGTCGAGCGTCGCCGTGCCCAGCGTGGTCAGCGTGTTGTTGTAGACAACCGCGCCCGTCGCGCCGTCGGTCAGCCGGTAGGCGATCGCCGCCGTCACGGTCATGGCGAAGCCGGCATAGGGCCGCTGCAAGGTGAGCAGCACCGTGTCGAGACGGAAGCGGCCGTTGCCGGTCGCCGCCAGGCCGGCCGCGGCCAGCGTGCGCGCGAGCGAGTCCTGCACCTCGGCCGGGCTGACGCTCGATCTCCAGGGCGTGCCGGTGTCGGTGCCCACGCTGACCTGGCCAACGGTGATGGCGCCGCGATAGGCAGGCGCGGGCCCGCGCGCCAGGTCGATGCCGGACAGGTCGGGCAGCTTGGCGGACAACGGCACGTATTGGGCGCAGGCACCCAGCGCCAGGAGCGCAATGGCCGCGAGGAGGACCTTCAAGGAGCGCGATGTCATGTTCCAGACTCCTGCGACTAGGGGATCACAGGCTTCTCAGGAAGTCGATCAACAGTTTGTTGACCTCGGCCGGCCGCTCCTGCTGCACCCAGTGACCGGCGCCCTCCAGGATGTGGCTGCCCACCAGGCTAGGCAAGGTCTTGGGGTAGGCCTCGAGCTGCGCCTGGGCCGCGGGGAAGCGCAGCACGCCGTCGCGGCTGCCGGCGATGAACAGGGAGGGCTGGCGGATCGGCTGGCCGCGCCACGGACCGGCCAGCTCCCAGTTGCGCCGCAGATTGCGGTACCAGTTGAGCCCGCCGCGAAAGCCGGTGCGCGAGAATTCCCGGGTGTAGTAGTCGAGATCGGCATCGCCCAGCCAGGCCGGCAGGGTCGGCGGATCGACGGTGTTGGCGAGCAGGCTTCCGCCGGTCAGCCGGGCGAAGCCCTTGCCCTGCTCCTCGAGATCGCCGCTCGCGGTGAAATAGAGGCGACGCAGGGCGCCGCGGATATCCTGCTGCAGCTCGGCCTCGGGCACGCCGGGCTTCTGGAAATACTGCAGGTAGAAGTCGTTGATGCCGAGCTTCTCCAACGCCGTCAGGATGTCGACATAGCCCGGCGGCGCGTAGGGCACGCTCATGGCGCAGACGGCGGGGAAGAGATCGGGCCGCCACAGCGCGGCATGCCAGGCGACCGGCGCGCCCCAGTCGTGGCCGACGATGACGGCGCGGCTCTCGCCGAGCGCCTTCACCAGCTCGGCCATGTCGCCCACCATGTGGAGGAGCGTGTACTGGTCGATCGGCTCGGGCGCCTCGGTGCCGCCGTAGCCGCGCATGTCGGGCGCCACGCAGCGGAAGCCCGCCGCGCCGAGCGCCACGAGCTGATGGCGCCAGGAGTACCAGCTTTCCGGCCAGCCATGGCAGAGCAGGACCAATGGTCCGCTGCCGATCTCGGCATAGCGCATATGGATGTTGTTGGCCCGGGTCGTCTTGAGGATGACGCCCGGCACGGGCGCGGGGGTGTCCGATGGCATGCGCGCAGTCTAGCCGCGAAGGTGGATCGGACGCGACAGGCGCGCGCGCACCGAGGCGCGCGTGCCGAACAGCAGCGAGCCCAGGAAGAATAGGCTGGCGCACAGCACGATCAGCGGCCCCGACGGCAGGCCGGCATGGAACGACACCAGCAGGCCGATCGCCGCCGACGCCAGCGCCATCGGCGCCGCGACCAGGGTCATCGACCACACTTCGCGCGCCCAGAACGACGCGGCGACGGCGGGCAGCAGGATGATGCCCAGCGCCATCAGGGTGCCAAGCGCCTGGAAGCCCGCCACCATGTTCAGCACGGCGAGCGCCAGGAAGAGATAGTGGTAGAGCGAGCCGCGCACGCCCATGGCGGCGAGGAAGCCCGGATTGAAGCATTCCACGACCAGCGGCCGGTAGATGGCGGCAAGCCCGACCAGGGTGAGCGTCGCGGTCGCGACCACCAGGATGAGCGCCGTCTGATCGACGGCCAGGATGGCGCCGAACAGGATGTTCATGAGATCGACCGCCGAGCCGCGCAGGGACACGATCAGCACGCCGAGCGCCAGCGCCGTCAGGTAGGCCGCGGCGAAGCTTGCATCCTCGCGCATGCCGGAGAAGCGCGCGATGACGCCGGAGGCCAGCGCCGTCGCCATGCCGGCGAGAAAGCCGCCAAGGCTCATCGCCGGCAGCGACAGGCCGCCCAGCAGGAAGCCCAGCGCCGCGCCGGGCAGCAGCGAATGGGTCAGCGCATCGCCCATCAGGCTCATGCGGCGCAGGATCAGGAACACGCCGATCGAGGAGCCGCCGACCGACAGCGCCAGGCTCGCCACCAGGGCGCGGCGCATGAAGCCGAAATCGGCGAAGGGTGCGATCAGATAGTCGTAGAGCATGCCGCCCAATCAGGATGTGAGGAGTCAGGCGCTCAACGGCATCGGCACTTCGCAGGCGTCGGCATGCTCGTCCCACGCCTCGGCCATGGCACGGGCGCGCCGCAGATTGTCGACCGAGAGCACGCGTGTCGTGGGACCGGCATCGACCAGCTCGCGCGCCAGCAGCAGCGCATTGGGGAAGTCGCGGCGCACCTGGTCGAGATCGTGCAGCACGGCGACCACCGTGCGCTTCTCGGCGCGCCAGCGGCGGATCACCGCCATGAGGTCGGCGACGGTCTTGCTGTCGATGGCGGCGAACGGCTCGTCCAGCAGCACGAGATCGGCATCCTGCAGCAGCAGGCGGGCGAACAGCACGCGCTGGAACTGGCCGACCGAGAGCGTGTCGATCGGCCTCCGCTCGAAGCCCGCCAGCCCGACCGCCTCGATGGCGTGCTGGGCATCGTGCATGTCGGCCGGCACCGCCGCGCCGAAGCCGCCGAAGCGCGACCAGCGGCCGAGCAGCACCGTGTCGAACACCGAGATCGGGAACGAGCGGTCGATCTCGGCCTGCTGCGGCAGGTAGGCGATGCGCTTGGCGGCGCATTCGATGCGGCCCTCGATGTGCGGCGCGAGGCCCAGCATCGCCTTCAGGAGCGTGCTCTTGCCCGCGCCGTTGGGTCCGACGATGGCGGTCATCTCGGCGGCGGGGATTTCGGCCGACACGTGATGCACCGCCGGATGGCGGTCGTAGGTCACGGTGAGATCGACGAGGCGCAGGGCGGCCGTCATATCGCCCACCAGACCGCGAGCCACAGCACGGCCGAAACCGCGAGCGCCGCCGCAATGCGGGCGGAAGCGCTCATGGCGAGCAGGGCGGTGCCAGGGGAAACGGGTTCGTGCATGGGCCGTAACGGTCGCGCAGCCGCAGTGTTATAATGTTGCGTTGCCCGAGTCCAGCCACGCTCGCGCCGGACTAACCGTTTGTTGATTGGCGGGAGGGGCGCCAAGCGCGCATCTTGCCGCCATGGTGGGTTCAGGGGTTCCGGGGCGGCGGTCGCTGCTCCTCGGTGTGGGTGCCGTAGCGGGCGTGGCAATGGCGGGCGGCCGTTTCGGCCAGGCTGATGCGCGCAGCGTGGCTGACGGGCCTTGGGCCATCGAGCTCTTCACTTCGCAGGGCTGCAGCTCCTGTCCGCCAGCGGATGTCTATCTCGGCAGCCTCGCCAGGCGCGCCGACATCGTGGCGCTCTCCTACCACGTCGACTATTGGGACTATATCGGCTGGAGGGATCCCTTCGCGACGCGCGACACGACCGAGCGCCAGCGCGCCTATGCGCGGGTCTTGCGGCAGCGTTACGTCTACACGCCGGAGATGGTGGTCGAAGGAAGCAGCCACGATACCGGCCGCGATCGGGGTTCGATCGAGGCTCTGCTGGCCCAGGCGCAGCGCCGCTCGCCCAAGCGCGCGACGCCCGAGCTGTCGCAAGCCGTGGGCGGTCCGCTCGCCGTCAGGCTCGCCCCCTACGCGCTCGACGGCCGGCCGGCCGACGTCACGCTGGCGATCTACGACCGGCGGCGCAGCACGCCGGTGGCAAGCGGCGAGAACCAGGGTCGCATGCTCGAGAACTTCAATGTGGTGCGCCATCTCGAGGTGCTGGCCCGCTGGGACGGCGCGGCGGCGACTTGGACGGTCGATGCCGCGCGCTTGCAGCCCGGCCAGGGTGCGGCGGTGATCGTGCAGCATGCCGACCACGGCCCGGTGATCGGCTGCAACAAGCTCGAGCCGATGGTCTCGGGCTAGTCTTTCCGCCCTCCCGCCGGCCTTGCTTCGGCCGCGGCCGCGCGCGAAGGTGGGCCGATGTCGCTCTCCAGCGCCGCCGGCCGCCTGACCGCTGTTCTCGGGCCCACCAATACCGGCAAGACCTACCTCGCCATCGAACGCATGCTCGGCCACGAGTCGGGCATGATCGGCTTCCCGCTGCGCCTGCTGGCGCGCGAGAATTACGATCGCATCGTGCAGGTGAAGGGCGCCTCCCAGGTGGCGCTGATCACCGGCGAGGAGAAGATCGCCCCGCCGGGTGCGCGCTATTTCGTCTGCACCGTCGAATCCATGCCGCTCGACCGCACGGTGTCGTTCCTCGCCGTCGACGAGGTGCAGATGGCGGCCGATCCCGAGCGCGGCCACTTCTTCACCGACCGGCTGCTGCATGCACGCGGCACGCACGAAACCATGCTGCTGGGGGCCGACACCATCCGGCCGGTGCTCAACCGGCTGCTGCCCGACATCGATGTCGTGGCGCGGCCACGCTTCTCCAAGCTCAGCTATGTCGGCCCCAAGAAGGCGACGCGCCTGCCGCGCCGCTCGGCGGTGGTCGGCTTCTCGGCGGCCGAGGTCTACGACATCGCCGAGCTGATCCGCCGCCAGCGCGGCGGCACGGCGATCGTCATGGGCGCCATGAGCCCGCGCACGCGCAACGCCCAGGTCGACATGTTCCAGTCCGGCGAGGTCGACTATCTGGTGGCGACCGACGCCATCGGCATGGGCCTCAACATGGACGTGAACCACGTCTGGTTCGCTTCCTTGCGGAAATATGACGGCCGCAGCCTGCGCCCGCTGCGCACGGTCGAGTTGGCCCAGATCGCCGGCCGCGCCGGCCGCCACATGAACGACGGCACCTTCGGCACCACGGCGGAGGTGGGCGGGCTCGAGCCCGAGGTGGTCGAGGCGATCGAGAACCACCGCTTCGATCCGCTGCGCGACGTGCAATGGCGCAACAGCGACCTCGACTTCCGCTCCGTGCCGGCGCTGATCGCCTCGCTCAACCGGCTGCCGCCCCATGCGGCGCTGCAGCGCGTGCGCGAGCAGGATGACCAACTCGCCCTGCAAACCTTGTCGGCGCATTCGGAGTTCCTGCCGCGGCTGCACACGCCGCAGCGGGTCAAGCTGCTGTGGGAGGTCTGTCAGGTCCCCGATTTCCGCAAGACGATGACCGAGGAGCACACGCGCCTGCTGGGGCAGCTCTTCGAGCATCTGACACAGGGCGGCGAGCGCCTGCCGGAAGACTGGATCGAAAGTCACGTCAAGCGGCTGGAACGCTACGACGGCGACATCGACACCTTGATGGCGCGCATCGCCCATGTGCGGACCTGGACCTACATTTCGCATCGTCCCGACTGGATCCAGCGGGCGGTGCACTGGCAGGAGCGTGCGCGCGCGATCGAGGACAAACTTTCTGATGTATTGCATCAGCGTTTGACGCAAAGGTTTGTGGATAGACGGGCGGCTCTGCTTGTACGAAGATTGCACGATGAGGGTGAAATGACGACGTCGGTCGCCGCGGCGGGCGAGGTCTCGGTCGAAGGTGAGCATCTCGGACGCATCGAAGGCTTCCGCTTCGTTCCCGATGCGACCGAAGGACATGCCGACCAGAAGGCAGTGCTGAGCGCAGCGCTTCGCGTGCTGCGCCAGGATCTGCCTGCACGCCTGCAGGCCTTTACAAGCTCGACCGACGGCGAGCTCGTCTTCGACGCGCAGCTGCGCGTGTGCTGGGGCGGCGGTCCGGTGGCGCGGCTGCTGCCGAGCGGCGATGTTCTCGCACCCAAGGTCGAGGCACTGCCTTCCGACCTGCTCGATGGCCCGGCCCGCGAGGACGTGCGCAAGCGCGCCGCCGCCTGGGTCGAGACCCGCATCCGGCTCGGCCTCAGCGAATTGATGGATGCGCGCGCCACGACCGAGCTGCCGCCCGGCGCGCGCGGCGTCATCTTCCAGCTCTGCGAGGGGCTGGGCGTGCTGCCGCGCCGGCCGATCGAGCAGCAGCTTGCCGAGCTCGGCGAGGAGGACCGCAAGGCGCTGGCCCGGCTGGGCGTGCGGGTCGGCGTCTACTCGCTCTATTTCCCAACCATGCTGAAGCCGGTGCCGATCCGCCTGCGCGCCGGCCTCTGGATGATCGCCAAGAACCGCGAGACGATCCCGCCGCTGCCGGCCGAGGGCCGCACGTCGATGGATCTGCCGCGCGACGCCGAGCGCGACTTTTACGCCACCATCGGCTACCTGCCGCTCGGCGACCACGCCATCCGCGCCGACATGGTCGAGCGCCTGGCGGCGATGGCGCGGCAGGCCGTGCGCGAGAGCCGCGAAGCGGCGCGGCGCGCCCAGCAGCAGGACAGGAAGGCCGCTCCCGCGCCGGCGGCCGCGGTCGCTGCCGTTACCGAAGCGGCGCCCACCGCCGACGAGATCAGCGAGTGGGCGATCGTCGCGGCCGCGTTCGGCGAGGACGAGCCGGCAGCCAAGCCGGCACCCGTCGCCGAGACCGCGCCTCCCGTCGAGCCGACGGCCGTTGCCGCGGAGGAGGCCAAGGCCGAGGAGGCCGCCGCCGAGCCGATCGCGGCCGAGCCGACGCCGGCCGACGAGACCGCCGCTTTGCCGACCGAGGCTGCGGCCGAAGAAGCGGACGCAGAAGAGCGCAAGGCCGACGAACCGAAGGCCGAGGAGCCGAAAGCCGAGGAGCCGAAAGCCGAGGAGCCGAAAGCTGAGGAACCGAAGGCCGAGGAGGCGAAGCAGGATGGGCCGCGGCCATTGCCGCCCGGCTGGTTCCGGGCCACGCCGCAGATGATGTCGCTGGTCGGATGCTCGGAACCTGAAATGGCCAATGTCCTGCGCGGACTTGGCTACCGCGTCCATCCGCCGTCGGAAGAACACGGCCCTCTCTACGCTTTCTCGATGAAGCCGCGTTTCGTGCGCGAGCGCGAGGAGCAGCGCGAGCGCCAGCGCCAGCAGCAGCGCCAACAGCGCGACCAGCGTCGCCGTGAACGGCCGAACGAGCGGCAATTCTTCGCCGACACCCAGCGCACCAGCCGCGGCAAGGACGACCGACGCAGCGACGGCCCCCGCCAGGATGGGCCGGCCAACAAGGGCGCCCCGGCGGGTCGGCCCGATGGGGAACGCCGGGAGGAGCGTCGCGGACCCCGTCCGCCGCGCCGCGACAGTGGCGGCCCGGCGCTGCGCCTCTATGCGACGACCGAGAAGAAAGGCGAGGCCCCGGCCTCGGATTCTCCCTTCGCCAAGCTGCTCGAGCTGAAGCTCGGCGGAAAGAAATAGCCGCTGGCGGCAATGCGGCTCGACAAGTGGCTTTGGCATGCCCGGTTCTTCAAGTCCCGCGCCTTGGCGACCCGCTACATCGAGAAGTCACGCTGCCGCATCGATGGCCGCGTGGTCGACAAGCCGCACGCTTCGGTAGCGCCCGGCATGGTGCTGACCTTCGCCTTGGGGCCGCGGGTGCGCGTGATCCGTATCCTGGCGCTGGGCGAGCGTCGCGGGCCGGCCAGCGAGGCTCGCGCGTTGTATGACGAAATTGACAGTGCGTGATTCAGCAGCCTTGCGCAGGCCGGTGCAGCGCGTTAATCACCCGCCCGCCCGAGTCCGGAGCCGTTGATGACCTATGTCGTGACCGAGGCTTGCATCAAGTGCAAGTACATGGACTGCGTTGAAGTCTGCCCCGTGGATTGCTTCTACGAGGGCGAGAACATGCTGGTCATCAATCCCGACGAATGCATCGACTGCGGCGTTTGCGAGCCCGAGTGCCCTCCCAACGCCATTCTGCCCGATACCGAGAAGGGTCTGGAGCAGTGGCTGGAGCTCAATCGCACCATGGCCGACGAGTGGCCGAACATCACGCGCAAGGGCGAAGCTCCGGCCGATGCGGACGCCCATAAGGACGAAAAAGACAAGTTCCAAAAGTATTTCAGCCGAAATCCCGGAAGCCGGTAGAATCGACCCGTTTTCAGTCTTTTTGCGCATCTTTTTCTCCAGCCATGCAACTTTCGCAAGGGCAGACCGTTGCCGAAATGCAACATAACCCGCGACTCTGGCCCTGAATTCTGATATAAGGATGCGGCTGGAAGCGGGCCGGGTTCGGTCCGTCGCTGGTTCGGTGTCCGAGTCGGTATCCGAAAGCAACTTTACCGATACGGCATCGGGCTGAACATGCAGGGGAAGCGTGTGCGGCGGGTCGCGGTATCGCTGAACGCGGGGATTGATGTGAAGGGACTTGATATGGCCAAGCCGAAGAAGATTGCGGCCAAGTCGAAGGACTTCGCCTTCGAGAAGGGCGATTTCGTGGTCTACCCGACCCACGGCGTCGGTCGCGTGATCGACATCGAGGCGAAGGAGATCGCCGGGCACAAGCTCGATCTGTTCGTCATCTCCTTCGAGCAGGAGCGCATGATGCTGCGCGTGCCGGTGGCGAAAGCGAAGATCTCCGGACTGCGCAAGCTGTCCTCGCGCAAGATCATGGAGAATGCGCTGGTGACGCTGAAGGGCCGCAGCCGGGTGAGCCGCGCCATGTGGAACCGCCGCGCCCAGGAATACGAAGCCAAGATCAACTCCGGCGACCCGGTGTCGATTGCCGAGGTCGTTCGCGACCTGCATCGCAATGCCGGACAGCCCGACCAGTCCTACAGCGAGCGCCAGATCTACGAGGCGGCGCTGGACCGGCTGGCGCGCGAGCTGGCCGCCGTCGAGCGCATCGACAAGGACCTCGCCACGCAGAAGCTGAACAGCGTGCTGCAGAAGGTCGCCTGACGCAGCGCAGGCTCAGGAATCAGAGAAGAGGCGGCCGACGGCAACGTCGCGCCGCCTTTTTCTTTTTGATGCCACAGGTCCACCATGATCGGTTCACCGACCATCGCCCGTCTTCGCAGCGGCGAGCGCATCTGGGCCCTGGGCGCACTGCTGGGCGATGAAGGCGCGCTGGAAGCTCTCGCCCACGCCCTGCTGCCGCGTTGGCAGGCCGGCGACCAGCTGGTCGTCCTGGGCAACATGCTGGGCGCCAGCGGCAACCCCGCAAGCACCCTGGATCTGCTGCTGCTGCTGCGCCGCCGGCTGATGGCGATCGGTCTTGCCTGCGACGCCTTCTTCCTGCGCGGCGCGCAGGAGGAGATGTGGCACAAGGCGCTCGCCCTGCAGTTCGCGCTATCGCCGCTCGACGTGCTCGACTGGATGCTGGAGCGCGGCCTCGCCGCCGTGATCGAGGCCTATGGCGCAAGCGTCGTCGACGGCCGCATCGCCTGCCGCAACGGGCCTTCGGCGATCGTCCGCTGGACGGCGGGCCTGCGCGAGCGGCAGGCGGCGCATGCCGGCCATGCCGAGCTGTTGAACTCGTTGATACGGGCCGCGTTGGCGGCCGACGGCCGGATCCTGCTGTCGGCGGCAGGCGTCGACGCGAGGCGGCCGCTGGAAGCGCAGGCCGATGCCTTCTGGTGGAGCACGCAAGGCGACGTCGCCCTCGATGCCGCCCTGACCGCCGGTGCGGACGAAGGATGGGGAGCCATTGCGCGGCTGGTGCGCGGCCTCGGTCCTTCGGCCGCCGAGGGATCGGACGAAGGCCGCGTGCTGACGGTGCGGCGCGGCCGCCCCGCCCTGGTCGCGCTCGATGCCGCGGGCGCGGTGCTGGAGCGCTTCGAAGCCTAGGGCTGGATGATCTTCACCCGTCGGCGGCCGGCAAGGTCCTCGGGATTGTCGACGCCATTCAGGACCAGCAGCCGTTCCATCTTGAAATCGGCGTAGGGCATGCGCGCGGCAAGCTGCGCCGCGGAGGCGCCGTCCGCGTCGATCACGCGCAGGCGATAGGGCCGCAGGGCCGCGGCCTCGGCGTTCGAGAGCGTGCGGAAGGTGCGCGCCGCATTGACCAGGATCTCGATCCGACGGTCGCGGTCGGAGCCCTCGCCCAGGACGTTGAAGTAGCAGACCCGGTCGCCGTGCTTGATCATCACGTAGCGCACCTGACCCACGCCGGTATCGGAGCCGCGCGGCTTGGCGCCGATCGCCGCTTCGGCGCCGTCGATTTCGGTCTCCTCGATGTTGGCCGGGGTCGGCTTCAGCTTGTCGCGCATCCAGGCGGCGAGGGAGCCCGGCACCTCCTCGGCAATGCAGGAAAAGTACAGCAGCGAGCGGTCGCGGCCGACGCCCAGCACCCCGTCCGAATCGTTGAACAGGCGGAAGTCGCGGGGCGCCTCGAAGGCAAACTTGAGCAGCGGATGCAGGAACTTGTTGTCCCTCACGAAGCCTTCCTGCGGCGCGTCGTCGACCGACATGCCGTTGATGGCGCCGAGATAGGCCGTACGGTCGCTCTCGCCCGATGCGGCGGCCTCGGGAATATTCTGCAAGGCAGCCAAACGCTCGAGCGGGGCCGGATGCGTCGACGTCGCGGTTCGCCGGTCGACCGAGTCCGGCGCCGCGCCCATGATCTTCAGCTCGAATTGCGACTCGCGACGCAGGTTCTCGATCAGGCCCGCCATCGCGTTGCCGCGATAGCCGGCGCGGACGAGAAACGACAGGCCAAGGCGGTCGGCTTCGAGCTCCTGATCGCGCGAATAGCGCCGCAGGGCGAGCAGGCCGTCGCGCGCCACCGACCGGCCGACCGTGACCGAGCCTGTCACCACCGCGGCTTCCACGGCGGCATCGACCACGCCTTGGCGGGCACGGGCGCGCTGGGCGGCATGCCGCTGCACCAGATGGCCCAGCTCGTGACCGAGCGCGGCGGCAAGCTCGGCTTCATCGTCGAGCACGGCGAGCAGCCCGCGCGTGACAAACACGTAGTTGGACAGAGCGTGGGCGTTGGCGATCGGCAGATCGAGCACGGCGAAGTGGTAGCTTCCGCCGAGGCCCGACCGGCTGACCAGCTTCTGGCCCACCCGTCCGACATAGGCCTGAAGATTGGCATCGGGATAGACCGCGCCGACTTCCCGCTCGATCTCGCGCGGCAGGGCGGGCACGCCGGCTCGGGCCGTGCTGTGGCCGTCCGCCGCGGCGGACGCTGCCGTCTGCGGCGGGCTGCCCAGCGGCGAGCAGGCGACAGCTCCGAGAAGCAGCGCGATAAGCGGCAAAATACGGCGGAAAAGCACCAACCCTCCTACGCGCTGGCCGACCTTAGACGCTTGGCGATGGCGACCGCAATCGCCAGGAGGCTGGAACAAAGCCCGCCTCTATGGCAGTGATGCGGTCGGTTATCCGCATGCCGCGTTCAGAGACCCCTCTTCGCTCGGATCTTTTTCCGGAGATCTCGCCCTACGCGAGCGGCATGCTGGCCGTCGACGGCCGGCATACCATCTATTGGGAGCAGAGCGGCAATCCCGCCGGCGTGCCCGCGCTGTTCCTGCATGGCGGCCCGGGCGCCGGGTCGGCGCCGGTGCATCGCCGCTTCTTCGATCCGCAATTCTACCGCATCGTGGTGTTCGACCAGCGCGGCTGCGGCCGTTCGATGCCGCTCGGCGAGCTGCACGACAACACCACCGGCCACCTCGTGGCCGACATGGAAAGGCTCAGGACGCACCTGGGCATCGCCCAGTGGCTGCTGTTCGGCGGCTCGTGGGGCAGCACCCTGGCCCTGGCCTATGGCCTCAGGCACCCCGAACGCGTGATGGGCTTCATCCTGCGCGGCATCTTCCTGGGCGCGCGGTCGGAGATCGACTGGTTCCTCCACGGCATGCGCGCTATCTTCCCGGAAGCGTGGCGCGACTTCGTCGAGCATCTGCCCGAGAGCGAGCGCGGCGATCTGCTGGGCAACTACTACCGCCGCCTCGTCGACCGCAATCCCGACAACCATCGGCCTGCGGCGCGCGCCTGGAGCCGCTACGAGGCCGCCTGCTCGACGCTCTATCCGGCGGCGCGCGCGCCCTTCGAAGCCGACCACGGCGGCTTTGCCCTGGCACTGTCGCGCATCGAAGCGCACTACTTCGCCCATGGCACCTTCCTGCCCGAAGGCTGGCCGTGGTCGGATCTCGACCGCATCCGTCATCTGCCCAGCACCATCGTGCAGGGCCGCTACGATATCGTCTGCCCGCCGGTGACCGCCGACGCACTGGCCCGGGCATGGCCCGAGGCGCGCTATGTCGTGGTGCCCGATGCGGGCCACAGCGCGCTGGAGCCCGGCATCCGCGCCGCCCTGGTCAACGCCACCGAAAGCTTCCGGCTTTCGACCAGCGACGACCTCTTCGCACCACGCTTTCCCTGGGAAGCCTGAACGCCATGTCCTTCGAGCTTCCGCCGGAGCAGACCGGCGCCGCCGCCTGGTACGGCCCCGAAATGTCCGGACGCGACGACTGGCTGATGCCGCTCGGCGCCGCCGAGATCGCCGAGATCGAGACGGTGACGAAGTCGCTGGCCGCGCGCCAGGCCGACATCGCCGCCATCACGGCCGGCGACTTTCCGCTGCCGACCCTCGGCCCCCGGCTCAGGGCGCGCGTGCAGGACGAGGTGCTGAACGGCCGCGGCTTTCTTCTCGCTGCGCGGCCTGCCGGTCGAGCGCTGGTCGGTGCGCGAGGCCGCGACCGCGTTCTTCGGCCTGGGCAGCCATCTCGGCAGCGCGCGCTCGCAGAACGGCAAGGGCCATGTGCTGGGCCACGTCCAGGATCTCGGGCTCGACGTGCACGATCCCAACGTGCGCATCTACCAGACCAACGAGCGCCAGACCTACCACACCAATTCCTGCGACATCGTCGGCCTGCTCTGCCTGAAGACGGCGCAGTCCGGCGGCCTGTCGGCGCTGGTGAGCTCGACCACGATCTTCAACGAGATGCGCCGCCGCCGGCCCGACCTGCTGAAGCTCCTGTTCCAGCCGGTCGCCACCGACCGGCGCGGCGAGGTGCCGGAGGGCCAGAAGCCCTATTTCGAGATCCCGGTGTTCAACTGGCACAAGGGCTTCCTGACGGCGATCTATCAGCGCCAGTACATCGATTCCGCCCAGCGCTTCCCCGACGCGCCGCGCCTCACGCCTGCGCAGGTCGAGGCGCTCGACCTGTTCGACGCCCTGGCCAACGATCCCGAGCTGCACATGTTCATGGAGTTCAAGCCGGGCGACGTGCAGCTCGTGCACAACCACACCATGCTGCACGACCGCACCGGTTTCGTGGATTGGCCGGAGCCCGAGCGGCGGCGCCATCTGCTGCGCCTGTGGCTGGCGGCCTCGGACGCGCGGCCGCTGCCGGAGAGCTTTGCCCAGCGCTACGGCTCGGTCGCGGTCGGCGACCGCGGCGGCATCATCGTGCACGGCACCAGGCTGCACGCCCCCCTGGAGGCGGCCTGACGCGACCGCGAGGTGGTTGACCGGAGCCACGGTCGTCCCTAAGTGAAGGCCGCCGAAAGAAACCACTGAGACTAGGGATAACGTATGGCCAGCGATCCAACCGCGGGCGACGCCCCGGCTGAGATGCCGGTCGAGACGTCCGACAACCTCGACATTCCGTCCAAGGGTACCGACCTGCAGCAGCTCCAGGCCGAGAAGGCCGAGCTGCAGGACAAGCTCCTGCGCGCCCTGGCCGAGGCCCAGAACGTCCGCCGCCGCGCCCAGCAGGACGTCGAAAGGGAGCGCAAATTCGGCATCGAGCGGTTCGCCAAGGACATCCTGTCGGTCGCCGACAATCTCGGGCGCGCGCTTTCGGCGCTGCCCGGCGAGGCCGATGCGATCGATCCCGCGCTGCGCAACGTGATCATCGGCGTGCAGGCGACCGAACGAGAGCTTCAGTCGGTGCTGGAGCGCCACGGCGTGACTCGCATCGAGTCGCTGGGCAAGCCGTTCAACGCCGAATTCCATCAGGCGATGATGGAAGTCGAGGATCCCACGGTACCGTCGGGGACCGTCGTCCAGGAGCTGGTCCCGGGCTACCTGATCGCGGGCCGCCTGCTGCGGGCGGCCATGGTCGCCGTCTCCAAGGGTGGGCCGGCGCCGCGGGCTGCCAGCAACGAAAACTAGGACTTGTCCACGAGACCCGGCCAACAGCGCGGGATTGCGGCAGATTCTGTACTTTTGGCCCCCCTTGATCCATTGCAGGCGCGCCCATAAGACCTATATAGCCCCTGTCCTGACCCGGTTTTTCCGGCAGGTAACATAATATCGGGGGCCGTCGCGGCGCCTTTGGGGCCAAGACGACCTGCCTAGGGAAGAGAGAACAGTCATGGCGAAAGTCATTGGTATCGACTTGGGCACGACCAATTCGTGCGTCGCGGTCATGGAAGGCGGCGACACGAAGGTTATCGAGAATTCCGAGGGCGTACGGACGACCCCGTCCATGGTCGCCTTCACCGACGGCGGCGAGCGCCTGGTCGGCCAGGCCGCCAAGCGCCAGGCCGTCACCAACCCACTCAAGACGCTCTATTCGGTCAAGCGCCTGATCGGCCGTCGCTTCGACGACCCGATGGTCACGAAGGAGATGTCGCTGGTCCCCTTCAAGATCATCAAGGCCAGCAACGGCGACGCCTGGGTCGAGGTCAACGGCCAGCAGTACAGCCCGAGCCAGATCTCGGCGTTCATCCTCGGCAAGATGAAGGAGACCGCCGAGGCCTATCTCGGCGAGAAGGTCGAGCAGGCGGTCATCACGGTGCCGGCCTACTTCAACGACGCCCAGCGCCAGGCCACCAAGGACGCCGGCCGCATCGCCGGCCTCGACGTGCTGCGCATCATCAACGAACCGACGGCGGCTGCCCTTGCCTACGGCATGGACAAGCGCAAGAGCGGCATGATCGCGGTCTACGATCTGGGCGGCGGCACGTTCGACGTGTCGATCCTGGAGATCGGCGACGGCGTGTTCGAGGTGAAGGCCACCAACGGCGACACCTTCCTGGGCGGCGAGGACTTCGACGCGCGGGTCATCGCCTACCTGGCCGACGAGTTCAAGAAGGAGCAGGGCATCGACCTGCGCAACGACAGGCTCGCCCTGCAGCGCCTGAAGGAGGCGGCCGAGAAGGCCAAGATCGAGCTCTCCAATGCCAAGGAGACCGAGATCAACCTGCCCTTCATCACCGCCGATGCGAGCGGGCCGAAGCATCTCGTGATCAAGCTGTCGCGCGCCAAGCTCGAATCGCTGGTCGACGAACTGATCCAGCGCACGCTCGAGCCCTGCAAGGCGGCGCTCAAGGATGCCGGCCTGCAGGCCGGCCAGATCGACGAGGTCATCCTGGTCGGCGGCATGACCCGCATGCCGAAGGTGATCGAGGTCGTTAAGCAGTTCTTCGGCCGCGAGCCGGCCCGCAACGTCAACCCCGACGAGGTGGTCGCGGTCGGTGCGGCGGTCCAGGCGGCGGTGCTGAAGGGCGAGGTCAAGGACGTCCTGCTGCTCGACGTGACGCCGCTGTCGCTGGGCATCGAGACCTTGGGCGGCGTGTTCACCCGCCTGATCGAGCGCAACACCACGATCCCGACGAAGAAGAGCCAGACCTTCTCGACGGCCGACGACAACCAGACCGCGGTGACCATCCGCGTGTTCCAGGGCGAGCGCGAGATCGCCGCCCAGAACAAGATGCTGGGCCAGTTCGACCTGGTCGGAATCCCGCCGGCGCCGCGCGGCATGCCGCAGGTCGAGGTCACCTTCGACATCGACGCCAACGGCATCGTGCAGGTCTCGGCCAAGGACAAGGCGACCGGCAAGGAGCAGCAGATCCGCATCCAGGCTTCGGGCGGTCTCAGCGAGGCCGACATCCAGAAGATGGTCAAGGATGCCGAGCTGCACGCCGAGGAGGACAAGAAGAAGCGCGAGCTGATCGACGCCCGCAATCAGGGCGAGGCGCTTGTCCATTCGACCGACAAGAACCTCAAGGAGTTCGGCGACAAGGTCGGCGCTGCCGAGAAGTCGGCGATCGAGGGTGCGCTCGAGGGCCTGAAGTCGGTGCTGACCGGCGAGGACGCAGAGGCCATCAAGACCAAGACCAACGAGCTCGCCCAGGCGGCGATGAAGCTTGGCGAGGCGATGTACAAGGCCCAGCAGGCCGAGACGCAGACCGGTGCAGGGCCGGGCGGCGCAGCCGGCGGGGCGGGGGCGGCGAACGAGGCGAAGGACGACAAGGTCGTCGACGCCGAGTTCGAGGACGTCACCGACAAGAACAAGAAGACGGGCTCCGGCTGAGCCGGAACGACAACCAGGACAAGCCGGCCTCCCGCGCAAGCGGGAGGCCGACCTGTAAGCGGCAAGTGGGGGCTGCGTAGAGCGTTATGTCGCAAGACTATTACGAGCTGCTCGGAGTCAACCGCACGGCAAGCGCGGACGACATAAAGAAGGCGTTCCGCAAGCTTGCCATGCAACATCACCCGGACCGTAATCCCGGCGACAAGGACTCCGAGAAGAAATTCAAGGACGTCAACCACGCCTACGACATCCTGAAGGATCCCGAGAAGCGCGCGGCCTACGACCGCTACGGGCCGGCCGCCTTCGACGGCGCCTCGGGACCCGGCGGGCCGGGCGGCCCGTTCCACGGCCAGGGCTTCGACTTCGGCTCGGTGTTCGGCGACATCTTCGAGGAGATGTTCGGCGCGGGCGGCGCGCGCGGACGCGGCCGTGCCGACATGCGGGGCCAGGATCTGCGCTTCAATCTCGAGATCACGCTCGAGCAGGCCTACGCCGGCACCGAAGCCACGGTGCGCGTGCCGAGCTCGGTCACCTGCGAGACCTGCCACGGCAGCGGCGCCGAGCCGGGCTCCAAGCCCCAGCAATGCTCGGTGTGCCACGGCCGCGGGCGGCTCAGGGCCCAGCAGGGCTTCTTCACGGTCGAGCGCGCCTGCCACGCCTGCCATGGCGCCGGCCAGGTGATCGACAAGCCCTGCCGCAACTGCGCGGGCCAAGGCCGCGTGCGGCGCGACAAGACGCTGAAGGTCAACATCCCGGCCGGCGTCGAGGACGGCACGCGCATCCGGCTGAGCGGCGAAGGCGAGGCCGGCGCGCGCGGCGGACCGGCGGGCGACCTCTACGTCTTCCTCTCGGTGCGGCGGCACACGCTGTTCGAGCGCGAGGGTCCCGACGTGCATTGCCGCGTGCCGATCTCCATGGTGCAGGCCACGCTGGGCGGCAACATCGAGGTGCCGACGCTCGACGGCAAGATGGCGCGCATCAACGTCCCGGCGGGCGCCCAGGGCGGCCACCAGTTCCGCCTGCGCGGCAAGGGCATGCCGATCGTGCGCTCCAGCCAGCGCGGCGACATGTACATCGAGATCAACGTCGAGACGCCGACCAACCTCACGCCCAAGCAGAAGGAGCTGCTCAAGGAATTCGAGAAGGCCGGCAAGACCAGCCCGGAATCCGAGGGCTTCTTCAGCAAGGTGAAAGAAATGTTCGGCGGCTGATGCGGCTGTTGTGGATCGACTGGCAGATCGGTCTTTCGCTGATCATCCCGATGGCGCGTGGCCCTGGCGCTATATGGCCTCGAGGCGTCGCGTCATACGGCACCGACGATCAAGTCGTGGCGCGGGATCGTCGCGCCCTACTTCGCTTCCGTCTCGATCATCTTCGGTCTGTTCAGCGCCCTCCTCGTCAGCGACGTCTGGCAGAAAACCACCAACGCCAAGCGGGCGGTCCAGGCGGAAAGCGATTCGGTACGCGGCATCGCGCTGCTGGCGCGCGCCGGCGGCATCGAGAAGGACATCCTTCCCAGGCTGAGAGCCTATGTGACCGCGGCCAGCACCGAGGAGCCCTATTCGGAGGCGATCGCCGCCCAAAGCAGCGAGACCGGCAAGGCGTATGAGGCGCTGTTGCGGGGAATCGTCGCCGAAGGCCGGCTCGAAGCGCCGGTGCGCGCCGCGCTGCTGACCGGCGCGCGCGACCTGCTGCGCGCCCACGACGACCGGCTGCACTACGCCACCGACATCACCGCGCCGATCAAATGGGCAGCCATCCTCGTCTTCGGCGCGATCACCCAGATCGCCCTGATGCTCGTCCATGTCGACAACCGGGTGCCGCTGCGCATCGCCGTCGGGCTGTTCACCGTTGCGTTCATCTTCTCCCTGGTGATCGTGGCGATCTTCGACGCGCCCTTCGAATCGATACTCGCCGACGAACCCGGGACGAGCCTCGAGCTGGCGCTTGCAAAGCCTCTAGCCCACTGCCTCGGCCAGGACGCAGCGCACGAGATGGCTCTGCCCCGTCGGGCGCAGGTCGGGCGGACCGGCGATACAGGGCGGCTGAACGAAGCTTGCATCGCGGCGCGAAGCTGCAGCCCGTCGGCGCCTCCGCCAGGTCCGGCGGCGCGCCCGGAATGGCTTCCAGCCGCTGGCCGCGCATGCCGTCATGCACCGTCGAGGCGAGCAGGCCCCGGCTGTAGGGATGCTGCGGCGCGTCGACCATCTGCTCGACCGTCGCCAGTTCGACGATCTTGCCGGCATACATGACGCCGATGCGGTCGGAGACCTCGACCGCCACACCGATATCGTGGGTGACGAAGATCACGCCGAGATCGAACTCGCGCTGCAGCTCGCTGATCAGAAGCAGGACCTGGATCTGGACAGTCGCGTCGAGCGCGGTGGTCGGCTCGTCGGCCAGCAGCAGGCTGGGATTGCAGGACAGCGCCAGCGCGATCATGGCGCGCTGGCGCATGCCGCCCGACATCTCATGCGGATAGGCCTTCAGCCGCTGCGCCGGCGAGGGGATGCGCACCATTTCCAGGAGTTCGCGGGCGCACTTCCAGGCATCGGCCTCGCCCTTGCCGGTGTGGCGGCGCACCGTCTCGGCGATCTGCTCGCCGACCGTGAAGACCGGGTCGAAGGCGGTCGCCGGCTCCTGGAAGATCATGGCGACCCGCCCGCCGCGCAGGTCGGAGAGCGCACGCGGACCCATCTCCAGCACCTCGTCGCCCTCCATGCGGATGCTGCCCGACCAGCGCGTGCGATGCTCGGGATGGAGCCGCAGGATCGAGCGCAAGGTGACGCTCTTGCCCGAGCCCGATTCGCCCAGGATGCCCAGGGTCTCGCCGCGCCTGATGTCGAAGCTGACGCCGTTCACCGCGTGCACCGTGCGGTCGGGCGTGACGAAGGTGACGTGGAGGTCGCGGACTTCCAGGAGATTGCTCATCTCGAGCCGCCCCTCATCGAGTTGCCTGGGAATGGCCCGAGCCCGGCACCCGCATGTGGCAGGCGGCCGCCTGGCGGCCGGTATCGGCAAGGACGGGCTCGACGCGCGCGCAGACCTCCTCGGCGAAGGGGCAGCGCGTGCGGAAGCGGCAGCCCGACGGCGGATCGATGGGGTTGGGTGGATCGCCCTGGATCGGTGCTTCCCTGGTGCGCTTGCGCGGATCCATCGACGGCCGCGCCGACAGCAGCGCGCGCGTATAGGGATGCTGCGGGTCGCCGTAGATCGCCTCGACGGGGCCGAGCTCGACGATCTTGCCGAGATACATCACCAGCACGCGGTCGCTGAGATACTGCACCACGTTGAGGTCGTGGCTGATGAAGAGATAGGTCAGGCCGAGCTCGCTCTTGAGATCGACCAGCATGTTGAGCACCTGCGCCTCGACCGACTTGTCGAGCGCCGACACCGCCTCGTCGAGGATCACCAGCCGCGGCCTGAGCGCCAGCGCCCGTGCGATGTTCACCCGCTGGCGCTGGCCGCCCGACAGCTCGTGGGGATAGCGCTCGGCGTAGTTGTCCGGGTCGAGGCCCACCTTGGCCAGGAGATCGCGCACGCGATCGCGCGCCTCGGCGGCGGGCAGGCCGTGCGCCCTGGGCGCGAAGGCGAGCGTCTCGGCGATGGTGAGGCGCGGGATTGAGCGAGGCGTAGGAGTCCTGGAACACCATCTGCACCTGCCGGCGCAGCTCGCTCACCGTGATGCCGTGCGGCTCGTCGACCGGATCGCCGTCCAGCACCATGGTGCCGCTGTCGGGCCGGAGCAGGCGGATCAGCAGGCGGGCCACCGTCGACTTGCCGCAGCCCGACTCGCCGACCACGCCCAGCGTCTCGCCCTTGGCCACCGACAGCGTGAGATCGTCGACGGCGCGCACCACCTTCCGGCCGCGGCCGAACAGGCCGCCGCCCACCGGGAAATGCTTGCGCAGGCCGCGCGCCAGCAGGAGGGGCTGGGCGGGCCGCCACGATCGTCGCGGGGGATCACGGAATCCATGTCAGGCCTTCACGTCCATGGCCGCGCGCAGGCCGTCGCTCATCAGGTTGAAGCAGATCGAGGTCACGAAGATCATCACGCCGGGCAGCGCCGCCAGCACGGATTGACGTAGATCGCCTGGCGCAGCGTGTTCAGCATCAGGCCCCATTCCGGCTCGGGCGGCTTCACGCCGAGGCCGAGGAAGGAGAGGCCGGCCGCCAGGATGATGGCCACGCTGATCAGCGAGGTGACATAGACCAGGATCGGGCCCAGCACGTTGCCCAGCACATGCACGCGCACGATGGTGAGGGTTCCCGCGCCGCTCGCCCGCGCGGCGTCGACGAAATCGAAACCGCGCACCTGGGTGGTCACGCTCTCCGAGACGCGGCAGATCGGCGGGAATGAAGACCAGGGTGAGCGCCAGCAGCGTGTTCTCCGCGCCCGCGCCCAGCGCGCCCGACAGCGAGATGGCGAGCAGCACGGACGGAAAGGCGTAGAACACGTCCATCACGCGCATGATCAGCATGTTCACCCGGCCGCCCAGGAAGCCCGCGGTGATGCCGAGCAGGCCGCCGATCAGCGAGCGCGCAGACCACCGGCGTCACGCCCATGAACAGCGACAGCCGTCCGCCGTAGATCAGGCGGGCCAGCATGTCGCGGCCGAGCTCGTCGGTGCCCAGCAGATGGCCGGGCGAGCCCAGCGGATAGAGCCGGCGGATCATCGAGGTCTTGTAGGGATCGGCCAGGCCCAGCCATGGCGCGGCGAGCGACGAGACGACGATCAGGAGCAGGATCGCGCCGCAGACCAGCGTCACCGGATCGCGCCTCAGGCGGCGGACGACGGATTTCCAGTAGCCGCGCGAGGCGGAGGCCTCGGTCGGGCGGACCGCGATCGGGCCGGAGACATCGAGCGAAGGACTTTGGATGGCCATGCCGTCAGCCTCGCTTGATGCGCGGATCGACCATGGTCTGGATCACGTCCACGGCGAGGTTGAGCATCATGAAGAAGAAGGCCAGCACCAGCGTCGTGCCCTGCAGGATCGGCAGGTCGCGGCGGAAGATGGCGCTGTTCAGCAGGAAGCCGGTGCCGGGCCAGGCGAACACCGTCTCGATCAGGATCGAGCCGCCGATCAGGTTGCCCGCCTGCAGGCCCATCACGGCAAGGCAGGTCGGCGCGGCGTTCTTCAGCACGTGACGCAGGATCTGCACGTCGCTCATGCCCTTGGCCTGCAGCGCCGTGACGAACTCCATGTTGAGGATTTCCTTGATCGTCGAGCGCACCGTGCGGGTGACGACGCCGAGCGGGATCACGGAAAGCGCGATGGTCGGCAGCACCATGTGCGCGAGATGAGCGCCATCGAGTCGCCAGCCCGTGGAGTTCTCCGGTCCAATTCCCATCGGCGGCAGGACGCCGAGCTCGACCGCGAAGACGATGACCAGCACGATCGCCAGCCAGAAATGGGGGACGCTCACCCCGACCAGCGAGATCAGGGTGACGAGCCGGTCGACGATGCGCGACTTGGCGTAGGCCGCCGCGGTGCCGAGGATCAAGGCCAGGGTGAAGGCCAGCAGCGTGGCGGCGATGGCGAGGATGATGGTGTTGCCGAAGGCCGAGGCGACCTCGCTGGCCACCGGCCGGCCGGTGCCGATCGAGGTGCCGAAATCGCCGGTCAGGGTCACGCCCAGCCAGCGCAGATACTGGACCGGCAGCGGCTTGTCGAAGCCGTAATATTCCTTGAGCTTGTCGACCACCTCCTTGGGCGCATCCGGCGGCACGATGGCCGAGATCGGATCGCCCGGCGCCAGATGCACCAGCGCGAAGACCAGCAGGGAGACGCCGAAGGCGACCGGCACCAGGTAGATCAGCCGCCTGAGCGCATAGAGCAGCATCGCCGCCCGCCTTTCCCGGTCACTTCATCGCGACCGGCGTGAGATCCTGGAACCAGCTCTGCGCCTGCACGAAACCCTTGACCTTGGGGCTCATCGCACGCGGGTTGAGGTCGTGGGCGATATAGACCCAGTAGGCCTGGTCGACGATGTAGGTGTGCACGTCGGCCAGCGCCTTGGTCTGGGCGGCGCGATCGAACGAGGCATGAGCCTTGTTGATCAGCTCGTCGAGCTTGGGATCCTTCAGGATGCCCCAGTTGGCGCCCTTCGGCGGCACGAACCCGCTGTGGTAGAGGCGCATGAAGGCCGAATAGGGATCGACCGTGGCGCGGCTGATGTTGATGCCGTTGACGCCCGCCTTGGTGGCCGCCTCACCGGTCACCGGCTGGAACGAGAAGTTCACCAGCGCATTCCACTCCATGACCTCGAACTGGGCGTCGAAGCCCACCGCGTTCAGGTTCTCCTGGACGTACTCGTTCATGGGCAGCGGCAACATCTGGCCCGAGCCCGATGTCGAGATGGCGATCTTGATCCTGGGCTTCTTGTTCGGGCCGTAGCCCGCCTCGGCCAGCAGCTTCTTGGCCGCCTCGGGATCGTACTTGATGTCGAAGCTGGGCGAGCCGAACCACGGATGGCCGGGATAGACCACGCCCTTGGACTCGATCATCAGACCGCCCAAGAGCTTGCTGAGGCCGGCGCGATCGACCGCGAGGTTGGCCGCCTTGCGCACCCGGATGTCGGTCCAGGGCGAACCCTCGACCATGCTGGGCTGGTAGGCCCAGTTGTGCGGGTACTTGTTGGTGACGATCACCATGCCGCCCTGCTTGAGGCGCGGAATCGCATCGGGTGCCGGCACCTCGATCCAGTCGACCTGGCCCGCCAGCAGCGCCGCCGTGCGGGTCGCCGCCTCCGGCATGGGGAACAGGATCACCTTGTCGAGCTTGGGAACGCGGGCCTTCTCCCAGTAGCCGTCGAAGCGCGACAGTTCGAGACGCTCGCGCGGCACGACGCGGTCGACCTTGAACGGGCCGGTACCGGACGGCTGCTGCCCGACCTTGACCCAGTCCTTGCCCTGCTTCTCCCAGTTCGCCGGGCTGGAATAGAAGATGTAGGACATGTCGTAGGGGAAGAGCGCATTCACCACGCGCGTGGTGAGCTCCACCGTGTACTTGTCGACGGCCTTCCAGCCAACCAGGGTCGGCACGCGGGCGCGCGCCTGCGCCGCCTGCTTGGGATCGAACTGGGGCGACTTGTCGTTCAGGATCTTGTCGAGGTTCCAGATGACGACGGACGAGTCGAAGTCGGAACCGTCATGGAACTTCACGCCCTGGCGCAGCTTGAAGATCCACTTCGTGGGCTCGCCCTCGACCGGCGCCCATTCGGTCGCAAGCCCAGGACGGATGTCGGCGATGGTGTCGGCCTTGGAGAGGTCCCAGTTCACCAACGCGTCGTAGATCGTGTAGCCGGCGAAGCGGAAACCCTCGAAGCCCTGGTCGGGCTGGCCGGTCGTCTGGGGGATGTCGGCGGCTGTCATGCCGATGCGCAGAGTGCCCTGGGAGAAGGCAGGCATTGCAGTCGCCGCGACAAGACCGATGCAGGCTGCGGCGACGCAAAGACGCTTGAACATACATGAACTCCACGGTTCGCATCGAACGGATGCGCGGTAAGCTCATGCAAGCGGCAAGCCAAGCCTCACCCTTCGTTTTTGCAACCCACGCGGCATATCCCTTGCTTGCCCCCTTGCCGGGAGGATCGGATGGAGTCATCGAACAAGCCGCCAACCCTCGAGGAGTTTCGCGCACAGGCCGCGCTCAGCGGCCTGCCGCTTACGGCGGAGGACATCGAGCACCTGCACAAGGGCTATGTCGGATTGCTCAAATTGATGGAGCGCATTCCCAGCCGTTGGGCCTGGGCGGCCGAGCCGCCGCAGGTGTTCCGCGCCGATGAGTAGGCCCGCGCCCGCCGAGCTGACGACGCTCAGCATCGCCGACGCCGGCAGCCTGATGGCGCGCGGCGACCTCACGTCGACGGCATTGACCGAAGCCTTCCTCGCCCGCATCGACGCCGTGGATCACAAGATTGCGAGCTTCATCACCCTCACCGCCGACCGTGCGCGGCGCGCGGCCAGACAGGCCGACATGGAAATGAGCCAGGGCCTGCGCCGCGGGCCCCTGCACGGCATTCCGGTCGCGCTCAAGGACATCTACGAGACCGAGGGCGTGCTGACGACGGGCCATTCCCATCTGCTCGCCGACCACGTGCCCTCGATCGACGCCGAAACGGTGCGGCGCCTCAAGGCGGGCGGCGCGGTCATTCTCGGCAAGCTCGCGACCCACGAATTCGCCAACGGGGCGATGACGCCCGGACCAGCCCTTTCCGCCGGCGCGCAATCCCTGGAACACCGACTACCAGCCCGGCGGGTCGTCGAGCGGCTCGGGCGCGGCCGTCGCGGCGGCGCTGTGCATGGGCGCCATGGGCTCCGACACCGGCGGATCGATCCGCAATCCGGCCGGCTTCTGCGGCACGGCCGGCATCAAGCCGACCTACGGCTTGGTCAGCCGCTGCGGCATCTATCCGCTGTCGTTCAGCTTCGACACCGCGGGCCCGCTCGCCTGGACGGTCGAGGACAGCGCGCTGATGCTCGACGTGCTGGCGGGCTACGATCCCAACGACCAGGCCTCGGCCAGGGCACCCAAGGTCGACTACGGCGCCTCGACCCAGCGGCCGGTCAAGGGCCTGCGCATCGCGCTCGCCCGCAGCTGGTACGAAGGCGAGCTGACGGCCGACATGGCCAAGGGCATGGACGACGCGGTGCGCGTGCTGCGCGAGCTGGGCGCCGTCGTCGAGGAAGTCGTCTTCCCCGACATCCGGGACTATCACATCTGCGGGCGCGTCGTGATCACCGCCGAGGCGCACGCCATCCATCGCCAGGAAGTGATCGAGACGCCGGAGAAGTTCGGCTACACGACGCGCCGCCGCTTCCAGCTCGGCGCCTTCCTCACGGCCGAGCAGTATCTTTCGGCCTTGCGCTTCCGGCGCAAGCTGCAGGTCGACACGCGCGCGGCGATGCGCGGCTACGACCTGGTCATGGCGCCCAACCAGTGGGGCCCGCCCGAGACCTTCGAAGAGCCGCAGCCGATCTTCCACTTCCTCGGCAAGCCTTCGCTCAGCATGCCGTTCAACGTCACCGGACAGCCGGCGCTCACCGTGTGCTGCGGGTTCGGCAGCGACGGCTTTCCGCTGGCCTTCCAGCTCGCCGGACGGCCGTTCGACGAGGCCAGCGTCTTCGCGGCCGGGGCCGCCTATGAGCGCGCCACGCCCTGGCGGTTGCGTCGTCCCACGCTCTGAACCCGGAAAGAGCCCGCGCTCGGCGAGACCAGGCTTCGTTCCGTCAGCCTCGCCGGGCGATCGTCAGCGCCGCCTCGAATTCCGGCTCCGCCAACCCGGCAAGAAACGTGGCGAGCGCCACCTTGCCGCCGATGCGTTGGGTCTCCGGCGCGCCCAGGACCAGCCGGCCCTGGTCGATGGCGGCGCGGAACTCGGCCGGCGTAAGCGCCGCCAGGTCGGTCTCCGCCACCACCGCGCGCGGCGAGCCGGCGGCGTGGAGGCTGCTGGCGCAGGCGTAGAAGAGGCGCGCGAGCTGTCGCATCAGGATCAGGCGGGCGCGCAGAGTCCGGTCGGGCGCCCGTCCAAGCCAGGATCGCAACAGCGCCTCTTCCAGCTCCGGCGGGGCGGCCAGGTACATCGTGACGATCGCCACATCGAGGAGGGGATCGTTGCGGTACGCCGTCTCCCAGTCGATGAGCCACAGCCGCTCGCCATCGAACAGGATGTTGCCGGGATGGGGGTCGTTATGGCTGGAGACCAGCGCCGACTCCTCCCAAGGGTAGGCTTGGCGGATGCGCTCGAAGCCTTCGCGATGCCGATCGAGCAAGCCCGGGGTAAAAAGGCCCGACCCGACCAGGCGGCCGAGCAGGCCCTCCAGAACGGCCGGGTAGTTGGCGACGGATGGGAAAGCGGGCGTCGCCTGCAGCCGGGCGACAAGGGCGCCGAGGTCGCGCGCCAGTCCTGCAGCTCCACCGAGGTAGCCGGACAGAGGCCGTTGCGGCACAAAATCCATGATCGCCACGCCGGCCGCCGCATCGGCATGATGCAACGCCGGCGCGATCCCTGCCTCCGCCGCGATCTGCATGCAGCGATAGGCTCGCTGCGGATCGCGAACAGCATCACGCAGCGGCGATTCCAGCCGCAGCAGATAGGAGCGGCCGGCGATCTCGATGCGATAGGTCAAGGCCGAAGCGCCGGTGGTGATCGGCCGCAGGTCCGCCAGCGGGGCGCGGCCAAAGGCTGCCGTCAACGCCGACCGCGCCGCATTTCGGCGGTCGTCGGGAATGCGATCGACTAGGTCGACCATAGCGGGTCACCGAACAGACGATCGGATCAAGTCGCGAGGTCGCCCGCTCAGCAGCCGATCTTCTTCGCCACCTCGACGATGGAGTTGCCGGTGGCGTCCCAGTCGCCGTCGACGGTCAGGTCGGTCTTCTGGGTGGGGCCGTGCTCCTTCGGGCGATGGACGAAGCCGGTCGACAGGCCGCATTTCTGCGCCGCCCTCAGATCGCCGTTGTGGGCGGCGACCAGCATCACCTGATGCGGCTTGAGATACATGCTGTCGACCACGCCGAGATAGGCTTCGGGGTCGGGCTTGTAGTGGTGGAAGGTCTCGCCCGAGAAGCAGTGATCCCAGGGAATGCCGCTGTGCTTGGCCATGTTGATCAGCAGCGCAACGTTGCCGTTGCTGAGCGTGGCCACGACGTATTTCTTCTTCATCATGCCGATGCCTTCGACCGAGTCGGGCCAGGGCCGGAGCTTGTGCCAGAGATGCGTGAACTCCCACGCGCCCTCCTCGCCGGGATGCTTGAGGCCGCGCTTCTTCAGCAGCATCTCGAAGGCTTCCTTGTGCAGGTCGTCGATGCGGGTCCACGGCAGCTCGCCCTTGCGCACGCGGCGCCATCTGCGGCTGGTAGAGGCCGCGCCAGTCGTCGGCGAAGCTGGTCCAGTCGGTGTCGAGCCCGTACTTCTTGCCGAGCTTGGGCAGGTCCTCGATCAGGCTGCCGCGCCAATCGACCACCGTGCCGAACACGTCGAAGATGCAGACTTTCAAATCGTCGAGAGACTTGGCCATGGATGTTTCCTCCGTCGGCGGCAGTGTGGCGTCCCGCGATGCGCTTGGGTAGGGTCGACGCATGGTCTGGAAGCACGACACGGTGACGGGCACCGACGGCAAGCCGCGATGCGGCTGGGCGTCGGCCGACCCGCTCTACCAGAAGTACCACGACAGCGAGTGGGGCCGCCCGCTCAAGGACGACCGCGCCCTGTTCGAGCTCCTGACGCTCGAAGGCTGCCAGGCCGGGCTGTCGTGGATCACGGTGCTGCGCAAGCGCGAGCACTACCGCAAGGTCTATGACGGCTTCGATCCGAAGAAGATCGCGCGCTACACGCCGGCCAAGCTCGCCAAGCTCCTGGCCGATCCCGGCATCATCCGCCACAAGGGCAAGATCGACGCCAGTGTGAGCAACGCCCAGGCCTATCTGGCCCTGCTCGAGCGCGAGGGCTCCTTCGCCAAGTTCCTGTGGAGCTTCGTCGGCGGCAAGCCGAAGAAGAACCGGCCCCGGAGCCTGAAGGACGTCCCCAGCAAATCGCCCGAAAGCGACGCCATGTCCAAGGCACTGCAGAAGGCCGGCTTCAAGTTCGTGGGCTCGACCATCTGCTACGCCTTCATGCAGGCCTCCGGCATGGTCGACGACCATATCGTGGGCTGCCATCGCCATCGGGAGTGACCTTGAGCAAGCGCATCTTCATCGCCGCCCTCGGGACGGAGACCAACCAGTTCGTGCCCTTCCCGACCGGGCGGCGCGCCTACGAGGAGCACGGCGTGTGGCGCGGCGATGCCACGAAACACGAGCCGACCAACTTCACCGCGCCGCTGCATGTCTGGCGCAAGGCCGCGGAGGCGCGCGGCTGGACGGTGGTCGAGGGGCTGGCGACCTTCGCCGCACCCTCGGGCACCACGGTGCGGTCGGTCTATGAGGGTTTCCGCGACGAGATCCTGGAGGGCATCACGGCCGCGTTGCCGCTCGATGCCGTCCTGATCAACGTCCACGGCGCCATGGTCGCCGACGGCTACGACGATTGCGAGGGCGACCTGCTGTCCAAGGTGCGCGCCATCGTCGGACCCAAGGTTGCGATCGGCGCGGAGTTCGACCTGCACTGTCACCTGAGCGCGCTGATGCTCGACAGCGCCGACGTGCTGATCGGCTACAAGGAGTATCCCCACACCGACACGATGGAGCGGGCGGCCGAGCTGTTCGCGATCATCGCCGATACGGTCGAGGGCAAGGTGAAGCCGGTGATGGCGCGCCACGATTGCCGCATGATCGCCCAGTACCGCACCTCGGTGCCGCCGATCAGCGAGTTCGTCACGCGCATGAAATCGCTGGAAGGCAAGGACGGCATTCTTTCCGTCTCGCTCAGCCACGGCTTCTCCTTCGCCGATGTCGAGGATGTCGGCACCCGCACCCTGGTCGTCGCCGACGCCGACAAGGCCAAGGCGGAAGCGCTCGCCGGGAAGCTCGGCGAGGAGCTGTGGGCCAACCGCGAACGCTACGCCACCAAGTACCTGTCGATCGACGAGGCGATGGAGCGTGCGGCTTCGCACAACCAGGGCCCGCTGGTGCTGGCCGACCGCGCCGACAATCCCGGCTCGGGCGCGCCGGGCGATTCGACCTTCGTGCTGAAGGCGCTGGTCGACCGGCAGATCGGTCCGGCCCTGTTCGGCGTGATGTGGGATCCCATGGCCTTCCGCATCGCCGAGGAGGCGGGCGAGGGCGCGCGCATCCGCATGCGGCTGGGCGGCAAGTCGGGCGAAGTGAGCGGCGTTCCGGTCGATCTCGACGTCACGGTGAAGAAGATCGCCCGCGGCGTGCGCCAGCCCTACGGGCCGGTGATGGTGCCGCTGGGCGACATGGCGCTGCTGTCATCCGAGCATGTCGACATCGCGATCTGCACCCTGCGCACCCAGACCTTCCACGCCGACGCCTTCAAGGCGGTCGGCGCCGATCCCGCCGACTATCGCGTGGTGGTCGTGAAGTCGGCGCAGCATTTCTACAACGGCTTCGTCGGGCTCGCGAAGGAGATCCTCTACGTCGCCTCGCCGGGCGCCGCCGATCCCGACGTCACGCGCCTGCCCTACACCAAGCGCAAGACACCGTTCTGGCCCAAGACGGCCGATCCCTGGAAATAGTCAGAGCAGCGGCACCAGCGCCTCGCGCGTGGTCTTGCCTTCGACCACCGGCACGACCTCGAACTCGACGACCTCGTGCCAGTCGGCGATCCAGCGCTGGAACAGGGTGATGTCGTCGGTCTCCATGAGCTGGAAGCAGCGGCCGAGATCGGCGGTCACGTAGCTCGCCACGAACTTCAGGCCGTCGGGCAGGGCGCGACCGCTGTCGCGCAGCTTGCGATAGACGGCCTTGCCGTCCTGGTTCTTGAACTTTTCGACCACCATGAAGAGCATGCCTGTCTCCCGCCCCGTCCGGACTGTATTGTATGTCCCCTGACGGACACGACAGGAAACAGACATGAAGATCGCTATCGCCGGCGCCGCCGGGCGCATGGGCCAGATGCTCATCCGGCAGATCGAACACACCCAGGGCTGCTCGCTCGCGGGCGCCATCGAGGGCGCCAACAGCAACTCGCTCGGCCGCGACGCCGGCGAGGTTGCAGGCCTCGGGGCCAAGGGTGTGAAGATCGTGTCGGACGCGCCCTCGGCCATCGGAGCCGCCGAGGTGGTGATCGACTTCACCGTGCCGGCCGCCACCGTGGCGCACGCGAAGATCGCCGCCGACAAGGGCGTGGCGATGGTGATCGGCACGACCGGTCTCGATCCGGCGCAGACCGCGGCCATCCACGACGCGGCGAAGACGGTGCCGATCA
Organism: uncultured Alphaproteobacteria bacterium; assembly: GCA_963820155.1. Classification (GTDB taxonomy): domain Bacteria; phylum Pseudomonadota; class Alphaproteobacteria; order Reyranellales; family Reyranellaceae; genus Reyranella. The sequence continues at coordinate 302,932 of CAWFYW010000017.1, forward strand.
TGTGGGCGGCCAACATGGCGCTGGGCGTCAACATCCTGCTGGCCCTGGTCGAGAAGACCGCCTCCCTGCTCGATCCCGGCTACGACATCGAAGTGCTGGAGATGCATCATCGCCACAAGATCGATGCGCCCTCGGGCACCGCCCTGGCGCTGGGACGCGCCGCCGCCGCCGGCCGCCAGGTCCGGCTGGAGGATGTCTGGCGCAAGAGCCGCGACGGCCATACCGGCGCGCGGCCGGCCGGCGAGATCGGCTTCGCCACCCTGCGCGGCGGCGAGGAGGTGGGCGTGCACACGGTGATGTTCGCCGCCGCCGGCGAGCGGCTGGAGCTCAGCCACCGCTCCTTCAGCCGCGAGACCTATGCCGCGGGCGCGGTCCGGGCGGCGCAGTGGCTATCCGGCAGGAAGCCCGGCCTCTACGGCATGAAGGACGTGCTGGGACTCTGAGTTATTGGGTACCGTACGACCCAAAAATGTAATTTCCGGTCGCGTCAGGCCTCGTCGTCCCATTTGTGCTGGTAGCGCGGCGCGCGCATGGCGGCCAACGCCGCCTTGAGCTCGCCCGCGACCCGCTCGCGCTCGGAAGGCGCCAGGAAGCGGCCGATCAGCAGGCGGTTGCCGCGCGAGATCAGCACCAGCCGCTCGGAATCGCCGAACATCTCGACGCGCAGCCAGTAGGCGTCCAGCCGGTGCTGCTCGCGCTCGCCGTCGGGCGCCACGCGGTCGACGATCAGCTCGCGGTCGGTCAGCAGCAGGGTCTCGCTGCGGCGGGCATCGAGATAGCTGCGCTTGAACAGCCACCACAGGAGATAGACGTCGAGGCCCATGAAGCCTATCACCGGCCAGGCGCCCAGCAGCATCAGGGGCAGGCCGATCACCAGGTTCGCCGCGATCGCGACGCGGATCAGCCAGCGGAAGCCCTCGGGCGACAGGCTGCGATGGGGCACCAGCGAGGTGGCGAAATGAACGGCCGGAGCGGGCGTTTCAGTCATGCTATGAACCTATATGGCCCTGATGAAGCAAGCCGTCATCCCGGAATTCTTCGCCCGGCTGAAGAAGGCGATCCCGGAACCCGAGACCGAACTCGAATACGACAATATCTACCAATTGCTGGTCTCCGTCGTGCTGTCGGCCCAGGCCACCGATGCCGGGGTCAATCGGGCGACCAAGCCCCTGTTCGAGAAGATCAAGACGCCCGCGCAGATGGTGGCGCTCGGTGAGCGGAAGCTGACCGGCTACATCAAGAGCATCGGGCTGTACCGTACCAAGGCCAGGAACGTCATCGCGCTGAGCCGGTTGCTGATCGAGAAGCATGGCGGCGAGGTGCCGCATACGCACGAGGAGCTTCAGGAGCTGCCGGGCGTCGGGCGCAAGACCGCCAACGTGGTGATGAACGTCGGATTCGGCGAGGCGACCATCGCCGTCGACACCCACATCTTCCGGGTCGGCAACCGCACCGGGCTGGCGCCGGGCAAGAACCCGCTCGAGGTCGAGCTCAAGCTCCTGAAGCGCGTGCCCGAGGAATATCGCCTGCACGCCCATCACTGGCTGATCCTGCACGGCCGCTACACCTGCAAGGCGCGCAAGCCCGAGTGCCCGCGCTGCGTCGTGAACGACCTCTGCCTGTTCAAGGGGAAGACGGTGGCGGCGTGATATCCACCGCGGCGCGCTCCTCGCGCACCGGCCAGAGCAGAACGAAGCCCGACAAGAGGAAGACCAGCACGCTCGCCACGCCCAGCCGATTCGAATGGGTCGCTTCGGTGACGATGCCGATGGCGAGCGGCGCCATCCACGCCGTCGCCCGGCCGGAGAGTGCGAACAGGCCGAAGAACTCGCCGGCCATGCCGTCCGGCGCCAGGCGGCCGATCATGGTGCGGCTCGCCGCCTGCATCGGGCCCATGCAGACGCCCAGCAGCAGGGCGAAAGCCATGAACACCTCCTCCTGCAGCGAGCCGAACAGGCCGCGGGTCGGCGACAGCGCCGCCGCCGGCACGACGTACAGCACCCGGTCGGCGCTCACGCTCACCAGGCCGACCGAGGCCACGATCACGCCCAGGATGGCGAGCTGTACGGTACGCTTGCTGCCCAGCCTGTCGTCGAGCCGGCCCCCCAGGAAGGCGCCGGGGATGGCGAACACCGTCAGGATGATGCCGAAAATGCCGAGCGTCACCGTGCTCCAGCCGAAGGTGGCGGAGGCATAGATGCCGCCGAAGGCGATGATGGCGGCAAGCCCGTCATTGTAGAGCATGAAGGCCACCAGATAGAGCAGCGCGTTGCGGAAGCGGCCCAGCCGCCTCACCGTGCGGATCAGCGCCCATCCGCCCTCGCGGGCCGCCTGCCCGAGCGTGATCTCCTGCCTTGCCGAATTGGGCGTGAACAGGAACATCGGAACGACGAACACCGCCAGCCACAGTGCCGAAGCCGGCCCCATCAGGCGCTCGAGCTCGTGAGTCCCGGCATCGAGGCCGAACAGCGGCTGGTCGTTGCTGGCGGCCAGCCCGAACATCGCCGGCATGCTGACGGCCAGCACGGCGAACAGCGCGACCAGGCCGCCGCAATAGCCAAGGCCCCAGCCGAAGCCGCTCAGCCGGCCCATGCGTTCGACCGAAACGATCTGGGGAAGCAGCGCATTGTTGAACACGATCGACATCTCCGCACCGACGGTGGCGACCACCACCGCCGCGCTGATCGGGCCGACGAGATCGGGCCGGCCGGGATAGGCCCACCACAGGGCGGCGCAGCCCAGCCCGAGCAGGAGCTGGAAGATGAAGATGTACGGCTTGCGCGGGCCGCCGGCGTCGGCCATGGCGCCGAGGAACGGGCTCATCAGCGCGATCAGCACGCTCGCGACCGATTGGGTGAAGGCCCAGGCCGCCTGGCCCGCGACCGGATCGCCGACCATGACGTTGGCGAAGTAGGGCGCGAAGATGAAGGTGGTGATGATGGTGAAGAACGGCTGGTTGGCCCAGTCGAACAGCGCCCAGCTGAACTGGCCGAGCTTCGAGACTTCCTTGCGGACGTCCGTCATGCGCGGCCACCATGGCCAGCCACCCGTTGCGGCAACTGCCGGATCGCCTCCCGGTTCGTGGGGGAGAACACCCTAGTCATCGCCTCCTGCCAGGGCAGCCAGAGCTGCGCGGTGTGCTCGGCGGGATCGAGGGTGGCGACGGTCGGGCTGTCGACCAGGAAGCCGAACACGTGCTCGGTATTGTGCGTGACGTTGGGCGCGTAGCGCGCCCGCCATTGCGGCCAGATCTCGTAGCGGTTGGTGAGCCGCCAGTCGGTGAGCGTGCCCAGCGAAAGGCCGGTCTCCTCCAGGAGCTCGCGGCGCGCCGTGGCCGCGAGATCGGGATCGTCCGGCTCGCGCGAGCCGGTGACCGACTGCCAAGCGCCCCAAGTTCCCCACGATCCGCGGTCGGCACGCTCCAGCAGCAGCACGTCGAGGCGGGCCGTATGGACCAGCACCAGGACGGATTCCGGGATCTTGAAGGCCATGATCGCAGCATAGCCGGAACATTGACTCCCCGCGCCCCGCCGCTATGGTCCGGCGGCATTTTCCGAGGGGAGCGATGAGCAAGGAGCTTCAGACCGCCATCGATGCGGCGTGGGAAGAGCGCGACGGCATCACCAGCGCGACCAAGGGCAAGGTGCGAGACGCCGTCGAGGTGGCGATCGCCGGCCTCGACGACGGCAGCTTCCGCACCGCCGAGAAGCTGGGCGACGAATGGGTCGTGAACCAGTGGCTGAAGAAGGCCGTGCTGCTGTCGTTCCGGCTCTATGATTCCGTGCCGATGGACGGCGGCGCTTCGTTTCCCGGCCTGGGCACCGCCCCCTGGTTCGACAAGGTGCCGCTCAAGACGACGGGCTGGGACGCCAAGCGCTTCGCCAAGGCGGGCTTCCGCAGCGTGCCCGGGTCGGTCATCCGCCGCGGCTCCTATGTCGCGCCGAGCGTGGTGGTGATGCCCTCCTTCATCAATCTCGGCGCCTATGTCGACAGCGGCACCATGGTCGACACCTGGGCGACCGTGGGCTCGTGCGCCCAGATCGGCAGGAACTGCCATCTGTCGGGCGGCGTCGGCATCGGCGGCGTGCTCGAGCCGCTGCAGGCCAACCCGGTGATCGTCGAGGACAACTGCTTCATCGGCGCGCGCTCCGAGGTGGTCGAAGGCGTGATCGTCGGCACCGGCGCGGTGCTCTCCATGGGTGTATTCATCAGCGCCACTACCAAGGTGGTCGACCGCGGCACCGGCCAGATCCATGTCGGCAAGGTGCCGCCTTATTCGGTGGTCGTGCCGGGCAATATCGGCGGCGGCCCCGACCGGCCCTCGACCTATTGCGCGGTCATCGTCAAGACGGTCGACGAGCGCACGCGGTCGAAGACCTCGATCAACGAGCTGCTGCGCGACTGAGCCCATGGTCGACGCTTCCGCCGCGCCCCCGAGGATCGAGGCTCTGTCGACCGAGGCTCTGCCGAAGCGCTTGATGTGGCGCGGCGACGACCTGCCGGCCGGTGCCGGGCGCCTCGCGCTCCCTGCCGCGGTGGAGCAAGAGCTCGACCGGATCGTCGCGACCCTCGATCGCGACCCCGTGCCGCTCCTGCTGCTGCGCCCGCATGACTTCGCGCTTGACGCCTCGCGCGCCTTCATGCGGGAGGTGAAGGAGAGCCTGGATGACGGGCCGGGCTTCGCCATCGTCGACCGCCTGCCTGTCGACCGCTGGTCGCAGAGCGGCGCGCGCGCGGTCTGGTGGCTGCTTGCTTCCCTGGTGGCGCGGCCGGTGGCGCAGAAATGGGACGGCACGTCGATCTACGACGTGTGCGATCTCGGCCGGCCGCCGGGTAACGGCGTGCGCCCCGACGTCACCAACGCCGAGCAGAATTTCCATACCGACAACAGCTACAACCACGTGCCGCCGCACTATGTCGGCCTCCTGTGCCTGCGCCCCGCCAGGAAAGGCGGGGTGAGCGGCATCGTGAGCTTCGCCACCGCGCACGAGGTGATGCGCCGGCGTCACCCGGACCTGCTGTCGCGGCTCTACCAGCCGTTCTATTTCGACCGGCAGCGCGAGCACGCGCCGGGCGACGCCATGACGACGCACCATCCGATGTTCGAAGACAGGGATGGCCGACTGGTCGCGCGCCTGTCGCGCTTCCAGGTGAAGAACGGCCACAAGCTCGCCGGCGTCGAGATCGACCGCCAGGGCGCCGCCGCGCTGGAGGCCTTCGAGGCGATCCTGAACGAGCCGGGCATGGCCGCGCGCTTCCTCTTCGAGCCGGGCCAGATCCAGCTCATCGACAACCGGGCGCTCGGCCACAGGCGCACGGCATTCCGTGACTGGCCCGAGGCGGAGCGCAAGCGCCTGCTGGTGCGGCTGTGGCTGCGCGACTCCGGCAGCCGCGCCTACAACGGCTGACGCCGGGACACCGAAGCCAAGCCTCCAGGCCCGGCAAAGCCGCCGTAGTCGGGGCAAGCCGCGCCCGCCAGACCCACAGCCGACGGCAACGGCCTTCCGGCCTGATATCCCCTGGCCAACAGGCCGAAGACGTGGGGATTCCACGTGTAGCCGCAGTGCGCCGTGTCGGGACGTTCGACATAGCCGAAGTAGGTGGTGTCGTTGGAAACGATTACGTTGACGACGCGGAACGCCTTCAGGTCTTCCGTCAGATGGGCCGGAACGATGCGGTAGCTGAGAAGGTCGTTCGGATCGGAAAAGGCGACCACGGTCATCGGCTTGGCCGCCGGGGGCGCCAGGCCGCGCGCATGGGACATCAGGTCGAACACGTCTCTGGCCTTGCCGCCCGTCTTCCGGCGAACCGCCTCCACCTCTGCAACCATGCCGCCTGCCATCGGACCGGCCAGATCGAGCAAGGGCACCTGGTTGGCCACCATGTACATCATCCTGGTGGCGGCCAGGCTGTTCGCCAGCCGGCTGATCGCCGTCGTGTCCTGGCTGGCCTCGGCAGCCCCCCAGACTTCCAGGATGGCGTCGAACAGCAGCTTGCTGCCCAGGCTCTCGATGACGAAAGCCAGCGCCGCGGGCGCGGTGTTCGGTGAGAGGGTGCATTTGTTTCGATGGAAGACGCCGCCCAGGGTCTCGCACACCGCCTCGTTCGCGGCCTCGCGGATTTCACGTCCATTGGCCCCGCCATAGATCACGACGTCCGTCAGACAGTCGTTGATCAAGCCGCGCTTCAGCTCCCGGTTCAGGTCTGCCCGAGCATAGGGAAACTCGCCGCCCTGTCCCTTGGAATGATCGTAGTCCAGGGCCGCCTTGTAGGGCGCGGTCAATGGCGACCAGGTCAGGAACGTCACCTCGATCGTCGCCGACCGCACGGAAATCCGGTCCGTGCGCAGCGACGCACCGTGGTCTCCGACGTCCCGCACTTTCATCGTTTCAGGCGTTCCACCGATCGCCTCGACAAGCCGCTTCACGCGATCGTCCACCCAGCCCGGAGGATGCGTGCACATGCCATGGGTCCACAGAACCTTCAGGGGAGTCGACGGGGGCAACGCTTCCGCCAAGGTGAGCAAGCCATCGAAATTTCCAACATCGTCGGCCGCCGGCTTTTCGACGACGGGCAGGGCGTACGGGGTGGAATAGGGTGTGGTGTAAGGCACGACACCGGTCGACACGGCTGCCAAAAGGGACACTGCCGCGACGCCGAGAGCGATACTCTTCATGGCCCCCTCCTTGGGAGATCAGAAGAGTGCTACCGTCAATTGCATTCAAGCCTAGAACTCGCACATCTCAACGTACCAGCATGGCAATTTCCCGCCGCGAAGAGGGCAAAACGGCACGGAGGCTCAATCAGGCTGAGACCACCGATCGTCAAGCGAGATGCCGCTGGAAATCCGGTTGTTTCTTGAGATGTGCACCTTCCTTGGCAAGGATCTTGGCGGTGCGCTCCGGCGCGAAGCCAAGCTCGACGAAAGCCGGCCCGACATTGGCGACCTCGCGATACTCGGCGATCCTGCCGTCGCGGAGCTTCATCATCGACACGCCCTCGAAGCCCACGCGCTTGCCGTCGGCTTCGGGCAGCTTCGAGACATAGCTGAACGTGTAGTAGGCGTAGAGCATCTCGCCGTTGCTCACCGGCCGGTGCATGTCCCAGCGAAAGTCCCGCGCCGTGCGATGGAACCAATCGTCGACCATCTCGGAGATCTTCTCGCGCCCTTTGAAGGCGCCGTAGAACACGTCGTGATAGACGCCGTCCTTGGTGAAGAGGGCGGCGAAGGACTTGCCGTCACGCCGTTCGACGGCCGAGCAGAATTCCTTCAGAAGCGCAGTCGCATCCATGATTGGTCCTCCCGAAACGGCCGCAATCATGACTAAACTGCCCGACGCGGCAAGGGAGGTTTCCCCGCATGGCTTCTTGGATCGTATTGGGCATCATCGTCCTGATCGCGTTGTGGGCGATCGCCGTCTACAACGGGCTGGTCGGCGCCCGCAACCAGGCGCAGACCGCCTGGAGCCAGATCGACGTGCAGCTCAAGCGCCGGCACGACCTCATCCCCAACTTGGTGCAGGTGGTGAAGGACGCCATGGGCTACGAGCAGGAGACGCTCACCAAGGTCGTGCAGGCGCGCAACGCCGCCGTCGCGGCCAGCGGCCCCGCCCAGGCCGGCCCCGCCGAAGCGGCGCTCACGCAGGCCACGCGCGGCCTGTTCGGCCTGGTCGAGAGCTACCCGCAGCTCAAGGCCAACGAGAACGTCAAGCAGCTCCAGGAGGAGCTGACCACGACCGAGAACAAGATCGCCTTCGCGCGCCAGTTCTACAACGACTCGGTCAACGCCTATAACAACCGGCGCCAGAGCTTCCCGGCAGTGCTGGCGGCGGCCTCGCTGGGCTTCGGGCCGATCGAGCTCTTCAACATGCCCGAGACCGAGCGCGAGGTGCCCAAGGTCGCGCTGCGCTGAGCATGGCCGCCACCACCGACTTCGTCGCCGCCCAGAAGGTCAATCGGCGCAACACCATGCTGCTGCTGGTCGTGCTGACGGCGCTGGCCGCGGCGACCGGCTATGCGATCGGCTGGCTGCTCGAGGGGCAGACATCCGACACGGTGCCGCTCCTCAGCAGCGCGGGACTCGCCGTGGCCGCCCTCATGGCCGTGATCAGCGTCGGCTGGAGCCTGATCTCGCTCGCCTTCGGCGATTCGCTGGTGCTCAGCATGGCCAACGCCAAGGCGATCGACAAGGCCGATGCGCCGCAGCTCTACAACGTGGTCGAGGAGATGGCGATCGCCGCCGGCGTGCCGATGCCCAGGGTCATGATCCTGGAGACCGACGCACTCAACGCCTTTGCCACCGGCAACCGCATCGGCCACGGCACCATCGTGGTGACCCGCGGCCTGCTCGATACGCTGAGCCGCGACGAGCTGCAGGGCGTGGTGGCGCACGAGATGGCCCATCTCGCCAATCTCGACACGCGCTACATGGTGGTGGTCGGTGTCACGGTCGGCCTGATCGCGCTGGTCTGCGACATGCTGCTGCGCAGCATGGCCTGGGGCGGGACCGGCAGAAGCAGCGGCGACCGAGACAAAAAGGGCGGCAATGGACTGCTCATCATCCTGCTGATCGTGGTGGCGATCTTCGCGCCACTTGCCGCCAAGGCCGTGCAGATGGCGGTATCGCGCCAGCGCGAGTACCTTGCCGACGCCACCTCGGTGCAGTTCACCCGCAACCCCAACGGCCTGATCTCCGCCCTGCAGAAGCTGGCCGAAAAGGCGGCGCCCTTTCCCGGAGTGAGTCGTGCCACGCAGCATCTCTTCATCGTCAATCCGGTGCAAACCTTCACGTCCAAGAGCTCGGCACTGCTGGCGACGCATCCCGATATTGCCGACCGTATCGCTCGCCTGCGCAATCTGGGCGGCTAGCCTGTTGCCCGCCGCGGCCTTCGACCTGCAGGGCCATCGCGGCGCGCGCGGCCTGGCGCCTGAGAACACGCTGGCCGCCTTCCGCACTGGCGTCGGCCTTGGCGTCACCACGCTGGAAACCGACCTCGCCATCACCAAGGACAATGTCGTGGTGATCAGCCACGATCCGCGGCTCAATCCCGATCTGGTGCGCGGACCCGACGGCCGGTGGATCGCCCCGCCGGGTCCGCCGATCCATACGCTCACCCTGGTCGAGCTCAAGCGCTACGATATCGGGCGGATCAATCCAGACAGTCGCTACGCGCACCAGTTTCCCCTGCAGAAGCCGGTCGACGGCGAGCGCTTCCCCACGCTGGCCGAGCTCTTCGCGGCGGCAGGACCGGACGTCCGCTTCAACATCGAGATCAAGACCGATCCGACCCGACCGGACGACATGCCCGATCCCGCGACCTTCGCGCGGCTGGCGGTCGATGCCGTCCGCGCCGGGCAGGCAGCCGGCCGGTCGACCCTGCAGTCCTTCGACTGGCGCGCGCTCCTCGAGGTGAAACGGCTGGCGCCCGAGATCCCGACCTCCTGCCTCACGATCGAAAGCAACGGCATGGACACGGTGGGCCGCAGGGGCGAACGGCCCTCGCCGTGGCTGGGGGGCCTCGACCTGGCCAGCCAGGACGGGTCGCTGCCGCGGCTGGTCAGGCAGGCCGGTTGCGCCGTGTGGTCGCCGTTCTGGCGCAATGTCACCGCCGACAATCTCAAGGAAGCCAAGGGGCTTGGCCTCAAGGTGATCCCCTGGACGGTCGACAGTCCGGTCGAAATGACTCGCCTGATCGAGCTCGGGGTCGACGGCCTGATCACGGACTACCCCGACCGCGCCCAGACGATTCTGGCCGCCAAGGGTGTCAAATCCCGCTAGGCGGTTGACTCCGTCGGTTCTGTGTTCTGTATACAGAACATGCTGCCCTTTGCACCCGAACCCGATCTCAACGAACGTATCCACGACGCCGTCCTCGACGCCATCTGCTCCGGCGAGCTCAAGGCCGGCGCGCGCATCACCCAGGAGGAGCTGGCCCAGCAGTTCGGCGTCTCCCGCCAGCCGGTCCTGCAGGCCATGATGCTGCTGCGCCGCGAGGGGTTCCTGATCGATGCCGGCCGCAAGGGCGTCTGCGTGGCCCCGCTCGACGTCCAGCAGGCGCGCAACCTCTATGTGGTGCGCGGGGCCCTCGACGGTGCCGCGGCCCGTCTGGCGGCGGCCAACTACACGCCCCACCTGGTGCAGCGCGGCCGCCAGCTCCTCGAGGTCGGCCGGCGGGCGGTGGCGAGCGGCTACGTTCCCTCGGTCATCGAGGCCGACATCGACTTCCATCTCTTCATCTACGAGGCCTCGGGCAACCCGCTGATCGGCGAGACCGCCCAGCCGCACTGGCAGCATCTGCGCCGCGTGATGGCGGCGGCGCTGAGCGAGGGCGATCTGCGCGTCAGCGTGTGGGACGAGCATGAAGGCATCCTGCGCGCCCTCGAGGCGGGTGAGGTAAGCGAGGCCGAAGCGCTCTGCCGCGGCCATGCCGAGCAAATGGCCGACATCCTCACCGGACGGCTGAAGGTCGTGATCTCCCGCGCGGCCTGATCGCCGCGCGCACAACAAGCCAAGGAGGAAACCCGTGAAGCTCACCCCCGAGCAGCTCAAGCATTTCGACGAGCAGGGCTATCTGTTCTTCCCCGACTACTTCTCGCCGGAAGAGACGCAGATCCTCAAGACATCGATTCCCGAGGTCTTCGCCCAGCGCCGCGAGGAGAATGTGCGCGAGAAGACCGGCGACGTGGTGCGCACCGCCTTCGCCGTGCACACTTGGCATCCGGTGTTCGAGGCGCTGATCCACCATCCGCGCTTCGTCGAGCCGGCCGAGCAGCTTCTGAAGGACAGGACCTACATCCACCAGTTCAAGATCAACGGCAAGGCGGCCTTCGACGGCGATGTCTGGCAGTGGCACCAGGACTACGGCACCTGGAAGGCCGACGACGACATGCCCGAGGCACGCGCCATGAATCTCGCGGTGTTCGTCGACGAGGTGAACGAGTTCAACGGCCCGCTGTGGTTCATCCCGCAGAGCCACAAGAAGGGCGCGATCGAGGCCAAGCACGACCTCACCACGACGTCGTACCCGCTGTGGGTGATCGACAACGACACCATCGCCAAGCTGGTCAAGCAGGGCGGCATCGTCGCGCCCAAGGGCGGGCCGGGCTCTGCGATCTTCTTCCACGGCACGCTGGTCCATGGCAGCCCGCCCAATATGTCGCCGTGGGATCGCCAGATCATCTACGTGACCTACAACGCCGTCAGCAACGCCATCCGTCGCTTCAAGCGGCCGGCCTATATCGCCCATCGCGACTTCACCCCGGTCGACGCCTGGGAGGACGACGCCGTACTGCGTGCCGCCCGGCGCAAGGCGGCGGCGGAATAGCGGCATCAACGGGAGGAAGCAACAATGAGTCTCCATGGCATGCTTCTGGCGCGCGCCGCCGAAGGCAACCCGCTGCGTATCGGCGTGATCGGCGCCGGCAAGTTCGGTTCGATGTATCTGTCGCAGATCCCGACCACGCCCGGGATTCATCTCCTGGGCATCGCCGACCTCTCGCCGCCGCGCGCCCGCGAGAACCTGGCGCGATTGGGCTGGAAGCCCGAGGTCACCGCAGCCGGTTCGCTCGCCGAGGCGCGCCGTCACGGCAACACCCATCTGTCCGACGATTGGCGCGCCCTGGTGAGTCATCCAGAGATCGACATCATCGTCGAATCCACCGGCGACCCGATCGCCGCCGTCGAGCATGCGCTGGCGGCCTTCGAGCACGGCAAGAGCGTGGTCATGGTCACCGTCGAGGCCGACGCCTTCTGCGGCCCGCTGCTGGCCAAGCGGGCGGCAGCGGCCGGCGTGATCTACAGCCTGGCCTATGGCGACCAGCCGGCACTGATCTGCGAGCTGGTCGACTGGGCGCGCACCTCGGGCTTCGAGGTGACGGCGGCGGGCCGCGGCCACAAGTGGCTGCCGCACTTCGCGCAGTCGACGCCCGAGACGGTGTGGAAGTACTGGGGGCTGAACGAGGAGCAGGCCAAGCGCGGCGGGCTCAATCCCAAGATGTTCAACTCCTTCCTCGACGGCTCCAAGCCCGCCATCGAGAGCACGGCAGTGGCCAATGCCACGGGGCTCACACCGGCGCCCGACGGGCTCGCCTTCCCGCCCTGCTCGGTCGAGGACCTGCCCTTCGTCATGCGGCCGGCCTCCGAGGGCGGCCATCTGCATCACAAGGGCCAGGTCGAGGTGGCGTCGTCGCTCGAGCGCGACGGTCGGGCGATTCCCTACGAGATCCGCAAGGGCGTGTGGGTCGTGTTCGAGGCGGCGACCGAGTACCAGAAGAACTGCTTCGAGGAGTACATGCTCTGTACCGATCCGTCGGGCCGCTACTCCGTCATGTACAAGCGCTGGCATCTGATCGGGCTGGAGGTCGGCATGTCGGTCGCCTCGATCGGCCTGCGCAAGGAGCCGACCGGCTGCGCCATCGGCTTCCACGCCGATGTCATCGCCACCGCCAAGCGCGACCTGAAAGCCGGCGAGATGCTGGACGGCGAGGGCGGCTACACGGTCTATGGCAAGCTGTTCCCGGCCGAGAAGTCGACCGGGCTGGGCAGCCTGCCGCTCGGCCTCGCCCACAACGTCAAGCTCCTGAAGCCGATCAAGGCCGGCCAGTCGCTGACCTATGCCGATGTGGCGATGGACGAGAGCCTGACCGCGGTGAAGGTCCGCCGCGAAATGGAGCAGGCCTTCGCGCCGGCAGCGGCGAAGATCGCAGCGCAATAGTGCTGGGCGCGCGCCACTCCGATGGCGCGTCACGATCAGCCGGACCGCGAGTCTCCGGCTCGCTCATGAGTGCGCGAGACGCGCGCGGTCCGCATGAATATGCGAAGACCTCGGCCGCTACGCCGCCGTCATCACGTCGGCCAATGTCGTGTAGGTCTCCGTCCAGGCCGCCTTCACCTCCGGCGTGAAGTCGGGGCCGAGGCCCTTTTCCAGCGTCCACAGCAACGCGGCGCCGACCGGCGCGTAGTGTTCGGCCTTCACGCCGTAGCCTTTGTGGCGCTCGCCGAGCGCCTTCACCGCGGGCAGGATCGCGTCGAGCTTGTTCAGGCCGCCGACGGCGGTGCCCAACATGGCCATCAGCTTCTTCTTCTGCTCGGCCATGTCCTGCGGGAACATCGACCGCACCTCCGGCGCGATCTCGAACAGGCGGTCGTAGAAAAGGTCGGCGGCCGTGCCGGCGATGGGCACGACCTTCCTGAAGCTCGATTGAACAAGCTCGATCTGCTGCGGCGTCACGGCACTCTCCCCCGAGTTGAGCCTGGGGGGACGCCGCAACTTCCATGCCACCGTCAGATAGCGGGAGCGTGATCCTTGGCCTTGTCGGCCGGGCTCTTGCCCTCGGCCTCCTCGCGCTCCCTCTCCTTCCGCGCCTTGAGGAGCTTACGCAGGATCATGTTGCGCTTGAGGGCCGAGATGTGGTCGATGAACAGGATGCCGTCGAGATGGTCGATCTCGTGCTGCACACAGGTGGCCAGAAGCCCCTCGCAGGCCATCTCCTGCTGCGCGCCGTCGCGGTCGAGATAGCGCACCGTGACCTTGGCCGGCCGGACCACGTCGGAATAGTGGTCGGGCACCGACAGGCAGCCCTCCTCGTAGCTCACATCCTCGTCCGAGGCCTCGACGATCTCGGGATTGGCCATGAACAGCGGGCCCGTCTTGACGTCCTCGCGGTCGATGTCCAGCACGAGCACGCGCTTCAGCACGCCGACCTGGGGGGCGGCCAGGCCGATGCCGGGGGCCGCATACATGGTCTCCAGCATGTCATCCATGAGCTGGCGCACGCCGGCGTCAACCGTGTCGACCGGCTTGGACTTCTTCTTGAGGCGCGGATCGGGCGCCGTGAGGATGGGCAACAGAGCCATAGTGCCTAAATATGCAGCGAAATCAGGCGTTTCAAGCCCGTTCAGGAGCGCTTGACCATGGTCCCGACGCCGGTTTCGGTGAAAACCTCGAGCAACAGGGCGTGGGGAACCCGCCCGTCCATGATGACGGCCGCCTCCACCCCGCTATTCACCGCGTCGATGCAGTTCTCAACCTTGGGGATCATGCCGCCGGAGATGGTGCCGTCGGCAATCAGCTTGCGGGCCTGCTCGACCGTCATGTCGCCGATGAGCTGGCCATTCTTGTCAAGCACGCCCGGCACGTCGGTCAGAAAAAGCAGGCGCTTGGCCCGCATGGCGCCGGCGATGGCCCCGGCCGAGGTGTCGGCGTTGATGTTGTAGGTGAGCTCGTCGTCGACGCCGAAGCCGATCGGCGCCACCACGGGGATGACGTCGGCGCGGCGCAGCTGCTCCAGCACCATGACATTGATCTTGGCCGGCTCGCCGACCTGCTTCAGATCGACCTTCAGGAGCTCGCCGGTCTTGGGATCGCGCATCTGGGTGACCTTGCGCGCTAGGATCAGGTTGCCGTCCTTGCCGCAGATGCCGACGGCGATGCCGCCGCATTCATTGATGTCGGCCACGATCGCCTTGTTGATCGAGCCGGCCAGCACCATCTCGACGATTTCCATGGTTGCGGCGTCGGTGACGCGCAACCCGTTGACGAAGTTGCTCTTGATGCCGACGCGCTCCAGCATCTTGTTGATCTGCGGGCCGCCGCCATGGACCACGATGGGGTTCATGCCGACCTGCTTCATCAGCACCACGTCACGTGCCACGAGGTCGCCCAGCTTGGGGTCGGTCATGGCATGGCCGCCATATTTCACCACGAAGGTGGCGTCGTTGTGCCGGCGCATGTAGGGCAACGCCTTGGAGATGGTCTCCGCCATGCGGATGAGCCGCCTTTGCTCCTTGTCGGTCTGGACCGGCTCGCCCATTTCTTCGAACCCTGAGTTGGCAAAAGCCCTCTCCGGCGGGAGAGGGCTGAGGCGGCATCATATATCAGGCGGGCGGCGGATAGAAGAAGAGGCGGCGACGCGGCAGGATGTCTCCCATGATCGATTCAGACGCTCTGGCCCGCGACGGCTTCACCGTGGCGCGCAGCCTGATCGGCGGCCAGGAGTGCCGCGCCCTGGCCGGCTTGTGGCCAGACCAAGGCCGTTTCCGCAAGCACATCGTCATGCAGCGCCACGGCTATGGGCAGGGCGAATACCAGTATTTCGCCTACCCGTTGCCTGAGCCGGTCGAAAGCCTGCGGCAGGGCCTCTATCCGGAGCTGGCCGCGGTCGCCAACCGGTGGAACGAGCAGCTCGGCCGCGACAAACGCTTCCCGCCCACGCTGCAGGGCTGGCTGAATCAATGCCACCAGGGCGGCCAGAAGCGCCCGACCCCGTTGCTGCTGCGCTACGGTCCGGGCGACTACAACTGCCTGCACCGCGATCTCTACGGCGAGCTGGTCTTCCCGCTGCAGGCAACCGTGCTGCTGAGCGAACCGGGCCGCGATTTCACGGGCGGTGAGTTCATGCTGGTCGAGCAACGGCCGCGCCAGCAGTCGCGCGGCGAGGTGGTGCCGCTGGGGCAGGGCGACGCGGTGATCTTCGCCGTCAACGAGCGGCCGGCGAAAGGCAGTCGCGGCTACCATCGCACGGCGATGCGCCACGGCGTCTCGAGCCTGCGGCAGGGCGAGCGCTTCACCCTGGGTGTCATCTTCCACGACGCCGCATAGGCGCGATCAATGGCCCTTCGGCCGGATATCTCCTAGTATGCCGGAATGAGGCAGACGATATCGCGAGCGACCATTCTGCTGTGCCTGCTTGCAGTCCCTGCCTTCGCACAGACGCCGACCGAGCCCGCCAAGCCGGCTCCCGTGCCGCTGCCGCAATGGTTCGTCGACATGGATACCGCCAAGAAGGGCGAGATCTCGCGGACCGACTTCGTGAAATACCGCATGAGAAAGTTCGACGAGCTCGACACCAACAAGGACGGCAAGGTTTCGCTCGACGAATTCCTCAAGCTCGCGGAGCCGCCCTACGCGAAGGACGTGCCGGGCGGTCCCAATCTCGACGAGCGCCGCGTCCTCATGCGGACCGAGTTCCAGAATTTCGACACCGACCGCGATGGCTTCATCGACCGGGCGGAAGCGGAAGCGCCGATCCAGGCGGAATTCAATCAGTACGACACGGACCGGGACAACAAGATCAGCGAACCGGAGATACGGCTGATCGTCCAGCGATCGCTGCAGCGGCAGGAGGCCGAGCGCCAGCAGGCCGAGGTGCAGCGCCGCCGGGGCAAGATGGCGATCAACGATCTCATCGACATGCAGATGCGCGATGCCGACAAGCTCGACAAGAACGGCGACGGCAGGATCACCCAGCAGGAATACCTGGCGCTCGCCGGGCCGGCCGATGGGCCGCAATCCCAGGGCATGCTGCCTTTCGAGGTACGCAAGCAGCTCGTCCTGTCCAAGTTCCAGGCGATCGATGCCAACAAGGATGATGTCATCGACCGTCCCGAGCTGACCGCCTACGCGGTGAAGGAATTCCTCGAGGCCGATCTCAACAAGGACCGCTTCCTGGATCAGGAGGAGATCAAGAAGTTCGAGGAGGCAAATGCCGCCAGCACTCGCGAGCTCGTTCAAAAGCTTAAACCGCCGGGACCGCCACCCGCCCAGCCGCGGCCGGCGCCCCCGCGCGGCGCACACCCCCCGCCCACCTCGCCGCTGCCGCAGGGCACGCGCTGAAGGCGGCGTTCGCCAGGGCCGAGGCGCCCGGCAGTGAGTTCAAGCTGGTATGGTGCGCGAAAGATCGCTCCATCCGGCTGCCCCCATGTTCTCCTTGCCGCGCGTCGCCACTGCTCCCTTTTGCCCGTCGGAGGTCCGCGGCAGCGTCGCGGTGCCCCCTGGCGCGGAGTTCTGGGTGCGCTTTCTGCGTCTCAGCGGCCCGGGCCTGCTCGTCTCCGTGGGCTACGTGGACCCGGGAAACTGGGCGACCGACATCGCCGCGGGGTCGCAATATGGATTCGCCCTGCTTTGGGTCGTGCTCGCCTCGAGCCTGTCGGCGATCCTGCTGCAGACCTTGAGCGTGCGGCTCGGCCTGGCGGCCGGCAAGGATCTCGCCCGCGCCTGCCGGGAACGCTATTCGCCGCCGGTCAATCGCGTGCTCTGGCTGATGGCCGAGCTGGCGATCGTCGCCACCGACGTCGCCGAGGTGCTGGGCAGCGCGCTCGCCCTGCAGCTGCTCTTCGGGCTGCCCATCCTGGCCGGCATCGCCATCACGGCCTTCGACATGCTCATCGTCGTCGGCCTGCAGGGCCGGGGCTTCCGGCAGATCGAGGCGATCGTGCTGGGCCTGATGGTGACGATCGGCGCCTGCTTCGCCGTGCAACTGGTCCTCGTGGCGCCGAACTGGTCCGACGTCTGGCGAGGCTTCGTGCCGCACGCAGGACTCATCACGGATCCGCAGGCCACCCTGCTCGCGATCGGCATCCTGGGAGCCACGGTGATGCCGCACAACCTCTACCTCCATTCGTCCATCGTGCAGACGCGCCACGTCGCCGACGACGAAGCGAGCCGACGGGACGCCATCCGGCTTGCGACCGTCGACACGGTGGTCTGCCTGGCGCTCGCCTTCGTCGTCAACGCCGCGATCCTCACCCTGGCCGGCGCGGCCTTCCATGCCACCGGCCACCGCGACGTCGTCGAGATCCAGGACGCCTATCATCTGCTCGATCCGATCCTCGGCGTGCAGGGCGCCTCGCTGCTGTTCGGCATCGGGTTGCTCGCGTCGGGACAGAGCTCGACCTTCACCGGCACCATCGCCGGCCAGATCCTCATGGAGGGCTTTCTCGACCTGAAGATCCCGTGCTGGCAGCGGCGGGTGATCACGCGGGCGCTGGCGGTGGTTCCCGCCTTTGCCGCCATCGCCTGGTTCGGCGAGGGCGTGCTGGGCGCGATGCTGGTGCTCAGTCAGGTGGTGCTGGGCCTGCAGCTGCCCTTCGCCATCGGCCCGCTGATCCGCATGACCGGCGATCGCCGGCTGATGGGCCCCTTCGCCTCCCGCTACGGTCTTGGAGCGGTGGCGTACCTGCTGTTCGCGGTCATCACCGGCGCGAACATCTGGTTGCTGTGGTCCATTGTCGGCGCTTGAGGCGCATCGGACGGCGGCCGGATCAGGCTGACGCGACGCCGGCAACCTCCGCCCGGAGCTCGGGGATGCCGAAACCCGTCTCGCTGCTGGTCGGCAGCACCTCCGGGTGCGCCGCGCCATGCTGGCGCGCCACCGCTTCCGCGGCGGCCACCGCGCGCGCCACGTCGGCGACCTTGAGCCGGTCGGTCTTGGTGAGCACCAGCTGATATGACACCGCGGCGCTGTCGAGGTTCCTCATCGTCTCGCGGTCGGCCTCCTTCACGCCATGCCGTGAATCGATCAGCAGGCAGACGCGCTTTAGCGTCGGACGGCCGCGCAGGTAGGCAGAGGCCAGGTCCTGCCACGCCTCCTTCATCGATCGCGAGACCCGGGCGAAGCCGTAGCCGGGCAGGTCGACCAGGAAGAGCCGGCCGGCGAGGTCGAAGAAGTTGATCTGCCGCGTGTGGCCGGGGTTGGACGACGTGCGGGCCAGCGTGCGCCGGCCGGTCAGCGCATTGACCAGGCTCGACTTGCCGACATTGGAGCGGCCGGCGAAGGCGACTTCGGGCAGCGCGATGGCCGGCAGCGACTCGAACGAGCCGGCGCCGGCCACGAATTCGCACGGGCCGGCGAAGAGCTTGCGCGCCGCCTCGATCTCCTCCGGCGTGCGCTCCCCCATCAGCTTTTCTTGGCCGCGCCCTTGCCGCCCTTCTTGCGCCCGCCTCCACCTCCGCCACCGTCGGCCGGCGCAGACGACGGCGCCGGCGCGGCCGTGGCGACCGCGGGCTTGGCCTTGCCGCCGATCGGCGCGCCGTGGCGGCGCATGATCGTGTATTGCTGGGCGATCGACAGCGTGTTGCTCCACGCCCAGTAGATCACCAGGCCGGCCGCGAAGGGCGCCAGCATGAAGGTGAACAGGAGGGGCAGGAACTGGAACACGCGCGCCTGCACCGGGTCGGTCGGCGCCGGATTGAGCTTCTGCTGCAGGAACATCGTCACGCCCATGATCAGGGGCCAGATGCCGATGTTGAAGAAGTGCAGGTACGGCGGGATGTCCCAATGGAACAACCCGAAGCCGGTGAGGATGGTGAGCGGATCGGGGGCGCTCAGGTCCTTGATCCAGCCGAAGAACGGCTGGTGGCGCATCTCGATCGTCGTGTAGAGGACCTTGTAGAGGGCGAAGAACACCGGGATCTGCACCACGATGGGCAGGCAGCCCGCAGCCGGATTGACCTTCTCGCGGCGATAGAGCTGCATCAGCTCCTGGTTCATGCGCTGGCGGTCCTCGCCATAGCGCTGCTTCAGCTTCTCCATCTCGGGCTGGAGCCGCTTCATCTTGCTCATCGCCGCGTAGGACTTGTTGGCCAGCGGGAAGAACACGGCTTTGACCAGCACCGTCAGCGCCAGGATGGCGAGGCCGAAATTGCCGATCTGGCGGTACAGCCACTCGAGCAGCCAGAACAGCGGTTTGGTGAAGAACCAGAACCACCCCCAATCGATGGTGAGGTCGAACTTCTCGATGCCGTACTTCTTCTCGTAGGCATCGATCAGCCGTACGACCTTGGCGCCCGCGAACAGGCGCGAATCGCTGGTCGTCGTCGCGCCCGGCGCGACGGTCTCGCCCGGACCGACGAAGTCGAACTGGTACTTGAGAGTGGGACCCGAGCCGGTCTGCTTGATCGACACGTCGACCTTCGCCTTCTGGTCGGGGATCAGGGTCGCCATCCAGTACTTGTCGGTGATGCCGACCCAGCCGCCGGTGGTGGCGAACTTCTGCTGCTTGTCGCCTTTGAAGTCGGAGTAGCTGAACTCCTTCAGGCTGCCGTCGAACACGCCGTACGGGCCCTCGTGCAGGATGTAGGTGCCCTCCGGCTTGTGCTCGCCATAGCGCACGACCAGGCTCCAGGGATAGAGCGTCACCGGCTTGTCGGACTTGTTCTCGACGCTCTGCTTGATGTCGAACAGGAAATGGTCGTCGACGCCGATATCGAGCACGAAGACCAGGCCCTGGCCGTTGTCCCAGGTGAGCCGCACCGGCCTGCCGGGCGCCACCGTGCTCCTGTCGGCGGTCCACAGCGTGTCGGGACCGGGCAGCTTGATCGCCGGATCGGACGCCGACCAGCCGAACTCGGCGTAGTAGGGATGCTCGGTGCCCACCGGCGCCAGCAGCGGCACGGGCGGGCTCTTCGGATCGATCGTCTCGCGATACTTGAGGAGCTGCACATCGTCGATGCGGCCGCCCTTGAGCGCGATCGAGCCGAGCAGCTCGGGCGTATCGAAGGTCACGCGCGGCGAGCGCTCCAGCGCCTCCTTGAGGCTCACCGGCGCCGCGGCGGCAGGGGCGCCGCCAGCCGCCTGCGTTCCCGGAGCGGCCGGCGCCTGCGATGTGGCCGATGTGCCCGCGGTGCCGGGCTGGCTCGTCGTCTGGTGCTGCGCGGTATTGTTGACCGGCGGCTTGGCGGGCGGAAAGAAGGCCTGCCAACCGATGATGATCAGCACCGAGAGCACGATGGCGACGATGAAATTCTTCTGGTCCATTTCGGGCGAACTCTGCTGCGCCTCAGGCGCGCTCGGCGGGTTGGCAGGAAAGCGGCGCACGACGCTCGGCGAGCGGCGGCACGGGATCGTAGCCGCAGCCGCCCCACGGCCCGCAGCGGCACAGACGATGGGCCGCCAGCCAGCTACCCCGGAGCGCGCCATGGCGCGCCACCGCCTCGGCCGCATAGGCCGAGCAAGACGGGTCGTAGCGGCAGGCGCCGACGAAGAAATAGGCGAGCGTCAGCTGGTAGAGCCGAATCGCGCCGCGCAGAAGCCCGCAGATCAGGAAAGACATCATGCGGCCCGGAAACTGGCGATTTGCCGGGCCCGGCGCAAGCCATCGATGCAGGTCATGGCGTCGCGACGGCCAGCGCTTTCAGCCGCTTGAGGGCCTCGAACAGTTCCTCGCAGATCGCGGCGAAATCGCGGGCGAGGGCGGCCTGGCGACCGATCAGGACGTAATCGAGGTCCGGCCGCGCCCGACCGGGGATCACCCGACGCGCCGCTTCGCGCAGCCGGCGGCGCACCCGGTTGCGGGCAACGGCGTTGCCGACCTTGCGGCTGACGGTGAAGCCCACCCGGATGGTCGGCAGATCGAGGTCCGCCGGCACCGGGGCCGCCTGCAGCACGAAGCCCGGCATGGCGCAGCGCCGCCCGGCCTGGACGCGCAGGAAATCTCGACGGTTCGGCAGACGCCCCAGGCGTGCCGCGGTCAATTTTCCGGAGCCGGCTTGTGATTAGGCTGACAGACGCTTGCGGCCCGACCGGCGGCGGTTGGCGATGACCTTGCGGCCGCCCACCGTGGCCATGCGGGACCGGAAGCCGTGCCGGCGCTTACGCACCAGCTTGCTCGGCTGATATGTGCGTTTCATCACGCAACTCCTTCAAATACAAGGCCCCCGCGCGAGGCGGCGGGGGCGAAATCCGTGGGCGAGGGTAATAAGCGCGGGCGCCGCTTGAGTCAACGAGCGGCTAAGATGCGCCATGGCCCTTGTCCTGCACGGTTACCGCTACAGCGTCTATGTCCGCATCGCCCGGCTGGCCCTGGCCGAGAAGGGGGTGGCCTGCGAACGGGTCGAGGTGGACCCCTTCGCGCCGGATGTGCCGGCGGCGTATCTCGCGCTGCATCCCTTCGGCCGCGTGCCGACCCTGGTCCATGACGGTTTCGCCCTCTACGAAACCTCCGCCATCACCCGCTATGTCGACCGCGCCTTTGCCGGGCCGGCGCTGCAGCCAGCCGACCCGCACGCGCTCGCCCGCATGGACCAGATCATCGGCGTGGTCGATTCCTACGGCTACTGGCCGCTGGTGCGCCAGGTCTTCTCCCATCGCGTCTTCCGGCCCGCGGTGGGCCGGCCCACCGACGAGGCCGAGGTGGCGCAGGGACTGGCCGGCTCGGCCAAGGTCCTCGGCGCGCTCGAAGCCCTGGCCGCGCCGGACGGATTTCTCGCAGGATCGGCCCTGTCGCTCGCCGATCTCCATCTCGGCGCCATGATCGCCTACTTCGCCGCCGCCCCCGAGGGCGCGGCACTGCTGGCCGAACATCCCCGCCTTGCCGGCTGGTGGCGGAAGCTCGGCCGACGGCCGAGCATCGTCGCCACCGATCCCGGACTGCCGAGGGCTTGACGGCTTGCGGTCACCAAGGCGTGACAGCAATTGCTTTGAGCCCGCCGCGATGCACGCCAATATCGACCGGGAGTCACGCGGAAGGCGACATGATCTCCCCAACGTGGCGCCGGCTGATTCCTGCGGCGATCCTGTTGCTGGGGCTGGCGCTGTTCCTCCTGCTCGGTCTGGAGCGCTACTTCTCCTTCGAGATGCTGAGCCGCCATCACGCGGCGCTCGCCTCCTGGGTGGAAGCGAATGCCGCGCTCGCGGCGCTGCTCTACATCCTGGCCTATGCCCTGGTGGTGGCGTTCTCGCTGCCCATCGCCGTCGTGGTGACGCCCGTCGGCGGCTTCCTGTTCGGCGCCTGGCTGGGCGCTGCGCTGTCGGTGACCGGCGCCACGCTGGGCTCGGTGGCCGTGTTCCTGGCGGCGCGCACGGCGTTGTACGACCTCTTCCACGCGCGCGCCGGCGCCGCCCTGGCGCGGCTCGAGAAAGGCTTTCGTCGCGACAGCTTCAACTACCTGCTGTTCCTGCGGCTGGTTCCGGTGTTTCCCTTCTGGCTGGTCAACATCGTGCCGGCCCTGCTCGGCATGAAGCTCGGCCCCTACACGCTCGCGACCCTGATCGGCATCATTCCCGGCGCGATCGTCTATTCGAGCGTCGGCGCCGGCCTTGGCCTCTTGATCGACCGTGGCCAGACGCCCGACCTCGGCATCATCTTCCAATGGCGCATCCTGCTGCCGCTGCTCGGCCTCGCCGTCCTCGCGCTGCTGCCGGTGCTGTACAACCGCCTGCGCGGCGGCAAGACCGTGCCGTGACATGAGCGGGTTGCTGACGCCCGACGTCTGCATCGTCGGCGCCGGCTCGGCCGGCCTGGTTGTCGCCGCCGGCGCCGCCCAGCTCGGCCTCGAGGTCGTGCTGATCGAGCGCGCCCATATGGGCGGCGACTGCCTCAACTTCGGCTGCGTGCCGTCGAAAGCCCTGATCGCCGCCGCCAGGGTCGCGCAGGCGCAGCGCAGCGGGGCCGCCTTCGGCATCGCCCCGGTCGAGCCGCGCGTCGATTTCGGCCGCGTCATGGATCATGTCGCCCAGGTGATCGCCGCCATCGCGCCCAACGATTCGGTCGAGCGTTTCGAGAAGCTCGGCGTGCGCGTGCTGAAGGAGGAGGCGCGCTTCGTCGGCCGCACCGAGCTGCAGGCCGGGCCGCATCGCATCAGGAGCCGGCGCATCGTGCTGGCGACAGGCTCGCGGCCGACGGCGCCGCCGATCCCGGGCCTGGCCGAGGCGCCTTACCTCACCAACGAGACGCTCTTCGCCAACCGCACCCTGCCCGGCCATCTGATCGTGATCGGCGGCGGGCCGATCGGGCTCGAGATGGCGCAGGCGCATCGGCGGCTGGGCGCCCGGGTGACGGTGCTGGAGGCTGCCGACTTCCTCGCCAAGGACGATCCCGAGCTGTCGGCCATCGTGGTGGCGCGGCTGCGGGCCGAGGGCGTCGACCTGCGCGCCCACGTCAAGATCGCCCGGGTCGAAACGGCGGGCGACGGCATGGAGGCGATCCTCGACAACGGCGAGCGCGTGAAGGGCTCGCACCTGCTGGTCGCCGCCGGCCGCGCGCCCATCATCGACGGCCTCGATCTCGAGACGGCGGGCATCGTGCATACCAGGCAGGGCATCACGGTCGACGGCTCGCTTCGCACCTCCAACCGCAACGTCTGGGCGATCGGCGACTGCAACGGCCTCTATGCCTTCACCCACATGGCCGGCTACGAAGCCTCGCTGTTCATCCGCGGCGCGCTGTTCCGCGCGCCTGCCCGGCTCGATGCCTCGATCGTGCCGTGGGCGACCTACACCGATCCGGAATTGGCCCAGGTCGGCCTGAGCGAGCGCGCGGCGCGCGAAAAGCACGGCGAATCGATCCGCGTCCTGCGCTGGAAGCTCGCCGAGAACGACCGCGCCCAGACAGAACGCGAGACCGACGGCATGGTGAAGGCGATCACCGACCGGCGCGGCCGCATCCTGGGCGCGACCATCGCCGCGCCGCAGGCCGGCGAGCTGATCCAGCCCTGGTGCCTGGCCATCGCCAAGCGCCTGCGCATCTCGGCGCTGGCGAGCTTCGTGCCGCCCTATCCGACCCTGGGCGAGGCCAGCAAGCGCGCCGCCGGCAGCTACTTCACCGATACGTTGTTCAGCGGCCGCACCCGCACGCTGGTCCGCCTGCTGGCGCGGCTGCCGGTGTGGTGAGAAGCGATAGCGGAGGCGCATCGATCCCATAGGGAGTCGATATTTCAGGCGATGACGGAAGCTCGGCATGGTGCGCCCGCCACAGCGAACCAGGAGTTCCGTCATGAAGACCACCCTCACCATCGCCGCCGCCCTCAGCACCGCCCTGCTGCTCGGCGCCACTGCGCAGGCGCAAGGCAACATCGAGAAGTGCTACGGCGTCGCCAAGGCCGGCAAGAACGACTGCCAGACCGCCTCCTCCTCCTGCGCCGGCACGTCCAAGAAGGACGCGCAGGCCGATTCGTGGATCGCGGTGCCCAAGGGCACGTGCGCGAAGATCGCCGGCGGCAAGCTGAGCAGCTGAGCGATGGCCCTCGGACGCCGCGCTCCGGCTCTCGACCGGCATTCCCCGCCCCACCCTGCAGCCGGCCGACGCCAGGGCCGGCGTCCGAACCATTTCCGAGGATGACGCCATGACCAGCACCTTCGACGTTTCGCCCTCGCACGAACCGGCCTTCCTCGGTCGCCTGGAAGCTCTGCGCGCCACCGGCCGGAAGTTTCCGTTGTCGATCCTCGAATTCGGCATGCGACTGGCGGTCGGCGCGACCTTCTTCAAGTCGGGCATGGTCAAGCTCCAGGGCTTCGACACCGCCGTCGCCCTGTTCCGCGAGGAGTATCGCCTGCCCCTGCTGCCGCCCGAGATCGCGGCCTACATGGGCACGGCGGTCGAGCTCGGAGCGCCGGTCCTGCTGGTGCTGGGGCTGCTGGCCCGCCTGGGGGCCGTCGCCCTGCTGGCAATGACGCTGGTGATCCAGTTCCTGGTCTATCCCGGCAACTGGCCCGAGCATCTGATGTGGGCTTCGATCCTTACGTATGTATTGACCCGCGGCGCCGGCGCGCTCTCAATCGACCGCATCATCGCCTTCAACCTGTTCGGCCGCGCCTAGAGAGGAACCCGCCATGGCACGTCCGCGCATCGTCATTGTCGGCGCGGGCTTCGGCGGCCTCAGCGCCGCCACGGGCCTTGCCGGCGCCGAGGCCGACGTCACGGTCATCGACCGGCGCAACTACCATCTCTTCCAGCCGCTGCTCTACCAGGTGGCGACCGCCGGCCTGTCGCCCGCCCAGATCGCCTCGCCGATCCGCGCCATCCTGAGCAGCGCCGCCAATGTGCGGGTCCTGATGAGCAAGGTCTCGGGCATCGACAAGGAGCGGCGGCTGGTCAAGGTCGAGGATCGCGAGATCGCCTACGACCATCTCGTCATCGCCACCGGCGCGCGGCACGCCTATTTCGGCCACGACGATTGGGAGAGCGTGGCGCCCGGCCTCAAGAAGATCGACGACGCCACCTACATCCGCCGCCGCATCCTGAGCGCCTTCGAGCAGGCCGAGCAGGCCATGGACGCGGAGGAACGCCAACGCTGCCTCACCTTCGTGGTGATCGGCGGCGGGCCGACCGGCGTCGAGATGGCGGGCGCCATCGCCGAGCTGGCGCATGTCGCCCTGCGCCACGATTTTCGCGACATCAATCCGCGCGATGCCCGCATCGTGCTGGTCGAGGCCGGGCCGCGCGTGCTGCCCTCGTTTCCCGAGATCCTGAGCAAGGCGGCGCGGCGCGCACTCGAGCGGCTGCATGTCGATGTGCGCCTGGGGCAGCGGGTCACCGGTTGCGATTCCACCGGAGTGACGATCGGCGAGGAATCGCTGCAGGCCGCCACCATCATCTGGGCCGCGGGAGTCGCGGCCTCGTCCGCGGCGCAGTGGCTCGGCGTCGAGAAGGACCAGGTCGGACGCGTGATGGTCGGTCCCGACCTCACCGTGCCTGGCCATCCGGAAATCTTCGTCATCGGCGACACGGCCAGCGCGACAAACGCCGACGGCCGGCCGCTGCCGGGTCTGGCGCCCGTCGCCAAGCAGCAGGGCGCCTATGTCGCGCGCCTGCTGCGGGCACGTCTTGCGGGCCGGCCGTTCAGCCAGCCGTTCCGCTATCGCGATTGGGGAACGATGGCGACCATCGGCCGGGGCGCCGCGGTCGCCGATTTCGGCTGGCTGAAGCTCGACGGCACGCTGGCCTGGCTGCTGTGGGGCCTGATCCATATCTCGTTCCTGATCGGCTTCAGGAACCGGGTGATCGTCATGATCGACTGGTTGTGGTCCTACGTGACCTTCCAGTCGGGCGCCCGGCTGATCACGGGCGCGGGGTCGCACTAGCCCAGCCGATGGCGCTCCGTCGCCGGGATCAGGGTCAGGTTGGCGAGGATCTTGTGTTGCGGATCGGCGCTGGCCGCGAGCTTAGGCTGCAGCGCGAGCAACGCCTGCGCCAGCCGGGTTTCGTCCCACAGCCAAGCCTTGCGCGCCTTCGCCGAGCCGGGATCGGGGAAGGCCGACGCCGCCTCGAGATAGTACGCCTTCAGGTCGTCGATCGCTTCCTTCAGCGGTTGCGCCGCCGGCAGGCTTCCTTCAAGCGCCTCGGCCACCAGCTGGCCCGCCGCCGGCATGTCGAGGCCCGACACGCCGACCGTCGTGCGGCCCTGGCTCGAGACCGCGCGGTCGTACCAGGTCGCCAGCCGGTCGATCTCGGCCGTGAGCGAATCGACCTTGTTCGGGGCCAGGTTGATCGGACACGCCCAGCCGGTGAAGTCGGCTTCCTCGGCGACATGCTCGGAATGGTCGGCGATCAAGGGACCGTCGGTGCGCGCCAGCAGGTCGAGCGCCGCCTTCACCACGCGACGCTGGAAGGGCGGGTCGTCGGGCACGCCCATCGGCCGGCCGAGCTCGAAGGTCACCCACAGCGCGCGCGGCGGGCGAATCTTCTCGGTGTGCTCGCGGACCAGGCTGATGCCGGTCGTGGGAATGCCTTCGCGCTCCAGGAAATGGCCCAGCGCGCCGACGGCGCGCGTGCAGGCGGGTCAAACCGGGACGAGCAGCGCGGCATCCACCTTGTCGGCCTTCAGCAGACCGGCGAGATGCCTGGCATGGGGTTCGGCCGCCTCGGGCGGAAAGGCGCCCATGAAGGAATAGTGCACCGAGGCCATCGATCCGACCGAGCCTTCGGCCACCAGCTCGCGCAACCGGTCGATGGGGAAGGCGACGTTGAGATCCTGCTGGAACCCCGTGCGGTCGAAATTGACCGATATGTGGCTCATCACCAGCTCCTTGGCCGGCGTGTCGCCCGGGATCACCCGGTAGCTGCCGTCGCCCGGCCGGAACGGCCGATCGCCGCGCCGGTGCAGCCCGGCCGTCGAGACGATCGCCACGCGCCGTTCGCCGAGCGGCTTGCCGGGCAGCAGCGGCGTGTCGTCATAGCTCGGGCATTCGATCCGCCTGAGATGATTGGCCTCGACCTCGGGCATGTCGGTGAGACGCTTGACCATGGAAACTATCCTCCGGCGAATTCTGCGGCTGATCGGGATCATCGCGGCCGCTGCTCCAGAAGGTCGAGTGCCGGCCGGGCGACGTCCTCCAGGAGCTTGCGGCCAGCGCCTGTGCGGGCGAGCACGCGGATGCCCAGCAGGACGCCCAGCAAATGGCCGGACACCTCTTCCGCGTCGATCCCGCGCGGCACCTGACCGGCCGTCCGCGCGGCCTCGATGTTGCGGCGGAAGAAGGCGCGAATCTCGTCGAGATAGCCGGCGACCACCTTGCCGATCTCGGCGTCGCGCGGCGCCACGTCGAGCGCGGAATTCACCAGCAGGCAGCCCTTGCGATCGCGGTCCTTCAGCGACCGCTCGACGATCTCCGCCAGGAAGGCCTCGATCGCCTTCTTCGGCCGGTGCGCCGCCTCGAGCCGGGCGACGCGCTCGCGCATGGAACGGTCGGCATAGCGTTCCAGCGACCGCACGAACAACGCCCGCTTGTCGCCGTAGGCATTGTAGAGGCTGGCGCCGCCGATCCCCATGGATTGCGCGAGATCGCGCACGGACGTCGCTTCGTAGCCGCGCATCCAGAAACAATCGACGGCAGCGTCGATCGCCTGGTCTTCGTCGAAGGCTTTGAGGCGGCCCATTTCGTCATCAAAGCGCAATTCTGGATCGAGCGCTACAGAATTACAGGCCGAGGGCCCGCCGCCATCACTTGTTGCGATCGCTGCGCTTCGGCGGCCGGGGGACCGCGTCGAGGCGCTCCATGGCGTCGTCTATCGAGAAAGCACGCTGGCTCGCCCAGCCGGCCTGTCGGTCCGTCGGCCTGGCCCGGACGCTCTGGGCGAAGCGGTCGGCCGCGGCCTGCTGCTGGAAGGCGCAAAAGACCTCGGGGGCCCCGGCCTCCCGGACGATGCCCACGGCATAGTCGCCAGCCCCGCCCTGCACGGCGATGAGCCTGCCCAACCGGCTCGCCACGATCCTGAGGTCCGAGCCGCTGCTGTCCTCCTCGGAGGTTCCGACCACGACGTGAGCGCCGGGATGGGCATTGATGAAGTCGATCCAAGCCAGCTTGGCCATGCCGTTCCAACGCTTGGCCGCGCATAAAGCTCCCTTCAGGGGCTGCCATTGACCCAGGGAAAGGCCAGGACCTCCCGCACGAAGGTGCCGACGGCCGGCACGTGCGGGCGGCCCCGGACGGTCACAACCTGTATGGTGCGCGTGATGCCGGGCTCGATCAGCGGCCGCACGCAGAGGCCGGGCATGGTCACGGCATATTCCGGGATGAAGGTGAAGCCCAGGCCGGCCAGGGCCATGCTCTGCACCCAGTCGTCGCGGTTGGAGCGGAACACGATCGATACCTGGGCCCCGTGGTCCCGCCACACCCGGCCGGCATGGCCGAAGAACTCGCAGTCGCTGCGGTTGATATAGGTCTGCCCATCGAGCTCCTTCACCCGCACGGCGTTCTGCTTCTCGAAAGCATGGCCCGGGCAGACGCCGATCACGAAGCGCTCGTCGTAGAGACGGCGCGCCTGGAAACGCTCGTCGATCTCCTCCGGCTGGCCGTAGATCGCGACATCGAGCTCGCCGCGCTCCAGGTCCTCGCGCAACTCCTCGGCGGAGCCGTCATGCACCGCCAGCCGCACCTTGGAATGACGCTCCCGGAAGGCCTGCAGGAAGGGCACGAAACGATGCGGCCCGATGGTGCACATCATGCCGAGCTTGAGTTCGACATCCTCGAGTCGTCCGAAGCTCTTGGCCCGTTCCTTGGCGGCCTCGGTCTCGATCAGGACCCGGCTGAGATGCGGACGCATCATGTCGCCGAGCCCGGTGAGATGGCTGTTGTTGCGCTCGCGCCGGAACAGCGGGCCGCCGAGTTCGTCCTCCAGGGCCTTGATGGCGCGCGTCAGCGAGGGCTGCGAGACGTGACAGGCCTCGGCCGCGCGGGTGAAGTTCAGCGTCTCGCAAACCGCGAGAAAATAGCGAATCTGGTGCATCTCCACGGCGGTCGGCCCCCTGGAACCGCGGCTATTTTGCCCGAGACCACCATAGCCTGTGGCTATCGATACCCCTACCGGAAGGTATTTCCCGGCCCTTACAACTCCGATCAAACTTTCGCCAGCATGTCGCTTACGGAAACGTTGCTGCAGCTTGCACGCCACCACATGGCGGCGCTGTCGCCGCGCGATCGGGCCGATGTCGAGGACGAGCTCGACCGCCTGCGCATGATGCGCGTCGTCGAGGACGGGCTGGGCGCCGGCGACTACCTGCCGGACTTCGCCCTCGAGGACGCCGCCGGCCGCCTCTGGACATCGGCTGAGCTGCTCGACCGCGGGCCGCTGATCCTGGCGCTGTTCCGCGGCGACTGGTGCCCCTACTGCGAACTCACCATGGCGGCCCTGGAGGAGGCGCGGCCGGCCATCGAGGCGCTGGGCGCCACGGCGGTCGGCGTCATGCCCGATCGGCGCGAATACGTGGCGCGCACCGCCGCGCGGCGCAATATCGGCTACCTGCTGCTGAGCGACCCCGCCAACGCCTACGCGCGCACCTGCGGGCTGGCCTACGATCTCTCGCCCGCCCATGTCCGCCTGCATCGCGAGCGCGGACGCGACTTCCCGGTCCAGCACGGCGATTCGGCGTGGCGCCTGCCGGTGCCTGCAGTGTTCGTGGTCGAGCCCAGCGCGCGCGTGGCCTGGGCATTCGCCGACGTCGACCCCGCGCGCTGGCCCGATCCGGAGGAGCTGCTGGCCTCGCTCGCCAGGCTGCGCGATGCCCATGCGCTATTGAATCGGTAGGCAGTCGGCATTTCAGGCAGGCGCGCGCGGCGCGCAAGGTGCGGTCTCTGGATTTTCGGGAGATCGCACAATGCTTCACGGCAAGACCGCCATCGTCACGGGCTCAACGAGCGGCATCGGGCTCGGCATCGCCGAGGCCTTCGGCCGCGCCGGCGCCAATGTCGTGCTGAACGGCTTCGGCGAGGCCATGCAGATCGAGAAGACGCGCGCCGAGCTGGCGGCGCGCACCAACGCCAGGATCGTCTATTCGCCGGCCGACATGAGCAAGCCCAAGGCGATCGAGCAGATGGTGCGCCAGACCGTCGACGCGTTCGGCGCCGTCGACATCATGGTGAACAACGCCGGCATCCAGCACGTGGCGCCGATCGACGAGTTTCCCGACGAGAAGTGGGAGGCGATCCTCGCCATCAACCTCAGCTCGGCCTTCCACGCCACCAAGCTGGTGCTGCCGCGGATGCGCCAGAAAGGCTGGGGCCGGGTCATCAACGTCGCCTCGGCGCACGCGCTGGTGGCCTCGCCCTACAAGGCGGCCTATGTCGCGGCCAAGCACGGCGTGCTCGGCCTCACCAAGGTGACGGCACTGGAGACCGCGGAGGACGGCATCACCTGCAACGCCATCTGCCCGGGCTATGTGCGCACGCCGCTGGTCGAGAAGCAGATCGACGACCAGGCCAAGGCGCACGGCATCCCGCGCGAGAAGGTCATTTCCGACGTGCTGCTGGTGAACCAGCCCAACAAGCGCTTCGTCGAAGTGGCCGAGCTGGCGGCGCTGGCGCTGTTCCTGTGCACCGACAACGGCGCGTCGGTGACGGGCGCCGCGTTGCCCATGGACGGCGGCTGGACCGCGCACTGAGGACGCCATGCAGACCAAGCGCATCAACCTCGCCCTGCAGGGCGGCGGCGCCCACGGCGCCTATACCTGGGGCGTGCTCGACCGCCTGCTCGAGGACGAGCGGCTCGAGGTCGAGGCGATCTCCGGCACCTCGGCCGGCACCATGAACGCGGCGGTGTTCGCCGACGGCATGGGCCGCGGCGGCCGCGCCGAAGCCAGGCGCGCCCTCGAAATGTTCTGGCGCAACATCAGCCAGGCGGCTCAATTCGGCCCCCTGCAGCCCTCGCCGTTCGACCGCGCCGGGCACGGCTGGAACCTCGACCATTCGGCGGCCTTCGTCGCCTTCGATATGCTGACGCGCATGCTGTCGCCCTACCAGTTCAATCCCATGAACTTCAATCCGCTGCGCCGCGTGCTCGAGGCATCGGTCGACTTCAAGCGCCTGGAAGGATGCCGCGCGGTAAAATTGTTCATCAGCGCCAGCAACGTGAAGACCGGCAAGGTGCGCGTGTTCAAGTCGGGCGAGATCACGCCCGACGTGCTGCTCGCCTCGGCCTGCCTGCCCTTCCTGTTCCAGGCCGTCACCATCGACGGCGACCCCTACTGGGACGGCGGATACATGGGCAATCCGGCGATCTTCCCGCTGATCTACGGCGCCGACACAAGCGACGTGGTGATCGTGCAGGTCAATCCCCTGAGCTGCGATCGCGTGCCGACCACGGCGACGGAGATCATGAACCGGCTGAACGAGATCAGCTTCAATTCTTCGCTGATGCGCGAGATGCGCGCGATCTCCTTCGTCACCGACCTGATCGACGCCGGCAAGCTCGATTCCAACGCCTACAAGCGCGTCAACGTGCACTGGATCGAGGCCGAAAAGCGGATGAAGGGCCTCGGCGTGTCGAGCAAGCTCAACGCCCGCATGGATTTCCTGCTGCATCTGAAGGAGATCGGCCGGCAGGTGGCGAACCAGTGGATCGCCACCCATTTCGACGCCGTCGGGCAGCGCTCGACCATCGATATCAAGGACAAGTTCCTGTGAGCATCTAGGCCGACGGCGTCCGGTCCGATAAACTCGGGCGGTAATGACCGTCGACGTCACCGTCCCGGCCGAATCGGTCCGCGCCCTGCGCCGTCGCCGCAAGCTTCCTTTCGGCCTGTCGTGGCGCATCCTCGGGCTGGTGGTGGTCGCGGTGATGACCGCCGAGATCCTGATCTTCCTGCCGTCGATCGCGCGCTTTCGCATGGTCTATCTCGAGCAGCTGATCGAGAGCGGCACGCTGGCCGCGCTGGCGCTCGACGCCACGCCCGACAACATGGTGACCGAGGAGGTCAAGCGCTCGCTGCTCAACAACGCACGCGTCGACGCCGTGGTGCTGGTCGAGCCCAACCGGCCCAAGCGCGCCCTGATGAACATCGAGCCCCGGCCGAGCATGCCGGGCTACAATCTCATGGAAGAGAGCGTGCTCACCCTGATCTGGGACGCGCTCGCCGCCATGGCGCATGACGGCGCGCGCTATATCCGGGTCGGCGGCGAATCGATGCGCCTGCCGAAGGCCATGGTGTGGATCGTGATCGACGAACTGCCGATGCGCATCGCCATGTACGAGTATGCCACGCGCATCCTGGTGCTGTCGGTGATCATCGCGCTGTTCACCGCGGCCCTGCTCTACCTCGCGCTGCGCTGGCTGGTGATCCTGCCCCTGCAGTCGCTGTCGGCCGACATGACGGCGTTCCGCCGCGCGCCGGAGGAGGCCCGCACCGAACGCGCGCCGGCCCAGCGCAACGACGAGATCGGCGTCGTCGACCGGGAATTCCAGAACATGCAGCGCGAGCTGCGCGCCTCGCTCCGGCAGAAATCGCGACTGGCCGAAGTCGGCGCAGCGACCAACAAGATCAATCACGACCTGCGCAACATGCTGTCGACGGCGCGACTCCTGTCCGACCGGCTGGCGCGCAGCGACGACGAGCGCACGCGGGCGCTGGCGCCGACCATCCTCAACACCATCGACCGCGCGGCGCGCCTGGCGAGCGACGCCATCGCCTACGTGCGCGACCGGCCGACACCCAAGCTCAGCGAGGTCGACCTTGCCGATCTGGTCGACGAGGTGGGCGTGGTGCTGCAGGAGCAGGGCGAGGACAGCACGCCCAACGTCGTGCGCCATTGGGTCAATGCGCTCGGCAGCGACCAGCAGGTGCGGGCCGACCGCGACCTGCTCTATCGCCTGTTCGTCAATCTCGGCCGCAATGCCTTCGAGGCCGGCGCCACCACCGTCACCGTGAGCGCCCGGACCGAGCCAAGCTGCATCACGATCGACGTCACCGACAACGGCCCCGGCGTGCCGCAGGCCGTCGCCGATCAGATCTTCCGGCCTTTCGCCACCGGCGGCCGCGCCGGGGGCGCCGGGCTGGGGCTTGCCATCGCCCGCGACCTGGTGCGCGCCCATGGCGGCGACATCGCCCTCGCCGAGACCAGCGCGGCCGGCACGAGGTTCCGCTTCACGTTGCCGCTTCGCTAGCCCTCCGCCTTCAGGCGCGCGATGAATTCGCGGATGCGTCGCGCATTGACACCCAGATCGGATTCCCCGACGCGGCTCTTGGAGCGGATGTCGATCCGGCTGCCCTTGCCGTCGGGGCGGATGCGCACGACGATGTCGTCGCGAAAGCCGAACCATTTGCTGGTGTCGACGGCCTCCAGCCGTCCGTCGGCGGGAGCGCGCGCCACGACCTCCCAGTCCATCGCCGCCGCCACCTGGTCGACGCGCTTGAAGGCCTCGGCCGGGGGAACGGACAGGACGACCGGCGCGATGTCTGGATAGGCCGCGCGCTGCAGCACGCCGGCGCTGGCGCCGGGATAGGCGGCCGGGTTGGGCGCGCCGCGCCGCAGCTCGGCGGTGACCACCAGCGCCGGAGGGTTCGAGATGTCGGTCGAGATATCGTTCAGCTCCGGCAATTGCTGGGCGCGCAGGAACCAGTTGATCGGCATGTAGGCCGCGGCTCCGCCGACCACGATCGCGAACAGCGCCGCCAGGAAGCCGCGCCGCCGATCGCCGGGCCGCGTCGGAACGATGGTGGCGAGGCCCAGCGCGGCGCCGGCGACGGCGACGTAGAAGCCGTAGCGGAACACCGCGATCGCCGCCTCGACGTCGAGGCCAAGATAGCGATGCAGCGGGCCCGCGGCGGCGACGATCAGCGCGGCGACGCTGGCCGTGATGAAGGCCAGGCGCGCCAGACGGTGACTCACCGGATTGGTAGGCCGAACGAACATGGCGTCTCCACTGCAACACTATCGTAACCGCGAAAGACGGCTCACGCACCCCGCCCCGCCTGCAAACTCGACCGCATACTCGACAAGGCCTTCGGCTTTCTCTATGCGGCCCCAATGACAATTGCCGATGTCGATCGCCGCCGCGCGATGGCTGCGGGGTTCGCCGCGATCATGCTGTGGGGCGCATTGGCGGCGCTGTCGGTAACGGCGGGCCCGGTTCCGCCGTTCCAGATGGTTGCCATGACGTTCGCTGTTGGTGCCACGATCGGCATCGTGCGCGCACGCATGCGCGGTATCGGCTGGACGGGGCTGCTGGCCTGGCCCGCCCGCGTCTGGCTGCTGGGCGTGGGCGGCCTGTTCGGCTATCACGCGCTCTACTTCGCGGCCCTTCAGCTGGCGCCGCCGGCCGAGGCCAATCTTGTGAACTATCTGTGGCCGCTGCTGATCGTGCTGCTGTCGGCGCCGCTGGCCGACGAGCGTCTGGGCTGGCCGCATCTTGCCGGCGCGCTGCTGGGCTTTGCCGGCGTGGCGCTGCTCGCGATCGGCCGCGGCGT
The DNA here is from genome assembly GCA_963820155.1 of uncultured Alphaproteobacteria bacterium. Classification (GTDB taxonomy): domain Bacteria; phylum Pseudomonadota; class Alphaproteobacteria; order Reyranellales; family Reyranellaceae; genus Reyranella. The sequence goes on from CAWFYW010000017.1 coordinate 338,106, forward strand.
GAGCTTCACCGGCGCCTATGCGCTGGGCTATGCGCTGGCGCTGGGCTGCGCCTTCACCTGGTCGCTCTACTCCGTGCTGTCGCGCCGCTTCGGCGAGACGCCGACCGACGCCATCGCGGCCTTCTGCGCGGCGTCCGCCGTGCTGTCGCTGGCCTGCCATGTGATGTTCGAGCGCACCGTATGGCCCGCATCGACCGCGGCGTGGCTCGCCGTGCTGGCGCTCGGGCTGGGGCCGGCGGGCAGCGCCTTCTATTTCTGGGACCATGCCGTCAAGCGCGGCGACATCCGCGCGTTGGGCGCTCTTTCCTACGCCACGCCGATTCTCTCGACGGCGCTGTTGATCGCCTGCGGCCTGGCCGAGCCGACGGGCGCGCTGCTCGTCGCGGCGCTGCTGGTCACGGTCGGCGCCGTGCTGGCCTCACGCGAGCTGTGGCAGCGCTAGATCAGGCGGACTTCGGTTCCCAGTCGGGCGGCGCCAGCTCGAAGCCCTTGAACTCGAAGGCCGGCGACACGGTGCAGCCGACCAGGGTCCAGGTGCCGAGCGAGCGCGCGGCCTGCCAGACATGGCGCGGCACCACCGCCTGCGGGCGCTCGCCGATGCCGAGATCGGTGCCGAGCCGCAGATGGCGCACCCGGTGGCCGTCGTCGCTCATCGACAGTTCGAGCGGCGCGCCGGCATAGTGATGCCAGGTCTCGTCGGCATTCACGCGATGCCAGTGCGCGCGTTCGCCGCCCTTCAACAGGAAATAGATCGCCGTGCCCTCAGGCGCGCGGAAGGTCTCGACGAAATGGCCGCCCTCGGGATGCGGCTGCAAGCCCAGAACGGCGATGATCTCATCGGCCGTCACGCCGTCGATCTCACGCGGCGGGAGGCGCCGTCGCCTTCATCGACGGCAGCTTGGAGAAGGCGGCGAACCACTTGGCGAGCTTGGGCCGCTTGGCGCGCCAGTTATGGTCGGCGAAGCGGAAATCGAGATAGCCCAGCGCGCAGCCCACCGTGAGGGTGCCGATGGTGGGCCTGCCCTTGAGCGACTTGGACTCGGCCTCAAGCTGGTCGAGCACGCCGTCGATCTTCTTGACCTGGCCCTTGCTCCAGTCCGGCCACCGCCGGTCTTCGGGCCTCAGGAAGCTCTCGTAGCGCGCCAGCAGCGCGGCATCGAGCAGGCCGTCGCCCATGGCCTGCAGCCGCAGCGCCACCCAGCGGTCGCGGCCCTTGCGCGGCAGGAGCTTGCGGCGCTTGTGCTGGCTGTCGAGATACTCGCAGATCACCGGCGAGTTGAAGAGGTCCATGCCCTTCACCGACAAGGCCGGGATCTTGCCGATCGGGTTGTGCTTGTCGACATCGGCGTTGGGCGCGACGGGCGACAGCGCCACATCGACCATATCCATCTTCTTGTCCAACCCGGTCTCGATCGCCACCGCCCGCACCTTGCGGGCATAGGGCGACCCGGGCGAATAGTAGAGCTTCATCTTGGCCATGATCGGTCTCCCCTTTTTTCAGGCCCCCTGTCCGGCCATCTTTGGAATTTCGGTATCGTTCAGCCGCACCTTGCGCGCCACGTCCAGGAGTTGCTGCCACGTGGTGCCGTCGATCGGCACGCCGTTCTTCTCGCGGTCGGCGCGGCGCGCCCGCTCGGGCTCGCCTGGCGCCAGCACCTCGGGCACGCCGGGCTGCGGCCGGGCCGACTTCACCCAGGTGATGAAGGTTTCGACCTCGTCCTCGAAAGTCTCGCGGCCGCCCATCGAGGCGGGGTCGATGATGATCGACAGCATGTTGTTGATGATGTCGGTGCCGTCCTTCTTGATGGTGCGCGGGCTGTGGGTGCGTCCGCCGGTCAAGGCGCCGGCCAGCAGGTCGCAGATCACGGCGAGCCCGCCGCCCTTGTGCAGGCCGAACGGCAGGATGGCGCCGAAGGGCGGGTTGTACATGACGCCGGGATCGGTGGTCGGGCTGCCCGCCGCGTCGATCAGCAGGCCTTCCTCCATCTGCACCTTCTTGTTGTTGGCCACGCGCACCTTGCCCATCGCCACCTGGCTGGTCGCGAAGTCGAGCACGATCGGCTCCTTGCCCTTGCGCGGCACGGCGGTGCAGTAGGGATTGGTGGTGAAGCGCGGCTCGGCGCCACCGAACGGCGCCACCAGCGACTTGTGGCCGTGCACGTTCACCCAGTGCGTGCTCACCATGCCGGCGCGCGCGCACTGCTCGCCCCAATGGCCGATGCGTCCGATATGATGCGCATTGACGAGGCCGACGACGGCGACGCCGTGCGTGCGGGCGCGGTCGATGCCGATATCCATAGCCTCCTTGGCGACGACCTGGCCGTAGCCCGCGCCGCCGTCGATCACGATGACTGCGCCATTGTCGCGCGCGATCTTTGCATGATGGTTACGGATACACCGGCCGGTCGTGGTGTTCTGGATATAGGGCGGGATCATGCCGACGCCGTGGCTGTCGTGGCCGAACAGGTTGGCCAGCACCAGATGGTCGGCAACCAAGCGGGCCTCCTGCTCAGAGCTGCCGTCGGCCCGGCAGATCGCCATGACGAAGGCGTGCAGCCGGCCAGGCTCGATCCGTACTTCTCCCACCGAGCTCTGCCCGTCCATGCCGTCGTCTCCCCCTGGATTTCACTTGCGGGGCGCAAGGTTCCGCGTCGGGGCAGCCCTGTCAACTCGGGCAAAAAGGCCGCGCATTCCGCCCTGATTTGGCCCCTGTGGACGGGCAGGGCTGGCCCATGATGGCCCGATCCGCGACCGCCATGCTAGACCCGGTACCTGAATGCACACCCTAGGCCGCATCGTCTGGCTCATGCTCCTCTGCATCAGCGCCGTGTCGGCTTCCGCGCAGACCGCGCCGCCGGCACAGCGGCCGTTCGGTCAGCTTATCGATCTGTGGACGCGCCAGCTCGACCGTGTCGCCACCCAGGCCGAGCAAGCCAACCTCCTGCCGGTCGAGATCGACGCCTTGCGCCAGCAGACGGCCGACATACGCGCCGCCGCGAGCGCCGCCGCCGCTCTCGCCCGCAACGATCTCGCCGACACCAAGAAGCTGCTGGCGCCGCTCGAGGTCAAGCCGGGTACGGACTCGGCCTCCGAGTCGGCCGCGGTCAAGGCCGACCGGGAACGGCTGTCCGACCAGGCGGCGGTCAGCGAGAGCCGGGTCAAGCAATGCGAAGTGGTGATCGCGCGTGCCGACCAGCTCACTGAACGCCTCACCAAGCTGCGGGGCCAGGTCCTGATCGACAGGCTGCTGCATCGCGACGCTTCGCCGCTTTCGCGCGACGTCTGGGGCAAGATCGGGACGCAGTTCAGCTCTTCGGTGCGGACCCTGTCGGCAGCGATGGCGGCCTGGAGTCGCGAAGGCTTGAGCGGCCTGCACCTTGACGATGCCGATCTCGGCTCGCTGGCCGCCTGGGCTGTCCTCACGGTCGCGCTATGGGGGCTGGGCCGCGTCCTGCGCCGTCGCTTCGGCCGCGGCGATGCCCGGGAGCCCGGCCAGCGCGATCGCACCCTCGCCGTCGCCATCGATGGAGTTGGCCTGGTGCTGGTGCCGATCCTCGCCGTCTGGCTGATCGACAGACTTCTGGCGGCGACCTCGCCGCCGCCGCCAATCGACGTCCTGCTGCCGGAACTCGTCCTGCGCGTGATCACCTTCCTGCTGGTGATCGGGCTCACCGCCACGGCTCTGTCGCCCCATCGGCCGGCCTGGCGGGTGCTGCCCTTCACCGATGCCAGCGCCCACATACTGTCATCGGCCTTGCGCCGTCTGATGGCGGTGGGTCTGACGGTCGACTTCGTGTATGTCGCGCTGGTGCGCGGTGGCGGCAACAACCGCGACGCCCTGGCATCGGTCGGCGCCCTGGTGCTCGCCACCGTCATCTCCCTCCTGACCTTGCCGGCCCTCGGCAACCGCGCCTGGCATGCCGTGCAGCCCGAGGGAGCGGAGCGCTCGACCATGATCGGCGGCACATGGTGGTCGGTCATCCGCCTGCTGCTGAGCGTGGTGGTGGTGTCGTCCATCGGCTTCGCATTGGTGGGCTACGCCACCCTGGCCGCCCATCTGCACAGCGCCATCTACACGACCTGCCTGCTGATCTCGGTGGCCCTGCTCCTGCATCGGCTGGTCGGCGACCTGCTCGTGGAAGCCGCCGCGCCCGATACGCCGTCCGGCCGATGGGTACGCCAGCGCTTCGGCCTGGCGTCCGATGCGCCCCTGCGCGGCCAGCACCTGGTGATGCTGCTGTTCGACGTATTCCTCGTGCTGCTGCTGGGCGCCGGGCTCCCCGCGGCGTGGGGGGTCGATACCGACGCCATCGCCGAGGGCGCGGGCCAGTTGATGCGCGGCATCAGGGTGGGCGGCGTCACGATCTCGCTCGGCAATGTCGGCATGGCCATCGTCGCCTTCGCCGTCTGCATGGTGATCGCCCGCCTGATACGCAGCATCGTGCGCGACCGCGTGCTGCCGACGGTCGAGGCGCCGGTGCCGCTGCGCCAGTCGATCGACGCCGGGCTGAACTATGTCGGCGTCATCATCGCGCTCCTGATCGGCATCAGCGCGCTCGGCATCGATTTCACCAATCTTGCGATCGTGCTGGGCGCGCTGTCGGTCGGCATCGGGCTGGGGTTGCAGAACATCGCCAACAACGTGATCTCGGGCGTCATCCTGCTGGTCGAGCGACCGATCAAGGCCGGCGACTGGGTCGTCGTCGAAGGTCATGAGGGCTTCGTGAAGCGCATCAACATCCGCGCCACTGAGATAGAGACCTTCCAGCGCACGTCGGTGATCGTGCCGAACAGCATGTTCCTGCAGAGCGCCGTCATCAACCGGACCTATGCCGACACGTCGAGCCGCGTCGATGTCGCGCTCACGGTGGGCTATGGCAGCGATGTCGCGAAGGTCGAGACGATCCTGCGCGAGGCCGCCCTCGGTCATCCCCGCGTCCTGCGCGTGCCGGCGCCCGTCGTGCGCTTCGGCCGTCTGGGCGCCGATGGACTGGAATTCGACCTCTTCGCCTTCGTCGACCGCCTCGAGGATCGGCTGGTCGTCGGCAACGATCTCAACCGCACGATCCTGGAGAAACTGCGCGAGGCGGACATCGAGATTCCGTTCCGGACGATAGACCTCCGCCTGCGCGACATCGACGCGCTGGTTCGGGCGATACGCCGTCCGACGCCGGCAGGGCCGGCGCGCGAGAAGAAGGCAGGAGAAGCCGACGATGCCGCCGCGTCGCCGTAGGGATGCCGCCCCACCGCGGCGCTGGCCGCTCTATCTCCTGCTCGCGCTCGGCGTCCTGGCGGGCGTGGCGTTGTGGGCCTATTCGCCGCCGCTGCCGCCGGAGATGCTGATCGCGCGCTACGCCAATGACCATTCGAAGTTCATCGATATCGGCGGGGTGCGCGCCCATGTGCGCGACGAGGGCAATCCGGACGGCATCCCGATGGTGCTGATCCACGGCTCGAACGGCTCGCTGCAGGCATGGGAAGGCTGGGTGCGCGAGCTCGGCGGCAAGGCGCGGCTGATCTCGGTCGACCTGCCCGGCCATGGGCTGACCGGCGCCTGGGCGCGCGACGAATACACAGTCGAGGCCTATGCCGACTTCATCGAAGTGCTGGTCGACACGCTCAACGTCGACCGCTTCGTGCTGGTCGGCCATTCGCTGGGCGGCGCCGTGGCCTGGAGCTTCGCCGCCACGCGGCCCGACCGGGTGAGCCAGCTCGTGCTGGTCGACTCGGCGGGCTATCCGCGCGACGGCAGCGACGTGCCGCTCTCGACACAGCTCGCCCGTTTGCCGGTGCTGGGAGACATCGGCATCTACTTCAAGCCCGAGGTGCTGGTGCGCCGCTCGCTCGCGGACGCCTACGCCGATCCGGCGATGGCGACGCCCCAGCGCGTCAGGCGCACCGCCGAGCTGCAGCGATTTCCCGGCAACCAGGAGGCCACGCTGCAGCGCGCCCGCACCCAGGACCCGCTGGACCCCACGCTGCTCAAGCGACTCGACGTGCCGACCCTGATTCTGTGGGGCGGGCAGGACCGCTGGGTGCCGGCCGCCGACGCCTTCCGCTTCCAGAACGACATCAAGGGCGCCAAGCTGGAGATCTTCGGCAAGCTCGGCCACAATCCGATGGAAGAGGATCCCAAGGCCACCGCCGCCGCGGTGGCGGATTTCCTGAAGCCTATTGCCAAGCCGCCCGCACCGCCGCCCGAGCCGCCGGCGGCGGACCAGTCCGTCACGCCCGCGGTGGTGCCGGAGAAGGATTAGATCGGCACCGTCACACGCGCTCCGATCGGGACCGGCGCGTCACGGTTGGTGGGTGAATTGACCCTTGGCCATGGCCAGATGATGGACCTGATGATGGGCGCCGCTCGTGAGCAGCCCGATGAAGCCCAACCCGCGGATGTGCTCGACCTGCTTGGGATCGCTCGCCGTGACCGTGAGCAGCACGCCGTCGGCCAGCGGCGCCGTCCTGGCGCTCCAGCCATTCATTTGGTTGAGCTCGTGGGCATGCGTGGGGACCATGCGCTGAATGGCGGCGAGTGTGCGGCCGCTGCCGGTCGCGGCGATCTCAATGCCTCCATCGATCGGCAGGGCCACGGCTGTCGCCTTCAGCGTCACCTCGTTCATGTCGATGAGGTGCTGGCGCAACGCCTCAAGATCGACCTTCGACCAGTCGGTCGCGGGGTCGGCCTCGAGCAGGCCGACGATTTCCTGGATGGCGCCGAAGGCGTCCTGGCCGGGCATCGTCGGTCCCTGGCCCATGGGCTCGGCCATGTGCCCGGCCATGTGCTCGTGGTGCGACTGCTGCGAATGCGCGACGGACGCCGCCAGGGCGACCACTGCTGCCGATGAGAGAATGGTCATGACGGCGGATGGTCTCATCGGAACCTCTGCGATACTTCCCGGACTGGCGCAGCATCGCCCCGACCCGGCGCGGCCGATATGATCCGGATCATGCCTTCGGCGCCTTGGCGAGAATGATCCGGGCGCCGTCTCTTGTGAGGGTGCCGTCCTTCTCGAGGGCCGCCAGGGTGCGGTAGAGCGCCTCGTGGGTAAGCCCGATTTCGACCGCGAGGTCCATCAAGGTGCCGTCCAGCCGCACCGTGCGGGTCCTCGGCTCGGCGGCAAGGGCGAGGCGATTGAGGACCCGCGCACGGGCCGAGCGGATGTTGCGCTCCTCCAGCCGGTTGCGCAGCACATGGATCTGGCGCGCCAGCGCCGCCATGAATTTCTCGGCGAGCGCTGCATCCGTGCGGAACGCCGCCAACAGCGCGCGCTTGGGAAAGACGCCGACGCGCGACGCGACCATGGCCACGGCATCGCAGTGATAGAAGTCGGCGAAGAGCGCCGCCTCGGCGAAGAGCTCGCCCGGCCACGCCGTATGCAGGACCACCCGCCGGCCGTCGATGGCGTGGCGGATCAGCTGGACCTTGCCCTGTTCGACCGCGAACACGGCGGCGACCCGGTCGCCCTGGTGGAACAGGGCCTCGCCTGCCGCGAGCCGTCGCAACGTCGCCTGGTGGCGCAGGCCGGCGGGCAGCCAGTCGAACGCCGCCACGGGTCCGCCCTAGGCGCTCTTGAGCAGCGCGATCACCTTTTCGAAGGCCTGATCGGCAATGGCTTCGATCTCCGCCGTGGTGCGGTTCTGGATCGGATGCGGGACATAGACGACGGCAGGCTCGAAGCCGAGCGAATCGGATTGCGCCTCGACGCCGTCGACGAAGCCGGTGGTCACGATGTTGACGCCGGGAAGGCCGCGTCCATCGAGATTATAGAGGTCGTGCAGACTGCACGATGTGCAGGAGCCTCAATCGCTTAAGGCGATCACCGCGAGCTGGTTCTCGGCGGCGATCTGCTGCATCAGCGCCACCGGCGCCACCTTGGTGTTGGTGGGCTTGGCGTAGCGCCGCGTCGCCACGCCGGCCTTCCTGAAGTGGCCTTCGAGGCGGTCGATGAACTCCTTGCCGCGCGCCTTGCCGATATCCATCAGCGCCACCGTCTTGCCGTCGAGCGCGGCCGGCGGCGCGAGGCGGGGGCGGCGGGCCGGGGCGCTCTCGGCCGTCGGATCGCGCAGCTTCAGGGTGATGGTCATGGACGGATCTCCCGGGTTACGGCCTGGCACTCATCGCGCACGGACTGGCCGGGCCAGCCGCCGATGATGGCGGAGAATAGCCCGGCCTCGCCGCCGGCGCGAACGATCAGGAGCCCGTCGGGCTGGAACTTGTCGACCATCTTGTCGGCCATGGATGGCGGCAGGCCTTCCGGCACGCCCTGCGCGCCGCGCACCAGGTCGCGGCCGGGCCGCTTCAGCGCCTGGTACAGCGCCTCCTCGATGCGCCGCCGGCTCCAGCCCGCATCCTTGAAGATCCTGTAGTGCTCGGGCGCCAGAACCAGCACGGCATTGCCGGCCAGGCAGAGCTTGGGGTGGCCGACGCCGAACAGGCCCATGGCCAGCGAGCGCACCAGCTCTTCCGGCGTCCGCGACTTCTGGTCGATGAAGCCGTTCACGCCCTCGCCATGGAACAGCGTGACGGCGCTCTTGCCCGCGGGAATGCCACGGCGCACCGACAGCGGCTCCCAGTCGGGATCGGATTCGTCCTCGGCGAAGCAGAAAGTGTACTTGCCGGGATTGCCGAGCGTGGCGCGGTCGATGGCGCCCGGCAGGCCGCCGCCGACATTGCGCACGATGAGCTGCAGCGCGCGGCCGATCGTGGCATTGGCGCGATTGCCCTGGCCCAGCGCGTTGACGCCGCTGTTCATACCGATGGCCCGGGCCGCCGGCCCGTTGATGATCACCAGTGGTCCCGAGAAGTGCGTGGTGCAGAGCAGCCCATGCAGCACGAACAGCGGATCGAGCGCCGCTTCCAGCACGCCCAGCACGACGGGCATGTATTCGGGCTTGCAGCCCGCCATCACGGCGTTGATCGCCACCTTCTCGACGGTACAGGGCGCGAGGTTGGGCGGAATCAGTCCCACCACCTCGTCGGGCTTGCGGTCGGTGCCGCCCAGCATGCGCAGGATGCGCTCGTCGCTCGGCGGCACCACCGGCAGGCCATCGCTCCAGCCGCGCTCGAAGCAGGCCTCCCAGGGATCGTCCCAGTTGCCGACGGCGATCTCGCGCGATTTCAGCCCGGGATCGCCGTAGCGCGCGATCAGCGCCTCGTGCACCCCGGGCTCGACGCTTTTGGAGCCGCAGCCCGGCTGCCAGGCCGGCAGGCCCTGGCCGGCTGCCGCGTCGCCCGCAAGGCGCGTCCACTCGGCGCGGTCCCAGCCCACGGTGCGGTCGATCTCCTCGCCGCCCTTGAAGCGGATCAGGGTCGGGACGGTCTCGACCTTGAGGCGGAAGGAGCGTTCGAGCTCATGGTCGTCGATGACGGCGCGCACGCCGGCAGGGAAGGACGGATCGTCCTGGCTGATCACGGCAAGCGGGCCGGCGCGGTCGAGGCTCTGCATCACCGGCTCGACCAGCACGCAGGTCGGACAGTCGCGCTTGGCGACGATGACGAGGCCGTCGTTGGGAAGACCATCGGGCATGGGGCATGTTCCTTTGCGAGGACAGGCAAAGGTCCCTCGCCTCGCTCGGGATGGCAACTACGCTTTCAGAAGGGCTTCCACTTCCGCATCGATGAAAGCCGCGTCCTCGGGAATGTCGCGCGGGTTGCCGGCGCGGTGCCCCCAGACGGAGGGGATTTCGGCGAGCTTCGCCTGCTTGAGATGCGGCAGCTCGGCGCGGTTGTCGTCGGTCTGGAAATAGAGGTCGGTGGCCGACGGCATCAGCAGGACCCTGGCCTTGATCGATGCCAGGGCCATGGCGAGATCGCCGCGGAACAGGTCGTTGGCGCTGATGTCGCTGTGCTGCCAGGTCCAGAGCTGGGCCATCAGGTCGCGCGCATCGCGGCGCACGAAGTTCGCTTCCCAGGACCGCACGAGGAAATCTTCCAGGCTGGCGAAGCCCAGCCCGCGCCACATCTCGCCGCGATAGAAGGTCTGGCTCAGCGCCCAGCCGGCATAGATGCGCCCCATGGCGCGCAGCCCGGCCTCGGGCGTCTTGGCCGCCTGCACCGCCGCGCGCACGCCTTCGAGGAAGACGAAATTGTGCGGCGCCGTGCGGGCCGAGCCGCAATTGACGACGATGCGCTCGACCGAGGCGCCGAACAGGGCCGCCCAGTGATAGGCCTGCTGGGCGCCCATCGACCAGCCGTAGACCAGCCTTATCCGGTCGACGCCGAACAGCTCGGCCAGCAAGCGGCGCTGCTGCATGACGTTGTCGAAGGTCGTCACCTCGGGAAACGGGCCCGGCGTGTTCGACGGCGAGGAGCTCAGCCCGTTGGTGAACATGTTGGGGATGACGACGAAATAGCGGCTGGGATCGAGGCAGTGCTCGGGGCTCACCAGCCATTCGATGTCGGTGTGATGGGCCGAATAGCTCGTCGGATAGACGACGACGTTGTCGCGCTGCGGCGAAAGCGTGCCGAAGGTCTTGTAGACGATGCGGGCCGCCTCGAGCGTGCCACCGCGCTGCAGGCCGACATCGCCACAGTCGAACACGCCTTCGCTGGTCCTCAAGCGAGGCTCCGCATGATTTCGGATTGCACCTGGATGTAGCCCCCTGCGACGTATTTCAGGTGCGGCTTCAGATGGCGATGAGCCTCGGGCAAATGATGGAAGGCGATGTTGGGGAAGAGATGATGCTCGGCGTGGTAGGGCAGGTTCCACATCAGGAAGCGCACCAGCGGATTGCTGAGCGTGGTGCGCGTGTTGGCGAAGCCGTCGTCGGAGTTGGGGCAGAGCGTGTGCTCGCACAACAGATAAAGCCGCAGGACCGGCAGGCCGACCAGCAGGGGGATGAACCACACCCAAAGGATCACGTCGGTGCGCAGCAGGATCGAGCCCACGGCCAGCGCTGCGTAGAAGGCCAGCAGCCAGCGGCCCCAGCGCCGCACCTCGGGCCAGGCCGCGGGATGGATGTAAGTGACGTCGCCCCGATAGCCGAAGGGGAAGAGGAAGATGTCGCGCAGGCGCAGTATCAGGAACGGAATCGAGCTGATGCGGAACAGGTACTGCCCCCAGGTGCGCGGCGTGCCCGAGGTGATGAGCTCGGGATCGCGCTCGGGATCCTGGGTGTAGCGGTGATGGGCGTAGTGATAGTGCCGGTAGAAGCCGGCATTGTTCAGGATCGCGGCGCCCGAGAAGAAAGCCAGCAGGTCGGCAACCCAGCGTGTCCTGAACGAGCCGTAATGCACCGACTCGTGCATGGCGCCGAACAAGGCGTTGATGAAGATGCCCTGCAGCAGCAGCGCCGGCACCACCCACCAGCTGCCTTTGGTCTCGAGCACCAGCCAGCCGCCCGCGACCAGCAGCGCGAGATGAGCGGCGGTCTGCATCAGGCCATGCCGGTCCGAGCGCTGATAGAGCCGCTTCAGCACATCCGCCGGCACAACCCGCATCTGGCGGGCGCGCTGGCCGGTTACGGTATAGGCGCCCATAGCCCCTCCCGATAGGCGCGCTCGGTGCGGGCCTCGGCGGTCCTCTTGTCGTCCTCGGAAAGGCCGATCTGGTCGCCGACCATGCGGCTGATCGAGGGGAAGGTGCCCTTAGGCTGGGTGTAGTCTCCGCTCCACAGGCGCGAGCGCAGCAGCGCCTTGGCGCAGTGCAGGTAGGCCTGGCGCACCGAGACCACGATGGCGCATTTGGGCGTCTTGCCCTGCACCGCCATCCCGGCCAGCAGCCCGGGATCGACCGAGAGCCGCGCGGTGCCCGCCACGCGCACCGTGTCGTTGACGCCGGGGATCAGGAAGATCAGCGCGATCTCGGGATTCTCCAGCAGGTTCCGCAGCGTATCGAGCCGGTTGTTGCCCGGCCGGTCGGCCAGCGCGATCGTCTGCTCGTCCAGCACCTTGAAGGCGCCCGGCGGATCGCCGCGCGGGGTGACATCCTGCCGCCCCGCCGCATCAGCGGTGGCCACCAGGCACATCGGCGCGAGCTCGATGAAGCGGCGCATATGGGCATCGATGCGGCCGATATCCTTCAGCGCCGCGCCCTTGCTGACCGGAGCATAGGATGCGACCAGCGTAGCGGCGCCGGCGGCATCGAGCAGGGCGGGTGCATGACTCGCAACGGCATCGGGCATGGAAGACCTCCTCGGCAAAGCGTAGCACGATTTGGACCACCGGACCGGCGGCCCCCGCTCAAGTCCCTGAATTTCCTCATGAAAGCCGGCGGCAACGTGGGCGCGCCCCGGCGCGTTCTGAAAGGAACCGACCCGAGGAGAAAGGAAAGACCATGAGCGATTACATCCCCAACCCGCCGGATCCCAGTCGCGATCCGCGCAACGACGACCGCTACTACGAGGCGAGCAGCGGCAAGGGCCTGACCCTGATCGTGGGCGTGCTGGTGGCCCTCGCCCTCGTGGCAGGCCTGATGTTCTTCTCGAGCAAGCCGTACAACAGCGTCGAGCAGGCTCAGCTTCCGCCCAAGGAAAGCACGGTGAATCCGACCAACCAGAGCCGCACGCCGGCCATCCCGCCGATCGCGCCGGCCACGCCGACGCCGGCCAATCCGGCTCCGGCCATGCCGGCCAACCCGCAGCGCTAGGGCGGCGACGGAGCGAAAAAAAGCCCGACCACAAACCGGTGGTCGGGCACACAGGCCTTTTGGTTAGTGCCGACTCGATAGCACAGCCCGGCGGGCGGCCCAACCCGGATTTCACCGGGCTGTGCAAGGCAGGTCTGCACAATTTCGGGCCGGCTGCTTTTTAGGCATAGTCGCCGCTCTCACCACGGGGGCAACCATGGCGACCAACAGCAAGCATCCGGAAACGCTCGTCCTGCACGCGGGCTACCGCAGCGACCCGACCACCACGGCGGTCGCCGTGCCGATCTACCAGACCACGTCCTACCAGTTCCGCGACACCCGGCACGCGGCCAACCTGTTCGGGCTGGCCGAGCTCGGCAACATCTACAGCCGCATCATGAACCCGACCTGCGACGTGCTGGAGCAGCGCGTCGCGGCACTGGAGGGCGGCGTCGCCGCCCTGGCGCTGGGCTCGGGACAGGCCGCCTCGCTGTTCGCGGTCCAGAACATCTGCCACGCCGGTGATAATTTCGTGGCCTCGACCGACCTCTATGGCGGGACCTGGAATCTGTTCGCCAACACCATGAAGACGATGGGCATCGAATGCCGCTTCGTCGATCCGGCGGACCCCGAGAACTTCCGCCGCGCCACCGACGCCCGGACCCGCTGCTACTACGCCGAGACGCTGCCCAATCCCAAGCTTACCGTGTTCCCGATCGGCGAGGTGGCGAGGATCGGCCGCGCGCTGGGCGTGCCGCTGATCATGGACAACACGGCCGCCCCGGTGATCTGCAAGCCGCTCGACCATGGCGCGGCGGTCGTCATGCACTCGACCACCAAGTATATCGGCGGCCACGGCACCTCGATCGGCGGCATCCTGGTCGACGGCGGCAATTTCGACTGGGCCCGGCACAAGGACCGCTTCCCGATGCTGAACACGCCCGATCCCAGCTATCACGGCGCGGTATGGACCGAGGCGGTGAAGCCGCTGGGGCCGATCGCCTACATCCTGAAAGCGCGCGTCACCCTGCTGCGCGACGTCGGCGCGCCGATGAGCCCGTTCAACGCCTTCCTGTTCATCCAGGGGCTGGAGACCCTGCCGCTGCGCATACGGGTGCATTGCGACAATGCCGACAAGGTCGCCGCCCACCTGTCCAGGCATCCCAAGATCACCAAGGTGATCCATCCCTCGCTGATGGCCGGCGAGCCCAGGAAGCGGGCCGAGACCTACCTGTCGCGCGGCATGGGCGCGCTGCTGGGCTTCGAGCTCAAGGGCGGCGCCGACGCCGGCCGCGCGTTCATCGACAGCCTCAAGATGTTCTATCACGTGGCCAATATCGGCGACGCGCGCAGCCTCGCCATCCATCCCGCCTCGACCACGCACAGCCAGCTCACGCTCGAGGAGCAGGCCCAGACCGGCGTGACGCCGGGCTATGTGCGCCTGTCGATCGGGCTCGAGCATATCGACGACATCCTGGCCGACCTCGACCAGGCGCTGGCGGCGGCCTGACGGCGCCGGAAAAACACTGGACGGTGAAACACTGGACACCGTCGCAGGGGTATCCAACGTTTTCCCTACTTCGTCGCCGCGCCGGCGATCGAGGCGGCGACCTCGTTGGCCATCTTGAGCTGGGCGTCGAGGCCGGTGAGGCCGTGGCGCCTGGCGATCCAGGCGAAGTCGGTCCAGGCGATGGTCACGTGGCCCGGCGAATTGACATAGGCCAGCATGCGCACCGGCCAGTCGAGGCCGGCCTGCTGGCTGGCGGCGAGGAACTGCGTGCCGAGCGGCGGATTGCCGAAAGTGAGCAGCACCGAGGGCTTCACGCCCGGCACGCCGGCCACGGCGGCGAGCCCGCCCTGGTCCACCGCGCCGAAGAACATGATGCCCTTGGCCGCGATCTCCTTCTGCAGGCGCTCGACGGTCTCGATCAGCCCGTAGGCCGAGGGCACGGAAATGATGCCGGCCTGGTTGGCGGCGAGCGCCGGTGGCGATTTCGGCCCGTCGGCCTGCGCCGCAGGGGATGCGGCGAGGACGACGGCGAGCAGGGCGGCTGAAGCCAGCGAATGCAGGCGGATGGACATGGCGATCTCCAGAAAAATCCTGCCGCCACCCTGCCCAGCCTGGAGCGCCGGCTGAAATGCCGATGCCCTATCGAATTCATGGCGCGCCGCTATCGCTCGCTGAGCGGCGGGAAGTGCCACTTGCCGTCGCGGATGGGCAGGAAGCCGCCGTCGTCCACGCCGACCTCCTCGGCGATGCGCCGGTTGGTCTCCTGGCAGAGCGCCAGGATCAGTTCGCCATGGGCCTTGGGATCGCGCGCGAGGTTGTTCACCTCGTCGGGATCGGACGCGCGGTCGTAGACCTCGACGTCGTTCCTGGCGAACAGCTCCTCGAGCGAACCCGGGGCATTGAACTGCAGCGGCGAGAAATAGCGCGAGAAGCGGTGGCGGCCGTCCCAGATGCTGCGGATGGCCGTGCGGTTCAGGAAGTCCGGCGGATGGCCGGCCAGCATCGCCTGCTGCTGCTCGGGCGTCTTGCCGCGATAGGCGCGGGTGTCGACGGTCATCGCCGCCCATCTGGGGCCCTGATAGGACAGCATGTCGAAGCAGAACAGCGCGGCCGGCCGCAGCGACTGCGCCGTGGCCTGCCCGGGCTGGCGCAGCCAGGCCGAGAAATCGCGGCCCTTCAGCCCCTCGGCGGCGCGGGCGCGCGCGGCGGCATCCTTGCCGGTCAAGCCGATCAGGGTGGGCGCGAGATCGAGCTGCGAGGTGACGGCCTCGCAGGTCCGGCCGCCGGGCAACGCGGGATGGTGGATCATCAGCGGCAGGTGGTTCTGCTGCCAGTAGGCGTTGGTGCCCTTGCCGCGCATCTGGTGATTGCCGCCGAGCTCGCCGTGATCGGCCGAGAAGACCACGATCGTGTCCTTCTCCATGCCGTTGTCGCGCAACGACTCCAGCAGCCGCTCGACCTTGCGGTCGCAGTCGCGGATGGCGTTGAAGTAGTAGTCGCGCAGCGCGCGCCAGCGGCGGTCCTCGTCGGGCCACGGCCCGACCATCAGGTCCAGCACCTGCTGATAGAGCTTCTGGCCGGCCGGCCGGCCCGGTTCGTCGAACGACTGGTGGCGGCTGGCCGGCAGCGGGACGTTGTCCCAGGTCGCGCCATAGAGCTCGTCCTGCGGCGCGCGGGCGATGCCCATGACGTGGCTCCTGCTCTGCACGTTCTCGGTGGCCAGGTCGGAGTTGAAGTACATGACGTCGTGCGGATTGACGAAGTTCACGGCCAGGAACCAGGGCTGGCCCCTGGCGCGCAGCGCCAGCCCCTGGGTGCGCAGCCAGGTGATGGCCGAGGCCAGGGTGGTGTCGTCGTAGCTGTAGCCGCCCAGCGTGCCGTCGATCAGGTCGCCGACGCCGAAGAAATCCTTGAAGCCGTAGGAGGCGATGACGTCGCGATACTCGCGCAACGGCGCATCGACGGGATTGTCGGTGAGATCGAGGTTGGCCGAGAGATGCCACTTGCCCTGGTAGCTGGCGTAGTAGCCGAGTTCGCCCAGGCGATGGCCGACGGTGTTGATGCCCGTCGAGAGGTCGCGCTGCCAGATGTAGTTCAGGTTGTCGGCAATGCCGGTGTGCTGGATGTGCTGGCCGGTATAGACCACCGAGCGCGCCGACGAGCATACGCACGACGCCGCCTGGTGATTGAGGAAGGTGACCGCCTTCTTCTTGATCGCCTCGCGCCCCGGCACCGGGAAGGGCCATTGCGGGAAGAAATGCTCCTGGTCGACCAGCACGAACAGGATGTTGTAGCCCGTCGGCATCGCCTCGGACGGCGGCGCCGTCTGTGCCTGCGCCTGCCCGCCGGCGCCGGCGAGCATCGTCGAGCCGAGCAGTGCGGCGCCGGACGCCATCACGGCGCGGCGCGTGGAATTTTCTGAAGTCGTCATGCCAACCTCCTCGGTTGAAGGGAGTGAGTGTCGGCATGGTCAGGACAAGGCGATGCGCTTGCTTGTCAAGCGCTCGATGCGACGTTTCTCGTTCTTGAAGATGCGCGCAGTGCGCCGGCAACAAGGCTAGGCCAGCCAGCCGTGGCCCGAGGCGCCGGTGAAGTCGAGCTGGACGACGAGGTCGTTGAAGTCGTGGTCGCCGCCGCCGTAGGTGTCCTCCCAGCCCCAGGTGTTGAGCCCGTAGCTCCACAGATGGCCGACCGGCTGGCCAGCCACCGTCTCGTTGGCCTGCGAGAAGCCCGAATAGGCGGTGCCGTGCGTGTTGTCGGTGAGCGTCATGGCGACGATGTCGCCGGCATTGACATGCTGCAGCGCCGACTGCGTGTAATTGCCGTAGCCCGGCCCGTCGAGCGAGGTGCCGCCGGTCGTCATCTGGTAGGCGCGCGCCTGCGCGGCGGCGGCGTAGCCCGGGTCGCCGGGATGCAGGTTGCCGATCGCGCCGGTGAGGTCGTCGACCTTGTAGAAGCTGAGGCTGAGACTGTCGGTGCCGTCCTGGCGCACGCGCACGATGGCGAGCTGGTCGTTGGCCCCGGCGGCGGTCTCGGCCACCGCCACCGGCCTCGCCACCCGCAGATCGCCGCTCGTCGTCTGGAAATCGCCGAAGCCGAAGCTCGAGGTGAGCTGGTTCGAGCTGCCGTTGGCCGCCGTGCCGTTGATCGAGGCCGACACGCTGTCGCCCATCTGCAGCGTGGCATGGCCGAGCGCCCCCTGCGCGTACTTGTCGAACAGCCGCACCAGGTTGGGGTCGAAGTCGGGCTGCAGCGCCTGCTCGGCCAAGCGCGCGGTCCAGGCGAACTCGGCGGAGCCGCCGCTCACCAGCCCGATGGTCTCGCTGCCGGCGGTGAAGCCGATGGCCACGTCCGAGCCGGACGCCGCCTGCAGCAGCACGCTCTGATGGGCGCCGCTCGTCCACGAATCCTGGCCCTGCTGGTCGAGCACGGCCGGGCTCGAGTCGAAATACATCTGCGAATGGCCGATCGCCGTCAGAGCGCGCGCCAGCAGCGTGCCGTTGGGCGAGCCCAGGCCCGAGGCGAGGTCGTAGCCCGGCCCGGCATAGAAGCCGAAGCCGGTCGGATCGATCGGTCCGTCCGACGAGGTGTAGGGATGGGAGCCGATGCCGGTCAGGAACGAGGAGACGTTGTCGCCGATGCTCACGTCGTTGAACGAGCCGGGCGCGATGGCCGCCGCGATGTAGAGCAGGTCGGTCATGTAGCCCAGGCTGGGCAGATGCTGGTCGTGGAAGATCGCGTTGATCTGCACCGCCAGCGACGCCCACAGCGGCGTGGCGGCGCTGGTGCCGCCGTCGCCGGTGGTGCCCGTCATGTCCTCGTTGGGCACGGTGTAGTACATGTTGCCGCTGGCCAGCGCCGACACGTCGGGCAGGCCGCGGCCCGAGGTGTTGGAGCCGTCGGTCGTCGTCGGCAGGTCGAAGGGCAGCAGCGCGCTCTGGTACCACGGCGTGGCCTGCGTGGTGTCGACGCCGCCGTTGCCCGAACTCGTTCTGGGTATAGTCGACCCGGAAGTGGCCGTTCTGCGAATCGGTCGCCACGCGCGTGACGTCGTAGCGGTTCCACACCGCCTCGGCGAACCAGCCCGCCGCCCCCGCCGTCGGCATGATCGTGAGCCCGCCGGCGACGAGCTGCCAGAGGGTGCCGGGATCGCCGGCCAGGGCGGGCACCAGGTATTGCTGGTAGAGGCTGGGGTCGTTGGCGGCGAAGCTCTCCAGGCTGAGCGAAGTGCCGCCGACCACCACGGCGTAGGGGCTGGCGCGGGTCGTGCTGACATTCTCCAGCCCGTTGGCGACCTCGTAGCCCGAGCCGCCGTCGCCCGCCGAGGAGAAGACCGTGATGTTGCGCAGGGCCGCGTCGATGAACAGCTCGCGCGCGGCGAACATGAAGGGCGAGTTCGGGCTGGGCTGCGCGGCGTCGAAGCGGAACGACGACGACACCACCGAGGGGTTGTTGACCATATCCCAGAACGCCGCCTGGTAGGCGGTGAAGGGCTCGGCGTTGGCGCCGAGATTGATGCCCGAGCCGGCATAGAGGATCAGCCCACTGTTGGGATTGACGGCGGTGGCCACGCCGATGTCGAGCGAGCGCTCGCCCAGCGCCGCGTTGTCGGTCGGCAAGGGCCCGCCCGGCTGCACGCCGGTGACGTCGACCGAGGGCAGGAGCCCGACCGCGCTGCGATAGGCCTCCAGCAGTTGCTGCAGGGTCTGCTGCGGGCTGCCGGCGGGCGGCGAGATGCCCAGTCCCGGCTCGAGCAGGGCGAGCGCTTCCGTGTCGACGTTGAGGCCGGCCAGCGGGAAATTGTAGAGCTCGGCGATCTGCTGGGGCAGGAGCTGCGTGGGACCCGCGCCGTTGCCCGCCCCCTGGATACCCTCGTTCAGGGGTGCCGGCGGACCGGCGCTGGCGTCGGGCAGGACCGACTGGACCCCGCCGTCGAACCACAGGCCCGAGACGTTGGCCGGCAGGGTCAGGTTGCCCGTCCAGTAGTAGCCGAAGCCCGAGGCGTGCATGAGCGTGGCGTCGGGGCCGAACAGGTCGTTGAAGTTCGCGGCATTGACCTGCACCCAGACGGTGCGCGATTCGGCCGAGGAGACGTAGCCGTTCGGCGTTCCCGTGAGGACCGACAGCTCGTCGAGCGTCGCCACGTCGTGCGGAAGGGCATTGACAACGCCCTGCCAGGTCGCCGGATTGGCGCCGTAGACGTCCCAGATGTTGCTGCCCAGCGCCGCGATCTGCTGCTGGCGCGACGCCCAATTGGAGTCCAGCAGCGCGGTGGGATCGGTGGCGCGGTCCAGGACCAGCGCCACGTTCATCACGAAGTTGGTGTCGCTCAACGGAACCGCCGTGCCGCCGCTCGGCAGGCTGCCGGTGCTGTAGCCGTTGTCGTACCAGCTGTTGTAGTCGTAGTAGCTCGTGTAGGGCGTGGACATCAGCGGACTCTCCTGCTCGAAAGTCCCGAGCTTTCCTCCCCAACTTCGCTGGCGAGGAAGTTCACCATGTCATCCTCACGCCTCATGTTCCTCTCCCCCGTTAGGGGGAGAGGCGAGGAGAGGGGGCATCGAAAGCACCTGCAACCCCCTCACCCAACCTCTCCCCCTGGCGGGGGAGAGGTGCATGAGACGACGGGGGAGGAAGTTCACCATGTCATCCTCACGCCGGCGGTCAGCGCGTGGCTGGAATCCTGGCCGGAGATGTCGCCCTCGTAGCGGAGATAGAGCGAGGCCGCCTCGGCGATCGCCGTGTTGGCCGACACGCCCACCACCACGCCGTCGCGCTGCGGGCTTGCCCCGTAGGTCGTGAACGGCGCGGCCGGCGCGCCCACCAGCGTCGCCGACACCGGACGCGCCGTGTCGGCATATTCATGGCTCCAGCCCAGCCGGAACTGCCCGTTCAGCTTGGCGCGCCAGCCGAGATCCATCGACCCGCCAAGCTGCGCCCCCAGCACCGAGCGCAGCGAGCTGGTGGTCTGCGCCGCCACGCTGAGATCGAGCGACTGCGCCCCGCTCTCGGTGAAGCCGTTCTGCGTGCCCGTATAGGCCTGCAGCCGCGCGAACGGCGTCACGAACGCCTCGGCCAGTCCGCCCAGGCCGAAGCGGTAGCCGCCCTCGAGCTGGCCGTAGACCTGGTTGGCGCCGGTCTGGCCCTGCGCCGTGCGCCCGCCGAGGTTCGGGATCACGATGCTGCGCGACAGCGTGTTGGCGCTGTAGGCGTAGCCCACCAGGCCGTCGAGATAGACCGGCCCTTGCGCGTAGTTGCCGTAGAGGCCCGCCTGCACCGTGTCCGAGAAGCCCTGGCCCGAGAAGCCCGACACCCATTGCGAGCCGCCGGTGTAGCCCACCGTCACGCCCAGCCGCACCGTGCCGCTGACCGCGCGGTCGAGCCCCGCCGCGAAGCCGCCGGCATTGTAGGTCACCCCGCCCACCGCCTGGCCGGCGCCCACCGTGCCCAGCCCGCCCAGCGCCCCGCCCCACGCGCCCCACCGGGGCGGGCTCGTCGGGTCGCAGGCGACGTCGCAGGCCTCGGCCAGCGCCAGCTTGTTGCCGCCGCGATTGGCGCCGCTCGCCTGGCTGAGGAAGTTGTTCATGAAGAGCTGCGCGCCCTGCACCATCGAGTTGGAGAAGCCCGAGTAGTTGGTGCCGCTGATCGAGGTCAGGAACGCCTGGCCCTGCGCCGACGTGGCCGTCGCCAGGCTGCCCAGCACCGTGGCGAAATCGCCGCTCGCCGTGGCCGCGCTGGCGTCGAGCGCGGCGCCCACGGCATACTGGTTGGGGGTCTGCGCCGCCGCCGCGAAGCCTCCGACCTCGAGCGTCAGGTAGACGTTGTTGGGGTCGTAGCTGAGACTCGACAGCAGGAAGGGATAGAGCTCGTTCACCGACGCGAAGGCGCCGCTCACGCCGCCCGTGGCGCTCAGGATCCGGTAGGTCGTGCGCGACGCGTAGCCGCCGCTGAACGCCGTGACATTGACGCTGCCGCCCTGCAGCGCGGCGCCGCCGTTGACCGCGATGAGGTCGGACTGGCCGGTGTTGGAGACCTCGAGCTGGTAGGTGCTGGAGGCGCCGTGGGTGTAGGTGCCGTTGACCGCAACCGTGCCGATCGAGTTGCCCGGCGACACGACGCCGTAGTTGGCCAGGCTGCCGACGACGGTGCCGTTGCCGCCGAGCGCGCCGTTGTTGACGATGTCGCCCAGGACCATGCCGTTGTTGGTCAGCGTGCCGTTGTTCGTCACGCTCGCGCCGATCAGCCCGTTGTTGATCAGCCCCGCCTGGGTCGCGATGCTGACGGCGGATGCCGTCAGGCTGGCGTTGATCGTGGCCGAAGCGCCGCTGCTGACGGTGAACGTCCCGGGCGCCAGGCCGACCGGCCCATTGAACACGACGCTGCCGGAACCTGCCACCGTCAGGCTGCTGCCGAAGCCCATGAATGCCGCGTCGAACGTCGCCGCGCCGCCGGCCGGCGTCGTCAGGGTGGTGGGGGCGAAGAGGGCGACCGGCAGGTTGGTGGCGAAGCCGTTCGGCAGGCCGACCGTGGCCTGCAGCGCGAGCAGGGGAATGAGAACCGCTTCGTCGGTCAGCCCCGAGCTCGACAGGGCGTAGCCGACATAGCCGTTGACCGGGTCGAACAGGTAGTTGAAGCCGGCGTAGAACTGGCGTCCCGTATTGAGGAAGGGGGTGCTCGACGTCGAGCCAAGCACTTCGCACGGAGTAAGGGCGGTCGCGGTGCCGCAGGTCGCGCCATGCGCCGGCACGACGAAACTGTAGAAGGCGCCCTGCTGCGGCATCCCCGGCATCGAGATATTGACCGTGTCGCCGGCCGACGCAAATGGCTTGAGATAGGCGTTGAAGATCCCCGTGTCGTGCAGGATCGTGCCGGTGACATAGGCGCCCGAGCCGTTCGACAGGGCCACCGGGATTCCATTCCACAGCATCGGACCGGCCGCGGTGTCCGGCGTGAGCTTGACGAAGGAATAGGCGTTGTTCGCCGTCGTCAGGCCGATCACGATCTGGTTGTTCATCACCACGTAGCCCTGGTTGGGCAGCGCGGTGCCGTTGACGGCAACGTCGATCAGCGGATTCATGCCGACGGCGGAGATCTGCGTGATGTTGCCCTGCGCGACGTTCTGCTGGAAGGTCAGGGACTGATTGTAGACGCCGCTGTAGACGTTGTTGCGGTTGTTGCCGATGCCGAAATAGGCCGTCCCGGTATCGTTCGTCACCACGAGCACCTTGACCGTCGTCGTGCCGACGCCCGCCTGACCGTTCACCTTGCCGCCGAGGATGCTGATCGGCAGCTCGTAGAAGGTGCCGGTCGGCGTGTTGCCGCTGCTGTCGTAATTGATGGCGCCCGGGCCGAGCGGCGTCAGGCCGTTCAGCGCACCGCTGGGCAGGAGCGCCTGGGAGATGGCGATACCCGTCGAGCCGGTGTCGATCGTGACCCCGATCGGTTTGCCGGCGATCTGGATGTTGAGGTTGGCCGTGTGATTCGAGAACGTGCCGTCATGGTTCCTGGAGTTCAGATCCCCATAGATATACGGAACCACCAGGCTGGTATCCGACTGGTACAGGTTCCACGACTGCGCGCCGGCGCGCGGCGCGGCGGCCGACAGGGCCAGCGCGCTCGCCGCCGACAACAGGCCGATCCGCAATCTGGTACTCAACGCCCCGCCTCCCACACCCGTGGCGCCGCAGGTTTCCCCACCTGCAGCGCCCCGGAGTCCTTGCACAGGAAGAGCGCGCCTGCACTGCAATTAGTTTGGCGGGCGGTAACGCAACCTTAATGCGGAGCCAGCGCGGAACGCGGGGTGGAGAAATATGCCTGGGCTCCCTAATTCGGAGACTGGCTTCAAAGCGAAAGGACAGGTCATGGCGAAGAACACGATTTGCGTCTGGTACGACAAGGACGCCGAGGCTGCCGCCCGCTTCTATGCCGAGACCTTTCCCGACAGCGCGGTGCATGCCGTCCACCGTGCGCCCAGCGACTACCCGTCCGGCAAGAAGGGCGACGTGCTGACGGTCGAATTCACGGTGGCCGGCATCCCCTGTCTCGGCCTCAACGGCGGTCCCGCGTTCAAGCACAGCGAAGCCTTCTCGTTCCAGATCGCCACCGACGACCAGCACGAGACCGACCGCTACTGGAACGCCATCGTCGGCAATGGCGGCCAGGAGAGTGCGTGCGGCTGGTGCAAGGACAAGTGGGGCATCTCCTGGCAGATCACGCCGCGCGTGCTGACCGAGGCGATGGCGGCCGGCGGCGATGAAGCGAAGCGCGCGTTCGAGGCGATGATGGGCATGAAGAAGATCGACGTCGCCGCGATCGAGGCGGCGCGGCGCGGCTGACGGGGGACACGCCCTGTCATCCCGAGCGTAGCGAGGGACCCTTCTGCACCCTAAAGGCCCCTCGCTACGCTCGGGGTGACAGTCACGAGTCGCCGTTCAGCAGACTGCCAGACTAGAGATACCGCCGCAGCGCCGGCAGGGACTGCTCGACGCAGGCGCGGCCTTCCTCGATCGCCTCCTCGGCGCGATTGAATTCCATCAGGCCGATCTTGCGCAGCCGCGGCACCAGCATGACATGCGGCGGCTCGCCGGCCAGGCGCGTGCGCGTGATGTGGTCCTGCATGATGTTGATGGCGGTGGCGAGCACGTCGAAATAGCCCGGCGGTGGCCCATCCGGCCGCGGCGCATCAGGCTGCGGCGCATCCGGATCGGTCTCGGCCCGCTTGCGCCGCAGCGGCATGGGCAGCGGCGCCAGCATGCGCCGCAGCACCTCGCCGGAAAGCCGCGTCGGCCGCGTCGGCTCGGGCGGCTCGGGCTCGGTGAAGCGGCGGCCCAGCAGCTCGCCGTTGAGGTTGACGGCGATGATCACGTCGGCGCCCAGCGCGCGGCACACCGAGACCGGGATCGGGTTGGAGAGCCCGCCGTCGAGCAGCCATTTGGAATGCAGGCGCGCCGGGCTGAAGATGCCGGGGATGGCGATCGAGGCGCGCACCGCCTCGTGGATCGGGCCGGACTGCAGCCAGATCTCGCGCCCCGTCGCCATGTCGGTGGCGACCGCGGCGTATTGCGTCGCGTAGCTCTCGATCGGCTCCTCGATGCCCAGGCTGCGCAGGAAGGCGACCACCTGGCGGCCGCTGATCAGCCCGCCGCCGGTCAGCCGCAGGTCGGTGAGCCGCGCGATCTTGCGCCACGTCGCGCCCTCGGCCCATTGCCGCAGCTCGATCAGGCGGCCCGCGACGTGGGCCGCGCCGACCAGCGCGCCCATCGAGGTGCCGCAGACGATGTCGGGCGCGATGCCGGCCTCGAGCAGCGCGTCGATCACGCCGACATGCGCCCAGCCGCGCGCCGAGCCGCTGCCGAGCGCCAGCCCGATGCGCGGACGGCTCATGGCGCGGCGCGACCGCGGGAGTGGGAACGACGGGGCAAGGTTCGGCCGGACCGGACAGGCGTGAGGGCTCGAACCCTACACCCGCGTCCGGCCGCGGACCATGCCGTCAGTCGGCGGCGAGGACGACCACCAGCTCGGTGGGCTCGGGCTCGTGCGGCTGCAGCTTCGCCGCCGTCTCGTCGGTCCAGCTCGCGATGTTCACCACGACGCCCTGCTGGCCGTCGCTTTTCTCCGGCTCGACGGGTTCGACGATATTGAGGCCGTTGCCGTCGATGAAATAGGTGTGGTCGCCGAACAGCCGTTCGAGTTGCGGCATCATCGGATGTCCTTCCGGGATGGCCTCGGCCTCCAGTTGATCGAGCGTCCGCTCGATCTGCGCGGCATTCAACTTCATGGCGCACTCCTCACGATTGGAGTTTCGGTCGTGCATCGTCCTGGTATTGGGCGGGGCCTCCCACGCAAAGGTGGTCGGGAAGCAACGTCGATCGTTCGGCCGGCCGCTATGGTTCATCTAGGATGCAGCAGAGCGCGCGGTCAACCCGCCCGGCGCGAAAAATCGCGCCGGCGGGCGTGATCGTGTCATCACGATGGCAGCGCCGGGAAGACTGTCACCCCGAGCGCAGCGCCTGCCCTGAGCGAAGCCGAAGGGAGGGGCCTTCAGGGATACAGAAAGTTCCCTCGCTGCAACTCAGGTCTTCGGCGCCGCCGGCGTCGTCAACATCTCGCCGCAGGCGCGCGCGACGTCGGACTCGGTCGCCTTGCTGCCGGGCATGAGCGCGTAGCCGCTCTTCTCGACGGCGGTGCCGCGCTCCCACGAGCTCGCCTTGGCGAGCGCCGCGATCTGGGCCGCCGAGTCGCCCTGGGCGCGGAACCGTTCGGCGCAGATCGGCGCCAGCGCCGCCACGACGGCGTCGTGCGCGGCGCTCGTCGCCTCAAGGCGCGCCGTGCCGCCGGTCACCCAGCCGCCCCAGCTGAAGCCGACGATCATGCAGATCACGGCGCCGCCGATGGCGCCCCACACCATGGGCTTGGTATTTCTTGGAAGTTGCATGGAGATTCCTTTCATGGCCGCGCGCGGCGGCCTCAGCCCGGCGTCCGCAGGAGCGCGTAGCCGACGATCAGCAGGACGAGGAAAAGCGGGAAAAGAACGGGCGGCACCAGCCAGCCGCGCATCGGTGCACCTCGCGATTGGGCGGGAGTGCACGGACCTCTCAGCCATCGCAAGCCGGAGCTTGGGGGGCGATGGTGTCCTGACCCTATACCCCGGCGAGCCGTGCGTCCAACGACGGCGCCCTGGTTTCGTGACTCGACGGACCGGCGGGACCATGGTCTCGCGCGAGGGAGCGTTGCCGATGAGCGTGCTGAACATTCGCCACAGGACGACCTACCGCTATCACGACAGGGTGCAATTGGGACCGCATCGCCTGATGCTGCGGCCGCGCGAGAGCCACGAGCTGCACCTGCTGTCGAGCACGCTCGAGGTGGCGCCGGCCGCGACGGTCTCGTGGGCCAACGACGTGTTCGGCAACGCCGTCGCCACCGTCACCTTCCCCGATCCCGCCGACTGGCTGGCGATCGACAGCCGCGCCACGGTCGAGCTCGCCGCCTCGCCCTGGCCGGTGTTCGACATCGCGGCCTCCGCCATCCGCTATCCGTTCAGCTATTCCGCCGAGGAAAGGACCGATCTCGGGGCGCTGGCGATGCCGCAATATGTCGATGCGACGGGCCGGCTGGCCGACTGGGCGCAGGCCTTCGTGCGCGGCCGCGAGACCGACACGCTGGCGCTGCTGAAAGACATGGTCGCGGGCGTGGCGGCCTGGATCGGCTACCAGAGCCGCGAGGAGGAGGGCACGCAGTCGCCTTTGCAGACCCTGGCGCGCGGCTGGGGGTCGTGCCGCGATTTCGCCGTGCTGTTCGTCGAGGCGGCGCGCTGCCTGGGCTTCGGGGCGCGGCTCATCTCGGGCTATCTCCACAACCCGGACGACGCGTCGGTGGGCCTGGCCGACGCCGGCTCGACCCACGCCTGGGCCGAGATCTTCCTGCCGGGCGCGGGCTGGATCACCTTCGACCCGACCAACCGCGCCGTGGGCGGGTTCAATCTCATTCCCGTGGCGGTCGGGCGCGTCATCGGCCAGGTCATGCCGGTGACCGGCACCTTCCTGGGCATGACCGACGCCTATCAAGGCATGTCGGTCGAGGTGCGGGTCACGCCTTGAGGGGACGGCCCGCCATCAGCGCATCGACAGCGCCGCTCAGCGCACGATCGGGTCGAGCCAGTCGATCGTCTCGACCGCGCCCCATACCGTGGCGCCCGTCACCGCGAGCGAGCCCAGCGCCGCGATCAGGGCGACCAGGAGCGCGACGCCATCCTCCTCCAGGTAGGCCAGCGCCAGCAGCATGATCACCAGCGCCGGCACGACCTGGCTGAACGGCACGGGCGAGACCAGGGTCAGACCGACCAGCAGCATGACGATGCCGGTCAGCCGCTTGGTGGTCTGGAAGGGCGTCGGCCAGCGCGGCTGGATCAGCCGCTCGACCCAGCGCAGCCGCGGCACGACGACGTCGATGACGCGCGCCAGCTTGTCGACGGCGACCTGCCGGCTCGCGATCAGGCGCGGCAGGGTGGCGGCGTCGTGGCCGAGGATCATCTGGATGGCCGGCCAGGCGATCAGCACGCCGATCACCGTGGAGGCGCCCGGCAGCAGGCCGATCACGGCCATCACCAGGAGGGTGAGCCCGAACGAGCGCTCGCCGAGCTGCTCGACCAGCCAGCCGACGGAGACGCGCTCGCTTTCCGCCCGATCCAGCATCGCTGAAAGTTGGACCGAGGTGGGGACAGGGATTGGCGATTCGACGCGGGCCAATCGGCAGCTCCGGGACGGTCGGTGTTCGGTGGATCGGGTGGTCGGCGAAGGGACATTTTGGAAGCCGCGCGCCGCCCAGGCAAGCCGCGCCGAGGTCATCCCGGCCATTCGCGATCGAGGCCGCGCCAGCGCACGCCGACGCCCGCCGCGCCGATGACCAGCGACGACAGGACCTTCAGGTCGACCGGCATGGCGCGCCGCCAGACGTCGAGCAGCAGGACGCTGCGGATCTCGTCGCTGTCGTTCAGCACTTCGTGCGGATAGGTGTCGTCCCACAGCAGCCATTCGCCGTCGCCGATGCGATGCGCCGTGCCGTCGACGGTCAGCACCGCGGCCGCGCTGCCGTCGGCGCGGCGCGGCACCGACAGGCCGAGATAGAACCGCACGACGCCGCGGAACGGGCCGCGATGGGCCGGGATGTGCTTGCCCGGCGCCATGAAGGAGATGGACGCGGAAAGCACGACGGGCGCGGCCGCGACGATCGACGCAAGCCGCGGACAGGCCGCCATGTTCTTCGCGCAGGAAACGCCATAGGCCTTGAGCACGAACAGGCGCCAGTCGCGCTTGTCGTTGAGCGAGAGCGCCTCCTGCTCGTGCATGATCTCGTGGAAGCGCGGGATGCTGTGCTGCCGCGCGAGAAGCGGCCGGGCCTCGTCGCGGATCGCGCGCCAGGCCCCGGCGAAGGCGAGCGCTTCGGGGAAGTAGGTCGCGGCGTCGAGGACGGGCGGCCCCTCGATCCGGCTGTCGTAGAGCTGCCGCACGAGAGCGGCACTCCGATCGTAGAAAAAGCCCATGGTCCCTCGCGGATGAAGCAGTCTGCTGGCGGGTCGAAAGACGGGAGGGCGCGCGCCCGGGGGGAGGAAGGCATCCCGCAGGCCGCCTTCGAATCAAGCGACCTAAGTCTACCCGGACTCCGCCGGCGGCGCGCGGTCGGCCATAGGCCGCCAGCGGGCCGGTCCTGATACGAAAATCGAGTCGACTCGGCCGCGAAACCGGCGCACGACTGCGGCGGGCCTCGGTGCCCTGGTCACATGCGATGCAACAATTCGTTCACCGCAAGAACATCGAAAAATACCGGGAGCTGCTGGCCAGCCCGGAGCTGGACGAGACGACGCGCAAGCAGGTCGCGAAGCTGTTGGCGGACGAGGAGGCCAAGGATCCACCACCGCCCAAGGCGCTCGCCGACGACTAAGACGGGTGGCAACCCGTCGGTGGACGTCGGTTGACCTGGATCAATGCCGCGAGCCGGCCGTTGCGGCATCTGACGCTCTACGGATATCCGCCCGATTCACCATTGCCGTGTCGCGAACGCCGGCAGGGAGGGCCCCATGTCTTACGGTGTTGTCGCTGCCGGCGTGGCCGCCGCGATGCTGGGCGTCGCGAGCTGGCAAATGCTGGCGCCGATGTCCGCGCCTGACGTGACGGTGGCCGAAAGGCAGGCCCCGCCGGGATCAGGGCCGGGATCTGCGAAGAGCTCCATCCTGCGCGTGCCCGAGCCCTCGCCGTTCGATACGACGCGCGCGCCCGTCCCCCTCCTGTTCGCCCATCGGTCGTCCCCCGTCGCTCCTCCTGCGCGGCAGGAAGCCGTCCAGCGGGAAACCGATGCCGCTTCCGCCCGGGACTCCGCCGACGAGAAGGCCATGGCCCGGGCCGCCATCGAACGCGATGGCTACAAGGGCGTGCACGCCCTGAGCCGGGGCGCGAACGGCCTGTGGCAGGCGCGCGCCCTGCGCGGCACGACCGAGGTCGCGGTGACCGTCGACCAGGCGCGCAAGGTCTCCGCGAACTGAGGGTGCGGGACCGGCGGCGCGGCCCTTTGCCGGTCTCGGCGACCGGCTTCGGCCGTCAGTCGTCGGCGGCGAAGACGACCACCAGCTCTGTCGGCTGGGGCGGGTGCGGCTTCAGCCGCGCCTCCGCCTCGTCGGCCCAGCTCGCGAGGTTCACCACCACGCCGCGCCGGCCGTCGCTGCTTTCCGGGGTCGCGACCGGCTCCACGATGTTGAGGCCGTTGTCGTCGATGAAATAGGTGTGGTCGCCGTACAGCCGCTCGAGCTGCGGCATCATCGGATGCCCGGGGGGAACGGCTTCGGCCTCGAGCTGGCCGAGGGTCTGCTCGATCTGCGCGGCGCTCAATTTCATGGCGCACTCCTCTTTGACTGGAGTTTCGGGTCGGTCTCGTTTTCGAAGGGGCGGGGCCTTCCACACGGGAGGTGGTCGGACAGCAGGTTCAGCCCTTAGGCCAGCCGCCAGGGCTCATCTAGGATGCATCGGCGCGCGCGGTCAACGCCAATCAGGGCACGTCAGTCGGGTTTGTGCGTTGTCCGAGAGACAAGCTACGAGGAGCGAACATGGGCGTGAACCCGAGGCCGCGCTGGGGAAGCTGGCTGATCCTGGGCGTGCTGATCGGCCTGCTCTGCGTGGCGATCGTGACGGTCTATCTCGGCTGGGACTCGCGGGAGAGCGGAGCCATGACGGCGACCGGCTATGTCGCGATGGCGCTCGGCATCGTGGCCACCCTGGCGCTGGGCATCGGCCTGATGGCCCTGGTCTTCTACAGCAGCCGCAGCGGCCGCGATTGAGCGCCGGCAGCCAGCCGATCAAGGCCCTTCGTAGCGCGGCAGGCGGACGACCGGCGTGGTGACGATCCCGCCCGCGCCGCTGCGTTCGGGATGGTCCAGCGGCATCGTGGCGAGCGCCCTGACCTCGGTCGCGCCGCCCGGGCGGCCCGCCGCCAGCAGGTCGGCGACCCGCCGCGCGATCTGCGGGGCGGCCACGCTGGTGCCGTCGATGGCGGCCACCGAGTTGCTGCGCGTGCCGGCCGCCAGCACGCCGGCATGAACGAGCGAATCGTCGCTCGCCGCCGAGGCGTCGGGCCGGCGCCGCGACGGCGATGGCCCGACGCCGGCCGCCGAGTACCTGGCCAACCGCTTCTCCCTGCGCAGAAAGGCGCCCAGCACGATCGTCGATTTGCCGGTGGCGATCGAGTTGATGGTGCCGCGCCGCCGCACGGCACTGGCGGCCGTGTCGGTTTCCTTTTCCCGGCCGGCTTCGTCGAGCCGTTCGTAGTGGCTGTCCTCGAGGATGGATTGCCGGCCGGCGTGCGGATAGCCGGGCAGCGACTCGTCGCGCGCCACCCAGGCATGGACGCGGTCGCCGGACGACAGCCCGCCGGTATGCTCGAGCCGGATCGCGTAGGTGCCGGCCGGCGCCACCGTGCCGCCGCCCGCGAGGTCGCTCGTCGGATGGAGG
Organism: uncultured Alphaproteobacteria bacterium; assembly: GCA_963820155.1. Lineage (GTDB taxonomy): Bacteria > Pseudomonadota > Alphaproteobacteria > Reyranellales > Reyranellaceae > Reyranella. The sequence goes on from CAWFYW010000017.1 coordinate 368,675, forward strand.
ATGAGGACGAACGTCCGCGCCGTGGGCAGGGCGACATAGCTCAGCTCGCCCAGTGGGAACGGCACGGCCGTCATGGTCTCGTCGATCGATGCGCTCTGTCCCGTCGGCGCCGTCAGGGTCACGCGGAGGCGGCTGGCCGGCGCGCCCGCGGCGGGCGGCGGCAGCCAGATCTCGACGAAGCTCTCCGTGAGGTCGTCGGGCAGCACGCGCCAGTGCAGCGTCTCGGTGCGGGCGGCGGCACGGAAAGAGCGCTGGGCATGGGTGCGCGACAGCAGGCTGTTGCCGGCCGGCAGCACGACGCGCAGGGGGAAGCCGATCGCCTCGCAGCCCTGGATGACCTGCTCGATCAGCCGCTCGACGGGATGCGTGCCGTCGTGCGGGCCCTCGAGCCGGCCGTAGCTGAAGTTGATGACGATCGGCAGCCCCGCGACATGCAGCTCCGCGGCGAGCGTGATGGCGGTGCCGACGATATGGTCGATCGCCTGGGCCACGTAGGGCAGCAGGCTGCCGTTGTCGACGGCTTCGGTCACCCGCGTCGGCAGCTGCACGCAGACGATCGGACGATCGGTGCGGTTCTCCGCCGGGTCGAAGCCGCAGGCGAGATCCATGATGTGCGTGCCGTGCGACGCCCGCATCGCCGCCGACTTGTGTCCGGGCTGGCGGAAGTCGAGCAGCTCGGCGCGGCGGTAGAACAGGTCCTCGTCGAGCACGCCCGTGGCATCGCTGCAGGCGGCGAGCAGGGCGTCGATGGCCGGCTTGTCCAGCATATAGCCGCCGCGCGGATTGTTGGCGGGCCCGTCCATCAGCCACCAGCTCGCGACGCGTGTGCCGTGGCGGGTCGTGCGGAAGCGCTCGTGCGCGAAGCCGATGCCGTCGTCGATCACGCCCATGACCACCGCGGGCGGCCGCGCCGGCGTCGGCCGCCGGCTGCGGGCCTGCGCGCGGCCCGCCTCGCCCCGGACCTCGGCCATCGCTTCCGGTTTGTCCGGCGATGGCGGCTGCGAGCGCTGGTCGAGCGGACGCGCGAGGGTCATGCTTTTCACGAAGCGGCGCGCGGGGCCGGTGGTCAGGGTGTTGGAGACCTCCTCCGTCGCCATCGCCATGACCCAGGCGCCGTCGCCCGGCGACAAGGTCGGCAGGGCGGTGAACAGGGGCTGGAACGCGCTCTGCCACCGGGCGAGGCCCGGCCCCTGCGGAATGAACGTGCTGCCGCTCACGAAGTCCCGGGCCGTGATGCCGCCCAGCTCCAGCAGCAGCGGCATGCGCTCCTGTCCCGGCTCCTGCAGGCCGGGCCGGAAATAGTAGGGCCGGCCCGGGCCCCACGCCCACCACACATAAGGATCTCTGCCGGGCGGATCTCCGCCGGGTGGTGGGCCGTCGCCCGTCGTCCGCTCGATCGGCTCTGCCATGGGACCCTCCCCGCGTTGCCGGGCCTTGCCGGCGTCAGTGCCACTCGGCCAGCGCCCTGTTCCACAACCAGGCAAGCAGCGGGCTCGCCTGCATCGCTTGCCCGGCCTGGGTGGTGACGTACGGGCCCGGCGCGCGCTGCTGGTCGGCGGCGACGTCGTAGTAGAGCCGCCAATGGAAGTCGCCGTCGGCCAGCGCCGTGCCGGTGGTGGACGGGAACTGCGTGCCGTCGAAGGTGAAGGCATCGTAGGTGACCGCCGCGCCGGTCGGGCCGGGGTCCTGGCAGCGCGCCACGAAGTACTGGCCCAGCGTCAGGCCGAGCACCGCGCCGGCCGCGCTGTCGACCGGGAAGTGCACGCCGGCGACGGTGCGGTTGACCGCCACCCGGTTGGCGAGCCGCAGGAGCTGCTCGCCCCAGCACGCGTCGGCATAGGGGGCGGTCGGCGAGGCCTGCAGCAGCCGCCACAGCACGATGGCCGAGGCGAAGGTCTCGGTGGCATGACCGCTCGGCAAGCTGCCGTGCGAGGGCGTGAGGATCATCGGCTGGACCTGCGGCGAATATTCCAGCGGGCGCCGGCAGGCGAGCGCCTGCTTGAAGCGCATCTCGGTGTAGTTCGCGAGCCTCAGCGCGGCGGCCAGCAGCTCCAGGGTGAAGGGCGTGCGCGCGGGGTGGAGGAACGGGATCGAGGCGAGATAGGCGAGCGCGCCGTTGAGCTGGGTCATGATCTCCGTCGCCCGATCGCCGCGCAGGTCGGCGTAGCGGTCGAGGAAGACGACATAGTCCCTGAACTGCGCCTCGCTGGGCCGCGCGATCGTCACCAGCGGCTGGTAGGTCGCCGCGGGGAACGTGCCCAGGGCGAGATGGGACACGCTCATCTCCCCGGCCGTCGTCGATTGGCGGAAGCCCAGCCGGGAGACGAGCTCGAAGTCGAGCGCGCTCGCCCGGACCCAGGCCTCCCAGCGCGCCATGTTGGCCGGGTCCTCGAGGCCGAGATGGGTCGGCGTGGCCGCCGGCAGCGCCCAGTTGCCGACGATGCCGTCGCGCGTGCTCAGGAGGCCGGCGGCCGCCGCCCCGGAATTGAGCGGCGCCAGGCCGCCCAATCCCCCCAGACCGCCCAGGCCACCCAATCCACCCAATCCGCCCAGGCCGCCCAAACCGCCGAGCCCCCCGAGACCGCCCAAACCACCCAGGCCACCGAGGCCGCCAAGGCCTCCCAGGAACGCTTCAATCGACATGGTTCGTCTCCCTGAGCTGGTTCAGCGTCTCAATCCGGTACTCCCGCTTGACGCAACACCTCTGCCGCCAGGCGGCCGATCGGATAGTCGGCGGCGGGCGAGCCCTTGAGCCAGCCGCTGACGGTCATGGTGGGCTGCAGCTTCAGCAGTTCCTGGGCGGTCCGGCGCGCCCTGTCGTGGTGGCCGAGCTGCCACTGGGCGACGGTCAGCGAGCGCAGGGTCGAGGTGTGCTGGCGGTTGGCGCGCAGCGAGCGCCGCGCCAGCTCGATCGCCCGCTCGTAGCGGCCGGCGGAGACCGCCGCGGTGGCGGCCAGGGCCTCGTAGAAGTAGCGATGCGGATCGAGCGGCGAGAGAACCAGCGCGCGCTCGGTGTGGAAGACCGCCTGCTCGCCCTCGCTCTTGAAGGCATGCAGGGTGCCCTTCAGCAGCCAGGCCAGCGCATTGCTCGGATTGGCGGCGAGCGCGCGCTCGTAGGACTGGCCGGCGACGTCGAACTTCTTCAGCAGGTTGACGTGCACGAAGCCGTTGATGGCCAGCGCCAGCGAGTTGTCGGGATCCATGTCGAGCGCGCGCCGAGTGCACTGGGCGGCGAGATAGGTGTCGCGCTGCGGGTTGTCGGACCAGCCCTGCTGGACCCTGAGCACATGCCAGTTGCCGAGCCAGGCGATCGGCAGCGGATGGCGCACGCCGCGATCGATCAGCGCCTGCAGCAGCCGGTGCGCCTCCTCGAAGTCGGGCAGCGACAGGCGGTGCATCAGGCTGACGGCGCCCATCAGCAGCGTGTGGGCCCGCAGCGTCGGCAGGGGCTGCGTGCGCGAGCGATGGACCTCGGACATCGTCACCGCCGCGGCGATGCCGGCAACCAGCCGGCCGATCACCTCCTGCTCGCCACTGACGATGGCGGCGAGATCGTCCTTCAGGGACTCGACCCACAGCACCCGCCCGGTCCTGGCTTCCGCCAGCTCGACGTCGAGCCGGAAGCGCCGCTCGCGCGCGCGATAGTGGCCCGACAGCACGTAGTCGGCGCCGAGATGCGCGCCGATCTGCTCGAGGCTGGCGTTGCGGCCGCTGAAGGCGGTGGTCGACAGGCGCGAGACGACCTTGAGCTCGGGCGACTGCGACAGCCGGCGGATGACCTCCTCGGCCACGATCTCGCCGATCACGCCGCCATCGGACGCGAGGTTGCGCGAGGCGAAGGGCACGACGGCGATCGACGGCGCGAGATCGGCGTCGAGCGACGCCGGTCCGCCCGGTCGCGGCTCCGAGCCGGGCGGGCCGACCCGGTAGGCGCGGACCGGCTCGGCGATGCCGCGCACGTAGCAGTCGCCCAGGTCCTCGACATCGGCGTCGAGGCTGGGGGTGAGCCCGTCGCGCACGCTCTGGGAGACGACGATCTCGCCCGGCGCGGCCAGGCCCATCAGCCGGGCGGCAAGGTTGACGCCGCGGCCCAGCACGCCGTTGCCCTCGACGATGACGTCGCTCACCTCCATGCCGCCGCGCAGCAGGATCTGCTGGTCGTCCGCCCGGCCGGCATTGGCGCGGCGGCGCTCGCGCTGGATGGCCAGCGCCGCCGACACGGCCGAGCGCACGTCGTCGAAGTCGAGCAGCAGCCCGTCGCCCGTGCTCTTGACCAGCCGGCCGCGGTGCGGCGGCAGGATCTCGCGCTTCACGCGCTCGATGAACTCGAGCCAGTGCGAGATGGTGCCGACCTCGTCCTTCTCGATCAGGCCGACCGAGCCCACGATATCGACCAGCAGCACAGCACGCTTGGCCCACGCGATGTCGTGGTGTACCCGCACCTCGGTCAGGTCGACTGCTGCCATGAACCCCTCAAGCCGGACGGCTGCGCCGCGACGGCTCCCGCTGGGTGACGATAGCAAACCCATAAAGTCCGCACCGCCTTAGGACGGCCGGCGCCGCGGGAAAGTGTCAAATGTCACACAGGTTCCACAGCCCGCGCTTGGCGAAAGGCCGTGCCGCCGGCGACACACCGCCGGAGGCGCGCATACCGGAAATCACGAATGCCGGATAAGGATTTGCTGTCATCCCGAAGCGCAGCGAGGGACCTTTCCTGCGGCCTCAAAGGCCCCTGCCTTCGGCTTCGCTCAGGGCAGGCGCTGCGCTCGGGGTGACAGCTACGACTCACCCTGCAGCGACGGTCGGTCCTGGACCAAAAGAGAAGCGCGCCGCCGGCGGAACCGGCGACGCGCTCATGAGATGCAATCGAAACGACGACCGACAACTCGCGGTCAGCCCGGCATCTTGTCGATGAAGCCCACGACCGAGGCCAGCCGCCCATCGGGCGCCGGCTCGCAGAAGTCGACGCCCTCGACGACCGACGGCCCCGACGCCGGCCCGAGCGACCAGGCGAAGCGCACGGCATCGTTGTGATGGTCGACCTTCGAGATGCGCTTCAGTGACCTGCCCTGATTCTTCGGACCACGGTTAACTTGAGAGAACCGGCGTCTCCTGCTTCTTCGATCGTCCTTTCAAGGACGGTGTTGGAACGGGCCGGGGCGCGAAGCCCCTGTCGAGCGCAGCGTCGCGGCCCGTTGCGGAAGCGGGCGCTGCGTTGATCTGTTGAAGCTTCGCGGCGAACTCTGCCGGCGTCAAATAGCCGAGGCTCGAATGCGGACGGACCTCGTTGTAATGCCGGCGCCAGGCTTCGATCGCGGCCTTGGCCCGGGCGCGCGAGAGGAACCATTCCATGCTCAGGCACTCGTCGCGGAACTTGCCGTTGAAGCTCTCGCTGACGCCGTTCTGCCACGGCTTGCCCGGGTCGATCAGGGCGGTCTCGATGCCCTGGTCGGCGATCCACTCCAGCAGGGCGTGGGCAACGAACTCCGGCCCGTTGTCCGAACGCAGGTAGCGCGGCGCACCGCGCTCGCTGATCAGCCGCGACAGCACCTCGATGACACGGCCCGAGCGCAGCCGGCCGTCGACCTCGATCGCCAGGCCCTCCTTGGTCCACTCGTCGGTCACCGTCAGGCACTTGAGCTGCTGACCGTTGGCGCACCAGTCGAAGACGAAGTCATACGACCACACCTGGTTGGCCTCGGTCGGCGCCTGCGGCCTCGGCCGACCGCTGGCGATGCGCTTGCGCGGCCGCCGGCGTGGCACCTGCAGCCGGGCGCGCCGCCACAGCCGCCAGGCCCGGCCCCAGCTCATGGCGTAGCCCTCGCGCCCCAGGAAGATGCGGATGCGTCGGTAACCGAAGCGCGGGTACTGCGCGCCCAGCGCCGCCATGCGCGCCAGCACCGGCCCATCCTTCTCAGCCTTGGTCGACCGATAGCCCAGCGCCGATCGCGCCACCCCCAGCAGCGTGCACGACCTCCGTTGTGACAGCCCGCGGCGCCTTGCATACGCCACCTGCTCGCGACGGGCCGGCACGCCTACCATTTTTTTGCTGCGATCTCCTTCATCACCTCGATCTCGAGATCGCGTTCCGCCACCAGCTTCTTGAGCCGCGCGTTCTCCTGCTCGAGCTGCTTCAGCCGACGCACGTCGTCCGGCTGGAACGAACCGAACCGCTTCTTCCAAGTGTAGATCGCCTGTTCGCTCACCCCATGGCGCTTGGCCACCGTCGCCACCGGATCGCGATCCGTCTCCCGCAAGATCCCCACGATCTGCTCTTCCGTGAACTTCGACTTCTTCATCCTGCCTCCTCAAGGAGGCCAGTCTCTCAACTAATCGACGGTCCGAAAACCCAGGGGCAGGTCATCAGTACGAAGCCCGGGAACTTGGCCTGCACGCCGGCCAGCATGGCGTCGACCGCGGCGTGGCCGTCGCCCGCCATCACCGGATCGCGGTAGCGGACCCGCTCGGCGAAGGCGCGGGCGATGCCGGCGCGGCGGCGCCCGGGATCGGTCTCGTTCCAGGCGGCGACGTAGGCCTCGATGGTGGCGTCGACACCGTTCGGGACGGCGGTGGCAGCAGTGGCGGTGGCGGTGGACATGGATACCTCCTTCGGCTGGTTGATCCAGGCGGGAGCTACAAGCGCCAAAATATTGGGTCATGAAGTGCCTAGCGCCGTCCCTGTGATTCTGACATCAGAAATTGTTGGATTGGAGGTGTGCCTGGAGACCTACTCACTGGGCTTTTCCAAGTCGATGGACACCAGAACTTCCAGCCAAATTGGGGACGTGATCGTTAGAATCACGCAGCGAAAGTGCACAGGTACTTTGCCCACGGCTCCAGTTGACTCACGCCTCCAGGCACGTTGCGCGAATGCGACACTGAAAGAGATCGCATTCTGTCTATTCTCGTTTGAGTTCAGACTTTCGAAGTTGACCAAGGACGGTTCTGGTAAGGCGACTTTATCGACTTCGAAATCATCCTTGCCTACGCGCCAATGCAACACAGCTCATTGAAAGAACAGCAGGCCGTCTGAACACACCAAAATCAGCACAGATCAAGGACCTGTATGATCGCGCAATTGGGTTCCCTGACATAACGCGTGCTTGGCAGCGGCGAAGAATGAATCCTGCTCAAGCGACCAGCCGATTGGACGCGTTCATTACACTACGTGGCGCAATCGCCCATCGTGGCAACGCCGCCTCGGCGGTAACAAAGAAGCAGGCAGAAGACTTCCTTTCGCTTGTCAGCGACCTCGTTTCCGTTACTGACAAAACCGTTCGCGCACACGTCAAAACGATAACTGGACGGTCGATGAAGATAAAGGAGTAGTTCTGGGCGTAGAGATCTAGAACGTTCAAATGGGAGCAGAGGACGTGTACCGGCGGCGGTCTTGGACTTGAACTCATCTGCCAACCGATCGAGGACTGCTGAAATTCCGGAACATCAGGCGACAGCACCCTCTTACTCCACCACCATCCCCGCCTCTTTCACGATCGCCGCATACCGCGTCCGCTCGGTCTCGATGAACGCCGCGAACTCGGCCGGCGTCCCCGCCACCACGTCCCCGCCCTGCTGCGCCACCACCGACTTGGCGCCCTCGGTCGCCGCCGCGCGCTTGGCCTCCGCCGCGATCTTCTCGACCAGCTCGGGCGGCATGCCCTTGGGTCCGATCAGCCCGTACCAGGCGACCGACTGGTAGCCCGGCACGCCCGCCTCCGCGACGGTCGGCAGCTCGGGATAGAAGCGGCTGCGCGCGGCCGAGCTCACCGCCGGCGCGCGCAGCCTGCCCGAGCTGATCAGGTCCCTGGAGTTGGGCTGGGTGATCATCATCTGCACGTTGCCCGCCATCAGGTCGAGCTGGGCGGGGTTGCCGCCCTTGTAGGCGACGTGGGTCATCGTGAGGCCGGCCATGTGCTCGAACAGCGCGCCAGCGAGATGCTGGCTGGAGCCATTGCCGCCCGAGGCGTGGGTGAGCGGCGGCTGCGCCGTCTTCCCAAGCTGGATCAGCTCGGCCAGCGTCGCGGCCTTCACCGACGGATTGACCAGCACGAGTTGCGGGAAGGTCGCCATCAGGCTGATCGGCGTGAAATCAGCCACGCCGTCGTACGGCAGGCTCTTGTAGATCAGCGGATTGATGGCGCGGCCCATCGCCACCGTGGAGAGCGTGTAGCCGTCGCCGGGGGACCTGGCGACGATCTCTCCCGCCACCACGCCGTTGGCGCCGGGCTGGTTGGGGCCTTTACGGAACACAAAGGTCCCTCCCTTCGGCTTCGCTCAGGGCAGGCGCTGCGCTCGGGGTGACAGCTACAACTCACCCTGCAGCGACGGTCGGTCCTGGACCAAAGGAGCAACGCGCCGCCGGTGGAACCGGCGACGCGCTCATGAGATGCAATCGAAACGACGACGGACAACTCGCGGTCAGCCCGGCATCTTGTCGATGAAGCCCACGACCGAGGCGAGCCGCCCATCGGGCGCCAGCTCGCAGAAGTCGACGCCCTCGACGACCGACGGCCCCGACGCCGGCCCGAGCGACCAGGCGAAGCGCACGGCATCGTTGTGATGGTCGACCTTCGAGATGCGCTTCAGCACGAAGCCCGGGAACTTGGCCTGCACGCCGGCCAGCATGGCGTCGACCGCGGCATGGCCGTCGCCCGCCATCACCGGATCGCGGTAGCGGACGCGCTCGGCAAAGGCGCGGGCGATGCCGGCGCGGCGGCGCCCGGGATCGGTCTCGTTCCAGGTGGCGACGTAGGCCTCGATGGTGGCGTCGACACCGTTCGGGGCGACGGCGGCAGCAGTGGCGGTGGCGGTGGACATGGATACCTCCTTCGGCTGGTTGATCCAGGCGGGAGGTAAGCGCGGGACGGGGCGGGTGGCGATTGTCTGGGAGGTAATGAAAGCAGATCGCCGTTCGCTATGAACTATCGTCTCGAAATCCGCGCGACCGCTAGACGTCGTGGCCGAAAAATCCAGACAGGCTCGGCACAGGCGCTTAGGGAGATCGCTAACACCCGTAGTTGCTGTGATTACCTTCTTAAATGTCCATTTCAGAATGTAAAGATTGCTCCCCGTGACCAAGAGACCGGCCGCTTTCGTCGCCTATCTCCGGGTCAGCACCGTTCGCCAAGGCGAGAGCGGCCTTGGGCTGGAGGCGCAGCGCGCCGCCGTCGGGGCCTTCGCGCGCCAGCACGGTGGGACCATTGTTGCGTCCTTCGTCGAGGTCGAGACGGGCAAGCGTTCCGACCGGCCGGAGTTCGCGGAGGCGTTGGAAGCAGCGCGAAAGGGAAAGGCAACGCTCCTGATCGCTAAGCTCGATCGGCTGGCGCGCAATGTCGCCTTCATTGCCAATCTCATGGATGCGGGAGTTGAATTCCTAGCTTGCGATCAACCTTTTGCATCCCGACTAACGCTGCACATTCTAGCCGCCGTGGCCGAAGACGAAGCGCGCCGAATCAGCGAACGCACCAAGGCTGCTTTGCAGGCTGCCAAAGCCCGAGGCAGGAAGCTCGGTAGCCCAGTTGCAGCAAAGACGGTAGCCAAAGCGCGAGCGACCCGGTCGGTCTATGCTGCGAATACCAACGCGACGACACTCGCCGTAATTCGAGAGGCGCAAGGTACTGGCGTCGTGACTCTGGCGGGAATTGCGCGGGCGTTGCAGGCTCGCGGGGTAAGGACGCTCGTCAAGACTTCCGCGCCAGTCGGCGTCCCTCGTGGGTCAGCAAGCCGCTCTGCACCTTGATCCGCCCGATACGATCATCCCGGATGATGATCCAGCCGCGCTCCACGGCTCGTGTCAAAGTCTCTGGCCGCTCTCCAGTCTTGCCTAGAACCTGCCATGCATCCGGTCGACCTGATGTGGCGTCGTAGAGCTTATAAAGGAGGTAGCGGGCAGCAATATCTATAGCTTCTGCGGCCATGACGGCTGCCTCCGCGCGATCGTCTGCTTACCTATGGCGGTGAGACCCATTGATAGCCCTCGCTGCTCAACAAGGCCGAGCGAATACAAGCGGTTCAGGTCATCTTCCGAAACGCTCCCCGCCCTAACGCCTCCTGCATTAGCAATCTGAATTAGCGCCATCGCTTCCCGCGGACTTAGTTCGAAGAGTTGGCTGTCTTCCACCGTCTCCTCCCGGAGTTCGTCAGCCAATCTTGCCAGCTCTGCGATCGACCGAGGCGCTACTGCCTCTTATGAGCGGGGCTCTACCTCTTATGGGCTGCCATACGAGCTGCCCCCTGAAGGGAGCAATGTGGCCCACGAACGAAAAAAGCGCCCGCCAAGGGGTTCCGACGCGACGTCTGGTTCCAACTGCGCGGGCGCCGGGGTCGACCGGGCGTACGCTGGCCTTCCTGTATTACTGGCGCTGCGTTTGGCAAATCGACCAAGTCCAGCTCGACAAGTCGCCCTGGTCAAACAGTGGCCTCAGGCCCGGCGATCGGTACCGCTGCCGAGCTGCCGCGGGCAGGTCGACTGGCACATCCATGGGCCGGCTTGGCGGCCCTCCTGCAACATGACGGCTAGTCGTGTCCTAATCTGACGGGTTCGGCTTCTCCGTTGCCGCAGGCTCCCGGTAGACGAAGCGATTGACGTCCCAGACTTCAATCCCGAACGAGGGCATGGCCTCGGCATAGACCAGCGGCGGCTGCGCCGTCTTCGCAAGCTGGATCAGCCCGGCCAGCGTCGCGGCCTTGACCGACGGATTGACCAGCACGAGCTGTGGGAAGGTCGCCATCAGGCTGATCGGCATGAAATCAGCCACGCCGTCGTACGGCAGGCTCTTGTAGATCAGCGGATTGATGGCGTGCCCCATCGCCACCATGGAGAGCGTATAGCCGTCGCTGGGGGACTTGGCGACGATCTCGCCCGCCACCACGCCGTTGGCGCCGGGCCGGTTGTCGGCCACCACGGGCTGGCCCCAGGCCTGGGCCATGTGCTGGCCCACCGCGCGCGCCAGCAGGTCGGTCGTGCCGCCGGCGGCGAAGGGGACGACCATGCGGATCTGCATGTCGGGCCACGCGGCTTGCGCGCGCACGATCGACGGACGCGCAGGCGCGGGCGCGGCGACGGCCAGCGCGGCCGTGCCCCTCAGGAAATCGGCGCGTCTCATTGCAAGTAGTATCCCGAGGGCGTGCCGTTGACGGTGGTGCGCTCGAGATGGCGGATCTCGCCATCCTCGTCGTCGCCAAGTGCCACGTGCATGGTGCAGCGGTTGTCCCACAGCACGATGTCGTCGGCGCGCCACTGGTGGCGGTAGACGACCTGCGGCCGCGTGGCGTGCCTCACGAGCCAGTCGATCAGCGGCCGGCTCTCCTCCGGTGTCATGTCGACGAAGCAGGAGACCTTCTCGCCGATATGGAGCGCCTTGCGGCCGGTCTCGGGATGGGTGCGCACCACCGGCTGGGCGATCGGCGGGTTGAGCTTCTTCTGCTCGGCGGCGCGGTCGGCGCTGAGGTCGACGATCTTGCGGCTGCCGGTATGGATGCCGTGCAGGCTCTCGGCCAGCCGCTTCATGCCGGGCGAGAGCGTGTCGTAGGCCATGGTCATGTTGGCGAACATGGTGTCGCCGCCGACCGGCGGGATGGTGATGCCGCGCAGCAGCGAGCCCAGCGAGGGCACGGGCGTGAACGACAGGTCGGAACGCCACTGCTGGCCGGTGTACCTGGAATCCGAGGGCTGGCCGTTGTCCTTGGGGATGTTGGTGAGAGGAGGCATGCCCGCGGTTCATCAGCCCCCGCGGGCCCCCCGGCGTCGTTGCCCCCGGCTCAGACCACCGTGAACTGGCCCGACACCGCGGGGAAATTGCCGGTCGTGGGCGTGATGCGGATCTGCGATTTCGAGCCCGCCGTGGTGAGGTCGAAAAAGTTCGGCGGGCAGGGGAAGGTGCCGGTGTTGCCCGCTACGAACGAGCTCTGGACGCTCGCGAGCCTGTCCTTGCTGACCTCGATCCTGACGTTGCCGAAGCTCGCATTGGCATAGTCGTTGGCCCAGACGATGGCGGTGGCCGCGCCGCGATTCAAGGTGGCGCCGTCGGCCGGGGCGGTGATGCGCAGGGGGCCGTAGACGGCGCGCTTGAGGTTGAGCCGCTTGCCGCCGATGCAGGCGCGGTCGAGCCGGCGCACGGTGTCGGCCGAGGCGAGCAGCTGGCGGATCACGTCGGCGGGCTTCCAGCGCGGCGCGCCCAGGCCGTCCCAGTTGGGGCGGTTGAGCGCGAACATCAGCGCCGCGCCGGCCGAGACGTAGGCGGCCGCAGCCGAGGTGCCGCTGTAGGAGGCGTAGCGCGGCGGGTTCACGAGATAGCGCGCCGTCGTCAGGATGCGCATCCCCGGCGCGCCGAGCTGCACGCTGCCGGGTCCGAAGTTGGAAAAGAACGCCTTGGCGTCATAGCGGTCGGTCGCCAGCACGGCCAGCACCTTGCCGGCGAACGCCGGGTCGCGGCAGAAATTCGCCGGGAAGAGCGGGTATTCCTCGTTGTTGGTCCCGTCGTTGCCGGCGGCGAAGACCACCAGGCCGTCGATGCCGGGCGCCGTGGCGAAGAGGGTCGCCCACCAGAGGGTCGTGAGGCCGGCGTCGCCGGCGGGCACGTGCCAGCTCGCGTTGATGACCTTGGCGTCGCTGGCGTTCAGGTTGTACAGGGCGGCCAGCACCATGGCGACGGCGGCGCCGGCCGCGCTCGGCGGCACGTCGGGACCGAAGAAACGCTGCGACAGCAGGCTGATGTTCCACGAATAGGGGATGGGCGAGGCGATGCCGGCGACGTTGCCCGGCCGCGCCGCGATGGTGCCGGCGAGGAAGGTGCCGTGGCCGTCCCGGTCGACGCCGCCCCCCGGCTCGACCCGGCCGAGATCGGCATGCACGCCGCCGCCGAAGCGCCGCAGGCCCGAATCGACGATGGCGACGATGGTCTTGCCGAGCGGCGGCGTGACGGTCCACGGCTCGCTGGCGCCCAAAGTGTCGAGCGCCCATTGCTCGTGCAGCAGCTCGTCGTTGTAGGGCGCCGCCAGGGCGACCGGCGCATTGTGCTCGACCCACTCGACCTGTTCGACGGCCATGAGCTCTTCGCGCAGGGCGGAGAACGACTTGTCGCCGTCATAGCGGATGACGGCGATGGCAAAGAAGGCCTCGCTTTCCGGCGGGTCGGCGATGAATTTCGCCAGCACCGTGGCCGGAAGCTTGCGCAGCTCGTCCAGCGTCTGCTCGAAGCCGGCCGCGGTGAGCTTGCGGTTGAAGCCGACGATGATCTGGTCGGCGACGTCGACGTGCGGGGTCATGTCTTCGCCAAACAACGGTCCCTCCGCTGCCAGGGCGCGCCGCAGGACTAGGGCAGCTTCGCCAGTTCGACCGACGCGTCTGTGACCAGCTGATCGAAGCTGCCGGCGCCGGTGCCGGGAAGATCGTGAAGCTTCTTCACACAGAACAACGCCGCACATAGCCCGGCCCGGCTGTCCATGTTGTAGTGGACGCCGGCGATCTCGCGGTTGCGGGCGACACGATGCGCCAGCACCTCGAGGGCCTGCGAGGTGTCCACGACCGGGGCCACGGGCGGGGCGGGCAGTGTCCCCACGGCGGGCAGCACCGGCGCGGTCGCGGGCACCAGGGCAAGCTTCAGCGCGGCAGTGATCAGATGGGCCTGCAGCGAATGGCTGCTCGGGAAGGACGGCGTGTCGGGGCCGTCGATCAGCGGCATGATCAGCGGATAGACCTGCGCCGGACGGCGCATCTTGTAGTGGTCCTTCAGCCCCATGGCGATGTACTCGCCGATCCGGCGCGCCACCAGCATCAGCAGGACGGTGGACTTGTCCTGCCTGGGATCGATGCGCAGCATGCCGGTCCAGTAGTGCAGGGCACCCTGCCCGGTCGCCTGGTCGAGGATCTCAAGCGCACGATCGGCGCGTTCGATGGAAGCGTCGAGCACCCGCTCCACCTGATCCTGCAGGCCCGCCTGGTTGAGCGTGACCTTGGGAACCGGAAACGAGCCGTTGGCCTCGATGAAGGCCCTTGTGTCGTCGACCGGATCGACCCCCCAGCCGCCCGTCTTGATGAACTCGTAGACGTAGGGCCAGGTGCGCAGCTCGGGATCCCAGTCGTCCTTGTAGTCCGTCTGCGGCCACTTGACGGTCGGCGCCGACGGCGCCAGCCGCGCATAGTCCTCGGTGTTGTAGCGCGGGCCGAGGCCGGACCCGCGGCCTGCCCGGGCGCCGAGATCGAGATCCAGGTCGAGATCGAGATCGAGATCGAGGTCCAGTTTTGCCGGCATGTGCCCCTCCCCGTCCGCATCGCCCCTGCCCCACCCCTGAGGCATCCGTGGGCGCGCCCACAGACTAAAGGTTGCATTTTGTCCTGCAATGCGACCCGGCCCATTTGCGTCCGGAAGTGGCCGTTGGCATCAGAATATCACAGGTCCGGCGCGGCAGACCTGCGAAAGGCTTCTGGTGCCGGGCGGCGCGCCGGGTCAAGCGTCGAGCGCCGGCGGCGTCGATGCCTGATGTGGGGGAATCGAGAATGGCTCGCAGGCATGCGGTGGCGAGCGCCGACACGGACTATCGCTCCCGGCGGCTGGTGGTCGTGGGCGCCTTCGACGTGGTGGGCTTCAGCAGCATCGTGGAGGCTGACGAGGACAAGGCGCTGGACGCCTGGCGGGCGCTGCGCCGTCGGATCGACCCGCTGATCGCCAACCGCGGCGGCCGCATCTTCAAGTCCCTGGGCGATGGTCTGCTGGTCGAGTTCACCAGCCCGTTCGACGCAACGCGGGCGGCGCTTGAGGTCCAGGAGACGGCCCGCAACATGCCGGCCGAGCATGGCATCCACCTGGAGTTGCGCTGCGCGCTGCACATGGGGCTGGTAACCGTCGAAGGCACCGACCTGCTGGGCGACGGCGTCAACGTGGTCTCGCGCCTGCAGACGCAGGCGCCGGTCGGCGGCGTGCTGGTCTCGGCGGCAGTCATGGACCTGATCGGCGGCCGCATCGACGCGCCGATCAAGGACCTGGGAACGCTCAAGCTCAGGAACATCAGTCGGCCGGTGCACGCCTATATGGTCGGCGCCGGCAGGCGGCCCAAGTCCATGCCGAGGATCGACAGCTTCCAGCGGCGCCGGCCCTCGATCGCGGTGCTGCCCTTCGTCGACCAGACCGCCGAGACGGCAACCTCCTACTTCAGCGACGGCCTGGTCGAGGACATCATCTCCGGCCTGTCGTGCCTGCCCGAGCTGGTGGTGATCTCGCGCACCTCGACCCTGCGCTACCGCGGCACCGTGCAGGATCCGCGGCAGATCCGCCGCGACCTGCGCGTGCGCTACATGCTGTCGGGCAGCGTGCGGCGGGTCGGCAACAAGGTCCGGCTGTCGGCCGAGCTGGCCGATTGCGAGAGCGGCGCCACCATCTGGAGCGACCGCTTCGCCGGCGAGGCCGAAGACCTGTTCCAGCTGCAGGATGAGCTGTCGATACGGGTGGTGGCGACGATCGCGCCGCAGGTGCATGAAACCGAGCTGCGCCGCGTGCTGCGCAAGCGGCCGGAGAACCTCGACGCCTATGAATGCGTGCTGCGCGGGCTCGATCTCTTCTATCGCTTCGAGGACGACAAGTTCATGCAGGCGCTGCCGCTGTTCGAGCGCGCCATGGCGCTCGACCCGACCTATGCCATGGCGCATGCGCTGGCCGCGGGCTGGCACAGCGTGCGCTACAACCAGGGTCTCTCGCTCGATCCGGCGGCCGACAACAGGGAGGCGGAGCGGCTGAGCCGGATGGCGCTGGCTCTCGACCGATTCGATCCGTACGCGCTCTCGCTGTGCGGCCACCTGCGGGCCTTCCTGTTCCACGACTACGACCATGCGCTGGAACTGTTCGACCGCGCCCTGGCATCGAGCCCGAGCTCGGCGATCGCCTGGCTGCGCAGCAGCCCCACCTTCAGCTACCTCGGCGAAGCGCGCGAGGCGCGGCGGCGGGTCGATATCGGATTGCGCCTGTCGCCCTACGATGCGCACGTGTTCTACAGCTACTCGATTGTCGCGCTGTCGAGCTACGCCGCCGGCGACTATGACGATGCGTTCCTGTGGGCGCGCCGGTCGGCGGTGCTCAATCCCCGCTTCACCGCCAACCTGCGCTTCCTCGCCGCGAGCCTCGCGGCCAGCGGCAAGATCGAAGACGCGCGCAAGGTCGGGCTCGACCTGCTGAGAGTCAATTCCAGGTTCAGCGCCCGGCGCTTCGCCCAGGGCCATGCTTTCAAGGATCCCGCCAAACGCCAGCTCTTCGCCCACCATCTCATGCTGGCCGGCCTGCCCGCCTAGCGACACCATGGCCGGGAGCGCGCGACTTCAGTTGCGCATCTTTCTTCATGGCTCGACATCCCCTGAGCGCCACTGGAGTGGCGCGCGCCCGGCAGAGCAAGAGTTTCTGCGCTGTATGGTGCGCAGAAACTCAGTCCGCCCTGTTAAATATTGCTTGACTTAATCATAAGTACTACTAATCTCCATGATGGAAAGCGGATCGCGCGTTCGCGGTCTCGCCGTCTCATGTTCGGAGTCCACGCCAATGGCCGATTGGCCGAGCACTTGCGGGAACTGCGGAAACCCCTGCAGGAACCCCGTTCCGCCGACACAAGGCGCGGAGCGCCGCGATACGCATTTATCGGCGCTTGCGGAGATACACGCTATACGTGTACTGTCTGCCGGTTTTTCGGGGGATGGCAGGCATGGCGACGGATCCGAGCTTCTACTACGCGATCTACAAGCGCCTGCAGGCGACGGCGGCCTCGCACGGCGCGCACATCAACGGCGACAACGACCCGCAGGACCAGTTCTATGGCGGCTTCAGCCTGAAATACGCCGACGCGACCTACGGGATCTTCACCCATCTCGCGCCGCAATCGTCGTTCTGGGGCTACAACCCGACCATGAAGCCGCTCAAGGACAACGACACCGTGCCGGCCAACAACCCGATGTGGGCGATCCTCAACGCCTCGCTGGGGCCCGAGCCGCTGCCCGACAAGATCACGGTGGGCGGCCAGCAATGGCCGGTCATGCCGCCGCCGCTGCAGGGCTCGATCTCGGTCTTCACCGAATGGCTGGAGTTCAACCAGCCGAACAAGCCGCGCGTGATCGACGCGCTCGGCACCTGGATCAGCAACGGCAAGCTGAACGATGTCCCGAAGGGCGCGCCCATCGACACGGCGACGCTTGCCGCCCTGCCTCAGCCGAAATTCCCGGTGAAGCCGCAGGACGCCACGCCGATCCTGTTCGTGTGCAGCCGCAAGGGCGACGACGGACGGCGCGCGGGCGACGGCGCGATGCCCAACCCGCCCGCCGTGCCGGTGCCGGCCGACTTCTGGAACAGCGCGCAGATCTTCCTGACCAACGACCACGGCGTGATCCAGCAGCCGGCGCACCTGGTGCCCGGCGCGCAGTACTACGTGGCGGCCGTGATCGGCAACTCGACCTCGGTCTATGCCGGCCGCATGGCCTTCGGCGGCAAGACGATCCACGTGCTGGGCGATGCGCTCGCCTTCAACAGCTTCATGGGGCCCAGCGTGCCGCTGCCCTCGCTGGGCGAGCTCGACGTCGCGAGCACCAACCCGACCTACGAGCAGTACTATATGCGGATCTGGAGCTACGACGTGGTCGGCTTCCGCTTCGACGTCGACACGGTGCTCAAGGGCCTAGTGCAGGCGGTGACGGCCATGGTGCCGCCGGCCATGCTGGGCGGCGACACGCCGCTCGACTGGGTGAAGGACAGCCATCCCTGCGTGAAGGCGCGCATCATGTCGGGCGAGCCGCCCAACGCCTACCAGCCGGCGGGCGCGGCGCCGGCGCTCGACAACAGCCCGCTGGTCGACCGCCACACCGCCCAGCGCAACCTCGCCCCCTTCGACATGGCGCAGATGGCGATCAAGAAGCCCGCCTGGACCAAGTTCATCGTCGCCCAGGCCGGCGCCGGCGCCAACACGCTCACCCTGCATCACGCCCTGCCGCTCGACCAGTTCGCCGTCCATCTCGCCATCCCGCGCGCGGCCTGGGAGCGCTACATCGATCCCAGGACCAGCAAGGCCGGCGCGCTGCGCGGCTTCGAGGCGGTGCGCGAGGCGGGTGGCAAGCCGTTCCCCGGCGACACGGTGTTCCTGCGCCAGACCGCGCCCACGGCGACGCTGCACGTGGCCGAGCACCGGCACGACGGCTATTTCGGCATGGCGATCGGCGTGGCCGGCGATCCGGCGCGGCTCAAGGCGCTGCGCCGCGCCGAGGTGGCGATGGCGCATGCCGACGGCCGCGGCGCGGTGGTCGGCGGCTTCACCCTGCAGCCGCCGGCCGGACGCTGAAGCGCCTTGATCCAGATCAAGGTGCGGGGCGGGGGCGGCGCGCAGAAGGACAACGTGCGTCATTTCATTTTTCGTTGTCCGGTCACCGGCCTCAATGTGCAGGGCACCCAGATGGGGGCCGACTCCGAGGAGGGCCACTACGTCACGCAGAAATGCCTGGCCTGCGGCGGCGCACATCTCGTCAATCCGCTGAACGGCAAGCTCCTGTCCGAGGAACGGCCGCGGCCCAAGCCCGATCCGGCCTGACGCGGAGCAAGCCGGCGCGGGCGCCCATGGCAGCCCGCACCCGGCCGCGCGCCTCAGCCGCCCTCGGCCTCCTTGATGCGCTGCTCGAGCAGGCCGCGGATCGGCGCGTCGGGCGGCAGCAGGGCGAGCAGCGTCTTCCAGCGCTGCGCGGCGGCCTTCTTGTCGCCGGCGGCGAAGGAGGCGGCGCCGAGATAGAACAGCGCCAGCGCATTGCGCGGCTCGGCCTTCTCCAGGCGCTCGAGCACGGCGACGGCCGGCGGCGGCGGCGGCGCGCCGGGCTTGATCTGGCGGACCTCGGCCTCGGCCCAGTCGGCGAGCTGGCGGGCATCGACCGGCGCCAGCGCATCGGCATGGCCATAGGCATCGGCGGCCGATCCGTATTCGCCCAGCACCTTCCAGGCATTGGCCAGGCGCAGCCAGCCGGCGCGGTCCTGCGGGTTGTCCTTCAGGCGCGCCGCCAGGCCCTCGACCATGCCGCGGATGGCCTGCTGGCGCTGCTCGGGCGAGAGGTTGCGCATGGCCTCGACCTGGCCGGGCGACGGCGCTTGCGGGGGCATGGGCGGCAGCTCGATGCCCGCCGCCTTGGCGACGCGCTCGATGTCGGCCCGCAGCATGGGCAGGTAGGGCGCATCGGGCGGACTGCTGGCCAGCAGCTCCTGCCAGCGCTTGAGCGCGGCCTTCGAATCGCCGCTCTGCGCCTCGTGCAGGCCGAGATAGTAGAGAGCGCGCACATCGTCGGGTTGGCCCGCTTGGCGATCGAGGGCCAAGGCGCGGTTGAAGGCCTCGAGGGCGGGCGGCGTCACCGTGCCGTCGGCTTCCAGGGTGAGCGCCTCGCCCAGCGCCGACTGGGCCTCGGGATCGTCGGGCGCGGCCGCCACGCGCGCGCGGGCAGCGGCGACCAGGCGCGCGGGATCCGCCGGCTGGCCGGTGGCCGCCGGTTTGGCGCCGGCGACGAAGGGCGCCGCCGGCAGGCCGGGACGGCCGATCTCGAGATAGAGCCCGAGCGCCAGCAGCGGGATCGCCAGCGCCAGCGCCGGCGGCAGCAGCCGGTGCAGCCACGGCAGGGCCACGGGCGCCGCCGGCCGATCGCGATCAGCAGCGGCCAGGATGCGCCGCTCGATCTCGACGCGCGCGGCGGCCGCCTCGCCCTCGGCCACCGTGCCGGCCTGGCGCTCGCGCTCGAGCTCGGCGAGCTGGTCGCGATAGATCGCCAGCTCGCCTTCGAGCCGGCCGCGCGAGCCGACGCGCGCGCGCAACAGCGGGATCAGCAGGACGCCGACGGTCGCGGTGGCGAGCAGGGCGAGGAGGAATTCGAGCATGGACCTAGCTGTCATCCCGAGGCCGCAGGCCGAGGGACCTTTCGCGCTGCTTCAAAGGTCCCTCGCTGCGCTCGGGATGACACCCGTCGTCTGCAGCCAACAACTCATCCAGACGCCGCTGCTCGGCCTCGCTCAAGGGCGGCGGCGGGCCAAGGCCGGCGCGGCGGCGACGGCGCGCGGCCAGCAGCAGCGCGATGCCCGCCACCACCAGCAGCAGCGGCGCGCCCAGCCACAGCACCAGGGTGCGCATCTTGAAAGGAGGCTTCAGCAGGACATAGTCGCCATAGCGCTGGACCATGTAGGCGAAGACCTGGTCGTCGCTGTCGCCCGCGACCAGGCGCGCGCGCACCGCCAGGCGCATGTCGTGCGCCACCTCGGCCTGCGAATCGTCGATCGACTGGTTCTGGCAGACGACGCAGCGCAGCGCCTGGCCGATCGCGCGCGCCCGCGCCTCGAGCGCGGGATCGGCCAGCATCTCCGAGGGCTCGACGGCGAGCGCCGGCAGGGCGACGAGCGTCGCTAGCAGCAGGGACAGCACCAGGGCGAGCGCGCGCTTCACTTCTTCTGGCCCCTGAGGAACGGCAGGACGGACTCCGTCAGGTCGCGCTCGGTGATCGGCCCGCGGAAGTGCAGGCGCACGATGCCCTGGCCGTCGATGGCGTAGGTCTCGGGCACGCCGCTCAGGCCCCAGTCGAGGCCGGCCTTGCCGTCGAGATCGAGGCCGGCGGCGTGGAAGGGATCGCCCAGGCGGCCCAGCCAGGCGAGCGCCTCGTCGCGCTTGTTCTTCCAGGCGATGCCGATGATGGCGGCACCCTCGCGCTCCTTGAGCCGCAGCAGCAGCGGCTGCTCGGCCAGGCAGGGCGTGCACCAGCTGGCGAAGAAGTTCACCAGCACCGGCTTGCCCGACCGCAGCAGCGCGTCGGTGATCGGCGGCTCGCCGGGCCTGAGCGCCGCGAGGTCGAGCCGCGGCGCCGGCCGGCCCACCATCACCGAGCCGATCGACGCCGGATCGCGGCCGGCCAGCAGCGACCAGGCGAAGAACCCCGCCATCAGGGCGAGGGTCAGCAGGGGCAGCAGGAAAAGGAGGCGGCGGGACATGGCTTGGTCGCTCCTAGGTAGCACAGGCGCCTGGGCGGCGGACGGGTTGCCAAGCCGCAGACCAGCCCGCAAAAAGGCGCGGGGGGAATGCATGGATCTGAGACGGGTGCTGACGCGCAAGCCGGTGGCGGAGATCGTTGCCTCGCAGGACTTCCCCATCCACCGGCTGGCCAAGGTGCTCGGCCCCTTCAGCATCGCCGCCATGGGCGTGGGCGCCATCATCGGCGCCGGCATCTTCGTGCTCACCGGCACGGCGGCGGCGCTCTATGCCGGCCCGGCGATCGTGCTGTCCTTCGTGCTGGCCGCCATCGCCTGCGGGCTGGTCGGGCTGTGCTATGCCGAGCTCGCCGCCTTCCTGCCGGTGTCGGGCAGCAGCTACACCTACACCTACGCCACCCTGGGCGAGCTCGCCGCCTGGGTGATCGGCTGGGACCTGATCCTCGAATACGCCATGGGCGGCGCGACCGTGGCCGTCGGCTGGTCGGGCTATTTCCAGAGCCTGCTCAAGCTTGGCGGACTCGGCCTGCCGCCGCGCTGGACGGCGGCCACCGGGCAGGCCGTGACCCTGGCCGACGGCAGCACCGCGACGGCGATCGCCAACCTGCCGGCCGCCGCCATCGTGCTGCTGATCACCGCGCTGCTGGTGCGCGGCACGCGCGACTCGGCGCGGCTCAACAATGTCATGGTGGCGCTGAAGGTCACCGTCGTGGTGGCCTTCGTCGTGCTGGGCGCGGCCTATGTGAAGCCCGCCAACTGGCATCCCTTCATCCCGGACAACACCGGCACGTTCGGCTCGTTCGGGGTGAGCGGCGTCCTGCGCGGCGCCTCGATCGTGTTCTTCGCCTATATCGGCTTCGACGCCGTCTCGAACTGCGCGCAGGAGGCGCGCCGCCCGCAGCGCGACATGCCGATCGGCATCCTGGGCTCGCTCGCCGTCTCGACCGCGCTCTATATCGCGGTCGCCGCGGTGCTGACGGGGCTGGTGCCCTATGCCGAGCTCAACGTGGCCGACCCGATCGCCCGCGGGGTGCGCGCGATGGGTCTGGAATGGTTCACCGTGGTGATCGATCTCGGCGCGCTGATCGGGCTCACCACCGTGATCCTGGTGCTGCTCTACGGCCAGGGCCGCATCTTCGCCACCATGGCCAATGACGGGCTGCTGCCGGCGGCCTGCGCGCGCATCCATCCGCGCTTCAAGACGCCCCATGTCAGCCAGCGCCTGATCGGCGGCGTGGTGGCGCTGACGGCGGCGACCATGCCGATCGACGTGCTGAGCCAGCTGGTCGGCGTCGGCACGCTGTTCGCCTTCATCATGGTGTGCGCGGCGGTGATCTACCTGCGCACGGCCGAGCCCGCGGTGCCGCGGCCGTTTCGCGTGCCCAAGGTGCCGTGGCTGCCGCTGGCGGGGATTCTCTCCTGCCTCGGCCTGATGGCCGGCCTGGCGCCGCTCACCTGGCTGCGGCTGCTGGTCTGGCTGGTGATCGGGCTGGTGCTCTATTTCGCCTACGGCCGCTTCCACTCGAAGCGACGGCGGCCGTGATCACTCCGCGGCCTGCACCGCCGGCCGACGCGACGGCGCGCCGATCCTGAGGCGACGGTCGCTCAAGGAGACGAAGCCGCCGAAGGCGCAGAGCGCCGCGCCGAGCCAGATCCACGGCGCCAGCGGATTGAAGTAGAGGCGGACCACCCAGCCCGACTGGGCATTGCCTTCGCCCAGGGTGGCGTAGAAGTCGCGCAGCAGGTTGGTCTGGATCGCGGTCTCGGAGACCTGGCGGCGCTGCACCAGGAACAGCCGGCGCTCGGGCCGCAGGACGGTGAAGGGCCGGCCATCGACGGTCACGTCGAGCGTGGCGCGCTCGGCGACGTAGTTGGGACCCGGCACGCTGTCGACGCTCCGCAAGGTGACCTCGTAGCCCGCGAAGCTCTCCTTGTCGCCGAGCTTCAGGGTGCGGATCAGCTCGAGATGCCAGGCCCCGGTCGCCACCGCGCCCAGCACGACGAAGCCCAGCGCGGCGTGCGAGATGGTCATGCCGAGGGCGGCGCGCGGCGTCGAGCGCAGGCGGCGCAGGCTCTCGGCCCATGGCGCGCGTCCCAGCCGCAGGCGGCTTGCGAATTCCGTCGAGGCTGCCCACGACCAGCCAGACGCCGAAGCCGAAGACGACGGCGGCCAGGGTGGCGCGGCCGTCGACGGCAAAGGCCGCGACGATGGCCGCGACCAGCGAGACGATGAAGGCCAGGCGCAGATGGAGCAGCGCCGGCCACAGCTCGGCGCGCTTCCAGCCCAGGAACGGGCCGACGCAGAGGGCGGCGAACAGGGCCATGCAGATCGGCACGAAGGTGGCGTTGAAGAAGGGCGGACCGACCGAGACCTTGTCGCCGCTGATCAGGTCGAGGAACAGCGGATAGAGCGTGCCCAGCAGCACCGTGGCGGCAAGCGTGCAGAGCAGCAGGTTGTTCAGGATCAGCGCGCCTTCGCGGCTGACCGGCTGGAACAGGCCGCCCGGCAGAAGCTTGGGCGCCCGCCAGGCATAGAGCGCCAGGCCGCCGCCGGTGACGGCCAGCAGGAAGGCCAGGATGAACATGCCGCGCGCCGGATCCTGGGCGAAGGCATGCACCGAGGTGAGCACGCCCGAGCGCACCAGGAAGGTGCCGAGCAGGCTCAGCGAGAAGGCGAGGATGGCGAGCAGGACGGTCCAGCTCTTCAGCGCGTCGCGCTTCTCCACGACGATGGCGGAATGCAGCAGCGCCGTGCCGGCGAGCCAGGGCATCAGCGAGGCGTTCTCGACCGGGTCCCAGAACCAGAAGCCGCCCCAGCCCAGGATGTAATAGGCCCACCAGCTGCCGAGCGCGATGCCGAGCGTGAGGAAGCACCAGGCGGCGAGCGTCCAGGGCCGCACCCAGCGCGCCCAGGCGGCATCGACGCGGCCCTCGAGCAGGGCGGCGATGGCGAAGGCGTAGGTCACCGAGAAGCCGACATAGCCGAGATAGAGAAGCGGCGGATGGAAGGCGAGGCCGGGATCCTGCAGCAGCGGATTGAGGCCGTTGCCGTCGAGCGGTGCGGGCGAGACCCGCTCGAAGGGATTGGAGGTGAAGAGCAGGAAGGCGAGGAAGCCCACGCCGATCAGCGCCTGGATGGCGAGCACGCGGCTGCGCAACGTGTCGGGCAGGTTGGCGCCGAACAGCGCGACGGCGGCGCCGAAGAGCGACAGGATCAGCGCCCACAGCAGCATCGAGCCCTCGTGGTTGCCCCACACGCCGGTGATCTTGTAGAGCAGCGGCTTGGCCGAGTGCGAATTGGCGACGACGTTGGCGACGGAGAAATCCGACGTCACATAGGCCTGCATCAGCGCGCCGAAGGCGAGGATCACCAGGAAGGCCTGCGTCAGCGCGGCGGTGCGGCCGAGCGCCATCAGCCGCAGATCGCCCGTCGCGGCGCCGACCAGGGGCAGGGTCCCCTGCACCAGCGCCACCATGAGCGCCAGGATCAAGCGCAAACTGGCCGACCTCGGGGATCACTTGCTGTTCTCCCGCCATTGGCCGGCATCCTTGATCGCCTTGGCGACCTCGGGCGGCATGTACTTCTCGTCGTGCTTGGCCAGGACCTCGCGGGCGACGAACACGCCGTCGGCGCCGAGCGTTCCCTCGGCGACCACGCCCTGACCTTCGCGGAAGAGATCGGGCAGGATGCCGCGATAGACGACGTCGACGCTCTTGCGCGTGTCGGTGACGGTGAAGCGCACCTCCTGCCCGTCCTTGCGCACGCTGCCGGCCTCGACCAGGCCGCCGAGCCGGAAGTGCCGCTGGGGTCCCGGATGCTTCTCGGCGACCTGCGTCGGCGAATAGAAGAAGACGAGGTTGTCGCCCAGCGAAGACAGCACCAGCGCCACCGCGCCGCCGAGCACGGCGAGCGAGCCCACGAGCAGCCACAGGCGCCGGCGCTTGGGTGTCATCGGGCGGCCCTTGCCCGCTGTTCGCGGGGCCTGTCCAGCCCGCGCTCGGCCAGCTCGCGGCGCACCTTGTTGCGGGCGCTGAGCGAGGCGATGGTGAGCCCGCCCAGGATGACGAACACCGCGAGATAGGCCGACATGATGAAGACGGCGTAGCTGTTCATGCGTTCTGTTCCGCGATCTCCAGGCGGCGACGGTCGATCTCGGTCTCGGTGCGCACCAGCACCAGCAGGATGAACAGCAGCAGGAAAGCCCCCGCCATCCAGAGCAGCGGCAGCAGTATGGCGGGATCGATGGTGGGGCCGCCCATGCGCGCCACCGAGGCCGGCTGGTGCAGCGTGTTCCACCAATCGACCGAGAACTTGATGATCGGCAGGTTGATGACGCCGATCAGCGCCAGGATGGCCGCGGCGCGATCGCCACGCTCGGCATCGTCGTAGGCGCGGCTGAGCGCGATATGGCCGAGATAGAGGAAGAACAGCAGCAGCATCGAGGTGAGCCGGGCGTCCCACACCCAGTAGGTGCCCCACATCGGCCGGCCCCACAGCGAGCCGGTGAGCAGGCAGACCAGCGCGTAACAGGCGCCGACCGGCGCGGCGGCGCGCGCCATCAGCGCGGCCAGCGGATGGCGCCACACCAGCAGCGCGGCGCCAAGGGCGGCCAGCAGCGCATAACCCGCCATGGCGAGCCACGCCGTGGGCACGTGTACGTACATGATGCGCACCGTCTCGCCCTGCTGGTAGTCGGGCGGCGACTGCAGCAACGCCAGCCACAGCCCCACGCCCAGCGACAGCAGGGTGGCCAGCGACAGGCCCGGCAGCACGCGCTGGCTGAAGCGGCGGAAGCGCGCAGGGTTGGCGAGGAAATGCAGGTCGGCCATGAGACCCTTGTTTCCGTCCCGGCCCGGGCTTTGTCCACCCGGCAGAATCACTCACCCGGCGCCACGCCTCGGCCCTATTCTCCCGCCTGGCGCAAGGCCGCGGCCATGGCCCAAGGGGTGGTGGCCAGCGCCACCAGGGCAAGGGCGGCCAGGATCGCGAGAGAAGTGGTGACATCCCCGCTCATCGCCAGGGCTTCGATGGCGCCGGAGCCGAAAATCAGGGTCGGCACGCATAGCGGCAAGGCGAGCAGGGCCAGCAGGGCGCCGCCGCGGCGCGCCCCCAGGGTGAGCGCGGCAGCCAGGCCGCCGATCAGGGACAGGGTGGGCGTGCCCACCAGCAGCGTGGCGGCCAGCGCCAGCAGACTTTGCCCGTCGAGACCGAAGGCCACGCCCAGCAGCGGCGCGAGCGCGGCCAGCGGCAGGCCGGTCACGATCCAGTGAGCCGTGCACTTGGCCAGCGCCGCGAGCTCGAGCGGCCAGGGCGCCAGCAGGAGGAGGTCGAGCGAGCCGTCCTCGTGATCGGCGGCGAACAGGCGATCGAGGGAGAGCAGCGAGGCGAAGAGGGCGGCGCACCACAGCACGCCGGCGGCGATGCGGGCCAGCAGGTTGCTCTGCGGGCCGATGCCCAGCGGGAAGAGCACGGTGGCCACGGCGAAGAAGGCCAGCACGACCGCGACATCGCCCGGACGACGCCATACCAGACGCAGATCGCGCAGCAGCAGGGCGGTGAAGCCGTTCATGGCGAGAGATTCAGGAAGCGCGCGCCGGGCAGGCCGAGATCGGCATGGGTGGCGGCGACGGCGAGCCCGCCGGCCTCCAGGTGCCGGCCCATCGCGCCGCGGAAGGCCGCCTGGGCGGCGCTGTCGAGGGCATTCAGCGGCTCGTCGAGCAACCACAGCGGCGCCTGCGACAGGACCACGCGGGCAAGTGCCGCGCGCCGGCGCTGGCCGGCAGACAAGGTGCGCACCGGCCGCGTCGCCAGGGATGCCAGATCGAAGGCGACCAGGGCGCCGTCGAGCCGATCGTCCGCCGGAGGCGCGCCGCGCAGCCGTTCGGCGATGAGAAGGTTCTCGCCCACCGACAGGTCGCCCTTCAACCCGTCGAGATGGCCGAGCCAGGCCAGCTGTCCGCGCCAGGTCTCGGGATCGGCTCCAACGTCGACACCCCGCCAGCGGATGGTTCCGGCCTCGGGCCGCACCAACAGGGCGAGCACGCGCAGCAGCGTGGTCTTGCCGCTGCCGTTGCGCCCGGTCAGCGTCAGGAGTTCGCCCGCGCCCAAGGCGAAGGAAAGCCGGTCGAACACCTTGCGGCCGCTGCGGCGGCAGGCGAGGTCCGCGACGTCGAGAAAAGCGGGCGCCATCGGCGCCGTCCTAGCACGGGGCAAAGAAAAAGGCCGTCCTCTCGGGGGAGAGTGAGAGGACGGCCCAAGCGCCTCCGAAGAGGCTAGAACGTGGCTTTGGGGGGACCACGTTCGGGGGAGATACAGCCCGAAGATGGAAAGCCGCCATGGCCGTCGCTAGACCCAAATAGGGCCAAAGTGTGATTTCTTGATCACACCCAAGTATCTGGGGGAATTGCGAAATTCGGTTGGGAAACAAGGCGCTGATGGTGCGCCTTGTGCACTCGCATCAGGCGTAGGGATCGGCCGCGTCGCGCATGCCGTCGCCCATGAACTGGTAGGCCAGAATCACCAGGATCACCGGCACGACAGGCAACATGAGCCACCAGTTCACCGCCACTACGTTGATGTCCGTCGCCTCGTTGAGCAGCACGCCCCAGGAAGTGATGGGCGGGCGCAGACCGAGGCCCAGGAAGGAAAGCGCCGTCTCGGCCAGGATCATCGACGGGATCGACAGCGTGGCCGAGGCGATGAGATGGCTCATGAAGCCCGGCAGCAGGTGGCGGCCGATGATGCGGCCGGGCTTGGCGCCCATCATCTGGGCGGCGGCGGCGTAGTCCTCCTCGCGCAGCGACAGGAGCTTGGAGCGCACGGCACGGCCCAGGCCCGGCCAGTCGAGCAGGGCCAGGATCAGGGTGATGCCGAAATAGACCAGGAGCGGCGACCAGGTGACGGGCAACGCGGCGGACAGCGCCAGCCACAGCGGCAGGTGCGGGAAGCTCTTGATGATCTCGGTAATGCGCTGGACGATCATGTCGACCCAACCGCCATAGTAGCCGGCCAAGCCGCCCAGGATCAGCGCCAGCGCGAAGGAAAGCACAATGCCGATGATGCCGATGGTGAGCGAGACGCGCGCGGCATAGACGATGCGGCTGAACATGTCGCGCCCCAGCCGGTCGGTCCCCAGCCAGAAGAACCGCCCGCCCTCGGGCGGACAGACGAAGTGGAAGCTGCCGTCGATCAGGCCCCAGAATTCGTAGGAATCGCCCAGGCAGAAAAAGCGCAACGGCTGCGGCTTGGAGGTGTCCGGCGTGTAGACGCGCTGCAGGGTCTCCATGTCGCGCGTGGTCTTGAGCGCATAGACGAAGGGCCCCAGGAACTGGCCGTCGTGGAACAGGTGGACCTGCTGCGGCGGGGCGAAGATATAGGCCGAATGGCGCGTGTGCAGGTCGTAGGGCGCGATCCATTCGCTGATCACGGTCGAGAAGTACATCAGCGCCAGGAAGGCCGCCGAGACCACGGCCGGCCGATGGCGGCGGAAGCGCCACCACATCAGCTTCCACTGGCCGGCCATGTAGTAGCGTTCCTGCTCGGCCGTGAGCCGCTCGGCAACGTAAGGATCCCACGGCTCGCGGCTGACGAAGTGTTCGGCGCGGCGGCGTTCGGTGATGCGGTCGTCGGTCATCGCGGCCTCATTTCTCGGACGTCGCGCCGAAACGGATGCGCGGGTCGAGGGCGGCCAGCGCCAGGTCGGAGACCAGCATGCCGATCACCGTCAGTGCCGCCACGAACAACAGGAAGGTGGCGGCGAGATTCACATCCTGGGTCTTGAGCGCGCCCAGCAGCATCGGGCCGGTGGTCGGCAGCGACAGCACGACCGAGACGATGACGGAGCCCGAGATCACCTCGGGCAGGAGACCGCCGATGTCGGCGACGAAGGGATTGATGGCGTGGCGCAGCGGATACTTGATGAGGAGGCGCAGCGGCGGCAGGCCCTTGGCCCGGCCGGTGACGACATACTGCTTCTGCAGCTCGTCGAGGAGATTGGCGCGCAGGCGGCGGATCATGCCGGCGGTGCCCGACATGCCGATGACGATCACCGGGATGAGGAGGTGCTGCAGCACCGAAGCCGCCTTGCCCCAGCTCATCGGCTGCTCGATATATTCGGGATCCATCAGGCCGCCGATCGACAGGCCGAAATAGACCTTGCCGACATAGAGCAGCACCAGCGCCAGCAGGAAGTTGGGGATGGCGAGACCGATGAAGCCGATGAAGGAGGCGACATAGTCACCGAGCTTGTACTGGTGGGTGGCGGCATAGACGCCGATCACGAACGACACGATCCAGATGAAGGCGATGGTCGACGTCTCCATGATGATGGTGAGGACGATCCGCTCGCCGATCAGGTC
The DNA here is from genome assembly GCA_963820155.1 of uncultured Alphaproteobacteria bacterium. Taxonomy (GTDB): domain Bacteria; phylum Pseudomonadota; class Alphaproteobacteria; order Reyranellales; family Reyranellaceae; genus Reyranella. The sequence continues at coordinate 397,996 of CAWFYW010000017.1, forward strand.
GGCCACCGGCACGGTGTCCTGGCAGGACAGGCCGAAGTCCCAGCGGAAGACCCCCGAGACCCAGTGCAGGTAGCGATACCACAGCGGGTGGTCGAGGCCGTAGAGCTGGCGAAGCTCGTCGGCGCGCTGCAGGGCGTCGGGATCGCCGCGCGCCAGCAGCTCGTCGATCTGCGAGGTCACGCAGTCGCCCGGCGGCAGGTCGATGATGAAATAGACGAGAGCGCTGATGATGAAGAGCGTCGGGATCATCAGCAGGACGCGGCGGGCGACGTAGCGCAGCATGCTAAAGGGTCCCTTCCCGTCCGTCCGGCCGCGTGCGGCGCACAAAGTGCCCGGGCGAGACCTCGGTCCAGAAAACCGGATTGCGGCTGGTGTCACGGAACGGCTCGGGCCAGGCTGTCGGGTCGGAGGCCTTGCCTTCCATCAGCGCGCCGAGATCGAGGCGGGCCTCGGGGTCGGGCACGGGCACCGCCGACAACAGCGCCTGGGTGTAGGGGTGGATCGGGTTGCGGAACAGCTCTCCCGAAGGAGCGAGCTCGACCAGCCGCCCGGCGCACATAACGGCGATGCGGTCGGCGATGTAGTCGACCACCGCGAGATTGTGGGAGATGAAGAGGTAGGTGAGGCCGAGCTGCTTCTGCAGGTCCTTCAGGAGATTGAGGATCTGCGCCTGGATCGACACGTCGAGCGCCGACACGGGCTCGTCGCAGATCACCATGTCGGGCCGCAGCGCCAACGCGCGGGCGATGCCGATCCTCTGCCGCTGACCGCCTGAAAAGGAGTGCGGGTAGCGGCTGAGATGCCTGCGGTCGAGACCGACCATCTCCATCAGCTCGCTCACCATCTCGCGGCGATAGGCGTCTTTGCCGATGTTATGGATGACCAGCGGCTCGACCAGGATGTCGTAGACGGTCATGCGCGGATTGAGCGAGCCGAACGGGTCCTGGAAGATGAATTGCAGCTTGGTGCGGAAGCGATCGAGCTCGCCGCCTTCCAGGGCCAGCACGTCGATCTTGCGGCCCCAGTCGTCGAACACGACGCGGCCGCTGGCGTCCTCGCCCGGATCGGCCGAGATGCCGCGCATCAGGATCTTGCTGAGCGTGGTCTTGCCGCAACCCGATTCGCCCACCAGCCCCAGGCACTCGCCGCGCTGGACGTCGAAGCTCACGTCGTTGACGGCGCGCACGGTGCGCGTCGTGCCGCCGCCGAGAAGCTGCTCGAGCAAGGTGTCGGCCTTGCGGATGGTGAAGGTCTTGGAGAGATGGCGCACCTTCAGCACCGGAGCGTCGGGATTGAAGGAAGTAGTGGGCTTGGCGACCGCCTTCTCCTTCAGGAGATGACCGGTGGCGGCGGTGATCTCGCGGATCGGCATCAGCCGCTCGCCGGGCGTCATGTCGAAGCGTGGCACGGCGTGCAGCAACGCCTTCAGATAGGGATGCTGCGGATCGCGAAAGATGTCGTGCAGGTCACCTGATTCCACGACCTTGCCGCGATACATCACCACCACGTCGTCGGCCACGTTGGCGACCACGCCGAGATCGTGGGTGATCATCAGGAGCGCCATGCCGAGCTCGGCCTGCAGGTCCTTCATGAGCCGCAGGATCTGGGCCTGGATGGTGACGTCGAGCGCCGTGGTCGGCTCGTCGGCGATCAGCAACGCGGGTCGGCAGACCAGCGCCATGGCGATCATGGCGCGCTGGCGCAGGCCGCCCGACAGCTCGAAGGGATAGGTGCGCAGCGCGCGCTTGGGGTCGGGAAAGCCGACCATGCGCAGCATGTCGATGGTGAGGGCGTCGATCTCGAGCCGCGTCAGCTTGCGGCCGGACAGAAGGGCGGCCTCGTTGATCTGGTCGCCGAGCTGGTGAATGTCGCTGAAATGGCCACCACCGCCATGCAGCTCGACAGCCTCGCCGATCTGATCACCGACGGTGTGCAGCGCCGACAACGACGTCATCGGCTCCTGGAAGATGATGGAAATGGCGCCGCCGCGGATGGTGCGCATCTCGGGCCCGGTGCGCTCGAGCTTGGCGATGTCGATCGGCTCGGCGGTGCTGCGTGGATCGTCGAACAGGATCGAGCCCGACGCGATGGTCGCGGTGCGCGGCAGCAGGCCCATGATGGCCTGGCTGCATACCGACTTGCCCGAGCCCGATTCGCCGACCAGCGCCACGGTGCCGCCGGGCCGGATCGCGAAGCTGACATTGTCGACCGCCCGCAAGGTGCCTTCGTGAACGCCAAAGTCGACAGTCAGCTTCTCGACGCGCAGCAGATCCTTCATACCGTTGCTTCCTGACCCGCCACGGAGATCCCCATTGCCCTCAGATTGGCGCGCGTGGCCTCGTTCAGCGTCAATCCGGCCTCCGTCGCGGCACGCGCCGCGCGCTCGACCACATCATGGAAGCCATCGAGCGACGAATCGATCTTCACCGTTCGCCCGCCGGTCGAACCGACGGTGAGCTGCATCCAGCCGCCGGAACGATCGCGCTTGGTCGAGAAGTAGCTGAGCTTCAACCGGTCGATGCGGCGCCATTCGACCACTGCGCCGGCCGGGCCGTCGGCGCAGAGCGTGTCGTCCGCCAGCAGATAGCGCGTGCGATGGCGCAGTGCCGTGCGCACCAGGAACAAGGCGAACAGCACGAAGCCCGCGCCCAAGATCAGCGCCAGCCAGCGATTGACCGCGACGGCGAGCAGCGGCACGCCGCACAGCAGCGCGCCCGCCAAGGCACGGATATAGTCGGCCCACAGCGTCTGACGCGGATAGCGCAGATCGGCAGAGCTCAACCGCGTCCCTCCCCTCCCGCGAAGAATTCGCGTGCCGGACGAAAACGAAGACCCGGCATTGTTGCTGCTCTTTCACAAAACAACCTTAGGAAATCCCACGCCTCGGCGTCCATCGCAAGATGATGACTGAGAAGACCGACAGGCTCGTGCGACATGGTGCGCGCATGCGCCAGGGCGGCGACGAGGGCGGCAAGGGCCGCCTGCTCGCCGACGAAGCCGCGGCTGCCCTTCCAGTCGATCAAGTCGACATGGGCGTTGACCTGCAAAAGCCCCTTCACGGGACGGGGACGGCGCCGCGGTCCAAAGCTCGACAGGCCGGTGAAACCGATCTCCGGCAGGGTCGGCACCAGGGCGGGCGCGATGCGGTTCCAGGGCGGCACTAGGACGGCGAGGGCACGGCCGCCAAACAGGCGTTCGAGCGCCATCCAGCCCGTGCCCAACTCGCCCAGCACGACCATGGCCGGACGATGCGGCCCAAGCTCGGCTTTCTTTTCGCCCGCCGGAGCGTGGTTCACGTGGCCGTAGCCGTGCTGCAGCAAATCGACGTCAAGCTCCTCGGCGAGACGATCGGCCAGCGCCGGGGTGGCCCGGGCGGGCACGACCGCAAGCGCCAGGGCCGTTGCCGTCTCACGATGGAGGGCAAGCAGCCGGTCGAGCGCGGGACTTGCATCGGCGGCATCATCGTCGCGCCACCACAGCTCGGCACGGCGGCCGAGCTCCTGCCAGCGTGCCACCTCGTCGGCGAGCGCCTGCCAGTCGCTCACGGCCGGCCCCCGCGCCGCAGCAGGCGGTACAGCAGGTCGGCGCTGGCCGCCCCGCCCCGGGCGTCGCAGGGCGGGAAGCTGCGGATCGACGGGCCGGCCAGAGCCTGCCGTACCGCCACCGCCAGGCTTTCGGGCGAGAGCGTGCCGGGCGGCACCACGGCGACCATGCCGCGATCGGCCAGCAGGGCCGCGCGATCGGCCTGCTCGGTCTCGCGCTCGGTGCCGAAGGGCACCAGCACGGCGCGGTCGGCGCAGCACAGCGTTTCGACAGTGGTGTTGTAGCCGGCCTGCGAGATCGAGAGCACCGAGTTGCGCAGGAGCCTGGTGAAGTCGCGACGCGACGGCTCGATCACGATGCCCTCGCCAGGCGAACCCAGCGCCTCGCGCTCGGCCTCCGGCACGCCGGCGCCGATCAGCAGACGCCAGGTGCGGTCGGCCAGCGGCGTCCTGGCCCGCGCCGCCGCGGCGGCGCGCAACAGCGGGGCACCGACGGCCCCGCCGCCCACCGACACGATGACCTCACCGGATCCCGCCATGCTGCAGGATTGTGAGGCCGGATCCTGTTCGGCGACATAGCCGGTATAGAAGGCGCGCTCCTCGATGCGATCCCATCCGCTGAAGCTTTTGCCAAAGGCTACGACCGCGGGATCGGCGTGGATCAGCACGGCGTCGAAAGATTGCTCGAAAATGCCCACCGCCTCGGCGATGCGCTGCGGCGAGGCAGTGCGGCGCACCACGTCGCGCACCGAGGAGACGATCAGCGGTCGCGGCCGAAGCGCCTTGGCCGCTTCCAACAACGGCAGCAGCTCGAAACGCAGGCGGGTGCGGCCGAAAGGAAACTGCTCGGTAATCAGGATGTCGGGCGCCTCGGCGCGCAGCAGGTCGATCAAGGTCTTTGCACGCCGGGCCTCGAAGACCGGGTCGAGCGGCGTGCCGTCGAGGCGGCAGAGCTCGCGCAGTCCCTCGTCCACGGCGCGCAGCGGGGGCAGCTGGTGGAAGCGCACGCCGCCCAGCTCGAGGGCCGCATCTGGCGCTCCGCCCGAGACCAGCAGCACATCGAAGCCGCCGGCAGCGAGAGCGCGCGCCAGGGTCGCGGCGCGGCGCAGATGGCCGATCCCCAGAAGATGCTGAACATGAAAGAAGATGCGGGCGCTCACCGGCCACTCGCGAACGGCACGTTGAGACGGGCGACCCGCACTGAGCCGTCGTGCCCGGCCTCGAAGAAGTGGAGGCAGTGCCAATCGAGCTTGTGCGGCGGCCGGCCGGTCATGTCCCAGCCGGTCGCCAGGGCCAGCAGGGCCCGAATCACCGCCTTGTGCGAAACCGCGACGACCGGCTCGCCGTCTTCGGCGATGCCGGCGGCCCACTGGCCGATGCGCGCCATCGCCGCACGCGGCGACTCCCCGCCGGGCGGCTGGAAATCCAGGCCCTTGCGCTCGGCGGCGATGAAGGCCTCGCCCACCGTCGCGCGCAAGTCGGCGATGGTGTAGCCCTCCCAGGTGCCGAAGCTCATCTCGCGCAACGCGGAGCAGAGCGTGACGGCGGCGAAAGGCTGCAGAAGCTCGGCGGTACGGCGTGCGCGTTGCAGCGGGCTGCTGAGCCTTGGCCAACGATCGGCCGGCGGCGGCAGGCGCCAATGTCGCGCCTCGGCCTCGCCTTCGGGACTGAGGACGGTGTCGGTCATGCCCTGCAGGCGCCGCTCGGTGTTCCAGGCCGTGGCGGCGTGGCGCAGGATGGCGAAAGGCACGCTCATCGCAGCAGCCGCAGCGCGGCCGCCAAGGCGCGGGCGGCGGCCCGTTCGTCGTGACGGGCGGCGACCCGGGCGCGCGCCGCAGCGCCAAGCCGTGCCCGATCGACCGGCGCGTCGAGCAGCCGGCCGACGGCGGCGGCGAACGCCCGCGCATCGCCGGCCGGCGTCAGCAGGCCGGTGACGCCATCGGCCACGACCGCCGGCACGCCGCCGGCCCGGCCGGCCACGACCGGCAGGCCGGCTGCCTGGGCTTCGAGAAAGGCCATGCCATAGGCTTCGTTGATCGCGGGCCAAAGGTAAAGGTCCGCCGAGGCATAGATCTCCGGCAGTGCCTCATGCCGCACCGCGCCGGCAAAGCGCACGCGCCCGCCCAGCGGCGCCATCAAGGTCTCGACCTCGCCTCGCGCCGGCCCGTCGCCCACCAGCAGGGCCTGCCAGGGCCGATCCTTCACCAGCGCCAGGGCGTCGGCCAGGACGCGATAGGAGTCGAGCTTGTCGCGCGTGCGCATCATGCCGACGCTCAGCAGCAGCGGCGGATCGTTTGCCGGGCGGCGGCGGACGACGCCGAACCGCGCGACGTCGATGAAAGGCGGCAGCCAGACCTGATGCGCTCCCGGCCGCAGCCGCGCCCGTACGCCGGGGATATCGCGAGGGTTCACGGTAAGGACGAGGTCGGCCGCGGCCAGCGCGCGTTCGACGGCGCGATGGCCGAGCCGCGTCGCGCCCTGGGCGCGGCGCGGGGCGTGCGAGGCCTCGGCGATCGCATAGGGCACGCCCAGCGCCTGGGTGACGAGCGGGCCCAGCCAGTCCGGCTTGCGGTAGTAGCAGTGATAGGTGAACCACAGGTCGAAGCGCTCGGGGTGGCCGGCGGGCAACGCGCGCCAGCGCGCGACCAGCCGCCGGGCCTGGCGGCGCGCCTGCCGCTCCAGGCCGAGATGGGCCTCGGGCGCCGGCACGCCAGGTGACACGCGGCTCAGCGCCGGCATCGTCACGGTATGGCCGAGGCGGCGCAGCAGGCGCACCAGCCCGCGCGCCATTTCGCGATCGCCCGAGGGCGTGGGACTGTCCGGCGGCTTGAGCGGCGTGTGCAACAGCACGCGCATGTCGATCACTCCGCGGCGCGCGCCTCTGCAAGCGGCGGTTGGCCGAGCGCTGCGGCGATCCAGTCGATGCCGGCCTCGAAGGAAAAGCGCGTGCGCACGGTCTCGCCGGCACGATGGGCGAGACGCCGGCGCAGGCCAGGGTCGGCCGCCAGGCGTGCCAGCGCCCCCGCCAGCGCGTCGGGCGCGCCGGGAGAGACCAGCAGGCCATTGTCGCCGTCGGCGATGAACTCGCCGATGGCCGCGGCATGGGTCGAGACGATGGCGAGGCCCTGATGGGCCGCCTCCATCAGCACGTTGGGCAGCCCGTCCTGGTCCCCGTCGGCCGCCTTCTTGCTCGCCAGCACGAAGAGGTCGGCGCGGGCCAGGGCGGCGAACACCACCTTCTGGGGCTGTGCGCCGTGCCAGATGCAGCGCTCGGCTATGCCGAGACGGGTGGCCTGGGCCTTGAGCGAATCGGACAGTTCGCCCGCGCCGACATGCTCGAAGCGCCAGGCGAGCGCAGGCGGCAGGCGCGCCAACGCGTCCAACAGATCGTCGTAGCCTTTCTTCTCGACCTTGCGGCCGATCGACAGGATGACCACCGGATCTGCCGGATCCGAGCCGTCGCGCCAGCTTCGCGCCTGCGGCGGCAGCGGCAGGTGGGCGAAGTCGAGCCCGTGATAGACGAGCTTCAGGCGATCCGGCCGCGGCGCGAGCTGCTGCAGCCGCTCCAGGCCGCCGGCCGTGCAGGTCACCAGCCAGGAACAGTCGGCGAGCTTTCCCGACATCTCCCACGGCCGGCTGGTCCAGATATCCTTGGCATGCGCCGACACGCTCCACGGCAGGCCCCGCATGGCGGCCGCATAGCGCGTCACCGAAGAGGGCGTGTGCAGGAAGTGCGCATAGAGATGTTCGATGGAGGCCGGCAGCTCCGCCGCCAGGACGAGCGCCTGGCCCCAACGCCGCACGCGATTGGCCGAAGGATCGCGCCACAGATCGGCGAGAAACTTCCGGTGCGCCGCACGGTAACCCGGCAGGCGCCGCGCCTTCAGCCAGCCCGTCAACACGCGGCGCGGATCGTCCTTCAGATACTCCGGCAGGTAGACCGTGCGGGCGACGACGCGGTCGTGCACGGGGTGGCGCGTCTTGTCGGTGGGCCGGCGCAGCGACCAGATCTCCAGCGCCACGCCGCGGGCTTCGAGGCCCGCGATCTCCTGGGCGATGAAGGTTTCGGAAAGGCGCGGCCAGCCTTTCAGCACGACCGCGACGCGCGGATCCGAATGTGCCGACATGAAATGCGCGGTGATCAGGTCCTGGCGCGCGCCGGCGGAGCGTCCGGCCCATCCGCGATGTCGTCCATCAACTCCAGCGGCGAGGGGCCGCGATGAGGATGGGCGAGCTGCTTCGCGAGCAGGCGCCAGACATTGCCCAGCCCGTCGAGCAGGCCGGGCACCACGACGTCGCTCGGCAGGCCCTGCTGCGGCAGCTGGCGCAGCGCCGTCGCCATGGCGTGCGGATCGCGGCCACGATCGGCGTCGAGCATCTCGATCAGCCCGATATTGCGCGCCGCGCGCGCGCGGATGAACTGCTCCAGCCGGGGCTTGGTGCGCGGTACGATGATCGCCTTCTTGTCGAAGGACAGGATCTCGCAGAAAGTGTTGTAGCCGCCCATCGCGACCACGCCCGCAGCGCGCTGCATCAGGGCGCCGAGATTGTTGGTGAAGGTGAGCGTGCGGATGTTGCGGAACTTCGCGGCGCGCTCCTTGAAGGCCTCGCGCTCGGTCGCCGACATGAAGGGCCCGAACACGATCACCGCGCCGTAGGGTATGTGCGGATCGTGCTCGTAGGCCGCGAGCACCCAGTCGATCAGGTCGGCGCCGTCGCCGCCGCCGCCGGCGGTGACCAGGATGAACGGCCCGTCGATCTCCCCGACCTCGTGCGGGATGTCGCTGTGCAGCGGCAGGTCGCGGCGCAAGTAGCCAGTATAGACCATCTTGTGGCGCACCGAGGGCGGCACCTCGATGCCGGTCAGCGGCTTGTTGATCTGCGGCAGGCCATAGATCCAGATCTCGTCGTAGAGGTCGCGCAGCGCCGGCACGACGTGCTTGCGTTCCCATTCGGCGGCAAGCGCGACCGGATCGTCCATGACATCGCGCAGGCCGAGCACCAGCGGCGTGCCGCGATCCTTCAGCATTCGCAGCGTCGGTCCCACCTCTCCGCGCAGGCCGAGCGGCTCCTTGTCGACGATGAAGACGTCAGGCCGGTAGATGTCGGCGGTGTCGCGGATGATGCGGGTGCGCATCTCGAGCGTGTGCTCCACGCCGACCCTGAGATTGGCGGAGTCGTACTCGCCGGTCTCGATCTTGACCACGCCGGGCACGCGCACGAAATCGATGCCAGAGCGGAACTCGTAGGAGCCGATGACCGGCGAGCCCGAGATGATCAGCACCGAGACCGAGTGATCGGCCTCGACGATGGCATTGGCGATGGTCCGGCAGCGGCTCACATGGCCGAGACCGAAGGAGTCGTGGCTGTAGAGCAGCACACGCTTGGACCGGCTGCTTGCGGGCATGCAATGCGTCTCCCCTTGCCGAAGCATGCGTCTCCCCTTGCCGAAGCGCCTCCTGCCCCAGCCGGTGAAATTCGGGCGGACTATGCCACATCGGCGGGACGGCGCGAACCCCCGTGCTCGACACAAAATATCGAATGTATTCAAAGGACTGATCGATATAGGGTAGGGTGAAGCTGGCCGCAGCACGGATTCCCATGCAACGCAATTTATTCACGTACATCTGGCGGCACAGCCGACACGAGCAGCTCGTCATCCTGAGCCTCGTCGTGCTGGCCCAGGTCTTCTACTTCATGTCGCTGACGGTGCCGAAATCGATCGTCAACAACGGCATCCAGGGCAACGCCTTCAAGGAGCACACGACGATCCCGTTCCTGGTGTGGGAACTCGACCTCTCGGCCATCCTGCCCGGCAAGGTCATCCGCATCTTCGACGGCTTCCAGGTCGACCAGCTCACCTACCTGGTCATCATGAGCTTCGTCTTCCTGGGCGCGGTGGTGGTGAACGGCCAGTTCAAGAAGAGCATCAACACCCAGAAGGGGCGCATGGGCGAGCGCATGCTGCGCCGCCTGCGCTACGAGCTCTACGATCGCATCCTGCGTTTCCCGCCGGCGCACTTCCGCAAGGTCAAGCAGGCCGAGCTCGCCACCATGATCAAGGACGAGGTCGAGCCGCTCGGCGGCTTCATCGGCGATGCCTACGTGCAGCCGATGTTCCTGGGCGGGCAGGCGCTGACCGCGATCATCTTCATCGTCATGCAGAACTGGCTGCTGGGCATCATCGTGGTCGCGCTGCTGGCGGTGCAGATGGTGATCATCCCGAGGCTGCGCAAACCGGTGCTGATCCTGGGTCGCGCGCGCCAGCTCTCGGCGCGCCAGCTCGCCGGCCGCATCGCCGAGACCGCCGACGGCGTCCATGAGATCCACATCCATGGCGCGGCCAACTACGAGCGCGCCGACATCTCCGAGCGGCTGGGCGGCATCTTCAAGATCCGCTTCGATCTCTACCAGAAGAAGTTCGTCGCAAAGTTCTGGAACAACATCCTCTCCCAGGCGACGCCGTTCGCCATCTACCTGGTCGGCGGCTACTTCGCCATCACCGGCCACATGAATGTCGGCGCCGTGGTCGGCGTGCTGCTCGCCTACAAGGACCTGCCCTCGCCGATCAAGGAGCTGATCGACTGGGACCAGCAGCGCCAGGATGTGCAGATCAAGTACGAGCAGGTGATCGACCAGTTCCAGCCCGAGGGCATGATGCCGACGGAGCTGCAGGCGATTCCCGACGGTCCGCCGCCGCCCCTCGGCAAGCAGCTGGCGCTGTCGGGCGTGACGGTGTCGGAGGACGGCAGGGTGAAGCAGCTCGACAGCGTCTCATTGACGCTCCCGACCTGCGCCAGGATGGCCGTGATCGGCGGCGCAAGCTCGGGCAAGGACGTCCTGGGCCAGGTGCTGGCGCGGCTGACCCTGCCGAACGGCGGCTCGGTCAAGCTCGACGGCAACGACTTCTTCCAGCTTCCTGAATATGTGCTGGGCGCCCGTACCGCCTATGTCGGCCAGGAGACCTACCTGTTCCCGCTGTCGGTCCGCGACAACCTGCTGTTCGGCCTGAAGATCCGTCCGATCGCGCCGGCCAGCTACGACGAGGCCACGCGGGCGGTGCGCGAATTGTTCTGGAAGGAAGCGGAGCGTGCGGGCAACCCGGTGCTCGATCCCAACGCCGACTGGGTCGACTACGAGCTGGCCGGCGCGACCGGCCCCGGCGACCTGCTGCCCCGCATGGTCGACGTGCTGAAGCAGGTCGAGCTCGACGAGGACATCTATTCGCTCGGCCTGCGCGGCACCATCGACGCAGCGCAAAGGCCCGATCTCGCCGAGAAGATCCTGAAGGCGCGCCACGCCCTGCACGGTCACCTTGGCGACGAGAGCTATACCGGCCTGGTCGAGACGTTCGACGCCGACCGCTACAACCGCAACCTGTCGGTCGCCGAGAACCTGCTGTTCGGCACGCCGCTCGGCAAGCAGTTCGACGGCGACAATATCGCCGCCGATCCCTACATGCAGTCGGTGCTGAAGGCGACCGGGCTCGAACTCGACCTGCAGCGCATGGGGCTGACCATCGCCGAGACCATGGTCGAGCTGTTCTCGGGCCTGTCGCCCGACAACCCGTTGTTCGAGCAGTACAGCTTCATCTCCGCCGACGAGCTGCCCAATGTCCGCCTGCTGCTGCAACGCCTGGGCGGCAAGGGCATCGAGGCGGTGCCCGAGGCCGACCGGCCGCGCCTGATGACCCTGCCCTTCCGCTACATCGAGGCGCGCCATCGCCTGGGCCTGATCGATGCGGCGATGGAGGACCGGCTGCTGGCGGCGCGGCGCGCCTTCGCCGCGGGCCTGCCCGACCAGTTGCGCGGCGCCGTCGAGTTCTACGATTTCGGTCGCTACAACAGCGCCGCCACCCTGCAGGACAACATCCTGTTCGGGCGCCTGGTCTACGGCCAGGCGCAGGCGGGGGAGCGCATCGGCGCCTTGATCGCCCAGGTGCTGGACGAGCTCGACCTGCGCAACTCGGTGATCGAGGTCGGGCTGGAGTACAATGTCGGCGTCGCCGGCAAGCGCCTGCCGGCGACGCAGCGCCAGAAGCTCGGCATCGCCCGGGCGCTGATCAAGCGTCCGCAGCTCCTGATCGTCAACGAGGCGGTGGCGTCGTTCGACGGCCGCACCCAGGACCGCATCCGGGACAACATCCTGGCGGCGGCGAAGAAGGGCGACCGGGGCGTCGTCTGGATCGCCAACCGGCCAGCCCAGGCCGAGCCTTTCGAGCAGATCGTGGTAATGCAGGGCGGCAGGATCGCCGCTCAGGGCGCGCCGGCCGATCTGGCGGCGCGAGGTGGGCTCTACGCCGAATTGATGGCGTCGGCTTGAGGGAAGTCAGGAGGACACGATGAACCTCAACGAGGAAGTCGAACTTCTCAAGGGCGTGCCGATCTTCGCCAAGGTCGAGCCGGCGAAGCTCAAGCTGCTCGCCTTCACCAGCGAACGGATGAATTTCGTCGCCGGGCAGGAACTGTTCCACCAGGGTGACCAGGGCGACGCGATGTATGTCATCCTTGGCGGCATCGCCGACGTGCTGATCGATTCGCCGGGCGGCCAGATCCGCGTCGCCGAGCTGCAGAAGAACGGCTTCGTCGGCGAGATCGCCATCCTGTGCGACGTGCCGCGCACCGCCACCATCAAGGCGCGCGAATCGCTCGCCACCCTCAAGATCTCCAAGGACATGTTCTACCGGCTGGTCGCCGAGTTCCCGCAGATGGCGATCGAGATCATGCGTGAGCTGGCCCATCGCCTCGAGGACACCAACCAGAAGCTGCGCGCGGCGACGTCCAACAAGGCGGCCTGATCGCCCGACATGAGCCGGCTCGACAGCTTCATCGCGCGCATGCAGGCGCAGCGCGACTGCCTCAATTTTTTGAAGCCGGCCGTCGATGCGCTGCCCGGACCGATCCTCGAGGTCGGCCTGGGCAACGGTCGGACCTACGATCATCTGCGCGACCTCTTTCCCGGCCGCGACATCTACGTGTTCGAGCGCAAGGTCGCGGCCCATCCCCTCTGCATCCCGCCGGACGACCATCTGTTCCTGGGCGAAGCGCGCGAGTCGATCCCATTGGCCGCCGGCAGGCTCGGCGCCAAGGCGGCGCTGATCCACACCGACCTCGGCACCGGCGATCACGAGGCCAACATGGCGATGGGCCGGTGGCTCGGACCGGCGCTCGACATGCTCGCCGCATCGGGCGGTTACGTTCTCGCCAACCAGCCGCTCGCCGTGACGCGCTGGCGCCGTCTCGACGATCCGCCGGGCGTGCCGGCGGATCGGTATTTTCTCTATCGGGTCGACTAACGCGAGAACAGTCTCAGCAGCACCAGCAGCACGACGGCGCCGATCACCGATCCGACGAAGTCCGGCGTCTCGCCCGCCTGGTAGAGGCCCAGCGCCTGGCCGCCGTAGGTGGCGATCACCGCGCCGACGATGCCGATCACGATGGTGACGATGATGCCGCGTGGGTTGGGACCGGGCGTGATGAAGCGCGCGAGCAGGCCCACCACCAGACCGATGACCAGAATGCCGATGAGTGCCATGCCTCTGTCTCCCCTAAAGCTCGAATGTCGCCAGCACGGGCACATGGTCCGATGCCTTGTCCCAATCGCGCAGGTCGATGTCGATATGGTGGCTCCTCATGGCGCCCGACAACGCCGGCGTGGCGAGGATATGGTCGAGCCGTCGGCCGCGGTTGGACAGGCGCCAGTCGTTGTTGCGGTAGCTCCACCATGAATAGAGCTTCTGGTCGGAGGGCACGAAGCGACGCGGCACGTCGATCCAGTCGAGCGAGGCCTGCAGGCGGCCGAACAGCTCGACCTCGACGGGCGTGTGGGAGACGATCTTGAGGAGCTGCTTGTGGCTCCACACGTCGTGCTCCAGCGGCGCCACGTTGAGGTCGCCGACGGCGATGCGGTGCAGGCCCTTGCGGGCGCGCGGGCCCGGCTTGCGCTCGGCGAACCACTGCGCCATCTCGCGGTAGAAATCGAGCTTGTGCGCGAACTTGTCGTTGTGGGCTGGGTCGGGAATATCGCCGCCGGCCGGGATATAGAGGTTGTCGAGCAGGATGGGATAGGGACCGGCATCGAGCGCGACCTCGATATGCCGGCAGTCCTCCTTGCCGCAGCGATGATGAACGTTGGTGGCGGTGAACGGCACCTTGGAGAGGATGGCCACGCCGTTGTAGGACTTCATGCCCTGGACCAGCCGATGCTTGTAACCCAGCGCCTCGAACGCCATGTGCGGGAAATGCTCATCCGGGCACTTGGTCTCCTGCAGACAAAGGACGTCCGGCTTGCGCAGCTTCAGGTAGCGTTCGACGTTGTCGATCCTGAGGCGGACCGAGTTGATGTTCCAGGTGGCGATGGCGAAACTCATTGCCGGCCACTATAGACGATCTCGGGACGATCTCGATCTGGGAGAGCTCCAATGCAGATGGACGGCGACGAGAGCAGCAACATCGAGGATCGCCGCGGCGAGGGTTCCGGCGGTGGCTTCGGAGGCGGCGGCTTCGGCATGGGCGGCATACCTGTCGGCGGCGGCGGCGGCCTGGTCAAGGGCGGCTTCGGGCTGGTGGCCTTCATCGTCATCGCCCTGATTTTCGGCGCCGATCCCATGGCGCTGCTGAGCGGGCTCGGCGGCGGCGACACATCGAGCTATTCGCCTCCCACCCAGGCCAGCCGGCCGGCGCGGCCGCCGGCTGCCGATGCCGAGACCCAGTTCGTCTCGCGCGTGCTGAAGAGCACGGAGGATGTCTGGTCGTCGCTCTTCCGCGACATGGGCCGGCGCTACATCGAGCCCAAGCTCGTGCTCTATCGCGACGCCACGCGCACCGAATGCGGCGTCGGCCAGTCGGCGATGGGTCCCTTCTATTGTCCGGCCGACCAGCGGGTCTATCTCGATCTCGCCTTCTTCGACGATCTGGCGCGTCGCTTCCGGGCGCCCGGGCAGTTCCCGCAGGCCTATGTGATCTCCCACGAGGTCGGCCATCACGTGCAGAATCTCCTGGGCATCTCCAACAAGGTGGCGCAGATGAGCCAGAGCATGAGCAAGCGTGACGCCAACGCGCTTTCCGTGCGCACCGAGCTGCAGGCCGATTGCTTCGCAGGCGTCTGGGCCAATCGGGCCGACGAGCAGCGCGGCGGCAAGATGATCGACGACCGCGATGTCGACCAGGCGTTGGCCGCCGCGTCGGCGATCGGCGACGATCGCCTGCAGCGTCAGGTCCAGGGCCGGGTCGTGCCCGACAGCTTCACCCACGGCAGCAGCGCGCAGCGCACGCGCTGGTTTCGCATCGGCCTGGAAAGCGGCGATCCGCGACGCTGCGACACCTTTCGGGCGCAGCAGCTCTAGGCCGAGCCTCTGACTCGGCGGGCCAAAGCGAATAGAATGACAACGTGATGGACAAGCAAAGAATGAAACGACGCGTTTTTGCCCAGGGTTTCCTGTTCGGCCTGGTGAGCGGCCCGGCTTTCGCTGCGGATCCGCCCCGCGCGGTCGCCTTGCCGCCAGTCGACAAGCGCATCCCGCAGCAGCCCCTGGTGGTCAAGACCTTCGCCGGCGGCGAGGGCCCCGGCCGGCTGGGCGGCCAGCTCGACATGCTGGTGGCCAGCACGCGCGACACGCGGCTGATGACGGTCTACAGCTACACGCGCCTCATCATCTACGACGACAAGTTCAAGCTGCATCCCGACATCCTCGAGAGCTACGAGGCCAAGGACGGTCGCGAATTCACCTTCAAGCTGCGCGCCGGCCACAAATGGTCCGACGGCCATCCCTTCACCACCGAGGATTTCCGTTTCTTCTGGGAGGACATCGCCAACAACAAGGAGCTCTCGCCGTCGGGCCCGTCGGTCGAGCTCATGATCGACGGCCAGCCGCCCAAGGTCGAGATCATCGACGAGCGCACCATCAAGTACAGCTGGCACAGGCCCAACCCCTACTTCATCGAGAGCCAGGCACGCGCCGCGCCGCTCTTCCTGTTCCGGCCGGCCCACTACCTCAGGAAGTTCCACGCCAAGTACACGCCGGAGGCGGAGATCCTGAAGTCCGCCAAGGGCGGCCAGCAGGGCGGTCGCTGGACCGAGATCTTTCGCCGGCTGGACGTGATGTTCGCCAACGACAATGTCGACCTGCCGTCGCTCAACCCGTGGGTCGCGACGACGCCCTCGCCGGCCCGGCGCTTCGTGTTCGTGCGCAATCCCTACTACCACCGCATCGACGAGAAGGGCCAACAGCTTCCCTATGTCGATCGCGTGATCTTCACCGTGGCGGCGCCCAACCTGATCCCCGCGAAGGCGGGCCTGGGCGAGGCCGACCTGCAGGCACGCTATCTCAACATGCGCGACTACACCTTCCTGCAGAAGAGCGCCAAGAGTTCCGGGATCGTCGTCCAACTCTGGGAGGTGGGCTCGGGCTCGCAGCTCGCGCTCTATCCCAACCTCAACACCAACGACGCGGAATGGCGCAAGCTGTTCCGCGACGTCCGCTTCCGCCGTGCCCTGTCCGTGGCCATCGACCGCGAGGAGATGAACCAGGTGCTCTTCATCGGGCTCGCCAAGCCGTCGAACAACACGATCATGCCGCGCTCGCCGTTGTTCAAGCCCGAGTACGCGACCGAGTGGGCGCAGTACGATCCCAAGCTTGCCAACAAACTCCTCGACGAAGCCGGCCTCAGCAAGCGCGATCCACGAGGCTTCCGGCTGCTGCCTGACGGCAGGTCGGCGACCATCATCATCGAGCATACCAGCGAGGAGACCGAGGACACCGACGCTATTCAGCTGATCACCGACTATTTCCAGAAGATCGGCATCAAGCTCCTGTCCAAGCTGCAGACGCTCGAGAATTTCCGCCTGCGCACCTTCTCGGGCGAAGCGCTGATGACGGCCTACGCCGGTGTGGTGACCGCGGTGCCGAGCCCCGATACCAGCCCCAAGGAGTTCGCTCCCACCATGATGGGCGGCCTGCAATGGCCCAAATGGGGCATGTACATCGAATCCAAGGGCAAGCAGGGCGAGAAGTGCGACCTGGAGGCCGCCTGCAAGCTCCTGGACTACGTCAGGGAATGGGAAACGGCGACCGACGAGGCCGGCCGGCGCGCGGCCTGGGAGAAGATCCTGCAGACCAACACCGACGAAGTCTTTTCCATCGGTACGGTGAACGGCATCCGCCAGCCGGTCGTGGTCGCCCCCAAGGTGCGCAACGTGCCCAAGGAAGGCTATTACGCCTGGGATCCCGGCGGGTATATCGGGCTTTACCAGCCCGCTACGTTCTGGATCGCGTCGTAAGCCGTTCCGTAAGCCTCAAACGAGGGTGCAGGTCACCGTGCCGCAGCCATCGACGAAGCCCGCGAGCGTGTCGCCCTTGACCACGGCCGCCACGCCGTCGGGTGTGCCGGTGTAGATGAGGTCGCCGGCCGCCAGGGCGACAAGGCCAGAGAGATAGGAGATGGTCTCCGGCACGCTCCAGATCAACGCGTTAAGGTCGGACTTCTGGCGGGTCTTGCCGTTGACGTCGAGCTGGATGGTGCCCTTGGCCGGATGGCCGATCTGCGAGGCCGGATAGATCTCGCCGATCGGCGCGGACTGGTCGAAGCCCTTGCCCATGTCCCATGGCCGGCCCATGTCCTTGGCTTGGTTCTGCAGGTCGCGGCGGGTCATGTCGAGGCCGACCGCATAGCCGAAGACATGGTCGAGCGCCTTGTCGACCGGGATGTCGGCGCCGCCCGACTTCAGGGCCACCACCAGCTCCATCTCGTGGTGCAGGTTCTTGGTGGCCGACGGATAGGCGACCTTGGCAGGATTCTTGGGGTCGGCGCAGATCACGATGGCGTCGGCCGGCTTGGTGAAGAAGAAGGGCGGCTCGCGGTCGGGATCGTGGCCCATCTCGCGGGCATGGGCGGCATAGTTGCGGCCGACGCAGAAGATGCGGCGGACCGGGAACAGATCGCCGGTTCCGTGGACCGGCACGCCCACCGTGGCCGGCGGCGTCACGACATAAGCCATCGCTTTCTCCCTCAAGAGCGAGCCTTTATGAAGAGCAGCGGAGTTTTAGGCAATGTCCGAGGCAGATCTCCTGACCGTACAGGCCAATTCGGCCGACACGTCCCTGGGCTGGGCGGCCCTGGCCGGACGACGCTGGCGCTGCACGGTAGGTGCAGGCGGCATCCGCGAAGACAAGGTCGAGGGCGACGCGGCGACGCCCGCCGGCGCGTTTCCCTTGCGTCGGATCTACTTCCGCAACGATCGGCTGATGCTGCCCAAGGTCCGCCTGCCCGCCCGACCGATCAACGAACATGACGGCTGGTGCGACGACCCGCGTTCGCCCGCCTACAACCGGCTGGTCCGCATACCCAACGAATGGAGCCACGAGAAGATGTGGCGCGAGGACGGGCTCTACGACCTCGTCGTCGTCGTGGGCTACAACGACGACCCGCCCGAAGGCGAATGGGGCAGCGCCATCTTCCTCCACATCGCCCGCGACGACTACGCGCCGACCCAGGGCTGCGTGGCCTTTGCCCGCGACGATCTGCTGGAGCTCGTCACGCTGATCGGCCCGCAGACGAAAATCGACGTGCTGTCGGTTCCGGCCGCCGAAGCCGCGCCGCCGCCGGCAGGCGACGATCCGGACATGAAGCAGTTCGAGGATTTCGACGAGAAGGATTGGTGATGCCATCCCCTCCTCAGCGAATCTGGGAAGGGGGCGCCGTCATACGGCGACGGGACAACAGCATGACCCCTCCGCCCGCTTCGCGGGCACCTCCCCGCGCTTCGCGCAGGGAGGCAAGCGCTTCGTCAGCCCACCAATCGCCCGATCGTGCGCGCCGTGTAGTCGACCAGGGGAATGATGCGCGCGTAGTTGAGACGTGTCGGGCCGATGACGCCGATGGCGCCCAGGATGTGTTCCTGCAAATCGCGGAACGGCGCCACCACCATCGAGCAGCCGGTGTTGGCGAACAGGGGATTGTCGGCGCCAATGAAGATCTGCACGCCGGAGGCGCCGTTGGCGAGCTCGAGCAGGCGCACGAAGCTCTCGCCGCGCTCCAGCGCGTCGAACAGCCCGCGCACGCGCTCGAGATCCTCGATGGCGGTGATGTCCTCCAGGAGTCGCGCCTGGCCGCGTACGATCAGCGCGCTGCCCGGTTCGCCGGCCCAGGTCGCCATGCCCAATTCGATCACTCCCGCGGTGAGGTCGTTCAGCTCGGCGCGCTTGAGCTTCAGGTCCTCCAGGATGAGACCGCGCGCCTCCTCGATGGTGCGGCCGATCAGGCGTGAATTGAGATAGTTGCTGGCCTCGACCAGGGTCGAGGCCGGCATGCCGAGCGGCACGTCGATCAACCGGTTCTCGACATGGCCCGACTGCGTCACCGTCACGACCAGCGCGCGGCCCGGCCCGAGATTGACGAATTCGATGTGTTTCAGCGGCTGCTCGGTCTTGGGGGCCAGGACCACGCCGGCGCAGCGCGACAGGCCCGACAGCAAGGTCGTGGCCTGCTCCAACGCCTCGGTGACGCTGCGGCCGACGGCGGCGCAACGCACCTCGATGCTTTCGCGCTCCTCCTCGGAAATGTTGCCGATCTCGAGCAGGCCGTTGACGAACAGGCGCAGGCCGGCGTCGGTCGGCAGGCGGCCGGCCGACGTGTGCGGGGCGTAGAGCAGGCCGAGATCCTGCAGGTCGGCCATGATGTTGCGAATGGTGGCGGGCGACAGGGTTTCGGTGAGCTTGCGCGTCAAAGCGCGCGACCCGACCGGTTCGCCGGTTTCGACATAGCCCTCGACCACCAGCCGCAGCACCTCGCGGGCGCGCTCGCTGAGTTCGGCGACCGAGGCGGTCTGACGCTGGCCCTGGGAGGCTTCTGCGAGGAGGGCTCCGATACGGTGAATGGCCATGGAAAAAATGTAGGTAGTACAAAGGGTTTGGTCAACGCAGGTGGATTCGGCCGCTGTCCGGCGCTACACCGTGCGCCCTCATCAGCCGCCCGCCCTCAGGAGATCTTCATGCGCCCTTCCGGCCGCGCCCCCGACCAGCTTCGTCCCGTATCCCTGGAACCGGGCTTTTCCCGCCATGCCGAGGGCTCCTGCCTGGTGAAGTTCGGCGATACCCACGTGATTTGCACGGCCTCGATCGACGAACGCGTGCCGCCCTGGATGCGCAATAGCGGCCGCGGCTGGGTTACCGCCGAATACGGCATGCTCCCGCGCTCCACCCACACGCGCACGGACCGCGAAGCCGCCCGCGGGCGCCAGTCCGGGCGCACCCAGGAGATCCAGCGCCTGATCGGGCGGGCCCTGCGCGCCGTCGTCGATCTGCCGGCCATGGGCGAGCGGCAGATCAACATTGATTGCGACGTCCTGCAGGCCGACGGTGGCACCCGCACCGCCAGCATCACGGGGTCGTGGGTGGCGCTGCATTTTGCCCTCGAGCGCCTGGTCAAGGAGGGCAAGCTCGCCGCCAATCCGATCACCGGGCAGGTGGCCGCGGTGTCGTGCGGCCTGTGGCAAGGGACGCCCGTTCTCGATCTGGACTATCCCGAGGATTCCACGGCCCAGGCGGACGCCAATTTCGTGCTGACCGGCGAGGGCGGCATCGTCGAAGTCCAGGGTACGGCCGAGGACAAGCCTTTCAGCGAGGCCCAGTTCATGACCCTGCTCGGACTCGCGAAGAAAGGCGTCGGCGAGCTGGCGCGGCTGCAGCGGCTGGCGGTCGGCCCTTCGTCTCAAAGGCAGGCCTGATGGCGCGCCGCTTCGCCGGCCCCAAGCTGGTCGTGGCCACCCACAACCGCGGCAAGGCGGGCGAGATCCGCACGCTCCTCTCGCCGTTCGGCATCGAGATCGTCTCGGCGGGCGAGCTCGGCCTGCCGGCGCCGGAGGAGACCGGCAAGACCTTCGAGGACAATGCCACGATCAAGGCGCTGGCGGCGGCCCGCGCCAGCGGCCTGCCGGCGCTCGCCGACAATTCCGGCCTGGGCGTGGCCGCCCTCGATGGCCAGCCCGGCCTCCACACCGCCGACTGGGAAGGACCGGCGCGCGATGCCATGGTCGGCATGCGCCGCATCCAGGACGAGCTCGCCGCGCGCCAGGTGCCGGACGACGATGCCGCCCGCGCCGCCACCTTCCATTGCGTGCTGGCGCTGGCCTGGCCAGACGGGCATGTCGAAACGGTGCACGGCACGCTCGACGGCCGCATCGCCTGGCCGCCGCGCGGGCAAAGCGGCCACGGCTACGATCCCTGTTTCCAGCCCGAGGGGCAGGCGCGCACCTGCGCGGAGATGACGGACGGCGAGAAGAACGCCATCAGCCATCGCGGCCGCGCCTTCCGCCTGCTGGTCGAGGCCTGTTTCAGATGACCGCGCCGCTCGGCGTCTACATCCACTGGCCGTTCTGCAAATCGAAGTGCCCCTACTGCGATTTCAATTCCCACGTGCGCGACGGCATCGACCAGGAGCGCTGGCGCGCGGCCTTGCTGAAGGAGCTGGAGCACGCCGCCCGCGAGGCGCCGCACCGTCGCGTCGAGACGATCTTCTTCGGCGGCGGCACGCCGTCGCTGATGCAGCCTCGGACCGCGGACGCGCTGATCGGGCGCGTGAAGACATTGTGGGACACCGCCCCCGATCTCGAGATCACGCTCGAGGCCAACCCGACATCGGTCGAGTCCGCCGGCTTCGCCGCGCTGGCCGAGGCGGGCGTCAATCGCCTGTCGCTGGGCGTACAGGCGCTGGACGCAGAAGCGCTTCGTTTCCTCGGCCGCGAGCATTCCGCCGATGAGGCGATCGCCGCCATCGACGTCGCACGCCGTCACTTCGCGCGCTATTCCTTCGACCTGATCTATGCCCGTCCCGGACAGACGGCCGAGGCCTGGGCGGCCGAGCTCGACCGAGCCCTGGGCCTGGCGGGCGGGCACCTGTCGCTCTATCAGCTCACCATCGAGCGCGGCACGCGCTTCTTCACCGACCTCGCCCGCGGCGACTTCGCCCTGCCGGACGAGGACGAGGCCGCTTCCCTGTTCGAGCTCACCCAGGCGCGGCTCGCGGCGGCCGGCCTGCCGGCCTACGAGATCTCCAACCACGCCCGGCCGGGGTCCGCCTGCCGCCATAATTTGATCTACTGGCGGTATCAGGATTACGTCGGCGTCGGGCCCGGCGCGCACGGCCGGTTCGCCGAAGGCGGCGCCAAGCGCGCGACCCGTCGGGCGAGCGGGCCGGAAGCCTGGCTCGCCGCTGTCGAGCGCACCGGCCACGGCACGGCGGAAACGTCGCTGATCGTCGGTCGCGATCTGGTCGAGGAGGCGTTGATGATGGGACTGCGGCTGACCGACGGCATCGACCGGTCCGTCTTCGCGTCGACGACCGGTGCGGACCCCGTCGTGGCGCTGGGCGAGGCGCGCCTGGCGCCGCTGGTGGCGGCCGGCTATCTCGACGTCGACGCCGCGCATCTCACGGCGACGGCGGCCGGTCGCCAGCGGCTCAACGCCGTGCTGGAGCGCCTGGTCGCATGAGGCTGGCGGCGATTCTCCTGGGCTTGCTCGCCATGGCCGGCACGGCTCTGGCGCAACAGCATCCGCGGCCTGCGGCCAAGGCGGCTCAGCCGGCGGCGAAGCCCGGCCCCAAGTCGGCCTTCGCGCCGCCTGCCTTCAAGATCACCATTGCCACCGAGGCCGCCTATCCGCCCTTCAACTATCTCGACCGCAAGGGCCTGCCTGCCGGGTTCGAGATGGAATTGGCGCAGGAGGCCTGCCAACGCATGAAGGCCGAATGCGAGTTCGCCGCCTTCAAATGGAACGATCTGATCCCGGGCCTGCTCGACAAGAAGTTCGACGTGATCATGTCGTCGCTCGAGGTGACCAGCGAACGGCGCAAGCGGCTTGGCCTGTCGCACCGCTACTATCTGTCGCCCGGCGCCTTCATCGCCGCCAAGGGCGCCCCATTCGACGGGCCGCCCTCGCTCCTGCGCAACAAGCGGATCGGCGTGCAGCGCAATTCCACCCATGCCGACTGGGCCGACAAGAGCTTCCGCCGATCGGCGCAGATCAAGCGCTACAACACCGTCGGCGAGGCGCTGAAGGCGCTGACCAACGACGAGGTCGACGCGGTGTTCGGCGACAAGACGCAGCTCTGGCTGTGGAGCCGCACGCCCGAGGGCAAGTGCTGCGAGCTGGTCGGCCAGGACATCAAGGACAATCAGACCCTGGGCGTCGGCGTCGTCGCCGGGTTGCGCAAGGAGGACGTCAAGCTTCGCGAGGCGCTGAACAAGGCCTTCGCCGAGATGAAGGCCGACGGCACCTACAGGAAGATCAACGAGAAGTACTTCCCGTTTCCACTGAACTAGTGCAGCGCGCGGACGCGCGAGACGTAGTGGCCGCGCCTCATTTCCTTGAAGAAGTGCGGCACCTGCGGATGCGACACCGGCTTGCCCGTCTCGTCGGGCAGCAGGTTCTGCTCGGAGACATAGGCGACATAGGTGGTCTGCGCGTTCTCGGCCAGCAGGTGATAGAAGGGCTGGTCACGGCGCGGACGCACCTCTTCGGGAATCGACGCCAGCCACTCCTCGGTATTGGCGAACACCGGGTCGACATCGAAGATGACGCCCCGGAACGGGTAGATGCGGTGCTTGACCACCTGACCGATGGCGAACTTCGCCTTGCGCATCGGCGGCTGGACGAGCGCGGACCGGGAGACTTGGTTCTCGAGTTCCATGGCGGAAGTATTACTCCGAACAGGACAGCAGGCAAACGCGCCCGACCGGCGAATTCACGGGCGACATGCAAGAATACGCGAAAATCGGCCTGCCGGATGCCTACGCAAGAACGTGGCCAGAACTGACCTTGCGCGCCGGCGGAGCACCATCGGTTGACGCGGGCGGCCGGCCCGTGGACTCTGCGCCCTCAGGGCTACTGGGGAACATGCCTTTGGCCGATGGTCTGAAAGTCCGGTTCTGGGGCGTGCGAGGTTCGATCTCCTGCTCCGGTGCCGAATATGCGCGGTATGGCGGCAACACCTCGTGCCTCGAGATGACCGCCGGCGGACGCCGCTTCATTTTCGACGCCGGCACCGGCATCCGGCCACTCGGGCTCGAGCTGGTGCGCCGTGAGCCGATCGATATCGACATCTATTTCACCCATACCCATCTCGACCACATCTCGGGCCTCACTTTCTTCGCGCCACTGTTCGGCAAGGGCAATTCGGTGCGCCTGTGGGCGGGCCATCTCGAGGCGCCCTACAGGTTGAAGGAGGTCGTGAGCAAGTTGATGCAGGCGCCGCTCTATCCGGTATCGCTCGACGTCTTCCAGGCGCGCGTGTCGTTCAAGGAGTTCAAGAGCGGCCAGCAGCTTTCCTGCGGCGAGGTCGCGATGCGCACCGCGCCGCTCAACCATCCCAATGGCGCCACCGGCTATCGCGTCGAATTCGGCGGCAAGTCGATTTGCTACATCACCGATACCGAGCATCGCGGCCAAGGTCCCGACCAGACCATCGTCGAGCTGTGCCGCGGTGCCGACGTGATGATCTACGATTCGAGCTATACCGACGCCGAGTATCCACGCTATCGCGGCTGGGGCCACTCGACCTGGCAGGAGGGCGTGCGGGTGGCGAACGCCGCGGGCGTCGGCACGCTCGTCCTCTTCCATCACGACCCCAGCCACGACGACGCTTTCATGGACGGCGTGGCGCGCGAAGCAGCGTTGGCGCGGCCCGGTACCGCGCCGAACGGCCTGCCGCGCGCGATCGTCGCCCATGAAGGGTTGACGCTCAGCCCGTGAGCCCGCCGCGATGAGCGCCGCATCGACCTTGCGCGGCCGCTGGCGACGACTGGCTCTGGGCTTGCCGACCGTGCTCGGCCTGAAGCCACGCGGCTGGTTCATCCCGCATCGCTATGCGCCGCTGTTGCCGCCGCCCGGCGCGCAACCGCCCTATCCCGCGATCGAACAGCTTTTCGAGAGCAGCGCCGCGACCTTCATCGGCGTGCTCGACGCGGTCGACGCCCAAGCCACGGCGCTCGAAGGCCTCAAGAGCCTGTTCGACCAGTCATGGTTTCCCTCCCTCGATGCCGCCGTGGCCTACACGCTGGTGCGCGAGCGCAAGCCGCAGCGCATCGTCGAGGTCGGCTCGGGCCATTCAACCCGCGTGCTGTCGCGCGCGCTGGGCGGCGTGGGCGAGATCCTGGCCATCGATCCCGCGCCGCGTGCCGACATCATCGACCTGCCGGGCGTGCGCGTCGTGCCCTCGACCCTGCAGGCGGCGTCGCTCGAGCTGTTCGACGGGCTGAAGGCCGGCGACGCGCTGTTCATCGATTCCAGCCATATCCTGATGCCCGGCAGCGACGTCGACATCCTGCTGAACCGGGTCCTGCCGATGCTGCCCGCGGGGGCGCTGGTCCACATCCACGACATCTTCCTGCCCTTCGACTATCCGCCGATCTGGGGCTGGCGGGCCTACAACGAGCAGCAAGGCGTGCTGCCGCTGCTCGCCACGGGTGCTTACAAGCCGCTGTTCTCCAGCGCCTGGGCCGAGCGGCGACTGGCGGAGCGCCTCTCGACCTCGGTCGTGCAGCGTCTGCCGCGACCATCCGACGCCATCGCCGCCAGCCTATGGCTGGAGAAGCGCTGATGTTCGCGCGGCTGCGCGACTGGATGTTCGACGGCGGCGGGCCGGAGAACCTGCCCGAACGTGTGCGCGCCGCGATCCGCCAGCAGCAGGAACAAAGCGAAATCCTGATCGGCTGGATCCAGCTTTCGATCACGATCCTGATCGGCACCGTCTACGAAAGCACCAGGATGGCGGAAGGGCTGGTGCAGGCCGACTACTCGCTTGAAGTCGAGGTGCTGCTGATCTACGGCGCAATCTGCATCATCCGCCTGGCCCTTGCTTATCTGCGCCTGCTGCGACCATGGATGCTCTATCTGTCGGTCATCGCCGACGTCGCGCTGCTGATGGGGCTGATCTACTCCTTCCACTACAAATACGCCCAGCCGGCCGCCTTCTACCTGAAGGTGCCGACGCTGCTCTACGTCTTCCTGTTCATCGCCTTGCGCGCGCTTCGGTTCGAAGCCCGCTTCGTCGTCTTCACCGGGCTGGCGGCCGCCGCAGGCTGGGCCTGGCTCACCTACTATGTCGCCTCGGGCCGGGGCGGACCGCCCAACCTGACGCACAACTTCGTCGACTACATGACCTCCAACTCGCTGCTGGTCGGCGCCGAGATCGACAAGATCATCGCCATTCTGCTGGCGACGGCCGTGCTGGCGCTGGCCATCTCGCGGGCTCGCCATCTGCTGGTGCGCTCGGTCACCGAAGGGGCGGCGGCGCGCGATCTGTCCCGTTTCTTCGACCCGGGCGTCGCCGCCCGCATCCGCGGTGCGGCGATGTCGATCAGGCCGGGCGAAGGCGAATTGCGCGACGTGGCGATCCTCACCGTCGACCTGCGCGGCTTCACGCGGCTCTCCACGGCGCTCCCGCCGGGCGATGTCATGAAGTTGCTGCAAGACTATCAGGGACGTGTCTGCCCCCTGATCGTGAGCAACGGCGGCAGCATCGACAAGTTCCTGGGCGACGGCATCCTCGCTTCGTTCGGGGCGGTGGTGCCGTCGGCGAGTGCGGCCGCCGACGCCCTGCGCGCCGCCGACGCGGTGATCGCGGCGGCCGATCAGTGGGCCGGCGAACGCCGCAAGGCAGGCTTGGCGCCGCTTTCCATCGGGCTGGCAGTGGCCTCGGGCCGTGTCGTGTTCGGCGCCGTGGGCGATGCCGAGCGGCTTGAATTCACAGTCATCGGAGACGCGGTCAATTTCGCGGCAAAACTTGAAAAGCACAATAAGGATGAAAGGACCCGGGCGCTGGTGGACAGCAACACCTATGCCATGGCCGAACGACAGGGCTATGCCCCTCCCGCCCTGCGCGAGCGTCGATTGGGACGAAAAGTTGGCGGCGTCGGTGATTTGGTCGATATTGTGGTTCTAGCCGAGTGATCGACGGGCCGGCGGGCGGCCCGTCGCCTTGCCCTTTCCCAATTCGGGGCCTATGTAATTTCCAGCGAGTTGAGAACGGGTTGGCGGAGCGCCATCGTGGGCAACAACTACGATATCATCCTCATCGGGCTGGTCGCGGTCTTCTTGATCCTGCGGCTGCGCTCCGTGCTGGGCAAGCGCACCGGTAACGAACGGCCGCCGGCAGCGCGCGATCCGTTCTCGCCGCCGCCCCCGGCGTCGCCGCGCGTCGGCGATGCCCCGTCTGGCGGCTCATCCGGCAACGACAATATCGTACCGCTGCCGTCCGCCAATACGCCTGCGCCCCGGCCGTCGCTCTCGGTCACCGGGCCGGGAGGCATTCGTGCGACGGTGCTGCCCGCCGCGACGGCCGGCGTGGCGGCCATTCGTGCCGCCGACCCGACATTCGATCCCCTGGGCTTCAGCGCCGGCGCTCGGGCTGCCTTCACGACCATCGTCGAGGCCTTTGCCAAGGGCGACACCGCGGCGCTGCGTCCGCTGCTCGACGGGCCGACCTGTGCGAGCTTCGAAGGCGCCATCCGCGGCCGCATCGATCGCAAGGAAAAGGCCGAGACCACCTTGATCGGCTTCGAAGCATCGGACATCTCCGCCGCCGAACTGCAGGGAACCCATGCGACGGTCACTGTCCGCTTCGTCAGCGAGCAGATCAATGTCCTGCGCAATGCCGAAGGCCAGATCATCGACGGCAATCCCAACGAAGTGCAAAAGGTCATCGATCTCTGGACCTTCCGTCGCGACACCAAGTCCGGCGACCCCAACTGGCTCCTGATAAAGACCGAAAGCGAAGGCTGAGAGGGAGGGCTTTCCAATAATGCGCTGGACTGCCTTGTCCGGTGGCGTGGCTTGGCTTGCCGCTGCCGGTCTGCTGG
The DNA here is from genome assembly GCA_963820155.1 of uncultured Alphaproteobacteria bacterium. Taxonomy (GTDB): domain Bacteria; phylum Pseudomonadota; class Alphaproteobacteria; order Reyranellales; family Reyranellaceae; genus Reyranella. The sequence goes on from CAWFYW010000017.1 coordinate 425,388, forward strand.
CCGCCTGTGCCGGCGGCCCGAGCGCACCGCCCGAACCGCGGGTGGCAATGGCTCCGATCTCGTTCAACGAGATCGCCGGCTGGTCGGACGACAAGCACAGCGAGGCGCTGGCCGCCTTTCGCCGCTCCTGCCCGAAGCTGACCGCGGGGCCCGAGGTCAAGATCGCCACCGACGGCGGCGCCAAGACCATAACACCCGGTGAATGGAAGCAGATCTGCGAGGCGGCCAGTGCGGTTCGGCCTGGCGACGATCGCGGCGCCCGGGCGTTCTTCGAGAATAATTTCCGGCCCCTGGTGGTCCAGGTGCCGGGCAAGTTCACCGGCTATTTCGAGCCCGAGATGCGCGGCAGCCGCGTGCCGTCGCGCCTGTTCACCGTGCCGGTCTATCGGCGGCCACCCGATCTCACCGACAAGCCCTACTATACGCGCACCGAGATCGAACAGGGCGCGCTGAAGGGCCGGGGGCTGGAGATCGCCTGGGTGCAGGATCCGGTCGCGCTGTTCGAGGTCCAGGTGCAGGGCAGCGGCCGAATCCATCTCGCCGAGGGCGGCTCGCTCAGCCTCGGTTTCGACGGCTCCAACAATCGACCCTACACGGCGATCGGCTCCGTGCTGGTCGAGATGGGCGTGATGACCAAGGAGGCAGCGACCTGGCCGGCCATCCGGGATTGGCTGAAGCGCCATCCGCGGCAGGCGCGCGACGTGATGCGCAAGAACGAGCGCTACATTTTCTTCAAGGACACAAGAGGGCCGCACGCCATCGGCGCCGAGGGCGTGACGCTGACGGCGCAACGCAGCATGGCGGTCGATGTCACCCTCACGCCCTTCGGCACGCCGATCTGGATCGACACCAAGCGCCCGGTGGCCCGCAAGTCCGGCGCCAGCGAGCCTTATCGCCGGCTCATGGTCGCCCAGGATACCGGCACGGCCATTCAGGGACCGGCGCGCGGCGACGTCTTCTTCGGCGGCGGCAAGCAGGCCGCCGACTGGGCCGGTCGCATGGTGAGCGAAGGGCGGGCCATCGTGCTGGTGCCGAACAAGAGCTGATCGGGGCGTCTTTAGAGTTACTATAACAAGGCCCCATTGCACCCTATTTTTGCCGCTGCCAATGTGGCCGGCGTGTCGCCATTCAGTTCAAGTCCGTCCCCGCGCCGCGTGGCGCTTTTCGTCACCTGCCTGGTCGATCTGCTCCGGCCCTCGGTCGGCTTCGCCGCCGTGAAGCTCCTGGAAGAGGCCGGCTGCACGGTCGAGGTGCCGCCGCAGGTCTGCTGCGGCCAGCCGGCCTATAATTCCGGCGATCGCGCCACGACGCGGGCGATCGCCGCCCAGGTCATCGACGCCTTCGACGGCTACGAGGCGGTGGTGGCTCCCTCGGGATCCTGTGCCGGCATGCTCAGCCACCACTATCCGGGGCTGTTCGAGGACGATCCGGCGATGAAGGCGCGGGCCGAGGCGCTGGCCGGCCGCAGCTACGAGCTGATGTCATTCCTGGTCGACGTGCTGGGCGTCACCGAGGTCGCGGCGCGGTACGACGGCGTCGTCACCTATCACGATTCCTGCTCCGGCCTGCGCGAGCTTGGCGTCAAGGATCAGCCGCGGCGGCTGCTGGGATCGGTCGACGGACTGAAATTGCGGGAGATGAAGACGCCCGAGGTCTGCTGCGGCTTCGGCGGCACCTTTTGCGTCAAGTATCCCGAGATCTCGAACGCCATGGTCGGCGAGAAAGCGGCCGACATCGCCGCCACCGGCGCCGATACGCTGCTGGCGGGCGACCTCGGCTGCCTCATGAACATGGCCGGCAAGCTGCAGCGCGAGGGGCGCGCCGTGAAGGTGCGGCATGTCGCCGAAGTGCTGGCCGGCATGGGCGATCACCCGGCGATCGGCGAGCCGGATCGAGGCAGGCGCTGATGCAGTCCACCGCCCATGATTTCAAGGACAATGTCGGCACCGCCCTGGCAGACCCCAATCTCCAGGACTCGCTGGCCAAGCTGAAGCTGGGTTTTTCCGAACGTCGCCGCCAGGCCGCCGAACGCCTGCCCGAGTTCGAGGCCCTGCGCGATCGCGCCCGCGACATCAAGAACCACGCCCTGGCCAATCTCGATTTCTACCTGGAAGAGTTCGAGCGCAAGGTGACGGCGCTGGGCGGCCATGTCCACTGGGCGCCGACGGCGGAGGATGCACGGCGCATCATCGCCGATCTCTGCAGGAGCGTGGGCGCCCGAACCGTCGCCAAGTCCAAGTCGATGGTGGCCGAGGAGATCGCGCTCAACGAGCATCTGGAGGCGCTCGGCATCGCCCCCATCGAGACCGATCTCGGCGAGTACATCATCCAGCTTCGCCACGAGCCGCCCAGCCATATCATCGCGCCGGCCGTCCATCTCACCAAGGACCAGGTCGCCGACACATTCCTCGAGCATCACAGCAAGCTCGGCTTCACCAGGCGCCTGACCGAACGCAACGATCTGGTGGCCGAGGCGCGCTATGTGCTGCGCCAGAAGTTCATCGATGCCGATGTCGGCCTGACCGGCGCCAACTTCCTGGTCGCCGAGACAGGCTCGTCGATGCTGGTGACCAACGAGGGCAACGCGGATCTCTCCAACACGCTGCCGCGCATGCACATCGTGCTCGCCAGCATAGAGAAGGTGATCCCCACGCTGGAGGACGCCGCGGTCCTGCTGCGCGTGCTGGCGCGCTCGGCCACCGGGCAGGAATCGTCGGCCTACACCACGTTCAATACGGGGCCCAGGCGTCCCGGCGACCTCGACGGACCCGAGCAGTATCACGTCGTCCTCCTCGACAACGGGCGCTCCGCGGTGTTGGGCACCGAAATGCAGGACATGCTGCGCTGCATCCGCTGCGGCGCCTGCATGAACCACTGCCCCGTCTATGGCGCGATCGGCGGCCATGCCTATGGCTGGGTCTATCCCGGGCCGATCGGCGCGGTGCTGACGCCGCAGCTCATCGGCGTGGAAGAGGCCGGCGACCTGCCCAACGCCTCGACCTTCTGTGGCCGCTGCGAGAGCGTCTGCCCCGTGCGCATTCCCCTGCCCGGCCTGATGCGCCATTGGCGCGAGCGCGAATTCGAGCGCCATCTCACGCCCAGGGCCGTCCGCCAGGGTCTGGCCGTGTGGAGCTTCATCGCGCGCCGGCCGCGCCTCTATCATCGCCTGACGGGACTCGCCAACCGAGCGCTGGCTCTGTTCGGGCGCGCCGAGGGCCGGTACCGCACCTTGCCGCTGGCCGGCGGCTGGACACGCTTCCGCGATTTTCCCGCGCCGCCGCCGGGCGGCACCTTCCATGCCCGGTGGAACCGGCGGCGGTCATGAACGATCCGCGCTCGACGATCCTGAACGGCATCCGCCGGTCCCTGCGGCGCGGCGAGCTGGCCGGCGCGCAGCGCCAGGCCGTGGAAGCGCGGCTTGCCCAGCCGCCGCGCGGCCCCGCGGTCGCCCGCGCCGCTCTTGCCCAGCCGGAAAAGGTCGAGCTGTTCTGCCGATGGGCCGAGGCCAACAACGCAACCGTCGCACGTGTCGCCGCCAACGACGTGCCGGGCGAGGTCGCGAGCTATCTGGCGCGCAACAACCTTCCCGCCACGGCCGCGATAGCCCCTTCGCCTCAGCTGGCCGGCTTCGACTGGGCGAGCCAGAGGATGCTCTCGCTGCGCCAGGGTCGTGGCGAGGCCAGCGACCAGGTCGCCATCACCGGCGCTTTCGCCGGTATCGCGGAAACCGGCACGCTGGTCATGGCGTCGGGGCCCGAGCATCCGGTCACCCTCAATCTCCTGCCCGACACGCACGTCGTCGTGCTGCGCGAGAGCGACATCGTCGCCGGCTATGAAGATGTGTGGGTCCGCCTGCGCGAACGCTACGGCAAGAATCACCTGCCGCGCACGATCAACACCATCACCGGCCCGTCGCGCACCGGCGACATCGAGCAGACCATAGAGCTCGGCGCCCACGGCCCACGGCGCATGCACATCCTGGTGGTGAGCGGATGAAGCCGGCCGGCGACGCTTCTCCGGCGCAGGCCAAGGGAGAATTGCGGGTCGTCGGCACGAGCGTCACACGCGAGGTCGAGCTGCTGCTCGACCGCCTCGCACAGGCCGTGGGCCGGCGCGCGCCGCGGGTGCTTCAGGTGGGATCGCGTCCCCTGCTTTCCGACCGCAACGAGCGCAACTGGCGCAGCCTGGTGTCGAGGCGCTTCGGCAGCCGCGCAAATTTCGTCGGCATCGACCTCCTGGAGGGCTCCAACGTCGACCATGTGCTCGACATCTGCAGCGGCCGCCGCGCCTTGCAGGCGACGCTCGGCGAGGAGCCGTTCGACCTGGTGATCTGCAGCCATGTGCTCGAACATACGCGCCAGCCGGCCAGGGCCGCGCGCAACATCGAGAGCGCCCTCGGGCCCGGCGGCCTGGCCTTCGTGGCGACGCCCTGGTCGCAGGCCTTCCATGCCACGCCCGACGACTACTGGCGCTTTTCGGTGCGCGGCCTGATGCTGCTGTTCGAGCGCCTCGAGATCGTCGGCTCGTTCTACAGCGGCGGCGATGTCGGGCTGGACGTGGCCTACCGCGTCGTGCGCGACGGCAAACCGGAGCTCGAGGCGAGGGGCGGCGCCGTCGAGCAGGGCCTGTTCCAGCTCGTGCTCGACCACGAGGACAATCGCGCCGTGCTGGCCCGCCAGGCGACCGAACGGTTGCCGGTGTCGCGCACCTATTTGCCGACCTTGTTCGTCAACATCGTGGGACGGCGCCTGGATTAGGACAAAAGGCGCCGGCTAAAACATTGGACGCCAAAACGTTGGACACCGGTGCGCGGCATCCAGCGTTTTGCCGACAAAAAGAAAGAGCGGGCTTTCGCCCGCTCTTCCCGATTTCGTCCTTGGCTTGCGACTAGAAGCGCAGGTCCATGCCCAGCATGACCGCCCAGGAGTTGCCGACATCCGAGTTGACCGGACCGACGGCATGGTAGTACTGCCAGCCGCCGACCAGCTTGATGCCCGGTCCGAGCGCGTAGTTGGCGCCGACTTCCCACTTCTGGATCGCCTCTTGGCCGAAGAACAGGGCCGTGTTGGGATTGCCGTTGAACGCCGTGCTGTTGCCCGAGAACGGATTGCCGGTGGCCGACGAGACGCCGAGCGTCTGGGCCTGGGTGCCGGTCGCGATGTTGGTCACGTTGGACGCGCCGTTACCGTTGGTGTTGTAGAAGCCGGCCCACATGAACGACATCTGCCACGGACCGGTCTCGTACATGATACCCGCGGTGTAGAAGCGGGTGTCGTTGTCGACGCCGGTGTAGTAGTTGCCACCGAGGCCGTTGTTGTCCCAGCCGACGGCGCCGCCGACGGTGAAGCCCGCGAAGCCGAACTGCGCACCGACCACCCACTGCTTCCACGCCGTGAGATTGGCGCCGGTCACCATGTTGGCCGCGCTCGAGAGCGGCGAATAGCCCGGCACGAACGAGGCATAGGCGAACGCACCGTACAGGGCCACGGTGAAGTCGCCGAACTTGTTCAGGTAGTTGGCGCCGACATCGAACAGATCCTGCCAAGCATAGTCGGCGCTCGGGCAGTTGTTGATGTTGGTGGCGTTGTTGTAGCCGCAGATGCCGGCCGGGTTGCCCGGACCGGAGGACGCCTGACCACCCGCCGCCGCTGCGTTCAGCTTGGGAGCGTAGCCGATACCGATCTGCAGGCCGGCGAAGCGCGGTGTGAAGTAGTTGATGCGGTTGACGTCCTGCCAGGTCGGCGTGATGGTCGTCGCCATCGTACGCGCATAGGCCTTGTTGTTCGCCAGGACGGAGCCGTTGGCCCAGTTGTGGTTGTGCTGGATGGCACCCCACCCGATGAAGGCCGACGGAGTACCGTAGTACATACGGTAGGAGGCGGCGTCGCGGGAGCCCAACTCGGCGCGGCCCCAGTCGCCAAAGGCGAACAGGAAGGCTTCGTCGATCTGGGCGTTGGCCCCGGAGGAGCTCGGGTTCCAGGCTTCCAACTCGACGTTCAGGCCGACCGACGTGCCGTTATCCAGCTTCGTCTGGCCAATGAAGTGGATTTCGCCTTCCTGCGTGAAGGCGAAGCCCTTGTAGGTGGTGAAGGTGCCATTCAAGGCGTAGGTCGGCTGAATGTTACCGGCGATGCCGTAGAAGGTGTAGTAACCACCTACCCCGATCTTGATCGGGTCGGCTGCCATGGCCGGGGCGGCCATTACCCCGCCGACGACCAAGGCGGTCGAGCCGAGTAGAAGCTTTTTCATCATTCTCCCTCTCTCATTGATCAGAGACTGGTACGTACCAAAGGCCTGTCCGACCGGCGGAAAGTGGAAGCCCGAACCCGGCGACACACGGACCCCGCCAATACGGCCGACGTATAAAAACACTCAGGCCCAATGAGGGTCAAGAAATGGACGCGCTGCTGCACGATTCTCCCCGCACCTGTGGCGCCTTTGTCACAATTTATGACGTTACGACGGGGTGCGTTAACCGTTTCACGGACCCTTCGCGCGGACATTTTTCGGGTTGTTAGTCCAATAGAACAACTAACATAGTCCTTGTGGAAGACTGATTGCCAGTGCGCCATCCGGCCGCTTGCAGTCCACAGGGGCACGGCCTAAGGTCGCCGGCAGCCGCTGCGATATCGTGGCCAAGTGGGACAGGAACGCCAACGATGCCGGGCTCGGGTATTTCCAGTAGAATTTGTGTAATTTCCGTCGGGATCCTGACCCTCGCACTTGGCGGCTGCGGCGGTAATCCCGATGCCATCAAGGAAAGCGATTCCCGTAACGGCACCAGGAGCGACACCCAGCGCCAGATGATCCAGGGCCTAGGCGGTCGCACCCAGGAAGAAGGCACCCTGTTCGGCCCGGGCGGCCTGTTCGGGTCGAAGGAAAAGCAGACCGACGGCGGCACCGGCGTGGCCGTAAATGCCTACCTGTGGCGGGCCTCGCTCGACACCATCAACTTCATCCCGCTGGTGTCGGCCGATCCGTTCGGCGGCGTCATCATCACCGACTGGTACACCCCGGCCGAGACGCCCAACGAGCGCATGAAGGTCCAGGTCACCATCCTCGACCGCGAGCTGCGGGCCGACGGCGTGCGGGTCTCGGTGTTCAAGCAGCAGACCTCGCCCAAGGGCGGCTGGGTCGATGCCCAGGTCGATCCGCGCACCAATATCGACATCGAGAACGCCATCCTGACCCGCGCACGCCAGCTCCGCATCGCCAACGGCTCCTGACGCGCCATTACGCTTGACGACTGGGGCCGCAGCAGGCATCCGCTGCGGCCCTAGTCTTTTCTGGAATAGAATGGCTTTTGTGGGATCGAACCGTGTCGTCGACGCCAGCGCGCTACAATTTCCGCGAAACCGAGGCCAAGTGGCAGAAGGCCTGGGACGAGCGCCAGACCTTCCGCGCCAGGATGGACCGCGCGCGGCCCAAATACTACGTGCTGGAAATGTTCCCCTATCCGTCGGGGCGCATCCATATGGGGCACGTGCGCAACTACACCCAGGGCGACGTGATCGCCCGCTACAAGCGCGCCCGCGGCTTCAACGTGCTGCATCCCATGGGCTGGGACGCGTTCGGCCTGCCGGCCGAGAACGCGGCCATGGAAAAGAAGGTCCATCCCAAGAAGTGGACCTACGAGAACATCGCCACCATGAAGGCGCAGCTCAAGTCGATGGGCCTGTCGCTCGACTGGAGCCGCGAGCTCGCGACCTGCGATCCCTCCTACTACCGTCACCAGCAGAAGATGTTCCTCGACTTCTGGAAGGCCGGGCTCGCCTATCGCAAGGAGGCATGGGTCAACTGGGATCCCGTCGACAACACCGTGCTCGCCAACGAGCAGGTGATCGAGGGCAGGGGCTGGCGCACGGGCGCGCCCGTGGAGCGGCGCAAGCTCACGCAATGGAACCTCAGGATCACCCACTTCGCCGACGAGTTGCTGGAGCGCCTCGACACGCTCGAGCGCTGGCCGGAGAAGGTGCGCCTGATGCAGGCCAACTGGATCGGCAAGAGCCGCGGCGCGCGCGTCTTCTGGCAATTGACCGACGCCTCGGGCTCGGATCGCGGCAGGCTGGAGATCTTCACCACGCGGCCCGACACGCTCTACGGCGCCTCGTTCGCCGCGCTGTCGCCCGAGCACCCGCTGGTCGCCGAGCTGGCCGAGAACGACCCCGGCCTGCAGCACTTCGTCGCCGAGTGCCCGCAAGACCGGCACCGCGGCGGCGGAGATCGAGACCGCCGAGAAGATCGGCTACAAGCTGCCGCTGCTCGCCAGGCATCCTCTGATGCCGGGCAGGACCATGCCGGTCTACGCCGCCAACTTCGTGCTGATGGAGTACGGCACGGGCGCGATCTTCGGCTGCCCCGGCCATGACGAGCGCGACCATGAGTTCGCGGTCAAGTACGGCCTGCCCATCATCCCGGTGGTGATGCCCGAGGACGCCGATCCCGCGACCTTCAGCGTCGCCGAAGAGCCTTTCGTCGAGGACGGCGTGATCATCAACTCCGACTTCCTGAACGGCCTCACGGTCGAGGAGGCCAAGGCCAAGGTCATCGCCCGGCTGGAGGAAATGGGCGTCGGCACAGGGCACGACGCAATATCGGCTGCGCGACTGGCTGGTGTCGCGCCAGCGCTATTGGGGCTGCCCGATCCCGGCGATCCATTGCGAGAAGTGCGGCGTCGTGCCGGTGCCGGAGAAGGACCTGCCGGTCGAGCTGCCCGAGGACGTCACGTTCGACCGGCCGGGCAATCCGCTCGACCGCCATCCGACCTGGAAGCACGTCGCCTGCCCGCAATGCGGCGGGCCGGCGCGTGCGCGAGACCGACACCTTCGACACCTTCATCGATTCGAGCTGGTACTTCGACCGCTTCACCTCGCCGTGGCTCGAGACGGCGCCGTTCGACCGCGAGGAGAACCACTACTGGATGCCGGTCGACCAATATATCGGCGGCGTCGAGCACGCGATCCTGCATCTGCTCTATTCGCGCTTCTGGACGCGCGCCATGCGCGAGGTGCAGATGACCAGCCGCGACGAGCCGTTCGACGGTTTGTTCACCCAGGGCATGGTCTGCCACGAGACCTATCGCGCGGCCGACGGCTCCTGGTTGACCCCCGAGGAAGTCGAGCGCAACCCCAGCGACAAGGGAGGGGGCGGCAACGTCGTGCGCCTCTCCGACAAGAGCCCGGTCGAGGTCGGCCGCTCGGAGAAGATGTCCAAGTCGAAGAAGAACGTCGTCGACCCGGACCAGATCATCCACGACTACGGCGCCGACACGGCGCGCTGGTTCATGCTGTCGGACAGCCCGCCCGAGCGCGACCTCGAATGGACCGAAGCCGGCGTCACCGGCGCCTGGCGCTTCCAGCAGCGGCTGTTCCGCATCGCCACCGAAGCGATGGCCGGGCTGCCGCCTCCCGGCACGCCCAAGCCCGCCACCTTCTCCGACGCCGGCGACCGAGCTGCGCCGCGCCGCGCACAAGGCCATCGCCGGCGTGTCGACGGACATCGAGGCCTTCCACTTCAACAAGGCCGTGGCGCGCCTCTACGAGCTCGCCAACACCATCTCCGCGGTCGAGCCCGCCGACGATTCGGCCGCGCTGGGCCTTGCGCGAGAGCCTGGAGATCTTCGTGCGGCTGATCGGGCCGATGACGCCGCATCTCGCCGAGGAGCTGTGGCAGGCGCTCGGCCACAGGTCGCTGCTGGCCGACGCGCCCTGGCCGCTGGCCGAGGACGCGCTGCTGGTCGACGATACGGTGACGGTGGCGGTACAGGTGAACGGCAAGCTGCGCGGCACGCTGCACTCTGGCCAAGGATGCGCCCAAGGACGTCGCCGAACAGGCGGCGCTGGCGCTGCCCGAGATCGTGCGCGCCTTGGAGGGCAAGACGCCCAAGCGGGTGATCGTGGTGCCCAACAGGATCGTCAACGTCGTTGTACGTGAAGATCGAGCCGCGCCAGGTCGAAGCCTTCCTGAAGAAGCCGGATCCCAAGATCCGCGGCGTCGTCGTCTACGGCAATGACGACGGCCTGATCGCCGAGCGGGCGACGGCACTCGCCAGGTCCGTGTGCGAGGACCTCAAGGATCCGTTTCGCGTCGTCGACATCGCAGGCGACGCGCTCAAGAACGACCCGGCGCGGCTGGCCGACGAGTTCGGCGCGATGTCGCTGATGGGCGGGCGCCGGGTCGTCCGCGTGCGGCCGGCCGGCGAGGAATCGGCGGCGGCGCTGGAGAACCTGGTCGCGGCGCCGGCCGGCGATGCCCTGATCGTGGTCGAAGGCGGCAACCTCACGCCGCGCTCCGGACTGCGCACGCTCGCCGAAGCCGAAGCCTGCCTGGCGGCCCTGCCGTGCTACATGGACAACGAGGCGGCGCTCGAAGGGCTGGTCGAAGGCGCGGCGCGCGCGCGCGGCCTTGGCGTCGATGCCGACGCGCTCGAATGGATCGTCGAGCGGCTGGGCGGCGACCGCGGCCAGAGCCGCAGCGAGGTCGACAAGCTGCTGCTCTACAAGGAAGGCGACGGCGCGAAGAGCGTGTCGCTCGACGACGCCATCGCCGTGCTGGGCGACACCGCCGCCATCGGCATCGACGACGTGATCGCCGCCACCTTCGACGGCGATCTCGCGGCCCTCGATCGCGCGCTCGACCGCGTGTTTGCCGAAGGCGGCAACGCCGTCCAGCTCGTCCGCGCGCTGCAGCGCCATGCCGACCAGCTCCATCTCGTGGCCGGCCATGCCGCCGGATTTGATGGCAAGGGCGGCGGGACGCTCGAAGGCGCCATGTTCAAGGCGCGCGGCCTGCCGCGCGGCGGGCCGGTGCGGCAGCGCTTCGAGCGCCATCTGCGCGCCTGGCCGCTGAAGCGGCTGAGCGACGCCCTGCAGGCGCATCCTGAAAGCCGAGCAGGAGTGCAAGTCGACGGGCTATCCCGACGAGGCGATCGCCCGGCGGCTGTGCCTGGCGCTCGCCATGTCGGCGCGCGCCGGGCGCCAGCGGCGCTAGGCCTTCTTGGCGACGCTGGTGGTGAGCGGCACGGCGGCCTGATCGGTCAGGACCAGGAAGGTGAAGCTCTCCTCGATATAGAGATGCACCGCCTCGCTGGTGTGGTCGAGATAGCCGATCGAGAAGTCCTGGCCGACCGAGAGCTCGAAGTCGCCGCCGCGCATCGACAGCACCAGGCCGCCATCGAGGCCGGACGCCCACACGATGTCGCCGTCGATCAGGCGCTGGACGTGGCTCAGGATCGGATAGCCGCTGTCGGTTCGCGCCGCGAGGTCCTTGTAGAGCTGGTCGTTCAGCACCACCGCGAACGGACCTTCGATGCCTTCGTCGCGCAGCTTGGTGAGGGCCGCCGACACCGCACCGGGATAGTCGGCGTGGCTGCGTGCCCAGGGGCACGGCGGCATCCTTGGCCGCCTCGCAGATGCCGGTGATGTGCGCGGCCTTGTAGCCGTGGAAGATCGAGCGGTCCTCGGCGATGGCGATCTCGCGCGCCGCCGCGATCACCGCATCGAGATCGGGATCGCGCGCGCCGCGGTCGATGGCGTCGAGCTCGGCGCGGGTGACCTCGAAGGGAATGCGCAGCTCGACCATCGGCTGGACGCGGCGCAGGCGCGCCTGTACCTCGCCCGCATTGGGCGGCGAGGCGATGGGATCGGCGCGGCCCGATCTCGACGTCGGAATGCGTCCCAGCCCATGGGACCGCGGAAATCGACGACGCGGCGGGCGGCCAGCATCCCGCGCAGCGTGCGCTTGGCTTCCTTCTCGATTTCCGCCCAGCCGGCTTCGGTGATGGGCGCGCGATCGCGGAAAAGATGGTTCTTCACTTGGATGCCTCCTTGGCCGGCCGCAGGCTGCCGATGCCCAGGCTTCCGTTGATGCTCGCGCCGGCCGCGCCGGATCCGCCGCCCTGCTCCATTTCAGCTTCGATCTCGGTGATCGGCCCTTCGGTGAACAGGAACGTCTTGAGATGCTGCGAGAGCTTGGGATCGCTGCGGCGCAGCCATTCCAGGACCATCGCCGCGTGTTCCTTCTCTTCGTCGCGATTGTGTTCGAGGATGGCGCGCAGGTCGGGATGTTCGGTGGCCCTGGCGCGCTGATTGTACCAGTCCACGGCCTCGAGTTCTTCCATCAAAGACACGATGGCCCGGTGCTGGTCGATGACCTCCGGCCCGAGCTTGTCGGCGTCTTCGTGCAACGCTTCGCTAGACATGCGTCCACCCTCCAGTGTTCGGGCGAACACTAGTCCGACCGGTCGCACCGGTAAACGCCGCCAATTGGCCGCGGTTCCGCAAAGGCCGGAGTGTTCACCGTACCGTCACGCCAACAAAGCACGGGCCGATGGCGCGTCAGCGAAATGGATCGAGGATCCTGAGGTCGCCGATCCGTCGTCCGTGGCTCATGTCCTCGGACAGCAACTCGCGGCATCCGAGCGCCTGCGCCGCCGCGATGATGGCGCTGTCCCAATAGGAGAAGCCGTGCGTCGCATGGACCTCGAGCGCTGCCGTCACGATGGCGAGCGAGATCTCCTGCACTGGAAACCGCGCCCAGGCTCGGACCAGGCCTGCCGCGATGTCGTGCGGCAGGGCGTCGGCGCGCGTTGCCCGTGTCGCTTGGACATAGAATTCCTGGAGCACTTGCGCCGACAACGCGAGATCGCCCGCGGCCAGTAGCTCTATCGCCCGCTTACGCTTGGCCGTTTCATCAGGATGCTGGCTGATCGAGTAGAGCAGGACATTGGTGTCGATGAAGCGAAGGGCCATTGCCCGTCACCGACCGCGCTGGTGAACCTCGTCGCGCGGCAGCCGGTCGCTCGCGCGGAACGACGTTATGCGTTCGCGCAGCGCGCGCTCCAGCGTCTCCAGCCGCTCGAATTCGCTTTCACCGGCGGCCAGTTCGACGAGGTAGCGTTTCACCAGGGCCGACACGGATGTATCCAGCTCGGCCGCCTTCACGCGCGCCCGGCGATAGGTGTCATCGTCCAGTGTTACTGTGATGTTCTTCACAATAACACAGTAGTGGGAGGACTACCGAGGGTCAAGGCTGCCGCGCGACCGCGGTCAGCGCCGCGTCAGGCGCTCGACGACCGTATCGAGCTGGTCGAAATCGCGGATCTCCAGGGTGAGCAGGCTCTGCTCGCCCAGGCCGCGCAGCTTGAGATCGGCCTTGAGGCCCAGCGCCTCCTCGATGCGCTTCTCCAGGGCGCGCGTGTCGGCGCTCTTGGACGGTTCGGCCTTCTGTTGCCGCGCCGCGCCTCTCGTCCTGGGCTTGAGCGCGCCGCCCATATGCTCGAGTTCGCGCACCGTGAGCTGCTCGGCCACCGCACGCTGCGCCATCGCCAGGGGATCGGGCACGCCGACCAGGGCGCGCGCCTGGCCGGCCGAGAGCTGGCTGGTGCGCACCATTTCCTGCACCGGCGCCGGCAGCTCGAGCAGGCGCACCGTGTTGGCGATGTGCGGGCGGCTCTTGCCGACGGTGGTGGCGACCTCTTCCTGGGTCTGGCCGAAATCGTCCATCAGGCGACGATAGGCCAGGGCCTCGTCGATCGGCGTGAGGTCGGCGCGCTGCAGGTTCTCGATCAGGCCGAGCTGCAGGGCGTCGCGATCGTCCAGGCCGCGCACGACCACCGGCACATCGTGCAGTTGCGCCTTCTGCGCCGCCCGCCAGCGCCGCTCGCCGGCGACGATCTCGTAGGCGTCCGCCTCGCCGGCGATCGGCCGCACCAGGATGGGTTGCAGGAGGCCGAACGCCTTCACCGACTCGATCAGCGTGTCCATGTCGTCGAAGGTGGTGCGCGGTTGCATCTTGCCGGGCTTGAGATGGCCGATCGGCAAGGTGAGCGGCGCGCGTCCCGGCGTCGGGCGCGGCGCTTCCGGCGCAGGCGCGTCCGGCGCGGGCGGCGCCACGGTCGCCGCGACATCCTCGTCACCCAGCAGCGCGGAAAGCCCGCGACCGAGGCCGCGCGGCCGGTGCGCGGACGATTTAGGAAGCTGGCTCATGCGACACCTGTGGCGGCGGCGGTTCCGCCGCGTTGCGCCGGCGGCGGATGAACTCGCTCGCCAGCAGGATGTAGGCCTGCGCGCCGGCGCAGGCGTTGTCGTAGATCAGCACGGGCAGGCCGTGCGAGGGCGCCTCCGCGATGCGCACGTTGCGCGGGATCGTGGTGCCGAAGACGAGCTCGCCGAAATGCTGTCGCACGTCGGCCTCGACCTGTTGGCTGAGCGTCATGCGGCGATCGACCATGGTCAGGATCACGCCGGCGATGTGCAACCTTGGGTTGAGTCTCTTCCTGATCCTCTCCACGGTATTGGAGAGCGCGCCGATGCCTTCGAGCGCCAGGAACTCCGCCTGCAGCGGCACCAGCACGGCGTCGGCGGCGACCAGCGCATTGAGCGTCACCAACCCCAGCGAGGGCGGGCAATCGATCAGGATCGTGCTCCAGCGGCGGCGGCGCTCGGCATCGGGCGCCAGCGCATCCGCCAGCCGATGCTCCCGCCGCTCCATGTCGATCAGCTCGATCTCGGCGCCGGCCAGCGACACCGACGCCGGCATCACCGACAGGCCGGGAATCTGCGAGGCGCGCACGCATTCTTCCAGAGGCGCCAGGCCGACGAGGAATTCATACGAACCGGGTGAGCGCTCACTTTTCGGAAGGCCCAAGCCGGTCGAGGCATTTCCTTGCGGATCGAGATCGATCAGCAGCACCTGTTCGCCGACCGCCGCCAGGGCGGTGGCGAGGTTAATGGCGGTCGTCGTCTTGCCGACCCCGCCTTTTTGGTTGGCGATGGCGAAGAGCTGCGGGGCTGTAGGAGTCGACTCGGAGGATGACGGCGTCACGGTCCGTTACGCTGCTGAGGGGGCGGCTGACAATGTCCCAATCCTTCATGGCCTCCGTCAATTCGGCCTGCCAGCCTTTTCCTTTGTGGAAAAGGCAAATAGCGGGATCGCTCCGGTGAGGGCCGGCCCATTCGAGCAACTGGCCAAGCGGCGCCAGGGCTCGCGCCGTGACGACGTCGGCTTCGGCGGGCGGCACCGCCTCGACGCGTCCGACCACGATCCGGGGCGGTCTTTCCAGATCCATCCGCCGGGCGGCTTCACCCAGGAACGCCGCTTTCCGAGCGTCCGATTCGATCAGAACGATGTCGAGGTCGGGCCGCATTGCCGCCAGGACCAGTCCCGGGAAACCAGCCCCGCTGCCCAGATCCGCCAGCCTTTTGGCCTGGCGAGGGATCAGGACAGCAAGCTGGGCCGAGTCCAAGACGTGGCGGATCCAGACGTCCTCGACCGTGGCCCGGCCGACCAGGTTGATGGCCTTCTGCCAGCGGCCCAAGGTCAGGACGAACGCTTCCAGCCGGTCGCGTGTTTCACGTGAAACATCGACGCCGAGCTGGCCCATCTCGCGCAGGAACAGCTCCCGGCCGGCCTGGATGTGGTTCATCAGGCCGCCCGGCGGCGGACATGCTTCAGGAGCGCGACCAGAGCCGCCGGCGTGACGCCCGAGATGCGGGCGGCCTGGCCCAAGGTGGCTGGCTTGTGCTGTTGGAGCTTCTGGCGGACTTCATTGGATAGGCTGCCGACGGCGCCATAGTCGAGATCGGCCGGCAGGCCCAGTTCCTCGTCCCGGCGGTAGGCGGCAATGTCCTGGCGCTGGCGCGCCAGGTAGCCACTGTAGCGCGCGTCGATCGTCAGTTGCTCCGCGATACCGGCGTCACGACGCCCAGCTCCGGCCACAGGCCGACGATTCGATCCCAGCCTATTTCCGGGTAGGCCAACAGGTCCAGCGCCGAGCGCGCGACGCCGTCCTGGTTGATGGCGATGCCGCGCCTGGCCAAGGCCGACGGTGTCAGCTTCAGCTCCCCGGCCAGGGCCCGCGCTGCGGCAAGCTCCTTTTGTTTCACGTGAAACAACCGCGCCCGGGTGCCCCCGACGCAGCCAACCTCGAGGCCGCGCGGCGTCAGGCGCTGGTCGGCATTGTCGGCGCGCAGCCAGAGCCGGTACTCGGCCCGCGAGGTGAACATGCGATAGGGCTCGGTCACCCCGAGGCTCACCAGGTCATCGATCAGGACGCCGAGATAGCCGTCCGCCCGATCGACCGTGAAAGGCTTGGCAAGGGCCGCATTCAGGCCGGCGATCAATCCCTGGGCGGCCGCCTCCTCGTAGCCGGTGGTCCCGTTGATCTGCCCGGCCATGTAGAGGCCGGGCACGCGCTTGGTCTCCAGGGTCGCGTGCAACTCGCGCGGATCGATATGATCGTATTCGATGGCGTACCCCGGCCGCAGCATGACTGCCCGCTCCAGCCCGGG
Organism: uncultured Alphaproteobacteria bacterium; assembly: GCA_963820155.1. Taxonomy (GTDB): domain Bacteria; phylum Pseudomonadota; class Alphaproteobacteria; order Reyranellales; family Reyranellaceae; genus Reyranella. The sequence continues at coordinate 441,677 of CAWFYW010000017.1, forward strand.
GATGGTCTGCAACAGCCGCCACCTGGACTTCCCGCGGCAGGGAGGTCGATATGCCGTTGGGATAGACGGTCGGGTCGTCGAGGCCCTCCGGCTCGAGAAAGATCTGGTGCCGTTCGCGATGGCCGAAACGAACCACCTTGTCCTCGATCGACGGACAGTAGCGCGGCCCCACGCTCTCGATCTGGCCCGAATAGAGCGGCGCGCGATGCAGGTTGGCGCGGATCAGCGCGTGGGTGGCGGCCGTCGTCGCCGTGATGTGGCAGTCCACTTGCGGCGTGACGATGCGCTCGGTCAGGTAGGAGAAGGGCGCCGGCGGATCGTCGCCCGCCTGGCGTTCAAGCCCGGCGTAATCAATGGTGCGTCCGTCCAGCCGCGCCGGCGTGCCGGTCTTGAGCCGGCCCAGCCTGAAGCCGAGGCGCTGCAACGTCAGCGCGAGCGTGCTGGATGGCTCCTCAACCGCATCTGCGGCGAGGTCCGCCGGCAGTCCGTCCCGCTGGCCGCGCGCCCGACCGGCGAGGATCTTGATTTCACCGAGATGAATCAGGCCGCGCAGGAACGTGCCGGTTGTCAGCACGACCCGGCCAGCGCCGATTTCCTCGCCCGATTCGGTCAGGATTCCGGCACAAGTTCCGCTTGCATCCAGAACGATATCCGCAACCGCCTCGGCGCGGATCTCGAGATCCGCGCAGCTCCGCCAGCAGCTCCTGCACGGCCTGGCGATAGAGCTTGCGGTCGGCCTGGGCACGCGGGCCGCGCACCGCCGGCCCCTTGGAGAGGTTGAGGGTGCGGAACTGGATGCCGGCGCGGTCGATGGCGCGGCCCATGATGCCGTCCAGCGCATCGATCTCGCGCACCAGATGGCCCTTGCCCAGCCCGCCGATGGCCGGATTGCACGACATCTCGCCGATCGTGTCGATCCGATGGGTGAGCAGCAGGGTGCGCGCGCCCAGCCGCGCCGACGCAGCCGCGGCCTCGCAGCCGGCATGGCCGCCGCCGACCACGATCACGTCATATGAGAAGGCCCGCATGGCCGGGCCTTTTACGCTCAGCGGTCGGGCCCGGTCCAGACGACTCCGTCGAGATGGCTGGTGTCGTTGATCCGCCCGATCCGCACGTCGCTGCCCTCGATATCGATCTCGTTCAAGGCGCAGGGACTCTGCGTCAGCCGCCAATAGGCCGACAGCGGCTGGTCGAGGAGCTGCAGCAGGATCGCCCGGTTGACGCTGTCATGGCCCACCATGACCACGGTCTCCGCCGGATGGCGCTCCAGTACCAGGCGCAGCGCATCGGCGGTACGCGCCACCAGGTCCTGCAGCGATTCGCCGTCGGGAAAGCGCACGCGCTGAGGCGCCGTCCGCCACAGACGATAGGCCTCGGGCTGCTCGGCCTCGATCTCCTCGTGGCTGCGCATCTGCCAGGCGCCGTAGTCGATATCCATCAGCCCGTCGAGCGCCATCGCGCGCACGCCGCAGGCATTGGCGATGATGGTGCCCGTGACGACGCAGCGCTGCAGCGCGCTGGCATAGACGATCGCGGGCTTCCAGCCGCGGGCGATGCGCGCCGCCAACGCCTCTGCCTCGCCGACGCCGCGCTTGGTCAGGGCAAGCTCCGCACGGCCGCGGAAGCGCTCGGGCCAAATGCCGTCGACATGGCCATGGCGGGTCAGCAGGATCTTGGTCATCGCCTCAGTCTAGCAGCCGCTTGCGTTTAAGGCGCGCGGGCGCGGCCTCGGCCTGCAGTTGATCGAAGGTGCAGTGCCGCGGCGCCTTGTCGGGCCGCCAGCGCACCAGCCGCGTGCCGTGGCGGAAGCGATTGCCGCTGACGTGATCGTATTGCACCTCGACCACCAGCCTGGGCTTCAGCGGCTCCCACTGGGCGCTGCGCTCGGTCGACCAGCGGCTGGGCCCGCCCGGCGCGTCGCCGGTGAAGCCCGGCCCGCCGCGCAGCGCTTCGAGCCGGCGGGTGAGGCGCTCGCGCGCCGTGTCGGCGATGGCGGAGGTGAAGCCGACATGGTCGAGCCGGCCCGCTTCGTCGTACAGCCCGAGCAGCAGCGATCCGACCAGGCGGCTGTCCGTGGCATAGCGGAAGCCGCCGACCACGCAGTCCGCCGTGCGCAGGCACTTGATCTTGAGCATCGCCCGCTCGCCGGCGCGATAGGGCTCGTCCAGGCGCTTGGCCACCACGCCGTCCAGCTCGCCACGGCCGGCCCGCGCCAGCCATTGGACGGCGTGGGCGCGGCGCCGGGTGGCCGGCGACAGGCGCAGGCCGGGCCTTTTGCCGAGGTCGGCGAAGAAGCCTTCGAGCGCGGCGCGGCGCTCGACCAGAGGTCTCGCCGCGAGGTTCTTGCCGTCCGGCGATTGCAGCAGGTCGAACGCGATCAGCATGGCCGGCGTCTCGCCGGCCAGCCGGCTGACGCGCTTCGCCGAGGGATGCAGCCTGAGCTGCAGGGCCTCGAACGAGAGGACGCCGTCCACGGCGATGACCAGTTCGCCGTCGAGCTTGAAGCGCCGTGGCGCGAGGGCGGCCAGCGCCGCGGCGACGTCGGGGAAATAGCGCGTGAGATCCTTGCCCGACCGTCCCGTCAGCGCGACCCGCCGGCCGGCGCGCGAGGCGAGGCAGCGGAAGCCGTCCCATTTGGGCTCGTATTGCCAGCCCTTGCCGCGCGGCAGCTCCGCCACCTGCCGCGCCTCCATCGATAGGGCAGGGGTTTTCGCTGGCGCCATGCCTGTCTCCGTGTGGCGGGGCAACGAGGGCCACAACAGGGGGTTGCCGCAGCGCCGGCGCCGAGCAAAGCGGAACTGGCGCGGCGATCACGCGTTGCTCGCCTGTCCAATCCATTCGCAACCAGCCCTCTGCACCCATCAAGGAGCCACCGCCATGCCGACCAGTCAGAAGCCCGACGCCATCGCCCTGCTCAAGCAAGACCATCGCAAGGTCGAAAAGCTGTTCGAGAGCTTCGAGAAGGCGCGCGACCCGAACCGCAAGCAGGCGCTGGTCCAGGAGATCTGCACCGAGCTCTGCATCCATACGATCATCGAGGAAGAGATCTTCTATCCGGCCTGCAAGGGCCAGATCGAGGACGAGGACCTTCTCGACGAGTCCTATGTCGAGCATGACGGCGCCAAGGTCCTGATCGCCGAGCTGCTCGACAGCGACCCTGACGCGGAGTTCTACGACGCCAAGGTCACCGTCCTGTCGGAGATGATCAAGCATCACGTCAAGGAGGAGGAGAAGCGCTCCGAAGGCCTGTTCGCCGAGGCCAAGAAGGCCGGCCTCGACATCGAGGAGCTGGGCCGCCGCCTCATGGGCCGCAAGCAGGCGCTGAAGGCGGAGTTCAAGGACGGCGCCAACCTGCCGCCGCCGCACACCCGCAGCTTCACCGGCCACGAGCTGGTGCAGGACGAGCCGGTGGGCGAGGGCGCGAACGCCTGACAGCCGGGCTGGGGGCGCGCCATTCCCGTGGCGCGCCCCGGCTCTACGCCGCGCGCTTGCGCGCCGTGCTCTTCTTCTTCCTCGCCTTCGCCTTGGGCTTGGCCTTGCGGGCGTGCGCTTCCAGGAAGCGGCCGGCCTTCTCGCGCGACGGCCCGCCGGCGCCCTTGAGGCTCTTCTGCAGCGCCTGCATCAGGTCGACCACCTTCTCGTCGCCCTCGGGTTCCGGCGCGCTCACCAGCTTCTCGCCCTTGGTCTTGCGCGCGATCAGGTCGCGCAGCGCATCCTCGTAGCGGTCCTTGAACTCCGTCGGATCGAAGCTGGCCTCCTGCTGCTCGATGATCTTCTCGGCGATCGAGAGCATGCGCGGATCGGGCTTGGGCAGGTGCGAGTCGAACACCTCGTCGGCGGAGCGGACCTCGTCATGGCTGCGCAGCGTGGTGAGCAGGATGCCGTTGTCGCGCGGCTCCAGCGCGCAGATGCGCTCGCGCTGGTGCAGCACCAGCCGGCCCAGCGCCACCTTGCTCTGCTTGTCCATGGCGGCGCGGATCACCGAGAAGGCCTCGATGCCGGTCTTGCCGGAGGGCGCGAGATAGTAGGGCTCGTCCCAGTAGATGCGGTCGATGTTGGCGGCATCGACGAACTCCTCGATGTCGATGGTGCGCGTCGAGTTCGAGCTTCACCGCGTCGAGCTCGTCCTGGTCGAACAGCACGTACTTGTTCTTCGAGACCTCGAAGCCCTTCACCAGGTCCGAGCGCTCGACCGGCTCGCCGGTGCCGGCATCGACGGTCTGCATGCGGATGCGGTTGTTGGTGTCGGGATTGATCAGGTGGAAGTGCACGTCGGCGGCGCGCTCGGTGGCCGTGTAGAGCGACACCGGGCAGGTCACCAGCGACAGCCGCAGATGGCCTTCCCACGTCGGCCGCATCGCCCGGTGCTGCGATGCCTTCTTCCCGGATGACTTGCGACGGGCCATGACGACGACCTCACGATTTGGATTTGATCAGCCGCTCGATGGCGGCGCGCAGCGGCACGGCCGCCTTGTCGTAGTCGGCCCACGGCCTGGTCTTCTTCAGGAGCGCCGGCGCGCTGCGCAGCGTGAACTTCTTCGGATCGAGCCCCGCCTTCACGCGGCTCCACGGGATCGGCATCGAGACCGTGGCGCCCTCGCGGGCGCGCGGCGACAGCGGCGCCACCGCCGTCGCGGTGCGGTCGTTGCGCAGATAGTCGAGGAAGATGCGCCCGCCGCGCTCCTTCTTGGCCATGTTGAGCACGTATTGGTCGGGCTTGTCGGCCGCCAGCCGCCGGCAGATCTCCTTGGCGAACATCTTGGCGGCGTCCCAGTCGGGGCTGCGCTTGTCGTTGGTGAGCGGCGTCACGACATGCAGGCCCTTGCCGCCGGTGGTCTTGCAGAAGGTGGCGAGCCCCAGCGCCTCCAGCCGCTCGCGCACGTCGAGCGCGGCCTCGATCACGTCGTTGAAGGTGACGTCGGGCGCGGGATCGAGGTCGAACACCAGGCGGCCCGGCAGGTCGGGCACGCCGGGCTGGCAGTTCCAGGGATGCAGCTCGGTGGCGCCGAGCTGGGCCACCGCGGCCAGGGCCTCGACGCGGTCGATCTGCAGGTAGGGCTTGCGGTCGCCGCTCACCTTGACCTGCTCGAGCAGGTGCGACGTGCCCGGCATGGCGTGGCGCTGGAAGAACTTCTGGTCGCCCTTGATGCCGTCGGGCGTGCGCACGATGGAGCAGGGCCGGCCCTTGATGTGGGGCAGCATCCAGTCGCCGACCGCCTCGTAGTAGCGCGCCAGCTCGAGCTTGGTGACCGGCGGATCCTCGTCGGGCCACAGCGGCTTGTCGGGATGGGAGATCGACACGCCCATCACCATCGCCGGGCCGCTCGCGCGCGCGGCGGCCTGGCGCGGCGCCGGTTTCGCCGCCTTCTTGCGCCCCGTCCCGCTGGGCTTCCTGCTGGGCTTCGGTTCGGCCATCTCGGCTTTCTCGGGCGCCACCGCCTCCTCGGCCTCGACCTCCTCGGCCGGCTTGTCGGCGCGCAATCCCTTGAAGGCGGCCTGCCGCACATTGCCGCCGCCGGTCCAGCCGGCGAACTCGATCTCGGCCACCAGCTCGGGCTTCGCCCAGTGCATGTTGCTTTCCTTGGGCGGGCTGGCGCCGGCGGCGAAGGGGCTGGTCTTGCTCTCGACCTCGCGCAGCCGCGGCAGCAGCTTGCGCATCACCGCCTCGCCGAAGCCCGTGCCGACGCGCCCGACATGGACCAGCTTGCCGTCGCGATGCACGCCCGCCAGCAGCGAACGCAAGCTTCCTGCCCGTGGTGGTCCAGCCGCCGATCACCACCTCGTGGCCGGCGCGGCACTTGGTCTTGGCCCAGCTTCCGACGCGGCCCGAGCGATAGGGCGCGTCGAGCTCCTTGGAGACGATGCCCTCGAGATGCATGCGGCAGGCCGACTGCAGCACGGCATCGCCGGCGGTCTCGAAATGCTCGACATAGCGGATCGCCTGGTGCTTGCCCCTGAGCTTGCCGAGCAGGTCCCGCAGCCGCTCCTTGCGCTCGCGCAGCGGCAGGGCGCGCAGATCCTCGCCTTCCGCGAACAGCAGGTCGAAGGCGAAGAAGATCAGCTTGTCGGAGTGGCCCTCCGAGAGCGCGGCCTGCAGCGCGGCGAAATCCGGCGCGCCGTGCGAATCGAGCGCCACGGCCTCGCCGTCGATCAGGCAGTCCGGCAGGGCCTCGGCCCGTTCGGCGATGGCCGCGAACTTGTCCGTCCAGTCGAGGCCCTTGCGCGTGCGGAACGCCGCCTTGCCGTCCTCGACGCGAAGCTGCAGGCGGTAGCCGTCGAACTTGACCTCGTGCGCCCAGCCCGGCTCCGACGGCGCGCGCTCGACCAGCTTGGCGAGCTGCGGCTCGACGAAGCGCGGCATCGATGAAACCTTCCTGGGCTTCACCGTCCGGGTCGGCGCCTTGATCGCCGCCTTGTCGCCGCCGCCCTTCTTGTTGCTGTCCCAGACCGCGCCCGCCGCGCGCTTCTTGCCGGTCATGAAGGGCGTCGGCGCGCGCCCCTTGCCGACGGCGATCTCCTCCAGGGTGCGGCCCGAGGCCACCGAATCGGGATTGTCCTTCAGCAGCGTGTCGTGATCGCCGTCATGCGCGGCCTGGTCGCGATGCTTGATCAGCAGCCAGTTGGTGCGCTTGCCGCCGAACCGGTCCGACCGCATGCGCACCAGCACCCAGCCGCCGTGCAGGCGATCGCCGTCGAGGACGAACTTGAGGTCGCCGCGCTTGAGGCCCTCGTGCGGATCGCCCTCCGGCATCCAGTAGCCGCGATCCCACAGTTGCACCGTGCCGCCGCCATACTGGCCTTCCGGGATCGTGCCTTCGAAGTCGCCGTAGTCGAGCGGATGGTCCTCGACCTCGACCGCCAGCCGCTTGTCGTGCGGATCGAGCGACGGCCCCTTGGTCACCGCCCAGGACTTGAACACGCCATCCAGCTCGAGCCGGAAATCGTAGTGCAGGCGGGTGGCGTCGTGCCTCTGCACGACGAAGCGGAGCTGCGGGGCCGCAGACACGCCGGCCCGTCCCGACGGCTCCTCCGTCCGGCTGAAGTCGCGCTTGGCGCGATAGCTCGCGAGGCTGTCCTTGCGCATCCCGGTAGAAAACGAGAGTACAGGCAACGGGTTGCGAGCGCGCCACCGCCGGCCGGTCCCCTCGCCATCGGGCTGAGCGCGACCGGCTCGGTGAAGCCCGGCGAGGACTACAAGAAGTATTCGCAATTCGCCTACGGCGCGCATTTCGCCGAGGTCGGCGTCGAGGAGACCACGGGCGAGGTGCGGCTGCGCCGCATGCTGGGCGTGTTCGCCGCCGGCCGCATCCTCAACCCCAAGACCGCGCGCTCGCAGACTCCTGGGCGGCATGATCTGGGGCGTCGGCGCAGCGCTGCACGAGGACGCCGTGGTCGATCCGCGCTTCGGCAACTTCATCACCCAGGACCTCGCCAACTATCACGTGCCGGTGCACGCCGACATTCCCGAGGTCGAGGCCGTGCTGCTCGACGAGTTCGACAGCCACGCCAACGTGCTGGGCTCCAAGGGCGTGGGCGAGCTCGGCATCTGCGGCGCGGGCGCCGCGGTCGCCAACGCCGTCTACAACGCCTGCGGGGCGAGGGTGCGCGACTATCCGATCACGCTGGACAAGGTGCTGCCGGAGTTGTTGCGGCGGGAGGGGTGAGGCTGCCAACGCCTAAGCGACGGACGCCGATAGCGGCCGCTTTGCCGCGCTCTAAAACCGTCGAAGTCTCCGGCATTATGTAGCAATCACACCTAAACGGCGTTCAGTTCCATTCCGCCTTGAGACTAGAAATTGATCCGGACGTTAAGGCCGTAGCCGAGTTCATGCAGCGCAACGTGCCTGCGTCTCGGCTTGTCGCTATCGGCAACGCCATTGCCAGACTGTCTCCCACCTCACGGGGCAAATACGAAACGGAGGACGTTGCCGCCCTCCGTCTCCGTGAGATGCCTATTTCGGGTCGTGCACTGCGTACACAACCATCTGCCAGCAAATCGCCCCTTGGGATTGCGTGTGCTGGTGATGGTTCTGAGGGGGCAGAGGTTGGCCTTCGTTAGAAGCAACCTCCTTCCGGCAACCCTTGCAACGGTAGATGCCAGAGTGCGGGGCGCTGTCTCCCGGCTTATGTTCCTTCTCGAACTCCGCGCTGTCGGAATGCCCCAACATGTTTCCGTCTTTGTACAAAGCCATGTCTTCTCCTTCGCCGGAGCACTGTTTTGGTCGCGGCGCTATGCGGAGAACCGGCTTGACTGACTTTAGGTGGACTCTAAGGTGGACGCGTACTCAGTACCAATTCCGCAGCCGGTTCAGGTTGTGCGGGTTGAAGAAAGCCCGGGGTAACGGCCCGGGCTTTCTGCTGACAGTCTCCCTATGGATTCCGAACTCACGGACCAAGAGTCAAGGGATAGCTGTGATCAGTAGCACTTAGCCCTGTATGATGTGCATTACGACACTCGCCATACAACTCGTCCGCTCAAACCCGTCTCTGATACGAGCAACTTACGCGTGCGGTGATGCCTAAAGCAGGCTCCGACCCGCTTGCTTGCTCATGGTCGTGCAGGGCCGCTTCGCGTCGCGCAGCGTCCCGAGGATGATGCGGGCGGCTTCGCCCTTGTACGCCGCATGGCGCGGCGGGACGGGCCTAGGCTCGATGTCATCCAACTCGATATTGGGCTTGAGCAGCCGCAACGCCTGATCGATCGCGTCGCCGCTCTTGATTGAGCGGCGACGGCCTGCCCGGCCGGTGCACCCCCGCCCAACTAGTGGGTCGCGCGGGAGCAACTACACTTGCGGTTGATTGACACGCAACGTCCTGAATTAAGCAGATAATAGACTAGGTCCGCTTGCTACAAACTGGATGCCAAACTCACGGCGATTGGGAAGGATTAAGCCATGCACGCCCTGGAGCACATGCTGTTTCTCTTGTCGCAGCGGATCAGGATCGACACTGGAGATACCGCACTGAGTGAAGTTGCGCTACGGCTCGCCAGCAAATCCCATAACTATGAGCGCGTTCCCGGTGCGCCAGAACTCTCTAGGTCCGCTGTATGAAGACTGGCGCCGGCGTTATATGCTGCCAGTTCCTGACACAGAACCGGAGGACACGTAATCTCTGACAATTCCAAAACTCACGCCCTACTGGGCGGCTGCCCTTTCATTTTTGGACTAGGCACGTTTGCTATCTAATGCCGGAATTCAGCGGCATCTTGGGAATCCCGAGACAGAACGGAACATTGCGAACAAGATCAGTCGGGGCGGATTTACGGCGGCTTTCTTCCTGTAATGCTTGGCCTCAATCGATTGCAAAGTCTTGCGGCTCGACAACACCTAGCGAGCCATCCAATCGTTCTGGTTAGGCCATAGTCGCCACGCAGCTTCGTTGTCGAAAACAACATCGTAATAGCAAGTGGCTCGGCTGCGGTCGTACCCCTCATCTGGTTTTGTGATTGGGCCGAATTGCGTTGCTTCCATAGGCTCTCCGGCCCAGCTATCCAGCTCCTCGATTGTATTCCTGTTCCAAAACTCTGTGGAAATGAATGTTCGCAACGGTGGCGGGTGAATGGGTTGCGGAGGGAACTGATAGGACTGGCGTCCCCACGCTCCAAGCGTTCCTTCGCGCAAAGCATCGTAGATCATCGACAGCACGACACTCTTTAAAGTCTGCCACCTCGTCCAGTGGCATACATAGTGACCCTTGGTATCAATTCTTCTAGCACCATAGGATGAGGCGGGATTGGAGGCGGAAGTGGGGATGGCGGCGAGGCCATCCGCTCGCGCTCAAGGACGCGAGCGTCTTGCTTGTTTTTCTCGGCCAACAATTGGATCTGCTTCCGAAGCGCAAGACGACGGTCTCTTGCTGTTTCGGTCGGAAATGTCTCTTCATGAGCGCGCCGATAATTGACGATCCACAAACCAAATGCAGCCGCGAGCAAGACCAAGCTGATAGCGAACCCCCAATTATCTACGACTGGTGCAGCCAACCACACCGGCGCATTCCATCCTGTCAGCTTGAACCACTTGAAAAGATTAGAAACCGCATCGTCTGGGCCGATTTGTGCGCCAAACATTAGAAGTCCGCCCAAAAATGCCAATAACTTCCAAAGCCGGGCCGCCCACTGCATGCGCCTCTCCCCCTTCGCGCAGAGCATGACGCCCTGTCCCTCGTTTGGGGAGTCTTCGCCACGGCGATTTCGCCCGGCGCGCGATTGCGATGCGTCATTTCCCGATACAAAAATCCCGGAAGATCACGTCCAGCAGCTCCTCGATCCGCACCGTGCCGGTGATGCGGCCCAGCGCGCGCATCGCCATCCGCACGTCTTCCGCCGCCAGCGCCACTTCCGGCGCGACCAGCGCGCGCCCCAGCGCCTGATGGCATTCGATCAACGCCTCGCGGTGGCGCGCGCGCGTGAGCGGCGGCGCGCCGGCGCCTTCCTGCATCAGGGCCTGGGCGGAGCGTTCCAGCCGCGCCAGCAGGTCCGGCAGTCCGGCGCCTGACGTCGCCGACAGCGCCACCACGCGCGCGTCATCGACCGGCGCGAGATCGACCTTGTTCACCACCACGATGTCGCGTTCGGTCCAGCGCCCGGTGGCCTCGACCACCGCCCGCCGCTCGCTTTGCCAGTCGCCCGTCGCATCGAGCACCAGCAGCCGCAGATCGGCCGCCGCCGCGCGCGCCCGCGCCCGCCGCACGCCTTCCTGCTCGATGGCATCGGCCGATTCGCGCAGGCCCGCGGTATCGGCCAGCACCACCGGCCAGCCGCCGAGATCGAGATGGACCTCGATCACGTCGCGCGTCGTGCCGGCGGTCTCCGACACGATGGCCGCCTCGCGCCGCGCCAGCAGGTTGAGCAGCGAGGACTTGCCGGCGTTGGGCGGGCCGATGATGGCGATGCTCAGTCCCTCGCGCAGCCGCTCGCCGCGCCGGTCCTCGAGATGCGCCGCGATCTCGGCCTGCAGCCGGACGATGCCGGCGCGCACCGCGTCGGCCAGGCCCGACGGCAGATCCTCGTCGGGAAAGTCGATCGCCGCCTCGAGATGCGCGAGCGTGTGCAGGCCGAGCGTGCGCCAGTCCTCGTAGAGGCGATGCAGCGCGCCATCCATCTGCTGCAGGGCGAGCCGGCGCTGCTGGTCGGTTTCGGCCGCCACCAGGTCGGCGATCGCCTCGGCCTGGGTGAGGTCGAGCTTGCCGTGCTCGAAGGCGCGGCGCGTGAACTCGCCGGGCTCGGCCAGCCGGCAGAAGCCGAGCTGGCCGATCGCCTCCAAGCGCGGCGCCGACCACCGCCCGCCCGCCATGCAGGTGCAGCTCGGCCATGGTCTCGCCGGTCTCGGTGTGGGGCGCCTCGAACCATACGACCAGGCCGCGATCGATCGCCTCGCCTGTCCGTGGATGGCGCACGCTGCGCAGGGCCATGCGCCGCGGCGCCGGCAGCGCCGGGTCGCGCGCCGAACGGCCGCGCGCGAAGGCGCCCCGCTCGGTCAGGAAGATCAAGCGCCTCGGCCGCGCGCGGCCCGCTCAGCCGGATGACCGAGACGGCGCCGGGATGCGCGCGCGAGGGCGTCGGCGTGCCGAGCGCATAGATCGTCGAGTCGTTCACGAGACGCTGCGCGCGCGCGACTCCCGTCGCACGTCATGTGTCGAATGCCCTGAAGCTCGCGCCACGGGAGTGACGCGCCCCCAGCGACTGGAATTCCTTGCCTGCATCTCTATGGCCGCTTCGCCGGCCCGCGCGTCGCCGGCGTCGGCGTGGCGGCAGGCGGCGCGTGCGCCATCACCTTGGCGGCGATCTTGTCGTAGAGCGACTCCGGGATCAGGTGGCGCTCCACCAGCTCGGTCTTCGCTCTGAAGGGCCGCGCACGGATGATGGCGTCGGCGCGCACCTCGCCGATGCCGTCGAGCGTCATCAGCTCGTCGCGGCTGGCGCTGTTGAGGTCGATCAGGCTGGACGCGGGCGCCGCCGCCCTGCGGCCCTGGCCGAAGGCGGGCGCCGCCGCGAGGACGGCCGTCACGACAAGGATCAGGAACGCCTTCAGCATGCCGCCGGCAGGCTACTACGCCCCGACGCTCTCGTCCCACGCCGGACAGGGCCGCTGTTCCACCGGGATCTTCCACGCGCCGCAGTTCGAACGGTCGATCAGCGCGGCCGGCAGGGTAATGGCCGAGGGCACGGCCTCGCCGCCGAGATGGCGCAGGGCGGCGCGCGTGGCGATGGCGGCGATGGCGAAGGCGCTGAAGTCGACGGTCGCCAGCATCCTGCCGGTCTCGATCAGCTCGATGGCGCGGGCGAGGCCGTTGACCCCCACCAGCCTGGCCGTGCGTCCCGCCTCGTCGAGCGCCTGCAGGGCGCCGAAGGCCATGAGGTCGTTTGCCGGTCCACACGCCGTCGATCCGGGAATGCCGCGCCAGCAGGCGCTGCATCGCCGCCTGCGCCGGCGGCTGCTGGAAGAAGCCGGCCTCCGATCCCACGAGCTCGATCCCCGGCGCCTCGGCCAGCGCCTTGCGCAGCCCCACGGTGCGGTCGCGGCTGGTCGGCGCGGCGGGCGTGCCCTCGATGGCCACGATCCGGCCGCTTGCCGCCCAGCCCCTCGATCAGCGCCCGGGCGGCGGTGTAGCCCACCGCGACATCGTCCGAGCCCACGAAGGTCACGACCTTCGCCGCCATCTTGTTGATGCAGGTGACCACCGGGATGCCCGCTGCCGCGAACCGCGCGACATCCTCGACCATCTTCGTGTCGTCGACCGGCACGAAGACGACGGCGTCGGGCCGCGCCGCCAGCGCCTCGCCCACCAGCGCTTTCTGCTGGCCGACATCGTCGGGCGTTTCCGGCACGTAGTGCAGGGTGCGGGCGCCGGCTTCGGCCGCGACCCGGTCGGCCGCCAGGCGCGCGGCGGCATAGGCCGGATTGACCCGGTTCTTGGTGAAGACGGCAAGCGTCGGCGCGCGGGACATGGCGGCATTCTAGCGACCGTTGCCCCTGCGGCGCCTGATCGGGGCGGAAAGTATGGCTTGACGTCTACTTAAGTATAACTTATATGGGTCGGTCGTGGAGAAGGCGTCGCCTCGCCCCCCGGCAACGCGGGGCCCCATCGGAAAAGTCGGACAGAAAGGTCAAAAAGGTCAGAAACCCCTCCGGCTGTTTTTTATGTCGGCAAATCAAGGACTTGAGAAGGAGGTTTCTGACCCGGCGCCGCCGCCGGAAAGGGTCAGAAAGGGTCAGAAACCCCTGCACACAGTTTGAAGTCGGCCGCCAACTGCTTTAGCCAAGCGGCAGCCGTTCACGTTCGCCTCCGGTAGCCCCCTCGCCATGGCCAAGCCCTACGACCAGATTCCCGACCGCCGCGCCATCGTGCGCCGGCGCGCGCTCGAGGAAGAGCTGGCCGAGCTGGTCAAGGACGTGCCGGCCGGCGGCGAGCCGCCACGGCCGCCCGTGCTGGCGCTGCTGCGCGGCGCCCTGGCCAGCGGCCGCGCCGAGATCCGCCGGCGCTTCGAGGCGCCGGGCCCGCTGCGCAACAACGGCGACATGGTGCTGGCCGCCACCTCCTTCCTGATGGACCAGCTCATCCGGGTGATCTTCGACCTCGCCGACCAGCGCATCTATGCCGCCGCCAATCCCAGCGCCGCCGAACGGCTGAGCGTGGTGGCGACGGGCGGCTACGGCCGCGGCGAGCTGGCGCCGCTCTCCGACATCGATCTGCTGTTCCTGCGTCCCTACAAGCAGACGCCGCGCGGCGAGCAGATCGTCGAGTTCATGCTCTACCTCCTGTGGGACATGGGCCTGAAGGTCGGCCATGCCACCCGCACGGTCGAGGAGAGCCTGCGCTACGCCGAGCGCGACCAGACCATCCGCACCGCGCTGCTCGAGGCGCGCTACCTGTGGGGCGACCGCGCGCTGTTCGACGAGCTGAACAAGGGGCTTCACCCAGAAGTTCCTGACCGGCGACGGCCGCGACTTCGTCGAGGCCAAGCTCGCCGAGCGCGACCAGCGCCACCAGCGCATGGGCGATTCGCGCTACGTCGTGGAGCCCAACGTCAAGGAGGGCAAGGGCGGGCTGCGCGACCTGCATCTGCTGTTCTGGATCGCCAAGTATCTCTATCGCGTGAGCGAGCCGGGCGAGCTGGTCGCCAAGGGCGTGCTGACGCGCCGAGGAGGCGCGCCATTTCGAGCGCGCCGAGCGCTTCTTCACCACCGTGCGCTGCCACATCCACTATCTCACGGGCCGCGCCGACGACCGGCTGTCCTTCGACCTGCAGCGCGAGATCGCCCAGCGCCTGGGCTACCAGGACCGGCCGGGCAGCCGCGGCGTCGAGCGCTTCACCAAGCACTATTATCTGCACGCCAAGACGGTCGGCGACCTCACGCGCATCTTCGTCGCCGCGCTGGAGGACAGCCGCCGGCGCAAGCCCAAGCTCGCCGCGCTGTGGCAGACGCTGCGCCCGCGCGAGCTCGACGGCTTCCGGCTCGACGGCGAGCGGCTGGCGGTCGCCTCGCCCGATGCCTTCACCAGGGATCCGGTGGCGATCCTGCGCCTGTTCCACGTCGCGCAGGAGAACGACCTCGACATCCATCCCGCGACCCTGCGGCTCGTCACCCACAATCTGCGCCTGGTCGACCGGCTGCGCGCCGACCCCGAGGCCAATCGCCTGTTCATGGAGATGATGACGTCGCGGCACGATCCCGAGACGACCCTGCGGCGCCTCAACGAGGCCGGCGTGTTCGGCCGCTTCGTGCCCGACTTCGGCCGCGTCGTCGCCCAGACGCAGCACGACATGTATCACACCTACACGGTCGACGAGCACACGATCCGCGCCATCGGCATCCTGGCCAGGATCGAGGCAGGCGACCTCAAGGAAGACCATCCGCTGGCGTCCGACATGATCCACAAGATCCTGTCGCGGCCGGTGCTCTATCTCGCCGTGCTGCTGCACGACATCGCCAAGGGCCGCGGCGGCGACCATTCGGTGCTGGGCGCCGAGGTCGCCCTGCACCTTGGGCCGCGCCTGGGGCTGAGCGCCGCCGAGACCGAGACCGTGTCCTGGCTGGTGCGCTACCACCTCGCCATGTCCAACACCGCCTTCCAGCGCGACCTGATGGACCCCAAGACCATCGACACCTTCGCCGCCCTGGTGCAGTCGCCGGAACGGCTGCGCCTGCTGCTGGTGCTGACGGTGTGCGACATCCGCGCCGTCGGCCCCAACGTGTGGAACGGCTGGAAGGCCGCCCTGCTGCGCCAGCTCTACAACGCCACCGAGCGCGTGCTGTCGGGCGGCACGCTGGCGGGCGGCCGGGTCGAGCGCATCAAGGCGGTGCAGGCCGAGGTCGCCAAGCGCCTGCCCGGCTGGAGCGAGCAGGACAGGGAGGAGCATTTCGCGCGCGGCTACGCGCCCTACTGGCTCTCCTTCCCGCCCGAGACGCTGGCCCGCCAGGCCGAGCTGGTGCGGCGCGCCGAGCGCGACCACCAGCCGCTCGCCATCGAGCACCGGATCGACGGCGAGCGCTCGGTCACCGAGGTGACGATCTACACGCTCGACACGCACGGCCTGTTCGCGCGTCTGGCCGGCGCCATGGCGATCAGCGGCGCCAACATCGTCGACGCCAAGATCTTCACCCTGGCCAACGGCATGGCGCTCGACACCTTCTGGCTGCAGGACCTCGAGGGCAAGCCGTTCGACGGCCCGCAGCGGCTGGCGCGGCTCGCCGCCCGCGTCGAGCTCGCCCTGTCGAACCGCCTCGACATCCACCGCGAGCTCGACAGCCAGCGCCCGTCCTGGCCCAAGGGCGACCGCGTCTTCACCGTGCAGCCGCGCGTGCTGATCGACAACAGCGCCTCGCGACACCTTCACCGTGATCGAGGTCAACGGCCGCGACCGGCCGGGCTTCCTGCACGTCGTCACGCGCGCGCTGACGCGGCTCAACCTGCAGATCGCCTCGGCCCACATCACCACCTACGGCGAGCGCGCCGTCGACGTGTTCTACGTCAAGGACCTGTTCGGCCTGAAGGTCGTCAACCAGGACAAGCTGAAACAGGTCGCCGACGCGGTCGAGAAATCCATCCGCGACTTCGACACCCGCTTCGAGCCGCTGCCGAAGGCGGCGGAGTAGCGACGCCGATCACCGAAGCTACGAAATGATGCGCAAGGCACGCACGCGGGAGAAGTCACGGTCATGCGTGACAAGAGCCGCGGCATTGATCGCCAGGGCGCTCGCGGCCTGGACGGCATCGGCCAATTTGAGGCGCAGGGATGCTCGCAACCTCGCGGCACTTTCGGCGATGTCGGCATCGAGATCGACGAGTTGCCAGGAATCGAGCACCGCTCTGTACCGACGCACGATGGCGTCGTCACCCGACTTGAGCGGCCCGGTCAACACTTCGCAAACCGTGATCGTCGTCACGGCAAATCTCAACTTTCCGCTTGCGTGCGCCTCGAACAGCGGCATGAAACGCGCGCCGAGTCTGGGGTGGCCTTCCAGGACATAAATGACGGGAGCGGAATCGAGCAGGAGAAGCGCCTGATCCGGCAGCTCTCCGATGTCTATCGGTCCCATTCGTCACGCAGCTTGCGCAGCGTGCGAGTGCTGTCCTTGCCCCATAGCCCGCGACCGCTTCCCGCGAGAGGCAACAACGGCTGCTGACGTACGGCGGCCCCGTAGGCTTCGATCGGCACGAGCACTGCCACCGGTCGGCCATGCCGCGTGATGATGGTCGATCGGCCCTGCTCCGCCGCGGCGAGCAGATCCGGCAGCTGGTTGCGCGCTTCTTCCGCGCCCTTGCGAATGACCCGACCCATGGTTCACTTTCTCACAACCGTACAGCCCTGTACAGATATTCCATGGGCAGTCGTCAAGTCGTCGGCCAATCACTCCGGCTTGTAGGCGCCGCCAGGAAGGCCGCGCCAGCGCCCGCTCATGGCTGCACCGAAACCGCTGAAGCACAGGCTTTGCCGCTAGCGGCCTTGCAAATGGTGCGCACCACGCGGCGCGCCTTGATCTCTCCGCAGCCGACACCGAGCGCCCTCTCGGTATCGAGATGCTGCTTCAAGGTCGCCTTGCCTCCCGGAGCGATCGGATAGAGCACGCCTTCACGGTAGGCCGACTTCAGCTCGACGGTGGGCTGCCGGCCGTTGCCCAGATCCATCACGAGATCGACCTGCAGGTAATCGATGGTCTCGGCCGACCTGTTCTCGACCACCAGGCTCGGCACGCAATTGCCGAACACCGTCGAAGTCCGCGCCGCGCGTGACATCGATGCCATTCGCGGCGTGGGCCACTGTACCTGCCAAAAGCAATCCGATTGCACTCACAACGCTTCGACGGACGGACCTTGCAATCATGTCCTCCTCCAGCGATCGAGCTATCCCGCTTGCAGGCGCTGTTCGCGTCGTGTCGTCAGCATCTGCATGATCGACGCCGCCGTTTCCTCGATCGAGCGGCGCGTGACGTCGATGGTCGCCCACTTGCGGCGGGCATAGAGGCGGCGCGCTTCCTGGATCTCGCGCTGCACGCGCTCCATGTCGGTGTAGTCCGTCTCGGTGTCCTGCTGCAGCAGCCGGAGGCGATTGACGCGGATCTGCACCAGCCGCTCGGGATCGGTGATCAGCCCCACGATCAGCGGCCGCGTCGCCGCCTCCAGCTCCGGTGGCGGATCGACCAGGGGAACCAGCGGCACGTTGGCCGCGCGCACGCCGCGATTGGCGAGATAGACGCAGGTCGGCGTCTTGGAGGTGCGCGACGGTCCGACCAGGACCACGTCGGCATCGTCGAGATCGTGCGTCGATTGCCCGTCATCGTGCGCCAGCGTGTAGTGCATGGCGTCGATGCGGTCGAAATAGCCCTCGTCGAGCTGGTGCTGGCGGCCCGGCCACTGCTCGCTCTTGGAATGGAAATGCACGGCCAGCACGCTCATCGCCTGGTCGAGCACACCGACGCACGGCAGCTGCAGGCGCCGGCAGTGGTCGCGCACGACATCGCGCAGGTCGGGATCGACCAGGGTATAGAGCACCGGCCCGCGATCGCGCTCGACCGCCAGCATGACCTTCTCCATCTGACCGCGCGTGCGCACCAGGGACCAGACATGCTCCTGCACGAAGATGCCTTCGTATTGCACCAGGCAGGCGCGCGCCACGCTCGACACCGTCTCGCCGGTCGAGTCGGATACGAGATGGACGTGGAAATTGCGGTTGGCCACGGCCCAACTTACCCCACAGCCTGCCGGGGAGAAATGCGGGATTGCCAGGGGCAACACGGGGACAGCCTCCGCGGCACGGCGCGACCGCCCGATTCGGAACCCGACTCGCCTTCGCCCTCCGGTCGGCCATCCCTTGCGGACAGTCCGGGAGGAATGACCTGCGAATCGGGAATCCAGCGATGGAATCGCCTGGAATCGATAGCAGGTGATCCACAACGGCCTGGGGAGCGAACATAAATAGGGCGCATCCCCATGTGCCACACCCCCTACTACTCCTACTACCTATGATGAATAGAGTAAGAGGAAGCATGAAGGACAAGACTTGAGCGCCGGGAAGTTCCTGGAGACTTTGGCCGGAACGCGCTTTCCCACGCCGCCGATCTGGCTGATGCGTCAAGCGGGACGATACCTGCCGGAGTATCGCGCCGTGCGCGCGACCACGCGCTCGTTCCTGGAATTCTGCTACACGCCCGACAAGGCGGTCGCGGTGACCCTGCAGCCCATCGAGCGCTTCGGTCTCGATGCCGCGATCATCTTCTCCGACATCCTGGTGGTGCCCGACGCGCTGGGCCAGAAGGTCTGGTTCGAGGAAGGCGAGGGACCGAAGCTCGAGGCCCTGGCCGATCCGGCGGAGTTCGGGCATCTGTCGCGCGCCCGGCTGCCCGAACGCCTGGCGCCGGTCTACGAGGCGATCCGTCAGGTGCGCGCCGCCTTGCCGAGGCAGACCGCGCTGCTGGGTTTCGCCGGCGCGCCCTTCACCTTGGCCTGCTACATGATCGAAGGCGGCTCCAGCCGCGACTTCGCCAAGGTCAAGAGCTGGGCCTATGGCCATCCCGAACTCCTTCGGCGTGCTGATCGAGCTCCTGGTCGAGGCCATCGTCGATCATCTCGCCTACCAGGTCGAAGCCGGCGCCGATGCCGTGCAGATCTTCGATTCCTGGGCGGGCATCCTGCCCGAGGAGCAGCTCTTCGGCTGGTCGCTGGAACCGATGGTGCGCATCGCCCATGCGCTGCACGCGCGCCATCCAAAGGTGCCGATCCTGGCCTTCCCGCGGCTGGTCGGTCCCGCGGCGCTGATGTATCGCCGGCCCGATGCCTTTGCCGCCCTGTCGCTGGATACCGGCATCGGCGCGCACTGGGCGGCGCGCGAGCTGCAGCCGCATATCTGCGTGCAGGGCAATCTCGATCCCCTGATGCTGGTCGTGGGCGGCGTGGCGATGGAACGCGAGGCCACGCGCATCCTCGACAAGCTCGCGCCCGGACCTTTCATCTTCAATCTCGGCCACGGCGTGGTGCCGCAGACGCCGCCGGAGAATGTCGCGCGCCTGGTCGAGGTCGTGCGCAACTGGACGCCGCCAACCTCGTGAAGATCGCCATCATCCTGTTCAATCTCGGCGGTCCCGATTCGCTCGAGGCGGTGCAGCCGTTCCTGCGCAACCTGTTCGGCGATCCGGCCATCCTGCGCCTGCCGTCGCTGCTCCGCCGACCGCTGGCGAGCTTCATCGCCCGCCGCCGCACGGCCAAGGCGCAGGCCATCTACGCCAAGATCGGCGGCGCCTCGCCCATCCTGGGCCAGACCGAGGCGCAGGCGCGCGCCCTCGAAGAGGCGCTTGGCAGCGAGCATGAATGGCGCGGCTATGTCTGCATGCGCTACTGGCATCCGATGACGGAGGCTGTCGTGCGTTCGGTCGGGAAGTTCGCACCGGACCGCATCGTGCTGCTGCCGCTCTATCCGCAATTCTCGACCACGACGACGGCCTCGTCCTTTGCCGCCTGGGATGCCGCGGCGAGGTTCGACGCGCCGACCACGAGAATCGAATCCTATCCCGTCGAGCCGGGCTTCATCGCCGCCTCCGTCGAGCTGGTGAAGCAGGGCCTGGCGGAAGCGGGACCCGGCCCCAGGCGGGTGCTGTTCTCGGCGCATGGCCTGCCCGAGCGCGTGATCAAGGCGGGCGATCCCTATCAGGCCCAGGTCGAGCAGACGGCGCGAGCGATTGCCGACGCGATCGGCGGGCTCGACTGGTCGGTCTGCTATCAAAGCCGGGTCGGGCCGCTGAAGTGGATCGGCCCCTCGACCGAGGCCGAGATCGGGCGCGCCGGCGCCGACAGGACGGGCGTCGTGCTCTATCCGCTGTCCTTCGTCTCGGAACATTCCGAGACCCTGGTCGAGCTCGACATCGACTATCGTCACTTGGCGGCAAAGCTCGGCGTGCCCACCTATGTCCGCGTGCCGGCGGTCGGCACGCATCCGCTTTTCATCGAGGGACTCGCCCGGTTGGTACGCGATGCTCTATGAAGTTTTGAAGGCGCTGCACATCATCTCCGCCATCGCCTGGATGGCGGGACTGCTCTATCTGCCGCGGCTGTTCGTCTATCACGCCGACGCCGAAAAAGGCTCCGCGCAGAGCGAAGCCTTCAAGGTGATGGAGCGCCGCCTGCTGCGCGGCATCATGAACCCGGCCATGGGCCTGGTCTGGATCTTCGGGCTGCTGCTCGCCTGGCAGGGTGACTGGTGGCATGCCGGCTGGTGGCAGATGAAGTTTTCGCTGGTGGTCGGCCTGACCCTCGTGCACCACCTCTATGGGCGCTGGCGCAAGGATTTCGAGGCAGACCGAAACACCAGGCCAGCCAGCTATTATCGCTGGTGGAACGAGGTGCCGACGGTGCTGATGATCGCTATCGTGTTCCTCGTGGTGCTGAAGCCGTGGTGACGGGAGAGACATGAACGCCGAGACGAGCAGCAAGGTCGGCGCCGACTGGCGCGACCAGATTTTCGATGTCCTGCAGGCGCACGATGTGCGTCAGGTCTATCACGTGCCGGATGCGGGCCATTCCCGCCTGATCGAGCATTGCCAGCGCTCGAACCTGATCCGTACCGTGCCGCTCACCACCGAGGAGGAAGGCGTCGCGCTGGCCGCCGGCGCCTGGCTGGGCGGGCAGCGCTCGGTCCTGCTGATGCAGAGCTCGGGCGTCGGCAACACCATCAACCTGATGGGGCTCACCAAGACCCTGCGCTTTCCCCTGCTCACCCTGATCACCATGCGGGGCGACTGGGGCGAGTTCAATTCCTGGCAGTATCCCATGGGCCAGGGCACGCCCAAGGTGCTCGAAGCCATGGGCGTTCTGCTCTACTCGGTCGACAAGGCCGATGACGTGAAGAGCAATGTCGATGCCGCGGCGCGCTCGGCCTTCAATGGCGGGCAGGCCGTCGCGGTCCTGCTGCGCCAGAAGCTGATCGGCATCAAGGACTTTGGAAAGAAGACCGCGCGATGAGCAACAGGGCGACCCTGCAGAGAAGACCGCTGGTGAAGAAGCTCCTCGACGGCGCCGACGACAATCTCCTGGTGATCGCCGGCCTCGGCTCCTCGAACTGGGACGTCACCGAGGCGGGCGACCGGCCGCTCAACATGCCGCTATGGGGCGCCATGGGTGCGCCCGTCGGCATGGGGCTGGGGCTTGCCTTGGCGCAGCCCGGCAAGCGCGTGCTGGTGATCACCGGCGACGGCGACATGCTGATGAGCCTGGGCTCGCTCGCCACTGTGGCGACGCAGCAGCCCGACAACCTCGCCATCGTCGTGCTCGACAACGAGAAGTTCGGCGAGACCGGCAACCAGGCCACCCATACCAGCCCGCGCAACAACGGCCCGACCGACTCGGGCGCCGGCGCCGATCTCAGCCTGATCGCCAAGGGCTGCGGCATCGCCGATGTCGGCCTCGTCCGCGAGGCGGCCGAGGTCGCCCAACTCGTCAAGGATGCGCGGACCACCAAGGGCCCGGTCTTCCGGGTCGTGAAGGTGATGGTCGAAAAGCTCGACTTCGTCATGCCGCCGCAGGACGGCGCGCACCTGAAAGACCGTTTCCGCCAAGCCTTGCTGGGACACCCATGACCGACTACGCCCCCTTCCCGCTGATCGACCTCTCCGGCAGCCCGCGCGAGCGCGGCCGCCTCCACGGCAAGGCCGCGGCCGATCGCTTGCGGCGCGGCGCCAGGATGTACGGCGAATCGCTGCTGAAGAGCGGCGTCGACTGGAAGGAGCTGGAGCGCCGCGCCGAGGCGATGGTGCCGGCGATCGAGAAGTTCGATCCGGCCTATGTCGAGGAGATGCGCGGCATCGCCGAGGGCGCGGGCGAGCCCTTCGCCGCCGTGGTGCTGATGAACGCCCGCACCGAGATGGTGGTCGCGGCGCGCCGCCAACAGGCGAGCAAGCATTTCCCCGATGGCTGCACCGCCGCGCTCGTCCTGCCCGAGGCCAGCGCCGACGGCACGCTGCTGCATGGCCAGAACTGGGACTGGCGCGCCGAGTGCGCCGAGACCGGCGTGGTGCTGCGCATCCGTCGCGACGACGGGCCCGACATCCTGACCTTCACCGAAGCCGGCGGGCTGGCGCGTTCGGGCCTGAACTCGGCCGGCATCGGCCTCACCGCCAATGCCCTGGAATGCGACCGCGACTACCAGCGCGGGACGGGCGTGCCCCTGCCCTTCATCCGCCGCAAGGTGCTGGAAAGCGCCCATCTCGCCCAGGCGGTCCATACCATCGTCGCCACGCCCAAGCTCGGCTCCAACCACATGGCCGTGAGCCAGGCGACGGCCGACGGGACCGCCGAGGCCTTCGGCTTCGAATGCGCCCCCGACGAGACCTTCTGGCTGGCGCCGGACCGCGGCCTCTATGTCCACGCCAACCACTGGATCGCCGAGGCCGCGCGCGCCAAGGTTAAGGACACCGGGCTCGCCGAGACGCCCTGCTCGATCTACCGCGACAAGCGGGTGCGCGAGCAGCTTTTGCCCCGTCTCCTGCCCGGCGGCGGCAAGCTCGCCCTGGACCACCTGCGGCAGGCTTTCTTCGACGATTGGGGCGCGCCCTGGTCGGTCTGCCGGCCGCCGCGGCTCAGCACGCGGGGGGTCATGACGGCCACCACCGCCATGATCCTGATGCGCCCGGGTGAGGGCCATCTCGAGGCGGCGCCCATGCCGGCCTTGAACCGGCACTTCACGACCTACACACTGACGCCCGACCGGACCGCCCAACGCGCCGCAGCGGAGTAGTGCCATGAGCCAGCCTTCGACCGAATTCCGTGGCCGCATCTATGGCGACATCACCGAGACCATGGGCGCCACGCCCCTGGTGCGGCTGAACCGCCTTCCCCAGCGCGACGGCGTGACGGGCGAGATCCTGGCCAAGCTCGAATTCTTCAATCCGATGTCGTCGGTGAAGGACCGCATCGGCGTCGCCATGATCGACGCGGCCGAGAAGGCGGGCAAGATCAAGCCCGGCGTCAGCACCATCATCGAGCCGACCTCGGGCAATACCGGCATCGGGCTGGCCTTCGTCGCCGCCGCGCGCGGCTACAAGGCGATCCTGACCATGCCCGATTCGATGTCGATCGAGCGGCGCAAGATGCTGCGCTTCCTGGGCGCCCGTCTCGAACTGACGCCGCGCGAAAAGGGCATCAACGGCGCGATCGCCCGCGCCGAGGAGCTTCTCAAGGAAGTGCCCGACAGCTTCATGCCGCAGCAGTTCAAGAACCCGGCCAATCCGGCAGTGCACGTGCGCACCACGGCCGAGGAGATCTGGCGTGACACCGGCGGCAAGCTCGACATCTTCGTCGCGGGCGTCGGCACCGGCGGCACCGTCACCGGCGTCGGCCAGGCGCTGAAGCCGCGCCTGCCCAACCTCAAGATCGTTGCGGTCGAACCCGAGGCGAGCCCCGTCCTGTCGGGCGGCACGCATACACCGCACCCCATCCAGGGCATCGGCGCCGGCATCGTGCCCGACATCCTCGACCGCAAGGTTCTCGACGAGATCTTCAAGGTATCCAACGAAGCGTCCCTGAAAGCGGCGAAGGACATGGCGCATCTCGAAGGCATCCCCATCGGCATTTCCGGCGGCGCCGCCATCGCCGCCGCGCTCGATGTCGGCAAGCGCAATCCGGGCAAGCGGGTCGTGGTGATCGTTCCCGACTTCGCCGAGCGCTATCTCTCGACCGTGCTGTTCGAAGGCCTCGACTAACGGTCGTCTTGAGCGCCGCGCCGATCGACAGCATCGTCGAGCTGGCGGCGTGCCTGGTGGCGACGCCCTCCTGCGGCGGCATCGATTCTCCCCAAGCCGTGCTCGACGTCGCGCAGGCCTGGCTGGAAGGCAACGGCCTCCGCCCGCGCCGGCTGGACGATGTCGCACTCCTGGTCGAGATCGAAGGCGCCGCGCCGGGTCCGCTGCTCTGCCTCGATGCCTGCATCGACACCGCGCCGGCGGGCGATGCCGGCCAGTGGAGCGAGCCGCCCTTCTCGGCCGCGCTGCGGGGCCGACGGCTGCTGGGCCGCGGCGCTGCCGATTCCAAGTCGGGCGTGGCCATCCTCGCCCATGTCGCCCGCCACCTTGCCGCGACAGGCCTGCCACGCGGCAAGCTGCACGTTCTGTTCGACGCCGACGAGCATACCGGCCGCTTCGGCGGCGTGCGGGCTTATCTCTCGTCCATCGCGCGGCCGCCCGATGCGGTGTCGCTGGGCTATCCCGGCAATGACTGCGTCATCGTCGGCAGCCGCGGCTTCCTGCGCGCCAGGCTGCAATTTTCCGGCAGGGCGGCGCATTCGGGCGAGGTCGAGCGGACCGGCGTGAATGCGCTGACCAAGGCCGCCGCCTTCGCGCTGAAAGTGGCGGACGCGGCCTTTCCGCCGACACACGACCCTGCCTTCCCGTTCGGTCCCGCCGCCACCGTGACGCATCTCTCCGGCGGCGAGGGCTTCAGCGTCGTGCCCGACCGCGCGACCTGCCACGTCGATATCCGCCTCACCCGTGCGTTCGACGGCGAGCAGGCGGCACGCTGGCTGGACGGGATCGTCCAGGCCGTCGATGGCCAGGCTCGCATCGAAACGGTCGACCATTGGCCGGCCTATCTGGTCGAGCGCGATCACGCGCTGGTCGGCAGCTTCACCGCCGCGGCCGGGCAGGCCTTCGGACGCTCCATCCCGGCCGACGTCTGCGGCCCGTCCAACATCGGCAATCTGCTGGCGGCGCGCGGCGTGCCGACGATCTGCGCGCCGGGCGTCTCCTTCGGCAACATGCATGCCGCCGACGAATGGGCGGACATCGACTCGATGGCGCCGGTCTATGCCATGTATTGCGACGCCGCGCGGCGCTTCCTCGAGGGCCGCGGCTAGGCCGGATACCAGGAGGGCTTGCGCTTCTCCTTGAAGGAGGCGAGTCCTTCGCGCGCTTCGTCCTGCTGGCGGGTGCGCGCATGCTCGTCGATCAGGTCGCGCAGCTCGCCGTCATCGACGAAGGCGCGCGCCGCGGCGAGCGACCGCAGCTTGGTCGCGGTCGTGGCCCGTGGCGCGTTCATCAGCACGGATTCGACGATCTTCCCGCCGGCCGCCGCCAGGCCGCCGGTCGGGCAGACCTCGTGCACCAGTCCGAGGCGGCGCGCCTCCTGGGCGTCGAAGCGCTCGCCGGTCAGCGCGTAGCGGCGCACCTGGCGCAGGCCCATCGCCTGGCAGAGCTGCGGCAGGATGATGCCCGCCATCAGGCCCCAGCGCGTCTCGCTGATAGAGAAGATCGCATCCTCCGACGCCACCACGACATCGCAGGCCGCCGCGATGCCGGTGCCGCCGCCGAAGCAGCCGCCCTGGATCAGCGCCAGGGTCGGCACCGGGCAGGTGTCGAGCCGGCGGATCGCCTCCGCGGTCAGGCGGCTCACCGCCTCGTTCTCGGCCGGCGACTGCTGCGCGACGGCGCTGATCCAGGCGAGATCGGCGCCGGCCTGGAAATGCCTGCCGTTGCCCTTGAGCACGACCATGCGCAAGCCGGCCTCGCGTCCGAGCGCGTCCATCGCCGCGTGCAGGCCCTGGATCAGATCGCCGTTATAGGCGTTGTTGACCTGCGGCCGGTTCAAGGTGACCGTCGCCACGCCGCGCCGGTCGATCTCCCACAGCACCGTATCGTTGGCCATCGCTCAGTCTGCCTTCAGGTAGCTGTCTTTGAGCGCGATCCTGCCGTCCTTGAGCTCGTAGAGGTCGATGCCGTAGCGGTCGAACGGCTGGCCGGCATGGTCGACTCCGGTGACGCGGAACGTGCCGAATAGCGCGGTCCCGGCGCGATGGATGCGCGCCTCGGAGTAGCGCGCCTCACGATGGGCCTTGCTCCTGTCGCCGAAATAGGCGCGCAGATCATCCTTGCCCTTGAGCACCATGCCGGAGGGCGAGCCGCCGGCGTTCAGGCGCCATTCGAAATCGTCGGTGACGCAGGCGGCGATTTCCTCGACATCGGCCTTGTTGAAGGCCTTGCCGAAGCGGCGGAACAGGTCGTCGATGGCATCAGGCACGCTTTCCTCCAGGATGTTCAGATGCGTCCGTTGCGCGATCCTAGCATCACCCGCTGGCCTAAATCTCCCAGGGCGGCGGCGTGAACTTCTCGATCAGGAAGCTCATGAAGGCCGAGACCTTGGAAGCGAGATGCCGGCGGTGCGGGTAGACGGCATGGATGGCGACCGGTTCGTCGGCCGAAAATTCGCTCAGCAGGGGCACCATCGCGCCGCTGCGGATCGCCTGGGCCAGGGTGAGCCGCGTGAGGCGCACGATGCCGATCCCCTGCAGGGCGAGCTGGAGCTGCAGCTCGCCCTCGCTGACGGCGACCCGGCCACCGACCTCGATCTCGGTGATCTGGCCGTCGATCCTGAACTGCCAGCGATTGAGGTAGGCGCGCTCGCGCGACACGATGCAGTTGTGCCGCGCCAGGTCTTCCGGCCGTTGCGGCGTGCCATGGCGCGCAAGGTAGGAGGGCGCCGCGCAGATCAGGCGTTTGTCCTCGCCGATCTTGCGTGCCATGAAGCTCGTATCGGCCAGCCGGCCGATGCGGATGGCGACATCGATGCCTTCCTCGACGATGTCGACCACGCGATCGGTCGGCAGCAGGTCGAGCTGCACCAGCGGATGGCGCGCCAGGAATTCCGGCAGCACGAGCGCGAGCTGGTGCGTGGCGAAGGCGAGCGACGTCGTCACGCGCAGCAGCCCTTGGGGCGTGCCGCTGTGGCCGGCGACCTGCTCCTCGAGCGTCTCGATCTCGGCCACGATGCGCCGGGCGGCGGCGTAGAACAGCTCGCCCTCCTCCGTGAGATGCAGGGCCCGCGTCGTGCGTTGCAGCAGCCGCACGCCAAGCCGCGTCTCCAGCCGGGTGACCAGCTTGCTGACGGCCGACGGCGTCAGCCCCAGCCCCGGCGCCGCCGCCGAAAAGCCCTGGGCCTCGACGACCCGGACGAACGCCGCCATCTCGCTGGCATGATCGATCATTGCGCCAATAATGAACGCCAATCACAAGTGTCGGTCAAATTAGACGTATTATCGCAAATAGGAAGGGGAATTAGGTTGGTGAAAGCTTTCTGGAGGTTCTCATGCGTCCGATCCCCTTCCCCGTCCTTCTTGCCGACCGGCAGGCCTACGTCGAGCGCGCCCATCGGTTGCGCAACGCGGTCGTCGGCAGCTTGGTCCGCGATTTCGTCCGTTGGATTTCCGCCGCCGCCCGCTAAACAAGGCGGATGACGGCGATCTGGGCGCAGTACGCGCACTACAACCGGCTGGCCAACGAGACGCTGTTCGAGGCCTGCGGCGGCCTCTCCGACGAGGAGAGACGGCGCGACCTCGGCGCGTTCTTCGGCAGCGTCCATGGCACGCTCAATCACCTGCTGCTGGGCGATCGCATCTGGATGACCCGCTTCGAGGGCGGCTCACATCCCTCGACCAACCTCGGCGCCATCCTGTGCGAGTCGTTCGCCGACCTGCGGGCGTCACGCGTCGCGATGGACGCGCGCATCGAGTCGTTCTTTGCCGCCTTGCCGGCGGGCTTCCTCGAGCGGTCGTTGCGCTACGTCAACAATGCCGGCATCGACTCGACCGACCCGGCTTCGGTGATCGTGCCGCATTTCTTCAATCACCAGACCCATCACCGCGCGCAGGTCCATACCCTGCTGTCGCAACTCGGCCGCGACGCGCCCGTGCTCGACCTGCATCGCGTGCTGCGGCCTGATCCGCCGTCCTGATCCTGGCCGGCGCCTTCAGATGCCCGTCTGCGACACCAGCACCGGCTCGCCACGATAGGCCTTGGGAAACAGCCGCTTGAGGTTGGCGAGCTTGGGCATGTCGTGGATGGCGATATAGAGCTGGTTGGGGTGCAGCGTCAGGTAATCCTGATGGTAGCCCTCGGCCGGATAGAAGGCGCGCCCGGTCTCGATGGTGGTGGCGATCTTGGCGCCGAAGACATGGGCCTGATCGAGCTGGTCGATGTAGGCCTTCGCCAGCCGCGCCTGCTCGTCGTCCGCCGCGAAGATCGTCGAGCGGTACTGCGGGCCGAAGTCGGGGCCCTGGCGGTTCAATTCGGTCGGATCGTGCGCCACGGAAAAGTAGATCTGCAGCAGCCGGCCGAGCGTGATCCGGCGCGGGTCGTAGACGATGCGCACCAACTCGGCATGGCCGGTCCGGCCGCTGCCGACCTTGTCGTACTGGGCCGTCTCCTTGGCGCCGCCGGCGTAGCCCGACACGGCGCTGGTCACGCCCTCGACATGCTGGAACACGCCCTGCACGCCCCAGAAGCAGCCGCCGGCCAGGACCACGGTTTCCGACGGGGCCGCCCCGGCCGACTCGTCGAGAACCGAGGCGGGCACGACGCGCGCGGTTTCGGCGGAGGCGGGCAGCGCCGTCAGCATTCCGATCAGCGCCGCGATGGCCAAGCGTGAAGCAACCATGATCAGTCCTCCGTGTGCAGGAATTTCTCGAACGCCTCCTTGTAGCCGGCATGCCAGCGCGACAGCGCCGGACGGTTCTCCGTGATGTCCCGGGCCGACCACAGGATGCGCCGGACATCGATCTCGCGCGTCACGTCGTTGTCGGGGCAGAGGATATAGAAGTCGCCCTGGTTCATGCCGGCGATCAGCATGTCGATCACCTGGTCCGGCGTCCACGCGCCGGCAGGCTTCTCCGTGCGCCCATGGCTCGTCATCGCCGTGAAGGTGGAGCCCGGGACCAGCAGATGCGCCGAGATGCGCGCGGCCTCCTCGTTGCGCAGGCTGTGGGCCAGGCCTTCGGTCAGGACCTTCACGCCGGCCTTGCTGACATTGTAGGCCGTGTCGCCCGGCGGACAGGTGATGCCCTGCTTCGAGCCCGTATTGACGATGGCGCAGGCCGTCTTCTGCTCGAGCATCGCGGGCGCGAAGGTCTGCACGCCATGGATGACGCCCCATAGATTGACGTCGAGCACGCGCCGCCAACGCTCGATATGGTCCCACGGCCCGCCGCCGGGCGCAGTGCCGGCATTGTTCATCAGCACCGCCACCTCGCCGAAGCGGGCATAGACCTGCTCCTTGAGCGCCTGGACGCTGTCGAGGCGGCTGACGTCGGTCGGCACGATCATGACCAACTCCTTGCCGGCCGGCGCTGCGGCCGCGACTTCGGCCGCGCCGCGTTCGAGCGTGTCGGCCGACAGGTCGGCCAGGCAGACTTTCAGGCCCAGCGAGGCGAAGCGGCGGCCGGCGGCGAGGCCGATGCCGCTGGCCGCTCCCGTCACCACGGCGACGCGACCGGCGGTCAGGGCGGGGTGAGCGGGCATTGGCTTCTCCTTCAGGCTTCGGGCTTGAACTCCGGCTGGACTTCCGGCTTGCGCCATCTGTAGCGCAATTCGGAGAGGCCGGTGCAGATGACATAGAAGACCGGCGTGAAGATCAGGCCGAAGAAGGTGACGCCCAGCATGCCGAAGAACACCGCGGTGCCCAGCGACTGGCGCATCTCGGCGCCGGCGCCGAAGCTCACCACCAGCGGCACCACGCCCAGGATGAAGGCGAGCGAGGTCATGAGGATGGGCCGCAGGCGCGTGCGGGCGGCGCTCACCGCGGCGTCGTAGCGGCTCATGCCTCCCTCGTGGGCCTGCTTGGCGAACTCCACGATCAGGATGGCGTTCTTGGCGGCGAGGCCGACCAGCACCACCAGGCCGATCTCGACCAGGATGTTGCGGTCGAGCCCGCGCAGGTTGACGCCGATCATGGCGGCAAGGATGCACATCGGCACGATCAGGATGACGGCGAGCGGCAGCAGCCAGCTCTCGTAGAGGGCCGCCAGCAGCAGGAACACGAACACCACGGCGAGGCCGAAGGCGATGATGGAGGTGTCGCCGGCGAGCTTTTCCTGCAGCGCGATCTCGGTCCATTCGAAGCCGAAGCCCGACGGCAGCACCTTGTCGGCCAGCCCCTCCATGGCGGCGATGCCCTGTCCCGAGGAGAAGCCGCGCTTCAGCGCCACCTGGACCTCCGCCGCCGGATAGAGGTTGTAGCGCGCCACCCGGTAGGGCCCGGTCTTGTCGGAGAAGGTGGCGACCGAGCCGATCGGCACCATCTCGCCGCTGGCGCTGCGCGTCTTGAGGTTGGCGACGTCGCGCAGGGTCAGGCGATAGGGATCGTCGGCCTGCGCCGTCACGCGATAGGTGCGGCCGAGGATGTTGAAGTCGTTGACGTAGGCCGAGCCCATGTAGACCGACAGCGTCTCGAACACCCGGCCGATCGGCACGCCGAGCTGCTCGGCCTTGGTGCGGTCGATATCGGCCCAGATCTGCGGGGTGCGCGTGCTGAACAGCGTGAAGGCCTGGGTCAGCCCCGGTGTCTGGCCGGCCGCCCCGGCCATCGCCCAGGTGGCGCCCTCGAGCGCCGGCAGGCCCCTGGCGGCGCGATCCTGCACGTAGCCCTTCAGCCCGCCGCCCGTTCCGATGCCGGGCACCGACGGCGGCTCGAGCACGAACACGAAGGCCTCGCGCAGGGAGAACATCTTGCCGCGCAGTTCGCCGAGGATCTTGTCCATCGGCAGGTCGCGGCGCTGGTCGAACGGCTTCAGGGTGACGAAGACCACGCCGGTATTGGGCGCATTGGTGAAAGTGGCGCCGTCGAGGCCGACGAAGGCCACGGCATGCTCGACGCCCGGCGTCGCCATGATCATCTCCGATGCCTGCCGGATCAGCTTGTCGGTGCGCTCCAGGGTGGCGCCGGCGGGCAGCTGCACGACGGCGATCAGATACGAGCGGTCGAGCTGGGGGACCAGCCCGGTCGGCGTATTGATCAGCCGGTTGCCGGCGAGAACCAGCAGCCCGGCATAGACGGCCAGGACGATGGCCGCCATGCGGATCAGGCGCGCCGTGGCGCGGCCGTAGAAATTCGACAGCCATTCGAAGGTGCGGTTGAACTGGCGGAAGAACCAGTTGAGCGGCCAGGCCAGCCGCTCGATCAGCGTGGGCTTGCGCTTCTCGACAGGCGACAGCGCGTGCGTCTTGAGCAGCAGCGCCGCCATGGCCGGCGAGAGGGTCAGGGACACGAAGGCCGAGATCGCCGTCGAGGCCGCGATGGTGATGGCGAACTGCTTGTAGAAGGTGCCCTGCAGGCCGGTGATGAAGGCGGTCGGCAGGAAGACCGCGATCAGCACCAGGGAGATGGCGATCAGCGCGCCGCCCACCTCGTCCATGGTCTTGTGCGCCGCCGCCTTGGGCGACATGCCCTGCGTGAGGTAGCGCTCGACGTTCTCGACCACGACGATGGCGTCGTCGACCACGATGCCGATGGCCAGCACCAGGCCGAACAGCGACAGCGTGTTGAAGGAGATGCCGACCGCCGCCATGACGGCGAACGAGCCGATCAGCGACACCGGGATGGCGAGCAGGGGAATGATCGCGGCCCGCCAGGTCTGCAGGAACACGATCACCACGATCACGACCAGCAGCAGGGCCTCGAACAGCGTCTCGATCACCGCGTCGACCGAGGCCTGGATGAATTCCGTCGGGTTGTAGACCACCGAATAGTCGAGGCCGGTCGGGAAGTCCTTCTTCAGCCGCTCCATCGTGGCCTTGACCTGGCCGGACGTGGCCAAGGCGTTGGAGCCGGGTCGCTGGAAGATGCCGAGCGCGGTGGCGTTCTTGTTGTCGAGATAGGCGTTCAGCGTGTAGTCCTGCGCGCCCAGCTCGATGCGCGCCACGTCGCGCAGCCGGGTCACCGAGCCGTCGGGCTCGGCGCGCAGCACGATGTTGCCGAACTCCTCGGGCGAGGTCAGCCGCCCCAGGGTCTGCACCGACAGCGTGAAGCCGCCCGGCGACACGGCGGGCGCCTGGTTGATGGCGCCGGCGGCGACCTGCAGGTTGGCGGCGCGCATCGCCAGCATCACCTCGCCGGCGGTCAGGTTGTGGGCGGCCACGCGGGCGGGATCGAGCCACACGCGCATCGAATAGTCGCGCGCGCCGAACACCAGCACGTTGCCGACGCCGTCGATGCGCCCCAGCACGTCCTTCACGTAGAGCGTGGCGTAGTTCGAGATGTACTGCTGGTCGCGGCTGCCGTCGGGCGAGGTCATGTGCACGACCATCATCAGGTCGGGCGAGGCCTTGCGCACCACGATGCCGAGCCGCTGCACGTCCTCGGGCAGGCGCGGCTGGGCGACGGCGACGCGGTTCTGCACGTTGACCTGCGCCTGGTCGATGTCGACGCCGGGCTTGAACACGACGTTGATCGACAGCCGCCCGTCGCCGGTCGACTGCGAGACGATGTAGAGCATGTCGTCGACGCCGTTGATCTCGAGCTCGAGCGGCGTGGCGACGGTCTCGGCGATGACCTCGGCCGAGGCGCCGGGATAGGTCGCCGTCACGTTGACGGTCGGCGGCGCGATCTCGGGATACTCGGCGACCGGCAGGCCGAGCTGGGCGATGCCGCCCACGATCAGGATGATGATCGACAGGACCGAGGCGAAGATCGGCCGGTCGATGAAGAAATGGGAAAAACGCATGGGCTGAGGTCGTCGCTACTTGGCGTTGGCGGTCTTGATCTGGCCCTTTTGCGGCTTGACCTTCGCGCCTGGCCGAACCATCGGGTTGGCCAGGCCGTCGAGCACCACCTGGTCGGTCGGCGCCAGGCCGTCGCGCACGACGCGCAGCCCGTCGACGATCGGTCCGAGCGTCACGACCTTGGCCTTCACGACGTTGTCGTCGCCGACCGTGAACACGATCTTGCGCGACTGGTCGGAGACGATGGACGAATCGGGGACCAGCAAGGCGTCGTACTCGCCGCTGAACAGCTGCGCGCGGCCGAAGATGCCGGGCGCGAGGAGCTGGTTCTTGTTGTCGACGATGGCGCGGGTGCGAATGGTGCCCGAGCGCGGCGCGAAGGTATTGTCGACGAAGTCGACCCTGCCGGTGCGCGTCCAGCCGGTCTCGTCGGCGAGCCGGATGCGTACGGGATTCTTCTCGCGCGACGAGGCAAGCTCGCCCGACAGGAAGAGGCGCGTGTAGCGCAGATAATCCGTCTCGGAGACGTCGAACGCGAAACGGATCGGATCGAGCGTGACGATGGTGGCGAGCAGCGTGGCGCCCTGCTGGCCGCCCTGGATCAGGTTGCCGGCGTCGACCTTGCGGTCGGAGATGCGCCCGGCGATCGGGGCGCGGACGTCGGTCCAGTCGAGGTTGAGCTCGGCCGACCGCTGGCCG
The DNA here is from genome assembly GCA_963820155.1 of uncultured Alphaproteobacteria bacterium. Taxonomy (GTDB): domain Bacteria; phylum Pseudomonadota; class Alphaproteobacteria; order Reyranellales; family Reyranellaceae; genus Reyranella. Next base: position 475,345 of record CAWFYW010000017.1, read on the forward strand.
GCTTCGGCGGCCTTGAGCTGGGCCTGCGCCACGGCAAGGTTCGCCTTGCGCTGGTCGTACTCCTGGTCGGTGATGGTCCTGGAGCCGATCAACGAGGCGCCGCGCTTGACCTGCAGCTCGGCCAGGCCGACCTGCGCCTTGTTGCGCGCGACCTCGGCCTTGGCGCTTTCGACGGCGATCTCATAAGGGCGCTTGTCGATGGTGAACAGCGGATCGCCGACCTTGACGAGCTGGCCGTCCTTGAAATGCAGCTCCTCGATGAAGCCCGAGACGCGGGCGCGCACTTCCACCGAGGCGACGGCTTCGAAGCGTCCGGAATATTCGTCCCACTGCGTCACCCGCTTGGCGATCGGCGGCGCGACATCCACCGGCATGGCGGGAGGACCGCCCTGGGCGAGCGCTGCAGCGGAGGTGAGGAGAAGAAAGAGGCCGGCAAGAGCCAGCGGGCGACGACAAACGGGCAAACGGAACTCCCCCGCAAATAATTTTGCGACGCGAGCGGGACATGTGGTTCCCGAAACAGGTTGTGTCAATTGCCGCAGGGGTAACCATCCAAACACGTGAAGTCGATGACGAAGCGCGAGTATTCTGGGTGGAATCTAGGCAATTGCCGCAGCTTGCTGCCTATAAGGCATTGAGATGGCGCTTAATGGTGCATAGGGTTCCGGGGATCGGAGGGGCCATGAAGGTGGGCGTCCTGCAGTTCTTCAGCTGGCCCGGCCGGCATGGGCCGCTGGAGGACGTTTATGCCCGCGCGCTCGAGCGCATCGAGATCATGGATCGCGGCGGCTTCGACGCGGTGTGGCTGGCCGAGCATCACTTCACCACCTTCAGCGTCTGCCCCTCGGTGCACATGCTGGGCACGCTCGCCGCGGCGCGCACCACGCGCCTGCGCATCGGCACGGCGGTGTCGCTGGCGGCGCTTTATCATCCGCTGAGGCTGGCCGAGGAGGTGGCGCTGCTCGACATGCTGTCGGGTGGCCGCGTGAACTGGGGCGCGGGCCGCGGCTTTGCCCCCACCGAGTTCAAGGCCTTCGGCGTGCCGCCGCAGGAAAGCGCCGAGCGCTTTCGCGAAGCCGTCGACATCGTGCTGCAGGCCTGGACGAAGGAGCGGCTCACTTTCGCGGGCGCGCATTTCCGGTTCGACGACATCGAGGTGCTGCCCAAGCCGCTGCAGCGGCCGCATCCGCCGGTGTGGATGGCGGCCACCTCGGAAGCGGCGATCGACTGGGCGGCCGGCCGCGGCTTTTCCATCCTGATGGACCCGCACGCCTCGATGACGGAACTGGGCGACAAGCGCCGGCGCTATGCGCACAAGCTCGCCGCCGCCGGCCTCTCCGACGCGGGCCGCGACATTCCCATGGCGCGGCTGATCGCGCTGGCGCCGACGACCGGCGAGGCCGAGGCTGTCGCAAGGCGCGGCGCGCAGTGGCTGGTCGACGCCTATGCCGGCCCGCAACATCAGAAGGCGCTGCAGATGACGCGGACCTACGATGGCAAGGATCCCGTGCAGCACTATGTCGACAGCGTCATCCTGCATGGTACGCCGGCATCGGTCGTCGATCAGATCGGCCGACTGAAGGAAGAGATCGGGCTGAACTATCTGATGGGTGCGCCGCTGAGCCGTCAGACCTTTCATCTGCTGGCCGACCAGGTGCTGCCGAGGCTCTGAACATCGCTTCGGCGATGGTCGTCATGTCGGCATCGCTGATCTCGACCACGCCTTGGCGCAGCCGGTAGCCCCAGTTCTTCTCCTGCGTGAAGGCCAGCGCGTCCTGCAGCACGGCCAGCGGCGCCGGTTCGGCCTCGTGCCAGGCGACCTCGCGGCGAAAGGGCTGGAAGCCGAAGCCCCTGTCCGCCCGGTAGGGCTTGCCCGGCTTGACCGTGCCGATGGCGGTGAAGGCCTGCAGCCTGTCCCTGCCGCGCGCCGCATGGCTCGGCGAGTAGAGTCGGTTCGGCGAGTAGTAGACGACGCGGTCGCCCGGCTGGATGCGGCGCAGCGGCGAGGCCTTGCCGTGGCAGACCTGCATGAAGCCCTCATTGCGCCCGATCTCGACATGTTCGGCGGAAGCGACCGCCAGCCAGTTCCTGCTCATGGGGATCTCCTCGAAGACATGATCCCAGCCTAAAGCAGGCAGCTGTCAGTTTATGTCAGCAGCTTCACGCCTCGGTCGTGCGCTCGCGCTCGCGCCACTCCTTGAGCATGGCCTGTCGCCGGCGCGGGTAGCGCTTGTCGGTGAGGGTGAGCGTGGCGATGCGGTCGGTGCGGAAGTGGCGGAAGTCCTGGCGCAGCTCGCACCACGCCACGACCACGCGGACCTTCTCGAAGAAGCCCACGGCGAACGGCCATATGGTGCGCCGGCTGGCCACGCCGTCCTTGTCGCGATAGGACAGGCCGATCTTGCGCTCGGTGCGGATGGCCTGGCGGATCTTGGGCAGCTCGGCGTCGCCCGCCGCGATGGGATCGCCGGGCGCGATCAGCAGGCCGGAATCGTCGAGGGTTTCGCGCAGGTCCTTGGGCAGCACGGCGCCGATCTTGGCCAGCACGTTGGCGGCGGCATCGGCCAGCGCCCGGTCGGCGCGCTGGTGCACCCAGCGCGAGCCCAGCACCAGTGCCTCGATCTCCTCCTCGCTGAACATCAGCGGCGGCAGCATGAAGCCCGGGCGCAGCACGTAGCCGACACCGGCTTCGCCATCGATATGCGCGCCCTCGGCCTTCAGGGTCTCGATGTCGCGATAGAGCGTGCGCAGCGACACGCCGGTCGCCTCGGCGAGCACCGTGCCGCTCACCGGATGACGGTGGCGTCGCAGCACCTGAATGAGATCCAAAAGCCGTTGCGCGCGCGACATGGGCCCAAGGGATAGCGTAAACTGTTGCCAATTTATGTCAGTATAAGACGTGGAGGAACGCTTGAAAGTCGCGGTGATCGTCAACCCCGCGGCCCACAAGGGCGGTGCGGCCAGGCGCTGGCCGGCGATCGGCGCCGAGCTCGCCCACCGCCTCGGGCCTTTCCAGCCACGCTTCACCACGGCGCCCGGCCATGCGACCCATCTTGCCAAAGAGGGCGCTGGCCGAAGGCGCGCGGCGCTTCGTGGCGGTGGGCGGCGACGGTACGGTGAACGAGACCCTGAACGGGCTGCTCGAGCCGTCGGGCCGGCTGGCGCATCCCGAGACCGTGCTCTGTCCCGTCCCCGCCGGCACCGCCAACGAGCTCTGCCGCGCGCTCGGCCACCTCGACCATCCGGCGCGCGCCCTCGATGCGGCGGCCGGCCGGGCGAGCCGGACCATCGATCTGCTGCGGGTGCGCTGCGCAGGCCTCGACGGACATCCGGTCGACCGCTTCGGCTATCTCATCGTGTCGCTGGGTGCGGCCGCCACCATCAGCCATCGCACGTCGCAATCGCGTTGGCTGAAGAAGCTGGGCGGGATAGCCTATCTCCTGATGACTCCCCCGGTGACGCTGGGCTACCGCCACCGCGACGTGTCGATTTCGATCGATGGGGTCGCGGCCGGCCGGCGCCGCCTGTTCACGGCGATGATCGCCAACACGGAGAACGGCGGCGGCGGCATGAAGCTGGTGCCCGGCGCCCGGTTCGACGATGGCGTGCTCGACCTGATCGAGGTGGGGGACGTCTCCCGGCTGGACATGCTGTTCGGCGTGATGCCCAAGCTCTATAGCGGTGCGCATGTCCATCATCCCAAGGTGAGGACGAGCCGCGGCATGTCTTTTCGCTTCGACTCCGATATCGACACCCTGGTCGATCTCGATGGCGAGACCGTCGGCCGCCTGCCGCTCGAGGTTTCGGTTCTGCCGGGCGCCTTCTCGGTCGGCGTCGCGGCCTAGGCCGCGGGTTCGCTCCATACCTCCGAGGTAATTGCGTCGCACGCCGCGCCGGCGAGGATGGCGCGTCGCGTCGAAGGGAGGCCGCTGTGGGCGAATGGCTGGGCGTTTCCATCGCCGTCGTCTCGAGCGGACTCGGCGGAACGGCGGCGGCGGTGACGCGCTATCTCGTCGGCAGCGCCGATCCGCTGACGCTCGCCATCGTGCGCTGGGCCATCGGCTTTGCCTGCGTGCTGCCGCTCGCGCTTGCCTTGCGCGTGCGCTGGCCGCAACGCCGGGATTGGCCGGCGGTCATGGCGCTGGGGCTCTGCTTCTACGGGCTGTTCTTCATCCTCTACAATATCGCCGTCGGCTACACGACGGCGGCGCGCGCCAGTCTCGCGCTCTGCACGCTGCCCCTGCAGACCATGATCGTCGGCGCCATCCTGGGCGTGGAGGCGCTGACCGCCCGCAAGGTCGCAGGTGTCGCCATCGCCATGCTGGGCGTGGGCGCAGCCCTGGCGTCGGGCCTGTCGGCGGCGCCGCCGGGCGCCTGGCGCGGCGAACTGATCATGGCCGGCGCCGTGCTCTGCATGGCCTTCTACAATGTCTGGTCGCGGCCTTTCATCGCGCGTTCGAGCGCGCTGGGATTCCTCGCCCTAGGCATGGGCTCGGGCGCGGCGGCGCTGGTCGTCGCCGGCCTGCTGACCGGCCGCATGGCCGTCCTGGCGACGTTCGGCAGCCCGCAATGGATTGCCGCCCTCTATCTCGGCGTTGCCGGCGGCGCGCTCGCCTTCATCCTCTGGGTGATGGCGCTGCAGCGCGCCTCGCCGACCCGCGTGGCCAACACCATGACGGTCAATCCCATCGCCGCCGCGCTGCTGGCCAGCCAGCTCGTCGGCGAGCCGATCACGCTCAACCTGGTGATCGGCCTGGGCGCGGTGTTCGTCGGCGTCTGGCTTGCCACGACGCAAGCACGCCTCAGTGCCGGAAGTGGCGCATCCCCGTGAACACCATGGCGAGGCCCTTCTCGTCCGCCGCATCGATCACTTCCTTGTCGCGCATCGAGCCGCCGGGCTGGATGACGGCCGTGGCGCCGGCTTCGGCCGCGGCCAGAAGCCCGTCGGCGAAGGGGAAGAAGGCGTCCGATGCCACGACGCTGCCGATCGCGGGGCTTTGCGGCAGCTTGGCCAGCTCGCCCGATTCGGCGGCGCGGATGGCGGCGATGCGCGAGGAGTCGCGGCGGTTCATCTGGCCCGCGCCCACGCCCACCGTGGCGCCGTCCTTGGCATAGACGATGGCGTTGGACTTCACGTGCTTGCACACGGTGAAGGCGAAGAGGAGGTCGTCGAGCTCCTTTTCGCTGGGGGCACGCCTGGTGACGACCTTGAGGTCGCTCTTCTTCACATGGCCGTTGTCGCGGCTCTGGAACAGGTAGCCGCCGGCGACACTCTTCAAGGTCATGCCGGCGGCCAGCGGATCGGGCAGGCTGCCGGCCAGCAGCACGCGCACATTCGGCCGCCTTGCCAGCACAGCCAGCGCCTCCGCCGTGGCGTCTGGAGCGATCACGACTTCCAGGAACCGCTTGTTGAGATCCTCGGCCGTCCTGGCCTCGAGCGTCGTGTTGAGCGCCACGATGCCGCCGTAGATCGACACCGGATCGCAGGCATAGGCCTTCAGGTAGGCGCCGTATTGATCCTTGCCGACCGCTACGCCGCAGGGATTGGCGTGCTTCACCACGACGACGGCCGGTTCCTTGAACTCAGCGACGCATTCGTAGGCGGCGTCGGTGTCGCCGATATTGTTGTAGGAGAGCTCCTTGCCCTGGACCATGCGCGCCGTGGCCACGCCCGGCCGCTTGCTGCCGTCGGAATAGAAGGCGGCCTGCTGGTGCGGGTTCTCGCCGTAGCGCAGCACCTGCACCCTTTCGGCCGCCAGGGTCAGCCGCTCGGGGAAGGTCTCGCCCTCCTGCCCGGCGAACCAGTTGGCGATCGCCGAATCGTAGGATGCGGTGCGCGCATAGGCCTTGGCCGCGAGCCTGCGCCGCAGCGCCAGCGTCGTCGCGCCCTTGTTGGCCGCGAGCTCGGCGATCACCGGCGCGTAGTCGGCGGGATCGACGACCACCGTCACGAAGTCGTGGTTCTTGGCCGAGGCGCGGATCAGGGCCGGCCCGCCGATGTCGATGTTCTCCACGCAGGTCGGAAAATCCGCGCCGCGCGCCACCGTGGCCTCGAACGGATAGAGGTTCACCACCACGAGATCGATGCCCGCGATCCGGTGATCGGCCATCGCCTTCCGGTGGCCGGCGTCGGTGCGCCGCGCCAGGATGCCGCCATGGATCGCGGGCTGCAGGGTCTTCACCCGCCCGTCCATGATCTCGGGAAAGCCGGTATGGTCGCTGACCTCGACCACCTTCAGCCCGGCCTCGCGCAGCGCCTTGGCCGAGCCACCGGTCGACAGGATCTCGATGCCGTGCGCCGCCAGCGCCGTGCCGAGTTCGACGAGCCCGGCCTTGTCGGAGACGGAGATCAATGCCCGTTCGATGCGGGCGAGATCGGGAGTTGGCGAGGGGATGTATTGGGCCGCGGCGGACATGGCGCGCTCTATAGACCTCGCCGCCGCGCGTTGTAAGGGGCCTCATTCTAGATTATGTAGAGAATTCTAGAAACAGGGCGACCGCATGGGTGTCAGCATCAAGAGCGCCGAAGCCGAGCGCAAGCTGCGGCGGGTGTCCCGCCTGCTCGGCAAGAGCATGACGGCGACCGTCATCGAGCTGGCGGACGGCAAGCTGAAGGAGCTCGACGCCAGGAAAGACCGTGAGCGACGGCTGCGCAAGGTCGACGAGATCGTTCGTCGCGTCAAAGCGCTGCCTGTCCTGTCGACGGCCAGCGAGGATGAGATCCTCGGGTACAACGACAAGGGCACTTTCGATTGATCGTCGTCGACAGCTCGGCGTTGATTGCGATCTATTTCGACGAGGCCGAGAAGGCGTCATTCGGCTACGCCATCGTCTCGGCCGACGGCCCTTGCATTGGAGCGCCGAATTTTCTCGAAGCGTCGATGGTCGCCGAGGCGCGCAAAGGCGAGACGGGCTGTCGCGAGCTGGACAGGATGGTTGACAGCCTGGGTCTGCAGGTCGTCGGCTTCGACTCGAGCCATATCCAGGCCGCTCGAGATGCGTTCCGTCGATACGGCAAGGGCCGGCATCGCGCCGCCCTCAACTTCGGCGATTGTTGCGCCTATGCGCTGGCAAAGTCTTTGGGCCTGCCGCTGCTCTTCAAGGGCGATGACTTTGCCCTGACCGACCTCAAGCGCGCCTTGTAGCCGTCAGGCGTCCGCGCCCTCCAGCACCCGGACCTTGAAGCCCTCCGATTCCAGCGCCGTCACCAGTTCGCGCACATGATCGCGGCCGCGGGTTTCGACCGTGACGTCGAGCTCGGCCGACTTGGCGACCACGCCGCCGAACAGGCGCTGGTGCTGGACCTCCACGATGTTGCCGCCGGCCTTGCCGATCAGGCCGGCCACCCGCGCGAGCTGGCCGGGCAGGTCGCCGATCATGAGTCGCAGGCGCACGATCCGGCCGTCGCGCACCAGGCCGCGCAGCAGGATGGAGGCGAGCAGACGGGTGTCGATGTTGCCGCCGCTCAGCACCAGCCCGATCCTGCGCCCGGTGAAGTGCTGCGGATGGGCCAGCAGGGCCGCCAGCCCCGCGGCGCCGGCGCCCTCGGCCACCGTCTTCTCGACCTCGAGGAACAGGGCGATGGCGCGCTCGATGGCCACCTCGTCGACGGCCAGGACACGCTCGACCAGTGCGCGGGCGATGGCCAGCGGCAGCTTGCCGATGTCGCGCACGGCGATGCCTTCGGCGATCGTATCGCCGCCCACCGCCACCGGCTCGCCGGCCAGGAGCTGGCGCATGGCCGAATAGCCCGCCGATTCCACGCCGACGACCTTGAGATCCGCCTTCAGTCCGCGCGCCGCCACGGCGCAGCCCGAGATCAGGCCGCCGCCGCCGACCGGGATCACCAGCGTGTCGAGCTCGGGCACATCCTGCAGCATCTCGAGCCCGACCGTGCCCTGGCCCGCGATGATGCGCGGATCGTCGTAGGGATGCACGAACACCAGCTTCTCCGCCGCCGCCCGGCGATGGGCCTCGGCCGCGGCCTCGGCCAGCGTGTCGCCGCTGAGAACGACGCGCGCGCCATGGTCGCGCGTGTGCTTCACCTTCACGTTGGGGGTGAAGGACGGCATGACGATGGTGGCGGGAATGCCGAGCCGGCCAGCGTGATAGGCGACGCCCTGGGCATGATTGCCGGCCGACATGGCGATGACGCCGCGCTGGCGCTCGTCCTGGGTGAGCTGCAGCAGCGTGTTGAGCGCGCCGCGTTCCTTGAACGAGGCGGTGAACTGCAGGTTCTCGAACTTGACCCAGATGTCGGCCTTGGCGATGCGCGACAGCGTCTCGCTGCGCAGGCAGGGCGTGCGGACGACCGCGCCGGCGATGCGGCCGGCGGCGCGCTGGACGTCCTGCAAGTTGACGGGAAGCGGGGTCATCACGCCGCCAGCCGGCGGTCGATCCAGTCGCGCGTGCGGTACCAGGCGCCGATCATGGGCAGGAACCAGGGCTCGCCGCCATAGAGGGCGTGCGTGGGGAAGTCGCGGCCGTCCAGCGGATTGACGGGCTCGTTGCGGCCGCCCGCGATCTTTTTGCCGGTCTGCGTGCCGAGATAGGTCATCATGGCGACGCCGTTGCCGTTGCAGGCCAGCAGGTAGTGCAGCCCCTGGTCGGTGCCCATGTGCGGCATGTAGTCGAGCGCGAAGGCGACATTGCCCGTCCACACATGGGTGATGCGGATGCCTTTGAGCTGCGGGAAGCGGTCGATCATGTAGCGATAGAGCACCGGCGCGCTCACTTCCGGCGGCGCCGCCGTGAAGCGCGCGCGGCCGCCGAAGATCAGGTGCCTGCCGTCGGGCGAGGGCCGGTAATAGGTCAGCACGCGCTTGGTGTCGGCGATGGAGCGCAGCTCGGGGATCAGCGTGCTGGCGTGCTGGGGCAGTTCCTCGGTGGCGATGATGTGGCTCGCCACCGGCACCACTCGGCGCTTCAGGCGCGGCGTAAGCTCGCCGGTATAGCCGTTGGTTGCGATCACCACCTCGCGCGCTTCGACCGGTCCCTTGGAGGTGAGCACGCGCCGGCCGCCCGGCGTCTTCTCGATGCGCTCGGCTTCGACATTGGCGCAGAGCACGGCGCCGGCGCGATGGGCCGCCTCGAGCAGGCCCTTGTAATAGAGCGCGGGGTGAAGATGGCCCGAGCGGCGGGCATACATGCCGCCGAAATAGTAGTCCGACGCGATCATCTCGCGCTGCCGCTCGGGCGGGATCATCTCCGCGCCGACATCGGCGTATTTGTTGAACATCTCGATCTTGGCCGCCTGCTGCTCGTAGTGCTTGGGCGTCCAGGCGCCGACGAAGCGGCCCTTCCTGATCACGCCGCACTCGATCTTCTCGCGCGCGATGATGTCTTCCAGGACGCTGAGCGAATCGGCGCCGGCGGCCAGGAAGGCCGCCTTCTTGGCCTCGAACTCCTCGGCCGCCTTGCTCTTGCCGCCCAGTCCCTTGCCGAGATTGACGCCGCCCGAGATCATGCCGCCGTTGCGGGTGGAAGCGCCGACGCCGAAATCGCCGCGCTCCAGCACGACGGCGTCCACGCCGTTGCGGCGCAGCTCCAGCGCCGTGGCCAGCCCGCCATAGCCCGCGCCGACGATGGCGACATCGGTCTTCGCCGGCGGGTCCTGCGAAAGCGCGTTGTTCGGCGTCCAGGCCTCCCACCACCAGGGCGCCGCCTTGAAGTCGGGATGGAAGATGTCGGAGTGCATCCTAGAAGTCCGTCACCTTGCCGTTGAACTGCCAGTCGCCGTAGCGCGTCGGCTCGGGGCCGGGCGGGCCGCCGATCTCGACGATCTTTTCTTCGACTTTCCTGGGTTTCTCCGGCGGCACGGGCTTGGCCGGTTCGGGCTGGGGGGCGTCCGCCGTGGCGGATTTCTTGTCGTCGGTCATGGCGCCATGATGCCGCCGCCCGCCTTGATTCGCCACAGTCCGGGGCCATCTTTTCGGCCATGAACTACTTCCGCACGGCCCTTCTCCTGGCGGCCCTGACCGGCTTCTTCCTGGTGGTGGGCTACCTCCTGGGCGGCAAGGCCGGCCTCGTCCTGGCCCTCGTCGTGGCGCTGGGGATGAACCTCTTTGCCTACTGGAACAGCGACAAGATGGTCCTGCGCATGAGCAACGCGCAGGAGGTCGGGCCCGCCGAGGCGCCGCAGCTCTACGGCATCGTGCAGGGCCTGGCCCAACGCGCCGGCCTGCCCATGCCGCGCGTCTATCTGATCGACGAGGAGCAGCCCAACGCCTTCGCCACCGGACGCGACCCCGAGCACGCCGCCGTCGCGGCGACCACGGGCCTGCTGCGCCACTTGAGCCGCGAGGAGATCACCGGCGTGATGGCGCATGAGCTGAGCCACGTGCGCCATCGCGACACGCTCACCATGACCATCGCCGCGACCTTGGCGGGCGCCATCGGCATGCTGGCCTCCTTCGGCGGGCTGATGGGCGGCGGCCGCGACGAGAATGGCCGGCCGCTGGTCAATCCGATCGTGGCCATCGCCGCCATGTTCCTGGCGCCGCTCGCCGCCACCCTGGTGCAGATGGCGATCAGCCGCAGCCGCGAGTACGAGGCCGACCGCAGGGGCGCGGAAATCTCCGGCCAGCCGCTGTGGCTCGCCTCGGCGCTGGCCAAGCTGCACGCCGGCACCCAGCAGATCCCCAACCAGGTGGCCGAGGCCCATCCGGCGACGGCGCATCTCTACATCGCCAATCCCTTGTCGGCGGGCGGCCTGGCCGGTCTCTTCTCCACTCATCCGCCGATGGAGGAGCGCATCGCGCGGCTGGAGGCGATGGCGGGCCAGGTACAGGGATACGGGCAAGCGCGGCCGCAGATGTCGCCCAACGGCCCGTGGGCGCGGCCCGCGCCGCAGGCGCCCCGTCGCGGGCCCTGGGGCTGAGCAGCGGGGCTTGAGCCAGCGTGCTAGGCCTTCTCGACGATCTTCCAGAAGGAATCCTTCTTCACCACCTTGTCGCCGCGGAAGGTGTAGAAGTCACAGCCGCGCGCCTGGATGCGCTCGCCGCTCTTCATGGTGCCGCTGACCGTCCATTGCGATATGCCCATGTCGCCGTCGACATGGTGGCTGTCCTCCCCGTAGTGCACGTCGGGCAGGCCCTCAAAGCGGGCGGCGAGGCCCTCGCGGACAGCCTTGGCACCGATGTAGCGACGGCCCCAGGGATCAGGCCCGCGCGGCATCTCCAGCACCGCATCGTCGGCGAAGAAGCTCATGATGCGATCGAGGTCGTGGTTGTTGAAGGCCCGGCACAGCGCCTTCAGGGTGGCGATGCTGGCACTCATGTCACTTCCTCTCTTTCACGGCTTCGGTGAAGGGCAGCGATGCGTCCTTGGGCCTGGGCAGCTCCGGCTGTTCGCCGAGATCGACATCGAGGATGCGCTGGCCGCGCTTGGTGATGCGGTCGGCCGAGATGTCGACGTCGCGCAGGTCCTTCTCGGTCGCCGCGAAGTGGCTCTTCAGCCTGTCGACCCGATCGCCCAGCCGCTTCACGTCTTCCACCAGCAGGCCGACCGTCTTCTGGATCTCGCCGGCCTGCTCGCGCATGCGGACGTCCTTCAGCACGGCGCGCACGGTGTTGAGCGTGGCCATCATGGTGGTGGGCGACACGATCCAGACGCGGGCGCGGTAGGATTCCTCGACCAGGCCGGTGAAATTGGCGTGCAGCTCGGCGTAGATGGCTTCGGAGGGCAGGAACATCAGCGCCGATTCGGCGGTCTCGCCGGGCACGATGTATTTGTCGCGGATGTCGCCGATATGCTTGCGGATCGCCTGCTGGAAGGCCCGCTGGGCAACCTGCAGGGCCGCGGTGTCGCCGGCCGGCACGGCGCGCAGGGCGCTGTAGCTTTCCAGCGGGAACTTGGCGTCGATGGCGATCGAGCCGGGAGGGTTGGGCAGCTTCAGCAGGCAGTCGGCGCGCACGCCCGAGGAGAGCGTGCACTGGAAGGTGTAGGCCTGCGGCGGCAGGGTGCTCGACACGAGATCGTTCAGCTGCACCTCGCCGAAGGCGCCGCGCGCCTGCTTGTTCGACAGCACCTCCTGCAGGCTCACGACCTGGGTCGAGAGCTCGCCGATCTTCTTCTGCGCCTCGTCGATGCGCACCAGCCGCTCGCGCAGGTCGGTGACGATCTGGCCGGTCGCCTTCTCGCTGCGGTCGAGCCGTTCGGCGACGACCTTGGCCAGGGCCTGCTCCTGCTCGCGCAGCGAACGCTCGACCCGCTGGACGGTCTCGGCCTGCTGGCTGAGGGCCAGGGCGAGCTGCTGGCGCACGGCTTCGGCCTCGCCGCTCCCGCGGCGGGTCAGCACGGCCACCAGCACCAGGGCCAGCAGCACAACGACGGCCAGCAGGACGATCGTCAGGACATCCATTGGCCCCCTTATAGTCCGCCGTCTCGACAAGCGCACGGCAGGCCGTTAAGTCAGCCTCCATGCCGCCATTCCACGATCCCGACGTCTGGCTGTTCGACCTCGACAACACGCTCTATCCGGCGCGCTGCAACCTGTTCGCCCAGATCGACGTGCGCATCGGCCGCTACATCTCGGACTGGCTGAAGGTCGATGCCGAGGAAGCCCGGCGCGTCCAGAAGCAGTACTGGCGCGACCATGGCACCTCGATGCGCGGCATGATGAGCCTGCACGGCGTCGACCCGACGCATTATCTCGACTACGTGCACGACATCGACTACTCGCCGGTCGAGGCCAACCCCGCGCTCGAGGCGTCGCTCAAGGCGCTGCCCGGCCGCAAGATCATCTTCACCGCAGGCGACGTGCCGCATGCCGAGCGCGTGATGGAGCGGCTGGGCGTGGCGCATCATTTCGAGGCGATCTTCGACATCGTGGCCGGCGACTACTGGCCCAAGCCGCACAAGCAGATCTACGAGAAGCTGGTCAGCAGGCACGGCGTCGACCCGGCGCGCGCCTGCATGGCCGACGACATCGCCATCAACCTGAAGCCGGCCTGCGACATGGGCATGCGCACGGTGTGGATCCGCACCGAGGAGAGCATCAAGCGCGCGGCCGACCTCGATCTCGACCACATCCACCATCAGACCGACGACCTCGCGACCTGGCTCGCCGAGTGGATCGCGCAAAGGAGTGCCAAGCCGTGAAGATCCTGATCCTGGGGGCCGGCGCAGTCGGCGGCTATTTCGGCGCGCGCCTGCATCAGAGCGGCGCGGACGTGACCTTCCTGCTGCGCGAGCCGCGCGCGTCGAAGGTGAAGAAGGAAGGGCTGGTGGTGAAGAGCCCCAAGGGCGACGCGGTGCTGCCGGTCAAGGTCGTGACCAAGGGCGGCGAGGGCGGGCCCTACGATGTGATCATTCTCGCCTGCAAGGCCTACGATCTCAACTCGGCGATGGAGGCGATCGCGCCGGCGGTCGGGCCCGACACGACCATCGTGCCGATGCTGAACGGCCACGCCCATTTCGCCGTCCTCGACAAGACGTTCGGCGCGGCCAAGGTGGCGGGCGGCCTGGCGCGCATCGGCGGCATGCTGGGGCCCAACGGCGAAGTGATGCACACCAGCCCGTTCGCCGCCGTCTCGTTCGGCGAGCGTTCGGCCGCGCCGGCGCGCGAGTCGTTGAAGGCGCTCGACGCGGCCTGCAGGAAGGCCGGCATCGAGGGCGGGCTGAACGGCAACATCAACCAGGATCTCTGGGACAAGTGGATCATGCTGACCTCGCTTGCCGCCATGTGCTGCACGCTGCGCGGCACGACCGGCGACATCATGGCGGCCGACGAGGGCGAGGCGCTGATGGCCGAGACCGTGGAGGAGTGCCGCAAGGTGGCAGCCGCCGAAGGCTTCGACCCGGGCGACAAGGGCATCGCCCATCTCAAGGGCTATCTCACGCAGCGCGGCTCGGGCTTCGCCGCCTCCATGCTGGGCGACCTCGAGAAGGGCGGGCCGATCGAGGGCCGCCACGTGATCGGCGACATGCTGGGCCGTGCGCGCAAGTACGGCGTGGCCGCCCCCAACCTGCGCATGGCCTATGCCGCCGTGCAGGCTTATGAGGCGCGGCGGGCCCGGAACGGCTTGGCCAGGCCCGCCAAATAGGCTTGAATTTCAAGGGCAAAGGTCTACGTTTCGAAACATGATCAAATCGGCCGCACAGTTTCTGGTGCCGCGACGGAACCATCCGATCGCGGAGGCGTAGTCCCCCAGCCGGCCCTTGCTGCCCCCGGTTTGGGGGCGCACGCTTCACTTTCTCGGTGAAGCACTGTTCTCTCAGACAATTCAAACAGTGGCGTCCCATGCGGCAGGAGACGCGCGCTGCTTTCAGGAGATCGCCATGCGCGACGTCGTTCGGAGCCGTTCGGTTCCCCAGATCATCGTCAGCGATACCGACTACGAACGGCTGACCGACCTTGCCACCGCGTCGCTCGAGCGCCTGCCCGAGGTCGCCAACGAGCTCCTGTCCGAGATGGATCGCGCCAAGGTCGTGCAGGCCGACGCGCTGCCGGCCGACGTCGTGCGCATGGGCTCGACCGTGACCTTCAAGTCGGACGACGGGCAGGAGCGCACCATGACGCTGGTCTATCCGGCCGACGAAAGCATCGACGCGCACCGCATCTCGGTGATGACGCCGATCGGCGCGGCCTTGATCGGGCTCGGCGTCGGCCAGTCGATCAGCTGGACGGCGCGCGACGGCCGCCGCCACGAGCTCACGGTGGTCAAGGTCACTTGATCAGGCCGGCGCTGCGCGGCAGGAACAGCGAGATCTGCGGGAACAGGATGATCAGCATCAGCCCCACCATCAGCGCCGCGACATAGGGCATGTAGGCGCGCCAGTGCTGGCCGACCGACAGGTTGGCGAAGCGCAGCGCCATCAGCAGCCCCACGCCCATCGGCGGCAGGAAGAGGCCGATGCCGACCGCCGCGGTCTGCACGATGTTGAAGTGGATGGGGTCGATTCCCATCTTCTCGGCGATCGGGAACACGACCGGGATCAGCACGACCGCGGCCGGCAGGCCCTCCAGCACCATGCCGAACATCATGGTGATCAGCGCGGTGCAGGCGAGGAACAGCCACGGCATGCCCTTGAGCGGCCCCAGCACGTCGGCCAGCAGCTTCGGCACCCCCGACACGCCCATCAGGTACTGGAACACTGAGGCGACGGCGAGCAGGAAGATGACCGAGGCCGTCAGGATGGCGCTGTCGTAGGCCAGCCGCGCCATCGTCCGGAAGGTGACGTTGCGATAATAGAATCGCGCCGCGAAGAAGGCGTAGCCCGCGACCACCGCGCCCGCCTCGGTGGCGGTGAAGACGCCGAGGAAGAAGCCGCCCAGGATGACGATGGGGATCACCAGCGGCACCGCGGCGTTCTTGCCCGTGCTCAGGATGAGCGCCACGCTGGGCTTGGTGTCGGCCGGCCAGTCGTATTTGCGGGCGCGGAACCATACCAGCACCATCAAGCAGACCATGATGGTGGCGGCCGGGACGAAGCCGCCCAGGAAGAGCGCCACGGCCGAGGTGTTGGTGACCTGCGCGATCACGATCATGAAGATGGCGGGCGGCACCAGCATGCCCATGGCCGTGCCGGCCGCGATCAGCGACGCCGAATCCTCGCGCTTGTAGCCTGCTTTGGTGAGCGGCGGCATCAGGGTCGAACCGAGCGCCGAGACCTCGGCCATCTTCGAGCCGCAGATGTCGGAGAAGAAATAGGCGACCACGATCACCGACATGCCGAGGCCGCCCTTGACCCAGCCGACCAGCGCGCGGGCGAAGTCGACCAGCGCGTGGCTCATGCCGCACTTTTCCATGAGTCCGCCGGCGAAGACGAAGGCGGGGATGGCGAGCAGCACCCAGCTCTGCGAGCCCGAGACGATGCTCGAGGACAGGACCTGCATGTCGTAGCCGCCGATCAGCAGGCCGGCCACGCCCGAGACGGCCAGCGCGAACACGATCGGCATGGAGAGCAGGATCAGGACGACGAAGATCGCGCCGACGAAAAGCAACAACATGCGGACGCGATCCTCTAATGCACGGCGTCGGGATCGATGGGCGGCGGCGCCACGATCATGGACAGGGCGTAGATCACCAGCAGGACGCCGCCCACCACGGACGAGGCGTAGAGCACGGCGAGGTTGATCTCCAGGCCGGGCGTGGCCAGCGTGCTGTTGAGCAGGCAGAGCTTCACGCCGTACCAGGCGGCGATCGCGCCGACGATGGCGATCAGCACGTGGTGGCAGCGCTCGATCAGGCTTTGCGTTCTGCGGCGAAAGCCGGTGCGTCAGGATGTGCAGGGTGAAGTGCGAGCGCTCGCGCACGCCGATCGCCGCGCCGATCAGGGTGAGCCAGGCCAGCATCATCTCGCCCACCTCCTCGACCCAGGTGAAGCGGATTGGATCGATGTCGAGCCAGTCCGTCACCTCGACCATCACGTAGCGCAGGAACACGCCGATCAGGAGATTGATGATGGCGGCGCTCAGCAGCAGGGCGACGACGACCTTGGGGATGTTGGCGATGAATTTGGACATGAGACGTGCTGTCATCCCGAGGCCGCAGGCCGACGGACCTTTCGCGTCGCCTCAAAGGTCCCTCGCTTCGCTCGGGAAGACACCGTGCGTCTGGGCAACGTGGTCTCCTACGCCTTGAAGCTCGCGATCTCGTCCCACATCTCGCCGTACTGCTTCTTGTACTGCGGCCAGATCTTCTGCATCGCCACCTTGCGGAAATCCTCGACCTTGGCCTGCACGACCGTCATGCCTTTGGGCTCCAGCGCCTTCTTGGCGGCGTCGAAATTGTCGACCAATTCGGTGGCCTGGCGGATCTTCTCCTGGGCCTCGCGGCTGGTGTCGAGCATCAGCTTCTTGTGCGGCTCGCTCAGGCCCTCCCACACCGCGAGGTTCATGGTGTTCAGGGTCGGGCCGTAATTGTGATAGGTCATCGAGCAGTATTTCGAGACCTCGTAGATCTTGAGCGCGAGTTGGTTGACGATCGGCAGGTCGCCGCCGTCGATCACGCCCTGCTTGGCCGCAGAGATCACCTCGCCCCACGCCATCGGCACGGCATTGCCGCCCAGCCCGTTGATGGTGTCGCCGAACACCTTGGCCTGCTGCACGCGGATCTTGGCGCCGCGCAGGTCGCGCGGCTCGACGATCGGCTTCTTGCTGGTCCAGAAATGGCGGAAGCCGTAGTCGAAGAAGCACAGCGTCTTGAGCTTGTACTTTTCCTGGAACTGCTTATCGAGCGCGTCGCCGATCTTGCCGTTGAACATCTTGTAGGCCTGGTCGTAGCTCTGCACGAGGTATGGCACCAGGAACACGCCCATTTCGGGGAACACGGTGGCCGCCGCGCCGCCGGGATTGCCGATGGCCACGTTGCCCGCCTTCACTGCGTTCATGATCTCGAGCTCCTTGCTGAGGAGCGTCGAGCCGAAGAACTGCATGTCGAGCTCGCCGTTGGAGCGCTTGCGCACTTCCGCGGCCTGCCAGTCGAAGGCGACGGCGGCCAATTCGGGCACGGCGTTGATATGCGCCATCACCAGCTTCTTGGCTTCGGCGCGCGCGACGAGGGGCGCCAGGCCGCTGGCCAGGATGCCGGCCAGGCCGCCCTTGACCAGGCTGCGGCGGCGGACGCCGGACAAACTCCGGCTGCTGATTTTCATGATCGTCGACATGCGGGCGCCCTCCCAGGCGAACTGTTGGCGGAAATCTATACCGGCAAGGGAGGGCGGCAAGCCGCGTCGCAATTCTCCTACTGCGCTGCGATGGCTGAATGGGCGCCTTGCGAGGAATTGAACCGGTCGAGTACGTGGCCCGGCCCGTTGGCGTGCTCGACGTAGTTTCGGCCGTCGAAGGTCATGACGCCGTTGCAGAACACGCCATGCACGCCGGTCGGCCGGCGGATGGTGCGGCGGCCGCCGCCCGGCAGGTCGGCGACGCGTTCGGCCGGGCTGACGCCGACCGTCGCCGGATCGAACAGCAGCATGTCGGCCTGCGCGCCGATCGCCAGGCGGCCGCGGTTCGGGATGCCGTAGAGGTCGGCGGGGTGGCTGGTCAGGCGGCGGACGCCCTCGGCGAGGTCGAAATCGCCGCGCTCGCGCACCCAATGCGCCAGGAAATGCAGGCCGAAGCCCGCGTCGCACATATAGATGAGATGCGCGCCGGCATCGCTCAGCGCCACCACGCCCGCCTCGTGCTTCAGCAGCCGCGCCACGCCGTCGTCGCCGACATTGAGGAAGCGGCCGAGGAAAGCGGTCTGCAGGTCTTCATCGAGGCTGAGGTCGAGCACCACGTCGAGCGGATCGCGATGCTCCGTCTGCGCGATCTCGGCCGCATAGCGGTTCACGTATTTCGCGTTCGACGGCTTGTGGGCGACGGCCACCATCACGCGGTCCCAGTTGCCCTGGAAGATCATGCCGGGCCGCGGGTTCTTCGCGTTCTCGCGGAACTTGGCGCGCCACGACGGATCGCGGAACACGCCCTTCAACTGCTCGGGCGTGTAGGCCTTGATCGGATCGAACGCGGCGTGGCTGTAGAAGGGATAGGCGTTCGCCATCGTGAAGTCGAACGACAAGGGCTGGCAGGGGATCTGGACATAGAGGCCGGCGCCGCGGCGGAGGGCGGCGGCGCAATCGTCGAAGATGCGCAGGGCGCGCTGCGGCTCCTCCTCGTTGTACATCGCCATGCCGGTGCCCTGGAAGAACGGCCGGCCGTATTTGGCCGCCATCGGCTCCAGCTCCTGCGGCGTCTTCACGCCCGAGGCGATGGCGATCACGCCCTTGCCGCGCGGGCCCATGGCGCCGACCAGCGCGTCGAGCTCGGACATCGGCGCGATGGTGGAGGGCATGGGCACGCCGCCATAGCCCGAATGGTTGAGCGAGTAGGAGGCGCCGAGCCCGATGGCGCCGTTCTGCCATGGCGTCGGCCACCATCGCCTTCATGCGGGCGAGCTCGTCCGGCGTCGCTTCCTTGCGCTGCGAGGCATCCTCGCCCATCACGGCGGTGCGGATGGTCGAATGGCCGGCCAGCACGGCGAGGTTGGCGTAGGCGCCGCGCCGGCGCAGCATCGCCATGTAGTCGCTGAAAGCTCTCGAAATCCCAGGCGATGCCCTGGCGCAGCGCGTCGAGATCCATGCCCTCGACAACCGACAGGTTGCGGATCACCAGGTCGCGCACGGCGGGCGGCGCGGGCACGATGCCGAAGCCGCAATTGCCGATCACCGCCGTGGTGACGCCGAGCGACGGCGAGGGCGAGAGCGTCGGGTCCCAGGTGACCTGCGCGTCGTAGTGCGTGTGCACGTCGACGATGCCCGGCGCCAGCACGAGGCCATCGGCATCGATCGTCTCGGCGCCCTTGTCCTTGATTTCGCCCATGGCGGCTATGCGGCCGTCCTGGACCGCAAGATCGGCGCGTCGCGGTTCGTGTCCCAGCCCGTCGACGATCGTGGCGCCGCGGATGACGAGATCGACCATTGCTACCTCCGTCTGGCAAGTGCGCCGTAGGCCGCCAGCGCGGCGTGATTGACCAGGTCGCTGACCGTGGCGCCCATCTGCACGATCTGCATCGGCTTCTGCAGGCCGTCGATGACGGGGCCGATCACCGTGACGCCGCCCAGCCGCTGCATCAGGCGCGAGGAGATATGGGCGGAGTGCAGGCCCGGCATCACCAGCACGTTGGCCGGGCCGGTCAGGCGGCAGAACGGATAGGTCTCGCGCAGCAGCTCGTAGTCGAGCGCCATGTCGGCCTGCATCTCGCCGTCATACTCGAAATCCACCTTCTCGGCGTCGAGGAGACGGATCGCCTTGCGGATGCGGTCGATGCGCTCGATCTCGCGGCTGCCGAAGTTGGA
The DNA here is from genome assembly GCA_963820155.1 of uncultured Alphaproteobacteria bacterium. Lineage (GTDB taxonomy): Bacteria > Pseudomonadota > Alphaproteobacteria > Reyranellales > Reyranellaceae > Reyranella. The sequence goes on from CAWFYW010000017.1 coordinate 495,130, forward strand.
GAAGGACAGGAACGCAACGCGCGGCTCATGGCCCATGGTGCGGGCATTGCCCACCATCTGCTTGGCGATCGTGGCGAGCTGCTCGGGCGAGGGCGTCTCGTTGATCGAGGTGTCGGCCAGGAACACCGTGCCGTGGCGCGCCACGACGATGGAGTAGCCGATCGACACCTTGCCGGGCTCCGCGTCGATCACCCGCTTGATGTCGCCGTAGCATTCCGGGAAGCGCCGCGTGATGCCGGTCACCATGCCGGCGGCGTCGCCCATCGCCACCATGCAGGCGCCGAACACGTTGCGGCCCTGGTTGACCATGCGCTGCACGTCGCGGCGCAGGTAGCCATCGCGCTGCAGGCGCTTGTAGACCAGCTCGGTATAGGGCGTGTTGCGCGTCGAGAGCCGCGCATTGTGGATCTCGAGGCCCGTCGTGTCGGTGATGCCGAGTCCCTTCATGGCCTCGCGCACCTGCTCCTCGCGGCCGATCAGCACCGGCGTGCCGTAGCCGTTGTCGCGGAACACCACGGCGGCGCGGATGGTGCGCTCCTCCTCGCCCTCGGCGAAGACGATGCGCTGCGGGTTGGCCTTGACCTGCTCGAACAGGCTCTGCAGCCAGTGGCTGGTCGGATCGAGGCGGCCGGCGAGCGCGCGGCGATACTCCGCCATGTCGGGGATCGGCCGGCGGGCCACGCCGGAATCCATCGCCGCCTGCGCCACCGCCACCGACACCGTCGAGATCAGCCGCGGATCGAACGGCACCGGCATGACGTACTCAGGCCCATAGCGCAGCCGACGGCCGGAATAGGCGCGGTCGACCTCATCGGGCACGTCCTCGCGCGCGAGCTTGGCCAGCGCCTCGGCCGCCGCCACCTTCATCTCCTCGTTGATGGTGCGGGCGCGCACGTCCAGCGCGCCGCGGAAGATGTAGGGGAAGCCCAACACGTTGTTGATCTGGTTGGCGATAGTCTGAGCGGCCGGTGGCGATGATGGCGTCCTTGCGCACCGAGCGCACATCCTCCGGCGTGATCTCCGGGTCGGGATTGGCCATGGCGAAGATGATCGGTTTGTCGGCCATCGACTTCACCATCGCCTTGGTCACCGCGCCCTTGACCGACAGGCCGAAGAACACGTCGGCGCCCTTCATCGCCTCCTCGAGCGTGCGCGCCTTGGTGCGCACGGCGTGGGCGCTCTTCCACTGGTTCATGCCCTCGGTGCGGCCCTGCCAGATGACGCCCTTGGTGTCGCACAGGATGGCGTTCTCGTGCGGCAGGCCCAGCGCCTTCACGAGCTCGATGCAGGCGATCGACGCGGCGCCGGCGCCGTTCACCACCATCTTGATGTCCTTGATGTTGCGGCCGGTGAGGTGCAGCGCATTGATCAGGCCGGCGGCCGACACGATGGCCGTGCCGTGCTGGTCGTCATGGAAGATCGGGATGTCCATCAGCTCGCGCAGGCGCTGCTCGATGATGAAGCACTCGGGCGCCTTGATGTCCTCGAGGTTGATGCCGCCGAAGGTCGGCCCCAGGAAGCGCACGCAGTTGACGAATTCGTCGACGTCCTTGGTGGCGACCTCGATGTCCATGCAGTCGACGTCGGCGAAGCGTTTGAAGAGGACCGCCTTGCCCTCCATCACCGGTTTGCTGGCGAGCGCGCCGATATCGCCCAGGCCCAGCACCGCGGTGCCGTTGGAGATCACGGCCACCAGGTTGCCGCGGGCGGTGTAGTCGTAGGCGGTGTTGGCGTCCTTGGCGATCTCCAGGCAGGGCGCGGCGACACCGGGCGAATAGGCGAGCGCCAGGTCCCGCTGGGTCACCAGCGGCTTGGTGGCGATGATCTCGATCTTGCCCGGACGGCCCGTGCGGTGCATGCGCAGCGAATCGCCGTCGAGATCGCCCATCTCGTTGCTGACCATTGCTTCCGAGCCGCTGCTCGCCATTGTCGCTTCTCTCCCGGTTGAGACGACATATTGGCGGCAATCCCCTGGCGGGGCCAGCAGGCCATGCCGCGCTGCAACGTGGACGTGCGAGGATGCCTATTCTTCCGGCGCCGGCAGTTTCAGCATGTCGTTGAAGCGCTTGCGCGCCGTTTCGTCGTCGACCTTTCCGACGGGCGGTGCGTCGGCGCCCCTGGGTTGGGCGAGATGGGCCAGCTTCGGCAGGGCGACCACCAGCGCCAGCACGGCGAACTGCGCGGCCAGATAGGGCGCCAGGGCGCGCGCGAGCTGGCGGACCGGCGCCTTCTGGGCGACGGCGCTGCGGGCCATCATCACCGCATAGCCGGTCGGCGGCACCAGGAAGCTCGCCTGCAGGGCGAGCAGCGCCAGCACCGAGATCCACACCGCGTCGGGCGCGCGCGTCAGCACCGGCGGCATGACGATGGGCACGATCACGAACACGATCTCGAAGGCGTCGAGCACGAAGGCCGAGAGCGCGAACACCACCAGCACCGTGACCGCAGCCCCGGTGGCGCCGCCCGGCACGTGGGTCACCCAGCCATCGAGCAGGCGGTCCGAGCCGAAGGCGCGGAACAGCAGCGTGAAGGTCGTGGCGGCGACGAACAGGGCGAACAACGCGCCACTCACCGCCATGGTGTCGCGCAGCACGGCGCGGAAGATGCCGGCGCGCAGGCCGCCGCTCAGCAGGCCGAACAGCAGCAGGGCGGTGCCGCCCATGGCGGCGGCTTCGACGGCGTAGAAATAGCCGGCGGCCACGCCCGCCAGCAGGCTGACGACGAACAGGGCGGCGATGGCGGCGGTCAGCCATTCCGCCGGGCGCGGCCGTCCCGCCGGGGCGCGCGCCGGCGAGCGGCGGCCGAGCAGCCAGGCCACGACGAGGCAGAGCGCCAGGAACAGCGCGGCCGGCACCAGCGCGCCGCGGAAGATGTCCTGGGTATTGACGATGCGCACCATTTCCTTGGTGACGTTGGTCGCCTCGGTATGGGCGCGCATCATGGCGTCGCCCAGCAGGATCAGCACGAGCGAGGGCGGGATCACCACGCCGAGCGTGCTGGCGACGCAGACCAGCGCCGTGCTCTCGGCCGCCGGCACGCCGCGCTCCGCGAGCTTGGGGGCGATGCTGCGCGACAGCATGGCGACGCTGGCGCCGACCGAGCCGTTCATCGGCGCCAGCAGCGCTCCCAGCCCCAGCGTGGCGAGCGCCGGCGCTGAATTCGAGCGGCCGCCCAGCGCCACGCCGCAGCGGAACAGCCGGTCGGCAAGCGGCAGGCGGTTGAGCAGCGCGCCCATCAGGACGTAGAGTGGCAGGGCCTGCAGCAGGTCGTTCTCCAGGAGCCCGATGATGCGGCTGGGTAGCGCCGTCAGCAGCGCCCAATCGAGGCCGCCGGCCGCCAGCCCGACCGTCGCGAACAGGACCGACACGCCCATCAGCACGGCGTAGGCCGGCAGGCCGGTCCCCAGCAGCAGGACGGCGACGGCCAGCAGCATCCAGAGGCCGGCCGCTTCCATCGCTCAATCCTTCGCCGGCTGCAGCAGGTCAAGCAGCGCCTGAACCAGGGCCAGCGCCGCCAGCAGGAGGGCGGCGAATTTCACCAGGAAATAGCCGGGATTGTAGGTGTCGGGAAACTTCTCCAGGCCCAGCACGGAGCGCTCGACGGTGGGACCGACCGTCCAGATCATGAAGGCCGCCCAGGGCGCCACGCAGGCAAAGCCGCCCCAGCGGGCAATCGCGGCGCGCAGGCCCTTGCCGTAGCCATGGGCGATGGCGTCGACGGCCAGGTGGGTCCGTTCGCGCGTGGCGAAGGTCATGGCGAGGCTGACATAGAGCGCGAAGATCCACTGCCCGAGATCGTTGGCCTCGCGCGAGAAGGCATGCACGAAATCGCGCAGCGGCCATTGCAGGAACAGGATCAGGGCGACCGGCAGCACCAGCCAGCGGCCGGCCTCGGTCAGCCTCCCCACCGCGCGATCGACGCCCGCGAGCCAACGCCCCTCTCGGCGATACACTTGGTTTCCCCCAATTGGCCCCCAAGTCGCCGGGAGCGCCGGCATGCTAAACCGATTCCGTGCCCGATAGCAGCCCCCCGAGCTCGGTGGTCCCGGCCGACGCCACGCCCATGATGCGCCAGTACCTGGCCATCAAGGCGGCGCATCCCGACCATCTGGTGTTCTACCGGATGGGCGACTTCTACGAGCTGTTCTTCGACGACGCGGTCAAGGCCTCGGCGGCCCTCGACATCGCGCTGACCAAGCGCGGCCAGCACCTGGGCGAGGACATCAGGATGTGCGGCGTGCCGGTGCACAGCCACGAAGCCTATCTGTCGCGGCTGATCCGCCAGGGCTTCAAGGTCGCCGTCTGCGAGCAGGTCGAGGATCCGGCCGAGGCCAGGAAGCGCGGCGCCAAGGCGGTGGTCGAGCGCGCCGTGGTGCGCGTCATCACGCCCGGCACGCTCACCGAGGATGCGCTGCTCGATGCCCGCAGCCACAACTACCTCGCGGCGCTCGCCGAGGCGCAGGGCGAGCTGGCGCTGGCCTGGCTCGATCTCTCGACCGCCGACTTCGCCACCCAGCCCCTGCTCGGCGGCCAGCTCGCCGCCGCCCTGGCGCGGCTGGCGCCTGGCGAGCTCCTGGTGCCCGACCGGCTGCTTCAGCGCGAGCCCTTGAAGCTCGCGCTCGAAGAATGGAACGCCGTGCTGACGCCGCTGCCCTCGGCGCGCTTCGACAGCGACAATGCCCGCAAGCGCCTGCAGGCGGCGTTCAATGTCGCCGCGCTGGAGAGCTTCGGCTCGTTCTCGCGCGCCGAGGTCGCCGCCTGCGGCGCGCTGCTCGACTATGTCGAGCTGACCCAGGCCGGCAAGCGGCCGGCGCTGGCGCCGCCGCGCCGCGAGCGCGCCGACGGCACGATGGAGATCGATCCCGCCACGCGGCGCAATCTCGAGCTGGTGCGCGGCCTCGACGGAAGGCGCGACGGCAGCCTGCTCGCCACCATCGACCGCACGCTCACCGGTCCCGGCGCGCGCCTGCTCGCCGAGCGCATCGCGGCACCCCTGACCGAGCGGGCCGAGATCGAGCGCCGCCTCGACCTGGTGCAGCTCTTCGTCGAGCGGCCGGCCCTGCGCGAGCGGGTGCGCGAGGCGCTGCGCCGCACGCCCGACATCGAGCGCGCCCTGCAGCGCCTCTCGGTCGGCCGCGGCGGACCGCGCGATCTCGTGGCGCTGCGCGACGGCCTCGACTCGGGCGAGGCGCTTGCCGCCACGCTCGGCGTCGAGCCGGAGGCGCTGGCGCCGCCACCCGCGCCGCTCGCCGCGATCGTGGCAGCGTGTTCGAACCATCGCACGCTGATCGAAGCGCTCGCCGTGGCGCTGGTCGACGAGCCGCCCTTGTTTGCGCGCGACGGCGGCTTCGTCCGCATGGGCTACCGCGCCGAGCTCGACGAGCAGCGCACCCTGCGCGACGACAGCCGCAAGACGGTGGCGGCGCTCGAGGCCAAGTACCGGGCCTCGACGGGCGTGCCGTCGCTGAAGATCCGCCACAACAACATGATCGGCTACCACATCGAGGTGACGGCCACGCACGCCGACAGGCTCGATCTCGCGGCGCTGGGCTTCACGCGCCGCCAGTCGATGGCCAATGCCACGCGCTTCAGCACGGCGGAGCTGGCCGATCTCGAGACCCGCATCGGCCGTGCCGCCGACCAGGCGCTGGCACTCGAGCTCGCGATCTTCGACGCGCTGTCCGCCGGGGTGATGGAGGCATCGGCGGCGGTCGCATCAGCCGGCCGCGCGCTTGCCGCCCTCGACGTCGCCGCGGCGCTGGCCGAGCTCGCGGTGCGCGAGAACTACGTACGGCCGGCGCTGAGCGAGGAACCCGCCTTCGCCGTCCAGGGTGGCCGCCATCCCGTGGTCGAGGCCGCCCTGCAGCGCCAAAGTAGTGGGAGCGGCGGCGCGGCCTTCGTGCCCAACGATTGCGACCTCGGTCTCGAGCGGCGGCTGTGGCTGCTGACCGGTCCCAACATGGCGGGCAAGTCGACCTTCCTGCGCCAGAACGCCCTGATCGCGGTGATGGCGCAGGCCGGCTCCTTCGTGCCGGCGCGGCAGGCCACCATCGGCATTGTCGACCGCCTGTTCAGCAGGGTCGGTGCGGCCGACGACCTGGCGCGCGGCCGCTCGACCTTCATGGTCGAGATGGTCGAGACCGCGGCGATCCTCAATCAGGCGACGGCCAGAAGCCTGGTCATCCTGGACGAGATCGGCCGCGGCACGGCCACCTTCGACGGCCTCTCGATCGCCTGGGCGACGCTCGAGCATCTGCACGATGTCAACCGCTGCCGCGCCCTGTTCGCCACCCACTTCCACGAGTTGGGCGCGCTCAAGGGACGGCTGGCGGCGCTGGCGCCCTACACGATGCGCGTCAAGGAATGGCAGAACGAGGTCGTGTTCCTGCACGAGGTGGCGCCGGGCGCCGCCGACCGCTCCTACGGCATCCATGTCGCCCAGCTCGCCGGCCTGCCCGCCGCCGTCGTGGCGCGCGCCGAGGAGGTGCTGGCGGCGCTCGAGAAGGGCGAGCAGTCGGGCGCGGTCACGCGGCTGGCCGACGACCTGCCGCTGTTCGCCGCCGCGCCGGCCCGTCCCGCCGGCGGCGCCGCGAAGTCGCCGGAGTCGGAGGTCGAGCAGGCGCTGGCCGAGGTCAATCCCGACGAGCTCTCGCCGCGCGAGGCGCTGGAGCTGCTCTACGCCCTGCGCCGGCGGCTTTAGCGGCTCGCGGGCAGCGCTTCGGGCTGCCAGCCCGTCCGCGCGAGGAAGATGCGCGTGACGCCGTACGCCAGGACGTAGAGGGCGATCATGTCGATCAGGATGGCGAGGACCTGACAGGCCAGTAGCATCCAGCCGGCCGGTCTCAGCGCCCCCAGCCCGACCAGCAGCGCCGGGCCGATCAGGGAGACGAGCGTGCAGAACAGCGCCAGCTCGAGAAGCCGGGCACGCATGCCCGGGGCTTCGCGGAACGCCTCGCCGACGTTCCAGGGCAGGTTCGCGATGCTGGCCGGCAGGAAAAGGAGAAAGGCGCCGAACGTCAGCGCGCCGGCCACCATGGCGATCGCCTCGCTCACCGCCGACATGAGCGCGACGTTCTCGGTCAGCTTTCCGTCGAACAGGCCGGGCGCCAGGAAGAGGAACAGCACGACGGCGGCGAAGGCGACCAGCAGGCAATAGCCGAGGCAGAAGCCGATGAAGCTCCAGGGCGGATAGGCGATACCGGCGCGCGGCCTGCGGTCGTCGAACAGGAACTGCTTGAACCACTGGTCGAGGACGAAGATGTAGGTCACGGCGATCACCGCCGAGAATCCGGACGAGCCCACGCCCGACAGCGCGACGATCTTCAGGATCGCCACGCCGGCGATACAGACGCCGGCCAACGGCCAGAACGACCGCTGGTGACGCGCCCAATGACCGAGCGCGGCGCCGATCAACCGGCCCGCCGAGGAGGCGGCCTGCGGGCCTGCCGGCATCGGCGGCTACAGCGTCTTGCGCGCCAGCGCCGCTCCCTCGGCCAGGGCGCGCAGCTTGCCGTAGGCGACCGCCAGCGTCATCGGCGCCATGCCGCAGTTGGTGCAGGCCTGGATGCGCTCGGGATCGACGTACTTCGTCGCGAGCTTCAGGGTGGCAGCCACCTCTTCCGGCGTCTCGACCTTGTCCGACGCCACGTCGATGGCGCCCACCAGCACCGTCTTGTTGGGCAGCAGCTTCATCAGCTCGGGCGGCACGTGGCTTTCGCGGCATTCCAGGGAGACCTGCTGGATCCTGCTGCGGTCGAGCGCCGGGAAGGTCTGCTCGTACTGCCGCCAGCTCTCGCCCAGCGTCTCCTTCCACTTGATGTTGGCCTCGATGCCGTAGCCGTAGCAGATGTGCACGGCGGTCGCGCATGTGAGCCCTTCCGCCGCCTTCTCCAGCGCCGGCACGCCCCACTCGACGGTCTCGCCGAGATAGACGTTGAAGGCCGGCTCGTCGAACTGCACGACATCGACGCCGGCCCTCTCGAGATCCCTGGCTTCCTGGTTCAGGAGCTCGGCGAAGGCGAAGGCCATCTTCACGCGATCGCCGTAATGGCCGTCGGCCAGCGTGTCGATCAGGGTCATCGGTCCGGGCAGGGTGAACTTGAGCTTGCGGCTGGTGGCGGCACGGGCCACGCGCGCCTCCCGCTCATGGACGAACTTGCGTCGCTTCAGCGCCGACGTGACGGTCGGGCAATCGGCCTCGTAGCGGTTGTTGCGGATGCCCATGCGCACCTTCCTGTCGAAGTCGACGCCGTCGACCTCGGCCAGGAAGCCGTGCACGAAATGCTGCCGCGCCTGCTCGCCGTCGCTCACGATGTCGATGCCGGCCTCCTCCTGGCGGCGGATCGCCAGCAGCGTGGCGTCGTCCTTGGCCTCGAACAGCGGCTGGCCGCTCAAGGTCCACGGCGCCCACAGCACGTTGGGCGTGGCCAGCCACGAAGGCTTGGGCAGGCTGCCCGCCAAGGTCGTCTCGAACATGGTCCGTCCCCGTCGATTTCGTTGTGCTTATTTCGTCGTGCTCGTCGCGAACTCCAGCTCGGCGCGCGTTTCCGGCGCCAGGACCAGCCCGAACGTGCCCGGCGCGCGCCAATGCAGCGTGCCGAACGCGCCGCAGCTCTCGCACACCGGGCGCCAGCTCTCATGATGGGCGCCGCAGGCCGCGCAGCGCCAGGCGCGATCGGCCGGCGCGTCGGTGGCGCGCGCCAGCCAGTCGTGCACCTTGGCCTGGTCGGACTGCTCGCGCTCCTCGACTTCCGCCATCATGCGGCAGACGCGCACCGACGGGTTGGTCCCGCCCGCCGTCTCGAGATGCCGCCGCGCCTCGCCCCACAGGCCGGCATCGAGCGAGGCCTGGGCCAGCGCCAGATGGCTTTCGATGTCGTCGGGTTTCTGCGCCGCCAGGCGCCGCGCGATGCCCACTCGCTTCAAGGCATCGGCTTCGCCCGACGCCTTGAGATAGAGCTCGGCCAGGTCGGGATGGGGCGCCACCGCCCAGCCGCGCTCCAGCGTCTTCATCGCCCGCTTGCCGTCGCCCGCCTTGATCTGCAGCTCGGCCAGCCGCCGGGTGGCGGCGATGCGCTCCGGCGCCAGCCCGAACGCCTCGCGCGCCAGCGCCAGCGCGTCGGCGGCGTTGCCGTCGCGCTCGGCGGCGAGGCTGCGCTCGACCAGCAGCAGCGCCTTGAGCGTGCGGCCCTTGCCGGCGGTCACGACCTTGCGGCGCACGCCCGTCTCGAGGGTCTCCTGGGCGGCCTTCCACTGGCCGACCTGGGCCTGCATGTCGAACAGCGAATGCACCACCCAGGGCGTCTGCGGCCGCAGGCGAAAGGCGCGCTCGGCATAGGCCAGCGCCTTCGCCTGGTCGCCCTCGCGCAGGGCCTGGCCGATCAGGCCGCGCAGGCCGAGGAAGGCCATCTGCTCGTCATCGAGCATGGCATTGAAGGCGCGCGCGGCGGCCTCGCGGTCGCCGGCGAGCTGGGCGGCCTGGGCCGACAGCAGCAGCGTCAGCGGCGGGTCGGCCAGGAGCTGCTCGGCCTTGCGCGCATGCTTCTGCGCCTCAGCGCCGTCGCCGGCGGCGACCGCCGCCAGGCCCCGGGTCAGCTCGCGATAGCCGCGCTGCCGGCGGCTCTCGCCCCAGCCTTCGAGCAGCGCGATCGGCGCGCCCACGATCCAGCGGTAGAGCAGCCACAGGCCGATGCTGACCATGATCAGCACGACGACGACGACCACCAGCGCGCCGGCGCTGGTGTCGAGGCGCCAGCCGCGCCATTCCGCGGTCACCGTGCCCGGCTGCTCGACCAGCCACGCCGCGCCCAGCATGGCCACGGCGGCGATCACGAACCAGATGAGCGTGCGCAGGGTGATCATCGGATCAACGCGCCGTGCCGAGGAGGCCGACGGCGTGCGCCGCGAGCTGGTCGACAGCGCGCTTGGCGGCGAGATGGGCCTCGCGCGCGCGCCAGCCAGGCCGCGGTCGCCTTGGCGGTCTGCGCCGGCAGGGACTTCACCAGCTCGACGGCCTTGGCGAGATCGCCCGCCTTCAGCGCCGCCTCGGCGCGCGCCAGCTTGGCTTCGGTCGTATCGCCCTCGACATCGCCCACGCGCCGGAGCGAGACGATGCCGCGGATCTTGCCCAGCACGCGTGCGCCGAAGGAATTGTCGGCCACGTCGTCGGCCAGGGCCGCCTTGGCCATCGCGGGGAACTGGGTGGTCAGGGCCGCGCGCGACGTCACGCCCGCGCTGTAGGGTTTCAGCGCGGCGGCGATCTCGCCCAGCTTGGCGTCGTCCTTCATCAGCGGCTCGAGCATGGCGAGGCCGTCGCTGAGAGGCAGGCCGTCCTCGATGGCCGTGCTCAGCCGCGCCGCCACGCCGACCAGCGCCGAGCCTCGCGCGGCGGTCAGCGCCTTCTGCTCCGAGGTGCCGTGGGCGGCGACCGCGTCGCTCAGCGTCTTGGCCTGCTCGCGCTGGCCGGCGACGGATTGGTCGAGCGCCTGCACGGCCGAGCGCAGGCTTGCGATCTCCGCCTTGAGCGGCGCGATTTCCTTTTCGGAGTTGGCGCGTGCCTGGTCGGTGCCCTGGTCGGTGCTTGTTTGATCGGCGGGTGCGGTGGAGGCGGCCGGCCGGTTCTCCAGCGCCTCGACCTTGCCGCGCAGCTCGGCCAGGGCGGGATCCGGGCTTGTCGGCCGCTCGGCCGCCGTCGCCGACACGGCGCGCAGGCGCTTCTCGAGATCGTCCAGGCGGGCGTTGAGGTCGCGCTTGGCGGCCTCGACCGCGGCATTGGCGACGATGGCGGCGTCGGCCCGCACCGCCTGCAGGTCGATGCCGGGCGTCGGTGCGGGCACCGGCCCGGTCTCGCCGCGCCACAGCACGCGCACCTGCTCGGGCCAGAACGGCAGGGAGATCAGCGCGCCGGCCAGCACGATCACGGCCGCCACCAGACCGGTGACGAAGGCGCCGAACACGCCGATGCCGCGGCGAACCTGCACGGGCCGCGGATCCACCGGCGCCGGTTGCGGCGACGGCGGCGGGGAAGCGGGGGCATCGCTCATGGTCACGTGTCCTTGTACGCCGGCTTCGGCCAGCCGGTCGATCTCGTCCAGCACCGCCTGACGGGTCGGCCGCGGCGCCGCCACGGTCGCCTTGAAGGGCAGGGCGCGCAGCGGCGCCAGCGCCGCCGGGCTGATGGCGAGGGCCGTGACATCGCGCACCGAGTTCGGCGAGGCCGGCTTCGCCCACGAGCCGGGCGAACGACGCCGCGGCGCGCGGCGAGAAGAAGGTGGCGACGTCGACCGCGCGCGCCTGCAGCGCGGCCCGCGCGGAGTCGGGCAACGCCTTTTCCTCGCGGGCATCGTAGAGGGCGAAGCGGTGCACGTCGAAGCCCTGGCGGCCCAGCATCTCGCCGAGATCGAGCGCCACGTCGACGCCCGAGACATGGAGCAGCGGCCCTCCCTTGGGATCGAGGCGCTGGCGCACCAGCTCGACGAGCGCCGCGCCGTCGCCCGCTGCCGGGGTGACGGCGTTGAAGCCCAGCCCTTCGGCGGTCGCCGCGGTGGTGTCGCCGACCGCGAGGATCGGCCGGCCGCGCTGCTCGCTCGCTTCGGCGAGCGCTCGTGCGCCGTTGGCGCTGGTCAGCAGGATGGCCTGGCAGGCGGCGAGCGATGCGGAGAATTCAGCCGGCGGATGCAGGATCTCGAGATGGAACAGCGGCGCGATGACCGGCACGTGACCGCGCTCGCCGAGCGCCATGGCCAGCGCCGTCGCCTCGCGTTCCGGCCGGGTGATCAGCACGCGCATCGCGTTCTCCGTAGCCGGGCCGTCCCGCCGACGCAACGACCGGGAACGTTAAAGAAGGACGACGCCTTCCAGCGCCAGGAGTTGCCGCTTCGTCGGCAGGCCGCGTCCGCCCGAGAAGCCGCCTTCCTTGCCGCCGCTGCCCAGCACGCGGTGGCAAGGCACGATGATGGGAATGGGATTGCGCCCGCACGCCATGCCGACCGCCCGCGGGCCCGATCCCAGCGCGGCCGCCATGCCGCCATAAGTCGCCGTCTCGCCGTAGGGTATGTCGCGCATCATCGCCCAGACGCTTTTCTGGAAGTCCGTTCCCCGCGCCGCCAGGGGCAGGTCGAAGCGTCGCAGCCGTCGGCCGAAATAGCGGTCGAGCTGGCGCGTCGCCTCCTTGAGGATCGGCGGGCTGGTCCTGTCGCGCGTGCGCTCGCCGGCGCTCGCCCAGCGCACCCCGGTCACGGCGTCGTGATCCGCCTCGACGGCAAGGCGGCCGACCGGCGTGTCGACGTAACAAATGGACATGCCGCGAGCGTAGCGTCGGACGCCAGCATTTGCCAACATGAGGCCGATGTCAGGGGGAGACAAAGTGAAGGGCTTGCGGCCCGGACGACGGGCCGTGCTCGGCGGCGCCTTGGCGCTGTGGCCGGCGCTGGCGCTCGGCCAGCAGCGATCGGAGCGGCGCCAGGCGGCGCATCGCCGGCAGGGCGCCGAGCCCGGCCCGCCGCCCGTCGTGTTCGTGCACGGTAACGGCGATTCGAGCGCGCTGTGGATCAACAACATCTGGCGCTTCGAGGCCAACGGCTACAAGCGCGAGCAGCTCTTCGCCATCGACTTTCCCTATCCCAGCGCGCGGAGCGACAATTCCAGGCCCCAGCCTTTCCACTCCTCGGCCGAGGATCAGAGGGACGAGCTCGGCGCCTTCGTGGCGCAGGCGCTGAAGGCGGCGCGGCGGCGCAAGGTCGCGCTGGTCGGCTCCTCGCGCGGCGGCAACGCCATCAGGAGCTACCTCAAGGATGGCGGCGGGGCGGAGTTCGTGAGCCATGCCGTGCTGTGCGGCACGCCCAACAAGGGCATCGTGATCTCCCAAACGCTGCTGGCCGGCAGCGAGTTCAACGGCGCCTTCCCCTTCCTCAAGGGCCTCAACGCGGGGCCGGACGACCTCATCCCCGGCGTCGAGATGATGGCGATCCGCTCCGACAGGAACGACAAGTATTCGCAGCCCGACGGGCGCTACATCGGCGCCCCCGGCAAGCCCACCGGCGTGGGCTACGACGCCTCCGCGCTGCGCGGCGCCAGGAACGTCGTCCTCGACGGGCTCGACCATCGCGAGGTCGCCTTCAACAAGCTGGCCTTCGCCGCCATGTACGAGTTCATCGCCGGCCAGCCGCCGGCCAGCATGTTCATCGCCCAGGAGCCGCTGCCGGTGCTGAACGGCAGGGTCACCGGCATCGTCGACGGCCTCTACACCAATCTCCCGGTGGCCGGCGCCGAGGTCGAGATCTACGAGGTCGACGCCGCCACCGGCGAGCGCAAGAGCACGGCGCCGGCGCATCGCAAGACGACCGGCGAGGACGGCCAGTGGGGCCCCTACGTCGGCCATTCCGACGCCTGCTACGAATTCGTGCTGCGCATGGGCGGGCAGCCCATCACCCACACCTACCGCTCGCCCTTCCTGCGCTCGAGCGACGTGGTCCATCTGCGGCCCGGCATCTTCGCCAAGGGCGACGAGAAAGCCGGCGCCGTCGTGGTCATGAGCCGGCCGCGCGGCTACTTCGGCGTCGGCCGCGACAAGTTCTCGCTCGACGGCAAGGTGCCGCCCGGCATCACCGACGGCGTGCCCGCCGTCTCGACCGGCAAGCTCGCCTTCGACGCGACGCCTCGCACCGTCGTTGCCGTCTTCAACAACGAGACCATCCCGACCCGCACCTGGCCGGCCAGGGACAATCACCTGGTGATCGCCGAGTTCCTGAACTGAGCGACCAGTACCGGCCATCGCTGAACCATTCCGCCATGGCTGTCCGCCGCCAACCACCTGCAATCAAACGACGCGTGCCGCGGCAGGCGCGCGCCGCCGGGACCGTGGCGGCGATCCTGGAGGCGTCGGCGCAGATCCTCGAAGCGGGCGGCCTTGCCGCCTTCACCACCAACGCCGTGGCCGAGCGGGCCGGCGTCAGCATCGGCACGCTCTATCAGTATTTCGCCAACAAGAACCTGCTGTTGCTCGAGCTGGCGCGCCAGGAGATGCAGAGCGGCCTGGCCGACGTCGCGCGCGCCCTGCAGGAAGGCGATTCCGCCTTCGGGTCCGGCGCCGAAGGCCGCGTGCGCGCCGTGGTGCGGGCCATGGTGCAGGCCTTTCGCGGCCGGGCGCGGGCGCGCAAGGCGGTGATGCAGGCCATCCTGGCGCAGAATATGGGCGTCGAGATGATGGCGCCCATCGCCGCCTTCGTCGCCCAGCGGTCGGACGCCTTCATGCCCGTGCTCACGCGCGAGCAGCTCTTCGTGCTGTCGCGCGCGCTGATGGGCACGGTCCGCTCGGCGGTGATGGAGGAACAGCCCTTCCTCAGGAGCCGCAGCTTCGAGGACGAGGTGGTGCGCCTGGTGACGGCGTATCTGCAGGCCGTGCCGCGCTAGCTACCAGGAGACCTTGAGGCCGGCGGTCCCCGCGATGCTCTGGCCGCGGTCGGACAGCTCGGCGCTGCCGTTGGCGAACAGCGACGTCCGGCTGCCGACGGCATAGTTGACGCCGAAGTCGAAGCGCGCGGCGTTGCTGGCGGCGCGCGCGCCGTCGACGGTGAAGTTGCTGCCGGGCAGCACGGTGAAACCCGCCGTCACGCTGCGGTCGGTCAGGAACTCGTGCACCCAGGCGGTGCGCAGCCAGGCCTTCAGGGGCTTCGAATCGATCTCGGTCCTGACGTCGAGCTGGGCTCCCAGGAACATCGGCAGGGAGGTCGTGCTGTGCGGCTGGTAGTCGAGCGCGAACGCGTCGGGCGAACCGGCGCCCGTCACGCTCGACTCGGCGATGGCCGGCGTCCACAGCTCCGCCGGCTGCAGGGCGGCGAACGGCGTGAGCCCGACCGGGCCCAGCTCGAACGGCCGGCCGACCTCGACCCTGCCGGCAAGCTGGTTCGATCCGGCGTAGGATGTCTCCGTTTCCGTCGTGCCGATGCCGCTGATGAAGCGCGTGGCGTTGCCGTCGAAGTGGCTGTAGGCCAGGGCGGCGTTGACATAGAAGTTGCCCCAGTCGTGCACGCCGTAGAGGCCGACATGCACGCCGGTCGCCCGCCCGCTGGCGCCGTTGGTGGGCACCGAATAGTTGGAATCGCTGAGGCCGACCGCGAGGCCGACCAAGGTCCGCGGTCCGGCGCGATAGTCGCCGCCGAAGGCGGCCCCGCCGATGTTCTGCTGGGACGAGGCGCTGCCGGTCGCGGCATCGGCGTTGAGCCACTGCGCGCCGCCGAAGCCGCTCGCCCAGGCGTTCCAGTCGGGTGTCGGCTCGCAGGTCGTGGCCGCCGGCCTGGCGCAATAGGCGGCGGCCAGCTCTTCGGCGCGCCGCGTGCCGGCGCGCCCGGTCAGCAGCGAGGCGAACTGTCCGCCGGTGGCGAGCGCGAGCGACTGCGCGACGCTGGCATTGTCGCCCGACAGCATCGACAGGGCCGGCACGATCTGGCCCGGGGAAAGGCTGAACAGGGCGGGCATGGCGCCCAGGCCGGGCCCCGCGTTGAAGGCGGCGTCGATGGCGCGGGCGACGGCGATCTGGTTGCCGCCCAGTCCCGGCGTGGTCGCCATCACCGACTGCAGGTTCAGGGTCACGTCGGTCGCGCCGTAGCCCAGGCTCGCATTCAGGAAGCCGGGCAGGCCCGACGCGCTCAGGTCCTGGAAGGCTCCGTTGAGGCCGCCGGCGGCCGACAGGATGGTGTAGCTGCGCACGAAGCCCGCGCCGGAGAACAGCGCCTGTGTCGTGCCGGCCAGGGTCGCCGTGCCGGTGACGTTGGTGAGGTCGGATGTGCTTCCGCTCAGCTCGACCTGATAGATGCTGCCGGGATTGAACGTCAGGTTGCCGTTGACCGTGATCGTGCCGATCGAGTTGCCGGGCGCCAGCGTGCCGCTCACCGTGGTGGAGGGCACGATGCCGACGCCGCCCAGGATGCCGCCGGGTCCGACGAAGACGTCGCTCGAGCTCGCGATGTTGCCGTTCGCGGCCAGCCGGCCGCCGAGCACCCTCGTCTCTCCCGTATAGCGCGCGGTCCCCTCGATGGTCAGCGTGCCGCTGCCGACCTTCTCGAGGTCGCGGCTGGCATAGTTCCCGTTGGTCAGGACCGAGGCGGGCGGCGCGGAGTCGTTGTCGGCCAGCCCGAAGCGCAGCACGAACGCCGACGGGAAATAGGCCGTCACGTCGTACAGGAGCCAGGCGCCGCGCCCGAACAGGCTGACCGCCAGCACATCGACGGCGGGATTGTAGACGAGCTGGTTGGCGATGGTGTTGGGCAGCCCGAAGCCGAAGGCGCGCCAGCCGGAGAGGTTGCCCGTGCCGTCGCTGTCCGCCGCGGCGATCGGGCTTTGGCCGTTGGCGACGCTGCTCACGCCGCCGACCAGCAGGGCGTTGACGCCGTTGTTGGAGATGAACTCGAGCGAGGTCGGCCGCACGATGTTGAGCGCCGTGAGGTTGCTCGTGAGATCGCTGAAGGCCGTGCCCGAAGTCGTGGTGCCCCACAGGCTGGCGGTGTCGGCGGCGAAGAAGCGCGCCTGGGCGCGATTGTCGAACACGACCGACGAGGGCGTGCCGCCGGCGTAGGCGGTGAGCCGCGTCAGCGACCCCGGCCCACCCGCCGTGCTGAGATAGAGGTTGCCGGTGGCGCCGCTGCCGCCGGCGCCCGCCAGGAGGGCCTCCTCGTTGTCGTTGGTGCCGTAGGCCAGCGCCGTGATCGGGCCGATCAGCGATCCCGGCGTGCCGAGATTGGTGAGGACCAGCGTGTCGGCGGAAGCGTTGGCGTCGACCGTGGTGTAGACGTAGTTGGTGCCGAAGGCGATCTTCGTCGGGTCGACCTTGTTCAGGACGATCTTGCTGCTGAAGGGCAGCCTGACGTACTGGCCGTCATCGTCCTTCTCGGTGAAATCGTCGGGCTCGAAGTTGAGCACGCCGGGCTGGCCCTTGGTCGTCTCGAAGGTGGTGATGTCGCCCACGGTGAGGCCCTGCGCGTTCACGGTCCGGCGCTCCAGCGGTCCGAGGTTCTGCGCGCTGGTGTAGACGGCGCTGCTGTCGGAAAACGTCTTGTCGTTGACCACGGCATTGACGCCGTCGCCCTGGCCGATGGCGTTGTAGGACGGGCCGCCGCGATTGGCCTGGAAGGCGGTGCCGGTGTCCTGCGCTGCCACGACCAGCCGCTTGCTGATCGCGTCGTAGGCGATCGCATAGGCTTCGCGCATCTGCAGGGCCGAGCTGTTGAGGCCCGTCCACGCGCCGCTGGCGGTTTGCGGATCGCTGCGCAGGTAGACGCCGCCGTCGCCCACCAGGATCAGCCGGCCCGCCGCGTCGAAGGCGATCGCGCGGGCATCGGCGTGGACCGTCGAGTTGTTGACGGTTCCGCTGTCGGTGAGCAGGTCCACCACCGAGCTGTTGTTGCTCTGCAGCGTCACGCGGAAGGCGGCGACGGTGGAATTGGCCGCGGTGGCGCTGGCGTCGCCCGCGACATAGACGATGTTCGGGTTGGTCCTGTCGATGGCGACGGCGAGGTTGGTCGGCACCTGCGAGCCGGGATTGGTGTTGGGCACGGCGAGATCGATCCACGAGCCCGCCGCGCCGCCGTTCTTGGAGAGCTTGAGCGCCACCAGCTTGTTGGAGCCGTCGTAGATGCCGGCCACGACCGAGTTGGCGGGCCCCGCGGCCAGCCGCGCGATCTGGCCGGCCGCGAGGTCGAGGCCCTTCGTCCAGCTCGCGCCGGTGCTGCTGGTGAAATAGACGCCGCGGTCGGCCGTGACCGTCGAGTTGACGGCGGCATAGAGCACGTTCTGCCGGCTGGGATCGGCGGCGAGCGACGTCACCGCGACGGTGCCGCCGCCGGTGCCGAAGGTCACGGGCTGGAAGTTCGCGCCGGTGTCGGTGCTGCGGAAGAGGCCGCCGGCGGCGGTGGCGTCCCACGGTTCGGCCGCGGCGGCCAGGATGGTGCTGCCGCGCGCCGCCACGCCGACGATGCTCTTGCCCTGCAAGGTGGCGCCGCCCAGTTCGCTCCACGAGGCGCCGCCGGTCGCGCTGTAGAGGATGCCGATGCGCGCGCCGCCGCGGCTCGCCACGTCGCCGGTCCCGCCGACGAACCCGTTCGAGGTGATGCCGGTGCCGGCGATCAGCACGTTGGGGTTGGTCGGGTCGATGCCGAGGCTGGCGATCGACAGCGAGCGCTGGTTGTCGCTGAGCGGCGTCCAGGTCGCGCCGCCGTTGTGCGTCGCCCACACGCCGCCGTTGACGCCGCCGATATACATCGTGCCGGCATTGGCGGGATCGGTGGCGATGGCCTGGACGGCGCCGGTGACGGTTCCGTTGGGCGGCGCATCGCCGCTCTGGACGATGCTGCTCGGCCCGAAGCTCGGCGACGGGCCCTGCGGCACGAAGGTCTGGGCCTCGGCGGCGCCCGCCCAGACGGCGGCAGCGACCAGAATCCAGGCAGCCGCCAGTTTGCGCATGCGACGTATCTCCCTGGCCGTTCAACTCCAAAGGACCGTGTCGGTTCCCTCCGCGGCCGGTTTCCGCAGCGCCCTACCGCTCGTAGCGATATCTGAAGTCGCAGTGGCTGGCGCCCTGCATGATGGTCTGGGTGCGCTCGAGCTTGAGCCTGGGATCGTAGCCCTCGCAGAACGCGCCATCGCGGTTGCACGACAGGAGATGGCCGATCTCGCCCAGCCCCATCGCCTTGTAGGTCTCGGCATAGCGGCAGCGCACGACGTTGAAGGCGAAGCTCTGGTCGGTCTGCTCCGTGACCTCGATCTCGAGCGCGCCGCCCTTGGTCCACAGCGGCATCACGTCCTGGAACGCCTTGAGCGAGGTCCCGCCCGGCGCCGCGGCGGCGAACTGGCGGGCCTGCTCGATGGCCGAGCGGCGCACCGATTCGGCGATTGTCTTCTTGGCGACCGCCTCGCCGTGGCTCTCCTTCAGGGTGAGGTAGACCTCCTTCAGGATCTCGGCCTCGATCGTGCGCTTCTCCAGCATGGAGAGGCCTTCTGGGTGGACGGAAGAGGCGGGGCTTTGGCTCATGGCTGGCTCCTGGAAGGGATTTGCGAGCCTACACCTTGACATCGGCGGCTCGCGATGAAATATGCGGCCATCATGAAGCCGTTCGCCCTCCTCCGGTCGCGACGCCGCCGCTCTTCCGAGCGGTGCACGGACGCGCGCGCGTAATACGCCCGCCGTATCGTGAAGCCGCTGGAGAATGCAGGCGGCTTCCATCCCTTCCTCCCTTCTCCAGTCGGCCCTCCTCAAGGCCCTGAATTTGCGAGAGAGAAGACCATGACCAGCAACAAGACGAAGATCTTCATCGACGGCCAGCACGGCACGACCGGGCTGAAGATCCACGAGCGCCTGAAGGACCGGCCCGACATCGAGCTGCTCGAGCTGCCGATGGCCGACCGCAAGGACCTCGCCAGGCGGGTCGAGATCACCCGCGCCGCCGACATCGCCGTGCTCTGCCTGCCCGATGCGGCGGTCAAGGAGCTGATGGCCGCCCTCGGCGATGCCGATACCTGCGTGATCGACGCCAGCACGGCACACCGTGTGGCCGAGGGCTGGGTCTACGGCTTCCCTGAGCTCAGCAAGCAGCATCGGCAGGCGCTGCTCAACTCCAACCGCATCAGCAATCCCGGCTGCTATCCGACCGGCGCCATCGCCATCCTGCGGCCGCTGGTCGATGCCGGCATCGTGCGCGCCGACGCCACCCCCGCCGTGTTCGGCGTGTCGGGCTATACCGGCGGCGGCAAGGAGCTGATCGAGGTCCACGAGCACACCCCCGATGTCGAGCCGTTCGGCCTCTACGGCCTGGAGCTCACGCACAAGCACGTGCCGGAGATGAAGAAGTATTCGCACCTCCGGCATGCGCCGCTGTTCGTGCCGTCGGTCGGCCACTACGCGCAGGGCATGCTGATCATGGTGCCGATCACGCGCGACATCGTGGCGAAGAAGGTGAGCGCTGCCGACGTGCAGAAGGTGCTGGCCGACTACTACGCCGGCGAGACCTTCGTGCCGGTGCGGCCGCTGGCCGACCGCAAGTGGCTGGAGCGCGACCGCTTCCTGCGCGCCGACCGGCTGGTCGACACCAACTCCATGGAGCTCGCCGTCTACGGCAACGAGGCCGAGCAGCAGGTCCTGGCGGTGGCCTCGCTCGACAACCTGGGCAAGGGCGCCTCGGGCGCCGCGGTGCAGGTGATCAATCTCAAGACCGGCGTCGACGAGACGACCGGGCTGGCGGTCGCGACCTAGCCGGCTCCTCGGCGTATCCGGCCTCCCGCATGTGGCGGATCACGAGCACGGTCACCGTGTCGTCGCGCACGCGATACCGCGCGACGTAGCCCGCTGCCCCGAATCTGATGAAGAGCTGGCGAGCGTCCGGTCGGTCTGGATCGACCGGACCCAGCAGGGGGAAGCGCGCGAGGGAGGCCAGCCCGTCGACGATGGCCTTGACGGCGCGAGCTGCCGCGTCGGGGTTCTTGTCCGCCAGGAACCGATGAAGCCTTTCGAGGTTGGCCGCAGCGTTACGCGAAAAGACTACTTGTGCCATTTCGGGAAGCGCTTGGGCCTGCGCGTGCCCAGCGACTTCGCCCAGGCGTCGACCTCGCCGTGCGTGACGTGCAGGCCGGTCTGCTCGTAGTCCAGCCATGCCTCCTCGGCTTCATCGGCAAAGGCCTGCCGCAACTCCTCGCGGGTCAGGTATTCGCGCACCGCTTCGCGCATCAGGTAATGCGACGAACGCTTGCGCGCCGCCGCCAGGGCGGCAAGGCGGGAGCGCTCCGATTGATCGAGCTTGAGCGACACCGGTGCCGTGGGCGGGGCTGGACGTTTGGTAGTCATAGGTAGCTGAAGGTAATACCGCGGGGCCGGATGGCAAGCCCCTGCCTGCCGGGCCCCGGATCGGCAGCCTCAGCCGCCCGGCAGCGCGCGGCCGCCGAGATCGTCGACCGCCGGCAGGGCGCGGCCCCGCCGCCAGCTATGCGAATTTGCCGACATCGCCGCCGCACCGGCCACGCTATGGTTCGCCTGCACTCCCTCAGGTCCTTGGCAGAGGAGGCCTCCATGGTCGCCGACAAGACTGTCACCGTGCGTACGACGATCACCGGCATCGTGAACGACCAGGCGTTGAAGGGCCGCGTGTCGGCGACCCTCAGCACGGCGGGCGGCGGCCGCTCGTCGTGCAGCTTCGCCAGGCTGCCGACCGGCTTCACGCCGGCCACGCTCGGCACGCATGCTTGAACGTCGCATCACACTTCTGCTGGTCTGAGCAGAGAAAGCATCGACGTCTTCAATCTCTTCGACATCACCCAGGGCAACTACCGGGTGTTCCGGACCCTCACCTGGCCCGCCTTCCCCGACAGCCGCATCATGCTCGACGTCAAGGTGAAGGCGCTGTCGGCGTCGGCGTGGACGACGGAGATCTACGTCATGGGCGCCTATGACGGCCCCAACGACATCGCCGCCAACCGCGACTATCGCATCGAGTGGCGGGCCGACGGCGGACGGCTGCTCGAGAAGGGCAGCGTGACGCTCGTGCGCGCGTCCGGCGATCGCCTCGACCAGGCCTGGTCGTCGATCATCACGCCGGAGAACCGGCCCGACCGCGTCGCCGCGATGTTCAGGAAGTTCCCCAAGGCAGGCGAGCGGGTGAGCGCGTCGATCTCGCCCTTCCAGGTCAAGGACAAGGGCATGAGCTACACCTGGGAGGGCGTGGTGAGCCGCAACGGCGCGGGCCCGTCGGGCAGGCGCGCGGCCTGACGCCGCCCGACGCCGCCCTCCGGCGCTGTCCTCACTCGGGCAGTCCCGCCAGCACCAGGTGATCGCCGAACCGCCGGCGCTGCCCGGCGTCCCGGAACGCATGGCCCTCGGCGAAGGCGCGCGCCCGGAACGTCGGGTTGAGCCGCATCAGCGCCTGGCCGACCTCGCGCGCCTCCGCGAGCTGGCCGCCGGCCGCCAGGCTCGCCGCCAGGAAGCGCAGGTTGCCGACGAAGCGCGGGTTCTGGCCCATCGCGCGGCGCCCCCAGCCCGCCGCCTCGGCCCAGTCGCCGGCGGCGTAGGCCGCCAGCCCGGCCAGCCCGTAGCCGAAGAACACGTGCGCGTCGTAGGGCGATAGCCTGAGCCCGATCTCGACCCGGCGCCGCGCCTCGCGCGGCTCGCCGACATAGGCGAAGGTGGCGCTCGAGCGCAGCCAGGCGATGGCGGCGCTGGGGCTCGCCGCCAGCGCCCGGTCGAACAGCTCGATCGCATGGTCGTAGTCGTGGAACAGCCACGACCTGATGTGCCCGCACAGCGACAGCGCCAGCGGGTCGAAGCGGTCGAACGAGAGCGCCAGCCGGCTCAGCCGCTCGGCCTCCATGTGGTCGGCCACCGGGTCGGGCGCCTCGCCCTGGTAGAAGCGCTCGCCGTGGCAGGTCGCGGCCAGCGCGTAGGCCGTGGCGTAGTGCCCGTCGAGCGCGATCGCCCGCTCGAACAGCGGCAGCGCGCGGGCGAAGGCGTCTTCCTCCGGCCGGTACAGCAGGTCGAGCCCGCGCAGCACGCATTCGTAGGCGTCGAGGCTGCCGGGATGCTTGCGCATCACGCGGCGCAGCTCCAACTCCTGGACCTGCGGCGCGATCGTCGCCACCACGCGGGCGCTGAGCTCGTCCTGCAGGCTGAACAGGTCGGCCGCCTCGCCGGCCAGGCGGTCGCTCCAGATCGCCGTGCCGGTCTCGCAGTCGGCCAGCTCGGCCGACAGCCGCACGCGCGCGCCGTCGCGCCGCACGCTGCCAGTCAGCATGTAGCGCACGGCGAGCTCGCGGCGGATGCGCGCCGGCTCGGGCGCTTGGCCGCGGTAGCGCAGCACCGAGGCGCGGCTGATCACGATCAGCTCGGGCAGGCACGACAGCGCCGCGATGATGTCCTCGACCAGCCCGTCGCTGAACCACGTCGCGCCGCCCTCGGCCGCGCGGTCGACGAACGGCAGCACCGCGATCGACGGCCGCCGCCGCTGGAAGCTGTCGACCGCCGGCGCCGTCGCGCCGCGCGCCCGTCCGGCGCCGGGCCCGACCAGATAGGCATGCACCGGCCGGCGGATGTTGTGCAGGCTGAGCGGCCCCAGCTCCTCGATCGGCTGGTCGAGGCGGCCGGCGATCAGGTCCATCACCGCCGCCGACACCAGCACGCCGCCCGCCGGCGCGTGCGCCTGCAGGCGCGCCACCACGTTGATGCCGTCGCCCAGCAGGTCGGCGCCCTCGACCATGACGTCGCCCATGTGGATGGCGCAGCGCAGCTCGAGCCGCACGGCCCCGGCCTCGCCGGCGAGACGCGCTGCCGCCGCCTGCACGCCGAGCGCCGTGCGCGTGGCCTCGACCGGGCCGGTGAACTCGACCAGCAGCCCGTCGCCCAGCGCCTTGAAGAGGCGTCCGCCGCCCGCCGCGATCAGCGGGTCGATCGCCTGGCGCAGCGCGCGCCACGCCGCCAGCACGCGCTCCTCGTCGGCCTCGACGAGGGCGCTGAAGTTCACCACGTCGAACGCCACGACGACGACCAGCCGGCGGTTGGCGGGCGGCGCGGCACGAACGGGGCCAGGACCGGAATCGGCGGCGGTTGCGGGAAAAGGGCCGGCGACGGCCTCGGCGCCGAGCGCGCGACGGGAACGCTTGCGAGCCATGCGTCGGATCTCCGGTTGACGAGGCAGCCCCTAACCCATGTGCCCCGCAACGGTGGCGCCATCGCGACGAAAACGCCGGTCGCGCGCCGCCGCGGCAATTCTTGCCGGCAGTTGCCGAAGCGCCACACCGGCAAGGATGAGTTGTGATTGAAGGCGTTGGCGGCGGCGGCTCATGGCGATTCTCCCGCAGGGGCTGGGGATGCGGTCAGGGGGCGGGAGGGTCGTCCGCCGGCCGGCGGCGGCACTGTGAGTTTTCGCACCGTCGCGGGTGACGAAGGCGTGAGAGTCGGCGCGGGATATGCGGGAACGGGTGGCCCGGCTGCCCCGTCTGTCTTGAAGCCGGCGGCCGGTTGGGCTCTGAATACCGGCAACGAATATCCGCCCGGGGAACCGCCATGGCTCGAGCCCATCTCATCGTGCGCTCCAAACTGGAAAAGCTGGCCGATCGCCAGGCCTTCGACGACTGGTACCGGCTGGAACGCCTGCGCGACGCGGTGAAGGGCTTCGGCGCGCAGCGCGGCTGGACGAGCTGGAGCCGGACCAATCCGCTGGTGCACTTCGCGGTCTACGAATTCTCGACCACCGAGGAGGCCGAGACGGCGCTGGACTCGCTGGCGTTCGTCGGGCTGGTCGCCGAGTTCGACCGCGTCTGGGGCACCCGCGTGACGCGCACGCGCGAAGTCTTCGAAACCGCGGGCGAGTTCACGCCGCCCGCCGCGGGGTGACGCGCTGATTCAGGCTGCGCACGTCTTTGCGCCCTGCCCCCATTGTCATCCCGAGCGCAGCGAGGGACCTTTCCTGCGGCCGCCTTCAGCGATGGTCGGCAAGGAGTCCCGCATGAAATTCGGCATCCACAATCCCTCCTGGCTGTTCGGCAGCGACCCGGGCGCCATCTTCGACGCCGTGAAGGCCAAGGCCCTGTGGGCGGAGGAGCACGGCTTCACCTGGTTCTCGGTGATGGACCATCTCATCCAGATCGCCAATGTCGGCGCGCCGGACGAGCCGTTCATGGAGGGCTGGACGATCCTGACGGCGCTCGCCGCGGTGACCCGGCGCATCCGGCTGGCGACGCTCGTCTCCTCGGTCCACTACCGCAATCCCGCGCACCTGGCGAAGATCGCCGCCGGCGTCGACCAGATCAGCCGCGGCCGCCTCACCTTCGGCATCGGCGCGGGCTGGTTCGAGACCGAGTACCGGCAATACGGCTGGGAGTTCCCGCCGCGGCCGGCCGTGCGCATCCGCCAGATGGAGGAGGCCGTGCGGCTCGTCACCGCCCTGTGGACCGAGAAGCGCACGACGTTCCACGGCAAGTACTTCCACGCCGAGGACGCCATCCTGGAGCCCAAGCCGGTGCAGAAGCCGCATCCGCCGATCATGATCGGCGGCGGCGGCGAGCAGCTCACCCTGCGGGCGGTCGCGCGCCTGGCCGAGCCTGCAACGTCGGCGGCACGCCCGAAGGTGCGCACAAGTACGAGGTGCTGCGCCGCCACTGCGAGGCCGAGCGCCGGCCCTACGAGGAGATCGAGCGGACCAACATCATCAGCTTCGTCCTGGCGCGCGACGAGGCCGCACTGGCCGCCAGGCGCGCCAGGCTCGCGGTGCCCGCCCAGTTCTACGGCTTCGCCGGCACCGTGGCGCAGGTCACCGACCTGATCGGCCGATACCGCGACGCCGGCGTCCAGCTCCTCATCAGCAGCGCCTACAGGAACGACGCCGAGACACTCGAGCTGCTGGCTGCCGACGTGATGCCGGCCTTTGCGGGGTAGGGCCTGGGCCACACCGCGCCGCTGCTTCCTGACGAACTCTAGAACTGTTGCTCCTCACGCCCACGGACGACCTGCGAAAGCGTCACCGCGAGCACCAGCGCCCCGCCATAGAAGATGTCCTGCACGAATGTGCTGACGCCCATGAAGATCAGTCCGGTAATTCCCGTGACCAGGAAATAGACCGCGAGCAGGGTGCCCCAGGGATTGAAGCGCCCGGGAATGATGCTGGTCGATCCGAGGAAAGAGGCGGCGAAAGCCGGCAGAAGATAGGAGGTGCCGGAGACCGGATCGGCCGCCCCCTGCGTGCCGGCATAGAGCACGCCGGCGAGCGCGCCGAGCAGGCTCGAGGCGATCAGGCAGCCCCAGCGCACGCGATCGGTGTTGATCCCGGAAAGTCGCGCGACCTCCCGGCCCCGCCCGACGAACAGGATGCGCCGGCCGATGGCCGTGTATTCGAACAGGTACCAGAGCGTCACGCAGATCGCCAAGGCATAGTAGAACTCGAGCGGGATGCCGAACAGGCGGGTGACGATCACGGCATTGATCAGCACGGAGGAGATGCCGCTGATGGTCATCGAATCGCTGATCCACAGCGCGACGCCGTGCAGGAAGGTGCCGACCCCCAGCGTCACGATCAGCGAGTGGATCCGGAAGACGACGATGAAGAAGCCGTTGACCGCGCCCACCGCCAGCCCCATCGCCAGGGCGGCCAGGATGGCCCAGCCTATGGGCACGGACTTGTTGACGTTCAGCACCGCGACCATCATGGCCGAAAGCGTCATGACGTTGGCGATCGACACGTCGAAGTCGTTGGCCGTCAGCGGAATGATCAGTCCGAGCGCCACCACGACCAGCACGGCCTGCGAGCCGAGGATGGTCGAGAAGTTCGCCCAGGTGAGGAACGTGTCCGGATTGATCGCGCCGAAGATCGCGATGAGCGCCACCAGGGTCGCGATCAGGCCGAAGCGTTCGGCGTAGTCGACCGCGCGCCGCCCTTTGCTCGCCGGCTCGGGCGCCGCGTCGGCGCTGGCGGAAATGGCCTGTTCCTTGCCGTTCATGGCGACTCCGACGGATTTCCGGCAATCTCGCCGCCCAGGCTGTTGTAGCAATGCAAGGCGATGTTCTCCTTGCTCACGGCGGCGCCGGCGAGCTCGCCCGCCACCCGGCCGCGCGCGAATATCAGGACGCGGTCGCAGATGGTCGCCAGCTGCTCGTAGTCGGAGCTGGCGCAGAGCACGGTGGCGCCCTCGCCCGCGGCGCGCCGGATCGCCTCGAAGACGCGTTGCCGTGCCCCGACGTCGACTCCTTGCGTCGGCTCGTCGAGCAGGATGAGCTTGGGCGCGACCTGCATCCACTTGCCCAGCAGGACCTTCTGCTGGTTGCCGCCCGAGAGCTGCGAGAAGAGACGCATCGGATCGCGCGGCACCACGTCGAAGGCGGCCACCACGCGCGCGGCGTGGGCCACCATCCCGCGCCGGTTCAGGGCCAGCCGGTTGAACAGGCTGCCGAGCACCGGCATGGTCACGTTGTCCGAGACCGGAAGCGCGCCGATGGCACCGGCATTCTGCCGGTCGGCCGGCACCAGGACGATGCCGCGCCGGACGGAAGCTGCCGGGCTGGCCTGCGACAGGTCGATGCTTTCCCCGGCGAGGCGGAGCCGTCCGCTTTCCGCCGGCGTGGCGCCATAGACGAGATACGGCACCTCGTCGAAACCCGACCCGATCAGTCCGCTGAGGCCGATCACCTCTCCGCGATGGGCGCCGATGCGCACGCCTTCGAGCGTGCCTCCCGTCAGCTCCTCGATCACGAGGTCTGGCGCCGCCTGGCTGAAGTCCGTCGGTCCCGACGCCAGCGCCTCGAGCCGCCGGCCGACGATGAGCTCGATGAAATCCTGCTTGGTCGATTCCCGCGTGATCAATGTTCCGGCGACCCGGCCGTCGCGCAGCACGGTGGCGCGGTCGGTGATCTCGACGACTTCGTCGACGTCGTGCGAGACGAAGATCACGCTGTTGCCGGCGGCGACGATGCTCCTCACCAGCGCGAAGAGCTGCTCGACGTCGCGGCGTGGCAGGAACGGCGTCGGCTCATCGAGGATCAGCAGGCCGCCGTCCCCGGGCGCGGCCCCGGTTGTCGCCCCCACCGTCGAATGGCCGCCGCCGATCTCCTCGACGGCGCGCACGATGGCAAGCAGCGCGCGGTTGACCGGCGAAAGCCGCGAGACCGGGGTGTTGGGATCCATGTCCAGCCGGTAGCGCTCGAACAGCCGCCGCGCGCGCCGTCGCTCCTCCTCCCATGAGATCCAGAGCCGCGGCTGCGATGCCAGCTGCCCGATGAGCAGGTTCTCCAGGACCGTCAGCGGCGGCATCAGCCCGAGGTTCTGATGGACGAAGCTGATGCGGTGGCGGCGGAACTCGCCGGGCTTGAGCGGCAGGTCCACGGCGTGCCCGGCGATGCGCAGCTCGGCGCCGGGGTCCGGCTCGTGGAAGCCCGCCAGGATCCTGATCAGCGTCGACTTTCCCGAGCCGTTCTGCCCCAGGAGCCCGTGCACCTCACCCGCCGCCACCGAAAGAGCGGCGCCGTCGAGCGCCTTGGCGCCGCCGAAGGTCTTGGAGAGAGTTCCGAAGCTCGAGCGCGACCGGGACGGCGGCAGGCGCTTCGCCTGTCCTGGCCGCCCCGGCCTGGCTCACTGCAGGCCCCAGAGCGCGCGGTATCCCTTGATGTAGGCGTCGCCGTAGCCCTGGCTGAGTTGCGGCGGAACGCCGGCGTTCTTGGCGTTGTTCTTGTCGAAGATGTAGAAGGGGATCCTGGGATTCCGCACGGCCGGCAGGCCGCACACGATGCGCATCTCCGCGTCCATGATGGCATGGCCGATCCAGTCGAGGTTCTCGCCGATGTCCATCTCGACCTTGCCTTGCTGCACCAGGCCCAGCACGAACGGCGTGCCGTTGAAGGCGTCCGACTTGACCCGGCCCTCGGCGCCCGCGATCGACACCGCCGGCACGACGAACTGCGCCATGCTGTCATAGATGATGATGATGTAGTTGACCGACGGGTCGGCCAGCAGCGCCGCCTGGACGTTGGGCTGGATGCGCGTGCCCCAGTCGACCACCGGTACGTTGATCACCTTCTTCTTGCAGTCGGGGCACTTCTTGAACTCCTCCTCGATGCCGGCCATCATCGAATCGGTCGACAATGGCCCGGTCGAGATGAGCACCAGCGAGTTGAGCTTGCCGCCGGTCTGGACCATCGCCCAGTCGACGAGCAGCTGGCCCGCCTTGAAGTAGTCGATCGGCACGTCGTGGGTGGCATGCTCGACCTTTTGCTCCAGGCCGTTGTAGTGCGAGGCCACCACGGGGATGCCGGCCTTCTTCGCCGCCTCGACCTGCGGCACCAGCACCCGCGGGTCGGTGCCCGCCAGGAGATCGATCAGGTCGACCTTCTGGTTGGTCGCCTGGTCCATGCCCTGCGCCCATTGCGAGACCTGGCCCTGGTTCTGCCATTCGGTGAACTTGAACCCGACCTCCTTGGCGACGTTGCTCATCGCCGTCTCGATGTTCTTGGTGAAGGGATTGGCCGACGACACCGGAATGCTGAAGATCGTCTTGCCCGCCATGCACTTCTTGGCATCGAAGGCCGGTCCGGGCGCCACGAACTCCGGTTTCTTGGTGAAGGGCTCGAGCGCCTTCTTGAAGGAGTTGAGATCCGCTGCCTGCGCCTGCGCCACGCAGGCGCCGCAGGCCAGCATCACCCCGGCGAGTAGACGAAACGCGCGCCATTGTGCCCATCTTCAGTCCTCCTGTTTCAAACCGCCTCGAGTCTGCTCCTGGCGATTTCCTCGCGCGTGGCGAACCACACGTCGGGGAAGGCCTTGGCGTATTCGATGAAGCGACGCAGCGCCTGCACTCTCCCCGGGCGGCCGACGATCCGGGGATGCAGGCCGATCGACATCATGCGCGGGTATCGCGCCGATTTCGGCATACAGCACGTCGAAGGAGTCCTTCATGTAGCCGTGGAACTGGTCGGCGGTGACGAACCCCGGGCTGAGCCAGAAGCGGATGTCGTTCACGTCGGACGTATAGGGCACCACGAGGTGACGCTTGCCGCCGACCTCGACGAAGTACGGCACGTCGTCGTTGTAGGCGTCGGAGTCGTAGAGGAACCCGCCCTCCTCGACCACCAGCCGGCGCGTGCGCACGCTCGGTCCGTAGCGGCAATACCATCCCACCGGTCGCTTGCCGCACGTCTTCTGGAACGACTCGATCGCGCGCCGGATGTGCTCGCGCTCCTCGTCCTCGCTCAGCCGGAAGACTTCTTCCCATCGCCAGCCGTGACTGCAAATTTCGTGCCCGGCCCCCACGACGGCGCGGGCCAGCGCCGGGTTCTGCTCGAAGGCGACGGCGCAGGCGAAGAACGTGGACTTCACGGCGGTCTCGGCAAACACGTTGAGGAGACGCCAGACCCCGACGCGCGAGCCGTACTCGTTCATCGACTCCATGGCCAGGTTGCGGATGTCGGCCGGAAAAGGGTAGGCGCCCCACTCCGTCATCGATTCCTGGTCGGGGTCGCCCATGGCGTGCGAGCGTTCGGAGCCTTCCTCGTAGTTGACGACGATGGAGATCGCGAGCCGTGCGCCATGCGGCCAGGGTTCCGTCGGCGGCTTGTCCGCATAGCCGACCAGATCGCGCTGGTTCGTCATGGCGTCCCTCCGATGCAATCGTCGTCGACCATAGCACCGTGTCCTTGGCGAGAACCATGTTCAGCGCACCGCAGAGCGAACCCGTCGATCGCCGCCGATGTGATGCCAGCCTTCGCGGGTTGACATTCCTTCCCTTCGCGGAGTCCGCGATCGTAGCAGTCAGCGCAGGCCGCAAATCCGTTTGACAACCCGACTGGACCGCTTACCGTCAGCCGGTCAAGCGCGCAGCAGTTGTGCAGGCGCTCTCGCCCGAATTGCTTGCCGACGAAGCGGTGTGTGAGGGAGGAGGAGCCGCCCATGGACGCCGAACAGCAGGCCGGTGCAAAAACCGGCCCTTCTGCAGCGGGCGCGGCAGCGGCGGTCGGCGGCGAGTCTTCTTTCTCGGTGCGCGGCATCTCCAAGCAGTTCGGCGGCACGCAGGCGCTGGTCCGCGTCGGCATGGATGTCGATGCCGGCGAGATCGTCGCGCTGCTCGGCGAGAACGGCGCCGGCAAGTCGACGCTGATCAAGATCCTGGCGGGCGTCTATGCCCTCGATGAAGGGACCGTCACCTTTCGCGGACGCGACGTGACCAGCGCGCTGCGCCGCCTGCCGATCGCCTTCATCCATCAGGATCTCGGCCTGATCGACTGGATGACGGTGGCCGAGAACATCTGCCTGACGCTCGGCTATCCCGCGCCGCTTCGGCCTGATCGACTGGAGCGCGGCGCGCAGGCGCGCGGCGCACGGCGCTCGAGGCGCTCGGCGCCGACATCGATCCCGAGCACGCGCATCCAGACCTCAGCCGCACCGAGAAGTCGCTGGTCGCGATCGCCCGCGCGCTGGCCGCCGAGGCCGAGATCCTGGTGCTCGACGAGCCGACCGCGAGCCTGCCCGCCGACGAGGTGGCGCGGCTGTTCGTCGGCCCTGCGCCGGCTGCGCGGGCGCGGCGTCGGCATGATCTACGTCTCGCACCGCCTGGACGAGGTGTTCGAGATCGCCGACCGCATGGTCGTGCTGCGCGACGGCCGCGTGGTCGGGCGAGCGCGCGGTCGGCGAGACGACGCCCGAGCGAGGCGATCCTGCTCATCGTCGGCCGCGAGCCGTCGCAGGTGTTCCGCCGGCCGGCGCAGCGCGAGGGCGCCGCGCGGCTGGTGCTCGAGGCGCTGAGCGTCGAGGGCGTCGGGCCGGTCGACTGCTCGATCCACGCCGGCGAGATCGTCGGCCTCGTCGGCCTGCGCGGCGCCGGGCAGGAGAGCGTCGGGCGCGCGCTGTTCGGCCTCGCGCCGATCGACCGGCGGCCGCATCCTGCTCGACGGCGCAGCCGATCGCGTCGGCCTCGCCGCGCGAGGCGATGGCGCTCGGCATCAATCTCGTCTGCGCCGACCGGGTCGGCGAGTCGGTCGTGCCCGACCTGACGCGTGCGCGAGAACCTGTTCCTCAATCCGCTGGCGGCCGGCCTCGGCGCTGTTGTCCTACCTCGCGCCCGGCCGCGAGAACCGCGCGCTCGCGCGAGCTCGGCCGGCAGGTCGGGCTGCGGCCCGAACGATCCCGACGCTGCCGATCGAGCTGCTGTCGGGCGGCAACCAGCAGAAGGTCGTGGTCGGCCGCTGGCTGCACCTGCACGGCGAAGATCTACGTCTTCGAGGATCCGACCGCCGGCGTCGACGTCGGCGCCAAGGCCGAGATCTACCGGCTGTTCGACGTCGCGCTGCAGGCGCGGCGCGGCGATCCTCATCGTCTCGACCGATTTCGAGGAAGTCGCCAAGGTCTGCCATCGCGCGCTGGTGTTCGACCGCGGCCGCGTCGTCGCCGAGCTGGGCGGCGCCGATCTGTCGGTCGAGAACCTGCTCGCCGCGGCCTCCGCCAGCGTCGGCCAGATGGCCGAGCGCGCGATCCGCCGCGAACGGCATCGAGGCGGACATGCAATCCATCAAGTCCAACGCCCTCGAGCCGACCCGGCTCGGAGCTCGCGCGGCCTGTCGCGCTGGCAGCAGGTCGTGCGCCTCCTGCCGGTCTACGGCCTGCCGATCCTGACGCGTCGCTGCTGATCGTCTTCTTCTCGATCCTGCTGCCGCGACCGTTCCCGACCTAGCTCAACGTGCGCTCGATCCTCGCCGACAAGGCGATCATCGCGCTGCTGTCGCTGGCCGCGACGCTGCCGATGATGGCCGGCCGCATCGACCTGACCGTCGGCTTCGGCATCGTCATGTGGCACATCCTCGCGATCAGCCTGCAGGTCAAGTACGGCGTGCCGTGGCCGCTCGCCGATCCTGCTGGTGCTGGCTGCGCGGCGCTGCGTCGGCCTGGTCAACGGCCTGCTGGTCGAGGTGGCGCAGATCGATTCCTTCATCGCCACGCTCGGCACCGGCACGATACTCTACGCGCTCGCGCTCTGGCACACCGACGGGCGCCAGGTCATCGGCGCGCTGCCGCCGGGCTTCATCGCCATCAACACGGCGTCGATCTTCGGCATGCCGATCCCGGCCGTCTACGTGCATCGTGCTCGCCATCGTGCTGTGGGTCGTCAGCCGAGCGGCTGCCGCTCGGGCGCCACATCTACGCGATCGGCGCCAACGAGAAGGCCGCCGCGCTCAACGGCATTCCGGTGCGCGCCTACGTCATCGGCGTCTTCGTCGGCTCGGGCCTGATCGCCGGCTTCGCCGGCTGCGTGCTCGCCGCCAAGCTGCGCATCGGCCAGGCCAATGTCGGGCTCGACTATCTGCTGCCGGCGCTGGTCGGCGCCTTCCTCGGCTCGACCACGATCAAGCCGGGCCGGGTCAATGTCTGGGGCACGATCGTTCGGCGTCCTCATCCTCGCCGTCGGCATCTCCGGCATCCAGCAGCTCGGCGGCGCGTTCTTCGTCGAGCCGCTGTTCAACGGCACCACCCTGGTCGTCTCCATCGCGCTCGCCGCTTCGCGCAGCGCCGGCGCACCGGTCGCGCAGCCGCCGCCGGTCGACCGAGCCAGCGCGAGTCGACGCCAGACGGGTCCGACAGACAGGGCCGCCTGAGGCGACTTCCGCCGAAGCTGACCAGGCCGGCGAGCGAGCAGTCGTCGACATCGCGATTGTCGTGACAGCGGCGCATCGCTGCGACAGCGGCCGCGCGCTGCTGGCATCGGCCGTCTCCGGATCGCCGGCGCGCGCGCCGACGACGCCTGTCATGCAGATGGCCAAGGACTATATCGCCAAGGTCGACCGCGCCGGTGACCCATGGACCGGCCCGACGACGGGCCCGAAGGCGCGGGCAAGAAGCTGGTCGTCTACGTCTCGGCCGATCAGCGCAACGGCGGCGCGCAGGGCGTCGGCGACGGCGCCGCAGGAGGCCGCCAAGGCGATGGGCTGGGACTTCCGCATCCTCGACGGCCAGGGCTCGGTGCCCGGCCGCGCACGTCGGCCCTGAACCAGGCGATCGCGCTGAAGCCGGACGGCATCATCCTCGGCACCGTCGATGCCACGGAGCAGGCGCCGCTCATCGAGCAGGCGGCGCAGCGGGCATCAAGATCGTCGGCTGGCACGCCGGCGCCGCGCCGGGCCCGATCGAGGACCTGCCCGCGTGTTCACCAACATGACCACCGACCCGCACGAGGTCGCCAAGGCCGCCGGCCTCTACGCCGTCGTCGATTCGAACGGCAAGGCCGGCGTCATCCTGTTCACCGACTCGATCTACGCCATCGCCACCGCCAAGACCAACGCCGACGAAGGCGGCGATCGAGGGCTGCAAGGGCTGCAAGGTGCTCACGGTCGAGGACACGCCGATCGGCGACTCTCCAACCGCATGGGCCAGCTCGACGACCTCGCTGCTGTCGAAGTACGGCAAGACATGGACCTACTCGATCGCCGTGAACGACCTCTATTTCGATTTCTCGGCGCCCGTCGCTGCAGTCGGCCGGCGTCGACCCGGCGACCGGCTATCCGCGCCAGATCTCGGCCGGCGACGGCTCGGTGCCCGCCTTCCAGCGCATCCGCGACAAGCAGTACCAGATCGCGCACCGTCGCCGAGCCGCTGCAATCTGCAGGGCTGGCATGTGTCGACGAGCTGAACCGCGCCTTCGCCGGCGAGCAAGCCGAGCGGCTTCGTGCCGCCGTCGCATCTGTTCACGCCGGCCAACATCGACAAGGACGGCGGACACGAAGAACATCTTCGATCCCGGGCAACGGCTACAAGGACGAATACAAGAAGATCTGGGGCGTGAAGTAGGCGCCCGAGGCGACCGCCAGACCGGAGGCCGACGCCCGCGAGGGCGACGTCGTCGCCGCCCTTCGGACCCCTGCTCGCGCCGCGACACAGGAGACAGACAGATGATGCCAAGGATCTGCCCGAAGCCCGACTACGCCACCCGCAACATGCGGCTCGTCGGCTACAGCGACCAGGGCGGCCGCTGCGACGGCGTGCAGATCATGGTGCACAATGGCTACGCCTATATCGGCCACATCTTCTCCAAGGGCTTCACCGTCGTCGACGTCCGCGATCCCGAAGCAGCCCGAAGACGGTGAAATACGTCGCCGCGCCGCCCAACACCTGGACCCTGCATCTGCAGGCGCCCGACGACCTGCTGCTCGTCATCCACAACAAGGACATGTTCGCGCAGCCCGAGCTCGCCGACGAGAAGAACTACTACAAGGGCGCGGTCGATCACCACGCCAGGCGAAGCCGCCGGCGCGCGACTGGTCGGCGGGCATGGCGGTCTACGACATCTCCAAGCCCGGCGATCCCAGGCAGATCGGCTTCATGCCGGTCGAGGGCACCGGCCTGCATCGCCTCTGGTACGTCGGCGGCCGCTGGGCCTATGCCTCGGCGCTGCTCGACGGCTTCTCCGACTACATCCTCATCACCATCGACATGCCGGACCCGCAGAAGCCGCGCGCTGGCCGGCAAATACTGGCTGCCGGGCATGAACGTCGCGGCCGGCGAAACGGCCAACTGGCCGACCACGAACGGCCGCTTCGGGCTCCACCATCGCGATCATTCACGACGACATCGCCTATTGCTCCTGGCGCGACGCCTGCCTCGTCGGTCGTCGACGTCAAGGACAAGGCCAATCCGAAGCTGATTGCCCACAAGGTGTGGGCGCCGCCGTTCGGCGGCGGCACGCACAACGCGCTGCCGCTGCCCGACCGCAAGCTGCTGATCGTCGTCGACGAGACGGTGCTCGACAACCAGGAGGACGGCTTCAAGCCGATCTGGGTGTTCGACAACCAGGTGCAAGTCGAACCCGATCAGCATCGCGACCTTCCCGGCGCCCGTCGGACAAGGACTATCTGAAGGTCGGCGGCCATTTCGGCCCGCACAACATCCACGAGAACCGGCCCGGGCAGCTTCTACAGCGAAGAGACTGATTTTCGCCACCTACCAGAACGCCGGCCTGCGCGTCTACGACATCAAGGACCAGTTCCGCCCGAAGGAGGTCGGCGCCTTCGTGCCGCCGCCGCCGGCCGAAATGGGTCGACCCGCGGCCGAACCGGCCGGTCGTTCTGCATTCCGCCGACGTCTTCGTCGACAAGAACGCGCTCTGCTACGTCACCGACTTCAGCGCCGGCCTCTACATCGTCGAATACAAAGGCTGACGGCCGCGTCTGCGGGTGGAGCAGTCGCTTGGAGATATTTACCGACTTGCAGGATATCTCGTTGGAGAATCGCTGTCATCCGCTTCGCCATGGCGACTGCGGTCAACGCCGAGCTGGGGGTCTGAACGGCCCGCGCAGTTGTTGCCACTTCTGCTACCGCGAGAGATGCTAGACCACTTGCTGGCTGAGGATGAAGCCGGGAGCAGTGCATGGCGCGCGGGAGACCAAAGAAATCAAAGGAAGCTGGAGCGTCGATCGAAAGCTCCGGGGCCAATGTCGGCTACGAGGCCCAGCTGTGGCAGATGGCCGACGCGCTGCGCGGCAGCATGGACGCCGCCGAGTACAAGCACGTCGTCCTCGGCCTGATCTTCCTCAAGTACATCTCCGACGCCTTCGAGGAGCAGCACGCCAAGCTCGTAGGCCGAGCAGGCGCAGGGCGCCGACCCCGAGGACCCCGACGAGTACCGCGCCGAGAACATCTTCTGGGTGCCGCCCGAGGCGCGCTGGGCGCACCTCAAGGCGCAGGCCCGGCAGCCCACCATCGGCCAGCTCGTCGACGACGCCATGGCCGGCATCGAGCGCGACAACCCGGCGCTCAAGGGCGTGCTGCCCAAGGACTACGCCCGCCCCGCGCTCGACAAGACAGCGCCTCGGCCAGCTCATCGACCTGATCAGCAACATCAAGGTCGGCGACGAGGCGAGCCGCGCCAAGGACGTGCTCGGCCGCGTCTACGAGTACTTCCTCTCGCAGTTCGCCAGCGCCGAGGGCAAGAAGGGCGGCGAGTTCTACACGCCGCGCTGCGTGGTCAAGCTGCTGGTCGAGATGCTCGAGCCCTACAACGGCCGCGTCTACGACCCCTGCTGCGGCTCGTCGGGCATGTTCGTGCAGTCGGTCGAGTTCATCCGCGCGCACGCCAACGGGAACGGCAACGGCGGCAAGGCCAAGGCCGACATCTCGATCTACGGCCAGGAGTCGAACCACACCACCTGGCGGCTGGCGCAAGATGAACCTCGCCATCCGCGGCATCGACGGCCAGATCGCCCACGGCGACACCTTCCACAACGACCGCCACCCGGACCTCAAGGCCGACTTCATCCTCGCCAACCCGCCGTTCAACATCTCCGACTGGGGCGGCGAGCGCCTGCGCGACGAC
This sequence comes from uncultured Alphaproteobacteria bacterium, assembly GCA_963820155.1. GTDB lineage: Bacteria > Pseudomonadota > Alphaproteobacteria > Reyranellales > Reyranellaceae > Reyranella. The sequence continues at coordinate 531,930 of CAWFYW010000017.1, forward strand.
AAGCGCTGGAAGTACGGCGTGCCGCCCGCCGGCAACGCCAACTTCGCCTGGGTGCAGCACATCGTCCACCACCTCGCGCCCGCGGGCGTCGCCGGCTTCGTGCTGGCCAACGGCTCGATGTCGTCCAACCAGTCGGGCGAGGGCGAGATCCGCAAGAACCTGGTCGAGGCCGACCTCGTGGACTGCATGGTCGCGCTGCCGGGCCAGCTCTTCTACTCGACGCAGATCCCGGCCTGTCTGTGGTTCCTCGCGCGCGACCGCAAGAACGGCAAGTTCCGCGACCGCCGCGGCGAGGTGCTGTTCATCGACGCCCGCAAGCTCGGGCCGCATGGTGGACCGCACCCACCGCGAGCTGACCGACGAGGACATCGCCCGCATCGCCGGCACCTACCACGCCTGGCGCGGCGAGAAGGACGCGGGCGAGTACGAGGACGTTGCCCGGCTTCTGCAAGAGCGCGCACGCTGGACGAGATCCGCAAGCACGGCCACGTGCTCACGCCCGGCCGCTACGTCGGCGCCGAGGCGCAGGAGGACGACGGCGAGCCGTTCGAGGAGAAGATGAAGCGGCTCGCCGCGACGCTGCGCGAGCAGCAGGCCGAGGCCGCGAAGCTCGATGCCGCCATCGCCGCCAACCTGAGGGAGCTTGGGTATGGCGGGTGAGTGGCGCACCGACGGTCAGCCGAACTGCAGAGCGACGGCGTGCTCCTCGTTGAGGACGGCAATCACGGCGAGTATCGGCCGCGGCCCGATGACTTCGTCGATATCTGGCGCGGCATTCGTATCGCGCGGCAGACATGCGATGCGGGACGCAGTGCTCGTCTGACGCAGCCTCGAGATCAACGACGCGGACTCGGCAGCGGATCACGAAGGGCTCGGAGCTCGCCGGCGACGTCCTTCTGTCGCACAAGGGAACTGTCGGCAAGGTCGCGCATGGTTCCGGACGATGCTCCGCGATTTGTATGCAGTCCCCAGACGACTTTCTGGCGAACGCTCGATGCATGACCGATCTGGATCGCAGGTACTTGTACTGCGCTTATCTGCGCTCGCCCGAGTTTCGCAGATCAGCTAGCGACTGGGCAAGCGCAACCGACATGGCCGCCGTACGTCAGCCTGCACGTCGCAGCGGTGACATTTCGGTTCCGCTGCCACCGCTCGCCGAACAACGCGCCATCGCCCACATCCTCGGCACGCTGGACGACAAGATCGAGCTGAACCGGCGGATGAGCGAGACGCTGGAGGCGATGGCGCGGGCGCTCTTCAAGTCGTGGTTCGTGGACTTCGACCCCGTCCGCGCCAAGGCCGAAGGCCGCGACCCCGGCCTCCCCAAGCACCTCGCCGACCTCTTCCCCGCCCGCCTCGTCGACTCCGAACTCGGCGAGATTCCGGAGGGGTGGGAGGTAGGTCCGCTTGAGGCTGCACTCTTTCTCCAACGCGGCTTCGATCTTCCAGCGGACGCAGAGAATGCCTGGTGCGTACCAAGTATCTCGGCGGCGAAGTGGTCCACAGTGGGACCCATCACCAATACTGGTCCGAGGGCCCGGACGTGACCACCGGGCGAAGCGGGGTACTCGGCAAGGTCTTCTATGTTGCAGAGGATTTCTGGCCGTTGAATACGTCCCTCTGGATCTAAGCGAGTTCCGGCGAGCACCACCCGCCTACGCTTTCCACCTGCTGCGTGGTATCGATTCTTGCGCAGCTCAACGCTGGTTCAGCCGTGCCGCACGCTCGATCGGAATCACGTCCACAGGCTGCCAACATTGCTGCCGCGCACCGACCTTAGTCGAGCAATTTGAGCTTTTCGCAGTCGATTGCTTAGAATCGCCAAGCAGCCGTAGAACGCGAGTGCTAAAACACTTGCCTCAGTGCGCGACGCCCTCTTGCCGAAGCTCATCTCAGGCGACCTGCGCGTGAAGGACGCCGAACGCTTCCTTGCGGAGCGCGGCGTGTGACGCGCGTCGCCATCCAGTCCCGAGATATTCCGCTGGGCGCGCGAACGCGCGGGACTTCGCGACGCTGAGGCGCTGCTCGGCCGCTTTCCCGAAGCTCGCGGCGTGGGAGAGCGGCGACGTGCAGCCGACGATGCGGCAGATCGAGGCCTTCGCGAAGGCCGTGCACGTGCCAGTCGGCTACCTGTTCCTGCCGGCGCCGCCCGACGAGCCCGTGCCGATTCCCGATTTCCGCACGCTCGAGGGCCGGACGCTGCGCGGGCGAGTCCCGATCTGCTGGACACGCTCTACGCCGCGCAGGAACGCCAGAGCTGGTACCACGACTTCGCCCGTCTCACGCGGCAGCCGGAGCTCGACTATGTCGGCAGCGCGCGCCTCGACGAGGAGCCCGGGGCGGTGGCGCGCCGATGGCCGAGACGCTCGGCTTCGACCGCGCCGCGCGCGCCGCCTGCCCCACATGGGCAGAGGCGCTGCGGCTCTTCATCGGGCACGCGGACGCGGCCGGCGTGCTGGTCATGGTGAGCGGCATCGTGCGGTCCAACACGCACCGTGTGCTGGACCCGCGAGAGTTCCGCGGCTTCGCGCTGGCCGACGATCTCGCGCCGCTCGTCTTCATCAATGGCGCCGATTCGAAGTCGGCGCAGATGTTCACGCTCGCCCACGAGCTCGCCCATCTCTGGCTCGGCGAATCGGCCGTATCGGACGCAAGCGCCGGCCCGCCGCGGGCTATCGCCGCGAGGAAGTATGGTGCAACGCCGTCGCCGCCGAGCTGCTCGTGCCGCTCGCCGACTTGCGCGAGGTGCTGGACGCCGGACGAGCCACTGGCACGCGCGCTCCCGAGGCTGACGCGCCATTCAAGGTCTCGAGCGCTCGTCGTCCTGCGCCGCCTGCTCGACGCCGGGGCTCTCGACGCGCCGCGTTCGATCGCGCCTGGGCCGCCGAGCAGGCGCGATTGCGCGACGTCGCCGAAGGCCGGCCCGGCGGCGGAGATTTCTACCGCTCGACCTGTCGCGCGTAAGCCGGCGCTTCGCCCGCGCCCTGGTCGAAAGCACACTCGAGGGACAGACGCTCTACCGCGACGCATTCCGCATGCTGGGCGTGCGCAAGACGGCGACGTTCAACGAGATCGCCCGGCAGGCGGGGGTCGCGCCGTGACCCGCTATCTGCTCGATGCCAACGTCTTCATCCAGGCGAAGAACCTGCAGTACGGTTCGATTTCTGCCCGGCGTTCTGGGACTGGCTGATCGTGCAGAACAGCGCCGGGACGGTGTTCAGCCTCGACAGGGTCGACGATGAGCTGCAGGCGGGAGCGGACGAGCTTTCGACGTGGGCGACGGCGCGCGGCGCGGCGTTCTTCCTGGCCCCCGACGCCACGGTCGTTCCGGCGCTGACGAGAGTGAGCACCTGGGCGACGAGCCAGAGCTACCGCCCGCGGCGATCAATACGTTCCTGGGCGTCGCCGACTACTGGCTCGTGGCCTTCGCGCTGGCTCACGGCGACACGGTCGTGACCCACGAACGGCCGTCGGACGGGGTGAGCCAGATCAAGATCTCCCAACGCCTGCCTCGGTCTCGGCATCCGCTTCATGAGTCCCTACGAGATGCTGCGCCGCGAACGGGCGCGCTTCGTCCTGGGTCCGACTCCGAGGGCGGCCATGAGCGACGGCGGCTTCACCGAATCCGTCGTCGAGCAGGCCGCCCTCGCCTGGCTGGAGAGCGTCGGCTGGCAGGTCGCGCAACGGCGCCGACGATCGCGCCGGGCGAGCCGGCCGCCGAGCGCGACGACTACGGCGCAGGTCGTCCTGGACGCAGCGGCTGCGCGACGCGCTGGCGCGGCTCAATCCGACGCTGCCCGCCGAGGCGCTCGACGACGCCTTCCGCAAGCTGACGCGCCCCGAAGGCGCGGACCTCGATCGCAGCGCAACCGCGCGCTGCACCGGCTGCTCGTCGACGGCGTGACGGTCGAGTACCGCGACGCCGACGGCGCGATCCGCGGCGCCCAGGCGCGGGTGATCGACTTCGACGACCCGACGAACAACGACTGGCTGGCGGTCAACCAGTTCACCGTCGTCGAGAACAAGCACAAGCGCCGGCCGGACGTGGTGCTGTTCGTCAACGGCCTGCCGCTGGCGGTGATCGAGCTGAAGAACGCGGCCGACGAGAACGCCACCATCTGGACGCGCCTTCCAGCAGCTCCAGACCTACAAGGCCGAGATCCCGTCGCTGTTCGCGTCCAACGCGCTGCTGGTCGTCTCCGACGGCGTCGAGGCCCGCGTCGGCACGCTCGCCGCCGGGCGCGAGTGGTTCAAGCCGTGGCGCACCATCGACGGCGAGGCGCTGGCCGACACGCACCTGCCGGAGCTGCAGGTCGTGATCGAGGGCGTCTTCGACACCGCGGCGCTTCCTCGACCTGGTGCGCGACTTCATCGTCTTCGAGGACGACGGCGGCGCGCGTCGTCAAGAAGATGGCCGGCTACCACCAGTTCCACGCCGTGCAGGTGGCGGTCGGCGAGACGCTGCGCGCCGCGCAGCTGGCGCGCGGCCGACGTGGCCGGCGGACGCAGGGCGCTACGAGGCGGGCCGCAACCGGGCGGCAAGCCCGGCGACCGGCGCGTCGGCGTGGTCTGGCACACGCAGGGCTCGGGCAAGAGCCTGACGATGGCCTTCTACGCCGGGCGCATCATCCGCGAGCCGGCGATGGAGAACCCGACCATCGTCGTGCTCACCGACCGCAACGACCTCGACGACCAGCTCTTCGGCACCTTCTCGCGCTGCCAGGAGCTGCTGCGCCAGACGCCGGTGCAGGCCGAGAGCCGCGCGCACCTGCGCGAGCTGCTCGCGCGTGGCGGCGGGCGGCGTCGTCTTCACCACGATCCAGAAGTTCTTCCCCGAGGAGAAGGGCGACCGGCACCCGATGCTCTCCGAGCGGCGCAACATCGTGGTGATCGCCGACGAGGCGCACCGCAGCCAGTACGACTTCATCGACGGCTTCGCGCGCCACATGCGCGACGCCCTGCCGAACGCCTCGTTCATCGGCTTCACCGGCACGCCGATCGAGCTGCACGGACGCGAACACGCGCGCGGTGTTCGGCGACTACATCAGCGTCTACGACATCCAGCGGGCCGTCGAGGACGGCGCCACGGTGCCGATCTACTACGAGAGCCGGCTCGCCAAGCTCGCGCTCGACGAGGCCGAGCGGCCGAAGATCGACCCCGAGTTCGAGGAGGTGACCGAGGGCGAGGAGGTCGAGCGCAAGGAGAAGCTCAAGACCAAGTGGGCGCAGCTCGAAGCGGTGGTCGGCGCCGAGAAGCGGCTGGAGCTGATCGCGCAGCGACATCGTCGAGCACTTCGAGAAGCGGCTCGAGGCGATGGACGGCAAGGCGATGATCGTCTGCATGAGCCGGCGCATCTGCGTCGAGCTGTACCACGAGATCGTCGAAGCTGCGGCCCGCAGTGGCACGACGACGACGACGACGACGGGCGCGATCAAGGTCGTGATGACCGGCTCGGCGTCCGACCCGCTCGACTGGCAGCCGCACATCCGCAACAAGCCGCGGCGCGAGGCGCTGGCCAAGCGCTTCCGAGACCCGACCGACCCGTTCAAGCTCGTGATCGTGCGCGACATGTGGCTGACCGGCTTCGACGCGCCGTGCCTGCACACGATGTACGTCGACAAGCCGATGCGCGGCCACGGCCTGATGCAGGCCATCGCGCGCGTGAACCGCGTCTTCAAGCGACAAGCCGGGCGGGCTGGTCGTGGACTACCTGGGCCTGGCCCACGAGCTGAAGCAGGCGCTCGCCACCTACACCGAGAGCGGCGGCACCGGGCGAGACGGCGATCGACCAGGACGAGGCCGTCGCCGTGATGCTGGAGAAGTACGAGGTCTGCTGCGGCCTGTTCCACGGCTTCGACTGGTCGAAGTGGACGACCGGCACGCCGCAGGAGCGGCTCGGCCTGCTGCCCGCCGGCGCAGGAGCACATCCTCGCGCAGGAGGACGGCAAGGACCGCTGCCTGCACGCCGTGCGCGAGCTGTCGCAGGCCTTCGCGCTGGCGGTGCCGCACGACGAGGCGCTGCGCATCCGCGACGACGTCGCCTTCTTCCAGGCCGTGCAGGCCGTGCTCGCCAAGCGCGCGCCCGGCGACGCGCGGCCCGAGGAGGAGCTCGACCACGCGGTCCGGCAGATCGTCTCGCGCGCCGTGGCGTCCGAGGGCGTGGTCGACATCTTCGCCGCCGCCGGCCTCGACGAAGCCCGACATCTCGATCCTCTCCGACGAGTTCCTGGCCGAGGTGCGCGGCATGCCGCAGCGCAACCTGGCCGTGGAGCTGCTGCAGAAGCTGCTCAACGGCGAGATCAAGACGCGGCGGCGCAAGAACGTCGTGCAGGCGCGCTCCTTCGCCGAGATGCTGGAGCAGACGATCCGCCGCTACCAGAACCGCGCCATCGAGGCGGCGCAGGTGATCGAGGAGCTGATCGAGCTGGCCAAGGAGATGCGCGAGGCCGACCGCGCGCGGCGAGGAGCTCGGCCTCACCGAGGACGAGCTGGCCTTCTACGACGCGCTCGAGACCAACGACAGCGCCGTGAAGGTGCTGGGCGACGAGACGCTGCGGACGATCGCCCGCGAGCTGGTCGAGACCGTGCGCGCGCAACGTCACCATCGACTGGACGGTGCGCGAGAACGTGCGCGCGCAGCTGCGCGTGCTGGTGAAGCGCATCCTGCGCAAGTACGGCTACCCGCCCGACAAGCAGGAGAAGGCGACGCAGACGGTGCTGGAGCAGGCGGCGCTGCTCTCTGCCGGGTGGGCGGATTGACTGTGATCGCACTTAGGGGTGCGCGGCGGACGCGGTCAGGGTCAAATCTGTCTCATTTTTGCCGAGTTCAATTCTCCCCGTCGCGGCTCATCAGCTATTGATGGACGATGTTCTTTCCCTCGCTCTTACCGATCGGAGGATTACGGTGCGCACATCTGCCTTCATCGCATCTGCTTCTCGTTGGAACCCCTCAGCCATATTTTTGCTGCGCTCCCTAGCTGCTGGCGTCAGCTTTACTTGGACTTGCTGAAGCAATCCGCGCGTTTTGGCGCGCCGGCGCGGGTCGGTTGCAAAGTTTATGGAAACAGCAAGCCACATCGCCGCTTCGATTGACTTGTCCTCGTCGGATATTTTGCGCGCGCGCAATGCCAACTGACTTAGGGCGAACGACGCTTCTGGCACTCTGAACAAGGCCGCATCCAACAAGTCTCGGATATGCCCGGCATTTGCTTTGCCAGCATTTATTTCGGCAAGCGCCATCTGTGTCCGCGCGATCAGATATAGTCGAATGGCGTCGAAGTATGTGCTGCGCGCCGCACGAGAACCAGAATATGAAACCCCATCGCGTCGAGCCCTAGCGACGATCAGCGAGACCTCTCGCGCCCGGCGAATTCCAAAGCGCATACAGACATACAGGATCGCTAGGACCAGCCTCCACATTATGACGGCAAACAGCAGAGCGAAAGCCGCGAGCAGAAGCGCGCCTAGCAAGTCACCCATTAGGACCCTCAGTTCATCGAGCCTAAATCGCTCGAAGTCGTGTCGATATTCGAAGTCGTGTCGATACCAGAAGTCGTGTCGATACTAAAAGTCGAGTCAGAACTAATGTGAGAAGTTAAGTCGCTATCGAACGACGACCCGCCATCGTCTCCAACCGAACGATCTATCGCATCAGAGACGGCATCAAAGATGCTCCCATCGGAAGTATCGTAGTCGCTGATGTCGACGTCATCTCCGCCGCCACCTCCGGCTTCGTCTCCACTGTCATCGCCGCCGGCGTCTCCACCGCTACCTCCGGCGTCGTCTGCGCTGTCATAGCTGCCATCGTCTCCTGAAGAAGATACATTCTCCACTTCGGCAAACTCGAACGAGGACGGATCCTCGTCCGTGTCAGCTTCGTTGGCAGAAGCTCGGCTCTCTGTGGCGTCATCAATCACGCTGTCTGTGGCGTTGCTTGAGTGAGAGAGTTGTGATCCGGCGATGGGGCCGGATACCTCGCTAGGTTGATAGTTGTTGAGATCCGCTGATTCGGGTTCCTTTCCCGAAATCTCGAAGACGTTGATTGAGAAGTCTTCGGCAAGGGCGTTGCCTAACTGACTCAGGCCCTCCGTGGTGTATTCGCAAAGCGGTTTACCAATTTCTGTAAGCGTTCCCTGCGAGGCTTCTGACCCTGCTAGGAGCGCGCGCGTCGCCTCCAGGGCAATGCCCGCGGCATCGACTGCCGGAGCAAGGGGGCCAGTCGCAGGAGCCAAACTGGCTGCCCCGGCCGCAATGTATCCAGACGGTGCATTCGCAATGGAAGTAACGAGGCTATTAATCGCTGCCTCACAAAACTCCTGACTAGAGAGCGGCCATGCCATGCAGAGTCTCCCAATCGGCCCAGGAGGATTGATGGTGCGCCACCGTAGATCAATCGTCACGAGCCGAATGTCGCGCTGCACTGCCTGCATCCGGGTGCCGGCGATGCAGGCGCGCCGGCCAAGCCGGCTAGCCGACCTGCTCCACTTGCAGCGTGCCCGCCGGTAGCGGCTTCAACACCGAGCGTGCCGGCACCGACGGATCGAGCCAGTCGATCCACTGCGCCCGTTCCAGGACCGCGACCTGGCGGTCATGGTAGGGCGCTACGTCCGGCCCCGGCGCCATGGTCAACATGGTGAAGGCTTCGCCGACACCGGACACGCTTCGCCAGAGGCCAGCGATGCAGAACCAGGGCTCGCCGCGCTTGGTGAACAGCCACTTGTCCTTGCGCTTCTTCCTGGGGTCCTTGGGGTCGGTGAACTCGTAGAAGCCGTCGGCGATGATCAGGCAGCGTCCCGTCGCGAAGTCGCGGCCCTCCGACCGGAAATTATAGACCGGCCGGCGGTTCTGCCCCGGCCAGCTCCATCGCCGCTGCACCAGCTCGCCCGCTCCGCGCTCCCCCTCGACCGCGCGGACGATGGGCGCCGTGTCGGTGATCTTGATGTCGAGTCGGGGCTCGATGTTGGGCGTGCCCTCGGGAAAGCGGATCCTGATCTTGAGGTTGGAGAAGTCGTCGGCGATGGTGCCGGCGCCGACCTCGAGCCGATAGTCGTTGCACATTGCTGGAGCCCTGTTGCAGCCTGCTCACGCCCGCCATGGTCCAGGCAGCAACACCCTTCGATCTGGATGCCCCGCTCGACCAGCGGCGGATCATCATACGGCGCGGCGCCGAGGGTTTGGAGATGGTCGAGCTGCGCTGGGGCCTGCGGCCAAGGGAACCCGGCGGCCGCTCGGCCACGCTCGTCCGTGCCGAAGGCCGGACGTTTCCCGGCCATCGCTGCCTGGTGCCGGCCTCGGAATTCCTGCTCTCCCACCGCGGCCGCCGCTACCGGTTCTCCCTGGCCGACGGCAACTGGTTCTACTTCGCCGGCTTCTGGCGGCCAGCCTCGCCGGACTGGCCGGAGGCCTACGCGATCCTCACCATCGAAGCGAATGCCGATGTGGCGCCCTACAGCGACCGCCAGCTGGCCGTGCTGAAGCGCAGCGAACGAATGGATTGGCTGGATCTGGCACGGCCGGAAGCATGATCTGCTTCGGCCCTTGCCGAGGGGATCGTTCCAGATTGGACGCGTGTCCAGCTCGACATGAATGAGCCAGAGCGACGCGAACTCTCGCTCGCAGCCAGGTGTCGGGCCGCCGCCATGCGCGTTGACTTCCGATAAAAACCAGTGCCTAATACACGCATAGAGGGTGGCCTCGCAGAAGGCCCTTGCAATCGACCGGACACCGGACCGGATCTCCTGACGGCTGACGGCGGCAGCTCTACGCCACGACCGGGGTAAGCAGACGCGGCGCCGCAAACGCTCGTTGCTTGATGGTGAAGTCATGTCCCTCCCGCTGCTCATGCTCATCCCCTGGAATCCGCCCGCTCCGGAGACGCCGCCGCAGAATCCGTGGACGCCGCCGCCATCGACCAACGTCTGGGACCTGGCGGGCGTGATGGTCGACAGCCAGATCGCCTCGATCATCAACGATGCGTTCGGTGCCAGCCTTTCGCTGACCGACCTGCTCGACCTGCTCTACGGATTCCAGCACGACAAGCTGAGCGACGTCCAAAGAGTGCAGGTCATCGAAATGGGCAGCTACTTCGCCCGCCACAAGCTGGGCTGGACGCTGGCCCCGGACAATCTCGATCACTGGCTGGTTGCCGGAGGGCTCGCAAAACCGGAAGTGATCATGGACCACGCGCTCATCATGAACCAGGAGCGCGTCATCGATACGCTCTGCGACGACCACTACGACGTCATCGTCGGCGGCATCAAGGAACGCCTCTGGGCGCAACCCGGCACCAAGTTCCCGAAATCGACGGTCCCGTTCACGGGGCCTCTGGGCGAACCCATCATGGTCGACCCGGCCGAAAGCCCGCTGCCCGCAGGGGGCGAGGAGACGCTCTACTTCGATAGCAGCACGCTCACCACCGACAGCCACCTCACCGATCTGTTCAACGCGGTGAACGCGGTCCATCTGGTGTCGCAAGTCCACGTCAAGTCCGAGGTGATCGGGACCGGCGGCTGGCAGGTGACGATCGTCGATTGGCGGGTCTGGTTCTGGGACAGCTACGACTGGAACAAGGAAAAGCAAAGCGTGCAGATCCCCATCGAGCTCTTCGACAATATCCCGGCGCTCACGCCGTTCCGTTCGACCCTGGAGGACGCGCTGAAAAGAAACTCCTTCGACCCGTCGGTGCTGCAGGAGATCACCGTGACCGACGCCCAGATGTCGAAGATCGAGGGCAAGACGATCGCCATGCCGGACGGCACCAGGCAGCCGAAGGCCTACTCGATCTACAGCGACGGTTCGTGGTCTTTCGAGGCCAGCAAATTCGGCAAGGAAACCGTTCTGAACATACCGGCGCCGCCGCCGCCGTGAGCAACCGGACTTTCCCAGCAAGGAGCAACGAGCATGGACAAACCATCCTGTATCGCGCTCGAGCCGCTGTCGAAGCTCGAGGACAACGGCACCGCCTCGATCCTGAACTACAATCTCCCGCAGTCGACCACCTATGAGGTGGTGAGCCTGATCAAGCTCGACATTCCCCTGAAGTCATTCAAGGAAAGCGAGCGGCGGCCGTCGCCGGGCAACTACTGGGAGCGCTTCGACGCGGAAGCCCAGAAGCAGGACGTGACCCCCGGCCGCATCCAGAGCGTGCTCAATGCGCGGAGCTACTCCAGCGTCAATGAGATCATGAGCACAGGTCTCAATTTCACCGCGGCCGAGCCCTCCCTGTCGTCCGGCGTGCGCATGAAGGCCGCCAACATTCAGGTCTCGACCAAGAGCGCGAGCTTCGCCACGGAATATGCGGCGAACAAGATCGCCGAAGGGTTCCGGCCGCTTCTCTACCGCCGGCCGTCCGGCAAGCAGGGGCTCGTGTTCCAGCCGCGTCCGAAGGCCGCCCGTCCGGCGATCTATCTGGTCATGAAAATGCGCATGGCGTCTTATCTCGGCGACTATGGCGCGGGCCAGACGCTCAGCACTTTCAGTCTCCTGCCCGGCGAAAAGACGGTCATCGAGATCCGAGACTACCGCCACGACGAGACGACGCAGTCGAGCTCGCAAAGCGTGCTGGACAGCTACAGCAAGTCGGCGATGGAAGACCTCCAGACGACGATCGAGGCGTCGACGACGAGCGGCGTCGAAATCGAGCGAGACCGACACCAATTCGATGTCCGCCCACGGCGGCTACAACGTCGGCATCGACCTCGGCATCATCAAGCTGGGCGAGGACATCGGCGCCGAGGGCTCCAGCGTCAACACCAGCACGGAGGCGGTGAGCCAGCAGGTATCGACGCTCAACAGCGCCGTCGACCACCATGTGCAGACCGCCGATACGCAGCGCCAGGTCCAGATCAATACGGATGTGACCTCGACCGCCGTAACCGAGACGGAGACGACGACCACGCGCACGCTCGAGAACATCAACCGCAGCCGTGTGCTGAACTTCGTCTTTCGCCAGCTCCTGCAGGAGTACTACACGCTCACCTATCTCGACGAAGTGTCGCTGCTCTACTCCAATGGCTACGACACCAGCCGCAAGACCGGCACGCTGTCATCGATGGGCAACCTGCTGAGGAGCGTCCTGGTCGACGCCAAGACCGTCGAATCGGTGCGTAACGACATCTACGTGCATCTCTGCAACATCGCCGACTACACGGGCACGCGGGTGAGCTTCATCGAGAAGGTCACCGAGCGACACGCCAACTGCATCGAGCCTTCCCAGCAGGAGAAGCCGGTGACCTATGTGCGCAAGCGCAGGGATCTGCTGCAGAGCTACAAGGACAAGACCGTCAACGGCATCATCCTCGATGTGACGCAGCGCGTGCTCAGGACGCCCGCGGTCATCATCGATGCGCTGCTCGGGCAGGGTTCGGCGCTCGACTGCTACAACGAGGAGCTGCAGGACGCGGCCGTCGTCTCTGCCCAGCTCGCCAACCGCAAGACCGACCAGGCGCTCGCGCTCATCGACGCCATTGCCGATCCCTCCGACAAGGCGCGCCTCTACAACAACGTGTTCGGCACCTGCTGCAGCACGCCTCAAACCGAGACGACGGATACCGACGGTTAGAGGCGCATCCTGCGATCAGGGATAGGCTCGCCGGCGCCGTCGCAAGTCGTGCGGCTCCCGCGCCGCGCTTGGCGGCGACCGCCAGCTTGCCGTGGTGAGGCGCGCCGAACGCATGGACTGGCTGGATCTTGCACGGCCGGAGGCGGATCTGCTTCGGCCCCTGCCCAGGGGATCGTTTCGCGTCGAACGCCTGCCCCCGTGAGGAGCGTTCGGCCGAGCTGATGGAGCGTGACTGCATTTTGCCAGCAGATGCTTTTTTTTGCCCTCTATGCGGTACGCAAAAAGTCATCGACTGGAGGTGCGCTTCAGTTTTGCTATTGACAGGACTTAAGCCTCCATGACCATCACCGGAGGCCCCACGGCCTTCCGCCCCGAGTTCTGCGAACTCGCCTACAACTACTGCCTGCTCGGCGCCACCAACGCCGAGCTGGCCGGCTTCTTCCACGTGGCGCCGCGCACCGTCGACAACTGGCTCGCCGAACGGGCCGACTTCGCCGACGCCGTACAGGAGGGCCGCGTCGCGGCCGACGCCCGGGTGGCGCGCAGCCTCTTCACCCGCGCCGTCGGCCATACCCAGAAGGTCGAGCGCGTCACGAACTGGAGCAGCGGCGAGAGCAAGACGATGACCTGCACTCTCTATTTTCCGCCCGAGACCCGCGCCTGCATCCACTGGCTGCACAACCGCCGCCGCATCTCCTGGCGCGACCGTTCCGATCGTCCCGACGCCCCGCCCGGCGGCGCGCCCGTCGTCGACGAGATCGCCATCCTCGATGCCGCCGGCGAAAGCGTGGCGCCATGACGCCAGGTGGCCGAGATCCCCGCGCCGACGGAAGTTTTCGACACGATCGGCCGCTTCCGCTTCGATGCCCTGGGCTTCGTGATGCACGCCTTCCCGTGGGGCAAGGCCGGCACCGCGCTCGCCGGCGAAAGCGGGCCCGAGGCCTGGCAGCGCGAGGTGCTGGAGGGGCTGGGCGAGGGCCTGAAGCAGAACCGCACCGCGCCCGGCGAGGCCCTGAGGGTGGCCGTCGCCTCGGGCCACGGCGTCGGCAAGTCGGCGCTGGTGTCGTGGATCATCCTGTGGGCGCTCTCGACCAAGTCGGACACGCGCGGCATCGTCACCGCCAACACCGAGGGCCAGCTCCGCACCAAGACCTGGCCCGAGCTCGCCAAGTGGCACGGCCTGCTCGCCCACAAGGACTGGTTCACCTACACCGCCACGTCGCTCCACTCGTCGCGGCCCGGCCGCGACAAGGTCTGGCGGGTCGACGCCATCACCTGGTCGGAGAACAACACCGAGGCCATCGCCGGCCTGCACAACAAGGGTCAGCCGCGCCTTCGCCCTGTTCGACGAGGCCTCCGCCATCGCCGACGGCGTGTGGGAGACCATCGAGGGCGCGCTGACCGACGCCGGCACGGAGCTGTTCTGGCTGGCCTTCGGCAATCCCACGCGCACCGCCGGCCGCTTCCGCGAATGCTTCGCCGGCGGCCGTTTCGCCCATCGCTGGAACCCGCGGCAGATCAATTCGCGCTCGGTGGCGATGACCAACAAGACGCAGATCGCGAGCTGGCTGAAGGATTACGGCGAGGATTCCGATTTCGTGCGGGTGCGCGTGAAGGGCGTCTTCCCGCGCGCCGGCACCATGCAGTTCATCGACAGCGAGCGCGTCGCCGAGGCGGTCGCGCGCGAGCTGGTCGCCGACCCCACCGCGCCGCTCGTGATGGGCGTCGACATCGCCCGCCACGGCGAGGACCAGACCGTGATCCGCCTGCGCCGCGGGCTCGACGCGCGCTCGATCCCGGCGGTCAAGTTCCGCATCCCCGACCTCATGGTGACGGCCAGCCGGGTCATGGAGCTGGTCAATTCCTACAGCCCCGACGCGGTGTTCGTCGACGGCACCGGCTTCGGCTGGGGCGTCGTCGATCGCCTCGCCCAGCTCGGCTGCTCGACCGTGCGCGGCATCGATTTCGGCGTCAGCGCCGACCGCAGGGACCTGAGCGAAGCCGCGGCGCGCTACGCCAACAAGCGCGCCGAGATGTGGGGCTACATGAAGGAGTGGTGCCGGGCCGGGTGCCTGCCCGACGACCGCGACCTCGTGGCCGACCTCACCAATGTCGACTACGGCTACGACGCGTCCGACGCCATCCGGCTCGAGCGCAAGGACGACATGCGCCGCCGTGGCCTGGCCTCGCCCGACGACGGCGACGCGCTGGCGCTCACCTTCGCCTATCCGGTGACCAAGCGCGACTGGGCCGAGGAACGCCGCTTCCAGGAGGGCCTCGATCGCCTGAGGCGATGGGTGCGGTGAGCGCCGTGCCCGTGAGTGGACACAACTCAAATTCCTCTCCCCCGCTAGGGGGAGAGGCTAGGTGAGGGGGTAACGACGTGCGCATCCCCCTCTCCCAACCTCTCCCCCTAGCGGGGGAGAGGAGCATGACTCGCAACCTCGATGGACAAGTGCTCCTACCCCACCGCCCCCGCCGCCCGGAGCCGCGCGATCTCGTCGGCGCTGTATCCCAGCTCGGCCAGCAGCGCGTCGGTGTGCTGGCCGAGCGCCGGTCCCGGACCCGGCGTCACCGGCTCGGGCGCGAACGACATCCGGATCGGCGCCGAGATCGTGCGCGGCATCTCGGCCACCGCGCTCTCCACCACCGCGCCGTTGGCCACCGCCTGGTGGTCGTGCGGCACGTCGCGCAGCACGCCCAGCAGGCCGAAGGTGATGTCGTGATGGCGCAGGCGCTTGCGCCACTCGGGCCACGGATGGGCGGCGAACACCGGATCGAGGATCGCCGCCAGCTCGGGCGCATGCGCGCGCCGGCTTTCCGTCGTCCGGAAGCGCGCGTCTTCCAGCAGGTCGGTGCGCTCCATCGCCTGGCACAGCGCCGGCCACAGCTTGTCCTCGCGCACGATGGTGAGCTGGATCCAGCGGCCGTCGCTCGTCCGGTACTGGTTGGCGAGCGCGCTCCTGGGCTTGGTGCGCGGCGGCCGCGGCGCCACGTAGGCGTCGAGCAGCGCGCCCTGCGCCAGCACGGCGTTGGACCACAGGCCCGAGGCGTAGAGCGAGGTCGCGACCTCGCTGCCCTGGCCGGTGCGCTCGCGATGCAGCAGCGCCATGGCGATGGCGGCGAACAGGTTCATGCCCGCCATCTGGTCGCCCTGCGCCGGCAGCGAGAAGGCCGGCGGCCCGCCTTCGTAGGTCAGGCCGTCGAGCAGGCCGGAGCGCGCGAAGAAGGCCGTCGAATCGAAGCCCGGCTGCTCGGCGTCCGGCCCCGTCTCGCCGTAGCCCGTCATCGAGGCGTAGATCAGCCGCGGGTTGAGCGGCGCCACATCCGCATAGTGCATGCGAAGACGCGTGCGCACCTTGAGCGGGAAGTTCACCACCATGACGTCGGCGGTCGCGACCAGCCGATCGAACGCGGCGCGGCCCTCGGGGTGCTTGAGGTCGAGCACCACCGCCTTCTTGTTGCGGTTGGTCATGTGCCAGCAGAAATTGACCGCATGCTGCGGCACGGAATGGGCCTGGCCCAGCTTGCGCTGCGGGTCGCCCTCGCCGGGCGGCTCGATCTTGATGACCTCCGCGCCGTAATCGCCCATCACCGTGCTCGCCACCGGGCCGGCCATGAAGCTCGCCAGATCCAGTACCCGCAGTCCCGCCAGGGGCAGATGCCCGCTCATTGATGTTTTCCTTTCGAACCCTTACACCGACCCTACTCCCCGGAGGCGTCTTCAGGTCAATGGCCGGCGTTGATCGAAACTACTGGCTCGCAGGGCTCCTGGTTGCAGGTCTCGCGGTCGGCGCCGCGGCGCTGCCCTCGGCGACCTGGAGCTGCGTCCTGGCGGCGCTGCTCGGCATCGCCGGCGTGGCGTTGTTTCGCGGCAATCGCTGGCGCACCGGCGCGCTGCTGGTGGCGGCGCTGGCGCTCAGCCTGGCGCTGCTCGACGTCTTCGCCGGCTGGCTGTCGCCGACGCCGATGGGCTACGGGCTGGTGCGCACGACCGTGCCCAAATGGTGGCCGCCGGCCGATCCCATCCTGGGCTTCCGGCCCAAGCCCGACACCGAGGTCCTGCACCTCGCGACCTACGGTCCGGAAACCATCTATCGCCGCACCTATCACTTCGACGCCGACGCCGCGCGCGTCGCGCCGCCGGCGCCGGCGGGCGCCGACACCTACCTGTTCATCGGCAATTCCTTCATCTTCGGCCAGGGCCTGGCCGACGACGAGACGCTGGCGGCGCAGTTCGCGCGGGCCAACGACCTCAAGGTGCGCACCGTCAATCTCGGCGTGCCGGGCAACTCGCCCAACCAGCTCGTGCGCGCCTTCGAGGCGGGCCTGCTCGACCGCTACCGGTCGCAGCCGGTCAAGGCGGTGGTGATCTGGATCATCCCGGCGCAGCTTGCCCGCATCACCGGCGAGGGATCGTGGCTCGCCGACACGCCGCGCTACGTCCTGGAAGACGGCAAGCTGCGCCACACCGGCACGTTCAACCAGTATCGCCTGCTCAATCCCCTCGCCGGCGCCCGCTATCTCCTGGGCGAGCAGTTCGCCTTCATCGAGGCGATCGGCATGAAGCAGCGCCAGGAGGAGCAGGCCGACCTGTTCGTGGCCATGATGGCGCGGCTGCAGAAATTTGCCCGCGACAAGTTCGGCGCGCCGCTGGTCGTCGTCTATTCGTGGCCGGACGAGACGTCCCAGCCCGGCTTCGGCCGCTCGGAGTTCGAGCAGCCCATGCTGGTCGACATCCTGGCGCGCGTGCGCAAGCTCGGCATGCCGATGGTGGCGGTCAACGACCTGACGCACAGCTATCCGGCCGCCAAGCTGCTCATCCCCTACGACGGCCATCCCAACGCCTTCACCAACAAGCTGATCGCGGCCGAGCTCAAGCGGCGGCTGCGGCCGCAATGACGCCGGCGTCCGGGCCGGCCGGGCTGGTGATCGACCAGCTCGCCCGCGCCGCCGAGCAGGCGCCGCTGGCGCCGCTCCTGCCGGAACGCCGCGACGAGCGCTGGCGGCGTCTCACCAACGCCCGGGCGTGGGCGCAGAGCGGGGCGGTCGCCTCCTGGCTGATCGCCCAGGGCTACGGGCCCGACGGCGCCGTGCTCGGCGTGCCGGCGGACGACACGCCCGAGCACGCCGTCCTCCTGCTCGGCGCCCTGCGGGCCGGCGCGCTGGTCGTCGAGGGACCGAGCCCGCGGGAATTCGCCGTCCTCGCCCATTGCTCGATCGATGCCTCGGTGGCCGAGCGCCGTCTGCACATCGACGCAAGCACGCCCGCCCGCCGCCGCGGCACGCGCTGCCTCCGCCACGGCGACTTCGCCACGATCGCCGAGGCGGTGGCGCCGTGAGTCAAGCCATGGACGGCGGCGCGTGAGCCCGCCTACAGTGCGCGACTGAAGAAGCGGCCCAACGCCGCCTGTTCTTGGAGGAACGCCGATGACGCCGACACTTCGTCTCCGTCTGCGCAGGCTCGCGCTCGTCGTGGCCGCCGCGACCCTGGGTCTGGCCGGGCCCGCCATGGCCCAGAAGCGGGGCGGCACGCTCACGGTCGGGCTGGAGCTCGACATCGCAGGCTTCGATCCGCTGAAGGTCGGCGTCTTCGACACCTCGGCCAACATCGCCGCCAGCCTGATCTTCGAGACGCTGGTCAGCCTCGACGACAACGGCAAGCCCAGGCCGAAGCTCGCGCTGTCGTGGTCGCCATTCCGACGACTTCAGGACCTGGACCTTCAAGCTCCGGCCCGACGTCAAGTTCCACGACGGCACGCCGTTCAACGCCCAGGCGGTGGCCTGGAACATCGCGCGCCAGAAGGATCCCAAGAACCACTGCCGCTGCGCCTTCTACATCGCCAACATCACTGAACGTCGAAGCCAAGGACGACCTGACGGTCGTCTACACGCTCAAGCGATCCGGCGGTGAATTTTCCCGTCCTGCTGGCACGGCCCGACCAGAACAACGACGATGCATTCGCCGACGGCGATCCAGGCCAAGGGCGACGACTACAACCGCAATCCGGTGGGCACCGGGCCCTTCGTCGCTGAAGTCGTGGACGGCCGGAGACCGAATGGTGGTGGAGCGCAATCCCGACTACTGGAACAAGGGCCATCCCTATCTCGACCGCATCGTGCTGCGGCCGCTGCCCGATTCGCAGTCGCGTTTCGCCAGCCTGAAGTCGGGCGAGACCGATCTGGTGTGGGCCGACGAGTTCGAGGCCGACAACATCGTGCGGGCGCGCAAGGATGCGACGCTGCAGGTGCTCACCTACGCCGGCTCGGGCGCGGCGGTGAACGCCATCAACACCAAGGTGCCGCCGCTCGACGACGTGCGCGTGCGCCAGGCGCTGGTCATGGCGATCGACCGCAAGAAGATGTCGCAGGCGCTGACCAACGGCCTCGCCCGTCCGGCGAGCAATCCCTACGGCGACGGCTCGTGGGTCAAGTGCAAGGACGACGGCGCGCTGCCGGAAGATGCCGCCAAGGCCGCTGCGCTGATCAAGGAGTACGGCAAGCCGGTATCGACTTCAAGATGCTGTTCACCGCGACGCCGCGCGGCCGCGCCAACGGCCAGGTGTTGCAGCAGTTCTGGAAGAATATCGGCGTCAACATGGAGATCGAGCAGGTCGACCAGGCGACCATCCCGCCGCGCGCCTTCCAGCGCAAGTTCAGACATCACTCCTTGGCGGATCGTCGATCTCGCCGGATCCCGACGTGCAGATGTACGCGAACTTCCACAGCGGCAGCCCGGTGAACCTCGCCAACTACTCCAATCCCGAACTCGACAAGCTGCTCGAACGTGCGCGGGTCACGCCGGACGAGGCCAAGCGCACCGAGGACTACTGCGCCATCAGCCGGATCATCAACAAGGAGGCGCACCTGGTTCTGGACCTTCCAGAACACCTACTACGCCATCGCCAAGGCCAAGGTGAAAGGCGTGCCCAAGCTCTTCGGCGGCGTCATCGACGTGTCGGACGCTTGGCTGGAATAGCGAAGGCATGGCCAGGTTCATCGGCCAACGGCTCGCCTACCTGCTGCCGGTCCTGCTCGCCGTCACGCCTGCTCACCTTCCTGATCGCCTCGCTGCTGCCGGGCGATCTCGCGTACACGATCCTGGGCGATCAGGCGACGCCGGAGAAAGTCGCGGCGCTGCGCGCCGAGATGGGCCTCGACCTGCCGATCTGGCAGCGCTACCTGGCTCTGGCTGTGGGACGTCCTGCACGGCGATCTCGGCCGCTCCTTCCGCACCGGCGAGACGGTGCTCAAGGCCGTGACCGACCGCCTGCCGGTGTCGCTCGAGCTCATGGTCATGGCCGAGCTGATGGGCCTGCTGATCGGCATCCCGCTCGCCATCCTGTGCGCCGTGAGGAGCGGCAGCGCGCTCGACCGTTTCCTGACCGGGCTCGCCTTCGGCAACCTGTCGCTGCCGTCCTTCCTGGTGGCGATCCTGCTGATCTACCTCTTCGCGGTGCAGCTCAACTGGCTGCCGGCGACCGGCTGGGTGCCATTCAGCGAGGATCCGTTCGGCAATCTGCGCAGCTTCGTGCTGCCGGCGCTGACGCTGGCCTTCGCCGAATGGCCGGCGCTGATGCGCGTCCTGCGCTCCGACATGATCGCCACCCTGCAGGAGGACTATATCGCCATGGCCAAGGCCAAGGGGCTGCGCCCCGCGCGCATCCTGCTGGTCCATGCGCTGAAGCCCTCGTCGCTCACCCTGGTGACGGTGACCGGCATCAATATCGGCCGACTGATCGGCGGCGCGCTGATCGTCGAGACCATCTTCGCGCTGCCCGGCATCGGCCGCCTGCTGGTCGGCGCGATCTACGCCCGCGATTTCATCATCCTGCAGGGCGTCGTCCTGTTCGTCGCCACGGGCTTCGTGGTCGTGAACTTCGTCGTCGACATGCTCTACGCCGTGCTCGATCCGAGGATCCGCCATGGCCGTGCTTGACGTCGAAGTCGATACCGCGCCTGTCTCGCCGGTCCGCAAGCGCCGCCGCGTCGGGCGCGCTGTTCCTTTGCGCCGTGGGCTGGATCGCCCTGATCGGGCTCGCCGCGGCGCTGGCCGGCGTGCTGCCGATCCAGAGTCCGACCGACATGGACATGCTCGCCCGCCGTGCGCCGCCCAGCGCCGAGCATTGGCTGGGCACCGACCAGCTCGGCCGCGACATGCTCTCCCGCCTGATCTACGGCGCGCGCGTCTCGCTCACGGTCGGGCTGCTGGCGCCGGTGATCGGTGTGCTGGCCGGCGGCTGCCTCGGCATGCTGGCGGGCTATTTCCGCGGCCGCTTCGAAACGCTGACGGTGGGCGGTGTCGACGTGCTGCTGGCCTTCCCGCCGCTGGTGTTCGCGCTCGCCGTCACCGCCTATCTCGGCCAGTCGGTGCTGAACATCACCCTGGTGATCGGTGTGCTGGGCATTCCGGCCTTCACGCGCGTGGCGCGCGCCGTCACCCTGTCGCTCAGCGAGCGCGAGTTCGTCACGGCCGCGCGGGCGCTTGGCGCCACCCATACCCGCATCCTGTCGCGCGAGCTCCTGCCCAATGTGGCGCTGCCGCTGCTCGCCTTCTTCCTGCTGGGAGTCGCGGTCAGCATCGTCGTCGAAGGCGCGCTCTCCTTCCTGGGGCTCGGCGTGCCGCCGCCGACGCCGAGCTGGGGCAGCATGATCGGCGAGGGCCGCGAGAGCCTGGACATCGCGCCCTTGCTCGCCTTCCTGCCGGCGCTGTTCATGTTCCTGAGCGTGCTCGCCTTCAACATCGTGGGTGATACCCTGCGGGCGCTGACCGATCCAAGGCCCGGAGCGCTATGAGAGGAGCGCCATGAGTTCGCCGTTGCTGTCGGTCGAGGGCGTGTCGGTCGAGCTGCCGACGCCGCGCGGGCCGCTGCGCGCCGTCGACCAGGTCGATCTCGAGCTGGCGCCCGGCCGCACGCTCGGGGTCGTGGGCGAATCGGGCTGCGGCAAGACCATGCTGTCGCGCGCCATCCTGCAACTGCTGCCCCGGCGCGCGAAGCTCGGCGGGCGCATCCTGCTGGGCGGCCGCGACCTCGGCGCCCTGCCGGCCGAGGCGCTGCGCCGGCTGCGCGGGCCGGAACTCGCCGTGGTCTTCCAGGATCCGATGACCTCGCTCAATCCCGTGCTCACCATCGGCACGCAGATCGTCGAGACGCTGCAGGCCCATCTCGGCATGGACGGCGCGGCGGCGGCGCGGCGCGGTGCCGAGCTGCTGGCGGCGGTCGGCATCCCGGCGCCCGAGCAGCGGCTGCGGCAATATCCCCATCAGCTCTCCGGCGGCATGCGCCAGCGCGTGGCCATCGCCATCGCGCTTTCCTGCGAGCCCAAGCTGCTGATCGCCGATGAGCCCACGACGGCGCTCGACGTCACCGTGCAGGCGCAGATCCTCGACCTGCTGGCGCGCGAGCAGCAGCGCCGCCACATGGCGATGATCCTGATCACCCACGATCTCGGCGTCGTCGCCGGCCGCACCGACGAGGTCGCGGTGATGTATGCCGGCCGCGTCGTCGAGCGGGCGCCGACGCCGACGCTGTTCGCCCGCATGCGCATGCCCTACACCGAGGCGCTGCTGGCCGCGATCCCCCGGCTCGACGCGCCGCCGCACACGCCCCTGCCGGCGATCGCCGGCCGCCCGCCCGATCCGACGCGACCCCTGCCGGGCTGCTCCTTCGCGCCGCGCTGCCGCTATGCCGACGGCCAGTGCCGGGCGGCCAAGCCGCCGCTCGCCGATCCCGAGGGCATCGGCGCGCTCCATGCCTGCTGGCACCCGCTGCGCGAGGCGGTGCGCGCATGACGGCGCTGCTGTCGATCGACAACCTCACCGTCGAATACGCCGTCGGCGGCCGGACGCTGTCGGCCGTGTCCGACGTGAGCCTTGCCGTCGGCCGCGGCGAGACCCTGGGGCTGGTCGGCGAATCGGGCTGCGGCAAGTCCACGCTCGGCCGCGCCGTCCTGCAGCTCCGCCGTCCGACCGCCGGCCGCGTGACCTTCGACGGCACCGAGCTCACGGCGCTTTCCGGCGAGGCCATGCGCCTGATGCGCCGCCGCCTGCAGCTCATCTTCCAGGACCCGATCGCCTCGCTCAATCCGCGGCGCTCGATCGGCGACATCGTCGCCGAGCCGCTGGTCATCACCGGCGTCGCCGACCGCGCCGAGCGCGAGAAGCGGGTGCGCGCCGTGCTGGCGGCCGTGGGCCTCGATCCCGACCTGGTGACGGGTCGCCTGCCGCATGAATTCTCCGGCGGCCAGTGCCAGCGCATCTGCATCGCGCGCGCCCTGATCCTCGAGCCGGAGCTGGTGATCTGCGACGAGCCGGTGTCGGCGCTCGACGTGTCGATCCGCGCCCAGATCCTGAACCTGCTCGAGGACATGAAGCGGCGCTATGGCCTCACCCTGCTGTTCATCGCCCACGACCTCGCGGTGGTGAAGGCCGTGAGCGACCGCATCGCCGTCATGTATCTCGGCCGCCTGTGCGAGGTCGGTCCCACCGAACAGCTCTTCGCGCAGCCGGCGCATCCCTATACGGCGCTGCTGCTCGAGGCGATCCCTGTCCCGAACCCGACGGTGAAGCCCGCCGTGAACCTGGCGGTGGGCGAGCCGCCGTCGCCGCTCGCGCCGCCGTCCGGCTGCCGCTTCCGCACGCGCTGTCCGCGCGCCGACGCCATGTGTGCGGAGGTCGTGCCCGAGCTGCGTGAGGTGGCCGGCGGGCAATTCGTCGCCTGCCACCATCCCCTGACCGGTCCTTGAGAACCTACATCTTGCCCGCGACGATGCGCGCCCCCAGCGCCCAGCGGTGCACTTCCGAGGGACCGTCGTAGATCCTGAAGGCGCGCGTGTCGCGGAAGATGCGTTCGACCACCGTATCGCGCGTCATGCCCATGCCGCCCAGGATCTGCATCGACCGGTCGGCGACGCGGGCGATCGCCTCCGAGCACACGACCTTGGACATCGAGCTTTCGTTCGATGCCCGCTCGCCCTTGTCGAGCAGCCAGGCGGTGTGCCAGATCGCCAGCCGCGCCTGGTGGATGTCCATGTGGTTGTCGGCCAGCATGAAGGAGACGCCCTCGTGCTCGCCCAGCTTCTTGCCGAAGGCCTGGCGCGTGCGCGCATAGTCGGCGGCGATGTCCTGGGCGCGCACCGCCGAGCCCAGCCAGCGCATGCAGTGCGTCAGCCGCGCCGGCGCCAGCCGCACCTGGGCGTAGCGGAAGCCCTTGCCGACCTCGCCCAGCACCGCGTCGGCCGGCAGGCGCAGGTCCTTGATCTCGATCACGCCATGGCCGCCGGTGAAGCTCGAATCGATGGTGTCGAGCGTGCGCTCGATGCGGATCGCGGGATCGGGCAGCTCGGCCAGAAACATCGTGGCGTGGCCGTCCTGCGCGCCGCCCTCGACCTTGGCCATGATGATGGCGAAGGCGGCACCCTCCGCGCCGGTGATCAGCCACTTGTGGCCGTTGATCACCCACTGGTTGCCATCGAGCCGCGCGGTGCTCTGCAGCATGCCGGGATCGGAGCCGGCGCCGCCCGGCTCGGTCATGCAGAAGCAGGAGCGCACTTTCCCCTCGGCCAGCGGCTTCAGGAAATGCGCGCGCTGGTCGGGCCGCGCCACGACGTCGAGCAGATGGATGTTGCCCTCGTCGGGCGAGGCGCAATGGATCGCCGTCGGCCCCAGGATCGAATAGCCGGCCGCCTCGAACACGAAGGCCTGTGCGATGTACGACAGGTCGCGGCCGCCGAATTCCTCGGGAACGTGCGGCGCGAACACGCCGGCGGCGCGGGCCAGCTCGTTCAGCTCGAGGCGCAGCTCCTCGGTGGGCCCGTGCGCCGTCCAGCGCGGATCCTTTTCGTAGGGAACAACCTTGGCTTTGACGAAGTCGGCGACCCGCTGGGCGAGGTCGGTCACCTCGGCGGGAGGCGCGAAATTGAGGTCCACGAAAGCTCTCTCCTTGCGCCGCATCCTAGCATGCGCGACTTGCGGACGAGATGCAGAAACGCAGAACTAGACGAAGCTCGGCCGATTCCCTCTGTAACGATCTCCTTTGCCGGTTCGTCCTCCCGGCAGGTGGAGGCGATGGGGAGAGGACATGCAGGCGAAGGTTCGCACCGTTTCGTTCCAGGGCATCGATGTCCTGCCGGTCGACGTGCAGGTGCTGGTGGCGCCGGGCCAGCTTGCCTTTGCCGTGGTCGGGCTGGCCGACAAGGCGGTGGGCGAAAGCCGCGAGCGCGTGCGCGCCGCCTTCCGCGCGCTGGGGCTGGCGCTGCCGCCGCAGCGCATCACCGTCAATCTGTCGCCGGCCGACCTCGCCAAGGAAGGCAGCCACTACGACCTGCCCATCGCGCTCGGGCTGCTGGCCGCCATGGGCGTGATCCCGCGCGACAGCATCGCGCGTTTCGTGGTTCTGGGCGAACTGGCGCTCGATGGTTCGTTGTCGCGCGTTCCGGGCGTGCTGCCGGCGGCGATCGCCGCCCGGGCGGCGGGGCGCGGCGTGATCTGTCCCGCGGTATGCGGCGGCGAAGCGGCTTGGGGTGGCTTCGACGTCGCCGATGACACCGGTGGGCCGCAGGTCATCGCCGCGCCTTCGCTGCTGGCGCTGATCAACCACCTGCGCGGCCAGCAGAGCCTGCCCGCGCCCGAGGCGCTGCTGGCCGAGGATCGCGCGACCTATCCCGACCTTGCCGAGATCAAGGGCCAGGAGAGCGCCAAGCGCGTGCTCGAAGTGGCGGCGGCGGGCGGCCACAACCTCCTTCAATATTAGCACGATAGACCCAAGCCCTCAACGACTCGGAAACAGTTACCTAGGCTGGCACTGGGCAACTCTTCGGAGGTCGGGCCCCCGGCGCACGGGCGGCGGGCCTCAGACCCTATCTTTTTCCTCATAGACCCAAGGCTGTGGCGGCCTGCGCCGCCTAAGCTCGGCGACTTGTTCCCGTCGATAGCGGGGTGAGAAGGTCGACAGGCCCGGATGGAATTTGTGCAGGCGCGGGTGGTAGGACCTCGAACCGATATCCAGAAGCGACACCGATTTCGACCCGCGCCACCTTTTCGGTTAGCCCGCGGCTCGCCGCTAGCGCCTCTGACTTGTTCCTCCCGACATGTTCGAGGAGCCGCGGGAGCCCGGTCGGGCGGTCCAAAATCTGGAGGCGAGCAAGAGCAATCGTCACAAGTGCGACAACGGCCAACGGCACAAATTTGGGCCATCCGTGTAGCAACTCCGCGACGAGTGGCCCGACGCCTAGCAGAAGCAAAAGTAGTGCAGCGCCACACAACAACAAGACGCGCACCGGCGCACAAACCGGTTGACCTCCTCAAGCAGTTGTCCGACGACTTGGAGGTCTTCAGAGTGAAGTCGCAGCTATTTGCTCTTCTGCGCGGCGTGCTCTCTCTCCGCTTCACTCCGCGCGTGTGTTGCAGACTTCACCTTAGAGGCCGCGTCCTTCTCGACCCTGCGGACTTCCTCGGCCTTGATCCGCTCGATGTCGGCCGTAAGGCTTCCTTCATCTTGTCGACCAACAGTTCGATATTCTGCGGGCCGATGACGCCGGACACGCCAAGGGTCTTGTCCATCAGAACCTGCGTGCTGCGATCCTGAGTGAGTAGTAACTCGAGCTGTTGCTCTTTCTCAGGCGTTAGGCTTCGAGCAAAAAGTCGAACTTGATTGACTACATTTGGCCTAAGTTCGAGCACCCGTTCACATGCAGCTAATAGGTACTGACGCGGAATCTCATCGTTCGCCGCTTGTAGACCAGTTCGCAGCCATACGGCCGTCGCGAGCTGACGTTGATGTATCGCGGGGCCTACATTCTTTTTAGAAATAAGGTCCGCCTGGATGCAGAAGCGGCGAGAGCTTTGGGCCAGCAGCCCGTTCCTTGTTACAATGACGAAGCGAGTTGCGAACAAGTCACTAGTACACACACCCGCCCGCAAACGCATGATCTGTGTGATTGCGCCTGCGTCATGCTCCCTAGGTGGGATTTCGTTGTGCCAGTTTATCTTGCTGAAGAACTCTTCATAGCGCTCCTCTGGGAAATGGTGGTGAGAATTTGGGGACTGTTCCAACTTGCGTTCATCGACGGCCACCGAGAGTTGCTTCAGTAGCGTCTTAGGCGAAGTCGCAACCTGCTTCACGAATATCTCTGAGGTTTCGTTTCGCCGCAGCGCGTCCGCCGTCGCTCCAAACCGACTGACCGCCGCCCGGCGAAGGACTGCGTCCAGGGCGTTTGTCAGTTCATCGACACTCGATCGAAAGATGCGGATCGCCGCCCCGATCCCTTGGAGCTGAGAAACCAACATCCGGATGTTTTCAGCTGCATTGGTGCCGGAGACCCCCAATAAGTCCAGGGCGACCGGAGCATCTAAGTACACAACCAGATCTGTACGATTGACTTTCGTGGTGGGCGCATTGAAGTCCCGAATAACCTCGGTGAGGAGCCCGACTGAGGCTAGCTTGCACAGCTCTGGTATCAGCTCTGACTGCGCCGCGAACAAGTGTTTGATGAAACGAGCGCAAAGATAGTGTACCTCGCTGGATAGGATTGTCGATGAAGGTGGTGATGCGGCGGTCGCGGTGACGTCGCGTTCCCCGTCCAATGCACTCGCCACATGCTCTCGCAACGCGTCGACCGAGTACGCATCCTCCGAGACGAGCCACTGAACTAGGCTCTCCGCGAGAGATTGATTAGTAAGGTTGACCACGCTGAGGGGAGATAGTTCCGAGATGAAGGCACGGAATTGCGCGACTATCTTTGCGAGTGTCTCCGTTATGCGGACTTCGGTGCGGGCGGGTACCGTAGCCAGACCGGAATAAATCCCCTGGTAGACCGACGCGTCGGCCTCCGTCACAAGCTGCAGCCAACCGTTCTTGACGAATTTTGGAACGAATTCTTCAATCACATCCTTTGTGATGTTCCAGCGGTGCTCCTCCCGGATTTGCTCGGCGCACAGCTCTGGATCAAAAATCTTGCCCGCGAATTCTGGAACGGTCGGTTCGAAGAAGGGAAGGAGCGCGTCCAGAATGTCTCCGGTGCACCCTCCTCGATAGTCCTCAAGTACCGCGAATACCCTAATCGCCCGGGCTGAGAGTTGTGCCATCGCTTCGCCGCCCCGCTCGTCTTGGTTGTAAGGTTGGCGCGACCAAATGAATTTACAAGTGGGCTGCGTAACCGGCGAGAATGCTTTCGATTGTAGACCGCGACGCAAGGCGGAGCGACGGGCAATGCACGTTGGGCCCGAAGTGGCACGGCTCGTTTGAGGGGTGCTATATGCGCCCGATGGACAGGCACACGGCGAGGCAGCGAAGCCGCAACATGTCTCGCATACGCGGGGTCGATACTGGGCCTGAGTTAGAAGTGCGACGATTGGTGCGTCGGCTCGGTGTAAGCTGCTGCCTCCATCGGGCTAGTCTCCCCGGGCGACCGGACTTGGTCTTCGTGCGTCGCAGAAAGGTGGTCTTCGTCCACGGCTGCTTCTGGCATCAGCACCGAAGAAGACGTGCCGCCGCTCGCACATGCCCAAGTCGCGCCTTGAGTATTGGGGACCGAAGCTGATGAGGACAGTCGCTCGTGATGCATCACACCGCGCCGCCCTCCGACGCGTGGGCTGGCTTGCCCTCGTGATCTGGGAGTGTGAGTTGGCGAACGAGGGGCGAGTTCAGAGACGATTAGAGCGCTTCCTGACTTCTCGTCCCTGAGGACCTAAATGCACACTTGTGTGCATTTGTCCGCACGATTGCGGTATAGTAAGTTTGTGCCCGCTATCCACGCAATTGGTTGCGCCCGCAATGTCCAGCCTCGCCCGTATTCAGGTTCTTATGCCGGAGGGAGAAGCGGACCGGTTTGACGCGTACTGCCGAGCGAAGGGCTTTGAAAGTATGCTTATCGTGCGCCTCATCCGCGAGCATCTCGACCGAGAGAACTTCACCTCGCAGCCGGACTTATTCCGGCGCGGGAAACAACGCGAGACGAAGCAGTGAACCGTATCTACTGAAGCGGCCCCGAACTTCGCGCGATAGATCGAAGGGGACCGCGATCGATCTATTCTCCGGTGCGGGCGGGCTACTCGGGGGTACTGAACGCGGGCTTCGACGTGCGCCTCTGCGCAGACGTGGACCGGCATGCGAGGCGACCATCGGCGCAATCTTCCGGCGGTACCATTCCTGCAGACCGGCATTGAGAACCTCAGCGGCGAGATTCTTCGCCACGCAGGTCTCCGCTCGGGTGAGCTGGATCTACTGGTGGGGGGGCCGCCGTGTCAGGGGTTCAGTATCATCGGGCAGCGCGAGTTGTTCGACCCGCGCAATGGGCTGTTCCATCAGTTCTTCCGCATCGCAACGGAACTCAAGCCCAAAGCAATCATCATTGAGAACGTCACTGGCCTCGCAACGCTGTCCGGGGGCGCCGTCCTGCATGACATCGGCGCCGCCTTTGGACGAGCGGGCTACCATGTGGATTGTGCCGAGCTGCTTGCTGCGCAATACGGTGTACCTCAAATGCGCTGGCGAATGTTCTTCATTGGCTGGAGAACAGACCAGCCGCACCGAGGCGGGTTTCCTCTGCCGACGCACGGCCGCGCGGGCATTGGCGACCTCGTGCCCAACCGAACAATCAGCAAGGAAGACAGCGCGGGCTTCGTGACAATCTATGATGCTATCGGTGACCTTCCGCGCATCGAGGCTGGGGAAAGCGCCTCTAGGTATACTCGGAAGCCGCGCAGGATGTACCAAGAGGCGATGCGAGAGGGTACTAACTCCGACTTGCATAATCACTACGCCGCCCGGCTCTCCAAGCAGAACATCACCCGCATCGCTCTTCTCAAGCCGGGCGAGGACTGGCGATCGTTGCCGCGGAGGCTATTGCCTGCAGGAATGCAGAGAGCGCTCCGGAAAGACCACACACGCCGCTATCGAAGGATGGAGTGGGAGGGGATCGCCCGGTCGATCATCACCAGGTTCCGCGACCCGAAGTCCGGTGAGTATTCGCACCCAGAACAGCACCGAACTATTTCCATTTTGCGAGGCCGCCCGCATTCAATCGTTCCCAGATTGGTTCGTGTTCGAGGGCAACCACACGCAGCAATACGATCAGGTCGGAAACGCCGTGCCGCCCTTGCTCGGCCGTGCGGTCGCGAGAGAAATCCATCGCCGCATCGGCGCGAAGACCGCTTTTAAGGAAGCGGAAGTGAAGTCTCGATATCGCATCCCCGCTCAACTCGAGTTTCCGATGGCGGCGGAGTGACGATGGCGAAGGTGGCGAGGAGCGCGAAGAAGAAGGGCTCTGAGCCCGGCAACTTCGTGAGCGAATGGTTCGGCCACCGGGTGTATCCTTCGGTAGTGTCGTCTGCTACCTCCATTCAGGATCAGACGAACGAGAAGTGCCCCTTCTTATCCGCTGCGACCGGCGAACTCAGAAAATGCGTGAAGTCGGAAGCGGCGAAGGGTGTTTGCACCATTAGCTGCAACAGCAATGGTCTGCGCCAGGACTGGCTCGTCTGCCCGTACCGTGCCTTAAGCGCTGAGCTGGTCTCAAGCTCGGTGCGTCGACTGTTTCAGGTGCCAAACGAGAGCAATCCGTTTATCGCGCCCGCCGCCACCCTGAAGCGCGAAGACGTGCGCGATGACGTGCAGAAGCGTCTCGGCATCGGGCAGCCCGTCTTTGTGTACTTCAATACAAAGATGGGCGGGGAACTTTCGATTGCGCCCACCAAGAACTCGCCGGAGTTCTCGTTCGATGTGACCGTGGTGGAGCTGGTCATGAAGGACGGCAAGCCCCATGTCGGGCACTTCGGTATTCTTGAGATTCAAACGATGGACTTCCACGGCTCCTATCGTGCTGCAGTGGCAACCTGCGGGAGGAGACACCGTCTGCACGCCTCCAACTTCGCTAAGATGCTGGAGGAGTATCCGCACTGGATGTCGGAAGGCGTTGAAGGCCCGAACATCGCCAATGTCTTCAAGCGCACGTTCTACCAGATGATGTTCAAGTTTCAGCTCGGCAAGCACGGAAGGAGCGCTGGCTGCGTGCTCGCGATCCCTCAGGCCGTTTGGGATAGTTGGCAGCGCCACTTGGGCGCTCCCACTCTCATATCGGAGCCGGACGGCACCTTCAGCCTCCGGGCGCCGGGCAAGCCAGTTCCCACCCCTTGGCCGGCGTGGATTTATGTTTTTGAGCCGGACCCTTCGGCCGCTGTTACTCCATCGCCTCTCACAGTGCGCAAGGTGATAGGGACCGACGCCCCTGCAATGTCCTTTTGGGCCCTCGAAGTAGCGCCCGGAGCGGCGTTAGAAAGATCAATTCTGAAGCAGGCTTTCTCAATGGCCTTTCCCAACGGCTGAAGGGCATCTGGCCGGAGTTGGCCGCGACGGTGGTGCTTTAGCGAAGCCCTGAAGGCGACCCTGGCTCGGGGACCAGCAGGCAGTCTTGGGATTGCCGAAACAAACAGATGGTCGCACACACGAGGCCAAACATCAGCCGCCCGGAAGACCGGAACCAAGAAGTTGGGAGGTCTGACGAGGGGCATCCGATGGCCGAAGTAACGGGCATTTCTAGGCTGCCCGTTGCTTGTAGATGTTCAAATTGAACAGCGGGGCTGGCTGTTCAGAAATCGTCGCTTGGGTCGGTCTCGGGGATCTTGTAGGGGCCGGCTTCCCTGGCGATACGGAGAGCTTCAGTCAGCTCCGCGACGATCCTTCCGCGGAGGTCGGGATCACGCATGGCCCGTGCCGCTGCAGCCGCGTTGGCTGCGCCGCGCCGACCGGCCTCCAGCAGCTCGGCCTCGGGATGCGGAGCGTCCAAGTCAGTGAGGCCCCCAAGCCCTTCGAGGTCCGTCCCGCCCATCTTGGCGGCGATCTTGGGGAAGTACCGGATCATCCAGTTGCGCACCGTGGTGTAGCTCCGGGTGCCGCCGATCTCCTGGGCGATGTCTCGGTAGCTCTTGAACCGTCCCCGTTTGTCGATGTGTTGGCGAGCGTGGACATAGGCGCGGAACACCTCGACATACTCGCTGCGCCTGAGGGGCACACCATGGGTGAGGTTGGCTCGCGCCGCCTCCCATCGCGCTTCCCGCTCCGTCGTCTCGACTATCTCGACCGTTGCCTTGGCATGCCCTAGAGCCTCTAAGGCTGCTTTGCGATGCCAACCGTCCAAGAGCACCAGCGCACCGCTCGGCAGCTTCGCGATACGGAGCGGAGGCATCGTGCCGCCCGCCTTGTAGACGCTCACGTATTTGGCAACAGCTCCGGCATCGAGCTTGCGGCGGACCTGTAGCTTGTCGTCAGCCAGGATGTCTGACAGGGCCAACTCGTAGACGTTGGTCGTGTTTTCTGTGCTTATGGTGAGGGCTTTAGGGTGAGCAGGGCGCAATATGTTGTGGGTGACGTGCTACGGCGCAGAGCGGTCCGCGGCGGAGGTTCTGGTGGGTGCCAAGGTGTGGCCTAATTCCAATGCCCCGTGGCGCCCATTAGAGAGTTGCCGGTGGGCGCGGGTGAGGCCCGCTACCTAATGGTCAGATCTGGAAGGACTCGCTGAGTGGACTTGTGATGCTCGGGAATTGGCACTCGCCTGTTCGATCGCCCGGAGGTCTCGCTACCAAATGTGAACTGAGTGCCGCCGAAGCTTGGCACACTAGTCCGCTGCATTCGTTATCTGCCGCAACACTCGGGCGACCTGGGCGGCCTGCCATAGGCCACCGCGGGGCGCTGGGATCTCCCGAGCATTTAGGCCTTCGGCAAGGTCCCGCAACGAGGTGAGCCCCGCGTTGCGAAGGTCCGTCGACTACGACGGAGAGGTCCTGGGCACGCGATGCTGCCGCTGCTCCCTGCCGAGCCAGCTACGCTCGCCTTGGCGCCCGCCTTGGCAACCCGCGGAAGGTTGCCGCGATCGCCTCCGAGGCGCGTTCCTCGCGCCTTCGCTCTGGAAAGAGCGGCCTTCGTTCGGGCGGAGATTGCTGCAGCCTCATGCTCTGCGATGGCGGCCAGCACATGGACCGTCAGCCGGTTCGCTTCCGGCATGTCGACGGCCACGAAGTCAACTCGGGCCTCCATCAGATTTGCGATGAACGCCACATTCCGTGCGAGCCGATCAAGTTTCGCTATGACCAGGGTGGCGTTGTGCACGCGGCAGGCTGCGAGGGCGCGGGCTAGCTCAGGCCGGTCACTGCGTTTGCCGCTCTCTACCTCCGTCACTTCGTCGATCAAGCGCCAGCGGCCGCCGTTCAGGTACTCACGCACCGCCGCCCGCTGGGCTTCCAGGCCGAGGCCGCTGCGCCCCTGACGAGCCGTCGAAACGCGGTAGTAGGCAATGTAGCGGCCGTTGGCCATCGCGGTGCTCCTCTCGATCGATGCTGTGACGTTAACAGCATCGGACGTTGCTGTACACGTAACAGGCGCATGCCTGAGTCAACTTGACTCACATGTGAGCGTCGTCACCGACACCATCGCTATGGGACTCTCCGCGCAGTACAAATTGGAATGGAGAATGAAGACGTGTTTTTCAAGAAGAGGGTCGAGCTATCCGCTGTTGCCGCGGGCAAGGCGTCACTCGCGCTGGTCATTGTCGCGAAGTTCTTGCATGGGCGAAGGATGACAACGCCGCAATGATGTTGCTGGTGGTGGCGGGTCAGCTCCTGCCCGGGAAGACGGTGAAGGTCGGGAAGGACTTTCCGTCATCACAGGCGAGCCCTTTCGGCCGGCCTCGAAGCGCTGATCGACCTGACCGAGAAGAGCGCCTAGCTTCCCGGTTGAGACGACAGTCTAGTTGCACGACGGGCCCACGGGGGGAATCACAGCGAATTCTCGGTTGCGGGAGGTCGCTCAGATTTTTCCGTCAGGAGGCCCGTGGATCACCCCTTCGTCCTCCTATGACACCGCTCCATCCCTTGTCGGGGTCACTGCCGCTGGGCATCGCGAAGGACACATACAACTCGCCGCCGTGCCGCCACTCAAAGATAAGCGTTGCCACTGACGTAGTCGACCACGACCGCGTTGACCATCTGACGCAAGAGCGCGTTCACTCGCTGGCGATCGGGCTTGGTCTTCACCACCTCCCTGTCCAGCTCAGCAACCTTCATGTCCAGTAGACGGGGCGTCTTCGATGTTGGCAATCAAGGCTGCCTTCTCATGCTCGATCTCCCGTATGGCCTCTTCTATGTCCCGCAGGCGATCCCCGAGCGCACCCGTGATGCCCCGCTGAGCAATCGCCTCGGTAACCCGCTGTGCCGCTTCCTGGGCCGCGTCGAGTCCGTTCTCAAGTTCTTGAAGTCTCGTATCGATGCTCTCGTCGCCGGTGGGAATGGTGCCAAGCAACTCGGACCAACTGTTCTGCAAGGCTACCTCGACGCGATCCACTCGCACGGCTTTGTACTGGCATCCTGCCCCGGCCTTCGCCTTGGCACACACAAGGTACGGAGCACCAGCCTTCTTGCTCTTCGCCGGCCCCTTCGACGATTCTGGTCATCGCGCCGTTGCAGAACGGGCACCTAGCGATCCCTGCGAGGACGTTCTGGAGCGCCGACGGGCCTTTGGGCGCGGGCTGGGATGCCTGGCCCCTCATGTCCTGGCACGCGCTTCCAAGTTTCCATAGAGACGACAGGCGGGAAGTGACTCGTCGACCTCGACAACGGGTTTGCGGACCTTCCTTCCACCTTCGTATTCGACACGATGAGCGATGAGGCGGCCGACTGCGGCAGGGTTCTCCAACGTCTTTTTGACGGTGCTCCGGTGCCAGTAGGCGGCCCCGTTGAGGGGCTTCAACTTCTCCTTGTTGAAGGTCTCGGCAATGGCGTGTTGGCCGACACCAGCTAGGGTCATATCAAAGATGCGGCGGACGATGGCAGCCTTGCGGGGATCGAGGCGAAGCTTTCCATTGGCCCCGAGGAACAGCCAGCTAGGAGTACGCTTCGTGAGCGGCGTGCCGTTCTCAATGGCTAGCTTCCGCTTGTTATCCCATGCGGCTCGCACACGGCGTCCCTTGAGCATAGCACTCCTCATGAGCCCGAACGAACGTAAGCATGGCGATCGAATGAGTGACGTGAGGTCGTTGTGTAGACTCTCCTCGGTGTACTGCTTCCCGTCCGACAGAGTGACAACCGTGACCCCAGCCTCAACGATGTCGCTGTAAGATGCGGATGGCCTTGGAGCGCGGATTGGCGCGAGAGGCGGTCAAGGTTCTCCACGAGCAGGAAGGAACCGCGGGCGACGACGCCCTGCCTCCACGGCTCGCCGGAAGGCCCCGAGATTGCCCTCAGCGACATTGCGGCCGCGATAGGCGGACACCCCTAGGTCGCGGAAGGTGAGGAGCCGTATCGAGGTCCAGGCCATGTTGGCGGGCGTAGGCTTCGGCCGCTTCGGTCTGCCGCCTTGCGCTGTCACCCTTGGACTGCTCTGGCGTCGAGAACCTCGTGTAGCTGTAGGCCTTCGGTCTGTTGCTGCCCCGCCGCTTCGTCTGCTTGCCGGTCACTGGCTGCTGCCTTCCGCTCCTGTCGAGGACTGCATTATAATTCTTGGGTCCTATGGTGCCACAAGGCTGATGATCGGGCCGCCCGGCTCCGGCAAGTCGATGCTGGCGGCACGCCTGCCCGGCATCCTGCCGTCGCTCGAGCCGGAAGAGGCGCTGGAGGCTTCGATGGTGCGCTCGCTGGCCGGCGACCTCGCCGAGGGCAAGCTCAGCCGCCGCCGCACCTTCCGCGATCCGCATCACTCGGCGACCCTGCAGGCGCTGGTGGGCGGCGGCCCGCGCGCCCGGCCGGGCGAGGTGTCGCTCGCCCATCACGGCGTGCTGTTCCTCGACGAGTTGCCGGAATTCAATCGCGCCACCCTGGAAGCCCTGCGCCAGCCACTGGAGGCGGGCCGCGTCACCGTGGCGCGCGCCAATGCCCACGTCACCTATCCGGCCCGCTTCCAGCTCGTCGCCGCCATGAACCCCTGTCGCTGCGGCCATCTCATGGAGCCCAACCGCGCCTGCGGCCGCGCCCCGCGCTGCGGGCTGGACTATCAGGGCAAGCTCTCGGGCCCGCTGCTCGACCGCATCGATCTTTGCATCGACGTGCCGCCGGTGAGCTCGGCCGACCTCGCCCTGCCGCCGCCCGCCGAAAGCTCGGCCGATGTCCTGGCCCGCGTCGCCGCGGCGCGCGCCGTCCAGCGCGAACGCCTGTCCGCGCTCGATCGCAAAGGAAAGCTGTTGGCCGTCGAAGCCGATCCGGCGGCGGGCCTGCTGTCCGATCGCGCCCGCGACTGGGCCAAGCCGCGGTGCAATGCCGACACCGATGGCGCGCTGCTGGCGGCCGTCGCCGAGCCCGACGCCGAGGGCCGCGCGCTGCTCACACGGGCGGCCGAGCGGCTTGGCCTGTCGGCCCGCGCCTGGCATCGCACCTTGCGCGTCGCCCGCACGCTGGCCGATCTCGACGGTTCGGACGCCGTGCGCCGCCTGCACATCGCCGAGGCGCTGAGCTACAGACGTCCTCAAGCGCGCCCGGCGATGGCGGCCTGACCGGTCGCTGCCCCCGCGACGGCGGCCGCGGCGCTCAGTGGTTCGCAGGCTTCACGACGAGAAGCTGCAAGCGGTCCTCAAGTTTAGCCGAAGGATTTTCAGCCGCGACAAGGTGATCCAGCTGGGCGCGGGACGTCTGTGCTCCCGATCGATCAGGGCCTGGATGTGGGCGAGCTTGAGCAGAAGGGATTGCAGCTTGCGGTGCATGGCGACCTCCAATGCCGTCATGGAGACGCGCCAGGGACGGTTGATGCACCGGGCGCGCCCGATGCGGTCCGAAATCGCGATGCCCGGCATCGCCAGAGGGGCCCGTCCCACAATCCCTTGGGGACCTAGGAACCGCCAGGCACTCTATCAAGGATCGGGCCAGCAGTCGCGTCGTTACGACAATATCACAGCCGGGCATGAGCCGTTTCCCTAGCATTACCAAAACATTGCAGGGAGGAGACAACCGAATGACGTCCTTCGAACAAGTCGATCGCGTACTTGTTCTTTCGGCGAATCAACTTGCTGGTCAAAACGTTGCTCTCGACAAGCTCATATACGACATCGCCGACTCGCCCCTCCTGAAGGGGGGCGTGTTCCTTGCCGCCTATTGGTGGCTCTGGTTCGAGGCCAAGGACGGTGTCCGCGAGCAGCGCCGTGACGTCGTGGTCGGGCTTCTCGCCGCCAGCCTCGTGGCCGTCGCGTCGCGACTTCTGCAGATTTCCCTGCCCTTCCACCTGCGGCCGCTGCATACGCCGGGCCTCGCGATACACCTCGCCCACGGCGTCAATCCCCTTACGCTCAACGCCTTCAGCTCGTTTCCCAGCGACCACGCGGCCCTGTTCTTCGCGCTCAGCGTTCCGCTGTGGAGGCGCTCGCACTGGCTGGGCGCAGCCACGGCTCTTTGGACCGTGCTGGTCATCTGCCTGCCGCGCGTTTATCTCGGCTATCACTGGCCGAGCGATGTGGTTGCGGGCGCGGTCATGGGCGTCGTGCTGATGCTCGTGCTGTGCCGGCTGATCGGCGCCACAGCGCTGCCCGACCGCGCGATACGCTTCAGTGCAAGCCATCCGCCCGCGTTCTACGCCTTGGCCTGGCTGTTCAGCTTGGAACTTGCCGCGCTGTTCGTTGACGTCCGGGCTTTCCTCCTGGACGCGGCACACCTTGCAAAGGCGCTCGTTTGACGGCTCGTGATCGACGCGTATGAGCTGCCCGAGCCCTTGATCGCCGGATCACCGATCGATCAGCAGCGGCCGCCGCCTTTTGCAGGTCTTGGTCATCTTTGTCCTTCAACGCTCTTTGGCCGCGAGCCTCAGCCCCAGCCCGATCAAGGCCGCGCCGGTGACGCCTTCGAGGATGCGGCGGATCGAAGGGCGGCGATGGCGGCGTAATCGACCACGGCCTGGCCTTCGTCAGCCGCCCTTGCGCGCCTCGAGCAGGGCGATCACTTGCGCGATCGGCTCGGCATCGACCGCCATCTGGCCCCTGAAGGGCTGGTCTTGGATGAACACGAAGCCGAGGAAGGCCCCAATGACCGCCATCTGGGCGGCCAGCACCGTGGCCCGGAACGGCGTGCGCACCACGGTGCTGCTGATGAACAGCAGCATCAGGACGGCGAACAGCACGACCTGCCAGTAGGCGGCAGGCAGGGCCACCGACACCGCGGCCAGGCGGGCGTCGCGCGATTCGGCGATCGAATCGAAGGACCTCAGGATCTCGCCGTAGATCATCGTCTGGCGGTTGGTCTGCGGATCGAGCGAGAGCACGCCGCGCGAGATCGGCGCGAGTGCCGTGCGCGTCTTCTCGCTGGGCTTGTCCTTCAGCATGTTCGGCCATTCGTCGCTCACGATCGACCGGGCATAGCTCAGCAGGTGTGGCCGGATCGCCTCGGCAGCCGGGTCGCCGTAGCGCAGGAGGAGTCGGTCCAGGCGATTGAGTTGCGAGGCCTCGGTCGACACCAGGGCGTCGACCTTGCGGAAGTTGTTCTCGGCCTCGACCAGGGTGAAGGCGAGCACCAGGCTGGTCATGGTGAACAGCGTCGCCTGCATGCGCAGCACGAAATCGGTGTTGGCATCATTGGGCGTCATCCACGGGATGCGCCGCACCAGCGCCGGCAGGAACACGATGATCGCCGCCAGCGTGGCGGCACAGACCATCAGGATGACGATGTCCGGAAAGGAGTAGAGCCAGTCCATGTTGCTGCGACGTTACGCGCGAGGGGGGCCATGACGATTTGCCGGCCGCGTCCCTCGCGGGACCGGCGTCGGCCTAGCTATACTGCCGTCGAGGCTCGCAGTGCGAGTGCCGATTGTGCGGCAACGGACAGCCATGGGCGTTTGGGAGACGGCGGGTGATGCGGTGGCTGGGGCGTGTATTGTCGTCGCGTTTCACGATTGGCGTCCTCTCGCTGCTGATCGTCCTGCCCATGGTCTTTTCCATCGGTGAAGTGTCGGGCCATCTGTTCGGCAAGCCCGACATCAAGGAAGAGATGGACATCTGCACCGGCATCGGCGTCATCATGATCGGCCTGGGCGTGGCGCTGGAGGAGCGCAAGACGCTGCGCGAGGTCTTCGGGCTGCTCGGCGGGGCCGACGAAGCGTGGCAGGCGTCGATCGACCATCTCTGCCACAACTATGGCGCCGGCCAGCTCGTGATCGGCCTGCTCGCCGAGATCTTTATCGAGGCGATCAAGATCCCCAATACGATCCTGTACACCGGCGAAGTCGACGACTATCTCGTCGTCGGCTCGCTGTTCTTTGTCGGCCTCGGGGCATTGCTGCTGTTCCGGCTCGGCATCACGCTGATCTTCTTCGCGCGCAAGCCGTCGACGCCCTGAGCGCGGCGGGCTCCGGTCACGGATCGATCAGCACGCCGGGATTCATCATGCCCTTGGGATCGAGCTCGCGCTTGGCGCCGCGCAGGGCGCGGGCGAACAGCTCGGGCCGCTGCTTGTCGTAGAACGGCCGGTGGAAGCGGCCGACGGCGTGATGGTGCGTGGTCGTGCCGCCATGCTCGACGGCGGCCGCCGTGCAGGTCGACAGCACCTCCATGAACTGCTCGAGCGCCACGCGCTTGTCGAGGATGCCGCCGAAGGTGAAGTAGAGGCAGGGCCCGTCGGGATAGACGTGGGTGAAGCGGCAGGTGACGGTGCCGTCGCGGCCGGTCACGCGTTTGATCGTGTCGTGGGTGATCCTGGTGATCTTCTGGTGGAAGTCGCGGAAGCGCTCCCAGGTCATCGCGGTCTCGAAGGTCGAGGAGAGGATGCCGCGCGCCACCGCGTGCTCGCCATAGTGCGGCGCGCGGATGAACCGGTTGCGCCAGGCGCCGGCCGCGCCCGAGCGGTGCGCATTCTCGTCGTCGGCCGTCGGGTCGGCCACGCCGCCGTGGTCGCGGCAGATCTCGAGCGCGCGCGCCATCCAGGCGTCGAGCGGATGGTCGGCCAATTCGAAGGCCAGCACCAGCACCGCCTCCGTGTTGCTCCAGGGAATGCCGGGCAGCGCCTCGCGCGCTTCCAGGAGCCGGCAATTGGCGGGATAGAGGCCGGCCTGGGTGATGTCGCGCACCGCGTCGGCGCCGTCGTAGAAGCTCTTGAAGCGCACCGAGGTCGATGCTCTGAAGGTCGGCTTCTTGCGCAGCCGCAGCCAGGCTTCGGTGATGATGCCCAGGATGCCTTCGGAGCCCAGGAACATGCGGTCGGGGCTGGGCCCCGCGCCCGAGCCCGGCAGGCGGCGCGTCTCGAGCGTGCCGGCCGGGCTCACCACCCGCATGCTTTCGACGAAATCGTCGATGTGGGTGTAGAGCGTGGCGTAGTGGCCGCCCGAGCGCGTGGCGATCCAGCCGCCCAGGGTCGAGCAGCGATAGGCCTGCATGTAGTGGCGCATGGTGAAAGGCGTGCTGCGCAACTGGTCCTCGATGGCCGGGCCGTAGATGCCGCCCTGAATGCGCGCGGCCTGGCTCACCGGGTCGACCTCCAGCACCTTGTCCATGTGTCGGGTCGAGATCGTGACCACCTTGCCGGCCGCGGCGGGAGGCTCGATGCCTTTGACGACGGACGAGCCGCCGCCATAGGGGATCGCCTTGGCGCCGATGGAATCGCACCAGTCCAGCAGGCGCACGATGTCGGCCTCGTTCTCCGGGAAGGCCACGGCATCCGGCGGGTTGGGCACCGAGCGCATGAACATGCGCCAGGTGTCGAAGCCCGCCTTGCCGTAGCTGTGCTCCAGCCGTGTCAGGTGATCGGTGCGCACGATCGGCTGCAGCGCCGGCGGCACGCTGACGCGGGTGCTGCGCAGGCTGATCTCCTCGGGCTTGGGCGGCGGCGTGACGTCGAAGCCGTTCAGCCCGTAGCGCTGGGCGATCTCGGCCTCCCACGGCTTGATCTCCTCGGGCGCCAGATCCTCATCGGCGTAGCCCCAGGCATAGAACTTCTTCTGCCGCCGCATGTTCCCTCCGCTCGTTCTTGTTGGTTCAGGCCGCGAAGGCCATGGGCTTGTGACTGCCCTTGATCTGGGTGCGATGCATGATGCGCCGCGCCGCGCCGTCGAACGGGTCGCGCCGGTGCATGGTCGAGCGATTGTCCCACATCACGAGGTCGCCCAGCTTCCAGACATGCTCGTAGACGAAGCGCGGTTCGGTCGCGTGCGCCCACAGCGCCTCGAGCAGCGCGTCGGACTCCTCGCGCGAATAGCCCTCGACATGGGAATTGCGCCGCCGGCCGAGATAGAGCGTGGCGCGGCCGTTGGCCGGATGCTTGAGGATCGCCGGATGCCAGGCGCCGGGCGCGGCCATGGGATCGTCGGTCGGGGTCACGCCCTTGCGCAGATAGCCGCCCGAATTGT
This sequence comes from uncultured Alphaproteobacteria bacterium, assembly GCA_963820155.1. Classification (GTDB taxonomy): domain Bacteria; phylum Pseudomonadota; class Alphaproteobacteria; order Reyranellales; family Reyranellaceae; genus Reyranella. The sequence goes on from CAWFYW010000017.1 coordinate 572,785, forward strand.
AGGTGCCGTCGTGCTTGATGCGCCGTCCCTCGATCCTGCGCCGCAGGTCGGCCGGCAGGGCATCGCAGGCGGCCTGCATGCCGCAGAACCAGGTGTTGCCGCCGCTTGGCGGGATCTCCAGCGAGTAGAGCATGGAGGCGTCGGGCGGCAGGTCGAGATAGCTCATGTCGGTGTGCCACACCGCCTCGCCGGCGCCGAGCGCGCCGATCGGCTCGCCCTTGGCGTCGAGCACGTTGGAGACGACGTAGATGTCGGGATAGCCCGGCGGGCTGATGCGGCCGCGTTCCTGGTTGGGCGGCGGGTCGAGCTCGCCGAAGCGGCGGCTGAAGGAAAGCAGGTCGTCGTCGCCGAGCTTTTGGCCGCGCAGCAGGATCATCGCCCGGTCGGTCCAGGCGCGCTCGATCGCGGCGAAGTCCTGCTCGCCCAGGCGCCCGAGATCGACGCCGGAAATCTCCGCGCCCACCGCTTCAGTCAGCGCGCGCACCGTGACGGACATGCTGCTTCCTCCATGTTTGCCGCGATGATCGGCCCGCTTCGACGCCCGATCAAGCGCCCAGCAGCGGCACCAGCCACTGGGTGAGCTTGCTCGCCACAGCCGGCGCGATCGGGCCGGCGAAGCCCGGATCGTTCGGCCAGGAGACGAGCTTGAGATTGTGGCTGACCGCCGGAATGATCACCGCCTCGCCGAGGGCGGGGCGTTTGCTCAGCGCGTCGATCAGGGGCTGCACGTCCCCCATCGGCACCACCTGGCGGTCGGCCGCGCCCTGCACGATCAGGCAAGGCAGGTCGGAGGCAAGCAGCGCCTGCGCCGGATCGAAGGCCAGCAGCCTCTGCAGGAATGGACCGGCATAGGAGGGAAACAGCACCTCGAGCTCGCGCGGCAGATCGGATGGCACGTGCCCCGTGGCCTGAATCGCCGCGATGGCGCGCGCGGAATCGTCGACGAGGATAGGGGCGTCGCGCGCGATCTGCGCACGCAGGATGTCGCCCATCGGACGGCCCGGTGTCGCGGCCAGCACCATGCCATGCGGCTGGTTCTTGGCGATCGTGGGGGCGGCGGCCAACGCCAGCAACCCGCCCTCGCTGTGGCCGAGCAGCGCCGTGGCGTAGGACTTGATCTCGTCGTGCCTCGTCAGCTCGGCCTGCGCGGCCACGACGTCGGCCACGAAATTTTCGAAGGAGAAGAACTGCTCCTGCTCGGCCAGCGTGGCGTCGCGCGGCCGCGGCGTCGAGCCGCCGATGCCGCGCTTGTCGTAACGCAAGGTGGCGATGCCGGCCCGCGCCAGGAGCGCGGCGATCTGCTTCAACAGATCGGTGCGGCCGGGCGCCAGCGGATTGTTGCCGTCGCGGTCGGTCGGGCCGCTGCCCGCCACCAGCACGATGCCCGGCACGCGCTGCAGCTCGCTCTTGATGGGCAGCAGCAGCGTACCCGCAAGCGTCACGCCGTCCTTGCCGGCGAAGCGCACGGTACGTTCCTGGGTGCCGCTGGAATAGAAGCCCTTGGCCGCGTTCTGCGCCCGCGCGGTCAAGGGGGCCAGGAACCCCCCGGCCGCCAGGACGGCGCGGCGAGAGATCATTCCGTATCACCAGGGCGCGGCATGCTGCGCATCTGATGGCTCATCTGGCGGCCGCCGAAGACATGGACATGGAAGTGGAACACCAATTGGCCGCCATTGGGGCCGTGATTGGCGACGATGCGGTAGCCGTCCTTCTCCAGCCCCAGCTCCTGCGCCACCGCCGCCACCGCGCGCCAGAAGCCGACCAGCAGCTCGGCGGGCGCCTGGGCACAAAAATCGGCCTGCGAGACGTACTCGCCCTTGGGGATCACCAGCACATGCACCGGCGCCAGCGGGTGGAGATCGTGGAAGGCCAGCGCGAAGGCATCCTCGTAGACCTTCCTGCACGGCAGCTCTCCGCGCAGGATGCGCGCGAAGACGTTGTTGCGATCGTAGGCGGACATGGCGGACTCTCCGGAAGGGCCGCCTTGGCTAGCGCAGCCGCCGCCGCTTGGAAAGCGTGCGTGCCGTCGCTGCCCTCAGCTTTTGCGGGCGGCCTTTTCGGCGATGCCCGACAGGCCCTCGCGGCGCGCCAGCTCGGTCCACACCGCCTTGGGCTTCACGCCGGTCGCCGCCCACAGAGTCAGCAGATGGTAGAGCATGTCGGCGCTCTCGCCCACGAGCTTGGGCCTGTCGCCGCGGATGCCTTCGATCAGAGTCTCGACCGCCTCCTCGCCCAGCTTCTTGGCGATCTGCTGGCGGCCGCGGCTGAACAGGCGGGCGGTGTAGGAGGTATTGGGGTCGGCACCCTTGCGGCTGTCGATCACGAAATACAGGCGATCGAGCACGTGCTCGCTTTCGCTGGCGAGACCGTTGCCGCGCTTCTTGCCACGCGCCTTTCTCCTGGCTTTCTTGTCCTTGGCCATCCGAGGGGAAACTCCGCCGCCTGGAAGTGGGGCGATACTGATCTTCGAGGCGCCTCTTGTCCGGGCGCAGCCAAGACTTTACGCCAAAATCACGCCGCGCGCGAGATTTGTCGTACGGCAACGCCCGAACGGCGGAGATGTTCCTTCGCCTGCGCGATGGTGAACTCGCCGAAATGGAAGATCGAGGCGGCGAGCACCGCCGAGGCGCCGCCCTCGAGCACGCCCTCGACCAGATGATCGAGCGTGCCGACGCCGCCCGACGCCACCACCGGCACCGGCACGGCGTCCGACACCGCGCGGGTCAGGGCGAGGTCGAAGCCCGACCGGGTGCCGTCGCGGTCCATCGAGGTGAGCAGGATCTCGCCGGCGCCCGAGGCGGTCATGCGGCGCGCCCAATCGACGGCGTCGAGGCCGGTGCCCTTGCGGCCGCCATGGGTGAACACCTCCCATTGCGCCGGCCCAGTCTGGCGCGCGTCGATCGCCACCACGATGCACTGGTCGCCGTATTTCTCGGCCGCTTCCCTGACGAAGTCGGGCCGCGCCACGGCGGCCGAGTTGATCGAGACCTTGTCGGCGCCGGCCAGCAGCAGGCGGCGGATGTCCTCGATCGTGCGCACGCCGCCGCCCACCGTCAGCGGCATGAAGCACTGCTCGGCGGTGCGGCCGACCACGTCGAGGATGGTGTCGCGATTCTCGTGGCTCGCCGTGATGTCGAGGAAGGTGAGCTCGTCGGCGCCGGCGGCATCGTAGACGCGCGCCTGCTCGACCGGGTCGCCGGCGTCGCGCAGGTCGACGAACTGCACGCCCTTGACGACTCTGCCGTCCTTCACGTCGAGGCAGGGGATGATGCGGACCTTCAGCACGGCTAGTCGCCCTTCAGCACGCGGATGGCGTCCGGCACGGTCACCCGTCCGTCGTAGAGAGCGCGGCCGACGATGGCGCCGACGATGCCATATTCCTCGGCCGGCTTCAGTTCCCGGAGGTCGTCGAGCGAGCTCACCCCGCCCGAGGCGATCACCGGCGTGGTGAGGTGCTGGGCCAGGGTGATGGTGGCGTCGACATTGACGCCGCCCATGGCGCCGTCGCGGTCGATGTCGGTGTAGATGATGGCCGACACGCCGGCGTCCTCGAAGCGCAGCGCAAGGTCAAGCGCGCGCACCGTGCTCTGCTTGGTCCAGCCGTCGACCGCCACCATGCCGTCGCGTGCGTCGATGCCGACGGCGATCTGGCCCGGCCACTGCCGGCAAGCCGCCTTCACCATCCCCGGCTCCTTGACGGCGACGGTCCCCAGGATCACCCGCTTTATGCCGGCGTCGATCCACTGGGCGATGCTCTCGATGGTGCGGATGCCGCCGCCGAGCTGGGCGGGCACCTCGACCGCCTTCAGGATCTCGACCACCGCCGTGCGGTTGACGGGATGGCCCTCGACGGCGCCGTTGAGATCGACCAGATGCAGCCATTCGCAACCGGCATTGGCGAAGGCCTTGGCCTGCGCCGCCGGGCTGTCGTTGAACACCGTGGCGCGCGCCATGTCGCCGCGCAGCAGGCGCACGCACTGGCCGTCCTTGAGGTCGATCGCCGGGAACAGGATCATGGCGGCGGGGGATTTAGCGCGTCGGGCGGAACGACGCCACCCTCATGCGGACGCGGACGTGCGGCTCAGCGCCGGTCGTTCATCCTCTCGCGCTCGGCCGTCCGCACGGGCGCGACCCGCTTCAGCCGTCCATGCGCCGGCGCGGCCGGTCGGTGGGCGGCGCCTGGCTTTCCAACTCGGCGGCGCGCTTGCGCAGCGTCTGCTCGATCAGGCCGCGCTCGAGCCGCGTCTTGTCGTCGCCCTCGATCAGCCAGGCGACGCCGCCCGCGCGGGCGACCTGGCCCGCCCGGCGCAGGGCGTCGTCCAGCATCTCATAGGTCGCCGGCAGCAACCGGTGCTTGGCGGCGAGGAACTCGCGTTCCGAACTGCAGGTGTAACCGACGGTCCACCACAGCCTGTAGGTCATATTGAAGTTCCTTCCCTGCGACCCACTGCGGACCGATCCCCAGTCTAGCCCAGGCGGGTGTCAGGCGACAGGCGCTCCTGGGGCCGGGTCGGGCTCCTGGCGGGCCGGCTTTTGCCGACCCGGCCGGCCGAACCGCTCGCGCAGCCGCTGGAAGACCACGTACAGCATCGGGATCACGAAAATGCCGAACACGGCCGCCGCGATCATGCCGCCGAACACCGGCGTGCCCACGGCGCGGCGGCTGGCCGCGCCGGCGCCCGCGGCGACGACCAGCGGCAGCAGGCCGAGGATGAAGGCGAAGCTGGTCATCGCCACCGGCCGGAAGCGCAGCCGCGCGCCCTCGACGGCCGAGTCGAGGAGCTCCTTGCCGTGTCGTCGCTGTTCGACGGCGAACTCCACGATCAGGATGCCGTTCTTGGCGGCCAGCGCCACCAGCACGACGAGGCCGATCTGGGCGTAGACGTCGAAGGCGAGCCCCGCCCAGGCCACGCCGGCGATCGCGCCCAGCACGCCGACGCTGACCGACATCAGCACGGGCAGGGGAATGTTCCAGCTTTCGTAGAGCGCGACCAGGAAGAGATAGGCGAACAGGATGGCCAGCCCCAGCACGATGCCGGTCTGGCCGCTCGCCGTCTTCTCCTGCAGGGCGGTCGCCGTCCATTCGTAGCCGTAGCCGGGCGGCAGCGTCGTGGCCGAGATCCTCTCCATCGCCGCCAGCGCCTGGCCGGAGCTGAAGCCGGGCTTGGGCGCGCCGTTGATGATGGCGGCACGGAAGCCGTTGTAGCGGATGACGACCTGCGGCCCCTGGACCAGCTTGGCCTGGGCCAGCGCGCGGATCGGCACCATGGCGCCGGCGCTGTTGCGGACATAGACGCGGTAGATGTCGTCGACGGCGTCGCGGAAGCGCTGCTCGGACTCGATGTTGACCTGCCAGGTGCGGCCGAACAGGTTGAAGTCGTTGACGTAGTAGCCGCCCAGGGTCGACTGCAGCGCGTTGAAGATGTCGCTCACCTTGACGCCCAGCACCTGGGCCTTGTCGCGGTCGATGTCGAGATAGACCTGCGGCGTGTCGGCGGCGAAGGTGGTGAAGACGCCGGCAAGCTCGGGCTGCTGGTTGGCCGCCACGATCAGGCCGCGCGTCACCGCCGCGAGGTCCGACGGCGGCTGGCCCTGCAGGGCCTGGAGCGCGTACTGGAACCCGCCGGTGCTGCCCAGCCCCAGGATGGGCGGCAGGTTGAAGGGAAAGACGATGGCGCCCTGGATGGCGGCGAGCTTGGGCCGCAGGCTGGCGAGGATGGCGTCGACCTGCTGTTCGGGCGCGGTCCGCTGCTCGTAGGGCTTCAGCCGGACGACGAAGAACGCGCTGTTGGACGACACGACGTAGTCGATGAAGTTCAGCCCGACGACCGACACCACGCCCTGCACGCCGGGGATCGGCCTGATGATGTTCTCGACCTGCTGCACCAGCTCCTGGGTGCGGTTGAGCGAGGCGCCTTCGGGCAGGCGCATGGCGGCGAAGAAGGCGCCCTGGTCCTCCGCCGGCAGGAAGCCCTGGGGCGTCAGCCTGAACAGCCCGAAGGCGCCGGCCGCCACCACGGCGACGGCCAGCAAGCCGAACAGGGCGACGCGTACCAGGCGCCGGACGACGGCGACATAGCCGTCGCGCACCCAGTCGATGGCGCCCAGGACCTTCTGCATGGGGCGCCACTGGCTCCCGCCGCGCCTCAGCAGCACCGAGCAGAGGGCGGGGCTGAGCGTCAGCGCATTGATCGCCGAGATGACCATCGCGGTCGAGACGGCGACGGCGAACTGGCGGAAGAGCTGGCCGCTGACGCCCGGGAATGAAGGCGACCGGCACGAACACCGAGAGCAGCACCAGGGTGATGGCGATGATGGGCGCGGTGATCTCGGCCATCGCCTTCTTGGTGGCCTCCGGGATGGAGAGATCCGGCTCCTCCTCGATCACGCGCTCGACGTTCTCGATGACGACGATGGCATCGTCGACCACGATGCCGATGGCCAGCACCAGGGCGAGCAGGGAGACGGTGTTGGCCGAGTAGCCGATCAGCAGCAGGACCGCGAAGGTGCCGATGATCGACACCGGCACGGCGACCAGCGGGATGACGGTCGAGCGGAGCTTGCCCAGGAACAGGAAGACGACCAGGGCCACCAGCACGAAGGCGATGACCAGGGTGCGCACGACCTCCTCGATGGTCGAGGTCACGAACACCGTGGAATCCCAGAACGTGTCGTAGACGAGATCGTCGGGGAAGCGCTGCTTCAGCTCCTCCATCACCTCGCGGACGTGGCGCGCGACGTCGACGGCGTTGGCGCCGGGCGACTGGAAGATGCCGATCGCCGCCGTCGGCGCGCCGTTGAAGCGGCTGTAGCGTTCCTGGCTCTTGGCGCCGAGATCGGCGCGGGCCACGTCCTTGACCCGCACCACCGAGCCGTCGGGATTGGCGCGCACGATGATGTTGTCGAACTGGTCGGGCCGGGTCAGCCGGCCCTGGGTCTTGATGGTGAGCTGGAACTGCTGGCCCTGCGGCGTCGGCGCCGCGCCGATGCGGCCGAGCGCGGCCTGGACGTTCTGGCTCTGGATCGCCGCCACGACGTCGGACGGCGTGAGGTTGAAGGCGGTGAGGCGATCGGTGTCGAGCCAGAGCCTGAGCGAATAGTCGAGCGCGCCGAACAGCGTCGCCTGGCCGACGCCGCGTACGCGCGACAGCTGGTCGATGACGTTGATGGTCGCGTAGTTGTTCAGGTAGAGCGCGTCGTAGGTGTTCTTGGGCGAATAGAGCGTGATGATCTGCAGGAGCGCCGCCGACTTCTTGCGGATGACGAGGCCCTGGCGCTGCACTTCCTGCGGCAGCAGCGGCGTGGCGAGCTGCGCGCGGTTCTGCACGTTCACCGTGTTGATGTCGGGGTCGGTGCCGAGCGCGAACGTCACGGTGAGGTTGTAGCTGCCGTCGGCGGCGCTGGCCGACTGGTAGTAGAGCGCGTTGTCGACGCCGGTGATCTGCTGCTCGATCGGCTGGGCGACGGTGGTTTCGGTCACCTCGGCATCGGCGCCGGGATAGAGCGTCGTCAGCGAGACCTGCGGCGGCACGATCTCGGGAAACTGCGCCACCGGGATCTGGAAGATCGCCAGCAGGCCGGCGAGCGTGATGACGATCGAGACGACGAAGGCCAGGCGCGGCCGGTCGATGAAGATGCCCGAGATCACGGCCGGCCTATCCGCCCATCGCGGGGGGCAGGACCGTCTCCTGCACGATCTGGCCCGGCCGCACCTTCTGGATGCCGTCGACGATCACCTTGTCGCCCACGCGCACGCCCGAGGTCACGACGATGTCGGTGCCGAGGTTGGGACCGGTCTGCACCCGACGCTGCTCGACCTTGTGCTGATCGTCGACCACCAGCACGTAGTAGCCGGACTGGTCGACCTGAAGCGCCGCCTGCGGGATCACCAGGCGCGGCTCCTCCTTCCTTTCCTGGATCACGGCGGTGACGAACTGGCCGTCGGACAGGATCCTCTCGGGATTTGGGATGGTGGCGCGCATGATCAGCGAGTCGGTCTGCTGATCGACCTGGGGATCGGTGAAGTTCCACACGCCCTTGTGCGGATAGTCCTTGCCGTTCGAGAGCCTGACGCGGATGTCGATCTTGACGAGACCGCCGCCTTCCTTGCGCCGCGCCTCGCGGATGGTCTCGAGATCGCGCACGCTCACCGGAAACAGCACATAGATCGGATCCTGGCTGACGATGGTCGCCAGCACGCCGCTCGCCGGATTGACGAGATTGCCCACCGTGTAGGCGGTACGGCCGATGCGCCCGTCGATCGGCGCGCGGATGTCGGTGTAGCCGAGATTGACCGTGGCCTGCGTCAGCGCCGCCTTCATCTGCAAGACCCTGCCGGTGGCGGTATCGAGCGCCGCCTTGTCCTCGTCGACCTGGCTCTGCGGGCTGAACTGGCGCTTCGACAGTTCGAGCTGCCGGTTGTACTCGAGCCTGGCGCGGGTCAGCTCGGCCTCGGCGACGGTGAGATTGGCCGTGGCCTGGTCGACCAGCGCCTGGAACTGGACCTTCTCGATCTGGTAGAGCAGTTCGCCCGCCTTGACGTCCTGGCCTTCGCGGAACAGGACCTTGTCGAGGAAGCCTTCGACGCGGGCGCGCAGGTCGACCTTTTCCAGGGCCTTGATCCGGCCGACGAATTCGAAGGACTGGTTGACGCCTTTCATCACCGCCGGCCGCACGCCCACCGCCGCCAGCGGCGACTGCGCCGCTGGCGCCATGGGCCGCGCCGGCCTGTAGAATGCGTCGAACAGAAACCAGCCGCCTCCGGCCAGCACGACGAGCACCATCGGAAGCATCCATCGCCAGGTCGGTCGAGCCATCGTCATCGCTGCGCCTCGCGCAGAACCGGGCATCGCACGTCGCGGCCCCGCAGGTCGCTCATGATGTCATCCCGGGTGACGGGATACCAACGGATTGGTCAGGCAAATCTGCATGGGCTCCCCTTCCCGACCGGCAAACGCCGATACCGCGGTGGCTTATCCGGCATCCCTGGAGCCGTCTTTCCGGCTTTCCGCATCCATTTCGAGATCGCATGCCGATGGGCCACGCGGCGCTGCCTGGGCATTCTCGAAAGAGCGCCCCGGCCAAAGTGGCTAGAGGTCTCGCCAGGACCGACACGCGTGAACATCGGAGCGGTCATGGATAGCAGCAACGAGTTTCGTTCGGCCGGCCGGAGCGGGGCGTGGCTGGTCGTCGGAATCCTGATGATCCTGTTCGCCCTCGCCGGCGCGCTTCTGTATGTCGGCTGGGGCTGGGACGAGGCCGATCCGGCGTCAACCATGACCTTCGCCGCCGACGTGGCGATGACGTTCGGCATCGTCGTCACTCTCGTGCTGGGCGGCGGCCTGATATCGCTGGTCTACTACGGCAGCCGGCGCCGGCGCGACTTCTAGGGCCGCGAGTCCGGTATCCGCCTTCCGACTCCGGAATAAGGACCGCTACAATCCTTCCCATGAAGCCGTTGTCGTCGAGCGAGCTTCTCCAATTCCCAGTCGGCTGACGCCTGCCTGGTTAAGCCGTGGCCGCCTCCCTCGACGAGGTCCACGCCGCGCGGCTAGTCTCGGTCCCTACGGAAGGAAGACCATGACCCGATTCACGCCCGATCTTTTGGCCGCCGACCAGGCCGGCCTCACCGCCATCCGCCGCGACATCCATCGCCATCCGGAGACCGCCTTCGAGGAGCAGCGCACCGCCCAGATCGTGGCCGACAGGCTTTCCGCCTGGGGCATCGAGGTGCATCGCGGGCTGGCCAAGACCGGCGTCGTCGGCACCTTGAAGGGCAGTCGGCCGGGCCAGAAGACGATCGGCCTGCGCGCCGACATGGACGCGCTGCACCTGCAGGAGAAGAACGATTTCGACTACGCCTCGGTGAATGCCAACAAGATGCATGCCTGCGGCCACGACGGCCACACCACCATGCTGCTGGGCGCGGCCAAGCATCTGGCGGCGTCGCCCGATTTCGCCGGCACCGTGCACTTCATCTTCCAGCCCGCCGAGGAAGGGCTGGGCGGCGCGCGGGTGATGATCGAGGAGGGCCTGTTCGACAGGTTCAACTGCGACGCCGTCTACGGCATGCACAACATGCCGGGCATCCCGACCGGCCGCTTCGCCATCCGCTCCGGCGCCATGCTGGCGTCCTCCGACAGTTGGCAGGTCACCTTCAAGGGCACCGGCGGCCACGGCGCCATGCCCGATCGCGGCACCGACCCGACCTATGTCGCCGCGCAGTTCATCGTGGCGGTGCAGGGCATCGTCGGGCGCAACGTGCCGCCGAGCCAGGCGGCGGTGCTGAGCGTGGGCCATATCGCGGCCGGCACCGCGGGCTCGCCCAACGTCATCCCGTCGGAGGTGCTGATCAAGCGGCACCGCGCGCAGCTTCTCTCCGGCCGTGCGCGTCGCTGCTGGAGCGCCGCCTGGCGGAGGTGGCGGCGGGCATCGCCCAGGCCGGCGGCTGCACGGCGGAGAGCAAGTATTTCCGGCGCTATCCCGCCCTGATCAACGCCGTCGAGCAGACCTCGCTCGCGGTCGAGGCGGCGGCTCTGACGGTGGGCCGCGAGAATGTCGAGCCCAACACGCCGCCGATCTCCGGCGCCGAGGACTTCGCCTTCATGCTGGAGAAGAAGCCCGGCGCCTACATCATGATCGGCAACGGCGGCACCGAGGAGGGCGGCTGCCACAACGTCCATTCGCCGCTCTACGACTTCAACGACGAGATCCTGACGACGGGCGCGGCCTACTGGGTGAACCTCGTCCAGCTCGAGCTGGGCGACGCGGCCTAGCGCGTCGCCGCGAGCGGCGTCACGAACTGCGCCAGGGTCGCCTGGTCGGCGCGGGCTTCGTAGGCCAGGCCCTTGCGCATCGCCCATACCGACAGCTCGAAGTAGAGCGGCAGCAGGCCATAGTCGGAGATCGCCAGCCGGCTCGCCTCCTGCAGCAGCGCCTCGCGCTTCTTGTCGTCGACGGTGCGCATCGCCTCCTCGAGCTTGGCGTCCATCGCCGGGTTGGAATAGCGGCCGCGGTTGGTGCCGCCCATGCCCTTCTCGCGGTTGGATGTGGCCACCAGGGCGCGCAGCGGGTTGGACATCTCGCCCGAGTCGGCGCCCCAGCCGGAGAGATAGGCGCTGTATCTGTATTCGTCGCGATTCTTGAAGAAGACCGCCGGCGCGGAGGCCTCGACCTCGGTCTTGATGCCGATGCGGCGCCACATCGCCGCCACCGCCTGGGCCACGTCCAGGTCGTTGAGATAGCGGCCGTTGGGCGTGCCCAGGATGAGCGAAAAGCCCTTGGGATAGCCGGCCTCGGCCAACAGCTTTCTGGCCCCCGCCGGGTCGAACCTGTCGGGTTGCGTGCCCTTGGCCGTTCCGAAGGCGGGCCAGGGCAGGAAATCGCCGGCCGGCGCGGCGAGGTCCTCCATGGTCTTGCCGACGATGCCCTGGCGGTCGATGGCCTGGCTCAGCGCCTGGCGCACGCGCTTGTCCTTCAAGGGGTTCTTGCCGTCGGTGTTGGGGATGCCGGGGGTGGGCTCGGCGAACTGGTCGAGGGCGATATAGACAAGGCGGCTCGAGACGGCCTCCGCCATAGTGACCTTCGGATTCGTCCTGAGCTTGGGAAGGTCGCCCGCCGGCGGGTCTTCGATCAGGTCGACGTCGCCGGCCAGCAGGGCGGCCACGCGGTTGGCGCCGTCGGGGAACGGCCGGAAGACGACCTTCGCCCAGGCCGGCTTCGGCCCCCAATAGGCGTCGTTGCGCGCCAGCACGAGCTCCCCGCCGCGCTGCCAGGAGACGAACCTGAACGGCCCGGTGCCGACCAGTCCTTCGCCGCGGTTGAGCTCGGCCGTCGTCTTGCCTTCCGGCGCGCCGCCGGACGCCGCCTCGTGCGACAGGATGGGCAGGCCTGCAAGATCGATCGGCAGCAGCGGCGCGGCGGCGGATGTGTGGATGCGCAAGGTCAGCGGATCGACGATCTCGAGGCGCGTGAACTGCCGCGTGATCATGGTGAAGGGCCACGGGCTGTTGGGCACCTTGGCCGCGCGCTCGAAGGTGAAGACCACGTCCTCGGCGCTGAAGTCCGACCCGTCGTGGAACTTCACGCCCGGCCGGAGCTTGAACTCCCACTCGGTGTCGCTGATCGCCTTCCACGAGAGGGCCAGGGCGGGAATCGGAAGCTGCTTGGAATCCTTCGCCACCAGCGGATCGAAGATATGCGCGGCGATCTGATTGTTGGCGGCGAGATTGTGATACTGCGGATCGAGCGCGCTTGGCCCGTCCTTCAGCCCGATCCTGAGCTCCTGCGCCCTCAGCCCCGGCGCGATCGAGAGCAGGGCGGCGGCCAGCAGCGCGGCTGCGACACGGATGAACGACATGGAAGACTCCACGCTGGTGGCGGAGTTCTAGGCGGCTCAGCTACGGAAGTCGAATGTCCAGTCCGTGCCCGACGCGTCCCAGCCCCAGCCGCCATGCCAGCCGCCGTGCCAGCCATCGTGCAGATGCGCCACGGCATGGGTATCGCTGACAATGTCGAACGTCGTCGCCACGCCATCGCCATGGGAGGCGACGGCCGACAGATCCGTCGCCGGCAGCATCAAGCCATCGGACAGGGACGCAAGCGCGACCAGAGGATCGTCGCCGATGGCGAGGTCGGCGTGAAACTCCGCACGCGCCATGCCGTCGACGTGAACATCGCCAGGCTCGCCGAACAGACGATCGAGCGGCGCGCCATAGGTCGCGTCGTCAAGGCAAGCTTCGCCCCAGCGTGCTTCGGGCGTCTGGTAGATCGGCAGGTCGTGGCGATCGAATTCGACCAGATCGGTGCCGACGATGAAGGCCGGTTCGATGGCCGAGCTCTCGGAGGGGGCCGAATGGCTCATCAGGTAAAGACTTTCGTTCTGAAATATTCCTTCAAGTATACTGAATAATCCCCTTGGAATAAAGCGGGAACGTCATTGTTCGAAGTTCGCGCGGCGGCCTTGCACCGGCGTATAGATAGATGACAAGCTTCAGCGCCGGATCGTCATTGGCCTGGAAGCTCGCATACTCGAAGCGCAGAGCCCCCTTCTTGGGATGCGCCAGGAGCTTCTGCCGGGCCGCGACGCTTTTGATGTCGTGCGCCCCCCACCACGTCGCGAACTCGGGGCGGCCCCGTCGCAGCCGGTCCAGCAGGTCGAGAAATGCCGGATCGCCTGCCCACAGGTCATGCGTCGCGCGGAATTGCGCCACCATGCGCCGCGCCTCGTCGGCCCACGCATCGCCGAACAGACGCCGCGTGCGCGGATTGGTCAGCATGGCGAGGAGGGTATTGCGGTCCTCCTCGGCGATTCTGTCGAAGGCGAAGATCTCGGCCGCGGCGGCGTTCCATGCCAGGACATCCCAGCGGCGACCGGTGACGCAGGCCGGCTGGTTGAGGCTTTCGACCAGGCGTCGAATCGTTGCGGGGACGGTCTCGCGCGTGAAGGCGCGGCGGTCGGTGTTGCGCGTCAGCGCCCGCAGATGACGGCGCGGGCCGACCGCACCGACTGGCGAAAGGCCTGATCCCGGCTTCGTCCCGCCATCACGCCGTGTTATCCCGCTCCTACGGGGCGTCGCCGGACTGGATGTCTGTTCACGCCCGCTGTTTCCCATTTGCGGTCGGGGGCGTCGATGAACGGAGCGGAAAGTCTGGTTCGGACCTTGGTGAAGGGCGGCGTCGAAGTCTGCTTCGCCAATCCCGGCACCTCGGAGATGCATTTCGTGGGCGCGCTCGACCGGGTCGAGGGCATGCGCTGCGTGCTCGGCCTGTTCGAGGGCGTGTGCAGCGGCGCGGCCGACGGCTACTACCGCATGACCGACAAGCCGGCCTCGACGCTGCTGCATCTCGGTCCCGGCCTGGCCAATGCGGCGGCCAACCTGCACAACGCCAAGAAGGCGGGCTCCGGCATCGTCAACATCGTGGGCGAGCACGCGCTCTATCACATCAAGTACGACACGCCGCTCACCGCCGACATCGAAGGCATCGCGCGGCCCTTCTCGCACTGGGTCAAGACCTCGCCGACCTCGAAGACCGTGGCCGCCGATGGCGCCGCCGCCATCCAGGCGGCCCGCGTGGCGCCCGGCCAGATCGCCACCCTGATCCTGCCGGCCGACACGGCCTGGACCGAGGCGGACGGCGTGGCCGAGACGCCCGAGACGCCGCCGCCGCAGAAGCCCGCCAACGAGGCGGTGGTCGCGGCGGCCAAGGCGCTGCAAGGGCGGGCAGTCGGCCATGTTGTTCCTGGGTGGCCGCGCCTTGCGTGCGCGGGGCCTCGAGCTGGCCGGCAAGATCGCCGCCAAGACCGGCTGCAAGGTGCAGGCGGCGGGCGGCACGGCGCGCATCGAGCGCGGCGCGGGCCGCGTGCCCGTGCTGCGCCTGCACTTCGTGGTCGAGACGGCGCTCGAGATGCTGAAGGGCACCAAGCACATGGTGCTGTGCGGCGCCAAGGCGCCGGCGGCCTTCTTCGCCTATCCCGGCAAGCCGTCGGTGCTGGTGCCGGAGGGCTGCGAGGTCTCGACCCTCTGCCCGGTCGAGGGCGATCCGATCGGCTCGCTGGAGGCGCTCGCCGCCGAGCTCGGCGCGCTGAACGAAAGGCCGGCCGTCGCCGCAGCCCAAGCGGCCGGACCGTCCGACCGGCAAGTTCACGCTCGAAGGCCTGGGCGCCGCGCTGGGCGCGACCCTGCCCGAGGGCGCCATCGTGGTCGACGAATCGGTGACCACCGGCCGCGGCTTCTTTCCCTACAGCGTGGGCGCCCCGCCGCACGACTGGCTGAACAACATGGGCGGCTCGATCGGCTTCGGCGCGCCGGTCGCCGTCGGCGCTGCGGTGGCCTGCCCCGACCGCAAGGTCATCGCCATGATCGGCGACGGCAGCGCGATGTACACGATCCAGTCGCTGTGGACGATGGCGCGCGAGAATCTCGATGTCTGCGTGATGATCTTCTCCAACCGCTCCTACAAGATCCTCTACAGCCAGCTCGCCGATGTCGGCGCGGCCAACCCCGGTCCGCGCGCCATCGACATGCTGACGCTGGACCGCCCGACGATCGACTTCACCGGCATGGCCAAGAGCATGGGCGTGCCCGGCGCCAAGGCCAGCGACCTGGAGGAGCTCACCAAGCAGCTCACCTACGCCATGTCGCAGAAGGGCCCGTACCTCATCGACGTGGTGATGTAAGGCGGCGATGGACGAAGCCCGTCGACGCACGCTTCATGGTCGTCGTCGGGGCAAGAAACTGCGTGGGGGCCAGCAGGCGCTGCTGGACACGCTGCTGCCCCGTCTGGCGCTTGCCCTGCCGGCCGAGCCGGCCAGGCTCGACCTCGCCCAAGCTTTCGGCGGCCGCCTCCCGCCTGACGGCGTGTGGCTGGAGGTGGGCTTCGGCGCCGGCGAGCATCTCGTGTGGCAGGCCGAGCAGCATCCCGACGTCGGCTTGATCGGCTGCGAGCCTTACCTCAACGGCGTCGCCAAATGCCTGGCGCGGATCGAGAAGAGCGGCGCGTCGAATATCCGCCTGTTCACGGACGATGCGCGGCTTCTGATGGCGGCGCTGCCGGATCGCTCGCTCGGCCGCGTCTTCGTGCTGTTCCCCGATCCCTGGCCCAAGACGCGGCATCACAAGCGCCGCTTCGTGCAGCGCGAGACCCTCGACAGGCTTGCCGTCTTGATGATGCCCGGCGCCGAATTGCGATTGGCGACCGACGATCCGAGTTACCTGCCCTGGATGGTCGAGCACGCCGGCACGCATCCCGCTTTCGACTGGATGGCCCACTGCCCGGCCGACTGGCGGGAACGGCCGGCGGACTGGCCGTCCACACGTTACGAGCAGAAGAGGCTCGCCGGCCGGCCCACGTTCCTGCGCTTCCGTCGGCGCTAGGAATTCGCAGCCTGACCGCAATCAAAAATTATATTTTTAGGTCCGATGGTGGCTACTTATTCGGAGAGTGCCCATTGGACGTGCGGATTTGCTTGCGAGTCGGCGTGCAGGCGCTTATATCCGCGCCATCCTCATCGGGTTCGCGGGACGAACCAAAGAAAAAGAGTGGGCCGAAAACCCGCTCTTTTCATTTTTTGCGACGCCCGCAGGCCCACAACGTCGAGAACAGGCCCGCGTGACCGAATTTCTGCGTCGCATGGAAGACATCGTCGCCCCGACCGTCGTCGGCATGGGCTACGAGCTGGTGCGCGTGGCCATGAGCAAGGGCGGCACCCTGCAGATCATGGTCGAGCCGGCCGACGGCCGGCCGATGGATGTCGAGGATTGCGCCATGCTGTCGCGTGCGCTGTCGGCAGTGCTCGATGTCGAGGATCCGATCCCGGGCTCCTACACCTTGGAAGTGAGCTCGCCCGGCATCGACCGGCCGCTGACGCGGCCCAAGGACTACACGAGATGGGCGGGCCATGTGGCGCGCCTGGAGACCGTCCAGCCGATCGAGGGCCGCCGCCGCTTCAAGGGCACGCTGCTGGGGCTGGAGGACGGATTGGTGAAGGTGCGTCTCGACGACGGCCAGGAGACGGCGCTGCCGCTGTCGGGGATCGCCAAGGCCAAGCTCGAGATGACCGACGCGTTGATCGAGGAACACCGGCTGGCCCAGCAGGGCGCGGCCCAGGCCCATTAGACGGATTGCAAGAGAGGAACATCATCATGGCAACTGCCGATATCCCGCGCCTGGAGATGCTGCAGGTGGCCGACATGGTCGCCCGCGAGAAGAGCATCGAGCGCGAGGAAGTGCTCGAGGCGATGGAGCAGGCCATCCAGAAGGCCGGCCGCGCCAAGTACGGGCTGGAGCACGACATCCGCGCCGAGATCGACCGCAAGACCGGCGAGATCAAGCTGCTGCGCTACATGCAGGTCGCCGATCCGGTCGAGAACGAGAACGTGCAGGTCTCGCTGGTCGAGGCGCAGCGCCGCAATCCCGAGGCGCAGGTCGGCGACTTCCTGACCGACGAGCTGCCGCCTATCGATTTCGGCCGCGTCGCGGCGCAGACCGCCAAGCAGGTCATCACCCAGCGCATGCGCGAGAGCGAGCGCAAGCGTCAGTACGAGGAGTTCAAGGATCGCGTCGGCGAGATCGTGTCGGGCGTGGTCAAGCGCGTGGACTACGGCAACATCACCGTCGACCTGCAGCGCGCCGAAGGCGTCATCCGCCGCGACGAGACCATCCCGCGCGAGTCGCTGCGCGTGAACGACCGGGTGCGCGCCTACATCTTCGACGTCCGCGAGGAGCCGCGCGGCCCGCAGATCTTCCTGTCGCGCAGCCATCCGCAGTTCATGGCCAAGCTGTTCACCCAGGAAGTGCCGGAGATCTACGACGGCATCATCGAGATCAAGGCCGTCGCGCGCGATCCCGGCAGCCGCGCCAAGATCGCGGTGCTGAGCCACGACAGCTCGATCGACCCGATCGGCGCCTGCGTCGGCATGCGCGGCAGCCGCGTGCAGGCCGTCGTGCAGGAGCTGCAGGGCGAGAAGGTCGACATCATCCCGTGGTCGGCGGATACCGCCAACTTCATCGTCAATGCGCTGGCGCCCGCCGAGGTCAGCAAGGTGCTGATGGACGAGGAAAAGCACAAGACCGAGGTGGTCGTTCCCGACGATCAGCTCAGCCTCGCCATCGGCCGCCGCGGCCAGAACGTCAAGCTCGCCTCGCAACTCACAAGTTGGGAAATCGACATCATGACCGAAGCGGAAGAGAGCGAGAGGCGGCAGAAGGAGACGCGCGAGCGCACCGAGCTCTTCAAGGCGACGCTCGATGTCGACGACGTCATCGCCCATCTGCTGGTGGCCGAGGGCTATGGCGCGGTCGAGGACATCGCCGATTCGGCGGTCGAGGACCTGGCCGGCGTCGAGGGCTTCGACGAGGAGATCGCCGGCGAACTGCAGCGCCGCGCGCGCGAATACATCGAGAAGCGCGATGCCGAGCTCGCCGCCCGGCTGGAGGAGCTCGGCATGGACGAGGAGGTGCGCTCGACCGAGGGCCTCACCCTGCCGATGCTGGTGGCGCTGGGCGAGAAGGGCGTCAAGACGCGCGACGACCTCGCCGACCTTGCCTCCGACGAGCTGCGCGAGATCGTGGGCGAGAGCGCCATGGACAACGATACGGCCAACGCCATCATCATGAAGGCGCGCGAGCACTGGTTCGCCGGCGAAAACGCCGAAGCGGCGGAAGCCGCCAAGGCCTGATAGGAGGTTCCGCCCTTGGCCCTTGCCGCCGCCATGCCCCAATCCCATGTGATGGCTCCCCCTGCAGCCCCGCAACGCACGTGCATTGCGACCGGCGAGCAGGGCGCTCCGGAGCGGATGATCCGCTTCGTCGTGGGCCCCGAGGGTGACGTCGTGCCCGACCTGGCGCGGCGGCTCCCGGGCCGCGGCATGTGGGTGCGGGCCGAGCGGTCGGCGGTCGAGCGGGCAGTGGCCAAGAACCTCTTTGCCAGGGCTGCGCGGGCGTCGGTCAGGCCGCCGGCGGACCTGGGCGAGCGCGTCGAGCGGCTTCTGCTCGAGCGGGCCCTCGCCGATCTCGGCCGGGCGCGGCGCGCCGGCCGGGCCGTGGCGGGCTTCGTGAAGGTCGAGCAGATGATCGGCCGGCGCCGGGCGGGTCTTCTGGTCATCGCCGACGAGGCGGATGGCGATGGCGTGGCGAAACTCAGTGCCAGCGGCCTGCCGGTCGTGCGGCTGGGAGATGCGGCGTCGCTGGGCGGCATCTTCGGCCGCGAGCAGACGGTCTATGCGGCGGTCGCCCACGACGATGCGGGCGGCGCGTTCATTCAGCGAATTGAGGTCGGCGCGGCGCGGTGGCGTGGCTTCCGGCTGAACGGCACCGGTTGACGCGCCGGAGCGGAGCAAGGACAACAGACGATATGACGGAACAGAAAGAAACGACCAAGCCGACCAAGCCGCTCACTCTCTCGACGACGGCGCGCCCCGGCGCGGCCCAGGGCAAGAGCAGTGATGCGACCCAGGTGCGCCAGAAATTCTCGCACGGGCGCACGCGGGCGGTGACGGTCGAGGTCAAGAAACCGGTCAAGCGCGTCGGCGGTCCGGCCGCGCCTGCCCCGGCGGCGCCTCCCTCCAAGCCCGAGGTTGCTGCGGCACCGGCCGCTACCGCGCGCACCCTGAAGCTGGGCGGCGGCGCGGCTCCTGCGGGCCGCGCGCCCCTGTCGACGCGCCCGGGAGGCGGCGAAAGCGCCGGCCGCGGCAGTGGCATCGTGCTGCGCACGCTGACGGAGGAAGAGAAGGAAGCCCGCGCCCGCGCCTTGGTCGGCGCCAACCGCGACGCCGAGGCGGCCCGCCAGCGTGCCGCCCAGGAAGCAGTGCGCCGCGCCGCCGAAGAAGAGACGCGCAAGAAGGCCGAGGAGGAGCACAAGAAGCGCCTCGCCGAGGAAGAGGCGCGCAAGAAGGCCGAGGAAGAGGTCAAGCGCAAGGCCGACGCGCTGGTCCAGAAGCGTCTCGACCAGGCGACCGTTGCCGCGCCGCAGCCGGGCGTAGCCCGCGCGCCGGAAGGCGCTGGCGGCGCGCCGGCAGCGCCTGCCGCAGCCGTGGCCCCGATCCGCCGTCCGCTGGGCGCGCCTGGCGTGGCACAGACGACCGAAGCGGCGCTGCGCCGCCCGCCGCCGATGCGGCCTGCCGTCAACAAGCGCCTGCCGCAGCCGCCCGGCGCGCGCCGCGAGGCGCCCAAGCGCCGTTCCGACAAGGTCGACGTCGGCCGTGCCGTCGAGGGCGAGAACGACTTCCGCAGCCGGTCGGTGGCGCAGCAGCGTCGCCGTCTGGAGCGCGAACGTCGCCGCGAGCACGCCAGCGAGCCGCAGCAGAAGGTCTATCGCGAGGTCACGATCCCCGAGACCATCACGGTCCAGGAACTCGCCTCGCGCATGTCCGAGCGCGGCGCCGACGTCATCAAGACCTTGATGCGCATGGGCGTGATGGCGACCATCAACCAGGCGATCGATCCCGACACCGCCGAGCTGGTGGTTACAGAAATGGGCCACCGGTCCAAGCGCGTCGCCGAGGGCGACGTCGAGACCGGCTTGGCCGAGAACGTCGATTCGCCCGAGTCCCTCGTGCCGCGGCCGCCGGTCGTCACCATCATGGGCCATGTCGACCACGGCAAGACCTCGTTGCTCGACGCGCTGCGCGCGACCGACGTGGTGGCGCACGAAGCCGGCGGCATCACCCAGCATATCGGCGCCTACCAGGTGACCCTGCCGTCGGGGCAGAAGATCACCTTCCTCGACACGCCGGGCCACGAGGCCTTCACCGCCATGCGCGCCCGCGGCGCCAAGGTGACGGACATCGTCGTGCTGGTGGTGGCGGCCGATGACGGCGTCATGCCGCAGACCAAGGAGGCGATCGCCCACGCCAAGGCGGCGGGCGTGCCGATCATCGTCGCCATCAACAAGATGGACAAAGCCGGCGCCGATCCGAACCGGGTTCGAACCGAGCTGCTGCAGGACGAGATCCAGGTCGAGCAGCTGGGCGGCGACGTGCAGTCGATCGAGGTGTCTGCGATCAAGAAGATCAATCTCGACAAGCTCGAGGAGGCGATCCTGCTGCAGTCCGAGGTGCTCGAGCTCAGGGCCAATCCGGACCGTCCGGCCGACGGCGTCGTGGTCGAGGCCCAGCTCGATCCGGGCCGCGGCTCGGTGGCGACCGTTCTGGTCCAGCGCGGCACCCTCAAGGTGGGCGACGTGCTGGTCGCCGGCGCCGTGTGGGGCCGCGTGCGCCGCCTGATGGACGATCGCGGCAACGCCGTGCAGACCGCGGGCCCGGCCGTCCCGGTCGAGATCCTGGGCCTCGACGGCACGCCGCAGGCAGGCGACGAGTTCCACGTCATGGAAAGCGAGGCGCGCGCCCGCGAGATCGCCGACTTCCGTGCCCGGCGCGACCGGCAGGCCCAGCTTGCCCGCGCCGCCGGTGGCCGCGGCACCCTCGAGGAGATGATCAAGGGCATCCGCGAGGGCACGGCCAAGGAGCTGCCGGTGCTGATCAAGGCCGACGTGCAGGGCTCGGCGGAGGCGCTGGCCGGCGCGATCCAGCGGCTTTCCACCGACAAGGTGGCAACCCGCGTGGTCTACAGCGGCGTGGGCGGCATCAGCGAGGCCGACATCACGCTCGCCAAGGCCTCGGGCGCGTTGATCATCGGCTTCAACGTGCGCGCCAACCCGCAGGCGCGCGAGATCGCCAAGCGCGACAAGATCGACATCCGCTACTACTCGATCATCTACAAGGTGACCGAGGACATCCAGGGCCTGATGGTCGGGCTGCTCGAGCCGACCTACAAGGAGACCTTCATCGGCAACGCGCAGATCCGCGAGGTCTTCCGCATCACCAAGGTGGGCAACGTCGCCGGCTGCATGGTCACCGAAGGCATGGTCAAGCGCGGCGCCAAGGTGCGCCTGCTGCGCGACAACGTGGTGATCCACGAGGGCACATTGAAGACGCTGCGCCGCTTCAAGGACGAGGTCCGCGAGGTCCAGCACGGCTTCGAATGCGGCATGGCGTTCGAGAACTACGACGACATCAAGGTCGGCGACGTGATCGAATGCTTCGACGTCGAGGAAGTCCAGCCGACCCTGTAACAGCAAGATTTCCTCCCCCGCGCGGGATCCGCGCGGGGGAGGTGTCGCCGTCATACGCGGGCACCTCCCCGCGCTGCGCGCAGGGACGGGAATAGAGGGAGAGTTCCATGCCCCGGCGTCGCCCTTCTTCATCCGAGCGCGACAATCGTGGCCCCGGCCAGCGCCAGCTGCGCGTGGGCGAGGAGTTGCGCCATCTGCTGGCCGAGCTGCTGGAGCGCGGCGACATGCGCGACCCCGACCTGCGCGATGCCTCGATCACCGTCACCGCGGTCGATGTCAGCCCCGACCTGCGCAACGCCACCGCCTTCGTGATGCCGCTGGGCGGCCAGGACGAGCCGCGCCTGCTTGCCGCCATGCGCCGCGCCGCGCCGTGGTTCCGCGCCCGCATCGGCGAGCGCGCGGGCCTGCGCTATGCGCCGGAGATCCGCTTCGAGATCGACCGCACCTTCGACGAGGCCGATCGCATCGGCGCCCTGCTGCGCCGGCCCGACGTGGCGCGCGACATCAAGGACGAATGAGCCGCAGGAAAGCCGGCGCCAAGGTCGACGGCTGGGTGATCCTCGACAAGCCGGTGGGCTTGGGCTCGACGCCGGCCGTCGGCAGGGTGCGTCGCCTGTTCGGCGCCCAGAAGGCGGGCCACGGCGGCACGCTCGATCCGCTGGCGAGCGGCGTGCTGCCGATCGCCCTGGGCGAGGCGACCAAGACCGTGCCCTTCGTCATGGACGGGCGAAAGGAATACCGCTTCACCCTGCGCTTCGGCGAGGCGCGGGCGACGGAGGATGCCGAAGGCGAGATCACCGCAACCAGCGAGATCCGCCCGACCGACCGGCAGATTCGCGAGGCCCTGGCGGCCTTTGTGGGCGATGTCGAACAGGTCCCGCCCGCCTTCTCGGCGCTGAAGATCGAGGGAAAGCGGGCCTACGATCTGGCGCGGGCCGGCGAAGCGGTCGATCTCAAGCCGCGACGGGTACGGATCGAGCGCCTGGAGCTTGTGGCGCGGCCCGACGCGGACCATGCAGATTTCGTGGTTGCCTGCGGCAAGGGCACCTATATCCGGTCGCTGGGCCGCGATCTGGCGCGCGCGCTGGGCACGGTCGGGCACCTGTCGGCGCTGCGTCGGACGGCCGCCGGGCCGTTCCGGGAGGAGGCGGCCATTTCGCTTCCCAAACTGGAGGCCCTCGGGCATATTCCCGCGCTTCTCGGGGCCCTGGCTCCCGTCGCGACCGCGCTGGACGACATCCCGGCGCTGGCCCTGACGGAGGCCCAAGCGGGCCGGCTGCGCCAAGGCCAGCCGGTGCTCTTGACCCGGGACGCACCGCCGTCCGGCGCGCTGCTGCGCGCCGAGGTCGGCAGCAGGCTGGTCGCGCTGGTCCGTTCGGACGGCGCCTCTTTGAAGCCGGTGCGCGTCTTCAACCTTTAGTCGATGGAGAAACCCGATGTCGATCACAGCCGCGCGCAAGGCGGAGCTGATCAAGTCGTATGCCCAGGCCGAGGGCGACACCGGTTCGCCGGAAGTCCAGGTCGCGATCCTGAGCGAACGCATTTCCAACCTCACCGAGCACTTCAAGGGCCACGCGAAGGACCATCATTCGCGCCGCGGGCTGCTGAAGCTGGTCGGTCAGCGCCGTCGCCTGCTCGACTATCTCAAGTCCAGGGACAACAAGCGCTACGACACCCTGATCGAGCGCCTGGGTCTGCGCCGTTGATCTACGAGGCCCCGTCTTCCTCGAATGGAGCGGGGCCTTTTCGCGTCGCGTCGTCCGGTCCCCGTAACAGTTCGGCCGGCTGACGCGACTTCGCAGTAACCGGGAGGGCAGGGGCGAGAGCAAAGGCCCGGCCCGGTCCTGCCGGCGCAAGGGCGCCGGCGGGCGGCAGTCGCCAGACGGGGGCGAAGGCCGTGAAGGAAAGGAAGATGGATATGAGTGACATGTTTCAAGTGTTCCGCAAGGAAGTGGAATGGGCCGGCCGCAAGCTCGTGCTCGAGACCGGCAAGATCGCGCGCCAGGCCGACGGCGCGGTGCTGGCGACCTATGGCGGCACCACGGTGCTGGCCGCCGTCGTGTTCGAGAAGCAGCCCAAGCCCGGCCTGGATTTCTTCCCGCTCACCGTGAACTACCAGGAGAAGGCGTTCGCCGCCGGCAAGATCCCGGGCGGCTTCTTCAAGCGCGAGGGCCGGCCGTCGGAGAAGGAGGTCCTGACCTCGCGCCTGATCGACCGTCCGATCCGGCCGCTGTTCCACGAGAGCTACCGCAACGAGACGCTGGTCGTGGCGACCACGCTGGCGCACGACCTCGAGAACGATCCCGACATCGTGGCGATGATCGCCACGTCGGCGGCGCTCACGATCAGCGGCGTGCCGTTCATGGGCCCGATCGGCGGCGCCCGCGTCGGCTACATCGACGGCAAGTTCGTCGTCAATCCGACCCTCGACCAGATCGAGCAGAGCTCGCTCGACCTCGTCGTCGCCGGCACCAAGGAAGGCGTGCTGATGGTCGAGTCGGAAGCCAAGGAGCTGCCCGAGGACGTCATGCTGAACGCCGTGATGGAGGGCCATCGTTCCTTCCAGCCGGTGATCGACGCCATCATCCAGCTCGCCGAGCATTGCGCCAAGGATCCGCTGCCGCTCACCGATCCGTCGGAAGCGTCCAAGGCCGTGGCCGCCAAGCTGAAGTCGGATATGCGGGCCAAGCTCGCCGAGGCCTATGCCGAGACCCAGAAGCAGGCCCGCCAGGCCAAGGTCGCCGCCGTCAAGTCCGAGGCCAAGAAGCTGTTCGAGGGCAACGACGAGGCGCTGGCGGTGCTGGGCGAGCAGTTCGGCAACCTCGAGGCCGATGTCGTGCGCACCGCCATCCTCGATACCGGCAAGCGCATCGACGGCCGCGACACCAAGACCGTCCGCCCGATCGTGGCCGAGGTCGGCGTGCTGCCGCGCGCCCACGGCTCGGCCCTGTTCACCCGCGGCGAGACCCAGGCGCTGGTGGTGGCCACGCTGGGCACCGGCCAGGACGAGCAGATCATCGACGCGCTCGAGGGCGAGTACCGCGAACACTTCATGCTGCATTACAACTTCCCTCCCTATTCGGTGGGCGAAGTGCGGCGCATGGGTTCGCCAGGCCGCCGCGAGATCGGCCACGGCAAGCTCGCCTGGCGCGCGCTGCGCCCGATGCTGCCCAGCAAGGAGAAGTTCCCCTACACGATCCGCGTCGTGTCGGAGATCACCGAGAGCAACGGCTCCTCGTCGATGGCCTCGGTGTGCGGCGGCTCGCTGGCACTGATGGATTCAGGCGTGCCGATGGACCGGCCGGTCGCCGGCATCGCCATGGGCCTGATCAAGGAAGGCGAGCGCTTCGCCGTGCTTTCCGACATCCTGGGCGACGAGGATCACCTGGGCGACATGGACTTCAAGGTGGCCGGCACCGAGAAGGGCATCACCTCGCTGCAGATGGACATCAAGATCACCTCGATCACCGAGGAGATCATGAAGGTCGCTCTCGGCCAGGCCAAGGATGGCCGCCTGCATATCCTGGGCGAGATGGCCAAGGGCCTGGGCGGCGCCCGCGAGTTGGTCAGCCAGAACGCGCCGCGCATCACCCAGTTCACGATCCCCAAGGACAAGATCCGCGAAGTGATCGGCACCGGCGGCAAGGTGATCCGCGAGATCACCGAGACCACCGGCACCAAGATCGACATCGAGGACGACGGCACGATCAAGGTCGCGGCGGTCGACGCCAAGCAGGGCCAGGCCGCCATCGACTGGATCAAGGGCATCGTCGCCGAGCCGGAAGTGGGCGTGATCTACACCGGCAAGGTCGTGAAGACCGTCGAGTTCGGCGCCTTCGTGAACTTCCTGGGCGCGCGCGACGGGCTGGTGCACATCTCCGAGCTGGCGCCGCGCCGCGTCGCCAAGGTCAATGACGTGGTCAAGGAAGGCGACCAGGTGAAGGTCAAGGTCCTGGGCGTCGACGACCGCGGCAAGGTGCGGCTCAGCATGAAGGCGGTCGACCAGCAGACCGGCGAGGACATCTCGCAGAAGGTGCGCGACGAGCAGCCTGCACCGGCCGCCGGAGAGTAACGCACGCAACGGTAACGGAAACGGCGGCCATTCGGCCGCCGTTTTTGTTTGCAGACTCGAGGGACGATGAAGACCTTGCGCAGAACCCTGATCATCGGCACCGGCGCGAGCCTGCTGCCGTTGCCTGCGGCTTTCGCCGCAGCCTTGGCCGCCACGCCGCAACAGACCGAAGGGCCGTTCTATCCCGCGTCGTTTCCCGCCGACATGGACAACGATCTCGTGCAGGTGCGCGGCCAGGCCGCGCAGGCGATGGGCACGGTGCTGCATCTGCAGGGCCGCGTGCTTGACCTCGACGGCCGTCCGGTCGAGGGCGCGCTGGTCGAGATCTGGCAATGCGACGCGCAGGGCCTCTACGACCATCCGCGCCAACCGGGCCGCGAGCGGCGCGATTCGGCCTTCCAGGGCTACGGCCGCCTGCTCGCGGCGGCCGATGGCCGCTACGGTTTCCGGACGCTCAAACCCGTTGCCTATCCGGGCCGCACGCCGCACATCCACCTCAA
Organism: uncultured Alphaproteobacteria bacterium; assembly: GCA_963820155.1. GTDB lineage: Bacteria > Pseudomonadota > Alphaproteobacteria > Reyranellales > Reyranellaceae > Reyranella. The sequence continues at coordinate 598,928 of CAWFYW010000017.1, forward strand.
GGTCGCGACCACGGCCGGCAGCCAGTTGACCAGCCAGTTCTATGTGGCCGGCGAGCCGGGCAACGAACGCGACGGCATCTTCCGTGCGGCCGCGCGCGACCCGCGCCGGCGCGAGCGCATCGAGATGCGGCTTGCTCCGGCGCCCGGCCTCGAAGCCGGCGCGCTCGCCACGACAATGGATATCGTCGTCGCCTGAGCGGCGCTATTCGCCGTTCTGGCCGTTGCCGGCCGACGGCGGCATGCCGATGGCGTGGTAGCCGGCATCGACGTAGTGGACGGTACCGGTCACGCCGGCGCTGAGATCGGACAGCAGATAGAGCGCGGCGCCGCCCACGTCGGTGAGCTCTATGTTGCGGCGAAGCGGCGAGGCTTCGCGCGACACGCGGTAGACGTAGCGCGCGCTGCCGATCACGGCCCCGGCCAGGGTGCGCATCGGGCCCGGCGACAGGGCGTTCACGCGCACGCCCTGCGGCCCCAGGTCGGCCGCGAGATAGCGCACCGAAGCCTCCAGCGCCGCCTTGGCCACGCCCATGACGTTGTAGGAGGGCATGACCCGCGCGGCGCCCTCGTAGGTCAGCGTGATCAGGCTGCCGCCCTCCGCCATCAGCGGCAGCGCACGGCGGGCGATCTCGGTGAAGGAATAGCAGGAGATGGTGAGGCTGCGCTGGAAGTTGGCCTTGGTGGTGTCGACATAGCGGCCCTTCAGCTCCTCCTTGTCGGAGAAGGCGATGGCATGGACCACGAAGTCGAGCCGGCCCCACGCCGTGGCCAGGCGCGCGAACAGCCGGTCGAGGCTTTCCTCGTTCTCGACGTCGGCCTCCTCGACGATCTGCGAGCCGAGCTTCTGGACCATCGGCAACACGCGCTTGCCGAACGCGGCGCCCTGATAGGTGAAGGCCATCTCGGCGCCGGCGGCATGCAGCGCCTGGGCGATGCCCCAGGCGATCGAGCGATCGTTGGCCACACCCATGACCAGGCCGCGCTTGCCGGCCATCAGCCTGGGCACGTCCGGCAGCGGCGCGGCCCTGGGCGTGTGACTGGCCGGCGCGGTCGTCGGCGCATCCCCGCCCGAGGCATCCGGAGCGGCGGAAAGCGGCTGCTTGTCGGGCATGGGCCCCTCAGTTGTCGTAGCGCGAGAAGACCAGGCAGGCGTTCGTGCCGCCGAATCCGAAGCTGTTCGACATCACCGTCTGCAGGCCCGCGTTGTCGATGCGCTGGCGCGCGACCGGATAGTCGCCGACGCCGGGATCGAGGTGCTCGATGTTGGCCGACGCCGCGACGAAATCTTCCTTCAGCATCAGCAGCGAGTACACGGCTTCATGGGCGCCGGTCGCGCCCTGGCTGTGGCCGGTCAGCGACTTGGTCGAGCTCACCGTCGGCAGCTTGTTGTTGCCGAAGGCGGAGCGGATGGCGTCCAGCTCGATGATGTCTCCCACCGGCGTGGAGGTGCCGTGGGCGTTGATGTAGTCGACCGGCGCGTTGCGGCGGGCCACGCCGGGGAAGCCATCCATCGCGAGCTTCATGCAGCGCAATGCGCCTTCGCCGGACGGTGCCACCATGTCGGCGCCGTCGGACGTGGCGCCATAGCCGATCACCTCGGCATAGATCTTGGCGCCGCGCGCCCGGGCGACCTCGAGATCCTCCAACACCAGGATGCCGCCGCCGCCGGAGATCACGAAGCCGTCACGGTCCTTGTCGTAGGCGCGGCTCGCCCGCTCGGGCGTGTCGTTGTACTTCGACGACATGGCGCCCATGGCGTCGAACAGCACCGACAGCGTCCAGTCGAGCTCCTCGCCGCCGCCGGCGAACATGCGATCGGCCTTGCCGAGCTGGATGCATTCGACGGCGTTGCCGACGCAGTGCGCCGAGGTCGAGCAGGCCGAGCTGATCGAGTAGCTGAGCCCCTTGATCTTGTAGGCGGTGGCGAGATTGGCCGAGACCGTGCTCGACATGGCGCGAGGCACCATGAACGGCCCGATCTTCCGGGGTCCCTTCTCCTTGGCGATGATCGCCGACTGCACGATGGCGCCGGTGGTGGGCCCGCCCGAACCGGCCACCAGGCCGGCGCGCTCGTTGGAGATCTCGGCCTCGGAGAGGCCGGCATCGGCGATCGCCTCCTTCATGGCGAGATAGGCGTAGGCCGCACCATCGCCCATGAAGCGGCGCAGGCGGCGATCCACCAGCTCGTCGACATTCAGCTTGAGGGTGCCGGCGACCTGGCTGCGGAAGCCGAGCTCCCTGTACTGCGGCATGAATTCAATGCCCGACTTGCCGTCCTTGAGCGAGCGCGTCACCTCGGCGGCATTGTTGCCGATCGAGGAGACCACCCCCAGGCCGGTGACGACGACGCGCCGCATGTCAGCCCGCCGCCGCAGCCGGCACCGCCGCCGCATCCTGGAACAGGCCGACCTTCAGCCCGCTGACCTCGTAGATCTGCTGGCCGTCGGCATGGACGAGGCCGTCGGCGATGCCCATCACCAGCTTGCGCAGGATCACGCGCTTCAGATGCACGTGGTAGGTGAGCTTGCGCACGGTCGGCAGGACCATGCCGGTGAATTTGACCTCGCCCACGCCCAGGGCGCGGCCGCGGCCGGGCGCCTTCATCCAGCCCAGGAAGAAGCCCAGGAGCTGCCAGAGGGCGTCCAGCGGGAGGCATCCCGGCATCACCGGGTCCCCCTTGAAGTGGCAGGCGAAGAACCAGAGGTCGGGCTTTATGTCGAGCTCGGCCACCACCTCGCCCTTGCCGAATTGCCCGCCGGTGTCGGCGATCTTGACGATGCGGTCGAACATCAGCATCGGCGGCAGCGGTAGCTGTGCGTTCCCGGGCCCGAACAGGTGCCCCTTGGCGCACTCGATCAGGTCCTCGAAGGTGTAACTATGCTTCTGCTCTTTCACGCTCACCGTCCCGCGCGCGGGTCCTCCGAAACAGGAATTTTGGGCAGAATAGGGATGCCCGTCCCCTAGCGCAAACCGGCGAATCGGGCCATCAGGGCCTTTTCACCGTCGTTCATAATCCCTACATATGGGCTCAACAATGTCTGGCACCAGCCCTGACTTCCCCGCTCGCCTGCGTTCCGCCGGCTTGCGCCCCACCCGCCAGCGGGTGACTTTGGCGCGTCTGTTGTTCGAGGCCGGGCATCGTCATGTGACGGCGGAAAGCCTGCATGCCGAGGTCCGGGAGACACGGATGCCGGTTTCGCTCGCCACTGTCTACAATACGCTGAACCAGTTCCGCGATGCCGGCCTGCTGCGTGAGGTCGTGGTCGCGCCCGGCCGGTCCTATTTCGACACCAACACCGGCCACCACCACCATTTCTTCGTCGAACCGGACGGCGAGCTGCACGATTTCCCGTCGGAGAAGGTTACGGTCGCCGGTCTGCCGACCCCGCCCAAGGGCACGCGGCTTTCGCGCGTCGACGTCATCGTGCGCGTGCGTCGCTAGCCCGCCGGGGCTTGCGAATTGTTTGCAGTCTTTAGAATTATTCTAAACAACTTGACGCGACCGCGGCGGCTACCCAATATCCCCTTTGCCGGATCGGTCGCGGGACCGATCACACTGCGTGAAGGGAGAATATCATGGCGAATCTCAAGGGATCCAAGACCGAGGACAATCTGAAGGCTGCCTTTGCCGGCGAGAGCCAGGCGAACCGCCGGTATCTCTATTTCGCCCAGAAGGCCGACGTCGAAGGCTACAACGACGTCGCCGCCGTCTTCCGTTCGACGGCCGAGGGCGAGACCGGCCATGCGCACGGCCATCTCGAGTTCCTCGAAGTGAGCGGCGACCCGGCGACCGGCCTGCCGATCGGCCCGACGAACTCCAATCTCAAGGCCGCGATCGCGGGCGAGACGCACGAATACACCGACATGTATCCGGGCATGGCCCGCACGGCGCGCGAGGAAGGCTTCGGCGAAGTCGCCGACTGGTTCGAGACTCTGGCCAAGGCTGAGAAGAGCCACGCCGGCCGCTTCCAGAAGGCGCTCGACACGATGGCCTGAGCCCCCAGGGCTTGTTGAAGGGGGACCCTCTCGGGTCCCCTTTTTCTTCATCCGCACGTTCCCAGAGAAGCGAAATCGACATGCGCGAAGGCAGCCTGGAAGCTCCCACCCGTCAGGCCTTGGATTGGCAGAACCCCTGGTTCTGGGACGAGAAGGCGCTCGAAAAGGAGATGGAGCGCGTCTTCGAGATCTGCCACGGCTGCCGCCGCTGCTTCAATCTCTGCAACTCCTTCCCCCGCCTGTTCGACCTCATCGACAACGGCCCGACCGGCGAGGTCGACGGCGTGAAGAAGGAGGACTACGCACTCGTCGAAGAGGCCTGCACGCTCTGCGACATGTGCTTCATGACCAAGTGTCCCTACGTGCCGCCGCACGAATGGATGCTCGACTTTCCCCATCTCATGCTGCGCCATCGCGCCGTCCAGGCGCGCAAGAAGGGCATCGACTTCGTCGAAGGCCAGCTCGCCGACACGGACCGGACAGGGCGCCTCGGCACCTTCGTCGCCCCGCTCGCCAACTGGGCGACGGACGAGAAGAACACGATGACACGCCGCAGCCTGGAGCGATTCGCCGGCATCCACCACGGGGCGCGCCTGCCGCGCTATGCCGGCGAGACGTTCGAGATGCGGGCGGCCCGCGAGGGCGCCGCGATCAACGAGGCCGCGCCCGCCTTCGGCAAGCGCAAGGCCGTGCTCTACGCCACCTGCTTCGTGAATTTCAACAACACCGATATCGGCGCGGCCGCGCGTGCGGTGCTGGCCAAGAACGGCGTGGAGACCGAGGTGGTCTATCCCGCCTGCTGCGGCATGCCGAGGCTGGAGCTGGGCGATCTCGAGGCGGTGGCCGACGCCGCCAGGAGCGTGACGGCGGCGCTTCTGCCCTGGGTCGACAAGGGCTACGACATCATCGCGCTCACGCCGTCCTGCGCCCTGATGCTCAAGTTCGAATGGCCGCTCGTCCTGCCGCACGACCCGGCCGTGGAGCGCCTGTCGCGGGCCACCTTCGACGTCGCCGAGTACGTCGTCGACATCGCCAAGAAGGAAGGGCTGGCGCCGGGCCTGGAGCCGCTCGAAGGCGGCGTCAGCGTGCATCTGGCCTGCCACGCACGCGCCCAGAACATGGGCGCCAAGGCGGCCGAGATGCTGCGCCTGGTGCCCAAGACGCGGGTCGCGGTGATCGAGCGCTGCAGCGGCCATGGCGGCATCTGGGGCGCCCGCACCGAGAATTTCGAGATCGCCGTGAAGGTCGGCAAGCCCGCCGCCGAGGCCGCGCTCAAGAACAATACGGGCTACGTCGCGTCGGAATGCCCGCTCGCGGCGGAGCATCTGATGCAGGTCATGGAAATGACCGCGACGGAGCAGAAACCCAAGGCGTTCCGCGCCAACCATCCGATCGAGCTACTGGCGCGCGCCTACGGATTGATGGAGTGACGACCATGATCCTGCGCAAGATCGAGACCTCCGCCATCCTGCCGCTCGCCGAGTACCAGAAGCTGCGTGCCGAGCGCCGCCGCCAGGTCGCCGAGATCAAGAAGAACCGGCGGATGGAGGTCGGCCCCTACGCCACCTTCTACTTCGAGTCCTACGAGACGATGCTGCATCAAGTGCACGAGATGCTGTTCATCGAGAAGGGCGGCCCCGAGCAGATTCCCGACGAGCTTGCCGCCTACAATCCGCTGATCCCCCAGGGCAGCGAGCTGGTGGCGACGGTCATGTTCGAGATCGACGATCCGGTGCGGCGCGCCCGCGTGCTGGGCAGCTTGGGCGGCATCGAGCACAAGGCCTTCATACGCGTGGGCGGCGACATGGTCCGCGGCATCTCGGCCGACGACCAGGAACGCTCGCGCGAGGACGGCAAGGCATCGTCCGTTCAGTTCCTGCGCTTTGCCTTCACGCCGGCGCAGATCGCCGCCTTCCGCAGCGGCACCGCCCAGGTCCTGGTCGGCTTCGATCATCCCAACTACAGCCATATGGCCGTGATGTCGCCCGCCGTCCGTCAGGCGCTCGCCGCCGACTTCGCCTGATCGCCTAATAGTTTATCGGCAGCACCAGGATCACCGGGTCGCCCGGCATCCCCTGCGGCACTGGCGGAAAGGGCGAAGCCTGGCGAATGGCCGCCAGCTCGGCCGCGTCGATCGCCGGCCGTCCGCTCGATGTATCGATGCTCACGTCGATCAGCCGTCCGTCGCGCGCGAGGGTGACGCGGCTGACCACCCGTCCGCTCTGGCGGGCGGCGCCGCCGGTCCGCGCGGCGACGCGGTACGGCTCGAGATGACGAAAGACCAGGGACAGGTAGTCGTTACGCTGGTCGCCCTTGCCCCGCCACGACGTCGCCCGGCGAAGGCCCGGGTAAGGGCGAAGGCAGGGTGGCGGGCGACTCGGCCGGCGGTCGCCGCGCCGCCGGAGGCTGCCGCGGCTGCGGCACAGCGTGTTGCACGGGCCGGCTTGGCGGCCTCGCCGGCTTGGCGAAGTCGCGCGAGGTCGGAGGCGGCAGCGGCTCGGTCGCCGGCGGCACCGAAAACTCGAGCAAGGGGAAGGATGGAGCCGGCGGCGCTTGCGGCGGCATCGGGCTTGCCGGCGGCGCGGCAAGCGCCTGTTGCCGTTCCTGGCGCTGCGGTTCGGTCGATGGCGGCGGGCTGGCGATGGACTCCGCCGGCGGGCCCGGCTTGGTCTCGGCCCGAAGTCCCGCATTCGACGGCACGCTGTCGAACGACACCATGATCGGCTCCAGCTCGGGCTCGGCGATCGCAGGCGGCGAGATCCACCAGAGGGCGGCAACCGCCGCGACATGCAGCAGGATCGCCAGAGCGATCGCAGCGGCTGGCATGTGCTGGAGCTGCGGGCGGGCGAGACTCGTGTCGTAGGTGGTCACGGCCACCTACCGGGGATCGGAGCGCCTGTAATTGAGCGGCAGGATGAAGGTATGGCGGTCGCCCGTCATGTCGCTGGGCAGCGGTGGGTAGGGGGCCGCCTGACGGATGACGTCGAGCACCGCATTGTCCAGGGAGCGGTAGCCGCTCGATCGGCTGATGCTGACATCGATAAGCCGGCCATCGCGGGCGATGGTGACCAGCGTCACGACGAGGCCCTCTTCGCTGTTTTCGCGCGCGCTCCGTGGATAGTAGCGATGCTGGGAGATCCTCCGAACGACGCCCCAGAGATAGTCCTCCTGCGCCTTGCGTTGGCCGTAGACCTCCGCGGGATTGACCAGGGGCGACGGCGCCGGTCGCGCAGCCTGCTGGCTGGCGGGCGGGTGCTGCTGCTGGGGCGGATGGGAAAGCGGTGACGGCGGCAGTTGCCGCTGCGGCACCGGCGCGTGCGCGGCGGCCGGGGGCGGTGTCTGCACCCGCGGCGCCGGCTGCGGCGCGGGCTTCGGCGGCGGTGGAGGCGGCGGCGGTGGCGCGGGCGGAGCGATCTCGCGCGATGTCAAAGGCGGCGGCGGCGCCTCCAGAGGCGGCAAGGCATTTTCGAGCTTGGGCATCGGCATCGGCGTTGGCGTCGGAACCGGCGCCGGTGTCTCTGTCGGCCGCTGCGGCGCGAGTGCCGCCTGTTGCTGCTCAGGCGCCGGCTCGGGCTTTGCGTTCTCCGTTGTCGGCGCGACCTTGACGATCTCCTTGGGCGGTTCGGGCGTGGTTGCCTCTTCCGCCTGTTGGGGTTTCGCCGTCTCCTGTTCGGTTGTTTCGGTGGATGCCTGGGGCTTGAGCGGTTCGGCTTTTGGGGCGTTCAGCGCCGCCCGCGGATCCATCGTCGTGCCGATCGGCGCCGTCAAGCCCATCGTCGGTGGTGTCGCTTTTGGAGCCGGCGGCGGCGGCGGCGGTGGAGGCGCGACGGCCTGGACAGGCGGCGGCGGTTCGGGTGGCGGCGGAAGCGGCGGCTTGGGCGGAGCCGGCACTTCCTGCTCCATGGTGACTTCGATGGGCTCCGGAGCCCGATCGACATACCGCAGTGGCGAGACCCACCAGAGAGCCGCTGCGACCACGCCATGCAACAGGACCGCGAGCGCGATGGCGGCCGGCGACATATGGTCGTATCGTGCGTAGGTGAGGCTAAGGTCGTGGGCCACGATGACCCCGTTGTACGATCCGGCCGGGACGGCCGCTAGTTGATCGGCTCGGACTTATAGACGCCCCACAGGCCGGCGCGCTGGACCCAGCCACTGACACCCGGGACCCTGACCCGGCACCAATCGCCGGCGCAGGAGCGGATTTCGCCCATCACCTCCGGCTCCAGCTTGGCCACCACCTCGGCCGAGGCTGACGGGGTCTTGTGCAGGTTGACCGCCTTGGCGCCGATGATGAAGCCGCGCTTGCCGGTCAGCAGGCTCTGATGCACCCAGCCGCTGGCCCCCTGCCAATCGCGGATTTTGCGCCAGTTCTCGTACTCGGCGACGATTTCGACCGGCATGCCCTTGCGCTTGAACACCCAGTCGACGGGATAGCGGGTTCCTGGACCGGTGCGGACATTGACCTCGTCGGACCGCAGCGAGGCGAAGCGCGGGATGGGCAGTCCGGATCCCTTGCGTTGAAGGGCGATCGACTTGTCGCCGGCGCGCGCCGGCACGGCGGTCAGACCGGGCAGGCAAAGGGCCGTCAGCGAGGCGAAGGCCAGCCAAAGCAGGAGGGACGATCGGATTCCCATCGCCATCGAATATACCTCAAATCTTCATGTCGATCGACAAGCACTTGAAAAAGCGCGTTTTTTCGTCGCGTTGGCGATCGGGCCCCATTGCTGGACAAGGCGCTTGGGGAATTGCTAATCGGGCTCATTCCTTTCGAGCGCCAGCCGGTACCGATCGCCATGCCGTCAAGTCCAAAGAAAAAGCCGCTGGTGATCGTCACCCGAAAGCTGCCCGAGGCGATCGAAACGCGGCTGATGGAGCTGTTCGAGACGCGGCTCAACGCCGACGACAGGCCGCTGAGCGGGGCCGAGCTCGTCGAGGCGGTGAAGACGGCCGATGTGCTGGTGCCCACCGTCACCGACCGCATCGACAGCCGCGTGCTGTCGCAGGCCGGGCCGCGGCTCAAGCTCGTTGCCTCGTTCGGCACCGGCGTCGACCACATCGACCTCGACACGGCCCGCCAGCGCGGCATCACCGTCACCAACACGCCGGGCGTCCTGACGGAGGACACCGCCGACATGTCGATGGCGCTGGTGCTGGCGACGGCGCGACGCATGGGCGAGGGCGAGCGGCTGGTGCGCGAGCGCAAATGGACCGGCTGGAGCCCGACCTCGATGCTGGGCGCGCGTCTTTTGGGCAAGCGCATGGGCATCGTCGGCATGGGCCGCATCGGCCAGGCGCTGGCGCGCCGCGCGCGCGGCTTCGGGCTGGCCATCCACTATCACAACCGCAAGCGCGTCCATGGCGACATCGAGCGCGAGCTCGAGGCGACCTACTGGGAGAGCCTCGACCAGATGCTGGCGCGCATGGATATCGTCTCGGTGAACTGCCCGCATACGCCGGCGACCTTCCATCTGCTGTCGGCGCGGCGGCTCAAGCTGATGAAGCCCAAGGCGATCATCGTCAACACCGCGCGCGGCGAGGTGATCGACGAGAATGCGCTGGTGCGCATGCTGAAGGCGGACGAGCTGGCCGGCGCCGGCCTCGACGTCTACGAGCACGAGCCGCAGATCAATCCCAAGCTGCTCGAGCTCGACAACGTCGTGCTGCTGCCGCACATGGGCTCGGCCACGCTCGAGGGCCGCATCGAGATGGGCGAGAAGGTCCTGATCAACATCAAGACCTTCGCCGACGGCCACAAGCCGCCGGACCGCGTGCTGGCGACGATGTTTTAGGCGCGTTCCTGCGCGCCTACAGATCCCCCTCGACCATCTCGCGCCGGCGTTCGTTGATCAGCACGTCGCGCGCCGAGCGTCCAACCTGGGCGCCGATCAGGATGGTGAGCGACGTCCAGTACATCCAGACCATGATGGCGGCGAAGCCGGCGGTGGCGCCGAACGCCGAGGTGAGCTGGGTCACCTCGAAGTAGTAGACGAGGGCGCGATTGCCGGCGGCGAACAGAAGCGCGTTCACCGCGCCGCCGATCAGGGCGTATTTCCAAGACACGCCGCCGGTCGGCAGCCATTTGTAGATCAGGGTGAAGAAGACCGACAGAAGCCCGTAATGCACGGAGGTCGATATCGCCGGTCCGATCCACACGCCGAGCACCGGAAAGGCCGCCAACGCCCCCGCATAGGCGGCGATCAGGACGCTGGTCAGGATGACGACGATCAGCAGGATGCCCAGCATCACCATCAGCAGCAGGGCGAGCAGCCGCGACTGCAGGCTCGCCAGCACGGGGTGCAGGCTGTGCACCTTGTAGTTTCCCCAGATCGAGTTGATGCCGTCGTCGAGCTCGACGAAGACCCGCGTGCCCGAATAGAGCAGCACGAAGGCGCCGACGAGCGCGGCCAGGCCGCCGCCCCGGAACAGATCCTGCGAGGCAAAACGCCGGATGCCCTGCAGCTGGTCCGGCTCCACGACCGTGCTCAGCGCGTTGAACACCGCCTGCTGCGCCATCACGCGGCCCACGATCGGCTCGGCGAGGGCGATGATGAAGATCATGATCGGGGCGAGCGCGAACATGGTGTAGAACGCCATCGCCGCCGCCGAGGTCGACAGCCGGTTGGTGAAGAAGCCGGTGATGGCCGAGTAGGCGATGCGCCAGAGCGTGTCGATCATGGTCAGCGAAAAAGGGCGTCGGTGTAATACGCGGGCGGGGGCCGTCCGGTTGCCGCCGCGGCGAGCAATCCCGCCCCCCTGCCCATGGCCATCAGTATTGCCGGAGCGTGAAGCCCGCGATGGCGATCAGGATCGAGACGATCGCCAGGACCAACGTCGTGCCGCTCGCGCCCAGGAGGCGGCCCTGGGGAACGATGCCGAGCATGCCGCCGGCATGAAGCAGGCGGGAGATGACGAGCACGAGCGACAGTCCCGCCGTGGTCCAGAAGCCGTAGAAGTCGCTCGCCATGTAGATCAGCAGCAGGCAGAGCGGCGCAAACTCGATCAAATTCGCGTGTGCCCGGATGGCCGCCTGCATTTCGGGGTCGCCGCCGTCGCCCAGAAAGATCTTCTTCTGCCCGCGCAGGCGGCCGACATGCAGCGTCAGGATCACCGTCAGCAGTCCGAGCAGACCGGCGCACACGAAAAACACGGGCATCCCGCGACCTCCCTTCGATTGGCGGCATTGTATGGCCATATTGGCCGGCGACGAAAGCGAACGGGAACGGCCTGGGCGGCACCGGCGTGGGCCGTCCGATCGGGCTTGGCGTTCAGCCGGCCGAATGGGCGGCGGCCAGCGCTTCCGCGAACCGGTCGAGCTCGGCCTCGCTGTTGTAGACGTGCACCGAGGCGCGCATGACGTTGACGAGGCCGCGGCCCTTCAGATCGAGGCGCGAGGAGAACTGGGTCGAGACGCTGACGTTGATCGCCTGGGCGCGCAGCCTGTCGCGCAGCGCGACATGGTCGGCGCCGGCGACGGCGAAGGTCACGATGGCGCCCTTCACCTTGCCGAGATCGGTGAGGGTCACCCCCTTCAGGGTCGAGAGCCGGCGGCGCAGCCCATCGGCCAGTTCCCTCAGGCGCGCCCAGATCGCCTCCACGCCAAGTTCGTTGGTCTGGTCGACCGCGACCTTCAGGCCGATCACGCCGGCGAAGTAGCGTTCCCAGTTCTCGAAGCGCCGGGCGTCGGCGCGGACCGTATAGGCGTTGTCGTCGGTCCACTTGGCGGCGTGATTGTCGAGAAAGACCGGCTCGATCTCCGCCGTCGTCGCCCGCTTGGCGTAGAGAAAGCCGGTGCCCCGTGGGCCGCGCAGATATTTGCGGCCTGTCACCGACAGGAAGTCGCAGCCGATCTTGCGTACATCGACGGGAAGCTGTCCGACCGACTGGCAGGCATCCAGGAGATAGAGGATGCCGGCGTCGTTGGCGATCTTGCCCACTGCCTCGGCCGGCTGCACCAGCCCGCCCTGCGTCGGCACATGCGAGACCGATACCAGCCTGGTGCGCTTGTCGATGGCGCGCTCGAGCGCACCCAGGTCGATCTGGCCGTATTTGTCGTCGGGAACCACCACGATCTCCGCCCCGGTCTTCCGGGCGACCTGCAGGTAGGAGATGTAATTGGAGGAATACTCGCTGACGCAGGTCAGGATGCGATCGCCCGGCTTGAAGTCGAGGGAATAGAAGGCGAGGTCCCAGGCGCGCGTGGCGTTCTCGATGAAGGCGATCTCGTCGGGGTTGGCGCCGATCAGCCGGGCCACGGCCGGGTAGAAGCCTTCGAGCTCGGCGTCGGCTCTGGCCGCCGCCTCGTAGCCGCCGATCTCAGCCTCGAGCCGGAGATGGTCCAGGGTCGCGTCGAGCGTGCGCCGGCTGGGCAGCGACGAGCCGGCGGCGTTGAGATGGAGCACGTGGGCGCAGCCCGGCGTCTCGGCGCGCAGGCGAGCGAGATCGAGGCTCACGTCAGACCCTCTCCTGTTGTATGATTCGGTTCATGTCGTTGTCCGGCACCGTGCTGCGTTTCGTCCTGCCTAAAGAGGTGCCCGGGCCAGAGCAACTGACCATTGCTCATGCCGGCGATATCCTGCCCATCACCTTCGTGCGCAACCCCAAGGCGCGCCGCGCCTCGTTGCGGGTCGATCCGGCGCAGCGCCGCATCGTCCTGACGGCGCCCCTGCGCATGGCGCGCGCCACGGCGCTCGGTTTCGCCGAGACGCAGGCCGGCTGGATCGCGGCGCGGCTGAAACGCCTGCCGTCGCGCCGGCCCTTCGTCGACGGGGCGGAGCTGCCCCTGTTCGGCGAACCGCACCGCATCCGCCACCGGGCCGACAAGCGTGGCGCGGTGTGGCGCGAAGGATCGGAGGTCCATGTCGCGGGACGGCCCGAGCACCTGCCCCGGCGTCTGCGCGACTGGTTGACCGCCGAACTGCGCGGCCGGCTCGTGCCGCTGGTGCAGGCCAAGGCCGCGAAGGTCGAGCGGCCGGTGAAGCGCATCACCCTGCGCGACAGCCGCTCGCGCTGGGGCAGTTGCGGGCCGAATGCCAGCCTGTCCTTCTCCTGGCGTCTGGTATTCGCACCGCCCGAGGTGCTGGACTATCTGGTGGCCCACGAGGTCGCCCATCTGGTGCACCTCAACCACGGCCCGCGCTTCTGGGCGCTGGCTCGCGTCCTGTGCGACGGGCCGATCGAGGCGCCGCAGGCCTGGCTCAAGATGAACGGCGAGATCCTGCTGCAGTACGGCGCCTGAGGCGTGCACTGCCTCGGGCTCCACTCCCCCAGGGGGAGTGGAACATCGGTGCTAGTCGGCGGCGGCGCGGACGGGAGCCGCGTTCAGAACTTCCGCCGCCTGCTTGGCCACGGCCGTGCCCTCGAAGAAGCGCGGGTTCTGCCGGCCCCACAGGCGCACGGCATTGGCGAAGGTGAAGTCGCGGAAATCGTCCGCCGTGATGAGCTCGTCCTCGACCAGCTCGTAGGCCTCGGGCACGGGGCTCAGCATGTCCGGCACGTCGAAATGGCCGATGTCGGAGCTGAAGATGGCGTTGATGCGCGCGCCGAACGGATTGGCCTTGCCGAAGGCCGTCACGTTCATGCGGTCGTCGGCCTCGCAGCCGAAATAGTACGGCCTGGCGTAGAGATCGACCCAGTCCTCCTTGCGGCCGATCTTGCAGGCCGCGAAGTCGTCGAGCACCGCCACGCCGCCAGTCAGATCGTCCTCCTCGGCGGCGGGCCAGCCGTCGCGCCGGGCCAGTTCGGCGGCCATGTCGTCGTCGCCGTACTTCTCGGCCAGGCTTCTAAGCAGGGCGCGGTCGAGCTTCCTGGGATCCATGTAGGCGATGCCCTTGGCGCCGCGCCGCTCCCAGTGCTCGATCAGGTCGGCGAAGAGCTGGCAGCCCCAGCCGACGCCGCCCTCGAGGAAGGCGAAGTTGAGGTCGGGGAAGCGCCGCGTCACGCCACCCAGGAACAGCCCCTTGGCGATGGAATGGCCGGCCGAGGCGAAGTGGCCGATATGGTTGTAGGTGAAGTTGCTGGGCGAATTGCGCAGGCCGAAGCCGCGGCCGCCGGCATGGAAGGTCGGCGCCATGCCGAGCTCGCGGCATTTCTGCCAGACCGGGTCGTAGTCGTGCTCGCTGTCGGGGCCGAAATTCTCGTAGGTCACGGAGAAACGGGCAAGCGCGGGATCGACGCCCTTCGCCAGCGGAACCGGCCGGGCGAAGGCGCCGCCGAACATGCCGACCTTGGCGCCGAGCTGCTTGGTCGCGAATTCGAGTTCGGCGATCGCCTCCTCCGGCGTGTGCATGGGGATGATCGCAGCGGGCGTCAGCCGGTCGCCGAGCTTGGCGAAGTAGTCCGCGGTGACGATGTTGAAGCCGCGCACCACGGCACGCCGCGTCTCATCGTCGGCGATGCGCGGAACGCTGAGGCCGGCGGTCGGATAGATGATGCCGAAATCGATGCCGAGTTCGTCGAGCCGGTCATAGAGCATGCGCGGCATCATCGCCGTGGCGCGGTCGCGCGTATTGGTGGACTGCCGCGTCCAGTAGCCTTCCATGGCGATGCCGCGCCGCTTGCGTTCGGCGATCGACAGGCCAAGCGCGTCGGGAATGCGCCGCTGCGCGGCGAGGAAGCCGTCCGCAGCCCTGTCGCCGGCCGCCTTGCGCATTCTTTCGGCGAAGACCGGGTTGTACTCCACCCAGTGGCCGTCGGCGTCGACGATGGGATGCTTCAAACCGGAACGAATTTCTGAAGGACTGCGATGAGAACTCATGCCCGCCTCCAAGGTCACCAATTCGCCAGGTAACGCCCAACGCTAGTCCTCTCGGCGGGCGCGCGCAACGAATCGGCCCACCGTTTGTTTCGGCGGGCGGCTCCCCCGGTAGCTAGCCGAAGCGGCCGGGGTCGCAGGCGCGGAGCGCTTCCGGCAGGTCCTCGCCCTCCATCTGGCGGGCGATCAGCCGGCCGGTCGCGGTGGCCAGGGTCAGGCCGACATGTTGATGGCCGTAGCCGCAATAGATGTTGGCCAGCCGCGGTGCTCGGCCGATGGCCGGCCGGAAGTCGGGCAGGGTCGGCCGCTCGCCGATCCAGCGGCTGAGCTCGGTGCCGCCGACGCCGGGAAAGACCTCCTTGAGATGCCGCACCAGCAGGTCCGCGCGATGCCATGACGGCGGCTGGTGCGGCGCCGCCAGCTCGACGGTGCCCGCCACCCTCAAGCCCTCCTCCATCGGCGTGATGAAGAAGCCGCGCTCGGCCGGGCTCACCGGCAGGTCGAAGTGCACATTGTCCGGCGCCAGCATGACGTGGTAGCCGCGCTCGGCAACCAGCGGCGCATTGAAGCCGAGAAGCCGCGTCAGCTCGCCCGAGGCGCGGCCGGCCGCAATGACGACGGCCTTTGCCGGCAGCTCCTGCTCGGTGAGCCGCACCGACGTCACGCGATCACCGTCGCGGGAGAAGCCGCGCACCCGACCGCGCAGGACGGTGCCGCCGTCGGTCGCGAAGCGCTCGGCCATGAGCGCCACCACCCTGTAGGGATTGATGGTGTGCATGCCTTGCGGATAGTAGACGCCGCGCACGATGCGTTCGCTCAAGCCCGGCGCCAGCGCGCGGGCGCGGTTGCCGTCGACGATCTCGAACACCGTGCCCTTGGCCCGCTGCAACGCGCGCTCTTCCGCGCCCGCGGCGAACGCCGCCTCGCTCTCATAGACGTAGAGCGCACCCTGCGTCCTGAAGAGCTCGCCCAGACCGGATGCCTGGATCTCCGTCTTCCAGGAGAGATTGGCTTCGGCCATCAGCGGGATGAAGGCATCGACGCCCTTCCTGACCTCGGCGGGGCTGTAGGCGGCGCGCGCAAAACGCGCCATCCAGGGCAGCAGCCAGGGCAGGCTGGGCGGATGGACGGTGAGCGGCCCGGTACGGTCCATCAGCATCTGCGGCACGCGCTTCAGCGTCGAGGGCCGGGCGAGGGGCAGGACATGGTCGATGGCGATGAAGCCCGCATTGCCGTAGGACGTGGCGCGGCCGGGCTCGGCGCTGTCGACCAGGGTGACGCTGTGGCCTGCGCGCTGCAGGGCCCGCGCAGTGGCGGTACCCACGACGCCGGCGCCGACGACAATGATGGTTGGCTCGTTCATGGGGTCAAGTTAGCACGGGCCCTGAAGGTGTCGGCGAGCGCGATTGATTTACGCTGCTGAAATCACTATTTACGGGGCCATGTCCCCACAATCCGAAAGTTCCGCCACGCCCGGCTGGCACGCCACAACCATTCTCTCGGTCCGCAAGGGCGGCCAGGTCGTCATGGCGGGCGACGGCCAGGTGTCGATGGGCCAGACCATCGTCAAGGGCAATGCCAAGAAGGTCCGCCGGCTCGGCAATGGCCAGATCGTGGGCGGCTTTGCCGGCTCGACGGCCGATGCCTTCACGCTGTTCGAGCGTCTGGAAGCCAAGCTCGAGCGCTATCCCGGCCAGCTCCTGCGTGCCTGCATCGAGCTTGCCAAGGACTGGCGCACCGATCGCTACCTGCGCCGGCTGGAGGCGATGATGGCGGTGGCCGACAAGGACGTGTCGCTGCTGCTGTCCGGCGCCGGCGACGTGCTCGAGCCCGAGGGCGGCATCATCGCCATCGGCTCGGGCGGCAACTATGCGCTGGCCGCCGCGCGCGCCCTGGTCGACGTCGAGAGCCTTGACGCCGAGGCGATCGCGCGCAAGGCCTTGAACATCGCCGCCGACATCTGCGTCTACACCAACCATAACCTCGTCATCGAGAAGCTCTGAGAGCGTAATGAGCAACGACTTTTCCCCCCGCGAGATCGTCTCCGAACTCGACAAGCACATCGTCGGCCAGCAGGACGCCAAACGCGCCGTCGCGATCGCGTTGCGCAACCGTTGGCGCCGCCTGCAGCTGCCCGAGGCGTTGCGCGAGGAGGTGCTGCCCAAGAACATCCTGATGATCGGCCCCACCGGCTGCGGCAAGACCGAGATCGCCCGCCGGCTGGCCAAGCTCGCAAACGCGCCCTTCCTCAAGGTCGAGGCGACCAAGTTCACCGAGGTCGGCTATGTCGGCCGCGACGTCGAGCAGATCGCGCGCGACCTGATGGAGGCCGCGCTGGAGATGGCGCGCGAGCGCCTGCGCAAGGACGTCCGCGCCAAGGCCGAGCTCGCCGCCGAGGACCGCGTGCTCGACGCGCTGTGCGGCAGCGGCGCCAGCGAGGAGACGCGGCTGCGCTTCCGCCACAAGTTGCGCGAGGGCGAGCTGAACGAGCGCGAGATCGAGATCGAGGTCGCCGACACCGGCGCACCCATGCAGTTCGAGGTGCCCGGCCAGCCCGGCGCCTCGGTCGGCATGATCAATATCGGCGACATGCTGGGCAAGGCGTTCGGCGGCCGCACCAAGAAGAAGAAGATGACGGTGGCGGAGTCCCACGAGGCGCTGATGCGCGAGGAGAGCGACAAGCTTCTCGATCAGGAGAAGGTCGTGCGCGAGGCCCGCGATTCGGTCGAGCAGAACGGCATCGTCTTCATCGACGAGATCGACAAGATCACGGCGCGCAGCGAGTTCCGCGGCGGCGGCGACGTGAGCCGCGAGGGCGTGCAGCGCGACCTGCTGCCGCTGATCGAGGGCACGACGGTGAACACCAAGCACGGCCCGGTGAAGACCGACCACGTTCTGTTCATCTGCTCCGGCGCCTTCCACCTCGCCAAGCCGTCCGACATGCTGCCCGAGCTGCAGGGCCGCCTGCCCATCCGGGTCAGCCTGGCCTCGCTCACCCAGGAGGATTTCCGCCGCATCCTGACCGAGCCCGAGGCGAGCCTGGTCAAGCAGTACGTGGCCTTGCTGGCCACCGAGAAGGTCGAGCTCGAGTTCAAGCAGGACGCCATCGACGAGCTGGCCAAGCTCTCGGCCGACATCAACGAGACGGTCGAGAATATCGGCGCGCGCCGGCTGCACACGGTGATGGAGAAGCTCCTGGAGGAGATCAGCTTTTCCGCCTCCGACAAGCCCGGCCAGAAGATCGCGATCGACGCGGGCTATGTCCGCGAAAAGGTGGGCGAACTCGCCAAGAACGCCGATTTGAGCAAGTTCGTGCTGTAGCCTTTTTCCCTTCCCACGCTTTTGCGTGGGAAGGGAAATACGTCACAGACAGTAGGTCTCGACCAGGTCGACGAGATAGGCCGCGCCGTTCAGGCCCCACAGCATGAACGACACGGCGATCGCCGCGATCACCAGGGCGGCGGCTCCCCACAGGATGAGAGAGCGCCACGACTGGGTCATGCGAGCTGCGGCACCGCGGTCGGCCGGGTGAGCCGCTCCTCGACGATCGGCCAATGCATTGCGGCCGAGACGAGGCCCAGCGCGATCGAGATCCACCACATCAGGTCGTAGTTGCCCCGCAGGTCATAGAGCCATCCGCCGCCCCAGCCGCCGAAGAAGCTGCCGACCTGATGGCCGAAGAAGACGATGCCGTTCAGCATGGTGAGATGGACCGGCCCGAAGATATAGCCCACCAGGGAGGTGGTGAGCGGCACGGTGCCCAGCCACAGGAAGCCCAGCGCGCCGGCGAAGATCAGCACCGAGGCGGCCGACAGCGGCGCCAGCACGAAGGCCAGGAACACCAGCGAGCGCAGGAGATAGAGCAGCGACAGGAGGTTCTTGCGCTTGTAGCGGTTGCCCATCGCGCTCCAGATCACCGCACCCGCGATGTTGAACAGGCCGACCATGCCGATCGCCCAGCCGCCGAGCTCGGCCGGCGACAGGTTGATGCCGAACAGCGAGAGCCCGATGCCCTTGTCGGAGATATAGGCCGGCAGATGGCCGCCGACGAAGGCGACATGGAAGCCGCAGACGAAATAGCCCACCACCAGCAGCACGTAGCTGCGCTGGGCGAAGGCTTCGGAAAGCGCTTCGCCCGCCGTCTGCCGGCCGCCGCCCGCCCTGCGGCCGGCGGCGATCTCCCGACTGTCGTTCAATCCGATGGGCAGCAGGATCATCAGCCCGGCGATGATGGTGAGCGCCCACATGGTCGGCCGCCAGTCGCCGAAATGGTGCTGCAGCACGGCCGCCAGCGGCACGATGAAGAACTGGCCGAACGAGCCGCCGGCCGAGCAGATGCCGACCGCCAGCGCCTGCTTCTCCGGCGGCGCCACCCTCAGGACCACGCCCAGCACCGGCCCGAAGGTCGCCGCCGACAGGCCGACGCCCACCAGGATGTTGCCCACGATCAGCATGAACCCGTCATGCATGGTGGCGGTCACCACCATGCCCAGCACATAAACAGCGCCGCCGACGGCGATGGTCGGGGCCGAGCCGAAGCGGTCGCACAGCCGGCCCGAGAACGGCGCGATGGCGCCCATCAGCAGCATGGACAGGGCGGTTCCGAAGGAGAACAGCTCGCGGCCGACATGGAGTTCGGCCGAGATCGGCTTCAGGAAGATGCCGAAGCTCTGGCGCACGCCCAGGCCGATGGTGAGGACGAGAAAACCGCACCAAACGGCGGTCCAGTAGGAACGGGAGGTCATGGGCGCCAAATTGCGGTCGGGCCGGCGCGGTGACAAGTCGCTGACCTCCGTTCCTTCCATAGAATTACTTCATGCCGTCACAAGCTGCGATGTGGCACAACATGGCCATGGTCCCGACGTGGTTACGTGGAGCTCTCGTGCTGATGGCCCTGATGGCGGCCGGCAGCGCGTATGCCGGCCCCCGGCTCGAGCGCGAGCGCTGCCTGTTCAAGCCGCCGCGCGGCGACAGGCTCGAATGCTTCGTCCTGACGGTGCCCGAGAATCGCGAACAGCCTGAAGGCCGCGAGGTGCGTCTGAAGGTGGCGGTGCTGAAGGCCAAGCGCACGGCGGGCGTGGAGCCCATGTTCTATCTCTCCGGCGGCCCGGGCGACGCCCCGCTGGTGGCCGACAGCCCCGGCGCGGACGCGCTGGCGGAAGGCGACTGGTGGAACGAGACGGCGGTCATCCGCCGCCGCCGCGACGTCGTCATCCTGAGCCAGCGCGGCGCCGGCGGCTCGACGCCCAACCTCGACTGCTTCGATCCGCGCGTCTCCGATCCGTCCCGGGCGCGCCGCCGGGCGGTGACCGAACAGCAGGAGCGCGATATCCTGGTGCGCTGCCGCGCCGGCTTCGATCGGCGCAAGATCGATCTTTCGATGTACACCACGCCGGCGCTCGCCGACGACGTGGCCGACCTCGCGACCGCCATGTCGCTCGCCAAGATCAACATCTATGGCGTGTCCTACGGCACCCGCTGGGGGCTGGAGGTGATGCGGCGCCATCCCGCCTTGATACGCGCCGTCGTGCTGGACGGCGTCTATCCGCCCCAGATCAATGGCGAGCAGAGCGAGCCCGAGATCGTGCGCCGCGCCTTCGAGCAGCTCTATGCCGAGTGCGTCGCCGACACGTTCTGCCGCGAACGCCACCCTGCCCTGCGCGCCACTGTTGAAGGCATGATCGAGGGCGCCGAGAGCAAGCCGGTCGAGCTCACCCTTCAGCTCGAGGACGGCCCGCAGGACGTCAAGCTCGATGGGCCGAAGCTCCTCAGTGTGCTGCTGCACATGATGCGGGAAGGGGAAGCGGCGTTGATTCCGGAGGCTGCGGCGGGCCTGCAGCGTGGCGATCTCAGGCTGGTGAAGATGTTCGCCGAGGATCTCGAGACCAGCGACGGCGGGCTCCTGGAGGAGAACGCGCAGCAGTTCGACGGGCTCTACAACAGCATCGAGTGTCGCGAGACCTGGGCCACCGTCGATCGGGCGGCGCGCCGCAAGATGATCGAGACCGGCGGCGTCTATGGCTTCAATGCCCGCACCAGCAAGTCGCCGGCCTTCTGCCCGATGTGGCGCGTTTCGGCTGCGCCGGCATCGGAGCGTCAGCCCGTCAAATCCGCCATCCCGACCCTGCTGCTGAGCGGCGGCTTCGACTGGCTGACGCCGCCGGCCTGGGGGCGCGACGCTGCCCGCTATCTTTCGTCGTCGCGTCACGTCGTCTTTCGCGCGCAGGGCCATGGCGTGGTCGTGCAGGATCCCTGCGCGGCGCGCCTGCGCGACACTTTCATCGAGGAGCCCGCCCCAAAGCGCGCCCTGCCGTGCCGTGCCGACACGCCGCCCAACTTCCAGGCCGCCTACGAGCGCGCCCGCACCCTGCCGTGATGCCGAGGGACTCAAGGATGAACCGCGTGCTCGCCCATACCGGCGTCAAATACCCGATCGTGCAGGCGCCGATGGGCTGGATCGCCCGCCGCCAGCTCGCCTCGGCGGTCTCCAATGCGGGCGGTCTCGGCGTCATCGAGACCTCGAGCGGCGAGGTCGATCAATGCCTGGCCGAGATCGCGGCGATGAAGGAGCTCACCGACAAGCCGTTCGGCGTCAATCTGCCGTTGCTGTTCATCCGCGAGCCGCGCATCGTCGATCTGGTGGCCGCAAGCGGCGTGAGATTCGTGACCACCTCGGCCGGCTCTCCGGCCAAGCTGCTGCCCACGCTCAAGGCGGCCGGCCTCATCGTCTATCACGTCGTGCCCAACCTCTCCTCGGCGCTGAAGGCGGTCGAGGCCGGTGTCGACGGGCTGGTCGTCGAGGGCGGCGAGGGCGGCGGCTTCAAGAATCCGGACGACGTCTCCACCCTGGTGCTGCTGCAGGCGGTGCGCGAGCGGACCGACGTGCCGATCATCGCCGCCGGCGGCATCTGCGACGGCCGTGGCATGGCGGCGGCCTTCGCGCTGGGCGCCGAGGGCATCCAGATGGGCACCCGCTTCGTCAGCGCCGCCGAAAGCCCGGTGCATCGGAACTACAAGCAGGCCATCGTCGATGCCGACGACACCGGAACGCTGATGCTCAATCGCAAGTCGACGCCCTGCGTACGCGCGCTGAAGACCGACCGCGCCAGGGCGATCGACCGCGAGGGCTCGTTCGATCGGGCGATCTTCGGCAGCGTCAAGGACGTCTATTTCGGCGGCGACATGGAGGCTTCGCTGGCGCTGGCCGGCCAGACGGTGGGCCTGATCCACGAAGTGCTGCCGGTGGCCGAGATCATCGCCCGTACGGTCGATGGATTTCACGCCATCCGCCGCCGACAATGGGAGCGGTCGGCGCGGGGCGAGTTCTGAGCTTTAGTATGGCGTCGCTCTTTTGCTAGACTGGGGTCAATTAGACACAAATTTTAAGTAATATAATTCCGACGAAAGGCCAAAAGCAGTCGTGCCCGAATTGTCCGTGTTAGGCGTCGCTCTAGGGGCATTGGCTGCCGCCGCCGTCGTCGCGGCGCTGGTGCGCGGCCCGGCTTTGGCGTTCGTCTATCCGTTGAGCGGCCTGGCGGCGATCGCCATCGGCATCGTCGACCTCGGTGTGCTGCTGGAAGGCGGCGACGTGGCCACGCTGTTGCCGATCGGCCTGCCTGCCATCGGGTTGCACCTTCGCCTCGACGCCCTGTCCGCTTTCTTCGGCATCGTGATCAATGGCGGCGTGCTGGCAGCCAGCATTTACGGCATGGGCCTCGACCGCGCCCGCGAGCTGACGCCGCGTGTAGAGCCCTTCTTCCCGCTGTTCGCCGCGGCGATGAACCTCGTCCTGATCGCCGACGACGCCTATGCCTTCCTGTTTTCCTGGGAGCTGATGTCGCTCGCCTCCTGGGCGCTGGTTGTTGCCCGCCATACGGATCCCGAAAGCAGGCGGGCCGCGCACCTCTATCTCGTCATGGCGGCGATCGGCACCACGGCGCTTCTGTTCGCCTTCGGCGGCCTCGCCGGCCCGGCCGGTGGCTATGCCTTCGACACCATCCGCGCCCATCATCCCGCGCCGCTGATCGCCGCCCTGATCCTGGCGGCCGCGCTCGTCGGCTGCGGCTCGAAGGGCGGCCTCGTCCCGCTGCATGCCTGGCTGCCGCTCGCCCATCCGGCGGCGCCCAGCCACGTCTCGGCGCTGATGAGCGGCGTCATGACCAAGGTGGCGATCTACGGTTTCGTGCGCATCGCCTTCGACCTGCTGGGGCCGCCCGCCTGGTGGTGGGCGCTGCCGCCCATCGTGCTCGGCGCGATCACGGCCGTGCTGGGCCTGCTCTATGCCGTGCTCGACCGCGATCTCAAGCGCGTGCTCGCCTATTCGACCATCGAGAACGTCGGCTTGATCTTCGTGGCGTTGGGCCTGGCGCTCGCCTTCCGCGCCAACGACCAGAACGAGGGCGCGGCGGTGGCGATGGCCGCCGCGCTGCTGCATGTGCTCAACCATTCCTGGTTCAAGTCGCTGCTGTTCCTGGGGGCGGGCGCCGTGCTGCACGCCACCGGCCTGCGCGACCTCGACGGGCTGGGCGGCCTGATCCATCGCATGCCGCGTACCGCCGCCTTCTTCCTGGTCGGCGCGCTTGCCATCTCGGCGCTGCCGCCGCTCAACGGCTTCGTGTCGGAATGGCTGCTGTTCCAGGCCGTCATCGCCGCCCCCGAGTTGCCGCAGGCGGCGTTGCATTTCGCCTCGCCGGCGATCGGCGCCATGCTGGCGCTTGCGGCCGCCCTGGCCGCGGCCTGCTTCGTGCGCGTCTACGGCACGGCCTTCCTCGGCCGGCCGCGCAGCGCCCAGGCGGCCGGCGCGCACGACGTG
The DNA here is from genome assembly GCA_963820155.1 of uncultured Alphaproteobacteria bacterium. Classification (GTDB taxonomy): domain Bacteria; phylum Pseudomonadota; class Alphaproteobacteria; order Reyranellales; family Reyranellaceae; genus Reyranella. Next base: position 622,489 of record CAWFYW010000017.1, read on the forward strand.
CCGCTCGCCCAGCAGATCGCCATGGGCGGGCTCGCCTTCCTGTGCATTCTGGGCGGCCTCATGGGCGGCCTGCTGGCCGCGGCGCTGGCACCGGTGCTGGGCGATCTCGTGGGCGGCAGGCTGCCGGCGGTGGGCAGCGGACCCACGCCATTTTCACTCGTCGCCTTCGATCCGGCGCGCAGCATCTACGACGCGCCCATTATCGCGCTGTTCGTCGCCATCGCCTCGCTTACCACGCTGGTCGTGGTCCATCGCTTGTCGGAGCGGCGCACGCGCCGCGGACCGGCCTGGGACTGCGGCTTTCCCGATCCCTCGCCAGCGACACAATACACCGCCTCGAGCTTCGCCCAGCCCTTGCGCCGCGTGTACGGCGCCGTGGCCTTCACCGCCCGCGAGACGGTCGAGATGCCGCCGCCGGGCGACCTGCGGCCCGCCCGCTTCTCGGTCGTGCTGGTCGACCATTTGTGGCGGACCTTCTATGCCGCGCCCGGCCGGGCCGTCCTTGCCCTGTCGGGACGGCTCAATGTGCTGCAGTTCCTCACCATCCGGCGCTATCTGGTGCTGATGTTCGCCGCCCTGGTCATCCTGCTGTCGATCGCGGCGGTGACGACGTGACGCGCGATCTCCTCGTGCAGTTTCTGGCGCAGGGCGCCCAGATGACCTTCGTGCTGCTGATCGCCCCGCTGGCGGTCGGCGTGGTGCGGCGGGTCAAGGCGCTGCTGATGCGCCGGCAAGGCCCGCCGCTCATCCAGGCCTATCTCGACCTCGCCAAGCTCCTGCGCAAGGAATTGGTGATCGCCGAAAGCGCCTCCTGGCTGTTCCGCAGTGCGCCCTACCTGATCTTCGCGCTCACCTGGGTGGCGGCGGCCCTGGTGCCGAGCTTCGCCTCGGGCCTGATGTTCAACTGGGCGGCCGACGTGGTGGCGCTGGTGGCCCTCTTGGGGGCCGCGCGCGCCCTGCTGGCGCTGGCCGGCATGGATGTCGGCACCAGCTTCGGCGGCATCGGCTCGTCGCGCGAGATGATGATCGCCACGCTCGCCGAGCCCGCCATGATGCTGATTGTGCTGACGCTCGCCATCGCCGCCGGGACGACTCGGCTGGCCGGCGTGGCCGACTTCTTCATCGCCGAGCCGTTCGCCGTGCGCGTGTCGCTGGCCCTGTCGCTGATCGCGCTGATCATCGTGGCGCTGGCCGAGAATGCGCGCATCCCGGTCGACAATCCGGTGACCCATCTGGAGCTCACCATGGTCCACGAGGCCATGGTGCTGGAATATTCCGGCCGCCACCTCGCCCTCATCGAGGCGGCCAGCCACCTCAAGCTGGTGCTTTACCTGTCGCTGCTGGTCTGCCTGTTCGCCCCCTTCGGCATGGCGCCGGCGACGGCGGGTCTCGAGGGCTGGGCGATCGGCTTGATCGCCTGGACCGCCAAGCTGCTGGCCTGCGCGGCGCTGCTCGGCGTGTGGGAGGTCAGCATCGCCAAGATGCGCGTCTTCCGTCTGCCCGACTTCGTCGGCGTGGCCTTCGTCTTCGGCTTCCTCGCCATCCTGCTGGCCTTCCTGACCCGCGGGGTGTTCGCGTGAGCCAGGCCTACGAGATCTCGCACCTGCTCGCCGGCGCGATGCTGGTGACCAGCTTCGCGCTGCTCTACCAGGAGCGCGTCGCCGCCGTGCTCAACGCCTTCGCCGCCCAGTCGGTCACGCTGGCGCTGGCCGTCGCCTGGGCGGCCTGGTCGGACCACCGGCCGGACCTGTTCATCACCGCCCTGATCGCGCTCACGCTGAAGGGCATCGTCATCCCCGTCGCCCTGCATCGCACGGTGGCGCGGCTCGGTATTCACCGCGAGGTCGAGAAGGTGGTGGGCGTCGGCGTCGCGCTGATGGTCGGGTTGGCGCTCACCGCGCTGGCCCAGGCGCTGGTCATCAAGGTGGCGACCGGAACGGTGAGCTACGCCCGCGAGGAGCTGGCGCTGGCGCTTTCCATCGTGCTGTTGGGCTTCCTGATGATGATCGTGCGCCGCAACGCGGTGACCCAGGTCGTGGGCTTCATGTCGATGGAGAACGGGCTGATCCTGGCGGCCACCGGCGCGCGCGGTATGCCGCTCGTGGTCGAGGTCAGCGTCGCCTTCTCGGTGCTGATCGCGCTGTTCGTGTTCGCCGTCTTCGTGTTCCGCATCCGCGAGCGCTTCGATACGGTCGATATCGAGGCGCTCGACCGCATGCGCGGAGACCGCCGATGATCCACGCCTATCAGCTCGTGGTGCTGCTGCCCTATGCGGCGGCGCTGCTGCTCGTGGCCATCCCGGGCTACCGCGTGGGCGCCATCGCCAATGTCGTCGCTTCCGCGGCGACCCTTGGCGCCGGTCTCTGGCTGGTGACGGGCGAGTATCGCATCGGCGACTACGCCATCGTCGACGAGTTCAATATCGTCTTCATCGCCATCAATACGCTGGTCGGCTTCACCACCGCCCTGTTCAGCGCCTCCTACATCGGCCACGAGATCGAAACCGGCCGCCTGCAGCCGACTTTCCTGCGCTTCTACCACGCCATGTTCCAGGCGATGATGGGCTCGATGAACCTCGCTCTCGTGGCCAACAATATCGGCCTGATGTGGGTGGGGCTGGAGCTTGCCACCCTGATCACCGTGGTCATGGTCGGGCTCTACCGCACACCGCAATCGATCGAGGCGGCATGGAAGTACTTCATCCTGGCGAGCGTCGGCATTTCGCTCGCCTTCTTCGGCACCATCCTGATCTATCTCGCCGGCCAGCCGGCGCTCGGCGAGGGCGTGCCGGCGATGACCTGGAGCCTCCTGCAGGCGGCGGCCTCGCGCATGGATCCGTCGATCCTCGACCTCGCCTTCATCTTCCTGCTGATCGGCTACGGCACCAAGGTCGGGCTGGCGCCGCTGCATGCCTGGCTGCCTGACGCCCATGCCGAGGGCCCGACCCCCATCTCCGCGGTCCTGTCGGGCCTTCTGCTGAACGTGGCGCTTTATGCGCTGCTGCGCTTCAAGATGGTGGTGGCGGGCCAGCCGGCGGCGCTCGATCCCGGCCCGATCATGGTGGTGATGGGGCTGGTGTCGCTGATCTTCGCCGCCTTCATGCTCTACCAGCGGCGCGACATAAAGCGCCTCTTCGCCTATTCCTCGATCGAGCATATGGGCCTGATCGTGTTCGCCTTCGGCATGGGCGGACCGCTCGCCAACTTCGCCGGCCTGCTGCATATGGCCATGCACAGCCTGACCAAGTCCGGCATCTTCTTCGCCGTCGGCCACATCGCCCAGGCCAAGGGCACGCAGCGCATCGCCGAGATCAAGGGGCTGAGCGTCACCCATCCGCGCCTGGCCGTGGCCTTCGCCCTGGCGGTGCTGGCGATCTGCGGCATGCCGCCCTTCGGCGTCTTTGCCAGCGAGTTCCTGATCCTGACGACGACCTTCGCGCGCGAACCCTGGCTTGCTCTGCTGCCGGCCTTCGGCCTGCTGGTCGGCTTCGGCGCCCTGCTGTTGCGCCTGCAGGACACGATCTTCGGCGAGCCGGTCGGGCCGGCGCACCGCGTCGACGCATCGTCCGTGCCGCTGGCCTTGCATCTGATGCTGGTGTTCGCCGCCGGCATCTTCCTGCCGCCGGTCCTGGTCGCCTGGTTCCAGCGCGCCGCGCAGTTGCTGGGATGACGACCGCGCTCGCCCTGACCGACCTCGTCGCCGGCCGGACGCCCGGGCCCGACGGCTACGCACGCCTTGCGGTCGATGCCGCCGCCTGGACGGCGCTGGCCGCGGGCTGCGCCGAGGGCAGGCACGCGCTCAGCGCCCTGTGGGCGGACGGCGTCATCATGCACATGGCGCTGAACGATGCCGAGCATGGCCGGCGCGCCATCGTGTCGCTCGAGACCGAACTCCGGCCGCTATCCTTCGGTCTCTGCCCATCACCCGCCGGCGCTGCGCCTGGAGCGCGCCATGCGCGATCTCTACGGCGTCCAGCCGATCGGCCTGCCCGATCCCCGCCCGTGGCTCGATCATGGTCGCTGGCCCGGCCGCGAGGGCGATGCCCGCTACGAATTCCTGCCGACCGAAGGCGAGGGCCTGCATCAGATACCGGTCGGCCCGGTCCATGCCGGCATCATCGAGCCGGGTCATTTCCGCTTCACCGCCAATGGCGAAACGGTGGTGCGACTCGAGGAGCGGCTGGGTTACGTGCACAAAGGCGTCGAGGGCCTGATGGCGGGCGCCACGGTCGAGCAGGCCGCCCGGATCGTCGGGCGCATCTCCGGCGACAGCACGGTGGCCTATGCCTGGGCCTTCGCCCGCGCCGTCGAGGCCGCTCTCGGCTGGGCCCCGCCGCCGCGCGCCGTGCTCCTGCGCGCCGTCATGGCCGAGCTGGAGCGGCTTTCGCACCACATCAACGACGTCGGCGCCATCTGCAACGACGCCAGCGTGATCACCATCAATGCCCGCTGCACGCTGCAGCGCGAGGATGTGCTGGCGGTGGCCAATGCCGGCTTCGGCCACCGCCTGATGATGGATCGCATCGTTCCCGGCGGCGTGACCGCCGACCTGACGCCGGAGGGGGTGGGCAAGATCCGCAGCCTGCTGGCGCGGCTCGAGGAAACGCGGGCCGAGATCTTGCGGGTCTACGATTCCATGCCCTCGCTGCAGGACCGCACCGTCACCACCGGCATCGTGTCGGCCGAGCTGGTTCGCCAGTACGCGACGGGCGGCTTCGTCGGCCGCGCTTCCGGTCGCGCCTTCGATGCCCGCAAGAATTTCCCCTACGCGCCCTACGACCGCGTGGACTTCGATCTCAAGGTGCGGACCGGCGGCGACGTCGATGCGCGGCTGCTGGTGCGCATGGACGAGATCGGCGAGAGCCTCAGGATCCTGTCGCAGCTTCTGGGACGGCTGACACCGGGCGATATCAGGAGCAGCCGGCCCTCCACGCCAGGCGGCGAAGGCGCGGCGCTGGTCGAAGCCTTCCGCGGCGACGTGTTCGTGACCGCGCGCCTGGGCGCCGACGGCCGGCTCGCCCGCGTGCACGCGCGCGACGCAAGCTGGTTCCAGTGGCCGCTGCTGGAGGCGGCGATCGAAGGCAACATCGTCGCGGACTTCCCGCTCTGCAACAAGTCGTTCAACTGCTCCTACTCGGGGCACGACCTGTGAAGACCTTCCTGCTCGACGCCCTGTTCAAGGGCAGGGCCACGATCCCGTCGCCGGGGCCGGACGCAAGCGCGCTGCAGGAGGCGGCGCGCGCGCTGGGCGAGCGGGCGCGGCAGCGGCTCGGCCGCTCGCTGGCCATCCGCGAGATCGACGCGGGCTCGTGCAACGGCTGCGAGCTGGAGATCCAGGCCGTCAACAATCCCGTCTACGACATCGAGCGGTTTGGCCTGAAGTTCGTGGCCTCGCCGCGCCATGCCGACGTGCTGCTGGTGACCGGGCCCGTCACCTGGAACATGCGCGAGGCGCTCCTGCGGACCTACAACGCCGCCCCGGAACCCAAATGGGTGGTCGCGCTGGGCGATTGCGCGGCGAACTGTGGCGTCTTTGCCGGTTCTCCAGCCGTGGTCGGACCGCTTGCCGACCTCCTGCCGGTCGATCTGCACGTACCCGGCTGTCCGCCGCCGCCGCTCGACATTCTGAAGGCGCTGCTGGCATTGATGGAGACCCAGCGATAGCCGCTAGCCCTTGGCGGCCAAGCTCCTGAACAGCGCGTCGCTGCGGTCATCGGCGGGGAAGAAGCATTCGATACGCACTTCCTGCAGCGTCACGTCCTGCGGGGTGCCCAGGGTTGCGATGGTGGTGAAGACCGACAGCGACTTGCCGCCGACGATGTAGTCGACCGTCAGGACCGGCGTCGGCCGCTCCTCGAAGCGCAGCTTGCGGAACGAGGCGGGCACGTCGGGATAGGCCATGACCTCCTCGATGAAGGCGAGCGCCTTGGGCTCGCCGCCGTCAGCCAGGATCTCGGCGTAGGTGGTGGACACCAGGTAGCGCGCCACCTCTTCCCAGTTGGCGATCTTCGGGCGCAGGGCGCGGGGGTCGAGCAGCCAGCGCAGGATATTGGGTTGCTTGCCGGCGGGCGGCGCCGGTGGCGGACCCTCGAACAGGAACACGGTGAAGGCCTGCGCCGCCTCGTTGGCCTGGAACAGGTTCCACAGCCGGTCGATCACGATCGCCGGATAAGGCTCCTGCTGCTTCAGCATGTAGTCGATCGCCTTGCGCACCGGCGCCAGTTCGGGCGCTGCGAGGTTGCTCTCGCGATAGACCGGTGCGAAGCCCGCCGCCAGCAGCATGGCGTTGCGCTGGCGCAGCGGCACGTCGAGCGCGGTCGAGAGCTGGACCACCATCTCGCGGCTCGGCTTGGCGCGGCCCGATTCCAGGAAGCTGACATGGCGCTGCGAAACGCCGGACTGCAGGGCCAGCGCAAGCTGGCTGGCGCCGCGCCGCCGTCGCCAGGCGCGCAGCATGGGGCCGAACATGTCGGGCTGGGGCGTGGCCGTCCCGGCGACCGCCGACGGAGAGGATGTGCGCATCATGGCGCGACAGTAGCACCGGCATGCCGGTCCGCCGATTACCTGCCGCGTAATTGTCGGAGCGGCGGGGCAATGCGACCTCTGGCGCGCCCCTTCCACACCATCGGGGCAATCCAAGGAGGACGTCATGAACGCTTCATCCGACCGCCTGCTGCGGCGCACCCTGTGGGGCAACGCCGTCTTCTCCATCGTTTCGGGCGCCGTGCTGGCGATCTTCGCCGTGCCTTTCGCCGCCGTCGCCGCCCATGCGCCCGTCACCTTGATGGGGCTGGACCTTGCCATCGTGCTCGAGCTCCTCGGTCTGGGCGTCATCGCCTTCGGCGCGCTCTGCGCCTGGGTGGCGTCGCGCGAGACACTGCCAGAGGCTCCGGCCCGGCTGATCTTCGGGGCCGATCTCGCCTGGGTGGCGGGCAGCGCGCTGGTGCTGGCTCCTGCCGGCATCGTGGACCACGGCCGGCATCGCGGGCATCGTAGTGGTTGCGCTGATCGTGGCCGACCTCGCCCTCCTCGAGTATCTCGGCCTGCGCCGGCTCGCCAACTAGGGAAAACCGACCATGGACAAGCTTCAGCTCCTGAACGACCACCAACTGCCCTTCGCCAAGGTTCTGGGGCTGAAGTTCGTCGCCGCCAGCGAGACGGCAGTGAAGGCCGAGATGGTGGTGCGGCCCGAGCTCTGCACGCGGCCCGACATATTGCACGGCGGCGCGGTGATGGCCTTCGCCGACACGCTGGGCGCCGCCGCCACCGTGCTGAACCTGCCCGAGGGCAAGGGCACGACCACGATCGAGAGCAAGACCAACTTCGTGGGCCCCGCGCCGGTCGGCGCGACGGTGGTCGGCGAGACGACGCCGATCCATCGCGGCCGGCGCACCATGGTCTGGCAGACGCGGGTGAGCACCGCCGAGGGCAAGCTGGTGGCCGTCGTCACCCAGACGCAGATGGTGCTGTAGCCGTCAGTGCAGCAGCGCGGGAACGAAGGCCTGCAACGCGGCGTCGGCGTCGGCGTGGGTATGCTGCAGCGCCTGGCCCCAGTCGATGTGGATCGCGATGAAGTGCTCGCGATAGCCGGTCAGCAGAAGCTTGCTGTAGATCCGGGAATTTCCCTGGGTGAGCGCGCCGTAGGTGATGCAGCGGAACGTCACGTTGGCGTAGGTGCAGGCCGACGGAACCGCCGGCCGCTCGAAGTGGGTGTAGCCGCTGTCCTTGATCTCCTGCTCGATCGACTGCAGCTCGTTGGTGAACTCGCCGAGCACGACGGGATTGGTGCTGCCCGGCGGCACGGGCCGCCCGGTGTTGAAGACCTGCACCGTGATCACCATCCGCTTGGGCGTCGAATAGACGTAGGTCATCCCCTGGCCCGGCCCGTTGGCCGATCGTTCGAGGGTGGCGCCGCCCAGGGTCGCCGGAAAGGAGAGCTTGGTGGCGGGATCCGTCGTCGGCGCCGCCGGTTGGGACTGCGCCCAGCCGATGGCGGATGGCGCCGCCGCCAACGCGGCTGCCAACAGGATCGTCGGCGTCCTAGACATCAAGATTGGCGACCTTCAGTGCGTTGTCCTGGATGAAGTCGCGGCGCGGCTCGACCACGTCGCCCATCAGGGTCGAGAAGATCTCGTCGGCCTCGTCGGCATGGTTGATCTTGACCTGCAAGAGCGTGCGCGCCTCGGGGTCAAGCGTGGTCTCCCAGAGCTGATCGGGATTCATCTCGCCCAGGCCCTTGTAGCGCTGGATTGTGACGCCCTTGCGGCCGGCCTCGAGCACGGCGGCGAACAGCTCGGTCGGCGAGGAGATCGCCGTCTCCTTGTCCTTGACGACGAAGACGCCGGGCTTGAGGTAGACGGCCTGCAGTTCGGCCGCCAGGGCATCGAGCTTGCGCGCCTCGGCGCTCTTGATCAGCGGCCCGTCGATGATGTGTCGCTCCTGTACGCCGCGCAGGCGCCGCGCGAAGGCAAGGCCGCCATCCGGGGTCGGCTCGCCGGTCCAGCCGCGTTCCAGCGGCGGGCTCACGGCATCGAGCCGGCGGGCGATGTAGTCGGCCGTCTGGCGGGCGAGCGCGGCGTCGGCCAGGATGTCGGGATTGAGGGCGCCGGCGATGGCGGCCTGCTCGATCACCGCCTGGCTGGTCACGCGCCGCGACAGCGACAGCGGCTTCACCAGGTTGGCGACCGAGCGGGCGATGTCGACGGTGCGGCGCAGGTCCTCGCGGCTCTGCACGCTGCCGTCGCCCAGCTGGAAGGAGGAGCCCTCCAGACCGCTGTCGATCAGGTGGTCGTCGAGCTGGCGCTCGTCCTTGAGGTAGATGGCCGACTTGCCCTTGGCCGCCTTGAACAGCGGCGGCTGGGCGATGTAGAGGTGGCCGTGCTCGATCAGGTCGCGCATCTGGCGATAGAAGAACGTCATCAGCAGCGTGCGGATGTGGCTGCCGTCGACGTCGGCGTCGGTCATGATGATGATCTTGTGGTAGCGCAGCTTGCCGAGGTCGAAGTCGTCGATGCCGATGCCGGTGCCCAGCGCGGTGATCAGGGTGCCGATCTCGGCCGAGGAGAGCATCTTGTCGAAGCGCGCGCGCTCGACATTCAGGATCTTGCCGCGCAGCGGCAGGATCGCCTGGTTGGCGCGGTTGCGGCCCTGCTTGGCCGAGCCGCCGGCTGAATCGCCCTCGACGATGAAGAGCTCGGAAAGCGCCGGATCGCGCTCCTGGCAGTCGGCGAGCTTGCCCGGCAGCGAGCTGACGTCGAGCGCGCCCTTGCGGCGCGTGAGCTCGCGGGCCTTGCGCGCCGCCTCGCGGGCGGCCGCCGCCTCGATCACCTTGGTGAGGATCTTGCGCGTCTCGGACGGATGTTCCTCGAACCACTGGGCAAGCTTGTCGCCGACCACCGATTCGACCACCGGCCGGACCTCCGAGGAGACCAGCTTGTCCTTGGTCTGGGAGGAGAACTTGGGATCGGGGACCTTGACCGACAGCACGCAGGTCAGGCCCTCGCGCATGTCGTCGCCGGTGAGGTTCACCTTCTCCTTCTTGGAGAGGCCGCTCTCGTCGGCGTACTTGTTCAGGGTGCGGGTGAGCGCGCCGCGGAAGCCGGCCAGATGGGTGCCGCCGTCGCGCTGCGGGATGTTGTTGGTGAAGCACAGCATCGTCTCGTGATAGCTGTCGTTCCACTGCATGGCGACCTCTACCGAGATGCCGTCCTTGTCGCCGCGGATCGACACTGGCGGGTTGTGCAGCACCTGCTTGTTGCGGTCGAGATACTTGGCGAAGGCCTCGACGCCGCCCTCGTAGAACAGGTCGGTGACCTTGGACTCCGCGCCGCGCTCGTCGGTCAGGATGACGCGGACGCCGGAACTCAGGAACGCCAGCTCGCGCAGCCGGTGCTCGAGGGTGGCGACGTCGAACTCGGTCTTGGTGAAGGTCTTGGGAGAGGGCAGGAAGGTCACCTCGGTGCCATGCTTGCCGGGCGGCGCATCGCCGATGACCTTGAGGTCGCCCTCCGGTTCGCCGCCGACGAAGTGCAGGAAATGCTCCTTGCCGTTGCGCCAGACATGTACGTCGAGATGCTCGGACAGGGCATTGACGACGGCGGCGCCCACCCCGTGCAGGCCGCCCGAGACCTTGTAGGAGTTCTGGTCGAATTTCCCGCCGGCATGGAGCTGGGTGAAGATCAGGTTGACCGCCGAGATGCCCTCTTCCTTGTGGATGTCGACCGGCATGCCGCGGCCGTTGTCGCGCACCGTCACCGAGCCGTCGCCCTGCAGGACGACCTCGACCCGGTCGCAGTAGCCGGCCAGCGCCTCGTCGATGGCGTTGTCGACGATCTCGTAGACCATGTGGTGCAGGCCGGTGCCGTCGTCGGTGTCGCCGATATACATGCCCGGGCGCTTGCGCACCGCATCAAGCCCGCGCAGGAGCTTGATCGAATCGGCTCCATACTCTTCGGCGCCGGGCGTCAGGTCGTTGTTGTCGCTCATGGATTCTTGGCTTTCCGCAAAAGGTCAAACCGCCGCGATCGAGCCGTCGGCCACGCGCAGGATCCGCGCGCGGCCGCCGAGCGGCGCAAAAAGTTCGGCATCGGTGCCGGTCATCCAGCTCTGCAGCCCGAGCGCCACCACCTCGTCGAACAGCGCCGCGCGGCGCTCGGCGTCGAGATGGGCGGCGATTTCGTCGAGCAGCAGCAATGGTGCGCGCCCGCGCGACAGGGTCACCAGACGGGCATGCGCCAGCGCGATCGACACCAGGAGCGCCTTCTGCTGGCCGGTCGACCCCGCGGCCGCCGGCAGGTCGAGATCGAGATGGCGCACCGCCAGATCGCTGCGATGCGGCCCCTGGGATGTGGTGCCTGACTCGGCATCTCGCAAGCGGCTGGCGGCCAATTCGGCGCGCAGGCGGTCCTCTGCGTCGAGCGCCGGCATGGCGGCGAGCCATTCGTCGATTTCGCCCGCCATGGCCAGGGTGGCGCGCGGAAAGGGGCCGACGCCGAGCCGCGCGGCGGCATCGAGGCGGTGGACCGTGTCGGCGCGGTTGGCGGCGAGCGCCACGCCATGACGGGCCATGGTGTCCTCGAGCGCGCTGAACCAGTGAGGGTCGCGTCCGCCTTCGGCCAACAGGCGGCCGCGCTGGCGGAGCGCATTGTCGTAGGCCGCCGCGTCGCCCGCGTGCTGGGGGTGCAGCGCGATCACCAGCCGGTCCAGGAAGCGCCGGCGCTCGCCTGGCCCGTCGAGGAACAGTCGGTCGAGCTGCGGGGTCAGCCAGACGGCGGCGACATGCTGGCCAAGCGTCGTCTGGCTTGGCGCCGGCCGACCGTCGATGCGCACCGCCCGGCGCAACGGGCCGCCTTCGCTGCGGGCCGGTTCCAGGCCGGTGCCGATGGCCAGTCGCCCGTCCGGCGTGTCGAGGGTGGCGGCGACCGCCCAGCCGGCGGCGTCCGGCTCGTCGCCGCGCGCCCGTCGGCAGACTTCGTCCAGCCGGGCGCGCCGCAGGCCGCGGCCCGGCGCCAGGAAGGATAGCGCCTCCAGGAGGTTGGTCTTGCCGGCGCCATTGGCGCCCACCAGGACCACGGGTTCGGGCCCGCAGTCGAGGCGGAGCTGGCGATAATTGCGAAAATCGCTCAGCCGGAGCTGGCGCACGGCCAGGACGGCCGGCGCAGCTCCGGTCGCGGCGTCGGGAGAATAGGCAAGAGCGCTGTTCGGCGGCGCCGTCATACCCGCATCGGCATGAGCACATAGAGCGCGCTCTCGTCGGCGCCGTCGCGCACCAGGGTCGGCGAGCCGGCGTCGGCCATCAGGAAGCGCGCCTCGGTGCCCGCGATCTGCTCGGTGATGTCGAGCAGGTAGCGCGAATTGAAGCCGATCTCGATCGGCGCGGCCTTGTAGTCGACCTCGATCTCCTCGGTGGCGCTGCCGGCGTCGGGGCTGGTGGCCGAGAGCGTCACCACGCCCTTGGCGACGGCGAGCTTGATAGCGCGCGACTTCTCGGTCGAGATGGTGGAGACGCGGTCGACAGCGTGGGCGAATTCCTTGCACGGCACGCTCAGCACCTTGTCGTTGCCGGTCGGGATCACCCGCTCGTAGTCGGGGAAGGTGCCGTCGATCAGCTTGCTGACCAGGGTGACGCTGCCGCTGGCGAAGCGGATGCGGGTGTCGGAAAGCTCGATATCGACCGAGCCGTCGCTCTCGTCGAGAAGCTTGCGCACTTCGCCCACCGTCTTGCGCGGCACGATCACTCCGGGGATCTCCGACGCGCCCTTGGGCAGCGGCACTTCCACCCGCGCCAGCCGATGGCCGTCGGTGGCCACGCCGCGCAGCACCTGGGTGTTGTTGGCGGTGGCGGCGTGGAAATAGATGCCGTTCAGGTAGTAGCGGGTCTCCTCGTTGGAGATCGCGAAGCGGGTGCGGTCGATGATGCCCTTGAGGTCGGTCGCCGGCAGCTGGAAGCGGTGCGGCAGGTCGCCCTCGGCCATCGCCGGGAAGTCGGCGGGCGGCAGGCACTGCAGCGTGAAGCGCGAGCGGCCGGCCCGGATCACCAGCGTGCTGCCGTCGGAGGCGGTTTCCAGCTCGACCTGCGCCCCGTCCGGCAGCTTGCGGACGATCTCATAGAGCGTATGCGCGGGCGCCGTGGTCGAGCCCGCCTTGGCGGCGCTCGCCTCCACCGATTCGGTGATGGCGAGGTCCATGTCGGTCGCCGCCAGGCTCAGCCGGCCCTTCTGCGCCGTGATCAGGACATTGGACAGGATGGGTATCGTGTTGCGCCGCTCGACCACACTCTGCACATGGGCCAGCGCCTTCAGAAGGGCTGCCCGTTCGATCGTCAGTTTCATGGTTTGGTCGCTGTACGAGGGCCAAAAGCGGTTTTAGACACCCCGTTTCGAGGGCCTGAAAAGGCCCCTGCGGAACGGTTGCAGACTATAGCACGAAGGTCCGGGCCGGGAAGCGATTTCGCTCGAAATTTGAGGCTCTTAAGGCCTGGATTCCCGGCAAAAAGGGGGCCGGCCGGACCCCTTTCCATGCGTCTTCCCGGGGATTTGCTAGCCCTGCAACTGGCGCTTGAGCAACTCGACGTCTTCCGCAATCGACAGGTCGGAGATCTTCAGTTCCTCGATCTTGCGTACGGCGTGCATGACGGTGGTGTGGTCGCGGTTGCCGAAGCGCTTGCCGATCTGCGGCAGGCTGAGCGTGGTGAGCTGCTTGGCGAGATACATCGCCACCTGGCGCGGGCGGGCGACCGAGCGGGCGCGGCGCGGCGAGCTCATCTCGGCGAGCTTGATGTTGTAGTGCGCCGCCACCCGCTGCTGGATCTCGTCGACCGTGACCTTGCGGTCGGCCTGGCGCAGGAGATCGTGCAGCACGTCCTGAGCCATCTCGACGGTGATCTCGCGGCCGATCAGTTGGCCGTGCGCGACGACACGGTTCAGCGCACCCTCGAGCTCTCGGATGTTGGTGCTGATCTTGTGGGCGAGGAACTCCAGCACCGCATGCGGCATCGGCACACGGGCCGATTCCGCCTTGGTCTGCAGGATGCTCAGCCTCAGCTCGTAGGTCGACGAATGGATGTCCGCGACCAGCCCGCTGCCCAGCCGGGAGCGCATGCGCTCCTCGATGTCCTGCAGCTCGCTCGGCGGCTTCTCGGAGCTGAGCACGATCTGCTTGTTCTGTTCGACCAGCGAGTTGAAGGTGAAGAAGAACTCGTCCTGGCTCGCCTCCTTGCCGCAGATGAACTGCACGTCGTCGACCATCAGCACATCGACGTTGCGGAACAGCTCCTTGAACTGGCCGGTGTTCTTGGTGCGCAGCGCCTGGATGAAGCGGTTCACGAAGCTTTCGGCCGTGAGGTACAGCACGCGCGTCTTGGGGTCGCGCTCGCGGATGGCGTGCCAGATGGCATGCATCAGATGGGTCTTGCCGAGCCCCACGCCGCCGAAAATATAGAGCGGGTTGCGCTCCGGCAGCGGCCGGTCCTGCTCGGCGATGTTGCGCGCGGCGGCATAGGCGAACTCGTTGGGCTTGCCGACCACGAAGTTGGCGAAGGTGTAGCGCGCCTCCGGACCCTGGAAGAGGTCGTCGCCGCCGCGGCCGATCGACGGTCCCATGCGCGGCATGGGCGGCTGGTGGTTCTGCGTCGCCGGCAGCGGCGGCACGGCGATGATGTCGTTCGCCCGTCGCGGCGCCGGCGGCGGCACGAGGTTGACCTCGACGTTGCTCACGTCGGCGTGCACCGCCTGCCAGTAGGCGAGCACCCGGTCGCCGTAGTGGCGGGCGACCCAGTCGCGCACAAAGCGGGTCGGGGCGTAGAGCCGGAGCTTGCCGGCCTTCAGCTCGCCCAGCTCGACCTCGCCGAACCAGGTCTTGAAGGCCTTGTCGCCGATTTCCTTGCGGAGCCGGTCGCAGACGCGCACCCAGTGCGCCTCGAGCTCCTTGCGGCCCGCAAACTCTTCCATATCGGCCCCCGCCACAGTCTTTTGCTCGTACGTTGCGTTCTTGTTGTTGCCCAATGCCGGCGATTGAATTCGGTTCACGTTTGTCTCCACGGAAGTCCTGCCGCCTTCCATCCCCCCACCGCGCCGCGCTTGGCCTGCGCGTCCAGGGGGCCTTCAAATCCGTCTGCTACGTTGAGACACGTACTGTAGCCGGCCGCGGTCATGGCTTTCGCCGCCGCGGCCGATCGGGCTCCACTTCGACAGAGAAAAAGCAGCGGCGCCTCCTTGTCGGGCAGCGCCGTCGAAAGCGCGGCCGCGAATTCGGGGTTGGGTTGCATGCCGGGGAAGCTCTGCCACTCGATCAATGCCGGCTTCTTGGCCAGCAATTCCAGATCGGGCAGGCCGACATAGTTCCATTCGGCGCGCGTGCGCACATCGATCAGCGCGGCGCCCTTGCGTTCCTTGAGGATTTTCCACGCCGTCTCCGGCGTCACGTCGCCCGCGTAGCCTGCAGCGGGGATTGCTCCATAAGTGCCGGCGATCGTGTTGTCGTTCGACATGGCCCCCGCTCTTCATTTGTCGTGGCGGAGCGCTGACGCGAGCCGACAATCGTGAAAGACACGCAGCTCGGTGAACGACGAAAACTTTGGATGCGCGTCGTTGAGGGGACGCTGCATTGATCGATCGTCGTTGTCACTCGATGGCTGCGGCTGTCTCCCTCGTTCGTCTTAACAGGCGAAGAGGAAGCCCCCCGTCTTCGCCTTGGCTCGCGGCTCAGCGCCCCACGCCCCGTCGCGATGAGCCAACTCTTAGACAAACTCCGCGCGCTTCGCAAACGAATCACGCGGACAAGAGAGCACGCTATTCATGATGTTCTTCACGCGAGTCGATTGACATCGGCCGAGATTCGATTTTCCTGCTCGCGTGTCGCGCGACGCCGCTCAATATCTAGCGCTCGCCCGCGTCGACGATCCGATAAACGCGAATCGTATGTTGTTCGCCGAATTGGCGACCAAACGATCTTCGACAAAGCGCTCGAAAATATTTTTGACGCGATTCCGTCAAAACAAAAACGCCGCTCGTTGGAGCGGCGTTCGTGATCGCTGAAGGCGGCGGTCGTCTCAGGCCATCGCCTTGATGCGCGCGACAAGGCGCGACACGCGCCGCGCCGCGGCGTTCTTGGTGAGGATATGCTTGGTCGCGCCGCGCTGGATCTCGGGCTGCGCCTCGTGCAGGGCCGCCGCGGCGGCCTTCTTGTCGCCGGACTTGATCGCCTCCTCGACCTTCTTGATCGAGCCGCGCACGCGGCTGCGCCGCGCCGTGTTCACGGCGGTGCGGCGTTCGGTCTGGCGGGCGCGCTTCTCGGCCGACTTGTGACTAGCCATCTAATCCTCGTTCCTCGGAAGGGCGGGCTTATACGAGCCGGCCGGCAGCCGGTCAACCCCGCCAAAACCCGCCATTTAGCGGTGTTTCCACGCTGCTTTGCGCTTCTCGGCGAAGGCCGCCATGCCTTCGGCCCTGTCGTCGAAGGCGAAGGTGGCATGAAAGGTCCGCCGTTCGAAGCGCACACCTTCGGCCAGGGTCGTCTCGAAAGCGCGGTTGACCGCCTCCTTGGCGACCATTGTGGCGAGCAGCGACATGCCGGCGATCTTCTCCGCCGCGGCGATCGCCTCGCCCATCAGCTGGTCGAGCGGCACCACACGGCTCACCAGGCCGCAACGCTCGGCTTCTGCCGCGTCCATCATGCGGCCCGTCAGCACGAGGTCCATGGCCTTCGACTTGCCGATGAAGCGTGGCAGGCGCTGCGTGCCGCCGGCGCCCGGAATGGTGCCGAGCGTGATCTCGGGCTGGCCGAACTTCGCGTTGTCCGCAGCGATGATGAAGTCACACATCATCGCCATCTCGCAGCCGCCGCCCAGCGCATAGCCCGCCACCGCCGCGATGATCGGCTTGCGCACCTGGCTCACCTTTTCCCAGCCGATGGTGATGAAGTCCTGAAGGAAGACGTCCTGATAGGACTTCTCCTTCATCTCCTTGATGTCGGCGCCGGCGGCGAACGCCTTGTCGCTGCCGGTGAGCACCATGCAACCGATGCCTTGATCGGCTTCGAAGGCGTCGAGCGCCTGTCCCAGCTCGCGCACCAGGTCGGCGCAGAGCGCGTTCAGCGCCTTGGGCCGATTGAGGCGGATGATGGCGACCCGGCCTTTGGTTTCGGTCTGGATGTTCTCGTAGCTGGCCAAATGTTCCTCCGGGAGTGTTTTTCCGGGCGTGAGCGCCGCTCTTAGCTACCGCTGGCAATGCGCGCAATAGAAGGTCGAGCGTCCGGACTGCACCAGCCGACGCACCGGTTTGCCGCAGCCGCGTGTCGGGCAGAGGGCGCCTTCGCGGTCGTAGACATTGAAGCGAGTTCTGAAAATACCCCAGTTCGCCGCCCGGCTGCACGTGATCGCGCAGCGTCGAGCCGCCATCGTCGATGGAGCGCAGCAGCACCTGCTTGATGGCCGCGACCAGTCGCTCGGCCCGTTCGCCTTGCACCGTGTGGGCCGAGCGTCGCGGCGAGATGCCGGCGAGAAACAGCGCTTCGCAGGCGTAGATATTGCCGACGCCGACAAGTGTCTTCTGGTCGAGCAGTGCCGCTTTGATGGGCGTGCGCCGTCCCTTGAGACGACTCGCCAGCACGGCGCCATCGAAAGCCTCGTCGAGCGGCTCGGGGCCAAGTCCCTTGAACAGCTTGTGCCCCGGTACCGCCGCGTCGGCTGCCAAAAGCATCAATCCGAACCGGCGGGCGTCGTTGAAGCGCACCTGCCAGCCCTCGTCGGTCTCGATCACGACGTGATCATGCCGTGCGAAGGGATGCTCGGCCGCACTCGCGGCGTCGTGCAACGTCATGCGCCCCGACATGCCGAGATGGGCGATCAGGGTATGGCCGTCATCCAGGCGCAGCAGCAGGTATTTCGCCCGCCGGTCGATGCCCAGCACGCGGCGGCCCTCGACTCGCTCGGCGAACCTGGCCGGCAGCGGCACCCTGAGATCGCGCCGCCGCTGGACGACCCGCACGATGCGTCGGCCAGCCAGCCTGGGAAGCAGGCCGCGCCGAACCGTTTCGACCTCGGGCAGCTCAGGCATGCCGCGGCTCTGGCATGCCTAGGTGCCGCGCGTGCCGAACAGGGCGGTGCCGACGCGGACATGGGTGGCGCCCAGGCGCACGGCCGTCTCGTAATCCGCGCTCATGCCCATGCTGACTTTCGCCAGGCCGTTGCGCGCCGCCATCTTGGCCAGCAGGGCAAAGTGCAAAGCCGGCTCCTCGTCGACCGGCGGGATGCACATCAGGCCGACGATGGGTAATTGGTGGGTCTCGCGACAGGACGCGACGAAGGCGTCGACATCGGCCGGCAGCATGCCCGCCTTCTGCGGCTCCTCGCCGGTGTTGACCTGGACGTAGCAGTCGGGCCGCCGGCCGGCGCGCGCCATCTCCTTGGCCAGGGCGGCGGCCAGCCGCTCGCGGTCGACCGACTGGATGACGTCGAACAGCGCCACCGCTTCGCGCGCCTTGTTGGTCTGCAGCGGCCCGATCAGGTGCAGTTCGAGGTCGGGACAGGCCGCTTTCAGCGCGGGAAACTTCTCCTCTGCCTCCTGCACGCGGTTCTCGCCGAACACGCGCTGGCCCGCGTCCAGGAGCTCGCGCACCCGCTCGGCGCCATGGGTCTTGGAGACGGCGACCAGGGTGACGGATGCCGGGTCCCGCCCCGCGGCGCGCGCTGCTTCCGCGATGCGGCGGCGCACCTCGGCCAGGCGATCGGCGCCTTCGCTCATGCGTCCAGGCTCATCCGCGCCGTCAGGGCCTCGGCATTGTTGGGATCGGCCGCCAGGGCGGCATCCAGGGTCTCGCGCGCCTTGTCCTGATCGCCCAGGGCGGCGAGGCAGATGCCGTAGTGGCCCAGCAGCCGCGTATCGCCCGGCAAATGACGCAGCGCGTGTTCATGCAGTGACCGGGCCTCGCCGGCGCGACCGAGGTCGACCAGGACGCGGCCGAGGTTCGTCAGCACCAGCGGGTCGTCGGTCGAAAGCCGCGACGCGCGCTTCAGCGCCCGCTGGGCCTCCTCGAGGCGCTTCAGGCCGCGCAGCGCCAGGCCCTGGTTGTTGAGCGCCCGCACGTCGTCGGGAGTCTTCCTGAGATAGGGCTCCAGCACCTCGAGCGCCGCCGCGAATTCTTCTTGCTCGATATGGAGCAGGGAAAGCTGCAGGACGGCATCACGGTCGAGTGGATCGTGGCGCATCGCCTGCTGCAGGACCTCGACGGCTTCCGCGCCCCTGCCGAGCGCGGCCTGCGCCAGCGCCAGGGTCTTGAGCGCGGCGGCGAAGGACGGGTCGATCTCGAGCGCGCGCTGGATCGGTCCGATGGCGTCGGCCGGCCGGCCGGCGAAATGCAGCACGAAACCCATGATGTGCTGCAGGCCCGCGCTGTCCGGCGCCAGCTCGAGCGCCTGGCCGGCGCCGGCGATGGCTTCCTCGTGATGGCCCAAGGCGCTGAGGGCCAGGGCGCGATCGCCCAGGATCTGGGCGCGGCGCGCCGCGTCCTCGCCCGCATCCACCAGCGCCATGTCGAGGACTTCGATGGCCGACGAATGCCGGCCCAGGCGATAGAGCGCGTAACCCAGCAGGTTGCGCGCGCGCGCCTGCATCGGTTTCACCCCCTCGACGCCCTGGTGGATCGCCTGGTCGAGGTTGGCGACGAAGCCCTCGAGATCGCGTTCGGCGGCGGCGTATCGCCCGAGGTCCATATAGGCGGAGGCCAGCGCCAGCCGCGCCTCGACATGGTTGGGCGCGCGGCGCACGGTCTCGCGAAAGCGCCGCGCCGCTTCGTCGAGATGGCCGAGGCGCCGGGCGACGAGGCCGAGATTGTAGGTCAGCAGCGGCTCGTTGGGGTCCTTGGCCAGCGCACGGCGCCACAGCGCCTCGGCGTCGGCGAGCGCGCCACGTTGCGACAGGCACACCGCCAGGAAATGCAGGATGTCGGGCCGCTCGCCATGGCGCGCCAGGGCCGAGCGGAAAAGCGGCTCGGCGCGATCGAACCAGCCGGCGCGCAGATACTGCAGGCCGGTCTGCAGGTCCGGGTCGGGTTGCGGCGCGGGCGAGGGGGGCTGGGGCGCAAGGGCCATGGCGGCGTGTGTAGACCTGCCTTTCCGCCAACGCTACACGAAATCCCATGGTCAAGGATGTCGATCTGTTCGCGGCGGCCATGGCCGGCGTGAAGCCGCTTGCCGGCCGCAAGCGGCCGGTCCGGCCCAAACCCGCCGTCATCCCGAGGCCGAAGGCCGAGGGACCTTTGGAGCCGCGCAAAGAGTCCCTCGCGGCGCGCAGGATGGCGCCGTCGCCCGGGCTGGCGCTCGACGATCAGAGCTTCGACCGCGACATCTCGCGCGCGTTGGGCCGCGGCAAGCTCGTGCCCCAGGCCTCGCTCGACCTGCACGGCATGACCCTGGCGGCCGCCGAGCGCGCCGTCGGTCGTTTTCTCGAGGAGGCGACGGCGCAGGGCATGCGCATCGTGCTGATCGTCACGGGCAAAGGCTTGCGCCTGCAAGGCGGTCGCATGATGGGCGGCCGCATCCGCGCCGAATTCGTCGATTGGCTGAACCGGCCCGACAATCGCGGCCGGGTGCGCTCGGTCCGGCCGGCGCACCCGCGCCACGGCGGCGGCGGCGCTTTCTATGTGTTGTTGCGCCGCCGTTCGTCGGCCAATCGCTCGTAAGCCAGTCTCTCGTCGGCCAGCAGCCGCTCCTTGCGGGCCAGCCCCCAGCGATAGCCGCTGAGCGCACCGCGCGTTCCCACGGCGCGATGGCACGGGATCACGCCGGCCGCCTGATTGGTGGCGCAGGCGCGGCCGACGGCGCGGGCGGCCGCGGGCTCGCCGATCCGTCGCGCGATCTCGCCGTAGCTTCTGGTCTGGCCGGGCGGGATCTCGGTCAGCGCCTTCCAGACCTTCCATTGGAAGGCCGTGCCCACGATATCGAGCGGCACGTCGGGGGCGTCCAATGCCGAGGGCTTGCGGCCGTAGAGCCGGGCCAGCACGTTCCTGACCCGCGGCGCCAGCGCCTGGTCGTTGCGCGCGATCTCGGCGGCGGGGAAGTCGCGCTTGAGGTCCCTTTCCAGCGTGCGGTCGTTGTCGCCCAGGAAGACGGCGGCGATGCCCTTCTGCGTCGCCGCGACCAGCACGCGCCCATAGTCCGAATCGACGGTGGTGTAGTCGATATGCGCGCCGGCGCCGCCCTTGGCGTAGGTGGCGGGCGTCATGCCGAGCGCCTTGTCGCTGGTCTCGTAGACGCGGCTCGGCGAGCCGTAGCCCGCGCCATAGAGCGCATCGGCCACCTTCTCGCCGCCGCGCAGGGCCTTGCGGAAGCGCTGGCGCTTGCGCGCCACCAGCCAGTCGCGCGGGTTGACGCCCAGCTCGGCGATGAAGCGCTTGCTGAGCGCGCCGCTCGACAGGCCGACCTTGCGCGCCACCTCGGCCAGCGAGGGCGGCGTGTCGGCGTCCGTCGAATCGAACAGGGCGCAGGCTCGGGCGACCGGACGGCTGAGGCCGAGATCGGCCCCTGATCCATTGGCCCAGTCGCGCGGCTTGCAGCGCTTGCAGGCGCGGAACCCCGCCGCCTCGGCCGCAGCCGGCGAGGCGTGGAAGTCGACGTTCCGGCGCAACGGGGGGCGGGCCGCGCAGGACGGCAGGCAATAGACCCCGGTCGTCCTGACCGAGAACCAGAACCGGCCGTTGTAGGCCCGGTCACGCCGTTGCACGGCCTGCCAGCAGGCCTCCGGATCGGGAGAGGGTCGGGGTGGCGAGAGCCAAGGTCGGGAAGGAGCTTGTCTGTTGGGTCATGGCGCCATCAAAGCACCACGACCCAACCTGCTCTATCCGGCTGCCGCCTGCAATTGCCGGCCGCTTAGTTCCAGAAGCCCCTGGTGGCTTCGAAACGGGCGGTCGCCCGGTCAAGGCCGATGTCGCGCAACAGGCGCTCATCGAGCTGGGCGAGCTGGCGTCGCGAGCGGGCGAGCTCGGCGCGGTTCATGACGTGCTCGATCCCGACCGCGACCGTCCCGGCCAGCAGCGCGAAGGCGCGACCGAGAGAGAAGGCGGGGGCTTGCGTGCGGGCGATTTCCCGCACGTTGGTCAGGGTCGTCATGGCTTAGCTCCGTTTGAGGCGGCGGGAACCGAAAGGTTTCCCTTCTGCCTCGTTTACGTAGCGTATTTGCGGTATAACGTCGGTCGCTTTCAAAGGATGAAAGCTCGGGGGAGACATAGAATTTCTATGAACGAGTGTCCGACATGAGTCGCTCTCAGCTGCCGCTCAACGCGCTCCGCGCCTTCGAGGCGGCAGCCCGTCACGCAAGCTTCACCCACGCCGCCGAGGAACTGCACGTCACCCAGGCCGCCGTCAGCCACCAGGTGAAGGCGCTCGAGGAGCGCCTCGGCGTGGCGCTGTTCGTGCGCCGGCCGCGCGGACTCGAGATCACCAGCGAGGGCGAGGCGCTGCTGCCCGACCTGCGCGACGCCTTCGACCGCATGACCAACGCGCTCGAGCGCGTCGGCCGCAAGGCCAATTCCGGCACGCTCAATGTCAGCCTGGTCACCACCTTCGCGCTGGGCTGGCTGGCGCCGCGGCTGCACCGTTTCCAGGCCAAGCACCCCGAGATCGAGGTGCGCATGACGACGACGCAGCGGCGGGTCGACTTCGCGCGCGAGGATTTCGACTGCGCCATCCGCTTCACCGTGCAGCCGGAGCCCGAGGTGCATGCCACGCGGCTGTTCTCCGACGTGCTGACGCCGCTGTGCGGCAAGCGCTACAAGGACAAGCTCAAGACCCTCGAGGACCTGAAGCGCGTGCCATTCATCGACATGACCTACGATCCGGAGTGGGCGATCTGGCTGCGCGCGGTCGGCATGGGCGATTTCAAGCCCAAGCGCGTGTTGACCTTCGACTCGACGATGATCGCCGTGGAGGCGGCGATGGAGGGCGCGGGCGTCGCGGTGGGACCGCCGCAGCTCTTCCGCGAGGAGCTGGCCTCGGGCCGGCTGTTCCAGCCCTTCCCGCAGATCGTCGACAGCGGCAAGGCCTGGTGGTTCGTGTGCCCGCCGGCCTCGGTCAACCGGCCGAAGACCCGCGCCTTCGAGGAGTGGCTGATCGAGGAGCTCAGCGCGCCGCAGACGCGGTCGGTGCGAGCCGGCCTGGTCGCCGCCCCGCGCCGCTGAACGGCGCGGCCGGCCGCCGTCCGATGCCCAGAAAAAAACTAATGGAGCGATCAGCGTGCTGAAGTGGTTCCGTCGCGGACCCAAAGCTGGCCCCCGTCGTCGGTGTCGGGCGACATCGAGATCGGCGAGCCATGGGCGCGTCCGTCGTCGACGACGTCCTCGCAGGCGGGCGGTTTCCTCACCATCGCCAACAAGGGCCCGGCGCCCGACCGGCTGATGGCGGCTGCCAGCCCGGCGGCCAGGCGGGTCGAGATCCAGGGCATCAAGGTGGTCGGCGGCGGCATCGGCGATGCGGCCGCTCGGCAACGGCCTTGTCGTCCCTGCCGGCAGCACGCTGGTCCTCAGGCCGCGCGGCTATCATCTCCTGCTGACCGGACTGGAAGCGCCGCCGGTCCCGGGCGCGCGCCTGCCGGTGACGCTTGCCTTCGAGAGGGCCGGCAGCATCGATATCGACCTCGCGGTCCTCTCGCCGGGCCCGATCGGCGTGGAAGTCCTCGATGAGGAGCATCACCGCGGATAGCGGTGCTGTCCGCCGAAGGCGTCCTCGACCATGAGCGCGTC
Source organism: uncultured Alphaproteobacteria bacterium (assembly GCA_963820155.1). Classification (GTDB taxonomy): domain Bacteria; phylum Pseudomonadota; class Alphaproteobacteria; order Reyranellales; family Reyranellaceae; genus Reyranella. The sequence goes on from CAWFYW010000017.1 coordinate 645,717, forward strand.
GGGATCGTCGCCGAGATAGGCGGGGCCGACCGGCACCTTGCCGTGGCCGCCGGGCACGTCGAGCACATAGGTCGGCTGGGCCAGCCCCGACAGCCGGCCGCGCAGCGCCTTCACCAGCGCCTGGCCGCGCGCGATGGACACCCGGAAATGGCCGGTGCCGCGCACCAGGTCGGGATGATGCAGGTAGTAGGGCTTCACGCGGTTGGTCAGCAGGGCGCGCATGAGCCGATCGAGCGTATCGACGTCGTCGTTGATGCCGGCCAGCAGGACCGTCTGGCCCATCAGCGGAATGCCGGCATCGGCCAGCCGCGCCAGCGCCGCGCGCGCCCCGGCCGCGAGCTCGCGCGGGTGATTGCAATGCACGCCGAGCCACGGCGCGGCGCGGCGCGGCTTGAGGGCGGCGACCAGCTCGTCCGTCACCCGGCCGGGATCGACGATCGGCACGCGGCTGTGGATGCGGATCACGCCGACATGGTCGATGGCATCGAGCGCCGCGATCAGCTCGGCCAGCCGGCGCGGCGCCAGCATCAGCGGATCGCCGCCGGTCAGGATCACTTCCCAGATCGCGGGCCGGGCGCGGATATAGGCCAGCGCCATCTCCAGCTCGGCGGCCGACAGCGCCTCGCCGCCCGGACCGACCTTCTCGCGGCGGAAGCAGAAGCGGCAATAGACCGGGCAGACATGCAGCGGCTTCAGCAGCACGCGGTCGGGATAGCGATGCACGATGCCCTTGACCGGCGAGCGCGCCTCGTCGCCGATCGGGTCGGCCAGCTCGTCGGCCGATACCTCGGTCTCGCGCGGCGCTGGGCACGAACTGGCGGGCGATCGGGTCGCGCGCGAGGTCGCTGCGATCGATCAGCGCCAGCCATCTCGCGGCGTGACGGCGATCGCCATCGACTTCGCCGCCGCCGCCAAGCGCGGATCGGGCATGACCAGCCCTTCGCGTTCCAGGGCGTCGAGCGTGCGCAGGGTCTCCATCGCCGCCGTCACATAGGCGGCCGGCCGCTTCCTGACGAGTCCTTTCGTAATGTCACCCCGAGCGTAGCGAGGGGCCTTTGAGGCCGCGCCTCACATCATGCCCATGGGGAAGGCGATGGCCTTGTCGGCGATGCGCTTCTGCCCGTCGCTGAAGCGAGGCATAGAGCGGCGCCAGCGCCTCCTCGACGCTCTTCAGCGAGGCAAGGTGGCCGCTGAGCATGGCCTCCCGCCGGGCCAGTCGCGCCGGCAGGGTGCCTTCGCCGGATGCCATCATCTCCTTGTGCTGGCCTTTCAGGACCGTCGACGCGCTGCGCCACACTTCGGCGAAGCGGTCCCACAGCGGCGCCTGGGCTTCCGTGATCTTGAGGTCTGTCTTGAGGCTGGCGAGGGTGCTGTCGGCCTGCGGGGGCATCATGCCGCTGTGCATGCTCATCATGCCCATCATGTCGTGCATCATGCCCATCATGCTCTTCATGTCCCGTTTCATGTCGCCACACATCATGCCGCCCTGGCCCATCATGCCCATGGACTTGTCGCCCTGTTGCATCGGCGGGGTGGCAGGCGCTCCGGGCTTGGCGGGCGCGGCGGCATCGGGATGGTGGGCGCGATGATCCTGGTCCGCCGGTGGCGAGGCCGTCTGGGCAAAGGCTGCAGGAGCCGTTCCGATCGCGGCAATGGCCAGGGCCAGAACGGACAGGCGGCGGCGCATGGGACGCATCATCATCCGGCACTCCTTCGAAAGAGTGCCAGAATCGCCTCGCCTTCGGCGCGACGCCTTGATCTACCTCAATCGGCGGCGCTGGCCCGTTCGCGGGTGCTCAGCACGAAGCCTTCGTACCCCTTGGCGGCGATGGCGTCGCAATGCCGCTTGTAGCGGTCGAAGCCTCCGACATAGGGCATGAACACCCGCGGCTTGCCGGGGATGTTGGCGCCCATGTACCAGGAATTGGCCAGGGGATAGAGGGTGCTGTCGGCGACGGCGTTGACGTGCTCCACCCAGTCGCGCTCGGCCTGGGGCGAGGCCTCGATGCGAGCGAAACCGCGGTTGCGCATGTGGCCGATGCAATCGGCGATCCAGTCGACGTGCTGCTCGATGGAGGCGATCATCTGCGTCTTCACGCCCGGGCTGCCCGGGCCGGTGACGACGAACAAGTTGGGAAAGCCCGACATCATCAACCCGAGATAGGTGAGCGGTCCGCCCTCCCAATGGTCGGCGAGCACGGCGCCGTCGCTGGAGCGGATGTCGATCTCGCGCAGCGCGCCGGTCATGGCGTCGAAGCCCGTGGCGAAGACGATGGCGTCGAGCTCGAATTCCTGCCGGCCCGTGCGCAGCCCCGTCGCGGTGATCTCCTCGATGGGATCGCTGCGCACATCGACCAGCGTGACGTTGTCGCGATTGTAGGTCTCGTAATAGCTCGTATCGAGGCAGAGCCGCTTGGTGCCGATCGGATGGTCCTTGGGCGCCAGCAATTCGGCCACCCTGGGGTCCTTCACGATGCCGCGGATCTTGTTGCGCACGAACTCCGAGGCGGTGTCGTTGGACTGTTTGTTCACCAGCAGGTCCGTGTAGGCATAGAGGTAGCTGATGCTGCCGCCCTCCTGCCACTTGGCCTCGTAGGCCTTGTTGCGCTCGTCTTCCGCTACGTCGAGCGCCGACCGGGTCGGCTTGGGATGGCCGGCGATGGCGAAGGGCGTGTCGGCCGCGGCCAGCCGGCGCTCGGGATACTCCGCCTTGTGCCGGCGCTCGCGCTCGGGGTCCAGGGGTGCGTTGCGCGCCGGCAGGCTGAAATTGGCGGTGCGCTGGAAGACATGCAGGTGCCTGGCCTGCCGGGCGATGATCGGGATCATCTGCACGCCGGACGAGCCGGTGCCGATTACGCCCACCCGCAGGCCGCTGAAATCGACGCCTTCGTGCGGCCACAGGCCGGAGTGGTACCACTTGCCCTCGAAGCTCTGCAGCCCCTTGACGTCGGGCACGCGTGGCGTCGAGAGGTTGCCCGCCGCCATCACGCAGTAGCGCGCGTGGATCTCCTCGCCGCCGTCGGTCTTGAGGACCCATTCGTTGGACTGGGCGTCGAACAGGGCCGACACGATGCGGGTGTTGAGCTGCACGTCGCGCCGGAGGTCGAAGCGGTCGGCGACATGGTTGATGTAGCGCAGGATCTCGGGCTGGGTGCCGTAGCGTTCCGGCCACTTCCAGTCCTGCTGCAGCTCGTTGGAGAAGCTGTAGGAGTATTCCAGGCTTTCCACGTCGCAGCGCGCGCCAGGATAGCGGTTCCAGAACCAGGTGCCGCCGACGCCCGAGCCGGCCTCGTAAGCCCGGACCCTCAGCCCCATGCCGCGCAGGCGATGGATGGCATAGAGGCCGGCAAGGCCGCCGCCGACGATGGCGACATCGAGCTGGCGGGGAGCGGGACCATGGGAGGCGTCAGGCATGGGGCGTTTCCGGATATTTTGCTGTGCGGGCGGTGGATTTACGGTGGGATCTTCAGGCACCGTCTCGCGCGTCGGCCGGTTTGGCAAGGCCTGCCGCCTGCCGTAAGGCGCGGGCCGGCATGCGCCGTGCGCGGTGCAGCAAGACGACGGACATGGATGGCCGTGAGATTGTTTCGGTCTTATGCTTTTTCAATGACAAGCTGCCTTGCCGCCGCCGAGTAGCCTCTTGGATCAGTCGGTCTCTCCGCCTGTTGCACGGACTGCCGCGCCGGCTGCACCGTCCCTTCAGTCGGCGTCGCCTGCCATCGGCGCCCTGCCGCGCCATCTCAGATCGTCTTCGGGCCGCCTCCGCCTGGTGCTGCGGCCGCGCTTCCTCGTCATCGCCCTGATCGTCCTGGCGGCCCTGGGCTACGGCGGTCGCGAGCTCTACCTGCGTTTCACCCACATCTACGAATACGATGCGCGGGTGACGGCCGATATCGTGACCGTGTCCAGCCGCGCCGACGGCTGGGTGGTGGAGATGCCGGCGCTCGAAGGCGCGCACGTGGCGGCGGGCGACATCGTGGTGCGCATCGACGATCGCGTGTCGAAGCTGCGCAGCAACGGGCTCAGCGCCCAGATGCAAAGCGTGCAGGCGGAGCGTCGGCGGCTGCGCGCCGAGTGGCGTCTCACCAAGGAACAGATCGAAGCGCTCATACACACGCGGACGTCCGGCGTGACGGTCAAGGAGAAGGCGCTGGCCGCGGTCAGGTCCGATCTCGACCTGTCGCGCACCGAGCTCGAGCGCAACCGCTCGCTGTACGAGCACCGCGTGGCCAACGAGCGTCAGCTCCAGATCGCCCAGGCCGCGGTGACGAAGTTCGAGAGCCAGCTTCAGCAGAGCCAGGCCGAATACGAGCAGGCGCAGGGCAGCCTGCGCGAGGCGGTGGCCGAGCGCGACAAGCTGGCCGTGATCGAGGCCCAGATCGACGCGCTGGAATTCCGCGCCTCCAACCTGCAGGCGCAGCTCTCCCAGCAGCTCGTCGATGTCGAGGACCGCACCATTCGCAGCCCGATCCCGGCGGTGATCGACCGCACCTTCGTGCTGCCGGGCGAATACGTCGCGTCGGGCCAGCGCATCCTGCTGCTGCACAATCCCAAGGAGGTCTGGGTCGAGGCCAACATCAAGGAAACCCAGGTCGGCAGCCTGAGGCTCGGCCAGAAGGTGTTGATCTCGGTCGACGCCTATCCCGACGACAGGTTCGTCGGCCGCGTGTCGCGCATCGGCAGCGCCACCACCGCCCGCTTCGCGCTGCTGCCCACGCCCAATCCGTCGGGCAACTTCACCAAGATCACCCAGCGCGTGCCGGTCAAGATCAACCTCGTCGACATGCCCAAGCCGCTGACGCCGGGCATGATGGTCGAAGTCGAAATTGACCTACGATAGCGCGCAGGTCCTGGGCGAACGCTACGGACCGGCCTATCGCTGGCTGGTGACGGTCACCGGCATGGTCGGCGTGGTCTCGATGGTGCTGGCCATGACCACGGTGAATGTCGCGGTGCCCGACGTGATGGGCGCCTTCGGCATCGGCCAGGACAAGGCGCAATGGATGTCGTCGGCCTACATGGCGACCATGACGGCCGGCATGCTGATGAACGCCTGGGTGACCGGCGTGCTGGGCGAGCGGCGCACCTTCGTGGGCGCGCTGTTCTTCTTCTCGCTGGGCGCCCTGCTGGGCGGCACCGCGCCGACCGAGGACGCGCTGATCTTCGCCCGCATCCTGCAGGGCTTCAGCGCCGGCATCGCCCAGCCTCTGGTGATGGCCACGATCTTCACCGTCTTTCCCGCCGAGCGCCGCGGCATGGCGATGGGCGTGTTCGGCCTGGGCGTCGTCTTCGCGCCGGCCATCGGGCCGACCCTGGGCGGCCTGATGATCGAGTACTTTTCCTGGCGCTACGTCTTCTTCATCTCCCTGCCGTTCTGCGTCGTCGCCGCGGCGCTGGGCATGGCCTTCATGCCGACGCGCCCCATCCCGCGCCAGATCCCGCCCTTCGACTGGCTGGGCTTCGCGCTGCTGGGCCTGGCGCTTCTCGGCCTGATGACCGGCATCGCCGACGGCCAGCGCGAGGGCTGGGCCTCCGACACCATCGTGCTGCGGCTGGTGGCGGGCTTCGCGTCGGCGGTGGGCTTCGTGCTGTGGGAGCTGCACACCCCGCGCGCCATGCTCGACGTGCGCATCTTCGCCAACCTGGAATTCTCCGCCACCGCGCTGATCGCCTTCATCTTCGGCGCCGGCATGATGGGCTCGACCTACATCATCCCGGTGTTCGTCCAGACCATCATCGGCTTCACGCCGCTCTTGGCCGGGCTGATGATGATGCCGGCCGGCATCATGCTCGCCTTCATCTTCCCGCTGGCGGGGCGGATGAGCGACGCCATGCCGGGCGGCACGATGATCATCGGCGGCCTGCTGCTGTTCTCGGCCGGCTTCGCCTGGATGACGACGGCCGACGTCGACACGACGTTCTGGACCCTGGTCGGCATGGTCATGCTCTCGCGCCTGGGGCTGGGCTTCATCAATCCCAGCCTGAACGCCTCCTCGCTGAAGGCGCTGCCGGCCGACAAGGTCCGCCAGGGCGCCGGCGTGGCCAATTTCATGCGCCAGCTCGGCGGCGCCTTCGGCATCAACCTGATGGTGGCCTTCTTCGAGGTGCGCACGCGCTTCCACGCCGATGCGCTGACCGCCACCCAGGACTGGGGCAACGCCACCACCCAGCGCCTGCTGACGCTGGTCGAGCAGCTCATGCAGCGCACCGGCCTGCCCTTCCAGCAGCAGAAGGCCGGCGCCTACGAGTATCTCGGCGCGATCCTGCAGGCCAAGGCGCAGATGCTGGCCTTCTCCGACACCTTCATCGTGGTCGGCGTGGTGGCGCTCGTGGCTCTCATTCCGGCGGCCATGCTGTCGCGCTCGCAACGCAAGGTGTTCCGGACGACACGGCAGAGCCTGGGCCGAGCGTAGCGAGGGCGCGGCCTTGACGCGTTACGCGCGCCGCCGCGGACAGCGCGCGCCTGCGCTCTCTGGCGAAAATGTCGCGTCAGATGAAAGGCGCATTTCAACAAGGCACTGCTAGGGATGTCTCGACGAGAGCTTTCAAGCGGCCCATGAAACTATTCTTCGACGACGCCGAATTCGACGCACAGCTCCAGCGCACCGCCGCCAAGGTCGCCTGCCGTGCCGCCGACCTCGGTCAGGTGCTGAGCGTCGCCCGCCGCATAACGCCGGGCGACTACGCAAGCTGGTACGCCCAGTGGTTCGCCGAAGGCCGCAAGGAAACCGAGCTCGCGCGCGCCGAAAGCGCGCGGGGCCACCACCACAACGCCGGCGAGGCGTGGCTGCGCGGCAGCGAGTATTTCCGCTCGGCCTATATCTTCGCCCGGCGCTATCCGCAGGGCGCCGCCCTGGTGGCGGCCTGGCGCCGCAGCCGCGACGCCTTCCGCGCGGCGCTGCCCGCCCTGAGCGCCGTCGAAGGGCCCGCCCTGCCGTTCGCGATCGAGGCGGTGCAGATTCCATGGCGGGACATCCATCTCGAAGGCTATGTCGTGCGCGGGCGCGCGCAGCACGGCGCGGCCGCTCCGACGGTACTGATGCCCTGTGGCTACGATTCGCCGGTCGAAGAATTCTACTCCCTCGGCGGCTTCGAGGCGGCGCTGCGCGGCTTCAACGTCGTCGCCTTCTCCGGGCCCGGGCAGGCGGAAATGCTGTACGAACGCGGCATCCCCTTCCGGCCCGACTTCGAGGCCGTGGTCGGCCGGGTGATCGACTTCGTCGAGCGCATGGCCGGCAGCGGCGGCGGCCTCGACCCTACGCGCATCGCCCTGGTCGGCCGCAGCTTCGCGGGCTACCTCGCGCCGCGCGCCGCCTCGCGCGAGCCGCGCATCGGCGCGCTCGCGGCCGATCCGGCGCAGACCGACATGGCCGCCGCCTTCGCCAAGCGCTTCCCGCCCGAGTGGCTCGAGCTGCTCGAGCGCGGCGATCCCGCGCTGAACGACAAGATTTGGCGGGCCTTCCCCGGCATGCACGGTCAGGAATTCTGGCTCTCGCGCATCCGCGCCCATGGCCTCGCCTCGCCGCTGGAATACTGCCAGGAGATGCGGCGCTGGACCGTCGATGTCGAGGCCATCCGCTGCCCGGCTTTCGTCTCCTACGGCGAGGGCGACTTCGCCCAGGTCTCGACCGAGGCCTTCTTCGAGCGCCTGCCCAACCCCAACAAGCGGCTGGTCGTGTATCGCGACGCCGACGGCGGCGGCGGTCATTGCGAAGGCATGGGGCCGAGCCGGTACTTCGCCGACCTCTACGGCTGGCTGCGGGATCTGTGGCCGTAGTCTTGTTGGCGACCTCGCTGAAGCAAGCTGCTGGCGAGTGGACACATTGCCCAAGCAAGCTCCTCTCCCCCGCTAGGGGCAGTGGTTGGGCGGGGGGATGCGCACGTCGCTGCCACTTATGTTGTCCGCGCCTTATGACCTCTCCAGACGAGAGGAGCTGATCGCCTGGCTCACAAGACGAGCGACCGCGGCACGGAAAACGTTCTTGCCGATCTTGGGCTTGCTGGGAAGCTCATTGCCAAGACGATCTGGCGGGGGAAGAGGATCTGGGCTTGAGGGACGAGGGCGTCTATTTCGCAGCGATGCCGCGCAGCACGAGCTTGAGCCCGCTCAGGAACTCGGCCTCGGGCGAGATCCGGCGGGCGCTCCTGGCGGTCTCGGCGAGCAGCGGGAAGTCGTCGCGCGGCAGCGCCGCGATCGCCTCGGTGCCCTTTCCGCCGAGGGGGCCGAGATGCTCGAGCTGCACGGCGCCGAACACGTAGGCGACGATCGTTCGGAACGCGATCGCGCGGCGCTCGCCGGCGAACCCTGCCTCGGCCAGTACGCCCAGCAGCGCTTCGCCCCAGCGCAGCGAATGGATCGAAGCATGGCGGTGCGCCAGGAGGAGTGGTGTCGCCGCAGGATGCGCCGTCGCCGCGGCGTGAGCGCGCTGGGCGAGCGCGGTCGCCTTGTCGACCCAGCTCTTGTGCCGGCTGACATCGAGATCGAGCCCCTCCAGCACGAGATCGACCACCAGCGCTTCGAGCTGCTCGCGGCTCTGCACATAGCGGTAGAGCGACATGGTGCCCATGCCGAGCTCTTCGGCGACGGCGCGCATCGACAGGCCGAACGCGCCGTCGCGCTCGATCACCGCGAGCGCGGCCTTGGCAAGGCGGGCAGGGGTGAGGGAGCGCGGCCTAGGCATGGTCGATGGCGGGCATGGTTGACAGCGTACACGATACGCCTTACATCTAAAATAAGAGTATGATGTACGCCTAAATCCGCGAGGCCCGACATGCCCAATGGCCGTCCGATCTCCGCCGGTTCGCCCCTCCGGCCCTTCGTGCTGGAGGACATCGCGGGCCGCCGCGTCCGCATCCCGCAGGCCCCGGAACAGGGCCAGGCGCGGGAGCCGCCGCTGGTCCATCTGCAGTTCCGCCGCTTCGCCGGCTGTCCGGTCTGCCATCTCCATCTGCGGTCTTTCGTCGGCCGCCGCCGCGAACTCGAGGCGGCCGGGGTCTGCGAGGTCGTGCTGTTCCACAGCGCCGCCGAGGAGTTGCGGCCCCATGCGGCGGATTTCCCCTTTGCGCTCGTCGCCGATCCCGACAAGCGCCTCTACGCCCGGTTCGGCGTGACCGCCTCGCCGCGCGCGCTGCTCGACCCGCGCGCCTGGCTGCCCATCCTGCGGGCGATCGCCTTCGCGCTCGGCGGCCTGCTCGCCGGGACCGTGCGCGCGCCCGGCCTCAATCCGCGCGGCGGGCGCCTCGGCCTTCCCGCTGACTTCCTGATCGCGCCGGACGGCTCCGGGAACGGGCCGATGGAGGGGCGTGTCATCGCCTGCAAGTACGGCGCCCATGTCGACGATCACTGGTCCGTCGACGACGTCCTGGCGCAGGCTCGGGCGTGGCACGTTCGCCAGGAAGGATTGCGCCTTGAAGCCCTGCCGGCATCGGCCGCAGTTTGACGGCACTGCTGTCAAACGAGCCATCTCACGGCGCGCACGCTTCCTTCGGTCAGAAAAATTTTCTGGTCCTTTACGGCACCCAAAAAGTCGAGAGGCAGGCCCCGGCCAAAGGACAGATGCCAAAAAGGCCTATTGAACGGCCCTGCCCATTCCCAACAAGCGGCTGGTCATGTACCGCGACGCCGATGGCAGCGGCGGCCACGGCGGAGGCATGGGACCGACGCGGTACTTCTCGCATCTGTCCGGGTCGCTGCATCATCTGTGGCCGTAGCTGCAGAAGCAGAGAAGCTTCACGCCGCCTCGCCTTTCTTCGGCACGCCGCCGCTCGGTCACCAACGTTTCACCACCAATGCTTGCCGGCCGGGCCGAACCACGCTGGCGAGTCCCTGACAACGCGAGCGAAAGCCCCAGAACACCGTACGGTCGAAACGGCCGAGCCCGCCGGTGAAAAAATCTTGCGCCGTACGGTACGCAAAAACTCTGAAGGGGCCCGGGCTTGCCCGAACGCCTTGCGTAGAGCCCGCGTCGCTCTACTCTGTCAGAATACAACTGACGATAGGTTGAAGCAGAAGGCGCGCTTCGGTATTTTCTCTCCATAAGCCCGGCCGCCATCGATAAACTTTAGTTTTATACCATATGAACTTGACATATACTTAAGAGATGATTATCTACCCTGAGAGGCCGCTCCTTTTTGCTCCCGTGAAGAGCAGAGCTGGCCCGCGGAGACTTCGTATGGTCAATCCATTCTCTCGAACCAGGACGCCGGGCTTCAATGTCAGGCCGCAGGACGACCTGCCGGGCTTTCGCCTCGACCCTGAGCAGGAGGTCCCCGGCTTCGACGTCGACGACAACGGCCTGCCACGACCTCGTTCCTTCGCCGATTCCCAAAGCTCGGTGCAGCCGGCGCTGGCGCAGGCAACGGTGGATCCGTTTGCCCCCGACTGGCTACGCAGGCTGTTGGCGCTGCCGCAGCCTCCCGCGTGGATGCCGCCCGGGCTGCGTTGGCCGCCGGCGCGGAACCTTCCGGTCGGGCCAACGGACACGACTGCGACACCGCCCGAGCCGGACGAACCCGCCGCCGCTTTCCGAGGGAGCGATCCGGACGAGACCAACAGCGCCGCCGCCTCAGCCCGGGATGACGGTCAGTTCCATCCGCAGGCTGGCGTCTCCGGTCCCTGGGTCCGCTCGACCGGCGCGCCGCCTCTTCCGGCCACCCCCTCGTCCGCGGACCCGAACTTCGTCCTCGCCAACGCGGACGACGATGGCGTGGAGGAGGCGCAGCGCCAGGCACAGCCCCAGACAAGGCCGGCGGCGCCGTCGCGTCCGGGACAGGGCAGGACGCCTCCTGCGCCTGGTCCGCAAACACCCAGCATGGAAATGACCGAATCCGAACGCCAGCGCGAGCAGGCATTCGCCGATCTCAAAAATCTGTGGCGGCATCAGACGACTTGGGACCGCATCATTCGGACTGCGCCTCCGCCCGACGACCCGAACTACAAGGTCCCGAACCAGCTGCCCGACACCTGGGAGGAATTCCTCGGGGGAATCGATCCGCGCTACCCCGTATGGACGCGCGCCGCGGGAGAGCACTACAACATCCCGCCGGAACTGCTCGCCCGGCTGATCTATCAGGAATTGAAGTACAACAAGAACGCGGCGAACGGCGCGGCATTGGGCATCGCGCAACTGACGCCCGGCGCGGTCAAGTCGGTGGGCCGCGATCCACGCACGTTCGACTATCACGACCCGCAGGCTTCGATCGATGCCGCCGCTGCCTACCTCGCGCAGCAATATCGACAGTTCAAGGATTGGCCGAAGGCGGTTGCCGCCTACAATGTCGGAGCCGGGCGGATCCGGGGCTGGCTCCGAGGCAAGGGAGAAGATCCGTCCGCGAAAGAGCAGCAACCGCAGTGGTGGCGGGAGATGAATGCCCATCTCCAGCAGGTCTTCCGCGGCCGGCCGGATTATTTCGACAAGTAGCGTCGCTCACGCTCCAGGAGGAAGCCGCGCCGTGTTCCACCGCATCGTGCTACGGGCGACAATGACTGCTCTCGCGCTCGTTCTGCTCATGCTCGCTGCCCCTGCGTCGCATGCAAACTTCGATAGTTGGGACATATACAACTACGTCAAGGAGGACCAGGGGACGTGGGCGGCCTACTACCGAAGCCACGCTCGCGTCCGGCTGGGCCCCGAGCAGCGGCTGCCCAACGGCGTCAGTTGGCGCCTGCACACCGATGTCGGCACCGGGCTCGCCATGCCGCGCATAACCTGGATGCCGGACGCCCGGAGGATGCGGACGGCGAACGCCCTGTTCGACATGGCCCAGGGCGCCGCCATGCTGGTCTCCCGCGCCGCCGGCCGGGAGCTCGATGAGGAGCAGGCCCGGCTTCGTCTCGACGCAAAGCCCATATTTCAACACGGCAAGCCCGTCGTCCAAACGGATGTCGGGCTGACCTATGCGACGTCGAACCTGGTGAGCTTCATCGATCTTGGCTACATCGTCCACGAAGAAGGCAACGGCACCTGGAACATCACCCGCGGGCTGACGTTCGATCTCGCGGCCAGGCACGTATTCGGCATCGAAGCCTGTCCCGACAGCGACATCCCTTATACCGGCCTCCAGTATACGGTCACGAAGCTGGGCCTCAGGGAGCCGAGAAACTATCTGTTCCAATTCGGACCCTTGCGGGTCTGCACTGCCGAGGCATACGAAAAATTCGTCGATGCTGCTGAAGCGCAGGGCGGCCCTGGCTGCTGAACAGGCTGCCGCAAGCAAGGATCCGCTCGTCCCGCTCTGCGGCGAGACGTCCGATCACGGAAACATCGCCAAGGACCAGGAGATCGTCCTCTACCTGACTTTCAAGGGCCTCGCCGTGCACAACACCGAATACTGGCCCAGCGCGAGCCGTGGCCCCTGCGTCCTCACCAGAAACTCCGTCAATCCGGTCATCCTTCCCTATCGGGAGCTCGAGCCCTTCATGGTGCCGGACCGTGGCGCGACGAGCTCCTGAAGCTGCCGTGAATGCGCTCCAGGGCGGTGCGGCTCAAATGACCGGCGGAAACGCCGGAAGGGGCGCTAACCTACAAGTTGCGCAGAGCACCCGCCGACGGCGAGGCGCTCGAGCTCATGCCGGACACTCGTTCTTGGCAGTTTTGCTGAATGGTGCGCAAAACTGGACAAGCCTCTACACGATGCGGCTCGTCCTGTTGCCCCAGTAGCGATCGCGCAGCAGGCGCTTGTAGAGCTTGCCGGTCGGCAGGCGCGGCAGCTCGGCCTCGAAGTCGACCGAGCGCGGCACCTTCTGTCGCGCAAGATGCCGACCGCAGAAGGCGATCAGTTCTTCGGCGGTTTCCGGCCCCGGCGGGATGCCCGGCATGAGCTGCACCACCGCCTTCACCTCCTCGCCGAGGTCGGCGTTGGGCACGCCGAACACGGCGGCGTCGGCCACCTTGGGATGGGTGATCAGGAGGTTCTCGCATTCCTGCGGGTAGATGTTCACGCCGCCCGAGATGATCATGAAGGTCGCGCGGTCGGTGAGGTGGAGATAGCCGTCCTGGTCGACATAGCCGACGTCGCCCACCGTGCTCATGCGGCCGTCCGGCGACCGCGCCTCGGCGGTCTTCTGCGGATCGTTGAAATATTCGAAGGGCGTCGCCGTCTCGAACCACAGCGTGCCGGGCGTGCCCATCGGCAGCTCGTTCATCGCGTCGTCCAGCACGTGCAGCTTGCCCAGCAGCACGCGGCCCACCGTGCCCTTGTGCGCCAGCCACTCCTCGCTGAATTGCAGGCGGTGAAGCCCAGCCCCTCGGTGGCGCCGTAATATTCGTGGATGATCGGCCCCCACCACTCGATCATCTGCTCCTTGACCTGGACCGGGCAGGGCGCCGCCGCATGGATGGCGATCTCGAGCGAGGAGAGGTCGTGCTTCGCGCACGCGTCGACTCGGGCAGCTTGAGCAGGCGCGAGAACATGGTCGGCACGAGCTGGCTGTGCGTCACGTGGTGCTTCTCGACGAGCTGCAGGTAATGCTCGGCGTCGAAGCGTTCCATGATGACGGCCGTGCCGCCCTTGCGGATGGTGAGCCCGACCGCCGCCTGCGGCGCCGAATGATAGAGCGGCGCCGGCGACAGGTAGATCATGCCCTCGCGGTACTGCCAGAGCTTCTCCAGGAAGTCGAAGATCGGCAGCTGCTGCGCCGGCGGCTGCTCGGGCAGCGGTCGCAGGATGCCCTTGGGGCGGCCCGTGGTCCCCGAGGAGTAGAGCATGGCGGTGCCCAGCGACTCGTCGGCGATGCGGCGTCGACGGCAGGCCGGCCGTCGCCTGGTCGAGATTGAGGATGCGGTCGCCGTCGCCCGGCCCGTCGACGATCAGGCAGAGCTCGATCCCGGGACAGAGCGGCAGCGCCGCCAGCGCCACGTCGCGCTTGGCCTGCGAGGTGATCAGCACCTTCGACTGGCTGTTGTTCAGGATGTAGGCGAGCTCCTCGGCCGTCAGGAAGGAGTTCACGCACGTGTAATAATGGCCGGCCCGCTCGCCCGCCGCGCAGCATTCGACGTAGCGCGCGTTGTTCTCCATGTAGATCGAGTAGTGGTCGAGTCGCGCCGAGGCCGCGGGCGCGCAGCAGATGCGCCAGCCGGTTGCTGCGCGCTTCGAGCTCGCCGTAGGTGATCGTCTCGCCGGTCCCGGCCATGATCACGGCCGGATGCGTCGCGCGCGACGCGGCATGTTTGCCCGGATACATTTTGTTTCCTCCGCGCCGACTATAGACGCCGTAACGGGCCTGCGCCAAAGTCCGCGCCATGCTCGAAACATCGCTCAAGACAAAGATCATGGACGAGGTCGATCGGCGCTTCGACGACCAGACCAAGGTGCTGGCCGATCTGGTGAAGATCCCCTCGACGCGGTTCCGCGAGGCGCCGGCGCAGGACATGATGGCCCGCCTGTTCAAGGAGGACGGGCTTTCCGTCGATCGCTGGCAGATCAAGATCGACGATCTGAAGCACCTGCCGGGCTATTCGCCGCATTCGCAGGATTACGACAACGCCTGGAACGTGGTCGGCGCTTGGCGGCCCAACGGCCCATCCTCGCGCCAAGGGGGCCGCTCGCTGATCCTGAACGGCCATATCGACGTCGTGCCCGAAGGCCCGCACGACATGTGGAGCCGGCCGCCCTTCGAGCCTGCGATCAAGGACGGCTGGATGTATGGCCGCGGCGCCGGCGACATGAAGGCCGGCCTCATCCTCAACGTCTTCGCCCTGCGGGCGCTGCAAGGCGCTGGGCTTCCAGCCGGCGGCGGATGTCTACCAGCAGTCGGTGGTCGAGGAGGAATGCACCGGCAACGGCGCGCTCGCCTGCCTGCAGCGCGGCTACCGCGCCGATGCCGCGCTCATTCCCGAGCCGTCGTCGGGCGTGCTGACCGTGGCCCAGGTCGGCGTCATGTGGTTCCAGGTCAAGGTCACCGGCCATCCCGTGCATGTCTACAAGGCCGATGCCGGCTCGAACGCCATCGAATCGGCGTTCCGCCTGATCCAGCACCTGCGCGACCTCGAGAAGAAGTGGAACGAGAAGAAGACGGACGACGAGCATTTCCACGACCACCATCACCCGGTGAACTTCAATGTCGGCAAGATCGCCGGCGGCGACTGGGCGAGCTCGGTGCCGGCCTGGTGCACCTTCGACATGCGGGTGGGCGTGCTGCCGTCGCAGAACCTCAAGGAAGCGCGGCAGGAGATCGAGGACCTGATCCGCGCGGCGGCGGCCAACGATCCGTTCCTGGGCAACAATCCGCCGACCGTGACCTGGGAAGGCTTCCAGGCCGAGCCCTTCGTGCTCAGGAACCACGAGCAGGTGCGGGTCGTCCTGGCCGAGGCGCACAAGGCGGTGTTCGGCAGTGCGCTCGAGGACAAGACCTCGACCGGCACGGCCGACAACCGCTTCTTCGGCCTCTATGCCGGCATTCCGGCGCTGGTCTACGGCCCGCAGTCCGACGACATCCACGGCTTCGACGAGCGCGTGAACCTCGACTCGGTCCGCAAGATCACCCAGGCGACGGCCCTGTTCATCGCCGAATGGTGCGGCCTGCAGACGGCTTAGAGCCGGGGGCGCGCCATTCCAGTGGCGCGGCGCGTGGACCGGCGTCGTGAGGCACCGCCTACCGCATCCGGCGCACCGACGCGAACAGGCCGAGCGCCAGGCCGCCCAGCACGACGGCGACGCCGACCAGGCGCAACCCGCCCACGGGCTCGCCGACCAGCCAAGCGGCGAAGCCCAGCGCCACGCAGGGCACGAGCAGCGAGATCGGTCCGACCTTGGCGGCCGGATAGGTGCGCAGCAGCGTGCCCCAGATCAGGTAGCCCAGCCACATCACCGGCACGACGGTGTAGAAGAGCACGAACCAGCCCTTCCAGGTCGGCGCCAGGATCGGCGTCAGGATGTGGCCCGGTCCCTCGAACAGGAGGCTGGCCAGGGCGAGCGGCAGCGGCGGCAGCAGGCTCGCCCATGCCGTGACGGCGAACATCGACACGCCGCGCGCGCTGCGGAAGAACAGGTTGCCCGTCGCCCAGGTGAGCGCCGACATCAGCGCCAGGGCGATGGCCAGCAGGTTCGCGGTGCCTTCCACCGTGCGGGCGATCAACACAACCCCGACGGTGGCGATGGCGAGCCCCAGCCACTGGCTGCGCGTGGCATGCTCGCGCAGGAAGAGGGCGGCCAGCACCACGGTGAGCGGTCCCTGGAGCTGCACCAGCACCGAGGTCAGTCCCGGCGGCAGGCCGGCCTGCATGGCGAAGAACAGGAATACGAACTGCCCGCCGAACATGAAGCCGCCAATGCCGGCCAGCGTGCCCCACGAGACGGCCGGCTTGGGAACGAACAGGACCGGCAGCGCGCTCAGCACGAAGCGCCACGTGGCGAAGGTGAAGGGCGTGAATTCGTCGAGGCCGAATCGGATGACCGTGAAGTTCAGCCCCCACATCACCACGATCAGCAGCGCGGCGAACGTGTGTAGGGGCGTCAAGCGATCACAGCCAAACCCATGGCCGCGCGGTCTTGTCGGCGTTCTGCCAGGCCGCGATCTCGTCCTTGTGGCTCATCGTCTGGGCGATGTCGTCGAGCCCGTTCAGCAGCGCATGCTGGCGCCGCGCGTCGATCTTGAAGGGAATGACCCGCCCGGTCGGCGACACGACCTGGCAATTCTCGAGATCGACGGTCACGCGCGCGTTGCCCGGCGAGGCGCGCATCTCGTCGGCGAGCTGCTCGACCTCCTCGATCGGCAGCGCCACCGGCAGCAGTCCGTTCTGGAAGCAGTTGTTGTAGAAGATGTCGCCGAAATAGGGCGCGATCACCGTCTTCACGCCCATGCCGGCCAGCGCCCACACCGCGCCCTCGCGGCTCGAGCCGCAGCCGAAATTCTCGGCCGACAGGATGATGGGCGCGTCACGGTAGGGTTCCTGGTTGAACACGCAGTCGGGGTTTTCGCTGCCGTCGGGCTTGAAGCGGATCTGCTCGAAGCAATAGGGGCCGAGGCCCTTGCGCCCGGTGTTGTTGACCAGCCGCTCGATCCTGATGATGAGGTCGGTGTCGACGTTCTGGCGCATCAGCGGTGCCGCCACGCCGGTCACTTTGGTGAACCTGTCCATGATGGCCTCCGACAACTGTCACCCCGAGCGAAGCGAGGGGCCTTTGCGGCCATGGGAAAGGTCCCTCGCTGCGCTCGGGATGACAGCGGGGTTCTGCATGCTAGAGCTTTCTCACGTCGGCGATGGCACCCTTGATCGCCGCGGCGGCGGCCATGGCCGGGCTGGCGAGATGGGTGCGCGCGCCGGGGCCTTGCCGGCCGACGAAGTTGCGGTTGGAGGTCGACACGCTGCGCTGTCCCGGCGGCACACGCTCGCCGTTGGAGGCGATGCACATCGAGCAGCCGGGCTCGCGCCATTCGAAGCCGGCCTCGCGGAACACCTTGTCGAGCCCCTCGGCCTCGGCCTCGCGCTTGATGCGTTCCGAGCCCGGCACGATCCAGGCCGTCACGTGGTCGGCCTTGTGCCGCCCCTTGGCGATCGCCGCGGCGGCGCGCAGGTCGGAGATGCGGCTGTTGGTGCAGGAGCCGATGAACACCCAGTCGACCTTGGTGCCCTCGATCGGCTTGCCGGGTTCGAGGCCCTGATACTGCAGCGCGGCCGTCCAGGCCGTGCGCTTCTCCTCCGGGCCGGTGCTCGGGTCGGGAATGGGCTTGTCGACGGCGATCACATGCTCGGGGCTGGTGCCCCAGGTGATCTGCGGCGCCACCTTGCCCATGTCGATCGTGTGCTCGCGGTCGAACTCGGCGTCGGGATCGGACGGCAGCGTGCGCCAATGGGCGACGGCACGATCCCACATCACGCCCTTGGGTGCGAAGTCGCGGCCTTGCAGGAACGCGTAGGTCGCGTCGTCGGGCGCCACCATGCCGGTGCGCGCGCCCATCTCGATCGACAGGTTGCAGAGGGTGAGCCGGGCTTCGACGGGCAGGTTCCTGATCGCCGAGCCGGCATATTCGACGGCATGGCCCGTGCCCGCCGCCGTGCCGACATCGCCGATCAGGTGCAGGATCATGTCCTTGGCGGTGACGCCTTCGGGGACCTTGCCCTCGAACTGCACGCGGAAGCGCTTGGGCTTGCGCTGCACCATGGTCTGGGTGGCCAGCGCATGCACCAGCTCCGAGGAGCCGACGCCGAAGGCCAGCGCGCCCATGCCGCCATGGGTGCAGGTATGGCTGTCGCCGCAGATCAGGGTCGTGCCGGGCAGGGTGAGCGCCAGCTCCGGCCCCACGACATGCACGATGCCGTTGCCGTCCTGGCCGAGATCGAACAGGCGGATGCCGTATTTTGCCGTGGCTTCGCGCATGGCGCGGATCAGCGGCTCGCCGGGCGGGAAGGTCTTCTCGGTGCGGCCGGGCGCCGTCGAGATGGCATGGTCGGGCGTGCCGTAGACCAGGCGAGGCTGCGCCGGCGGATAGCCCTTCTCGACGGCTTCCTGCAGGGCGCGTGAGCCCGAAAGGTCGTGCAGCAGCAGCCGGTCGATATGCAGCAGCACGAAGCCGTTGCCGAGATCGGTGATGACGTGGCTGTCCCAGATCTTGTCGAACAGGGTCTTGGCCATAAGTTTCCTCCAGTGGCCGAGGATATCAGCACCAGTGCAGGCCGGAAGGAAGGCGTTTCTGGAAGAGCGGCTACTTGATTTGCATCAACCCCTTCACCGTCAAAGGCCAATAGATGTTGCTCCACACATCAAATCACGTCCGAAGCCTCCAATCCGGCTAAGGGAAGCGACGACAGCATGAACGAGCCCCGCGAAGTCGGCTCGGCCAAGAGCGCAGTGGCCGGTACGGAGCATTCTCCGCCTGTATCCTTGCCTGCTCCGGCGCCTTCGCTGCCGGCCGTCATTCCGCCCCGCCCGGCAAGCACGCGGCGGCGCTGGCTTCGCCTCTCGGCGCTGCTCGTCCTTGTCGCCTTGGCTGGCGCGGGCGGGGCATATTGGTGGCTGCATCGCGTTCCGCCGCTGCCCGCGGGCATCGCCTACGGCAACGGCCGCCTCGAGGCCGACCCGATCGATATCGCGACCAAATTCGCCGGCCGCATTCTCGAGCTTCGCGTCGACGAGGGAGACAAGGTCGCAGCCGGTCAGGTCCTGGCGGTGATGGATACGCGCGATCTCGAAGCCTCGCTCAAGAAGGCACAGGCCCAGGTCGAGCAGGCGAGGAAGGCGATCGCCGAGGCCAATGCCAACGTGGCGCAGAATCACACGCAGGTCGTGCTCGCCCAGCAGCAGATGGAGCGTGCCCAGACGCTGCTCAAGAACGGCTGGATCACGCGCGAGCTGTTCGACCAGCGCCAGCAGCAGCTCCAGGGCGCGCAGGCCTCCGAGCTCGCGGCTAAGGCCAGGGTCCGCGCCGCGGAGTCGGTTCTCAACGCCGCCGAGCACGAGGTCGAGCTCTACAAGGTCAATATCGCCGACAACACGCTGGTCGCGCCGCGCGACGGCCGCATCGAGTATCGCATCTCCAATATCGGCGAGGTCCTGCCCGCCGGCGGCAAGGTCTTCACCATGCTGGATGTCGGCTATGTCTACATGGACGTCTACCTGCCGACCACGACGGCCGGCCAGGTCAGGGTTGGCAACGACGCCCGCATCGTGCTCGACGCCTATCCCAACCGGCCGATCCCGGCGAAGGTCACCTTCATCGCCTCGCAGGCGCAGTTCACGCCCAAGATGGTCGAGACCCAGACCGAGCGCGACAAGCTGATGTTCCGCATCAGGGTCCGTATCGATCCCGACCGCGCACGCGCCCATGCCGATGCCGTGAAGAGCGGTGTGCCCGGCGTCGCCTACGTCAAGTTCGATCCCAAGGTCGCGTGGCCGGAGCGCCTGCAGGGGACGCCATAGCGATGGCCGATCCCGACGCGCCGGTCGTCCGCCTCGAAGGCTTGCGTCATCGCTATCGCGGCATCACTGCTCTCGACGGCATCACACTCGACATTCCCGCCGGCCGCATCATCGGGTTGATCGGCCCGGACGGCGTGGGCAAGTCGTCGCTGCTGGGCATCGTCGCCGGCGCCAAGCGGATCCAGGCGGGCAGGGTCGAGGTGCTGGGCGGCGACATGGCCGATGCGCGTCATCGCGGGGCGATCTGCCCGCGCATCGCCTACATGCCGCAAGGTCTGGGCAAGAATCTCTATCCCGAGCTCAGCGTGCGGGAGAACATCGACTTCTTCGGTCGCCTGTTCGGTCAGGGCCGTGCCGAACGCAACACTCGCATCGTCGAATTGCTGGAAAGCACGGGCTTGGCCGATTTCGGCGACCGGCTCGCCAAGCAACTCTCGGGCGGCATGCGCCAGAAGCTCGGCCTGTGCTGCGCCCTGATTCACGACCCCGACCTGCTGATCCTCGATGAACCCACGACCGGCGTCGATCCTTTGTCGCGACGCCAGTTCTGGCAGCTCATCGACCGCATGCGCGCGCGCCGGCAGGGCATGAGCATCGTCGTGGCGACCGCCTACATGGAGGAGGCGGAGCGCTTCGATGGCCTGATCGCCATGGATGCCGGCCAGATCCTGGCGGTCGGGCCGCCGGCCGAGTTGAAGGCGAGGACGGGAGCCAAGACGGTGGAGGACGCCTTCATCCGATTGCTGCCCGACGCGCTGAAGCACGGCCACCATGATCTGGAAATCCCGCCGCGGGGCAAGTTCGACCATGAACGGGTGATCGTCGCGCGCGACCTCACCCGCCGCTTCGGGGACTTCACCGCGGTCGACCATGTCGACTTCGACATCGAACGCGGTGAGATCTTCGGCTTCCTGGGCTCCAACGGCTGCGGCAAGACCACGACCATGAAGATGCTGACCGGCTTGCTGCCGGCCAGCGAAGGCACGGCAGCGCTGTTCGGCCGTCCGATCGATGCCTCCGACATGGCCTCGCGTGCGCGTGTCGGCTACATGTCGCAGTCCTTCTCGCTCTATGCCGAGCTGACGGTCCGTCAGAACCTCGACCTGCATGCGCGCCTGTTCCATCTGCCGGCCGACCAGGCCAGGCGCCGCATCGAAGACCTGATCCGCCGCTTCGGCCTCGCCGAGCATGTCGGCCAATTGGCTTCCGCGGTGCCGTTGGGCATTCGCCAGCGGCTGTCGCTTGCCGTGGCCATCGTGCACCAGCCCGATCTGCTCATTCTCGACGAGCCGACCTCGGGCGTCGATCCGATCGCCCGCGATGCCTTCTGGGAATTGCTGATCGATCTTTCACGCAATCAGGGCGTCACGATCTTCGTTTCCACGCACTTCATGAACGAGGCGTCGCGCTGCGACAGGATCTCGCTGATGGATGCGGGCCGAGTCCTGGCCACCGGCGCACCCGAGGCCCTCGTGCGGCAGCGCGGCGCCGCGACTCTCGAGGACGCCTTCGTCGACTACCTCGAGGAGGCGGCACAAGGCCGGGCCGCCGTTTCGCCCGGCGGTGCCCTGACGATCGAGCACGCGCCGGCCCCCGTCGCGGGTGCGGCGGCGATGTCGCCTCTCTTCAGCCTGCGCCGGATGCTGGCCTACACCGTCCGGGAATCGCTGGAGCTGATCCGCGATCCGATCCGCCTCGCCTTTGCGCTGGGCGGGACGGCCTTTCTCATGCTGGTCTTCGGCTTCGGCATCACGACCGATGTCAATTCGCTCACCTTCGCCGCCCTCGATCGGGACAATACCTACGAGAGCCGTGCCTACCTCCAGGAGCTGCGCGGCTCGTCCTATTTCGTCGAGCAGCGGCCGCTCAAGGATGCCGCCGACCTGCAGGACCGCCTCAAGCGAGGCGAGGTCACGGCAACCATCGAGATTCCTCCGGGATTCGGGCGGGACATCAAGCGCGGTCGGCCGACGGAGGTCGGTGTCTGGATCGACGGCGCCATGCCCTTTCGCGCCGAGACCATCCGCGGCTATCTGCAGGGCGTCCATCAGCAATATCTCGCCGATCCGGCCATCCGCGGCCACGACGCGGCCACGGACGACGGCGCCCTGGCCGCCGTCGTGGTCAGGTTCCGCTACAATCAGGATTTCGACAGCATCTACGCCATGGTGCCGGCCCAGCTCGCGCTGCAGCTTGCGCTCATCCCGGCGATCCTCATGGCGCTCGCCATCGTGCGCGAGAAGGAGCTGGGCTCGATCGTCAATCTCTATGTGACGCCGGTCACCCGGCTCGAATTCCTGCTCGGCAAGCAGATTCCCTACATCGCGGTGGCGATGGTCAACTTCTTCATGATGTTCCTGATGGCGCTGTTCGTCTTTCATGTGCCGTTGAAGGGCAGCTTCCCGCTTCTGGCGCTGGGGGCGCTGATCTACGTCACGACGACGACCGCCTACGGCAGGGTGATCTCGACCTTCACCGGAACCCAGATCGCCGCCCTGTTCGGGACCGCCATCCTCACGGTGCTGCCGGCGACCATGTTCGCCGGAATGCTGGTCCCGGTCTCGTCGATCACCGGCTTCGGCGCGGTTCTCGGGCGACTGTTTCCGATGACCTATTTCCTCCCGCTGAGCGTCGGCACCTTCACCAAGGGGCTGGGTTTCGCCGATCTTTCCGGCCAGTTGCTGGCCCTTACGGCCTTCGTGCCGGCGCTCACTCTGCTCAGCCTCGTCCTGCTGCGCGGCCAGGAGAAGTGAGCGGCATGCGCACAGTCTCCACCATCTTCTGGCTGGCCACCAAGGAGCTGCGCAGCTTCTTTCGCGACTGGGTGCTGCTCGGCCTCGTCGTCTATTCCTTTTCGCTGGCCATCATCGCGCAGGCGCAGGGCAACGCGCAGGAGCTGCACAACGCCTCGATCGCCATCGTCGACGAGGATCATTCCGAGCTGTCGCGACGCATCGCGCGGGCGTTCCTGCCGCCCTATTTCAAGCCGGCGGAACCGGTCGAGCAGCGCGACGTCGACCATCTGATGAACACCGGCAAGTTCACCTTCATCGTCGACATCCCGCCGCATTTCCAACGCGACGTCGTGAACGGCCGCAAGCCGGCGGTCCAGCTCGCCGTCGACGCGACGGCCATGGTTCAGGCCGGCATCGGGTCGGGCTATGCGCAGCAGATCATCCAGACCGAGGTCAACGACTTCGTCTCCCGCGCCGGCGGGCCGCATGCCCCGCCGGTCAATCTCGCGATCCGCATCGCCTTCAACCCCAACGTCACCACGGCCTGGTTCAGCAGCGTCATGGGCATCATCAACAGCGTCACCATGCTGGCCATCATCCTGGCCGGAGCCGCCGTCGTGCGCGAGCGCGAGCACGGTACGATGGATCATCTCCTCGCCATGCCGATCAGCCCGTTCGAGATCGCCCTGTCGAAGATCCTGGCAAACGGGCTGGTCATCACCGTGGCGGTGGGGCTGTCGCTCTATCTCGTGGTGCGCCAGCTTCTGGGCATTCCCATCGCCGGATCGGTGCCGCTCTTCATGGTAGGCGTCATGCTCTATCTCTTCTTCGCGACCTCCGTCGGGGTGTTCCTGGCGACCATCGCGCGCACCATGCCGCAACTGGGCTTGATCTTCATGCTGGTCGCCATTCCCCTGAACATGCTTTCCGGTGCGAACACGCCGCTCGAAAGCATGCCGCCGTTGTTGCGCACGATCATGCAGGCGTCGCCGACAACCCATTTCGTTTCCTTTGCCCAGGCGATCCTCTATCGCGGCGCGGGCTTCGATGTCGTGTGGCCGCAATACCTCGCCGTCGCCGCGATCGGCGGCTTGTTCCTGGGATTGGGCCTGCTGCGCTTCCGCAGCGTGGCGACCCAGACGTCCTAGACGTCCGCGAGTCGCGCCGCCAGCTTTTCGGCCTCGTCCTCGCGCAGCACTTCGAGCGTCGGATACCAGGGCGACGGTCCGCGGCGGGGACCCCACAGCCAGTCGGCGGAGCGGCCCATCAGCAGGATGGTCGGAATGCCGAGGCGGGCGGCCTTGTGGGTCGCGGGGATGTCGTCGCCGATGACCAGGCCGCAGCTTGCGATCTGCGCCGGATCGCGTTCGACGGCGACGCCGATGGGGGGCTCGCTGCGGGCGAACCAGCCGATGCGACCCGACGGCTCGGCACCCGAGCGCGCAGGGTCGGCCGGCGGCAGAGACTCCAGCGTCCAGCCCAGCAGAAACGGCAGGCTGCGCAATGGCGCCGCGGCGGCGAAGCCTTCGATCGGCTCCTCGCGACGGATCGTCGGCATGCCGAGCCAATCGGCAAGTTCTGCTGCGCATTGCACGACGGCGTCGACGCCGCGCGCCAGCATCAGCGTATCGCGGATCGCGGCGTCGCCTTCGATATCGGCCTGCTCGGGATAGATCAGCAGCCGGCCGTCGAGCGGCTCGCCCTGCCAGCGCGGCAGATCCGGCACGTAACGCTCGCCCGGCAGGTCGAGCCGTGCCTCGTGGTCGGCGAGGCCGCGCAGCCAGTCGCCTTGCCGCAGCAGCAGATCGGCACGGCGCAGCCGCAGATGCGGATCATCGGGCCGGTTGGTCAGCGCCATGTCGAGATCGGCCAGGGCGCCCATCCAGTCGCCGCGCGCGGCCAGCAGGTCGGCGCGCGCCGACAGCGACGGCATCAGCCGGTGGTCGATCGACAGCGCCTCGTCGTAGGCGCGCTCGGCCTCCTCGGCTTGGCCCAGCGCTTCGAGCGCCCGGCCGCGGTTGTGCGCGATGGCGGCGTCGCCGGGCTTGAGGAGGGCGGCCCGGTCGAGCGCCGCCAGCGCCTTGTCATGCTCGCCCAGGACGGTGAGGCAGCCGGCGAGGTTGACCTGGGCGGTCGGATCCCTGGGCAGGAACTTGGCGGCGCGCTCCAGGGGCTCGCGCGCCTCGGCGAAGCGGCCGAGCTTCAGTCGCGCCTGGCCGAGAAGGTGCAGGGCCTGGCCCGAATTGGGCCGCGCGTCGGCAACCTGCGCCAGGAGCGGCTCGGCGCCGGCGAAGTCGCCGGCGGCGGCACGCTGGACGGCATCGCGCGCCAGCGTCTGGATCTGGAGGTCGGAAAGCGCCACGCGCGGCCTCTAGCAAGCGAGGCGGGCGTCGGCAAAGAAAAAGCCGGCGGTCGACAGGGAGGCTGAGGATCGACCGCCGGCCAGGGTCCGGAGAGGGATGAGCCCGCGCAGGGTAGGAAACGGGCTCGCTCCGGATTTGAAGGATCAGCCGCGCCAGAAGGGCTTGCTGGCTTCGAACTGGATCTCGCTGGTGCTGAGGCCGAGGTCGCGGATCGTGCGGCGGTCGAGCGTGGCCAGCTCGCGGCGTTCGCGCGCCCGGCGGCGCCAGGTGGCGAGGATCTGGTTGAAGGCGGTGAAGGTGCCGGCCAGCGGCGCCTTGGAACTGTAGTGGAGCGAGATGTCGGCCATGGGACTCTCCCCGATGGAGTGCTGTCTGTCTGGCGGGTGATTTGGCCGTGCCGGGGGTGCTTTACAAATGACCCTTTGTCCTGTTTTGATAACTTTCCCTCATGTGATGGATGGGCCATGAAGCGAACCCTGCCGCCGCTCAACGGATTGCGTGCCTTCGAAGCCGCCGCACGCCACATGAGCTTTACCGATGCCGCCGAGGAATTGAGCGTCACCCAGGCCGCCATCAGCCACCAGGTGCGCGGGCTGGAACTGCGCCTCGGATTAAAATTGTTCGTGCGCCGCAATCGCTCGCTGCTGCTGTCCGAGGCCGGCCAGGCCTATCTCCCTTCGGTGCGCGCGGCCTTCGACCAGTTGAACGAGGCCACGGAGAAGCTGCTGCAGAAGGATCGCGGCGGTCACCTCACGGTCACCACCACGTCCTCTTTTGCCGTGAAATGGCTGGTGCCGCGGCTGGGCGGCTTCCAGCGCGCCCATCCGGAGATCGACGTGCGGGTCAGCACCGGCACGGGCCTGATCGATTTTTCGCGCGAGGACGTCGATATCGGCATCCGCTACGGCCGCGGCCAGTGGCCGTCGCTCACCGCCGAGCGGCTGGTGACGGAGGACATCATGCCGGTCTGCGCGCCGTCGCTGGCCAAGGGACCGAACGCGCTCAAGAAGCCGGCCGACCTCAAGCGCTTCACGCTGCTGCATATCGGCAGCTTTCCCGACGACTGGCAGATCTGGCTGACCGCCGCCGGCGTGAAGGGCGTCGATTCTTCCCGCGGCGTCTCCTTCGATTTTCCGCTCGCTGCCTATCAGGCGGCGATGGACGGGTTGGGCGTGGCGCTCGGCCGTCAGCCGCTGGTGGCGCCCGACCTCAAGGCCGGCCGCCTGGTCGTGCCCTTCGAGTTCAAGATGTCGACCGAGCTCGCCTACTACCTGGTCTATCCGCCGGAGGCGATCCGGCGGCGCAAGATCAAGGCCTTCCGCGACTGGGTCGTGTCGCTGGCCGAAGTCGAGCCGCAGCCTGCGCTGTCATCCTGAGAGATATCTGCATTTACAAATAACCGGGCTCGCCGCATCCTCCGCCAAAACAGGAGGACGCCATGGAGTTCGGGTATTTCACCCTGAGCGACAATCGCTACCCGGGCAATCCGCGCACTGCCGAGGCCTTCATCAAGGATATCTATGAAGAGGCGCTGTGGGCCGAGAAGGTGGGGCTTCATTCGGCCTGGATCGGCGAGCATCACTTCAATCTCCTGGGCGTCAATGCCTCGCCGCTCGCCCTCCTGGCGCAACTCGCCGGCGCCACGACCAGGCTGCGGCTCGCGCCCGCGGTGACGCTGCTGCCGGTGCATCATCCGCTGCATGTCGCCGAGGAATGGGCGACGCTCGACCTGTTGTCGGGCGGGCGCGTCGATTTCGCCGCCGGCCGCGGCTACGACCGCAAGGAGTACGAGCCCTTCGGCGCGCCGTTCGACCAGTCGGCCGAACTGTTCGCCGAGGCGCTGGAGATCGTGTGGCGCGCCTGGACCGAGCCCGGCAAGTGGTCGCACAAGGGCCGGTTCTACGCGTTCGAGGACGTCGAGGTGCGGCCCAGGCCGGCGCAGCAGCCGCTTCGGCCCTATGTCGCCTGCTTCTCGCGGCCTTCCATGGAGCTCGCCGCCCGCCACGACTGGAACGTGATCTACGCGCCCTTTGCCGCCGCCATGGTCTATGGCTCGCTGGCCGATGCCGTGCGTGTCTATCGCGAGACCTGCGAAAGCCAGTTCAAGCGGCCCATGCGCCGCGCCATGTGCTCCTACTTCGTGCATATCGCCTCGACGCCCGAGGAGGAGCGCTACGGCAAGGAGGCCCTGGTGCGCTATTTCCAGGACGCGCTGATCGCAGCCTTCCCCTCGTCGTCGGGCGAGAAGGTGCCGCCGACATACAAGTACTTCGTCGACATCGTGAACATCCTGCGCGACATGCGGCCGGAGAAGCTCACCGACAAGTCGATCCTGTGCGGCAGCCCGCAGCACATCGTCGACACCCTGAAGACGGTCGAGGCATCGGGCGTCGCCGAGGTCATCCTCTATTTCAACTACGGCCAGAAGCCCCACGCCCTGGTGAAGGAGCAGATGGAACGCTTCATGCGCGACGTGGCGCCCCATTTCTCCCGCTGACACCATGGGCCCGCTCGAATCCTACCTGCCGTACCTCCTCAATCGGGCCGGCGCGCGTATCGCGACCGCGTTCAGCGAAGAAGTGCGACCGCTCGGCACCACGCTGCAGGAGTGGCGCGTGCTGGCTGCCCTGCGCGAGCGGGACGGACGGCGCATGGGCGATCTTTCCGACACGACATCGATCGAGGTCTCGACGCTCACGCGTCTGGTCGACAGCATGGAGAAGAAAGGCCTGGTCGTTCGCCGCCGCGATGCCGAGGATGCGCGCGCGGTCCTGCTGCACGTCACGCCCGCCGGCCGGCGCCTCACGCGGCGCGTTCTGCCCATCGCCGACCGCTACGAGGCCGTCGCCTTGGCGGGCTTCAATGCCGCCGAGGCGAAGACGCTGAAGGCCGCCCTCCGCCGTCTCTATGCAAATATGAGCGCTCTTGAACGTCGAGCCCCGGGCGGCCGCGGTTAAATCGGCGCGCGGGATCGCCGATGGTTTCCGCCAACAAGTCGCAAGGAGCTTGAATGGCCCGCCTCACCTCGACCGCCGATCTCCGTCGCGTCATTGCCGAGCCGCGGGCCACCACCCGCGCCAAGATCCTGGACGCCCTCGACGAGCAGTCGATCGAGTTCCTGAAGCGCTGTCCCTTCGCCCTGGTCGGGACCACGGCGGCGGACGGCACCGTCGAGGTCTCGCCCAAGGGGGACGAGCCCGGCTTCATCCGGGTCGAGGACGCCAAAACGCTGCTGATCCCGGAGCGGGTCGGCAACAACCTGGCGTTCGGCCTTTCCAACATCCTGGCGACGGGCAAGATCGGCCTGATCGCGCTGGTGCCGGCCACCGGCGAGACGCTGCGCGTCTCGGGCACCGCCGAGATCTACGATGATGCCGACTTGGTGGCCTCGCTGGGCTCGCTCGGCAAGCCCGCGCTGCTGGCCACGCGGGTTCACATCCAGCATTGCTACTTCCACTGCGCCCGCTCGATCGTGCGCGCCAGGCTGTGGGACCCCAAGGCCTGGCCGGCGCCGGGCCGCGTGTCGTTCGGCAAGATCATCGCCCCCCGGATGGGCGCCGGCGCCGACCTCGCCGCCCAGATCGACGCCGGCGTCGAGGGTGCCTATACGACACGCCTCTGGACGAACAGCTAGGGCCGCACGGGGGGCGATACATGACGGTATGGACGAGGCGCGGCTTTGGCGGCTTGCTGCTGGCGCTCGGCGCCTGCTCGACGCAGCGGCAGCCCGAGGCCCTGCGCACGCTGTCGCCCGGCACGCTGCGCATCGGCACCTATTTCGTCAATCCACCCTTCGAGTATGTGTCGAACGGCCAGCGCATCGGCTTCGAGGTCGATCTCATGAACGAGATCGCTGCGCGGCTGGCCCTGAAGCCGGTCTTCGTCGACACGCAGTGGGAAACGATCCTGCAGGAAATGCAGCAGGGCAGATACGATTGCATCGTCGGCGGCATCACCATCACGCACGAGCGCCGGCAGCTTCTCGCCTGGTCGACGCCCTACATGACGACCACGCTCAGCCTGGTGGTCGACAGCCGGCGCTCGCCGCGGATCCATGGCGTCGCCGACCTGAGGAACGCCACGGTCGGCGTGCAGGCCTCCACCACCGACTACACCGTCGCGGTCAGGATGCAGCAGAAGGGCCAGATCGGCAGCGTCAAGGTCTATTCCTTCGCGCATATCGAGGACGCCATGACCGACCTCGCGGCCGGCCGCATCACCGCCGTAATGAAGGTCTATCCGGTGGCTGCCTGGCTGGCGCGGCGGACACCGGGGCTCAGCATCGTGGCCCAGGTGCCCGACGACCCGCAGCCGCTCGGCATCGGCTTCGCCAAGGACAATCCGGGGTTGCTGGCGGCCGTCGATCGGGCCATCGCCGCCATGGCGCGCGACGGCAGCTACGCCCGCCTGGCGCAAAAGTGGGGTGTGCCCTAGCGGGGGAAGTGACAGGATGGCGTCGACGGGGAGTCGTTGAGGTTCGTCGTTCGATGAAGCGCAAGGTCGGCCTGTTTCTTCTGGCGGTGATGGTGGCCGTGAGTTCTCGGCGCCACGATCGTCGCCTCGCTGGCGATGTACCGGCTGGTCTCGCAGAAGCAGGACATCGAGATCCGCAAGCTCGAAGCGAGCCTGGCCGAACGCTTCGGCGTGTTCGAGAACATGCTGCGCTCGCAGCATGAGCGCATCACGACGCATATGGAAAAAGTGCTGCCCGAGATCGCCGCCGGGCTCGAGTTCGCTTCATCGCCAGCCGCAGGACCTCTCGGTCGCCGAGCTCGACGCGCTGACCAGGAAATACGGCGTCCAGCACATCTATTTCATCGACCGCTCGCACAAGGTATTCCAGACCAACCTGGCCACCGACATGAACCTCGCCTTCCCCGAGAGCGATTTCACGCGTTTCCTCGATTCGGTCTACGGCGCCAACGAAGTGAGGAGCGACGGCATCGATCTCTCGACGGTCACCGGCAGGCTCAGGACCTACAGCTATTTCAGCCCGAAGGGGACGGACTACATCATCGAGACCTCGACCGACGTCCGCGACAGCCTGGCCGAGGGCAGTTTCGGCTGGATGAGCAAGTTCTTCTTCGTCGACCTGTTCTCCGACGCCGAGCGCTCCAATCCCTATGTCAAGAACATCGATCTCTACCTGATCAATACCTCGGGCACCTGGTCGCTGCTTCATGTCGGCCGGAAGCTCGATCCGGCGCTCTCCGAACGCGTGCTCAGGAATGGCCACGTGGTGGAACGGGACGGCCGGTACGTCACCGTCTATAGCGGCCAGAAGGCGGCTGCCGCCACCGATCCCGGCCATCCCGTGTCGGCCAAGTTCGTCATCCGCAAGATCACCTACGACACCGGCCTGGCGCAGCAGGCCGTGCTGCAGGTCTTCCTGAGCTCGATGCTCGTGCTGGCGCTGATGCTGCCGATCGTGTTCTGGATCGCCTCGCGGCTGCTGCAGAAGCATCTCCTGGAGCCGCTGTTCAACCTGCGCGGCGAGGCCGGGGCCATCGCCGAGGGCGATCTTGAGCAGGCCATCGCCAACACCGACCGCCGCGACGAGATCGGCCAGCTCGCCACGAGCTTCGCCTCGATGCGCGACGCCGTGCGCAGGACCATCCTGGATCTCAAGCAGACGAACCTGTCGATCGAGCGCTTCGTGCCACACGCCTTCCTGGCGATCGTGGGCAAGCCGTCGATCGTCGAGGTCGAGCTGGGCGATAACAAGCGCCAGAACATGACGGTGCTGTTCTCCGACATCAGGAATTTCACGACACTCTCGGAGAGCATGACGCCGGACGAGAACTTCGCCTTCATCAACACCTTTCTCGAGCGCATCGGGCCGGTCATCCGCACCCACAGCGGCTTCATCGACAAGTATATCGGCGACGCCATCATGGCCCTGTTCAACAACGCCGACGACGCGTTGCGGGCCGGGCTCGCCATGTTCGAGGCGCTCGACGGCTTCAATGCAGAGCGGCGCCTGGCCGGCCTCGAGCCGATCGCCATCGGCATCGGCATCAACAGCGGGTCGCTGATGCTGGGCACGATCGGCGAGAAACACCGGATGGACGGCACGGTGATCTCCGATGCGGTCAACCTTGCCTCGCGCATCGAGGATCTCACCAAAGTCTATCACGTCGGATTGCTGATCTCGGAATATACCTACGAGCAGCTCGTCGACCCCAAGGCCTACGATATCCGGCCTATCGACGTCGTCGTGGTCAAGGGCAAGACCCGGCCGGTCACGGTTTTCGAGGTGTTCCAGAACGATCCGCCGGCCACGCGGGCGGCGAAAGGCCTGACCCGCAAGCTGCTGCAGTCCGGCGTCGAGGCGCTGGCCCATCGCGACCGCGCGGCGGCGCGCGGCTTCTTCGAGCAATGCCTGGAGCTGGCGCCCGGCGACGCCGCGGCGGTCAACCTGCTGAGGAGCTGCGCCTGACGGATCCGGCCGGCGCCGCGCCCGGCAGGTGGGCCGTGTCAGCGATCAGTGCCTTGTGCCGACCGGCGGTAGATCGCGTCGACGTGGATGTCGGCGCAATCGACCAGGTCGAAACCCGGATCGTGGCCGACGAAGGCGAGGAACAGGTCGGTGCCGCCCAGCATGATCGCCTCGGCGCCCCGCTCACGGCACAACTGCCGCCCGACGGCGAAGAAGACCCGGCGCTGGGCGTCGGTGACGCGGCCGGCGATCGCCATCTCGACATAGGCGCCGTGCACCTGCTCCAGCACCTCGCCCTGCGGCACGACGATCTCAGCCGCGGCGATGCCGCCATAGAGCCCGCTCTCCATCACGGTGCGCGTGCCGATGAGGCCGACCTTGCCGAGCTTGCGACGGGCGATCGCGGCCTCGACTTCGGGGATGGCGTTGAGGATGGGCAAGGGCGAGATCGCCTCGAGCTCCCTGACGCAGAAGTGCCCGCCCATCGAGGTGACGGCGGCCGCCTCGGCGCCGGCGGCCTTCAGGCGATGGACCAGCCGCGCGAAGATCCTGGCCTGGCTGGCGGGATCCCGGTTGGCCATGTTGCGCGTCATTTCCCGCGCATCGGCATGGACGATCGTGAGGTCGAGCGGGATGCCGGAGGAAGCGTGCCGCTCGATCAGGCCGCGATGGTAGAAGTCGGTGGCGGCGGGACCGATGCCGCCGATGAGTTCGATATGCATGGCGGGTCCGTCAGCGCGCCGCGCGGCGCTGGATGATCAGGTTTGCCGCCACGGTGAGGGCGAGCGTCACCGACATCAGGATGAAGGCGATGGCGCCGCCGAACGGCCAGTTGGTCTGCTGGGTGAACTGGTTGTAGACCAGCGGCGCCATCATCTTGAACAGCGGTCCGCCCAGCAGGAAGGGCGTGGCATAGGCGTTCATCGCCAGGATGAAGGTGAGGATGGTGCCGGCCAGGACGCCGGGCAGCGCCAGCGGCCACAGCACGCGGCGGAACATGACGAGGGGCGACGCGCCCAGGCTGAAAGCCGCCTCCTCGACGGCGCGATCGATGCCTTCGATCACGCTCTGCAGGGAGAGCACCATGAAGGGCAGGTTGACGGCGATGATGCCGATGACCACCGCCTTCTCGGTGAACATGATCTCGATGGGCGCGTCGATCAGGCCCAGTCCCATCAGCGTCGCATTGACGAAGCCCTTGTTGCCGAACACCACCATCCAGCCGGCCGCGCGCACCGAATTGCCGACGAACAGCGGCAGCACGATGGATATGATCAGGAGGTGCTTCAGCCGGCTCTGGGTGCGCGCCACGACATAGGCGAGCGGAAAGCCCAGGACCAGGCAGGCGGCGGTCACCAGCACGGCGATCTCGACCGTCGTCGCCAGGATCGAGGTGTAGTAGGGGTCGGTGAAGAACTTCACGTAGTTCGCGAAGGTCAGCGCCTCGACCATCATCTTCTTGGCCGGGATGAATCCGTTCAGGCTGTAGCGGAACAGGATGGCCAGCGGCGCGAACAGGCTCACGGCGATGAAGATCGTCGCCGGTCCCAGCAGCGCCGCTGCCGTCCAACCTTCGCCCCGCCGTCGCTCGACGACGGGGCCGTGCGCGATCGCCGCGTCGGTCATTCCCTGGCCATCAGCCCTTGAAGGATTTGTTCCACCAGTCCTGGAACGCCGCGTCGTTCTTGGCGAGATAGCCGTAGTCGAGATCGACCAGGCGCTTCTGCTCCTCCGGCGTGAAGCCGATGCGCTTCTGCACGTCGGGCGGCACGTGGGCGTTGGTGACGGTGGGATTGTAGCCCATGTCGACGGCGAAGCCTTCCTGGGCCGACGGCGCCAGCATGGCGTCGAGATAGGCGTAGGCGCCCGCCTTGTTGGGGGCGTTCTTCGGTACCACGAAGCCCGAGACGTACATCGGCACGCCTTCCTTGGCGGCCACCGTCTCGACATTGATGCCGGCCTTCTGCCATTGCACGGCGCGCGCCTTCCACATGATGCCGCAGGCGATCTCCTCGGTCTTCATGGCCTGCGCGAACGCCTCGTTCGAAGGATAGATGCGCGCGCCCGCCTTCTTGCAGGCGATCAGCCGCTCCTTGCCCGGCTCGATGTTGCTCACCGAGCCGCCCGAGGCCATGCCCGCGGCGACCAGCGTGTACTGGTACTGGATGTCGATGATGCCGAGCTTGGCGCCGTTCTTGGGATCGAGCGTGTCGGCGAAGCCCGTCGGCGGGTCCATGAGCTTGGGATTGTAGAGGATCACCTTGCCCGAGTAGATGTGGCCCACGCCGTAGGGATACTTCATCGCCGGGATGAGGTTCTTGGAGTTGGGGATCTGACTGTAATCGAGATGCAGGATCGTGCCCTGCTGGTCCATCTCGTACATGTTGGCGGCCGACACGCCCTGGATGTCCGACGTGCCGCGGCGCAGTGACTTCTCGGCCAGCACCTTGGCGCGGCGCGGCGGGTCGTTGGCCTCGTCCTTGACCACGTCCCAGCCCTTGGGCGCGAGCAGCGGCGTCTCGATGTTCTTGGCCAGGAGCCGCGAATAGTCGCCGCCCCAGGTGCCGACGACGATGCGCTTGTTGTCATCCGCATGGGCCGGCAGGGCGGCGCCGGCGGCGAAAGCGGCCGCGCCGCCGAGCGCGGTGCGACGGTTGATCATGAAAGCTTTGGACATGAGGACCTCCTGTGTTTTCTTGGCTACTCGTTGAATACCAGACCGGCCGACGCAGGCCAGCCGACATGGACGGGCTGGCCGACTTCGGGGGCGAACCCGCCGTCGCGGTTGGCGATCTGCACCACCAGCCGGTCGCTGGGCGTCAGCCGGACATGGATGTCGATCAGGGCGCCGAGATAGGAGACGAACTCCACCGTACCCGGCAGGTCGTTGTCGAGCCCGGCGTGCGGGGTGGGCCCGATCTCCACCCGCTCCGGCCGGAGCGCCAGCACGCTGCGGCCCTCGGTGGCGCCCACGCAATTGAGAACCAGCCCGCCGTCGCTGCGGAAGCGGCCGGGCGCCTCGAGCGTGCCCTCGAGGAAGGTGCTGCGGCCGACGAAGCCCGCCACGAAACGGTCGGCCGGCCTTTCATAGAGATCGCGCTGGCTGCCGACCTGGCGCACCGAGCCCTCGTTCATGACCACCAGCCGGTCGGCCATGGTCAGCGCCTCTTCCTGGTCGTGGGTGACCATGACGGTGGTGAGGCCGAGCTGACGCTGCAGTTCGCGGATCTCGACCCGCACCTCCTGGCGCAGCTTGGCGTCGAGGTTGCTGAGCGGCTCGTCGAGCAGCAGCACGTCGGGCCGGATGGCGAGCGCGCGCGCCAGCGCCACCCGCTGCTGCTGGCCGCCCGAGAGCTGGCGCGGCAGGCGGCCGCCATAGCCCGAGAGGCGCACCAGGGCCAGCGTCTCCTCGACCCGGCGCTCGATGTCGGCGCGCGACAGCTTGCGCATCTCCAGGCCGAAGGCCACGTTCTGGGCCACAGTGAGGTGCGGAAAGAGCGCGTAGCTCTGGAACACCATGCCGGCATTGCGCTTCCACGGCGGCAGCAGGGTGACGTTGGCGCCGCCCAGCCTCACCCGCCCGCTGGTCGGCTCGATGAAGCCCGCGACCATACGCAGGGTCGTGGTCTTGCCGCAGCCCGAGGGGCCCAGCAGCACCAGGAACTCGCCGTCGGCCACGCTCAGCGAGACGTCGCGCACGGCGTGGAAGTCGCCGTAGCGCTTGACCAGGCCTTCGATGTCGAGCCGCGCCATGTCAGACGACCCGGGCCAGCTTCACGTAGCGGTCGGTGATCAGCATCGCCCCACCGATCAGCAAGATCTGCACCACCGAGACCGCGGCGATGGTCGGATCGATCTTCCATTCGAGATACTGCAGGATGACGATGGGCAGGGTGGTGCGGCCCGGCCCCACCAGGAACAGGCTCATCTCCAGATTGCCGAAGGAGGTGACGAAGCCGAACAGGGCGCCGGCCACGATGCCGGGCCGGATGGCGGGCAGGGTGATGCGCCAGAAGGTCACCCAGGCGTTGGCGCCGAGATTCTGGGCGGCTTCCTCGATGCTGCGATCGACGCCGGCCAGGCTCGCCGTGACCAGCCGCACCACCCAGGGAATGACGATCACGATATGGCCCGCCACCAGGGCGTAGAAGGTGCCGATGACGTCGACATCGAGGCCGTTCTCCAGCTCGACGTGGAAGACGTACATGGCCGTGCCCAGCACGACGCCGGGGACGATCAACGGCATCAGCAGAAGGCTGGCGAGCGGCGGCTTGAAGCTGAACTGGAAGCGCGCCACGCACAGCGCCGCCGGCACGCCCAGCGCCAGCCCGATCAGCGTCGCCAGCACGCCGACCTCGAAGCTCACCGTGAATCCGTCGAGGAACTTGCGCTGGTCGAAGATCGCGGCGAACCATTTCAGGCTGTAGCCCTCGGGCGGGAACGAGGGGATCTCCTGCCGGAAGAAGGCCAGCCAGACCACGAAGATCAGCGGCACGAGGATGTAGAGCAGGGCAAGCGACGCCGCCCCGTTCAACACCCAGCGCCCGGCCCGGCGGCGGATGACGGCAAGGGAGGTCACAGCACGTTCTTGTGGAACTGGCCGGCCTTCATGATGGCCGACAGGTGCGGGCCGCCGTCCTTGAACAGGCCGAGGTCCTTCAACGGATCGCCGTCGACCACCAGCAGGTCGGCGAAGGCGCCGGGCGCTATGACGCCGAGCTTGCCCTCCTGGCGCACGACTTCGGCGCCGATCAGGGTCGCCGAGCGGATGACGTCGATCGCCGGCATCACTTCGCCCCGGATCTGGAACTCGCCGGTCTGCTCGTCCTCCAGCGCGCCCAGCAGGTCGGAGCCGTAGGCCATGCGGACGCCCGCCTTGCGGCAGTGCTCCAGCTCGGCGAAACCGTACTTCAGCACCTCGTCGTTCTTGTCGAGCATCTCCCTGGGCATGCCGAGCTCGGCGGCGCGCCGTTTCATGGCGTCGTAGGTGACGAGGTTGGGGATCATGTAGACGCCCTTCTGCGCCATCAGCTTGGCGGTCGGCGCATCGACGAGATTGCCGTGCTCGATGGTGCGCACACCGCATTTGACGGCCCGGGTAATGGCTTCGGGCGTGTAGGCGTGCGTCAGCACATAGCGGCCGAAGGCATGCGCCTCCTCGACGGCGGCGGTGATCTCCTCCTCGGTGAATTGCAGCGATTCCAGCGGATCGTAGGGCGAGGCGACGCCGCCCGAGACCATCAGCTTCACCTGATCCGCGCCCTGGCGCATCTGCTCGCGGGCCGCCTTGCGCACCTCGTCGGGCCCGTCGGCGATGCAGCGGATGAACACCATGCCGTTGCAGCACAGGCAGGGCGGGCCGATGTCGGTGCGGCGGTTGCGGTCGTTGTGGCCGCCGGTCGGGCCGATCGAGCGGCAGGAGATGAAGAGGCGCGGGCCGGGGATCAATCCCAATTCGACCGCGGTCTTGGTGCCCCAGTCGGCGCCGCCGGCGTCGCGCACGGTGGTGAAGCCGCGATCGAGCATGCGTTTGAGGCGGCCGGCCGAGCGCGCCATCATCAGCGTGAGCGGCACCGCCTCCATGCGGTTGATGTAGACCTCGCTGTGATGCGTGTGCACGTGGCAGTCGATCAGGCCCGGCATCAGGGTGCGCTTGCCGCAATCGACCACATCGGCCTTCGAGGCCTTGATGGGCTTGGCCGAAACTTCCTTGATGGTGTCGCCCTCGACCAGCACCTCGTAGCCCGGCCGCGATTCCTTCCAGCGGGGATCGAGGAGACGCAGATTCTTGAACAGAAAGGACATCAACTAATCTCCGGAGACTGTCGTGCCGAGCGTCGCGAGGGACCTTTGGTGATCAGTAAAGGTCCCTCGGCCTCCGGCCTCGGGATGACAATGGTGGTGCAATGTCGGCCTCGCGTTCACTTCAGCGCATTCTTGTGGAACTTGCCGGCCTTCATGATCACCGGCAGATGGGCGCCCTGGTCGAGGAAGAGCTCGAGCTTCTTCAGGGGATTGCCGTCGACCACGATCAGGTCGGCAAAGGCGCCGGGGGCGACGATGCCGAGCTTGCCCTCCTGGCGCAGGATCTCGGCGCCGACCACCGTCGCCTGCCGGATGATCTCCAGCGGCTTCAGGACCTTGGCGCGATGGATGAATTCGAGGCTCTGGTCGACCTGCAGCGCGCCCAGCAGGTCGGTGCCGTATCCCACCTTCACGCCGGCCGCCTTGCAAATTTCGAGCGAGCGCAACGCGCCTTCCAGCACGATGTCGTTCTTGGCCAGCATGTCGGCGGTCATGCCGAACTGGGCGGCGCGCTCCTTCATCGAGAAGTAGGTCACCAGGTTGGCGATCATGTAGCCGCCCTTGGATTTCAGCAGCCTGGCCGACTTGGCGTCGATCAGGTTGCCATGCTCGATGGTGCGCACGCCGTTGCTGACGGCCCGGGTGATGGCCTCGGGCGTGTAGGCGTGGGCCAGCACGTAACGGCCGAAGGCCTTAGCCTCGTCGGTCGCGGCGGCGATCTCGGCCTCGGAGAATTGCAGCGAGTTCGAGCGGATCGTAGGGCGAGGCGACGCCGCCGGAGCACATGATCTTCACCTGGTCGGCGCCCTGGCGCATCTGCTCGCGCACCAGCTTGCGCACCTCGTCGGCACCGTCGGCGACGGCCATGCAATAGACCATGGCGTTGCAGCAGCCGCAGGACGCGCCGCTGTCGGTGCGGCGGCGCGAATCGCTGTGGCCGCCGGTCGGTCCGATGGCGCGGCCGGAGATGAAGAGGCGCGGGCCGGGGATCAGGCCGGACTCGACGGCGGTCTTGATGCCCCAGTCGGCACCGCCGGTGTCGCGCACCGTGGTGAAGCCGCGGTCGATCATCCCCTTCATCAGGTCTGCGGACCGCGCCGTCAGAAGCGTCAGCGGCACGTTCTCGAGGTTGCGGATATTGACCTCGACCAGGAAGACATGGACGTGGCAGTCGATCAGGCCGGGCATCAGGGTGCGCCTGCCGCAATCCACGACCTGGGCCTTGGCCGCCTTGATCGGCTTGGCCGACACTTCCTTGATCAGTTCGCCCTCGACCAGGACCTCATAGCCCCCGCGCGCCTCGCTCCAGCGCGGATCGAGCAGGTTCAAGTTCTTGAAAAGGATCTGCGGCATCAACACTCCCCCACACAGGCGCCGGCACCCTACGATGGCCGCCGGTTTGGCGCTACAGTCGGGCGACGGTTGGAGGACAAATCGATGGCACGCATTGGCTGGCGGGGCGTCTTCCCCGCGGTGACGACGCAGTTTCGCGAGGATTTCTCGGTCGACATCGCCGCCACCCAGCGGGTGATCGAGGGCCTGATCCGCGACGGCGTCTCGGGCCTGATCATCTGCGGCACGGTCGGCGAGGGCACGTCGCTGGCGCCGGACGAGAAGCGCCAGGTCCTGTCGGCGGCGGTCGAGGTCGCTGCAAGGCGCGTGCCGGTGGTGGCGGGTGTGGCGGAATACACCACGGCGATGGCCGGCGACCTCGCGCGCGATTGCCGGAAGATCGGCGTCGACGGGCTGATGGTCATGCCGGCCATGGTCTACAGCGCCAAGCCGGCCGAGACCGTGGCGCATTTCAGGACCGTGGCCGGAGCTTCCGACCTGCCGATCATGGTCTACAACAACCCGCCCATCTACAAGACCGACGTCACGCCCGAGATGCTGGCCGAGCTCGCCGACTGCGACACCGTGGTCTGCATCAAGGAATCCTCGGGCGCCACGGCGCGCTTCGCCGACATCCGCCGGATCATGGGCGACCGCCTGGTGCTGTTCTGCGGCCTCGACGACGTCGTGGTCGAGTCGATCATGCTGGGCTGCGTCGGCTGGGTGTCGGGGCTGAGCAATGCCTTCCCGCACGAAGCCAACCGCCTGTTCGACCTGGCCGCCTCGGGCCGCTACGACGAGGCGCGGCCGCTCTACGACTGGTTCATGCCGCTGCTGCATCTCGATGCGCGCGCCGACCTGGTGCAATGCATCAAGCTTTGCGAGCAGCTCATGGGCCGCGGCAGCGAGCGCACCCGCCCGCCGCGCCTCGCCCTGCAGGGCGCCGAGCGCGCCCACGTCGAGAAGCTCGTCGCCGAGGCGCTCGCCGCGCGGCCATTGCTGCCTCTTGCCGCTGAATGATGCGGCGCGTCGTTGTCATCGGAACCACAGGATCTGGAAAGAGCAGCCTGGCGCAACGGCTGGCCGGGCAGACCGGCCTGCGGGTGATCGAGCTCGACGCACTGTTCTGGGGCCGCGACTGGCAGCCCGCGCCGGTCGAGCTGTTCCGCCATCGCGTCGAGCGCGAGATCGGCGAGGGCGGCTGGATCGTCGTGGGAAACTACGGCCAGGTGCGCGATCTCGTGTGGCGTCCGGCCGACACGCTGGTCTGGCTCGACCTGCCCCTGCCCTTGGTGATGTGGCGGCTGGCGCGCCGCACGCTGCGGCGGGTGGCGACCAGGGAAGAGCTATGGGGCACCGGCAATCGCGAGAGCTGGCGCAACGCCTTCTTCAGCCGCCAGTCCATTCTCCTGTGGGCCTTGAAGACCCATCGTCGCAATCGGGAGAAATACGCGATCGAATGCGAGTTCCTGGCCAAGGAGAAACGGGTCGTGCGCCTGCGAAGCGCACGCGAGATTGAGCGCTTCGTGGCGGAGGCGTAAGCAGGCGCCATGTCGGTCCACACCTTTTCCTGCCTCGACGGCCATACCTGCGGCAACCCGGTGCGCCTGGTGACGGGCGGCGCGCCCCTGCTCAGGGGGGCCACCATGAGCGAGCGGCGGCTCGATTTCCTGGAGCGCCACGACTGGATCCGCAGGGCACTGATGTTCGAGCCGCGCGGCCATGACGTGATGTCGGGCTCGATGCTCTATCCGCCGACCCGCGCCGATTGCGACATCGGCATCCTGTTCATCGAGGTGAGCGGCTGCCTGCCGATGTGCGGCCACGGCACCATCGGGACCGTGACCATGGCAGTGGAGAACGGCCTGGTGATGCCGGCGACGCCGGGCGTGCTTGCTCTCGACGCCCCGGCGGGCCGGGTCGTGGCGCGCTATGAGCAGAACGGCCGCTTCGTCGAAAGCGTGCGCATCACCAACGTCGCTTCCTACCTGGCGGCGAGCGACGTGGCGGTCGACGTGCCGGGCATGGGCGAGCTGGTGTTCGACATCGCCTACGGCGGCAACTTCTACGCCATCCTCGAGCCGCAGAAGAACTTCGCCGGGCTCGAAGCGATGTCGGCCGGCGAGGTGTTGCGCCTGTCGCCCATCGTGCGCCGGCTGGTGAACGAGAAGATCCAGCCCGTGCACCCCGAGAACCCGACCATCAAGGGCGTGAGCCACGTGATGTGGACCGGCAGGCCACGCGATGCGCGCGCCCATGGCCGCAATGCCGTCTTCTACGGCGACAAGGCGATCGACCGTTCCCCCTGCGGCACCGGCACCTCGGCGCGCATGGCCCAGCTCGCCGCGCGCGGCGGGCTCGAGGTCGGCGAGGCGTTCGTGCACGAGAGCATCATCGGCTCGCTGTTCGACGGCCGGGTCGAGGCGGCGACGCGCGTCGGCAACCACGACGCCATCGTGCCGTCAATCTCGGGCTGGGCGCGCCAGCACGGCATCAACACTATCTTCGTCGACGAGCGCGATCCCTTCGCGCACGGCTTCCAGGTAGGTTAGTCGCCGGGCGCGCCACTCCAGTGGCGCGATCATTCCTCGGATCAACCAAAGACGCGCGACTGGAGTCGCGCGCCCCCAGCTACTCCGCTGCCTTCACCGCCGGCGCCGGCGTGCCGATGCCGCCGCGGGTGAACAGGGCGTCGATCTCGGCGGCGCTGTAGCCCAGCTCGCTGAGGATGTCCGGTCCGTCCTCGCCGATGTGCGGCGCGTGCTGCTGCGGCTCGTGCGTGGCAGCCGGCGGCAGGCCCGGGATGTTGGCGACCGGCATGCGGCCGAACCCGTCCTGCTCGATCCAGTCGACCGCGCCCGATTCCCTGACGTGCGGGTGCTCGAGATAGTCGGTGTAGTTGTTGACCCGCTCGCAGAACACTTCCTTGGGCTGCAGGATCGCGATCCATTCCTCGGTGGTCTTCTGCGGCATCGTCTCGTTCAGCGCCTTGATGATCTTGGGCGCATTCCTGATGCGGCTCTCGTGGCTCTGCAGGGCGGGATCGTTGGCGATGTCGTCGCGGCCGATCAGCTCGAACAGGGCGCGGAAATGGTGCGGCCGCATGGCGCTCAGCATGATGTAGCCGTTGGCCGTCTTGTAGCTGCCGGCCGGCATGTAGAGCGGCGGCGGCGTGCCCTTGGAGAACACCCATTCCATCAGCTTGGCGCCCTGGAACGCCGCGGCCGAGCGCATCAGGCTGGAATCGATGTAGCTGCCCTCGCCGTAGCGGAACTGGCGCATCAGCGCCGGCGCCAGCGCCTGGAAGGTGTAGAGGCCGGTCGTGACGTCGACCGCGATCATGCCCTGCCGCCAGGGCGTGCCGTCGGGCATGCGGTTCATCACCATCATGCCGCTGAAGGCCTGGATCAGGCCGTCGACCGTGGGCCGCTTGCTGTAGGGGCCGGTCTGGCCGAAGCCCGAGACCGAGCAGTAGACGACCTTGGGATTGACCTTCTTGATGGCCTCGTAGCCGAAGCCCAGTCGCGCGATCACGCCGGGCCGGAAGCTCTCCATCACGACATGGGCCTTGGCGGCGATCTTGTTCACCACCTCGATGCCGTCGGGCGACTTGAGGTCGAGCGCGATCGAGCGCTTGCCGCGGTTGAAGGCGACGGAATGGGCGCAATGATCGCCCTTGAGCTCGCCCAGCGCGCGGCCCCAATCGCCCTCCAGCGGCTCGACCTTGATGACGTCTGCGCCGTGCAGGGCCAGCAGCATCGAGGCGTGCGGCCCCGCGATGCCCTGCGTGAAGTCGAGAACGGTGATGCCGTCGTACGCGCCCTTGGTCATTGTTGTCCGCTCCTCCCAGCGACGCTGAACGTACGTTTACCGGTGGTCCGCAGGCAAGGCCCGGCCTGCAAGGAAGCCATGCATGTCAGGCGACGACGGGCAGCGCCTGCACCTCGTAGGCGTGCGAGAGCCGGCGGCCCAGCACGGGGTCCTCGAGCTCCATCTCGAAGCGCGCCGCGGGCCGGATGTCGCCGATCGCCGGCATGGTGCCGCAGAACATCGCGACGCCCGCCGGCAATCGCTTGTCGCCGTTGCGCCAGCCCGCGATCAATTCGCGCGGCAGACGAATCTTGGCCAGCGTGCCCTCCTGGTAGACCGTCCTCTTGCCGCCCTCGCCGACGAAGCTGCGCAGCACCAGCTTGTCCCAATGCGGCTCGACCTCCTCGAAGCGCCAGGCCGTGCGGCCGATGACCTTCGGGCAGACCTGCTTGGAGGCCGCCACGCCGTAGCTCTCGAGCTTGCGGTCGGTATGGTCGGAGCCGACCGTGACCCACAGCCGGTCGGGCGTGCCCACCAGCACCGGCTCGACCTCGCCCGACGTGTCGTCGCCCAGCACCTGCACGGTCTCGGCCTGCGTCAGCAGGTTGGCGGTCACGCGATAGTAAAGCGGCACCTTCGACGGGGGCTGCACGCCGATCGCCTTCAGCTCCTCGATGTGATGGTTGAGCGCCTCGACGTCGCGGCCGGTCCAGCCGGCGATCACCAGATTGTCGATCTCGACGGCGACTTTCTCGATTCCGCCCTGGGCGGCGCCGCCGAATTCCAGGCGCGCCATGTCAGAGGATGGCGAGCTGCGAATTCAGCAGGTCGGTCACCAGCATGTAGCCCGGCGCGTGGGTGATGCAGAACTCGGGCTTCACCGTCGCCACGACCGACTGCGGGGTGACGCCGCAGGCCCAGAACACCGGCAGCTCGTCGTCGCGCACCGGCACCGCATCGCCATAGTCGGGCTTGGCGATGTCCTTGATGCCGATCATCTCGGGCTTGCCGAGATGCACCGGCGCGCCATGCACCGAGGGGAAGCGCGTCGTCACCTGCACGGCGCGGATCGCGTCGGCCGGCGTGAAGGGCCGCATCGACACCACCATCGGCCCATGGAACGGCCCGGACGGCTTGCAGTCGATGTTGGTGCGGTACATCGGCACGTTGGTGTTGCAGGTGATGTGCCGGATATCGAGCCCGTTCTCGATCAGCGCCTCCTCGAACGAGAAGGAGCAGCCCAGCACGAACGACACCAGGTCGTCGCGCCACACCTTCTTGAGGTCGGTGACCTCCTCGACCAGCTCGCCCTTCTTCCAGACGCGGTAGAGCGGAATGTCGGTGCGGATGTCGAGGTCCTCGCCCAGCGGCGGCAGGCGCCAGTCGCCCGGCTCCGACGAGGCCAGCAGCGGGCAGGGCTTGGGATTGAGCTGGCAGAAGC
Source organism: uncultured Alphaproteobacteria bacterium (assembly GCA_963820155.1). Taxonomy (GTDB): domain Bacteria; phylum Pseudomonadota; class Alphaproteobacteria; order Reyranellales; family Reyranellaceae; genus Reyranella. Next base: position 689,499 of record CAWFYW010000017.1, read on the forward strand.
GCGCGAAGTCGGCGGCCAGTTCCTGGGGCAGGATCGCGAGGTTGCCCTGCACGTAGCCCGGCGCTAGTCCCGAGGTCGGCAGGCGATGGCCGCCGGCGCGGATGCGGCGGCGCGCGTCGCGTCCGGTCTCGCCCTTGAAGGTGGTGATCGTGGTGTCCATGGCGATACTCCTACACGTGCTGGCCGCCGTTGATCTGGATCTCGGCGCCGCTCACATAGCTCGCGCCCTTCTCGCACAGGAAGTGGATGACGTCAGCCACCTCGTCGGGCGTGCCCAGCCGGCGCATGGGGATCTGGTTCTCGACGATCTTCTCGGTGCCGGGCGAGAGGATGGCGGTGTCGATCTCGCCGGGGGCGATGGCATTGACGCGAATGCCGCGCGGCCCGAAATCGTGCGCCATCTCGCGCGTCAGCGCCGCCAGCGCGGCCTTCGAGGTGGCATAGGCGGAGCCCGCGAAGGGATGCACGCGACTGCCGGCGATCGAGGTGACGTTCACGACCGCGCCGTGCGCCGCCGACAGCTCGTCGACCAAGCCGCGCGCCAGCGCCACCGGCGCGAAGAAATTCACGTTGAACACCTGGCGCCACAGGTCGAAGGGCGTGTCCATGGCGCCAAGCCGCCCGCCCTGGGCGTTCTTGGGCGAGATCGCTGCGTTGTTGACCAGCGCGTCCAGCTTGCCGCCCGCCAGCGCGCGGATCTGCTCGATGCCGCGCCCGATATCGACCGGATCGGCCAGGTCGAGCTGCACATGGTTCTCGCCGCCGCTCGGCCACGGGCAGAGCGCGCTGAAGGGCTGGCGCGAGACGGTGATCACCCGCCAGCCGCCGGCGCTGAATTTCTTCACCGTCGCATGTCCGATGCCGCGGCTCGCGCCGGTCAGCACCAGGGTTCGGACGTTGTCGTGCAGGCTTGCCGCTTTCATCATGCGCGATCCTACCCTGCCTTGACGTCAATATCGCGACCGATATTGGCGACGCGGACCATAGGAAGGGTCTGTCGGCGGATCGGACCGCGACCCGTTGTAGTTTTGAGTGGAATCATCGCTTCCGCCATTAACTCATTGTCATTGCATCATTTTTTCTTGAGTTTGGCGGGCGCGCGATCTATGGTGCTGCCGCCTCGGCCCATCATTTCCGGGTCGTTTGGCTGATGTTTTGACGAAGCAATTTTGGAGTGGTCCGTCATGTCGGACAAACGCCGGGCGCAAGGCCACACGCCTGTTTTGCGCACCCGCCCTGCCACCATGCTGACCGCGATCGGCCTGTGCGTGCTCATCATGATCCTGCAGCTCGTGCCGGAGTTCCGTGACGGCGGCTGGAGCCGGCTGGCCGCGCCGTCCCTGTCGGCCGTGCAATAGCTTCTTCGCCATTGGGGCGCTTGTGCGCCCGCCCGGGAACGCGCATCTAGAAGCTCAGGTTTGCGCGTGGCCATGTCCCAAGACAACGTCCAGGCCCTGCCGCTCGGCACGCGGCTCGGCGACTACCGGCTCGACGCGATGATCGGGCACGGCGGCTTTGGCATCACCTATCGTGCCTTCGACACGCAGCTCGCCAAGATCGTCGCCATCAAGGAATACCTGCCGGTCGAGTTCGCCATCCGCCGCAACGACGGCCAGGTCGTGCCACGCGGCGCGCGCTTCGCTGACGATTTCGCCTGGGGCCGTGAGCGCTTCCTCGACGAGGCGCGCGCGCTGGCGCGCTTTCGCCATCCGCACATCGTTCCCGTGCTGCGCTACTTCGAGGCCAACGGCACGGCCTATACCGTCATGGAGTTCGAGGACGGCCGGAGCTTGGGCGAGTTGTTGCGCGAGCCCGGCCGCCGGGTGTCGCCCGAGGATGTGCGGCGCCTCGCCGAGGGCCTGCTGAGCGGCCTTGGCACCGTGCACGCCCAGGACTTTCTTCACCGCGACATCAAGCCGTCGAACATCATGATCCGCCGCGACGGCGTTCCCATCCTCATCGATTTCGGCGCGGCGCGTCAGGCGATGGGCGAACGCACGCGCACCTTGACTGGCGTGCTGACGCCGCAATACGCGCCGATCGAGCAATATGCGCTCGACGGCAAGCAGGGTCCCTGGAGCGACCTCTATTCCGCCGCGGCGGTCCTGCATCATGCGATCGCCGGGCGCCCGCCGCCCGATGCCGCCGCGCGCGCCAGCAAGGATCCCTATCGGCCGCTGGCGGATACCCACGTCGACCGCTTCGAGCCGGCGTTTCTCGCCGCCGTCGACCGCGCGCTCGCCTTCGCGCCGGCCGAGCGGCCGCAAAGCATCGCCGAATGGCGCACGCTGTTCGGCGCCTCGCTGCGCCGCGCCATGGATGCGCCGACCCAGCGTCTCGTGCCGGACAGCGGCGTGGCGCCGCCGCGGCTGGGAGGCGTGAGCCGCGAAGCCGGCGAGCCCACCGTGGTGGATCCGCCGCCGCGGCGGAGTCGCCCCACGGCCTGGATCGTCGCCGTCCTGATCGCTGCCGCGGCGGTGGCTCTGTGGCGTTTTCAGCCCGAGATCACCGCGCTGCTCGCGGGCGCGCCGGCCGGCCAGACCGCGGCCTCGCGCGAGAGCGCGACGCCCGCGCCACCGCCGGTCGTCCCGCAGCCCTCGACGTCACAGTCCGCCGCATCACAACCCGCCGCGCCACCGGCCAGCCCTGTGCCGTCGACCGCGCCGGCAGCCGAACGCTCGAGCGAGAAGGCGATCGTCGACCAGGCGCGCCGCGCGGCGGCTGAGGCCAAGGCGATGCTGCAGCGCGCGGACGAGGCCGCGCGCGCGGCGCGCTCGATGGCGGGCGAGGCGCGCATCGCGGCCGCGCGGGCGGGACAGCCCGATCTCGAGAACGCCCAGCGACTGTCGTACGAGGGCGGCGCGAGCTATATCGGCCAGGTCGCCGACGGCAAGCGCCAAGGCCTCGGCGTGGCCGAGCTTGCGAACGGCGAGCGCCAGGCCGGCGAATGGCAGGCCGACCGGCTGAATGGCCTGGGCACGGTGCAGCTTGCCGACGGGACGCGCTACGCCGGCCAATGGCGCGACGGCCAGTCGACGGGCCTCGGCGTGCGCGGAAAGCCGAAGCTCGACCGGGCCGAAGGCAATTTCGTCGACGGCCGCCTCGAAGGCCTCGCCGTGCGCCGCACCCTTGCCGAGCCTAATGTGGTCCGATCCGGCACCTTCCATGGTGATGCCCTGGAGGGACCGGGCGTCGAGTCGGTGGGTGACCGCGAGCGCTACGAAGGCGGCTTCCGCGATGGAAAGCGCGACGGCTACGGGCAACTCACGACCGACGGAAAGACGGTCGCCGGTCGCTGGCAGGCGGGAAAGCTCGTCGAATCAGCGCCGTAGGCGGCTGGCATGGAAGTTGCGGCCCGCGGGGTGGAATTCAATTCATCCGCGACCGTGACCAAGACGCTGTCCGTTCTGTTGATCGATGACAATCCAGCCCGCGCCGAAATCGTCGAGGCGGGCCTGGCGAGCGCGGGCTACGTCCTGCTGGCGCGGTTGAGCGGCACGCACGACCTGCCGGCGCGCGTCGATGAACTGCAACCGGATGTCATCGTCGTCAGCATCGAGAGTCCCAGTCGCGATGCGATCGAGGACATGCGGCGCAGCACCGAGCAGCGGCCGCGGCCGATCGCCCTGTTCGCCGACCGCTCCGACCCGGCCACCATTGCCGCCGCCATGGAAGCCGGCGTCTCGGCCTATGTCGTCAAGGGTCTGGCGGAGGACCGCGTGCAATCCGTCGTCGACGTCGCGGTCGCCCATTTCAATCGCTATCACACCATGCGCGAGGAGCTCGATCGCGCGCGCCTGTCGCTGGTCGAGCGCAAGACGGTCGATCGCGCCAAGGGCCTTCTGATGGAACAGAAGGGATTGAACGAGGAGGCGGCCTATCGGCTGCTGCGCAAGCTTGCCATGGACCAGAACAAGCGTATCGGCGAGGTCGCGCGCGACATCGTCACCTATGCCCGCGTGCTGAAAACGTGATCGCGGCCTGCTGCCCGCCGAACGGTCAGGCTGCATAGGCGGGCATCACGGGCGATCGGCGCGGACTCCGCCCGATACGGCATTGATCCTGCGCGGAAACGCAAAAGCCCATTCATTCCAGCGGCTTATTTCGATCGAAAGGGCGGCGTCGATGCTTGGCATGCTTCCTGCTGCCTCTTCGGCAGTATCGCGGCGCGCCATCGACGGTGTGCCGCGTCTTCGGATCCGATGACGGGTCCTTCCTGATTTTGATTGGCGGGCCAAAGGCGGCACGCCGGCGGACATCGACGTCCTGCTCGGCCGGTTCAACCGGCCGGCATGGGCGTTTTTTGTGTTGGTTCGAGTGGGAGTGCTGGCGTGATGGCTGATCTGGAGCGATCAACTCTGACCCTGGGCATCATCCCTCTGGTCGACTGCGCGCCGATCGTGCTGGCCGAGGAGCTGGGTGCGTTCGAGCGCCAGGGCCTCGAGGTCGAGATCCGCCGCGAGGCGTCATGGGCGACGATCCGAGACAAGGTGGCGCTCGGTCTGCTCGACGCGGCGCAGATGCTGGCGCCCATGCCGCTCGCCGCCACGCTCGGCATCGACAGCGTGAATGTGCCGATGGTCGCCGCCATGACGCTCGACCTCAACGGCAACGCCATCACGCTGTCGCAAGCGCTGTGGCGGGAGATCGAGCAGGCCGCACCCGGGCTTGCCGCCGGCGGACCGCTCGATGCGCGTGCGCTGGCCGCCGTCGTGCGCGCTCGCGCGGCGGCCGGACGCGCGCCGCTGGCGCTGGCGTCGGTCTTTCCGTTCTCCTCGCACAACTACCTGCTGCGGCTGTGGCTCGCCTCGGGCGGCATCGATCCCGATCGCGACGTACGGCTGAGCGTCGTGCCGCCGCCCCACATGGTCGCCCACCTGTCGGGCGGCGTCATCGACGGCTACTGCGTGGGCGAGCCGTGGAACCAGCAGGCGGCCTCGCTCGGCATCGGCCGCATCGCCGTGACCGGCCATCATCTGTGGAAGGCGATGCCGGAAAAGGTGCTGGGGACGACCGAAGCCTGGGCGCAGCGTCATCCCAACACGCTTGTCGCGCTGGTCAAGGCGCTGATCGAAGCCTGCGCCTGGCTCGACGAACCGGACAACCGCACCGAGGCCGCCCGTGTGCTGGCCAGCCCGCGTTACGTCAACGCGCCGGCCGAGATCATCGCGCGCTCCCTGGCGATGCCGGACTTCCACATCTTTCATCGCGGCGACGCCAACTTCCCCTGGCTCAGCCACGGCGACTGGTTCCTGGCGCAGATGGTGCGCTGGGGTCAGGCGAACGCCGCCGACCTTGGCGGCGTCGCCCGCCGCGTCTTCCGTCCCGACGTTTATCGCGCGGCGGCGGCCGATCTGGGCGTGGCCTGCCCGGCCGAGGACCGCAAGCCGCCCGGCGCGCACGGCGAGCCGGCTGTTCCGCCGTCCGTTGAATCGACCGCCGCCAGGCAGACCGCCTTCAAGGTCAAGTAATCGAAGCAGGGAAGCACACATGACCACACGCACATCAGGCACCATCGGCCGACGGGGCATTCTGGCGGGCGCCGCCGTCGTGGCGGCGCAGGGCCTCGCGCCGCGGCGGGCACGCGCCGAGGCGCTGAAGGTCGAGAAGGACGAGCTGAAGTTCGGCTTCATCAAGCTCACCGACATGGTGCCGCTGGCCATCGCCAAGGAGAAGGGCTTCTTCGAGGACGAGGGCCTGTTCGTCACCCTGGAGCCGCAGGCCAACTGGAAGGTCCTGCTCGACCGCGTGATCACCGGCGAGCTCGACGGCGCGCACATGCTGGCCGGCCAGCCGATCGCCGCCACCATCGGCTTCGGCACCAAGGCCCATGTCATCACGCCGTTCTCGATGGACCTGAACGGCAACGGCATCACGGTCTCCAACGAGATCTGGGCCGAGATGAAGAAGAACATCCCGGCCGGCGCCGACGGCAAGCCCGTCCATCCCATCAAGGCCAGCGCGCTCAAGCCGGTGATCGACAAGATGAAGTCCGAGGGCAAGGCCTTCAAGATGGGCATGGTCTTCCCGGTGTCGACGCACAATTACGAACTGCGCTACTGGCTGGCGTCGGGCGGCATCCATCCCGGCTTCTATTCCAGGACCGACGTCAGCGGGCAGATCAAGGCCGAGGCGCTGCTGTCGGTGACCCCGCCGCCGCAGATGCCGGCGACCTTGCAGGCCGGCACGATCCACGGCTACTGCGTCGGCGAGCCGTGGAACCAGCAGGCGGTGTTCAAGGGCATCGGCGTGCCGGTGATCACCGACTACGAGATCTGGAAGGACAACCCGGAAAAGGTGTTCGGCCTCACCGCCGACTTCGCCGAGAAACATCCCAACACGGTGCTCGCCATCACCAAGGCGCTGATCCGCGCCGGCATGTGGCTCGACGCCAATGGCGATGCGAATCGTGCGGAGGCGGTGACGCTGATCTCCAAGTCCGAATATGTCGGCGCCGACCGCGAGGTCATCGCCAACTCGATGACCGGCACCTTCGAGTACGAGAAGGGTGACAAGCGGCCGGTGCCCGACTTCAACGTCTTCTTCCGCTACTTCGCCACCTATCCCTACTACTCGGATGCCGTCTGGTACCTCACCCAGATGCGGCGCTGGGGGCAGATCCCCGAGCAGAAGCCGGACGCGTGGTACGCGGAGACCGCCAGGAAGGTCTATCGCCCCGACCTCTACCTCAAGGCCGCGCAGATGCTGGTCGACGAGGGCAAGGCGAAGAAGGAGGACTTTCCCTGGACCACCGACGGCTATCGCGCGCCGACGGCCGAGAACATCGACGCCATCCCCTATGACGGCCGCACGCCCAATGCCTATATCGACAGCCTCAAGATCGGGCTGAAGGGCAAGCAGACCGTCGAGGGCACCGACGTGGTCGGCGGCTGACGATGACCATCCTCAGCGACCAGGCCGGCCCGCTCACGGACGGCGATCGCCGCGAGCGGCTGTTCAGCCGCATCGCCCGGGCGGCGTTCTACCTCGACATCGTCGGGCTGGGCTGGCTCGTGCCGCTCCTGCGCATCGCCGCCGGCGACAGTCCGCGGCACCAGCTCGTCGAGCTGCGGCAGGTCCTGCTGGTGCCGCTGGCGGGCATCGTGGCCTTCCTGCTCCTGTGGGGCGTGCTCGCCCCGCAGGTGAAGACATCGCTGGGCGCCGTGCCGGGCCCGGCGCAGGTCTGGCATCAGGCTGTCAATCTCTACGACGACCACCTGGCCGAACGCGGCAAGGAGGCGGCCTTCGAGGCGCGCCAGGCCGAACGCAACCGCAAGCTCGAGGCCGAAGGCAAGGCCGACCAGGTGAAGTGGCGCGCCTACACCGGCAAGCCGACCTATCTCGACCAGATCCTCACCAGCCTGAAGACGGTGGCGCTGGGCTTCCTGGTCGCGACCCTGATCGCGGTGCCGCTCGGCATCATGTGCGGCCTGTCGCGCTCGGTGAGTGGCGGGCTCAATCCGCTGATCCAGATCTTCAAGCCGGTGTCGCCGCTCGCCTGGCTGCCGATCGTCACCATGGTCGTCTCCGCGCTCTATCTCGATCCGATGGACTGGCTGCCCAAGTCGCTGGTGATCTCGGCCATCACCGTCACGCTCTGCTCGCTGTGGCCCACCCTGATCAACACCGCGCTCGGCGTGTCGTCGATCGACAGGGATCTGATGAATGTCGGCAAGGTGCTCCAGCTTTCGACCGCGACCACGGTGCGCAAGCTGGTCCTGCCCTCGGCGCTGCCGCTGATCTTCACCGAGCTCAGGCTGTCGCTCGGCGTGGGCTGGATGGTGCTGATCGCCGCCGAGATGCTGGCGCAGAATCCCGGCCTCGGGAAGTTCGTGTGGGACGAGTTCCAGAACGGCTCGTCCTCGTCGCTGGCCAAGATCATCGTGGCCGTGCTGACCATCGGCATCATCGGCTTCCTGCTCGACCGGCTGATGTTCGCCCTGCAGGCCGCCTTCACCTACGGCATGAACCGCTGACGCGCGGGAGGCGACGCATGGCTCTCCTCGAACTCAAGGGCGTCTGCAAGGGCTACGGCGAGGCCGGGCGCCGCAGCGAGGTGCTGCACGACGTCAACCTCGCCGTCGAGGAAGGCGAGGTCGTGGCCATCGTGGGCTTCTCCGGCTCGGGCAAGACGACCCTGATCTCGCTCATGGCAGGGCTGGCCGCGCCCGACGTCGGCGAGGTCACCATTCGCGGCCGCAAGGTCGAGGGCGCCGGTCCCGACCGTGGCGTCGTCTTCCAGTCCTATTCGCTGATGCCCTGGCTCACCGTCACGGCCAACGTGGCGCTGGCGGTGGACGCGGTCTTCAGGGGCGCGCCGCGCGCCGAGCGGCAGGCGCGCGTGCGGCGCTATGTCGAGATGGTGGGCCTCGGTCACGCCGCCGATCGCCGGCCGGCCGAGCTCTCCGGCGGCATGCGCCAGCGCGTCGCCGTCGCCCGCGCGCTCGCCACCGATCCCGACATCCTGCTGCTCGACGAGCCGCTGTCGGCGCTCGATGCGCTGACCCGCGCCAAGCTGCAGGACGAGTTCGAGGATATCCGCGCGCAGGAAGGCAAGACAATCGTCCTGATCACCAACGACGTCGACGAGGCCATCCTGCTGGCCGACCGCATCGTGCCGCTGAAGCCCGGTCCAAAGGCCACTCTCGGCCCGTCCTTTCCGGTGACGATTGGCCGTCCGCGGCATCGCATGGCGCTCAACGACGATCCGACCTTCAAGCGCCTGCGCGCCGACGTCACCCGGTACCTGATGGAGCTCGGCATCGAGCACGGCACCAAGGTGGAGGAGCGGCGCTTGCCCGACGTCCAATCGGTCGTTCAGCTCGAGCCGCCGCCGGAGCCTGTGCGCAAGGCGGGCCGGTCGGCCATCCTCGACCGCTATGTCGAGTTCTTCGATGTCAGGAAGGTCTATCCGACGCCAAAGGGCCCGCTGACCGTCGTCGAGAAGTTCCAGCTCCTGATGAAGAAGGGCGAGTTCGTCTCGCTGATCGGTCATTCGGGATGCGGCAAGTCGACGGTTCTGTCCATGGTCGCGGGCCTGACCGGGATCTCGGGCGGCGGCGTCGTGCTCGACGGGCGCGAAGTCGATGCGGCGGGGCCCGACCGCGCCGTCGTGTTCCAGGCGCCGTCGCTGATGCCCTGGCTGACGGCGCGCGAGAACGTGGCGCTGGGCGTCGACAAGGTCTATCCCCACGCCACGCCCGCCGAGCGGCGCGACATCGTCGAATACTACCTGGCGCGGGTCGGCCTCGCCGATGCCATGCACAGGCTGGCGAGCGAGCTGTCCAACGGCATGAAGCAGCGCGTCGGCATCGCCCGCGCCTTCGCGCTGTCGCCCAAGCTGCTGCTGCTCGACGAGCCGTTCGGCATGCTCGACAGCCTGACGCGCTGGGAGCTGCAGGAAGTGCTGATGGATGTGTGGAAGCGCACGCAGGTCACCGCGATCTGCATCACCCACGACGTCGACGAGGCGATCCTGCTGGCCGATCGCATCGTCATGATGACCAACGGCCCCCATGCCACGATCGGCAGGATCCTCGACGTACCGCTGCCCCGGCCGCGCACGCGCAAGGCGCTGCTCGAGCATCCCGACTACTACCGCTATCGCCGCGAGGTCCTGACTTTCCTGGAGGAATACGAACACGGCGCCAGGCCCGGGGCGGCCGCGACGCCGGTTGCCAAGGTGGCGGCATGAGCGAATTCGACGACCAGCAGAAGCAGTGGCTGCAGGGCTTCATGAGCGGCATCGAGGCCCGCAAGGCCGCGGACAAGCTCGCGAACCGCGCCTCCGGCGCGCCGGCGGCTCAGCCGATCGGCCCCGACGCCCTGCAACATGCCGCCCAGGACCGCACCGTCGCGGCCGGCGGCAAGCTGGTCGCCGAGGAGGCCGCCAAGCGCGCGCGCCATCCGCTCGATCGCTGGGACGAGGTGGTAGGGCGCGCCGAGGCCGGCCAGTTCCCCAAGGGCATCGACGTCTTCCTCACGAAGTATCAGGGACTGTTCTACGTCGCGCCGGCGCAGGACGCCTTCATGTGCCGCCTGCGTGTCCCCAACGGCATCCTCAACGCGTGGCAGATGCGCGGCCTGGCGGATGCCGCCGATTCCTTCGGTGGCGGCTATGCCGACGTGACCACGCGCGCCAACCTGCAGATCCGCGAGATCGGCGCCCGCCACGCCGTCGACATGCTGCTGGCCGTGCAGGCGCTCGGCCTCACTTCGCGCGGCTCCGGCGCCGACAACATCCGCAACATCACCGGCAGCCCCACCGCCGGCATCGACCCGCAGGAGCTCATCGACACGCGGCCGCTCTGCCGCGCGCTGCATCACTACATCCTCAATCATCGCGAAATGTACGGCCTGCCGCGCAAGTTCAACATCGCCTTCGACGGCGGCGGCCGTGTGCCCGTGCTGGAGGACACCAACGATATCGGCTTCGCCGCCTGCCAGGTGACGGGCGGCGCGGGCTTCGAGCCGGGCGTCTACTTCCGCCTGCAGCTCGGCGGCATCACCGGCCATCTCGATTTCGCCTTCGAGACCGGGATCCTGCTGAAGCCCGGGGAATGCGTCGGCGTCGCGGGCGCCGTGGTGCGCGCCTTCATCGCCCACGGCGATCGCACCAACCGCCTGAAGGCGCGCCTGAAATACGTGCTCGACCGACTGGGTCGCGAGGCCTTCATCGCCGAGGTCGAGAAGGAATACGGCGCGCCGCTGCGCCGCGCCGCCGGCGCCGAGCGGGCGCCGCGGCTGGCCGCCGACAAGGGAGGCCATGTCGGCGTGCATCCGCAGAAGCAGCCGGGGCTCAACTATCTCGGCCTGGTGCTGCCGGTCGGCCGCCTGACCTCGGCGCAGATGCGCGGCCTCGGCGAGATCGCCGAGCGCTTCGGCAGCGGCACGCTGCGTCTCACCGTGTGGCAGAACCTGTTGATCTCCGACGTCGCCGACCGCGACCTCGGCGTCTGCATCGCCGCCATCGCCGCGCTTGGCCTGGGCGTCGAGGCGAGCGCCATCCGGCGCGGCCTGGTGGCCTGCACCGGCAATGCCGGCTGCAAGTTCTCGGCCTCCAACACCAAGGGCCACGCGCTGAAGCTCGCCGACTATCTCGAGGCCAGGGTGGCGGTGGACCTGCCCATCAACATCCACCTCACCGGCTGCCATCATTCCTGCGCCCAGCACTATGTCGGCGACATCGGCCTGCTTGCCTGCAAGGTCGAGCGGGGAGAGGAGAGCATCGAGGGCTATCACGTCTATATCGGCGGCGGCGCGGCCTCGACGGCCGAGCAGGCGATGGCCCGTGAATACGCCCAGTCGGTCGCCTTCGACGACCTGCCGCCGCTGATCGAAAGGCTGCTTGCAGCCTGGCTTGCCGATCGCCAGGCGCCGACTAAGTCCTTCTTCGAGTTCTGCCGCCGCTACCAGATCGCCGAGCTGCGCGAGCTTGCCGATCGGGCGCCGGTACGGGCGCTCGCGGCATGAATGCGCTCGCGCCCATCCCGTCGCTGATCCCGGAGAACGCGCCGTTCTCCAGCGAGCAGCGCGCCTGGCTGAACGGCTTCTTCGCCGCCTATCTCGGCGTGAGCGGCGAGACCGCGGCCGAAGAAGCGGCGGCGCCCGCCGAGCCCGACGAGGAGTTCCCCTGGCACGATCCCGCGCTCGCCCTGGCCGAGCGGCTGGAGCTGGCCAGGGACCGCAAGCCCAGCCGCCGGCTCATGGCGGCGACCGCCCAGCTCGACTGCGGCCAATGCGGCTATCTCTGCCAGACCTACGCCGAAGCCATGTGGTCGGGCGTCGAGCCCGACCTCGGCCGCTGCGTGCCGGGCGGCAAGGAGACCCAGCGCAAGCTGAAGGAGCTGATGGCGGCGCTGGAATCGCAGCGCGACGGTGTCGCCGCGCCCGCGGTCAAGCCGGCGGGTCCGCTCGGCACGCGCGACAGGCCCGCGCTCGCCACCCTGGTCGACGCCCATCCGCTGAACCGCGCCGGCTCGACCAAGGATGTGCGCCACGTCGTGTTCGATCTGTCGACCACCGATCTCACCTACGAGGCGGGCGACAGTCTCGGCGTCTTCGCGCGCAAGAATCCCGAACTCGTGCAGTCGGTGCTCGACCGGTTGGGCGCCACCGGCGAGGAGATGGTGGGCTTCGACGGCGAAGCGCTGCCCTTGCGCCAGGTGCTGCTGAGCAAGGTCGATATCGCGCGGCCCAGCGACGACTGCTTGTTGTTCCTGGCCACGCGTGCCTTCGACGGCGAGGAGGCGCTGAAGCTGCAGGCGCTGGCCCGGGGCGAAGGGCCGCCGGACCTGGCCGAGGCCGACCTGCTCGACCTGCTGCTGGCGTTCCCCTCGGTGACGCCGTCGCTGCCCGGTCTCCTGAAGTCGCTCGATCGCCTGCAACCCCGGCTCTACTCCATCGCCTCCTCGCCGAAGGCCCATCCGCGCGAGGTGCATCTCACCGTGTCGGCGGTGCGCTGGGATGCCAACGACCGCCAGCGCACCGGCATCGGCTCGTGCTACCTCGCCGACTTCGCCAAGCCGGGCGACGTGGTGCCGGTGTTCGTGCAGAAGAGCCACGCCTTCGCGCCGCCCGTCGACGACACCGTGCCCACCATCATGGTGGGCCCCGGCACCGGCATCGCACCGTTCCGCGCCTTCCTCGAGGAGCGCGATGCGCGCAGTGCAGCCTCGGGGAGGAAGGGGGGGCCGAACTGGTTGTTCTTCGGCGACCAGAAGCGCGCCACCGACTTCCTGTACGAGGACCAGATCGTCGATTGGCAGCGCCGCGGCCTGCTCAGCCGTCTCGACCTCGCCTTCTCGCGCGACCAGGCGGAGAAGGTCTATGTCCAGCACCGCATGCGCGAGGCGGCCGACGAGCTCTGGCGCTGGCTGCAGGACGGCGCGCACTTCTATGTCTGCGGCGACGCCAAGCGCATGGCCAAGGACGTCGAGGACACGCTGCTCGCGATCGCGGCCGAGCAGGGCGGCAAGGGGGCGGCGGCCAAGGCCTGGCTCGATGGCCTGGCCAGGGCCGGCCGCTACCAGCGCGATGTGTACTGAATCTTCCGGTCCAAAAAAGCCATGAGTGCCGTCCGCACCACCTGTCCCTATTGCGGCGTGGGATGCGGCATCGTCGCCACGCCGGACGGCTGCGGCGGCGCGGAGATCGTCGGCGATCGCGACCATCCGGCCAATCGCGGGCGGCTCTGCTCCAAGGGCGCGGCGCTGGGCGAGACGCTGTCGCTGGAAGACCGGCTGCTGCATCCCGAGATCGACGGGCGGCGCGTGTCGTGGGATCGCGCGCTCGATGCCGTGGCCGACGGCTTGCGCGAGGTCATCGGCCGGCACGGACCGGAGGCCGTGGCCTTCTACGTCTCCGGCCAGCTCCTGACCGAGGACTATTACGCGGTCAACAAGCTCAGCAAGGGCTTCCTCGGCACCGCGAACATCGACACCAATTCGCGGCTCTGCATGGCCTCGTCGGTCGCGGGCCACAAGCGCGCCTTCGGCGGCGACATCGTGCCGGGCCTCTACGAGGATTTCGACCAGGCCGATCTCGTCGTGCTGGTCGGCAGCAACCTCGCCTGGTGCCATCCGGTGCTGTTCCAGCGGCTGGAAGCCGCCAAGCACGAGCGGCCGCGCCTCAGGATCGTGGTGATCGACCCACGCCGCACCGAAACCTGCGACATCGCCGACCTTCACCTCGCGTTGCGGCCCGGCAGCGACGTGGCGCTGTTCAACGGCCTGCTGGTCGAGCTGGAGCGCCGCGGCTTGCGCGACCGGTCCTTCGTCGATCGGCACACGACCGGCCTCGACGATGCCCTGGCCGCAGCGCGCGCGGGCGACCTTGGCGCATGCGATGTGCCGGCGGCCGATCTCGCCACCTTCTTCGACTGGTTCGCCAAGGCCGGCAAGGCCGTCACGCTCTATTCGCAGGGCGTCAACCAGTCGAGCGCCGGCGTCGACAAGGTCAACGCCCTCATCAACTGCCATCTCCTGACCGGTCGCATCGGCCGGCCGGGCATGGGACCGTTCTCCATCACCGGCCAGCCCAACGCCATGGGCGGCCGCGAGGTGGGCGCGCTTTCCAACACGCTCGCCGCGCATATGGACTTCACCGCGGACGACATCGATCGCGTCCGCCGCTTCTGGCGCGCGCCGCGGATGGCGGAGCGTCCCGGCCTGAAGGCGGTCGACCTGTTCGAGGCCGTCGGTCGCGGCGAGATCAAGGCGGTGTGGATCATGGCGACCAATCCGGTCGCAAGCCTGCCCGACGCCGACGCCGTGCGCGACGCGTTGAAGCATTGCGACCTGTCGATCGTTTCCGAGTCGGTGCGCGCCAGCGACACCGTCGATGCCTGCCGCATCCGCCTGCCGGCGCTCGCCTGGGCGGAGAAGGACGGTACGGTCACCAACTCGGAGCGCGCCATCTCGCGCCAGCGGTCGTTCCTGCCACCGCCCGGCGATGCGCGGCAGGATTGGTGGATCGTGGCCGAGGTCGCGCGGCGCCTGGGCTTCGGCGCGGCATTCGCCTGGACCGGTCCCGCCGACATCTTCCGCGAGCATGCCGCGCTGTCGGCTTTCGAGAATGGCGGCACGCGCGCCTTCGATATCGGCGCCCATGCCGGCCTCGACGATCGCGGCTACGAGACATTGGCGCCGTTCGTCTGGCCGGCGCCGTCCGATGGCGAGCCGGCCGGCCGCTTCTTCGCCGAGGGCGGCTTCTTTCACCCCGATCGGCGCGCGCGCTTCGTGGCGGTGACGGCGCGCGCTCCCTTGCATGCGCCGGGCCGCGAGCGACCGTTGCGGTTGAACACCGGCCGCGTGCGCGACCACTGGCACACCATGACCCGCACCGGGAAATCGGCCCGACTGGCCCGCCATCGCGCCGAACCGACAATCGAATTGCATCAGGAGGATGCAACCGCCCGCGATTTGGCCGAAGGCGATATCGCGGAGGTGGCGAGCGCCTGGGGGCGCGCCGTCCTACGCGTGCATATCTCAGATGCGCTACGGCAGGGTGACGCCTTCGCGCCCATGCATTGGACGGCGCAGCTCTCGCGCGCCGGCCGCATCAATGCCGCGGTCAATCCTGCCATCGACCCGATCTCCGGCCAGCCCGAGCTCAAGCACACGCCGGTCGAGGTGCGCCGTCTGGCGGTCCGCTGGCATGGCACGATTCTCGCTCATCGCCCGGTGATGCTTCCTGACCTCTCCTATTGGGCGCGTCTCAGGGGTCCCGGCCATCACGTTTGGCTGATCGCGGGCGAGCAGCCGCTCGAAACGGCGCGACAGGCTTTGTCGGCGGCGGTGCGCGCCACCAATCCCGGCCCTTGGGTCGAAGGCCGAGGCGGGATCGACGCGGTGATCGACGACGGCCGGCTCGAGGCCGTGATGGCGCTCGGCGAGTCGCGCGACGAGTCGATGCGCGACCGGCTGGCCCCGTTCATGACCGGCGAGCGCCTGAGCCCGGCGCAGAGGGATCTGCTGTTGCATGGCGGCGACGGCGAAGCGCGCGGCGGCGAGATCTGCGCCTGCTTCGGCGTGTCGTGCGCCGCGGTGCAGGCCGCCATCACCGAAGGCGCGGCAACTCTGGGCGCCGTCTGCTCGGTGACGCGCGCCGGCACCAATTGCGGCTCCTGCCGCCCGGAGATCCGCGCGCTCCTGCGCGCCGCACGAGCCGGCACGGCGGCGATGAAGGCGGCGTGATGCAAAGCTTCCCGCTCTTCCTCTCCTTGCAGGACCGGCAGGTCCTGGTGGTCGGCGGGACAGACGCGGCGGCGCGCAAGATCGAGCTGCTGTTGTCGGCCGGCGCGCGCGTGACCCTGATTGCCGACACCGTGGCGGGCGAGATCGCGCAATTGATCGCCGAGGGATGCATCTCGTGGGCGGGTCGCGCCTTCGGCGAAGAGGATCTTGCCGACATGGCGCTGGTGATCGTCGCCTGCGAGGACGAGGCGCTGCAGGCCCGCGTGTCGCAGGCCGCGCAGCGGCGTTCGATGCCGGTGAACGTCGTCGACCGGCCGAGGCTTTCGAGCTTCACCATGCCCGCCATCGTCGACCGCGCGCCCATCACCATCGCCATCTCGACCGGCGGCACCGCGCCGGCATTGGCGCGGCGGCTGCGCGCGGAGATCGAGCGCGCGATGCCGGCGGCCATCGGGCGGATGGCGCGCTTCGCCGAGATCTTCCGCGAGCAGGTGCGCCGCACGCTCGACCAGCCGCGCGCGCGGCGGCGTTTCTGGGACCGCGTCTTCGACGGTCAAGTCGGCGAGATGGCGCTGGCCGGCGACGAGATCGGCGCGCGCCGCGAGTTGATCCGCCTGCTCGATGCGGCGCGCAACGAGAGCGTGCGCGCGGCCGACCCCGGGCTCGGCGTGGTGCATCTGGTGGGCGCGGGTCCGGGCGATGCGGACTTGCTGACGTTGAAAGCGCATCGCCTGCTGCAGCGCGCCGATGCCGTGGTCTACGACCGGCTGGTCTCGCCGGAGATCCTGGCGATGGCGCGGCGCGATGCCGAGCGCCTCTATGTCGGCAAACGTCCCGGCCATCCCGGCCTGCCGCAGTCGCAGATCAACGAGCGCCTGGTGGCGCTGGCCCGCGCGGGCAAGAGCGTGGTGCGGCTGAAGGGTGGCGATCCGTTCGTGTTCGGTCGCGGCGGCGAGGAGGTCGAGGCGTTGACCCGGGCCGGCATCGCCGTCGAGGTCGTGCCCGGCGTGACGGCAGCCTTGGGTTGTGCCGCGAGCGCCGGCATCCCGCTCACCCATCGCGACCATGCGCAGGCCTGCATTTTCGTCACCGGCCATCGTCGCGAGGGCCTGGAGGGCGACCTCGCGCTCGACTGGCCGATGCTGGCGCGGCCGCGCCAGACCGTTGTCATCTATATGGGTGCCGGGACCTTGGCCGTGATCGCCCGGCAATTGATCGCGCACGGCCTGCCGGCGGCAACTCCCATTGCCCTGATCGAAAATGGTACAACCAGCCGCGAACGGCGGGTCGTGGGCACATTGGCCACCATCGAGCGACAAGCATTGCAGGCCAATCTCTTAGGACCAACTCTTTGCGTGGTAGGTGAGGTTGTTGGTCTAGCCCTCGCTCGGGACCGCGAATTTCGCTTTGAGTCCAGAATCGGTCTCTGATAAGAAGGACTGTGGCATAAATACAACAAGGTTGGGGCAGGGATGCACCGTTTCGTATTGTTCTTGGCGGCCCTCCTGGCATTTGCCGGATCGAGCTTCGCCCAAAGCAATAATGCCGGATCGAACCTTCCCAAGGTTCTGCGCGGGGCCAGTGCAGAAACTTCCATCAAAAGTAAAAAGGCGCCTGTTCGCGCGGTCGCCCACAAGTCATCGGTAGGCCGCCGCTCGGTCCAGCGGCCTACGATCAAGAGGCCCCCGCAGCAGCATGTGCGGGCCGCGCGCTATGGCGGCTTCATGATGGCGCCGCCGCCCCCGCCGCCGGTCCTCGACACGACCAGCCCGCGCACCTTGAGCCTGGTGAACGTCAATTCCGGCGAGGCCCTGACGGTCACCTACTGGTCTGACGGCGCCTATCATCGCGATGCCCTCGACAAGCTGAATTACTTCCTGCGCGATACGCGCGAAAACCAGCAGACGGAAATGGATCCGCTGCTGCTCGACGTGCTGTGGCACACGAGCCGGATCGTGGGCTATGGCGGAACCATCGAGGTTCTGTCGGCCTTCCGTTCGCCCACGACCAACGCCTGGCTGGCCAGCGTCAGCCGCGGCGTGGCATCGGACAGCCAGCATATGAACGGCAACGCGATGGATATCCGCATGCCGGGCGTGCCGGTGTTCAAGATCCGCCAGGCCGCGCGCTCGCTCGGCATGGGCGGCGTGGGCTTCTATCCGCGCTCCGGCTTCGTCCATATCGATACCGGCCCCGTCCGCTACTGGTAAGGCCGTGGCGCGCATCGAAGTCGTCGAAGGCGATATCACCCGCCTCGACGTCGATGCGATCGTGAATGCCGCCAACGAAAGCCTGCGGGGCGGCGGCGGCGTCGACGGCGCCATCCATCGCGCCGCCGGCCCCGAGCTTCTGGCCGAATGCCGCACCCTGGGCGGCTGCCCGACCGGGCAAGCGAAAATCACGCGCGGCTATCGCCTGAAGGCCCGCCACGTCATCCATGCGGTGGGCCCGGTGTGGCGCGGCGGCACGTCGGGCGAGCCCGAACTGCTGGCCAGCTGCTACCGCAACAGCCTGGAACTCGCCGCACGGCACGGTCTGGCGAGCATCGCCTTTCCGGCGATCTCGACGGGGATCTACGGCTATCCCAAGGGACCCGCGACCGAGGTCGCGGTGCGCGAGGTCGTGGCGCATGCCGGCAGCCTCGAGCGCATCCTCTTCTGCTGCTTCGGCGCCGACATGGCCGATCTCTATCGCGCGGTCACTGCCCGAAGCGCTTCGCCGTCTTGAGATAGTCCAGCTCGGCTTCCGTGCAGGCGCGGGCCAGCACCTCGTTGCGATGCGGGAACCGGCCGAAGCGGGCGATGACCTCGCGATGCTCCAGCGCGTGCTTCATGGGGTCCTCGTCCTCGAAGGCGGCGAACAGGCTGCAACCCAGCTCCTGGTCGCCAAGCGCCTCGCTGTGCTGGAACGGCATGTAGAAGAACAGCCGCATCGTCGGATTGAACGCCGTCGGATAGGCCCGCGCCAGCGCGAGCCGCGCGGTTTCCAGCGCCTTGCCGTCGCCCGCGAAGGCGCCCGCCGTCTTGCGGTGCATGTTGCGCGGGAACTGGTCGCACAGGAGAATGTGGGCCAGGGCGCCGTCGGGCGACTGACGCCAGGAATCGAAGGCGCCGCCGAGCGCCTGCTCGAAGGCCTCTCCGAAGCGGGTCCGGATCTCGGCGTCGAACTCCGCCGGCGCGGCCCACCACAGGTCGCGCGGCTTGCCGTGGCCGGGATCGGCAAGCGGCAGGAACCAGAAATCGAGAACATCGCGGATGGACGGCTTCGGGATCATGCGGCTTAGATAGGCCAGCGGCGCGAAGTCCGTCGAGGGAGGAAAAGTGTGGGCACGGTCAAGAATGTCTTGTTCATCATGTGCGACCAGCTGCGCGCCGATCATCTGTCCTGCGCCGGCCATCCCACGCTCGAGACTCCCGCCATCGATTCGCTGGCCAGGCGCGGCGTGCTGTTCCCGCGCGCCTATGTGCAGTCCGGCGTCTGCGGCCCCTCGCGCATGAGCTACTACACCGGCCGCTACATGTTCAGCCACGGCGCCACCTGGAACCGCGTGCCGCTCTCGCTGCGCGAGAAGACGATCGGCGATTACCTGCGTCCCGCCGGCCTGCGCGTGGCCTTGGCCGGCAAGACCCATGTGCTGCCCGACAGCGAGGGGCTGGAGCGTTACGGCATCGAAGGCGGCTCGGCGTTGGCCGCCCTGATGCGCGCCGGTCGCTTCGAGGAGCTCGACCGCTACGACGGCCATTCGCCGCCGGGCGGGGAAAGCGGCTATGCCGCCTATCTGCGCGCGCACGGCTACGCCTCCGACGATCCATGGAGCGACTATGTGATCTCCGCCGACGGACCGGACGGCAAGCCGGTGTCGGGCTGGCACATGCGCAACGTCCACCTGCCGGCGCGCGTCGCCGAGGAGCATTCCGAGACCGCCTACATGACGCGCGAGGCCATGCGCTTCATCGACGAGATGGGCGAGAAGCCGTGGTTCCTGCATCTCAGCTACGTCAAGCCGCACTGGCCCTACATGGCGCCCGCGCCCTATCACGCGATGTACGGGGCCCAGGACTGCCTGCCGCTCAATCGCGACAACTCGGAGCTCGCCGACCAGCATCCCGTGCTCGCCGCCTATCGCCGGCACGAGGAGTCCGTGTCCTTCCAGCGGCCCGAGGCGCCCGGCATCGTGCGGCCGGCCTACATAGGCCTCATCAAGCAGATCGACGACTGGCTCGGCCGCCTGTTCGACCAGTTGAAGAAGGCTGGCCGCTTCGACGATACGCTGATCTTCTTCACCGCCGACCACGGCGACTTCCTGGGCGACCACTGGCTGGGCGAGAAGGAGATGTTCTACGAGGAGGCCCTACGCGTGCCCTTCATCGTCTACGATCCCGACTCGGCGGCCGACGCCACGCGCGGCACCGTGGACCGCCGTTTCGTCGAAGCCGTCGATGTCGTGCCGACCTGCCTGGCGGCCCTCGGCCAGCCGGCGAACGACCATCTCGTCGAGGGAAGCTCGCTCCTGCCGCTGCTGCGCGGCGGCGAGGTCGGCGCCTGGCGCGACGCAGTCTTTTCCGAGCTCGATTATTCCTTCCGCGAAGCCCGCAAGCTGCTCGGCCGCAGGCCGCAGGACTGCCGCGCCATGATGGTGCGCACCGATCGCTGGAAATATGTCTGGTGGCAGGATTTCCGCCCCATGCTGTTCGACCTCGCGGCCGATCCCGGCGAGCGGCGCGACCTCGGCGCCGACAGTGCGCACGGTTCCGTGCGCCGCGAGATGGAAGAGCGCATCGGCGCCTGGCTGAAGGCCCGCAAGACCCGCGTCACCGTCGACGATGCCTATGTCGAGGCGCGCACGGCCACCCACAAGAAGCACGGCATCTTCTTCGGCGTCTGGTAGGCCGGGAGCGTCGCGGCTACATCATCGCGGGTTCTTCGCGGTGCAGCCCCAGGCTCTCCGCCATGCGCACGAGGTCGGCCAGCGTCTTCACGCCCATCTTGCGCATGAGTTGGCCGCGATGGATCTTCACCGTGACCACGCTCAGCCCCAGCCGGCCCGCGACCTGCTTGTTCATCAGGCCGCCGGTCACCAGCGTCATGACCTCGCGTTCGCGCGGCGTCAGGGTCTCGAACAGCGCGCGAGCCTCGGCTGCGAGCTTCTCGTCCTCGCGGCGCTGGCGGTCGCGCGCGATGGCGAGCGTGACGGCGTCCAGCATGTCCTGGTCGCGGAACGGCTTGGTCAGGAAGTCGACGGCGCCCGCCTTCATCGCCCTGACCGACATCGGGATGTCGGCGTGCCCGCTCATGAAGATGATGGGCGTGCGGATATTGGCCCGGGCGAGCCTTGCCTGGAAGTCGAGGCCGCTCATGCCGGGCAGGCGGATGTCGAGCACCAGGCAGCTCGCGGCCTCGGGCAGTTTGCTGTTCAGCATTTCGCTGGCGGAGCCGAACAGCTCCACCTGAAGGTTGACCGACTGCAGGAGATTGCCCAGCGCTTCCCTCATCGACGCATCGTCGTCGACGACGAAAACCATCGGGTCTTCTTCCTGGCGTGCAGACCGGATCGCCATGGTTAGCCGCCTTTCTGACTGCCGAGTGCCCGCGCGACGGCGGCAAGCATCGCCTGGCCGTCGAAGGGCTTGCGAAAGAAGCAATGACTGTCCTGTGCCAGGCCGCGCTGCTGGTCGGCGATCTCGTGGCGCCCGGTGATCAGGATCACCGGCAGCCCGGGCCGCGCCGTGCGCGCCAGTCGCCTGAGCTCGAAGCCGTCGACCACCGGCATTCCGATGTCGGCGATGAGGCAATCGATCTGGTCCAGCGTGTCGGTCGCCAGCAGCGCCTGCGCCGAGGGGAACGCAACGACCGAATGGCCGGCCGATTCCAGCAGGTCCTCCAGCAACTCCAGCACGCGGCGGTCGTCGTCGACCACGGCGACAAGGGACTTTTGCGTCATGTCATTGCGTCCCCATCCGCCGCGAATGGGTCACCGGGATCTGCAGCTTCTCGGCGATGCGCACCAGGTCGGCGAGCGACGCGGCGGCCATCTTCTGCATGATCTTGCTGCGATGGATCTGAAGCGTGACCTCGCTGATGCCGAGTTCGGTGGCCGCCTGCTTGTTCAGGAGCCCGCTCACCACCAGCGGCAGGACCTCGCGCTCGCGCGGCGTCAGTCCGGCAAGGCGCTGCCTCAATGTCTCGAGTTCGGCCCGCTCCAGGCGGGAGCGCCGATCCTGGTCGATCGCGGCACGGATGGCTTCCACCAGTTCTGCCTCGCTGAAGGGTTTGGTCAGGAAATCGACGGCACCGCGCTTGATGGCGCGCACCGAGGAGGGGATGTCGCCGTGCCCGGTGATGAACACGATGGGCGGATGATGCCCGTCGGCGATCTGCTTCTGGAACTCGAGCCCGTTGATGTCGGGCAGCTCGACATCCAGCACCAGGCAGGCCGGCAGGTCGGGCCGCGGGAAGGCGCCGTACTCCGCCGCCGAACCGAACGCCACGGCCTGCATGTCGAGCGATGCCAGGAGCTCGCAGACGGCCTCGCGGATGCGATGGTCGTCGTCGACCACGAACACGATGTGATCCTGCTGCGTCATGCGGCATCGCCCGGCTGCACGGGGATGGAGAAGAGGAAGGCCGTCCCCGCCGGATCGCCCTTCGTCGCCCACAGGCGGCCCTCATGGGCTTCCACGATCGAGCGGCAGATCGCCAGCCCCATGCCCATGCCGTCGGCCTTGGTGGTGAAGAAGGGTTCGAAGATCTTTTCCGCGTCCTCGATGCCGCCGCCATGGTCGCGGATCTCGACCAGCACCCGGTCCGTGCCCTCGCGGCGCGACCGGATGGTGAGCGACTTCGGCCCATCCGCGACGCCGTCCATGGCGTCGATGCCGTTGCGCATGAGATTGACCAGGACCTGCTGCATCTGCACGCGGTCGGCCAGGGCCGCCGGCAGGTCGTGGTCCAGGACGGTCCGGACCTCGATGTTCCGGGTCGTGACGTCGTCGATCATGAGCTGGCACACTTCGGCAATCACCTCGTTGAGATCGACCGGGGCTCGGGTCGTCCCGGTCTGCTTGAACAATGCGCGGATGCGGCTCACCACCTCCGCCGCCGCGTTGGCGTCGCGGATGATGCGCTCGGTGGTGAGCCGCGCGCGTTGCAGGTTGGGAGGCTCGGCGGCGAGCCAGCGCTGGCAGGCATGGCTGTTGGTCACCACGGCGGCCAGCGGCTGGTTGACCTCGTGGGCGATGGAGGCGGAAAGCTCGGCCAGGCCCGCGAGCTGTGCGGCGCGCTGGAAGCGCGTCCGGGTCGAGCTCAGCGCCTGCTCGGCCCTGAGCCTCTCGTCGATGTCGACGTTGACCCCGTACCATTGCACCACGCTGCCGCCCTGGTCGCGCCACGGCTCGGCGCGGCCTTCGTGCCAGCGATAGACGCCGTCGGCGCGGCGCAGCCGGTAGGTGATCATGAAGGTCTGCCCGGTCTTGACCGACTGCGCCCAGCTGCGCAGCAGCACCGGCACGTCATCGGGGTGGATCATCTTCCAGCGCGACAGCGGGGCTTCCTCGGAAGACAGGCCGGAGTAATCGAGCAGGCGCTTGTTGAGATAGAACGGATCGCCCGAAGGTCGCGCACACCATACCAGGGCGGGAATGGTGTCGATCAGCAGGCGGAGCTGCTGTTCGCTTTCGCGCAGTGCCTGTTCGGCCTTCTTCCGGTCGTCGATGTCGAACGTCAAGCCGTACCAGCCGGTGATGCGCCCGCCGGCATCGCGGGAGGGCCGGGCGACGCCGCGGAACCAGCGATAGACGCCGTCGTGCCGGCGCAGGCGGTGCTCGGTCAGGTAGGGCTCGCCCGTCTCCAGGCAATGCCGCCAGGTCTGCGCCACCCGCTCGACATCGTCGGAATGCAGCACCGCCATCCAGCCGAACCGGTCCTCCGCTCCGACGCGGTCGAGGTCCTCGCTTGTCCTGCCGGTGTATTCGAAGACGCTGGGATTGAGATACCTGAAGCGTCCTTCCGCATCGGTCGACCATCCGAGGCCGGGCATGCTTTCCACGATCATCCGCGTCTCGCGCGCGGCGCGGAGCTGCTCCTCGGCCTTCTTCTCGTCGTCGATGTCGAGCGTCACGCCGTACCAGCCGGTGATGCTTCCCTTGGCATCGCGCGAGGGTCGCGCCGCCGCCCGGAACCAGCGATAGACGCCGTCCTGGCGGCGCAGCCGATGCTCCGATTGATAGGGTTCGCCGGTCTGCAGGCAGCGTGCCCAGGCGTCCACCACCCGGTCGGCTTCGTCGGGATGCAGCACGCCCCGGCCGGCGAAGCTCGGCGGCTGGCTCCGCATGTCGTTGCCGACATAGTCGAAGACGGTGGGGCTGAGATACCTGAACATGCCCTGGCGGTCCGTCGACCATCCGAGTCCGGGCATGCTTTCCACGATCAGGCGGGTTTCATGATCGGCGCGGCGGGCGCGCTCGGTGCCCTGCTGGCGCTGCAGGACGAGGCCGACGAGCAGGGCCGCCGCCACGAAAGCGGCGAGCCGCATATAGGCTTTGTCGTCGTCCGCCAGGGGCAGGCCGGGGACGAGGACGAGGGCCGCCAGGCCGACCCCGCACAGGCCGATCGACAGCAGGCCCGGGCCACGCCCGGCAAGGACATGGACCACCGTGATCCCCGCCAGCAGCCAGACGGCTTCGCCGGTCAGCCAGGTGAGGAGGAGCGCGGCGCCGCAGATCGCAACCGCCATGCCGTATTGCCGGATCGAAAGAGTGTCTTGCATCGCACAGGCATTCCTTGCGCTGGATTACGACGCTTTGTTGCCTGAACCGCCGCGGACCATAGCAGAGCAGGCCGCCGTTCCGTCGTAATGGAAAACCATTATGGACAGGCGGCGCGCCGGCCGTCCTCCCCCGGGGCCGCGAAAGCGCCCGGCCGGCTTTGGCATATCGCTTGCTCCGCTTCCGGCACCCTGCAGCGGAGCGCGTCATGGCCAAGCAAGCGGTTCCTGTCCTCGATATTTCGCCCTATCGCTCGGGCGATGACGCCGCCCGGCTGGCGCTGGCCGCCGAGGTCGATCGCATATGCCGCGAGATCGGCTTCATGGTGATCGGCGGCCATGGCGTCGCCCCGGAGCTGGTCGCCGAGGTCGAGAGCCTCAGCCGGGATTTCTTCGACCTGCCGCTCGAGGAGAAGATGCGCATCGTGCGCCCGCGCCCGACGTGACGCGGGGTTACCAGCCCTTCAAGGCCGAGGTGCTGGTGCGCAGCCGCGGCGGCGATGCCGCGGGCGACCTGAACGAAAGCCTGATGATCGGCCCGGTCGATATCACCGGTTCGGCCTACTACACGGCGGAGGCGGCGGGCCGGCATTTCGCGCCCAACCTCTGGCCCGAGCGGCCGGCCGGCCTGCGCTCGGCCTACGAGCGCTACTACCGCGTGGTGGACCGGCTTGCCATCGATCTGATGCGCCTGTTCGCGCTCGCCCTCGACCTGCCGGAAAGCTATTTCGACGCCAGCGTCGATCGCAGCATCAGCCGGCTGCGCGTGCGCAACTACCCGGCGCCGGAGGTCGCGCCGGAGCCGGGGCAGCTGCGCGCCAGCGCGCACAGCGACTATGGCAGCCTCACCATCCTCAAGACCGAGGACCGGCCCGGCGGCCTGCAGGTGCTGGGCAAGGACGGCGAATGGCTCGACGTGCCGCACGTGCCGGGCTGCTTCGTCGTCAATATCGGCGACATGCTGGCGCGCTGGACCAACGATCGCTGGGTCTCGACCCTGCACCGGGTCGTCAATCCGCCGCTCGATCGCGCGGCCGAAAGCCGTCGCCAGTCGATCGTGTTCTTCCAGAATCCCAACTACGACGCGCGCGTCGCCTGCCTGCCGAGCTGCGCCGACGCGGCGCATCCGCCGAAATATCCGCCGACCACCTCGGGCGGCCATCTGCGCGAGAAGTTCCTGAGCACGCAGCAGGCGATCGCCTACGCCGACTGATCAGGAGCGGGCGACCCTGAAGCCGATGTTGCTCGCCGAGCTCTCCGGCGTGTTGGCGTGGCGGGCGGCGACGCGGTAGCGGTTGCAGTAGCTGTCGTGGCAGAGGAAGGAGCCGCCGCGCATCGAACGCCGCCCGGTGGGCTCGACGAAGCGCGGGTCGTGCGCTTCGGTCAGGCGATGGTACGCCGGGCTGTACCAGTCCCCGCACCATTCCCAGACATTGCCGCAGACATTGAACAGGCCGAAGCCGTTGGCTTCGCCCGCGCGCGCGACGACGGGGCCGGGTTGCCAGCCTTCGGCCGGCGCGGCCGGAAAGTCGCCGCGCCAGACGTTGCAGCGCGGGGCGCCGTCGTCGGCCAGCAGCGCGTCGCCCCAGGCGAAGCGCCGGCCGGGAAGCCCACCGCGCGCGGCGCATTCCCATTCGGCTTCCGTCGGCAGGCGCACGCCCGCCCAGGCGCAGTAGGCCTGCGCGTCGTGCCACGACACATGCACCACCGGATGGTCGGGCCGGTCGTGGATGTGCGAGCCCGGCCCTTCGGGCCGCTGCCAGCAGGCATCGGCCACGGGCACCCACCAGGGCAGGCCGCTCGCCACCTGGCGGATCGCCGGCCGCGCGCCCGGCGGCACCTGGAGATAGAAGACGAAGGAGGAGCCGAACTGCTCGGCCTCCGTCATGTAGCGCGTCGCGCGCACGAAGGCGGCGAACTCGCGGTTGGTGACGGCGGCGGGCGCGATGGCATAGGCGCCGAGCGACACGGTTCGCGCCGGCCCCTCGCCGTCGCCCGCGACGGCATCGGCCCCGTCGTTGCCCATGGCGAAGCGGCAGGCGGCGACGGGGACCAGCTCGGCCGGCGCGGGTGGCGACGAGGGGCGGCCCGCCCGCGCCGGCGCGGTGGAACGCCGGGGTCCCTCAGGCGTGCAGCACCCCGCCATCGCCCGGCTTATTTTTCCCAGAAGGCGCGCGTCACGCCCTGGCTTGCCATCAGCGTCACGATCTTCTCGCGGTCGATCACGCCACAGCGCCTGGCCCAGGCCTCGTACTGGCGCGCCATGTCGGCCACGCGCTCGGGATGGCGGGCGGCGAGGTCGTGCAGCTCGGTGCGGTCGGCCTCCATGTCGTAGAGCTCCCACGGGCCGGGATAGTTGCGGACCAGCTTCCACTTGCCGATGCGCACCGCCGCGTTGCCCTCGTGCTCCCAGAACATCGGCGGCCGCTCCAGCCCGTCGCGCGCGAAGGCCGGCGCCAGCGACTTGCCTTCCAGCGGCTCGATCGCCTCGCCCTCCCAGGTCTCGGGATAGGGCGTGCCGGTGACGTCGAGGATGGTCGCCATGATGTCGGGCAGGTAGCCCGGCGTGTGGCGGATCTGGTTCCCGTCCTTGATGCCCTTGGGCCAGTGCACGATCAGCGGCGTCGAGATTCCGCCTTCGTGGATCCAGTGCTTGTAGAGCCGGAACGGCGTGTTGGAGAGATTGGCCCAGGCCGTGCCGTAGCTCTGGTAGGTGTTCTCCGGGCCCGGCATGCGTCCGGGGTCGTTGCCGAAATGCACCGGCTCGCCGCTGCGCGTGTGCGACTTGGCGATCATCAGCTTGTGCACCAGCTCGTCGACCGTGACGTTCTCGGGAATGTCCTCGGCGCAGGCGCCGTTGTCGGCCAGGAAGATCAGCACCGTGTCCTCGAGCTGGCCGTTCCTCTCCAGCGCCGCGACGATGCGGCCGATGCCCTGGTCCATGCGGTCGATCTGCGCGGCATAGACCTCCATGCAGCGCAGCAGCCAGGCCTTGTGCTCGGCCTTGGTCCAGGGCGGCTGGGTGGGGTCGCGGTCGCTGAGCTTCCACGCCTCCTTGAGGATGCCCCATTCGACCAGCCTGTCGAGGCGCTCCTGGCGCAGCCGGTCCCAGCCCTTGTCGAAGCGGCTCTTGTACTTGGCGATGTCCTCGTCGTGCGCGTGCAGCGGCCAGTGCGGCGCGGTGTAGGCGACATAGGCGAAGAACGGCGTGTCGCGCTGCTCGCGGCAATGCTTGTCGATATAGGCAACGGCCTGGTCGCTGATCGCGTCGGTGTAGAAGAAGGCGGGATTGTCCTTGGCCTCGTGCTCGATGTTGTCGTTGCCGCGCGTCAGGGTGTTGGGATCGTAGAAGCTGCCGGCGCCGATGATGGTGCCGAAGAACGCGTCGAAGCCGCGCTGCAGGGGCCAGGTGTCGGTGGGCTTGGTGAGGCTCGAGGCGACATGCCACTTGCCGCTCATGTAGGAGCGGTAGCCGGACGCCTTCAGCGCCTGGGGGATGGTGACGCAGCGCCTGTTGAGGTTGCCGGCATAGCCCTCGGGCCCCGAATCGTAGGTCAGGATGCCGACCCCCGTCTGGTGCGGGTGCAGGCCGGTCATCAGCGAGGCCCGCGAGGGGCTGCAGCGCGCGGTATTGTAGAACTGCGAGAAGCGCAGCCCCCGGCGCGCCAGCCGGTCGAGATTGGGCGTCTCGATCTCGCCGCCGTAGCAGCCGAGGTCGGAATAGCCCATGTCGTCGTTCAGGATCAGCACGACGTTCGGCTTCTTCTGTGTCATCGGTCCTTCCTTCAAGGGTCGCGCCCGCGCGCTCAGAGCCTGTGGCCGTCGCCGGAGTCGAAGAGATGCGCCGCCTGCGGCGCGAAGCCCAGGAACAGCGCCGTGCCGGCCGCGCTGCCGGGCGGCCGGTCGGTCTTGAGCTTCACGATCTGGCCGGCGGCCGAGAGGCTGACGATGGCGCTGTCGCCCAGGTCCTCGACGCGCTCCAGCCGCGCCGGCAGCCCGGCCGGACTGAGCCGCAGGTCGGAGGGCCGCACGCCCAGCATCACCGCGCGCGGCTCCGGCGTGCTTCGTCCCACCGGCAGGGCATGGCCCGCCAGCGTGACGGCCTCGCCCTGCCAGGTGCCGGCCAGCAGGTTCATCTGCGGCGTGCCGACGAAGCCCGCCACCGCCATGGTCTGCGGCTGGGCGAACACCTCGCGCGGCGTGCCGACCTGGGCGATGCGGCCGTCCATGAACACCGCGATGCGGTCGGCGAGCGTCATCGCCTCTTCCTGGTCGTGCGTGACATAGACCGTCGTCGTGCCGAGCCCGCGCTGCAGCGCATGCAGCTCGAGCCGCGTCTCCAGCCGCAGCTTGGCGTCGAGGTTGCTGAGCGGCTCGTCGAGCAGGAAGAGCCTGGGCTGGCGCACGATGGCGCGCGCCAGCGCGCAGCGCTGCTGCTGGCCGCCCGAAAGCTGGCCCGGCCGGCGCGCCAGCAGATGGCCGATATTGACCCGCGCCGCCGCTTCCGCGACCTGGCGCTCGACCTCAGCCGGCTTGGTGCCGACCATCTTGAGCGGAAAGCCGATATTCTCCGCCACCGTCATGTGCGGATAGAGCGCGTAGCTCTGGAACACCATGGCGACGTCGCGCTCGCCCGGCTCGCGATGGGTGACGTCCTCGCCGTCCATCACCACCTTGCCGCCGCTCACCGTCTCCAGCCCCGCCAGGATGCGCAGCGTCGTGGTCTTGCCCGAGCCCGACGGGCCCAGCAGCACGAAGAACTCGCCCGGCCGGATGGCGAGGTCGATGCCGTGCAGCACCGTGGTGGCGCCGTGCCGCTTGATCACGCCTTCGAGGCGAACGCTGCCGCTGCTCATCGCCGTCCGCCGCCTTTCACGGCCCCCACCGTCAGTCCCTTCACGATATGGCGTTGCGCGAAGATGCCGATCAGGATCGCCGGCGCCATCGCCAGCATGGCGGCGGCCGCCAGCCGCGACCATTGCGTCTGCTCGATGGAGATGAAGTTGAACATGGCCACCGTGACGGTGCGCACCTGGTTGCCGCCCAGCACGACCGCGAACATGAACTCGTTCCAGGCGTTGAGGAAAACGAAGATCGCCGTCACCGCCAGCCCGCCTTTGACCTGCGGCAGGATCACGTACCACAGCGTGCGCAGCCGGCCGGCGCGGTCGAGCAGGGCCGCTTCCTCCATCTCGAACGGCACGTCCTCGAAATAGGAGACCGAGAGCCAGATGGCGAAGGGCAGGGAGAAGGTGAGGTAGATCGCCGTCAGCCCGCCGTAGGTGTCGAGCGCACCGAGCTTCTGCAGCACGATGTAGTAGGGGATGATCAGCCCCACCGGCGGCAGCATCTGCGTCGCCAGGACGTAGAAGCCCGAGGCGCGCTTGGCGGGGTAGCGCAGGCGGGCCATGGCGTAGGCCGCCGGCACGGCGAACAGCATGGTGAGCGCCGTGGTCGCCACCGCGAGCACCAGGCTCGATCCCAGGTTGGGCAGGATCGAGGACGAGCCGAAGATCACCTCGCGGTAATTGTCGAGCGTCGGCTTGAAGATCCACACCGGCGGATAGGCCAGGACGTCGCGCTCGGTCTTGAACGAGGTGAGCAGGCCCCACACGACCGGGAACACCCAGATCGACAGCCCGACGCCCGCGAAGGCCGCCAGCGCGACGCGCCTCGTCAGCGATCGCCTCATGTGCGGGCCCGTCGCAGGCGGAACATGAACCACGAGATGGCGAGCGTGATCGACAGCAGCACGACGGCAAGCGAGGCGCCGTAGCCCAGGTTCAGCTCGGTGAAGGAGGTGCGGTAGGCGTAGAGGTTCAGGATCTCGGTGGACGAGCCCGGCCCGCCGCCGGTCGCCGCGAAGATCGCGGCGAAGGCCGAGAGCGCCGTCATCAGCCGCAGGATCACCACCATGACCACGGCCGGCCGGATCAGCGGCAGGGTGATGTGGAAGAAGGTCTGCCAGGCGCCGGCGCGGTCGAGCCGCGCCGCCTCGTAGATGTCGGGCGGCAGGGTGGCGAGCGTGGCCAGCAGCACCAGGAAGGCGAACGGCGTCCATTGCCAGGTATGGATGGCGATCACCGAGATCAGGGCCAGGTCGGGATCGCCCAGCCAGTTGTAGCTGCCCAGCCCCAGCCCCCGCGTGACCAGGTCGACCAGCCCGAAATCGGGCGCCAGCACCAGGGTGCGCCAGAACAGGCCGACCACCACCGGCGCCAGCACGATGGGCAGGATGGCGGCGATGCGCAGCAGGCCCTGGCCGCGCGGGAACTGCATCACCAGCAGCGCCAGCGACAGGCCGAGCACGACCTGCAGCACCACGGTCGAGGCGGTGTAGACGAGGGTGAGCACCAGCGAGTTCCAGAAGCGCGGGTCGTCGCCCATCTTCAGGTAGTTGCCCAGGCCCGCGAACCCGGTGAGCCAGGGCATGCCGAGGTCGATGCGCTGCAGGCTGGTCCAGGCGAGATAGACCAGCGGCGCGGTGGTGATCAGCAGGAGCACGGCCAGCGCCGGCCCGAGAAGCGCGAGCGCGAAGCGGCGCTCCCGGCTCTCGAGCGTCGGCACCGCCGTCGCCGCCAACCCGATCGGCGGCATCAGCCCTTCATGATCTGCTGGACGCGCGCCTGCGCCTCGTCGAGCGCTTCCTTGGGCTTCTTCTGACCGACCAGCGCCGACTGGATGGCCGTTCCCATGGTCTCGCCGATCGCCGGCCATTGCGGCACGCGCGGCCGCCAGTCGACGTCGGTGTCGTGCTCCAGCGACTCGAGCGCCGCCGGGATGAAGTTGTCGCCGGCGTTCTTCATCGCCGCGGCGAACTCGGGCGAGCGCCACAGCGTGAGCCGGTTGAGGCCCGAGCGCTTGGCCGGGCCGGCGAACTTCCACGAGGTGCGCGCCTGCGTCTCGGCCGAGGTCGCCCAGGTGATGAACAGCCAGGTCGCCTTCTTGGCCTTGTCGCCGAGCGCGGCGTTGATCGGGAAGCCCCAGTTCCACAGCGAGCTCACCCGCTTGCCGCTCGGCCCCTTGGGCCAGCGCGCATAGGCGATCTTGCCGACCACCTTCGACTTCTCCGGGTTGGTGATCACCGCGGCCGAGGAATGCGCGTCGATGTAGGTCGCCACCGTGCCCTGCGAGAAGGCGTCGGCGATGTCGGGCCAGTTCCAGTTGCGCACCGCGGGCGGGGCGTACTTGTTCAGCGTGTCGACGTACCAGGTGAGCGCCTCGACCGCCTGTGGCGAGTTGACGACGATGTTCTTTCCGGTGCCCCAGTTGCCGCCGAAGCCGCGCAGCAGCGAGGGATAGATGTACATGTTCTGCCCGGCGCCGGCGAAGCCGCGCAGCGCGATGCCGTAGATCCGCGCATTGGCATCGGTCAGCGCCTTGGCGTTGGCCACCAGCTCGTCGTAGGTGTCGGCGGCCTTCAGCCCCTTCGCCGCGTAGAGGTCCTTGCGATAGACCTGCAGCGTCACCTCGCCGTCGTAGGGGATGCCGTAAGGCTTGCCGTCGACCGAATCGGCCTCGCGCCAGGCCTTGATGATGTCGTCGTACTTGAACCAGGCGGCGTCGGTCAGCGCGCTGTTGCCGAGATACTTGTCGAGCGGCTCGACCCATTTGTTGGCGACATAGAGCGCGTAGTACATCGGGTCGGCGGCATGCGTGGCGTAGGTCGCCGTCTTGGACGAGAGGTCGAGCATCGCCTTCTGGCGGATCTGGCCCGGCGGCACCTTCTCGAAGCGCAGCTTGATGCCGGTCAGCGCCTCGAATTGCGGCTGCAGGCTGATCAGGTTCTCGAAATAGGAGGCGGGGATCACCGCGACCGTGATCTCGGCGCCGGCGGCCTGCTTCCAGTCGATCTTGGCCGAGGTGTAGGGCGCGAGGTCCGCCGCCTGTGCGAAGGCGGGCCCGGCCAGGCCGGGCGCCAGGATCGCGGCGAGGCCGCCGCCCGCGGCATAACGCACGACGTCGCGGCGGGGCAGGGCCAACGGATGTCCGTCACGGGTGGGCTTGCTCATGCTTCCTCCTCTCGGTTTGGCGTTTATGTATTCGATTACATCAAGGCTAGCAGCCGGGCGAGGCGCGGTGCAAGCCGCCCTTTTCGCAAGGCGTACTTGCCTGTTCCTGGCGCGGGATGTAATCGACTGCAGGAATGCCGACCGACCCCACCCGAGAGGCCGCCCCCCGTCCCGGCCATCGGTCCAGCGCCAAGGATGTGGCGCGGCTGGCCGGCGTTTCCACCGCCACCGTCTCGCGCGTCATCAACTCGGCCGGGCTGGTCGATGCCGAGACGCGCGCGCGGGTGCGCGAGGCCATGCAGAAGCTGCGCTACGTGCCGCACGGCGCGGCGCGCGCGCTGCGCAGCGACAGGAGCCGCATGATCGGCGCGGTGGTGCCGTCCTTCGGCTACGCGCTCTATGCCCGCACCACCAGCGCCGTGCAGGCCGTGCTCGACGGCAAGGGCTATTCGCTGGTGCTGGCCGAGCATCACTACGACCTCGCCACCGAGCTGCGCATCACCGAGCAGTTGCTGGGGCGCGGCGTCGACGCCTTCGTCTTCGTCGGCCTGCACCACGACCCGGCGCTGTTCGCGCTCCTGGAGGAGCACCGCCGGCCCTACGTGCTGACCTGGGGCGTCGATCCCATGCGCCGGCATCCCAGCATCGGCTTCGACAACCGCGCCGCCACCTTCGAGATGACGCGCTACCTGATCGGGCTCGGCCATCGCCGCATCGGGCTCCTGAGCGCCGTGACCGAGGGCAACGACCGCGCCACCGAGCGCGGCGCGGGCATGCGCGCCGCGCTGGCCCAGGCCGGCCTGTCGCTCGATCCGCGCCATGCCCAGTTCGGGCCGATCGACCTCGGCGCGGCGGCCGCCATGATGCACCGCCTGCTCGAGCAGCAGCCGCGGCCGACCGCCGTCGTCGCCACCAACGACGTCTTCGCCGTGGGCGGCATGATGGCCTGCCGCGAGAAGGGTGTGCGCATCCCCGAGGAGATCTCGATCACCGGCGTCGACAACACCGATCTCGGCGCGACCCAGACGCCGCCGCTCACCTCCATCCGCACGCCCATCGTCGAGGTCGGCCGCGCCGCCGCCGAGCAGGTCATCGCCCGCCTCGAGGGCAAGCCCTTCGCCGCCTTCCAGACCCTGCCGTTCGAGCTGGTCAAGCGCGGCAGCACCGCCCCGCCCGCCAAGGCGAAGCCGCGCGCCAAGGTCCGCGCGTAACGCAACCGTCCGCCGGCGGCCTCGTTGGATGGGCCATGCGATGGCGTCGCTCTGCGGCAGCAGGCGCGCCTTCCTGGTCGCGATGTGGCCCGCGGCGCAGGGCGGGGCCGACTACCAGGTCGTCGAGGTTCCGGCTGGCACCGACCCCTGAGGCGGAGCCATCGAAACGAGCATTGAACCGGGATCGGTCTCGACGCTTGTGTTTGCGCTGCCGGCCGATCACGTTGGTCCGGTGCGGAGCACGGGCCGACGGGCCGCCTTCCGGCGCCGCCTGGGGGACCCGTCGTGGATGTCATCTCGCCTTCCGGAGTCGAGCACCTGCTGCAGGCTTATGGCCTGTGGTTTCTGTTCGCCGTGATCACGTTGGAAGCCGTGGGCATCCCGCTGCCCGGCGAGTCGGCGTTGGTGGCCGCCGCGCTCTATGCCGGATCGACCCACCAGTTCGGCATCGTGCCCGTCGTGCTGGTTGCCGCCGCGGGCGCCATTCTCGGCGACAACATCGGCTATCTGATCGGCCGCTCGGTCGGCATCGCGCTGGTGGCGCGTTACGGGCGGTATGTCGGGCTCGACGAAGCGCGTCTCAAGGTCGGGCAGTACCTGTTCCTGCGCCACGGCGGCAAGATCGTCTTCTTCGGCCGCTTCGTCGCCTTGCTGCGCACCTTCGCGGCGCTGCTGGCCGGCATCAACCGCATGCACTGGTCGCACTTCCTGCTGATGAACGCGCTGGGCGGCCTCTGCTGGGCGGCCCTGGTCGGCGGCGGCGCGTATCTCTTCGGTGCGGAGATGAAACGCATCACGGGGCCGGCGAGCGTGCTCCTGCTGGTCGTGGCGGTCGGGTTCGTCGTCGCCGGCGTCTTCTTCTTCCGGCGTCACGAGCGCGAGCTCGAGCAGCGCGCGCAGGCCGCCTTTCCCGGCCCCTGGCGCCAGGCCTTCGACAAGAAGCGCTCCTGAGGCCGCCGCCGCTCGCCGAAGGCCGTCGCCGGCCGAAATATCCGCTACCAGGTGAGACGGACGCCGACGTTGAGGGTGTGGTTGTCGGTGCCGCTGCCGATGGCGCCGTCGTAGCGCAGGTAGAGCTGCGTCGCCTCGGCGATGCTGGTGCTGGCCGAGAAGCCGAGGATGGCGCTGTCGCGCTGCGGCGTGGCGCCGTAGACGGTGAAGGCATTGGACGGCGCGCCGGCGAAAGCCGCCGTGATCGGCCGGCCGGTGTCGTCGTATTCGTGCTGCCAGCCCAGACGAAGCGCGAGGTCGAGCGTCCGGGTGTCGCCCAGCCCGATCGCGCCGGCGAGGTCGGCGCCCAGGACCGTGCGCAGCGAGTTGGTCGTCTGCTGCGCCACGTTGAGGTCGAGCGAATTGGCGCCCCATTCGCTGAAGCCGTTCTGGGTCACGCTCGAGGTCTGCAGCCGGGCGAACGGCGTGACGCTCGCGAAAGCCGGCGCGAACACCGGCACCCTGTAGCCGGTCTCGACCTGGCCCAGGAACTGGTTGGCGCCGGTGCTGCCGTTGGCGGTGCGCGGCTGCAGGCCGGAGATGATGATCTGGCGCTGCATCTGGTTGTTCGAATAGGCGTAGCCCGCCAGCGCATCGGCATAGAAGGCGCCTTGCGTGAACGAACCGTAGAGCGTGGCGCTGACGCTGTCCGACCAGCCGCGGCCCATGAAGCTGTCGACCCACTGGTTGGCCGCGGTGTAGCCCGCGCCGATGCCGACCAGAAAGCGCGGATCGATGCGATAGTCGATGCCGGCCGCGCCGCCGCCGAAGTTGTAGGTCAGCGTCGAGCTGTTGCCGTTGCCAGCAACGCTGCCGACCCCGCCCAGCGCGCTCGCCCAGGCGGCCCACGGGCTCTGGGCATCGCAGCTCTCGACCACGCAGGCCTGGGCCAGCGCCTGGCGTTGGCCGCCGCCGGTGGCGCTGCCGCGCGCCATCGCCATCTGCTGGCCGACCGCGTTCATGAACAGCACGCCGCCCTGCACGTTCAGCGTGCCGAAGTCGGCATAGGGCTGGCCGCTGATCGCGTTCAGGGCGGCGGGCCCCTGCTGCGTGCTGAGCACGCTCATCGCGTCGAGCACCGCGCCGAAGTCGCCGGTCGCGGTGGGATTGGCCCGGTCGAGCGCCACGCCGACGGCATACTGGTTGGGTGTCTGCGCGCCGGCGGCGAAGGCGCTGCTCGACTGGAACAGGTTCAGGAACACGTTGTTGGCGTCGTAGGCGAGCGTGGGCGTCAGGAAGGCGAAGTTGCTGGTGACGCCCGAGTAGGCGCCGCTCACGCCGCCGGTGGCGTTGAGGATCGTGTAGGTGGTGTTGCGCGCGTAGCTGCCGCTCTGCGCCAGGACCTGAACCGTGGCGCCGCTGATGGTCGCCGCGCCGGCGACATTGATCCGATCGTTCTGCCCCGCCGCATTGACCTCGACCTGATAGATGCTGCCGCCGCTCTGCACGAAATTGCCGCTCACCGTCAGCGTGCCGATCGAGTTGCCGGGCGCCACCACGCCGCCGTTGGCCACGACGTTGCCGACCGTGCCGGTGCCGCGCAGCATGCCGCCGTTCACTGCGACGCCGCTCGTCAGGCTGCCGTTCACGACCAGGATGCCGGCATTCAGCGTCGTGCCGCCGGTGAAATTGCTGGCGGCGGTGAGCGTCAGCGTGCCGCTGCCCTGCTTGACGAAGCCGCCGCTGCCGGAGATCGCCGCGGCCAGCGTAGTGTTGCTCGAATCCCCAGCCGTCAGTGTGCCGCTGCCCAGCGCGATGGCGCCACCCGTTCCCGACAGCGCGCCCACCGTCTGGTTGTTGCCGTTGAGGTTGAAGGTGCCGCCGTTGACCGTGAGCGCGCCGCCCGCCGCGAGCGAAGCGCCGGCGCCCAGCTGCAACGTGCCGGCATTCACCACCGTGCCGCCGGTGTAGGTATTGGCGGCGGTCAGCGTCGTCGTGCCGGTGCCCATCTGCTGCACCGCGCCGCCGCCCGAGATCACGCCGGCGAAGCCGAGCGCATCCGACCGGTTGAAGGCCAGCGTGCCGTTGTTGGCGACGTCGCCCGATATCGACCCGGTCGTGCCGCCGTTGCCGATCTGCAGGGTGCCGCCGTTGATCGTGGTGCCGCCGGTATAGGTGTCGGTGCCGGTCAGGATCAGCGTCCCCGAGCCCGCCTTGCTGAGCGTGCCGATGCCGTGGATATGCGCGGCGAGGGTGAGCGTATCGGTGAAGTTCGCGACGATCTGGCCGCGATTGTCGATGTCGGGCGTGACGAGCGCGCCGGCGAGGCCGCCGGTGCCGAGATAGAGCGTGCTGCCCGGGCCGATGCCGGTGAAGACCGGAGAGTTGACCGTGGCGCCGTCCGCAACGGTAAGCGTGCCGGCCGAGCAGCCGCAGAAGTCGCCGATCGTGAGCGAATTCGACACGTTCAGGACCGAGCCCGGACCGGTCACCATGACCGACGAGCTGCTGGTGGAGGTATCGCCCACCGTCATGTCCCCGATGACGTTCACCGTGCCGCCGTTGGCGATCGTGAGCATGCCCGGCCCGCCGGTGGTGCCGTCGCCGACCGCCAGGCCGAAGCCGACGTTCCAGGTCGATCCGGGACCGCTGACCGTTACCGTCGAAGTGCCGACGAAGGAATCGATCTCCGCCCCGCTCTGGCTGTTGAGAACGCCGCCGCTGCTGATCGCGAGCGCGCCCGGTCCGAAGATGCCGATGCCGGTGAAGCCGGCCGCGGTTACGGTTGAGCCCGCGCCCGAGATGATCATGTCGGTTGCCACGAGGAGGTCGAGGCCGGTCTGCAGCCTGCCACCGTTGATTACCGAGAGCGTGCCGCCCTCGACCGCAACACCCATGAAATCGCCGTTGACGGTGAGCGAGCCGCCGCTGATCGTGACTCCGCCGGAAAAGCAATTGCACAGATCGAGATCGCCGCCGATGGTCCCGATATTGCCGCCGTTGCTGGCGCCGGTGAGCGTCAGGGTTCCGCTGCCGTCGGTCTCGAACGAGCCTGCGCCGGAGAATTTGCCGGAGAACGTGGTGCTGCTGCTGCCGGCGATGAACAGGAGCGTGGAGGGGTCGGAAGGCCCGATGGAGACCGTGCCTCCGCCCGAAGCGCCATCGGCGAGCGAGCCGATCTCGGCGATCACGCCATCGCTGATCGCCAATGTTGCGCCCGTGTCGACCTTGAAGCCATGGGTGAACGCTGAATCGTTGACGACATCGGTGTTGATCGTGAAGGTCGCAGCGTTGCGGACGGTGAACGAATAGGCCGGCGCTGCTGCGTCGAACTGGAGCGTGCCGATCGACGCATTGTTCGAGATGGTGACCGATGTGGGGGCGCCATTGTTGGTGAACGTCGCCGTGCCGTCGGGCACCGTCGGGCTGGAGCTCCAGTTGGTGCCGGTCGTCCATTCTGCGCCGGGACCGTCCCAGGTGGCGTCGACCGCATACGCCGTGCCCGAGGCCAGTCCGGCGAGCAGTACGCTCCCGAACAAGACCATACGCCTCAACGCCGACGCGCACGGCACTGCGCCCAGCGGCACTCGATTGAATCCCATCACGCCCCCAGTGAGACGATCACTTCCCTGACCGTCTCGCTGCCCATCACCCAATGTGACATCGTCCCACGTAAAAACCAGGGATGCAATCGGCTGCGTCGAGTCAGCGCCGTGCGTCCGCCTGCTGCTTTGATTGGCGCGACCGCGGAACTTGCCAATCGCGCGTTCCTGCGCGCAGGCTCGTCCCAACCAATAGAGTCAGCGGAGGCACGCCGAATGAAGAGGTCGACACGGAGGTGCAAGCTTGCGTTCGTCGCCCTGTCGACGGCGGGCATGTTGTTCGCCGGTGCCGGCGTGCGCGCGCAGGACAAGCTCCTCAACGAGATCGTCGAGCTCAACGGTGCGATCCTTTTCCTGGACAGCCACGTACCGGCCTTCATCATCGGCGCCGTGCGCAACGGCGGGACCGCCGTTTCCGGCTTCGGCGAGACCTTGGACGGGTCGGGCAAGGCGCCGGACGGCCAAACCATGCTGCGCATCGGCTCGATCACCAAGGCCTTCACCGGACAGGTGCTGGCCGGCCTCGCCTCCCGGGGAACCGTCAAGTTCACCGACCGCCTGCAGGACCGCATCGGCTGGCCGGTCAAGGTGCCGGAGCGTGGCGGCCGGCCCATCCGGCTGATCGAGCTGGCGACCCACACGTCCGGCTTGCCGCGCGAGGTCGAGCGCCCGCCGGGCCCGCCGGACGATCCGTTCCGCACGCTCACGCAGGACGCCTATATCAAGGGCCTGCAGTCCGATCCCCTGCTGTTCACGCCCGGCAGCGGCGGCCTTTACTCCAATTTCGCCTTCGACCTGCTCGCTGTCGCGCTCGCCCATGCCGCCGGCAAGCCCTATGACGCGCTGCTCAAGGAGATCGTTCTCGATCCGGCAGACCTGAAGGACACGGTCCTGGCGCTGCGCGATGGCGACGCCGCGCGCCTGCTCCAGGGCCACGATTTCGATGGCAAGCCGCTGCCCGACGTGAAGGCGACGCCGGTGATGGCCGGCGCCAGCAGCCTCTACTCGACCGCCGATGACATGCTGCGCTGGCTCGCCTGGCACCTCGATCGGTTCTCGCCCCGGGACGCCGAGATTCGGCTCCTCGATCATGCCGCCTATGTCGCGCGGGACGGGCTCAACCCCGTCGCGGGCTTCGATGAGTCCGGCCACATGGACGCCATGAGCCTCGGCTGGATCGTCATGGCGCCAAAGGGGGACCGACCGTTGATCCTGCAGAAGGCCGGCGGCCTGCAGGGCGTCTTCACCTACGCAGCGTTCGCCCCGACGCGCGGCGTCGGCGTCTTTGTCGCCATCAACCAGTTCAATTTCGGCGCAGCGATGGCGATGGCGGGCGCGGCCAACGCCTTGATCGAACAGCTTGCCCCACGCTGAGAGATTCTCCCTCCACGGAGCACATCCATGAAGCCCCACGTCATCTGCCACATGGTCGCGAGCGTGGACGGGCGCATCCTGGGCAGCCGCTGGCGGCCCAAGGGCAACCGCGACCCCGGCCTGTTCGAGCGCCTGCATGACCAGCTCGAGGGCGATGCCTGGCTGGTGGGGCGCGTGACCGGCCAGGAGTTCGCCAAGCGGGACGCCTACCCGGCGCAGACCACGCAAGTCTTTCCGCGCGAGCCCTGGCTGCCCAGGCGCGACGCGCCGGTCTATGGCGTCGCGCTGGATGCGCATGGCAAGATCGCCTGGGGCCGCTCCGACATCGGCGGCGATCCGATCGTCGTCGTGCTGACCGAACAGGTTTCAGACGCGCATCTCGCGGGACTGCGCGCCGAGGGCGTGTCCTACTTCTTCGCCGGCAAGCAGGACGTCGATCTCGCGCTCGTGCTGGAGATTCTGAACCGCGAGCTCGGCGTCGAGCGCCTGCTGCTCGAGGGCGGCGGCGGGTCGAACGGCGCCTTCCTGCGCGCCGGACTGGTCGACGAGCTGAGCCTGGCGATCGCTCCGGCGATCGATGGCGCCAAGGGCGCGCCCAGCATCTTCGACTCCAGCGTCGCGGAGGCCG
Organism: uncultured Alphaproteobacteria bacterium; assembly: GCA_963820155.1. GTDB lineage: Bacteria > Pseudomonadota > Alphaproteobacteria > Reyranellales > Reyranellaceae > Reyranella. Next base: position 729,712 of record CAWFYW010000017.1, read on the forward strand.
GCGTGCCGGCGCCCCTCGACTCCATGACCTTGAAGGAGTGCAAGGTGCTGGACGGCGGCGCGGTCTGGCTGCGCTATGAGATCCACAACGCCTAGAGTGCCGGGAGGGCGCCGCCCATGCCGACCTTCGATGCGGATATCCTGCGCGCCTTGCGCGACCTGAAGGAAGTAAGGATCCGGACCGCGCAGCACCCCAGGAGCGCGGTGGTGATCTGGATCGTGGTGGTCGACGACGAGGTCTTCGTGCGGTCGTTCCGCGGTACCAAGGGCCGCTGGTACGGGGATCTCGCGGCCGGCGGGCCGGCCACCCTGGAGTTCGCCGGCCGCCGGCTCGCGGTGAAGGCGATCCCGGCGAACGAGCCCGCCGCGATCGACAAGGCGAGCCGCGAATATCTGAGGAAGTACCAGTCGGAGGTAGTCCCCATGCCCAGGCGATGGTGCAGCCCGACGTCCTGCCAACGACCCTGCGGCTATCGCAATGAGGCGGGCGATGAGTACCACGCCGGGACATTGTCTGATGCGGCGCTATTCATCGCCGGGTCCGCGCCACGCCAGTGGCGCCGATCGTGTCATCGCGTTTGATCTGGCTCAAACCGTCGCGTGGCGGTAACGATGCGGGTCCGACCGGCGGCGTTCCCGGCTGGCGCGCGCAGGACGGATCTCGAGCGGCGACGGGCGACGAACCAGGGCAAGAGGATTCTGGCGGCTAGGACGGATGGGACTGTACTTTGTTGTGGGGCCGGCCTGGCGTCCTTGCCGTAGCCAAGACGCGCGCAGCGTGCGATGTCGTGGAGCCGGGTCCGCTGCAGATCAACGGACGGCTCACGCGCGGACGGCAGCTGGCTTCTCGACCGCGGACCGGCTGGCGGCTGTGGGATTGGCATCCGGCGCCCGAGGACGGCGCGACATGGACGGGGGCCTGCCCGTCGGATCGGATTGGCCGGCCGCGATCTCGCCCAGCCGTCGCACGCCGAGGTCTATTGCCGCGCGGTGGGTGTGCCCAAGGGATGCGTGATGCGGCCGGGCCGCCGGGCGCCGGCGCGCCGGGCGTGGGCGTGCTGCCGGGAGCGGGCGCCGGCGCACCCGGCGTCGGCGTGGCTCCGGGAGCCGGTGTCGGCGCGCCGGGAGCGGGCGTGGCGCCAGGCGCCGGTGTCGACGTCAACCAGGGTGGCCCGGTCAATCGCGCCGGCCGCCGCTGACGACTGCGCATTGGGGCGGCGCCGCTCAATGCGCCGTCGGCGCGGCGCCGCCGAGCTTCACCTCGCGCAGCGCGAGGGCCAGCGGCACGGCGGCCAGCGAGATCAGCATCAGGACCCAGAACGCGTCCATGTAGGCCAGGAACGACGCCTGTGCCGCCACCTGCTGCCCGATCCACTCGATGGCCTGTCGATGCACGTCGGTCGACAGGCTGCCGTGGCTGGCGAAATAGTCCGCCATGCGTCGCAGCGTCTCCTGATACTCGACATTCGACGGGATCGCGTTCTCGACGAGCCGGCTCTGGTGGAACTGCGCGCGATGCGCCAGCACGTTGGAGATGAGGGCGACGCCCAGCGAGCCGCCGGTGTTGCGCGCCACGTTGATCAGGGCCGAGGCCTGGTCGGTCTTGCCGGGCGGGATGCCGTCATAGGAGGCGGCCGTGATCGACAGGAAGATCAGCGGCAGCCCGACGCCCAGCAGCATGCGCGACTGCGCGAGGAACCAGAAGCCGACGTCGCCGTACACGCCGGTCAGGCTGTACATGGAGAGCGCGATGGTCACCGCCCCGGCCACGATCAGGTACTTGGGCTGGACCCTGGTCAGCAGGCGGCCGGTGATGAACATCATCGCCATGGTGACGAGCCCGCCGGGCGACAGGATGAGGCCGGCCCAGGTCGCCGTGTAGCCGAGATCCTGCTGCACCAGCTCGGGCAGGAACTGCGTGGTCGCGAGCAGGATGGCGCCGGTCGCCAGCATCACCAGGAAGCAGGCGCCGAACTGGCGCGAGGCCACCATCCTGAGGTCGATCACCGGATTGCGGCGGCTGATCTCCCACGGGATCATGGCCGCGAAGGCGAGGCCGCAGACGATTGCGACCGCGACGATGAAGCCCGAGCCGAACCAGTCGTCCTCCAGGCCGCGGTCGCACATGATCTCGAGCGCGCCCAGGAAGGTCGCGACCAGCACGAAGCCGACGAGGTCGAAGCCGCCGTCCTCGCGCTTCAGGCGGCGGCGCTCCTCGGCCTGGGCCGGCGATTCGCGCAGGACCAGCGCGACCGCCACCACCGCCAACAGGCCCACCGGCCCGTTGATCAGGAAGCACCAGTGCCAGGACAGATTGTCGGACAGCCAGCCGCCCAGGGTCGGCCCGACCACCGGCGCCACCACCACCGCCACGCCGAACAGCGCAAAGGCCTGGCCGCGCTTCGCCGGCGGGAAGGAATCGGCGAGGATCGACTGCGACACCGGCACCATGCCGCCGCCGGCGAAGCCCTGCAGGACGCGGAACAGCAGCAGCGCCTGCAGGTTCCAGGCGAAGGCGCACAGTACCGAGCTCACGGTGAACAGCGTCAGGCACGCCACGAAGAACGTCTTGCGGCCGAGCCGCCGCACGAGGAAGGTGCTGGCCGTCAGGATGATGGCGTTGGAGACCAGGTAGGTCGTCACCACCCAGGAGGCCTCGTCCTCGCTCACGCCCAGGCCGCCCGCGATATAGGGCAGCGCGACATTGGCGATGGTGGTGTCGAGAACTTCCATGAAGGTCGCGATCGCGACCACCACGGCGATCAGCCAGGGATTGGAGGCGCGCCGTCCTCGGACAGCTCAGGCCCGCAGCCGCTCGTAGAGCGAGGGCGCTGGATCGACCCGCACCGTCGGGCAGCACCGACATGCCCGGCCCCAGCGCGACGTCGGTCGGTGGATTGTCGAGGATGATCTTGACCGGCACGCGCTGGACGATCTTGACGTAGTTGCCCGTGGCGTTCTCGGCCGGCAGCAGCGAGAAGGCCGTGCCGGATCCGGGCTGAACGCTGGCGACGTGGCCGTGCACGGTGCGTTCCGGATAGGCGTCGATCTCGAGGGTCGCCGGCTGGCCCGGCCGCATGGCGTCGAGCTGCGTCTCCTTGAAGTTCGCCGTGACCCAGATCCGGTCGGGCACGAACATGGTGAGCGCGGTGCCCGCCTGCGCGTACTGGCCGACCGCGGCGCCGAGCTGCACGACGCGCCCCGGCTGGGCCGCCGTGACGGTCGTATAGGAAAGGTTCAGCTTCGCCTGGTCGCGCCGCGCCTTCGCCTGCCGCAGGCTGGCGACGGCGCTGTTGCGCTGCGCCTTCAGCGCCTCGAACTGGCGCTGCGCCACGGTGAGGTCGGCCTGCGCGCTGCGCAGCGCGGCCTGCTGCTGGTAGAGCTGCGACGTCGCCAGTTCCCCCGTCTGGCGGCTGGACCAGCCTTCCTTGGTCAGCGTGCCATAGCGCGCCGCCTCCTCCTGCGCGAACACCAGCTTGGCCTGGCTCTGCTTCACCTGCGCCTGGTTGGCGGCGACCTGCGCGCGCTGCACGTCGATCTGCGCATCGATGTTCTCGATGCCGGCCTCGCCGGCCGCGACCTCGGCCTCGGCCAGGGCGAGCGCCACGCGGTAGTCGCGCTGGTCGATGCGGGCGATCACGTTGCCGGTGGCGACGTGCTGGTTGTCGGTGACGGGGACGGCGGTGATATAGCCCGCCACCTTGGGGGCGACGGCGAACTGGCGGGCGGCGATGAAGGCGTCGTCGGTCGTCTCGAAATGCCTGGCATGGTCCCAGTAGAGGCCACCCGCGGCCGTCGCCGCAAGCAGGGCGGCCAGGCCGATCCCGCTGGCAACGGGATGCCGCCGCAGGAGCACGAACCGCTGCTTCTTCGGGTGATCCTTCTCCGCGGGCCGCTCCTCGCGTTTGGCAGGCAGCTCGTCGACGGGGCGCTTGCCGCGCGGCGGCGCCTGGACCGTGGCGGTCTCGAAATCGACGACATCATTCTGATCGAGCGGCGGGACCATGTTCGTACTCCCCAATCCTTTCGATCAGGATAGGAGCGAGCACGGCGGCGGTAATTGATACGCTCATCTACGCGGCACACACTTTCGTATGGCTCAGCTCCTCCCAACGGCGGAGCCGCGCCGATCGATTGGCTCGACCGGGCCCTTGAGTATAACTTAGATAGGCGATGTCTGTTTCCAGAGGACCACGCGCCATGGCCGCCTTGCGTCCCGCCTCCGATCGCCTCACTGGTTTCAGGGTCATTCTCTGTACGGAAAGGTCTAAAAGGTCGGAAACCTCCCGACGTCTTGAAATCAAGGCTTTTTCCGCGCGGCCCGCGGCGGCCGCAGACCGCCGGAAACGGTCGGAAACCCCCGGAAACCTCGCCCCGGACGGCAACCAGTGTTTCGACGCCCAGCGTGTCCCGGCCGTGCTTACGCGCCCGATTTCGAGGCTTCCCGCAGCACTTCCTCGGTCCCCGGGCTTCCGGTTCGTCGGCGAGGTCCGCGACGCACGATCGTCGGATCGTCTCGCTTCCCCGAAGAGCGCGCCTGCCGGGCCAGAAGAACCGTCGCCGCAGCCGCTCGCTCTTCCCGACAGGCCTTCGATCGCCGTCCTGCCGTTCGTGAACCTGAGCGGCGAGCCCGAGCAGGACTATTTCGCCGACGGCGTGGTGGAGGACATCATCGCGGCCTTATCGCGCAGTCGCTGGCTGTTCGTCATCGCGCGCAACTCGAGCTTCACCTACAAGGGCCGGACGGTGGACGTGAAGCAGGTCGGCCGCGAGCTGGGCGTGCGCTATGTGCTGGAAGGCAGCGTGCGCAAGGCGGCGAAGCGGGTACGCATCACGGGACAGCTCATCGATGCGGCGACCGGCGGACATCTCTGGGCAGACCGGTTCGAAGGCAGCCTCGGCGATCATCTTCGAGCTGCAGGATCAGATCACCGAGAACGTCGTCGGCGCGATCGCGCCCCAGCTGCGAGCGGGCGGAGATCGAGCGCGCAAAGCGCAAGCCGACCGACAGCCTCGACGCCTACGACTACTACCTGCGCGGCATGGCGAACCTGCATCGCGGCGCCCGGGAGTCCATCGACGAGGCGCTGGTCCAGTTCTACCGCGCGCTGCAGCTCGATCCGAATTTCGCGTCGGCCTGTGCGATGGCGGCGTGGTGTCATTTCTGGCGGAAGGTCAACGGCTGGATGACCGACCTCCCGCGGGAGATCGCCGAGGGTGCCCGGTTGGCCCGTCGCGCCGTCGAGTTGGGCGGGGACGATGCGGTCGCGCTCACGCGCAGCGGCCATGCGCTCGGCCACCTCGCCGGCGACCTCGAGGGCGGCATCGCCCTGATCGACAGGGCGCTCCTGCTCGATCCGAATCTCGCGGCCGCCTGGTTCCTCGGCGGTTTCCTGAGAGTCTGGAACGGCGAACCGGACGCCGCCGCCCGGCACTTCGCGCACGCCATGCGTCTCAGTCCCCTCGATCCCGAGACGTATCGAATGCAGGCGGGAATGGCGGCCGCCCATTTGTTCGCCGGGCGCTTCGACGTCGCCTCTGCATGGGCGGAGAAGGCCTTCAGGCACTTGCCGGGCTTCCTGATGGTCGTCGGCATCATCGCCGCGAGCCATGCGCTGGCCGGCCGGCCGGCCGACGCGCAGCGGGCGATGAACCATTTGCGCCGCCTCGACCCCGCGCTCCGCGTCTCCACCCTTGCGGATTGGCTGCCGATCCGCCGACCCCAGGATTTCGCGACGTTCGCCGACGGCCTGCGGCGGGCCGGGCTGCCGGAATGACCGCGTTCCCGCAGGAAAAATCGTGAGATTTCAATGCGGGGAAGCCGTGAGAGGCCCCCTACGGTGCCCACTTATTCCCGGCCGCGAATCGTCGCTCTCAAAGTATTACTTGAAGATAAGTTCAGTATAACTTATATCTCCGAGGCTCCTTTCTTCCAGGGAATCGCATGGCCGCATTCTCCGCCCACGTCCGATCGGTGCCCCCGACCTCCAGCCTCGCGAGAGCATGGACGGAAAGGTCGGAAAGGTCGGAAACCTCCCAACCTCTTGAGAACAAGCGATTTTCCAGAGGGGCCTGCAGCCGCCGGAAACTGCCGGAAACCCCCGGAAACCTCCGGCAGTGTCCTATTCGGCAGCACCCCGCAGCACTTCCTCCGTATGCTCGCCGAGCTTGGGCGAGGGCCGCGCCGATTTCGGCCGATGGCGATCGAACGAGATCGGCAGGCCGACCACCTTCGGCCCGCCCTCCGGCAGCGCCTGCACCAGCTCCGACGCCTCGAACTGTTCCGTCGCCGCCAGCTCGCCGATGTCGTTCACCGGGCTGCACGGCACGCCCGCCTTCTCCAGCGCCGCCAGCCAGTCGGCGCGGCTCCTGGTGCGCATGACGGCCGCGATCATCGGGATGAGCTCGGCCTTGTTGGCGACCCGCGCCGCGCTCTTGGCGTAGCGCGGATCAGTGGCCCATTCGGGATGGCCCAGCACCTGCGCGCAACGCGCCCACAGCCGGTCGTTGCCGGGCGCCAGGCAGAGCGGCCGGTCCGACGTGTCGAAGGTCTGGTAGGGCACGATCACCGCGCCGCCGGTGCCATGCCGCTTGGGCACCTCGCCGCTTGCCAGGTAGTTGTTGACCTGCCCCTCGACCCAATGCACCGCCGAATCGAACAGCGAGGTGTCGACCAGGCAGCCCTTGCCCGTCTTGTCGCGCAGGCGCAGCGCCGCGAGCGCGCCGATGGTGCAGAACATGCCCGTCGCCTTGTCGTTGATCGAGGCGCCGCAGAAGGTCGGCGGATCCTCGGGGCGGCCGGTGCAGGTCATCATGCCGCCATAGGCCTGCAGCAGCGGGTCGAAGCCCGGCTTCATCTTGAGCGGCCCCTTGTAGCCGAACGCCCAGATCGAGCAGTAGATCAGCCGCGGATGGCGCTGCAGCATCGCCTCGGGCCCGATGCCGATCTCGTCGACCACGCCCGGCCGCAAATTCTGGATCAGGATGTCGGCCGTCTCGCAAAGCCGGTGCAGCGCCTCGACGTCCTTTGCCGACTTGAGGTCGAGCACGACCGAGCGCTTGTTGCGGTTCTGGCTGTGGAAGTAGAGCGAGGTCGTGCCGTCCGGCCCGAATGGAGGGCCCCAGATGCGCGCATCGTCGCCGCCGTCGGGCTTCTCGATCTTGATCACGTCGGCGCCCATGTCGGCCATCAGCACGCCGGCCAGCGGCCCGGCCAGGGCCTGGCCCACTTCAATCACACGAACACCTTCGAGCGGCAGGGTCACGATCGTCCTCTCCGTTACGCTTTCGGTGTAGGTAAAGAGGGGATGCGGCGAGGACAAGCAGCGAAGGAAGAGGGAGGCCCGTCGATGGCGGCAATCGACACGGTCGAGCTGGTCCAGGCATCGCAGGGCGATGCGTTGGCCATCCGTGCCCTGACACGGGCGGCCTATGCCAAATGGGTGCCGCTGATCGGCCGCGAGCCCAAGCCCATGACCGCAGACTATGACGCGGCCGTGCGCAGCCACCGCTTCGATCTGCTCTATGCGGACGGCGTGCTGGCCGCCCTGATCGAGACCATCCGCCGTCCCGATCATCTGCTGATCGAGAATGTCGCGGTGTCGCCCGGCTTCCAGGGCAGGGGCTTCGGCCGCCACCTGATGGCCCATGCCGAGGCGATGGCGGCGGCTTCGGGCTTCGCCGAGGTGCGGCTCTACACCAACAAGCGCTTCGTCGAGAACGTGCAGCTCTACCTCAAGCTGGGCTACCGTGTGGATCGCGAAGAAGAGCTCGCGGGCGGCACCGCCGTGCACATGAGCAAGCGACTGGAGGAAACACGATGAAGCTCGGTCTCTACATGGCCACGCAATGGCGCCAGGGCGCGGATCTGGGGCCGGAGCTCAAGAACCTGATCGAACAGGTGCGCGTGGCGCGCGCCAGCGGCCTTGCCTCGCTGATGGTCGGCCAGCATTTCCTGTCGAGCCCGCTTGCAGATGTTCCAGGCCATGCCCCTGCTGTCGCGGCTCGCCGCCGAGGCCGAGGGCATGAAGCTGGGGCCGGGCCTGCTGCTGCTGCCGCTGCTCAATCCCGTCATCGTGGCCGAGGAGACGGCGACGCTCGACTGGCTGACCGATGGCAACGCCATCATCGGCCTGGGTCTCGGCTATCGCCCGGAGGAGTTCGATTCGATCGGCGTGCCGATGAAGGAGCGCGTGCCGCGCTTCGTCGAGGGCGTCGAGGTGATCCGCAAGCTGTGGCGCGGCGACAGGGTCGAGCACAAGGGCCGCTTCCATACGCTCCACGGGGTGCAGACCAGCATCAAGCCCAAGCAGCCGGATGGCCCGCCGATCTGGATGGCGGGCAATTCGGAGGCGCCGGTCAAGCGCGCCGCCCGGCTCGCCGATGCCTGGTTCCCCTCGCCGATGGTGAGCGAGGAAGGCGTCGCCAAGCTGAATGCGCTGTTCCGCGAGACCCGCGCCGCCGCGGGCCTGGCCCCGGCGCGCGAGTATCCCGTCATCCGCGAATGCCATGTCGGCAGCGGCGCGGGCCGCGCGCTGGACGAGGTGCGCGAGCCGCTCTCCTTCAAGTACGAGGCCTATGCGAGCTGGGGCGAGGCCTCGGGCTTCGTGCCGGCCGACCGCATCCGCGGCGATTTCGACAAGTTCGCCGCCAACCGTTTCATCATCGGCTCCGGGAACGAGGTGGTCGACCAGATCGCGCGCTACGGCGAGAAGACCGGCACCGACCACATGCTGCTGCGCGTGCAATGGCCGGGCCTCGGCCAGAAGACCGTGGTGCAGACGCTGGAGCGCCTGGGCCGCGTCGTGGAGAAACTGAAGTAGTCTCTGTCCGGAAGAAGGAGGACGACCCCGATGCCCGACCTGTTCGAGATCATGGAATCCTGCCGCGCCATGCGGCGTCTCAAGCCCGACCCTGTGCCCGACGAGCTGATCGCCCGGATCCTGCGCGCCGCAAGCTGCGCGCCCAACGGCGGCAACACCCAGAAGTGGCGCTTCCTGGTGATCAAGGACCCGAAGATCAAGCAGGCCGTGCAGGCCTGGTACAAGAAGGCCTTCGACGAGGTGATCGGCCCGCGCTACCTGGGCAGCGAGCCGCCGCCCGGCGTCACCAAGGAGCGCTACCTCCGCCAGCATGCCGCGGTCGAGTACCTGACCGACCATTTCGCCGAGGCGCCGGTCTGGATCGTCGCCTGCCTGGAGGACGGCCCCAGCCCCAACCGCGCGGCCGGCTCCTCGATCTATCCGGCGGTGCAGAACATGGTGCTCGCGGCGCGCGCGCTGGGGCTCGGCACCACGCTCACCACGCGCCATCTCCTCTATGAGAAGGAAGCTGAAGCCGCCCTCGGCCTGCCGCCGGGCGTGCATTCCTACGCCATCCTTCCGATCGGCTATCCCATGGGCAAGTTCGGTCCGGTGGGCCGTGGCCCGCTCGAGGAGATCGTCTACCAGGACCGCTGGGGCCAGCCCTATGGCGGCGTCTCCGCCTAACGCCGCACCGACACCAGGGGCAGGTCGAAGGTGGCGCTGTCGCCGTGGATCTCCGGCGGCAGCGGCGTGTAGGGCGAGCCGGCGCGCACGCCGGCAAGGGCGCCCTGGTCGAACTCCGGATAGCCGCTCGATCGCGCGATGGAGGCGTCGAGCAGCCTGCCGTCGCGCGCGATGACGACGCGGAGCACCGTGATGCCTTCGTTCGCCGCCACCTTCGCCTGGTAGCGGTAGCCGGCCAGCTTGTGCACGACCTGCCAGAGATAGTTGTCGGCCGCGCGCGCCCGATTGTAGCTGTCGGCCGGGTTCACGAAGGGCGAGGGTGACGCGTTGTCGTTGCGGCTGCCGCCCGGCGGGCGCCGCGGTGGCGCCGTGGTGAGCGGCGAGGGGCGAAGCTCGGGCTTGCGCAACTGCGGCGGCGGCGGCTTGGGCGGCTGCGGCGCCGGCGGGGCATGGGCCTGCGGCGCGACCAGGGCCTGCTTCTGCTCCTTCCCCGAAGGATGCTCCTGCGGCGCCGGCACTGAAGGCCCGGGCCTGGCCAGCTCCGCCGCGGTCGGCGGCGGCGGCTCCGGCTCGGGCGGCGGCAGCGCCTCCTGCAACGGCGGCGGCGGCGGCGCCGGCGGCTCCTTCGGCTTGTCGCCCGACGGCGGCACCTGGGTGGGCTTGTCCGAGACGATGGGCGCGGGCGGGCGCAAGCCGAGTTCCGGCAGCGGGGCGGCGCCGGGCGCGCGGGCTGGGCCGCCTGCGGCGGCGGTGGCGGCGGGGGTTGCGGCTTGGGCACCTCGCGCTTGGGCTCGGGCGGCTTGGGCTGCTCGAAGGTGATGTTGATGGCCTGCTCGGCCGGCGGCTTGGGCGGGCTGAGCGAGAGCTGCCACAGGGCCAGCACCACCAGGGCATGCAGCAGCAGCGCGAGCGCCAACGCCGAAGGCGACATGCGTTCGGAACGAAAGGAGAAAGCACTGACGGCGTGGACCACGGGGCTCTCTTCTAGCGCAAAAGTGGCGAGATCATTGCGATGGCGCTCGCACTTGTTTCGGCCTCGCTGAATCAAAGATTCCGCTGGTGGCAGCTCGTGCTTGTAGACAAGATGCGAACGCAACCTGCTGTAACTTGGGGCGGCAGGTTGGGTGTCCAGTGGCCGGTCCGGGGGAGAGCACCATGGCCGAGCAAGTTCTGCCCATGTCCGAGCAGCCCGGCTCGTTGTTCCGTGGCGAGGCGCTCCGGCGCTTCACTTCTCCTGAACAGCTCAATCAGCGGATCAGCCTGATTCCGACCTCGCTGCGGGTGATGGCCGTGTCGCTCGCCATCCTGGTCGTGGCCGGCCTGGTATGGGCGGTGTTCGGGGTGGTGCCCACGCGCGTCGGCGGCCGCGGCGTGCTGCTGGCCGACGGCAAGGCCGCCCATACCGTGCAACCCGTCGTCGCGGGGCCGGTGATGGATGTCATGGTCAAGCGCGGCGATATCGTCGCGGTCGGCGCGCCGATCGCCCGTGTCCAGCAGATCTCTCTCGACACCGAGCTTGCCGGCACTGGGACGCGCCTCGGCGCCCTGCAGAAGGATCTCGACCAGCTCAGGAAGGCGCACGACGTCGAGCGCGCCAAGATCGACGCCACGCTGAAGCGCCAGAAGGCGGCGGCCGAAGAGCAGGTCTCGGCGGGCAAGGGCCGCGCCCAGGGCCTGAAGGACATCCTCACCGCCAACGAGGGGCTGTTCCGGCGCGGCCTGATCAGCCGTCTCGAGGTCGCCAACGCGCGCGCCGCCTACGACCAGACGATGCTCGACATCGCCAACGCCCATGCGCGCGAGGTCGAGAGCGAGGCCGCCGCCGACCAGAGGCGCGACGACCTGGCCGAGCTCGAGCGCCAGAAGCAGGAGGACATCGACACCCTGCAGGCGCTGGCGTCCCGCCTGCGCGCCGAGCTAACCATCGGCGCGGTGGTGAAGGCGCCGGTGGCCGGCCGGATCGAGGAGGTCCTTGTCGGCCTGGGCGACGTGGTGTCGCCCGGCACCGCCATGGCGACCATCGGCCGGGTGTTGCCGGAATCCTTCGAGGTCATCGCCGTCTTCGCCAACAACATGTCCAAGCGCATCGTCCCCGGCATGGATGTGCATGTGACGCCGGTCAGCGTGCGCAAGGAGGAGCACGGCTCGATGCGCGGCCGCGTGCTGTCGATCACCGAGCTCGGCATTTCGCGGGCCGAGCTCAACGTCATCCTGCGCAATCCGCAGCTCACCGACAGCCTGATGGGCAACGGCGCGCCGCTGCTGGCCAAGATCGAGGTGTTCCTCGACAAGGACACGCCGAGCGGCTTTGCCTGGTGGGCCGGGCGGGGCCCGCCCTTCTCGGTGACGCGCGGTACCCGCGTCGAGGTCGACGTGATCGTCGAGCGCCGCCGGCCGATCTCCCTGATCATTCCCGCCCTGCGCGGCCTGGTCGGCCTCGAAGGATGATCGGCGCGTTTCGAGGGCGCGCACGGCGGCGCGTGCGCACGCCGACCGTGCTGCAGATGGAGGTCACCGAGTGCGGCCCCGCCGCGCTCGCCGTCATCCTCGGCCATTTCGGCCGGCGCGTGCCGCTCGAGGAGCTGCGCGTCGCCTGCGGCGTATCGCGCGACGGCAGCAAGGCCAGCAGCATCCTGCGGGCGGCCCGCCGCTACGGCCTCGACGCCAGGGGCTTCCGCCTCGAGCCCGCCGATGTCCTCGCCGGTCCGTTCCCGCTGATCGTGCATTGGAACTTCAACCACTTCCTCGTGCTGGAGGGCGTCAGCGGCGACAAGATCCACCTCAACGATCCCGCGATCGGCCAGCGCACCGTCACGCACCAGGAATTCGACGAGAGCTTCACCGGCGTCGCGCTGCGCCTTGCACCCGGTTCCGATTTCGCCATGGGTGGTGTGGCGCGCGGGCTGGTCGCGCGGCTGGGGCACCGCCTGCAGGGCTTCGGCGCCGCGATCGCCTTCGTGGCCTGGATCAGCCTGATGTTGGTGATTCCCGGCATCGTCCTGCCGGGTGCCACCAAGACCTTCGTCGACGACATCCTGGTCAGGCACTACCAGGGCTGGCTGAGCCCCCTGCTGATCGGGCTGGGCGTCATGTTCCTGCTGCAGGTCCTGCTGTCGGCCGTGCAGGAGCTCGCGCTGCTGCGCATCGAGCTCAGGCTGGCGCTCGAGCAGTCGGCGCAATTCACCTGGCACGTGCTGCGCCTGCCGATCGAGTTCTTCAGCCAGCGCTTCAGCGGCGACCTCGCCAGCCGCATCGAATCCAACGACCGGGTGGCCCGGCTGCTGGCGCGCGACTGCGGGCATGCCGCCGCGACCTGCTTCACCGCCGCCTTCCTTGGCGTCGCCATGGCCTTCTACGACACGACGCTGGCCGCGATCGCCATCGGCGGCGCTGCGCTCAACGTCGGGGCGCTGATGCTGGTGCAGCGGCCGCTGTCGGACGTGACGCTGCGGCTGCAGACCGAGGCGGGCAAGCTCTTCGCCCTCTCGGTGGTCGGGCTGCGGTCGATCGAGACGCTGAAGTCGAGCGGCCGGGAGAGCGACTTCTTCGCCAAATGGGCGGGCAATCATGCGCGGGCGCTCGATTCCGAGCAGCGCCTGGCGGTCTACCAGCAGGCCTCCAACCTCCTGCCGCCGCTGGTGTCGGGTTTGACGGCGGTCGCCGTCCTCGGCGTCGGCGCGCTGGTCGCTTTCCAGAGCCTGCTGATGAGCTTCTCGGCGCCGATCGCCCAGATGGTGGCCACGGCGAGCAGGATGCAGCAGGCCTCGGCCGATCTCGCCCGGCTCGACGACGTGCTGCGCTATCGGCGCGACTGGCGTTTCCCCGAGACGCCGCCCGCGCCGCTCGAGACCTTCGCCGCCGGCCATCTGTCGTTGAAGGGCGTGAGCTTCGGCTACAGCCCGCTCGAGCCGCCGCTGATCGAGGACTTCTCCGTCGATGTCGCGCCCGGCCATTGGCTGGCGCTGGTCGGCGATTCGGGCAGCGGCAAGTCCACGCTGGGCAAGCTCATCACCGGCCTCCACGAGCCGCGCGAAGGCGACATCCGCATCGACGGGCACACGCTGGCCGATTGGGGACGCGACCGGCTGGCGCACATCGTCAGCTCGGTCGATCAGGACATCCGCCTGTTCCGCGGCACGCTGCGCGACAACGTCACGCTGTGGGACGAGACCGTGACGCACCGCACCCTGCTTGCCGCCATCAGCGACGCCGGCCTGGGCGACGTCGTCAGGGCGCTGTCGGGCAACCTCGACGGCTCGATCGAGGAAGGCGGGCGCAACCTCAACGGCGGGCAGCGCCAGCGCATCGAGATCGCGCGCGCCCTCGTCCAGGAACCGGCGGTGCTTGTGCTCGACGAGGCGACCAGCGCCCTCGACGTGGTCAGCGAGGCCAGGATCCTGAACGCGGTGCGCCGGCGCGGCATGACCTGCGTGCTGATCGCCCACCGGCTGAGCACGATCCGCGACTGTGACGAGATCATCGTGCTCGAGCACGGCCGCATCGTCGAGCGCGGTACGCACGCCGGCCTGGTCGAGCGGGACGGCGCCTACGCCCGCCTGATCAGGGCCGAGGACGGCGCATGAACGCAACCACCACCCTCATCGCCGACCCGGGCACGCTCGGCCGCGCGACGCCCGACCCGGGCACGCCCGATCTCGCCCATCTGGCGTCGCCCCGGCGCCTGGCGCGCGCGGCGCGGCTCTATGCCGTCGTGCTCGACCGGTCCGGCAATCCCGGCGCCCGGCACTTCCTGGCCGAGCTGCCGGAAGGCGCCGCCATCTTCGCCCTGGCCGCGCCTGGCGTCGCCTTCCTGCTGCACGAGCATGGCGCGCCCTCGCCGCTGCCGCTGCTGCGCGAGGGGGCGATCGATGCGGCCGCCATCGACGGCTGGTACGGAGCGCTGCTGTCCGCGTCCGGCCTGCCGCACGCCGATGCCGAGGCCGTGCCGATGGCCGCGGGCGAGCGACGCGCCTTTGCGGCCGGCGCCAGACTGACCGCCCGGCACGTCGTCTGGCTGCAGGCCGACGCGCCGATCCTCTTCTACCCGGCGGCGGCCGGCGCCGACGCCTCCGTGCCGACTGCGCGCCTGGTCATGGCCAACCAGATCCGCGCCGAGCTTGCGGCCGAGGGTGACGTGCAGGCCATCGACACCGCGACGCTTGCCGCGCGGCTTTCGCCGGCGAAGCTGGGCGAGCTGTCGACGCAACTTGCCGCGCACATTGCCGCCGCGCTGGTCAGGCGCGACGAGGTCAAGCGGCGGCGCTGGCAGCAGACGCGGCAGGTCGACGAGACCCACGTAGGGCATGCCCTGCGCCGCCTGCGCGATGTCGCTGCCCTTCGGCGCTCGCCGCCCGTCGCGGCGGCGAAGCCGGGCGAGGACGAGCTGCCGGGCGTGCTCGCGATCCTGGCGGTCGCCCAGGGCTTCGAGTTGCGCGCGCCGGCGCACGACCGGGCGCGCGCGCCGCTGTTCGAGCGGCTCAAGGCCTATGCCATCGCCAGTGGTTTCCGCTTCCGCGAGATCGCACTCAATGGCGCCTGGTGGAAGCAGGAGAGTCCGCCCTTCATCGCCATCGACGACAGGACGGGCCGCCCGCTCGCCCTGGTGTTCCGCCGCCGGCGCTGGCGCAGCATAGATCCGGAGACATTCGCCGAGAGCGTGATCGACGAAGCCGCCGCGGCGAAGCTGAAGCCTGATGGCTACATGCTCTATGCGTCGCTGCCCGACCATCCCGCGAGCCACGACGTCTGGCGCTTCTCGATCTTCGGCCTGCGCGGCGACATCCGCAGCCTCGTGGTCGCGTCGGCCGCCGCGTCGCTCGCCGGGCTGCTGATGCCGGTGGCGACCGGGTCGATCCTGGGCGTCGCCATTCCCGACGGCCGGCTCACGCTGCTGGGTGACATGCTGCTTCTGCTGCTGGCCGCGGCCCTGGGTAGCGCCGGCTTCCAGGTGGCCCGCGCGATGTCGCTGGTCCGCCTCGGCACCTCTGTCGACCAGCGGCTGCAGGCGGCGATATGGGACCGCGTGCTGCGACTGCACGCCTCCTTCTTCCGCCAGTATTCGATCGGCGACCTGACCTGGCGGATCCTCGGCGTCGATGCCATGCGCCGCATCCTGACCGGGCAATCCGTCAATGCGCTCATCGGCGGCATCTTCTCGATCGCCAGCCTCGGCATCATGCTGATCTACGACGTCTCGCTGGCGGCCTTTGCCGTCGTCTATGCCGTGGTCGCCGGCGGACTGCTGTTCGCCGTCGGCCGCGCCCAGAAGCGCCTGCAGCAGCAGACCTACAACCGGCAGGGCAACGTCTCCGGCCTGCTGATCGAGCTGATCGGCGGCATCGCCAAGCTGCGCGTCGCGGCCGCCGAGCTGCGCGCCTTCTCGCGCTGGTCCGAGGCCTTCGCCCTGCAGCGCCTGAGCTCGGCGGGTGCGCTGCGCCTGAACGCGGTCCAGGCGATCGCCGCCACCAGCCTGCCCTTCGTCGGCGCGCTCGCCATCTTCGGCATCGCGGCCGGCGGCGAGCATCCCATCGACGTGGCGTCCTTCGCCGCCTTCAACAGCGCCTTCGGCCAGTTCACGGCGGCGATCCTCACGCTTGCGAATGCCATCAACGGGTCGATCGACGTGTTCGCGCTCTATGCCCGTCTGCATCCGGTGCTGGCGGCACCCCTCGAGATCGAGCACAACCGCGGCGATCCGGGGGAGCTGCGCGGCGGCATCGCCGTGCGCAACCTGTGGTTCCGCTACAGCGAGAACGGCCCCTGGGTGCTCGAGAACATCGACTTCGAGGTGCGTCCGGGCGAGAGCGTGGCGCTCGTCGGCACCTCCGGCTCCGGCAAGTCGACCGTGCTGCGCCTGCTGCTCGGCCTGGAAACGGCGACGCGTGGCGGCGTCTTCTACGACGGCAACGATCTCAAGGACCTCGACCTCAGGCTGGTGCGCCGCCAGATCGGCAGCGTGCTCGAGGAGTCGTCGCTGTTCCCGGGCAGCCTGTACGACAACATCGCCGGCAGCGCGCCGATAACCCGCGAGCAGGTCGTGGAGGCGGTCCGGCTGGCCGGCCTGGAGAACGACATCGCCGCCATGCCGATGGGGCTCGCCAGCGTCATCTCGGAAGGCGGCGGCCAGATCTCGGGCGGCCAGCGCCAGCGCGTGATCATCGCGCGGGCGCTGGTCAACCGGCCGCGCCTGCTGTTCTTCGACGAAGCGACGAGCGCGCTCGACAATCGCACGCAGGCGATCGTGCGGGAGAGCATCGACAAGATGAACGCCACGCGGATCGTCGTGGCCCACCGCCTGAGCACCATCCGCGATGCCGACCGCATCCTCGTTCTGGAGGCGGGGCGCATCGTCGAGAGCGGCACCTATGACGAGTTGCTCGCCAAGGGCGGCGCCTTCCTGCACCTCGCCAAGCGCCAGCTGCTGTAGCGGCGGCCGCCAGGCCGGCTAGAGGAACCAGCGGATGCTTTCGGAATGGAGGTCGACGCCGCCGGTGACCTTGTCGAGCTCGCTCTCCGAGAGTTCCCGGCCCGGGAGCGGAGCCCTGCTGCGGATGAACGTCTTTGCCTCGGCGAAAGTGAAGCTGTAGCCGCGCTTCACGGCGACGTCGACCACGGCCTGCAGCGGGTTCTTGCTGGCTTCCACGAGGAGGGCGGGATCGGATTTAAGGTCCTTGGAGAAACGTTCGACCTCGTCAAGGCTCATCGGCGGCTCCTTGAGGCTGCACGCCGGCAACCTAGGCGGGCATGCGGTTTCTGTCGAGGCCGGTTACGCGCCCGGAGCCGGAGACGGTGGCGCGATGGCGACCTGCAAAACGGGCTGGGATATCGCGTGGAGTGTGGTAGGTCGGCGGGAGGACGAGTGGGGGCGGGGGATCGGAGCGATGTACAAGTCAATCCTGGCGATTTCGGAGGGCGGGCCGGACGCGGCGATGTCGTTTGGTCTTGCCGCCCGCATCGCGTCGATGTTCGGGAGCGCGGTCGACGCCGTTCATTTCTCCGAGATCCATCCGGGCGACAGCGATATCGCAGCCCAGGCCATGCCGTTCCTGAAATCCTTGTCGGACTCCCGGCTCAAGGCGCGGGAGCGCGAGTCGGAACGGGCTTTTCGCGACCTCATTGCGCCGATCGAAGGCTCGACCTTCACGGGCGGCCAGGCCGTCACGCGCGACCAGCTCGTCACGATGGGGCGTTACGCCAGCCTGCTGCTGCTCGGCCGGCCCGGCGCGGACGCCGAGAACATCGCGCCCGCGACGATCAAGGCCGCGATCTTCGACTGCGCGCATCCGGTCGTGATCGCGCCGCCGAACGTGCCGGCGGGGCCGATCTCCTCCGTCGTCGTCGCCTGGAACGGCAGCGCCCAGGCGGCGCGCGCCGCAGGCTCCGCCTTGCCCTTTCTGAAGAAGGCTCGCGCCGTGACCGTCGTCGTCGCCGGAGCCGAGCCCGAGGAGGTCGGCACATCCTTCCTGCTGCGCAATTTCGCGCGCCACGGCATCGACGCCAAGGTCGGCACGATGGATCCCGGCGCCGTCTCGGGCCGCGCCCGCGGCCGGGCCCTGCTGGGCTATGCGGTCGACCGGGGCGCCGACCTGCTGGTGATGGGCGCCTATGGGCATGGCGGGCTCACCAACTTCCTGGGGCTGGGCGGCGCGACCGCGAAGGTGATCGCCTCCTGTCCGGTGCCGCTCCTGCTGGCGCATTGAAGCCGGGCTATCCCAGCTCGTAGGCCGCGATCAGCCAGGGCTCGTTCTTGGCCGCGTCGATCCACTCCTTCATCGGCGGATGGGCCAGCACCGCCTTGCAATAGGCGTCGGTGTCGGAGTCGACCGTGACGCCATAGGTGCGGAACCGCGTGACCACCGGCGCATACATGGCGTCGGCCGCGCTGAAGGCGCCGAACAGGAAGCCGTCGTCCTTGGGCGCCGCGCCGGCGAAGCGCTTGCGGCAGTCGCGCCACATCGAGGTGATGCGCTCGATGTCGGCGCGCACCGCGGTCGTCATGCCCTTGCCGGGATAGGAGGCGCGGATGTTCATCGGCATGTTGTTGCGCAGGTCGAGGAAGCCCGCATGCATTTCGCTCGAGATGGCGCGGGCATGGGCGCGCGCCGCCAGCGCCGCCGGCCACAGATGGGCCTCGGGCTTGAGCTCGTTCAGGTATTCGGCGATCGCCAGCAATTCCCACACGGCCAGCCCGCGATGCAGAAGCACCGGCACGCGGCCCGAGGGCGAATGCTTGCGGATCGTGGGCTGCGTGTCCGGCAGATCGAGCGGCACAATGACCTCCTCGAACTCGATGCCGGCGATCCTGGCCATCAGCCAGCCGCGCAGCGACCACGACGAATAGTTCTTGTTGCCGATCACCAGGGTGAAGTCGGCCATGCCCCCTCCATCGTGACGTCCCTTGCCAGTGCACTGCTTTGCCCGGCAATGTTGTCCTTTAGACTACAGTTTGGTGAACAAGGCTATGACGCTGCCCTTCGTCGATCGCTCTTCTTCCGCGCTTCCCGTGCAGTTTGTCAATCAGCCGAAATGGCGGTCGTGGCTCAGGGAGCAGAGCGCGACGCGGCGCGGCTGGATCGAACTCCTCGGGCATGGCGGGCAACGCCGGCGATCTCGCGCTGCTGCCGGGACGCGACGGCAAGGCGTCCGGTGCAGTCCTCGTGCTGTCCGCCGAGCCGACGCTGTGGGACTTCGGTGCGCTGGCGACCAGGCTGCCGGCCGGCACCTGGAGGCTCGCCACGGATACCGCGCCGGTGTCGCCCACCGATGCCGCCGTCGCGATCGGCCTGGGGACCTGGCGCTTCGAACGCTATCGCTCCAGGAAGAGCAAGGCGGGCGCCAGGATCGTCTGGCCGCAGGACGCCGACAAGGCGCGCGCCACGGCGATGATCGAAGCGATCTCTATGGCGCGCGATCTCATCACCACGCCGTCGTCGGACATGGGGCCGGCCGAGCTTGCCGAAGCGGCACAGGCGCTGGCCAAGACGCACAAGGCCCACCTCAAGGTGATCGTGGGCGACGATCTGTTGAAGCAGAACTATCCCATGGTGCATGCCGTCGGCCGGGCGAGCGCGCGCGCGCCGCGGCTGATCGATCTCACGTGGGGCCGCGAGGGCGATCCCAAGGTCACGCTGGTGGGCAAGGGCGTGTGCTTCGACACCGGCGGCCTCGACCTCAAGCCCGCCACCGGCATGCTCAACATGAAGAAGGACATGGGCGGCGCCGCCACCATGATGGCCGTCGCCGCCATGGTGATGGTGGCGAAATTGCCGGTGCGGCTGCGCTTGCTGGTGCCGGCGGTGGAGAACAGCGTGTCCGGCAACGCCTTCCGGCCGCTCGACGTGGTGCCGACGCGCAAGGGCATCACGGTGGAGATCGGCAACACCGACGCCGAGGGCCGGCTGATCCTGTGCGATGCCCTGCACGAGGGCGCGTCGGAGAAGCCCACCATGATGGTCGATTGCGCCACGCTCACCGGCGCCGCGCGCGTGGCGCTGGGCACCGACCTGCCGGCCTTGTTCTGCAATGACGATACGCTGGCGGGTGACCTGATCGAGACCGGCAACGAGGTTCACGATCCGATGTGGCGCCTGCCGCTCTATGCCGGCTATCGCCGCCTGCTAGACAGCAAGGTGGCCGACATCAACAACGCGCCCGGCGTCGCCTTCGGCGGCGCCATTACGGCCGCGCTCTATCTCAAGGAGTTCGTGCCCGACGATGTGCCGTGGGCGCATTTCGACATGATGGCCTGGAACAACATGAGCCGCCCCGGACGCCCCGAAGGCGGCGAGGCCCAGGCCGCGCGCGCAATCTTCGCGACGATCGAGAAGCGCATTTCGAAATAGCTGTCATCCCGAGCGCAGCGAGGGACCTTTAACGCCACAGGAAGGGTCCCTCGCTGCGCTCGGGATGACAACGTGTTCGTCCTAATACCCCGTCTTCGGGTCGACCCGGTTGATCAGCTCGCGCCCTTCGCGCAGCCGCCCGATGTTCTCGATGACGCCGGGCGAAGCCGTGCGCGGATTGGTGGCGCCGGCGATGTGCGGCGTCACGTGCACCTTGGGGTGCGTCCAGTAGCGATGGTCCGAAGGCAGCGGCTCGGTGTTGAACACGTCGAGCGCCGCGCCGCTCAGGTGGCCCGAGTCGAGCGCGGCCAGCAGCGCGTCGTCGACGACATGCCCGCCGCGCGCCATGTTGATGAAATAGGCGCCCCTGGGCAGCGTCGCGAAGGCCTCGGCGTCCAGAAGCCCGCGCGTGTCGCGCGTGAGCGGCAGCACGTCGACCAGGATGTCGCAACGCGCCAGGAATTTTCCAAATCCGTCGCTGCCGTGGAATGTTTCGATACCGGGCAGGCTCTTGGCTGTGCGGCTCCAGCCCGCCGTCGGAAAGCCCAGGGCGGCGAATTTCCTGGCCGTGTCCTGGCCAATCGTGCCCAGGCCCATGACGCCGACCCGGCGATGCAGGGTGTCGACGAAATCCTCGGGCTTCCAGCGTTTGGCGCGCTGGCTCGCCTCGTACTTGTCGATGTCGCGATGATGGCGCAGCGCCCAGTAGATCGCGTACTCGCTCATCTGGCCGATCAGCCCGTCGTCCATGATGCGCACGATGGGCACATCGGGCAGCTTGTCGTCGCTCAGCAGATGGTCGACGCCCATACCCAGCGACACGATCAGCTTCAGGTTGGCGAAGCCGGCAAGCAACCCGGGATCGGGCTTCCAGGCCAGCGCCACCTCGATGTCGTCGGTGTTGCCCAGCTTGGCGAGCGTGCGGTAGTCGATCGGGCCCAGCCCGGCCTCCAGCACCTTCCTCCAAAGCACGCCGTCGGTGTCGCGACTGATATAGGCGATGGCGCCCACCGTACTCTCCCCTCGTTGTCCGTGTCAGGTGGCGACGACATTCCTGTCCGCGCCGACCGCCTCGAGATTGAACGCCGCCGCGATCAGCGCCTGGGTATAGGGCGTCTGCGGCGCATCGAACACCTGGCTGGCCGAGCCGCGCTCGACCACCTTGCCATGGCGCAGCACCACCACCTCGTCGGCCAGCGCCCGCACCACCTTGAGGTCGTGGCTGATGAAGAGATAGGCGAGCTTGTGGCGCGTCTGCAGGTCACGCAGCAGGTCGACGATCTGCGCCTGCACGCTCATGTCGAGGGCCGAGGTCGGCTCGTCGAGCACGATGAAGCGCGGCTTCAGCACCAGGGCGCGGGCGATGGCGATGCGCTGGCGCTGGCCGCCGGAGAATTCGTGTGGGTAGCGTTCGCGCACAGCGGGATCGAGGCCCACCTCGGTGAGCGCCTGGTCGATCATGCGGCTGCGTTCGGCGGCGTCGCCGATGCGGTGCACCTCCAGCCCTTCGCCCACGATCTCGCCCACCGACATGCGCGGGCTGAGCGAGCTGAACGGGTCCTGGAACACGATCTGCATCTGGCGGCGCAGCGGGCGCAGGTCGCGCTGGCTGAGCTTCTGCAGGTCCTGCCGGTCGAAGCGGATGCCGCCCTCGCTGCGCTCCAGCCGCAGCAGCGCCAGCCCCAGCGTGGTCTTGCCCGAGCCCGACTCGCCCACCAGTCCGATCGTGTGGCCCTCGCGCAGGGCGAGGCTCACGCCGTCGACCGCCTTCACGTAGCCCACCGTGCGGCGCAGCACGCCGCGCTTGATCGGGAAGTGCACCTTGAGATCGTCGAGCCGCAGGATCTCCGGCGCGGCCGGATCGCCGGGCGCCGGCCGTCCCTTGGGCTCGGCCGACAGGAGATGCTGGGTGTAGGAATGCTGCGGATGGTCGAACACCTCGTCGACGGGCCCATGCTCGACGATCCGGCCCTGCGTCATGACGCATACCCGGTCGGCCATTTTGCGCACGATGCCGAGATCGTGGGTGATGAACAGCAGTGCCATGCCGTAGCGCGCCTGCAGCGTCTTCAGGAGCTTCAGGATCTGGGCCTGGATGGTGACGTCGAGCGCCGTGGTCGGCTCGTCGGCGATCAGCAGGTCGGGCTCGTTGGCGAGCGCCATGGCGATCATCACCCGCTGGCGCTGGCCGCCCGAGAGCTGGTGGGGATAGGCGTCGAGCCGCTTGGCCGCCTCGGGGATGCCGACCTGCTCCAGCAGCTCGAGCGTGCGCCGGCGGGCGGCGTCGCGCGTCAGGCCCTTGTGCAGGATCAGCACCTCGTTCACCTGCCGCTCGATCGTGTGCAGCGGGTTGAGCGAGGTCATCGGCTCCTGGAAGATCATCGAGATGCGATCGCCGCGCACGGCGAGGAGCTCGCGCGCCGGCGCGCCCACCAGCTCGCGGCCCTGGAACCTGATGCTGCCGCCGGGATGGTTCGCCAGGGGATAGGGCAGGAGCTGCAGCACCGACAGCGCCGTCACCGACTTGCCCGAGCCCGACTCGCCCACCAGCGCCAGCGTCTCGCCGCGCTTGATGTCGAAGCTCACGCCGCGCACGGCCTGCACCGCCTTGTCGCCGCGGCCGAAGGCCACCGACAGGTCGCGCACTTCGAGGAGCGTCGGCTCGGTCATGCCGGCACCTTGCGCGGATTGAAGGCGTCGCGCACCGCCTCACCGATGAACACCAGCAGCGACATCATGACGGCCAGCGTGACGAAGCCGGTGAAGGCGAGCCACGGCGCGTTGAGGTTGTTCTTGCCCTGCAGCAGCAGCTCGCCCAGCGAGGGCGAGCCCACCGGCAGGCCGAATCCCAGGAAGTCGAGCGACGTCAGGGTGGTGACGGAGCCCGCCAGGATGAAGGGCAGGAAGGTGAGGCTCGCGGTCATGGCGTTGGGAAGGATGTGCCGGAACATGATGCGGGCGTCCAGCATGCCGAGCGCGCGGGCGGCGCGCACATAGTCGAAATTGCGCCCGCGCAGGAACTCCGCCCGCACCAGCCCGACCAGCGCCATCCAGGAGAACAGCAGCATGATGCCCAGCAGCACCCAGAAGCCCGGCTGGATGAAGCTCGCCAGGATGATCAGCAGGTAGAGCGTGGGCAGGCTCGACCAGATCTCGAGGAAGCGCTGCATGGAGAGGTCGACCCAGCCGCCGAAATAGCCCTGCACCGCGCCGGCGGCGATGCCGATCACCGTGCTCAGCACGGTGAGCACCAGGCCGAACAGCACGGAGATGCGAAAGCCGTAGATCAGCCGCGCCAGCACGTCGCGCGCCTGGTCGTCTGTGCCGAGCGGATGGGCCCACGAGGGCGGCTGCAGCGCCTGTCGGCCCTCGCCCTTCAGCACCGTGTCGTAGCTGTAGGGGATGGGCGGCCAGACCATCCAGCCCTTGGCGTCGATCAGCTTCTGCAGCTCCCTGTCGGTGTACACGGCGTTGGTCGGGAAGTCGCCGCCAAACGTGGTCTCGGGATAGTCGCGCAGCAGCGGCGAGTAGAACGCGCCGTCGTAGTAGATGAGCAGCGGCTTGTCGTTGGCCAGCAGCTCGGCGAACAGCGAGACGAAGAACAGCACGCCGAACACGACCAGCGAGGTCATGCCGCGCGCGCTGGCGCGGAAGGTGGCGAGGCGGCGCCGGTTCAGCGGCGTCATCAGCCGCGGCCCTCGAAATCGATGCGCGGGTCGATCACCATGTACATGAGATCGCCCAGGATGCCCATCACCAGGCCGATCAGGCCGAAGAAATAGAGCGTGCCGAACATGATCGGATAGTCGCGGTTGAGCGCCGCCTCGAAGCCCAGCAGACCGATGCCGTCGAGCGAGAAGATCACCTCGATCAGCAGCGAGCCGGTGAACAGCACGCCGATGAAGGCGGCGGGAAAGCCCGCGATCACGATCAGCATGGCGTTGCGGAAGACGTGCCCGTAGAGGACGCGGCGCTCGACCAGCCCCTTGGCGCGGGCGGTCAGGACGTACTGCTTGTGGATCTCCTCGAGGAAGGAGTTCTTGGTGAGGAAGGTCAAGGTGGCGAAGCCGCCGATCACCATGGCGCCGATCGGCAGCACCATGTGCCAGAAATAATCCAGCACCTTGTCGACCAGGCCGAGCTCGCTCCAGTCGTCGGACACCAGCCCGCGCAGCGGGAACAGCTTGAAGTAGCTGCCGCCGGCGAACAGCACGACCAGCAGCAGCGCGAACAGGAAGCCGGGGATGGCGTTCAGCACGATCAGGGTGGTCGAGGTCGAGACGTCGAAGCGCGAGCCGTCGCGCACCGCCTTGGCGATGCCGAGCGGGATCGAGATGAAGTAGATGAGCAGCGTGGTCCACAGGCCGAGCGAGATCGACACCGGCATCTTCTCCAGCACCAGGTTGACCACGCGCTTGTTGCGGAAGAAGCTCTCGCCGAAATCGAAGACGAGGTAGTTCTTCATCATGATGAAGAAGCGCTCGTAGATCGGCTTGTCGAAGCCGTACATCTTCTCGATGCGCTGGACCA
This sequence comes from uncultured Alphaproteobacteria bacterium, assembly GCA_963820155.1. Lineage (GTDB taxonomy): Bacteria > Pseudomonadota > Alphaproteobacteria > Reyranellales > Reyranellaceae > Reyranella. The sequence goes on from CAWFYW010000017.1 coordinate 754,570, forward strand.
GCTCCTTGGGCAGGCCGCGCGCGCCGCGATAGGTGCCGCCGCCGCTGCCCGACGTGTCCGAGGACGACTTTTGCACCGTCTCGCCGCCGCTCGTGCTGCCCGCGAAGCGCTCGGTGGCGCTGACCGCCGTGCCCTGGATGCGGGCCAGCATCTGCTCGACCGGCCCGCCGGGCGCCGCCTGGATGATGAAGAAGTTGACCACCATGATGCCGATCAGGGTCGGCACCACCAGCATCAGGCGGCGCAGGATGTAGGCGAGCACTAGGTCGCGTCCCGCGGCCTAGTCCCGAGGCCGTAGGCCGAGGGATCTCTTCTGGAGCTCAAAGATCCCTCGCTTCAGCACGGATCTGATCCGCGCGACCCGGGATGACGTCGCGCTTCGCGCTCGTCACTTCTTCTCCCCGCGCTGGAGGGCGCGGTCCTTGGCCTCGTCGATCCACCAGGTGTCGAGAGCCACCGGCGCGTAGCGGGCGCTCCTGGCCGGCCGGTCGAAGCGGTTCCAGTAGGCGACGTAGGCGGTGTTGCTGTGCCAGTTGGGCACCACGAAGTGGCTCCACAGCAGCACGCGGTCGAGCGCGCGCGTGACGTTGATCAGGCTCTCGCGGTCGGGCGCGGCGATCAGGGTCTCGATCAGGCTGTCGATCGCCTCGTTCTTGATGCCGATCGTGTTGCGGCTGCCCGGCGTGTCGGCGGCCTTGGAGCCCCAGAAGTCGCGCTGCTCATTGCCCGGCGACAGCGACTGGCCGAAGCCCTCGACGATCATGTCGAAGTCGAACTCGTCCTCGCGCCGCTTGGCCTGGGCGGTGTCGACGGTGCGCACCGTCATGTCGACGCCGATGCGCTCGAGGTTCTGCTTGTAGGGCAGCACGACCCGCTCGAAGCTGGCGTCGCTCAGCATCATCTCGAAGGCGAGCTTCCGGCCCGTCTTGGCGTCGGTCATCTTGCCGTCCTTGACCTCCCAGCCGGCTTCCTTGAGCAGCGCCAGGGCGCGCCGCGCCAGCTCGCGCACGTTGCCCGTGCCGTCGGTCTCCGGCAGCTTGAACTCCTTGGTGAAGACCTCGTCGGGAATCTTGCCGCGCAGCGGTTCGAGATACTTGAGCTCGGCCGGCGTCGGCAGTCCCGAGGAGGCGAGCTCGGAGTTGCCGAAGAACGACACGTTGCGCTTGTACATGCCGTAGAACAGGTTCTTGTTGGTCCAGGCGAAGTCGAACATGGTGGCGATCGCCTCGCGCACGCGGCGGTCCTTGAAGATCTCGCGGCGGATGTTGAAGGCGAAGCACTGCATGCCGGTCGGCAGCTCGTGCTTGATCTCGGCCCGCTGGATGCGCCCGTCGCGCACCGCCGGGATGTCGTAGGCGGTGGCCCAGTTGCGCGCGATGTTCTCCTGGCGGATGTCGATGTCGCCCGCCTTGAAGGCCTCGAACTGCACGGTGACGTCGCGATAGTATTCGTAGCGGATGACGTCGAAATTGTTGCGGCCGCGATTCATCCAGAGGTCCCTGGCCCACCAGTCGTCGACGCGGCGATAGGCGATCGAGCGGCCGACATCGAAAGCCTCGACCTTGTAGGCGCCGCTGCCCAGCGGCATCTCCAGCGACACCTTCTCGAAGTCGCGCGTCGCCCACCATTTGGCGGGCAGGACGGGAAGCTGGCCGACGATCAGCGGCAGCTCCTTGTTGGTGTCGTCGCGGAAGCTGAACAGCACCTTGCGGTCGCCCGCCTTCTCCGCCTTCAGGACGTCGTGGTAGTAGAAGGCGTAGTTGGGTGCGCCCTTGGCCTTCAGGATGTCGAAGGTGAAGATCACGTCCTCGACGGTGATCGGCGTGCCGTCATGGAACTTCGCCTGGGGCCGGAGCGTGAGGGCGACCCACGAACGGTCGTCGGGCCATTCGATGGTCTCGGCCACCAGCCCGTACTCCGTCGAGGCCTCGTCGCGCGACGACCAGCAGAGCGTGTCCCAGATCGAGGAGATGCCGGCGGCCGGCACGCTCTTGATGATGAAGGGATGCAGCGAATCGAAGGTCCCGCGCGCGCCCAGCCGGACCGTGCCGCCCTTGGCCGCCTGCGGGTTGAGCCAGTCGGGCGGTCCGGAGTTGGCGGCGTATTTGGGCGCGCCATGCATGGCGAAGCCATGGTTGACGTTGACCTTGGACGAGCTCTGCGCTCGAACGATCGCCGGGGCGGCAACCCACAGGGCCGCGCCGCCCCAAAGTACGCCGCGCCGTTTGATCGCCATGCGTTGCGCTCCCGAAGCCAGCCTGTTCACATCGTATATAGCGCGGCGGAGTTGGGCCGCACTATGGCCGCGGGATTGCTTCCCTGTGAGCCGTCGTCGGCCGATGATGCCCGCCAGGACCTCGGCGGGCGGACGGCACGTCGCGGCAATCTGACCAAGCTGGTTCCCCGATCTGGACAAAAACTACGGGCTGCCAGCGAAATTGTCATTCGGGCCAAAATTGACTTCGGAGCCGGCTCGCTTCAGTTTCGGCGCATGGCCGATACGTCCAATTTCGCGCCGGACCACGACGCGCCCATCGAATACATGCGCCGCACGCGCGAGTATTACCTCGCGCTGGGCTACGACAATCCTTATCGCTGGGCGCACTACGTCGACGCGCCATTTCAGCCGCTGAAAAAGCCGCTGAAGGACAGCACCCTGGCGCTGATCACGACGGCGGCGCTCTATCAGCCCGACAAGGGCGATCAGGGGCCGGGCGCGGCCTACAACGCCGCCGCCAAGTTCTACAGCGTCTATTCGGGCGACACGTCGGCCGACCACGACACGCGCATCTCCCATATCGGCTACGACCGCAAGCACACCACCGCTACCGACAGCAACACCTGGTTTCCGTTGCCACTGCTGCGCGAATTCGCGGGCCAGGGCCGCTTCAGGCTGGCGCCGCGCTTCCATGGCGCGCCGACCAACCGCAGCCAGCGAGTGACGCTCGAGACCGACGCGCCGGAGATCCTGGCGCGCTGCCGGCAGGACGACGTCGACGCCGCGCTGCTGGTGCCGACTTGACCCGTCTGCCACCAGACCGTGAGTTCTGGTCGCCCGATATCTGGAACGCAACGGCATCCCCACCGTCGTGATGGGGGCGGCGAAGGACATCGTCGAGCATGCCGGGGTGCCGCGCTTCCTGTTCAGCGACTTCCCGTTGGGCAATTCCTGCGGCAAGCCGCACGAGCCCGACACGCAGCGCTTCACGCTCGACCTTGCGCTCAAGGTGCTGGAGAGCGCCCCGGGGCCGCGCACCACGGTGCAGTCGCCGCTGCGCTGGGCCGCGGACGGCGACTGGAAGCTCGACTACAACAATCTGGCGCGCATGAGCCCGGAAGAGGTCGCCAAGCGCCGCGCCGAGTTCGACAAGGTGAAACAGGTGGCGCGCGGACAGCGCGAGAAGGCCGGCGTCGCTTCGTGAGCGTTCGATGACGAAGCCTTTCACCGGGGTGAAGATCCTCGATTTCACGCGCGTCCTGGCGGGCCCCTACGGCTCGTACCAGCTGGCGCTGCTCGGCGCCGACGTCATCAAGGTCGAATTGCGCTACGGCGACGACATGCGCTACGGCAACCGCGCCAATGACTGGGAGAAGCGCGGGCTGGCCGCACCCTGGGTCTCGGTGAATGCCGGCAAGCGCTCGATCACGCTCGATCTCAAGAAGCCCAAGGCGATCGAGGTGGTGAAGCGTCTCGCGGCAAAGGCCGACGTGGTGATGGAGAACTTCCGTCCCGGCGTGATGGACAAGCTCGGCATCGGCTACGAAACCCTGAAGTCGATCAATCCCAAGCTGATCTACTGCGCTGTGTCGGGCTTCGGTCAGGTCGGGCCGGACCGCGCGACCGCCGCGTTCGACGGCATGATCCAGGCGATGTCCGGCCTGATGTCGATCACCGGCTTTCCGACCAACGGTCCGACGCGCGTGGGCTTCGCCGGCGCCGACGTGATGTCGGGCGCGACGGCGGCCTTCGGCGTCGCCTCTGCGCTCTACCAGCGCACCCACACCGGCAAGGGCCAGCTCGTCGACGTCGCCATGATCGATGCGGTGATGGGCTATCTGGCGCAGCAGTTCACCGAGCACATGATGACTGGCCGCGTGCACGAGCAGGCGGCCAATCTGTCTGTCACGCGCAAGCCCACGGGCGATCTCTACAAGACCGGGGACGGCTGGATGGTGCTCGCCGTCATGACCGAGCCGCAGTTCCAGCGCCTGATGAAGGAGATCGGCCGCGCCGACGCGCTGGCCGATCCGCGCTTCGCCGACTGGCCCACGCGCATCAACAATGCCAAGCCGCTGCACGACATCATCGAAGCCGAGATGAAGAAGGAGACGTCGGCCAGCTGGGCCGAGCGCTTCGCCAGGGCCGACGTGCCAGCCGGCCGCGTGCTCAGCATCCCCGAGACCGTGAAGCTCGACCACTTCGACCACCGCACCGTGCTGCAGACGGTCGAGACCGAGCATGGCCCCATCAAGGTCGTGGGCTCGGGCTTCCGGCTCGAGCATGGTGGCGGCTCGGTCGACCGGCCGCCGGCGACGCTCGGCCAGCACACCGACGAGATCCTGCGCGAGGCGGGTTACTCGGATGCCGATATCGCCGGCATGCGCGCCGACAAGGTCGCCTGAACGATCTTCGCCCGGCGCCTACCAGCTCAGGCGCACACCGAGGTTGAGGGCGTGGTTGTCGGTGCCCGAGCCGATGTCGCCGTCGTAACGCAGGTAGATCTGCGTGGCGGCAGCCACGGTGGTGCTGGCCTGGAAGCCGATCACCGCCGCGTCGCGCTGCGGCGTGGCGCCGTAGACGGTGAAGCTGGCCGAGGGCGCGCCGGCGAACGCCGCCGTGATCGGCCGTGCCGTGTTGGCATATTCGTGCAGCCAGCCCAACCTGAACCCGAGGTCGAGCGTGCGGGTGTCGCCCAACCCGATGGCGCCCGCGAGCTCGGCGCCGAGCACCGTGCGCACCGACGTCGTCGTCTGCTGCTGCACATTCAGGCTGAGGCTGTTGGCGCCCCACTCGTTGAACGCCGCCTGGTTGATGCTCGACGTCTGGAAGCGGGCGAACGGTGTCACCGCCGCGGCCGCCGGCGCGTAGACCCCGATCTTGTAGCCGGCCTCGGCCTGCGCCAGGAGCTGGTTGGCGCCGGTGCTGCCGTTGGCGGTGCGCGGCTGCAGGCCGGGGACCGAGATCTGCCGCTGCAGCTGGTTGTTGGAGTAGGCGTAGCCCGCCAGCGCGTCGAGATAGGCGCCCCACTGGGTGAAGCTGCCGTAGGCCGCCACGCTGACGGTGTTCGACCAGCCCTTGCCCTGGAAGCTGTCGACCCACTGCGTGCCGTTGCTGTAGCCGGCGCCGAGGCCGACCAGGAAGCTCGGGCTGAGCCGATAGTCGATGCCGGCCGCGCCGCCGCCGACGTTATAGGTGAAGGTCGAGCTGTTGCCGTCGCCCTGTACGCTGCCGACACCGCCCAAGACGCTGCCCCAGACGCTGAACGGGCTGGTGCCGTCGCACGTGGAAACATCGCAAGCCTCGGCCAGCGCCTGGCGCTGGCCGCTGCCGGAGGCACCGCGCGCCCCATCACGCGCCTGGGCCATCTGCTGGCCCAGCGCATTCATGAACAGCGCGTTGTTGGCGACGTTGAACGTGCCGAAGTCGGCATAGGGCTGGCCGCTGATCTGGTTCAGCGCGTAGGGCCCCTGCTGGGTGTTCAGCCCGGCCAGCGCGCCGATCACCGTGGCGAAGTCGCCGGTGGCGCCGGCGAAGGTCTGGTCGAGGGCAAAGCCCACCGCGCGCTGGTTCACCGTGTTGCCGCCGAAGCCCGAGAAGGCATTGCCCTGCAAGGCCAGGGTCAGGAACACGTTGTTGGCGTTGTAGGAGAGCGACGGCGTCAGGAAGGCGAAGTTGCTGCTGACGCCGGAGTAGGTGCCGCTGACGCCACCGGTGGCATTGAGGATGGTGTAGGTCGTGCTGGTGCCGTAGCTGCCGGAAGCGGCGATCACCTGCACGGCCGCGCCGTTGATGGTCGCGGTGCCCGACACGTTGACGCGGTCACTCTGGCCCTGGGCATTGGCCTCGACCTGGTAGGTGCCGCCGGTCTGGCTGAAGTTGCCGCTGACGTTGAGCGTGCCGATCGAGTTGCCGGGCGCCAGGGTCGCGCCGTTAGAGACCAGCCCGCCGATGCTGCCGCTGCCGCCGATCGTGCTGTTGGCGTCCAGCGTCACCGTGCTGGTAAGACTGCCATTCACGATCAGGTTGCTGGCGTTGACCGTGGTGGCACCAGTGTAGAGGTTGTTGCCGGTGAGGGTGAGCACGCCGCCGCCCTGCACCGTCACGCCGCCGCTGCCAGACATCACGCCGGCATAGGTGCCGTTGCTCGCCTGGTTGAACGACACCGTGGCGTTGTTGACGATGTTGCCCTGCAGGCTCGACGTCGTGCCGGCCAGGATGCCGCCCGACACCGTCGTCCCGCCGCTGTAGAGGTTGTTGCCCGTCAGCGTCAGCGTGCCGGTGCCTTGCTTGACCAGCGCGCCGGTGCCCGAGATCACGCCGCCGAACGTGTTGTCGGCAGCGCTGTTGGTCGCGAGACTGCCGCCATTGAGGACGATGCCGCCGCTGCCGGACAGGCCGCCCACCGATACGTTGTTGCCGCCGTTGTTGAAGCTGCCGCCGTTGACGGCGAGCGCGCCCGACCCCAGCGTCGTGCCGGGCAACAGCTCGAGCAGGCCGGCGGTGATCGTCGTGGCGCCGCCGTAGGTGTTGGTGCCGCCGAGCGCCAGCGTTCCCGGGCCGCTCTTGGTGAGCCCGCCCGTGCCACCGATGTTGCCCAGCAGGTTGGCGTTCTGGCCGATGTCGAAGGTGCCGCCGCCCGCGCCCAGCGTGACGGTTCGAATCGAGTTCACGTTCGCGCCGGTGATCTGCAGCGTGCCGCCGTTCAGCGCGAGCGCGCCGCCCGCGCCGCCGAGATTGCTGTCGGCGGCGATCGACAGCGTGCCGGCGTTGATGGTGGTGCCGCCGGTATAGGTGTTGGTGCCCGTGAGCGTCAGCGTGCCGTTGCCCTGCTTGACCAGGCCGCCGGTGCCGCCCGAGGCGTCGATGACGCCGGCGAAACTGGTCGAGCTCGCCGTGCCCACCGTGAGCGTGTTGTTGCCGAGCAGCACGGACGAGCCGGCGACGCCGGTCAGGTCCTGGATCGTCTTGTTGCCGGCGCCGAGCGAGATGTCGAAGGTCGCCGCCGCCCCGGTGAGATTGACGCCGCTCGAGGCGGCGATGGTGCCGGCGCCCGACAGGCTGAGCGTGCTGCCGGCGCCGATCGTGGTGGCGCCCACATAGGTGTTACCCGCCGACAGCAGCAGCGTGCTGGTGCCCGTCACGGTGAGCGCGCCGCCGCCGCCGATGGCGCTGCCCAGGGTCACGGTGTTGCCGTTGGTGTCGAACGTGCCGCCGGAGGCGCCGAGCGTGATGCCCTGCGCGGAGATGTCCGTCGTGGTGCCGGTCGCCCATTGCAGGCCGCCGCCGTTCAACGTGATCTGGCCGCTGCCGAAGTTGTTGGCCGCGGCGAAGTTGATCAGGCCGCCGGTAACGGTCGTGCCGCCGGAATAGCTGTTGGCCGCCGATAGCACCAGCGTGCCGGCGCTGCTCTTGACGAGGCTGTAGCTGCCGGCATTGCCGCCCGTGCCACCCGAGCCGGTCTGGTCGACGATAGCGTTCGAGACCGTCTGAGTGATACCCGCGCCCGGTGCGAAGCTCACCGTGCCATCGCCCTGCAGGAAGAGGCCGGTGCCGAAGGCGGACCCGTTGTTGACACCGGTACCGCCGGTCACCGAATTGCCGCTGACGCTCAGGGTGCCCGCGATGACCAGATTGCCGCCCTGCTGCACGAAGATCGCGCCACCCATGCCGGCGCCACCACCGCCACCGCCGGTAGTGCCGTCGCCGGCACCAAAACCGCCGACGCCGCCGGCGGCGGTGCCATCGCCGCCGCCGCCGCCGAAACCTCCGGCGCCGCCGGCTTGTCCGCCCTGGTTCGTGGAACCACCGCCACCGCCGAAGCCGCCTGCTCCACCGGTGCTGACATTCGTGCCTCCGCCACCACCGCCGAAGCCGCCTGCGCCGCCTGACGAGCTCGAGGTGCCGCCCCCGATCCACCGCCGCCGCCCGGGCTGCCAGCATTGCCGCCGCCGCCGCCGCCGCCGCCATTGGCGCCGCCCGCGCCGCGACCAAAAGAGCCGGTACCGCCGGAAGCGCCGTTGGTTGCGATGCCTTGCGTACCCGGCTGGGCGCCCGTTCCGTTGCCGCCGTTGGCACCGCTGCCGAATCCACCACCACCGCCAGCGCCGTTACCGGGACCGGTGTTGCCTGGTGCACCATTACCCCCCATACCGCCACCGCTGCCCCGAGAGCCGCTTGTAGAGCCGGCGCCACCGGTCGCGCTGTTGCCGGACAGGTCGACATTGCTCACGGTCAACGTCGCCTGGTCGGCCACGAACAGCGCGCCGCCCAGGCCGCCGCCGCCGCCGCCGAGACCCCCGCCTGCGCCGCCTTGCGCGTTGGTGTTGGTGATCGAAAGGTCGGAGATGGCCACGGTGACCGCCGTCTGGGTCGTGCCCGAGAAGCCGCCGATGAACAGGCCGCGGAACTGGTTGTTGCCGGAGAGCGTGTTGTTGTTGCCGGCGATGGTGACGTTCCTGGCCACGGTCTGCAGGTCGCCGCTGGTCAGCGTGATGGTGCCGACGCTGCTGTTGATGATGATGTTGTTGCTGGCGGTGCCCGTGGCATTCAGGTCGATGATGGCCTGGCGTAGCGAGCCCGCGCCGCTGTCGGCGTTGTTGGTGACGGTGAAGTCAGCCGCCCACAGGGCGCAGGGCGAGAGGCACGTCCCCAGCAGAAGGGTTGCCGTGAACTGGCGAAAAGCTCGCGTTGACCGCGGGTCCATCATCTTTCTCCCCCGAGAAGACGCAGAGAGAAAGCATGGCGAACCCATCGCACGCGTCCGCCGCAGCGATGCTCTCCCCAACATCGCCGCAACGGCATTCTATCCGCGTTGCCCGTAAAGCCGCTACTCCCGGGCACCGCCGGCTCTGATGCCGTTATCGCCGCCGTTGCCGCCGTCGGCCAGAGCCGGGGCCCCCGTGAGCGCGGTCGCCACCAGCAGAGCCATGGCGAACGTCGTGACTCTCCCGACGGGCGCATGCGGTCGCTCGCTGCTCATGGCGTTCTCCCCCAACGCGATGCCGCACAACCGAAGCGGGCTGTCCCCGATGCGATGCAGCGATCCAAGTGCATCAATAGATCCAAGTGCATCTATATAAGTCGAGGAAGCGTGCCGACTGACCTCAAAATAATATTAACTCATCAACGATGCGGTTATCTCTCGTTGCGATTATGCGCAGCGGCGCTCTCCCGTCGGCCGGCACAGCGTCATCGACGACAAGCGCTGGCGCGCCACCATCGAGGGCGCTGCCGCTCGATACCAACGACGCCGGGGCGCTGGCTGGCCTGGCGTCGACCTACCTGCTGCTGTCGTCGACCACGATCCGCCGGCCGCTGCCGGTCGACGAGGCGCGAGACTCACGAGAGGCTGGGGCTCGCCTGGTGGATGGCGGGCGACGGCGAGAGTGCGCTCGCCGCCCTGGACGAGGCGGTCACCATCGACCCCGAGGCAAGACGTCCGCATTTCCAGCGGTTATCCCGTTAGAACGCAGGGGGAGTGAAGCGGTTCCCTGTTTTCAGCGCCGTTCGCCGGGTCTAGGCTCCCTTTCGTCCAAGGGGGGTCCCGTTAGGGGGCTGAGATACCGCCGGCTTCGGCAACGCGGTGACCCTTTGAACCTGATCCGGGTCATGCCGGCGAAGGGACAGGATGCTTCACCTTTGCACGACAAAACCGGGTCTCCGTACGCCAACCAGCCACGGGAGATCCTCGTCATGGACACCATCGTTTCTACCCCGTCACCCGCCACCCCATCACCCGTGTGACGACCGGCCCGCTGCCGTCTTCACAGAAGATCTACGTCACGCCCGAGGGTGCGCCCGACATCAGCGTTCCCCTGCGCGAGATCGAGCTCAGCGAACCCACCGAGCCCAGGGTGCGGGTCTACGACACGACCGGCCCCTATACCGATTCTTCCGTCACCATCGACGTCAGCAGGGGCCTCGCCCGCCCGCGCCGCGCCTGGGTGCTCGAGCGCGGCGGGGTAGAGGAATATGATGGCCGTCCGATCGCGCCGATCGACAACGGCAACGTGAAGGCCTCGGCCCTGCTGCCCTTCCCCAGCACGCCGCGACCGCTGCGCGGCCTGGCCGGCAAGCCCATCACCCAGTTCGAATGGGCGCGCCTGGGCGTCATCACCAAGGAGATGATCTACGTCGCCGAGCGCGAGAATCTCGGCCGCAAGGCCGCCCTCGATGTCGCCAGGGAGCGGCTGGCCGACGGCGAGGGCTTCGGCGCCGCCCTGCCCGAGTTCATCACGCCCGAGTTCGTGCGCCAGGAAGTGGCGATGGGTCGCGCCATCATCCCGGCTAACATCAACCATGGCGAGCTCGAGCCGATGATCATCGGCCGCAATTTCCTGGTCAAGATCAACGCCAACATCGGCAACTCGGCGGTGTCTTCCTCGATGGAGGAAGAAGTCGAGAAGATGGTATGGGCGATCCGCTGGGGTGCCGACACCGTCATGGACCTCTCGACCGGCCGCAACATCCACGACACGCGCGAATGGATCGTGCGCAACGCGCCGGTGCCGATCGGCACTGTGCCGATCTACCAGGCGCTGGAGAAGGTGGGTGGCGATCCCACGAAGCTCGACTGGGAGGTCTATCGCGACACGCTGATCGAGCAGTGCGAGCAGGGCGTCGACTACTTCACCATCCATGCCGGCGTGCGGCTGGCCCATGTGCCGCTGACGGCCAGCCGCGTCACCGGCATCGTCAGCCGCGGCGGCTCGATGATGGCGCAATGGTGCCTGACCGAGCACCGCGAGAGCTTCCTCTACGAGCGCTTCGGCGACATCTGCGACATCATGCGCAAGTACGACGTGTCGTTCTCCCTGGGCGACGGGCTGCGGCCCGGCTGCAACGCCGATGCCAACGACGCCGCGCAGTTCGCCGAGCTCGAGACGCTGGGCGAGCTCACCAAGGTGGCCTGGGACAAGGGCTGCCAGGTCATGATCGAGGGGCCGGGCCACGTGCCGATGCACAAGATCAAGGCCAACATGGACAAGCAGTTGCGCGAATGCGGCGAGGCGCCGTTCTACACCCTGGGACCGCTGGTCACCGACATCGCGCCGGGCTACGACCACATCACCTCGGGCATCGGCGCGGCCATGATCGGCTGGTTCGGCACGGCGATGCTCTGCTACGTCACGCCCAAGGAGCATCTGGGTCTCCCGGATCGCGACGACGTCAAGGTGGGCGTCATCACCTACAAGATCGCCGCCCACGCCGCCGACCTCGCCAAGGGCCATCCCGCGGCGCGGCTGCGCGACGATGCGCTCAGCAAGGCGCGCTTCGAGTTCCGCTGGCGCGACCAGTTCAATCTGTCGCTGGATCCCGCGACGGCGGAAAAGTTCCACGACGAGACGATGCCCAAGGAGGCGCACAAGACGGCGCATTTCTGCTCCATGTGCGGGCCGAAATTCTGCTCCATGCGCATCACCCAGGACATCCGCGACTACGCCAAGAAGGGCATGGACGAGATGAGCGCCAAGTTCAAAGCCGGCGGCAGCGCGCTCTACGTGCCGGACAGCGGAACCTCGGGAGACTGAGGCCCGCGCCGCGCGGTGGTTCCGAGATCGGGACCGGCCCTCTTCCTCTCCACGAGGACAGCCTAGGGTCGGTGTCAAGAAACCTTCGCCAAGGCGCAGCAATTCCACAGCCGTTGGGCCGGAAGCTGCGCCGAGGTGGAGGCTGGCATGCGGTTGGAAGCCTTGGTGCGTGGCGCGGCCTTGCCGTTGGGGGCTGCGGCCATGGCGTTGGCGGTGGCGACACCAGCCCTTGCCCAGGCCCAGGCGCCGTCGACCCAGGAACTGCTCGAGCAGATCCGGTTGCTGCAGAAGCGGATCGAGCAGCTCGAGGCGGCCGAAAAGCAACGACAGGGTGCTGACGCCAGGGTCCGGGCGGCGGCCCGGCAACCGGCGGCTCCGTCGAGAACAACGAGAGGAGCGGCGGCCGTTCCGGCGGCTGCTACCCCCGGGCCGGCACCCGCCGCGGCTCCGCCGCCGGGCGCGATGTCGGCGGGTGCTGCGCCAGCGCCGGAGTCCGGACCGACGCAGGCTGCGCCGTCAGGCGGGCCGGACAAGCCCGACGGCAGCTTCATGCTGGGAACCGTGAAGCTGACGCTCGGCGGCTTCATCGATCTTACCGGCTACTACCGCAGCAGAAACGAGAATCGCGGCACGGGCACCGGCTATAGCAGCGTTCCCTTCTATGGGCCCACTCCGCAGGGCAACTCCGGCGAGTTCGGCATGAGCGCCCAGCAAACGCGCCTCTCGGCCAAGCTCGAGGCCCCGGTCGGTCCGGACTCGAAAATCGTCGGTTACGGCGAGATGGACTTCAACAACGGGTCGGGCGGCGCCAACTCCGTGCAGTCGAACAGCTACACGCCCCGTTTGCGCCAGGCCTTCGGCCAGTACGAAGACAAGTCGTGGCAAGCCTACGTGCTGGCAGGCCAGGCCTGGAGCCTGGCGACCCCCTTCACGAAAGGGCTTGATCCCTTCAAGACATGGCAGCCGCCGACCATCGACCACAACTACATGGTCGGCTACGACTACCTGCGCGTGCCGATGGTTCGCGCGGTCAAGGGCTTCGGCAATTTCTGGATCGGCGTCGAGGCCAATACGCCGCAGACGGTGTTCGGCGGGACCGCCGCGGCGCCGGCCGGCCAGACCGTATTCACGGGCTATCCCGGCAACACCGGCCTCAACCCGCAGGTCAACTACAGCGTCAACGTCGCGCCCGACCTGATCGCCAAGGTCGCGGTCGACACGAGCTTCGGACACTTTGACGCGTTCGGCTTGGCGCGGTGGTTCCGGGACCAGGTCGCCTTCGGCACGACGAGCGTGAACTACGACGCTTTCGGCGGCGGCTTCGGCGCCAGCGCCTTCGTCCCCATCGGACCGTGGGTCGACCTGACGGGCAGCATCACGTACGGAACCGGGATCGGCCGCTACGGCGCCGGCGGCCTGCCCGACGTCACCTTCAAGTCGAACGGCAGCCTGGCCACGCTGCCCCAGGGCATGGGCGTGGTCGGCGCGGTCGCCCACGTCATCCCGAAGGTCCTCGACTTGTACGGCTTCTACGGATGGGACTGGGTTGGTGCCAGCTATTACCCGGGCGGCGGCTACGGCAACCCCACCTTCAACAATGCCGGCTGCTTCAACCCCAACGCCGGAGGGGCGAACTGCGCCGGGAACACCCAGACCCTTACCGAGTTCACGTTCGGTTCGAACTGGAACGTCCTGCGCGGTCGCTTCGGCACGGTCCGAACCGGGCTGCAATACGGCCATATCGTCCGCACCGCCTACTACGGCATGGGAGGCATTCCCAGCGCCATCGAGGACCTGTTCATGTTCAACCTGCGCTACATTCCGTTCGAGTGAGAGCGCGGCTCTTTTGTCCGGCGCGCCTCCCGGAAGCGACCTTTAGGCCGACTTGGCGTTACATACGGTCATCCCCTCAAGGGGAGACTTCGGTCGCTCGGTTCGTATTGCTAGCGGATGCTCGCGTGGGGGCACATATATAGGCGATGAAAAGGCTGCGAACCCTGGTTGGGATCGGGCTGGGGCTTGCAGTAGTGGCAGGCGCCGGCTGGTATATCTCCAACACCAGAACCACCGCGCCGGCAGCCCGCCCGGGCCGTTTTGCCGCGGGCGTCGCCGTGCCGGTCGGGCTCGCCACCGCGGCCAAGGGCGACATCCCGGTCGTGCTGCGCGCGCTGGGCACGGTGACGCCGCTGAACACCGTCAACGTCAAGACCCAGATCACCGGGCAGCTCGTCAAGGTCGAGTTCAAGGAGGGCCAGATGGTCAAGCAGGGCGACCTGCTGGCCGTGGTCGATCCGCGCCCCTACGACGTCGCCCTGCAGCAGGCGATCGGCCAGCAGCAGAAGGACGAGGCGCTGCTCAAGAACGCCCAGGTCGACCTCGAACGCTACAAGAAGCTGGTCGCCCAGGATTCGATCGCCCGCCAGCAGCTCGACACCCAGCAATCGCTGGTCCGCCAGTACGAGGCCGCGCTGGTCATCGACCAGGCCCAGGTCGACGCCGCCAAGCTCAACGTCACCTATACCAAGATCCTGGCGCCGCTCACCGGCCGCATCGGCCTGCGCCAGGTCGATCAGGGCAACTATGTCTCGATGAGCGACGCCACCAGCATCTGCGTCATCATCCAGGTGCAGCCGATCTCGGTGATCTTCACCATCCCCGAGGATTCGCTGCCGCCGGTGCGCCAGCGCCTGAAGGAGGGCGCCGCGCTCGAGGTGCGGGTGCTCGACCGCTCGCAGAAGAACGAGCTCGCCGTCGGCACGCTCCGGACCAACGACAACCTCATCGATACGACGACCGGCACGGTCAAGCTGCGCGCCATCTTCGACAACGCCGACGAGAGCCTGTTTCCCAACCAGTTCGTGAACGTCCGCCTGCTGGTCGATACGGTGAAGGATGCCACGGTGGTCCCGGTGGCCGCGATCCAGCGCGGCCAGCCCGGGACGTACGTCTATCTCGTGAAGGCCGACGACACGGTCGAGATCCGCGTCGTCGCGCTGGGCGTCAGCGACGGCGAGAAGGTCCAGATCACCAGCGGCCTGCAGCCTGGCGACCAGGTCGTCATCGACGGCACCGACCGCCTGCGCGACGGCGCCAAGATCCGGCGCGCCGGCAGCACCCCGCGCGCCGCCTCCGGCCGCCCCGTGGCCGCCGCGCCTCCCGAGGGCGAGCCGCCGCCGCAGCGGCGGCGCCAGGCCAACGGCGGCGGGGCCGGCCGGCCGGCGCAATCGAACCAGTAGCCCCGGCCGCGACATGAACCCGTCGCGGATCTTCATCGAACGGCCGGTCGGAACCTCGCTGTTGATGGTGGCGGTCATGCTGGTCGGCATGATCGCCTACAAGTTCCTGCCGCTCAGCGCCCTGCCCCAGGTCGACTATCCGACCATCCGCGTGCAGACGCTCTATCCCGGCGCCAGTCCCGAGGTCATGACCTCGTCGGTCACCGCCCCGCTGGAGCGCCAGTTCGGCCAGATGCCTGGCCTGAACCAGATGACCTCGATCAGCTCGGCCGGCGCCTCCTCGATCACCCTGCAGTTCGACCTGGCGCTCGCCCTCGACGTCGCCGAGCAGCAGGTGCAGGCCGCCATCAACGCGGCGGGCAACCTGTTGCCGGCCGACCTGCCCGCCCCGCCGGTCTACGCCAAGATCAATCCTGCCGACGCGCCCGTGCTCACCCTCGCGGTCACGTCCAAGACCGAGCCGCTCACCAAGGTGCACGACCTGGTCGACACGCGGCTCGCCCAGAAGATCGCCCAGCTTCCCGGCGTCGGCTTGGTCAGCCTCGACGGCGGCCAGAAGCCCGGCGTGCGCATCCGCGCCAATCCGACGGCGCTCGCCGCCTACGGCCTCAATGTCGACGATCTGCGGACGACGATCGCCAACGCCAACGTCAACACGCCCAAGGGCAATTTCGACGGCATGTCGCGTTCCTACACGATCAACGCCAACGACCAGGTGACCGACCCCCAGACCTTTCGCGACATCGTGGTCGCCTATCGCAACGGCGCGCCGGTGCGCGTCTCCGACGTGGCCACGGTCGAGGAGGCGCAGGAGAACAACCGCATCGCCGCCTGGATGAATTCGACCCAGGCGGTGATCGTGAACGTCCGCCGCCAGCCCGGCGCCAACGTCATCGCCGTCGTCGACAGCATCAAGAAGCTGTTGCCGCAGCTTCGGGCGACGTTGCCCAACTCGCTCGACGTGACGATCGTGACCGACCGCACGCTCACCATCCGCGCCTCGGTGCGCGACGTGCAGATCGAGCTGCTCTTCGCCGTCGCCCTGGTCGTCGGCGTGATCTTCGCCTTCCTGGGCGACGCGCGCGCCACCCTCATCCCCAGCCTGTCGGTGCCGCTGTCGCTGGTCGGCACGCTCGCGATGATGTATCTCGCGGGCTACAGCCTCAACAACCTGTCGATCATGGCGCTGACCATCGCCACCGGCTTCGTGGTCGACGACGCCATCGTCATGATCGAGAACATCGCCCGCTACATCGAGCGCGGCGAGGGGCCGAGGGAAGCCGCGCTCAGGGGCTCGCGCCAGATCGCCTTCACGGTCGTGTCGCTCACCGTGTCGCTGATCGCCGTGCTGATCCCGCTGCTGTTCATGAGCGACGTTGTCGGCCGGCTGTTCAGCGAGTTCGCGGTCACCCTGTCGGTAACCATCCTGATCTCGGCGGCGGTCTCGCTCACCCTGGTGCCGATGCTGTGCGCGCAGCTCCTGCGCCGGCGGCCGCATGCCGTGACCAGCAGCGCCGAAGCCGAGGCGCTGGGCGCGCGCTGGTTCGGCCGCATGATCGCCTTCTACGACCGCTGCCTGGTCGTGGTGTTCCGCCACCAGCCGCTGACGCTTCTGGTCGCTGTCGGCACCATCGCGCTCACCGTGGTGCTCTACGTCGTGGTGCCCAAGGGCTTCTTCCCGGTGCAGGACACCGGCCTGATCCAGGCCGTCACCGACGCCCCGCAGACCGTGTCGTTCCAGGCCATGAGCGAGCGCCAGCGCACGCTGGCGGAAGCCATCCTGAGCGACCCGGACGTCGAGAGCCTGACCTCGTTCGTCGGCGTCGACGGGACCAATCCGACGCTGAACTCCGGCCGCATGCTGATCAACCTCAAGCCGCGCGATTCCAGGAGCCTGTCGGCGAGCCAGATCATCCGGCGCCTGCAGCGCGAGACCGCCGGCGTGGTGGGCATCACGCTCTACATGCAGCCGGTGCAGGACCTCACCATCGATTCGACGGTGAGCCGCACGCAGTATCAGTTCGTGCTGCAGAGCGCCAAGCCGGAGGACTTCGACACCTGGGTGCCGCGCCTCATGGAGCGGCTGCGGAAGGTGCCCGAGATCGTCGACGTCACCAGCGACCTGCAGGGCAAGGGCCTGTCGCTCTACATCAAGATCGACCGCGACGCGGCTGCGCGCTTCGGCATCACCGCCGCCTCGGTCGACAACGTGCTCTACGACGCCTTCGGCCAGCGCATCGTGTCGACCGTCTACACCCAGTCGAACCAGTATCGCGTGATCTACGAGGTCGAGCCGTCGATGGCCCGCTCCGTCGCGGCGCTGTCCAACCTCTACCTGCCCGGCATCGGGCGGCAAGCAGGTGCCCCTGTCGGCCATCGCCACCTTCGAGGAGCGCTCCGCGCCGCTCCGCAACGACCGGCTGGGACAGTTCCCCGCCACCGCCATCTCCTTCAACCTGGCGCCGGGCGCCTCGCTCGGCGCGGCGGTCGACGCCATCACGGCGGCGCAGCGCGAGATCGGCATGCCGGCGTCGATCTCCACCCACTTCCAGGGCGCCGCGCTCGCGTTCCAGAAATCGCTCGACAGCCAGCTCCTGCTGATCCTCGCCGCCATCGTCACGGTCTACATCGTTCTGGGCGTGCTCTACGAAAGCTACATCCACCCCATCACGATCCTCTCGACCCTGCCGTCGGCCGGCATCGGCGCCCTGCTGGCGCTGATGATCGCCGGCGACGATCTCAGCGTCGTCGCCATCATCGGCATCGTGCTCCTGATCGGCATCGTCAAGAAGAACGCCATCATGATGATCGACTTCGCCCTCGATGCCGAGCGCAACGAGGGCAAGCCGCCGCAGGAGGCGATCCACCAGGCCTGCCTGCTGCGCTTCCGGCCGATCCTGATGACCACGGTGGCGGCCCTGGTCGGCGCCCTGCCGCTGATGCTGGGCAGCGGCACCGGCTCGGAGCTGCGCCATCCGCTCGGCCTCACCATCGTCGGCGGCCTGATCGTGAGCCAGGTGCTGACGCTGTTCACCACGCCGGTGATCTATCTCGCCTTCGACCGGCTCGGCCGGCGCCTGCGCGGCGTGCCGCTCGACACGCCGCTCCATCCGGCGCGCGCCGGCGGCGCGGAAGGCCCGCCGCCATGAACCTCTCGGCGCTCTTCATCGCCCGCCCGGTCGCCACGACCCTGCTGACCATCGGCTTGGCGCTCGCCGGCCTGGTGGCCTTCCTGAAGCTGCCGGTGTCGCCCTTGCCGCGGGTCGACTTCCCGACCGTCCTGGTGACGGCGAGCCTGCCCGGCGCCTCGCCCGAGACGGTCGCCACCAGCCTCACCACGCCGCTCGAACGCGCGCTGGGCTCGATCGCCGGCGTCACCGAGATCACCTCCTCGAGCACCGTCGGCAACGCCCGCATCGTCCTGCAGTTCGACCTCTCGCGCAGCATCGACGGGGCGGCGCGCGACGTGCAGGCCGCCATCAACGCGGCGCGCATGGAGATGCCGAGCGACCTGCCGAGCAACCCGCAATACCGCAAGATCAACCCCGCCGATGCGCCGACCATGGTGATGGCGCTCACCTCCGACACGCTGGGCCAGGGCCGCCTCTACGACGCCGCCTCCAACGTCCTGCAGCAGAAGCTGAGCCAGGTGACGGGCGTCGGCCAGGTGAACCTGGGCGGCAGCTCGCTGCCGGCCGTCCGCGTCGAGATCAACCCGTCGGCGCTGACGAAATACGCCATCGGGCTGGAAAGCGTGCGGGCCGCCCTGGCGGCGGCCAACGCCAACGCGCCCAAGGGCGCGCTCGAGATCGGCGACCGGCGCTATCAGATCTATTCCAACGACCAGGCGCGGACCGCCGACGAATACCGCTCCCTGATCGTCGCCTGGCGCAACGGCTCGCCGGTGCGCCTGTCGGACGTGGCCCAGGTCATCGACTCGGTGGAGAATGTCCGCAACGAAGGCCAGGCCAACGGCAAGCGCTCGGTGCTGGCGATCGTCTACCTGCAGCCCAACGCCAACGTCATCGAGACCGTCGACCGGATCAGGGAACTGCTGCCCCAGCTGCAGGCGTCGCTGCCCAACGACGTCGACCTGCAGGTCGTGGCCGACCGCACGACGACCATTCGCGCCTCCCTGCGCGAGGTCGGGCTGGCGCTGATCGCCAGCGTCATCCTGGTCGTGCTGGTGACTTTCGCCTTCCTGCGCTCGGCGCGCGCGGGCTTCGTCGCGTCCGTCGCCGTGCCGGTCTCGCTGATCGCCACGTTCGGCGGCATGTATCTCCTGGGCTACAGCATCAACAACCTGTCGCTGATGGCCATGGCGATCGCCGCGGGGTTCGTGGTCGACGACGCCATCATCGTGCTGGAGAACATCTCCCGGCACATCGAGGCGGGCATGTCGCGCATCGAGGCGGCACTGCTGGGCGCCCGCGAAGTGGGCTTCACCGTCGTGTCGATGAGCCTGTCGCTGGTCGCGGTGTTCGTGCCCATCCTGCTGATGGGCGGCATCGTCGGCCGGCTGTTCCGCGAGTTCGCGGTCACCCTCACCATCGCCATCCTGATCTCCATGGTCGTCTCCCTCACCACGACGCCCATGATGTGCGCCTATGTGCTGCGGCCCCATGCGGCCAGCCATCCGGAGGGACGGTTCTTCCGCTGGAGCGAACGCGCCTTCGCGGGCCTGCAGGGCTTCTACAGCCGCAGCCTCGGCCTGGTGCTGCGCCATCCGCTGCTGACGATGCTGGTGTTCCTGGCCACGGTGATCCTCAACATCGATCTCTACGTGACCATCCCCAAGGGCTTCTTCCCGCAGCAGGATACCGGGCGCATCGTCGCCGGCATCCGCGCCGACCAGAGCATCTCGTTCCAGGCGATGCGCCGGAAGTTCCGTCAGTTCATGACGATCGTGCGCGAGGATCCCGACGTGGCGAGCGTCGCGGGCTTCACCGGCGGCTACTCCACCAACTCGGGCTTTCTGTTCGCCACGCTGAAGCCGCTCGGCGAGCGCAAGCTGTCGGCCGACCAGGTGATCGCCCGTCTGCGGCCCAAGCTTGCCCAGGTGGCGGGCGCGCAGCTCTTCATGCAGGCGGTGCAGGACATCCGGGTGGGCGGCCGGCAGAGCAATTCGCAGTACCAGTTCTCGCTGCAGGCCGATTCGCTGCCCGAGCTCTACACCTGGGGCCCCAAGCTCCTGGAGGCGTTGCGGCGCAACAACTCGGTCATCACCGACGTCGATTCCGACCAGCAGCAGCGCGGCCTGCAGGTCGATCTGGTGATCGACCGCGACGCGGCGGCGCGACTTGGCGTGAACACCCGCAGCATCTCGGCGACGCTCTACGACGCGTTCGGCCAGCGCCAGGTCTCGACCATCTACAACCTGCTCAACCAGTATCACGTGGTCATGGAGGTGGCGCCCGAGTTCTGGCAGAACCCCGATGCGTTGAAGGACATCTATGTCAGCACCTCCGGCGGCGCCATCAGCGGCGCGCAGGCGACCGGCGCCATCGTGTCGACGGCCCCGCTCAAGGCGGGTGCCGCCGATCCCACGCAGGCGGTGCGCAACCAGCGCACCAACCAGATCGCCGTCAGCGGCCGCGGCTCGGCCTCGACGGGCGCCGCCGTCAGCACCACGCCGGAAACCATGATCCCGCTCGCTTCGGTGACGCGCTACGATTTCGGCACCACGCCGCTGGCCGTCAATCACCAGGGCCTGTTCGTCGCCAGCACGATCTCGTTCAACCTGGCGCCCGGCAAGACGCTGAGCGACGCGGTGGCCTATGTGAACGACACGATGCGCGAGATCGGGTTGCCCACGACCATCCACGGCTCGTTCCAGGGCACGGCCCGGGCCTTCCAGCAATCGCTGAACAACCAGCTCCTGCTGGTGCTGGCGGCGCTCGCCGCCGTCTATATCGTGCTCGGCATCCTCTATGAGAGCTACATCCACCCCATCACGATCCTGTCGACCCTGCCCTCGGCCGGCATCGGCGCGCTGCTGGCGCTGCGCCTGTCGGGCGTCGAGCTCAGCATCATCGCCATGATCGGCGTGCTGCTGCTGGTGGGCATCGTCAAGAAGAACGCCATCATGATGATCGACGTGGCGCTGGAGCGCGAGCGCAACGAGGGCCTCGATCCGCGCGACGCCATCCACCAGGCCGCGGTGCTGCGCTTCCGGCCCATCCTGATGACGACGATGGCGGCGATCCTGGGCGCGCTGCCGCTGGCGCTGGGTTTCGGCGACGGCGCGGAGCTGCGCCAGCCGCTCGGCATCTCCATCATCGGCGGCCTGGCGGTCAGCCAGGTCCTGACCCTCTACACCACGCCCGTGATCTATCTCTATCTCGACCGCTTCCGCCGCCGCGACCGCGACCGGCCGAGCCGCGCCGCCCGCGCCCTCGGTGGCCCCGATACGCGCGGTCCCGGGACAGGCAGCGCAGGGGCGGCGCCGGCATGACGGCATCCCGTCGCGCCGTGGCCCTGGCCACGGCCCTGTCGCTGTCGGCCTGCATGGTCGGCCCCAACTACCAGCGGCCGCCGCCGGCCGATCCGCCGCCGCTTGCCTTCAAGGAGACGACGGGGCCGGTGATCGGCGCTTCGGCGGACTTCCGCCCCGCCCTGCCGCGCGACGCCGTCGATCGCGGGCCGTGGTGGGGCATGTACGGCGATTCGACGCTCGACGGGCTGGCGGCGCAGATCGACATCTCGAACCAGACGCTGAAGCAGGCCGAGGCCGCCTATCGCCAGGCGCAGTCGCTGGTGCGGCTGGACGTGTCCGGCCTCTATCCGACGGTCTCGGGCAACTCCTCCTTCCAGCAGTCCGGCAGCGGCGGCGGCAGCCGCAGCCGCACCACCCAGAGCGGCTTCGTCAGCACGAGCTCGAGCAGCAGCCTCAGCCAGTTCAGCATGGGCGGCTCGCTCGCCTGGCAGGCCGACCTGTGGGGGCGCATCCGCCGCCAGATCGAAAGCGATTCGGCGGCGGCCCAGGCGAGCGCGGCCGACCTCGCCAATGCCCGCCTGTCGGCGCAGGCCAATCTGGCGATCGACTACTTCTCGCTGCGCATCTCCGAGCAGCGCATCAAGCTCTTCGAGGCCACCGTGGCGGCCTACACGCGTTCGGTCGAGATCGTGCAGAACCAGCTCGACGCCGGCATCGTCTCGCGCGTCGACCTGGCGCAGGCGCAGACCCAGCTCGAGCAGACCCGCGCCCAGCTCGTCGCCGAGAACATCAACCGCGCGCAGTTCGAGCATGCCATCGCCGTGCTGGTCGGCAAGGCGCCGTCGGCGTTGAGCGTGGAGCCCGCGCCGCCGCGACAGGACGTGCCGACGCTCGATGCCGGCGTGCCCTCGGCGCTGCTCGAGCGGCGGCCCGACATCGCGGCGGCGGAGCGCCAGATGGCGGCGGCCAACGCCCAGATCGGCGTCGCCCAGGCGGCCTACTATCCGGACATCTCCATCGCAGCCACCCTCACCTTCGTGAGCGGCGGCCTGGGCGCCCTGCTGCAGCTCAGCAACGCCGTGTGGTCGGTCGGCCCGCAGCTCGCCGCCACGCTGATCGACGGCGGCGCGCTGAAGGCCCAGGTCGAAGGGGCCAGGGCCGCCTACGACGCGCAGGTCGCGACCTATCGCCAGACCATCCTGGTCGCCTTCCAGCAGATCGAGGATGCGCTGGTCCAGCAGCGCGTCCTGGTGCAGCAGGAGCAGGTGCAGCGCGCCGCGGTCGCCGCCGCGCAGGACGCCGAACGGCTGTCGCTCAACCAGTACCGCCTCGGCACCGTGCCCTACACCACGGTGGTGCAGACCCAGGCCGCCGCGCTGAGCGCCGAGCAGACCCTGCTCAACGTCAAGCTGAGCCGTCTCACCGCCAGCGCCAACCTCGTGCTGGCGCTGGGCGGCGGCTGGCGCGACACCGACCTGCCGGCGCCCATGCCGGTCGGCGGCATCGACCAGACGCCGCAGCCGCCGATGCCGACGGCGCGGAGCCTCTCGGCCACGCAGCCTTGGTGGAAGTTCTGGGGCCGTTAGCGGCCCGGCTCCGATCGGCCCGTCCTCGGATCCCATGAAACGGCCGCGGGCCTTGGCCGTATGACGGGGGCCGCGGGAAGGCGCTAGGGTACGCCATGGCCGACCTGGAGGTCCGCAAGATCATCCATATCGACATGGATGCCTTCTACGCGTCCGTGGAGCAGCGCGACGATGCCGCGCTGCGCGGCCGGCCCGTGGCGGTGGGCGGGCGCCAGCGCGGCGTGGTGATGGCGGCCTCCTACGAGGCGCGCACGTTCGGCGTGCGCTCGGCCATGCCCTCGGCGACGGCCATGCGGCTGTGCCCCGAGCTGGTGTTCGTCAAGCCGCGCTTCGACGTCTACAAGGAGGTCTCGCGCCAGATCCGCGAGATCTTCCTCGACTACACGCCGCTGGTGGAACCGCTGTCGCTCGACGAGGCCTATCTCGACGTCACGAGCAACCTCAAGGGCATGCCGCTCGCCAGCGACATCGCGCGCGAGATCCGCGCCCGCATCCTGGAGCGCACCGGGCTCACCGCCTCGGCCGGCATCTCCTACAACAAGTTCCTGGCCAAGCTCGCCTCCGACCATCGCAAGCCCGACGGCCAGACGGTGATCCCGCCCGAGAAGGGGCCGGCCTTCGTCGAGGGCCTGCCGGTCGGCAAATTCCACGGCGTCGGGCCGAAGACGGCCGAGAAGATGAACCGCCTCGGCATCCATACCGGCGCCGACCTCAAGGCGCAGTCGCTCGAGTTCCTGGAGGAGTATTTCGGCAAGTCGGGCGGCTACTACCATGCCATCGCCCGCGGCCGCGACGACCGCCGCGTCGTGCCCGACCGGCCGCGCAAGTCGGTCGGCTCGGAGACCACCTTCATGCAGGATCTCGGCCGGCCGGCCGAGATCGAGGAGGGCATCGCCTCGGTGCTGGAGGACGTCTGGTCCTACTGCGAGCGCACCGGCGTCGCCGGCCGCACCGTCACGGTGAAGATCAAGTATGCCGACTTCCAGATCGTCACCCGCAGCCGCACGCTCGGCCAGCCGGTGGCGAGCCGCGAGGTGCTGCAGCGCACCAGCCTCGAGCTGGTGCGCACCATCTTCCCCCTGGAGAAGCGCGTGCGCCTGCTGGGCGTCTCGTTGCATAATCTGCATCGGCGTGACGAGGTCTCCGCGCCGCCGCAGATGACGCTGGAACTTTAGGCCCCGCATGATCGACAAGCTGGAATTTCTGCTGGCGCTGGCGCGGGAGCACAATTTCGGCAAGGCGGCCGAGCAGTGCGGGGTGACCCAGCCGACCTTCTCGGCCGGCATCAAGCAGCTCGAGGAGGTGCTGGGCGTGATGCTGGTGCAGCGCACCTCGCGCTTCCTGGGTTTCACGCCCGAGGGCGAAAGGGTGCTCGAATGGGCGCGCGGCATCGTCGCAGACGCGCGCGCCATGCGCCAGGAAGTCCGCACGCTGAAGAAGGGGCTGAGCGGGCGGCTCAAGATCGCCGCCATCCCGACGGCGCTGCCCATGGCCTCGACGCTGACCACGCCGTTCCGCGCCAAGCACCCCAACGTGAAGTTCACCATCCTGTCGCGCACGTCGACCGAAGTGCTGTCGATGCTGGACAATCTCGAGGTCGATGCCGGCCTGACCTACATCGACAACGAGCCGCTCGGCCGCATGCGGGCCGTGCCTCTCTACCTCGAGCAGTATCGCCTGCTCACCTCCGAGAGCAGCCCGCTGGGCGACCGCGATCAGGTCACCTGGGCGGAGGTCGGACGAATTCCCTTGTGCCTGCTGACACCGGATATGCAGAACCGCCGCATCATCGACGGCCTGCTGGAAGCGGCCGGCATGAGGGCCGAGCCAATGCTCGAATCGAACTCGATGATCGTTCTCTTCTCCCATGTCCGAACCGGCCGCTGGGCCAGCGTCATGCCGGAGAAGCTGGCCGATACGCTGGGCCTCACCGAGCATCTGCGCTCGATCCCGATCGTCGCGCCTGAAGTTGTTCATCAGATCGGCCTGGTCGTTCCACCGCGTGAACCCATGACGACCTTGGCTTCCGCCCTCGTCGCCGAGGCGAGGCAGCTGGCCCGGACCTTCGCCGATGCCGCGCAGCCGTCGCGGGCAACTTCATAGACGTTCTCTATCAGTCGACCGGATAGCTTTATTGAGCGCTCGCCGTGTGACGCGGATCATTCCCTGAAGAAACAGCCGGATCGCCGGTTGATAAAAGGGTGGAGCGAGCCAATGCGTGCGACGCGGACGAGGCTGGGGCCTCGACAGCTTTTCGATTTCACTGCGGCTGCGACACGGTTTGGATCTTGCCCCGCCAAATCCGCCAACAAGCAAGGAAGCGCCGCATGAGCTCGTCAGGATTCCTCAGCCGCGAACGAACCATCGCCAAGCCCGGCTTCAACCGATGGATGGTGCCGCCTGCGGCGCTCTGCATCCACCTCTGCATCGGGCAGGCCTACGCCTTCAGCGTCTTCAATCTGCCGATGACGAAGCTGATCGGCATCACGCAATCGACGCCGCAGGACTGGAAGCTCACCGACCTTGGCTGGATCTTCTCGATCGCGATCTTCTTCCTCGGCGCGTCGGCGGCGGTGTTCGGCCGCTGGGTCGAGGAAGGTGGCCCCCGCCGGGCCATGTTCACCGCCGGCCTGTGCTGGGCGGTCGGCTTCTTCCTGTCGGCCGTCGGCGTCTGGCTGCACCAGCTCTGGATCGTCTATGTCGGGTACGGCTTCTTCGGCGGCCTGGGGCTGGGGCTGGGCTACATCTCGCCGGTCTCGACGCTGATCAAGTGGTTCCCCGATCGGCCCGGCATGGCAACCGGGATGGCCATCATGGGCTTCGGCGGCGGCGCCTTCATCGCTTCGCCGCTGTCGGTCTGGCTGATGCAGAAGTTCTCGACTCCCACCCATATCGGCGTCGCCGAGGCATTCGTCTGCCTTGGCGCCATCTACCTCTGCTTCATGTGGGTCGGCGCGGCGATCGTGCGCGTGCCGCCCGCAGGATGGCAGCCGGAGGGCTATACCCCTCCCGTGGCGGCGCAGAAGCTCATCACCAGGGACGACGTCTATGTCTACGATGCGCTGAAGACGCCGCAGTTCTGGCTGATCTGGTGGGTGCTTTGCCTCAACGTGACCGCCGGCATCGGCGTGCTCGGCCAGGCCTCCGCCATGAGCCAGGAAATGTTCCCGGGCCATGTCAGCGCCATCGCCGCGGCGGGCTTCGTCGGCCTGCTCAGCCTGTTCAACATGCTGGGGCGTTTTTTCTGGGCTTCGACCTCCGACATCATCGGCCGCAAGAACACCTACTTCTGCTTCTTCGCCATCGGCACGGTGCTGTACATCCTGGTGCCGTGGACCGGTTCGATCGGCAGCGTCACGCTGTTCGTGCTGTGCTTCGTGGTGATCATGAGCATGTATGGCGGCGGCTTCGCCACCGTGCCGGCCTATCTGAAGGACATGTTCGGAACCCGCTACGTCGGCGCCATTCACGGCTGGCTGCTCACCGCGTGGTCGGCTGCCGGCATCTTCGGTCCGGTGCTGGTGAACTACATCCGCCAGTACCAGATCGACCAGGGCGTGCCCAAGGCGCAGGCCTACAACACGACCATGTACATCATGGCGGCGTTGCTGGTGGTTGGCTTCCTCTGCAACGCGACGATCAAGGCCGTGCATCACCGCTTCCACATGAAGCGCGATCATGAGGCCGAGCTTGCGAGCGCGGCGGTCGCCGCCGCGGGCGAGCCGGCCGGAACCTGAGGAGACGGCAAATGGTTGGGACCAACCGGAACGGCACGACCAAGCTGCAACTGGCGCTGGCATGGATCTTTGTCGGCATTCCCCTCCTCTGGGGCGTGCTGCAGACGCTCTCCAACGCCATGAATTTGTTCCGCTGAGGCCTCGCTCAGACTCCGGCTTCCGCCGCCATGCGCTTCAGCATGGCGGCGTCCGGATAGGCGCCGAACCCCGCCTGCACGTTGTCCCTCATATGCTCGGGCTTGCCGGTGCCGGGGATGACGCAGGTGACGGCGGGATGCGCCAGCACGAACTTCAGCAGGATCTGCGCCCAGCTTGCACAGCCGATCTCGCCCGCCCATGCCGGCAGCTTGCGGCCGGAGAGCTTGCGCAGCAGGCCGCCGCCGCCGAACGGCTGGTTGACGATCACCGCCACGCCGCGCTCGGCCGCCAGCGGCAGCAGGCGGCGCTCGGCCGCACGATCGTCGAGCGCATAGTTGAGCTGCACGAAGTCCCATTTCTCCTCGCGCAGAACCGCTTCGAGCTCGTCATAGGCGCTTTGGGTGTAATGCGTGATGCCGAGGTAGCGCAGCCGGCCGTCGGCCTTCCAGGCCCGCAGGGCCGGCAGGTGCCCGCGCCAGTCGACGAGATTGTGGATCTGCATGAGATCGATGCGATCCGTGCGCAGCAGCCGCATCGATTGGCTCATCTGGGCGATGCCCTTGTCGCGGCCCGAGGTCCAGACCTTGGTGGCGAGGAAGGCCTTGCTGCGCGTGCCGGCCGCGGCCAGCAGGTCGCCCACGACCCGCTCGGCAGCGCCGTACATCGGCGACGAATCGATCACCGAGCCGCCTGATTCGAACAGGATGTCGAGCACCTGGGCGAGCGGCGCGCGGTCCTCGGGCTTGGCGCCGACATCGAAGGCCCGCCAGGTGCCGCAGCCGACGACGGGCAGCATCTCGCCGGAGGAGGGGATCTTGCGTTTGTGCATGCGGTTCCCCGCCGTTGACTGGGCGGCCGTCCGGCGCGCGGCCAGGGCGGCGCCGGCAAGGCCGATGAAGGTCGAACGCTTCAGGATCATGGTTCCCCGAGTGAAATCTGGAAGGCCTGTCCTGCGGCCCGGACGTCGGCGGCGCGCCCATTGAGGGTCACCCTGGGCGCCTCCGCAAGTCCCGAGATGGTGAGCGACTTGGCCATGTCGCTGCCGTCCTGCCCGGACTTGAGAGTATGGGCGATGTCCCATTCGCGCGCCCACGGACGATATTCGACCCTCAGCAGGCCTACCTTGCCGTCGGCGCTGAGGCTCGCACCGTCGCGCGTGGCCAGCGAAAAGGCCTGAGGATCGGGCAGCGGATTGTAGGCGACGACGGCGCCGCTCAGCGGATCGGCCATCAGGTAGGCCTTGCGGCCGCGCTCGGTGGTGAGCACGGCGCCGTTCTTCTCCAGCCGGCCGCTGGTGCCCTGTTGCGCCCAGGTGGTGTCGCGCTCCAGCCCGGCCGGCAGGTAGGGCCAGGCGCCGTTCAGCCGCCGATAGGGGATAGCGCGTTCCTGCGCGCCGGGGCGCACCGGGAAATAGTCCTCCGGCGGCTGGCTGAAATCGCTCGTGAAGCCCGCTTCCATGAGGTCGCCGCCGCTGCGATAGGCGACGTCGAGCTGGCGCTTGTCGTCGTTCCATTCCGCCTTGAGTTCGGCCTCGCCGATGTGGCGGACGAAGCCCTCGAAGCTGCCATGCTGCTGGATGTCGCCCATTTCCAGCACGAAGCCGCCATAGGTCCGGGTGTTGATCGCCGCGAGGTCGAGGTCGCGGACGGCGATCGGCGCATCGCGCCGCAAATTGAAGAGGGAGATGGTCAGCGCCGGCGCCACGGCCGCGCCGGTCGACTCGACCTTGCCGGCGATTCCGGGGGCGATCTCGATCTCGGCGTCGCGACCCAGGTCCGAGGCGGGCAGGGGAAGGATCGCCAGATAGCTCACGCCGTCGCGGATCAGGATCCGTTCGCCCGCCGCCGCTCGATGCGGGAACGAGTCCACTTTCGTGGTCCCGGCGAAGATCTCCCAATGCCGCGGCTCGTCGAAGTTCCACAGCCCGATGACGGTGGCTAGGCGCGAGACGTCTTGCTTGCCCAGCGCCGCCAGGAAGCGCTCGCGGTTGCTATGCGGCTTGGCGAAGACGATGGCCCGGTTGCGGCTCTGGTAGGTCAGGAGAAGGCCCGCCTGCGGAGTGACGCCGCCACGCGTCGTCGCCAGGTCGGGGCCGTTGGCGACGTAACGCGCCGTGAGCGTGCCGAGATCCTCCAGCCCCGCCGAAGCGAGCGGCCGGCGCACCCATTGGCCGAGCAGATCGACCGTGAGGCCGTGCATGTCGATGCTGGCCAGCCCGTGCCAATGCCCAAGGTAGGAGCGTCGCCACAAGGGCGGCTTGAAGTGGCCGCGCGTCGTCTCCGCCGAGGTCTCCTCGAATGGCACGGGCTTGTGGTCGATGAGGCCTGCCACCCAGGTCGGCGCCCAGCGCGACGGCAGCGTCTGCATCGCCACGCGCCCCGGCGGGAAGTCGTAGCCCCACACCGGCATGCCCTGCGCCTGTCCGGAGGGCGGCTTGTCGAGATAGTTCACCACGCCCTTCCGGGAGACGGTGTGCAGCGCGCCGTAGATTCCATCCTGCTCGACCAGCACGCCGGGAATGCGCGCCCGACCCGAAGAGGAGACGCAGCGGCGCAGCATGGGATGATAGAGGCTGACCAGCATCTCCATGGTGCGGTCGACCATGATGCGGCCCATCAGCCGGTCGAGCGGCGTCGGCGCGAAGTCGGCGAACATCTTCTGCGCGCTGAGCGTGATCGAAAGATAGTAGTGGTCGAGGATCTCCTGCGTGCTGCCGTCGAGGAAGCTCCAGAAGCGCAGCGGCAGGGCCTCCAGCCCGTGGCGGCCGTCGGCCATGGGATAGGCGCCGTCGATCATGGCGCCGCCCAGCAACGCGCCCATCGCCGCCGTGTGGTTGAAGTTCTGCGTGCTGACGACATGGTTGTAGCCGTCGCGGAAGAACGAGGCGCGGCCGCGCCAATCGCGGTTGCGCTTCCAGTAGTCGATGGCGTCCCGGCTCTGTGGATGGACGAAGGCCTCGGTCGGCAGGTCGGGCTGCAGCCAGGCCCGCCAATAGGCCTTCATGTGATCCTGCACCGGCGGCGGGATCAGGTCGCGGAACAGGTGCCAGGCCAGCAGGTCGTCCTGGATCGTCCATCCCTGCCAATAGCGCGGCGGGATGGCCAGCACCTCGCGGAGCCGCGCTTGGTAGGCCTTGTAGCCCGTCTCGCCGTCGATCTCGCTCCAATTGCTGACCCGGTCGCCGCCCACGCGCCGCAGTTCGCGCACCCGCTCGATCTCCCAGTCTTCCCGACCCCTTCCGTCGAAGCTCACGGCCCGGCGCCCAC
Organism: uncultured Alphaproteobacteria bacterium; assembly: GCA_963820155.1. Lineage (GTDB taxonomy): Bacteria > Pseudomonadota > Alphaproteobacteria > Reyranellales > Reyranellaceae > Reyranella. The sequence goes on from CAWFYW010000017.1 coordinate 784,720, forward strand.
GCTGCATGATCTCGGCCGGCGGAAGCAGCACTGCGGTCGGCCGCGTGTCGTCGGTGGCGCCAAGCAACGTCGCCGTGTCCTACGGCGCGGGAAGCGTCACGGCCGTCGTGCCGCTGCGCTTCGCTGGCCGCGCGGTCAGCACGAGACGCGGCGAGGCGAAGCGCAGCCCGTGGCCGCCGGTCGGCATTGCCCATTCGTAGGCATCGCCCAGCGCGCGATAGCGCGAGTCGTAGGTTTCGACCTTGCGCAGCAGGAAGCCGCGCCGCTCCAGGGCCGCGAGTCGCTCGCCGAAATCCTCGGCCAGAACGTCGCTCGCCAGCAGCCGCGTGATGTCGAAGCGCGCCTCGGTCGCCTCGGTCGACAATTCCTGCGGGTCGAGGAGATCGTCCGGATGGCGATCACGCGTGGTGTCGGTCGCGCCATAGCGCCCCCAATAGCGCCGGCCGTTGACGCTGGCGTTGAAGGTCGGGCCGCGCGTCTTGTCGGCGATCCACGGCTGGCGCAGCGGCCAGGCCTGGACGTGCCAGTTCGGCGGGTCCTCCGTCCACAGCTTGCGGCCCAGGCCGACGCGACAGGTATAGTCGGGAGGCACGATCTCGTAGCCGTCGTAGAGCAACACCAGTTCGGCCTTGACCAGCCGGCGTTCGCCGTCGCGCAGGCTGGCGGCGATTGCCTCGGCGGCGGCGGGAAAGCGCAGCAGGACGGAGCGATGAACCGCGTCGACGGTGCGGCCGCCGACGATGGGCGCATCCCAGCGGCGGCCGTCGATGGTCGCGGTCTCGAAATCGGTGATCTCGATCGGGTCGTCGTCGCGCGGCTGCGCCGTCCCCGACGCGGCGGCACCCAGGCCGGCCCCGGCCGCGGCACCGGCCATCAACAGGCGGCGGCGGGGCAGGCGGCGAGGGGCGGGGGGACGGGACATCATGGATATGCCGGAACCTTTTGTCGTTTCGGGTGTTGTACACTGTTGGGCGGCAGCAAAGTCGGGGACCGGGGGAGAATGGCGCGGGCGAAAGCTTCAGGCTCCAAAGATGGCGGAAAGCCGGGCGATGGCACGGTCGCCCAGGACAAGCTCTTTCTTGGGCAAAGCGAGCTGGCCGGCCTGATGCGCGCCTATGATTGGGCGAAGAGCCCACTCGGCCCGCCCGAGTCGTGGCCGCAGAGCCTCAAGACCGCGGTCCGCATCATGCTGACCTCGCGCCAGCCGATCTGGATAGGCTGGGGGCCGGAGCTGATCTACCTCTACAACGACCCCTACAAGTCGATCATTGGCGGCAAGCATCCCTGGGCCCTGGGACGTCCCACGTCCGAGGTCTGGCACGAGATCTGGCCCGACATCGCTCCGATGCTGGCCATGGCGATGAAGGGCCATGAGGGGACTTATGTCGAGGCGCAGCTCCTGATCATGGAGCGCCACGGCTATCCGGAAGAGACTTACTATACCTTCTCCTACAGCCCCATTCCGACCGATGACGGTGTGGCGGGCGGCATCTTCTGCGCCAACACCGACGATACGCAACGCGTGATGAGCGAGCGTCAGCTCGCCCTGCTGCGCGAGCTGGCGACCGCGACATCGGAGGCGCGCACCTGGCGGCAGGCCTGCGAACGTGCCGCGCAGGCGCTGGCGAGCAATCCGCGCGACCTGACCTTCGCCCTGATCTACATGGCCGAGCCGGGCAGCCGCACCGCCGCGCTCGCCGGAACGGCCGGCATTGGGCGCGATCACCTGGCCGCCGCCGCGACCCTGTCCCTCGAGGAGGCGGGTCTCTGGTCCGCCGAGGAGGTGATGCGGACCCACCAGCCCTGCATCGTCAAGAACCTGACCGACAGGGTCGAGGGAGGCATGCCGGGGGGCGCGTGGGACGTGCCGGCCGGCAGCGCCATCGTCCTGCCGATCGTCCCGAGCGGCGAGAAAGGGCGATCGGGCTTGCTGGTCGTCGGCCTCAACCCGTTCCGCCGGCTCGACGAGGGCTATGCGGGCTTCCTCGACCTCGTGGCCGGACAGCTCGCCTCGGCCATCGCCAATGCCGAGGCCTACGAGGAGGAGCGTCGGCGCGCCGAAGCCCTGGCCGAGATCGACCGCGCCAAGACGGCGTTCTTCTCGAACGTTTCCCACGAGTTCCGCACGCCCCTGACGCTGATGCTGGGACCGCTGGAAGAGGTGCTGGTCAAGCCCGACAACGAGGTGCTCGCCGTCAATCGCGACCTGGTTTCGCTGGCGCATCGCAACGGCGTTCGCCTGCTGAAGCTCGTCAATTCGCTGCTCGACTTCTCCCGCATCGAGGCCGGACGGGTCCAGGCAAGCTTCGAGCCGGTCGACCTCGCCGCCTTCACCGCCGAGCTGGCCTCCACCTTCCGCTCCGCCATCGAGCGCGCCGGCCTCAGGCTGCGCGTCGATTGCCAGCCCCTGCCGGCGACCGCCCATGTCGACCGGGACATGTGGGAGAAGATCGTCTTCAATCTCCTGTCCAACGCGCTCAAGTTCACCTTCGAGGGCGAGATCGCCGTCGAGGTCCGGCCGGGCCCCGACGGCGGGACGGCCGAGGTGACGGTGCGCGATACCGGCACCGGCATACCCGCGGAGGAGTTGCCTCATCTGTTCGAACGCTTCCACCGTGTCGAGGGTGCGCGCGGGCGGAGCATCGAGGGCAGCGGCATCGGCCTTGCCCTGGTGCAGGAGCTGGTCCGCCTGCACGCCGGCCGTATCTCCGTTCAGAGCGAGGTCGGTGTCGGCAGCGCCTTCGTGGTCAGCCTGCCGTTGGGCACCGATCATCTGCCGGCCCATCGCCTGGTCGGCGGCCGCGAGCGCGGGCCGGCCGGCGTTCGCGCGCAGGCCTACGTGCAGGAAGCCGCGAGCTGGCTGGAGGAGCCGGTCGGCGCCGAGGCGGCGCCGACCGCGTCCGGTCCGCAGGATCTCGATCTCGGCGAGCCTGGCCGGCAGGGCCGCGATCGCCTGGTGCTGCTGGCCGACGACAATCTCGACATGCGCCAGTACGTCGAGCGGCTGCTCCGCGCGGCGGGCTACCGCGTCGAGGCCGTCGACGACGGCGAGGCGGCGCTGGCGGCGGCGCGCGCGCTCAAGCCCGATATCATCCTGTCCGACGTCATGATGCCGCGGCTGGACGGCGTCGGGCTGCTGGCGGCGTTGCGCGACGACGAGACGATCAAGGATACGCCGGTCATCCTGCTGTCGGCGCGCGCCGGCGAGGAAGCCAGTGTCGAGGGCATGCGCGCCGGCGCCGACGACTATCTGGTCAAGCCGTTCTCGGCGCGCGAGCTGTTGGCGCGCCTGGAGACCAACCTTCAATTGGCGAGCGCGCGGCGCGAGACGGCGCACCTGCTCAAGGAGGAAACGCAGATCCTCGAGCTCCTGAACGAGGTCGGCACCGCGGTGTCGGCGGAAATCGAGCTCGATCGCGCCGTGCAGGTCGTCACCGACACGGCCACGCGCCTGTCGGGCGCCGCCTTCGGGTCGTTCTTCTACAACGTGACCGACGACAACGGCGAATCGTACATGCTCTACGTCCTGTCCGGCGCGGCGCGCGAAGCCTTCGCGAAGTTCCCCATGCCGCGCAACACCGCGGTGTTCGCGCCGACCTTCAGCGGCGAAGGCATCGTCCGCTCGCCCGACATCACCCAGGACCCGCGCTTCGGCAGGAACGAGCCCCATTTCGGCATGCCCGAGGGCCATCTGCCGGTGCGCAGCTACCTCGCCGCGCCCGTGGTGTCGCGCACCGGCGAGGTGCTGGGCGGCCTGTTCTTCGGCCATCCCGAGCCGAACGTCTTCGACCAGCGCGCCGAGCGCATCGTGGCGGCCATCGCCGTGCAGGCCGCCATCGCCATCGACAAGGCGAGACTCTACAAGGCGGCGCAGGACGAGATCGAGCGGCGGCGGCATGTCGAGGAGGCGCTGCGCCAGAGCGAGCAGAGCCTCGAGAGCAAGGTCCGCGAACGGACGGCCGAGCTTGCCGCCTTCCAGCATCTGGTCGGGAGCGTGCGGGACTACGCGCTGTTCATGCTCGACCCCAGCGGCATCGTCGCCAGCTGGAACGCCGGCGCCGAACGCATCAAGGGCTATCGCGCGTCCGAGATCGTCGGCCGGCATTTCGAGCGCTTCTACACTCCGGCCGATCGCGAGGCCGGCGTGCCGGCCCGCGCCCTGCGGACCGCCGTCGAGAAGGGCACGTTCGAGGCCGAGAGCGTGCGCGTGCGCAAGGACGGTTCGGAATTCTGGGCCAGCGTCGTCATCAATCCGATCCGCGACCGCGACGGCAATCTGCTGGGCTTCGCCAAGATCACGCGCGACGTCACCGAGCGGCGCGAGGCGGCGCAGGCGCTCGAGCGCGCGCGCGAGCAGCTTGCCCAGGCGCAGAAGATGGAGGGCATCGGCCAGCTCACAGGCGGCGTCGCCCACGACTTCAACAATCTTCTGACGGTGATCATCGGCAACCTGGAAGCCATGCAGCGGACGCTGCAATCGGCCCCGGTCGACACCGACCGGCTGGTCCGCTCGGTCGACAACGCCATGCGCGGCGCCCAGCGCGCCGCCTCGCTCACCCAGCGGCTGCTCGCCTTCTCGCGTCGCCAGCCGCTCGATCCCAAGCCGGTCGATGCCGGCCGCCTGGTCACCGGCATGTCGGAACTGCTGCGGCGCACGCTCGGCGAGCAGGTCGCCATCGAGACGGTGCTGGCCGGCGGCCTGTGGCGCGTGCTGGCCGATCCCAACCAGCTCGAGATCAGCATCCTCAACCTCGCGGTCAATGCGCGGGATGCCATGCCGCAGGGCGGCAAGCTCACCATCGAAACCGCCAACGCCTATCTCGACGAGATCTATGCCGCGACCCAGAGCGAGGTCGTGCCGGGCCAGTATGCCGTGATCTCCATCAGCGACACCGGCTCGGGCATGACGAAGGAGGTCCAGGAGCGCGCTTTCGAGCCCTTCTACACCACCAAGGATGTCGGCCATGGGACAGGCCTCGGCCTCAGCCAGGTCTACGGCTTCGTCAAGCAATCGGGCGGCCACGTGAAGATCTACAGCGAGCTGGGAACAGGCACGACCGTTAAGCTCTATCTTCCGCGACTTCACTCGGAGGAGGACGTCGCCCTGCCGGAGCCGGCGCCCGTCGCGCCGCGCAGCGTCGGCGCCGACACCATCCTCGTCGTCGAGGACGACGAGGACGTGCGCGCCAACACCACGGGCATCCTGCGCGAGCTGGGCTACACCGTGCTCGAGGCGCCCGCCGCGGCGGCGGCGCTGCAGCTGGTCGAGAGCCGGCCCGAGATCAGGCTGCTGTTCACCGACATCGGCCTGCCCGGCGGCATGAACGGCCGCCAGCTCGCCGACGCCGCACGCACGCTACGGCCGGACCTCAAGGTGCTCTTCACCACGGGCTATGCCCGCAACGCCATCGTGCACGACGGCCGCCTCGATCCCGGGCGTGGTGCTGATCCCCAAGCCCTTCACCTATGCCGCGCTGGCCAACAAGCTCGCCGACATGCTCGACCGCGCGCGAGGGGCCGCCGCGCGTGCTGCTGGTCGAGGACGAGGTGCTGGTGCGCATGGTCACCGCCGATCAGCTCGAGGATCTCGGCTATCGCGTCGAGACGGCCGGCTCGGCGACGGAGGCGTTGAACAAGCTCAAGCTGATGGGCGAGGATATCGCGTTGGCCATCGTCGATGTCGGCTTGCCGGACATCAGGGGCGACGTGCTGGTGGGCGAGCTGCGGGCGCGCCATCCCAACCTGCCGATCGTCGTGGCGACCGGATACGAAGATCCGGAGCTCAAGAGACGCTTCGGACAGGACGCGCGCGTGTCTTTCATGCGCAAGCCCTACACGCAGGATGATCTCAAGCGGATCGTGCCGTCTCTTCACACGACCTGAAACCGTCATCCTCCAGTCATGTTGGTCGCGGCGGCGCGGGCGCAGAACGCATCGCCATATTGATGCCGTACGGGAGGTCTTTGCTTCGCGAAGGGCAGCTTCGACAATGTTGTCCATTGTCGAATTGTCGGATCGAAACCATGTCGAGTGTGACCAGGGAGATCCAACCATGACCGAACCCTTCATCGTCGAAGTCTGGGGCAAGCCCGCCGGCGTGGTCGTCAGGGAAGGCAATGCCTTCCGGTTCCACGCCATCGCTTCTCCGTACTTCGCCTTGGACGGCGCCCAGTTCACCACGCGCGGCCATGCCAGGCTCGCCGCGGCGCAGCTCGCGTTCGCGCAGGGACGCGACGCCGCCGAGATGCCGGGTCGCGCCGGTCAAAGCCGCGAGGCTCAAAGCCGCGAGACCGGCCGGTCCTTGGGCAGGGCGAGCCACCGGGCGAGCAGCTCGCCCTTGTGATCCTGGAAGTGCGCCGCCAGCACGCGTGACGCAGTGATCCGCTCGACCCGGAAGTTGCGGAAGTCCCTGCGCAGCTCGCACCAGGCGCCGATCAGGGTGACGTCGACATAGTAGGCCATGGCGAGCGGCCAGATGGTGCGCCGCGTGCGGTTGCTCTTCTCGTCGACGTACGAGATGCGGATCTTGCGGCGGTCGCGGATGGCATGGCGGACCTGCGCCACATCGACGCCCCGAGGCATCGCGGCGTCGCCCCGCGACACGTAGAACGGCGCCTCGGCGAGGTGGGAGCGCAGGCTGTCGGGCAGCACGACCGTCACCTTGTCGAGCACGCGCTTGGCCGCCTGCTGAAGCTCCGAATCGCGCAGGCGCTGCACCAGGCGGGCGCCGACCGTGATCGCCTCGACCTCGTCGACGGTGAACATCAGCGGCGGCAGGTCGAATCCCTTGCGCAGCACGTAGCCCAGGCCGGCCGCGCCCTCGATCGGCACGCGCCGGGCCTGCAGCGTCGCCACGTCGCGATAGATCGTGCGCACGGTGACTTCCAGCTCGTCGGCCAGGCTGGCCGCAGTGACCGGCTTCCGCGCCGTGCGCAGGATCTGGATGATGTCGAACAGCCGGTCGGCGCGACGCATGTTCCTGACATAACGATGTCAGGAGCGGGCCGCCAGGGTGATTTGAAGTCGGTGCTCGAGCTGAGGGCTTAGCGCTCCCGGCAAAAACAATCTAGATTGCCGGCATCTTTCAAGGGAGGAAACTCGGTGATCAAGCGCAAGCAGCGCATTCCCCTGCGCGACCTGTCGACCATGGCGGCGGAGGATCGCGCCACGGTCGAGAAGAACGCCATGAACGGCCAGGTCTTCAACATCTTCAAGGTGCTGGCCCATCATCCGGCCCTGGTGAAGCGCTGGACGCCGTTCGCCGGCCACGTCCTCGGCAAGCAGACCCTGCCGTTCCGCGATCGCGAGCTCTTGATCCTGCGCATCGGCTGGCTGAACCAGGCCGAATACGAGTTTGCCCAGCACGAGCTGATCGCCAGGCGCGGCGGCGTCTCCGACGCCGACATCGAGCGGCTGAAGCAGGGCCCGAAGGCCGCCGGCTGGAGCGAGCAGGAGGCGGCGCTGCTGCAGGTGGCCGACGATCTCTACGAGAACTCCGTCGTCTCGGACGCGACCTGGGCGGTCCTGTCGAAGAAATACTCGACCGAGCAGCTCATGGACGCGGTCTTCACCGTCGGCCAGTACAATCTCGTGTCGTGGGCGCTGAACTCCTTCGGCGTGCCGCTCGACGATTTCCTGCCGGGCGCGCAGAAGCAGGGCTAGCCGGCCGGCGCCGGCGCTTGCAGCGGCCGCACCGGCGTGCGGTGGCGGCCTTCCGCGTGCCAGCGCCAGTAGGTCTCCTTCAGCGTTACCGAAAGCGGACCCGGCCGGTCGTTGCCCAGGATGCGGCCGCCGACGCGCGATACCGGCATCACGCCGCCCGCCGTCGTCGCGGCGAACACCTCGTCGGCGTCTTCCAGCACGGCGCGCGGGATGGCCGCGACCGCGGCCGGAAGGCCGAGCTCCGCGCAGATCTCCAGCACCGTGAGCCGCGTGATGCCCTGCAGGCTGCCGCGGTCGGGCGTCAGCACGCGGCCGTCCTTGACCACGAAGAGGTTGAAGCCCGGCCCTTCGGTGACGTAGCCCTCGGCGTCGCACAGGATCGCCGTGTCGTAGCCCTGGTCGTGCGCCTCCATCAGGCCGCTGGTCAGGTCGTTCCACTGGTAGTTCTTGACCGTCGGATCGACCGAGGCATCGGGCACGCGCGGCGTGCCGGCGATCCACAGATGCGCGCCGCGCTCCTGGACGTCCTTGGGGATGACGTCGATCCACGGAATGGCGTAGGCGATCAGGTGGTTGTCGCAGTCGGCCGGCCGGCGCGAGCCGGCGACCCGCGGCCGGCCGCGCGCGCAGGCCATCGAGACATAGGCGTCGTCGAGGCCGGCCAGCGCCACGCAGCGATGCAGCACGTCCTCGATGGCGGCCCGGTCCTCCGGCGGCTTGAGCCGGCGCCGCTCCATCGCGCGGTGGAAGCGGTCGAGGTGATCGTTGAGGCGGAAGAAGCCGCCGCCGAAGACATGGACGACGTCGTAGACCACGTCGGAGCGCGTGAAGCCCCAGTCGGTCACCGGAAGGGTGGCCTCGGCCATCGGCACGAACCGGCCCTGTATGTAGGCCGCGCCGCCGGCGAAGCGGTCGGGTGAGGGAGGTGTCGCGTCGTTCATGGCCGCTCCGTCTGGTCCGCTCTAGGCATCCTTCCCGCTCACGCCCGCCTGCGCGAACGTCGCCATGCCGTTGTGGCAGGCGGCGGCGGCCTTCAGGATCGGCACCGCCAGCGCCGCCGCCGAAGCCTCGCCCAGCCGCATGTCCATGTCGAGCAGCGGCCGCTGGCCGATCGCCTGCAGCAGCCGCGCATGGCCGGGCTCGGCCGAGCGGTGCGCGACCAGGCAATGGTCGAGCGCGCGCCGGTCGACGGCGTGCAGCACCGCGGCCGCCGCCGTGCAGGCATAGCCGTCGAGCAGCACCGGGATGCGGCCCATGCGGGCGGCCAGCACGGCGCCGGCCAGCGCGGCGAATTCCTCGCCGCCCACCGCCGCCAGCAGCTCGAAGGGATCGCGCCGCGCGATGGCCGGCGCGTGATGCGCCAGCGCCTCGTCGATGACGGCGGTCTTGCGGGCGAGCGCTTCGCCGGCCACGCCCGTGCCGGGCCCCGCCCAGTCCGCGCCGCCGCCGCCGAACAGGGCGGCGCAGAGCGTCGCCGCCGTCGTGGTGTTGGCGATGCCCATCTCGCCCAGGCACAGCACGTCGATGCCGGGCTCGGCCGCCATCATGCCGTAGGCCATGGCGTTGGCGGCGCGTGGCTCGCTCATGGCGGGACCGCGCGTGAAGTCGTCGGTCGGATGGGCGAGGTCGAGCTCGTAGATGCGCAGGTCGGCGTCGATGCTCTGGGCAAGCTGGTTGATGGCCGCCCCGCCGGCCAGGAAGTTCTGCACCATCTGCCGCGTGACTTCCGGCGGATAGGCCGACACGCCGCGCGCCGCCACGCCGTGGCTGCCGGCGAACACCGCGATGCGCGGTCGCTCGACCCGCGGTTGGGCGCGGCCCTGCCAGGCGGCCAGCCATTCGGCGATCTCCTCCAGCCGGCCGAGCGCGCCCGCCGGCTTGGTGAGCTCGGCCTGGCGGCGCACCACCTCGGTCCGGGCCTCGAGGTCCGGTCCCGGCAGGTCGCGCAGGATGCCGCGCATCTCGTCGAAAGTGGCGGCCATTAAAGTTGCGGCTGGGCGTTCATGGCGGGCGCGGACCATCCTATATTTGCCGGATCATGACCAGTCCCAACGATCCGTCCTACGACAGTCTCGGCCGCCGCCCCTCGTCGTTCGACGACTGGCTGCAGGCCTTCAAGGAGCAGGCCTCGTTCTTCACCGGCTTCAAGCTCGATGTCGGCGTGCCGCGCTGGCCGCTCGCCGACGTGCTGCCCGTGCTGCCCTTCATCGGCGCGGCGGTCGGGCTGGCGGCCGGGCTGGTCTTCGCCGTGGTGCGCGGCCTGGCCGGGCCGGGCTGGCTCGCCGGCGTGCTGGCGGTCGGCGCGGCCATCCTGATCACCCGCGCCCTGCACGAAGACGGTCTCGCCGACACCGCCGACGGGCTGGGCCCGCACGGGCTCGACGCCGCGCGGCGCCTGGAGATCATGCGCGACAGCCGCAACGGCACGTTCGGCGTGCTGGCGCTGGCGCTCTCGGTGCTGGTCAAGGTCGCCTGCCTGGCGCAGTTCAGCGGCTCGACCGGCCTGGTCGTGCTGATCGGCGCCCATGCGCTGTCGCGCGCGGTGCTCGCCTGGCCGCTGCTCGCCTTCTCGCCGGTGCATGCCGACGGGCTGGGCGCGCAGGCCGGCAAGCCCACCGACAACGATGTCTGGCTCACCATCGGGCTGGGCGCCGCGCTCGCCTTCCTGCTGCTGCTCGGCAAGGGCTTCTTCGTCGCCCTGCTGGCGCCGCTCGCGGCCATCGCCGCCACCTGGGCGGCGTCGCGCTGGATCGCCGACAGGATCGGCGGCTACACCGGCGACACACTGGGCGCCGTGCAGCAGAAGGCCGAGATCGCCTTCCTTGTGGTGGCGGCGCTGTTCATCGGGCATTAGTCATCCTTCGCTGCGCTCGAGGACAATAGAGGAGTAGTCATGGCCACAGGCGCCAAGATCACCGGACTGGTCACGCGCTGGTGGTGGGTGCGGCATGCGCCGGTGCCCAACCCGGAAGCGCGCTGCTACGGCCAGACCGACAAGGATTGCGACGTGAGCAACGAGGCGCTGTTTCGCCACCAGGCCAGGCTGCTGCCGCGCGGCGCGATCTGGTACGCTTCCAACCTGCTGCGCGCCCGCAAGACCGCCGAGCATCTCGCCCGGGCCGGCGCCGACATGGCCGGGCTCAACATCGATCCCGACCTCGCCGAGCAGCATTTCGGCGACTGGCAGGGCCTCACCTACACCGAGATCGCCGAGAAGCACGCCAACAACCACCTGTTCTGGCTGGGCCCGCCCGAGCACTGCCCGCCGGGCGGCGAGAGCTTCGTCGACCTGCGCGACCGCGCCGTGAAGAGCATCGAGCGCCTGACGGCGGAACATCGCGGCCGCGACATCGTGGCCACCGCGCATGGCGGCACCATCCGCGCCGCGCTGGCGCACGCCTTCGATCTCCATCCCGAGGCGGCGGTGCGCTTCGAGATCGACAACGTGTCCATCACCCTGATCGAGCATTTCGAGCAGGCCGATCCGGCGCATGCTTGGCGCGTGGGCTTCGTGAACTACATGCCGCGCGAGCTGGTCGTGGCCAAGGCGGCGGCGCTGGCATGAAGACGCAGGCGGAGCTCGCCGCCGAGCAGGCGGCCTACTGGAATGGCCCGGGCGGCGAGGGCTGGCTCGCCTCCTACGGGCGCATCGAACGGTCGGTCGCCGACATCGGCACGGCCGCCCTGTCCGCGGCCACCGCACAGCCCGGCGAGCATGTCGTCGATATCGGCTGCGGCACCGGCGGCACGACCGCTGCCCTGGCGCACGCCGTCGGCCTCACCGGCCATGTGCTGGGCGTCGACATTTCCGAGACCCTGATCGGCGCGGCGCGCGCGCACCGGCTGGACAACGCCACCTTCGTGGTCGGCGACGCCGCCACCCATCCCTTCAAGGCGGGGACCTACGATCTCGTCTTCTCGCGCTTCGGCGTCATGTTCTTCGCCGATCCCGTGGCGGCCTTCCGCAACATCCGCCACGCGCTGAAGCCGGCCGGCCGCCTGGTCTTCGTCGCCTGGCGCACGCCGCAGGAGAATCCCTGGGCCACGGTGCCGCTGCGCGCCGCCCAGCCCTTCCTGCCGCCGCTGCCGCGGCCCGGCCCCGAGGATCCCGGCCAGTTCGCCTTCGGCGAGCGCGCGCGCGTCGAGCGCATCCTGGGAGCGGCGGGCTTCGCCGCGCCGCGGATCGAGCCCATCGACCGCCAGATCTGGATGGGCGACAGCGTCGCCGATATCGTCGCCGGCGCCGGCCGCTTCGGGCCCCTGGCGCGCGCCTTCGCCGGCGCCGAGCCCGCGGCGATCGACAAGGCCAAGGAAGCCATCGCCGCCACGCTCGCGCCGCACGAAGGCCGCGACGGGGTACGGCTGCCCGGCGCCTGCTGGCTGGTGAGGGCGAGCGCGCATTGATCGCTCCCGGCGAGAACCGACGCTGATGGAACACATCACCACCTTCCCGCTGCCGCCGGTCACGCTGGTGCTGGGCGGCGCGCGCTCGGGCAAGAGCCGCCACGCCGAGAAGCTCGCCACCGGCAGCCTGTTCGGCGGCCCGGCGCGGCCCGCCGTCTATATCGCCACCGCCGAGGCGGGCGATGTCGAGATGGCGACCCGCATCATGGCCCACCGCACCCGGCGCGGCACCGCCTGGACCACCGTCGAGGAGCCGCTGCGGCTGGCCGAGGCGCTGGAGGGGGCTGCCGCGCACCGCCAGCCGGTGCTGGTCGATTGCCTCACCCTCTGGCTCTCCAACCTCCTGCACGCCGGCGCCGATATCGACCAGGCGACGGACGAGCTGGTGGGCGCGCTCGACGGCTACGCCGCCCCGGTCGTGTTCGTGAGCAACGAGGTCGGCCTCGGCCTGGTGCCCGAGACGCCGCTCGGCCGCGCCTTCCGCGACGCCCAGGGCCGCCTCAACATGCGCATCGCCGAGCGCGCCGACCGCGTGATCCTGATGGCGGCGGGCCTGCCGCTCACCATGAAGGACCGCCCGGCCGGCGGTTGACCCTCCCGCCCTGAGTCCATCCGGAGTCAACGTCACCCCGCCCCAATTCTGCCCCGAACCGTGCTATCATTGCTTTTGCAGTGGCCGCCAAGGCGCCTCCCCCGGCGTTGGCCATGAGCCCAAGGAGCAGAAAATGAAGCTCGATCGCCGAACCGTCCTTTCGGGGACTGCGGCCGCTATCGCCGCCCCGTTTCTTGCCGTCGCCCCGGCCCGCGCCGACGCTCGCCGCCAGTCGCTGGTCAATTCCTGCCTGGAGACCGCCCGCAAGGTCCTGGGCGGCAAGGATTTTCCCGACGCCACCCGCATGATGCCCAACGCCCAGGGCGTGCTGATCTTCCCCGAGCTGGTGCAGGGCGGCTTCATCTTCGGCGCCGCCGGCGGGCGCGGCACGCTGCTGGCGAGGAGCGGCCCCCGGGAATGGAGCCCACCCGCCTTCTACGGCATGGGCTCGGGCAGCGTCGGCCTGCAGATCGGCGCCAAGGTGTCGGAGATCGTCTTCATCATCCGCACCACGAAGGGCCTGAACGCCATCCTCGACCACCGCTTCAAGTTCGGCGCCGAGGCCGGCGTCACCCTGGTCGCGGTCGGCATCGGCCTGGAGGGCGCCTCGACGACGGCGGTCGGCGCCGACATCGTGGCCTTCTCCAACTCCGCCGGCCTGTTCGCCGGCATGTCGCTCGAAGGCTCCTACCTCGATCCCGACAGCGACTGGAACGCGCTCTATTACGGCCAGGGCGCCACCACCAAGGAGATCGTGCTCGACCGCAAGTTCACCAATCCCGGCGCCGAGCCGATCCGGCAATACCTGGCGCAGTGGTGAGGGCTTAAACAGCCGGGCCGCAGCCGCTATACAGGGTCCCGTACTTCGTCAGTCTCAAGGAGGCGGGCGGACAAGGCCGCATGATGACCAAAGTTCAGATCGAGCTTTCCGATGCGACTGCCAAGACGGCGCGCGAAGCGGGGCTGTTGACGCCGCGTGCCCTGGCCCGCCTCGTCAATGACGCCGTCAGGCGTCGGCGAGCGGCTGATTCGCTGCTGACGATCGCCGACCGCGTGGCCCGCGCCGGTGTCGCGCCGATGTCGATGCGCGAGATCGATGCGGAGGTGAAGGCGGCCCGCGTCCGGCGCAAGCGGCGTGCGGGTCGTTCTTGATACCAACGTGCTGGTCTCCGGCCTGCTGTGGCATGGCCCGCCGCACGAATTGCTTGAGCAGGCCCGAGCCGGTGCGATCACCATCGTCACCTCCGCGGCCTTGATCGGCGAGTTTGCCACCGTCATCCGTCGCCGAAAATTTCGGGCAATCCTGAAACGCGCCAGGACCGACGAGGAAAGCCTGCTGCGGCAATTGCGACGGCTGGTTGAAATCGTCGACCCACAGCCGCTGCCGACCCCGGCAAGCAGGGATCCTGACGACGACGCGGTGCTGGCGATCGCCGCCGCGGCGCGCGCTGATCTCGTCGTATCCGGTGATGCCGACCTGCTCACGCTTCGTGGTCACGACAGTATCCCTATCGTTGATCCTTCAACGGCGCTCGGTTACATCGCCCGGCGAGGGCGCGCCGAACCCGGTGCCTAGCTTGTCCTGGTCGGTCTGCAAGCCGCCGACTATCGGCCGGTCTCTATGCGCCTGTGCTGCGTCAGCGTGAACGCGTCGGTCCCGGCGACGCGCGCCAGCGCCGTCCAGTCGACGGGCGCGGCGATCGGGAAGCCGGGCAGGGCGCGCGGCGAGAAGGCGCCGATCGCCGCCGCGCCGCGCCGGTTGTAGCGGCAGTCGACGGTGCCACCGCCCAGCCGCGCGGCGATCGCCTCGCTGTAGCGCGCCGCCTCCTGCCAGCTCAGCTCCGGCTCGATCGGCACCATGACGTGCAGCTCGGGGCCGCCCGTGAGCTTTGGCCAGCCTTCCAGCCCCTCGGCCCGCAGCAGCGCGCGCAGGCGCCCGGCCGTCTCGACGGCCTTCTTCCAGTCCTTCGCCGGGATGGCGAACACGAGCTGGTCTGGCCGCTCGGGATCGTCGATGGAGGCGTTGATCGCGCCGATCTCGACGGCGCCGGTCTGCTCGATCAGGCCGAGCAGCCCCGCGACGCTGTCGACCCAGACTGGCGCGTCGGCCGGCGGCGCGCCGCGGTCGAGCACCAGCGGCCGGCGCGCGAGATGGGCCAGCGCTTTTTTGCCCACCTTCTTCCAGTGGGCGACGAGCGCGGCTTTCGCTGGCGTCGAGATGCTCGCCCCGGGCAGCGTCTGCTTCAGCGAATCGATGCCCTGCCATGGATCGCGATCGAGGAACGACAGCCGGTTGGGCAGGTTGGCCACGGTGAAATGGCTCGAGCGGATGGCCTCGCCGAGCTCGTCCCAGGCCAGCGGCACCGACACCGGCGCGCCCTCGCGCGCGCGCGTCGAATAGGCGCCGACGGCCGTCGCCCCCAGGCCGTTGCGCAGGTAGTCGATGTAGATGCGGCCGCGCCGGCCGCTCTTGGCCATGGTGTCGGTGTAGAGGTCCGGCCGGTCGGCCGCCATCGCCGACGCGATCGACCGGGCGAACGCCTTCACCGTGTCCCAGTTTGCTGGTGAAGGGCCGGCCTGCGGCGTGAGCGGGAACACCACGTGCAGCCCCTTGCCGCCTGTCGTCTTCACGAAGCTCGCGAGCTTGTGGGCCGCCAGCCGCCGGCGCACCTCGTGCGCGGCGTCGACCACCCGCTGCCACGGCACGTTGTCGCCGGGATCGAGGTCGATGGTCACGCGGTCGGGCAGGTCCGGCCGGTCGGCGCGCGCGCCCCAGGGGTGGATCTCCAGCACGCTCGCCTGGACGAGCTCGAGCAGGCCCGCGAGATCGTCGATCACCAGCATGGGCTGCTCGTCGTTCGGCACCGCGACCTGCCGCACGGCCTCGCCGAGTCCCGCCCAGGCGTGTTTCTGGAAGAAGCCCTTTTCCGCGACGCCCTCGGGACAGCGCAGCAGGCTGAGCGGCCGGCCCACGACGTGCGGCAGGATCCACCCGGCGATCTCCGCGTAGAACTCCGCCAGCCCCTGCTTGGTGATGCCCTGGCCGGGCCACAGCAGCCGGCCGGGATTGGTCAGCCGGACCGTCGGCTCCGGTTTCACCGCCGGCGGCTTGCGCTTCGGTTTCGGCGCCGCCTCGCGCGGCTTCTCCGCCGCCGCCTTCCCCTCCACCAGCTCGCGGAACACCGCGTGCCGGATCAGTCCGCCGCCGGTCCGCCCGCGATGCTCGATCTCGGCCGACAGCACGGGCTCGACCCAGCGCACGCCCTTCGGGATCGCCGTCTCGTCCCGGAGCGGCGCCGTCTTGGTGCGCAGCGGCTCGAGCCGCTGCCACAGCTCGCGCGCGCTCGCCGCCGTGAAGCCCGAGCCGCAATGGCCGACCGGCACCAGCGCGTCGCCGGCATATTCGCCCAGCACCAGCGCGCCGATCGATCTGCTGTCGACGGTGGAGGGGATGAAGCCCGCGATCACGAAGCTGTCGCTCTGGCTCGATTTCACCTTGAGCCAGGTCTTCACCCGTCCCGAGCGGTAGGGCTGCGACGCCTCCTTGGAGACGATGCCCTCGAGTCCCAGCCGGCTGGCGTGCCTGAAGACCGCGTCGCCGTCGCCCTCGATGTGCTCGCTGTAGCGCACGCGTTGCGATCCGGCCGCGGCCAGGAGCGGGGCGAGCGCCGCCTTGCGCGCGGAAAGCGGTGCGGCGCGCAGGTCGAAGCCGTCGAGATAGAGCAGGTCGAAGCCGTAGAGCACCATGTCGCCGCCGCCGCTCTTCAGCGCATCGACCAGCATGGCGAAGCTTGCGACGCCGGCCGCCGTCTGCACCACCACCTCGCCGTCGATGATGGCGAGCTTGGCCGGCACGTCGGCCAGCGCGTGGGCGACGGCGGGGAAGCGCTCGGTCCAGTCGAGCCCCTGCCGGCTGAACAGGGTGACGCGGCCGTTTTCCAGATGCGCCTGCAGCCGGTAGCCGTCGTGCTTGATCTCGTGCAGCCAGCCCTTGCCCGACGGCGCCTGGGCGGTCGCCGTCGCCAGGGCGGGCTCGACATGGCCCGGCATCGCCGTCTTCCGCGCCCTCGGCAGCGTCGAGGGATCGACGACCGGCCGGCGCCGGCGCTTCTTCTTCTGCGGCTGCGCGGTCTCGCCCTGGCCAGGGTCCCATACGCGGTCCTGCGCGCGGGCGATCGCCTCGAGGCTGCGGCCGGTCGCCGCCGAGTCCGGTTTCTCGGCGAGGATGTCCGGCGCATCGGCCGGCCGCGCCGCGGCGTCGTCGGACTTGAACAGCAGCCAGGCCTCCTGCTTTTCGCGCGGCTTCGGCTTGAGCCGCACGAGATGCCACTGGCCGGCGAGCTTGCGGCCGTCCAGCCGGAACTTCAGGTGGCCCTTCGCGAGGCCGAAGGCGGGATCGAACTCGGGCGTCCAGGTGCCCTGGTCCCAGATCATCACCGTGCCACTGCCGTACTGGCCGGGCGGGATCACGCCCTCGAAGCCGCCATAGGCGAGGGGATGGTCCTCGACATGCACGGCCAGCCGCTTCCGGCCGGCGACCAGGCTCGGCCCCTCCGGCACCGCCCAGCTCTTCAGCACGCCGTCGATCTCGAGCCGGAAATCGTAGTGCAGCCGCCGCGCCGCGTGCTTCTGGATGACGTAGGCGTTGCCCGCCGCGCCGCCCGCGCGCCCGGGCGGCTCCGGCGTCTTCGAGAAGTCGCGCCTGGCGTTGTAGGAGGCGAGGGTCTTGGCCACGGCGGAAAAGCTATCAGACTTCAAGCTCCTCTCCCCCTAGCGGGGGACAGGAACATGCGTTCGCTCCTGCTGGATCTTCATGCGGCAGAGCGCGATCGCCTTCTGCGCCATGCCCGTCTGCTTGGACGTGGGTTCGAGCTCGAGGAAGCGCTCCCAGGCGGCGAGCGCCTCGTCGCAGCGCTCCAGCCTGGTCAGCAGCAGCGCCAGGTTGAAGTGCGCGTCGGCATAGTCGGGCTGCGCCTGCACGGCGCGGCGGTATTCGGCGACGGCGAGGTCGCTCTGCCGCTCGTCCTCCGCCGCCAGCGCCAGGTTGTACCAGGCCTCGGCGAAGGCGGGATCGCGCGCCACCGCGATCTGCCACGCCACCTTGGCCTCGGGACCGCGGCCCTGGCTCTGGAACACGTTGCCGAGGTTGAAGGGCAGCACGGGGTCGGCGGTGTCGGCGCGCATCGCCGTCGTGTAGAGGCTCTCGGCCGCGGCGAGGTCGCCCGCGAGTTCGGCTTCTTCAGCCTCGACGAGAAGATCGTCGATGCTGCGCATCTTCCGTTCCGGGCGCCCCTCGAGCGGCATCTGGAGCTGGCCCGAGAGCTCGGCGAGCTGTCCCGCCACTTCGCGCACCAGCGTGCCCGACGGGCCTTCGGTGAGCCGCGCCTCGCTGAGATGGCCGCCGCGCCGCCGCAGCGACATCGCGGCCTCGAGCACGTCGCCCAGCGCCACGCCGCGCTTCAGCAGCCGCGCCGCCTCGCGCGCCGCCACCAGGTCGCGCCATGCGAAGCGCTCGTCGACCGGCTCCAGCACGTCGAACAGCACCAGGCAGGCGACGAGGTTGGGCGTCAGTCCGGCCAGCCGCTCGACCTCCGCCTGCCCCAGGCTGCGGTCGACCGCTTCCGGCGGCTCGCCGAGGCCGAGCTGGCGGCGCAGCACGTTCTCGCTGATCAGCGCCGCCGTCGCCGGCAGGCCGGCGGGCAGCGCCACGCGGCCGTCGTCGAGCGCGCGCGCCACGGCCGAATGGCCGAAGGCGATGGTGGTGATCCGGTTGCCCGGCCGCGTCGCGAGCTTCGCGCCGCGCGCACGCACGAGCTGGTCGAGCCGCCGGCGAGTCAGGCCCTGCAGGCGGCCGACGAGGAAGATTGTCTGCCCGGCGAGGGAGGCGGCGAGAGGCAACGCGGCCTCCCGCCCTCAGCGCGCGGCGGCCTTGCGCGCTTTCGGCTTGCGCGCCGGCGCCGCCGCGGCCGGCTTGTCGGCGGGCTTCTTGCTGGGCGCGCGCGGCCGGCGCATCGCGCCCGCCTCGCCGCCCGACGCCTGCAGGCTCTTCTTCAGCGCATCCATGATGTTGACGACGTTGGCGGGCTGCGACGGCTCGGCCACCGCGAAGGCCTCGCCCGCCTGCTTGGCGCGCAGCATGGCGACGACCGCCTCCTCGTAGCGGTCGCTGAACGTGTCGGGCTCGAAGTGGCCGGACATGCGGCCGATGATCTCCTGGGCGATGTCGAGCATCTCGGCCGGCAGCTTCACGTCGGTGATGCCCTCGAAATACTCGGCGTCCTGCCGCACCTCGTAGGGATAGCGCAGGGTCGTGGCCAGCATGCCCTTGTGGCGCGGCTGCAGCATCAGCATGCGCTCGCGCCGGGCCAGCACGACGCGGCCGATGCCCACCATCTTCTTCCTGGTCATGGCCTCGCGGATGACGGCGAACGCCTCCTCGGCGACCTTGTCGTCGGGCGCGAGGTAATAGGGGCTGTCGAGGTAGATCTCGTCGATCTCGGCGGCCGGCACGAAGGTCTCGATCTCGATCGTCTTGCTGCTCTCGATCTTGAGCGCCTCGAGGTCGGTGTCCTCGACCATGACGTACTGGCCCTTGGCAACCTGGTAGCCCTTGACGCGGTCGGCCGTGTCGACCGGCTCGCCGCTCACGCTGTCGACCAGGTTCTGCTTCAGCCGGTTGCCGGTCTTGCGGTTCAGCGTGTTGAACGACACCCGCTCCGACGACGACGAGGCGTTGTAGAGCGCCACCGCGCACGAGACGAGGGAGAGCTTGAGATAGCCTTTCCACGAGGACCGCGGCATCGAAAGACTCCGGAATGCAAGGTGGTGGAGATTTTACTTCAAGCGCGGTTGCAGGTCTAATTTGGTTGAGAAGACACCACAGATAGGTGCGATCCCATGCCGATGCACAGGATGCTCACTCAAGGTGTCGGCTGGGTCGTTTGAACAAAAGGACAACGGCGGAAGGCCGTCGCCGCATGCGCTTATGCGCTACCGCCTGCCGCAGCCCCGCGCCGCGGCCGCCTCACCGCCCGCACCTTCCCGCTGCGGCTGCCGCCGCAGAAGAAGCGGTCGCCGCCATCGGATTCGAGCCCCGACACGGCCGTGCCGGCCGGCAGCGTGAGCTCGTCCAGCACCTCGCCCGTCTTGGCATCGATCCGTCGGAGCGCGCTCTCGTCGCCCTCCCAGGTGCCGTGCCACAGCTCGCCCTCGACCCAGGTGACGCCGGTGACGAAGCGGTTGGAATCGATGGTGCGCAGCACCTTGCCGGTCTCGGGATCGACCTGGTGGATCTTGCGCGCGCGATACTGCCCCACCCACAGCGTGCCCTCGGCCCACGCCATGCCGGAGTCGCCGCCGTCGCCGGGCGCCGGGATGGTGGCCAGCACCTTGCCCGTCTTGGGGTCGATCTTCTGGATGCGCTTCTCGAAGATCTGGAACAGGTGGCGGCCGTCGAACGCCGTTCCCGCATGCGCGTCGGCGTCGATCGAGCGCACCATCGTGCCGCTTTCGGGATCGAAGGCGTTGAGCTTGTCGCCCGAGGCGAACCAGACGTGCCGGCCGTCGAACGTCAGGC
The DNA here is from genome assembly GCA_963820155.1 of uncultured Alphaproteobacteria bacterium. Classification (GTDB taxonomy): domain Bacteria; phylum Pseudomonadota; class Alphaproteobacteria; order Reyranellales; family Reyranellaceae; genus Reyranella. Next base: position 804,954 of record CAWFYW010000017.1, read on the forward strand.
CGTGCACGTCGTCGGCTCCGGGGAAGGGTCCGTATTCGCGAAGGATCTCGGCGGGTGATGAGGTCATGTTTTCATCCTGGCGCGGCTGCTTTCAGCCTGTGTTCGTCGGATCCTAGCCGGCCTGCGGGGGTGCGGGGAGTAACAAGGGCGTCGCGAATCCCGGCAGGGGAATCCCGCCACACTTGTAACTCCCACCGTTCGGGCGTCCGGCCCAATTGTAGCGCGTGACAGACGACCCTTGGCAGCATCGAGGAGCACGCCATGACCACCGCCATTGCCAATGCCAGCACCCTGGACCGTTCCCCCACGATTGGTCCAATCGCGGATCATTCCGTCGTGTCGCGGGACCAGTGGCTGGCCGAGCGCCGCAAGCTGCTGGCGCGCGAGAAGGAGCTGACCCGCCTCGGCGACCAGGTCGCGCGCGAGCGTTGCGCCCTGCCGTGGGTGCGGATGGAGAAGGACTACCTGTTCGACACGCCGAAGGGCCGCCGGCCGCTGGCCGACCTGTTCGACGGCCGCCACCAGCTCGTGATGCAGCACTTCATGCTGGCCCCGGGCTGGGAGCAGGGCTGCAAGAGCTGCTCCTACATGGCCGACCACACCGACCCCACGCTGGTGCACCTGGCGCAGCGCGACACCGCCTTCGTCGCCGTCTCGCGCGCGCCGCTCGCCGAGATCGAGCGCTTCAAGAAGCGCATGGGCTGGAGGTTCCCCTGGGTGTCGTCGGACGGCACCACCTTCAACCGCGACTTCCACGTCACCTTCACGCCGGAAGAGCGGGCGAGCGGCACGGCCGACTACAATTTCGGCAGCCGGCCGCCGGGCGAGGAGATGCCGGGCGTCAGCGCCTTCTGGAAGGACGATGCCGGCGAGGTCTTCCACACCTACTCGACCTACGGCCGCGGCGTCGAGGTGATGATGCACACCTACAACCTGCTCGACCTCACGCCCAAGGGCCGCGACGAGGACGGGCTCGACTTCACCATGGCCTGGGTGCGCCACCACGACCGCTACGAGCCGGCGCCGAAGACGACGGCGGCGAAGTCGTGCTGCGCGGGATGACCATGTCCTGCCAGGCGACCGGCATCGAGAAGGGCGGCCCGTCGCGCGCGGGCCGCCTGGGCGCGGCCGACTGGCTGTCGCTGGCGGCCGCTCCGACCTTCGCCGTCATGGCGCTGGTCACCGCCGCCGGCGGGCCGGGGCCGCTCGACATGCTCTGCTCGGGCGCGTCTCCCCTCGGCAGCATGGCGGCGATGTACGGGCTGATGAGCGCCTTCCATGCGGCGCCGTGGCTGAGGCTGATCCCGCGCGCCGCGCGCCAGCGTCTGCCGGCGCTCGCAATGCAGCGTCGTCGAGTCCGCCGGCCTGGTCGCGTCGCGCTCGAGCAATAGCCGCGTCTAGCGCTTTTGGGGGCGTGTTGCGCAAATGGCACAGCGCTTTCGATTGAGAGCAGGCGCGATTGTGGCCGTCTACCCATGGTAGTATGGTTGCTTCCTGCTCGACAGCACCAGAACGCAACGAAGCAGCGGGGGAGATTCGGGATGAAAAGGATGATCGTTGGGGCTGCGTTGCTCGCAGCCATGCCGTTGTGCGCCCAGGCGCAGACGCCGCTCCAGCCGGGCGGCTTCTACATCGGGGCGGAAGGCGGCGCCAACTGGATGTTCAACAGTACGTTCACGTCGACGCTCACCATCCCGCCCTTCGGCTCCCTCTCGACCTCGACGAGCGCTTCCTGGAACACCGGCTGGGTCGCCGGTGGCTCGGTTGGCTACGACTTCATCGGGCCTCGCGTGGAAGTCGAGGGCGTCTATCGCGAGAACACCGGCACGCTGACGATCGGCGGGTTGGGCGGCAGCGCGGGCGTCAACTTCAACCAGGTCGCCATCATGGGGAATGTCTATTATGACTTCCTCGCGGGATCGGCGATCGTCCCCTATATCGGCGCCGGCGCCGGTGTGGCGTTCCTCAACGCGGGCGCGCTGGGCTCCTCGCAACAGAGCACGCAGTTCGCCTATCAGGGCATCATCGGTGTGGGCTGGAACATCGACCAGACATTCCGTCTCAACCTGGAAGGCCGTTACTACGGCACGACGACCCCCAACTTCAGCCACTCGGGCCAGCTTGGCGGCGTCTCCTATACGCTGACCGACAATCCGCAGAACAACAATGCCAGCGCCATGCTGAGCCTGCATATGCGGTTTGGCGCCTCGGCTCCGCCCCCGCCCCCGCCGCCGCCGGTTGTTGCGCCGCCGTCGTTCATGGTGTTCTTCGACTGGGACCGTTCGAACCTGTCGCAGCAGGCGCTGACGACCATCCAGCAGGCGGCCAACGCCTACAAGACCAAGGGCAACGCCCGCATCACGGCAACCGGCCATACCGACACGTCGGGCCCGGAAGCCTACAACATGGCGCTGTCGCTGCGTCGTGCGAATGCGGTCAAGGACGCCCTGGTGCGTGACGGCGTGCCGGCGACGGCGATCTCGGTCATCGGCATGGGCGAGAAGGGCCTGCTGGTGCCGACCGCCGACGGCGTGCGCGAGCCGCAGAACCGCCGCGTCGAGATCGTCATCAATTAGGCGATCCGAAGCTTCGATATTCCGGACGGCCGGGCCAATGCCCGGCCGTTTCGTTTTGCGCCGTCACCAGGACGGCTTCGCCTCGAAGCTCGCCGGCGCCGGCGTGGCGCGCTGCGATTCGGGAAGGCTGGCGTCGAACCGGTAGCGCGTGCCGACGGCCGACTGGCTGACGCGCTCGCCGTAGGCATTGGCCAGCGCATGTAGGGCGCGCCAGCCGGTGCAGTGGCCGGCGATGAGATATCCGATGTCGAACGGCTCCAGACCCTCGACCGTCTGCGGGATCAGCCGTTCCATCACGCCGCCGAGATGCAGGCCGCCCATGACGGCGTGGATCGGCGTGTCGGGGAACAGGCGGCGGACCTCGGTGCAGACATTGACGATGCCGGCGTGGCTGCAGGCGCTGAACACGACCAGGCCGAGGTCGCGCACGTTCGCCACCAGCATGCGCTCGTCCATCAGGTAGGGATCGGGCCGCCAGTCCGGCTCGTTGTCGCGCCGGCAGAGATGGTCCTGGCGGCCGGTCTCGAACGCGGTCACGCGCGGGATCTCGCCGCTGTAATGGAAGTGGCCGTCGAGCAGGAGGCGCGGCCCGCCGTCGTTGATCACGCGGGCGCCGCGCGCCTCCATCTCGGCCGGCGCCGGGACGCGCGCGGCGGGGAAGATCGTGCCGTCCGCCAGGAGCACGCCGCGCTCGTTGAACATGTCGGGATTGACGTGGACCCGCACACTGCCGCGGCCGCGGCGGGCGACGATGGCGTCGAGCGCCGCCGGCAGGGCGCCCATATGGTCCCAATGGCCGTGCGTCACCGCGATGTCCTCGACCTCGCCGAGCTCCACGCCAAGGTTGCGGCAGTTGCGCAGGAAGGCCGCGCCCTCGGTGCCGGTGTCGAACAGCAGCACGTGCTCGGTGGCGCCCAGGCGCGAACGCAGGCGCAGGCCATAGCCGAGATTGGCCACCAGCAGCGTCTCGCCGGAAATCTCCTTCGCCCCCGCCAGCATGACATTGGCCAGCTCCGACGCCGCGAAGGCGGGCTTGCTGGCGTAGGTGTCGCTGACATTGTCGGTGATGACGTCGACGCTGAGCGAGTTGAGGGCGGTGAGCGAAGGCATGGCTACTTCTTTGCGGGGAGCGCGCCACAAACTCAAGCAACAACCTCATCCCGAGAAGCGGCCCTGCGGGCCGCTCCTCAAGGCGAGGTCGCTCAACGGCACGAACGGCGCTACGGGAGCGGCACGGTCACACCAATGTTCAGGCTGCCTCCTCCTGATGGGCGGTAATCAGGATATTGTCGGTAGCCGGGATAGGCTGGCACATAAGCGACGGGCGGCTGATATGCCACCGGAGGCCGGCCGTAGACCCACATCTTCTTGGCTTGGCCGGGCGGCAGGCAACCGTTGCCTTTCATCGCGAGACCCGGCGGGCAACCCGCAAAGCCTTGCGCCAGCGCCGGTAAGGCAAGCGCTACGGTCACGATGGACGCCAGAAGGGCGAAAGCGATCCGCAGGGCAACCTCCTCGTTGGGCACAGTCGGCGTCGCGACTACGACGACGCGATGGCAGCCTTCTCCTACTGCAGCGGAACGGTGAAGTTTAAGTTCAGACTGGGATTCATCGGCTGCGGGTAGGCCGGCGCCTGATAGACGGGGGCATAGACAGGAGCCGGCATGATCGTGACCGGCGGCCGCTCGTAGACCACCCGCGGCGCCGACTCGTAGTGATGCCTGTGGGAATGATGGCGGTGCTCCTCGTGCTCCCGGTCCCTGTGCTCCCGCGCCCTGTGCTCCCGTTCCCAGTGCTCGCGCTCCCAACGTCCCTCGTCGTGCGCCTGGGCGCCGGGCGTTACGGCAAGAACCACGAAGACGCTCGCGATCGCCGCGGCCGGAACTCTCCGCCAATTCAATCCAGTCATTGCGGTCTCCCTGGTGACGTTTTCGTCCATAGGGGGTTACGAGCGGAATTGTGGCGGGACGGCGAAATCAGTCCGCCCATCTCGCGTTAGCTGCCGCAATACGTCGATGTTTGTCGGCATTCCCGCGGTCGCGAGAGCGCTGTGGCAATGTTGTGGCATGCCGGAAGGATCGAGGGATGTTTGTTGGCGCCTGGGAATAGGAATCCGAGACGGTGCAATTGCCGTCGAACAGAGGGGTACCATGTTTAAACTTCGGACTCTTCCCTACGCAGTGCTGACGGCGGGTCTGCTTTCCGCCGGCGGCGCATACGCGCAATCGATGTATGGCGTCGACCACAGCCAGGACTACCAGCAGGACCGCATCGAGCACGGCATTCGCGATGGCCAGATCACCCGTAGCGAGGGCTACCGTCTCGAGCAGGGAGAACGGGCCATCGATCGGGCGCAGGCACGCGCCCGCGCCGATGGTGTGGTCACGCCGCAGGAGCGTGCCCGCGTCGACAGGATGGCGGACCGTGAGGGCCGCGATATCTACCGACAGAGCCACGATCGGCAGCAGGCCTGGGGCCGCGCCGACGGCGGCCATGACGGATGGGGTGGCCGGGACGGCTGGGGTCGCGATGGCGGGGGAGGTTACGGCAGTCGCGACGGCTGGGCCCAGAACCGCAGCTGGGACCATGGCCACGATGGTGATCGCGGGCAGCACGATGGCTGGACCCGCGGCGAGCACAATGGCTGGGACGGCAATCGTCCGCCAGGCATCGAGCGCCGCGAGGCGCGCGAGGACAACCGCATCCGGAACGGCGCGCACGATGGTTCGCTGACGCGCGGCGAAACCGGCCGACTGGACCGTGGTCAGCACCGCATCGACCGCTACGAGGCGCGTGCGCGCTCTGACGGCGTCGTGACGCCTCACGAGCGCAACCGCGTCGGCGACATGCAGAACCGCCAGAGCCGGCAGATCTACGCCGACCGTCACAACGACCGCACGGCGACGATGCCGACGGCCGGCACGACCGCTACCTCGCACAATGGATGGAGCGGCCGCGGCCCGACCTACGGCCAGCAGACGGCCAACAGCCATGCCGGCTGGAATGCCTGGGCGAATGGCGGAACGCGCGGTCAGGCGCAGGCTCAGACCCGGCCGCAACCTCGGACTCAGCCTCAGGCCCCGACGATGCGGCAGGCTGCGTTCTCCCCACGGACATCGGGGCAGATGAGGCCGGCAACCATGCAGCGCCCGACGACGCAGCCTCGCGCCATGAACACCGCTGGACGGAGCTGGGGTGGCGGCCATCGCTAGCCGGGCAAGGCGATAGACAGCGAGAAGACCGGCGACCCGGCAACGGGTCGCCGGCCTGCCGAGGCGCTGGGAGCGCGCCATGGAGCGGCGCGCTCAGCAAGGTCGCGGTCTGAACGAGACGTGCTTTAGGTCAGGACGGCACGCCCTCCAACCGTCCCATACGGCCGGCCAGGAAGTCCTCTCTTGCCCGCACCAGCCGTTCCGGCGTGTCCATCACGAAGGGGCCCGCGAACAGGATCGGTCCCTCGGCCGGCTGGCCGCCGATCAGCGCGACCGTGGCCGGCTGACCGGCCGCCGCTTCCAGCACGACATGCGATCCCGGCGTCAGCACCGCGAGCTCGCCGGCAACGACCGGCGGCGATCCTTCGGCCGCGATCGCGCCCTCCAGCACATAGAGCCCGAGCTCGTGCTGTTCCTCCACGGTGAGCGTCACCGTGGCGCCGGCCTCCAGCGCCCCATGCGCGAAGACGGTCGGCGTGGCGAGCGCCATCGGTCCCGTGACGTCCCCGACCGACCCGGCGATGACGCGCACGCGCGCGCCCGGTTTCCGGATCTCCGGTATGTCGGCGGCGCGCCACGACTTGTAAGTCGGCTCGGCGAGCTTCTGCGCCGGCGGCAGGCTGGTCCAGAGCTGCAGCCCGTGCCGGCCGCCCTCCGGCTGCTCGGCATGCAGGATGCCGCGGCCGGCGCGGATCCACTGCGCGTCGCCGGCGCCGAGGCGGTCGCGAAAGCCCATGCTGTCGCGATGCTCCACGCCGCCCTCGAGCAGATAGCTCAGCACCTCGATGCCGGCGTGCGGATGCGGCTTGTCGCCGATGCCGCGCCGGCTCCGGTGCCGGTAGTGGTCGACGAACACGAAGGGTCCGACGGACGGCCGGCCCTGGGCGGGCAGGGCGCGGAACAGCCGCATGTCGCCATCGTCGATGACTCGCTGTGCGGAGAGTCGGGTTTCAATCCGGCGGTTCATTCCGTGTATGGTCCCTGCAACGAAAGCATTTGGGAGAACGCCACAATGGCACGCGGCGACGCCCGGGTCGAACGCGCGGCTATCGCATTGACGCGGTATCCCTGTCCCCTGGCGGGAGAGGTCGGTTGAAGGCCCTGCAGCCGCTGATGCGCGGGAAATTTCCCGCCGACTTCTGGCGCCTGTGGTCGGTCGGCCTGATCTCGTCGGTCGTGCGCTGGCTCGAGACGGTGGTGGTGGGCGTGGTCGTCTACCGCGAGACCGGCTCGCCCTTCCTCGTCTCCATGGTCACCATGCTGCGGCTGCTGCCGATGGGCCTGTTTGGCGCCTTCCTCGGCGCCGTCGTCGAACGCGTCGACCGGCGCCGCATGCTCGCCCTCATGATGGCCGTGCTCGCCTTCACCTCGGTCGTGCTGGCGATCGTGGCGGCTTTCGGCGTGCTGCAGGTCTGGCATCTGGCGGTGGGCGCCCTGGTCAACGGCTTCGGCTGGCTCACCGACAATCCGTTGCGGCGCACCATGATGGGCGACAGCGTCGGCCGCGAGCGCATGCCGACCGCCATGGCCATCGACGTGCTGGCCCAGAACGCCAGCCGCATGGTCGGCCCGACCCTGGGCGGCGTCGTGCTGGTGATAGGCGGCATCGAGGGCACGTTCCTGCTCAGCGCCGGCCTCTACCTCCTCGCCGTCGGCTCCACCCTCACCGTGCGCCGCACCGCCGCGCCCTTGAGGCACGCCGCGCCCGTGCTGGCGCAGGTGCGCGACGGCCTTGCCGCCGTCCTGGCCGACCGCCGGCTCGCCGCCATCCTGGCCGTCACGGTCGTCTACAACCTCTTCGGCTGGCCGTTCACCAGCATGATCCCGGTGATCGGCCGCGACCAGCTCGCGCTCGGCCCCGAAGGCGTCGGCCTGCTGACCAGCATCGACGGCGTCGGCGCCTTCGCGGCCGCCCTGCTGCTCGCCTGGCGCCTGGTGCCGCGCTGGCACGCCCGAGCGTACGTCGGCGGCGCGGCTCTCTATCAGCTCGCGCTCATCGCCTTCGCGCTGGCGCCCGGCGCCGTGCCGGCGTCGGTCGCGCTGCTGCTCACCGGCTTCGCCGGCGCAGCCTACGCCACCCTGCAGGCGACGCTGGTCTATCTCGCCGCCCCGCACGAGATGCGCGCGCGCATCATGGGCGTGCTGTCGGTCTGCATCGGCACCGGGCCGCTCGGCTTCCTCTGGCTGGGCTGGCTCGCCGACCGCATCGGCGCGCCGCAGGCGACCGCCGTCACCGGCGCGCTCGGCCTCGCGGCGCTGCTCGCGCTGCGCCCGCTCTGGCGAACGATCTGACGGGGCCACCGACACAACTTCACCGCAAATTGCCGCCATGAGCGCTCCATGAGCGAGATCACCGCCATCGAATGGGTCGACCACACCTGGTCGCCCTGGATCGGCTGCACCAAGGTGTCCGAGGCCTGCGACAACTGCTACGCCGCCGCCATGGCCCGGCGCTACGGTTGGGCCGCGTTCGAGACGGGCGCGCCGCGCCATCGCACGTCGGCGGGCTACTGGAAGCAGCCGCATGCCTGGAACCGCAAGGCCCGCGCCGCGGGCCGGCGCGCCAAGGTCTTCTCCAGCCTGTGCGATCCCTTCGACAGCGAGGTCGACCCGGCCTGGCGCGCCGACTACATGGCCGAGGTTGAGGCGACGCCCTGGCTGGAATGGCAGGTGCTCACCAAGCGGCCCAAGGTCGCCGAGGCCTTCTTCGCCGGCCGCGCGGTGCCGGCGAATGTGCGGCTGGGCATCACCGCCGAGACCCAGAAGATGCTCGAGCTGCGCGCGCCCTCGATCCTGCGCATCGCGGCCGGGCTGAAGCCCTTCGTGTCGGCCGAGCCGCTGCTGGGCCCGCTCGACCTCAAGGACTTCGCCTTCGGCTGGGTGATCGCGGGCGGCGAGAGCGGGCCCAAGGCGCGGCCCTCCCATCCCGCCTGGTTCCGCGCGCTGCGCGACCAGTGCGTCGCGCGCAGCATTCCCTTCTTCTTCAAGCAGTGGGGCGAATGGGCGCCCGCCGCCGGGGCCGCGGACGGCGACCGCATGATGCGCAAGGGCAAGAAGAAGGCAGGCGCGCGGCTCGACGGGCGCGATTGGCGCGAGACGCCGCGCTGAGCTCCGTTACCGCTTCTTCGCCTTGTCCCGGACCGTCTCGAGATTATCGTCGCCCTCCTTCAGCGGCGCCGCCTCGACGAAGGAGACCGGATCGCTGCCGGGGAAGCTGTCCTTGAGCGCCTTGTCCAGCTTGGCATCCGTCGTGTCGGGCGCGGGAGATTTTGGCGGGATCGGCCGCTTCGCCCGCAGCTTCGCCGCCGCCTCCTCCTGCTCCAGGAGCTTCAGGTCGGCCTTCTCGCGGTCGCCGGCGTCCGCGCGCTTGGCGGCTTCGCTGGCATCGCACACCTTGTCCTTGAGGTCGTCTAGTTCGACGCGTCGGGCTTTGTCTGGCATGGATCGCTCCTCATTTGAGGATCAACGCCGGGGATGCGCCGGGGTTTCCGTTCGCCGGCAACCGTGAAGAGGTCGAATATCGAACAGACCGACCCGCCCAAGCGCATCCAGATGCGCCGCACCAAGGGCTGGCGAAAGCCCGCGGGTGCCCTCTATTGCGGCCGGCCGGGGCTGCTGGGCAATCCCTTCGCCGTCGCGCTCCATGGCCAGAAGGAGGCGGTGGATCTCCACCGGCGCTGGCTCGAAGGCAGCCTCTCGCCGCAGGAGTTGAGGTCGCTGTCGCTGGGCGACCTGCGGCAACGGGTGCTGCAGAAGCTCCCGGAGCTGCGCGGCCGCGACCTCGGCTGCTGGTGCCGCCTCGACCAGCCCTGCCACGTCGACACGCTGCTCAGGCTGGCGAACGATCAGGAGAGATGACGAAGGGACTCTCAGGTCACGCCGGACCGCGGGCCTCCAGGCCCGCATCCTTGCGCGTCAGGACGGGCAACAACATGCACTTGACGGACCAGCGCAAAGTCATGTCCTAAGTCTGTCGATGCTCGACGACCCGGAGGATCGGCCTATGCAGCTTCGCCAACGTACCGGTGAGGGACACGCCGACTCGCCGGCGGAAAGGGCGCAAAGGGCGGATACCGCCTGCAACAAGAATCGGGCTGGAGAGTCCGTCGGCTACGGTGCCGGTTTGCGCCGGCCGACGAGCGACGGGTCGGGCGGAAACCGGCGGATACCGCCTGCATCTTCTTTCCTCCCCAATGAAGTTGGGGAGTATTGTGAATCAGGCCGC
>CAWFYW010000018.1:0-851459 GCA_963820155.1 uncultured Alphaproteobacteria bacterium
CGTCGGCAACGTCCTGGTCCTGGCAGGGCATGGCTCGCCGTCGGCGGAAGCGCCCGTCGTCATCGACGGCACCTTTCCGTTGTCGCAGGTCGTCGGGGCCGGCCCGTTGTGCATGTGCAATCCTGCCGACCATCCCGCCGGGCGCTACGGCAAGGCCAGTCTTGACGCGTTGGGACTGTGGAAGATCGTTGACGACAAGATCGCCATCGTCGACAACCCCCGAGTTGCCGTCGTCATGGTGGCGCGGGGCGACGCGCCGGCCGCCGTCGTCTTTGCCACCGATGTCAGGGACGTTGCCGACACTCGCATCCTCGGCGTCTTTCCCGAGGCGAGTCATCCTCCGATCGTCTATCCTGTCGCCCTCACGATGATCGCGCCTCATGCCGACGCGGCCGATCGATTGCTCGCGTACCTGCGATCAGCCGAAGTCCGCGCGCTCTTCGACCGGTACGGCTACAAATGAGGCGGGCGGGAGGGAGGGCGCCATGGCTGATCCAATCAAGCAAATCGCCGCGATCCAGGGGGCGCCAAGCGCCGAGGTCCAGTCGCTCTTCCAAACGCTGGTCGAGCGCTGGCGGCTCTCCGTGCGGCTGGCCGGTGTGGTTGCGGAAGACCATGGGCTCGCCGATCGCTCGTGCAGCGCGGGGTTCCTGCGAAGCCTCGGCGGCGGCGAGCGGTTTTCCATCTTCCAGGATCTTGGGCCGGGCTCGGCCGGTTGCCATCTCGCGCCGGACGGCTTGCTCGCGGCGGCCGATGCCGTGCAGCGCGATATCGCCCGAGGATGCGATCTCGTGATTTTGAGCAAGTTCGGCAAGCTGGAGGCGGCCGGTGACGGGCTCCGCTCGGCATTCGCGGCCGCGATCGAAGCGGGGATACCTGTCCTGACCTCGGTCTCCCCGGCCTTGGCGGCGGCGTGGCAGGATTTCGCCGCACCCCTCTGCGTCGTTGTTCCCGCCGACGCCGATCGCATCGACGACTGGTGGCGGGGCGTTCGCGCGCGGCAGCTCGCCGCCGGCCTCGGCGGGCATGCTGGCTTTGGAAGTCTCGCGACTTCATAATGGCGGCCGACGTTCTCTTCGACTGCCGAGACGGATCGATGTCACGGGCTGCCGCCGCCAAGCCGACCGACAGGAAAATGGCCCCCGAGAAGGCCTCGTTGCATCTGCGCATCGATTTCGGCGACGAAAGCGCCCTCGGTCCGGGCAAGGTCAGGCTCCTCGAGCTGATCAACGAGACGGGGTCCATCTCCGCCGCCGGCCGCGCCCTCAACATGTCGTACCGGCAGGCCTGGCTGCTGGTGGACGAGCTGAACCGCATGTGCCGCGAGCCCGTCGTGACGGCCCAGACCGGCGGCGGAGGCGGGGGGGGCGCCGCCCTGACCGAGGCCGGCAACGCCATCGTGCGGCTCTATCGCGAAATGGAACGCCGCACCTACGGCGCCGCCGCCACCGAGATGCGCGCGCTGTCGCGGTTGATGAGGCGCAACGGCCCGGCGTGATCCGCTCCGTCTAGCCTCGCCGCGATGCCGGCACGACGACGTGGCGTCCGCTCTCGGTCCGCTCGATCTCGACCGGTACGCCGTAGATCGCGCTCAGCGCTTCGCCCGTCAGCGTCGCGTGGGGCGTGCCGTAGGCAGCCAGCCGTCCCCCGGCGATAACCGCCACGCGGTCGGCGAGTTCGCGCGCCTGGTCGGGGTCGTGGGTCGAGAAGACGATGGCGTAGCCGCGCTCGCGCAAGGCGCGCACCCGCTCCAGCACGACAAGGCGATTGCCGAGATCGAGGCTCGCCGTCGGCTCGTCCATGATCAGCAGCGGCGCATCCTGCGCAAGGGCGCGCGCGATCAGGCAGAGCTGCCGCTGGCCGCCGGAGATCCGGTTGGCGTCGGCGGCGGCAAGCGTCTCGATGCCGAGATCGGCGAGCGCTGCGTGCGCGCGCGCGCGGTCGGCGGCGCGCGGTCCGGCGAACGGGCCGAGATGGGCGGTGCGTCCCATCAGGACGAGGTCGAGGACGGTGTAGGCGAATTCCATCGTCTGCGCCTGAGGGACATAGGCCATGCTGCGCGCCAGCGCCGGCCGCGACAGCGCGGCGAGCAGCCGGCCCTCGATGCGGACCTCGCCGCCCAGCGAAGGGATCAGTCCGAGCAGCGTCTTGAACAGCGTGGTCTTGCCGGCGCCGTTCGGTCCCAGCAGGCACAGCACCTCGCCGCGCTCGACCGCCAGCTCGATGCCCTCGGCGACGCGGCGCCGGGCATAGCCGATGGCGAGTGAGCGCGCCTCCAACATAGCGTCAGCTCCAGGCGCGCCGGCCACGCGCGAGCAGCCACACGAAGACCGGCGCGCCGATCACGGCCGTCAGCAGCCCCAGCGGGATCTCGATGCGCGCGGCGGAGCGGGCCAGCGTGTCGATCAGCACCAGGAACGCCGCACCCATCAGCGCCGATGCCGGCAGCACACGATCGTAGTGCGGGCCGACCAGCAGCCGCGCCATGTGGGGGATCATGAGCCCGACCCAGCCGATCACGCCCGATACGGCGACGGCGGCGGCGGTCATCAGCGTGGCGGCGGCGATCACCAGGCCGCGCACGGCGGTGACGTTGACGCCCAGCGCCCTGGCCTCGTCATCGCCCAGCGACAGCACGCCGATGCGCCAGCGCAGCAGCACGAGCGGCGCGAGACCCACGACGATCAGCGGCAGGGTGCTCCAGACGTCACCCGACTTGACGCCGGACAGGCTGCCCAGCAGCCAGAAGGTGATGGCAGGAAGCTGGTTGTAGGGATCGGCCAGCACCTTCACCAGCGAGATGCCCGCGCCGGCCAGCGCGCCGACCACGATGCCGGAAAGCACGAGCACCAGGATCTCGTTCTGGCTGCGCAGCATGCGTCCCAGCGCGTAGACGATGACGACGGTCGCGAGTCCGGTCGCGAAGCCCAGCCCCTGGATGGCGATCACGGGAAGCGACAGAAGGATGCCCAGCACGGCGCCCAGGCCGGCGCCGGCCGACACGCCGAGAATGTCGGGCGACACCAGCGGGTTGCGGAACAGCGTCTGGTAGCTGGCGCCAGCCGCCGCCAGCGCGCCGCCGACCAGCAGCGCCGCCAGCACGCGCGGCAGCCGGATCTGGAACAGGATCGTATCGACGGTCGCCGACACGGGCTGGCCCACCAGGCGGCCGGCGACGACCGACAGCACCTCGCCCGGCGGCATCGCATAGGGTCCGACGACGCTGCCGAGCACCACGGCGGCCAGCAGGCAAGTGGCGAGCGCCGCCATCACCAAGGTGGTTCGGGCCGAGCCGTCAGCCGGCGGACGCGCCATCCAGCACTCGGGAGAGCCCGGCTTCGTCGAGCTTGACGCCATAGAACAGATCGTAGAACGCGCGGGTCTCGGCGCGAAGATCGAGGTCGGCCTCGGCCGGATAGAAGGTGGCCAGCAGCCAGCGCAGGCCGATCAGGCGGTTGAGCGAGGGCGGTGCATCGATCCAGCCCCAGGGCAGGCTGGGCGCGAGATGGACGCGCTTGCGGGCGACCGCACTCACCCGGTCCCAGCCGGGCTTGGCGGCGACGCCCTCGAAGAAGGAGCGATCGAGCGTCACGACGGTGTCGGGATCCCAGGCGATGATCTGCTCGAGCGAGACGCTGAAGATATTGCCTCGACCGGCCGGCCCTTCGGCGACGTTGACGCCGCCCGCACGCTCGATGATCTCGGTATTGAGCGATCCCCGGCCGCCGGTTTCCAGCCCTTCGGGGCCGCGCGCGAGATAGACCCGGGGACGCCTGTCGGCCGGCACGCGCGCCAGCACCCGGTCGACGGCGGCGAAAGTCGCTTGTGCATAGGCCGCGAGCGCGGTGCCGCGCGGCTCGCGGCCGAGCACGCCCGCGGCGAGCTGCAAGGAGGCTTCCGTCGATGCGAATCGTCCGTCGATCAGCACGTAGGGAATCCCGGTCTGGCTCTGGACGCGATCGGCGAGCGACACATAGGTCCCGGTCACGGAGCCGAAATCGAGCACGAGATCCGGCCGCGCGGCCACCAGCCGCTCCAGGTTCGTCGTGTCGCCGCGCCCGGGCAGCCGGCCTGTCTCCGGCAGGTCGCGCATCGGCGCGGCAAGGAACTGCTTCTCCGCCGGCGAGGGCCGGCGCACCCAACCCACCATCGTCCTGGGGGCGAGCACGTAAGCCAGCACCGAGGCCGGTGGTCCGGCGACGAAGGTGCGCGAGATGCGGTCGGGGAGGGCGACGCGACGGCCGGCGGAATCGATGATGGTACGGGTCTGTGCCTCGGCGGCGCGCGCCCGCAGCAGGCTCGCGCCCAGGAGGCCAAGCGCGAGCCGTCGGGTCGTTTCCCTCATCGGTCTCCGATCTGGAAGTCGCCGGCCTGCGGGGGCGCCAGGGGCTCGAACAGCGTGCGGTCGGGCTTGATGTCGATCAGCGGCGTGTCGTCGAGGCAATCGAGCCCGCGCACGAAGAGCACGGGCCCCTCGACGCGGACGAGCCGGACGATGGAGGTGCCGATCGGATTGGGCCGCACCGGGGTGCGCAGCGAGAACACGCCGCGGGCCGCGCCGTCATTCCTGGGACTCTGCCGCGCGAGGTCGCGCCGCGACTCGTGCAGCCAGTAGAGCACCTCCAGGCGCTCGAAGCTTTCGACGCCGTCGAGGCCGAGATGCCAGGGCGGAAGGACCTCGATCCGGCAGGTCGGCCCGTCGAGCCTGCCCTGCCGCGGGCATTCCAGCCGCGAGGTCCAGGGCGTGCCGATGCGGCCGATGAAGAACACGCCGGCATCCGGTCGGGCCGGCATGTCGACCGCCAGCTCGCCGCCGCGGATTTCGTTCAGGCGGACCATGCTGTTCAGCTATCGAGGCCGATCATGACGTCCGACGCCTTGATGACGGCGTAGGCCTCCTGGCCGACTTTCAGGCCGAGCTCGTCGACCGCTTCGTTGGTGATCGACGCCGTCACGACCGTGCCGTCCACGTCGAGCCGGACATGGGCCGTCGTCGCCCCCTTCATGACCTCGACGACTTTGCCTTTCAGCCGGTTCCTGGCGCTGATTTTCATGCCTGATGGTCTCTCATGTTGGGCCTCGTCATATCCGATCGATCATAACGGCCCGCAGGGACAGGGTCCATCGGTCGGAGGGTGGACTGCCGGCGGAGAATGTTATAGTATAACTTCAAGCAACCCGATCCTCCCACGCCGCGGAGTTCCCGGTGGAAAGAGACCCTTCGGCGTCGGCCGTGCTGGCGACGCACGGCGTTATTCTGGCACGCGGCGGCCGGGTCTTCGCGGCTCTGCCCGATCTCGGCCTGGCCCGCGGGCGATCCGTCGCCCTTGTCGGCGACTCCGGGTCGGGCAAGACGACGGCGCTGATGGCGCTGGCCGGCATTCGGCCACCGCACAGCGGCGAGATCGCGGTCGGGGATGTGCGGCTGTGGGCCTTGCCGCCGGCGGCGCGCGATCGTTTCCGCGGCCGCCGCATCGGCTTGGTCTTCCAGTCCTTCCATCTCATCGATGCGCTGAGCGTTGCCGCCAATCTCGCCATCGCCCGCCGCTGCGCGGGGCTGCCGGTCGACCACGGCCGTGCCGCCCGACTGCTGCAGACGTTGCACATCGCCGAGCTCGGCCGCCTGCCGGCGGACAGGATCAGTCATGGCCAGGCGCAGCGCGTCGCCGTGGCGCGCGCGCTGATCAACGATCCGGTCGTGGTGCTCGCCGACGAACCGACCTCCGCGCTGGACGACGCCTCCGCGGCGCGCCTGCTGGCGCTGCTCAAGGACACCGCCGCCAGCGAAGGAGCGGGCCTGGTCGTCGCCACGCACGACCGAAGGGTCATCGACGCCGTCGACCAGACCGTCGAGATGCGGCCGCTGTCATGAGCTTCGTGGCGCTTGCCTTCGCCTATCTGCGTCGGCGCTGGGGACAGGCGCTGCTCTCCATCCTTGTCGGCGCGCTGGGCATCGCGGCGGTGGCGACCGCCATGGTGGGACTGGACGCGCTGCCGCGGGCCGCGCGGCGCGCCTGGGGTGGCGTCGATCTCGTGGTGGGCCCCAAGGGCTCGGCCCTCGACCTCGTCCTGTGCTGTGCGTTGCACGTGTCCGACCCGCGCGGCCTGGTCTCGGTCAAGGCGGCGACGGCGGCCGTCAGCAACCCGGCCATCCGCGCCGCCGCGCCCATCTCGCTCGGCGACAATATCGACGGCTGGCGCATCGTCGGCACCACGCCCGCCCTGCTCGACGTCTATCGCGCCCGCCTTGCCGAGGGGCAGGTGTGGACCGACAAGCTGCAGGCCGTGCTCGGGGCGAGCGCCGCCCGTGCCCTCGGCTTCAGGATCGGCGACAGTTTCGTCGGCGCGCACGGCCTGGCGGCCGGCGGCGAGCTGCACGACAAGTTCCCCTACAAGGTCGTCGGCATCCTGCAGCCCACCGGATCGGCGCTTGACCGCCTGGTACTCACCGACATCGAGACGGTGCGCTACGTGCATGTCGAACAGGCCAAGGCGGAAATGGCCGAGAGCGGCACGACCGACGAGGCGCCCATCGCCAATCTTCCCGATGCGGCGACGGCAATCGTCGCCGCCTATCGCATGCCGACGGCGGCCGCGTTCATGCCGCGCCAGATCGACGCGACCGACACTCTCACCGGCGCTAGCCCGACCTTCGAGATTGCCCGCCTCGCTGGATATGCGCGGCCGGTCACGGTCGCGGTGACCGCGCTCGGCCTGCTGCTCGTGGTCATCGCCGCCTGCGCCGCCGCGCTCGGCCTGCTGGCGACCATGAACGCGCGCACGCGCGATCTGGCGCTGCTGCGCGCGCTGGGGGCGAGCCGCGCCGGCATCGCCACGGTGGCCTTCGCGGAGGCGGCGATGATTGCGATGGCGGCATTGGTGCTGGGCGGCGCGCTGGCGTTCGGCCTGCTGGCGCTCGGCGCCGACCGGCTGGCCGAGACCACGGGATTGCTCGTGCAGCCGCGCCTTGAACCCGATCAGATCGCGATGCTGCTGGGCGGCACGATTTTGGTTACCATCCTGGCCGCGGCGTTTCCGGCACTGCGCGCCACCCACACCCAGATAGAGGAGCTTCTGCAGTCATGAACATCAGGCTTGTTGCCAAGCTTACGCTGCTCCTTGTCTCGGCGGGCACGCTTCAGATTGCGCTGCCGGCCTTGGCGATCCAGCCGGTCGGCCAGCCCGAGGCCGAAGCGGCGGCGCAGAAGTGGCTGCCCAAGGTGCACGACACGCTGTGGAGCAAGCTCGCCAAATGCCCGGTGAGCTACGACGACAAGAGCGGCGTCTACGGCATCGCCCTCACGCCCGAGGTCAAGGCGCTCGACGGAAAGACAATCACGGTGCGCGGCTTCGTGCTGCCGATGGACGGTTCGGACCGGACCAGGCATTTCCTTGTCAGCCGCAACACGCCGGTCTGCATGTTCTGCCCGCCCGGGCAGCCCAACGAGGTCATCGAAGTACGTTCGCCGCACGCCGTCGAGTGGACCGACAAGGTGGTCTCGGTGAGCGGCAAGCTCCATCTGATCAACGATCGGGAAAAGGCGCTGTTCTTCAAGATCGAGAACGCGACGGTGAAGCAATAAGGCGCGCGCAGGCCGCCACCAGCTCGCGCGCCCGGCTGACCGTGAGCCGGCCGGACCATTTGGCGCAGACCTCGCCCGTCGCCGTGACGCTGCGGGCGTAGGGCAGGATGCCGTCGGCATTTCCCGCCTGGCGAAGGACCGCATTGGGCGAGGCTTCGATCCTGCCTTCGGCGGCGGCTTCGAGGACGGGGGAGACCTGACGCAGCTCGGCGCGCGCCCGCTCTTCCTGGTCGAGAATGACGACCCGCACCCGCGCGCCGTCCTGGCCGGCGAACTCGGCGACCGCCGGCAGTTCGAGCCGGCACGGCGTGCAGGTCGGCGAATAGAAGACTTCGAGGACTGGCGGCTCGGCGGGCGGCAGCGGCGGCATGGAACGATCTTTCGCTGGGGGCGCGCCACTCTACTGGCGCGTCGTGATCTCGCCAACGAGGATGGCAGCCTTGATGGCGCATGCCCGCGAGCCACTGCGCCGGCTTTGTTCACGCGCAATGCGCGCAACCGTCTTCTCTTGACAACCTAGAGCAAAGTTATGTCCTGACTCTGTCGAGACTCACAGAACGAGGATCGGCAGATGCCCAAATCCGAAAACGCGACAGTCTATTCGTCCATCACCGTCGGCGCGATGCCAGCGATGTCCCATTCGACGATGCACGGCCATGACGAGTGGCCCGAGTTCGATGTCAGCCTGCTCGACGATCGGCGAGGGCCGGTGCCGGCCTTCCCGCTCGACCTGCTGCCTCTGCCCTGGCGCGGCTGGGTCGCCGACACCGCCCGCTCGGCCGCGGCACCGCCCGACTACGTGGCGCAGTCCGTGCTGGCCGCCGCGGCTGGCCTTTGCATCGGTGCGAACGTGCAGGTCGCGCCGGGCTGGTCCGAGCCGCTGACGCTCTGCCAGGTGCTGGTTGGCGGCGCGGCCAGCGGCAAGTCCTCGGCGATCGCGCCGGTGCGCCGCCTGCTGGCGGCGGCCGTAGCGGACGGGCCCGCGGACGCCGCCAAGCCCCTGCTGCTGTGGCAGGATGAATCGCGGGCCTGGCTGGCCGATCTCGCGCCGCAGGCCCTCGATGCCTGGGATGACGAGCCTCGGCCGAGCATCGTCGGCACGTTCAGGCCGGAAGCGCTCGAGGAGGCGTTGGGGAAGGCCGATATCGGACTGGCCGGAGCGCTGCTCTATGCCTGGCCCGGCTTGCCGCCTTACTGCCCGCTCGCCGAACGCCGACGCGCCGACGACGATCAGGCGCTTCGCTTGCTGCGGCGCCTTCATCGCACCGCCTGCCGCCAGCACGATCCGCTGGTGCTCGTCGTCGACGAATCGGGGCGGACAGTCTTCGACGGCTTCCTCGCCCGCCTCCATGCCGAGCGGGCCAAGGCCGAGGGTCTGGACGCGGCCTGGCTGGGCCGCGGCTCGGGCATGGCGGCGCGGCTGGCGGGCGTGCTGGAAGTGCTGGCCTGGGCCGCCGCCGGCGCATCCGGCAGGCCGAGCCCGATCGGCCGCGAGCGCATGGCCGCCGCCATCGATTTATGGAGCGGCTACTTCCGTCCGCAGATGCGCGCGGTGTTCGATCGTTGGGCGCCCACCGACCTCGAGCGTCGCGCGCGGCGCGCGGCGCGCTGGCTGAAGGACGGCGGCGTGACGGAAGTGTCGCGTGAAAGCGTCAGGCGCGAGGCGCTGGGTCAGGCGGTCAAGGCCAGCGAGGCCGACCTCGTGATCTCCCGCCTGTCGGGCGCCGGCATCCTGCGTCTCGCCGATGCCGGTCAGGCGCGCCGCGGCCCGCGGGCTCGGCGTTGGGAGGTCAACCCGGCCCTGCGGGAGGGGTAGCGCAGTAGCGCTAATTGCGGAATTTTGTGCAGGAACTTTCGTGCGGGCGCACCTGCGCCTCTCGAGGCCCCTCTCCGCCGCCGAACGGCGGAGAGGGCTTCAGGATGGCAAGGCGCGTCGTGTCTACTTCCCGTACGCCGCGCTCTCGAAGGCGTGGAACAGCGGCAGCGACTTCGTGTCGGCGAAGGGCAGGATCTGGGTGACATAGACGCCGCCGATGCCCTTCTTCTGGTCGATCCAGTAGTAGGTGTTGGCCAGGCCCGCCCAGGCGAGCGCGCCGGCCGAGCGGCCGGTCGGCGCCTCCTCGTTGTTGATCATGAAGGAAAGGCCCCATTGCTTGTCCATGCCGGGGAAGAATTCGGCATCGTTGGACAACGGCGGCGCCGCGGTCTTGAGCACGCATACCTTGCAATCGCCCATGGCGTTCCTGGACATGGCCTCGACGGTCTCGGGCTTCAGCACCTGCTCGCCTTTGTCCGACTTGCCCTTGTTCAGCATCATGCGCACGAACTTGAGGTAGTCGCCGGCGGTGCTGTAGAGCCCGCCGCCGCCCATCTCGAATTCGGGCTCCTGCGGCAGTTCGAGGGCCGGGTCGGCCTGCAGGGCGCCGTCGGGGCCGCGGTGGTGGATCTTGGCCAGGCGCCCGCGCATGTCGTCGCTGATGCGGAACGCGGTGCTGTCCATGCCGAGCGGCCCCAGGATGTTGTCGTCCATGTACTGGCCGAGCTTCTTGCCGCTCGCCGCCTCGACCATCTTGCCCGCCCAGTCGATGTTGATGCCGTAGAACCAGCGCTCGCCGGGATCGAACAGCAGCGGTGTCGTCAGCGCCTTGTTCTGGCAGCTGATCACGCCGGGCACGCCCATCGCCTCCATGTACTGGGCGATCTCGGGACTCCAGATGTCGTAGCCGAAGCCCGCCGTGTGGGTGAGCAGGTGGCGCAGCGTGATGTCGCTCCTGGGCTTGCGCGTCTTGGGCTTGCCGGCGGCGTCGACCCCGTCGAGCACGCCCACCTGGCCGAGCTCGGGCACGACGTCCTTGGCGGGCGCGTCGAGCTTGAGCTTGCCACTCTCGACGAGCTGCATGGCCGCCGCGCCGGTGACGGCCTTGGTCATCGAGGCGATCCAGCCGACCGTGTCGGGCGTCATGTCGGCGGCTTCGCCCAGCACGCGCTTGCCGAAGCCCGCCTCGTAGGTCGTGCCCCGGGCGTCGGTCGCCGCGGCCGTCACGCCCGGCACGTCGCCCCTGCTCACCGCTTCCTTCAACACCTTGTCTGCCTGGGCCTTCATGACGTTCCTCCTGGTTGTCGTTGGCTTTGTGGCGAAAAGCCTATGCCTCTCGCCGGAGGGATCAAGCTCGGTCGGTCAGTGCGTTCCGTAGAACAGGCTCGGCAGCCACAGCACGATGCCGGGGAAGAGGATGCACAGGCCGACGCCCAGCCCCTGCAGGCAGAGGAACGGCACGGCGCCGCGGATGATGGTCGCCATGGTGACCTGCGGCGGCGCCACGCTCTTGAGATAGAACAGCGAGTAGCCGAAGGGCGGCGACAGGAAGGCCATCTGCATGTTGACCATGAAGATGACGCCGTACCACAGCGGCACATCGGCGGACGCAACACCGGGCAGGCCGAGCAAGCCGTCGAACTTGATGGCCTTCAGGATGGGCAGGAAGATCGGCACCGTGAGCAGCAGGATGCCGACCCAGTCGATGAACATGCCGAGCACGAACAGGATCGCCATGGTCAGCAGGATGATGCCGTAGGGCGCGAGGCCGGTGCCGAGAATCTGGTTGGCGACGTAGGTCTGACCGCCCTTGAGGATGAAAAAGCCGACGAACAGCGTGGCGCCGAAGAAGATCCACATCACCATCGCCGTCGCTCTGAGCGTGGCGAGCGAGGCCTCGCGCACCGTGGCCCAGGTGAGTCGCCGATGCATGGCGCACACGATCAGCGCGCCGAAGGTGCCGATGCCCGCCGCCTCGACGGGCGTGGCGACGCCGAGGAAGATGATGCCGAGCGCCACCGCGATCAGGATGATCGGCGCCAGGGTCTTGCGCAGCAGGCGGAGTTTTTCGCGGAAGCTCACGCGTTCCTCGGGCGGCAGGGCCGGCCCCAGCTTCGGGTTGAGGTAGGAGCGCAGGGTGACGTAGCCGATGTAGAGGCCCGACAGCAGGAATCCCGGAAAGACCGAGCCGGCCAGCAACTCGCCCAGCGACTGCTGGGCCACCACCGAATAGACGATGGCCATCACCGAGGGCGGGATCAGGATGCCGAGCGTGCCGCCCGCCAGCAGCGCCCCGCAGGCGAGCTCGGCATTGTAGCCGCGCCGCAACATGGCCGGCAGCGCGATCATGCCCATGGTGACCTCGGTGGCGCCGACGACGCCAACCATCGCCGCCAGGATGGTGCACACCACGACCGTCGCCGAGGCCAGCCCGCCCTTCAGCCCACCCAGCCATTTGTAGACGACGTCGAACAGCTCCTCGATGATGCCGGCCTTCTCCAGGATCGCCGCCATGAAGATGAACAGCGGGATGGCCGAGAGCTGGTAGTCGGTCATGAAGGGAAAGACGCGCGCCGGCAGCATGTTCAGCATCTGCGGCGTGCCGAATACGAACAGGAAGATGCAGGCGAGGCTGCCCAGCGCGAAGGTCATGGGGACGCCGAGCATCAGGAGGCAGCCAAGGCCGCCGAACATCAGGAGGCCGAGGATCTCGACCGGCGCGTCGATCCCCATGGCTCAGGTCCTCGCCGTCGCCACCGTGTGGACGTCCTTGACCACGCGGGCGAGGCCCTGCAGCAGAAGCAGCCCGGCCCCCAGCGGGATGGTGAGTTTCACGGGCCAGTACTGGATGCCCCATTCGGTGAACGACACCTCGCCGCCGCGCACGGCGTCGGCGGCGAAGGTCCAGCCGGTCCACGCCATGGTGCCGATGAAGATGAAGAAGAAGATCGCGCCGACGAGGTCGCAGATCGCCTTGCCGCGCGCCGAAAGCTTGGAATAGATCAGGTCGACGCGGACATGGCTTTCGCCGCGATAGGCGTAGGCGCCGGCGATCATGTACTGCATGCCGAACATCAGGAAAGTGCTCTCGTGCACCCAGTTGGTCGGCGAATTGAAGACGTAGCGGCCGATCACCTCGAAGTAGTAGGCGAACACCGCCAGCACCGCCCAGTAGGAGACCAGTTCGCCCAGTACGCGCACCAGCGTGTCGATGCCGCGCGCGATGGCGCCAGCGATGCCCGGCACCTGTGGCGGCGGGTCCTCGACCAGGTGCGGCTCGACGGCAGAGACCACCGGAGCGGGTTCCGTCTCGCGCGCACGCCGCACCAGGCCCGGGATCAGGACGGCATCGATCAGCAGCAGGACCAGCGACAGGCCGGCGGCGACCCGCATGACGAGGTTGGCGCGGTCGACGTCGGCTTCCGCCGCCGCATAGCTCGTTTTGCCCGCGGCAAGCCTGGCCTCGGCGTCGGACAGCCGGCGCCGCGCCGCGGCATCGCCGCGGCCGGCCGCCGGCTTCGACCGGTCGATGGTGCGCGTGGCGAACTCGACGTCCTGGCGCGCCTTCGACAGCTCCTCGCGCGCCGCGCTGTACAGGTGGCCGCCCCACACCACCACGACGAACAGCGGCAGGTAGACGAAGCCCCACAGGCTCTTGAGATAGAAGCGGTGCATGCCGAGGAAGCCGGCGAACAGCCAGAACAGATAGGCCAGGAAGTTGTTGGCCTTGCCGTCGTCCGGGTCGTTGCGGGTCCGCGCCACCATGGCCCAGGCGACGAGGGGGAACACCACCAGCGAGGACCAGAACAGCCAGTGGGGCAGGACGAACCCGATCGACGGCATGCAGCGACAGCTCTCATGGTTGGGCCGGGGGCGCGCCACTGCAGTGGCGCGATCTTCGATACGGTGTGGGCAGTGACGCGCGACACAGGACGAAGGTTGCTTCGCCTGAGGAGTCGCGCGCCCCCAGCGCTAGAGCTCGATCTTCAGTCCCTTGTACATGTCGGGTTCGACATAGCCGAAGCTCGGCGATTCCATGACGTCGAGCTGCAGCTTGAAGAGGCGGGCCGCATCCTTGTCCTTGTTGGCCCACTTGAACCAGATCGGCACGGCGACCCTCTGGAGCTTGTCGAGATCCTCGGCCGGCAGGCGGTTGATCTCGGTGCCCGCCTTGATGAACTTGCCCCATGCCGCCATGTCGGCCTTCTGGATCGCGGCATGATGGATGCGCGAATAGACCTCGATCTCGTTCTCGACCCACTGCTTCATCTTGGGCGACAGCTTGTTCCAGTGGTTCATGCCGACGCAGAAATCCATCAAGTCGACCGGCTGGTAGACCGATTCGAGGCCGGCCGGCCCCATCCAGATGTATTTCGTCACCTGCTGGAAGCCGAGGTCCCAGTTGACCGCGGGGCCGGTGTAGTCGGCGGCGTCGATCGTGCCCTTCTCGAGCGCGGAGAACACCTCGCCGCCCGGCAGCAGCGTGGTCTTGGCGCCGATCGCGGCGAAGCCCTCGGCGATCATGCCGCCCGGCACGCGCAGCTTCAGGTCCTTGAAGTCCTCGACCGAGCGGATCGGCTTCTTGGAATGGATGATGTTGGGCCCGTGATGGATGCGCCCGACATACATCAGGCCCTGCTTGGCGAATACGGCACGCGCTGCCTCGATGCCGCCATGGCTGTAGAAGAACACGTCCCATTCGTGCGGGTAGCGCAGGCCCATCAGGTAGGACGACAGGAAGGCGGTCGCCGGCACCTTGCCCGCCCAGTAGAGGGTGAAGGAGTTCATCGCCTCCAGAACGCCGCTCTTCACGCCGTCGAGCAGTTCGAAGTCGCCCACGATCTCCTTGGCGGCGAACGGCTTGAACTCGAGCTCGCCACCGGTCTTCTCCTTGATGGTGCCGCACCATTCCTTGAAGGTCGTGAGACCGACGCCGGCCGGCCACGAGGTCTGCACTTTCCAGGTCGTGGTTTCGGCCGCCTCGGCGCGGCGCACATGGGGCACTGCGATGGCGCCCGCCGTCGCGGCGCCCAGCACGGCCCCGCCTTTCAGGAGCCTGCGGCGGTCGACGACCGGTCCTGCGGATTTGCGAAGCATGGCGTTTTCCTCTCCGTTTTGGGAACCGTCTTTGCGACGTGTCTCTTGGTTGTACGCAACGCACCACTTCAACGTCGGGAGGATGGGCCCGCCCGCGAAGGCCTGTCCAGCGCTATCGCCCGTTGCTCACGTCGCCGTTACCGCGCCGACGATCGCAGAAGTGCGAGTCCTCGCTGTCACCCCGAGCGTAGCGAGGGGCCTTTGAGGCCGCAGAAAAGGTCCCTTGCTACGCTCGGGGTGACAGTGAGCCCGTAGCTGGCATTTGTGATTCCCGATTCTAGGCGTAGTTGCCGCGCACCGCCGCGCGGCCGTTGCTCTTGCCTTTGGCGCGCACGACCGCGGGCGCCGGCTTTGCCGCCGCCTTCTTCGGCTTGGCACGCAGGAGCTTGCGCATCTCGGCGCCCTTGATGTCCCACCAGTCGGCCAGGATGCGCACGTCCCAGCCGATGCAGAAATGCTTCACGCCCATCTCGAGATAGCGCCCCGCCTGGCTCGGATCGCGCAGCTCCACGCGCGGATGCAGGCCTTTCTTCAGAGCCGTCTGGATGGTCCTGGTCTCGGCCGCCAGCACGTCGGGATGGCTGTACTGGCCGGTCTTGCCGATGCTCATGGAGAAGTCCGAAGCGCCGAACTGCACCATGTCGATGCCCGGCACCGAGAGGATGGCGTCGAGATCGTCGACGCAGGATTTCTTCTCGACCATGATGGCGATCACGACCTCGTTCAGCGCGTCGACGTATGCGGGGGTGCCGCCTTCGCGCACCGTGCCGACGTCGCGGCGCATGCCGACCCCGAGCCGGCCGCGCCCGCGAACGCCGCGGCTCATCGTCGTCTCGGCGCGCACCGCGTCGACGGCGGTGCGGGCGTCCTCGACGGTGCGGATGTCGGCGAACAGCACGCTCTGGAAGCCCGCGCCGATCGCCCGCATCGCTTGGTGGGTGTACTGGGTCTGCTCGATCTTTATCATGCCGGCCATGTTCATGAGCTCGAAGGAGCGGCCGAGATTGTCGAGATCGTGCATGGTGAACGGGGCATACTCGGCGGTGAACTCGACGTAGTCGTACTGCCGGGAATGGCCGATCAGCTCGACCAGGGTCGGCCAGGCCGAAAGGATGTGGGTGCCCACCGTCGGCTTGCCGGCGTTGAGCTTTTCGCGGAGCAGATTGCGGCGCATGGCGTTCCCCCGATGTGGTTGGCACGCAGTGTGCGCGATAGACTGCGGTTGGGGAAGCGGGGGATGGTCTCTTGAAGCAGATCAAGATCACGGCAGCGACGGTCTTTGTCACCGAGATTCCGGTGCGCCTGGTACGCCGCCATGGCTCGGGCGATGTCGCGGGCTCGGTCAGGAACGCCATCCTGAAGCTCGAGACCGATGCTGGCCTCACCGGCTGGGGGGACGCGGCGCCGTGGGCCGTGTTCACCGGCACCATCGAGGCTAATGCCGCGGCGCTTCACGTCTATCTGCGGCCGCTGCTGATGGGCGCCGATCCCTTCCGCATCGAGGCGCTGATGGCGGCCGCCGACCATGCGGTGGTAGGCCATCCCGAGGCCAAGGCGGCGATGGAGATGGCGCTGTTCGACATCGTCGGGCAGGCCTCGGGCCTGCCCGTCGCCGAGCTGCTGGGCGGCCGCTGCCGCGACGACATTCCCTTGTCGTTCTCCGTCGCCGATCCCGATGTCGACCGCGACATGGAGATGGTGAAGCGCCTCTACGGCGAGGGGTTGCGGCTGTTCAAGATGAAGACGGGCTTTGCCGGCCATGCCGCCGACCTCAAGCGCATGGAGCGCTTCCGCAAGGAGCTCCCCGCCGACGCCGAGCTGCGCATCGACTACAACCAGGGCATGGAGGCGCACGACGCCATCCGCCAGTTGCGCGACGTCGAGGCCTTCCGCCCGACCTTCATCGAGCAGCCGGTGCCCGGCCATCAGCGCGCCGCCCTGGCCGAGATCACCCGCGCGCTCGACACGCCGGTGCTGGCCGACGAAAGCGTCTTCACGCCGACAGATGCGCTGCAGGTGGCGGCGGGCCGCATGGCCGACCTGGTCAGCATCAAGATCATGAAGCACGGCGGCATGCTGGCCGGCCGCAAGGTGGCGGCGATCTGCGAGGCGGCGGGAATCGCCTGCTACGGCGGCGACATGTTCGAGACCGGGATTGCCCATCTCGCGGGCACGCATGTGATCGCCGCCACGCCCAACATCTCGCTGGGCTGCGAGTTCTACCAGGCCAGGTATTTCCTCGAGCGCGACCTCCTGGCCGAGCCTTTCCCCATCGAGAACGGCCGCGTGATCGTCCCGCGGACGCCCGGGCTCGGCGTCAAGGTCGATGAGGACCGCGTCAGGCACTATGCGGTGGAGACGCTGAAATAGCCTCTTCATTCCGAGCGCGGCGAGGGACCGTTGGCTCGCATCTTGCGTGCCGCAGGGGCGACACCTAGACTTTTGTCTGCGCAGGGACGGGGCCTGCCGCCAACAGACAAACGAAGCAAATCGCGAAGGGGGCTGACATGACTATCCGTCGTCGTAACATCGCCGCAGCGGGTGTCGCCGCGGCCACGCTCGCCGCCGTCACCGCGCCGGCGCGCGCGCAATCGAAGAGCGAGTCGACCTGGGACCTCATCAAGCGCAACGGCAAGGTGCGCATGGGCGTCTTCGACTACCCGCCCTATTTCCTGCGCGACAAGGCGAGCGGCGACTGGGCCGGCGCCATGGTCGAGATGGGCAAGGACATCGCCAAGGAGCTCGACGTCAAGCTGGAAACGGTCGAGACCGGTGGCTGGGCCGAGGCCGTGCTGAGCCTGCAGTCCAACAAGGTCGACATGAATTTCGGCCTCCAGGCGACGCCCAAGCGCGCGACGGCGATCGACTTCGCCGGGCCGATCTACTGGATCGAATGGGTGACGGTCAACAACCCGAAATTCCATGGCAAGGTGTGGGCCGACTACAACAAGCCCGAGGTCAAGGTCGCCGTCATGCAGGGCTCGTCCGACGAGCTGCTGCTGCGCAAGATCGCGCCCAAGGCCACGCGCGTGGAGCTGAAGGACGTGGCGCAGATCGTGCTCGCCACCTCGTCGGGCCGCGCCGATGCCTTCACCACCACCGTGCTCGCCAGCATGGTCGCCAAGGTGAAGAACCCGGGGCTGGGCGAGTTCGTCAATCCGACGCCGCGCGTCGCCCTGCCGGGCTATATCGGCATGCGCCTGGAGGACGATCAGCGGTTCCAGAAGTTCCTCAACCGCTGGGCGGAGTGGAACATCATGCTGGGCTACAACGAGACGCGCATGAAGGACTCGCTGAAGACGCTCGGCATCGACGAGATTCCGCCGACCGTCTCCTTCTCGCCCAACTGATGGCCCGGACCGTCACCGTGATCGGCGCCGGCATCGTCGGCGTCTGTTGCGCGCTTCATCTGCAACGCGAGGGGTTCACGGTCCAGCTCGTCGAGAAGGGCGAGCCGGGAAGGGGGGCGTCGTTCGGCAACGCCGGCAGCTTCGGCATCGCGTCCTGCGTCCCCTTCGCCCTGCCCGGCATCCTGAAGAAGGTGCCGGGCATGCTGTTCGACCGGGACTCGCCCCTGAAGCTGCGGTGGAGCCACGTGCCGGCGGCGCTGCCCTGGTTCCTGCGCGTCATCGCAGCGTCGCGGCCGTCGCGCGTCGAGGAGATCGCCGCGGCGCGCAACAGCCTGCTGGTCCATGTCCATGAAGGCTACGCCCCCCTGATCGAGCGCGCCGACGCCCGCCAGTGGGTCAAGGACGACGGCCTGATGATGCTGTTCGAAAGCGAGGCGGCCTTCGAGGCGGCGGCCTACGCGCTCGACCTCAGGCGCCGCAACGGCGTGCACATGGATGTGCTCGACGGCAACGAGGCGCGGCAGATCGAGCCTGCGCTGTCGCCCCGCGTCGTCAAGGCGGTGTCGCTGCCCGACGTCAATCGCACCATCGATCCGTTCCGGCTGACGCAGGCTCTGGTCGCCGATTTCGTGCGCCGCGGCGGGGAGCTCGTGAAGGCCGATGTGCGCGGCTTCCAGATCGGCGCGAAAGGACCGACCAAGATCGTCACCGACTGGGGTGCGATGGCGGTCGAGACGGTCGTGCTTGCGGCCGGCGTCTGGTCGCGCCCGCTGGCGGCCGAGCTGGGTACGCCGGTGCCGCTGGAAGCGGAGCGCGGCTATCACGTGATGTTCGCCAATCCGGGCTTCGAGCTCCGGCGCGCCCTGGTCTCGGCCGATCGCAACGTGTCGCTCGCCCACATGGCGGGAGGCATCCGCGCCAGCGGCATCGCCGAGTTCGCCGCCCCCGACGCCGAGCCCAACATGGCCAATGCCCGCCTGGTGCAGCGCCAGGCCCAGGCCTTGATCCCCGGGCTGAAAGGCGAGCCGGCGTCGGAGTGGATGGGACCGCGGCCCTCGCACCCGGATTCCAAGCCGGTGATCGGCCGCTCGCCGCGCCATCCCAACGTCTTCTTCGCCTTCGGCCACGATCACCTGGGTCTCACCATGGCGGGCATCACCGGCAAGCTGATCGCGGAGCTGGTGCTGGGCCTGCCGCCCAGCGTCGATCTCTCGCCGTTCCGGCCCGACCGGTTCTGAGACGGGCGCCGCGCGATGGCCTACAAGTGGGACTTCAGCGCCATCTATCCCTACTTCAATCTGTGGGTGAAGGGGCTCGGCGTCACGCTCGCCTATTCGCTGGGCACGGTGCTGGGCGGCCTGATCATCGGCGTCGTCTGCGGCATGCTGCTGCTCTATCGCCGCAAGTGGCTGACCCTGCCCATCCACTACTATGTCGAGATCTTCCGCTGCACGCCGCTTCTGGTGCAGATCGTGTGGTTCTACTACGCGCTGCCCATCGTGCTGTCGATCGAGCTGCCGGCCTGGCTGGCGGCGGGGCTCGGGCTCACGCTCTACATGGGCGCCTTCTCGACCGAGATCATCCGCGGCGGCATCATCTCCATCGACAAGGGCCAGTGGCAGGCCGCGCGGGCCCTCGGCATGACGGGCGCGGAGCTGATGCGCCACATCATCCTGCCGCAGGCGGTGAAGCGCATGATGCCGCCCTTCGTCAACCAGTCGATCATCCAGCTCAAGAACACCTCGCTACTCTATGTCGTGGCGGTGCCGGACCTGATGTACACCGGCTCGATCGTGGTGGCCGACACGTTCCGGCCGCTCGAGGTCTATACCAGCGTCGCCGTCATGTATTTCGCCATCCTCTATCCGCTCACCCTGTGGGCGACCCGGCTGGAGTCGCGCGTTGACCAGTGACGTGATGGTGCGCGCCGAGGGCCTGCGCAAGAGCTACGGCGCGGTCGAGGCGGTGCGCGGCGTGTCGCTCGAAGTGCGCCGCGGGCAGGTCGTGGTGCTGATCGGCCCGTCGGGTTGCGGCAAGTCGACCTTCCTGCGCTGCATCAATCTTCTGGAGACGCCGTCGGCCGGCACCCTGCAGGTCGGCGCGCGCACGATCGACTTCGGTTCCGGGCGTTCGCTCCCTCACGGCCGCGATCTGGCGCGCTTTCGCGCCCGCATCGGCATGGTGTTCCAGCAGTTCGACCTCTTCCCGCACATGACGGTGCTGGGGAACGTTATGTCGGGACCGACCATCGTGAAGAAGATGGCGCGGGCCGAGGCCGAGGCGATCGCCCGCGACCTTCTTGCCAAGGTCGGGCTGGGCGCCTTCACGGCACGCTACCCGCGCGAGCTGTCGGGCGGCCAGCAGCAGCGCGTGGCGATCGCGCGGGCCATGGCGATGGCGCCGGAGGTCATGCTGTTCGATGAGGTGACCTCGGCGCTCGATCCCGAGCTGGTGGGCGAGGTGCTGGACGTCCTGAAGCAGCTTGCCACCGAAGGCACGACCATGATCGTGGTTACCCACGAGATGGCCTTCGCGCGCGACGTCGCCGACCAGGTGGTGGTCCTGGATGCCGGCCAGGTGGTCGAGCGGGGGCCGGCCGAAGAAGTGTTGCTGCAGCCGAAGAACCCGCGTACGGCATCGTTCCTGTCGCGCTTCCACAGCACCATCGGCGAGCGCAGGAGTTGACATGTTTCCGTCGAAAGAAGACCTCACGATCTGCTTCGCCCACGCCGCCTACCAGATGAAGGACCGCTTCGAGCTGCGCAAGGCCGGCGTCAGGAATTTCCAGGTCCGGACCTACGACGAGTTCCAGAAGCGCATCGGCGAGGCCGATGTCGTGGTGGTCTCGGGCATGTGGAAGAACGACCTGATCCCGCATGCCGGCAAGCTGAAGTTCATCCAGTCCATCAGCTCGGGCATGGACCAGTATTCCAGGGAGCAGCTCGGCGCGAAGGGCGTGCGGCTGGCGAGCGCGGCCGGCGTCAATGCCCGCGCGGTGGCGGAGCACGCGCTGGCGCTGATCCTCGCGGTGGCGCGGCGCCTGCCCGAGGCGCGCGACAACCAGCACAAGAAGGTCTGGCGCGGCATGCTGGGCGACCTCACCCAGCGCGAGGACGAGCTGGGCGGCAAGACCCTGCTGGTCGTCGGCATGGGCCGCATCGGCAGTCACCTGGCAAAGCTCGCCAAGGCCTTCGACATGAAGGTGCTGGGCATCCGCCGCGATCCCGCCCAGGGCGCCAACGGCGCCGATTCGATCCATGGCATGGGCGAGCTGGTGAAACTCGTGCCGCAGGCCGACTTCGTGGCGCTGACCTGCGCGCTCACGCCCGAGACGACGGGGCTGATGAGCGCGGCCGCGTTTGCCGCGATGAAGCCATCCGCCGTGTTCGTCAACGTGGCGCGGGGCAAGGTCGCCGATGAAGCGGCGCTGATCAAAACGATGCAGGGCAATAGGATCTGGGCGGCCGCGCTCGACGTCACCGCCGAGGAGCCGTTGCCGGCCGCTTCGCCGCTGTGGACCCTGCCCAACGTCTTCATCACGCCGCATACCGCCGGCGAGACGCGCGCCTATGAGGACAATGTGCTCGACATCCTGATGGAAAATCTCGACCGCCTGCGGCGCGGCGAGAAGACGCTGCGCAACCAGGTGCTTTAGGTGTCCCTTTGCCGGCCGGGATGTCTCCCGTCTGCAGGCGACGCAACCTAGGATTGGTAGAAGGAACCCCTACCCGTCTGTATCAATGCACCAGTATGAGGAAAACAAGGATAACTGCCCGGGCGGCAGCCTTTGTTGACGAAAAGACAAAGTGGGCCGAGACGCAGATAGGCCTTGGATACGTGCCCGTGATCACGTGGACGATGGGCGAAAGCGGAAATCCCAATTTAATTCCGAACCTTGGTCTGTCCTTTGAAAAATTCGATGTTGTTGATCGCTCGGGAATCATGGAATGCGACGGACGGGAAGTCGAGGTCTATCAATACGCGCCTGACGAATTATTTGAGGAAGACGGCCAGAAGCTCGTCGATGTGAGCAATGACCGTCTTGTTCTGGCAAAGGACTCATAAGGGCGCGACAATTCGGGGGACGACATAAGCGTATCAGATCCGCATCGCCTGATCCCGACCGGCAAAAACTCATTCGTCCGAAACATGCGCTCTGCATGTTGGTCGGAGCTGTCGCTGCCTAAGGTATGTTTTTGGAGATGCACAATTCGCATTTGGCTCTCCTCTCAAATTGTCACTTTACTTAATATAAGATATACTTAAGCATGGCGCAGGCGATGTCGAATGCTGCCAGCAGACGAGCATGGCCTGGCGTGACTCACTTAAGGATCTGGTTCATGTTCAAGATGCGACCAAGCGGCTTTGTGCCGGGATTCCACGTCGGCCTCGCCGACAATGTGCCGGGCTTCCGTGTTGAAGAAGACACCGATTCTGGATTGCCGAACTCAACAACTGATCCGAACATCGTTCCAGCGGGTGCTCCAGCGCCATGGACACCTTGTGTGGGTGGCGCCTGCACCATTGGTGGACGATTTGCAGGCGGCGGTGTTATTCCCCATCCGGCACGACCTGGTCAGTACCTCTGTCCCGATTGTGCGTTGAAGGAGTACGGCATGGACATTCGCGATCCCGAAATCCGCAAGCTACTGGATCGATGAGCAACTGCCTGCGGTCGTGAAGGACTAGGATGAAGAGCCCAACTCATGAGTTCGCGCGCAGACCACGACCTTTCGCTCATGCTTGAGGCTAGGAAGCCTCTGGCCGTCTTCCAGGACCTGGTCTTTGCCCACGACGTTGACGATGAGATCTGGAGCGAGTTTGCGAGGCATGTCGATCAGGGACGACTCGTCGGTCGCGAGGTGCGAGATCTGTGGCCCGATGCCCACACCATAGACGGAAAGGTCGCGGTGGGAACACGCCTGCGATTGTACGCTCTACCCGATGAAAAGTGGCGAATAGATGCCTATCTTCTTTTCGCCAAAGCAACGAAGGGGCGCCCCTGGAGCGATTCTCTGGAAATGTTCGTTGGCCTGTTGCAGGGCTCAACCGAGGAGGAAATCGCCGTATCGATTGAGCATTTCCACAAGTCGCACGGCAGTTGGGGAGCTGTTCCTGCCTATCTGAAAGTTTCCAATGCAGATCTGGATAGACTGCAGCGTCTGGGTTTCAAAGCGCTTCCAGGAGATCTTGATAGCGAAGTCGTGTTGATACTCTCCAGTTCCCTTCCGGCGAATGAGTTGCTGAAGGCGGTGTATCAGCCGGAAGCTTCTGCCTTGATCAGGTTCGGCATAGACACGAAGTTCGCGCTCAAGCTTCCATTCCGGGAAGTTCATGAGGCGCGGGTTGTGCGCTTCCCCCACGATTCCCTTGCCGATCTCAATTTCAACCTGAAAGGCACGATCGACATCATCCAGCATGGTGCTGGCTCGGATAACGGCAGGTCCTGAGGAGGAAAGATATGAGCGTGGCAGATCCGCATCGCCTGATCTTAACGGGGGAAAACCCGTTCATCCGGCTGAGTGAGAAGGACGGCGAGCCCAATTCGACCGATGCCAGCTACTGGCGCATCCTGTTCTGTCCCGCCGGGCCGGGCCATGTGCTCTACATCAAGAGCGAGCTGACGGGCGGTCATTGGCGCATCTATTCCGACAATATCGCCATGGCGCGCTGGCTGCAGCAGACGGTGCAGGGCATGCTCAATCCCGACCTCAAGGATCCCACCCTGCCGGTGGTCGACGCCTCGTTCTCCAAGCTGGGCGACCCGCGCTACTTCTGGACCGAGCACGTCAGGGCGCGCGACACCGAGATCGCGCTCACCTGGTACGAGATCGGCGAGCCGCTGCTGATCCATACCGAGCCCAACCAGCCGCCCAATCCCCGGCCCTACGGCGTCTGCACCGTGCTGGTGCCGGCCCTGGGCGCGCGGCTCACGATCAACGGCCAACAGGCGCGCGGCAAGCCGTGGAAGCGCGAGCGCGAAGGCCGGCCCTTCAGCACCTCGGCGCTCGCCTTCTCCGAAAGCTGGACTGAGCCGCGCTAGGCGGCCAGCGCGGGTGCGAAGCCCATGGCGCGCGCAAGATGGGTGTAGCTCGCCCGGCGCACCGCCTCGTCGTAGGTCCAGGTGACGACGGCCATCTCGTCGACCCCGACCCGCTTGCGCAACTCCTCGATGCGCGCGGCGACATCGGGTCCGGTGCCGACGAAGGAGTCCTGCCGGAAGCGCTCGACCCGGCCCGGATCGTAGGCCGCCAGCGCCGTCGCGGCGGCCTCAGGCGAGTCGAGCGGCACCAGGATTCCGCGGTCGCGGTTGAAGCGCGACAGCGCGCGCGGGGTGAAATGGTGCTGCGCCTCTTCCATCGTCTCGGCCGCCAAGGCCCAGACGCAAAGCCCGCAATGGGGTTCGGGGTGACGCGCGCTCGGCCGGTAGGTGCGCTTGTAGAGCTCGATGGCGCGCTCGCCGCCGGCGCCGTCGCTGAAGAACCAAGCGTAGCAATAGGGCAGGCCGAACAGGGCGGCGACCTGCGCGCCGTAGTCGGAGCTGCCCAGGATCCACATTTCCGGCGCCGTGGGCCCCTGCGGGAAGGCCTTCACCGCGCCGAAGGGATGGCGCTCGACCAGCGGCTCGCCATGGACCCAGGCGATGAGGTCGCGCACGTCGGCGGGAAAATGCTCGGGCCGTTCGTTGGCTGCGGGATTGAGCGCGAATGCGGTGCGACCGTCCGAGCCCGGCGCGCGCCCCAGCCCCAGGTCGATGCGGCCCGGCGCCAGCGCGTCCAGCACGCGGAATACCTCCGCGACCTTGAAAGGCGAATAGTGCGGCAGCATGACGCCGGCGCTGCCGATGCGGATGCGTTCGGTCGTTGCGGCGATGGCCGCGATCACGATCTCGGGCGCCGTGCCGACGATGGTCGGATGGTTGTGGTGCTCGGACACCCAGAAGCGCTCATAGCCCAGCGCCTCGCAGTGCCGGGCCAGCGCCACGGTGTTGCGGATCGATTGATCCTGCGGGCGGCCGGCAACGGCGATGGATTGGTCGAGTACGGAAAGGCGACGCATGGAACCGGACGCAGAAGTGGGGTGTCTCGGCTAATCCGGCAAGCCCGAAATCTGGTACAGGCTGCCGAGCAGCGGGCTGGGCGTGGTGAGCACGCCGAACGCCGTCTTGAAAATGACCGTGATCTCGCCACGGCGATAGATGTGGCTCAGCGCCGTGTCGACGGCCAGCCGGAAGTCCGAATCGCCGCGCCGCAGCGCCAGCGCGATCGGCTCGACGCTGAGATAGGTCTCGGCCATCAGGAGGCCGGCGGCCTGCTTCTCCTTCCTGAGCAGGAAGGTCAGCGTGGCGCGGTCGGCGAAATAGGCGGCGACGCCGCCTTTCTCGACCAGGTCGATTCCTTCCTGGTTGGTCTTGACCAGCACGATCTCGGCATCGATGTGCGTGCCGGCAAGGGCGCGGCGCAGTTCCTGCTCGGTGGTCGTGCCCGGCAGCACGGCGACCTTCTTGCCGGCAAGCAGCTTCACGTCGCGCGGCCCGTCGGGGCGGATGACGAAGCTCGCCCCGTCGATGAAGATCGGAATGGAGAAGTCGACCTTTTCACGCCGCGACAGGGTCGCGGTCGCCGCTTCGCACAGGAGGTCGGCCTTGCCGGAGGCGATCACGTCGAAGCGGTCCTGCGAGTTCACCGGCACGTAGGCGATCTTGAGCTCGGAGAGCTTGAGCTGCTCCTTCAGCTTGTCGCCGACGGCGCGGCAGAGCTCGACGGAATAGCCCTGCGGCTGTGCGGTGGCCGGGCTGCCGGGCACGACGTAGGAGAAGGGCGGCGCATCGGGGTCGTAGGCGAGGCGCAGGGTCCCGGTCTCGCGCAGCTGGTCGATTGTGCCTGCCGGCGCTTCGCCCGCGAACAGCACGCCGCCCGCCAGCATCGCCACGCCGAGCGCTTTCGCTATCGAACCCATCGTCTCTGCCCCCGCCTTGCGCATCCCCGCATGATCGCGAAACAATCCGACATCCGGGCCGTTGTGACCACAGGAATCCAGCCCGGTCAGGAGGCATTCATGGCGCGCACCAAGTCCAAAGCCGCTTGCAAGGTCGTCGGCATCGACCACATTTCCATCCGCGTGAGCGACTACAGGAAGTCGAAGGCCTTCTACGGCAAGCTGTTCGATTTCCTGGGCTTCGAGATTTCCGACGAGTATCCCGAGACGATCGGCTGGACC
Source organism: uncultured Alphaproteobacteria bacterium (assembly GCA_963820155.1). GTDB lineage: Bacteria > Pseudomonadota > Alphaproteobacteria > Reyranellales > Reyranellaceae > Reyranella. The sequence goes on from CAWFYW010000018.1 coordinate 26,067, forward strand.
AACGGCAGCACGCGCTACTGGATCGCCCCGGCCGAGGGCCGCAAGACCTACCGCATCGGCGATGTCGGCCTGCATCATTATGCTTTCCAGCTGCGCAGCCGGAAGGACGTCGACGCCCTGCAGGCCTTCCTCGAGCGGCAGCGGGTCAAGATCGTCGATCCGGCCGACGAATATTACGAGGACTACTACGCCGTCTTCTTTCTCGATCCCGACGGCATCAAGCTCGAGGGCATGAAGTACGGGGAGAGGACGGCGAAGCGGAAGCGCAAGCCTTTGAAAAAGAAGGGATAAATTTTTATATTGAAATAGTTCTGCGAATCACTTGCAATTGTACGCAGGTGCAGCATATTTAGAATCGTTCTAATCTATCAACTGGAGCGTTTCATGCTGACCATCGGCGACAAGTTTCCTTCCTTCGACCTCAAGGCGGTGGTGAGCACCGACCCCAAGACCGCCTTCAAGCAGATTTCCGACAAGACCGACTCCGGCAAGTGGAAGGTCGTGTTCTTCTGGCCGAAGGACTTCACCTTCGTCTGCCCGACCGAGATCGCCGCCTTCGGCAAGCTCAACAAGGAGTTCAGCGAACGCGACGCGGTGGTCTATGGCGCGTCGACCGATTCCGAGTTCGTGCATCTGGCCTGGCGCCAGAACCATGCCGACCTGAAGGCGCTGCCGTTCGCCATGCTGGCCGACCTCAAGCGCGAGCTGTCGCAGGCGCTCGGCATTCTCGACAAGGGCGAGGGCGTGTGCCTGCGCGCGACCTTCATCGTCGACCCCGAGGGCATCATCCGCTTCGTGTCGGTGAACGACCTCTCGGTCGGCCGCAACCCTCAGGAAGTGCTGCGCGTGCTGGACGCGCTGCAGACCGACGAGCTCTGCCCCTGCAACTGGCAGAAGGGCGACGAGGTCCTGAAGGCCGCCTAGGGAGAGCATCATGTCGATCGACGTCCTGAAGGACCGGCTGCCGGAGTATGCGCGCGACCTCAAGCTCAACCTGTCGAGCCTGGCGTCCGAACAGCTCCTGAGTCAGCAGCAGAAGGCCGGCAGCTTCATCGCCGCCGCGCTGGCCGCCAACCATGCGCCGACCACGCAGGCCGTGGTCGACGCCTTCGGCCCGGAGCTCGCGCCGGAAGCGCTGAATGCCGCCAAGATCGCGGCCTCGCTGATGGCGATGAACAACATCTACTATCGCTTCGTGCACCTGGTGCACGCGGCCGACTACAAGACCCTGCCGGCCAAGCTGCGCATGACCGCCATGGCCAAGCCCGGCGTCGACAAGGTCGATTTCGAGCTGTGGTCGCTGGTGGTCTCGGCCATCAACGGCTGCGGCATGTGCCTGGAGGCGCACGAGAAAGTGTGCCGCGACCACGGGCTTTCCGCGGAGCAGATCCAGGCGGCGGTGCGCATCGCCGCGACCGTGCACGCCGTCGCGCGCACGCTCAGTGCGGAAGAGGCGCTGGCGCCGTCGCAGGCACCGTCCTTGGCCACCGCCGCCTAGGCTGGCGGCCGCCGGCAAAGGAGCGTAACGATTGCGGAGCGGGACGTTGCCTTCCCGCTCCGCGATGCTGCGCGCGGTCCCGCTTCGGTGCGTCGGCCTGCACAAGGGAGCCACGCCATGATGGACAGGACGATCGATCTCGACAAGCGCCGCGGAATGGCGGCCCAGAAAGCCACCGATCTGCGACGTCTGCTGGCCGAGGTGGAAGCCAACGAGAAGATCCTGCGCCTTCGCCAGGGCGAGCTGGAAGCGCACCTTCTCGCCGCGCCTGCCGCCAGCTGGCCGGAAGCGGCCGAGAAGGCGCGCTACCTGCTCGGACTTTATGTCGCGACCCTGGCCGCCGAGGATACGCAGCGCCACAAGCTCGTTGCGGCCGTGCTGGAGGACTTCGACCGGCTCGCTCCCGAGGGCTGAAAGCCCGGGCTTGTCGCTGGAGGCCGTGCGCGCCAAACTCCGCGCCTCCCCCAAAACGCGTGGAAGAATGACATGTCGATGACCGCCACCGAGACCAAGCCGCAGGCTCATTCCGTCCGTCCCAAGGGCATGCTGATCGGCGGCAAATGGGTCGAAGCCAAGTCCGGCGCCCATATCACCATCGAGAATCCCGCCAAGCGCAGCCCGATCGCCGAGGTGCCGCGCGCCGCCGCCGCCGACGTCGAGCGCGCCGTCGCCGCCGCCACCAAGGCCTTTGCCGATTGGCGCAAGGTGGCGCCGCGCGAGCGCGGCAAGGTCCTGCTCAAGATCGCCGAGGCGCTGCAGGCCCGGGTCGAGGAGATGGCGCGCACCATCGCGCTCGAGACCGGCAATGCGCTGCGCACCCAGGCGCGCGGCGAGGCCAATCTCACGGCCGACATCTTCCGCTATTTCGGCGGCCTGGGCGGCGAGCTCAAGGGCGAGACCATCCCGCTCGGCGAGCACGTGCTGTCCTATACCCGCCGCGAGCCGCTGGGCGTGGTCGGCGCCATCATCCCGTGGAACGCGCCGGTGATGCTGGGCGCGCTCAAGATCGCGCCCGCCCTGTGCGCCGGCAACGCCATGGTCATGAAGGCGGCCGAGGATGCGCCGCTGGGCGTGCTGCTGATGGCCGAGATCTGCCAGGAGTTCCTGCCGCCGGGCGTGCTGAACGTGCTGACCGGCTACGGCGAGGAATGCGGCGGCGCGCTGCTCGCCCATCCCGGCATCGCCAAGCTCTCCTTCACCGGCTCGACCGAGGTCGGCAAGATCGTCATGCGGGCGGCGGCCGAGCGCATCGTGCCGGTGTCGCTCGAGCTCGGCGGCAAGAGCCCGTCGATCGTCTATCCCGACGCCGACGAGGACTGGGCGGTCGACGGCATCATCGCCGCCATGCGCTTCACCCGCCAGAGCCAGAGCTGCACGGCAGGCTCGCGCCTGTTCCTGCACGAGGACATCTTCGATTCCTTCCTGAAGAAGCTCGAGACGAAGACCACCGCGCTCAAGATCGGCGATCCGCTCGACGAGAAGACCGACATCGGCACCATCATCAACAACAAGCAGTTCACCAAGGTCTGCAGGTATGTCGACGAGGGGCTGAAGCGCGCCGACGCCAGGCTGGTGTTCGGCGGCCTGCCGCCCAAGACCGGCCCGCTGAGCGAGGGCTACTACGCCATCCCCACGGTGTTCGCCGACCGCTCCAACGACTGGCGGCTGGCGCGCGAGGAGATCTTCGGGCCCGTCCTGGTGGCGATCCGCTGGAGCGACGAGGCCGAGGCGATCCGCATGGCCAACGACAGCCACTACGGGCTGGCCGCCTATGTCTGGACGCACGACATCGGCCGCGGCCTGCGCGCCGCGCACGCCATCGAATCGGGCTGGGTGCAGGTCAACCAGGGCGGCGGCCAGGTGCCCGGCATGTCCTACGGCGGCTACAAGCAGAGCGGCATCGGCCGCGAATTCTCGCTCGAAGGCATGCTCGACAGCTTCACCCAGCGCAAGAACGTGACGGTGAACCTGGCGGTGTGAGAGTCATCGCGCGTTCGATGCACCAGACGTCATCCGGAGGAGCGGCCGCAGGCCGCGTATCGAAGGATGGGTAACACCAAGGACCGCGCTCACCGTTTCGGGGTGCGCCCGCGGATGTGGTCGAAGCCTTCCTTGATGGCGGCGAAGCGCGCCTCGATCAGCGGCTCGAATTAGAGGTCGGTGAAGATATAGGGCCAGTCCTTTTCGACGCCTTCGCGGACGAGCTCGCCGACATAGAGGGGATCGATGCCCTGGGAGACTCGTTCCCGGACCATGTTGATCTGCTCGGCGATCGGCCCCGACGTCGGCGGCGGCACGGACCGCCCCGTCGAAACGCTGAGGCAGATTGCGTCTCGAGTCCATGATCTGAGTGCGGATGAATCCGGGACACAGCACCGATACGCCGATCCCGCGCGGCGCGAGTTCGCGCCGCAGGCCCTCGGACAGCGCGACCACCCCATACTTGGAAACGTTGTAGGCAATGCTGCTGCCTGAAATAAGCCCGGCGATCGAGGCCGTGGAGACGATGTGTCCACCCTCGCCATGCTGCTCGATCAACGGCCCGAAGATCTCGATCCCCCAGATGGTCGCCATCAGGTTGACGCCCAGCGTCCAGTTCCACCCCGCCTCGGTCCAGGTGCCATAAGGTCCGCCGCCGCCCACGCCCGCGTTGTTCATGAGGATATGCACCTTGCCGTAACGGGCCGTCGTGGCTTGCGCGGCCGCGGCGAGTTCGGCTTTGAGGGAAACGTCGGCCTTCACGCCGTCGACATCGGCGTTGGTGAGCCGGAGCTGCTTGAGCGCGGCGGCCAGGGCCTCCTCTTCGATGTCGCACAGCATGACCTTCGCCCCCGCCTGGGCGAAGGCGGTCGCGACCCCGAGGCCAATGCCCGACGCGGCACCGGTCACGAACGCGGTCTTTCCAGCCAGTTCCTTCATGCGCTTTCTCCCCCATGTCAGCGTCCTTGCGGTCACCCCGCCCTCGGCCAGTCTTGCGCGTTGACCGCCAAGGTCAATTGTCAAACTTGCGCGACGGCCAGCCGCGGGCCTGCTGGGGAACGGGCTCGAGCGCTCTAGGATGAGGCGATCTCCCCTCCGACACCGCACCGGATACTCTACTCCGACCGCAATTCGATGACTTACAAGAGTGAGGTTGTGCGCGAATCACGGCAGCCGCGGCTGGTGGAACTTGTAGGGCGGATAATCCTTGGCGATGTCGGAGACGACCTCGATCACCGCCGGCGAATCGCTCGCCAGGGCCTCGCGCAGCGCGCCGCGGAAGGCATCGGCCGTTTCGACCCGCCAGGCGGCCGACGCCGAAGGCGCGGGCGTAGGCCTGGAAATCCGGGATTGGTGCAGCACGGCGCCGGAGTGCCGGCCCTCATAGAGCCGCTGCTGGTCGCGCTGCACATTGCCGTAGGAGGCGTTGTTCACCACGCACGGTGACGAGGTTGATGCCGAACTGCATTGGCGGTGGCGAGGTCGGAGCCGCCGAACAGGAAGCCGCCATCGCCCGTGACCGACACCACCGGGCGGTCGGGATTGGCGACCTTGACGCCCAGCGCCGTGGGGAAGCCGTAGCCCAGCGTGCCGGAGAAGCCCGAGGAGATCAGCCGGCGCGGCTGATGGACGGGATAGCCGTACCAGATGATGTAGCCGAGCTGCGTCACCTCATCGACCACGATGCCGTCGTCGGGCAGCACCTCGCGGATCACCTTCATGTAGCGAGAATTGCGGGTCGCGCTTTCTGCGATCGCGGCCAGCTCGGCCTGCCTTCGCCGCCGGCGATAGCCGTGCGCGCGCGCCGGATCGTTCTTGCCTCGACCACCGCGGTCAGCGGGCGCGTGCGCCGTCGGCGGCATCGGCCACGATCGCGCACGTCGACCGACAGCCGGCGATGCTCGGCCGGATCGATGTCGATGCGCGCGGTCTTGAGCCCGGCCGGCGCGGGCGCCCAGCGGGCGATCGGCACGTCGAGGCGCGTGCCGATGCCGATCAGCAGGTCCGTCTTGTCCCACAGCTCGAAGCCGCGCGACCGTGTTCAGCGACAGCGGATGGCGCGAAATCGACCACGCCCTTGCCGCATGCGGAACGACACCACCGGCGCGCCGATCTTCTCGGCCAGCGCCAGGACCTCCGGGCCGGCATCGACCGCGCCGCCGCCGACCCAGATCATCGGCGCCTTCGCGCCGTCGACCAGCTTGGCCAGCGCGGCGATCTTCTCGCGGGTCGGGCACCGGGATTGGCGCGCTTGCCCAGCGGCTCGATCGGCGTCACCTCGGCGGCTGGCCGGGAACATGTCCCACGGCATCTCGACGGCGACCGGACCGGGGCGGCCCGAGATCATCGCCTGGAAGGCGCGCGCCATGACCTGCGGCGCCTCGGTGGGATGCTCGATGCGCTCGGCGAACTTCAGCAGCGTCTTCAGCGTGGCGAGCTGGTCCGGCATCTCGTGCAGCTGGCCGCGGCCGCGGCCGATCATGGCGCTCGGCACCTGGCCGGTGATGCACATGATCGGCGCGTTGACGCCCCAGGCGGTGGTCAGCGCGCCCATCGTGTTCATCACGCCGGGGCCGGGAACCACCGTGAAGGCCGACGGCTTGCCGGTCGACTGGGCATAGCCCAGCGCCATGTAGGCGGTGGTTTGCTCGTGCCGCGCGTTGAGCACGCTGCAGCCGGTTGGCGTTGCGCGCGAAGGCGTCGAACAGGCCGTACATCTGCACGCCGGGCAGGCCGAAGATCGTGTCGATGCCGTGACGCAGCAGGGAATCGACAATGGCGTCGCCGCCGGTCATGCGAGGCATGGTGTGATCCTGTGTGCTGTCCTGGCGCCGATCTTGGCACGATCCGCTGCGAAACTCAGGAAATTCGCGACAGGGCCGGCAGTTCGAGCCGGCGCGAAATCCCGATGGCTTCCAGGAACGCCTCGTCGTGGCTTACGACCAGGAGCGCGCCGTCATAGGCCCGCAGCCCCGCCTCGACCGCTTCGATCGATTCGATGTCGAGATGGTTGGTCGGTTCGTCGAGGATCAGGAGACCGCGGCGGTGTCGAGCCGCCCAGAACGCAGGCCAGCCCGGCCCGCAACAACTGGCCGCCGCTCAGGCTGGACACCGTCTGCAGCGCCGCCTCGGCGCGGAACGTGAATCGGGCGAGGGCGGCGCGGCAGGCATTCTCGTCCGCCCGCGGGTTGAGCCGCAGGAAATTGTCCCGGATCGACGCCGACGGATCGAGCAGGCCGACCTGCTGGTCGAGCAGGGCGAAATCGGTCATGACCCTCGCCGTTCCCGTCAGCGGCTTCAATCGACCGGTGACGAGCGCCAGCAACGTCGTCTTGCCCGAGCCGTTGGGCCCGGTGACGGCGACGCGCTCCGGTCCGGTGACGGCGAAGGTAAGATCGCGGAGAACCGGCCGGTCCGGCTCGTAGCCGGCGCTCGCCGCCTCGATGCTCAGCACCGTCCTGTTGTTGGCCAGTCCCGTCGACGGAAGAACGACGGAGAAGGGCTGCAGGACTTCGATCCGCCCGCTGGCGGAGGCCGCGTCTTCGAGCGCCTGCGTGCGTCGGCGTTCGGCCAGGCGGGCATTGCCGCCGCCGGTGTTCTCGCTGCGGCTTCGGAGACTGTTCAATTGGATGCGCGGCATGTCGCCCTTTTCGCGCTTCTTCCGGCCGGCGCGGTCCTTGCGCGCCTGTCGCTCGGCCGTCGCCTGGGCGTGCAAGGCCACTTCGGCCACGCGCTTCTCGGCATCCGCCAGATCGCGCCGCGCCGCCGTAAGCTCCAAGGCCTTGCGCTCGCGATAGTGGCTCCAGTTGCCGCCATAGCGCGTGGCGCCGAGCGAGGTGAGCTCGACGATGGCGTCCATGGCTTCGAGCAATTCGCGATCGTGGCTGACGACGATCGCACCGGCGCGCCAGGCGGCGAGAAGGTCGACCACGGCCTTGCGGCCCTCCCGGTCGAGATTGTTGGTCGGTTCGTCGAGCAGGAGGAAATCGGGCTCCGCGAAGATCAGCGCGGCAAGCGCGACACGCGTGCGTTGGCCGCCCGACAGTTTTGCCAGTGGCATTTCGGTCGGTGCCTCCAGCCCGAGACGGGCAAGAGCGGAAGCGATGCGGGGTTCCAGGGTCCAGTCGGCGAGGGCGATCTCCTCGATACTGGCCTCGCCGCTCTCGGCGGAACGAAGAAGGGCAAGCCCCTGGGTCACGCCGAACAGGTCCGCGATGGTTTCATCCGGGTCGACCTGAACGACCTGGCGCAGGACGCCCAAGGCGCCGCTCACGGAGACCTTGCCCGATTGGGGCGGCAAGTCGCCCGACACCAGCTTGAGAAGCGTGCTCTTTCCCACGCCGTTTCGTCCGACGAGGCCGGTGCGGCCGCCGTCGAAGCTCAGATCAAGCCTGGAAAAAAGCGGCCGGCCCTCGGGCGTGGACCAGGTGACATTGGATAGTGTGATGGAGGCAGACATGACGACGGATTTCCCCAACGGCAAAACGAACTGGTGTTGCTGTCGGGTCGAAATCCATCGCTACACATCCTGCTGAAACTGGTGCGAAAATAGACGCATAAGGCGGGACATTCAAGGCGTCGAGGCCTGCCCGCACAGGGAGGCAAGCCGATGACCAAACCATTGCGCCTGGGCGTCGCTTACGATTTTCGCAACCCGCCGGCCTCCGGCATGAGCCATCAGGACCTGTATGCCGCGATCATGGACCAGGTGGCGTGGCTCGACGGGCTCGGACTCGATCTGGTCTGGTTCACGGAACATCATTTCGTCGAGGACGGATATCTCCCGTCCTGGATTCCGGTCGCTTCGGCGATGGCGGCGCGCACCAGGCGCGTCCGGTTCTCCTGTGACGTCTGCCTGCTGCCGTTCAACCACCCCATCCGGCTGGCCGAGGATCTCGCGGTTCTCGACAACATCAGCGGTGGACGGGTGGAGATCGGCGTCGGCATGGGCTATGCGCCGCACGAGTTCCGCGGCTTCGGCCTGCCGGTCTCGCGGCGCGTCTCCCTGACCGACGAGGGGATTGCCGTGCTTCGGCGCGCCTTCACGGGAGAGAAGTTCAGCTTCGAAGGCAAGCGCTACACCTTCCAGGACGTGAGGATCACGCCGGGCTACGTGCAGCCGGGAGGCCCGCCCTTGTGGGTGGCGGCGATGTCGGAGCCCGGCGCGCTGCGGGCGGCGCGTTTCGGGGCGAACCTTCTGCCGCAGGGGCCGCGGGCGCATACGCTCGACGCCTGGACGGCGAAGGTGCGGGCGGACGGCGGCGATCCCTCGGCCTTTCGCATCGGCATCATCCGTTCCTGCCTCGTCACCGACGACCGCGAGCGCGATTGGGCCGCGGTGCGCGTGGCCGAACGTCGGCGCATGGAAGTCTACAGTCGCTTCCGGGCCGAATCAGGCGGGCATGGCGGCGTCGCCGGCATCACCAAGGAGCAGAGCATTCCCCAGACCTGGGTGGTCGGCGACGTCGATCATTGCGTCGCCGAGCTTGCCGCCTTCATCGAGGAGCATGGCCTGACCGATATCGTCACCTGGGCCGTACCGCCAGGCATGCGTCCGGACGAGATGAGCGCCAGCCTCGAGCGCTTCGCCCGCGACGTCGCCCCGCGCCTTCGGGCGAAGTTCGATGGCAAGTGGCGCGGCTTACGCCTGGACGTGCTGCAGCACCATGGCCGCCGCCTTCTCGCCGATCATGATCGACGGCGCGTTGGTGTTGCCGGAGGTCAGCGTCGGCATGATCGAGGCATCGGCGACGCGCAGCCTGGCGATACCGTGCACGCGAAGCTCCGAATCGACCACGGCCATGGCGTCCGGTCCCATCCTGCAGGTGCCGACGGGATGGTAGGTGGTTTCGGCCGCCGCCTTGACCCATTCGACGATCTCCGCGTCCGTCGCAAGCGACGGGCCGGGCGCCATCTCCGTCACTCGCAAGGGCGCCATGGCCGGCGCGGTCATGATCGCGCGGGCGATCCGGACCGCGCGCACCGTGAGCTCCGCATCCACCGGCGCGGAGAGGAAGTTGAAGTTGATGGCCGGCGGCCGCCGCGGATCGGACGAGACGATGTGCACGTGCCCCCGGCTTTCGGGGCGCATCGGGTGCGCATAGCAGGTCATGCCGGACCGGCGGGCGATCTTCGGTCCGTTCCGTCCGGGCTCGGTCAGCATCGGCACCCAGCCCAGCAGCAGGTCCGGCGCTTCGAGACCGTCGCGCGAGCGCACGAAGGCGCGGATCGGCGCGGCCACCATGCCCAGCAGGCCTTTTCCGGATAGGGCGTAGCGCAGCGCCTGGCCGACCAGCCCGAGCCCGCGGCCGCGGTCGTTGTAGGTGATGCCCTTGGCGCCGATGGCCCAGCGCGTGCGCGGCGCGTAGTGGTCGCGCAGGTTCTCGCCCACACCGGGCAGCGCATGGCGCACCTCGATGCCGAGCGCACCGAGGCGCTCGGGCTGGCCGATGCCGGAGAGCTCCAGCAGCTGGGGAGAGTTGATCGATCCCGCGCTCACCACGACCTCTCCCGTCGCGCGTGCTTCGCGCAGGTCGCCGTCGACCGTGTAGCGCACGCCGACGCAGCGCCTCCCTTCCAGCAGGACGGATTGCGCCAGGGCGCCGGTCTCGATCTTGAGGTTCGCCCGCTTGCGGATGGGCTCCAGGTAACAGTGCGCCGTGCTCATGCGGCGGCCGGAGGCGATCGTCGCCTGGCTCATGGCGATGCCGTCCTGCCGGGCGCCGTTGTAGTCGGGATTGTGGGCAATGCCGACCTGGCCTGCCGCTTCGATCAGCGCGGCGAACAGCGGATCGCGTGGCTCGGGGTTGGTGACGCGCAGCGGGCCGTCGCGGCCGCGAAAGGCGTCGTCGCCGGGGCCTTCGTAAGCCTCCATGCGCTTGAAGTAGGGGAGGACGTCGTCGTAACTCCAGCCGCGGTTGCCCATCTGCGCCCAGGAATCGAAGTCCTGCTTCTGGCCGCGCACGAAGGCGAGGCCGTTGATGGCGCTCGAGCCGCCGAGCAGGCGGCCGCGCGGAACCGGGATGCGTCGGCCGTTCGTGCTGGCTTCGGGCTCCGAGCTGTAGAGCCAGTTGGCCGCCGGGTTGGTCAACAGCCGGGCGTAACCGACCGGGATGCGCGACCAGGGATGGCCGGCGGGGCCGGCCTCCAGCAGCAGCACCCGGTAGCGCGCATCGGCCGACAGCCGGTTTGCCACCACCGCGCCGGCCGACCCGGCGCCGACGACGATGTAGTCGTAGGTCTGCATCGCCCGAGTTATCCTGCGGCAGCCGAGGGCTTCAACAGCGCGGCGCGCAGGGGCCGGAGGACGGCGATGCCGATCAGGGCCGCCACGACGTTCATGGCAACGGCGATGGAGAAGACCATCTGCCAGTTGCCGGTCGCCCTCACCAGCGGGTCCGACAGCGGCACGAGGATCGCGGCGAAGCCCTTGGCCGTGTGGAGCATGCCGGCATTGGTCGTGGCGTAGCCTGAACCGAAATAGTCGGTGCAGGCTGCCGGGAAGAGGCTGGCCACTTCGCCCCAAGCGAAGAACACGGCGCCGGCCAGCAGCACGAACATCACCGGATCGTGGCCCCACCGGCTGAAGGCGAAGATGCTGGCCGCCCCCAGCGCAAAGGCGATGAACATGGTGTTCTCACGGCCGATATAGTCCGACAGCCATCCGCAGAGCGGCCGCGCGACACCGTTGGTGATGCGATCGATGGTCAAGGCGAAGGTCAGCGCCGGCAAGGTCACGCCGAGCGCGCTCACCGGCACGTCGGCCACCTGGAAGTTGCGGGCGATGGCGGCGAGATGGGCCGTGAAGGTCAGGCCGGCGGCGGTGACCAGCAGGGACATCACGAACAGAAGCCAGAAGAGCGGCGAACGCAGCACCTCCCTTGGCGTTCGGCTGCGGGTCGATTGGGCGAGGTGGGTGGAGGGCGGCGGCAGGCTGCCGGGGCGCGGCTTGGCCAGCATCAGCGCTGCCAGGCATACGATCGCGCCCTGAACCAGGCCGAACCACAGGAAGGCCGCCTCGAAGCCGTCGTGCTCGATGGTGTGGTGCAGGGGGATGACGGTGAAAGCCGAGCCGATGCCATAGCCCGCGACCGTGAGACCGGCCGCCAGGCCGCGGCGGTCGGGAAACCACTTCAGGGCATTGCCAAGGCAGGTGCCATAGACGCAGCCCGCGCCCACGCCACCCAAGGCGGCGCCGAGATAGAGCAGCGGCAGGGAGTCGGCGACGGAATTCAGGCTCCAGGCGACGCCCACCAACAGGCCGCCCACCAGCGCCACAGGCTTGGGTCCCAGGCGATCGACGAACCAGCCCTCGAAAGGCACCAGCCAGGTTTCGCTCAGAATGAAGACGGTGAATGCAACCTGGATGGCGGCGCGACCCCATTCGTATTTGACGTTGATGGGATGGACGAACAGCGTCCAGCCATGCTGGAGGCTGGAGATCATCACCATGCAAATGATGCCGGCAAGCAACTGAAGCCATCGATTGGTCGGCGGGCTGGCCCAACGGCGGCTGGACGTGGATGACGGCATATAGGCGAGAGCCTCCTGTACCCGCGCGGTCGAGGCCGCCAACGGCGGTTCCATCCTACTGTGAGAATCGGCACGGCGCTCGGGCCTTGAAATGGCGGCCTCGCTGTCCGAAAGGTTACGGCAACATTAAGCAGCGAGGAGCGCTCCCCGATGACCACGACCCAACTCGACAGTCTCGTCACCCTGCTGCGCTCGCGCCCGGCGCCGGAAACGCCGGATATTGGCCAGGCCCGGGCGCGCTTCGAGAAGCTGGCGGATTTCCTGGGCGGCGCGCCGGACGCCAAATGCGAGAAGGTCGATGCGGGCGGCGTGCCGGCGGAATGGGTTGCCGCGCCGGGCTGCGATCCGGAGCGGGCGGTGCTCTACCTGCATGGCGGCGGATACGCCATCGGCTCGATCAACACCCACCGGCGGCTTGCCTACGACATCTCCTCGACCAGTGGCGCGCGCGTCCTGGTGATCGACTATCGCCTGGCGCCGGAACATCCGTTCCCGGCGGCGGTGGACGACGCGGCGAAGGCCTGGGCCTGGCTGCTGCAGCAGGGACACGCCTCAAGCCGGCTGGCGATCGCGGGCGATTCGGCCGGTGGCGGCCTCACCATCGCCACCCTGGTCAATCTGCGCGATCGCAAGCTCGGCCTGCCGGCCTGCGCCGTAGCGATCTCCCCCTGGGTCGATCTCGAAGGGATGGGCAACAGCATCACGGCGCGCGCGGCGCAGGATCCCATGGTGCAGAAGGACGGCCTGCTGTGGATGGCCGGCCTGTATCTCGCCGGCAAGGACGCGAAAACGCCGCTGGCGGCGCCCATGCATGCCGACCTCAAGGGCCTGCCGCCGATCCTGGTGCAGGTCGGCACGGCGGAGACGCTGCTGGACGATGCCACGCGCATCGCTGAGAGGCTGCACGCCGCCGGCGGGGAGGTGCGCCTGTCGATCTGGCCGAACATGCTGCATGTCTTCCCGCTCTTCGCGCCCATCCTCTCGGAAGGGCGGGACGGCTGCCTCGAGATCGGCAGCTTCATCCGCGGCAGGATAGCCTGAAGACCCGCTACTGGCCGTTCACGCCGAATGAGATCATGCGGTCGTCCTTGAACGTCACCAGCGTGGCGCTGAAGGCCGACTGGCCGGGGCCACTCCATCTCGCGACCATGATCTGGCTTCCGCCAACCGCCTTGTTGCTGTCGATCGTTCCCGCGCAGCCGATGACCTGGACCACCTGCCGGTAGGTCATGCCGTCGCGCAGGCTGGCGAACGTGTCCTCCGTCGTCCGGCAAAGGCTGCCGCTGCTGGAGTCGCCGACGCAGGCCGCCAAGCCCAGACCGGTTGCCATCAGAGCGGCTGCTGTTACTGCGAGATTTCTCATGCGTGTTGTCCCGGCTGCGGCGACGATGCGTCGGGAAGGGGCCGGGCGCCGCGCACCAGCCGTCCCGGCAACGCGCCGGTGAAGGCGCCATCGCGATAAGTAACCTCGCCGGTGACGATCGTGGCGCGATAGCCCTCGGCCTTCTGCTCCAGCCGCCGTCCGCCGCCCGGCAGGTTGTGCACGGAATGCGGTGCTGCGACATGCAGGCGGTCGAGGTCGATCACGTTGATGTCGGCCTTGTAGCCGGGAGCCAGCCGCCCGCGATCGCCCAGGCCGATCATGCGCGCCGGCACGTCGGTGAGCCGCCGCACCGTCCAGGCGAGCGGCCAGCGTTCACCCTGGCGGTCGCGCGTCCAGTAGGTCAGCGCGTGCGTGGTGTAGCTGGCGTCGCAGATCAGCCCGTAATGCGCGCCGCCGTCGCCCAGCGCGATCACGGTGTGATCGTGCTGCAGCATGCCCGCCATGTTGGCGTCCGAGCAGTCCGTGTAGTTGGCGCCGGATGGAACAGGATCGTGCGGCCGTCGCCCGACACCAGCAGGTCGTAGGCAAGCTCGAGCGGCGAGACGCCCAGTGCCGCCGCCCGCGCATCCAGCCGTTGCCCGGCGGGTGGCGTGTAGTCGGGCGGGTCGCCCAGCACGAACATGTTCGCGACGTTGCGCATGAAGGCCAGCATCTGCGGGTTTCGGTAGGCGGGCTCCTCCTCGAGCAGCCGCGCCCGCAGGGCGGGATCGCGCAGCCGCGCCAGCTTCCGTGGCAGAGGCAGGGCCTCGACCTCGCGATAGCTCGGGCAAGTCGAGAAGGGGTGGAACGAAAGTTCGAGCCCGTAGAGCACGGCCACCGGCCGCGCGGCGACCTGGCCGCGGATCGCCAGACCGTCGCGATTGGCGCGTTCGACCTCACGCAGCAGCGCCTGCCAGCGACCGGGATAGAGGGAGATGTCGAGCAGGGTGAACGACAAGGGCCGGCCGGAGAGCTGCACCAGCCGGCGCAGCATGGCGAATTCGGTGGCGCCGTCGGCGGCGGCGTCCTGGAAATCGTCGAGGAGCTGGATCACGCCCTTGCCGACGCGGCCCATGCCGCGCGCGATTGCCGCCAGCTCCTCCTCGGCGGCGGTGATCGTGGGCGTGAGCGCGCCGTCGAACGTGCGGTGGAACAGCGAGCGCGAGGTCGAAAAGCCGAGCGCGCCGGCCTCCAGCCCTTCCTCGACCAGGGCCGCCATGGCGGCCATGTCCGTAGCCGTCGCTGGCTCTCGCTCGACGCCGCGCCGGCCCATCACGAAGACGCGCAGCGGCGCATGCGGCACCTGGGTCGCGAAGTCGATGTCGCAGCGCCGCCGGGCCAGCGCCTCGAGATACTCGGGGAAGCTCTGCCAATTCCATGGCACGCCTTCGCGCATCACGAGCTCGGGAATGTCCTCGACGCCCTCCATGACCTTGATCAGCGTGTCGCGGTCCTGAGGCCGGCAGGGCGCGAAGCCCACGCCGCAATTGCCCATCAGCACGGTGGTCACGCCGTGGCCGGACGAGGGCGTGAAGCGCTCGTCCCACGTCGCCTGCCCGTCATAGTGCGTGTGGACGTCGACGAAGCCCGGCGTCACCGCGAGCCCCCGGGCATCGATCTCCTCGCGGCCGCCTCCGGCAATTCGGCCGATGGCGGCGATCCGGCCATCCTGTACGGCGACGTCGGCCTCGCGCGGCTCGCCGCCCGTGCCGTCGATCACCGTGCCGTTGCGCACCACCAAGTCGAATTGGTCGGCCATGGCAACTCTCCTGTGGCTGTTGCGGTGCAGCCTGGCGAAACTGCCACCGGCAAACGGGCCCTGCAAGCGTACGATCGGCTATAAGATCTCCGGCTGATGTGGAGGATCGCACCATGAAATTCGGAGTCACGATTGCGCCACGCGTGTCGGACTGGAAGCTGTTCGTCGATCTCGAGACGATGGGCTACGACGCCGCCTGGGCGGCCGATTCGCAGATGCTCTATTCCGACGCCTATGCGGTGCTGGCGCTGGCGGCGGCCAACACGTCGCGCATCCGCCTCGGTACCGGCGTGTCGGTGGCCGGCGTGCGGCTGGCGCCGGTCACCGCGCATTCGATCGCCACCATCAACCAGCTCGCCCCCGGCCGCGTGTTCCTCGGCATCGGCACCGGCCACACCGCGATGCGCGTCATGGGCAAGGACCCGGTCAAGGCCGGCGCCTTCCGCGAATACCTGCGCGTGCTGCGGGCGCTGTTGCACGGCGAGGAGGTCGACTACGCGCGGGGCGACAGCGCCCAGGCCGATGAGCGCACCGATATCCGCTTTCTGCATCCCGACCAGGGCTTCATCGACGTGGCGCATCCGGTGCCGATCTATGTCGCCGCCGATGGCCCGCTGGCGCTCAAGACGGCCGGCGCCTATGGCGACGGGCGGGTATGCTCGCACAACCAGACAAAGGCCCGGCTGCAGAAGAGCCTGGAGGTGATGCAGGCCGGCGCCGCCGCCGTCGGCCGCGCCTTGCCGGAGACCTTCCACACGGCCGCCCTCAGCTATGCCTGTGTGCTTCAACCCGGCGAGAGCATGACCTCGGACCGCGTGATCGACGAAATCGGTCCGATGGCCGCCGCGACGCTGCACTACTGGTGGGAGCTCTACCAGAAGGACGGCGACACCAGCACCGTCGCCGGCCGCTGCCACAATCTGTGGGATGAGTATCTCGCCTTCACCGAGAAGATGGAGACGCCGCCTGCCAAGCGTTACCAGCAGGTCCATCTCGGCCATTGCGCCTTCCTGCCGCCCGAAGAGCGCCGCTTCATCACCGAGGACCTGATCCGCTCGACCGGCGGGCTCGTCGGCACGCCGGACGAGATCATCGCCATGTTGCGCGAGCGCGAGGCGATGGGGCTGAACGAGATCACGCTGCTGCCGGCCATGGCCACGGCGCGCCGCAATCTCGGCGATTTCGCCGAGAAGGTGATCGCGCGGTACTGAGGTCTATTCATCGTCATGAATGACACCGATCTCTGCTTCATGCCGGCGACGGAGCTCGTCGACGCCATCCGCGCCAAGAAGCTGTCGGCCGTCGAGATCACGACGGCCATCCTCGACCGCATCGCCGCGCTCGAGCCCAAGCTGAACGCCTTCGCCTATCTGGCGGCGGAAGAGGCGATGGACGCAGCCGCCGCGGCCGACCGCGCGCTGGCCAAGGGCGGGCCGATGGGACCGCTGCAGGGCGTGCCGGTGACGATCAAGGATCACGAGGCCGTGCGCGGCATGCCGATCGAGTATGGCACGCACCTGCGCCGCGGCGACGTCGCGGCGGCCGACAATGCGATGGTCGCCCGCCTGCGCCAGGCTGGCGCGATCATTCTCGGCAAGACGGCGACGCCCGAGTTCGGCTGGATGGGCGTCAGCAACAGTCCGCTGACCGGCATCACGCACAATCCCTGGAAGCTCGGCCTCAACGCCGGTGCCTCGTCGGCGGGTGCGGGCGTCGGCGTGGCGGCCGGCTACGGCCCGCTGCATCAGGGCAGCGACGGCGCGGGCTCGATCCGCATGCCGGCGCATTTCTGCGGCGTCTATGGCCTCAAGCCGAGCTATGGGCGGGTCCCGCAGTCGCCGGTGGCCGCCAGCGACTACACCGTGCATCTCGGCCCGCTGACGCGGACGGTGGCCGACGCGGCGCTGATGCTGAAGACGATGGCCGGCCCGCATCCGGACGATCATACGAGCCTCGAAGCCCAGCCCGCCGATTATCCGCGCCATCTCGGCCGCCGTCCGCGCGCGCCGCGTATCGCCTACAGTCCGGACCTCGACCATGCGCGGGTCGATCCGGAAGTGGCCGACCTGGTTGCCAAGGCGGTCGGGGCGTTCGAAAGCGATCTCGGCTGGCGGGTCGAGCCGGCGAAGACGCCGTGGGGGCCGAAGGGTCCCGAGCTTGCGCGGTTTTTCTGGCCGACCCACTTCAGCCGACATGCCGACAGGCTCCCGGAATTCCGCGACCGCATGGATCCCGGCTTCGTCGCCTGCATCGAGGCGGGCCTGCACATCACCATGGCCGACTACCAGAAGATGCGACTGGTCAAATACGCCTACTGCGCCGAGATCCATCGCTTCTTCGAGGATTGGGATTTCCTGCTGACGCCTTCGGTGTCGGTCGCGGCGTTTCCGGCGGAGCTCCTGCAGCCGAAGCACTGGCCTCAACATCCCTGGGACTGGCTGTCGTGGGCGGAATTCTCCTATCCCTTCAACCTGTCGCAGAATCCGGCGGCGTCGATTCCCTGCGGCTTCACCAGGGACGGGCTGCCGGTCGGCCTGCAGATCGTCGGACGGCGCTTCGACGATCTCGGCGTGCTGCAGATGTCCGCCGCCTTCGAGGCGGCGCGTCCCTGGGCGTCCCGGCGTCCGCCCCTCGATTGAGAGGGCTCGGCCCTATTCGGGCGATGCGCCGACCGGCGGCCCGCCGGGCGGCCGATGCAGGAAAGTGATGGTGAGGAACGCCCCGATCCACGAGCCGACCGCAGCGAAGGCCACATAGACCCAGTTCTCGGTGTAGCTGATCACGGCATAGGACGAGAGGACGTACCAGAAGCTGCTCCAGGTCGCCGCCGGGACGCGTTTGCGGGCCACCACGGCGGAGGTGAACATCACATAGACCGCATCGGTCGCTGCCGTGGCGATCAGAACGCCGGCGGCGGTCAGGGGGTCGATAGCCATCATCGCGGTCACCTCGTGAGATCGATCATCGCGGCAGCACGAAGCGCACGCCGGGACGCGCCAGACCGCCGCCCAGGGCGAGCGCCGATCCGTCGGCGCGCCAGCAGGCGGCGCCCGTCATGCTGCCGTCCTCGTGGAACTGGATGGCGTTCATGCCGCCGGCCACCGTCGGCATCACCTGCAGCTTGTGGCCGCGGGCTTCCAGGCCGCGGCGAACGGCGTCCGGAATGCCGTGCTCGACCTCGAGCACGGGGCCTTCGGTCCAGACCCGCGGCGCTTCCACCGCCTCCTGCAGCGTCATGCCATGGTCGATGAGGTTGAGCAGCGCCTGCAGGGCGGCAGGGAAGATTTTCCGGCCGCCGGGCAGGCCCAGCGCATAGGCGACCCGGCCCGCCCGCAGGGCCATCACCGGCGACATCGAGGTGGTGACCCGCTTGCCCGGCGCGATCGACAGCGCATTGCCCGGCCGGGGATCGAAGTTCGACATGTAGTTGTTCGGCACCATGCCGGTGCCCGGGATGATGAAACAGGCGCCGAACAGGCTGTTGATGGTCTGGGTGGTGGTGACGACATTGCCCATGCCGTCGGCAACGGTGAGATGCGTGGTGTCCGCGCCTTCCAGCTCCCGCAGGGCGGCGGTCCAGCGCCGGGCACGGGCGAGGTCGATGCCGGCCCGGCGCTCCTGGGCATAGGCCTTGGAGGTTATGCGGTCGACCGGCACCTTGACGAAGTCCGGATCGCCGCTGGCCTCGGCGCGATCGGCGAAGGCGATCTTCAGGACCTCGGCCAGCAGATGAACACCGTCCACCGTGCCGAAGCCCAGGCCCGCAATGTCGTACCCTTCGAGGATGTTCAGCATCTGCGTGATATGCACGCCCGACGCGGCGGGTGGCGGCGGGCCGACGATCTCCCAGCCGCGATACTGGCCGCGGATCGGAGTGCGTTCGACGACGCGATAGCCGGCGAGGTCCTCCAGACCGACGAATCCGCCGGACCTCTGCATGCACTCGACGACAAGGTCGCCCAGCGGGCCGCCATGCAGCGCCTTCTCGCCTTGCTGGGAAATCAGGACCAGGGCGTCGGCGTAGTCGCCCTGGACCAGGCGCTCGCCGGGCTTCAGGGCGTCGCCGTCGGGCAGGAGGCGATCGGCGATGAAGGGATCCTGGAGGAGATCGGCCGACGCCCCGACGATGCAGTCGGCAAGGTAGGGCGTGACGACAAAGCCACGGCTGGCATGCCGGATCGCGGGTTGCATCACGTCGGCGAGCGACATGGTGCCGTACTGATGCAAGGCGAGGCACCAGGCGCGCAACGAGCCAGGGGAGGCCACCGACTTCGGACCCACCAGGTTCTCCCGGCCCTCGACGTCGTAGACCTCCGGCGCGGCGTCGGGAACCGGTCGGTACATCGTGGGATGGCCGGCGCGAGGAACCGCACTCATGCCGTCGATGATCGTGTGCTGGCCGTCGGCCAGGCGGACATGCATCGTCGTGCCGCCGATGAGGCCGACCATCATGGGCTCGACGACGGTCAGGGCGAATTGGGTGGCGACGGCGGCGTCTATGGCATTGCCGCCGGCGGCCAGCATCTCCATGCCGGCGGCCGAGGCCAGCGGATGGTTCGAAACCACCATGCCGCTTTTGCCATGGGCCGGCTGCTTCTCGCAGACGAACGGTGTACCGGCACGTTCGCGCCAGCTCGATTTGCCCATGCCGTACTCTCCCTTCGCTGCGATCCCTCGGAGGAGACTCTTATACTTGATGTGGCCCGAATAGGTCGTGATAGTTGGATCGCGATGTGTCGAAGACCAACCCAAGGACAGAGGTTCGAACGGTCATGACGACGATCGATGCATTCAGAAGCAGCGTGTCGGCAGAGACGCCACCGGCGGAGGTCGGGCCTGCCTTGCAGGCGCTGTGGTGGGCACTGCGCGGCGACTGGGACCAGGCGCATCAATGCGTCCAGCGGCACGAAGGAGAGCGCGACTGCGATTCGGTCCACGCGCACCTGCATCGCCAGGAAGGCGACATGAACAATGCGAGCTACTGGTACCGGCAGGCCGGCCGGCCCATGCCTGCCCTCTCGCTGGAGGAAGAATGGAGCCTTCTTGCGACCGAGATGCTGTCGCGAAAGTAGGCCGAGGCTTGTTCGCCGGGCCCTATCGGGTCGGCTTGCTCGTCCAGCGAGGGGGAAGAAGACGCGTATTCAGGGAGAAGCGCGCGCTGTTGTATGTCAGCCGCGGCCAGCCGATCAGCGGCAAGTCATATTCGCTGCGAAAGTAGATCTCGGCCCGCTGGGCGGCGTCCGCGTCGTCTTCGGCCGGCAGACCGAGGACGGCGCGCAGCGGGCACTTGAAGGTGCCGGATTCGCCGGGCTGCAAGCTGCCGGCCTGCTGTCCGTCGAACCGCACATTGGTCGCCTCGACCATCGTCGGCGCGATCGGAAAGGCGCGGACCTGGGCCAGCACGCAATTGATCGTGAGGTTGGGGAGGGCGAACCATGGATCCCTGTTCTCCACCTTGAACGTCACATCGAAGGGCGACCCTGCCGCGATATCCCCGGAGGAGAAGGCCGGGGTGGGCCTCAGCGACCACAGTCCGGCCGCGATGCTGGTGACAGCACCAAGGATCAGCACCGCCAGCAGCACCCGCTGCAGAGATCCGGCGGCGCCGCGGGCGAGCTGCAGCAATTCCTGGTCGAGAGGCAGGGGCGGAGGCGCGGGTGCCCGGGGCTGGCGCAGCTTTCTCGGCCTGGCCGGGCGCGTCGAGCCCTTTTCCCTGGGTGCGGTCTTGCTCTTCTTCTTTGCCATGCCCCCTTACCTGCCCGATCTCAACCCAGGATGCGCTGCCGGGACGAACGGACCATCGCCGCCGCTCGAGTTCGAATCGAAGCCGGACAGCACGCCCGCCTTCATACGGATCTTGCCGTCGACGAGCACCGTGTCGATATCGCGCGGACTCGTCTGAAGAAGGACATGCGCACAGGCGTCGGGGATGATGGAATCGCCGAACGGCCCTTTGCGGATCAGCACGAGGTCGGCCCGCTTGCCGGGCGTCAGGGAACCGATCCGGTCGTCCAGGCCCAACACGCGCGCCGTTCCGATGGTGGCGGTCTCCAGCAGCCTGCGCGGCGTCAGCAATGGCAATCCGGGTCGGACCGGCGGCCGCCGGCCGACAACGGTCGAGAAGCTCCGCTCCATCGCTCCGTCGAGGAAGCCCTGGACGTTGAACATCACGCGCAATTGCCCGATCGAATCGGACGCGACGGAACAGGGAACATCGCAGCCGAACACGACCTCGACGCCACGCTCGATGGCGCGGCGAACGACATCGGCCGGCGTGCCCTGCGTGTCGGCGGTCGGGGTGAAGAAGCGGCATGCGGGCCTTGGCCATCAGCGCCAGCTCGCCGTTGGTGATCAGGTTGCCGTGGATCACCAGGAGATCCGGGCCAAGCAGCCCGGCGGCATTCAGCCGGTCGATGGTGCCGGTCTCGTTCACGTGGATGCAGCTCGGCGCCTTCAACGCACGTGCAAAAGAGAGCTGCTTCTCGAGGCCGGGCGCGCCGATGGAATCGACGCCGAAGCCGATGGTCGTGAGACCGGCAGGATCGTGAAACCGGTCGTAGACCCGCCGGCCGTCGAGCAGGCGATCCTCCGCCAGAGGGAACTCGTCGGGCTGGACCGGCATGAAGGAATAGGTGAAGAGGTGGCGGATGCCGGTCTCCTTCAGCGCCGCGATCGAAGCGGGCGCGTAGGCCGGGCTGCGGATGTCATGACAGTAGTCAACAACGGTCGTGGTGCCGTAGGACAGCATCTCGAAGCCGCCGACCCAGGCGGCGTTGAAGTTGTCTTCGGACGTGTAGCGGCTGCGCAACGGGAGAAGCTTCGAATAGTAGGTGCCCGGCCATAGATCGGGCACGTATCCGCGCAGGACGGTCTGCCAGAGGCAGGTATGGGCATCGATGATGCCCGGCAGCGCGATCATGCCCGAACCGTCGATCGCCTCGGCGTCCGCGGCCTCGAGCGACGGTCCGACGGCACGGATCTTGCCATCGTCGATGAGGATGTCGGCTTGCGAAAAGTCACCCAGGGCCGCATCCATCGTGACGATCTCGGCACCTCGGACGACAATTCTCTTCGGCATCACTGGCCTCTATGGTTCGATGAGCGGGTTCGAGACGACATCATAGGGGAGAGCGATGCTGGCCGAACCTGGACATTACGACTACGCACCATACAGCGGACGTCCGAGGATCGTCTGGCCAGGCGGGGCGCGCGTCGCCGTATGGCTGGCGCCCAACATCGAGCACTATGAGCTCGAGCCGCCCGACAATCCGCGCAAGACACCGTGGGCGCGACCGGTGCCGGACGTGCTCAACTATTCCCATCGCGACTATGGCAACCGGGTCGGTTTCTGGCGCATGGCCGATACCATGGCCAGGCACGGCGTTCGCGGCAGCGTCTCGCTGAACGTTGCGGTCTGCGACCACTATCCCGAGATCATCGAGCGCTGCTGCGAGCTCGGCTGGGAGCTGTTCAGTCACGGCACCTACAACACGCGCTATTTCTACGATCTGTCGGAGGACCAGCAGCGCGCGGTGATCGCCGACAGCCGCGAGACCATCCTGAAACACAGCGGCCAGTCGCTCGACGGCTGGTTGACGCCTGCCATCACCAACGACGAGACGACGCAGCATGTGCTGGCGGAAGAGGGCATCAAGTACACGCTCGACATGGTGCACGACGACCAGCCGATGCCGGTCAAGGTGCGCAACGGCCGGCTGATCAGCGTTCCCTATTCGCTCGAGGTGAACGACGTGCCGCTGTTCCAGAACCGCAACACGCCGGTCGAGCGCTACACCGCGATGGTGAAGGCGCAGTTCGACCAGCTCTACGCCGAGGGCGCTGAGAGCGGCACGGTGATGTGCCTGCCGCTTCATCCCTTCCTGATCGGCCAGCCGCAGCGCATCGCCGCGCTCGACGAGGCGCTCGCCCATATCGTGGCGCATGACGGCGTCTGGCTGGCGACGGGGCGCGAGATCGCCGCCTGGTACACCGAGCATTATTACGACGTCGTCTCGAGATGGCTGGCGGCCGGCACGCCGGGAGGCCGGCGATGAGCGGCCCCGGCATCCCGAACTATCTCGACTATCCCTGGCGTCGCCGCGGACTCGATCATGACCGTTTCCTGCACCGCAACCTGCCTCAGGCCAAGCCGGCCGTCTGGCCGGGCAAGGCGCGGGTGGCGCTGTGGGTCGCGGTCCATGTCGCGGAGTTCCCGATGGACATGCCGAGGGTGCCGTTCGTGGCGCCGGGCGGGGTCGATCGGCCCTATCCAAGCTATTGGGACTATACCCAGCGCGACTATGGCAACCGGGTCGGCATCTATCGCCTGATGCGGGTGCTGGATCGGCGCGGCCTGCGCGCGACGGCGCTGCTGAATGCGGCGGTCGCGACACGCTATCCCGCGCTCGCCACTGAAATCGCCGCCAGCCAATGGGAGGTCGCGGCGGCTGGCGTCGACATGGGCCGCCTGCATCATGGCGGACTGTCCGAAGCCGAGGAGCGGGCATTAGTGAAGCAGGCCGTGGGCGACGCTCCGCGGTGCGTTCGCCTCGAAGATCCGCGGCTGGCATTCACCGGCCCATTCCGAATCGATGCGCACCCTCGATCTGGTGGCGGAGGCAGGTCTCGACTACGTTGCCGACTGGATCAACGACGACATGCCCTATCCGGTGACCACGTCGGCCGGCACGCTGACGGCCATGCCGCTCGCCTGGGACATGTCCGACCAGCGCCTGCTGTTCCAGCAGCATATGGACACCGCCGAGTTCGTCGAACAGGTGCTGCGCGCCTTCAAGACCCTCTATGCCGAGGCGGGCCGGACGGGCGGCGGCCGGATCCTCACCTTGACCATCACTCCCTGGCTGATGGGCCAGCCGCATCGCATCCGGGCGCTGGCCGCGCTGCTCGACCAGATGCTCGAATATGTCGGCGTCTGGCCCGCCACCGGCGCGGAAATCGTCGACGCCTGGCGCGCGAACGCGTGACTCAAGCGGACCGCGGGTCGGCAAGACTACGCCGGCACCTTCTTGTGATGCTCGGTCGCGCCCTGGTAGGCGTGGCCGACCCGATAGAGCAGCGCCTCGTCGAACGGCCGGCCGATCAGCTGAAGCCCGATCGGCGCGCCGTTACTGTCGAAGCCGCAGGGCACCGACAGCGCCGGCAGGCCGAGCGTGTTGAAGGGGCGCGTGAGGCCGGTGAAGCGCGCCACCATGCTGAGGGTGGCGGGGCCGCCCGACTTCTCGACGTCGGTCTCCTCGATGGTCGGGATGGGGAAGGGGATGGCGGGCAGCAGCACGGCGTCGACGCCCTCCATCGCCGTCTCCAGGAACTCGCGCACGAAATGCGCGCGCAGGCGAAGCGCGTCGATGTACTGCGTGGCCGGGATGAAGAAGCCCGCCTCCATGCGCGTGCGCACCTGGTTGGCGTAGGGCGCGTCAGCCTCCATCCAGGGGCGGTGCATGGCGGCCGCTTCGCACTTCACCATGACCTCGGCCGAGCGATAGAGCGCGGTGAAGTCGGGCATCGTGGCGGGCGTGATCTTCGCGCCCAGCTTGCCAAGGACATCGGCCGCAGCCTGGATCGTGGCGCCGATCTGGGCATCGACTGGCGCCACCCCCTCGGGCAGCGACAGGCCAATGCGAAGATCCGCCACACCGCCTTCGATCAGCGCCTCGTAGTCGGGCACGGGCTTCTCGCTGGTCGTCGAATCATCGGGGTCGTGGCCGGCGACGATGGCCAACATGCGCGCATTGTCGCGCACAGTGCGGGTGAGCGGACCGACATGATCCAGACTCCACGAACGCGCCACCGCGCCGGCGCGGCTCACGCGGCCGTAGGTCGCCTTCATGCCGACCACGCCGCAGGCCGCGGCCGGCAGGCGGATCGAGCCGCCCGTGTCGGAGCCCAGCGCGCCATAGACCATGCGGGCCGCGACCGAGGCGCCCGACCCGCTCGAGCTGCCACCGGTGACCCGCCTGTCGTCCCAGGGATTGCGGCAATGGCCGTGATGCACGTTGTGGCCGGTCGGCCCGGCGGCGAACTCCGCCATGTTGAGGAAGCCGAGCTCAACCACGCCTGCCGCGTCGAGCTTGTCCAGCACGGTCGCGGTGACCGGAGCCACCCAGTTGCGCCGAATCTCGCTGCCGCCGGTCGAGATCTCGCCCTTGCGGTAGTACATGTCCTTGTGCGCCATCGGCACGCCGTGCAGCGGACCGCGCCGCTTGCCGGCGGCCAGTTCCCTGTCCATCGCGCGCGCCTGTTCCAGTGCTCTCTCCTTGTAGAGGCGCAGGAAGGCGTTGGTGCGTGGCTGCCACACCTCGATGCGCGCGAGGCAGGCCTCGGTCGCCTGCACCGAGGTGATGCGCCCGGCGGCGATGGCGTCGGCGACTTCGCTGAGGTCGCGCAAGGCAAGATCGTCGTTGATCATTTCGCCTCGCGCGCCATGACGCTGGCAAAAGCGGCCGGCTCGTCATCGAAGGCGAGGCGCCCGGCCGCCGCCTTGCGCACAGCATCGTTCAGCACCTCGACCTCGGCGGCAATCTCGGCCAGTCGTTTCTCGTCATAGCTGAGACCTTGCAGCTCCTTGGCGATGGCCGCGGCCAGGCGGGTCTTGTCGTCCATAAAACCTCCTCAGGCGGCAAGACGGAGCTGGCGTTCGCTCAGCCGCGCCTGGTCCTCCGTGGTGAATGTCATGATCTTGCGGATCTTCTGGTCGAACTTCATGCCGATGGCCTCGGCACAAGCAGCAAGCGTGCCGGTCTCCGCCTCAAACAGGAAATGGGTGAAGGTCAGCACCTTGTCGGTGAAGGAGGCGAGCCCGCTCATCACCACCAGCAGGTCGCCGGCCTGCAGCGGACGGCGATAGTGGTTCAGCATCTCGACCACGACGGAGCCTTCCTGGCGCTCCTGCATGGCGGTGCGATCGAAGCCGAGGTGATTCCACAGAAGCGGTGCGCCGTCGGAGTAGCGGCCGAACTGATGGTGCGGCAGGAATTCGCCATGCTCGTCGCACTCGGCGGGAGCGATCACCGTGCGGCCCACCTCGACGAGGCCGGTGCGGCCGGCCTCGGCCAGGGTAAGGTCAGGCAGCGTGAGCTTGCCGACGCTGCGCGGCCGTGCGGCCTCGGGCAGCGCCACGAGCGCCGCCTCGGCACGAGCCCGGAAGGAGGTGGGCCACTCCCGGCCGCAGACGATGCGCCGGCGGACGGTGGCGGCGATCCTGGCATCCGACGCGTTGCGGATCTCGTGGTAGGCCGTCAGATGGCGCTCGCCGATCCCGACCGGCGCCGAAAGCACCTCGACCGGATCGACCACGCGGAACTCGCGCAGGTAGCGGACATGGTCCTCGGCGGCGCGAAGGTTGAGGCCGCGGCCGTTGCGCGCGCGGCCCAAGCCCCAGGCTCGAGAGCAGGTGAGCCGACGCCTCATGGCCGAACTCGGTGTAGAACTGGACGTTCAGATGGTCATTTTCATCGCACTGCCAGGTGTTCACGGCGGTGCTGAAAGTCGGGATCAGGCCAGGGCTCGACACGCTACGCTCTCTCTGCAGTCTGTGGATGGTTGCCTCAAATGGCCGAAAAAGCCCCAAGAATCGACATTTTTCGTGCATTGGGGACTTGCGGGACGTCAATTCGTGGATAACCTTGGGCCCGTCAGCGTTGCCCTGGGGCGTCAGGACCACGTTGGCGAAACGAAAAATGCAAGGGACCCCTCACTATGGCAACCGCAACCAAACCGTCCGTTCCCACAGTCCCGCTGTCGAAAGTGGCAGCCGAACTGGCTGAGAAGACCGGCATGACAAAGAAGGACGCCACCGGCGCCCTCGACGATTTCGTCGGCCTGGTCGTGAAGCATCTCAAGAAGGGCAACAAGGTCCGCATCACGGGCCTCGGCATCCTTCAGGTTCGCAACCGTCCGGCGCGCATGGGCCGCAACCCGGCAACCGGCGAGGCGATCAAGATCAAGGCGTCGAAGAAGGTCGCCTTCCGCGTCGCCAAGGATCTCAAGGAAGCGATCTAGCTCGTTTCCGACGGGGAAAGATCGGGCGGGTACCGGCGCGAACCGGGCCCGCCCTTCTTTTTGACCGAGAATCAGTCGCGGCCGAAGTGCTTGCGGACCGCCGTCATCGCACCGTCGGTCGCCTGCAGGGCTCGGTCTATGTCGGCCTCGGTGTGAGCGGCCGACAGGAACATGTTGTGCTGCGGATGGATCCAGGCGCCGCCGCGCAGCGCCTCGACGGCAAACAGGCGGCCCTTCTCGACACTCGGGATCATGGGCGAACAGGACCTGCGGCATCTGCACCGGTCCGGTCTGGCGCAGCTCCAGGCCGTTGGCCTTGGCTTGCGCGGCAAGGCCGTCACGGAAGCGCTGGCCGAGATGCGCCATGATGGCGATCGAGTCGTCGCGTTCGAAGATCTCCAGCGTCTTGAGCGCCGCCGCCATGGAGGCAGCGCCGCACCAGAACGATCCGGTCATGAAGACCGATGCGGCGGCGTCGCGGAACTTGTCGCAGCCGGTGACGGCGGCGAGCGTGTAGCCGTTGGCGATCGCCTTGGAGTAGGCCGCAAGGTCGGGCCGCACGCCCACCGTCTCCCAGCTGCCGCCGAGATCCAGGCGAAAGCCGGCCCGCACGTCGTCGAGGATCAGCGCCGCATCCGTCTCGTCGCAAAGCCGGCGGACGGCACGGGCGAATTCGGGTGTCGGCAGTTCCTGGTCCTTGCCGTAGTCGTGCTTGAAGGCCGATGCGATGACGCCCGCGATGTCACCTTCGACCGACCGGGTAGCAGCGGTCAGGCTTTCGACGTCGTTGTAGTCGTAAGGTACGAGATGGACGCGATCCTCGGCCGTCGTGCCGTTGGGATGCGGCGTGCACCAAGGCGCCGAGCCGTGATAGGCGCCGCGCGCCACCAGGATCTTGCGTTTCTGCGTCGCTGCGCGCGCCACGACCACGCAGAGGGTCGTGGCGTCCGTGCCGTTCCTCTGGAACAGCGCCCAGTCGGCGTGGGACACCATGCCGACCAGCCGCTCCGCCAGCTCGACCAGTCGCTCCGACGGGCCGGTCACCACGTCGCCCAGGGCGCGTTGCGCGGTCGCGGCTTCCTCGACCTCGCGGTTGCCGTAGCCCAGGACCATCGGCCCGTAGGCGCACATGAAGTCGACATAGGCGTTACCGTCGACGTCCCATAAGGTGGCGCCCTGGGCGCGGGCGAAGAACTGCGGATAGCCGGCCGGCAGGCGAGCCACGTTGAGGTGGCGGTACATTCCGCCAGGGATCACGCGCGTCGCGCGTGTCCGCAGAGCGGCATCGGTGGGAAACGTATTGGAGATCATATTGGAACTCTTTGCCGGATGCGGTGAAGGCTAGTATAGCCCGCGGAACCGGGGTGTCGTGACTAGCTTCGCCGTTCTGAAATTCCTGGCGCAATTGGCGACGCCGTTGGGCGTCTTCATGAGCGGGCTCATCGCCGGGGCCTTGCTGCTCCTGCTGAGGCTGCCGCGGCTCGGCCGGCTGGTCGCTGCGCTCGCGGTCGGGCAGCTCATCGTCTTTTCCTTCGGCACGGTGTCCAATGCCTTGCTGTTGCCGTTGGAGGATGAGGCCCGCGCCGAAGCGGCGAAGGCACCGGCATGCTGCTACGATGCCATTGTCGTGCTGGGCGGCAGCATCGGACCGGCGATGCCGCCATGGCGGCCCGATCCGGAACTGGTCGAGAGTTCCGATCGCCTATGGCATGCCGCTCGCCTGTTCCATCGCGGCCTCGCGCCGCGCATCGTCGTGAGCGGCGGCTCGTACGTGGTGCAGGCCGGCCAAGCGCCGCCGACGCAGACCGAGGCGGTGGCGATGCGGCAGTTCCTGCTGGCCCTCGGCGTGCCCGAGGACCGCATCGTGATGGAGGGAAAGTCGCTGAACACGATCGAGAACATGCGCGAGACGCGTGCGCTGGTGGGCGACGCGCGGGTCGCCCTGGTGACCTCGGCCTATCACATGCCGCGGGCGCTTCGCCTGGCACGTGCCGCCGGCCTGAGTGCCGAGGCCTTTCCCACGGACTGGCAGGTCGTGCCGACGGGCACGCCATGGTGGGAGGCGGCGGTGCCATCGGTGGGGGCGCTGGCGGCCTCCGGGATCGCCATCAAGGAATATCTGGCATTGGCCTTCGACTACCGTCGCGTCGCAGCACGGCCCTGACCATGGCTCGACTCCCTACCGCCTATCGTCTCGGGCGTCGCGCCGCGCTTCGTGCCGCCGCCGGCCTGGCGATCGGCGGACCGCTGTTGGTGCCGCTTGGCCGCCGGGCCGGCGCACGCCAGCTCGACACGGTGAGCTTCTATACCGACTGGCGTGCGCAGGCCGAGCATGGCGGGTACTATCAGGCGGTCGCCGCCGGCCTCTACCGCGAGGCCGGCATCGACTGCGATCTGCGCCAAGGCGGGCCCAGCCTCAATATCAGCCAGCTCCTGCTCGCCGGCCGCGTCGACATGATCATGTCGGGCAGCTTCGGGGCCTTCACCTTCGTGCGCGAGGACGCGCCGTTCTTCACCATCGCCGCGATCTTCCAAAAGGATCCGCAGGTGCTGATCGGCCATCCCGATACCGGCTTCGACAGCTTCGAGAAGCTCAAGGGCCGCACCCTGCTGATCGGCAGCGGCGGCCGGGTGACCTACTGGCCCTACCTCAAGCACAAGTACGGCCTCTCCGACACCCAGCTCCGGCCCTACAACTTCAACATGGCGCCCTTCCTGGCCGACAAGAATACCGTGCAGCAGGGGTTCCTTTCGTCGGAACCCTATTCGATCGCCAAGGCGCTGGGCCGGCCGCCCGCAGTGCTGTTGATCGCCGATGCAGGCTTCAGCGCCTATCAGGCGACGATCGCCATCTCGCGCAAGATGGCGACGGAGAAAAAGGACCTCGTGCAGCGCTTCGTCGACGCCTCGCTCGAAGGCTGGGCGCAGTACCTCAAGGGCGGCCCGGGCATCGAGGCGGCCAATGCGCTGATCAAGCAGGCCAATCCCGAGCAGACCGACGACCGCATCGCCTACGCCATCAAGGTGCTGAACGAGCGCGGCATCGTGCTGTCGGGCGATGCGCTCAAGAATGGCATCGGCGCCATGAGCGGCGGGCGCTGGGAGGATTTCTACGAGTCGATGGTCGAGGTCGACGTCCTGTCCAAGGGGCTGGATGTCGGCCGCGCCTATACGCTGGAATTCGTCAACAAAGGCATCGGAAAGCCATAGGAGAGCGGCATGTATCAGGTGAATGAAGAACACACGATGCTGCGCGAGCTGGTGAAGAAGTTCGTGCGCAACGAGCTGATGCCGCTCGAGAAGAACATCCTCGACCGCTTCGCCGCGGGCCAGCCGGCGGCGCTCTCCGACGAGGAGAACGCCAAGCTCTTCAAGCAGTGCAAGGAGCTTGGCCTGTGGGCGCTCGACGTGCCGGAGGAGGCGGGCGGCGCCAACCTGCCGGCGGTGGCGCTGGTCGGGGTCAACGAGGAGCTGGGCTATACCTCCGTGCCCTTCACCTTCCCGCCCGACTCGCCCAACCTGCACATGCTGCTGGCGACCGCCAACCTCGAGCAGCGCAGGAAGTACCTCGAGCCCTATGCGGCGGGCGAGACGACCTCGGCCATCGCCATTTCCGAGCCCGGCGCCGGCGGCGATCCCGCCGGCATGAAGACCCGGGCGGTGAAGGACGGCAACGACTGGGTGATCAACGGGCGCAAGATCTGGATCAGCCGCATCGCCAAGGCCGACTTCACCATCGTCATGGCGGTGACTGATCCGGAAAAGGGCTCGCGCGGCGGCATCACCGCCTTCCTGGTCGACAAGGGCACCAAGGGCCTGGTGGTGGCGCGCGCCATCCCGATGCTGGCCGGTCAGCGCACCTACGAGGTGGTGTTCGAGGACTGCCGCGTGCCGGAGACGCAGGTCCTGGGCCGCATCGGCGCGGGCTTTGCGCCCATGCAGCTTCGCCTCACCGTGCGGCGCCTGCAGATGGGCGCCTGGTGCATCGGCATGACGCAGCGTGCGCTCGACATGCTGGTCGAGCACGCCAACCAGCGCGTGACCTTCGGCCACAAGCTGGCCGACCGGCAGGCCATCCAGTGGTGGGTGGCGGACGCCGCCACCAAGCTGCACGCCTGCCGCCTGATGGTGATGGATGCGGCGGTTAAGCAGGACGAGGGCCGCGATGTGCGCATGGAGGCCTCGATGATCAAGGTCTTCGCCACCGAAATGGCGACCGAGGTGATCGACCACGCCCAGCAGGCGTTCGGCGCCATGGGCGTGACGCAGGAGCTGCCGTTGTCGTGGCTGGCCCAGAAGGTGCGCACCATGCGGGTCTATGAAGGACCCTCGGAAGTCCATCGCATGGTGATCGCGCGGCGCATCCTCGGCGGGCGTTGATGCTTAGAGTCTGCCGTCGGCGAAAGGCCGCCACCGCTCAGTAGTGGTAGACATCGACGGCGCGGGCCACCAGCCGTTCGAGAAAGTCCGCCATGGCCCGGACGGTGGCATCGTCCTTGACGTCGTATTCGGCCGCGAGGCGATCCATGGCGTGATAGCCCACCCACACGCGATCGCGTTCGTCCTGCCAGACCGACAGACCCAGCGGCAGGTCCAGGGCGATCGGCTGGCTGCTTTGCATGAGCTTGGTGCCGACCTTGGGATTGCCGAACACGAGGACCTTGGTCGGCCGAAGCTGCATGTCGACTTTGTGGGCATTCCCGCTGTGATCGACCAGCGCGAAGATCGGCACGTTCTGGGCGCGCAAGAGGCTCTCGAGCCGGAATATGGTCTCGTTCACGGGGAACTTGCTTTCGCGCGTGACGAGTTCGTCGGCGCCTGCCGGCGGCCCAAGATCCGCCTTGTAGGACGCCGCGATGTCGCGGCCGAGCCCGGTCAGGTCCACGCCCTCCCGGTTCGCCAGCAAAGTCACGCAAACGAGGTCGTTCGGATCGGTGAAGCGGCTTAGATAGGCGCTGAAGCCCGGGGACCGCCCTTTGATCTCCATGAAGCCGGGATGGCGGGTGAATTCCCATCCGGCCATGGCCGGCACGGTCGTCCCATTGGCCAGCTTGGTCGGCTTGTAGATGAGCGCCCGGTTCCCTTCGCGTTTGACGAGAACGTTTCCCGCCAGAGCGATATCCCAAATGCTGATATCCTCGGCCGACGACCACAGGCCGCCGAAGGCGGAGAGGTTCGCGGACGACTTGGGGCTCACTGCCACGAGCTTGCCGGCCACGTCCTTGTAGCCGACCGCCGGCTCGATCGGATTGATGTAGGCCGTCTCCGACTGGAAGCGCGTATGCTGCTTCCCGGCCGCCTGCGGCGGCCGATCGAGAAAGGCCTTTGTCGCGAAGTCCTGGGCGAACATGGTGCTGCGCAGCCCCAAGGGCGCGATCTGGTATCGCGTGATGTATTCGCGAAACGACATGCCACTGGCATGCTCGACGATCATGCCGAGAAGGATGAAGTCCGTTGCGCTCATCCGCACCCGATCGCCTGGCTCGAACAAAAGCGGCCTGCCCGACACCATCGCGACCAGATCGGCCGGCTGATAGGCCTGATCCTCCTTGAAATTCGGGCTGGTCCGGTAGTCGGGGATGCCCGATGCGTGCTGCAGGAGGTCCAGGACGGTCGTCTTGGCCCAGGCGGCGGGCAGGTTGGGCAAGTACTTTGCGATGGCGGCGTCGATGTCGAGCTTCTGCGCCTCGTAGAGCTGGAAGATGGCGACGGCGGTGAAACCCTGCGTCACAGGCCCGATGTTCCACATGGTGTTCGTCGAGGCGAGTTCATCATGCGTCATGCTCGCGCGGCCGTAGCCGGCGGATCGCGGAATGTAGGGCGCCTGAACGATCGCCATGGACAGGCCGGGCACGTTGTGCCGCTCCATGAACTCCGAGATCCGCTGGTCGATGAACTTGCCGCGCACCGACAGCGCTGCCTTTCCCCGGTCCGGCACCGCGGGGGACGCCCCGGATGATTGGCTGAAACAGGGAGCGGTCGACAGACAAAGTGCCACGACAAAAGCCGATGCAGTGAATGCGGCACCTTGCTTTGCCATTCGCATACCTCTCTCGGTCGGCGGTGTCCGGCCTGCCCCGGCTCGGTCGCTTGAAGTCAGTGGCGGCATTTTCATCCGATGGCAAGCAAGGCCGGCGAATTGATGGCGAAGACGCGCAACCTTGACAAACCTTGACAGCAACCCGCAGCCGGGCAGATCATTTCCGGCCTCACGCTCGGAGTGCCAAATGGCCTATACGCTCGACGCTTTCATCGCGGATGCACAAGCAGCCCTCAAGACCGACGCCGGCCCGGCCGGCCGCGAGAAGGTGCGGGCGCTGCTGGAGAAGCTGTTGGCTAACCCGGCGTTCGTCGACGAGGCGGTCGGACCGGCCGCGCCATTGGGCACGCGCAAGCTCTACGAGGACAAGGATCTCGGCTTCGTCGTACTGGCGCACTGCAATGCCAAGCCGCACAAGAGTCCACCGCACGATCACGGCAGCTCCTGGGCGGTCTATGGCCAAGCCGTGAAATATACCGATATGAGCGAGTACGAGCGGCTCGATGGCGGCGACGGTGCGGGCGACGCCAAGCTCGAGAAGGTCAAGGGCTACCGGCTGGAGCCGGGTCACGCCGGCGTCTATGACGTCGGCGCCATCCATGCCATCGACTATCCCGAGGGCAGCCGGTTCGTCCGCGTCACCGGCCGCGACCTCGACTACGTGCAGCGGCTGAAGTTCGACACTTCGGCCGGCAGGGCGATCACCATCGAAAGCGCGACCGCCGGCTCGGCCTAGACGCGCCCTTCTCACAGGACGGTCAGATCGGGAGTTGATTCGGCCGGCCGCTCGCTGGGCTTGGCGCGCGGGACGCACCCTGCGACGCGGCCTGATCCGGCGCGAGGACTTTTAGCGGACCGCCAACTCCACGCGCGCAGCGGCGAATTCCTCGGCGGCAATGGCGAAATTCAGGTTCTGACCGGCCTTGAAATAGAAGGTGGTGATGCCGAGCAGATGGCCGCGTGCATCGAACAGGCCGCCGCCGGACGAGCCCTGGGAGATCGGCGCCGAGGTCTGGATCACGCGCGACTGATTGTAGGTGCGCTTGGCGGAAACGATGCCCTCGGCGACCGTCAACTCGAGCCCTTGGGGCGTGCCGATGGTGACGGCCTTTTCGCCGATCTTGACGTCGTCGTAGGGACGCACGGTGACCCATTTCGGCAGCCTTGCGCCGACACCCAGCACGCAGCGGTCGGCCTCGGGATTGCGGGATACGACCTTGGCGGCGAGGCTCTGCGTGCCATGCGCGATCCTGACCTCTGCGAGGTCGGCAACGACGTGGCAGTTGGTCAGAAGCTCGCTGTCGCTGATCGCCACGGCCGATCCGAAGCGCCGATCCGCCCTGACCTTGTAGACCGCCCCTGCCGCCCGATCGAAGATCTCCTCCGCGCTGAGATCGGGACCGTCCCTTGCCTCGATCTTCAGCGCCTGTGTCCTGCCCAATTCATCGACGGCCGATGGCGGGCCCGAGTTGGGGATGGTCTGTGGTTGAGGAGGCGCCGTTTCGTCGTCGGAGAAGCCGGACGGCGCCAACGGCAGGTCTTCGACCTTTGGGCGCGGCCGGATCGTCGGATCGGGCATCCTCAACAGCGTGAGGCTGGCCGCCAGAGCGGGTGAGTAGGCCGCGATGCGTCTGGACCGTCTCGATCGGCGCGGATGTTTCGATGGAAACCAAGCCGGCCGAATGGCAGATCCACTTCATGTAGCTGTCGCGGTCCCCTTGATGGAAAAGCGCGAGGAAGCCGTTGTCCTGGCGCGCGCGAAAGGCCGCGCGGGCCGTCAGCCTCTGATAAACGGAGTCCATGCTGCGGCAGCGCGGGAAACCCATATGCAGGCCGACCGACTGGGCGATGCCTCCGCCACCGTAGTACCAAAGTGCCGCGCCTTCGTTTCGCGGCGTCGCGAAAGTCACGAGCTTGGTGGGAACGCCGAAAGCAATGCCCACGGCGCCGTCGCGCGGCACCGACCAGCCGACCTCCTCGCGTTCCTTCAGGGCCTGCGAAACCAGCTCGACGGCCTGATCCGTCGGCAGCGTTTCGGTGGGCGCATGGCCCTTGGACTTCTGCCAGGTCTGGGTGGCGTTGCGTACCGCGGCGCCGAGTTCGCCCCTGAACACGGCCTCGAGATGGCCGGTCCAGATCAGGGCCTCGCGGATGTCGGCCGGCGTGACGAGATCCGCCGGCGGCGCGCCGTTCCACCGGTACTGGAAGATACCGCCGCCCTGCTGAGCGCGGCTTGTCGCCGGGATCAGCGACGCCAGGCCGACCGCCGTCAGGCAACAAAGGGCTCGGAAGTGCGCCAGAAGGGCGCGCGCAAAGAGGACAGGCACAACAACCTCTCGCGCCTATCTTGAGCGATTGCCGGCGACCGGCCTATCGCGCGATTGTATCAAACGCGTGCGGACCGGGATCGATCAGTGCAGTCGCGCCGCCGCTTGGGCGTTTGCCTTGCGTCGGCTCTCCAGCAGGGGCGCCAGCCGCTCGCGGATGCGTTTCACGCGCTCGGGGCCGGCTTTCTCCGGACTGCCGGTATCGAACGGCGGCTTGGGATCGTATTCGAGCACGAGCTGGATCGACTTCGCCGTTTCCTCGCCGGCCAGCTCGGCAGCGACCGTGAGCCCGAAGTCGATGCCTGCGGTGACGCCGCCGCCGGAGATGCGGTTGCGGTCGCGCACCACGCGCTCGGCGACAGGGATGGCGCCGAAATCCTTCAGCATGTCGCGCCAGGCCCAGTGGCAGGCCGAACGGTAGCCCTCCAGCAGGCCGGCGGCGCCCAGGATCAGTGAGCCTGTGCACACGGAGGTGACGTAGCGTGCGCCGGCCGCCTGCTTGCGCAGGAAATCGAGCGTCTCGGGGTCGGTCATCAACTCGACCTGGCCGCCGCCGCCCGGCACGCAGATGACGTCGAGCTGAGGACAATCGGCGAAGCTCGTCGTCGGCACAATCGCGAAGCCGGCATCGGTCGGCACGGGATCGCGCGTCTTCCAGACCATGTGCAGCCTGGCGCCCGGCACGCGCGCCAGCACCTGGGCCGGTCCGGTGGCGTCGAGCTGGGTGACGTTGGGGTAGAGAAGGATGCCGATCTGGATGGGCTCAGCCATGGGTGTCTCCTTTGCCGGGCGAAGCTAGCGGCGCAGGGTCTTGGCAGAAATGACAAAAGAAGTCTATTTTCTGCCAATGGACAGTTGGCCACATCGCCTGTTCCTGCTGGCCTATGACGGCTGCCAGCTCCTCGACGTCACCGGCCCGGCCGCGGTGTTCGGCGCGGCCAACGACGCCGCCGGACGGCCAGTCTACGATCTTCGCATCGTCTCGCCTGACGGCGGCGTGGTCGCCTCCAACTCGGGCGTGGCGATTCAGAGCCGGCGCATCGGCGGCCAGCCCGACACGCTGCTGGTCGCGGGCGGCTCGCGCGGTCTGGGGGCGACGATGGCGCGTGCGGATCTCCGGCGATGGCTGCTCAAGGTGGCGCCCAAGGCCAGGCGCTACGGCTCGGTCTGCACGGGGGCCTTCGTGCTGGCGGCGGCCGGCTTACTGGACGGCAAGCGCGTGGCCACGCACTGGGCGAGCTGCGACCGCCTGGCCGAGCGGTTCCCCGCCGTCACCGTCGATGCCGAGTCGCTCTATGTCGTCGACGGCGAGGTGTGGACCTCGGCCGGCGTGACCACGGGCATAGACATGGCGCTCGCTCTGGTCGAGGCCGACCTGGGCGCGGCGGTCGCCAATCTGATTGCACGCCATTTCGTGCTCTATGCGCGACGACCGGGCTATCAGTCGCAGTTCGGCCCGCTCCTGCAGGCGCAGACCAAGGCCGAGGCGCCGTTTGCGCAATTGATCGACTGGATGCAGGACAATCTCGGCCAGCCACTCGACGTTCCGATTCTTGGCGGCGCGCGCCGGGCTTTCCGAGCGGAGCTTCTATCGCAAGTTCACCCGGGCAACTGGCAAGACACCGGCGCACTTCGTCGAAAGCCTGCGGCTGGAAGCAGCCCGCACGCTGCTCGCCAAGGGCCTGCCGCTCAAGACCATTGCTGGCAACGTCGGCCTGACTTCGTCCGCCCGCCTCGGCCAAGCCCTTGAGCGACGGTTCGGCATGGCGCCATCGCTGTTCCGCGAGATGCATCGGGTGGGTGTGGACCAGCCCCTGAATTCAACGGGCAAACGGCTTGAGGGCGGCAGCACTGGCGCTGAACGGCGAATTGCGAAGGTTGCTTGGCGTGCATGATGCCGAGTCGAAGGCGCGGCAAGATGTTTTGACGCTCGTTTCGGTTCGTTATCATAGAGGCCGCCGGCCAACCCCTTCCGATCTTGCCGTCTTTGGCCGTCCGCCTTTTCGATCGTGCGGCGCGCGGTTCCAGATATCGAGCGCGACCTTACGCTGCAGACGAAAAGGGAGCATGACCACCTTGAGCAGTTCCTCCCGTCCCGCTTTCTTGCCTTCGGCCCTGAACGCCTTGCGTCGGTCCTCCATGAAAGCGAATACGGCGGCATCGGAAGGAAAGCCTGCGTTCGCGGTTGGCGCCGAGTTGGTTTCTTCGTCCCCTGAGGATGCGGACCAGCAGCGCTTGCAATCATCGGCGCGCACCCACAGATCCGACCAGAACCGGCTTGCGCTGCGGTACAAGCTGGCGTCGCCTATACAGACCTCTCCGCGATGATCTTGAATGCGGAGATCGGCGCCGACGGGTACCGATCCCGATGACCCTCTCCCACCCGCACGACCGGAGATGGTGATGCGTCGCGCTCGCCAAGCTCTCTGCAGTTCGTCGACTGACGCCCTGGAAGATATGGGCGGCTCTTTCGCGGACGATTTTGGTCTCAATGCCATTCGCGCAACGTCGGCCAACCTTGACGCCTTGCCCGCTCGCCGGACCTGAGCATCGCTACGCGTTACGATCCACACGACCGCCTGGGGGGGATCGACCACCAAGGTGACGGCGCCTCATCCTCGGCCATCGTTCATTACCACGGCGACAAACGAGGCGGCTCTTGCCGAATGCATACGAGCCAAGTGCCAAGTCCTGCTCGAAAATCAGACCCCGTTCCAACCGCGAACACGGCATCTCACTCCATTTGCTTGGTCGTTTCCGGATGGCTCGATCGACCTATCGGTTTTCGGCAGTACCAATCATTGTTTCGGCCAAGCCCAGCCTTTCGACATTCTCACGCTCCCAACCTTGAACTCTAGAAGCTGCATCCACAGGATTTGTCCTCAGCTCAGTGAAGAAAGGAACGATGTTTGCGCGCAATGGAGGAGGCAAATCCTCGAGGCGGAGACCCTTCAGGATTTTGATGCACTGATCTACATCTCCAAGCAGGTAGTGCGTCAAAGCAAGGTCCACATTGAAATTAGGCATGGCATTGCCGGTCATCCAGCCAACATGCTTCAGGAACTCCTTGGGACCACGTACACGACGAAGATAGCTCAAGTGTCCAGGAGACATAATTGCTGCGATGCGCTCCACGGTTTGGCTTAATTCCTGTCGGTTAAGCCGGACTTTTTCACCCTTCGACATCCTCTTACTGTAGGTCAAGAAGATAGGATTGGCTGGCCGGTAGAGCGGTGTGATTACTCGCCAGAGATAATACATCTCCTTCTCGAGGGTTCGTTCGAACACAAACCCTCTCAGAAGGTGTTCCGTCGGAAGAACAACGAGAACATCCTTGCAAAGCCGCGTACCCTTTAGGCGAAGCTGTACAAGTCGGAGTGCGGCGCGTTGGATATTCATTTCAACACTGCGCTTTCGTCCCTATATCGAAGTTCGATCACGGCAATATTGGGCCAACCGAGTGCCGCTCTAATCTCCTGTACTCGCGATGGGGTCAGTCTGGCGTTCCCGATCTTAAGATCGTATACCGCGATCGGGATTCCATCTCGATCACGTAACAGAATATCGGTCCTCACGCTACCCGCCAGTCCGTATCGGACGGCCTCTCCTACGCTGAAGCTCTGCTCTACTCCCTTTTCGCGGATGCCGGGAATGTTCAGCGCTTTAACCCGATTCCCAAATTCAACGTGTGCTTGTATTCCGAAAATTGGCCCCATCGCAGGACCTAGCGACTGGACAGTGTCAGCAAGGACTGAAAGGAGACGCTCGGTTGTGCGGTCGATCCTAGGGTTGCGTGTTACAGCGTTGTTCTGCTGAACGATAACTTGGGCATATTGCGCTCCAGGGATAAGCGGTTCTGGATACGCGTCTGACATCGAGGGCCGCGTACTCTCGTTTCGCTCAGTGTTGCGGCCATGCAGATCTACTAGGTTTAGGGGGATGTTTCGGTAGTAAGTGTTGCCAGGCTTCGCATAGAGGCGAGGGCCTGTGTACCTAAACGGCGTCCCGAGCCCAGAGGCGGCGTCGTATGCCAGATTCGGCGTCCTGTCGCGCGTCCCTCCGTGGTCGAGGCTCGCGATGACGGAGCCCCGGACGTTGGGTACGGAGGCAGTACGCATGTTCGTCGGCGATTGCATGCGCGCAAGCGCATCATTGGAGTCGGGCTCGTAGGCGCGCCCTGGGATAATGCTGGGCGGAGTCGCCTGACCTTTCCGTTGCGTCTCCTGATCTTGCGGTCCCGGTCTTTGCTGCTGCACCAGGTGCATGTCGGCATCGCCGGCCTTCGCCAGCACAAAGGTGGAGTTTCCCGCGGGCCTGAGCGGCTGCGTCGGGCTGACGCCCATGGGCTGCCCAGCCATTCCTGGATCCCTTGGATTGTCGAGTTGGGCACCGCCTGCTTGCCCAGATGGCTGACCCCCGCTCAGGCGTTGGAGCCAGGCATTCCATATCGCTTCCTGGGTTGGTCGCGGGATGGAGCTCTGCGCGGCCGCAATGCCGGAGGGAAGACTGATGTCTGCGGGCCGCTCCGGCACGTCGTAGGACGGCCAGTGGTCGACGCCGGGCGTTTCGACTGAGCGCAAGTCCGGCAATGAGCTGACCTCGCCATCGTAGGCCTGCGTGTCTGCCGTCGTGCGCACGTTCTGGTCTTCTGGTAGGCCCTGACCGGGCCGATCAGCGGTGCATAGGGCGCAATGCGCTGTCCGGTTCGAGGATCGAACGCGGCCGACGATTGCGGCAGTGGCATGGTCAGGAGCGCGTAAAGCCACTCGGGAAGCTGCGATGGAGTTGGCACGACGGGGTCGTCCACGCCTGGCGGAGGCGCCAGTATTCCATCGGACCAGGTCGTTTCTTGGCTCGGCACAACGCTTTCGATGAAATCGGAACCCGGTACGTCGGGACCTCGTGTGAAAGACGTGATTGGGCGTGGCGTTTGTGTTTGCGCCCCGGCGAGATACCGTGGGGTTTCCGTTGCCGCGAGCAGTCCACCGTTCTCGTCGACGTCAAAGCCGGGTCCGCCATCCTGCGGTTTGAGCCGAAACCCAGGGATGTAGGGGCGAAGGAAGAGATTGAACATCTGTGGCTCTCCAGTTGACGACACAGGCTGGCTGCGCAGGCGATGGGGGGCCGTTCAGCGGGGTGGCGCTCATGGTTTCTCCTGCTGCCGCTCAGGGGAGTCAGTGACGGTCAGTGGAGAGTTCACGATCGAAAACCTGATTGCCAAAGATGGAGTTGCCAGGTTTCAGGCGTCCACGTTTTGAGGCTGTACCACCTCACTCTTTTGATGATCGGCCTGTCAGTCTCCAGGTTTTGCATGGCGGCGCTCGAGCCAATCGATCGCCGCCGACTGCCGATTCGCAGTGCTGCAGGCGCCAAGCTGGAACATCATCAGCGTGGCGAGGGATCGCAGGGAATCGAAACGACATTGTCGTCTCCTTCCCTTCCTTGTCGAGGCTCGCATTCGTCGGAACTGTCCGGCATCACGCGTCCGATATTGGACGGGCCGATGGTCAGTGCCGCAGTCTGAGGCTGCCGACCACCAGCGCGGTCCCGGCGAAGCCCGCGCCCAGCCAGAGCGCGGCGCGGGCGGCATCGGCGGCACCGCCGCTGGAAAAGTCGAACAGGCCGAACACCAGTGCCACGAGGGCCGCCCCCATGGTCTGGCCCAGGGTGCGCGCCGTGGCGATGATGCCGCCGGCGCTGCCGCTCTTCTCGCGCGGCACGGCGTCCATCATCAGCCGGTTGTTGGGCGAGGAGAAAATGCCGAAGCCGGCCCCGCACAGCACCAGGCGCCACATGATGTTGGCGGTCGAGGGATCGGGCGGCAGCAGCGCCGTCAGCACCAGTCCGGTCGTCATGCTGGTGAGGCCGATGGCGCCGAGAAGGCCGGCATGGTGGCGGTCGGCCAGCCGGCCGGCGATGGGCGCGACAGTGGCGAGCGCCAGCGGCCAGGCCGTCAGCAAAATGCCGGTATCGGTGGCGTTGCGGCCCAGCACGGTGTGGAAGAAGAAGGGGAGACTGACGAAGGCCAACCCCTGTGCAGTGAAGGTACAACTGGCCGCCATTATGGAGAGCGAAAAGATCGGCCGCTTGAAGACATCCACGGGCATCATCGGGTCGGCGAGCTTCCTCTGGCGTTGCACGAACAGCGTTCCCAGCACAACGGCAAGGACGAGTTCGGAGACGACGACCACCTTCTGGTGGCCGTGGGCAATGCCGTCGATGCCGAATATAAGCAGTCCGAAGGTGGCGCCGGACATCGCCGCCGACAGGACGTCGAATGGTCGATGGATGTGTTTGGTATGAGGCAGGTAGCGCTCGGAGAGCACGAACGAGATGATGCCGAGCGGCACGTAGACCGCGAACAGGATCGGCCAGGAAGTGATGGAGAGCAGCGCCGCGCCGATCGAGGGTCCGGCGGCGAGCGAGGTGGCGACGACGGTGGTATTGAAGCCAAGCCCTCGTCCCAGCATGTGGCGTGGATAGATCGCGCGCACCAAAGCCGGTTGAACGGACATGATGGCGGCGCCTCCCAGGCCCTGCACGGTGCGCGCCGCGATGAGCCAGGAGAGCGAGGGCGCCAGAGCACAGCCGATCGAGGCCAGCGAGAACAGCGCCAGCCCGAAACGATAGACATGACGGTAGCCGACGATGTCGGCCAGAGCCGCCACCGGCAGTAGTGAGATCATGAGCACGATCTGGCTGGCATTGACGATCCAGATCGAGCTTTCGGCGCTGATCTTGAGGTCCTGGGCGATGTAGGGCAGCGCCAGGTTGGTCATCGAGTTGCTGAAGACCGACATCGACAGGCCGATCGTGATGGTCGCCACCGCGAGCGTTCGCGACAGCCCCGGCGGCATTCCATCGGAAAGCGAGGGAGCTTGGAGCGCTTCGGCCATCTCTTATTGCGGCACCGTCGGCGCGTCGCCGCCGACGGTCGTACGCTGCATGAAACGCTTGTATTTGACCGTATCGTAGTAGGTGGCGC
The DNA here is from genome assembly GCA_963820155.1 of uncultured Alphaproteobacteria bacterium. GTDB lineage: Bacteria > Pseudomonadota > Alphaproteobacteria > Reyranellales > Reyranellaceae > Reyranella. Next base: position 68,569 of record CAWFYW010000018.1, read on the forward strand.
GGTGCAGGACGGCGCGGTTGTCCCATACGATCACGTCGCCCTCGCGCCAGGCATGCGACAGGCGGAACTCCGGCCGGTCGGCGCGCTGGCCGAGCTCGTAGAGCAGCGCCTCGCCCGTCGCCCTGGGCCAGCCGACGATGAAGCCGGCGTGGGCGCCGATATAGAGCGCGCGCCGGCCGTTGATCGGGTTGTCCTGGTAAAGCCGCTGCTTGACCGGCGGCAGCTCAGCCAAGGCCTTGGCGCTCAGGATGCCCTTCTGCACGCGATTGCGCGAATATTCGAGCGAATGCTCGGCGATCAGCGGCTCGATCGTCGCCTGCAAGGCGGGCGGCAGGGCCTGCCACGCCGCGCGCATGGACAGAAATTCCGTATTGCCACCCTCGGGCGGGCAGACGCGCGCGGTCAGGATGGAGCACAACGAGGGAATGCGCTTGAAGGAGGAGTCCGAATGCCAAAAGTAGTTGGCCTTCTGGTAGATCATGCGCATGTCGTCGGGCGGGATCGGCTCGCCGGTCATGATGTCGAGGTTGGACTGGCGCTGGAACTTGGTGCCGGCGGCGGGATTGGAGCTGCCGGTGGTCTCGAGCGGCCCGAACAGCTCGCTGAAGGCGACCTGCTTGTCGTCGTCCATAGGCTGGTCGCGGAAGAGCAGCACGGAATGCTCCTCGAAGGCCGCGCGGATTGGCCCGAACTCGCGCGCCGAGAGGGGACTGCGTGATGTCGATGCCCGAGACCTCCGCCCCGAACAGCGGGTGGAGCTTGGTGACTTTGATGGGGCCGGTGTTGCGCATTCGCGTCGCTCCGCGCCGCCTAGTCAACGATCGCCTGGTAGGCAAGCACCCTGCAGCTCGCGGCGAATGGGATAGGTCGAGGACGGCATGAGCTGGGTCAGCAAGACCACCGCCATGTCCTCCTGTGGATCGCACCAGAAGGCCGTCGAGGCGGCGCCACCCCAGGCATACTCGCCGGGCGTGCCGAGGATGTGCGCCTTGGCCGGATCGATCATCACCGAGAAGCCGAGACCGAAGCCGATGCCGTAGTAGGTCGATTCCGAGAAGCGCGGCATGCCCATGTCAGCCATGTCACCCTTGAGATGGTTCATGGTCATGAGCTCGACCGTCTTGCGGCCGAGCAGGCGGGCGCCTTCGAGCTCGCCCTTGTTGAGCATGAACTGGCAGAAGCGCAGATAGTCCGAAGCCGTCGAGACCAGGCCGCCGCCGCCGGAGTTGACCTTGCGCGGCGCGAGGTAGCGGCTCTTGCCCGGATCATCGAGCAGCTCGAGCTTGCCGCCGGGGCCGGCTGAGTAGTTCGCGGCGAAACGCTCATGCTTGTCGGCCGGTACGTGGAAATCGGTGTCGATCATGCCGAGCGGCTTCAGCACCTTCTCCTTGAGATAGACCTGGAAGGGCTGGCCGGAAATGACTTCGACCAGATATCCGAGCACGTCGGTCGCGACGCTATAATTCCACGCTTTGCCCGGCTGGGCGATCAGCGGGAAGGTCGCGAGCTTCTCGACCACCTGCTTGAGGCTGGTGTCGGCGGTCTGGAAGTCGACGCCGTCCTTGGCGCGATAGAGCGCGTCGACCGGGTTGCTCTCCATGAAGCCGTAGGTCAGGCCCGAGGTATGGGTCAGCAGGTCGCGGAAGGTGATCTCGCGCTCCGCCGGCACCGAATCGATCTTGCCGCGGCTGCCGCCGGCATAGACGCGCGGGCTGGCGAAGGCGGGGACGAACTTCGAGATCGGATCGTCGAGCTGAAAGCGGCCCTCCTCGTAGAGCATCATGATCGCCGTCGAGGTGAGCGGCTTGGTCATGGAGTAGATGCGGAAGATCGTGTCGGGCCGCATCGGCCGGTTACGTTCGACATCGGCCTTGCCGGCGGTCTCGGCGAAGGCGAGCTCGCCCTTGCGCATGACCACCGTCACCATGCCGGCGAGACGGCCGCTGTCGACCCATTGGTGCATCCATTTGCGCACGCGGTCGAGCCGCGCTGCGGAAAGGCCGACCTGTTCAGGGGCGACGAGCGGCAGCGTGTCCATGGCGATCCTCCTCGGTGAGCGGGTAGATTAGCCCAAGCAGACAGGGCCAGACACGCCAGAAACGGGAGGGAGCAATGGCAAGATTGTGCGAAGGCAGGGTGGCGATCGTGACCGGCGGTGCACGGGGCGTAGGCCGGGAGCATTGCCTGATGCTGGCCGAGCATGGCGCCAAGGTGGTGGTGAACGACCTGGGCGGCGACCGTGCCGGCAAGGGCAACGACGTGGGCCCGGCCCAGCAGGTCGTCAACGAGATCAAGGCCAAGGGCGGCGAGGCGGTGGCCAACGGCGACGACGTATCGGACTGGAACGGCGCCAAGCGCATGATCGACCAGGCGGTCTCGGCCTTCGGCAAGCTCGACGCCGTGGTGCTGAACGCCGGCATCCTGCGCGACCGCATGCTGGTCAACATGACGGAGGACGAGTGGGACGCCGTCATCAAGGTGCATCTCAAGGGCACTTTCGCGCCGGCGCGCCATGCCGCCGCCTATTGGCGCGACCAGGCGAAAGCAAAAGGCGGGCCGGTCGATGCACGCATCATCACCACGACCTCGGTTTCGGGCATCTACGGCAATATCGGCCAGACCAACTACGGGGCGGCCAAGGCGGGCATTGCCGCCTTCACCATCATCGCCGCGCGCGAGCTGGGTCGCTACGGCATCACAGTGAACTCGATCTCGCCGTCCGCCTTCACGCGCATGACCGAGGATTTGCGCGAATACAGCGAGGAGGACAAGAAGCGCCGCGATCCCAAGTGGATCGCCCCGGTGGCGACCTGGCTGGTGAGCGAAGAGAGCCGAGAGATCACTGGCCGCGTCTTCCAGGCCGGCAACGGCCAGTTCGCCGCCGCCGAAGGCTGGCACAAGGGCCCGAGCGCGCCGCAGGTGATGGATCCTCAGCAGGCCGGCAAGATGCTGACCGAACTCGCCAAGAAAGCCCGCAAGAATGCCGGCATGGACGGGATCGACCTGGACTGATCGTCAAAGTCAGATAGGAGGCAGGGGGCATCGGGCGTCGGCGCCACCGCGCATCTCACCAGCAAGCTGATCAAGCGATGGCTGCCATGGCGTCCAAGGACCAGCACTACGACTGTAGTTCCCCGCGGCGCCATGTCGACCACCTTTCCCCGGAGCAGCCTCGGCGGGGCGTTGGACGTCGGGCCGAAGCATGGCGCTTGCGCGCGCATTTGCGGGGCCGTTCCGCCCGCACCAGGGGCCTCCCATGCGACGCCGCCGCGACTAACGCTCAGGAATCCAAAACCAAACCCATCCGACCGCCACCATCCACTGGTGATGTGTATCGGTTAGCGGTTCCGATTGACTGCCCGCGCCTTAAATCAGCCCGGCGACGCAGTCCTCGAAGCGTGAAAGGGTCGCCATGTCCGGACGTTTGGCTTCATCCATCATATTGGGATGCCTCTTCTGCGCCGCAGCCACGACCGAGTCGCTCCCCCTCCTCGCGCAAGAGACGGAATTCGCGACCTTGGCGAACAGCCTATACACGAGAAACGCCACGCGCGCCGTCAAGGCCAAGATAATCGTCCTGCGGGTGGATCAGAAATTCAAAGCCGATGAACACCAGAAGATTCTGAACGCGGTCGTCGTCTGGAACTACGTCCTGAACGGCTATATCCGATTCGAGGTCGACCGACCAGCTTCGGTGCGGCCGAGACCAAGGTCCATACAGCGGCGGATCGGATCACGGACTGGATTATTGTCCTCTCAGCGGCCGAAGAACGGAATCCGGAGTCCGCGAGCGAGGAACTCGCCAGCGTCGAGCGCATGCCCGAGGCGGCGGATTGCTGATCGTGAGCGATGACCTCCTTAAGAAATTCGATCTGGAGAACATCGTTCTGCACGAATTGGGCCACGTGCTCGGCCTCCAACATGATCCTCGCAGCCGTCTGATGTCGACGGACTACGTGCTCGACGAGCAGGGCTGCGTCGACAAGTTCACCGCAGAGGTGCTCGCTGCCCTCAAGCGGCTGCTACTCGAAGCCCTGAACTGGTGCGAGCTTCCGGCACGCCACTAGGGCGTGTTGCAGGCAGCGTCCCCCCTCGCGGCGGCGCTCGGCGATATATCCTTTGCTTCGCTCAGGAGGACGTCAGCGCAGCCAGGGCGTCGATCACTTTCGGTTGTGGCCACGTCCAGCCGCTCGCGCTTTCGAAGGCGCGCATGGCCTTGAGGACGAGGGCGTCGGCGCGGGCGGGGCCGACGATCTGCAGGCCGACCGGCAGGCCTGCCGAGGTGAGGCCGGCCGGCATCGAGGCCGCCGGCTGGCCGGTCAGGTTGAAGGGCAGCGTGTAGGGCGCGCCTTTGGTCCAGCGCGGGAAGGCGTCGGAATTGTAAAGCGTCTCGACAGGCGGCGCGGTGGTGGGCGTCACGGGCGCCAGCAGCAAGTCGTATTTCTGGTGCCACAGCGCCATGTCGCGCGCGAGCTTGCTCTTGGCTTCGTAGGACTTGGCGTAGTCGGCGAGCGTGACCGCCAGACCCTTCTCGGCGGCTGCGCGGAAGCCTGGGTCGAGCTTGCCGTGAAGCTGGCTCGGGATCTGGCGGAAACGCGTGGCGAAGCTGCCGATCCACAACGGCTCGAAGGAATTCTGCAGCGGTTCGATCAGCGGGCCGACTTCCTCGACGATGGCGCCGAGCCCTGCGAAACGCTTCGCTGCGGCGGCGACCAGCGCGCGCACCTCGGGATCGGCTTTCACGTGGCCAAGATCGAGGCTGAGGCCGAGCTTCAGCCCGCGCACGCCTTCTTCCAGGCCGATCGTGTAGTCGCGCGGCTCGGCCGGCAGCGAGCGCCAGTCGCGCGGATCGGGGCCGGCCGTGGCGTTCATCGCCAGCGCCGTGTCGCGGACCGTGCGCGACAGCACACCCTGGCTCACCACGTCGGCGAACGGCGCGTCGGCGGGATACTGCGCGATGCGGCCGAAGCTCGGCTTCAGGCCGACCAGGCCGGTATGCGCGGCCGGGATGCGGATCGAGCCGCCGCCGTCATTGCCGTGATTGAAGGGATTCAAGCCGGCGGCGGTGAGCGCCGAAGCGCCGCCCGACGAGCCGCCGGGCGAATGCCTGAGGTCCCACGGGCTGCGGGTCGTGCCCTGAAGGGGTGAATCGGTCAGCGCCTTCCAGCCGAACTCCGGCGTGGTGGTCTTGCCAAGGAGAATAAGGCCCGCCGCCTGCAGCCTGTCGACGACTGGGGCGCTTTCCTCTGCCGGGGTCTCTTCGGTGGCGTGCGAGCCGTAGCGCGTCGGCCAGCCCCTGACCGGGGTGGTGTCCTTGATCGAGGTCGGCACGCCGTCGAGGGGCGACAGCGGCGCGCCCCTCAGCCAGCGCTCTTGCGATGCCTTGGCCGCGGCGCGGGCGCCGCTTTCGTCGATCAGCACGAAGGCGTTGAGATGGGGTTGCAGCTTCGTTGCACGGCCAAGCATCGCGTCGACGGCTTCGACGGGAGAGAGTTCGCCACGGGCATAGAGACTGGAGAGCTCGGAGGCGGAAAGCCAAGTTACAGACATGCGTTTGTCGATTTCGGACGGTTTCAGGAGCGTCGAAGTAGACGTCGATTCTTCAATTGATACAAGGGCGCGCGTGATCACGGCGGCAAAAGGCGTATCCTTCGGATGTCATGGAAGAGATCGCCTACTATTCGGCGATCGCCGCGGTGATCGCCTTCGGCCTGCACGCCGGCCGACGTTGGGCGCGCTCGACGTTCCAGGCCGTGTTGCTCGGCCTGGCCGGGACCACGGTCGCCATTTTGGCCTTCTTTTTCCTGATCGTTGCCGTCGCCGTCCTGTCTCCTGCGAGCTTTCATCCGCGGGATTTGGCCGTCCGGCTCGGGGCGCTGCTGCTCTTTGGCTTCGCGCTCGGCGTTGTGGCGGCGCTCGGTGGCCGCCGGCGCGCGGTCAAGGCAGCCGCCCGCCTGTTTTAACGGACGAAATGACAGCCTTCCCGAGTCCCGCCCGACGACGCTAAGCTCGCCGGCCAACGGGAGGAAAACATGACCGAAGTGAAGCTCGGCGCCGCGACCGCGCGGCGCATCGAAGAAACCTACGAGCCCAACTTCGACGCCAAGATGTTCTTTCCCGACTGGAAGCCCGAGATCGTCCAGCAGCACCGTGACTGGCTGCTGCCCAACCACTACGATGAACCATCCGGCATGCTGAAGCTCAGCGTCCATAGCTGGCTCCTGACGGTGGGCGGCAAGCGCATCCTGATCGACACCTGCGTCGGCAATCACAAGCCGCGCCCGCACCGGCCCAAGTGGCATCTGATGGAGACCAAGTACCTGGAGCGGCTGAAGGAAGCCGGCGTCGAGCCCGACCAGGTCGACATGGTGATGTGCACGCATCTGCATGTCGATCATGTCGGTTGGAACACGAGGCTGGAGAACGGCAAATGGGTGCCGACCTTCAAGAACGCCAAATATGTGTTCAGTCGCGCCGACTACGACCATTACCTGAAGCTCGACAACGATCCCAAGACCGGCCCGGTCAATGCCGGTTCGTTCCGCGACTCCGTGCTGCCGGTGGTCGAGGCGGGGCTCACCCAGATGGTCGACGGGGCCGCCCGGCTCGACGAAAATCTCGAGGTCGAGCCGGCGCCCGGCCATACGCCCGGCACCATCGCCATCAAGTTTGAATCGCGCGGCGAGAAGGCGCTGTTCTGCGGCGACATCCTGCACCACGCGCTGCAGGTCTATCACCCGGAATGGAACAGCTTCGCCTGCGCCGAACCGGTGGGCGCGCGCAGGAGCCGGCGCGCGGCGCTGGAGCATTGCGCCGGGTCGGGCGCGCGCCTGATGCCCTGCCACTTCGGCGCACCGTTCACTTGTCACATCGATCACAAGGCAAGCGGCTTCGCGCCGCGTTTCGACGGCCAATACTAGAAGGGGAAGGACATGATCTACGAACTGCGAGTCTACAAGTGCGTGCCCGGCCGCCTGCCGGCGCTGCTCAACCGCTTCGCCAACATCACGTTGAAGCTGTGGGACAAGCACGGCATCAAGCAGGCCGGCTTCTGGACCACACTGGTGGGCGAATCCAACCAGGAACTCTACTATCTGCTCGCCTGGGAATCGCTGGCCGACCGCGAGAAGAAGTGGAACGCCTTCGCCGCCGATCCCGAATGGCATGCCAAGCGCGCGGAGACCGAGAAGGATGGCGCCATCGTGGCCAATGTCTCCAACCAGTTCCTGGCACCGACGGCGTTCTCGTCGGTGAAGTGACAAGGCCTCTGGATCACTCGACCTTCAGGCCGGTTTCCTGGGCGAGCCTGGTCCATTTCGCGAGGTCGGCGGCCACGTAGGCGGCGAACTCGGCGGGCGTGCCGAATTGCGGATCGGCACCGAGCTCGGTGAATTTACGCGCCACCTCGGGCGAGCGGATGGTGGCGTCGACGGCGGCATGCAGCCGTTGGACCAGCACCGGCGACGTGCCGGCGGGCAGGAAGATGCCGTAGGAGATGGCCGCATCGTAGCCAGGCAAGCCCGATTCGGCGATAGTCGGGATGTAGTCGGCCGCGGCCGACCGTACTGTCGTGGTCTGGCCGAGAGCCCTCATCTTGCCGGCCTTGACGTGCGGCAGCGCCGTCGACAGGCCACCGAAGTAGATATCGACCAGGCCCGCCATCAGGTCCGCCATGGCCGGCCCGCCGCCCTTGTAGGGCACATGCACGATGTCGACGTTGCCCATCGCCTTGAAGAGCTCGAGCGCAAGATGGGTGGCGCCGCCCGTGCCGGCCGATGCGCCGTTGAGTTTGCCCGGCCGTTCATGGGCGAGCATCAGCAGTTCGCGGACATCCTTGGCGGGCAGGTCGTTGCGTACGACCAGCAGCATGGGGTTGATACCGACCGGCGCCACCGCCGCGAAGTCGATGCGCACGTCGAAAGGCATCTTGGGATTGAGCGCCGGCGCCACCGTCGTCGAACCGTTCGAAGCCAGCATGAAGACGCTGCCGTCGGGCGGCGCCTTGGCCACCGAAACCGCAGCGATCTCGCCATTGGCGCCGGCACGATTCTCGACCACGACCGACCGCTTCAGCCGCTCGCCGACACCGGGCGCTATGATGCGGGCGAGGAGGTCGTTGGGTCCGCCGGGCGGGAAGCCGACAACGAAGCGCAACGGCCGGTCGGGGAAGTCCGCATCGTCGGCGCGGACGTTGGTGAGCGGCAGGGCGATGGCACCGGCGAGGGCGGCGCGGCGGGTAAATTGGGGCATAGTGAGGCTATGGTAGGCTCGATGCCCGAGATGCGCCACCGGGAGGAACGACATGCCGCTTGCGAAGACGGGCCATGGCACGCTGTACTACGATGTCATCGACCGGGTCGCGCCATGGCACCGCGAGGGCGAGACGATCCTGTTCCATCACGGCATCGGCGCTTGCGCGGAAATCTGGGCGGGATGGGTGCCGACCTTGGTCGACCGCTATCGCCTCGCCAGCTTCGACATGCGCGGTTGCGGCCGTTCGTACATTCCGGATGCGGATTTCGCCTGGTCGCTCGATCTCCTGGTTGAGGATCTGTTTGACGTCGCCGATGCTGCGGGCCTGAAGAGGTTTCACCTTGTGGGTGAATTGATCGGCGGCACGGTGGCGCTGGCCGCCGCCATGGCGCGGCCCGAGCGCATCGCCACGCTCACCGTCAGCAACGGCGCCCATCTCGGCGCCTCGATCGAAGGCGTCGCGGCGTGGCGGCGCCAGCTCGACGAGGACGGCGTGAAGGCGTGGTCCGATGCCTTCATGCGCAACCGCTTCCACGATGACGCGTTGGCCGCCGAGCGGTGGGCGTGGTTCGCGGTCCAGCAGGAGCAGTGGCCGCGCGCCTCGATTCTCAACGCACTTGGCGTGCTGATCGGAACGGATCTCTCCCAGCGGCTGAACGAGATAAGATGCCCCGTCCTGCTGCTCCACCCTGATGGTAGCCCGTTCATCCCGGTACCCGTCATGGCCGAGTTGCACCATTTGCTGCCCGATGCCGAACTCAACGTGATTGGCCATTCGCGTCATGGTTTGCCTTATTCGCATGCTAGCAAATGCGCTGCCCTGTTGAGGACCTTTCTCGACTCGCGCAGGACGGCGAGGAAGGCAACAAACCCAGAGGGAACATGAAACGCGTATTGGTCGGCGCCGCCGCACTGGCGATCGCCTTGAGTGCCGCCCCGAGCTTCGCCCAGGAAAAGCTCACAGTGTGGTGGGCGAAGGGCTTCTACCGGTCCGAGGGTGATGCGCTCTACGCAGCGGTCAGGACGTACGAGGCCAAGACCGGCGTAAAGGTCGAGCTCTCTCAATACGCCGAGCAGGACATGAACGCCAAATCGATGGCCGCGGTCGACGCCGGCAGGCCGCCCGACATCGCCTACTCCGACGCCTACGACACGCAGATCGCGGGCAAATGGGCGTTCGACGGCAAGTTGGAGGACATCTCCGACGTCATCGAGCCGATGAAGGACCGCTTTGCGCCAGTCACCGTCGAGACGGCCTATCTCTACAACGGGAAGGCCGGGAAGAAGGCCTATTACGGCTTCCCGCTGAAACAGCAGACCCTGCACATCCAGTACTGGAAGGACATGCTGGGCAAGGCGGGCTTCAAGGAGAACGATATTCCCGATACGTGGAAGGAATACTGGTCCTTCTGGTGCGACAAGGTCCAGCCGGGTATCCGCGAAGCGACCGGCCAGCGCATCTATGGCATCGGCAGCCCGATGGGCATGGAGTTGGCCGAACTCGTTCCAGTCGTTCCTGAGCTGGGTCGATGCGTACAACGTCAAGCTGGTCGACGACTCAGGCAAGGTCCTGGTCGATGATCCGAAAGTCAGGCAAGGCCTGATCGATGCGCTCAAGGATTATACCGACATCTATGTGAAGGGCTGCACGCCGCCCTCGTCGACGACCTGGAAGGACCCTGACAATAACCTCGCCTTCAACCACCGTACGATCGCGATGACGCACAACTACTCGATCTCGATCGCCGCCAAGTGGCTGGACGACGCGAACAATGAAAAGCTCACCGCCGAGCAGCGCGCTGCCGGCCGCAGGGCCTACGACGAGCTGATCGCCACCGCGGGCTTCCCCAAGAAGCCGGACGGCTCGCCGATGGTCTACCGCACTGCCGTCAAGATCGGCGTGATCTTCAAGGATTCCAGGAACAAGGCACGAGCGCGCGAGTTCCTAAAGTTCATGCTCGAGGAGGACAATCTCCGTCCCTACGTTGAAGGCGCGCTCGGGCGCTGGTTCCCGGTGACCAAGGCGAGCCAGGAAAGCCCGTTCTGGCAAGCCGACCGGCATCGCAAGGCGGTGTACGACCAGTTCAAGGCAGGCACGGTTCCGTTCGAGTTCACCAAGAATTACAAGTTCGCCATCCTCAACAACGAGAATGTCTGGGCCAAGGCGATGAACCGGGTGGTGAAGGACAAGGCGCCGATCGACAAGGCCGTCGACGAGCTGATCTCCCGCATCAAGCAGGTGGCAGGCTGATCCTGCTGTCTTTTGGAGCAGGGCATGGACGGCAATGGCAACACGCTCGTCACTCGGCCGGCTTGGCGGCAGGCTCTCCATGACCGTGCATCCGTGTCGCCTCGCCCGGGAGCGGAGCCAGGCCGGCGTACCTCGCGCAGGCCAGCAGGATGGCGGCGATGCCGAGATAGCTGATCACCATCGAAGGCGTGCGGCCGATTCCCATCGCCTCTGAATGGATCAGACCGAAGAAGGTGAACACCGCGCCGGCGCCAGCAAAGGCCGCCGCCTTCACGAAATCACGCTCGATGATGAATACCGTGATCGCCGCGAGCACGATGCCGGCCAGGGTGGCGCCACCGCCCAGGATCTCGAGGCCCTGGTAGAGCACGCCGGTCTGGTCGAGCTTGTCGAAGCCGACGGCGGAGGCCGAGGTGCCGGCGGCGTTCAACGCCCCGTCGATCTGCGTCTTGCCCCAGGCCGCGATCTGCGGCACGAGTGCCAGCACGATCGCAGGCGCGTGGCGCATCGGTGTTTCCTGGAACGCCTGCGAGCCGATCAGCATGCCGATATAGAGCAGGATGGGCAGGATGGCGACGACCGGGATCACCGCCATCATCAGGGCAATGACGCCGAACCACGCGAGCACGATCACCAGTGCGCCGGTGGCCGCCGAGTAGCCGATGCGGCCGCCCATGGCCTTCCAGCCGGGATGGCCGATATAGACCGCGTTGATGAAGGGGTTGCCCATGAGGCAGCCGATCAGGCTGACGACACCGTCGGCGGTCAGCACGCGGGTGGTCGGAAAGGAATTGCCCGCAGCGGCGGCGCTCTCGACATTGTCCATCGCTTCCACGAGGTCGTAGATGCCGAACGGAATCGCGGTCACCAGGATGACGCCGAGAAACTGGAAGCCGCCGAAAACGTGGCCGACCGCCGGCATGGGATAGGAGAAGCCGAAGCTCGACACGGCCGCCTTCACGCCTTCCAGGGTAAGGCCGCCATAGTTGTAGCCAAGCAATGTCGATCCCCAGGCGATGGCGGCGCCGACCACGATGGCGACCAGGCCGCCTGGGATGCCCTTGAGGTAACGAACGCCGCCGAACCAGTCGACCATGATCACGGCAAAGCAGATCAGGCCGATGATCGGCGTCATGGCCATCTGGGCGCCCGGCCGCATCGAAATGAAGGTGATCGAGATGCCGGCCAGCGAGCCGAGCAGGGCCGCGCGCGGGGTGATCTTGCGGATGTAGGGCGCGATGAAGCCGCCGCCCATCAGCACGAAGCTCTGCACGAACACCCAGGTGAGGCCGGCCTCCCAGGCCTGCACGGGGTCCTTGGTGGCGATCAGGATCGGCAGCATGATCACGAACACGACCACGAACATGTGCGGCACGCTGATGCCGGACGGCAGGGCGCAGACGTCGCTGCGGCCGGTTTGCCTGGCCAGGCGATAGGCCAGCCACGCGTAGTACATCGTGCTGAGAAACAGCATCAGGCCGGTGGCGGGCAGGATGCGGCCGAACACCAGCTCGTCCGGCATCTTGAGCACGAAGCGCAGCAGCCCGGTCAGCACCAGCATGTTGACCAGGATATTGGTGCCGAAGCCGAAGAACGCATTCCAGTCGCCGGGAACCCAAAGAGTTGGCTTGGTGCTCGGGGTCGTAACAGCCATGTCGCTCTCCTCCTGGCTCGATACAGTCCTGGTGAAGCGTCGCGTTCAGCCGCCGCCGATCGCCGCGATGATATCGGCCGAATTCCCCACCCAGCCGAAAATGCCGCCCTGGGCCTTGATCATCTTCAGCCCCATGTCCTGGAACTCCGGGAAGTAGGAGCCCACGCAGTCCTCGGGGACCAGGCAGTCGTAGCCGCGGTCGTTGGCCTCGCGGACCGTGGTGTTGACGCACACTTCGGTCGTGACGCCGGTGACGACGAGCTGGCGGATACCGCGATGCTGCAGGATCGAATGCAGGTCGGTGGCGTGGAAGGCGCCCTTGCCGGGTTTGTCGATGACCGGTTCGCCGGCGGCGGGGTAGAGCTCGGGGATGATGTCGTGGCCGGCCTCGCCACGCACCAGGATGCGGCCCATGGGGCCGTTGTCGCCGATGGCGGTCTTGCCGCGTCCGCGCACCTTCTTGGACGGCGGCAGGTCCGACAGGTCGGGTCGATGACCCTCCCGTGTGTGCATCACCAGCAAGCCGGCGGCGCGCCAGGCTGCCAGCAATCTGCGGTTGGGTTCGATCGTGCGTCGCAATTGAGACACGTCGTTGCCCAGCATTTCGCCAAAGCCGCCGGGCTCGAGGAAGTCGCGCTGCATATCGATGATCAGAAGGCCGCATTCGGCGGGCCGTAGGTCGAACGGGTAAGGCTCCGCCGGGATAATCGAATGCTCTGCCTGCACCGCAAGCTCCCCCAGAGCGGTGCCGATTTTGATGTCGCGCCAGGAAGGCCACGACGATCCGCTCCGAACCTGCTCCCGCAGCTATCGGTGCAATCGTCGTGCCAGCGAGTTCAGCTTGGTTTCAGCCGCGCAGACGGTCGGGTAGACGATCGTCCTTCGTCCGGGTCAGACGCGGGCCGGCTGCAGGGGCATGGCCGCGACGGCGCGTGCCGCCAGCCGCCTGCGGTCGGTCTCGGGGCGGATGAAAAGCAGGCCGATGATGCCGCCTGCCAGCAGCAGGCAACCCAGGATGACGTAGCCGCGCTCGTAGCCCGCCATCGGCGTGGCCGCATTCTGGACCACCGCGCCCATGGCGAGCGGGGCGATCACGCCCGCCAGGGTCACGGCCGAGGTCGTGATTGCGAGCATCGCCGCACGCTGCGGCTGCGGCGTGAGCTCGCTCACCACCATCGGCGTCACGACATAGATGGTGCTGCCGATGGCGGCGCCGACGATCAGCACAGCGAGCTTCAGCTCGTTGGTCGGCATGCTGCCGACCCAGGGCAGGATGCAGCCGCCGAGGGTCACGGTGGCGGCGGCGAAGCCGCCGCGGCAGATGCGGCTCGAGACGCCCGCCTTCTTCAGGCGTTGCGAGATCGCGCCGCCGCCCAACACGACGAACATGCCGAAAATCCACGGCAGGATGGTGAGATTGCCGCCGACCGCCTGGCTGTAGCCCAGACCATCGACCAGGTACGAGGTGAACCAAGTGAGGCCCAGCGCCAGGCCCCAGTAGCTGGCAAAGCCCGCGCAGCAGGCCGCCACGATGCTGGGGCAGGTGAGCAGATAGCGATAGGGGATGCGTTCGCCGCCCGCCGCCGCGTCGCCGACCGGCGGATCGACCAGCGTGCCTTCGCGGCCGAAGATCGCCCACAGCACGGTCCATAGCAGGCCGGCGACGCCAAGCGCGCCGAAGGCCCAGTGCCAGGAGTGATGGACGATGATCCAGTTGAGCGCCGGCACGGCGACGATGACGCCGAGTGCGGAGCCTTGGGCGATGATGGCGGTGGGCAGGCCGCGCAGCGCATCGGGGAACCATTTGTAGACGGCATGGGTCGCCACCGGCGCGGCCGGCCCTTCGCCCGCGCCCAGGATGATGCGGCAGGCGATCAGCATCTCCAGGCTCACCGTGCCCAGCATGGGGAACTGCACCAGCGACCATACGATGGCCATGACCAGCAGCGTATGGCGGGTCTGCACGCGGTTGGTGATGAAGCCGACCACGACGGCGGAGACGGCGAACAGGAAGAAGAAGGACGAGCCGATCAGGCCGAACTGCTCGGGCGTCAGCTTCAGCTCGGCGATGATCGGCCGGGCGGCGAGTCCGACCACGACCTTGTCGGCGAAATTGATCAACATGAACAGGAAGAGGAGGGCGGTGATGCCCCAGGCCCCTTTGAGGGGCCGAACTTGTGAACTCACGCGGCGTTGCTCCCTTGTCCGTTTGGCCGGACTTTCGCCAGCATGAGACAGGAGCCTCTGGTGCGGCGCAAGCGTCTACGCGCGGATTTCGCGATCGACCGCGCATCGCTGCAAGATAGGTGGCTAGAACGCCATCCAAAGGGCCCTCGAGCCGATCGATCCGAAGATCGCGCTACGGTCTTTTGCTGACGCCATTCCCCTGGGAATGATCGGAAAGCCTGCGCCAGCGAAGTCTCTCCGCTGCTCGACGCCTCGTTCGGACAGGTGCACGGAGAAAAGCTCTCCGGATATGTAGGCTTCGTCGCCCGATCGCTTGCTGCCGAAATCCGGCACGGCAAGGGACGGTGTCTCCTCGCGAATCGCAACCGATCGCTTGGCGTAGCCCACGATCTGGATACCGCCATCGACTTCGCGGACGCCACTGGCGAACGTATCGAATGGAGAGGCATCGCGCCAAAGCTGCACGACCGTGCCGTCGGAATTTACCTTATACGCTGCGGCATGGGCGGCCAGACCGCACTCGTCCCGGACGTCTCCCACCAATATCCAACCGTCGTTCACCGCAAGCGCGCTTTCGACCCGGACTCCATCGATGCGAACTCCGTCTCTCTTCCTTGAAGCGGGACAGGTCGACGAGAATGATTTCGGCCTCGCTCTGCCAGCAAATCCGGGACATCCCCAGCCAATTGACGCCCCACGCGCCCTCCTTTGGGCGCGCGTTGCGGCTGATCGCTGCCAGGCCAGTGTCCTTGTTGACGGCGAAGGAGCCGGATTGGCCAAAACGCGCCTCGCCCTGAACGGCGATGGCCATATGTGCGACTTCTGTTCCGGACCTGTCGATGCGGCTCAAGGAGAAAGCCGCGCCAGTCTTGTCGCCGAGCGGGGGGCCTACGAGTGCAAGGGCGGATTGAGTTGCGTCAACAGCCAGCCCCCATAAGAGGGCGCTCTTGGGGCCGCTCGGAATTTCGTGGGACCACAAGACCTTCCCGTCTGCGTTCAGGCCTCGCAGGACCGGCACACTTTTCACAAAGGCGCCGTCTGGAAATGACAGATAGCCCCCCGCATAAACCGTTTGCTGCGCGGCAGCGACGGGCCCCGCACCGATTTCGCCATCTTCGACTTCCCATTTCACGATTCCGCCGGCGGTCTGGCGGCGGACCAACGACGGGGATCTCTTGCCATTCCAGGCACCTATCGTCGAAGTGATGAAATCGCCATCCAGGGCCGCAGCGGAAAGAATATCGTCCCCGTTCGATGAATTGACCGGAACAAAGGCCCCAAGATCGCGCCGGGGCGCTTCGGCGGGCGAGTTGAGCGTCATCGAGCCGTCGCCCAGGACCACCAAGGCGGCCCAGAAACGCGGATGCAGCAACGGACGTGGTCCCGGCCTCTCGAGATGTTTTCTCACCGCGATGGCCAGGGCGTCTGCAATCGCAACGTTGCCGCTACGGGCGGCCCGGAAGGTGGCGACGATCAAATCCCGCGTCAGCGCGCTTTCGATCGGCCAGAGGGAGGCGATCATCGACGGAACGCCTGCCACGGCGAAGGATGTCGACAGACCTTGAATGCCGCTGTCGATGATCGACGCGTCATATCTCGCCGAATTGCAGGCCGACAGTACCACAAGACGCGCTCTCAGCGGCAGCGCCGCGATCTGCGAACTGGTCAGCAGGCCATCATCGAATGGATCGCCGGCGGGATTTGGCGTCAGCACCAGAGATGGCTCGCGCAGGCCGGGCTCTTCTTCCCTGACCAATCCGTGCGTCGCGAAATGGATCACGTCGAATTCGGACAGCGGCTGAAGCCGGAACGCTTCTTCGCTGGCGCGCTGTCGGCGAAGAATCCTTGTCTTCGAGGCCTTGAACAGGCCCGCCACGCGCTTCAATTCCTCCGATGTCTCGGGCAGCTCGGCCAAGGCGCTCTGTCCTCCTGACGACCCCGCCGCGCGGCGCGTCGCCAGCGCCGGATCGCCGACGCCCAGGTAGTCCAGGGTTGCCCTTTTCCTCTTCGAAAGTCTCTTGGTGGCCACGAAGGCGTCGAGGGAGGTGGTCCTGACGAACGAATGGTCCCGGATCATCCAGTGCGCGGCGCGCAAATCGAAGCCGGAGCCCATGACAGGCGGCATCTCGGTCAGGAGAACGGCCGGCGGGACCAGGCCCAGATCGCCGGCCGTCGCCACGACATAGACGCGCCGGCTGGATCGCAAACACTTCTCCAATCCGCCGAACAGGAGCTTGCCCAGTCGGACGGCCTCGACAGCGGGAAACTGGCTGTCCGCCTCGATCGACGCGGGATGCGTGGCCGTCAGCGCCGCCCGCAAGAGGCGCGCATCCCTGGCGACGGCCGGCCAGTCCACCGCCTGGAGGGTCGATAGGGTCCGGTCGGCGCGAATGCATACTTTGCCCACTGCGCCGAGGATTGGCGCATGGAAGACAAGGGCCTCATCGGGAAGGAGCAGGCCTTTCAGAGTGGCCAAGTGAGCCACCGAATCAACGCCTTCGTTGCCGTCGCCGAGCAGCGCGGCGCGAAGCCTTTGCCGATGCCGAATGAATTCGTTGCCGTTGTCGAGAATCTGCAACCGGCTCTTCGAGACCACGTCGGAGTCCCGTCTCTCCGGTGACGCCAGACGCTTCACAAGGTCCGCCATCCGTGACCTTTCCCAGTCCATCTGCTGGTACTCGATCGTGCGCAAGCTTTGCGCAATTCGCTTGCGTTCGTCGGACCGTTGAATGGCCTGGGTCGCAAGCGCAACGTCGGGGCCGGTCTCCACGGAGCGGCCCAGGACGGCTTGGGCCTGCACAACGAACTCATAGTCGGGAGTCGCCCCTGAAAGAGTCGCGGCCAGCGCTATCTGCAGGAGGACTTGATCGGCCCAATAGGGAAGCGGCGAGGCATATATCGATTTTCGGGACCGCTCCTGAAGGGTGCTCAGCCGCTTTTTGCCGGCCTCGACGAGGTCGCGTCGACCTTCCTCCTTCTTGCCCGCCTTCAAGAGCTGCAGGCCGATCGCAGCCTGGCCGAACGCCTGTACTTCCTGGACTTTTTCGGGATCTTTCGTCCACCTGGGTGGCACTTTCATCAGGTCGCCCCAGCCGGTCTCGGCCGGGTCGTTCGATGCCAGGCCGACAAATTCCTCGGCCAGCGCGAAATTGAATTCATTGGCATCGGCAAAATAGCCTCGCTTGAGGATCGCAGGCTTGGCCGACGCAAGAGGATGCGATTGCAGGAGCTCCCGAGCCGCGTCGTGATTGCCCCGTAGCGCCGCCACGCCCAGCAGGTCGTTGTAGGCGGCGGATTTGAGATAGGAGCCCAGGGCCGGCCTAAGTTGCAGATACTCCAATCTTAACAGCGCCAAATGGAGCGTTTGAGATACAAGATCTAAGGCCTTGCGATGGCCTGCGAGCGTGCCGACCACCTGTAGAAATTCGTAGGCGAGGAAGCTGTCGGGCGGGATGGTCTGCAAGAGCGGCATCGCGGCGGCGACCAGCCGGACGGCGCGCTCGACGTCGTAATTTTCGATGAGTTGCGCGGCGATGCGAACCACGAGGCGAGAAGCGTCGAAGCGTTCGTCCTGAAGCGATAGAGTGATGGCCAGCGCCTTGTCGAGATAATCACGCGACGCTTCGAAGTCGAAGAGGAGCCTCGATTGCTTCGCGGCCAGGAGATTCAGCTCCGCGAAAAGAACGGGATCGGTTATGGGATTGACCACAGGATTGGGAAATCCCGGGCCGGAAAACTTCGCGTGATGGTCTCCCGTCATCACTTGGAAGAAAGACCCCAGCAGGATGGCGTAACCGCGGGTTGACGGCTGCAATTCGAAGGCCTGTGAAGACGTCAGCGATGGCGTCGCCGCATTCAAGACATCGCTCGCGCAGTCGGCATCCATGGTCGTCACGCATGTCTGGGCCGCGAGACGAAAAATCGATTGCCATTCCGAGCGGGGCGCGGTCTCGACGGATTTCTCGACAAACTGCACAGCGTCGATATCCCGGCCCGTGCGCAAGAGGCGAGCGACTTCGGAACCGGGACCATCCCGTGCCGCCTGGCCGAACGCCTGCGTTGGGATCGCAATGAAGCCCATCAAGGCGCCAAGGACAGCTACCAGGCGGCAGGGCAAGCACCGCGCCTTCATGGTTTCACTGTCAGCAGATACGTGCGCGCAGCGCTGGAAACGTTGGTGATCGCGCTCCGTATATCGGCGGCCCGAGGGTCTTTCAGATCGTAGATGCGCACGGCCACGCGATCGCGACCATCGCCGGCTTCGAATTTTTCCTTGAGTGCGGAGTCGATGATGATGCGGACAGGTCCGGCGCCACCATCGGCAGCCTTGGGAAGATAGGCTTCGATCTGGCGAGCGGCGGCACTTGTCGGCTGGCCCGCTGTCGCGACAAGGTTCTTCAATAGGCCAGTCGGTACCTCGACATCGTGGAACCGCTGGTCGGCGGTGGCGCCCTGTTGCGCGCCTGCTCCTCTCATACGGATGTCGGAGGATTCGAACAGCGGCGTGCGATCGGCGAACGTCACCATCGCAACCTGCAGCGGCGCGCCATCGCGCGCCGTCTGCAGCAACATCGGCGCAAAGGCGATCGCAGCGATGCTGGCGAGCGCGGCGGCGCCGGCGACGGCGATCCATCGACGACGGCCCAGCGAACGCCACCAATCGCCGAATGCAGAACCCCTCGAAGCCGCGGCTGCCCCTAGAACCCGTGAGGCGAGCGATTGGGGCACGGGAGGAGTCCGCGTTGCGGCATCGAGCAGGCGGCGTTCGAGAACGCGTTCGGCGGCAAGCGTATTGCGCTTCACCAACCCGGCGGCGCGGTCGGCGTCATCCGAGCCAAGCCGGCCCGCCACCCAATCGTCGAGAAGGCGTTCCTCATCCGAAGACAGGACGATGGCGTCGCGCCCGGGATTCGAGAGGACCACCAACATCACCTGGTCAACGGCTTCCGGCTGGTCGTTTCCATCGGGCGGATGGGCGCTCATGGTTCGAACTCCACCACCAGACGACAAGACGTATCCGGGCGCCATGCCGTTACGCCCCATCCGGAAAGAATTCAGGAGCACGTTGGCGCACCTCCGCCAGATAGCGCGATTGGGCACGCGACATCGCAGTCCTAAGCGCACCTGCCGACAGCTGCAGACGCCGGGCAATGGCCTCGTTGTCGAGGTCCCGGTGCAGCCGGTCGCAAATCAGCCTTCGGTCCCGAAGTTCGAGGACCGCCCAGGCGCGGATGACGACCTGACGCAGTTCCCTCAGATGGCTCGACGCCGTGATCGCTTCGGCTTCGGGCCCCGAGAGAGGCTCAAGCTCCGTCGTGCCGCCGACGGCCTCTTCCCGCCAGCGCTTGCCGCGATGGAAGTCGATCACGAAGTTGCGCACCACCTTGGAAAGATACATCGGCAGCGAGGTGCCGCGCTGCCAGAGTCGCAGGGCACGATAATTTTGTTTCATCAACCTTTCGAAGAAGTCCTGGAAGATATCGTCGACATCCCGCCGGTCGGCGCGTGCGCGGATGCAGTGATAAATAAGCTGGCTGTGACGCGCATAGAACGCCTCGACCGCGCCCGGGGCTGCTCTGAGGACGTTCTCGACCAATTCGATATCGGACGGTTCGGGTGATACGGCCGGCGTTCTCAGCAAGGTCAATCTCCGGTGGCGCCAGTCTAACCTTTTGATCCGGTTTGCGAAATGCCGACTTGCACTGTCCGATCGGCTGTCCCGTAACGACCCGCTTCCGACTTCCGTCTCTCAGGCGGCAATGGCGCCAACACCGATCGAGGAGGGAGACCATGTTTGTTCGAATGTGCCTTTTGAGCGCTCTCGCAATAGGCGCGCTTGCCGGCCCTGCCGTCAGCGGCGACCGCGCGACCGTGAAATGGAGCCAGGGACGCGACGGCCAGCCGATGCAGGCGCAGCTCAAGCGGTTCTACACCCCGAAGATCCGCATGCCCCAGTCACGGTGCCGCTTCGGCCAATGCTGAGGCGCACGAAAACCCGACAAAAAAGGGCGCCGTGAGGCGCCCTTTCTTTCTCTGCGATGCGCCGTGGCTCAACCCTTGACGAACGGGCATTTGCCTTCGCTCATCGGTCGATAGGCCTTGTCGCCCGGCACGGTGGCAATCAGCTTGTAGATGTCGTCCTTGCCCTTGGACTCCGATGGCGACTTGACCTGGAACAGGTACATGTCGCGCACCAGACGGCCGTCCTCGCGCAGCTTGCCGTTCTTGGTCATCACGTCGTTGACCGGCATCTCGCGCATCTTGGCCATCACGGCCTTGGCATCGTCGGTGCCGGCTGCCTGTACGGCCTTGAGATAGTGCAACGTCGAACTGTAGACGCCCGCGGTCAGCATGCTCGGCAGCTTGTCTTTCTTGGCGCGGTAGCGCTTGGTCCAGGCACGGGTCTCGTCGTTGAGGTCCCAGTAGAAGGACTCCGTCAGCACCAGGCCCTGCGCCACCGGCAGGGTGAGAGACTGCACGTCGGTGGCGAAGACCAGGAGGCCGGCGAGGCGCTGGCCGCCCTTGACGATGCCGAACTCGCCTGCCTGCTTGATCGAGTTGATCGTGTCCTGACCGGCATTGGCGAGACCAATGACCTTCGCCTTCGAGGCCTGGGCCTGCAGCAGGTACGACGAGAAGTCCTGCGTGCTGAGCGGATGCCTGACGCTGCCCAGCACCTTGCCACCCGCGGCTTTGACGACCTGGGTCACGTCGCGTTCGAGGGCATGGCCGAAGGCGTAGTCGGCGGTGAGGAAGAACCAGCTATCGCCGCCCGCCTTCACCATCGCGTCACCCGTCACGTGCGCGAGGGCATAGGTGTCGTAGACCCAGTGTGCGCCGGTTTGCGAGCAGGCAGGCCCTGTGAGATCGGCCGAGGCGGCCCCTGTGTTGATGTCGATCAGGCCCTTCTCCTGCGAGACCTTGCGGACGGCAAGCGCCACCGAGGACGTGCCAAGGCCGGTGATCATCTTGACGCCGTCGACGTCGTACCAGCGCCGCGCGATCGACGCGCCGACATCGGGCTTGGTCTGGTGGTCGGCCGACAGGATCTCGACGGGACGGCCCAACACCTTTCCGCCGACATCCTCGATCGCGAGTTGCATGGCCTCGACTTCACCGGCGGTGAGATCGCCATAGACCCCCGAGAAGCCGTCCATGACGCCGATCTTCAGGGGTCCGGTCGCCTGGGCCAGCGCCGATGGGCCCGCGATGGCCGTCAGCCCGGCGATGGCGAGGCCGACAACGGCGGTGGCCGCGCCGACATATCGGACGGAATTCCCAAATCTCATACGCTAATCCTCCCAAGTGCGGTTCTCCCGCAGGGCACAAAATCTAGCGACCGACCGCGGCCTGCGCCAGTGCTGCTGGACAGCGACGCCCCGCTTCGATTAATTCGCCGACAGGGAGCGCATGACCAAAGAAGAAGTAATTCTCGAGGCGGAAGGGCTGACGAAGGAGTTCAAGGGCTTCGTCGCGGTCAAGAACGTCAATTTACGGGTACGGCGTCACACCATTCATGCCCTGATCGGGCCTAATGGTGCGGGCAAGACGACTTGCTTCAACCTCTTGACCCATTTCCTCACGCCGACGGCGGGCCGCATCCATTTCAACGGGCGCAATATCACCGGCAACTCGCCCGCAGCGATTGCCCGCATGGGGCTCGCACGGTCGTTCCAGATCTCCGCCGTCTTTCCCCATCTTTCGGTACGCGAGAATGTCCGTGTCGCTCTGCAGCGCAGGCTGGGCAATTCCTTCCATTTCTGGCGGTCCGAGCGGGCGCTCGGAGCGCTCGACGCGCGGGCCCTGGAACTGGTGAGCGCAGTGGGGTTGGAGGCCTTCGCCCATCTGCCGGCGGTCGAGCTGCCCTATGGTCGCAAGCGCGCGCTCGAGATCGCCACGACTTTGGCGCTCGATCCCGAGATGATGCTGCTCGACGAGCCGATGGCCGGGCTCGGCCAGGAGGACATCAAGCGCATCACCCAGCTGATTCGGTCAGTCGCCAAGGACCGTACCGTGCTGATGGTCGAGCACAACATGTCCGTGGTCGCCGACTTGTCCGACACCATCACCGTGCTGGCGCGTGGCGAGGTGCTGGCCGAGGGACCCTATGACGCGGTGTCGAAGGATCCCGCCGTGGTCGAAGCCTACGTCGGGACAGGTCATGGCTGAGGCATTGCTCAAGGTCGCAGGACTGCAAGCCTGGTATGGCGAGTCCCACATCCTGCACGGGGTGGGCTTCGAGGTCGGCCGCGGCGAACTGGTGACCCTGCTGGGCCGCAACGGCGCGGGCAAGACGACGACGCTGAAATCGGTCATGGGCATCGTCGAGAAGCGCTCGGGGTCGGTGACCTTCGAAGGCCGCGAGACCGTCGGTCATCCCTCGGACGAGATTGCGCGGCAGGGCATCGCCTATTGTCCGGAGGAGCGCGGCATCTTCTCCAGCCTCAATGTCGAGGAGAACCTGCTGCTGCCGCCTGTGGTCAAGCCGGGCGGCATGAGCGTCGCCGAGATATACCAGCTTTTTCCCAACCTGTTGGAGCGGCGCCGCAGCCAGGGTACCAAGCTGTCGGGCGGCGAGCAGCAGATGCTGGCGATCGGCCGCATCCTGCGCACCGGCGCCACCCTGCTGCTGCTCGACGAGCCGACCGAGGGGCTGGCGCCGGTGATCGTGCAGCGCATCGGCGAGATCATCCGCCAGCTCAAGGGCCGCGGCTTCACCATCCTGCTGGTCGAACAGAACTTCCACTTCGCCGCCACCGTTGCCGATCGGCACTATGTGATGGAGGACGGCCGCGTCGTTGACATGATCGCTTCGGTCGACGTGCAGCAGAGCATCGGCAAGCTGCAAACCTATCTAGGGGTGTGAGCCATGGCACAGGTCGCACTCGGGCTGGTCAACGGCGCCTTCTACGCCATGTTGAGCCTGGGCCTCGCCGTCATCTTCGGCATGCTGAACGTCATCAACTTCACGCATGGCGCGCAGTTCATGATGGGCGCGTTCGCTGCGTGGCTGCTGCTGGGCATGCTCGACGTGCCGTTCTGGGCATCGCTGGTCCTGGCGCCGCTGATCGTCGGCCTGTTCGGCGTCATCATCGAGCGGCTGCTATTGAAGCGCATCTACCATCTCGATCATCTCTACGGCTTTCTGCTGACCTTCGGCATGGCGCTGATCATCGAGGGCCTGTTCCAGTGGAAGTGGGGCTCCTCCGGGGCGCCTTACCCCGCGCCCATTACGGGCGCCACCGATCTGGGCTTCATGTTTATGCCCAACTACCGGCTGTTCGTCGTGGTGGCGGCGCTCGTGATCTGCCTCGCCACCTGGTACGGCATCGAGCGCACCAAGCTCGGCGCTTATTTGCGCGCGGCGACCGAGAATCCCACGCTGGTGCGTGCCTTCGGCATCAACGTGCCGCGCCTGATCACGCTGACCTACGGACTGGGCGTGGCTCTCGCCGCGCTGGCGGGCGTGCTGGCGGCACCCATCCAGCAGGTCTCGGCGCTGATGGGCACCAACCTCGTGCTGGTCGTGTTCGCCGTCGTGGTGATCGGCGGCATGGGCTCGATCATGGGCTCGATCGTCACCGGCTTCGGGCTCGGCCTGATCGAGGGCCTGACCAAGGTGTACTATCCGCCGGCCTCCAACACAGTGATCTTCGTCGTCATGGCGCTGGTGCTGCTGGTCAAGCCGGCCGGCCTGTTCGGACAGACCAAATGAGCGGCCAGAGGATCCTTGCGGCCCTGGTCATCGTCCTGGCGCTGGTCGCGCCCTGGGTCGCCTATCCGGTCTTCCTGATGACGGCGCTCTGCTTCGCGCTGTTCGCCTGCGCCTTCAACCTGCTGCTGGGCTATGCCGGCCTGATGAGTTTCGGCCACGCCATGTTCTTCGGTATGGCGGGCTACTTCTACGGCCATGTCGTCAAGGCCTGGGACCTGCCCCCTGAGCTCGGCTTGGTGGCCGGCGTCCTGGGTGCGGCGGCGCTGGGCCTGGTGACCGGAGCGCTGGCGATCCGCCGCCAGGGCATCTACTTCGCCATGATCACGCTTGCCTTCGCCCAGATGATCTATTTCTTCTGCGTGCAGGCGCCATTCACCGGCGGCGAGGACGGCTTGCAGGGCATCCCCCGCAAGGCTCTTCTGGGCGGGTTGATCCCGACCAAGGACGACCGCGTGCTCTATTACGTGGTCCTGGCGATCTTCCTGTTCGGCTTTGCCGCCATCTATCGCTTCATCCATTCACCGTTCGGCCAGGTGTTGAAGGCGATCCGCGACAACGAGCAGCGCGCCCTGTCGCTGGGCTACGAAGCCGACCGCTACAAGCTCTTGGCCTTTGTGCTTTCGGCGGCGCTGGCGGGGCTCGCCGGCGCCACCAAGGCGATGGTGCTGCAGTTCGCCACGCTGACCGACGTGAGTGCTGCCATGTCGGGCGAGGTCGTGCTGATGGCGCTGGTCGGCGGGCTCGGCACCATCGTCGGCCCGGTTGTCGGCGCCTTCATTATCGTCACGATGCAGAATTACCTCGCCTCGTTCGGCGAGTTCGTCCTGGTGATTCAGGGTGCCATCTTCGTGGTGATCGTCATGGCCTTCCGGAAAGGTCTCGTGGGCGAGCTTGCCGAGTGGTGGAGGGCGCGCTCTGCGTCGCGGCCGCGGCCGGAAGTGGCGGACTGAGCCGGCTACTCCGCGCGGCCGAAGCAGTGCGAGAGACGATCGAGATAGAGATAGACGACAGGCGTCGTATAAAGCGTAGCCACTGCGACACCAGCAGGCCGCCGCCGAGGGCGGCGAAGGTTATCAAGGTTGAGCTTGCCACTGGCAATCGCGGCCTCGTCAGCGGCGATCAAGGCTTTCAGCGACAGCTGTGCCTCGTCGCGGCCCCTTGCACCTGCGCCCGGTCGAGGGCGGCCTGGAACGGCCGAGGATCGATCTGTAACAGCGGCGGTGAACTCGCTTTCAGGCGGTCTCTTCTCTATATCTTGCCCCGGGCGAGGCTGGACGGAGATCGATGGCAGGGGCGCGGAAGGTTTTGTGGCGGGCGGTGCCCCTGTTCGGTCTTGGCATGGCGCTTGCCGCCTCGCCGCTCGCCGGCGCCGCCGCGACATCGCCGGCGCTTGGATTGATGCTGCCCCTGGTCGGGTTGGTCGCGCTGATCGCCGTCGTGTTCGCCGCAGTCTACCACGCCGACGTCATCGCGCACCGCACCGGTGAGCCCTACGGCACGCTGGTTCTCACCGTCGCCGTCACTGTGATCGAAGTTGCCCTGATCCTTTCGATCATGCTGGCGGGCGAGGGTCGGCCCGGTCTGGCCCGCGAGACCGTGTTCTCGGTCATCATGGTGGTATGCAACGGCGTGGTCGGCCTCTGCCTGATCCTGGGCGGGTTGCGATACGGCGAGCAGGGCTTCCGCCTGCCCGGCGCCAGCGCCTATCTCGTGGTCCTGATGCCGCTCGCCACCCTGACCCTGATTCTGCCAACTTATACTACCAGCGTGGCCGGCCCATTTTACACGCCCGCGCAGCTCGGCTTCGTCAGCTTGGTGACCCTCGTGCTCTACGGCGTGTTCCTGTACGTGCAGACGGTGCGCCATCGAGACTACTTTCTATCCGATCTGGGCGGTGCCACGGACGAACAACATACGGCACCAGGGCCGCGCCAGTTGTGGGAGAGCGTCGTGCTGCTGCTGGTCGGCCTCACGGCTGTGGTGCTGTTGGCCAAGGGCGTGGCGGGCTCCATCGAAGCAATGGTGGTCTCGGTCGGCGCGCCGCTCGAGGCGATCGGCCTCCTGGTGGCACTGCTGGTGCTGCTGCCCGAGGCGGTGGCGGCGCTGCGAGCGGCACGGCGCAACGAGCTGCAGAAGAGCCTGAACCTGGCGCTCGGCTCCTCGCTCGCCACCATCGGTCTCACCATTCCCGCCGTCAGCCTGCTGGCGATCCTGCTGCATCAGGAGCTGGAGCTCGGCATAGATTTGAAAGATACCGTGATGCTGGTTCTGACCTTCGCGGTAAGCTTGGTGACTTTCGGCGGCGGGCGCACCAACATCCTGCCGGGCTTCGTACACCTCGTGCTGTTCGCTATCTTCGTATTCATGATCTTCGTTCCGTGACGGCGCTGCTCGACGGCCGCCACCAACGCCAGGGAGATTCTCGTTGCGCGACCTGCTCAGGCATCCCGACCAGCGTCTGGTCCAGGAGATCTATGAACTGGAAAAGCGTGACCCCGAGAACGACGCCGAGCTGAACCGCTTCAATACGCTGCGGTCAGACCTCTCGCGCATGGCATGGAACTCGTTTGCGGCAGCGCTGGACTGCGACTCCGGTCCTATTTCGCGGACGGGCGTGATGGTGTTTCGACTGGACGAGGGGCTGGCCGATCGCCTCGCCGCGGCGTTGCTCGAAAGTCCCAAGACACCCTTGCGGCGTGACGATTTTGCAATGGGTTACGTGCGAACCGCCGCGTCGCAATGCGACTACATGAACGAATGCAACGAATACCGGGAGCTGACGCCTCGCTCCAGGGATCTTCTCTCCGAGTTCCTGGCAGCCAATGGTCTGGCGGTGGGCGAGGCCATCGGCCATCCCTTCCGGGTCGGTTCGACCCGACAGTTCCAGCTGGTGCCGAGGCCTGTCGCCGCGGATCGGCATACCGACGGCTGGCCGGTCGCGGTGCGTAAGATCTTCATCCTGCCGCGGGGTGCCGGACCGCGCTCGGGCACGACATGGTTTCGCCAGCGCAATGGCGAGGAGATAACGATCGAAAGCGACAGGCCAATCTGGATGATCTTCGAGAACAGCGTCGTGCAGCATGCTCCCGTCACCGGACAGTCGCTGCGGCCTACCATCGAGTTCGACATCCTGCCGGCAAAGGAAACCTCTCTCGACCCCGTGTGGGCCGGCCTGGCCGGCTGGTATCCGTGGTTTCCGACGGAGGCCGGATTGCTGGAGGGTACGCGCTTCGCCTTGATGCGCTGCTGCGCCGACGAACCCACGAAGGGTTGGCGAAACCGTATCCGACGCCTTATTGGAAACTGAGGAACGAAACCGAAAAAGGGGGAACCATGCCCGGCTCAGCCGTACAGCCGTCCGACGACCAGCTCTTCGCCGAGCTGCGCAAGATCGACACGCCCACCATCACCAACGTGGTGGCGACTTATCCAAAGAACCCGCTGTGCCTCGGCCTCTACAATCCGTGGACGGAAAACTGGTACACCGATACCTCAGTCCGCTGCCTCTATCCTGAGATGGGGCCAGTCGTGGGTTATGCCGTGACCTGCGTCTATGGCCTGCCTGACCCGAATTTCGCCGGAAGACTTTCCTTCATGGACGTTGTCGATGCGCTCGACGCCATGAAGAAGCCGACCATCCTGGTGATCCAGCAGAAATGGCCGCCCGAGCTGATGAACAAGGCAGGCTTGGCGGGCGAGATGATGGTGAGCTCGATGATGGCCGTAGGCTGCGTCGGCCTCCTGTCCAACGGCCCGTCGCGCGACATCGACGCCATCCGCAAGCTTCGCTTCCAGCTTCTGCTGGGCGGCGTGACCGCGGGCCATGGCGAGATGGCGGTGCAGGCGGTCAACGTCCCGGTCTCCGTAGGCGGCATGGACGTGGCGCCGGGTGACCTCATCCATATGGACGAGAACGGTGCGGTGAAGTTCCCGCCGGTGCACGCGCCCGCCATTGTCAAGAACGCCAAGGCCATGCTCGACGACGAAGCGCGCCGGCTAGTGATGCTGCGCAAGGCAAAGACGGCGGCCGAAGTGCGCGCGGCTTCATCGGGTGGCGCCTATACGCCGAAGAAGGCTTAGATGACAGAGGCGGGCCACTCCGGTGGCACGGTCGGCGGCACGAACCACGACCGTGCCACCGGAGTGGCCCGCCCCCAGCGCTTCGGGCTGGCGGCCAAGCTGTTCGCCATCCTGCTGCTGCTGGGCGCGGTCGCAGTGCTGATCACGGGCGTGCTGGGCTACATCCGCGCCCGCGACGCACTCGAACAAACGATCTTCGACCAGCTCACATCGGCGCGCGAGACCAAGACCCACCAGGTCGAGACCTACTTCCGCGGCATCCGCAACGAGATGCGCCTGCTCGCTGCCTCGAAAATGGTGGTCGATGCCATGCGCGGCTTCCGCGCCGCCGTCGACGAGCTCGATGCCAGGCCGGTGCCCGCCGACCTGCGGCAGAAAGTCGACGGCTGGTACAATACGCTGTACATGCCGATGGTGCGCCGCCTGCTCGGGGCCGACACGCCGGTCAAGGCGTTCCTGCCGGTCAGCGCCGCATCGTATTTCCTGCAGGACTGGTACATCGTCGACAATCCCCATCCACAGGCGCGTCGCAGCCTGCTCGACGATGCGGGCGACGGCAGCGCCTACAGCAAGCTGCATGAGATCTATCACCCGCTGATGCGAACGGCGGCGGCGACGCTCAACTTCTCGGACTTTCTGATGGTCGAGCCCAAGACCGGCCGCATCCTCTACACGGTCGACAAGGACGCCGATTTCGCTACCTCGCTGCAGGCCGGCCCTTACCGCCGCTCGAACCTGGCCGCCGCCGCCGCCCGCTGCGCGGCGGCGCCCGATCCATCGGCGACCTGCCTGGAGGACTTTGCCGACTACCTGCCGTCCGACGGCTCTCCGGAGGCCTTCATGGCCGCACCCGTGATCGACCATGGCGTGGTGATCGGCGTGCTGGTGGCGCGGCTCGCAATCGAGGAGATCGACGACATCGTGACCGGCGGCCGGCGCTGGCGCCACGAGGGCTTCGGCGCCACCGGCGAGGCCTATCTCGTCGGCCCCGACTTCCTCGTCCGCTCCGGGCCGCGCACCTACTACGAGGACAAGGAACTCTACTTCGCCGAGATCAAGGCGGGCGGCACGCCGCAGAACGACATCGAGGACATCCGCCGCTACGGCACGCCGGTGCTGCAGCAGCGGGTCGATACCGCGGCAAGCCGGGCGGCGCTGGGCGGCATCGAGGGCACCGGCGAGGTCCTGGACTTCCGCAAGATCCCCACACTCGCCTCGTGGGGGCCGGTCCGGGTGTCGGGTGTGAAATGGGCGTTGATCGCCGAGATCGATTCGTCGGAGGCCTTCGCGCCCGTCTACCAGCTCGCGCGCGACCTCGCGGTCGTCGGCGCGGTCGCGTTCCTGGTCGTGATCGTTACCGGCGCCTGGCTGTCGCGCTCCCTGCTCGGCCCGCTGCGCGAACTCACCGCTGGCGTTCGGCGCTTCGCGGCGGGCGACTACGAGAGCAAGGTCGCGGTGCGCACGCGCGACGAGATCGGCCAGCTCTGCGCGGCTTTCAACAGCATGGTCGACGAGCTGCGCGACAAGAACATCGTCATCGAGAACAAGAACCGCGAGAACGAGGAACTACTGCTCAACGTCCTGCCGGCGCCGATCGCCAACCGCCTGCGGGGCGGCGAGCAGGGCATAGCCGACGGCTTCGCCGAAGTAACGGTGGCCTTCGCCGACCTGGTGGGCTTCACCGCCATGTCGTCGGAGATGCCACCGGCCAATGTCGTGAGCCTGCTGAACGGCTTGTTCACGCGCTTCGACGAGGCCGCCCATGACCTCGGCATCGAGAAGATCAAGACGGTGGGAGATGCCTACATGGCGGTGTGCGGCATGCCGGTCCAGGTGCCCGACCACGCAGAGCGCATGGTGCGCATGGCCATCCGCATGGTCCATATCACGCGCGAGCATGCCATGGAGCACCACGTCGACATGAAGCTCCGCGTCGGCATCAACAGCGGACCGGTGGTGGCGGGCGTCATCGGCAAGAGCAAGTACATCTATGACCTGTGGGGCGACACGGTGAACCTGGCGAGCCGCATGGAATCGGGCGGCATGCCCGACACCATCCAGGTGACGCGCTCCGTGTACGAGAAACTGAAGGATGAGTTCGTGTTCGAGGCGCGCGGCTCGATCGAGGTCAAGGGCAAGGGCAGCGTCGAGGCTTGGCTGCTCAAGCTGTAGGGCCCGCAAGCGAGGCTGTCGTCAGGACAATCCAAAGCTCAGCTTGATCGCCACGATCATTCCGGTAACGGCGATGCTTGCCAGAATGAGGCCGAAGACGCGGCTCACGATCTCGATGCCTGGCCGGCCGAGCAGCCGGGAGATCACCCCGGCCGCCGCGAACAGGCCGAACAACAGCACCATGCATAGAACCAGGATGCCGGTGGTCGTGACTTGCTCGGCGAAAGAGCGCACTTTGTTATCGGTCAGCAGCATCACGGTAAGAATGGCGCCAGCGCCGGCGATACCGGGGATGGCGAGCGGAAATATGGCGCGCTGCAGCGGCGTCGCCTCCTTGGGGATGCCCTGGGCGTCCTCGATCACCTTGCCCAGAACCATCCGAAGCCCGAACAGCAGCAGCACCAGCGAGCCCGCGAGCTGGAACGAGGCCATCGGAATATGGAGAGCGTTCAAGAGGCCCTGACCGACGCAGATGAAGAACAGCAGGACCAGGAAGGCGACGCCCAGCGCATAGACGGCAACCAGCAACGAGCGACGCCGGTCGAGGCCGGTGGTGACCGAGAGGAACACCGGAACCGTTGCGACTGGGTCAAGAATGACGAACAGTGTGACGAATTCGAAGAAAAAATCGTTCAGGAATTTTGGCGCCAAAGCGAACCCTTGATCCTCTGAAATGCTCGCATTGTATCGGCGGGCTGAGGCGGGCCTGTCAACCGACCAGCCGCTACGTCTGACAGGCGGCTTGCCATCTTGAAATGGGTGATGGAAGAGGCGCTATATTAGCGGGAGAATTTTCTTTGCGTTCCTGCTGGCCGGTGGTTCGGCGCTGCCGGCAAGCGGCGCGATAGCGCTCGACTTGGCGCACGAAACCCGACCACAGGTATCGGCGCCGGGCGAACCAATCCCGGCGGCGCCCAGTATCCCAAGTCCGCCAGCGCGCGGAAGCCCACGGTCCATTGCGGTCACTTTCATGGGCCTGCAGATGGGAGAGCCATCCCAGGGCGGCAAAGGCGTGGATCTCGTGCGGCAGTCGGAAAGGCGCCTCGTGGCCGCCGAAGCCGTCGTCACGGTCGAACAGGTTGGCAAGACCCAGGCGATGGACGCACGCCCAGAAATCATCGGCCGCGTGCCGGACCTCGGCCGCACAGGAGTCGGCGGCCCAACGGCGATAGTGAATTCCGTCAACGTCGCAGAACGGCAACGGCCGGCGCTCCCTGCGGATGAGAGCGTGGGCAGTCCCGAGAGAAGCGCGGAAGCCCTGTCTGTCGGCGCAAGCAATGGACATTGGTGGCCCCTCAAAGGACAGCCACCTTATCCGTGCTTAATGAAATGTCAAGTATAACTTAAGTAAGTTATCCCCTGTTGTACTTGCCGATCACCAGAAGCGCACGCTGCCATTCCTTGCGCGGCAGGGTGAAAGTCTTGTCGGGATTCCACTGCTTGACCGTCCACGAGGTCGAGTTGAAGCGCACAAGGCGTTTGATCAGCGCGTAGCGCGAGCCGTCGGGTGACTCCTGGACGAAGAGGCAGTCGTCTCCAGCATTGGGCGGCACGGCGGGGTTTACCAGCAACAGGTTTCCCTGTTCGTAGGCTGGAAACATCGATTCGCCCACCACATAGCAGGCGAAGGCGTCGCGCACGCCGACCAGCCGCTGGTCGCGATGGATCCAGGCGATGGCATCACCCGACAAGACCCAGGCTCCTTCAGGGCCGCCCGCCGCGGAGGCATAGACCGCAAGGTCCGGCCGGTCGGCGCGCATCAGCGAAGGAGGCGGGGAGGAGCCTGTGGAGGAGGCCGCCCCGGCCGATCCGCGCTCCGGCTCGCTGATCAGATAGTCTACCGTAGTCTCAAGGAACGCCGCCAGATCCGACAGCCGCACGGATTTCGGCCCGGTATCTTTGGCGAACCACTGCGATACAGCCGATTCCGTGATCTTGAGATGCCTGGCGATATCGACCGGCTTTTTGCCGGCCTTGGCCATGGCGGTTTCGATGCGTCTGCCTATTCCCATGCTTTAAGCAATACTAAATTATGCATACCAAGCGCCACTACATTTTTACTTGACTTAATCTTCAGCGTTACTTATAGAATTGGATGCGGACGCTGGATCGTCCCCGGGGAGAGAGCGCCATGACCGATTTGAGCACCGAGGACTTTGCCGACCGGATTTCCGTGCCCCGCCGCGACGGCCGCAACGAACGGGGCCAGCGCACGCGCGCAGCCATCGTGGCGGCTTGCCGTGACTTCATGCAGGCCGGCCAATTCCGACCATCCATGCAGGCTTGCTGCGCCAAGGCCAACCGGTCGATCCGCATCGGCTTCCAGGCCTTCAAGACGATCGAGATGTTGCATCTGGCGGCTGCCGACGATCTGTCGACGCGCGAGGCCATGGTCGAGCGTGTGCTGGGCGATGATCGTCGTGCGCTGCCGGCCGAGCGGCTGGCTCTGATTGCGCGTGCACTGGTGACCGGCGCGGCCTGATGGTCACCAGCCGCTCGTATTGCCTTCCTCAGTCCTGCGGGTCCGATGTCCCCTCCCTTCGTCGCCGCAGGACAGGGCCGATGGCGCTGTCGCCGTCCTCTCGCCATCGGCCCGCTCTTCCCGTTCCTCGCTAGACGCCATGACGCCCACATGACCTGCCAGCACGATGCCCCGCCATCTCAGGCTCCATACTGCCAAGGGCAGGAAGAAGCCATGAGCCGCTCGTCGTGGGACGAGTGTTGCGCCGAGATTCTGCGCCGCAATGCGGTCCAGTACACCAACACCGAGATCATCGCCCTGATCGAGGCGGCAACCGGCAAGCGTTTCAGCATGAGCGTCGTGAGTCGCAAGCGCGCTGCACTGGGGATCGACTCGCCGCGCCGCAACCAGTGGACCGGTCCACTCAGGAAGGCTTACCTAAAAGCCCGGACATGCTCTCTTCGCGAGGAGCCTGTCTCGAAACGGGAAGTTGAATAACGGCGCCCCGCCCTAAGCAAGCTCAGCGGTCTGGGGCCAGGACGAAACAGGAAGGCTCGCCGGCCCGATTGCAGGGTTGGGAGGGAACGACGGGCGCGTCATCGGCAGCGATTGAGACGGCTTCGCAATTGGATAACCCCTTGCCGGACATTCCCCCTTCATTATATCCATCGCCGGCTTTCAACCGGTCTGGAGGATGCGAAATGGATGGCACAGGTGCCACGGCCGAAGCCCATGCCTTCCAGGCGGAGGTCGCTGAGCTTCTGAACCTGATGGTGCATTCGGTCTATTCAGAGACCGACATCTTCCTGCGCGAGCTGATTTCCAACGCGTCGGACGCCTGCGACAAGCTGCGCTACGAGGCGATCGCCAAGCCCGAGCTGCTCGCAGGTGACGACAAGCTCGGGATCCGGCTCAAGCCGGACAAGGCAGCCCGCACTCTCTCCATCGCCGACAACGGCATCGGCATGGATCGTCAGGAGCTCATCGACAATCTCGGCACTGTCGCCCGCTCGGGCACCAGGGCCTTCCTCAAGGGACTGGCTGAGGCGAAGGAGGGGGCGGCGCTGATCGGCCAGTTCGGCGTGGGCTTTTATTCGGCTTTCATGGTCGCCGACCGCATCGAGGTGGTCAGCCGCCGTGCCGGTACGTCGGAGACTTGGCTATGGGCCTCGGCCGGTGGCGCGGGGTTCGAGGTGGCCGCGGCAAGCGAGGAGCAAGCCAAGCGCGTGCCACGGGGTACGGAGATCGTCCTGCACCTCAAGCAGGACGCCAGCCGCTATCTCGAAACCTACGAGATCGAGCGCTTGGTGCGCACCTATTCAGATCACATTCTCTTCCCTATCGAGCTTTTAGACGACAAGGGCGAGGCGCAGCAGGTCAACGCCGCCAGCGCGCTGTGGCAGCGGGCCAAGTCCGAGCTGAAGCCGGAGGATTACACCCAGGCCTATCGCTCGATCGCCATGGCCTTCGACGAACCGGCGCTCACGCTGCACTATAAGGTCGAAGGCCGCCAAGCCTATGCCGTCCTGCTGTTCGTGCCCTCCACGCCGCCCTTCGATCTCGCTGATCCGCTGCGCAAGGGCCGGGTGAAGCTCTATGTGCGCCGCGTCTTCATCACCGACGATGCCGAGCTCCTGCCGGCCTGGCTGCGCTTCGTGCGCGGCGTTGTCGATAGCGAAGACTTGCCGCTTAACATCTCGCGCGAGATGCTGCAGAACAATCCGCAAGTAACACAGATCCGCAGCGGGCTCACCAGCCGTATTCTGAGTGAGCTGGAAAGCACGGCCGACAAGGACGTTGCTGCCTACGAAAAGATCTGGGACGCCTTCGGCCCGGTGCTGAAGGAGGGGTTGTACGAGGACCATGAGCGCCGCGAGGCTCTGCTGGCGCTTTTGCGCTTCGCCACCACGAAGGAAGACGGCATGCGCTCGCTCAAGCAGTATGTCGCCGACTTCAGGCCCGATCAGACCGAGATCTACTACCTGGTCGGCGAGAACGCCGAGCGGATCAAATCGAATCCCAAGCTCGAAGCTGCTCGCGCGCGGGGCATCGAGGTGCTCCTCCTGTCTGATCCAGTCGATGCCTTCTGGACGACCCTGCCGCACGAGTTCGAAGGCACGAAGCTGAAGTCACTGAGCCAGGGCGACGTCGATTTCGGCTCGATCCCGCTCTTGGACGAAGCCGTCAAGCCCGAGCTGAAAGCGGATTTACAAGACGACGCCGAGGTGCTGAAGGCCGTCAGGGAGGCCTTGGGCGACAAAGTCACCGAAGTGCGTGCCTCACAGCGCCTAACCGAAAGTGCAGCTTGCCTGGTAGCCGGCGCTCAGAGCCGCGACCGGGAACTGGAGCGCCTGCTGGCACGCACCAACCGCGGCGGCGGCGCCAGGCCCGTTCTCGAATTGAACATGGGTCATGACATGGTGAAGGCGCTGGTCATCGCGTTGGCCGACAAACGCGAGACTGAGGTCGCCGACATCTCTTTGCTGCTGCTCGACCAAGCGCATATCCTCGACGGCGAGGTGCCGCCGGACCCTATGGCTTTCGCGAAACGGTTGAATGCGTACGTGGTGCGCGGATTACGCGGGACGACATGAAGTGGCGCAGTTAATCCGAGCGGCGGTCGCGGCCTGCGCTCAGTCTTCCGTGCGCCAGAATCCAAGCAGGAAGAGCTGTCGCTTCCTCCGATTTGGTCCGGCCTGGGATTGAACCTCGGAAAGATCGGCGCCGCTGCGGGCCATCCATCTGCCAAGGGATAACTTGGCAACCAACCCGATCGCCAGGAACGTTCCGAAGTAGACGATTGCTGTCCCAAGCGCGCCCATTGGCACCTACCGTACGGAAGTATCGCACCCTATGCCTGGGGCGAGTGACTGGCAAATCCGTCAAGCGCCGTTCTAGACGCTGGCGGACCGGAGGCTGTGGCGCTAGCAATTGGAAAACCGTGGGGAGGTGGTAACGCCATGGCCAAGCCCATTGCCGAGAAGCTCAATCCAGCCGTCGAAGCGGCCGTCAAGCGCATGTTGGCGCGTCCTGGGACGACGAAGTCGTCGGGCAGGAAAAGCCAATCGGCCAAGTCAAAAAGGCGCAAATGACCCTCTCCGGGGCATTTGATCACGAAATAGTCTCAGCGTCGGCCAGCCCTGGGGAGGCACAATAGGGGTCTCCCTCCTGGCGGCCCCATCCCCCAACATCGTTGGCCCGCCAGGCGGCCCGCCCGGCGCCTGCCGGGCGGGCCTTCTTGCCCACCGCCGCAACGGTTGGCTAGGCTTGGACGTTAGAGCCGGATGAATTCCGGCGGTCTGTGGTTGGGCCACTCTGTTTGGCGTATTGAACGCGCCGTCCGAGCCGCGGTGCTGATCGACGGCGCGGCCTTCTTCCAGGCCGTCCGGGAAGCCTTTCTAAAGGCGCGCCGCAGCATTTTGATTGTCGGCTGGGACATCGACAGCCGCACGCAACTCTGCGGCAAGGATGGCCTGCCGGCGGACGGTCATCCGTCGGGATTCGCCGATTTCCTGGGGTACTTGGTGAGGCGGCGTCCCGAACTCAGCATCCACCTGTTGTTATGGGACTACTCACTGCTCTACGCTGGCGAGCGGGAACTGCTGCCGCGGCTTTCGCTCGACTGGCAGACGCCGGACCGCATAACGCTCAGCCTCGACAACACCGTTCCCTTTGGCAGCTCCCAGCATCAGAAGATCGTGGTGGTCGACGACGCGCTGGCCTTCTCCGGAGGGCTCGACCTCACCATCCGGCGCTGGGATACCAGCGACCACGAGGCCAACAATCCGCAGCGGGTCGATCCTTCCGGGAAGCCCTACCGGCCATTCCACGACGTGCAGATGATGGTCGACGGTGCTGCGGCTCACGCGCTTGCCGATTTGGCGCGCCAGCGTTGGTGCCGCGTCAATGGTGGCGAGCCGAGGATCGATCCCCTCGGCGATCCGTGGCCGGCGACAGTAGCGGCCAATTTCACCGACGTCGATGTCGGCATCGCGCGCACGCAACCGCAATACGACGGCGACGAGCCGGCGCGCGAAGTCGAGGCGCTGTTCCTCGAGTCCATCGAAAAGGCTCGCCGTTCGATCTACATCGAAAACCAGTTCCTGACTTGCTCGATCGTCGCCCATCGCTTGGCGGCACAGCTTCGAAAGCGTCCCGAGCTGGAGGTCGTGATGGTGGCGCCGCGCTCACACAATTCTTGGATCGAGCGTCGCACCATGCGCAATGGTCGTATCCGCTTCTGGCAGCTTCTGCGCGACGCAGGCGGGGACAGAGTCCGTCTGCTCTACCCTTCGGTTGAGCAGGCCGGCCAGATAACCGACACAATGGTCCATTCAAAGGTCATGGTCATCGATGACTGTTTCCTGCGCGTGGGTTCGGCGAACCTCAACAATCGGTCGATGGGTGCCGATACTGAATGCGATCTGGCGATCGAGGCCACGAGCGAAAGGGAGCGCTCCGCCATTGCCGCGGTGCGTGACCGGCTTCTCGGCGAGCATTGCGGCGTCTCGGCCGGAGAAATCGCTGCCTGGATCACCGAGCATCGATCGCTCGTTGGGGCCGCCGACACGCTCGCCGCCAAGGGCCATCGCCTGTACCCGATCGAGGATGGGGAGCCCGACCGCAGCTTCGTAGCCAAGCTGATCGAAAGGGTCGCAGATCCGATGGGGCCGCTCCGGCTGACCCGCATTGCCCGCGTACTATCGCGCGTGATCCAACCCGGTCCGAAGATCCTGGCCGTGTTGAGCCTCTTTTTCGCCGCCCTGGTCCTGACGCTCGCCTGGCAGTTCACCGACCTGTCGAAGATCGCCGACAGCGAGCAGGTACGCGACCTGTTGGCGGCTGCCGCAAATGGGCCGTGGGCGCTTGTGCTCGTGCTGGCGGTGTTCGTGGTCGGCGGAGCAGTGGCTTTTCCAGTCACCATCCTGATCCTGGCGACCGGGGCGGTATTCGGGCCTTGGCTGGGCCTTTTCTACTCGGCGACCGGAGCGGTTGCGAGTGCGCTTGCGATGTATTTCGTCGGCTCGCGTTTTGGGCAGGAAGCACTCGGCCGGCTGCTGGGCCGCCGGTGGAAGCATATGCTCGATCGGGTCAGGTATCGCGGACTGCTGACGGTCGTCGCGCTGCGCGCCCTGCCGGTGGCGCCTTTCACTCTGGTTAATCTTGCGGCAGGCGCGAGCGCTATCAGGCTTGCTGACTTCATCCTCGGCACCCTGATCGGCATGGTGCCCGGCTTGGTGGCGATGGCCGTGCTGGGCGACCGACTTACGAGCTTGCTCGCCCACCCCAGCGTAGGCAACGTCGCGCTTTTGGTCCTCTGCGTTGCGCTGTGGGTCGGCCTTTCGTTCGGCGTGCAGGCGTTGCTTTTCCGTGCCGAGAGAGGGACCCATCATGAAGCGGGCTGAAGGCTCAGTTGTGCGGCTGATGACCTGGAACATCCATGGTGCGCTCGGCGGCAATCCGCGCTTCGACCCCGATCATGTGGTGCGCCTGGTCCAGCGGCATGCGCCTGACATCGTCGCTTTGCAGGAGATAGATTCGCGGCGCGCGCCCGAGGCGCATGTCGGCGATCCGTTCGATATCCTACAGGAGGGCCTGGGCCTCCATGGCGTGCGGGCCAAGGCCGTGACCACGGCGGACGGCGACTATGGCCAGGCACTGATCAGCCGATGGCCGATGCTGGACACCGAGATCCATGACCTCTCCTACGAGACACGCGAGCCGAGACGGGCCATCTGCAGCACCGTCCGCACGCCGGCGGGGCCTATCCGGGTGATCGCCACGCATCTGGGATTGAGCTTCCGTGAACGCCACAGCCAAGCTCTCACCTTGTTGAAGATGCTTGGCACCCTGCGCATCACCACAGCGGCGATGGGTGATTTCAACGACTGGCTCTGGGCCGGCTCGGTGCGGCGCCGGCTGGCGCGCGCTCTGCCCGGCTATACGCGCCACCGCACTTTTCCTTCGGCCTGGCCGCTCTTCCATCTCGATCGGATCTATCTCTGGCCGCGACGGGCCCTTCTGCACAGCTACACCGATCCACAGGCACGTATGATCTCTGATCACCTGCCGGTGATCAGTGACGTGTGCTTGATCGACGACGGAAGCGGGGCGGCGAAGGTTCCAGCCACCGAGGCAACGACTTCGATGCAGCAGGCTTAGGACCGGGCGCAGGATTCGATGAGCTGTCACTTCTCGCCGAGCCACAAGGGCCACAGGCCTGTCTTCTTTTCGCGTGCCAGCAATTCAGCCGTGCCGTACCGCTGGCCCGCGCGCGTTTCCCAAGGCAATGTCTCGTCGAGATGCCAGCCGTAGGCCATGCCGCTCGAGAGCATGTAGCCGCCGATATCGACCGAGGCAGTCGTCGCGCATTGCGCCACCGGATGGCACTCGGTGTCCCATTTGAAGGGACGGCATTTCACCTTGCGATCGGCCTTCTCGAGCAGGTCCTCGAGCGCGGCACGCGCACGCATGCCGGGCACCGTCTCGATTTTGTCCTTATCGCGCAACTCCGGCGCTTCGATACCCCAGATCGTGATAGAAGCCTTGTGGCCTGCCAGTACCAGCGTATTGCCGTCGGAGGCAAAGGCCATCCCTTCGAGATTGGCCGGCAAGGCGCCGCATTCGCTCGGCTTGGGCGCGGACGCGCGAGCGTCGCGCGAATGAGCTGACCCCGGCGGTGTCTGGGCGTCGACGGCTCTCACAGGCACAAGGACGCAGAGGAGGGCGATCGCAATAGCTTTCATTGGGCCATATAATACCACCGCAAAATTGCTAAAAAAGGGACCACGGGCCAAGAACCGCCAGCGTAAATCCAAATCACGCGTCTTGATTCAGATGATCACGTTGCGTGATCCCGACGTATTCCCGTCGGAATCGGCCGCGCCGCTGCAGCTCGGGCACGACTAGATCGGCGAATTCCTCGATCGCGCCGGGCGAGTAGATCGGCGAAATCATGAATCCGTCGCCGCCGACCTCGTCGGAATAGGCTTCAAGCTGCTCGGCGACATCGACCGGTGTACCCACCATCTGCGGCAGGCCGACGGCCTGGCCGTGATTCCGTGCGACTTGCCTAAGCGTCAGGAGCTCGCCGGTCATCGAACGGTACCGCGTCTGCATGCGCTGCAGCCTGGGCTCGCTGCAGTGCGCCATCACGGTGTCGAGTGGCAAGGTCGAGAGGTCGAAATCGAGATGGCCGGAAAGGATGGCGAGTCCGCCCTCCAGCGGAACCAGCGCGTTGTGCTCGGCCTGCTTGTCCCGAGCCTCGGCACGCGACGAGCCGATGATCGGCTGCACGCCGAACAGCATCTTGCATGCCT
The DNA here is from genome assembly GCA_963820155.1 of uncultured Alphaproteobacteria bacterium. Classification (GTDB taxonomy): domain Bacteria; phylum Pseudomonadota; class Alphaproteobacteria; order Reyranellales; family Reyranellaceae; genus Reyranella. The sequence continues at coordinate 108,661 of CAWFYW010000018.1, forward strand.
GAGGTGAACGACCGGCGTCGACCACACCGCGCTTGATGTCGTCATACAGCGCCTTGGCACTGGCGAGGTGCGGCTGGATGGCGAATACCGCATCTGCGTAGCGTGCGGCGAAATCGCGGCCTTTGCTCGAGGTGCCAGCCTGCAGGATGGTCGGCCCGCCCTGCGGCGAGCGCACGACGTTTAGTGGTCCGCGCGACTTGAAGAAACGGCCGACGTGGTCGATGCGATGCACCTTGGCCGGATCGGCGAACACGCCCTTCGCGCGGTCCATCACCACGGCGTCCGCCTCCCAACTGTCCCAGAGCTTGCGACAGACCTCGATGAATTCGTGTGCGCGGTCATAACGCTCGTCGGTGGGTTTCATCTCTTCGCCGTAATTGGCCGACTGGTTGTGGTTGAGCGTGGTTACCACGTTCCAGGCCGCACGCCCGCGCGTCAGATGATCGAGCGTCGCCCACAGCCGGGCAGCATGGAAGGGATGCTGGTGGCTCACTGAATAGGTGGCGCCAAGTCCGATATGGCTGGTCGTGGCTGCCATGAAGGAGAGCAGAGGGATCGGATCGTGCTCGGGCACCTGCGTGGCGTTGCGGATCGCCGGCTCCAGCGAACCGGTATACGTGTCGGAGATGTAGTTGAGGTCGGCGAAGAAGATCATGTCGAATTTCGACCGCTCGCAGACCCGGGCGATGTGCTGATAGAGCTCCGGCTGCGCCCAATCATAATTCGCGGCGGCAGTGCGCGGATGGCGCCACATCGCCAAGCTGTGATAGGTTGGTCCATGCACCAGGAATTGGGCCAAGTGCATCATGGGCTTGCGCATGGGCGGAGACTCCGCTTAATTCAGCTCGACGGGGGAATGGTGAATTGGCGTTGTGGCTTCGTCCAGCCAGCTGAACCTTGAGACGGATCATGATGGGCTGTTGATTCTTCGTGGCGACTCGGCTGAGGGATGGCTTGGTTGTCACGATCCGATGTTGCAACAAAGAAAGGGAGAGAAAGGCAATGTGCAAAGTCTGTTTTGATGTCGGACTATCTCGCCGCCTGTTCGTACGGGCGGGCGCAGGAGCATTGGCCGCCGCGCCGTTGCTTGGAGTTGCGCAGGCCCAGGCGCAGCCGGCGAGGTCGGCTGAGACGCCCGATGCGGCGCTGAAGCTGCTTGTCGACGGCAACGCCCGTTATGTGGCGAACAAGCTGAATGATCGTGACTTTTCGGCTACACGGGCCGCCCGCGCGCAGGGCCAGAAGCCGTTCGCAGCGATCCTGGGCTGCGCCGATTCGAGAGTCGCGTCGGAGCTGGCCTTCGATCAGGGGCCAGGCGAACTGTTCGTGGTCCGCGTCGCCGGCAACTTCGTCACGCCCGACGGGCTAGCAAGCCTTGAGTTCGGCGCCGCCGTACTCGGGACCAAGGTGATCATGGTGCTCGGCCACAGCAGTTGTGGCGCCGTCAACGCGACGGTGGCGGCTCTGCAAAAGGGTAACGACCTTCCCGGTCACATTGCCGACCTGGTGCGGGCGATGAAGCCTGGCATCGAGCCGGTACTGAAGCAGACCGGCGACGACCTCGCGCAACGCGCCGTCATCGCCAACGTGCGTTACAACGTGCAGCGTCTCCAGCAGGAGAAGCCGATCCTGGCCGACATGGTCGCCGCTGGAAAACTGCGCGTGGTCGGCGGCGTCTATGACTTGGCCACAGGCAAGGTCAACCTAGTGTAGGGTAACGGCCCGAATGACCTAGTGACGGGCCGTTCGGGCCGTTCTCGTACCAGCGAGGCGAGGCGCGCAGGCTGATGACGCGTGCTGTCCGGTTCGCTCTATTTCTCCTCCAGCCACTGCGGCCAAAGGCCCTTGTGGGCTTGGCGGGCGATCGCCTCGTAGTGCGCGTAGCGCGCGCTCGCAGATGCATCCCAGGGAGGTGCCTTCTCGAGCTCGAAGCCGTAGGCCATCCCGTCCTCGAGCAGGCGCAGGGCGAGATCGTGCGGTGCAGGCTGGCTGCCGGTCGGCATTTCCGCGATGATCGTGCACAAGGCAACGAGACGGCAGTCGCTGTCCCATGTCGTCACTTGGCACGATACGCGATGGCCGGCAACTTCCAGCAGGTCGGCAAGTGCCGCTCGTGCCCGCATACCACGCGCCGTCTCTTGGCCCGTTTGTCTGTCGCGCAGCTCGGCCGCCTGGATTCCCCAGAGTCGGATCTGCGGCTTCAATCCGATACCGGCAATGGTGTTGCCGTCCACGGCGAAGGCCTGCCCCTTCCATGCCTTCGGCAGTTCGCCTTGCCGAATGATGCAGTCTCGCGATGAAGCGTCGTGCTGAGGTTGCGCAACGGCGGGTGGAAGGAGGAAAAGGGCGGCGACGATGAGCAGGAGTGCTTTCTTCATGCCGACAACGATCGCCGGCTTCATGGCGGATTTCGGGTCGTGTTGTTGCCATCTCGTCGGGTCTTGTCGCAGGGCTCCAATCTGAAGACATTGTAGCGCCATGCTTCGATGTCGATGTAAAGGCCCGGATCGATCAATTCGGCGCCGTCTCGGTCGTACTCTTCGCGTCCCATCACATCGACGAGCCTGAATTGCCTGCCGGCCAAGCCGGGGAAAGGCAGAGGTAGGCGGCACTGTCCCCGATGATCCGAATAGTTGACGACGACGACGTAGTCGTGGCCGTCAACCGCGCGCCAAGCATAGCAAACGAAGTCTTGCCAGGTCGGATTGCAACCCCAGGCCTGTTGCGGCGGAATCAACGACCAAGTGCCATCGCCGAACCCGTTACACTTAATGACCTCCAGCAGCTCGTCGTAGAAGGCAGCAATGTGCGGATCCTTCCGCTCTATCGGGCCGCGGCACAAATGCACCGGCACGCGCACGCGTGCACCCTCGAACTGGCCTTGATTGAAAAATCGCAGGCCCGGACTGAGATATGTGATGATGGCGGCCGCTTCGTGTCTTCGCCTTGGAAAGATCGCCGCGGCGCGCGGCTCGTCGTGATTCTCTAAAAAGCGCGCCAATCGATCCTGATAGTCAAGTCCCGCCCCTAGATGGGCGCGTACGGCGCCAGCATCGCCATGGCGCAGCCGATCGTAGAGGCGCTTGTCGTAACAGTAGTCGAAGCCCTGCTGCTGCAATTCCCATTCGAGATCCCAATAGGCTTCGGCCAAAAAGGTGAAACCAGGATGGGCGAGCCGCACCGCCTCGATCGCCTTCGGCCAGAACGGTGCGGAGCTCAACCCCCAACTGCGTTGAAAGACCTCCGGCAAGAGGAGCATCGCCATATCGCAGCGCACGCCGTCGCATTGCGCCGCAATCGCCGACAGTTCGGCCAACTGCGCGGCCTGCAGCGCCGGATTGGCGTAGTCGAGCTGCAGCGTGTCCGACCAGCCGGGGAAATTGGGGTCGCGGCCATGGGCGAGGATGCGGGTACCCTGGTCGGTATCGACGCGGCAGTAGTTCTGCGGCGCCTCGGCCAGAACCTGTTCGCTGCCCTGGACGTAGTAATCGGGATGCGTCCTGACCCAAGGATGATCGAGTGCGGTGTGATTGGCTACGAAATCGAGCATGAGCCGCAGGCCGCGCTTGGCGAGCCGAGCGCGAAATTCGGCCAATGCCCCCTTCCCACCCAAGGCTTCATCGACCTCGTAGCTGCTGATGGCAAAGCCCGATCCGCAGATATCTTCGTCTGCGAGGTCCGGCAGCGCGGCCCTGAACTCCGCCCGGAAGGCAAGATTGCCGCGCGATACGGCGCGGCTGGCAACACCCGTCCGCCAAACGCTCAAGAGCCAGATCCAGTGGACTCCCCGCCGTGCAAGATCGTCGAGAATCGTGTCATCGACATTCGCCAAGGTTGCCGGCTTGCTGGCCTCCAGTGACAGCCGGCGAAGCCAGACCCTGGTGTTGATCTCGAACAGCGAGGGGTAACGTGGCAGTATTGCGAGGCCCGCGCCCAAGGAACCGGCCTGCCGTGCCGCAGGTCTAGTCATGCAGCTCGGCGATCATGTTGGCGACCAAGCCGCTCCAGCCCGTTTGATGCGATGCGCCCAGGCCGCGCCCGTTATCGCCGTCGAAATATTCGTGGAAGAGGATGTAGTCGCGGAAGTGCGGATCGGTTTGCATCTTCTCGTAGTTGCCAAAGACGGCACGCCGTCCCTTTTCGTCGCGTCGGAAGATCTTGATCAGGCGGCTGCGCAGTTCGTCCGCGATCTCCTTCAGAGACCGCATCTGACCAGATCCGACCGGGCATTCGAAGCGGAAGTCGTCGCCGTAGAATTTGTGGAACTTATGCAGGCTTTCGACAATCAGGTAGTTGATCGGCATCCAGATCGGTCCACGCCAATTGGAATTTCCTCCGAAGAGATCGCTGTCCGATTCGGCCGGGACATATTTGACTTCGGCGCGAAAGCCGCCGTTCTCGAAAACGTACGGGTGGTCGAGATGGCATCGTGACAGGGCCCGTATGCCGTAATCCGAGAGGAATTCGCCCTTGTCCAGGATGCGTTCCAGCAGCTTGGAGCCGCGAAAGGCGCGGACAATGGCGAGCAGGCGCGTATCGTCGGCGCCCGGCGCGTTCCAGCGGGAGACAAGCGCTGCGAGCTTTGGACGATAAAGCAGATACCAATCCCGCCATTTGGCGAACGTCGGCATCTTCTGCAGCAAGCTCGCATCTATGACCTCGACGGCAAACATCGGAATGAGGCCGACCAGCGAGCGAACACGCAAAGGCGTTGCCTCGCCGCCGCGCGTGGTGAGCCAGTCATAGAAAAAATTGTCTCCGTCGTCCCATAAGCTCAACCCCTCGCCGCCGAGGTTGGTCATTGCGCCGCCGATCATCAGGAAGTGCTCGAAGAACTTGGTTGCGATGTCCTGATAGGCGTCGTCTTCCTGTGCCAGTTCGATGGCGATCCTCAGCATGTTGAGACTATACATCGCCATCCAGGACGTACCGTCGGACTGGACCAGCATGCCGTTCACCGGCAGTGGGGCGGAGCGGTCGAAGACGCCGATATTGTCCATGCCGAGAAAGCCGCCCTGGAAGACGTTCAGGCCATGCGGATCCTTGCGGTTCACCCACCAAGTAAAATTGAGCAGCAGCTTGGTGAATACTCGTTCGAGAAACTTCCGGTCGCCTTTGCCGTTCCGCCGTTGCTCGACCTCGTACAGCCTCAGGGCCGCCCAGGCATGCACGGGCGGATTGACGTCGTCGAAATTCCATTCGTAGGCGGGCAACTGCCCGTTGGGATGCATGTACCAGGATTGGCCAAGCAGGATCAGTTGCCGCTTGGCATCCTCGAGGTCGAGATGGGCGAGTGTGGTCAGATGGAAGGCCCAGTCCCAAGCCGCGAACCAGGGAAACTCCCATTTGTCCGGCATTGAGACGACGTCATCCATGTTGGCATGAACCCACTCGCAGTTACGACCGCTGAGGCGGTTTGCAGGTGGTTTGGGTTGCGCCGGATCGCCGGCCAGCCAGTCGGTAACATCGTAGTGGAAGTATTGCTTCGACCACAGGATGCCTGCGTAAGCCTGCCGTTGAATGCGCTTGAGATCTTCGTCCCGAATATTGCGCTGCAGCTCCGCATAGAAGGCGTCTGCCTCCGATTTCCGCAACTCGAAGATCTGTTCGAAGTCGGCGAAGGGCATTGGTTTTGGCTGGCCCAAGCTCAGCCTCACGCGAATGGTCGTGCTGGCGCCTGACGGGATGGTTCGCCGATAAATGGCAGCCGCCTTGGTGCCTCTTTCGGCGCTGACCGCATTCTGCCGCCCCTTCACGAGATAGTCGTGGAGACCGTCCTTGTACAGACCTCCGGAGTCCCGGCCTCCGTAAAGCTTCGGGATGTTGGTCTCGTTTTCACAGAACTTGATCTCATCCGGTCCATCGAAATGGACGGCATAGACGCCAAGCTTATCGTGCTTGGCCACGACATCGCTACCTACTAGCTCGAGGCTGGGCTTTGGCGCATTCGCGAACCAACTCCAAGCGTTGCGGAACCAAACGTGGGGCAGCACATGAATCTCGGCGTGCTCTGGCCCGCGATTGGCAATGGTCAGCCGGAGCAGGATGTCCTCGGCGCCTGCTTTGGCATACTCGATATCGACGTCGAAATAGCGGTCATCATCGAAGACGCCGGTATCGATGATCTCGTATTCCCGCTGCTGCCTGTCGCGTTGCGCGTTCTCCTGCAGCAAACGGTCGTAGGGAAATTCGGACTGCGGATATTTGTAGAGCATCCGGGCGTAGCTGTAGGTCGGCACCGCGTCGAGGTAGTAGTAGAGTTCCTTGACGTCTTCGCCGTGATTGCCTTGCCGGTTGCTCAGACCGAACATGCGTTCCTTCAGGATCGGATCCTTACCGTTCCAGAGTGCGACGGCCAGGCAGACGTGTTGTCTGGCGTCACAAAACCCGCCGATACCGTCCTCTCCCCACCGATAGGCCCGGCTGCGAGCGTGCTCATGGGGAAAGTAGTTCCAGGCGTCGCCATCGGCGCTGTAGTCCTCGCGCACGGTGCCCCACTGGCGCTCGCTCACATAGGGTCCCCATTTGCGCCAAACCTGCCGACGCGCGTTCGCTTCGGCCAAGCGTTGTTCTTCTGGATTTTCTTTTGCCGGCATGCACCGATCCTTCAGCCCGGCTGCGCGCGCATCGTGCTCGGGCGGACGATCGCGGAGGCGTGAAGCAGACGGATGATCTCCTCAGCAACCTCACCGGCCGGCCGGTCGATATCGACAGTCAGGGATTCCTCATCCGCAGACGGTTCCTCAAGAGTGTCCATCTGGCTTTGTAGCAGACTCGCGGGCATGAAATGACCATCGCGCCCAGCCATGCGCTTGGCGATGAGATCGTGTCCACCACGCAGATAGACCAGCCTCGCCTCCGGCCGGTCGCCGACCACGACCCGCCGATAGGCTCTCTTGAGCGCGGAGCAGGTGATGATCCCTGGTTGCTTCTTGGCGCGCTGGTCGTCGATCCAGGCGGCCACGCGTTCGAGCCAAGGCTGGCGGTCGGCATCGGTGAGCGGAATCCCGGCATGCATCTTGGCGACGTTCGCTTCGGGATGGAGCGCGTCACCTTCCTCGAAAGGCCAGCCCAAGCGAGCCGCGAGTTCGTGTGCGACCGTAGATTTGCCCGACCCCGAGACGCCCATGATTACCAGCACTGGCGGCGTGCCGTGATGGACGCTCGCCCTGTCGAGCCGGTGGACACCGGCGGCATCGGCAACAAAGACGGGATTGGCGCGACTGATGAAGAGGCCGCTTTCGACCACCCCTACGATGCGTCCGATGCGCTCCTCCAGCCGAGCTGGGTTGGTGATGGGGCCAAAGGCGCAGTCCAAGATACGGTTACCGCCGTCGGTTACGAAGGGGTCACCCGTGGGGGACAAGCGCAGGCGGACGCTGGCGCCCAGCACTTCGAGCGCGGCTTGAGTTGGTTCCAGGCCGAACGCGACGGCTTCCACGGGAACCGGCGCGTGCGTGCCGAGCCGATCGACCAGCTTGACGCTATCCACGACGATGGCGAGACGGCGGCTTGCGGCGGCGACGATCTTCTCGCGCAGCAAGGCGCCGCCCAGTCCCTTGATCAGGTGAAGCGTCCCGCGTTCAACCTCGTCCGCGCCGTCGATGGTGAGATCGATCCGCCTATGCTCAGCAAACGAGGCGAGTGGGACGCCCGCCGCTCGCGCCTGAGCCGCAGTCCGTTCTGAGGTTGGAATGCCGACGAAGCGTAAGCCTTGCTGGTGACGCCGGGCGAGGGCGTCGACCGCGAAAGCCGCCGTCGACCCGGTGCCGAGGCCGACGATCATGTCATTCTCGACCAGCTCGACCGCCGCCTCCGCCGCAGCTCGTTTGAGTGCATTGCGGTCGACATCGGCCGGGGAGGAGGTGGCGCTCACGGCTTGGCCGCGCCCGCCTCGGCGCTCCTGCGGATCGCTGCGATGGCAGCCTTGTAGTCCTTGCTGTCGAAAATCGCCGATCCGGCGACGATCGCCGTCGCCCCGGCCGCTGCCGCCTGCCCGGCGGTCATCTCGTTCTCGCCGCCATCGACTTCAATCACCGGGTCGAGCCCTCTTTCAGCGCACATCTTCCGAATGCGTCGAATCTTTGGGAGCATCTCGGGCAGGAAGCTCTGCCCGCCGAAACCGGGATTGACGGTCATCACCAGGATGATGTCGCAAAGGTGCAGGACATACTCGATGAGATCCGGCGGGCTCGCCGGGTCGAGCACCACGCCCGCCTTCTTGTCGAGGCCGCGGATCTGGCTCAGCACGCGGTGCAGATGGATGGTCGAGCCAGGTTCGGCCTGGACGAGCAGATGATCAGCGCCTGCCTTGGCGAAGGCGGTGAGATAGCGTTCGGGCTCGACAATCATCAGGTGAACGTTGAGTGGCTTCGCTGTCGAGCGGCGGATGGCCTCAAGCACGACCGGGCCGATGGTGATGTTGGGCACAAAGCGACCATCCATCACATCGACATGGATCCAATCGGCGCCAGCAGTGTCGACAGCGTGCACCTCCTCGCCCAGGCGTGCAAAGTCCGCCGACAGCACCGATGGCGCCACAAAGATGGAGGCGGTCATGCCTTTAGCCTTCTCCGGCGGCCGTCCGGTCGACGAACCAGATGAGCTCGCCGACGGGCTTGACGCGCGCTGCCGGGACGTCGCTTCCGCCGTTGCGAATCGTCTTGAAGATCGCCGCCTTCTCCTTGCCCGACACCAAGAACGCCACGTGCCGGCTGCTGTTGATCGCCGGATAGGTCATGGTGATGCGCACCTCGGGCCGGCCGTGCGACACGGCGGCGACCCAGTGCTTGCGCTCCTCCAGTACCGGCTCACCCGGCAATAGCGAGGCGGTATGGCCGTCGGGGCCCAGCCCGAGCAGGGTAATGTCGAACAGAGGCTTCGACTGGTCCAGGACCGTAGTGCCATAGGCCTCCTGCAGCGTCCGTTCGTAGCGCGAAGCGGCCTCCTCGGCGGTCCCATCGGCCGGCACAGGATGAACGTTCGCCGACGGAACCGGCGCCTTGGAGAGCATCGCCTCTCGGGTCATCCGGTAGTTGCTCTCCGGATGATCGTAGGGGACGAAGCGCTCGTCACCCCAATACCAGGAGACCCGCGACCAGGGGAATCGGTCGCGGAACGCATCGGAGGCGAGGAGCGTATAGAGCGCCTTGGGAGTCGAGCCGCCCGAAAGCGACACCCGGAATGGGCCTTTCGTGGCCAGCGCCGCCGACGTCATCCATTCGGCGACATGGTGGGCGAGGGCCGCGGGGTCAGGAAGTGTTTCGATACGCATGATGCTACGCCAGCGAGTCCAGTATGAAGCGTTCCATCGCCTTGGCGAAACCCTCGTCGTTGTAGGAGTCCGTGGTGGCGCTGGCCTGTGCCTTGACCTCGTCGGAGGCATTGCCCATGGCGATGCTGAAGCCCGAGCGCTTGAACATTGGCACGTCGGTCGGCTGGTCGCCGATGGTCGCCATTTCCGCAGCCGGCACCCCCAGGCGGCGCGACAGAAATTCCACCACTGCACCCTTGTTTGCGTTCTTGTTCGTCACATCGAGGTAGTAGGGCTGCGAACGGTTCGCCGTCGCGCGCTGTCCGAAGGTCGCCCGGGCGTCGGCTTCACAGCGCTGTACCTTGTCCAGGTCATCGCTGACGCCGACGACCTTGGCGACCTGATCCAGATTCCGAGCGACATCCGGCACAACCTTGGGCTTGAATTTCACCGTCCAGGCTTCACGGTCAACGTGCGGCGCATCAGACCTGGTGATCAGCCAATCGTTGCCGCGATAGACCCAAGCGTCGAGGCCATGAGAACGGATCAGCTCGATTGAGCTGGCGGCGACATCCGATGGCAGCGTCTGCTGCTCGAGGATGGTGAGATCCGGATTGACAAAAAGTCCGCCGTTGAAGCCGGCGATCGGTGTGTCGAGTTTGAGGGGATCCAACAGCATGGCCATGCCCATGGGTGGCCGGCCACTGGTGATGGCGAAACGGATTCCCGCCTCGCGCAGATGCTGCACGGCGGCCTGGGCGCGCTTGGTCAGCACCTTCTCCTCAGTGACGAGCGTGCCGTCGACATCTGCCAGCACCAGGGAGATCTTTCGTTTATCTGCCATCGGGACCTCTGCGGGCTTCTCTTACTCGAGCTGTCGCCAGGCGTGCCCGTCGCGCGCCAGCAGCTCATCCGCCGCAGCAGGTCCGTTCCCACCTGCGGCATAGTTCGGAAAATCGCTGGGAGAGTTGCTCGCCCAGGCGTCCAGGATGGGTTGAACCGCTCGCCAGCCGGCCTCGATATTGTCGGCGCGTTGGAACAGAGTCGCATCTCCGATCATGCAATCGTAAAGCAGTGTTTCGTAGCCCGTATTGGGCGCCATGTCGAAATAGCTCTTGTAGGCAAAATCCATGCTGACACTGCTGAGCCTCACCGAGGGACCGGGGCGCTTGGCGGCGAACTCCAGCGCGATGCCTTCGTCGGGCTGGATACGCAGGATCATCCAGTTGGGATTCATCCGCTCGACATGCGTGCCGCGGAAGAGCGCGAACGGCGCCTGATGGAACCGGATCGCGATTTCGGTCCATCGGCGCTTCATGTACTTGCCGGTGCGCAGATAGAAGGGTACGCCAGCCCACCGCCAGTTGTCGATCTTCAGCTTCCAGGCGATGAAGGTCTCGGTGGTCGAAGTCGGCGCGACGTCAGGTTCGAGGCGATAGGGCCGAACCTGCTTGCCCAGAACGGTACCGGCATCGTACTGGCCGCGCACGGCGTCCCTCAATGCACGTCGCGGCGTGATCGGACGTATGGCCTGGATCACCTCGGCCTTCTTGTCCCGAACGGCATCGGCATCGAAGGAGATCGGCGGTTCCATGGCGGTGAGCGCCAATAGCTGGAAGACATGATTGGGCACCATGTCGCGCATCGCGCCCGTGGTCTCATAGAACTTGCCCCGGCGTTCGACTCCGACGGTTTCCGCCGCGGTGATCTGGATATGGTCGATATGCTGCCGGTTCCACAGCGGCTCGAACAGGCCGTTGGCAAAGCGCAACGCCATAATGTTCTGGACCGTCTCCTTGCCAAGGAAATGGTCCATCCGATAGATTTGATGTTCCTCCAGCGTCTTCAGAATCAACTCGTTGAGGGCCTTGGCCGACGGCAGATCGTGTCCGAAGGGTTTCTCGATGACGACCCGGCGCCATCGACCGTTTTCCTCCGTCACCAAGCCTGCCTTCCCCAAGGCTGCGACGACAACGCTGAAAAAGCGATCGGCGACGGCCAGGTAGAAGAGGTGGTTGCCGGCCGTGCCGGCTGTCTTGTCGAGTCCCGCCAGATGCGTGCCGAGCCGGCTGTAGGTGCCGTCGTCCGTCAGGTCGCCCTGCAGATAGGTCATGCGGTCGGTAAGCCAGCGCCAGGCCGCCTGGTCGATGTGATCGGCCTGGAACTCGCCGTCACGTTTGGCAACGAATTCGTTCATTGCGTCGGTCAGATCCTTGCGCCATTCCTCCGCGGTCTTGGCCAAGCGATCGACGCCGACGAGCTGAAAGCCGGCGGGCAGCCGCTTGGCGTTCACCAGATTGTAAAGCGCTGGCACCACCAGACGTTTCGTCAGGTCGCCGGCCGCACCGAAGATCACCATGGCGCAGGGAGGCGCCACCGGAGCAGTTTCGACCTGCATGGAGTTCTTGGCGTTGGTGGGCTGATCCTGCTTGCTGGACATGGCGTTCCTTGTTTTCTTGCTGTTCGGTCCTTATTTGCGGCCGAGCATCTCCATCGCGGCGGCGGCGACCTTCTCCGGCTCGAAGCCGAACTTGCGCTGCAGCTCCTTGAGCGGCGCGGAGGCACCGAAGGCCTTCATGCCGATGATGCGACCCTGGTCGCCGACATAGCGCTCCCATCCCAGCGCCGATCCCTGCTCGACGGCGAGCCGCAGCTTCACGCCGGGCGGCAGCACCTCCTCGCGATAGGCCGGCGGCTGATGCTCGAAGATGTCCCAGGAGGGCATCGAGACGATGCGCGAACGGACGCCCTGGGCCGCCAGTGCCTCGTGGGCCTCGACGATCAGCGCGACCTCGCTGCCCGAGGCGATCAGGATGATCTCCGGCGGACCGCCTGCCGCGTCGGCCATGACATAGGCGCCCCGTGCGACGCCCGCTGCCGAGGCGTATTTGCCGCGATCGAAGGTGGGCAAGGGCTGGCGCGACAGCGCGAGCACCGCCGGCTGATGCCTTAGCTGCAGGATGTAGCGATAGGCCTCGACGACCTCGTTGGCATCGGCCGGCCGTAGCACGACCAGACCGGGCACCGCGCGCAGCGAGATCAGCTGCTCAACGGGCTGGTGCGTCGGTCCGTCCTCGCCGTCGCCCATGGCGTCATGGGTGAAGACGAAGATGGTCGGCAGCTCCATCAGTGCCGACAGCCGGATCGCCGGCCGGGCATAGTCGCTGAAGATGAAGAACGTCGCGCCGAAGGCTCTGAGCTTGGAGAGCGACAGGCCGTTGACGGTTGCTGCCATGGCGTGCTCGCGAATTCCGAAATGGAAATTGCGGCCGCCCGGGCTGCCCGGCTCAAAGTCGCCGGCGCCGGCGAACTTGAGCGTCGTCTTGTTCGACGAGCCGAGATCGGCCGAGCCACCCAGGAACCAGGGGATGTTCTGGGCCAGCCGGTTCAGCACCTCGCCCGAGGCGTCGCGCCCGGCGATGCCCTTGGCGTCGGCGGGGAAACTCGGCAGGTTGCGGTCCCAACCTTCGGGCAGATCGCGCCGCTGCATCTGGTCGATCTCGGTGGCGAGCTCGGGGAACTGCTTGCGATAGCCGTCGAACAGCGTCTCCCAGCGCTGGCGCGCCTGGGCGCCGCGCGCGCCGATACCGGCGTCGAATGTCTCCATGACCCCGTCGGGCACCAGGAACTTGGCATCCTCCGGCCAGCCGTAGGCGCGCTTGGTGAGCTTGACCTCATCCTCGCCCAGCGGCTCGCCGTGCGCGGCGGCGGTGTCGATCTTGTGCGGCGAGCCGTAGCCGATATGGCTGTCGAGGATGATGAGGGTCGGCCGGTCCTTGGTTTGGCGGAAGATCGCCAGCGCATCCTCGATGCGCTGCAGATCGTTGGCATCGCCGACGCGCAGCACGTTCCAGCGATAGGCCTGGAAGCGCGCCGCGACATCCTCAGTGAAGGTGATGCTGGTCTTGCCTTCGATGGTGATGTGGTTGTTGTCGTAGATCCAGCACAGGTCATCCAGCTGAAGATGGCCGGCCAGCGACGCCGCCTCCGAGCCCACGCCCTCCATCAAGCAGCCGTCGCCGCACACGGCGTAAATATTGTACTCGAAGAGCTCGAAGTCCGGTCGGTTGTAGCGGCTGGCCAGCCACTTGCGCGCGATCGCCATGCCGACGCTGGTGGCGATGCCCTGGCCCAGCGGGCCGGTCGTGGTCTCCACGCCCGACACCCAGTGGTATTCCGGATGCCCCGGCGCCTTGCTGCCGAGCTGGCGGAAGTGGCGGATGTCGTCGAGCGTGACCGACGGCTTGCCCAGCCGCTCATAGTCGGCGTTCACCGCCTGGGTGCGTGTGAGGAAGAGGAGCGACCACAGCAGCATCGAAGCATGGCCGTTCGACAGCACGAAGCGGTCGCGGTTTGGCCAGATCGGGTCCCTGGGGTCAAAGCGCATGACCCGGTTCCAGATCGTGTAGACCAAGGGCGCCAGCGCCATCGGCGTGCCGGGATGGCCTGACTTCGCCTGCTGCACGGCATCGATGGACAGGGTCCGGATGGTATTGATGGCGAGCTGGTCGCGCTCTTCCTGGGTCATGGCCGCGTCCTCCGCCTCAGCTTCCCGCCTTCTTCTCGACATGCCCGCCGAATTCGTAGCGCATGGCCGAGAGCAGCTTGTCGGCGAAATCCGCCTCGCCGCGCGAGCTGAAGCGCTCGTAGAGGGCCGAGGAGAGCACATGCGCCGGCACGCCCTCGTCGATCGCGGCCTTGATCGTCCAGCGGCCTTCGCCCGAATCGGAAACCCGCCCGGCGAAGCCTGCCAGGGCAGGATCCTTGATCAGCGCGGCGGCCTGCAGGTCGAGCAGCCAGGAGGCGATCACGCTGCCTCGCCGCCACACCTCGGCGATGTCGGGCAGGTTGAGGTCGTACTGGTAGTGCTCGGGGTCGCGCAGCGGCGTGGTTTCGGCATCGACCTGATGCGTCTTCTTGCCGACATTGGCCGCCTTGAGCACCGCCATGCCTTCGGCATAGGCCGCCATCACTCCGTATTCGATGCCGTTGTGCACCATCTTGACGAAATGGCCGGCACCGTTGGGCCCGCAATGCAGCCAGCCCTCCTCGGCGGTGCCGCCAGCCTTGTCGCGGCCCGGCGTGCGCGCGATGTCACCTCGGCCCGGCGCCAGCGTGCCGAAGATTGGCGACAGCCGCTTTATCACTTCCGGCTCGCCGCCCACCATCATGCAGTAGCCGCGCTCCAGCCCCCAAACGCCGCCGCTGGTGCCGACATCGACATAGTGCAGGTCCTTGGGCGCCAGCTCCTTGGCCCGCCGGATGTCATCGACATAGTAGGAGTTGCCGCCGTCGATCACGATGTCGCCGCCTTCCAGGTGCGGCAGAAGATCGGCGATCGTCTTGTCCACCACGGCCGCAGGTACCATCAGCCAGACCGCGCGCGGCTTGGTAAGCGTCTTGACGAAGTCCGCCAGCGAGCCGGTGCCGACGGCCTTCTCCTTCACGAGCTCGGCCACCGCCTTCGCCGACATGTCGAAGACCACGCAGTCGTGGCCGCCTTTCAGCAGGCGGCGCACCATGTTCGCGCCCATCCGGCCGAGGCCGATCATTCCTAGTTGCATGGCTTAAGCCTCCTCGAAGAGATCCACGAATTCCTGATAGCGCGCCGCGATGCGGTCAGCCGCCTCCTCGCGGCTCGCCTTGCCGGCCTTCCAGTCGACAAGCGGTGCCCAGAACACCGTGCGGCCCACGGCGAAGCCCACGAAGCCCGGCACCTTGGCCGCCGTGCCCAGCCACTCGCGCACCTTGGCGTCATCCTCGCCGCGGCCCAACACGATGCAGCCGACATGATCGCGCCCGCCGGCCCGCGCCGTCGCCACGATGGCCTGGCAGTCCTCGGCTCGGTCGAGGCCCTCGATCTTCCACAGGTCAGGCTCGACGCCGGCCGCCTGCAGCTCGCGTATGGCCTCGATCATGAGGCGCGGCCTGACCTCGAGATCGTATGCCTTGCGGTCGCCCTTCAGCTTCTCGAGCTGCGCCTTCTCCGGAGGCACCAGCAGCTCGAACATGAAGCGGCTGCGGTTGGTCGCGGCGAGATGGTCGGACAGGCGTCTTAGCCGCTCGGCCTGCCGCCGGTTGAGTGCGCGATCACCCTCGGGATTGTAGCGCACCAGCACCTTGCAGAAGGTCGGGTCGAAGACCGCGATGTGCTGCGCGAAATCCGCGCCGTACTCGAAGTCGAACTCCTCCTCCCCGCTCTTCTCCGCCGGACAGGCGGTAGCCACGCCCTTGGCGGCGGCGTCGCGCAGGATGGCGGCGCCGAACTGCTCGTCCACCAGGATGCCGGCCTTGTCCGCCGGCACGCCGCCGGCCAGCGCCGAGCCGAAGCCGTCATAGATGATCTGCTTGGCGCCCGCGATCTCGGCCGTCTGCGCGGCGCTGAGCGGCGGCTTCCAGCCGAACAGCCCGCTTTGGAAGGAGCCGCGATGGTCGAACGGCAGGATGTAGAGCGCCCGGTCCCAGCCGCGCGGCATCAGCCGGTGCCCTTCATCTTGCGGTAACGCCGGATCAGCGCATTGGTCGAGCTGTCGTGCGCCAGCGCGGGTTCCGCCGCGCCCTCCAGCTCGGGGATGATCTTCTGGGCCAGCGCCTTGCCCAGCTCGACGCCCCATTGGTCGAAGGAATCGATCTGCCAGATCGTGCCTTGCGTGAACACGCTGTGCTCGTAGAGCGCCACCAACTTGCCCAGCGCCGCCGGCGTCAACTTTCCCAGGAGAATGGTGTTCGACGGCCGGTTGCCCTCGAACAACCGATGCGGCACCAGCCAGTCCGGTGTGCCCTCGGCCTTAACCTGGTCTTCCGTCTTGCCGAAGGCCAGCGCCTCGGTCTGGGCGAATACGTTGGCCAGCAGCATGTCGTGGTGCCGGCCGAGTGGATTGAGCGTGTGCATGAAGGCGATGAAGTCGCAGGGGATCAGCCGCGTGCCCTGGTGGATCAGCTGATAGAAGGAGTGCTGGCCGTTGGTGCCGGGCTCCCCCCAGTAGATCGGCCCGGTGTCGTAGTCGACCCGCCGGCCGTCCCGCGTCACGTGCTTGCCGTTGCTCTCCATGGTGAGCTGCTGGAGATAGGCGGGGAAGCGCTTGAGGTACTGCTCGTAGGGCAGCACCGCCACGGTCTGGGCGCCGAAGAAGTCGTTGTACCAGACCGAGAGCAGGCCCATCAGCACCGGCAGGTTGCGCTCGAAGGGCGCCGTGCGGAAGTGCTCGTCCATCTCATGGAAGCCCGCCAGCATCGCGCGGAAATTGTCCGGTCCGACCGCGATCATGGTCGAGAGCCCGATCGCCGAATCCATCGAGTAGCGCCCGCCGACCCAGTCCCAGAAGCCGAACATGTTGGCGGTGTCGATGCCGAACTTCGCCACTTCCTGCGCATTGGTCGAGACCGCGACGAAGTGCTTGGCCGTCGCCGCCTGGTCGCCGCCGAAGCCGGCCAGCAGCCAGTCGCGCGCGGTGTGCGCGTTGGTCATGGTCTCCAGAGTCGTGAAGGTCTTGGAGGAGACGATGAACAGCGTCTCCGCCGGGTCGAGCCCGTGCACCGCCTCGGCGAAGTCGGTGCCGTCGACGTTGGACACGAAGCGGAACGTCATGTCGCGCCGGCTGTAGTGGCGCAGCGCCTCGTAGGCCATCACCGGTCCCAGGTCCGAGCCGCCGATGCCGATGTTGATCACGTTGCGGATCTGCTTGCCGGTATGGCCCTGCCAGGCGCCGCTGCGCACGCGCTCGGCGAACTCGGCCATCTTGTCCAGCACGGCATGCACCTCGGGCACCACGTTCTGGCCGTCGTGCAGGATGGTGGCGCCGCGTGGCGCACGTAGCGCCACGTGCAGCACCGAGCGCTTTTCGGAGACGTTGATCTTGTCGCCGCGGAACATGGCGTCAATGTTCTCGCGCAGGCCCGACTGCTCGGCGAGCTGCAGCAGCAGCTTGAGCGTCTCGTCGGTCGCCCGGTTCTTGGAATAGTCGAGATAGACGCCCGCCGCCTCGACCACCAGGCGCTCGCCGCGCTGCGGATCCTGGTCGAACAGCTGGCGCAGCGTCAGCTTCTCGATCTCCTTCTGGTGCTTGCTGAGCGCCGGCCAGGCCGGCCGCCTGCGCAGGATGCGGACTTTCATCGATCGTTCCTTGGTGGTCTTGGGGGCGGGAGGCCGGACGTCGGCGGCGAACGTCATGGTCAGCTCGCCTTGCGCATGGCGCCGCGCTTGGTTTCGATGCGCGCCATCAGGTCGTTCCACGACTTCACGAACGACGCCGCGCCCTCGTCCTGCAGCCGCTGGGCCAGCGCGTCGATATCGATTCCGGCCTTGCCGAAGCGCGCCAGCACCGCCTCGCAATCGCCGCCGTCGGCCGCCATCGCTGCGCCCACCTCGCCGTGCTCGCCGAACGCCTTCAGCGTGCCCTCCGGCATGGTGTCCACCGTGAAGGGCGAGGCCAGCGCCTTGACGTAGAGGATGTCGGAGGCCTTGGGATCCTTGGTGCCGGTGCTGGCCCACAGCAGTCGCTGCGCCCGCGCGCCCGAATTTGCCGCGCGCTGGAAGCGCGCCGAATCGAGCAAGTCGCGATAGGCCTTGTAGGTGCGCTGGCCGATGGCGATGCCGAGCTTATTGGTGAGCTCGTCGGGCACCTTGCCCGCCACAGCCACGTCCCAGCGGCTGATGAACAGCGAGGCCACCGAGGCCACCGCCGGGTTCAGCCCCTTGGCGATGCGTCGCTCGACGCCGCGCATGTAGGCGTCGGCCGCAGCCACGTACTGCTCGCGCGAGAACAGCAGCGTGACGTTCACCGGCACGCCCGCGAAGATCGCCTCCTCGATGGCGGGCAGGCCCTCCGGCGTGCCCGGGATCTTGATGAACAGGTTGCGCTTGCCGCCGCGCTTGTGCAGGTCGATCGCGGCCTTGAGCGTGCTCTCGGTGTCGTGCGCCAGCAGTGGCGAGACCTCGAGCGAGACGTAGCCGTCCACCCCGTCGGTCCGCTCGAACACCGGCTGGAACAGGTCGGCGGCGCGCGTCAGGTCGGCCAGCGCCAGGTCGAAGAACAGCGCCTCGCCCGAGCGGCTGGCCGGCGCCTTCAACGCGATGTCCTGGTCGTACATCGTGCTGTTGCCGATCGCATGGTCGAAGATCGTCGGGTTCGAGGTCAGCCCTGTCACCGACAGCTCGTCGATGTAGCGCTTGAGCGTGCCGCTGTTCAGCAGCTCGCGCGTGATGTTGTCGAGCCACAGGCTCTGGCCCAGGTCGTGCAGCGTCTTGGTCGGAGTCATCCGGTCACCTTCTGGCTGGAGGTAGCGATACGCGGCGCCCCGGATGGTTGCAGGGGCAGCCGCGCGAGGTCGTGGTCGAGCAGGTCGCCGATGCGCTCGATCGTCAAGTCCGCCGGCGGCAGGGCGGCCATCACTTTCGCGTCGTGTGCATACTGGCCCTGGCGCGGCAATACGGTCGTCACGCGCTCGCCCCATACCTGCTTGACCGCCGAGAGGATACGCAGCTTGTCGTCGATCAGCACATAGTGCTCGGCCGGGTAGCGGCGCTCGACGTCGAACAGCGCTTCCTCCTTGTGGATGTAGATCAGCACGTGCCCGTCCACCGTGTCCCACAGGCCGGCGCGCTGGACCTTGCGCGGCTGGAAGACGACATCGCCGTCCGAGAGAATCACGGTCGGTCCGACGGCGCGCAGGTGCTCCAGCACCTCCAGCGCCCTGGGGTACAGCCGCTCGGCGAAGGGATAATCGATCAGGAAGTGCGACATCGCCAGCAGCTCGGTCTCCGTCGGATGCTCCACCCGGAAGCGCTGCAGCGCGCCGATATAATCACGATAGCCCAGCTCGCTGAACAGGTCCTCCAGGATGCGCCAGTAGCGCTCGCGCGCGGCGGCGCCATATGCCCGCTCGAGATGGTCCTTGAGGTCCTGCTGGATGGCGTCGTTGTCGACCAGTGTATTGTCGACATCGACCAGGAAGACGGTCGGATGGGGCTCTGTCATGCGGCACCCGTGCGCTGGGAATGCGGCCGCGGCATGGCGCGGCGGCCCACGGAGTTTTCCTCGACTTGCGCTTCAGGTCGGTTACAAGGCGGCGTTCCGGTCACGATTTCCTTCCTCCCTGGCCCGGTCGCGCCGCAAGCGACGCGCGCGCCAGGTCTTTCATCCTTGCGGCCGCGCTTGCCGCATCGATGATCGGGGCGAAGCGCGGCGGTGAAAAGGCCGGCACCCTCGCCATGATCGACCGTTGGCGGTACGTGGTTGTCGTCGATGCTGTGTCGAGAAGGACGACGGGCCGGATGATACCGTCGCGACCGGTCTCGGTCGAGCCCCGACGGCGTGGCTTCGTTCCAGGCGGGAAAGCTGTCATGCGATCCCGACAAGCGGCGCCGGCCGGCACCGCCCGCCATCGCACTTGCCCGCGCGCGCTCATCGCATCTCGACGACGGTGAACGCAATCTCGCCCTGCGCGGCGTCGCCGCCCGTCCGCGACAGCACCGTCCAGTGCAATATGTAGTGGCCCGGTGCCGGCGTCGATGTCCGGGCGAACAGCACGTTGGGCGCGGCTTCGAGGCGTGGCCGCAGCAATTCGATCACCTCGCCGTCGCGCAGGATGGCGAAAAAGGAATAGACGTGATCCACCGGCCTGTCGAAGCGTACGAAGAAATCGATGCTTCGTTCGGCCGGCACGGCGCGCGCCGCCGGCACCAACTCCGTCACGTGTATGTCGGCCACGCGCATATCCGCAGGCCAGGCGCGCGCCGACGTTCCTGCCAGGCCCAGCAGCGCCAGGCCGATCGTTGCGACAAGCCGCCGTCTCATGGTGTCGTCTCCTCTGGTTGGATCGAGGACGGCGAACATGGAGGCCGTCCGCTGCGGCCGGCAGGCAGCTCGACGGCATAAGATCCATTCTCGACGGCAATAGGCGCGGCTTGCGATGGTGACGTTCCGCTCCGCGCCGCGCCACACGACGTGCAATCGCCGGCAGGTCGTCACCGTGCCAATCGGAAATCGTGCGGCGTCATCGAAAGACCGTGGGCAGGCCCTGACCTATGGCCGCTGTCGATGGATCCAATGGAAGAGGGCGGACGGTCATGGACAGGGCGACGGGTTCGAGCGTGCGGGTGGGCCGATGTCTGCCCGCCGCACTTGCGCTCGTCCTGCGCCCGCCGTCGGCCGCGCCCGGGGCCTGACCATGGATCGCCTCGCCGTCATGGAGACCTATGTCCGCGTCGTGGAGACCGGATCCTTCTCCGCCGCCGCGCGCCGGCTGAATGTCGGCCAGCCCGCCGTGTCCAAGTCGGTTGCGCAGCTCGAGGAGCGGCTGGGCGTGCGGCTGCTGATGCGCTCGACGCGCTGCCTGAAGCCCACCGAGGCCGGACAGGATTTCTACGAGCGGGCGCGCCGCATCGTCGAACAGGCCGAGGAAGCCCACCTCGTGGCCCGCGGCGCCGGCACGGGCCTTACCGGCCGCCTGCGCGTCAGCGCCGCCGTGACCCTCTCGCGCCTGCACATCGTGCCGCGCCTGCAGCGCTTCATGAAGGCTCATCCCAATCTTTCGGTCGATCTGCTGCTGAACGACCGGCAGATCGACCTGATCGGCGAGGGTGTCGACGTTGCGCTACGCACCGGCGTCTTGCGCGATTCGGCGCTGACCGTGCGCCGGCTCGCCACCTGCCGTCGCCTGGTCCTGGGAACGCCGGCCTATTTCGAGCGGGCTGGCCTGCCGTCGAGGCCGGCCGACCTCGCCCGGCATGCGGCGGTGGTCTACACCGAGCAGCGCGAGGGCGCCGGCGGCACGTGCTGGAGCTTCCGCAAGGACGGGGCCGAGACCTCCATCATGCTCTCGGGCCGCCTGCGCGTCGGCGCCGCCGAGGGGGTGCGCGCCGCCGTCATCGCCGGCCTGGGCTTCGCCATCGCCTCCGAATGGATGTTTGCGCCGGAGATCGCGTGCGGAACGGTGCGCCCGGTCCTGTCCGACTGGACCCTGCCCATGCTCGATCTCTGGGCCGTGTTCCCGACCGGCCGGCTGGCCAGCGCCAAGGCGCGCGCCTTCGCCGCCTTCGTCGAGGCCGAGCTGTGCCGGCCTCATTCCGCCGCGGAATGAGTCATATGAGACGGCCGCGCCTGCCAGGCGCCGCCACCGTTGCATAGATACGGCCCGGTCATCGAACGATCGAAAGGGTCCAGGCCATGGCGGACTTCGCCGCCTACCAGCACGCATTCGCGCACGCCGCGCTCGAGCGCTCGCCGCAGGGCGTGCTCGAGGTCGTCCTGCACAGCGCTGGCGGCACGCTGGTCTTCGACGGCCATGTCCACGAGGAGTTCGTCGAGCTGTTCCACCAGATCGGCCAGGACGCCGCCAACCGCGTGGTCATCCTCACCGGCGCCGGCGAGGCCTTCATCGATCGCATCGATCCCGCCGGCTTCGATTTCTTCTCGCCGCGCGGCTACGATCTACCGCGAGGGCAAGAAGGTTCTGGCGAACCTGCTGGACATCCCGGTCCCGGTGATCGCCGCGCTGAATGGGCCGGTGACCGTCCACTCCGAGTATGTCCTGCTGGCCGACATCGTCATCGCCACGCCCGACACCGTGTTCCAGGACAAGCCGCACGGGGCCTTCGGTATCGTGCCGGGCGACGGCATCCATTCGCTGTGGCCGGAGGTCATCGGCTCGATCCGCGGCCGCACCTTCGTGCTCATGCAGCAGGTGATCGGCGCCGAGGAGGCGAAGGCGCTGGGCGTGGTCGGCGAGATCGTGCCGCGCGAGCGCCTGCTCGATCGCGCGCGCGAGATCGCCGCCCGCCTCGCCGCGCTGCCGCCGCTCACCGCCAGCTACACGCGCGTCGCGCTCACGCAGAGGCTGCGCCGTCTCGTTGACGAGACCGTCGGCTACGGCCTGGCGCTGGAAGGCATTTCCGCCGCCGACGTCGCGCGTTCCCGCGCGAGCGGCGGCTGAGCCGTCCCCTGCATACGCCATCATCACAGAGGAGAGCCCGATGAAAGAATCCGACCTTCAAGCGAGCCCCCTGGCGACGCCGTTCGCCGGCCCGCAACCGCCTCCGCCTCGGTTGGCTGGACGAGGCGCGATGGACGTCCTCCTCGACCCGCTGCTCGACGGACTGGCCGCGCTCGGCCTGCTGCGCAGGGACCTCGACACCCACCTGTTGCGCGCCGCGATGGTCGTCATCTTCCTGTTCTTCGGCTACCAGAAATGGTTCGACTACGAAGCGCGCGTGCTGGTGCCCTATATCAGCAACGGTCCGCTGATCGCCTGGCTGTATCCGGCCTTCGGCGTGCAGGGTGCGAGCTGGTTCCTGGGCGTCGCCGAGTGGTCGATCGGCACCTTGCTGTTCCTGGGATTCTGGAGCCGCCCGCTCGGCATCCTGGGCGCGCTGGGCTCGGTCGCGACCTTCGTCTCGACCGTCACCATCATCCCCTTCATGCCCGACGGCTGGGCGGCGTCTGCCGGCGGCTTCCCCGCCATGGCCGGCAACGTTCCTTTCCTCATGAAGGACATCGTCCTGCTCGCGGTCTCCTTCCACCTGCTGAAGCAGGATGTCGCGCGGGCGATGGCCGCGCGCGCGGGAGGCCGGCCATGAGCGCGGCCGAACGCTTCGATGCCGTCATCCTGGGTGGCGGCAATGGCGGCATGTACCTCGCCTGGCACCTGGCGCGCTCGGGCCGGCGCACCGCCGTGGTCGAGCGCCGCTGGATCGGCGGCTCGTGCCCCAACATCGCCTGCCTGCCCAGCAAGAACGAGATCTGGAGCGCCAAGGTCATCGACTTGGCGCATCGCGCCGCGCGCTTCGGTGGCGCAACGGCGCCGCTGGCGGTCGACATGGCGCAGGTCCGCGCGCGCAAGCGCGCCATGGTCGAGGAGATGGAGGGCCTCACCCTGCAGCAATACAAGGCGACCGGCGCCGAGCTGATCATGGGCGAGGGCCGCCTCGTGGCGCCGCGCGCGCTCGAGGTGCGCCTGAACGCCGGCGGCGCGCGCCGCCTGGAGGCCGAACGCCTCTACCTCAATCTCGGCACGCACGCCGCCATTCCCGACGTGCCGGGCCTCGCCGACGCCGCGCCGCTCACCCACATCGAGGCGCTGGAGCTCGACCGCGTGCCGTCCCATCTGATCGTGCTGGGCGGCGGCTATGTCGGCCTCGAGCTGGCGCAGGCCCATCGCCGCTTCGGCGCCCGCGTCACCGTCGTCGAGCGCGGCGCCCGGATCGCCGCGCGGGAGGACGCCGATGTCGCCGAGGAGCTGCGCCGCATCCTGGCCGACGAGGGCATCGAGTTCCTGCTGTCGACCGGGATCCGCCGCGTGCAGGGCCGCTCGGGCGAGCGCGTCGCCCTGGCCGCGGCCACACCCGCCGGCGAACGTACCCTGGAGGGCAGCGACATCCTGGTCGCCGCCGGGCGCCGCCCCAACACCGCCGGCATCGGCCTCGACCGCGCCGGCGTCGCGCTCGACGATCGCGGCTTCATCGAGGTCGACGAGCGCCTGGCCACCACGGCTCCCGGCACCTGGGCGATCGGCGAGTGCTGCGCGGGCCATCCGCAGTTCACCCACGTCTCCTACGACGACTTCCGCATCCTGCGCGACAATCTCGCCGGCGCCGAGCGCACGACGCACGGCCGGCTGGTGCCCTATTGCCTGTTCACCGATCCCCAGCTCGCCCGCGTCGGGCTGGGCGAGGAGGAGGCGCGGCGCCAAGGCCTCGAGGTGCGGGTGGCGACGCTGCCGATGGACGCCGTGCTGCGCACCCACGCCACCGGCGAGCGGCGGGGCTTCATGAAGGCGGTCGTCGCCGCCCACGACGACCGCATCCTGGGCTTCGCCATGCTGGGCGCCGAGGCCGGCGAGGTCATGGCCGCGGTGCAGGTCGCGATCCTGGCCGGCCTGCCTTATGCCGCCCTGCGCGACGCCGTCATCGCCCATCCGACCATGGCCGAGGGGCTCGGCGCCCTCTTCGCCAATGTGTCGGTCGCCGACGCGCCGGCGCGCGCCGCTTACGATGCCGGCGCGAAACTTGCCGGCGCGAATCTTGCACGTCAGGGGGCATGATGATGCCCCTGCACGACGAGGTACGGCTCCTGCGCGATCTCGGCGATGGACGGCGCGTGGCGTCGCTGAAGGCCTGGACGGCGCGCTTGCCCCCGGTCTCCTTGCCCCTGGTCTCGGCCTCGGCGGCGGGGCTCCAGGAGTCGGGGCTCCAGGCGTCGGCTGGACCGGCGGGAGGCGCGCTCGCGGACCCGTCGCTTGCGGGCACGACGGCCCCCCAACCCCCGGAGGGGTGAGCACCCGCCAGAGGCGCTGCAGCGGCCGCGTGATCTCCCGTCGCGACCGCGACATGGTACATCGTCCCCGACTGCCCGGTTTGGCGACCTGGGGAGGGGGAGATCGACGTGACGGAACCATCGCCCGGCCCTTTCACCCTCGCGGCGCTGCGCGACGGTCTGCTGCACGGCCGCGAGCCGCCGCCCGCGGCGTCCATCGCGCGCCTGCCGTCCTATCGCTGGTTCGTCGTCGGCACCGTCTGCATCGGCGCCTTCATGGGCCAGGTCGACGCCAGCATGACCCAGATCCTGCTGCCGCGGCTCGAGCGCGACTTCGCCGCCCGGCTCAGCACCGTGAGCTGGGTGGCGGTGGCCTACCTGCTGGCCATGGCGTCCTTCATGCCGATCTTCGGCCGGCTGGCCGACATGGTCGGCCGCAAGCTCCTCTATACCGGCGGCTTCCTGCTGTTCATCGCGGGCTCCGCCCTGTGCGGCTTCGCCCCCAGCCTGCCCGTGCTGGTCGCCTTCCGCGTCCTGCAGGCGCTGGGCGCCGCGCTGCTCACCGCCAACAGCATCGCCATCATCGTGCTGGCCACCCGGCCCGACGAGCACGGCCGCGCGCTCGGCCTGCAGTCCGCCGCCCAGGCGGTCGGGCTGGGCGTCGGCCCGGCGCTGGGCGGCTTCATCCTCGACACGCTGGGCTGGCACTGGGCCTTCTGGATCAATGTCCCGTTCGGCCTGGCCGGCGCCGTGCTGGGCTGGCTGGTTATCCCCCAGACCCGGCCCCAGACCCGCGCCGCTGCTGCTGCCGGCCGCTTCGACTGGCACGGCGCGTTCCTGATCGTGCCCGCGCTCACCGCCCTCGTGGCGGCGCTCAACCAGCTCTATGCCTGGGGACCGGCCTCGCCGGCCCTGCTCGACTGCGCCGGGCTGGCGGTCGCCTTCCTGGTGCTGTTCTTCCGCGCCGAGCGCCGCGCCGCGTCGCCGCTGGTCGATCTCGCCCTGCTGCGCGCGCCAGTCTTCCTGTGGGGCAACGTCGCCAACTTCCTGGCCTATGCCTGCCTGTTCGGGATCTTCTTCCTCGTCCCTTTCGTCCTGGTGCGCGGCTACGATGAATCGGCCTTCGTCGCCGGCCTGCGACTCTCGCTCGTGCCGGTGATGCTGGGCGTGCTGGCGCCGCTCGGCGGCGCGCTCTACGACCGCTTCGGCGCCCGCCTGGTGACCGCGTCGGGCATGCTGGTCTGCACCGGCGCGCTCGTCCTGCTCTACACCGTGCTCGACGGCGCGGCCGCCGGCCTGCCGCTGGTCATGCTGGCGCTGGCGCTCTTCGGCATCGGCCAGGGCCTGTTCATCTCGCCCAACAGCAGCGCCATCATGGGCGCCGCGCCCGCGGCCCTGACCGGCGAGGCCGGCAGCCTGCTGAACGTGGTGCGCTACCTCGGCATCAGCGCCGGCATCTCGGGCGCCTCGACCGTGCTGGCGCTGCGCCTGGGCGCGGCGCGCGATTTCCAGGGCAGCACGCTCGATGTCCCGGCCGCCGCGCTGGTCGCCGCCGGCCGCGACGTCCTCGTGCTGCTGGGCGCCTGCGCTGTCCTGGCGGGCCTGCTGTCGCTGCGGCGCACCGCGCCCCCTCCACCCGCGTCACGCCCACCCGCGTCACGGCCACCCACGTCACGGCCACCCGCGTCACGTCCGCCCCGCGCCACGATGGCCCCCGGTGTGACTCCACGGGCTTGACGCGCCGCCGGCCCCCGGGCGAGGGTTCCACCCGTGGGGAGAGCGCCGTCATGCGAAGCATCGTTGCCGTTGCCGCCGCCTTGGCCGTTGCCGCCGGGCTTGCCGCCTGCGCGCCGCCGCCGCCGCCGCCCCTGACGCTCGTGGGTCCTTTCGACCCGTCCGAGGTCAAGTGGTCGGAGAAGCCCGGCCGCAACACCGTCTCGGGCTTCGCCGTGCTGCGCACCGCCGGCGGAGCGGCCCGCACCTGCGCCGGCCTCAAGGCCTACCTCATCCCCGACAGCGAATATGCCCGCGAGCACATGAAGAAGCTGTTCGGCGCGCTCGACGAGGGCACCCGCACGGTCGAGGGCGCGCCGACCTTCGAGCCGACCGACGAGCAGTACGTCGCCCTGATGCGCACCACGCGCTGCGACGGCCAGGGCTATTTCGGCTTCGAGCACGTGCCCGACGGCGTCTGGTATGTCGCCACCTCGGTCGTCTGGTACGTCTCGCCCATGGTGCCGCCGCAGGGCAGCTACATGATGCAGCGCATCCAGGTGCGCCGCGGCCAGACGCTCAAGCTCGCGCTGCCCGCGACGTGAGGTTGCGCGCGGCGCGCCGCCGCCGCTGCTCTGTCCGCATTCGGACCGAAACCCGCGGCGGCGCCGCCTCGTTGTCGCGGCATGCCGAAGTTGCCGCAAGCTGGGCCGCGATTGCAGGAGGAACTGGCGCTGCTGCGCGATTTCGCCGGCGGGCGGCGCTCCGCTTCCCTGAAGATGCTGATCGCCCGCCTGGCCCGGGCCGCGGGGGCCGCAACCTTGGAGGGAATCCCGCCGACCGGCCCGCTGCCGTCGCGCTCCGTGCCGGTCGCGCCCGCGACCGAGGGCTCCCGTCCGCGCCGCCGCCGCTGAGGGCCGCGCTCCTCAGCGCCGCGCGGAACGGAAGTACTCGGTTAGCGCCTGGTTGACCTTGTCTCCCGAACCGGCCTTGTAGAGCGGCTCCGCCTTGGGCAGCGTGGCGTAGCGCGCGCGCCCCGTCTCGGTCAGGCGCAGCAGGCCGTCGTCCTCGGTGACCAGCCCCAGCTTCTTCAGCCGTTCGATGTGGCCCGTCTTCGAGGACGTCGGATGCGCAAGCCCGGTGGCGACGTGGCGCAGCGCCGTTTCTTCGTTGGGGCTGAGAAGGGCCCGCATGCCGCGTTCCATGCCAACCTCCTTCCTCTTTCCCCCGAATCATAGGACGGGCCGGCCGCGCCTCAACCCTCTGTACGAATCCAGACGACGCTCGCAGCGTGCCGGCCGCTCGCGCCGGTCTGCGTCCGAAACCGGACAGTGCGCCCCATTGGCGCGACGCTCCTCTAACCTGTCGGCCTGCGGAGGCGCCGTGCGCGCGCATGGGCGGCCGGGTTGGCGGCCGGGTTGACACCCGGTTCGGGAGCTCACGGGAACTTCGCCGCCGCGAAGGGGAGAGCTCTTGACGTCACCGAACCCAGGGTTGCGCAATCGCCTGCTGGCGGCCCTTCCCCGTGCCGATCGCGATCTTCTCCGGCGCTCCCTCGAAGTCGTCGACCTCGCCGCCCGCCAGGTGCTCGAGGCGCCGGGCGCGCCGATCGCCCACGTCTATTTCGTCGATGGCGGGCTGGTCTCCGTGGTCGGCACCACCGGGCCCGCCCATCGCATCGAGGTCGGCATGGTGGGCTTTGAGGGCATGACCGGCCTGGCCGTCGTGCTGGGCGACGATCGCTCGGCCAACGAGACCCTGGTGCAGTCGCCCGGCGTCGGCCTGCGCATCGCCGCCGACCGCTTGCGCCAGGTCATGACGGCCAGCCGCGGCGTCACCGCCACGCTGCTGCGCTACGTCCAGGTCTTCATGATGCAGAGCAGCCAGACCGCGCTGGCCAACGGCCGCGGCAAGGTCGGCGAGCGGCTCGCCCGCTGGTTGCTGATGTGGCACGACCGCGTCGGCGCCGACGACCTCGTCGTCACCCACGAATTCCTCGCCCTGCTGCTGGGCGTGCGCCGGCCCGGCGTAACCGTCGCCCTGCACGAGCTCGAGGGCCTGGGCCTGATCCGCTCGGGCCGCAACCGCGTCCGCATCCTCGACCGCCGCGGCCTGCGCCGTGCCGCCAGCGGCTTCTACGGCATCCCCGAGGCCGAGTACGATCGCCTGATCGGCGCCGCGCCGGCGCCCGCTCCCGCGCGCCGCCGGCCGGCTCGATAGGCGCCCGGCTCGATAGGCGCCCGACTCGATAGGCGCCAGGTCGCCTGTTGCCAACGGCTCTTGCCGGGCCCAGCGTGCGGTGCCCAGCGCGCGGTGCCCGTCTGCCGCGCTTCGGCCCAGGCGCGGATTGACCGGCGTCTCCTTCGGAGCAAGCGACATGCCTGACACCAGCATGCCTGACCTCGGCGTGGCATCGGCCAATCGCCTCCTCGACGTCCTGTCGCGCGCCGATCGCGGCATCCTGGCCGGCCTCGAGCCCGTCGCGCTCGCGCTGCGCCAGGTGCTCGAGCCGGCCCAGGGCCGCATCGCCGACGTCTATTTCGTCACCAGCGGCCTGGTCTCCGTCGTCGCCACGACCGGCCCCCGCGACAGCATCGAGGTCGGCATGATCGGCCACGAGGGCATGACCGGCCTCGCCGTCGTGCTGGGCGACGACCGCTCGGCCAACGAGACGGTCGTGCAGTCGGTCGGCACCGCGCTGCGCCTGTCCAGCGCCGCCTTGCGCCGGGCCATGGTCGCCAGCCCGACCCTGTCGCGGCTGCTCTGCCGCTACGGCCACGTCTTCCTCGCCCAGGCCTCGCACACCGCGCTCGCCAACGGGCGCGGCCGGCTGCGGGAGCGCCTCGCGCGCTGGCTGCTGATGTGGCAGGACCGCCTCGACATGGGCGAATTCGACGTCACCCACGAGTTCCTTGCCGTCCTGCTGGGCGTGCGCCGGCCCGGCGTGACCGAGGCCCTGCACGATCTCGAGGGACGCCGCCTCATCCGCTCCACCCGCAGTCATGTCAGGATCCTCGACCGCGCCGGCCTCGAGGCCATGGCCGGCGGCTTCTACGGCGTGCCCGAGGCCGAGTACGAGCGCGCCATCGGCCGGCGCGGCCTGCCGCGGTTGGCGGGCGTCGCCTGACCGTCGCCGCCTGACCGTCGCTGCCTGACCGCGCCCCCTGACCGGCCCCCCACCGGACCTGGACCGTCGCCGCATGCGGATCGCCACCTTCAACGTCAACGGCGTCAACGGCCGCCTGCCCGTCCTGCTGCGCTGGCTGGGCGAGGCGCGGCCCGACATCGTCTGCCTGCAGGAGCTCAAGGCGCCGCAGGAGCGCTTCCCCGCAGCCGCCTTGCGCGACGCCGGCTACGGCGCCGTCTGGCACGGCCAGAAGAGCTGGAACGGCGTCGCCATCCTGGCCCGCGGCGCCGTGCCGGTCGAGACGCGGCGCGGCCTGCCCGGCGATCCGGCCGACGTCCATAGCCGCTACATCGAGGCCGCCGTCGACGGCCTGCTGGTCGGCTGCCTCTATCTGCCCAACGGCAATCCCGCGCCCGGGCCGAAGTTCGACTACAAGCTGCGCTGGTTCGCGCGCCTCGCCGCCCACGCCGCGACCCTGGTCGAGGGCGGGGTGCCCGCCGTGCTGGCCGGCGACTACAACGTCATGCCGGCCGATCTCGACGTCTACAAGCCGGAGCGCTGGCTCGACGACGCGCTGTTCCGCCCCGAGGTCCGCGCCGCCTTCCACGGCCTGCTGCGCCAGGGCTGGGTCGACGCCGTGCGCCGCCTGCATCCCGGCGAGCGCGTCTTCACCTTCTGGGATTACTTTCGCAACGCCTGGGCGCGCGACGCCGGCCTCCGCATCGACCACCTGCTGCTGGCGCCCGCCGTCGCCCGCCGCCTCGTCGCCGCCGGCGTCGATCGCGACGTCCGCGGCTGGCCGCACGCGAGCGACCACGCCCCGGCCTGGATCGAGCTGGAGGATCGCCCCGCGCCGGCGTCGCGGCCGCGCCGCCGCCCGAGCCGCCGGGCCTGAGGCCGGTGCCCTGCACGCCGCCTCGTTCGATGGCGCGCGCAGGGCAGCCATCTGCGGCACCAATGCAAGGAAAGGCGATTGCCCGCCGCGCGGTCGCCGGGCAAGCTTGCGCCATGCCCGTCGAATGGACCATTTCCCATCGGCTCCGGCTCGTTGTCGGCGTGTCCAAGGGCGAGATCCGCCCGCAGGACATGATCGACTTCCTGGAGCGCGTCGACGCCGAGGGCGCGCGGCCCTACGCCAAGATCTTCAGCGTCGACGATCTGCGCGTCGTCTACAGCGACGAAAGCGTGCGCGGCCTCGCCAATCTCGTGCGCCGCCGCGAGGAGCAAAGCCGGGTCGGGCCGATCGCCATCGTCGCGTCCGGCGACGATGCCTGGCGCCAGGCCAGGCTGTTTGCCGATGTCGCCCGGCTGGTGCGCCCGATCGCCGTCTTCCGCGAATGGCACGAGGCGCGTCGCTGGGTCGATCAGCAGGCGGGCTCTGCCGGCGCCGCCGAGCCCGTCGCGCAGCCGCCGCGCCGGCGTGCATGAGCCAACACGCATGCCGACGTGCCTGAGCGAACGGGCATGAGCCGACGTGCATAAGTTGCACGCACAACGTGGGCGTGTTGATTTCTTCCAAATCCTGAGAACATGCAGTTGACGGCGTAGAGCAATCTTGTGTCCTAACCCTGCCGACACTCCTTCGAGGAAGGGTTCGGCACGTGAAGGACAACTCGGTTCAGTTCGATCTTGCGGCGCGGTTCGGTGACGACGCGCTGATGAAGGTCCGCCGGTGCGCCGCGGCGCAGGCAGACGGGACGGAGGCGCACAGGACGGAGGCGCAAAGGGCGCGCTGGGACCGGCGGTGCGCCGAGATCCTGCGGCGCAACGCGCATCGATATACCAACGCGGAGATCGCCGCGCTCATCGAGGCCGACACCGGCCTGCGCTTTCGCTTCGATACGATCAGCCGCCGCCGCGCCGCGCTCGGACTCGACTGCCCGCGTCGCAACGACTGGGCCGCGCCGCTTCGGCGCTGGCGGATGCTGCTGGAGGAGGGCGGCAAGTGATGGGGGTGTGCGCCCCGCAGCCGTCCTGGCGTCGCGGCCTAGCGGTCGCCGCGGTCGCCCTGGCCGCGCTTGGCCTTGGTCTTCGCCTTGGTGCGCCGGTCGCGGCTGAGCGAGCGGCCGACGTCGTCGCTTTCCTTGATGCGGCCCTTGGCGTCGCGGCGGATGTAGCGTTTGTCGCCCCGCGGCGCGATCAGCTCGCGCTTCGCCGTCTTCCGCTTCGCCGTCTTCTTCTTCTTTCTTGCAGCCATGAACGAACCTCCTGTGCGCCGCTAACGCGCGCCTTGCACGGCGGTTCCGCGCGCGCGCCACGGCAGGCCGAAGTTTCGGCCCGCCGTTGCCTCATGCCGGGGATCGGCCGTTGACCATCGACAGGCGCAAGCAGCTCGACGACGAGGCCCTGCTCGCCCTCCTGCGCAAGGAGGAGGCCGCCGCCGCCCACTATCAGTCGTCGACACTCGGCCGCACGCGCGACGACGCGCTCGCCTGCTACGACCGCGAGCCCTATGGCGACGAGCAGGAAGGCGCCTCGCAGGTCGTGACGTCGGAATTCGCCGACGTGGTCGAATCGGTCATGCCCGGCCTGATGCGCGTCTTCACCAGCACCGACGGCGTGGCCGAGTTCACCCCGACGGCGCCCGGCGAGGAGCGCTGGGCGCGCGAGGCCAGCGAGTACGTGCCGCACGTCTTCATGCGCCAGAACGACGGCTTCCGCATTCTCTACTGGCTGATCAAGGACGCGCTGATGTTTCGCCTCGGCGCCGTCACCGTCGATCTCGAGGAGTTTCGCGACACCCGTCGCATTCCCGTTGTCGCCCTTCCGCAGGACGCGCTCGCCTTGATCGCGGCCCAGGCGGAGGGCGAGGGCGCCGAGCTGACATTGGAGCTGGAGCGGGATGAGGTGCCGGAGGCACCTCATCCCGTCCCGAGCAGTGGCGAGGGACCTTTCCCTTCGCAGCCTGCCCTGAGCGTAGTCGAAGGGCCGGCGCCCACCTTTTCCGGCACGATCACCGTCAGGCGCCGCGCCAGCCGCGTGGTGGTCGACAACATCGCGCCCGAGGACATCCTGTTCACGCCGACGGCGCGCGACCAGGACAAGGCCTCGTTCCTGGGCTTCCGCAAGCGGGTCACCGCGTCGGAGCTGGTCGAGATGGGGCTGGGCCGCGACGAGATCGACGAGCTGGCCTCCGGCCGCGACCTGTCGGCCGAGGACGCGCAGCGCAACGATGGCGCCGTCCTGAACGAGCCAGGGCGCGACGGAGTGGGCGACAGCGAGCGCCCGCTGTGGCTGGTCGTGGCCTATCTGCGCGCCGACGAAGACGGCGACGGCATCAGCGAGCTCCTGCGCGTGGTCTACGCTCATGCCGGCGGCACGGCGGGCCGCATCGTCGAGCGCATCGAATGGGAGGGGCTGGCTTCGATCGCACTCGCCTCGCCCATCCTGATGAGCCACACCATCGTCGGCCGCTCGCTGTTCGACCAGCTGCAGGACCTCCAGCAGATCGGCTCGGTGCTGACGCGCGGCCTGCTCGACAATCTCTACCTCGTCAACCGGCCGCGGCCGGTGGTCAGCGACCAGGTCAACCTCGACAGCCTGATCGACTGGCTGCCGGGCTCGCCGGTGCGGCTGAAGCCCGGCGCGCGACCTGGTGACGATCATGTGAGCTGGCTGCAGGTGCCCTCCATCGCGCCGTCGGCGCTGGCTGCCCTCGAATTCATGGCGACGGTGCGCGAGAACCGCACCGGCATCGTGCGCAACAACCAGGGCCTCGACGCCGACAGCCTGAACAAGACGGCGAGCGGCATGAACATGCTGATGTCGGCCGCCCAGCAGCGCCAGGAGCTGATCGCCCGCGTGCTGGCCGAGACCGCCATCAAGCGGCTCTTCCGCCTGGTCTATCGCGCCGTCCGGCGCGCCGCCTCGGGGCCGGTGCGCTACTGGTCGGGCAGGGGCTTCGCCTCCTGCGATCCGAGCCGATGGCCCGACGACATGGAGCTCTCGGTCAATGTCGGGCTGGGCACCGGCAACAAGGACCAGGCCCTGCAGCATCTCGGCCTGATCGGCACGCTGCAGGAGAAGCTGATCTCCCTGCAGGGCGGCCGGGCGGAGGGCCCGTT
This sequence comes from uncultured Alphaproteobacteria bacterium, assembly GCA_963820155.1. Classification (GTDB taxonomy): domain Bacteria; phylum Pseudomonadota; class Alphaproteobacteria; order Reyranellales; family Reyranellaceae; genus Reyranella. The sequence continues at coordinate 142,069 of CAWFYW010000018.1, forward strand.
CGTGACGGCCGAGAACATCGCCAATGCGACGCAGAAGGTGACGGAGACCTTGGGCTACAAGTCGCCGGGCATGTTCTTCCAGGCGCCCGAGCGCGTCGCGGCGAGCGTCGCCGTGCCGCCGGCGCCGGCATCGCCGCCGCCCGATCCCGCGCTGCTGGCGGCGTTGGCCCAGATCGAGATCGACAAGCAGGCGGCGGCGGCCGACATCGAGATTAGGCGCAGGAAGGCCGAGGCTGATATCGAGATCGCTCGTTGGAAGGCGGAGCAATGGGCGGAGATTGAACGCCACAAGACGGGGATCAGAGCTCGGACGGCCGTCGCCCGAATTCGGCAGGACTGAGGAGGGCAGGCAGGGGGTCTCATGCTGCGGTGGTTGCCTATGAGGATACTTGGTTCGGGTTCCAGGATGATGCGGTCTGCGTCGCCGGGATCGAATCGTCGCAAGATGGTGTTGATCTTCACTTGCTTGCGCTCGTCGCCTTCGCGCGACTATGACGAAGTGAGAAATGAGGCGTAATTCCCGTTGCCATATACAACCAAATGGGGAACCCTATCAGCCTGCAGGCTACGGGGGATGTGCAATGCTGGAAATTGCGGGAGATGTAGCTGCGGCGGCAGCCGCGTTCGCGGGCCTAGTATTGGTTTTCTTTGGTGCTGCGCTCACCGACTTCGGCACATTTGACGCCACTCAACAGGAAGCGGTGAGGTCAACTTATCGTTTACGAGCATGGCCTGCTTTTGCGGCGCTAGTCGCCGCCCTTGGCTCTTGTGGTGCGAGTTTGCTGGGAAAAGCTGGAGGCTCTCTTTGCGCCGTTCAGTGGGGCTGTGGATTGTTGGGGCTCGCTGCATTCCTCATCTTGATCCTTGGTGCAGTCTCTCTCTGGGAGATTCGATAATGGCCCTCACTCGCGAAATTGAATTGCGGTTGGAGCGCGCCAGCCTCATCAAGTATTTCAACGCAAATCGGGCTGCGTGGCAGGCTGCCGCACAAGACGCCTTTGACTATACGAAGAAGGCATTTGCCGGCGCGCCTATTCGATGTGTTGATCGCGAGACTTGTCCAAGAACACACTCAAGTACCAACTCGCCAACCGTTGCCGTGATGAAGCTGAGCTCGATCGGGCCATAAGGTTGATAGTGCGCGCCGCAGGCCGGTTCTTCCCAATTCTGAGTGGCCTCCCACTCGACAACTCGGAAATCCGGTACACCAGTCCTCCCTATGCCACACTGAAGGCATCCTCCCTGGTGCGTAATGGCTACAGCATGACCGGCACAAGCGTGAGCCTCGGTCCAGCCATAGACGATCGGCATTATCCCCTCAGCAGGCTTCGGCGGACATGAAGCTGTACGAAATCTCTGGCCGCCTCCAACCTCATCTATGATCGAGCCGAGAAGGCCTTTTTGCGGACCCCAGAGTTCGCGCCACGTTTCATAGGCGAAACAACAGAGCGTTATCTGCTGCAGGTCGTGGCCGTTAAGAATGGATGGCTGCGCCAGGAAGACACGTGGTTCGAAAAGATTCCGCCAATAGAAGTTGTAACGCTCGGACGTAGGCCAACAGAACCGAACATCCTGCTAAGAATTCATGATGCTATCCGTGATCGGCTGCAGGTCGAGGTTGGGTATGCATCTCTGACTGGGTCACCGGCACAAGTTCGAACGATCGCTCCGCATGCGCTCGCACACAGTGCAGGCCGCTGGTACGTTCGTTCGTGGTCCCGCGATCACAATGATTTCCGCGATTACAATCTCAATAGAATAATGGACATTGGAACGTCGAGCCCTTCGATGATCGATCCAGCCTTGGATTTCGAATGGACACATCAGATTGATTTAGTTTTGATTCCAAATCCCGAGCTAACTGCTGAAAAGCGCAATGCAGTCGCTGCGGAGTATGGGATGACCAATGATCGCTTGATCAAGACATGTCGGGTCAGCCTCAGTTTCTATTTGATGACCGAGCACAATCTTGATGTTGCCCAAGGACAATTGAAGCCCGAGAAGCAACAGTTGGTCCTTGCAAATCGTGAAGAGGTTGATACCGCAGCCGAAGCCGGAGCACCGGTCTTTGCGCCGCGAGAGCTCGCAAAAATGGCCAAGTCAAAAGAGAGTCGAATGCTCTTCGCTGCGCGCCATGCGCGCAATACGGACGCAATGATGCGGCGACGGTTCCGGAAATTCCTGATCGAAGAGGCTAAGCCTCGCAAGTGGCACGTCGACGGGCCCGCTAAGACGTTTGTCGATCAATTCGTTAAAACGTCGAACACGGTCGCATTGCAAACCCTGCAACAAAGCGAGAGTGAAGATACATCGTATTGACGAAAGTGCCGTTCATGAATGCGCGCTATTGAACACACATAGTCAACTCATCCCCTTGACAACCTCGCGCAATGCCATGTCCTACCCCTGTCGACGCTCACTCAGGAGTCTCGACATCATGGGAAAACGCGGACCTGCCCCTCGATACACGCCTAACAACTGCACAATCGCCTACAAGTTCTGCTTGCTGGGCGCCACCAACGAAGACCTCGCCGAACTGTTCGAGGTCTCGCTCTCCACCGTCAACAACTGGCTCGCCCGCTATCCCGAGTTCAGGAAGGCGGTGCAGGAGGGCCGCGACGTCATCGATGCCGACGTCGCCCACTCGCTGGCGCAGAAGGCCAAGGGCTTCACCCATGCCGATGTGAAGGTCCTGGTGATCGACGGCGCGCCGCAGGAGGTGGAATACAACCGCTACTTCCCGCCCGACACCCAGGCCGCCATCTTCTGGCTGCGCAACCGCCGCCGCAAGCAATGGCGCGAGGTCATCGAGCACGAGCACACGATCAGCGACGAGAAGCTTCGCGAACTGGAGGAGGCGGGGATCCGCGCGCGCAATGCCTACCGTCGCTGATTTCGACAAGCTGCTGCATCGCGAGATCGGCGCCTTCCGCTACGATCCCCTGGGCTTCGTCCTGTTCGCCTTCCCCTGGGGGCTGCCGCACACGCCGCTCGCCAACGAAACGGGCCCCGAGCCCTGGCAGCGCGAGGTGCTGGAGCAGATCGGCAAGGGCCTGCTGGAGCGGCACTTCGGCGAGGCCGAGAACGACGCCGTGCGCGTCGCTATCGCCTCGGGGCACGGCATCGGCAAGTCGGCGCTGGTCGCCTGGATCATCCTGTGGGCCCTGTCGACGCTGCACGATTCGCGCGGCGTGGTGAGCGCCAACACCGAGAGCCAGCTCCGCACCAAGACCTGGCCCGAGCTCGCCAAATGGCACGCCATGAGCCGCAACAAGGAGTGGTTCGTTTACACGGCGACGGCGTTGCACTCGGCCGAGCCTGGCCGCGACAAGCGCTGGCGGGTTGACGCCATCACCTGGTCGGAGCAGAACACCGAGGCGATCGCCGGGTTGCACAACAAGGGCCGCCGCGCCTTCGTCCTGCTCGACGAGGCCTCTTCCATCCCCGAACCGGTGTGGGACACCATCGAGGGCGCGCTGACCGACGCCGATACCGAGCTGGTCTGGGCCGTGTTCGGCAACCCCACCCGCACCACCGGCCGCTTCCGCGAATGCTTCGCCGGCGGCCGCTTCGCCCACCGCTGGAGCCCGCGCCAGATCAATTCGCGCTCGGTCGCCATGACCAACAAGGTGCAGATCGCCGCCTGGGTGAAGGACCACGGCGAGGACTCGGATTTCGTGCGGGTGCGCGTCAAGGGCGTCTTTCCGCGCGCCGGCTCGCTGCAGTTCATCGACAGCCAGCGCATCGCCGAGGCCGTGGCCCGCCCACTGGTCGAGGACCCGACGGCGCCGCTCGTCATGGGCGTCGACATCGCCCGCCATGGCGACGACCAGACCGTCATCCGCTTCCGCCGCGGGCTCGACGCGCGCTCGATCCCGGCCATCAAGTTCCGCATTCCTGACCTCATGCAGGTGGCGAGCCGGGTCATGGAGCAGGTCAACGCCCACAATCCCGACGCGGTGTTCGTCGACGCCACCGGCATGGGCTGGGGCGTCTGCGACAGGCTCACCCAGCTCGGCTGCCGCAACGCCGTCGGCGTCAATTTCGGCAACGCGGCCGACCGCCGGGATTTCGGCGACGCGGCGGCGCGCTACGCCAACAAGCGCGCCGAAATGTGGGGCTTCCTGAAGGAATGGTGCCGGGCAGGCTGCTTGCCCGACGATGCCGCCCTGGTCGCCGACTTGGGGAACGTCGAGTACGGCTACGACGCCTCCGACGCGCTGCTGCTGGAGCGCAAGGACGACATGCGCCGGCGCGGCCTGGCCTCGCCCGACGACGGCGACGCGCTGGCGCTTACCTTCGCTTACCCGGTGGCCAAGAAGGACTGGGCCGAGGAGCGGCGCTTCGAGGAGGGGCTCAAGAGGCTCAGGCGATGGGTGGTTTGAGTTCCCAACCCGCCACGCAGAGTTTAGTCGGCCAGGCGACCGAACGTTCGCATCGCTCACCCTAAAAATGTCGTTTGCCATTTTTTCGCGGACGCCGGAACTTCGGATTGGGCAGGCCGTTCTCCGCCTGTGGGTGGGGTCAATGTCGTCACAAATCCACGTGATCGTTGCGCTGTCGGCGCCAGTGCTTCTGGTTCCGATTTTTGCTGCCACCTCGTTTGGGCAGCAGAAAGTCGGGCCGGGGCTTGGGTTGCTCTCCATCGCATCTGTGGCGGAGACCGCGAACGCACAGGAATGTAAAGGCGGTGGTGGTGGTGGCGCGGGTGGTGGCGGCGGTGGCGCTGGTGGTGGCGCCGGAGGCGGTGGCGCTGGAGGTGGCGGCGGTGGCGCTGGTGGTGGCGCCGGAGGCGCTGGCGCTGGCGGTGGCGCCGGTGGCGCTGGCGGTGGCGCCGGTGGCGCTGGCGGTGGTGCCGCGGGCGCTGGTGGTGGCGCCGGGGGCGCTGGCGGTGGTGCCGGATCTGGGGGCGCCGGTGCTGGTGCAGGAGGAACTGGCGGTGATGGGGCTGGCAGCGGTGGGGCTGGCGCAGGAGCGGCGGCAGCCGGCGCCGCGGGAACCGGCGCAGCAAGCGCCGGCGTTGCGGCTGCTGGCGAGGGTCAGAGCGGCGTTGCGTCAGTAGGTATCGGAACTGCTGCGGCAAGCATCGGCGGAGCTGCAACAGGCAGTAGCGTATCCGGCTTGGGCGCCGCTGCGACGGCCACACTCGCGGCCCCCGCTGCGCTGGAGTTTGGATCTTCCGGGGTGGGCGGCGTCGGAAGCGCGCCCGGCGCCGCCGGTACGGGTGCCGTGAGTAGCGGAGGCGTCAATGGGGTTGCATCGTCTCAATCGGCGCAGCAGGCCGCCGAATGCGGTCGCGAACTGAAGGCCGGCATGTCGTGCTCGCCGCAGGCTTACTACTCGTTGCGAGCCATTTACTTCAACGCCCAACTCTATCCAAGCACCGCTGATTGCTTGACCGCCGCGTATTCCAGCCGCCTGCCGCTTGAACTTTGTCGAAGACCCTAAGCGAGGATGGTGCGCCTGATGGGCGAAATCGACGACATCGCCACCTCAGAGGTCCGCCACTTTCTTCCGTTGGCGGTGCTCGCCTCCGCAATGCTGCATGCAACGATCGCCGTGGCCTTGCTGCCCGAGACGGTGCCCCGGCATGCGCGCCTCAGTGAACGGCCGATCGAGGTCACGCTTGATCTGCCCTCGCCGGAGCGCGAGGCCGGCACTGCATCGGCTGAGCAGCCGGCAGCCCGCGAGCTGCCGCCGGGATCGGCCGCGCAGGCGCAGACCGCACCGGAATGGGATCATCCGCAGGCAGCGGCTGCGCCGCTCCCCGTGCCGCCGGAGCCGGACGTGGCGCAAATTCTTCCCTCCGTCGCGCCGCCTCCGCCGGTTCTTACCCCTGCGTTCGGCACCAGTGCAGCGCCGCCCGCTCTCGAACCCAACCTTGAAAAGGTACTTCCCCCTGTTAAAGCGCCGCCGCAAGTGAGCGGACGTGACTTCGCCATGACAGCGCCGCCTGCCTTGGCGAAGTCGCCGATCGTTGAGCCACGGACGCTGGCGCCAGCCCCGCGGCAGCCCATTCGCCAGGCGCGGCCCAAGCGCGCCTCGCAGCAGAACGCGGTCGTCGCAACCGACGCCACGGCCCGTCGCGCGTCGTCGACGTTGACCAGGACGTCGAGCGGCGAGCAGCATGGACAGGCCCAGCAGGACTATCTCTTGCAGATCATCCGCAAGCTTTCACGGCAGCGGTTCCGTTGGGACACCGGCGAGGTCAGCGCGCAGGGCCTCGTGGTCGCCCGGCTGATAATCGCCCGCGATGGCCGGCTGCTCGACCTTGCCTTGGCAAAGTCGAGCGGCTTTCCCGATCTCGACCGCGCTGTCGTGGCAACGATCCGCAAGGCGTCGCCCTTCGCGCCACTGCCGGCGGAGATCGCCCTTGAACATTATACCTTCGTTGTGCCGATCAACTACTCCCGCGAACCCTAGAGCATGAGCATGGCTCAATCCGTCGTCCCGACCGGAGCCGAGCGGCAGCGAGGCGTAGCGGGACTGGCGTAGGCCAATCGCAATGCGAGGATCAACGGCGCCAGCGATCATTGCGCTCACATAGGCAACTGAGCACTTCCCCTGCTGAACAAAGAGGATTTTGCGCCGGTTGAGGAAATACTCGATCCGGCGCGGAACAGGGCTGCGTGGATCGAAGTGCGTCTTGAGTTTACTCCGCGGCTGCCTTCCAGTGACGCTGACGATGCCGTCAGACATCCTGGGCCGCCTCGTCGGCAGGCCCGCCCGAGCCTTCCCACTCACCCGGGCGGGCCCCAACTCTCACGTACTCAAAAAGTCGTAGCGGAGTGGCGCCAGGGGAAGTGCGCCACTCCCGGTCGATGCAACGGGCAGGCCTTGAGATGGCACCGTGTCAAGATTGAGGCCTCCTTGGCGCCGGTTCGCGGGGGGCCGTAGGGGCCGCGAGAAGGAAAACTGCCACCACAATACAAATACTGCGAGTGGTGTCGGAGCTCCGGCAATCGGCCGTCCAGCAGTCCGGAAATTGGTTGTCGCCCAAACCGAGCATCTATCTCACTGGTCAGAAAAAATCCGTTGCTTCGACACCGTCCTCTCGTCGGCCAGGCAACTGATGGGGAGTCCGATCATTGATCGAGTGATGCGGTCGTGGGGCCATGCGCTCCAAGGCTTGATCGTTCCAGTCCTCGACAACTCGCTCAGGAGCCTCGGCATGATGCGTTTCGCCCTTCCATTCTCCATCGTCCTCGGCCTCTCGGCCGCGGCCTTCGCGGCCGATCCGCCTTCCGTGGCGTCCCGGCCTGCTCCTGCGGCGCCCACCGCCATCGCCTTCGAGAAGGCGGTCGCCGACGGCAACAGGTTCGAGATCGAGAGCAGCAAGCTCGCGCTCAGCCGAAGCAAGTCCGGCACCATGCAGTCCTTCGCCAAGCGATTGATCGAGGACCACACGACGGCCGCTGCAAAGTTCGAACGGGCCGTGGCGGAGGCCAAGTTGTCGCCGCCGCCCAAGAAGCTTGATGCCAAGCACCAGGCGATCCTCGACGGCCTTCAAGGCAAGGAAGGGACATCCTTTGACAAGGCCTACATCGACGCCCAGTACGACGCCCATGTCGAGACTGTCGCGCTGTTCAAGGCCTATGCCGCGCGAGGCGACAACGCCACGCTGCAGATGTTCGCCCAAGATGTGCTGCCGACCTTGCAGACCCATCTCGATGTCGTCGACAAGCTGCGCTGACGGCCGAGGGCGACGAACCCGATTACGCAGAGAGCCCGCGCCTTCCGTGCGGGCCATTTCTTCGGATCGAACTAGCCGAGCGGTCTGGCCGCGGCTGCCCGACCTTCAGCGCTGGTTCGCGATGCCCGGCTTCTCGATGCCCGGCGCCGGTGGCGCAACGTAGTGCTCGTTGCCGAAAAACATGAAGCCCAAAAGCACGAGCGCCGCCACTAGGCAGGCCGACACGATCCCGATCAGCCATCGCGTATCGCGAGGCCGGGTGGCCCTCGGATCGGCCGGCCCCCGTTCGGCCTCGGCTTCCCGGTTTACTCGATCGATGTGTTGCCGCGGTGTTTCCATGGCGCGCCTCCATACCGGGAGCCAACGGTCCGTCGGCAAAGGCGTTGCTGCTTGCGCCGCGTCGACGCGCGCGCTTCCGCGCCGGGGCCGTGGCCTCAGCGGAATGGCGCGTCGGCGCGCAGATTGGCGACGATCAGGGTTTCCCAGCGGTCGCCGTTCTCCACCAGCTTCTCCTTGTTGTACATCAGCTCCTCGCGGGTCTCGGTGTAGAATTCGAGGCTCGGCCCCTCGACGATGGCGTCGACCGGGCAGGCCTCCTGGCAGAACCCGCAGTAGATGCACTTGGTCATGTCGATGTCGTAGCGCGTCGCCCGCCGGCTGCCGTCCTCGCGCGGCTCGGCTTCGATGGTGATTGCCAGCGCCGGGCAGATGGCCTCGCAGAGCTTGCACGCGATACAGCGTTCCTCGCCATTGGGATAGCGGCGCAGCGCATGCTCACCGCGAAAGCGCGGACTTTGCGGGCTGCGTTCGTAGGGATAGTCGATCGTGACTTTGGGCTTGAACATGTATTTCAGCGTAAGGGCAAAGCCCGCGACGACTTCCCAAAGCAGGTAGGCGCGCGCCACGCGATCGAGGGAATGCCCGGAGCGGCTATCACTAGCGCGCGAAGCCGGCGCCGAAACGATCGACTTCATGAAGGAGGACCAAGCGGCGAGCCGCTGGAATGCAACGGCGGCGGGAGGCGAGGCCGCCGAGGCGCGCGCCTCGCAGGCGCGCGCCCCCCTGAGCCCGGCGGCCGGCCAAATCACCGGATACCTGGCGCCGGATACCTGGCATTAGTGCATCGATACCGGGTAGCCGGCGGCGTTGAGGCGATTTCCTTCGCTGTCGTACTTGTGGCCGTATTCGTCGGTGATGGCCACGCGATGCGGGCCGCGTTGTGGCTCTGTGGTGGAAACGAGGCGATCATTCGGCGCCTGAGCGGTGTTCTGCATGCCGTAGCGCATCTGCGCCTGGCGCGTATAGCTGCTGCTCTGCACGCCGGCCGCGCTTTCCTGCTTGACCGTCTGCGACAGAATGCTGCTCGAGGTCGTGCCTGTTCCCGCGGTCTGGTTGGCGCTGGGAGCGGGCGTACCCACGTTTCGGACATTCGCCGCGCCGTTGGCGCCGCCGGCCGCATCGTTCGGGCCCGGCGGCATCGTGCTGCTGATCCAGTTGCCGCTTTGCGCCAACGCGGCGGGAGCCGACAAGGCCAGCACGCAGGCGACGATGGTGGAAGTCTTCAACATGGCTTCATCTCCTTCCTGGTTAGGGGTGCCAGGAGGGAATGCCGGTCCAACGCGGTCGTTGCGTCTGGCCGCTCAATTCTTGCTGTGCCCCTTTACTGCCGCATTGCCCGTGCCGCGCCCGTGTTCGTTCAAGTTTCTACGACGGTAGTGAGAGCGGCGATGAGCTTCGTCCGATTGAAGGGCTTTTCGCAACGCGGACGACCTCGGTAGGCCCGATCGATCTCGGCGGCGCCGTATCCAGTCGCGAACACGAATTCGATGGCTCGAGCGATGAGGGCATCGGCAACGGGATAGGATTTGCTGCCGTGAAGGTTGATGTCGAGGACGGCGCTGTCGAAAGCTTCCGCGCCGGCGACGACGAGGTTCACCGCATCGTCGACCCAGCCAACCGGTCCGACGATGTCCGCGCCGGCCTCCTTGAGCAACTCGACAAGGATTTCCGCGATCATGTAGTCGTCTTCGACCACGAGAATGCGGCGTCCTGCGAGCGGTCCATCGGTTGCGAGCATGGCCACTGCTACGTGTCCTGCTGGACACCGGCGTCGCCGGGCGGCAGGGGCAGCTCGATCCGGTAGCTCACGCCGTCGGGACGGAAGGAAAAGTCGGTCTCGGCGCGCAAAGTGAACTTGAGCGCTTTCTCGATCAGCTCGCCGCCAAATCCCCTTCGCGACGGCTCCGCCACCTCCGGCACCCCGCTCTCCCGCCACTCCAGGACAAGCGTCGGCGGCTTGCCCCCGTCGCGCCGGATGTTCCAGGAAACGTCGAGACGGCCGCGATCGCTCTTGAACGCTCCGTGCTTCAGCGCGTTCGTGGCCAGCTCATGCAACGCCAGCCCGAACGTTTGCGCAAGCTCGAGGCCCAGCGTCACCTTGGGACCGGCGACGGAAGTCCTGGACTCCGGCGCGCCGATGGCCTGCAGCTCAAGCCCGACCAGTTCGGCCAGCTCGATGTCGGTTGCCCCACCGACCAAGCCCTGTATGCGGCCCAGCGCGGCGAGGCGGGCCGAGAAGCTGTCGAGCGAAGGCCCTTGGGCGAGTGTCCGCTGCGCCATGGCCTGGACGATCGCGAGAAGATTGCGGGTACGGTGCTGAAGCTCCGCGACCAGCACGCGCTGCCTGGCCTCCGCATGCATCAAGGTCGTGACGTCCACGAAGGTCACCACGACCCCTTCGATCTTGTGATGCCCGTTGAGATAGGGGGCAAGCCGGACGAGGTAGTGCGCCGTGCGGTCGTCGCTGTCGACCTGCCTGTCGATGGCGGGCTGGCCGCGGAAGACGTCGTGGATGTCCTGGGCGAAGTTGGCCAGATCGAGCCGAGAGGACAGCTCGGTGATCGGCCGGCCCTTGTCTGTCGGGCGGATACTGAAGATCTTCGCAACTGCCGGCGTGAAGCTGCGGATCGCAAGGTCCCGGTCGAGGAACACGGTTGCGACGTCGGTGCTTTCGAACAGGTTTTGCAGGTCGCTGTTGGCGCGGTCGAGCGCGTCGATCTTGCCGTTGAGCTCGGCGTTCACGGTATGCAGCTCTTCGTTGACCGATTGTAGTTCCTCCTTGGAAGCCTCCAGTTCCTCGTTGGTCGATTGCATCTCCTCGTTCATCGAGACGAGTTCCTCGTTGGAGGATTTCAGTTCCTCCAGCGCCGTTTCATATTCCTCGATCATCGACTGCAGGCGGTCGCGTGTTTCGCGCAGCTCGCGCTCCAGGTCGACTGCGGCACCGTCTTGAGTGGCCCGTGTCCGCTCCAGGCCTTCTTCGCGGCTGAGCGGCGGCCCGTGATCGGAGAACAGCACGAGGAAGAGCGGCTCCCCGCCCGCGCGGTCGGCCACCGGCTCGATCGTGAGATCGACGATCTGCACGCGGCCATCCTCGCCGTCGACGGCCACGCCGCTACGGGTGACGGTCTTGCCGCGCTCCACGGCTTCGCGCAGCAGCGTTCGCAAGTCCAGGCGCAGGTCCTTGCGGGCCAGCGTCAGGAGATGGCGCGTCGGCGCCCCGGCGGGCGCTTCAAGGTATTTGCCCGTCCGTGCGGAATAATAGACGACGTCTCCGTCGCTGTTGACCACGACGTGGGTCGGGGCGAACCGTTCCAGGACCTGCTGGTCGACGGCGTGCCGCAGGCCTGCGCCGGCGAGCGGAGCGCGTCGTGACGGAAGTTGCGTCTCCTGCCCAGGCTTCGATTGGCCGATGAATCTCGGCAGGCGCACGTGCGGCGTGACGTCAGATCGACGGCGAAAGATTCTGTGGTGCTTGTCCACCGTCGCGAAGAGGTCGTTGAAGTGACTGAGATTCTCGGCTGAACCGAGGAAGAGGTATCCCTCGGGGCGAAGGGCATAATGGAAGATCGGAATCAGGTGATTCTGCACGTCGACGCCGAGATAGATCAGCAGGTTGCGGCACGAAACCAGGTCGATGCGCGAGAAGGGCGGATCGCGAATGACGCTGTGGGGAGAGAAAGTGCATAGCTCCCGGATGTCCTTCGCGACCACGAAGCTGTCCCCGTCCGCGACAAAGAATTGCCTGCGGCGATCGGCACTCACACTGTCCATCAGGGCGGCGGGATAGCGGGCCGCCCGCGCGACCGTCAGAGCCCGTTCATCCAGGTCGGTCGCGAAAATCTGCACGCGGGGCACGGGGGTGAGCCGTTGCATGTGCTCGCGCGCCAGCATGGCGATCGAATATACCTCTTCTCCAGTCGCGCAGCCGGGCACCCAGATCCGCACCATATCGGCGGCCCCGCGGCCTTCGAACAGCTTGGGAATCACCTCTGTCGCCAGCGCATCGAAGGCGTCCCGGTCCCGGAAGAAGCTGGTCACGCTGATCAGAAGGTCGCGGAAAAGGGCTCCCACTTCCCGCGGGTCCTGCCGCAGGCGCTCGATATAGGCTTGGATGGTTTGGAGCTGATTCACGTGCATGCGCCGCTGCAGGCGGCGCGTGAACGTCCTGGCCTTGTAGCCGCTGAAGTCGTGCCCCACCCGGCTGCGCAGGATCCCGTATATTTCCGGAAGAGCCTCGCGGATCAGCTCCGCTTCAGCGTTGCCTTCCGGCTGCGATGCTGCTTCGCCGGTCCCTGCCGAGATCCGGGCGAACTCGGCGAGCTTCGCGCCCATCTCGTCGGCGGGAATCGCGAAATCGACGAGCCCGGAAGCGATCGCGGCTTCGGGCATGTCGGGATGCTGTGGGCCGAATCCGTCGCCGACCTGCGCAAGCGTAATGCCGCCGCGCTCCTTGATCGCCTTGATGCCGAGCGTGCCATCGCCATCGCCGCCGGAGAGGATGACGCCTCCGGACAACTCGCCCGAAATCGACGGCAAGCGCGCTCAGGAAGACGTCGATCGGCTTGCGTTCGCGCCGGTTGCTGTTCTTCTTGACCCGGAGGCGGTGATTTTCAATGGTCATGCTCACGTCCGTCGGCATGACGTAGACATGGTCCTTCTCGACCGCCAGTCCGTCGATGGCGAGCCGCACGGGAAGGTCGGTGTAGCGGCGGATGATTTCGGGCAGCAGCGTCTCCCTGTCGGGGCTGAGGTGGCTGACCACCACCAGCGCGACGCCCGCCTGGGAGGGCAGCCCACGGAAGAAGCCTTCCAGGGCCTCGACCCCGCCTGCCGACGAGCCGATGCCTATGATCGGAAAATCGTGGGATTCAGGCATCTCCGCGTCTCCCTGAGGAGGCGCTCAACCCGACTGGGGGCTTCGAGACAACCGGACCGTCCCGTCGTGCGGCCTAGAGCCGGGAACCCGGCGATTGCTTGCCCGGCATCGCCACTCCATATGATTGTGCGTCGCGGCACCATCCGCCCAAACGAGGATCAGGGTCAAGCGAACCGGCCGAGTCGATGACTGAAACGGTCGCGGCCTTGTCGGGTTGCGGTCCACACGGCAACGCCGTTCGCCCGAGTTGTGCCTTCAAGGTGCATGGATTGGGCGTGTTGATTTTTCGATTTTCTTTGAAAGCGCGCTTGACTCTCTAGCGCAACGCCTTGTCCTAACACTGCCGACGCTCACTGAGAGAGGTTCGGCAGATGGCCGCCAACGGCCCGTTCATTCCCGAGAACGCTGAGAACGGCGCCGCCGCGCGCGGCGAGCGCGAGCAGAAGTTGCGCCGCGCGCGCGAGGTCCTGTCGGAGGCCGGCTGGCTGTTCGACGACTTCGTCAATGTCGAGATGCGCAAGGTGCTGATGAGCCGGCCCGACGAGCGCGAGGCGCGCGAAGAGGCCTGGCGCCGCGCGCGCGTGGCGACGGAGATGAAGGCCGGGCTGGAGAGCTTGATCGAGGGCCACGAGGCCGACCTGCGGCTGCAGGAGCGCCGCGACCAACACATGGAGAGCAGAAATGTCAGGTGAAGCCGAGACGAAGGCGCCGACGCCGGAGTCTGTGGACATGGCCGATGCCGTGGCCCGGATGGACGAGGCCATCGACCACGAGCCGGAGTCGGCCGCGAACGAGACCGGCTCCGGCGAGGCGGCCGGCGACGAAGTGCCTGTCGAAGAGCCCGCCGCCCCGGAGGAAGCGGCGGTCGAAGGCGCCCCCGAATTCTGGAGCGCCGAGGACAAGGCGGCGTGGGACTCCGTGCCGCCCGAGCTGCGGCCTGTGCTCAAGAAATACGAGCAGCAGCGCGTCGCCTTCGTCAACGAGAAGGCGCGCGAAGCCGCCGCGCTGCGCGCCGAGGTCGACGAGGAGGTGCGCCGGGCCCACGCCACGGCCGACCAGGCCGCGGCCTGGTGGCAGCACAACGGACCGGCGCTGCAGAAGGCCGTCGGCGACAAGTGGGCCAAGGTCGACTGGAAGGCGCTGGCCGAGAAGGACCCCGCCGAATATGCGCGGCTCGACCAGCAGCGGCGCGAGGAGCTGGCGCTGGCCGCCGAGGCGGACCGGCGCGGTCAGGAGGAGGTGCGGGCGGCCGAGGCGCGCGCCCGGCAGGACCACGAGCGCGCCAAGGCGGCCGAATTCTCCAAGCTTGCGGCCAGGCTCCCCGACTATTTCGGCACGGCCGAGGCGACGCACAAGACCTACGGCGCGCTCGCCACGTTCCTGCTCGCCAAGGCATCGCGCCCGAGCGCATCGCCACCATCTACGAGGCGCCGATCATCGAGCTGGCGCTCAATGCCTGGCGCTTCGAGCAGGCCCGGAAGCATGTCCTGAGGTCGACCGAAGGAAAGGCTTCGTCCGTGACGGCCAGGGCCGGCGCGGCGAACACCACCGGCAACGCAACACCGACGCGCGTCCAGCCCGGACCGGCCGCCAGGGCCGGCAACCGGGCAGGCGAGGCGGCTCGGCAAGTGGGCGAGCGGTTCAGGCAGAGCGGAGGAGCTTCGATCGCCGATGCGGCCGAGCTGATCCGCCTCAGCGGCTTGTAGTCGAGCCGTTCAACTCACACTCCAACCCAGAGGAGGCGGCAATGGCCGCACCGACCAACACCTTCATCAGCAACAACGCCGTGGGCAACCGCAAATCGCTCCACGACATCATCTCGATCCTCAACAAGGACGAAACGCCGTTCCAGGCCGCCATCGGCGCAGGCTCGGCGGACGCCACCTACGAGGAATGGCAGATCGACGCGCTCGGCAACCCCGACGCCAACAACGCCAACCTCGAAGGCGACGACACGACCGCCGCTTCCGTGACGCCGACCGTTCGCGTCGGCAATCGCACGCAGATCCTGAAGAAGCCCTTCACCATCTCCACCACCCAGGAGACGGTGAAGAAGGCCGGCCGCGACAGCGAGATCAGCTATCAGACCGCCTTGGCCGGCCGGCGCATCAAGATGGACCTCGAGGCGGCGATCTCGCAGAACCAGGCCTCGCAGGCCCAGTCCGGCGCCAATCCCCGCAAACTCGGCGGCCTGGAGTCCTGGCTGGCGTCGAATGCCGACCGCGGCAGCGGCGGCATGTCGGGCGGCTTCGCGGGCGGCAACACCACGGCGCCGACCGACGGCACATCGCGCGCCGCGACCGAGGCGCTGCTCAAGGCCGTCATCCGGTCGGCCTGGAATGCCGGCGGCAAGCCCACGCTCCTGCTGATGGGCCCCGCCCAGAAGCAGAGCTTCTCGGGCTTCACCGGCATCGCCACCCAGTTCCAGGAACCCAAGGGCCGGATGGCCACGGTGATCGGCGCCGTCGATCGCTACGTGTCGGATTTCGGCACCTTCAGCGCCGTCGCGTCGCGCTACATGCGCGGCCGCGAGATCGGCGTCATCGATCCCTCGCTGTGGCGGCTGCTGTGGCTGCGCAAGTGGAAGAAGGAGGAGCTGGCCAAGACCGGCGACGCTCGCAAGTTCCACGTCATCGGCGAGGTGACGCTGGAAAGCCGCAACGAAGCCGGCAGCGGCATCGTCGCCGACCTCACCTGATCCACACCTGATCCACGGAGACCGCCATGACCGACACGACCGCCAAGACCGACACCGCCGCCCCCACCACCGCCAGCGCCACCGCGACCGCCACGGAGCCCGCGCCGGGCCCGGCGATGGCCAGGATCGTCATCACCGTCGACCACGTCTACGTGCCGTTCGACGCGGACGGAAACCCTGTAGCCGTCGACCCGGTGTCCAATGTTTCGACGTCCAAGGTTTTGCGCGACGCCGAATTGACGGTGCCGGACGAGCTCGCGCTTTTCCTGGTCGGGCGCAAGCAGGCGAGGCTCCTCTGATGTCCCGCGTCTTGGCCTTAGTAGGCGTAGTCGTGCTGGGACCCGGGCTCGCTGATCCAGCGTTTGCTGGTGGCAACGTAGAGTCGGGCAAAGCCAGTTTCACGCTTTCGACCGTCGCCATCGGCGTACGTTATGCGGCCGATGCAGCGGATCGGCGCGTCACGAATAAATGGCACGGCTCCGCCGCCATCAGCGTCAACGAAGATTGTGAAGTCGATTCGCTCGCCGCTCGCGAGCGTGCGAGGTACGTTCTCGACGTTGATGAGGTAGTCGCTCACGTTCTGCGGATCGGTCACCAGAACCGCGCCTCTGACCGCAACGGTGTGCGCCTTGCCTGCTCCCTTGTTGACGACTGTGAGGCGTGCGCCCAGTCCACGGGCATCTTCGGGTACGCCAGGGACAGGTTGGCTGCGCCAGCAGACCTCGCACGACGAGACGACGAGCTTGGCGCGGCGCGTGGCGGCGAACTGCTTGCGGGCCATTCGGAGCTGCAGAAAGGCGATAACGGCGATCGCAATGCTGGCGAAGCCCGCGACCGGGGCCCAGTCCCGAGCTACTTCGAGCCAATGCTCCATCTAGCGACGATCCTGTTTGCGATTGGAGGGATCGTCTTCAATGTCCTCACGGAACTCGAACTACGCAAGCTCGATATCGGCGTCTTTGCGTGGCTTCGTCGGGGGATCAGCCGATGAGTCGCCGCCTCCTCGATTGGCGGCAAGACGTCGGCATGGCCTGGTGGTGGGTCGAGGACGGCGAGGGCAACTGGGCGCAGGAGACGTTTCAGATCACGAATCCTGTCCTCGACCTCAACCGGGAGGCGCAGAACCACTGCGATCCCTACAACACCGCGCGCGACGTGCGTCTGGTGGCGCGCATCCCGCTGATCGTCATCGCCAAGTGGCGCAACGAGCTCGGCGTCGACTACTGGAACGCCGACCACCAGGCCAGGGTCGACGCGCTGTTGAACGATCCCGAATGGCGCTGGCTGCGCACCGACGCGGGGAGGGTCTGATGGCCGCCCAGATCACCACCTATGGCGGGTTGAAGGCGGGCGTGCTGGCCTGGCTGGCGCGCCCCGGCGACGCGCTGCTCGACGGCCGCTTCGACGACTTCCTGCTGAACTGCGAGCGGCGCCTCTACTACGGCCATGCCACCGAGGATGCCGGCAATCCGCTGCGCTCCGATCCGCTGCGCATCGTCGAGATGGAGACCGTCGACGGCGATTTCGCGCTGTCGGCCGTCACGCCGCAGCCCGACGGCTTCCTCGAGCTGATCTCTGCCCAGTTGAACAGCCCGAATGCGCCGCTGCAGATCGTGGCGCAGCGCACGATCGACGGCTACGCCTCGTCGGCGCCCAACCAGCCGCGCCTGATCGCGGTCAGCGGCACCGACTTCCGCGTCTTCCCCGATCCCGGCGCCGGCTCCTATTCGGCGACGCTGCGCTACTACCGGAAGCTTGCGACGCCGGCCGGCGCGGTGACGAACGCCATCCCGGCCGGCAGCCCCGACGTCTATCTCTTCGGCTGCCTGATCGAGGCCGCGATCTTCACCCAGGACGAGGCCGCGGCGCAGCGCTACCTGCCGCTCTACAACGCCTCGGTCGCCGGCCTCAACGCGCGCACCCAGCGCATCACGGCCTCCAGCGTGCCGGTCATTCGCCTTCGGGCGGGGATGGCGCCCTGATGCCACCGATCCCCTTCGCCGAATGGCGTCCCGACATGCCCGATCTTTCCCAATGGGCGCGAGAGGCGCTGAACGTGATCCCCAATGAGGAGAGCTACGCGCCACTCAACGCCCTTTCCGGCGTGTCGAGCGCGCTTGCCGCCCGCTGCCAGGGCGCGGCCTGGTTCCGCGGCGCCGCGAACGCCACGAGGATGTTCGCCGGCGACGCCAGCAAGCTCTACCTGCTGTCGGGGGCGGCCTGGAACGACGTGTCGCGCACCGCCGGCGGCGCCTACGCGCCCGGCGCCGACGGCACCTGGCGCTTCACCCAGTTCGGCAATCTTGCGATCGCGGCGAACGGCGTCGACGCGCCGCAGAAGTTCGACCTGGCGCTGGGCACCAACTGGACGGCGCTGGGCGGCAGCCCCCCGGTCGGCACCTACATCACCACGGTGCGCGACTTCGTGCTGATGGGCCGGATCGCCAGCACGCCGCAGCGCATCCAGTGGTCGGGCATCAACAACGCCGAGCTCTGGGGCAGCGTGCCCGTCAACCAGGCCGATTTCCAGGACCTGCCCGACGGCGGCAACGTCACCGGCCTCCTCGGTGGCGAGATCGGCGTGGTCTTCCAGGAAGCCGCCATTCGCCGCACCCATCGTCTTCCGCATCGACAAGATCGCCACCGATCTCGGCGCCAGCGTGGCGGGGTCCGTGGCGGGCGTGCTCGATCTCGGCTTCTTCCTGCACAAGAGCGGCTTCTACATGGTGCAGGCCGGCCAGGCGATCGTGCCGATCGGCCGCGGCAAGGTCGACCGCACCTTCTGGAAGGAGTTCGACGAGACCAACCATTTCCGCTGCAGCGCGGCAATCGACCCGGTGCGCGGACTCTACGTCTTCGCCTATCCGGCCAATGGCAGCGGCGGCACGCCGAACCGCCTGCTGATCTACAACTGGCGGACCCAGAAATGGGCGCGCGCCGTGCTTCCCTGCGAGTTCGTGTTCGGCGGCGTGAGCCAGCAGGGCTATGACCTCGAGCAGCTCGATGCCTTCGGCACGGTGGAAACCCTGCCGTACTCGCTCGACTCGTCGTTCTGGACCGGCACGGTCTCGCTGCTGCTGTTCGCCTTCGACACCAGCCACAAGAGCGGCTCGTTCTCCGGCTCGACACTCGCGGCGACGGCCGAGACCGCCGAATTCAACCCCGGCAACGGCCAGCGTTCGGTCATCCGCGGCTGCCGGCCGCTGATCGACGGTGGCGCGCCGCAGATCCAGCTCGGCGCCCGCGAAACGCAGCAGGGGGCCGCGACATATGGGCCGCCGGTCGGACTGACGCCGGCGGGCCTCGCGCCGGTGCTGGGCAGCGGACGCTACTTCCGCATCCGCGCCACCATGCCGGCCGGCGCGGTGTGGTCGAACATGCAGGGCATCGACGATGTCGATGTCCGGTCGGGAGGCACCCAATGAGCGACATCGATCTCCTGATTGGCCAGCGTACCTCGAGCACGCTCGCGCCGGGCGCTCTCAGCGCGGGCGGTAAGCGCCTCACTTCCTTGCCGATGGACAGCGAGAGCCGGCTGGCGCGCGCCTGCGCGCTGGGCTTCAGGACCGATCTTTCCCAGCGGAGATGGAGTTCTCAATGAGCCTGCCGGCGCTTCCCGCAACAGCCGATACGCGCTCGATCACGGAACGGGTGAACGTGCTGATCCGCGACTACAACAACCCGCCGGCGCCGATCGCGTCGCAGCGGCTGGTGCCGGCCGGCAGCATCCTGCCCTATGCCGGCGCGACGGCGCCCGACGGCTGGCTGCTCTGCTATGGCCAGGCGGTTTCGCGCACGGCCTATCCCGGCCTCTTCGCGGCGATCGGCACGGCCTTCGGCGCGGGGGATGGCTCGACGACCTTCAACCTGCCTGACCTGCGCGGCCGGGTCCCCGCCGGCAAGGACAATATGGGTGGCCTGGCGGCCAATCGCCTAACGGCGGCGGGCTCAGGCGTGGCGGGCGACACGTTGGGCGCTGCCGGCGGTGCGCAGACCCACACGCTCACGGCGGGGCAGATGCCGTCGCACAGCCACGGCGTGAACGATCCCGGCCACGCTCACACCTACGGCGCCGGCCAGATCCCCAGCGCCTTCACGCCGCGCGGCACCAATGGCGACGGCACGAACTTCAACAACAACCCCGCAACGAACGTCGCGGGCACGGGCATTTCCCTCCAGAACGCGGGCGGCGGCGGCGCACACAACAACACGCAACCCACCCTCATCCTCAACCACATCATCAGCACATGACCGCGACAGCCATCTCCCTTCGCGATCTTCACCGGGTCTGGCAGGACCTCTGGCCGCTGCTCGAGCCCGCGGTGAAGCGTTCGCCCGACTACGGCGCGGGTGACCGCGCTGAACCCGACGCCTGCCCTGAACCCGCCGAATGGGTGCTGGCGCGCCTGCTCGCGCGCGATGCCCAGCTCTGGGCGATCCACGAGAAGAGCGGGCCGATCGCCGCCGTGGTGACCATGGTCCAGCAGCGCGAGGACGGCCGGCATTGCCTGTTGTGGCTGATCGGCGGCAGCCGGGCACGCGACTGGGCCGACGATTTCCTGGCCAGGGTCGAGACCTGGGCACGCACGTTGGGTTGCGTGGCGCTGTGGGGCGTCGGCCGCGTCGGATGGAAACGAATTGTCGAGCCGCGCGGCTTCAGGCGCATCGCGGACTTCGAAGGGCAACCTGCCTGGATACGGAGGATCTCATGAAGGCAATGGAATATCAGCGGCGGCTTGGGCCGGCGTTCGGCGGCGCGCCGGGCGCGATCGTCCATGGCGGCGGACAGCAGGCCGGCAGGACCGTCCAGACCTCGAGCAGCAGCAGCGAGAGCGGCCCTTCACCGGTGCTGCAGGAGAAGCTGCAGAACCTGGTCGGAAACCAGTGGGGATGGCTGGCCCAGCACATGAACGCGCCAGCCTACTTTCCCGACTCGACGGTCGCCCCCTATTCGGCACAGACCCAGCAGGCGGTCAACGCGCTGTTCAACCGTGGCCAAAGCGGCTCGCCGCTGCAGACTGCGGGCACGCAGAATCTGCTCGACACGTTGGGCGGCAATTATCTGGACATCGGCAGCAACCCTTACTTCCAGAAGGCGATCGCCGCCGCCAACTAGCCGACGATCGACCAGTTCAACAACCAGGTCGTACCGGGCATCGCCAGCCAGTTCGCCGGCGCGGGCCGGCTGGCCTATGGCGGCGAGGGCGCCGAAGCCAAGGTATTGGGCCAGGCGACCGACTCGCTCACGCGCTCGCTGGCGCAGGCGGGTGACCAGGCGGCGCTGCAGGCCTACCAGGGCGAGCGGCAGAACCAGATGGGCGCGCTCGGCCAGGTTCCGGCTTTCAGCGGGCTCGACTACCAGAACCTCGCTGCGATGCTGCAAGCCGGCGGCATGCTTGACACGAAGGCTCAGCAAAATCTCAACGACGCGATTGCCCGGTACAACTACGAGCAGACGGCGCAGCCGAACTGGTACGTCAACGCCGCGCAGCAACTGCTGAGCATGTACCCGGGCGGATCGACCACCGGCAACAACAGCGCGTCCAGCACCTACATGCCGCCGGGCAATCCGACTGAAAGTGGCATCGGCGCCGGCCTCGCCGGTCTCGGCACCGTTGCGCAGCTTCTCAGCATCCCGGGCGTGCTGCCGGTCTCCGACCAGCGGCTGAAGACCGACGTAAGGCCCGTCGGCAAGACCTTCGACGGGCAGAACATCTACTCGTACCGCTTGCTCGGCGAGCCTCATCACCAGATCGGGCTGATGGCCCAGGAGGTCGAGAAGAAGCATCCCGCCGCCGTCGCGACCGATCCGGCAGGCTGGAAGCATGTCGACTACCGGCGCGCCACCTCGCACGCCGCAGCAGGAGGATTGTTCTGATGGCCAGGATGCCGACTTTGCCCACAGATCAGGTTGGCCCGTACTTCGTCGCGCCGGGATCGTCGCCCCGGCAGGTCGATCCACGCTTCCTCATGCCCGGACCGCCGTCCGGACAGATCGATCCGCAATTCCTCGTGCCGCCACCGGGGCCCGTGGTGCCGATGCCGCTCGTGCCTGGCTTCAATGCGCCGCCGCTCATGAGCCCACCATCCATGCCGATGCCGCTGGGGCAGATGCCGGGCTTCAACGTGCAGCAGGGCCTGGCCGCGCTGAACTCGGGCCTTGGCATGCTGGCTCGACGCTCGAGGCCGACTGATCCGACGAAGCCCGGCGTGCCGACTTCCGCCGGCGATCCAACGGGCGGCGCCGGGCCGGCGTACCTGGGCGGCACGACGCCGCTTGGCGCCGATCCGAACGCGAGGCCCGATTTCCTGAGCCGCGTCTGGCGCGGTGTGTTCGGCCAATGAGGAGGCAGACGATGCCCGAACCATTCACGCTGGCCGGAAATCCTTGCCTGCAGAACCCGCGCTGCTCGCGGAACAGGCCGAAGAGCACGGCCGCAAAAGCCACTGCCGGAGACCTGCCGCGATTCGGGAAGATCGGAGCGGCTTACGACGGCCGTCCGGCCGGAACGATGCCAAAAAATCGGTGACGACATCCGAAGCGCACCTGAACGGAGAAGACCATGGCTGATATCAGCGCCTCGAACCGGAACGAGACCGATGCCTCCAACAGCGCCGCGGCGCCCGACGGCGCACCCGAGGGCATGGCGCCGAGCGGCGTCAACGACACGATTCGGGCCATGATGGGCGCCATCAAGCGTTGGTACGATTGGTCAATCCCGAAGACCACCGGGGGTACCAGCACGGCCTATACGCTGACCTACAGTGTCGCGCCCGGCGCCCTGATGGATGGCATGAGCCACATGGTGCAATTCCTCGCCGCCAATGGCGCCGGGGCCACCCTCAACATAAACGGCTTGGGCGCAATACCGCTTTACTACTACTCGTCCGGCATCTGGCGCCCGGTGCCGCCGGACCTGTTCGACGTCAACGAGACGTTTCAAGTGGTCTATGAGGCGAGCTCGGGCACCTACCGGATCATGCGCCCCGGCGCGGACAGGACTGGCATGGTGAAGCCGTTTGCGGGCTCGACGATCCCTCGTGGTTACTTGCTCTGTTACGGTCAGGCTGTCTCGCGCACGACTTATGCTGGGCTCTTCAACACGATCGGCGCTGCGTTCGGCACGGGCGACGGCTCGACCACGTTCAATCTTCCCGACATGCGCGGCATGGCCGCTGTCGGCAAGAGCGATATGGGCGGCAGCGATGCCGGCAACCTTGCGGGCGGTGGGGTTCTTGGTAATCCACTCGGCAGCCAGACCAGAACGGCACCGATCAGCATTGGCGTCAGTGGCTCAGCGTCGGGCACGCTGACCGGTTCCGCAGGTGGTTACGATGGTTCCTTTGTCGCCGCTGCAGTTAGTGGCGCTGGCGCTGCACCACAGAGCCATAGCCATCCCTCGGTATCGGTTTCCGGCGCCCTCGCTGTGAGCGCGACGGCTGCTGGGACCTCTGGCGCCTTCGGCATCGTGCAACCGTCCCGCATCCTCAATCACCTCGATCGCCATTTAGGAACCCGCCATGGACTCCGCGCTGAACGGCATCATCGCGCCCTGGGCCCAAGTGGGCATCGTGGGCTCAATCGTGCTGGCGCTCGGGGTCACAGTGTTCCTGCAATGGCGGCACATCGTCAGCCTCTATGCCGCGCATTTGGCCGACGTGAAGGCCTGCGCCGCAGCCAATGCCGACTTGCTGCTCAAGAAGACGGAGAGCGACAGCAACCTGGCCAACGCGCTTGAGCGCATCAGCGACAGGATCAAGCCATGAAGCCGCAACCCTGCTTCGAGACTAACAAGCAGCTCGAGGACGCCGCGCGCCGTGCCGAGGAGCGCAAGAACCTGGCGATCGACAGGCTCATGGGCAAGCTCGGACCGAAGGATGCGTTCGAGCGGGCCATGCACGAGCTGATCGACGCTGACAAGCGGGCGCTGAAGGAGAAAATCCAATGATCGACCGCAAGCTGTTCTTCGATAGCGTACGCGCCAAACTGTTTCATGGCCGGCTGGCGCAGAGCCAAGTCGACGGCATGAACGCCATCTTGGACGAATGGGAGCGCCGCGGCCTCTCGGATCTGCGCTGGCTGGCCTACATGCTGGCGACGGTCTTTTGGGAGACCGCGCGCACCATGTGGCCAATCGAGGAATACGGCCATGGCCGCGGCTATACCTATGGGGTGTCCGATCCGGTGACGGGCTGGGCCTACTACGGCCGCGGCTTCGTCCAGCTCACGTGGAAGCGCAACTACGAGGCCATGGGACGATTGCTGGGCATCGACCTGGTAGGCCAGCCGGCACGGGCACTCGAGCTGCCGGTAGCCACTCAGATCCTGTTTGAGGGCATGCTGCGGGGCGACAGCGGCGTGGGCGACTTCACTGGCCTTGCGCTCGACGATTGCTTCAACGCCGGCCGAGAGGACTGGCAGGGGGCGCGCGCCATCATCAATGGCGCCGACCATGCCGCGGAGATCGCCGACGTGGGCTGGCAGATCTTCGCCATCCTGCGCGTGGCGTCGAGCACCGGCCAGGTGGCGGCATGAGCGCCCTAATCGCCAAGGTCGCGCCGTGGTCGCTGGTCGCGCTCGCCGTCGCCGGCGTCGTGATCTGGGGCCTGTGGGGTTGCCTCGACGCCGCGCAAACCAGGCTCAACGCTGCAAACGCGGTAATCGAGCAGCGCGAGAAGGATGCGAGGGCCAATGCCGTCGCGATCGCCCAGCTCACGCAGAAACTGCACGAGACCGAGACCAAGGTCGTCACTGTAACGGAGAAAGTCTATGCTGCGCCCATCACGCGCAATTGCGCTCAGTCTCCTGCCATGCGCGCTGCTTCTGACGGCCTGCGGCAGCTCTTTCCAAGCGGTCAAGCCGCAGGTGGACGCGAGCCTGCTGCAGCCGTGCGTTGACCTGATCCTGGCGCCGGAGGATCCCAGTGACAATGAGCTTGCGGCCGAGCGGCTTCGGGTGGCGAAGGCGTATCTCGACTGCAAGGCTCGGCATGACGCGCTGATGGAGAGGGTGCGCTAAGGCGCAGGCGGCCAGCCGACGCAGTCGGAGGGGGCGCGGAAGGCCCCTTTCCACGTCTTGCGCAGCAGGACATGTAGGAAGGCGTCTTGTGTGGCGAGCGGTCGGTCGAACTCTACTTTAGCTGCATCCTCATGAACGCGGGCGTGCTCTGTGGCGCTGCCCCACATCCGCACAATCTCGTAGGCGTTCGCCTCAGCAAGCCGCACAAAAAATTTAGGATGGTAGCTGATGAAGCCATGGTCAAATTCGCCAGCTATAGGCACGCCGCGATACATCAGACCGCCGATTGTCGTGGCATCATAGACCAGCCTGAATGCATTGTACTGGTTTAAGACATGCTCGGTGGTGCCGCAGTTGGTGACGAGATCGAAGCGGCGGCGGTGCCAGAATGGAAGGCGGCCCACGTTTAGATCGATCCGCAATGTATGCGGGTAGGGCGTGATGTCGACAGCATGGTATGTTAACCTCGCCCATTGGAAGAGACTAGCGGCAAAGGCTCGATTGGCCATACGCTCAAGCTCGTCATCGACATAGGGCTTGGCACCGAAGTGCCGAAGGAAGCGATTTAGAGAATCTGGATCGTTGGCGCAGAATAGCTCCGAGGTTCCGATATCGAGCACAGCCGCACCCTGCTTGATATTGAAGCTCTTAGCCCACTCGATGACCTGGTCTAGCAGGCCTGGATTGTATCCCATAATGATATGCTGCCATTGCTGGTGTCGGCCGGGCAAGCCACTCTCTGCGACATCAACCCTGGCCCGCCAGATGGTCGCGGACCTCTGGCGCCAGACCAGTGGCCGCCCGATTCAGTATCGGATGCTGCAAACGCCGGCGGCCGGCGTGAAGCTCGGCGCCGCCGACACGTTCGCGGCCGGGGCCGAGCGGCAGGGTTGGCTCTACATCGAAGGCGGTCATGATGCTCACCGACAACGGTCGTGATCTGGCTCGTCGAGGCTGAAGCCCGTTGATCCAGGCCTTACCTTCGACGACCACGGGTCAAGAGTAAGTTCGGTGCCCAAAGTCGGTAACCGGAAGAGCACCGGTCGGAGCTGCGTAGAAAACACGCGTTCGAACCTCCGGCCCGTGATCCCGTGCGGTCCGTTCCAGGCCGCTATCCAGGACAATCGAAGAATCGATGGCGGACCCGGCGAGATTCGAACTCACGACCTCTGCCTTCGGAGGGCAGCGCTCTATCCAGCTGAGCTACGGGTCCGGCGCGCGGAACATAGCGAAGCGCTGGCTTGGGCGCAACGCGCGAAGCCAAGCCGGCCGTGGGAACGTGCCACCTCACACCCGCCCCGCCGTGCGCTCCCGCGAGCGTAGGTCGCCGCGGCGCGGTCGACCAGGTTCTTGCGATCGATCTTGTTGGTGCCGGCAAGTGGCAGCTCGTCGACGAGCCACACCGCTCGCGGATGGGCGTAGGCGGGGCCGTTGTCCAGCGCAAAGCGGCGCAGCACGTTCTCCGTCGGCCGTGCGCCGGGCTTCGGCACCACGAAGGCGACCGGCAGCTGGTACTTGATCTCATCGGGCACCGGCACGACGCAAACTTGGGCCACATCGGGGTGGCGGCCCAGAAGCTTCTCGACCTCGCCGGGATAGACGTTCTCGCCGCCGCATTGGAACATGTCGTCGGCGCGGCCGACGAAGAAGACGAAGCCGTTCTCGTCGCGCCGCATGACGTCGCCGGTATCGTACCAGCCGTCGATCAGGCGCTTGCGGGTATCGGCTTCGCGGTTGAGGTAGCCGGTCATCAGCGCCGGTGTCTTGATGTGCAGCACGCCCTGGTCGGGATCGTCGCCCACGAACTTCACCTCTATCCCCTTGCGCGGATAGCCGAGCGCGCCCGCCGGCTTGGCGATGCCCTCGGGATGCGGACCGAAGGCGATCGGGCCGGATTCGGTGGTGCCCCAGCTGTTGGCCGTCTCGGCCCTGGGAAACAGCCGGTGCATCTGCTCGAAGAATTCCGGCGTCGAGGGGGCGGAACCGGTGACTGCGGTGGCGACGCAGCTCAGGTCCGCCTTGGCCAGTTCTTCGGTCTCGCGCATCACCAACGCCAGCATGGTCGGCACGGACGTCACCATGTCAACGCGCAGCCTGTCGATGGCGCGGATGTAGCCTTTGGCCGTGAAGGCGCTCATCAGCACGATGGTACCGCCGTTCATCATCACCAGCTTGGCGCTGAACAAGCCGTTCATGTGGAAAAGTGGCGCCGCGACGATCGCCTTCTTGCCTTCGATTCCCGGTCGCTGTTCGGGCGTGGCACCGGTCGCCCAGATGTACCCGCCATGCGTCAATGGCACGCCCTTGGGTAGGCCGGTCGAGCCCGAAGTGTAGAGTACCATCGCCACTTCCTTGGGCTCCATGTCGACGGGCGCAAAGGGACCGGGATCGAGCAGGGGGGCGATCCGCTCGATTGGGATCGTAGGGACGAGCCCGGCGACCGGCGGCGCGCGCTCGGCATCGGCGACGGCGAGCTTGACGCCGGAGTCCTTCATGATGTGCGCAACGGTTTCACGCGGCAGCTTATGGTTGACGCAGACCGAGACCAGCCCGGCCGCCATGGTCGCCATATAGAGCGTGAGATAGTCCGCGCTGTTGTCGGCGACGATGGCGACGGCCTCGCCGCGTTTCAGGCCGCTTTTCAGCAGCCCGCGCGCCAAGGCCGCGATGCGTCGGCGTCCCTCGCCATAGCTCAGCTGCAGTTGCTCGTCGCCCCCAGGCGAAACCTGGATGATCAGGGGCCGGTCCTCTGCCGCCGTCGGGTCAAGGATGGCGGCAAGGTTCTTCACGCTCACGACGCTCTCCGATGAAATTGCGAACCGCCATAGGATTGGTCGGTCGGCACGATCTCCATGTAGCTCACATCCATGCGTTGCGGCGCGCCCAGCACGAACATGACGGCTTCCGCGATATCGTCAGGCTGCAGGCTTTCGAAGCCTTCATAGAAGCGCCGTCGTCCTTCATCAGGGTCTTCCAGCAAAGCAAGATGCGCGCCGGTCTCGACGCGGCCGGGCGAGATCTCGCTCACCCGCACGCCCGTTCCATGCAGGTCGAGCCTGAGCGTCTGGCTGAGATTTCGGATCGCTGCCTTGGTCATGGCATAGACGGGCATGCCGAGGATGGGCCAAGCCGCCGAAATCGAGCTCAAATTGACGATGTGGCCCAGCCCGCGTGCCTTCATGCCGGGCACAGTCGCGGCCAGGCAATGGAGGGCACCCTTGAAATTGACCTCCACCAGCGCGTCGATGTCGTCGGGCGCCGTTTCCCAGGAGACCGTGCCGCGCACCAAGGCCGAGGCATTGTTGACCAGGATATCTGCGTCCAGGCCGCCCAGTGCGCTCAGCACCGCATCGCGATGCGAGATGTCGAGCGCCATCGGCCGGCAGCCGGTTTCGCGGGCCAATGCGGTCAGGTCGTCGGCCGATCGGGCGATGGCATAGACGTCGAGGCCGCCGATGCGCAGCTGCCGCACGATTGCCGCGCCGATGCCTCGGCTTGCGCCGGTGACCACGGCGATGCGGTAGCGATCGAGTGACATGGAGCCTCCTTTGCAGCGGGCCTCGCGGCCGCCTAATCTTTCTCAATAGCGCAGAGGGGGCGATCGATGGCGAAGAAACTCTTTCCCGACGGTACGGAGGTCGTGCCCTTTTACGTTCGTGCCATTCGAAGCGGCCCCTTCGTCTTCGTATCGGGGACGACATCGCTGGATGCCAAGGGCCGGGTGCAGGGCAAGGGGGCGGCCGAGCAGACCACGATCACCATGCGCAAGATCGAGGCCGCGCTGAAATCGGCCGGCGCGCGGCTCGGCGATCTCACGCGAACGACTATCTATGTCACCGACATCCGCGACATGGGCGCGGTGAGCAAGGCCCTTGGCAGGGCGCTCAGGGGATCGGTCGTGGCATCAACACTGGTGGCCGTGAGTGCGCTTGCCGTACCGGGCCTGCTGGTCGAGATCGAGGCGACGGGCGTCGTGGAGCGCTGATCAGGCGGGCGGGTAGGGAATCCTGTTGCGTCGCAGCAGATCCTCGAGCGCCTTGATGCCTTGGGCGTAACGCCCCTTCTGGCAATCGATGCCGGCGCCCAGCCGGGTCATGTCGGGGCCGCCCGAGCCCTCGCTACGGCGCGCGCCGTATTTGTCGTAGATCGCGCCCAGTTCGGCGCAGCGCGCGGCCAGCTGTTCGTTGGTCTGCTGTGCCCGCACGCTGGTGCTCGATGTCGCCCCGGTGAGAATGGGAATCAGCAGCAGCTTGCGGGCGAGCCGCCTCATCGGACCCTCCCAAAGGGTGGTGGTCGATCTTCCGACACTATACGCATTGGTCGGTGCAAGGTAGCATTGGCGATAAAGATAAGTAGGGGGAGCAGATATGGTTTCGCGATCGATGGTTCGGTGGATGCTCGGCCTCAGCATGGCAGGCCTTGCAGCCGCGTGTGCTGACGCCAAGAGCACGCCCGGGACCGATCCCGACACACGCACGACGGCTACCATGGTTACCTGGTCCGACGGCAAGCCTGCGATATCGATCAGCTGCAACGCGCCCGGCAGCTGTCAGACCCGCGCCTTGGCCATGTGCAAAGGCGGCGGCTATACCGTGCTCAAGATGGACAACATGCCGACCCGTGGCGATGCGACAGTGGTGCGCGGTCCGGGTTCGGTCGTGGTGCGCTGCGGCTGATCCTCTAGCGGCTCCGCTTGGAACCCCAGAGGGCGGCGATTTCCGGTTGCGAGCGCGAGGCTTCGGCGCCCGAAGGCAGCGCGACCTCGTGATCCTCGATCCAAGCCAGGACGTCGGCTGCCACGACCTTGCCCTCCTTGTCGCGTAGCAGCAGGTGATAGCCCTTCTTGTAGAAGGCGAGCTGGGAATCCGGCCTGCGAGGCATCACCTCGATTGCCGCGCGCACCGGCTCCTGCGGCACGATGCGATCGCCCAATCCGTGCAGCATGAGGTAGGGCACATGGACATGCTCGGCCGCCGCGCGCGCATCGTCCATCAGGTCGACCAATCCGTAGCCCATGTCGAGCCGCGCGGCGCGCAGCATCATCTTGTCGTTCCTGAGCTTTTCCAGGGTCCTGGGATTGTCGGTTGGCTGGAAGTCGATTGAGGTTGGGCCATTGGGCATCCAAGGGATGGTATGGGCGAAGAACCACAGGCCGGCGCTGGCGACCGGCCCGAACGTGTCGCGTGAGCGCAACGCCGTGGCGAGCAGGATCAGCCCGTCGATATCGGCGCCCCGGTCGGCCGCGACCAGAGCCACCGCGCCACCCATGCTTTCACCGGCAAGGTATAGCGGCACCCCTGGGTACTGGGCGCGCAGCAGCCGGGCCATGGCCTTGGCGTCGTCGACCAAGGCGTCCGTGCCGGGCCACCGTCCGCGCGTCGGGCTCGCGCCGAAGCCGCGCTGGTCATAGGAATAGGTGGTGATGCCTGCCTTGGCCCAGATCTGTGCCGGCTCCTCCCATGCCGAACGATAGTCCCCGAATCCGTGCAATCCCAGGATCACTGCCTGGGGCGGCCCGTTTGCCGCAGGCCATTCGCGGACAGGTAGCGCTGTGCCGTCGGCTGCGACATAACGATCGGACGTGAGCGACGGCGTTCGCACCGCTTGGCCCGCCGGAATGACGGTGGGCGCGCAGGCCGAGAGCATGACCGGCAGGGCGGCGGCGGCTATCATGCGCCGGCGTGAGAGGAGTGGAATTGTGACCGAGCCTTTTGAAGTCATTGCCGTGGATACTGACCGCGTAGCCTGTGATGGCGGCGGCGGTGCCTTAGGCCATCCTAAAGTCTATCTCAACCTGGGCGAAGAGGGGCGTGTCGAATGCCCCTATTGCAGCAGGCTCTATGTGCTACGCGAGGGCGCCCCGCGAGGGACTGGCGCTGCCGGCGTGCACGCTCATTGAGGCGCCGGCCATGAAACAGCTGGGCGAAGGCTGGAATTGGCGCGACCTGAAAATCGGCGACCGCTTCGTGACCTACGGCCGCACATTGTTCGAGGCCGACCTCCTCAATTTCGTGACGCTTTGCGGCTTTTCCGAGGAGCTGTTCACCAACAAGGAATACATTGCCAGCCATGCACCCATGCGCGGTGGTCATCCCGTGCCCGGCGCCCTGGTCTATTCCATGGCGGAGGGGCTGGTGATCCCGACCACCCTGCAGGGCTCGGGGCTCGCCTTCCTGTCGATGGGCTTCGACATCAAGGGGCCGACGTACGTGGGCGACACGATTCATGTCGAGATCGAGGTCAGCGAGATCAAGCCGACCTCCAAGGATCCGTCGCGGGCGCTGGTGCGCACGACCAATGCCGTCAAGAACCAGAAGGGCGAGATGGTGCTGGTCTATACGCCACTGCGCATGATGCAGGGGCGTTAGCATGGCCAAGGTTGCGGTCGAGAAGGATGGGCCGATCACGATCGTTTCGATCGACCGTTTCGCCGAAGCCCGCAATGCCGTCGACCTCGAAACCGCGCAATTGCTGCGCGAGGCCTTCGTCGGCTTCGATGCGGATGAGGGCCAATCCGTCGCCATCCTGACCGGACGCGGCGGTACGTTCTGCGCGGGCTTCGATCTCAAGGTGGCCGCCGGCCGCGAAGCGGCACCGCTGCATGACCCCGAGGGCCCGGGGCCGATGGGGCCGACGCGCCATCTCCTCTCCAAGCCGGTGATCGCCGCTGTCGAGGGCTATGCCGTCGCCGGTGGCCTTGAGCTTGCCTTGTGGTGCGACTTGCGTGTCGCGTCGGAGACGGCGAAGTTCGGTGTGTTCTGCCGCCGCTGGGGCGTGCCGCTGATCGACGGCGGCACGGTGCGCCTGCCGCGCTTGGTCGGCCACAGCCGTGCCCTCGACATGATCCTGACCGGCCGTGAAGTCGGCGCGTGTGAGGCGCTGGACTGGGGGCTCGCCAACAGGGTCGTGCCTGCAGGCCAGGCGCTCGCGGAAGCGAAGGCGCTGGCCGAACGGCTCGCCAGATTCCCGCAGACCTGCATGCGCTCCGATCGACGCTCATCCTACGAGCAATGGGGGCTCGATATCGCCTCCGCCCTGGTGAACGAAGGCCGGCGCGGAGTACCGGCGCTTCAGGCGGAGGCGCGCTCCGGCGCGGCCCGTTTCGCCGCGGGCAAGGGACGCGGCGGCAGCTTCGGTGACCTCTGAGGACGCCGGCCGCTACGGAACCAGCACGGCCTTGCCGACGACGGTCCGCTGCTCGATCAGCTTGAATCCCTCCACCCAGTCGGCAAGGTCGAAGGTGGCGGCGACGGTGGCCTTAAGCCTGCCCTCCGTGAACCAGCGCGTCAGCACGGCCTGCGCTTCCGCGACCATGGCACGGCGGCGGGCGAGCGAGGCGGCTTCGCGCGGCGTCGGCTGCGTCTTGCCACCCCAGCCATTGTAGTAGCCGTAGTAGAAGCCGATCACCGTCACGTTCTTGACCAGCAGGATGTTGGCCGGAATCTGTGGGATCTTGCCGCTGGCGAAGCCCATCGGAATCAGCCGGCCCTCCGGCGCCACGCAGCGCAGCGACACGTCGAAAGCCGAGCCGCCGACCGGATCGTAGATCACATCGGCGCCGCGACCGCCGGTCAGATCCAGCACCTTGGCGCGCAGGTCCTCGGTGCGATAATCGATCAGGTGATCGGCGCCGGCTTGTCCTGCCGCCGCAAGCTTCTCTGCACCGCCGGCCGAGGCGATGACCACGGCGCCCATTGCCTTGCCGACTTCTATGGCCGTCAGACCCGAGCCGCCGCCCGCGCCATGCACCAGCAGCACCTCACCCGGCTGCATCTCGGCCTTCCACTTCAGCGCGCCGTATGCCGTCGGATAGAGGGTCGGGAAGTTTGTCGCCTCGGCATAAGGCATGTCGGGCGGGATGGGCACCGCATTGTCGGCAATCGCCACGGCATATTCAGCATAAGCGCCTTGGCTCACTCCGGTGGCGATGCGCTGTCCGACCGAGATGTCGGTGACGCCAGGCCCGAGCTTGACCACATGACCGGCGAGCTCGTTGCCAGGCACGTAGGGTAGCGGCGGCTTGTTCTGGTGCTTTCCCTGCACACCCAAAAGGGCTGCGAAGCTCACGCCCGCCGCGCCGACCCTGACCAGGATCTCGCCGGCCTTCGGCTCGGGCACCGCAACATCCGCTATTTTCAGGCCTTCGACCGGCCCGTACGCCTCGCACACCAGCGCCCGCATCAACGCCCCTCGAACTTTCCGTGCCGCCCTTCGCCCTTGGCGAAGCGCGCCGCGCCTTTCCACGATTCCTGGCGGCGTGCCGCCAGCGACAGTTCCATCTCGCGCTTCACCGCGGCCTGCTGGTCGCGGTCGAAGCTTTCATAGGCCGACCGGCGGTCCGAGGTCATGGCGATGGGCGGGAAGCCTGCGATCTCAAGCGCAAGCTTCTCGGCTTCGGTGCGCGTCGTGCCGCGTGCCACCTTGCGCGTGGCAAGGCCGATAGCGATGGCCTCGTCGGCGCCGACGGCACGGCCGGTCAGCAGCATGTCGAGGGCGCGGCCTTGGCCGACGATGCGCGGCAGGCGCACCGTCGTGCCATCGCTCATCGGCACGCCCCAGCGGCGCGAGAACACGCCGAAGGCCGCCGTGTCGTCGACGATGCGGATGTCACAGAACAGCGCCACGCCGAGGCCGCCGGCACAGGCATGACCCTCGATGGCGGCGATCACCGGCTTGTCAAGCGGTGCGCGCAACGGCCCTTCCTCACTGCCGGCCCAGGGAAAATAGTCGGTGCCCGAACCCAGTTCCTTCAGGTCGGCGCCGGCGCAGAAGGCGCCGCCTGCGCCGGTCAAGACCGCGACGCGCGCCTCAGGGTCGGCTTCAAAGGCCTTGAGCGCCGAGGCAAGCGCGCGGGCCGCCTCGTTGTCCAGGGCGTTGCGGACCTGCGGACGGTTGATGACGATGGTCATGACCGGTCCCTTGGTCTCGACCAGGATCTTGGGCTCTTTCATTTCCCCTTCTTTAGCGAACGGTCGCGAGCTCGTCTTCCAGCTGCGCGTTGGAGCGGATCGGGGTCCGGAAGTACCACCAGTTCTTTTGCGGCGTCCATTTTTCCTTGCGGGCCGTGCCCTTGCCCCACACGCATTTCTTGAGATCGCGTGTGCCGTTCATGAAATCCTTATCGGCTTGGTCAAGCTTCAATGCGTGCTCGCCCAGCTCCTCGCGGCTGAACATCGGCAAAGCCTCGAGAATCAGCTCGCGCACGTCGACATCATTCAGCCAGTTGTCGAGATCGAAGGTATAGCCCTTGCGATCGAGGTCGGCGGCGAACTCCGCCCACTGGTCGATCAGGTCGCGCAGGTCGGCGACGTCGGGCGGGCCGGGCGGAGGAGGCGGCTTCATTCCCCGCGCTCCGCCTGGCGCCGCCAATAGCGCTCGCCGTCATTGGGCTTGAAGAAGGTGCGGATGACGCCGTTGGGATTGAAGGCGATGAAGGCGCCGGTCTGCTTGTCGAAGCGCGTGATCACGCCGTCGCCGCGCACCGACTCGACGATGGGGCCGCCGACCCTGGCATCGCGCAGGAGTTGCGCCTGATGCAGATAGTCCTGCTTGGTGATGCGTCCGAACTCCGCGCCGTGCTTGCGGTAGTGTTCGTCCAGCCGGCGCTCGTCGGCAAAACCCACGCCGGCGCCCCAGCCGTTGGCCTCGGCCGGCGTGGGACGCGCAGCGACGACCGGCCCGTGCGCGACATCTCGTGCGCCGCGTTCGGAGACGTGGCTCCAGTAGGCAAGAATCGCGACCGCCGCCAGCGCCGCCGTCAGCAAGCGACGCCAGGGCCATTCGCCTAGGCGCAGGCTCATTGCGCTATTGTGCGCCGCCGGCGAACCACCGCGCAATCATGCCCCGCTCCGCGTCCGTGATATGGGTCATGTTGCCGGGCGGCATCGCGCGGGACACGGCGGCCTGCTGGTTGATGGCGGCGGCCATCGCCTGGATCTGCGACGGCGTTTCCAGGATCACGCCCTTGGGGGCGGCGGCGATGCCTTCCTGGGTCGGTCGACTGGCGTGGCAGGGCACGCACTTCGCCTGGATGAGGGGCTGGATCTGGACGAACGTCACCGGCCCGCCGGCGCCACTGCTGGGCTGCGGCAAGGCGAGCAAGGCGGTGATCGCCAGCAGGACCAGGCCGGCCGCCAGCACCAACGGATTGGCGTCGCCCTTGTGCCGCTGCACGAACCACACACGCACCAGGGCGCCGGCGGCCGATATCAGGATCAGCAACACCCAGTTCCAGGGATGACCGTAGACGCCGGCATAGTGGTTGCTGATCATGGTGAACAGCACCGGCAGGGTGAAATAGGTGTTGTGCACCGAGCGCTGGCGGCCCATGGCGCCGTACTTCGGATCGGGCGCGCGGCCTTCCTCCTTGGCCTTCACCAGCTCGCGCTGGCCGGGGATGATCACGAAGTAGACGTTCAGCACCATGATGGTGCCGAGCATGGCGCCGAAATGGAGGTAGGCGCCGCGCCCCGAGAACAGGTGGCAGAGCGCCCAGGCGGCGATCGTGCAATAGAGGAAGAGCAGCCCGCCCAGGACAGCGTCGTCCTCGCCGAAGGCCGAGCGGCAAAGCCCGTCATAGACCAGCCAACCCAACACCAGGAAGGCGAGGCCGATGGCGATGGCTTCGGGCCTGGAAAGCGGCATCACCGCGGGATCGATCAGGGCGATCTCAGCGCCGTAGTAATAGACCAGGCAGAGCAGCAGGAAGCCCGTGATCAGGGTCGTATAGGCTTCCCATTTGAACCAGTGCAGCTCGGGCGGAAGCTTCTCCGGAGCGAGGGCGAACTTCTTGGCCGTGTAGAAGCCACCGCCATGGACCGCCCAGACCTCGCCACCGATGCCCTTGGCGGCATCGGCCGGGTCGAGTGGCGGCTGCAGGTGATTGTCCAGCCAGATGAAGTAGAAAGAGGCGCCGACCCAGGCAATGCCCACGATCATGTGGGCCCAGCGCAGTATGAGATTCAGCCAATCGGCGACGAAGGCGGTGTCCATATGCTCTCGTACCGTCTTGCAGGCCTTGGCCTCAAGACGGCACGCCTTTCGGCGGACGCTGTCATTCAGTGTTGGCCGCGCAGATAAGCATTACTTGATATATTATTGACTTATACTGAAGTTTGATCTATGTTCTGGCCGCTGAACCGCGCAGCATCATCAAACAATCGGCAGAAATGCCGGAATTTTTTGAGGATCTGACCCTGTTTAAGGTGGCATCCGACACATACGTGCCCGGCTTTCGCGTCGGTCTGACGGACGACAACAATGGGTCGGCGCGTCGCCCCTTGCCTTCCGTCCCCAGCGGGATAGCCCCTGGCTACGATCCCTACAGCAATGTGCTGCAAGCGGGGGGGGTATCAGGGCGGTAACGGCCTCTTTCCGATGCCGAATCAGGCCTATGTCCCGGTCTCCGGAGGCTCGCTGCCCCAAGATCCCTTGCGCCAAGCGGTGGACGGAGCGGCCGGCCCCTACGCTAACTCGGGAGGCTTGCCCATCCCGGACCCGTTGCGACAAGCGGTAGACCGAGCGGCCAACCCGAACACCAACAGGGTCGCAAATCCGCTCCAGACTATCCTGCCGTCTGACATTAATGGGCAGGATGTCGGCACCTTTGTGGGCGGTTTGCTCAGAGCTGGCCTTGGCACGTTCATCCCCGTTCCTGGCGGCCCCTGGCTCGGAGCGTATGTCGGTGGGCGCCTTGGCAGAGTTCTGGGAGCCGGAGGCGACTTCACTGCGGACACGATGATCGACGCTGCGCCCCTTGGTGCCAACCCTGTCGCCCCCTAGCCACCAGGGCACATGAAGTGGCGTTGGCAGTTATCGCTGTCATTGCCTCTGTAACAAGAGGCCAAGTTGAACCGTCTTTCGTTCGAGAACCGGGATAACGAGGCGAAACCATGCCAATCCATTGGTCGTATAAGAGTCTGCCAGAACTATCAGCTTCATCCGACGCCGAACGCAAGGACGTTTGGAAGAAAGCCACCGATCAGACTTACGGACAGTGGCAAACTTTGATGGCAATGGTGATTGTCACCGTTCCAATACCGTTTGTCGCCGACGCGCTAGGTTCGATATTTGGGGGCTACTTCGTTGGATTGGTGGTCGCGGCTGGAATTGGCTGTGTAGTTTCTGAACGGATGGTGTTCCAAATTACGCGATCGCACCTCCGGAAGATTATCGAGCGTACTGACAAAGGCTAAGGCGGCGGCTGCGATGCAATTCTATTGGTCATATAAGAGCCTTCCAGAGTTGTCCGATCTCCCGGCAGCCGAACGGCGCGCCGCTGGGCGGCGCGTCAGTCGGCAGGTACATGAACGTTGGCAGACTTGGGCGGTCTATCTTGCTTTCCTTCCATTGGTATTGGTCTGCCGGTGGATAGGCTCGTTCGTCGGGCACGAAGAAGTTGGCACGGCAGTTGGCGTGCTGATCTCGGCGGCAATCAGCGGGCAGATTGTAATTCGAATGGCTAGGTCGCTCTTGAAACCGAATAATTTGGGCGCGGACCGCAAATGAAGCACCGATGGCACGGGGCTTCTGCCTTCCGCACCCAGTGACAGCGCAACCGACTGTCGGGCCGTTGCAGCGAGGCAGTGCCTCGAGGTAATCGCGGAGGCCCTGGCCTGCCGGCGAGAAGCCCGGCTTTCCCGTACGACCGCGCAAGTCCGTGATGCCTCTACCTTGACAAGGTGCATGATCCGACGGCCCCGTTCGCGGAGAGGACAGCTGGAACAACCCCGCGATGCGCCCGTCAGCGCCCGATATCGATCGAATTGGCGGCCCGCACTCGGGCCGGCCGCCTTCCCCAGCGGTATCAGTGCCGGCTGAGCTCCGCGCGGCCCACCACCATGTGATGCACCTCGTCCGGGCCGTCGGCCAGGCGCAGGGTGCGCTGCTGGGCGTACATCTCGGCGAGCGGCGTCCATTGCGAGATGCCGGTGGCGCCGTGGATCTGGATGGCCTGGTCGATGATCTGGCAGACCCGTTCGGGCACCATGGCCTTCACCATGCTGACCCACACGCGGGCCTCGCGGTTGCCCAGCACGTCCATCGCCTTGGCGGCCTTCAGCACCATGAGCCGCATGGCCTCGATCTCGATACGCGCGCGCGACACGGTCTCGAGGTTCTTGCCGAGCGCGATCAGGTTCTTGCCGAAGGCGGTGCGGGTCGAGCCGCGCTTGACCATCAGGTCGAGCGCCTTCTCGGCGGCGCCGATCGAGCGCATGCAATGGTGGATGCGGCCCGGGCCGAGGCGGACCTGCGAGATCTCGAAGCCGCGGCCCTCACCCAGCAGCATGTTCCCCCGGGGCACTCGGACGTTCTCAAACTTGATGTGCATGTGGCCGCGCGGCGCGTGATCGTGGCCGAAGACGCACATCGGCCCCAGGATCTTCACGCCCGGCGTCTCGATGGGCACCAGGATCTGCGACTGCTGGAACTGCGGTGAGGCGTCGGGGCTGGTCTTGACCATGGTGATCATGATCTTGCAGCGCGGATCGCCGGCACCGGAGATGTAGTACTTCTCGCCGTTGATGACCCAGTCGTCGCCGTCGAGCTCGGCGCGCGTGGCGACGTTCTTGGCGTCCGACGAGGCCACGTTCGGCTCGGTCATGGCATAGGCCGACCGGATCTCGCCATTGAGCAGCGGCTTCAGCCACTTCTCCTTCTGCTCGGGCGTACCGACCTTTTCCAGCACTTCCATGTTGCCGGTGTCCGGCGCTGAGCAGTTGAGCGACTCCGACGCGAGCGGCTGCTTGCCGAGCTCGGCGGCGATATAGGCATAGTCGAGGTTGGTGAGGCCGCGGCCGATCTCCGACGTCGGCAGGAAGAAGTTCCACAGGCCGGAAGCCTTGGCCTTGTTCTTGGCAACCTCGAGGAGCTCGAGCTGGCCGGGCGCCCAGCTCCACGGATCCTTGCGGGCCTCGCCCAGGCGGAAGAACTCGTCCGCCATCGGGGCCACGTTCTCCGCGATGTGCTTCATCACCGCGTCGAACAGGGGCTGCGCCTCCTTCGACATGGCGAGGTTGTTGAGCTCGGGGTCGAGATCGGGTCGCGCCGCCGCGGCCGGCTTCATCTTCGTCGTCACGTTCATCGGAATCTCCTCGGCCTTTGCTGAGGAGACCCTAGACTAAAACAGCCCGACAATCTTGCCGTCGGGACCGATATCGATCGAGTTGGCGGCCGGCACCTTGGGCAGGCCCGGCATGGTCATGATGTCGCCGCACACCGCGACCACGAACTCCGCGCCGGCCGACAGCCGGACCTCGCGCACCGTCACGACATGGTCGACCGGCGCGCCCTTGGCGTCGGGATTGGTCGAGAAGCTATACTGCGTCTTGGCGATGCAGACCGGCACCTTGCCGAAGCCCATGGCCTCGAAGGAGGCGAGCTGATCGCGCACCGGCTTGTCGGCGGCGATGTCCTTGGCGCGGTAGATTTCCTTGGCGATAGTGCGGATCTTTTCCAGCAGTGGCATGTCGTCGGGATAGAGCAGCTTCATCTTGCTCTTGCCGCCTTCGATCACCTTCACCACCGCGCGCGCCACGTCGGCCGCGCCCTTGCCGCCCTCGGCCCAATGGTCGGCCATCACCGCCTCGACGCCGAGCTTGGCGCAGGCCGCCTCGACCAGCTTGATCTCGGCGTCGGTGTCGGCGCTGAAGCGGTTGATCGAGATCACCGGCACCAGGCCGAACTTCTTCACGTTCTCGACATGGCGCTGCAGGTTGGCCATGCCGGCATCGAGCGCCTTCAGGTTCTCGGTCTTGAGGTCTTCCTTCTTGACCCCGCCATGCATCTTGAGGGCGCGGATGGTCGCGACCAGCACCACCGCATCGGGCATCAGGCCGGTCTTGCGGCACTTGATGTCGATGAATTTCTCGCCGCCCAGGTCGGCGCCGAAGCCCGCCTCGGTCACCACATAGTCGGCGAGTTTCAGCGCGGTGGTCGTGGCCAGCACCGAGTTGCAGCCATGCGCGATGTTGGCGAACGGCCCGCCATGGATGAAGGCAGGCGTGCCCTCCAGGGTCTGCACCAGGTTGGGCGACAGGGCGTCCTTCAGCAGCACCGCCATCGGTCCGTGCGCCTTCAGCTCGGCCGCGCGCACCGGCTTGCGGTCGCGGGTATAGGCCACGATGATGTTGCCCAGCCGGGCCTTCAGGTCTTCCAGGTCCTTGGCCAGGCAGAAGATGGCCATGACCTCTGAGGCGACCGTGATGTCGAAGCCGTCTTCGCGCGGGAAGCCGTTGGCGACGCCGCCCAGCGAGGAGACGATCTCGCGCAGGCTGCGGTCGTTCATGTCGATGGCCCGCCGCCAGGCCACACGCCGTCCGTCGATGCCCAGCGCATTGCCCCAGTAGATGTGATTGTCGATCAGCGCCGACAGAAGATTGTGCGCCGCGCCAATGGCGTGGAAGTCGCCGGTGAAGTGGAGGTTGATGTCCTCCATGGGCACGACCTGGGCATAGCCGCCACCTGCCGCTCCGCCCTTCATGCCGAAGGAGGGGCCGAGCGAGGGCTCGCGCAGGCAGAGCATTGCCTTCTTGCCGATGTGGTTCAGCGCATCGGTCAGGCCGACCGTCGTCGTCGTCTTGCCTTCGCCAGCGGGTGTGGGTGAGATCGCCGACACCAGGATCAGCTTGCCGTCTGGCCGGCTCTGCAGCGACTTGATGTAGTCCATCGAGACCTTGGCCTTGTAGTGGCCGTAAGGGTCGAGGTTCTCCGGTGCGATGCCCAGCTTATCGCGCGCGAGCTCCATGATGGGCCGCTTGGTGGCGTCCTGCGCGATCTGGATGTCTGATTTCGGGTTTGTGTGCTGTGACGCGGGCATCGGACGTTTCCTCTGGTTACGGAACAACCTCACCCTGAGTCATGTCTCGAAGGGGGGGGCCGCAGTCTTGTTGTTGCTCGCCCTTCGAGACGCGCCCTGCGGGCGCTCCCCAGGGTGAGGAGTTTGTTCGTGCTGTCGTTCAGACCAGCCGCCCACCGACGGCGAGCTTGGTGGCCTCCGCCCATTCGCCGGCGCCGACCTTCGGCCCGTCGGCCGGCTTCACGCGCAGGATCTTGATGCGGCCATCCGGGCAGACGACCGTGAAGCCATCGGCCGAGACCTCGACGACTTCGCCATACTTGCCGCCGATGCCCTTGGGATCGCGCGCCGGCAGCGGCTGGATGTCGAAGACCTGCAGGTTCTTGCCGTCGATCGTCGTCCAGGCGCCGGGCGCGGGATTGCAGCCGCGCACCAGCGGATCGATCTGGCGCCACGACTTGCCCCAGTCGATGCGGGCGATGTCGGCCGTGGCGCGCCCTTCGTAGGTGGCGAGCTTCTCGTCCTGCTTGATGCGCGGCGCCTTGCCGGCCTTCACCAGGTCGACCGAACTCGAGCATCGCATCGACGCCCATTGGGAACAGGCGGTCGAAGTAGACCGTGCCCAGCGTGTCCTTGGGTCCGATCGGCGTCTTCTTCTGCAGCAGCACGTCGCCGGTATCGAGACCGTTGTCCGGCCAGAAGATCGAGAGGCCCGTCTCCTTCTCGCCGAGGATGATTGGCCAGTTGATGGCCGATGCACCGCGATAGGCCGGCAGCAGGGACGGGTGGTACTGGATCGAACCGTGTGTCGGGATGTTCAGGAACTCCTCGGGCACAAATAGGGTCACGAAAGCCATGACCTGAAGGTCGGGCTTCAGCGCCTTGAACTCTTCCCACACCTCGGGC
Organism: uncultured Alphaproteobacteria bacterium; assembly: GCA_963820155.1. GTDB lineage: Bacteria > Pseudomonadota > Alphaproteobacteria > Reyranellales > Reyranellaceae > Reyranella. The sequence goes on from CAWFYW010000018.1 coordinate 183,399, forward strand.
TTGCGGTAGGAAGCGGGCTGGAACACCGGCAGCTTGGCTGCCAGCGCCGCGTCCTTCAGCGGATCTGCCTTCTGGCCGGGCTTCTCGGGTGCGACGTAGACGCCGACTACGTTCTCGCCGCGCTTCAGCAGCGCCTCCAGCACGGCCTTGCCGAAGGCCTGCTGGCCATGGACCACGATACGCATGATCTACTCCGCGGCCTGGGCTTTCGGAGCCTGTCCGGTCGCGCCCGACGCCTTGATCTCGGCGATCTCGCGCGGCGTGAACTTCAGCACCTTGGTGAGGATCTCGTCGGTGTGCTCGCCCAGCAGTGGCGAGCGCTCGACCTCGGTGATGCTGTCGGAGAGCTTGATCGGATTGCCGACCGAGAGGTACTTGCCGCGCGTCGGATGATCGACCTCGACGATCGTGCCGGTTTCGCGCAGCGACTGCTCCTCGGCCAGTTCCTTCATCGACAGGATTGGCCCGACCGGGATGTCGACCGCGTTGCAGAGTTCCATGACCTCGAACTTGGTCTTGGTCGTGGTCCACTGTTCGATCGTGTCGAAGATATGCTTGAGCCGCGGCAGGCGCGCCGGCGGCTTGGCGTAGTCCGGATCGGTCTTCCAATCGGGCTTGCCGATCAGATCGCAGATCTTCTCCCACACCGGCGCCTGGGTGATGAAGTAGATGTAGGCGTTGGGATCGGTCTCCCAGCCCTTGCACTTCAGGATCCAGCCCGGCTGGCCGCCGCCCGAATCGTTGCCGGCGCGCGGCGTGGCCTCGCCGAACGGGATGCCTTGGCCGTACTGGCTGTATTCCTTCAGTGGTCCGTGCTTGAGGCGCTGCTGGTCGCGCAGCTTGACGCGGCAGAGGTTCAGCACGCCGTCCTGCATCGAGGCCAGCACGCGCTGGCCGCGGCCGGTGCGCTTGCGCTGGTAGAGGGCGCAGACGATGCCCAGAGCCAGATGCAGGCCGGTGCCGGAATCGCCGATCTGCGCGCCGGTCACCAGCGGCGGGCCGTCGAGGAAGCCCGTGGTCGAGGCGGCGCCGCCGGCGCATTGCGCCACGTTCTCATAGACCTTGCACTCCTCGTAAGGACCGGGGCCGAAGCCCTTCACAGAGGCCACGATCATGCGCGGGTTCCAGTCGTGGACGCGCTCCCACGTCAAGCCCATGCGGTCGAGCGCGCCGGGCGCAAAATTCTCGACCAGCACGTCGCAGGTCTTCACCAGGCGCTCGAGCACCTTCATGCCCTCCTTGCTCTTTGAATCAAGCGTGATGGAGCGCTTGTTGTGGTTGAGCATGGTGAAATAGAGGCTGTCGGCGTTCGGCACGTCCTGAAGCTGGCCGCGCGTGATGTCGCCGGTGCCCGGGCGCTCGACCTTGATCACGTCGGCGCCGAACCAAGCCAGCAGCTGCGTGCAGGTCGGGCCCGATTGCACGTGCGTGAAGTCGAGGATGCGGACGCCGTCCAGCGCCTTGCCATCCTTGCCCCAGGGCTTGGTCGAGGCTTTGGGCAGGCCGTTTCCGTTGGCCTTTCCGGCGACGACCTTGAGGGCCAGCTTCTTCGCCCCCTTGGCCTTCTTGGAGGCCTTGTTTTTGTCCTTGTCCTTGGTCTTCGTCTTCTTGTCCTTCTTCTTAGCCATGTTTGTCTCCGATCGCTGGAATGTCGTCTGGTGCCGCGCGGACTACTTCTTGCGCAGTTTGCTTTGCGGATTGAGGTTGCCGATGCGGCCGCTCTCGCTGCCGGCAGCGGGATCGATCACGGCGTTGATCAGGGTGGGCTTGCCAGAGTCGAGCGCCTCGTTGACCGCGCGCTTGAGCTCGTCGGGCGTGGTGGCGTTGACGCCGACGCCGCCGAAGGCCTCGGCCATCTTGTCGTATCGTGCGCCCTTCACGAAGGCGGTCGTTGCCGGGTCGGAGCCGCCGCTGGCGTTGACGTCGACACCTCGGTAGATGCCGTCGTTGTTGAACACCACGACGCAGACCGGCAGCTTGTAGCGGCAGATCGTCTCGATCTCCATGCCGCAGAAGCCGAAGGCACTGTCGCCCTCGACCGCGAGCACGGGATGGCCGGTCTCCACGGCCGCGGCGATAGCTGAGCCCATGCCGACGCCCATGACGCCCCAGGTGCCGACGTCGAGCCGCTTGCGCGGCTTGTACATGTCGATCGCGCCGCGCGCGAGGTCGAGCGTGTTGGCACCCTCGTTGACCAGGATGGCGTCCGGCCGCTCCTTGATGATGGTGCGCAGCGCGCCCAGCGCGCCGTGATAGTCCATCGGCGACTTGTTGTTCATGAAGCGCGGCGCCATCTTGGCGACGTTCTCGTCTCGCTTGGCCTTGGCCGTGCCGATCCAGTCGGCCGGCGCGCCCGGCCAGTCGCCGCTCATGCCCTCGACCAGGGCCGCGACGCAGGAGCCGATGTCGCCCACCACCGGAGCCGCAATCTCGACATTGCTGTCCATCTCGCGCGGCTCGATGTCGACCTGGATGAACTTCTTGGGCGCGTCGCCCCAGTTCCTGCCCTTGCCATGCGACAGAAGCCAGTTGAGTCGCGCGCCGATCAGCATCACGACGTCCAAATCCTTCAGCACGGTCGAGCGCGCGGCGCCGGCACACTGCGGATGGGTGTCGGGCAGTAGGCCCTTCGCCATGCTCATGGGCAGAAACGGCACGCCGCTCTTTTCGACCAGGGTGCGCAGGGCATCGTCGGCCTGGGCGTAGGCGGCGCCCTTGCCGAGGATGATCAGTGGGCGCTTGGCGGATTTCAGCACGTCGAGGGCGCGCTTGACTGCGGCCGGCGCGGGAATCTGCGCCGGCGCGGCGTCGATCACCTTCACCAGCGACTTTGCGCCGGCGTCGGCGTTCATGACCTGCGCGAAGAGCTTGGCCGGCAGGTCCAGATAGACACCGCCCGGGCGGCCGGACACGGCGGCGCGGATGGCGCGCGCGAAGCCGATGCCGATATCCTGGGCGTGCAGTACGCGATAGGCCGCCTTGCACAGCGGCTTGGCGATAGCGAGCTGGTCCATCTCCTCATAGTCGCCCTGCTGCAGGTCGACGACCTCGCGCTCCGACGAGCCCGAGATCAGGATCATCGGGAAGCAGTTGGTGGTCGCGTGGGCGAGTGCCGTCAGGCCGTTCAGGAAACCGGGGGCCGATACGGTGAGGCAGACGCCGGGCTTCTTGGTCAGAAAGCCTGCGATGGCGGCAGCGTAGCCCGCGTTCTGCTCGTGGCGGAACGACAGCACGCGGATGCCGGCAGCCTGCGCCATGCGACCGAGATCGGTGATGGGAATGCCCGGTACGCCGTAGATCGTGCCGACGTCGTTCAGCTTCATCGCATCGATGACGAGGCTGAAGCCGTCCGTCAGCTCCTGCGTCTCGTCTGCTTTTTCCTTCAGCGCTGCCTCGGCCATGGGTTTCCTCCCCGAATACTCTTCAGTCCAGATAATCGGCGTGCTTGGCGACATGCGCGGCAAGGCCGAGCGCATGCTGGCGCACCAGGTCCTCGGCGCGCTCCGTGTCGCGCGCCTCCAGTGCCTGGATGATATTCATGTGATCGCGGATCGAGCGGTCGACGCGATCGTCCTCGCCGATCGTGGCGCCGCGGATCATGCGCATGTGCGTGAAAAGGTTCTCCGCCAGACGGATCAGCACCTGGTTGCCGCTTAGCCTGATGATGGTCTGGTGAAAGGTGATGTTGACCTCGGAATACTCGTCGAGCTTGGCGTGCAGCTTGTCGCCCTCGAAGGTCGTGAACAGGCGCCGCAGCCCGGCGATGTCCTCATCGCTCGCTGACTGAGTAATCAGCCTCGCCGCCATGCTTTCCAGCGCAGCCCAGGCAGTGATCATCTCGATCACTTCGCTCTTGGTCTTGCGCACGACATAGACGCCGCGCCGCGGCACGGAGCGCACGAAGCCCTCGCGCTCCAGCTGCGCCATCGCCTCGCGTACCGGCGTGCGCGATACGCCGAAATCCTGCGCAAGCTGGCGTTCGTCGAGCCGGATGTCGGCGCGGGAACGGTAGATGCCGGAAGACACGATGACGTTGCGCAAGGCCGCATAGGCCTTGTCCTTGAAGGTTTCCCGACTGTCGATCGGGGCAACGACCAAACGTGCTTCGCTCATGGCGCCGGCATCCTCCCTTGTGGTCTGCCACACCTTGAATACATTATTCATAATACCAGAGGGCCAAGTCTGTCGAATCGCTGCCCGCGATGCGGCCTGTTTCGGCTTTATTTGTTCAGCGCGGGCGTCAGCAGGCGGCCAAAGAGGCTGGAGATGAGCGGCCAGAACAGAGCCACCAGGCCCAAGGCCATGATCGTGGTGACGAGCCCGTTTGACCAAAACACCGTAAGGCTGCCCCGCGAGATCAGCAACGACTGGCGGAAGGCCTCCTCCGCCTTGTCGCCCAGCACGATCGCCAGGACCATCGGTGCCAGGGGATAGTTGCACTTCTTCAAGAAGTAGCCTGCGATGCCGAACACTAGGATCATCACGACATCGAAGCTGTTGTTGTGCACCGTGTAGGCGCCGATGGCGCAGATCACCAGGATGACGGGGGCGATGATGCCGAAGGGCACCCTCAGGATGGCGGCGAAGAACGGCACCATGGTGAGGACGACCGCAAGCCCGACCACATTGCCGAGATACATGCTGGCGATCAGGCCCCAAACGAAATCCTTCTGCTCCACGAACAGCAGCGGCCCGGGCTGCAGGCCCCAGATCAGGAGGCCGCCCAGCAGCACGGCGGCGGTCGGCGATCCCGGCACGCCGAGTGACAGCATCGGCAGCAGCGCCGAGGTGCCGGCGGCGTGCGCGGCGGTCTCCGGCGCGATCACTCCCTCGATCTCGCCGGCGCCGAACCTTGGGCCGTTCTTGGAAGCGCGCTTGGCGATACCGTAGCTCATGAACGAGGCCGGCGTGGCGCCGGCCGGAGTGATACCCATCCAGCAGCCGATCACGCAGGAACGCAGCGAGGTCACCCAGTAGCGCGGCAGTTCCTTCCAGGTCTGCAGGACCACGGTGGGGTTGATGCCTGTGGCCTTGCCCTTGAAGCTCAGCCCCTCTTCCATGGTGAGCAGGATCTCACCGATGCCGAAGAGGCCGATCACCGCCACCAGGAAGTCGAAGCCGCTCAAAAGCTCCTCCGAGCCGAAGGTCAGGCGGAGCTGGCCCGTCACCGTGTCGGTGCCGACGGCGGCCAGGGCGAAGCCCAGCATCATCGACGCGATGGTTTTGGTCGGCGGCTCCTTGCCCATGCCGACGAAGCTGCAGAAGGCGAGGAAGAACACCGAGAACTTCTCGACCGGTCCGAACTGCAGGGCGAAGCTTGCCACCAGGGGCGCCGCGAGCGTGATGACGATGATGGCGAACAGCGCGCCGACGAAAGACGAGGTGAAGGCCGCCGTCAGCGCCTCGCCTGCCTTGCCGTTCTGCGCCATGGGATGGCCATCGAAGGTGGTCGCGACCGACCAGGGTTCGCCCGGGATATTGAACAGAATCGAGGTGATGGCCCCGCCGAACAGCGCCCCCCAGTAGATGCAGGACAGCAGGATGATGGCCGAGGTTGGCGGCATGCTGAAGGTGAGCGGCAGCAGGATGGCCACGCCATTGGCGCCGCCCAGGCCGGGCAGGACGCCAATGATCACGCCCAGTACGATGCCGATCAGCATGTAGAGGACGTTGGTCCAGCTCAGGACGACGGCAAAGCCGCCCAGCAAATCGCCGATGCCTTCCATCGATTCCCCGGTTCCTTTCGTCGCCCCTTGATCTAGAGCCCGAGCAGGTCCTCGAGTGGTCCCTTGGGCAGCGGCACGAGGAACCATTTCTCGAACGTCAGATAGGCAAGAACCTGCAATCCGACGCTGACGCCAAGGGTCAGGGCCCAGCCATATCGGCCGAGCCAACGCATGAAGCCTGCGGTCAGGAGCACCGATGAGACGTAGATGCCGAGCCATGGTATGGCGGCGACATACAGCGCCATCGGCCATACGACCTTCAGGACCTGCCTGATCTGCCCCCATCCGGCGAATAGCCTGCTGCCGGTACTGGCATAGGCGCGCACGAAGTTGTATCCGCTGGCCGCCACAATCAGGACGCCGATCCAGAAGGGGAAGAAGCCGGATTGCGGTCCTTCAGCCGCCCAACCGATTCCCACCTTCAGGCTGCCGACGATGGTGATGACGCCCAGCAGCATCATGAAGACGGCAACCCCCATCTCGACATGACGGTGCTGCGGTCCGGCCAGGTTCGGATCATCCGGCGGGTGGGACATGGACGACCTTTGCTGGCGGGGGCTGCGGTCAGTGGGGGGCGAGGAAGCCCGCTTCCTTCATCAGGTCCCGATGGCGCTTTTCCTCGTTTTCGACCCACTTGGTGTAGTCGGCGCCGGCCATGAAGGACTGGTTGAACGCGCCGTCCTTCATGAGCTGTGCCCATTCCGGCGTGGCCCTGATCTTCTTGAACAGGTCGACGTAGTAATCGACGGCTTCCTTCGGCACGCCCGCCGGCATGAAGACGCCGCGCAGCATCAGATACTCGATGTCGAGTCCCTGCGACTTGCAGGTCGGGATGTCGGCCCACGACATGTCGCCGGCGATCTTGTCCGTCACCGGCAGCGGCTTGCTGTCGAAGACGCAGAGCGGGCGAAGCTTGCCGGCGCGCCACTGAGCCACCGCCTCGATCGGATTGTTCACCGTCGAGTCGATGTGCTTGCCGACGAGCTGGACCGCGACTTCTCCGCCACCCTTGAATGGCACGTAGGTCAGTTTCTTGCCGATCGCCTTTTCCAGCGCGACGGTGATGATCTGGTCTTCCTGCTTGGACCCGGTGCCGCCCATTTTGAACTGACCGTCCGGCGCAGCCTTGATGGCGTTCACATAGTCCTGAACGGTCTTGTAGGGCGTGTCGGCATTCACCCAGAGGACGAACTCGTCGAGCGCCAGCATGGCGACCGGCGTCATGTCCTTCCATGAGAAGGGAATGCCCGTGGCCAGCGGGGTGGTGAACAGGTTCGACAGTGTGATGACCAGCTTGTTGGGATTGCCCTTCGAGTTCTTGACGTCGAGAAAGCCTTCCCCACCGGCGCCTCCCGCCTTGTTCACCACCACCATGGTCTGCTTCATCAGATTGTGTTTGGTGGCGATACCCTGGATCATGCGGGCCATCTGGTCGGCGCCGCCGCCCGTGCCGGCGGGAACGATGAATTCCACGTTGCGCGTCGGCTCCCAAGCCGCCGCCGGGACGGTCCACAAGCCGGCCATCAGGGCAGCCGCCGCCGCGAGCGAACGCAGCCGAGTTAAATCGGTCATTGCCATGGTTCCTCCCTAAAGTCTTGTTTTGATGGGCCGATGAACGATTTGGAGCGATCTTGGCCGTCGCGTCCGGGACCGTCAAGTTGGCCGGACCACTTGCAGTTGCGCCTCGTGAGGGTTCAAAAGGTGAGTCCACGATAGATTTATTCTATCGCGCCACCCGAGAGCTTTGTTGATCTGGGTCGAGCCGCTTCAGATTCTGCCTTGAAGGGAAGCGCTGCGACTAAAATGACGGTATGGAACGAGTCAGAGGCTAGCAACATCATCCGACGGCATGGCGGCCGCGAAGGACCATTGTTGCCCATCCTGCACGACCTGCAAGCTGCTTTCGGATGCATCCCGCCCGCGGCAGTTCGCCTGGTCGCCGATGCGCTCAATTTAAGCCGAGCCGAGGTCCACGGCGTCGTGAGCTTCTACCACGATTTTCGCGAGCAGCCGGCTGGGCGTCACGTGCTGAAGCTCTGTCGCGCCGAAGCCTGCCAATCGATGGACGGCGAAGCCTTGGCGCGCTGTGTGCTCGATCGTTTCGGTGTCGAGTGGGGCGGCACCACACCGGACGGACAGGTCACCGTCGAAGCCACCTATTGCCTGGGCCTATGCGCCTGTGCCCCGTCGGCCATGCTCGACGGCGAACCAAAGGCACGGCTATCGGCCGAGTCGATCGAGGAGATCGTCCGGGAGGTGGGCCGATGAGCATGCGCCTTTTCGTGCCGCGCGATGCGGCGGCCCGGGCCGTTGGCGCCGACAGGGTGGCAGCCGCCATCCTTGATGAGGCGAGGCGGCGTGGGCTCGCGGTCGAGATCGTGCGTACCGGCTCGCGCGGGCTGTTCTGGCTGGAGCCCCTGGTCGAGCTGGAAAAGCCGGGCGGTCGAGTCGGCTTCGGCCCTGTCATGGTCAGCGACGTGCCGGGTCTGTTCGCCGGTTCCGAGCCGTTCGGTACGACCCACCCGCTTTGCGTCGGCCGGCCCGAGGACATTCCCTTCCTGAAGCGCCAGACCCGCATCACCTTCGCGCGCTGCGGCGTCGTCGACCCGCTGTCGCTTGCCGATTATCGCGCTCATGGCGGCTGGCGCGGTCTGGAACGGGCCCGCAGCCTCGGCGCTGCCGGCACGCTGGAAGAGGTGGTGAAATCCGGCCTGCGTGGCCGCGGCGGCGCGGGGTTTCCAACCGGTATCAAGTGGAAGACCGTCGCCGACGCGGTCGCTGACCGCAAATATGTCGTCTGTAACGCCGACGAGGGCAACTCGGGTACCTACGCCGATCGCATGATCCTGGAAGGCGATCCTTTCCTCCTGATCGAGGGCATGGCGATTGCCGGCTTCGCCGTCGGCGCGACCAAGGGCTACGTCTATATTCGTTCGGAGTATCCCGACGCGATCCGCGCCATGGAGCGCGCCGTCGTGCTCGCCGAGGCGGAAGGGCTGCTGGGCGCTGAGGCAGGCTTCGACATGGAGGTGCGTGTCGGCGCCGGCGCCTATGTCTGCGGCGAGGAGACCTCGCTGCTGGACAGTCTCGAGGGCAAGCGCGGTCAGGTCCGCCCCAAGCCGCCGCTGCCGGCGCACAAGGGTCTGTTCGGCCGCCCCACCGTGATCAACAACCTGATCTCGCTCGCCACGGTGCCGGCGATCCTGGCCGACGGCGCCGCTCGCTATGCCGAGCTCGGCATGGGCCGCTCGCGCGGCACCATGCCGATCCAGCTCGCCGGCAACGTCAAGCATGGTGGCCTGTTCGAGGCGGCGTTCGGCTTGACCTTGGGCGAGATCGTCGAGGATGTCGGCGGCGGTACCGTCAGCGGGCGGCCGGTGCGGGCGGTGCAGGTGGGTGGGCCGCTCGGCGCCTATTTCCCCCGCACCCTGTTCAACACGCCGTATGACTATGAGGCCTTCACGGCGCTCGACGGGCTGATCGGCCATGGTGGCGTTGTGGTGTTCGACGATCGGGTCGACATGGCCCGCCAGGCGCGCTTCGCGCTGGAATTCTGTGCCATTGAATCCTGCGGCAAGTGCACGCCCTGCCGCATCGGCTCGGTGCGCGGCACCGAGACCATGGACAGGATCATCCGCGGCGAGCGGACCGAGGCCAATCTCGCGCTGATCGCCGACCTCTGCCAGACGTTGAAATTCGGCTCGCTCTGCGCGCTCGGCGGCTTCACGCCCTATCCGGTGATGAGCGCGATCAAGTATTTCCCCGAGGACTTCGACCGCCCGCGTCTTCACGCGGCGGCGGAATAGAGAGGAGAGCGCCATGTCGCTCGTTCAGGAAACCGACTACGGAACGCCGCTGAGCCACGCGCAGGAACAGGTCACTCTTACGATCGACGGCAATGCCGTCACCGTGCCGGCTGGCACGTCGATCATGCGCGCGGCGATGGATGCCGGCATAAAGGTTCCCAAACTCTGCGCCACCGACTCCGTCGACGCCTTCGGCTCGTGCCGTCTTTGCCTGGTCGAGATCGCCGGACGCGCCGGGACGCCGGCTTCCTGCACCACCCCGGTGGCGCCGGGCATTGTCGTGGCGACCCAGACCGAACGCCTGAAGCAGATCCGCAAGGGCGTGATGGAGCTCTATATCTCCGATCACCCGCTCGACTGCCTGACCTGTGCCGCCAACGGCGATTGCGAGCTGCAGGACATGGCCGGTGCCGTCGGCCTGCGCGACGTGCGCTATGGGTACGAAGGAGAGAACCATCTCAGGCAGGAGAAGGACGAGTCCAACCCGTACTTCACCTTCGATCCCGCCAAGTGCATCGTCTGCTCGCGCTGCGTGCGCGCCTGCGAGGAGGTGCAGGGCACCTTCGCGCTGACCATCCAGGCGCGCGGCTTCGATTCGAAGGTCTCGGCCGGCATCGACGAGAATTTCATCGACTCCGAATGCGTGTCCTGCGGCGCCTGCGTGCAGGCCTGCCCGACGGCCACCCTGATGGAGAAGTCGGTCATCGAGATCGGCCAGCCGGAGCATTCGGTGGTGACGACCTGCGCCTATTGCGGCGTCGGCTGCAGCTTCAAGGCGGAGATGCGCGGCGAGGAGCTGGTGCGCATGGTCCCCTACAAGGATGGCAAGGCCAATCGCGGCCATTCCTGCGTGAAGGGCCGCTTCGCCTGGGGCTACGCCAATCATCGCGAACGCATCCTGAAGCCGATGATCCGCGAGACCATCGACCAGCCGTGGCGCGAGGTGACCTGGGAGGTGGCGATCGACCGCGTCGCCTCGGAGTTCAAGCGCTTGCAGGGTAGATACGGGCGGCTGGCGATCGGCGGCATCACCTCGTCGCGCTGCACCAACGAGGAGACCTACCTGGTACAGAAGCTGGTGCGCGGCGGCTTCGGCAACAACAACGTCGACACCTGCGCCCGCGTCTGCCATTCGCCGACGGGCTATGGACTCAAGACCGCCTTCGGCACCTCGGCGGGCACCCAGGATTTCAACTCGGTCGAGCAGGCCGACGTGATCCTGGTGATCGGCGCCAACCCGACCGACGCCCACCCCGTCTTCGCCTCGCGCATGAAGAAGCGACTGCGCGAGGGCGCCAAGCTGATCGTCATCGATCCGCGCCGCATCGACCTGGTGCGCACGCCGCATGTCGAGGCCGACTATCACCTGCCGCTGCGGCCGGGCACCAACGCTGCGGTCCTGAATGCGATCGCCCACACCATCGTCACCGAAGGCCTGGTGAACGAGGCTTTCGTCCGCGAATACTGCGACCGCGATGCCTTCGAGTATTGGGCGGCTTTCGTGGCCGAGCCGCGCAACAGCCCCGAGGTTGTCGGCCTGATCGCCGGCGTGTCGGCGGAGACGATCCGCGCCGCCGCCCGGCTCTATGCCGCCGGCCCCAACGGCGCGATCTATTACGGGCTCGGCGTCACCGAGCATAGCCAGGGCACGACGGCCGTGATGGGGCTCGCCAACCTCGCCATGGCTACCGGCAATCTCGGCCGGCAGGGCGTCGGCGTGAACCCGCTGCGCGGTCAGAACAATGTCCAGGGCTCGTGCGACATGGGTTCCTTCCCGCATGAGCTCAGCGGCTACCGCCATATCTCCGAGGACGCCACGCGCACCATGTTCGAGAAGCTGTGGGGCCGCCCCCTCGATTCCGAGCCGGGCCTCCGCATCCCCAACATGTTCGACGCCGCGATCGAGGGCACCTTCAAGGGCCTCTATGTGCAGGGCGAGGACATCCTGCAGTCCGACCCCAACACCAAGCACGTGCAAGCCGCGCTGGCGGCGATGGAGTGCGTCGTCGTGCAGGACCTCTTCCTGAACGAGACGGCGAACTACGCCCATATCTTCTTGCCGGGCTCGACCTTCCTGGAAAAGGACGGCACCTTCACCAACGCCGAACGCCGCATCAACCGCGTGCGCCGTGTCATGACGCCCAAGAATGGCATGGCGGACTGGGAGATCACGCTCGCCATCGCCAAGGCGATGGGCTTCGAGATGCCCTACGACCATCCCTCCGAGGTCATGGACGAGATCGCCCGGCTGACGCCGACCTTCGCCGGCGTCTCATACGACCTTCTCGACAAGGAAGGCTCGGTCCAGTGGCCGTGCAATGAGAAGGCGCCGACCGGTACGCCGGTCATGCATATCGGCGGCTTCGCGCGCGGCAAGGGCAATTTCATGGTGACCGAATACGTGCCGACCGACGAGCGCACGGGCCCTCGCTTCCCGCTGCTGCTCACCACCGGCCGCATCCTCAGCCAATACAATGTCGGCGCCCAGACTCGGCGCACCGACAATGTCGTGTGGCACGAGGAGGACGTGCTGGAGATCCATCCGCACGACGCCGAGCAGCGCGGCGTGCGCGACGGCGACTGGGTGAAGCTTGACAGCCGCGCCGGCGGCACGACCTTGCGCGCGCGCATCACCGATCGCGTGGCGCCGGGTGTGGTCTACACGACCTTCCATCATCCGGAGACGCAGGCCAACGTCGTCACCACCGAATTCTCGGACTGGGCCACCAACTGTCCGGAGTACAAGGTCACGGCGGTCCAGGTCTCGCCGTCCAATGGACCCAGCGAGTGGCAGCGCGAGTACACCGAGCAAGCCGAGCACAGCCGGCGCATCGCCAAGGTCGCCGCGGAGTAGCCGATGTCGGACGACAAGCTGGTGATGATGGCCAACCAGATCGGCAAGTTCTTCACGCCGCAGCGCGGCGCCGATGCGGTTGCCGCCATCGCCGATCATCTGCAGAAGTTCTGGGATCCCCGTATGCGGGCGGCTATCGTGGCGCATCTCGCGGCGGGTGGCGCAGGCCTCGATGGCCCGGTCAAAGAGGCTGTCGGCCGCCTGAAGGAAGCGAACAAGGAAATGTGCGGCGGAGCGGCGGTTGAAGCCAAGGGATGAGCTGAGGATCGTCTTCGCCGAAACGGGAGGCGCAGAGGCGCAGCTCGTCCGCGAGCGCCTCGACATGTTCAACATCGCCGCGACCGGTGTGTCGACCTATTACCCGCTGAACCTGTTCGTGAAGAGCGAGCGCGGCGAGACGCTGGGCGGACTCCTGGGCGGCATCTGGGGCGGCTGGCTCAGCATCTCCATTCTTTGGACCGACGAGAGCGTGCGGGGTCAGGACTGGGGAACAAGGCTGATGGATGAGGCCGAAGCCCATGCCCGCCAGCGCGGCTGCCACTCGGCTCTGCTCGACACCCATTCCTTCCAGGCGCGGCCCTTCTACGAAAAGCGCGGCTACGAAGTCTTCGGCACGCTCGATGACTACCCGAAAGGCCACAAGAAATTCTTCCTGAAGAAGAGACTGTAGCGCCGGGCGATCATCGCCCTATCGACTGCCCAACTCGCGCAGCTTCTTGTCGAGAGCGAGCAGGTCGTACCAGCTCTGGCGTTTGCTGGCCGGCGTACGCAGCAGATAGGCAGGATGAAAGGTCGGAAGGGTCGGTAGCTCACTGCCGTCGTCGAGGCGCACCTTCGTCCACTTGCCGCGCAGCCGCATGATGCCCTCGGTCGTGTCGAGCACGGCCTTGGCCGCCGTGCCGCCGGCCAATACCAGCACCTTGGGTCTGGCGAGCTCGATATGGCGGCGCGTGAAGGCCAGGCAGATCGCCTGCTCGGCCAAGGTCGGCGTGCGGTTGCCGGGCGGGCGCCAGAACAGGATGTTGGTTATGTAGAGGTCGTGCTCGCGGCTCATGCCGATGGCGGCGAACATGCGGTCCATGAGCTGGCCGCTTACGCCCACGAACGGCTTGCCCAGCCGGTCCTCGTCGGCGCCGGGTGCCTCGCCCACCACCATGACGGGCGCACCGGGAACGCCATCGGCGAACACGGTGTTCTTGGCGGTGCGCTTGAGCGCACACCCCTCGAAGGCGCGGATTGCTGCCTCGAGTTCGGTGATGGTCGCGCAGCGGCGCGCGAGTTCGCGCGCATCCTCGACGAGCTGCGGCGATTCGAGCGGCACCGGCGCCCGCAGCGGCAGAGGCGCGGCGGGCGGGCGCATCGGCGTCGGCTGGGCGGCGCGCGGTGCGGCGGCCGGCGAGGGGAGCGGCGCGACCTGCGGCTGGGCGAAGCGATCGACCGCGTCCTCGCCGATGGTCTCGTCGAGCCCCTGGTCGACATACCATTTCAGGAGGGAGGCGAGATCTTCGCGAGGACTGACGGCAGTCATGGCAGGCGTTTCAGGAAGGCGCCGAGGATCGGCGCCCACAGGGCGGCATCGGCATGGCTCGCCATATGGCCCTTGTTGGTCGGCAGCTCAACATAGGTGACGTCGATGCCGGAGCGGCGCATGTCACTCACATAGCCGGGGCTCTGCGCGATATCGAACAGCTTGTCGGAGGGCGACTGCACATAGAGCACCTTGGTGTTCCTGAGCTTGGCGTACTCGCCCGTGATGTCGAACGTGCCGATGGCCTTGCGCAGAACCAACATGGAATGGCCGTCATAGATCTCTGCCCAGGCCTTGGCATTGGCTCGTATCGCCGCATCGCGCGCGTTGGGGTCGGGCATGGTTTCGGCCAGGATCTCGTTCTGTCCGTAGGCCGTCAGGGTTTCGAAGCGGATCTCCTCCAACGTCCGCTTGATGCCGCCGTTCTCGTAGTACCAGCCGCCGTTCCAGTTCGGATCGCTGGCCAGCCGCTTCTGCAGCGCCTCCAACCGGTCGAGCCCGCCGGGCGAGCACGGCGCCGTGACCGACGGCGCGATCGCCTTCATGAAGCCGGGATAGGAGGCCGCCCACTGGAACGACTGGAAGCCCCCCATCGACGGCCCGATGACCGCCACCAGGTTCGTGAGCCCGAGCGAATCGACCAGGAGCTTTTCGGCCGCCACGATGTCGCGCATGGTGATATCGGGGAAGGTGGGTCCGTAAGGTTTGCCCGTGCGCGGATCGGGGCAATTGGGGCCCGTGCTGCCGTGCGCGGATCCCAGCGCATTCACCGACACGACGAAGTAGCGATCGGTGTCGACCGCCTTGCCGGGGCCGATCAATCCGTCGAACCAGCCGATCGCTCCCTCGGCGACGCCTCGGCCCTGCCGGCCCGGCGCATTGCGGCCGGCGGCATGGTGGCTCGACGTGTAGCCGTGCACGACCAGGATGGCGTTGTCACGGCCCGGCGCCAGTGCGCCGTAAGTCTCATAGGCCAGCTCCAGAGCGGGCAGGGACTGCCCATTTTCCAGCCTGAAATCACGGGCTGTGAAGAGTTTGCTCTCGATTCCGGTCAGCTCTGCCACGGGAATTCCCTTTTCAGCGGGTAGCGATCCAGCCCTCGACAGGCTATCAACAGGCGAAGGATCGCCGCCGGCCGGCGGCGCGTCCATCGGGAAAAGGCACTGCAGAGCGAGATGGTGATGGCGCGCGAGTCGATGGAGTATGACGTTGTGATCGTGGGGGGCGGCCCGGCCGGGCTGTCGGCGGCGATCCGTGTCAAGCAGCTCGCCGCCCAGCGTAACCACGAAGTGTCTGTTTGCCTGATCGAGAAGGGCTCGGAGATCGGCGCCCATATCCTGTCAGGGGCCGTGATCGATCCGATCGGCCTGAACGAGCTCATTCCCGACTGGAAGGAAAAGGGCGCGCCGGTCGAGACGCAGGTGAGCGACGACCAGTTCGTGTTCCTGACCAAGACCGGGTCCTTCCGCTTTCCCAATATCCTGATGCCGCGGTTGATGAACAACCACGGCAACTACATCGTCAGCCTGGGCGATGTCTGCCGCTGGCTGGCGCAGCAGGCGGAGGCGCTGGGGGTCGAGATCTACCCGGGGTTCGCCGGCGCCGAGGTGCTGTACAATGAGGACGGCTCGGTACGGGGCGTCGCCACCGGCGACATGGGCGTCGGCAAGGACGGCAAGCACAAGGACAGCTACACGCCGGGCATGGAGTTGCTGGGCAAGTACACGCTGATCGCCGAGGGCGCACGCGGCTCGCTCGCCAAGCAGCTCATGGCCAAGTTCGACCTGCGCACCGGCGTCGATCCGCAGAAGTTCGGCATCGGGCTCAAGGAACTGTGGCAGGTCGATCCGACCCGATTCAAGAAGGGCTTGGTCGTCCACACGATGGGCTGGCCGCTCAGCGAGACCGGCAGCGACGGCGGCTCATTCATGTACCATTTCGGCGACAATCTCGTCGCCATCGGCTTCGTCATCCATCTCAACTACGAGAACCCCTATCTCTCGCCGTTCGACGAGTTCCAGCGCTTCAAGACGCATCCCGATGTCGCCAAGTATCTGCAGGGCGGCAAGCGGCTGGTCTACGGTTCGCGCGCCATCAACGAGGGCGGCGTGCAGTCCGTTCCCAAGCTCACCTTCCCGGGCGGCGCGCTGATCGGCTGTTCCGCGGGCTTCGTCAACCTGCCGCGCATCAAGGGCAGCCACAACGCCATCAAGAGCGGCATGCTGGCGGCCGAGGCGGCGTTTGAGGCGTTGGCGGCCGGCAAGACGGGCGGCGACGAGCTGATCGCCTATCCGGTCAAGGTGAAGGCATCGTGGATCTGGAGGGATCTCGACAAGGTGCGCAACGTGAAGCCGGCGCTGCGCTGGGGCACCGCCCTCGGCACGCTCTATGGCGGCATGGACATGTGGCTGCACGATCTCGGCATCCGAGTGCCATGGACGATGCATCACAAGAAGGCCGATCATGAGAGCCTGCGCCCTGCGGCCGAATTCCAGCCCATCCAGTATCCCAAGCCGGACGGCGTGATTTCCTTCGACAAGCTTTCCTCGGTGTTCCTCTCCAACACCAATCATGAGGAGGACCAGCCGGTCCATCTCAAGCTGCGCGACCCCTCCATTCCGATCGCCGTCAACCTGCCGCTCTACGCCGAGCCCGCGCAACGTTACTGTCCGGCCGGCGTTTACGAGGTCGTCACGGCGGATAACGGTCAGCCGCGCTTCCAGATCAACGCGCAGAACTGCGTTCACTGCAAGACCTGCGACATCAAGGATCCGGCGCAGAATATCGACTGGACCGTGCCCGAGGGCGGAGGCGGTCCCAACTACCCCAACATGTGAGCCGCATGCGACGCATTCCCCTCGCGCTGCTGTCAGTGGCGCTGCTCTTTATCCTTCCCGTTGCCGCTGGCGCACAGCAGGGCGGCCAGCGCCCGACGCCGCCCCAAGCCAGGCCTTCACCGCGCGGTGCTCAGCTGGCGGCGGCGATCCCGCTGATCGGCCGCTATCTCGCTGCGCGCGTCGCCGAGGAGGATCACGACTACGACGGCGCGGCCGACCAGATGGATCTGGCGCTCGCCGAGACGCCAAACGATCCGGATATCGTCTTTGCCGACTTCCGCCTGCGTGTGTACGCCGGACGCATCGACCAGGCGGCCCAGCTTGCCCCGCAGGTGCTGGCGACGCGCCCGGGTGAAGGCCTCGCCAATCTTGTGTTGGCGGTCCAGGCGATCAAGAAAGGCGACTACCGCGCCGCTGAGCAGCAGATCGGCCGGATCGGCGCGGAAACCCAGTTCGGGGCGCTGCGCGACTACATGCTGGCGTGGTTGAAGGCGGGCGAAAAGGATTTTGCCGCCGCCCGCGCCTACCTCGCCAAGGTGAAGCCTGCGGGAGCCGGACGTGCGGAGGCGCCGGCCCTGGTGATCGAGGCCCAGATCGACGAGATGGCGGGCGACAAGGCGGCGGCCGAAGAGAAGTACCGACGCGCGATCGGGCTCGACAAAGGGAGCCTGCGCACCGTCGTAGCGGTCGCCGAAGGTCTGCGCCGCCTGGGCAAGGCGGACGAGGCGCGCGAGCTCCTGAAGAGCTACGGCGAGAAATATAGCGACGCGGTGGTCGTCGACGGGCTGATCGCGCCCAATGCGCCGCTTCCCAAGCCGCCGACGGCGGCCTCCGGCATCTCGGACATCCTTTTCGAGATCGGCAGCGTCTTCGCCTCAGATAGCCGCAAGCAGCTTCCGGATCTCGCGCTGGTCTTCTATCAGCTCGCGGCCCATCTCGGGCCGGAGCATGATTTCGCCTGGTTGATGATCGCGGGCCTCTACGAGCAGTTCGAGCAGGTCCCCAAGGCCGTCGCGGCGTTGGGCAGGATCGGCCCCAATTCACCGCTCTATTGGCAGGCGAGGCTGCGGATCGCCGCCCTCGACGCTCAACATGACAAGTTCGACCAGGCCGTGACTCGGTTGCGTGCGATGGTCAATGAGAAGCCCGACCGCGTCGACGCCGCTCTGACGCTTGCCGAGCTGCTTCGCACCAAGGAGCGATATGCCGAGGCCGTGCAGGCCTACGACACCGCCATTCAGCGGCTGCATCATATCGAGGAACGTCATTGGGCGGTGTTCTTCGGCCGCGGGATCGTGCTGGAGCGCCTCAAGCAGTGGCCCAAGGCCGAAGCCGACATGAAGAAGGCGCTCGAGCTTTCGCCGGATCAGCCGAGTGTGCTGAACTATCTAGGCTATAGCTGGATCGATCAGGGCATGCATCTCGACGAAGGCATGAAGATGCTGCAACGCGCCACCGAGCTCCGGCCGGACGACGGTGCGATCACCGACTCGGTGGGTTGGGCGTTCTATCGCCTCGGCCAGTACGACAAGGCGGTCGAATGGCTGGAGCGGGCGATCGAGCAGAAAAGCGACGACGCGACCATCAGCGAGCATCTGGGCGATGCCTATTGGCATGTCGGTCGACTCCGCGAAGCCCGTTTCCAGTGGGAGCGCGCGCTCAACCAGAAGCCGGACAAGGATCGCCTGCCGGTTATCAAGGACAAGCTCGCCAACGGGCTGAGCGCCGCCAACGACAAGCCGACTGTTTACGAGAAGGCCGAGGACGGCAAGCGGGGCGGCTGACGCCGGCGATCAGGTGCGTCGCGCCCATGCCAAGGTCAATCTCTGGCTGAATGTCGTCGGCCGCCGCGCCGACGGCTATCACCTGCTCGAACTCGCTGATCGCCTTCGTCGATCTTGCCGACACCGTCGAGGCCCTTCCCTCCGATCACCTGTCGCTTGAGCTCGTCGGGCCGTGCGCCTCGGGGCTTGCCGGCGAAACGGACAATCTGGTGCTGAAAGCGGCTCGCCTCCTGGCTGACCGCGCCGGCGTCTCGCCGCGCGCGGTCATCCGGCTCACCAAACACATTCCGGTTGCGGCGGGCTTGGGCGGCGGATCTGCCGATGCTGCCGCCACGCTACGCGAGCTCGCAGAGCTTTGGCGGGTAGCCCTGCCCGAAGAGGCGTTGTTCGATCTCGCCCGGTCGCTCGGTGCCGATGTGCCGATGTGCCTGGCCGGCCGTGCAGCCCTGGCGGGAGGCGTGGGCGAACGGCTGGAGCCCGCGCCGCCCTTGCCGCCCCTGGGTATCGTTCTGGTCAACCCCGGCGCGGCCCTGCCGACGCGCGAGGTCTTCGCCGCGCGCCGGGGTCCGTTCTCGCAGCCCATGCCAGTCGAGCGGCCTTGGCACGATCTGCCGGAGCTCATGGTCGAACTGTCGCGACGCGGCAACGATCTAAGCGAAGCCGCGATCTCGCTCTGTCCGGCCATCGCGGACGTGCTGGCATTCCTGCGTGGCAGCGCGGATGCAGGCTACGCTGCCATGAGCGGCAGCGGTGCCACCTGCTTTGCGCTGTACGGTTCGCTCGAGGCCGCTCGCCGCGCAACGGCCTCCATGCCCCCGGCCTGGTGGCGACATGTGGGGATGTTGGCCTAATTCGGCTTGGGCGCCGCGCGCTCGATGTCGGCGGAAGTGGGCGGCGGAGGCGGCGGCTCGGGCTTGCCCAGATCGACGGCCGGATTTGACGGCGCGCCGGCGGCCGCATCGCGGCGGGCCATCGCCTCCTGCAAGGCTGCGAAGACCAGCTTGGTCGGCTCGCCGGTCTCGCGCAAGTTGACGCTGCGCTGGAAGCTGCGGATGGCGGTGCGTGTCAGCGGCCCGATCACGCCGTCGGGCTTGTCGTTCAGGAACTTCAGATCGACCAGCGCCTGCTGGATGACGCGGATCTGATCGTTGGCGGCCGTGGGCCAGCCTGGCGGATCGGATCTGGCTCAGCGGCCGGCGGGGCGGCTTCGGCCGACGCCGGCGGATCCGGCAGCTTGGGCGGCTGCAACGCCTCGACGATCTGCTTGAACTCGCTCTGCCCGACCTGCTGCGCCCGCTCCAACTCGGCTGGCAGCAGGATCCGGCGGATCGCGTCCGCACGTTCCAATGCCGCCTTGGCGAGCTGGCTGTCTCCATCGTGATGGGTCTGACGCTCGAATTCCGCGGTGATGGCGAACCAGGCCAGCGCCATCGCAGGATCCTTCGCAATCCCGTCGCCGCCGCGCTCGTAGATGTCGCCGAGCGCAAACATGGAGGCCGACATACCCTGGCGCGTCGCCGAGCGCAGCAGCTCCACGGCTTCCTTGACGTTGCGCGGTGCGCCCTTGCCGTCGCGCAGCAGCAGGGCAAGATTGTGCTTGGCCATCGGCAGGTTCGCCTTGGCGGCCTTGCGGTACCATTCGACGGCGCGCGTCGAATCGCGCTCGACGACGAAGCCGCGTTCGTACATCACGCCCACATTGAAGGCGGCTTGGGGCGAGTCGGCGTCGGCGGCGCGCAGCAGCCAACCGGCGCCGACCTGCTGGTCCTTCGGCACGCCGACGCCTTGGATCAGGCGCCGCGCCAGTTCCTCCATGGCGGGGGTTTCCTTCGCGTTCGCCCGCGCGCGAAGCTCGTCGATCGCAACCTTCGTCCAGTCGGCCGGCGCGGGCGAGGAGGGCGTGGGCGCCGCTGCTGTCGCTGCCGCCTCGCTTTTTGGCGGCTGCGGCGATGGCGTCGCGGGCTGCGCGGCAAACTCCGCGCTGGTCGGCGCGGGCGGCGCCTCCGCTTGGGGGACGACCAGCGGAACCTCTTTTGATGGCGGCGTGGGTCGCGTGGCTTCGACCGTCGTCGCCTGCGGCGGCGTGGGTTGCGGTGCCTCAGCCGCCGTCGTTGGCGGCGGCGCCGAGCGCGTCAGCCAGGCACCCGCCGTCGCCGCGGCCACGACCAGGGCCGCGCCGCCGACCAGCAGGGCGGATCGCTTCGCGCTCATGTCGCAACCATAACCGAGACCGGGCGCATTGGAGACGGCATGGCGCGATGTCGCACCACGATCAAGGTCGTCAGCAGCAGGATGGCGCCTGCCTGGTGCGCCGTGGCGATGGCGATATTGACGCCGCTCAGGATCGTGGCGATTCCGAGGCCAAGCTGCACCAGCGCCATCGCCCCGGCCGCCATCGCCTGCGGCGACCGCGCGCGCCAGGCCAGCACCAGCACGCCCAGCACGAGGAGCTTGGCGAGCCAGCGATGGACGAATTGGATGGTCGTGCCGTTCTCGAAGAAGTTGATCCACCACGGCGAGAGTTCGAACAGGCCCGGCGGAATCCAGTAGCCCGACATGGTGGGGAAGGTGTTGTGCGCGGTGCCCGCGCGCAGGCCGGCCATCAACGCGCCGAACGTCAGCACGACGAGCAGGAAGGCGATCAATGCCGTGGCCTTGCGGCGCGCGCCGGGATCATCGCGCCAGCGGGCTTGCGGCGACAGGTCGAGGACGAGCCAGACCGTGTAGGCGTAGAGCGCGACCGCCAGCAGAAGATGGCCGGCCAGCCGGTACTGGCTGACCGATGGCCGGTCGACCAGGCCGGACGCCACCATTGCCCAGCCGAGCGCACCCTGCAGGCCGCCCAGCACCAGCAACGCCACCAGGCGCGGCTTCAGCGCCGGCGCAAGCTTGCCGCTCAGCCAGAACCAGGCGAGCGGCAGGGCGAAAACGACGCCGATCAGCCGGCCCCACAGGCGATGGATGAATTCCAGCCAGAAGATCTGTTTGAATTCGTCCACGCCGAAGCCACGGTTGATCAATCTTCCCTGCGGCGACGAAAGATATTTCTGCAGCTCCGCGTGCCACGCGGCGTCCGATAGCGGCGGCAGCCAGCCCGTCACCGGCCGCCACTCCACCATGGACAGGCCCAATTCGGTCAGCCGCGTGAGCGCGCCGAGCACAATCATGAAGAAGATCATGGCGGCAACGACCAGCAGCCAGTTGCGCACGGAGACGGGGACGGTTTGCATGGCCAGCCGGACCATGCGGCATGTGCCTCGCCCCGTCATCTGGCAACAATGTCGCTCGGCTGGCACATGCCTTGCGCTCGCCGCCCACCTTGTTTAATCGGTTCGCACACGAACGAATTACCCCTCGCACCACCAGGATATTTTGCCAATGACCGCGCCTGCGCTGGGCCATGGTCTCAGCTTCCGTGACCTCTACGACCGCGAGGGTCTTGCTCGCCTCGATGCCGCGTTCGTCGACTGGCTGAAGGGTGTCAATGCCGACGTCCATGCACGGCTCATGGCGGCACGCACCGCGCCCGGCCAGATCGCCGCCAAGGAGGAGTCGAACCTGCTGATCGAGGCGGCGCGTCCGCTCGAGGACTTTCTCGGCGCGTTGTTCGGCATTGCCGGGGAGGTAGCGGCGTTGCGGGCGCGCCACAACGCGTTGGCGCCGCTCTACGACTGCAAGCGGCTGTTCGTGCAGCGCTATGTCGCGCGGGTGATCAAGCCCGATGCGGCATCGGCGCTCGATGGCACGAGCGTCAGCGCAGCCGTCAAGCTGGCGGTGCGGCTCGAGGACGGCTTGGAAGCCTGGGAGCTTGCCTACGCGCTCGCCGTGCGCGAGCTGATCGGCGCGGAATTCAAGGTCGAGACGCCGACGCCCGAGATCGAGGCGTTGACGCGCTATGCCGCCTGGGCGCTGCACCATCCCGACGGAAAGAAGCGCCATCGCGACGGACCGTTGTTCAAGGTGCCGCACCGACTCGACTTCGAGCACCTGGTGCCGGTCGAGACCGAGGTGGTGGACGGCGTCACGCGCCTGAAGCTGCCGAGGCCCATGCTGCGCCACCGCGAGGGCTTTGCGCTCACCGACGCGGGTTTCGACTTGGTGCGCGCCCTCGATCAGACCAACTACTGCATCTGGTGCCACAACCAGGGCAAGGATAGCTGCTCTCGCGGGCTGAAGGATCGAAAGACCGGCGCCTTCCAGAAATCGCCGTTCGGCGTGACCCTGGCCGGCTGTCCGCTCGAGGAAAAGATCTCGGAGATGAACCTCCTGAAGGCGGAGGGCTTCTCGATCGGCGCGCTCGCGATTGCGGCGGTCGACAATCCGCTGCTGGCGGCGACGGGGCATCGCATCTGCAACGACTGCATGAAGGCCTGCATCTACCAGAAGCAGGAGCCGGTCGACATCCCGCAGATCGAAACGCGCACCTTGAAGGACGTGCTCGGCCTGACCTGGGGCTTCGAGATCTATTCGCTGCTGACGCGCTGGAATCCGCTGAATCTCGGTCGGCCGATCCCGCGGCCGGCGACGGGCCGTAGTGTCCTGGTCGTCGGGCTGGGCCCGGCGGGCTTCAACCTTGCCCACCACCTGATGAATGACGGCCACACGGTGGTCGGCATCGACGGGCTGAAGATCGAGCCGCTGCCGGCGAGCCAGTCGGGCGTCGCAGCCGACGGCACGCGGGTGCCTTTCGCCGCGGTGCGCGACGTCGAGAGCCTGCGCGAGAATCTGGGCGAGCGGGCCATGGCGGGCTTCGGCGGCGTGGCCGAGTACGGCATCACCGTGCGTTGGGACAAGAACTTCCTGAAGATGGTGCGCCTGCTGCTCGAACGGCGCGCCCAGTTCTCGATGTTCGGCGGTGTGCGCTTCGGCGGCACGGTGACGGTCGAGGGCGCCTTCGCCATGGGCTTCGACCATATCGCCTTGTGCGCCGGCGCGGGCAAACCCACCGTGCTCGACCTGCCCAACGGCTTGGCGCGTGGCGTGCGCGCAGCGTCCGACTTCCTGATGGCGCTGCAGCTCACGGGAGCGGCCAAGAAGGATTCCATCGCCAATCTGCAGATCCGTTTGCCGGTGGTGGTGATCGGCGGCGGCCTCACCGCCATCGACACGGCGACCGAATCGCTTGCCTACTATCCGCTGCAGGTCGAGAAGTTCCTGGCGCGACACGAGATTCTGGTCGCCGAACGCGGCGAGGCGGCGGTGCCCGCTGCCATGAACGAGGAGGAGCGCGGGATCGCCGCTGAATTCGTCGCCCATGCCCGGGCGATCCGCGACGAGCGTGCCGCGGCGGCGCGCGAGGGCCGCGAGCCCGCCATCGCCAGACTGGTGAATGGCTGGGGCGGCGTCACCATCGCCTATCGCCGCCGCCTCATCGAGTCGCCGTCCTACACTTTGAACCACGAAGAGGTGCTGAAGGCGTTGGAGGAGGACATCCGCTTCGCCGAAGGCCTCTCGCCGGTCGCGGTCGAGGTCGATGCCAACGGCCATGCCTGCGCCTTGAAAGTGGCAGGCGAGCAGAACGGGCAGAAGGTCGAGGCAACCTTGCCTGCGCGCACCGTCCTGGTGGCGGCGGGCACCCAGCCCAATACCGTGCTGGCGCGCGAGGATGCCACGCATGCCTTCGTCGACGGCAAGTATTTCCGCGCTCTCGACGAGGACGGCAATCCCGCCACGCCGGAGCGGGTCGCCAAGCCCGCCGAGGTGCGAGTCCTGATGTATCGCGGTGAGGGCGGCCGGTTCATGTCGTTCTTCGGCGACCTGCATCCGTCCTTCGCCGGCAACGTCGTGAAGGCGATGGGCGGCGCCAAGCAGGGCTATCCGGTGCTGACGCGAGTCCTGGAGAGGCTGCCGGCGCCCCGGCGCACGCCGGCCGAGATCCTCGCGGAAGCCAACGACCAGTGGCGCGCCAGGGTGGTGCGGGTCGGACGGCTCACGCCCACCATCGTCGAGGTCGTGGTCGAAGCCCGTGCCGCGGCCCGTAACTTCGAGCCCGGCCAATTCTACCGGCTGCAGAACTATGAAGCGCGCTCCAAGCGGATCGACAACACGCTGCTCACCATGGAAGGCCTGGCGCTGACCGGCGCCTGGGTCGACAAGGAGAAGGGGCTCCTGTCGTTGATCACGCTGGAGATGGGCGGCTCATCCGACCTCTGCGCGTTGCTGGAACCGGGCGAGCCGGTGATCGTCATGGGCCCGACCGGCACGCCGACCGAGATCGAGTCCGGAGAGACCGTGGTGCTGGCGGGCGGTGGGCTCGGCAACGCGGTGCTGTTCTCGATCGGTCAGGCTTTCCGCAAGGCCGGCAGCAAGGTGCTCTATTTCGCCGGCTACAAGAAGGCCTCGGATCGCTACAAGGTCGAGGAGATCGAGGCGGCAGCCGATGTCGTCGTGTGGGCTTGCGACGAGGCGCCGGGCTTCCAGCCGGATCGGCCCCAGGACAAGGCCGTCGTTGCCAACATCGTCGAGACGATGCGCCAATATGCGGCCGGCGAGCTCGGCCAGCAGGCCATCCCCTTCAAGGATGCCGACCGCATCGTCGCCATCGGCTCGGACGGCATGATGAATGCGGTGCGCCTGGCGCGGCACGGCGTGCTGAAGCCCTACCTCAAGACGGACCACCGGGCGCTGGGCTCGATCAACTCCCCGATGCAATGCATGATGAAGGAGATCTGCGCCCAGTGCCTTCAGCTTCACAAGGATCCGGTGACGGGCAAGGAATCGGTGGTGTTCTCCTGCTTCAACCAGGACCAGGAGCTCGACCGCGTTGATTTCGCCTGTCTGCGCCAGCGCCTGCGCCAGAATGGGGTGCAGGAAAAGGTCGCGGCGCTGTGGATCGATCGCTCGCTCAGGAAGCTTGGCGCACGAACCTGAACAGCACCTTGTCTTGGCTGTAGTAGCGCAGCTGGTCGACGACCTTGGGGAAGTAGGCGCTGCCGACCGTGACCGGCATGAAGGCGTCGAGGTCGAGCGGTCGTACCGCGACGGTGAAGCCCGCCTGCGAGAAGGCCTTCGAGACCTCCTCCAGCGAATGATCGTAGATCGGGATCGACGAGGTCTCGGAGATCAGCTTGCGCCAGCGCGGCCACACCGCGCTGTCGACGTGGCAGCCCATCGCTGCGACGTAGGAGCCGCCCGGCTTCAGCACCGACCGGATGTCCTTGGCGTGGGCCGCCAGGTCGCGCAGCAGGTAGATGACCTCGTGGCTGAAGACGTAGTCGAAGGTGCGGCCGAGCGAGCCGGCGCTGTCGGCGACTTTATACTCGATCGGCCGGTGGCCCTTCAGCAGCTCCGCGCGCGCCACCGATTCGCGGGCGATGTCGATGCCGACGGCGCCCTTGAAAGGGAAGCGGTCGTACAACAGGCGCAGGAAACCGCCCTGGTTGCAGCCATAGTCGAGAATCGTCGACTCGTGCAGGTCGTGCGGCACCGAAACGTCGATCATGCGCCGCCAGATCGGCGCATGAGCGGCCCCCATCGCCTCTTCCTCAGCGGGGTTGCGGTTCCAGGTCGCGATCGTCGAGGGATACTGCATCGCTTTCTCCCGTTGCCGGAGAAAGCTTAACACGTCTGGGTCCCCACGGGCGGGCCAGGAGCGGCCCTGCGATCAGGCTGCCGAACGCGATCATGCCGGCGGCGATGGCCGTGAACACGCCCGGCAGGCCCCAGCCCAGGATCTCGACGGCGAACCAGCCGCCCGCCGTGGCGACGACGAGGCGCGTGACGCCGGCAACGAACGGAGCGGTCATGCGGCCCGCGCCCTGGCTCGCAAAGGACAGCGTCATGCCGAGCCCGAACAGGCAGTAGAACGGCGCCACCCGCGTGATGTAGGCGACGGTGGAGGCGACCACCTGCGGATCGCTGGTGAAGAGCCGCGCCCAGCCTTCCGGCACCAGGGCCAGGATCCAGCCGCAGACCCCGAGGACTCCGGAGGCGATCAAGCCGCCGATCCAGGCCACGCGGAGGGCGCGCTTCCAGTCGTGCGCGCCGGCGGCGACGCCGACCAGCGTGGTCAGGGCCGAGCCGATGCCGAAGGCAAGCGGCACCAGCATGAATTCCAGCCGCACGCCGATGCCGTAGCCGGCAAGCGCGGCCACACCGAAGCGGCCGACCAGGCCGGTCACCAGCATGGCGGTAAGGTTGGCGGTGAAGGCCGAGAAGGAGGCGATCAGGCCGACGCGCAGGATGTCCCAGAACAGTCGCCCCTCGAGCGCGATGCCGCCCAGTGCCGGCATGAAGCCGAGCTTGCCCCGCCACAGGGCGCGCATTTGCAGGAGCGCGGACATTGTCGAGGTTGCCAGCGATGACACCGCCGGTCCCGCCATGCCAAGGCCCGGCCAGTCGCCCATGCCCAGCGCCAATACATAGGACAGCGGCACCTGCATGATCGAGGCGATCAGCATGTAGCGGCCAGGCGTGGCGGCATCGCCGCCGCCGCGCAGCAGCGCCGACAGGAAGAAGTTGGCCCAGATCGCGAGCGACCCGCTGAACAGCACGTGTGCGTAGGTGAGCGCATTGTCGAGCGAGCGGCCCTCGCCGCCCAGCAGGCGGAAGAGCGCGGGCGCAAGGGTCCAGGCAAGCAGGGTGAAGAGCAGTGCCAGGCCGGCGCCCAGCGCCAGTGCATGCACGACCAGCGCCCGGGCATCCGCGATCCGCCCGGCCCCCAGCGTGCGCGCCATGGCGGCCGCCACGCCGCCACCCATGCCGCCCGCCGCCATCATGGTCATCATCATCATGAGCGGAAAGACCAGCGCGAAGCCCGCCAGGGCGGGCGTGCCCAGCCGGCCGAAGATGAAGGTCTCGGCGATGGCGACGAAGGTCTGCGCCACCATCACCGCAGTGGTCGGGCCGGCTAGTCGCAGAAGGCTGGGGCCGATGGGCGCGGCGAGCAGGGGATGGGACAAGATTCCCTCGATTTACGTGCATATGCACACTATCAGGGCGCGCCGCTCTGTCACCTGACAAAACAGCGAGTTCGCATTAGCTTTCGGCCATGACCGACAAGCAGCGGCCTATGGCCAAGCCCACCGTGCAGCTTGAGAACGACCGGGTGATCGTCACCGAATGGCGCTTCCCGCCGGGAAGCCACACCGGCTGGCACCGCCACAATCACGATTACGTCGTGGTGCCGGTGACGACCGGCGAGTTGCAGATTTTTGACGGCACGGCGACCGTACCCGCGCCGTTGCGCGCCGGCGTTTCCTATGCCCGCCAGACCGGGGTCGAGCACGACGTCATCAATTCGAACGATTTCGAGTTCGTTTTCGTGGAGATCGAGCTCAAGGCCTGATCTGCCCGCGACCCAGCCGCGCACGCCCGCTGCATTGACTTGGGGCTCCGCAGGCCTCATATGAGGGCCGCCAGCGGTCCGGCCCAATCCTTGGGCCTTAGGCGACCGCTCCACAGTCCAGCGGAAAAATGGACTAAGTGACGGAAATTAAATGAGTTTTGAGAGTTTGGGGCTGAGCGCCCCGGTACTGCAGGCAGTCGCCGACAAGGGCTATACGCAGCCCACCCCGATCCAGGAAAAGGCCATTCCCATCGTCCTGATGGGCCGCGATGTCCTCGGATGCGCCCAGACGGGCACCGGAAAGACCGCCTCTTTCGTCCTGCCGATGATCGATATCCTCGCCCAGGGCCGCGCCAAGTCGCGCATGCCGCGTTCGCTGATCCTGGAGCCGACGCGTGAACTGGCCGCCCAGGTAGCCGAGAATTTCGAAACCTACGGTAAGCACAACAAGCTCAACATGGCGCTGCTGATCGGCGGCGTGAGCTTCGAGGATCAGGAGCGCGCGCTCGAGCGCGGCGTCGACGTGTTGATCGCCACGCCGGGCCGCCTGCTCGATCACTTCGAGCGGGGCGGCATCCTGTTGAACGACGTCAAGGTGCTGGTGATCGACGAGGCCGATCGCATGCTCGACATGGGTTTCATCCCCGATGTCGAGCGCATCGTCGGCCTCCTGCCGCCGCTTCGTCAGACGCTGTTTTTCTCGGCCACCATGCCGCCCGAGATCAAGCGGCTGGCCGATCGCTTTCTCAGCAATCCCAAGGAAATCACCGTATCGCCGCCGGCGTCGGCCGGGACCAACATCGTCCAGGGTCTGGTCGTGGTGCCGGAGGCCGAAAAGCGCGAGGCGTTGCGCGCTCTGATCAAGAGCCAAGAGATCAAGAACGCCCTGGTGTTCTGCAACCGCAAGCGCGACGTGGCGCTGCTGCAGGGCTCGCTGAAGAAGCATGGTTTCAATGCCGGCGCGTTGCACGGCGATATGAGCCAGCCGGCGCGCATGGAAACCCTCGACCGTTTCAAGCAGGGCGAGATCCAGATCCTGGTTGCGTCGGACGTGGCCGCGCGCGGCCTCGACATCGTCGACATGAGCCACGTCTTCAACTTCGACGTGCCGTTCTCGCCGGAGGACTACGTCCACCGCATCGGTCGCACCGGCCGTGCCGGTAAGACGGGTCATTCCTTCACCCTGGCGTCGCCCTCCGAGGGCGATCTCGTGCAGGCGATCGAGAAGCTGATCGGCACGACCATCCCCCGCGTCGAAATCCCCGGTTTTGAGGCCGCGAGCTTCGAAGCGTCGGAAGGCCGCCGTCGTGGCCGTGGCCGCGGTCGGGGACGCGGTGCCGACAAGCCGCGGGAAAAGGTGGCGCGGCCCGAGAGGCCCGCACGCGAAGCACGGCCCGAGCCGCGGCCTCAGCGCGAGTCGCTGCCCGAGCGTGACGCCAGACCTGAGTCCAGACCAGAGCGTGAGCCCAGGCGCGAGCCGAGGTCCGAGCGCGCGAGGTCAGAGCCGCGGCCCCGCGCCGAGCGTCCGCAGCGCGAGCGCCGGCAGGAGCGTGAAGAGCACTCACCCGTGGGGCTGGGCGACCATGTACCCGCTTTCCTCGCCCGTTCGCCGCGCTAAAGTCGGCCCCCTGGCGGAGGGGACGATGCAGACCATCTTCATCATGGTGAAGTGCGAGTTGGGCAAGGCCTACGAGGTGGCCGACGATGCCTGCGGCGTCGAGCACGTCTCCGAGGTCTACTCGACCTCGGGCCAGTACGACCTGCTGATGAAGTGCTATCTCGACGACAAGACCGACATCGGCCATTTCGTCACCAGCAAGATCCAGACGCTGGCCGGCGTGAAGGACACCTTCACCCTCATCACCTTCAAGGCCTTCAGCTGACCATGGCCGACGACCGGACCGTTGCGCGACGGCTGGAGCTCGGCGTCGAGCGCGTGATCATGGCCAGCCGCTGGCTGCAGGCGCCGCTCTATATGGGCTTGATCCTCGTGCTGGGCATCGTGGTGGTGAAGTTTCCCTTCAAGATCTGGGAACTGACCGTCAAGGCGCTCACCGTCGACGAGGCCGATCTGGTGCTGGCCATCTTGTCCCTCGTCGATCTGATCCTGGTGGCCAATCTCGTGATCATGGTGATCATCTCGGGCTACGAGAATTTCGTCAGCCATATCGAGGTCCAGGGGATTACCGACAAGCTGAGCTGGTTCGGCAAGCTCGATGCCGGCTCGATCAAGATCAAGCTTGCCAGCTCGATCGTGGCGATCTCGTCGATCCACCTCCTGCAGCGCTTCCTCGAATCGGCCGACTACGACAACAGCAAACTCTATGCGATGGTGGTCATGCATATGGCCTTCGTGGTGTCGGCGCTGCTGCTCACCTACATCGACCGCATCGCCGTCGCCAAGAAGGTCGACGCCGGCCATTGAGCGCCGGTGGCAAGGCGGCGCTGACCTTGTGGGTCGACATCGACCCGGCCGACGACGCGCTGTTCGAGCACTGGCACAGCCGTGAGCATGTGCAGGAGAGGGTGGGCTGCCCTGGTTGGCTGCGCGGCAGTCGCTTCAGGAGTGTCCGGAATCCAGGCCGCTATTTCCTTTTTTACGACGCCCAAACGACGGCCGCTTTCGAAAGCGATGCCTACTATGCCCGCTTGCGCAGTCCGTCCGAGATGAGCCGCGCCATCTTCCCGAAATTCCGCGGCACCTGGCGGACCGTCTGCACGGTCGAGCAGCGCTGGGGCGACGGCATCGGGGCGGCGGCCCTCACCTTGCGCATGAGAGCCGGCAACACCGCACCTTTCGACAGGCTTGCCACGCCGGAAACCGTGCGGGTCGATCTGCTGGTGGGTCAGGCCAATGTCGGCCAGGCGCCCACCGCGGAGAAGGACCTGCGCGCCGCACCGGACCGCCAGATCGAACGGGCGCTCGTCGCCTTCTTCTGGTCGGTCGAGGCGGCGCAAGCTGCACGTGCCCGCCACGCGCCGGCGGCCGAGGTCTTCGCCCTCCGACACACCGTATCGAAGGGCGATCTTCCCGCTAGTTGATCAGCCCGTAGAACTTCCCGGCGTTGGTGCAGGTGATCATCTTGGTCACCTCCGGCGCGACGTCGGCGAACTGCTCCTTGATGTACTGATCCGAGTTCGGCCACACGCCGTCGCCGTGCGGATAGTCGGAGCCCCACATCAGGCTTTCGGCGCCCATCTCGTCGATCAGCTTGGCGCCGATGCGGTCGAACTGGAACGTCGCCTTGCACTGGCGGCGCCAGTAGTCGGAAGGCTTCATCTTCAGCCCGAGGTCGGTGAAGCGGTCCTCCCATTCGAAGTCCATGCGGTCGAGCGCGTAGGGGATCCAGCCGCAACCGCTTTCGCCGAAGGCGATGCGGATATTGGGGTAGCGCTCCAGCACGTTGGCCGCGATGATCGCCGCCAGGATATTGACCAGGTTCATCTGGAAGCCCGACACCACGGTGAAGAACACCGAGCGTCCGACCCGGCCGCCATGCTTCTCGATGGTGTCGGGCGGTATGGTGGGGAAGGTGTGGAAATGCAGCGGAAGCTGCACGTCGTTCACCGCCTTCCATAGCGGCTCCCACATCGGATGCCACATCGGCTCCATGTCCCACGAGCAGGAAAGCTCGAGGCCCTTGATGCCCATCTTGGCGACGCGATAGATCTCCTTCACCGCCGCATCAATGTCGCCGTAAGGCAGGCAGGCCAACCCGATATGGCGGTCGGGATAGTGGCTGCAGAAATCCTTCAGCCAGTCGTTGTAGATGCGCAGCATCTCGTTGGAAGCGTCGCGGTCGTTGAGCCGGCTCGACGCGCCCAGGATGCCGTAGATCACTTCGGCATCGACACCGTCGCGGTCGAGGTCCTTGATGCGCAGGTGAGGATCGGAGACGCGCCGAATCCCCTTGGCGCCGTCGGCATAGAGGCCGGTGTCTGCCATCACGTCGACCCGATGGTGCTTGCCCGGAACGTATTTGCTGCCGGCCGGGCCGACGCCGTTCTTGTAGCCGAACGAGGCGCCGTTCTTCGCCGTCCATTTCGGCCCGTCGTCGGTCTCGACGACATAGGGCATGCGATCCTTCATCTCGCGCGGCGCCATGGACGTGAACAGGTCGGGCGGCATCCAGGGTAGGTCGAGATGGCAGTCGGCTGAAATGCGCTTGTACTGCATGCGGGGCTCCCTTATTGCCCGGATTGTGCGCGCCCGGCAGGCGGTCCGGCAAGGGCCCGGTTTCGACAGTCAAAGGGAGGCGACCGTGGGAAGACCGGCGGCAAAGGGGAACGGACAATGACCGCGAATGCCGTCAGCCGCCTCGAAGGCGATTTCGACTATATCGTCGTCGGTGCGGGCTCGGCCGGTTGCGTGCTTGCCAACCGGCTTTCAGCCGATCCCCGCTCGCGAGTCCTGGTGCTGGAGGCGGGCGGCCGCGACAACTGGATCTGGTTCCACATTCCGGTGGGCTATCTCTTCGCCATAGGCAACCCGCGTTCCGACTGGATGTTCCGGACCGAAAAGGAGCCGGGCCTCAACGGCCGCAGTCTCAGTTATCCGCGCGGCAAGGTGATCGGCGGGTGCTCGGCCATCAACGCCATGATCTCGATGAGGGGGCAGGCCCAGGATTACGACCATTGGCGGCAGCTCGGCCTCTCGGGCTGGGGCTGGGACGATGTCCGCCCCGTCTTCAAGCGGCTCGACAATCACTTCCTCGGCGACACCGAGCATCACGGCGCGGGCGGCGAATGGCGCGTCGAGCAGCCGAGGGTGAAATGGGAGGTGCTGGACGCGGTCGCCAGGGCGGCGACGGAAATGGGCATTC
This sequence comes from uncultured Alphaproteobacteria bacterium, assembly GCA_963820155.1. Taxonomy (GTDB): domain Bacteria; phylum Pseudomonadota; class Alphaproteobacteria; order Reyranellales; family Reyranellaceae; genus Reyranella. The sequence goes on from CAWFYW010000018.1 coordinate 216,043, forward strand.
CGGTCACCTCGGACTTCAACACCGGCGACAACACCGGGGTCGGCTATTTCCACGTCAACCAGAAGCGCGGCTTTCGCTGGTCCGCCGCCCGCGCCTTCCTGAAGCCCGCGCTCGGCCGGGCCAATCTCCGCCTCGAGACCGGCGTGCTGGTCGAAAAGCTGCTGTTCGATGGCAGGCGCGCCGTGGGCGTGCTGTTCCGGCAGAACGGCCGGCTGGTCGAGGCGCGGGCCAAGGGCGAGATCGTCCTGTCGGCCGGGGCCGTGGGCTCTCCCCAGATCCTGCAGCTCTCGGGCGTCGGTCCGGCCGAATGGCTCGCCGGGCACGGCATCCCCGTGGTGCAGGACAAGCCCGGCGTCGGCCGCAACCTGCAGGATCATCTGCAGCAGCGGGCGATCTACAAGGTGAGCGGCGTCAAGACGCTGAACGAGACCTACCATTCGCTGGTCGGCCGCGCCCTGATGGGCGCCGAGTACGCCCTATTCCAGACCGGCCCGCTGACGATGGCGCCCTCGCAACTCGGCATCTTCACCAGGTCCTCGTCGGAGCACGAACGGGCGAACATCGAGTTCCACGTCCAGCCGCTGTCGCTCGACAAGTTCGGCGATCCGCTGCATCGCTTCCCGGCCGTGACGGTTAGCGCCTGCAACCTGCGGCCGACGTCGCGCGGAACGATCCGGCTGCGCTCGGCCGATCCGGCCGCCAAGCCGATGATCGCGCCCAACTATCTTGCCACCTACGAGGACCGGCGCGTGGCGGCCGATGCGATCCGCGTCACGCGCCGGCTGATGGGCCAGCACGCGATGCAAGCCTACCGGCCGGAGGAATACCTGCCGGGGGCAAGCGTCGGCGACGACGATGCCTCGCTCGCCAGGGCCGCGGGCGACATCGGCACCACGATCTTCCATCCGGTCGGCACGGCCAAGATGGGCATCGCCTCCGATCCGATGGCGGTGCTCGACGAGAGGCTGCGCGTCAGGGGGCTCGAGGGTCTACGGGTGATCGACGCGTCGGTGATGCCAACGATCACCTCGGGCAACACCAACACGCCGACTGTCATGATCGCCGACAAGGCGGCACAGATGGTGATCGAGGATGGCCGGGCGGGGCACGCGGCGACGGTACCCTCCGTGGAGGGCATGGCCCCTTCGTAGCCGCGGTTCTCACGACAGGGAGGCGACAATGAGTAACCGTACAGTGGCGTTGTTGCTGGCGTGCGGGCTTGGTGTTGCGACAACAGCCTAGGCGCAGACGACGCTCAGGATCATCAACCACTCGGATCTCAAGATTCTCGATCCGATCTGGACCGCCGGTCAGCGTAGCCTGGATATTGCGGTCCCGCGCGATGTGGGGGGGCGCTTGATCAGGCAAGGGCACGACCTTCGCCCTCACGGCCCCTGTTGTCCTGCCCAGGATGCCGCGTGCACTTCACCAGGATGTCACTATTGCGTGGCGATACCCCGGCAGCGTCGGACGCCTACGCTGGCCGGCTCGGCTTGATACTTAAGCACGGTCCGCATTGGCTAAAGTAACTCCCAAACAAGGTCCGCGAATGGCTACGTGGAAGATCGTTTGAGGAGCAGCATGAGTTTGGAATGGCTCAGCTAAAGCGCGTCTTAGGCTATTAGCAGAATGTGGAGCAAGCCATGATGGATGAGAAGCGCCGATACATTGCTGAAGCCGCCGAACACGGTCGCTGCTTGGAGAACGGAGATTTCAAGACAGGCAATGCCGCCGCCGACCGCAAGATGGCGGTGCTTGCGCAGTTGCGAAAGCGCCCCGATCGAGGGGCATCCATACTCATGGAATTGTTGGATCACCCAAATGGATGGGTAAGATCATCGGCGGCGACACACCTCTTGCCTTTACGGCCTGACCGTGCCTCTGCAGCGCTCGAGGCTCTCGCAGCCGGTCCGCAGAGCCAGCTGGAATTCAATGCAAAGATGGTCCTACAGGAATGGCGAGCGGGGAGGTTATCTGGGACGAAGGATGGGGATGGAGTCCGGAGAACTTGAGTCCATGCTGCAACCATACTTGAGGGAAATCGTAGGGGGGTACAGCGCGGAGTGGCGCCAAGTTTCTTTCTGTCGGAAGTGTTGCGTGAGGCAAATTAGGTCGGTCGACGTTCACGGGCAGGTGGGGCCTTGTCGCGTGGAGAGTTCAGGTAGATCCGAACAAGAAGTTTCACGTCCTGTTCGGAGTGGGTGGCGACGCCGCCCTAATTCCTCGCCTTGAACGCGAACTCCGCGCCGGCGCGGATGCCGGTCGGCCAGCGCGCGGTCACGGTCTTGAGCTTGGTGTAGAAGCGCACGCCCTCCATGCCGTAGATGCCGTGGTCGCCGAAGATCGAGGCCTTCCAGCCGCCGAAGGAGTGATAGGCCACCGGCACCGGGATCGGCACGTTGATGCCCACCATGCCGATCTTGACGCCGCTCGCGAAGGCGCGCGCGGCGTCGCCGTCGCGCGTGAAGATCGCCGTGCCGTTGCCGTAGGCATGGTCGTTCACCAGCCCGATCGCCTCGTCGAAGCTCTTCGAGCGCACCACCGACAGCACCGGCCCGAAGATCTCGTCCTTGTAGATCGTCATGTCCTTGGTGACGTTGTCGAACAGGCAGCCGCCCATGAAGTTGCCGTTCTCGTAGCCCTGCAGCTTCAGTCCACGGCCGTCGACCACCAGCTTGGCGCCTTCCTTCACGCCCTGATCGACATAGCCCATCACCTTGTCGCGGTGCTGGCGCGTCACCAGCGGGCCCATCTCCGACTGCGGGTCGAGGCCGGGCCCGACCTTGAGCGAACGTACGCGCGGCGCCAGCTTGTCGATCAACTTGTCGCCGATATCGCCCACGGCGACGGCGACGGAGATCGCCATGCAGCGCTCGCCCGCTGCACCATAACCGGCGCCGATCAGCGCGTCGGTCGCCTGGTCGAGATCGGCATCGGGCATGATCACCATGTGGTTCTTGGCGCCGCACAGCGCCTGCACGCGTTTGTTGCGCTGCGTGCCCTGGTGATAGACGTACTCGCCGATCGCCGTCGAGCCGACGAAGGAGATCGCCGGCACGTCGGGGTGCTTCAGCAGCGCGTCGACCGCGACCTTGTCGCCGTTCAGCACCTGGAAGATGCCGGCCGGCAGGCCGGCCTCGGCGAACAATTCGGCCAGCAGCATCGGCGCGCCGGGATCCTTCTCGGAAGGCTTCAGGATGAAGGCGTTGCCGCAGGCCACCGCCATGGCGCCCATCCAGCACGGGATCATGATCGGGAAGTTGAAGGGCGTGATGCCCGCCACCACGCCCATCGGCTGGCGGATCGACCAGGTATCCATGTCGGTGGCGACCTGCTCGGTGAAGTCGCCGCGCATGTGGTGGGCGATGCCGCAGGCGAACTCCACGACCTCCAGCCCGCGCCCGACCTCGCCCTTGGCGTCGTCGAAGGTCTTGCCGTGCTCGAGCGACATCAGCTTGGCGAGATCGTCGAGCCGCTTTTCCACCAGGCTCTTGAGATTGAACATCACGCGCTGGCGGCGCAGCGGCGGCGTTGCCGCCCAGGCAGCCTGCGCCTTCCTGGCGATCTGCACCGCGGCATCGATTTCCGCCTCCGAGGCGAAGGCCACCTTGCCCGTCACCTCGCCGGTCGCCGGATTGGTGACCTCGCCCGAGCGGCCGCTCTTGCCCGCGACCCGCTTGCCGTCGATGTAGTGCCCGATTTCGGTCGGCATCCCTTCCTCCCGCGAAAACCCGGATTTGCGCGGATTTTAGCATGCCGGAAGCGTCGGCTTAAGGCGCGATCGCCTGCGGGAGAATGGGCGCCGCCGCATCGTGGCGCCGGCCGGCGCGCAGGCAGAACAGCGGCCGCAGCATGCGATCGGCGATGACCTCGGTACCCTCGTTGTCCGAGAGGCGGAACCGGCCGCGAGCGTCGGCCAGCACCGAGATGTCGGCAACGGCGCCGATCCTCAGGCTCCCCAGCTCGTCCTGCAGGCCGAGCATCTTCGCGGCATTGGTCGTGACCATGGGCACGACCTGCTGCAGCGTCAGCCCCAGCGCCAGCAATTCGGTCATCGCATGGGACAGGCTGAAGCGTGCCGAGCCTGCGAACGGGTGCGCCTCCTCGTCGTCGGGATGCGTTGCCGGCGTGCCGGGAGGCGGCGGCACGCGCGTGTTGTAGCCGTGCATGTCGGCGCCCAGCGTGTCGGGAACAATTCCGGCCTCGAGCGCAAGCCTCGCCATGCGGAAGGAGAAGTGGCTGCCGTGCCCGACATCGATCTTGAGCCCGCGATCGAGCGCCTCGCGCACCACGGGGTGCAGCTTGCCATGCTTGTCGATGAAGCCGCCGGGATGGCGCGTGAAGGGGTGGGCCAGGATGTCGCCCGGCCGCATCAGGCGCACGATCTCGGGCAGGATCGAGTCGGCATCGACGCCGTTCGTGCCGTCGGACGGCAGGTCCCAGAGCTGGCCGAAATGGATATAGACCGGCAGGTCGGCCTCGCGGCCGATCTCGGCCGCCTTCTCCATCACGCTGAATCCCCAGCGCGCCACCCCGCCCAGTTCGGCATGGGCCTTGATGCCGCGGATCAGGTCGGGATTGGCCCTGGCGGTCTTCACGGTGGCGGCTATGTCGACGCCCTCGGGGCCGTAGAGGTTGGGATAGTAGTGGCCTTCCAGCCCGCCCACGACATAGGCCGAGACGAAGGCCAGGACTCGGCTCGCCGCCGGCTCGGCGATGAACTTGCGGAAGCCGGGAAAGGTCATGCAGGACGGCCCGCCCTGGTCGACCAGAGTGGTGACGCCGCTGTCGACACCCACCATGTCGGCCGGCAGGCCGAACCGGCCCGACACGTACGTGTAGACGTGCGCATGGGTGTCGATCATGCCCGGCAGCACCAGGCGGCCGCTCAGCTCGATGGTCTCGCGTGCCGGATTCCGCAGCTCCTTCTCGACCGCTGCGATGCGGCCGCCGCGGATGCCGATGTCGGCGGGTCCGTCCCAGCCGGTGGCTGGGTCGATCAGATGTCCGCCGTGCAGCAGCAGGTCGAACGGGGTTCACGGCTTTCTCTCCCGAGGTTTCGACCGCATGGCGCAAGGTCCATGCCAGTTGGAGCCCGCGATATACTGAGCCATGAACAGCCTGCGTCGTGTCATCAGTCTTCTCCTGCTGGTCGTGGCGTTCGCAGGATTGCAGTTGCCCGCCGTCGCCCAGACCGTCGACGGCATCGAGCAGACGTGGCGGATGTGGATGGCCAAGTACGGCCAACGTTCCGGCGGGCTGGTGGTCCTGCGTGGCGGCCAGCCGGTCCGCGAGGCGGCCATCCGTCGCGACGTCGTCGCGCCTGTGCCGCTCGCCAGCCTCTCCAAGGCGGTGACGGGCGTCTGCATCGCGGCGCTGGTCGAGCGCGGTCAGCTTTCCTTCGACATGCCGTTGTCGCGTGCCCTGGCGCGGACCTTTGCTCGCGTCGGTGAACCCGCCGATGCGAGGCTGGCGACAGTGACGATCGGCCAGCTCCTCGTCCATCGCGCCGGCTTCGGCAACGAGGACGCAGCCGATGCGCCGCTCGCCGACTGTCTGCGCCGCCACACGGCGCGACGCACGGCCTTCGACGCGCAACTGAAGTGGATCTTGCGGCGTCCGCTCGCCTATGCGCCCGGCACGCGCTACGTCTACTCGAACGCGGCCTATCTCGTCCTGGGCGCCGTCGTCGAGGAGGCAAGCGGCCGGGATTACGAAGGCTACTGCCGCGACACCGTGCTTCAGCCGCTGGGCGCGCGTGACGCCGCGCTCGATCCAGCCTGGCGCATCCTGGCGAGCTATGGTGGCTGGCGCATGCCGCTGGCCGACTACGGCCGCTTCTATCAGGCCTTCGCGCTCGGCAATCCGGCGATCGGACCGCCGGAGCGCGCCTGGATGATGTCGCCGCAGGGCAAGCAGGTCGGTGGCGGCGTGCACTACGGCCTCGGCACCTTCGTGCGGCCGACCCGGGTTGGCGGCGGGAATTTCTGGCACTGGGGCGCCTGGTCCTATACTCTGCGCGGCGCCTACGACGGAACGCTCAACGCCTCCTATTCGACCTTTGCCGTGCGGCTGGGCGAAATCGACATCAACATGGTGGTCTACGTCCAGCCTCAGTTGCCCAAGGGCCGGGCGACCGGCGAGCTCGACCGCGCGCTGCGCGATGCGGCACGCGCGGTCAGGAGCTGGCCGTAACCCCTATTCGTGCGGCGTACCATCCTTGCGGGTGTGGACGTACCGGCCGTCGGCACCCGCCTTGACGTGGTTGTCGATGTCGGGATAGGTGACCTCGTCGAACGGCGTGCGATCGCCGACCACCAGGATCGCCACATCCTCGCTCGACCTGTTGACGAAGCGATGGGCATTGCCGCAACCGGCCGGGAAGCCCGCGCACATGCCGGACCGCAAGGTCTGCGCGCCGTCGTTGGTCTCGAGCACGACCTCGCCCGACACGACCCAGATGAATTCGTCCTGCTTGGAATGGGCATGCCGCGCCGACGACTGGGCGCCCGGCACGAGGCGGGTCAGGTTCACGCCGAAGTTGGCCAGCCCGATATGATCGCCCAACCGTCGGTTCCAGCGCTTGCTGTTGTCCGCCCGGAACTTCTCCGGATAGCTCGTGGCATTACTTTCGGCGACATCGGCTGGGTCGAAGGCGGGCAGGCGGGGTTTGGACATAAAATTAGCGTAGCGTGAACCCGCGCGTCGTACGAACGACTGTCTCTCATGCCTGTCCCAAAAATCGATCGTCCTGACCGACGATGCGGTTCAGCTCGCGAAGCGCCGGATCACCTCGCCCGGCCGGGCCTTCTGGTCCGTGCAGAAGCCTCGTTCGTCGGCGACTTTGACGCCGTTGATCCACACGCCGTGCAGGCCGACGGCCGAGGTGGTCAGCCGCGCGGCGCCGGCCGGCAGGTCGTGAGCGCGACGCTTGGCGCCGCGGGCTACGGTCTCGGGGTCGAACAGCATCAGGTCCGCGGCATAGCCTTCTCGCAACAGGCCGCGATTCCCGAGGCCAAAGAGCTTTGCCGGCTGGCCGGTCAGCCGATGCACGGCCTGCGGCAGCTCGAGCACGCCTAGGTCGCGGCTCCAATGGCCCATCAGATGCAGGCCGAATCCGGCATCGCAAAAGAAGGTGAGATGCGCGCCGGCATCGGAGAGCGAGATATGCGTATTGGGGTCGGCCAGGATCCTGCCGACCGCCTTCTCGTCGTTGTGCAGGAGCTGGGCCACGAACATCGTGTCGAGATCTTCCGACAGGGCGAAGTCGAGGATGCAATCGAGCGGGTCCTTGCCGGCCTTCTTCGCCAGCTCGGCCAGGGTCGAGCCTTCCAGGGCGCGGTTCGCGGACCTTGCAGTCTCGATCACGAAAAGCTTGTCCCATTCGCCGTTGAACACCAGCCGGCCGCGCGATGCCAGCAGCTCGCGGCGTACGGCATCGCGCCACGACGGGTCTCGATAGACGTTCTTCAGCCCCTCGGGATCGTGCGCCGCCATCGCGGGCTTCCACGACTGCATGCTCTCGAACAGGTACGGGCTCTTGAAGGTGAAATCCATGCTGAGCGGGCAGCACGACGTCTGCGCCACCAGCTCGTGCCCGCGCGCGCGCGCGGCGTTCACTTGGTCGAGCCAGGTAAAGGCTGCGTCCGGATTGGTGTTGGAGTGAAAGAGCGCCGCGATCACCACAGGCCGCCTGGCCTCGATCGCCAGCTCCTCGAGATAGGGGATCGAGGTCTTGGCCCCCTTGGTCAGCATGTAGACGCCGCGTCCACTCTCGCCCATGGCCTTGACCAGGGCCCGCAGCTCCTTGTCGTCGGCCAGCCGCGACGGCATCGGCGTGCCGCCCTCGCCGTTATGCGCCTCGGCCGTCGAAGTGGCGAAGCCCACCGCGCCTGCCGCCATGGCCTCGCGCACCAGCGCGATCATCCTGCCGATCTCCTCGTCGGTCGCCACGCGCTCGGTCGCCTCCTCGCCCATGACGAAGGTGCGGATGGCCGAATGGCCGGCGAAGCAGGCGATGTTGGGGCCGACGCCCTGGCGGGCCAGCATGTCGAGATATTGCGAGAAGCTCTCGAAGTCCCAATGGATTCCGGCGCGCAAGGCTTCGAGCGACATGCCTTCGACGTGCGTGAGATGCCGCATGGTGAGGTCGCGGTCGGCGGGTTTGCAGGGCGCGATCGTGAAGCCGCAATTACCCAGCACCGCGGTGGTGACACCGAGCGCGGGAGAGGGATCGATGAAAGGATCCCAGGTGATCTGCGCGTCGTAATGCGTGTGGCCGTCGATAATGCCCGGCGCCAGCGCCAACCCGTCGGCCTTTACTGTCTCCTTGGCCATGCCGAGCTTGCCGCCGACCGCCGTGATCTTGCCGGCCATCACGCCGAGGTCGCCGCGCACCGGTGCGCTGCCGGCGCCATCGTGAATCTCCGCATCCTTGATCACCAGGTCGAACATCTTGGGTTCCTCCGATCGCCATGGTGGTCGCTGTACGCCGGGTTTTCCAGCACCGCTGGAGCTGAACTGGGGCATGACCGATGCAAACGACGAAGCCCTGCTGTGAACCCTGGTCGTGGCCGTCGATGTCCGCGATCTTCAGCTCCCGATGACGAACCTTTCCTCGACGACGTAGCTTTTGATGCGACCGATGAATATCGCGCGGTCGGCATGCAGCGCCTTCATCTCGGGTGTACGCGCGGCGGCCTCCAGCGCCGCGTGATTGTCGAACCACAGCTCGGCGACGCCGTCGATCTCGACCTCGGTCTCGGCGATGTCGGCGCGCGTGCGCTCGGCCTGGATGTGGTTCTGCACGTAGCGGCGCAGGCCAGGCACCGCGAGTGCGAGCGGCGCATGCACCTCGACCCAGTGCTTCACAAACTGTGCATGCGTCCAGCCTTCCCGACGCGTCAGCAGGCCGATGGTCTTGATCATGATGGCGGCTTCCTCCGTTCCGGCTAGTATGCGGCATGATCCGCCTGCTCGCGATTGCCTTGCTGATGCTGCTGGCCGGCAGCGCGTCGGCGCAATCGGTACGCTTCGCCAGCGTCGCTGTGGGATCGGCGCCGGCCGGACCGGAGATCACGGGCTGGATGTACAAGCCGGCCGTCGCGGGACCGTCCCCTGCGATCATTCTGGCCCATACCTGCGCCGGCGTTAATGCGCATACCGAAGTGTGGGGCAAGCGGCTGGCGAGCTGGGGCTATGTCGTCCTGGCGCCCGATTCATTCGGCCCGCGTGGCCACAAGCAGGTCTGCACCAACGGCGGAGCCGTCACCGGCAGCATGCGGGTGGCTGATATCGCGGGCGCGCTGCAGTTCCTCGCCACGCGGCCCGAGGTGCACGCCGACCGCATCGGCATCATCGGCCACAGCCACGGCGGCTGGACGGTGATGCGCGCGGTGCAGAAGAGCTACGGGCTGGCTGCGATGGGCTTGCGTGCTGGCGTCGCCTACTATCCGTCCTGCTCTGCGCAGTTCGACCGCAACGTGGACGTGCCGCTCCTGATCCTGATCGGCGACAAGGACGACTGGACCCCGGCCGACCGTTGTCGGCACCTCCAGGCCGCGGGTTTTACCAGGCCCGAACTGGTTGAGGCGATCTACTACCCCAACGTCTACCATAGCTTCGATTCCATGGCGCGAGATCGCACAGTACCCGGCACAGGCGGCAAGATGCACCGGTTGGCCTACGATGCGGCGGCGGCGACCGATGCCGAGGCGCGGACCCGGGCGTTCTTCGAAAGATACCTCAGTCGACCGTGATGTTGGTCGCCTTGGCGAGCTCGCGCCATTGCGCGATCTCCTTGGTCACGAGCGCGCGGAACGCGTCCGGCCCATTGCCGACCGGCTCGACGCCGTCCTTGTCGAAGCGCGCCTGGATGGCCGGTGAGGCGACGATACGCTGGGCCGTTTCGGCAAGCTTGGCGATGATCGGCTCGGGCGTGCCGGCCGGCGCCACGATGCCCATCCATAGATAACCCTCGAAGCCGGGAATGGTCTCGGCGACCGTCGGCACCTCGCGAAGCTGCTTCAGGCGCTTCAGGCTGGTGACGGCCAGCGCATTGAGCTTTCGGTCGGCTATGAACTGCGCCGAGGTCGTGTAGTTGTCGAGCTTGGCCTGAACCTGCCCCGCCACGAGGTCGGCGAGCGCCGGTGCCGCGCCACGATAGGGCACGTTGGTCACCTGGATGCCCGTCTTGAGCATGATCAGCTCCATCATGGCGTGCGGCAGGGTGCCGTTGCCGGCCGAGGAGACGTTGATCTTGCCGGGATTCTTCCTGGCATAGTCGACGAAGCCCTGAAACGTCGTGACCGGCAGCGCGGGGTTGGTGACCAGCAGCATCGGCACCTGCCCGGCGATCGAGACCGGCCGCAGATCCTTCTCGGTGTCGTAGGGCATCGACCTTCGGAAGGCGGCGTTGATCGTGTGATTGGGCGTCGTGAAGAGCAGCGTGTAACCGTCGGCCGGCGCCTTGGCCACGATCTCCGAGCCGATCACGCCGCCCGCGCCGGCTTTGTTGTCGACGATCACCTGCTGGCCCAGTTCGTTCGACAACCGCTCGGCCATCAGGCGCGCCACCACGTCGGTAACACCGCCGGCCGGGAACGGCACGACCATGCGGATGGGCTTTTCGGGATACTCGGCCCGCGCGGCCGTTGCGAGCGACAGGAGAACGGCGACGGCCGCGATCAAGCGTTTCATGACGACACCCTACTGGGCGCCTGCCGGCGACAGCAATACGGTCAGTTCGCGCCTGCGAAAGCCATCTGGCTGTCAACGCCCGTGCCATGCGGCTGCTGATGACCAGTTTACCGCGTACTTGGTTGCAATGCCGAGCCGGCGGAAACGGCGTGGTGGGCGAAGCAATCGTGGCCATCAGGTCGATTGCAGAAATCGTAGCAACAACCTGTTCACCTCGTCCGTCTGCTCCTGCTGCACCCAGTGGCCGGCGCCGTTGACGAGATGGATGTCCTTCATGTCGGTGCAGGCGCTCTTCTGCATCCGCCCGAGTGCGCCGGGCGACTGGTAGATGCCCCAGTCGCTCTTGCCGGCAATGAAAGTTGCCGGCACGTCGATGGTGCATCCGGCGAAGACTTCGAGCTCGCCGTTGAATTGCCCGCCGGTCCGCACCCGATACCATTGCAGTCCGCCCTGGAAGCCGGTGCGCTGGTATTCGCCGCCATAGACCGCGAGCTCGTCCTCGGTCAGCCATCTGTTGGCGGCGACCTCGGTGGGCGAGGGCATCTCCTTGGCCACAGTCGCGGCCATGCCTTCGGCGAAATCCATGATGTAGTAGGTCGGCATCTTGGCCAGCTCCGCGGCGGTCCAACCCGCGAGCTCGAATGGCTTGTTGGCTTTCCAGTCCGCGCTCTTGTGATGGAAATAGGCGCGCAGGAAGGCATGGACGCCCTGTGGCGCCTTCCACATGTCCTCGTTGGCGGGCCGCGTGGAATAGTACCATTGATAATGCTTGCGCGGCCGCGGCAGCGCGGCCAAAGCGGCGTGGATGTCAGGTCGCTTTGACGGCTGCGAGGATACAAGCGGCGGCGGGCCGGTAAAAGGCGCGCTCATCAGGACCATGCGTTTGAAGAGGTCGGGTCGCACGAGCGCCGCCAGGGCTGCGACCGAGGCGCCGAAATCGTGGCCGACGACCGCCTCGACCGTGCGATGGCCCAGCGCCGTCGCGACGCCCATCGCGTCGCGCAGCAGGTTCAGGAAGCGAAAGGACGCAAGGTCGCCATCGTAGGTGGCGTCCCAGCCTGTCGTGCGGCCATAGCCGCGCTGGTCGGGGGCGAAGGCATGGTAGCCCGCCTCTGCCAGGGCCGGCAGCACCTTGCGCCAGCTATAGGCGATCTCCGGGAAACCGTGCAGCAGCAGGACGGCCGGACGGCCCGTGCCTTGGTAGCCTGCCTCGAGCACGTGGACATCGAGTCCGTTGATGCCAGGCAGGACGCGCGCGCGCACGCCGGAGGGAAGAACGGACGAGGGGAGCGGTTCCATTTGCTGCGACGGTTGCATGGTTGGGTCCTGCAGCCTACGCTTGCAGCGTCGAAAAAGGCAGGCCGGTTTGGTTTAGCCCGGCGCTTCCGTGAGCTTCACGTCACGGCGGTCCTGACGGGCGCGCAAGCGCCTTTGCCCCACGACCTCGCGCCCGCGCAATCACGCGCCGGCGAAACGACGAGGACGTGGTCATGCAACAGCAGATTTCGGTCATTACGCTCGGCATCGCCGATATCGCGCGCTCCAAGCGCTTCTATGGGGACGGCTTTGGCTGGAAGCCTGTCTTCGAGACAACGGAGATCGTCTTCTACCAGATGAACGGCCTGATGCTGGGGACCTGGTTCACGCCTGCCTTGGAGAGCGATATGCAACGACCGCTCGGCCGGCCTGGCGCATTCTCGCTGGCGCACAACGTTCTGGCCGAGGGCGAGGTACAGCCCCTGCTCGACCGCCTCGCGGCGCATGGCGGTCGATTGCTGCGTATGGCGGATGCGCCACCGCATGGCGGCTTTCGCGGCTATGTCGCCGATCCCGACGACCATGCGTGGGAGATCGCCTTTAATCCGGCGTGGCCTATCGCGCCGGACGGACGTGTCACTTTCGGCCTTTGATGGTCTGTGTCGCGGCGCCGTGCAGGTGCAGGTCCGGTCTATTCGACGGGCTGGGGAACATAGTGGATGAGCCTTGGCCCGCTCGAATGTTCCTTCACCTCCGTGGCGACGCACTGCTTGTAGCCCAGCGTGTCCGGTGGCAGCCCGCCGGCGAGACAGCGGTCGCGTGCGTCTCGCGTCACCCTTGCCTGCATGTAGGCGAGGTCCGGCTCGCCGCGATCGAATGCGCGCGCCGCCCGGCTCACGCAGCCTTCATAGGCCGCGGTGCCGGGCGTGACGCCATAGTCAAGGCAGGCGCGTTCGGCAAAGACCAGCGCCTGCCCCGATTGGGCGGCGGCGCGGTGCGGGGTTGGAGCACCGATTGCCAGGCCGCCGAGGAGGACCGCCGCCGTCACGATGGCGAGATGCTGTCGGATCATGGATTTTCTCGCGCATTTGCATTTATCGATGGCCTGCGATCTGTGGTCCGTAGGTAGGTTCCTCGTCGGCGTAGATCATCAGCGCCCGGGCCGACGTCTCCTTGTCGATGCATGCCTTCAATGCGGGGGTCTGCTCACGCAGGCCGGATGCGAGGCAGGCATCGCGGGCATCCGCGGCGACGCGGGCGAAGCTCCGCGCCATGCGGGGCTCGCCCCATTCCAGCGCACGGGTGGCCTGCGAAAGGCAATATTCATAGACATCGGTCTTGGGCTTCACCCCCTCTTCCCGGCAAATGCGCTGGGCTTGGCTTTGCGCCGAAGCGGGCGGCACCGGCGGCAGGAAGGCGACGAAGGCACCGACGACCAGAACGCTTCCCAGCGCGATCGCGGCATATTTGTGGCTGTTGATCATGGGACTCTCCCATCCTCGGCAACTTCTGCCAAGGGAACGCCTCGCCGCGGCGAAGGGTTGCCCCGATTCCTGGGTCCATCGAACCCTTTTCCAAGGCCCAAGACCATGGTTCCCTTTGCGAGCCACTATTTTTTCTGGGGCAGGGCGCGCGTTGAGCCGAATCGAAATCCTGTGGAGATGGCTGCGCGCCCGTGCCCGCGGATATCGCGTGCAACTTGCGTTGACGCTGCGCATGACGGTGGCGGCAGTGGTGGGTCTGGGCCTCGCCCAGGCCCTCAATCTGCCACTGCCGCTTTGGACTGTGCTCACGGCCCTGATCGTCACCCAGATGAGCATCGGCCAGTCGCTCAAGACCTCGATCGACTATCTGGTCGGGACGGTGGGCGGCACGATCTACGGCGCCGCGCTGGCCCTCTCCATCCCACACGAGACCGAGGCATCGCTGTTGCTCGTGTTGGTGCTGGCCGTAGCGCCACTTGCCCTTGTGGCGGCGATCAAGCGCAACCTCAATGCCGTGCCCGTGTCCTCGATCATCGTCGTGCTGATGCCCGCCATCACGCACGCCGGTCCGCTCGGGTTCGGCGATCAATCGCGTGCTCGAGGTTAGCCTGGGCGTGCTGGTGGGATTGGCGGTCGCCTTTCTGGTTCTGCCCGCTGGCGGCCACCGGCTGGCGCGGCAGGAAGCGGCGCGCACGCTCGACCTGTTGGCCCAGGCGCTGGGCCGCGTCCTGGCTGGCCCGCTCGGCGCCGCCGACATCGAGGCCCTTCGCCGGGTCTACGACCGCATCGGCCAGTCGTTGGCCGAATTCACCGCCAACGCCGCCCAGGGCGAGCGCGAGCGCACGGCCCGGCTCTCGGTCGAACCCGACACCGAACCGTTGCGCCGCACCTTGCTCCGGTTGCGCCACGACGTGGTCACCGTCGGCCGGATCGCGAGAGGCGATCCGCTGCCCGAGCCGGTGCAGGGCCGGCTGGCACCGGGGCTTGCCGCCATCGGCCACACAGGAAGCGACTATCTGCGGGCCAGCGGCGTGGCGCTGGCGGCCCGCCGCTCGCCGCCATCGCAGGGCGCGCTCGAGGCGGCCTTCGTCGCCGTCTTGGCCGAGACCACGGCGCTGCGCCGCGAGGGCTTCACGCGCGAACTGACCGACGAGGCGGCCGGTCGCTTTTTCGCGCTTACCTTCGCGCTGGGGGAGATGCGCCGCACCTTCCGCGATCTCGGCCACGACGTGGAAGTGACCGCGCTGGCTCCGGAACGGAATTGACGAGGGTCAGTAGCTCTTCGGCAGGCCCAGCACCCGCTCGGCCACGTAGCACAGGATGAGCTGTTCGCTGACCGGCGCGATGCGCGCGATCATGACCTCGCGCAGGAAGCGCTCGACATGGAATTCCTTGGCGTAGCCATAGCCGCCATGGGTCAGGATCGCGCGCTCGCAGGCGTCGTAGGCGAAGCGCGCGCCGAGATACTTGGCCGAGTTGGCCTCCGCGCCGCATTCCTTGCCGTTGTCGTACAGCCATGCCGCCTTGAAGGCGAGCAGGTTGGCCGCCTCGAGCTGCATCCAGCTCTCGGCCAGCGGATGCTGGATCGCCTGGTTCTTGCCGATCGGGCGGCCGAACACGATGCGCTCCTTGGCGTACTGGGTGGCCTTGGCCAGCGCCGCCTTGCCGATGCCGATCGCCTCGGCCGCGATCAGCACGCGCTCCGGATTGAGCCCGTGCAGCAGGTAGTGGAAGCCCTTGCCTTCCTCGCCGATGCGATCCTCCAGCGGCACCTTCAGCCCGTCGATGAACACCTGGTTGGTGTCGATCGCCTTGCGGCCCATCTTCTCGATCTCGCGCACCTCGATCTTGGAGCGGTCGAAGTCGGTGTAGAACAGCGACAGCCCATCGGTGGCGCGCTTGCACTTCTCCTTGGGCGTGGTGCGGGCGATCAGCAGCATCTTGTCGGCGACCTGTGCCGTCGTGGTCCAGGTCTTCTTGCCGTGCACGATGTAGCCGTTGCCGTCGCGCTCGGCGCGCGTGTCGAGCGCCGTCGTGTTCAGGCCGGCGTCCGGCTCGGTGACGGCGAAGCAGCCCTTCACCTTGCCCTTGATGATGTCGGGCAGGATGCGCTTCTTCTGCTCCTCGGTGCCGAACACCACGATGGGGTTGGGTCCGAAGATGTTGAGATGGATGGCCGAGGCGCCCTGCAGGGCGGCGCCCGATTCGGCCACCGTCTGCATCAGGAGCGCGGCCTCGGTGATGCCCAGCCCCGCGCCGCCATACTCTTCCGGCATGGCGATGCCGAGCCAACCGGCATCGGCCATGGCCTTGTAGAAGTCCTGCGGGAAGCCGCCTTCCTTGTCCTTCTTGAGCCAATATTTGCCGTCGAACTGGGCGCAGAGCTTGGCGACGCTGTCCCTGATGGCGAGCTGGTCTTCGGAGAAGGCAAAATCCATGGTGCGCGTCCTACCTATTGGCTGCCAGGAAGGCCATCATTGACGCGATTGAACTGCTCGGGCCGTTCGACATTGGGCAGATGGCGCGCCTTGGCGATGCCTTCGTAGCGGCCGCCGGGAATCCTTGGAGGCGATCAGCTTGTTGCGGTCGGGTGGCGTGCCGGGATCCTCGTCGCCGCAGATCACCAGCGTCGGCAGTCTTGATGGTCGCCAGCCGGTCCTCGTAGTTGAAGTTCTGGATCGCCGCCATGCAGCCCGCCGAGCCCGCGGGCGTGGTGCCGCTGATCGTGTCGCGGATCTCGCGCCAGCGCGTCGGATTCACCTTCCTGAACTCGTCGGTGAACCAGCGCTCCATCGTGCTGTCGGCCAGCGCCGCCAGACCCTTCGTCCGCACCGTGGCCTTGCGCTCCTCCCAGGTCGCCGCGGAGCCGGGCGGCGTCGAGGGTTGGGTGTCGCACAGCGTGAGCGAGAGCAGGCGATCGGGATAGGCGAGCGCGAAGCCCTGGCCGATCATGCCGCCGATGCTGAGGCCGATATAGTGCACCTTCTTGATGTCCAGCACGTCGAGCGCGCCCTTCACGTCGGCCGCCAGCGCGTCCATCGTATAGTCGCCGTCGACGGGTGCGCTGCCGCCATGGCCGCGCATGTCGAGTCGCAGCACGCGATAGCCCGCGGCCAGGAGCGGTACGAGCTGCTCGACCCACATGCCGCCGTCGGAATTCAGCGAATGGGTGAAGCAGACCGTCGGCGCCGATTGCGGCCCGGCAAGGTCGAAATAGACGCGTCGTCCGTCCAGAGAGAGCAGCATGGCAAGCCTCCAAACAAGCCGTCATCCCGCGCGAAGCGAGGGACGCTCGGGGTGACAAGGGGTTACATCGCGGAAATTCCGCCGTCGATCACGACCTCCGAGCCGGTCATGAAGCTCGATTCGTCGGAGGCAAGGAAGACCAGCGCCCAGCCGACCTCTTCCGGCCGTCCGAGCCGGCCGATCGGCACCTGGCGGCCGAGCTTCTGCTGCATCACCTCGTTGCCGAAGCGGTCGCGGTAGCGATCTAGGATCGGCGTGTCGATGAAGGTCGGATGCACCGAGTTGCAGCGGATGTTGTAGCCCGACTTGGCGCAGTGCAGCGCCACCGACTTGCTCAGGAGTCGCACGCCCGCCTTGGCCGAATTGTAGGCCGCCATGTTGGCGCCGGCGATGATGCCGGAGATCGACGAGATGTTGATCACCGAGCCGCCGAGCTTGTGGGTGTGCTTCTTGATCTCGGCCACGCCGTGCTTGCAGCCCAGGAACACGCCGTCGAGGTCGATGGCGTGCACCTTGCGCCATTCCTCGAGCGTGATCTCCTCGACCGTCTTGCCGAGCCCGATGCCGGCGGAGTTCACGAGCACATGCAGTGCGCCATACTTGTCGACGGCTTCCCGGATGGCGGCTTTCCAGTTGTCCTCGCTGGTGACGTCGAGCTTCACGAAGTGGCCCGAGGAGCCCAGCTTGTCGGCCACCGCCCTGCCGCGGTCGGCGGCGATGTCGGCGACCACGACCCTGGCGCCTTCCTGCACCATCAGCGCCGCGGCGTTGGCGCCAAGCCCTGAAGCGCCGCCGGTGATGAGGGCCACCTTGCCGGCCAGACGATCCGTCATTTCCGTCTTCCTCCCGCTCTTGCTTCCCGGTGCGCGATGTAGGTCGTCGAGGCCACGATGATGGCGGCACCGACGAAGGTCCAGACGTCGGAGGTCTTGCCCCAGACGGCCACGTCCATCAAGGCGGCCCAGACGATGCCGAGGAAGGTGATGGGTTGCAGGGCGGAAATGTCCAGCAGGCGATAGGCCCAGGTGATGAAGAAATAGCCCATCGTGCCGAAGAAGCCCGTCGCCACGAACAGGCCGAGCTGGGCCATCGTCGGCGTCTGCCAGAACCAGATCCCGAGCGGCGTGAAGCAGATGGCGCCGACCACGCTCTGCCACAGCACGACGACGGCGGGCTTGTCGCGTCCGGACACGACCTTGGCCACGAGATTGGAGCCGGCGATCAGCGGCACGGCCAGCAGCATCATCAGGATGCCGGGGCTGGGCTCCACCAGGCCCGGCCGCACGATCACCAGCATGCCGGCGAAGCCGATGCCGACCGCCGCCCAGCGCCTCCAGTGCACCGTTTCGCGCAGGAACAGAACCGCGCCCAGGGTGACGAAGATCGGGCCGGTGAAGCCCAGCGCCGCCATCGTGGCGAGCGGCAGCCAGACGACCGCCTCATACCACAGGCCGTAGCCAACGGTGTGGAACAGGCCACGGAAGCAGTGGAGCTTGAGATCGTAGGTCCTCATGCCGGCGGGGCCGACGCGCCACAGCATGTAGGGCGCGACCAAGGCAATCCCCGCCACCCAGCGACCCCAGGCGACGTAGAGCGGCGGCATTTCGCTCGCGAGTTCCTTCACCGCCGCATTGAGGAAGTTGAAGAACAGGCCGGACACGACGGCGAGCAGGAACCCGCGAACCGTGCGCGAGGGGATCAGGTGCGAAAGCGAATCGACGTCGGCGGCCGGCGCGGACATGGGGCATCGGGCTTGCTCCCCGGCCGTGCGACGGTCAAGCCGCCGATTTCGCAGCCTTTGCTTTCATTGTTTCCGGCGTAGACTGGGCATCTTGTGGAGGCTCATCCCATGGATACAACCGTTGCTGTTCGCGCCCTCGAAGCCAAGCCCATCGCTCCGGCTCTGTTCGCCCATTTCGTGCTGCGATCTTCCAACATGGCAAAGATGGTCGACTGGTATTCGACCGTGCTCGCCATGCGGGTCGTGAAGCGCAACGAGTTCATCTGTTTCCTGACCTACGACGAGGAGCACCATCGGCTGGCGATCATCAACATGGACGGCCTGCAGGCGCCCGACCCCAAAAGCACCGGACTATCCCATGTCGCCTATACCTTCCGCGATGTCGGCGAGCTGCTGTCGACCTACCGGCGCCTCAAGGAGGCGGATATCGAGCCATACTGGCCGATCCACCATGGGCCGACGCTGTCGATGTACTATCACGACCCTGACGGCAACTCGGTCGAGCTGCAGGTCGATTGCTTCAAGACCAAGGCCGAGGCGTCGGCCTATTTCCAGACCGAGGCCTTCACACGCAATCCCATCGGCGTGCTGTACGATCCGGAGGCCCTGGTCGCCGCCTACGAGGCGGGCGCGCCCGAGGCCGAGCTGCTGCGCCAACCCAAAGGGCCGCCGGCCGCCGTCCCGCCGCTGTAGGTGCCATCGCCGCCTCAGAACAGCCAGATCAAGGTAACGCCGCCGACCGCCACGACCGCCAGGGACGCCAAGGCCATGACCAGCCGTGGTGCGCGGTAGGTCTGTCGGTCGATGGCGTTGGCCACCTGCAGGTAGTGCCAGATCGCGCCGCACATCAGGACCAGGCCCAGGATCACCAGGCCGATGCCCAGGCTTTCGGCATGCCGGTTCGCCGAACCTGCCTGTGGTGCGATCTGGTAGAACTCCTTGAGGAACAGGCTGAACCGGTTGATGGCCACGCCCAACGCGATCACGGAGATGGCCGTCCGTATCCAGGCGAGTATGGTCCGTTCGTTGGCGAGATGATCGCTGATATGCTGGGTTGCCTGCGGACGTTCCATGGCGATGGCCTCCTTGACGACGGTGCGAAAGATCGCGCCCTCGTCGACGGAAGGCAAACGGCGCCGGCCGCCCGGTCCGCGTTCAGGCGATCAGCTCGCGCTCCAGCGCAACGGGCTGAGGAATGCGTGAAAGCCTGGCGGGCTGGAAGTGGGCGAGCAACTGGAGCGCCCGCAGATCGGTGAATTCGACGCGCCGCTCGGCACCGGCGATCATGCCGTCGGCGCGCAGCTTGGCCAGCATGCGGTTGACATGCGGCACGCTCAACCCCAGGGCGTCGCCTATCACTTCCTGCGAGATCGGCAGATCGAAGCCGGTTTGCGTGGCGCGTCCCACCAGCGCCAGGCGCCCATGGAGTTCCAGCAGGAAATGCGCCAACCGCTCGAGCGCCGTGCGGCGACCGATATCGACGACATGCTCGGCATAGGTCGTCGCCTCGTGGACCGCAAGCCAGCTCAGCGCGAGCGCGAACTTCGGTCGCTGGTAGCATGAGGCAACGAAGGTATCGAGCGAGCAGACGTCGAGCTTCATGTCGGTGAGCGCGATGACCGAGAAGGTCGCCTGGTCGAGGAAGCTGGCGGGCAGGCCGACGATATCGCCCGGCACGAGGATGTTGATGACCTGGCGCCGGCCGTTGCGCAGCACCTTGTAGCGGGCCGCGACGCCTTCCTTCACGAAGCTGAGCTTGCTGGATGGGTAGCCGTCGATGACGAGGTCGCGCCGCTTCTCGACGCGCGTTTCGCATTCGATGAGCGCCCGCAGCGCATCTATATCGGCCGGCGTCAGGTCCATCAGGCGCTTGAGCCGCGCCATGAAGGGACTGTCCCACCGTCCAGCGATGACCTTTCGGATCGTTCCCGGCATTTCCCACCCTTTGGGGCCCTTCCCGGCCCGTTTTTATTAATCTGCATCAATAAGTGCCGGCAAAGCGACCCCTACCAAAGGCGAACACAGTGCCTGACCGGGGGCTATGGCTCGTTCAGGGAGGAAAACGTGACAAACGATAAGTCATCATCGAACAACGCATTGAATTCACGCCGTAATTTCCTGCGGCAGGCGGCAGTGACGGGCGCCGGCGCCGCCCTTTCCTCGACCGGCCTCGTCTCGACGGCCTATTTGAACATGGCCTGGGCCAAGGACGAGCCGCCGATCGGAACCTGGCCGGCCGGTTCGCAGGGCAATTCGGTCTTCATCGGCATCTCGGTGCCGCGCACCGGCCCCTACGCCGTGCAGGGCGAGGACGAGCTCAAGGGCTATGAGCTCGCGATCGAGCATATCAACGCTGGCAACCCCCTCATCAAGGCGATCTCGCCCAAGACGACCAAGGGCGTGCTCGGCAAGCAGCTCAAGCACGGCGTCGCCGACGACGGCGCCAAGCCCAACAACGCGGTGCAGAACATTTCCCGCTTCATCAGCGAGAACAAGGCCGTGCTGATGACCGGCGGCACTTCGAGCGCCGTGGCGGTGGCCCTGAACAAGCTCGCCCAGCGCGAGAAGGTGCTCTACGTCGTGGGCATCTCCGGCTCCAACGACACCACCGGCAAGGATTGCGCCCGCTACAGCTTCCGCGAATGCTTCTACGGCGAGACGGCGGCCAACGGCATCGGCCCCGTCCTGCTGAAGACCTTCGGCAAGGGCAAGAAGGCCGCCTATCTGACTCCCGACTACACCTACGGTCACACCGTGCAGAAGTCGATGTCGGAGTTCCTCAACAAGAACGGCGGCTGGACGACGGTGACCAACCAGGTCTCGCCGCTCGGCGCGCCGGATTTCAGCTCGTTCCTGCTCAACATCGCCAACTCGGGCGCCGACGTCTTCCTCAACATCAACTGGGGCCGCGACGCCGTGCTGTCGATCCAGCAGGCCAAGCAGTTCGGCGTGCTCGACAAGCAGAAGCTGGTCGTGCCCTACCAGGTGCCGTTCCTCGCGCCCGAGGTCGGCGGCGACCTGATGGCCGGCGTCTACGCCGCCACCGATTTCTGGTGGACTCTCGAGGACAAGTATCCGCTGGCCAAGATGTTCGTCACGGAGTTCGAGAAGAAGTACGGCTACAAGCCGGAGTGGGGCGCCAACGCCTGCTACCTGCAGTTCGCCTTCTGGGCGCACATGGTGGAGAAGGCAGGCACGTTCTATCCGCCGGCCGTCATCAAGGCCTACGAGTTGGGCGAGAAGCTGCAGTCGACCGTCGGCGAGGTCTACTTCCGGCCCGAAGACCACCAGCTCGTCCGCCCGGTCATCATCGTGCGCGGCAAGGCCAAGTCTGCCATGAAGGGCAAGGAAGACTACTGGGATGTCATCGAAGTGCTTCCTGGCGGGCCGCTGATGCAGAAGCCCGACGCGTTCGGGTGTAAGCTCGGCGACTACACCTGATCCTTTCGAGGGTCGGTTGCCGCAAGGGGAGTTGACGCGGTGAGCTGTGTTCACGTGGGCTAACCTCGTCTCGCAGATGTTCAACGGGCTGGTGCTGGGGGCGCTTCTGGCGCTCATCAGCTCCGGCCTGACGATCATCTACGGCACGCTGGGCGTGCTCAATCTGGCCCACGGCGCGATGTTCATGCTGGGCGGCTACGCGGGCTACCTCGTCTTCGAGGCGACCGGCTCGTTCGTGCTGGCGATCGCCGGCGGCGCGCTGTTCGTCATGGTCGTCGGCATCCTGATCGAGCGGGTGATCATCCGGCATTTCTACGGCCGCCCGCCGGAGGACCAGATCCTGGTCACCTTCGGCCTGGCGATCTGCATCGTCGAGCTGGTCCGGTTCTTCTTCGGCAGCCTGTCCAAGTCGGTGCCGCCGCCGCCCTGGGGCGCCGGCGTCACCAATCTCGGCTTCATGCTCTATCCGACCTACCGGCTGGCCGTCGTCGCCATCGTCGCGGTTGCCCTGGGCATCCTCTATTTCGTGCTCTACCGCACGCGGCTGGGCATGATCGTGCGCGCCGGCATCGAGGATTCCGTCATGGTCGATTCGCTCGGCATCAACGTCTTCCGGGTGTTCATGATCGTGTTCGGGATCGGCGCGATGGCCGCCGGCTTCGCCGGCATCGTCAACGCTCCCGTGGTCTCGCTCACGCCCGACATGGGCGAGGCGATTCTCGTGCAGACCTTCGTCGTGGTCGTGATCGGCGGCGTCGGTTCCTTTCCGGGAGCCATCCTGGGCGGGCTGATCGCCGGCCAGATCATCAGCATCACCTCGATGGTGAATCCGGGCTATTCCTACGTGATGCTGTTCGCCGCCATGACGCTGGTGCTTCTGCTCCGGCCGCGCGGCCTGCTTGGTGCCAGGAGCCGCGATTGAGCACCGCGCCGGCGGTTGCATCCGCGCCCCTTCCTGTTCGAGGCGCTCACCGCGCTCGGCCTGATCGTGGCGCCCTTCGTGCTGCCGCACCTCGGCTTCGCGCCCAATACGGTCAACCAGATCCTGGTGTGGGGCCTGTTCGGCATCGGCTTCGACATCCTGTTCGGCTACACCGGCCTGCTCTCCTTCGGGCAGTCGGCCTTCTACGGCACCGGCGGCTTCATCGCCGCCTACCTGCTGACCCAGAACGTGATCTCGAACGTGCCCCTGGCGCTGCTCATCGGCACGGTGGGGGCGGCGGTGGTCGGCGTCGCCATCGGCGTGCTCGCCCTGCGGCGGACCGGCATCTACTTCGCCATGATCACCGTGGCGATCGCCGAGATGTTCTTCTTCATCGAGAACTCGCCCTTGTCGGCCTGGACCGGCGGCGAGAACGGCCTGCCGGGCGTGCCGACGCCGAAATTCGAGCTGTTCGGCCTGAGCTGGAAGGTCGGCACCGGGCTGGTCGATGTACTGGTTCCTGGCCGTCTTCTATTTCGTCGGCATCGTGCTCGCGCTGCGCATCGTGCGTTCGCCGGTCGGCGCCATCCTGAGCGCCATCCGCGACAATCCGGTGCGCGCGGCGGCGCTCGGCCACTCGGTCGAACGCTACAAGCTGGTCGCCTTCGTCATCGCCGCCATCTATGCCGGCATCGCCGGCGGCCTGCTGGGCGTCCTGCAGGGCTTCATGCCGCCCGACGCCTTCACCTTCGAGACCTCGGGCCAGCTCGTGATGCAGACGGTCATCGGCGGCGTCGGCACGCTGTTCGGGCCGCTGCTCGGCGCCACCGTCTGGCTGTTCCTGAGCGACTTCCTGCAGCAGTCGGTCGGCCTCGGCGCCTCATGGAAGCTGGTGCTGGGCGTCGTCTTCGTGCTGCTGGTGGTCTTCCTGCGCCACGGGCTGATCGGCGGCATCAAGGACCTTCACCACTATATCGTCCACCGCGGCGAGGCCGAGGCCGAGCCCGAGGAGCTCCGCGAGCTTCGAGCCGTCGGCGGCCTGCGGCGGCGACTGCCGCTGCGCCGGTCCGCTCCCGGGTGCGCGACGAGAGCGCCGAGCCGATCCTGAAGGCGACGGGCCTCACCAAGCGCTACGGGGGCCTGGTGGCCAACAGCGACATCGACTTCACCGTGCGGCGCGGCGAGCTGCGCGGCATCATCGGACCGAACGGCGCCGGCAAGACGACCTTCTTCAAGATGCTGACCTGCGAGGTCCATCCGACGTCCGGCACCATCACGTTCGAAGGCAACGACATCACCGGCAAGAGCGTGACCGACGTCTGCCAGCTCGGCCTGACCAAGAGCTACCAGGTCAACCAGCTCTTCTCCCGCCTCACGGTGCGGCAGAACCTGACGATCGCCGCCCTGGCCGACCTGCGCGGAAAGTTCCGGCTCGACCTGTTCCGCAACCCGGCGCACATACCCGGGCCTGCAGGAGCGGGTCGTGCATACCCTGGAGCTGGTCGACCTGACGGCGCGCGCCGACACGCTGGTGTCGGCGCTGGCCTATGGCGAGAAGCGGCGCCTCGAGATCGGCCTCGCGCTCGCGACGTCGCCGAGGCTGCTCCTGCTCGATGAGCCGCTCGCCGGCATGAGCCCGCGCGAAAGGGTCGAGACGGTGCAGCTCCTGAAATCGATCAGCCAGGGCCGGACGATGATCGTCATCGACCACGACATGGATGCCCTGTTCGAGCTGGCCGAGTGGATCACCGTCCTGCAGGAGGGCCGCGTGCTGGTCGAGGGAACGCCCGACGAGATCAAGGGCAACGCGAGCGTGCGCGAAGCCTATCTTGGAGGAGTGCTCGAGACATGAGCCTGCTCGAAGTCGACGGCCTCAATTCCTACTACGGCGATTCGCATATCCTGTTCGACGTGTCGCTGCGCGTCGAGCGCAACGAGGTGGTGGCCCTGCTCGGCCGCAACGGCGCCGGCAAGAGCACGACGCTCAAGAGCCTGATGGGGGTCGTCCAGCCGCGCACCGGGTCGGTCGTGTTCGACGGCGTGGAGCTTGCGGGGCGGAAAAGCCACGTCATTGCCCAGGCCGGCATGCAGCTCGTGCACGAGGAGCGGCGCATCTTCGGCAGCCTGGACGTCGAGGAGAACCTCATCCTTGCCGGCCACACGGCGGCGAATCGCTGGCCGCTCGAGCGCGTCTACGGGATGTTCCCGCGCCTCAAGGAGCGGCGCGGCAGCCGCGGCACCGACCTGTCGGGCGGCGAGCAGCAGATGCTGGCGATCGCCCGCGCCCTCATCCGCGACCCCAAGATCGTCCTGCTCGACGAGCCGTTCGAGGGCCTGGCGCCGATCCTGGTGCACGAGCTGCTCGGGACCTGCCGGAAGCTGGCCGAGGCCGGGCAGACGATCGTCATCGTCGAGCAGAACATTTCCGCGGCGATGAGCCTGGCCGACCGCGCCTACATCATCAACAACGGCCACATCGTCGAAGCCCTGGACGCGCGGCAGATGCGCGACGACCCCGAGCTTCTGCATCGCCATCTGGGTGTCTGAAAGACAAAGGCCGCCCACCGGGCGGCCTTTGCGTTTCGTCCTGCTTCCCGCAGGCGCGGTAGCACGTTCCTAGTTGTACTTGGCGATCTCCAGCCGGCCGACCTGGTCACGATGGACCTCGTCGGGACCGTCGGCCAGGCGCAGCGTGCGCTGATGGGCGTACATGCTGGCCAGCTTGAAGACCTGGCTGACGCCGCCGGCGCCGTGCAACTGCAGGCAGCGATCGACCACCTTGGAGGTGATGTTGGGCACCGCCACCTTGATCATGGCGATCTGCTGGCGGGCTTCCTTGTTGCCGAACTTGTCCATCGCCCAGGCCGCCTTCAGCACCAGCAGGCGGGCCATGTCGATCTCCATGCGCATGTCGGCGACATGGGCCTTGGTGACGCCCATCTCCGAGATGCGCTGGCCGAAGGCGACGCGGCTCTTGGCGCGCTTGATCGCCATCTCGAGCGCCCGCTCGGCCACGCCGATCGCGCGCATGCAGTGATGGATGCGGCCCGGACCCAGCCGGCCCTGGGCGATCTCGAAGCCGCGGCCTTCGCCCAGCAGGATGTTGTTCTTGGGCACCCGCACGTTGTCGTAGATCACCTCGGCATGGCCGTGCGGGGCGTCGTCATAGCCGAACACGTGCAGCATCTTGACGATCTTGATGCCCTGCGTGTCGCGCGGCACCACGATCATCGACTGCTGGCGGTAGGCCGGCGCATTGGGATCGCTCTTGCCCATCAGGATGATGACCTTGCAGCGCGGATCGCCCATGCCCGACGACCACCACTTGCGGCCGTTGATGACGTAGTCGTCGCCGTCGCTCTCGATGCGGCATTCGACATTGCGCGCGTCGGACGAGGCCACCGCCGGCTCGGTCATGGCGAAGCACGAGCGGATCTCGCCGTTGAGCAGCGGCTTCAGCCACTTCTCCTTGTGCTCCTTCGAGCCGTAGCGGGCGAACACTTCCATGTTGCCGGTGTCGGGCGCCGAGCAGTTGGTCGCCTCCGACGCGATCGAAGAGCGGCCCAGCACCTCGCAGATCGGCGCGTATTCCAGGTTGGAGAGGCCCATCGTGCCATGCGTGTCGCCCGATTCGCGATCGGCGGGGAGGAACATGTTCCACAGGCCGCGCTTCTTGGCCTCGGCCTTGCACTCCTCCAGGACCTTGGGGAGCTGCCAGCGGTCCTTGGCGCTGTTCATCTGCTCTTCGTAGACGGGCTCGGCCGGATAGATGACCTCGTCCATGAATTTGTTGAGTTTCTCGAGCAGCGCCTTGCTGCGGTCCGAGTATTCGAAGTCCATACATCTCTCCCTTGGTGCTGCGGCGGACTCTGGCGGAAAACCGAGGCGATGTGAACGGCCATTCAGGCCGCACCCCAGGGCCGCGAGACAGGTTCGCGGAGCGGACTTGCCCGTGCCAGCAGGCTCGATCGCATCGGCCGCAGCACGGCAATGGCGAGAGGGCCGCCGCAGCGTTCATGATCGCAGCGATCACGAACACCGCATGCCAGTGGCCTGTCGCGGCGGCGAGCAGGCTGGCCAGCGGCACCAGCAGCGAGGCGGTGCCCTTGGCGGTGTAGAGCAGGCCGGAATTGGCGGTGGCGTACTTGACCCCGAAATAGTCGGTGCAGGTTGCCGGGAAGAGGCTCGCGACCTCGCCCCAGGCGAAGAAGACCACGCCGCCCAACAGCACGAACATCAGGGGATCGCGGCCCCAATGGCCCAGCGCCCAGATACCGACGGCTTCCAGCGAAAAAGCGATGAACATGGTGGTCTCGCGTCCGATATGGTCGGACACCCAGCCGCAGAACGGTCGCGTCACGCCGTTGGTTATGCGGTCGATGGTGAGCGCGAAGGTGAGCGCCGGCAGGGTGATGCCCATCAGGCTCACCGGCACGTCGGCGACGTCGAAGTCGAGCGCGACGGGCCCGAGCTGGGCCGTGAAGGTCAAGCCGCCGGCGCTCACCAGCACGAACATGACGTACAGCAGCCAAAACAGCGGCGAGTGCAGCGTCTCCCGGGGCGTGCAGTCGCGCCTCGACGTCGGCTGGCGGTGCGGGGCCGCCGGCGCCTCGCCTGTGCGGCGCCACGAGCATCAGCGACGCCAGGCAGACGATGACGCCCTGCCCGATGCCGAACCAGAGGAAGGCCGCCTGGTAGCCGTCGGCCTGGATGGTGCTCTGGATCGGGATGATGGTGAAGGCGGATCCGAAACCATAGCCCGCGGCGGTGAGGCCGGCCGCCAGGCCGCGCCGGTCGGGGAACCATTTCAGCGCGTTGCCGATGCAGGTGCCGAAGACGCCGCCTGCCCCGACGCCGCCCAGCGCCGCGCCGAGATAGAGCAGGGCGAGCAAATCGGCGATCGAGTTGAGCGACCAGGCGAGGCCGACCAGCACGCCGCCCAGCAGCACCACCAGTTTCGGCCCGAAGCGGTCGACGAACCATCCTTCGAACGGTACCACCCAGGTCTCGACCAGGATGAAGATGGTGAAGGCGACCTGGACCGCCGAACGATCCCAGCCGAATTTTTCGCGGATGGGATGCACGAACAGCGTCCAGCCATATTGCAGGTTGGCGATCATCACCATGCAGACGATGCCGGCGATCAGCTGCATCCATCGATTGGCGGTCCGTCGGTCGGCCACCGAATTGCTTTGCGGCATGTCCCCAAACGCTCCCTTGCCCCGTGTCGGTTCCCACACCTAAATCAGGGCAAGCAGACTTCTACCGGGAGAACCGCCGTTGGACAGCGTGACACAGGCGCCCTTCAAGCCGATCGAGTTCCTGAGCCGCGACGTGACGGTCGAGCGCCGCCCGGACGGCACGATCCTGCTGCAGTCGAACCACAAGCTGAAGCCCTATGAAAGGCACGTGCCGGCATTCCTCGCCAAATGGGCGGCCGAGGCGCCGGACCGCGTCTGGTTGGCGCAGCGGCGCGGGCCCGACCGGCAGTGGCTCGAGGTCACCTATGCCGAGGCCAAGAGGCAGGTCGACGCCATCACCCAGGCGCTGCTCGACCGCGGCTTCGGCCCCGGCAAGCCGGTGATGATCCTGTCCTCCAACTCCATCGAGTTCGCGCTGCTCACCATGGCGGCGATGCAGGCGCGTGCGCCGGTGGCGCCGGTGTCGCCCGCCTATTCGGTGATGAGCCAGGATCACGCCAAGCTCCGTTACATCTTCGACCTGATCAAGCCAGGTCTGGTGTTCGTTCAGAACGGCGAGATCTACGGTCGCGCCCTGGCGGCGCTCGATCTCGCCAGTCTTGACGCTGGGGGCGTGCTGCTGGTGCATGTCGACAAGGCGCCGTCCGGGATGCAGTCGCTGCCGTGGAACGAGCTTGTATCCACGCCCGTGACCGACGCGGTAGCGCGTTCGATCGCCGGGATCGGTCCCAGGACCGTGGGCAAGCTGCTCTTCACCTCGGGCAGCACCGACCTGCCCAAGGCGGTAATCAATACCCAGGAGATGATGTGCGCCAACATCGCCATGAGCCAGATGGCGCGCACCCGCCGGCCCGACGATCCGCCGGGCGTGATGCTGGACTGGCTGCCCTGGAACCACACGATGGGCGGCAACGCCACCTTTCAGGGCAACCTCGCCGACGGCGGCACGACCTATATCGACGACGGCAAGCCGTTGCCCGGCCTGTTCGAGGAGAGCCTGCGCAATCTCGGCGAGATCTCGCCCACCTATTACGCCAACGTGCCGGCGGGCTACGCCATGCTGGCGACGGCGCTCGAGAAGGACGATGCGCTCGCCAAGCGCTTCTTCAAGAACCTGAACTCGCTCGCCTATGGCGGCGCCACGCTGCCGTCCGATCTCTACGAGCGCATGGAAGCGCTGGCGATCAGGCACACCGGCTACCGGCTGCCCTTCGTCACCGGCTGGGGCTCGACCGAGACCGCGCCCACCGCGACCACGGTTCACTGGGCGTCGGAGCGGGTGGGCCTGATCGGCCTGCCGTTCCCCGGCGTGCAGCTCAAGCTGGTGCCCACCGCCGAGGCTGGACGTTACGAGATCAGGCTCAGGAGCGTGATCGTGACGCCGGGCTATTTCCGCCGGCCCGACCTCACGGCGCAGATGTTCGACGAGGAAGGCTTCTACAAGATCGGCGATGCCGGCCGCTTCGTCGATCCCGACGATCCGAGCTGGGGCCTGATCTTCGACGGGCGCGTGGTCGAGGACTTCAAGCTCCTGAGCGGCACCTTCGTGCTGGTCGGCACCTTGCGCACCACTGCCATCGCCGCGGCAAGCCCGGTGCTGCAGGACGCCGTGATCTGCGGCCAGGACCGCGACTATGTCGGCCTGCTGGGTTTCCCCAACATCGCCGCCTGTCGGCGGCTCGCCAACGACGAGGGCGCCAAGCTCACGGCGGCCGGGCTCCTGGCCCATCCCGCCGTGGTCGGCACCTTGCGCGAGGGGCTTGCGCGAATGAATGCCGAGAGCGCGGGCTCATCCATGCGCATCAGGCGGGCGCTCCTCATGGCCGAGCCGCCGTCGGTCGACGGCCACGAGATCACCGACAAGGGCTACATCAACCAGCGCGCCACGCTCGCTCGCCGCAAGGCCCTGGTCGACAGGCTCTATGCCGGCGGCGAGGGCGTGATCGAGATCGAATGAGCTCATTGGATCGCGGCGGAACGCCGTGACCAAACTCGGATGATCGCCGTCACGGCGGGCCGCTCCAAGGGCCGCTACTTGGTGAGAAGCAGCTTGTCGGAGGCGGTGACGCGCAAGCGGTAGGTCTCGGCGCCATGCCGAATGATCAACTCGCGCCGACCCTTCATCAAAACGGTGCTGTCGGCGACGGGAATGTCGAGTTCGGGGCCGTCCCACTTCTCGTCGTTGGGGCAGGTTTCGGGTGGTCGATGGTCCATCGGTGCTCCCTAGCTCAGCTAATGATTGCGACTAAGTATCAATTGCATATATTTCTTGATCCTGTCAACGATCGTCCGAGGTCTCCCCATGCCTGATGCACTCCACACCCGCGATCCCGGTCGGCTCGCTCTCGACCAGCTTCTGGCACGCCGATCCGCCGGCCTCCTGCGCGCGCCGGCGCCCGAGGGCGACGAGCTCGATCTGATCCTGGAGGCCGGCTTGCGTGCGCCCGATCACGGTCGTCTGCGGCCGTGGCGCTTCGTCGTGATCCGCGACGAGGCGCGTATGGCGTTCGGCAACTGCCTGGCAGACGCCGTCATGCGGCGCGATCCCGCGACCGGCCCGTCGCTCGGCGAGCGCTACCGCGCCTGGGCCGCGCGCACGCCGCTTCTGATCGCGGTCGGCGCGGCCGTGCGCAGCGGCAGCATTCCGGAGATCGAGCAGGTGCTGGCGGCCGGCGCGGCGGCCATGAACATGCTGAATGCCATCCATCTCCTGGGTTACGGCGGCATGTGGGTGACCGGCGCCAACTGCTACGACCCGGAGGTCACCGCCGTCCTGGGCCTGAGGGCGCCGTCCCGGCTGGTCGGTTTCCTCACCGTGGGCACGGTGGCGGCGATGCCGGCTGCGGTCGCGCGGCCGGATCGCAAGGCGCATGTCGTGGAATGGCGTCGACCTGTCGACTAGCGCTGGCGGCCTACGGGCTCGAACGCGCTATAGTTCGAGCCATGGAGAGCCCGAACGACGTCGAAACGCCGGAGAAAGATGCGCCACTGCGCTACGACATCCGGCTGCTGGGCCGCATCCTCGGCGACACGGTGCGCTCCCAGGAGGGCGACGCGGTGTTCGACCTTGTCGAGCGCATCCGCCGCACCGGCGTGCAGTTCCATCGCGATGCCGACAACGACGCGCGCCGGGAGCTGCGGGCGATCATGAGCGGCCTGCCGACCGGTCAGGCCATCCGCATCATTCGCGCCTTCGGCTATTTCTCTCACCTCGCCAACATCGCCGAGGACCAGCACCACATCCGCCGTACCCGGTCCTACGCCATGGCCGGGGCGGCGCCGCGGCCGGGCACCATGGCCTATGCGCTGGGCCGCGCCCACGGCGCCGGCATCCCGCGCGCCCAGCTCCAGGCCTTCTTCGCCCATGCGCTCTGCGGCCCTGTATTGACGGCGCATCCGACTGAGGTTCGCCGCAAGAGCTCGATCGACCGCGAGATGGACATCGCCCACCTGCTCGACGAGCGGGACCGGGTGAAGTTCACGCCCGAGGAACTGGCGGCCAACCGCCGCGCCTTGCGCCGCGCCGTGCTCACCCTGTGGCAGACCAGCGTGCTGCGCGACACGCGCTTGCGGGTCATCGACGAGGTCGCCAACGGGCTCGCCTATTACGATCATACCTTCCTGCGCGCGCTGCCGATCTTCTATGCCGACCTCGAGGATCAGCTCGGCGGCGCCGATCCGGCCTGGGAGGGCCTCGACGTGCCGTCTTTCCTGCGCATGGGCAGCTGGATCGGCGGCGACCGCGACGGCAATCCCTACGTCACCGCCGACGTCACGCGCCAGACGCTTGTCATGCAAAGCGAGCGAGCGCTGCGCTTCCTCCTCGACGAGCTGCATCTGCTGGGCGGCGAGCTGTCGCTCGACGGCCGCATGGTGGCGGTCTCCGAGGGGCTGCGCGCTTTGGCCGACCGCTCGCCCGACCGCGCGCCGGAGCGGCAGGAGGAGCCCTACCGGCGGGCCATCGTCGGCCTCTATGCGCGGCTCGCCGCCACCGCCTGGTCGCTCGACCGGCTGGAGCCGCCGCATCCGCCAGTCGGCGAGGCGCCGGCCTATGAGGCCGCGGAGGAGCTGAAGGCCGACCTCGACACCATCTACCAGTCACTGGTGGAAAACGGCTCGGCGGCGTTGGCGCGCGGTCGTCTGCGTGCGCTGCGCCGCGCCGTCGACGTCTTCGGATTCCATCTCGCCTCGCTGGACCTGCGCCAGAACTCCGACGTGCACGAGCGGGTCATGGCCGAGCTCGTCGAGGCGGCGGGCCTCGGCGTCGACTACCGGACGATGGACGAGGCCGCTCGCGTGGCGCTGCTGACCGCCGAGCTCGGCAACATGCGGCCGCTTTCCTCGCCGCATCTCGACTACGGCGAGGAGACGGCGGCCGAGCTCGACATGCTGCGGGTGGCGGCCGATGCGCATCGACGCTACGGCCGTGCCGCCATGCCTCATTATGTGATCTCCAAGGCCGATAGCGTCTCCGACATCCTGGAAGTGGCCGTGCTGCTCAAGGAGGCGGGTCTGCTGCGCCCGCGCGAGGGCCGGCTGGACGTCGACATCGTGCCGCTGTTCGAGACCATCGGCGACCTGCAGCATTGCGGTCGCATCATGGAGGAGCTGTTCGGCCTGCCCGTTTATCGCCGGCTGCTCGCCTCGCGCGGCGGCACCCAGGAAGTGATGCTGGGCTACTCTGACAGCAACAAGGACGGCGGCTATCTCACCTCGACCTGGGAGCTCTACAAGGCCGAGCTGACCCTGATCGAGATCTTCCGCCGTCACGGGGTGGGCTTGCGTCTGTTCCATGGCCGTGGCGGCTCGGTCGGCCGCGGCGGTGGTCCGAGCTACGAGGCGATCCTGGCGCAGCCGCCCGGCGCCGTTCAGGGTCAAATCCGCATCACCGAGCAGGGCGAGGTGATCAGCGGCAAGTACTCCAACGCCGAGGTCGGCCGGCGCAACCTCGAGACACTCGCCGCGGCCACCCTGGAGGCGACGCTGCTGGAGCCCGGGCGCGCCGCGCCGCCCGCCGCCTACGAGGCGGTGATGGAGGAGCTGTCGGCGCACGCCTTCCGCGCCTATCGCAACCTGGTCTACGAGACCGAGGGCTTCGACCGCTATTTCCGCGAATCGACGGTGCTGGACGAGATCGCCACCCTCAATATCGGCAGCCGCCCGGCGTCGCGCTCCAAGCGGCGCGGCATCGAGGATCTGCGCGCCATCCCCTGGGTCTTCAGCTGGGCGCAGTGCCGGCTGATGCTGCCGGGCTGGTACGGCTTCGGCTCGGCGGTCACGGCGTGGCTGGCCGGCCGGTCCGACGGCATGGCGACGCTCCAGGCCATGCATGCCGAATGGCCGTTCTTCCGCACCACGCTCTCCAACATGGACATGGTGCTGGCCAAGAGCGACATCGCCATCGCCTCGCGCTATGCCGAGCTGGTGACGGACGCCGAGCTCGGCCGTTCGATCTTCGGCCGCCTGCGCCAGGAATGGCAGGCCTCGATCGACGCCGTGCTCGCCATCACCGGCCAGAAGGCCCTGCTGGGAAGCAATCCACTTCTGGCGCGCTCGATCCGCAACCGCTTTCCCTACATCGATCCGCTGAACCATGTGCAGATCGAACTGCTGCGCCGCCATCGCGCCGGCGATTCCGATCCCGGCGTCGTGCAGGGCATCCATCTCAGCATCAACGGCATCGCCGCCGGCCTGCGCAACAGCGGCTAGGCGAGCCTGGCGCGAACGAGGGGCAGGGCCCCCTTGGCGATGGCCTCCAGGCTGTCCACCGCCTGGCGCAGCGACATGCCGGGCTGGCGCGCCTGGAAGATGAAGTGATCGAGTTTGAAGCGTGGCAGCCATTCGATCATCTTGGCCGCGATGTCGTCCGGCGTGCCGAGGAACCAGCGCGCCTGCATGAAATCTTGCGACAGGTAGAGCGGATTGTCGCCGGTGAGCGGCTTGCGCTCGCCGGTCGCGGGATCAAGATAGGTCTGGCCCGTGCGCTCCGGCGCGTACTGCACGCGGTAGACATGGTCGAGGAAGGGTTTGTGGCGCTCGATCGCATCGGCGGCCGACTCGCCCACCAGCACCTCGCGCATCAGCGCATGCGGCAACGGTCCGGCCCCCTGCCGCCCGGCCTCTTCGTCGTAGGAGCGGACCTGGCGCGCCAGATGCTCGAGCTCGATCAGCGGGGCCACGATCAGGCCGGCGCGGTGGCGCACGGCGCGGGCGCGCGCCTTGGGGGCGGCGGCGCCGATCCACAACGGCAACCGCCCTGGCCGCAGCGGCGGCGGTCGCAGCAATCCGCCCGTCACCTTGTAGATGTGGCCCTCGTAGTCGAAGCGCTCACCGCGCCAGGCGAGGCCCAGTATGTCGAGGCATTCCTCGAAGGCCCGCGTGCGCTTGCCGTAGGGCCAGCCGAACATGGCGAACTCGGCCGGCCGATAGCCTTGTCCCAGCCCGATCTCGACGCGGCCGCCGGAGAGGTTGTCGAGCACCGAGAAATCCTCCGCCATGCGCAGCGGATGGCCGTACAGCGGCGCCAGCGCCACGGCCTGTCCGATACGGCAATGGGGAGCGGCCGCGGCGAGGGCGGCGCCGGCCACGATGGGCGAGGGGCAGTAGCCGTCCTCCTCGCCGTGATGCTCGCTGGTCCAGATCGAGTCGTAGCCCAGACGGTCGATCTCGGCGGCAAGCTCGAGGCTTTCGCGATACGCGGTGTCCCAGGCCTCGCCCAGCCCGCGATGGACCTGGAAGCTGAGCGCCACTCCGAATTCTGGCGCCATCGTTCAGCCGCCCAGTTGGCGCTTCAGTTCGGTCCAGCGGTCCATGATGGGCAGCAGCTTGTCCTCCTTCTCCGCCGGCAGGGTGAAGACCACGCGGTCGACGCCGATCTCCTCGCAGAAGCGCAGGCGGTCGATCTCCTCGGGTACGCGGAAGATGGTGATGGGCAGGGTGGCGGGATCGCGGCCGGCTTCCTTGGCCATGACGCGGAACTTCTCGATGATCACCCCGATGCCGTCCTTCTCGAGCCGGTCGGCGCGCGGAATCCAGCCGTCGCCGTAGCGGATGGCGCGCCGCGCCGCATAGGGAAACGCGCCGCCGACGATGATCGGCGGATGCGGCTTCTGCGCGGGCTTGGGCCACTGCTTCATCTTGTCGAAATTGACGAACTCGCCGTGATATTCCGGCTCTTCCTCCGTCCAGATCGTCTTCATCGCCTCGATGCGCTCGCGCGCAAGCTTGTGGCGCGTGGCGAAGACCGTGCCATGGTTCTCGATCTCGTCCTGGTTCCAGCCGTTGCCGACGCCGAACAGGAAGCGGCCGTTGGACAGCCGGTCGATCGAGGAGACGAGCTTGGCTGTGACGATGGGATCGCGCTGGGTCAGCAGGGCGATGCCGGTGCCGACCTTGAGCTTGCCGGTCACCGTGGCCGCGGTGTTCAGCACCAGGAACGGATCCATGATGTCGTAATAGGGCCGGATCAGGGGCCCGCCGGCGGGATAGGGCGTCTTGCGCGAGGACGGGATGTGCGTGTGTTCCGGCACCCACAGCGATTCGAAGCCGCGTTCCTCGAGCGCCCGCGCGAGCGGCGCCGGCTGCATGGAATCGGTGGTAAAGAACATCACGGCGCCGATCTTCATTGCTGGGCCTCCCTCGAAGGCGGATTGTGCGCCGGTTTAGGGTGAAGACGTCAAGGAGAACGGGATGGATTTCCAGAACAAGGTGGCGCTGGTCACCGGCGGCGGCAACGGCATCGGCCGCGCGACTGCGTTGGGCTTCGCCAGCCGCGGCGCCAAGGTGGTGATCGTGGACCGCGATGCGAGTGGTGGCGAGGCGACGGCGGGCGTGGTGCGCCAGCAGGGCGGCACGGCGCTGTTCGTGCAGGCGGACGTGACCGACGCGCGCTCGGTGCAGGCCTATGTCGACAAGGCGGTCAGCAGCTTCGGCCGCATCGACTGCTTCCACAACAATGCCGGCATCGAAGGCAAGATCGCCAACCTCGCCGACTACGACGAGGCGGTGTTCGACGCGGTGATGGCGGTGAACGTCAAGGGCGTGTTTCTCGGCCTGAAATACGTGCTGAAGCAGATGCTGGCGCAGAAGGGTGGCGCCATCGTCAACACCGCGTCGACCGCGGCGCTGACGGGATCGCCCGGCATGCCGGCCTATGTCGCCTCCAAGCACGCCGTGCTCGGCCTCACCAAGACGGCGTCGGGCGAGGTCGCGCGCCACGGCATCCGCGTCAACGCCGTGTGCCCGGGGCCCATCGACACGCGCATGATCCACGAGCTCGAAGCGCAGCTCAATCCGGCCGATCCCGGCAAGGTCCAGGCACGCTACGAGGCGTCGCTGCCGATCGGCCGGTACGGCAAGCCTGAGGAAGTCGCCAACACGGTCCTGTTCCTCTGCTCGGATCTTGCGGGCAACATCACGGGCGCGCATTTCGTGGTCGATGGCGGGCGCACGGCGACGCCCGGCGCGGTCACCTCGATGAACAGCTAGTTCGCGGTCATGCCGCCGTCGATCACCAGTTCGCTGCCGGTGACCCACGACGCGTCATCCGACGCGAGATAGAGGCAGCCCGCGGCGATGTCGTCGGGCGTGCCGAAGCGGCCGAGCGGCGTCGCCTCCAGGCGCTTGCGCGCGACCTCGGGATTGGAATGGCCG
This sequence comes from uncultured Alphaproteobacteria bacterium, assembly GCA_963820155.1. GTDB lineage: Bacteria > Pseudomonadota > Alphaproteobacteria > Reyranellales > Reyranellaceae > Reyranella. The sequence continues at coordinate 252,685 of CAWFYW010000018.1, forward strand.
GGCACGGTCATCGGCGTGTCGACGAAGCCCGGGTGGACGGAGTTCACGCGGATCCTGTCCGGCGCATACTGGATCGCGGCGGCCTTGGAGAAGATCCGCACCGCGCCCTTCGAAGCGTGGTAGGCCGCGTTGGCATGCGAGCCGACGATGCCGCAGATCGACGAAATGTTGACGATCGAGCCACCGCCGGCACGCATCATGGCCGGGACGGCGGCCTTCGTTCCCAGGAACACGCCGGTGGCGTTGATCTCCATCACCCAATTCCACTGCTCGAGCGTCTGCTCGGCCAGCCGCGGCCCGGCGGTGGGACCGGCCTGGATATTGAGCTTGGGATCGCGACCTGAAATTCCGGCGATGTTGCACAGGATGTCGAGCCGGCCGTAGGCCCTTTCCGTCTGCGCCACGATCGCGGCCCATTGCGCCTCGTTCCGCACGTCCTGCTCCGCGAACGCCGCGGTTCCGCCTGCCGAGGCGATCTCCTTCTCGACCGTCTTGCCGAGCGAAGCGTTGCTGTCGGTCAGCGTCACCGACGCGCCGTGCCGGGCGAACAACCGCGCCGTCGCCGCGCCGATGCCCGAAGCACCTCCCGTCACGATCGCAACCTTGCCTGAAAGTCTCTTCCCGGGCTCCATGGTTCGTCTCCTCGTTTCCTCTGCTAATCTGGCACATCCGCAGGGGTTGGACATATGAACGTGATTTCAAGGACCCGTCCCGACGCTCGCGAAACGGCGTCTTCGTGGCTGGATGCCTTCGCCGAAGCGCTGCGCTCGGGCGATGCCGCCGCGGCGGCGGCCTGCTTCGCCGCCGACGGTCACTGGCGCGATGTGCTGGCCTTCACCTGGCGGCTGCAGACGGAGAGCGGCACGGCGGCGATCGAGCGGGCATTGGCGCCGACGCTCGCGCGCACCCAACCGACCGGCTTCCATATCCCCGAGGAGCGTTCCCCGCCGCGCCGCGTGCGCCGGGCCGGCACCGACTGCATCGAGGCGATCTTCGAGTTCACCACCGCCTTCGGCCGCGCCAACGGCGTGGTCCGCCTGGTCGAGGAGTCGGACGGCGCGTGGCGCGCCTGGACGCTGCTCACCACGCTCGAGGAGCTGCACGGCTATCCCGACGGCCGCCCGCCCGCCGTGAGCGATGCCGAGCGCTACTCGCGCGATTTCGGCGGCGAGAACTGGCTCGACCAGCGCCGCAAGTCGCTCGCCTATGCCGACCGCGATCCGGCCGTGCTGGTGGTGGGCGGCGGGCAGGCAGGCCTTTCGGTCGCGGCCCGTCTCGGGGCCCTGGGCGTCGACACGCTGATCGTCGATCGCCACGAGCGCATCGGCGACAACTGGCGCCTGCGCTATCACGCGCTCACCCTGCACAACGAGGTGCACGTCAATCACCTGCCGCTGATGCCGTTCCCGTCGACCTGGCCGGTCTTCATTCCCAAGGACAAGCTCGCGAACTGGTTCGAATCCTATGTCGAGAATCTCGAGCTCAACTACTGGACGGGCACCGAGCTGGCGGGCGGCAGCTACGATGCGAAGGAAGGCCGCTGGACGGTGATCCTGCGCCGCAGCGACGGCAGCGAGCGCCAATTGCGGCCGCGCCACGTGATCATCGCCACCGGCGTGAGCGGCATCCCGATCTGGCCGTCATTGCCCGGCCTCGACACGTTCGGTGGAACGGTCCTGCATTCGGGCGACTACACCAGCGGCGCCGCCTGGAAGGGCCGCAACGCGCTCGTGCTCGGCACCGGCAACAGCGGCCATGACGTGGCCCAGGATCTCTGCGCCAGCGGCGCCCACGTCACCATCGTGCAGCGCTACCCGACCTATGTCGTCTCCATCCGCGAGGCGCAGAAGGTCTACTCGATCTACACCGAGGGCCTGCCCTTCGAGGATTGCGATCTGCTCGCGGCCTCGATGCCCTATCCCGTGCTGCAGCGGGCCTACCAGCTTTCGACGGCGGAGATGCGCCAGGCCGACCGCGACTTGCTGAAGGGCCTGGAAGCCCGCGGCTTCCGCCTCACCTACGGCGAGGACGATACCGGCTTCCAGATGATGTATCTGCGGCGCGGCGGCGGCTACTACTTCAACGTCGGCTGTTCCGACATGATCGTCGACGGCCGCATCGGCCTGCTGCAATACGACGCCATCGACCGCTTCGTGCCTCAGGGCGTCGCGTTGCGCGACGGCGCCACGATGCCGCTCGATCTCGTGGTCGTGGCCACCGGCTATGAGAGCCAGCAGGAGGTCGTGCGTGCCCATCTGAGCGGCGAGATCGCCGACCGCATCGGCCCGGTCTGGGGCTTCGACGAGCAGGGCGAGCTGCGCAACATGTGGACGCGCACCGCTCAGGAGGGGCTGTGGTTCACCGCCGGCAGCCTGGCGCAGTGCCGCATCTACTCGCGTTACCTCGCGCTGCAGATCAAGGCGCGGGAAGACGGGCTGCTTCGCTGACCCTGTCCGCCGGCCCGAGCAGGGCCGCGAGGTCGCCTCAACACCATGCGTCGCCACGCCGGCGATTGACTCCGCCCACCGGACCCACACAATCGGTGCAACAAGAACAGGCACCAACCGGCGAGGAAGCCATGCGATTCAGGAACAGGGTGGCGCTGATCACCGCGGCCGCCAACGGCATCGGCCGCGCCACCGCCGAGATCATGGCCCGCGAGGGCGCGACGGTGGTTGCCGCCGACAACCACCAGGGACGGCTGGACGAGGCGGTAATGGCCCTGCGCGATGCCGGCGGCACGGTCGAGGGCCGGCTGGTCGATGCGCTGGATGCCACGCAGGTCGACAAGGCGGTTGCCGACGTCGAGCGCGACCATGGCCGCATCGATATCCTGGTCAACGCGGTCGGCGGCAGCACGGTGATCGACAAGCCGGCGGCGACCACCGATCAGCTGAGCCTCGCCGACTGGCACAAGCTGATCGCCTTCAACCTTGACGGCACCTTCCTGTTCACCCATGCGGTGATCCCGGTGATGAGACGCCAGCGCGGCGGCAAGATCGTCAACCTGGCGTCGATCGCCGGACGAGGCCTGAGCGTCAACAGCTCGAGCGCCTATGCCGCGGCCAAGGGCGGCATCATCGCCTTCACCCGCAAGCTCGCCCACGAGCTCGGTCCCGAGGGCATCAACGTCAACGCCATCGCCCCCAGCCTCACCCTCACCGAGCGCATCCGCCCGCATTGGGAGAAGCGTTCGCAGGCCGCGCAGGCCGAGGAGATCGAACGCACCCCGCTGCGCCGCGTCGCCGAGGCCGCCGACCAGGCGCGCGTGATCTGCTTCCTCGCCTCGTCCGACGCCGATTTCGTCACCGGCCTGACCATCGACGTGACGGGCGGGGTGTAGGGTCTTCGCCGCCCTGCGCCCGGCGCGGGACCACCTCCCAAGCGGAGCGGGGGAGGAAAGAAAATCTGAGGAGGGACACCATGAGCGGCAAGGTCGGATTCATCGGGTTGGGCGCCATGGGCGGGCCGATGGCGCTCAACCTGGCAAAGGCCGGCTTCGCGCTGGTGGTGAACGACATCGACAAGGCCAGGGCCGAACCCCTGAAGGCCGCCGGCGCCGAGGTCGCCCCGTCGGCCGAGGCGGTGGCGGCCGCGGCGGACCGCACCATCGTCATCGTCGAGACGACCGAGCAGGCCGAGGCGGTGATCATCGGCGCGCACGGCATCATCCGCGGCGCCAAGCCCGGCCACATCGTGCTCTGCATGGCGACCATCGATCCCTTCGCCGCGCGTGGTTTCGCCGACCGCCTGGCGGCGCGCGATATCGCCATGCTCGACGCGCCGGTGAGCGGCGGCACCGGCCGCGCGCAGTCGGGCGAGCTGTCGGTGATCGTGGGCGGCGCGGCCGACGTGTTCGGCCGGTGCCAGGACCTGTTCGGCGTTATGGGCAGCCGCTCGTTCCATGTCGGGCCGCTGGGCAGCGGGCTGGCGATGAAGCTGGTCAACAACATGCTGGTTCAGGTCAACACCGTGGCGGTGGCCGAGGCCATGGTGCTGGGCGTCAAGGCCGGCCTCGACCCGCAGACCATCTACGAGGTGGTGCGCGTCTCGACAGGCGCCAGCGCCGCCTGGGAGCTGCGCGTGCCGCGCATCCTCACCGGCGACTACGAGCCGGGCGGCACGATCGACATTTCCTACAAGGACCAGGAGCTCGAGACCGCCTTCGCCAAGCGGCTGGGCGTGCCGCTGCTGCTGGCCAACGTGACCCAGCAGGTCTACCAGATGGCGCGCGCCCAGGGGCTGAACAAGCAGGACGGATCGGCCATCGTGAAGATCTTCGAGCGCTTGGCCGGCGTGACCGTGAAGGGGGAGTGATGGGCACCTTCGTGCTGCTCCATGGCGCCTATCAGGGCGGCTGGATCTGGAATGCGGTCGCCGGGCGCCTGCGCGCCCAGGGCCATTTGGCGCTGGCGCCCACCCTCGACGGCTGCGCCGAACGCAAGGGCCAGGTGCGCGCCGGCATCACCACCGAGGCGCATGCCGAGGAGATCGCCGGGCTGCTCTTCTACCGGGACCTGGGCGACGTCGTGCTGGTCGGCACCAGCACTGGCGGCATGGTGATGGCGGCCGCCGCCGAGCGGGCGCGCGAGCGCGTGGCGCGGCTGGTCTTCGCCGATGCGCTGGCGCTGCTCGACGGCGAGGCGCTGCCCGACATCGTCAAGCGGCCGACCGCCGTCGACACCGAACTGACCAGCGGCCCCTCGCAGCACGATTTCGAGACCCGCCTGTTCGCCGACCTCGATGCCGCGACGCGGACCTGGGCGCTGGCGCGCTGTACGCCGCATCCCATCGCGGTGATGCGCGAGCCGGTGCGGTTGCCGCGGTTCTGGGATCAGGCCTGGAATGCCTCGGTGATCTGGTGCAGGAAGAGCGCCAATCCGCCGGTGGCGCACCAGCGCCGCACGGCGGACCGGCTGAAGGCGCGTTGGCACGAGCTGGACACCGGCCACTATCCGATGTTGACCGAGCCGGACGCCCTGGCGCGACTGATCGCGCAGGGCTGACGCAGGAAGGAGTAGAGCATGCCGATCGCCGCCAAGTACCTGTTCATCGTCAGCATGGACGTCGCCAAGGAGAAGGAGGCGCTGTTCAACGAGGTCTACGACACCGAGCACGTGCCGCTGCTCTCCAAGGTGCCGGGCGTGCGCGGCGTGAGCCGCTTCAAGACCGAGCCCGCGGCCTTCAATATCGGCGGCGAGCGCAAGGCGCTCGACGGCGCGGGCGCACCGACCTACATGGCGATCTACGAGATCGACAGTCCCGACGTGTTGCTCAGCAAGGAATGGGCCGAGGCGGGCGAGAAAGGCCGCTGGGCCAAGGAAGTGCGCCCCTTCACCACCAACCGCCACCATATCGTGCGCAAGGTGATCCCGTAGTCTTCCTCCCCACGCTTGCGTGGGGAGGAAAGTCACACCAGCGACAGTTCCCGGTAGCCCTCCGTCGCCACTTGGTCGCAGCGTTCGCGGAATGCCGGCGCGCTGCCGCTGTAGCGGGCGATGATGCGCGTCTGCTTGCCCTCGACGTTGCGGTTGATGCCGGTCATCCACGAATCGATCTCGTTGGACAGCAGGCCGACACCCAGCGCCTTGACGTGATCGGTCCACGAGGCGACCCCTTCGGGGGTGGCCTCGATTCGGGTGACGTCGTGCTCCCGCGCGTGGCGCAGCAGGCTTGTTACCCATTCGACGCTGTATTCGATGCTGCGCGGGATGTTGCCCAGCGCGGTATGCGGGCCCATCTGCATCATCATGTTCGGGAAGCCCTCGACCAGCATGCCGAGATAGGTCTGCGGGCCGCCCTTCCACTTGTCCTTGAGCCTGAGCCCGCCCGCGCCGCGGAAATCGATGCGGTCGAAGGCGCCGGTGATGGCGTCGAAGCCCGTGGCGTAGATGATGATGTCGAATTCGTACTCGGCGTCGCTGGTCTTGATGCCCTTGGGCGTGATGCGCTCGATCGGCGTTTCCTTGATGTCGACCAGCTTGACGTTGGGCTGGTTGTAGACCTCGTAGTACTTGGTCTCGAGGGGTACGCGACGCGTGCCGAAGCCGTGGTTACGGGGGATCAGCTTCTCCGCCACCGCCTGGTCCTTGACGCGCTGGCGGATCTTGCGGGCGACGAAGTCGCTCACCAGAGCGTTGGCCTCGCGGTCGACCAGTATGTCGCGGAAGTTGCCCTGCCACATGCCGAAGCCGCGATTGTTGTAGAGCTTCTCCCACAGCGCCTCGCGCTCCTCGGGCGTCACCTCCATGGCCTTGCGCGGATCGGGCGTGTGCAGGAAGCAGGCGAAGGTCTCGCGGCAGCGCTGGAAGATCTCGGGATAGCGCGGCCGGATCTCCGCCATCTCTTCCTTGGAGATTTGTGCGTTGTGCAGGGGGGCGCACCAGTTGGGCGTGCGCTGGAACACGGTGAGGTGGCCCGCGGTCTTGGCGACCTCCTGGATGGTCTGCACGCCTGTCGCGCCGGTGCCGATGACGGCCACGCGCTTGCCCTCGAAGCTCACCGGCTCATGCGGCCAGCGCGCGGTGTGGCACGACTGGCCCTTGAAGCTGTCGATGCCTTCGATCCTGGGCATGGTCGGCGCCGACAGGGGGCCGATGGCGGTGATCAGGAAGCGGCACGTGTGGCGGCTGCCGTCCTGCAGGACTACCTCCCAGCTCCGCGTCTCTTCGTGCCAGTGCGCGGCGGTCACGCGGCTGCTGAACTGGATGTCGCGGCGCAGGTCGAACTTGTCGGCCACGAAGTTGAGGTACTTCAGCGTCTGCGGCTGCGGCGAGAAGTGCTCGGTCCAGTGCCATTCGTCGAGCAGTTCCTGCGAGAAGGAGAAGCCGTAGGAGTAGCTTTCCGAATCGAAGCGCGCCCCGGGATAGCGGTTCCAGTACCAGGTGCCGCCGACGCCGGTGCCGTCCTCGAACACGCGCACCCGCATGCCGAGCTCGCGCAGGCGGTGGAGCTGGTAGAGGCCGGAGATGCCGGCCCCGATGATGATCGCGTCGTAATCGAAATGTCTGTCATCTCATACATCTCAACGAGGGCCGCGCGAGGCCGCAGGATGGCACGCGCTTCGCTCGGAGCACTCGTGCGCTCCTCAGGTTGCTTTCATTCGTCCGCCCGACTCCCGGATGCGCCGCGTGCCCTGGAACACCGGCTTCAGCGGATCCATCACGAAGCGGATGCGCGGCAGGTCGGTGTCGACGGTGCAGCAGGTGCCGACGATCGGCTCGGCGAGCCGCAGCCCCGGCGCATGCCAGGCCGCCGCGTCGAAGGCGGCGACCTGCGGCTTGCCGCGCTCGGCCTTGTAGAAGGTGTACTTGGGATCGACCTGGATCAGCATCGGCTGGGTCTGCCCGTCGAGCGGCGCGTTCGCCGCCGTCACCCAGTTGATGTACTGCACGTCGCGTGCCGGCGACCGGCTGCGGGTCGACCAGCGCGCAGTCGAGGATGGTCTTGCCGTCCTTCTTGACCGTGCCCATGACGCGATCGTGGCGGCGCAGGAACTTCACCTCGCCGGCCTCGACCGGGAAGCCCCAGCGGCCGCGCAGCTCCCGGGCCGCCGCCTCGCTGCTTGCCATCGCGCCCAGCAGGAAGCCGCGCGGATGCGCGCCGGCCCGGCTGCCCAGCCGCAGCGCCGCGAGAGTGAACGGCCCGACCGGGCTCTCCGAATAGCGCGTCACCGCCAGGATCACGTAGGAGGGCAGCGCCGGATGCATCGCCTTGGGCAGCAGCCCCTCGGTCGTGGTGCGCGGCACCTCGATCAGGAGCTGCATCATCTCCGCCTTGGGCAGCGTCCAGGCCTCGGTGTCGAGATTGGCGAGCGTCGGCAGCGCCGCCGCCGTTCTGCGTGAGTCGAGCGTTCCGTAGAGGGGCATGATCACTCCGCCGCGACGTTCGAGGGCTTCTTGGCGAACACCGGCATCACCTCCTTGGCGAACAGTCGCAGGCTCGCCATCACCTGGTCCTGCGGCACCACCTCGTTGGCGTTGAGGATGAAGTTGACGCAGTCGACGCCCATCGATTCCCACTTCTTGCAGGCGCGGATGATGCGCGCCGGATCGCCGTAGCACATGCCCTCGGTCTGCTGCTCGCTGGCGTCGGGCCCGGTGGCGGCGCGGCGCAGCGCCGGCAGCAGCCCGAGCGACTGGTAGGACGGCGAGGAGAAGACCTCGCGGGTCGAGATGAGCTGCGTGGCGAGATAGTTGAAGGTGTTGCCGAGCTTCTTGCCCATCTCGACGCCGTATTTCTCGTCCTCGTGGCAGAACAGGAAGTTGGTGGTGGCGACCTGCTCGTTCACGAAGGCGCCGACCGGCTCGCACGTCTTGATGCGCCGCCGGTACTCCTTGATCTTCTTCTCCTGCTCCTCGAAGCCCGCGAAGGAGAGGCCCAGGCTGCCCAGCCCGCGGTCGGCGGCATCGATCTCGGTGCCCGGGCTGGTCACCGCCACCCACATCGGCGGATGCGGCTTCTGGTAGGGCTTGGGCAGGATGGTGCGCTCGGGCATCGACCAGAACTCGCCCTGGTAGGAAAAGGTCTCCTGCATCCACATCTTGGGCAGGCAGCGCACGAACTCGTCCCAGCTCTTCTTGGTGGTGTCGGGATTGGCGCCGAAGCCGCCCAGCTCGGTCCAGGTCGCCGAGCGGCCGGTGCCGACATGCAGCCGCCCGCCCGACAGCAGGTCGAGCGTGGCCGTGCGCTCGGCGATCTTGATGGGATGGTTGAACTCCGGCACGCACACCACGATGCCGTGGCCGACCTGGATGTTCTTGGTCAGCACGGCGCAGGCGGTGAGGAACAGCTCGGGCGCCGAGCAGTGGGAATACTCCTCGAGGAAGTGGTGCTCGACCGCCCAGACATGCTCGAAGCCCAGCTCGTCGGCCAGCTTCACCTGCTCGAGGCAGTTGTTGTAGACCGTGCGCTCGGTCTCGCGCGTCCACGGACGCGGAATCGAGATCTCGAAGAACAGCCCGAACTTCATCCCGACGCCTCCTCTTTCCCTCGCGAAACGCTAGGCTTGCCCGGCGGCTCGCGCAACAGCACCATGGGACCGGAGGGCGAAACGGAATGGAACGTTTGTTAGGCAAGGTGGCGATCGTCACCGGCGGGGCGAGCGGCATGGGCCGCGCCACGGTCATGCGCTTCCTGGCCGACGGCGCCAGGGTCGTGGTGGCCGACCTCAACGAGAAGAACGGCGCGGAGACCGTCGCCGTCGCCAGGGCGCAGGGCCACGGCGAGCGCATCGCCTTCGTGCGCTGCGACGTCGCGCAGGGAAGCCGACGTGGCCGCGCTTGTCGCCGAAGCGGAGAAGCGCTTCGGCCGGCTCGACATCGCCTATCTCAATGCCGGCGTCGGCGGCGCCTTCGGGCCGATCGCCGAGACCAGCGTCGAGGACTGGGACTACACCTTCGCCGTGCTGACCCGCTCGGTCTTCCTCGGCATGAAGCACGCCTCTGTCGCGATGAAGAAGCATGGAGACGGCGGCGTGATCCTGGTGACCGCCTCGATCGCCGGCATGGTGGGCGGCGGTGGCAGCCACGCCTATTCGGCGGCCAAGGCCGCCGTCATCAGCCTGATCGACAACGTCGCGGCCGAGCTGGGACCCGACCGCATCCGCGTGGTCGGCATCGCGCCCGGCGTGATCTCCACGCCGCTGGTCCATCGCGGCCGGCCGGAGAAGTACGACAAGCAGTTCCGCCACCAGCCCTGGCCCGACCGCGGCGAGCCCGACTGCATCGCCGACGTCGCGGCCTTCCTCGTCTCCGACGACGCGCGCTTCATCACCGGCGAGACCATCAAGGTCGATGGCGGCCTGTTGGCGCAGGGCATTGCGCTCTGGGGCACGGGCAGGGACAACACCTTCATGAAAAGCGCCGGCGTCAATCGTGGCACCACCGGCGAGGCCATGGTCGTGCGCACCCTTCCATCCGGAGAGCAGAAGAAATGAGCGAAGCCGAGCGTCTTCACCGCCACCTGATCGGCCAGCAGGGCTCGCGCCGCTCGCTGAACACGCCCGCGCTGGTGCTCGACCTCGACAGGCTCGACCGCAACATCGCCGAGATGGCGTCCTTTGCGAAGGCACACAAGGTGAGCCTCAGGCCGCATTCCAAGACCCACAAGTCGGCCGACATCGCCCGCCGCCAGATCGCCTCCGGCGCGCTCGGCGTGTGCTGCGCCAAGCTGGGCGAGGCCGAGGCGCTGGGCGAGGCCGGCATCGAGAGCCTGCACATCACCTCGCCGGTGGTGACGCCGCAGGCCATCGACCGGCTGGTGGCGCTGAACGCCAAGGTCAAGGACCTCATGGTGGTGGTCGACCATCCGGCCAATGTCGACGCGCTGGCCGCGGCCGCTGCGAAGGCGGGCAAGCCCCTCACCGTGATCGTCGACATCGATCCGGGCATCCACCGCACCGGCGTGGCCACGCCCGAGGGCGTGGTCGAGCTGGTGAAGAAGGTGACGGCGCACAAGTCGCTCGAAGTACGCCGGCGTGCAGTTCTATTGCGGCAGCCACCAGCACATCCTGGGCTTCGCCGAGCGCAAGGCCGCGATCGAGGAGCGCACGGAATACCTCAAGGGCATCCTGGCGAAGCTGGAGGCGGCAGGCCTGAAGCCCGGCATCGTCACCGGCTCGGGCACGGGCACGCATTTCATCGACGCCAAGCTCGGCGTCTTCACCGAGCTGCAGGTCGGCTCCTACGTCTTCATGGACCACGACTACAACGTCTGCGACCTGCGCGGCCTCGACAAGCCGACCTTCGAGCAGGCGCTGCAGATCGATGCCCGCGTGGTGAGCGCCAACAGCCGACGGCATGGCCACCGTCGACGCCGGCCTGAAGGCGATGGCGACCGAGAAGGGCCCGCCCATGATCCTGGAGGGCGCCGCCCCCGGCTCGACCACGCGCTTCATGGGCGACGAGCACCTCGCGGTGATCGCGCCCCAGGGCGAGGCCGCGCCGGCGCTCGCCGAGCAGGTGATCCTGACTCCGCCGCACTGCGACCCCACGGTCAACCTCTACGAGAGCTATCACGTGGTGAAGGGCGACACGCTGGTCGACATCTGGCCGGTGACGGCGCGCGGCCGGTCGCGCTGAGGCGGTTTCCCGAGCACGATGACGTCCTCTCGCTTCACCCGACGCGGGCTCGCTGCAGCGGCCTTGACCCTCGGCGCGGCGACCCTCGCTGCAGCAAAGGAACCCCGCGCGGCCGACACGCCGCCGCCGGCTGCCCGCTTCCCCGACGGCTTCCGCTGGGGCACCGCCACCTCGGCCTATCAGATCGAGGGCGCCGTGCACGAGGACGGCCGCGGCCCCTGCATCTGGGACACGTTTTCCCGTTTGCCCGGCAGGATCCAGGGCGGCGCCAACGCCGACATCGCCGACGATCACTATCATCTCTACAAGGAGGACGTGGCGCTGATGAAGGCGCTGGGTGTGTCGACCTATCGCCTCTCGATCGCCTGGCCGCGCCTGTTCCCGGAGGGGCGCGGGACGCCCAACCCCAAGGGCCTCGCCTTCTACGAGCGGCTGGTCGACGAACTGCTGGCCCACGGCATCACGCCTTTCGCCACCCTCTATCACTGGGACCTGCCGCAGGCGCTGCAGGATCGCGGCGGCTGGGAATTGCGCGACACCGCGCAGGCCTTCGCCGACTATGCCGGCTTCGTCGCTGAAAAGCTCGGCGACCGGATCGGTCACTTCTTCACCCTGAACGAGATCGCCACCTTCATCGAGCTGGGCTACGGCACCGGCCAGTTCGCGCCGGGCCTCGTGCTGCCCCGGCAGCGGCTGAACCAGGCGCGCCATTACGCCGTGCTCGTCCACGGCCTTGCCGTGCAGGCCGTGCGGGCGGGCGGGCGCGCCGGCGTCAAGGTGGGGCCGGCGGAGAACATGACGGTCGCTCTGCCGGACGTCGAGACCTTGAAGAACATCCGCGCGGCAGCACTTGCCACGCGCGAGCTGAACGCGCCCTACCTCACCGTGATGCTGGAGGGCCGCTACACCGACGCCTGGCTGGCCGCCGCCGGCGCCGACGCACCGCGTTTCACATCGGAGGAGCTGAAGACGATCGCGAGCCCGGTCGATTTCGTCGGCCTCAACGTCTATACGGTGGGCGCCTATGTGCGGGCGAGCGACGGGACACCAGGCTATTCGGCGATGTCGCTGCCGGTCTCCTATCCGCATATGAAGTCGCCGTGGCTGAAGTTCGCGCCCGAGACGCTCTATTGGGGCCCGCGCCTGGTGGCCTCGCTGTGGGGCGTGAAGGAGATCTACATCAGCGAGAACGGCACGTCGTCCGTCGGACACGCCCGCCGCCGACGGCACGGTCTACGATCTCGACCGCATCCTCTACCTGCGCGAATACCTGAAGCAGTTGCGGCGCGCCACGGCGCAGGGCGTGCCGGTGCGCGGCTATTTCCTCTGGAGCCTGCTCGACAATTTCGAATGGCTCGACGGCTATGCGACCCGCTTCGGCCTGCATTATGTCGACTTCAGGACACTGAAGCGCACGCCCAAGCTCAGCGCCTCCTTCTACAAGAAGGTCATCGCCCGCAACGCGCTCGTCTGAGGCCGCGAAAATTAGGGGCTCGTCCCCGGCAAATTAGGGAGCTCTCCCGATTTGCGCGCCGGCGCCGCCGCGTAGGGTGCCGCCGCCTGAAACGCCTCACGAGGAGCACAATGAACGTCCTTTCCTGCGCCAGGAGCCTGGCTTTCGTCTCGCTGGTCGCAATCGCCGCCACCGGCCACCCGGCGGCCGCGGAAGAGGGCCGCAACCCGTTGGCCGAGTACGTGCGCGTCGCCAACGACCGTTTCAACGACGTGAAGGTCGCCGTCGCCGAGGGCTATTCGCCGATCCCTTGCGCCAGCGGCGTCGAGGGCGGCGCGATGGGCGTGCACTACGTCAATGCGCAGTACCTCAAGGACGTCGTGCCCGACATCAAGCGCCCGCAGGCGGTCATGTACGAGCCGACGCCCGACGGCAGGATGGCGCTGGTCGCCGTCGAATACATCACCTTCAAGGGACCGGCCTCGCTGGAAGGCCAGCTCTTCAACTTCACCGGCGCGCCCAACCGCTACGGCCTCGACCCGTTCTACGAGCTGCACGTCTGGGCCTGGAAGCCCAACCCGCGCGGCGCCTTCGCCGACATGAACCCCAACGTGACGTGTGAGCACGCGCACAAGTAGCCGCTCCCTCCCCGAAGCCGGGAGGCGCCGCCGTTGAACGGCGGCGGAGGGGTCATGATTCCCCATCCCTACCCCATGACCCCTCCAGAAACACCTCACACCGGGGAGGCCGCGCCTCCTTGGGGTGAGGCTGCATGAGGCGCGATGCCGACCAGCACCTCGCCCTTCCAGATCCGCGCCAGCGTCACCAGCGCCGCCATGCCGATCGCGCTCACCACGAACATGCCGAGGAACGCCTTCTGCCCGAACGCGGCATAGAGCACGCCCGCGAGCTGGAAGATCACCGCCTGCGCCGCGCCCGTGCCGATCGCGTAGTAGACGCTCTGCCCCAGCGCCACGCCGCTTGCCGGCAGGGCGCGCTGGATGAAGGCCATGGCGCCGAGATGGCAGGCCGCGAAGGTGCCGGCGTGCAGGGCCTGCAGCACGACCAGCGCCCACAGCTCCGTCGTGAAGGCCATGCCCAGCCAGCGCACCAGGCCGCAGGCCAGCGCGAAGCCGATCATGCCGCACACGCCCAGCCGCTTGATAAGCCAGCCGCTGAACAGCATCAGCACGATCTCGACCGCGACGCTCTCGCCCCACAACAGGCTGATCGTGACGTCGGAGAGTCCCGCGGCGCGCCAGGTGAGCGTGCCGAAGCTGTAGAGCACGGCGTGGCTCGCCTGGCAGAAGCCGGTCGCCACCATGAACAGCAGGAAGGGCCGCGAGGTCAGAAGGTCGGGAATGCCGAACGGCGCATGCACCGAGGGATCGCGCCGACGTCCCTCCGCCGGCAGCAGCAGGCCGAGCGGCAACAGCATCGCCACGCCGGCCGCGCCGACATAGAGCACCCAGGCCGCGCCGCCGCGATCGACAGCCCCGCCGCAGATCAGCGTGCCCAGGATGAAGGCCACCGAGGCCCATACCCGCAGGCTGCCGTAGTTGAAGCCGCGCGCCTTGGCCTCGGTCACCAGCACGCTGTCGTAGAGCGCGAGGGTCGGCGCCCACACCGCGCCCCACGCCAGGCTGATCAGCAGGATGGCGAGGAAACCGTAGGAGAGCTGGTAGCCGCCCATCAGCACCGCCGCCGCGACGGCGAGCGCAAAGAGGGTGGCGCGCGTATTGCCCAGCCGGTGCGCCAGCCAGCCGATCATGAGCGTCGAGGCCACGCTCATGATCTGGCGGCTCATGAACAGCGTGCCGATCTCGGCATCCTGCACGCCGCGGTCGCGCAGCCACACCGGCCAGTAGCTCATGAAGGCGCCCGAGGCGAAGAAGTAGGCGGCGCCGTAGGCCGAAAGCCGGAACGCCGTGAGCGAGCGGGGCATGAGACTAGGTTGTCATCCCGAGCGCAGCGAGGGACCTTTGAGCGACGGTGCAAAAGGTCCCTCGCTGCGCTCGGGATGACAACGGTGCCTGCATTGGGGATATGCGCTTTCAGTACTTAGGCGCCGAACTCGCGCCGCACCTGCTCGGTGTGCTGCCCTACCCTCGGCACCTCGCCCAGCCGCTCGGGCTCGCCCGCCCAGGAAGCGGCGAGGGCGGGCATGGAGACGTCGCCCTTCTCCGTGCCGAAGGCCACGCGGCGGAGTTGCGGATGGGTCGAGAGATCGGCCACCGAGCTCACCCTCGCCCAGGCGATCTGCGCCGCATCCAGCCGTGCCGCCAGCTCGGCGAAGCGCTGGATGCCGAAGCTCTTCTGCACGATCGCGTTGGTGTCGTCGCGCCGCGCGTTGCGCGCCGTGTTGGTGGCGTAGTCGGGATCCTTCTCCAGCCCTGGCTTGTCGAGCACGCCGTGGCATAGCCGCTCGAACTCGCGGTCGTTCTGGATCGAGATCAGCACCGGCACCTTGTCCGCCGTCTGGTAGACGCCGTAGGGCGCGATGAAGGGATGGGTGAGGCCGAGCCGCGGCCAGTCGTAGTCCGAATAGTCCTTGGCCAGCAGCGGTACCGCCATCCATTCCGCCATGGAGGAGAACAGCGATACCGAGATCGCGCGGCCCTCGCCCGTCTTGTGGCGCTCCAGCAGCGCCTCCAGCACGGCGGCATGCGCATACATGCCCGTGCCGATGTCGGTGGCCGAGATGCCGACCCGGCCCGGTCCTTCGGCGGTGCCGGTGATCGAGGCGAGCCCGCTCTCGGCCTGCACCAGCAGGTCGTAGGCGCGGCGGTCCTTGTAGGGCCCATGATCGCCGTAGCCCGAGACGTCGACGGTGATCAGCCGCTTGTGCCTCGAACGCATGGCGGCCGAGCCGAAGCCCGCGCGCTCGGCGGCGCCCGGCGCCAGGTTCTGGATCAGCACGTCGGCCCTGCCGATCAGGCGATGCAGCAGCGCGAGATCATCCGGCCGCTTGAAGTCGAGCGTCACCGACTGCTTGCCGCGGTTCAGCCACACGAAGTAGCTCGACTGGCCGTGCACATAGGTGTCGTAGGCGCGCGCGAAGTCTCCTTCCGGCCGCTCGATCTTGATGACCCTGCGCGCCGGCATCCGCCAGGCGAGCCGAGCAATAGGGGGCGGCCACGGCCTGCTCCACGCTCACCACCAGCAGACCGTCCAACGCTCCAGCCATGTTTGCGCGTTTCTCCTTTGCGATGGGCAACATGCCCCAGCCGCGGGAGCTATGCCATAGTGCGCCTCAAGCGAGAACAAGACAGAGGAAGGAAAAATGCCGGGACCGCTTGCGGGCGTGCGCGTGATCGATCTGACGGCGGTGCTGCTGGGGCCGTTCGCCACCCAGCATCTGGCCGACATGGGCGCCGACGTGATCAAGGTCGAGCCGCCCGAGGGCGATCTGCTGCGCGTGTCGGGCGGCTCGATGGGGCGCGACAAGAACATGGGGCCGATCTACATGGCGGCCAACCGCAACAAGCGCTCGCTCTGCCTCGACCTCAAGAAGCCCGCCGCCTGCGCCGTGCTGAAGGACATGATCAGGACGGCCGATCTCTTCATCCACAACAGCCGGCCGCAGGCCATCGAGCGGCTGGGCCTGGGCTACGAGGCGCTGAAGAAGATCAATCCCTCGATCATCTACGCCTATTCGCTGGGCTATGCGCGCCGCGGCCCGTACGGCCACAAGCCCGCCTTCGACGACCTGGTGCAGGGCGTGAGCGGCGCGGCCTCGCTGCAGTCGCGGGTCGACGGCCTGCCGCCGCGCTTCATGCCGAGCCTGATCGCCGACAAGACGACAGGGCTGCATCTCTGCATCGCCGTGCTGGGCGCGCTCTACCATCGCAAGTGCACCGGCGAGGGCCAGATGATCGAGGTGCCGATGCTGGAGACGCTCGCCTCCTTCTGGCTCACCGAGCACCTGTTCGGCGCCACCTGGACGCCCGAGCGCGGCGCCATGGGCTACGACCGCATCATCAACAAGTTCCGCCATCCGTTCCCGACCAAGGACGGCTATATCTGTGCGCTGCCCTACACCGACGCCCACTGGCTCACCTTCTTCGAACTGGCCGGCCGGCCGGACCTCGCCAAGGAGAAGAAGTTCGTCGACCGCAACGAGCGCGCCAAGAACTTCAGCGAGCTCTACCAGGTGCTGGCCTCGCTGCTCGAGCACCGCCCGACCGAGGAGTGGCTGGAGATGTTCGACAAGGCCGATATCCCGGCCATGCCGGTGCGCAGCCTGGAGGAGCTTCTGGACGATCCGCACCTCAAGGCGACCGGCTTCTTCACCGAGCGCGAGCATCCGACGGAAGGCCCGATCACCACCTTCGCCAGCCCGCTCGATTTCGAGAAGACCAAGGTCGAGTTCCGCCGCCATGCGCCGCGCATCGGCGAGGACGGCGTCGAGGTTCTGCGCGAGGCGGGCCTGAGCGAGGTGGAGATCGAGAGGCTCAAGGCGGAGAAGGCGCTGATCGTGCCGCCTGACCCTGTTTGAGACCCTCTGGTCCACTCAAAAGTCACAGGCCTCTTTGCTTTTCCGGCGCAGACTGGGCGGGCATCGGAGGGAGCGGCGGAAGATCCGCTCCCCCTCTGTGCCGCAGTGTCATGCCTCGATTGGATGGAGGAGATGACAGGGTGGTGGATGACTGCCCCGCGGGCCGACTGACTTTGGCCAACGGGCGGCCCGCGCTACGGCGGTCTCTTCCAGGATGCGACGACGGACGGAAGGCTGGCCCGGCACTACGGATCGCCGGCAGCCCGTGGCGGGCCGGTCATTCTTTGATCACTGACTGGCCTGCCGGCTCAAGTTACAGTTCCTGCCACGACAACGGGAACAAATGGTCAGCAAGCACCCCTCCATAACGGTCGAGCAGGAGCCGTCCGTTCGGCCGAGTTGACTGACCCACTGCCGTTCCTGCTCGGGGTCGAAGTTGACGACCTTCCTGGACCTGGGGGTTCAGCCGCTCGCCAATGCGCTGCTCGAAGCGCGGCAACTCGGCGAGCCGGAGCTGAGCTTCCCGTTGGAGCTCGCCTTCTGTCACGACTGCAGCCTTGTCCAGGTCACCGAAACAGTCCCGCCGGACGTGCTGTTCGGCCGCGACTACCCCTACTATTCGTCGGTTTCGCCCCATCTTCTTGCGCATAGCAGCGATCACGTCCGCCGGATTCTCGCCGAGCGCCGTCTCGACGCCGGCAGCCTTGTCGTCGAAGTAGCCAGCAATGACGGGTATCTGCTCGGCAACTTCGTCGAGGCCGGCATTCCCGTGCTCGGCATCGACCCCGCGGCCGGTCCTGTCGCCGCCGCGCGCAGGCGCGGCGTGCCGACTCTCCAGGCCTTCTTCGGATCGGAGCTTGCGCGCGGGCTCGCCGCGGAGGGCAAGCGCGCCGACGTGATAATCGCCAACAACGTCGCCGCCCATGTCGCCGAGATCAACGACTTCATCGAAGGCTTCGCGATATTGCTCAAAGACGAGGGGTTCGCCCGTCTCGAGGTCGCCTACCTTCGTGACATGATCGAGAAGTGCGAGTTCGACACCGTTTACCACGAGCACCTGTTCTACTGGTCGATCACGGCGATGGAACGGCTCTTGTCGCGCCACGGCCTCCACTTGAACGATGCCGAGCGCATCCCGATCCACGGCGGTTCCGTCCGCGTGACGATGAGCAAGAGGCCGGGGCGAAGCGAGCGCCTGATCGCTCTGCTGGCTGAGGAAGCGAGCCTGGGAATGGACGGCTTTTCCTACTTTCGTTCGTTCGCGGTGCGTGTCGAGCAGCTCGGGCGGCGCCTGCGCGAATTGGTCGATCAGATGCGCTCCCGCGGTGCGCGGCTTGCGGCTTATGGCGCTGCGGCGAAAGGCGCGACGCTCCTGAACTACATGAAATTCGACACCGGCGTGATCGAGTACGTGGTCGACAGGAATCCGGCAAAGGTCGGCAAGTATCTTCCCGGCGTCCGGCTTCCCATCCGTGCCATCGAAACGCTGACGAGCGACCGTCCGGACTACGTGTTGCTCCTCGCCTGGAACTTCGCCGCCGAGATCATCGAGCAGAACCAGGACTATGCCCGGCTGGGTGGCCGATTTATTCTGCCGGTGGGCGGGCAGCCGAGCCTCTGACGCGATGGAGGGGGAGGAGGGTCGAAATTGTCCGACGGCTTGCTGCAAAGAGCGAGAGAGACCGAACCGGGCCCCGGGACAACGGGGCAAAGGCTGCACGGCTTGGTCCGCGACCTCTTTCCGCTGTGTCGGAGCATCACGGGCGATGGCCTGCGCGAGACGCTGAAGGAAGTCGGACGTCGTATTCCGCTGGTGCTGCACGAGGTGCCGACCGGCACGCCCGCCCTGGACTGGCAAGTGCCGCCCGAATGGAACATTAGGGCGGCGCGCATCGAGACGCTGGACGGCAAGGTGCTCGTCGATTTCGCGGACTGCAACCTCCACGTCGTCAGCTACAGCGTCCCGGTCGACGCCATCGTAACGCGCGATGAGCTGGCCGGGCACGTGCATACGCTGCCCGATCAGCCCGACCTCGTTCCCTATCGCACCGCATATTACGGCGAGCACTGGGGATTCTGCCTTGCGCATCGCGTCTGGGAGACGATGCGCGACGCGCGGTACAGGGTGTTCATAGACAGCACCCTCGCGCCCGGCTCCCTGAGCTATGGCGAGTTGCACATCGCCGGCCGGGAAGAAGCCGAGGTGCTGATCTCGGTGCATTGCTGCCATCCAAGCCTCGCGAACGACAATCTGTCCGGGATCGCGGTCGCGACGGAGCTCGCCCGCCATCTGCTGGATCGGGATAACCGGCTGAGCTACCGGCTGCTGTTCATTCCCGCCACAATCGGTTCGCTGACGTGGCTGGCCCGCAACGAGGCCGGGCTGCGGCATGTTGCGCATGGGCTGGTGCTCTCGTGCGTGGGCGACAGCGGCGCGTTCCACTACAAGCAGAGCCGCCGGGGCGATGCCGCCATCGACCGCGTCGTGGCGCATGTTCTGCGCCGTCGTCACCTGCCGCACAAGATCATGGGATTCACCCCCTACGGCTACGACGAGCGGCAATATTGCTCGCCCGGATACGACTTGCCCGTTGGCTGCTTCATGCGCTCTCCCAATGGCACTTTCCCCGAATACCATACGTCTGCCGACAACTTGGGCTTCGTCACGGCCGAGGCCCTCGAGCAGAGCCTGGCCGTCCTGCTCGATGTGATCGGCGTGCTCGAGCGCGATATCGTGTTTGTCCGGATCGACGGGCGGGGGGAGCCGCAGCTCGGCCGGCGCGGCCTTTATCGGTCGGTCAGCGGCCAGAAGGATCAGGCCGCGGCGCAAATGGCGCTCCTCTGGCTGTTGAATTTGGCGGACGGCCGCCATTCGCTTCTGGACATCGCCGAGCGTTCGGGCGTCGCCCTCGAGCAGCTTGCGCTTGCGGCCGACATGGCGCGCAAAGCCCACCTCATTAGACCCGTCGCGGCGCAATGCGGCGATGGGGATTCCGTTCAGGCAGCGCGGGCCGAATCCTAGCTTGGCGGATCGAGGCTGATCCAGCGGTCCGACTTCGCGGCTTCTTCGGCGGCGGCGATCAGCCGCTGGACGGCCAGGCCGTCGTCGAAGGAGGCCGCGCCGTCGCCGCTTCGGCCTTGCAGGCAGGCATCGACGAAGCCGTGCATCATCCGGTCGAGGGCATGAAAGCGGCCGTCGCGGGCCTGCTCGGGCAGGCTGACTTCCTGCCAGCCCGAGCGGCTGCTGCGGTTCAGCGCATCGAAGCCGCCGCGAGAAATCAGGGCTTCCAGGGCGCCTTCCCGCCCCACCACCTGGACGGCATTCGGTCGGCGCGCGGGCGTGATGCGGCTGGCGAACCACTCTCCGGCCGCCCCCGAGACGCAACGGAAACCGACCGTCGCGACATCATCGGTGTCGACGTCCGGCCGGCGCGTGCAGTGAAGATCCGCCCTGATCGCCATGACGGGACCCAGGATGAAACGCGCAAGGTCGAAGAGATGCGAGCCGGAATCGTACAAGACACCGCCGCCAGCGACGTCGCGACGATGCTGCCAGCGGACTTCCGTGGTGCCCGCCAACCCGTCGAAGTACTCGTGATGCATGCGGAGGAGGAGGGGCTCGCCGATATCGCCCGCCTTCACCCGCCGTTGCAGCTCCTGCACGCCGAACAGGTGACGAAACGTAAATCCTACCTGATGGACGAGTTTCCGGGCATTTGCCGCGTTCGCCATCTCCTCCGCGTCGCGGACTGCAAGACCGAGCGGCTTTTCGCAAAGGACGTGCTTTCCGTGCTTCAGCGCGAGCAATGCATGTCGGCTGTGCACGTCATTGGGCGTGCAGATGGTCACGGCGTCCAATTGGCTGCTGGCACAGAGCTCCTCCGGGTCGAGGGTTGTCGACGGGACGCCGAACTCCTCCGCCATGGACTGGGTTCGCCCGCGGTCCCGGCCGCAGATCATCGCCACTTCGGCCCGCGGGTGGCTCAACAGCCCCGGAAGATGGCAGGCTCGGGCAAATGCGCCCGCCCCGATCACGCCCACGCGCAGTGTTCGGTGGCCGCTCATCGCAAGGCCGCCGACCGGGAAACGCCAGGCGGATGGGTCGAGGGCATATCTTGGTCACTGGCTGTGCGCCGCATCGCTGCCAAGATGCGCGCTGGCAGGACACCCCCACCTCGGATGAACAGCGCCAAGTCCCTTGCTCCATGAGCCTCAACAGAACGCTCGCTGATCCGACGGAGGCTCCGGAACCGCAGCCGGCCGACGCCTCGCCCAATCGCCGGCGCATTGCGGTGAACTTCATCACTTTGGCCAGCACCAGTGTCGCCGGGCTGATCGTTACGATATTGATCAGCATCTATGTTCGCCGGGCGCTCGGGCCGGCGGCGATCGGCCAGGTCAGTTGGGCGCTGGCCGTGATCGCGTATCTCGGCGTCGTGGTCAATCCCGGGCTGACGACTGTGGGCCAGCGCGAGCTCGCCAAGGATCCCGGCCGCGGGCAGGAACTGCTGGCCCTGATCCTGACCCTGCAGACGGTGCTCGCCATCGTGGCCTATGGGCTCGTTCTGGCGGTCGCGGCGCTCGACTTGCGCGGGACGGCCGTCGACATCCTCCTGCTTATCCAGGGCATCGGCCTGTTCCTGGCCGCCTGGAACACCGGATGGGTCCTGCAGGCGAACGAGCGCATGGTGGCGCCGAGCATCGCCTCCCTCGTCTTCAATGCCCTGCAGCTTCCCCTGCTGCTCCTGCTGGTCCATCGGCCCGAGGACCTCTACGTCTACGCCGTCCTTTGCCTGCCGTTCCCCCTGCTCGCGGCGGCCTACAATCTCTGGCATGTCGGCCGACATCGCCTTGCTTCGCCGGCGCGATTGCGGCCGACACTTGCCGGCACCTGGGCCCTGCTCAGGGAGGCCTGGCCTCTGGCGCTGACCCAGGGCGCCATCGCCATCTATTTCAATGCCGGCACCATCATTCTGGGGTTCACGGACGGCGACGATGCGGTCGGCCAATATGCCACCGCCTATCGGCTGATGATGGTTGCCGGCGTCGTCACCGCCTCGATGTGGAACGCCTATTTCCCCGCCCTTGCGCGCAGTCACGACCGCCCCGCCCAGGCCACCATGCTGTCGGCTGAATATCTCCGGCTGCTCGCCTGGATGGGGTTTCCGATCGCCGCCCTCGGCTGGTCCTGCGGGCGTCACGTCGTCGAGCTGATGTACGGCCCGGCCTTTGCCGCAACCGGGCCCTACTTCGAATGGCTTTGCCTCAATATCGCGATCATCTTCCTCAACTACGGCGTGGTCGCGAGCCTCGTGCCGTGGGGTCGAAGCAGGCTGCAGTTCAAGATCGTCGCGACCGGGGCGGCCACCAACCTGATCGCCAGCCTGGTCGCCATTCCGCTTTTCGGAGCGTGGGGTGCCATCGGCGCGACCCTCCTTGCTGAAAGCGTCGTCTTCGGACTGGGCGTGCTGGCCCGCCGGCGATCCAACATCTTTTGGCACGCACTCTTGCCGATCGTTGCGCCGCCGCTGGCTTGTTCGGCAGCTGTTGGCCTTGCGATTGCCGCCCTGCCATCTGGCCTCGATCGCTACTGGTGGCTCGAACTCCTGGCGGGAACCATCGCGCTGGCCGGCTGCCTTGCCGTGTTCGAGCGCGATCTCGTCCGCCGAGTGATCCGGGGCGTGCTTGTGCGCCATCCGGCCTGACCGTCAGGCCGCGGGAAAGGATGCCGGGTTCGTGGCGACCGCTGTCGGTTGCCGGCCTGCCTTGTCGAGAAGCGGCCATGACCTGTCCCGATCGGAAATGCGGCTGACGGGCAGCGGCCAGCCGATCGCCAGCGCGGGATCGTCGTAACGCAACCCTCGGCCGGCTGCGGCGGCATGGGTCGAAGACAGCAGGTAGTTCACTTCAGTGTCATCGGCCAGCGTCTGGAATCCGTGGGCCAGACCTTTCGGCACGTAGAGCATGAGCCGGGACTGGGGCGTCAGTGTCACGCCGATCCAGTTGCCGAAGGTCGGCGAGCTGCGCTCGACGTCGACGATGACGTCATAGATCGCCCCGCGCACGCAGCGCACGAGCTTTTCCTCGGCATGGGGAGCGACCTGCCAATGCAGGCCGCGAATAGTGCCTCGCTCCGGATTGATGGAAACGCCGCTCTGGACGAATTCGACATCGAGGCCGTGGGTCGCAAACTCCTCCCGACACCAGGTGCGCACGAACTGGCCGCGATCGTCGACATGAGGCTCGAGCTCCACGACGCAGGCGCCCCTGAACGCCGTTTCATGAAAAATCATGGCTCCGCCAGTAGAAATCGGAATCGATCTGTCGCGTCGTCAGCAGATGCTGCAGCTGCCGCAGGCGGGTGAAGGGGGCGGCATTGAAATCCCGATCGGCCATGGCGATGTGCTCGAACAGGCGGCGCATCTGCTGCGCTCCCCGTCGAGCGCTCCATTGGCAGCGGAAGCCCGGCAGGACGCGCCCGATCTTGTCGAAGGACACGCGGTAGCTGCGGTTGTCGCCGCCGTTGCTGCCGAATTCGATCTT
This sequence comes from uncultured Alphaproteobacteria bacterium, assembly GCA_963820155.1. Classification (GTDB taxonomy): domain Bacteria; phylum Pseudomonadota; class Alphaproteobacteria; order Reyranellales; family Reyranellaceae; genus Reyranella. Next base: position 276,260 of record CAWFYW010000018.1, read on the forward strand.
GCAGTTGGGGAAGGCCTCGCCGATCGCCTCCGCGATGTCGCGGATTCGGTAGTTGTTGTCGTTGTCGCCCACGTTGAGCACCTGATTGGCGACCGTCTCGCGCGGCGCTTCCAGCGTGGCGGTGATTGCCGCACTGATGTCTCGCACATGCACCAATGGCCGCCACGGCGTGCCGTCGCTGACCATGGTTATTCGGCCGGTCGTCCAGGCCAGCCCGGCGAGGTTGTTCAGGACGATGTCGAAGCGAATGCGGGGCGAGGCGCCGAATGCGGTGGCATTGCGCAGGAAGGTCGGGCTGAACCCGCCGTCCGCCAAGGCCTGGACGTCTCGTTCGACCAGCCTCTTGCAGTCCGCGTAGGCGGTTTGGGGATTGGGTTCGGAGTCCTCGTCCCGCACGCTGTCCGCCGCGGCGCCATAGATGCTGCAGGAGGAGGCGTAGACGAAGCGTGAGACGCCCGCCTCCTTAGCCGCCTGGGCGAGCGCCACGGAGCCACGGTGATTGATTTCATAGGTCCTTTTCTGGTCGTGCTGGCAAAGCGGATCGTTGGACAGCTCCGCCAGATGGACCACTGCGTCGAACCCGTCGAGATCGCAGGCGGAGAGGGTGCGGATATCGCGGGTGAGCGTTGCAGGCCGATCCCTGCCGTCATGATAGAGCAGGCCGGCGCGGTAGAAGCCGGTGTCGAGCCCGGCGACGTCGAACCCGCGCTCCGCGAGCAAAGGCGTCAGCACCGAACCGATGAAGCCGTCGGCGCCGGTCACCAGCACGCGCATGGGCTTGCCGTGGGCCGCCGCCGATCCATCGTCGGACGGTCGCTCCGACGTCACCAGGTCTTCCATTGAGGACTCCCGCTTTGCCAATGCTCCTCGAGGACATTTTTGTCGCGCAGCGTGTCCATGTTCTGCCAGAAGCCGCGATGCCGGAACGCCGCGACGCGTCCCTCGCAGACCATGTTCTCGAGCGGCTCGCGCTCCCACACGGTGTCGTCGCCGTCGATGTAGTCGATGGCCTTGGGGTCGACGACGAAGAATCCGCCGTTGATGTAGTCGCCGTCCTCGTTGGACTTCTCGCGGAATCCGGCGACGAAGTCCTCGCCGGTCCTGAGATGCAGCACGCCGAAGCGGCCCGGCGGCCGCACCGCGGTCACGGTGACCAGGGCGCCGGTGCGATGATGAAACGCGATCAGTTCGGTGATGTTGAGATCGCAAACGCCGTCCCCGTAGGTCAGGCAGAACGGCTCGTCGCCGAGATAGGGCCTGGTGCGCTTGATGCGTCCGCCCGTCATGGTCGCCTCGCCGGTATCCAGCAGCGTTACTCGCCAGGGCTCCACGCCGTTGCGGTGGTTGCGCACCGTGTTGTCGTGCAGGTCGAAGGTGACGTCGGAGCGGGCAAGCGCGTAGTCGCGGAAGTACTGCTTGATGAGATGGCCCTTGTAGCCGCAGCACACCACGAAGTCGTTGAGCCCGTGCGAGGAATAGATCTTCATGATGTGCCACAGGATCGGCTGCCCGCCGATCTCGACCAGGGGCTTCGGCCTGATCGCGCTTTCCTCGCTGATGCGTGTCCCGTACCCACCGGCCAGAATGACGACCTTCATGATCAGCCCCTCGACCCCCACGGCAAACATCTTTAGCCACGCCCGCAGCGGGCATCGAGTGATTAAGCTGTGACAGGCCGACGGAATGGTCGGCGAGCCACGGCTCGCAGGCCTCACCTATGGGTTGTGGCGGAATTCGAGTTCATCGCGGTCGGGAACCTGCCCGATGCTCATAGGAGTTCGTGTTGTTGGGCTTCCGTTCGCACGCGCGGCAGCTTCAGCCAACTACGGTCCGCAACAGGAAGTAGGCCAGGTGGGCCAGCACAGAAGGCGCAAGGCTGCAGCGTGAGCCTTGGCTGAACTGGCGCCATGCCGCGGCGCGCTGGCCCTTCTGCCACAATTGACGGGCGCGGCGAAGCGCTCGGACGGCGGCGGCCTTTCTGGCCGCCCGTCTGGCCAGCGGCGCATACTTCTCGGGCACCAGCTCCGCACAGGAGTATTCGATGGACAGACGCTCTTCCACCACGTTTTCGCCGCTTGCGATGAGGCGGCTGCTGTCGGCCCCCGTGTGCAACCTGTAGCAGGCCAGCGGCTCGGGGTCGTAGTAGATGGGCGTGGTCACGGCAACCCGCTTCCACATGTCCCAGTCGAGGCAGTGCGGCAGGGACGGTCGAAAGCCGCCGAGCCTCTCATAGATGGAGCGGTGCACCGCCATGGCGACGAACTGCACGCGCTGGTCCAATAGCTGGCGTTCGGCAAAGCCGAAGTCCAGAACGCCGGAGGCGCGGCCCTCGATCTCGGACAGGCCCATCCACTGGCCATCCTCGTCCATATAGATCAACCGGCAAAGTGCGGCACCGGCTTCGGGATGAAGGGCAATCCCTGCGCGCGCACGATGATAAAAATCCGACCTTACAGTATCGTCGCCGTGGAGTATGTGAACCCATTCACCACGCGCCCGCCTGATGCAGGTGTTGAAATTCTCGGCGATCCCGAGATTCGCGAGCTGACGATAGAACTCGATTCGGCCGTTCCCCATCTCGCGGGCCAGGGCTTCCGGATCACCGATGGTCGAGCAGTTGTCGATGATCTCTATCTGCATGTCGGCGGCGCCCGGATCCTGACAAAGGACGCTGTTCAGCGTCTCTCGCAGATAATCCTCGCGACAATTGTAAACGGGAATCATCACCGACCAGAATGGTCGCGCCACTTTTGCCGGCAGCGGCGCAATGCTAGGAGGCCGGTCGGCGCTACCTTCTGATGAAACGCGATCGCGCTCTGGCGCGACTTGGTCGAACGCGAACTCGCTGCCCGCGCCTTCGCCGCCGGCGAAGTCGCCGTAAACTGCTCTTCTCATGGCACACCCCCTCGCGCCGCCCGAAGCCGGCGATAGCCCTTCCTCACCGTGCCGCGCGCAACTTTCGTTCCGCGTCGCATACGCCACACAACCCACCCTAGATTTTCGCACGCACCGGCCCTGTGCGATTGTGATCAGGTTGTGTCTTAAAGTATCGCAGACGCTCTGTTCTGGGCCGCCGGGTCGCGCGAGCGCGGCAAGTGTTGAGGTTTTGTGGAAAATGGCCTTTTCAAAGGAACGTTGCTTGCCTTTCCCGGACAGGGGGCACCCGGGTGCCGCGGCGTGCCCATGACCGCGGCCGCCATCCCGTTTGCCGCCGGATGTTCCTACCCGCTGCGGCCCGGCAATCGCGTGCGTCCGCTGGTCGATGGCGACGCCATCTTCGCGCGCATCGGCGAGGCGATCGCCGAGGCCTGCCACAGCGTCTGGCTGACCGTCGCATTCCATTCCGAGGACTTCCGCCTTCCCGACGGCAGCCCTCTCTTCGACGTGCTGGATCGGGCGGTAGGGCGAGGGCTCGATGTCCGCCTGCTGTGCTGGCGCGCCAATGGGGAGACGCGGCCGAGCGCGCGCATCTTCGGCGGTACTCCTGAACAGCGCGACCTGTTGGCGCGCCGCGACGCCCGCTTCCGCATCCGCTGGGACCGGGCGCCGACGGTCTTCTGCCAGCACCAGAAGACGTGGGTGATCGATGCCGGCCAGCCGACCGAGACGGCGTTCGTGGGTGGCATCAACCTTACGGGCATCGCCCTGGAGCGCCACGATGTATTCGTCGAGGTCACCGGACCGGCGGCGCGCGACGTGCACCACAACTTCGTCCAGCGCTGGAACGGCGCCAGCGAGCGGGAGGCTCCGGACGGCAACTGGGCGTGCGACGCCAGCGACCTGTTGCCGGCGCCGGCCGGGGCGACGGCGGAGAAGAAGGGGCCGAGCGTCGTCCAGATCCAGCGCATGATGGATCCGCGGCGCTACACCGGAGGCGAGGCCGAGGCGTCGATCCTGGAGCAGTACGAGCGCGCCATCCATGCCGCCCGCCGCACGATCTATCTCGAGAACCAGGCGGTGCCGATCGCCCCGCTGTCGCGCCGCCTGAGGGCCGCGCTCGAGCGCGGCGTGGACGTGGTCATGCTCGTCCCTGCCGTTCCCGAGCCCTATGTCTACGAATCGCGCCATGATCCGGCGTACGGCGAAATGTGGGAGGCCCTGGAAGCCCTCGGGCGCCATCCGCGGTTCACCCTGTGCGGCATCGCCGAGCGTCGTGGCGCCCATCTGCGCGTGGCTTATGTCCATGCCAAGCTGATGCTTGTCGACGGCGTCTGGGCGACTGTGGGCTCGTGCAACCTGCATGCCTATTCCTTGGGCGGGAACTCGGAGCTGAATGCTGCGATCTGGGATGCCGAGGTCGCGCGGTCTCTGAGGCGGACGCTGTTCGCCAAGCATCTGGGAATCGACACCGCGCCGATGGATGACGATGCGGCGTTGCGACTCTTCCACGAAACCGCAGAGACCAACGCGTCGAAGCTCGCACGCGGGCAGTCCGATCTGCGGGGCCTGGCCTTCGAGATCGAGGCGCGGACCTATGCCCTCGAAGGCGGCCCCCAGCCCGACCTTTCGCTCAAGCCGCGCGCCGCTGCCGATGCGCCTGGGCGAACAGCCTGATGGCCTCGCGGTTGAAGGCCGGCAGGTCGTCGGGCTTGCGGCTCGTCACGAGGTTGCGGTCGACCACGACCTCGTGGTCCTGCCACTCGGCACCCGCGTTCCTGAGGTCGGTGCGCAGCGACGGCCAGGAGGTCATGCGCCTGCCGCGCACCTTGCCGGTCTCGATGAGGGTCCAGGGGCCATGGCAGATGGCTGCGACGGGCTTGCCCGATTCGACGAAGGCCTGCACGAAGGCGACGGCCTTGTCGTCCATGCGCAGCCGGTCGGGATTGATCACGCCGCCCGGCAGCACAAGGGCATCGAAGTCCTGAGGATGCGCCTGGGCCAGGGCAACATCCACGGGCAGCTCGTCGCCCCAGTCCTTGAACTTCCAGCCGCGGATCTTTCCGTCCTTGGGCGAGACGATCTTCGTTTCGGCACCGGCCTCGGTGAGCGCCTTGCGCGGCTCGACGAGCTCGACCTGCTCGAAGCCATCCGTGGCCAGGATGGCCACCTTCAATCCCTTGAGTGTGTCCTGCGCCATGGCTCAGCTCCTTTGCAATTAGCAGCGGAATGGACGAGGAATGATCAGCAGTCGCGGAGGTTGCCGCGGCAATTTTGGCGTCGATGGCGCGCACTTAACTAATAAAGTTGCGTCTGCGATCGTTTGACCCTCGTATGGAGCGCACTTAACTATCAAAGCTACACTTGACGATATTCAAAGTATCAATTAAGTAACGTCCGGCGTCGACCGCGCACGACAAGCAGCCGCGAGCCTGCCGGCGTTGCCTTACGTCGAAGCTTTCCAACGTAAGGCCGTTCCGCGTCGCGGCGCGGAAAGCCGCGATCCGGTTCCGCCGCGCTTGTCCCGGCGGGCCCCGTCGCTAAACTCCGGCGCACCCGAAAACCGGCCCGGGAGGGGCGCATGGATCTCGCTTTCACCCCCGAAGAACGCCAATTCGCCGACGAGGTGCGCGCCTTCGTGCGGGCCAACCTGCCCGCCGACATCCGCGACAAGGTCAAGGATGGCAAGCACCTGATCCGCGACGACTACATGCGCTGGCAGCAGGCGCTCGGGCAGAACGGCTGGCTGGTCTATACGTGGCCCAGGAAATACGGCGGCCCGGGCTTCACCCCGGCGCAACGCTACATCTTCGAGAATATCTGCGCCGAGGAATATGCGCCCGGCATCATCCCGTTCGGCACCAAGATGGTTGGCCCGGTGATCTACACCTTCGGCAACGACGAGCAGAAGGCGAAATTCCTCGAGCCGATCCGCAAGAGCACCGTGTGGTGGTGCCAGGGCTATTCCGAGCCGGGCTCGGGCTCCGACCTCGCGAGCCTGCGCACCAAGGCCGAAAAGCAGGGCGACCATTACATCGTCAACGGGTCGAAGACCTGGAACACGATGGGCCACTGGGCCGACTGGATCTTCTGCCTGGTGCGCACCGATCCCAAGGCCAAGCCGCAGGAGGGCATCTCCTTCCTGCTGATCGACATGAAGACGCCGGGCATCACCGTGAAGCCCATCATCATGGCCGACGGCGGCCACGAGGTGAACGAGGTCTTCTTCGACAACGTCAAGGTCCCGGTCGAGAACCTGGTGGGCAAGGAGAACGAGGGCTGGACCTGCGCCAAGTTCCTGCTGGCCAACGAGCGGCTGGGCATCGCCGCCGTGCCGCAGTCCAAGCGCGGTGTCGAGGCGCTGAAGGACCTCGCCCGCGCCGAGCAGGAGGACGGCAAGCCGCTGATCGAGAACCGGAGCTTCGCCGAGAAGATCGCCGATCTCGAGATCCAGGTGACGGCGCTGGAATACACCGAGCTGCGCGTGCTCTCCTCGATGGCGCATGGCGGCCAGCCGGGCCCCGAGGTTTCGGGCTTGAAGATCCGCGGCTCGGAGATCCAGCAGCGCATCACCGAGCTCGCCATGGAGGCGGTGGGCGAGTACGCCGCGCCCTACCTGCCGGGACTGCTGTGGCAGGGCACCAACGAGGAGCCGGTCGGCCCGTCCTACGCCCACCTCGCCGCGCCGCGCTACTTCAACGCCCGCAAGACCACGATCTACGGCGGCAGCAACGAGATCCAGAAGGGCATCATCAGCAAGATGGTGCTGGGGCTGTAGTGGAGCGCGGACCTCCAGGTCCGCATTCATGGGCGGACCTGGAGGTCCGCGCTCCGAAGGAGAGTTGTTCACATGGACCTCGCCCTGAAACCCGAACACAAGGCCTTCGCCGAGGAGATCCGCGCCTTCGCACGCGAGAACCTGTCGCCCGCGACCAGGGCCAAGACCTTCTCCGGCAAGCACTACAGCCGCGACGATCACGTCGTCTGGCAGCAGGCGCTCGGCCGCCGCGGCTGGCTGCCCTACACCTGGCCGAAGAAGTACGGCGGGCCCGGCTTCGACGTCACCCAGCGCTTCCTGTTCGAGAACGTGCTGGCCGAGGAGGGTGCGCCGCGCATCATCCCGTTCGGCCCCAAGATGGTCGGGCCGGTGATCTACACCTTTGGCAGCGACGAGCAGAAGGAACGCTTCCTGCCCGGCATCCGCACCTCCGAGGTGCAATGGTGCCAGGGCTATTCCGAACCCGGCGCCGGCTCCGACCTTGCCAGCCTGCGCACGCGCGCCGTGCGCGAGGGCGATCATTACATCGTCAACGGCCAGAAGACCTGGACCTCGTTCGCCCATTGGGCCGACTGGATCTTCTGCCTGGTGCGCACCGATCCCGGAGCCAAGCCACAGGAGGGCATCTCCTTCCTGCTGATCGACATGAAGACGCCCGGCGTCACCGTGCGGCCCATCATCATGGTGGATGGCGCCCATCACGTGAACGACGTGTTCTTCGACAACGTGAAGGTGCCCGTGGCCAACCGCATCGGCAAGGAAGGCGAGGGCTGGACCTGCGCCAAGTTCCTGCTGGCCAACGAGCGTCTGGGCATCGCTGAGGTGCCGGCGTCGAAGCGCGGCGTCCGCAGCCTGCGCGACATCGCCCGCGCCGAGCCGCAGAACGGCGCCACCCTGGCCGACGACCCGGCCTTCACGGCGCAGATCGCCGATCTCGACCTGCAGGTCCAGGCGCTGGAGATGAGCGAGCTGCGCGCGCTCTCGACCATGGCGCTGGGCGGCGCGCCGGGGCCGGAAGTCTCGACGCTGAAGGTCAGGGGCTCCGAGATCCAGCAGCGCATCGCCGAGCTCACCATGGAGGCGGTCGGCGAGTACGCCCAGCCCTACCAGCCCGGCATGCTGTTCCACGACACCAACGAGACGCCGGTCGGGCCCGACCATGCGCCGCCCGCCGCGCCGCGCTATTTCAACATGCGCAAGACGAGCATCTACGGCGGCAGCAACGAGATTCAGAAGAACATCGTGTCAAAGATGGTGCTCGGGCTATAAACGCACACTGTCACCCCGAGCGCAGCGAGGGGCCTTTCCGGCAACGGTAAAGGCCTCGCTTTGCTCGGGATGACGCCGGGATTTGGAGGAAGAAAAAATGGATCTGTCCCTTTCCGACGAACAGAAGCAGCTCCAGGACGGTGCGGAACGCTTCGTTCGCGACAAGTACACCTTCGAGAACCGGCGCAAGATCGCCGCCGCCGAGCGCGGCTGGCTGCCGGAGAACTGGGCGCAGTTCGCCGAGCTGGGCTGGCTCGGCATGGCCTTCTCCGAGGAGGACGGCGGCTACGGCGGCGGGCCGATCGAGACCATGATCGTCATGGAGCAGTTCGGGAAGGGCCTGGTGCTGGAGCCGTTCCTGCCCACCGTGGTGCTGGGCGGCGGCATGATCGCGGCGGCGGGCTCGAAGGCCCAGAAGGACGCGCTGCTCGCCCCCATGATCGAGGGCAAGAAGCAGTTCGCCTTCGCCTGGCTGGAGCGCCAGTCGCGCTACAATCTCGCCGACGTGTCGCTCAAGGCGACCAAGGAAGGCAACGGCTGGTCGCTCTCCGGCCACAAGGGCGTGGTCTACAACGCGCCCTCCGCCGACCACATCATCGTGCTCGCCCGCACCGCCGGCGCCGCGCGCGAGGAGAAGGGCCTCACTTTGTTCGTCGTCGACGCCAAGGCCAAAGGCATCGCGCGGCGCGACTATCCCACACAGGACGCGCTGCGTGCCTCGGAACTCACCTTCGACAAGGTTTCGGTCGCCGCCGACTCGGTGCTGGGCAAGGTCGACGGGGCCTTTCCGGTGGTCGAGGACGCGGTCGACCGCGCCATCGTGGCGCTCTGCGCCGAGGCCACGGGCTGCATGGACGCGATCAACGCCGCCACGCTCGAATACATCAAGACCCGCAAGCAGTTCGGCGTGCCCATCGGCAAGTTCCAGGTGCTGCAGCACCGCATGGTCGACTGCTTCACCAACGCCCAGGAAGCGCGCTCGATGACCCTGATGGCGTCGCTCAAGATCGACGACAAGGATCCGGTGGTGCGCCGCAAGGCCGCCTCGGGCGCCAAGGTGCAGATCGGCAAGTCGGGCAAGTTCTGCGGCCAGAGCGCGGTGCAGATGCATGGCGGCATGGGCGTCACCGACGAGCTCTCGGTCAGCCACTACTTCAAGCGGCTGACCATGATCGACCTCATGTTCGGCAACCAGCAGCATCACCTGACGCGCTACAGCAACCTCGCCATGGCGGCGTGATCGCGGCAAGCGTTGTGCTGGGGGCGCGCCACGCCCGTGGCGCGTCCTTGTCGTGAGCGCCATCGTCGACATCATCGTGCCGGTGTTCGGCATGGTGCTGGTGGGGCTTGCGCTCGGCCGCTCGCGGCTGCTGAGCGCCGAGGGGCTGCGCGGCTTCACCGGCGTCACCTTCTATGCGCTGTTTCCCGCGCTGCTCTTCCGCTCCATGGCCAAGGTGCGGCTGGAGGCGCTGGAGCTCGACATCCTGCTGGTCTTCTTCAGCGCCGTGTTCGCGATCTACGGCGTGCTGATGCTGCTCGGCTGGCTCGCCGGGATGCGCCTGGGCGACCGCACCATGTTCGCGCTCTCCGGCACCTTCTCCAACGGCGTCGGCATCGGCATTCCCTTCATCACCTACGCCTTCGGCGAGAAGGGGCTGGTGCCGCTGCTCATGATCATCAGCGTGCACTCGCTGATCATGCTCACCTTCTCCTCCTTCCTGATGGAGATGGCGGCGCAGGGAGGGGGAGGCAGCCGCCTGCTGGGGCGCCTGGGCGGCGCGGCGCTCACCATGCTGAAGCATCCGGTCATTCCTGCGATCTTCGCCGGCCTGCTGTGGAGCGAGCTCGCCGCGCACGTGCCCGGGCTCGTGATGCCGGCCGCGATCGACCGCCTCCTGCAGGCGCTGGCGCAGGCCGCGCCGCCCTGCGGGCTGGTCATGGTCGGCGCCTCGCTCGCCCATGTCGGGCTGAAGGGCCACTGGCAGCCGGCGGCCGTCGCCGCGGCCTTCAAGCTGATCGCGCTGCCGGCGCTTGTCTGGACCATCGGACGCTACGTCTTTCCGCTCGACCCGCTGTGGCTCACCGTGGCGACGCTGAATTCGGCGCTGCCGGCCGGCGCCAACGTCTACATGGTGGCCCAGATCTACGGCGTGGGCGTGGCGCGGGCCACCAACGCCGTGGTGATCTCGACGGCGGCCAGCGTGGTCACGCTGTCGATTGCGCTGCTGCTTCTTGGCGTGCAATCGCGCTAGACTGGCATCCGGAGGAACGCATGACCTACGAAACGGTTCAGGTTCGCAAGCTCACCGGCGGCTGTGGCGCCGAGGTGCTGGGCGTCGATCTCAAGGCCATGAGCAACCGGCAATGGGACGAGGTGCAGCACGCCTTCGCCGAGAACGGCGTTGTCTTCTTCCGCGACCAGCAGCTCACGCCGGAGCAGCACATCGCCTTTGCGCGGCGCTGGGGGCCGATCGACGTCAACCGCTTCTTCAAGGCGGCGCCGGGCCATCCGGAGATCGCCGAGGTGCGCAAGGAGCCCGAGCAGAAGACCAATATCGGCGGCGGCTGGCACACCGACCACAGCTACGATGTCGAGCCGGCCATGGGCTCGATCCTGCTGGCGCGCGAGCTGCCGGAGGAGGGCGGCGACACCTTGTTCGCCAACATGTATCGCGCCTTCGAGACGCTCTCGCCGGGCCTGCAGCGCACGCTCGAGGGAATGCAGGCGGTGCACGGCTCGGCGCATATCTTCGGCGCCAAGGGCGTGAACGCCGCCAATCCCGTGTCGGCCGGCCGCTACGGCAACCAGCACCTGGTGGGCGAGGACGTCGTCCATCCCGTTGTGATCCGCCATCCGCTGAGCGGCCGCAAGGCGCTCTACGTCAATCCGGCCTTCACCTTGCGCTTCGACGGCTGGTCGGCCGAGGACAGCCGGCCGCTGCTGGAGCATCTCTATCGCCACGCATCGCGGCCGGAATACACTTGCCGCTTCCGCTGGCGCGAGGGCTCGATCGCCCTCTGGGACAACCGCGCGACCTGGCACTACGCCGCCAACGACTATCAGGGCGAGCGCCGGCTGATGCACCGCATCACCGTCGCCGGCTGCGCGCTGCAGCCGGCGGCGGGAGCGGCGTGAGGCGCCCTACTTCTTGAGCGTCAGCGACATCTCGGCGACGCCGGTGGCGAAGTTGTAGCCGGCGTCCTTGATCACGCCCGAGGCGATCATGCCGATCTCCTTGTTTCGGCCGCCATAGAGCCAGTTGCCGCCGGCCTGCGAGCCCGCCGCCACGGTGCTGTCCTCGCCGATGTAGCGGCCCGCGATCTCGTCCGCCCGCTTGTCGGAACCCAGCGAATAGACATGCCAGATGCTGTGCACGGCGTGGGTATAGCCGATATCGATGCCGAACTTGTGGATCTCCCCATCATACTGCGCCGTCGTGCCGTTCTTGGTCAGGAACACGCAGTCTAGCTTCTTGGTCGAGCCCAGCACGTAGCCGGTGCTGCCGCTCACATTGCAGGTCAGCGCGCCGATATAGATGCGGGAATTGGCGTTGGCCTGGTTGATCTGCTGCGCGTTCTGCTGCTGGCAGGCGCCGGCCGCCAGGGCGATGGTTGCCGCCACGGCGGCCGATAGACATTTGTTCATTCAGTGTATCTCCTTACGAGACGCACTATCGCACAACTTTCCAGGGAATGGCCGCCACCAAAATGTGCGCGGCGTGTCGTCAGTCGCCCAGCGGGTGCAGGCAGGCGACGTCGCGCCCGTCGAGGGCAGGGCCGAGCGGCGGTTCGTGCTCGCGGCAGTCCGTCGCCGCCCGGGCGCAGCGGCTGGCGAACCGGCATCCCGGCGGCAGGTCGATCGGACTCGGGATCTCGCCCGTCAAGGTCTCGGCGATCGGCTCGAAGAAGCGCGGCGAGGCATCGAGAAGCGCCTTCGTATAGGGATGCAGCGGCCGGCGCAGCACGTCCTTGGTCGGGCCGGTCTCGACGATGCGGCCGAGATACATCACCGCGATGCGCCGGCAGAGATAGCTCGCCACGGCGAGGTCGTGGGTGATGAACAGCAGCGTGAGCCCCATCTCGTGCTGCAGGCCGCGCAGCAGGTTGAGCAGCTGCGCCTGGGTCGACACGTCGAGGCCCGAGACCGCCTCGTCGGCCACGATCACCCGCGGCTCGGACGCCAGCGCCCGGGCGATCGCCACGCGCCGCACCTGGCCGCCCGAGAGCTGGCTGGGATAGCGGTGCACCGCTTCGGCCGGCAGGCCGACGCGCGCCAGCAGCCCGGCGACGCGGTCGCGCAGCGCCGACGCGGGGCAGAGCGCGTGCTGGCGGAGCGGCTCGCCGACCAGGTCGAGCACCTTGAGGCGCGGGTTCAGCGAGCCGCGCGCGTCCTGGTAGATCATCGCCACGTCGCGCTGGAAGGCGCGCCGCTTGTCGTCGGCCAGCGTCTCGATGTCGTCCTCGCGGTAGAGCGCCCGGCCGTTGCTGGCCTCCGTCAGGCCGAGCAGCACCCGCAGCAGGGTCGACTTGCCCGAGCCGCTCTCGCCGACCAGGGCCACGCTGTCGCCTGCGCCGACCGTCAGGCGCACGCCGTCGAGGGCGGCCAGCCGGCGCGGCGGGGTCGTGCGGAACCGCGCCCAGCCGCCGCGATCGATGCGGTAGACCTTCTCGACGTCGAGCAGGCGGAAGATGGCCGCAGAGTCCGTCATCCCGGATGCCAGCAGGCGATGTCGCGGTCGTCCAGGCGGCGCAGCGGCGGCGTGGTCGTGGCGCATTCGGCGGTGGCGCGCGGGCAGCGCGGCGCGAAGCGGCAGCCCGACGGCATGGCGCCCAGCGCCGGCAGGCCGCCTTCCGGCGGCTCCAGCGTCTCGGTATCGAGCTCGATCACGCAGGATTTCAGCGCCTGGGTGTAGGGATGCAGCGAGCGCCGCAGGACAGTACCGGTGTCGCCGGCCTCCACGACCTGCCCGGCATAGAGCACGACGATGCGGTCGCAGACCTGCGAGGCGAGCGCGAGATCGTGCAGGACGAACATGCAGCTCGCATTGCGCGCCCGCACCTGGCGCAGGATGAGCTGCATGATCTGCGCCTGGATGGTGACGTCGAGGGCGCTGGTCGGCTCGTCGGCGAGCAGCAGGTCGGGATTGCAGGCAAGCGCGATGGCGATCATCACCCGCTGCTGCATGCCGCCGGAAAGCTCGTGCGGAAAGGCGGCGAGCCGCGCCTCGGCGTCGTTCAGCCCGGCGCTCTCGAGCAGATCGATGGCGCGCCGCCGGGCCTCGGTCCGCGACAGGCCGAGCAGACGGCGCAGCGGGTCGGTGAGCTGGCGCCCGACCGTGAAGCAGGGGTCCAGCGCCGATGCCGCATCCTGGAAGATCATGCTGATGCGCCGGCCGCGCAGTCCGGCCCAGGCCGATTCGGGCTGCTCGAGCAGGTCGTCCTGGCCGGCGAAGGCCATGCGTCCCTCGACCGCGACGGTGGGCGGGCGAAGCAGGCCGATCGCCACCAGCGCGATGGTCGATTTGCCGGCGCCGGATTCGCCCACCATGCCCAGTGTCTCGCCGCGGCCCAGCCCGAAGCTCACGCGGTCGAGCACCGAATGGCCGTTGCGCGCCAGCGAGAGCCGGCTGAAGGAGAGCAGCGGTTCGCCCTGTTGCATCGCCTTCGTCTCCTAGCGATTGGTGCGCAGCTTGGGGTCGAAGCGTTCGCGGATGCCGTCGCCCACGATGCTGAGCGCGATCAGCAGCAGGGCGAGCGCCGCCCCCGGCACGCCCGAGATCCACGGCACGATGCTGATGAAGGCGCGGCCCTCGGAGATCATCAGGCCCCAGTCGGGTGCGGGCGGCACGACGCCCAGGCCGAGGAAGGAGAGGCCCGACGAGACCAGGATCGCCTCGCTGATCCGCACAGTCGCCTGCACGGCCAGGGGGAAGATCACGTTGGGCAGGATGTGGCGCCACACGATGCGCAGCCGGCTCACGCCCATCAGCCCGGCGGCCTCGACGAAGGCCTGGGTGCGGACCTGCAGGACGTCGGCCCGCACGGTGCGGGCGAACGGCCCGACCAGGGCGAAGCCCACGGCATAGATGACGTTGTCGACGCCTGGCCCCAGGACGGAGATGAAGGTGATCGCCATGATGAGCGAGGGCAGCGCCAGGATCGCGTCGACGAACCGCATCAGGCCCCATTCGACCGGTCCCTTCAGCAGGCCGGCGGCCAGGCCGATCGCCAGCCCTCCGGTGGCGCCGATGCCGACCGAGCAGAAGCCGATCAGGAAGACGTAGCGCGTGCCGAAGATGACGCGCGACAGCAGGTCCTGGCCGAACGAGTCCGTGCCGCACCAGTGCAGCGCGCTGGGCGGCGACATGAGGTGATCGGAATCCTGGAAGGTCGGATCGTAGGGCGCGACCCACGGCGCGAACACGGCGGCGAACAGGAAGGCGAACGAGACCAGCGCGGCGATGACGAAGAACGGACGGCGACGCAGCACGCCGGGAAGGGCGCGCGCGAGGGCCGAGGGACGGCTGCGCGTCTCCTCGAGGGCGGGCAGGGGAAGGTCGTGGGCGACCATCTCAGCGCGGCCTCAGGCGCGGGTCGAGCATGGGATAGGAGAGGTCGACCGCGAGGTTGGTCAGGATCACCAGGCATCCCGTCATCATCACGCCGGCCTGGACGACCAGGTACTCGCGGTTCAGCACCGCATCGGTGATCATGCGGCCGACGCCGGGCAGGGAGAACACCGTCTCGGTCAGCACCGCGCCGTGCAGCAGCGAGCCGAGCTGCAGGCCGATGATGGTGACGAGCGGCATCAGCGCGTTGCGCATGCCGTGGACCCAGATGACCCGCCATTCCGGCTCGCCGCGCGCCCGCGCGGCGGCGATGTAGGGCTGCTCCAGCGTCTCGACGAGGTTGGCGCGGGTGATGCGGACGATCAGCGCCATGAAGGGCGTGCTGAGCGTGACGGCGGGCATCGCCAGATGATACAGGCCGCCCCAGAAATCCTCCCACGGCGGCACGAACCCCATGGTCGGGAACAGGCCGAAGGCGACGCCGAAGATCCAGATCAGCAGGATGCCGAGATAGAAGCTGGGGAAGGCCGAGCCGGTCAGCGAGAAGGCGGCCGCCGCCGCGTCCCAGGCGGTGTCCTTCTTCACCGCCGAGACCACGCCCAGCGGCACGCCGATCAGGATGGCGAGGCCGAGCGCGGCGGCTGCCAGCACGAGCGTGACCGGCAGTGCCTCGACGAAGGCATACTGGAAGATCGGCGTGCGGCTGACGAAGGACGTTCCCCAGTCGCCGTGGACGAAGCGGTCGAGCCAGTCGATGTACTGCTCGGGCAGCGGCCGGTCGAGGCCGAGCTTCACCATCAGCGACTGGTGCGCTTCCTTCGAATATTCCTCGCCCAGCATCAGCTCGACCGGATCTCCCGGCGCCAGCTTCAGCACGCTGAAGCTGACGGCGGAGACGATCAGCAGGACGACGGCGGTCTGCAGAATCTTCAGCAGCCCCCGGCGCAGCATCAGACACTCACGGTATGGAGGTCCAGGCTGTCGACCGGTATGTACTTGAAGCCCTTCACCTTCTTGCTGAGGATCTTGAACTCCGGCATGTGGCTCAGGATGGCCATCGGCGCCTCGTCCATCAGGATGTCCTCGGCCTTGACGTAGAGATCGCGCCGGGTCTTGACGTCGAGGATGACCTGCGCCTGCTCGACCAGCTTGTCGAACTCCGGGTTCGACCAGCCCGAGAAGTTCCACGACTTGCCCGAGTGCCATTCGGGGAAGATCGTCTCGTCGGGATCGAGGTCGGCCGACCACGTCATGTCGAGCATCTCGAACTCGCCGGCGTTGCGGCGGCTGACCCAGGCGGCGCGCTCGACCAGCTCGAGCTTGGCCTTGATGCCGATCTTGTCGAGCATCGGCACGATGGTCTGCGCCACGCGGGTGCCGTACTGGCCCTGCTCGGAGGTCAGGAACACCACTTCGACCGGTCCCTGTTCCTTCATCTTGGCGCGGAACGCCTTGGCCTTGTCGAGGTCGAAGAACTGGCCGCGCCCGCTCTTGGCGATGTCCTTGTCGAAGAAGCCGGTCATGGGCGGCGAGATCGGCGTGTAGGCGGGGATGCCCGCGCCGAAGAAGGCCTGCTTGATCAGCGCCTCGCGGTCGATCGCGAAGCCCACCGCCCGGCGCAGGTTGATGTCGTCGAACGGCGGGCGCCGGCAGTTCATGGCGATGAGCGAGTAGTTGCCCTCGATCTCGCCGTACACCGTCAGGTTGGGATTGGCCTTGAGCTGGTTGATGAACTGCAGCGGGCTGTTGCTCATGCCGTCGACCCGGCCGGCCAGCATCGCCGCGACGGCGCTCGATGCTTCCTTCATGATGAGGTAGGTCGCGCGCTCGAGCTTGGGCAGTCCCGGCTCGAAATAGTCGGGGTTGCGCTCCAGCACGATCAACTCGTTCTCGCGCCAGCTCACGAACTTGAACGGCCCGGTGCCGACCGGATTGCGTCCGAAGTCCTTGCCGTATTTCTCGACCGCCTTGCACGGCACGATCGTGCCGGCGCGGCCGGTGCTGCCGGTCAGCGCCACGGGCAGGAAGGCGTAGGGCTTGTTGAAGTTCAGTTTCACGGTCAGCGGATCGAGCACCTCGACGCTTTCGAGATACTCATATTTCCAGGCATGCGGCGACTTGGGCTTGCCCTTCCACACGCGCTCGACGCTCCACTTCACCGCTTCGGCGTCGCACGGCTCGCCGTCGTGGAACTTCACGCCGCTGTGCAGCTTGAAGACATGGGTCTTGTCGTCGAGCAGCTTCCACGACTCGGCGAGATCGGGAACGAACGACACCTTCTCGCCGTCATAGGTGATCTTCAGAAGGCCGTTGTAGATGTTGTTGTGGATCTTGATGGCGCCGAGATAGCCGGTGAAGTGCGGGTCGAGCGTGTCGACGAAGTCGATCCAGGCGAGCTTGATGTGGCCGCCATTGGCGAAGGCGGCCGATGGCAGGGCCGCGGCGGCGGCCCCGGCGCCGAGTCCCTGCATGAGGCGGCGGCGCGAGAAGCCCGAGGCCAGGCGATTGGCGAGAATCTGCTTGTGATCGATCTCCATCTGGACGCTCCATGTTCCGCGATGAGCTCTGCAGTGACTCTGCAGTTCCCGTGCCATGACGGTCCGTGTCGCGAATCAAGGCGTTCTCGAATCGCCGGCAGGGCCGAACGGCGCGGCTTGCGTTTACGAAGCGTGCATCGATGGAGCGATTGCCTGCCAATTGATCATCGCGGCGTCGCCGCGAGTGGATTTCACAGTTGCAACTCGCGTTGTTGCCGCGTCTAGCGGATGGCGGCCCACAGCAAGGCCGAACCGGAGACCACCATCACGCCGTCGAGCAGGCGCTGGAAGGTGACGACGCTCAGGCGCTCGACGATCAGGCGCGCGGTGTAGGTGCCGGCCATCACTGACGAGCCCGTGATCAGGCCTTTCACCAGGATGTCGATCGGCAGCGCGCCGAACTGCTGGAAGGTGACGGCCTTGCTGATGTAGAGCGCCAGCGAGCCCGCCGCTTCGGTGGCGATGAAGGCGCCCTTGAGCAGGCCGTAGGCCGTGAAGGCGGGAACGCTGAGCGGTCCGGTCGAGACCACGACGCCCGTCAGGAAGCCGATTCCCGCGCCGGCCAGCGCCAGGCCGCGGAAGCCCAGGGAGAAATGGCGCCGGGCAAGCCAGCGCCGGCCGGGCACCATGACAAGAAAGAAAAGGCCGAGCGCGATGTCGACCACTCTTTCGGGCAGGATCAGGAGCGTGCGCGCGCCGAGCGCCGCTGCTGGGATGCCGCCCAGCGCGTAGGCGGCGCAGGCGCGCCAGTCGATCTGCTTCCACCACGAGGTGATCTTGGCGAAGTTCGACATCAGGGCGACCACCGCCATGATGGGGACCGCTTCGCGCGGCCCGAAGGCGAAGACCAGGATGGGCAGCAGGATGATGGTGGCGCCGGTGCCGACGATGCCGCTCACCGTGCCGGCGACGAAGCCGACGACGAGGACCAGCACATAGGTCACCGGATCAGTATCCGATATTCTGTCTCAGCCATTTCTCCGCCTGCTCGATCGGGCAGCCACGCCGCTTGGCGTAGTCCTCGACCTGATCCTGGCCGATGCGGGCGACGCCGAAATACGCCGCCTCGGGATGGGCGAAGTAATAGCCCGACACCGCCGCCGTCGGCAGCATGGCGAAGCTCTCGGTCAGGGTCAGGCCGGCGTTCTGGCCGGCGTTCAGCAGCCGGAACAGTTCGGGCTTCTGGCTGTGGTCGGGGCAGGCGGGATAGCCCGGCGCCGGCCGGATGCCGCGGTACTTCTCGCGCACCAGGTCCTCGTTGGCGAGCGCCTCGTCGGGCGCATAGCCCCACAAGGTCTTGCGCACGCGCTCGTGCAGGCGCTCGGCGAAGGCCTCGGCCAGGCGGTCGGCCAGCGCCTTCAGGAGGATGTTGGAATAGTCGTCGTGGTCGGCCTTGAAGCGCGCGAGATGCTCCTCGATGCCGTGGCCCGCCGTCACCGCGAAGCCGCCGATCCAGTCGGCCTCGGGCGAGATGAAGTCGGCCAGGCACATATTGGCGCGGCCCGAACGCTTCTCGACCTGCTGGCGCAGGAAGAAGAGGCGCGAGATCTCCTTGGTGCGGCTGTCGTCCTCATAGAGCACGACGTCGTCGCCCTCGCGGCGGCACGGCCAGAAGCCCAGCACGCCCTTGGCGATCAGCCACTTCTCGCGCACGATGCGCTCCAGCATCTTGCGTGCGTCGGCGTAGAGCTTGCGCGCGCTCTCGCCCACCACCTTGTCCTCGAGGATGGCGGGATAGTTGCCGGCCAGCTCCCAGGCGCGGAAGAACGGCGTCCAGTCGATGCGCTCGACCAGCTCGTGCAAAGGGTACTCGGCGAAGATGCGCGTGCCCGAGACGGCCGGCTTGGGGGGCGTGTAGGAAGACCAGTCGATGGGATAGGCATTGGCGCGCGCCATTCCGAGCGAGACCAGCTTTTCTTTCTTGCCGTCGCCGCGTTCGATGCGGATGGCCTCGTACTCTGCCGCGACCCGGGCGGCGAACTCGCGGGCCTGGTTGCCCGACTCCGACGTGAGCGCCGTGCACACGCCGACGGCGCGCGAGGCGTCGAGCACATGCACCGTCGTGCCGCTGTAGCGCGGCGCGATGCGAAGCGCCGTGTGGACCTTGGAGGTGGTGGCGCCGCCGATCAGCAGCGGCACCTTGAAGCCCGCCCGCGTCATCTCCTCGGCGATCGTCGCCATCTCGTCGAGCGAGGGCGTGATGAGGCCGCTGAGGCCGATGAGATCGGCGCGATTGTCGTTGGCCGCCTTCAGGATCTCCCGGAACGGCACCATGACGCCGAGGTCGATGACCTCGAAATTGTTGCACTGGAGCACCACGCCCACGATGTTCTTGCCGATGTCGTGGACGTCGCCCTTGACCGTGGCCATGACGATCTTGCCCTTCGGCCGCGACGTCGCGGTCTTCTCGGCCTCGATATAGGGCAGCAGGTGGGCGACCGCCTTCTTCATGACGCGGGCGCTCTTCACCACCTGCGGCAGGAACATCTTGCCCGAGCCGAACAGGTCGCCGACCACGTTCATGCCGGCCATCAGCGGGCCTTCGATGACCTCGATCGGCCGCTTGATCTGGCGGCGCGCCTCCTCGGTGTCCTCGACCACGAACTGGTCCATGCCCTTGACCAGCGCGTGCTCCAGCCGCTTCTCGACCGGCCAGCTCCGCCACTCGGCGTCCTGGGTCTCGGCGACCTCGCCGGTGCCCTTGTACTTGGGGGCGAGCTCGAGCAGCCGCTCCGTGGAGTCGGGCCGGCGGTTCAGGATCACGTCCTCGCAGGCGTCGCGCAGCTCCTGCGGGATCTGGTCGTAGACCTCGAGCTGGCCCGCATTGACGATGCCCATGTCCATGCCGGCCTGGATGGCGTGGTAGAGGAACACCGAATGCATGGCCTTGCGCACCGGCTCGTTGCCGCGGAAGGCGAAGGAGAGATTCGACACGCCGCCCGAGATCTTCACGCCGGGGCAGCGCTCTTTGATCTCGTGCGTGGCCTCGATGAAGTCGACGCCGTAGTTGTTGTGCTCCTCGATGCCGGTGGCGACGGCGAAGATGTTGGGGTCGAAGATGATGTCCTCGGCCGGGAAGCCCACCTGGTTCACCAGGATGTCGTAGGCGCGCTGGCAGATCTCGACCTTGCGCTGCTTGGTGTCGGCCTGGCCCTTCTCGTCGAAGGCCATGACCACGACGGCGGCGCCGTAGCGGCGCACCTTGCGGGCGTGTTCGATGAAGGGGCCGACGCCCTCCTTCATGGAGATCGAGTTCACGATCGGCTTGCCGGCGACGCATTTCAGGCCGGCCTCGATCACGCTCCACTTGGAGCTGTCGATCATGATCGGCACGCGGGCGATGTCGGGCTCCGAGGCGATCAGCTTCAGGAACGTGTCCATCGCCTGCTCGGCGTCGAGCAGGCCTTCGTCCATGTTGACGTCGATGATCTGCGCGCCGCTCTCGACCTGCTGGCGCGCGACCTCGATGGCGGCGGTGTAGTCGCCCTCGAGGATCAGCTTCTTGAACCTGGCCGAGCCCGTGACGTTGGTGCGCTCGCCGATATTGATGAAGGTGGCGCGCGGCTTGTTGCTGGCTTCGTCGGACATCAGAAGAAACTCGCCGCTTCCATGCCCGAAAGCCGCAACGCCGGCGGCAGGGCGTGCCATTGACGGGGCTTCACGCCCTTCACCGCCTCGGCGATGGCGCGGATATGGGCCGGGGTCGTGCCGCAGCAGCCGCCGACCATGTTCAGCCAGCCGTTCTCGGCCCAGCCCCTGACCAGCTTGGCCGTCATCTCCGGCGGCTCGTCATAGGCGCCGAGCTCGTTGGGCAGTCCGGCATTGGGATAGACGCAGACCAGGCCGTCGACCTGCGGATGGAGCGCATTGACGTAAGGGTGCAGCTCGGTGGCGCCGAAGCTGCAGTTCAGCCCCATGGTGAGCGGCTTGACGTGGCGCACCGAATGCCAGAAGGCCTCGACGGTCTGGCCGGAAAGATTGCGGCCGGCAAGGTCGGTCAGCGTCATCGAGACCATCACCGGCAGCTCCTCGCCGCGCGCCTCGGCCGCCTCGTCGGCGGCGACCAGGGCCGCCTTGGCGTTCAAGGTGTCGAACACCGTCTCGATCAGGATGAAATCGACGCCGCCATCGAGGAGGCCGTCGATCTGCTCGCGATAGATGCCCTTCACCTCGTCGAAGCTCACGGCGCGGTAGCCCGGATCGTTGACGTTGGGCGACACCGACAGGGTCTTGTTGGTGGGGCCGAGCGCGCCCGCGACGAAGCGCGGCTTGTCGGGATCGCGCGCCGTGGCGGCATCGGCTGCGGCGCGGGTGAGCTTCGCCGCGGCGAGGTTGATCTCGCGCGCCATGCCGGCGATGCCGTAGTCGCTGAGGCTGATGGCGTTGGAGTTGAAGGTGTTGGTGGCGACGATATCGGCGCCGGCGTCGAGATAGGCGTTGCAGATCTCGCCCACGACGTCGGGCCGCGTCAGGTTCAGGAGGTCGTTGTTGCCCTTCTGGTCGTGCTCGAAGCTGCGCCCGCCGCGGAAGGCTTCCTCGTCGAGGCGATAGCTCTGGATCATCGAGCCGTAGGGACCGTCCTTCACCAGGATGCGCTCGGCGCCGATGTCGCGCAGCAATTGGGCCTTCTCGGCGCGGGCCTGCCCTGAGCTCTGTCGAAGGGTCATTGCGGGCGTACTCCCAGCAGATGGCAGATGGCGAAGGTGAGGTCGGCGCGGTTCAGGGTATAGAAGTGGAACTGGTCGACGCCTTCGTCGCGCAGGCGCCGGCAAAGGTCGCCGGCGACGGTGGCGGCGATCGTGCGCCGCGTCTCGACGTCGTCGTCGAGGCCGTCGAACATGTTGGCAAGCCAGGCCGGTACCTTGGCGCCGCACAGGCCGGCCATCTTGGTGATTCCCTGGAAGTTCGACACCGGCATGACGCCCGGCACGATCGGCACGTTCACGCCCACGGCCGCCGCACGGTCGCGGAAGCGCAGGAAGTCGTCGGCGTCGAAGAAGAACTGGGTGATGCAGCGGTCGGCGCCGGCATCGACCTTGCGCTTGAGATTCTCCAGGTCGGCCTTCGCGTCGGCCGAATCGGGATGCTTCTCGGGATAGCCCGCGGCGCTGATCTGGAACGGCCCGATCTTCTTCAGGCCGGCGATCAGCTCGGCGGCATTGGCGTAGCCGCCCGGATGGGGGCAGTACTTGCCGCCCATGCCGCCCGGTGGATCGCCGCGCAGCGCCACGACATGGCGGATGCCGGCCTCCCAATAGGCGCGCGCAATGTCGTCGATCTCGCCCTGGGTCGCGCCGACGCAGGTGAGGTGCGCCGCGGGATCGATGCTGGTCTCCTTCTTCAGTCGCACGACGGTTTCGTGCGTGCGCTGGCGCGTCGAGCCGCCGGCTCCGTAGGTTACGGAGAAGAACGTCGGGCGCAGCGGCGCCAGGCGCGTCACGGTCTCCCACAGGGTGCGCTCGGCGGCCTCGGTCTTGGGCGGAGAGAATTCGAACGAGACCTGCAGGCGCTGCGGCGCACGGGCGGGAAACTCGGCGGCGGCGACGCTGAGCGGGCCGCCCACGGGACCGGTATCGGGACTCATCGGGAAACTCCGTGCGAGGAAAGCGCGGGATGGCGCGCCGCGGCGCGCGCCGGCAGCTCGCGTTCGCCGCGCCAGATGCCGGTCATGATCCGCCGGCCGGGGAAGTGGATCGGCTCCAGGGGATTGAGGCCGGCGCTTTTCAGCCAGCCCTGGACCTGGTTGTCGGCAAATCCCAGATGGACATGCGCATGTTCGCGCTTCAGCTCGACCAGGTCGTGCGGCGAGAAATCGACCACCAGCACGACACCGCCCGGCCGCACCACGCGCGCCGCCTCGGCCAGCGCCGCCGCGGGATCGTCGGCATAGTGCAGGACGTGATGGATGGTGACGACGTCGAAGCTGTCGGCGTCGCAGGGCAGCGCATACATGTCGCCCTGGCGGATGTCGGCATTGTCGATGCCGGCGCGGGCGAGGTTGGCGCGGGCGAGCGCCAGCATCTCGCGCGACTGGTCGATGCCTACGGCCCGCTCGACCTTGGGCGCCAGCACCTCGAGCAGCCGGCCCGTGCCGGTGCCGATGTCGAGAAGCCGGCGCGCGCCGATGGGCAGGTGATGGACGAGCGCGCGCTCGATCTCGCGGTCGGCGACGTGCAGGGCGCGCAGCTCGTCCCAGCGCTGGGCATTGTCGCGGAAGAAGCGCACCGCCGCCGTCTGGCGGCGCTGCTGAAGCGCGTCGAGCCGCGCCCGATCGGCGGCGATGCGCGGATGCTTGGGATCGAGCCGGCGCACGAACTCGCGCACCAGCGCCGCGTCGTCGCCCGACGTGACCAGGCGGAAGCGCGTGAACTGGGCCTCGCGGAAGCGCTCCAGCAGGCCGGCTTCCACCAGGAGCTTCAGATGGCGTGAAACGCGCGGCTGGCTCTGCCCCAGCACATGCACGTAGTCGCTGACGGTCAAATCCTCGCGAGCGGCCAGGGCGAGGACGCGCAGCCGCGTGTCTTCCGCCGCCGCACGTAGAAGGGCCAAGAGATGATCCATAGAC
This sequence comes from uncultured Alphaproteobacteria bacterium, assembly GCA_963820155.1. Lineage (GTDB taxonomy): Bacteria > Pseudomonadota > Alphaproteobacteria > Reyranellales > Reyranellaceae > Reyranella. The sequence continues at coordinate 299,855 of CAWFYW010000018.1, forward strand.
TGCAAAATATAAATATATCTTTATGTATGCAACAGGAATTTTGTGAAGAACCGCCGTTGTCCGAAAGCCACAACATCGGGGGTCTTTCCGCCTATTCGCTTCAAAGTACAGGCGGCCTATGCAACACTTGTCGAGGTTAGCGGCGAGGCACGCCGCTTCATGCGTTTCGGCCCGGCGTCTTCAGGGCCCGGGGGATGGACGCGGGGTCGTCGTTGATGATTGCAAGCGTGTCGAAGTCGGTGACGGCTGGCGTTCGCCGATCGGTTGTCGTGGCTGTCGTGACCGCTACCTTGGTCAGCGGCTGCGCGTCGGGCGATACCGGCGCCAATGAGGTATGGGATCCGATCGAAACGCCCAACCGTTTCATCTTCGCGCTCAATCGCACCGTCGACCTCATCGCCATCCGGCCCGCCGCGGTCATCTATCGCGACTGGGTGCCCGAGCCGGCGCAGAAGGGCGTGCGCAACCTGCTCGACAATCTCGGCGAGCCGGTGACGGCCATCAACGAGGTCTTCCAGGGCGATCCCAGCCGGGCCGCCACCACCATGGCGCGCTTCCTGGTGAACTCCACGCTGGGCCTCGCCGGTCTGTTCGATGTTGCCACCATGCTGGGCATGTCGCGGACCAAGGAGGATGCCGGCGTAACGATCGGCATGTGGGCGGGCAAGGGCGTCGAGCCGGAGAATGGCGGCTTCTATCTGGTGCTGCCGCTGGCCGGGCCATCCAACGCCCGCGACGCCACCGGCCTGATGATCGACTACGCCGTCGACCCGTTCCAGATCCTGCCGATCGCGCTCAACGTCGACTGGCTCTACTATTCGGCGCCGCGTTACGCCCTGACCGTGATCGACTATCGCTCGCGCACCATGTTCGCGCTCGATGATCTCGAGAAGAACAGCGTCGACTACTATGCGGCGCTGCGCTCCGCCTACACGCAGAACCGCGCCGACCTGATTCGCGCGAAGCGTGAAAAAACCAATGCCACAGGCGAGTTGGAACGTCGCGACAACCTCGCCCTAGTCAGGTAACAATTCCCCGCTACTTCGCCACAGGCCCATTGTTTTTGAGGGAGCGAATTGTGCCGCTGCTTGCCCATCGTCGTGTCCTGCTCAGCTTGTGTGCCGCCGCGGCCGCGTCGGTCGCCCTGCCGGCATGGGCGGCGGATCCCGCCGCCGATCTGATATCCGGCACCGCCGCGGAGGTCATCGAGATCATCAAGGCCAAGCCCGCCGGACCGGCGCGCCAGGCTGCCATCCTGCACGTCCTGCAGACCAAGTTCGACGTGCCCTACATGAGCCAGGCGGCGCTGGGCGCCAACTGGAACAAGGCAACCGAAGCCCAGCGCGTGCGCTTCCTGAAGGCGGTCGAGACCACCGAGGCGCGCGCCTACAGCGAGCGCTTCGGCCAATATGGCGGCCAGACCCTGGCCATCAAGAAGGTCAGCAAGCGGCCCAACGGCGTGTCGATCGTCGAAAGCAGCCTGAACCAGACCAACGGCCAGCCCATCAAGCTCGAATGGGAGGTGCGCAATACGGCCCAGGGGCTGCGCATCACCGACGTCAAGATCGAGGGTGTCAGCATGGTCATGACTAGACGTTCGGACTTCAATTCCTACATCCAGAACAATGGCGGCACCGTCGAGCCGCTGATCGACGAGCTGGAAGCCCGCGCTGCCCGCTGAATTGCGTCCGTAACGCGTCGGACGTAGAGTTGCAGCGGGAGGCGTATCGATCACCCTGCCGAGCTTAGGGATTCCAGGCCGGGTTGGAGGAGAGCGCCATGGATAGCGCATTGGTCAAGACTGCGACCGAGCTTCGTTCGGTCGATCCGGTATGGGCCAGGATTCGCGAAGCGGCCCAGACGGCGGCCGCGGCGGAGCCGGTCCTGGCCGGCACGCTGCATGCCACCATCCTCAGCCAGACCAAATTCGAAGGGGCCTTGAGCTATCATCTGGCGCGCCTTGCCGGCACGACAGAGGTGCCGGCCGCCCTCATTCGCCAGACCTTCGACGAGGCCTTCGCCGCCGATCCGGCTATCGGCCTGGCCGCCCGCGCCGATATCGTGGCGGTGACCGAACGCGATCCGGCCTGCACCTCCCATCTCGATCCGCTGCTCTGGTTCAAGGGCTATCACGCCCTGCAGACCCATCGCGTTGCCCATTGGCTGTGGCTGCAGGGCCGGCACACGCTCGCCCACTTCCTGCAGAGCCGCGCCAGCGCGCTGTTCGCGGTCGACATCCATCCCGGCGCGGTGATCGGCAAGGGCATCTTCATCGACCATGGCACCGGCGTGGTGATCGGCGAGACCGCCGTCGTGGAGGACGGCGTCTCCATGCTGCACGGCGTCACGCTCGGCGGCACGGGCAAGGAGCGCGGCGACCGCCATCCCAAGGTGCGGCGCGGCGTGCTTCTGGGCGCGGGCGCCAAGGTGCTGGGCAATATCGAGATCGGCGCCTGCGCCAAGATCGCCGCCGGCAGCGTGGTGCTGGCGCCCGTGCCGGCCGGCTGCACCGCGGCCGGCGTGCCGGCGCGCATCATCGGCTGCGTCGATGTGCCGGAGCCGGCGCTGGAGATGGACCAGCGGATCTAGGGTCCGTCCGGCGCCTTCCTGGCGATCGGCCAGATCTTCGACATCGACCAGCTCACCATCACGCCCACGAAGCAGCCGAACAGCACCTCGGCCACCTTGTGCAGGCCGTGCTCGACCGCGCTCAGCTCCGAGTGGGCGGTCAGTCCCGCGGCGATGACGATGGCCGCGGTGATCGGCGCCTGGCGCCACATCGTCGGGATGTGGATGACGTAGGACGAAAGCAGGACCGTCACGGCGAGCGCGATCGGAAGCTTCCATTCCGAAGGGCCGCCGAGGACAACGAAGGCCAGGCCGACCACGCAGCCGACCAGCACGTTGATGATGCGGCTCCTGAACATCCGCACCGCCTCGGTCACCTGGGGATCGGAGGCCGCGATCATCGAGGCGATGGCCCAGATCGGATTGGTGTCGGCGATGTCCTGCAGCACGTACCAGACGATGTTGGTCGCGATGAACACGTTCAACGCGAAGCGGAGTCCGACGGCGTCCCGCCGGATCTTGGGAAGCCATTTGCCGAGCAGGGTGTCGGATATGGCGGCCATCGTGTCTAGTTCCTCACCAGTGGCTTGTACTTGATGCGGTGCGGCTGGTCGGCATCGGTGCCCAGGCGGCGGTGCTTGTCGGCTTCGTAGTCCTGGTAGTTGCCCTCGAACCACTCGACATGGCTGTCGCCTTCGAAGGCCAGCATATGGGTGGCGATGCGGTCGAGGAACCAGCGATCGTGGCTGATGATCACCGCGCAGCCGGCGAAATCGACCAGCGCCTCTTCCAGCGCGCGCAAGGTGTCGACGTCGAGATCGTTGGTCGGCTCGTCGAGCAGCAGCACGTTGGCGCCGCTCTTCAGCATCTTGGCGAGGTTGACCCGGTTGCGCTCGCCGCCCGAGAGCTGGCCCACCTTCTTCTGCTGGTCGGCGCCCTTGAAGTTGAACGACCCGCAATAGGCGCGGCTCGACACCTCGCGGTTGCCGAGCTTGATGATGTCGAGGCCGCCCGACAGCTCCTCCCACACCGTCTTGTTGGGATCGAGCGTCTCGCGGCTCTGGTCGACATAGCCCAGCTTCACCGTCGGCCCGACCGAGAAGGTGCCCGAGTCGGGCTTGTCCTGGCCGGTGATCATCTTGAACAGGGTGGTCTTGCCGGCGCCGTTGGGGCCGATGACGCCCACGATGCCGCCCGGCGGCAGGTCGAAGCTGAGATTGTCGATCAGCAGGCGGTCGCCGAAGCCCTTGGAGATCTTGTCGGCGGTGATGACATGGTCGCCCAGCCGCGGTCCGGCCGGGATGACGATCTGCGCCTGGTCGAGCGTCGCCTGCTTCTCCTCGGCCACCATCTGCTCGTAGGCCGCGATGCGCGCCTTGCTCTTGGTGCGCCGCGCCTGCGCGCTCTGGCCCATCCATTCCAGCTCGCGCTGCAAGGTGCGGCGACGGGCGTCGGCCGTCTTCTCCTCGAGCGCCAGACGCTGGTCCTTCTGCTTCAGCCACGAGGAGTAGTTGCCCTCCCACGGAATGCCGGCCCCGCGGTCGAGCTCGAGGATCCAGCCGGCGACATTGTCGAGGAAGTAGCGGTCGTGGGTGACGGCCACGACGGTGCCGGGGAACTCGCCGAGATGGCGCTCCAGCCAGGCCACCGATTCGGCGTCGAGATGGTTGGTCGGCTCGTCGAGCAGCAGCATGTCGGGCTTGCTGAGCAGCAGCCGGCAGAGCGCCACGCGGCGGCGCTCGCCGCCCGACAGCTTCTCGACGTCGGCGTCGCCCGGCGGGCAGCGCAGCGCGTCCATGGCGATCTCGACGGTGCGCGCGAGGTCCCAGCCATTGCCGGCGTCGATCTTCTCCTGCAGCTCGGCCTGCTCGGCGATCAGCTTGTCCATGTCGGCGTCGGGGTCGGAGAAGGCGTTCGAGACCTCCTCGAAGCGCGCCAGCATCCGGGCCATCTCGCCGGCGCCGTCCATGACGTTGCCCAGAACGTCCTTCTTGGGGTCGAGCTTGGGCTCCTGCTCGAGCATGCCGACCCTGGCGCCCTCGGCGGCCCAGGCCTCGCCGGTGAAATTGTCGTCCTGGCCGGCCATGACCCTGAGCAGGGTCGACTTGCCGGCGCCGTTGAGGCCCAGCACGCCGATCTTGGCGCCCGGCAGGAAGGACAGCCAGATGTCCTTCAGGACCTGCTTTCCGCCCGGATAGGTCTTGTTCAGGCCCTTCATGACGTAGATGTACTGATACGCGGCCATCGGCGGCTCCGGCTGGGATCTGGTGGATTCGGGGTTGGCGCGCTTGTAGCGGCCCCGCCGAACAGGTTCAATGGAGACGGGAGAAACGTTCACATATGCTGGCGGAACCGACCGTCCTGGCGCTGTCCCTGGCCTATCTCGGCCTGCTTTTCGCCGTGGCCTGGTTCGGCGACCGGCACGCGCGCACCTGGTCGGCGAGCTCGGTGGGGCCGGCCGTCTATGGCCTGTCGATGGCCATCTATTGCACGTCCTGGACCTTCTACGGCGCGGTCGGCCGGGCCTCGACCTCGGGCATCGACTTCGTGCTGATCTATACCGGGCCGGCGCTGGTGATCGTCGCGGGCTATCCCATGCTGCGCAAGATGGTGCGGCTGGCCAAGCAGCACAATGTGACGTCGATCGCCGACTTCCTGGCCTCGCGCTACGGCAAGAGCCGCGCCGTGGGCGTCACCGCCACCCTGTTCGCCACCGTGGGCGTGCTGCCCTACATCGCCCTGCAGCTCCAGGCCGTGTCGTCGACCTTCAAGACCATCGCCGAGCCGACGCCCTGGCTCAACGGCTCGCGCGGCGTGGTGCACACCGACACCTCGCTGATCGTCGCCGCCCTGATGGCGGTCTTCACAATCCTGTTCGGCGTGCGCAACGTGCAGGCCTCCGAGCAGCACCGCGGCATGATGCTGGCGATCGCCTTCGAATCGGTGGTGAAGCTGCTCGCCCTGTTGACCGTGGGCCCGTTCGTGCTGTTCGTGCTGTTCAACGGACCCGGCGATCTGCTGGCGCATGTCGCGCGCGCGCCCGACGTCGCCGAGCGCGTGGCGCGCGAGGGCTCGCCGCTCACCTGGGTGGTCACGACGCTTCTGTCGGCGATGGCCTTCCTCTGCCTGCCGCGCCAGTTCCATGTCGCGGTGGTCGAGCATGGCCACCGGGCGAGCCTCGGGACGGCGCGCTGGCTGTTCCCGGTCTATCTGCTGCTGATCAACCTCTTCGTCGTGCCGATCGCCGCCGCGGGCCTGCTGCTGCTCGGACCCCAGGTCAATCCCGACCTCTTCGTGCTGCAGCTGCCGCTGGCCCACGGCCAGGCCTGGCTGTCGGCCTTCGTCTTCATCGGCGGCCTGTCGGCCGCGACCTCGATGGTGATCGTGGCCTGCATGGCGCTCTCGGGCATGATCGGCAACGAGCTGGTCATGCCCTACCTGCTGCGCCGGCAACCGCGCTGGGGCGCCGGCGTGGCGCGCGACATGGGGCCGCTCGTGGTGTTCGTGCGCCGCGCCGCCGTGGTGCTGATCCTGATGGCGGGCTACGCCTACGAGCGCATCATCTCGGGCTACCTGCCGCTCGCCTCGATCGGCATGATCAGCTTCTGCGCCGTCGCCAACTTCGCGCCGGGCCTCGTGCTCGGCCTCTACTGGCGCCGGGCGCATCGCCATGGCGTCGTCGCCGGCCTGGCCGGCGGCTTCGTGGTCTGGCTCTATGCGCTCCTGCTGCCGACCCTGCGCCAGAGCGCGGACGGCGGCCAGGTGGCGCCGCTGCAACCCTACCTGCCGGGGCCGCTCGCCGCACTCGATCCGGTCGGCCAGGGCTTCGTGGTCGGCATCCTGGTCAATACGGTGCTGCTGGTCGGCATCTCGCTGATCGTGCGCGCCGCCGGCTCCGACGCCGAGCAGGCCGACGCCTTCGTGCTGGGGGCCGAGCCGGAGCAGCCCCTGCGCCAGGCGCCCGCCGATGCCGCGCGCATTGACGAGCTGCGCGAGCTGCTGACGCGCTTCGTCGGCTCGGAGCGCGCGCTGCGCGCCCTGTCCGGCGAACGGCTGTCGATCGAGGTGGCGCTCAACCGCACCGAGCGCGTCCTCTCGGGCACGCTCGGCGCCGCTTCCGCCCGCATCATCGTCGCGGCCTTCGGCCGCCGCGGCCGGTCGCTGCCGCGCAGCGCCCGGGCGCTGATCGACGAGGCCTCCGAGGCCATCCGCTACAACTACGAGATCCTGCGCAACACGCTCGATCACGTCGGCATGGGGATCGCCGCCTTCGACCGCGCCGGGCGCTTGGAGATCTTCAACGACCGCTTCACGACGCTGCTGTCGCTCGACGGCGAGTCGGTCGCGGTCGGTGCCTCGCCGTTGCAGTTCGGCGCCGCGCCCGACATCGTCGCCCTGTTGCGCCGGCCGGCCGCGCCGCAGACCCACGAGATCACGACGCGCCGGGGCCGCGTCATCGAGCTCAGGCTCGATCCGCTGCCCGGCGGCGGTTTCGTCGCCACCTGCAACGACGTGACCGCGCGCGTGCGCACCGCCGAGGCGCTGCGCGAGAGCGACCGCCAGCTCCGCCAGTCGACGGAGACGCTGGAGCAGCGCGTGATCGAGCGGACCGCCGAGCTGGAGGCGAGTCGGGCCGAGGCGGAGGCCGCCAACCTCGGCAAGACGCGCTTCATCGCCGCCGCCAGCCACGACCTGCTGCAGCCGCTCCATGCCGCGCGCCTGTTCACGGCGGCCATGATCGACCGCGATCCGGGCAACGACCTCGGCGGCAAGATCGACACCAGCCTGGGCGCGGTCGAATCGTTGCTCGACGCGCTGCTCGACATCTCCAAGCTCGATGCCGGCGCCTTCAAGCCGGAGAAGCGTCCCTTCGCCCTCCAGCCGCTGTTCGACTCGCTGGCCACCGCCTTCGCACCGGTGGCGGCGCGCGGCGGCGTCGAGCTCGTCGTGGTGCCGACACCGGCCTTCGTGTCGACCGACCCGGCGTTCCTGCGCCGCATCCTGCAGAACCTGCTGTCCAATGCGCTGCGCTACGGCAGCGCCGAAGGCCGCCGGCCGCGCGTGCTGCTGGGCTGTCGCCGCGCGCCCGACGGCCTGCGCATCGAGGTGAAGGACAACGGGCCGGGCATCGCGCCGGACAAGCAGGTCCTCATCTTCGAGGAATTCGTGCGCCTGCAGGCCGAGGACGACGCGCCGCGCGAGGAGCGGGGATTGGGCCTGGGGCTGGCCATCGTCGAGCGCATCGCGCGCATGCTCGACCTGCCGATCGGGCTGGCGTCGGCGCCGGGCCGCGGCTCGACCTTCTCGGTGACGGTGCCGCGCGTGCCGGCGGTCGTGGCGGCGCCGATTGCGACGCCGGCGCCGCGGCCCGTCGCGTCGATCGAGGCGGAGAGCTTCGTGCTCTGCATCGACAACGAGGCGCGGGTGCGCGAGGCGATGGCGACGCTGCTCGGCGGCTGGGGCTGCCGGGTCGCCACCGCCGCCTCGCAGGCCGAGGCGCTTGCCCAGGTGGCCAGGGCCGGCCGCCTGCCCGACCTGGTGCTGGCCGACCTGCATCTCGACCAGGAGGCCGACGGCCTGGAGGTGGTCGACGCACTGCGCGCCGCCTGGGGCCGCGCCGTTCCGGCCGCCCTGATAACGGCCGACCGGGATCCGACGCTCAGGCCGCGGGCGCGGGCGCGGCAGGTCGAGTTGCTGCACAAGCCGGTGAAGCCCGCGTCGTTGCGCGCCCTTCTGCGCCTGCGCGATCGGGCTAGGCCGGCGGAAGAGTCAGCCCGCGCGCTTCGATGACCGCCTGGGTGCGCGAGCGGACGCCGAGCTTGCGCAGGATCACCGTGACATGCGCCTTCACCGTGGCCTCGCCGACGCCGAGCTTGTAGGCGATCTGCTTGTTCTGATCGCCCTGCACCATGAGCGCCAGCACGCGCCATTGCTGCGGCGTGAGCTGGGCCGCCCGCTGGGCGAAGGAATCGACGGGCAGTGCGTCCGGCGGCATGAAAATCTCGCCCTCCAGCACCGCCCGCACGGTGCCGGCGATGTCGTCCAGCGAGGCGGACTTGTCGATATAGGCCGAGGCGCCGAACTCGTAGGCGCTGCGCACGATGGCCGCCTCGCGCGCCGCCGATACGACGATGATCGGCACCGTCGGATGGCTCGACCGCAGCAGGCCGAGGCCCGTGAAGCCGTCCATGCCCGGCATGTCGAGGTCGAGCAGGAGGGCGTCGGTTTCGGGGTCGCGTTCGAGCGCGGCCTGGACTTGCGGCAGGGAGCCGGCCGTTGCGATGCTGGCGCCGGCGAATGCCTGGGCCAACGCCGAGGCGAGCGCCTCACGCACCATCGGATGGTCGTCTGCGATCAGGAACTTGAGCGTTTCTCCGGACATGCTTTCGTTTCTTGATGGTGCGACGCCGCACGGTTGTACCGCGGCGCACCGTTCCATCCCTTTGACGTTGGCCGATTTGCCTCCCCGCAGGTAGCACAGCTTAGACGGGTATCCAGCCGATGCACAAAGCGCGTCTTCGATAGAAGGGGAGCAAACGCGCATGGCAGTGGCAGCATCGTCGCCTCTTCTTCTCCGGCGTCAATCCGACGGCGGCCTTCATGTTCGCCCTGCCGGGCTTCGCGGTGCGCCCCTTCGGCGCGCTGGTCTGACGTCGTGGCGTGCCCAGCCGGGCCGGCGAGGGCCGCCGGTTTCCTTTTGGCCGCTCTCGGCGCAGGATGAAGCCCATGAATCTCGACGCCATCGCCATCGGCTACGAGCCGCCGCAGGATGTGAACACCGTCATCGAGGTGCCGATCGGCGGCGAACCGGTCAAGTACGAGATGGACAAGGCGGCCGGCACGCTGGTCGTCGACCGCTTCCTCTACACGCCCATGCGCTATCCCGGGAATTACGGCTTCGTGCCCCATACGCTCAGCGACGACGGCGATCCGATCGACGTGCTGGTCGCCAACACGCGGCCCATCATCCCGGGCGCCGTCATGAACGTGCGGCCGATCGGCGTCCTGAGGATGGAGGACGACGGCGGCGGTGACGAGAAGATCATCGCCGTGCCCTCGACGCGCATCACCCAGCGCTACGTCAACGTCAGGACGCATGCCGACCTGCCCGAGATCACCCGCCAGCAGATCGAGCACTTCTTCTTCCACTACAAGGACCTGGAACCCGGCAAGTGGGTCAAGCTCCTGGGCTGGGGCGATGCCGACGAGGCGCGCCGCCTGATCGCGGAGGCGATCGATCGCGCCCGGCGCAAGTGAACGTGCCGGTGAAAACGGCGGGTTATGGCGGCGACGCCCGGTGCCTCGTCAGGCAGGGCGCGCGGTGAGCCCGGATCACGCCGCCTTCGCCGTCTGTCCGCGCACGGAGCGGCGCAGGGCATTCTCCAGGATCTCCATGCCGCGGTCGATCTCGGCGTCGGTCGAGACCATGGGTGGCACCAGGCGAACGACGTTCAGGCGGCCGTGACTGCCGCGGGACTGCACCAGCAGGCCGTCCTTCTGGCATTGCGCGACGACGGCGCGGCAGAGGTCGTTTGCAGGCGCTTTGGTCCCGCGGTCCTCGACCAGCTCGATGCCGTACAGGACGCCGCGGCCGCGGATATCCCCGATCGCCTCGATGTCCTTCGCCATCGCCTCGATGGCGCGCTGCATGCGCCGGCCGATGGCGGCGGCGCGCTCCACCAGCTTCTCCTGCTGGATGATGTCGATGCTGGCCACGCCCGCCGCGCAGACGATCGGGTCGCAGGCATGCGAGCGGGTGGCGAAGTAGCCGTTGTCGACCGCCTGCTGGGCGATCGCCGAGGTGGTGCACACCGCGCTGACCGGCAGGCCGGCGCCGAAATGCTTCGATACCGTCATGATATCCGGCACGACGTCCTCGTGCAGGTGCCCCCACATCTTGCCGGTCTTGCCCAGCCCGGTCTGGGATTCGTCCATGATCACCAGCATGCCGCGGTCGTGCGCCATCCTGCTGAGCGCCTTCACGTAGCCCGGCGGCGGCACAATGATGCCGCCCGCGCTCAGCACCGGCTCCAGGATCACCGCCGCGGGCTTTGACGTGAAGTTCGCGTCGGCGATCTCGAAGCTCACCTGAAGGCACTTCTCGACGAAGTCGTTGCCGCCCGCGAGCGGCGAACGATAGGCGTAGGGCGTCAGGATCGCGGAGGTGCCGGGAGCGGCGAGTCGATGCTTGGCGCGTCCCCATCCGAAGGTCAGCGAGCGCGTCACGAAGGACGTCGACCCGTGCAGCGCCATGTCGAGGGCCAGCACGTCGACGCCGCCCGTCGCCTTGCGGGCAAGGTCGATGGCGGCCTCGATCGCGTCGCTGCCGCTCACCAGGAACAGCGTCTTCTGAAGCGGCGGCGTCAGGATTTCGCCCAGACGCCGGTGCAGCTCCAGGCGGTCCACGTTCAGGAACGTCTTGGTCGAATGGCTGATCGTCTCGAGGCTCTTCTTCACCGCTTCGACGTAGCGCGGGTGGTTGTGGCCGAGCGCGGCGGCCATCTGGCCCGAGCCGAAATCGAGATAGCGCTTGCCGGTGGTGTCGATCACCTCGATGCCCTCGGCGCGCTCGATGATCGGCCTGTTCTCAAGGCCCGACATGTAGGCGCCGGCCGGCGTCGGGATCATCCATTTGTCCGAGATCGCCTTGGCCTGCTGGGCGTCCATCTTTCCTCCACCGGGTGTCTGGACAGGATGCGAAATCGTGCCCAATATCGTCAAGTGTAAATTGTAGACAATCGGGATTTGGCGAATGGTCGTGGCGAGCAACCTGCAGGCAGCGGCGCGGGAATCGAGCAACGTCGTGTCGTTGCCCGAGACCATCCCGTATTTCCTGGCCGACCGCATCAAGGCGGGAATTATCCGCTGGCGCTATCCGCCGGGCAGTTCCCTGCGCGAGACCGATCTGGCCGCCGAGTACGGGGCAAGCCGCGGTCCGGTACGCGAGGCGCTGCGTATCCTTGAATTGCAGGGGCTGGTGGTCCACGCGCCGCGTCGCGGCTTCAAGGTCAAGCACTACACGGCCGACGACCTGCGTCACCTCTATCGCCTGCGTGCCCAGCTCGAGGCGGAGGTGATCGATGCACTGTCGACGAAGGATGTCGGCATGCTGTGCGATTCGCTCGACCGCGCCAACGCCGTGATGCGCGAATCCGCGACCAGGCGCGATCTCGAAGGCTATTTTTCGAACAATATCGAATTCCACCAGCTCATGATCGACAGCACCGAGAGCTCGGTGCTGCGCACGATCCTGCATCAGGTCAACGCGATGTCGCTGCCGGTGCGGTTCATCCTGCTGTCCAACGAATTCTCGGGTCGCGCCGAGTACAAATACCACCGCGAGATCACGCAGGCGATCCGCGCCCGCAATTTCAGGCTCGCGCGGAAGATGACGGTCGAGCACATCACCGCGAACCTGGCCCGTGTCGTGGACGTGTACGCCGAAGAGCTTCAAAAGCGGCAGGAGCGCTGATGATGACGGCGCTTGCCGGTCTGCCGCCTTCGGGGACGCTCGCCGTCGGCGAGCGGGTACGGGCGCTCAGGGCGGCCGGCAAGCCGGTCTTCAACCTTTCGGGTGGCGCTCCGGATCCCGGTCCGCCGGTTGGCCTGACGTTGCCGGCGATCGCGCCGGCCGAGAACGCGCTCGGTGACCCATGGGGCGAGTCTTTTCTGCGACAGGCCTTCGCGGAGCGTCTGGCGCGCCGCCATGGCGTCATGCGCACCGAGCGCGAGATGGTGGCGACGATCGGGGCCAAGCAAGGCGTGTATTTCGCCGCTCTGGCCCTGCTTGAGCGCGGCGACGAGGTGATCGTGCTCGATCCCTGCTGGGTGACCTATTCGCCGTCGGTCGAGCTGGCGGGCGGCAAGGCCGTGCCAGTGCCGCTCGCCGGACCGGACAAGCGCCTCGACGTCGCGGCGATCGCGGCCGCGATAACGCCCCGGACCCGGGCCGTCCTGATCAATACGCCGCACAATCCTACTGGTCGCGTGTTCACCGAAGCCGAGCTTTCGGCGCTGGCCGACCTGGTGAAGGGGCACGATCTGTGGCTGATTTGCGACGAGAGCTTCGATCTTTTCGTGTTCGATGGCGGCAGACATCTGAGCCCCGGCCTGTTTGATACGATCCGTGATCGCACCATCCTGCTCTACAGCTTCTCCAAGGCGTTCGCCCTGCCGAGCTATCGCATCGGCATGCTGGTCGGCCCCGAGCCGATCTGCCGCCTGGTCGCCAATTGCACGCAGCAACTCATCTCGTCGGTAAGCCTGGCCTCGCAGAAAGTCGCCTGTGAAGCCTTGAGCACGGAGGCCGAGTGGGCGCCGTTCCTGCGCAGGACCTATCAGGCCAAACGCGATGCCTGTCTTGCTGTCCTGCGGCGGGATCCGCGCTTCGACGCGCTGGTCCCGCAAGGCACGTTCTATCTGTTCCCCGGCGTCGCGCGTTTTGGCCGGGCGAGCGATGACCTGACGACGCATCTGCTCGACGAGGCCGGTGTCGCCGTGACCTCGGGCGCGGCTTTTGGTGCGAGCGGCGAAGGCCACATACGGCTCAATCTCGTGGGGCCGTTGCCGGCGATCCTCGACGGGGCACGGGCTTTGCTTCGAGGCCTTCCAGAATGACCGCGCTACTGGAGATCGTCAGCCTGAACAAGAGCTTCGGTCCGTTGCAGGTGCTGAAGGATGTGAGCCTCAGCGTCGCGGCCGGCGAGGTCGTGTCGGTCTGTGGCGCCAGCGGCTCGGGCAAGAGCACGCTGCTGCGCTGTATCAACGGCCTCGAGGCGATCGATAGCGGCAGCATCCGCTTCCAGGGCGCCGAGGCGGTCAGGACCCGATCGGGCCTGCGCGATCTTCGGCGCCATATCGGCATGGTGTTCCAGTCCTTCAATCTGTTTCCGCATCTGACGGCGCTGCAGAACATCTCGCTCGGTCCACGGAAGATCCTGGGAAGGAGTGCCGCGGAAGCGCGGGAGATCGCGCGCAAGCTGCTGGACCGTGTCGGGCTGAGCGACAAGGCCGATGCCTTTCCCGATTTCCTCTCGGGCGGGCAGCAGCAGCGCGTGGCGATTGCCCGCGCGCTTGCGATGCAGCCTTCGCTGATGCTGTTCGACGAGCCGACATCGGCGCTCGATCCCGAAATGGTGGCGGAAGTGCTCGATGTCATGCGTGGCCTGGCCGACCAGGGCATGACGATGGTCATCGTCAGTCACGAGATGAATTTCGCGCGCGAGGTCGCCGACCGCGTGGCCTTCATGCATGCCGGCGTGATCGTCGAGGCGGCGGCGCCCGGCGAATTCTTTCGGTCGCCGCGCAGCGAGGAAGCGCGCCGCTTCGTGCGGACGGTGTTGGGACAGCAGATATCGGTGGAAGGGAGGGTGGGATGAACAGACGCCAGTTGATCGCGGGAGCAGGGCTGATTCTTGTCGCTGGGCCGGCCTCGGCACAGGCACCGGGAGGCAACACGCTCGACGAGGTGAAGAAACGCGGCGTGGTGCGCGTCGGCGTCCGGCAGGACGTGCCGGGTTTCGGTGTCGTCGACGAGAAGGGCGAGACCGTGGGCTTCGATGTCGACATCGCCGCGGAGATCGCCAAACGCCTCGGCGTCAAGCTCGAGCTGGTGCCGGTGACGGCGGCCACGCGCATCCCGCTGCTGCAGCAGGGCCGGATCGACATGATCGTGGCCACGCTCACGCACTATCGCGAGCGCGACAAGGTGATCGATTTCACCATCGGCTACTTCTGGACCGGCCAGAAGCTGATGGTGAAAAAGGGCAGCGGCATCCAGTCCGCGGCCGACATGGCGGGAAAGCGCGCCGGCACCACCGTGGGAGCGCTTGCGCTCAAGAACCTGGCCGCGGCGCAGCCCAAGGCGGTGGGACAGACCTTCGAGGGCTATCCCGAAGCCTTCCTGGCCATGCAGCGCGGCCTGATCGACGCCGTGGTGGCCGACATCATCATCCTGGCCGGGCTGCGCGCCAATTCGCCGGCACCCGACGACTACGTGATCGTGGGCGAATCGCTGGGTGGCGGTGACTACGCGATCGGCGTGCGCGAGAACGAGTCCAAATGGCGCGATGCGCTGAACTTCACCCTTCAGGACATGTGGAAGGACGGCGCCTGGGACAAGATCTACGACAAATGGATCGGGCCGGGCACCAAGCTCAACCTCAAGAAGTCGGAGATCGGCTTCAAGATGGAGGTCTGGAGTTAGCCCGGGGATGTACCGGTTCGACTGGAGCATTCTATGGGGAGAGGGCGGCCGGCTTCTGGCCGAGGGCGCCCTTGTCACGCTCGAGCTGACGGCCCTCTCGCTCGTTCTCGCCCTGATGCTGGGCTTCCTCTTCGGCGTGCTGCGCTGGTCGCAGATCAGGCCGCTCAGGCCCCTGTGCTGGTTCTATGTGGAGTTCCTGCGCAACACGCCGCCTCTGGTGCAGATCCTGTTCTGGTATTTCTCGGCGACGGTGATCCTGCCGACGAGCCTCATCATGGTGTTGCGCGACTATGGCTTCCAGTTCATCGCCGTCGTCTTCGCGCTCGGACTGTACCATAGCGGTTTCATCGCCGAGATCGTTCGCGGCGGCCTCAACGCCATCCCGCGGGGACAGTACGAGGCCGCGGAAGCCGTCGGCTTCGGTTTCTTCCAGTCGGTCCGCTACGTCCTGCTGCCGCAACTCCTGCGCATCATCGCCCCCTCGCTGGTGAACGAGTCCGTCAGCCTGCTCAAGAACACGTCGCTCGCACTCGCCATCGGGGTTGCGGACATCACCTACCAGGCCCGCTACATCGACTATGCGAGTTTCCGGGGCGTCGAGGCGCTGACGGCGGTGACGGTGTTCTACCTCGTCGTCTGCACGACGATTGCCGGAATCGGTCACTGGCTCCAACGCCGGCTGTCTCGCCATCGGCGGACCGCGGCATGAACTGGGATCTCGTCTTCACCGAGAACAATGTTCGGCGGCTTTTGGTCGGCGACTGGCCCAAGGCGCTGGGTGGCGTGGCGCTCACCGTCGAGCTTTCGCTGATCGGCATCGTGCTTGCCACCCTGCTGGGTGTCCTCGTCGGCTATCTGCGTTTTGCCGGTCCCAGGCCGCTACGCTGGGCGGCGGGCGGCTACGTCGAGCTGTTGCGCAACATCCCGCTGCTGGTCCTGATCTTCTGGGCCTATTTCGCGCCGCCGTATTTCGGTTTCGAGCCGACGAAATTCTTGAGCGTGCTGGTGGCGATCGTTCTGTTCAATGCGGCCTACATCGCCGAGGTCGTGCGCAGCGGTCTTCTGTCGGTCCCTGTCGGACAGATCGAATCGGCGCGGGCGATGGGCCTGTCGTCGTTGCAGCAGGCGCTCTACGTCCTGCTGCCGATCGCGGCGTACAATACGGTTCCGGCGATGACCGGCCGCTACATCACCCTCCTCAAGGGAACCTCGCTCGCCTTCCTGATCGGTCTTGCGGAGGTGACGGAGATCGGACGGCAGATCAACAACCGCCTGCTGACGGCTCCGGTGGAGGTCTACGCGATCCTCCTTGCGATCTATTTCTGCCTGAACCGTTCGCTGAGCGCCGGCATGCGGCTTCTGGAAGACCGACGGCGGTTCAACCGCATCTTCTGCTTCTGGGCCGCTCGTTGAGCGATCGACGGAAAGCGGTGGTAGGCCCGGCAGGAGTGGCTGAACCCAGCAGATTCAACGGCATCTCGCTTACCCGTCGGGCTGGCCAGCGTAGCGCTCCAGTGCGGTACCGCGCGCAAGCCAGGCTCGGCCGGGGCCCGGTCGCTCGTCATCGCCTCCAGCCATTCGCCTTCGCGTCCGCAAGCAGGTACTTGAAGAGTGCTAGAAACTTGGCGGGCGTGGGGTTCGGCACCTGCCGCAGTTGGGCCAGAAGCCTCCTCGCGAGGTCCTGTTCCGTCATCGCTCCCCTTTCGCTGTCAGCACGCACTACGGACGCACCCTCGACTATTGCGACGGCTACAGCAACCCCACCCGCTCCATGAGCTCCGGCCGGTAGTTCCTCACGGTGCCCACGTCGGCGCCGACCTCCGAGATCTCAAGCTCGGTCGCTTGGTCTTGGCGCCCGTCTTCTGACATTCCTACCAACCGCTCGCCGGCACCGGGCAGCGCCGTTTCTCGAACGGCTCGCGATAGGCCGGCGCCGTCTGGATGCGATCGGCCCGCGTGTTGATCGTGCTATAGGGCTGCTTCCCGAGATCCTGCGGCTTCAGCCAGAACGGCACCAAGCCCCACATCGCCATCACCAGCTCGCGCCCGTTCCCGGCCGGCCGGATGATCGGCATGAGTGCGTCGGTGCGACGTTGTAATTCGCCGTCAAGCCCTTTGGGCCTTCCTCCGGCAGCGTGAGCCGGTAAAGGTTGACGATCTGCTGCGTGCCGTCCTGGAGATCAGTCACGTGCCGATCGACCGGGCGCCCTGGAACGTAGCTGACGCGACGGCTAACCGCCGCTTCCGCTGCCCCGGCTGCGGCAGCCGTATCGAGTGGCATATCCAGGGACCGACTTGACGACCGAACTACGGCAGCGCTGCCGCCTGAGAAGTCCGATGACCAGACATGATGTCAGGTCATGGCACCTTTTCGGCTCAGATGCGTTGGAGGACTGCCAGCAGGGTGACACCATGATCGCATTAAACGCGTGCGCTATTGAGCGTCCCAAATACCCGCCACCGTCCCGTTCTGGAAACGCCTTCGCTGCGGCCGTGTTCGCTGCAATTCCGGGCTTGCTGCTTCTTATTGCTCTATTTGGGACTTACGCCCAATGACCACCGAACTCGAGCGTGCCGCTAAGAGCACCCGGCTCCCAAGAGACTCGCCGCTCGGACCCTAGTGTCGACCTAGGTTGCGACAGGTCGCATCGGTAGTGCCCTGCGAATCAACAGGATACATCACTCGCCCCACGAAGACCCGCCCGAGCAGCCTCCCGCGACTCGGACGGGCCCCGACTCTCATTAGGCAAAGAGTCGTAGTGGAGCGACGAACGGGGGAACGTCACCCCCGGGCATCCAAACCAGCTCAGCGCGAGATAGTCTCGTGTAAACATTGAGGTATTGTCAGCGTGACGCGCATCGAACACTACGCTTGTCGATCGGCCGCCAGCCGTCGAGCAGCAGCCCGTCCCAGTTCATGATGCCGTTGCCTCAGTCCAGCGCCTTTCGCCGATAGGTCTCGCACCACTTCTCCGGCCGCCACTCGGAGGTATCGCCACTGAGACCATCGTGCGCCATTGACGATTGGCCGGATCGAAATCGCTCATCGGCCTGAAACCTGGCAGTTACACCACAAACTGGGACACGACCAGGTTTGCCAATTCGCATCGTGTAAGTACCTGAAATGATAGAGCGATTTCAGCAGGTGGTAGGCCCGGCAGGATTCGAACCTGCGACATAACCGTTATGAGCGGCTCGTTCTAACCACTGAACTACGGGCCCCCACCGACCCGCTTATGGCCCCGGGAGGGGCCGCCCTTTTACCCTATTCGGCGGGCGGCACGAACATATAGCCGACGCCGCGCACGGTGCGAATGACGGTCGGCTTTTCCGGCTTGGGCTCGATCTTGCGCCGGATGCGGGTGATGCGCAGGTCGATGGCGCGATCGAACGGGTCGCGGCTTCGATGGCTGGTCGTCTCCAGCAGCCAGTCGCGCGACAGCGGCCGGTTGGGGTTCTCGGCGAAGGTCTTCAGGATATCGAACTCGCCCGAGGTCAGCGCGACGTCCTTGCCGCCGGCATCGAGGAGCTGGCGCCGCGGCAGGTCGAGCATGTAGCAGCCCATGCGTATCCGCTCCAGCAGCGCGGGCGTCGCCTTGTTGACCGAGCGGCGCAGCACGCTCTTGCAGCGCGCCAGAAGCTCGCGCGGCTCGTAGGGCTTGGCGACATAGTCGTCGGCGCCGCTTTCCAGGCCCAGCACCTTGTCCACCGAATCGCCGGCCGCCGTCAGCATGATGATGCCCACCCGGGTGCTGCTTTCGCGCAGCCAGCGGGCGAGGGCGAAGCCATCCTCCTGCCCGGGCAGTTGGACGTCGAGCAACACCAGATCAGGCATCGACCGTGCGATCTGGCGGCGCATCTGCGCGCCGTTCTCCACGGCGATGACCCTGAGATCGTGATTCATCAGGTAGGTCTCGGCGGCCTTGCGCTGAAATGCGTCGTCCTCGACCAGCAGGACGGAAGGGTGCTGCATGACTTGATCCAAAATTAATGACTGTATAATGCAGATAAAATACCACGATTTCTCAATGAGATATAGCTGCTTCTTGATATGTTTGATAGGGTTGGGCATCTGCGGCACAGGCTGGAGACATGCCACCTCTATCTCTTGAGTCGCGACGCGGTGACGTCTCTAGCCCTAGTTGCCTGAACGGCGATGTCGATCGCCGTCCCTGAGCCCGCCGTCCACGCAGAGACGCCGGCCGCGACGGCCCGGCAGGATTCCTTCGTCCGGGCCGAGCTCATCCGGCGGCTGTTCGAGGGCTCCACGCAGTCGCGCTACTTCTCGTTCGTGCTGTGGCCGGTGATCGCCGCCATCTACTGGCGCCAGATCGACATCCTCGAGCTCGCCGGGCCATTCGCCGCCCATATCGCCGTCACGCTGGGCTTCGACATCCTGCGGCGCAATTTCAATCGGGCCATGCCTTCGGACGAGGAGGCGATCCGCTGGGGCTGGTGGTTCGCCGGCCTGTCCTTCCTCGGCGGCGCCTGCTGGGGCGTGGCGGGCTATCTGCTCGCCTCCAAGGACTACGAGCTGCAGCGCATGCTGCTGGGCCTGGTCCTGCTGGCCACCATCACCACGGCGGTGCCGATCCGCTCGGCCCATCCGCCCACCTTCTACGCCTTCGCCGTCGCCATGACCGCGCCGCTCCTGGTCGTGATGCTGACCGCCGCCGATCCCTTCTACCAGCTCGTCGGCATCGCCGGCGGCGCCTATGTCGGCCATCTCATGGCCTATGTGCGCGACGTGCATCGCTGGCAGTACGACAATATCGCGCTCGCCTATCAGAAGGACGATCTCGCGCGCCGCCTCCAGGTCGCCTACGACGAGGCGCGGCGTGCACGCGACGCCGCCATCGCCGCGCAGCGCGAGGCCGAGAGCGCCAACCAGGCCAAGTCGACCTTCCTCGCCACCGTGAGCCACGAGATCCGCACGCCCATGAACGGCGTGCTGGGCATGGTCGACGTGCTGGAGCGCTCGGCGCTGTCGATCGAGCAGCGCGAGGCGCTGGGCACGGTGCGCTATTCCGCGTCGGCGCTGCTGCGCATCATCGACGACATCCTGGATTTCTCGAAGATCGAGGCCGGACGGCTCGACCTCGAGCGCATCGAGCTTTCCACGGTGGAGCTGATCGAGGGGGCGGCCGAGACGCTCGCGCCGCAGGCCGCCGCCAAGGGCCTCAGGCTCGCGGCCTATGTCGATGCTTCCGTGCCCGAACGCGTGATCGGCGATCCGCTGCGCCTGCAGCAGATCCTGTTCAACCTGCTGGGCAACGCGGTCAAGTTCACCGAGGCCGGCTCGGTGCGCGTCTCGCTGGAGCCGGCGGGCGGCGGCCGGCTGCGCATCAGGGTCGTCGATACCGGCATCGGCCTCAGCGCCGAGCAGCGCGGTCGCCTGTTCCAGCCCTTCGTGCAGGCCGACAGCTCGACCACGCGCCGTTTCGGCGGCACCGGCCTCGGCCTTTCCATCGTGCGCCGTCTGGCGGAGGCGATGGGGGGCGGCGTCGAGGTGCTGAGCGAGCCGGGCAGGGGCTCGACCTTTCTCGTCACCGTGCGCCTGGACGCCGCGGTGGCGGCTCCGCGCGACAAGCCGCTGCAGGGCCTGTCGCTTGCACTCGCCCTGCCCGACGCCGAAGAGGCCCGCGCGATCGCCCGCTACCTCGAGGATGCGGGCGCCTGGGTGAGGCAAGGCGAACGGCCCGTCGACCTCGCCTGCATCCGGATCGAGACCGTCGAGCGTGACGTGGCCCTGGCCGACGCGCCTGGCGCGCCCGGCCTGCAGCGGCCGTGGCGGCGTGACGCGCTGACCCGCGCCGTTGCCTTGGCTGCCGGTCGGCCCGCCGGTCACGCCGATGACAGGGCGGGCGCGGCCCTGGCGAGGCCGGCCCCGCTGCACGGCCGGGTGCTGGTGGTCGACGACAATTCGGTCAACCGCAAGATCCTGGCGCGACAGCTCGAGCTCGCCGGCGCCTCGACCGATTCGGCCGCCGGCGGTGAGGAGGCGCTCGAGCTGTGGCGCAAGTGCGGTTACGACCTGGTGCTGGCCGACCTGCAGATGCCGACCATGGACGGCTTCGAGCTGGCGCGGCGCATTCGCCAGAGCGAAGCGGCGGAGCGGCGCGCCCGTACGCCCATCCTCGCCGTCACCGCGAGCACGCTCGAGGACCAGGAGCAGAAGAGCCGCGCCGTCGGCATGGACGGATTCATCACCAAGCCGATCGGCATCGAGCAGCTCAAGGCGACGCTCGATGTGTGGCTGAAGGGCACCGCCGCATGATCCCGGCATACGACCGCGGCAAGCTCGTCGAGCTGTTCGGCGACGATCCGCGCACCCTGGCCGAGGTCGAACGCGAGTTCCTCGACACCGCCCGTGTCGCCGAGCGCGAGATCAAGGGCACCGACGATTGCCTCGTCATCGCCCGTGCCGCCCACCGGCTGAAGGGCGCCTCGGGCATGATCGGCGCGGCACCCCTGCGGCAGATCGCCGAGGCGGTCGGGCGCGCCGCCAAGGCCGGGGATCTTTCGAGTGTTCGGCGCCTGCATGAGTTGTTCGGCCGCGAAGTGCGGCGCGTCGCCGAACAGGCTGGCGTTGTCGTGGACGGTGATTGAAGTATTTCTTGATTTATTTATAAGTTATACTTACATTGGCCCGCGGTTTGAGCAAGGCCGCGACGGCCTTCACGCGTGGAAAAGATGCAGGTTTCGAGCGATGCAGGAACGGTGGCCGATGCGTAAATCGCGGGCGGAAAGGGCGCAAAGGGCGGATACCGCCTGCAGCTTTTTTCATGCCTGCGAATCAACGACTTGCGGGGCCGGTTTGCGGCCGTCGCAGGCAGACAGGCGTGGCGGAAACCGGCGGAAACCCCTGCAACGATCCCGTACGTGCGGCTAGCCGCGGGACCGGAGCTTGATGGTCGCCGAGTACGAAAGCAGCTTGCGGCCGTTCTGCTCCAGAAGGCCGCGCAGGAAGGCGAGCGACTTGCCATGGCGCGGCACCTCGACCCGGGTGATGAGCGGCGAGGTGGCCTCGCCGGCGGCCAGGAACTCGGCGGCAAAGCTTACCGTGCTCGGCGCCATGCCGGTGACGAGGCCCGCCGCGCGCGTGACCGCCGAATCGGCAAAGCTCATCATGTATCCGCCGTGCAGCACGCCGCCCGAGTTGCACATATGCGGCAGGGTCGGCTGGATGAGCGAGGCGCCGTCCGTCTCCGGGCGCGCATAGGAGGGGCCGATATGGCGCGAATAGACGCTGGCATTGGCCAGGAGCTCGAAATCGGGAGGCACCGTCTGGGGCGCCGCATCGGCGCCGGCAGGCGCTGCCTCTTCCTTGCGCGCCATCGCCTTGGTGCGCGGCACGTGGCGGCACACGCCCGACCACAGGGCGACGGTGCGGCCTTCCTGGGTGATGGTGCCGCGCGCGAAGGCGAGGCGGCCCGTGACCTGCAGCGGCTCGCCGCTGGCTTCGAGCGGCGGGCCGATGCGGCCGGCATCGAGGAACTCGACGGCGATGCTCACCGTCATGGCGAAGGAAGTGTTGGTGCCGCCGTCGGCGGCGCGGCCGGCGACCAGGCAGAGCGCATAGTCGGCGAAGGCGAGCGTGGCGCCGCCATGCACGCCGCCGGCATAGTTGCCGTGACGGGGATGGGTCGGCAGCACGCAGTGCACGCTGCCCGCCTCCCGGGCGTCGCCTGAAATGCGGAAGTAGAACGGTCCGACATGATCCTCGAAGGGATCGGACGGCACGAACACGGAATAGCGGCCAAGATCGATGGTATCGGGCATCCGGGATGGGCTCTTGTGAAGCGTCGCGACGGGGCTCTATTAGAAGAAAATCCCGCAACGACAAAGAGCCACGGAGCGAAATGTCATGGCGTCAGCCGCGCACAAGGTCGATATCCGCTGGGACCGGCGTCCGGCAGGCGTGGTGGCGTATGTGGTGTTCGACAATGCCCGCCGCCTGAACGTCCTCAATCCGCCGGCGCTGCTGGACCTCACCGAGGCCTTCCAGTCGCTGGCCCGGGAGGACGATCTGCGCGTCGTGGTGTTCTCCGGCGCGGGCGGCAGGGCCTTCATCGGCGGCGCCGACATCAACCACATGGCGACGATGAAGACGTCCGAGGACGGCCGCCGCTTCATCACCCTGATCCACAAGCTTTGCCAGGCGATCCGCGATTGTCCCGTGCCGGTCATCTGCCGCGCGGAAGGCTACACGCTGGGCGCCGGGCTCGAAGTGGCGGCGGCCTGCGACCTGCGCATCGCCGCGGACAACGCGCATTTCGGCATGCCCGAGGTCAATGTGGGCATTCCCTCGGTGGTCGAGGCGGCGCTGCTGCCGCGCCTGATCGGCTGGGGCCGCACGTCGCGCCTGCTGCTGACCGCCGAGACCATCGACGCCGCCAAGGCCGAGGCCTGGGGCCTGGTCGAGGAGACCGTGCCGGTCGGCAAGCTCGACGAGGCGATCGAGCGCTGCGTTCACGCCGTCGTCGAGGCCACGCCGCTTGCGGTGCGCGCGCAGAAGCGCCTGATGCGCCGCTGGGAACGCCTGCCGCTCGACGAGGCCGTGCAGGCCGGAATCGACGCCCTTGCCCAGTCGGTGACCGACGGGGAGCATATCGAACGCATGGGAGCGTTCATCAACCGCAAGAAGAAGTGACGGCCATGAGCCAAGACGGTCCGGGTCGGCTGCCATTCCGGCTTCTGGGGCGACACCGAGACGGCCGCCGCCCAGCTCGTGCGCCACGGCAATGTCGACTATCTGGTCAGCGACTATCTGGCCGAAGTCACCATGTCGATCATGGCGGCGCAGAAGCTGCGCAACCCGCAGGCCGGCTATGCGACGGATTTCGTCGGCGTCGTCATGGCGCCGCTGGCGCGCGAGATCGCCGAGAAGAGGATCAAGGTGATCACCAACGCCGGCGGCGTGAACCCGCAGGCCTGCCGCGACGCCGTGCTCAAGGCCTGCGAGGCGGCCGGCGTGACGCTGAAGGTGGCGGTGGTGCAGGGCGACGACCTGCTGCCGCGGGCGGACGAGTTCCGCGCGCTCGGCATCCGGGAGATGGATACCGGCGACGAACTGCCGGCCAGGATCGCCAGCATGAACGCCTATCTCGGCGGCTTCCCCATCGCCCGCGCGTTGGCCGAAGGCGCCGACGTGGTGATCACCGGCCGCTGCGTCGATTCGGCGGTGACCCTGGGCGCGCTGATCCATGCCTTCGGCTGGAGCATGGACGACCACGATGCGCTGGCGGCCGGCACGCTCTGCGGCCACATCATCGAATGCGGCGCGCAGTGCAACGGCGGCAACTTCACCGATTGGCGGCTGGTGCCGGACTACGACAACATGGGCTTCCCCGTGGCCGAGGTCGAAAGCGACGGCGCCTTCGTGCTCGGCAAGCCCGACGGCACCGGCGGGCTGATCACGCCCGCCACCGTGGCCGAGCAGATGCTCTACGAGATCGGCGATCCGCGCGCCTATATCGTGCCCGACGTGGTGTGCGACTTCACCGGCGCCACCTATGTCCAGGCCGGCAAGGACCGCGTGCGCGTGTCGGGCGCCAGGGGTCGCCCGCCCACCGACACCTACAAGGTCTCGACCACCTGGCCCGACGGCTACAAGCTCAGCACCATCTTCATGCTGGGCGGGCGCGAGGCGGTGGCCAAGGGTCGCCACAGCGCCGAAGCGATCATCAAGAAGACGCGCCGCATGTTCCGCGAGAAGAACCTGGGCGACTATCGCGAGGTCAGCATCGAGGTCATCGGCGGCGAGGCGACCTATGGGCCGCATGCGCGCACCGGAGACAGCCGCGAGGTCGTGGTCAAGATCGCGGCCAGGCACGACCAGAAGGAGGCGCTGAGCCTGCTCGGCCGCGAGATCGCGCCGATGGCGACGGGCGGCGTGGTGGGCATGACCGGCAGCTTCGGCGCCGGCCGCGTCTCGCCCTCGCCGGTGATCCGCATGTTCTCCTGCCTCATCCCGAAGTCCCTGGTGCCGGTCGCGATCGAGCTCGACGGCCGCGCCATCACGATGGATCGCGGCGCCAAGAGCGGCGGCTTCACGGCGGCCGACCTGCCGGCCGAGGCGCCCGCCGCGCCGCCGCTGCCGAGCAGCGGGCCGAACGCGGCCACCGGGACGGTGCCGCTGGCGGCGCTGGCCTATGGCCGCTCGGGCGACAAGGGCGACAACGCCAATATCGGCATCTTCGCCCGCCGGCCCGAATACGAGCCGATCCTCGACGCCGAGGTGACGGAGGAGGCGGTGGCGACGTACTTCGCCCATCGCATCCAGGGCAAGGTCACGCGCTGGCGGCTGCCCGGCATCGGGGGCTTCAACTTCCTGCTGCGCCAGGCGCTGGGCGGCGGCGGCATGGCCTCGCTCAAGGCCGATCCGCTGGCCAAGGCCTTCGCCCAGATGCTGCTGGACATGCCGGTGCGCGTGCCGGCCTCGCTGGCGCAGAAGCTCGCGGCCTGAGGGCTGGCCGATCGGCTATAGCGTCCGCACCGCTTCGCGGGCGATCGGCTCGCCCCATTCCTGGAGGAAGTGGCCGCCCTCGGCGATCTCCATCGGCGGCGGGCAGTTGCGGATGTCGGCGTGCAGGGCGCGCATCACCGGCGGGCCCAGCACCGGGTCCTTCATGCCGATGGCCATCAGGCTCTTGCCCGTCCAGCGCTCGCGCCAGAAAGCGCGGGCCTCGCGCGACAGCGCCGCGCCGGGCGCGTCGGGCCGGTCGGGCACCAGGTTGGGAAAGCGGCGCACGCCCGCCTTGTAGGAGGCGTCGGGGAAGGGCGCGGCATAGGCGGCCGCCTCGGCCGCGCCGAGATGGGGGCAGGCGCGTTGCATGAGCCTGGCGATGTCCATGTCGGGGCTGCGGTTGGAGAAGGCGCGCCAGTCGAGGAAGCCCTTGGCCAGCGGCGCATCGCCGGTGGCCAGGGTCGTGTTCATCACCAGCAGCGCGGTGTAGCGGTCCGGCGCCGCCATCGGCAGGGTCAGCCCGATCAGCCCGCCCCAATCCTGCACCACCAGCGCGATGTTCCCGAGGTCGAGCCGTTCGATCAGGTCCGCCAGCGCCTCGCGATGGAAATCGAAGGTATAGGCCGCTTCGTCGCGCGGCTTGTCCGACCGGCCGAAGCCCGGGAAGTCGGGCGCGACCACGCGGTCGCCGGCGGCCACGAAGACCGGGATCATGCGGCGATAGAGGTAGCTCCAGGTCGGCTGGCCGTGCAGGCAGAGCCAGGTCCGCGGCGCGTCGCGCGGGCCCTCGTCGACATAGTGCAGGCGCAGCCCGTCCGGCCGCTCCCGGTAGCGCGGCGCATAGGGCCAGCCGGGCAGGCCGGCAAATCTTTCCTCAGGTGTGCGCAGGCTGTCGATCAAATGGTGTATCCTCCCGCCATGAACGGCCCCTCGAAAGCCATCCCGCAGAAGGATGAACGCGCCGAACGGCTGGCTGCCGCTTTGCGCGAAAATCTCAAGCGCCGCAAGGCGCAGGCGAGCGCCAAGCAGGAGGCGGACAAACCGGTGGGCCCGGCCAAGACCGGCGGTTGAGCCGGACCGTCTCCTCCTCTAGAAGCGCCCCGATGACCATCCTCTCCGACCGCTGGATCCGCCGCATGGCGCAGGAGAAGGGCATGATCGAGCCCTTCGTCGACGCCCAGAAGCGCGAAGGCGTGATCTCCTACGGGCTGTCGTCCTACGGCTACGACGCGCGCGTGGGCAACAACTTCAAGATCTTCACCAACGTCAATTCGGCGGTCGTCGACCCCAAGAACTTCGCGGCCAACAGCTTCGTCGACCGCACCGCCGACGTCTGCATCATCCCGCCCAATTCCTTCGCGCTGGCGAGCACCGTGGAATATTTCCGCATCCCGCGCGACGTGCTGGTGATCTGCGTCGGCAAGTCGACCTATGCGCGCTGCGGCATCATCGTCAACGTCACCCCGCTGGAACCCGAGTGGGAGGGCCACGTCACCCTGGAATTCTCCAACACCACGCCCCTGCCGGCCCGGATCTACGCCAACGAGGGCGCCTGCCAGTTCCTGTTCCTGCAGGGCAACGAGCCCTGCGAGATCTCCTACCGCGACAAGGCCGGCAAGTATCAGGGCCAGCGCGGCGTCACCTTGCCCAAGATCTGAACGGGGAAAGGATCATGGACCGCATTCGCATCAAGGGCGGCCGCCAGCTCAAGGGCGAGATCCGCATCTCGGGTTCCAAGAACGCCTCGCTGCCGCTGATGGTGACGTCGTTGCTCAGCGACAAGAAGCTCACCCTGCACAACGTGCCGCGGCTCGCCGACATCACCACCATGATCCAGCTCCTCAGGCAGCATGGCGTGGAGATCGGCGCGGCGGCCGGCGAGAACGGCCACGCCCACGGCACGACGCTCACCCTGCAGGCGGGCAAGATCGCCTCGACCACGGCGCCCTACGACATCGTGCGCAAGATGCGCGCCTCGGTTCTGGTGCTGGGCGCGCTGCTGGCGCGCGAGGGCGCGGCGCGGGTGTCGTTGCCCGGCGGCTGCGCCATCGGGGCACGGCCGGTCGACCTGCACATTGCCGGGCTGAAGGCGATGGGCGCCAGGATCGATATCGATGGCGGCTATCTCGTCGCCAGCGCGCCCAAGGGGCTGAAGGGCGCGCGTTTCACCTTCCCCAAGGTGTCGGTCGGCGCGACCGAGAACCTGATGATGGCGGCGGCGCTGGCCAAGGGCACGACGGTGCTCGACAACGCGGCGCGCGAGCCGGAGATCACCGATCTCGCCCACTGCCTCGTGTCGATGGGCGTGCCGGTCGAGGGCATCGGCACGGAGACGCTCACCATCGAGGGCGTGGACCGGCTCAAGGAGGCGAGCCACGGCGTCATCCCCGACCGCATCGAGACGGGCACCTACGCCATGGCGGTGGCGATGACGGCGGGTGACGTCGAGCTGGTGGGCGGCCGGCTCGATCTCATCGAGACCGCGGCGCAGAGCCTGCGCGCGGCGGGCGTGACCCTGGAGAAGACGGAGCGCGGCCTGCGCGTGCAGCGCACCAACGGCGCCCTGCGCGGCGTCGACGTGATGACCGAGCCCTATCCCGGCTTCCCCACCGACCTGCAGGCCCAGATGATGGCGCTGATGACGCGCGCCGAGGGCGCCGCGATGATCACCGAGACGGTGTTCGAGAGCCGCTTCATGCACGTGCCGGAACTGTCGCGCATGGGCGCCAACGTCACCATCCACCACGAGTCGGCGCTGGTGCGCGGCGTGCCGAAGCTGCTCGGCGCCGAGGTGATGGCGACCGACCTGCGCGCCTCGGTGTCGCTCGCCATCGCGGCCCTCGCCGCCGAAGGCGACACCGTCGTGAACCGCGTCTATCACCTCGATCGCGGCTACGAGCGGCTGGAAGAGAAGCTCGCCGCCTGCGGCGCGGACATCGAGCGGCTGAAGGGCTGAGCCTGGTGGGCGACAAACTGAAACTTTCGGCGCTCGACGCCGACGATCTCGGCGTGATCTCGGCGGCCTGCCAGGACGCCCTCGTGGCCGTGCGCGACTGCGCCCACTTCAAGGACGAGAAGCGCTTCGTTCTGCTTTTGAACCGGTTCCGCTGGGAGGCCGATCCGACCGTGGAGGCAGCCCACTCGAGGACCCATTCCGCGCTTGTTTTCAACGAGGTGACGGCCGTCCGCCACCACAATATCCCGCTCGACGAGCCCGACCGCATGCTCGAATTGCTGGCCCTGGTCTTCGACGACAAGGGCGGGAACGAACGGTCAGTCACGCTGCGGTTCGCCGCAGGCCGGGCCATCCGGCTGGAAATCGACCGCCTCGCATGCCATTTGGGGGATGTCGGGGAGCCTTGGGCCACCCCCTGGAAGCCCGCCCATCCGGTCGAATAGCCCTTCACGGGATCGATCGCGGGGCGGGCATTCGTTACTGGAGCACGGTCGTGTCGAGCGAAGCCAACGAGAAGCTCATTCTGGCGCTGCCCAAGGGCCGCATCCTGAAGGAAGCGGCACCGCTGTTCGCGCGCGCCGGCATCGACCCCGAGCCCGCCTTCGCCGACCCCGACGCACGCCAGCTCCGCTTCACGACCAACCACGCCGACCTCGACATCATCCGCGTGCGCTCCTTCGACGTGGCCACCTTCGTGGCCTTCGGCGCCGCCCATCTCGGCATCGCCGGCGCCGACGTGCTGATGGAGTTCGACTATCCCGAGATCTACGCGCCGATCGATCTCGGCATCGGAAAGTGCCGGCTGGCCGTCGCCGAGCCCGCCGAAATGGCGGGCAGCGACGATCCCCGTCGCTGGAGCCACGTGCGCATCGCCACCAAGTATCCCGAGGTGACGCGTCGGCACTTCGCCGCGCGCGGCGTCCAGGCCGAGTGCGTGAAGCTCTCCGGCGCCATGGAGCTGGCGCCGTCGCTGGGCCTCAGCCATCGCATCGTCGATCTGGTCGATTCCGGCCGCACGCTCAAGGAAAACGGCCTGGTCGAGATCGAGCACATCGCCGACGTCACGTCGCACTTCATCGTCAACCGGGCCGCGCTCAAGACGCAGCCAGAGCGGATCGGCCGCTGGGTCGACCGCTTCCGCGAGATCAGCCGTGCCGCTTAGGCTCGACGACTCGGCGCCAGGTTTCGAAAAGGAATTTTCGGCCTTCCTCGGGCGCAATCGGGACACCGACGAGAATGTCGACCGCGTCGTGGCCGAGATCGTGGCCGACGTGCGCGCGCGCGGAGATGCGGCCCTCGTCGAGTACACGCGGAAGTTCGACAGGCTCGACACCGACACGGCCGGCCTGCGCGTGCCGCAAGCCGAACGCAAGGCGGCGGCGGCCAAGGTGCCAGCGGCGCAGCGCGAGGCGCTGGCCTTCGCCGCCCAACGCATCGAAGCCTTTCATCGCGCCTTGCTGCCGAAGGACGTCGACTTCACCGACGCCACCGGCACGCGGCTGGGCACGCGCTACCGGCCGCTCGATTCGGTGGGGGTCTACGTGCCGGGCGGCACGGCGGCCTATCCCTCTTCGGTCCTGATGAACGTCGTGCCGGCGAAGGTGGCCGGGGTGAAGCGCATCGTCATGGTCGTGCCGACGCCGGGTGGCGTGCTCAATCCTCTGGTCATGCTGGCCGCCGAGATCGCTGGCGCCGACGAGGTGTTCCGCATCGGCGGTGCGCAGGCCGTGGCGGCCCTGGCCTACGGCACGCAGTCGATCCGGCCGGTCGACAAGATCACCGGCCCCGGCAACGCCTATGTGGCCGCCGCCAAGCGCCGCGTCTTCGGGCAGGTCGGCATCGACCTGATCGCGGGCCCGTCGGAGATCCTGGTCGTGGCCGATTCCTCGAACGATCCGGCCTGGATCGCGGCCGACCTGCTGTCCCAGGCCGAGCACGACGCCTCCTCGCAGTCGGTGCTGATCGTCGACGATGCGGCCTTCGCCGACCAGGTGGCACGCGCCGTGGAGAGCGAGCTTTCGACCATGGCGCGCGCCGACATCGCCGGCGCGAGCTGGCGCGACAACGGCGCCGTCATCCTGGTGCGCGATCTCCGCGCGTGCGCACCCCTCGTCGATCGCATCGCGGCCGAACATGTCGAGCTCGCGATGGACGCCGCGCCCGCCGAGGCGTTGGCGCAGGAGATCCGCCATGCCGGAGCGATCTTCCTGGGCCGCTACACGCCCGAGGCGATCGGCGACTATGTCGCCGGCACCAACCATGTGCTGCCGACCTCGCGCGCGGCGCGCTTCTCGGGCGGGCTCGGCGTCGCCGATTTCCTGAAGCGCACCTCGCTGGTCGCCTGCACGCCCGACGCGCTCGCGGCCCTCGGTCCTGCGGCGCTGGCGCTGGCCGAGGCCGAGGGGTTGGGCGCGCACGGCCGGTCGGTCTCCATCCGGCTGAACCGCCGCTCCTGACCGGCTATGCCGCAACGGCGCCGCATCGTCGACATCGTGCTGGACGAGAAGTCCGTGGCGCGCCGCGCGCCCGAGGTCGAGCACGAGCGCGCCGTGGCCCTGTTCGACCTTCTGGAGGAGAACGACTTCACGCTCGTGGGCAGCGAGCCCGGCCCCTACAAGCTGCATATCGGCATCTTCGAGCAGCGCCTGGTGTTCGGCGTGCACGCCGCCGACGGCCGCAAGCTGCGCGATATCGTGCTGTCTCTGACGCCGTTCCGGAAGGTGGTGAAGGACTACTTCCTGGTCTGCGAGAGCTATTACGCCGCCATCAAGAAGCTCGGACCCTCGCAGATCGAGGCGCTCGACATGGGACGGCGCGGCCTGCACAACGAAGGATCCGAACTGTTGCGCGAGCGGCTCGCCGGCAAGATCGAGGTCGACCTCGACACGGCCCGCCGGCTGTTCACCCTGATCTGCGCCCTGCATATCAAAGCGTGACCGAAGGCAGGCGATGAACGGCATTCCCTCCAGCCTGCTCTTCGCCTGCAGTGAGAATTCCGTCCGCTCGCCGATGGCGGAGGCCCTGGCCAAGCGGCTCTACGGCCAGGCCGCGTACATCGACTCGGTGGGCGTGCGGGCAAGCGAGGTCGACCGTTTCGTCGCGGCGGCGCTGGACGAACTGGGCATCGATGTCCGTCGCCATCACGCCAAGACCTTCGACGACGTCGATGCCAGCTCGTTCGATCTGATCGTCACGCTGTCGCCCGAGGCGCATCATCGGGCGCTGGAATTCACCCGCGGCACCGCGGCCGAGGTCGAATATTGGCCGGTGACCGACCCCAGCGTCGTCGAGGGATCGCGCGAGATGCGGCTCGATGCCTACCGCATCACGCGCGACCAGATCCTCGCCCGGCTCAAGGCGCGCTTCGGCTCGGCGGCGGGGCCGTCGGTGTGACGTCTCCTACGGCGAGCTCGCGTACCACGCCGCGCGATGGGATGTGAGCCGCGCGGTCGGCAGGTTGATGATGTCGATGAAAACCGATACCGCGCCATCGGCGCCGGCGAGATTGTCTTCCAGCACGTCGACATCGAAGGTCAGCCGTTCGCCGTCGAGCTTGGGCGCCTTCAGCACGACCACGGCGTCGGTCACGCCGACCTTGCCCTTGCTGAACACGGACACCGTCGCATTGGGAGGGGTCTTGGCGAAACTGTCGGGCGCCTTGTCGCTCCACTCCTCGAGCAGGTGGCTGGTCATCGCATGGCCCGCCGCGCGGATCGGCCGATCGGCGAAGATGATGGCGTTGGACGAGATGCCGTCGAGGATGAGCTTCCGGCCCTCGAGCTTGGCGCTGCGGGCGTTGAGCACGATCATCGACGGAATGATCTTGGGCTGCTGCGGCCGGCCGATGACCTTGGCCGTCTGAGGCGGTGTCTGGGCGACGGCCGGCAGCGAGAGGCCGACGAGCGTCGCGGCGGCCGCGATGAGGGCCAGGGAATGGAAGGCGTTCATGGCTGGCCTCAGTAGCACGGCAGGAGGGGAGGCTTGCCGCAGGTCGGCGCATTGAAGTTCTGCTGGTAGCGCGGATCGACGTCCGGCGGCGGCGGCGCGCCGACGGACCGGCCGTAGTTGGGGGGCCGGACATAGGGCTCGGTGGGCGACGGATTGGACCAGCCGGTGAAGGTGCTGGTGCCGTGCGGGTCGCCGATGTTGGGCGTCTCGCCGCCGGTCGTCTGGCTGGTGCCGTAGTAGCTGAATCCGTTGGAGCCGAGGCCCCACCACAGCGTGTCGATGAAGACGGAGGCCGGGCCGTCGGCCTTGCCCAGGTCGCCCTCCAGGACCTTGACGTCGAAGGTCAGGCGCTCGCCGTCGAGCTTGGCCGAGGTCAGCTCGACCACGGCGTCGGATACGGCCGAGCCATCCTTGGAGAACACCGAGACCGTGGCGTTGGGCGGATCCTTGGCGAAGCTGCCGGTGTGCCAGATCGCCACCATGTCGGGCGTGACCATGTGGCCGACGGTGCGCACCGGCCGGCTGGTGAACAGCGTGGCGCTCGGCATCACGCCGTCGAGCACCAGCTTCTGGCCGTCGAGCCTGGCGCCGTGCGCGTTCAACACGATCAGGGCCGTCGAATATTGCCGCTGGCTGGGCACGCCGATCGTCTTGTGGGCCGGCGCGGTGATGGCGTTGCTTGCCGCCTGGGTCGGCGACTGGGCGAAGGCCAGGCCCGGCGCCAGAATTCAGCGCGGCCAGAAGGCCGCACGTACGAGGTGCATTCATTACGACTGGTCCTTCCTTCCCCGGGCGTCCGCAGCCGCGCCTTGTATAGGGGAGCCGCAGCCCCCTGAGAAGGGCGGTCCGCGTTAAACCAATCCTCCGGTCCAGTTGACTAAACCCCTCCTGCAGCCCATTTTCCGGCCGCTTCGTCGCATTTCACTCAACCGGAGGCCGGATGGCCAAAGAAGATCTGATCGAATTCACCGGCGTCGTGTCCGAGCTGCTGCCCAATGCCATGTTCCGGGTCAAGCTCGACAACGACCACACGATCCTCGCCCACACATCGGGCAAGATGCGCAAGAACCGCATCCGCGTGCTGGCAGGCGATCGCGTCACCGTCGAGATGACGCCCTATGACCTGACCAAGGGCCGCATCACCTTCCGTTTCAAGTAGGCGTTGGGCGTCTCGTCCATCCCGCCGCTCATCCTCGCCTCCGCTTCGCCGCGACGGCTCGAGCTCCTGCGGCAGGTCGGGCTGCAGCCCGCCAAGATCGATCCCGCCGACATCGACGAAACGCCGGAGCCGCGCGAGCAGCCGCGCGCCTATGCGCTGCGCATGGCCAAGGCCAAGCTGGCCGCCGTCGCCTGCCGCCATCCGGGCGCGCTGGTGCTGGCGGCCGACAGCGTCGTGGCCTGCGGCCGTCGCATCCTGCCCAAGGCCGAGACCGAGCAGCAGGCGCGGGCCTGCCTGGCGCTGCTGTCGGGGCGGCGGCATCGCGTGCTGGGAGGGGTCGCCGTCGGGCGGGCCGACGGCGTGGTGCGCACGCGCCTGGTCGAAACCGTGGTGCGCTTCAAGCGGCTGGAGGCTGCGGAAATCGACGACTACATCGGTTGCGGCGAATGGCAGGGCAAGGCCGGCGGCTACGCCATCCAGGGCCGAGCCGCCAGCTTCGCGGCCTTCATCTCCGGCTCCTACAGCAATGTCGTCGGCCTGCCGCTGTTCGAGACCGTCGCCCTTCTGAAGGCGGCATCGTGAGCCGCATCGACCGGCTGATCTGCCACGTGCTGCCCAAGGCCTTCCTCATGGCCCTGGTGTCGGATGGCCGCCTGGCCGAGCTGCAGATCGTGCGCCGCGACAGGCCCTCGCGCGTCGAGAGCGTCTTTCTCGGCCGCCTCGAGCGGGTGATGCCCGAGCTCGATGCCGCCTTCGTCGAGATCGGCATCGGCCGCTCGGGCTTCCTGCGCGCCGAGGATCGCGCCGGCATCGACGAGTGGCCGCCGGCGGGCGCGCCGGTCCTGGTGCAGGTGAGGAACGACGGCGAGGGCGACAAGGGTCCGCGGCTTTCCATGAACATCGCCGTCACCGGCCGCTATCTCGTCTACCACCCGGTGGGCTCGGGCATCAGCTTCTCGCGGCGCATCGAGGGCGAATCCGAGCGCGACCGGCTGCGCTCGCATGTCGAGGGATTGCTGGAGGGCGGCATCGTGCTGCGCACCGCCGCGGCCGGCGCCGCGCCCGAGGTGCTGCGCGCCGACGCTCTGCAGGTGACGGAGCGCTGGGAGAAGATTCGCCGCCTGGCGTTCGACATGCAGCCGCCCGCCGATCTGTCGACGCGCCTTCCCGGCGAGCGCGACCCGATCGCCCGCGCGCTGCGCGACCATGGCGCCACGCTGGAGGAGGTGATCCTCGACGAGCGCGCCATGGCGCGGGCGCTGCAGGACGAGATGGACCGGCAGGGCGAGAAGATCCGCGTGCGCTGGCACAACGGCCCGATGCCCGCCTTCGACATCGACGACGTGGCGGGCCAGATCGATACCGCGCTCGCCCCGCGCATCGCCCTGGAAAGCGGCGTCGAGGTGCTGTTCGAGCCGGGCGAGACGATGTGCGCCGTCGATGTCGACAGCGCCGGCGCGGGCGGCCGGCAGGGCCGCGCGCCGCGCCGGCCGGTCGAGGTCAATCTCGAGGCGGCGCCGGCGATCGCCCAGCAGATCAGGCTGCGCAATATCGCGGGCGCGGTGGTGATCGACTTCGTCACCATGCGCAGCACCTACGATCGCGACAAGGTGCAGGCGGCGCTGGCCGAGGCGCTGGCCGAGGATCCCGTGCCGACGCAGCTCTACGGCTTCACGCGGCTCGGTCACTTCGAGTTGACGCGCGCGCGGCGCGGCGCGACTCTGGCGGCACAGCTCGAAGCGTTGGACAAGCGTGATGACTGATCGAACCTCTCCGCCGCTGCGCGCCGTGCGCATGGCCACCAACTGTCCGATCTGCGGAAAGTCCGGCACGCCCGACTACCGGCCGTTCTGCTCCAAGCGTTGCGCCGACATCGATCTCGGCCGCTGGCTGAAGGAGGGCTATCGCGTGCCGACGGATGATGGCCCGACCAACGACGAGCCAGGGCTGCCCGGCTCGTCTGGACACGACCGCTAGCCCGTCCTATAAGCCCGCGGCCAACCGAACGGCATGCCCAGGTAGCTCAGTTGGTAGAGCATGCGACTGAAAATCGCAGTGTCGGTGGTTCGATTCCGCCCCTGGGCACCATTCCCGACATCGCTAAAGCGTCAGCCGGCTTTGATTTTCGAGAGCTCGCTACGGCTATCGTCGGTGTGCGACACGCAGCGACGAAGGCTGCGGAAGCCACCCGGTAGCCACCATGGCGAATAGGTCGACTGTGCATGCACAGGGCGTTGCGCCGGCTGCAACACGCGCACTAATCGCGCGCACTACCGACGATGCTTCAGGCCGCCTACCTTTGCCACATGAAGCAGCCGCTACACGTTGCCGACGCCGCCCCCAACGAGCCGTTTCTGACGGGCTACGACATGGCCCATCTTGTGACGTATCTGCGGCTGCTAGATGCCGACGCAGAAGGCGCGGCCTGGCAAGAGGCGGCTCGAATTGTGCTGGGCCTAGACGTCGAGACAGATGCGAAGCGGGCCAACCGGGTGTGGGCAAGCCATCTCGCGCGGGCCAAGTGGATGACCGAACACGGTTATCGTCATCTGCTGTGCGGCGGGGCGCCACACTGATCGTATTGCCCGGCTTCGGCCGCCTCCCGGCGTCGGCGCCTCCCGTATCCGGACCGTGAATCAGCTTGCTCGCTTGACGGCACGTTCTTGGGCAGCCTTCTCCTGCGCCCTCAGACAACCTCGAAAGATCGGGGCGCAAATGCCTTCCCTGCCGATCATATCGTCGTTGTCGCCGGCATAGTTCACCGCCACCACTCTGCCGTCCACCATTCGCACGATAGCGTGACAGTAAGAGCCGCTGCCACCAAGACTGAACCCGCCGCCGATAATCGGGAGAGTGACCTGCGCGCCACCGGTCCTCTCGTACTTGTTTTCATAGGAGTACAGCCTGGTCCGCGCGTCGAGTTGTTCGGTCCGAGTCGGAATGCCTGCGCACGACTTCAATGTGTCAGCGTCCATGCCTAAGACAGACTCGCGGCCCCTCTCGGCAACGTAATGGGCGGGGGCGCACGCGCTAATCATAAGCAGGGCAAATCCTAGAAGCGCAAACCAAGGCTTAGGCATGAGGACGCTCCTGGCTCTTTCATCCGGGACGATGTTCGGCGGTTGCTTTCTGCGGGAATAGAACGTGCGGGGCGTCCTTCGGCTCCCCGATCCGGAGGGAAGCCGGCGCCCTGCTGCTGGGCTACTACACCGAGGACGGGCGACTGCACTACGCCGGGCGTGCGGGCACAGGAATGACGGCCAAGGAGCTCAAGCGTCTGGCCGACCTGCTAGGGCCGCTGCGGGTCTCGCGGATGCCCCTCGCGGAGTCGCCGCCGCGAGACAGCCGATTCGGGTCGCCGCTCCAGCTCTCGAAAGTTCACTGGGTCCGGTCGAAGGTGGTCGTGGAAGTCACCTACCTAACCTGGACCGAGGACAATCTACTGCGCCAGGTCTCCTATCAGGGTCAGCGAGAAGATAAGCCAGCACGCGGGGTCGTGCGGCCTATTCCACACTCGCGATGGTAGCTACCCAAAAGAATGTGCTGCAGATATGCAATATTACAGTGTCTGTGACAAAATGACGTATGTTAAGTTGTTTACACCACCAACGGCTTCCCACGCCGTTCGTTGAAGCCCCCTTCCCACACACCTTTAGGCTTCACCACTAGGTGGCTCATTTAAGGCCGGTCGCCCCCAACGACCGGCCTTTTATTTTGTATTCGTGCAGGGGGGAGCGAATTTACGGGAGTTCGGTTCTGAGCTACGAAACGCTCACGGTGTTTGGGAGGGGTCCTGAGCATCGGTTGATCGTTGATCTTGAGTGTGTGTGGGAAGTTGCCCTCGTTGGGATCGAGGGTGGGGGCTAGCCGACAGGGGCGAGGAATCTTCGTTCCTGTCGGCAGGGTTCCAACACCATCACGGATCTCGCTGCCTTTACTGGTGCGAGACCTATCGGCAAAAGGCGCGGGACTGGGGCAACGGCGTCATGAACTGGGACGGGCTGCTGCTCGACGGCTGGCGGCCGATCGACAAGCAGTGAGAGCACACACCCCGGGAGACAGCGCCCTGAGGCGCTCCGTCCCGAGGCGGGCCGGGACACGCACACCCCAAACCCGGCGGCGAGCAAACGAGCGATGCCTCGTCCCGGCTCCCCAAAGCACGGTGGTCGTTTTGTGCTCTCACATGACCCCAAGCGCGGGCGGTTTGTGCGAACACTCACATGCTTGCTGCTGTCAGGCCTCGCCAGCGATATCCGAGGCGATAGGAAGTCTCGATTTCGGTGAAAGTGGGGTCAATTTGGCAGAACTTCCTGCGGACCCGTTTGATGGTCGACCGAACGTTTGTCCGATAGCCCTGCTCTCCGCTCCCTGCGATGAAGCCCTCGAAGTATTGATGGTCATAGATCTCACGACAGGTCTTGTAGCGACCCACGTTCGACACCAACAGTTCGACAACGCCATACTCACTTGCCGTGAGGCCGACATCGACTTCGTTCCAACAGGCCCGATGAACGCCCGCCCTGAGTGTGAGTTTTCCGCAGATGATGCGCTTGTCCGGCTGAACCCTGGCGGTGAGCTTGCCAACCGCGAGCCTGAGTCTCCGGACTAGCACTTCCATCCCGCGCGTCTTGTCGATGAAGTCGATTGCGCCCCTGCCGAAGGCCTGGTCTTCGTAAGCGATTTCGCTGTGGCTCGTCAGGAAGACGACCGGCAGGTTCACGCCGCGCTGGCGCAGCCGCGGCAGGAGGTCAATGCCGCCAACGTCCGGTAAGGCCCAATCAAGGACAATTAGGTCGGCCTCAGCAGCGGCATCGAGCGATCCAAGCAACGAGTCACCATCGGCAAAGCTGCGGACGGCAAATCCGTGCCATATCAGTTCGTCGCCGACAATCTCACGGTAGTCGGCGTCGTCTTCGACAAAAAGAACGCGGATCTGGTCCGTCTCTGCGCTCCTCGCCCGAGGGGGTGGGGCTAAGAGAAACTTGTTGGCGCCCTTCTATCACAAAATCATGCAGATTTCCCACATTTGGTGTTGGGAAGCTGTGAACTGCCCTCGACTGCGACGTGAACCTGTCGCCGAGGGTCAAGCCCGCCGTCGGTCGTGGCTCACTCCGCTGAAGGCCGCTCCAATCCCGCTGCGGTGGTCTGGGAGCTCGGTCGCCAGGCAGGTCCTTGGATGTGCCACCCGATACGGCTGCCGCAGCCGGGGCAGCGGAAGCGGCGGTTAGCCTTCGCGTCAGCTACTTCCCAGGGCGCCCGATCGATCGGCACGTGACTGATCTCCCAGGGCGGCACGCAGCGTTTGCACCACAGGAACGCCAGCCGGATCGCACCGCCCACCGGCAGCCGCTCGGCTGGCTGGATGTGAACCACGCCGAGTGCGCCACAGGGCACACCGCTCCAACGTGCATTCGTGCAGCGGAAGCGTGCGCGGGCCAAGCGGCGGTCGCGCAGACTGACGGCCGACGGATCGACACGGTGCCAGCGGAAACAGCGGGGACAATACACCCTAGCTTCGAGGCCAAGCGCGGGCAACTCGCCGAAGGTGTGGAAGGGCAACTCGTGGAGCGGAGGAAGAGCCAAAGCGCTTGGCGCCCAACTACAACGTCGCGCCGACGCACGTCATGCCGATCATCCGCCCGAGCGGCAACGGGCGCGAACTGGTGATGGCGATCTGGGGTCTGGTGCCGTTCTGGCTGAAGCCGCAGGATCTCGGGAAGCAGCCCTACAGCACGATCAATGCGCGCGCCGACCGCATCCAGACGGCACCGACTTATCGCGAGCCATTCAAGAAGCGGCGCTGCCTGGTGCCAGCGAGCGGCTGGTACGAATGGGAGAAGACGGGCGCCAAGACCAAGCGACCCTTCCACTTCAAGCCAAAGGCCGAGCCCTTCGCCTTCGCCGGCGTGTACGATGTCTGGAAAGGCGATGGCGGCCCTGGCGTGACCAGCTTCGCGATTGTCACCACTGAGGCCACGCCGGCCACTGCATCGTATCACGACCGAATGCCGGTGGTCCTCGAGGACGGCCAGTTCGACGACTGGATGCGCGGGTTGCCCGAGCTCGCGGCCGAGATGATGAAGCCCTGCGGCGGCGCGATCGATGTGTGCGAAGTCGGCGCCGACGTGGGCAACGTGCGGAACAATCGCCCGGATCTGCTGAAGCGAGCGGCATTGCTTTAGGCTTCAAGTTCTCAGGGCACTTCTGCCGCCGAACGGCGGGAGCTACACTCAAGTGTCTTGCCTCTCACTTAGTCTCAAACTTTAGAGGTCTACCAGCAGCGATATTGAGGGGAACCCTGCCATGGATCACGAAAAGCTATCCGAGCAACTCAGTGAAATCATCAGACCGTTGCTGGAGAAAGCGCATTCTCTTGGCTACGAAGTCACCAACATCCGTCTCGAAAAACAGTCAAAGCCTGTTGCTAGCATTGCGCCCCGAGACTTCTCTGATTGCACGGTCAAATGTGGACCGGATCCGGATGGGCACATTGTTTGCAAAGTGCATTGTCCGTAGCGACTTGCCATAGACGCGGATGGGATCCGATTCGCGCCAGCAAGCGTCATCGTGCGCGGCGATGTGGGAGGGCAGCTCCAGGCCGTGCCTGCCGAAATGCTGGGAACCGTAACGCCGCATCTTGTCCGGAGTCCCTATGTCAGCAATGACAGCACGCTGCGGCATGCGGGCGCACAGTAGTGCATGCATGGCTACGATGGAGGTTCTTCCGGAGGGCGTACCATCTTCTTGAGCGCATCGCTCATTAGGAAGCCCGAGGGCGAGCAATGGCCGATGGTTTGTCCGACGAGCGGGCTCGGCAAAGTATGCTGATGGCCGCCACTAGCGTGCTGAACGTACGTGCATCGCGCGATCGGCACTGCGTATCAGGCGCTGACTAGGTCGCATACTCATAAACGCTTCCGGTAGGTTGGGAAAAGTGATTTAAGGTTCCGAAAGGAGTCTTGTCGATGGCGCGCTACGACCT
This sequence comes from uncultured Alphaproteobacteria bacterium, assembly GCA_963820155.1. Taxonomy (GTDB): domain Bacteria; phylum Pseudomonadota; class Alphaproteobacteria; order Reyranellales; family Reyranellaceae; genus Reyranella. The sequence continues at coordinate 340,141 of CAWFYW010000018.1, forward strand.
CACGGAGTTTGAGTGGAAGACGATCGAGCCGCTGCTGCCGAACAAGCCGCGCGGCGTGCCACGGGTCGACGACCGTCGAGTGCTCAATGGCATCTTCTGGGTCTTGCGGTCAGGCGCGCCGTGGGCCGATCTGCCGGAACGCTATGGCCCGCCGACCACGATCTACAATCGCTTCAACCGCTGGCAGAAGGCTGGCGTCTGGGACCGGTTGATGGACGCGATCATCGCCGCCCATGACGGAAAAGTGCAGATGATCGACTCGACCAGCGTGCGGGTGCATCAGCAGGCGGCTGCCCAAAAAAACAGACTGGAGGCGTTTGTATCGGTCGAAGTCGTGGAGGACTGACCACCAAGCTTCACGCCCGCGTCGTTGGCAACGGCCTGCCGGTGCAGCTCGAACTCTCCGCTGGCCAAGCCAACGACGCGCCGATGGCGGAGCTCCTGCTCAACGATCTGCCCAAAGGCGCGGTCGTGCTCGCCGACCGGGCCTATGATGCCGACTGGATCCGCGACGTCATCGACGACCAGGACTGCCGGGCCTGCATTCCGCCCAAATCAAACCGGACCGAGCCTCTTCCCTACTCGAAGCGGACCTACAAAAAGCGCAACCTCATCGAACGCTTCTTCAACAAGCTCAAGCACTTCAGGCACATCTGCACACGCTTCGACCGCCGCGCCTTGAACTATCTCGCAATGGCAAAGCTCGCTTCCATCAGGCTATGGCTCAGGCATTATGAGTCTGCAGCCTAGAACGGCCACCACCAGGGCCGTGGCGGCGGCTCCGCCAGTGCGTCGCGCAGGGCGTCGACCTGCGCTCGCAGGTCCCTGACGTGAGCCTGTGTCGAAGTCGCAACGGCCCGCTGCACTTCGGCGTCCCGTCGGGCTTCCGCCGTCTCCACCTGCGCGGCTGCAAGCCGGCCGCGCAGGTCGTCGGATTGAGCTTGCAGCGTCCGCCGATCCGTAGTTTCGCGTTCGAGCAGTGCCTGCAAGGGGCGCAGGGCCCGAACGACGAATTCGCCGTCCTTGGAAAGTGGGCAAAGACCCTGACGGTCTTGCGCCGACGGGTCTGGCGGCAGCAAGTCGAGGCTGCCGAGCGGCGCGGCGCCCCGCCTCACTTTCCGGGTGGAGGTCTGGCTATTGCCTGACATGTCCAGCAGCATGAGCGTTTGGTTATTCGTACGCCCTATTCGAAGCGTATCGATTGTATCGAACACGGCCCGTCTCGGCTGCAAACCTGAGACCGTTTGGTGACGCGGCCTGAACGGCGCCAGAATTTCGCGTCTGGTGCGTCCGTGAAAGGTCATCAAGGATGCCTTGAGGACCCTCCTGAGCTTGCCATTCCCCCAGCGAAGGGGCTTCCTGCCCGCTAGTCCGTCAATAGGTTAGGCGCTCACCGGGCGGATCGTCCGCGCTGCTGCGCCCGCCACTCCCACGCCGGCGCACAGCCATTAGCATGCACGCCGAGCCGATCGGCCTTCGCCCGCGCCTCCTGCTCGACGTAGTCGCGGCTGTACCGCACGAATGCCCACGCCAGCCCCTCGCGCACCAGAATGGCACCTAGATCGGCGCCGCCGGCCGTACACCGCGCTATCGTCCGCCCATACCGGTCCTTGCAAGGTCCATGACCGTGATCAGGATAGCGCTGAGCCGTATCACGGATGCGCTCTGCCAGCTCGAGCGTGAGTGGCGGTGAACGCGAGGGTGTCTTTCGCGCCGGCCGGCGCCGGTACATATCTCTTGCGACGGAGCGTATCTGTCGGGCCGCTCCGCGCCCACCGTCATGCTCCAGCCTGACAGCTATTGCGAGCAGTTCATCTCGGCATTCAGGGACCGTCCGCATTCGGTTCGCCGCAACATCGATCACGTCACCAGCCTTGCCAGTCTTGGTCGCGCCCGGGGACTCGAAATGGCTTTCGCGATTGCTCATGCGCCCACAATGGCCTTTTCGACCGCGTTAGCCTGTCACTCCCCGGCGAGCCACCCCTCATGCGCCAACTCAAATGCCCAGATCCAAACGGTCGCCATTTTCCGACCAGGAAAGGAACCGCTGGTGCCGTCTAGCCTGCCAGCATGTGACGGATACTGCGTACCACCCAGAATAAAGCCATCAGTAGCAAAAAGCCCGCTATTGCAGCGAACACAGCCGCGGCGAGGGCATTTCCAGAGCGGAGCGGCGGCGGATATTTGGGGCGCTCAATGCCTGCTACATTCTTTGTCGAGTTGGTCAGAGTAGATGCGGTTCGCCTTTCCGCTTCTTTCTTCACTGACATTTTCAAGGTTTCCCGGTGTGTGCCGCATGGAAGAAGGATAAGGTTGGCAATCTATCTCAAGAAGCCGTCGAGCGGCGCTTGGGCCAATGCTGGCAACCGGCCGAAACTCACGCAGATGTGTCCCCCGGTAGAGTAAAATCGCTAACATGCATGTTATTATTGAAATTACTGCATAGTTCCCGTAACGACGTTGCTCGCACTTGGTAAGGTGGCTTCGCGTCTCGCCTGCGTCTTGAAATGAAGACGAGCACCATCGATCAACTTGGCCTATCCCGCCGGATAACAAGCGCTGATGAAGGCGTTCAATGCCATTGCGGTATTGGCGACGAACCTGAGTTGCTTTTCGGCAAGCCGCGGCTATTCTTGATCGGAGTGTACCCAGCAGGTGGTATGCAACCCGCGTAGGCGAATGCGACGTAGCTACGATATGGCTTTTGCATCAGACAAATCACTCAAGATCCGTTTCATGGAGGCGCGTTCGTATGGTAGGCCCAACTCGCTTTTTCGCTTCTCATAACCTCCTGTTCGGATTACCGCACGAGTATTCCTCGCGATTGCTGGCAAAGGCGCCGGTCGTATTCGTCAAGCAGGGAAAGACCCTTTTTGAAATCGGCGCCGTTGCTGATGGGTGCTACTACCTCGAACATGGTGTCCTCAAGGTGGGCATCGCGTCTCCCCAGGGTGGCGCAGAGCGAATTCTTGCGATCCTGGGACCGGGAGCCATTGTCGGCGAACTTGCAATGATCGACGGACTGCCAAGGTCTGCTACGGTTCAGGCGCTGAGAGACAGCAGGTTGACCTTTCTGAGCCGCAGCAGCTTCCTTGAATGCCTCCAGGACGACCCCAAGATCTACAGCCACTTGGTAACCACCCTCGTGGAGCGCCTGCGGCAAACTGACGAGGAGGTGGCGGCCGCGAGCTTTCTCTCGCTCGAGGCACGCGTCGCTCGCGCTCTGCTTCAGTTTGCCAAGTACCTTGGCGAGCCTGGCGAGACGCCGGACCAAGTCATCATCCGGCAGAGAATTCGCCAGGTCGACCTGGCGGCGCTGGCGCATGTGGCGCGTGAAAATGCCAGCCGTATCCTGAGCGTGTTGAAAAAGCGCAAGGTCATCGAGCAGAGCTCAGCCGCGATCTATGTCATTAACAAAACACGGCTGGAGCGAGAGGCTGCAAGGCTTTCCGACTAGGCGGCCCTGAGTTGAGCGGCAGTTCAGTGCGCGCAAAGGCCGCCGCTTTCGTGGCCGAACCCTGCTGGGGTAATTCTGTGACAAAGAACGCCCTGTAGGGATATTTGTGTGACAACAAAAGGAGGTGTGATGCCGATCACATCACCCCTCGCGCGCCTTTGCTACCAGACAATCGTGGGAACTGATTTGCGTAGGGCCTGATTTGGGAGACGCAGACCAACGATTGAGGGGTACTTGGGGATGATGACTACGATGTTGGATACACCGCGTCTTCGCGCGTGTAGGTGGTCGGCGCGAGACGGGTTGCATACTGCGCATATTGCTGCAGAGATCTCGACCGGCATGAAAGCCGCGCTGGCTCGGGTGTCCGTTCTGAAGCGGGACAAATCCGCTATCGGGATTTGGTCCTCTCCATTCCTTGACGGGCGTTCGCGGGTTCAGCTTGAGCGGCATGTCCGGCCGAAGACTGATGGAGGGCAGCGATGCTGAGCCCTTCAATGGTGACGAATGATCAGATTGTCGCAAGCCCGGCGACAGCCAAGCCGCCGCCGCTTGCCACCAACGGTCAGGCGCAGGCGATCCGCATCCTTCTCATCGAGAACGACCCGACGTATCGCGAGATGCTGACGGATAAATTGACGGCGCAGGGTTTTGCCGTTCTTAGTTTCGACGATGACGCCTCGCTGCTCGGCGCATTCGATGATGTCGGCTACGCCGACGTTATCCTCGCCAATTGGAACCAGCCGGGCGTGTCCGTCATCGACCTGTTGGCCAAACTACGCAGGCAAGGCATCAGAGTTCCGGTCTTATTCCTTGCCGGCAACCCATCGCAGCCCGACAAGGGCCTCGCCTTAGATGAAGGCGCGGGAGATCTCGTTGACAAATCGCGCGGTGTCGACGTTCTCATCGGACGTCTCAAGGTCGTGACCAAGATTTTCAGACGGCAGCAGGCCGACAAGATCATCAGCTTCGGCAAACTGCTTCTGCATACGGATATCAGCCGCGCCTATTGGGACCAAGTGGATCTCTGTCTCTCCCTCGGCGAGTACGAGACGGTCGAGTTGCTGGCTTCAAACGCGGGCCACTACGTGACTTATCGTGCGGTCTACGACCGGATGCACTACGAAGGTTTCATGGCAGGAGACGGCGAGGACGGCTATCGGACCAACGTGCGGTCGGTAATCAAGCGCATCCGAAACAAGTTTCGGGCCCTCGACCCGACCTTCGATCGGATCGAAAACTACTCCGGCTTCGGCTATCGCTGGAAGAAGCCGGACTGAAGGTCCACCGTGAACTCGCCGTCCTGGGCGTTGTGAGCCTGCATATATTCCTGGAAGGCCGGCAGATCGTCGGTGTAGATCGTGAACTCGCTGCAGGTGCCGTCCTTGCGATCGATTACCCTGAGGGCGCATGACGATGAACCAGGAAATTCCTCGGCCAATACGGTTATGAGGTTCACTGAGTTTCCCCTATGATGATTCTTGCTGGGCACGACGCATTATCGATTGCCGGCATGTAGTATACGCGTCCGTGGCCTGTGGGAAGGTGACAAATCTGGGGATCAACCGGTCCATCGTCGTCGGTTCGTTGTTGACACCGAGCGTTGGGCCGAAAGCCCCATAGCCGAATCGCAACGACGCCGCTGACTGCCTCCAGCTGGCAATTGCTCCGGCGACCGCGACGGCCATGCGCGCGATCAGCCGCGAGGCCACGGGCCATTGTGGCCTCGACGATCGAGCTGGGCGCGCCGAGCGGCGGGAGCTTGAGGCGCTGACGCGGCGGCGCAAGACGGGCCAGGCGCGCCGGCGTTGCGGGCGCGCATCGTTGTGGCGTCGGCGGAAGGCGGCGACAACGGGCACATCGCCGAACGGCTGGGGGTTTTCCGTGGCGCGGTCGGCAAGTGGCGGGAGCGGTTTGCGCGCCATCGCCTTGAGGGACGTACGATGAGCCGCGGCCCGGCGCACCGCGTCAGATCGGTGACGAGGAGATCGCCGAGACGGTGCGGCGCACGCTGGAGACGCGACCTGCTGGAGCGACGCACTGGAGTTTGCGCAGCATGGCCGAGGCGGTCGGTCATGCGCCATCGACGATCCATCGCATCTGGAAGGCCTTTGGCTTGCAGCCGCATCGCAGCGAGACCTTCAAGTTGTCGAGCGATCCGCTGTTCGTGGAGAAGGTGCGCGATATCGTCGGGCTCTATCTCGATCCGCCGGATCGCGCGGTGATGCTGTGCGTTCCGCAAGTTCCTCGATACGGTCGAAGCCGAGGTGCCCGGCGATCTCGACGTGCATCTGGTCATCGACAACGCCGGCACCCACAGGACCAAGCGCATCCGCGACTGGTTCGCCAAACGTCCCCGTTGCCATATCCACTTCACCCCAACCTCGGCTTCCTGGATCGACCAGGTCGAGCGCTTCTTCGGCTTGCTCACCGACCGTCAGGTACGGCGCGGCGTCCATCGCTCCGCCGTCGAACTCGAATCCGCCATCCACGCTCGACACCCATGCCGACTTGCGGCGAACCTAGGAATCAGGACACTAGCGCTTGGCCAACAGATCCTAGGTGAGCGGCCCACAGACAGCGCGCTGGGGGTAAGGCGGCAGCGAGATGCAGTTGAGCCGGATGGGGCGAGCATGATCCGCCGCCTCGTGGGTCGACAATTTGTTTTTGGGTGAACAGCACTGGCCCGCGCGCTACGGCAGGCCAAAAAAGGCTCAGGCGATCCTCAGAGGAAGCCCCACGAACTGGCTTCTTTGGGCGGCCGTAGCCTCTGCGACGCCGGCATCGTTCTGTTCACTGCGCTCTGGATCGAGAGCGCGTGGCACCCACTCCAACGACTGGCGCGGAGCAACCGACAGGGCGACCGTTCGCCTTTTGCGCGCCATCGCGACCGTACTCGGCATCATCGGCCTCCTCGTAGAACTCTGGTGAGGACCATATGCGCAGTTCTGTTTGTGCTCGCTGAGAGACGGTCACAGCGCGCGGCGTCGCCGTTCACGCACATCGCGGCCAGCCACCGTGGGAGTGGCGGGCGGCCTCGCGATAGTTCCGCGATCAAGCGCTGGGCGTGGGGTCTGGCGCAGCCAACGAGGCGTCGGAAAGCCGTTGCAGGTGCAGGACCCCGCGGCGGCGCTTTAGGTCTTTCCCCAGCGGTATCCGAAGGACTGGTAGTTATCGATCTCGGCGAAGGTGGGGTCGACGGCTCGGAACTTGTTTCTGATCCGCTTGACGCAAGAGCGGACATTCGTTCGGTAGCCATTTTTGCCGCTCCCCGCGATGAAACCGACGTAATGCATGCAGTCGTAGACCGCCCGGTAGGTAACGTAGCTGCCGACGTTCGAGGCTAGCAAGTGCACGACCTTGAATTCGGTGAACGTCAGGCTGATGTCGGCATCGTCCCAAAAGGCGCGGCTGACGTGTGGCTTCAGCAGCAGCCGGCCGCAATGGAAATTGTCCACCAGGTCGGGTTCGCTGCGCTTCTTCACCGAATCGGCGATCAATCGTAGACGGTGGGCCAGGATGGAAACACCGCGCGCCTTGTCGACGAAGTCCAGCGCGCCGCGGTCGAAGGCGAGCTGCTCGTAGGCCGGCTGCGATCGGCCAGTCAAGAACACCACCGGCAGGGTGATACCAATGCGGCGCAGGCGCGGCAGCAAATCGATGCCGGACACGGCGGGCAGGCTCCAGTCCAGCACGATAATTTCCGCGTCGGCGCCGTCGCCGAACGCGGCGAGAAGCGCGTTGCCGTCAGAGAAGGCCGTTACATCAAACCCGTGATCGGCAAGCTCGTTGCTTACGGCCTCACGGTAGTTGTCGTCATCTTCGACGAACGAGACTTCTAATTCTGCTCACGTTCTTGACTAGGGATACATGGTTCGCAATGCATGAAAACAGGCGAACGCTATAGCGACCAGTGGGAAGATTGTGACGCAGGGCCGGCCGGGCGGATCGTCTGCGGACTCGGCGCAAACTTGCCAGGCAATGTTCCTGACGAGTCACTCCGAGATCGCGCAATAAGACTGGCCGTCGCTAGGCGCGCGCAGTATGCGGCAGTCGGACCAGGGGGACGGGTCGTAGTCGCCGGTAACATGAAAGCGCTCGATGACGATCGGCCGACGTCGGATGCACGGCGGCCCGAGTACGCTCCAAGTTTGGCGCAGCGAAAGCGCCCGATGCTTCGTTTGCCAATCAAGCGGAGCCTTTGGCCGAAGTCCGAACACTCCAGCAGCAAGAGCACACAAACCGTCACTCCCTGGCGAGCTACCCCTCATGCGCTAACTGGTCCAGGTGCCCAGGGCAGCCTCTATGTGCGGCCGAAAATCTTTCACTCTTCGGTCCAGTCGGCGACGGTGAAAACCTTTGTCACACGCCTTTGGCGTGGCAAGCGTAATAGATTTTGAACCACGTGCTCTTTCGGCCCGTCGATCGATGTACTGGCAGTCAAAGGTCCGTTCGAGTTTGCCAATTTCCTGAGCGGACTTAAGAAGGGCGGAGACGGCGATGACATGGGACAGCTTTTTGGACGCCCATCCCAGATCACATCTGATCGTTGCCTGGCTGTACGGGCGGCAACGGACCGGTCGAGCGCGACGAGCGCAGTTCGATCTCCTCAAGAGAATTGCCACGGCGTTGGAACCTCTTGGAGATTGGGCTCTCTCAGATGCGAATCCGAGGGAGATCTATATCGCGTACGAACGAGCAGCGGACGCAGCCAAATTGAGCAGATTGGTCCGCGCGAAGCCCCTGGCCTCCAGCATTCAGTGGCTCTCGCAATCAGCTTTCCAACTCGACCGAGCAACCCAACAAACGATTGTCGATGCGCTGAAGGCCTAAAGGCCCGCCAAGATCCCAAGTCCAATGGCCCGGCATAGCCTGCCCTGGCAACATCGACCCAGGTTAAGTTCGCGCATTATTTTGACACACCCGGCCGACGGCGCTCCATGTAAGTTCGAGCTACGGCAACTCTTGATTGCCGCTTGGTAGGGGGTATCGATCAGCGTGCATCGAGCAGTTGACGCGCGACTTGGGAGATCAAAGGGGGCGAGTAACATGACCGTTGACCTCGACCCAAACCCTGAAAGCGCGTTGCCTGCCAGCCCGGTTGTGGCTCTTGCTGGTGTCGGCAACGCGAATCCCATTCGTGTCCTTCTCGTCGTGGGCGATCAAATCTTTCGCGAGATTCTCAGTGACGAACTGTCGGAGCGGAGATTTGTCATCCAAAGCTTCGGCGACGGCGGGTCGCTGCTCGACTCGCTCGCTACGGCTGGCGACGCCGACGTCATCATCCTCGATTGGAGCCTTCCCAAGCCCTCGGGGATCGATTTGCTGCTTCAACTGCGTCGGCACGGCGTGAACTTGCCGATCGTCGTCCTGACGGGTCGAGGTCTGCCCGCCCGAGAGAGCTTGGCTCTCGACCGCGGCGCGAGCGACCCCAACGACAAGGCGCGCGACATAGAGGTTCTCGTCAAGCGCCTCAAGCGCGCGGTCGGAGTTGGCAAGACCGCGGCCGATCCGCAGACCGACAAGCGCATCGTGTGCGGCAAGCTGGTTCTCGGGCTGAGCGTCAGCCGGGCCTGGTGGGACGGGGTCGATCTCGGCCTTACCATCGGTGAATACAACATCGTCCATCTCCTGGTGTCGAACGTGGGTCGTTACGTGACCTATCGTGCGATCTACGACCGCTTGCACTACGAAGGCTTCATCGCAGGGAATGGGAATGACGGGTATCGGGCGAACGTACGGTCGGCGATCAAGCGCATCCGCAACAAGTTCCGCGATCTCGACCCGACCTTTGCCGAAATCGAGAACTACAGCTCTTTCGGTTACTGCTGGAGGAAACAGGCTGACGCCAGCTGAGCAGCCTTAGCGCATCTGGGCCTCCGCTGACGCCAATTTGATTCAACGGTCTAGCGTCGCGATCTCGATGTCGCTGTCGAAATCAATACAAGCGCTGATACCGCCTATTGGGCCCGTGGCCAGCAATGGCGGCCAGACCGTGAGCTCGCAACTCGAGGTAGAGCAGCGCCGGCGGCGAACTGGGGAATTCTTCGAAGGGCACGACGTTCGGCACAGGATGTTTGCCCCGACGACCCTGCCCAGATAAAGCCTCGCTGTGGATGGCCATTTGCCCTGTTCCGATTCATTTCAGGCTGACTTGGCCGATATCTGGGAACAGTAATCGGATTCCATTTCCGCGAGGCAAATTCGGCAACGGTCACCAGACGGTCGCGGCGCCGACCTAGAATTGTCACCCGCGCCCTTGCGCCACGAAGCGCAAACGAGAAACTTGTTCATTCAAACCCGCACGCCTCTTGGCATGCATAACAATGGATGGAATCCGATGGGTCAGATCGTGGTGTCGTGGCTTATTTGTAGTGGCCGCTTTCGGATACACGCCATCAACGCTGTAGGCGGCAGAAGCGGCAGGATTATCGAGATCGAGGACATCGATACCGGCGAGCGCGTGCATGGCTCTGCTCGAAGATTGGAGCGACTTGTGGACACGCTGCGAGTGTCCAGTGGCGAACTTGGTCACGTCGGTGCTTGGACGCCTGACCCCAATTCTTGAGTTCGGTTTCGCCGCCATCAGACAGCTTAAGGGCGCACCAAGCCCTCAGCATCCTTGATCGCGGTCGAGCTCGGAGCCTGGTCCGTCCGCCTGTGGTTTACTGGACTACGCGGCTTGAGGCTGTCTGGATGCGATCCTCGGTAGTTGTAGGCTACTCGACGGTCACGCTCTTGGCGAGGTTGCGCGGCTGGTCGACATCGGTGCCCTTGGCGACCGCCGTGTAGTAGGCCAGCAGCTGCACCGGCACGGTGTAGAGGATCGGCGCCAGCACCGGATCGACCGACGGCAGCGTGATGGCCGCCGCGGCATGGCGGCCCAGTCGGGTATTCCCCGCCGCGTCGCTCAGCAGCACCAGCTTGCCGCCGCGCGCCTTCACCTGCTCGAAATTCGACGCGATCTTGTCGAAGAGGGCGTCGCTCGGCGCCACCACGACGACCGGCACCGCCTCGTCGATCAGCGCGATCGGGCCGTGCTTCATCTCGCCGCCGGCATAGCCTTCGGCGTGGATGTAGGAGATCTCCTTCAGCTTCAACGCCCCTTCCAGCGCGATCGGGAAGGAAGGGCCGCGGCCCATATAGAGGACGTCGCGCGCGCCTGAGAGGATGTCCTCGGCGATGCGCTGGTACTGCTCCTCGAGGTTCAGCGCCTCGTTGATGTGCGCCGGCAGCTCGATCAGCGCATGGGCCAACCGCGCCTCGTCCTCCTGCGAAAGGGTGCCGCGCGCCCGGCCGGCGGCGATCGCCGCGATCAGCAGCACGGTGAGCTGCGTGGTGAAGGCCTTGGTCGACGCGACGCCGATCTCGGGTCCGGCGAGCGTCGGCAGCACGATGTGCGATTCACGGGCGATCGCGCTCTCGGGCACGTTCACCACCGACAATATCGTCTGCTTGTGCGCCTTGGCGTAGCGCAGCGCCGCCAGGGTATCGACGGTCTCGCCCGATTGCGAGACGGCGATGCACACGCCGCCCGCGGGCATCGGCGGCTCGCGATAGCGCAGCTCGGAGGCGACCTCGACCTCGACCGGCAGGCGCGCCAGCTTCTCGAACCAGTACTTCGCCACCATGCAGGCATAGAACGCCGTGCCGCAGGCCGACATGGTCAGGCGCGAAACCCCGTTCCAGTCGAACGGCAGGGCCGGCAGGCTGACCGACCGCGTGGCCGGATCGAGATAGGTCTGCAGCGTGTCGCCGATGACCGTCGGCTGCTCGTGGATCTCCTTCACCATGAAATGGCGATGATTGCCCTTGCCCATCATGGCGCCGGAGATGCCGCTCTGGCGGATCTCGCGCTTCACCTCCGCGCGCCCCTGGAAGATCGTGCAGCCCTTGGCGTTCAGCACCACCCAGTCGTCATCCTCGAGATAGGTCACGCGCCTGGTGAAGGGGGCCAGCGCCAGCGCGTCGGTGCCGACATACATCTCGCCGTCGCCGTAGCCCACCGCCAGCGAGCTGCCGCGTCGCGCGCCCATCAGGATGTCGTGGCGGCCGCTGAACAGGGCCACCAGCGCGAAGGCGCCCCGCAGGCGCTCCATGGCCCGGCCCATCGCCTCCTCGGGCGCCATCTGGCGCTCGAGATGCGAGGTCAGGAGCTGGGCCACCACCTCGGTGTCGGTGTCGCTCTCGAAGCTGCGGCCTTCGGCCAGAAGCTCGTCCTTCAGCTCCTGGAAGTTCTCGATGATGCCATTGTGCACGATGGCCACCCGGTCGGTGGCGATGGGATGGGCATTGCGCTCGCTGGGCTTGCCGTGGGTCGCCCACCGGGTGTGGCCGATGCCGATCGTCCCCGGCAGCGGCTCGGCGCCCAGCCGGGCTTCGAGATTGACCAGCTTGCCTTCGGCGCGCCGGCGCTCGATGTGGCCGTTGACCAAAGTCGCCACGCCCGCCGAGTCGTAGCCGCGATATTCCAGGCGCTTCAGCGCCTCCACCAGCAGCGGCGTGACGGGAGCCTTGCCGATGATTCCAATGATGCCGCACATGGGATGCTGTCCAGGAAGAGGCTAATTGTTACGGGCCCGCTTGGCGGCCGCTGTACGAGCTTACAGTTTGGCACGAAATACCGCCTTGGATGCGGAAGCGCGCTGGCGCGTAAGGGGTAGATCGGACGTGCGCCGCCTGGAAAGCAAGGCCGTCTATTGTGGCGAATAACCAGCAGGACCTTCAACACACTCGAAACCACCGACATGCCCAAGCTCACCAGAGAACCAGTGACGCGCCTGACGTCGCGGCCTGGGCTGCGCGCTCTTTAGCTATCCCTGTATCCTCCGGATGCGAGGGCAAGCACGAATATGCCCTGCGCCAGAAACCAACCGAACAGCCACCAGAGTCCACCGCCTAAAATACCTGCGAGCAACCACATTGCGGCGGCCAACACCAGACTGGCCAGGAAGGCGTACTTCAACCTAAGTTTGTCCAGGCGTTTCCGAAGCATCTAGTCCTTTGCCGCAGCGTGGATCAGCGCCATACCCACTCACAATCGCCGGCCTGCGAGGCAGCCAGCTTCAGACACTCGTGAGCTTGCGGCATTCAGGAGCGTCGCATTTCAGTACCTGGCAGGTCATGCCCAAGGCTCCGAAATTCGGATCTGCACGCTCGTCGATCAAAATGAGCTTGCCTAGGCCACACCATTGACAGGTCGGCAGCTCGTCATGGCGTGCCAGATCGGCTGCCACAGCCTGTAGTTCTCCCAGGACCTCCATTGATGTGCTCCAAACCCGATCGGATGAGGCCCGCCAATCAGCCGACCTTACTTCTGATGAAGTCAATTGCGTCGCCGATCGTGACGAAACATGCTGCGTCGTGATCGGTTATGTGGATGTTGAATTTCTCCTCAAGCGACATGACGACCTCGTAGACGTCGAGACTGTCAGCCCCAAGGTCGACCAGCTTGGCGTCTTCCGTCATCCCCGTTTCAGCGGCGCCGAGGTGTAAGGCGATGACCTCTCTGACCCTTTCGGCAATGTCGATCATCGTAGTCCTCCCAGACCTTTTGTTCGAAATGGGCGTTCGGATGTCCGCACTGCAGCTGCGCCTGTTGCCAATCCTCCGGGGTCATATCGACAGCGCCATCCGATCATTTATGCGAAAGAATTGCCGGCCAATCACTCCGATTGGGCGCGCCTGCGGCCACTGCATATTGTTTGGCCCGATCGGTAGGCTGCGAGGCAGCCAGTAGGTCATTGAGCCAGGTTTCACCGCGAAATTTGAGGTACTGCTCGCCACGCAGCCGATCTGCGAGGCGACCGGCCGGCAGCACGACGTCGTCATAGGTGATGACGGCATCCTTGGGCATGTTGCGGGTCAACCGGCAGCCTTCCACGAGGCCTTCCGGCAGGTAGCGGCCAGCGCTCATCTCTTCCACGTTCACTGCCTCACCGTAGGTCATGTACATGCCGTAGTCGTCGAGTACCTCGCCGGCTTTGAGATCGCATTTGGCGACTGCGCAAACCTCCACCACGGGGCCACCGATCGGCTTGACGACGGGATCACGGAACAGGACGGCCCGGGCGATAGCGTTCGGAACTTCGAAATGCACCAGGTGATAAGGAATGAAGAAGGAGTAGAGCGGTCCCGGGCCCATCTTGTACAGATTGAGATAGTGCTGTTGCTTGGGATCCGGATGCTCGGCCAGGCAGTAAACTTTGGTCAGCGGTGTTCCAACGACATAGTCGATCGCGCCGCCGAGCCTGCGCAGCTCCTCGACGTCGTACAGTTCACCGATCTTCAAAACGTCGCCGGTATATTCGAGGCCCCGCGACATGCCCCTCGAGCGAACCTTGAATCCCGTGGCATTGGCAACTGCGGACTGCTCAAAGCTGATCTTCGAGCCGTCTGCGAAGCTTGTCACCATTGCGGGATTCTGCCCCCAACGCTCGGCGAAGCCCTTCTGTGTCGTCGGATTGCGATAGCGGTCCTGAAGGCCCTTGACGTTGCCAAGCAGGCGCGGCGTAAGACCGAGCCCCTTGACCCAGCGATAAAGATTCATCTGCACGCCGGGCTCGTCGCCTTCGCAGCCCGTGAGAATCACGCCATGGCGGTCGGCGTAGGTCTGCAGAATCGGACCGATCGTGCCATCGAGCTCGGCATTCATCAGGACGACATCCTTGCCGTGCCGGAATGCCTCGAGCACGACATGGGCGCCGAACTCGACTGAGCCAGTGACGTCCACGAGCACGTCGATATGCTCCGAACGGGCGAGCAGCATCGCATCTTCGGTTGCAACCGGTCGTGAGCGAATGGCGCCGGCGTCGAACGTCAGTTGTGAATCTGCGACGATGACGTCGTCATATCCGGCGTACTTGAATACGCCGACCGCCCTTTCGACCTGCCGATTGGATATCGCGACCACACGCATGCCTGCCACGCTGTGGACAATCTGGTTGGTCAGGCCTTGGCCCATGAACCCGGCACCCACGATGCCGACCCGGATGGGCCGATTTTGCTCTTGCCGGGCCTTGAGCGCTGTATCGACGATCCACATGGTGTTGTCTCCTGCGCCTCGGATTCGTCTGACAACCGAGGCATTGGTAGGCGGGCTTCGTTCGGTCACGCATCCACAAGTGAAAGGGACATCCTGCGTTTCACGTCCGCTTCGATTTCACGAAGGGGACGGAAGGCCAGATCCTTCGGCGAGATCGCCGAGACCGGCAGCGGCCACTGCAGACCCAATTTCGGATCGTCGTGCCTCAGCCCTCCCTCGGCCGTCGGGGCATAGAATTCGCCGACCTGGTAGCTGGTGTCGGTGCCGTCGCGCAGTGCCTGATAGCCATGCGCAAAGCGCTCCGGCACGTAGAGGGACGTCATATTGTCCTCGTTGAGCTCGACCGCGATGTGCTCGAGGTAGGTCCGGCTCTCGGGCCGAAGGTCGACGATGATGTCGAGGATGGCGCCCCGCGTGCATCGTACCAGCTTGGTCTCGGCCGCCGGGGGATACTGAAAATGCATCCCCCGAAGCGTGCCTTTCTTCAGGTTCGAAGCGATGTTGGCCTGGGCGATGATGGGTTTCAGCCCGTGCTCACGGAACTCATTCTGGCAGAAGGCACGTGCGAAGAAGCCTCGCTCGTCGTTCCTGCGTTCGAGGTCGATGATGAAGGCGCCTTTGAGCTTGGTCTCGGTGAATATCACGCTGGCTTCCCTTCTAGTCGTTGGCGATTGCAACTGCGCGTTCAACCCGATGCTCGGCGGTCCGGCAATGTCTGAGGTCGTTCGCCAGAATGCCGTCGGCGATCAGCTTCTGGATGTGGCTGATGCGTTGGTAACGCGGCCCTTCGAACTCCTCGAGCGTGAGGTTCGACCTCCGATAGGCGGCGTAGAGCTGCTCGGCGCCGCGACGTGCATCGAACTGTGGCCTGAAGGCGGGGAGCACGCGCGCGATCTTGTCGAAATTGACGCGGTACGAGCGTGTATCCGGGCTGGCGTCCGGCGCGATCTCGAGCCGGCAGCCCGGCACGACTTCGGCAACGATATTGGCGATATCGCGGATGCGGTAGTTGTGCCCGGTCTGGCCGACATTGAACGCTTCGTTGGAGACCAGTTCCTCGGGGGCCTCGAGCGCGGCGATGAATGCGCGCGAGATGTCCTCGATGTGAACAATCGGCCGCCAGGGTGAGCCGTCGGACTTGAGATAGATGAGCCCCGTGGTGACCGCCCAGGCCACGAGATTGTTGAGCACGATGTCGAACCGGATGCGCGGCGACACGCCATAGGCGGTTGCCGGCCGCAAGAAGGTCGGACAGAATCCGCCGCCGGCCAACGGGGCAATGTCGCGCTCCGACTGGACCTTGGATTCTCCGTAGGCCGTGACCGGGTTCAGCGCACCGGTTTCGTCGAGCATCGCCTCGCCTGCCTGCCCGTAGTTGCTGCACGAGGAGGCCAGCAAAAAGCGCCTGACGCCTACCTGCTTCGCGAGGGTGGCCAGGCGCACGCTGGCACGATGATTGATCTCGTAGGTGAGCTCCGGTCGAAAATTCCCGAGGGGATCATTCGACAAGGCCGCCAAATGGATGATGGCATCGAGCCCCTCGAGATCTGCGTGCTCGACGTCGCGAACATCCTTGCGAATGTGCGGCACCTGCGCGACGTCTCCGCCCGCGGCGAAGGTGCAGCGCTCATACAGATTGCTGTCGAGGCCGATCACCTCATGGCCAGACCGCAGCAGCATGGGAACCATAACGGTTCCGATATAGCCTGAATGCCCCGTCACCATCACACGCATTGTCATTCACTCCTGTCATGCGCCACTGCGCGCACGTCGATTATTCCCACCTGGTCACTCGATCATTGCAGCGTAAGCTTTCGGGCATGGAAGGCTTCGGCGAAGCCCTCGGGGGCGCGGCATTCCATGCCGCGCAACCGCGCTAGGCCCATGAATATCTCGCTATCGAACCAGTCCTTCGAACGCTGCGAACCGAAATGGTCGTGCAGAAGCTTCGTCTTGCGCTCCATCAGCGCCTTGCTGGCAGGGAGGTAGACGTTCGGCTGGCCGGTATCACCGTCCCATTTCGGAATCTCGTATTCGAAGATCGCGTGGTCGCGAAAGGTGTTCCAGGTCAGCTCGGAGACTTGGCGATGATCCTGATGCGCGTCGTGGCGCCAGTGAGACAGGATCACATCAGGCGACGTGCGCTTTCGAAGCGCCTCAAACCAAATCTTGATGTCAGCTCCCTGGTGGGGGAAGTACCCATCCTCGAACGTTGCCAGATCGATGACAGCGCTGGCCGCATTTCCCAGAAATTGCTGGGCGGATGCGCGCGCCTCGTCGGCGCGTGGGCCGATGGCGCTGAGCACCGCCCAGTGCACATCCAGGCGGACGCCGCGGTCTATCCAGCCCAAAATCGTCGCGCCGGCGCCGATCTCGATATCGTCCGAATGCGCCCCAAGGCAAAGCACCGAAAGGCGCTCGCCCGACGCCGCAAGCCCGAGAGGCTTCATCCAGTCTTCCTCTCCGCGGTGCCCAAGGCGGCCCGTGAAGCCCCGTTAAGGCACCAAGGCATCGTTCCTTTGTCGACGAGATCCTCGAGAACCTGCTTGTCCCTGAGCGTGTCCATTGGACGCCAGAAGCCGTCGTGCTTGAATGCCATGAGCTGGTCGGCTTCGATCAATCGGCGGAAGGGCGCTTCGACCAACTCATCGCCGTCTCGCATGTATTCGAAGATCTCTTTCCGGAAGATGAAGAAACCGCCATTTATCCAGAGATTGGCATCTTGGCTGGCGCGAAGACGCTCGACTTTTCCACTCGGCCGCATCTCGACGAGATGGAGGCTGAATGACGGCCGAACAGCGAGGAAGCAGCCGATCTTGCCGCTGGCCTTAAATGCCGCGGTCATCTCGTCCAGGTTCACGTCGCAAAGGCCGTCGCTGTAGTTGGCAAGGAACATCTCCTCACCTGCGACATGCTCGCGTACGGCCCACAGTCGCTGGCCGATATTGCGCCAGATCCCGGTGTCGATCATCGCAATTCGCCAGTCCCGCTGCGGATCGCCAAGGATCTCGACGTTGTCGCCAAAACCCGAGACGATGCAGTCGGCGTAGGTCTGCGGCTTGTAGTTCAGGAAGAATTCTTTGACGACGTTTGCCTTGTAGCCGAGGCACAAGACGAAGTCCCTGTGGCCGAACTGACTGTAATAGTGCATCAGATGCCACAGAATCGGCTTGTCGCCGATCGGGATCATGGGCTTCGGTACGCTCTCGGAGACATCTCGGATGCGGGTACCGAGACCACCGCAGAACAGAACTGTTTTCATCTCAGTAGCCTTTGCTCGTAGATGTGGCATATCGGCGTGTGGCCATCTCGACGTCCGATCTCGGAACGTCCTGTCTCCGACGAATAGAGCAGATGCGCTTTTTCTGTCTGTGGCGGCGCATTAAGTCAACGAACCGTCAAGGGTACTCCCCTTGAAAGGCTGTATGCCGATGGCGCGATCGAGTAACTCGGCGCCGTCTCTTTGGGGTTAACCCCTTTGGGCCCCCTATGCCGTCATAAGCGTCGCCCGCTGCGCGTTCCGATCAGGTAATAGATCAACCATGAGCATGCTTAGGCTCGATCCCGAGAAGCACCCTAATTTTCAGCTGGAGCACTCGGATTTCCGAGCGCACTACGAAAATGTAGCCACCCGTACGCTGCTGTCGCTTCGGCGACACTGGCGGTTTATCGCATCCTTCGTCGCGCTCGCGTTGGCGCTCGCGTTCATCATCATACCGTTGATGCCGCGGAAGTATTCGGCAACGGCGCTCATCTATCCCAGCCTGTACTCCCAGGGCCAAGGAAAGATCGTGGCCCTGGCAAGCGTCAACGCCAAGTCGGTTGTCAACGGTGAGGCGCGCCTGATCGTCTCCGACGTGATCCTGCAGGCGGTCGTAAGGCGCCTTGGGCTGCAACAGCAGCCCGGAGCATCGCAGAGTCTGGGTTGGTTCCGGGCGATGTTTTTCCCGGAGACCCGTAGCTATTCGCCATTCGATCGCCAGGTTGCGATGCTGCAAAACAAGGTGGAGGTGAAGAATGACACACGCTCATACCTCATTTCCATTTCCTTTACGGCGTCTTCGGCGGACGAGGCCGCCCGGGTCGTCAACGCCATCGCTGTTGAATACCTCCGGGCCAAGTCCATTCAACGAAAACGGGATGCAGTGACGGCGGCCGAGATTGAACTGGCGCGGCAACTCGGGGTCAATGGCGACAAGCATCCAAAGGTCCTGCAGGCTGCGGACGAACTGGGCGCTGCGCGCGCCGCCCTGAATGCAGTCATGGCCGCCAGCGAGGATGGTCAGGACGCCGTTACGTCTGAGGAGAGCGTCAAGCTGGCGATACCAAACCGTACACCGACGAGCCCCAAGGGATTCGCGATCCTGGGGCTCTCGTTCCTGCTAAGTTTGCTGGCCGGCATCGGTCTGGTGATGTGGTCCGATCGACGCGGCCTCAAGCCGCGCCAGTTCCTGCTCGACCTTCTCTTGCCTCGCTTGCGCTCCGGGCAGCTCTTCATCAGCGGTCTGCTCGACCGCCTTGCCGCCCGCCAACGGACGGCAGCGTTGCCCTCCGGAAGCGACGGGCTCGGTCGCAGCGGCACCGACGAGACCGGGGCAGCTTGTTCGTCTGGTCGCCGCAGGCTCGCTGGACGCTTCAAGAGGAGGAACATTCTCGGATGCGGGGAACATCCGCCCGAATCCTGAAAGGTTTGCCTCCATCTCCAATAAACAAGGTTTGTTGAGGGCACCGATGGCCGGCCAGCATTTTCTCTCGAGGGCATCATGGACGCTTGTCGATCAGTGCGTTGTGAGCGGAGGCAACTTTCTGCTCAACGTGCTGCTCGCCCGCACGCTCAGCCAAGACGACTACGGGGAATTCGCCCTCTTTCTAGGCGCCATCTTCCTGTTGCGGACGATCGACTACTCGTTCATCTCCTATCCGCTGTCCGTTCGGTTGTGCGTCGTGGGCGACGAGGAACGGCCGCGTCTGCTTGGCAACACGGCGGTGCTCGCCGTGGTGCTCAGCCTTGTGCTCCTCGTGTTCATGGCGATTGGAACGGCGGTGCTGGAGGAGGGGACCATCCTGCTGCCGGCATGTCTCTGCTACCTGTGCTGGCAGGCGCAGGAGACATCGCGGCGTTTCTTGCTGGCCGATTTTCGCTACCGCGAGGCCGTGGCCGGAGACGGCGTCGCGTTTGTCGGGCAGGTTCTGCTGATTGCGGGCCTGCTGTGGATCGATTCCATCACGCTTTCGACCGCTCTGTATGTGATGTCGGCGACGTTTTCCCTTGGTGCTTTGGTGCATGCGCTGAAGCTGCGTTTTGCCCGGCCAGATATCGTCGAATTGCGAAGCTTGGCCCTTGAATACTTTTCAGTCGGAAAGTGGTCGCTGGTTAGCTATTTGCTGGTGCTGCTTCGCGTGCAGCTCTTTCCGTGGCTGCTCGCGGCTTTCGCGGGCACTGCCGCAACGGCGTCGCTTCAGGCCGGTCTTAACATCGCCAACATGATGAACCCGATCATCTTCGGGATCGGCAATGCCGTTCCACAGATCGCGGCGCATGCGCACCGGTCGGGCGGCATCCTCGGTGCGTCGCGAGCGGCGCATCATTATGTGCTCTTCGGATTGGGTCCGATCCTGGCGATCTGCGCCGCCGCAGTGTTGATGCCAGATCTGCTTCTGCGCACGGCTTACGGGCCGTCATCGCCCTATCTCGCCGCCGCCGCCGGTCTGCAGCTTCTCGCCTTCGCCGGCGTCCTCGACTACATCGCCGAAATGATCAGCAAAACGCTGCTCGGCGTCCAGGCGGGGAAGCTTGCCTTCGTGGTGAACGTCGCGGCGGCGGTGGCGGCGCTGGCGCTGGCATTGGCGCTCATCGGCCCGCTCGGCGTGTTCGGCGCCTGCCTCGCTCTGCTGATTGCCAATTTGGTGCGCATGATCGGCGCCATGGCTGCGATCGCGTCGCTGATCACTCGCGAAAAAGCGAGAGCGCAGGTCGTGCTCGCGACAAACAGTAATGCGGCTGCGGAGCCATGAGGAGAAGAAAGTCTTGCACCCACGGTGACCATGTCGGACACGCTTAGATACGAGTCCCGGCGCAGCCTTCTCGCGGGCGATCGCTATCTTGCGTTCCTTGCAATCGTGTTGCTGGGTTATGCAGTGATGGGGAAAGGTTTCGCCTATCTCGGTTTCCCGCCGCTTTACGTGGGCGAGATCGCGTTTCTCAGCGGAATCATTGTCTTTCTCAGGACCGGCGCTTTTGTCGGAGCCCTGGCGACGCTGCCGGCCGTCTTGCTCGTCGCGCTGATGGCCTTGGTCCTTGCGCGCACGCTGCCGTTCCTTGGCTTGTACGGGTTCGATTGCCTGCGCGACAGCACCGTCATCATGTATGGCGGCTTTAGCTTTATCGTCATTGGCCTGTTGCTCGAGGATGCGCGCCGGATATACCTCGTGCTTCGCCATTACAGGATCATGCTGGCGAGCTTACCCGCCATATTCGTGGGCTTGTTGCTCAATAAATACTGCGAGGAATACATTCCGCAGCTGTATGGTCCGGTGCCGATCGTGAATTTAGGTCCGAGCGTGGTCGGATCGCATTTGGCGGGCATCATGGTCTTCGTCCTGATCGGCTACCGCAAGGTGTCGGTCGCGTGGGTCCTTGTCTGGTTCGCCACGCTGGCTCTTGTCAGCGCGACCAACCGCGGCGCGATGCTCTCCGTCGTCCTGCCCATCGCCTTCGCGATGGTCATGCTCGGACGGTTCCGTTTGATGCTGACTACCGTGGGAGTGGGCTTGGCCATATTGGCCGCTCTGCTGACGCTTGAGTCCATGTTTGGCGAACACAACGAGGCCAAGCAGTCGTGGGAGCGCCCGGTCAGCGCACACCAGATCGTCGAGAATGCCATGAGCATCATCGGGCAATCCGGGCAGCAAGGAGAAGGAACCAAGAAGTGGCGTGAGAGGTGGTGGGACACAATCATTCAGGATACCATCCATGGTCCCAACTTCTGGACCGGCAGAGGGTTCGGACTGAATATCGCCGAGGAAGACGGTTTCGCCGGCCCAGACAAAGGGCCAACCGGCGAAAATCGAGCTCTGACGCGCAGCCCACATAACGTCTACATGACCCTGTTGGCGCGCGCTGGGGTTCCGGGCCTGGTGCTGTGGGCGCTCGTCCTCGTGTCCTGGTTTGGCATGATGATGAAAGCGCTACTGACGGCCCGCGCCCGCGGACACAAACAGTGGGCCGACCTGTTCCTGTTCATCGGCTGCTATGCTGCGGCGATCGTTATCAACGCGACGTTCGACGTCGTGCTCGAGGGGCCGGTGCAGGGCATCTGGTTCTGGTGCCTGTTCGGCTTCGGCGCCGGGTCCGTGATGGTCTATCGGGCTCAGCCTTTCATTTCGCCGGGAGGTGCGCGATGAACCATAGACCAGCGGACTCGCTGTGGGCAGAGCTTTGGTCGCTCGCTACGCGTATTTCGGTATCCTGGCCGGTGCTGTCGACTCTATTGATCCTCGGTTCATCGGCTACGGCTGCAGCGGCCGCCGCGGGCGTCACGGACGCTCCTTGCCCGCTGGGTGCGATCGCGGTCGAACCGGGCGCCTCCATCCAGGCGGCGGTCGACAGTGCTGGTGACGGCGCAGTGTTCTGCCTGAAAAACGGGATGCATAGAGCGGAGGCCGTTCGGCCGCGGACGGGCCAGAGTTTTTTCGGTGAGGGCCGCTCGGTTCTTAACGGCAGCAAGCTGCTCACGAACTTCGGTCGCGAGGGACGCTACTGGGTAGCGAGCGGCCAATTGCAGCGCGGCCGCAAGCACGGCGAGTGTGCCCACGACACGCCAGCATGCAATCTGCCTGAAGGTGTGTTCATTGACGATAAGCCGCTGCAGCAGGTCCTGGGCAAAGACCATCTGAAGAGCGGCGAGTTCTATTTTGATTATGCCAACGGGAAGATCTATCTCGCCGATGATCCGGGGAACCGCAAGGTGGAGGCCACCGTCGCCGCCTTTGCATTCGAAAGCACGGCGCGCGACGTCCTGATCAGGAACATAACTGTCGAGAAATATGCGAGCGTAGCGCAGAAAGGAGCGATCCACGCGAGCGAAGCGACCGGATGGACTATCGAGAACTGCGAGGTACGCTTGAACAGCGGGGCCGGGATTGCCATCGGAACCGGCGGCCATGTGCGCGACTGCGATATTCATCACAACGGCGAGATCGGCGTCGCGGGCTACGGTCGACACATTTCGATCGAGAAAAACAGGATCTGGTCGAACAACATCTACGGCTTCGATTATACTTGGGAAGCCGGCGGCGTGAAGATCGCCTTGAGCGATGGGGTCACGTTCCTCGGAAATCATGTTTACGACAACATCGGTCCCGGGTTGTGGTGCGATATCGACTGCCGCAACGTCGTCTATGATGGCAATCTCGTAGAGAACAATCAGGATATTGGCATCTTTCACGAGATTTCATTCAAAGCCGTAATACGCAACAACGTGGTCCGGCACAATGGCAGGGGGTACCGGGGCTGGTTCTGGCGCACGGAGATTGCTGTTGCGGCCTCGCAGGATGTGGAGGTGAACAACAACACGTTGACTATCGCCGCTGGCGGATGTGGCGTCGTGCTGATCGACCAGGGCCGTCGGACCAAGGACGGCGGCGAATACAAAACGCGCAACAACACCGTTCGCAACAACGATTTGACTTTCGAGGGCGCCGCTTGCGCCGGCGGCGTTTCCGACGTCAGTTTCGACAATGAGAATTTCGGGATCATCACGGAGGGCAACAACAGTTTCGACGACAATATATATCGCGTTCCGCGCATGAGCGGGCCGGCCCGTTTCGTCTGGGGGCACAACGTGACGGATTGGGATCGGTTTCGACGAAAGGGTTTGGAGCAGGGTGGTCGGTTGATTCTTTTCCAATAGCTGCCCGTCGCCATCAAGGGCCCATCAATCGATCTCCAGGCCGTTTGGATTGCAAGACTTCTGAATCCTCGTTCACCACTTCGGTCAACGGCTGGTCTTCCATGAATAGTGCGTTCGGACGATCGTTGACCGGCGTGGTCGGCAGACAGTTGCCAGACTGAAGGCGGGGTGGAACGTGCGGCAGATCCCCAAATCTTCCCGATGCGGCGCCGCCTCCTGCTAAGGAGCGTCCGGAGAGGTGGCGACCTTCCTAATCAGGATATCTTGTAAGGCACCCGGGCGAGCAACCAACGGCTGATTGAGCCATTGTGCGACCCGCGACCCGAGCGCAATGCCCGGTCGTTCGACACTCCGATAAAGCAGTTCAGCTGCTGCCATTGTCATCGGCACTGTCATAGCCGATAGGGCAACGAAGGTCTCCAAGGGGCCTGCCAGAGGTTTCAACCTTATCCATACAAAATGACAGAGAGTGATCGCAAGTATGTGTGTGAGATAAATCGAATACGACCGCGACCCAAAATAAAGAATGACTGGGTTCTCCCAAAGCCTGCGGTGAACCTGAGTGAAAAAGGAGTCTGAGCTTTCCTCTCGACCGACGATGAGCCCCAGATAAACCAACATCCAGACGAGGACGGAGGCTATAGGAACGCCAGAGATAGGAAGCAGCATGATGATGATCAATACCGCGATGCCGATGGGGTATCGGGTGCTGCCGGCGACTGACGGGTAGATCAGCCGACACGCAATCCCGATCGCAAAATAGGTCGCCGCCGCCGGCAGAAAGCTGGGTTGGTAAAAATGGCCGAACAGGTGCGCCCCAAACGCCCCTTCAATCATAGCGAGTACAATCGCAGCAGGAATAAGAAATTTATGCCGTATTACGATCATCAAGACGAGCGGAGCAATCACATAGAACTGCCACTCAAGCGATATGCTCCAGGCTGGAATATTGAAGGCGTATGCCGAGAACGGCAAGGCGCCGTCACTAATCGCGCCGTGCATCATCGTCAAGTGCGCCAAAACGTGCAACCATAGGTTTTGATGATCGGAGCTGGCGATACCGTTTACCAGCGGCACGAAGTCGAATTCAGAATCGCCGGAATAGGCGACACGTGCCAGCGTGGAGACTTGGACATCACAGGCGAAATAGCCGATCGCTGAGGTGACCGCGAATAGCGGAAAAATTCTCATGAAGCGCCGCGTCAGGTAGCTGCGATAGGGCTCTGGCCGCTCGATAATCGCATGGGTGATTACAAATCCGCTGACGATGACGAATATCAAGACCGCGGGCCGGCCGAGGTGGCTAATTAGGGCGCCGAAACCATGGGTATATATGTCTGAAAAGTAGACCAGATGAGAAAAGACGACAGCCCAGGCCAACACGCCGCGAAGACCTTCTATTGCTCGAAATCTATTCATGGTACCCCCAGACAAGGCATAGTGGCCGTACGCACCGCGGACTTGGGGACATTGGTTCGACGACTGCGCCGCCTAATCGATCCTTCGCTACACGCAGTGAAAGTACCAGAATTTCGCAGCGTCAGAAGATTGCATTAGCGCGCGTTAGTGGTACTCCAAAATTCCGGCGACGGATCACCAAAGGCCGTAGTGCGGCTAAATCCAAACAGTCTATTTTCGTCGCGCCCTTCCGGAATTCGTGTGTATGTGGCGTTGCCCGGCTTGCGGATGGAACGGTGGATTTTCGCCAATCAAGACTGGAAGGCTCCTCATGTGCGGCATCGCAGGCTTTTTAAGGCCCGGCAGTAGTTGTGATCCCGCCTCGATGCGCCGGCATGTCATTGATATGACGAAGTCCCTGGCGCACCGCGGACCCAACGACGAGGGTGCCTGGGTCGACCCGATCGCGGGAGTCGCGCTCGGAAATCGAAGGCTTGCGATCATCGACCTGTCACCCGAGGGCCATATGCCCATGCACTCCGCATCGGGTCGCTACGTGATCACGTACAACGGTGAGATCTACAACTCCGCGGCGATCGCTCGCACGCTTGAGTCGGCAGGTCTGGCGCCGCGCTGGCGCGGTCACTCGGACACCGAGGTGATCCTTGCGGCCATCGAAGCCTGGGGCCTCGACAGGGCGCTCGAGTCGTTCAACGGCATGTTCGCGTTCGCGCTCTGGGATGTCCGCGAGCGAACACTATGCCTGGTGCGAGATCGAACTCGGGGTAAAGCCTCTCTACTGCGGTCGCCTCAACGGTGCACTCGTATTCGGTTCGGAATTGAAAGCGATCTCGCTCTATCCAGACGCAGCCCTGACGATCGACCGCGACTGGCTCGATCGCTACCTGCGCGGGATACACCGTCGATCCGAGGAGACGATCTACCGCGGCGTTCGCGCCATCCGCCCAGGAACGTACGTGACGTTCGATCAGAAGCTTCAGGCGCATGAGCGCGTGTACTGGTCGGCGACCGACAAGGCCGAGATCGGGCGCCACGATCGCTTCCCGGGAAGCGAGGCCGAGGCCGTCGATAGGTTGGAAAGCTTGTTGAGGGACGCAGTCCGCTTGCGCACGGTCAGCGATGTTCCGCTGGGCGTTCTGCTCTCGGGCGGGATCGATTCCGCGACGGTACTCGCACTTCTCCAGAAGGATAGTGCGAGGAAGATCCGAAGCTTCTCGATCGGCTTCCCCGATTCGGGCCTCGATGAGGCGCCTGCCGCTCGGCAGATCGCCGCTCACATCGGCTCGGATCACACCGAGCTTTACATGGCGCCAAACGACATCATCGAGCTGATCCCTTCGCTCGCTCGGATGTCCGACCTGCCGCAATCCGATCCGTCCTATGTGTCCAATCACGTCGCCTATCGGCTCGCTGGACAGAGCGTCACCGTCACATTGTCCGGCGACGGAGGCGACGAGCTATTCGCGGGTTACCATCGCCATCGATGGCTGCCACGGGTGTGCCGACAGCTCGGTTGGCTGCCGGTCGGGATTCGGAAGCAAGGAGCTCGAGCGCTGACGGCAATTCCACCGGCGACGTGGGACAAGGTCTTCGACTTTGTCGAGCCGGCCGTCCCTTCCAGGCTACGGGAGCGAACCCCTGGCGCCAAACTCCACCGATTGGCACGCTGGATGGCCTCTGCCGGCCACGAAGAGATGTACCGCGTACTATCCACTCGGTGGGATCCTGGTGACCGGCTCGTCGTCGGTCACGATCCCGAGCAATCGCCAGCCGATTCTGCTTTCGTTCGACTGAACGGCGAATTCGAGATCTTGGAGCGGATGCTCGCTCATGAACTCGTCACGACCTTTGTGGATACGCAGCTTAAGAAGGTCGATCGCGCAAGCATGGCCGTTAGCGTAGAGGCGCGGGTGCCGTTCATGGACTATCGCGTCGTCGAATTCGCCTTCACTCTGCCGCCTGGCCTGAAGGTGCGCGGCGAGACGGGGAAATACATCCTTCGCCAGGTCCTCCACCGACACGTTCCCGAGGCATTGTTCCAGCGACCCAAAATGGGATTCCATCTGCCGTTGAGCACATGGCTCAAAGGACCCCTGAGGGAGTGGGCAGAGGACCTATTGGATCCAGGTCAGATCCGCCAAGAGGGGCTATTGGACCCAGGTCCGATCCAAGTGAAGTGGCACGAACATCTCAGCGGCCGGCGAGATCGCGCTGACCATCTCTGGCCGGTACTTATGTTCAGATCTTGGCTGAAGCATCATGGTCCTGCCCTCCACCATGCTTGAGGATCGGAGGCCGTCGGGTGTTCACTGACGCTAGAAGCATCGCCACAGACTCGAACCTGGAGGCCGACATCTGCATTGTTGGCGCCGGGATCGCCGGGATCTCGATCGCGAAGGAGTTCATCGGTCGGTCTGAGAGCGTCTTGCTTCTCGAAGGAGGCGGTCTCGAGTTCACGAAGTCCCTTCGCGACCTACCGACCGTGCTGCGACGACATACCCTGGGTGAGCAAGCACTGGCCAGCGGCCGGAACGCCGGACAACCGTACTATCCGCTCCGCTTCACAAGGGTGCGGGCGTTCGGCGGCTCGTCGCGGGCGTGGCACGAACACCGCGGCGTTCACGCCCGACCGCTCGATGCGATCGACTTCCGGACACGAGACGGCTTGCCGGAACACGGTTGGCCCATCGACAGGGCGCAGCTCGACCCCTTCTACGAACGAGCCCAATATTTGTGTGGGCTGGGTCCGTTCGCCTACGACGCGAAGACGTGGGAATCCCGAGGCTACGGGGCTCCGCTACCCATGGACCCCGAGCTCGTCAAGTCGGTGATTTTCCAGTTTGGCAGGCGCAGCAGATTCAATCGGTTCGAGGGTGACTTCGCGCGGGCCGAGAACGTCAACCTCGTGCTCCACGCGACCGCCGTGCATCTCGCTGACAAGGGAGGGCGCGTGGTCCAGATGGACTGTGCGACGTTGTCGGGCAACCAATTCAGCGTCCGAGCACAGACGTTCGTCCTCGCCGCGGGCGCGATCGAGACCGCTCGCCTGCTGCTGGTCTCGAGGGACAGCCAGCCCACTGGCATCGGCAACAATCACGACTTGGTAGGCCGGTCGTTCATGGAACATCCGGATGTCGCAGTGGGATACCTGATTCCCGATCCGGAGCTCGATCGAAATGCATTCAGGCTGTACCAGCACCAACACGCTGGAGAGGACCTCATGGTCGAAGCCATGTTTCGGTTGAGCGACTCTGTCTTGAGAAAGGAGCGACTGCTCAACTCGGTGCTGCGTCTACGACCTACCTACCGCTCCGGCATGACGGCGGCCGTGCAGTCGGCCCAGGTCGTCCGAAGATCAGTGCATTACGGGGTTGCGACACCGGGACTGGTGAGGCATGCGCTGCGGGCCGTCCTTGGCGCACCTCAGATCCTCCGCCACTACGCGACCTGGCGCTCCGGGCGCCCACCGGAGATCTTTGGCATTGACGTAATGGCCGAGCAGGCGCCGACGATGTCCTCTCGGGTGAAACTCGCCCGACGCCGAGATCGAACTCGGCGTCCCCATGACGATCCTCGATTGGCGGCTGACGAACATGGACTGGGACTCGATCCGGCGGACCATGGAGATCTTTGGCGACGCTGTTGGTAAGGCAGGCGTGGGCACTGTGATGTCGACCCTCGGAGGCGGGGAGCATCCGTCGGCGGTCTTTGGCAACTGGCACCAGCTCGGTACGACACGGATGCACCATGACCCCGCTCGTGGAGTCGTTGATGAGAACTGTCGAGTGCACGAGATGACCAACCTCTACATCGCCGGAGGGTCGGTCTTTCCCACCGGCGGCTATGCCAACCCGTCGCTGACCATCGCCGCCCTCTCCCTGCGGCTCGCCGATCACCTCAGATCGACACCGAACTAGGTGTGTAGTCCCGGAGACTGATGGTGCATCATCGATCCTGAGTCGTCAGGGGGAGGATGCATTTTGGGAGGCGTTCTTCATGGCTGCGCCCGCACGACGCCGCGTGTTCGAGCCGAGCTCCAAGCGTCGCAAGAGAGCACCCGGTCCCTTGCCGCTCGACACTGCCTGAACCCGAAGACGGTGAAGAAATGGCGCTGTCGGGCTACGACAGCCGATGCCCCGATGGGGCCGAAGGTGCCCAGGAGCACGGTGCTGACACCGGCCGAGGAAGCCATCGTCGTGGCGTTCCGGCAGAAGACACTGCTGCCGCTGGACGATGTGCTGGGCTGCCTGAGAGACACCATCCCCAACCTCAGCCGCAGCGCCCTGCATCGCTGCCTCCAGCGTCATGGCATCTCCCGATTGCCAGTCGAGGAGACCAAGGAGCAGCGCAAGCGGTTCAAGACCTATGAGATCGGCTACGTCCACATCGACAGCTGCGAGCTCCGCCACACCGACGGCAAGTTGGTCATGTTCCTGGCCATCGATCGGGTCTCGAAGTTCACCTACGTCGAGTTCCACGACAGCGCCGGCAAGATGGAAGGCTCAGCCTTCCTCAGGAACGTGGTGGAGGTCTTCCCTTACAAGATCCACATCGTGCTCACCGACAACGGCATGGCCTTCGCCGACCTACCCAAGAACAGGGAGCGGCCCAGCACTCGCTTGCTCGGTCCGCACATCTTCGACCGCGTCTGCATCGAGCATGGCATCGAGCACAGACTGACCAAGCCCTATCACCCGTGGACCAACGGCCAGGCCGAGCGGATGAACCGGACGATCAAGGACGCCACAGTTAAGGTCTACCACTACGACGACTTGGAAAGCCTCAAGGCCCATGTCCTGGCCTTCGTCACCGCCTACAACTTCGCCAAGCACCTCAAGGCGCTGAAGTGGCGGACGCCCTATCAGGTCATCTGCGAGACCCGGACCAAAGATCCGTCAATCTTCAAGATAAACCCGCACCATCTCATCCCGGGACCACACACCTAGAGACCCATTGTGCTGGTGCAGCTTTCCGGCAGCCGAAGCTCTGCCCATGTGGCTGCTGGCGAGCTAATCACAAAGTGGTACCGCGCTGGCGCGTTTGATCCAGGCGTTTGCGCCCGACATATTCGGTGTCTACTAAAATATGGTGCTTGAGCTCGATGCCTAAGCTGTCGATTGGAATCCCGGTGTTCAATGGAGAGGAGTTCTTGCCAGAACTGCTCGACAGCTTATTGGCGCAGACCTTTAGAGACTTCGAGATCGTGATCTGTGACAACGCTTCGATCGATCGCACCCGGCAAATCTGCGGCGAATACGCCAGCCGCGACGTTCGTATTCGCTATTTTCGAAACGACACGAATTTGGGCGCAATCCCCAATTACAATCGAGCATTCGAGCTCTCGACGGCGCCCTTGTTCAAGTGGGCGGCCCACGATGACCTGTACCATGAGGCCTACCTGGACGCGTGCGTTAAGTTGCTCGAAGAGAATCCAGAAACCATTCTGGCCCATAGTGGCAGTGCCTTTATCGACGAAAAGAGCGAGCTTCTCCCCTTCGAACAGGAGACAGGAAGCTTCCTCGATCCAAAGACTGGAAAGCGGTACTGGGCGGACGCCCCGAGCATTGGCGATACTTCTGTCGCCATCAACCGATTTTGGCAGGTGCTCACGCGTGCCCGCTGGGGAACTCACATGTTCGGCGTTGTCCGTCGTGAAATCCTGCAGCAAACGTCTCTCCTGCCCAATTTCGCCGGCAGTGATCGCGCGATGCTGGCAGAACTGGCTCTGCTTGGCCGTTTCCGATGTGCAAACGAGCGATTGTTCCTGAAGCGGTTCCACGCCAACGTTTCCTGGGCTCTTGACCACAATCAACTGAAAGGTTTTCTCAGCACTGATGGCAAGCGCTACTCACGAAGACTGCGGCAAATCAAGGTCTACTTTGGTACGCCAAGAGGCAAGCCGATCGGCGTCGTGAGCAAGTCGGTGTGCTTCATGCTGGTGGCTGCACATAGCGCCAAGGTCACGGCCCAGCTCATAAGCCAAAATGACCCACGCAGGGCAGCCCATGGTTATGGCTGGCCAGGGTCGCTTGGCCCGCGGTTGCGCCGGAGAACACCCAGTTAGATGGCCGCCCCGTGTCTGTGCGAAAGCCCGCTCGGCACCCTGCTCAAGTGCGTCGTACTGCCCGGCACATGTCGCGCGCGTTTGACTGTTGGCCACATCGGGGTAGGCGCAGGAAGTATATCGAGAGCGTCGGCGCTGTCGTCCCGACACCGACGATTGCAGCTGGGACTGAACTCGGGAGGTGAGCCTCAGCCAGAAGCTTCGTCAGCTTGCGGTTCTTTTCTTCCAGAGACCGCGGCCGCGCCGGCGCAAGGAAATGACCATGCCCAGCGGTCGGCGTAAGGGCAAGGAGCCACGCCGGCGTTGGTCACTCTACCTGCTGTTCGCTATCGGCGTGCTGGCGGGTGTGGCGCAGTGGGCCTATTCGCCCAGCCTGCCGGCGGACATGCTGATCGCGCGCTATGCCAACGACCATTCGAAGTTCATCGATGTCGGCGGCGCGCACGCCCATGTGCGCGACGAGGGGAACCCCGACGGCATCCCGCTGGTGCTGGTCCATGGTTCGAGCGGCTCGCTCCACATATGGGAAGGCTGGGTGCGCGCGCTCGGGGGCCAAGCGCGGCTGATCTCTTTCGACCTCCCTGGCCACGGCCTCACTGGCGCCTGGCCGCGCGACGAATACACCGTCGCGGCCTATGCTGACTTCATCGAGGCACTGGTCGACACCCTCAATCTCGATCGCTTCGTGCTGGCCGGCCATTCGCTAGGCGGCGCCGTGGCCTGGACCTTCGCGGCGACGCGGCCGGATCGCGTGAGCCAGCTCATCCTGGTCGACGCGGCGGGCTATCCGCCCCCCGAGGCTCGATGGCCGACGCGGCTCGCGCGCCTGCCACTGGTCGGCGATATTGGCATTTACTTCAAGCCCGAGCTGTGGGTGCGGCATACGCTGAAGCAGGCCTATGCCGATCCGGCAATGGTGACGGACGAGCGCGTGAGGCGCGCCGCCGAGCTGCAACGCTTCCCCGGCAACCGTGAGGCGACGCTCCTGCGTGCCCGCACGCAGGGGCCGCTCGATCCCACGCCGCTCCAGCAGCTCGACGTGCCGACCCTGATCCTGTGGGGCGCCAAGGACGGCTGGGAGCCGAGCGCCGATGCCTTCCACTTCCGGAACGACATCAAGGGCGCCAAGCTGGTAATCTTCAAGAAGCTCGGCCACAACTCGATAGATGAGGACGCCAACGCCACCGCCGCCGCCGTGGCCGCCTTCCTGAAGCCGATCCCTGCCCGTCCCTCGCCGCCGCCGAAACCAGCGGCGACCGACCCGGCGGTTTCGTCCGTGCTGCCGGAGAAAACTAGGCACTGACCAGAAGCGCCATCACCTTGGCGAGGGCCTGGTCGGCGATGTCTTCGATCTCTCCTTGGTGCGGGAGCGGGACATGGACGACGGCGGGCATCGCGCTCGAGGAATGTCGGCGGGATACAGCACCGTGCGTTTTCATTAGCGCATCGGCTGGCCGACGACGGCGGCCTATACCGAACAGTCTTCACGGCAACGGGGCCAAGGCGCTGCGCTCGCTACAGGCTCCGCGCCTCGGCCCCTAACCACCGATCAGACCGAGGAGTTCAACTGCCAGACTTTAGTCCCCGCGTCAGACTACCGCTCCCGCGCGGTCTGAAAGGCGATTGGAGATCGTTCGGCGCCCACTGCCGCAATCTTCCGGCGATTGCTTCTGGCCACGAAGTGCGCGGGTCATTCGAGAATCCCGATTAAATTGTCGGACGGATCTTTTCCCAAGCCCGCCCGCGTAGGATATCCCAGAGCAAATAAGATACGAAGATAGAATTATATCGCAGGTAACGCGGGCTCAGTCGGAGTGGTTCCTTGCATAACCGGTAAGCCCAGGTTAATCCCATCCGTTGCATCCACCGCGGAGCGAACGACCGTCGGCCGCTGAGTAATGTAAATGCATCGCCCACCGCAAGGAACACACTCCTTCGGTACCGCGCCTGGTTGTCGATGATCCACTGTTCCATCCGCACGCCGGGCAAGGCGACCCACACGAAATCCGGATTGGCGCGATTGATGGTTGCGGCGAACGACACCTCGTCGGCCTCCGTGAAGGGCCGAAACGGCGGGCTAAGCATGCCGGTAATTTCGATATCTGGTTGCAATTGGAGCAGCACGCGTCGCAGCTCGACGAGGCATTCCTCGGAATCGCCGAAAAAGAAATGACGCCAGGGCCGCGGTGTGTTCCGCAACACGTGTCGCATGAAATAAGGACCATATACGCGGTCCTTCAGACCGGCTCCTCGAAAGTTGAGCATCCAAACGACCGGCATCCCGTCCGGCAACACCAAGTCGAACCGAGCCAGGATACGGGCAAACGCGGGGTTGTGCCGGGCCTCGCCAAGGATGTGGGTGTTGGAGGGGCAGACCGCCGTGGCCCGCGGTTCACGTGCGAGCACCTTGATTCGCTCCAGCGCGGAATCGTAAGTGGCACAGGCGACTGACGTTCCTAGAAGCCTGATGGATTTCAACGATCCATCGGTTGGACATGCGGTATCGAGTTGCGAGGAGCGGGAGGCACGGTTCGGAGCATTGGCGGGGGGTGCAGCGAAGTCATGGACGAGGACGCGGTGGCCGCGCCGTTTGAGCTGTTTCCTTTTGCCGGCGTCCCTCACGGCCCTCGCACCGGTTGCACGGCCTTCAGCAAATAAACGCTGGAAAAAACTTCCACTTGGTTGACTCGTGCAGCTATGCAGGCACTCGGTTTTTCCAAACCGCAAACCGAAGCTGTTTTGATTAAGTTCACGTGGCGAGCTCTACCCCTTGACGAGGGGATCCAATGCCCATTCCGGGGCTACGTCGCTGGCGCTCGACACACCCTTGTCTGCCGTCGAGCATGTGCCGGCCGGGATAGGCAGAGCCGATCCGGAACACGCGTCAGTGGAGACGCGTTCCAGCCAAATTTCCCGGCACCACAAATGGATGCCCCTGGGGCAAAACATCCGCTGGCCGCTATAGAGCGATTTGCAGATAACGCCGTCCAACGTGACGGCTGGCGTCTTCATCGACCGCATTTTTCCATTTTTTTCGTCAATGAAGCGATCGATGCGAGTACCGACACGGAAAATCTTGCCGCAGAATGGCGCGAGCTCGGCATCGATCGAGAGGCCTCTGTTTGAGAGTCGCGTGTCCAGCGTCGCGAGGATCTCATCGTAAGACCTCACGCGCACCAGATCGCCCGGCTGAAGACCAAGATCACGTCTGGGCGTGGGCTCTCCTGCCGGAATTTTTCCCTTCAAGCGGGGGAACGGGATGCCGCCAGTGACGGCCTGAAACCGGTTGTATACCCAGCGAGCGGGGCCCCCCCATCTGTCGCTGAAGGCCAGCGTTGCATAATAGTAAAACAGGTAGAAGACGCCCCGGCACACCTGAGGCAAAGTTCTATTGCCTGAAGTGTAGGCTTCCACATATTGCCTGGGGTCCCACCATTTGAGCGGCGCGGTGTAGTTGAGCAGCTCGGTTGCTTGACAGGAATATCTCGTTTCACGGCCCGCGTCTTCGTAGGTGGTTGCTTTCCAGACGTCACGATCCGTGCAGGGGTCTTGCTGTTGCGGGCCATTGACCTCGCCGAGGTCGCCGTCACGTACCGGCTTTGCCGGGACCGGCCCTTCGATGGGTTTGAGCCAGGCGTTTTTCCAGAAAATCAAGCAACCGGCCTGACACCCGCCATAGGTTTGGCCATCACAACGCATATTGAGATGGACCGCGTCAGGCAAGCTTCGCCCGACATAATGGCCGCTGACGGTATCACAGGTCTTGTACGCGCTGCTGTGAACACGGAAGCGCCGACCACAGTAATTGAACATTTGCGGCATGAAGGGAAGTCCGTCGAGCCGACCACTCTTGTCGAGCGTCCTGAGGATTTCCTCCTTGCTCCGAACTTCTACCCAGTCGCCGGCACGCGTTTTCATATCGACATCCTATCTAATCCAGAAAGGGGATCTTCGAGCTATTGGCGCAGACGGACGGACTTTGTCATGGTCAACGTGTTCCTCTGGTCCTCTCGGAAAGGGCGGGGCCCACCAACTCGCTACATACTAAACTGATGTCTTTGATTAGCCCGCGTTCGAAAAAGGCGAGGTGGCCATTCTTAAGGAGTAATCCCTAAGCAAGCAGGATAGGGCGCAGTTCGCATAACGGTCGGCGGCGGGCGACGCGGGTGAGGTAGGCCTGGGCAACGCCAATCGCACTTTGGACACCGGAGTTGGCGCCGAAAGGCATTCGCTTTTCGTGAGCCTAACTTCCTTTTTGAGTATCGCCGC
Organism: uncultured Alphaproteobacteria bacterium; assembly: GCA_963820155.1. Classification (GTDB taxonomy): domain Bacteria; phylum Pseudomonadota; class Alphaproteobacteria; order Reyranellales; family Reyranellaceae; genus Reyranella. The sequence continues at coordinate 375,306 of CAWFYW010000018.1, forward strand.
TAGACGGCGTTGAGGGCGACGATCAATTTGCTAGAGCCTTGATTTCGTCGGCAGGATGGCCGTGCTCCAGCGCCCAAATGGCCGCCTGCGTACGATTTGCCACCCGGATCTTTCGCAGGATCGATTTCATGTGGGACTTGACCGTCGCCTCGGTAATGTCGCACGCGCGCGCAATCACCTTATTAGCAAGACCCTTCACCAGGCCGTCGAGAATCTGGGCCTCACGCTCTGACAGTTTGGGGAGATTTCCCAGCGGGGCCACGTATCGAGTGTCGCTATTGTTTGCGTTTAGAGCCGCGGCGCTGATGCCGTTTACCATGGGTTGGGTATGATGCATGGCGGCCATGGCGATTGGTAGCGTTTCATGTTCTATGCCGTGCGACCGGAGATTGTCCATCTTGATCCCTGGCGGGGGCGATTCTTCTTCTTGTGGGGGTGGGATCGAGAGACGCTTCGTATCGGATACGACCATGACACGAACATCCTTGGTCATGATCAGGTCTAGCGTGCTGATCAGCGTGTCTGGAGAAACGATCAACGGAACACAGCCATCGATCTCCGACGTTAGCAGCTTCTGAAAATCGGCTGGGGAAGCGAACTCGAACAGCAGGATGATCTTGCTGTCGGCCCACAACTTACGGATGCCAAGAGCCTCGGTGACTGCATTGTCGGCGGATTGCGCGCCCAAAATTACAAGTTTGGGCCCATTAGCAACGATCGACGAACTGCCGATGTCCGCCGTCGACCCGACGCGGCAAACAACTCGATAAGAATAGTTTGCCATCAGCGATTCGAGTGCCTCGCGCACAAGCAAACGGGGTTCGATGATGATGGTCTCTACCCTGGTCCCCATGACGTCCCCCCTCCACCACGAAGATCAATAGGGCTGCGCGTCATACGGGAAATTAACCCACGATAAGCTCCGTCCGATGATCATTTTAATATCACTTAATCGCTTGGTGTCGGCCGCCCAATATGGGGGAGGGGTATCATGAGCAAGAGAATACTGGTCACCGGCGGGGCGGGCTTCCTGGGCTCGCATCTGTGCGAGCGCCTTCTGGCGGCAGGCAACGACGTGCTGTGCGTCGACAACTACTTCACCGGCACCAAGCAGAACGTCGCGGCCTGCCTCGACAATGCGCGCTTCGAGCTGATGCGCCACGACGTGACCTTCCCGCTCTATGTCGAGGTCGACGAGATCTACAATCTCGCCTGCCCGGCCTCTCCCATCCACTACCAGCACGATCCGGTGCAGACGACCAAGACCAGCGTGCACGGCGCCATCAACATGCTGGGCCTGGCCAAGCGCACGCGCGCCAAGATCTTCCAGGCCTCGACCAGCGAGGTCTACGGAGATCCAACCGTGCATCCGCAGGTCGAAGGCTACCGCGGCAACGTCAATCCGCTGGGTCCGCGCGCCTGCTACGACGAGGGCAAGCGCTGCGCCGAAACGCTGTTCTTCGACTACTGGCGCCAGCACAGGCTGCGAATCAAGGTGGCGCGCATCTTCAACACCTACGGCCCCCGCATGCACCCCGACGACGGCCGCGTGGTGTCGAACTTCATCGTCCAGGCGTTGAAGGGCGAGGACATCACGATCTACGGCGACGGCCTGCAGACCCGCGCCTTCTGCTATGTCGACGACCTGATCGACGGCTGGCTGCGCCTGATGGACCACACGCCGGACGACTTCACCGGTCCGGTCAATCTCGGCAACCCGGTCGAGATGCCCATCAAGCACCTGGCCGAGAAGATCCTGAAACTCGTCGGCAGCAAGTCGAAGCTCGTGATGGCCCGCCCCCTGCCGGCCGACGATCCGCTGCAGCGCTGCCCCGACATCACGCTGGCGCGGGACAAGCTCAAGTGGGAGCCGAAGGTGCCGCTCGACCAGGGTTTGGCCAGGACCATCGAGTATTTCGACGGCCTGCTGCGCGGCAACAAAGGGGTGAGCCGCGTCGGCCGTTAGCGAAATAAGGGTCCCTCGCTGCGCTCGGGATGACAACATTGCTGTCATCCAGAGGCCGAAGGCCGAGGGACCTTTAGGCCCCAGGTACGATTACTACTGAGCGGCGACGGCACGCGGCAGGGCGTTGACGACGGAAGCCTTGCCCGAGGTCATCTCGTCGTGGATCCACCTGTAGGTCTTCTCCATGCCGTCCTCGAGACGGATGGAAGGCGCCCACTTCAGCAGCTTCTTGATGAGGTCGTTGTCGCTGTTGCGGCCGCGCACGCCCTTGGGGGCGTCGAGCTTGTAGGAGCGCTTGAGCCTGACGCCGGCGATCTTCTCGACGATGTCGACCAAGCGGTTGATGCTGACCAGCTCGTCGCTGCCGATGTTGAGCGGCTCGGTGATGGCGCTCTCGGCCAGCCGGATGGTGCCGTCGGTGCAGTCGTCGATGTACATGAACGAGCGGGTCTGCTCGCCGTCGCCCCAGATCTCGATCTCGTGCTTGCCCGACAGCTTGGCGGCGATCACCTTGCGGCAGATCGCGGCCGGCGCCTTCTCGCGGCCGCCGTCGTAGGTGCCCTCGGGGCCGTAGACGTTGTGGTAGCGGGCGACCCGGGTGGCGATGCCGTAATCCTCGCGATAATGGCGGGCCATGCGCTCGCTGAACAGCTTCTCCCAGCCGTAGCCGTCCTCCGGCATCGCCGGATAGGCGTCCTCCTCCTTCAGCGCCGTGACGTCGGCGCGGGTCTGCTTGTCGCCGTTGTAGACGCAGGCCGACGACGAATAGAAGAAGCGCTCGGTGCCGGCCTCCTTGGCCGCCACCAGCATGTGGGTGCTGATCAGCACCGACAGCATGCATTCGGCCTTGTGGGTCTCGATGAAGCCCATGCCGCCCATGTCGGCGGCGAGGTTGTAGATCATCCTGGCGCCCCTGGCCGCCGCGCGGCAGGGCTCGAGCAGGGCAAGGTCGCCCACCTGGGTCTCGACGCCCGGCGTCTTCTGGTACCACTCCTCGAGCGGCTTCACGTCGACAGCGCGGATCCTGCCGTGCCCGCGCTGCTGCAGCACCCGCACCAGGTGGCCGCCGATGAAGCCACCGGCGCCGGTCACGACCACGAGATCATTCTTCGACATTCACGAGCCTTTCCAACAAGAGAGGGCTTTTGTTGACTATAGCGCAAGCCGTCATTCACATGCTGCTGCTGCTGGACTTCTCTTGATCGGTCATGTTCACGTGCCGAGGAATGTTGCGAGCACGGCCATACATGCCAGCCGCGCGATGGACAACAATTTGAGCTGTTGCAAGCATGGAAAAGAGTGGGACGATTCGAAGATACCGTCTCCATAGACGGCGCGGCTCATGCGCCAGCCGATAGGCCCATTCCAGCCCACTCCGCTGCATCCAGGCTGGCGCCTGGGATTTCGTGCCTGCCAGGAAATCAAATGCCGCACCAACTCCCACCAGCACCGACGCATTCAGCCGACCAACATGCGACGCCATCCAGAATTCCTGCTTGGGCGTGCTCAACCCCACCCATACAATGTCCGGTGCCGCCGCATTGATGCGCGCAATCATTGCTTCGTCTTCTTCCGGCGTAAGCGGGCGGAACGGCGGCGTGACGGTGCCGGCGACTGGAAGCGTGGGATAGCGGGCTTTCAATGTTGCCGCGAGCTGATCGGCAAGTCCGGGTCCGCCCCCGTAATAGAACTGGCGATAACCCTTCAGCGCGGAAATCTCGGTCAGACGCCGCATCAAGTCCGGGCCATAAACACGGGATACGGGCTTGAAGCCAAGACGGCGCGCCATGAACACAAGGGGCATGCCATCCGGCGTTACCATGCCAGCCTCATTGTGAACCTGACGTAGCTGTGGATCGTGGCGGCTTTCGATGATGCCATGGGCACCAGTAATGCAAACGTAGTTCTGCATCCGGCGCTCAATCCACTGCTCGATGATTGAAACTGCTCGATCGAGTGTGATGGCGCTAACCCCGATCCCCAAAATGAACGCGCGGTTGGGCATCGGTTCCGCATCTGCTTCCAAAGTGGACATGTCAGTCACACGCCTTTCAGTGCCGGTGAGCAGATCACTATGCCAAGGCACGCGCGAAAAGCGCTCGGCGATCCATCACGAAAGCTTCAGTCACCTTTGCGTGGGTCGCTCAGATCTTCATCGAGGGCACAACCACGCTTAGCATCGTCATTCGATGATTGAGCCCCGATCGCAAGTGGACAAGCCTCCCTGAGGGAGTACCTCTTGTTAGAACGCATATCGTCGGGTTTGCCCTATTTGGGATGCCGCTTCTGCCAGCGAGTCCTGGTTACAATACGGCACAGAGACCCACTCGATGGAGCCGATAAGGCGATGTTTTCAACTCATGGAAAGCGGAAGTGCAGACAGGCTCGGCGGTGTTCCTTGGTCGTTGGTGCCTGGGCGATGACGATCTTCACGATCCTTCATGCGTGGCCAATTGGTCCTGCCGCAGCCCAGTCCACGGCCGCGCAGGCATACCGGATTGGGGTCGGTGACAAGATCGGTGTCGTCGTGATCGGCCAACCCGATCTATCCGGTGAAGCAACCGTTGATCAGAGCGGTGATCTCAGGCTGCCTATCGTTGGCGACATTCGCGCAGCAAATCTTACGCTGAGTGAGCTCGAAAAGAGCATCGGTCAATCGCTGGAGCAGGGGTATGTCCGGCGTCCGGCGGTCAGCGTAAAAATCACGGAGTTTCGTCCGATCTATGTACTGGGCACGGTTCGGACGCCAGGTCTCTATCCCTTTCAGCAAGGGCAGTCGGTGCTCGCAGCCATAGCGCGCGCAGGAGGCATCGGCGCGCCAGAACAAAGCGGCATGGGCGGTGACCTGTTCCAGATGGACGAACGTGTTCGCGTGCTGGAAGTCAGCCGCGCGGCCCTCCTTGCCAAACAGGCGCGGCTGATCGCGCAGCAGAACGGCGCCGATCGCATCGATTTCCCGGATATGTCGGCACTCGCCGTCGACCCTGCCCGCATCACGCAGATCCGCGATGGCGAGGAGCGTGTGTTCGCGACCGAGCGGCAAGCCGAGCAGCAGGAAACCGAAGCGCTGCGGAAGCAATTTCCGCGTTTGGAAACGGAGATTGCTTCACTCAAGCAGCAAGGTGAGTTCGAGCGGCGACAGCGCGATCTCAATCAGCAACTGATTACGGACTACGAGCAGTTGGCCAAATCAGGACTTGCGCGCAAGCCGACTTACATCGAGATCAAGCGCGAGGAGGCGCGCATCGAAGAAAGTATCGAGCGCTTGAAATCGGAATCGCTGAAGTCGGAACTCGCGGTCGGCGACCTGCATTTTCGGATCGCCGAACTGCATAACAACTACCAGCGTCGCGTGATGAGCGAACTGCGGGAAACAGACCGATCGCTGTTGGAATTGACCGTCACGCTCCCATCCGCGCAGCGCGCTCGCGCGGCTCGCGCTCAGCAGATGGGGTTGCTAACCGGGGAACAACGGCAGCAGCCGGCCATAACGGTGATCCGGGTTAAGGGCGCCACGACTGTCAAGTACGATGCAGGTGTCGACTTCCTGGTCCAGCCCGGAGACGTCGTGCAGGTAGGTCCGCTTCTTCCACCCGCGCCGGACCTGCCGCCGAATCAGGTCAGCATATCCAAGGAAAAGAAGGCAGAAAGCGAGGCCGCATCGGGAAGAGGAGACGCTGCGCCGCCGCGGGGGACTGTTGTTGGAGCGTTTGCAACCGCGCGTGGGGGCGAGCGGGTAGCGCGGCCTCAGTGAGTCGCGCAGAAGAAGTACTTCTCATGCCGCGCTAATCGTTGAGGGCCGGCGAGGGGTATTGCGAATGGGCCGCGCCCTCGTCGGCGCCGCCTTGAACAGCGAGAGACCCCAACAAATGGGCTACTCCCTCGTGGCGCTTGAGGGCGCCGCCATCCGCCGTAACGTGGCCAGTGTGGACGTCGCGATCATCGCGGCCAGGATAGGCGAAGAGAAACGCCTTTAGCCCTTAATTCGAGTGGTTGATGGTCGATGTCAAACGTCGAAGCACGCGTCGCCCAGACATTGTCACCCCCCGACGGCGGGCCGTTACGGCTTCGTGGGACGGCGCGCAGCGGGGCGCTTGCGGCGCAATGGAGCAGACGGCGCCGACTTTTCGTCGCGGGGCTTCTTGCAGGCGACGTCGTAGCTGGCGCCGTCGCCATCGTCGTGGCCGGCGTGATCATGACCGTAGCTGGCCTCACTGGTCAGATCGGTCTCGTCGATTGGCTGCGGATGGAGATGCCGGCGACGCTGCTGCTGCTGATCGGGATGTGCGGTTTGCTGGGCCTCTATCGTTCGAGCACCAAGAGTCTGATGGAGCGCTTCCGCCTGCGAGCGACGGCAACGCTGCTATTCGGGTTCGCGGGAACGCTGATGTGGATTCGTGAGGGGTCGTCGGTCGAATTGGCGATTATTCCACTTGTCGGCATGATCGCACTTGTGTTGGGCTCATGGATCGAGCACCTGATTAACGCACGGCTCAGGCGGTCGGGCGTGTGGGGGGCGCCAACTGCCATTCTGGGTGCCGGCGCCAATAGCCGGACATTCGCCCGCCTCTTGATGAGCCAGCCGACTTGGGGGTTGAGGCCTGTCGGATTCATCGATGATGGGGTGCGTGACGGCGCCGATGTCAATGCGGCAGCCCCCGGACAAGACGAGGATCCCGTCTCCGCATTGCCTATGCTCGGCACGATTGAAGGGTGGCGCGTGGACAGCGGCGCCGAAGTCTTGATCGTACCGGATTGCCAATCTCTGCCACACGATCCGAACGCGCTGTATCGGTTGGGAGTTCGGCAAATCCTGGTGGTCAATCAACTTGGCGAATTTGCATCTTTTGGCCTGCAGCTCCGCCACTTCGATCGTTTCGTCGGTCTGGAACTGGGCGGACGGCCGACCAATCCCAGCGGCAGTCTGAAGCGCGCCATCGACCTTGCAGTGGCGCTGCCGCTCGCGCTGCTCACCTGGCCAATCATCGGTTTGCTCGCCTTGATGATCAGGATCACGGATCCAGGTCCAGCATTCTATGGTCAACAACGCGTCGGTCGCTACGGCAAACCAATCCACGTGCTGAAGCTGCGCACGATGTATCGCGATGCCGAGCAACGCCTTGAACAGGTGTTGGCGACCGACGCCGCCATGCGCGAACAGTGGCGGCGCTATTTCAAGCTACCGCGGGATCCACGAATCCTGCCGCATATCGGCAGCTTCCTGCGACGTACCAGCCTGGATGAGCTCCCTCAGCTCTGGAATGTCATCCGCGGGGATATGAGCCTCGTGGGGCCGCGGCCGTTTCCAGCTTATCACATGTCAGCTTTCGATACCGAATTCCAGGCGCTGCGGGTAACTGTGCCGCCTGGTCTTACCGGCCTCTGGCAGATCTCCTCGCGCAGCGATGGCGATCTTGGAGTGCAGCGCGCGCAGGATTGTTTTTACATCCGTAACCGTTCTCTTTGGCTCGACTTCTACATTCTCATTGCGACGCTGCCGGCAGTGATCGGCGGTGGGGGCGCAAAGTAGCCTCACGAAGCAGACACGAACGTTTGGGAGGCGTCGAATTCTTGGAGCGCAGACCCTTAACATCTCGTTTGGAAACTCAACGCAACGCCCCCTGCGCTCGCTGCTGCCTATAATGTCTGGAGGGGCGACAACCGACGAGCAATCACCAGCTTTGCCAACGCCGTGCCAAGCGCGTGGCGCAGCATTCCGGCCGTGTTGGGGGAATCCGCAGTTTTATGATTGAATGCGCGCCACCGCCCACCATGCAGCCGGGATGATGAAGCCATATGCTGGCGACATCGACGCGTGAGAAGTGGGAGCGTGGTCGGCGGCAGGAAGACTAGCCGACCAGAGCTGATAGATCAGATGGGGCTTCTCCAGGGGTTCACTCCCGTTAGGGTGCGGGAAATAAAATCATGACTGGCGACGCCCCGACGTCTGCGAGCATTAAGCTTAGCAACACATGGTCCGGCCTGGTCGATGCGGTTGGCGTTACGGACTTCGGTGATCAGGCTGAAGTGAGACAGTAATCCCCTGACAGTCAGTGGTGCGCCGGGCTCGGCCCGCGGACCGTCAAGAGTTCGAAGCGGGGCGAGCCCGGCGTGGCCACGCCGCTCCCCGGCGGGGTTAGGATGGAGTTGCAACACGACCGTCCAACCTCACACGGAGAACGACATGACCACGGAGAAGAAGATAGCACGGCGCAAGCTCAGCCTGCTGGAACTCGCGGCCGAACTCGGCAACCCTTCGGCAAGCTCAGGGCAGGTCGTCAGCAAGGCATGCCGGGTGATGGGCTACAGCCGCCAGCAGTTCTACGAGATCCGGCGCAACTTCCAGACCTATGGCGCTGACGGGCTGCTCGACAAGATCGCCGGCGCCCGGCCGCCCCATCCCAACCGGGTTGCCGAGGAGATCGAGCAGGCGATTCTCGATCATTGCCTGGCCCACCCCTGCCATGGCGCCCTGCGGGTCGCCAATGAACTGGCCCTACGCGGCATCCAGGTCAGCTCGACGGGCGTGCGCGGCGTGTGGAGCCGTCATGGCCTGCTCAGCCGGCATGACCGCCTGCTGCGGCTGGAAAAGGCCTCGGCCGAGCGGACCGTGCAGCTCTCGGAGGAGCAGGTCGAAGCCCTCGAACGCTTCAGCCCGGAGTTCCGCGAGCGCCACATCGAGGCCCATTACAGCGGCGATCTGCTGGCCGTCGATACGTTCTTCGTGGGTCACCTGAAGGGCGTCGGCAAGGTCTACCTGCAGAGCGCGATCGACTGCTGCTCGCGTCTTGCCTGGGGCCGGCTCTACACCAACAAGATGCCGCTCACCGCCGTGCATCTGCTCAACACCGACGTGCTGCCGACCTTCGAAGCGCAGGGCATCTCCATCAAGGCCGCGCTCAGTGACAATGGCCGGGAGTTCTGCGGTCGACCCGATCGCCACCCCTACGAGCTGTTCCTCCAGCTCGAGGGCATCGAGCACCGCAGGACCCGCGTGAAGCGGCCGCAGTCCAACGGCATCGTCGAACGCTTCCATCGTACCCTGCTCGACGAGCACTTCAGGGTCGAAGGACGACGCACCTGGTTCGAGACCGTCGAGGAGATGCAGGCCGCCCTCGACGCCTACCTCGTCACCTACAACACCGAGCGGCCCCATCAGGGACGCGGCATGAACGGCCGCACGCCCTGGCGGGCCTTCCTCGACCGCATTCCCGCAAACGACAACTCTCAGGAGGACACCGACCGCCAAACCGATCAATCTGACGCTGCCTGACCACCGACCAGGGCGCGGCACCTGTCAGCCGATTACTGTCTCAGTACAATCAGGCTGTCGTAGTTCCGTTGGCTGTTGGGATAGCCCTGCTTTTTGCCCTGTCTGGATGGCGCCGCGGCGCACTTGCTTGGACGGCTGCAATCGGTAGTACACTCAGCCTAATTCTATTTTTGAAGCTGCGCTTCTTTGCATGTGACCATCTCCTGACTGAGGCTCGCCCTGGGAATCCGAGTGGTCATACCCCCGCAGCTGCCGCCGTCTATGGCGGATTGCTCGCGATAGCAATGCGCTCGATCTGGAACGTCAAACGATGGGCACTGCCGTGCACTGTCGCCATCGCTGTTTTCCTTGCCGTCGTCATAGGCGCATCACGATTGATATTGGATTTGCACTCGATGGAAGAGGTTGTAGTCGGAGGCACGATCGGGGTAGTCGGGGCTTTATCGTTCGTGATGCTGGCCGGCCCCCCTTTGCGTGGCGTTCGGATGCTGCGCGTTGTGGCAATAGGCTTACTTATCGTATTCGTGCTTTATGGATTTCGCATAACAGCCGAAGCGGCCCTCAAGTCGGCAGCCACCAATCTTTGGCCATTCCCCAAATGCATCTAAGACGATCCGGAGCGGAGCAATGGATCAACAACTGATCAGTGTCTGTCAACTCTGCTAAAATGCACCGGCGCGATCCAAGTGTCTCTCGCTTCGCTCTTTCCTTGCTACCGTGTCACCACGTTCACCATGGGGTTGGCCGTCTCGACGAACGCATTCATTCGGCTGGCACCCCGGCATTGCGGACTGAAGTTTGCTCAGTGCTGGCTCGGCAGGAACCCGTCCGATAGCGGTCGCAGAGAGCGAGGCTGCCTCGTGACAAGTATTGGCGGAATGTCGAGGTAGCGGCCGTCGAATTTGGCGATATCCACGAGTTTCTCTCGGTGGACTACCTCAATCCCACGTCTATTCTTCGAGAGAATGCCGAGTTCCCGAAGGTCTTGGACCGTACAATTCATGTGGACGGCGGAAAGGTTCGCGGCATCGGCTAGGTCGACTTGCGTCATTGGGATGACGGCGCCATTTATGCCAATCGCCTCGAGCCGAACCATCTGTTCACAAATCAGATTGGCAATGCGCCGAAGCGCGGGCCGGTGGCCCACATTCAGCAGCCTTTCCCGCAGAATGCTCGCCTCAACTATCGTGTCACGCCATAGCGCGAGGCCAAGGTTTGGATATTGCGTGGTAATTCGCCCAATATCCGCGTGATGGATAACGCCGATCACGCAGTCAGTCAGCGCCGCCACCGCCTCGTCCGATTCCGGCAAGACATAGCGATTGAAATCGCAAAAATCGCCGGGATACTGAAACGTAAAAATTTGTCGGCGCCCATTCTCGGTCATCTTGTATCGGCATGCGAAGCCGTTCAACAGCACGGTTGAGTATCCCGGCGAAATGCTTGGCCTGAAAATGTCGTCACCGCGACGAACACGACCTTTGACTTTGACAAGTAGCGCGAGAGCTCGCAGTTCCTTGTCACTGTCCATTCCTAAGATCTTGAACTTCCGAATTAGGGCATCCGTCACCCCGAGTGTGCTTGACATCGCTAGACCCACCGCAGAGTCCCAAGAGACTATCGAGCAGACGCTCCGGTCGTGCATGAGTCGAATGTTGAAATTGTGCTCCGAGAACACTGGGCGGCGAGGTTCGCGCGCGGTCTGTTATCGCCAATATCCGAGTGCCACTCCCGAGCGCGTGGGCAACTGTGGCCGGGTCCTCCTCGCCGTTGGGGCCTCAAGGAACTTGGTTGCTTGCTGAAAAGCGTCCCAAGGTGACCGCGTCCGGCGTTCAAGACGGAAGCGCAGGGACACGATAAAAACACCGCGACAAGTGCGGTCGCGTTACTATCATTGGATTGTGAGGGAAGCTTTCTTGATGCGCGAACGGTAGGGGTGGACCTTATTCAAATCCTACTCATCGAGGACAGCCGTTTCTATCGCGAGAATACAACATCGTTCATCTGCTGGCCTCGAAACGTGGGTCGGTACGAGAGCACGCCACCTAACGCCACGCATTGGCGCTCGCGCGGCATGGTCAGGGCCAGCGGCTTATCGACGCCCGTCGCTCTAAAGTAAGCCGACAAAACTTCCGAACCAGCACACGAGCACACCAGCAGATTGGCACAGTGCGCGCAGGGTTGTCTGATGCGGTTAAGACCGGGATAGGCCGATGCGAGCCGACATTACATTGACACCTGCCGACGGAGCCGCGACGGTCGGCGGTGCCACAACCGTATCGAGAGAAACCCATGGCAAAGGTTCTGACAACCGAGGCCCGCGTGGCCAACTTTATCATCGATGACCTGCGGCGACGTCGCATCGCCGTCGACGGGCTGCTGAAGGAGGTCGGCCTGCGGAAGCCCGATCTCGTCAGTCCAGATTTTCGCCTCCCGCATGTTCTAGTGCTTGGGCTGATCGAACGCGCGGCGAGCCTGGTAGGCGACGCCAGCTACGGCCTGCGCCTCGGCGCTTCTCGAGACACACGCGACCGCGGGTTGCTCGGTTTCCTCCTCCTCAATTCGCCGACCTTGATGGACGGCATTACCAACCTGCAGCGCTATTCCAGAGTCGTGGGCGAAGGCGAGAACCTGGAGATCGAGCGAAGCGGGGCGCACGTAGTACTCCGATTTAGGGAGGCCGATCCGGCGCTGCGAAGGCTCAGGCACAATTCGGACTTTATTGCCGCCTCGAGGGTGCGCGGCTGTCGGGATCTGACGCGCCAGGCCATCTCTCCAATTCGTGCGGAGTTCATTGGCGAGGAGCCAAGCGCGAAGGTCGAGTACGCCGATATTCTCGGCTGTCCGATCAGGTTCGGGGCCGAGTGGGACGCGCTGGTCTACTCGGAAGAGACGACACGTCTGCCGGCCAAGGATGCCGATGACAAGCTCCTGCGGGTTTTGGAGGAGGCTTGCCAAAAGATTATCGGGCCAACTCCCGAGATGCAGGACGTCGTTCACGAGGTCCGGCGACTTATCGTCGAGAGGCTTCCCAGGGGCTCGGCCAATATCGATGCAATCGCCGATGAGCTGAACATGGGCAGCAAGACCTTGGAGCGTCGGTTGGCTGAGCGCAGCCAGAGCTTCAGTGCCCTGCTGGATGAGACACGATGCAAGACGGCCGAGCACTATCTGGAGGAGACCGACATGCGTATCGCCCAGGTGGCCTACATGGCTGGCTACACTGAGCCGGCGGCGCTGGTGCGGGCCTTCAAGCGCTGGACGGGCACGACACCTATGAAGTTCCGCGACGCCACAGGCCGCTCGACACGGCCGATATCTTAGCGTTCACGCTTTCTTGATCTCTCCTGGCGACCTGTACGGCGTGCCATGCCAGAAACGAGGCCCCCATTCGCGCTGACAAAGCCAAGGAGCAGAACAACCGCCGCTAGCGGCAACAGCTCTGCGACGCCGGCTGCCTTGGTTGTCGAGCTACTGAAAATTAGTCGCATATCGGGCAGCCACCACATTGACACTTGTCGACAGACTGCTGACCCTTAGCGTCGGCTGGCGCCCACTACCCAGTTGAGAGCCGACCATGGCAAAGGTTCCGAAGATCGACGCCCGCATAGCCCGCTTTATTGTTGCGGACCTGCGGCGACGTCGCATTCCCGTCGACGGGCTGCTGAAGCAGGTCGGCCTGACGAGGAGCGATCTTGCCAGTCCAGAGAGTCGCCTCCCGCATGCTCCCGTGATCCATCTGATCGAACGCGCGGCGACCCTGGCAGGCGACCCCAGCTATGGCCTGCATCTTGCCGCTTCCCTGGACGCACGCGATTATGGGCTGCTCGGCTTCCTCGCCGTCAATTCGCCGACGCTAATGGATGCCGTGATCAACCTGCAGCGCTACTATAAGGTCGTGCGCGAGGGTGAATTTGAGATCGAGCGCAGTGGCGCTCAGGTGGCGGTCCGACTTAGGGAGGCCGATCCGGCGCTGCGCGGATTCAGGCAAAATTCGGACTTTGTTGTCGCCACGTTGGTGCGCGGCTGTCGGAATCTGACGCGCCAGGCCATCTCTCCAATTCGCGTGGATTGCGTCTGCGAGGAGCCAAGCGAAAATGTCGAGTACGCCGATATTCTCGGCTGCCCGGTCAAATTCGGGGCGGAGTGGACCGTTCTGATCTATGCGGAAGAGGCAATGCGTCTGCCGGTCCAGGGAGCCGACACCAAGCTCCTGCAAATCCTGGAGTTGGCTTGCCAGAGGATTATCGGGCCAACTCCCGAGATGCAGGACGTCGTTCACGAGGTCCGGCGACTTATCGTCGAGAGGCTTCCCAGGGGCTCGGCCAATATCGATGCAATCGCCGATGAGCTGAACATGGGCAGCAAGACCTTGGAGCGTCGGTTGGCTGAGCGCAGCCAGAGCTTCAGTGCCCTGCTGGATGAGACACGATGCAAGACGGCCAAGCACTATCTGGAGGAGACCGACATGCGTATCGCCCAGGTGGCCTACATGGCTGGCTACACTGAGCCGGCGGCGCTGGTGCGGGCCTTCAAGCGCTGGACGGGCACGACGCCTATGAAATTCCGCAACTCGGCAGGCTGCTCGGGGCGGGCCCCTTAGCACTCGCGGGAACTCAGTGTCTGTTTCTCGCTGGGGCGTCGCATCGATGACCGCCGCTTGGCGTGAGCAGCAAGGCCTCGCCTGAGTTGTAAGCGACTGGTAAGACCTGATAAAATGTTTTTCCGGAAGCGAAACCAATCGAACGCTCGTACTCGCACTCCGGAATGCCATAGAAGCCGCTGGCCGCGACCTATAGACCAAGCCGGTCGGCGATGCGGATCTGACCGCGCGAGGAGCAGATCAAGCCTCTGCCTTCAAGCCCGTGCAGGGCGACGGTGACGCCCGCTCGGCGTACGCCAGCAATAGGGCAGGTAATTCATGGGTGGTCGGGAACTCATTGGTCCCGAGGCGGTCGTGCCGGATCAAACAGCCAGCGGGCGAGCCGCTCGTCGAGCCTGCCGCGCCCAGTCGCAAGCCCCGTCTGGCTGGCCCGCACATGAAAGTGTGGACGTAGTTCAGCAAGGTGGAAGTGAAACTGGCGCCCGATCTTGTACCGGACGCAAGTCGGTGTCCGCCAGGTACAGTTTGGCAAGACCTGGCAGATGCCCTCGATGGGCTCGCGCCACGCCGGCCGGGCGCCATTCCAGGGTCCGTGTATCTGCGGCGAGAACGCTCCATTCAGGTGGCGCCATTCGGCTTTCCCCAGCGATATCCGAAGCTATTGTAGTTCTCGATTTCGGCGAAGATCGCGTCGCGTTCGCGGAACTTGTTGCGAATACGCTTGATTGCCGATCGAACGTTCGCCCGATACCCGTCTCCGCCACTCCCTGCAATGAAGCCTTCGTAGTGCATGCGGTCGTAAATCGCGCGATAGCTCACGAAGCGACCCACATTCGACGCCAAGAGATGGACGATGTTGTACTCACCGTGGGTGAGGCCGACATCCACCCCGTCCCAACTGACCCGGGCGACGTCCGGTCTGAGGATAAGCTTGCCGCAGACCATGACTTTATTGGGCGGGGGATCGGCCGGGAGCTTGGCGGCTTCGACCGCGCGCCCGAGACGCGCGATGGGTATATCCACGCCACGCGCCTTGTCGATGAAATCGATCGCACCCCTGTCGAGGGTCAGGCTCTCGTGTGCGGTCAGGGGCCGGCCGGTCAGGAAGACGACCGGTAGGTCCACCCCGTGTCGGCGCAGCCCGGCGAGCAAGTCGATGCTCGACGTTTTCGAACGGGCCTCGTCGAGAACGAGGATGATGTCGGCATCAACGCCAGCGTCGAGCGCGCGGAGCAGAGAGACGCTATCGGCAAAACCCCAGCCGGAAAATCCACGTTTCGCCAGCTCGGTGACGAGAAGCTCACGGTGATACCGGTCGTCTTCGACGAAGAGGACACGCATTGGGCCGTCCGTTTGGCCGACACGGGCAAGAGTTTCCAGTGGACCGTCCGGTTCAATGCAACCGGCATCCAGTTCGCGAACAGCAGTCATCGCTAAGTCCCGCTTCCTTGGTCAGGATCCCACGACAGAACTGGAAAGCATCCCGACCCGTGCTGACCAGTTGCAGCTTCACTAACTCGCGACGTCACGCCCCCCGACGACGACGTCACGCCCCCCCCGACAACGGCGAGGGCTACGGCAGACCGATGGCAATATGGCTTCTCGAGTTGGAACCCCACGTCCCACCGAAAGCCAACACCTTCCCAATCACGAACATACCGCGCTTTGCGGCAGCCACAACCCAGGCAAGAACGCAGAAAGCAGACGAAACCGCGCGATATTAACTTCGTCCGACAAAATCTTTACTTTTGGGGTCAAAAGGCGGAACAATCCGGGGTTGTAATTTCATCGTGCTGGTTACGAAAATCGAGTCTCGTTGGGTGATCTGCTTTGGCAACAACCTGCAGCGCGTCGGCCAGCCGCTTGATGGCCTGGTGAAAGAGCTCGGACAGGTTCGGTCCGATCTTGCCAGTCCTGAAGACGGGATGCCTTGCCGCCTATTCGACCTGATCGAGCGGTGGGCTTGGCCCCAGCTAACCTCGAACAAAGCCTTAAAGGGCGCGCCACTATCTGATGTTCGCGCGAATAGTCCGCACGAAACCCTTGCTTTCTAACTCGCCGAGCTCCGCGCCGTGCTCGCCAACGTCGAGCGCGTCGCCTTACGCTTGCGGCACAATTCAGAGCAGGTCGGAAATCCCGCCGACCCGCGGCGTCCGGAAGTCGACATCCAGAGCGGCAGACACACGGTTCGGTAGAGTTGGATGCCTAAAACTATCAACCACGAGAACCCTCCTGTGATTTTGCTGTGACATCCGCCCCAAAATCGCCATTGGCTCTAAGATCTTGCTCGCCCTAGAACGCCAGCCCTCATCGTCGGCGGCTTTGGGAAGAGCCGAAACGCTGAGCTAATGGCTTTTGGGGAACACTCATGGACAGCGTCGCAGTTGGTTTTTCAGCGTCAGGACGTGTGGTCGCGCGGAAAAGGCTTATCATCGTAGTGACGGGCGGCGCGGGCTTTCTGGGCTCGCATCTCTCCGAACACTTGGTGGGTCAAGGCCACCATGTGATCTGCATCGACAATTTTCACACCGGGCGGCCAGCAAACGTTCGCGCGTTGGCAGCCAGCGGGCGGTTTGAGCTCATTGAGCATGACATCGTGAGGCCTTTCGAACAGAAGCTGCCGCGTTTCGACCACATCTACAATCTGGCCTGCCCCGCATCGCCGCCGCACTATATGGCCGATCCCATAGCAACGGCGCTGATCTGCAGCCAGGGCACCTACAACTGCCTGCAGGCGGCGAAGCGACATGGCGCGCGCGTTTTCCATGCCTCGACGTCCGAGATCTACGGCGATCCTGAGGTGCATCCGCAAACCGAGGGTTACCACGGCAACGTAAACACCATTGGCCCACGTTCCTGCTACGATGAGGGGAAGCGCTTTGCCGAAACCCTAGTGACCGATTTCGGGGCCCGCCACCACCTGGTTACGCGCATGGCCCGCATCTTCAACACCTACGGGCCGCGCATGCAGCCCGATGACGGGCGCGTGGTGTCGAACTTCGTCGTCCAGGCGCTGCTTGGAAAGGACATCACCGTCTACGGGTCGGGCGACCAGACGCGGTCGTTCTGCTTCGTCAGCGACCTCATCGACGGATTTGCGCGGTTGATGGCCAACGGGGACAGCCCGCTCGGTCCCGTCAATCTCGGCAACCCAGTCGAGACGACGGTCGGGGAACTCGCCTGCCTCATCACCGACATCGTCGGGAGCCGCTCGAAAGTCATCTACAAGCCGCTGCCCGTGGACGATCCTCGTCGGCGACGGCCCGATATCACACGGGCCAAGGCCTTGCTCGGCTGGTCGCCCAAAGTGGAGCTCGCCATGGGCCTGCGGCGCACCATCGCCTACTTCGATCAGCAGCTCCGCCACGGCCACTTTCGTCGGGAAGAGGCGCGGCCGAGGATCGCCTCTGCCTCAAGCGGCGGGGCTCCCGTTGTGGAGGCGGTCCTATGAGCAAGCACGTCCTTATTACCGGCGGCGCCGGCTTCATCGGTTCTCACCTGGTCGACACCATGTTGGCGCGTGGCTACGACGTGACGGTGCTCGACAGCCTGTCGCCGCAGGTTCACGGCGACGCGGAGTTGGATGACGACGGTTGGCCGGTCTACCTCGATTCGCGTGCGAAGCGCATCAAGGGCGACCTGCTCGATGAAGCCGCTTTCGCAAAGAGCATAGAAGGCGTAACCCACCTCGCTCACCTGGCGGCTTCCGTGGGGGTCGGCCAGAGCATGACCAACATCGTCGACTATACGCGCAACAACGTTATGACAGCGGCGGTCATGCTCGAAACGCTGTCGCGGAAGCCGCACAAGATCGAACGGATCGCGGTCGCCTCGTCGATGTCGATCTACGGCGAGGGTGCGTACAGTCGTGGGTCCGGCAGCGCGCCAGTGCTTCCGAGACCGCGCACCCACGACCAGCTTGCCAGTCGACATTGGGAACTGGTCGACAACAACGAACCGCTGACTCCGTTGCCGACGAGCGAGGACAACCCCCTGCGGCCGGCCTCGATCTACGCGGTCAACAAGCGCGATCACGAGGAGATGTTCCTGTCCGTCGGACGAGCCCTCGAGATCCCCACCGTGGCGCTTCGCCTGTTCAACGCCTATGGATCGCGCCAGGCGCTGAGCAACCCCTATACCGGCGTGGCGGCGATCTTCATTTCGCGACTGCTCAATGATCAGCCCCCGCTGGTCTTCGAGGATGGCGAGCAGCGACGCGACTTCGTCCACGTCCAGGACGTCGCCGAGGCCTTTGCCATGGTGCTCGACAGCGACCAACGCGTCTGGGACGCCTTCAACGTCGGCAGCGGAAGGCCGATCACAGTGACGGAGATGGCCCGGGTGCTGGCGCGCCTGCTGCACAAGAACATCGCTCCGGAGATCATGAATAAGTATCGCGTCGGCGACATTCGGCACTGCTTTGCCGACGTCACCAAGATCGGCCGCGTGTTCGGCTTTGAGCCGCGTCGCTCGTTCGAGGCGGGAATGGCCGAGTTGATCGAATGGGTTGCCACGGCAAAGGCTCCGGTCAATCGCAGCCAGGAAAGCCTGGCGGAGCTGCAACGCAACAGGCTGGTCGTCTAGTCGCCCAGCGGGTGTCGCAGGAGCGCTTTCCCAATCGTCAGGAGCATCGATATGACACGAATCGCAGTCGCTGCGATCCTCGCCTTCTGCACGTTTGCGTTCATGCAGAGGGAAAGTGCCGCCGCGTCAGAAACCCGCCGCCTGTGCGATCGGCGGGTCACCTATGACATCGTCCCGCCGGTCGATGCGCCCGCCAGCCTGAGCATCCTCTCAGGCGTATGGAAGGGCACGATCATCATGGCTGGTGGCAGCGAAATGTGCGTCTCGATGGTCGTCAAGGAGGTTTTCCCCGATGGCAGGGTCATTCTGCTGATGACGTGGAATGTCTCGATTGGCGGTCGCGAGGACATCAACAACTTCGTCGGCATGGGTGAGGCCCTCAACTGGCCCAACAAGGTCGAGAACGGCGAGATCAGGATCGACGGCGGCAATCGATGGAACGGCACCCACTACTACTACGTGATGAAAGTGCCGACCGCCGCCAATCCGGACGTGATGGAAGGCAGCTGGATGACGGAGACGCATCCGCAACCGGTCATCCTGTATCGCGAAGTGAGAAGATAGAGCCATGTATATATTGAACGCTCTCGACGTCTGGTGGGCGGCTTCGGCACCCGTCGTACTACTGTTACTCTACTATTTTACGCAGGGGCTTTACTCCCTGTCCTTTCTCGTGGACGGTTACCTTTTCTCCCGCCCGGTCAACATGATCGATATGGCCGAGAAAGCCGATCTCGTTGAAGGATCGAAGAAGGATTATCCAGCGATCGTGCTGTTCTATCCGGTTCTCGAAGAGCAGGAATCGGTCATGCGCACGACCATGATTGCGCTGGACGAACTGGAGTATCCCAAGGATCGCTATCGCGTCATCGCGATCCCCAACGCCAACGATTGGACGACGATTGCCGCTCTCAAGAACCTTCAGGAGGAGTTTCCCTTTCTGGAGCTGCTCGAGGTGTCCTCGACCGATCATCGGTCGTGGAAGCCAGTCTGGAACGCCTGGGACAACAATCCCAAGGCTTATTGGTGGCATCAAGGCGAAAATGCCTACAGCAAGGATCTGCCACCCAAGAAAACCCGCCAATTGATCTATGCCTTCTACAACTGGATGACCACCAATCCTGAACCAGGCACGTTGATCAGTTACACCGACGCTGATTCCTGCCCGCCCAAGGACCATTTTTTGGCGGCAGCTATTGGCAGTCGGAAGTACAG
Source organism: uncultured Alphaproteobacteria bacterium (assembly GCA_963820155.1). Classification (GTDB taxonomy): domain Bacteria; phylum Pseudomonadota; class Alphaproteobacteria; order Reyranellales; family Reyranellaceae; genus Reyranella. The sequence goes on from CAWFYW010000018.1 coordinate 394,947, forward strand.
GGTCATGCAGGCGAAGAATGTCGCCGGCAATGCCGGTCTGACCTGGCCTTCGACGTTCTGTGCTTTCGATCATATGGCGTGGGACGGGTCCAAGTACGAGCACCTGTCCGGTGATCCGAAGCAGCCATTCTGGATGCTGGGCAAGGGTCTTTTTTTTCATGCCCAGGACATTTACGACCTCGGCGGCTTCCATCCCTGGATTACGATCGAAGACCCGGAGATCGGTCTTCGTCTATGGAAGAATGGAAAGAATCTCGGCATCATGGAAGGCTCCTTGATCGAAGAGGCGCCGACCACATTCGCCAACGCCATTCTGCAGCGGAAGCGTTGGATCGCGGGATTTTTTCAGACGTTGAAATTCCGCGACGGTCCCATGGATCGCATGGGCTTTTCGTTCATTGAGAAGATCAAGGCGTGGCTGATTTTCCTGCCCTGCCTGACCATGTCCCTGAACGTCGCAGGTTTCCCGTTGTCCGTTTGGGCGGCCGTGACGTGGCACAATGGCACCGGCATCCTTCCGTCCTGGTGCCTCTATTGGGCGGTTGTAAATCTCAGCCTGTATGCTGTTTTCATGACGGCGTTGTACTATCGAACATGGATTCGGACGTCGCTGATCATGGACACCAACTGGGAACGACTCCGCTACATGCTGCGCGTCAATCCGATCTTTCTGAGCTTGTGGTGGATGTTTTGGACGATCCCGCTCTGGATTGGCTACGGGATGTATCGCAACAACTTGGGATTGGTGTGGGAACGCACTTTGAAGAAGGACGACAATAAGCTCTTGGTGCGTGACCGCGTCGCTCAAGGCACGCTCGGGTATGTCGAACCCAAGCGACTTGAATACAGACCAGCCGAATAACGTCCGGCAGGGCTCTCGCCGCCGCTGCCGGTGCGCTAATCGGCCAATTCGAAGTTCTCATCGGCGGCGGCGGACGGAGTTGGCGATCGCCCGATACATGGGCTTCGGCTTCAGGGAGTAGTCGAACGGCAGACCCCGGTTCACTCCCGGCGTCGAGCCATCCTTCCAGGCGTTGGGATAGCGCGCCACATCCTCTTGGGTGACCTGCAACCAGGAATGCCGGTCACTCAAGCCCCAGGTCGTCAGTCCTCGGACGGCGGGTTGACCGAAAGCAATATCCAGGTAGCGCCTCGTTTCGTCCGCCACGTCGTCATCACGCTGCTCGACGGGCAGGATGTACCCATGCTCCTTGACGTCGAGCTCACTGATCACGATGAACAGGCCGAGATCGGCGATCTCCTTGAGAAACCGGCCCAGTGCGTCGGCTGACAGGGCGCCCTTCGAGAGATCCAGATGTGTCTGCAAGCCTATGCCATCCAGTGGGACGCCCGCTTGCCTGAGCCGGCCCAGAAGTTTTAGGAAGTGATAGCGTCGATCGTGTTCGACCCGCAAATCATACTCAAGGCCGAACTCGTTGATCATCAGCATCGCCCCTGGCGCCAGCTGACGTGCCTCGCACAGGGCGCGCGCAATGTAGTCAGTTCCGAACGCTTGCAGGAAAATGCTGTTTCTCAGGCCATCCATTCGATAGCCGGTTTCGATGGGCTCGTTGACGACATCCCATCGGTCAATTGCATGGCCGTAGCGGGAGAATGCGGCTTCAAAGTATCGCTGCACGATCCGCCAACCATCTTTCTCGAACAGTAACGCTGTGGCCCAATGCGGCACGCTTTTGTGCCAAAGGAGGGTGTGCCCGCAGAGTCGTTTCTTGTTTGCAAGCGCAAAATTCGCCAGGGCGTCCATCGATGTGAAATTGAACGAGCCGGGAGAACGTTCGACTGCAGCCCACTTCAGTTCGACTTCCGGTGTGAAGTAGGCGCACTCGCGCAACAGCAGATTGCGGAAGTCCTGATCTCTCACCACCTCTTCGATGCGAACTGCCGAGCCGAAATAGAGATTGTTCCTGGAGAATGCGCCGGACAAGGGCTCTTCAGCGGCCTGTGCGGAATCGACAGTGAGACGCGCGCTGGAAACACTGGCGGCCATCGCATAAGAAAGAATCTGCCGCCGCGTCGTTCTGTAAGACACCTGGTCCTCTTGCGAATTGGGAACTGCTAGCCACATGCGTACCAGTCGCGGCGATATCTTTGGTTAGTTCTGCATCAGGGGCCATGACATCTTGGTCGTATGGATATGCACTTGGCGTCGGCAAGCTCGTCCATCGCTCTCAACTGCGCCCCTGACCGTTCTGTCCTTCTGGTAGTAATGCTTTTGCCGGTCGCCCCCAGGGCGGGCAGCTGAGGCGCTGGCGGGCGGGCGCGTGATAGGGGGCCCCGCACCACATAGGCCCATTGCCGGTCCTACTCGGCCCGAAGTCAGTGCCGGGGTATTTTCTTTGCTGGTGCGATGGCGTCAAGCGACGCGCCCATCCTGTCGACGTCGATATTCCTTCCCTTGTCTTGGCCCGGGCATCGCCTCAAAGCAGAAGTGCTGTCCAGCACTCCGCCGAGGCGTAATATTGTTGCGACGCCGGCGCGTCGGTTGTCCCCGTCCCACTCCGCGGCCACGCACAATATGGTTGAGCCTTTGGCATCCTTGATTTCAATCCAATACCGGTGGGTCTTTCGCATAAGCGAAGTAAATCGCCTTCATAGACTGTGAGTCCAGCCACACTCGCGTGATCAGATCGCGCTGCAATAATTTTGGGAAGCGGTCACCAGAATGACGCGCGCGCGCACTTGTCCAGCCAGCAGGATGTGTGGGACTCCGGTCTGCGAACAAGCCACATCAGCTGCTGTCTTAATGAAGGAAAGTGCCGAGGGACTGTTATGGCTCAAACCATCGTGTCATGGTTCATTTGCGACGGCAGATATCGCGTGCACGCTATCAATGCGCTAGGCGGGCGGAGTGCCAGGATCATTGAGATCGAGGACATCGATTCAGGCGAGCGTTTCCATGGCTCTGCGCGAAGGCTGGAACGCTTGTTCTTGTCGCTCGGAAGCTCCAGTGCTGGCGAACCGGTGACGCTGCACCGCTGAATCAAAATCGGACTCGCTGATGCGCTTCAGGGCCTTTGTTGCATTCCCGCCGCCTACCGGCTCGATAGTGCCTGCACGAGCTGGAGGTTCGTGCTCTCGCGTACTAGATGCCTCTCTCGGATGTAGGCAGCCATTAAATCCGTTGGCAGCGTAGCCGTGCTCTCTCGCCCAAATAGCCGCCTGCGTGCGGTTCCCTGCCCCGATCTTCGGTAGGATCGACTTCATGTGGGCCTTGACCGTCGCCTCGCTGACGTCGCACGCGCGCCCGACTAGCTGATTGGCATGCCCCCTTCGCGAGATTATCGAGGACCCTGTACCTCGCGCTCCGACAGGCTTCAGTAAATTCTAAGCGCCACCGGAGGTTGAGTGTTCTGCAGGACGCCGATGCTAACTGATACGTTGTCATGTTCAGTACCGCCCAACTGAAGCTTCTCCATCTTGATCTCTGACTGATGTAATTGCTCTGACCGTGCCGGTTGGATCATCGGACGATTCGCGTCGGCCATGACCATGACGCGGATATCCCTGATCGCGCTCATGTCTAGCGGGCCGATCAGCGTGTCTGGAGATTGTTCCAGAGGTCTCTTATCAAGCGCCGTTTCCACGCGGCGCTTGGTGGTGACAATTTTGGTTCAATATCCCATCCAGTTACAAACTTGACACGCTTAGGCGCAGTCGCACTCTGCTAGAATCGCCCGACGACTAAAGGTTGTGCTGTAAGACGGCTTTTGCGGCTGCTTTCGGCAGGCCATCCGCACCGATCATCGCTTGCGGGAGCATCTATTGCCACGACGGACATAATCGACGTGGTTCCCCATGCGTCGCAAAATCATGATCCCTCTGATCATGCCGGGGCTGGTTTTTCCTCTACTCGGAGGCTGCATCAGTTCCGGGCATCTCGTTGTCAGCAAGCCGGCAGATCCGTCGGCAATCGAGGAAATCCCTAGTTTGCGCGAGAACACACCCAACTATACCACTCATCGCGCAGCCACCGCTAAGCCCGAAATCTACGGATCGCCATCGACGAACAATTCGACATGTACGAGCGGGCAAAAATCCTGCGTGCCGTCAACGAGTGGAACCACGTGTTGAACGGCTTCGTGCGGTTCGACATCGATCCGGGGGCGGACCAAGGGCAAGCCTGGGTCATCGTGTCGAAGCGCGGCGGCCGCCCGCCACCGGTGCGCGGCACGATCTTCGGCCGTGCGCTCGCGACTACCCAGGCGGTGCAGCCCTTCGGCGGCGTTGTGATCGTCTATGTCGATCGCGTGCGTGGATACGATCTCGTCGGCGTCATGCGGCACGAACTCGGGCATGTGCTGCGCCTCGGCCACGATCCCAACGGCCGCCTGATGTCGCCCCGATACACGGCAAGAAACCAGCAGTGTATCGACCGGGCTGCTGCCGAGGCGGTCGCGGCGAATCGAAAGTTGCCGATAGCGGAACTCAACTGGTGCGAGGAGCCTACTGTCGGGCACGCATCCGGCGAATCCGCGACACAGGTCGCAACCCGCGCAGCGCGCTGACGCGGTTCGGCGGCCCATCAAGGAGGCGGTACGTCATGCCGCTCCACGCCTGGTCGTGCAGGCAAAGAGCGGCCTCAGATGTCGAAGCCTTTAGGTATTGATCCCGCGGAGGGGCAGAGACGGCCCGGGCGCTGAACAGCCGATCGGTGATCCAGACTCGAATTCCTTCATCGGAGGCTTGCAGACCGACGAGAATTTGGCTGGCGTGCTGCACAGCCAACGCGGCTGGTCGGTGCCGGTCACACTACCTCCACACTGGGCTTGTCGCTAATTTTGCGGTTAGTTCGCGTTGGTGCCAACACCCCTTAGTGGGTAAATCCATATCGCCGAATGACGCTGGCGAACGATATCCCAATGTACCAGCGGGGCTGGCGAGATCTGTCAGTACGTTAGGACAGCCATTCGCCACACCTCTTCACAAGCTAGGCCGAGTGGTTAGGCCTCGCACGGGCCACCCACCTGTGCGAGGCCGACGAATATTCAAGCCGTTGGTCGGTTCCATGGGAAAGCCTCGATGATCTGGCGGGCAATCCAGGCCATAGAGAAGCTTGAAGTCGATGGTCGGCACGACGAATAGATCAATGGCGGCAATATGCGGCGCGTGATTGCGGGTGGAGGTTTTCCATCCCTATGACGGCGGCCCACGTCATCGTACCATGTACTTGGCGACGGAAATTGCGCGATCTCGATGCCGATCTTGAGCAATTCACCATGGATGCGTGGCCCGTCCCAGAGCGGGTTCTCGCGACTGACCCGTCGAACGAGACTTTGGATGTCGACAGCTCTAGGGACTCGGTCACATCCTCACCCAGCTTGTGCCGCACCCCGCCGCAGCACGGGCAGGCCGTCGGCACCGGATAGACCACGCGCTCGCGCGGCAGGTGCTCGATCAGCGGCCGGCGCGAAGGCTTGCGCCGTGTGAAGGCCTGCACGGCCGGGCTCGACGGCTCATCGATCGGCGTCGCCGCTTCAGCCTGGGCCTAATCTTCCTTCAGCTCGAACAGCTGGAGCTCAAGCCGGTCGAGCAGCGCGCGCCGCGCCGACGATTGGCCGAACGGTTCGTGCCGCAGCTGGGCGATCTGGTGCTCGAGCTTCTCGATCAGCAGCGCCTGGTCGCGGACCTCGGCGCGATGCGCCTGCCGCTCGGCCAGCAGGCACATTCCCTGGCCGTCGTGCCATAGCACCTTGATCAGACCACCGCGCTTGCTGCGGAACACGAACAGGTGCCCATAGTGCGGGTTGTGCTTCAGCACCTCCTGTACCAGCAGCGCCAAGTCATCGAACCCGCGGCGCATGTCGGTCACGTCTCCTCGACCCGAACGCGCACACTGCCGGCAAATTCGATCTCGATCGAACCTTCGGTCTTCGACCGCATCGAAACCGTCACGGCAACCGGCAGGAACTTCAATCCTTGCCCGCCCCCAAATCCACGCCTTCTCCGATGATGCCCAACGACGATGCCGCTCTGGGCCTGAAAGAACCGTAACCGTCGCCATCTGTGCCCGCTAACTCGCCAATTAACGAGCGCGCTGTTCTCACGCGCGGGCGTTAACGAAAAGGCGGGCCTACCCCGGACGCGTACCGAAGTGGCAGCCTATCGGCATCATGTTCCTTCACTCTCGAGTCCGCCTCAACCAGGGGTCGGAGGGAATGGCGGCCGTTTCACCAGCTGAAGCGCACGCCGAGATTGACGGCGTGGGTGCTGGTACCACCGCCGACCCCGCCGTCGTAGCGCAGGTAGAGCTGCGTCGCCGTGGCGATGGTGGTGGTGGCCTGCAGGCCGAGCACGGCGCTGTCGCGCGCCGGCGTGGCGCCGAACACGGTGAAGGAGTTGCCGGGCGCGCCGGTGAACGCCGCGGTTATCGGCCGGCCGGTGTCGGCGAACTCGTGCTGCCAGCCCAGCCGAACCGCGAGGTCGAGCTTACGCTCGTTGCCAAGGTCGATGGAGCTTCCGAAATCGGCGCCGATGGTGGTGCGCTGCGAGTTGGTGGTCTGCTGCGCCACGTTGAGGCTGAGCGACTGCGCGCCCAACTCGCTGAACGCATTCTGCGTCACGCTCGAGATCTGGAAGCGGCCGAACGGCGTGATCGTCGCGGCCGCCGGCCCGTAGATGCCGACCTTGTATCCGCCCTCGATCTGGCCAAGGAACTGGTTGGCGCCGGTCGAGCCGGTGGCGGTCCTCTGCTGCAGGCCGGGGATCAGGATCTGGCGCTGCAGCTGGTTGCCATAATAGGCGTAGCCGGCCAGAGCATCGAGGTAGAAGCCCGCCTGGGTGAACGAGCCGTAGGCAGCGACGCTCACTGAGTCGGACCAGCCCTGGCCCATGAAGGAGTTCACCCACTCGGTGCCGTGGGTGTAGCCGACGCCGATGCCGGCGAGGAAGCGCGGGTCGAAGCGATAGTCGAGTCCTGCCGCGGCGCCGCCGAAGTTGTAGGTGAGGCTGCTGGCATTGCCGTCGCCCAGCACCGAGCCCAGACCGCCCACCGCGCTGGCCCACGCGCTCAACGGGCCTGCGGCATCGCAGGCCGCGATCTCGCAGGCCTGCGCCAGCGCCTGGCGCTGACCGGTGCTCGAAGTGCCGCGCGCATTGGCCATCTGCTGGCCGAGCACGTTCATGAACATCGCGGCGTTGTTGACGTTCATGGTGCCGAAGTCGGCATAGGGTTGGCCGCTGATGGCATTCAGAGCGGCAGGGCCTTGCGTGTTGCTGAGCAGGCTCAGTGCATCCAGCACATTGTTTAGGTCGCCCGTGGCGGTGGCGTTGACCCGGTCTAGGACCGTGCCGACAGCGTACTGGTTGGGCGTTTGCGCGCCCGCGGCGAAGGCGCCTTGGTTCTGGAACAGCAGCAAATAGACGCTGTTGGCGTCGTATGACAACGACGGGGTCAGGAAGGCGAAGTTGCTGGTGACGCTGGAGTAGGCGCCGCTAACTCCCCCCGTGGCATTCAGGATCGTATAGGTCGTGTTGCGCGCGTAAGTGCCGGACTGCGCCTGCACCTGCACCATACCGCCATTGATGGTCGCCGTGCCGGAAGTGTTGATGCGATCACTTTGGCCCGCGGGGTTGACCTGGACCTGGTAGATCGTGCCGGCGTTCTGCACGAAGTTGCCGTTGATGGTGAGGGTGCCGATCGAGTTACCGGGGGCGACGGTGCCGTTGTTGGTGACCAGGCCTGTGATGGTGCCGTTGCCGCCCAAGGTGCCGGCCGCACCGACCGTAACGTTGCTGGTGAGGCCGCCGTTCACCGCCAGGGTGCCGGCCGTCACCGAGGTCGGACCGGTGTAGGTGTTGGTGCCGGTGAGATTGAGGGTGCCGAGACCCTGCTTGGTCAATCCGCCGGTGCCGCTGATCGCCGACGCCAGCGTGGTATTGCTGGCGCTGTCCGTGGTCAAGACGCCGTTGCCTAAGGCCAGAATACCGCCTGTGCCGGAAAGCGCTCCGACTGTCTGATTGTTGCCGTTAAGGTCGAAGGTGCCGCCGTTCACGGTCAAGGCGCCCGTCGGCGCCAGCGATCCTCCGCTGCCCAGCCTCAACGTGCCGCCGCTGACGGTGGTGCCCCCGGTATAGACGTTGTCACCGGTAAAGATGGTCTCGCCGGCAAACACGTTGACTGCGCCAGAGCCGGTAATCGTTGGTGCAAAGACATAGGCCGACGCTGTGTGGTTAAAGCTGAGCGTGCCCGTGCCAGCACCGAACTGCACGGCTGCCGCATTGAGTGTGCCGGGCGCGACCGCTGTGCTGCCAGGAGCGGCACCGATGTTCAAAGTCCCGATCGAGCCTGCTTGGTCGGCCACCACAACCGTGCGCGCGGCGCCGCCGACGCTCACCGTGCCGCCGTTCTGGACGATGAGCGTGCCCGTGCCCGAGGCCCCGACCATAAGTTGGTCGCTGATATTCCAGGTCGAGCCGGGATCGGTGACCGTCATCGTGCCGGTGGCGCCCGGAAGGACGCCAAGGAAGCCGCCCGACGGCCCGGTGAGCACCTGCCCGCCGCCGGCAATCGTGACCTGCCCCGTGCCGGAGGCGCCAATGGCCAGCCCGGCGCTATTCGTCCAGGTGGTGCCGGCGCCGCTCACCGTCACTGTACCGACGGCGCTGGTGCTGCAGCCGTCGCAGCCGCCGACACGGCCGACCACATTGCTCACCGCGCCGCCGCTGCCGATGTTGAGCGCGCCCGTGCCGTTGCGCCCGATGTAAAGGTCGCCGCTGTTGGTCCAGGTGGCGCCAGAGCCCCTCACGGTGACTGTCCCCGTGGAACCCGACGAAAACCCGAGGCTGCCGGCCGTGTTGGTCACCGTGCCGCCATTCTGGACGATGAGCGTGCCCGAGCTCGGGCCCACGAATCCCCCGACCACAAGCTGGTCGCTGATATTCCAGGTCGAGCCGGGATCGGTGACCGTCATCGTGCCGGTGGCGCCCGGACGGTTGCCGAGGTAACCGCCCGACGGCCCGGTGAGCACCTGCCCGCCGCCGGCAATCGTGACTTGCCCCGTGCCGGAGTCTCCGATGACCAGCGCGACGCTATTCGTCCAGGTGGTGCCGGCGCCGCTCACCGTCACTGTACCGACGGCGTTGGTGCTGCAACCGGCGCAGCCACCGACATGGCCGACCCCATTGCTTACCGCGCCGCCGCTGCCGATGTTGAGCGCGCCCGTGGCGTTCCGCCCGATGTAAAGGTCGCCGCTGTTGGTCCAGGTGGCGCCAGAGCCGCCCACGGTGACTGTCCCTGTGGAACCCGACGAAAACCCGAGGCTGCCGTCCGTGTTGGTCACCGTGCCGCCGCTTCCGATGGTCAGCGCACCCGTGAACGATGCGCCAACCACCAGGTCGAGAGCTTGAGCGCCCGGCCCGTTCACCACCGTTGGATTCGGCACGATGGTGTCGAGGAAGGCGGTCGCAGCGGGTGTCGGTACCGCACCACCTTGCCAATTGCCGCCGGTGAACCAGTCGCTCGACGTGTTCCCAGTCCAGATGGTCTGCGCATGAGCGGGCAGAAGGATGGCAACCTGCGCGATGGCAACAACACTGCACGCCAAGACGGTGGAAGGTCGCAGCCCAACGTGCCAATACGAACGCTTCGGCCTAGTAAGCACCTGCGGTGTGCTGGTCCCGTTCCCCGAGTCCCTTAGGCGACAGTGCCTTAGCGAATGTCCCGCCATGAAATTGCGCGCGCTCCCACGGCCTGAAGTTCAGTTACCTGTTCCGTCGCAACACAATGACAACAAACGAGTGCGTTTCGCGCGTGTCTTTTTTGGACGCAAGAAATGCAGACGTCGGCTCGACCCCGATGGCGGACTTTCGTGATATCGAGAGCGGCAATGTTCGGGCAATGCGGGAGTTGTTCGGCGCGGACTGGGGCTTCCACCGCACTTCGGTCGCCGGCACATAACTCCCATAGCTTACTGACCCCGGTCTGAGTGCCGGGGCTTTGCTGTTTGCGCTCGCCAAGGAGAGATGTCGCGTAGCCGAGTTGCCACCAAATTGACCTTTGCATCGATTGATGACGGCACGCTTCATGCGCACACAAGGCGGACATAAGTATTTGGGAAGCGATATGAGTCTATTTGAGCAAACTGATCGCGCGCTCACACTGTATGCCAATCAATTCGCCGGGCGCAGCATCGTCCTCGACAAGTGCCTGTACGACATCCTCGACACGTCTCTCCTTAATGGTGGCGTGTTCCTGGCCGCCTATTGGTGGTTGTGGTTCGAGGTCGACCGGAGCGGTGTGCATGCCCAGCGCCGCAACGTCGTGGTCGCACTACTGGCGGTCATTGGCGTGGCAGGTGCCTTGAAGCTCCTGAAAGACCTTTTGCCGTTCCGCTATTCTCCCCTAAGCAACCCGGACCTCGGTCTACGACTGCCGTTCGGTGTTGATCCTGCTTCGCTCAACCATTCCAACTCATTCCCCAGCGGCCACGCGATGCTATTCTTTGCCCTCAGTGTTCCGCTGTGGATGCGTTCACGCTGGTTGGGCGCAGCGGCGACCATTTGGACATTGTTGGCGATCTGTTGGGCGCTGGTCCACCTCGGATATCATTGGCCAAGCGACATCTTCGCCGGCGCCGTGGTTGGCGTGGCGCTCATGCTCCTGCTATGCCGGCTTATCGGCGCCACAGGGCTGCCCGATCGACTGGTGCACTTCAGCGCAACGCATCCCACCGCGTTCTACGCCATTGCGTGGCTGGTCTCCCTTGAGATTGCAGTGCGGTTTGGTGACGTCGAGGTCTTCTTTTCCGACGCAGCACGTCTTGCAAGAGCGTTCCTCTTTTGAGCCTCGCCAGCGGCGGAATTGCATAGGCGCCGTCGTCGGTGGTGGATTCAAAGGCAATGACCGATTCAGATGCCCAGGGTACGGAAAGGCCGTGGCTTGGTGCATCCACCGGCCGGCCGGCCTCGGTGAGGTTCACCGAGTGCAGGCCGCTGAAAATGATGAGCCAATCCTTTTCAACCGCGTGGGCGATGCCGGCCGCGTCGGCTTTGACCGTGCGCAAGTTGCCGAGGGACTCGCATGCGTGCCCGTTGGCACGAAGACACAAAGTTGTAACGGGCTTGCGAACAGGGCCAGTTCTACACTTCCAAGGCGGGCACTGGGAGGGAAGCACTATGGCTCACATCGAAGGGCCCAGACCGGAGAGCTGGCGAGACAGACTGTGGCTGCTGATGACGGCGGCTGGCGTACTGCTGCTCGTCTGCGCAGCTCTTGCCGTGTAAGCGCCGTAGGGAAGGGACGTAAGGAACCTTCGTCGCGCAAGCGTGGGGGCATGGCGCAGTGACGAATAAAGGGCCGCGGATTTGTATGCCAGGAGCCTTGCATCGTTCCGAGTTCGTCCGCATCCGAAGTTGCCAAGATCTGTAGCTTTCTGCACGAGGCGCTGGATTTTGCTCGCCGCGGCTAGGGATCGGTAACTTTCTCCATCTCTTGAAACATCTCTAGCGGTCTGCTGAAAAGCCGTTGAGTCTTAAGGTTTTGTGGTGGATCCGAAGAACGATGTCGAGAGGCGTGCGCGTCTTGGCGGTCGACGGCGTTGTTGGACGGAGCCGGGCCTCATGATGGCGCGACGAGCTTTGGAGTGCGGATGAGATTGTAGGCGATGAAGCGATCCACTGGAGCGCTGCCATGATGACGAAGGCCGTCGACATCAGCGCCAGTTCCGTCCACCGCATCTGGCGCGCACGGCCTTCAGCCGCACCGGGCGCCGACCCAAACAAAATCACCGCCACTGTCCGGCGCCGGCCACCAACGGCCTTGTGGCGGCGCTTAGTCATGGTCGCCGCCCGTTGGACAGCCCGAGGGTCATCCTCTCACATCTCAGGCGTATTCCGAGAATGGCCCACGATTAGTAGCTACCGACCTGATTGCCGCTTCGGTAATGGCAGCGGCGTTCCGCGCCGAGTTAGGATTCAGACGACGGCCATTGGATCCGTCGGCGGCGTAGCCATTCGCCATCGCCCAAATAGCCGCCTGCGTGCGGTTGTCGACCCGGATCTTCCGCAGGATCGATTTCATGTGGACCTTGACCGTCGCCTCCGTGACGTTGCACGTGCGCGCAATCACCTTGTTGGGATGCCCTTTCACGAGACCGTCGAGGATCTGGACCTCGCGCTCCGACAGACCCGGGTGATTTCGCGGCAGGGGCACGTCCCTCGGACGCTGCGGCAGGGCGCCGATGCTGACAGATACATCTTCATGTTCGGCGCCGTCCGACCGGAGCTTGTCGATCCCGATCTCCGACTGATTTGAGTCCTCTGGCTGCGCGGGCTGGATCACCAGACGTTGGGTATCGCCCACGACCATGACGCGAACATTCCTGGTCACGACCATGTCCAGCAGGCTGACCAGGGTGTCTGGAGACGCGAACAACGGCACACAGCCATTGATCTCCGACATCAGCAGCTTCTGGAATTCGGCGGGCGAAACGTGTTCGAACAGCAAGATGATCTTGCTATCGGGCCACAGCTTGCGGGCGCTGACGGCCTCGCTGAACGCATTTTCGGCGGATTGTGCCCCCAGGATTACGAGCTTGGGCCCATCGGCGAGGGCCGACGCGGCGCTGAATTCCGCCGTGGACCCGATATCGCAAACGACGCGATAAGAATTTTTCGTCATCAGCGATTTGAGCGCTTCACGAACAAGCAAACGAGATTCGACGACGATTGTCGCAAGCCTTGATCCCATGACATCACCCACTGTCCCGGTGTCCCACTGTCCCAAAAAAGGCAATGGTCTCTTGTCAAGCACCTGTTCCCACAAGACGCTCGACAGCTGCAATCGATGCTGTGTTACTTCAGTGCACGCGCCTCGACGTGTGTCATTAGTTGGATCGATAGTGTCCTCAGCGAGCAAGTACGTTGCTTAATGGCCATTACCCGTCCTCGTCTCGAATATCGTTCGCAAGGTGTGATGCCGATCACTGCGTCAACCAGGGCGGCCCCACACAGTAGTGGGTGCATCTGTGCGGGGCCTGACCGCTCGCTGGCTTGGGACAGCAACGAGTGGCTTCGCCCATTTACCGGCAACTACGGTTGCGATTGCCTGCGCAAAGTCGATTTAGGCACGGCCGGTAGGGGTAATCCCAAATACCCTGCCATCACGATGCGCGAGACAACCAGTCGAGCGCTTCCTTGTCTGGCAGGTCGCTGCCAAGTCGGCTGGCCATGCAGCGCGCCGTCTGGCGGCCCGGTCGCCTTCCGTCATTGCCCGGCACTTCACCACCCATCAAACCATAGAGCACTGCCGAGCTCTTTCGGCCGATCCTCGAGATGGTTGCGAGTTCCAGGTCATGCGTGCGCTGCAGATCATCGAGAGTGAGGAAGCCGTTGTGGACCAAGGAGGGGCAGCTCCAGTTGTCAGCCCGTGACGTTCCCACGCCTTGGAGGCCGGCCAGTACTGTTCAAAGACGAAGCCTTGCATGTGCCGGTCGACGAGCCGCCGTGGTCCGTGAACCACAAAGGCAGCGACCGCTTCAAGTGCCCGGAGTGCGGGAAAGCCGTGGCTTGGCGTATCCATAGGCTGGCTTGGCGGCTGACCTACTCACCAACATATCGGCGCCGGCCAGGGAGCCCTGATTTGCGAGGCCATCGTTTGCGGGCAGCTTTCGCCGGTGCCGCCGGCCGCCGCGTCGACACGATGACTTGCGCAGCGACTTGGCGCCCTTCCTCTAGGAGCTGAACCGCGTGCTGCCGGTGATTGACCCATTCCTGCCGAGTACAGATCGTGTCCGGCCCTTTGTGGCCGCGGCATGCTCCTTGAGCCATGCCTGCACCCATTCAGAGTGGCCGGTCTCGGCTGGTCGCTAGGCACATAGGAACTACCTCTTACGCGCCCTTCAGCCATCGCGTACCCAAGGTGATAGTCCCCCTACACAACAGATGTTGCTTGCGAGCCCTCTGATTGCACCAATCCTGCCAGATCGGTTTCCGTAGCAACCACGGGCCAAGGCCGGCCCGATGGGGGCATCCAGTTGAGGGTGGCCCCGAATGGTCGGCACTGCCTGACGACGAACGGTACTTTATCGGCAACTCATTGAAGATTTGGTCAGATCCCCGGACTTGGCGTTGGTTGGCCGCCGACAAAAATCAACGTGGATCGCAAGAACAGGGGTCGCATAGCATCGGAGCGCCGAACACCCTGGGTCGCGTCATTTGTCGGACTTCACTTGGTCGCAGCGGCTACGTCTTTTGCTTTGTTCGCGCCGGTGTTCGAGATGACGATACCGGCGGCGTCGCTGGTGTGACCGAGCGCTGACTTACGCGCCTCCCTGTCGACCTCTAGATCATATGAGGCGGTGCCGAGCGAGTGGCGCAGGCCGTGAAAACACAGGCCGGGCTCGACAAGGCCCTCACCTGCGAGAGCCGTAACCAGCTTACCCAGATTCATCTGAAGCCCGTTGCGAGTGCATTCTTCGCCGCGCTCGTTCACGACAATGCATTCGCTTTCTCGATGCACGCTTCTCAGTTCGCGTAGGACGCTGGGAGCCCGGACGTTCACGACCTTGCCGGTCTTGCTCTGGCGAAAGATGAGGTATTCCCTCGAATCCGCCAATGTCTGATCTCAAGGACAGCTTCGTCCGATTCGCCATCGTTGTCTCAGACTTCGATGCGATGCAGGCCCTTGACGACTACTTCCTCCATCTCGCCGGCGATCGTGTGATCACCCTCGCCGGCCAAGCTTGCGTTGATGCGCGTATCCTAGGGCCCTCGAGGCGGTCTTTGATTAATGGCAAGTCTGCGGACTGTGCGGTGCATCCAATTTCGATGCGGCTTACCGGCCGGGCACGATCGAAGCGACTATCGCGACGGCGATCAAGACGAGCGAGAGCGCGGCCGCTGGCCATTGCCGCAGTTGACCGTCTACGCGTTCCAGGATTGCACCAATGGAATAGCCGGCGCGAAACGCGCGCTCCATCGGGACGACGACGTCACCGGGCGGGATGTGTGGCAGGCGATAGCCCCATCTTGCCAAGGCGAAGGCGAGCACGACGCCGACTGCCACCGGCCAGGCGGCCTCCAGTAGCGCGCCGGCAGCGACCGCGCCGATGAGGTCGCCGCCGCCAAGGTAGAAGAGCAGCCAGGGAACGCCGATCGCCGCCAGGGCCGTGATCCGCCACGGCATGAGGCAGCCCGGTGCAGGAGCCAAGCCAGTTGGCGGCGCGGCGGTGCGGGCGAGGCGCACGAGGAAATGCACCATGAGAACGGTCGTGCCGATCGACGACAAGGCCGTGAGGATGCCGAGCAGGCCGTCGCCGAGTGGCTCCTTGATCGCGAGCTTGGCAAGCGCGCCGCCCGTCAGCGGCAGCCCGCCCAAGCCGAGGGCGACCAGCGCGGCCAAGAGCAAGGTAGGTCTCCGCCGGTCGGTCGCGCTCATGGCGATCACGCCCACCGCCATGAACATCGCGCCCTTGGCGAGCACGTGGTGCGCGGCGTAGAAGGCACCGGTCACGGCGGTGCCGTCGTCACCCGGCGCGAGCCCCATGCCCAGCACGGCCGCTATGACGCCCATCTGGCTGATACTGGAGTAGGCCAGCACCGTCCGGGGATTGGCCTGCGTCATGCCGACGAGGACGCCGTAGAAGGCAGAGAACAGCCCGAGCGCCACCAGTAGCTCGCCGGCCAGCGGCATCGTGGCATCGAAGGGCAGGAAGCGGATGAAGCCGATGACGCCTGCCTTTACGCCGGCCCCGCTCAGCGCCGCCGCGGCTGGAATGGGCGCGGCAGCATAGGCGAGCGGCATCCAGCCGTGCATCGGCACCAAGCCCACCTTGAGCACGAAGCCCGCCGCCGTGAAGGCCAGCGCACTGTCGCGCCAGGGGGATTGCGGCAACGCGGCCATGACGTCGCGGATCTGCACGCTTCCCGTGGGATCGCCCGCGGCAAGCAGCACGAAGCCCATCAGCAGGAGCGCTTCGCTCAAGATGGTGAAGGCCATGTAGACAGAGCCGGCGCGACGGGCGGGTGCGTCGTCGTCATGCGCGATCAGGCTGTAGGCCGGCAGGCTCGCCAGTGCGAACACCAAGTAGAAGCTTAGAAGGTCGTCCGACATGAACACGCCGACGCTGCCGGCAAGCGTCAGCAGCCAGCAACCGATGAAACGCAGGCTGAAGCCGCTCGATTGCAGAAAGGTCGCGGCATAGGCCCCGGCCGCGCTCCACAGCAGCGCCGAGACGCCTAGAAGCATCGCGCCCGGCAGGTCGAGCATCAAGCTGATGCGCAGCGCCGGCAGCTCGACCGCGAGCGGCAGGCCGAAGAGGGGCGGCAGCGCTGCCGCGAGCGCCGGCAATGGCGCCACTCCAAGCCAAGCCGGCACGGCCGGCCTCGACGCGCGCCAGGAACACGCAACCAACAGCAGCACCAGCGGCGCCATGAAGGCGCCGATCAACAGGATCGGGCCAAGCGTGCCCTGGTCCGTCATGGCAGCACCGCAGCGCGGCCGATCTGCAGCAAGGCGAAGAAGCTGGGGGGCGCAAACCCCAGCAATGCAGGACCCGCCGCCAGCGCCAGCGCAATGGCCTCTCGACCGCGCGATGGACAAGTCTTCACTGCGATATTCGCTTCGGACAGAGCCGGCGCCATCACGCGATAGACATAGCCGCCGGCCAAAAGGCCGCCCGTCAGCACGATCGCCGCCCACAGCCATCCGCCCTGGTCCACCGTGGCTTGCAGCAGCAGCCACTTGGCCGCGAAGCCGCCGCTTGGCGGCAGGCCCATCAGTGACAGGCCGCCCAGGCCGAAGGCGAACATGGTGATAGGCATGGCGCGGCCGATGCCCCTGAGGTCGGCGATGCGGTCGTGGCCCATCGATTCGGCGACCAAGCCCGCCGCCAGGAACATCGCCGCCTTGGCAAAGGCATGCGACAAGGCCTGCATGATGCCGCCGTTCCACGCCTCGGCGTTCCACGGCCCTGCACCCGCGGCCAGCGGGAACATCAGGAAGAGGTAGCCGATCTGCGCGATGGTCGAGTAGGCGATCAGGAGCTTCAGGCGCTCCTGGCGTAGCGCAAGCACGCTACCGAACAGGATCGCCGCACTTCCCAGGACGCCCAGGATCACGGTCACTTCATGTGTGGCGAGCCCCGGCATGACGTCGAACCACAGCCGCACAATCAGAAAGAACGAGCCCTTGACCACCAGCGCCGACAGCACCGCACTCGCCGGCGCGGGTGCGTTGGCATGAGCCGGCGGAAGCCACAGGTGCAGCGGGAACAGCGCAGTCTTGGCGAGCAGGCCTGTCGTCATCAGGCCGCCCGCGACGAACACCGCCGGCGCCACGATGGGATTGGTGCGAATGCCATGGGCAAGGATGACGATGTCGAGCGTGCCAAAGGCGCCGTAGAGCAGGGCGGCGCCCAGCAGGTAGAAGACGGAGCCGATCAGGGCGAACAACAGGTAGCGCAGCGCCGCGCGTAGCGTCTCGGCGCAGCCATCGAGGCAGACCAGCGGCACCGCGGCGAAGGTCAGAAGCTCAAGCGCGACATAGAGGTTGAACAGGTCGCCGCCGACAAAGACCATGTTCAGCGCAGCCCACAACCCCTGCAGCAGCGTCCAGAAAGCGAGCGGCGCGCGCGCCTCGGTCATGTTCGGCGGCGTGGCGAAGAGGGCGCGTGCGAACCAGGCCGCCGCAGCGATCACGAGTGCCGAAGTCACCAGCATCACGGCAGAGAAGCCGTCCGCACGCAGCGCGATGCCGAGCGGCGGTGTCCAGTCGCCGAGGATGTAGACAAGGGGCGAGCCGCTCCACCAGATCTCGATGGCAATGGCAAGGGCCAGACCCACGCCGACCGGCGTCAGCGCGAGCGCGATCCGTTCGGCGTGGCGACCGCCCGCGACCAGAGACAGCACCATCCCGATGACCGGCGCGATGATGGCGAGCACGAGCAGATAGCCGCCGCTGCTGGTTGCGAACGCCATGGCCAGCATCACCCGGGTGGGCCGTCCTGAGCCTTCGGAGCGGCGTCAGAACGGAGCGTGACATCATCCGAGTGCCGGAACAGCCGCAACAGCAGCGCGACCGCAAGCGCGGTGGCCGAGAAGGCGACGACAATGCCGGTGATGACCATTGCCTGCGGCACGGGATCGGCCGAGAGTCCGTCCGCGGCCCCCTTACGGGCGATGATGCCGAACATCAAGAAGACGCCGCTGCCTAATAGGTTGAAGCCGAGGATCTTGCGCAGCGGGTGGGGGTGCGTCAGCAACCCGTAGAGGCCGAGGCCGATCAGCGCCGCGCCCGTCAATCCGGCGAGGGTTGCGGCGGTCATGGCGCGGGCCGATCCGGCGGGCCAATCACGAGCAGAGGAAGCGTCACTGCGATGGAAAGAGTCATGAACGCTTCGATGAACAAAATCAGGGGCTTTGCGAAACCGGCCGGGTAGGCAAGGAAGCCGGCGGCGATGGCAAAGCCCAGAACGCCCATCCCCAGGAACACCGCGGGTCCCCCGACCAGGGCAAGCCTCAGCCAGCGCCGACTGACGGCCGGCCCGCCGGCGAGCTGAGCCATCATCACGATCAACGCCATGGCGGCCAGCAGAGCGCCGCCCTGGAAGGCGCCGCCCGGCTCGCTGGCGCCCACCCAGACGACATGGATCGCCACCACGATGCCGATCGGCGGCAACAGCTGGGCCAGGAAGGCGAGCGGACCATCCGGCCGTGGCAGGGGGCGCGGACCCGCGACGCCGCCCCAGGCGCGGTCGGAGGCGAGCGACCAGACGCCGACAACCGCCAGCACCAATACGACCTTCTCGAGCATGGTGTCGAAAGCGCGGAAGGCCATCAGCACGCCGGTGATCGGGTTGCCCAGTCCGGTTTCGGGCAGATGTCGGGTAGCTTCGGGAGCGAGCGTGGCACCGGGATCGGGCAGGGCGATCACGACGGCCGCCAACGCCAACGCGACCACGAGGCAAAGCACCATCGCGGCCAAGCGCCGCGTCGCCGTCGCCGGCTGTTCCTCCGGCGGTGACGGCTCGGCTCGGCGCAACCTCATCGCCGCGGTGATCATCAACACCCCGGTGGCGCCCCCGCCGATCGCCGCCTCGGTGAGGGCCACGTCCAGGGCGAACAGGCGGACCCAGACCAGCGACAGCAACAGGCCATAGACGACGTAACCCACCACCGCTGCGAAGGCCTCGCGCGACGCGATCGTCCAGATGGCGGCGGCCAACACCAGGCCGGCGAGGCCGGTATCCAGGGCCTCAATCAAACTCATGACCGGGGCTCGCGATGGTGCAGGGCATGGGCGATGATCTGCGCCACCGTCGCACTGCCAAGCAACACCAGCAGCCATACGGCGATGAGCTTCAGGCCGCCCAGCAGTCCTGCCGCCTGAGGCAGCAGGCCAAGCACGACCAGGCCGAGGCCGAGATTGTCGGCCTTGGTAAGGGCGTGCAGGCGAGTGAGCGAATCGGGAAAGCGCAGCAGTCCAACCGTGCCGGCCAGAAAGAAGACGAGGCCGGCGCAAATGGCGACTACGGAGAAGAGATCGGCAACGCTCATTGGTCGACCCGATCCGGCTCGTCATTGCGCGAAGGGGAGGCGCTGTTCACGAAGGCCACCGAGGCGAAGGCCGCCAGCAGAGCCAATCCCAGGGCGACATCCTCCGCGCCGCGCGCGCCCGTCGCCGCGGCCACCAGTAGGAGCACCGCGATGCCTCCCGTGCCAAGCAGCTGGGCCGCCATGGTGCGATCGACATTGGCCGGCCCAGCCAGGATGCGCACCAGCCCGACGGCCACCGTCAACAGGATGAAGCCTGCGGCGGCGAGCAGGAACTCAGTCATGGCCCAGCGCTCGGCTGAACAGGGCTTCCTCGCGAGCAAGGCCGGCGGCGACCGGTTGGCTCACGTCGAGACAATGGATCAGCAGTTCGCCGTGCTCGCCGCTTCCCGTCGGCAGCGTGCCGGGCAGCAGGCTTGACACCGCTGAGAAGGCGCTGAGCGTGCTTCCCGACAGATGGGTGCGATAGGCGACGAATCCGGGCCTGATCGGCATCGACGGACGGAAAGCAAGCCACGCGACCTGTGCGCCCGATCGCACCGACTGGCCGAGGAAATGCAGGACGAACCCGGCGAGCGCCCACGGGCGCAGCCGGACGCGAGAGGGCGGCAGCAGGCGCAGGCTGGCCCAAGTCGCCAATGCGGCGCTGGCCACGCCGACCGGCAGGTCGGCGGGGTCGTAGCCCGCGATCATGAGCCAAAGGACGAGGAACAACGCACCGCGGCCCCAGGCTACCCGAGCTGCGCGGGGAGCCGTGTCGCCCGCCATGGTCATGGCTGCTTTCCCGCAGGCGCGCCCGCCGCACCGGAATCCTTGGGCAAATCCCTGGCTTGGGGTCCAGGCGCCTGCTGTTCGAGTCCAGGCGAGGTCGGGAACCGGTTGGTCTGCGGTACAGGCGTGGCTTTGTTAGGCGTCCCCAGCAGGGCGTCCGTTCGTGCGTCCGCGCCGTCGCGGCTCCCTTGCGCGGCCGCCTGCTGCGCCCCGGCGACGGCGACGGCCGGCCAGAGGACCAACAGGGCAAAGGTCGGCCTCATGAGACGGCCACCGCTTCGGGAGCCGGCTCCTTGATGCCGTATAGGGCGACGTAGAGCGCCGGCAACACGATCAGCGTCAGCAGCGTCGCCACGAACAGGCCGCCCATAATGGCGAAGGCCATCGGCCCCCAGAAGACGTCCGCGGCGATGGGAATGAAGCCGAGCACCGTGGAGATCGCCGTCAGCATGATCGGTCGGAAGCGCGACAGCGTGGCCTCAATCACTGCCTCCCAGGCACTCCTGCGTTGCGTGCGCTCGGCCTCGATCTGCTCGATCAGCAGCACGGCGTTGCGGGCGATCATGCCGAACAGGGCGAGAATGCCCAGGATGGCGACGAAGCCCAGCGGCTTGTTGACCAGCAGGAGCGTGAACACGATGCCGATCAGGCCCATGGGGATGACGCTCACCACCAGAAACAGTCGGCTGAAGCTGTGCAGCTGCGCCATCAGGAAGAACAGCATCAGGAGCAGCATCAACGGCACCTTGGCGAACACCGAGGCTTGCGAATTGGCGCTTTCCTCGACGGTGCCACCGACGGCGATGTGGTAGTCCTTGGGCAGGCTCTGGCTCAACTTCTCTATTGCCGGCGCGAGCGCGTCGACCGCGCCCGCCGGCGAGACGGCGGGCGGTACGTCGGCCAGCACTGTGAGCGTAGGCACGCGCTGGCGGCGCCAGATCAACGGATACTCCTGCTTGAAGTCGAAGGTCGCGACCTGGCTCAACGGCACCGTCCGCCCGTCGGCCAGTGGCAGCTGTAGGGCGCGCAGCGTCGACAGCGAGCTGCGCTGCTCGTCCCGGGCGCGGGTAATAACCGGGATCAGATAGATGTCGTCGCGCACCCGGGTTATCGGCGTGCCCGCCATCAGCGTATTGATGACTTCGGCGACCGCCCGGGAACTGAGGCCCAGCAGCCGAGCCTGGTCCTGGTCGATGGTGACGCGGACCTGGCGGGCAGGCTCCATCCAGTCGTAGCTGATCTCCGTGATATGCGGATCGTCGCCCAGCACCTCGGCAAGATGGAGGGCGATCGAGCGGACCTGCGACAGGTCGGGACCGCTCACTCGGTACTGCACCGGCCAGCCGACCGGCGGGCCGAGCTCGAGCGGCGACACGCGGCCGACGACGCTGGGCATCTGCTCGGCCATAAACTTCTCGAGCTTGGCCTGCAGCCGGTCGCGTGCCGCGACATCCTTGGCCACGACCACTGCTTGAGAGAAGAAGTCGTTGGCGAGCTGCACGTCGAGCGGCAGGTAGAAGCGGATGGCGCCGCGTCCGATGTAGGTGCTCCAGCGCTCGACGTCCGGATCGTCCTTGAGGAAGGCGTCGAGGCGGTGGGCGATGGTGTCGCTGGCGTAGATCGAGGCATTCTGCGGCAGGGTGAGATCGACCACGAGCTCCGGCCGGTCCGATGCCGGGAAGAACTGGCGCGGCACGAAGGGCGAGGCCAGGAAGGCCGCGGCCAGGCTCGCCACGGTCACTCCGATGGTGATCCAGCGCACGCGCATCGCGCTGACCAGCAATTGGCGGAAGATCCGCAGCACCACGTTCGGCTTGGCAGACTCCTGCGACTTGGGCGGCTTCAGCAGCACTACACCGAGCAGCGGCGCGAACAGCACCGCCACGAACCACGAGACGAACAGCGTGATGGTCACGACCGCGAAGATCGAGAACGTATATTCGCCGGCCGCGCTTTTAGCGAAACCTATCGGCACGAAGCCCGCCGCCGTCACGAACGTGCCGGTCAACATGGGGAAGGCCAATGTCTTGTAGGCGAAGGACGCCGCGTCCTCCGTCTTGTCGCCTTGGGCGATGCGCGTCGTCATGACGTCGACGGTAGTCATGGCGCTGTCCACCAGCAGGCTGAGCGCGATGATCAGCGCGCCCAGTGAGATACGCTGCAGATCGATGTGGAAGGCCTCCATGATGGGAAAGGTGATGGCGAGCGTGAGCGGGATCGATGCGGCGACGATGGCGCCGGGCCGCAGGCCGAGGCTGATGATGCTGACGGCCATGATGATGGCGATGGCCTGCCACAGTGACACCATGAACTCGCCGATCGCGTGATCGACGACAGCGGGCTGGTCGGAGACCAGTGTCGGTTCGATGCCGAGCGACAGGTCGACCAGCGCGTCATCGATCGCGGCCTTGACGTTGCGGCCGAGCGCCAGGATGTCGCCGCCGTTGCGCATGGCGATGGCGAGTCCGATAGCGGGCTTGCCGTTGACCCGGAACATCGGCTGCGGCGGATCCGCGTAGCTGCGGCGCACCTCGGCGATGTCGCGCAGGCGAATCATGCGCCCGTTCGACAGGAAGTTGACGCCGAGGATGTCCTCTTCGGAGCGGAAGGCGCCCGACACCTGCAGCGACAGCTTCTCGTTGCTGGTCTGGACCGAGCCGGCGGGAACGACGCTGTTCTGCGCCTGGACGGCCGCGATCAGCGCCGCGCGGTCGATGCCCAGCCCTGCGAGCTGCTGGGTCGAGAATTCGACGAAGAACTGCTCGTCCTGGGCGCCGATGATCTCGATCTTGGACACGTCGGGCACGTTCAAGAGCCGCGAGCGCATCGCCTCGACATAGTCGCGCAGTTCGCGATGGCTGAAACCGTCGGCGGTGAAACCGTAGATCAGGCCGAAGGTGTCGCCGAAGTCGTCATTGAAGCCCGGTCCCACCACGCCCGCCGGCAGGGTATGCCGGATATCGCCGATATTCTTGCGTACCTGGTACCAGACGTCGGGGACCTCGGATGCGGTGGTCGATCCCTTTAGATTGACGAAGATCGTCGTCAGACCGGGCGTCGTGTAGCTGCGCAGGAAGTCGAGGCCTCGGGTCTCCTGCAGCTTGCGCTCGAGCCGTTCGGTCACCTGCTGCAGTGTGTCGTCGAGCGTGGCGCCCGGCCAGGCGGCCTGCACGACCATGGTCCTGAAGGTGAAGGCCGGATCTTCGTTGCGCCCGAGGCTGAAATAGGACGACAGGCCCGCGGCCGTGACGACGATCATCAGGAAGACGATGAACGCGCGATGCCCGAGGGCCCATCCGGACAGGTTGGGGCCGGTCATTGCGGCGCCCCGAGCAGGCGGATCTTCTGGCCGGGATGGAGCGCCTGCACACCCGCCGTCACGACGATCTCACCGCCTTCGAGGCCGTGGGAGATGAGCACCGTCCCAGGGTCGAAGCGCTCGATCTGCACGTTGTGCAGCGATACGGTCATCTTCTCGGGATCGACCAGCCATACCGCGGGTTGACCGTTGATACGTGTCAGCGCGCTCGCTGGCAGCGCGATGCCGGGCGTCGAGTTCGAGTTCCATGCGTCCCTTGACCGTGGCACCGAGGAACATGGCGGCGGGCGGATTGATCAGGCCGACGCGGACGCGGAAAGTCCGCGTGATGGGGTCGGCCTGCGGATCGACCTGACGCACGCGTCCCATTGCCGTCACCGACGGGTCGTCGGTGAGCGAGACCACGATCTTGGGCTCCGCGGGCGCCGAGCGAATGACCTGGGCCGGCACGTCGAACACCGCGTCACGCCCGTCCTGACGCGCAACCTGGAAGACCGTCTGTCCAGGCTGCACGACCTCGCCCGCTTCCGCCGTGCGCGCCGTGATCGAGCCGGTGACGCCCGCCTTGAGCTGGGTATAGCTCACACGGTCCTTGGCGATCTGCAGTTGCGCCTCGGCATTGTCGAGTTGGGATTGCGCGGTCCGCAGTGCCTGCGCTGCCTGGTCGTACAGGGCCTGGGTGGTGAAACCCTGGGGCAGCAGCGTCTTCTGCCGGTCGTAGGCGTTGCTCGTCTCGACCATGCGGCCTTCGGCGGCGGACACCGCCGCCTGCGCCGAGCGTAGAGTGTTCATTTCGTTCTGCGGATCGAGCTTGGCCAGCACCTGGTCGGGGTCGACTCGGTCGCCGACATTCACGAAGCGCTCGATGATGCGTCCGCCGATGCGGAAGGAGAGCGAGGCCTCGTTCTCCGCGCTGATCTGGCCGGTGAGCACGACCGTTTCGCCCGCGCCGCCCTTGGTCGCGGTGACGGTCCGCACCGGACGCGCTTCGACCGCCTTGGCCTTCTGCTTCTGTTCGCAGCTGGCGAGGATCATCGCCGGCACGACCGCCAGGATGACCACCGCGAGGCGGGCCGCGGGCCGCCAGGAAGGGCATCGGACCAAGGTGCGGTCCCCCTGTTGCGTCGCCGGACTTATTCGACAATGCGAGCCCTGAGCCGGGCGTATTCTTCCTTGGAGATGGATTTTTCCGACACTAGGCGATCGAGCTTCACCAACTCGTCGGCCGGGCTAAAGCCAACGATCTGGCGCAGTTCGTCCCGCGCCTGCCTTGCCTGTGCGCGGTTGCGCTCGGCCATGCCGCGGCCCTGCGTCAGGATATAGGCGAAGATGCCGATATAGGGCAGCACGATGAGCAGGATCACCCACAGGACCTTGCCGAAACCCGAGACGTCATTGCGCCGGAACAGGTCGCTTGCCGCCGTTATGAACAGCCAGAACCACAGGATGAAGACGAAGACGGCAAAGGCGTCAGCCAGGAAATTGGCGAATGTCAATTCTGCGGAGAACAGCATCTCTCCCTCCTACAATACGAACGACCTCTACATCCGGCGAGGTCAGGGAATCTTGCGGAGCGAGAGTGCGGCCACGCCGGCAGCGGCGTTGAGGCCAACGCTGCCCTCCACACTCACCGGCTGCAGGGTGATCTGGTTGTTGCTGCCGCCCAGCAGCACGTTGGCGCCCACTCCGACGCCCACGGTGCCCTGCGCCGTGGGGCCCGCGTACTCACCCGCGATCGCTCCGGGGGCTACGCTTCCTGGTGCGAAGACCAGCCAGACGACGGTGCTCTCGCGTGTGAATCCAATATCGACGCCGTAGCGCCGAATCGTCCCCTCGTAGCGTTCGCCGACGCAGTCGGTGCGCGTAAACAGGCAGTTCAACGTGCGCGACGAACCGAACACGAAGCCAACGCCGCCGGCAACGTTGCAGTTCAGCGAGCCGACGTTGACACCGCTGCGGTTGGCGGACTGCGTGGTGCCCGGCGCCGCCGGCTGCTGCTGCGTGCAGCCCGCCGCCAGGCCCAAAAGCAGCGCCGTGGCGGCGGTCGGGATCGTACGCATGGTCTCTCCATCGAGCTTGGCAGGGGATCAGGGTGCGGTGGCGCTCCAGCGACAACCGAGGCGCGGTTCGGTGACATCGAGCGACTTGGGCGAAGTGGTGGTATTGGCGACGACCCTCATGGTCGTGCCGCCGAGCCTGAAGTCGGTCGTGAAGACGCCCGGGCTCGACTGGGTCATGTTGCTGCTGACGCCGCCCGCCGACCGGACCGAGGCGGTGTCGCCCGTGCGCGTGAAGGTGTGGACGCGCGACAGCGCCGCGTCGAAGCGCTGGCAGGCGGAGGGGTTGCGGTCGGTCGCGGTCACGCGGAACTCGATGGGCGTGGTTTGCGCCATCGCCTGTCCGCAGCCGATCGCCGCCACAAAGGCTATCAGGGGAGCGATGCCGAAGACGTTGCTGGTTCGCATGTTCTTCCCGGTGTTGCTTGGGGGACGTCGGCTAGCCGCGCCTTATGGCGATATCACGCGGCACGAGGCTTGATCGACGAATACGCCGACCCTCGGGCCGTAGATCACCAGTCCCTGACGCACGCTGGGCGCCGTCTGCGCGACTGTCGCGTGTGTGTTCATGACCATGTTGCCAGCGTTCTTGAAGGCGCACTCGATGACCGGATTGACCGGATTGGCGCTGTTGTTGTCGAGATACATCACCACTTGCCAACGCTTGCCGAGCACCGCGCGCAAGGTCGCGCCATCCATGGCGACGATCGGCGTGGTCGGCCCGGCGGTGACCGGGACGGTGCCGATCGGCCGGCCGCGCACGCTCTGCATGGCAATCTGCGTCGCGACGTCCTGCGCCTTGGGATCGAACGCCTTGTCGTCGGGGCCGGCCAGCGGCCGGCCGTCCTGTCCGACCGTTTCGGGCGTCCAGACCTGGCCGGTCTTGGGATCGCGGAACTCGGGAACGCCGGTCGAAGCAGCCACGTCGAGACTGGCGCGGTTGGGCTGGGCGAGGGCGGCTGACGCGATCGTCAGGCCGACGAGCCCGACGAGGATCTTTGGAATCACGCTTGGAGCACTGCTCATGTCGACCTCCAGTGCAAACGAATTGTAGTTACGGTCGTTCGAACTTCGCCGGAATGCAGCGTCGATGCGCGCATTCTACAAACCGCGTCCAAAGGCACATCAGCAGGGAATCCCCTGACTGTTCCCCGTGTCCCAATTCGCGATCCGCCGCCGCGTACGGTCGTTTCGAAACCTGGCATCGGTTCCGGGTTGCAATATTTCGCGCCGAGGCGTGCATTATTGCATGCCAAGGTTGCGCTATAAATGAACCAGGGAGGCGCCGCCAAAGCCGAGCACCCGTTGCATGACGGGTGTCCTCCATCCGCAGGAGGATACGATGGTGCCAGCAAAATTCACGACCAAGACATCGCCCCGGCGCGAGCAACTCGAGGCCTGGTGCGCATGGCATGGCTCGATCTTCGACGTCATCAGCTCGCCCGAGCCGATCGACAAGGGATTTCCGGCGACGCATCTGAACTGGAAGCTGGGCGGCATCGGCATCAGTCGTGTCTTTGCTCCGGCGCTGCATTCTGAAAGGACGAAGGCCGTCATACGCCGGAATCCGATCGACCACTGGGTCGTGACTGTCAACAAAGGCGGAGCCGTCGACCTCAACGTCCGCGGCGCTTCCGTGACGGCACCCGCGGGAGTTCCTTTTATCTTTTCGATGGCGCACGAAATGTCGAGCACGCGAAGCGGCCATGACCGAGTCCGCTTTTTCCTCTCTCGCGACAACTTCCGGGGCATCGCAACCGTGCTGGATGCGGCGAGCGGTACCGCGCTCGCGACGCCCGAGGGCAAGCTGCTGGCAGACTACATGACCTTGCTGGCGGACAACCTTCCCGGTCTTCCGGCGGAGGATGCACCTCGCCTAGTTACAGTGATCGAAGCGATGCTGGGGGCTTGCCTTGCGCCGTCGGTCGATCGGCTGGCAATTGCCGAGAAGCCGATCGATCTGACCCTGATGGCGCGTGTGCGGCGGGCGGTGCGGACCCATCTGCATTCGCCATCGCTCGGACCCGACAGGCTGTGCCGCGAGGTTGCGACGTCGCGGTCGCAGCTCTACCGGCTGCTCGAGGGCGAGGGAGGCGTGGCTCACTACATTCAGCGCCGACGGCTGTCCGAAAGCTTCGCTCTGCTATGCGACGCCTCCAACTCCTGGTCGGTCGCGAGGATCGCCGAACTGCTGTGTTTCGCCGACGCCTCAAGCTTTAGCCGGGCGTTCCGGCGCGAGTTCGGCATGAGCCCGAGCGACGTGCGGGCCGCATCCTTGTCTGGGCCGGCGCCGGCGATACCGCCGCCCAAGGACGCACGACATCACGGCGTGAACAGCTTCAGCGACTGCCTGCGCGGCCTCTAAAGCACAGTCCGTTTCGGCCGGACTCAGGAGCCGCTCTACAGTGGCAGCTTCATGGTTTGGGACGTGGGGAATAGTTCGGGGACTAGGCGCTAAGGTAAGCGACTTGCTCCGGCTCTAGGATGCGTGGCGTGGAGCGCACTTCGAGGAGTTTTGCGGGGAGCGAGCGCCGATGAGCAGCCGGAGCGTGAGCAGGAGGCGTTGGCGGGCTGTTGTCGTCTCAATGCTACCGTCGATCGTGCTCGTTGCGGCGACGGAGCGGCTTGCCGCACAGGTCCGGGACCAGCACGAAGACGCAAACTCGGCACGCTACGACATGATGTTCGGCACGCCGAATATCTACACGCCGTCTCCGCAAACCAATCTTTTCGCGACCACGCCAGGCCTCGAGCAGCAGGCCCGCCGCTCACGGTTCACCATCAGCGGCCTGGTACCGCTTTTCTTTAACTCCAATGCCGAAGCCTTGACGACGGGCGGCACCAATTCCGCCGAGTTCAGCCCGATCCTCGGGGCGTCCTGGTCGACTCCGGTTTTCGACCTGCCGGTCAGGCTCACCGCAAACGTCCGCGGCGAGGTCGACCGTTTCACGCAGGCGCCGAACGTCGATTTCGACAAACTGGCCGTGTCCGGACGGCTGCAGTACATCAACCCCAACAACGATCAGGCCTACTCGCCCTACATCTCCTATGCCCCGCGATGGGATTTTGCACCATTCTACCAGAGCCGGCTCGCGACCCGTCAGGATCTGAACTTCGGCGTCAACAAGACCTTCAACTTCGACGGCAACTTCAGGCGCGTGGCCTTCTCCGGCGACACTTTCGCGGATACCACCTGGTCCTTCGGCGTCACCACCATGTTCCAGCGCCGTTTCAGGGACCCCGCGCCGGGATCCTGGGCCGCTTTCCTGATTCCCTCGATGACCTACGTCCTCCCCCCGAACTGGAATTTCAGTACCGGCATCGACATGGAACGCCGCGCCTTCGATTCCTACTACGGCTTTTCCCAGGAAGACTGGTTCATCGAGCCAATCGTCACACTCGAGTTCGTCCTGCCGGAGTCGTGGTTCGGATCGGCGAGGACTGCGGCGATCGTGGGACGACCCGCGCTCGATTTACAGGTCGCCTACGAGAAGAACTGGTCCAACCTGCCAGTCGCCAACTACGACGTTTGGCACGTAGGAGCAGCGTTGAAACTCGGCTGGAGGTTCTGATGACGACGCAAATCTACGGTGGCGAGGCCGCGGCCGCGACGCCCAGCACGCAGAAGCTCTCCCTGTTCGCCCTGACGATGATGGTCGTCGGCGGAATGGTCGGCGCCGGCATCTTCTCGTTGCCTCGGACCTTCGCGGGAGCCACCGGCCCGGTCGGCGCGATCATCGCCTGGCTGATCGCCGGCACCGGCATGTACATGCTGGCGCGGGTGTTCCAGGCCCTTGCCGAGCGCAAGCCCGATCTGGATGCCGGCGTCTTCGCCTATGCCAAGGCCGGATTCGGCGACTATCCCGGCTTTCTGTCGGCCTTCGGCTATTGGATCGGCAGTTGCATCGGCAACGTCTCGTACTGGGTCCTGATCAAGTCGACACTCGGGGCGTTCTTTCCTGTGTTCGGCGATGGCAATACGGCGGTGGCGATTATCGTCGCGTCGGTCGGCATCTGGCTGTTCCACTTCATGATCCTGCGCGGTACTCAGCAGGCTGCCGTGATCAACAGCGTCGTCACGGTCGCCAAGGTCGTGCCAATCCTGATTTTTATTTTGATCTTGTTCTTTGCCTTCAAGCTCGACCTGTTCAGCTTCAACCTATACGGCGGCGACCTGACCGGCAGCGTGTTCGAACAGGTGCGCGCCACCATGCTCGTCACCGTGTTCGTCTTCCTCGGTATCGAGGGCGCCAGCGTCTATTCGCGGTTCGCCAAGGAACGGTCCGACGTCGGTCGCGCGACGATCCTGGGTTTCATCATCGTGACGTCGCTCATGGTACTGGTCACGCTGTTGCCGTACGCAGTGTTGCAGCGCGCCGAGATCGCCGGCATGCGTCAGCCGTCGATGGCGCAGGTCCTCGAAGCCGTAGTCGGGCACTGGGGCGCGGTCTTCGTCAGCGTCGGCCTTCTGATTTCCGTGCTGGGCGCCTATCTCGCCTGGTCGCTGATTTGCGCCGAGGTCCTGTTCACTGCCGCCAAGACCAAGGACATGCCGTCCGTATTCGCCCACGAGAACGCCAACAAGGTGCCATCGACGGCGCTGTGGGCGACCAACATCGTCATACAGGCCATCGTCATCACGACCTACTGGTCGCGCGACGCCTTCTCGCTGATGCTGAACCTCACCAGCGCAATGTCGCTGATCCCGTTCCTGTTCGTCGCAGCGTATGGCTTGCAGCTCACCGGGCGCGGCGAGACATATGACGTGCGACCCCAGGAACGCCGACGAGACCTGATCATCGCGGTCGTCGCCACGGTTTACACGATCTTCCTGCTCTATGCCGGCGGACTGAAGTTCATCCTGTTGTCGGCCGTGCTCTATGCTCCCGGCACAGCCCTGTATTTCTGGGCGCGCCGCGAGCAGGGCCTGCCGGTTTTCACCCGGCCGTGGGACTGGATCATCTTCCTCGTGGCGGTCATCGGCGCGGTGATCGGCATCTACTGGCTGGCGACCGGCTACATCACCATCTAGCGACGGAGCAAATCATGGCACAGTCCTTCGGCGTGCATTCCGAAGTCGGCAAGCTGCACAAGGTCATGGTGTGCGCGCCGGGGCGCGCGCATCAGCGGCTTACGCCGTCAAACTGCGATCAGTTGTTATTCGACGACGTCCTGTGGGTCGACAATGCCAAGCGCGATCACTTCGATTTCATGCAGAAGATGCGGGATCGCGGCATCGAGGTCGTCGAGATGCACAACCTGCTGGCCGAGACGGTCGCCATCCCGGAGGCGCGGAAGTGGATTATCGACAACCAGGTCGTTCCTGACCAGGTGGGCCTCGGTCTGGTCGATGAGATCAAGAGTTACCTCGAGGGGCTGAAGCCGCGCGATCTTGCGGAGACCCTAATCGGCGGCCTGTCCACCGAGGAGTTTCCGGAAACCCACGGTGGCGAGATGCTGAAGCTCGTCAAGGACGCCGCCGGCGTCACCGAATACCTGCTGCCGCCGCTGCCCAACACGTTGTACACCCGCGACACCACCTGCTGGATTTATGGTGGCGTCACCATCAATTCCCTGTTCTGGCCGGCGCGGCACGAGGAGCCGATCCTGGCCGCGGCGATCTACAAGTTCCATCCGGACTTCGCCGGCAAGGTCAAGGTCTGGTGGGGCGATCCAACCGCCGACCATGGGCTGGCGACAATTGAAGGCGGCGACGTGATGCCGATCGGCAAAGGCATCGTGTTGATCGGCATGAGCGAGCGCACCTCGCGGCAGGGCATCAGCCAGCTCGCGCAGACGCTGTTCAAGCAGGGCGCGGCGGAGCGCGTGATCGTCGCTGCCATGCCCAAATTACGGGCCGCAATGCATCTCGACACGGTGTTCACCTTTGCCGATCGTGACTGCGCATTGCTCTATCCCGACATCGTCTACAACATCCACGCCTATTCCTATCGTCCCGCCAACACGCCGACCGGTATCGAGCTGCGCAAGGACCCCAAGCCGTTCGTCGAGACGGTGGGCGAGGCGCTCGGTCTCAAGAAACTACGCGTGGTCGAGACCGGCGGAACGGCCTACATGCGTGAGCGCACGCAATGGGACAGCGGCGCCAACCTTGTCTGCGCCTCGCCGGGCGTGGTCTTCGCCTACGACCGCAACACCTACACCAACACGTTGCTGCGCAAGGAAGGTGTCGAGGTCATCACCATCGTTGGCGCCGAGCTGGGTCGCGGTCGCGGCGGCGGACATTGCATGACTTGCCCGATCATCCGCGAGGCGGTCGACTTCTGACCGTGGCGACCTCCGTAAGGAGTTTCCATGGCCGACCAAGAGACGCGTCCGCCGCTTTCCCTGGTTGAGGCGATCATTCCCGTCGCCAGCCTCATCGCGCTGGTCGGGCTGTCGTACTACCTGTTCGGCGACGGCGGCGCAAACGGCCCCAACCAAGTCGGCATGGTCGTCGCGACCATGATCGCGGTGCTCATCGCCTGGCGACGCGGTTATACGCTCCACGACCTCAGCGAGGCGGCGATCACCAGCGTGAGCTCGGGCATGGGCGCGATCTTCATCCTGTTCGCGGTCGGCGCGCTGATCGGCACCTGGGCCATGAGCGGCACGCTCGTGGCCATGGTCTACTACGGACTGCAGATCCTGAACCCGGCCTACTTCTACGTCTCGGCCGTGGCCATTACTGCGGCGATCTCGTTTGGCATCGGAAGCTCTTGGACGGTGGTGGGCACCGTGGGCATCGGGCTGATGGGCATATCCGACGCCATGAATCTCAATCCGGCGATCACCGCCGGCGCCATCATCTCGGGCGCTTATTTCGGCGACACCGTCTCACCGCTGTCGGACTCGGCGAACCTCGCGGCAGGCGCCGGCAACGTTAATCTTTACACCCATATTCGCCGGACCGGCCTGATAGCCGCTGCGGCGCTCGCCATCGCTCTCTGCGTCTTCTGGCTCATCGGCGGCGCCGGCGACTTCGATCCGTCCTACAAGCTGTCGGTCTTGAACAGTGATTTCCACGTCTCGCCCGTCCTGTTCCTACCCCTTGCTCTCGTCGTGACGCTTGCGCTGCTAAGGGTAAGGCCCTTCACCACCATCTTCCTGGGGGCACTGGCGGGCGGGCTAATGGCCATCATCGTGGCGCCCGAGCGCGTGCAAGCGTTCGCGGAGGTCGACCACTACGTGCCAGCATGGCTTGCACAATTGAAGGGCGTCTGGGCTGCCATCGCTCGAGGCTATGTCTCGACGACCGGTCATGAGATGGTCGATCAGCTCGCGACCCGCGGTGGCATGAGCAGCATGCTGACGACGATCTGGCTCATCATCGCCGCCTTTGCCTTCGGCGGAGTTGCAGAGAAGATCGGTGTGCTGGAGCGGCTGATCGACCCCATCGCCGGCGCGGCGAGATCCGCCGGGAGCCTGGTCGTCATGCTCGTCATATCGGTTCTGGCAACCAGCATCGCGACGGCGGATCAATATCTAGCCATCGTCCTGCCGGGGCGAATGTTCAAGCGTTCCTTCGAGGAGCGCGCTCAGCCGCCGGTCATCCTGTCGAGTTCCATTGGTGCCTCTGCGACCCCGACATCGGCCCTGATTCCCTGGAACAGCTGCGGCGCCTACATGGCTGCTACGCTGGGAGTCGCGACCTTCAGCTACGTTCCCTACGCAATTTTCAACTTTGCAAATCCTTTGCTGGCGATTGCCGTGGCATACTTGGGCGCGCGGGCGTACACGCAGGGCAAAAAGGGTCATGGCGCAGCCTAGTTTATATCCTGGCGGCACGGGACGGGTCGTGTGCAAGCGGCGTAGGCTGCGGCGGCAAGATGTCGAATGTCCTCTCGAGATGCGGCGGCGAAGCCGATGTCAGGCGTCGCCCGGCGGCGAGAAGGGCAAGCAGAAATGCGGCGGCAGCGATCATGTGGAACACGCCGTCGATGTCGAAGCGCCGCAGCAGACCCATGCCAACGAGCGGACCCAGTACGGAGCCACAGCCACTTGCCAGGATGAGCCGGCCGCTGACGGCCACCACGCGGTCCGCCGGCAGGAGATCGTGCGCGTTGGCGACGCAGACGGGATAGAGAGTCGACATCAAGCCGCCGAACAGGACGGCCATCGGCAAAATCATGGCCTGCGTGTGCGGCAACCGGATCAGGGCGATGGCCGCGCCCGCAAGTCCGACGCCAAGCACGGCCAGGACGATCCGCCGGTCGAAGCGGTCGGACAGCCGGCCGACGGGGACCTGGAAGGCAAGGCCACCCAGCACCGCCGCCAGCATGAAAGCGGCAATGGTCTCGCGGCCCAGACCCTCGTCCTGCATCCAAACCGGGACGAGAGCGTAGAACGCGCCGCTGATCAGTCCACTGAGCGCTGCGCCGGCAGTCGCGACCGGGGCCACGCGAATCAATTGGCGATAAGGCAACGGCGCTTCGGCCGCTGCTTGCGGCGGCTCGGCGCGCGTGGTGCTCACCAGCACCAGCGCCAAGGCGAACAGTACGACAATGATGTTGAAGGGAGTCTCAGTCTCGAGGCCCACCTTGCCGATCAGGAGCTGACCCAGCGCAATGGCCACGAAGGTGCCGACCATGTATATCGAGAAGACGTAGCCGCGCTGCGATGGACCGGCCTTCGCATTCAGCCAGCTTTCGGTCGTGACAAACACACCGGCGCAGCCGAAGCCGATCACCGCACGCAAGCCGAGCCACGGCAGCGACTTCGCCGCGAGCGGCATGGCGGCCGTGGCGGCGACCACAATGCCGGCAAATGCCGCGTAGGCGCGGATATGACCGAACCGCTCGATGATCCGTCCGCTGCACGAAGCACCGAGCGTGAAGCCGGCGAAGTAGCCGCTGAGGACGAGCGCGGCCATGGTGGCGTGGAAGCCCTCGGCGGCCACGCGCAAGGCGATGAAGGTGCCGAAGAATCCGTTGGCCATCTGGATGCTGCCCGTCGCTACCACCAGCGCTCCGATCTGCGTCCATGGAAGCCTCTGCTGCATTGTTGTAGCTCCTCCGATTCAGAGATTGCGGCAGCTCCGGCGGTGCGCAGAATAGAGCCGGAAAGCCATTCTCGGCGACGAG
Source organism: uncultured Alphaproteobacteria bacterium (assembly GCA_963820155.1). Taxonomy (GTDB): domain Bacteria; phylum Pseudomonadota; class Alphaproteobacteria; order Reyranellales; family Reyranellaceae; genus Reyranella. Next base: position 429,686 of record CAWFYW010000018.1, read on the forward strand.
ACGGAATGGACCATCGCAAGAAACGTTTGGGGAGCGTCGCATGAACTCGAGCGCCACAACGGGCAATGACTTCATCGCTAGCCTGTTTCGTTCCCATTGGCTGCTGTTCATTCTGTTTGGCGGCCTGCTGATCGTCGCGGGCGGCGTGGCGATCGTCGTTCCGGCGGTTTCTTCGATTGCACCCAACGAAATGTTGGGCTTGGTGCTCCTGTTCGTCGGCATCGTACAGATTGCCCAGTCAGGAAAGATGCAGCATGACACCGCCTTCGCATGGCACCTGACGCTTGGTTTCCTGGCCGCCATAGGCGGCGTATTGGTCTACCTGGATCCTTTCCGCGGGATTGTGACGATCACGATCTTGATGGCCGTCATCTTTGCCGTGCATGGCCTGACGCAAATCGTCTTCGCGATAAGAGTCCGTCGATTTGAAGGTTGGGGCTGGTTCCTGGGGTCCGGCTGCATAGCGCTTGTTGCCGCCGGGTTGCTGCTCCTGAAGCTTCCCTATGGCCACACCTTCACGTCGGCAACGGTTGGCGGCGTTTCGCTGCTCTTTGTGGGCTGGGCCTATGTCGCCGTGGCCGTGGCGTCTCGACGCTCCGGCTAGAATCGCCCGGCGTCAACCGAATGCTTCCGAATCTTTTGCGGACAACTATCGTGAGTTGCCGCGCATATCGCCTTCTCAGCCTCTGGCCTGCGCCAGGTGGCGATCGGTCGGCCTGCCGGTGATGCGATAGCCGGTTCTGTCGACACCGCCGAGCTTCTTGATGTCGATGTAGATCGGTTTACCGGTCCGCTCACGCTGATAGCGGCGCGGCCGGGCCGGCTCCAGGGCGCTCAAGCGGTTGACGCCCTGGCGCTTCAGCACCCGGCTGACGGCGGCCGACGACACGCCGGTCTCGGCAGCGATTGCCTTGCCGGGTGAGGCGTTCGCGGCGGAGAGCCTTTCTCGGCCAGGGCCGATGGACAACCCTTTGAAAGCTCGCAGCTAGGCCTTTGGCGTGATCGAGAGGACCAGGGTCTGGTCGTTGATGGCCGTCAGGCTGTCCCCGACCTTGACCCGGGGAAGCTGCTGGCGGCCGGCCTGTGTCGTCACGTTGTAGGTGCGCACCGGACCGCTGGCCGGATTGACCAGGGTGATTGTGTTTTTGGCCGGATCGACGCCCACCACCCACCAGGTGCCGATTGCCTGCGAAGCGGCGACCCCAGTCAGGTTTCGGCCCGATGAGGCGGTGCCAACCGCGGTGACCCCGCGGTTGGGCGGCGTCGGCGTGTTGCGGCCCGACAGCACGAACGTCAGCTTGTCCTCGAGATTGATCGTTACGCTGTCGCCGATGCGGGTGGCGCCGAAGTTGGCGACCGCTGGACTGACACTGTGGGTGCGTACGGCCCCGTCGGGGTAGGTGACCGTCACGGCGTGGTTGGTCTGATCGACCGCCGTGATGCGCACGTCGGCCGAGTACGTGGTGACGGTCTGTATGCCGACGATCGCCTGGTCCTGCGCGAGCAGACCTCCTGCCGGCAACGCCGAGACTGCGATGGCGACCGCCATCAGCGTCCTTCTGCTAAGCACGATAACCCTCCTGAGCCAGCTTCGATGTGCGCATTCTACGAATGACATCCGGGGACACATCAGCCAGGAATCCCGGCAGTGGTCCGGGTGTCCCAATCGCAAGGGCAGAGGTGGACGGGGAAGTTTGGGATACAGCGCGGGGACCCGGGGCTAAGCAACAGTGCCCTTCGTTGCCCTACCGTGGCATACCATGGCCCATCGAATTGACAGACCAGTGAAACCTGCCGGGCAAAGAAGGGACCTTCTCCCGGCCGATCCGCAACCCCGCGACCATCGAGATTTGGTTTAGCGCCGGTTCCGGCCAGTCGATCGACATGCGAACCTTCGATGCGACCTACGGGCGGCTCGGAATCAACATCACGCGACGCCTGCTCGACCTTGCCGTAGCGAAGCCGAACGGCTTGGCGGCCGACAATGTCGAACTGCCGACAGGCAGTCATCGCGTGACCATGTCGATCGGCGATACGTCGGGCAAGAGCGCGTCGCGGACATTCAACTTTTCAGTGTCCGCATGATTGGGCCGGCTACCAAGGGTCAAAAAGCGCGGAGGCAGTCGGCGAAAGAATTGATGTTGTGTTCGCCCCTGACGACGGGTGCAGCCGGACGCAATCCGTTGAGGGAGGTGGCCCGTACGTCGCTGGGAGCCATGCCGAATTCCCGCCGGAATGCCCGGCTGAAGCTCGAAGCGTCCGCGAAACACAGGACCTCGGCAATGCGGCCAATCGACAAGGTGTTGGCGGCGTCGCTCAGCAGCGTGAAACTCTCCGAGAGTCGCCGACGCTGAATATAGCGGGCCACTCCGCCCTCGCTCTCCAGCAAGCGGTAGAGATGAGACCGCGACACGGCGGCTTCGCGGCACAGCTTGGCCGGCCCGAGAGAGGGCGAATGCAAATGCCTGCCGACCGCGCGCCGAACCCGCTCCATCAAGGTGGCATTGATTTGGCTGTCGGCCCTCACCAGTCGGTCTGCGGACGGCGCCAGGCAGGCCCCGATCATGGCCTGTACCGCATTGCCTACACGCGACGCGTCCTCGCGCGGCAAACTCGGCAGATTACGCTCCAGCAAAAGCATGTATTCAGCGAGCATCCTGCCCTGCGGCGTGTTCAGGGGTAGTCCCCGCGCAGCATCGAGCATGGGTGAAATCGCCTGGAAACGGTCGCGCGACAGGTGAAGGGCAACCCGAAGACTATCGTCTCTTCGCTGAGCCGTTACCTCGTCCGCCAAGGAGACGATAAAAGGCGCCCCGAGACAAGGTTCTAGGAAGGTTCTCTCCATGCCGATCCTGGTCGTGCCGTACCTGTAGGACGTTACCACCCAATGGTCGACCGGATTGCGTCGGATATGAGCTTTTGTTCTAACGCCGTTGACAGCCGGCGCTGAAACTTGGCTGAACGTGAAGCCGTCCAGGATCCAGGTCGAAACCTTGGCGCGAAATCCCCCCTCAATGGCCCGCTGTGGCGTCGAATCAAAGACGGGACCATACCAACTGCGCCACGCTTCGAACTGATCGGCCGCCGGCAGAGAGTGGGTAGCGAATGTTTGAGGGATCATACCTGTCCCGGCATGTTGGCTCTGACCCTAGCCTATGGATATGGAACCATCGAGTGATCTTGTCACGGTATCGGGCGAGCACCACCGGCGCCTGCAACTTTGGGACGCCGGGGATAAGGTTGGGATTTCCGGTCATGCAATTGCATCTGTCGTGCAACTGCCTCCCGGCGCCGGTACCGTAAACGAGGAGCGAGCGGTCGTCAGTTGATGGCGCCGGCCGCTTCCCTGGTGGTGTGCAAGCCCGGCGGCACCTTGTGCCAGGCACGGCCCGCCGCAGCCTCACGGTAGCCGTAGTCGAAGAGCGTGCGCATGTAGCCCTGGTCGAACGGGCCGGCCCGTGGCATTTTGAAGTCTGCGCCTATATAGGCGAGGTTATAGTCGACGCCATCGCGTTTGGTCAGAAAGTACACGCGGATCACGTCGTTGTAGCCACTCGCCTGCAACATGGTGCTGATGGCACGTCCAGCGATCGATATGGTGCGACGCTCTATTTCGGCGTGCTCGGGATCGAGCCGCGCATTGCGAATGATATAGGCCGTCTGCCTGCGCCGGACCGGCAGCGCTCTCGGGTCGATCGAACCCGGGTAGAGGAAGAGCTGGGCGATCGCACCGCCGTCGACATGCATCTCCTGGAAGTGGGCACCGTCGACCTCGACATCCATCAACACAGGCTGGAAGGCTCCGGGAATTGAAGCGGACGCCAGAAGGATCTTGCGAAGCAGATCGAGCGCCTTGGGATGTCCGCTGGTCGCGATGGCGCCAATGTTCCAGATCACCGGCCGTTGGGCATCGAGGTCGGTCGTGCCGATCATGAGCAGGCGTCCCTTTCGATACTCGCGGGCGATGGCATTGAGCATCTTTTGGTCGGCATAGTGCGCGATCATGTCGGCGAGCGGGCTGGCGTCGGCCATGGCATCGCTGAACAATGCCGCGGTCAGGCGTCTGCGGAAGAAGATCCGGTCGGGTCCCAGGGTCGTGTAGACATCGCGCAGCGCTGCATCGTAGTCAGAACCGAGAAAGGCGAAAGGCGCGATCAAGGCGCCAGTGCTGACGCCGGTCACCATCCAGAACTGCGGGCGCGTGCCTGTTGTTGTCCAGCCGTTCAGGAGGCCGGCGCCGAAGGCGCCGTTGTCGCCGCCGCCGGACACGGCGAGAAAGTACGCTGGCGGCATCGGGTTCGTCGGCCTGCCCGCGGCCCGCAAGGTCGCCTGCTCGCGCTCGATCGCCAGGGCAGCCTCGGCCACCATGGGCGCCGGATCGCCGTCGGCATAAAAGCGCGCATTGGGAATGCCCAGGGGCAGGGCGCGTTCGGCATAGGACGGAGGCACTGCCGGACCACGTGTCGGAATGGAACAGCCCGTGACGATGCCGAGGCTGATCGATAGTGCGGCGAGACAGGCCAAGTGGCGCAAGGTCAGGGTGCCTCCCTGGTTCAGAACGATCCGAACAGGCTGCCTAGCGCGATCACTGCGATCAAGGCGGCCACGGCGCCTACGATGCCGACCATGACGATGTCGAAATAGCTCCTGGCGTGGGTCGAGCCGCACACGGCAAGCAGCGTCACCACCGCCCCATTGTGCGGCAGGCTATCGAGCGTTCCGGCGCCGATGACGGCGACGCGATGCATCAACGCGGGGTCGATGCCGTGCTGGGCGGCAAGGTGCATGTAGGTGGGGCCGAGCGCATCCAACGCGATGGTGAGGCCGCCCGACGCCGAGCCGGTCAGCGCCGACAGCACGTTCGTGGCGACGGCAAGAGACACCAACGGGCCGCCACCCAGGCCCAGTACCCAGTCGCGTACCAGGCCGAATGCAGGGAGAGCGGCCACGACCGCACCGAAGCCCACCAGGCTCGCCACGCTAAACGCCGGCAGGACGGCGGCATTGGCGCCGGCATCCATGCTGGCACGCACACCGGGCAGCCGCCTGCCGCTTGCCAACAACAGTGTCACGATCGCAGCGGCGAGTGCCGCGGCCACCGACCAGACGCCGCCCACAGCCGACATCGACGTCGCCCCCCAGCGCGGCTCGACAAGGAAAGCGGTGTCCAGGCGCGGCAGGACCACGAACGACATCAGCAGGTTGACTGCGATCACCACGGCCAGGGGGAGCACCGCCGCCGCGATGGAGGGCGGCGCCTCGGTGGGCTGCGCGCGATGGATCTCCGCCGGATCGAAGGCCTGTGCCGTGGTCGCCCGCTCGCGGACCATCAGGTCTTCGGCTGCAGCGTCGACCGGCGCGGGCGCCTCGTCGCCGAAGCCTTCTCCCCGCCGCTGCGCCACGGCGCTGGTTCGTGTCAGCCACCACATCCCGAAGCCCAGCATGATGGCCGCGGCAATCACGCCCAAACCCGGTGCGGCGAAGGGAGTCGTGCCGAAGAACGGCATGGGGATGGCGTTCTGGATCGCCGGCGTTCCCGGCAGCGCCGACATGGTGAAGGTGGAAGTGCCCAGTGCGATCGCCGCGGGCATCAGGCGGCGCGGGATGGCGGCGCTGCGGAACAGCGCCTCCGCCATCGGCGCCAGCACGAAGAAAGCGACGAACAGGCTGACGCCGCCGTAGGTGACCAAAGCACCCGCCAGCACCACGGCGAGCATGGCGCGACCGGTACCGAGGTGCTTGGTCATCCATTGGGCGATCGCCGTCACAGAGCCGCTGTCTTCCATGAGCTTGCCGAACAGCGCGCCCATCAGGAATAGCGGAAAGAACTGCGCGATGAACTGCGCGGCGCTGCCCATGAAGGTCTGCGTCCAGTGCGCCAGCAGGGGTTCGCCGGCGAAGGCGGCCGCCAGCAAGGCCGCCGCCGGCGCCAGCAGCAGGACGGTCCAACCGCGGAAGGCGAGCCATACCAGCAGCGCCAAGCCAAGCAGGATTCCGGCGAGGCCCATCAGACTCCTTCCAGCAGGCGGTCGATGTCGAGCGTTGAGCGCCGACCCAGGTCGCCGCCGTGCGCGGCGAGGAAGGCTTCAGCAGCGCGCCGGCCTTCGTCGCGCAGCATGCCGAGGAACGCCCATTCGGCGTTGAGCTTCGACGAGGAGCCGAGTTCGACCAACATGTCGCTGCGGATCATGTGCATGCGCATGCGCGCCCAGTGGGCGACCTCGGCGTCGTCCGGCGAGGCGACCTTTCGCAGCAGCGCCATCATGCGGAGTTCCTTCAGCAACACGGCGTTGAACGACACCTCGTTCAGCCGGTTCAGGATATCGCGGGCCGAGCGCGGGACGCCGGGGCGCTCCACCGGATTGATGGCGACCAGGATCGTGTCGTTCGACACGCACTCCTGGACAAGCGGGGTCATGGTCGGATTGCCGGAATACCCGCCATCCCAGTAAGCTTCGCCGTCGATCTCGATCGCCTGGAACATGGCCGGCAGGCAAGCCGAGGCCAACAGCGCGTCGGGCGACAGCTCGGCATTGCGGAACACCCGGGGCCGCCCGGTACGCACGTTGGTTGCGGTAATGAAGAGCTTGATTGGCGCAGGCGGCAAGGCAGGTGAAGTCGATCGAGTTGGCGAGCACCTTGGTCAGCGGATTGGCTCCGCCAAGGGCAAGATCGTAGGGCGAGAAGACGCGGGCCATCAGGTCGAAGGCGACGTAGGCAGGCGAGTGATCGAGGGACCAGCGACCGAGCAGGACGTCCAGCGGGCTGCGTTGCAGCGGGCTGAACGCGGCGGCCTGGGAGACCCGACGCCAGAACGCCTCCAGCGCCTGACGCGCTGCCGGCGTTGCCGGCCCTCGCGTGAGCCGCCGCCATAACCGCAGCATTCATGGCGCCTGCCGAGGTGCCGGATATGGCTTCGATGGTGAGCCACGATTCCTGGAGCAGTCGGTCGAGAACGCCCCAGGTGAAGGCGCCGTGCGCGCCGCCGCCTTGCAGCGCGAGATCAATGAGCTGCTCCGGTCGGTCGGCGCGCACAACGAAAGGCTGCATGGACATCGGCGATCCCTTCGGCCAGGCTCTAGATGGAAATGTCACCCGAGGCGAGAGCGTACAGCGCGCTGATCGCCACGGCGAAGACCACGCCGACCAGCAGCCATTCGACCCGCGTGAATATCGGCTTGCCCTGTTCGCGTCTGGCGATGACGAACAGCAGAGTGCCGGGTGCATACAGCAACGCCGACAGCATGACGAACTTCGGTCCGCCGGCGAGGAGCATGGCGGCTGCGTAGACCGTCGCAACCGCCGCGCGCAGCCAGTCTACGCTCCGGCTGCGGCTGCTGGTCTTGTAGGTCTCCCCCGTCCAGGCGAGCTTCAACCCGTAGGCTGCGACCAGGAGGTAGGGGATCAGCGTCATGGCGCTGGTCAACTTGAGCGCCAGGGTAAAGGCGTATTCGGCAAACCACGTGACGATCAGGAAGATCTGGATGACGGCGTTGGACAGCCACAGCGCGGCGGCCGGCGCCTTGTTCTCGTTCTCGCGCGCGAGGAAGGCTGGCATCGTGCGGTTCTGTGCGGCGGAGTACACGACTTCCGCCGCGAGCAGCGACCAGGAAAGGTAGTTGCCGAGGACCGAGATCAGGAGCCCAATACTGACGAAGACCTTGCCCCACGGGCCGACGATCGCCTCCAGGACGCCGGCCATGGAAGGCGAAGGCAGCGTCGCCAGATCCGAGCGTGGCAGCACACCGTATGACAGCATGGTGACGAGGATCAGCAGGCAGAGCACGCCGACGAAGCCCAGCACGGTTGCGATGCCGACGTCGTTGCGATTCCTGGCATAGCGCGAGTAGACACTGGCGCCCTCGATGCCGACGAACAGGAAGACCGTGACCAGCATCGAATTGCGCGCCTGGCTCGCGATGTCGGCGAAGGTCGGCTCCTCGCCGCCCCAGAAATTCCAGGCAAAGACGTCGGCGTCGAAGGCGGCGACGGCGACGACGATGAACAGGCCGATTGGCACGATCTTGGCGGCGGTCGCTATGGTGTTGAGCGCCGCCGCTTCCTTGATGCCGCGCAGGACCAGGAAATGCACGGCCCACAGCAGGACCGACGCCGATGCGATGGCCGTCGGCGTGCTGCCGTTGCCGAAGGCGGGGAAGAACTGGCCCAGTGTCGCCTTGATCAGGATGAGGCAGGCGACATCGGCAAGGCATGCGCCGATCCAGTAGCCGGCCGCCGAGGCGAAACCGGGATACTCGCCGAACCCCTCCTTGGCGTAGGCGTAGATGCCGGAATCGAGCTCGGGCTTGCGCTGCGCCAGGGTCTGAAAGACGAATGCCAGCATCAGCATGCCGACGCCTGCGACTGCCCATGCGATTAGCGCGCCCAGGCCACCGGTGGCGCGTCCGAAGGCCGAGGGCAGGGCAAAGATACCCGAGCCGACCATCGAGCCCACGACCAGGGCGATGAGCGAGCGCAGCGAGAGTGTCTGGTCAGCCGGCGATGCCACCCGAACATCTTAGGGGTGGCGGGCTCGGCGTCGATTGGCGCACTGTCCCCAAACTGTTCCGTGCGTCCCAAAACACACAGGAACAGCGACGCGGACTTCGCGGTGTCGTATGTAGCTCGCTTATCGAACGGTCGTGCGCAGGATCCTTATGGCGGCACGGGTACTCAGACTTCTCCGGCGCGTGCTGGTGCTGCTGGTGGTGGCGGTCATGGCGATCCTGGCCGTGCGGGCCTGGGATTCGCAGCGCGGCCCGCCGCTCGACCCCTGGCACACCTACGTGCCGCACGACCTGCACGCCGCCGAGATCGACAAGGCGGATTGGGCTTCCTACCTGGAGCACGAAGACGAGATATTCCGCGACGTCCGACGCGAGGTCGTCGACAAGATCGATGAGGAGGCCCGGGTGCCGGGCAACCGCTACTTCGCGGGCAGCCCGATCTATCCCGGCAATTTCAAGCAGGATTTCAACCGTTCCTACAGTCTCGCGCCCGACGGACCGCCGGTTGGAGCGGTCGTCCTGCTGCACGGGCTCACCGATTCGCCCTACAGCCTGCGCCACATCGCCCGGCGCTACCGCGACGCGGGCTTCGTTGCCATCGCCATCCGCATGCCGGGCCACGGCACTGTGCCCGCTGCCCTGACCGACGTCGAATGGGAGGACTGGGACGCAGCCACGCGTCTGTCGGTGCGCGAGGCGCGCCGCCGCGTCGGGCCCGGCAAGCCGTTGCACATCGTGGGCTTCTCCAACGGCGGCACGCTGGCGATGAAATACACGCTCGACGCCCTCGATGACGATCGGCTGGTGCGGCCGGACAGGGTGATCCTGATCTCGCCGATGATCGGCATCACGAGCTTCGCGCGCTTTGTCGGACTTGCATCGCTGCCTGCGCTCTTGCCGGCATTCGCCAAGGCCGCGTGGCTTGGCATCGTGCCGGAGTTCAATCCGTTCAAGTACAATTCGTTCCCCGTCAACGGCGCGCGCCAGTCGCATCGTGCGACCGTCGCCTTGCAGGACCGCATCGCGCGCGCCGCGCGCGAGGGCCGACTTGCGCGGCTGCCTCCCATCCTCACCTTTCAGTCGGTCGTCGATTTCACCGTGAGCACGCCGGCGGTCATATCCAGACTTTACGCCCGCCTGCCGGCCAACGGCAGCGAGCTTGTCCTGTTCGACATCAACCGGGCGGCCGTGGTGAGCCCGCTATTGCGCAATGCGGCCGAGACGGCTTTGTCGCGCATCCTGCCTGCGCCACCGCGGAACTACCGGACGGTGGTCATCACCAATGAAGCGGCGGACACCTACCAGGTGGTCGAGCGGGTCATCGAGGCCGGCGCCACGAGCGAGCGAACCCGTGCGCTTTCCTTGGCATTCCCGCCCGGCATTTTCTCCCTGTCACACGTCGCCTTGCCGTTCCCGATGAGCGATTCCCTCTATGGAATGAAGCCCGGCGGCAGCGAGGATTTCGGCATCCACCTTGGCGCCATTGCGCCGCGGGGCGAGCGCGGCGTGCTGATCGTCAATCTGGATACGCTCCTGCGCGCCTCGTCCAATCCGTTCTTTCCGTATGTTCAGGAGCGGATAGACCAGGTCATCGCGTCGGCGCCGCACGACAAGCCTTAGCAGGTTGTTGAAAAAGTCATCGTAGCCGAATGAAGAAAGTGATTCACTGATCGCGGTTGTCGCCGGGGGAGTGGTTATGCGCGGGTCGGACGAGCAGTCTGGATCGCTGTTCAGCTACGTCGATCTGGAGGCGCGGGTCAGGCCGGATCACCCATTGCGGACGATCCGGGAGATAGCCAACGTAGCGTTGGCGGATCTGACGAAGGAGTTTGCGGTGTTATATCCGCCGCGGCTGGGCCGGCCATCGATCCCGCCGGAGCGGCTGCTTCGGGCGATGTTGCTTCAGGCGTTTTACGGCATCCGCTCGGAGCGGCAGTTGATGGAGCGGATGGAGTTCGACCTGCTGTTCCGCTGGTTCGTGGGCCTGGGTGTGGACGATCCGGCATGGGACCATTCGAGCTTCTCGAAGAACCGAGACCGGCTGCTGGAGGGTGAGATCGCGGCGAAGTTCCTGGCCGCGGTGGTGGCGCAGCCGCGGGTGAAGCGTCTGCTGTCGAGCGATCACTTCTCGGTGGACGGCACGCTGCTGGAGGCGTGGGCGTCGATCAAGAGCTTCCGGCGCAAGGATGGTGACGATGACGACCCGGAAGGGTCGGGCCGCAACGCCGAGCGGAACTTCCACAAGGAGAAGCGCTCCAACGAGACGCACCGCAGCACGACCGACCCGCAGGCGCGGCTCTACAAAAAGGGCGGCCAGCCTGCGAAGCTGTCCTACATGGGGCATGCGCTGATGGAGAACCGCAACGGCTTGGTCGTCGGCGGCAGCGTGACACTGGCGACCGGTATGGCCGAGCGCGAGGCGGCTCTCGATCTGGTGAGCCGCAGGCCGGGGCGTCGGCGGATCACCCTGGGTGCGGACAAGGCCTATGACGTGCGGCAGTTCGTGACCGATCTTCGCAGACGTATGGTTACCCCGCACGTCGCCATCGACGGGCACGTCCGCAGGACGGCCGAGACGGCCAAGCCGCGCGCCACGGCTGTCGATCATCGCACCACCCGCCATCCCGGCTACAACGTCAGCCAGCGCTGCCGCAAGCGCATCGAGGAGGTGTTCGGGTGGATCAAGGCTTCGGCCGGGATGGCCAAGGTCAAGCTGCGAGGACGAACCCGCGTCGATGCGGCCTTCACGCTGGCCTTGGCGGCCTACAATCTGATCCGCCTTCCCAAGCTCCTGGCAGTGCCGACATGAGCCTGCGGGGCAAATGGCGCATCATCGAGGCGCCGGGCTATGACATGGCCGTGCCGGGGGCTTACATTCTGTTCGAGGAAGACGGCCTGTTCGAGGAAGACGGCGGCGAGTTCGCCTTCGATTGCCTCACAGGCTCCCTCCCTGGCGCCTGCGAGGGCGATGACGTCGAGTTCCGCTGGGAAGGAAGCGACGAAATGGAGCCCGCCAGTGGCGACGGCTGGGCCGAGCTGCAGGGCGATGGCTCTGGCCAAGGCGAAATCTGCCTCCACAACGGCGACGACATCCCCTTCATCGCACGCCGTTCAAAGACTTCTTCAACAGCCTGTTAGGCCTGCCGCGGGCGGTCGCGCAGCCAGTCCTCGACATAGAAGCGAAGCACGGCAATGCGTCCGACAGCGAGTGCCGGCGCAGCCAGAGCCACCCCCATCGCGCCAAACAGCGCGCCCAGGATCACGATGGCGAACAGCGTCCAGGCCGGCGCGACATCCACCGAGCCTTTCGAGATCAGCGGTGCGATCACGAAGCCTTCGATGGTCTGGATGGCGGTATAGGTGATCATGACCCAGGCCAGCGTCGAGAGCCCGAGCGGCATGGCAACGAGGGCTACCGGAAAGGCCGCGATCAGCGGTCCGAGATAGGGAATGAAGTTGGCTGCACCGGCCTGGACACCGAGCAGAGTCGCTCCGGGCACGCCCAGGAGGCGGAGCGCGACCGCAAGCACGATCGCTACCACGGCGCTGCGCAGGAGTTGGCCCAACAGCCAGTAGCGCATCGTCCGGCCCATCTCGTCCATGACTACCCGTGTACGCGGCCGGGCCGAGATCGGCACCAGGATCAGGGCGCCCTCGCGGTAGGCCGGGGGGTGGGCGGCAAAGAACAGGCCGAGGCAGATCACGACGACCGTATTCATGATCACGACATAGGCGCCCGTGACGGCGTACTGGACATGGCCAAACAGACGGCCCGGATCGGAGAGAAACTGCGAAAGGTCCTGCCGCCCGGCCGGACCGAACAAATCAATGCCGAAATCCGCCAACTTTCGTTCCAGCACGGCGAGCTGCGCATCCATGACCTGCACCAGGGCGTGCACCTGGCCGGGCAGACGCGCGATGCCCCAGACCAGGGCAAGGGTTGCGCAGGCGGCGAAGACGACGACGACGAGCCCATACCGCCAGGGGCGCCCCATTGGCACGATGCGGCCGAGCCCGCGCGTGCAGGCGTCGAGCAGCGATGCGAACAGGATACCGGCGAACAGCAGCAGCAGGCTGGGGGCGCTGTACCACACCAGCGCCAGGCCCGCGGCGACCGCCAGCACGATCAGCGGCAGCGCAATGATAGGCCGCAACGCCGGAACCATCGGCGTCGACGCCGGGACAGAAGATCTGGTCTCCATTGTCATGGCAATTGTGCAAACTCCTGGCTATCATATCGGAGGTTGAAAAGGGCGTCGACACTTCCCCACGCGATGACGCCCACGCGCAGGAGGGTCGGCCATGAGCACCGACTACACGGGGAGCGAAGAGCGGCATGTCGCTGAAACCTTTCGCGACAAGTGGCTGTTGTTTGTTCTCCTGGGTGCAGTGTTGATTGTCGCCGGCGTGGTGTCGATCCTCGTTCCGGCGATTTCCGACATCGCGGCGCGCAGGGTTCTGGGCAGCGTGTTGATCGTGACCGGCCTGGTGCAGGTCGTCCAGTCCGGCAAGATGCTGAACTGGATCGGCTTCATCTGGCACTTGTTGCTCGGCATTCTTGCCATGGTCGGTGGCGCGCTGATCTACATGGACCCGTTCGCCGGCGTTGTGGCCCTCACCCTGCTGATTGCCATCATCTTCGCGGTCCACGGCGTCACGCAGATCGGGTTCGCCTGGAAGGTACGGGGCGAGTCGGGCTGGCAGTGGTTCCTGATCTCGGGCTGCATCGCCCTGGGCGTGAGCGTGCTGCTAGTGATGAAGCTGCCCTACAGTCATTCTTTCACGCCGGCGACCGTCGCGGGGATATCTCTGCTGTTCTCCGGATGGGCCTATGTCGCCATGGCGCTGGTTGCGCGCAAGGCTCGGGCATAGACGAGGCGAGAGAGGAGGACATGATGCTCTTCAGTGGTGGTTTCACGTTCGCGAACCTGCTGGCCGACGCCTTCGCGATCTTCCTGTTTCTCCTATGGTTCTGGCTGCTGATAACCGTCGCGGGCGACCTGTTCCGGCGCCACGACGTCTCGGGCTTCAGCAAGGTCCTCTGGGTCATCCTGCTGATCGTGCTGCCGTACATCGGAATCTTCGCCTACCTGCTCACTCAGGGAGGCGGCATGACCGAACGTAACGCCGAGCAGGCGAGGCACGCGCGCGAAGAGCTGCGTGCGACCACGGGCTTCAGCGTCGCCGACGAGATCAGCAAGCTCGATCGCCTGAAGGCGGCCAACGCGATCACTGCCGAGGAGTACGCCCGCCTGCGGGGGCGCCTCGTGCAGTAGCGTCAGTTGGCGGCTTGGTCGGCTTGGCGCGAACTTGCGCGAAAGGCGTCGCTGCGGTTCAGCCTAGTGCCGCACGGAATCCTTGTAGATCTTGCCGTCCTTCATGATGACGGCGAGGTTCCTGTCGGGATCCTTGAGCAGCGCGATGTCGTCGAGGGGATTGCCGTCGACCAGCAGCAGGTCGGCGAGCGCGCCGGGCTCGACGACGCCCAGCCTGCCGGGATAGGGATTGCGCGGGCCCGACAGGGCCAGCAGCCCGGCGTTGTCGGCGGTCGCCATGGCCAGGATCTCGGCCGGCGCGAACCAGCGGCGGAGGTGGGCGAGCATGGTTCCCTGGCGCGCCGCCAGCGTCGGCGAGAACAGCATGTCCGAGCCGAAGGCGGTCTTGAGGCCGTGCTTGCGGGCCAGCGCGTAGGCGGTATCGGTGCCGGCCAGCACCTGGCGCATCTTGGCCATGCTTTCCGGCGGCAGGGGCCCGCTATCCTGCTCGCTGACGAACGGCTGGATGCTGAGCCAGGTGCCCTTGTCGGCCATGAGCTGGGCGGTCGGCTCGTCCATCAGATGGCCGTGCTCGATGCAGGCCGCGCCCGCGTCGATCGCCCGTCGGATGGTGAGCGGCGTATAGGCGTGCACCGTGACATAGGTCGACCAGTCGCGCGCCGCCTCCACCCCGGCGCGCAGCTCAGCCTCGGTAAGGCTCGCCACGTCGAGCGGGCTGCGCGGGGTGGAGACGCCGCCGCTGCCCACGAGCTTGACCTGCGACGCGCCCTGCAGGAGCTGTTCGCGGACCCGCAGGCGGATGGCGTCGGGGCCGTCGGCGACGATGCCTCCGCCCACCCGCTCGGTGACCGTGGGCCTGCCGTCGCTCGGGATGTCGGACAGCGGCCGCAGATCGCCATGGCCGCCGGTCGCCGTGATCATGGCGCCGCTGGGAAAGACCCGCGGCCCGGCCACGACGCCGTCGTCGATCGCCTTCTTGAGGGCAAAGGCCGGCCCGCCGAGGTCGCGCACCGCCGTGAAACCGCGCATCAGAGTGCGCTGTGCCTCGGCGGCGGCAACCAGATGGATGTAGGCCGGCTCGGCCGTCAGCAGCACCGGCAACGGCAGGGCGGCAAACAGCGCATGCCAGTGTGCATCGATCAGGCCGGGCATCAAGACACGCCCGCGGCCTTCGATGATGCGCGCGCCGTCGGGCGCTGCCGGGCTGCCCTGGGCGATAGCTTTGATGCGATTGCCCTCGACCAGGACGCTGAGGCTCGGTCGCAAGGCGCTCGAGCGCCCGTCGAAAACCTGAACGTTCCTGAACAGGATGGATTGCGGTGCGGCCTGCGCCTCTGCCAGTCGAGGCGATGCCAGCGCCACTGCGAGCGCTCCGATGAAGCCGCGTCTCGACAGGTCAATGCTGAGACGCCGGTTCAGCACCTCCATCTCTGGACGATGGCAGAGGCAATTCTGCGGGTGTTGTTGAGGTCTCGCATCGGCTGATGTGCAGGACAACATCGATCCAGCTCCCCAGACGTCGCTGCGCTATGGTCAATTGGACCAGCAGGCGAGCAGTCCGTCCATCCAATCGAAAACCGCTCTAATGGCTGTTGCGCAGGCAGTCGCTGAAGGTACGGGTGGTCAATCCCGCCAAGCGCTTCGGCGGCGGTACCGGTGGAAGGCCCGACGAGGACATGGCGCGCACGTCGCTCGGGCTCATGCCGAATTCGCGCCGAAATGCCCGGCTGAAAGTCGAGGCGTCGGCAAAGCACAACCTCTCGGCGAGCTTGCCAATCGGCAGATCGGTCGTGATGTCACACAGCATCGCAAAGCTTTCTGCAAGACGCCGGCGCCGAATATAGTGGGTCACGCCGCCTTCGCCTTCCAGCAGCCGGTAGAGCTGTGAACGCGACGTGGCCGCTTCGCGACATAACTTGGCCGGTCCCAGGGACGGCGACGTCAGGTTCCTGCGAACGGCTCGCCGCACTCTCTCCATCAGCGTGAGGTTGATCTGATCGCGCGCCACCGACATCCGCTCGGCGGTGGGCGCAAGACAGGCCGTCAACATGGCCTGCACGGCGTTGCCGAGGCGGTCGAAGGTTTTCGGATCGAGATCGGGCGCGTTCCGCTCGAGGAGGAGCATGTAGTCGGCAAGCATCCTGGCTGCGGGCGTGCTCAACGCGATTCCCCGTGCGGCGTCGACGAGCGGCGCTATGGCCTGGAAATTGTCGCGCGCCAGGATGAGCTGGAGGCGCTCGTCCTGGTCCCTGCGCCTGATGCCGATTTCCTCTCCGAACGACAGGATGAACGGCGTTCCCGGCGGCGCCTCGAACGAGATGCCGCGCGTCGCCACTTCACCGACGCTTTGCTTGCTCAGGGTAATCACCCAGTGGTCGACCGAATTGTGGCGGATGACGGATCTCGTTCTGCTGACGGTGTTGGCGGGCGACGCGACGCGGCTGATTGTGAGCCCTTGAACCGACCAGGTCGAATTCACCGCGACAAATCCGTCGTCATCGGATCGGCTCGGCGTCACGTCGAAGATCGTGTCGTACCAGCAGCGCCAAGCCTCGAGCTGCTGGGCTTTCGGTAGCGAGTTGGTGGCGAAGTTGTCGGCAAACATGGGATCTCCACGGTAGCGTAGCTCAAGCTTCCAGGGCGTCGTGGTTGTAGCAGATGCCGCACGGTGCTGGAACCTTTCAGGGACGGGGGCAGTGCTGTTTCGCTCGCATACTTTGGGACACCAGGCACAGTCTGGGATTCTGAGCACAGGCCGCGTGTGGCACGACAGCCGATGTAAGATTCGCGGCTTGTGGGTCCGCCGGCAGCCGAAGGAAAAGCTGGACCCCTCGACCGGCGATGACGGAGCAGGCGGATGACCGCCACAACCGAACGCCAATGCCCCGTTGTCGCTGCCTTTTCCGCGCCTCTATCCGTTCGCCAAGTGCCGCACGCTCAAGTTACGAATGCGCATGGTGGCTGGCACATAAGTCGCGACTTCCCGGTACTGTCCGCCTTTGGCCACATGGTCCAACAAATCGGCGGCATCCTCGATACCCTGCACTCTTTCGGCCATGAATCGACTATCACCAGCGATTGAGTTCGGGTAGCCGCACCAGCTTGGACAATGACGTCCAATGAACACACAAGTGATCGTCCAACGATGCTTACCGCATCCCTTTTGCTGATATCGCCGAGCTTGCACGAGAGGAATCAGTCGCTCTCGTGCGGACATAGGGAAACCGGTTGGGCAATCTACTGGAAACTCACGGCTTGAGCACGAACGCCGTCGCGGAAACGCGGTGCAGCAGACTGCGCAGCGTCGCGGCGGTGTCCGGCCCCAATTCCTTTTCGAAGGCGTCCTGAGCACGGTGCCAATGCTTCCAGCCTTCGGCCAGGGTCTCGCGGCCCTTCTTCGTCAACGACACTTCCCGGCTACGACGATCTCTGCCCACCGCAGAGACGCACTAGGCCCCGCGCCTGCAGCGGTCGCACGTTGTGGCCGAGTGTGGCGCGGTCCATCACCATCGCCTCTGCCAGCGGATTGAGAGCGATCGTCCCGAACTGGTCGATCGTGCGAAGCATCGAGAGCTGGGTCGCCCGAAGGTCGAGTGGCGCCAGCGCCTGGTCGTAGAGCTGCGTCACCCGGCGGGTCGCCTGGCGCAGAGAAAGGCAATTGCAGATCGGGTTCATGAGCATTCCTAATCGAAGTCAGAAGCAAACGTCGCGCGGCCAATAGGCTTATATGCCCCTAAGGTAGCGGCCGTCTCATCTTCCCGCATTGATCGCCGCCGCGACGGCCGGATCGGCATCGTGCAGGCCGTTCTACAGCGTCGATTAGGGAGTACTCCACGTGACCGCCACATCCGCAACCGTCGAAATCGGCGTACGCAACGCTCGGACGACTCCCGGCCAGGTGTTGGCAATTGTCTGCGCTGGCCTGGTCATGGCCAATCTCGACCTGTTCATCGTGAACGTCGCGCTGCCGAACATCCGCTACGACTTCGGCAACCCTGCGCTCGATGATATGTCCTGGATCCTGAACGGCTACGCCATCGTTTATGCAGCGCTTCTCGTGTTCTTCGGCCGGCTAGCCGAACGTCATCGCCGGGAACTCAGCTTCCTGGTCGGCATCGCGCTCTTCACTGTAGCCTCGGCTGCGTGCGCCGCCGCCGCCGGGGTCTGGACGCTGGTCGCCTTCCGGCTGGTGCAGGCGGCGGGCGCGGCGCTGATGACGCCGGCCTCCCTCGGCCTGCTGCTCGCATCCTACCCGCCCGAGCGCCGCGCCGGCGCCGTGCGCACTTGGACGGCGATCGGTGGTTTTGCCGCCGCCTTCGGTCCCGTCGCCGGCGGACTGCTGCTCGAGCTGAGCTGGCGCTGGATCTTCATCGTCAATGTGCCGGTTGGCGTGGCCGCGCTCGTTGTCGGCTGGCGCAAGCTGCCGCATGTGCCGGGCCACGATGTGCCGCGACCCGATGCGTTGGGGGCGGCGCTGGTCACGGCCGGCGTCGCCGCTCTCACCTTTGGCCTGGTGAAGGTCAACGAATGGGGTTGGGACTCGACCAGCGTTCTGGCGAGCCTCGCCGTCGCCGTGATCCTGCTCGTGATCTTCGCCATGCATTGCGCGCGCGCCGGCAATCCGTTGATCGAGCCTGCGCTGTTCGGCATGCGCGCCTTCAGCGGCGCCACCTTGGCCTTGGTGCCGTTCGCGATCACTTTCGGTGCGATGCTGCTGGCGCTGGTGCTGTGGGAGGAAGGCGCGTGGCAGTGGTCGCCGTTGCAGGCGGGCCTTGCGATCGCACCGGGTCCATTCCTCGTGCCGGTCACCTCGCTGCTGGTTGCCGGCCGCTTGATCAGGCGCTTCGGCACCGCGCCGGTGGTTACGCTCGGCCTCATTGTATTCGCCGCCGGCTGCGCCTGGTGGGCGTTCACCGTCACGCTGGCGCCAAGCCTGGCCGCGGCGCTGGGCGGCATCATCCTTACTGGTATCGGTGTCGGCCTCACCATGCCGACCCTGATGGGCGCCGCCGCGGGGTCGCTGCCGCCCTCGTCCTTCGCCACGGGCTCGGCGGTCGTGAACATGATCCGCCAAACCGGCATGGCGGTCGGCGTGGCCGGCCTGATCGCAATCATCGGCACGCCGGGCGGCTCTGCCGCCGACCATCTCGGTGCCTTCCGGAACGCCTGGTGGGCGATGACGTTCATCACGCTGCTCGGACTGTTGCCGACCTTCCTGATGCTGCGCGCGCGAGCGGCCGCCGGTTCAGCAGCGAAGGGCATTGCCAACGCGTGAGGTCGGTCTGGCAGGCCAAGGCGACGGCCCGACTTTGCGATTTGCCGCCAAGCAGGCTTATGATGAAGCTTCACGGCAGGCGGCAGCGGGAGGCGGTGTCATGGCGACTCATGTGCGGTGCGGTTCTCTTTTCACCGGCGATCATGCAGCGCCGTCGCCAGGCGGTACCCTGGTCTACGGCGACAACGGACTGCTCACCTACGTCGGTCCAACGGCGGGCGCGCCGCCTGTCGCGGTCGGCGAGACGGTGCTGAATTACAATTCACTCTTCGTCATGCCGGGACTGATCGACGTGCACGTCCATTTGGCTTACGGCAACGCCAAGACCGAAGAAGACATAGACCTCTACCAGCCGATGGAGTTCCGCGCGCTACGCGGTATGTTCTTCGCCCAGAAGGTCGTCGCCGCGGGCTACACCTCGATCTGTGCCCCGGGCGATGCCGGGCAGATCAGCCTGTCGGTGCGCGACGCCATCATCGCCGGCCTGTTCGACGGCCCGCGCGTCACCGCTGCCGGCCGCTACATCACTTCGCGCCAGGGTCTGACCGACTGGTATCCGAGCTGGATTGGCGCTCCCGACACCTCGATCGGTCGGCTTGTCGCCAGCAAGGACGAGGCCGTCGAGGAGATCCGCGTTCAGGCCAAGAACGGCGTCGACTGCATCAAGATCGCCATGGACGGCTTCCAGACCCGGCCGGACGGCGAGCTCATCGCCGCCTTCAATCAGGACGAGACGACGACCATGGTGACGGAGGCTCAGCGCCTCGGGCGCAAGGTGGTGGTCCATGCGCGCGGCCGCGAGGCAGTCCTCTATTCGGCGCGCGCTGGCGTCGACCTGATCTTCCACGCCTACTATCTCGATGACGAATGCCTCGACGCGATGGTCAAATCGGGTTCTGCCATCGGTCCGACCATGACGTTCCCGCGCAACATCATCGACTTCACGCAACCCTACGAGCGTGCCGCCACCAAGGGCCGCATCGAGAACACGCGCAGAGAGTACGAGACCGCCTGCGCCAACCTGCAGCGAGCGCGCAAGGCCGGCATCCCGATGATGACCGGCACCGACACCGGCTTTGCCGTCACGCCCTACGGCGAGTGGCACGCCCGGGAGCTCGAGATCTTCGTGCGCGATCTGGGCTTCACGCCGGCCGAGGCGCTGCGCTGCGCCACCGAGGTCGCTTCGCGCTTCCTGGCGCGCGGTGACAAGCTCGGTGTGCTGGCGCCGGGCCGCCAGGCCGATTTCATCGCTGTGGAGGGTTCGCCGATCGACAACATCGCCCTGCTCCAGGACAAAAAGCGAATTCGCCATGTACATATCGGCGGCAAGCGCTTGCAGATACCCGAGCGCGGCTACGATCCCAACCTCGTCACCGACAAGTCCTGGATCAACTGGAGCGACCTCTACACCCAGGAGCGGGTGCATGAACTCGGCCTGCTCGGCGGCAAGAGCCTGGCCGCTGCCGAATGACGGCTCGGATCTAGTTGGAGACGGGCATGCATGCCGAGATCGCCGGCGCGGGCTTCGCCGGCCTGGTGGCTGCAATCGCATTGCGCCAGCGGGGCTGGACAGCCCGCGTACACGAGGTCGATGCCGAGCTGCGCGCGTTCGGCGCGGGCATCTTCATCTGGGACAACGGCCTGCGCGTGCTGCAGGCGATCGGCGCCTACGATGCCGTGGCCGATGGAGCCCATGCCGCGCCGGGCTACCGCACCGAGCGGGACGGCGTCTGCGTGTCCTTCGCCAAGGTCAATGCCGAAGGGCACTTTCGCCTTCTCACGATGTCGCGCCAGCATCTCTACGGCGCCATCCTGGCGGCGGCACGCCGGGAGGGAGTCGAGTTGGTCACGAACTCGGCCGCCGTCGGCGCATCGCCGGACGGCGTGCTTCACCTGGCCGACGGGCGCCGTTTGCAGGCCGATCTGGTGATCGGTGCCGACGGCGTGCGCTCGGCGGTGCGCGAGTCGCTCGCCTTGCCCGGTACGCGGAAGAAGTACATCGACGGCATCATCCGCGTGCTGGTACCGCGTGGGCCGCTGGTTGGTGGCCGTTGGGACGAGGTCATCGATTTCTGGGCCTTTGCTCCGCGCACCCTGCGCATCCTCTACACGCCGTGCGGCGCCGGCGCGCTCTACATGGCCATGATGGCACCGGTGGCCGACGCCGCCGCTTCGGCGATCCCGGTCGATCCCGGCGTCTGGGCCTCGTGCTTCCCCGACCTGCTGCCGGCGCTCGAGGCGATCGGTGCGAGGGGTCGTTATGACGTCTACGAGACGACACGGCTCGACCGCTGGTCGTCCGGCCGCGTCGCCGTAGTAGGCGACTCCGCTCATGCCATGCCGCCGACGCTGGCCCAGGGCGCAGGATGCGCCATGATGAACGCCCTGGCCCTCGCCGTCGCCGTCGAGGGCGTAAGTCGCCGCGATCTGCCCGCCGCGCTCGCCGCGTGGGAGGCGCTCGAACGTCCCCTCACCGACCACACCCAGTCGAGCGCGGCGCACCTCGCCGCGACCCGCGCGCTGGCCGGGGGGATGCCATGGGACAGCGACTGCTTCCGGGCGGTCCGCCACGTTCCCACAGGTACTCGCCCCGGAGCCTCTTGACGGCATGGCAGGACGACCTTCACAATTAACTAGTTAGTTAGTTAGTTAGTTAGAAGGGGAAGGCATGCAGGGGGGTGCGTCGGCGACCGCGAGCAAGGTCGCGATCGACATCGGCGGCACCTTCACGGACATCGCGCTCGCGACGGCCGACGGACGCATTCACCAGAGCAAGATCTCCTCGACGCCCGACGATCCGAGCCGGGCGGTGATCGAGGGTGTGGCGCAGCTGCTGGCCGAACTCGGCCTCGATCCAGCCGGCGTGAGCGAGGTGATGCATGGTACGACAGTTGGCTCGAACACGATCCTGCAAAGGGCCGGTGCGCGGACGGGGCTGATCACGACGCGCGGCTTCCGCGACGTGCTCGAGATCGGGCGCATCCGCATGCCCGACATGTTCGATCTTACCTGGGAAAAGCCGCGGCCGCTGGTGGCACGCCGTCATCGCCTCGAGGTCGCCGAGCGCATCGCCGCCGACGGCTCGATCGTCACGCCCCTCGACGAGGCCGCCGTCGTCGCGGCGGGCCGCACGCTCGTCGCCGACGGCATCGAGGCGATCGCCATCGCTTTTCTGAACAGCTATCGCAACCCGGCGCACGAGCAGCGGGCCGAGGCCCTGCTGCGCGAAGCGATCCCCGGTTTGCTTGTGACGAGTTCCTGCGCCGTCCTGCCGGAGATCAAGGAATACGAACGGACGAGCACGACCGTGGTCAACGCCTACCTGCTGGCCGCCATGCAGCGTTATCTGCAACGGCTCGAAACGGGTCTGCGCGACATCGGCGTGGCCGCACCGATCCTGGTCATGACCTCCAATGGCGGCATGCTGGCGGCGGAGGCGGTCTGCGAGAAGCCGGTGCTGGCCGTCGCCTCCGGCCCGGCAGGCGGCGTGATCGGCGCCGCCCGGCTGGGCGCGGCGCGCGGCGACCGCGACGTCATCGTCTTCGACATGGGCGGGACGACAGCCAAGGCGGTGATCGTCGAGGACGGGCGACCGACCATGACGTCGGAGTACGAGTTTCGCGACGGCATCTCGACGTCGAGCCGTTTCGTGAAGGCCGGCGGCTACATGCTGAAGGTGCCGGCGATCGACATCGCCGAAGTCGGCGCCGGTGGCGGCTCGATCGCCGGCATCGACAAGGGCGGTCTGCTGGTAGTCGGTCCGCAATCGGCCGGCGCCATTCCGGGCCCCGCCTGCTACGGCCTCGGCAACGACCGGCCGACGGTGACCGATGCCAACGTCGTTCTGGGGTTCATCAACCCTGGCAGCCTGGCCGGCGGGCGGCTGAGGATCGACAAGGCGCTGAGCGAGAAGGCGATCACCGATCATCTCGCGCACCCGCTCGGACTCGATTTGGCCGATGCCGCACACGGCATCCGTGCCGTGGCGAATGCCAACATGGCGCGTGCCGTGCGCGCCGTCACCGTGGAGCGCGGCCGCGATCCGCGCGATCTCACGCTGATGGCGTTCGGCGGCAATGGCGGCGTCCATGCGCCGGACCTCGCCCGCCAGCTCAGCATTCCCAGGGTCGTCATCCCGCCGCTTTCCGGCGTGTTCTGCTCGGTCGGCATGCTGGCCAGCGATGTCGAACACATCGCCCTGGCCACCGTCGTGCGCCGCCTCGACCGCATGGATGCGGCCGAGCTCGCGCGGCTGCGGCAAGGCCTGGCCGACGAGGTCGATGCGCGGCTGGCCCACGACGGCTACCGGCCCGACCGTCGCGTCGTCGTCTTCGAGGCGGAACTGCGCCATGACGGCCAAGGGAGCGAGCTTACCGTGACGCTCGACGGCGACGATCTCGAGCTGCTGCGCGAGCGCTTTGCGGCGGAGTACTTCAGGACCTACGGATATCGCGACACGACACCCGTCGAGCTGATGAAGCTGCGCGCCATCGGCCGCGGCCTGCGCGACAACCGACTGGATTTCGCCGACATGAAGATCGCGCCGCGCCCCGGCAGCTCCGGCGCGTCGAGCCGCGCCGTGTCGTTCGCCCGCGGCGAGCTCGCCGTGCCGGTCGAGATCGTCGGCCGCGACGCCCTCGGCAGCGTTCCCCGCCAGGGACCCTTGATCGTCGAGGAGTTCGACGCCACCGTGGTCGTGCCGCCGGACTCCACCGTGCATTGCGACGCGATCGGCTGCATCGTCGTGGAGATTGCCGGATGAAGATCGATCCGATCACCTTTGCCGTCGTCAAGAACGGCCTCGATTCGATCGCCGACGAGATGGCCTACACCGTCGTGCGCATCGCGCGCTCCGAGATCGTCAAGGACGTCATGGACTTCTCGGCGGCCCTGTGCGCCGCCGACGGCCAGATGGTGGCGCAGGCCAAGACGATCGCCCAGCACCTCGGCGCCATTCCCGAAGCCATGGAATCGGTGCTGACGGCCTTCGCCGACGACCTGCACGACGGCGACGTCGTGATCATGAACGATCCTTATCACGGTGGCATGCACCTGCCGGACATCTTCATGTTCGTGCCGATTTTCCACGGCGGCGTGCGCCGCGCCTTCGCGGTCGTGATCTGCCACCATACCGACGTCGGCGGCCGGGTGCCGGGCTCCAACGCTTCCGATTCGACCGAGATCTACCAGGAAGGCCTGCGCATGCCGCCGCTCAAGCTCTACGAGCGCGGCGTCATCAATCGCACCCTCGAGAAACTGATCCGCATCAACGTGCGCGTGCCGGATCGCGTGCTGGGCGACCTTGCGGCCCAGTATGCCGCTGCCCAGGTCGGCCGCCGCGGCCTGGAGAAGCTCATGCAGCGCTACGGCGCCGACGAGCTCGATGCCTACATGCGGGAGCTGCTCGACTACGCCGAGCGCATGACCCGCCAGGAGATCATGACCTGGCCGCGCGGCACCTGGCGGTTCACCGACCATATCGACAACGACGGACTGTCCGACGCGCCGATCCCGATCTCGGTCGCCATCACGGTGCGCGGCGACGGCACGCTCGCCGTCGACTATTCCGGCTCCTCTCCGCAGGTGCGCGGCGCGCTCAACTCGACGCTGAGCTTCACGCGCTCGCTCACCTATCTCAGCGTGCGCTGCGTGCTGGCCAAGGACATCCCGAACAATGTCGGCCTGTTCCGCTGCATCGACGTGACGGCGCCCGAAGCTTCGATCCTCAATCCGGCGATGCCCGGCGCCTGTGCCGCGCGCGCGCTCACCGGCTATCGCGTCTTCGACACCATGCTGGGGGCGCTGGCGCAGATCGTGCCGGACAAGGTGCCGGCGGCGGGCGAGGGCGGCAACAGCGTGATCTGCATTAGCGGGCTCAGGCCCAACCGCGAGCCCTTCATCATCGTTGACATGATCTGCGGCGCCTGGGGCGGACGGCCGGACAAGGACGGTCTGGAGGCGGTGACCAACGCTTCGCAGAACCTCTCCAACATGCCGGTCGAGGTCATGGAGGCCGAGCATCCCGTCCGCATCGAGGAATATGCGTTCGTGACCGACAGCTGCGGCGCCGGTCGCTTTCGCGGCGGCGTCGGCATCCGGCGGTCCTATCGCATCCTGGCGCCCGAGGCGCTCCTGCAGATGCGCACGGACCGCGTCCGCTTCGCGCCGTACGGGCTTTCCGGTGGCGCGCCGGGAGGCACCTCCCGCAACTACATGGAGGTGGCCGGCGAGCGCCGGCCGCTGCCCGGCAAGATCACCACCAGCATTGAGCAGGACACGGTGATCGTCCACGAGCAGGCCGGCGCCGGCGGCTTCGGGGATCCGCTGGAGCGGCCGCCGGAAGCGGTGCTGGAAGACCATCTCGAAGGCAAGATCAGCCGCGACTACGCCGAGCGCTTCCATGCGGTTGTGCTCGGTCCCGCGGGGGCGCTCGATCGCGAAGCCACCGCTTCCCTGCGCGCCGCACGGCGCGCGCGACCGATCGCGACGGCGGCCTGAGGCGGCGGAATGCAGGTTGTCGAGGTCGCGTTTCCGCCTCGCCGCGCGCGCAACGCGGCGGCCACGCGGGCGCACATCCTCGCGGTCGCGCGAGCCGAGTTCGTCACCCACGGGCTGAGCGGCGCCAGGATGGACCGGATCGCCGCGACGTGCGCCGTCAACAAGAACCTGCTCTATCACTACTTCGGCTCGAAGGAAGACCTCTACCTCGCGGTCATCGAGGGCATCTGGGCGGGCCTGCGCGCCCATCAGCGGGACGATGAGCTGCTGGCGCTGCCGCCGAAGCAGGCGATGCGCCGGCTGGTCACCAATACCTTCGATCATTTCCTCGCCACCCCCGAGTTGATCCGGTTGATGAGCGTCGAGAACATCCACTATGCGCGCAATCTCCGGCGCTCGAGCGTGGTCAAGCCGCTCTACGGAAACCTTCTCGACACGCTCCAGACGATCCTGAAGCGTGGTCAGTCCAAGGGCATCTTCCGAGCCAAGGTCGACGTGATCGATCTCTACCTGTCGATCTCGGGCCTCGCCTACTTCTTCCTGTCCAACCAGTACACGCTGTCCTGGCTGCTCGATCGCCCGTTGGTGACGCCGCGTCGCGTTGCCGCCCGGCGGCGGCACGTAGCCGACATGGTGCTGGCCTATCTCATGCATCCGTCACCGGAGGGGCAGGACGACCCGGCGGCGCAATCTCACGAAGGGAGACTGGGATGATCAGGATTTCATGGGGCAGGGGACTGGTGGCGGCGATGGTCGTCGCGGCCACCGCAGCGGGTCCGGCGGCAGCGCAGGAAAAGCTGTCGGTGCGCCTCGATTTCGCGCCGTGGGGCGTGCAGGCGGCCATGCACTTGGCCAACCAGCAGGGCATGTTCAAGGCGGCCGGCCTCGAGGTCGATGTCCAGGACGGCCGCGGCTCGGGCAACACCATCCAGCTCGTGAATGCCGGGCAGGTCGATGTCGGCCAGGTGCAGGTCGGCCTGCTCGGGGCCGCCCGGGCGCAGGGCGCCGCCCTGAAGGCAATTGCCACCTTCATGCCCAAGACCGATCTCTGCGTGCTGGTCGATAAGGCCTCGCCGATGACCAAGGCGGCCGACCTCAAGGGCAAGACCGTGGTCGTGTTCGCCGCCAGCCCGTGGGCGCCGCTGATCGATCCCTACCTGAAGTCCGGAGGCCTCACTCGCGAGACGGCAAAGATCGATTTCGTTGATCCCGCCGCATTGTGGGGCACCTATATCGCCAAGCGTGCCGACGGCCTGATGTCGACGGCGAGTTCGGCCGTGCCTGTCGCCGAGGCATCCCGCCCGTCCAAGTGCCTGTGGGCCTCCGATGCCGGCCTGAACTTCATGAGTTATGGACTGGTCGTGAAAGAGGAGACCATCGCCAAGCGCGGGCCCGTGCTGAAGAAGCTGATCCAGACCCAGCAAAAGGCCTGGGAGCAAATCCGCAAGGACCCTGAGGTCGGCGTCAAGGCGATGCTCGCCGCGCGCCCCGATGCGCGCCTCGATCCGGCCGTGCAGCGACGGCAGATTGTCATGTCGCTCGACTTCTTCGAGACGCCGGCGACGAAGGGCAAGCCGATTGGCTGGCAGGCGGCGGCCGATTGGGAAGCGACCTTGAAGACCCTGGAGGCGGCCGGCGTGGTCAAGCCGGGCTGGAAGGCCGACGACTACTTCACGAACGCCCTGATGGACTAGGACGGTGCCCGAGGCATCGTCCTTCCAGGGCAGCGCGCATGTCTGCCTGCGCAACGTCGGCAAGACATACGCCTCGCCGCGCGGGCCAATGCCGGCATTGGCCGGCATCGACCTCGACCTCGACGCCGGCGAATTCGTCAGCATCGTCGGGCCCTCCGGTTGCGGCAAGAGTACGCTGCTCAAGCTGGTCGCCGGCCTCGAAGGGCTGACCGCTGGCGAGATCATGGTCGGCGGCCGGCGGATCGACGGACCACCTGACGGGCTTGGCGTCGTCTTCCAGCGCGACGTCCTGCTCGACTGGCGGACCATCCTCCAGAACGTGCTCCTCTCCATCGAGCTCGCCGGCAGGTCGACGGCCGCCTACCGCGAGCGCGCCCTGGGGCTGCTCGCGCGCTTCGGGCTCGGCTCGTTCGAGCATCGCTATCCGTGGGAGCTGTCGGGCGGCATGCGCCAGCGCGCCTCGATCTGCCGGGCGCTGCTGTCCGACCCGCAGCTCCTGCTGATGGACGAGCCGTTCGGCGCCCTCGACGCGATGACGCGCGACGACCTCAATCTCGAGCTGGCGCGCATCTGGCAGGAGACGCGCAAGACCCTGCTGTTCATCACCCATTCGATCGCCGAGGCGGTGTTCCTGTCGGACCGCGTGGCCATGATGGGCCGCGCGCCGGGCTCGATCATGGAGATCGTCGCCATCGACCTGCCGCGGCCGCGCTCGCTGGCAGTGCGGGAGAGTGCCGCCTTCAGCGGATATGTGGCGCACATTCGCCATCACTTCGCCGAGCTCGGGATCGTCAAGGAGTAGCCGATGCTGAAGCGTCTGCTTGCGCCCAGCGAGGCGCGCGACGTCATCCTGGTCCTCGCCGTCACCCTGCTGCTGTGGGAGGGTGGCGTGTGGCTGTTTCGGCCGCCGCCCCTGATCCTACCGGCGCCGAGCGCCATCGTAGGTGCCTTCCTGCAGGCGCCCGGCCTGTTCATGCGCCAGCTTGGCTTCACGCTGGGCATGACGTGCCTGGGCTTCGCGCTGGCAGTGGTGCTGGGCGTGCTGCTTGCCGTTGCGATCGTCTCCTCGCGATTTCTGGAGCGCACCATTTATACCTTGCTGGTGGCCCTGAACTCGATTCCCAAGGTGGCGCTGGCGCCGCTCTTCGTCATCTGGATGGGCACGGGCACCGAGCCCAAGGTGGCGATCGCGTTGATGCTCGCCATCTTTCCCATCGTCATCGACACCGTGCTCGGTCTGCGCTCGGTCGATCCCGACATGCTGCATCTCGCCCGCGTATCGCGCGCCTCGCCACTGGCCGTGCTGGCCAAGATCAAGTTCCCCTGTGCCCTGCCAAGCCTGTTCGCCGGGATGAAGGTCGGCATCTCCTTCGCCCTGGTCGGCGCTATCGTGGGCGAGTTCGTGGCCGGCAGCAAAGGACTGGGGTTCCAGATCCTGGTGGCGCAGGGCCAGTTCGACACCTTGGGCGTCTTCGTCTGCCTGGTGCTGCTTGGCATCTTCGGCACACTGCTGTTCTTCATGCTTGACTACGGCGAGCGGCTCTGCCTGCCATGGCACGTCTCGCAGCGTGGCCGCCGAAGCGACGGCGAGTGACGGGCCGCGCGTCGAATTTTCCGCCGTACCGGGGAGCCGCGGGAACGACGCCACCGGATCGGGTCCCGCCGCGCCGAGCACGTGACGGCACGGCCGGTCGGCTGCGATCCCGTCGCTCAGTACCTGCCGACCTGAAGGCCGCCATCGACCACGATCGTCTGGCCGGTCATGTAGCGGGCGCCGGGCGAGGCGAGGAAAAGGATCACGTCGGCAATGTCCTCGGGTTCGCCGAGGCGGCCCATGGGAATGAAGGAAGCGGCGGCTTCGGCTCCTTCCGGGCCGAGCGAGTGTTCCTTCGACAGGAGCTGGGCGGTGCGGATGTAGCCGGGCGCCACGCCGTTCACGCGCACCCCGCTGCGCGCGAGTTCGACGGCGAGGCCGCGTACCAGGCCGACGACTCCCGACTTGGCGGCGGAATAGTGCACGTGCTCGTCCCAGCCATAGGCGACGCCCATGATCGACGACAGTGCGACGACGGCGCCCGATCCGCGCGCGATCATGCCCGGCAGAGCCGGTCGGACCACGCGGAAGATACCTTTGAGGTCGACGTCGAACGTGTGGTCCCATTTCTCGTCGGTCAGGGCCGCCAATGGAACGCGATGGGCAATGCCGGCATTGGCGACGATCACGTCGATCGCCCCCAGCCGTGCCTCGGTGTCGGCGACTACCGCCTGCGCCTGCGCCGGGTCGGTGACGTCCAGGCGCCGAAAATCCGCCGCGCCGCCTTTGGCGCGAATGGAGTCGGCAACGGCATTGCCTTCCGCCGCGAGGACGTCGGTGACGATGACGTGGTAGTCGGCGACGGCAAAGGCGAGTGCCGTCGCCCGGCCGATGCCGATCCCGCCGCCCGTGATCAGGACTGTCTTCTTTGCCATGCCGACCGGCCAGCAACGTCCATGCCATCCGGCCCTTGCGCCGGCCCTGGCCTTGATCTTGCATTGGGGCCGGATGTGATCACCGGCGCTCTCTGTCGGATTGCGAGGTCGTCATGACATGGGACATCAACTGCGACATGGGTGAAGCCTTCGGCCTCTATAAGATGGGCGACGACGAGGGCATCATGCCCTTCATCACCCTCGCCAACGTCGCCTGCGGCTTCCACGCCGCCGATCCCATGGTCATGCGGCAGACCGTGCAGCTTGCCAAGCGCTTCGGCGTCAAGGTCGGCGCGCATCCCTCTCTGCCCGACCGCGAGGGCTTCGGTCGGCGCGAGATGAAGATGCGGCCGGAGGAGATCGCCAACGCCGTGATCTACCAGGTTGGCGCGCTGAAAGGCTTCCTCGAAGCCGAGGGACTGCCGCTGAACCACATCAAGCCGCACGGCTCGCTCTACGGCATGGCCGCCAAGGACGCCGCCGTGGCCGGCGCCATCGCCGAAGCGGCCGCCGTCTTCGGCGTGCCCCTGTACGGGATGAGCGGCACCCAGCACGAAGCCGTCTATCCCCGAAGCGGCGTGCCGTTCGTGGGCGAATTCTACGCCGATCTCGACTATGGCGCGGACGGCTTCCTGGTCATTACCCGCGAACATGAGGCGGTGGAGCCGGGCGCGGCGGCGCGGCGGGTGCTGCGCGCCCTCCACGAAGGCAAGGTCACGGCGCTCGATGGTCACGACGTCCCGGTACGTGCCCAGTCCGTATGCGTCCATTCCGACACGCCCGGATCCGTGGCCGTCGCCAAGGCCGTCTTCGAGGTGCTGCAGCCCGCGAAGGCGGCGGAGTAGGGCGCGACAACAGGGGCGAGCGGGGAGAGCACGTGATCTACGACAAACCGGTCTTCAAGGCGGGTGGCGACCGCTACCTGTTGATCGAGCTCGGCGACGAGTTGAACCTCGCCCTGAACTTCACGGCCAACGGCCTGGCCGACGCCATCGCGCAGGCAGGCATGAAGGCCGTGGTCGAGACCGCGCCCTGCTTCGCCTCGCTGCTGGTGCACTACGATCCCGACCTGATCGGCTTCGCCGACCTCAAGCGCGAGATGACGGCGCTGATCGGCGCGCTCGGGCCGTCGGACGATATCGAGCTGCCGAGCCGCCTGTTCTATTTCCCGACCTGTTATCTCGACCCCTGGACCAAGGCCTGCGTCGAGGACTATTCGGCCAAGATCACGCCCAAGAAATGGGACGCCGAGTACGTCGCCGAGATCAATGGTCTGAGCGGACCCGAGCAGTTGGTGCGCGTCCATTCCGGCAGCGAATACTGGGTCGCCTCGCTGGGCTTCTGGCCGGGCCTGCCGTTCCTGATGCCGCTCGATCCGCGGTCGCGTCTCACCGCGCCCAAATACAATCCGCCGCGCACCTGGACACCGCAGGGCACCATCGGCATGGGCGGTGCTGCCTCGGCGATCTATCCCGTGGCGACGCCGGGCGGCTACCAGATCTTCGCCCGCACCCCGGTGCCGATCTGGGACACCAAGCGACGGTTCCCCGAGTTCGAGCAATCGATCTGCCTGTTCAAGCCCGGCGATCGCATCAAGTTCGTGCCCTGCTCGGTCGGCGAGTTCAACGCGATCGAGGCCGAGGTCGCGGCTGGCAGCTATGTCTACAACGTCGTCGGCTACCAGAAATTCTCGGTACGCCAGTACAACGAATGGCTGGCCACCATCGACGCCGGCAAGCGGCTCTAGGAGCGGATCATGATCGACGTGATCACACCGGGCCTCGAAACCTCGGTGCAGGACTATCCCGGCCGCATCGGCTTCTGGAACCAGGGGTTCCCGCCGTCAGGCCCGTTCGATTCATGGTCGTTCCGGCTCGCCAACCTGCTGGTCGGCAATCCGGCCGGCGCCGCCGGCCTGGAATGCCAGTATATCGGTCCGACCCTGCGGTTCGGCCAGGCGACGGTGGTCGCCGTCACCGGCGCCGACATGACGGCGACGCTGGACGGCACGGCGATTCCTTTGTGGCAGAGCGTCCCGGTGGCCGCCGGTCAGGTGCTGAAACTCGGCCCGGCGAAATCCGGCACGCGGGCCTACATCGCCATCGCCGGCGGCATCGACACGGTGCCGTGGCTGGGCTCGCGCTCGACCTTCCACAAGGCCGGCGTGGGCGGGTTGGACGGCAGCGCGCTCAAGAAGGACTCGCGGATTCCCGTCGCCTATGCCGCGGGGACGGCGGGGCGCAGCGTCAAGCCCGACTGCCGGCCGGCCTTCTCGTCCAACAAGCAGTGGCAGATCGAGGTCGTCGCGGGACCGGACGATGAATGGATCGACGCGGCCGGCCAGGAGCGCTTCCTGACCAGCGACTGGAAGCTGTCGAGCAAGAGCGACCGCACGGGCTTCCGCCTCGACGGGCCGCAATGGACCTTCACCGCCAAGGCCTACGACAAGCTACCGGAGAACGGCTCGGAGCCCTCCAACATCATCGACCACGGCTATCCGCTGGGCGCCATCAATCTCGCCGGCCAGACGCCCATCATCCTGGTCAGCGACGGGCCGAGCATGGGCGGTTTCATAAATCCCTATACGGTGCCGTCCGCGGCGTTCTGGAAGCTCGGCCAGTCGCGGCCGGGCGACGTCTATCGCTTCAAGGCGGTCACGGTCGACGAGGCACAGGCGCTGCGCCGCGCGCAGGACGCGCTGTGCGACCCGAGCAGCCTCGTCTGAGCCTTCGCACCGCCCTCTGAGGATCAAGGAGACCGACATGACCGAACGGGTGGAAACGCAGGTTCCCGGCAACATGTGGAAGGTGCTGGTGAAGAAGGGCGATACGGTGAAGGCCGGCGACACCCTGTTCATCATGGAGGTGATGAAGACGGAGGTGCCGCATATGGCTGAAAGCGGCGGAACCGTGATCGACGTGCGCGTCAGCGAAGGCGAGGAAGGCCTGGAGGCGGGAATCCTCGCCGTCGTGATCGACTGACCGCGATGTGATCACATAGATTGACAATGACTGGGCGCGCCCGCACGATGGGATCATCGCCACTGCGGATGATCGCCCGTCATGAATTCAGTAGCCACGCTGCCAAACGCCGGTGCCGGCGCTCTGCTGATGGGGTTCAGCAATCTCAAGCGCGCGCGAGGCGAACGGCCGCTTGTGATCACCAAGGGCCGGGGGGTCTTCATCGTTGATGAGGACGGTCGGGAGATCCTCGAGGCCTCGTCGTCGTTCTACTGCGCGGCGCTGGGCTACAGCGACACGAGGCTGATCGAGGCGGCACGCCGACAGCTCGGCGAACTCCCCTTCTATACGACGGGCATGCATCGCACCGTCGACGTCGCCATGGAGCTGGCGGAAAAGCTGAAGCCCCTCGTGCCGATCCGCGATGCGCATGTCGCCATCTATTGCACGGGATCGGAGGCGGTGGACTTCGCGCTGAAGTTCATGCGCTATCGCAATGTCGCGCGCGGCGAGCCGGGACGGCGCAAGGTCATCTCGCGCTGGGGCAGCTATCACGGCGGCACCATCGCCTCGGCGGCGCTGGGCGGCGGACGCGATGTGCACGACGCCTTCGCCTTGCCGATGGATGACTTCCTGTTCGTCAGCCAGCCCAACTGGCCGGCGGGTGCCGAACCGGGAGAGAGCGAGTCGCAATATGTCGATCGTCTGATCGCCGAGCTCGAGCGCACCATCGAAGCGGCTGGGCCGGAGACCGTCGCCGGCTTCGTCGCCGAGCCGATCAGCTTCTCCTGTGGCTTCTTCCCGCCGCCCGCCGGATACTTCGCCCGCGTACGCGAGGTGCTGGATCGCCACGGCATCCTCTATCTCGACGACGAGGTGATCTGCGGCTATGGCCGCACCGGCTATCTGTTCGCCGCCGAGCCGATGGGGCTCCACCCCGACATGATGACCTTGGCCAAGGGCATGACCAGCGGGTACTTCCCGGTGTCGGCGACGGTCATCAGCGGCGAGCTGTACGACTGGCTGGAGCAGGGCAGCGAGCAGCGCGGCACCTTCGCCCATGCCACGACGGCGTCGGGGCATCCGGTCGGTGCGGCGGTGGCGCTGGAGATGCTGCGCATCGTCGAGCAGGATCGGCTGCTGGAGCAGGTGCAGGCGCGCATCCCGGCGCTGCACCGCCATGTCCGCGCGCTCGCCGATCATCCGCTGGTGGGCGCCGTGCGGGTCTTTGGCCTGGCCGGTGCGTTGACCCTGACGGCGGCCGGGATCAAGGGCGACAGCGCGGCAGCGGGCGCGGGCGGCGTCGCCATGATGGGCGCGGTCGGGAAGATCCTCGGCCGGGTCATGCTCGATCGCGGCCTGATCGTGCGCGTGACCGGCGACAATGCCGTGATCGCGCCGCCGCTGATCATCCAGGAATCGGAGATCGACGAATTGTTCCGCCGCCTGCGCCTGGCGCTCGACGACACGGCGACGGAGCTGGCGCGCTCCTAGCCGCGGGCGGTTACGCCCAGCCCAGCCGCTTGTAGATGAAGCTCTGGAAGGTGCGCACGTCGGCGGCGCGCAGGTCGCGCGCCCGCGCGCTGTCGCGGTCGCGGATGGCGTCGGTGATCTGGTCCTGAAGCTGCAGGCTGAAGCGAAAGAACGGATCGTCGGCCGAGACGCGTCCGCCGAAGGCCTGGGCGATGTGGGGCGCGCAGCGCAGCCGCACGTTGGAGATGTAGCCCATGAAGGGGCCGGAATGGCTGGCCTTGGCGAGCTGCATGGCCCACACGCCGGTGTCCTTGACGAAGGTACGCGCATCGCCGTCGCGCAGCGCCTGCCACATTTCCTGGGTGATCTCGACCAGGCTCTCGATCTCCTCGGCGGTCGCCATGTCGGCCGCCAGCGCCGCGGCATCGCCCTCGATCAGCCAGCGGATGCGCCACAGGGCGTCGATCTCCTGTCGCGACAGCTCGGGCACAACGATGGCGCGGTTGGGCTGCAGCTCGAGCGCCTGCTCTGCCGCCAGCCGGCTCACCGCCTCGCGGACCGGCATGATGCTGGTGCCCAGCCGCTCCGCCAGGGCCCGCAGGGTGAGCGCCGTGCCGGGCAGGAAGTCGCCGCGCAGCAGGGCGGCGCGAAGTTCCTGATGGGCTCGTTGCGTGAGGGTTGCGGCAGGCGAAGCGCGCTGGGAATCGATGCGGCGGAGCGACTTGGCGGCGATCATGGCGACACGGCAACGACGGGAGACGATGGCACCGCGCTTGTTACTGGATTCCCTGCAGGCCGGCAATTCGTGGCCGTCAGCCGCCGGGCTCGATCAGCAGGCTGCCTGACGCCAGCTTGCGCGCGCGGGCCCCGGGATCGACGACGATCGTGGTGAACGGCGATTCCACGATGGCCGGACCCTCGATCGATTGACCCGTCGTGAGCCGCTCGAAATCGTGTAGCGAAGCCTCGACGAATCCCGTTCCCCCGAAGTAGGCGCGGCGGGCCATGGGCAGGTCGTCCGCCGCATCGCGGCCGGCAAGATCGAAGGTCGACCGGCTGCTCAACCGGCAGGAGGCGCGCACCGTCCAGCCGACGATTTCGACCGGCGATTGCTGGTCGCGGATCGCGAACACCGCTTCATGCGCGGCATGGAAGGCCTCGACGAAGCGCGCGACGTCGCCTTCGCCGGCGAAACGGTCCATCGACAGCGGCACCTCGATCTCCCAGACTTGGTTGGCGTAGCGGGCCTCGACGGCGCGCTCGATGCGGCCGTCGCCCAGGCCGGCGCTTTCGATGAAGCGTTGGCCGCTCTCCTGCAGGCGCTGCAACACGTCGTTGGCGGCGTCGAAGTCGAACGAGTTGGTGGTGACGAAGCGGGTTGCCCGGTAGAGCTGCGTCAGTTCAGACATCAGCGCGCCGGCCGCGCTCAGCGCCGCACCCAGCGACGGCACCAGCACGGACGTGCAGCCGAGCCGGCGGCCGATCATGGTCGAGTTGAGGCCGGCCGCGCCGCCGCCGGCGATCAGCACCGCAGAGGCGGGGTCGATGCCCTGGTTGACGGTGATGTCGAGGATGGCCTGCACCATGTTCTCGGTGGCGACGGCGATCACCGAGGCCGCCGCGGCCTCGGTCGTGAGGCCGAGCGGCTTGGCGACCGCCCGATCGACAGCGGCGCGCGCGGCGTCGGCATCCAGCCGAATGGCGCCGCCAAGGAAATGCGTCGGATCAAGATGACCCAGCACCAGCGCGCAGTCGGTGACCGTCGGATCGGTGCCGCCCTTGCCGTAGCAGGCGGGGCCCGGCATGGCGCCGGCGCTGCGCGGCCCCACAGTCAGCAGTCCGCCGGAATCGACTGCGGCGATGGAGCCGCCGCCGGCGCCGATCGAACGCACGTCGACCGAGGGAAACCCGGTCATGTGGCCGACATACGGCGTGCCGATCCAGGTCTCGCGGGTCCACGGGATGCGTCCGTCGCGCACCAGGCTGACATCGTAGGTCGTGCCGCCGGTATCGGCCACGACGGCGGTGGCGGCGCTTGTGTCGAGGCCGACATAGTGGTGGCCGGCCACCGGCGCCATGGCGGGACCCGAGTTGATGAGATGGATCGGCATCTCGGCGCCTTCGGCAGCGTCGATCACGCCGGCCTGCGAGGTGATGACGAAGACGCGCCCGCCGAAGCCGGCGTCGCGCAGCCGCGCCTCCAGGTCGCGCATGTAGCTGCTCATCAACGGCTTCAGCGACGCGTCGATGGCGGCCGACGAGGCGCGGCGGTATTCGCGCAGCGACGGGTTGAGGGCGTGCGAGAGCGTGTACGGCAGGCCGGGCAGGTGCTGCTCGATCAGGGCGCCGATCCGCTGTTCGTGCGCCGGATTGACAATCGACCACAGCAGGCAGACGGCGATCGCATCGACCTTCAAGGCGCGCAGCCGCGACAGCGTCGCGATCACCGAGGCCTCGTCGAGGGCCGTCACGGCCGACCCGTCGGGGCCGATCCTCTCGGGCACCTCGAAGGTCAGCGAGCGCGGCACATAAGGCTGCGGGAAGGGGACCGTGAAGTTGAACACCTCGTTGCGGCCGCCTTCGCGCAGGACCAGCACGTCGGGGTGGCCCTGCGTCACCAGCAGGGCCGTGCGCGCAGTGCTGCCGGTGACGATGGCATTGATCGCCCGCGTCGTGCCGTGGATGAACATGCTGCCGCGGCCAAGCAGGGCGGCGCGCGCCTCCCCCAGCGCGTCGGCCGCGACCTGCAGGCTGTCGAGGACGCCTGTGATCGGGTCGCGGGGCGTGGTCTGCGCCTTAAACATGCGAAGCTGGCCATCGTCGTCCTCGATCACTAGGTCGGTAAAGGTTCCTCCCGTATCCACCCGCAAATCGCATTCTTTGCCTCGTTTGTGATCACAGCCGGTATGTCGCCGTCCAAGCCATGCTGGCTCGCGCGTTGCAAGAGCCGTGCGACGGAGGAAACAAAGTGATGCGCGTCTTGCCGGTCATCTATCTTGTTCTCGCCGCCGTCTCCTTCGGGGCGACCTTCTGCCTGAACAAGCTGGCCGCCGAGGCGGGCATGCCGCCGCTGGCCTATGCCTTCTGGCAAAGCGCGCTTTCCGGAGCCCTGCTGCTCGCCATCGCCGCCGCCCGCGGCCATCGTGTGCCGCGCCAGCCGGGCGCGCTCAAAGTCTACCTGCTGGTCGGAGCCTTGGGCCTCGGCCTGCCGGCGGCGCTGCTGACCTTCGTGGCGCCGCACCTGCCGGCCGGCCTGGTCACGCTGGTGCTGGCCTTGTCGCCGCCGCTCACCTTCCTCCTGGCGGTGGCGGCACGCCTGCAGGCGTTTCGCTGGCTGGGATTGGCCGGCGTCGCCCTGGGCTTCAGCGGCATTCTGGTTCTCGTGGCGCCCAGCAGCGGCGCCCTGCCCTCCACCGACGCGCTGGGCTGGTTCGCGCTTTGCCTGATCGCGCCCTGCCTGTTCGCGACGGCCAACGTCTCGGCCGCCGTCTTCCAGCCGCCCAGCGCCGATTCGGTGGCATTGGCCGCCGGCATCCTGTTCGGCGCCGCCGCCGGCGTGTTGCCGCTGGCCGTCGCCGCGGGCCAGCTCTCCTGGGCGCCTCATGGGCTGGGCGACGCCGAGATCGCGACCGGCCTTTCGGTCCGGATCTACGCTTTCTTCACTTGGCTGTTCCTCGAGATCATCCGCATGGCCGGGCCGACCTTCTTCGCCCAATTCAACTACCTCGCCATCCTGGCCGGCCTGGGGTGGAGCTGGATCGTGTTCCTGGAGCCGGTTCAGGGCGCGGTGTGGTTGGCGCTGGCGCTGATGGTGGCCGGGATCGTCGTGCTGTCACTGTCCGGCCGCCGTGCGGTCGCCGCCTAGGTGGGCAGAGATTGAGCGATGTGATCACATATGGAGCAGACATGAGCAGACTGGCCGGCAAGGTGGCGATCGTCACCGGCGGATCGGAGGGGATCGGCGCCGCCATCGCCCGCGGATTGGCGGCCGAGGGGGCGAGCGTCGCCATCGTCAATCGCAGCCATCCGGAGCGCGCCGCCGCCACGGTCGAGGCGATCGCCGCGGCGGGCGGCACGGCAACGGCGTTCGCGGCCGATTGCAGCCGGGTGCCGGCCATCGAAGCGGCGGTCGACGCCATCGCCCGGCGCTTCGGCGGGATCGACATCCTGGTGAACAACGCCGGCGTCTTCCTGCCCATGCCGATCGAGGCGACCACCGAAGAGGTCTGGGACACCCAGGCCGACCTCAACCTGAAAGGCGCCTTCTTCTTCGTGCGCAGCGTACTGCCGCACATGGAGAAGCGCGGCGGCGGCAAGATCGTCAATGTCAGCTCGATCGCGGGCGAGGCGGGATTTCCCAATGCCGCCGCCTACTGCGCCAGCAAGGGCGGCCTGACCAATCTCAGCCGCGCGCTGGCCCTCGAGCTGGCGGCCCGCAACATCAACGTCAATGCGCTGGCGCCCGGCAACATCGCGACGGCGATGAACGCTTCCCTGAGGGAGGACGAGGCCTGGCGGATCAAGATGCGCGAGCGCACGCCGTCCGGCGACGACTTCCTGTCGGTCGACGATCTCGTCGGGGCGGTGCTGTTCCTGGTGGGCGATGGGGCGCGGAAAATGCATGGCCAGGTGCTGTGCGTCGATGGCGGCTGGACCGCCTGGTAGCGAGAGGGAGGGACCGATGGTCGATTCGCCGACGGCAGGGCGGGGCGATGGCGTCAGCCTCGCCATCCTGAGCAACCGCCTGCAGGGCGTGGCCAAGAAGATGGCCAACACCCTGTTGCGTACCGGTCGCTCCGGCGTGCTCAACATCGCCCGCGATTTCTCCTGCTGCATCGTCA
Source organism: uncultured Alphaproteobacteria bacterium (assembly GCA_963820155.1). Lineage (GTDB taxonomy): Bacteria > Pseudomonadota > Alphaproteobacteria > Reyranellales > Reyranellaceae > Reyranella. Next base: position 468,679 of record CAWFYW010000018.1, read on the forward strand.
CCCGCGACAACCGGCTGCTGGCCGCCGCCGACAGCCTGCCGATCCACGTGCTGTCCGGACCCGACCTGATGTGCGCGGCCATGCAGCGGTTCCATCCGGTCCTGACGCGCGGCGACGCCTTCCTGCACAATTCGCCCTATCACGGCTGCTCGCATCCGGCCGACCATACGCTGCTGGTGCCGGTCATCGATGCCGAGGGCACGCATCACTTCACCGTGCTGGCCAAGGCCCACCAGGCCGATTGCGGAAACTCGATCCCGACCACCTACATGGGGGCAGCGCGCGACGTCTACGAAGAGGGCGCGCTGATCTTCCCGGCCGTGCAGATCCAGCGCGACTTCAAGGACATCGAGGACGTCGTGCGCATGTGCCAGATGCGTATCCGGGTGCCGGAGCAATGGTGGGGCGACTACCTTGCCATGGTCGGTGCGGCGCGGGTCGGCGAACGCGAACTCCTGGCGCTGGCGGCCGACGTCGGCTGGGACGCGCTGCACGGCCACACCGAACGCTGGTTCGACTATTCGGAGCAGCGCATGGTCGAGGCCATCCGCCAGCTGAGCCCGGGGCGCGCGGTGCGCACGTCGCGGCACGATCCGGTGCCGGGAACGCCGCCGGACGGCATCGAGATCAAGGTCGCCGTCACGATCGACACCGAGGCCGCGCGCATCGAGGTCGATCTGCACGACAATCCCGACAATCTGCCCTGCGGCCTCAATCTCTCGGAAGCTTGCGCCCGCACCGCGGCCATGGTCGGCGTCTACAACAGCATCGATCCCGGCGTGCCCAAGAACGCGGGCTCCCATCGGCGCATCGACGTCCTGCTGCGCGAAGGATGCATCGTCGGCATCCCCCGCCATCCGATGAGCTGCTCGGTGGCGACGACCAACCTCGCCGACCGGGTGGCCAATCCCGTGCAATGTGCGATCGCCGATATCAGCGAGGGCGCCGGCCTGGCGGAATGCGGCGCCATCATCCCGCCATCCTCCGCGGTCGTGTCGGGCGTGCATCCCGGCAGCAATCGGCCGTTCGTCAACCAGCTCTTCCTCGGCCTGTCGGGCGGCGCCGCGGCGCCCTTGGCCGACGCCTGGCAGACGATCTGCCATGTCGGCAATGCCGGGCTCTGCTACATCGACAGCGTCGAACTGGACGAGCTTCGCCAGCCGCTGCGCATCCAGGAGCGGCGCTTCATGGCCGATCGCGAGGGCGCGGGACGGCATCTCGGCGCCTCGAGCCTGAAAGTCGTCTATGGCCCCGTCGGCGCCAGCCTCGACGTGGCATTCGTCAGCGACGGCACGATCAACGCCGCCAAGGGCGTGCGGGGCGGCGGCAACGGCGCGCGCGCCTTTCAGGTGCGGATCGATCGGGCCGGGAAGGCGCATGACGTGCCGACCTGGGGCGTCGTCACGCTGCGGGACGGCGAAACCATCCTGACCGAGACGACCGGCGGCGGCGGCTACGGCCCGGCCGTCGAGCGCGACCCGCAGAAGGTGGCGGTCGATGTGCGCGAGGGCTGGATCAGCCGGGATCGTGCGCGGTCGGTCTATCAGGTCGTGATCGACGACGAGGGCGCTGTCGATGCGGCGGCGACGGCGCGGCTGCGCGCGTCGCCTGCCGCGCCGTCGTTCGCGTCGGCGCAAGCGGTGGACTGACTATTCCGCCGGCTGAGGCTGTTCGGCCGTCGCCGGCTCGGCCTCGCGCGCGGCGAACGGCCAGGGCACTTCGCGACTCTTGGTGAGGCCTGTCGAGCGGAACAGCAGGATCAGGGCCATGATCACGCCGAGGCCGATCTCCTGCGAGCCCTGGGGCAGGGAGACCGTGACGCCGCCCAGGCTCACCCCCGCCTCCAGCGCGCGCAGGACCTCGACGATCAGGGTCACCACCAGCACGCCGAGCACGGCGCCGAACAGGCTGCCGATCCCGCCGACGACCAGCATCGACAGGGTCACGAAGGTGAGGCCCATATAGAAGATGTCGACGGTCAGCACGCCCAGGAACTGGCCATAGAGCGCGCCGCCCATGCCGACCAGGAAGGCGCTGACGACAAAGGCGATCAGGCGCATCCTGACGATGTCGATGGCCGACGCCTTGGCCGCCACCTCGTCGTCGCGCGAGGCCTTCAGCATCAGGCCGTAGCGCGATTGCTGGAAGACGAAGGCGACGACCATGCTGAGCAGGGTGAAGGCCAGCGCCTCCCACGGTCCCACCACCTGGGGAATGCCGATGATCGAGCTGGTGCCGGCGGTCACCGAATCCCAGTTGGAATAGACGCTGTTGACGATCGCCAGAAAGGCGAAGGTCGCGATCGAGGCGCCGATGCCGGAGAGCCGGATGACCGCGGCGCCGAAGATCAGCGCCACCACGGCTGCCAGCGCGCCGCCGCCGCCGACGGCCACCAGGAACGGATACTCGTTGTCCTGCAGGAAGGTGGGCAGGCCGGTCAGCATGAGCTGCTTCCAGGCCGGGTTGCAGGTCGCCCAGCCGGCGGCATAGGCGCCGATGCACATGAAGCCGATATGGCCGAACGACAGGATGCCGGAATTGCCGATGAACAGATAGGTCGCCACCACCACCGTCATGCGGATCAGCATTTCTGTCAGCGTGACGCGGATCTGGTCGCCGCCCAGCCACATCGCCACCGCCACGATGATCACGAGACCCACCGACAGCGACAGCACCGGCCACCATTCGCGCACGCGGCGCATCACGAGCGAGTTGCTCATTGCGGAAACCTCATACGCGCTGCACCAGCGCCTTGGTCGGGATAAGGCCGGAGGGACGGTAGAGCAGGACCGCGATCACGATGGCGAACACGAAGGCGTCGCGGAACGAGCGCAGCTCCGGCGGCAGGTAGGCCTGGCACATGACGGAGACGAAGCCGACGGCAAAGCCGCCGATCACGGCGCCGACCAGGCTGCCCATGCCGCCGATCACGGTGGCGATGAACGCGAACAGCATGAGCGGCACGCCCATGGTGTAGCTCAGCGTGCCGGTCTGGGAGACGAACAGCAGTGCGGTCATGGCCGCCAGAACGCCCGATATGGCGAAGGCCAGGCCGATGACGAAGTTGGCCTTGACCCCGAGATAGCGCGCCATGCGGAAGTCCTCGGCGGCCGCCCGCATCTGCACGCCGTAGCGCGTGCGGTTCAGGAAAAGGCTGAGGCCGATCATCAGCAATATGGTGACGCCGATCGTGACCAGTTGCAGTTGCGGCACTCGCAGCTCGCCGATCTCCACCTGCTGCTGCAGGCCGGACCATACGTCGATCGCCTTGGGCCGGGCGCCGTAGATCATCAGGATGGCGTTCTGGATGACGTAGCCGACGGCGAAGGAAGCGATCATCAGCGTGGGAGCCGACGCCTGGCGCAGCTTGCGGAACACCAGCAGGTCGCTCAGCAAGGCCAGCAGCACGACGACCACGGCGATGGCCGGCAGGGTGAGGTACCACGGCCAGGCGCCGATGAACTTGGTGGCCGTGACGTCGACCGACGGCACGATCAGGGCGTAGGCGCCGAAGGAGATGAAGTCGCCATGGGCGAAGTTGGTGAGCCGCAGGATGCCGAACAGCAGGCCGATGCCGAGTGCCGCCAGCGCATACAGGCTGCCCAGGCTCAAGGCATCGATCAGGTTCTGCAGGAAGCCGATCATTGCGCGACCCTCTTCATGGCGGACGGGGAAGCTTCCGGCGGTGGCGCATGCTCGGCGAAGCCGAAATAGGCATGTTGGATCGCCTTGCCGTCCTGCAGGTTGGCGGCAAGGTCGTGGAGATGGATGCGTCCGCCGCGCATGACGTAGATGCGGTCGGCGAATTTGAGCACCCGCTCGGAGGACTGCTCGTTGATCAGCAGGGTAAGGTCGCCGTCGCGCCGCAGCCGCAACAGGATCTCGTAGACCTGATCGACGATCTTGGGCGCCAGCCCGAGCGACGGCTCGTCGACCATGACCAAGCGGGGCCGCGTCATCAGGGCCCGTCCGATCACCAGCATCTGCTGCTCGCCGCCCGACAGGCGTCCGGCCGGTTGCTGGAGCCGCTCGCGCAGGCGCGGGAAATGCTCGAGGATGCGCTCGAAATCGGCGTTGACGCCCGAGCGGTCGCGACGCTGGAAGGTGCCGATGCGCAAATTTTCGGCAACCGAGAGCGTGCCGAACACATGACGGCCCTCGGGCACCAGCGACACGCCCAGCCGGGCGATCGCCTCCGGCGGCACGCCGCCCAGGGCCCGTCCCTCGAGCATGATGCGCCCGGTGTGCGGCGCGACGCCGCCTGCGATGGCGGCGAGCGTCGTCGACTTGCCGGCGCCGTTGGGTCCGACGAGGCACACGATCTCGCCTTGCCGGACGGTGATCGAAACGCCCCGCAGTGCCTGCAGGCGGCCGTAGTTCACGTGGATATTGTCGACTTCGAGCATTGCCGGTTCCCTGACGCTGGCGTCACGCCTCGCCGCCGAGATAGGCGGCGATCACTGTCTGATCGCGCTGGATCTCCTGCGGCGTGCCCTCGGCGATGGTGCGGCCGCCGTCGAGCACGTGAATACGGTCGCAGACCCCCATGACCACGCGCATGTTGTGCTCGATCAGCAGCACGCCGCAGGTGAAGACCTTGGGAATCGCCGCAACGAGGTGCATGAGCTCGTCGCACTCGGCGTCGGACATGCCGGCCGCCGGCTCGTCCAGCAGCACGAAAGCCGGCGACAGCATCAGTGCGCGAGCCATGCCGACCCGCCGCTCATCGGTGTAGGGCAGGGTGCCGGCGATGACTTCGGCCTTTTCGGCGATGCCGACCCACTGCAGCAGCTCCAGCGCCTGCGCCCGCGCCTGGCGGCGGCCGAGGCCGAGGCCGACGCCGGTGACCTCGACGTTCTCGACCACCGTCATGTCGCGAAACAGGCGGCCGGCCTGGAAGGTGCGGCCGATCCCGGCCTTGCGGAAACGCTCCGGCTTCCAGCCCGTCGTCTCCTCTCGCGCCAGCAGGACACGGCCGCTGCTCGGCACCTGGAAGCCGGTGAGACAATTGACCAGCGTCGTCTTGCCGGCGCCATTGGGGCCGATCAGGCCGAAGATCTCGTGACGCCCCATGGTGAGGCTGACATCGGCAATCGCCGTCAGCCCGTCGAACTGCACGATCACGGCCTCGGCGGCGAGTTCCGCGGCGTCCGCGGGCTTCAGGCCGGGCAACACTGGCTTGGTACCCGACACGGCCAATGCATTCATGAAGCACCCGTGATCACGATGGTGGTCTTGGCGTCCAGAGCAAGAAGCATGCAAGTCGGCGGTGACCGTTTCCGGCGTTGATTGGAACAACATTTGCTTGATCTCGAATGCCGGCAGCCATTCGGTTCAAGATGCCGGGCCGTCAATGTGATCACACAGCGGAGGCTCCCGACCATGCGGATTAGATTGCTAAGTGCGGCGGGGCTTTGCCTGCTGCTGTCGTCGCTCCTTGCACCTCCGACGCAAGCAGCCGACGACATCGTTTTCGGGTTTTCCGTTGCCATGTCGGGGCCGTTGGCGGCCTACGACGACAACAGCACCAAGATGGCCCAGGTGTTCATGGACGACGTGAACGCCAAGGGCGGGCTGTTGGGCCGCAAGATCAAGGCGGTGTTCGCCGACACGAAGTCCGACCGCGCCGAGGGCGCCAAGGCCGGGCAGGAGGTGCTGCGCCAGGGCGCCGACGTCGTGTTCGGCACCTGCGACTACGATTATGGCGCGCCGGCGCTGCTGCAGGCGCAGAAAGCCGGCAAGATTTCGATTTTCCTGTGCGCCGAGGATCCCAAGGCCGGCGTCATCGGCATCGGACCCTATTCCTTCACCTCGTCGGTCGCCGCCCAGGTTCAGGGGGCGGTCGGCGCCGAGTGGGGCTACGAGAAGAAGGGCTGGAAGACAGGCTACGTGCTGCTCGACGACAGCATCGAGTACAACAAGTCAGTGTGCGCCGGCTTCGACTGGATGTTCCCGATCAAGGGTGGAAAGATCGTGGGGCGCGACACCTTCAAGAATGCCGATTTGTCGATCGCCTCGCAGATCAGCAGGCTGCGCGCCGCCATGCAGTCGCAGAAGATCGACATGGTCATGCTCTGCACCTATCTGCCCGGCGGCGGTGCGGCGACCCGCCAGATCCGTGCCGCCGGCATCGACCTGCCGATCTTCAACGGCAGCTCGATGGACGGCACCTACTGGCTGGACGCCGTCCCCAACCTCGCGAACTTCTACGTGCCGGTGCAGGCGTCGATCTATGGCGACGATCCGCGACCGGAGATCGCGCAGCTCATCGCGCGCTACAAGGCGAAGTTCAACGAACCACCGGTCACGCAATACGCCTTCCCGATCTACTCCATCCTGCAGCTCTGGGCGAAGGCGGTGGAGAAGGCGGGAACCGTCGATGCGGCCAAGGTGGTGGCGGTGATGAACACCTTCAAGGACGAGCCGACGGTGCTGGGACCCCGCAGCTTCTCCAACAAACTGCACATCCAGGATCGCGCGCCCTACATGGTCGTCGAGATCGCCGACAAAAAGGGCAAGACGGTCGACTCCTGGCGCATCAGCCAGGCGGTGCCGAACGACGTACTCTATCGCCTGAAGAAATAATCTCGCTTTTCTGAGGGCTCGATGTGCAGCCGTTCGGCAAACCCCGCCGGACGGCTGTATCTTCTTGTGGTTTCATGAACCTCGCGCCGTGACGCCACGGTTGGCGGCGTGCTCCGCCCGGGTCAGCCGCGTCGCTTCGGCGTCGACCGCCAGCGTCTCGTCATCGGCGCTGCCCGTCAGCACCACTCCATAGACCGTTTGCGCCCGGTCGGCCGTTTCCCAACGTTCGAGCACGTCGCGCAGCACGCGCCGTGGGTCGCGTTCGAGCGGGTCGCCGTAGCCGCCGCCCGAGCAATCGACGCCCCTGATCGTCTCGCCTTTGGCGATGTCGATGCGGACGACATTGTCGAGCTTCTCCGCATGGCCATTGGCGCCGATGCGCCAGCCGGCCGCGGTCTGGCCGTCCTGGCCGCCCCGCACGCCGCGCGGCGGTACGTGCTGGCCGTCGCAGGGATAGATCACGGTGACGGGATGCTCCTTGGGGCCGAAGGCGATGTCGCCGCCGGGCGCGCCGCGGAAGCGGCCGGCGCCGCCCGAGCCCGGCACCAGGCGCAGATGGCGGAACTCGATGGGATGCTTGAGCTCGTCGATCTCGACGGAGTTGCGGAACACCACGCCGCTGTCGACCGGCAGGCCATAGTTCGGCCAGCCGTCCGCCCGTGGGCTCGCCGGGCCGCCGTTGTTGGCGATGATGAGCTGGTTGATATAGGGCGCGTCGCCCGTGCGATGGTCGCTGCCGGAGATCACGCTGAAGGCGACGCCCATGCCCAGGCCGCCTTCGGCGATGCCGTATCGGTCGCCGAGCTGGGCGAAGGCTGCGCCGGTGCAGTTGACCAGCCGGTCGGCGACATTGGTGGTCGCAAGCGAGCAGGAATGGGGAAAACGCGGCCGGCCGACCACCGTGCCGTCGCGCATCAGCACCTCGACGCGTCGGAACGAGCCCGAGTTCTTGGGGATGTCCGGATCGAGCGAATTGAATACGCCGGTCAGGACGGCCGACACCGTGCAGGCCTCGCTGAGATTGAGGCCGGCCTCGACATTGTCGGATTGCCGCGCAGGTCCACCGTCACGCGCGCCGCCGCCGGGTCGATTTCGATTTCGACATGGATCGGGATGCCGTCCGGCAGCATGGGCTGGAAAGGATCGTGCCGGCCGTCGTTCACCAGCCGTGCCGCGGGGAGCTGGCGCACTGCCGCCGCCATGCGCTGCTCGGAATAGTCGAGCCAGTCGGCGACGAAACGCTTGATCGTGGCGGTGCCGAACTTGGCGCACAGCTCCTTCAGCCGGCGTTCGCCGATGCGGGCGGCGCCCAGCCCGGCCAGGAAGTCGCCGTACCACTGGCTGGCGACCCGGATGCGGTTGCGCGCCATGCGCACCACGTCCTCGACCATGCGGTAGTCGCGCTGGATGCGCACCGACGGGAAGATCAGCGCGCCTTCCTCGTACACATCCTTGGCGCCGGCGTGATAGGTGCTGGGGATCGAGTTGCCGATGTCGGCCTGGTGCGCCTTGGCGACGGCGGTGAACAGATGCTCGCCGTCGACGAACACCGGCACCAGGAAGGTGTGGTCGGCCGGATGGGTGTTGCCGGTATAGGGGTCGTTGTGCAGGAAGGCGTCGCCTTCGGCCAGCACGGGGTGCGCGAGCGTCATTGCCCGGGCCTGCTCGTGGACGCCGAAGATGTGGATCGGCAGGCCCTCGACGCAGGCCAGGAGCTGGTTGTCGCCGGTGCAAATGCCGCAGGAGAAGTCGCGCGCGCTGCTGATCACCGCCGAGCGTGCGGCGCGCAGCAGGGTGTTGGTCATCTCGCGCACGATGCCGTCGATCCGGTTGGCGATCACCGCCGTCACCACCGGATCGATCGCCGGCGCGGGCGCCGGCTGTGGCGCCGGCCGCGCCATCAGGCGGTCGCCGGCTCCGCCGTCCGCGCTTCCCGCAGGGAGGCCGTGGCGTCCATGTCGACCGCCAGCGTGTCGTCGTCGACCGAACCTTTGAAGACGACGCCGTAGACGTCGCGCGCGCGGTCCAGCGTTTCCCAATGCTCGATCACGTCGTGGAGCACGCGGCGCGGGTCGCGCTGCAGGGGGTTGCCGTAGCCGGCGCCCGAGGAGTCCAGACCGCGGATCAGCTCGCCCTTCTTGATGTCGATCTGCGTCACGTTGGGCAGCTTGGTCTCGAGCCCGTTGGCGCTGATATGCCATCCCTCGGCACATTTTCCATCGGCGCCGCCGCGCACGCCCTTGGGCGCGAAATGCTGGCCGTCGCAGGGATAGATCACCGTGATGTCGTGTTCCTTCGGACCGAAGGCGATATCGCAGCCGGGCGCGCCGCGGAACCGGCCGGCGCCGCCCGAGCCCGGCATCAGCCGCATGTGCTTGAACTCCATCGGATGCTTCAGCTCGTCGATCTCGACCGAATCGCGATACATCAGCCCGCCGACCACCGGCAGGCCGTAGGTCAGCCAGCCGTCGGCCCTGGCGCTGGCCGGACCGCCATTGTTGGCGATGATGAGCTGGTTGACGTAGGGGCTGTCCTCGTAGCGATGGTCCTTGCCCGAGACCACGGAGAAGGCCACGCCCATGCCGACGCCGCCCTCGGCCAGCCCGTAGCCGTCGCCGAGCTGGGCGAAGGCCGCGCCGGTGCAATTGACCAGCCGGTCGGCGACGTTGGTCGTGGCGACCGAGCAGCTATGCGGGAACTTCGGCTTGCCGACCACCGCGCCCTCGCGCATCAAGAGCTTCACTCGGCGGAAGGAGCCGGAATTGCGCGGGATCTCCGGGTCGAGCGAGTTGAACACGCCGGCCATCACCGAGGACACGGTGCAGGCCTCGCTTTCGTTGAAGCCGCAGTCGATGTTGTCGATGTTGTCGCGCAGGTCGATGGTGATGGTCGCGGCCTGCGGATCGATGTCGATCTCGACCTTGATGGGGATGCCCTCGGGCAGCAGCGGCTCGAACGGGTCGTGGCGGCCGGTATTCACCAGCTTGGCCTTGGGCAGCTTGGCGATGCCGTGGATCATGCGCTGCTCGGAATAGTCGAGCCAGTCGCGGATGAAGGTCTTGATCGTCTCCTTGCCGTACTTGGCGCACAGCTCCTTCAGCCGGCGTTCGGCCACGCGCGCCGCGCCGATGCCGGCCAGGAAGTCGCCGTACCACTGGCCGGCGACGCGGATGCGGCTGCGGCACATGCGGATGACGTCCTCGATCATCTCGAAATTGCGCTGGATGCGCACGGCAGGGAAGATCAGCGAGCCTTCCTCGTACACGTCCTTGGCGGCGGCGTGATAGGTGGTGGGAATGGAATTGCCGATGTCGGCCTGGTGCGCCTTGGCGGCGGCGGTGAACAGATGCTCGCCTTCGAAGAACACCGGCACCAGGAAGCAATGGTCGGCCGGGTGCGTGTTGCCGGAGTAGGGGTCGTTGTGCAGGAAGGCGTCGCCCTCGGCGATGTCGGGATGGAACTCCTTCATCGCCTTGGCCTGGTTGTGCACGCCGAAGATATGGATCGGCAGCCCCTCGGCGCAGGCCAGGAGCTGGTTGTCGCCGGTGGCGATGGCGCAGGAGAAGTCGCGCGCGCTGTTGATGACCGCCGAGCGTCCGGCACGCAGCAGCGTGTTGGTCATCTCGCGCACGACGCCGTCGATGCGGTTGGCGATCACCGCCGTCAGGACCGGATCGATGGTGGACGAAGGCTGCAGTCTGTCCATGTGCGGTCTCCGTGGAGAAGGGAAATCAGCCGATGCCGAAGATGTAGTTGCCCGCGGCCGACACGGTGGTCGAGGTCTGCGGGAACACGACCAGGGTCGTGGTCGGCTCCTCGACGATGGCGGGGCCGACGACCTTGAAGCCGGGCTGCAGGTCGCTCGACTTGTAGATCGGGGTCGACACCGGCGTGGTGCCGCCGAAATAGCAGGGCCGCGTGGTCGACGGCGTCGGCGCGACGGTCGTCGCGACGCTGGCGCTTCCGGTCACGTCGGGGGCCAGCTTGACGACGAGGCGCGCCTTCCAGTTCACGCATTCGACGGGGCTGCCGACGTCGCGCATGGCGAAGACGCGCTCGTGCACCTTGTGGAAGCTCTCGACCAGCCCGTCGACGTCGGCCTGGTTGACGAAGCGCGAGAAGGGCAACGGCGTTTCCAGCTCCCAGACCTGGGCGAGGTAGCGCGCTTCGGTGAGGAATTCGATGTGGTGCGTGCCCTGGGCCCGCGGGCCGAGCGTCGTCAGGAACTCCTTCAGCTTGCGCTCCAGCGAAGCCAGCACGCGGTTGACGCCTTCGATGTTGAAGCGCTCCGAAGTCGTCACCAGGCTCGCCGTTTCCTCCTTGACGATGTCGGCGAACTGCATGCCCGATGCCGACAGTGCCGAGGCCACCTTGGGCAGCACCAGCCGCTCGCAGCCCAGCTCCTGGGCGATCGGCAGGATGTTGATGCCGGCGGCGCCGCCGCCGGCGACGATGGTGCTCTCGCGCGGATTGACGCCCTCGGCGATGGTGATCTCCTGGATCGCCTTGATCATCAGCTCGGTGGCGAGGTTCAGGATGTTCCAGGCCGTTTCCTCGAGCGGCCGGCCGATGCGCTGGGCAACGACCCCCACCGCGCGTCGCGCCGCCTCGACGTCGAGCTTCATGCGTCCGCCCAGGAAGAAGGCGGGATCGAAATAGCCCAGCACGCAGGCGGCATCCGAGACCGTGGGCTTGGTGCCGCCGCGGCCGTAGCAGGCCGGGCCGGGATCGGCGCCGGCCGACTGCGGGCCGACCCGCATCAGCCCGCCCTCGTCGATCCAGGCGATCGAGCCGCCGCCGGCGCCGATCGAGCGCACGTCGACCGAGGAGATGCCGAGCAGATGTCCGGTCCACTGGCCGCCCAGCCAGGTGTCGCGGCTGTAGGTCAGGCGGCCGTCGCGCACCAGGCCGACATCGAAGGTCGTGCCGCCGGTGTCGCAGACGATGACGTTGTCGCCGAGATTCTCGATCGTCGAATAGGTGAGGGCGGCGACGGGCGCCATGGCGGGGCCCGATTTCGCCGTATGGATCGGCGCTTCGACCAGCTCGTCGACCAGCATGACGCCGCCGACGCTGGTCGAGATCAGGATGTCGTTCTTGTAGCCGGCAGCGCGCAGGTCGGCCTCCAGCCCGCGCAGATGGTCCTGCATCAGGGGCTTCAGCGAGGCGTCGATGGCGGTGGCCGAGGCGCGGCGGTATTCGCGCACGATCGGCACCAGCTTGTGCGACAGGGTGAAGGGCACGCCGGGCAGCATCTCGGCGATCAGCTCGCCTATGCGCAGCTCATGGTCGGGATTGGCGATCGACCACAGGAAGCACACCGCCACCGCCTCGAAGCCGCGCGCCTTCAGCGTCTCCAGCACCGAACGGGCCTGCACTTCGTTGAACGCCACCGAGGCTGTGCCCTCGGCGCTCATGCGCTCCTCGATCTCGAACGTGTAGCGCCGCGGGATATAGGGTTCGGGATAGTCCTGGGTGAAGTCGTGCGGATTGACCTTGCCGCCTTCCTTGAGCACCAGCGTGTCGGGAAAGCCCATGGTGGTGAGGAAGGCGGTCTTGGCCACGGTCCGCGTGACGATGGCGTTGGTGGCGCGCGTCGTGCCGTAGATCAGGAGGTCGGTTTCGTCCAGCAGTCCCTTCATGGCGAGGCCGAGCTCGCGCGCCGCGACCTCGATCGCCTCGCTCATGCCGACGAAGATGCGCTCCTTGGTGGTCAGCGCCTTGCCGATCGTCTGCCGGCCGCCTTCATCCATCACCACGATGTCGGTGAACGTGCCGCCAGTGTCGACCGAGATCCTGAAACCCATGCCGATCCCTCACCACTCGTCATTTGCGGAGTCGCCGGCTGACAGGGTGCAAGGATCGTGCCGAGGGGACCTTATGTGATCACAATGCGGCGGTCGGGTCAGGCGGCGCGGCGGCGGCTGTTCAGCGAGGCGAGCTCGGCCTCCACGGCGGCGACGAAGCCATCGAGCTCGGCCTCCGTCATGACCGTCGACAGGAAGCCGTTGCCCTTGGTGCTGATCAGGAAGCCGCGCCGCAGGAGGCCGGCCTGCAGCGTGGCCAGGTCGGCCAGCTCCTCCGGCGTCGACCAGGCGCTGCGATAGTCGTTCACCGGCCGCTCATGGGTATGGATCTTGAAGATCGAGCCGTAGCCCGTGACCCGCGCCGGATAGCCGCTCCGTCGAACGGCCGCCTCCAGCGCAGCACGGGTACGGTCGCCCAGCGCGTTCAGGCGGTCGAATGCCTGTTCCGTCATCAGTTCCATGCCCACCAGGCCGGCCGTCATGGTGACCATGTTGGCGGTGAAGGTGCCGGTGGAGGCGACCGCGGGCTTGCCCGTCCGATGATCGAACACGGCCATGACCTTTTCCTTGCCGGCGACCGCGCCGACCGGGAAGCCGCCGCCGATGATCTTGGCCAGGGTCGTGAGGTCCGGCTCGATGCCGAAGGCGCCCTGGCCGCCGCGATAGCCGAAGCGGAAGGAGATGACCTCGTCCAGGATGACAAGGGCGCCCACCGCATGGGCCGCTTCAGTGATCGCCTTGAGGAATTCCGGCGTCGCCGGAACGCACCCGGTGTAGATCGGCATGGAGGTCGATCAGGACCGCGGCGAGCCTGGCGCCCTGATCGCGGATGATGCGCGCCGCCGCTTCGGGCTGGTTGAAAGGCAATACCACCGTGTCGTCGAGCACCGCCCTGGGCGTGCCGGCGACAAAGGCCACCGGCGAGGGATCGTTGCCCCAGTTTTCGGGACGCGAATCGAGACTGACTTCGGCGTGATCGTAGGTGCCGTGATAGGCGCCTTCGACCTTGGCCAGCGCCGGCCGGCCAGTGTAGGCGCGCGCCGCCTTGATCGCCAGCATGACCGCTTCGGTGCCGGAATTGCAGAAGCGGATCTTGTCGAACGCCGGCACGCGTTCGCACAGCAACTCGGCCAGCGCCACCTCGCGTTCGGTCGGCATGGTGCAGGCCGTGCCGTGCGGCAGCTGCGCCGCCACCGCCTCGACGATCGCCGGATGGGCGTGGCCGTGGATCAGCGAGGCGAAATTGTTGATGAGGTCGAGAAAGCGGTTGCCGTCGACGTCGGTGATCCAGGCGCCCTGGCAGCTCCTGGCGTAGACCGGATAGGGCGGCTGCCATGGCGCCACCCGGGTGACGCCGCCGGGGAAAACCTGGAGGGCGCGATCGTACAATCTCCGAGATTCGGTATCGGGATCCGGCCATCGCGGCATGCTGATCGCTCCAAGTCCGTCCGATGATGGCACATGTGATCACATTTCGGCCCGGAAGGTCCATAGCAATTGGACGGCAGGTGAGGCATCGACAACACCGGGTTCGACGCTAACGGATCTTGTCGAGGGCGAGGGAGAATCCCAGCAGCGACACGTCGACGGAGATCGGGCGCTTGTTGGCGTCCTGAAGGGTGAGCTTGAGCTGCGTGCCGCCGCGCATCGCCGCCAGCATCTTGTCCTGGAGCTGCAGGCCGATGAAGCATCCGCTGTTGGTGCAGGTCTGGACCTGCTGCTTGTCGACGGGACCGTTGTCGATCTTGATCTGCACCGGCTCGACGAGATTGAGCCCGAGCGGGAGCTGAATCATCATCGTGGGGGTCTTGGAATCCGGCGGCATGCGGACGGTCAGCACGGCGAACGGCTGCTTCTCCTCGTGGATGAACGCCTGCTGGACGGCACGGCACTCGAGGGTCTTGCCGTCGCCCACGCATTCGACCCGCCAGGCCGCCGGCGGCTTTTCCTGCGCCTTGACGCCGAGAGCAGCACCGAGCGTCATGACGAGGACCGTTGCGGCCCACACGGTGGCTTGCCGCAATATGCCGCCGCGGCGGTTCGCTCTGCCCCTCACGTTTCGACCAGATCCCTCACCGGTCTGGATAATAGAAGTTGTGTCGCTCCCCGCCAAGGCCGGGGGCGCCTGTCAGTGGGATACCAAGGAGCAACGGGACGGCCGCAGCAGCAGGTCGCGCGTCACGCCGCCCAGCACCCATTCGCGCAGACGGTTGTGTCCGTACGCTCCAGCGACCAGGAGGCCGGCGCGGAGTTCCTCGACGATGGCCGCGAGCTGGTCGGCGTCATCGTGCTGCGAGGGCTCGACCCGCAAGGAGGCGGCAACATCGTGGCGCTTCAGCCATTGGACGACGTCCTCGACACGCCGGCGCGCCTGGGGAAGATCCTCGCTGTCGCCGATCTCGACCACCGTGACCTTGCCCGCCATTTTCAGGAGCGGCACGGCGTCCTCCACGGCGCGCCGCGCCTCGCGGCTGTCCTTCCAGCCGACGACGACGCTGTCGAGATCGAGCTTGCCGGCTTCCGGCTGCGCCACCAGCATCGGCCGGCCAACGCGCATGACCAGGTCGGCCAGGTGCACGCGTCGTGTCGTGTCCAGCGCCGATCCCTCCTGATCCGGACCGGTGATCAACAGGTCGGCGGCGCGCATCTCGCCAGCGATGTACTCCGCCAGCAGCGAATAGGTGATCGTCGAGCGCCACTCGAGCTTCAATCCTTTGCCGCCGAGCGCCGCCTGGAATTGCGCCTCGGCGGCTTTCAGTTCCTTCTCGATCTCGGCGCGATCCTGCACGATGACATCCGGGCTCAGATAGAACGCGCTCTCGCCGTAGACCTGCAGCGGCTGGCGGGCGGCGATACCGATCACCTGCTGCGCCTTGAGGCGCGAGGCGAGATCGGCGGCAAGGCTCAGCAGGGTCTCGTTGGGGAGACCAGGAACCAGGTGAACCATCAAGGTCGAAAAGGTCATCGACATGCCCTCCAGGCGCGCTGATCGTCGGCGATAGATAAGCGGGGCAAGGATGGACGCACATTGACCCGGATCAAAGGCTTCCTGAACGGCCTTAGCCGCGAAGCGCCTGCGCGACCCAGTTCTCGATGCCGGCCGCATCCATCAGGCCGGATTGCCGGGCGATTTCCCGTCCATGCCGGAACAGGATCATGGTCGGGATGCCGCGGATGCCGAAGCGGCCGGCCAGCTCCTGCTCGTCATCCGTGTTGACCTTGGCGAACCGGACACCCGGCTCCAGGCGGCCGGCCGCCCGCTCGAACTGCGGCGCCATCGCCTTGCAGGGCCCGCACCAGGGCGCCCAGAAATCGACGAGCAGCGGAATGTCGCTCTTCACGGCATGCGGCTCGAAGCTCGCGGCATTCAAGGCCAGCGGATGCCCCTCGAACAAGGGCGACCCGCAGCGGCCGCATTTGCCGCCCGGCCCGGCCGCCAGCTTGTCGCGCGGGGCGCGGTTGAGGGTGTTGCAGGCGGGGCAGGCGACGATCAGCGGCATCGGTCATGGCATATCCTCTCCCCAGCGCTCGCTGAGGGAATGGCTGGAACCGAATACACCATGTGGTCGCTGCGGCCTTTGACTTCAATCAAGTCGCGGGCCTCGGCGCCGGTCAAACTGCCACCATGACGGCCAAGCCGCCGCATCGAGACATGGACTGTGAGCATTCCTCCCGAGGCGCTCGCGGGCACGCTTCGCGTTCCGGCCAGGCCGCGCGCCGTCATCGTCTTCGCTCATGGCAGCGGATCCAGCCGCCTGAGCCCGCGCAATATCGCGGTCGCCGAGGCCCTGGCCGGGCACGGTTATGCCAGCCTCCTGTTCGACCTGCTCACGGTCGAGGAGGAAGCCGACCGCGCCAACGTGTTCGACATCCCCCTGCTGGCCGGGCGGCTCGTCGGCGCCGTGCGCTGGCTCGACAGCGAGCCTGCCGTCCAGGGGCTCGACGTCGGCCTGTTCGGCGCAAGCACGGGCGCCGCCGCGGCGCTGGTCGCGGCGGCCGAGCTTGGTCCCCGTGTCGCCGCTCTGGTTTCGCGCGGCGGTCGTCCGGATCTCGCGGGAGATGCGCTCGAACGCGTCCGCGCCCCCTCGCTCCTGATCGTCGGTGGCGCCGACGAGCCGGTCATCACGCTCAACAGGAGGGCGCTCGCCCGCCTGAAGAGCGAGAAATCGCTGGTGATCGTGCCGGGAGCGACGCACCTCTTTCCCGAGAAGGGCGCGCTCGACGCGGTCATCGGCCACGCCGTTCTCTGGTTTGACAGGTACATCTTGGGCAAGGGGGCGCGCCATGCCGTTCAGGAATAGGCAGGACGCCGGCCAGCAACTCGCCGCTCGCTTGATGGCCTACAAGGACTGCAAGCCTGCGGTTCTGGCCCTGCCGCGGGGCGGCGTGCCGGTGGCGGCAGAGATCGCGGCGAAGCTCGAGGCGCCGCTCGACCTCATCCTGGTGCGCAAGATCGGCGTGCCGTTTCAGCCGGAGCTGGCCATGGGCGCGCTCGTTGACGGCGGTTCGCCGATCGTGGTGCGCAACGAACACGTGATCCGCACGACCGGCATCAGCGAAGATCAGTTCAAGGCGGCCTGCGAGCGCGAGCGTCTCGAGGTCGAGCGGCGCCGCAAGTGCTATCTCAGCGACCGTGCGCCGATCGACATCAAGGGCCGCATCGCGATCGTGGTCGACGACGGCATCGCGACCGGCGCGACCATGCGGGCCGCCCTGCGCTCGGTTGCGGCCCGCCAGCCGGAAAAGCTGGTCCTCGCCGTTCCCGTCGCCCCGCCCGACACGGTCATGGCCCTGCGCGCCGAGGTCGACGACGTGGTATGCCTCGAAGTTCGCCGAGAAATTCTACGCCATCGGCCCGTTCTACGAGGATTTCAGGCAGGTCAGCGACGATGAGGTGCGGCGCCTGCTGGCGCCATCGGCGTGACGTTCTCGCCGCTCAGACGCCGTCGTGGCAGGAGGAAATCGCGTCGGCCACAGCCGCGCCCGCATCCAGGATGGTAAGCCGCTTGGCTACCGCGTCCGCCGGCAACCGAAACGGCGGCACCGTGTTGGCGATGACGATGCCGTCGAGCGCCGGTTCGGCGATCAATTCGGGCGCGCCTCCCATGAACAGGCCGTGGGCGGCGGCCGCGAAGACCTTCCTGGCGCCGGCGGCGCGGCACGCCCGGGCCGCGCGCACGAGCGTGCCGCCCGTGCTGATCAGGTCGTCGACGATGACGGCGGTCTTGCCGGCGAGATCGCCGGCCAGCAGGCCGCCGGCCACTACCCCGCCGCTTCGGCTCTTTTCCATGAAGAGCCGAACCCACGTCCCGCCGCGTGAGGGTCTGCAGCTCCTGCCGGAAGCGCTCCTCCCGCTTGGCGCCGCCGGCGTCGGGCGAGACGGCAACCACCTCGTCACCGTGCAGCAGGGCGGCAAAATGCGCCGCCAGGAGGGGAGCGCATTCGACATGGACCGTGGGGCAGCGAAAGGCGTTCTCGAACGCCGCGACATTGTGGACTTCGACGCCGATGAGACGCGTGATGGCCATGGCTTCGAACAGGCTGGCGACGTAGCGGCTGGTGATCGGATCGTTGGGCTTGGTGCGGCGATCCTTGCGCGCGTAACACAGGTAGGGCGTGACAGGCGTTACCGTATGGGCGCCCGCGTCTCGCAAGGCGCCGCAGAAGAACAGCAGGCGACAGAGCTTGTCGTTGGCGCTCTGGTCCTCGTCGCCATGCAGCGAGTGAATGACGAAGACATCGTGTCCGTGCACGCCTTGCAGTGGCCGCGCCTTGTGTTCGCCATCCTCGAAGTCGCGCTCCTCGTGTTGGGCGAGCGGTGCCTCGAGATGCGCCGCGACCTGCTCGGCGAAGGCGCGGCTTCCCGTCAAGCCGAACAGGGTGAGCGAGCGGTGCCTCATCGCAGTCTCCAGTCGGATCCAGGAGGGAACAAGACCGGCTTTGGGCGGGCCGGGCCTTGATCGAGGTCAAGCCCACAGTCGCTTCGCCTCCTTGGCCGCCAGGTCGAGATATGCGCGCGCCAATCGTGGCCATTTCTCCGGAGTCCGTATCCGCGGCTCGAGGAGATGGGCGATCGCCAGCCGAGCCCGCAACGTGGCGCGATAGCAGCGATAGAAGGTGAAGAGGCCGTGGTCGAAGCCGCCCGGCAGGCGATTGGTGAGGCGGCGTCTGATGTACTCGCCGTGAGCCGCGCCGCCGAGCTGCTCGCATTCGACGGTGAGGAACGCAATTTCGTCCAGCGGGTCGATGCTGCGCAGCCGGCGATTGAACTCCAGGCAGTCGATGATGCGCACCGGCGGTCCCAGCCAGATATGTTCCGGCCGGAGGTCGCCGTGGCCGTCGACGATGCGGCGCTGCCGCGCGCGGGCGCGCAGTCCTTCCGATCGTTCGCGCAGGAAGCGGCTCTGACGGCGGTCGAGCCGCAGGACCAGCCCGGTCGGCAGGCCGAGGCGTGGATCGAGGAGGACATGCCGGTTGTCGAAAAGGTTGCGATGCCAGCCCTGCACAAGGTCGTCGGGCGAGATCGCGACCCTGGGCGCCTGTCGATAGAAGCGGGCAAGGACCGCTATCAGCGGATCGAGCTGCCGCGTCGCGAGCGTCCCGGCGAGCAGCGCATGCTCCAGGGTGCCAGTTTCGTCGAGACGGCGCATGACGACCAGCCAGTCGACGATTTCACCAGGCCCGTCGATGCTGAGCCGATCCTGCGTGGTCGTCAGGGGCACGACGGACAGATAGACGTCCGGCGCCAGGCGGCGGTTGAGGGCGAGTTCGGCCTTGCAGGCGGCGCGCCGCCGCTCCAGGGTCGAGAAGTCGAGATAGGCCAAGCGGACGGGCTTCTTCAGCTTGTAGACCTTGTCGCCGGCGAGGAAGACCCACGACATGTGGGTTTCCCGGCAAGCCACGGGCGGTTTGTCCCTTCCGTGGGCATCGGCGCTTGCCAGGAAAGCGATCTTCGCCGCGAGCGAGACGGGCGTGTTGATGGCGGTCAGTCCGGCTTGTGACGGAGGCTCTTTTTTCTATAGCGGACGGGTCCGGAAAGGAATTGAGCAGGATCAACCCGGCGCCCGGAGTAGAGGCGATCCGGTTCGCCCTTCGTTCTTGACTGCTGGTTTCTGCAGTCAAGAACGGTTGGTTGGGACCGTTTCTTGGGGCAGTTTCCACGCGCCAGCCAACCTGCCATTCGTCGAGGGTAATTTTGAGTCCCATAGCTATCGCCGGAACCGCCTTCACCCTGATCCTGGGCAGCGCGATCACCGGCATGTTCCTGCGCTCCAAGCTGCCGGAGCACCATCTTTCGGGTGATTCCAAGGACGTCATCAAGCTGGCCACTGCCCTGATCGCGACCATGTCCGCCCTCGTGCTGGCTCTGCTGTTCGCCTCGACAAGGACCTCTTTCGAGCACACCAGCGGCTACGTCAGCCGCATGACCGCCGACGTTACCGAGCTGGACCAGCTCCTCGAGGAATACGGGCCGGAGGCCAAGCCCTTGCGGGCAACGTTGCGAGCCGAGATCGGCCCGTTGATCAATTCGATCTGGCAGGAAGATGCCTCGAGGCACGGTACGACGCGGCCGTCGAAGTCCCACGGCGAAAGCGTCCTCTACATGCTCCGGGAACTGACCCCGAAGAACACCGTGCAGAGCTCCATCCGGACGCGGGCCCTGCAGGTCAGCGAGGATCTCGCCCAGACCCGGCTGGCTTTGTTCGCCCAGCCATCCGATTCGATCTCGAACACTTTCGTGATCGTGCTCGTCGTCTGGCTGATGTTCATCTTCGCCGTGTTCAGCATGTCGGCGCCGGCCAACCCGACGCTCTTCACCGTCCTTTTCGTCTGCATCCTGTCGGCGTCGGCGGCGATCTATCTCACGCTGGAGCTGGGCCTGCCGTTCGGCGGGCTGATGGAGGTCTCCAACGAAGGCCTGCGCAGCGCCTTGCAGTGACGCACTGCTATTGCGCTGCGACGGCGGCCCTCAGTCGCTCCGTCGCGGCGGCATCGACGGCGAAGTCGGCCGTGAGCGCCACGCCGTAGAGCTCGCGGGCGGCTTCTGGGGAGACCAGTCCGCGCGCCACGTCTTCCGCCACCTTCTCGGGCTCGCGCCGGTGCGGGTCGCCGTAGCCGCCGCCGCCCGGCATGCTGACCCTGAGGCGCTCGCCGACCGGGATGCTGGAATGGGCCTTGGGCGCCAGCGTCTTGCCCGACGCCAGCTCGACCCGGCCGGTCGCGCCCGGCTTGCCGCCGGCCCGGCCGCGCGGCGGATAGACCACGCGGTCGAACGAGGTCGAGATGCCGAACGGCATGTCCTCGGCGCTTTCGACCTCCATGATCTGCCCGAGGCCGCCGCGATACTCGCCGGCGCCACCCGAATCGGTGCGGTACTCCTTGCTCCAGACCAGCACCGGCGCGATCGTCTCGGTGATCTCGACCGGCACGTTGCGTACGCCGCTGGGGAAGGCGGTCGCCGACAGCCCGTCGAGCTTGGGCCGCGCCCCGGTGCCGCCGGAATGGAAGGACGTGACGTTGAACGGCGTCGCCTTGGCGAGCAGCGCCGGATCGCCATCGACCCGGCCCATGCCGCCCATCAGTCGCACGTTCCACAGGCACGACGTGCCTTCGGCGGGCACGCCCTGCGGCAGGGCCTGCTGCAGGCAGCCGAACACCACGTCGGGCAGCATCTGGCCGATGATGCTGCGCGCCGCCACCGGCGCCGGGATGCTTGGCGTTCAGGATGCAGCCTTCGGGCGCGGTGACGCGGATGGTGGCGAGCGAGGCGGCGTTGTTGGGCACGTGCGGCGCCACGATGCATTTCACGCCGAAGCTCGTATAGGCCTCAGTGTAGCACAGCGGCACGTTGATGCCGAGCTGGACCATGCCGGGCGAGCCCGCGAAATCGACGTCGATGCCGGTCGGGCCCGATGGTGAGCTTGGCCTTGAGCTCCATCGACTTGCCGTTGATGCCGTCGACCATCATCGTGTTGTGGTAGGTGCCGTGCGGCAGCTTGTTGATGGCCTCGAGGCTCGCCTCGCGCGAATGGTCGAGGATGTGCTTGGCGAGGTCGTCCAGGTGCTCCAGGCCGAACTCGTCCATCATGGCGACCAGTCGCTTGCCGCCGACCTCGTTGCTGGAAATCTCCGAATAGATGTCGCCGATCACCTGCACCGGCTCGCGCACATTGGCGGCGATGAGGTCGACCAGCCACTGGTTGATCTCGCCCCTGTCGACGATCTTGGTGATGGGGATATAGAGGCCTTCCTCATAGACCTGCTGGGCCGCGCCCATGATGCCGCGGCCGCCGATGTCGACGACATGCAAGGTGCAGGCGAACAGGCCGACCGCCGTGCCGCGCCGGAAGGTCGGCGTCACGATCACGATGTCGTTGAGATGGCCCGTGCCCTGCCAGGGATCGTTGACGATGTAGGCGTCGCCATCGGCCATCTTGGCAAGCGGCACCTTGTCGAGCACGTAGCCTACGCTCATCGCCATGGAATTCACATGGCCCGGCGTGCCGGTGACCGCCTGGGCCAGCATGCGGCCCTTGGTGTCGTAGACGCCGGCCGACAGGTCACCCGCCTCGCGCGTGGCGGTGCCGAAGGCGGTGCGCACCAGGGTCTGCGCCTGTTCCTCGACGACGGAGATCAGGCGATTCCACATCACCTGGTATTCGATGCGGCTCAGCGGATGGTTGGCTCTCATTGTGCGGCCTCCTTGAGGGCGGCTGACTTGGCGGTGAGGCGGATGGCGCCCGACGGATCGAGCGCGGCGACGAAGCCCGAGGTGACGACGGTCGTGGTCTCGTCCTCGGCGATGATGGCGGGCCCCTGCAGGGTTTGTCCCGGCTTGAGCGCGTCGCGGCGATAGACCGGCACGGATGCGAACTCCCGCAGCATCGGGTCGAACAGGTTGCGGCTCTCATCGGAGCGCGGGCCTCCAGGCCCGCTCACGAGCGGCGCCGGAGCCCCGCCCCCGGCTTGATCCAGTCGGCCGGGCGCCGGCGCCTCGGCGCGCAGGATCCAGCCCGTCACCTCGACATCGACGCCGGGCACGACGCGGCTGAACAGCGCGCGATAGCCCGCCTCGAACCGTTTGCGCAGCTCGGCCACGGAGGCCGCGGTGAAGGGCCCGTCGGGCAGCTGCACCAGGATCTCGTGGCCCTGGCCGGCGTAGCGCATGTCGGCGCTGCGGGCGACGGCGGGCTTGGCCGTGGGCGCGCCAAGCTTCACCACGTCGGTCGCCTCCTTTTCCATCTCGGCGAACATCGAATTGACGGCCGCGGCGTCGAAGCCGCCCAGCCGCACGAACCGGCTGCGCACCACCTCGAAGGCGATCGGCGCGCGCAGGAAGCCGACCGCGGAGCCCACCCCGGCGCTGGCCGGAATCAGCACGTCGGCGATGCCGAGCTTTTCCGCCAGCCGCGCGGCATGCAGCGGCGCACCGCCGCCGAAGGCGATCAGCGTGCGGCCCTCCAGCTCGGCGCCGCGTTCCACGGCATGCACGCGCGCCGCATTGGCCATGTTCTCCTCGACCATCTCGGAGATGCCGAAGGCGGCGAGCGTGGTGTCGAGCTCGACCTTGTCGCCGACATGGGCGTCGATGGCGGTGCGGCTGAGACTCGCGTCTAGCGTGATCGAGCCGCCGGCGAAGCGGTCGGGATCGATGCGGCCCAGCACCACGTTGGCGTCCGTCACGGCCGGCCGCGTGCCGCCCAGCCGATAGCAGGCCGGGCCGGGGTCGGAACCGGCGCTCTCGGGCCCGACCGTGATGCGCTTCATGGCGTCGACACCGGCGAGCGAGCCGCCGCCCGCGCCGATCTCGACCATCTCGATCACCGGGATGCGCACCGGCAGGCCGGAGCCCTTCATGAAGCGGTAGCGGCGGTCGACCTCGAAGCTGCGCGAGGCCATCGGCCTGCCGTCGTCGATGATACAGATCTTGGCCGTCGTGCCGCCCATGTCGAAGCTCAGGATGCGGTCGATGCCGAAGCGCTCGGCGATCCAGGTCGACAGGATCACGCCGCCGGCAGGCCCGGACTCGACCAGCCGGATGGGGAAGCGCACCGCCGTCTCGAGCGTGGTGAGCCCGCCGCCCGAGGTCATCAGCAGGATGGGGCAGGCGAAGCCCGCCGCCTCGATGCGGGCGCGCAGGCTCTCGAGATAGCGCGCCATCAGGGGCTGCACGTAGGCGTTGGCGCAGGTCGTCGAGAAGCGCTCGTACTCGCGCACTTCCGGACAGACCTCGCAGGACAGCGACACGCGCACATCCGGCAGCTTCCTCGACAGGATCTCGGCGGCGCGGCGCTCATGCGTCGGATTGGCGTAGCTGTGCAGGAAGCCCACGGCGATGCTCTCGACGGCCTTGGCCTTGAGCGTATCGGCGAGCGCCTCGACAGCCGTCTCGTCCAGCGCCAGCCGCACGCCGCCCTTGGCGTCGACCCGCTCGGGCACGGTGAAGCGCAAGGTGCGCGGCACCAGCGGCTCGGGCTTCTCGATGAAGATGTCGTACTGCTCGAAGCGGTTCTCCTGCGCCATCTCGATGGAATCGCGGAAGCCCTTGGTGGTGACGAGCGCGGTCCTGGCGCCCTTGCGCTCGATGATGGCATTGGTGGCCAGCGTCGTGCCGTGCACGATCAGGCCGACCTGGGAAGGCGCCATGCCGGCAGACTTCAGCGCCCGCAGCATGCCGTCCAGCACGCCGTCCTCGGGCGCGGCCTTGGTGGTCAGCACCTTGGCGGAAAAGCGCTGATCGGGCGTCTCCAGCACCACGTCGGTGAAGGTGCCGCCGATATCGACGGCGAGACGTACTGACTCAGGCAAAATGGCAGGCGGCATGATGTCCTTCTCCAACGGAGCGTAACAGCGGCTCCTCCACCCGGCAGCGCTCGGTCGCGGCAGGGCAACGCGCATAGAAACGGCATCCCGACGTCACGTCGGTCGTGAGCTCGCCCTTGATGGGCGGGGCGCCACGCCTGTGCGTGGGATCGGTCGACGGCACGGCGGCGAACAACGCCTTGGTGTAGGGATGCCGAGGATCGCGCCACAAGGTCGTGTGCGAGGCGCTTTCCACGATGCGGCCGAGATACATCACCAGCACGCGGTCGGCGAAATAGCGCACCACCGACAGATCGTGCGAGATGAACAGGTAGGAAAGGCCGAGGTCGCGCTTGAGGTCGACCAGCAGGTTCAGGATCTGCGCCTGGATCGACACGTCGAGCGCCGACACCGGCTCGTCGCATACGATCAGCGCCGGTTGCAGGATCAGGGCGCGGGCGATGCCGATCCGCTGGCGCTGGCCGCCGGAGAATTCGTGCGGATAGCGGTCGAGCGAATCGGCGGGCAGGCCGACGCGGACCACGATCTCCTGCAGGCGCCGCTCGCGCTCGGCGCGATCGCCGAGCTTGTGCACCTTCAGCGCCGTATCGAGCACGGTACGGATGGTCTGGCGCGGATTGAGCGAGCCGAACGGGTCCTGGAAGATCATCTGCACGCGCCGGCGATGCGGCGCCATCGCCGCATCGCCCAGGCGGGTGATATCGGCGCCGTCCAGCACGATCTCGCCGTCGGCCGCCGGCACCAGGCGCAGGATGGTCTTGCCCAACGTGCTCTTGCCGCAACCCGATTCGCCCACCAGCCCGACCGTCTCGCCGCGCTCGACCTCGAAGCTCACGCCGTCGACGGCGTTCAGCACCTGGCGGCCGACGACATAGCGCGTGTGCAGGTCTTTAATGGAGAGCAGGGCCATGGCGGCCTCCAGGCCGGTCGACAATGACGGGACACGCCACCGCACGCTCGTCCGGCAGCAACAGGAGAGGGGGCGGTGCCTGCCGGCAGCCCGGCTGGACCAGCGGACAGCGCGGCGCGAAGGCGCAGCCCGCCTGGCCGGCCGCCGAACCGACGCTGCCCGGGATCTCGCTCAGCCGGTTGGCGAGATAGTGCTCGTCGGCATCGACGTCGACGCGCGCGCCCAGAAGCCCGCGCGAATAGGGGTGCATCGGCTCGGCGAAGAACGGCCTGATGGCGGCCTGCTCGACGATGCGGCCGGCATACATGACGGCGATGCGGTCGGCCCATTGGGCCACCACGCCGAGATCGTGGGTGATCAGCAGCACCGCCATGGAAAGCCGCCGCCGCAGGCCGTCCAGCAGGTCGAGCACCTGGGCCTGGGTGGTGACGTCGAGCGCGGTGGTGGGCTCGTCGGCGATCAGGAGCTTCGGCCCGCAGGCCACCGCCATGGCGATCATCACCCTCTGGCGCATGCCGCCGCTGAGATTGTGCGGATAGTCGTCGATGCGCCAGTGGGCGTCGGGGATGCTGACCAGGTCGAGCAGCTCGACGGCGCGCGCCCGTGCGGCCCGGCGCGAGATCTTCTCGTGGCGGCGCAGCACCTCGGCGATCTGCACGCCGATCGACAGCACCGGATTGAGCGAGGTCATCGGCTCCTGCTGGATCAGCGAGACCTGCTTGCCGCGGATTTCGCGCATCTCGGCCGGCGAGGCCGCCAGCAGGTCGCGGCCATCGAACAGGATGCGGCCCGACGCGACGCGCGCGTTCGGCGGCAGCAGGCGCATCACCGAGAAGGCCGTCACCGACTTGCCGCAGCCCGATTCGCCCACCAGGGCGAGCGTCTCGCCGGCCGAGAGGGCGAAGCTCGCCTCGCGCACGGCGAGCTGGCCGGGAAAGGCCACGCTCAGTCCCTCGACCGACAGCAGGCTCATGGTTCGGACCGCGGGTTGAGGATCTCGTTCAGCCCGTCGCCCACGAGGTTGAGCGACAGCACGGCGAATGGCGATGGCGGCGCCCGGCAGGGCGGTCAGGAACCAGGCGGTGCGCAGGAGGTCGCGGCCGTCGCCGATCATGCCGCCCCAGCTCACCACGTTGGGGTCGCGCATGTTGAGGAAGGAGAGGCCGGCCTCGGTCAGGATCGCATTGGCGACCATCACCGACGCCGCCACGATCACCGGCGGCAGCGCGTTGGGCAGGATCTCCTGCACGATGATGCGCGTGCTGGAATAGCCCAGGCTGCGCGCGGCCATCACGAAATCGGACTCGCGCAGCGAACGGAACTGCGCGCGCACCAGCCGCGCCACGGTCGGCCAGGAGGCGAGCCCGATGGCGAGCGCGATGGTCGTGAGCGTGGGCTCGCGGATGGCCACGATCACCACCACCAGCAGGAAGGTGGGCGTGGTCTGGAACAGCTCGACCAGCCGCATCAGCAGCGTGTCGACCCAGCCGCCGAAGAAGCCGGCCATGGCGCCCACGACCATGCCGATGGCAAGCCCGATCGCGGCCGCGGACACGCCGACCATCAGCGAAGCGCGCGCCCCGTGCACCAGCCGCGCCAGCACGTCGCGGCCCAGCGAATCGGTGCCCAGCGGGAACTCGGCGTCCTGTCCCGGCCACAGGACCGGCGATCCCACCATGTCCTGCGGATCGCCGGGGCAAAGCCAATCGGCAAAGAGCGCCATGAGGACGAAGGAGGCGAGGATGACCACGCCCGCGATGAAGGTCGGGTTGCGCACGAAGGCGCGCAGCCGCCGGCCTTTGCGTGGTGCGGCGCGGTTGCCGAGATCGGCCACCGGCAGGGGCGTCGAAAGATCCGGCACGCTCATGGTCAGGCCGCGCCGATGCGCGGATCGAGCCAGGCATGCAGCAGGTCGATCACCAGGTTGGCCAGGATCACCAGGAGAGAGGACAGCAGCAGAACGCCCAGCAGCACCGAGAAGTCGCGCGCCAGCACCGCCTCCAGCGCCAGCCGTCCCATGCCTGGCCAGGCGAACACGGTCTCGACCACGACGGCGCCGCCCAGCAGGTTGCCCAGATGCATGCCGGCGATGGTAGTCACGGGGATCAGCGCGTTCCTGAGCGCGTGGCGAAGCTGGATGAAGAAGGGATGCAATCCCTTGGCCTGCGCGGTGCGCATGAAATCCTGGCGCTGCACTTCCAGCATCGAGGCGCGCGTCAGCCGCGCATAGACGGCGATGAAGAACGAGGCGAGCGCCAGGGCCGGCAGGACGAGATGGTCCAGCCGATCGCCGATCAGCGCCCAGCCGCTGAGGTCGCCGCCGATCGTCATGTTGCCGTCGCTGGGCAGCCAGCCCAGCTTGACGGAAAACAGCACAATCGCCATCAGCCCGACCCAGAAGCCCGGCATGGAATAGAACAGCAGCACGACGACCGACAGCGCGCGGTCGGGCCAGCGGCCGGCCCAGGCAGCCATTACGGAGCCCAGCGCGATGCCCAGCAGCAGGGCCAGCGACAGCGCCGTCACCATCAGCAGCAGGGTGGCGGGCAGGCGCGTCATGATCATGTCGAGGACCGACATGTTGTAGCGCGGCGAATAGCCGAGATCGAACTGCGCCAGATGGCCCAGAAAGTTGAGGAGCTGGGTCACCACCGGCTGGTCGAGTCCGAAGCGCTCGCGCAGGGCGGCCATGGTCTCGGCGGTGGCGACGCCGGATTCCGACGCGATCACGTCGGCGGCATCGCCGGGCATGAGCTGCAACAGCAGGAAGTCGAGCACGATGATGCCGAGCACCGTCGGCCCGGCATGGATCGCGGTGCGCTTGAGGGCCGCCGCGATGCGCCGCGTCATGCGCACGTCAGAAGTCCCGCGTCAGGCCAAAGCCCGACCTCACCCTGAGGCGGCCCGAAGGGCCGTCTCGAAGGGTGGGATCGAGCACCTTGCCTGCTGCCCATGCTTCGAGACGCTCGCTGCGCGCGCTCCTCGGCTTGAGGTCGATTCTACGCATCGAGCCAGACATGCGCCATGTTGGCCTCCACGCCGTCGGCGGTGAGCGAGTCGTCGTGCACGCGCTTGTTCTTGATGGTGAGATAGAGCGGCGAAAAGAGGCTGATGTCGGGCAGCTCCTCGCCCACGATCTTCTGGAACTCGAAGAACATCGCCTTGCGCTTGGCCGGGTCGATCTCGACCGCGGCGCCTTCCAGCAGCTCGTCGACCTTGGGGTTGTGGTAGTTCGAGCCGTTCGAGAACGGCACGCCCTTCTTGAAGTTCTTCGACCAGTAGATGCGCTGCACGCCCACCGTCGGGTCGAACAGGTTGGAATGGCCGTTGTAGGTGAAGTCGAAGTCGCGGTCGGTGTAGATGCGCTTGACGAACGCCGAGGCGTCGGCGGCGCGGACATCGACGGCGACGCCGATGCGGCTCAGGGCGGCGCGCATGAACTCGGCGGCGCGCCGGCTCTCGTCGCCGATCGGATTGTAGTCCAGCGGCACCTTGAAGCGGACCTTGTTGGCGCCGCGCGGGAAGCCCGCCTCGTCGAGGAGCTGCTCGGCCTTCTTGAGATCGAGCGCGTAGGGGCTGGGCGCCGGATCGTGGAACTCCTTCAGGCCGGGCGCGATCGGCGAGAAGCAGACCGTGCCGTAGCCGTAGCACACGGTCTTGACCAGAAGCGCACGGTCGATCGAGTGGGCGATCGCCTGGCGCACCTTGAGGTGCTTGAAGTACTGGCTGTCGAGATTGAACTGCAGGCTCGAGACGTTATAGGAGTAGCTCGTGCCGTCGGTTTCGAACACCAGGTTCGGCAGCTTCTTCAGTCGCTCCAGGTCGGACAGCGCCACCGGCGTGCGATAGCCGATGTCGCCCGAACCGTTCTCGAAGGCGATCGAGCGCGCGCCGGTGTCGGGCAGGATCTTGAACACGAAGCGGTCGATCAGCGGCAGGCCCTGCTGCCAGTAGTCCGGGTTGCGCTCGTAGAGGATATGGCTGCCGCGCACCCATTCCTTGAACTTGTAGGGGCCGGTGCCGATCGGCGCGTTGCCGTTGGGATTGGCCAGGGTATTGGTGCCTTCGTAGATATGGCGCGGCACCATCGGTGCCTCCGCCGCCGTCAACGCCTTGATGAGATAGGGCGCCGGCTTGGAGAGCACCAGGATCGCCGTCAGCGGATCGGGCGTCTTCACTTCCGTGACGTTGGCGAAGGTGTTGCGGCCGCGCGGATGGACGGTCTTGAGAAGCTGGATCGAATAGGCGACGTCGGCCGAGGTGAAGGGCTTGCCGTCGTGGAACTTCACGTTGGGGCGAAGCTTGAAGGTGTAGGTCTTGCCGTCCGGGCTGATCGACCATTCGGTGGCGAGCAGCGGGCGCGGATTGATGTCGTAGTCGTACTCGAGCAGGCCCTCCGTGACCTTGCCGCTCACGGTGAGTGCCGGCGTCGCCGTCGTGGTCAGCGAGACCAGAGTCTGCGGCTCGCTGTTCTGGATGAAGGTGAGCGTGCCGCCCTTCTTGGGTTCCTTGGCTTGCGCCGCGGCGCGATGGCCGACGAGGGCCAGTGCTGAGACGCCCGCCAAGGCAGCGCGACGCGTGGGGCGAAAATTCTTCATGTCGATGTCCCTGTCCCTTTCGCGGGAAGCCTATCCCGCGCCCGTGCGGAAATCTTGCAATATGTGGGCCACGGCGAAACGGGCTCGCGCAAGCAAAACCTCTGCTTTCTGCATATCTGTTGAGGGCAAGTTTTGTCGCGCGTCGAGAATCGACGCGGCAGTTGACGCTCCGCGGCCGGAACGCCTAGGTAGAGCCCGACATGCCCATTCCAAGTGCGCTCGTGTGCGTTCGCTGCGGCGCCCGCTATCCTGTCGATTGCTACGCTGAAGATTGTCCCGCCTGTCGTGCCGCGCGGGCGCCCGCCAACCTCACGGTCGGCTACGATTCGCCTCCCGGCGAAGGCCATGTCCGCGATCATGCTTCCCGTCGTCCCGCGTCGATGTGGCGCTGGTCGTCCTTCCTGTCGGCTCCTGCCGAGGAGGCGGTGAGCCTGGGCGAGGGCAACACGCCGCTGCTCGCCGCGCCCGCGCTCGGCCTCGGCGATGTCTGGATCAAGGACGAATCTCGCAATCCCACCTGGTCCTTCAAGGATCGCCTGGCTTCGTCGGCGCTCACCATGGCCAGGCGCTTCGGCGCCAAGGTCATTGCCTCCAGCTCTTCCGGCAACGCCGGGGCGGCGGCGGCGGCCTACGCCGCCAAGGCCGGCCTGCCCTGCGTCGTCTTCACCTTCGTCGGCGCCTCGCCCGCGCTGGTGGCGCAGATGCGCGCCTATGGCGCCATGGTGGTCACGGTCGAGAACAAGGCCGACCGCTGGCGGCTGCAGTCGGCCGGCGTGCGCGAGCTCGGCTGGTATCCGACCTCGCCCTTCTTCGGCCCCGTCGTCGGCAGCAACCCCTATGGCATGGAAGGCTACAAGACCATCGCCTACGAGGTCGCCGAGGCCTTCGACTGGCAGGTACCCGACTGGTGCGTGCTGCCGGTCTGCTACGGCGACGCGCTGTTCGGCATGTGGAAAGGCTTCGAGGAACTGAAGGCGCTGGGCTGGATCGAGCGCACGCCGCGCCTGGTGGCGGCCGAGGTCTCCGGCTCGATCACGGCGGCGATGGCGAGCGGCGAGCCGATGCCGCCCGACCGGCCGCGCAACGCGCCCTCCATCGCCACCTCGATCGGCGCCAGTCAGGGCACGGTGCAGGCGCTGGAAGTGTTGCGCAAGAGTGGCGGCACCGCCGTCACCATCGAGAACGACGAGCTTGCGCGCTGGGTGGTGACGCTGGGCGCCAGGGAAGGAATCTGGCCCGAGCCGGCCTCGGCCGCGCCCTTCGCCGCCATCGAGCGCCTGCGGGCGTCCGGTGTCATCGCTGCCGATGATCGCGTGGTGGCGCTGCTGACGGCGAGCGGCCTGAAGGATGCTGCGGTGATCCAGGATGCCCTGCCGCCCGCGCCCATCGTCAGCGGCGGCTTGACGGAAGTGATGAAAGCCCTGCACGACGTCTATGGCTTCAGCGATGGCTGAGTTCGGCATTTCCATGGATGGTCGCGCGCCAGTCGCCGACATTCCGGCCCAGGCGCGCGTGGCCGAGGAGGGCGGCGCCTCCACGCTATGGATCGCCTGCCACCTCTTCCTGCGCGATCCCATAACCATGGCGGCGCTGGCGCTCGGCGCGACCCGGCGCATCAAGGTCGCGCTGATGGCGATGAGTCCCTACTCGGTCCACCCGGTCTTCATCGCCATGGCGGCGGCGACGCTCGAGGAGATGTATCCCGGCCGTGTCATCCTGTGCCTGGGCGCCGGCGCGCCGGCCGACCTGAAGGCCGCCGGCATCGACTCGCCCAAGCCGCTCAAGACGATTGCCGAGACGATCGATGTCTGCCGCTCGCTGCTGGCCGGCGAGATGACGGAGTTCCAGGGTGAAATCTTCCATGTCTCGGGGCGGCGCCTCGCCAATGGCGGCCGCCAGGTGCCGATCGTGATCGCCGCGTCGCGTCCCAACATGCTGAAGCTTGCCGGCCGCGCCACCGACGGCGTGCTGATCTCGGCGGCGACCTCGCCGCCCTTCGTGAAGGCTTGTCTCGAGCAGGCGGCGGACGCCGCGGGCGGCCGGCCGTTCCGCAGGTTCGGCATCGTCTACACCAGGCTTGGCGCCACGGAGAGGGAAGGCATCGATCCGATCCGCCGCCCGATCGGCTTCGTGCTGCGCGGCGCGCACCACGCCGAGAACATCCGCCTGTCCGGCGCGGCGCTCGATCAGGCGGCGCTGGCGGCGGCCTATGCGGCGGAGAATTGGAGCGAGGTCGACCGCCTGGTGAGCGACGACGTCGTGCGCCGTCACGCCGCCTGCGGCACGCCCGCCCAGGTGAAGGCGAAATTCGAGGAATACCGCGCCTTCGGCCTCGACGAGGTGATCATCGGCGGCATGGACGATGCGCCGTCCATCGCGGCGGCCCTGGCAGCGGCGCGAGGATAGACAGCATGAAGTTCAGCATCAGCCTGCCGACGGGCTTCGAAGGCGTGATGTATCCCATCCCCTTCGTCGAGCCGGGGGATTTCGTGCGCCTGGCGAAGGTCTGCGAGCGGCTGGGTTATCACTCCGTGTGGGGCAACGACCACATCACCACCCAGCGCTACGTGCGCGAGCTCTTTCCCGGCAAGCCGCCCAACTTCTACGAGCTGCTGACGGTGCTGTCCTTCTGCGCGGCGGCGACCACCACGCTCAAGGTCGGCACCGCGGTTGCCATCCCGCCCATGCGCGATCCCTTCTGGCTGGCCAAGCAGGCCGCCACCATCGATCAGCTCTCGGGCGGACGTTTGATCCTGGGCGTCGGCATCGGCGCCTATCGCGAGGAATTCGCGGCCTGGGCGCCGCGCCTGTCGCCCACGGCGCGGCGCGGCGAGATGCTCGACGAGGGCATCGCGCTGATGCAGCGCCTGTTCACCGAGCCGCGCGTGACGCACCAGGGCAAGTACTACGCCTGCCGCGACGTCGAGATGTTCCCCAAGCCGGCGCAGAAGCCCTTCGCGCTCTGGGTGGGCGGCCACAATCTCGAGAATGTCGAGCGCGCCGCCCGCATCGGCACCGGCTGGCTGCCGGGCTGGCGTCCCTGGCCCGAGCTCGAGGAACGCATCAAGGCGCTGAAGGCGCGCGCCGCGGAGCTCGGCCGCGATCCGGCCGAGATCGAGATCGCCCCGCAATTCTCGCTTACCATCGCCCGGACGGCGGAAGAGGCCGAGAAGCGCTACATGGAATCGGGCCTGGTCGCGCACCGCAAGTCGCTCGCCTATACAGGCCGCGATCTTTCCAAGCAGGTCGTCGCCAACCTCGTGGGCTCGCCCGACCTCATCCGCGAGAAGGTGGAAGGGCTGAAGAAGATCGGCGTCGACCACGCCTGTGCGCTGATGATTCCGGCCGACAGCATCGCCGAGTTCGAGGACCAGGTGGAGTGGTTCGCCAAGACCGTGTTGTCCTGACCATCAGGTGCGGACTCTTGTGGTCCTCGGGGTGACAGTCGTGCCGTTCAGCGATAGCGAGTACTTGCGCTCTGGTGGGCTGGATTGGCGGTACATGCATACATTGCCAGCATCTCGCGTCGAGTTTCTGCGCTATATGGTGCGCAGAAACTCCATAACTTAAGTTTTGCTTGACATCTATGAGAGAAAGACTTACGTTGGCGCCGAGGAAGTTCGAGGTGCATCGCCATGGTTGGCGGAGGTTT
Source organism: uncultured Alphaproteobacteria bacterium (assembly GCA_963820155.1). GTDB lineage: Bacteria > Pseudomonadota > Alphaproteobacteria > Reyranellales > Reyranellaceae > Reyranella. Next base: position 502,054 of record CAWFYW010000018.1, read on the forward strand.
CACCGTCTACAAACCGGATAATGCGCCGGTCGGTGGCGCCGTGGCATGCAAGCTCGGGCGATCTCAGCGCTTTCACCATGCGGTCCGCTTCGCCGTCCCATATTGATTGAAGGAGCATGTTGTCGAGGCTTACCTTGGTCGAGAGCATCGGGTGAGGCGGGATGGGCGACAGGGTGGCCGGCAAGATCGCTTTGGTGACCGGCGCGGCGGCGGGACTCGGTCGCGCCATCGCGCTGCGCCTGGCCGAGGAAGGCGCATCGCTGGTCGTCGTCGATATCGACAAGGCGGGCCTTGCCGAGACCGAACGAATGGTCAAGGCGGCGGGCCGGCCGGTGATGGCCGTCGCGGCCGACGTCGCCGAGGAGGCGCCGGTGAAATCGCTTTTCGCCTCGATACTCGCCGCGCTGGGCCACCTCGATATCCTGGTCAACGACGTGGGCGGCGGCCAGTCCGGCCACATCTGGGACGCCAGGGTCGAGGACTGGGATCACATCATGCGCCTCAACCTGCGCTCTGCCTTCCTCTGCACGCGCGAGGCCGCCGCGCACATGCGCGAGCGTCGTTCGGGCCGTATCGTCAATCTCAGCTCGGGCGCGCGCGAAGGCACGCCCTGGATGGCCTACTACAGCGGCAACTCCGCCTACGCGGCGGCCAAGGCCGCGATCCATGGCTTCACGCGCAATGTCGCGCTGGAGCTCTCCGAATACGGCGTGACCGTGAACGCGGTGGCGCCGGGGCCGATCGAGACCGAGAAGACGGGCCCCGGCTTTCGCGCCATCGAGCATCTGGAGTACGGGCCGATCCGCGCCACGCCCTTGCGCCGCATCGGCACGCCCGCCGACATCGCGGGCGCGGTGCTCTACCTTGCCTCGGACGAAGCCAACTACATCACCGGCGTGACGCTCGCCGTCGCAGGAGGTCGCTAAGCCATGGATACCTCGACCGAACTCGCCGGCGCCCTCGATCGCGACATCGCGGCCCTCAAGGCCAGGGCGGCGGACTATGGCGCGCGCCATCGCGTCGTCTCGAACTGCGCCTGGCCGGACGGCGCGCGCATCGCCGTGAACTTCACGGCGGATTTCGACGCCATGCTGCTGCGCCGCGTGCTGAACGAGCCGCCCCTGCAGCTCGCCAAGGGCGAGTTCGGCGGCCGCGTCGGCATCTGGCGCCTGATCGAGCTGTTCGACAGCCACGGCATCAAGGCGACGATCTTCACGCCCGGCCGCATCTGCGAGCTCTACCCGCAGGCGGTGAAGGCGGCGGCGTCGAGCGGGCACGAGATCGCCGACCATATGTGGGAGCATCAGGTCCCCAAGGATCCGGAGCTGGAGCGCGACCATCTGCGCAAGGCCTGCGCGGCGATCGAGAAGCTGACCGGCCGCCGCCCGGTGGGCACGCGCAGCTGGCACACCCGCCAGCTCCTGCTCGAGGAGGGCTATATCTACAACTCCCACGACACGCCCGACCATCGCCCGCACTATATCAGCGAGCCCGACCGCTCCCGGCCGCTGCTCAACCTGCCGTTCCACTACGCCATCGACGACGCCATGTTCTTCAGCTTCGCCTGGCTGAACACCGAGAATGACGCGCAGCGCATGATGGATCCGGAGCATGTCGAGGAGATCTGGTGGGCGGCGTTCGAGCAGCAATACCGGGAAGGCGGCTACCTCAATATCTGCATGCATCCCTTCGTCTCGGGCCGGGCGCTGCGCATCGCCATGCTCGACCGCCTGATCGCGCGCATGAAGCGGCTGCCCGGCGTGTGGTTCCCGACCTGCGAGCAGGTGGCGCGCCACGTCCTGGCAGTCCGTCCCGTCCACTGAGAGGAGCCGCACCATGCCGTGGAAGGACCGCTACACGATCAGCGACGAGAAGACCCTGCTGGACTCCGAGGTGAGATGGCCGGAGGGACAGCGCTGCTGCTTCCGCGTCGTCGTCGACCTCGCCCCGGCCTGCGGGCCTGACGGCATCAAGCCGCAGGACCTGGCGACGGCCGATGCCTATTTCGGCATGCATGGCGGGCTGGCGACGCTCCGCGACGTGCTGCGGCGGCGCGGACTCAAGGCGACCTTCGCGGTGCCGGCGGTGATGGCCGAGATCCATGCCGACACGATCCGCGCCCTGGCGGACGAGGGCCACGAGGTCGCCGCGCACGGCTTCAAGCACGAGGATGTGAGCCTGCTCGGCCGCGAGGAGGAGCAGGCCAGGCTCCAGCGCACCACGGAGATCCTGGCCAGGATCGTCGGGCAGCGCCCGTCCGGCTGGTTCTCCCTGCCACGGCCCTCCGACAAGTTCGCGGGCGGCGCGGTCAGCGACAGCACCATCGATCTGCTGATTGGGGAAGGCTACGACTATTTCGGCAACGGGCTGGCCGACGATATCCCACATTACTGGGTGGCCGATTTCGCCAGTCGCCGCGCGCTCCTCACCTTGCCCTACTACTATCATTTCGACGACCAGTTCTTCCTGCTGTTCCCGAGGAAGGGCACCGGCCTCGAAAATCCCGACGCGCTGCTGCGCAACTGGAAGGCCGAGCTCGACGCGCAATACCGGCGCGGCCGGCAGTTCGCCATGGTGCTGCATCCCCACGCCATCGGCTGGCCCAACCGGCTGCACACGCTGGAGCAGTTCCTCGACCATGCCGAAGGCCTGCCGGGGCTGTGGAATGCCACCAGCGCCGACTGTGCGCGGCACTGGACGGCGACCTTCCCGGCGGCCACGCATCTCAGGCTGGAGCCGTCGATCTGGCGCGACTATCCCGGCAGCCTGAGCTGACCTCTAAGGGAGGATCCAATGCCCGCAACGACCACACCGACCTATCAGGTCCTGGTCGACGACCTGAAGGCGCTCGGCGTGCAGCAGGTGTTCGGCCTGATGAGCGACGACACCGCGGTGTTCGCCACGGCGCTCGACAGTTCCGGCATCCGCTTCTACGGCGCACGGCACGAGAACAACGCCATCGCCATGGCCGAGGGCTTCTCCTACGCCACCGGCGGGCTGGGCGTGGCCGTGGTCGGACGCGGGCCCGCCACCGCCAACGGCCTGCATGCCGCCACCTATGCCAGCCGCGCCGGATCGCGCGTGCTGATCATCTTCGGCGACCAGCCGGTCTCGGCCGGCGCCGTCAATTCACTTGGCCCGGACTACAAGGGCTTCAACGCCACCGGCGTGCTGGCGGCCGCCGGCGTCCGGACCTTCGTGGCGACCAGCCCCGAGACCGCGCGCGGCGCGCTGGCCGACGCCACGGCGGCCGCGCTGCAAGGCGGCGCCGCTGCCCTGCTGCTGCCGGTCAATGTCCAGCTCGCCGACATGGACCTCGCCAAGGCGCCGCCGCCGCCCGCGCCGCCGCAACCTCGGCCGCCCGCGGCGCCGCGGTCGCAGGCGGTCGAGGCGGCCGCCGCCCTGCTGCGCCAGAGCCGCAAGCCCCTGATCGTCGCCGGCCTGGGCGCGCATCGCGCCGGCGCCAAGGCCGAGATCGAGCAGCTTGCCGATCGCCTCGGCGCGCTCCTGGTCACCTCGGCGCGCGGCAAGGACATGTTCCGCGGCCATCCCGCCAATCTCGGCATCGTCGGTTCCTTCTCGCATTCCGCGGCCCGGCGCATGATCGACCAGGCCGATTGCGTGCTGGTGTTCGGCGCCGGCCTCAATCTCCTCACCATGAGCTTCGGCCATTCGCTGCCCAAGGTACCGCTGATCCAGGTCGACGCGGATCGCGGCCATATCGGCCGCTGGCATCCGGCCGACGTCGCCGTCGTGGGCGATGCGCGGCTGGCGGCGCAGGCTCTGCTCGAGGCGCTGCCGGCCGGTTCCAACGTCGACCGGCCGTTCCGCTCCGAGGAGACGCTGCGCTTTCTCGGCGAGTTCGACATCGCCCGCGACTTCGAGCCCGCAAACACGCCGCGCACCGTCGATCCGCGCGCGCTGGGCACGGTGCTGGAGAAGCTCCTGCCGGCCAGGCGCAACCTGGTCTACGACGCCGGCAACTTCCTGGGCATCGTGCCCTATCTTTCGGTGCCCGGTCCGGGCCACTTCAAGCTGACCAGCGACTTCGCCTCGATCGGGCTGGGCTTCGGCACGGCCCTCGGCGTGGCCAAGGCGCGGCCCGACGAGACCACCGTCCTGGTCATCGGCGACGGCGGCTTCCTGATGACCATGGGCGAGCTGGAAACGGTGGTGCGTGAGGACCTGCCGCTGGTCGTCGTGCTGATGAACGATTGCGCCTATGGCGCGGAGCTGCATTTCCTCAAGATGCGCGACCTGCCGGTGGCCAAGTCGGTGTTCCCCGACGTCGACTACGCACCGATCGCCGAGGCGTTCGGCTTCCAGGCGGCGACGGTCCGCACGCTCGACGACCTGCACAAGCTCGCGCCGCTGCTCGCCAGGCCCGACGGGCCGCTGTTTCTCGACTGCAAGCTCAACGCCGCCGTCGCCGCGCCCTTCATGAGCGAGTTCCACGAATTTGAAACCCGCAAGCATTGAGCTGCGTTCACACGCGCCGGTTCAGAAAAGATTACGGCGCCTCACCCGCCAGCGACGCCGATCGCCTCGACGTACAGCGCGTAGACCGACTGGCTGGCGGTCATGAACAGCCGGTTGCGCTTGCGGCCGCCGAAGCAGAGGTTGGCGCAGCGCTCGGGCAGCAGGATGCGTCCGAGCAGGGTGCCGTCGGGTGCGAACACCGCGACCCCGTCATGACCCTCGCCACCGGAGAAGCCGCACCAGACGTTGCCTTCGGTGTCGACGCGGATGCCGTCGGCGAAGCCCGGCGTTCCGTCGAAGAACAGCTTGCCGTTCACCGCCTTGTCGCCCGCGATGTCGTAGACGCGCGTGGTCTTGGTGCCGTCCGGCGTGTCGACGACATAGAGCTTCTGCTCGTCCGGCGAGAAGGCGAGGCCGTTGGGCCGCTCCATGTCGCCGACCGCGATGGTGAGCTCGCCGCTCTTGGGATCGAGGCGATAGACGCGGTAGTCCATCTCCTTCGGCGCCTTGTCGCCGAGATAGTTGCCGCGGATGCCCGCGCCGTTGTCGCTGAACCAGATCGAGCCGTCGGACTTGACCACGACGTCGTTGGGGCCGGTGAGCCGCGTGCCCTGGTACGCCGCCGCCAGCACCGTGACCGTGCCGTCATGCTCGGTGCGCGTCAGCGTGCGGCTGCCCAGCTCGCAGGTGATCAGCCGGCCCTGCCGGTCACGCGTATTGCCGTCGGGGTAGCCGGCAGGGTTGCGCAAGGTGGCGACGGCACCCGTGATTTCGTCCCAGCGCACGAGCGCGTCGTTGGGGATGTCGGAGAACAGCAGGTAGCGCCCGTCGCCGTACCAGGCTGGACCTTCGGTGAAGCGAAAGCCGGTGGCGATGCGCTCGATCGCGGCAAGCTGCAGCACGAGGTGCCGGAAGCGCGGATCGAGCACCACGATGTCGGGATCGGGATAGCGGATCGGCGCCGGCGATTGCCAGCGCGACGGGTCAGGACTCACCTTCTGTTCCCCCTTTTCTGATAGCCGCAATGCGGACTCGAGATGCCGACGTCCGTTCGACACCGTCGTATTGTACTGTCCGATGGTCAAGCAAAGGGGGAACGCCATGCCGATGCCGGCCGAGACCGATACCACCAGCCCCAAGCATCTGCGCGACAAGTACGCCATCGTTGGCGTCGGCGAGACCACCTATACGCGCGGCTCCGGAATGACGACGCGCGCGCTGGGCACCTGGGCGGTGCGCAACGCGATAGAGGACGCCGGCCTGAAGCCTTCCGACGTCGACGGCATGCTGTCCTACCAGTCCGGCGATTCGACCTTCTCGACCTTCATCGCCGGCGACCTCGGCATCCGGCTGGATTTCTACATGGACGTGTTCGGCGGCGGCTCCTCGACCGAGGCGCTGGTCGGCCTGGCGATGGGCCTGATCGAGGCCGGCATGTGCAGGACGGTGGTGATCTTCCGCGCCATGAACGGCTTCAGTCAGGTCCGCATCGGCGGCACCGGGGCGCGCGCCGTGGTGCCGGTGTCGGGCGACATGCTGCACAGCCGCGCCTATGGCTGGCAGAGCGCGGGCCAGATGTTCGCGCCCACCTTCATGCGCCACATGTACGATTACGGCACGCGCCCCGAGCAGGTCGCCGCCGTCAAGGCGATCCACAGCGAGCACGCCTCGAACAATCCCAAGGCGCTCTACAAGCAGCGCTTCACCGTCGAGGACGTGCTCAAGAGCCGCATCATCTGCAAGCCGCTGCATCTGCTGGACTGCTGCGTCGAGACCGACAACGGCACGGCGCTCGTCGTCACCAGCGCCGAGCGGGCGCGCGACTGCCGCCATCCGCGCGTGCTGATCCGCGGCGTCGTCGGCCGCTGCAGCAAGCCGCGCATGGACATGCACTACCAGCACGGGCCGGTCTCGACCGTCGCCGGCCATTATGCGCGGGAGATCCTGTGGCGCAATTCCGGCGTGGGCCCGGAGGATATCGACGTCACCGGCTCCTACGACGCCTTCACCTTCACCACCATGCTGCAGCTCGAGGATTACGGCTTCTGCAGGAAGGGCGAGGGCGGCGCGTATGTCAGCGACGGCACCATCCGCCTCGGCGGGCGGCGGCCCAACAACACCAGCGGCGGCCATCTCTGCGAGGGCTACACGCACGGGCTGAACATGGTGATCGAGAACGTGCGCCAGCTCCGCCACGACGTCGACGATTCCTGTCCCGTCGGGCCCGACGGCAAGCGCCAGCACACCTACGACTACCGCGAGGGCGGCTGTCGGCAGGTCAGGAAGTGCGAGCTGTCGGCCAATCTGGGCTGGGCCAACCCGGGGACGGGCTCGGCCATGGTCATGCGGCGCGACTGAACGACGGGGAGGGCACCATGGCGATCCAGGCCAAGTATCTCGACATGCCGCTCGACATCAACGACCTCGATGTCGAGAACCTGGCGTACTTCAAGCACTGCGCGGCGCACGACTTCCATCTGCAGAAATGCGCCGCCTGCGGCCTGCTGCGCTATCCGCCGACGACGGCCTGCCCGTGGTGCGCCAGCCCCAAGTCGGACTGGGTGCCTGTCGAGGGGCGGGGCGCCGTGCATTCCTATACCGAGGTCCATCACGCCATTCAGCCGGCCTTCAGGAGCCACACACCCTATCTCATCCTGCTGGTCGACCTCGACACGCAGAAGGGCAAGCCCAGCGAGCACGAGGCGTTGCGCGTCGTCGGCAACCTCGCGACGCCCGACGGCCGGTTGGCGCCGCCGGAGATGGTGCGTCGTGTCGGCATCGGCACGCGCATGCGCATGGTCTTCGCCGACGTGGCGCCCGGCCTCGCCCTGCCGCACTGGACCATCGACGAGGCGTCGGCCCAGCCCGACCGGCCGTGGCGTTATCCGCAGGAATGAGGGCCCGGGGCGGCCCGAGTCGTCTCGACGGCCCGCCCCGTGCTAGGCTGGTGGCAAGTCCCGGGATCCACGAGACGGAGCAAGGAGAGACGCCATGAACGCCACCATGAGCCTGTCGCAGCGTGCCGACGCGCTGGAAGCCAAGATGGCCCGCGAGCTCGACGTCATCGTCGTCAAGTCGCGCCTGCACAGCCTGGCCGAGGGCGACATGAGCCCGCCGGCCAATGCCGGCCTGCTGATGAAAGCCAATCCCGGCGCGCGCGTCCTGATGGGCGACGATCCGCGCCTGCCGGCGATGCCGGAGAAGCCCACCCTGATGGATTTCTTCAAGCATCGCTTCGGCCCCTCCATGCACCTGCTGCAGAGCGCGCGGCACGCGGTGACGGCGGGCCTGCCGGAGAAGATGGTGCTGGCCTGCCTGCTGCACGACATCGCCGTGATCGGCTTCATCCGCGGCGACCACGGCTACTGGGGCGCGCAGCTCGTCGAGCCTTATGTCGACGAGGAGGTGACCTGGGCGATCCGAGCTCACCAGGTGCTGCGCTTCTATCCCGACGAGTCGGTGGGCTATGAGTACCCGCAGGCCTATGTCGCCCTGTTCGGCGCCGACTATCGCCCCGATCCCTATGTCGACGAAGACTACAAGCGGATGCGGAACCACAAGTGGTACATGTCAGGTCGGCAGATCACTCTGCACGACATCTACTCGTTCGATCCCAACCTGCATGTCGAGCTCGAGGAGTTCACCGACATCGTCGGCCGCAACTTCCGCCAGCCCGAGCAGGGGCTGGGCTTCGACAACAGCCCGGTCGCGCACATGTGGCGGGCGATGATCCGGCCGGCGAAGTACCTGTAAGGCATCGCCGGCGCGGGAGACGTCAGGGCGGCGCTTCCGGATGGATCGGGATGTCTTCGGGAAAGGCCAGCCAGGCATGCTTCGTCTTCGCCCAGACCGTGCGAACGGGCGCGGGAAAGTCGGGATCGGCGAAGGCGCCGACGGCGACGCTGACGAGATCGGCCAGCCGCTCGCTCTCCCAGAACACGGTCGAGCCGCAGGTCGGACAGAACTGGAAAGTCAGCCACGTGCCGCTATCGGCCCGCCGGCGAAAGGTGCGGCGCTCGCCTTGCACCGAAATGACCTGGTCGCGCCGGAAGAACGACGTCGATCCGAAGAGCGCCCCCGTCCGGCGCTGGCAGGCAAGGCAGTGACAGGACGACACCAGTTGGGGGTCGCCCAGCAAACGGAGTCGCAACTGGCCACAGGCACAAGCTGCTTCACGCTCCTTGGATGAGGTCATCTTGTGTCACCTGGGCGATCTGCAGCCGGCGTCAGGCGGTCGCGACCTTGATCCAGAGCGGCCGCACCTCGCCGTCGGGGTCGTCCACGACGCGGCAGGTATCGTCGAGGGTCATCGTGGCGCGTCGGCCGGCGGTATAGGCGGGCCACGGCGGCATCGCGTCGTGGGCCGGGTCGCCATGGCGCGCGAAGCGGGCCCAGCTCGTGGATACGCGGTCGGCCAGCGCCTCGGCGCCGGGCTTGTGGTGCGCCTCGCCGATCGCGCCGAGCGTGTCGAACACGAACGGCACCTCGACCGAGTGGCACGCCTTCAACCGTCCGCCGAAAGCCGGCGTCTGCCAGTCGAACCTGTACATCCAGACTGGAGCCCTGCCGCGCGCCGCCTTGCGCTCGGCCAGGATCAGCGAGCGCCCGCCGAAGTTCGAGGCGGTGAGCGCCGTGATCAGCCGGTCGGACGGGCTCGCCGCCGGGTCGCGCCGCTTGTAGTAGGCCAGCAGGCTGTCGGCCTGCCCGCCGGCGACGGCCGACACGCGCTTGCCGAGTTCGTCCTCCGCGATGGTGCGATTCCACACCGCATCGTCGGGAGCGAGGAAGATCGCCGTCTCGTCCTTGGTGTCGCCGATCAGGATCGGCACGTCGTCCGACAAGGCCGGCGCGGCGGGATCGAAGGGATGCGCAGGCAGCACGTTGCCGTCGATCACCGGCCCGAAATTGTAGCGGTCGAGCAGCCGGTACCGTGGTGGCGGCAGCGTCTTCTGCGCCGGCTCGACCGCCTCCTGCAGGCGCGCCAGCGGCAGCGCCTGCAGCGCGTCGAGCTGATCGGCCCTCAGGCCAAGCTGCTTCAGTACGGCGTCCGCCAGGCGGGTCGTTCGCTCGCGCTCGGCGAAGCGCACGCTGGCGCCGCTCTGGATGATCGCCTTGTGGAACAGGCCCTTTGCGCTCGGCATGGCGAGCAGCGAACTCACTTTTCCGCCGCCGCCGGACTGGCCGAAGATCGTGACATTGCCCGGATCCCCGCCGAGGCGCCCGGCGTGGTCGCGCACCCACGCCAGCGCCGCGACCAGGTCGAGGAGGCCGGCATTTCCGGATTGCGCGAAACGCTCGTCGCCGATCTGCGACAGGTCGAGATGGCCGAAGATGTTCAGGCGATGGTTGACGGCCACGACCACGACATCGTTGCGTCGGGCGAGGCGGGTGCCGTCGTAGCGCAGCGCGTTGGCTGAGCCCCAGGAGAAGGCGCCGCCATGCAGCCACACCATGACCGGGCGCCTGGCAGTGTCGAGACCCGGCGTCCAGACGTGCAGGGTCAGGCAATCCTCGCCGATGGCCAGTGTGTCGACCGGCCCCCATACCGTCGCCAGCTCCGGCCGCTGCGCGTTGGCGGCCGCCTGTGGCGAGCGGCCGGCATAGGCGGTCGCTTGGCGCACGCCGGTCCACGGCTCGGGCCTGCGGGGCGGCATGAAGCGGTTGGCGCCGGCCGTCGAGGCGCCGTAGGGAATGCCCTTGAAGACATGCACCCCGTCCGACGTGACGCCGGCGATACGCCCGGACGCCGTCTCGACGACGGGCGGGGTCGTGGTGCGAGCGGGTTGCTCGGTCCGAACAGCGATATCACCGGCCACAGCGCGTTCTCCCGTGTTCCTGTTGGGATGAGCCTGCGCGTGCCCTAAGCTCACGGTCAACCGCCAAATCCAGGAAAGACAAGATGCCCGCCTCCTATGCCACCCATCGCCAGCAGCTTGAGCTCATCCTGCGGGCCTGGGACATGCCCGAAGCGACCGCCGCCGCCACCGCCGAGATCATGAGCTGGGCCGACCTGCACGGCATAGACACGCACGGCATCTCGATGGTGCCGGTCTACGACCAGCGCCGGCGTGCCGGGAAGATCGACATGCGCGCCGCGCCCAGGGTCGCGCGGGAGACACCGGTCTCCGCCGTGATCGACGGCGGCGGCGGCCTGGGCCACGCCAATGCGCGACGGGCCATGGAGCTCGCCATCGACAAGGCGAAGGCCGTCGGCATCGGCGTCTGCGTCGTGCGCAACTCGGCGCATTTCGGCGCCTGCGGCTTCTACGCCCTGATGGCGGTCGAAGCCGGCCTGATCGGCATGGTCACGACCTCGGCGAGCGGCATCCAGGTCGCGCCCACCTTCGGCGCCCAGGCCCGCTTCGGCACCGATCCCATCGCCTTCGCCGCCCCCGGCAAGCCGGGCGAGCCCTTCCTGCTCGACATGGCCACCACGACGGTGGCCGCCGGCAAGATCCGCAACAAGGCCAACGAGAAGCTGCCCACGCCCCCGGGCTGGCTCGTCACCTCCGAAGGCAAGCCCAGCACCGACCCGCACGAGGTCAGCAAGGGCGGCTTCATGACGCCGCTCGGCGGCACGCCGGAGGGCAGCAGCCACAAGGGCTACGGCCTCTCCGCCATGGTCAACATCCTGTCGTCGGCGCTCTCCGGCGCCACCATGGTGACCGATCCGATGCACACCAGGAAACCCGGCACCATGGATATCGGCCATTTCCTGCTGGCGCTCGACCCCGGCCTGTTCCGCGACGCCGCCGATTTCCGCGCCGATGTCGCCTCCTTCTGCGACACCCTGCGTGCTACCAGGCCGGCCGATCCTGCGCGGCCCGTCCTGGTCGCCGGCGACCCGGAGCGCCGCACGGCCGCCCGGCGCCGGCAGAGCGGCATTCCCGTCGGCCCGAACCTTCTCGCCAAGGTGCGCGAGGTCGCGCTCGCCTCGGGCGCGCCGTGGATCATGGACGACGAGGTCGCTATCGCCGCATCCGGCGGCGCTGGATCCTGAAATACACGAACGACGCGACGACGATCGCCAGCACGGCCAGCCACAGCATCTCGGTCGAGCCGTCGCCGTTGTCGGGCGAGAGGCCGAAGAGCTGTTCGATGAAGTCCATGGTCGGTCCCCTTTGTCGATGCCGATGGGCTAAGCGGCCGTCACGTGCGGCACGCGCGCCTTGGCAAGTGCGGCGTTGAGCTCCGCGATATCGCCTTTTACGAGGGCTTCGAACCGCGCGATCTCGCTGTCGACCTTGTCCATGATCTCGCGCGACACGGCCTTGGTCTGGGAGGTCGGCGCCGCGTCGGCGGTCGTCGTCATGGCGATCATGTCGAACAGCGTATCGTTGAGTCCTGCCGGGTTGCGCAGCACGTCGCGCACCGACTTGCGTTGCGGATCGACCATCACGCGCTCGATCGTCGACAGCTTCTGCACGATCGCCCTGGCGCGGCGGCCGAGCGCGCGTTCCGCCTTGTCGGCGCGCCCGGCGACCTCGTCGAGCTGCCGCTTGGTGCGGCGCAGCCGGTTGAGCGCCTCCTTGAGCTTCGACAGCGACGCCACCAGTTCCTTGTGCAGGGCGAACTGGGCCGCGTAGTCGGCCTGCGTCGCGGGCAGGCGAGGGTCCTTGGTCACGGTGAACGTCGCCGACTGGCCTTTGCCGCCGACCGAGAAATCGACGCCGTAGGTGCCGGGAACGACGGTCGGACCGGGCGGGTTCTCCGGATCGGGCACCAGCGGCCGGGGCCTGGGCGGCGCCAGGCCATAGTCGATCTTCGTCGGGCCGGGATACTTCATGTCCCAGACGAAGCGGTTCAGCCCCGCCCTGGTGCCCGGCCTTCGCGCCTCGGGGATATCCTTGTCGTCGCTCGCGTAGGCCGCGATCTTGCGGCCCGATGGCTCGCGGAAGGTGAGCGTCACCGGTTCGGTCGCCTCCTTTTCCAGCCAGTAGTAGACGATCGCGCCGCTCGGCGGATTCTCGCCGACATCGAGATGCTCGCGATAGCGCGTGCCGTCCGCCCGCTCGACCATCACGGTGCTGCCGTCGATGCCGAAGGCCGGGCCGTAGGCGACGCCGGTGCGCACGTTGGCGCCGGCGCTCCAGTGCAGCTTGGTGCGGATCGCCGTGCGCGGCGCGAACAGGCGCGTGCCCTTGCGGCCGTCCGCCAGGCCGCGCAGCGCCGTCACGTCGTCGAGGATCCAGAAGGAGCGGCCGTGCGTCGCCGCCACGAGGTCGCTGTCCTTGAGCTTGAGGTCGTAGACCGGCACCACCGGCAGGCCGCCGCCCATGCGCGTCCAGCTCGCCCCGTCGTCGAGGCTGAAATGGATGCCGGTCTCGGTGCCGACATAGAGCAGGCCGCGGGCGACCGGATCGGCGCGCACGACGCGGGTGATCTCGTCGGCCGGTAGGTCGCCCTTGATCGATTTCCAGCTCCGGCCGCCGTCGCTGCTCTTGAACAGGTAGGGCTTGTAGTCGGCGAGCTTGTAGCGCGTGGCGGCCACATAGATCGTGTCGGCGTCGTGCGCCGAGATCTCCACGCAGCCGACATAGGCCAGCTCCGGCATGCCCTTGGGCGTGACGTTCTTCCAGCTCTTGCCGTCATCGCGCGTGACATGGACCAGGCCGTCGTCGGTCGAGGCCCAGATCTCGCCGCGGCGGTGCGGCGATTCCACGACGCAGGCGCAGGTCGCATGGACCTCGGCGCCGGCGCTTTCGCGTGTGATCGGGCCGCCGGAATGGCCCTGCCGCGCGCGGTCGTTCAGGCTGAGGTCGGGCGAGAGGCGCTGCCAGCTCATGCCCTCGTCGCGGCTGCGGAACACGCAGTTGCCGCCGGCGTAGAGCGTGCCGGGGTCGTGCGGCGAGAACACGATCGGGAAGGTCCAGGCGAAGCGGTATTTCAGGTCCTTGGGCGCGATGCCCGTCGATTCCTCGGGCCACACGTTGACGAGCTGGATCTGGCGCGTGCGATGGTCGTAGCGCTGCAGCGCGCCCGCGCCGCCGGGGCTCGAGCCCACGGCGCCGACATAGACGATGTTGTGGTCGCGCGGATTGACGGCGATGAAGCCGCTCTCGCCGGTTCCGGGATAGGAGCAGTCGGCCAGCGTGATCACGCCCCATTCCGCGGCGCTCGGGACCGAGATCGAGGTGTTGTCCTGCTGGGTGCCGTAGACGCGGTAGGGATACTGGTTGTCGATGTCGAGGCGATAGAACTGCGCCGTCTTCTGGTTGTAGATCGTCGACCACGAGGCGCCGGCGTTGAACGACACGTTGGCGCCGCCGTCGTTGCCCTCGATCATGCGGCTGGGATCGTTGGGGTCGATCCACAGGTCGTGGTTGTCGCCATGGCGGGTCGTGATCTCGCTGAAGCTCGCGCCGCCGTCGGTCGACTTCCACATCTGCAGGTTGGTGACATAGACCGTGTCGGCGTGGCCGGTGTCGGCGAAGACGTGGGTGTAGTACCAGGGCCGGTGCATCAGGTCGCGATTGGCCGAGACCTGGGTCCAGCGCGCGCCGTAGTCGTCGGAGCGGTAGAGGCCGGTCTTGTCGCCCTCGGCCTCGACCAGCGCCCACACGCGGCCGGCGCGGACGGGCGAAACCGCCACGCCGATCTTGCCGAGAAGGCCGTCGGGCAGGCCGGGATTGCGCGAAATCTCCTCCCACGTGTCGCCGCCGTCGGTGCTGCGGAACAGGCCGCTGCCCGGTCCGCCGCTCGATATGTTCCAGAAGTTGCGCCGCGCTTCCCATATCGAGGCGAACAGGATGCGCGGATTGGCGCGATCCATCGAAAGGTCGATGGCGCCCGCCACGTCGCCGCGGTGCAGGACCTTCTGCCAGCTCCTGCCGCCGTCCCGCGAGCGATAGACGCCGCGCTCGGCATGGGGGCCGAACACGTCGCCCAGCGCCGCGACATAGACGAGATCGGGATCCTGTGGATGGACGCAGATGCGGCCGATGAACTTGCTGTCCCTCAGCCCGACATGGCTCCAGCTGCGGCCGGCGTCGGTCGACTTGTACAGGCCGTCGCCGTAGGAGACGTCCAGCCGGATCGCCGTCTCGCCGGTGCCGGCATAGATCACGTTGGCATCCGAGGGCGCCACCGCGATCGAGCCTACCGCGGCGCTGCCCATGAAGCCGTCCGAGACGCAGCGCCAGAACACGCCGCCGTCGACCGTCTTCCAGATGCCGCCGGCGCAGGCGCCGAAATAGAACACCATCCTGTTCACGGGATCGCCCGAGACGGCGACGACCCTGCCGCCGCGCGGCGGGCCGATGCAGCGCCATTTCAGCGCGTCGAAACCCGTCGGGGCGGGCAAGCGATTTTTGGCGGGCATGGAGAGTGAGGGGCCGATCTCTTCAGGTGATGCGGGCACCGACCCTAGTCAGCCGTGCAGGACGGCGCAATCGGCTTTGATGCGGGAGGAGTGGCACCGGCGCGCGCCAGCCGTTAACCTCGTGCCATGCCAGACCAGACGATCTATCAGTCGCCGCGTCGCCCCGGCCGGGCGGGCGAGACCGTGGTCACCAGCACCTGCGGCCACAATTGCGGCGGCCGCTGCGTGGTGAACGCCCACGTCGTCGACGACCGCATCGTGAAGATCTCGACCGACCCGGCGCGCTGGCAGCCCGAGTTGCCGCCCCTGCACGCCTGCGCGCGCGGCGTCGGGCAGATCGAGCGGCTCTACCACGAGGATCGCCTGAAATACCCGATGCGCCGCACCGGGCCGCGCGGCTCGGGCCGGTTCGAGCGCGTGTCGTGGGACGAGGCGCTGGCCCACGTCGCCCGCGAGATGCGGCGCATCCGCGAGGCCCATGGCAACTCGGCCTTCCTCGATGCCTCGCGCTCGGGCAACACGGCGGCGCTGCACGGCTTCGGCGTCTCCAAGCGCTTCTTCTACAAGTTCGGCGGCTGCACGGAGCTGTGGTCCAACATGTCGGCCGAGGCCGAGGTCTTCGCGGTGCGCATGACCTACGGCGCCAAGGCCGACTACAAGACCTCCGGCCGCGAACCGACCGACTACGTCAATTCCAGGCTCATCCTGATGTGGGGCTGGAGCCCGGCCGACGGCACCTTCGGCACCGGCACGCAGCAGTACCTGAAGGAGGCGAAGAAGAAGGGCGTGCGCATCGTCTGCGTCGATCCCCGCCGCACCCGCACCAGCGTGGCGCTGGCCGACGAGCATATCTTCATCAGGCCCTCGACCGATGCCGCCGCGCTGATCGCCATGGCCTATGTCATCGTGAGCGAGGGGCTGCACGACCAGGCTTATTGCGACCGCCATGTGCTGGGCTTCGACGAGGCGCACCTGCCCGATGGCGCGCCCGCCGGCGCCTCCTACAAGTCCTACCTGCTGGGCGAGAGCGACGGCGTTGCCAAGACGCCGGAATGGGCGGAGACGCGCTGCGGCATCCCGGCTGAAACCATCCGCCGGCTGGCCATCGAGTTCGCCACCGCCAAACCCGCGGCGCTGCAGACGGGCTACGCGCCCGGCCGCACGGCCTTCGGCGAGCAGTTCCATCGCGCCGCCTATGCGCTGGCGGCGATCACCGGCAATGTCGGCGTCGTCGGCGGCAATTCCGGCGTCAGCAACGGCGCCACCGGCCGCAGCGGCATCAGGAGCCTGCCCGCCGGCACCAACCCCATCGATTCGAAGGTCTCGACGCCCCTGCTGGCCGACCTGCTGGCCCGCGGCACGGCCGGCGGCTACCCGGCCGATATCAAGATGATCTACTCGGCCGGCGGCGACCTCTTCAACCAGTGTCCCAACGCCAACAAGATGGCGGCCTCGCTGGACGGGGTGGAGCTGATCGTCGTGCAGGATCATTTCCTGACGCCGACCGCGCGCCATGCCGACATCGTGCTGCCGGCCACGACCTTCTGGGAACGCAACGACGTGCACACGCCGTGGGCCGGCGCCGGCCACTATGCGATCTACATGAAGCAGGCGATCCGGCCGATGTACGAGTGCCGCAACGACATGGACATCTTCGCCGACCTCGCGGCGCGGCTCGGCATCAACGACTACGACGACCGGACCGAGGAGCAGTGGCTGCGCGAACTGACGCGCGACGCCATCGGCGACTTCGACGCCTTCGCCCGCAACGGCGTCGCCCGCTTTGCGCCGCCGCAGGATGCGGTGGCCTTCGCCGCCCAGATCCGCGACCCCGACAACCACAAGTTTTCCACGCCCTCGGGCAAGATCGAGATCTACTCGATGGCGCTGGCCGCCAAGCCCGATCCCTACGGCCTTGGGGTCATTCCGCCGATCCCCACCTGGTTCGCGCCGGTGACGCCCGATGCGAAATATCCGCTGATGCTGTGCAGCCCCAAGTCGCGGGCGCGCACCCATTCGATCCACGGCAACCAGCCGATGCTGGCCCGCATCGACCCCGACGACGTCTGGATGAACACCGACGACGCCGCGGTGCGCGGCATCGTCAATGGCGACACGGTGCGCGTCTTCAACGACCGCGGCTCGACCCTGCTGCCGGTCAAGGTCACCCGGCGCATCGCGCCGGGCGTCGTCTCGATCAAGGAAGGCGCCTGGTTCACGCCTGACCGCGTCGGCACCGATACCAGGGGCTGCGCCAACGTGCTGGCGGAAGATCGCTCGGCGCCCTGCGGGGCGACCACCTACAATACCAACCTGGTCGAGGTCGAGCGCACGGCGCCGGTCGCCCGGAGGGCGGCCGCTCATTGACAGGGCGGCCATGCTGAAAGATCAACGCGCCTGGGGCGCCGGAGGAAAAAATGAGCGTGCGTGCGGGGCGTGAGTTCCTGGCGATTCCCGGGCCGACGACGGTGCCCGACGAAGTGCTGCGGGCGATGCATCGTCCGGCGGTGGACATCTATTCGGGTCCCCTGCTGGCGCTGACCGACGGCCTGTTGCGCGACATGGCCCGTGTGTTCAACACCAGCGGCCGGGCCTACATCTACATCGCCAACGGGCACGGTGCCTGGGAGGCGGCCCTCACCAACGTGCTCAGCAAGGGCGACAGGATCCTGGTGCTCGAGAGTGGTCGTTTCGCCATCGGCTGGGGCGACAATGCCCGTCGCATGGGTGTCGAGGTCGAGGTGCTGAAGGGCGGCATGCGCCGCGCCGTGCGCCCCGCCGAAGTCGAGGCGCGCCTCAAGGCCGACAAGGACCACGCCATCAAGGCCGTGCTGGTGGCGCAGATCGACACCGCCTCGGGCGTGGTGAACGACATCGAGGCGATCGGCCAGGCGGTGCGCGCGGCCGGGCACGACGCGCTGCTGATGGTCGACGCGGTGGCCTCGCTCGGCTGCATGCCGTTCGAGATGGACGCCTGGGGCGTCGATGTCGCGATGTCGGGCTCGCAGAAGGGCCTGATGGCGCCGCCGGGCCTGGGCTTCGTCGCGGCCAACGACCGCGCGCGCGAGGTCCACAGGAAGGCCGGGCTGCGCACGCCCTATTGGGACTGGACCGATCGTGAGGGCGAGCTGCACTACCAGAAATATGCCGGCACGCCGCCCGAGCACCTGCTGTTCGGCCTGCGCCAGGCGCTCGACCTGCTGTTTGCGGAAGGCCTCGAGAATGTCTTCCGGCGGCACCGGCTGCTCGCCGAAGCGGTGCGTCGTGCCGTCGGCATCTGGGCGGAGGGCCAGGCGGTCGGCTTCAACATCATCGAGCCGGCCGAGCGCTCCGACACGGTCACCGCGGTGCTGATGAACGGCCATGATCCGGAGGCGCTGCGCGCCTTCTGCAACGAACAATGCGGCGTGATCCTGGGCCAGGGCATCGGCGAGCTTTCCGGCAAGGCCATCCGCATCGCCCATATGGGCCATGTCAACGCGCCGATGGTGCTCGGCACATTGAGCGTGATCGAGGTTGCGCTCGCCGCGCTCGGCGTCCCGCACCGCAGGGGCGGCGCCCAGGCTGCGATCGACTGGCTGGGACAGCAGGTCAGGCCGTAGCCGGGTCGAAGTCTCAATTGCCCAGCAGGATGGGCAACGCCTGCCGGTAGGCGATCTCCGCTCGCGCCTTGAGTTCCGGCAGGGTGCAGCTGCCGATCGGATGCTGGACCAGGAGGAACGGGTAGTCGGGCAGGCCCAGCACGCGGGCTATGTTCTGTGCCGTCACCTTGAAAGGCTCGGTGCACAGCACCACCGCGCGCTTGCCGAGTTGTTCGAAGCTGATGCCGTCGTGCAGACTGCACGTCGAGCAGGAGCCTCAATCCCCCAGGCCGGTGAGCAGGAAATCCACCTCCTGCGCGACCGTGACCAGCGTGTTGCCGGGCGCCGGCGCGCTGGCGTTTCTCTTGGAAGCGAGCGTGCGCACGGTGCAGCCGTTGCGCTGGACGAAGAGCTGCGCCACCTCGTTCAGCATCTCCTCGGCGTTGAGCTTGCCGTTCTCCAGGATGCCGATGCGCATGCCGTCGATGGTGGCGAGCGCCGGGGCGCGGAACGCCTTGCGCTTGGGCGTGGTCGAAGTGGGGGCGTAGAGCCGCATCGGCGTTAACTCCTCTTCCTTATTTCAGCGTGTTGCAGGATCGAGCCGCGACCGCGGCTCCACGACGGAATGAAGCACGAGTGGCCGCCGGCGTCGCCGCCGCCCAGGGTGATCAGTATATCGTCAGGCGTGTGGCCGCGATGCACGAACCCCGCCGCGGCCAACGGGTGCGCACCCTCGCCGTGCTGCTTCTCGTACTCGCGGTCGCGGTACTTGCCGACGCCCTTCATGCCTTCGACGCTACGCTTGGCGTGGGCAAAGAGGAAGTTCTGCGCATCCTCGCGCGTCCAGCCGGCGTCGGCGACGATGCGCATATGCTCCGGCGCCAGGATCACCACGCTTTGGCCGAGCGTGATGCAACCGTAATTGGCCATGGCGTCGGCGACCGAGCCGAGGATCTGCTCCGGCGTATTTCCGCCGTGGTTCTCGACATTGCAGAAGCCGCCGCCGGCAAAGACGGTGACGCTCGAAGCGCCCTTCGGATAGCCTTGCGCCTCGCACAGCGGGGGCCACGGATTGCCGCGCGCGCGTTCGGCGATGCAGAAGCTGTACTTGCCCGGATTGCCCTGGGTCGATTTGTCCGAGATGCCGGGCAGCATCTGGAAGACGTTGCGCAGGATCAGCCGCACGGCGCGGCCGATCGTGGCGTTGGCGCGGTTGCCCGGCCCGAACAGGTTCACGTCGGCATTCATGCCAATGTCGTCGGCATAGGGCCCGCTGACGACCAGCAGCGGTGCCGAGCCGCCGGTGCTGGCGGTCGAGCCGTGGAAATTGAAGTCCGGCCGGTTCATGGCCTCGAAGGCCGCGACCAGCACCGGGAAATGCTCCGGCAGGCAGCCGGCCATGACGGCATTCACCGCGGCGGCATGCAGCGACAGTTCGAGCCCGGTCGCCGGATGGGTCGCGATCACCGTCTCCGCGGGCCGGCTGTCGGCGGACCGCATCGCATCGACCCGGTCGACGGCCGGCGGCACGACCGGCAGGCCGTCTGTCCAGCCCTGGTCGTAGCAATAGTCGATGGCGGCGAGCAGGTCGTCCGGCACCTCGTGGATGCGCGATAAGGCTCCTGGCATCGCGTAGGCTCCCGTATGGTTTGACGGACACTTTACTCCCCGGGATGCTCACCGGAAGCCAGCAAGGATGGAGCCGCCTCGCATGACCGCCACCAGCGACACTCTTCCCACTGCGACGCGTGTGTCGGACCCCGGCATCCGCGCTTTGTATCGCCTGGAGAACCGTTGGCAGGCGTGGCTCGATGTCGAGGCCGCCTTGGCCCGTGCCCAGGCCGGGCTCGGCATCATTCCGGCCGACGCCGCCGAGGCCATCGCCGCCAAGGCGCGGCTCGAGCTGATGGACCGCGCCCGGATCGACGAGGGCTTCGCCCGCACCGGCCACACCCTCGTCCCGCTGGTCTGGGAGCTCGGCCGCATCGTGGGCGAGCCGCATGGCGGCTGGGTGCATTGGGGCGCCACGACGCAGAACATCACCCAGACCGGCGATCTTCTGGTGCTGCGCCAGGCCCACGCGATCTTCCTCGGCCAGTTCGGCGAGATCCTGTCGGCCATGGCTGATCTCGCCGAACGCACGGCGGATATGCCGATGGCCGGCCGCACCCACGGCCAGCACGCGGTGCCCGCCACCTTCGGCTATAAGGTCGCGGTCTGGATCGACGAGTTCGTGCGTCATGTCGAGCGCCTGCGCCAGCTCGCCCCCCGCCTGTTCGTCGCCATGCTGGGCGGCGGCGCCGGCACCTATGCCTCGCTCGGCAGGCAGGGGCCTCCGGTGCAACAGGCCATCGGCCGCCTGCTGGGCTTCGGCTCCATGGCCGTGCCCTCGCGCGCACTGGGCGATCACCTGGCGGAGAATATCTGCGTGCTCGGCCTGCTCGCCGCGACCTGCGGCAAGATCGGGCGCGAGGTCTATACGCTGATGAAGACCGAGTTCGGCGAGGTCGAGGAGCCCGTGCCGCCCGGCACCGTCGGCAGCTCGACCATGCCGCAGAAGCGCAATCCCAAGCTCTGCCAGGATATCATTGCCGCCGCGGCCGAGGTGCGCGCGCTGGTGCCGCTGGCGCTCGAGGCCATGACCACCGAGCACGAGGCCGACCGCACCACCAGCCTGATGATGGACAACGCCGAATCGCGCGCCTGCATCGCCACCGGCGACATGTTGGCGAGGCTGGGCGAGATCGTGCGCGGCCTGCGGGTCGATCCCGAGCGCATGCGCCGGAACCTCGACCTGGGCGGCGGGCTGATCATGGCCGAAGCCGTGATGCTGGACCTCGGTGCGGCGATCGGGCGGCAGCATGCGCATGACGTCGTCTATGACGCCGCGCAGGCGGCGTTCGTGGAGGGCAAGCCGTTCTCCGGGCTGCTGGCGGCCGACAAGCGCCTCACCGCGCACATGGACAGGACGGCGATCGACAGGCTCCTGGATCCGACCGCCTATACCGGCCTGTGTGCAGACATGGCGCGGGAAGGAGCGACCCGCGCCCGGCAGGCGGCGAAGGAGCTGACGGTGGGAAATGCCGGTCGCTGTCCAGCGGCCTAGCGCTTGCCTGCTTTCACCACTTGGCGATTTGCTTGATGCAGTACCAGACGAGAACGATCAACAAGGCAACAGCCAAGAGACCGCCGACAATTACGAGGCCGACAAGGCCCCAGGTCACGAGCTTGTCTGCTTCCCTGCAGGCCGCTTGAGGGTCGCGTTCTTCCTTTTTGGATCGGACTGGGCGCGTTCAACGCGCGATAAGGTCGAGGCCTCTATCGGGGCATAGCCGTCGGCCGGTTGCATGCGTGACATCGATAAGGCTACCACAACGACCGGCGTGGGTCTGCCGCTCGTCATCGTCGGTCGCTCGATTTCCGGGTCGAACCCTTCCTCAAATCAAGCCCGGCGTGCCTTCGTTGTGTTCAATATGAGACAGACGCTTCCGCGGCTCCCGGCCTAGTGTGGAAAAGACGCGGCATGCCGAGACCGGCGTTGCGCAGACTCCGCCACCGACCGACCCGCTTCGACCGCGCCGTCGCGGCGGTCACGACTCCCTTCGATGTTCCCGTTTCAATCGCCGCTTTTGCCGCCGCAAGAGCCTGAAAAGAGATATATGAGCGCCACAGCGAAGAAATCGACCTTCGAGCTGATCCTGATCAAGCCGACGCACTACGACGACGACGGCTATCCGATCACTTGGCTGCAATCGCACATTCCTTCCAATACCCTGGCCGCGCTGTACGCATTGGCGGAGGACTGCCGCAAGCGCCGCGTGCTCGGCGATGGCATCGACATCGTGGCGCGGCCGTTCGACGAGACCAACACACGAATTTGCCCCGACCGTATCGTCACCGACATCGGGCGCCGCGGCGTCAGGGCACTGATCTGCCTGGTCGGCGTGCAGACCAACCAGTTCCCGCGCGCCGTCGATCTTGCGCGGCATTTCATCAAGGCCGGATTGCCGGTCGCGCTGGGCGGCTTCCATGCCTCGGGCTGCCTGTCGATGCTGCCGGTGGTGCCGCCCGAGATCCAGCAGGCCATGGACATGGGCATCTCGATCTTCGCCGGCGAGGCCGAGGAAGGCCGCCTCGACGCCGTCCTGCAGGCCGCCTGGAACGGCACGCTGAAGCCGCTCTACAATTTCATGGACGACCTGCCGAGCCTGGAGGGGGCTCCGACGCCCAGCCTGCCGGCGTCGGCCCTCGCTCGCAACGAAGGCCGCAGCTCGAGCTTCGACCTCGGCCGCGGCTGCCCGTTCCAATGCTCGTTCTGCACCATCATCAACGTGCAGGGCCGCAAGAGCCGCTTCCGCACCGCCGACGACCTCGAGGCGATCGTGCGCGAGAACCTGAAACAGGGCATCACGTCGTTCTTCATCACCGACGACAACATGGCCCGCAACAAGCACTGGGAGGATTTCTTCGACCGGCTGATCGAGCTCAAGGAGAACGAAGACATCGAGGTGTCGCTGATCATCCAGGTCGACACGCAGTGCCACCGCATCCCGAACTTCATCCACAAGGCGCGCTGGGCCGGCGTCTACCGCGTGTTCATCGGGCTGGAGAACATCAATCCCGACAACCTGCTGGCGGCCAAGAAACGGCAGAACAAGATCACCGAATACCGCAAGATGCTGCAGGCCTGGCACACCAGCGGCGCCTCGACCTGGGCGGGCTACATTCTCGGATTTCCCGGTGACACGCGCGAGTCGATCCTGCGCGACATGGAGATCATCAAGAAGGAGCTGCCGCTCGACATCCTCGAGCTCTTCATCCTGACGCCGCTGCCCGGCTCGGAGGACCACCAGACGCTGTGGAAGCAGGGCGTCTGGATGGATTCCGACCTCAACAAATACGATGTACATCACCGTGTCGTTCATCACGCCAGGATGAGCGATGCCGAGTTCGACCAGACCTACCGCGACGCCTGGAAGGCCTACTACACGCCCGAGCACATCGAGACGGTGGCGCGCCGCCACGGCGCCATCCCGGGCCGCAACCCGGTCGAGCCGGTCCGGTTCATGACCATGTTCAAGATCATGTTCGAGGCCGAGGGCATCCATCCGCTGGAAGGCGGCATCGTGCGCCTGAAGTACCGCCGCGACCGCCGCCACGGCCTGAAGATCGAGCCGGTCGGCGTGTTCCACTACAAGCTCGCCGTCGAGACTTGGCGGAAGCTCGGGATCTACGCGCGGCTGGCCTGGCAGGGCTGGCGCATCGGCCAGAAGGTCAGGCACGACCCCCGGCGCCACGAATACACCGATCTCGCCCTCGAGCCGGTGGTCGAGGAGGATCTCGACAAGCTCGCCCTGTTCTCCGAGACGGCGGGCGGCACGGCCGCGGTCACCAAGAAGCGCGGCGAGGATGTCCTGCGCGCCAAGGTCGCCGCCCAGCACAACCTGCAGCGGATCGCCGCCGAATAGCGGGCGCCCGCCGCTGGGGCCGGCGCTCAATCGTGCAGGACGACGCTCAGCAGGGCGCTGTGGACCTTCAGGCCGCTGCCGTTGTAGTCGATGAAGCCCAGCTTGCGGAACTTGTTCATGAAGGCGTTCACGCGCGGCCGGGTCGTGCCGATGATCTCGGCCAGCGTCTCCTGGCTGATCTTCGGGATGATCGCTTGCGGGGTGTCTTCCTTGCCGAAATTGGTCAGGAGGAGAAGCGTGCGGGCCAGGCGCTTTTCGCTGGAATTGAACAGCTGGTCGACGAGATCTTCCTCGACGCGACTGTTGCGGGTCAGCAGATATCCCATGAAGACTTCGCCGAAGGCGGGCTCGGCGTGCAGGACGCGGATCATCTCGGCCTTCCCGACCCGCATGACCTCGCTCTTGCTGACCGCCTTGGCCGTCGCAAGGCGCAGGGGCTGACCGGTCAGGCAGCCCTCGCCGAAGAATTCGCCCGGCCTGAGGATGGCGATGACCGCTTCGCGGCCCTGCTTGGACGTGACGACGACCTTGATATTGCCCTTGCGGACATAGAAGACGGCGTCGGCCGGACTTCCTTGCCGGAAGATGACGGCGTCCTTGGCATAGGTGGAAATGGTCCTACCGTGATTGACGGTGGCAAGAAATGCCTTCGGGTCGAAGGTCGCTTTGGCTCTTCGCGCCATCCATGGTCTCGTTCATTACCGTACCGAAAAATATTCCGATGCCGTGGGTGTCTTCAAGAGGGAAGGGCCGTGCCCCGGGCCTTGCCACTGCGGCGAGACGGATGCCCTCCGGAAGCGCGTCGCCCGGTGATCAGTGAAACGTCCGCCCCGAATCGATCACCAGCGTCTGCCCGGTCATGGTCTCGGTGCGGCACATCGTGACCACCTGGTCGGCGACGTCGTCCTTGTCGGCGGCCTTGCCCAGCAGCGACTGCTTGCGCCCGGTCTCGACCTGCTCGGGCCGGAGGTTCGCCGTCGCGCGCGTGCCTTCGAGCAGTCCGGGCGCCACGCAGTTCACCAGCACCTCGGGCGCCAGGGCCACGGCCATGCACTTGGTGAGATGGATCAGGCCCGCCTTGGAGACGGCATAGGCGATCGACGAACCCGTCGGTCCCAACCCCGCCACCGAGGAGATGTTGACGATCCGCCCGCCGCCCTCGCGCTTCATGACCGGTCCCACGGCCTTGGTCAAAAGCATGGGGCCGGTCAGGTTGATGTCGAGGATCTTGGTCCATTCCTCGTAGGTGAGGCTGTCGAGATCCTTGAAGGGGATCGACTTGTTGTAGGCCGCGTCGTTGACCAGGATGTCCAGCCGGCCGAAGCGCTTGACGACATCGTCGACCAGCCGCTGCACCTGGTCGCGCCGGGTGACGTCGCAGCCAAAGGCGGCGGCGCCGACCTGGTGCTTTTCGAGATCGCGCGCGACGCTTTCGGCCTGGTCCTTGCTCTGGGCGTAGACGACGGCGATGTGGCAGCCCTGCGCCGCGAGCGCGTGGCAGATGCGCTGCCCCAGCCCGCCATTGCCGCCGGTGACGACGGCGACCTTGCCTTTCAGATCCATGCGTTTCCCCCGATCGATGTCGCATTGTAGCGGCCCGGCCGCCGGCATGTCGCCCTCCGTGGCGACCCTGTCGGAGGTGCTCCGAGGTGCTGATGGAATGCCCGTCTCGGCTGGACTATGATGCGTCGCCAACCGCCGCACCAGACGGCGATGGAGGAAACATGAGCCGCAGCTACAACGTCATCGATGCCGATGGGCACGTGCTGGAGCCGTTCACGCTCTGGGACGACTACATGGATCCCAAATATCGCGAGCGCGCGCCCAAGCTGGTGAAGGACAAGGACGGCAGGGAGCGCCTCTTGCTCGAGGACAAGATCCTCGGCAGCCGTGCGGGATTCGGCGGCATCGGCGGGGTCGGGGCCCGGCAGGGCGTGGTCGCCGCCGACGCGATGGACTACAAGGACGGACGCAAGGGCGGCTTCGATCCGCACGCGCGCATTCCCGACATGGATCTCGACGGCATCGACGCCGCCTTCCTCTATCCGAGCCTCGGCCTGTTCGCCGGCGCGGTCGACGATCCCGCCTTCGCCGCCGCGATGTGCCGGGCCTACAACCGCTGGCTGGCCGACTACTGCAAGCCCTATCCCGACCGCCTGTTCGGCATCGCCATGCTGCCCATGCAGTCGATCGAGGCGGCGATCGGCGAGATGCGGTTTGCCCGCAAGGAGCTCGGCTTCCGCGGCGGCTTCCTGCGGCCCAATCCCTACAACGACCGCAAGCTTCATTCACCGGACTACGAGCCGTTCTGGAGCGAGGCGGAGGAGCTCGACTTCTGCATCGGCCTGCACGAAGGCGGCAACAGCGGCATGCCGACGGTCGGCATCGACCGCTTCGACGGCCGCGGCGCGCAGCACATCATCTCCCACACCATGGAGATGATGCTGGCCTGCATGAGCATGATCTGGGGCGGTGTCTGCGAGAGGCATCCCAGGCTCAGGGTCGCCTTCCTGGAGTTGGGTGGCGGCTGGATCGCCCCCTGGCTCGACCGCATGGACCGCCATTTCGACGACAAGGGCTTCAACGATTCCGGCCTGAGGACGCGGCCGAGCGAACTGTTTCGGCGCAACTGCTGGATCTCCTTCGAGCCGGTCGAGGGCTCGATCGGCGCGCTGGCCGACTATATCGGCCCGCACAAGATCCTGTGGGCGACCGACTATCCCCATCGTGACGGCTTCTTCCCGGGCGCGCCGGAGATGCTGAAGGAGCGGATGAAGGGCCTGTCGCCCGAGACGCAGCGCGAGATCATGGCCGGCGGCGCGATGGAGTTCTATGGATTGAACTGATCAAGGCGGTCGGCCTTCGTCAGCGGGGCAAAGTCGGATCTGTGCGTCCGGAAATACTCTTCGAAGCGCTTGGCCAGCGCTTCATCGTCCGGGACCAACTTGCCGTAATGCTGGTTGAATGAAGCCTCCTGGGCGTCTGATGTCTCGGACAAGTTCAGTGCAATCTGGACGTCGGAAATGAATTCTGCAACGTCGTGGAAGCCGAAGAAGCGGTAGCCCGATTTTGCAGCGGCCAGTTTTCGCGGCTGCAGGCAATCGAATGGATGCAGGATGCCGCCGTTCATGACGAAGCCGTGGAACAACACCATCGCCGTCAGGGCTCTATCGCCGCGAAGACCAAGTCTGTCCAGGTTCCCGAAACAGGCGCGGTTCCAGACAAGGTCGGCCTCGGAAAGCATGTCGACGGTCAGGGCTTGATGCCCAATAGCCGCGCCGCCGTGCCGCCCAGGATGGCGATGCGCTCGTCGTCGCTGAGCCCCGGCGTGCCGAGCACCAGGTCGATCTCGGTGCTGGTCCACGGGAACGGGTAGTCGGTGCCGATCATGATCTGGCCGGAGCCGGTCTCGGCGATCAGGTGGCGCAGCGCCTCGGGCGTGAAGACGATCGTGTCGAAGAAGAGCTGGCCGTCCTTGAGATAGGCCGTCGGCTTCTTCCTGGGCAGCGGTCCCACGCGGTTGGGGAAGGTGCGGATCACCGCATCCGACCGGTTGGCGTAGGACGGCAGGAAGCCGCCGCCGTGCGCGGCGCAGATCTTCAAGCCGGGAAAGCGGTCGAGCGTGCCCTCGAAGATCAGGTGCGACAGCGCGATCGTGGTCTCGAGCGGATTGCCGATCGTGTTGGTCAGGAGCCCGCTGCCGCCCAGCCGGCCGCTCGGCTCCAGCTCGCGCGTGCCCAGCGGATGCATGAAGACCAGCACGCCCAGCTCCTCGCACTTGGCCCAGAACGGATGGAACCGGGGATTGGCCAGCTCCTCGCCCGCCACGCTGCCGCCCACGCCGACGCCGCGGAAGCCGAGCTTCTTCACCGCATGCTCGACCTGCTCGGCGGCGAGATCGGGATGCTGCAGGGAAGCCGTCGCGAAGGCGACGAAGCGGTCCGGATTGGCGGCGCAGAACTCGACCAGGGTCTCGTTCTGCAGCTTGATCAGCTCGGCCGCCACGTCGCGCTCGGCGCGATACCAGTAGGGATTAATGCTGAGCGCCTCGACATCGATGCCCTGCGCGTCCATCGCGGCGATGCGCGTGCTGGTGTCCTCCATCAAGAGGCCAGGCGCCTCGAGCGGGTGCTTGACCAGCGCCATCGCCGCCGGCACGCAGCAATGGGCGTGCACGTCGATGGTCTTGATCCGCTTGCCGTTGACCACGACCTCGCGCCGCCGGCCGTGGGCGTGGGCATGCGGCGGAGAGGCCGGCGAGGACGCCGCGCCTGCCATCATCGCACAGCCGGTGAAGGCGATTCCGCCGGCCGGCGTGCCGGCGCCCAGGTCTCCGCTCAAAGACATCGATGTCCCTCCCGCCCTTGCCTTGTCGGCCGGAAGGGGAGCCTACAACGGCCCGTTCGGCAAGTCCCGCTGGCAGGTCCCGCTAGACCGCCGTCAGCTTCAGCACCATGTCGTTGTAGTCGAAGTCGCTGTGCTGGTCGGCGCGCAGATCCTCGATGCCGAACGTGTTCTCGCCCAGCATCCGGATATGCTCGTGGCCGTCGACGTTGGCCGTGCCGACCACGAAGATGTCGCCGTTCTGGGTGGCCAACACCGGCGCATAGAAGCCGCTCTTGCCGGCGACCGACCAGTTGGTGTCCGCGTGGAAGGTGCTGTGGCCGTCCTGCACCGAGATGCCCGGGTCCCAGTTCTGCTGAACGGCGGCGCGGAAGGCGTCGGTGTTGCCGTAAATCACGCCGCCCACGCTCCACGCGCCCGTGCTTGCATCGACGTCCATGCGCACGAAGTGCAGGGTGTTGCTGTTTGCCGCGCTGCCGGCCAGCTCCACATGGATCGTCTCGCCCTGCGTCAGGTGCACGACCGGCTGGTCGGCGCTGCGCTGGTCGGCGGCCAGGTACGTCTGGTCGGTGATGGTGTTGTCGACCGCGACGGAAAATCCCAGCCCGCCGGCATTCACCGTCAGCGCGCCGCCCTGGCTGCCGATATGGACCTCGGGCCCGGCGCTGATCGTGCCGTCCTTGTTGAGGACGGCGAAATGCAATTGCTCGTCGGCGGGCAGGAAGAAGGTCTGGTGGGCCTCCAGAAGCAGGCCGCCCGTGTCGCTCTGGATCGTTCCGATCTTGGCCAGCGTCGCGTCTTCTATGCCGACGTCCGAGCCGGTATGGCCGTCACGCGCGACCAGCGTGCCGTCGGCCTGCGTCCCGTACAGCAGCAGCGTGGCGCCCTGCGGCAGGCTCGACGGCGCGGTCAGCGCGTCGAGATGGAGCCAGTTGCCGCCGCCCTCGCCGAGTCCTCCGTCGGAGGCGAATTCAAGGCCGCTTCCATCATGGGTCGACTGCAGCGACAGCGTGGGGATGTTGACGTCGATCGTGAGCGTCGCGCTGGGCGGGCCGAAGACCGTGGTGCCGTCGGACAGGTACTCGGTCATGGTCACGGTGTAGTTGCCGTTGCCAAGCTGCGCGGTCGACGTGGTCTGCCATTGGCCGTCGAGATCCGCCGTGGCGTACAATACCGTGTGGAGGTCGTGGCCCGTCGTCGTGTCGAGGAAGTTGATCTGCGCGATATCGCCCGCGTTGATCTTGTTGGTGTAGGCCGACACGAGGCCGGGCGTGTAGGGGCCGCTTCCGGGAAACACCGGATTCGTCGGGGTGCCGGTGTGCGTGCCGTTGTTGGTTCCCGTCCAGCCGAAGGCTAGGTTGCCGGCGCTCTGGACGGTGACGCTGGGGGCTGGAGTGCTCAAGATGCCCGTGCCGTCCTGGTCGTTGAGTGCGGTGAACAGGCTGCTCGACAAGGTGCCGACCACGGGAGCGGCCGGCATGGGCGAGAACTGGCTGTTGTAGACGAACGTCAGCAGGCCCGACGGCGTGGACGAGCCGGGGTTTAGGTCGAGCTCGATCAGGGTCGGAGTGAGCGTGAGCGCATTGATCTCGGCGCCGCCATCGGCGGCGACGCTGGTCGCTCCGGTCTGCACCTGTCCGAGCATCGAGCCGGCGGTTGCGTAGAAGTCGAAGACCTTCTGGTCGCCCGCCGTGTCTGAGAAAACGAGCTGATACCAGTAGATCTGGCCCGCCGTCGCCGTCGCCGGAAGCGGCAGGTTGTCGATGAAGAAGGTGCCCTGGACGTTCACGCCGCCGGCTGCCGCCGTCCACGCGCCGGGGCCGCCGCTGACGTTGAAGTTCTGCCAGAGATTCCCGCCTGTGCCGAGCGGCACGTAGGTGAATTCGCCGTTGCCCTGGTAGATGCCGAGTTGCGCGGTGACGTCGGACTGCAGGAACAGGCCGGCCGCGCTCCCCACCACCTTCAGCTGCAATCCGCTGGTGGAGGAGGTCGGCGCCAGGTAATCCAGCTCTCCCGACGGCAGCGGCAGGTAGTTCGCGCCCACCGGCGTCCTGTAGTAGGGGTCCGTCTCGGTCGAGCCGTAGACGTACAGGTCGATGTTGCTGACGTTGGTCGAGGTGCCCGGAGTCGACAGCCCGATCAGCGGGCTGGGCGTCAGCCCGTTGGAGAGGTTGTCGGAGAAGGCCGAGCCGTAGACGTTGGAGTTGTTGAAGAACTCCTGTGAATAGGCGTCGTTGTGCTGATACGTCGGGACGGTGTTGGTGCGATTGAGGTCGAAGGCGTAGGACGGCGACCAGTTGCGCGAATCGTCGAGGTTTAGGGGGCCGCCCGCCAGGTTGTCCGTCGTTCCGCGGTTCATCGGGTTGGACTGCTGGGCGGTGGTGCCCCAGTAGCCCGCCGTGAATCCCGTGAACAGCGGCGTGAAGATGTTGCCCCACTCGTTGTTGGTCGACGGGTTGAAGGCGTTGCTGGTGGGGGCGGTGCCCGGCGTCGCGCCGCTGCCCGGAACGATGTAGGGCTGGGTGAAGCCGCTGTCCTCCCACAGCGTGACGGTGCCCTGGCCGGCCGCGTAGAGGTTGTCCTGCAGCGTGGACTCGCTGATCAGGATGTAGCCCTGGGTCTGGCTCGCCGTTGTCGGGCTGAACACGAAGTAGGTGCCTGCCGCGCCCCAGGCGCCGCTGCTCAGCGTCGTGCTCGACACGGTGTAGGAATAGTACTGGCCGTTGTGCCAGATGCCGCTGGCGTCGGGCTCTCCGTTGGTCACGCCCGAAATGGTCATGTCGCTGAGCTGCGCGACGGCCGTGAGATACTGGCTCCAGTTGGTCGACGGATAGAAGCCCGAGCCGAAATTGCCGTTGGACGGCGAGATCACCATCGACGTCTGGCCGTCGAGCGGGCTGTAGGGCGTTCCCGATGACGCGGCGGGATAGGTGAGCGCCGCGGCCGGCTCGAGGGTCGACAGGTCCGTGGTCAAGGTGGCGCCGCTGACCGCGTAGCCGCGCGAATCGCTGCTGCCGTCGGAGTAGTTGATGTTCACCGCGAGGTGCTGGGCGAAGCCCGGGATCGCCGTGAGGTCGCCCTGGTCCGACCCCTTGTTCTTCAGCGTGAACTCGAACTGCGCGTAGCCGTAGTTCCAGGCTTCGACGTTGGGCTGGATGTTGCCTTCGTTGCCGCCGATCAGGGTCGTGAGATCGTGGTGGTTGCTGGGATCCTCGCTCTGCACGATGAGATAGAGGGCACCGCCCGACGTGATGGCCTGCGACGAGTCGGTGAGGGCGATGGTGACGTCGTAGTTGCCATCGGCGCCCAGCGTGACGTTGGAGGTGAGCTCGCCGGCCGTGACGAGCGGCGTGAAGTTGTTGGTCGCACCCGGCAGCAGGGGCGACACCGGCACGTCGGGCGGTGGGAGGTTGTTCCACAGATAGGCCCACGTCCCGCCCTGCGTGCCGCTGCCCCCGGTTCCGGTCGATGATCCCGTGATCTCCTGCAGGAAGTCCGGCGAGAGATGGAGCGTGAGATTCGTGGACATTTAAGGCTCGCGCGACGTGAAGGGACGGGAAAGCGGCAGATGGGCGAAGGGTCTGCCGTCCGGTCCGGCACGCCGACGACCGCGACCAATCCGGTCTTGGCGACCGGCCGTCCGTGCATCTGGATGTCTGCTCAACCCCAGCCCCCAAGCCCGTCGGAAAGCGCTGCCGCCTCCCATGAACTCCCCTGAGGATAGCCTGCAATCGAGAATAGGCGAAATAATGGCGGCAGGCGCGGCCACGAGCCGCGCGCGAGCCTCACGTGATCCTGGGCGTGACCTCCTCGCCGAAGATCTGCATCTGGTCGATCAGCTCCGGCACGGAGTTGGCCGCGAAATAGAGGCCGAGCAGGTGCGTGACACCGGCCTCGCGGAAGGCGTTGGCCTTGTCGACGATCTCGGCCGGCGTGCCGATCAGGTTGATGTCCTCGTGCGTCGCCGCGCCCTGGCCCTTCAGCGTCGATTTGCTGAGCGACACCAGATGCTTGTTCATCTGGCTCTTACGGAAGCTCTCGACCGCTGCCTCGTGGGTCTTGCCGACATGCACCACGAATTGCGGGCAGACCTCGATCGTCCTGGGATCGCGTCCGGCCTGCTCGGCCCTCTCGTGCAATGTCTTCACGCCGGCGCGCAGGCGGTCGACATGCATGCCGGCGGGCAGCCAGCCGTCGGCCCACTTGACGGTGCGCTCGATGTTGTTGGGGTTGTTGCCGCCGACATAGATCGGGATCTTCTTCTGCAGCGGCTTCGGGTACAGCTCGACGTCGCGGAACTTGTAGTACTTGCCGTCGAAGCTCGCGACGCGCTCCGTGAACAGCAGGTTGAGCGCCTGCAGGCCCTCGTCGACGATGTCGCCGCGATCCATCCGGGCGTCGGGCTGCAGCGCCTTGAACTCCTCGCGATAGGCGCCGATGCCGACGCCGATCTCGAGCCGCCCCTTGCCGAAATGGTCCAGGGTGGCGATCTGCTTGGCCGTGACCACGATGTCGTGGCGCATCGGCAGCACCAGCACGCCGGTGCCGACCTTGATGGTCTTGGTGTTGGAGAGCACGAAGGCATAGGTGACCAGCGGCTCCCAGAAGCGCGGCGGCACCGGGAACTCGGCGCGCACGTAGTTCTGGGTCGTCATGTGGTCGTTGCCCCACACCAAGTCGTAGCCGAATTTCTCGGCCGCCTGGGCGATCTTGATGACGTTCTCCGGATCGGAGAACGGGATCGGATAGGTCAGGCCTTCCATTCCGGTCGGCAGGCCGGCGCTCACACGCATCGCATTCTCCTTGATCTTTCCTTACTCGGCCGCGAGCACGCGCAGCCTGGCGGTTTCCGCCTCGTCCACCGTGCCGGAATCGTCGACCGCCACGCCGTAGTCGCGACGCGCCGCCTCGGCTGAGATGAAGCCCAGCCGCACGTCGTCGGCCACGGCCGCCGCGGGGCGTCGGCGCGGATTGCCCAGCCCGCCGCCGCCCGGCATGGAGATGATCACGCGGTCCTTCTGCGGCACGGTCTGCTGGCCCTTGCCGCGCAGCGCCTGGCCCGACGACAGCGTGACGGTGCCCGCGGCGCCGTCAGCCCGCCCTCGCGGCCGCGCGGCGGATGGTCGATGCGGTCGTAATAGGCGCTGATGGCGAACGGCGCCTTGTCGAGCGTGCCGACCTCCATGATCTGGCCCAGCCCGCCGCGGAACTCGCCGGCGCCGCCGGAATCCTGGCGGTACTCCTTGCGCCACACCACGATGGGCGACACCGCCTCGTTGACCTCGATCGGCACGTTTTTCACGCCGCTGGGGAAGGCCGTGGCCGACAGCCCGTCGCTGCCCGGCCGCGCGCCGGTGCCGCCGGCATGGAAGCTCATGACGTTGAAGGCCTGGGCGTGCACCGTCTCGGCCGGGTCGCCGTCGGTGCGGCCGGGACCGCCCAGCGCGAACAGGTTCCACAGGCACGACGTGCCTTCGGCCGGCACGCCGCCGCCCAGCGCCTGGTGCAGGCAGCCGAACATCACGTCGGGCAGCATCTGGCCGGTGACATGGCGCGCCGCCACCGGCGCGGGCTTGCGCGCGTTGAGGATCGAATCCTCCGGCGCGGTGACCCGGATCACCGACAGCGAGCCCTCGTTGTTGGGCACCTTGGGCGCCACGATGCACTTCACGCCGAACGAGGCATAGGCCTCGGTGTAGCAGACCGGCACGTTGATGCCGAAGGCCGACACGCCCGAGGTGCCGGTGAAGTCGACATCAATGCCGCCGTCGCCGATCTTCATGCTGGCGACGATGTCGATCGGCTTGTCGTAGCCGTCGACCCGCATCGAGAACCTGTAGTCGCCCGGCTTGATCCTGCGGATCGCCTCCAGCGAGGCCTGCTTGGACTTCTCCAGGATGTGGCGGCCCAGCCGGTCGAGATCGTCGATGGCGAACTCGTTCATCATCTCGATCAGGCGGCGGCAGCCGATCTCGTTGCAGGTCGCCAGCGAGTAGAGATCGCCCACCACCTGGATGGGCTCGCGCACGTTGGCGCTCACGATCTCGACCAGGGTCTCGTCGACCTTGCCCTCGCGCGCGAAGCGCATCAGCGGGATGTAGAGCCCTTCCTCGTAGACCTGGCGGGCGTCGGTGGTCATGCCGCGGCCGCCGATATCGACCACGTGGCAGGTCGAGGCGAACAGCGCCACCATCCTGCCGCGCCGGAAGGTCGGCGTGACGAAGGTGAAGTCGTGCAGATGGCCGGTGCCCTTCCACGGGTCGTTGGTCAGGAAGATGTCGCCTTCCTTCATGGTCCTGGCCGGGAACTTCTCCAGGAAGTGCCGCACCGCGCGCGCCATCGAGTTGATGTGGCCCGGCGTGCCGGTGACGGCCTGCGCCAGCATGGCGCCCTCGAGATCGAACACGCCGGCCGAGAGGTCGCCGGCCTCGCGTGTCGAGGTCGAGAAGCCGGTGCGGATCAGCGCCAGCGCCTGCTCCTCGACGACCGCGATCAGGCGGTCCCACATCAGTTGCAGGCGAATGGGCGACAGCGGATCGTTGATGCTCATGGTCCCACCTTTTCCAGCAGAAGGGCGCCGATCGGGCTCACCCGCGCGGCGAAGCTTTTCGGCACGATGGTCGTGGTCTCGTCCTCGGCGATGACCGCCGGGCCCGGCACGAGGCTGCCGACCGCCAGGTCGGCGCGATGATAGACGGACACGTCCTTCATGTCCTGATCGGCCGGGTCGTAGACCGGCCGCGTGCCGCGCGCCTTGGCGGGCTTGTCGGCCGGCTGCGGCGGGGCCTTGGCCATGGCGTCCTGCTCGGCGGCGAGCCGCAGGGTCCAGTTCATGATCTCGACGCCCAGCCCGGGGATGGTGCGGCCGAAGGTCGTGGCGTAGCCGTCCTCATAGAGCTTCACCAGCGTCTCGCGCGAGGCCTTGTCGAAGGCGCCCGGCGGCAGGCTGACGGTGATCTCGTGGCCCTGGCCGCGATAGCGCATGTCGGCGGTGCGCGTCTCGACCAGCCTGGCGTCCGGCGCGCCCGCCTTGACCACGGCCTCGGCCTCGGCGCGCATCTCGGCGAACAGGGCGTTGACGTAGGCCGGGTCGAACTTGTCCTCGTCGAGCTGCACGTAGCGGCTGCGCACCACCTCGTAGGCCACCGGCGCCATCAGGAAGCCGACCGCCGAGCCCACGCCGGCGCCGCTCGGCACCAGGATGCGGCTGATGCCGAGCTTCTCGGCCAGCCGCGCGGCATGGATGGGCGCGGCGCCGCCGAAGGCGATCATGGTGCGGTCCTGCAGCTCCTTGCCGCGCTCCACGGCATGCACGCGCGCGGCATTGGCCATGTTCTCCTCGACGATCTCGCTCACGCCGAAGGCCGCATCGAGGCGCTTCAGCCCGAGCGGCGTGCCCACCGCCTTGTCGACGGCGGCGCCCGCCTTGTCGGGCGAGAGCTTGATTGAGCCGCCGGCGAAATAGGCCGGGTCGATGCGGCCCAGCACCACGTCGGCGTCGGTCACGGTGGGCTCGGTGCCGCCGCGACCGTAGCTCGCCGGGCCGGGCTCCGCGCCGGCGCTCTCCGGTCCGACATTCACGCGGCTCAGCGAATCGACCGAGGCGATCGAGCCGCCGCCCGCGCCGATCTCGACCATCTCGATCACCGGGATGCGCAGCGGCAGGCCGCTGCCCTTGAGGAAGCGGTACTGCCGCGCCACCTCGAAGGTGCGCGAATGCTGCGGCTCGCCGTCGTCGATCAGGCAGATCTTGGCCGTCGTGCCGCCCATGTCGAAGCTCAGCACCTTGTCGAGCCCGCACTGGCGCGCCAGCGACGCCGCCAGGATGGCGCCGCCCGCCGGCCCCGATTCGACCAGCCGGATGGGGAACTTGCGCGCCGTCTCCAGCGCCGCCAGCCCGCCGCCCGAGGTGATGAGGAAGAGCGGGCAGGTCACGCCCTTGGCGCGCAGCGCCTCGTCGAGCCGGCCGAGATAACGGGCCATCACCGGCTGCACATAGGCGTTGGCCACCGCGGTCGACCAGCGCTCGTATTCGCGGATCTCGGGCGAGACCTCGCTGGACAGCGTGATCGACACGCCGGGCAGCGCCTCCGCCAGGATATCGCGCGTGCGCCGCTCGTGCCTGCCGTCGAGATAGGCATGCATGTAGCCGATCGCGATCGCTTCGGCGCCCGCCGCCTTGAGCCGCGGCGCCAGCGCCTTCACCGCCGCCTCGTCGAGCGGGATCAGCACGTTGCCGCGCCCGTCCATGCGCTCGGGCACGCCGAAGCGCAGGTCGCGCGGCACCAGCGGCGGCGGCTTCTGCATGAAGATGTCGTACTGCTCGAAACGGTGCTCGAAGGCGATCTCGATCGAATCGCGGAAGCCCTCGGTCACGACCAGCGCCGTCCTGGCGCCCTTGCGCTCGATGATGGCGTTGGTGGCGAGCGTCGTGCCGTGGATGATCAGGCCGAGGTCGGCGGGCTCGACCGCCGCCTGCTTCAGGATCTCCGCCATGCCGGCCAGCACGCCTTCCTCCGGCGCGCGCGACGTGGTCAGCACCTTGACGCTGGTGCGCTTGCCGTTCGCCTCGAGGCAGAGGTCGGTGAAGGTCCCGCCGATATCGACTGCCAATCTCGCCTTGTCCTTGGCCTTTTCCATGTGCTCCTACGCTGCCGTCTGCTGGATGTTGCCGCCGAGATAGGCCTGGCGGATGCGCGGATCGGTGCGCACCTCCGCCGCCGGGCCTTCCATGAAGAGCCGTCCCTGTTCCATCACCAGGGCGCGGTCGGAGATCAGGAGCGCGCCGCGCACGTTCTGCTCGACGACCAGCACCGTGACGCCGGTCGCCGCGATCCGCTGCACCGTGGTGAACACGTCGCCCTGCATCTTGGGCGACAGGCCGAGCGAAGGCTCGTCGAGCAGCAGCAGGCTGGGCTCGACCACCAGCACCATGGCCATTTCCAGGATCTGCTGCTCGCCGCCCGACAGGTTGCCGGCGTCGGTGCGCCATTTCTGGCGCAGCATGGGGAAGAGGCCGCTGACCCGCTCGATCGCCGCCTCGTGGCGGGCGGCGGGCAGGGTGTAGCAGCCCATCTTGAGGTTCTCGCCCACATCCATGGCCGGGAAGTTGCAACGGCCCTGCGGCACGAAGCCCACGCCGCGCCTCAGCCGCTCCCAGGGCGGCAGGCGCTCGATGGTCTCGTCCTTGAACACGATCTGGCCGTCGAACAGCCGGTTGGTGCCGTAGATGGCGCGCAGCAGGGTCGACTTGCCCGCGCCGTTGCCGCCGATCAGGGTCGTGATGGTGCCGGCCTGCAGGCGGGCCGAGAAGTCGCGCACGATGCGCGCGTCGCCGTAGCCCGC
Source organism: uncultured Alphaproteobacteria bacterium (assembly GCA_963820155.1). Taxonomy (GTDB): domain Bacteria; phylum Pseudomonadota; class Alphaproteobacteria; order Reyranellales; family Reyranellaceae; genus Reyranella. The sequence goes on from CAWFYW010000018.1 coordinate 539,592, forward strand.
CGTCACCGAGACCAGCTCGAGCGCCGGCCCGGTCATGCGGCGCCCCGCATCTCGGCCTCGGCCATCTCCGGCGTCATGCCGAGATAGGCCTCCAGCACGCGGGGATCGGTGTGGATCGCGGCGGCGCTGTCCTCGGCCAGCTTCTTGCCCTGGTCGAGCACGATCACGCGATGGCAGAGATTGGTGATGAACTCGACATTGTGCTCGACGATCAGGAAGGTCTCGCCGGCGCGGTTGAGCTGGGCGAGCGCCGCCTCGATCTCGCGGATGCGGCTGGGATTGACGCCCGCCACCGGCTCGTCGAGCACCACGATCTTGGGATGCGGCATCAGCGCGGCGGCCAGCGCCACCAGCTTCTTCTGGCCGTAGGACAGGATGCCGGTCTCGGCCTCCCAGTAGCGCTTGAGGCCGATCAGCTCGACCAGCTCGCGGGCGCGCGCCTCGGCCCGCTCCACGGCGTCGCGGTAGCGCCGGGTGCGCAGGAACTCGTCGAGCCAGGTCGCGGGATCGAACTGCTGGGCGGCGATGGCGAGATTGTCGCGCAGGCAGAGCCGCTCGTAGATGCGCACCGTCTGGAAGGTGCGCATCAGCCCGGCGCGGGCGATGTGGTGCGCGGCCCGGCCGGTGATGTCGGCGCCCGCCAGCACGACCTTGCCGCCGTCGAGCTTCTGGAAGCCCGAGATGCAGTCGATCGCCGTGCTCTTGCCCGAGCCGTTGGGTCCGATCAGGCCGGTCACGCTGCCGGCCTCGACGGCGAAGGAGACGCCGTCCAGCGCATGCACGCCGGCATAGGACTTGCGCAGGTTCGAGACTTCGAGCAGCGCGCTCATCGCAGCGCCTCGCGCAGGCGGGCGAGCCGGCGCTCGTGCAGCCAGCCCGCCACGCCCGACGGCATGACGAACATGGCGACCACCAGGATCACGCCGTAGATGATCATGCGCAGGTCGTCGGAGAAGCGCAGCACCTCGGGCAGGGCCGACAGGGCGATGCCCGAGACGACCACGCCCCAGAAGCTGCCCGCCCCGCCGATGATCACGATGATCAGGAAGGTCTGCATGTAATAGAAGTCGAGGAACAGCGGATCGATGATGCGCAGGTTGAAGCAGTAGACTCCCCCCGCCGCGCCGGTGACGGCGGCGCTGATGGCGAAGGAGGCGAGCTTGTAGGGCATCGGTGAGATGCCCTGCGCGCGCACCAGCGGCTCGTTCTGCTTGATGGCGACCAGCGTGCGGCCGATGCGCGAGCTGCACAGCGCATAGAGCAGGCCCAGCATGACGACCGAGAAGGCCCAGGCGACCCAGTAGAACTTGGCGGTGGTGTCGAAGCTGTGGCCGAAGGCCTGCGGCGCCGGCAGGTTGGGGATGCCGAGCGGCCCGCGCGTGAGGTCGACCCAGTCGCGCGCGATCAGGGTCACCAGCAGGGCGAAGGTTAGCGTGACGATGACGAAGGCGTGCCGGTTGGTGCGCAGGGTCGGATAGCCGACCGCCAGCGCCAGCGCCGCGTTGATCAGCGCCGCCCACACCAGGCCCCACCAGAAGGTGCCGCCGAAGGTCACCACCGTGAGCGCCGTCGCATAGCCGCCGATGCCCCAGAAGCCGAGCTGGGCGAAGGACAGCAGGCCGGTGAAGCCGTAGATCAGGTTCAGCGCCGCCGCCGCGACGGTGAAGACCAGCGCCGAGACGCCGACGCCGATGATGTAGTTCGACGAGGTGAGAAGCGGCAGCGCGGCCAGCAGCAGGGCGGCGATGACCGGCGCGATCGGCGAGGCGAGCTTCATCCGACCCTCATGCCGCCGCGCTTGAACAGCCCGTCGGGGCGCAGGAACAGCATCACGATCATGATCACGAACACGGCGGCTTCCTGCCAGGCGATCTCGAAGAAGCCGCCGATCCAGCTCTCGATCAGGCCGAGCGCGACCGCCGCCACGATGGCGCCGGGGATGTTGCCCAGCCCGCCGATGATCACCAGGGCGAAGGCCTTGAAGATCAGGAACTGGCCCATGTAGGGCGTGACGAGCTGGATGGGCGAGATCGCCGCGCCGGCGAGGCCGCACAGGCCGGCCGCCAGGATCATGGCGTTGCGCGCCACCACGCGCGGGCGGATGCCGACCATCAGCGCGGCCTCGCGGTTCTGCGCGATGGCGCGCATGGCGCGGCCGAACTGGGTGTGGCGCAGCACGAGGTAGAGGCCGGCGAAGGCGGCCAGCGCGGCGCCCGCGCCGATCACCCGCGTCCAGGTGATGCGGATCGAGCCGATATCGACGCCCTCGAAGCCGTACTGCGTGTCGACCAGCCGCGGCGTGGCGGTGAAGAGATATTGCATCACGTGGATCAGGATGATCGACAGGCCGAGCGTGATCAGGATGCTGCGCTCGAACTCGTCGGGCCTGAGCTTGGCCAGCAGCACCTCGTAGACGACGAAGCCGACCAGCATGACCGCCAGGATCGCCGTCACCAGCGCCGGCCAGTAGAGCAGGCCCATCACCGGCAGCGCGAAGGCCATGGCGAAGGCGCCCAGCATCAGCAGCTCGCCATGGGCGAAGTTGATGATCTCCATGACGCCGAAGATCAGCGACAGGCCGACCGCGATCAGCGCATAGAGCAGGCCGAGCGTGATGCCGTTCAGCGTGAGCTGCAGGAGGTAGACCGCGTCGATGGTCATTGCGGTCGCCGCGTTGCAATTCCCGGACCACGGCGGGGCGCGGCGGCAGGCGGTCGGTTCGTCGTCATGGCGTTGACACATAAACAAGAAACCTGCCAACCTGCAACTATCGAAACGATGTACCGATATTCGGCACGCCCGGCATGAGCGCCCGCCGTGTCATCCTGGCTCCCAGGCTCCGGCCGGCGCGCGCCCTGCCCAAGAGGGCGGCGGGCTCGCAGTCGCTGGAGCGCGGCCTCGACGTGCTCGAGATGATCGCGGCCGAGGGCGCCGAGGTGGGCGTGCGCGAGCTCGCCCGCCGCTCGAGCCTCAGCCCGACCATCGTGCAGCGCCTGATCAGCTCGCTGGCGAGCCGCGGCTACATCGAGAAGAACGGCGAGACCCGGCGCTATCGCCTCGGCCATCGCTCGCTGGCGCTGGGCGCCAGCGGCGAGGGCGCCTTCGACTATGTGGTGGCGGCGCGCCGCGAACTGGAGCGGCTCGCGCACGAGCACCATCTCAACGGCTTCGTCTCGGTGCTGCGCGACGGCCGCGCCATCTATCTCCTGGCCGTGCAGGCCGACGCGCCGGTCGCCATCAAGGTGAGCCCGGGCAGCGAGATGCCGCTGCACAGCACCGCCGCCGGCAAGGTGCTGCTGGCCTCGCTCAGCGACGCCGAGGCGCGCAGGATTCTCGGGCCGCGCAAGCTCGCCGCCATCACGCCGCACACCGTCACCGATCCGTCGGCCGTCATGGCGTCGCTGGCCAAGGTGCGGCGGCAGGGCTTCGGCATCGTGAACGAGGAGAACATTCCCGGCGTGCTGTCGGTCGGCGCGCCGATCCGCGATCGCAGCGGCGCCGTCGTGGCGGCGCTGAGCGTGGCCTTTCCCAAGTATCTCAACTCCGGCCTGACGCTGCAGACCGTCGAGCCGCTGGTGACGGGCGCGGCCCGGCGCATCTCGCGCTTGCTTGGCACGCCGCCTGCTATGTTGTTGACTGGAACACGGGGAGTGTGAGCGGAGGGACATGATGAGGATCAGGATAATGATGGCGGCCGCGGCCGCCTGCGTGCTGGGGGCTGGCCCGCTGTTGGCGCAGCCCATCGTGATCGGCGTTTCGACGCCCAAGACCGGCGTCGCCGCCGTCGCCTCCGAATGGGAGATGTGGGGCGTCAATCTCGCCGTCGAGGAGATCAACGAGTTGGGCGGCCTGCTCGGCGGGCGCAAGGTCGAGCTGATGGTGCTCGACAACAAGTGCAATCCGTCGGAGGCGGTCAACGTCGCCAACAAGCTGGTCGAGGCCAAGGTGGTGGCGATCGAGGGCGCGCATTGCAGCTCGGCCCACCTCGCCAGCATGAAGATCATCGCCGACGCCAAGATTCCGATGATCACCGGCATCGCGTCGAACCCGCAGATCACCGAGCTGGCGGGTCCGGGCCGCAACGAGTACTCGTTCCGCATCAGCCCGTCCGACAGCGCCATGATGGACGCGCTCGGCATCTATCTCGGCGCCAAGAAGCTGTTCAAGACGGTCGCCATCGTCGGCGAGGATACCGACTTCGGCCGCGGCGGCGCCGACGCCTTCAAGGCTGTCGCCGGCAAGGCCGGCATCGAGGTCGTGTCGACCGACTTCCATCCGCAGAACGCGCCGGACTTCACCAGCATCCTGACGCGCCTGCAGCAGCGCCATCCCGACGCCATCGCCACCTTCCAGGTGGGCGGCGATTCGATCAACTTCCTGCGCCAGGCCATGCAGCTCGGCGTGCGCATTCCCTATACCGGCCGCATCGAGCTGGGCGGTCGCAACACGCCGATCATCGAGGCGGGCGGCATGGAGAAATCGATCAGCGCCTGGACCTACAACGCCACCATCGACGCGCCGCAGAACAAGGCCTTCGTCGAGAAGATCAAGGCCAAGTACAAGTCGGAGCCCTACCTGCAGACTTGGGGCGGCTACGATTCGATCCGCATCATCGCCCAGGCGATCAAGGAGGCCAACAGCACCGACGGCGAGAAGGTCAAGGACGCCATCAAGAACATGAAGTTCACCAACGTCATGGGCAAGACGGTGACCTTCGACGACCACAATTCGGCCGGCCGCTTCGTCGTGCTGCAGACCGTCAACAACAGGAAGGTGGGCGTCGCCGACATCGTCGAGGTGAAATAAAGGCGCCGGAACCGGGGGCGGGGACCCGCCGTTAAGCCTCCTAGGACAGAGGAGGTCTACCGATGAAGTCCCTTTCCCTGGCGGCCATCGCCGTCGTCGTCGCCGGCCTGGCCAGCGCCTGTTCCGTGCGTACCGAAACCGTCGAGAAGCCGGTCCCCGCGACGGCGGCCGTGACGACCGCTCCGGCGCCATCGACCGTCGTCTACACCGACCCGACGCCGCCGTCTTCGACCGTCTACGTCACGCGTTGATCATTTTGCTAGCGCGCCGCTTCAGTGGCGCGTCTTCCTTCGTGCCCTACGCCCGATGCAGCTCGACGTGCGGCAGGCGCGTGGTGCGGACGGCGATGGAGATGGCGCGGCAGGCGAGATAGCCGGCGCAGAACGCGGCCGCGGCGGCGATGTGCTGCGGCTCGATCAGCGCCTCGTCCTGGGCGGCGGCGATGAAGTCGGTCATCGCCAGCACCAGGAGGGCGAGGCCCGCCAGCAGGCCGTCGCCGGCGCGGTATTGGCGGACCAGGCCGTGCATGTGGTCGACCTCGATCGTCATCGCCCAGCCCTTCATCCGCCCCAGCACGGCCCCGATCGCCACCGCCGCAAGCCATTCCGCATCGGTCTCCAGCGTCGTCTGGTAGGTCCCCGCCAGCAGGATGAGGGCGTCCACCGCCGCGCAGGATGCCGGCATGGCCAGCCGCCACACCTTCACGGCATTGCCGCGGGCCTGGGGCGCGATCGTCCACAGGCACAGGACGGCGAAGATCACCGTCATCACGTTCGCGAGGCTGAGGGGTCCGATCATGGGCGGCATCAATCGTAGTATTGCGGGGAGTGTTTCTGGCTGCGGCTTTGCGCCTCGTCGTGGTTGATCCAGAGCGCGGCCTTCTTCTGCGCCATCAGATCGGCGATCCTCTGGAGCGAGGCCTGGGTCTGCTCGGCGCTGGTGTTCATCGACGGCACGCGCCTGTTGTCCCAATTGTCCCTGAAGTGGGCGGCATCGCCCGACAGTACCAGCCAGCCGGTCCGGGGCAAGTGCAGCAGCAGAGACTGGTGGCCGGGCGTATGGCCCGGCGTGGCGATCAGCGTCACGCTGCCGTCGCCGAACAGGTCGAGGTCGCCCTCGAGCGCGCGCAGCGGGCGGTCGCCCTTGAAGGGCGGCTTCTTGCCGGCCGCGAAGGCCCAGTCGAGCTCGGCCTTCTGGATCAGCAGCGTCGCGGCGGGGAACAGGTCGACATTGCCGACATGATCGCCGTGGGTGTGCGACACCGCGACATAGCGGATGTCCGACGGCTTGACGCCGAGCTCGGCGAGCTGCGCGGCCAGCGTCCGGGCGCGGGTGGCGGTGCCGATCGGTCCGGTGACGGGCTTGTCGGCCACCGCATCGGGATAGCCGGTGTCCCACAGCACCCAGTCCGAGCCGTGGCGGATCAGGTAGCAATTGTCCGACAGCCCGATCGGCTTGCCGACATCGACGCCGGGCGACCAGCGCGACTGGTCGGTCGCGGCGTTGTGGCCGCAATCCATGACATAGAGTTGGTCCGCGGCCGATTGCGCCATGGCCTGTGGGGCGGCGGCAAGCACGACCGCTGCCGCCATGCCGAAAAGCCATCCCTTGGCGTCCATGCGTCCCCCTGCCGGTTGGAGCGTCGGCCAGCCTAGTCCGCCGGCGCGGTTCGCGCCCGCGGCGCGTCGTTCACATTGGCTTGAGAGGAGGATGGTAGCGTCGCGCCGCCGCGATCGCGGCGACGATGAACGCCAGCAGGACCACCGCCTGGGTGACGGCGAAGGCCGGCTCCGACCCCGTGGGCGCGAGCCTGTGCAGGTAGGCGAACTTGTCGAACGACTGCACGACGCCGACGAACACGTTCAGATAGAGTGCAATGACGGCGCAGACGACATAGACCGGCCGCCAGATGCCGGAAAGGCGCCGGCCGTAGATCGCGAACAGCGCCACGGCCAGAACGATCAGGGAGATCACGCCGACGATGTGCGGCGCGCCGAAGGCGGCGGACGGGAAGAAGAAGCCCGTCACGCTGGTCAGGATGGTGGTGATGAGGAAGAACCCGTTCCATCCGGCGATGGGGCCGCTTTGCAGCATCACTGCGACCACGATGAAGCCGGTCATGATCCCGACAAGGCTGATGACGACGTGCAAGAACGTGAACGTCTCGATCGACAGTCCCAGGATCATGGCTTGCTCCCCGCGTGCTGCGCCGACCTTACCGCATCGGCCCGCGAGTGGTAGACACAACTCCCCCGGGCCAATGAAGGAAAAGACCATGCCTGCTTCGATCGCGCGCCGGGCGATGCTGGCTGCTCCGCTGATGACCTTCCCGGCCTTCGCCGACGACTATCGAGCCGCGCTTGCCGACATCGAACGCCGCAACGGCGGCCGACTGGGCGAGGCGGCGCTCGACACCGCCACTGGCCGGCGCGTCGGCCATCGCATGGGGGAGCGCTTTCCCCTGTGCAGCACCTTCAAGTTCCTCGCGGCGGCTTTTGTGCTGGCCCGCGTCGATCGCGGCGAGGAGCGGCTCGATCGCCGCATCGTCTTTGCCGACAAGGACCTCGTCACCTATTCGCCGGTGACGAAGGATCATGTCGGGCCCGCCGGCCTCTCGGTGGCCGAGGCCTGCGAGGCGGCGGTGACGCTGAGCGACAACACGGCGGGCAATCTGCTGGTGGCAAGCTTTGGCGGGCCGCCGGCGCTCACCGCACTGGCGTGTCGGCGACAAGACGGGCGGCGGCGGCCACGGCACCGCCAACGACGTCGCCATCGCCTGGCCACCCGCGATCGGCGGAAAGGGACGGGCGCCGATCCTGATCGCCGTCTACTTCACCGGTTCGACGGTCCCGGACGACGCGCGCAACGCGGTCATCGCCGAGGCTGCGAAGCTCGCCGTGCAGGGCCTCGGTTAAGCCGGAGCGCGGACCTCCAGGTCCGCTCATGAACCACGAGTGCGGACCGGGAGGTCCGCGCTCCGTCCCGGCTAAGGCAAGTTCTTCGGAGCGCCCGGACGGCGCGGCAGGAACGCCGTCAGCAGGCCGAGCAGCAGCAGGAAGGGCGTGACCTTGTATACGGTCTCGATGCCGGCGAAGTCGGCGAGCCGGCCCAGCGCCGCGGCGCCCAGCCCGCCCAGGCCGAACGAGAAGCCGAAGAACATGCCGGCCACCAGCCCGACGCGGCCCGGCATCAGCTCCTGGGCATAGACCAGGATGGCGGAGAAGGCCGAGGCCATGATCATGGCCACGGTGACGGCGAGCACGCCGGTCCAGAACAGGTTGGCATGCGGCAGCATCAGCGCGAAGGGCAGCGCGCCCAGGATGGAGAACCACATCACCGGGATGCGGCCCACCCGGTCGCCCACCGCGCCGCCGGCCAGCGTGCCGATGACGATGCCGACCAGGAAGGCGAACAGGTAGAGCTGCGCCGTCTCCACCGTCACGCCGAACTTGGCGATCAGGTAGAAGGTGAAGTAGGAGCCGAGGCTGGCGCTGTAGACGTTCTTGGAGAACAGCAGCGCCACCAGGATGGCGACCGCCATGATCACGCGGCCGCGCGACAGGGTCTGCGGGCCGGCGGCCGCGGCCTTGCCGCGCGCGGCGGGTCGTTGAGTCGCGCGGCGACGCGCGTACCAGCCGCCGACCTGGAACAGCACCGTCATGGCGACCAGCGCCGCGCCGGAGAACCACACGATGCTGCGTTGGCCGTGCGGCACGACGACGAAGGCGGCGAGCAGCGGTCCCGCCGCCGAGCCCATGTTGCCGCCGACCTGGAACAGCGATTGCGCGAGGCCGTAGCGGCCGCCCGCCGCCATGCGCGCCACGCGCGAGGCCTCGGGATGGAACACTGACGAGCCCATGCCGATCAGCGCCGCCGCCAGCAGGATCAGGGGATAGGAATCCGCGCGCGACATCAGCAGCAGGCCGATCAGCGTGAAGCCCATGCCGATCATCAGGGAATAGGGCTGCGGCTTCCTGTCGGTGTAGAGCCCGACCAGCGGCTGCAGCATCGAGGCGGTGCACTGGAAGGCGAGCGTGATCAGGCCCACCTGGCCGAAGCTCAGCGCGTATGAATCCTTGAGGATGGGATAGAGCGCCGGCACCAGCGACTGCATCATGTCGTTGAGCAGGTGGCAGAAGCTGAGCGAGAGGATGACCGCGAAGGTCGTGCTGCTGGCGCTTGCGCTGGATATCGAAGCGGTCGGCGCGGCCGGTGCGTTTCCAGCCGCCATTGTGTTGTCGGTCATGGCGGTACCATAGCAGCCGGGCCGCCGGACACCATTACCGCCGCGGCAGTTCAGCCCTTCGCTGGGGGCTTGGGATCAGGCCTTGCCGGGGCCGGACCATATCGTGCGAGAGTCACCGTTCTCGACACCTTGGTTGAGCGGCAGGCCCAGGATGGTGTTCGCCGCCTGGAGTCCCGACCACACGGACGCTTCGACGCAGCCGGCGTTGTAGCCGTTGTCGATCCAGTCGCCCGTGATCACCAGGTTCGCGAAGCCCGATCCGTTCGCCGGCAGCCGATATTTCGCAGTGTCTGCGAGCGATTGCACGTACCGTTCGGACGGGTCCACGTTCGCCCGGTCGTAGCGGGCGACGACGTCGCCGGCCGGCAGGCCGCCGGCGGCCAGCGCCGGCCACAGGGTGCCGATGTCGCGGCTGAGCATCTGGTTGGCGGTAGCCTGCGCGTCGGCCAGCGCCTTTGCCGGGAAGCCCGCGTCGCCCTGGTCGGGGATGCCGCCCACCATCGGTCCGCAGAAGTAGGCGAGACTGCCCGGCTTGTCCGGGTTGCCCCAGCTTTCGCAGTCCATGACATCGGTCATGTCGGCCCAGGTGTCGAGCGGCTCGATCCACGCATCCATCATCGGACTGGGCTGGTTCCAGCCCAGGTGCGCGATGTCGGGCTTGAGCCAGAGCTGCAGCGCCTGGGTCCTCACCGTCGCGACCTTCGCCGCCATGTCCCGCCACTGGGGCGAGGCGTCCACCAGCTCCTTGCAGAGATAGGGGACCGATCCCAGCGAGATCCCGAACACCGCCACGTCGAAGTCCTTGCCGGCGTCCAGCGTCAGCTCCTCCACGTCGCGCCAGGGGGTCCAGAACGATTCCAGGTCGATTTTGCCCTGGCGCAGCGCGTCGCCTTCGACGAGCTGGTCATAGAGAGGCTCGCCCGGCCAGCACGGCAGCGGCTCGCGGCTGGGCGGGCTGCCGACGACGACCGGCACCAGCGGCTGGTAGGCGCCGTCCTTGAGCGTCGCCTGGCGTCCGATGTGGATGCGCGCCACGCTCGCCTTGTCGGCGGAGAGTTCGAGCCGCTTCACCTTGTGGAAGAAGCGGACGTCGACGCCGCGATTGCGCAACGCCTGATAGGCCGGCGCAAAGATGGTATCGCCCATCCCGGCGTTCATCTTCCAGAAGATCGAGCCCTTGTAGGTCAGCACCATGCGAAAAATCGTCCGCAGGGCCGGCGCCGCCGCAAAGTTCGGCCTGTCGACCTCGCCATTCTCGAAAGCGAAGGCAAAGTCGTAGATGCCGCGCAGCAGCGGGTTGCGCTTGAGATCCGCGACCTCCGATCCCGGGTTGTAGCGGCCCAGCCAGTGGGCAAAGTCGATATGCTCCAGCTTCTCCAGGTCGCCATACTTGTAGATGTCGTCGACCAGCAGTCCGAACATGATGACGATCGCCATCTCGGTCAGCAGCAGCAGGCGGTGCTTCTGGAGATCGGTGAGGGCGGCGGCGGTCCGATGGTGCGTCACCTTGCTCAGGAGCTGTGACAGGGTGAGCTTGATTTCGGCGGTGTGTGCCGGGTCGCCGACCAGCGGGGCGAGCTGCACCAGTCTCTTGCCCAGCATGGCGGCGGCCGGGTCGGGCGGCAGAGCCCGCTCGGCATTCCTCCCGATCCAGTCGGACAGATCCTGCATGGAGTCGCGCAGCGAGGGTACCTTGCCGTCGCCGGGGACGCGGTTGTTGACCGGGAGCTCGAGCATCCACGGCACCCAGCCGCCGTTGTAGAACTCGTCGACGCCGACATAGTTCTGGCCGGTGAAGGCCTGCTCCCAAGTCTGCAGCGGTGCGCCCGGCAGGCGCCTGGCGTCCCGGTAAACGCTCTGGATGAGCTTGAAGGCGTTCTCGTAGTAGCCCAGCCAGATGTGCAGGCCATGCTCGAGGATGCGGTTGTTGGGGCCGACGCGGCCGGTGGCGCCCTTGCCGCCCAGCCGCCAGCCGAGCTGATAGATCGTGATGCTCTCGAACGTGTCGCGCCAGTTCGGGTCCTCGCTGAGCTGCATGGCGACGGTGACGGCGGCCACGCCGCCGCCCAGGATGGCGACCTTCTTCTTCGCCGGGGCCGGATCGGCGGCCGGGCTCACGTCGGCGCCCTCCACACCTCGGTACAGGCGCCGATCTCGAAGTCGAACATCGCCCAGTAGGCCATGTCCACCGGGATCGGGCCCGCCGCCAACCCCAGATCGCGGCGCAGCGGATGGCTCGCCCAGTCCTGGAACACGATCTCGTAGCGATGCCAGTACAAGCGGGCATCGTGGAAGCGGGTCATGACGATCGGCACCTCCTGGACCGACTGGAAGCAGGCGGTGGCCGGCTGCACGCCGTCGCGGAACTGTTTCAGGAACACCATGGGGATCGGCACCGAGAGAAGCTGCTGGAGCTGGCTCGCGGAGAGGACCGGCGCCACGTCGTCGGCAACGCGCAGGCCCTCGACCAGCGCCCGGGTCAACTGGTCCGACGCGCGCACTTGCCGGTCAGGCGTGGCGCTCGTGCCGCCGTTCGCGCGTTGCGCGGTGAACAGGGGCTTCTGCAGGGCCTGGCAGTCGGGATCGAGCGTCTCGACCACGACCGTCTCGACCTTCATGGAAGTGGGCGCGGCCGGGCCGTCGGGAATGTCGAACCAGCCGAACTCCTTGGGAAAGCCGTAGATCTCCCGCCCCATGGCCATGGCGTAGGAACTGTCGACGAGGATGTAGGGCAGATACCACACGAGCTTTTGGCGCTTGCTGTCGTACACCAGCATCCACACCGCGGCTTCCTGCTCGGAGTACCAGCCGCGGACGTTGTCGGGCGGGTTCTTGGCGTAGAGCTTGGCCAGCCGGTTGAAGACGAAGAACAGGTGCCCGAACGGCGCCACGAAGTCGTGCGTACCGCTGGGGCCGTTCAGGTAGCGGTCGCAGATCGCCTGGAGCCTGGCCTTGTCGGCCTTGACCGCGAAGCCGAAGAACTGGACTTTTTCGGCGATGAAGGGCTGCGCGAAGACCTGCTCGCCGCCTCGGGCGAGATACGCGGGTCCAGTCATCGGCTTCTCCTAGTGTCTGACGGTCATGGAGGCGAGCAGGGAACGCGCGGCCTGGAGATCCGGGGTCGTCGCCTTCGCCGGATAGCGTGCGACGAGCCGCGGCAGGGGGCTGTCGCGCAAGGCATCGTTCCCTTGGCGCGCCAGGGCCTTGTGCAGGGCGGTGGCGGCGCGCAGCCGCGGCGCCAGGACGGCGGCCGCGTGCGGCAGATCGACGGCGCGGCGGTAGCACTCGATCGCCTGGGCCGGATCGGCCGGATGGCGGGCTTCCAGCAGCGCGCCCTTGATGCGCCACAGCGCGCTCTCCGACACGCCCTCCTTGTTGGCGCGCACGGACGCAAAGGCGCTGTCGAGGGCGGCCTGCGCCTCGTCGAGGCGGCCCGCCGTCAGGAGGACCTCGGCCAGCAGGCCATAAAAGTGCGGCAAGCTCACCCCGGCGCCGATGGCGGCGTAGCCCGAGATGCCGGCCTGCATTTGCGCAATGCCCTCCTCGACCTTGCCGGCGTGGGTCATGCCCCAGCCGCTCACGATGATGCCGGCCGCCAGCCAGTACTGCTGCTGCTGTTCCATGCTGAACGCGACCAGGTCCTGGGCCACCGCCAGCGCCTGCTCGGGTTCGTTGCGATAGGAATGCAGCACGGTGCGGAAGGCCTTCGGCCAGGCCGTGGTGAACGGGTGGTTGAGCGGCTCGGCGATGCGCACGGCCGCTTCCAGTGCGGCGTCGGCCTCGTCGGGCCGTCCCAGCATCCACAGCGTGAAGGTCAGGTAGCAGTGCGCCGTGACCCCCGGGTCCTGGCCGAACAGCAGCGTGTGGCTGGCATGCCGGGCCGGGTCGTAGAGCGCGGCCGCCGCGTCGAGCTCCCGGCGCGCGCCCTCGACGTCGCCCAGCCAGTAGAGGCTGTTGCCCAGCGAGTAGTGGGCCTCGACGAGGAAATGATCGTCCCCGGTGAGCTTGCCCAGGGTCAGCATTTCCTCGGCATAGCGCCGCGACTTCTCGAGCTCGCCGCGCACCAGGAAGAAAACCCAGGACCCCGTGAGCACCGGGAATGTCTCGGGACTTGACGGCGAGGCATCGCACAGCACACGGCCGCGCGCGAACACCTCGCCGACCTCGGGCGCGGCGAAGCCCCTGGTCGCGATCAGCGCCGGACCGAGCACCGTCAGCAGGCGCAGCTCGCGTTGCCCGCGGTGGTGCGGATTGTCGATCTTGCTCAGCAGCGCACGACCGACGCTCAAATGCGCCGCCGCCTCGACGTTGGCGGAGCGGGCGAAGGCGCTTTGGCCTGCCGCCAGCCAGTAGTCGATGGCCTTTTCGGTCAATTCCCCGAGCTGGCTGTGATGGGCGAGCAGCTCGGGCTCGTTGGCGACCGTTTCGGGAAACCCGGCCTCCAGGGTCAGCACGACCCGCCGGTGAAGCTCCTGCCGCACCCGACGCAGCAGCAACTCGTAGGCCGCGACCTGCACCAGCGCATGCTTGAATTCGTACAACGCCTGCGGCGCGCCCTCGTCGGCGAACACCAGGCCCGCGTCGATCAGGCGCTGAAGGTCGCCGCGCACCTCGGGCTCCGCCGCATCGGCGATGCCGAGCAGGACCGCGTACGGGAAGCGCCTGCCGATCACCGCCGCCCGCTGCGCCACCTCCTTGGCCGAGCCCAGCCGATCCAACCGGGCCATCAGCGAATCCTGCAGGCTGGTCGGCACCTGCGTGGGCGTCGGCGCCTGTTCCTTGTCGGCACCCGCCTCGACGACGCTCTTGGTCAGCTCTTCGGCAAACAGGGGGATGCCGTCCGATGTGTCGGCGATCGCGTCGGCGACCTCCGAGGGCAGCGACTGGCCGGCCGCGATGCTGCCGATCAGGGCCTTCAGCTCGTCTCGCGGCAGACGATCGAGAGTGAGCTCCCGGGACGCGCCCTGGACGGTCCAGCGGGGCGAGAATTCGGGCCTGAAATTGACCACCAGCATCGTTGCCGCCGGCATGCCCTCCTCGATCAGGCGCCTCACCAGTTCGAGGCTGGTGGCGTCGGCCCACTGCAGATCCTCGAAGACGATGAGGTGCGGCTTTGCGGCGTTGCGCGCCAGGTCGAGGAGCAGCTTCAACGTTTCCTCGCGTTGCAGCTCGGGTCCCATGGGCGGCAGCGCGTAGCGCGGCTCGAAGGCGATGCCCAGCAGCGCCGCCAGCAACGGCACCGCCTGGGTGAACTCGACCTTGCGGGTGGCCAGGAAACGTTCGAGGCAATCGAGCCGGTCGTCGGCCGTGAGCGCAGGGTGCAGGCCGATCTGCGTCGCCAGGGTGTCGATGATGGGATGGAGGGTCGTGTTGGCGTGGTAGGGGGAGCATTCGCAATCGGTGACGGTCGCGCCGCCCTGCAGGGCTTCCTCGGCGATCAGCCGGGTCAGGCGCGATTTGCCGATGCCGGCCTCGCCGCGTATCGCCACGACCGCCGGGTCGCCGGCGCAGGCGTCTTTCCAGCCGTCGCGCAGCGTCGCGACTTCTTCGCGCCGGCCGACGAACGGCGTCAGGCCGCGCGCCGTCGAGGCATCGAAACGCGACCCCGTGACTTCTTCCATGACCCGGAACAGCGGCATGGAGTCCGAGACGCCCCTCAGCCGGTGGACACCCAGCTCGGAGAAACTGAAGAAGCCTTGCGCCAGGCCGCGTACGGCGTCGCTCACCACGACGGTGCCGGGTTCCGCCAGGCCCTGCAGCCGGGACGCGATATTGAGCACGAGCCCCAGAGGTTGATCGTCCTTCGAACCGCCGGCGCCGGCCCCGCCGGCCACGACGACGCCGGCATGGATGCCGACGCGCACCGCGATGGGCTTTCCTCGCGCATCGAGCCGGGAATTGCGCGCTTCGATCGCGTCCTGGATGGCCCGGGCCGCCAGGATGGCGCGGCGCGCGGCGTCCTCGTGGGCCGTGGGATAGCCGAAATAGACCAGGATGCCGTCGCCCAGGTACTGGCGCACATGGCCGTCGAAAGGCTCGACGGCGGCAAGTGTCAGCACCTGATACTCCTTGAGGACGTAGGCATACTCCTCCGGGCCGAGTTCCTCGGAGAGTTGCGTCGAACCGACCAGGTCGCAGAACAGCACGGTGAGGTGGCGTTGCTCCGCCGTCCACCAGGTGTCGGCGGCGGCCGCAGGCAGGGCGGCGCCGCAACTCCCGCAGAACCTGGCCTCCGCGACCAGGGCGCCGCATGAAGGGCACTTCGTCATGCGGCCACCTGTTGCCTGCCGGGGCGGCCTTCCGCGGAGACGGGGCTTGAGGCGTCCGACGGCTTCGTGGCGCACAGGATTCCGTAGGCCCAGCTTCCTCGGCGCAGGGCACGATACTGGTACATCGAGCCGAGCACGTTGCCGTGCGAGACGGCGCCGCGCAGGCCGAGCTTGTGCAGCACCCGGCTGATCGGCACGCCGGCCAGCGAAAGGGCGTACAGCCGGCGAAGGGATCGCCGCATGTTGGCGGTGATGTCGCGCAGCCCGATGTCCGACAGGCCGGCATCGTGTGCGTGCCGGCCGTGTTCCTGCGCGGTGTCGAGGTCCGGGATCATCCAGCCGCGCAGCCATTGCGCCATCAGACTCTCGTCCACGGTGGCCAGTGGGCGCGCTGCCCGCATGTACTCGGCGACGACGAGGCGGCCGCCCGGCCGCAGCAGTCGTGCGCTCTCACGGTAGAACGCCGCCTTCGCCGGCGTGTGGCAGACGCTTTCGAGAGCCCAGACGACGTCGAAGCTGGCATCGGGGAAGGGGGTGCGGGTGAAGTCGGCCTGCTCGAGGGTGACGGCACGCGCCAGACGGCGCGCCGCAACGATGCGCCGGGCACGCTCCACTTGAGTGCGCACCGGCGTGATCCCCACCACGGTCGCCCCGCGCTGCTCGGCGAGCCAGATGCTGCTGCCGGAGATCCCGCACCCGGCATCGAGGACGCGGTCGCCGGGCGCGATGGCGGCGATGTCGGCGAGCACCCGGTTCGTGTTGAGCAGCGAGTCCGCGTGGGAGCGCCGCTGCCCGTCGTGATACCCGAAATGGATCGCGTTGTTTCCGCCGTTGAGCCACACCCATCTGTAGTCGAACCACGTGTCGTCATAGTAGTTGACGACCGATTTCAACTGCTCGTGGTGCTGTTGCTGCTCCCCCGATAGGCACGTCATGACCACCGCGCCACTCCCCATAGCCGGCCGACAATGCGATATACACGGGCGGCCCGATCGCAACAATGGCCCGCCGAACAGGCCTGCCGAAACGTCAGGGGAGCGGCTGCGCGGGAAAGCGCGTCGCCACATACGACTCCAGGGCGAGGCGGCGCTGTCGCGCCCACGCCAGGCCGAGGATCTTTCCGGTGATCGCGCCGGCCAGGGCGAGCAGAACCGCCACGATGATCTGCCGTCCCGCGCCGGCGTAGAAGAGGCCGAGTCCGGCCAGCAGGCCGATCAGGCTCTCGGCGCAGCCACAGGCCTTGCGGAGCTTCTCGATCCTGGCCGCGAGCTCTGCCCGCGTCCCGGCCTCGTCGGCGGGGCCGGGGCGCCAGGGGAGAGGGAAGGGCAGCGAGAAGGTTTTCATCGGACGACGCCGGCGTCAGAACTGCCGCATCTCGAGGTCGCCGGGCGCGAAGTTGGCGACGATGTAGTCCCAGACCTTCTTGCCGTCGTCCAGGATGAAGCTGGCTTCGGTTCCCGACGTCCACCATTGCCACAACGTGCCCCAGGTGGCCCAGCTCTTCTGTTCCGCCGGCGCGTTGGTGTACATGATGCGCAGGATGTTATCGACGTGGCACAGGCCGAAGGTGTGGCCGAGCTCGTGGATCGCCGTGTACTTGAAAGCGAGGTCGGGCTTCCTGTTGCGGAAGCAGGCGCCGGTGATGCCCTGCGGCGGGAAGTCGAAGCTGCCGCCGGGCTCGGCTTCGAGGCAGGTGCAGTCGGCCAGGTGGGCGGATTGCCCCATCGCGCCGCTTTCCGTGAATCCGAAGACGCCGATCGCGACGGGCTGGGCCAGCTCGGCCGTGGCTGCGGCGGCGTCGACCGCGACGCTGTGGCGGGAGAACGGCACCTTCGCCAGGATGGCGGGAAAGATCGCGCGGTTGACGGTGATTTCGTCGAACGAGGCCACCCGCGTGTCGACAATGGAGGTCTGCAGGACGAGGCCGATCTCCGACGCGTGCTGCTCGGCGCAATCCAGCCGGGTCTGCATGTCGCCCTTGCTCATGCTGAACAGCGAGAAGTGCTTGACGTTGGGCCCCGTGCCGCCGTTGGCGATGTAGGCGTCGATGTCGGCCTCGCTGATGCCGCCGGAATCGCCCACCAGCTCCGGCCACGGCCGGCTCCACCAGGCCGGCGGATTGAAGCCCGCCAGGCTCTTGAGGTCGAGGCCGTTGTCGCGGACGAAGGCGAACAGGTCGGGCGTGCCGTCGCGCCGGCTGGAGAAGTCGGAGCGCAGGAAGGCGCGCTGCCCGGTCACCTTCAGGCGCAGGCCGAAGCCGCCGGAATTCAATCCCAGCGCGTCCTGCATGCGCTTGAAGCCCTCGGGGTCGCTGGTGCCGTATTTGCCCTGCAGGAGACCGCGCGCGTGGTTGCGCAGGCTCCAGGCGTTGGCGCTGTCGATGAAGGTGGCGACCAGGGTGCCGAGCGTGGCGATGGAGACGATCTGCAGGACGAAGACGATGACGCCGCCGACGATCTCGCCCAGGCCGGCGACGATGCGGGTCCAGTCGAGGGTGAATATGCCGACCACGATGTCGACCAGGCCGAGCACGATATTGACGACGAGGTCGATCACGTCGGCCACGACCTCGCACACGGTCTGGACGACCCAGCTCACGACGTTGACGACCACCCAGACCAGCGCGCAGAGCCATTTGTTGCAGCACACGCACCACCAGTTGCAATCCTGTTCGATGCACTGCTCGACCTGTTGCTGGACCGTGCTCTCGACCCACGAACCGACGTCGTGGCATACGGTATGCGCCATGGCCTGCTCTCCTGTGTAGAGTGGACGGCGAACCTGTCAGATATGGTTGTATAGGCCGATATTGCAGTCGTGAAAGTGGCATAGCGCACATTGCGCGGAGGTCGCTCCTCGGCCGTGGGGCGCGCCTCGGGAACATCGCCCGCGCCCCGCGCGTTGTCGTACACTCGACCGATGGATTTTGACCCACGCACCCACACCGATGTGCCGGCACGCCTCGACCGCCTGCCGTGGAGCGCCTTCCATCGCCTGGTCGTGGTGGCGCTCGGCATCACCTGGATCCTCGACGGGCTGGAAGTCACCCTGGCGGGCTCGGTCGCCGCCGCCCTGCAGACCAGCCCGCGCCTGCATCTCACGGCCCAGCAGGTCGGCCTCACCGGCAGCGCCTATCTCGCCGGCGCCGTGCTGGGCGCCTTGTTCTTCGGCCATCTCACCGATCGGCTCGGCCGCAAGAAGCTGTTCAACGTCACGCTCGGCGTCTACCTGGTGGCCACGGCGCTTACCGCCTTCTCCTGGGACTTCACCAGCTTCCTGGTGTTCCGCTTCCTCACCGGCGCCGGCATCGGCGGCGAGTATTCCGCCATCAACTCGGCGATCCAGGAGCTGATCCCGGCGCGCCTGCGCGGGCGCATCGATCTCGCCATCAACGGCAGCTTCTGGGTCGGCGCCGCGGGCGGCGCGCTGCTCTCGGTGTGGCTGCTCGATCCCGCGCTGCTCGCCCCCGACCTGGGCTGGCGGCTGGCCTTCGGCAGCGGCGCGATCCTCGGCCTGGTGATCCTCTATCTGCGGCGCTTCCTGCCCGAGAGTCCGCGCTGGCTGATGATCCATGGCCGGCCGGGCGAGGCGGCCGTCGTGGTGGGCGAGATCGAGGCGCGCGTGATGGCGAGCAAGGGCGTGACAAGCCTGCCCGAGGCCGGGTCGACCATCGCGCTCGGCGCGACGCACCGCGTGACCCTGCTGTCGGTGGCCGAGACGCTGCTGCACCGCTATCCCGCCCGCACCGTGCTGGGGCTGGTGCTGATGGCGGCGCAGGCCTTCATCTACAACGCCATCTTCTTCACCTACGCGCTGGTGCTGACGCGCTTCTACGGCGTCGCCGCCGATGCCGTCGGCCTCTACATCCTGCCCTTCGCCCTGGGCAATTTCCTGGGTCCGCTGCTGCTCGGGCCGCTGTTCAATTCGGTCGGCCGCAAGACCATGATCTTCGCGACCTACAGCCTGTCCGGCCTGCTGCTCGCGGCGACCGCTCTTCTCTTCGATCTCGGCCTGCTCGACGCCACGACGCAGACGGCGATGTGGACCGTGGTCTTCTTCTTCGCCTCGGCGGCGGCGAGCGCCGCCTACCTGACGGTGGGCGAATGCTTTCCGCTCGAGATCCGCGCGCTCACCATCGCGCTGTTCTACGCCTTCGGCACCCTGCTGGGCGGCGTCGGCGGACCGTGGCTGTTCGGCGTGCTGATCGAAAGCGAGAGCCCGCGCGACATCGTGCTGGGTTACGGGCTGGGCGCCGCCCTGATGATCGCGGCCGCCCTGGTGGCGCTGCGGCTCGGCGTCAGCGCCGAGCGCCGCTCCCTCGAGGACGTCGCGCCGCCGCTGTCGCAGCACCGCTAGGACTTTCCTCCCCAACGAAGTTGGGGAGGTGTCGGCGTCGCACGCCGAAGGAGGGGTCATGCTCTCATGCCGAAAAGCGCCACCTCCCCGCGCTGCGCGCGGGGAGGAATCCCGAGGTCTCTTTTCTGCAACACCGATCGCCTAGGCTCGGCGCATGACCTTCCGCATCGCCCAGATCTCCGATACCCATCTCAGCGACGAGAAGCCGTTCTTCGTCGACAACTTCGTGCGCATCGGCGAGGCCTTGCGCGCCGACCGGCCCGACCTCGTGCTGAACTCCGGCGACATATCGCTCGACGGCGCCGCGAGCGAGAGCGATCTGGCGGCCGCGCGCGCCCTGCATGACGGGCTCGGCCTGCCGCTCCGCTTCCTGCCCGGCAACCACGATCTCGGCGACAGCCAGGATTCGCCGGCGCACGGCGAGGGCACGATCGACGGCGAGCGCCGCGCCCGCTACCTCGCCCATTTCGGCGCCGACTGGTGGTCGCTCGACGTGCCGGGCTGGCGCCTGCTCGGCATCAATGCGCAGTTGCTGGCCAGCGACCTGCCCGAGGCGGCGGAGCAGGAAGCAGCCATCGCCGAGGCGGCCGTGACGCTGGGCGGCCGCAGGCTCGCGCTCTTCCTGCACAAGCCATTGTTCGACCGCTCCGTCGACGAGTCCGAGATCACCGGCCGCTTCGTCAATCCCGCGCCGCGCCGCGCGCTGCTCGAACTCGCTGCTCGGAACGGTGCCGGCGCTGATCGCCTGCGGCCACGTCCATCAGTATCGCAAGACACGCGCGGACGACGGCTGCCGCCATGTCTGGGCGAGCTCGACGGCCTTCGTCATCCCCGACTCCCGCCAGCCGCGCTACGGCGTCAAGGAAGTGGGCTATGTCGAGCACCGTCTCGAGCCCGACGGCGCGCACGAGAGCCGCTTCGTGCGCGTGTCCGGCGTGCCGACGCTCAGCATCGCCGATTTTCCGGAAGCGTACGGGCCGATCTCACGCTAGGGTGGCTGAGCATCAGTGTGGCAAATAGCACCAACGCTGGATCACACTTCCAGTAGGTTGCATGCCGCGCTTTGACCTGCATCAAGTCGAACCGGCCTCCTGCCGGTATCTTGATGAAGGTCGAAGGGGCACGACCTGGTTGAGGCCAGGCTGTCTTTTCGTCCAGGTGCGCTGGCTCAAATCCGGGCCGTTCGTATAAGAGGGGGAGCTCCCATGTTGAAAGCAAATCGTCGTAACGTCTTCACGCTGCTCGGCGGCGCCGCGCTCGCCGCTTCGGCCCTGCCTGTGCTGTCGCTGCCGGCGGCGGCCGAGGATCCGCTCGTCGTGCCCAACTCGCTGCAGAACTTCAAGCGCGGCACGATCCACAGCATGCATCCGGAGCGCCGCAGCTTCGTCATCATCTGGCAGGATCTCGGCCGCGTGAAGATGAAGGCGGCCGACCTCGTGACCAACTTCAACCAGCTCAAGCCCGGCCAGATCGTCGACACGCACTGGTACGACTACATGGATTTCCTGATCGCCAAGAAGACGCCGCAGACCGCGGCGCAGGCCAAGGCCATGGTGGCCGAGGGCGCGCGGCTTCAGGGTATCCCGGGCGCCAAGCAGCGTATCAACCTGTGGACCATGGAGGGCATGGTCACCAAGGTCGACCTGCCGACCAACACGGTGTTCCTGATCAACGCCGTCGGCAACCAGACCGACGAGCCGCCGCCCAACAGCGGCGAGGTCATCCAGATGCCGCAGGTCGTGACGCCCGCCGGCAAGTCGGCCTTGGCCGGCATCAAGCCGGGCGACGTGGTCACCACCGTGTTCAGCCAGCAAACGGCGATCGACGCCACGATCATCCGCTAGCGGATCTCGCAGGCAGAGGAGCGCGGGGCCCTGCGGGCCCGCGTCTCCTTGTCGGGAGCGCGCGATTTCACCCGCACTCATGATGTGTTGAGGCTGGTCGCGGAGCCGCGATCGCTTCGTTAAGTATTAATTGACATATACTAAAGAATAACTTACGTTCGTCTGCGGGCCTCCATCTGAAGGCAAACAACTCGCATGGCCACAGATGCGCATTCCACTTTTGCAAGTCCGAAGCCGGCAACGTCCTCTCGCCGCTGCAGGACCGTCCTCCTGCAGACGCGGACAAAAAGGTCAAAAAGGTCAGAAACCTCTGTGCTCAAATCGTGCAACTTCGGTTCCGCCCTTGTTTTTCGCGGTCGAAGCCGCGTCGCGTCACCCAGGGGGCTCGCTGCCGCCGACGGCGGACAGAAAGGGTCAGAAAGGTCAAAAACCTCCCAGCCGGGAGGGCGTCGGGCGGGCCGTGATTACTCTGCAGCCGGTTCCCCGGTGTCCAATGTTTCGGCGTCCAATGTTTTCCGCCACCCTCTCCGAAGCGAATGGACGCCTGCGCCGACGCCCCTTATGCGGGCACCGGCCGGGCGCGCTGGTTGTAGAGCATCTTGCGGATGTGGGCCTGCTCCTCGGGCGGCAGCTTGGTGTTGTCGACCGACAGCTCGGCGCCGGCCGCCATGCCCTTCTGCACGGCCGGCCGCGCGCCCAGCTCCTCGAACCAGCGCTTGAAGTGCTTGAACTCCTCGATGTCCTGGCCCTGGAACTTCCAGTTCAGCGTCCACGGATAGCAGATCATGTCGGCGATCGTGTACTGGTCGCCCGCGAGATACTTGTGCTTGTGGAGCCGGTTGTTGAGCACGCCGTAGAGGCGGTTCACCTCGTCGGTGAAGCGCGTGATGGCGTAGGTCTGGTCGCCATGCTCCTTCTGGTCGACGCGGCGGAAGTGGCCGCACTCGCCGGACTTCGGCCCCTGGTTGGCCATCTGCCAGATCAGCCACTCGTTCACCTCGTAGCGCGTGCGCACGTCCTGCGGATAGAACTTCCCGGCCTTCTCGGCGATGTACATCATGATGGCGCCCAATTCGAACACCACGATCGGCTTGCCGCCGTCCTTCGGCTCGTTGTCGACCATCACCGGCATGCGGTGGTTGGGATTCATCTCCAGGAACTGGTCCTTGAACTGGTCGCCGCGCCCGATGTTCACGGGTACGATCTTGTAGGGCAGGCCGCACTCTTCGAGCAGGATGGTGACCTTCTTGCCGTTGGGAGTCGGCCAGTAATGCAGATCGATCATTGGGAATCCTCCTTGGGTCGGGCGGCAGCTTATCGGGCGGGGCGGCATGGGCAATAGCGTGCAAGAAAAGGTGATCGGCCGGTCGGTGCGGCGCATCGAGGACGGCCGCTTCCTGACCGGCCACGGCCGCTACGTCGCCGACCTCGCCGAACCCGGCGCGCTGCAGGGTCATGTGCTGCGCTCGCCGCACGCCCATGCGCTCGTGCAGCGGATCGACGTTTCGCGCGCCGCGTCGCTGCCCGGCGTGCACGGCGTCTACACGGCGGCCGATCTCGCCGCCGACGGCATCGGTCCGCTGCCCTGCATGGCTGCGGTCAGTCCGCTGATCGTGCCGCCGCGCACCGCGCTGGCGCAGGACCGCGTGCGCCATGTCGGCGATCCGGTGGCCTTCATCGTCGCCGACAGTGAGGCGGCCGCGCGCGACGCGGCCGAGTTCGTCGAGGTCGATTACTCGCCGCTGGCCGCGGTCGTCGATGGCCACGCCGCACTGGCCGCCGGCGCACCCGTGATCTGGGGCCAGGCGCCGGGCAATCTCGCCTTCCATGTCGAGAGGGGCGACGCGGGGGCCGTGGCGCGAGCGATGCGGCAGGCGGCGCATGTCGTCGAGATCGAGGTGATGAACAACCGCATCGTCGTGGCGCCGCTCGAGCCGCGCGCCGGCATCGCCCGCTACGACGCCGCCACGCAGACGATGGACCTGCAATTGACGGGGCAGGGGCTGCACGGCATCCGCCGCCAGCTCGCCGAGTTCGTCTTCAGGTTGCCGGCCGAGCGCATCCATCTCAGCGCGCCCGACGTCGGCGGCGGCTTCGGCACCAAGAACTTCCTCTATCCCGAATGGGTGCTGCTGCTGTGGGCGGCGCGCCGCCTGGGCCGCGCCGTGCGCTGGCAGGCCGACCGCGCGGAGGAGTTCGTCGCCAGCGCGCAGGGCCGCGACATCGCCGCGACGGCGAAGCTCGCGCTCGACGCGACGGGCCGCCTGCTGGCGCTCGACGTGGCGATGGTGGCCAATCTCGGCGCCTACCTGTCGGGCAACGGCCCCGGCGCCTCGGTGGTCGCCGCCTCGACCGCGCAGGGCGGCGTCTACGACATCCCCGCCATCCATGTCGACGTGCGCGGCGCCTTCACCAACACCGTGCCGGTCGATGCCTATCGCGGCGCCGGCAAGCCCGAGGCCAACTACATCGTCGAGCGCGCCCTCGAGGCCGCCGCGCGCCGGCTCGGCCGCGATCCGGCGGCGCTCAGGCGGCAGAATGTCATCGGCGCCTTCCCGCACCGGACCGCGATGGGCATGGCCATCGATTCCGGCGGCTTCGTCGGCAATCTCGATGCCGCGATCGCGCGCGCCGACCTGGCGGGCTTCGCGGCGCGGCGCGCGGCGTCGGACAAGGCCGGCAAGCTACGCGGCCTCGGCGTCGGCTGCTTCCTCGAGACCTCGCGCGGCGCGCCCAACGAAGGCGCCGAGCTGCGCTTCGATCGTGACGGCAGGGTGACGATCGCCGTCGGCACCGAGTCCAACGGCCAGGGCCATGAGACGGCCTATGCCCAGATCGCCGCCGACCGGCTCGGCCTGCCGATGGCGGCGTTCCGCTATGTGCAGGCCGACACCGCCGCGGTGAAGAGCGGCGCCGGCCATGGCGGCGCACGTTCCATGCATATGGGCGGCGCGGCGGTGGTCAAGGCGATCGATGCTGTGCTGGCGAAAGCGCGCGGGCTCGCGGCACATCTCTTGCAGGCCCGCGCGGACGAGCTCGATTTCTCTGGAGGGCGCTTCATCGTGCGCGGCACCGATCGCGGTATCGACTTGATGGCCGTGGCGGAAAGCGCGCGCGATCCCAGGAACCTGCCCGACGGCATGGCTCCCGGACTGGGCGAGCATGTGATGAACATGACGGATGTCTTCACCTTTCCCAGCGGCTGCCACGTCGCCGAGGTCGAGATCGATCCCGAGACCGGCGTCACGTCCCTGGTGCGCTACACCGCCGTCGACGATTACGGCCGGCTGATCAATCCGCTGCTCACCGAAGGCCAGGTGCAGGGCGGCGTCACGCAGGGCATCGGCCAGGCGATGCTGGAGCACACGGTCTACGATGCGGAGTCGGGGCAGCTTCTGAGCGGCTCGTTCATGGACTACGCCGTGCCGCGCGCCGGCGATCTTCCGTCGTTCGACATCGCGCTCGTCGAGCGGCCGACCAACGCCAATCCGCTGGGCGTCAAGGGCTCGGGGCAGGCGGGCTGCATCGCCGCACCGCAGACCGTGATGGCCGCCGTGCTCGACGCACTGGCGGCCTGCCGGCGTCGCAGTCTCTCGACATGCCGGCGACCCCCGAGCGCGTGTGGCGGGCTCTCGCCCAGGCAGGCGACGCTCGTTGAACGACAAGGCGCCCGACGGCCAGCGCATCCTGGCCGGAATCATCTTCATGTGCTGCGCCGGCCTGCTGTTCCCGGTGATGGGCGGCTTCGCCAAGGTGCTGGGCGAGGCCGGCTACAATTCCCTGCAGGTCTCGTGGGCGCGCGCCTTCGGGCAGATCGTCTTCATGCTGGCCTTCTTCGTGCCGCGCTTCGGTCCGCGCATGCTGCGCACGCGCCGGCCCTTCATCCAGCTTATCCGCTCGACCCTGCTGTTCGCCTCCAACGCCACGAATTTCTTCGCCATCATCTTCATCCCGCTCGCCAAGTCGGCGTCGATCAGCCTGATGGCGCCGCTCTTCGTGCTGCCGCTCGCCTGGGTGATGCTGGGCGAGCGCACCACCCTCAACCGCCTGGCGGCGCTGGGCGTGGGGTTCGTGGGCGTGCTGATCGTGATCCGGCCGGGCACCGAGCTGTTCCACTGGGCCTCGCTGCTGGTCGTGATCAGCGCCGCCAGCTACGCCGTCTATCAGGTGCTGACGCGCCGCATCTCCACCGTCGACCCGCCCGAGACCTCGGCCATATACAGCTCGCTGGTCGGCGGCATCGGCATGTTCGCGATCCTGCCCTTCGTCTGGACGACGCCGCACGGCGTGCGCGACATCGTCTATTTCTGCAGCCTGGGCGTGCTGGGCGGCATGGGCCACTATTTCGTGGCGCGCGCGCTCACCTACGCGCCGGCCAACATCGTGGCGCCGTTCCAGTACATGCAGCTCCTGGGCTCGGTCGCCGTCGGCTACTTCTTCTTCGGCGACTTCCCGGATTTCCTGGGCTGGGTCGGCGCGGCGATCATCGTCGCCGCCGGCCTCTATACCGGCTGGTCGCAGAGACGGCGGAAGTGATGTCGTCCCGAGCGCAGCGGCGGCTCTATCCCACCGTCACCGGCGAGAAATCCACGTACCAGCTCTTGGGATGAACATAGCCCTTCACCTTGGACGAGATGGCGTTGGGCCACACGTCATGGACGAACCAGACGAACACCGCCTGGTCGACCATGCGCGTGTTGATCCGGGCCAGCACCTTGTCGAGCTCCGCGGGATCGGCGGTGCTGCGCGCCTCCTTGGCGAGCTTGTCGAACTCCGGATCGTCGATGTAGCCCCAGTTGGAGCCCTTGGGCGGCACCAGCTGGCTGTCGACGAAGCGCAGGAAGGCGTTGTGGGGCTCCATCGTGTTCCAGCTCACGTTGATGGCATTGAAAGGCGCACCTTCGGCGGACTTGGCGCCCTGACGCATCAGGTTGATCAGCGCGTTCCAGTCCATCACCTGGAACTCGAGGTCGATGCCGACCTCGGCGAACTGCTGCTGGATGAACTCGTTCATGATCAGCGGATACATCTGGCCCGATCCCGAGGTCGAGATCGCCACCTTCATCTTGAGATGCTTGGAGGGGCCGTAGCCGGCCTCGCCCAGCAGCTTCCTGGCCTCGTCGGGATCGTAGCGGATCTTGAAGCTCGGCGTGCCGAACCACGGATGGTCGGGCGGCACGCAGCCGACGGCCGGCACCGCGAGCCCGTTCAGCAGCTTCACCAGGGAGTCGCGGTCGACCGCGAGGTTCATCGCCTTGCGCACGCGGATGTCGGCGGTCGGCGCGCCCGGCAGCATGCTGAACGTGTAGGGCCACATGTGCGGGATGACGTTGGTTTCGATCTTGCAGCCGGAGGAGCGCAGCTTCTCGAGCGAGTCGGGGGCCGGCGCCTCGATCCAGTCGACCCGTCCCGAGAGCAGCGCCGCGGTGCGCGTCGACACGTCCGGGATGGGCAGCAGCAGCATGCGCTCGGACTTGGGGATGCGGTCCTTGTTCCAGTAGTCGGTGTTGCGCTCGAGCTCGGCGCGCTCGCGCGGCGTCCACGCCACCATCTTCCACGGGCCGGTGCCCGACGGCTGCTTGCGGTAGGCCAGCCAGTTCTTGCCGACCTTGGCGAAGTTGGCCGGGCTCGCGATGGGGAAGCGGTTGAGCAGCGTGGGCATGATCGTGTCGACGCCCTTGGTCTGCAGCATGACCTTGTAGTCGTCGATCTTGGCGTAGGCGACGATCGGCCAGACGGCGGCGATCAGCATGCCGCGGCCCATGCGGTCGAACGCCTCCGACTTGTCGTTCAACGCCCGGTCGAGACTGAAGATCACCGCGTCGGCGTTGAAGTCCGAGCCGTCGTGGAACTTGACGCCCTGGCGCAGCTCGAAGATCCATTTCGTCGGATCGGCCGGGTCCTGGGACCATTTGGTCGCCAGCCCCGGAACCAATTTGGCGGGCTCCGTCGCCGAGCTGAGGTCCCACGCGATCAGCGGGTCGTAGAGCGTGTAGCCCATGAAGCGGATGCCTTCGGTGCCCTGGTCCGGCGCGCCGTCCGTCACCGGGATGTCGGCGAGCGTCATGGCGATGCGCAGGGTCGACGGCGATTGCGCCTCGGCCGGCCGGACGAAGGGCAGGGCGGCGCTGGCGAGAAGAGCGGCACGACGCGTGAGCATGCGGGATCTCCGTTGTTCCGACGGACGAAGCAGAAAGCACGCCAGCGTGGACGCGGCATATTTCTTGCTGTTTCATCGCCCATCATGGCTGCGCTGAACACGCTCACCGCGACGGAACTCGCACAAAAGATCGATTCGGGTGCAGCGACGGCGGAAGCCATCGTGCGCGCCCATCTCGAACGCATCGATCAGCGCGACGCCGAGGTGCTCGCCTGGTCGCATCTCGCACGCGACGCTGCCCTCGAGCGCGCCAGGTTGCTCGATCGCGGACCACGCCGCGGCCTGCTGCACGGCATCCCGATGGGCGTGAAGGACATCATCGATTCGTGGGATCAGCCGACGACCTACGGCTCGCCGATCTACAAGACGCACCAGCCGCTCGCCGATGCCGCCACCGTGGCGCTGGCCCGGGCCGAGGGCGCCATCCTGCTCGGCAAGACGGTGACGACGGAATTCGCCAACCGCCATCCCGGCCCGACGCGCAATCCGCACAATCCGGCGCACACGCCGGGCGGCTCCTCCTCGGGCTCCGCCGCCGCGGTCGCCGATTTCCAGGTCGTGCTGGGCACCGGCACGCAGACCGGCGGCTCGGTGATCCGTCCGGCCGCCTTCTGCGGCATCGTGGGCTACAAGCCGACCTACGGCCACTTCGCGCCGGCTGGCATGAAGGCCAACACCGAGTGGCTCGACACGATCGGCGCCTATGCGCGCAGCGTCGAGGACATCGCGCTGTTCCGCGCCGCGCTGATGGCGATGCCCTACGAGCCGGTTCGCCGCCTCGATGGGCCGCCGCGCATCGCCGTCTGCTTCACCCATCACAAGGCCGAGCTGTCGCCGGAAGGGACGGCCGCCGTGCAGGACGCCGCCATCGCGCTCGGCAAGGCGGGCGCGGCGATCTCCGAGCTGGAATTGCCGGCGCCGGTGTCGGACATGACCGAAGGCCAGCGCATCCTGTCGGCCTTCGACGGGCCGCGCGCCCATGCCGACGAGGCGCGCCGCTTCCCGCATCTGCTGAGCGAGAGCCTGAAGAGGGACAAGCTCGCGGTCGGCGCCGGGATCGACTACGCGACCTGGGTCGCCGCCCGCAAGCTGGGCGAAGCGGGCCGCGCGCGCGTCGATGCGCTGTTCACCGATTTCGACGCCATCCTGACCGCGCCGGCGCCCGGCGAGGCGCCGCTCGGCCTCGAGACCACGGGCAAGGCCACCTTCAATCTCCTGTGGACCTATCTCTGGATGCCGTGCGTCACCCTGCCGTTCACCAAGGGCCCGACCGGATTGCCGGTCGGCATCCAGCTCGTCGGCCGCTGCCACGAGGACAAGGCCTTGCTCGACATCGCCGCCTGGGTGCGGAGCGCCCTCTCGTGAAGCCGCTCAGCGCCACCGAAGCCGCGGCCAGGATCGAGGCGGGCACGCTCACCTCGGAAAAGCTGGTGCGCGACTGCCTCGACCGCATCGCCGAGCGCGAGCCTGTGGTGAAGGCCTGGGCCTTCCTCGATCCCGAGCTTGCGCTTGCCCAGGCGAAGGCCGCCGACGCGGCAAGGGGCGGCGTGCTGCGCGGCGTGCCGGTGGGCGCGAAGGACATCATCGACACCTACGACATGCCGACCGGCCACAACTCGCCGATCTTCGAGGGCAAGGTGTCGTTCGGCGATGCCGCCTGCATCGCGCTCTGCCGCACCGCCAACGCCGTCATCCTCGGCAAGACCGTGACGACGGAATTCGCCAACCGCCATCCCGGCCCGACCACCAATCCGCACAACGCCGGCCACACGCCCGGCGGCTCGTCGTCCGGCTCGGCGGCGGCCGTCGCCGACGGCCACGTGCCGCTCGCCTTCGGCACCCAGACCGGCGGCTCGGTGATCCGTCCCGCCGCCTATTGCGGCGTGGTGGGCTACAAGCCGACCTTCGGCGACTTCTCGCGGGTCGGCATCAAGATGCAGTGCCATTCGCTCGACACGCTGGGCCTGATGGCGCGCACCCTCGACGACATCGCGCTGTTGCGCGGCGCCGTGCTCAAGCTGCCGCCCGTCAAGATCGACCGCTCGATCGGCCGGCCGCGCATCGGCCTCTTCCGCACTCCGGTGTGGGACGACGCGTCGCCCGATACGAAGGCGCTCCTGGAGGCGACGGCCACCAAGCTTGCCGACAAGGGCGCGTCGGTGATCGACGTGGCCTTTGCGCCGGCCTTCGCCGACATCCTCGACGACCATGGCGCCATCATGGGCTGGGAGTGCGTGCGCAACTATGCCGACGAGCGCCTGCGCAACCCCGACAAGGTGAGCCGCGAGCTGATGGAGGGTCCCATGAAGCGCGGCCTCGAGGTGAGCCTCGAGCGCTACGTCGCCGCCCAGCGCAAGGCGGCTTCGTTCAAGGCACATGTCGATTCGCTGTTCGACAAGGTCGACGCGCTGCTCTGCCCCAGCGCGCCGGGCGAGGCGCCGGAGGGCGTCGAGTTCACCGGCGATCCGCGCTTCAACTCGATCTGGACCCTGGCCGGCACGCCCTGCGTCACGCTGCCCGCGGGCAGCGGCGCCAAGGGCCTGCCGCTCGGCGTGCAGCTTGTCGGGCTGCGCCACGAGGACGACCGCCTGCTCTCCACCGCCGCCTGGGTCGCGGCGCACCTCGACTGAGGCTTCATCATGCCCCGCATCAACGGCGAAAGGCTCCTGGGCGATCTCCGCCGCATTGCCGATTTCGGTCGCTACCAGACCGGCGTGCATCGCCCGCATCTGTCTCCGCAGGACGTGGAGAGCCGGCGCTGGCTGGCCGGCCGCATGAAGGAGGCGGGACTCGATCCGGTGATCGACGGCATCGGCAACGTGATCGGCCGCAGCCCCAAGACGGGGCCGCGCCTGCTGATGGGCTCGCACACCGACACCCAGCCGCGCGGCGGCTGGCTCGACGGCGTGATGGGCGTGATCTACGGCCTCGAAGTGGCGCGCGCGCTCGCCGAGGATCCCGACACCGCGCACCTCGCCGTCGACGTCGCCTCGTGGGCCGACGAGGAAGGCCACTGGGGCGGCATGTTCGGCAGCAAGAGCTTCATCGGCCGTCTCGCCGAGGAGGATATCGACCAGGCGCGCCATCGCGACGACGGCAGCACGATGCGCGATGCGCTGAAGGCCGCCGGGCTGGAGAACGCGCCGCGCATCGAGCTCGAGGAGGGCCGCTATCGCTGCTACCTCGAGGCGCATATCGAGCAGGGCGGCCTGCTCGAAGCCTCGGGCAAGCGCATCGGCGTGGTCACGGCGATCGTCGGCATCTTCCAGTATCGCCTGGTCTTCAGCGGCATCCAGAACCACGCCGGCACGACGCCCATGCCGATCCGCAAGGATGCCGGCGTCGCCATGATGCGGCTCTACAACGAGGTCATGGAAAAGTTCCCGGCGTTGGCCGGCCCGCGCAGCGTCTGGACGGTGGGCCGGCTCTCGGTCGAGCCCGGCGCGCCCGCCATCATTCCCGGCAAGGCCGAGATGCTGCTGCAGTTCCGCGACGCCGACCTCGCCGTCCTGCAGCGGCTGGAGGCGGCGCTGCTGGAGATCGTCGCCGCCCACCAGGCGCGCGGCCCCTGCGCCGTCGACTGCACCAACCTGTCGCGCACCATGCCGGCGCCCATGGAGGAGCGCCTGCTCGAGGCGCTCGACGCAGCGGCCGAGACGCACGCGTCGGGCCTGCACATGCGCATGCCTTCGGGGGCGGGCCACGACGCGCAGATCCTGGCCCAGCGGCTGCCCGCCGCCATGATGTTCGTGCCCTCGATCGGCGGCATCTCGCACCATTTCACCGAGAACACGGCGGACGCCGACATCGTGCTGGGCTGCCAGGTCTTCGCCGACGCCGCGGCGAAGATCCTGAAAGGCAACTGAATGAGCCAGCTATTTGCGGGTTGCCTTGGCCATGCGCGATCAACGGCGAAAGCCTGGCATTTGTTGCCGGCCCACCCCACATCGGAAGCGGCCCTCGGCGGCAAAGGAGAAGACGATGTCGGCGAAAGAGCGACGTAAGCTCAAGGCCCAGGTCGACGAAAGCTCGACGAAGAGCTCGCAAGCTCGATCAGGCATTGCAGGACACTTTTCCCGCCAGCGATCCGGTGTCCTTCATCGAGCCCGGGCCGGCGAAGAATGGCCCGCGGCCGCCTGCCAAGGCGAGAGGCGATCGAGAGCGAGGACAAGGGCTCCAAGCCGCGGAAATAACGCGCGGTATCCTCCTGACAGAACGCTGTCAGCAGCCGCTCGGCTAGGTTCGCCTTCATCAATCGGGAGGATGTCATGGCTTCGCTGCAGGTCGACTACACGACGATGGAATGGACGTCCGGCGTGCCGTTCTACGGTCCGGCGGCCGTTCACGAGGGCAGGGACATCGTGCAGCTCAAGGTCCTGAGCGACCGTCGCCCGGAAGGCGGCGGCATCGCCTGGCTTGTCAGGTTCCAGCCGCCGGCGGGCAAGCTGATCAAGATCGTGGCGACGGCGCTGTCCGACGAGCACATCTTCCCGCTGCAGGGCGGACGCGGCACCAAGAGCGGCCAACGCGCCCAAGGCTCGGGCGGCTACGGCCTCAATCCCAGGGGCCAGCCGCACAGCGCGATGATCGCCGACGAGACCGTGACGCTGGTGATCTATTCCGGCGAGCCCGACGAGATCAAGTCGATGGAGGTGGTCGACATCGCGCCTACTGCACGGTGAGGAGGTAGCGCATCAGCGCGCCGCGCTTGGCGGGCGGCAGCTTGGACGGCGCCTCGTTGAACTTCAGCGCGATGTCGCAGGCCTCCTCGTTCGTAAGGCTGGCGAGATGCGCCAGCTTGTCGAGGTCGTCCTGCTCGTAGCCGGCCTCGCCGAGGAGCTCGCGGGCCTGGCCCACCGATGCGACGGGCGGCGGCGGCGCATCGGCCTTCTTCGCCGCGCGGCCGCTGCGATAGGCCTTCTCGAGCGCCGCCAGCACGTCGTGCAGCAGCTTCTGCGCCGTCGCGTCGAGCCTGTCGCTGCGCTGGATGCCGGTCAGCGCGAATTCCTTGCAGACGACGAGGTCGGTGCCGTGCAGGTGCCTCAGCAGCGCCGTCCGCGCACCGATCGCCTCGGCGGCGCTCGCCTCGTCGGCCGCCTTGAGCGCCGGCACGACATAGGCGACGCGCAGCTCGCGCATGAGCTTGACCGGCCGCGACGCGCCTTGCGTGGTGGGCTGGCGGATCTCCTCCTTCAAGGCCGTGCGCAGGCGGTCCTCGGCGCCGGGCACGTCGTCCAGCACCGGCCCGACCAGCGGCATGGCCCGCGCGCTCGCCATCGCCCGGTCGACGGTCGTCGGGTCCTCCGTGCCGCCGCGTAGCACGCTGACCGCATAGACGCCGATGGCGGCGACAAACGCCGCGGCGACCAGGCCGATCAGGGCCGCGCGAGTCCGCTGCGCCCTTGGCGCCTGCCGGTCGCGCAGGAGGAAGATCGCGATGGCCACGGCCACTGCGATGCCGATGACGACGCCAAGATTTTCCACGTAGCGCTCCAGATGGACGTCGGGACTCTCCAGGTGGGTATCGCCGGCTCAGGTCAACTCTACTCGAAGCACTGGGCGGCGCGAATTGTGCAGGAATTCGCCGGGACGCGGCGGTTGCAATCCTGCCAGGCCGACTGGCGCACCTCCTCCAGCGTCTCGCCGGCGCCGAATCCGTCCGCATCGCCCGGCCCGCTGCGCGCATAGGCCACGCAGCGCGCCACGGCGGTGAGCGCGACGGAGCAGCCGCTGCCGCATTGGCCGAGCGCGGTGATCTCCGCCGCCTCGCGCGTCGCCATGCCGACCGCATAGCCGAAGCTGCGCCTGCCGTCGGTCGCGACGGCGACCCAGGTATCCTTGGCCTGGGCGGTGCCGACGAAGAAGGTCGTGGCGAACAGGATCGAGAGGGCGAGAGGACGTAGGGTCATTTCGGTGTGTTCTTGTCGAGGAAGGCGCTGACGCGCCGGATCGAGTCCTGCAGGAACTGCGGACCCTTCCAATCCTTCTGTATCTCGATGTCGGGGGCAAGCGAAAGCGATCTCGTCGCGGAACGGGAGGCTCGGAGCCCGGCGGAGGAAGCCGTGCGGCCCAGCGATCCGTTGACAAGGGCCTGAAAGGAGACGGGCCCTGAGCACTGACGCCAACCGGCGCTATCCCGTCGTGCACGTCCAGGGCGGATCGGCGATCCGCCGGCCGCTGATCGTGCTCGCGGTGCGCGCGGTGGCGGCGCTGGGCTACCTGGCGCGCGACTTCCTCATTCCCACCGCGGGTGCGGTGGTGCTGGCCCTGATCCTGACGCCGGTCGCCAACGGCCTGGAGCGCCTGCGCCTGCCGCCGACGGCGGCGGCCGGCGCCTCGGTGGTCCTGCTGGCGCTGGGCCTGGCGGCCCTGCTCGCCATTTCCATCCCGGCCCTGACCAGCTGGCTCGATCAGGGGCCGTTCCTCACCTACACGATGGAACGCAAGCTCGAGGGGCTGCGCAAGTCGCTGGCCGTGGTGCAGGAAGTCTCCAAGCAGGTCGAGCAGGCGACCGCGGCGGCGACCCCGGCGCCGGCGACGGCGAAGCCGCCCGAGACGGTCGTGGTGCGCGACGGCTCGTTGCTGGGCGATCTCGCCAGCACGACGCCGGGCGTGCTGCTGCAGATCGGCTATGCCGGGGTGCTGGCCTTCATGCTGCTCGCCCATCGCAACACCTCGCGCCGCCAGATCATGCGCATCCCCGCCGCCTTCCACACCCGCGTGCGCCTGGCCCGCGTCATGCGCGACATCAACGAACGGGTCGGCCACTACCTGTTCTCGCTCGCCCTGATCTATACCGGCGTGGCCGCGGTCGCGACCGTGGCGCTGGCCCTGCTGGGCTTCCCCAACGCCATCGTGTGGGGCGCGCTGATGGGCATCGCGAGCTTCGTGCCGTTCATCGGCCCGACGGTGATGATCGTCGTGGTCGCCCTGGTGGCGCTGCTGACCTTCGACGACTGGCTGCGCATCCTGGCCGTGCCGATGGCGCTGCTGGTGATCCATGTCGTGGAATCGCAACTGATCACGCCGCTGTTCCTGAGCCGCCGCTGCGCGCTCAACACCGTGGCGGTGTTCGCCTCGATCGCCCTGCTGGGCTGGATGTGGGGGCCGATCGGCGCCATCGTGGCGGTGCCGCTGCTGATCCTGCTCAGCACCATCGCCGCCCACCTGCCGTCGCTGCGCTGGCTGGAAGTGCTGCTGTCGGACGACCGTCCGGTCAGCGCCAAGCTGGCGCGCAAGCCGTCGCTGGCCTCGGCGGCGCGGCCGTCCGCCAAGCCCGCGCCGACGGGCGCAGCCGCGTCAGCCGCGGCGGCGCCTCGCGGCGGCGAAGTAGAGCAGGCCCACCGCCGCCCAGAAAGCGCCGAGGATGGCCCACGCGCCGGCGGCGTCGAGGCTGCGTTCCAGCACGATGAAGGCGGCCGAGGTCAGGCAGACCGCGCCGGCCGTCACCGCGGCCGCCGCGCCCAGGGTCATGACGACGCGCATCGACGCGTCATGCGCGGCGAGGCGCAGCGAACGCGCGGCGGTCGCGGAGGCCGCCACGCGCAGGAGGGGGCCGATCATGGAAGGCCTGGACTGTGTCGCTTGCTTCTTCGTCGCTTGCTTCTTCGGCCGGTCAGTTCCGACGAAAAAGCCAGCCTGCGAGGAAGCCGATGCCGACGATCGCCGCCAGCGTCGTGAAGGGCCGCGCCTCGGTATGCTCGATCAGCGTGTCGCTCGCCTTGTCCTTGAGCTTGGCCGTGTCGTGGGCCAGCGACTTGGCGGTGTCGCCGTACTTGGCGATCAGCTCGCGCGCCGAGCGCAACGTGTCCTCGAGGACCTCCCCGCCGCGCTCGACCAGCGAGTTGCCGGTGCCGTTCACGGTCTCGGCCAGATCCTCGAGCTGGCTGCGCAGCAGCGCGATTTCCTTGGCCAGATCCTTGCTTGCATGGGTTGCCGAATTGCGCATGGCGTCACTCCCTGGGCTGGTGGGCGGGGCTGTCGATTCAGCCCAGTGAACGCCTAGGGCAGGCGGAGGTTCCCGGACTAGAAGCGCAGCGTCTGCAACTTGTCGGCGGGCAGCTCGGACATGCGCACATATTGCGCAAGTATGTGCATCAGCGCCTGGTGGGCATCCTCGACGACGCCGTAGTTGCGGGCCGCGACATGCAGATTGATGTCCGCCAGGGAAGCACTGCGGCCGCCGGAGAAGCCCGACAGGGCGATCGTGGTCATGCCGTTGTCGCGCGCCCAGGCGAGCGCGCGCACGATGTTCTCCGAATCGCCCGACGAGGAGATGGTGATCAGCACGTCGCCGGGCCGGGCGGCGTTCCGGAGCTGGTAGGCGAAGATCTCGGCGTATTCGACGTCGTTGGCGATCGCCGTGACCAGCTCGACGGTCGCCGACAGGCTGACCACGCGCGGGCGCAGCCCGGTGTCGGTGGCGATGCCCTTGGAGCAGTCGCAGGTCAGGTGGTTGGCGATCGCCGCCGAGCCGCCGTTGCCGCAGGAGAAGATCAGGTTGTTGTCGGCGATGGCGAGCTTCAGCGCCGCCGCGGCGCGCTCGATGTCGGACGACTGGACGGACTTCAGCGCCGCCGCCATCGCCTCGGCATAGTCGGCGACGAAGGCGTCGACGTCGGCGTACTTCCGGTCGGGGAACCTGGCGGTCATGCTTGCGTCACCCGTCCCAAACGTTCTGCGGCATCGGCAGCTTGGCGAAATCGGCGGCGACCAGCGGCCGGTGGTGGGAGACGCCCTCGCGCTCGAGCAGCATCATGTATTGTCGCACATGCTGGCCCGAATGCCAGGTCGTGCGCTCCATCAGCTCGTGCAGGCTCTGCGGCCCGTAATAGGTCGGCAGCGTCTTGGCCGGCGCGGTGTCGCCCGCCTGCCACCAGTCGCGGAAGCGCGCACGCACCTTCTCGCCGTAGGCCACCAGCGTCGCGGTGTCGGCGTCGGCGGCGGGCTCCTCGCGGAACATCTCCTGGACCAGCGTCACGCCCTCGTTGGCGCCGAGGAAGGCGTCGACCACGCGGAACAGGTGGAAGGCCAGCGTGCGATAGCTGCGCGGCCGGCCCGGCACATGCGTGTCGAGCTTGTCGTAGGGCATCAGCGGGATCAGCTCGAGGGCGGCGCCCATGAACTTGTCGACGCGGGCCGCCAGCTCGTCGGTCGAGAGCTGGGGGCCGGACTTCTCGGCGAGCCCGAGGAAGTCGACGATCTGCTTGGTGCTCTGGCCGAACGTGTATTTGTCGCCGCGCGACAGCACCGGCACCGAGCGCACGCCGAGCTTCTGCAGCTCCGCCATGCCGTTCGGATCCTCGAGCACATTCACTGAAACGAAGTCGATCCCACGGACCGATAGAAACTCCTTGAGTCTCAAGCAGCTGGTTCAACCAGGCTGCCAGAACACCTTCAATGGTTCGGTCATGGTTGCTCCTTGTGGCAGACGATGCAGACCTTGTTGCCGTCGAGGTCCCTGAGATAGGCGCCGTAGTAGTTGGGATGATAGTGCGGGCGCAGGCCGGGCGCACCCTCGTCCTTACCGCCGGCCTGCATGCCTGCCTTGTAGGCGGAGTCGACACTGGCGCGATCCGGTGCTTCCAGGCCGATGGTGATGCCGTTGCCGGCGCTGGCCGACTGCTTGTCGAGCGGGTTGACGATCCAGAGCTGCGGCCGCCCGCCGGGCCGGCCGTAGCCGACGGCGTTGGGATAGTCGACATGACGCACCAGGCCGAGCGGCGTGACGACGCCGTCATAGAATCCCCTGGCCCCAGCGATGTCGTTGCTGCCCACGGTCACGTGACTGAACATGACGCCCCCCTCACGATGCCGCGGGAGCATAGACCGAGGCGAGCTGGCGCGATACCAGCCGGGCATAGAGGCCGCCGCGCG
This sequence comes from uncultured Alphaproteobacteria bacterium, assembly GCA_963820155.1. GTDB lineage: Bacteria > Pseudomonadota > Alphaproteobacteria > Reyranellales > Reyranellaceae > Reyranella. Next base: position 577,149 of record CAWFYW010000018.1, read on the forward strand.
CCAGCAGGGAAGCATGCGTGCCGGTCTCGGCGATCCGGCCTTCGTCGAGCACCACGATCAGGTCGGCGTCGCGCACCGTCGACAGGCGATGGGCGATGACGATGGTCGTGCGGTCGGCCTGCAGCAGGTCGAGCGCGCGGCGCACCGCCTGCTCGTTGACCGCGTCGAGATGCGAGGTCGCCTCGTCGAGCACCAGGATGGGCGCGTCCTTGAGGAAGGCGCGGGCGATGGCGACCCGCTGGCGCTGGCCGCCCGACAGGCTGGTGCCGCGCTCGCCCACCGGCGAATCGAGGCCCTCGGGCAGGGCGGCGACGAGATCGCCCAGCGAGGCATGCGTGATGGCGGCCTGCAGCTCGGCCTCCGAGGCCTCGGGCCGGGCGATCAGGATGTTGGCGCGCAGGCTGTCGTTGAACAGATAGGTGTCCTGCGCCACCAGCGCGACCAGCCGGCGCAGCTCGTCGAGCTTGTAGTCGCGCAGGTCGGCGCCGTTCAGGGTGATGCGGCCGGCATCGGGATCCCAGAAGCGCATCAGCAGTTGCGCCGTCGTCGTCTTGCCGGCGCCCGAGGTGCCGACCAGGGCCACGGTCTTGCCGGCGGGAATCTCGACGCTCACGTCGGCGAGCGCGCGGCGCGTCTGGCCGGGATAGGTGAAGCTCACCTTCTCCAGCGCAAGCGCGGCGGGACCGGGACGCGGGGCCACGCCCGGCCCGTCGCGCACCGGGATCGGCTCGTTGGCCAGCGCGTAGACGCGGCGCGTGGCGCCCAGCGTGTCGGCGAGCTGGCGGCCGATCTGGGCGATCTCCGACACCGGCAGGAAGGCCGCCATCGCCAGGATGGTCATGAGCGGCAGCAGGCCGGGATCGAGCGCGCCGCTGGCGGCGAGCGCGGCGCCCGCCACGACCACGGCCAGCCCGCCCAGCCCGGTCAGCACTTCCAGCAGCGCATGCTGCAGGGTGAGCTCGCTGAAGAAGGGCAGGCGCAGCGAGACGTGGCGCTGCGAGAGCTGGTCGAGCTTGGCGCCGCGCGCGGCCTCCTGCTGGAAGGCGACGATCTCGCCCAGCCCCTGCACGGAATCGACGGCGAAGGCGCCCAGCTCGCCCGCCGCCTCGCGCGCCTGGCTGCCGAGGCGATCGACGCGCTTGCGCATCAGGAACGGGCTCAGCCCGACGGCGAGCAGGAAGGGCAGCAGCGCCACGGCGAGCCAGCCATTGGCCGAGGCCAGCGCCACCAGCACGGCGGCCGGCACCAGGATGGCGACGAAGGCCGGCGCCACGGTATGGGCGAAGAAATACTCGACCAGCTCGATGTCGTGCGTGGCCAGCGCCATCAGGTCGCCGGTGCGGCGGCGCACCAGATAGGCGGGCGCCAGCGCGTCGAGCTTGCGGAAGGCGTCGATGCGCATCTCGGCCAGCAGGCGGAAGGCCATGTCGTGCGCCATCCAGGATTCCAGCCAGTGCAGCACGCCCGACAGCGGCGCCACGATGGCCAGCGCGATGGCGTAGCCGGCGTAGGGCTCGTGGTGCTTGAGCGCCAGCACGATCAGCGCCGACAGCACGCCGACGCCGATGAAGGCCACGACGCGCAGCACGCCCAGCGTGAAGGTGGCGGTGAGCTTGCCCTTCCAGGGCAGGATGACCTTCATCAGGGTGGCCACGACCTGGTACCAGGTGAGGCCCTCGGCCTTGATGATGCCTTCGGTGAGGGGCGCCGCTGGGGACGCGCGCTTCTTGGTCTTTCGGACCGCGCGCCTCTGGCGCGCTCATGAGCGCGCGGGACGCGCGCGGTCCTGCAGAATCCTGGGCCTGCTCGGCCATCAGCGTGGCATAGACGCCGCCCTGGGCCATCAGGGCCTGGTGGCGGCCCTGCTCGGCGACCTTGCCGCCGTCCAGCACCAGGATGCGGTCGCAGTCGATCACGCTCGACAGGCGATGGGCGAGGATCAGCGTCGTTCGGCCCTGCATCAGCCGGTCGAGCGCCTCCTGGATCACCGCCTCGTTCTCGGCGTCGACGGCGGACAGCGCCTCGTCGAGCACCAGGATGGGCGTGTCGCGCAACAGCGCGCGGGCGATGGCGACGCGCTGGCGCTGGCCGCCCGAGAGCTTGATGCCCTTCTCGCCGATGACCGTTGCATAGCCCTGCGGCAGGCCCAGGATGAAGTCGTGGATGTTGGCGGCGCGCGCCGCCTCGACCAGCTCGTCGTGCGACGCGTCGGGCCGGCCGAGGCGGATGTTCTCCTCGACCGTGCCGTGGAACAGGAAGGTGTCCTGGTTCACCACCGAGATCAGCGAGCGGATCTCGGCGAAGGGCAGCGTGCGCAGGTCGTGGCCGCCCAGCAGGATGCGGCCGCGGTCGGGATCGTAGAAGCGCAGCAGCAGGCGCACGATCGACGACTTGCCGCCGCCCGACGGGCCGACCAGCCCCAGCCGCTCGCCGGCCGCGGCGCGGAAGGTGAGCCCGTCATGCACGGTGCGCCGCGTGCCGGGATAGGAGAAGCGCACGTCCTCGAACTCGATGGTCGGGCGCCAGCATCCTGTCGAGCTGCAGCGGGGCGGCGTCGGCGACGGCGGGCCGGTCGTCGAGGATGCGGTAGATGCCCTGCGCGGCCGAGAGGCCGACCATGCCCTGGTGCAGCACCGTGCGCAGCTCGCGCATCGGCCGGAAGATCTCGATGCCCAGCATCAGGATCACCAGCAGGGCCGACAGCGACATGGCGCCGGCCTCGACGCGCGACGCGCCGTAGATCAGCGCCGCCGCCGCGCCGCAGGCGATCGCGGTGTCGGTGATGCCGCGCGCCAGCGCGTTGGTGCCCAGCACCCACATGGTGCGGCGGAAGAGATCGCGCGCCTCGACCTCGAGCTTGTCGGCGCGCGCCTTGCCCTGGCCGAACGCCTTCAGCGTCGCCAGGCCCTGGATCGAATCGAGGAACTCGGCGGCGAAGGAGGCGTAGGATTTCTGCCGGTACATCGAGTTCCGCACGTCCCAGCGGTGCCACAGCGCGGGCGCGAACAGCGCCACCAGCGCGAAGCCCAGCATGACCAGCGCCACCGGCAGGTCGATGAAGGCCACGACGGCGAAGATCAGCAGCGGCGACAGCAGCGCGATCAGGAACTGCGGCAGGAACTGGCCGAAATAGGTTTCGAGCTGCTCGACGCCGTCGATCATCGACAGGGTGAGGCCGCCCGAGCGCTGGCGGCCGACCGTGCCCGGGCCGAGGGCGGCGATATGGTCGTAGAGCGTGCGGCGCAGCTTCTTCTGCACCCGCGCCGCCGTCTCGTGCGCCACCACCGCGCGCCAGTGCTCGGCCAGGCCGCGCAGCACCATGACCGCGGCGATCGCCAGCACGGGCAGGACGAGCCCGGCCAGCGGCCGGCCGGCGAAGACCTGGCCGATCAGCCAGCCCAGCAGGCCGAGCCGGGCGATGCCCAGGCCGGTGGCGAGAAGGCCGATGGCGACGGCGCCGGCGATGCGGGCGCGCACGCCCTTGGTGAAGACCAGGAGACGCGGTTCGATGTGCATGAGAATGACTCTAAGTCGAACAGCAATATTCGTCATTCCACAAATCGGAAAGGACGCTGTACAAATCTGAACATGAACATGGACGCCAACTGGGACGATCTGCGGGTCTTCCTCACCCTCGCGCGCGAGGGCACGCTGACCACCGCCGCCCGGGCGCTGGGCGTCAGCCATCCGACCGTGTCGCGCCGCGTGCAGGCGCTGGAGCGGCAGATCGGGGCGCGGCTGTTCGAGCGCCTGCCCGACCGCTTCGTGCCGACCTCGGCCGGCGAGGAGCTGCTGGCCGACACCGAGGCGATGGAGAAGGCCGCCCTCTCCATCCATCGCCGCAGCGCGGGGCTCAGCGACACGGTGAGCGGCGTGGTGCGGCTCTCGGCCGGCGAGGCGATGGCGGCGCTGGTCGCGCGCCACCTGCCTTCCTTGCGCGCGCGGCTGCGCCAGATCGAGTTCGAGGTGATCGCCAGCCACACGCTCGCCAACCTGTCGCGCCGCGAGGCCGACCTGCTGATCCGCGAGCAGGTGCCCGATCTCGCCGGCATCGTGGCGCGCAAGCTGGGCCGCGTGGCCTACGCCGTCTATGCCGCGCGCGACCTGGCCATCGGCCGCAAGGCCGCGCCGGAAGGCCTGCCGTGGATCGGCTTCGACGACGACCACGGCTACATGCCGGGCCAGCAATGGCTGCTGCAGCGGCTGGCCGGCGCCCGGCCGGCGATACGCGGCAACAACTGGCTGGTGCTGCGCGAGGCGGCCCGCGCCGGCGCGGGGCTGGCCGTGCTGCCCTGCCATCTCGGCGATCCCGATCCCGTCCTGAAGCGCGTCGGCGGGATCATCGAGGAGGTGTTCGCCGACGAGTGGCTGCTGGTCCATCGCGACCTCCGCGCGCTGCCGCGCGTGCGCGCGGTGATGGACGCGGTAGTCGAGCTGTTCCAGCGCGAGAGGCCGCTGCTGGAGGGACGGGCGTAGGTCGCGCCCCCAGCGAGACCCGTCGTCTCGACCGAGGGCCGAAGGCCCGAGTGGAGAGACCTTGCCTCTGCGATAAGCGGCTTGTGGTTGAGAGAAGGTCTCTCCGCGCGGCCCCTTCGGGGCCTTGGTCGAGACGACGGCTTTGCGCTGCATGCGACGGCCCTACCCTGAGGCGGCCGGCGGCGGTGGCCGCGGCTGAGGGGTTTGCGCAGTTCCCGCAAGTGATCCGCCAATCAGCGCGGGGTGGACGTCCCAGCGCAACGGCGGGCGGCCGTTGGTGCCCGGCGCGACCGCGACCCGGCGCAGGAAGCCCGCCTTCTCCAGCGACTCGATGACCTTCAGCGCCTGCCCGGCGTCGACCGCCTGGCCGAGCGCCGAGCGGCGCACGTCCTCGCGGCTCACCTGGGCGACGCGATGGGCGCGGATCCAGCCCAGCACCTGGCGGCCGAGGCGCGCGTCGTCCGACGGGAAGGCGCGCGCCTGGACCGCGCGCGCATGGGCGCGGAACCAATCCCACAGGCGGCAGGCCGCGAAGAGCGTGTCGCCGATGATGCGGCTCGGCGCCGGCTTGGCCGGGGTGGCGTCGACCGACCAGCCGAGCAGCGTGAGCGCCGCCGCCAGCCGCGCGACCGTGCCGCTTCCCTTGCCGAGCCACGCCGCCTCGACGCCGTCGCGGCCCTGCAGCTCGGCGTGCAGGCGGGCGAGATGGGAGTCGAACATGTCGAGCGCGTTCTCGGCGAGCGGCAGCGCCAGCGGGTGGGCGGGATCGCCGGCGATGCGGGCGATGTGCTGCAGCGCGTTCACCATCTCGCTTTCGCGCAACGGCGGCCGCTTGAGGAAGGAGCGCCAGGGCGCCGGCCGGGGCTAGGCATAGAGGAAGCGCGCGGCGCGGCCGTCGTCGCCGCCGCGCATCGCCTCGCCCAGCCGGTCGGGATCGAGGCAGCCGATGATGCTGAGCGCCGGGCTGCCCGAGCCGGCCGCGGTGCGCAGCGGCGACCAGCGGTCGAACAGCGCGCTCACCTCGACCGGCTCGCGGCGGCCGTTGCAGCCCAGCGCCGCCAGCCACCCGCCCGGCTCGTCGCGCCACAGCAGCGTTCCGGCGGCCCGCCGGCCGCCGGAGGCGACCAGCGCGGAAAGCGGCGTCGCCTTGTCGATGACGATTGAATCGCGGCCGTTCCGCGCCGTCGTCTTCTCGATGGCGACCAGCGCGCGGCGTTGCGCGTCGAGCGCCGGCGTCTTGCCGCTCGACGGCCCGCCGACCAGCGCCAGCCACAGGATCAGCGGCTCGTCCCAGCCCTCGGCGAGGCGCGCCACGACGCCCGCGCCGCACACGCCGGCGACCGAGGCCAGCAGCGCCTGCACGACATACTCGACCGGCGCGCCGACGCTGTGCGCGGTCTCGCCCGCCCAGGCGCTCCAGAAGGGCGGCAGCGCCTGCAACGGGAAGTCGGGCAGGGCGGGCCGGCCTTCCTCCAGCAGGGCGAGGTCGGGTTCGGGCCAGTCTTCCGGGCCTGCGGCGGCGGCGATTGGTTCGATTGAATCAGGCATCGGTCAGGCCTTTCGGTGGAGCGCTCGTCTTTCTCTCTGTCTCCTCTTCCCTGCGGGCGAGGCGATCACGTATTGGCCTTCCCGTCGTCTCGACCGAGGCCCACGGGGCCGAGTGGAGAGACCTTCTCTCGACGACAAGCGGCTTGTCGCCAGGAGAAGGTCTCTCCGCTCCGCGTGGAGTTTACCCCGAGCGAAGTCGAGGGGCGCCGATCGAGACGACGAAAGTGGCCACAGGCGCTTGCCTGCCCGCCAAAGGGAGAGGCACATGAACTCACAGATGCACGTGCAGCCATTCGGCCGCGGCGAGCGTCGCCGCATCGGGCTGACGCTCCCGGTCGACAGCCAGGGCCGCCTGCCGGCCCGCCTCCTCCAGCGCGATGAGATCGAGGTCGGGTCCGTCCTCGGCGGCCGCCCGGCTCTCGCGCCACTGCTCGGGCCGGCGATTGCGCAGCCAGAAGATGCAGGCGCGCACATCGGGCGGCAGCCGCTCAATGTAGCTCGCCATGACCGGCTCGCCCTTGTAGCAGAACACCTTGGTCACCGTCCGCTCCATCCCCGTGGCGCGCGCGAAGAGCGCCGCGACTACCGACTCGTCCGCGGCCTGGCGGCCCTTGTGCACAACGTCTCTAAAGTCTTGGATAGTGGCGATCCAGTTGTCGATGGTGCGCGGCGAGACCTCGAACCGCTCGGCGAGGGTGTCGTTGGTGGCGCCGATCATGCTGGAAAGACGAGCTATCTCGGCGTTTTCTGGCTTGTACAGGGTGGGTCGGCCGCCGGACATGGTGATGCTCCTCGGTTGGTGATGGAGCATAGTTAAGTACGATATGCTAATAGTCAAGTATTTCTTAAAAAAATTCGAGCCAGCTTATTGCGCGCCATACGGCGCAGAAACTCGAAGCAAAGTGCCAGCAATGCTTGCAGTCCCTCGTGGCGCGAATAACATGGCCTGAAGTGAGACAGTAATCCCCTGACAGTCAGTGGTGCGCCGGGCTCGGCCCGCGGACCGTCAAGAGTCGAAGCGGGGCGAGCCCGGCGTGGCCACGCCGCTCCCCGGCGGGGTTAGGATGGAGTTGCAACACGACCGTCCAACCTCACACGGAGAACGACATGACCACGGAGAAGAAGATAGCACGGCGCAAGCTCAGCCTGCTGGAACTCGCGGCCGAACTCGGCAACCCTTCGGCAAGCTCAGGGCAGGTCGTCAGCAAGGCATGCCGGGTGATGGGCTACAGCCGCCAGCAGTTCTACGAGATCCGGCGCAACTTCCAGACCTATGGCGCTGACGGGCTGCTCGACAAGATCGCCGGCGCCCGGCCGCCCCATCCCAACCGGGTTGCCGAGGAGATCGAGCAGGCGATTCTCGATCATTGCCTGGCCCACCCCTGCCATGGCGCCCTGCGGGTCGCCAATGAACTGGCCCTACGCGGCATCCAGGTCAGCTCGACGGGCGTGCGCGGCGTGTGGAGCCGTCATGGCCTGCTCAGCCGGCATGACCGCCTGCTGCGGCTGGAAAAGGCCTCGGCCGAGCGGACCGTGCAGCTCTCGGAGGAGCAGGTCGAAGCCCTCGAACGCTTCAGCCCGGAGTTCCGCGAGCGCCACATCGAGGCCCATTACAGCGGCGATCTGCTGGCCGTCGATACGTTCTTCGTGGGTCACCTGAAGGGCGTCGGCAAGGTCTACCTGCAGAGCGCGATCGACTGCTGCTCGCGTCTTGCCTGGGGCCGGCTCTACACCAACAAGATGCCGCTCACCGCCGTGCATCTGCTCAACACCGACGTGCTGCCGACCTTCGAAGCGCAGGGCATCTCCATCAAGGCCGCGCTCAGTGACAATGGCCGGGAGTTCTGCGGTCGACCCGATCGCCACCCCTACGAGCTGTTCCTCCAGCTCGAGGGCATCGAGCACCGCAGGACCCGCGTGAAGCGGCCGCAGTCCAACGGCATCGTCGAACGCTTCCATCGTACCCTGCTCGACGAGCACTTCAGGGTCGAAGGACGACGCACCTGGTTCGAGACCGTCGAGGAGATGCAGGCCGCCCTCGACGCCTACCTCGTCACCTACAACACCGAGCGGCCCCATCAGGGACGCGGCATGAACGGCCGCACGCCCTGGCGGGCCTTCCTCGACCGCATTCCCGCAAACGACAACTCTCAGGAGGACACCGACCGCCAAACCGATCAATCTGACGCTGCCTGACCACCGACCAGGGCGCGGCACCTGTCAGCCGATTACTGTCTCAGTACAACATGGCCTTCTGCGTCGCGCCACATCTCGCGCAAGTGATCATAAGAGCACGAAGTTCGCGACGTGATACCTCGGCCGTCGCATAAGAGGCGATATGGAAAGTCGACGCCGAAGCAACTCAGTACGAATGACGGATTCTGTACTGAGCAAAGTCTTCAAGACGCGCTTCGAAAGTTCCTAGCCATGCGGCAATGAGCGAGGTTGAGGCGTCTTCACCCGCTAGTGCTGGATGATTGTCGCTCAGATATCCGCAAATAGGTTCCTTCCGGCAGCATGGGCGTTGGCTGAAACCACGTGCGACCATTGGCATAGGTGTAACTGCGTCTTTCTGATTGCCAGCACCTCGCGAGCGTCGCCGCCATTCATCGTGTCAATTTAACACCCAATGTCTTTTGGCTGCCGCCGTGCTATTTATTAGATTGAATGCCTGAGAATACAACCACGCCGCCTTGTCCCTACTGCCTGATTGGCCCATCGGAAGACGGAACTAGCAGTGACCTATTGGTGTCCCAGAATGCGAAGGAAGGCCGCCAGCGCCTTCAGGCACTCATCGCGGAATGGCTGCGGATGGAGGATCTCGTTGTTTTGACGGGCCACGACAGAGTCTGTCCGCGCTCTTCATCGGCCCGACGCGGACGCGCGTAGTTGACGATGACATTCCATTTTAAGAGGCCATCCCCAATGAAGCGAAAATCGCGGTAGACAAGCGGCGGACGGCGCATGGCACCACAAAAACCATTGAACAAGGATGCGCGTTTCTTTGCCTCGTTGATGCGTACGGCTTATCTCCCTATTGAGGTTCCCCCGGCAATCACCACCAAGTCATTCTCTGAATTCTGCGGCAGGCACTACAAGGAACTTGCCGCTACCACACACAATTTGGTCAAGAAGTCGACGACCTACGAGACGTTCAGCGCGCCAAGACCGACAGGGGGCCGCCGAACCATGTCGATCGTGCATCCTCTTGCGCAAATTGGACTATCCACCGTCATTACGAAGCATCGCGAAAAAATCAAACGCATCATTGAAAAGCGAGGCACTTCGCTCTACCGGACCCAAGAGAATGTGAGTGCCGAAAAGGCCTTTGCTGGTCTCGATTTTCGGAGATGGGATATCGAACGCGCGCGTAGGCGCGGAATGTCCCTACATTCTCACCGCAGATATCTCTCGGTTTTTCTATACCGTGTACACGCACTCCATTCCCTGGGCAGTCATAGGAAAAGACAAAGCGAAAGACTATTTGGCGAACAACAGGAAGGCGCTCCACAGCCATTGGTCGAGCGAACTCGACACTGCGCTTCAGGCATGTCAGTCGAGAGAGACGTTGGGAATCCCTGTTGGTCCTGACACATCGCGAACAATCGCTGAACTCTTGGTGGCTGGAGTTCGAGACCGACAGAGATTTCTCGACAGCGATAGCGGGAAAGCCAATGGCACGGCTGCTTGATGATATCGTCATAGGATTTCAGGATGAAGGTTCGGCTCGGAAAGCACTGAATGCGCTGAGGCATGCACTTTGGAAATTCAATCTCCAACTGAATGAAGAAAAAACTGCCATCGTCCCATCCTCTCGCTTCTATCAAGATTTATGGAGGCTGGATGCCGCGAGCCTCGCCATATCGGCCAAGAGCCCGAGACGGCTCCGGCAAGACGTGTACCGCCTAGTAGACCGAACATTGCAGATTTGCGAGGTAGCAAGGACGGCGGCACCAGCCTCATGGGCGTGTAACCGCCTCAATGGTGTGCAGCGCATTACGCGGGACAATTTTCCCGTTCTGCTTGACGCCATTCTTCGCCTCGCCCGCGACTTTCCATCATGCATGCAGATTGCAGCGCAGTTCGTAATTAATCATCAGCAGCTATGTCAGGATGCGGAAACAAAGGAACGGATCGCGGCATGGCTTAGATCGACGATGACTCTTAATGCACATCGAGGGCATGACTTTGAACAGGCTTGGTGTCTTCTTATCGGTGGCGTGCTTCATATTTCCCTAGATGAGGATTGCCTTCCTGCTCCTGACGCCATTCCTAGCGGGCTGGTCCTGGCAATCCTTGGGATGCTGAGAGAGCGGAAGCTTCTCAAGGTTCCACTGTCGCGCTGGAAATGGCGCGCCCAATTCAACAAATCCGGGATCTTGGGCTCATGCTGGTTGCCGTATTACGAAGCGGTAAGGCGCGGATGGACGACTGACAAAGCTATGGTGAACGCAATCAAAGGTGAGCCCGTACTGGCCGAAATGCTCGCGGCCAAAGTGACCTTCCTTGAAGACAGAATATTCGATGCGGCTCATATCGACATTTCACATCGCATTTTCCGCAAAGCAAAGACAAACCGGGCAAGATCAAAACCTACAATCTCTATTCCTCCGTACTAATCACGGGTGCGATGGCGAATGGCGCGTTGGCTTTCCCGACCGGGCGCTATTCGGCCGCCAGGGCGAGCGGCCTGCCTAAGAACTAGTCGACCGGGTCACAAACTCCGCGAGTGGGACACGACCCGCGGCAGCTTCGGCGGCGATGTCGACGCCGACCGCGACCGCCGCGATCAGTTCGGCGCCGCTCGCGCGACCGTTGGGCTGATGGGCCGCCCGCTCGGCGGCGGCCCATTCGGCAGCGGCGAGCGCGGCCGGCAGGACGCTCGCCATGGCGTGCACCACCGCGCCCTCGTGCAGGCTGTCGTACTCCTGGTTGTGCATCTGCCAGGCGTTCATGAAGACGGCGGCCGGCGCCGCCAGCCGCCGGGCGCGACCCCAGACCGGAACGGCGGGCGAACCCGCCGGCGGCGCGCCCCAGCCGGCGGCAACCTGCTGCAGCGCCTCGGCACCCTCGACCGAGGAGCCGGCGATGCCGACGCCGAGGCTGTCGAGCACGAAGACCTTGGCGCGCTCGACGACGGCCGGCGGCAGATCGGCGAAGCGCGTGCCGAGCGCGTGCTCGGCGAAGCGGGCGGCGGCGAATTGGCTCAAGACGGCGGCACTCTACACGATGGCAAATAACATAGCCTGACGCCGTTGCAGGTCCCGAAGATGCCACTGGCCGAGCCGCCGTCGCGCGACAGTCCCTTTGACTCACCGCTGAAGCTCAGCAAGGTCCACTGGGTGAGGCCCGAGCTGGTCGTCGAGGTGGCCTATCTGACCGGGACCGAGGATAACCTGCTGCGGCAGGTCTCCTAACGGGCCTTCCAGGCTTGGCCACGCCAACGCGATAAACAGGAACCTATTCGATCCCCAGACCGTTGTCCGTCTTTAAGAGGACAGAATGACCGAGTAGTGGGAACGTTCTGGCTTGGAGGAGAATAGAAATGTCGAGGCTCTTTCTAAGACTGATCCTCGTTGCGGGCATTGGCATGACCGGTGTGGCGTGCCAAGACAGCGGCTATGCCACACCGCCCGGCTACTATCAGCCGGCACCGGGCTACAGCAACCCGTACTACAACAGCGGTTACGCTCCTGCTCCATCACGGTATGGCTATTCTCAGCCTGCGCCGAACTACAACTACGCCAATCAGCAGGGGAATCACGGCTGGTACAACCAGGCTGACGGCCGTCGCTATACCACGGTGACTGTAACGAACCGCGGCCAGAACGGGTATCGTGACGACGTCGTTCAGCAGCAGGTCGTTTGCGGAAGCCAGTACTACGACGGCTACCGTACCCGCACCGCACCTGGGTGCTGATCGCATCGATGCGCGCGTTCATATGAACCGCGCATTCGACGAGCTGCCTTCGAGCGCGCCATCTCGCAGAAGAGTCACAAGCGCGAGCCTTTCAAGCGCTCGATCTGCGTGCCGAAGTCCCAAACCTCCCGAAGCCCTCACGCTCATTGCCTCAGACTTGTGCCAGGCCTCCATCGACGAAAACCTCGCCGCCGGTCACCACTGCCGTCTTGCCCTGTAGCCTGCTCATGATGTGCTCCTTGATCTAGGTTGCACTGAGCTGGCGGCCTGCCTACCCATCTACAAGTATGCACCTTTTGGTAAGTGCCATGCGTGCGCCCGTATAGGTCTTACCGGCCCCCGGTGGGCCCTGGATTGGCAGGAAGCCGCTGATATGCGGGGCCAACCGGGTTGCGACCCGCGTCCGGGCGCTCAGGATCGACGACCGGCACACTCAGGCCAATGCGATCGCGTTCATCGAATACGTCATTGCCAGGTTTTCCTTCCGGATCCGCGAGGCGCAGACCGACAATGGTCATGAGTTCCAGGCCAAGTTCCATTGGCACGTCGAGGACCAGGCATCCGCCGTGTCTACATAGAGCCAAGCTCACCTCAGCTCAATGGCAAGGTCGAGCGGTCGCACAGGACCGACGAGCAGGAGTTCTACCAGCTGCTGACATACACCGGTGATGTAGACCTTCACCGAAAACTGGCCAAATAGAGAGATTCTACAATCTCTCGAGACCTCACGGCGCGTTCAACGGAAAGGCTCCCTACGAAGCACTCCGCGAACACCTAGACATCCAAAGATGTCTCGTCAGTCCGTGGTCATTATACCTCTGATTGGTTACCTCCGAATTACCAGCGACCTGCCGGGCGTCCCCTAGTTAGCTTGAGCTAGGGTCGGAATGAAACGCATACTGGTCATTGCAACTGTCGATTGGGCCCAGATCACCAGGCTGTGCCTCGTGCTGGCCGATGTCGGCTTCAAGGTGAGGGCTCTGGTGCCCGATCATCACCTGCTCCACAAGATGCGGACGATCGACGCGGAACTCCTCGGCCGCACGCGCATCGCGGCGCTGCACTCAATCTCACGAACCGTCGAGCGGTTCCTTCCAGACGTCGTCGTTCCCGGCGACGAGCGTGCGATCGACTACATGCACTCGCTCTACATGCGGGCCATCCGCGGCCGTGACGGACGGGCTCGTCTCATGGCCGAGCTGATCGAGACCTCGCTAGGCGCCCCGTCTTCGTTTGTGTTCACGCGTCAAAAGAGCCGCTTCGTCCAACTCGCCCGCGACGAAGGGTTGCGGGTTCCGGCAACGGCGGTCGTTAGAGATGTGCGGCAATTGCAGGCTATGATCGCCGGGGCAAGATTTCCGTTGGTCCTCAAGCGGGACGAGAGCTCGGGCGGACAAGGCGTCCGTATCGTCACCAACGCCAGGGAAGCCGAACAAAACTTCATCGAGTTGCAATTCGCCGGCGGACGGACCAAGGCGCTAGTGCAAGCCCTCGGCAGGGGGGACGCGTCCTACCTGACACGCTTCCTGAGGCCCGCTCCCGCGATAGTCCTGCAGGACTACATTGAGGGCAGGCCGGCGAATCGCGCCGTCCTGTGCCGTAGAGGAAGAGTGCTCGCCGGATTGAGTGTCGAGGCCTTACAAACACGCGGTCGCGCCGGCCCCGCCTCGGTGGTTCGGGTGATCGAATCGTCGGACATGACGGAAGCGACGGCGCTCCTCGTGGAGCGCCTCGGACTGTCGGGCTTCGTCGGCTTCGACTTCATGATTGATTCCAGAAGCGGCCAAGCCTACCTGCTCGAGATGAACGGACGTCCAACGCCGATTTGCCACATCGCGCTGGATGGCCCTACCGACATGATCAGCGCACTGGCCGATCCTTTCGCCGTTGCCCGAAGGGTTCCGAACATCGGTTCGCCAATCATCGCGCTCTTTCCGGAGGAAATCTGGCGTGATCCCGAGAGCCGGTATCTGCGCTCGGCATACCACGACGTGCCCCAGCGTGCGGCAGAGTTCGTCACCTTCTACACCAATCCCGTGACCCCCGAACCGGATCATTGGCTGCAAGTGGCGCGTAAATGCCTACGTGAACGCTGGGGCGCGTCGAAGGTCAGGTCGATCCAGGAGACCTTCCCATGATTCCGAACCTGCTGAACGATTGCCACGAGGGCGTCGCCGATCCGGCACAGTCCATTTGATGGAAGGGACAGCGACGATGCGTCAGGCAACGGAGGTGGCCGTCATAGGTGCGGGCCCCTATGGACTGTCCATCGCGGCGCACTTGTCGAAGCTCGGCGTGCCATTCCGCATATTCGGCAAGCCGATGGAGAGCTGGCTCACCCAGATGCCTCGCGGCATGCTTCTGAAGTCTGAAGGCTTCGCTTCGAGTATCTACCATCCCGAGGGCAATCTCACACTGGGTCAATACTGTCAGGAAATGAGGCTGCCCTACTCCGATATCGGCCTGCCGGTGCCGCTAGAGACGTTTTGCGAGTATGGGTTGGCGTTCCAGCGGCAATTCGTTTCGACGCTTGAGCAGAAATTGGTGACCGCCATAGACAGAAGCCGTTCCGGCTTCAGGGTGATGCTGGACGATGGCAAGACCGTCGCAGCGCGCCGCGTCGTCGTGGCCGCCGGTATTTCCCACTTCAGCCACGTGCCATCATCAATCGAGGGTCTTCCGCGGAGATTCGTCTCACACAGCTCCGAGCATGCGGAGCTCACGGCATTCGGAGGCAGTGATGTCGTGGTCTTGGGTGGTGGAGCGTCAGCCGTCGATGTCGCCGCCCTGCTGCATGAATCCGGCGCCAATGCCCGAACTCGTCGCACGCAAGCCCGCACTCGAACTGCACACCAAGAGCGACCAGTCGCCATCGCTGTGGAGGAGCCTGCGCGCGCCGAACACCGGCATCGGTCCGTCATGGAGATCCTGGTTCTTCACGAATTGCGCCACGATCTTCCATCGCTTGCCCGAGAAAAGAAGGCTGAAGTGGGTGCAAACCCACCTTGGACCAGCCGGAGGATGGTTCATGGCCGATCGCATCGGCTGCGTTCCCCAAATGCTTGGATTCACGCCGATCGGCGCACACGCACAAGTGGATGCCAATCGCGTACGGCTTGAGCTGGTGGCTGATGGTTGCCGTCACTCTCGTACGATCGAGGCTGACCATGTCATTGCAGCGACAGGCTATCGACCCAGGCTCGATCGGTTGACGTTCATCCAACCGAGCCTGCGCGGCTCCATAAGCTCGCTGGCGAACACCCCGATCCTGTCATCGCATTTCGAGTCCAGCGTGGCTGGCCTCTATTTTGTCGGTCCCATCGCAGCCAACAGTTTCGGCCCACTGATGCGCTTTGCCGTCGGGGCCAAATTCACTGCGCGCCGGCTTTCACGGCATCTCGCTGCGACTTCTGAAAAGGTCCCGCTCCAAGGGCAAGCGAGAGCTCGCATGAGCGAATTGTCACGTTAAAAATCATCAAGAATTCCGTCCTCAAGGTCAGCCGTTTCTTTGGCTACGACATCGTACCCCTGCGCAAGATGGAAGGATCGGGACTTTGCCCTCCATCTGCGCTCCGTGTTGGCGCATCAGAACATCGACTGCATCTTCGACGTTGGCGGAAATCTTGGCCGGTATTACGACGTTCTGCGCAATAAGGCTTTGTATGACGGGTCCATCATCTCGTTCGAGCCTATCAGCCGCAAGGTCGATCTGCTGCGTGAGCGGGCGCGATTCGACCGTGCCTGTACATCGAGGGTTACAACGAGGCGATGTGTTGCAGTTCACACAGGACTTTCAGAAGCAAGACCTTGAGCGTGAGAAGGCCGGCTTGCGGTCGTTGAGCTGGTGCGACGGACTCTACAAATTCGATCAGTCCTGGTATGGCGAAGATGCCAGGTGCAAGGCCGCCGCAGAGAAGGCGAGCACAGCGAAGAAGTCTTAGGCGGGCGGGCGTCCAAGATCCGCGAGCGCCTTGAACAGCCGATTTCTATCGGCGATGTGCCTGGCTTGCCTGCCTTCCAATCGCCTCAGAAAGGCCTTTGCCGAGGTCGCGTCCGCTCCCCGTCGCTGCAACGACGCAATCAGCTCCAGCTGCTGGGCTATCCTACTTTCCCCGCGGTGGAGAATGCTTTCCGCTTCGTGAAGAAGCTGCTCAAGGGTCGCGCGGTCCATGGAACGTGAGCCTACTCGCCAAAATCGACGCCAAGGCGCTTTTTCTACCCCTGGAATCGTTTTGGCCCTCGGCTGATGTGCCAGAGACCCAGAACGGGCCAACACGCACGACCGGCCCTCGCACTCTGGCAAGGGCCGGTCCGAGGGCGCCAACGCGTTAGCGCAGCGGAATGTTGATGGTCAGGCCCGGCGGCGGGTCATAGACCGGAGGCGCGTCATAGTAGACGGGCGCGGGATACACGACCACCGGCCGCGGCGTGTAGTATACAGGCGGCGCATAGTAGTAGACGTGCCCCGGCGGGACAAAATGGCGCCCGCGATGCTTCCACTCTCTTCCCTTTTCGTCATGCGCCAATGCGCCTGTCGCGGTGGCGAGCACCGCGAGGCCGGCGATAACGGCAGCCGTTGCCGTCCGCCACGTCTGTCGCTGCTTGATCACGTCGTGACGCATTGTTGCCTCCTGTGCTCAAGACATAACGCGCGCACTGGCAGAAAGATGTTGCGGAGACTGTGACCGCACCGGGGAATTTCGTGTCAGCTTCGAAGTCGACAGTGACGCGCGGCAGTGGAGCCCGGCGGTGTCCCGTTCTCAGCAGCACGGGCTGCCTATCGGCGGTCACCTGCCAGGCCCGGGGCAATTCGATCAGCAACTGCGCCCCCCGAACTCAGCCCCCCGAACTCAGCCCCCCGAACTCAGCCCCCCGAACTCAGCCCCCCGAACTCAGCCCCCCGAACTCAGCCCCCCGAACTCAGGGGTCACCCGAACCAAGGGCGCGCGGCGGAGAGACGTTGCTGTCGCACCTGTGGCAAAGCTGAGGCTCGCGCTTTCGGCGATCCCAGGACAGGCATCGGCCCCGACCCCGAAAGCCCCCGCGCGGGGTACGACCACCGGCCTTGCAGTTGTCCCCAACCCCACCCCCGGGAGGGATGCCTGGCGTCCGCTCTGCCGCTAAAAGTTTTGGCGGGGCTGGCGCAGCAGGCCCCGGAATCGACATCGACAACCGATCGGCGCCTTCGACCCCCGGCGGGCTGATTTGAAGGGGAGGACACCTTTCCTCGAAGGTGGGTGGGGAGACATGATGGGCAAGCCAGATTGCGAGCGCTGCCGGAGGATCCGGGCCGCGATCGACCAGGGCGTATCACGGCATGAGGCGCGTGAGATTCACGGCTGGGACGAATGCTCGCGGGACGACTGCCCGATGGTCCCGAAGCCATTTGTCCTGAACGGCGGGGGAGGCTTCGGGCAGGCCGACTAGAGAGTTCGAGCGAGTCCGATTTTGACTTTGCCGGGGCATCCATCCTAGCCTCGTGACACAGGCTGAATCGCACCCACGGACGCACGGTGACGATTGGACTTATCCGTGAGGTGCGAGGGCCACGGGAGGACTGATCGATGCTCCGACTGCTTACCTTGGCAGGTGTCGCCCTGCTGGCCATCGTCGTTCTTGGTTCCATTGCGGCGGCAACTCTGGCGGTCTTTTTCATCGCCGCCTGACGTCTTGGCCTGAACGTACGGGAGACGCGCATGTATCGCATTTGGTTCTGGGCGATGGTCGATCGCGAGAACGATGGCTGCTTCATCGCCAGCATTCCCGACCTCGGAGACCTGGCGGCGCACGGCGAGAACGAGAAGGACGCCGTGGCTCACGTCGCCAAGCTGGCCGGCGAACATGTGCGGGCGGCCGTAGAAAGCGGCCAGCCCGTTCCTCACCGGCGTCACTTCTCTGAAATGCCGAGCCACCTTCGATCCAAAGAAATCGGGGCGGCCATCATCCCAGTCGAGGTTCCACGAACCGCGGCGTGGCCAACTCCGCCGTATCACATGTCCGCTTGAGCTTTGCCGGAAATCAAAGACGTAGCCGCCGAGCCGCCTTCGTGAGGACGGACCAAGGCGAAGGGGCCGCGATCTGAGACTGGGGCGGTAGCTGGACGGTGCGACGGCCTGGGATCAGCCGAGGGAGGATTGCGCACGACGTCGCCTGCCGGATCACCTCGTGCAGCGGGCGCGTGGCGCCCCTATTCGCTCGCCAATGGGTTCCAGTAACCGAAACGACCGGGACAGGTGTCCCGATCGTCCTGCTCTCTGAACTTCGACCCGGATGTCAGGCCGGCACTTCGACCTCGATCACCTCGAGATCGGCGGTCATCACCTTGCCCTTGGTTTCCGGGCCGAGGAAGACCGCGATCACGTACACGACCAGCGAACCGATCGTGCCGTACATCATCGGCTTGGCGAAGCCCATGCCCTGGTTCACGGCGAAATAGGTCAGCAGCGGCGCAACAGCCGCCCCCCAAACCGCCCCCTGGTGATAGACGAAGCCCGCCGCGGTGGCCCGGACCTCGGTCGGAAAACGTTCCGACAGCCAACCCGGGTTGAGCGCGTCCTTGCCGCCGACAAAGCAGATGAACAGCAGGAAGAACGCGAGGAACCACGCCGGATCGGTCGTGTTCAGATAGATCGGCACGAAAAGGATGGAGATGGCGCAGGGGAGCATGAGCGCCCAGCGCCGGCCGATCCGTTCCGACATCGCGCCCCAGAAGCTGCACGCGAGAAATGTCAGGATGTTGCCCCAGAATACTGGGACCGCCACCTGGGCCGGTGTCCAGCCCAGCTCCTTCTGCAGGTAGGTGCCCAGCATGGCCCAGATCGCGTAGTAGACGCAGAAATTCGCCGCCATCCACAGACAACCCGTGAGGGTGTTCCATAGATATTTGCGCTTGAAGATCGCGAACAGCGGAAGCGTGACCTGCTTGTTGGTCGTGTTCTGGATCTTCTTGTTCTCCTTCCAGACTTCCGGCTCCTTCACATACGCGCGGATCCAGACGCACACCAAGGCCGGCAGCACGCCCAGAATCAGCATGCCGCGCCAACCGTAGCCGTGCCCCAGGCTTTCGAGCGGGGCGTAAAGGAAGCCGTAGGCCAGCGCCGACAGCGCGAAACCCAGGCCCCACGAGCCCTGCAGCACGCCGGACATGAAGCCGCGCGAGCGCACGGGCCAGGATTCCATCGCCAGTGCCGCGCCGGCCGGCCATTCCGCGCCCATGCCGATGCCCAGCAGGGCCCTGGCCACGAACAGGAACATGAAGCTGGGCGAGAGTCCCGCGGCGAGGTTGCAGACGGAGTACCAAAGGATGGAGATCATCAGCGGCGCGCGACGCCCCAATCGATCAGCCAACCAGCCCGACGCGGTTGCGCCGCCCAGGCGCATGATCAGCGTGACCGAGAAGACCGCGGTCACTTCGATCAGCGGAACCCCAAATTCCTGCGCGATCGGCGCCATGATCAGGAGAAAGACCGTGAAGTCGAACGCATCCAGCGTCCAGCCCATCCATGCCGCAGCATAGGCGTACCATTGATCTTTGGTGGGTTCTTTCCACCACGGCAACGCGGACGCGGGTGCACTCGATGCGGGCATTGGCGAGTCCTCCTGATTTGCTTTTTGGTTACGCGGACGCTTCTCCAACTGAAATTGAACAGGCAGATATTTTCTGGTGTTCGCAGGGTATTGGCAACCGCATCGTGCAAAAATCGATTTTTGCCGATCGGCTTCCCCGCGTTCCCGGCGAAACGCCGTCAATGTCACGCAGCGAAACAGAGGTCAGCCTGCCGGGACCGATCGGGCGCAGGGTTGCCGCCGCACGACAAACCGTCCGCGGCGCCTACACGCGCTCGAGGATCGACAGGCCCCGGTTGCGATCGATCAGGTAGATCAAGCCCCGGTGGTCGACGAAGACGTCGTTGCTGCAGACGCGCTGCGCTCCCGTCGGCACGTCCGGCATCCACCAGGCGGCCTGCTTCATCGACAGGGGATTGGCGATATCGATCACCCTGAGCCCATTGGCGAACCAGGCGGCGGGAACCTTGTTGCCGGTGACGGTTTCGACGGGCTGGTGGCAGGCCGTCATCAAGGGCGTCTCGATCCCGACCAGTTCCGGGAGCTGGAAGCAGCCGACCGGCACCGGACGGGTCTCGTCGGTGATGTTCACCATCCAAAGCGCCGCCGGCAGCTCGGGCGAGAGCCTGGGATCGAGCGGCTGCACGTGCTCGTCGGCGACCAGCATCCAGCGATGGCCGGCGATCGGCACATCGATCGGAACCAGGCTGTGCGTGGGCCAGCCGAACGGCGGACTCCAGTCGAGGTGAGAGATCAGCTTCGGCTTGGTCATGTCGCTGATGTCGAGAATGACGCCGCCGCCGTACCAGTAGCTGACATACAAGCGATCGCCGCGCCGGATCGGATGGTGACAGCGGTGGTTCTTCGCCTTCCAGTCCGGTGTTTCGCCGCCGGCGGTCCACTGCCCCTGCATCCACCAGCGACCGACCTCTTCGGGCCTGGTCGGGTCCTTGAGGTCGAGGATCATGACGATGGTGCCGACATAGCCTTCCTGCTCCGTGGAAATGTAGGCGTAGCGGCCATCGAAGGTGAAACGGTGCACACCCATCCCGGCACACTGCCAATGGCAGATGTCGCGCGGGTTGTCCGGCCGGCTGACGTCGAAGATGCGCAGCCCGACGAAATCACCAGCCGGCTTGTCGCCCCGCGTCCGCTCGCGGTTCGCCACCATGATGCCGTTCGCCACGCGTACCTTGTGCGAATGCAGCCCCGGCGGAATGTCGATCGAGGCGACGAGCCTCGGATGCGCCGGATCGCTCACGTCCAGGACGGAGGTCCCGTGCGGCGGCTGCATGTGTCCGACATAGGCGTGGTCGCCGTCCAGGACGACCTGGCTGCCACCGGGGATATCGACCCAGGCAACCTCGCGAATGCCGGAACCCTGGCCCATGGCGTTCTCCCCTTCAGAGGTCTCCGGAGTACGGACATCGCCGCTTCCGGCCGGCGTGATCTTGCGGCGCGTGGGCCGGCCGTGCAAATGCGCGAGGGGTGGCTAGACGCCGTCTGGCCTCCTAGCCTCCGCGGTGAGTTGCCGAACGGAAAGGATAGACCTCATGACCCTCACCCTCGCGGATGCCAATCGCGTGATCGCCGGCGCCATCGAGAAGGCGGACCAGATCGGCGCCAGGATGAATATCGCCGTGTGCGACGCCGGCGGACGGCTCCTGGCCTTCCAGCGCATGGACGGCGCCATGTGGGCCGGCTCCTTCGGCAGCCAGGGCAAGGCCATGGCCTCGGCCGCCTTCGGACGCCCGAGCGGCGACCTGACGCCACGCGCCGACCATCCGACCTTGCGCGGCATCGCCGCGGCCGAAGGCAACCACATGTTCTATGGCCAGGGCGCCGTGCCGATCTTCCGCCAAGGTGTCCTGATCGGCGCCTGCGGCGTCGGCGGCGGGACCGCACAGGAAGACGAGGACTGCGCCCGCGCCGGGGTTGAAAAGCTCTGAGGCCCGCCGACCGGCTTCCTGGTCACGGTCGATCACGTGGCAATCCAATAGCATTTTCGGCAACGACACCGGGACGTGTCAGCGCGTCTCGATTCCGCCGAGGAGGCGCACCAGCATGTGTCTGATGTGATCCTGCCCGCCGAGGAACACGGCAAGAATACCGACCTTGCGCCCTGCGTGATCGACATCGATCGCCGCCGGAAGCGCGGGCTTCGATGCTTGAGCGCACTCAGAGCCTGCCGACGACGTAGCGCTGCATCGTGGGGCCGAGCAGCCGGACGATCCCGGCCCGGTCCATGGCGACCACCGGCGGCACCTTGACGACATAGCGGCTGATCGCCAGCCCGAGGATCTGGGCGGTTCGTCAAAAGGCGACGCGGAAGCCCACCATGCCCGAGTGCGTCGAATAGCTTTGCGCCAGGTTGCCGTCGTAGCTGACGAAGGCCTGGCCGAAGCCCAGCGCGAGATTGACGCTGGCGCCGATCGTCGCGGCGTTGCGGTCGGGCGTCGGGCCGATCACGGTGAAACTGGTGTCGGGCTTGCCCAGGAAGTTGGCGGTGAGCGAGCCCGAGAGATCGGCATAGTCGTGCGCCCAGCCGGCGCGCACCGCCAGCCAGAGATCCTGTGGCTCGATCACCGAGACGCTGCCCGAGAGCTGCATGCCGAGGACGCTGCGCACGCCGGTGGTCGTCTGCGCGGCGGCGTTGAGGCTGATCGCACCCGCGCCGGTCTCGGCGAACCCGTTCTGCGTCGAGGCGGTGACCTCGAAGTGGCCGAACGGCGTCAGCGCCAGGCGCTGACTCAGCGAGAAGGCGTAGCCCAATTCGACGCTGCCCAGGAACTGGTTGGCCGAGGGATTGCCCTGGGCGGTTCGGAACACGCCGGGGAAGACGATGGTGCGGGTGAGGCTGCTCCAATTGTAGGCATAGCCCAGCGCCGCGTCGACGTACCAGGCATCGGGCGCGTAGCTGGCATAGGCGGCGACCGAGACGGCCTCGTTGGTGCCGTTGTTGGACGGGATGCTGGTCGAGAAGGCGGTGCTGGAATAGCTGAGGCCGATGCCCAGCAGAAGGTTGTTGGCGACCGTGAGGTCGCCGCCGGCGGCGAAGCCGTGCAGGCCGTAGGTCGTGCTGTGCGTCGAGGAATTGCCGTAGAGCGCGCCGGCCGAGCCGTAGGGCGCGAACCAGACGCCGCCGCTCTCCGAGCGGCGCTGGCCGCCGGCCGCCATCTGGTGCTTGAAGCCGTCCGCCAAGTCCGCAAGGTCGCCGGCGAGCGAAACGGGGGAGACCGGCTCGGTGAGGCTCATCGGCGCCTCGGCGTTCATCGCGGCCGGGGCGGACGGCGCGCGGAACGCGCGCGTGCCACGCATCTGCTGCTGCATGACGTCGAGGAAGACGCGCGCCGACTGCATGCGCATGAAGCCGAAGTCGGCGTAGGATTCGCCGTCGAGCTGCTTCAGCGCCGCCTGCAGGCCGACGGGCGAGCCGACATTCAGGATGTCGAGCGCGCTGTAGATGTTGTCCATGTCGGTGAACTGGGCCGGGAAGGCTCCGACATCGAGGGCTGCGGCGACGGCGTAGGTACTGCCCGCGCCGGCATTCGGCCGGTAGGCGAGCGCGTAGCCCTGGATCATCTGCTGGTTGAAGAAATTGCCGGCCGCAAGGCGGCCGGCATTCTGGCAGTTCGGATTTGAAGTGACGCCAATCAGGCTCGCCTGCAAGGCGCCGCCATTGCCCCACGGGCCCGGCGTGTTGATGGCCGGCGGGTTGGCCGCGAAGTTGGTGTTGATGGGCGCCGCATTGCCGTAGAGGAGGCAGGTGCCGGCCGGCACGTTGACGAGGGTGAGCGAATTGGGCGTGTAGGGCAGCGCCAGCACGTCGCGCACTTGCTGCGGCGTCAGCCCGCGGATGGCGTTCGAGGGTGCGATGAAGCCGCCCACGGCCCTGGTGACGTTGGACGTGAAGCCGCGCACATAGAGCGAGGGCACGCTGGTAATCACCACGGCGGCCGGCAGATTGTTGGTGAAGGACTGCGTGGGCGGCACGCTGTTGATGTAGAGGTTGGCGTCGGCGCCGTTCGTGATCGAGGTCACGAACGTGCCATTCGATCGATAGACCGGGCCGGTGACGACCTGGCCGTTCGGCAGCACCATGCCGCCCACCACCTGCTGGGCCTGCGCGGCACCGCCGAACAGCAACCCCGCGCCCAGGATCGCCAGGCAGCGGCCAAGTCCATGAAGAATTGCATTCGATTGGGCGCGCGCAGCGTCCCCGGACGGGCGTTCGATTGCCATTCTCTCCCCCTTGTGCGGTGCCGCACATCCGAGCGGTCATCCGAAGGAAAGGATGAGCCCGCCGGTCCTGAATGGTTTGATCTGCGTCAAGCACAGACAGGGGCCGGGCGTCGGCGTGTCGTTGACCTCTGAATACAGGGAAGTGGCCCACGACGACGAGACCCTTCGAGGATCATCATTTCACGATCGCAACCGGGTTCGGATCGAGGCGCTCCTCTTCCCTTGCCTTCCCGGCATGGGCCACATCACAGCCTGCCGACGACGTAGCGCTGCATCGTGGGGCCGAGCAGCCGGACGATCCCGGCCCGGTCCAGGGCGACCACCGGCGGCACCTTGACGACATAGCGGCTGATCGCCAGCCCGAGGATCTGGGTGGCGACCAGGGCGGCGCGCTCAGGCAGCTCGGCCGGCGGCACGATCCGCGCCAGCATCGGCACGACCTGGCCGCCGAAGATGGCGCGGATCGCCGCGGCGGCATCCTCGCTGGTGGCGGCGGCCCGCAGGAGGCTGGTCAGGCTGCCGTTGCTGCGCGAGCCCTCCCAGGTCTCGAGGAAATGGGCGATCAGGGTCTCGCCCACGCGGCGCCTCGGCACGCCGGCCAGGTCGGGCAGCCTGAGGTCGAAGGCGGTGGCGCGGGCGAACAGCCCTTCCTTGCTGCCGAAGTAGCGCATCACCATGGCCGGGTCGATCGAGGCCCGGGCGGCGATCTCGCGCACCGTCGTGCGCTCGTAGCCCTGCCCGGCGAACAGCGCCTGGGCCGCCTCGAGGATGGCCGCGCGGGTCCGTTGCGACTTGGCGGTCTTCGCGGGTGTCTGGGCCGGCCGATGGGGCATCGCGCATGAATGCCAACGTCTGTTGACAAACGCAACCGTCCTGCATATGTCAACGTGCGTTGACTTATTGGCGGCGGCATCGGCGCGCCGCCCTGCGGAGGAAGCCATGCATCTGATCCAGCCCGACCCGGCGGCCGCCCTGCTCGGCCTGCGCGCCATGAAGACCGTCGCCTCGGCGTCGGGCGCGATCCGCCCGGCGCAGCGCGCGCTGATGGAGGCGGCGCAGAAGATGATCCTGCGCCTCGAGGCCGACATCGACGCCCTGCCGCCGGTGACGCCGGCCGAGCTGGCCGCGGGCTTCCCCGGCGCCGAGCTGCGGCGGCAGTTCGTCAACGGCATGCTGGTGACGGCGCTGGCCGACGGCGTGCCGGCGCGCGAGACCGTCGCCAAGGTGGAGGACTTCGCCGCGGCGCTGGGGATCGCCACGCCCGTGCTCGCCGACTTGAGGCTGATGGCCGAGGGCCACATGCTGATCGCCAGGCTCGATTTCCTGCGCCGCGGCCACATCGCCGACATCATGAAGAACGAGCTCCGGCAAAAGGGGCCGTTCCGGTTCGCGAAGTCGGTGCTCGGCATGCGCGGCGTGGTCGAGGACCCGGCGCTGGCGGCGCGCTACCGCGCCTGGGCGAAGCTGGCCGAGGGCACGCTGGGCCGCGCCCTGATCGGGTTCTACGACGAGCACGGCTTCAGCGTGCCCGGCGAGCGTGGCGGCTTCCCGGAGGCGGGCCTGTACCACGATTTCTGCCACCTGCTGGGCGGCTACAGCACCGAGCCGGAGGGCGAGATCGAGGTCGCCTCCTTCACGGCGGGCTTCAAGCGCGAGCGGCCGTTCTACGTGGCGCTGTTCGCCGTGATGATCTTCAGCACCGGCATCAACATGCGGCCGTCGGCCGACGACTTCGTGACGATGGGCCTGCTCGGCAAGCCCGGCATGGCCGAGCGCATGCTCGCCGCGATCGAGCGCGGCTCCAAGGTGAACCAGGACCTGTCGGACAACTGGGACTACTGGGCGTGGGTGGAGCTGCCGCTGGACGAGGCGCGGCGGCGGCTGAACATCCTGCCGAAGGGGTGAGGGGGCGGGCCTGCTTCGTCGCCGCGGATAGGGTGGAAGTTCAAATTCGAAGTCGTCTCCAAAATCGCGCACGACACGTCCGCCTCATGGGTCAGACCTCGCCGACGAACGCAAGGTATCGACGAGGTGCACGGCTCCACGGTCATTGCCGAGAGACAGGCCGGAGAGCCTTCTGAAATCCTCAGAGCGTGCACAAAGTACACGTTCCCAAGCGACTACGCGCTGGTTACCAGCGCGAGCCCAAGCATGACGATCGCAGCGCCACCGACGGTTTTCCAGATGTTCAGACTTGCACCTTCTCCCAGCAGGAAGACACCGAGCAGGACGGTGATAAGGACGTTGCAACCCAGCACTGGCGCAAGCTTCGATATCGGAACACCGAAGCTCAGCAATGCGTAACTGATTAAGCCGGTGGCGATGGCATAGGCGAGCCCGGATATCAGCGCGTAGCGCAGGCCAATCCATGACCATTCTCCCACGCCGCGCCGCAGGACAGACAAAGCTAGCCCAGTCGCGAGAACCATTGCACCGAAGGCCACGAGAAATGGACCCGGACCCAGATTGTGTTGTGTGCTCAGTTTCTGCAGCATTGCGGCAGTTGCCCAGAGACATGCAGGGACAACGCCGCCAATCAGCAGCGCAAGCCAGGATATAGACATGAGGTTGTTTTTCCGGCGGGGCATCCCCTTCTGCCCGATGCAGCCCGAGGTCTTTATCACCGCCACTTGGAGCAAGTTTGGCCAACCCTATTTTCGTTGGCAAGCCGCTTGCGTCAGCGCCGGCAACACGCCGGCTACTTCAACTTATTACTTTTGACGTACTTGACCGTTTCGCAGCGGATCTCGACGCCGTCCATTGGCCCCAAAACTCGAATAGAGAAGGTGACGTTGTGCTATCAGTGCTGATGGCCGGCTTGATCGCTCAGCGACCGCGCGTCTGATCATTGAGCGAGCCGCACCGCCGGTCGACCGTCAATCGACGCTGCGGCGGATGTGCCGGTAGAGCGTCGTTCGGGCGATGCCCAGCGAGCGGGCCGCGCGGCTCAGGTTCCCACCCTCGCGACGGACGGCGGCGAGCACCATCTGGCGTTCGACGGTGCGGATCGCCGAGGCCGGCGGCGCGCCACCGGGAAGCGCCTGCTCGCGCAGCGCCGGCGGCAGGAGATCGACGTCGAGCACGGGGCCGGTCGCCAGCAGGACCATGCGCTGCAGGCAGTTGCGCAGCTCGCGCACGTTGCCCGGCCAGTCATGGCGCAGGAAGGCCTCCATCACGTCCGGCGCAATCTCCGGCGCAACCTCCGGTGATGGGCCGGCGATGCCGCGCAGCAGATGCCGGACAAGCAGCGGAATGTCGTCCCTCCGCTCGCGCAGCGGCGGCAAGGTCAGGCCGGCGACATTGAGACGGTGATAGAGGTCGGCGCGGAAGCGTCCCGCCGCCACCTCCTGGGCGAGCGGACGGTTGGTGGCGGCGATGACGCGGACCGCGATGCGGCGCGGCGCCGCTTCTCCCAGCCGCCAGACCGCATTCTCCTCCAGCACGCGCAGCAGATAGGGCTGCAGATCGGCCGGCATGTCGCCGATCTCGTCGAGGAACAGGACGCCGCCGTTGGCCTGCTCGAACCGCCCCCGGGCGCCGCCGCGGCGGGCGCCGGTGAAGGCGCCGTCGGCGTGACCGAACAACTCGCTGGCCAGGATGTCGCGCGGCAGGGCGGCGCAATTGACCGGCACGAAGGGACCGGCGTGGCAGGGCCCGGCGGCGTGCACGGCCAAGGCCAGGACGTCCTTGCCGGTGCCGGTCTCGCCCTCGAGCAGCAGATGGGTGCCGGCCGCCGCAAATCGCGCGGCCTGGCGCAG
This sequence comes from uncultured Alphaproteobacteria bacterium, assembly GCA_963820155.1. Classification (GTDB taxonomy): domain Bacteria; phylum Pseudomonadota; class Alphaproteobacteria; order Reyranellales; family Reyranellaceae; genus Reyranella. Next base: position 604,659 of record CAWFYW010000018.1, read on the forward strand.
CACGCCCTTGAGCGCCGGCGACGTCTGCAGCAGGGCGAGGAGAGTGGAAGGGAGAGCCGGCGGCGGCGCAGACCCGCTGCCGGTGCGAGGCGAAGCCGCGCGCCCGCCGCGGCGGGTCGCCGGCAGATGCAGGATGGCGCCGACGCACTGCCCGTCCTCCCGCAACGGCGACAGCCATTCCGGCCTGATGCCGGGCGCCAGCGAAGCCAGCCCCTTCGGCGCGACGCCGCCGCGAGGTGCTGCGACCAGTTCGCCCAGCGCCTGCATCCGGCCGAGCCCGTGCTCGCGCAGCGCCGCGACGGCCTCGGCCGTGCGGGCGACGACGCGGCCCTGGGTGTCGAGGAGGACGGCCGCAGCCTGGCGTCCGCCAAGGGCGGCTTCGAACAGATCGACCAGCCGCGCCCGCTCGGCCCGCGCCGTCTCCTGCAGATGGGCCTGCAGCTGGCCGACCAGCGCCATGACGAACGGCCAGGTCTGGGCGTTGACCGTGTCGGGCGGCCCGGTGATGTCGACCACGCCGACGATGCGGCGGTCGATCGGATCGCGGATCACCGCGGCGGTGCAGCTCCACGGCTTGGCGACCTCGCAGAAATGTTCCTCGGCATGGATGTGCAGCGGACGGCCGAGCGCCAGCGCCGTGCCGACGGCGTTGGTGCCGCTGCTGTACTCATGCCAGGCCGCGCCGGGAACGATGTGGTCGGCGGCCAGCCGGTCGGTCAGGCGCGGATCGCCGTCGACCGACAGCAGGGTGCCGTCGGGATCGCCGGTGATCAGGATGATGCGCGACCCTTCGAGATGGGGGACGATGGGCGGCACGCAGGCGCGCACCGCGTCGCAGAACGGCGCGTGGCGCCGTTGGAAGCGATCGACCTCGGGACCGTCGACGCGCAGCGGCGCCGACTTCGTCGCCGGATCGACGCCGTTGCGCCGGCAGCGCCGCCACGAGTCGATGACGACATCGCGCACGGCGTCGTCGTCGACGGGACGGTCGGTGACGAATCTCTCCCACACCCGGCCGACGGTGCGGATGTAGTCCCTGGAGCACAGCTCAGCCAGCGGGATGTCCTTCATCGCCAAGCTCCCTCCCGACAGTTGCCGCCGATCGCGGCGCGCGCCGCTTCGGCTCTTCGTGCCCGACACGGGATCGTGCGATCGACGGTCGGGGAGGCAACTGGCTTGGCGCGAGGATAGGCGCGCGATCGCGGCCCTGTAAATCGACCGCGCGGTAGCGTTTCGCTACAGCCCGCTGCGCAGCGTGCGTCGCGCGGTGCCACACATCCGCCTGCGTGCGGTGCGGCAAGTCCTTGCGACGCCGCGATTTTCCCTCTGGCACGCCGGTTGCGCCCCGATTCGCGCCGCGCGTGGCCGTGCCGCGGGCGGCGCCAGGAGGAAACGCAAAGACAGGAGATCAGGACATGCTGGAAATCGGAGTCTTCCACAACGGCGCTTCGAGCCTGCCGGTGACCGTGACCAAGGACGGCGTGGCGGTGAATGACGGCTCGCTCAAGGAGGTCCATCGCGCGGCGCAGGAGACGCTGGTGAACCAGGTGCGCCAGGGCATCCTTGCCGAGCGGCTGGGCTTCCAGTCGTTCTGGCTGACCGAGCATCACTTCCAGCCCGAAGGCGCGGAGATGAGCCCCAATCCGCTGCTGACGCAGATGGCGATCGCCACCCACACCAGGAAGATCCGCCTCGGGCAATGCGCCAACATCGTCGTCTGGCATCACCCGGTGCGGCTGGCCGAGCAGATCGCGCTGCTCGACGTGATCAGCGGCGGCCGGGTCGAATGCGGCATCGGCCGCGGCTACCAGCCGCGCGAGAACGAGACGCTGGGCCGGCCCTACGGCTCGACCATCCAGGACCAGGAGCGCAACCGCAAGTCGTTCGAGGAAGTCGTCGCCATCCTGAAGAAGTGCTGGACCGAGGATTCGTTCTCGCATCACGGCGAGAACTTCTCGGTGCCGCCGACCTACACCAAGTGGAACCACAAGCAGACCCTGGCCTACTTCGGCATGGAGAAGGCCGGCCGCGCGCTCGACGACGTGGTGGCGATCGGCGAGCCCGACATGTACTCGGCGGGCAATCCCGTGCAGGCGACGACGACCACGCTGAAGGAGCTGCAGGTCTTCCCGCAGCCGGTGCAGAAGCCGCATCCGCAGCTCTGGGAACCGGTGACCAGCTCGCGCTCGATCAAGTGGGCGGCGCAGAAGGGGCTGAACGGCGTGATGATCGTCGAGCCCAACGACCGGCTGCGCCGCAACATCGACATCTACTACGAGGAGGCCGAGAAGGCCGGCTGGCCCGACATGCTGGGCCGCGGCCGCTTCAAGTACGGCTGGGACGCCACCAAGCGGCGCGGCATCATGACCAGCCGCTACATCCACATCACCACGCCGGGCAAGGAGAAGCAGGCGCTCGACCGGGCGGCGCGCGCCATGGAGCTGCAGTTCGACTATTACGGTCCCTTCGGCTTCGGCGCCGTGGTGGCGCGGCTGAACGAGCCGATGTTCGACCTCAACAAGCGCGTTACCGCCGAGATGCTGCGCGAGCGCGAGATCGCCATCCAGGGCTCCAAGCAGTTCGTGATCGACAAGATCATGAAGATGAAGACCGAGTGCGGCTACGAGGACTTCTCGTTCCTCGCCTGGTTCGAGCTCGGCGGCTTCGCGGGCCGCGAGGTCGAGGACCAGATGCAGCTCTTCGCCGAGGAGGTGATGCCGGTCATCGCGCGCGAATGCGGCGGCAAGGTGGAGCTGCCGACCGTCGGCATCGACTATGCCGGTGCGCCCCAGGCGCAGCGCGCTGCTGCCGAGTGAGGGAGGAAGCGATGCCGAGCGTTCAATCGGAGGACCTCAAGACGCTCTACAAGGGCTGGGTGGCGGCGCTCGCCGCCAATCCGTCCATGGAGCTCGACCAGATGCGCCGCATGTTCGAGCACTGGGGCGACGTCACCGCCGAGCCCGGCGGCCTCGATTATGTCGAGGTGACGGCTGGCGGCGTGCCGGCGCTGTGGGCGACGCCGAAGGGCTGCGCGCAGGACCGCGTGCTGCTATGCACCCACGGCGGCGGCTACGTCACCGGCTCGATGTACACGCATCGCAAGGTGTACGGCCACTTCGCCAAGGCGATCGGCTGCCGCGCGCTGATCGTGCACTACCGCCGCGCCCCCGAGCACGTGCATCCGGGGCCGGTCGACGATGTCGTGGCCAGCTATCGCTGGCTGCTCGACCAGGGTGTGAGGCCGCAGCACATCGCGCTCACCGGCGATTCGGCCGGCGGGGGGCTGGCGATCACGACGTTGCTGCGCGCGCGCGAGCGGGGCCTGCCGATGCCGGCCGCCACCATGCCGCTGTCGCCGTGGGTCGACATGGAGGCGACCGGCAAGAGCTTCGCCAGCAACGGCGAGAAGGACGTGCTGGTGTCGTCCGACATCATCAAGGCCATGGCCGGCACGTTCCTGGGCGAAGGCGGCAATCCCAAGGACCCGCTGGCAAGTCCGATCTACGCCGACCTGAAGGGCCTGCCGCCGGTCTACATCCAGGTCGGCGGCGACGAGACGCTGCTCGACGACAGCCAGCGGCTCGCCGACCGCGCCCGCAAAGCGGGAGTGGACGTCACCGTCGACGTCTTTCCCGGCATGCAGCACGTCTTCCACTTCCTGGCCGGCGTCGCGCCCGAAGCCGACGACGCCATCAGGAAGGCCGCCCAGTGGGTGCGTCCCAAGCTCGGGCTTGGATGAGCGGGCCGGCTTTCCGTCGCCGCGTTTTCCGGAGCGCGGCGGCGGAGTCCGGAAAACGCAGTCCGCCCGCGTGGCGGGCTGGATGGGCCGTTCGTGCCGCGTCAATAGACGGCTTCGAGGATGGGCACGATCTCCTGCGCCCCCTGGATCGGCCGCGGGTTGGAGAACGTCCAGTCGTCGAGCATGCAGTTGGTGGCGATGCGCTGCAGGTCGCCGTGCTTGACGCCGACGTCGCGCAGCCGCCGCGGCAGGCCGAGACCTGAGATGAAGCGGTCGAGCACCTCGGCGGCGGGCCGGCCGGGCGCACCGAGCGCGGCGCTGATCTCCTGTTGGCGGTCGGCGTTGACTTGGGCGTTGAAGGCCAGCACGGCCGGCAGCATGACGCAGGAGGTGTAGCCGTGCGGCACGCCGGCGCTGCCGCCCAGCACATGGCCGATGGCGTGGCTCGCGCCCATGCGGGTGCCGCTCACGATGCCGGTCATCGAGATCCAGGCGCCGATCTGGCCGTCGAGCCGTGCGGCGAGGTCGGCGGGGTCGCGCTTCACCGCCGGCAGGCCGCGGCCGAGCAGGCGCAGCGCCTGCAGCGCGGTGCTGTCGGTGTAGGCGTTGCCGTCGATCGAGCAGAAGGTCTCGACCGCATGGTCGACGGCGCGGATGCCGGTCGAGAGAAACAGCCACTCGGGCGTGTGCACGGTGATCGCCGGATCGAAGATCACCTGGAGCGGGATCAGGCCGGGATGGATATAGGCCTGCTTCAGCCGCAGCCGGGGCTCGGTGACGCCGGCGCGCGCGTTGAACTCGCCGCCGCTCAAGGTGGTCGGCACGCAGATCTGGCGCACGCGAGGCGCGCGGTACTGCGGGAAGCTTCGCTTGCCCGTCACCTCGTCGACCACGGTGCGGAAGGGTTCCAGCCCGTCGGGCTCGCGGATGTCGTGCTCCAGGCAGATCGTGACCGCCTTGCCGCCGTCGGTCGCCGAGCCGCCGCCCACGCTCAGCAGCAGGTCGCAGCCGGCGTCGCGCGCCTTGTTGGCGCAGGCCACCACCGCGTCGCGCGGGCTGTGCGCGGGCATGTCGTCGTGCAGGCCGGCGAAGCGCGGCCCCAGCGCCGACGCGATCCTTTCGACCGCGTCGGTCTTCCGGTTGAGGGTGCGGCCGGCGAGGATGAAGACGCGCCGGGCGCCCAGCCGGTCGGCCGCCTCGACCACCGACTCGGCGGCCGGTCGGCCGAACACCACGCGCTCCATTCCGGTGAAGACAATCTCGCCCGCCCGCATGGAACGCACGCTACAGGGTCGGGCCGGGGAGGGGAAGGAGCGTGCTGCGCGCTCCCGGTAACGACTAGATCGCAACCCGCGTCTCGATGGCGTCGTAGTCGGCGCGCACGCCGCCCTTGTCCATGTCGAGCAACCCCGCCGCCGCCAGCGCCCGCACGTCCGCGTGGACGTTGCTGTAGTCGCGGTCGAGCGCCTTGGCGAGAGCCCGCACGCTGGCGACCTTGTGATGGCGCACATGATGCAGCAGCTCCAGACGCTTGCCGGTCAGCACGCGCGTCAAGGCCGCCCAGCTTTCGAACGCGAGATGACGCTCGCGCACGGTCCTGCCCTGCGCGGCCCGGCGCCACGCTCGGACGAAGCGGCGCGACGCGTTCTTCTCGAAATCGCCACCGACCGTGACCTTCACCTTGCTCATCTGCCGCTCCGCGCTGCCTGCACGTCTGCCCAAAAGTCCGCCATCAGCCGTTCCGGCGTCGTGAACCGACAGACGGTCTCGGTCCCCCGGAAGTGCCGGTGATCGCCCTTGCCGCGTTCATTGTCGTAGTCGACCTCGCGTACGCCCGGCCGGCCGTAGAACAGTGAATACTTGAGCCCGTGGCGGGACGGCGGCACCGGTCGCGGAACACGCCAGATCACCATTTCAACGATGGCACCGTCATCGTAGTCGACGCGCTGGTGAAAGAGCAGTTCCGCCGAGACTGGCACATGATGGCCCAGGCCAACATATGGTGTCATATGCCATATGTGCGACGGCCGCGTCGTCGAGCGACGCAAAAAGGTCCCTCCACTACGCGCCTACGGCGCTCCGGTCGGGGTGACGGGTCAAATGCGGTCGCCGTGCTGTCCAGGGCGAGCTTGCCGTCACCTTCCGGCGACGCCCAGAATCCCGCCGATCAGGCGGAGGGCGTGCCATTTCGTCCAGATGTCGGCGGCGGCAAAGCTGCGGCGCGCCTGCATGTTGCGCCAGTAGCGCGCGAGCGCCGGCCGCTGCGGGATCTCGGCGCCGAGGCCGGCGAACTCCATGCGCCCGAGAAACACGGTCCAGACCACATCGGCGACGCCGTAGGCCGGCGGCACCAGCACCGTGCGGCCGTCGCTGAACGTCCGCTCGAGCCGGTCCATGAAGCCGATCGCCTCGCCGCGGCGTCTCTGCGCAAGCCGCGCCACGCCGGCGGGATCGAGGAAGCGGATGCGCTCGGCAAAGGCCGCGGCGCGCGCCTCGTAGAGCGGCGCGAGCGCGGGGTTCGCGGCGGCGAACGCCAGGAGGCGGCGGCGGGTGGCGGCGAGATACCTCGGCACCATGATCCGCGCCAGGGGGTTGCGGGCGAGGACCCCGCCGAAGGTCAATTGCTCGATCGGATAGGCGTAATGAAGGTCGAGCCAGGCCTTGGTCTCGCCGTCGAGCGTCGCCTCGCCAACTCCCAGCGCGTATTCGGCGATGTCGCGACTCTGGTCGAGGATGCGGTCCGCCAGCACCAGGGTCGGCACGGTCATGCCCGGATTGAGCCGCACATAGTCCGGCCGCTGCTGGCTCCGCCTGACATGGATGTCGACGAAGACGGGCTCGTAGGCGATGCCGGCTTCGGCGAGCGCGAGGCGCGCGATCATCGAATAGTAGGAGGAGGGCGCGTGATAGAGGCGCGGTGTGGTGCCGGAGGGTCTGGCGGGCTCCGTCATGGCCGATCGCGCCCAGCAATCAAAGCGCGATCTGCTGGATGCCGCCCCTTGGCTGGCCGGGCTCGATGTTGCGCCACAGGATCTCGTGGCCCGCCGGCAGCGGCCGGTTGTTGGGCATGGAGAGCCACAGCCTGAGCAGCAGGCGGCTCTGGCCGGCGGCGAAGTCGTCCTCGAAGGGCGTGCGGCCGTGATAGGTGACGTGGCTGTTGATGAGCTGCAGGTCGCCGGGCTCCAGGGTCATCTCGAAGCAGAGCTCCTCGGCGGTCGCCATCAGCGCCTCGATCGCCTCCTTCTGGCGGCCGGTGAGCTTCGGCACGCCGGGCGCCATCTGCGCGGCCTCGATGAAGGTCAGCGAATAGTGCGAGGTGAACTTGCCGTCGCGCAGGCCGAAGATGGGCAGCGGATAGGCGGTCTCCCGGGTGGTGCCTTCCTCGCCGAAGCGGCTGCGCCAGTAGTCGCCGAACAGCTCTTCCAGCAGCTCGGGCCGGCGCGCCAGCAGGGCGTTGTGGATGGCGGGCGTGCTGGCGAGCTTGCTGACCCCGCCGGCGCGCGCCTGGCGCACGCAGAGAAGGCCCACCACGTCGGTGCGGTCGGTGTGGAAGCGCAGGCCGCCGTTGGTCAGCGTGCGCGCGTAGGAGGAGAGGAAGGTCGAGCCCGCCGCGTCGGTGGTCTCGCCATAGGTGCGGCCGACATGGGCGCCCTCGTCGCGGATGGCGCGCATCAGCTCGCCGCTGCGGTTCTGGAACACCGGCGTGCCGAGATGCGTGCCCAGGCCGAAATAGACCTTGCGCAGGTCGTCCTCGTCGTAGCGGTCGACCGGGAAGCCGCGCAGCTTCATGATGCCGCTGCCGTTCTCGAGCTCCTCGGCGATGTCGGCCAGCAGGCCGTCGAGACCCGACAGCGGGAAATCCCGGGCGGTGATCTGCGACCAGTCGAGGTCGGCCGCCTTCACGGCGGCGAGCGCCGCGTCGAGCGCGGCGGTGCCGGAGGCCGGGAAGTCGCGGATCCAGCGCCGGGACTGCTTGATCTCGTCGCCGGTCCAGGCGGCGGGGCCGGTGAGCGGGGTGCGGGTCGTCATGGCGGGAATTTATCCGCTGCGGGCGCGCAACTCCAGTCGCGCGTCATGCGGTGGACGAGGAAGACCTACTTCAGCGCCTTGCGCATGTTGATCGAGGTCGGATGGTCGAAGCCCTCATGCGCCTCGCGGCCGACCTCGACATAGCCCAGCGCCGTGAACAGCCGCTGGTTCGCGGTGAGCACGATGCGCACGCCCAGCCGCACGCCTGCAAGCTCGCGGCGGCGCGCCTCGTCCTCGACCGCCTCGACCAGGCGCCGGGCGATGCCCTGGCCGCGCGCCTCGGGCAGCACGCTCAACCGTCCCAGATAGAGGTCGTCCTCCGTCAGCTTGACCATGACGCAGCCCAGCATCCTGCCGTTCCGCTCCGCGACGATGGCGCCCGAATAGCGCGCCAGCTCGCCGGCGATTCCGTCGGCCGTCTCGCGAAACGCGCCGGACTCCGGCTCGAGCTTGCCGCGATACTGCTCGAACGCGGCCGCGATGGTGGCCGCGACGGCGGCGGCGTCGGCCGCCGTGGCGGCGCGCAGGACAAGAGTGTCGCTCATGGTCGCTTTCTCGCGTAGGCTTGCGTCAAAAGTGAGGAAAGTCCATGGGCTTCCAGACGATCGAGGTGCGCAAGCTCACGCCCTGTATCGGCGCGGAGATCTCCGGCGTCGATCTCGGCCGGCCGCTGGGCAACCAGGCCTTCCAGGAGATCCATGACGCGCTGATGGAGAACCTGGTGATCTTCTTCCGCGACCAGGAACTCGACCACGACCAGCACAAGGCGTTCGGTCGCCGCTTCGGCGACCTGCACCTGCATCCGACCTCGACGCGCGGCGAATCGGAGCATCCGGAGATCCTGGTCATCAAGGCCGACGCGCAGTCCAAGCATGTGGCCGGCGAGGAATGGCATTCCGACGTGAGCTGCGACGCCGAGCCGCCGATGGGCAGCATCCTCTACATGAAGGAGCTGCCGCCCGACGGCGGCGGCAACACGCTGTTCGCCAACATGTATCGCGCCTTCGAGACCCTGTCGCCGCCGGTCCAGCGGCTGTGCGAGGGGCTGACGGCGGTCCATGACGGCGCGCAGGTCTATGGCGGCCGCTTCGGGCAGACGCCCAAGGCGGGCGGCTTCCCGCGCCACGAGCATCCGGTGGTGCGCACCCATCCGGTGACCGGCCGCAAGGCGCTCTACGTCAACCGCAACTTCACGACGCACATCGTGGGGCTGCGCAGGGCCGAAAGCGAGGCGCTGCTGGAGATGCTCTACCGCCACAGCGAGACGCCGGAGTTCCAGTGCCGCTTCGCCTGGCAGCCCAACTCGGTGGCCTTCTGGGACAACCGCGCGGCGATGCACCACGCCATGTGGGACTATTTCCCGCACAGGCGGCTGGGCTATCGCGTCACGGTCAAGGGCGACAAGCCGTTTTATCGCGCCTGAGGGCGCGCACAGGGAACCATCGATGGCGCTGATCACCTATCTCACCCGCATCCAGTTCGATTTCGGCGCGCTGAAGCTGCTCGAGTCGGAGCTGCAGCTGCTCGGCATGCGCCGCCCGCTGGTCGTCACCGACAAGGGCGTGATCGCGGCCGGCCTGTGGGCCAGGGTCAAGGAGCGGCTGCCGGGCAACATGCCGGTCGCGCTGTATGACGGCACGCCGGAGAACCCGACGGAAGCCGCCATGCGCGACGCGCTCGAGGTCTACAAGGAGGAGGGCTGCGACGGCATCATCGCCATCGGCGGCGGCTCGCCGATGGACCTCGCCAAGGCGGTCGGGCTGATGGCGACGCATCCCGGCAATTCGCTGCAGGCCTATTCCTTCGTCGAGGGCGGCGCGCCCAGGATCACCGCGGCGGTGGCGCCGATCGTCGCCATCCCCACGACTTCGGGCACCGGCAGCGAGGTGAGCCGCGGCGGCGTCATCATCATGGATTCGGGCCGCAAGCTCGCCATCGGCAGCCCGCATCTCATCCCCAAGCTGGCGCTGATCGATCCCGAGCTGACCATGGGCCTGCCGCCGCATCTCACCGCGGGCACGGGCATGGACGCCTTCACCCACAATATCGAATGCTTCCTGTCCAATGCCTACAACCCGCCGGCCGATGCGATCGCGCTCGACGGGCTGGACAAGGCGTGGCGCTACGTCGAGCGCGCGACCCGGGACGGCGCCGACCGCGAGGCGCGCGGGAACATGGCGATGGCCGCGATGGAAGGCGCCATGGTGTTCCAGAAGGGGCTGGGGGCGGTGCACGCGCTCAGCCATCCGACGGGCGGGCTGAAGGGCTATCGCCTGCATCACGGCACGCTGAACGCGGTCTACCTGCCGGCGGTGCTGCGCTTCAACGCGCCGGCGGTGGGCGACAAGTACCAGAGGATCGCCGGGGTGATGGGCCTGCCGGAGAGCGCGGGCACCGCCGAGGGCGTGGCCGAGGCGGTGAGCGCGCTGAACGAGCGGCTCGGCATTCCGGCGGGGCTGGGCGCGATGGGGCTGAAGCCGGACACGGTCGAGACGATCGCCGACGGCGCGCTGGGCGACCACTGCCACCAGTCGACGCCGCGCCAGCCGACCAAGGCGCAGTACGTCGAGCTGATCGAGGCGAGCAGGGAGCGGGGCTGATCGGGAGAATTCGCATGAAGGTCAAGGGCAAGGTCTGCGTCGTCACCGGGGCGGCGGGCGGCATCGGCGAGGCGGTCGCGCGGCGCTATGCGAAGGAGGGCGCCAAGGGCGTCGTCGTCGCCGACCGCGATGCCGGCCGGCTGGCGGCCGTCGCGCGCGACATCGGCGGCGTCGCCGTGGCCTGCGACGTCGCCAAGGAAGCCGACATCCGCCACCTGATCGCCGAGGCCGAGCGGCATTACGGGCCGGTCGACGTCTTCTTCTCCAATGCCGGCATCGGCCGCGGCGGGCACGAGGATGCCAGCGACGAGGACTGGGCCGATTCCTGGGCGCATCCATGTCATGGCCCATGTCTATGCCGCGCGCGCCCTGGTGCCGGGCATGCTGGAGCGCAAGTCGGGCTACCTGCTGAACACCGCCAGCGCGGCGGGCCTGCTGGCCTCGATGGGCTCGGCGCCCTACGGCGTCACCAAGCACGCCGCCGTGGCGCTGGCCGAGCATCTGTCCATCCAGTACGGCGACCGCGGCATCTCGGTGTCGGTGCTCTGCCCGCAGGCGGTCGACACCAACATGCTGCGCATGGCCGGCGCCACCGCCGCCTCGGTCGACGGCGTGCTGTACACCGACGCCGTTGCGCAGACGGTGATCGAGGCCATGGATGCCGAGACCTTCCTCATCCTGCCGCATCCCGAGGTGAAGGAGTACATGGCGCGCAAGCTCGACCGCGACCGCTGGCTGCGCGGCATGCGCCGTCTGCGCGACAAGACGGGAGAGGGCCAGAAGCGGCAGGCGTAAAGCTCAGTGCCGGGAACGCGCCACTCGCCCCCAGTAAGACCTTGACGACCTGGCGCCGCTCGGTGATGGTCGGGATCATGACGCGCCTGAAGACGCTTCGACTTACCGCCTGATCCCCGGCTTCGTGCCCGGCGGATCGTCGCCTCGTCGTTCGTCTCCTTCAAAGCACCCGCGTCATGATCCCCTACATAGCTTCCCTGTTCGCCGGCACCGGCCTCGCGACCGCGCTCGGCGTCACCCTGGTGGCCGGGCTGATGCGCGGCTTCGCGGGCTTCGGCTCGGCCATGCTGATGGCGCCGATCTTCGCCATCCTGTTCGGCTCGGCCGAGATGGTGGTGACAGTGGTGGCGATCGAGCTCGTGGTGTCGCTGCAGCTCTTCCCGCAGGTCCGCCGCGACGCCGACTGGCGCGTGCTCCGGCCCATGAGCATCGCCGCCTGCGCCGCCATGCCGTTGGGGGTGTGGCTGCTGGCCAGCGTCGACAAGGGCACCATCGTCACCGCCATCTCGGCGCTGATCGTCGGCTTCGTGGTGCTGATGTGGAGCGGCTGGAAGTACACCGGCCGCCGCTCGCTGGCCGCGACCGTGGCGGTGGGCGCGGTGTCGGGCGCCATGATGGCCACGACCAGCGTCGGCGGCCCGCCGGTGCTGCTCTACCTGCTGTCGGGCAACGATCCGCCGCGCGTCAACCGCGCCAACATCGTCACCTACTATTTCCTGACGCAGTTCCTGCTGATCGTGATCGTGCTGGCGACCGGCGTCGCCGGCCTCGACGCGCTGGTGCGCGGCGTGGTGCTGTTCCCCGTCATGATACTGGGCGCGTGGATCGGCGGGCGCGCCTTCCATGGCCTCGCCAGCGAACGGCTGTACCGCAACGTGGCGCTCGCCATCCTGTTCGCCACCGGTACCTTCGGGTTGCTGCGTGGCTGGATCGTCGGTTGAGCGGCTGCAGCGAATTTCCGGCGCTCTGCAACCTTGGGTCTGCAGAACCGTAGTCAGCAATGTCTGGCGGTGGGGGCGTTGCACTACAGGGAGGGGAATTCCCATGCATGTTCGGTATCTGGGCCCGGTTCTCGTCATCAGCCTTGCCGTCGCGACGGCCGCCTGCAGCGGCGATTCGGGCGGTCCGCAGGCGCCTTCCAATTCAGGCTCCAGCACGCAGGCGAGCAACGGCTCGGGCGGCACCGGCTCGGGCAGCACGACTGGCAGCGGCGGCGGTGGGACCGGATCCACCAGCGCGGGCGGCACGGGCTCGACCGGAACAAGCGGATCGGCCAGCACGGCGAGCCTCGCCGGCACGGGCCTCAGCACCGACAGCACGGGCGCCACCCTCGCCGGGACCAGCGCGGGCCTGACCGGGACCACGGCCGACCTCGCCGGCAGCAGCGTGAGCGTCGTGCCGCAGACCCTGTCCACCACCGGCTCGCTGGCGACCACGCCGTTGCTTGCCGGAGGACCGCTGGTCGCCACCGAAGGCACCGGCTCGGGCGTGCAGCCCCTGATCACGACCAGCACGGTCACGCCCAACGGCACCGCCAACACTGCGGCCGTGAACCTGCCGTCGCCCGTGCTGGGCAACACGCAGGTCCTGCCCGGCGCGACGTCGACCGGCGGCCCGATCCTGTCGACCAATACCGGCGCGAACACCGGCAGCGCTTCGACCACCAGCACGTCGTCGTCGAACGGCGGCCTGGTCAACGGCGTGCTGGGCACCGTTGGTGTCCGCCGGGACCTTCGGGTGCTGCGCGGCTGGCTGGTCGGCTGACCGGTCACGCCGCCCGCTGGGCCTGCGCCGCATCCTGCATGATGGTGACGCGCCAGTGGACGCGCGGCTCCTCGATCGGGTAGCCGCCGGTCGCCGAATGGAGCGCGCAGCGATTGTCCCAGATCACGATGTCGCCGACCTGCCAGCGGTGGCGGTACTGCGCCGGCGTGGCGACCATGTGGCCGGTGAGATCCTCGATCAGCCGGTCGCTCTCCGAATCGCCCAGGCCCTGGAGGCGCAGGATATGGGTGGGGTTGGCGTAGAGCGACTTGCGGCCGGTCTCCTCGTGGGTGCGCACGACCGGATGCACCGCCGGCGGCAGGCGCCGGTCCTCGGGCTCGAGCAGATCGATGCCCTTGCGCGCGCGGCCGCCATAGGCGTGCTCGGCCTGCAGGCCGTCGATGCGCCTCTTCAGGCTTTCGGGCAGCGACTCGTAGGCCTCATACATATTGGCGAACAGCGTGTCGCCGCCCACCGACGGGATGGCGACGGCGTAGAGCTGCGTCGCCTTGCAGATCTCGGTATCCCACGGCGAGTCGGTGTGCCAGCCGCCGCCGCGATTGTAGATCGCCTTGTCGACCTGGCCGTCGGGCCTGCGCGTGCCCAGCCCCATCACCGTGAGCTCGGGATATTGCGCATGGCGGGTCTTCCTCACGCGATGCGGCTTCAGGGCCGAAGCGGCGCGATAGGCGAGGAACTCCTCCATGGCGAGGCTCTGGCCGCGCACGACCAGCACGATGCCGTCGAGCCAGGCGCGGTAGAGCGCCTGCCAGTCGGAGTCGCAAGGCCGCACGACGCACTCGCCAAGGCGCCGATGGCGGGATGCGGGCGTTCGATCTTCATGGCAGACGAGCTTACGCTCCTGGCGGCCCCGTAAAGCCGTCGGCGGGCGATAGGCAGCGGGCCCGTGGCGCGATATGGTCGGCCTTTGCCGCTGTTGCGGCCGGTTCCGGGGAGCGACGTCGATGCGTAGGGTTTCTTTCAGCCTTGTCCTCGCGATGGCGGCGGGCCTGTCCGGCGCCGCCTTGGCCGACGACGAGTTCATGAAGGAGTGCCGGGTCACCAGTAGCCAGAAGATGTGCGAGTGCATCGCCTCCAAGCTGCCGGCCGACAAGATGGCGGCGGCCGTCGAAGGCATGCGCAAGTCCAACGCCTCGACCCAGCCGGGCGGCAACCTGCTCGATCCCTCGACGCTGTCGCAGGAGCAGATGCAGGGGCTCGACGCCGTCGTCATCGCCCAGGCGTCGTGCATGTAGGGCCAGCCATTCCGCCACAACGCGGTGTGAGGAGGGAGCGTGAGGGAGAAGGAGCTCCGCATCGCGCTGGTCTGCTTCGGCGGCGTCTCGCTCGCCATCTACATGCATGGCGTTACCAAGGAGGTCCTGAAGCTGGTGCGGGCCTCGAGCGCCCTGCATGCCATTCCCGAAAGCCTGCGCGCCGAGGCGGCCTTCTCGACCAAGGCCGCGACCGCCGGTCCGCGAATACGACACCGAGGCGGCCTATTTCGAAGTGCTGCGCGAAGTCGGCCGCACGATCGGCCTGCGCGTGGTGGTCGACGTCATCGCCGGCGCCTCGGCGGGCGGCATCAACGCCGCCCTGCTGGCGCGCGCGCTCAGCCACGACCTGCCGATGGGCGCGCTGCGCGACCTCTGGCTCGAGCGGGCCGATGTCGGCGAACTGCTGGCGCCCGAGGCGCGCGCCGGGACCTGGAGCAAGTGGTTTCTCAAGCCGGTCGAATGGTCGATCGGGGCGATGGGCGGCCTGTCGGCGATGGCCGATGCCGAGGCGCGCCGCAAGCTCTCGCTGTTCGTGCGCTCGCGCTGGTTCAAGCCGCCGCTCAGCGGCGCGCGCATGGCCGGGCTGCTGTACGACGCAATGCTGGCGATGGAGGCGCCGCGCGACCGACAGGCCTCGCTGCTGCCGTCAGGCCAGAAGCTCGACCTGTTCGTCACGCTGACCGATCACTACGGCTACCAGCGGCTGGTGCGCATCCACCAGCCGCCCGCCATCCACGAGCGCGAGCATCGGCACGTGCTGCGCTTCCAGTACCAGCGCCGGCCGAACGGCGACGTGAGCAGCGATTTCGATCTCGGCGGCGTGCCCGCGCTCGCCTTCGCCGCGCGCGCCACCTCGTCGTTCCCGGGCGCCTTCCCGCCGGCGCAGATCGCCGAGATCGACCGGCTGCTGGCGCGGCGCGGCACGCCGTGGCCGCGCCGCGCCGAATTCATCGCCCGCAACTTCGAGCCCTACAGACGGCTCAACGTCGATCCCGCGTCGGTTCATTTCGTCGATGGCAGCGTGCTGAACAACCGGCCCTTCCGGCAGGCCATCGCCGCCATCCGCGGCCGGCCGGCCTACCGCCAGGTCGACCGCCGCCTGGTCTATATCGATCCCGATCCCGCCGCGCCCGGCGCGCCAGCGCATCATGCCGAGCCGGGCTTCTTCACCATGCTGAAAGGCGCGCTCTCCGACCTGCCGAGCACCCAGCCGGTCGCCGACGAGCTCAACTGGGTCGGCGAGTACAACGACCGGGTCGACCGGGTGCGCGAGATCGTCGAGGATGCCCGCCCGCGCATCAGCCGGCGCGTCGCGGCCTTCGCAGCGACGTCCTTCGCCGGGCCGATCGATGAGCCGCGGGTGCGCGGCTGGCGGCGCGAGGCCAGCGTCGCCGCGCGACAGGAATCGGGCTTCGCCTACGAGGGCTATGTCCGCCTGCGGCTCGCGTCGGTGCAGGCCTTCGTGGTCGGCCTGATCGCCGATCTGCGCGGCGTGCCGCAGCGCTCGCCTCTCGCCCATCTGATCGGCGAGGTGGTCGAGATCTGGGCGGGCGCGACCGGGCGGCGCTACGACGATGCGGCGGCCGAGCCGTCCTGGCTGGGCTTTCTGCGCGACTTCGACGTCGACTACAGCCGCCGGCGCCTGCATTTCATGATCGAGGGCCAGAACCGCCTCTATGAGATGCTCGACCAGCCGGCCTTCAAGGGGGTCGACGCCGCGGCAGTCGACGACATGAAGCATCGGCTCTACGACCGTCTCGACGCGCTGTCCCGCCGCGAGCGCGCGGCGCTCGACGAGCCGTCGATCCGCGACCTGGTCGAGACCTTGTTCCAGGCCGCGCCCGCGCCGGACGGGGAAGGCCTGCGGGCGCATGCGCGCCGCCTGGTCGAACGCCACCGGGCAGAGGTCGACCTGCTGGCCGAGCGGCTGGCCTCGACGATCGGCCTGGTCGCCGAGGCGGACGCCATCGACGCCCTGATGGTCGAGCTCGAGACCGGCCGATGGCAGGCCCGGGCGCGCCGCGAGGTGCTGGTGAACTATCTGGGCTTTCCGTTCTGGGACGTGCTCACCTTTCCCATCATGTCGTGGCGCGAGACGGGCGAGTTCCACCGCATCCTGGTCGACCGGCTCAGCCCCGAGGACGCGCACACGCTGTCGCCCTTCAGCGGCTCGGGCAGCCTGCGCGGGGCCGGGCTCGGGCATTTTGCCGGCTTCCTGTCGCGCGCCTATCGCGAGAACGACTATCTGCTGGGCCGGCTGCACGCCTTCGACCGGCTGATCGACATCGTCTGCAATTCGGCCGGCATCGACCTGCGCGAGCGCGGCCACGAGGTGGCGGCGTGGAAGAGGAAGGGCTTCACGGCCATCCTCGATGCCGAGGAGGCCCATCTGCCCAACAGCGCCGCGCTGGTCGCCGCGTTGCGGCGTCGCGTCGAGGAGATGCGGACGGTCTGATCCGCCGCCTTGATCTGGAGCAAGGATGCGCCGCTGTTGTCGGGCTTAAAGGAGAGGCGATGGAAAGCGACAGCGATACGAACGGCGGATACGGACCGGTTGCCAAGGCACTTCACTGGCTCGGTGCGCTGTGCGTGGCCCTGGCCTGGCTGCTCGGCACGCTGGGCGATGATTTCCCCAAGGCGGTGGAGGGCGACGCGCTGTTCGTCCACATGTCGCTCGGCCTCGCCGTGATCGGATTGCTGGTCATTCGCCTGGGATGGCGCCTTGGCCACACGCCGCCCGCTCCCCTGGAAACGGGGCTCGGCGCCTGGTCAGGCCATCTGGCAACCGCCACCCACTGGCTTCTCTATGCCCTGATGATCGCCGTGCCGGTCGCCGGGATCACGCTCGAGTTCGCCCGCGGTCAGCCGGTGCCCGTGTTCGGCCTGTTCGACATCGCCTCGCCCTGGGTGCGCGACCGCGAGTTCGTGCGCTCCGTCAAGGAAGTCCACGAGCTTCTCGCCAACGTGATCATGGCGGTCGCGGCGCTGCATGCCGTCGCGGCACTTGGCCATCACTATGTCCTGAGGGACGCGACGCTGGTCCGCATGCTGTCCGGCCGACGCAGGATCTGAGCGGTCGGCGAATGTGCCGGCAGGAGGCGTGCAGGCGAGGCTGCCCCTGACATCGACGATCCTTCCCGAGTCCTCGGGGTGGCCGACCGGGTGAGGTAACCTACTCGGCCGGCGCGTCTCCGGCTGCGACAGCCGGCCGGCGCTCTACTCCCAGCAGCCGATCCGCCATTGACCGGATCGCCCGTCGGCCAGGCACCTCGACAAGCCGATAGATTCCGGTTGCCAGGAAGACGGCCACGGCAAGTGACGCCACGATGTTCGCCAGGTAATACGCCACGGCGAGGCGGTCAAAGACAGGCAACTGTCCAGTGAACGCCATGCCGGGGAACAAGAAGTGAAACAGGTAGAGCGAATAGGAGATCGTGCCAATGAAGACGATCGCTCGGCCAGACAGAAGCCGGTTTGGCAGTGAGTCTGATGGCGCTCCGACCATCAGCAGTGCCGTTGCCGCCGAGACAAAGAGCGGCGGCGAGAAGCTGACGCCCAGGGCCACCAGCAGGTAGATGATGACCAGGCCGGCGCCGCCGATCTCACTGGCGAGTTTCAGGAACGATGTCGGCAACGGCCCGCGCGTGAATTGGTAGGCCGCAGCGCCGATGGCGAATTGTAGCGCTACTGCCAGCGGCGAAAGGTGGAACAGCCAGCGGCCCCAGTCCCACTCATCCCAACCGACCGGCTCAAGACGGTCGCGAAACAGCCATCCCAAGTCGATAAGGACCCAAATCGCCACGAAGCACAGGGCGCCGAGGGCGACCCGCCTTCCGCGATGGTTGATGGTCGCGGCCAGGACAGCGCCCAACCCGAACATCAGGTAAAGGGCACATTCAGTGCTCAGACTCCAAGAAACATGGAACTGGTCTTCGATTGCCAGGGCCCCGTCGAACTTGGTCGGCCACCAAGTATGCCAGAGGAGCAAATGCGGCCAGAGATAGTCTCGAACAGCGGGATCCGAGAGATCACGCAACGGCGGGTAGCGCATCACGATCAGCACGGCGAACACGAGGAACGCCGGATACAACCGCGCAAATCGATAGAAGAACAGGCGCACGAGGTTGAAGATCGGTCGGCGACGCCAGTCCCAATGGCTGTAACTCAGCGCGATCACGAAACCGCTCAGGGTGAAGAAGATCGGCATGCCAATGGCGCTGAGGTTCGTCCACTGCACGATCTGCGGCGGCATCTGGTCCATGGGCGTGGTCGCACACCAAAACGCGTAGTGAGCGATGACGATCATCAAGGCGGCGACGCCTCGCAGCCCAGTCAGTGGCGGTATCTCGCCGGCTCTTCGATCGACGGACATCGGACGAGCTTACTGCATGCCCCGCAATCTCGAAACCCTGGCCCGCCGATCGGTGCTTTCGGCCGAAAGGGAGGCCGGGCTTTTTTCGTTCCGGAGCGTGCCGACCCCAGGTTGTCATTCATGCCACTGTACACCCATCGCCCAAAGAAGAGGTCAGCACGAAGACACGGCCATGCCAGACGATCTCACCAAGCGAGGTCCGCCGGACGGCACACGAATTAATGTTCATGAACCATGGGAACTGCGCGACTGGTCCGAGCATTTCGGGGCGGATGTCGGCGTCCGTTCAGCCGGTCGAGCGGCACGAGCGCCCGCTTGCCGCAGAACTCGCACACCGCGCCCAGCGGGTGAGAGCGGTAGACCTGGATCGTGTAGAGGTTTCTCGGCCGCTCCAGACGAGTCCGTTTTTCTCTCAGTATGACGGCGAAGCTATATAACCGGAACGGTATGGCAACCAATGTATCAGCGTTGTGCCACGCCTAGTCGGAAACGGGTGTGTTTCGGCGCGAAATGTGCCGCATCAACCGTCTTCGATTGATGCGGCACGACCCGAGCGGCAGCTCCGATTCATTGGTCGGAGTGAGAGGATTCGAACCTCCGGCCCCTAGCTCCCGAAGCTAGTGCTCTACCAGGCTGAGCTACACTCCGTTGAAACACGGAGTCCTCCCGCTCGGGAGGCGCGGTTATAGCGGCGGCCTGCCCTGGTTCGCAAGGCCCGTCGCTGCCCGTTATAGTGGGGCCGCGGAGGCATTCGGGGAGCTCGCATGGCCAGGAAAAAGCGGCTGAAAATCGCGCTGATCGGCTATGGCGCCATCAGCCAGACGCTGTTCGACGTCTTCCACGACAAGAAGCCCGCCATCGATGTCGTGGGCGTCCTGGTGCGGCCGGGACGCGCCAAGGCGACCCAGAAGAAGGTCGGCCGCAAGGTCGCCGTGGTCGAATCCCTCAAGGCGCTGCTCAAGCTCAAGCCCGATGTCGTGGTCGAGGCGGCAAGCCAGCAGGCGGTGCGCGACTGGGGCGAGGAGATCCTGAAGAAGGGCATCGACCTCATGGTGATCGCCACCGGCGCCTACGGCGATCCCAAGCTCTTCAGGAAGCACATCAAGGCGGCCGAGAAGAGCGGCGCCAGGCTCCGGCTGCCGTCCGGGGCCATCGCCGGCCTCGACGGCCTGCTCGCCATGAGGCTGGGCAAGCTCGAGCGCGTGAAGTACGTGTCGATCAAGCCGCCACATGCCTGGAGCGGCACGCCGGCCGAGACCGAGTTCGACCTGCCCTCGATCAAGGAGCCGACCGTGATCTTCCGCGGCAAGCCGGCCGATGCCGGCCGGCTCTACCCGAAGAACGCCAATCTCGCGGTGACGGTGGCGCTGTGCGGCGCCGGCCTCGAGCGCACCGACATCGAGCTGGTGGCCGATCCCACCCTGCCGGCCGGCACCAATGCCAGCCGGCTCGAGATCGTGGGCGATTCGGGCGAGATCAACCTGCAGCGCCTGGGCCGCGCCATGCCGGACAATCCCAAGACCGGCGTGCTGACCGCGCTCACGATGGCCGACGACCTGATGAAGATGGTGCGCGTCAGCGACTGGTAGACCCGGCGCGCCCTCCTTCAGCGCGGTCCGCCGTGGCGATGGGCCATCGGCCCGCCCATCGGGCGCGGCCGGTCGAGCACCGCCTTCTGCTCGGGCGAGAGCGTGTTGTAGAAGGCGAGCAGCGTCGGCTTGACGGCATCGATGCGCTCGATGCGCGCCTTCATGACATCCTCTTCCCGGGTCAGGCGGTCGACGTAGTTCGGCCGGTCCTTCGTCTCCGCCGGCAGCGCATTGCAGCGCGCCACGTCCTTGGCGTCGGCATCGTCGGCGGCCTTGGCGAAGGCGTCCCAGGCGGTCATCTGGTCGGGCTTGAGCTCGAGCCGGATCTTGACGGCGGTGCGGTTGCCGGCGCGACGGGCGACCTGGTCAATGCAGAAGGCCTTGGGATTGAAGGCCGGACGGGCGTGGCGCTCCGGACCGGCGGCCGGAGGAGGGGGCGCCGACGGCGTGGCCTGCGCCAGCTCGAACGGATCGTCGGCCGCGCCGTCGAGAGCGAAGGCGGGGATCGTCAGGGAGAGTCCGGCGGCGGTGGCCAGAGCAACCGGAATGGCCAGAAGGCGGGGACGAAAGGACATCGAAACCTCACAAAGTCTTGGGCTGTCCCGATGATACGGGGCGCCGGTCCTGAGCGTGCCCCGCAGGCGATGTTAAGTTATGTAAAGTTCGGCCGAAGCTCGGCCATCCATCGGGCGAAGGCGGCGCGCTCGGCCTCGCTCATATGCAGGCCTTCCTTTGTCCGCCGCCACAGCACGTCGTCGGGCTCGGCCGCCCATTCGTCGCTCATCAGGTAGCGCACCTCCGTCTCGTAGAGCTGGCCGCCGAAATGGCGGCCCAGATCGGCCACCGTCCTGACGTCCTGCAGCAGGTCGTCCAGCCCGGTGCCATGGCGGTGGGCGAGAATGCGAACGAGCTCCTTCGGCAGCCCGGGCTTCACCGAGCAGGCACCCTCGACGAAGCGGTCGAACGCCTCCTCGAAGGTCGGCGCATCCGCCAGGTCGCCGTCGGCCAGTGCGCGGCCGGCGGTCCACGGCGCGCCCATGCGCGGATAGTAGGGCGCGAGATCCCGCAGCGCGTGCTCGGCCAGCCGCCGGTAGGTCGTGATCTTGCCGCCGAACACCGAGAGCAGGGGGGCGGCGCCGTCGGGCCCGCCATCGACCTCGAGATGATAGTCGCGCGTCACGGCGGAGGGATCGTCGTCGCCGTCATCGAACAGCGGACGGACGCCGGAATAGGTCCAGACGACGTCGGCCGGCGTCACCGGCCTGGCCAGGTAGTGGCTGACGATCCCGCAGAGATAGGCGGTCTCCTCGGGCGTGCAGACCGGCTTGTCGCCGGCTTCGACGGGGATGTCGGTCGTGCCGATGGCCGAGAAGTCGCGCTCGTAGGGGATGATGAAGACGATGCGGTTGTCGCTGTTCTGCAGGATGAAGGCGTGGTCGCCTTCGTACAGGCGCGGCACGATGATGTGGCTGCCCTTGATCAGACGCACGCGCTTGCTGGTGCTGACCTGCGTCTCCTCGTCGAGGAAGCGCTTCACCCACGGGCCGGTGGCGTTCACCAGGCCGCGCGCCTGCAGCGTCACGGCGTTGCCGTCGCGGCCCTTCAGCTCGATGTTCCACAGGCGGCCGTCGTCGCTGCGGCGGGCCGAGACGCAGCGGTGGCGGGCGAAGATGCGGGCGCCCATCTGGCGCGCCGACTTCAGGTTGGCGATCACCAGGCGCGCGTCGTCGACCCAGCCGTCGGAATAGACGAAGCCGTTCTTGAAGGAAGGCTTCAGGCCAGCGCCGAACCTAGAATGCTGCAGGTCGACCGCCTCCGACTTGGGCAGGGTCATGTGCCAGTCGAGATGGTCGTAGAGGAAGAGGCCGAGGCGCAGCATCCAGCGCGGGCGCAGGTGCGGCTCGTGCGGCAGCACGAAGCGCAGCGGGCGGCTGAGATGGGGCGCCTTGGCCAGCAGCACCTCGCGCTCCTGCAACGCTTCGCGCACCAGGCGGAACTCGTAGTGTTCGAGGTAGCGCAGTCCGCCATGGATCAGCTTGGTGGAGGCGGAGGAGGTGGCGCCGGCGAAATCGCCCATTTCGCAAAGTCCGACCTTGAGCGTCCGTCCGACCGCGTCGCAGGCGATGCCTGCGCCATTGATGCCGCCGCCGACCACGAACAGGTCGAGCGGCGTCTCGTCCTTTCCATTCATGGCCGTACCCTATAGCGGCCGGCCGGCTGGGACGCGAGATGGCGGCTTGACCCGCCGCCATCCGGTGCGCACAACCCGCGCATGGGATTGCTGCTCAAGCTCGCCCTGTTCGGCGTCGCGCTCTATGCCATCTGGAAGACCGTCGCGCGCTGGAAGGGCCATTACGACCGCTTCGTCGGCCGGCCTCAGGAACCTGCACGGCCCGCGCCGCCCCCGGCGCCGGCACCCGCCCCGTCGCGCAAGGCCGTCATCGAGGATACGGTCCAGTGCGCCGGCTGCGGTGCCTATATTTCGAGCTCTGCCGACAAATGCGGCCACT
Organism: uncultured Alphaproteobacteria bacterium; assembly: GCA_963820155.1. Lineage (GTDB taxonomy): Bacteria > Pseudomonadota > Alphaproteobacteria > Reyranellales > Reyranellaceae > Reyranella. The sequence continues at coordinate 627,334 of CAWFYW010000018.1, forward strand.
GCGGACGCCAACGCGCCGGCCACGGAGCTTGACCGGGGTAGGGGCGGAACCTATTTTGCCGCACCGCAAAAACGGCCTTAAGTGGCGGAAACACAAGGCCTTCTGAGCTTCGGGGAACACCGTGTCCGAGCCTACAGCACGCGTCAAGCCGACGTGCTTCCAGGAACTCATTCTGACCCTGCAGGACTATTGGGCGCGCCAAGGCTGCCTGATCCTGCAGCCCTTTGACATGGAAATGGGCGCCGGCACCTTCCACACCGCCACGACGCTCCGGGCCCTGGGGCCGAAGCCCTGGTACGCGGCCTATGTGCAGCCCTCGCGCCGGCCCAAGGACGGACGCTACGGCGACAACCCCATGCGCCTGCAGCACTATTATCAGTTCCAGGCGATCCTGAAGCCCTCGCCGCCGGACATCCTCGAGCGCTATCTCGGCTCCCTCGAAGCGATCGGCATCGATACGTCCCTACACGACATCCGTTTCGTCGAGGACGACTGGGAGAGCCCGACGCTGGGCGCCTGGGGCCTGGGCTGGGAAGTGTGGTGCGACGGCAGCGAGGTCTCGCAGTTCACCTACTTCCAGCAAGTCGGCGGCATCGACGTCGATCTGGTGTCGGGCGAGATCACCTATGGCCTGGAGCGGTTGGCCATGTACCTGTTCGACAAGACGTCGATCTATGAGCTGCCCTTCAATCGCGTGGACGCCGAAGTGCCGCTGACCTATGGCGACGTCTTCCTGCAGAACGAGCGCGAGCAGTCGACCTACAATTTCGAGGTCGCCGACACCGACATGCTGTTCCGCCACTTCGCCGACGCCGAGAAGGAATGCGGCCGGCTGCTCGACAGGAAGCTGCCGTTGCCGGCTTACGAGCAGTGCATCAAGGCTTCGCACAGCTTCAATCTTCTGGACGCGCGCGGCGTGATCAGCGTCACTGAGCGGCAGAGCTACATTCTTCGCGTGCGCGAGTTGGCCAAGGCGTGCTGCGAGGCGTGGCTGGCGACCCAGAAGGGGCCTGCCCCGAGCGCAGCCGAAGGGGCCGCCTGATGGCCGAATTGCTTCTGGAACTCCTGAGCGAGGAGATTCCGGCACGCATGCAGGAGCGCGGGGCCGAGGATCTCAGGCGTCTGGTGTGCGACGGCTTGAAGACCGCCGGCCTCGCCTTTGCGCAGGCGCGCGCCTACGCCACGCCGAGGCGGCTGACGCTTGTGGTCGACGGTCTTCCGACGGCGCGGGAGGATGTGACCGAAGAGCGGCGCGGCCCGCGCGTCGGCGCCCCCGACCAGGCCGTCCAGGGCTTCCTCAAGGGGGCGGGCCTTGCCTCGCTCGAGCAGGCGGAGAAGCGCGACACCGGCAAGGGCGAGTTCTGGTTTGCCGTCGTCACCCGGAAGGGCGGGCCGACGGCCGACGCGCTGCCGGCCATCATCGACGCGGCCATGAAGGCGCTGCCCTGGCCGAAGTCGATGAAGTGGGGCAGCGGCACCATGAGCTGGGTGCGACCGCTGCAGTCCATCATCGCCCTGTTCGACGGCAAGGTGCTGGCCGGCGAGATTGCGCCGGGCGGTGCGATGGCGCCCCTCAAGTTCGGCGACGCCACGCGCGGCCATCGCTTCCTGAGCAAGGGCGAGATCAAGGTGTCGGACTTCGCCGACTATGCCGCCAAGCTCAGGGCAGCCCATGTGATGCTCGATCCGGCGGAACGCAAGGCGGTGGTTCTGGCGGGCGCCCATGAGCTCTGCGCGGAGGTGCAGGTATCGCTCAGGGCCGACGATGCGTTGCTGGACGAAGTGGCCGGGCTGGTCGAATGGCCGGTGCCCCTGCTGGGCACGATCGACGCTCAATTCATGGACGTGCCGCCCGAAGTGCTGGTGGTCTCGATGAAGACGCATCAGCGCTACTTCGCGACTGCCAAGCAGGACGGCGGGCTCGCCAACCGCTTCGTCGTCGTCGCCAACAATGTGGCGCGCGACAGCGGCAAGGCCATCGCCGCCGGCAACGAGCGCGTGCTGCGCGCGCGGCTCTCCGACGCCAAGTTCTTCTGGGATCAGGACCGCAAGGTGACGCTAGAAGAGCGGCTGCCGGCGCTGAAGGACATCGTGTTCCACGCCAAGCTCGGCTCGCAGGCGGATCGGGTGACGCGTATCGAGATACTCGCCGAGAAGATCGCGGTCCATGTGCCCGGCGCCGACGCCGCGCAGGCCATCCTGGCGGCGCATCTCTGCAAGGCCGACCTGGTGAGCGGCATGGTCGGCGAGTTTCCAGAACTGCAGGGCGTGATGGGCCGCTACTACGCGCTGGAGGAAAAGCTGCCGGCCGCCATCGCGGACGCCATCGGCGATCACTACGCGCCAGCCGGGCCGAACGACCGTTGTCCGTCGGCACCGATCTCGATCGCGGTGGCGCTGGCCGACAAGCTCGATTCCGTGATCTCGTTCTGGTCGGTCGGCGAGAAGCCCACGGGATCGCGCGATCCCTTCGCGCTGCGTCGCGCGGCGCTGGGGATCATCCGCATCGTGGTCGAGAACGGCATACGGCTGCCCCTGAGGCAGTTCTTCCAGGCCGACGACCTGATGGCCTTCTTCGCCGAGCGGCTGAAGGTGCAGATGCGGGAGAAGGGCGTGCGCCACGACGTGGTCGATGCAGTCTTCGGCTTGGGCGGCGAGGACGATCTCGTCCGTCTGCTGGCGCGCGTCGAAGCCGTGCAGTCCTTCCTCGGCACCGATGCCGGCAACAATCTGCTCATCGCCTACAACCGTGCCGCCAACATCGTGCGGGCCGAGGAAAAGAAGGACAAGACGCTCGCGGCCAGGATCGCCAGTGCGCCGGACGTCGCCTTGCTGGAACAAACCGAGGAGAGAAGCGTTGTTTCAGCTTTGCACGAGGTCGAGCGTGCGATCGGTCCAGCACTCAAGAAAGAAGACTTCGCCGGCGCCATGCAAACCTTGGCCGGCTTGCGCGCACCGATCGATTCTTTCTTCGAAAAGGTCACAGTAAATGTCGCCGATAAAACTGATTTGCGATTGAACAGGCTGAGGTTGCTCAACCAAATAAAGGCCACGATGGGTCGGGTGGCCGATTTCTCCAGGATCGAGGGCTGAGATGGCCAAGTGGGTCTACAGTTTCGGGGACGGCAAGGCCGAGGGCCGCGCCGAGATGCGCAATCTCCTCGGCGGCAAGGGCGCCAATCTGGCGGAGATGTCCAGTCTCGGCCTGCCGGTGCCGCCGGGCTTTACCATCACCACCGAAGTCTGCACCTACTACTACGCCAACAACAATACATACCCGCCCGAGCTGAAGGACGAGGTCGAGAAGGCGCTGGCCTCGGTCGAGAAGACCGTCGGCGCCGGGTTCGGCGATCCCGACAACCCGCTGCTGGTCTCGGTGCGGTCGGGCGCGCGCACCTCGATGCCGGGCATGATGGACACCGTGCTCAATCTCGGCCTGAACGACCGCACCGTGCTGGGGCTGGGCAAGTCGTCGGGCGATGAGCGCTTCGCCTGGGACAGCTACCGCCGCTTCATCCAGATGTACTCCAACGTCGTGCTCGACGTCGGCCACCACTATTTCGAGGAGGCGCTGGAGCTCAGGAAGGAGGATCTCGGCGTCCACATGGACACCGATCTCAAGGCCGAGGACTGGCGCGCCGTCGTGGCCGAGTACAAGAAGATCGTCGACAAGCGCACCGGCAAGCCCTTCCCGCAGGAGCCGCGCGAGCAGCTCTGGGGCGCCATCGGCGCGGTGTTCGGCTCGTGGATGAACCAGCGCGCCATCACCTACCGCCGCCTGCACCAGATCCCCGAGAGCTGGGGCACCGCGGTCAACGTGCAGGCCATGGTGTTCGGCAACATGGGCGAGGACTGCGCTACCGGCGTCGCCTTCACGCGCGACCCCTCGACCGGCGCCAACCTGTTCTACGGCGAGTACCTGGTGAACGCCCAGGGCGAGGACGTCGTGGCCGGCATCCGCACGCCACAGCACCTCACCGTGCAGGGCAAGGAGGCGCAGAAGTCCGAAGCGCCTGCCATGGAAGAGGTGATGCCGGAGGTCTTCAAGCAGCTCGACGGCGTGCGCCACAAGCTCGAGACGCACTACTGCGACATGCAGGACATCGAGTTCACCGTGCAGCGCGGCAAGCTCTACATGCTGCAGACGCGCAACGGCAAACGCACGGCCAAGGCCGCGCTCAAGATCGCCGTCGACATGGTGCGCGAGGGCCTGATCGACAAGAAGGCGGCGGTGGCACGCATCGTGCCGGCTTCGCTCGACCAGCTCCTGCATCCCACGCTCGATCCCAAGGCCGAGCGCAAGGTGATCGCCAAGGGCCTGCCGGCATCGCCCGGCGCGGCGTCGGGCAAGGTGGTGTTCTCGGCCGACGAGGCGGAAAAGCAGGCGCGCGCCGACGAGAAGGTGATCCTGGTGCGCCGTGAGACCAGTCCCGAGGACATCCATGGCATGCATGCCGCGGAAGGCATCCTGACCTCCACGGGCGGCATGACCAGCCACGCCGCCGTGGTGGCGCGCGGCATGGGCAAGCCCTGCGTGGCGGGCGCCGGCGACGTGCGCATCGACAGCAAAGCCGGCACGCTCTCGGTGCGCGGCAAGGTCGTGAAGGCGGGCGAGTTCATCACGCTCGACGGCGGCACCGGCGAGATCATGCTGGGTGTCGTGCCCACCGTGCAGCCCGAGCTCAGCGGCGACTTCGCCGAGCTCATGGCCTGGGCCGACGAGATGCGCACGCTTGGCGTGCGCACCAACGCCGAGACGCCAGCGGACGCCGCGCAGGCCCGCAAGTTCGGCGCCGAAGGCATCGGGCTCTGCCGCACCGAGCACATGTTCTTCGAAGGCGATCGCATCGTGGCCGTACGCCAGATGATCCTGGCCGACGACGAGAAGAGCCGACGTGCCGCGCTCGCCAGGATCCAGCCCATGCAGCGCCAGGACTTCGTCGGGCTGTTCGAGATCATGGCCGGCCTGCCGGTCACCATCCGTCTGCTCGATCCGCCGCTGCACGAGTTCCTGCCCAAGACGCATGCCGATCTCGAGCAGGTCGCCAAGGATCTGGGCGTGGCGGTGGAGGAGGTCGAGGCCCGTGCCCACAAGCTGCACGAGTTCAATCCCATGCTCGGCCATCGTGGCGTGCGGCTCGGCATCTCCTTCCCCGAGATCTACGAGATGCAGGCCCGCGCCATCTTCGAGGCCGTCGCCGAGGTGCAGAAGAAGGCCGGCAAGACGGTGATCCCGGAAATCATGATTCCCCTGGTGGCGACCCGCAAGGAACTCGATCTCATGAAGGTGGTGATCGACCAGGTCGCGGCCGAGGTGAGTCAGCTTTCGGGCCAGAAGCTCGACTATCTGGTCGGCACCATGATCGAGCTGCCGCGCGCCGCCCTGCGCGCCGGCGACATCGCCGAATCGGCCGATTTCTTCAGCTTCGGCACCAACGACCTGACGCAGACGACCTGGGGCCTGAGCCGCGACGATTCGGGGTCGTTCCTGGAGAAATACCGGCAGCAGGGCATCCTGGAGCAGGATCCCTTCGCCTCGCTCGATGTCGAGGGAGTGGGCGAGCTGATCGAGATCGCCTGCGAGCGCGGCCGCAAGGTGCGCAACAAGCTGAAGCTCGGCATCTGCGGCGAGCATGGCGGAGATCCGGCGTCGGTGTTCTTCTGCCACAGGGCCGGCCTCGACTACGTCTCGTGCTCGCCCTACCGCGTGCCGATCGCGCGGCTGGCCGCCGCCCAGGCAGCGCTTGGCGTGCCGCTCAAGACGGAATGACGCTTTCGGCGCTGCGCCCGACCGCCCAGGGCGGCAAGCGCGCCCTGGCGGCGGCGCTCGCCCGGCTGGAGCGCGATCCCGACGGCGAGGCGGCGCAGGCGCTGCTCGATGCGGCATGGCGCGAACCGTGCGCCCATGTCGTGGGCGTCACCGGGCCACCGGGCGTCGGCAAGTCCTCCCTGTGCGCGGCCCTGGTCGCGGCGTGGCGCCGGGCGGGCAAGACGGTGGGGGTGATTGCGGTCGATCCGTCCTCCCGGGCGAGCGGCGGCGCGCTGCTGGGCGACCGCGTGCGCATCGTCCACGACAGCGCCGACGAGGGCAGCTTCGTGCGCTCGATGGCCGCCCGTGACCACCTGGGCGGGCTCGCCGAACAGACGCTCGCCGCCATGGTGCTGATGCGCGCGCTGTTCGATCGCGTGCTGATCGAGACCGTGGGCGTCGGCCAGTCGGAGACCGATGTGGCGGGCGTGGCCGACACGGTCGTGTTCTGCGTGCAGCCGGGCTCGGGCGATTCCCTTCAGTTCATGAAGGCGGGCATCGTCGAGATCCCGCACCTGATCGTCGTCACCAAGGCGGATCTCGGGCCGGCGGCGGAGCGGGCGCGCGCCGACGTGGCGGGCGCCCTGTCGCTTGCCATGGCGGGCGACGGCGGCTGGCCCCTGCGGACGCTTGCCGTCTCCTCGCGCAGCGGCGCCGGCATGGAGGGGCTGATGGCGGCCCTCGAGGCGCACCGCGCCCATCTTGCCGCCGCGGGCAGGCTGGCGGCAGCCCGTCACCGCCAGAGCGAGGGCTGGATCGCCGAATCGCTGCGCGAGCGCTTCGGCCGCGAGGGCATTGCCAGGCTCGGCCGTCTCGGCTTCGATCTTTCCCTGGCGCCCGGCGGCGCAGCCGTTTCAGCGGCTGCGCGAGCTCGGTGTGGCCTTGGAGAAAGCGCGATGAGTCATCCGACCGACGGCAACTGTATCTTCTGCAAGATCGTCGCCGGGCAGATCCCCTGCTTCAAACTGCTGGAGGACGACGAGACGATCGCCTTCATGGACATCAACCCGGTGAATCCGGGCCATGCGCTGGCCGTCGCCAAGGGCCATTGGCCGACCGTCGACGTCATTCCGCCGGAGGTATTGGCCGCGGTGGCAAAGACGGCGCAAAGAGTGGCCAAGGCGGTGACGACCGAGCTGAAGCCGGTCGGCATAAACCTGCTTCAGGCCAATGGCGCCGGCGCCGGTCAGAGCGTGCCGCACCTGCATATCCACATCATGCCGCGTCGCGCGAACGATGGGGTGGTGCTCAATTGGCAACCCAGGCCCGGCGACATGGCCGGGATCGAGGCGATCTACAAGAGACTGAAGGCGGCGCTGACCTAGGGCGCGTCAAGCCGCCGCCATCGACGTGCCGCGCGGCGTGGTCGAGAACCATTCGCGCTCGTCCTGACGGAACTGGTCGCGCACATAGTCGATCACGGTGCGGATGCGGGCGCCCTTGTTGGTCTCCTCGTGGCTGACCAGCCAGATGTCGCGGACGATCTTGAGGTCGATCGGCGCCGGCACCAGGTTCGACGACTTGGTGACGTAGTCGGGAAACACGGAGATGCCGTAGCCGACCTTCACGGCCTCGACGGCGGCATAGGACGAGTTGGTGCGCAGCACGACCGAGGAGCTGCGCTCGACGACCTCGCTCCATGGCTTCATCGCCACCAGGTTGTGCAACGTGGTGTGGTCGACGATGTGGTGGTCGCGCAGTTCGTCGAGCTTCTGCGGCAGGCCGTAGCGCTCGATGTAGGACGGCGCGGCGAAGATCGAGAAATTGACCTGGCCGACGCGCGCCGCGACGAGCTGGTTGGAGGTCGGACGGAAAAAGCGGATGGCGAGATCGGCCTGGCGGGTGGCGAGGTCGAGCACCTGATCGCTCGCGATGACCTGCACGACGATGTCGGGATGCGTGCGACGCAGCTGGCCGAGCCGGGCCACCAGCCAATTGGCCGCTATGCCCTCGGTGGCGGCAATGCGCACGATGCCTGCCATCTCGCGGTCCAGGCCGGCCAGATGACGCTCGATCGATGTAGCGTTCGACATCATCGACTCGGCCTGCACCAGGACGCCACGGGCCGCCGGCGTGACTTCCATGCCATGGCGGTGGCGGTCGAACAGCTTGGCGCCCAGCCGGCGCTCGAGCGCCTGGATACGCCGGCCTACCGTCGTCTGCTTGGTGTTGAGCTGCGTTGCGGCTGCGCTGAAGCTCCCGGTTTTTGCAACGGCCAGGAAAAAACGTACGTCATCCCAGTCGCCCAGAATATTTGGGACTTTGCTCTTGCGTGGGGGTGTCGTGACCATCGTAACAATCGATACAATATGGTTGCAGGCCTGAAGTTTACTTGACTGAAACCTCGTGGTTAATCTTGCACCATTATCGACGAAATGTCAGTTTCTGTGTTGACTATAGGGCATTAGGCAGCCTTTTCGCCACCTCGCTATAGAAGACCAGTGCGTATCTAGCCCTCGTATTCGTTAGTCAATCAATCTGTGGTGCCCGCGGCTCGTGGGCGATTGACGCGTGATAATGGGCTAGGGTGGTTTGTGGCTGCCATCGGTTTGGACAGCAAGACGACGACATTGTCGTCATTCGCCGGCAAGTTCGGCCGCTACATGCGCAGTCCATCGACGCGCATGGCGGCATTTGTCGGCTTGCTGACATATTTGAGCTATGCGTATGCGCATGGCAGTTGGACTAACGCCACCCTGGTCGGCGTGTCAGTCTTTATCGGGATCTTTGTCCCGAGCTACGCCAAGCTCAGCAACAAGGCCGAAATTTGGGCCAACAACCGGTTCGGCTTCGTTACCGCTGGCAGGCTGGGGCGGTTCATTCCCCAGTATGCGTTCAACTTGGCGGTGTTCTGGATCATGACATTGGGAGGGGCTCTGAACCGCGACGGCATCGCGTCGGTGGGTGGCATTGCGTCCGCCGCGCTCATCACCTCCCTGGCGTCCCAGGGTATCCAGTATCTCGGCCTTTATCTGTTCGCGCGCGGCGTGGGCGACGCGAACCGCAACGTGCAGATCGGCGTCTCGTTTGTCATCGTGCTGACCGCGCTCGGCACTGCGGGACTACCCTTCGCGCGCGAGGCCTTTCTGGTGATCGGCCTGGCTTTCGGCGCGCTGCTATTCGGGATAGGTCTTTTGTCGGACATCCGTTCGCTGGTGGCGCCCAAGGGCGGCATCGGCATGTTCTTCGGGACGTTCAATCCCTTCCACAACACCCATCTCGCGATCATTCATCGTGCTCTCGCCGAGCGCGGCTTGGAGAAGGTGATCATTCATCCCACGTTGATCCCGCGCCTGCACGCCGACGCGTTCCGCAAGGGCCAGCTTCGTGTCGGCCGGCTGGAGAGCGGCTTCCAGATCTACGAGACGACGGACAAGGCCGACGTCAATGTCGACTATCTCCCGACCGGCAACATGTTCCTGCCGCCCGAGACGCGTCAGGCGCTGATCGAGCTCGCGGTCGCCGAGGCGGGGCTGGGCGACAAGGTCGAGCTTGGGTTCTATCGGGAGATTTACGACACCAAGGGCTTCCAGGGCGTGATCGCCGAGATCAAGCGTCGATATCCAGGTGTGAGGTTGCATTGCCTCCACGGCACCGACTACGGCGGCATGTGGATACGACAAATCTGCGATGAGTGCGGATGGATCTATCCGTGGCGCATCCTGCGGCGCGACGGCGTTTCGGCGACGGCGATCCGGAGAGGTGCGAAGGGCATGACGTCGGGGGTGGTGACCGACGTCCTCGAACAACTGACAGAAAATCGTCCGGTCGTGACGGCTGGAGGCCGGCGCTTTCGGAACGACAACGGAGTATTGACCGAGGGGGCCAAGGCATGACCGAATCTCAGACGGCGGGAATGGCTATGCCAAACCATCCTGTCGTGACCATGAAGCTGGCATCGACATCCGATGAACTCATGCAGTGCTACATGCTGCGCGCTGCCGTCTACATGGGCGAGCAACATTGCCCATACTGGGAGGAGTACGACGGCAACGACTATACGGCGAGCCACATCATCGTGTACGTCGACGGCGAGCCAGCGGCGTCGCTGCGGGTGCGCTGGTTTGCATCCTTCATCAAGCTTGAACGCGCCGTCGTCCTCAAGCGCTACCGCTCGATGGGCCTCTTCCTGCCTCTCCTGCGCTGGGCGATAGAACTCGGACGCAAGAAGGGCTACACTAAGGCATACCTGCACGGCCAGCGACGGCTATGGCCGATCTTCGAGCGCGGCGGCTTCTACAAGGTCGACGAGAGGACCTTCCATTTCTCCGATCACGAGTACGGAGCCTACGCCTGCGACATCGAGGTTGACGAAAGGACCCAACCGACCGTCTTCACCGATCCCATGGTGCTGAACCGGCCCGAAGACCGGCTCGAAGTGCCGGGAATCCTCGAGCAGTCGATGGATCGCGGCGCCTCCAATCCGCATGCGGACTGGACGGAACGTCGCGCTAACTGAGGGGGACACAGACAATGAGCAACACACAATCCATCGGTGGCGAAGCGGTCACCACCAAGCTTGCCATCCGCATGGAAGACTCCTTGCAGGCGTTCGCGGTGCGCGCCGCCTGCTTCATCGGCGAGCTCGACGTGCCGTACTCCGAGGAGTTCGACGGCCACGACTTCGGCGCCACGCACATCATCGCCTGTGTCGGCGAGGAGCCGGTGGGCACCGTGCGCGTGCGCTGGTTCCAGTCCTTCGCCATGCCGGAGCGGCTGGCCGTCGTCCAGCGCTTCCGTGGCCACAATATCGGGCAGCTCCTGCTCGAGCGTTGCCGCAAGCTGGCCGAGAGCCGGGGCAGCAACATGCTTTACGTCCAAGTACTGCCGAATGATGTGAAATACTGGGAAAAGCAGGGCTGGCGCCGCCTCGTCGCCGAGGAGGGGAGCTCCGGCGCCAAGCGCATCGTCGCCATGGTGCGGGCGGTCGACCCGAACAAGCCGTTGCCTGAGGTCGAGGCGCCGGAATCCGTCGTTTTGCGCCGCGAAGCGCAGCTCGACGCCGCCGGCCTGCCATTGGGCTCGTCGGCCTCGAACTGATTGCCCCCGGCCTCCCGAGGGGGAGGACGCCTCTTGGGGACATCGTATAGGATCGCCCGACTGGCCGGCGACGTCCGGGGAGGCGTCGGCCGGTCGGCGCTCCGCTTGGGGCGAACACGATGTCCACGCCCATCCGCGCGCCGGGGTCGACCTGACGCGCGGATGCGGCGGCATCAAGGGGGATGGTCAGTTGTTCGAGATCATCGTTGAACCGAACCCACGGCGGCGGCGCGCCCGCCGCCCGCTCTCGCACAAGAGAAAGACGGCGGCCCTGTTCCGCGTCTGGCACGGCGTGCGGGATCTGATGGAGGAAGCCGAACGTCTGGGCGACAGCGAGCTCGTCCACTTCCTGGCGGTGGCCCAGCTCCTGGTCGAGGAACGCGCCACGACGGCGATCTCCGGCGTCGCGGCCTTCGATCACGTCGATACGTCGTTGCCGAATTGATCTTACTTGTGGCGCGGGTCCAGCGCATCGCGCAGGCCATCGCCCAGGAGATTGAACGACAGCACGGCGAAGAAGATCGCGAAGCCCGGCCAGAAGGCCATCCACGGTGCCTGGGCGATGAAGCGCTGCGCCGAGTTCAGCATGCTGCCCCATGACGGCGACGGCGGCTGCTGGCCGAGGCCGAGGAAGGAAAGGGCCGCCTCGGCGATAATGGCGCCGGCGATGGCGAGCGAGGCCTGCACCAGCAATGGCGGCACGATGTTGGGCAGCACATGGCGCAGCGCGATGCGCCAGTGCGGATTGCCGACGGCGCGCGCGGCCTCGACATAGTCCTCGACCTTTGCCGCCAGCGTCTGGCCGCGCGTCAGCCGCACGAAGATAGGCGTCGCGGTGACGCCGATGGCGATCATGGCGTTCGACAGGCTCGGGACCCAGGAAGGCGGCGAGCGCGATCGCCAGGATCAGGAAAGGCACGGCCAGCATGGCGTCGACGACGCGCGACAGGGCGGCATCGATCCAGCCGCCGGCGTAGCCCGCCAGCAGGCCGAGCGGCACGCCGATCCCCAGCGCGATGCTGACCGAGACCAGGCCGGCGCTGAGCGACGCCCGCGCCCCCCAGATCACGCGCGAGAAGACATCTCTGCCGACTTCGTCGGTGCCCATCCAATGGGCCCAGGAGGGCGCCTTGCGCACCGCGCTCCAGCTCGTGGCGGTCGGATCGTAGGGCGCGACCAGCGGCGCAAGCGCGGCGAGCAGCACGAACAGCGCGACCACGACGAGCCCGGCCATGGCGCCTTTCCGCCGGCGCAGCCGCCGCCATGCGCGCGCCCAGGGATTGTCCTCGCGGGCGTCGGCGGCCTCGACGGCGGCAAGGGTCGCGGCGGTCATGTGCGCAGCCTCGGATTGACCAGCACATAGGCCACGTCGGCCAGGAGGTTCAGCACGATGTAGGTCGTGGCCGTCACCAGCACGACGCCCTGTACCACGGCATAGTCGCGGTTGAACACGGCATCGACGATCAGCTTGCCGAAGCCCGGGATGGTGAAGATCTGCTCGGTCAGAACCGCGCCGGAGAGCAGAGTGCCGAACTCCAGGGCGCCCAGCGTGATCACCGGCGTCATGGCGTTGCGCAGCGCGTGCTTCAGGACCACGCGGCTTTCGTAGAGTCCCTTGGCGCGCGCCGTGCGCACATAGTCGGCGCCCATCGCCTGCAGCATGGCGCTGCGGGTGTGGCGCATCAGGATGGCGGCGATGGCGTTGCCCAGCACGAAGGCCGGCATCACCGTCGTGGCGAGGCTGGCCCGCCAATTCTCGCCCAGGCTGACGTAGCCCGAGGCCGGCAGCCAACCCAAGGTCACCGAGAACAGGAAGATCATCAGGATGCCCAGCCAGAAATTCGGCGTGCTGATGCCCCAGAGCGCGAAGATGTTGGCGCCGTAGTCCCAGGCCGTGCCCTTCTTGACCGCCGAGATGATGCCGGCGGGGATGCCGATGCCCAGCGCGACGATGATCGCCATGCCGGCGAGCTGCAGCGTCACCGGCAGCTTCTCGGCGACCAGCGAGGCCACCGAGCTCTTGAGCCGCATCGATTCGCCAAGGTTTCCCGACAGCACGCCCTTCACCCAGTAGAAGTACTGCACCGGGATCGGCTCGTTCAGCCGGTATTGCTGGCGGATCTCCTCGAGCACCTTGGGGTCGCGTTCCTCGCCGGCCATGATCAGCGCCGGATCGCCCGGCAGGAGCTGCTGCAGGCCGAAGATCAGCATCGACACCAGGATCAGGGTCGGGATGATCTGCAGCAGGCGCTGCGTGAGGAACGCCAGCACGTTACTTGAGCTTCACGCCGACCACGCGCACCAGGCCGTCCGGCAGCTGCTTGTAGCCCTCGACCTTGTCGGAAAGCGCTACCAGGACCTGGGTGTGATAGAGATAGATGATCGACCCCTCGGTCAGGAATTTGGCGGCGACCTTCTCGTAAGCCTTCTTGCGTTCGGCCGGGTCGGTCTTGGCGCGCGCCTCGGCGTGCGCGGCGTCGACCTCCTTGTCGCAGTACTTGGCGCTGTTCTGCGGCGCATTGCAGGTCTGGAAGACGAACGAGTTGCCGTCGGGATCGCTGCGGCCGCTCCAGCCGATGAGATAGAGCTGGTAGTTGCCGTCCTCGGCCTGCTTGAGCGAGGTCGCGAACTCGGTGACACGGATCTTGAGGTCGAACCCGGCCTCGGCCGCCATCGATTGGATGACTTCGGCGACGGCCTTCGTCTCGGCTCCGTTGGGCACCATAAAGTCGAGCGTCAGCGGGCCGGTGACGCCTGCTTCCTTGAGCAGCGCCTTGGCCTTGGCCACGTCGCGCTTGGGAATGGGGAAGGCCTGCTGATAGTAGTAGTTGGTCGGGTTGATCCACTGGTTGCCCGGCATGAACTCGCCATTGAATACCACCTGGTTCAGGGCCTCGCGGTCGATCGAAAGCTCGAGTGCGCGGCGCACGCGGGCATCCTTGCCCAGCGGGTTGTCCGACTTGGGCCCATTGGCGAGGTTCATGGTGAGGCCGAGATAGCCCAGCGACACCGTCTTGATCAGCTTGAGCTTGGGGTCGTCGCGCACCGTCTTGATGTCGGTCGCCAGCACGCGCTCGATGAGATCGAGGCCCCCCGAGCGGAGGTTGGCCAGCCGCACCGTGCCGTCGACGATCGGCAGGTAGGTGATCTTGTCGATGAAGACATTGTCCTTGTTCCAGTAGTCGGCGAACTTCTCGACGACGATGCGGTCCTGCTGGACGCGCTCGACGAACTTGTAGGGACCGGCGCAGACCGGATGGAGGCCGAACTTGTCGCCCGCCGCCTCGGCGGCCTTGGGCGATACCATCATGCCGGCGCGGTCCGTGAGCTGGGCGAGCAGCGGCGAGAACGGCGCCTTCAGGATCAGCCGGATGGTCAACGGATCGACGACCTCGACCTTGTCGACCGATCCCAGCTCGGGCTTGCGGAACGAGCCCTTCATGGTGAGGTGCCGCTCGAGGCTGTACTTGGCCGCTTCGGCGTTGAAGGGCTCGCCGTCATGGAACTTCACGCCCGGGCGCAGCTTGATGGTCACCGTCTTGCCGTCGGGCGAGGTCTCGTGGCTGAGCGCGAGCTGCGGCACGACGTTCAGCTTCTCGTCGATGTCGAACAGCTTGTCGCAGATCGAGGCGAACACGATGCGGCCGACATAGGTGCGCGCCAGGGTCGGATCGAGCACGTCGGGATCCTCCGCCAGGCCGATGCGCAGCTGCGACTGGGCAAGGGCGCTGCCGCCCGCCAGCGACGGCAAAGGCCAGCGAAAGCACGAAGCGCCGGATCGTCTTGTTCATGGTACCTCCGTTTGTGTTGCGACGAACGCCGCCTGCAGGCGGGCCAGTCGGATGCGGTCCTGGTCCTGGCCGCGCGTCTCGCCCGGACGGGCGCCGGCGGCAGTTCGGGCCAGTAGGGACAGGCCGTAGCATGTCCCGTGCCGCCGTCGACGAGCGCCGGCACGTCGCGGCGACAGGCCTCGCGGGCGAACGGGCAGCGCGTGTGGAAGAGGCAGCCCGGCGGCGGGTTCATGGCGCTCGGGATGTCGCCTTCGAGCAGCGCGCGCTCGCGCGCCGCCGTCGGATCGGGCAGTGGCACGGCCGCCAGAAGGGCGCGCGTATAGGGATGACGGGGATTGCGGAAGAGCTCGTCGGTCGTCGCCGTCTCCACGATCTTGCCGAGATACATTACGGCGATGCGATCGGCGATATGCTTCACGACTGCGAGATCGTGGCTGATGAATATGTAGGCGAGCCCGAAGCGCCGCTGCAGCGAACGCATCAGGTTGATGACCTGCGCCTGGATCGAGACGTCGAGCGCCGAGACCGGCTCGTCGGCCACGATCAGCCTCGGCTCGACGGCCAGCGCGCGGGCGATGGCCAGGCGCTGGCGCTGGCCGCCGGAGAATTCGTGCGGATAGCGCCGCGCATGATCGGGCCGCAGCCCGACGAGCTCCAGCAGCTCGCCGACCCTGGCGCGTCGTGCCGCCTCGCCGCGGACAAGCCCGTGCAGCATCAGCGGCTCGCCCAACATGGCGCCCACCGTCATGCGCGGATTGAGCGAGGCATACGGGTCCTGGAAGATTACCTGCATGCGCTGGCGGCGGGCGCGCATCTCGCCGTCGCTCAGCGCCAGCAGATCCTCGCCCTCGAAGCGTACCTGGCCGGCGCTGGGCTCGATGAGGCGCAGGACCAGCCGCCCGACCGTCGACTTGCCGCAGCCGGACTCGCCCACGATGGCCAGCGTCTCGCCCGTTTGGAGATGGAAATCCACGCCGTCCACGGCGCGGACATGGCCGGACACCAGCCCGAACGCGCCGCGCTTCACCGGGAAATGCTTGGCGAGCGCGGCCACTTCCAGGAGCGGCGTCACTGCAGCACCTGGGCCAGCGGGGCGCGGCGGCAGCGCGTCAGATGGCCGGCCGCCACCTCGACCAGGGCCGGCACCGCCCGCCGGCAGTCCGGCTCGACGAAGGGGCAGCGCGCGGCGAAGCGGCAGCCGTCGGGCGGCCGCGTCATGTCCGGGACGCGTCCTTCGATCGAGGGCAGCCGATCGCGCTTCTCGTCGAGGCGCGGGATCGAGCCCAGCAGCCCCACCGTGTAGGGGTGTTCCGGGCGGGCGAAGAGGTCGCGCACCGGCGCACGTTCGACGATCTGGCCGGCATACATGACGGCGACGTCGTCGGCCATCTCGGCCACGACCCCGAGATCGTGTGTGATCAGGATGATCGCCGTGCCGGTGTCGCGGCGCAGGCCGCGCATCAGGTCGAGGATCTGCGCCTGGATGGTGACGTCGAGCGCCGTGGTCGGCTCGTCGGCGATCAGCAGCTCGGGGCCGCAGGCCAGCGCCATGGCGATCATGGCGCGCTGGCGCATGCCGCCCGACAGCTTGTGCGGGTAGTCGTCGACCCGTCTCTCCGGCGAGGGGATGCGCACCAGCCGCAGCATGTCGATGGCGCGCGCGCGCGCATCGGCCGCCGACAGGCCCTGGTGGCGCCGGATCGCCTCGATGATCTGGTCGCCCACCGTGTAGGCGGGGTTGAGCGAGGTCATCGGCTCCTGGAAGATCATGGCGAGGCGGGCGCCGCGCAGGTCGCGGATGGCATTGCCGTCGAGGGCCAGGAGATCGCGACCCTCGAAGCGGACCTCGCCGCTTACCTTGGAATTCTCCGGCGGCAGCAGCCCCATGATGGCAAGCGACGTCACGCTCTTGCCGCAGCCCGATTCGCCCACCAGCCCCAGGGTCCGCCCGCGCGCCAGGGCGAGGTCGATGCCGTCCACCGCGTGGACGGTGCCGTCGTCGGTGGCGAAGGAGACGGCGAGGCGGCGCAGCTCCAGCAGCGGCGCCTCCGCAGGTCCGCTCATTGGCGCTCCGCCGCCAGGCTCCTTTCGATGCCGGCGTCGAGCTCGGCGCGGTCGAAGACGCCCGCCGGGTTCTCGCGCGTCGGCACGAAGGCGCGGAAATGAGTCCAGCGCTCGCGGCTGACGGCCTCGAGCCGCGCCAGTTCGAGCAGCGGCTCGACATGGTCGTCGACGCGGAGATCGAGCTCCGAATAGTCCTGGTCGCCGTAGATGAGGAGCGCGGCCGACTGCTTGCCGCGCTTGTCGCCGCCCACCTTCTCGCCGGCCTTCATGGCGCCGATCAGGCGGCGCGGCAGGGGCAGCGAGCCGTTCTCGCGGAAGTAGCGGACGGTTTCAGCGATGACCTGAGGGCCGGCCAGCATGTTGCCGGCGACCGACAGGTCCTCGCCGATCCAATGGCCGCACCACGGCACGCATTCGGCACCGGTATGGGCGGCGAAGCGGCCGTCGGCGCCCATGACGTGCACCTGGCGGTGCTCGCGGCCGGCGTCGGGCGCCGTCAGGAGCCGCACGATGTCGGCGGCGCCCACGCCCTCGCGGATCAGGCGCAGCCCGCGCGGACCGTAGAGCGGGTTGGTGAGCGCCTGGGTGCACACCGCGCCCTTCTGCGGCTCGATGTTGGGCACGCGCGCGCCCACGGCGAAGAACTTGGTGGCGACGGCGATGGCGATGCGGCCGCTGGCGCGCTCGTGGAAAATGATCGACCAGGTCATCGGTCGATCAGCGTCCCGCCGCGTAGCCCTGCATGCCGCGCGGATTGGCGGCGGCCTTGCGCCAGGGATCCTCGCGCGACGCGGCCGTCAGGCGGCCCTCCGACCATTGCGCGCCGACCTCGACTTCGTGGCCGCGCCTCTTGAGCTCCTCGACGGTGTCCTTGGGCACGCGGCCCTCGAGCACCAGCACGCCGGGGCGCGCCGTGCGCGGCCAGAAGGAGGAGGGGAAGTGCTCGCTGTGCCAGGCCGGCGCATCGATCGCCTCCTGCAGGTTCATCTGGCAATGGACATGGCGCAGGAAGAACTGGGTGACCCACTGGTCCTGCTGGTCGCCGCCCGGCGTGCCCCAGACCATGTAGGGCTCGCCGTCGCGATGGGCGAGCGTCGGCGTGAGCGTGGTGCGCGGCCGCTTGCCGGGCGCCAGCGAGCCGGGCAGGCCTTCTTCCAGCCAGAACATCTGGCCGCGCGTGCCCAGCGGGAAGCCGAGCTCGGGAATGACCGGCGAGCTCTGCAGCCAGCCGCCCGACGGCGTGGCCGAGATCATGTTGCCGTCCTTGTCGATCACGTCGAAATGCACAGTGTCGCCGGTCGTCTGGCCGACGCGGCCGACCGTGGGCTCGCCCGCGCCGCTCGCCGCCACGCCCAGCCGCGCGCCGTCGGCGCGCCGCAACTTCACCACGCCGCCATAGCCGTCGACCTTGCCCGGCCGCTGCTCCAGCGAGGCCTGCCGGGGATCGACCAGCTTGCGGCGGTCGGCGTTGTAGGCGTCGGACAGCAGGGTCTTCATCGGCACGTCGACGAAGGCCGGATCGCCATAAAAGGCCTCGCGATCGGCGTAGGCGAGCTTCAGGCATTCGATCTGCAGATGGATGAAGTCGGCGCTGGTCGGATCCATGCCGTCGAGATCGAAGCCCTTGAGCAGGGCAAGCTGCTGGAGGACCACCGGGCTTTGCGTCCAGGGGCCCGCCTTGCAGACCGTGTAGCGGCCGTAGTCGTAGGTGAGCGGCGCCTCGACCGTGGCCTGCCAGTTGGCGAGATCCTGGCCCGTCAGCACGCCCTTGTTGCGTTGGCCCGAGACGTCCATCACCTCCTGGGTGCGGCAGAACCTGTCGATGGCCTCGGCGACGAAGCCCTGGCTCCAGACCTTGCGCGCGCGCTCGATCTCGGCTTCGCGCCCGCCGCCACCGGCCTCCGCTTCCTTCAGGATGCGGGCATAGGTGTTGCCGGCACCCGTGTTGCGGAACAGCGCGCCGGGCGCCGGCACCTTGTCGTCCGGCATGAAGACGGCGGCCGATGTCTGCCAGTGGGTGCGGAACTGCTCGGTGACGGTGTCGATGGTGGCCGAGGCGCGCTCGGCCAGCGGATGGCCGTTCAGGTAGTAGCCGATGGCGGGGGAAAGCACGTCGGCCAGCCGCATCGTGCCGTAGTCGCGCAGCAGCAGCATATAGGCGTCGAAGGTGCCCGGAATGCAGGCCGGCAGCAGGCCGGTGCCGGGGACCAGGTCGAGGCCGAGGCTCCTGTAGTGGGCGATGGTGGCGCCCGCCGGCATCGAGCCCTGGCCGCAGATCACCTCGGTCTTGCCGCGACGCGCGTCGTGCAGGATCAGCGGCACGTCGCCGCCCGGACCGCAGAGATGCGGCTCGACGACCTGCAGGGTGAAGGCGGTGGCGACGGCCGCATCGAAGGCATTGCCGCCCCTCTCGAGAATGCCCATGCCCACCGCAGTGGCGATCCAGTGGGTGGACGCCACGACGCCGAAGGTGCCGACGATCTCGGGACGGGTGGTAAAAGGATTGGGATTGATGCGGTTCAAGGCAGCGGTCTCCTCGCGCGACGGGCGCCAGGGGACCTTAAGCCCGACTCGATGGGGCGGCTAGGGGTCGGTGGTCTCAGGCAGCCGCATCCAGCCGGGGACTTCCGGCACGATGCGAGCCTCGCCCGCCGTCAGCGCCTGGCCGGGCCCGACCGCCTCCAGCCGCAGCATGGCGAGCGCCCGTTCCCCGGAGCCTGAGCGCAACTCGCCCACCTCCTGGCCGTCCCTGAGGACCGCCGTGCCGGGCGCGGGCATGTCGCCCTCGATCCTGACCGGAAACAGCCGCTTGCGGATCAGCGCGCGATACTTGGTGCGGGCCGTCAGCTCCTGGCCCATGTAGCAGCCCTTCTGCCAGTCGACGCCGTTCAGCTCGTCGAAGCCGTTCTCCAGCAACAATGCCTTGTCGACGAGGAGGTCGCGGCTGCCGTCGGGCACGCCGAGCCGCAGGCGGAGCGCCTCGTAGGCCTCGAGGGGCGCCGCCGCGCAGCCGCGGGCCGCCAGCAGGGAGGCCGCCTGCCCCGCCGGCGCCAGCACGCGCACGCCGAGCTCGGCCAGTCGCGGATCGACAAAGGCCACGGCGCCCTCGAGCGGCAGGACCGCCTCCGCGCCGGGGCCGAACACCACGGCGACCTCCATGGCCGCGCTGCGATCCTCCACCGTCACCTTAGACCGCAGCTTGTAGAGGCCGAGCTTCCTGGCCAGCGCCGCCGCCCGCTCGCGCTCCGTCTCCAGCAGCAGCACGTCGTCGCCGCCGTCGGCCACGAACATGTCGTTGAGGAACCGCCCCTGGGGCGTCAGCAGCGCGGCCCAGATCGCACGACCGGGCGCCACCTTGGTGGTGTCGTTGGAGATCAGGCCCTGCAGGAAATCGAGTCGATCCGGCCCGCCCACGGCGATGACGCCGCGATGGGTAATCAGACTGAAGGAAGGAGCAGACATGATGGCCAAGACTTGGGGGCTATCGGGCTGCTTGGCAAGCTCTGCGGCCCTGGTGATCAGTTCGGTGCGAGGGGGCGGGCGATGAGACAGGGTCTGTGGTGGGTTTGCCTTTTGCTCGCGCCTGCCGTGCTGGTCGCCATCGAGTTGTTCCATCCCGCCGACTTCACCGCGCATCCCGGGATGTATCAGTTCCTGTCGCACGCCGAGCACCACCAGCCGCAGTTCCAGGCACTGGACTATTTCGGACCCCGCTGGTGGTTCATGCTGCACATGGTCCAGACTCCGATGGTCGGCCTGGTCGCGATCGGCCTGTGGCTGATGGTCGACGATGTCGGCGTGGCCGACGGCGCGGCCGCCGTGGCTTGTGCAGGGCTTGCCCGCTCGGCGATCTTCGTCTTCCTGGTCTATTTCACGGTGCTCGACGCCATCGGCGGTATCGGTCTTGGTCGCACGATCCTGGTCGTGCAGGACCTGGTGAGCGCCGGAAAGCTGAGCCCGCAGCAATCCGACGGCGTCGCCGCGCTGCTCAATGCGCTATGGACCGATCCATGGATCGGCGGCGTCGGGTCATTCGTCAGTGAGACAGCGTCCTGGGCAGCGTTCGTCGCGTCGGTGTCGATCGCCGCCGCTCTTCTGCTCGCGGGCCGGGCGGGCTGGGCCAACATGGCCGTGCTCGTGGGTTTCGGCTGGGAGCTGCAGACCAGTCACGCGGCATTGCATGGGCCGATCGCCTTCGCCCTTCTCATCCTCGCGGCCGGCTGGATGTGGTGGGCCGGGCGCCGGCGCTCCGCTGCCACGCCGGGCTAGGCGGCCCTGTAGAACGGCTTGTTGCCGCACACCGTGACCCGGTGCCCGTAGCGGCGATGCGGGAAATAGTCGAACAGGGCGTGATGCTGGGCGGCGCGGTTGTCCCAGAACGCCACCGAGCCCGCCCGCCACCTGAAGCGGCAATGGAACTCCGGCGTCTCGATGTGGCGATAGAGCATCTCCAGCAGCGCGTCGCTTTCGTTCTTGCGCAGTTGCGGGATGCGCAGCGTGAAGCCGCGATTGACGAACAGCGCCTGCCGGCCGGTCACCGGATGGGTACGCACCACCGGATGCTCGGCGTTCGGGAAGCGGATATCGTCGCGGTCCTTGGCCTTGACCCGGTAGTAGTGCGCCTTCGAGCTGTCGTGCAGCGCCGTCAGGTCCCTCAGCATCTGCTTGATCGGCTCGGAAAGCGTCTCATAGGCACGATACATGTTGGCAAACAGCGTGTCGCCACCGCCGTCGGGCGGCACCTCGGTGAGGTAGAGGATCGAACCCATCGGCGGCTCGATATCGCAGCTCACGTCGGAGTGCCATTCCTCGCCGGCGACGTGCTTGGACCGCTCGTCGGCCTTGATCACCAGGATCTCGGGATGGTCGGGGAACTCGATCGGCGCGTTGGGATGGGTGTGCAGCGGCCCGAAGCGGCGGCCGAACTCCTTGTGCTGCTCGACCGACATGCTCTGGTCGCGGAAGAAGATCACAAGGTTGTCCATCAGCGCGTCGTGCACTTCCTGGAACTGCTGGTTGCCGAGCGGCCTGCCGAGATCGACGCCGAAGATCTCGGCGCCGATGGTGGGAGTGAGCTTGCGCACCTCGATCGACTGATAGGCCATGGCGAACCCTCCTGGCTGGACGGATAGGCCCTTCGCCGGCGCGCGACCCGGGCAAAGTCGACAAAGTCCGTATTGCGGACTAGCGTCGCGGGATGGCAAGCGACGCCGTCATCGAGCCGGTGCGCCGAAGCTTCGCGGTTCTCGAGGCGTTGAGCCGGCGACGCCGCTCCACGCTCTCGATGCTGGTGGCGGAAACCGGCCTGCCGCGACCCACGGTGGTGCGGCTGCTGCATACCCTGGCGGCGCTCGGCTATGCCCAGCGCGTGTCGCGCGAGCAGGGCTATCGGCTCACCGATCGCGTCCTGGGGCTTTCCGAGTCCATCCGCTTCGTCGATCACCTGGTCGACGCGGCCCTCCCACATATGCGCCGCTTCACGTCCGAACATGGCTGGCCGCTCTATCTCGCCACTCTGAGTTACGGCGCCATCACCATTCGCCATTCGACGGCGCCGGAAAGTCCCCTGTCGTTCGAGGGCGCTGGCCTGAACAGCCGCCGCTCGGTGCTGTCGAGCGCGCTCGGCCGCGTGTGGCTCGCCTTCTGCCCGCAGGAGGAGCGGCGCGCCATCCTGCGCGATATCGGCGGGCTCACGGCGCGCCAGGAAGCGGCGCTGCACGTGGCGCTCGAACGCATCCGGCGTGTCGGCTACGCCTTCACCGTGCCGCCGCGCCCCACGCGCATCCACGGCATGGCCGTGGCGATCCGCGCCGGCCCGCGCGTGCTGGGCAGCCTTTCCATGCGTTTCCCGCG
Source organism: uncultured Alphaproteobacteria bacterium (assembly GCA_963820155.1). GTDB lineage: Bacteria > Pseudomonadota > Alphaproteobacteria > Reyranellales > Reyranellaceae > Reyranella. The sequence goes on from CAWFYW010000018.1 coordinate 649,891, forward strand.
TTCGGTCATGACCGAGGAGGAGGTCGCCCAGCGCTTCGCGCGGCGGCTCGCCACGCTCGCCCGCGCGGTCGCCGGCGATGTCGTGACCCGGCGTCCGCCTTAGGTCGATCCGGCTTCAGTCGAAGATGCCGCGCTCGCGCATCGCGTCGATGATGAGGTCGACTTCCTGCTCGACCGTCATCTCGGCGGTCCGGATGTGGAGGTCCGGGTCCTGGGGCGGCTCGTAGGCCGAGTTGATGCCGGTGAAGTTCCGCAGCCGGCCCTCCCGGGCCTTGCGGTAGAGGCCCTTGGGATCGCGCCGTTCGCATTCGCCGAGCGGCGCGTCGACGAAGATTTCCATGAACTCGCCGGTCTCCAGCCGCTCCCGCGCCAGCCGGCGCTCGGCGCTGAACGGCGAGATGAAGGAGACCAGCACGATCAGCCCCGCATCGGCCATCAGGCGGGCCGTCTCGAGCACGCGCCTTATGTTCTCGACGCGATCGGCGTCGGTGAAGCCGAGATCGCGGTTCAGCCCGTGGCGGACATTGTCGCCGTCCAGCGTGTAGGTGTGCCGGCCGAGCGCCAGCAGGCGCCGTTCGACTCCGTCGGCGATCGTCGACTTGCCCGAACCGGACAGGCCGGTGAACCACAGGACGGCGGCGCGGTGGCCCTTGATCGCCGACCGCGCCGCCTTGTTGACGGTGAACTGGTGCCAGGTCAGGTTCGAAGCGCGGCGCAGCGGGAAACGGATCATGCCGGCGCCGACCGTGGCGTTGCTGAGGCGGTCGATCAGGATGAAGCCGCCGGTCTCCCTGTTCTCTTCATAATGGTCGAAAGGGGCCACGCGGTCGAGGGCGATGTTGGCAAAGCCGATTTCGTTCATCGCCAGTTGCTTGGCGGCCTCGTGCAGCCCGGTCGCTATGTCGATCTTGTATTTGAGCTCGCTCACCGTCGCCGCCATCGTGGCGCTGGCGATCTGCATCAGGTAGGGCCGGCCCGGCAGCATGGGCGCCTCGTCCAGCCACACGAGATGCGATGCGAACTGGTCCGTCAGGTGAGGCGGCTGGTCGGTCGTCGCGATGATGTCACCGCGGCCGACATCGACGGCTTCCGCCAGGGTGAGGGTCACGGCTTGGCCGGCCGCGGCCTGATCGAGATCGCCGTCATAGGTGACGATACGGTCGACATGCGCCCGCTGACCCGAGGGGAGGATCGCGACTTCATCGCCGCGACGAACGCTGCCGCCGAGCACGCTGCCGGCATAACCCCTGAAGTTCGAACCGTTGCGATTGACCCACTGCACGGCGAGGCGAAAGGGGCGCGCCTCCGGTGACCCGGTCGTGACCTCCTCCAGGTGCTGCAGCAGCGTCGGCCCGGCATACCAGGGCATGGCGGCGCTGGGGCTGACGACATTGTCCCCGGGCAGCGCGGCGACCGGGATGGCGGTCAGCGACGCCAAGCCCAGCCGCTCGGCCATCGTGGTCGAAGCCGCGACAATCTCGGCGAAGCGGCCTTCGCTGTAGCCGACGAGATCCATCTTGTTGACGGCGAGGACGGCCTGGCGGATGCCCATCAGCGCGACGATCGCGCTGTGCCTGTAGGTCTGTCGCAGCAGGCCCTTGCTGGCGTCGACCAGGATCACCGCCAGATCGGCGGTCGAGGCGCCGGTCGCCATGTTGCGCGTGTACTGTTCGTGTCCCGGCGTGTCGGCGATGATGAATCGTCGCCGCGCCGTCGAGAAGTAGCGATAGCCGACATCGATGGTGATGCCTTGTTCGCGCTCCGACTGCAGGCCGTCGATCAGCAGCGCGAGATCGGGCATCTCGTTGGAATCGCCGTTCCGCGCACCGCCGCCGTTCGCGGCCGCCAACCGGTCCTCGGGCACCGCGTCGATGTCGAACAGCAGACGGCCGATCAGCGTGCTCTTGCCGTCATCGACGCTGCCGCAGGTGATGAAGCGCAGGATGTCTTGGCCTTCCGGCTTCCGCAGCATCAGAAATAGCCCTCGTGCTTCTTGCGCTCCATCGAACCGCCGGCGCCATGGTCGATCATCCGGCCCTGGCGCTCCGACAGGCGAGTCCGCCTCAGCTCGGCCAGGATCGCGGGCACGCTGTCTGCCCGCGACTCGATGGCGCCAGTCAGGGGATAGCATCCCAATGTGCGGAACCTCACCCACCGTTGCTGCGGCGTTTCTTCGGGGTTGAGCGGCAGCCGGTCGTCATCGACCATGATCAATGTTCCGTCGCGTTCGACCACCGGCCGCGGAGCGGCGAAGTACAGGGGCACGACGGGAATGCTCTCGTGCTCGATGTAGGTCCAGACGTCGAGCTCGGTCCAGTTGGACAGGGGGAAGACGCGAATGCTTTCGCCCGGATTGAGGCGGCCGTTGTACAGCCGCCACAGCTCGGGCCGCTGACGGCGCGGATCCCAGCGATGGGCGGCGCTGCGCAGCGAGAAGATCCGTTCCTTCGCGCGCGACATCTCCTCGTCGCGGCGGGCGCCGCCGATCGCCGCATCGAAGCCGTGCAATTCCAGCGCCTGCTTCAGCGCCTCGGTCTTCATGACGTCCGTGTGGATTGCCGCGCCATGGGATATCGGGCCGACGCCGCGGGCCAGTCCGTCCCGGTTGACGTGGACGTGCAGATCTAGGCCCAGCTCCTTCATGCGCCGGTCGCGAAAGGCGATCATCTCGCGGAATTTCCAGGTCGTGTCGACATGCAACACTGCGAAGGGCGGCTTGGCCGGGTGGAAGGCCTTCAGCGCGAGATGGAGCAGGACCGAGGAATCCTTGCCGATCGAGTAGAGGAGCACCGGCCGACGGAACACCGCGGCCGCTTCACGCAGCACATGGATGCTCTCGGCTTCGAGTTCCCGCAAATAGGGGGGGCAGACTGACAAAGCGGCTGATCTTTCCAGGACGAAACTGACTTCCAACGCGGCGACCACGAACGATAAAGCGATGACTCCTGCCTCAAGCTGCGGCGGAAGCCTGTTTCCGGGCGGCCGGCCATTCGAACAGGTCTACGTCCAGGCCCCAAGCGCGCGACAGCGCGATGGCAGCGCTTCGCAATGCGCCGTCCACGCCATCGATCCCGTGGGCACCGTCCTGCCACATATGGCTGTGCCGGCCGTTTCGGGTCCCGTCAAGGGAGCGTCCGAGTTCGTTCTCGACGGCCTTCATATGCTCGCTTCTCGCCAGCCACACGGCGTCCCGCAAGGTCGGCCAGTGGCGGGGGGCTCCCGCGAGATGGTTCAGAATGTCGGTCATGACGTCGACCGGCCGCCCCATCAGGCGTTCATAGGGCACCAGCAGCACCAGCCCGGGATGCCGGGCGGCCATCGCCTGGTAGGAGACGAACTGCTTGGCATACGACGGCAGCGCGCTTTCGAAGAGGTATTCGTGGAATGGCACGCTGGCAAGCGGCCGGCCCCCGGAGCGGCCATAGACTGGATTCTTGTGATGCTGGCAGTATCGAAAGTATGACGCCGCCTGGTCGAGCGGATTGCGGTACACCAGCACGATGCGCTGGCCGCTTCCTTGCCAAGCCGAACGCTCCATTTTCGTCACGTCGATCGGCGCATTGGCGTAGGGCGCAAGCTCCACTGGCGTACATTGGTAGTCCATCCCTTCATGGAGATAGTCGTAGCCCGGCACATGGAAGGCAGTTCGCTTCCACCATGAGAATTCCGACGCGCCGTAGGCAAAGCCCGGGCAGACCGTGTGGCCGATGAAGAGATGGTCCGCCGGCAGGATGCCGCGCACGCGAAAAAGCGGCCCGCCTTTGAATTGCTGGAAGTCAAATTGTGGGCCCATGGGAGTTCCGACAATTTTGCCGGTAATTCGATCGTCGATGCGACCGCCTTGCTCCAAATGGCAGAGGAACGAAACTGCATAACGGAGGAACCAAGTTCCGGAGCGGGGGATGGTCGAGAGGATCGGTAGGTCGTTCATTGTCGTCATATGATTGGTACGCATCGGCCGCATTTCATGTCCCCATCAGTGCGGCCTGATTACGCTACTATTGCAGATGTTCTGTAGGATATGTCACTCAAGTCGCGAGGGGAATCAGCTATGCGTGCGCGTCCGGGCATGCCTCTCCTCAGTGCAGGGATTTTGGTCCGCGGTTTGCTTGCATTATCGGCGGTCGCGGCCGAGGTATCAGCTTGCTAGAACTCCGACGAGGTCATCTCGGGAGTTCTGATGTCTTTTCGCGCGCTTGTGCTGAGCCAGGGTACCGACCGCAAGGTGAATGGTTCCGTCGAGGATTTGCCGGACGACAGGCTGCCGCCCGGCGACGTCACCGTCAGGGTTGAATACTCGACGTTGAACTACAAGGACGGGCTCGTGCTGACGACAGGTGGCGGGCTGGTGAAGACTTGGCCTCATGTCGGCGGCATCGATTTCGCGGGGACCGTCGAAAAATCGGACGATCCGGACTTCAGCCCCGGCGACCGGGTCGTGCTGAATGGCTGGCGTGTGGGCGAGCTCCATTGGGGCGGCTACGCCACCAAGGCCCGGGTGAAAGGGGCCTGGCTGGTGAAGCTGCCGGCCGCGATCTCGGCGAGGCACGCCATGGCCATCGGAACGGCGGGCTATACCGCCATGCTCTGCGTCATGGCCCTGGAGAAGCACGGGCTGAAGCCGGCGGCCGGCGAGATCCTGGTGACCGGCGCGGCGGGCGGCGTGGGCTCGATCGCCGTGGCCATCCTGTCCAAGCTCGGCTTCGACGTCGTGGCCGCCACCGGCCGGCCGCAAGAGGCGGAGTATCTGAAGGCGCTGGGCGCCACAACCATCATGGACCGCAAGGAGCTGACCGACGCGCCGGACCGGCCGCTGCTGTCCGAACGCTTCGCGGGCCTGGTGGACACGGTCTCGGGCGTCATGTTCGCGCGCGCGCTCGCGCAGGTGAAATACGGCGGCGCGGCCGCGGTCTGCGGATTGGCCGGCGGCGCGCCATTCCCCGGCTCGATCCTGCCCTTCATCCTGCGCGGCATCACCGTCTACGGCATCGATTCGGTGATGCTGCCCAAGGCGCCGCGCCAGCAGGCCTGGCAACGGCTGGCGAGCGATCTGCCGCTCGACCGGCTGGACCGCACGGTGAGCGAGGTCGGCCTTTCGGACCTGATGGCGCTGGCCCCAAAAATCCTCAAGGGAGAAATACGCGGCCGCGTGGTCGTCGATGTGAACAAGTGATAGGGTCCGCGCGCAACGAATGCCCGAACCAAGGTACCCATCATGACTCCGCCCACCACCCAGCCCACCGCCAATAACCTCGATGCGTTCTTCATGCCGTTCACGGCGAACCGGCAGTTCAAGAAGAATCCGCGGCTGCTGGCCAGGGCCAAGGGCGTGCACTACTGGACGCCCGAGGGCCGCAAGGTGATCGACGGCACGGCCGGCCTGTGGTGCGTCAACGCCGGCCACGGCCGCGAGGAGATCAAGGCGGCGATCGCCCAGCAGCTCGAGGAGATGGACTACGCGCCCTCCTTCCAGATGGGGCACCCGAAATCCTTCGAACTGGCGGCGCGGCATGCCGCGATGCTGCCGGGCGACCTCAACCACGCCTTCTACTGCAACTCCGGTTCGGAGGCCGTCGATTCGGCGCTCAAGATCGCGCTGGCGTATCAGCGTGCGCGCGGCCAGGGCACGCGCACCCGCCTGATCGGCCGCGAACGCGGCTATCACGGCGTCGGCTTCGGCGGCATCTCGGTCGGCGGCATGTCGAACAACCGCAAGCAGTTCGGCGCCATGCTGCCGGGTGTCGACCACCTGCCGCATACCCACCTGCCGGCCAAGAACGCCTTTTCGCGCGGCCTGCCAGAACACGGCGCGGAACTGGCCGACGAACTCGAGCGCCTGGTCGCCCTGCACGACGCCTCGACCATCGCCGCGGTGATCGTCGAGCCCTGCGCCGGTTCCACGGGCTACCTGCCGCCGCCCAAGGGCTACCTGCAGCGCCTGCGCCAGATCTGCGACAAGCACGGCATCCTGCTGATCTTCGACGAGGTCATCACCGGCTTCGGGCGGCTGGGCGCTGCCTTCGCGGCCGAATATTTCGACGTTATCCCCGACTTGATGACGGTGGCCAAGGGCATCAGCAACGCCACGGTGCCGATGGGCGGCGTATTCGTGCGCAAGCATGTCTACGACGGCCTGATGAACGGGCCCGAGAACGTGATCGAGCTGTTCCACGGCTACACCTACTCGGCCCATCCGCTCGCCTGCGCGGCGGCTTCAGCCGTGCTCGACATCTACAAGGACGAGGGCCTGTTCCAGCGCGCCGCCGACCTCTCCACGTACTGGGAGGATGGCGTGCACTCGCTCAAGGGGCTGCCGGGCGTCACCGACATCCGCAACCTCGGGCTGGCCGCCGGCATCGACATGGAAAGCCGCAAGGACGCGGCCGGGGTGCGCGGCTACGACACCTTCGTCAAGGCCTTCGAGCTTGGCTTGATGGTGCGGCAGGCCGCCGACACCATCGCCATGTCGCCGCCGCTGATCATCGAGAAGAACCAGATCGACGAGATCATCGACATCGCCGGCAAAGCGATCAAAGCCGCCGCCTAGCGGAGCCTGCTATACTGGAAAGGTGACTTCCAGCTTCGAACTGGTTTGGCTGCTGGGCGAACTGGCAGCGCTGGCGCACCTTGCCATCGCCAGCGCGGTGACCATCCACGTCCTTCTGTACAAGCGCAATGTCGGTGCCGCCGTCTCCTGGATCGGCATCGCCTGGCTGTCGCCGTTCCTCGGCGGCCTGCTCTACGCGACCATGGGCATCAACCGCGTCAAGCGGCGGGCCCAGCGGCTGCGCCGCCGCCGCCCGGAGCTCAGCGTCACCGACGAGGGCCTCGCCGAAGCGGCGGCCGACGATCCGCTGGAATTCGCGATCGGCCGGCTGACGGGGCTGCCTTGCGAGCCCGGTAACCAGGTCGAGATGCTGCGCAGCGGCGACGAGGCCTATCCCCGCATGCTGGCGGCGATCGCCGACGCGCAGAAGAGCGTCGGACTGGCGAGCTACATCTTCCGCGACGACAAGGCCGGCAAGGCGTTCCACCAGGCCCTGATCCAGGCGCAGCGCCGCGGCGTGCAGGTGCGGGTGCTGATCGACGGGGTCGGCAGCGGCTATTTCTGGTCGGGGACCTACAACGAGCTGCGCCGCGCCGGGGTGCCGGTCGCGCGGTTTCTCCATTCGTATTTCCCCTGGCGGATGCCGTTCGCGAACCTGCGCAACCACCGCAAGGTGCTGGTCGTCGACGGTCGGCTGGGCTTCACCGGCGGCATCAATATCGGCGCCGAGAACATCCGTGCCGACAACCCGCCTCACGTCGTGCTCGACACCCACTTCCAGATCGAGGGGCCGGTCGTCGAGCAGCTCACCGACGCCTTCGCCGACGACTGGCTGTATACGACCGGCGAGAAGCTCCTGGCCGAGGACTGGTTCCCGCCGCTCGAAAAGGCGGGACCGGTGACGGCGCGCGTCATCACGTCCGGGCCGGACGAGGACATGGAGCAGATCGAGTTCGTGGCCCTGCATGCCATGTCCTGCGCGCGCAAATCCATTCGCGTCGTCACGCCCTACTTCCTGCCGCCCGATCCGCTGACGATGGCGCTGGGCCTGGCGGCGCTGCGCGGCGTCGCGGTCGATATCGTCCTGCCGGATCATTCCAACCATGCGATCCTCGACTGGGCCCGCCGGGTGCCGCTCAGGCCGCTCATCCAGGCGGGCTGCCGCGTCTGGTTGAGCCCCGCACCGTTCGACCATTCCAAGCTCATGGTGATCGACGGGTCCTGGGCGCTGATCGGCAGCGCCAATTGGGACACCCGCAGCTTCAGGCTGAATTTCGAGCTGAACGTGGAGCTGCACGATCCGGACTTCGCCCGCGACATCGCGGCCGTCGTCCCCTCGAGGCGCCGGCTCACCCTGGCGGAGCTGGACAGCGATCCGTTGCCGGTCCGTTTGCGCAACAGCGCCGCGCGGCTGCTGCAGCCCTATCTGTAGAGGCGACCCAGCCGATCGCGGCGCGTCGGCGGGCGGTGCTCGGGTCGCGCCCGCAGGCCGCTCGTCTGCAGGCCCCAGCCTTCGGCGATCTTGAGGTCGAGCCGGATCGGCCGATGGTCGGACGGGCCGAAGGCGAGCGCGTCGGCGACGTGGCAGGCCAGACCGTGCGCCAGGCAGCGGTCGAGGCGGAACGGCACGACATTGCTGGCGAAATGCGTCGGCTCGCGCGGCCCGACATCGCTGAAACCCGGCAGCAGCACGGAACCGACGATATTGAAGTCGCCGATGATCGCCGAGGGCTTGCCGCGCAACGCGGCGGCGACGCGCGCGAGCTGGCGGCGGTTCAGGAGCTGGCCGTGCGACAGATGGACATTGGCGAAGGTGATGTCGCCCACCTGCACGAGCTGCGCCCGCCGGCGCGGCAGGCGGCCGGGCAGGCGCGACGCCGGGAGCGACAGCGCGCGCGGCGCGGCAAACCGGTGCGGGCTCCACACCGCGAGCCCGTGCACGCGCCCCAGCCACGACAGCCGATGGAAGTGGCCGCCGACCAGCGACGGCAGCGCCTCGATATGGCGCGTGGCCTCCTGCATCAGCATCAGGTCGGGCTTTTCCTGTCCAATCAGGGCGGCCACGTCCCCGACGGCCGCGCCCGTGAGGCGCAACAGGTTCCAACTGATGACTTTCAAACGTTCCTCACGATCTGGTTGTCCGGTCGCGGCGTGCCTGGCGGATCTGCTCGGTGAGCGAGGAGGTGCTCCCGGCCGCCGCCTGCAGCTCGCGGCGCACCGTTTCGCGCCGCTCGTGGATCGAGGCGATCACCAGGCCCATCGGCACGCCCAATCCAACGAGCGCCGATTCGGCCAGTTGCAGGCTCGCCTCTATGGTCTCGGGCACCGTATCGGTGACGCGCAGCGTATAGAGATGGCGGGCATGCTGGGCGTCGTGGGCACGCGCCACGATCATGACGTCCGGCCGGCGTGCGCGCACCGCCTTCACCACGTCGTCGACGGCCGCCGTGTCGAGGGTGACGATCACGCCCACCGCCTCGTCGATGCCGCAACGCCGCAGGAACAGCGGGTTGGCTGCGTCGCCGTAGTAGATCGGCCGCCCGAGCTGGCGCCAGCGGTTGACCTGGGCCGTGTCGCGGTCGGCGGCGATATAGGCGATGTCGTGCTTTTCCAGGAGATCGCAGACGAGCTGGCCGACCCTGCCATGACCCACGACGATGACGCGTCTTGCCTGATCGTCCGGCGGCAGCGCGGTGAAGACCGGGTCGGACGAGACGTCCTTCGCGAAATAGTTCCCGGCGCGCCGCGCGAACAGGGCGACGATGGGCAGCGTGGCCATGGTGAGCGAGACGACCGCGAGAACGCCCCCCGCCACGTCGCCGGCGACCAGGCCGACCTGGACGGCAAGGCCGATGCCGATGAAGGCGAATTCGCCGCCTGGCGCCAGCAGCAGGCTGCTCTCGACACTGGCCGCCCACGGCACGCCGAATATCCGGCAGAGTGGGGCCAGCACGAGGCCCTTGGCCAGAATCATGCCGAAGAAGGCCCCCGCCACGAGAAGCGGTTGATGCCAGATGAAGCCGAGGTCGACGTGCATGCCGACCGAGAAGAAGAAGACCCCGAGCAGGAGCCCGCGGAATGGGTCGATCATCGCCTCGACGGCCCGCCGGTACTCGGTCTCCGCCAACAGCAGCCCGGCGATGAAGGCGCCAAGCGCCATCGACAGGCCGGCATAGGCGGCGATCACGCCCGAGCCGACCGAGATCAGCAGGGTGGCGGCCATGAAGAATTCCGGGTTGTCGGTGGCGGTTGCCAGGCGGAACAGCGGCTTCAGCGCCAGGCGACCGATCACGGCGATCAAGCCAACGGCGAGCACCGCCTCGACCAGCGCCACGACAAGGCCCCGAATCACGGAGGACTGCTCCTCGTGGCCGCCGAGCGCACTGATCAGGAACAGCAGCGGCACCACGGCCAGATCCTGAGCGAGCAGGATGGCGAAACTGGTGCGGCCGGTCGTCGACATCATGCGGCGCTGGCCCGACAGAAGCTGCATGACGATGGCGGTGGAAGACAGCGCCAGGCAGGTGCCGATGATCAGCGACGCGGCGGGCGGCTGGCCCAGCCACAGCGCGCCGAGGCTGATCACGAGCCCGGTCGCGAAGATCTGCAGCCCGCCCAGGCCGAACACCAGACGGCGCATGGTGAGCAGGCGCCGTGGCGAGAGTTCGAGCCCGATGAAGAACAGCAGGAAGACGATGCCGAGATCGGCGATGAAGGCGATCTGCTTCTCGCCGGTGACGGTGAGCCAGTCGATGGCGCGCGAGTGCTCGGCGAGGCGGCCGAGGCCGTGCGGGCCCAGGGCGGCGCCGACGACGAGGAAACCGAGGATCGGACTGACCTTGAAGCGGTGCACCACCGGGGCCACGACCGCTGCCGTGCCCAGCAGGATCAGGGCGTCCTTGAAGACGAAGATTTCGCTCGTTCCCGCCATTGCGTGCAACATAGACTGCACCGGCGATCTGTGCACACTTTCGTCGGCGGCGCGAAAAATCTGGTCAAGGACAAGGGATGGAGACGACATGAAGGTGGTGATCACCGGCGGCGCGGGCTTCCTCGGCAAGAAGCTGGCGCGGCGCATCCTGCAGCAGGGTTCGATCGCCGGTCCCGACGGCAGGCCCGAGTTGGTGAGCGAGCTCGTGCTGTTCGACGTTGCCAAGGCAAGCAGCCCGGGGCTCGACGATCCGCGGGTCAAGACGTTCGCGGGCGACATCGCCAATTTCGCCACAGTGCAGTCGATCGTTCAGAGCGCCGCCACGGTCTTCCATTTCGCCGCCGTCGTCAGCGCCGGCGCCGAGGCCGATTTCGACCTCGGCTACCGGGTCAATCTCGACGGCACGCGCAACGTGCTGGAGGCCTGCCGCGCGCTGGGCTCCAATCCGCGCGTCGTCTTCACCAGTTCCCTGGCGGCGTTCGGCGGCGAGCTGCCGCCCGCCGTGACCGACGACACCGCGCTCACGCCGCAAACCTCCTACGGTGCGCAGAAATCGATCGGCGAGTTTCTGATCCGCGACTACACGCGCAAGGGATTCCTGCGCGGCACCGCCGTGCGACTGCCGACGATCTGCGTGCGCACCGGCCTGCCCAACAAGGCGGCCTCGACCTGGGCAAGCTCGGTCGTGCGCGAGCCGCTGACCGGCGTCGACGTCGTCTGCCCGGTGACCCCGCAGACCGTCATGGTGGTGCTGAGCCCGCGCAAGACGGTCGACGCCTTCCTGCGCCTGCACGACCTGCCGGCGGATGCCTTCGGGCCGGGCCGCACCCTGCTGCTGAACGGCATCAACGTCACCGCCCGCGAGCTCGAGCGGGCGGTCGGCCGCCATGCCGGCAACCGAAAGGTCGGCAAGGTCGTCTGGCAGCACGATCCGGCGATCCAGAAGATCTGCGACGGCTGGCCCCAGGGCATCGATTCGACGCGGGCCCGGGCGCTCGGTTTCGAGACCGACTACGACCTCGACGAGATCGTGCGGCACTTCATCGCCGACGATCTCGACGACCAGATGAAAATCGTGACAGCGACGGCGGCATGATCGCGCTGCGCGCGGGATGAGACCGGGGGCGCCTAGCGCCCCCGCAGGATCCGCCAGCCGTTCTGGAGATGGCGCCACGGCGTCCAGACGTGACGGGTGCGGATCATCTGCCAGTTCTGCGGCTCGTTGTCGGGGCCGGCGATGGGCCCGGCATCGTCGACATAGTCGGTGATGCCGACAGCGTCGGTATCCCACGGGCCGGTGGTCTTGAAGATCGTGGTCTTGGCGCCGTAGCCGGTGAGCGCGCCGCTCATGCCGGAGGCCATGAAGTCCATGTAGCGCGGCAGGCTCTCCGGCCGGCAGAGATATCCCTTGTTGAAGCCGACGGCGAGCAGCCGGAAATGGAACGGGTTCTTCTCGAGGTAGCGGATCACCTCGGTGGTGTTGGCGGGATAGCGCGGCGAGAAGAAATCGTCGATCACCACGATGCCGTCGATATTGACGATGCGGTTGGCCAGTTCGAGCTCGCGATAGACCGCGGTGCCGGTGTGCTCACCGTCGATATGGAACCAGCGGACGGTCTGATGCATGGCCTTGAGGTCGAGCTTGGCCGGCAGGTCGGCCGACGGGCCCGACAGCGGCACGATATTGACCGGGTCGCTGCCCACCGAGCGGATGGCGCGCTGCACCGCCGCTTCGTCCAGCCTGAGGTCACACAGGTAGAGCTTCTCCTCGCCCTTGCGGTAGGACGCGAGCACCGACGCCGAGCGCCCGCGCCACACGCCGATCTCGAACAGGTCGCCGGAGACCCGGGCCTGCTGATCGAGCAGGGCGCGCCAGACGCAGTAGGACTGGAACATGAACCAGCCCGGAATAGCGTCGATTTTCTCCCAACTGAGCATCTTCGTCCTCATTTGCGGCGGCCTTGCTAACAGCGCCCTTTCGACGCTGCAAGCCGGGAGCGCTTGCGCCTGCGCCGACGCTCCTGTAGAGCCCGCACGCTTGCGCATGCCAACGACCAAAGTCGCATATCGAACGACAATCTGCCTGATTTGGGGGCTGGCACTCTGGCATAGCTGGGAGAGCCGCGGTCTCTTTGTCGACGGCTCGGCGTTCCTCGTCCAGATCGCACGGCGCGAGTGGTTCTTCGACTTCTATGCGCCGCGTCTTTACGCCATGGTCCTCGGGCAGATTCCGATCATCACCGGCATATTCCTGGGCATCACCGACCTTCATCTGCTGGCCCGTCTGTTGTCGATCGGGCTGTTTGCGCTGCCGACCGCTCTCTATCATCTGGCGCTGTTTCGCGCGCGCGACGACGCGGCGCTGCTGGCTGCGGTGATCGCCGCCATAGCCGTGGTGTTCATGACGACGTCCTTCTTCATCGTCGGCGAATACAACACCGCCTATGCGCTCGCCATCGTGGTCGCCGTCTGGCTTGCCACGGCACGCAGCCTGACGCTGGCGGACGGCGTGTTCCTGGCGGTGCTTGGGCTGCTGGCGGTGCGGACCTACGAAGCGATGATCTACCTCGGACCGCTGCTGGCGACGATGGTCCTGTGGGCGGTGTGGCGGGCGCCGTCGCGGCCTCGGTTGGCCACGCTTCTGCACCTGCTCGCCGCGGCGGCCTTCCTGTGCGGCATGGCGATCGCATTTCGCTCCCTGGTGCGGCCATGGTCGGAGGAGCATCTCGATGAGACGGTGCAGACGGCGTCGGATTTCTGGCAGAACGTGCAGTTCGATCTGGTGTTCGCGGCAGCGCTCATCGTCGTGGTATGGGCGCTCGTCAGGCCGAGCGATCTGCGGGAGACCAAGCCCTATCGCTGGGCCGGCCTGTGTCTTTTCATGCTCGCGCTCTCGCCGCTGCTTGCCCTCAGCGACAGCCTGGTGCGGCCGCTCGCCAAGTCGCAATACGTGGCCCGCACGGCGGCGGGCGTCGTCATCGTGTGCGTCGTGGTTTTCATCTGGGCCTATGCGTCCAAGCTGGGCGAGAAGCTGCCCGCCTTCGTCGTCCTCCGCACGCCGCAGGCGGGGCGGCGCTTCGCCGCCTTCGCCTTCGTGATGCTGCTGGCGATGCTGCCTTCGGATATCTATCTGACGCGGAGCTGGGCCGGCTATCTCGATGTCGTGCGCGCCACCGTCCGCAGCCACCAGGGCGTGATCGCCTTCGAGGATTCGCCGCTGTCGCGGCACCCCTACGACCTCCTGGTCGAGAGCTGGATCCTGCCCAGCCAGAGCCTGGCGCTGCGCTCGAAGCGCGGCGACGGCATCATCGCGCCGTCCAAGGACTTCACGCGTTGGCAGCCGTTCCCGCCGTCGGAACCGTACCCCCTCGGCCAATACGTCTGGCACGACTGACGTGCGCGCCATGGCCCAGGTCGCTGCCTATCGAGGCGTCGTGCTGCTCCTGTGGGCACTGGCCGCCTACGGCACGGTGACCTGCCGCGGCCTGTTCTGGGACGGCTCGTCCTTCCTGGTGAACATGCTCGATCTCGGGCGGTTCCACGATTTCTACGCTGCCCGCGCCCATGTCGACTGGGTGACCCAGGCGCCGGTACTGTTGCTGTCCGAACTCGGCGTGCGCGACACAAGGCTTCTGGCGATGGTGTATTCGGCGCCCTGTTCGGGCTGCCGACGGCGCTCTATCACCTTGCCTTGTCGCGGGTGCGTCGCGATGGCGTGCTGCTCGGCATTGCCATCGCCGTCGTCGCGGCGGTGTATCTGCCGACCTCGTTCTTCATCGTGGGCGAATACAATGCCGCCTTCGCCGCCGCCACCGCCGCCATGGCGGTGACGCTGACGACGAGTGCCGGCCGTCGGCTAGCCGATGCCGCGCTGCTATGCGTGCTCGGCCTGTTCTGCGTGCGCTCCTACGAGGCAATGATCTATCTCGGACCGTTGCTCGCCGCCGCCATCCTCTGGGCCACGCGCGGGACGGACGATTGGGGCGCGAGGCTGCTGGCCGGCATCGCCGCCCTGGCCTTCGTTGCCGCCGCGGTGGTCTCTGCGGCAACGATCGCCGAATACTGGACTCACCCGCACTTCGTGAAGGTGCGATCGATGAGCCTCGACTTCTGGCAGAACCTGCAATTCGCCATTCCGGTGGTCGCGCTCGTTATCTGCGCGGCGATCGGCCTCGGCCGGCCCTCCTGGTTGCGGGCACGCGGGCCGTTGGTCGTCCTGGGCGTCGCTGCGGCCGCGCTCGCCCTGACGCCGTGGTATCGGCTTCTGCATCAGGACTCCATCCTCTATCCGCCGGCGCACTATCTGGCGCGCCAGGCGGCGGGCCTGATGCTGGCGGCGCTGCTGGCCGGCATGTGGCTGCATGTCGGCTGGCAGCGGAGGCCGCCCGCGGTGCTTGCCGTTATGCGGATGGAAGCGGTTGCGCGACGGTTCGTAGCGGCCATGACCATACTCGCCCTTGCCGCCGCCATTCCGGACGTCGCCCTGACGGGCCTGTGGTCGGACTATCTCGGCCGCATGCGGGCCCTGGTCGACGGGAGGGAGGGCCTCATCCGGGCGCGCGACCTGCCGTTGCTCGACTGGCCGGACAAGCTATTCGCCCAGGACTGGACGCTGCCGGCGATGAGCGCGCTCGTGAGCCGCACGCCCGGTCGCGCCTTCGTGCGGGCGGATGACGACTATCTCAGCAATCCGCCATTCGACCCGGCGTGCGGGACGCTGCCCCGCCTCAAGGGTTACGGCTGGAGAAGCTAAGGCCGCATCCAATGGCGGGTGGGGCCGCTGCCTCGCACCGGCGCCGCCAGTTCGACGAACTCGCACAGGATCTTCCGGGTATCCCGCGGATCGATGATCTCCTCGATCCAGAAGGTTTCGGCGCTGCGGAACGGCGAGCGAAGCTTGTTCAAGCGCTCCTCGATCTCGGCCATCTTGGCCTTGGGGTCGGCGGCCGCGCCGATGTCGGCACGGTAGGCCGCCTCGATGCCGCCCTCCAGCGGCAGCGAGCCCCAGCGGCCGGATGGCCAGGCATAGCGCCAATTGAGCCGCGCGCCGTTTTGATGCGCCGCCCCCGCCACGCCGAAGGCGTTGCGGATGATGAAGCTGCACCATGGCACCGTGGTCTGGAACATCGCCGACATGGCGCGCACGCCCTGGCGGATGACGCCGCTCTTCTCGGCCTCGAGCCCGATCAGGAAACCCGGGCAGTCGCAGAAATAGACCACCGGCAGATGGAAGGTCTCGGCGAGGTCGACGAAGCGCGTGACCTTCTGGCAGGCATCGGCCGTCCAGCCGCCGCCGTAGAACATGGGATCGCTCGCCATGACCGCGACCGGCCAGCCGTCGACCCGGGCCAGCCCGGTCACCACCGAACGGCCGTAGAGCCTGCCCATCTCGAAGAAGGAGCCCTGGTCGACGACCTTCTCGACGATGGGGCGAATGCGATAGACCTTGCGGATGTCGCGCGGGATGGCGTCGAACAGCGACTCCTCCCGCCGCGCCGGATCGTCGGTCACCGGTCCGCGCGGCGGGACGTCGTAGACGGAGGACGGCAGGTAGGAGAGGAAACGGCGCGTGACGGCAAAGGCCTCGTCCTCGCTGTCCACCGCCTCGTCGATGGCGCCGGCGCGCAGCTGGATCTCCCAGCCGCCCAGCTCCTGCTTGTCGAACTGCCGGGGGCTCAGCCGGTTCACCACCGGCGGCCCGGCGACGAACATCGCGGAGATCTCCTTCACCATCACCGAGTAGTGCGTGGCGGCAAGCCGCGCCGCGCCCAGGCCCGCGACCGAGCCGAGGCCCAGCCCGACGGTCGGCACGGCGCCCATGTTCTGCACCACCCATTCCCAGCCGCGCACGCCCGGCACGTTGGCGCGGCCGGTGGTCTCGATGGTCTTGACCGAGCCGCCACCGCCCGAGCCCTCGATCATGCGGATCAACGGCACGCGGTACTGGTTGGCGTAGCGCTCGATGAAGATGTCCTTTTCCTTGATGGTGGCGTCGGCCGAGCCGCCGCGTACCGTAAAATCGTCGCCGGTGACGGCGACGTGGCGGCCTTCGATCCTGGCGCGGCCCATCACGGCATTGGCCGGCGTCAGGTCGGCCAGGTCGTTGCGCCCGTCATACTCGGCCTTGCCGGCGATGCTGCCGATCTCGCGGAAGGAACCGGCATCGACCAGCCGGTCGATGCGCTCGCGCACGGTGAGACGTCCGCCGTCGTGCTGACGCTTGACCTTGTCCGCTCCGCCCATGCGCCGCGTCATCTCCTGGCGGCGGCGCAGCTCGTCCATCTCCGGTTGCCAGCTCATCTCGGTAGTCCCGCTCGTTGCCATCGGCTCGGTCCTGTCTCGTACCAACCGTGGCCGGCACCGGCTACAGTGAAAGCAGCCAGCCCGGTGAGCCTGCCCGATGGACGAAACGCGCAAACCCGTATTGCATATGCTTTGCGGCAAGGCCGCCGCGGGCAAATCCACGCTCGCCCGTCGCCTGGCGGACGCGCCGGCGACGGTGCTGATCAGCGAGGACGCCTGGCTGGCGCGCCTCTACAAGCCCGAGATGCAGACGGTGGAGGACTATATCCGGTACTCCCGCCAGCTGCGCGAAGTGATGGGGCGCCATGTCGAGGGGTTGCTGAAGGCCGGCCTGTCGGTCGTGCTGGATTTTCCGGCGAATACCGTGGCCAACCGCCAGTGGATGCGCGGCATTTTCGAGGGGGCAGGCGCTGCGCACCGGTTGCACTTCCTCGACGCGCCCGACACGGTCTGCAAGGAGCGCCTGCGGCAACGCAACGCCGCCGGTACGCATGAGTATGCGGTAAGCGAGGCCGAGTTCGACGCCATCACGGCCTATTTCGTGCCGCCGTCGGCGGTCGAAGGATTTCAGACCACCGTCTATCGCGAGGCGTGATCGCGTTCGTAGACGATGCCGTCGATCAGGTTTTCCTCGTAGAGGCGCGCAAGATCGATGCCGCCTGGCGGCCGTGCGGCCTTGAAGTCGGCAATGGCGCGCTGCAATCGCGCCTCCTGATCGCGCCTCAGCGCTTCGGCCTCTCCGACGGGGATCGGCGTGAAGCGCACGACCTGTCCCGGCAGCAGGCGGCCCATCCGCGGCAGGTCGGCCGAGGCCACGGTGGCGATCTTGGGATAGCCTCCCACCGTCTGGCGATCGGCCAGCAGCACGATCGGCAGGCCGGCGCCGGGCACCTGGATGGCGCCCGGGCCGATGCCGTCGGAGATGATGTCGGCTCCCTTGGCGTGCTCGATCGTCGGGCCCTCCAAACGGATGCCCATGCGATCGGCCTCCTTGGACACCCGATAGTCCGACTCGGTGAAGGTCCGCCGGCCCCGCTCGGTGAAATAGTCGTCCTGGGGGCCCCAGACGATGCGGATCGGCCCGTTGCCGTAATCGAAGGGCTGGCCGAGCCTTCGCTCGTCGCCTGGCGGCGCCTGGTCGCGTACCAGCGGCAAGGCATCGTTCTGGGCAAGCTTGCGGCCCTGGAAGCCGCCAATGCCGGCGCGTGCATAGGTCGACAGGCTGCCCATGAAGGGCGGCAGCGCGAAGCCGCCGGCCACGGCGAGATAGGCGGTGCTCGATCCCTCCACCATGCCGACGCGCAGGATCTGGCCGCGCTTCAGCAGATGCGTGCGGTCCGATTCCAGGGGCTTTGGCGGGACGTCCGGCGCCTCGATCAGGGCGGGCGAAAGCGGGCCCACGAGGGCGATCCGCGCGCTCTCGGCCTCGACCAGCAGGTCTGGCCCCATGACGCCGATCTCCAGGCCGGCCGTGCCGGGGGGATTTCCGCACAGCGCGTTGGCGAGCTGCAGCGCGATGCGGTCCATGGCGCCCGCCGTCGGCATGCCAAGCGCCATGAAACCGACCCGGCCCAGATCCTGCAGCGTGTCGAACAGACCCGGGCGCACGACCTTCAACGCGCCGGTCATGCCTCGCACACCAGGGTTGCCCAGTCGAAGCGGCCGGCCTCGACCTCGCGGGCGATGCGATCGAAGTTCTTGCGGTCGATGCGCTGGAAGCTGAGCGAATCGCCCGGCGCCAGGAAGACCGGCTGCTCGCGGCGCTGGTCGAACATCCAAAGCGGCGTGCGGCCGATCAGATGCCAGCCGCCCGGGCTCTCGAAGGGATAGATGGTCGTCATGTCCATGGCGATCGCCACCGACGAGCGCGGCACGCGCACGCGCGGCTGGGCGCGACGCGGCAGGGTGAGCGACGGATCCAGGCCCGAGACGTAGGCAAGACCCGGCATGAAGCCCAGCACGTAGACCTTGAACGGGGAGGCGAGGTGGGCCGCGATCACCTGTTCCGGCGTCTTCCCGGTGCGCTCGGCGACTTCGGCGAGATCGGGCGCGAATTCGGGATCGTCGTAGCAACAGGGGATCGAGACGCGGCGGCTTGCCATCCCCGTCGGCAGGCCGCGGGCGATCAGGGCCTGGATCTCAGGCTCGAGCTTGGCGCGGGACGTTCTCAGGGGATCGTAGCAGACCATCAGAGACCGCATGGTGGGCACCGTCTCGATCACGCCGTCTGCACCGGCACCGCTGATGGCGGCGTGCAAGGCCATTACCCGGCCGTTGATCTCGGGAGAAATTTCGTTGCCGAATTCGACGGTGAAGGCGGTGTCGCCGCAAGATAGGTACCGAACGCTCACATCTGCTAGAATAGCGGCTTCACGCGAAGGAGTTCTCCAATGGCCGCGACCAACGCGGGATTCGTCAACATAAACTCCGATCTCGGCGAGAGCTTCGGCCCCTGGGTGATGGGCAACGATGCCGAGGTCCTGAAGATCGTGAAGTCGGCCAACGTCGCCTGCGGCTTCCACGCCAGCGACCCCGTGGTGATGGCCGACACGGTGAAGCTCTGCCAGCAGAACGGCGTCTCGATCGGCGCCCATCCCGGCTTCGCCGACCTGCAGGGCTTCGGCCGCCGCGTGATCAACCTTACGATCAAGGAGCTCGAGGCCAACATCGCCTACCAGATCGGCGCGCTGCAGGCGATCGCGGCGCTGCACGGCGCCAAGGTCACGCACATGAAGCCGCACGGCATGATGGCCAACATGTCGGCCGAGAGCCCGGAGATGTCGGACGCGATCTGCCGCGCGACCAAGGCGGTCGACCGCGACCTGATCTTCCTCGCCCAGGCCAACACCGAGCAGGGCAAGGCGGCGCGCAAGGCCGGCCTGCGCGTGGCCGAGGAAGTATTCGCCGACCGCACCTACACCGACACGGGTTTCCTGACGCCGCGCAAGGAAGCCAACTCGATGATCAAGGATGCGGCGAAGGCCGTGGCCCACGTCCGCCGCATGGTCGACGAGCAGGCGATCTACTCGACCTCGGGCAAGCGCATACCCTGCCAGGTCGATTCGATCTGCGTGCACGGCGACGGGCCGACCGCGGTCACGGTCTCCAAGGCGGTGCGCGAGGGGCTGGAAGCCGCCGGCATCCGCATCGTGCCGCTGACGGAGATGCCCAACCTCAAGCACTGACGCCGCCGTGGCGGAAGCTGCGTCGCGTATTCATGCCTGCGGCGCGCGACTACCGGCCCGAGCACCGGGCTGGCCGGCGAGACCATCCGCCGCGCTGGCTTGTCGGCCGCCCCCTCGCCGCTATAGTCCGGCCGATTCCCGGTCCGATCGAGCCGGGACCGCAAGGAGTTGCGTATGGCAGCGTTCGGCAAGGCCCAGTACATCAAACGTGTCGAGGATAACCGACTTTTGACCGGCACCGGCGGCTTTACCGACAATCTTGCGCGGCCAAACCAGGCCCATGTGGTGCTTGTCCGTTCGCCTCACGCCCATGCCAGGATCGTCAAGATCGACCGCGAGGCCGCCCGCAAGGCGCCGGGCGTGGTCGGGGTCTTCACCTGGGATGACATGGCCAAGGAAGGCTGCGGTTATTTCGCGTTTCCGGCGATGTTCCCCAATGCCGATGGCGTGAAGCCCGAGATGACCCCGCGCCGCCCGCTGGCCCATGAGGTCGTGCGCTATCTTGGCGAGGCGGTCGTGGCGGTGGTCGCCGAGGATCGCGGCCAGGCGCAGGACGCCGCCGAGCTGGTCGAGGTCGAGTACGACCCGCTGCCGTCGGTGAGCGAGATCGAAGACGCCCTGAAGCCCGACGCGCCGCAGATCTGGCAGGGCGCACCCGGCAATGCGGTGGGCTCCAACCGCTTCGGCGATGCCGCCAAGGCCGAGGCGGCGTTCAAGCAGGCGGCCCATGTCGTGTCGATGGACATCGTGCATCAGCGGCTGATCGTGAACGCCATGGAGCCGCGTTCGGTGATGGCCGAGTGGGACGGCGACCGCATGACCATCCATATCGGCAGCCAGAATCCCTCGGTGACGCGCGACACGCTGGCCGACGTCGTGCTCAAGATGCCCAAGGACAAAGTGCGCGTGCTGGTGCGCGACATCGGCGGCGGCTTCGGCATGAGGACCGGCATCCAGCCCGACGAGTTGGTCGCGGTGTGGGTGGCCAAGGTGCTGAAGAGCCCGGTGAAATGGCGTGCCGAGCGCAGCGAGGAATTCGCCGCCGCCACCGCCGGCCGCGACCAGCTCCACAAGGTTTCGCTGGCGCTCGACAAGGACGCCAGGATCCTCGCGCTGCGCATGGAAGCGTTTGCCAATGTCGGGGCCTACCCCTCGCCGGCCGGCATCGCCATCCCGCTGTTCGTCGGACCCAAGGTCGCGACCGGCACCTACGATATCCCGGCGATCGATCTCAGGATCACGTGCGTGATCACCAATACGGCGACCGTCGGCGCCTATCGCGGCGCCGGCCGTCCCGAGTGCCTGCTCGATCTCGAGCGCCTGATGGACTCGGCGGCGCGCCAGATCGGCATGGATCCCGCCGAGCTGCGGCGGCGCAACTTCGTGACACCCGCGCAGATGCCCTACACCACCGCGATGGGCGAGAAGTACGATTCGGGCGACTTCAACCTCTTCCTGACCAAGACGCTCGAGGCGGCCGACTGGAACGGCTTCGCCGCGCGCAAGGCCGAGGCGGAGAAGCGCGGCAAGCTCTACGGTCGCGGGCTCGCCTCCTACGTCGAATGGACCAGCGCGATGGTCATGAACGAGATGGCCCACTACGAGGTCAAGGCCGACGGCAAGGTCGTCATCTGGATGGGGACCCAGGGCATGGGGCAGGGGCTGCAGACCAGCTTCACCCAGCTCGCCTCCGAATTGCTCGGCATCGATGCGTCGCAGATCGAGATCGCCATGGGCGATTCCGACCGGGTGGGCGGCGTCGGCTCGATGGGCTCCCGTTCGGCCTATATCGGTGGGTCGGCGGTACTGACCGGCAGCGAGAAGCTGGTCGACAAGGGCAAGGAGCTGGCGGCCGACGCGCTGGAGGCCAGCGCCGCCGACATCGTCTACGCCGCCGGTCGCTTCACCATCGCCGGCACCGACCGCGCCATCGGACTGGGCGAGCTGGCCGCCAAGCAGCCCGACAAGCGGATCTTCATCGAGAACGTCAACTCCGTCGACGGCATCGCCTGGCCGAACGGCGCCCATGTCGGCGAGGTCGAGATCGATCCCGACACCGGCCTCGTCGAGCTCAAGCGCTACACGACGGTCGACGATGTCGGCCGGCCGCTACACCGGCCGATCGTGTTCGGTCAGATCCAGGGCGGCTGCGCCCAGGGCATCGGCCAGGCGCTGCTCGAGGAGAACGTCTACGACCGCGAGACCGGGCAGCTCATCACCGGCTCGTTCATGGACTACGCCATGCCGCGCGCCGGAACCTTCCCGACCTTCTCCAATGCGCTCGACGATTCGGTGCCGGCCAAGACCAACCCGCTGGGCGCCAAGGGCGTCGGCGAATCGGGTGCCGTGGGCTCGACGCCCACCGTGATGAACGCGATCATGGATGCGCTGTGGCCTCTCGGCGTGCGTAATGTCCAGATGCCGGCGACGCCGCTGCGTGTCTGGCAGGCCATCCGCGACGCCAGACGTTGACGAGGTCGAGATGAAGCAGCGCATCTTCAAGCTGATATCGATTGTCCTGGGCATCGTCTTCGCGCTGGTCCTGATCGAGGTCACGGCGATCGCCTGGCTCTATGTCGAGGATGGCCGCTACACGCCGGCAGCCGAGCTGTTCGAGCGCACGCAGAACACCTACGTGCGCGATCTCACCAAGGGCTCGTCCTGCCGCTACATCGACACGCTCTACCCGCATCCCTACCTGGCTTTCGTCCATAACGGCAATCCGCCGTGCGGGCTGTCCAACATCAACAATATCGGCCTGTTCAACGACGACTTCCCGACCGTAAAGCCGGCCGACCGCTATGTCGTGCTGCTGACGGGTGGATCGGTCGCTTCCCAGCTCGGGCAGAACTGGGGCCCGCCGGCGCCGCACTACCTGGAGGAGGAGCTGAACAAGCACTATGTCAGCCCCAACGGCAAGCCGTGGCTGGTGTTGAACGGCGGCGACGGCGCCTGGAAGGAGCCGCAGCAGCTCATCCTCTTCTCCTTGTACGCGACGTCGGTCGATGCCGTCGTCACCCTCGACGGCTTCAACGAGCACTACGACTTCAGACCGTACTCACAGCAGCGGCTGGAATCGCCGGCCTCCAACTTTCTCGAGGTCAATCCGTTCGCCGCGGACGAGAATTTCGGTGACGCCGCGATCGGCTGGGTGATCGGCCGCGTTGCCGGCGTGCTCGCGAACAATCCCATCCTCGGCCATTCGCATGCCGCCTACATGATCATCCGCGGTATCGAGGCGGTGGCCAAGAGCAAGGATAGGGTTGCCTCGAACTCGAAGAAGCGCACCACGCTGACCGGCTTCTTTGCGCTGCCGGCAGACGTCCGCAAGGATCCCGAGCAGCTCTTCGCCTTGCAGCTCAGTCTCTATCAAAAGTACGAACGCGGCATCGAGGTCATCGCCCGGGACAACAACATAAAGTCCGCCTATTTCCTCCAGCCGGTGCCTGCCTGGGGCAAGACGCTGACCGAAGAGGAGAAGAAGAACGCGGGCGACCTCGGCTATCGCGACATCTATCGCCGCATCGTGGCTGGCATGTTGAGCCTTCGCGAACGCGGGCTCGCCATCTATGACCTGGGCGACCTGTTGCGGAACGAAACCGGCACCATCTACGCCGATCATATCCACTTCATTCGGGCACCCAATGGTGAGAGCCCGGGCTATCGTCTGATGGCCGCGCGCATGGGGCAGTTGATCGCCGAAACCTGGGGGTTGCAGCGCAAACCTTAAGTTGCTCACGAAGACGAGATTTCCCGCGAAAAGCAAGGTTTTCTATTGATTCGCTCCCAGTGAAGCGTTTCACTATCCGAGACGCATCATAAACAAGGGCGCTCCGGCGCCCCAAAAAGCGTCACCTGGGATGGAGCGCGAGATGGCCGTCACACGCCGTCAATTCATGAAGGTGAGCGCCGCTGGCCTCGCTGCATCGTCTGTTGGCGCCCTGGGATTCACGGGGGCAGGCGAGGCCCTGGCCGCCGGGGTCAGGCCCTTCAAGCTCGAACGGGCAACCGAGACGCGCAACGCGTGTCCCTATTGCGCGGTCGCCTGCGGGGTCCTGATCTATTCGCTGGGCGACAAGTCCAAGAATGCCAGGTCGTCGATCATTCACATCGAAGGGGATCCCGACCATCCGGTCAATCGCGGCACGCTCTGCGCGCGCGGTGCAGCCTCGCTCGGCTATGTCCACAGCGCCAACCGGCTCAAGTACCCGATGCACCGCAAGGCGGGCTCCGACAAGTTCGAGAGGGTGAGCTGGGACTTCGCGATGGACCGCGTTGCCAAGCTGATGAAGGAGGACCGCGACAAGAACTTCATCGCCAAGAACCACGATGGCGTGACGGTCAACCGCTGGCTCAGCACCGGCTTCCTCGGCGGCTCCTCGCTCAGCAACGAGGCGGGATATCTCACCTACAAGTTCGTGCGTGCGACCGGGATACTGGGCTTCGAAAATCAAGCACGAATTTGACACGGTCCGACGGTGGCCAGTCTTGGCCCCACATTCGGACGCGGTGCGATGACGAACTCGTGGAACGACATCAAGAACACCGATCTCGTTCTGATCATGGGTGGCAACGCCGCCGAAGCACACCCCTGCGGCTTCAAATGGGTGATCGAGGCCAAGGCCAACAACGGCGCCAAGCTGATCGTGGTCGATCCGCGCTTCACGCGCTCGGCCGCGGTGGCCGACGTCTATGCGCCGCTTCGGCCCGGCACCGACATCGCGTTCCTGTCGGGCGTGATGCGCTATCTGCTGGCCAACGGCAAGATCCAGCGGGAGTACGTCAAGGCGTTCACCAACGCCGCCTTCATCGTCAAGGAAGGCTTCAACTTCCAGGATGGGCTGTTCGCCGGTTATGACGCGGCGCGCAAGAGCTACGCCGACCGGTCGAGCTGGGACTACGAGCTCGACGACCAGGGCATGGCCAAGGTCGACGACACGCTGCAGAACCCGCGCTGCGTCATCAACCTGCTGAAGGCTCATGTCGAGCGCTACACGCCCGAGATGGTCGAGCGCATCGCCGGCACGCCCAAGGCGAAGTTCCTGCAGATCTGCGAGATGATCGGCTCGACCTCGACCGGCGATCGCACGATGACGTCGATGTATGCGCTGGGCTGGACGCAGCATACGACCGGCGCCCAGAACATCCGCTCCATGGCCATGATCCAGCTCCTGCTGGGCAACATGGGCATGCCGGGCGGCGGCGTGAACGCGCTGCGCGGCCATTCCAACGTGCAGGGCATCACCGACCTGGCGCTGCTCTCGACCTCGACGCCGGGCTACCTCGTGCTGCCGAGCGACCGCGAGGCGACCTACGCCGACTACATGAAGCCGCGCGCCTTCAGGCCGCTCAGGCCCGGCCAGACCAGCTACTGGCAGAACTACGAGAAATTCTTCGTCAGCCAGCAGAAGAGCTTCTTCGGCGCGGCGGCGACCAAGGACAACGACTGGGCCTACGATTACCTGCCCAAGTTCGACACCAGCTACGACGTGCTGAAGATGGTCGACATGATGGCGGGGGGGCAGATGAACGGCCTGTTCTGCCAGGGCCTCAACATCCTGATGGCGGCGCCCGACAAGCCCAAGGTCGCCGCTGGCCTTGCCAAGCTCAAGTGGATGGTCGTCATCGATCCGCTGGAGACCGAGACGGCGCACTTCTGGGAGAACCACGGCGAGTTCAACAACGTCGATCCCAAGTCGATCCAGACCGAGGTCATCCAGCTGCCTGCGTCGGCCTATGCCGAGGAGGAGGGCAGCGCCACCAACTCCAGTCGAGTCATCATGTGGCACTGGAAGGCGGCGGACGGTCCAGGCGAGTCGAGGAGCGACCTCGAGATCATATCCGACCTCCGCCATCGCCTCGGCGCGCTTTATGCCAAGGACGGCGGCGCCTTCCCCGATCCGATCGTCAAGCTGACCTGGTCCTACACGCGGCCGGGCAACCCCGATCCGGCCGAGGTGCTGAAGGAGATGAACGGCTATGCCCTGGAGGACCTGCCGGACCCGGCCGATCCCAACAAGGTATTACTGCGCGCCGGCCAGCTCCTGCCGAGCTTCGCTTCGATGCGGGCCGACGGCAAGACATCGGGCGGGATCTGGATCTACACCGGCGTCTATACCGAGACCGGCAACATGTCGATGCGCCGCGACTCCAGCGATCCGACAGGCCTCGGCATCTACCCCAACTGGGGCTTCTCGTGGCCGGCTAACCGCCGCGTGCTCTACAACCGCGCCTCCGCCGACCCCAACGGCAAGCCGTGGAGCGAACGCAAGAAATACGTTTGGTGGAACGGCGCGCGCTGGACCGGCGGCGACGTTCCCGACTATGCGCCGACAGTGCCGCCCGACAAGGCCGTCGGTCCGTTTATCATGAACCAGGAAGGCACCGCGCGGCTGTTCGCTCGCGGCGCCATGCCCGACGGCCCGTTCCCGGAGCACTACGAGCCGATGGACGCCTACATCGCCAACCCGCTGCATCCCAAGGTCAGCACCAACCCGGTGGTCAGGGTGTTCGCGGCAGACGCCAAGTCGTTCGGTACGCCCGACAGGTTCCCGATCGTGGCCACCACCTATCGCCTGGCCGAGCATTTCCACTACTGGACCAAGAACGTCCACGACAATGCGGTGCTGCAGCCGGAGCTGTTCGTCGAGATGGGTGAACGCCTGGCCAAGGCCAAGGGCATCCAGCACGGCGACTGGGTGGAGGTCTCCAGCCAGCGCGGCAGCATCAAGGCCAAGGCCTGCGTCACCAAGCGTTTCCGGCCGATAATGGTCGACGGCAAGCCGTGCGACGTGGTCGGACTGCCGATCCACTACGGCTTCATCGGGCTGACGCGCAAGTCGCAGCCGGTGAACACGCTGACGCCGTCGGTCGGCGATGCCAGCGTGAACACGCCTGAGTACAAGGCGTTCCTGGTCGACGTGAAGAAGACCACGGCACCGGCGCAGTCGCCGGCGGTCGCCTAGGCGGGGGAGGGCACCAGATGGCCAGCATGCAATCCCTCGACATCCGCCGCCGCTCCGCCTCGACCGAGACGCCGCCGCAGATCCGCCAGTCCGGGATCGAAGTCGCCAAGCTGATCGACGTGAGCAAGTGCATCGGCTGCAAGGCCTGCCAGGCGGCCTGCCTGGAGTGGAACGACCTGAAGCAGCCGATCGGCTACTTCGAGGGCAGCTACAACAACCCGGTCGACCTCACGCCCACCTCGTGGACCGTGATGCGCTACACGGAGTACGAGCACGGCGACGATCTCGAATGGCTGATCCGCAAGGACGGCTGCATGCATTGCGACGATCCGGGCTGCCTGAAGGCCTGCCCGGCGCCGGGCGCGATCGTGCAGTACACCAACGGCATCGTCGACTTCGTGTCGGAGAACTGCATCGGCTGCGGCTACTGCGTGAAGGGCTGCCCCTTCAACGTGCCGCGCATCTCCAAGGTCGACCGCAAGGCCTACAAGTGCACGTTGTGCTCCGACCGCGTCGCGGTCGGCCAGGCGCCGGCCTGCGCCAAGGCCTGCCCGACCCAGGCGATCTATTTCGGCTCGAAGGACGACATGATCGTCCACGCCGACCACCGGATCGCCGACCTGAAGTCGCGCGGCTTCCAGAAGGCGGGGCTTTACAATCCGCCGGGCGTCGGCGGCACGCACGTGATGTACGTGCTGCCCCATGCCGACAAGCCATCGCTCTATGCCGGCCTGCCCGACGATCCTCACATCAGCCCGATCGTCGGGCTGTGGAAGGGCATCCTGAAGCCGATTTCGCTGGCCGCCATCGCCTTTGCCGGCGTGTTCGGCTTCGTGCACTACGTGACCAAGGGACCAAACGAGGTTTCCGAGGCCGACGAACGCAAAGGCGACGATCTGGCCGGAGGGCGGCGTCCATGAGCCACGACAGGAATGCCGTCTCGCGCTACACCACAGCCGCGCGCATCAACCACTGGATCACGGCGGCATCGCTGATCCTGCTGGCCCTGAGCGGCATGGCCCTGTTCCATCCCTCGCTGTTCTTCCTCACCAACCTGTTCGGCGGCGGCCAGATGACGCGCGCCATCCATCCGTGGATCGGCGTCGTGCTGGCCTTCAGCTTCGTCGGTCTGTTCTTCCGCTTCTTCACCCTCAATCTGTGGACGCGCGAGGACACGATCTGGATGAAGAATCTCGGCAAGGTGATGAATGACGAGGAAGAGGGCCTGCCCGAGATCGGCAAGTACAACGCCGGCCAGAAGCTCGTCTTCTGGGGGCAGTCAATCCTGATCCTGCTGCTGTTCTGCAGCGGCCTCATCCTGTGGGACGTCTATTTCGAGGACTACACCACGATCGACCAGAAGCGGCTTGCCGCGGTCGTGCATGCGCTGTGCGCGATCGGCGCCATCCTGATCTGGATCGTCCATGTCTACGCCGCCATCTGGGTCAAGGGCACGCTGCGCGCCATGACCCGTGGCTCGGTCACGCGCGGCTGGAGCTGGAAGCACCACCGCAAGTGGTTCCGCCAGGAAGTCGGCAAGCCCTGAGCGGCCCCAGCGTTCCTCCGACCGGCTTCGGCGAGAATACGCTGGGCGAAGTCGCCCAAAGCGACCCCGTCCGGCTGCCCGACCTCGCGACGATCTTCGCCCGCCGCGCCGAGCGGCTGCAGGCGCTTGCCGAGGGCCACGAGCTGGAAGGCTTCCTGCGCATGGTCGGCGGCCTCGTGGCCGCCCAGCACCGGGCGCTGCCAGGCCTGCCGCCGGGCTCCCTGCCGGGGCCGTCCGACATCGCCAAGGCACGGCTCGCCAAGCGCGCTCCGCTCGATCCGGCGGCCTGGCGGCGCGACGATAGCTGGCGGGTGGCGCTCGCGAGCTTGCTGGCCGGAGTCGATGCCGACCTGCTGCCCGAGCCGGCGCGGCAGGCCCGCCGGGGGCTTGCCAGAGCCGCCCGGCAGGATCTGGAGGTCCTGGCCGACCGCTTTCTCGAAGGCGACGTGCCGACGGCTGATGTCGCCAAGGCGGTATTCGTGGCGGCGGCCCTGCAGGTCGCCTGGACCCGCATGGCGGCTCTTCTGGACGTATCCGATCTTGATCCGGCCGGGCATGGTCAATGCCCAGCCTGCGGGTCGCCGCCGGTCGCCGGCATGATCTCGCCCGGTGGCACCAGGTTCGGGCACCGCCACCTTCACTGTTCGCTTTGTGGCACGGCCTGGCGTCATGTGCGCGCGCGCTGCGTCTATTGCGGCAGCACCGACAAGATCTCCTTTCGCCAGCTGGCCGGAACGTCTTACCTGCGCGCCGAATGCTGCGAGGATTGCCGAGGCTATTCAAAGGTCTTCTATCTCGAGAACGCCAGGGTTCTGGAGCCGCTGGCCGACGATCTGGGCTCGCTGGGCCTCGATGTGCTGGTTGGCGAGGAGGGATTTTCGCGGGTGCCCAATCCGTTCGTTTTGGGGGTCATGGGCCCGTCCCGGCCGACGGGGTGAGCCTCGCGCAGACGGTTCCATTGATCGGCCGGCCAAGCTGGGCCAATGTCCGGACAACAAGCTGTCGAGGGAAACACCGTGTCGCGTGCCGACCGCGCCGAGAGGAGCGTCGTCCTCCACCCACCATCGATCGATCGCATGGCCGCCTGGCCGGCCTTGGCGCCGCTGGTCGAGCGCGCCGGCCGACCGCTGGTGATCGAGGCTTTGCGCGCCTGGGCCGACGCCAAGCGCGGCGCCGACGAGGTGACCGACGCGGCCGCCTGTGCGCGCTGGTGCGAGGCGCGACTTGCGGCGCTTATCAGGCCGTCGCAGCGACGGGTCTTCAACCTCACCGGCACGGTGCTGCACACCAACCTCGGCCGCGCGCTGCTCGCCGAGGAAGCCATCCAGGCGGCCGTCGAGGCGATGCGCTCGCCGACCACGCTCGAATACGACCTGTCCGGCGGCGGGCGCGGCGAGCGCGACCAGCATGTCGCCCCCTGGCTGCTGCGGCTCACCGGGGCGGAGGCGGCCACGGCCGTGAACAACAATGCCGCCGCGGTGCTGCTCGTGCTGAACGCACTGGCGGCCGGCCGCGAGGTGATCGTGTCGCGCGGCGAACTGATCGAGATCGGCGGTGCCTTCCGTATTCCCGACATCATGGCCCGCGCCGGCTGCCGGCTGGTCGAGGTGGGCACGACCAATCGCACGCACCTCAAGGACTATGCCGACGCCGTCGGCCCCGACACGGCGGCGATCATGAAGGTCCATCCCTCGAACTACGCGATCGCGGGCTTTGCCAAGTCCGTGCCGGCGTCCGAGCTCGTGCCGCTGGCGCGCGAGAAGGGCCTGCCTCTGATCGAGGACCTGGGTAGCGGCACGCTCGTCGATCTCGAGACCTGGGGCCTGCCGCACGAGCCTACGGCGCGCGAGGCGATCGAGGCGGGCGTCGATGTCGTCACCTTTTCCGGCGACAAGCTTCTGGGCGGCCCGCAGGCCGGCCTCATCGTCGGCCGCAGGCACCTGGTCGAGCGCATCGCGCGCAACCCGATGAAGCGGGCGCTGCGTCTGGACAAGGTGAGGCTGGCGGCGTTGGAGGCGACCTTGCGTCTTTACGGCGATCCAACACGGCTGGCCGAACGGCTGCCGACCGTGCAGGCACTGGCCCGGCCGGCGGCCGATATTCGGGCGCTGGCCGAGCGCCTCCTGCCGGAAGTCGCGCGGGCGCTGGGTGGCCGCGCCAAGGCCGCCATCGAGGCGGTGCGCGGCCAGATCGGGTCGGGGGCGTTGCCGGTGGACTTGCTGCCATCCTTTGCCATTGCCATTCGCGGCAAGGGGCTCGACCGTCTGGCCGGTGCCTTCCGACGGCTGCCCATCCCGGTGATCGGCCGCATCAGCGACGGCACGCTCTACTTCGACCTGCGCACCCTCGACGACGAGACGGCGTTCGTCGCGCAATTGGACAAGCTCGGTGACCTGGCTGCATAGGCTCCTGGACCGCCCGCCTCCGGCCGATCGACGGCTCGCCCGGGCGCTGGCGGCATGGACTGCCGGCGATCACGGCGTTGCGCTCGACCTGTGGGCGCCACTCGCCCAGCAGGGGGTGGCGCGGGCCCAGAGCAACATGGGCGCCGCCTTCCTCGAGGGCCGCGGCGTCGAGCGCGACCCGGCGAAGGCCGCGGCGTGGTTGCGCTGCGCCGCCGAGCAGGGCGATGCCGGTGGCCAGCGCAACCTTGCCCTCTGCTACAATGAAGGCTGGGGCGTGCCGCAGGATCAGGCCGAAGCGGCCCGCTGGTACGAGAAGGCCGCCGGGCAGGGTGATGCCGATGCCCAGGACATGCTGTCCTGGATGAAGCTCTTGGGCGGCGGCTGCCCGCGGGACTATCTCGCGGCGCGACGGTGGGCGGAGAAGGCCGCCGCACAGGGCCGTGCCAGCGCGATGGCCCGGCTGGGCGACATGCATCACAACGCACTGGGCGTCGAACGCGATCCGGCGGCGGCCGCCGAATGGTGGCGGCGCGCCGCCAGGCTCGGCCATGCCGAGGCGCAGGCGATGCTGGGCGCGGCCTATCTCGCCGGCAAGGGCGTGGCGCGCGATCCTGTGGAAGCGCTGCATTGGCTGCTGCGTGCCGAAGCGGGCGGCGCCGGAGAACTGGCGGCGGGCTTCCTGCGCGAAGTCCGCGCCGGCGCCGAGCCGTCGCAGCGCGACGAGGCGGAGCGCAGGGCGGCGGAGCCGCTGGCATGATCGTCGGCACGGCAGGCCATATCGACCACGGCAAGACCGCGCTGGTCAAAGCGCTGACCGGCGTCGACGCCGACCGCCTGAAAGAGGAAAAAGCGCGCGGCATCACCATCGACCTCGGCTACGCCTACAGCGACCTCGGCGACGGAAGGCAACTGGGCTTCGTCGACGTGCCGGGTCACGAGCGCTTCGTGCACAACATGCTGGCCGGCGCCACCGGTATCGATGCCGCCCTGCTGGTCGTGTCGGCGGCGGAAGGCATCAAGCCGCAGACCGTCGAGCATCTGCAGATCGTCGATCTGCTGGGCCTCGACCGCGGCATCGTCGCCCTGACCAAGGCCGATCTGGCCGACGACGACCAGCTCCTCGACCGCATGGCCGAGGTCGAGACGCTGCTGGCGTCGACCTCGCTCAAGGGCGCGGAGATCGTGCCCGTATCGGCCCTGACCGGGCAGGGCGTCGAGGAACTGAAAGCCAAGCTGCTGGCGCTGGGCGAAAGCGGCAAGGGGACCACCGGCTTCGCCCGGCTGGCTGTCGACCGCTGCTTCGTGCTGGCGGGCGCGGGTGTGGTGGTGACCGGCACCGTCCACGCCGGCGAGATCCGGGTCGATGACCGGCTGTTGCTCACGCCCTCGGGTCTGGAGGCGCGCGTGCGCTCGCTGCACGCGCAGAACCGGGCGGCAGAGGCTGGCCGCGCCGGCGAGCGCTGCGCGCTCAATTTGACCGGGCCGCGGCTTTCCAAGGACGCCATACGGCGTGGCGACTGGGTGGTGAGCCCCGAGCTGCATGCGCCAAGCGACCGGCCGGATGTGCGGTTGAGCCTGCTTGCTTCCGAAGCCCAGCCGCTCAAGCATTGGTCGCCTGTCCATGTCCATCTCGGCTCGGCTCACGTCATGGGGCGCGTGGCCTTGCTCGAGGGGGATCGGCTGCCGCCCGGTGCGACGGCGCTGGCGCAGCTTGTCCTTGAGGAGAGGGTGGGTGCGCTCGCCGGCGATCGCATCATCCTGCGCGACCCGTCGGCGACCCGCACGATTGCCGGCGCGGTGGTCATCGATCCGTTCGGCCCGCCGCGCAACCGGCGCGCGCCACGGCGCCTTGCCGAACTGCAGGCTCTGGCCGAGCCCGATGCCGCCGTGCTGCCGAAGCTGTTGCGGCTGGAGACCGGCTTCGTCGAAACGGCCCGGTTCGGCCAGTCACGCAATCTGCGGCCCTCCGACGTCGACAGGCTGCTGCAAGAGGCGGGCGGCGCCAAGCTCGAGAATGTCGGCTTCCTGGCCGAGACCCTGGCCGCCGCGCGCAAGGACATCGCGGACATGCTCGCCGCCTACCATCAGGCCAAGCCCGATGCGCCCGGCCTGCAACCGGAACGGCTGCGCGTCACCCTCAAGAGGCGCTGGCCTTCGGCCGTGTTCAAGGTGCTGCTCGACCACGAAGTGCGGGCCAAGACGGTGGTGGTCGACGGGCCGTTCCTGCGGCTGCCGAGCCATTCGCTCACCTTGGGCGCGCGCGACGAAGCGCTGTGGAAGAAGATTGCGGCCGAGCTTGTCCGCGAGCGCTTCAAGCCGCCGCGCGTGCGCGACTTCGCCAGCGCCCATTCGGTGCCGGAAACCGAGATGCGCAAGCTGCTGCAGCGGCTCGCCAAAGTCGGACGGGTTGTCGAGGTGGCTCCCGACCAGTATTTCCTGCGACCCGTCGTGGCCGAGATGATCAGCATTGCCCACGGCTTCGGCCACGATTTCACCGCTGCCGAGTTCCGCGACAAGCTCAACAATGGCCGCAAGGTGGCGATCCAGATCCTCGAATTCTTCGATCGCCATGGCATCACCATACGCCGGGGCGATCTGCGTCGAACGGTGCCGCAAAAGCTGGCGCAGTTCGGGCCGGCTTCCTGAAAGCCGATAGGCAGGTGACAGCGCGCGGGTTCTGGGGAATCATCGGCGCGGAGGGGAAGCGCTCCCGGTGGGGCGGCTGGCCTTCAAAGCCAGAGAGGGCCGTTAGCCGGTTCTTAGTGGGTTCGACTCCCACTCTCTTCCGCCAGCCGCGGCTCCGATGATGCAACTAGAAAATGGGCTGGCCGCGCGCTTTCAGGACGTAGCCCATCGCCCTGAATTCGGAGTTCTCGCGGATGTTTGCCGCGACCTTCGCGTCGCCGTCGCGATTTGATATTTTGACCAGCTTCTCGGTCTCCGAGGTACAGGCCTGCGCCACGGCGCGTGCCGCGGCGGCGTTATCGGTGGTACCGAGGGGTTCCATGGCCGCATTCTTTGCCAGGCAGGCGTCGCGCGCCGCATATGCCTCGTTGATCCTTGGCGTATGCCATCTGTCGCCCGGGCTGATGAAACTTCCTTCACACGCGCTCAACAGCAGCAGAAAGGCAAGAAAAGGAGCAGTACGCATTCAGAGCCTTGAATCCCGATATTCGTTCCAATGCCGTCCGAGGTGTCAATCCCAGCGTTCCGGCCCCACAAGGCCTTCGGCTGCAGCTTGCGATTCGCCGGATGCAGAATGCATTATATAAACGACCTGAGTGGATTTCCATGCTTCATCAATTTGGCGTCGAGGCTCTCTTCATGCGAACTGCTGTTGTCTTGCTCATCCTGCCGCTCAGTGCCTGTGCAGGGGCCTATGCCACTCCCAGCGACGGCAGGCTGGCGACAAGAATCAACAAGACCTACGCGGCGCGCGATGCATGCCTTGCCAACAACGTGGCCGCTGAGAATACTGGCAATGCCGATGCTGCCAGCGTTGCACGCGCGGTGGCCCAAGCCTGCCTTCCGGAAACGGAAAAGCTGGTCGAGGTCTCCAATCGCGATGGCGATCCCAGGGTCGCCAACGCGATTCGCAAAGACTCCGAGTTCCGCGCCATGGGTTACGTGCTGAAAGCGCGTAACCAAGTCACGGAGTAGGCCGCATCTCCCGGTCCGAATTCATTGCAGGCGGCGACTTTAAGAGCGCGTGGCGAAGTATCTCATGATCGAGCGCCGCGGGATCCCGCTTGTCGTGCGCCTTGGATGCGCTGTCTAAATCGGCTAGCGTGCAGCCTTGACCCGCCGGTTGCGTTGCTCCGGCGAGCTTCATCGATACAAGGAGGATGGCTATGCTGCGATCTGTATTGGCGGCCGCCGGTGCTGTGACATTGATCGTGGGGACTGCGACCTCCGCATTCGCCCAGACGCCGCCCTCGCCGGGCACTCCGCAGGCTGCGGGCAAGTCGGGCGCCAATGTCGGTTCGCTCACCTGCAACGTTGCGGGCGGCGTCGGCTTCGTGTTCGGTTCGTCCAAGGACCTGAGCTGCCTGTTCACCCGGACCAACGGGGTCGCCGAGCGTTACAGCGGCTCGATCAAGAAATTCGGCATCGACATCGGCTTCACCAAGGAAGCCCAGATCGTGTGGCTGGTGTTCGCGCCAGGCAACATCGCTCCCGGCGCCTTGGCTGGCGCCTATGGCGGCGCCACGGTGTCGGGCACGGTCGGCGTCGGAGCGGGCGCCAATGTGCTGCTGGGAGGCAGTTCCAAGCAGATCACCCTGCAGCCCGTCAGCGTCGAGGGCAGCGTCGGCCTGAACGTCGCCGGCGGTATTGCCGAGGTCGAACTCAAGTACAAGAAGTAGGCGTTCGCCGCCCCCGAGGCTTGCGGGGCGCGGCCGGGCGGGCCAATTTGGGCCCGCCATGTCGTCCGTTCCCGACGTCCTGATCGCCCGCCTGCAAGCCGACTGCCAGGCCGCCGACACGGCCGAGCGTGCCGTGCGGGCGAACGTCGAGGCCCAACTCAGGGAGGCGGAGCGGACGCGGGCCTTTGCGTGGCGCCGTCTGAACGCATTGAGCGACATGGCGCGCATCGCCTCTCTCGAGCCCGACCGCGCGGCCGCCGTCGAACGGCAGCTGGTGGCGCTGTTTCGCGACATCGGCTGGATCGAGGAAGGGCTCGAGGAGCTGGGCGAGGGTGCGCGGCCGTTGCTCGACCGGTTGAAGCCGATCGCCGAGGCGCTGCATGCCGGTGCGCATCCGGTGGAGGCCGCCGCGGAGGGCGAGGCAGCCGAGGCGTCGCAGGCGGCCGATCCCATCGCGGCCTTCCGCGCCTTCGAAGCCTGGTACGAGGCCGACCGCGGCGAGCCTTTCCTGCAGGTATTCGAACGTTACGTGCCGCCCACGCCTCTCGTCGAGTTCTAGGATGAAGCCGGATTTCGAGCTGTGGCTTGCCGCCCAGTTCGAGGAGACGGGTCCATTCACCGTGTTCATCGTGCTGGTGCGCATAGCCGGCGACGAGATCGTTCCCCTGAAGTCGAGTTATGCCCACATGATCGGGGACGGCATGGCCTGGCCGGAGATGCGTGATCTGCTCGACGGCGCCCGCTCATCGTGGGATGGCGTGGCATTCTTCGTCGGCCTCGGCCATGCTGGAGGGCTGCTGCCGGACGAGGCGGCGACGCGCAAGCTGAAGGAGGTCGAAGCGGACGTGACCACCGACGCGCTCACCCTCAACCGTGGCCTCTTCTTTGACCGCGAAGGACGCCAGCTGCGCGTGGACGAGGTCGGGTGATGACGGACGCAGGCTCCGTCCATCGAATGGCGCAGCGCCTGACCGTCTCGGGGGCCGAGGCGCTGGACGAGATCGTCGCCGAGGAGGTGGCGGTGGCGTTGGTCTACAATGGCGTCAGTCACGCCGTGATGATGGCGACGCCGTGCGATCTGGAGGATCTCGGCC
Organism: uncultured Alphaproteobacteria bacterium; assembly: GCA_963820155.1. Taxonomy (GTDB): domain Bacteria; phylum Pseudomonadota; class Alphaproteobacteria; order Reyranellales; family Reyranellaceae; genus Reyranella. The sequence continues at coordinate 686,231 of CAWFYW010000018.1, forward strand.
GCGGCTTCTCGCTGACCGAGCACATCGTGGACAAGCCGTCCGAGATCTACGACATCGAGGTCGAGCCGGTCGCGCGCGGCATCGAGGTGCGTCTCACGATCGCCGCACAGCGCATGGCCGGCCTCCAGGAGCGGCGACGCAGCCTCGCCGGCCGCACCGGATGCGGCTTGTGCGGTGTCGACAGCATCGAAGCGGCGATGCGGCCGGTGCCGGCGTCTCAGGCGATCGCCCCGGTGTCTCGGCATGCAATCGAACGGGCGATGGCGGCGCTGCCGAGCCGCCAGCCCATCAATCGGTTGAACGGCGCCACTCACGCTGCGGGCTGGGCGACGGCCGACGGAACGCTGCTCGCCGTGCGCGAGGATGTCGGCCGCCACAACGCGCTCGACAAGGTGGGCGGCGCCCTGGTCCGAATGCCGGAGGCGCGAGCGCGGCCCGGCGGCTTCGTGGTGGTGACCAGCCGATGCTCCTACGAGATGGTGCACAAGGCCGCGACGCTCGGTGCGACTGCCATCGCGGCCGTCTCGGCGCCGACATCGCTGGCCATCGAGACCGCCGAGCAGGCCGGCATCGTACTGGTGGCGTTCGTGCGGGATGGCCGGCTCACGATCTACGCCAACGGTGATCGGATCGTGCCGTGAGCGAAGGGGCCGCTCGGCATCGGTTGGTGTTCGGCGTCGTGGGCTGGAAGAACGCCGGCAAGACGACGCTGGTCGAGCGCCTGATCGCCGAATTCGTGCGGCGAGGCTGGACGGTCAATTCGATCAAGCATGCGCACCACAACGTCGATGTCGACCAGCCGGGTCGAGATTCCTTCCGCCACCGCGTCGCCGGCGCCACCGAAGTGGCCGTCGTTGGCGGCCATCGCTATGCCATCATGCGCGAGCAGGAGGAACCTCAGCTGGCCGAAGTCCTCGCCAGGCTCGCGCCGGCCGACATTGTCCTGATCGAAGGCTACAAGCGCGAGCCGCATGCCAAGATCGAGGTCCGATCAGGCGAGGATGCCGCCCGGGCGCCCGCGATGGCGCCGAAGGATTCCAGCATCGTCGCCATCGCCGCCGATCAGCCGGCGATCGATGAAAATCTGCCGCGTTTCCGCCGCGACGACATCGGCGGGATTGCCGACTTCATTGCCAGCCTTCGTCAGCGCTGACCGGCGAAGATGCCTGTCGCCCGGTAGTATGAATGGCTGTTGCCGATCGAGAAGGTGCCCGCCTGATAAGCGGCAGGATCGGTCGGTGACGAGAAGAACGAGCCGTTGAGGCTGCCCGAACGGCTTCCGCCGTGAAACGTGCCGGCGAACGTGGGGCTGCCCGTATTTCCGGTGGCGTGCGTCGCGCCCGAATAGCTCCCGGCCATCGAAGCTCCCGTTGAAGACGCCGGTCCGGTTTTGGAAGTTCCAGCTGTTCTGATAACTGCCGGCCGCGAGATAGGCAGCATTGGCGCCGCTTTGGGCGATGCCGCTCATGAAGCCGTTGTAGGTCGCGGTCCCCGTCATGGGCAGGGCGACGGTGGGCAGTTTCCCGACGATGTAGTTTCCCAGGATCTCCGTATGCTTGTTGGGATCATGGGGATCGGGGACGCTGCTGGCCCACCAGCCCCAACTGAGGAATTCGCACGTGCAGCCTGGGTTGGACGGCAAGGGAACCTGGGCCGCCGTGGCGCTCGCCAGGACGGTCGTGTCGTTCAGCGGTCGCGGATGGTGTCCCCTTTGCAAGGTGGAAGGATTCGACGGGTCTGTGCCCATGACGTAGTTCTGATCGTCGGCGAAGCCTGTGACCGCCGAGCCGGAAGGTCGCGGTCGAGCCGTGATGGGAATGGCGGGAACCATCGAAGTCGCGGACGGTGATCGTCCCGGTCGCTTGGCTGGTGGTTGCGTTCGTCGTGATCGAGACGTCGCCCTGCTTCAAGATCCGCACGTAATTCGACGAGCCGCGCAGTTCGTCGCCGCCCCCTTGTCGGATGATCACGCTCACTCCGCTGGAGAAGCCGGTCAGGGTCTGGCTGGTGCGCGTCGGCCCGGGCGGATTGTTCGGCGTGGTTGTCGGATCGGCGGGCGGATTGTTGGCTGGGGGACGACGAGGGCGGGGGCGTCGTTGTCGTGATCGTCGTCGTCGTGGGCGGATTCTGAAGCGTGCTATTGCCCAGCGGCTGGTTGGCCGGGTTGTTGTTGCTGACGGCGTTGGTCAGCGTGTTGTTGTTGGGATTCGGCGGGACGTTCAGGTTGGTATTCGGCGTCGGGGCAGGCTGGCCGGAATTCTTGCTTGAGAATCCGGACGTCTGCGCCGACTGGTCCGCGCTGTTGTTCGTGCTGGGGCTTGCGCCTTCGAGCGACGACAGGGCAGCGGTCAGGGCGCCCGGCTTCAGGAGCGTCGGAGCCCCCGGCGCGGCGCCCGAAGTGGTCACGACCTGCGTGCCGGCACGGGTGGCCGTCTGGGTCGCCCCGCCCGCCGTCACGGTCATGCTGTTGCCGAAGACAAAGTTGGCGATGGTCTCGACCTGGGTGACCGAGATGATCGTGATGCCGCCGCGGATGCCGATCGTGCTGGCCGGCGTGGTGATGGTGATGGGAGTGTTCTTGCTGATCTTGCCGCCGACCAGGCGCAACACGCCCTTGCCGGCATTGACCGCGAGTTCGCCTCTCTGGGTGTTGGGGTCGTAGACGAATTTGTCGATGGTGAGCCGGGCATTGGGGCCCACCGTGAGGGCGCTGCCGTCGAGGAACACTAGATGCGCACGATCATTGGCGTTGGTGGTGATCAGCTCATTGGCCTGCACGTCGATGCCGATGCGCAGGATGCGCTCGGTCTCGTTGGGTGGCTTGCCGAGCGGATCGCCATCGGCGCCTGATGTGACGCCGACGCGCGCTGCGGCATCGCTGCCGGGGATGATGGCGATCGCCGCTAGGCCCAGAAGGGTTGCGCGCAAAAGCCACCCACTGCTCATGGCTGTATTCCTGCCCACGCCCATTGCCTTCCCGCTCCTCAGGCCGGCCTTCCCGGGCCGGCCGCTAGAACCGCCAGCTCACCCCAAACATGAAGCTGTTATTCACGAAGTCGTAATTTGGTACAGTCGCCGCACGTACGAAACGGCCTCCCGACAGGCTGAACGTCGTCCGCTCGTCAAACGGTACAGTAAGTACAATACTGAGAATTGTGTCGTTTTGGTAGCGCATTGTGTTGGGATCCACAACCACATCCGGCTGGTCATACGCCCACCACTGCTCGGTCGCCGAGAGGTTGATCGTCCACGGCAGGCCGCTGTTGAACAGCGGGTCGGAGAACTGGAAGGCGAACCCACCTCCCACGCCGACCAGCGTGTAGCTCTGCCATGGCGCAATATCGGCGTCGAAACGCTGTGCGCTTCCGATGGCGAACAGCACAACGCCTGGATTGATCTGGTACTGGAAGGCCGTATTGGCGGTCATTGAGTTGCCACGGTATTGGCTGTTGACCGGCAGGTAGCTCGTGTCCTGGTTATCCTGGCGCCGGAACACGGCGACGGAGTTGTTGCGCAAGCCATTGGCCAACAAGGCGTTGAGCTCAACGCCGCCGCCCCAGCTCCCGTAGTAGGGGGTATCGTTGACCCAGACGTAGCCACCGGTGATGAACGGCTTCAGCGTGACGTCTTCCAGCGTGCCGCTGAAGATCTGGAAGCGCGGTCCCGTCGTCAGATCGAGCAATGAGACGTTTGCCGCCGATACCTGGAACTGGCGACTGGCATAGGCGCTGAACTGGGTTTCGAGCGCGCCCTTGTCCTGGTTGCCGAAGTCGTAGCGATGTCGGACGGTGAGAGAGCTCACCGCACCCCAGTCCGCCTTTCCGAGGCCGGCCTGGTTGAGGTTCGCCGCCTGCCCGAACAGCAATACCTGGGAGTTGGCTGGGCCGAGATTGGCGTTGGACTGATAGCGCCAGCCGAGGAACACCTCACCACCCAGGGTGGACCGCTTCTCCTTGGAGGCGATTTCCGCAAGATATTCCTGCGCTTTTGCCCGCACGTCGGCGGGCAAGGCCGACGACTGCAATGCCTTGTCGAGATAGGATCGTGCGACTTCGTAGGAGCCCAGCCGATAGTAGAGGACGCCCAGCTCGAGGCGCACGCGGGGCAGGTCGGGATTGACCAGCAGCATGCGCTCGAGAGCGGAGATCGCGCCTTCGAGGTCGCCGATCTGGGTCGCCAAGCCAGCGAACCGGAACAGGACGTCGAGATCGGCCGGCTTGTTCAGCGTCTCCTGGAAGGCTTTGTCGTACTGGCGCTTGAGTTCAGAAGACGAAACGGCCGCCGTTTGGGCCGAACCACGATCGATGCCGGCAAAGTTGGCAGCAAGCGCACCAGCCGCGAGAGTGACGGCGCGGCCAAGCCACTTCATCCGGCGCAATTCTTCTGCCCCCCGGGCTTGCCTGACTGGCAAGCCACCCCAAGACGAACATAATTACATAACACGCCCCAAGAAGACACCCGGCCATGTGTCCATTCTGTGATAATCCTCACACCAGCCAGCTTCGGGCGACGAACATCCACGAAGCGGGCCATGCCGCCCGCGCAGCCTTCATTCGCATCAACAGGCGACGGTACTGGCGCTCGCCCAGGGCCGTGATGAAGCGGTCCCGCCCGTGTTCCAGAGCGGACAACACGCGATCCAGCATCACGGCGTAGGTGTTGCCCCAGTTGCGGCTCGACAGGTGCAGTCGACCACCGAGCACGGGATTGTCGGCGGCGCCGTTGCGGCCGTGCAACCGGTAGGAGTAGAGCGCCTCGTCGATCAGCAGCGAGCCCGCCACCATCTGCGCCATGACGACGACATAGAAATCCATATGCAGGCGGAATGCCTCGTCGTCGTCGGGGAAGACGAGGTCGATCAGCGACCGGCGGAACATCATCGACGACGTGCTGACCCATACCCAGTGCACCACGCGTTTGGTGTAGAGACGGTACGGAGTCTGCTTCTGCCACTGCGCCCCATTGCCTGGGATGTCGAGCTTGGGCACACGAGCCGGGTCGATGGGGGCGAAGGCACGATCGCGGTCGGCGCTGGCCCGGTCCTTGCCAAACCAGTAGACGCAGCCCGCGATCAGCCGTCCCTCGCCGTCGATCAGGCGGGCGTTGCAGGCGGTGAAACCCACTGCGTACAACTCGTTCAGGTGCGCGGCGAGGTGGCGTTCCAGGAAATCGGGGTGCCAGAGGTCGTCCAAATCGAGGAAGCAGACGAAGGTGCCTTTCGTCGCCGCCAGGCCACGACGCGTCGCCCCCGTCTGCCCGACATTCTTCTGCAGGCGGACCAACGAAAAGCGCGGATCGCCGAGCTCGTCCAGCAGGCGGCAGACCACATCGGCCGAATCGTCGGTCGAGGCGTCGTCCACGATGACGCATTCGAAATCGCGCAGCGTCTGACGGGCGACCGAACGGATCGCATCCCCGATATAGTCACGGCAATTGTAGCAGGTGACGATGACGGAAATGCCGGGAAGCTTTGCTTCGCTCACGATTTGGCCGGACCCAGAAAGTCGAAATCGACGCCTTCGTCGGCCTGGAGCACTTCGCGCTGGAACAGGCCGGCATAGCCGCGGTCGCTGCCGGCATGGGGAGGCGGAGATTTCCAAGCCTTGCGCCGTGCCGCCAGCTCCTTGGCGCCGACCAGAAGCTCGAGCCTGCGTTTGGGTACGTCGAGCACGATACGGTCGCCCGTCTTCACCAGGGCGAGCGGGCCGCCAACGGCTGCTTCGGGGGCCACGTGCAGCACGATGGTGCCAAACGCCGTGCCGCTCATGCGCGCATCGGAAATGCGGATCATGTCCTTGACGCCCGCCCGCGCGAGCTTCATCGGGATCGGGAAGGAGCCTGCCTCCGGCATGCCCGGCGCCCCTTTGGGCCCGGCGTTGCGCAGCACCAGGATGTCGTCGGCCTTGACGTCCAGCGCAGGGTCGTCGCCGCGCCGGGCGAGGTCCTCCAGCGAATCGAAAACCACGGCGCGTCCGCTATGGGTCAGCAGCGCCGGTGAGGCGGCGGCATGCTTGATGACGGCACCGCGCGGGGCAAGATTGCCGCGCAGAACCGCCATGCCGCCCTGGGGCTTGATGGGGTTGTCGGGCGAGCGGATCACGGTTTGGTTGGGCACGATCTCGGCCGCGTCGATCACCTGCTTCAGGGTGCGGCCCGAGACCGTGCGGCACCGTTCGTCGAGAGACGAACGGATCTCGCGCATCAGCCGCGAGTTGCCGCCGGCCCAATGGAAGTGCTCCATGTAATGGTCGCCCGACGGCTTGAGGTCGACCAGCACGGGCACCTTGCGGCCGATCTCGTCGAACTCTTCCAGTTCAATCGCGATGCCGAGGCGACGCGCGATGGCGGTGAGATGCACCAAGGCATTGGTCGAACCGCCGATCGCCTGCAGCACGGTGAGTGCATTCCGGAAGGCCGCCTTCGTCATGATCTCGGAGGGCCGCGGTCCCTGCTTCTTCGCCATCTCGGCCGCCAGTCGTCCGCTGGCTTCCGCGACCCGCAGCCGGTCGGAATGGGTCGCCGGAATCGAGCCGCTGCCGGGCAAGCCCATTCCCAGGGTTTCGACAATGCAGCCCATGGTGCTGGCCGTGCCCATCACCATGCAGGTTCCCTTCGTCGGCGCCAGCCGCTCGCTCACCTGCTCGATGTCGGTCGCGGAGAAGGTGCCGGCACGATACTGGCCCCACAGCCGGCGGCAATCGGTGCAGGCGCCGAGCACCTCGCCCTTGAAATGCCCGACCAGCATCGGGCCGACGGGCAGCACCACCGCCGGCCGGTCGGCGCTGGCGGCCGCCATGAGCTGGGCCGGCAATGTCTTGTCGCAGCCGCCGATCAGCACCACCGAGTCCATGGGCTGGGCGCGGATCATCTCCTCGGTGTCGATGGACATGAGGTTGCGCAGGAACATGCTGGTCGGGTGCGAGAAGCTCTCGTGAATCGACACGGTCGGGAAGACCATGGGCAGGGCGCCGGCCAGCATGACGCCGCGCTTCACCGCCTCGATCAGGTCCGGCACGTTGCCGTGGCAGGGGTTGTAGTCGCTGAACGTGTTGGTGATGCCGACGATCGGCCGGTCGAGCGCGTCGTCCGAATAGCCGCCCGCCTTGATGAAGGCCTTGCGCAGGAACAGCGAGAAGCCCGCGTCGCCGTAGGTGGCGAGGCCCTGGCGCAGTCCGGTAGCGTTTCGCGCGGAGCGATCTTCGCGCTGTGGCGCGGCCGACACGCGTCGTTTGCGGGAAGCCATGGGCGTTTCTCTCCTGGGTCGATACATTTTGTCAGTTTGGCCGGCCGCCTTCCAGACCGCCGGCCGACGCGATCACGCGGGCGAGTTCCACTCCATCACGGCGGCGAAGGATGGATGTTTTCCCAAGTAGCATGGGGGCACGGGACTAACGCGAATACCTGTCGACGATAAGTTGGGACTTTTGCCATTGGCCGCGGTCGAGGTCGAGCAGCAGGTCCCTGCCCGTAAGCTAGGCTCATGCCGTCCCGATGACATAGGCCGGCGCGTTCGGCAGCCCGGAACGATCCGGCGCCACGCAGCTCGCCATCGAGCCAGAGGGCAGGCGGCGGTGCGATCGACCGAAGATTGTCCGGTGCGACATTAAGGAGCGGCGCCAGCTCCTGCGGGCAAACGGCCCGTCCACTCCAAATTGTACAATCGATAGGCCGGAGACTTGGTCTTCGATTGGAATTTGATAGGAAATCGAGCCGCTGCTCCCTCGACTTGCCGTCAAGTTTCGCGCCCCGCATGATCACTTCCCGCGGGATGGCGCGTCCACGACCGAGCGCACTGTGGCATGCATCCGTGGGTCTTGCCAAAAGGGTCGGCTTGGGCGTTGATATGGTGGCGGCTTGTACAACCTCTTAGCGTAGTCGAGGGAAAACATGGCAATGACCATGCTGCAGATGTCGGGAGCAACACCCAATCCGGCGACCATGGCGGACGGCGTTTTGCTGATCATTGATGCGCAAAGGGAATACACCGACGGTCTGCTGCCGCTGGCCGCCGTGCAGCCGGCGATCGAGGCGCTGGCGGGCCTGCTCGAGAAGGCACGCAGGGCCGGTGCGCCAGTCGTCCATGTACGGCATCAGTCCAAGGGCAAGGCATTCAATCCTTCTTCGACAGGCTACGAAATCGTGGCATCCCTGACGCCGCGGGCTGGCGAGACGGTCATCGACAAGGGCCTGCCCAACGCATTCGCCGGGACCGACCTTGCAAAACAGCTCGCCGCCAGCGGACGCAAGAACCTCATCGTCGGAGGCTTCATGACCCACATGTGCGTGTCGGCTACCGTGCGTTCGGCTACCGACAATGGCTTCATGAGCACCATTGCGGCCGATACGGTGGCGACGCGCGACCTGCCCGACGCCACCAGCGGGGCGACCATCACCGCCGACGCGATCAATCGCATCACGCTGGCCGCGCTTTCCGACCGGTTTGCCTGGGTCGTGCCCAAGGCGAGTCAGATCTCGTGAGTGCTCTGTAAATCGAGTGCCGATTTCGTGCGCTGGCTCCGCCCGTCCGTATGCGCCAGCATGGCGATCGCGGCGATGGCGAACAGCAGCATGAGCGAAGTATATCCGATCAGAGCCGAGCCGCGTCGGCAGGCCAGCAGGCGGCGGGCCGTGGCGATTGCGTATTGCATCGCCGACACAGCTAATGCGCCGCGTAGGGGCGCACAATGATGAGCATGTAACGATGGTAAGGGATGTCGCATCGCCGCAAAGAACGGGCGGCCCCGTTGCGAGGCCGCCCATCCAAGGATCAGGACGATTTCGATCAGCCCAAATTGCTGGCGACGTTGCTCATCACGTTCGAGATCTTGGTACCCACGCTGCTGAACGCAGCGATCGCCGCAACGGCGATCAGGGCGGCGATCAACGAGTACTCGATGGCGGTCGCGCCATGCTCGTTCTTCATGAGGCGGCGGAAAATGGACAGCATTGGCATCTCCAAAGGAAAAGAATTTTTTCTGACCAACGTCCCTGGGCCCGCCCCGCCGGTTCTGGGGACCGATGGAGCGATCGACATGGACGCTGAGGGCCGGAATGCGCCCTTACCTCAACTGAAAGTTAAGGTATGCCGTCTAACATATTGATCAAAAAGACCCCCTCAATACGGTATTTGTATCAACTTCATCCTGCATTCATTGCGAAATGTGTTCGGCACTTTGCAATCGGGCGACGCCAGGGGGCGTGCTATCGTGCAGCGGACAGGGGAGGCGTGTCATGAAGTCAATTCTGACAATGGCCTGGACGGCAGAAGATCCGTCCGCTTTCGATCTGGCGGCGAAGATTGCGCGGACGTTCGACGCCCGGCTGGTCGGGCTCGAGCCACCGTCGTATGGCGTGATGAGCATGGCGTGGGCTGACGCCGGCATGGGGGCGCCGATCGGGGGCGGCCTGGCGGAAGACGCCGAGGAACGCCAAAGGGTCGCGGCTGTGAAAGCGGCTTTCGAGCAGCGGGCGACGGGCCTCACCTCGGAGTGGCGGTCGGCCGACGACAGCGGGCCGACGGCGATCGGCACGATCGGACGCGCCTACGACCTGATCGTCATGCCTCAACCCGGGCCGCTGCCCAAGATGCCGGAAAGCGTGTTCGAGACCGCACTGTTCGATTCCGGACGGCCGGTGCTGGTGGTTCCATCGGCGTTCAACGGGATGGTTGGAAAGCGCATCCTGTTCGCCTGGAACGGCTCGACGGAAAGCGCGCGCGCGATCTCGCTGGCCATGCCTGTCCTCGGCGGCGCTGAGTCGATCGAGGTACTCAGCGTGGAAGGTGCGATGGTGCCGGGACCCAGCGCGGCGGAGATCGCCGAGTCATTGCGCAGCCACGGATTGAACGTCACCAGCCAGCATCTCAAACCGGGCAACAGGTCGGCCGGCCAGACCATCATCGATCGCGCAGTATCGCTCGGTTCCGACCTGATCGTGAAGGGCGCCTATACCCAGAGCCGGCTGAGGCAAATGATCTTCGGCGGCGTGACGCGTCATCTCATCCTGAATTCGCCGCTGCCGGTGCTGTTCTCGTACTGACAATCCGCCGCCGGTGCCTAGGCCGGCGGTCATGCTAGAAGCCGCCACATGACGGTTGGTTCGGGTGACACCGACGATGCACGGCGTGTGCGCCGTGCCTGGATCGCGGCGGCGTTGCTCGGCATCGTGCTTGCGTCGATTGCCTACCTGCTTGGGCGCGAGGGAGAACCGGATGAGGGGCCGACGGTGGGCGAGAAGATCGCCGCGCTCGCGGCCGATCGCGCAAGTCTGCAGGCACGCGCCGACGGCGAGGCGCGCATCAGGCTGCTGGCGGCGTTCCGGACAGCCAGTCTCCTGACCGATGCCCTGGCCGCACGCTTCGACGCCGATGGTGATCGCGCATTCGATCGCCTGGCGCCGTCCCGCCGCCAGGCGTTCTCCGAGCTCGATTCCCTGAACAGTGCGCTGAACGACGCTCTGATGCGGCCGGGCGAAGGGTCCCGGCTCGCCGCGACCACGATGGCGGGACAAGCGGGCGCCCTGCTCGATCGATTGGCGGGCGTCGACGATGCACCGCTGGTCCTGTCCTTCACGCCCCGTTTCGTGCCGCCGCGGCGAGCCGAAGGCGAGCTGACGCTTTCAGCCCGCTCCGCACCTGCCGTGCCACGGAACGACGGGCTGCACCTCGGCCCGCCCGGTGGCCGAGGCACGACGCCGGAAGCGCCGACCGTGCCGCGCTATGCACCAGACTTCGCCGCCTCTCGCGATGAGGATCCGCGTGTTCAAATAGAGATTGTCGGCGCGCGCCTGGATGTCCGTGGCGGGCCGCCGCCCACGCTGGCAATCGGCGGCTGGCGTGGCGCCGCCGCCGTCGCGCCGGGCCGGCTGCGCTTTTCCGTGCCGCGCGCTGCGTTCTCAACGGATGCGTCGCGCACCGTCTTCGCGGTCGCCACGCTGACGGTGCGCCATGGCGGGCGGCCAGTGACCTTCAAGCTGCTGTTCACCGTGCTGCCCGACCGGCCCGGAGCTTTCGCCCTCGATCAGCGGGTGCAGACGACGACGCCCGAAGCCAACACGCTGGTCTCGCCGGAGATCCTGTCGCGTGCGCCCGTCGGCGAGACACGCACGGTACATCGCTGCTTCGACCCTCCGGAGGGCTGGCGCTTCGACAAGGAACGGCGGCGCGTCGTCATCGTCGAGCGGCTGGGCTGGCAGGAAGACCTCGCCGATCCAACGCTGAACAGCGGATCGGTCGAGTTCGTGCCGGAGGAAAAGCCGGGGCAGATCTGCATCGCCGTGGTCGCGCGGCCGGCCAGCCATCTCGCCCGCACGGCGACCATTGGCCGCTTCGAGGTGACGCTGGTCCGCGATCGGCCAGTCGAGCGGACGCTGAAGAGCGGCATCCGCGCGCTCGACTGGCATGAGGCGGTGCGCCTGCCGATCGAGCCCGGAACGGTCGAGTGGAAACTCTATGTCCGGCTGTTTGACGAGATCGATCGCGAGTTCGACGGCTCCGACGGAGGTGAAGCGCCGATCGCGATGCCCTTCCTGCATGTCACCCGCGACGATGCGGGGCGGGCCATCGTGCTGCGGGCGGATCCGTCGGCCGAACCCTAGAGCAGCGCCCGATCACAGTTAGCGGCCGCGCGCCTCCAGACGCAGGCGCCGCTTGCCTGTGGCGTCCAGCAGGTCGAGCGCCGTGCCGGAAAGCCGGGCCTGGCGGACGGCCATCAGCGCGTTGAGGAAGTGGCGCTCGATCTCACGGCTCGGCGATGCGCAGTCGACCAAGCTCGCCGCCGACGCAACGAAGCGCAGCCCTTCGGGGTCCAGTTGGTAGTCGCCGGTCAACTGATTGCAGCCGGTCGAAGCGGTGTATTTCCCCTGGTCGTCAAGCTTGAGCGTCGGACGGCGGCGCCAATCCTCGAAGGTCGGTCGTTCGCCATCGATCTCGATGACCCGCCATTCGGTGCCGCGCAATGCGGCGTTGCGCAACGCCAGCGGTGGACAGGTGCCGTCTCGCTTGAGGCTCAGGAAGCGATCGGCCTGGATTTCGCCATCGACAAAGCGACCGATGATCTCGACGTATAACTGAGCGTCCTTCGATGGAGTTGCGTCGGTCCAGGCACGCTCGAGATCGGGTTCCGCGCCGACCGCGGCCACTGGGAACGTGCGGCCGGTCAGGCATTCGGCGAACAAGCCGCCATTCTGCGTGTCGCGGTAGAGACCCGCGAGCCGATATTGGCCTTCGATCTGGTCGGGGGTGGGAGCTCGCACGAGTTCGGTGCCGTCCGCGGCGATCAACCGGTCGCCATTGGCCTCGCGAAACACGCGACGCGCGACGGCGCCGCCGCGCAAGACCATGCGCACGCCACCATCGACCTCTTGGGCCCACTGGCCGAGATCGAGGATCGGCTCGCCGCCGTCATGGCGTTCGCGCAGGCGGAAAGTGCCGTCGGGAAAGAGCGTCAGGATAAGGTTGCCGCCCTCGTAGGTGCGCGGCGGATCGCCGGGGCGGCCGACGGCGTGGCAGCGCATCGAACGGCCGGCGGCGGTAAGCGTCGCTTCGCGGCCCCGTCCGCGCAGTTCGTAGTAGGAATCGCCGTAGCCGAAGCCCGAGCCAGAGCGTTCGCGTAACAGCTCGATCTCCGGCTGGCCCGGTACGGTAAGGGTGGCCAAGTCGCCGTCCTTGGAGAACACGACCGCAAAATCGGTACCGCCGGGGCAGGCGTACATCACTTCCAGTCCGGGAGGCTGCGCTTCGGCGGAAGGCGCCGTCGTCGCTTCCGACGGCGGCGCCGTCGTCTGGGCGTCGGCTATGCCGGCGGCGAACAGCAGGAGGAGCGATAGCAAATATCTCATCTGGCCGTTTTCCCCTCGGATTCCGGAATCCGCCCGTCCGACGACAGCAGGACAGCGAGCGGTCGGGTGGTCTCGAACTGCGCCAGCACGATCAGCCCCACCACCATGATCGGCACGCACAGGAACATGCCGACCACGCCCCAGATCGTCCCCCAAACAACCAGTGAAACGATCACGACCAGCGGCGACAGGTTCAATGAGCGGCCCATGATCGTCGGCTCGATCACGTTCGCCGTCACGATCTGGATCGTGCCGAACACCAGCAGCACGATGAAGAACGGTGTCAGATGGTCGAATTGAACCAATGCCAGCACCGCCGGCGCGGCGATCGCGAGGATCGAGCCGACAGTGGGAATATAATAGAAGAAGAACACCATGACCGCCCAGAAGCCCGCAAAGTCGACGCCGACCCATCCCATCACGGCGTAGGCGAATGCCGACGTCACCACGGCGAGCGTGGTCTTGATGCGGATGTAAACGCGAATATCGCGGTCGATCCGGTCGAGAACGGCATGCACGCGCGCTTGCTGCAAACCGGGTCCGAGCATGAGCGCGAGTTTTCGGCGGAAGCGGATCTGCTCGACAAACAGGAAGCCCGCGTAGATCAGCACGATGCCGGCAACGCTCACCACCGAGGCGGTCGCGGTGGCGAGGCTGCTCAGCGTATCGGCGAGGCTGATGCGGTCGAACAGCTCGCCGATGGTCGGTGCCTGCTCGAGGCCGACCAGCCGCGCGCCTTCGTTGATCAGAATCTGCAGGCGGCGCTCGTAGTTGGGGGCCGCGGCGACGACCGCGCTGATGTTGCGGCCGATCGTACGGCCGACCACCCACAAAAGCCCTCCCATGACGCAAACCGCCGCCAGCAATGCGATCGGCCGCGGCAGGTGCAGGTGACCGAAGCGCGGATGCTCGAAGGCCTCGGCCAGCGCGTCGATCATGTACCAGAGCACGATACCCAGCACGAAGGGCAGCAGCAGGCCGCGGCCCGCCACGAGGAGGTATATCGCGGTTGCAATGACGATCGCCCAAAGGGCGGCGCGCTGAAGAGTCATGGCAAACTCATAGTAGCCCGAGGCACGGTGGACCCGCCGCAATAAATCAGCGCGCCTGGACGCGCGGGGCCGGTCTGGACCGTTGGCACGGCGGACACGCCCCCTTCGGGGGCACGGTCAGAGGGAGGCTCGGCTCAGCGCCTTTCGCCCACGCTCGGTCAGCTCCACGCGGTGTTCGCCTCGCTCGCCGCCGCATTGCCGGATCAGTCCCTCGGCGCGCGCATCTTCCCACACCGGGAAACGCGGGCAGGAGCTGCGCCATGCTTCCATGACGTCCTCCCGTCGACGCGGCCGTTCGGCGACCCATTGCAGGAACTGGATCATTATCAGGCTGGGCCGGGCTTCCATTATGGTAGTCTGCGGCCGCCGGCCGATCGGGACAAGCCCGCGCGCGCGGGCGATCGACGAGGATGCGGCTCGTCCTCGGCGCATGGATGATAGGGGCCAGGTGGAAGGGGCGTGCGTCAGGGCAGGTGGGATGTATTTCAAGGAACTCATCGAAAATCATCCCGAGCTCGTGCAGGATCGCCATTCTCTCTCTTTTGGCAAAGATCGTCTTCCTGCGGCAATCGCCAGCGGCTTTTCACGATCCGGCGTCGTGATGCTGAAAGGCGCGTTGCCGGCCGCTGCGCTGGAGAAATGCGGCGAGGCTTTCCGCCGCTTCGTTCAGTCGCTCCCGGCCAACCAGAGCGAAGCTGACGGCGGAAGCTGGTACAGCCCCTGGACGGTTCGATGGGACGATTGCTATCCGGCGGCCGCCGTCTTGTCGGCCGTCATCAAATCCTGGGCGTGGGATGTGGTGGAAGAGATCTGCCGGTCATCGAGCATCGCCGTCCTGCTGAAATTCTGCACCGCCCGGCATAACGTCGACATGGCACTTGGCGTGGGCGCGCACCAGGATGCGAAAGTCGTTGCGGCCGACGTCCCCTTGTCGATCTGGATCCCGCTTCAGGAAATCGTGCCAGGTCTGATGTCGGGCCTTGGGTTCGTCGCGCAGGACCCCCGTCGGTTGCTGCCGACTCTGCCGCACGATGATGTCGGGGCGGATTATGTTCTGGCTGACCCGGGTCTGCTCTGGATCCCGCACTATGTGCTTGGCGATCTCACGATCCATTCCAAGTTCTCGCCGCACTTCACCACCGGCTATGGAACATTGACCGACCGCTTCAGTCTGGAAATCCGCGCCATGCCCAAGGCTGCTGCTCCTGCGGCGCATCTCGACCCCGTGCTGCATGTTGCTCGGAGGAACGGCATTCCGACCATCGTGGAAGCAAGCAGTTCGGCCGGCAGCGGCGCTCGACCTTTCCTCGAGTGTGATGGTTTTCGGCCTACCGCCTAGCTGCCCGGGCGGGTTGTAGGCCGCTTTTCCCGTGCGCTCGGCTGCGGAATTCCGTTGCCCGAACCCTTCCAGCCCCGTAGCGTCTTCGACAAGATCCCATCAAGGATCAGGGTTAGGGAGGAAAGTATGGCTTCATCGAAGATTGCGCGTCGTCGGTTCGTCGCCGGTACTGCCGCGGCGTCGACGGCCTTTGTTGCCGCGCCGTTCGTGCGCGGCGCCTACGCGGCCGGCAAGCTGTCGCTCGGCCTGTGGGACCACTGGGTGCCCAACGCCAACAACGCGACCAAGACATTGATCGACGAATGGTCGGCCAAGGAGAAGGTCGAGGTCCAGGTCGATTTCATCACCTCGCAAGGCAACAAGCTCCTGTTGACCGGCGCCGCCGAGTCGCAGGCCAAGTCCGGCCACGACATTTTCGCCATGTCGACTTGGTTGCCGTCTCGCTACGCCAACCAGCTCACGCCGGTGAACGACGTGATGGAGACGCTGATCAAGCAGAACGGCGCCGTCAACGCGACGGTCGAGTATCTCGGCAAGGTCGACGGCAAGTGGCTGGCGATACCGGCGACCGTCGGCAGCCAGATCAAGGGGCCCTGCTCGCGCATCGACTACATGAAGGAGCTGGCTGGCATCGACGTGCAGGCCATGTATCCCGCCGGCGCGCCGCCCAAGGCCGATGCCTGGACGTACGACGCCTTCCTCAAGGCGGCCGAGGCGTGCAACAAGGGCGGCCATCCCTTCGGCATCGGTCTCGGCACGACAGCCGACAACGTCGACAGCGCGGGCGCGATCTTCCACGGTTTCGGCGCCCAACTGGTCAACGCCAAGGGCGACGTCACCGTCAAGAGCGACGAGGTGCGCCACGCTCTCGACTACTACAAGCGCCTGATGGCGTTCCTGCCGGCCGACGTGCCGTCATGGGATGACGCCTCGAACAACAAGTGGCTGGTCTCGGGCAAGGGCGCGCTGATCATGAATCCGCCGAGCGCCTGGGCGGTCGCCAAGCGTGACGCGCCCAAGGTCGCCGAGCAGTGCTGGACGCACGGCTTCGCCGCCGGGCCAAAGGGCCGCTATGCGCCGTTCACGCCATACTTCTGGGGCATCTGGAATTTCAGCAAGAACCAGGTGGCCGCCAAGAGCCTGCTCACGTACCTGTCTCAGGCCTCTTCGGCCGAGAAGATGGTGGCCGCGAGCGGCGGTTACGACCTGCCGTCCTTCGACAAGCTCACGACCTTCAAGACCTGGGCGGAGGAGGGACCGCCCAAGGGCACGCTCTATCACTATCCGAACCCGTACAATCACCAGATACTGTCGGTGGCCGGTGCCCCGGCGCCGCACAAGATCGGCGAGCAGATCTACGTCCAGGCGCTGCAGACACAGATGGCCGTCCGCTATTTCCGTGGCGAGGCGATGGAGAAGACGCTCGACTGGGCCGCAGGCGAGCTCGAAGGCTTTACGCGCAATTAGTCGACCAACCGGGCGGCAGCGGGCGGCAAGCAGCCACTCGAGGTCAGGATCCAGCCGCTCAGGTCGAGGCCCGCACGCATCATCGGTGCGGGCCTGTTGCTGTTTGCAGGCGGGCCTGGTGCTGCCGGACAGGATTGAACTGTCGACCTCTCCCTTACCAAGGGAGTGCTCTACCACTGAGCTACGGCAGCGTGCGGCGGGGGTATGCCATAGGGGAGGGGGCCGTTCAACCGCTGCCGCCCGCCGAAACGGCCCCTTCCGGGCGGCTTGAAGTGGCGCGCCGGCTCTGCCTACCATTTCGCGAAACAAGGCCAGGAGGGAACGAATGGACTGGCGCCCGATATCCGCCGACTCCCATATCACCGAGCCACCCGGCTGCTACGTCGACAATATCGACCCGACGTGGCGCGAAAAGGCGCCGCATATCGTCCATAAGGAGGGCATGGGCGATATCTACGTCGTCGACGGCATGAAGACGCCGGTGCCGATGGGCCTCATCGCGGCCGCCGGCGTGGCGCCTCAGGACATCCGCATAGGCGGCGCGAAATTCTCGGATCTGCACCGCGGCGGCTGGGATCCCACGGTGCGACTGGCCGATCAGGACAAGGACGGTGTGGCGGCGGAGATCATCTATCCCACCGTCGGCATGCTGATCTGCAACCATCCCGACTTCGACTACAAGAAGGCCTGCTTCGACGCCTACAACCGCTGGCTCCAGGCCTATTGCGTCCATGCTCCCGACCGGCTGATCGGGATGGGCCAGACCGCGATCCGCACCGTGAAGGAAGGCATCGAGGATCTCGAACGCATCAAGGCGATGGGCTTTCGCGGCGTCATGATGCCGGGCAATCCCGGCGAAAAGGACTATGACGATCCGGCTTTCGATCCGTTCTGGGAGGCGGCCGTCGCGCTGGAGATGCCGCTGTCCTTCCATATCCTGACGTCGAGCGGCGACAACACGCTCGTCAAGCCGCGCGGGCCCAAGATCAACGGCTTCCTCGCGATCATCCGCGGCTGCCAGGACATCATGGGCATGCTGGTATTCTCCGGCGTATTCGAGCGGCACCCGAAGCTGCGGGTCGTTTGCGTCGAGGCCGATGCCGGCTGGGCACCGCATTTCATGTATCGCATGGATCATGCCTACAAACGCCACCGCTATTGGATGAAGGGCAAGGAACTCGCCCGGCTGCCCTCGGAATATTTCCGCGAGCACATCGCGCTCACCTTCCAGGATGACTGGACGGCCTTCCAGTTCGCCGATCAGCTGGATTCCCACCAGCTCATGTGGGCCAGCGACTTCCCCCACAGCGACTCGACCTGGCCGTGGAGCCAGGACGTCATCGCCAAGCAGACGGCACATCTTGGTCCAGAGCTGAAAAAGCGCATTCTGCGTGATAATGTTGCAGAGCTCTATAAGCTCTCGGCGTGATGCGGCAGGCTTCATCGTCATGAGCCATTCGGTGGAGCACTTGCTCGCTTCATTTTGGCGGCAACTCCCGGCAGACCTGCGTCGTTAGTCGGGGATGCGCGACCTATTGGCCAAAGTGATCGCCTACGCGAATTGGGCGCCGGACTGGCTGGTCGCCGTGCTGGCCTTTGCGGCGGCGGCCGGCCTTGCCCTGCTGATTCATCGGACGGCGATGCGCTTGGCGCATCGCGTGGTTTCCCCTCGGCGGCAATTCCTCCAATCGCTGATCTCTGCGACGGAAGGTCCCATCCGCGTGGCCTTGATGGTTGTCGCCGTCGCCATCCTGCTTCCGGTCGTCCCGCTGGAACCGCAGGCACGGGCGGCGGTCGGCCACGCCTTGGTGGTGACCTTCATCGTGCTCTTGGGGTGGAGCGCCACCACCGCCATCACGCTGGCCTCGGATTTCTATCTCAGCCGCGCCAACGCCGACAACAGTGCCGACCTGCTGTCCCGAAAGCATTTGACGCAGGTGCGGATCCTGCGGCGCGTGGCCGGCACCGTCGTCCTCGTCATCACGGTCGCGGCCGCTCTCATGACGTTCGAGTCGGTCAAGCAGTACGGGGTGAGCCTGATCGCCTCGGCCGGTGCGGCGGGCCTTGTGGTCGGGCTGGCGGCACGGCCGCTGCTCACCAACCTCTTTGCCGGCATCCAGATTGCGATCACCCAGCCCATCCGCATCGGCGACGCGGTGATCGTCGAGAACGAATGGGGATGGGTGGAGGAAATCACCGGCACCTATGTCGTCATAAAGGTCTGGGACTGGCGTCGGCTCGTCGTGCCGCTATCGTATTTTCTCGAGAAGCCCTTTCAGAATTGGACGCGCCAGACGACAGACCTGATCGGCACCGTGCTGCTCTGGGTCGATTATACCGTGCCCGTCGCCCGCATCCGCTCCAAGCTCGAGGAAATCGCGCGGACGACCAAGCTCTGGGACGGCCAGGTGGTGAACCTCCAGGTCGTCGATTCCAACGAGCGCGCCATCCAGCTTCGCGCCCTGGTGAGCGCGCGCACGTCGGAGCAGGCATGGGACCTGCGATGCGAGATCCGCGAAAAGCTCATCGCGTTCCTGCAAGAAGAATTTCCCACCGCCTTGCCCAAACAGCGCGCCGAACTTGTCGAGTTCGAGCGCTTGGCCGGTCGCGCGGCGTGAAGCCCGGCACTATTGTCGCATGGACATCCGCCAGCGCGCCGTGTCCTCGATCTGCGTCTCGAGACCACGGGCCGGGGTCCAGCCCAGTTCGCGTTGGGCCTTGGCGATGCAGCCCACCAGGCGAGGCGAGTCGCCGGGCCGGCGTGCACCGTAGACATGCGGCACCGGCCGGCCGATGAGGCGGCCGATGGAGTCGACGACCTGCTTGACGCTGTGGCCGGCTCCGGAGCCGAGATTGAACGCATCGTGGCGGCCCCTGCCGGGCTTCTGGCTCATGAGCCACTGCACCGCGCGCAAATGGGCATCAGCCAGGTCGGTCACATGGACGTAGTCGCGCACGCATGATCCGTCCTCGGTTGAATAGTCCAGGCCGTGCACGACGAGAGACGGGCGCAGGCCCAATGCGGCGTCGATGGCGAGTGGCAGAAGATGCGTTTCCGGATCATGGGCCTCGCCGATTTCGCCGGCGGCGTCCGCACCGGTGGCATTGAAGTAGCGCAGCGACGCCGAACGCAAGCCACGCCAGGCTGCCGCCTCGAGCGCCCGTTCCACGCTCGCCTTGGAGACGGCATAAGGATTGATGGGCGCAATTCTATGTTCTTCCGCGAGCAGATCGGACTGCGGCAGACCGTAAACGGCGCAGGTGCTGGAAAAGACGAACGCCTCGACCTTGTGACGCAGGGCGGCGCCGATCAGGATACGGCTCTTGGCGGCGTTGTTGACGAGATAGCGCTCGGGATGAGTGACTGACTCGCCCACTTCGATGTATCCGGCCAGATGGATGACGATGCGCGGCCTGCAGCGAAGGAACACCTCCTCCACAAATCGGCCGTCCCCCACGTCGCCGCGCTCGAGCGATCCCCACCGAACCGCCCAGTCGTGACCTTTTTCGAGCGTGTCGAGGCATATCGGTCGAGCCCCGGCTTCAGCCAGCGCCTTGCACACATGACTGCCGATGTAGCCCGCGCCGCCGGTGACCAGCACCGGCTCGGCAACAGAAGAAGCAAACAACGAATTCTCTCCCGCCGATTGTGTCGTGGTCGGGCGATAGTTGGCGATGCGGCTCCGCCCCTCAATCGTCGGCATGCCCGATCACCAACTGGTCACGAGTGCATCGCAGGTCCAATGGCCACTATCGCGGATCGGCGCACGCATGGAGCCAGCCTATGCTGAAGATCCTCAAGCACTCTGTGCTCAAGGTAAGCCGGTCGTTCGGCTACGATATCGTGCCCCTGCGCGAGATGAAGGAACGCGACTTCGCGCTGCATCTGCACGAGCTGCTGACCCGTCTTGACATAGACTGCGTGCTCGATGTCGGCGCCAACGCCGGCCAGTATCGCGATTTCCTGCGCAACAAGGTGCAGTATGCCGGTCCGATCATCTCCTTCGAGCCTGTGAATCGCCACGTCGAGGCGCTGCGCGAGCGCAGCCGAGGCGACCGGCATTGGCACATCGAGGGATACGCACTCGGCAGCGGAGAGGGGTCGATGCCGATCAATGTCATGGTGTCGGACCAGTTCAGCTCGTTCCTGGAACCCGACCATGCCACGGTGAAGGACTATGCCGATCTGAACGTGCCGTGTCACACGGAGACGGTCGCGGTGCGGACTCTCGATGTCGTGATGCCGGGGCTGCAGCGGCGCTTCGGCTTCGAGCGCCCCTATCTCAAGATCGACACGCAGGGATTCGATATCGAGGTGCTGCGGGGTGCCGGCCGGAGCCTGCCGGAGGTGAAGGCGTTGCAGACCGAGGCCTCGGTGATCGGCATCTACAAGGGCATGCCGCGATATCTGGATACCATCCGCTTTCTCGACGAACGCGGCTTCGACATTACCGGCTTCTATCCGGTGAGTCGCGACAGCGCGCTACGTCTGGTCGAATTCGATTGCGTCATGATCAATCGCAAAGCGACCGCTGCCTGGGCAGGGCACCCGGACACTCGGATCAGCTGACGGATCGACGAAGCATCGTGCAGAGTTGGGTGACGTCGTCGCCCGCCACGAACATGCTGGGCGGAACCGACCGAAGCCGACCCCGGATACGTTCGTAGTCGGCTGGTGTCAGGCGTTCGAAGAAGCGGACCAGCAATTCCTCGAGAGGGACGTCGAAGGTCCAGCCGATGCGATGAGCCTCGATCATGGCACCGACTTCGAAGCTATGGACGGCCAGGCAGGGTATTCCGAAATATCCAGCCTCGTAGAAGCGGCAGGGCATCAACCATCGCGAGTTGTGGTCGGTGTGTTCGAGGTCGAGCGCCCATGCAAAGTCGACATCTCGATAGAGCCGTTCGAGATCCTGCTGCGGCAGGTAGGGGCCATCGTAGACGACGTTGGGGCAGCGTCTGACCAACTCGTCGAACCGGGCCTGGTCGACTGTCGTCAGGATGCCGGCGAACTTGAACCGCACACGGCCCTGCAGACGTTCGGCCAGGCGCGCGATGAGGGCGACAGTCGACTCGCCGCGGATCAGGCCGAAGTAGCCGACGACCCAGATACGATCGCGCTCGGCCGCGCTGCGTACCGACGGCGGCGGGCGGGAGATGGGCGGGTGAAGCTTGTTCTCGAGCAGGAACCAGCGGCCGCGATAGTTCTGGACGGCGACGTAGTAGTTGCGATGAAAGGCAGGCGAGGACACGACCAGCAAGCGCACACCTTTCAAGCATAGCCGCTCGATGGTCCGCAGCAGCGCCGGCATCAGCCCCCGCTGCATCAGTATGGATGGGATATCGAGCACCTCGTAGGCCACGGGCGCGCGCGAGAAGGCGATGAGGCGGGCAAGCAGCGCGAGGAACAGCTGGTCGATGTTTCGGGCGTACAAGACAGCGGCCCGACCCAAGGCGGCGCGGTGCGCGAACAGCACGGGGATGGCGCAAAGCAGCGCGCGAAGCCGGTGCAAGTATCGGGCATCGGCGGTGAAGCCCAGCGGGACATTGGGCCACGGCGGCTGATAGGCGGTGTTGTAGCGAGAACGTCGAAAACTGAAGACCGTGACGCGATAGCCATGGTCGATGAACTGCTGCACCCGCTTCAGGGTGCTGGCATCCGTCACATCGGGACAGAAGAAAAGGAGTTCGCCGTCGCTCCTGGCAGGCGAGGTCAGCGCGCCGTCGAGGGCCCCGTCGCCAGCGTCTCTTGCGTTGACTGATCCGTACATGAGACCTCGCCTTCGCGCTGACAGTATCGACGAGCGTTGCGTCCGCGATACGTGATCAATCTGTGGCTGCTTCGCGCCGGGCAAGTCACAGGTTAATCACTGGCCGCTCGACGATGGACGATGTTTCCATGGCCGCGATGAATGGCCCCTTCAACAGCGACGTCGGTATGTTGCGCTTCGATCGCGTGGCCATCACCTGCGTCTTCGGCGATCCGAGGGATCTGCGCTCCTGGTCGGGTGCGCCTGCCAATCTGGCGAACGCGCTCGAAAGGCTCGGTGTGGCGGTGGAAGGCATCCGCCCGCGCATGAGTCGGCTGGCCAAATGGCAAGTAGCGGCAAGCGACATGATCACAGGCCTCGGCCGTCCGCTCAGCAGCGAACAGGTCCTGCGCGGCCTGCGCTCGCGGCGGTTGTTGGCCGCGCAGGTCGCCGAGGCCGCGCATCGGCTCGGGACGCGCCACATCCTTCACACCGGCACCTTCGATCTGCCGGCGATCGACCGAGCAAGCGGGATGGCGCACTATCTCTATTGCGACCATAGCTGGGCGTTGGCGAGAACCCACCATGTCCATGCCCCCCGATACAGCGGCAAGGCGATGGCGGCGTTCGAGCAGGCCGAGCGTGAAGCCTTGCGTGGGCTGGCCCATGTCTTCACCTTCGGAGCCTATGTCCGCGACAACCTGATCTCGCACTACGGCCTGCCGCCCGATCGGGTGACCGCGGTCGGTTCGGGCATGGGCGCGATAGAGCCCTACGATGGCCCGAAGTCCTACGAAAAGCCCGCGCTTCTTTTCGTCGCCAAGCACCTGTTCCAGGCCAAGGGCGGTCTGTTGCTGCTCGACGCATTCGAGCGGGCGCGCCGACGGCGACCCGATCTCGGGCTGACCATTGTCGGCGACGAGCGCAGCCGTGCCTTTGTCGGCGATCGTGCCGGCGTGACCTTTCACGCCCACCTTCCCTGGCCGGCGCTGCAGCAGCTCTATCGCGACGCCAGCCTGCTGGTCCAGCCGATGCTGAACGATCCGTGGGGCCAGGTCTATCTCGAGGCGATGGCGTCGCGGACGCCGGTCATGGGCCTCAACCGGAATGGCCTGCCGGAGCTCGTCGACGGCGGGCGGCACGGTTTCCTGGTCGATCGCGCCGATCCGGCGGCGCTCGCCGAGGCCATCCTGAGCGCGGTCAGCGACCCGCCGCGCCTCGCCAACATGGCGGCCACCGCACAACGCCATGTGCTGCGGAACTACTCGTGGAGCCGGGTGGCCGAACGGATCGCCTATTGCTGAAGTCCGGTGCAATCGAGAGGTCGGCACATGTCCAGTAAGGTCGCGTTCATCACCGGGATAACCGGCCAGGATGGAGCCTATCTCGCCGACTACCTGCTGTCGCGTGGCTACATCGTGCACGGCGTAAAGCGTCGCTCCTCGCTGCTCAATACCGAGCGCATCGACTATCTGTACCGCGACCGTCACGACGCCGGCGTCCGGCTCTTCCTGCACTACGGCGACATGACGGACTCGACCAACCTCTTGAGGCTGATCGGCGAGGTCAAGCCGACGGAGGTCTACAACCTCGCAGCGCAGAGCCATGTGCAGGTGAGCTTCGAGACGCCGGAATACACGGCCAACACCGACGCGTTGGGGACGCTGCGACTGCTCGAGGCGATCCGGATCCTGAACATGCAGCATGACGTGCGCTTCTATCAGGCTTCGACCTCCGAGCTGTTCGGAAAGGTGCAGGAAACCCCGCAACGCGAGCTGACGCCCTTCTATCCGCGCAGTCCCTACGCAGTGGCCAAGCTCTACGCCTACTGGATCACCGTCAACTATCGCGAAGCCTACGGCATGCATGCCTCGAACGGCATCCTGTTCAACCACGAATCGCCGATCCGAGGCGAGACTTTCGTCACGCGCAAGATCACGCGCGCCGTCGCGGCGATCGAGCGTGGCTATCAGGAGTGCCTCTATCTCGGCAATCTCGACGCCAAGCGCGACTGGGGCCACGCGCGCGACTATGTCGAAGGCATGTGGCGGATCCTGCAGCAGGATGAGCCCGACGACTACGTCCTGGCGACCGGCGAGACACATACGGTGCGGGAGTTCGTCGAACTCGCCTTCCGCCAGATCGGCCGTCCCATTGTTTGGCGTGGCGAGGGCGATGCGGAGAAGGGCTGTTGCCGGCGGTCGGGCAACGTCCTGGTCGCGATCGACGGGTCCTACCGTCGGCCGACTGAGGTCGATCTGCTGCTCGGCGACCCGGCCAAGGCCCTGGCCAAGCTTGGCTGGCGGCATCGCACGAGCTTTCCGGAACTGGTCGCAGAGATGGTGGAAGCCGATCGTCTGGTGATGAAAAGGATGGGAGCCAAGAATGCCAACGAGCCGAAGCTATACGCTGCGCAATAAGCGCGTCTGGGTGGCGGGGGATCGCGGCCTCGTCGGCAGTGCCCTGGTCCGCCGCCTTCGCAGCGAAGAGTGCGAGATCCTGACCGCGCCGCGCGACAGCGTCGATCTGCGCCGGCCCGACCAGGTCGAACGCTGGATGGCCGAGGCCCGGCCGCAGGCCGTGTTCCTCGCCGCCGCCCGCGTCGGCGGCATCTACGCCAACGACACGCGTCCGGCGGAGTTCATCTACGACAACCTGATGATCCAGGGAAATGTCGTCGAGGCCTCGCGCCGCGTCGGCGTCGAGAAGCTGATGCTCCTGGGTTCCTCCTGCATCTATCCGCGCCTTGCGCCGCAGCCGATCCCCGAGTCGGCGCTGCTGACGGGCCCGCTCGAGCCTACGAATCAGTGGTATGCGGTGGCCAAGATCGCCGGCATCAAGCTGGGCCAGGCCTATCGCCGCCAATATGGCTGCGACTTCATCTCGGTCATGCCGACCAATCTTTATGGGCCGGGCGACAATTTCGACCTCATGCAAAGCCACGTCGTGCCCGCCTTGCTGGTCAAGGCCCATGCGGCGATGCGTGCGCGTGCGCCGGCGATCGAGGTTTGGGGCACCGGCGCGGTGAGGCGCGAATTCCTCTATGTCGACGATGCCGCCGACGGAATGGTTTTCCTGATGAAGAGCTATTCCGACGAGGCGATCGTCAATCTCGGTCCCGGCACGGACGTGCCGATCGTCGATCTCGTCGACCTGATCTGCAAGGTCGTGGGCTACAAGGGCGGCGTGAAGTTCGACGCCAGTCGGCCCGACGGCGTGCCGCGTAAGATGGTGGACACTTCTTTCGCGGCATCGCTCGGCTGGAAGGCGCGGACCTCTCTCCGCGAGGGCCTGGCCGCGACCTACCGGTGGTACGTTGACAACGTCGTCCCCGAGCGACAGCGCGCCGTCGCCTGAGGCGGCGCTCGCCACGGACCATCTGATCGCGGATATTGGGCGGCGATCGCGACGCGGTGGCACCGTCCTTCTGGCGGCCCAGGCGCTCCGCGTGCTTGGCCAAATGGCGACGCTTGCCGTGCTGGCGCGGCTGTTGCCGCCGTCGGCGTTCGGCCTTCTTGCCATGGTCGCCTCGCTGGGCGCACTGCTGGAGCTGGTCAAGGATTTCGGCCTTTCTGCCGCGACCATCCAGAAGGAAGGCATTTCCCAAGCCCAAGTCTCGGCGTTGTTCTGGATCAACGCCGCCGTCGGCGCATTGCTCGCGACAGGCCTCCTGCTCGGCGCGCCGGCGCTGGCCCGCTTCTACGGCCAGCCCGAACTCGAGGCGATCACGCAGTGGCTGGCCCTGGGCTTCGTCCTGAGCGGGCTCACCGTGCAGCATTGGGCGCTGCTGCGTCGGCAGATGCGCTTCGGTGCCATCGCTTCGGCCGAGACGTTGGCGGATTTCGCGGGATTTGCAGCAGCCATCGGCCTCGCCTTGGCGGGCCAGGGATATTGGGCGCTGGTGGTGCAGCGCCTGGTCTCCCCGGCATTTCTGATGGTTGGAAGCTGGGCCGTGTGCCGATGGCGGCCATCGGCGCCGGTTGCGGTCGGCGGCATGGGGGAGCTCCTGCGCTTTGGCGCTTCGGTGACCGGCAGCGGATTTGCCACGGCGATTGCTCGCAGCGTCGACCAGATCCTGATCGGCTGGCTGTGGGGACCGGCTGTGCTTGGCCTTTATGAGCGCACCACGCGGCTGGTGCTGCTGCCCGTCAATACCATCAACGCGCCGGTTTATGCCGCCGGCATGCCGGCGCTGAGTCGCCTCGCCGGTCAGCCGGAGCGCTACCGTTCCATTTTCCGGCAGATCATGCAGAAGCTGGCGCTGCTCACCATGCCGATCTTCGCGGTCGCGGCCGTCCTGGCCGACTGGGTGGTACGGATCCTGTTCGGGCAGGCCTGGATGCAGGCGATCCCGCTCGTGGCTTTGTTCAGCGTATCGGCCGCCTATTTGCCCGTCCTCATGGCGGCAAGCCTGCTCTACATGACCCAGGGTCGCTCCGCCCAGCTCCTGCGCGCGACCATCATCGATGCCGCCCTCTGCATCGTCGCCATTCTGGCCGGATTGTCGTGGGGGGTGACCGGGGTGGCCGCTTCGATCGCCATCGTGGGCCTGCTGATTCGCCTGCCGATAGCCTTCTGGCTGGCGAGCCGCAGCGGTCCGGTATCGATGGGCGATATCGTGAGCGCTGTTGCGCCTGCGGTGAGCGCGGCTATTGCCGCGGCGGGCGCCGTGTGGGCGCTGCGCTATGGCCTTCTTCCCGGGGCGGGACCGTCCGTGCCGGGCGTCCTTCTGGCCGGCGCCACCGCCCTCGTCGCCATCGGCCTGGCTGTGCTCGCATGGCCTGAGCCCCGCCGCGAGCTTTTGCGTTGGTCCCGCCATCTTGTGACCGCTTACCAAACGGCATTCGGAGGCCCAAACCCATGATGCGAGCCGGGAACAAGGCGCTTTCGGACTTTCGGCATGGAGACCCCGTCGTCGAGGCCGGCATACCCCTGGCGAAGAAGGCCTCTGGCTCCCTGAGGATTGCGTTTCACGACTATTGCGGCCATCCGTTTCAGTTCGGGCTGTCGCGCGAGCTCGCGCGACGCGGGCATGAGGTGCGGCATTTCTTCTTTGCCGAGGACATGGGGCCAAAAGGCAACACGCAGCGGCTGTCGAGCGACCCTGCCAATTTCTCGATCGAAGCGATCTCGATTGGACGGGCCTATTCCAAGGCAAATCTTGTACGCAGGCGTCAGGCGGACATCCTTTATGGTGACCTGGCCAGTCGGAGGATCGGTTCATTCGCGCCGGATGTGACGATTTCTGGCAATACGCCGCTCGAGGCACAGGCGCCGATTCTCAAGAGCGTCCGCCGTGCCGGCTCCGCGTTCGTCTTCTGGATGCAGGATTTCTACAGCTTGGCAGCGGCGAGAATCCTGAGCCGGAAAGTTCCCGGCATCGGTCGCATCATCGGTGCATACTATAGACACCTTGAAGCCGGCATGCTGCGTCGAAGCGACGGGGTTGTTCTCGCGAGTGAAGACTTCAGGCCTGCGCTCAAGGATTTTGGCGTAGACGAAGACGCTGTTGGCGTGATCCCGAATTGGGGTGCGCTCGATACGTTGCCGTTACGCCCAAAGGCCAATTCTTGGGCGAGGAGACACCGGCTCTCGGACAAGTTCGTTTTTCTGTACTCCGGCACTCTGGCGCTGAAGCACAATCCTGACCTGCTCTGGGCTCTCGCCGAGCATTTCAGGGGTGATCCCAGGGTCGTCGTGGCGGTTGCCGCCTCCGGCGTCAGTTACGACGCCCTGAAAGCCCGCAGCGCCGCGGAACCGGCGTCAAATCTGTTGTTCTTGCCTTTGCAGCCGATGGACCTCTTCCCGGATGTCCTCGGTGCGGCCGATGTTCTCGTCGCGCTGCTCGAAAGCGACGCGGGACCATTCTCGGTTCCCTCGAAAGTCCTCAGTTATCTCTGCGCGGGGCGTCCAATCCTCTTGTCGGCGCCGCCTAGTAATCTATCAGCCCGGCTGGTCGAGAATGCTGGCGCCGGGCTCTGCGTCTCCGCTGGATGCGATCAAGCCTTCGTGGCGGCTGCCGACCGACTGCGGAAGGAGTCGCAGACCTGCGCCAAGTTCGGCGCTGCAGGCCGTGCCTACGCCGAAGCCGCCTTCGACATCTCGGGTGTTGCAGACCGCTTCGAAGCCATGTTCGCCAAGGCGGTCGCCCGCAGTCGTGGGCATGGGTGACCTATTCCGGCGTGCTCTGCGCCATTCCCTTCAAGGCCCGATTCATCCGCTCATGATCGGACATACCCCAATCGCCGAGCCTCGATAAGCCGCGCGCGCAAGGCGGGCGCTTGGGAGCGCGATGGTGCGACACGGTGCTGACGGGCGCCGGCCGCCAGGATGGAGGCTGCTGCCGCCATCAGCAGCACGCTCCAGGTTTTCGGCCCGACATAGGAGCCGGACGCCTGGCCCAGGATGACCCATACAGCCCAACAATAGGTCAAACTGGGCACGCCCAGCATGCGCAGCCACACCGAGACCGCCACGATGCAGATGACGCCCCATACCACGCCCAGATAGATCCAGTGGAGCCAGAAATAGTTGCTGAGTGCATCGGCGATGCGCGGGATACGCCACGCCGCCTGGAAATACGGTGTGTTCATATAGACGTTCATCACACGGTCGGCGATGAAAGGCTCGCCGGTGAGCCCGGCGCCGGCCCAGGGATAATGGCGGAACATGTCGAAAGCCACGAGCATCGGTCCGGTGAAGCGCCCGAAGAAGCTCGCATCGTCGCCGTTTGCGAGCTGATTCAACCTTGCGGCGAAGAAGATCTGACCAAGCACGATCGTCAAGCCGACGAGAAGGGCAGAGAGAGTGACGGAGCCGACCATGCGGGTTATCGACGGCCGGCGTCCCGGTTGTGCGCCGGCCAGGAAGATCAGATAGGGGACCGCCAGCAGCAGCATCAAGACCAGAGTGGGCCCGGGCAGCACGAACAGCGCGAGCGCGACCATGCCAAGAAATACCAGCAGCTTCCGCCGCCACGGACTCACCACCAGCCAGAGCGTACTGTACTGCGTATAGGCGAAAGTGACAGCTGACGGTTCGGACGTGAACAGCTTCGGCCGAACGCGGCCGTACAGGAGCTGGTCGCGCAGATCGGCATCGTAGATGATGCTGGTATCGTACAGCCGTTCGCGCACCGCATCGCTGATGGGACGCAGGCCGGCGTATGCCTCGAGCAGGCAGCCGACGATGATAAAGACGCAGAAACCCAGCAGGATGTTCGCGATCCGCCGACGCTCGCCGTGAACCAGGGTCAGGAACATGGCATAGCCGATGACCAGGGAATAGGTGAGCTGGACCAGCCCGGTGAAGCGCTTGCTGAGAAAGGCATAGTCCGTCGCCGACAGGATGGACCCGAGGTAGATCGTGACGACGGCGAGCAATCCTGCGAGGTGGCGGGCGTTGATCTGGTTGCGCCGGCGCCACAGCATGAGTAGCCCTGCCGCTCCCGACGGCGCGCAGGTCAGCGGGATTTTCTCGGTGATCTGTAAGGATACGCCAAGATAGAGGCCGAGCAGGAAAAGCGTGATCAATGCCGAATCGAGGAAGTCGAGTCGTCGGGCCGAAGGTGCAGCGCCGAGCGGCAGCGCAGTCATGAGGCGATTGCCGACACGATCTGCCGACCGCGGCTCGACCAGTCGAAGCGGCCGTTGCAGGCAAGGAAGGCGCGTTCCTGAAGCCGGTTGAGCCGCTCGACGTCGTCGATCGCTTCGAGCACGCCGTGCGCCAAGGCCGCATGGTCGGGATAGAGCATGACGCTGTCGTTATGATGCAAAGGAACGCTGGCGAACGAGCCGGTCAGCGCGAAGACCGGCACGCGATTGAAGACATACTCCAGGACCTTGAGCTTGAAGCCGCCGCCGTTGCGCTCCGGCACGATCGCGATCCGCGCCTCGTCGAGATAAGGCTCGATGTCCGGCACCGTGCCCGTGAACCGAGTGGCGACCGTCTTCTGCCTCAGTTGCTCGAGGAACGCCTCGTCGGCGCTGCCGACCGCAAGCAGCTCCGCGTCGGCGCCGGCAAATAGAGGATCGGCGACCTCGACGAACTCGGCCAGGTTCATGCGCTTGGCAATCCAGTCGAAGCTGCCGACGATCACGGCGCGCCGCGGCAGCGTGCGTGAAATCCGCCGCTGGACCAGGCGCCGGCCGCAATAGCCGGGCGTGAGCACGCCCATCGGCTTGTCGCGCCGCCGCAGCTGATAGAGCTTGAGGTCATCGTGCGTGATTGCCGTCACGAAGTCGGCGGCGTCGACAAGCTCCCGTTCCAGGCGAGAAACCTTGAGCGCATCGAGGCGGACCGCCTGTCGTTTGAGGAACAGCGGCTGACTTTCGGCGATCTGGGTGCGCAGACTCTCCTCATGATTGTGGGAAATGTAGATCAGGCGAGGCCGGTCCTGGCGACCGGCATAGTGCCCGAGCACGCGTGGCAGCGCCCATCCGGCTGAAATGCCGTCGAACACGATGGCATCCCAGCCGCCGCGTTTCAGCAGCTTGTCGAGGATGCGCCGCATGCCGGTCGTCCGGCAACGATAGGCAATGTGTGGCAACGTCGAAGTGAGGCTACCCCAGTGGGAGTACGGCACGTCGGCCGGCAACCACCAGACGACTTGGTCGGTGCATTGGCCGCCGACATGAATCCCTTCGGAACGGCCAAGGCCCAGCACCTCGACATGGCCGCCGGCCTCGACCAGCGAATCGATCAATCCGCCGGAATAGATGTACTGGCCGTTGTACCGCGGGTCCGGGTCGGCAAGCGTGAGCCACAGGCAGCGCACTGGCGACGTCCGCTTGCCACTAGAACGCGTTACGACCGGTGAAACCGCCGAGCACGGTGCGGGCGATGATCTGGAGGTCGAGGGTGATCGACCAGTGCTCGATGTAGTATAGGTCATGCTCTACACGCTTGCGTATCTGCTCCAATGTGTCGGTCTCGCCGCGCCAGCCGTTCACCTGGGCCCATCCAGTGATCCCGGGTTTCATGCGATGCCGCGCGTCGTAGTATTTGACAGCCTCCTGGTAGAGGAGCGGGCCAGCCTTGGCGGCAAGCGCATGTGGCCGCGGACCGACGACCGACATGTCGCCCCGCAATACGTTGAGGAATTGGGGCAGTTCGTCGAGGCTGTAGCGGCGCAGGAAAGCGCCGATGCGTGTGATGCGCGGGTCGTTGCGCTGCGTCAACCGCTCGGCATTGGCGTCGGTCAGCTCCTGGTACATGGTGCGGAACTTCAGTACATCGATGATCTGGTTGTTGAAGCCGTAGCGCTTCTGCCTGAACAGGATGGGTCCTGGGCTGTCGAGCCTGATGGCCAACGCGATCGTCAGCATGAGGGGCGAGATCATTGTCAGGATGAGTGCGGCGAAAAACCGATCTTCGATCGTCTTGCAGATCCAGCGCCAGTCGCGCAGTGGTCGGTGGATGACGTCCAGAAACGTGTGACCGCCGACGTGGCTCGCCTGAAGCCTGCCAAGCCGTAGCGCAAATTCGCTGGGACAGAGCTTGACGTCGACCGGGACCAGGCAGAGCTTGTTGAGCACCGCGACCAGGTGGTGTTCGCTCGTCGACGGCAGCGCCACGATCACGGTGTCGATCCCCTGAAGGCGTGCATCACGCACCAGATCGTCGACCGTTCCGAGGATGGGATGTCCCATGCACCGTCGCGGCAAGGAAGCGATATTGTCGTCATAGACACCGAATATGCGTGGGCCCGCGGGAGCGTTGTTCAGGCCGCGCAGCAGGCGCTGGGCGACCGATCCTGCACCGACGATGGCCACGACTTCGCCGAGACGGCCGTCGCGGTTCCAGATTCGCATCCTGTGGTGCAATACGACCCGGCTCGCCGTGAGCAGTACGACGCCGGCCGAGAACCAGAACGCCACCCATGGCCCATCGGCGGCGGTGACCGGTTCTATGATGAAGGTGGCGACGAACAGCGCACCGAGCGTCAGAAGCCAACCGAGCAAGGCGCGGCCGATGGCGGCGCCCAGGTCGGCGAACTGAGCGAAGCGGTGTGCGCCGGCAAGGTGCAGGAAGTTCACGCCCAGCAATGCGCCCAGAAGGACGACAAGGCCGTCGAGGCGCCAATCGACGGCAGCCGGGTTCCAGCGCATCGCGGCGAGCCCCGTTCCGAAGATGGCAATGGCGTCGAAACCCGCGACGAATCGGCTGACGATTGCTTCGGAGACGGCGTGGCCTCGCCGCGACGGGCTTGCGCCGGCTCGAGCAGTCGCGGGAACGTAGTCGACCGCGTGCTTGAGCTGCATCGTCGTCGCGCGCTCCGTGACGCCTTGCTTCGCCATATGGCCTCTCGCCGCAGATGAACCGACGGCCTTTCGGTCGTCGCGGGTGTGATTCTCCACCGTATTGGCCGGACATGTTGTGATCATATGGAGGTCGTTTAGCCGACCCGAGGTTGCAGGCGCGGCATCGGCATGACGTGATCTTTTAGTGACACCTCGGAATGGATCCAGGCGGTTCGGATGTCTACTTGACGACGCGGACGGCGCTGTCTTTTAGCGCGCCTCCATACTTTGCGACGTGATTCCCGGTCTCGGTGACGCCTGGCCCTCGCGAAAGGACATACAGCATGGGCTTGCCGACACTGACCCAATCCTTCCTGGTGCCGTCCCAGCGACGCGCGTGTGTGCTACTGTCGGTTGAGCCTTCGCTGTACAGGATGTACGAGCCGTAGCCGTTGCTGGGAACGACGTAGAGGGCTTCACCCGTGTTCTCGCCGTTGTTGGCGAAGCCAACGCGCAGCCCTTCCGGGGCGACGATGCCGCCCTCGGCGTTGAGCACGAACGAACCGAACGCCGCATTGCAGGAGTAGACCGACCTCACGCCTGAACCGAGGTTGCGGCTCATGTTGGGATGGATCAGTTGGACATTGGACACGATGCCCTGGTCGCTTCGACCGACGTTCGTGTGCTCCATGTACAGGCCATCCTTGGTGTGATTCTCGCCATGCACGTTCTCGCACATGCCCTCGAAGACGGCGCCCTGCAGGACGATGCCGTAGGTGCCATAGCTGGTGTAGATGTCGCGCAGGGTGAATTTGTAAAGCGCTCCGACATCACCCAGCGGTGCACGGAGCTTCAGGCACGCACCGCATGGCGCTCGGTCGTAACCGCCCCCATAGAGGTTGAACTTTTCGAAATAGAACCCGCGATTGGCCACGCCCTTCACGCCTTGGACGACGATCATGTCCTGGCCGCCGGGGCCGACCCAGCGGATCTTGGCGTGGTTGCCGTTGGCGCCCCACGTCATGCCCTCGTTCTTCCGCTGTTCGAGCACAATGGTGGAGGACAGTTCGATGTCGGTTCGCGGATCGAACATCGGGAGAAAGCCTTCCGCCACGCCGTCCTGCAGCGCCTGCGCGAACTCCTTCCCGTTGCGTGCCCATATGAACGAACTGGTTGCCTGGCCTCGACTGCCACCCCGGCCCTGGTCTGGTCGGGTTTGTGCGTGCACGCCACGCGGTGGCGCCGCCGCCAACGCCGCGGCCACGGCAAGAATCGCACGTCGCGCCATCTGCAGCTTTGTCATGGTGTCCTCCTGGGGCATCGCTGGTGACAGACCTTGGTTTCGTTCGCTGATCGTTCAGGCCGCACTACGCTCCCCGGCCTTGGGAATTTCAGTCATGCATGCCTGGGGCGCGGAACGTCTTTCCAGTGACTCGCCCGAGGCGTTCCTGGCCAAAAGATCACAGGGTTTCTGACGGCGCCAGCGTGGTTCTCCGGCCATCGCGAACCATGCGCCGAAGCCAGACTGTCATGGGCGCCTCCACCCATTTGAAAGCGATCAGGGATGTCAGGATGCTCGCGAGCAGGCAGGACGAAACGAGCGCGATGACGAGCGCAGGGCCGGCGAGTCCGGACTTGGCGAACACAATGGCGATCGCCGGCAATACGAAACCGTGGGTGAGATACAGCGAGTAGGACGCCGCGCCGATGTCGAGAAGCAGCTTGGGCAAACGGCGACCCAACCAGCGTTCACAGATCACGCCGCCGCCCAGTGCCGCGGAGGCGGCGGTGCCCCAAAACATCACGCGCTCCCAAGCTCCGTCGGCTGGAACGACGGCGAGACAGGCTAGTCCGGTGACACCGATCAGGAGAGCCCATGTCGGCGAAATCTCTTGAAGCCGTTTCGTCAGAAATGCACGGCCGATGATCACGCCAAGGACGAACTCCAGCAAGAATGGGCTGGCGAGTGCGGTAATGGCGGGCCAGCCGTCTTGGCCCGCGAGGGAGACAAGCGCCAGAGCCGTCAGCGCCGGTCCGACCAGGATGATGGGATCGAGCTTGAAGAACAGCGCAGCCGCGAAAACGACGTAGAAGAGCATCTCGTACGACAACGTCCAGCCCACGGGCAGCACCGGCCGGAGAACGCCTGCTCCATCGAACGACGGCAGGAACAAGAACGAGGCAATGGTGTTCCAAGCGGTAAAGAAGGTATGCCGGGCCATTTCAGGAAGGGCCGCAACCGCCAGGAGCTTGGCTATGGTCGCCAGCCAGTACATGGGAACGATGCGCACCAGGCGTAGTACGATGAAGCGATGCCAGCCGTCGGCGTAGCCAAAGAGCCGCCGGGACGAAACGACCATGATGAAGCCGCTGATGACGAAGAAGAGGTCGACTCCCGAGTTGCCGTTCTCCCATACCTTGAAGTCGGGGACGAAATTGTCGTGCAAAAGAAGGGTGCTGTGGAAGCCGACAACGAACAGCGCGGCAATTGCACGGAGGCATTGAACAGATTTGAGTGGTTCCGAGGTCGAAGTGCCCGCCGTGGTGTTCATTGGAATCAACTGAGATTCGTTCGGGAGG
The DNA here is from genome assembly GCA_963820155.1 of uncultured Alphaproteobacteria bacterium. Taxonomy (GTDB): domain Bacteria; phylum Pseudomonadota; class Alphaproteobacteria; order Reyranellales; family Reyranellaceae; genus Reyranella. The sequence continues at coordinate 721,497 of CAWFYW010000018.1, forward strand.
GGCTTTGTGATATGACGGCTACTGAGCGGCGACGGCGCGCGGCAGGGCGTTGACGACGGAAGCCTTGCCCGAGGTCATCTCGTCGTGGATCCACCTGTAGGTCTTCTCCATGCCGTCCTCGAGACGGATGGAAGGCGCCCACTTCAGCAGCTTCTTGATGAGGTCGTTGTCGCTGTTGCGGCCGCGCACGCCCTTGGGGGCGTCGAGCTTGTAGGAGCGCTTGAGCCTGACGCCGGCGATCTTCTCGACGATGTCGACCAAGCGGTTGATGCTGACCAGCTCGTCGCTGCCGATGTTGAGCGGCTCGGTGATGGCGCTCTCGGCCAGCCGGATGGTGCCGTCGGTGCAGTCGTCGATGTACATGAACGAGCGGGTCTGCTCGCCGTCGCCCCAGATCTCGATCTCGTGCTTGCCCGACAGCTTGGCGGCGATCACCTTGCGGCAGATCGCGGCCGGCGCCTTCTCGCGGCCGCCGTCGTAGGTGCCCTCGGGGCCGTAGACGTTGTGGTAGCGGGCGACCCGGGTGGCGATGCCGTAATCCTCGCGATAATGGCGGGCCATGCGCTCGCTGAACAGCTTCTCCCAGCCGTAGCCGTCCTCCGGCATCGCCGGATAGGCGTCCTCCTCCTTCAGCGCCGTGACGTCGGCGCGGGTCTGCTTGTCGCCGTTGTAGACGCAGGCCGACGACGAATAGAAGAAGCGCTCGGTGCCGGCCTCCTTGGCCGCCACCAGCATGTGGGTGCTGATCAGCACCGACAGCATGCATTCGGCCTTGTGGGTCTCGATGAAGCCCATGCCGCCCATGTCGGCGGCGAGGTTGTAGATCATCCTGGCGCCCCTGGCCGCCGCGCGGCAGGGCTCGAGCAGGGCAAGGTCGCCCACCTGGGTCTCGACGCCCGGCGTCTTCTGGTACCACTCCTCGAGCGGCTTCACGTCGACAGCGCGGATCCTGCCGTGCCCGCGCTGCTGCAGCACCCGCACCAGGTGGCCGCCGATGAAGCCACCGGCGCCGGTCACGACCACGAGATCATTCTTCGACATTCACGAGCCTTTCCAACAAGAGTGGGTTCGACCGCGTCATCATGCGGTCCGCGCATGACCTACGACTTGGGCGGATTATTCTCCACGGCGACCGTCGCCTGTGGTGTGATCATGTCGAGGTTGCTGCCTTGCGCGGCGATGGGCTCGTCCAGGCTCGAAAGCAACGTCGATGCAAAGCGCTGGGGTGTACAGGAAAGGGCGAATGCCGCGGCCGATGAAACGTCGATGAAGTTTTGCGGGCCGTGCACGATCATCCGCTCGATCTCGCGCGCTAAACAGGCCGGATCGGACGAATCGGCCACCGCGCCCAGGCGATGGTCCCGCGTCAGGCGTCCGACTAGGCCGAATTCCTGGGCGAGTACCGGCCGGCCCGCGCGCGCTGCCCACATCAGGACGCCACTCGACCCGACAAAACGCTGGTAGGGCGCCAGCACGACGTCGCTACGCGCAACCAGGACCTCGAGTTCGGCCCGGTTCACCCACCTGTTTTCGATACGCAGCCAAAGGTCGGGCTGTTCGCGCGTCAACACCGAGCGGCGCTCGTCAATGGCACGATGGATCGCCGGGTCTATGCGGCCCGCGAACAACAAGGCGATGCGTTTGGCGATTTGCGCGGGCAGCAGTCGCAAAGCGTCAAGCACCTCCAATGGTCCTTTGCGCTCCGTCAAATAGCCGAACAGAAGCAGGCCAACGCGTCCGGGGGGCACAAACTCGACCGTGCACGCTTTGTCGCCATCAGATGGCACCTGGATCGGCGGTTCGGGCAAAGGACGCACCTTGTTGCCGTGGCTGTAATGTGACCGGGCATGTGCTGGAAAGAAAGGATCGAGTGACAGCACAGTCCGCACGCTCGGGTTGCGCAGCATCAGGCGATACAGCACGTCCTTTCGCAGGTCGCGCAGTCGTTCGGCCGAACTCGGGCGATATTCCCCCAAAGTGTGATAGTGTACCGAAGGACGGAATACGACGCCGGCAATCGGTTTGTCCGCTGCGCGCAGCCCAAGCGCGAGCGGCAGACAAAGAAGGTCCAGCGAGAGAAAGAATGCGGAATCAGCGCCAGTCCGGGCGAGATATCGGCGCATGGTCCACCACCGCGCGAACGCAGCTATAGACAGCGAGCGGTGGGCGCAAAGCTTGAGTTCGCGCGGCGTCAGGGGAATGAAGCGGATGCGGCCGTCGGCGACGGCGGGCATGGATCGCGATAGCGCGGCGCAAAGCGCCGGGGGCGCGGCCACGGCAATCGCCGCAGCCGTCGCGTCCGCCGCAACGAATTCGATCAGATGCTGCAGCCATTCCTGAGCGTGACCCTCGGCATCGGGCTCGAGGATGAGGATTTCGCGCCTCGCCAGCATGCCAGGCCCGCAACTGGGGCCAGTGGCGCGTGACGAATAGGATGCAGGATGGGGCTGCATGATCTGTAGGCGCTATGCCGCTAGGCGCTTCGCTTGCCCTCGAAGAACGGGTCGCCGTAGGAATACTGGCGGTACTGCTTGGACACCACGCGCGACATCACGACACCGGCGACGTCTGCCTGTGCGTCGATGATCTGCTTTAGCGCTTCAAGGACTGCTTCCTGCCTGGTGTGACCCCAGCGGACCACGAACACCACCTTCTCGACCAGGCGCGACAGGGCGAGCACATCGGCCGTGACCAGGGCGGGCGGGGTATCGAGGATGATGAACTCGTAGTGCGGCTCCAGCGCTTCCAGCAGCTGGCGCATATGATCGGACCCGAGCAAATAGGCCGAGCGGGGACTCCAGGGTCCGGCCGGCATCACGTCGACGCCGGATAGGGCATCGTGATGGATGGTCCCTTCGAGCTGGGCTTCCTTGTCGATCAACAGGCTTGCCAGACCGTCGCGATTGCTGCAGCGGAAGATCTGGTGCAGACGCGGACTGCGCCAATCGCCGTCGATCAGCAGGACCCGCTTGCCGTTGCTCGCGAGCAGCCGGCCGAGCGAAGCGACCATCACCGACTTGCCTTCCGAAGGGGCGGCGGAACTGAAGAGGATAGTCTTGGGCGAGGCGGCTGCCTCGGAAAGCTCGACGCCGATGTGAAGGCGCCGCAGCGCCTCGCTGTACGACGAGGTCGGCTGGCGCAGGACCTGCATGGCCGGCGGCGTCCTGCCCGCGATCTGCGGTACCATTGCCATGACAGGCAAGCCGGTCGCGGACTCGAGCTGCTCGGCGCGGCGGAACGTATGATCGCCGCTCTCCCGCAACAGGGCGATCGCGGCACCCACCATGAAGCCGCCGGCGACGCCGAGGAAGGCGATCAGCGCCTTCGGCGGATAGCTGGGCGCGCTTGCCGGCGCGGCCGGCGAGACGAGCTTGGCGTTGGCCTGAAGGATGGTTTCGGCTCCCGTGCTCTGCTTGGTGCGCAGCAGCATCGCTTCCAGGAGATTGCGATTCACCGTCGCTTCGCGTTCGAGCGATTCGAGTTGGATCGACTGGTCGTTGACGGCACCCATCTGACGCTTCAGCGTCTCGAAATTCTTGGCCAGCGCTTCATAGCGTGCGTTGGCGGTGCGGGCCTCGCGCGCCAGTCCTTCGATGATCTTCCCGACCTCGACATTGACCCGCCGGTGGATGTTGGCGGCCTCGGCGCGGGCGTTGATCATCGCCGGGTGGCGCGCCCCATAGGAGGCGGCCAGCTCGGCGGCCTTTCGTTCGGTGTCGGCCTGCTGCTGCTTGAGCATCGCGATGAGCGGCGACTTCAGGACCTCCGGCACGCTGTCGCTGTCAAGACCTCCCTTGCTCACTTCCTGGGCTTCCTGCAGCCGCAAGTCGGCCTCGGCCTTGGCCGTTTGGGCCGCGAGAAGCTGCGTGTTGAGCTCGCTCAGCTGTTGGGCGGTAACACTGGTGCTGGCGCTCTTGTAGAGGTCGTGGCTCCGTCGATAGTCCTCCACCGCCTGGTCGGACTTTGCAACCTGCTCCCGGAGCGCGGAGACGCGGCCGAGCAGGAACTTGTCGACGCGGTCCAGTGACTCGACCTTGTCGCGACGCTGGTAGTCCAGATATTGGTCGGCGAGCGTGTTGGCGATCGCCGCGGCTGTGGCCGGGTTTTGTGCCTCTGCCTTTACACTGAGGACGTGGGAGCGTCCGAGGGTGGAGACATCGACCCGCGACAACAGGAGGTCGACCATGCGGTCGTCCCGATTGGCGGCCGCCCTGTCGGCGTCGATAGGCGCTGCCGGCTTGGTCGGCGACAGGCTGCGCAATCCACGCCGTGAGCGGCGACGGCAGGTACCCGCGCAACGTCGCCCAGGACCAGGGAGACGGTTTGCGCAGCTCAGGGTTGAATTCGGGATTCTGCCGCAGTTTCAGCTTGTCGATGACCTCCTTGGCGATGCCGCGCGATTGCAGGATGAAGCCCTCGTTCTGCACGCGCTCGGCGTCGGGGCTGACATCGGCAAGGATCAATTCGACGTTGGGCAGGCGCGGGGTCTGAACGCCGACCAGCACCCTTGCCTCGGAAACATAAAAGGACGGCAGGGCCCAGGCGACAGCGATCGCCGCTCCGCCCAGCACCACGGTGCAAAGCGCGATCAAGCCTCGCTGCCGCCAGAGCTTGCGAAGCGTCTCGGCCAGTCCTTCTTCTTCGGAGCCCGATGCGGGCCGCGCGACCGGCTCGGCGGTTACATAGTGGGGTGTCGGCGGAACGGCGCGGAGCGCCACGCGTCGCCGCGCCAGCGCATGGGATTGGTCGGATGCATAGGCCATCAGAAAAGCCGCTCGCGGACTTCAAGCGTGTCGCCAGGCCGAAGCGTTGTTCCGGGCTTGGCTTCGACCCGGACCAGCCTGCCGTTGCTGTCGAGTCGCTTGATGTAGAAGTCGTTCTTCCGCGCCCGGTAGGTGAAGCCGCCGGCCATTGCCACGGCATTGATCGCCGTCATGTCGGTCACATAGGGGTAGTTGCCCGGCTTGTGGACCTCGCCGATCACGTAGAAGGGACGGCGAGTGATGACCTCGGCGCTGACGCTGGGATTGATCAAATAGTCCGGCTCGAGCTTCCTGGCGATCGTCTGCTGGAGCTGGGCGGTCGTCATGCCGCTGGCCGGGACATTGCCGATCAGGGGAAAGGCCAGCACGCCCTCGCCGTCGAGCAAGTATTCTCCGGTGAGGCTCGGCTGGCCGAAGACGATGATCCTCACGCGATCGTTCGCGCCCAGCTTGTAGCCCGGGTCGCGGGTCGACGTCCCCCGGCCGCGAACGCCGCCAGGTACGTTGGTCGGCGCGAGCTGCAGGCTTTCGCCGCCGGCTTCCGACGACGTGTCCTGAACGATCGGCGTCGTGTCGCTGTCGCACGCGGCAAGGGCAAAAATCGCGAGGAGCAAGCCGCGACGACGCAGGAAGGCGATTGTCGATGAATCTGCAGTCATATCGTCACCCACGGGATGGAAGACACGACCGTCTCGAATAGCCGGGCAGCGAAGGAGGAGGGTCGACGTTCCCCTCGTTGCGTCCGCCCCGGCTGCTTTGGCTCTGCAACATCTTGATCATTGGGGCACCCTCAGGTCCGCCCGTAGCTGTCGGATACCCGCACGATGTCGTCCTCCCCGAGATAGGGGCCCGATTGAACCTCGATGAGCTGCAACGGCAGCTTGCCGGGATTCTCGAGCCGATGCTCCGCGCCGATCGGGATGTAGATCGAATTCGTTCTCCCGAACGAGCATGCGCTCCTCGCCGCGTTGCACCATCGCGGTGCCGTGCACCACCACCCAGTGCTCGGCACGATGGTAGTGCTTCTGCAGGCTGAGCTTGGCGCCGGGCTTCACCGTGATGCGTTTGACCTGGAAGCGGTCGCCGCCATCGACAGTGCGATAGTGGCCCCATGGCCGATGGCACGTGACATGATGTTGCGATTCCGGCCGGTTCTGGCCGCGCAACTTCGCGACAATGCCGGAGACCTCGGCGGCGGAGTCGGCATCGGCGACAAGCACGGCGTCATCGGTCGAGACCACGACAACGTTGTCGAGGCCGACCGCCACCACAAGCTTGCCTTCGCTGCGGATGTACGAGTTGTGCATGCGCTCGGCCAGGACGTCGCCCTGCAGGATGTTGCCGCGTTCGTCCGGCGCGCCGACGTCGCGCAGGGCAGCCCAGGAACCGACGTCGCTCCACGCCATGTCCACCGGAACGACCGCGGCTCGGGTTGTATGCTCCATGACCGCATGGTCGATCGACAGTTCAGGCGCCTGCCCGAACGATTCGGACGAGAGGCGGAAGAAGGAAAGATCTTCCTTGCCGTCGCGGACGGCGCGTTCACACGCGCCGAGCATCGCCGGATTGATGCGCGAGAGCTCGCCGAGATACGCCCGCGCGCTCAGCAGGAAGATCCCGCTGTTCCAGAAGAAGGCGCCGCTGTCGACGAAGCGCTGCGCCGTGGCCCGGTCCGGCTTTTCCACGAAGCGGTCGACCGAGAACACGCCGGGGGCGCCGGCGATCGGCTCGCCGCTCTGGATATAGCCGTAACCGGTATCGGCGCGACCCGGCTTGACGCCGAACGTCACCAGCCGGCCGTCCTGGGCGGCGGCGAGGCCGCGCATGACGGCGGCATGGAAATCGGTAGGCGAGGCGATGACATGATCCGACGGTTGCACGAGCATCAGCGCGTCGGGATCGCGCGCCAGGAGCCACAGCGCGGCGGCGGCGATCGCCGGCCCGGTGTTGCGCGCCAGCGGCTCGAGCAGGATGACCTGGGGTGTGAGGCCGATCTGGCGAAGCTGCTCGTCGACCAGGAACCGGTGATCTTCGTTGCAAACCAGCAACGGAGCAGCGAACCCGACATCGCTCAATCCGCGCGCCGCCGTATCCTGCAGCATCGTCCTGTCGGACGCGAGCTTCAGAAGCTGTTTGGGATACGAGGCGCGCGACAGCGGCCACAGGCGCGTGCCCGAGCCGCCGGACAGGATGACGGGATGGATCTGCGCCGACCCTTCTTCCTGGAACTTTGCGAGAGTGCCGACCGTGTCCATGGGTTGTGAATGCTCCGAATCCGATCCGGTTGATTCGAAGCTAGGCAACTCGCGGCAGGCCGCCCAGTGATCAAGTTGTGGTCCGCCGAGTGACGATTAGGGGCTGTTTCGCGGCAGTGTTATCGTCACCGACAAGCCCCCGCCGATGCGGTTGGCGGCGGCGACGCGGCCTCCCAGGGCCTCGACATTGCGCCGAACGATCCAGAGTCCCAGGCCGGCATGCCCGGAAGCCTGGACGTCGGCATCCGCGATGTCGCGCGGCCGCGAAGAGAAGTAGCGCTCGAACATGTGGGCGATCTTGGCCGGATCGACGCCGGGTCCCTCGTCGTCGATCTGCAGCTCGACGGTGTCGCCGCCGGCCGTCAGCGTCACCACGATCATGGCGCCGCGCGGCGAGAAGCTGATGGCGTTTTCCAACACGTTCTGCACGACCACCTCGAGCATGCCCTGGCCGGCTCGCACCATCGCCCGCTCGTCGAGGCGGCGCACGAGGCGGATGTCCTTGTTGGCAAGGATCTCGCGAAAATGAAGGGCGGCGTCGCCGACGAGCTGTGCAAAGTCGGTGGGAACGCGCGGCGCTTCGATGAGGTCGGCGGTGCTGATGTCATGCCGCTGGGCGGCGATCACGAGATCGAGCAGGCGCGCCAGCGACGAATCGACGATTTCGAGGGCACGCCGGGCACGCTGATTGTCGTCGGGCATGGCGCGCCGAACCGGCTCCAGCGCCGAGCGGATGGCGGCAAGCGGCGTCTTGAAGGAATGTGCCTTGTCCTCCGCCGATTGGCGGATCTGCTGCGACACGCGCCGCAGCTCATGAACCAGCTTGTCGAAGTCGCCGGCCACGCTCGACAGCTCCGGTACGACGTTGCGGTGGGTGAAGGCATTGTCGCCGATGCGGCCCTGGCTGATCTCGGCGGCGACCTGGCGAAAGCGGCGCAGGGTCACGCGGATGCTGATGGCCACCAGCAGCGCAAGCAGCGCCAGCCCGAGATAGATCGCCGCGGCGACGCGAACCTCGCGCGTTTCCCAGTAGGGCCGGCCGATCGAGGTGTTGAGGAATTCGGAGGTGATGTGGGTCGACGTCAGCACCCAGCATCCCGTGGCGCTGCGGATCGGGATGATCGAAGTCAGCAGCTCGACGGCGCCGTTTGCCTGCTTGTAGCGGATCTCGTTGGAGGCATCCCACATGCAGGCGTCCGAAAGGCGCTGCAGGATGCCCCGATGACTGAGCTCGTCGAGCTCTGCCGCCACTTCGTCGGCGCGGATCTGCGGCGCCGAGGCGACGAAATAGAAGCGCCCGGCGCCGTGTTCGGCGCCGGGCTGGAACATGAGCTTCAGGATCGTGCCGTCGCTCGTGTATTTGGCGAGGTCGGCATTCAAGGTCACCTGCCCCTTGGGATCGATGTTCCTGAGGGTCGGCGTCAATGCATCGGCGATCAGCGAGCTGCGATCCTGGATGGCCCGAGTCACCAGTTCCCGCATCTGACGGTCGGCGCTCTCGAACTGCCCGTACAGGACGATCGGGAGGGCGACGAAAATGCCGATCAGGGCGACAAGCTTCAGGGTGAGCGACGCGGCGAGCCGGCGCAGCGCCCGCCGCCACCCGGACGCCGGCTTGGAAGCCCTAGCTCTTTCCCCAGCGGTAGCCGAAGGACTGGTAGTTATCGATCTCGGCGAAGGTGGGGTCGACGGCTCGGAACTTGTTTCTAATCCGCTTGATGCAAGAGCGGACGTTCGTTCGGTAGCCATTTTCGCCGCTCCCCGCGATGAAACCGACGTAGTGCATGCAGTCGTAGACCGCCCGGTAGGTGACGTAGCTGCCGACGTTGGAGGCCAGCAGGTGGACGATCTTGAATTCGGTGAGCGTCAGGCTGATGTCGGCATCGTCCCAAAAGGCGCGGCTGACGCGTGGCTTCAGCAACAGCCGGCCGCAATGGAAATTGTCGACGAGCTCCGGTTCGCGAGGCTTTTTCACCGAATCGGCGATCAGCCGCAGTCGATGGGCGAGAATGGGGATGCCGCGCGCCTTGTCGACAAAGTCCAGGGCGCCGCGGTCGAAGGCGAGCTTCTCGTAGGCGGGCTGCGAACGGCCGGTCAGGAACACCGCCGGCAACGCGACCCCGTTGCGGCGCAGCCGTGGCAGGAGATCGATTCCCGAGACGCTGGGCAGGCTCCAATCCAGCAGGATGATTTCCGCCTCGCCACCATCGGCGAACCAGGCGAGAAGGGCGGTACCGTCGCAGAAGGTCGTGACGTCAAAACCGAGATCGCCGAGCTCGCCGCTCACCGCTTCACGGTAGTCGTCGTCGTCCTCGACGAAGGCGACCCGGATCCGCTTTTCCAGGTCCGAACTCATTTCCGGATCCGGACTACTGTTGTCTGGCTTCAACGCGGGTCCGGAGCTGCGCCAAGCAGAGACGTTTTCCTTCATCTGTGTTGTCATCGCTCTTTACCTCATACGCAAGGGTTCCGAACTGCTTCGTCTGGACGTCGGGATAGAGCTGAACCTCCAGGGTGCACTGCCCGTCTCGATAGCGCCATCGTTTGCCTGGCGGGCGATCCTCCTCGCTTGTTGGCGTGCCGAGCAAGGCTCGGAGTTCGTTCTCGCTTTTTCCGGAAAGGGCGATGGTTGCCTCGCTGTGTCGCGGCGCAGCCGGCGACGCCGACGCACTGGCCGTTTCCGTGATCCGCGCTTCGGCGGCGGTTGGCGTGGTTGAAGAAGCGGTGCTGCGGGGGCGGGCGGGCGGCTGTGTCACAATGTTCTTTTTTGTCTGAACCGGCGCCGACGACGAAGTCAGCCGGGCGAAGTCGCTCCGCATATTTTGGAACGCATCGCATCCGGACAAGAGCAACAGTCCCAATCCGACGGTCTGTGTCATCAGGACTCTCTTCGCCATTCCCCTAACCCAGCGGAGCCGAATTCCCACAAAGGCCTTGTGGCCTGATTACGCACAGCGCTAACCGCAACGCATGAACGGAGCGCTTGGCAACGAGGTTGCAGCCTCGGATTTGCCCCCGACAATTTACCGCAGGGCTTGGGTATCCACCGCTGCCCCGAACAGGTAGCCCACGCTCCAATGTTGCGACTGCGTAGGATCTTCGCAAGCGCAGCGTGACGATTTGGGCGCCAGTCACAGAATGACCACCGTCTCACGCAATAGTCACACCCTGTCAAGTTGCAGGACGCAACGGATGTATCAGGTCATAGCCTGGCATCACCTATACCGCGGCGACCCAGCGGCGATCCCGTCGTTGTGCCGCTTCTCTGGGCACGAATAGGAGATCAAGTTGCGCCGTCGCGTCGTCGAGCGGCCGCCGTCGTAAACCCAGGACGTCGGCCAGCGCAAAACCGTGCTGTCCCAGGAAGCTCATGACGTTTTCGACTTCGGCGCCGTCCTTCACCGTTGAGATGGTGCTGGTCTCGACGATCAGGGCATCGATGTCGGCGAGCCGGCCACTCATGCCGGCAAGCACCCTCAATTCGGCCCCTTGCACATCGATCTTGCACAAGGCGGGGCGGACGATGGAGGTGAAAAGGGTGTCGAAGCGGCGCAGCGGCACGCGGTCCACGCGGCGCACGCGCCGCGGCCCCACTTCCTCGAGCAGCGTCAATTCCTGGATGTCGGCCCGGACCTCGAGCGCCGCCTCGCCGTCGCGGTCGCCCAGCGCGACGCAATGCACGTCGCAGCGTAGACGTCGCGCCAGCCGCCGCATGTACTTGTGCGACTCCGCCGCCGGATCGATCAGATGATAGAAGGCGTCGGGAAAAGCACGATAAAGTGGAAAGGTGCCGTAGCCGACGCCGACATCGAACACGGTGGCCGGCGAAAATCCGTGATGCTTCAAGACAGCCATCGCGCGCTGCCAGGACGGCAGGCCGGAAAGTTGGGGCAGCGCCGAGGCAAGCGGGCGCAACACATCCTTCAAATACGACACAAGTCGCCCCCCAGCATGCGCCTGCGGGTGCACATCGCTGAACACCACCACTCCCTCCGGCCGTCAGGCGAAAGCCGGATCGTAGGTAGTCGCGACGGCGGTGCGTAGTGACTAATAGGTGGCGGCGGCACCCCGCACGGCTCAGGCCGCCGGGATGACTGTCAGGACCGCCAGATAGTGGATGCCGGCGGCCACCAGCACGAAGCCATGCCAGATCGCGTTATGGTAGGGCAGGCGCCGCCACAGGTGGAACAGGACTCCGATCGAATAGAGAACGCCGCCGCCAGCCAGGAGAAGGAGCGTCGAATCCCGGAACGCTTCCAGGAACGGGTCCAATGCGACAAGGCCGATCCAGCCGAGCGCCAGATAGAGGACGACGGAGATCGCCTCGATCCGGCGCGGATGCCAGAGCTTCAGGGCGATGCCTGCTGCGGCCAGCGACCAAATCGCGGCGGTAAGCCCGCAGGACCATCCGTCTTCGAGTCCCAGTGTCGTGAAGGGCGTGTAGGAGCCGGCGATCATGGCAAAGATCGCCGCGTGATCGAAACGCCGCAACCAGTGACGCCGGCGATGCGACCGGAGGAGGTTGTAGGCGGCCGAGCAGCCCAGCATGCCGACCAGGCCGATGGAGTAGATCGTCAGCGGCGCAAGCACCCCCGGATTGCCGCTGTGGGCCGCCAGGACGACAAGGCTTACGGCGCCGGCCGCACCGAGCAGCACGCCCAGCGCATGGACGATGCCGTCCGCCACAAGCTCGCGCGCGAGGGTCTCGCGGCTCAACCCTGGTCGAGGAAGCTGCGCAGCATCCTGGACCGGCTGGGATGCTTCAGCTTGCGCAGCGCCTTGGCCTCGATCTGGCGGATGCGCTCGCGGGTCACCGAGAACTGCTGGCCGACCTCTTCCAGCGTGTGGTCGGTGTTCATGCCGATGCCGAAGCGCATGCGCAGCACGCGCTCCTCGCGCGGCGTAAGCGTGGCCAGCACGCGGGTCGTGCTTTCGCGCAGATTGCCCTGGATGGCGGCCTCGAGCGGGATGACGGCGTTCTTGTCCTCGATGAAGTCGCCAAGGTGGCTATCCTCCTCGTCGCCGATCGGCGTCTCGAGGCTGATCGGCTCCTTGGCGATCTTCAGCACCTTGCGCACCTTCTCGAGCGGCATGCCGAGCTTCTCGGCCAGCTCCTCGGGCTGCGGCTCGCGGCCGATCTCGTGCAGCATCTGGCGGCTGGTGCGGACCAGCTTGTTGATGGTCTCGATCATGTGCACCGGGATGCGGATGGTGCGCGCCTGGTCGGCGATCGAGCGGGTGATGGCCTGCCGGATCCACCAGGTGGCGTAGGTCGAGAACTTGTAGCCGCGGCGGTACTCGAACTTGTCGACCGCCTTCATCAGGCCGATGTTGCCTTCCTGGATCAGGTCGAGGAACTGCAGGCCGCGGTTGGTGTACTTCTTGGCGATGGAGATCACCAGCCGCAGGTTGGCCTCGATCATCTCCTTCTTGGCGCGCATCATCTCGCGCTCGCCGTCCTGCACGGTCTTGCACATGCGGCGGAACTCGAAGATCGGCGCGCCCGACGCGTCGGAGATCGCCTTGATGTCGGCGCGGATCTTCTCGACATCCATCGTCTTCTTCTTGGCGAAGTCCTTCCAGCCCCTGCCGGAGAGCTTGCCGACCTTGTCGAGCCAGTTCGGGTCGATCTCGTGGGTCAGGTAGTTGTCGAGGAAGTCCTGGCGCGGGATGCGGAAACCCTCGGCTAGGCGCAGCAGCCTGCCCTCGAGCATCATCAGCTTGCGGTTCAGGTCATACAGCGCCAGCTTGAGCTGCTCGATGCGGTGGGCATTGATGTGCACCGTGCGCACCAGCTCCACGATCTTCTTGCGGTGCTTCTCGTAGCTCCTCTCGAACTCGGCGCTGGGCCTCTGGCCGCGGCTCAAGGTCGACAGGCGCCGGTTCTGCACCTTCGACATCTCGGCATAGACCTTGGCGATGCGCGTTAGCGTGCGCAGCACCTCGGGCTTCAGCTTCTCTTCGAGGGCCGACAGCGACAGCGCGTTCTCGTCGTCGTCCTCGCCGCCTTCGCTGCTTACCGCTTCGCCGGCCTCGGCGTTGACCGGGGGGGCGGGGCGCACGAGCTTGGGCAGGGCAGGACGCGGCACCACGGGCGTGGTCGGCGCCGGGATGGCGCCCTTGCCCTCGCCCGGCGCGCCGCCCTGGGTCGCTTCGAGGTCGATGACATCGCGCAGCAGCATGCGGCCTTCGTTGATGGCGTCGCGCCAGGCCAGCAGCGCGGTGATGGTCATCGGGCTCTCGCAGATGCCGCCGATCATCTTGTCCTGGCCGGCCTCGATGCGCTTGGCGATCTCGATCTCGCCCTCGCGGCTCAACAGCTCGACGCTGCCCATTTCGCGCAGGTACATGCGGACGGGATCGTCGGTGCGGCCGAGTTCCTCGTCCTCTCCGGTCGCCTCGGCGGCGACCACCGCGGTCTTGGCGGGCTCGGCCGGGGCGGCGGCCGTGGTCTCTTCCTGCTCCTCGGCCTCCACGACGTTGACGCCGGCCTCCGACAGCATCGCCATGGTGTCCTCGATCTGCTCGGAGGACACCTCGTCGGGCGGCAGGGCGGCGTTCAGCTCGTCATAGGTGACGTAGCCGCGCTCCTTGCCCTTCTGGACGAGCTTCTTGAGTTCGGCACCGAGAGTATCGAGCAACGGGGCATCGGGCCCCTCTTCACGGGTGTCGGTGGCTTCAGGCTGGGTGACGGGCGCGGTCTTGGTCGCCATTCGTTATCCTTGGGTGCACAAACAGATAGAACGGCCGGTTCTGGCCGTGGATTTGGCTGCAAGAAGGGGAGGCGGAGAGGGCGGCCCCGCAAACTACCCTTCTACTATATGGGGTTTAAGTTCAAGCAGCGATAGGGGTTGCGGCATCGAATTCCGCTCCGGACGGGCTAGTCCGTCGCCGATTCCACGCTTTCCCGCCGCATCCGGTCAAGAATCGCCTGCAGTCGCTGCAAATTTTCTTCATTCATGTCCTCGGCAAGGGCCTGTTCAGCCCGTTTCAGCTCCTCCGGGTCGGCCGTCAGTTGGCACAGGTGGCGGGCCGCCCGGCGCCATTGGCCGACCCAGCCCTCGGCGTCGGCCGGGTCGGTGCGAAAGATCTCCCGGGCCTTGGCCCGGGCGGCAGCGGCCACCCGTCCCAGTCCGGACCGCTGCAGATGCTCCTCGATCAGCCGGGCTTCAAGGGGGGTATCCTCGCCGCCGTCTTCCGCCAGGGCCTCCTCGACCGCCGGGTCGACCCCGGAGGGAGCAAGGGAGAGGGCATCCAGGAGCCCGCTGCGCAGCCGGGCCAGCTCGGGGTGGGCGATGGGCAGGGCCGCCAATTCCTCCGCCAGGACATGGAGCAGCGCCGGCCGCTCGATCAGGGCGCCCAGCAGGGCTCGTTCCTGGCGGCCTTCGAGATCGGCGGTGTCCCGGCGGGCGGCCGACCCGGCGGCGAACGGGGCAGGGTCGGGTCCGGGGCCGCGGAAGGATCGCCGCTCGCCCGGCCGCCACGCCGGCCCTTCCGGGCGCCGCAGCCGGCCCAGCCGGCCGCGCATGTCGGAGCGGTAGTAGTCGCGGACCACCGGATCGGCGATCTCCGCCACCCTCTGTTCGACGGCGCGCTGCAGGCTGGCGCGGCGTTCGGGCGTGTCGGCGACCTTGCCTTCGGTTTCCATCTCCCACACCACGTCCGACAGCGGCCGGGCGAGATCGAGGAGGCGGCGGATGGCTTCGGCGCCGCGCGTGCGGATCAGGCTGTCGGGGTCCTCGCCGGCGGGCAGGGCCAGGAAGCGCAGGCTCTTGCCGGGCCGAAGCAGCGGCAGGGCGCGCTCGGCCGCGCGGGCCGCGGCGCGGCGGCCGGCATTGTCGCCGTCGAAGCTGAGATAAGGCTCGTCGGCCAGCTTCCACAGCTCGCCGAGCTGGGCTTCGGTCAGGGCCGTGCCGAGCGGCGCCACGGCGCCGGCAATAGCCCGCACCGTGCAAGGCAATCACGTCCATGTAGCCTTCGGCGACGATCACCGGCTGATCCTTGGTCGCGGCGAGCCGCGCGCGGTCGAGGCAGTAGAGGCCGGCGCCCTTGTGGAACAGCGGCGTCTCCGGCGAGTTGAGATATTTCGGCTCGCCCGCCCCCATCACCCGCCCGCCGAAGGCGATGGCCCGGCCGCGCCGGTCGTTGATGGGGAACATCACCCGGCCGCGGAAGCGGTCGTAGGGGTCGCGATCGTCGTCCGGCTGGATGGCGAGCCCCGCCTCGACGATCTTGTCGATCGGCACGCCCTCGCGCTTCAGCGCGCCCAGCAGCCCGTCGCGCGAGTCGGGGGCGAAGCCCAGGCGGAAATCGTCGATGGTCGCGTCTTCCAGGCCGCGGCCGCGCAGATAGTCCAGGGCCTGCCGCCCGGCGGGCAGGCGAAGCTGCTTCTGGAACCAGCGCGCGGCCTCCTCGACGACCTGCTGCAGGGTGCCGACCCGTTCCGCCCGCTCGCGCTCCGCCGGCGTGGCGCGCGGCACCTGCAGGCCGACCTCGCGCGCGAGCTTCTCCACCAATTCGGGGAAGGAGAGGCCTTCGGTCTTCATGACGAAGCCCACCGCGTCGCCATGGGCGCCGCAGCCGAAGCAATGGAAGAAGCCCTTCTTGTCGTTGACCGTGAAGGACGGCGTCTTCTCGTTGTGGAAGGGGCAGAGGCCGGCATATTCCGCGCCCGAGCGACGCTTCAGCGTGACCTTGCGGCCGACGATGTCGGACAGTCTGAGCCGCGCGCGCAGTTCGTCGAGGAAGCCCGGGGGAAAGGCCATTCCCTAGGATGATCTCCGCGCCTTCGGCGCGCCATGGGGATTACGCAGGATAGCGGGGAAACTCACCCCGCCAGCGCCTTCTTCACCGCCGCCGACGCCTTGGCGAAGTCCATCTGGCCGGCATACTTGGCCTTCAGCGCCGCCATCACGCCGCCCATGTCCTTGATCGACTTGGCGCCGGCGGTGGCCACGGCTTCCCGCACGGCGGCCTCGACCGCCGCCTCGTCCATCTGTTTGGGCAGGAAGCGCTCGATGACGGCGATCTCTGCCTTTTCCTTGTCGGCCAGGTCGGGGCGGTTGCCCTTCTCGTAAAGCGCGATCAACTCGTTCCGCTGTTTGATCATGCCCTGCAGCATCGACAGGATGCGCTCGTCGGCGACGCCCTCGCGGCTGGCCTCGGTGCGATTGGCGATGTCGACTTCCTTGAGCTTGGCCAGGATCAGGCGGATCGCGCCGACGGATGCCATGTCGCGGGCGCGCATGGCTTCCTTCAGCGCCTCGTTCAGTTTGTCGCGCAGCATGGTCTTTGGCCCCGGTAGATCGAAGGGCGGAAACTAATCGTCTGGCGCGCTGTTGGCAAAGCAAATAAGTTATTGAAAAGACTTACAAATTAGCGCCCTGCTGCAGCTTGACCCTCTGCGACCGCTTGGTTACAACCCCGCGCGGCTCGCAGATCGCCTCCCCGGGCGAGGCCGGGTGGGCCGCATGAACGGACAAACTGAGCATGACCTCTCCAAAGACCGCCGGCGCGACTGACGCCGCGCCGCGTTGGGCCACGGCCGCCCTGGTGCTGGCCGACGGTGCGGTCTTTTGGGGCAAGGGCGTGGGCGCGGCCCGCCATGCGGTGGGCGAGGTCTGCTTCAACACCTCGATGACCGGCTACCAGGAAATCATCACCGATCCCTCCTATGCCGGCCAGATCATCACCTTCACCTTTCCGCACATCGGCAATGTCGGCACCAATGTGGAGGACATCGAAAGCATCAACCCCGCCGCGCGCGGTGTCGTGCTGCGCGGCGACATCACCGAGCCCGCCAACTGGCGCGCCGCCAAGCCGCTGGACGACTGGCTGAAGGGCCACAACCTGCCCGGCGTCTGCGGCGTCGATACGCGGGCGATCACGCGGCGTATCCGCGATGGCGGCCCGCCTAGCGGCGTGGTCGTGCATTCGCCCGACGGCAAGTTCGATATTCCCAAGCTGCGCAAGATGGCCGAGGAGTGGCCGGGTCTCGACGGCATGGACCTCGCCGTCGAGGTGACCACCAAGCAGACCTACAGCTGGGACGAGACCAGGTGGGCGCTGGGCAAGGGCTACGGCAAGCTCGCCAAGCCCAAGTACCATGTCGTCGCCGTCGACTACGGCGCCAAGCGCAACATCCTGCGCTGCCTTGCCAATACCGGCTGCAAGGTCACGGTCGTGCCGGCAACGGCCAGCCCCGAGGATATCCTGCGCCACAAGCCCGATGGCGTGTTCCTGTCCAACGGCCCGGGCGATCCCGCGGCGACCACGAGCTACAGCGTGCCGGCGGTGCAGGCGGTGCTCGACAAGAAGGTGCCGCTGTTCGGCATCTGCCTGGGCCACCAGATCCTGGCGCTGACCCTGGGCGGCAAGACGCGCAAGATGGAGCGCGGCCATCGCGGCGCCAACCAGCCGGTCAAGGATCTCACCACCGGCAAGGTCGAGATCACCTCGCAGAACCACGGCTTCTGCGTCGTGCCTGAGTCGCTGCCCGGGAATGTCGAGGTGACGCATGTCTCGCTGTTCGACGGCACCAACGAGGGCCTGCGCTGCACCGACAAGCCGGCCTTCTCGGTCCAGTACCATCCCGAGGCTTCGCCCGGTCCGACCGACAGCCATTACCTCTTCGATCGGTTCGTCGAGATGATCGACAAGAGCAAGGGCAAGTAGGAGCTGCATGCCCAAGCGCACCGACATCAAGAGCATCCTGGTCATCGGCGCCGGCCCGATCGTCATCGGCCAGGCCTGCGAGTTCGATTATTCCGGCGTGCAGGCCTGCAAGGCGCTGAAGGACGAGGGCTATCGCGTCATCCTGGTGAACTCCAACCCGGCCACCATCATGACCGATCCCGGTCTGGCCGATGCGACCTATGTCGAGCCGATCACGCCCGACATGGTGGCCAAGATCATCGAGAAGGAGCGGCCGGACGCCATCCTGCCGACCATGGGCGGCCAGACCGCGCTCAACACGGCGATGGCGCTGCACCGCGACGGAAGGCTGAAGAAGTTCAAGGTCGAGCTGATCGGCGCCAATGCCGCGGCGATCGACAAGGCCGAGGACCGCCTGCTGTTCCGCGAGGCCATGACCCGCATCGGGCTCGAATGCCCCAAGAGCGAGGTCGTGCACAATCGCGAGGAGGCGGTGAGCGCGCTCGACCATGTCGGCCTGCCCGCCATCATCCGCCCGTCCTTCACCCTGGGCGGCACCGGCGGCGGCATCGCCTACAACCGCGACGAATATTTCGACATCGTGCAGGGCGGCATCGACGCCTCGCCGGTCGGCGAGGTGCTGGTCGAGGAATTGGTGCTGGGCTGGAAAGAGTACGAGATGGAGGTGGTGCGCGACCGGCGCGACAACTGCATCATCATCTGCTCGATCGAGAACGTCGATCCGATGGGCATCCATACCGGCGATTCCGTGACGGTGGCGCCGGCGCTGACGCTCACCGACAAGGAATACCAGATCATGCGCGACGCCTCGATCGCGTGCCTGCGCGAGATCGGCGTCGATACCGGCGGATCGAACGTGCAGTTCGCGGTCGATCCCGAGACCGGCCGCATGGTCGTGATCGAGATGAACCCGCGCGTGTCGCGCTCCTCGGCGCTGGCGTCGAAGGCCACCGGCTTTCCCATCGCCAAGGTCGCGGCGCGGCTCGCCGTCGGCTACACGCTCGACGAGCTCCTGAACGACATCACCGGCACCACGCCCGCCTCGTTCGAGCCGACGATCGACTATGTCGTCACCAAGATGCCGCGCTTTGCCTTCGAGAAGTTCCCCGGCGCGGAGGCGCTGCTCACCACCTCGATGAAGAGCGTGGGGGAGGCGATGTCGATCGGGCGCACCTTCCAGGAGTCGCTGCAGAAGGCGCTGCGCTCGATGGAGACCGGCCTCACCGGACTGAACGAAATCGAGATCAAGGGTGCGCCCGACAAGACGGCGGTGGTGGGCGCCCTGGCGCGCCCGACGCCCGACCGCGTGCTGGTGATCGCCCAGGCCTTCCGCTGCGGCCTCTCGGTCGAGGAGGTGGCCCACGCATCGAAGTTCGAGCCGTGGTTCCTGCGGCAGATCGAAGAGCTGGTGAAGGTCGAGGCCGCGATCCGCGCCCACGGCCTGCCCAAGGACGCCAAGGGCCTGCTCGACCTCAAGAAGAAGGGCTTCTCCGACGAGCGCCTGGCCGAGCTCACCGGCCAGTCGGCGGCCGACGTGGCGGGCAAGCGGCGCGGCCTCGGCATCCGGCCGGTGTTCAAGCGCATCGACACCTGCGCCGCCGAGTTCGAATCGCGCACGCCCTATCTCTACTCCTGCTACGAGGGTGACGGCCTCAGGCCCGCCGAGTGCGAGGCCCTGCCGACCGACCGCCGCAAGGTCATCATCCTGGGCGGCGGTCCCAACCGCATCGGCCAGGGCATCGAGTTCGACTATTGCTGCGTGCACGCCGTCTATGCGCTGCGCGAGGCCGGCTACGAGACCATCATGGTCAACTGCAACCCCGAGACGGTGTCGACCGACTACGACACCGCCGACCGGCTCTATTTCGAGCCGCTGACGGCCGAGGACGTGATCGAGCTGGTCGAGGTCGAGCGCAGCAGGGGTGAGCTCCTGGGCCTGATCGTGCAGTTCGGCGGCCAGACGCCGCTCAAGCTCGCCAAGCCGCTGGAGGCCGCGGGCATCCCCATCCTCGGCACCTCGCCGGACGCCATCGATCTCGCCGAGGATCGCGAGCGCTTCCAGAAGCTGATCCACAAGCTGAAGCTGCGCCAACCCGACAACGGCACGGCGACATCGCAGGACCAGGCGGTCGCGGTCGCCAAGAAGATCGGCTATCCGGTCGTCATCCGCCCGTCCTACGTGCTGGGCGGGCGGGCCATGCAGATCGTCTACGACCGCGACGGGCTGGAGCGCTATACGCGCGACGCCGTCAAGGTTTCCGGCGCCAATCCGGTTCTGATCAACTCCTATCTGCGCGACGCCATCGAGGTCGATGTCGATGCGCTGGCCGACAAGGACCAGAACGTCTTCGTCGCCGGCATCATGGAGCATATCGAGGAGGCCGGCATCCATTCCGGCGATTCGGCCTGCTCGCTGCCGCCGCATTCGCTGCCGCCCAGGATCCTGGCCGAGATCGAGCGCCAGACCGAGGCGATGGCGCGGGCGTTGAAGGTCGTGGGCCTGATGAACGTGCAGTATGCCGTCAAGGACGGCGAGGTCTATGTGCTGGAGGTCAATCCGCGCGCCAGCCGCACGGTGCCCTTCGTCGCCAAGGCGACCGGCCAGCCGATCGCCAAGTATGCCGCCCGTCTGATGGCCGGCGAACCGTTGAAGGCGCTTTCCATCAAGAAGGCGCGTGGCAAGCATGTCGCGGTCAAGGAGGCGGTGTTCCCCTTCGCCCGCTTCCCCGGCGTCGACGTCGTGCTGGGCCCCGAGATGCGCTCGACCGGCGAGGTGATGGGGCTCGATTCGAGCTTCGGCCGCGCCTTCGCCAAGTCGCAGCTCGGCGCCGGCAGCAAGGTGCCGGTGGACGGCGTGGTGTTCGTCTCGGTCAAGGATCCCGACAAGCAGCCCATGGTGAAGCCGGTCAAGCGGCTGGTCGATCTCGGCTTCAAGGTCGTGGCAACCGGCGGCACGGCCGACTTCCTGCGCCGCCATGGCATCGAGGCCCAGCGCGTCAACAAGGTGCTCGAGGGACGGCCGCACATCGTCGACCTGATGAAGGACGGCAAGGTGCAGCTTGTGTTCAATACCGTCGACGGCGCGGTGGCCCTCACCGACAGCTTCACGCTCCGGCGCACGGCGTTGATGAACAAGATCGCCTATTACACCACGGTTGCCGGCGCCAAGGCGTGCGTGGAGGGCATCGCGGCGCTGAGCGAAGGGGATCTGGACGTGGCCCCCCTGCAATCCTACTTCAAGACCGCTTTCTAGCCGCCGGCCGGCGCGACGTGCGCGATGCAACCCCGTTCCCGGGCGCGTTGGGCGTTGACGGGACACGATTCATTAAGGACGATCAGGCGATGGAACGGGTTCCGATGACGGCCGAGGGGCTGAAAGGCCTCGCGGAAGAGCTGAAGCAGCTGAAGAGCGTGGAGCGGCCGGCGATCATCAAGGCGATCGCGGCGGCGCGCGAGCACGGCGACCTTTCGGAGAACGCCGAATACACGTCGGCGCGCGAACGCCAGGGCTTCATCGAAGGCCGCATCGCCGAGATCGAGGACATCATCTCGCGCGCCGAGGTGATCGACTTCAGCAAGCTCTCCGGCAAGGTGGTGAAGTTCGGCGCCACCGTGCGGCTGGCCGACGAGGACACCGACGAGAAGGTCAAATACCAGATCGTCGGCCCCTACGAAGCCGACCTCGCCAAGGGCCGCATCTCCGTGACCTCGCCGATCGGCCGCGCCCTGATCGGCAAGACCGTCGGCGACACGGTGGAGGTCCAGACGCCGCGCGGCGCGCGTTCCTACGAGGTCGTGGGCGTGCAGTTCAAGTAGGCGTGGCTGCCGCCATCGCGCGGCGGCGCCCGATCAGGCGCATCGTCGCGTACTGGATCAGGAACAGCGTGATCTTGCTGGCGATGCCCCAGGCCGACATGGCGGCCGACCAGCTCACCGGATCGAGCGTGAGCGCCAGCCCGATATTGAGGGCCGCCGAGGCGAACATCAGGGCCGCCCACACGAAGCCGAAGATGTAGGCGAGGTCCGGTACGATCTCGATGGCGATCGGCGGCAGGTAGCGGTTCATCCAGCCCGGCCGCAGCATGTAGGCGCCGACGATGCAGTAGATGACCGTGGGCTTCAGCATCACGAAGCGGGGGTCCTTGGTCAGCAGCGTCGCTGCCCCCGAGGCCACGACCAGGCCGATGCTCAGCCATTGCATCGTGTCGACAGGCTTGCGCCGCGCCATCAGCCAGCCGATCTGCGCGACGCCCAGGACCACGCCCAGTACCACGGCCAGGATCAGGTCCCTGGTGATCAGCAGCACGGCCAGGAACAGCAGGGTCGAGGCAAGATCGGACACCAGCAGGCGGGCCGATCGCAGCAGGTTGGTCATGCGCGTCTCCACGCCCGATCGATGTCGTTAGACGGTAACAGCGTGTATTTATCAGGCTACCGACGCGTGCCGGTTCCCGCAAGGCCTTTCACTCGATCGAGATGGGCACGCCGGGCAGTTGCTTGGCGGTGCGGAACACCATCATCGACTTGACGTGGCTGACATTGGGCGCCGACGTGAGCCGGGTGGTCAGGAACTTCTGGTAGTCGTCCCAGGTCTCGGCGACGATCTTCAGCAGGAAGTCCGCCTCGCCGGCCAGCATGTGGCATTCGCGCACCTCGTCCCAGGTGGCGATCAGCTCCTCGAAGGCCTTCAGGTCGGCCTCGGCCTGGCTGTTGAGCCCGACCAGGGCGAAGACCGAGACGCTGTAGCCCAGCGCTTCGGGGCTGAGCTCGGCATGGTAGCCCTTGATGATTCCCGCCCGTTCCAGGGCGCGGACCCGGCGCAGGCAGGGCGGCGCGGATATGCCGGCCCGTTCCGCCAGCTCCACGTTGGTCATGCGCCCGTTCGCCTGCAGGTCGCTGAGAATGCGCCGATCGATCCGATCGAGCTTTGCCCGAGCCATCCGATTTCCTCCGTTGGCCGCGGTCTATGCCAGAACCATGCCACGCACGCAATAAAGTTGCGAGATTTGAGCGTTCGGCCGAGCACAATTGCCGATTTCTCGGAAATCCGTGCATCGCCGCTGAGGTTTGCATATATGGAAAAGATATGCGGTTGGCGGGATGCGGGAAAGACATGGCAGCAACTCATCGCAGCAAGGTGCTTATTCTGGGTTCGGGGCCCGCCGGCTATACGGCGGCGATCTATGCCGCTCGCGCGAGCCTCAAGCCGATGTTGGTGCAGGGCATCCAGCCCGGCGGCCAGCTCACCATCACGACGGATGTGGAGAACTACCCGGGCTTCGCCGACGTGATCCAGGGCCCGTGGCTGATGGAGCAGATGCAGGCGCAGGCCGAGCATGTCGGTACCCAGCTCTTCTTCGACACCGTCGTCGAGGTCGATCTCGGCCGTCGGCCGTTCCTCTGCATCGGCGACTCGGGTGACCGCTACGAGTCCGACGCCCTCATCATCTCGACCGGCGCCACGGCCAAGTGGCTGGGCCTGCCCAGCGAGGAGACCTTTCGCGGCGGCGGCGTTTCGGCCTGTGCGACCTGCGACGGCTTCTTCTTCCGCGGCAAGGAAGTGGTCGTGGTGGGCGGCGGCAACACGGCGGTCGAGGAAGCGCTCTATCTCACCCACCACGCTTCGAAGGTGACCCTGGTCCATCGCCGCAATTCCTTCCGCGCCGAGAAAATCCTGCAGGACCGCCTGTTCAAGAACCCCAAGGTCACTGTGCTGTGGGACCATACGGTCCAGGAGATACTGGGCGAGGCCAAGCCCGCGCCGCTGGTGAAGGCCGTACGCGTCAGGAACGTCAAGACCGGCGTGGAGCAGGACCTCGCAACCGACGGGGTGTTCGTCGCCATCGGCCATTCGCCCAATACCGAGCTGTTCAAGGGTAAGCTCGCCATGGATGGCGAAGGCTACCTGCTCACGAGGTCCGATTCGACCGCCACCGATATCGAGGGCGTCTACGCCGCGGGCGACGTGCAGGACAAGATCTTTCGCCAGGCCGTCACCGCGGCCGGCACCGGCTGCATGGCCGCCCTTGAGGCGGAGAAATGGCTGGCGCACCAGGAGGCGCGCCTCGCGCACGCCGCGGAGTAGACGGCGGCGCGGGCAGGGAGGCAATGTCATGGATTGGGACAAGCTGCGGATCTTCCAGGCCGTGGCCGATGCCGGCAGCTTCACGCATGCCGGCGAAGCACTGAAGCTCAGCCAGTCGGCGATCTCGCGCCAGATCGGCGCGCTCGAGGAACAGTTGGGCGTCATGCTGTTCCATCGCCACGCCCGCGGCCTCATCCTCACCGAGCAGGGCGAACTGCTCTACCGCACGGCGCGCGACATGGCCGCCAGGGTCAACACCGCCGAGGCCTTGCTGCGCGCCAATCAGGACAAGCCGGCCGGCCGGCTCAAGGTGACGACCACGGTCGGTTTTGGGTCGACCTGGCTCACCGCGCAGATGCACGAATTCATCACCATGTATCCCGAGATCGACGTCAGCCTCGTGCTGTCCGACAACGAGCTCGATCTCGGCATGCGCGAGGCTGATGTCGCCATCCGCATGGTCATGCCTCGCCAGCCCGGACTGGTGCAGCGCCATCTCCTGACGGTGCGCAGCCACGTCTACGCGTCGCATGGCTACATCCAGAAGTATGGCAAGCCCAACACCATCGAGGAGCTCGATCAGCATCGCCTGATCATCTTCGGCGAGGACGCGCGGGCGCCCGTCCAGGACGTAAACTGGCTGTTGCGCGAAGGTAACGTCGATCAGTCCGGCCG
This sequence comes from uncultured Alphaproteobacteria bacterium, assembly GCA_963820155.1. Lineage (GTDB taxonomy): Bacteria > Pseudomonadota > Alphaproteobacteria > Reyranellales > Reyranellaceae > Reyranella. The sequence continues at coordinate 745,949 of CAWFYW010000018.1, forward strand.
CGTCGTGGTGCTGCGCGTGAACAACGTCTACGGCATCTTCCGAGCGGTCGAATCGGGGCTGGGCATCGCCTCCCTGCCGGATTATCTCGCCCGCGAATCGACCAAGATCGAGATGGTTCTGCCGGATCTCAATGTCCGTACGACCGATGTGTATTTCACCTATCCCGAGGAACTGCGCCATTCCAAGCGCATCGCCGTGTTCCGCGATTTCCTGTTGAGGAAGGTCGCGGAGACGCGTTTCTGACAGCGAGATGTGCAGGACTGCATAGGCGGTGAAAGGCATGCGCTGCTCGCATGCCAGTCTCCGGAAATTCCCCCCTACCAACGGCGCGATTGAGGAATAGGTTGGGTTCAGGTCTTCGACACGAGCGGTTTCGGCTGATCGCGTTCGAAACTCGGGATCCTTATGATCCCACGTCTCCCAGACGTGAAGCCTCCCTGTTTGACTCGCCGGGCCCTTGGGCCCGGCGTCTTTTTTCGAGCAGTTCGCTGCAGTCCGTCGCCTTTTGCGTGCGTGGGACGTTCTGCCGCTGGTAGGCGCGCCGGCATCGCCATCCAGTGATTGATGTGGAACGCGTCTGGAACCACATGTATTTATGGTGGCAACAAAAACGATGTTCTCCGAGGTCCGCCAAGCCATTCTGCCCTTGGCTCTGCGCAAGATTAAGCGCCGGGGCGACTTGGAGCGCGCGGGCCTGCTGATCGAGTCGCTGGCCCGGCACTGGCGCGACTCCAAGCCTTTCCAGCTGCTGATCATATCGCCGGTGAGCGATACGCGGCTGTTGCGCACCAGCCTGCCGCGTTTTCCCAACATCGAGGTGTCGGTGCGGCCGGAGAGTGATTTCTTCTCGCCGCTCAGCCCCTTCTACCTGCTGACCGGCTGGTACCGGCAGCAGATCATCAAGCTCAAAGTGCCGGCCGTGCTGGGGTTCGGCGGCTACCTGACGCTCGATTCGGACGTCTGCTGTGTGGGCGACTTCGACGCCACGACCTTCGTGGAGGATCGCCGGGCGCTGTCGCGATGGGAGCCCAAGCGGCATCACGACTGGTGGCGCAACGCTTCCGAAGTCGTCGGCTCGTCCTATGACGCCAAGGGCCACGGCCTGTCCGTGACGCCCAATCTCCTGCACGGCAAGCTGGCCGAGCAGACGCTGGAACATGTCGCTCGCGGTGCGGACGATCCATCGGCTTCATTGTTGCTGTGGAAGGCCCGCAAGCCGATCAGCGTGGCCTGGACCGAATATTCGCTCTACACCAGCGTGGCCGAGCTCAAGGGCAACCTGTTCGACTACCACGTCGACTGGAACACCTGCTATTCGTCGGACATTCACCTGTTCTCGGAGCAGTCCTGCGTCTGGGGCGCCGACGACTTCGAGCGCCTGGTGAAGCTGCCCAACGGCACTGATCCGGGGGGCAAGTTCATCATCGTCCAGAGCCACGCGCGTATCCCGCTGGAACGCGTGCGCGAGTACTGCCTGAGCTTCGCGAGCTGATTTCAGGCCTTTCCGTTGTGCTCGCCGATCCTGGGCGCGACCTCGGATTCTCCCGCGCGGGCGCCGTCGAACGAAATCGGCAGGCCGTGGAACAGGGCGCCTTGGTCCGCATAGGGCTTGGCGAACATGCCAAGGGCGGCCACCTGGGCAAGGTCCAGCACCTGCGGCACCGTGTTGATCGGTCCGTTGGGCACGCCCAGCGCGTCGAGCTTGGCCGACCAGTGGGCGCGGCTCTCGCGCTTCATGATGTCTGCGATCGAGCCCAACAGGACATCGCGATGCTGCATGCGCTCGACATTGGTCTTGAAGCGCGGCTCGTCCGGCCATTTGGGATGGCCCAACGCCTCGGCGAACTTGCGCCATAGCCGGTCGTTGCCGGGGCAGATCATCAGCGGACCGTCGCTGCAGTCGAACGCCTGATAGGGCGTGAGCGAGGGGTGGCCGGTGCCCTGCCGCGGCGTCATGCGTCCCGTCACCGAATAGGACGCGACATGGTTGGACGCCCACATCAGCCCGCTTTCGAACAGCGAGGTGTTGACCAGGCAGCCCCGGCCCGTCGCCGCCCGCTGGGCCAGGGCCGCGAGCACGCCGATCGCCGTCCACATGCCGGTCGACAGGTCGATGATCGAGACGCCGATGCGCGCCTCCGGGCCTGACGGATCGCCGTTCAGCGAGATCAGGCCGGCCACCGCCTGGATGATGGGCTCGTAGCCCGGCCGGTCCTTCCACGGCCCGACATGGCCGAAGGCGCCGAGGTCGGCATAGACCAGCCGCGGAAAGCGTTGCGTGAGCGCGGGCCCGTCGATGCCGAACTTGAGCGGGCACGTCGGCCCTGAGGTTGTGCACGAAGATGTCGGCTGCGCCGATACGCTCGATCAGCGCCTCGCGGTCAGCTTTGTCGCCAAGATCGCAGGTGATCGACTTCTTGCCGCGATTGAGGGCAATGAAACTCAAGGCATCGCCTTCGATGAAGGGCGGCCCCCATTTGCGCGCATCGTCGCCCTCGGGCCGCTCGACCTTGACCACGTCGGCGCCCAGGAAGGCCAGGATCTGCCCGCAATAGGGCCCGGCCAGGTTCTGGCCGAACTCGACGACCTTCATGCCGCTCAACGGACCCCGGGGGAGCGGCTGCTTCATCTGAGGTTGCTTCCCAGGATCTCGCGGGCGATCACCATGCGCTGCACCTCGCTCGGCCCTTCGCCGACGCGGCGGATGCGCATCTCGCGATACCAGCGCTCGAGCGGCAGGTCCTTGGTCATGCCCATGCCGCCATGGATCTGCATGGCGCGGTCGACCACGCGGCCGCCGCCTTCCGAGGCGGTGAGCTTGGCGATGGCCGCCTCGGTGCGGAAGGGCAGCCCGCGGCGCGCCTTCTCGGCGGCCTCCAGGGTGAAGTGCCGGGCGGTGCGGATGTCGATCTCGTTGTCGACCAGCATCCATTGCACGGCCTGCCGGTTGGCCAGCTTCTCGCCGAAGGTCGAGCGCATCTTGGCCCATTCGACCGCCATCTCGTGCGCGGCGATGGCCACGCCGATGCAGCCTGCGGCGTAGGGGATGCGCTGGCGCGTCAGCCGGTCGTTGGCCACGGCGAAGCCCTTGTTGACCTCGCCCAGCACCTGGTGATCCGACACCCAGCAGTCCTTGAACTCGAGCTCGGTGGCATAGCTCGACGAACGCAGCGTGTGCACCACGCGCCGCACATGGAAGCCCGGCGTGTCGGCGTCGACGATGAAGCAGGTGATGCCGGCGCGGCCCTTCGAGGCGTCGGTGCGCGCGAAGACGATGCCGTATTGCGCCCGGTCGGCGCCGGAGATGAAGATCTTGGCGCCGTTCAGCACCCAGCCGTTGTCCTTGCGCTCGGCCTTGGTCTGGATGGCGCGCGCCGGGTCGCTGCCGCCCGATGGCTCGGTCAGTCCGAAGAACGGCTTCTTCTCCCCGCGCAGGGTCGGATAGAGGTAGCGCTCCTTCTGGTCCTCGTTGGCCTCGAAGATCTGGGCCAGCCCCGCGCCGCCGAACGTGCCGTAGCAGGGCACGTAGAGGCCGGCGCGATGCTGGGCCATCTCGATCGCCAGCAGCACGCGCGTCACGATGTCGATGTCGGGGCCGCCGAATTCCTTGGGAATGTCGATGCCGTACAGGCCCATCGCCTTGGTCTTGGCGACCAGCCGCGCTTGGTCGGCCGGATCGAGCTCGGAAGCGTCGGGATCGAGCCTGGCCTCCAGCGGTATGATCTCCTCGCGCACGTAGCGGCGGACCTGGTCGATCAGCATCTGCTGCTCGGAGCTCGGCTCGAAATCCATCGTGGCCTCGTCAGTTCGGGCTCAGCCTGCCGAGGGCAGGTGGGTTCTTGGCATTGTCGACCGGCAGGCTGCCGTGGTCGGCCTTGTGCACCATCAACAGCTCGAACCAGCGGGTGCGGTACTGCTGGTTCACCTCGACGCGGAACTGGTGGCCGGGGCCGCGCGCGCTGGCCTCGCGCTGCAGTTCGCTGCGCAGGCCGAACGGCGAGCGTGCGCCAGCCTGGCCGATATAGACGATCGTGCCCTTGGCGTCGGCGACCTCATAGACGCCGAGCTGGCCCGGCAGGCGCGTTGCCGTTTCCGCGGTCAGCGGCTGCCAGGGCTTGTCGAGGCGCAGCCTGAGGGCCACGTCACTTGCCCTGGAACTTGGCGGTGCGCTTCTCCAGGCGGGCCTTCATGCCCTCCTGGGCGTCCTGGCTCTGCATCGCTGCTCGCACCAGCGCATCGACGTCGTCATGCTTGATGCTGTCGCGGAACTCGAGCTGGCGCACGGTCAGCGCCTTCATGGCCTTGAGCGACAGCGGTGCGTTGGCGGCCAGGCGGTCGATCACCTGGGTCGCCTCGGCCTCGAGCTGGTCGGGCGGCACGCAACGGGCGATCAGGCCCAGCGCATGCAGCTTGGTGGAGGGCAGGGGGTCCCCCAGCAGCAACATCTCGCGGGTCGTCACCGGTCCCAGTACTTCCATCAGCTTCTTGGCGAGGAACCAGTTGGGCGCCAGCCCGACCTGGGCGAGCGACATGCCGAAGCGTGCCTTCTGGCTCGCCACCACGAGATCGCAGTGCAGCGCAAGCTCGTTGCCGCCGGCGATGGCGTCGCCCTGCACCACGCCGACCACGGGCAGCGGACAGAGCTCGATGGCCCGCAGCATGACCTCGATGCCGCTTGCTTCGCCGGCTCCGGCCGACTTGCTGCGCTCGGCCATGTCGAGACCGGCGCAGAACACATCGCCCTTGCCGCGGATCACAAGGACGCGGTCTTCGGCCGCGACCGGTGCGCGCAGCGCCTCGATCATCTCGCGCAGCAGCTCGCTGTCGAGCGCGTTGCGCTTCTCCGGCCGGTTCATCCATACGGTTTTGACCGGGCCGTCTTTGTCGATGATGACCTTGCTCAAGACTCCTCCCTTGGCCTTACCGGCCAGCCCGTTGTAGCGCGGGCCGGCGCGGCGAGGCAAAGGCGGGGGAGGCTACATGAAGAGCTTTTCCGCTTTGCGGTCGGCGTACAGGCCGGCCACGAACTCGGCGTAGCCGTTGTACAGCAGGGTGGGGATGCGCTGGTCGCTGCCCAGCGGCTTCTCGGTCGCCTGGCTCCAGCGCGGATGCGGCACCTGCGGGTTCACGTTCGCCCAGAAGCCGTATTCGCTCGACTGCAACTTCTCCCAGAACGAGACCGGACGCTTGTCGCTGAAATCGATGCTGACGATCGACTTCACGCTCTTGAAGCCGTACTTCCACGGCGTCACGAGGCGCAGCGGCGCGCCGTTCTGCCTGGGGATCGGCTTGCCGTAGAGGCCGGTGGCGATGAAGGTGAGGTCGTTCGTCGCCTCGTCCATGGCCAGCCCCTCGGTGTAGGGCCAGGGATAGAACAGCTCGCCCAGCCCGGGCATCACCGAGGGCTTGTCGAGCGTCTTCATCACCACGTACTTGGCGCCGCCCGTTGGCTTGCAAAGCTCGACCAGCGAGCGCATCGGAAAGCCGCTCCACGGCACGATCATCGACCAGGTCTCGACGCAGCGGTGGCGGTAGACGCGCTCCTCGAGCTGCACCTTGGCCAGAAGGTCATCGATGCCGATCTCGAACGGCTTGTCGACCATGCCGGAGACCTTGATCGTCCAGGGACGGACCTCGAGCTTCTGGGCGTCGCGCCAGATGCTCTTGCTCGAGCCGAATTCGTAGAAGTTGTTGTAGGTCGTCGACAGCCGCTCCTCGGTGATGGGCGAGGGCTCGCCGTATTTGACGTTGCGCTTGACGGGATAGAGGCCGGCCGAAGGGTCCTTGTTCTCCGCCGACGCCGCCGTCGGCAGGGCGAGCGCCGCCGCGCCCAGCCCCATCGCGCCCAGAAGCTCCCGCCGCTTGAGATAGACTCCTTCCGGCGTCGCCTGATTTTCGCCCAGTTCCCAGCCGTGCCTGCGCCTGATCAACATGCTGCAACTCCTTTTGGACGACCCTTGCCCGGCATCGATGCGGAAGCAAATCAACCCTGCTCACCGGCCCGTGACGAGCCTTCGCCCACCACCTGGGGAGACATCGCGCGAGCGTGGCGCTTCCGTGGAAGCACCGCACGGCGCCACTATGAGCCAGCCTCATGGCAACGGGAAGGCGATGCCAGGATCGCCCAGCCATGGCCGGGCAGGGTGAGAGACGCGCCAGAGCAATCGTCGCTGCTCAGTTGACCGTCCCCGGCCAGGATCGCCTGCGTCCGGGGCAGCGGCTGGATCGCCGGTGCGTCGTCGAGGTTGAGCGCGACGATGAGACTCCAGCCGTCGGCCGCCGCCTCGAAGACCATCTGCCGGTTGGCCAGGTGAAGGATCGTGGTGCGCGCCCGATGCAGCCAGGCGTGCCGGCGCCGCAACCCGATCAGCGCCTGATGCAGCTCGAAGATGCCCCATCCGAACGGCGCGAGCTGGTCGGGATGGGCCGGAAAGGCGGGGCGGATCGCATCGTCGCCGCCGGCGCGATCTTCCTTGACCCCTCGGAAGGCCTGTTCGTCGCCGGCATAGAGGCAAGGCGTGCCGCCCAGCGTGAGCAAAACGGCCAGGGCATGGGCGATGTGTCGTTCATCGTCGAGCCGGCTCGCGATCCGCGTCACGTCGTGGTTGCCGATGAAGGTCAGCGGCGCGAAGTCGTCGAGAAAGCGGTTGTGCCGCTCGAGCGCCCAGGCCAGCTCGAAAAGATTGCGATCGTTGAGCGCGCTCCAGATCGCCTTCCACAGCTCGTACTGCGTGACCGCATCGACGCCGGTGTCGTGCACGAAGCCGCAATAGTCGCCGTGGATGACCTCGCCGAAGATATAGGCGTCGGCGTGCTTTTGGCGGACCCGTGGCAGCACATCGGCCCAGAAACGGCGCGGCACGGCGTAGGCCGCGTCGAGTCGCCAGCCGGCGGCGCCGCGATCCAGCCAATGGATCATGACGCGGGCGACATGGTCGGCAACGGCAGGTTCGTGATGGTTGAGCGCGACGAGCTGGCGATGGCCCTCGAAGGTCGCATAGCCGGGTTCCGCGCCGCGCGCCGGGCCGGTCGGCCAGTCGAGGCGAAACCAGGAGGCTTCCCGGGCATCCGGCCCGCCGCTCAGTACCGCCTGAAAGGCCGGGAAGTCCCGTCCGACATGGTTGAAGACGCCATCGAGGATGACGCGCAGCCCGCGCCTGCGGGCGGCGGCGATCAGCGCGTCGAAATCGGCGTCGTCGCCCAGCCGGGGGTCGATGCGGAAATGATCGATCGTGTCGTAGCCGTGAGTTCGAGGATTCGAAGATCGGGCCCAACAACAGGCCGGAGACCCCGAGGCGGGCGGCGTAGTCCAGCCAGTCGACGATGTGGCCCAGCCTGTGGCTGACGGCCGCGTGGCCGGCCGCCGCCGGCTCGGCGCCGACGAAGCCGAGCGGATAGAGGTGCCAGAAGAGGGCGTGCCTGATCCAGTCGCTCATGCCGGCGGCAACGTCAGCCCTTCTCGCGTCCGCCGGGGCCTTCGTGGAAGGCAAGCTTCAGCATCGCTTCCGAGGCGGCGATCAGGGTCTTGCGCTCGTCGTTGCCCAGCGCTTCGGCCATGGCCTTCTCGAGCCACTTCCGGCGGGCGCGAAGGTCAGCCGCCAGCGCGGCGCGTCCCCGCTCTGTCAACGCGATCGAGATCGCGCGCCGATCCGTCACGCTGCGGCGGCGCACGATCAGGCCGGCCGTCTCCAGGCTTGCGACGATGCGGGTGAGCGACTGCGGCTGGAGGCGCTCCTCGACAGCGAGCTGCGTCGCTACGAGCGGGCCGAGCCGGCTCAGCGTGCCCAGGATGCTGATGCCGGCCAGCGAGACCGCACCCGGCAGGCGTTCCGACCGCAGGCGTCGGCCGAGCGCCAGCACGCCGCGGAGAATGGACAGGGCTTGCTCGCCGGTGTCTTTGGCCATATGCTACGCATAGCGTATTATTTTGCGGAAGGCCAGCCCGTGCGGGACGGAATGTGGAGGTCGCGCATCGGGTCGCACCTGCGGGAGATCTTCCGCTGGTCATCCGAAGGGAGGATCGGGAAGGCCGAGATCCTCGCAGCCGCGCTGGCATGACCGTGCCGGTGCTGGTTGGCGGGCTCTCGGGACATTCTGCTCCTGGGTTCGCGGCGGCCTTGGGCGCCCTCGCTGTTGGACGGATCGAGGCTGGCACGGGAGTTGTGGCCTGCGTGAAGCGGCTGTTGGGGTCGCTTGCGCCGTTGGTCCTCGCCGCGCTTCTCGCCCTTGCCGTTGCCGGCCATGGCTGGTGGACGAGTGCCGCTCTGGTCCTGGTGTCGGGCATTGCCGCCACGATCGGCGGCTTCAGTCGGCCGATGGTCGTTGCGGCCGCCCGCTTCGTGCTGTTCCTGATGATCGTGAGCGCCGCTCCGGCGCAGGCGCCGCCGCAGGCAGCGGCCTTCCTGGCCTGCGTCGCGACCGGTGCGCTCTGGGCATCGGTGCTCGGCCTGGCCATCGGGGCCGCCGCGCCGGCGCCTGCTTCCCGGGGATCGGGTGCAGGCGCGACGATCCGGCAGAAATATGCGCGATGGAAACGCTCGCTCGGCACGATCGCCGGCTGGAGCTATCCGCTGAGGCTGGTGCTCTGCCTTGCCGGGGCGGCGGCCATGGATCTCCTGTGGCCGGGCCACCACTTGCACTGGATCGGCCTCACCGTGGCGATCCTCACCCCCCGCCATGTTGACCTGATGCCGGCCAGGACGACGCAACGGGCGCTCGGCACCGCGCTCGGTGTCGGCGCGGCCGGAATCGCGCTGCGCTCGGAATTGTCCGGCTGGGTCCTGGCGCTCGCCGTCGGATTTCTCGCAGGCGCCCGGCCGATGTTGAGGGGGACCAACTATCTCGCCTATTCGGCGGCCATGACGCCGCTCATCGTCCTGATCGTCGATGGCGGGCGTGCACCCGAAAGCGGTCTCCTGCTCGACCGCCTCGTGGCAACCGTGCTGGGCGCTGCACTCGTCGTCGGCGCGAACCGGGCGATGGCGGCAATCGATCCGCCACGGGCCGACCGCTCTACGCGCCGGTTCCGGTGACCTCCTGGATCTTGGGCCACATGCTGTCCTTCCAGCCGGCATTGCCGGTGACCGCCAGGATGATCCTGTTGTCCTGCGCGAGGATGAAGCGCGGCGTCACGTCCGGCCGCGCCTTGCCCTCATCGCTCATCAGGAACGCGGCCAGCACCCACCGGGCGTCGGCCGGCCAATATTCCTCCTTGAGGATCAGGGACGCGTTCGCCGGATGGACGACGCGATAGTCGAGCTTCTTGCAGGCGTCGGATTTGACGAAGGCCGGTTCCGACTGGGCACGCCAGATCTTGCAACCGCCTCAAAGCTCGTGGCCGACGAACACCAGCATCGGCTTCCCGGACTGGGCTCGCGCGATGCCGGTCAATGACGGTGCGGTCGCCATCGCCAGGCCGCCCACCACCATGGACCTTCTGCTGAACATGAGATCGTGCTCCCGTGGACCCATTCCACGGGAGCACTATGGTGGCGCGGCGGCAGGTCGAGAAGATGCGACGGCGTCGTCTCACCCGCTTGTGAAGATCTAGGCCGCCGCGCGCTTCTTGGTCTCCTCGACGATGCGCTCGGCGGTGCGCCCGACCAGCTCCTGCAGATGGTCGAACTCGGTGCGGAAGGTGCCGACGCCCTGCGTGACGGAGCGGATCTCGACGATCATGTCGGCGATCTCCGCTTCCGGCATCAGCGCCGAGACCTCGTCCCAGCCGGTCCAGCCCGGACGGGCGTCGTAGCCCAGGAGCTGGCCGCGGCGGCCGGAGATCAGCCGCTGGATGCGCGGCGTCGACTCGCTGGGCGCCGCCACCGTGACCTTGAGGATGGGCTCCAGCAGCACCGGCTTGCACTTGGGCATGGCCTCGCTCATGGCGATGCGCGCCGCCATCTTGAACGACATTTCCGAGCTGTCGACGGAATGGTACTGGCCGTCGAACAGGGTGACTTCGAAGTCGACCACCGGCTGGCCGAGCGGGCCCTCCTTGAGATAGTCGATCAGGCCTTCCTCGACCGCGGGGATGAAGTTGCGCGGCACGACGCCGCCCACGATCCTGTCGACGAAGCGGAAGCCCGAACCGCGCGGCAGCGGCTTGATCTCGACCTTGATGTCGGCGAACTGGCCGTGGCCGCCGGTCTGGCGCTTGTAGCGCGCATGCTGCTGCGCGCCGGCCTGGATCGTCTCGCGATAGGCCACCCGCGGCGTCGTCGTCTCGACGGCGACATTGTAGCGGCCGGCGAGCTTGTCGACCGCCACCCGGAGGTGCATCTCGCCCTGGCCCTTGAGCAGCAGCTCGTGCGTCTCGGCGCGCGGCTCGAAGGAGAGCGACGGGTCCTCCTCGACGATCTTGTGCAGGGCGCCGGAGAGCTTGACCTCGTCGTTGCGGTTCTTGGCGGCCAGTGACAGCGCAAACACCGGCGGCTCGGGGTCCGGGAAGTCGGCGGTGGGGGCGATGCCCGCCGCGCCGAGCGAGTGCCCGGCCGACAGCGCATCCACCTTGGCCAGGGCCACGATCTCGCCCGTCCTCGCCTCGGCGATCTTGTCGAGGCGCTGGCCGAACGGCCTGAGCAGCGTGCCGATGCGCTGGCCGCCGACGCTCTGGCCCTCGGCGAGCGCGCCCGACCAGACGCGGCAAAGCGACAGCTTGCCGGTGTGGCTCTGGTGCAGGACCTTGAAGCATTCGGCCATGGCCGCGCCGTTGGACGGCAGCGCGCGGCGCTTGGCGGTCTCGGCGACGAACGGCGTGTCGTGGCGCAGCGCCTTCAGGAGCCGGCGCACGCCGTTCTCGCGGTCACCGGCGCCCAGCAGCACGGGCGCGATCTGGTCCGATCCGAACTCGTCGTGCAGGTCGCGGTAGATCAGCGACTTCTCCGGCGCGATGTCCTCGATCAGCTGCTCGAGCAGCGTGTCGTCGAACTCCGACAGCGTCTCCAGCATCTCGCGGCGGGCGTCCGATTCGCGCGGCAGGATCTCGGCCGGCATCTCGATCAGGTCGGAGGCGCCGCTGCTCTTGTAGCGATAGGCCCGCTCGCTCACCAGGTCGACATAGCCCAGGGTCTCCTCGCCGCCATCGCCGGTCGGGCGGCGGATCGGCACCTGGCGCAGCACCAGCTTGCGCGTCGACACGGACTGCAGCGCCGACAGCATGTCGCGCACGCGGACCTCGGCGGAATCGATCTTGTTGACGAACAGGATGTGGGGGATGTGGCGGTCTTCGATGCACTTCAGGAGCGGCGTCAGCGCCACCACGCGGTCGGGTGAGGGCTCGCAGACGACCACCGCCGCGTCGCAGACGGCGAGCGCCGCATAGGCATCGTGCTGGAACTCGATCGAGCCGGGGACGTCGAGGAAGGTCCATTGATCGCCGAGATAGTCGACCGAGGCGATGTTGATCTCGGTGCCCATGCCGCGCTTGCGTGCTTCGCTGGCGCCGTCGCCGATCGAGGTGCCCGCGCGCGTGGATCCGCGCCGGCCGATGGCCCCCGTGGCGTAGAGGATGCTCTCGAGCAGGCTGGTCTTGCCCGACAGATACGGCCCGCACAGCGCCACCACGCGATGCGCGCCGCTGCCTGGTCTGCCTCCGGTGATCGGCTCGGATTTGATGTCGTTCATGACAACGTCCTCCCTTCCGCGCAGTCGTCTGCGCCTGAAAGCTCCGGACGATGGTCGCTACCGATCTCGGCCGGAGCGAAGCCTTGTCTTGGAAATCGTTTCACCCCCGCCGGGGGGAGTCAATCACGGGCAGGGGAAGATTCTTGCAGGATGCGACAGTGTCGCGTGCTTGCAGGGAACCGTGGTCCGATGCGCCGCCGCAGGCGCCTTCACAGAAGGCCGAGCGCCCTCGGATTGTCTCGGAAGATGCGGCGGCGCAGCGACGCGTCCGTGCCGGCGAGCTGCTTGTGCGGCTCGGGCAGGCCCATCGAGAACGGCCAGTCCGAGCCGAACAATACATGGCCCTCGCCGTGCATCGCCGCCGCCAGCCGAAGCGCGTCGGCGTCGTGGGCGATGCAGTCGACGCAGAAGCGCTTGAAGGCCAGGCGCGGCTTCTCGGCGCCCGTGTCGGCGCCGGGCCGGCCGGTGACCTGGCCGCGCTCGAGCCGGCCGGCCACCGCGGCCGCCGCGCCGCCGGCATGGGCCAGGCAGACCGTCATGTCGGGATGGCGCTCCAGCACGCCGGACACGGCCAGATGGGCGGCCGCCAGCGCCGTCTCCACCGGGCTGCCCAGAAGATTGTGCAGGTAGAACGGCTCGTAGCGCGGATCGCAGCCCTTGCAGGGATGCAGGAACAGGAACGCGCGGGTCGCGTTCAGCGCCGACCATAGAGGCGTGTAGGCGGGGTCCGACAGGATCACCTTGTGGTCCTGCGAGCCCGCCGGCATGGCGAACCGCGGCTTGCCGGTCTTGGCCCGCGCGGTCACGACCTCGGCGGCCAGCGTCGGCTGCGTGACCGGCAGGTGATAGAGCGGCGCCAGCCGGTCCGGTTGCCTTGCCGCCAGCGCGTCGAGCCCGTCATTGGCGTAGTCGGTCCACGCGCGCATCGCCGCCGCATCGAGGCCCAGTCGATAGAGCGGCGGCGGGATCGATATCCAGGCCCGCTCCACGCGATGCTCGTCCATCCAGGACACAAGGGCTTCGGGCCGGTAGACCGATTTCGCCGCCAGCGTGTAGCCGTCGATCGTCAGCGCGCCGGCTTCGTCGCTCCAGTCGACGCCGGCGATGCCTGCGAGACGGTCCTCGAGCACCGGCGCCAGATGCGCATGGACATCGAGCGCGATGCGTTCGCCGTCGGCGGCGTTCACGAGGCGGCCGCGCGCGGCGTGGTGGCGAGCACCGGATCGCTCTGCACGAACTCCGCCTTGGCTTCCCTGGCCTGTTCGGCCGCACCGAAGACGTCGCGGTAGAGCCGGAGCCAGTTGCCGCTGGTGATCTTCTCGACCTCGGCGGTCGAGAATCCGACCTCGCGCAGGCCGCCCGGCAGCAGGCCGAGATGATGCACCTCGGTGAACCAGGCCGGCGGCGGCGCCTTGCCCGGCCGGGCGGCGGAGGCCGCGCCATAGTCGACGCCGCGCGTCCAGCGGCCCATGCGCATCCAGTCGTAGTCGGGCTTGGTGAAGTTATGGCTGCGGTCGGTGCCGATGCCGACATGGTCGATGCCCATGATGTCGACCGACCTGGCCACCATCTCGCACCAGTTCTTGAGCGAGCTGCAATAGTGGTCGCCCGTGATGTTGCGGTAGGTGGCGCAGCCCAGCACGCCGCCCTTCTCGGCGAGCGCCTTCAGCACGTCGTCGGTCTTGTTGCGCTTGTGCGGGAAGAGGGAGTCGGGATTGGCGTGGGTCACCGCGACGGGCTTCTCCGACCACAGGATGGCGTCCTTGGTCGTGCGGTTGCCGACGTGGCTCAGGTCGACCAGGATGCCGGTGCGGTTCATCTCGCGCACCACCTCCTTGCCGGTGCGCGACAGGCCCGAATCCTCCGCCTCGTAGCAGCTCCCGCCCAGCTCGTTCTGGTTGTTGTAGGTGAGCTGGATGGCGCGCACGCCGAGCTCGGCGAACAGCTCGACGAAGCGGATGCGTCCCTCGAGCAGGTTGGAGTTCTGGAAGCCGAGGATGATCGCGGTGCGCCCCGCGGCGGCGATCGCCTCGATCTGGGCCGCCGTCGTGGCGATGGCGACGAGGTCCTTGTTGGCGGCCACCAGATCGCGCCAGCGCGCGATCGAGTTCCAGGGACTCGACGGTGCCTTCCCAGAAGCCGCAGGTCACCGTCACGGCGCCGACATCGGCCTTGCGAAGGTCGGCAAAGGTCTCGCGGGTGAAATGCCCGCATTGCAGGCCGTCGATCAGCATGGTTCTCCCTTTCCGCTGTCTACGCCGATTGGCGCAGCACAAGTGTGGTTGGAACGACTTGCAGGGTGGCCGCGGAAGCGTTGTCCTGCCGGGCCTTGAAGAGGCGGCCGACCGCGCGACCCATGGCGTCGGCATCGAGCGCCACGGTGGTCAGCGAGGGACGCGAGAAGGTGCCCCATCCCAGCCCGCCGAAGCCGATGAAGGCGACGTCCTGCGGCACCGCGAGACCATGGTCCGCCGCGGCGGCCATGGCGCCCAGCGCCAGCTCGTCGCTGGCCGCCAGCACGGCGCGGAAGGGCAGCTTCCCGGCCAGTGCCTCCGCCGTCGCCTGATAGCCGGCGTCGGCGCGATAGCCTTCGGAGATGTCCCAGACCAGCGCCGGATCGATCGTCTGGCCGCGCGCGAGCAGCCCGTTGCGATAGCCCTCGAAGCGGGCGCGGCCGACTGCCGAGGTCGCGATGCGGCCGACGAAGGCGATCGGCGTCCGGCCCTGCGCCACGAGATGGGCGATCGCGGTGGCCGCTCCGCCGGCATTGTCGTGCACGATCGAGGCGATGCCGAAGGGGCTGAAATCCTGGCCGACCGACAGGATGACGAGCCCGCCCTTGGTCGCCACTTCGACGATCGGCATCAGCGTGGGCATGTCCATGACATGCGGCGAGGTCAGCAACACGCCGCGCAGGCCGAGCGAGGGCGCGCGCTCCAGGAAATGGCGCAGCCGCTCCTCGCGATGGCCCATGTCGAACAGCAGCAGGTCGAGGCCCAGCGCCTCGAGCTCGCTCTGCACGTTCTTGGCCAGCGCGGCATTGATGCCCTGCTCGATGTCGCCGGTGACCAGCGCCACGGCGCGGCCGCGCCCCGCGCGCAGGCTGCGCGCCACCTCGTTGGGCCGATAGCCGAGCTGCTCGATGGCTTCGAGCACGCGCGCGCGCGTCTCGGCGGCCACCGGCACGCGCCCGGCCAGCACGCGCGACACCGTGGCGGGAGACACGCCGGCGTGGCTGGCGACGGCGACGACGCTCACCATCAGCGGCCCGCCGATCCGGCCAGCGCCGGCGCCGCCGCGTCGCGTGCCTCCTTGAGGTCGCGCAGCACCGCCTGGCTGGCATTGTGGCCGCAGATGCCGGAGATGTAGTTGCCGGGCCAGGTGCCGTTGCCGCTGAGATAGAGCCCGCGCGTCGGCGTGCGGTAGGCGTGCAGGCCCGGCATCGGACGCATCCAGAAGGAATGGAAGGGCAGCGTGTCGCCGTGCGTGATGTTGGCCTCGACCAGGCCGAATTCGCGTTCGAACTGCGTGGGATCGACCACGCGGTAGTCGCGGATGAGGTCGGGCAGCGACGGCATGTATTCCGCGAGCTTGGCGATGGCGCGCTTGGCGAAGACGTCGCGCTGCTCTTCCCAGGTGCCCTCGCGCAGCCGATAGGGCGCGTTGCCGACATTGAGGCTGAGCACGTGCTTGCCGGGCGGGGCCAGCACCGGCGAGGTCATCGACGGGCAGAGCCCCCAGATCACCGGCTTGTGCGACAGCCGCCCCAGCAGCATGTCGGTGTGCGCTTCCTCGATGTAGTCGAGCGACGGCGCGATGCGGAACTGGGCGGAGATCAGGCGCGCGGCCTCCTCGTCGGAGCCCGCGGCCGCGTAGCGCGGCATGCCGTCGAGCGCCAGCACGACCTTGAAGGCGCGGCCGCGGATGGGCTTGCGCTTCATCTTGCCCTTGAGCTCGCCCCATTCCGCCGCGTCGTCGATGAGCGACAGCACCGTCGTCATCGGGTTGACGGCGGATATGACGATGGGCGCGTCGTATTCCTCGCCGCCGGTCGTCGCCACGCCGCGCACCTGGCCGCCGCCGGTGCGGATGGTGGCGACCGGCTCGCCGATCCTGATCTCGCCACCATGCGCCAGCAGGCTCGCGCGCAGCGCGTCGATGATCGCGCCCATGCCGCCCACCGGCAGGCCGGTCGAGCCGCGCAGCGGGATCAGCCGCGGGTCCTGCGCGCCGCCCTCGCGCAGCGAGGCGAGCGACAGCGGCCGCATCATCAGGTTGAAGGGCGTGCCCGGCGTCGAGGGCGCGACCTGGCCGCCGACCACGGCGAGCGGCGCGATCAGCGCCTGGGTCTCGGGCGCCAGCTCGAACTCGTCCATCAGGTCGCGCGCATTGCCGAACAGGATGCGGCTGAAGGCTTCCTGGTCCTCGAGGCGCGTCAGGTTGCGCACCAGATGCTGCAGGGTGGGCGGCGGCTCGAAGATCGAGATGCCCAGCCGGTCGGCGAAGCGCTGCAGGTAGGCGAAGAAGGCGTCGTAGCGCCTGGCTTCGCCGGGCGCGAAGGCCTCGAGCTGGGCATGGTTGCGCGCCGGGTCGCGCCAGCCGACATAGATCCGGTCGTCCTCCAGCGGCTGCACGAGGGTCGGATCGGGCCGCACGAAAGCGAGGCCGTGGCGCTCCAGCTCGAGGTCGCTGACGATCTTGGGCTCGAGCGATCCCGGCGAATTGGCGACCGTCGTGGAATAGCCCGGCATGAATTCGACCGTCGCCGCCGGCCCGCCCAGCCGCGGGCTGCCTTCGAGGACCAGCGTGCGCAGCCCCGCGCGGCCGAGATAGGCCGCGGCGACGAGGCCGTTATGCCCGCCGCCGACGACGATGGCGTCGTAGCGGCCGCTCTTTTCCGAGCCGAGGCTCATTTCGGCACGAAGTCGTTGGTGTAGTAGGTGTCGAGCGGCTTGTCGCCGCCCTGCAGCTCGCCCGCCGACTTCAGCGCGCCGACGAGCTTGGTCCATTCCCCGGCCGACTGGTGGCCCCAGGTCGGGTCGGTCGGCGGCGTGGACAGCGCGAGCAGGCCCTTGTTGTAGTCGACGCAGCGCTCGATCGTGCCGGCAAGGTGGACCTTGGCCTGGATCAGCTCGCAGGCCGCCTTGAAGTCGCGCGCCGCCTCGATGAAGCCCCGCTTGGTGGCGGCGAGGAACTTGGCGACGACCTCCGGGTTCTTGGCGAGATAGGCGGTGTTGGCCGCGAAGCCGAAGCCCACCAGCGGCACGCCCTCGTCGGCAAGCTGCAGGTCCACGGGCTCTTGGCCGGTGGCGCGCACATAGGCGTTGAAGGCCGGGCTGTCGCCGCTCACCACGTCGATCCTGCCGCCGAACAGCGCGGCGGTCTTGGCGTTGGCGTCGAGCGAGATGATGTCGAGGTCGGTGAGCTTCATGCCGTTGGCGGCGGTGAAGATGCGCAGGCTGAGCGCGTCCGAGCCGCCCGGCGTGCTGCCGATCTTGAGGCCCTTGAGCGATTGCGGCCCGTCGAGCTTGACCTTGCCCTTGATGCCGATGAAGGCTGCCGCGGTCTTGTGCTGGTAGAGCGCGACGGTCTTGATGGCGCCGCCCTTGCCGATCATCTGGGCGGCGTTGGTGATGTTGAGATGGGCGATGTCGAAGCCGCCCTGGCTCAGCAGCAGCGCCGTGGTGGCCGAGCCGCGGCCCTGCTCGATCGAGACGTCGAGGCCCGCCTCCTTGTAGTAGCCCTTGTCCTGCGCGATCAGGAAGGGCGCGTGGTAGGGCAGCCACGCCCAGTCCAGCACGACCTTGACCGGCGTGAGGGGCTGCGCCAGGGCGGGCGCGGCGGCGAGACCGACCGCCAGCGCGGCGGCGACGGCGCGCTTGCACAAGGCCGAAAGATGTCCGTTCAAGGCGTTCTCCTCTGTGTCAGGTATTGGCGTCGCGCAGCGCGAAGGCCTCGCGCTGGCTGGGATGCCAGGGCAGCACGCGGCGCTCGACCCATTCGGCGAAGCGCCACAGCAGCACGCCGAAGACCGAGAACACGGTGACCGCGGCGAAGGCGAGCGGGGTGTCCATGTCGCCGACCGCGCGGATCAGCAGGTGGCCGAGCCCGGCATTGGAGGCAACGAACTCGCCGATCACCGCGCCGACGGGCGCCAGGGTGACGGCGAGCTTGATGCCGGCGCAGATGCTGGCGAGCGCGCTGGGGAACTGGATCTTGTGCAGGACCTGGCCGGGCGTGGCGCCCATCGCGCGCACCATCAGGAGCTGCTCGGGATCGGCCGACTTCAATCCCGTCACGGTGTTGACGATCACCGGGAAGAAGGTGAAGGCGACGACGAAGAACACTTCGCTCTGCAGGCCGAAGCCGAACCACACCAGGAAGAGCGGCGCGATCACCACCTTGGGCACGGCGTGGGCGATCACCAGCCAGGGCGTCAGCATGCGGTCGACCAGCCGTGAGCCCGCGATCGCCGCGCCCGCCGCCAGGCCCAGGGCCACCGATATGACGAGTCCCAGGCCGGCCGCCACCATGGTGATGGCGAGCTGGGTCATGAGATACGGCCATTGCTGGACGATGGTGAGGACGATCTGCGAGGGCGCCGGCAGCAGGAAGACCGGAACATGGAGGGCCCTCACCAGCCCTTCCCACAGGGCGAGCCCGACGGCGCCGCTCAGCAGCGGCCAGAACACCCCGGCGATCATCCGACCAGCACTCCCGCCTTCTCGAAATGCTCGCGGATGCGCCGGCCGATGGCGCCGAATTCGGCGGTCTCGCGCACCGCCAGGCGGCGCGGGCGGTCGAAGGGCACGCGGATGTCGTCGAGGATGGCGCCCGGCCGGCCGGACATCACCAGCACGCGGTCGGCGCAGAAGATGGCCTCGGTGATGGAGTGGGTGATCAGCAGCGTGGTGACGGCCTGCGTCGTCTGCAGCCGTTGCAGCAGCACGTTCATCTGGTCGCGCGTCAGCGCATCCAGCGCGCTGAACGGCTCGTCGAGGAAGAGCAGGGCGGGGCGGGTCAGCAGGGCGCGGGCGATGGCCACGCGCTGGCGCATGCCGCCAGACAGTTGCCAGGGATAGGACCGCGCGAAGCCGGCGACGTCGAGTTCCTGCAGCAGCTCCTGCGCGCGACCCTCGAGTCCCCGCAGGCCCTTGATCTCCGCCGGCAGCAGCACGTTGCCCAGCACGCTGCGCCATTCGAGCAGCAGGTCGCGCTGGAAGACGATGCCGATGTCGGGCACCGGTCCGGCGACCGGCTTGCCGCCGATGCGGATCGTGCCGCGGGTCGGCGCGTCCAGCCCGGCGATGAGGCGCAGCAACGTGCTCTTCCCGCAGCCGCTCGGTCCGACGATGCTGACCGCCTCGCCCGCCCGCAGCTCGGCGCTGAGCGGCGCGATGGCCTGCATGCTGCCGTAAGCCTTTTCCACGCCATCAAGGACGATCGCCTCGCCCGTGCTCGCGTGATCGTTGTTCGTGCCCCAGATGCGGTCGGCCGCGAGCATGCTGGATTTCAGCCCCGATACCCCAGAATCCCCTTATGAAATCGTTGTCATACGTGACCGAGACTGTCAAGCATGGCCTGGCCGACCCATCGCGGTCGGCCAGGCCGCGGTCGCTCAACTCAGGTCAGGAAAGGGCGCCGCAGGCCCGCTGGATGCGGCGGCCGGCCTCTTCGAGCAGGTCCGTCGCGGTGGCGTAGGAGATGCGGAAGGCGGGGCCCTGGCCGAAGGCCGAGCCCTGCACCACCGACAGGCCCTCGGCTTCGAGCAGGTAGTTCACGAAGTCGGTGTCGTTGGCGATCGTCTTGCCGTCCGGCGTCTTCTTGCCGATCGTGCCGGCGCAGGACGGGTAGACGTAGAAGGCGCCTTCCGGCCGCGGGCACTTCAGCCCCTTGGCCTGGTTCAGCATCGACACGATGAGGTCGCGGCGCTGCTTGAAGACGGCGACGTTCTTGGGGATGAAGTCGGTCGGGCCGTTGAGCGCGGCGACCGAGGCCGCCTGGCTGATCGAGCTGGCGTTCGACGTGCTCTGCGACTGCACGGTGATCATGGCGTCTATGAGCTTCTGCGGACCGGCCGCGTAGCCGATGCGCCAGCCGGTCATGTTGTAGGCCTTCGACACGCCGTTCATGGTGAGCGTGCGGTCGTAAAGCCTGGGCTCGACCTCGGCCGGCGTCGTGAACACGAAGTCGTCGTAGACCAGCTTCTCGTACATGTCGTCGGTCAGCACCCAGACATGGGGATGGCGCAACAGCACGTCGCAGATCGCCTTCAGGTCGGCGCGCGTGTAGGCGGCGCCCGTCGGGTTGCTGGGCGAGTTCAGGATCAGCCACTTGGTCCTGGGCGTGATGGCGCGCTCGAGATCCTCGGGCCGGAGCTTGAAGCCGTGCGATTCGGGGCAGTCGACGATCACCGGCGTGCCGTCGGCCACCAGCACCATCTCCGGGTAGGACACCCAGTAGGGCGCCGGGATGATCACCTCGTCGCCGGCATTGAGCGTCGCCAGCATGGCGTTGAAGATGATCTGCTTGCCGCCCGAGGTGACGACGGTCTGCGACGGCTTGTACTCCAGGCCGTGGTCGCGCTTCATCTTGGCGCAGATCGCCTGGCGCAGCGTCGGCGTGCCCGGTACCGCGGTGTACTTGGTGTCGTTCTCGCGGATCGCCTTGATGGCCGCTTCCTTGATGTGGTCGGGGGTGGGGAAGTCGGGCTCGCCGGCGGCCAGGCCGATCACGTCCTTGCCGGCCGCTTTCATCTCCAGGAACTTGCCTTGGGCGGCATTGGTCGGAGAGGGCTTGATGCGGCTGAGACGGTCGGCGATGAAAGCCATGACGCTGTACTTCCTTTCAGGCCTCGAAGAGGCGCGCGAAAGTACTGGTGGCCGGTTTCTTCCGCAAGGCAACGCAATGTCACGGCCGGGATGCGAGAGCTATTTATGCTAGGTTCGCGCCGTACCCGCGTTAAGCCTCCATCAGCCGCACCGACGCGTCCACGCTCATCCTGGCGTCGCCGAAGCCGACGCGCCGGCCGCTGACCGGCGCGGCGTCGCGATAGTCCAGCCCGACCGCAACCCTGAGGCTGTCGCCGCGCGGGCTGATGTTGTTGGCCGGGTCGAAGCCCACCCATTCCAGGCCGGGCACCCAGGCCTCCGCCCAGGAGTGGCTGGTGCGGCCGACATGCAGCTCGGGATCGTCGTTGCGCAGGTAGCCGCTGACGTAGCGCGCCGGCACGCCGAGCCGGCGGCAGCAGGCGATGAAGACGTGGGTCTGGTCCTGCGCCACGCCCGCGCCGCGCGCCAGCGCCTCGGCCGCCGTGGTGCCGACCGTCGACACGCCGGTCCGGTAGGCGATGCGCTGGTTGACCCTCTTCATGACCTCATGCAGGACGGCCACGCGCTCGGTCGCCTGCGCCGCCTTGTCGGCCAGGTCGCCGACCAGAGGGTCGAAGCTCGCATCGTGGCGGGTGAGGCCGGAGTTGCGCAGCCAGAACGGCGCCGGCAGGGTCGGCGCCTCGCCGTAGCGCAGCCACTGGTCGGCGCCGACATACTCGTAGAGGCCTTGCACCACGATCTCGACATGGTCGTGCTGGTAAGCGACCGAGAAGGTCGTGACCTGGTTGCCGTGGCCGTCGACCCATTCCGAGCGCTTGCCCGGCCCCTCGATGCGCCACGACACGATGCGCTGCCCGGTGGCGGGCTTGGGCGTGAGCCGCACGTCGTGGATCGAATGGCCCGAGGGCTGGTCGAAGTCGAAGCGCGTGGCGTGGTGGACGGAGAGGCGCATGCTTGCTCAATCCAGCAGGAACTGGCGGCCGATCTCGTCGGACAGGGTGGCGATGTCGGTGCGCACGCCGCCTAGGAACCTGTTCAGCCCCATCTCGAAGATGCGGTCGATGCGGCCGTAGCGCAGGCGCGCGTGCAGCTCTCCCGCCAGCCGGTCGGCCTCGCCGTGCGCGCCATAGGTCTCGGCCAGCTCGCGCATGCTGAGGTCGACCATCCACAGGCAGTGATGGACCGAGCGCGGCACGTCGCGGCGCAGCATCATCAGCTCGGCGACCTTCATCGGGTCGAGCGCGCTCCTGTAGATGCGCCGGTAGGTGCGCACCGCGCCGATGCAGGCCAGCACTTCCGCCCAGGCGAAATAGTCGAGCTCGTCGGCGTGCGGGTCGCCGTCCGGGCGCAGCAGGTGGAACTTCACGTCGAGGATGCGGGCGGTGTTGTCGGCGCGCTCGAGGAAGGCGCCGAGCTGCAGGAAATTGTAGGCCTCGTCGCGCAGCAGCGTGACCTGGGCGGCGCCGAAGATCATCACCGCCTGCTTCTTCACCGATTCGATCAGCGCACCGCGGTCGAGCAGGGTGCGATCGCCGCGCAGCCGCGCGTTGATCTCGAGCCACAGCCCGTTCAGGCTCTCCCAGACATCGACCGTGATGTTGTTGCGCTCCTCTCGGGCGTTGCGCCGCGCCGCGCCGATCGAGCTCACGATCGAGGAGGGGTTGGCCTCGTCGACCACCAGGAAGTCGATCAGGCTGGCCAGCCCCGCGCTGGACTGCTGCTGGGTCTGGCGGAACTCGTCCTCCATGCCGAAGATCGCCGCGACGCCCGCCGCCTCCTCGCCGCGCGACTGCAGCGCCATGCGCTGGGTCGCCTCGATCAGCCGCGCCGTCGACTTGGCGCGCTGCAGGTAGCGTCCCATCCAGTACAGGTTCTTGGCGGTGCTGCTCAGCATGGCCGAGCTCACTTCCTCCCCAGCGAAGCTGGGGAGGTGTCGCCGTCAGGCGGCGACGGAGGGGTCATGGCCGACGCGAGACAAGAGCCTGACCCCTCCGTCCGCTGCGCGGACACCTCCCCAGCGAAGCTGGGGAGGAGAAAGCGGCCTGAGCTCATGGCGCCAGCACCCAGGTGTCCTTGGTGCCGCCGCCCTGGCTCGAGTTCACCACCAGCGAGCCTTCCTTCAGCGCCACGCGCGTCAGCCCGCCCGGGATGATGGTGATCTTGCGGCCCGACAGCACGAACGGACGCAGGTCGACATGGCGCGGCGCCACGCCCTGGCTGACGAAGGTCGGACAGGTCGACAGCGCGAGCGTCGGCTGGGCGATGTAGTTGTCCGGCCGCGCCTTCAGCAGCGCGGTGAATTCCTCGATCTCCGCCTTGCTCGAGGTCGGCCCGACCAGCATGCCCTTGCCGCCCGAGCCGTGCACTTCCTTGACCACCAGCTCGGAGAGCCGCTCGAGCACGTACTTGAAGTCGTCGGCCCGGTCGCAGCGCCAGGTCGGCACATTGGACAGGATCGGCTCCTCGCCGAGATAGAAGCGCACCATCTCCGGCACGTAGGTATAGGTCGACTTGTCGTCGGCCACGCCGTTGCCCAGCGCGTTCACGATGTTGACCCGGCCGGCGCGCAGCGCGCCCAGGAGGCCGGCGACGCCGAGATAGGAATCCGGCCGCATCGCCAGCGGATCGAGGAAGGCGTCGTCGACCCGGCGATAGATCACGTCGACCCGCTGCGGCCCGCGCGGCGTGCGCATGTAGACGCGGCCTTCGTCGACGAACAGGTCCGAGCCCTCGACCAGCTCGATGCCCATCTCGTCGGCCAGGAAGGCGTGCTCGAAATAGGCGCTGTTGAAGTGGCCCGGCGTCATCAGCACGACATTGGGTTCGGCATCGTCGCTGAACGACACCGAGCGCAGGGTCGCCAGCAGCTCCTCGGAATAGTCGGCGACGGGCAGCACGCGCAGGGCCGAGAACAGGTCGGGCGCCAGCCGCATCATGACCTCGCGGTTCTCCAGCACATAGGAGACGCCCGACGGCGTGCGCACATTGTCTTCCAGGACATAGAAGTCCTTCTCGCCGACCCGCACCAGGTCGATGCCGGCGATATGCGCATGCACGCCGCCCGGCAGCTCCAGTCCCTGCGCCATCGCCACGAACTCGGCATTCATCAGAACCTGCTGCTCGGGGATGATGCCGGCGCGGCAGATCTCGCGCTGGCCGTAGGCGTCGGCCAGGAAGGCGTTGAGCGTGCGCACGCGCTGCGCCAGGCCCCTGTGCAGGAACTCCCACTCATCCCAGGCGATGACCCTCGGGATGATGTCGAAGGGGATCGTCGTCTCGCTACCGTCGACCGAGCCGTAGGCGCCGAAGGTGATGCCGTGACGGCGATAGAAGAGGTCGACCTCGTGGCGCGTCGCCGCGACCTTCTCGGGCGATGTCCGCGCCAGCCAGTCGGCGACGGCACGGTAGGGCGCGCGGACGGAGTCCGCCGCTCCGGAATTCATCTCATCGAATGCCTTGGCTGCCATCCGGCATTTCACCCCCTGCCGAATCACAATATAAGCAATCGACGGGCCAACAAAGCCGCGTCGAATGTGTCGGAGGAAACGCGTGAAGCAGGTGCTGATCGAGCGCTACGGAACGCCGTGGGAGGTCGCGCGCTGCGCCGACGTGGCCGATGTCGGCGCGCCCGCCGCCGACGAGGTCGTGTTCGATGTGCTGGCCTTTCCCATCAATCCGGCCGACATGTGGTTCTGCAAGGGCAGCTACCGGCTGAAGCCGCCGCTGCCCGCCACGCCGGGGGCCGAATGCGTCGGCCGTGTCGCCGCCGTCGGCGCCGCGGTGACGCACGTCAGGAAGGGCGATCTCGTCATCAATCTGCAGCGTGAGAACTGGGCCGAGCGCCGCAAGGTGAAGGGCGACGATGCGATCCCGCTGCCGGCCGGCATCGATCTCAGGCAGGCGGCGATGGTGCGCATCAACCCGCCGACGGCGCTGCTCATGCTGTCGGACTTCGTCGAGACGAAGCCGGGAGACTGGGTGATCCAGAACGTCGCCAACTCGGCGGTCGGCCGGCTGCTGATCGTGCTCGCCAGGCAACGCGGATTGCGCACGGTCAATGTCGTGCGGCGCGCCGGGCTGGAAGACGAGCTGAAGGCGCTCGGCGCCGATGTCGTGATCGTGGATGGCGACGGCCTCGCCCCGCGCGTCGCCAAGGCGACGGGCGAGGCCCGCATCATGCTCGGCGTGGAGGCGATCGGCGGATCGGCGACCGGCCGCCTCGCCGATTGCCTCGCCACGGACGGCACGCTCGTCCATTACGGCTCGATGAGCGGCGAGGATCCCCAGGTCGGCCGCAGCGACTTCATCTATCGCGGCATCCGGCTCACCGGTTTCATGCTGGGCCGGTTTCTTGGCCGGCGCAGTCCCGAGAAGATCCGCGGGATCTACGCCGACCTCGCCGCGCAGGTCATGGCCGGCAAGCTCTCGGCGCCGGTGGACACGGTCTATCCGATCGAGAGGATCAAGGAGGCGCTGGCCCATGCCGACCGGGGCGGACGCAACGGCAAGATCCTGGTGAGTCCCAACGGGGCGATCTGACGAGGGAGAGAAGAGATGAGTTCCGAAGTCGCGGCGATCGAGAAGGTGCTGCAGGTCTATTTCGACGGCCTCTACGAAGGCGACACCGGGAAGCTGGGCGAGGCCTTCCATCCGGCGTCGCATCTTTACAGCGCCGGCGGCGACGGCAGGGCCGCCGACATGCCGCGCGCCGACTGGTTCAAGATGGTGGAGAGCCGCCCCTCGGCCAAGTCCAAGGGCAGTCCGCGCGCCGACCGCATCGTGTCGATCGACTTCTCCGGCCCGACCACGGCCTTTGCCAAGGTCGAGTGCCAGCTTCCGCCGCGCTATTTCACCGACTATCTGACGCTGCTGAAGGTCGATGGCCGCTGGCAGGTGATCTCAAAGGCCTTCCATGCGGTGACCAGAGAGGCGTGATGCTTGGGCAGCGTACGACGCCTGCCGCAGGCACTATTTTTTTAGCCGCTAGTCCTTCGCGTCGGCGGCGACCTGGACCTTGATCATCTTGTCGGCCGGCGGGGAGACCGCGCCGGAACCGGGGGCGCCGCGCTTGATCTTGTCGACGAACTCCATGCCCGACACGACCTTGCCCCACACCGTGTACTGGCCGTCGAGGAAGTTTGAATCCTTGAACACGATGAAGAACTGGCTGCGCGCGCTGTTGGGATCGTTGGTCCGCGCCATCGACACGGTGCCGCGCACATGCGGCTCCTTGGAGAACTCGGCCTTGAGCGGCTCGCCCATGCCGCCCGACCCGGTGCCGGTCGGATCGCCGGTCTGCGCCATGAAGCCTTCGATGACGCGGTGGAACACGACGCCGTCATACTTGCCTTCGCGCGCCAGCTTCTTGATCTGCTTGACATGGTTGGGCGCCAGGTCAGGGCGCATTTCGATGACCACGCGACCGTCCTTGAGATCGATGTAGAGGGTGTTTTCCTTGTCCATGGCGGCGGCCGCTCCTGCGAACGTGAATGAAATGGCGACGAACAACAGCGTCAGTGCCAGACGCATCCTGGGATCCTTTCCCTGAACCTTCGGCCGGCCTGCGGCCGGCGCGCGACCATACTGAGGGCGCGTGGAAACACAAGCCGGCCTTGAAGTTGTGACTTAGCTGTGACCAGCAAGGGCTTGAAGCAATGTGCCTAATTGGCGGGTGTAGGATGTGCATCGTTTGCCGTGGTGTTCGCGCAATAGGCGCGGATACAGTCGTCTGAATAGTCGTAAGTCATTATTTACAACGGATTGGTCGATGACCGCCTTGAGCGGGCAGCGGCTCGGTAGCGAGCCATCGCCCCCGACTTCCGTGCTCGAACGACCCGACGCCGTCGTGTGCGATCAGGCTGTCGGAGCACGTCCGCTCGACGGGATCTTTCCCTTGCGCGACGACGCCACGCGCGGCCGCCAGATGGAGCAGACGTGGCGCGCCTTCGGCGCTGAGATGGACGGCGCCGTGCGCGCGTCGCTCGACGGCGGCCGTTCGCCGCCGGAGATCGCCTATGCGATCGGCGAAATCGTCCACAACTACTTCCGCACGCGCGGCGCGACGCTCACGAGCTTCGAGCTGCGCCGTCTCGTCGCCGAGCTGCTGGCCGTCCGGCAGCGGTCCCCCGCCGGGCCGGAGGCCGCGCTGGTCGCCTTCACGACCGGCCGCGCCGCGCCCGAAACCCCGTGGACGGGAGACGAGGCCGACCGGCCGGCGCCTGTCGTATCCGACGCTGCTTTCGCAGGTCCGCCTTCGCCTCTCATCGGCGGGACGCCGTGCGATTCGGAAGCGGCGCTGCTCGCGGAAGTGACGGCCAGGGCCCGCGCACGGCTTTCGCGCGCCGCCGAGGGCTCGGCGACCCGCCAGGCCGCCATCGACGCCATCGACGCGGCGCTCGACGAGCTCTTCGAGGGCCGGCCAGCCGGGCGCGCCCGGCTGGCGCGGCTGGGGTTGAGCGAACTCTGCGGCCTGGGTCCCCTCGATCTGATCTGGGCCGACCGGTCGGTCGACGCGGTGTTCGTGAACGGGCCGGCGGCCGTCTACGTCGAGCGCCATGGTACGCTGGCGCCGTCGCCGCACAGGTTCCGCGATCAGGCGCATCTGCAGGAGCTTGTCGGCCGTCTTGTGCCGCATCGGTCGTCCGCCGCGGCCACGTTCCGGCTGCGCGACGGCAGCGAGGGGCTGGTGGTCTTTCCGCCGGCCGCGCCAGCCGGTCCGGCACTGGCCCTGCGCCGCGGCGACCCCGGCCAGGCGACCTTCGAAAGGCTGATTGCCGCGGCTCTTCTCGACCGCCGGATGGCCGATCTGCTGCGCATCGCCGCCCGCTGCCGGCTGAACGTCGTCGTGGTCGGCCCATCGGGCTCGGGCAAGACGGCGTTGCTGGCCGCCGTCGCGCGCGACCTTTCGCGGATGCGCGTCGTGACCTTGGCGCGCCACCGTTCGTTTGGCGGGCCGTCGCCCTCGCAGATCGAGCTGGTGGTGCCCGCGGACGATGCCTTTGCAACGCTGCTTGCGGCGGCTGCCGGGCTGCGGCCGCATCTGCTGATCGTCGATCCGGTGCGGCCTGTCGACGCTCCGGTCCTGTCCGAGTTCGTATCGAGACCCGCCCGCGGCGTGGTCGCCGCGCTCGAACTGCAGGCGATGGCGGGCTTGAGTGGGCGGGCGGTCGATCTCTACGTCCGCCTGGGCCGGCTGCGCGAGGGAATGTTCGGTGTCGTCGCCATCGAAGACTCCAGCGGCGCTCCGATCTTCGTTCACGAGGACGGGCGGTTTGCGCGACGGACGACGGCGCCGTCCTTTGCCGGCGACGTGCGCAAGGCGGGCTACGGCGAGGCGCTTGCAAACGTGTTGCGCGCATAACTGCGACCGGCCGCCACATACCGAGCAGGGTCGAAAAGCCGTTACCTGCCGGACCTATATCTGGTACTAACCGCTTTGAAATGCGGGGGATTTTGCGAGCCGGAACCATCGACGGACCGGCCGCTGAAGGGACGGTTGCATGATCGGCAAACGCGGTTTGGGCATTCTTGGAATTCTGTCGGCCGTCGCCGGGTTCGGCGTCGCGACCAGCGTCCAGGCGCAGCCGATCGTGGGCGTTCCGCATGACTGGCAGATGGGCTTTCCCGGATCGTTCACGCCGGTCCAGGAGAGGGTCGCCTCGCTGAACGACCTGTTGCTGGTCATCATCTCGCTGATCTGCGCCTTCGTGCTGGCGCTTCTGCTTTATTCGGTGTGGCGCTTCCATGCCGCGCGCAATCCCGTGCCGACCACGACCACGCACAACACGGTGCTCGAGATCGCCTGGACGGTCGTCCCCATCCTGATCCTGGTGATCATCGCCATCCCGTCCTTCCGGCTGCTCTACTACGGCGACAAGGCCACCGACGCCGCCTTCACGATCAAGGTCACCGGCCATCAGTGGTACTGGGCCTACGACTATCCCGACCAGGGCAACTTCACGGTCGAGAGCCGCATCCTGAGCGAGGCCGATCGCATCAAGCAGAAGCCGCAGATGCCGCGCCTGCTGGCGGTCGACGAGGAGATGGTGATCCCCAAGGGCACCACCATCCGCATCATCGGCACCGCGGCCGATTCGATGCACGGCTGGACCGTGTGGGGCTTCGGCATCAAGAAGACCGTCATTCCCGGCCGCCTCAACGAGGGCTGGATCAACGTCCCCAAGGAGGGCTACTACTTCGGCCAGTGCTCGCAGATCTGCGGCACCAACCACAGCTTCATGCCGATCGCAGTCCGCGTCGTGTCGCAGGACGAATTCAACAAGTGGGTGGACCAGAAGAAGAAGGCGGCGGGCCTGTTGCCCGCGACCGGCCTCGCTTCCGCCAACCGCCCCGCCAACCGCTAAGCGCTTCTCCGCAGGAGAGATAACATGGCCACCGCGTACGGCGCCGCCTCCCACGATCACAGCCACGACGACCACCACCCGACCGGCATCAAGCGGTGGCTGTACAGCACGAACCACAAGGACATCGGCACGATGTACCTGGTGTTCGCGATCATCGCCGCCCTGATCGGCGCCACCTTCTCGGTGATCATACGGCTCGAGCTACTGCAGCCCGGCGTGCAGTACTTCAACGGGGCCGACGGCACGCCCGACGGCCACCTGTGGAACACCATCGTCACCGCGCACGGCCTGACCATGGTGTTCTTCGTCGTCATGCCGGCGCTGATCGGCGGGTTCGGCAACTGGTTCGTGCCGCTGATGATCGGCGCGCCCGACATGGCGTTCCCGCGCATGAACAACATCAGCTTCTGGCTGCTGCCGCCGGCCTTCATCCTGCTGCTGTTGTCGGCCGTCATCGGCGGCGGCGTCGGCACCGGCTGGACGATCTATCCGCCGCTCACCATCCAGCAGGGCGCGGGCATGGACCTCGCCATCTTCTCCCTGCACCTCGCCGGCGCCTCGTCGATCCTGGGCGCCATCAACTTCATCACCACGATCTTCAACATGCGCGCGCCGGGCATGACGCTGCACCGCATGCCGCTGTTCGCCTGGTCGATCCTGGTGACGGCCTTCCTGCTGCTGCTGGCCCTGCCGGTGCTGGCCGGCGCCATCACCATGCTGCTGACCGACCGCAACTTCGGCACGCACTTCTTCGATCCGGCCGGCGGCGGCGACCCGACGCTCTTCCTGCACCTCTTCTGGTTCTTCGGCCATCCCGAGGTGTACATCATGATCCTGCCGGCCTTCGGCATC
Organism: uncultured Alphaproteobacteria bacterium; assembly: GCA_963820155.1. Classification (GTDB taxonomy): domain Bacteria; phylum Pseudomonadota; class Alphaproteobacteria; order Reyranellales; family Reyranellaceae; genus Reyranella. The sequence continues at coordinate 775,618 of CAWFYW010000018.1, forward strand.
GTCAGCCACATCATCTCGACCTTCTCCAGGAAGCCGATCTTCGGCTATCTCGGCATGGCCTACGCGATGGTGGCGATCGGCGTCGTGGGCTTCGTGGTGTGGGCGCACCACATGTTCACCGTCGGCTTGGACGTCGACACGCGCGCCTATTTCGTCGCCGCCACCATGGTGATCGCGGTGCCGACCGGCGTGAAGATCTTCAGCTGGATCGCCACCATGTGGGGCGGCTCGATCCGCCTCGAAGTGCCGATGCTGTGGGCGATCGGCTTCATCTTCCTGTTCACGGTGGGCGGCGTCACCGGCGTGGTGCTGGCCAATGCCGGCGTCGACTACGCGCTGCACAACACCTACTACGTCATCGCGCACTTCCACTACGTGCTGTCGCTCGGCGCCGTGTTCGGCATGTTCGCGGGCTTCTACTACTGGATCGGCAAGATGAGCGGCCGCCAGTATCCCGAGTGGGCCGGCCAGGTCCATTTCTGGACGACCTTCATCGGCGTGAACCTGACGTTCTTCCCGATGCATTTCAGCGGGCTTGCCGGCATGCCGCGCCATTACGTCGACTATCCCGACGCGATGGCGCACTGGAACTACATCTCCTCGATCGGCGCCTTCATCTCCTTCGGCTCGACCATCTTCTGGCTGATCTTCGTCGTGTTCGGCACGCTGCTGGCCGGACGGCGGGTCGGCGCCAACTACTGGGGCGAGGGCGCCACGACGCTGGAATGGACGGTGTCTTCTCCGCCGCCGTTCCACACGTTCGAGGAACTGCCGCACATCTCCCCGGTGGCGCACCACTGATCTCTGGCAGCGGAGGCGCCCTCGCGGCGCCTTCGCCTTGATAAGGCGATGAGCGATACCGCACAGATCCTGAGCAGGGCACACGGCGCAACATCGCCGGCGCGCGTGCGCGACTACGTGGACCTCCTGAAGCCGCGCGTGATGTCGCTGGTCGTGTTCACCGGCCTGGTCGGCGTGCTGATCGCGCCGGGCTACGTGCATCCGTTCGCCGCCGCGCTTGCCGTCCTGGCGATCGCGCTGGGTTCCGGCGCCGCCGGCGCCATCAACATGTGGTACGAGCGCGATCTCGACGGGCTGATGGCGCGGACCCGCCACCGCCCGCTGCCCGCCGGCCGCGTCGCGCCCGACGATGCGCTGGGGCTGGGCGTGCTGCTGTCGATCTTCTCCATCCTGTTGATGGCGGTTTCGGCCAACTACGTGGCCGCCGCGCTGCTCGCCGCCGCCATCCTGTTCTACGTCTTCATCTACACGATCTGGCTGAAGCGCCGCACGCCGCAGAACATCGTGATCGGCGGCGCCGCCGGCGCCTTCCCGCCGATGATCGGCTGGGCCGCCGTGAGCGGCGACGTGTCGGTCGTGGGCATCGCGCTCTTCCTGCTGGTCTTCCTGTGGACGCCGCCGCATTTCTGGGCGCTGGCGCTCTATCGCAGCGACGACTATCGCCGCGCCGGCGTGCCCATGCTGCCGGTGGTCGCGGGGCCGCGGGAGACCAAGCGCCAGATGCTGATCTACACGCTCCTGCTTCTGCCGGTCGCGCTGGTGCCGACCCTGCTCGGCGCGGTCGGCTGGGTCTATGGCGGGACGGCGCTGGTGCTGGGCGTGGCCTTCCTGGGTCATGCGCTCGCGGTCTGGCGCGCTGCCGACGACGAAAGCGGCCACCTGCCGGCAAGGCGCATGTTCCGCTTCTCGCTGCTTTATCTCGCGGTGCTGTTTGCCGCCCTGCCGCTCGACCGGGTGGTGGCCTGGATGTCGGTCGGATGAGCGAGGTCATGGTTCAGGACCGCCGCCCGGGCGACACCGACGTGCACCGCCGACAGCGCGCCAAGAACCTGGTCGTGGCCGGCTTCCTGGTGGCGGTGGCGGCGATTTTCTTCCTGCTCACCCTTGTGCGCATGGGAGGCCATGAATGAGCGGAGACAGGAATGCTCGCATGGCCTGGACGCTGGCCGCCGCCGTCGGCGGCATGCTGGCGCTCGCCTATGCCGCCTCGCCGCTCTACGAGGCGTTCTGCAAGGCCACGGGCTTCGCCGGCACTCCGGTCGTGGCCCAGGAGAGCGACCGGCCGATCCTCAAGCGCACCGTCGCAGTGCGCTTCGATTCGAACACCGATCCCAACCTGCCGTGGCGCTTCGAGCCGGTCCAGCGCCAGGTCAAGATACGGCTGGGCGAGGAGAAGCTCGTCTTCTTCCGCGCCACCAACGTCTCGCAGCGCCCGATCGTCGGCACGGCGACCTACAACGTCACGCCCGAGAGAGTCGGGGCGTGGTTCAACAAGCTGCAATGCTTCTGCTTCACCGAGCAGATGCTGAAGCCGGGCCAGTCGGTCGACATGCCCGTGCTGTTCTTCGTCGATCCGGAGATGGACAAGGATCGGCGTTTCGATGACATCAACACCATCACGCTCTCCTATACCTTCTACGAGGCGAAGACGGAGCGGGCGAAGACTTTGCTGGGCGGCGCTCCCGCCAACGGAAATGGAAAGGGTGGATGAACATGGCCGACCACGCGCAAAAGCATCCCTATCACCTCGTCGATCCGAGCCCGTGGCCGGCCTTGGGGGCCGTCGGCGCGCTGCTGCTGGCCCTGGGTGGGGCGGTCGGCATGCATCCCGACCTGTTCGGCTCCGGCTTCGAAAAGATCGTCAAGTCGGTCGAATGGTGGGTCGTCGCCCCCGGCCTCCTGGTCATCCTGGCCGTGATGTTCTGGTGGTGGAGCGACGTTATCGTCGAGTCGCGCAGGTATCACACCGCGGTGGTCCAGCTCGGCCTGCGCTACGGCATGATCCTGTTCATCGCCTCGGAGGTGCTGTTCTTCGCGGCGTTCTTCTGGGCCTTCTTCAACTCCGCCCTCTATCCCGGCGCGGCGGACATGCCGGTCCGCGCCGAGGCGACCGGCGGCGTGTGGCCGCCCAAGGGCATCAGCGTCATCTCGCCCTTCGACCTGCCGTTCATGAACACGCTGATCCTGCTGCTCTCGGGCACCACGGTCACCTGGGCGCATCACTCCATCCTCGAGGGCAACAAGCGCGATGCCGTGCGCGGGCTGCTGCTGACGGTGATCCTGGGGGCCTGCTTCACCGGCATCCAGGCCTACGAGTACTTCAACGCGCCGTTCAGCTTCCGTGAGAACATCTATTCGTCGACCTTCTTCATGGCGACCGGCTTCCACGGCTTCCATGTGCTGGTCGGCACGACGTTCCTGCTGGTCTGCCTGTTCCGCGCCATGGCCGGCCAGTTCACGCCCAAGCAGCATTTCGGCTTCGAGGCCGCGGCGTGGTACTGGCACTTCGTCGACGTGGTCTGGCTGTTCCTGTTCTTCTGCATCTATTGGTGGGGCTCGGGCAAGGCGCCCATCGCCATGCACTGAGGGAGGGAGCTTTCCTCCCCAGCGAAGCGGGGGAGGTGGCCGAAGGCCGGAGGGGTCATGCGCTCTGGCCGGCGCCCGTGACCCCTCCGTCCGCTGCGCGGACACCTCCCCAACGTCGTTGGAGAGGACTATGAAATACCGCCGGGCGCTCCCCGGCGGTTCGCCTTTGGGAGCCGAGCATGTCCGAGTGGCCACGCCAGTCGCCCGTCGATGTCGCGTTGCGCGGCGCGTGCCCGCGCTGCGGGCGCGGTCGGCTGTTCCGCGGCCTGCTCACCGTGGTCGACCGCTGCGCGGTGTGCGATCTCGACCTGCGCGGACACGATGCCGGCGATGGGCCGGCCGTGTTCGTCATCCTGGGCCTGGGCGCCATCATCATGATTCTCGTGTTCTGGGTCGAGTTCCGCTTCGAGCCGCCCTGGTGGGTCCATGTCCTGATCTGGGGACCGCTCACCGTCGGTCTCTCGGTATGGCTGCTGCGCCTGCTGAAGGCGCTGCTGGTCGCCCAGCAATACATCCATCGCTCGACTGCCCGCGACGAATGAGGCCCGCGACGAATGAGGAAAACATCATGATCAGGCTCCGGCCTGCCCTTTGGCCGACGCTCGTCTCGCTGCCCATCCTGGTGCTCTCGCTGGGGCTCGGCATCTGGCAGATGGAGCGCCGCGAATGGAAGCGCGACATCCTCGACCGCATCGCCGTCAACCAGGCCGCCGCGCCGATCACGCTCGACGAGCTGCTGCGGGGCGACCCGCTCAAGCACGAATATGGTCGCGTCAAGATCGCCGGCACCTTCCTGCACGACAAGGAGTTCTATCTTGCCGCGCGCAGCCTCGGGAACAGGGTCGGCCTGCAGGTCGTCACGCCCCTCAGGACCGATGACGGCACGGTGGTGCTGTTCGATCGCGGCTGGATCCCGCAGGAGCGCAAAGACCCGGCGCGCCGGGCCGAGGGCCAGCCCGCCGGTCGCGTCGAGGTCACGGGCATTGTCCGGCGCACCCAGACAAGCCCGTGGTTCGCCCCGGAAAACGTGCCCGATCGCAATGTCTGGTTCCATGTCGACGTGCCGCTGATGCGCAGCCTGGCCGGCGGCAAGCCCGATCCCAGGCTCGATACGTTTTTCCTCGAGGCCGACGCCACGCCCAACCCCGGCGGGGTGCCGATCGGCGGCCAGACGCGCCTCGACATCCCCAACGACCATCTGCAGTACGCCATCACCTGGTTCCTGATCGCCGCAGCGCTGGTGGGAGTCTATCTCGCCTATCATTGGGAGAACGGCCGACTCACCATCGCCGGCCGCACCAAGGCCGGCCCGTGATCGCCAACGACGCCTATGCCGAGCTCGAGCGCCGCTTCGCCCGGCTGAACGCCGTCAACGGCGCCAGCGCGATCCTGAACTGGGACCGCTCGACCATGATGCCCGAGGGGGCGAGCGAAGACCGCGCCGATCAGCTTGCGACGCTGGGCGTGATCGCGCACGGCCTCGTCTCGGCGCCCGACATGCCCGACCTGCTGGCGTGGGCGGAGGAGGGCGTGCGCGAGCTGGACCCGTGGCGCGCGGCCAACCTGCGCGAGATGCGCCGCACCTGGGTGCATGAGAGCGCGCTGCCCGCCGACCTGGTCGAGGCGCGCACGCGCGCCACGTCGGCCTGCGAGATGGCGTGGCGCGAGGCGAGGAAGAGGGCCGACTTCAAGTCGCTGCTGCCCACGCTCTCGGAAGTGCTGAATGTGATGAGGAAGGTGGGCGAGGCCAAGGCGGCGGCCTTGGGCACCTCGCTCTACGATGCGTTGCTCGACGAGTTCGAGCCGGGCGGCCGCGCGGCGCGGATCGACCTGTTGTTCGGCCAGTTGCGCGCCTTCCTGCCCGACCTGCTCGGTCGCGTCATGGAGCGCCAGGGCCGTCAGCAGAAGCCGCTGCCGCTCGACGGGCCGTTTCCGGTGGCCGCGCAGCGCAAGCTCGGCGAGGAGCTGATCCGCCTCATCGGCTTCGACTTCACGCATGGCCGGCTCGACGTCTCGGCCCATCCTTTCACCGGCGGCACGGCCGACGACGTGCGCATCACCACCCGTTACGAGGAGGCCGACTTCGCGCGCTCCCTGATGGGCGTGCTGCACGAGACCGGGCACGGCCTCTACGAGGCCGGGCTGCCGCACGACTGGCGGCGCCAGCCTGTCGGCAAGGCGCGCGGCATGGTGCTGCATGAAAGCCAGTCGCTCCTGATGGAGATGCAGGCCTGCCGCAGCGACGCCTTCGTCGAGTTCGCCGCACCCCGAATGCGTGCCGCCTTCGGCAGGACGGGGCCGGCCTGGACGGCCGACAACATCCATTGCGTCTACACCCGCGTCGCGCCGGGCTTCATTCGCGTCGATGCCGACGAGGTCACCTACCCGCTGCACATCATGCTGCGCTACCGGCTGGAGCGCGCGATGCTGGCGGGCGATCTGCCGCTCGCCGACCTGCCCGGCGCCTGGAACGACGGCATGCGCGAATTGCTGGGCATCGTGCCGCCCGACGACGCGCTGGGCTGCCTGCAGGACATCCATTGGCCGGACGGCGGCTGGGGTTATTTCCCGACCTATACTTTGGGCGCCCTGGCCGCCGCCCAGCTCTTCGCCGCCGCCCGCAAGGCCCGTCCGGGGCTCATGGAGGCCATCGGCAAGGGCGATTTCACGCCGCTGTTGGGCTGGCTGCGGGCGAATGTGCACGGCAAGGGATCGATCGTCGGCACCGATGAAATCCTGATCGACGCCACCGGCGCTCCTCTGGGCACGGCCGCCTTCAAGGCCCATCTGGAAAGCCGCTACCTGTCGGCGTAAGAGGGAGCCATGCTCGACCTCCGTCCCAACTGCGAATGCTGCGACAAGGACCTGCCCAACGGCGCGCCCGACGCCCTGATCTGCACCTTCGAGTGCACGTTCTGCGCGGTGTGCGCCCGAACCCGCCTGGGCGGCCTTTGCCCGAATTGCGGCGGTGACCTCGTCAGGCGTCCGACCCGGCCTGACCGGATGCTGGAAAAGTATCCCGCTTCGACCAAACGCGTGCGCAAGGATCACGCAGCCTGCCGCCAAGTGGCATGACAAGGTCGCCTAGTCGGAGTTTTTCGTTGCGCTACATCAGTACCCGCCATGGCTCGCAGGGTAACCCTGCGCCGCTTGGCTTCGAGGACGTCATGCTCGCCGGGCTCGCCCGCGACGGCGGCCTCTATGTGCCTGCCGAATGGCCGCGCCTGTCGAAGGCCGAGATCGCCGGCCTCAAGGGCCTGACCTATGTCGAGCTCGCCTTTCGCATCATGCGTCCCTTCGTCGGCGATGCCTTCGACGAGGCCACCTTCCGTCGACTGATCCAAGAGGCCTATGCCTCCTTCGAGACGCCGGACGTGGCGCCCCTCAAGGCGCTGGGCGAGGAGGGGCTGCACCTGCTGGAGCTTTTCCACGGCCCGACGCTCGCCTTCAAGGACGTGGCGCTGCAGCTCCTGGGCCGCATGCTCGACCATGCACTGAACGCCCGTGGCCAGCATGCCACCATCGTCGGCGCGACGTCGGGCGATACCGGCTCGGCCGCCATCGAGGCCGTGCGCGATCGCAAGACCATCGACATCTTCATGCTGCATCCACGCGGCCGCGTGAGCGAGGTCCAGCGCCGCCAGATGACGACGGTGCTGGCGCCCAACGTGCACAACATCGCCATCGCCGGCACGTTCGACGACTGCCAGGACCTCGCCAAGGCGTGCTTCAACGATCTCGCCTTCCGCGACCGCCATGCGCTGACGGCGGTGAACTCGATCAACTTCGCCCGCGTGATGGCGCAGATCGTCTACTACTTCTGGGCCGCCCTGAAGCTCGGTGCGCCCGAGCGGCCGGTCGCCTTCACCGTGCCGACCGGCAATTTCGGCAACGTCTATGCGGGCTATGCCGCGCAGCGCATGGGCCTGCCGGTGCATCATTTCGTGGTGGCCGCCAACACCAACGACATCCTGGCGCGCTTCTTCGAGACGGGCGCCATGACGACGGCCGAGGTGGTGCCGACCTACAGCCCCAGCATGGACATCCAGATCTCGAGCAACTTCGAGCGCCTGCTGTTCGATCTCTACGACCGCAACGGCGCGGCGCTGGCCGAGGCGATGGCCGCATTCCGCCGCTCTGGCACGCTCAAGGTCGGCGCCAACGCGCTGGGCGAGGTGCGCACCCTGTTCGACGCCGGCCGGCTCGACGACGAGGGCACGCTCGCCGCCATCGCCGACTGCCACAGGCGCTTCGGCGAGACGATCGATCCGCATACCGCCGTGGGCTACGCCGTCGCCCAGCAGCACCGGCGCGATCGCGGCGTTCCGATGGTGGTGCTGGCGACCGCCCATCCCGCCAAGTTCCCCGATGCCGTTGCCAGGGCGACGGGCGAGCGGCCGCGCCTGCCGGCGCGGCTCGGCGACCTGATGGAACGGACGGAGCGGGTCGACGGCCTGCCCAACGACATCGCGGCCTTGAAGGCCATGATCGACGAGCGCATGGGCGCGGCGCGCCTGTCTGCTCCGGCACGCACGAAGGTACGGACATGAGCGACGTCAAGGTCACCACGCTTTCCAACGGCCTGCGTGTGGCGGTCGACGAGATGCCCGAGGTCGAATCGGCCTCGCTCGGCATCTGGGTGGCCTGCGGCACGCGCCACGAAGCGGCCGAGCTGAACGGCATGGCCCATATGCTGGAGCACATGGCGTTCAAGGGCACGCGGACCCGCTCGGCCCGCGCCATCGCCGAGGAGATCGAGAACGTGGGCGGCAGCCTCAACGCCTATACCGGCCGCGAGATCACCGCCTATCACGCTTCCGTCCTGAAGGAGGACGTCGCGCTCGGCGTCGAGCTGATCGCCGACATCCTGCGCAACTCGGTGTTCGATCCCGACGAGCTGCAGCGCGAGCGCGGCGTCATCCTGCAGGAGATCGGCCAGGCGCTCGATACGCCGGACGACGTGATCTTCGACCAGTTCCAGGAGACGGCGCTGCCCGGGCAGCCGCTCGGCCGGCCGGTGCTGGGCACCGCCGAGTCGGTCGAGGCGATCGGCCGCGACGATCTCTTCGCCTACCTGGCGCGCCACTACACGGCCTCCAACATGGTCCTGTCGGCGGCCGGCCGGGTCGAGCATGACCGCATCGTCGAGCTTGCCGACAAGTATTTCGGCTCGGTGCCGCGCACGCCGGCCAACGAGCCGCCCGCTCCCCTGCGCTATGTCGGCGGCGACGGCCGCGAGGCGCGCGTGCTGGAGCAGGCCCATCTGGTGCTGGGCTGCGAGGGCATCGGCTATCGCGATCCCGACTATTTCGCGCTGGCCGTCTATTCGACCCTGTTCGGCGGCGGCATGTCCTCGCGCCTGTTCCAGCGCATCCGCGAGGAGCGCGGCCTGGTCTACGGCATCCACAGCTTCAACACGGCCTATGCCGACGGCGGCCTGTTCGGCATCTATGCCGGCACCGGCGAGGAGGACCTTGCCGAGCTTGTGCCGGCCGTCTGCGAGGAGTTCGCGGGCGTGGCCGGCACCTTGAGCGAGGCCGAGCTCGTGCGCGCCCGCAACCAGATCAAGGCCGGCACCCTGATGGCGCTGGAATTGAGCGGGGCGCGCTGCGAACAGGCGGCGCGCCATCTCATCATCCACGGTCGGCCGATTCCCTATGCCGAGATCGTCGCCCGCATCGAGGCGGTCGATCAGGAGGCCGTGCGCCGCGTCGCGCGCCGCCTGCTGAAGGGCAAGCTCACGCTCGCGGCGCTTGGGCCGATCGACGAGCTGGAAACGCTCGACAAGATCGCCGCCAGGTTGGCGGCCTAAGCCGCCTTCGCCAGGCTCGGCGCCGCGGCCTTGGCGCGCGGCGGCACGCCGATGGCGGCGCGCTCGATCACGGTCTTCACCTCGGTGCTGTGCCGGATCACGTTGTAGCGCAACGAGGTGTAGAGGTTCACCGGGAAGGGCATGTCGGCGTTGAAGTCGATGATCAGCACGACGCGCGTCTGGTCGGTCTGGTTCTTGACCCAGTGCTCGCGCGTGTCGTCGAACACCAGCGGTACGCCTTCCTGCCAATAGAAGTGGTGGCCGCCGATCTCGATCCAGCACTTCTCGGGCTCGGTCGGCACGATCAGCGGATAGTGGAAGCGGATGACGCCGGCCGCCGAGCCGCGATGAGGCTCGATCTCGGCAAAGCCGTGCAGGATGCTGAACAGCGCGGTGTGCACGCCCGGGATGCGGGAGATCGCCTCGTCGGTGTCGGGAACCGCCGCGGCGTTCTCCTTGACCTCGTGGCCCCACAATTTGATCAGGAAGGTACGCCAGGCGCGACCCGGCACGTAGAGGTCGCGCGGATGGACCTCGTGCAGCGCCGGAATCGCCTCATGGTGGCTGAGCAGGTACTGCAGGTCGGCCTTGATCTTGTCGTGGCTCTTCCTGAGCTCGCCCAGAACGGGAAACGTCTTGAGCGCATCATCGCCGCCCAGGGGCAGCTTGGGCATGCGCCGCAAGATCATGTCGGACATCTTGAGATTGAGTTTTTCGATCGGCTCTTGAGGCACCCAGATATGCCTGGTCAGATAGAAACGCCCCTTCTGTCCGACGTTCGCATTCTTGTCTGTTTCCATGACGGGTCCTGGCGGTCTCTCCGGTTAGGGTTGAAACTTCATACCACCGTCGGGTGGTTTCAAGGCTGTTCGTCGGCTTGGCGGGCGCGGCGGACAGTCTCAATTTCCTACGTCAAGCCTCGGAAAACATGTAACAATTCCATATCTACGTTACTATAGGCCAATATGTTCCGTCTTGCCGATGTCCCATTGTCGTTGTCGGGGATGACCCGGATCCCTGGGCGGCGGGTATTTCTGCGGGCGCCGACTATGGACGATTGGCCTGAATGGGCCGAACTCAGGGCGCGCAGCCGGGCCTTTCTTACGCCCTGGGAGCCGACCTGGCCCGAGGATTCCCTCGGCCGCGACCATTATCGCCGCCGCCTGCGCCAGCAGGCCCGCGAATGGCGGTCCGGCGAGGCCTACGCCCTGTTCGTCTTCACCAACGACGGGCGGCGGCTGGCCGGCGGCATCAACCTCAGCAACGTCCGGCGCGGCGTCGCCCAGACGGCCTCGGTCGGCTACTGGATGGGCCAGCCCTTTGCCGGGCAGGGGCTCATGACCGATGCGTTGCGCGCCGCCCTGCCATTTGCCTTCGACGAACTCCGCCTGCACCGTCTCGAGGCGGCCTGCCTGCCGCACAACGAGCCCTCCAAGGCGGTGCTGGGCAAGGTCGGCTTCCACGAGGAGGGCCTGGCGCGTCAGTACCTCCGGATCAACGGCCATTGGGCGGACCACCTGTTGTTCGCCCTGTTGCGTGCCGACTACGATGCGCTCCTGAGAGCGGCCCGCTAGGCGGGCGGGAGACCTTAATGCGCAACCTGACGCCGGCCACCATCACCCAGGCCTTCGCCGAATATTGCAAGAACGCGCCCAGCGAGCGCACGCGCACCCTGCTGGTCAGCCTGGCGGACCATCTCCATGGCTTCGTGCGCGACAACAAGGTCACCCAGGCCGAATGGACCGCCGCGATCGATGCCTTGACGCGCGCCACGCGGTTCACCGACGACAAGCGCAACGAATACATCCTGTTCTCCGACCTGCTGGGCGTCTCCTCCCTGGTCGACATGGTCAATGCCGCGACCGCCGGCACGCCCTCGTCGGTGCTGGGGCCGTTCCATATCGAGGGCGCTCCCGAGCTGCCCAACGGTGGCGACCTGTGGAAGGGCCAGGTCGGCGAGCCGCTGGTGGTGAGCGGCCGCATTCGCGACGAGAAGGGCGCGCCGGCCAAGGGCGCGATACTGTCGCTGTGGCAGAACGGCGGCAACGGCCTCTACTCCCAGCAGGATCCGTCGAACTCGCCGACCAACTATCACGGGCGGCTCAGGGTGGCGGACGACGGCACCTTCTCCTACTCGACGGTGCGGCCGATCGCCTACACGGTGCCCGACGACGGGCCGGCCGGCGACATGCTGCGCGCGCTGGGCCGCGACGCCTGGCGTCCGGCGCATCTGCACATGATCATCCAGGCGCCGGGCCACCAGCCGCTGATCACCGAGTTCTTCCCCGAGGATGACAAGCATCTCGACAGCGACGCCGTGTTCGGGGTGCGCGCGGGCCTGGTGCTGCCTTTCGGCAAGGCCACCGACCGCAAGGACCTGCCGGCCAACCTCGCGGCGCGCGACAGCCTGCCGCTGCCGGTATGGACGGCCAAGCTCGACCTCACCCTGCCGCCGGCCTGATGCGACTGGTCGATGTTCGCGCCGTCTCCAAGGTCTTCGCCAACGGCGTGCAAGCGCTGGCCGACGTCTCGCTCGGGGTCGAAGCTTCCGAATTCCTGAGCGTTCTCGGGCCTTCGGGCTGCGGAAAATCCACCCTGCTGCGGCTGATCGCGGGGCTGATCCAGCCCAGCGCCGGCACGATCGACTGGCCTGGGGGCGAGGGCGCGGCGAGGACCGATCTCAGCTTCGTCTTCCAGGAGCCGACGCTGATGCCGTGGGCGACCGCGCTCGCCAATGTCGCGCTGCCGCTCAGGCTCGGCGGCGTGGCCAGGAGCGAGCGCGAGATGCGGGCGGCGGAGGCGCTCGACCATGTCGGCCTCAAGGGCTTCGAGCGCACCTGGCCGCGCGAATTGTCGGGCGGCATGAAGATGCGCGTGTCGATCGCCCGCGCGCTGGTCACCCGGCCCCGTCTGCTGCTGATGGACGAGCCGTTCGCCGCGCTCGACGAGATCACGCGGCACCGGCTGAACGCGGATCTGCTGGAGCTGTGGCAGCGCTCCGGGGTCACCGTCGTGTTCGTCACGCACTCGGTGTTCGAATCGGTCTTCCTGTCGCAGCGCATCGCCGTGATGAGCGCGCGGCCCGGCCGCCTGCGCGCCGAGCTTTCGATCGCCGAGCCCTATCCGCGCCGCGCCGATTTTCGCACCTCGCCGCAATACGCCGCCTATTGCCGTCGGGCTTCGGCCGAGCTCCGCGAGGCGATGGCGGCATGAGCGCGAAGATCGTCGCGCCCCTGATCCTCGGCATCCTCATGCTCGGGCTGTGGGAAGGCGCCGTGCGCGCCGCCGGCATTCCGCCCTATATCCTGCCCGGCCCGCTCCTGGTGGCCGAAACCCTGGTTGCCGACTGGAGCACGCTCGCGCCTTCGCTCCTGGTCACCGTGGAGATCACCCTGTCGGCGCTGGCGGCGGCGGTCCTGATCGGCGGCCTGCTGGCGGTGCTGTTCTCGCTGTCGCGCTGGATCGAGCTGTCGCTCTTCCCCTACGCCATCATCCTGCAGGTGACACCCATCGTGGCCATCGCGCCGCTGATCATCGTGTGGGCGAACAACGTCGATCTCTCGCTGCTGATCTGTGCCTGGCTGGTGGCCTTCTTCCCCATCCTGTCGAACACCATCCTGGGCCTGCGCTCGGTCGATCCCAACCTGCTGAGCCTGTTCGAGCTCTATGGGGCGGGACGCTGGCGCACCTTGATCCATCTCCGGCTGCCCGCCGCGCTGCCCTACTTCCTGGGCGGCCTGCGCATTTCCGGCGGGCTGGCGCTGATCGGCGCCGTCGTGGCCGAATTCGTGGCCGGCACCGGCGGCGCGGCTTCGGGCCTCGCCTGGCGCATCCTCGAATCGGGCTATCAGCTCAAGATCCCGCGCATGTTCGCCGCCCTGGCGCTGATCTCGGCGACCGGCATCGCGATCTTCCTGCTGCTGACCCTGCTCAGCCACCTGCTGCTCAGGCGCTGGCACGAGAGCGCCCTTGCGCCGGAGAGGTGACCAGGCCCTGGCGGGTGACGTCCGCGGCGCAGCGAGTTTCTGCGCCGTATGGTGCGCAGAAACTCCCTGCGAGCGGCCGATCCCGCCCGCGCAAAAGTGTTACTTTAGTAAAGTTGACTTTGGATTAATTTTACGCTAAAGACAGTTCGACGCCGAAGCAGCTATGCCCGGCGGAACCCGAGCTTGTCCGATGTATTGCGATCCCGTTACCCGTCGACGTGCTGTCTCCACAATTGGCGTAGCACTTGCGGGAACTGCGCAAACCCCCGCGCGGGCTTGCGGAAGGATCGTCCTAGCGGCCGCTGCGCCGGGCCGGCTTGCCGCGCGAGCCCGAGCCGGTGCGCACGCCGCGGAAGACGCGGCTGTTCTGCATGCGGCCGAGATTGACATTGGCGTTCGCCGCCACCGCCTGGCCGGGCAGCTCGAGCTCGTTGGCCTCCAGGCGCCGGATCTCGTCGCGGATGCGCGCGGCCTCCTCGAATTCGAGGTTTGCCGCGGCGTCGCGCATGCGCCGTTCGAGCTCGGCGATATGGCTGCGCAGGTTGTGGCCGACCAGATGGACGTCGCCCGACACGCCGGTGTCGACCGTGTAGTGGTCGCGCTCGGCGGTCGATTGCAGGATCTCGGCGATATTCTTCTTGATCGAGGCCGGCGTGATGCCGTGCGCCTGGTTGTAGGCCGTCTGCTTGGCGCGGCGGCGGTCGGTCTCGGCGATGGCGTACTTGATCGAATCGGTCATCTTGTCGGCGTAGAGGATGACCCGGCCCTCGACGTTGCGCGCGGCGCGGCCGATCGTCTGCACCAGCGAGGTCGGCGAGCGCAGGAAACCTTCCTTGTCGGCATCGAGGATGGCGACCAGCGCGCATTCCGGGATGTCGAGCCCCTCGCGCAGCAGGTTGATGCCGACCAGCACGTCGAACGCGCCCAGCCGCAGGTCGCGGATGATCTCGATGCGCTCCAGCGTGTCGATGTCGGAATGCAGGTAGCGGCAGCGGATGCCGGCCTCGTGCATGTACTCCACGAGATCCTCGGCCATGCGCTTGGTCAGCACCGTCACCAGCACGCGCTGGCCCTTCTTGGCGCAGTCGCGGCACTCGGCGATCAGGTCGTCGACCTGCTTGTCGACCGGGCGGATGATCACCGTCGGATCGATCAGCCCGGTCGGCCGGATCACCTGCTCGATGAAGATGCCCTGCGTGCGCTCCATCTCCCACGGCCCGGGCGTGGCGCTGACGAACGTCGTCTGCGGGCGCAGCGTTTCCCATTCCTCGAACTTGAGCGGCCGGTTGTCGATCGCCGAGGGCAGGCGGAAGCCGAACTCGGCCAGCACGCTCTTGCGGTTGAAGTCGCCGCGGAACATGCCGCCGATCTGCGGCACCGTGACGTGGCTCTCGTCGACGATCAGCAGCGAGCTCTCGGGGAAATACTCGAACAGGGTGGGCGGCGGCTCGCCCGGCTTGCGGCCGGTGAGGTAGCGCGAATAGTTCTCGATGCCGGCGCAGGCGCCGGTCGTCTCCATCATCTCGATGTCGAACAGCGTGCGCTGCTCCAGCCGCTGCGCCTCCAGCAGCCGGCCGGCGCGGTTGAACTCGTCCAGCCGCTGCTTGAGGTCGGTCTTTATCTGCTGGATGGCGTGCTGCATGGTCGGCCGAGGCGTGACGTAGTGGCTGTTGGCATAGACCACGATGTCGGAAAGCGTCGCCGTCTTCTCGCCGGTCAGCGGATCGAACTCGACGATCGATTCGATCTCGTCGCCGAACATCTCGATGCGCCAGGCCTTGTCCTCGTAGTGCGCGGGGAACAGGTCGACCGTGTCGCCGCGTACGCGGAAGGTGCCGCGCTGGAAGGCGTTGTCGTTGCGCTTGTACTGCTGCTCGACGAAGCGGCGCAGCAGGGTGGAGCGGTCGACCTTCTGGCCCTTGTGCAGGCGGAAGGTCATCGACTGGTAGTTCTCCAGCGGGCCGATGCCGTAGATGCAGGACACCGAGGCCACGATGATCACGTCGTCGCGCTCCATCAGCGCACGCGTCGCCGAATGGCGCATGCGGTCGATCTGCTCGTTGATCGACGAATCCTTCTCGATGTAGGTGTCGGAGCGCGGCACGTACGCTTCGGGCTGGTAGTAGTCGTAGTACGAGACGAAATATTCGACCGCGTTCTCGGGGAAGAAGCCCTTCATCTCGCCATAGAGCTGGGCGGCCAGCGTCTTGTTGGGCGCCAGCACCAGCGACGGCCGCCCCTGCGAGGCGATGACGTTGGCCATGGTGAAGGTCTTGCCCGAGCCGGTGACGCCCAGCAGCACCTGGTCGCGCTCGCCGCCCGTCACGCCTTCGATGAGCTGGCGGATCGCCTCGGGCTGGTCGCCCGCCGGCGTGTAGTCGGACACCAGCTTGAAGGGCTTGCCGCCGACCGTCTCGGGCCGGCGCTGGACGTACGGCATGAGGAGCGGGACGGTCGAAACCGCGAGATTCTTTGGGGGCATGGCCTGCATTATATGATGCCCGGGTTGCAGTCCGGCAATGCTAGCGTCGCCGCCCCATGCCCGACCTGCTGGCTTTGCCGTTCCTTATTTGCGCCCTCGTTGCCTGCATTGCAGGCATGGTGCGGGGCTTCGCCGGCTTCGGTGCAGCCATGATGATGACGCCGGCCTTTTCGGCGCTCCTGGGGCCGGCGGTCGGGGTGGCGCTTTGCCTGCTGCTGGAGGTCGTCGTCGCCCTGCCGCTGCTGCCCGGCGTGGTGCGCCTGGTCGACTGGCGGCGCATCGGCCTGCTGCTGGTCGCCGCCGTCGTCGGCGTGCCGTTGGGCAATTTCGTGCTGACGCGCGCCGAGCCCGAGCCCATGCGCTGGGCGATCTCCGCCATCGTCCTGGGCGCCGTCGCCCTGCTGGCCAGCGGTTGGCGCTTCCCGGGCCGGCCGCGCATGGCCACGACCCTGGCGGCCGGGGCCACCAGCG
This sequence comes from uncultured Alphaproteobacteria bacterium, assembly GCA_963820155.1. GTDB lineage: Bacteria > Pseudomonadota > Alphaproteobacteria > Reyranellales > Reyranellaceae > Reyranella. The sequence continues at coordinate 791,756 of CAWFYW010000018.1, forward strand.
GTTTCCTCAATGGCCTTTCCGGCATGGCCGGCCCGCCGATCGCCTTCTATTACCTGGCAGGTGACGAAACGATGACGCGCGTGCGCGCCAACCTCACGACCTATTTCGTATTCGTCGACCTGGTGACGGTCGCCGCCTTCGTCTCACGCGACCTGATCGGGTGGAGCACGGTGGTGCAGGGCCTCTTCCTCGCGCCGGCCGTCATCCTGGGTGGGTTGCTGGGCGGACGGCTTTTCCCGTTGGCCAGCGAGCGCTTCTATCGGCGCCTTGCTCTCGGGCTGCTGGTCGCCGTGGCGATCGGCGCCTTGATCCTGTGAGCAGGAACGCGTAGCGGAACGACCATGCGCATCTGGGACAGGATCGTCGAGGCGGTCACGCGTCTTGCCAGCGGCGAGTCGATCGGCTCGCTGCTCGGGCGGACGTCGCCGCCGGCCGACGACGGCGCGCATCCGGGGCTGCGCCAGGTCGCCTTCACCATCGGCGTGATCGCGCTCGGCGCCAAGATGGCGGGCGCCGACGGCGAGGTGTCGGAGGCGGAGATCGAGGCCTTCCGCAACTTCTTCCAGGTGCCGCCCGGCGAGGAGAAGAACGTCGAGCGCTTCTTCAACCTCGCCAAGCGCGACGTGGCGGGCTTCGAGAGCTATGCGCAGCAGTTGGCCGCGCTGTTTCCCGACGCGCCGGAAATCCTCGAGAACGTGCTCGAGGGCCTGTTCGACATCGCCCGGGCCGACGGCAGGATCGACGCCCCGGAAGCCGACTATCTGGCCAAGGTGGCGCGCGTGTTCGGCCTGAACAGCACGCGCTTCGAGCGCGCCAAGGCGGCGGCGCTGGGTGTCGTCGAGTGCGAGCCCTGCATCATCCTCGGCATCGATCCGCTGGCGACCGACGAGCAGGTGCGCGAGGCGTGGCTGCGCCAGGTGCGCGCCAACCATCCCGACCGGCTGATCGCCCAGGGCCTGCCCGAGGAGGCGATCGCCGTGGCCAACCGCAAGCTCGCCCTGATCAACGACGCCTATGACCGGCTGCGGCGCGAGCGCGGGCTGGTGCCCGCCTGACCGTGAACGTCGTCGAGCTGCCGTCGCCCAACCACGAGCCGCGGCCGGCGCACGCCGTCGTCGACCTGCTGGTGCTGCACTACACCGAGCTGCCGCTCGGCGAGTCGTTGGCGATCCTGCGCGACGGCGCGCGTGCGCATCGCGTCAGCGCCCACTACGTCCTGAGCGAGGAGGGCGAGGTCTACCGGCTGGTGCCGGAAGACCGGGTCGCCTGGCATGCCGGCCGCTCGCACTGGCGTGGGCGCGAGGCGCTGAACGCCACCTCGATCGGCATCGAGATCGTCAACCTGCATGGCGATCGCCACGACTATCCCGAGCCGCAGATCGCCGCCTTGATCGAGCTCTGCCGCGATATCCTCGCGCGGCACCCCGCCATCGTGCCGCGCAACGTCGTCGGCCACTCCGACATCGCGCCCCGGCGCAAGGTCGATCCCGGCCTGCGCTTTCCCTGGGCCAGGCTGGCGGCGAGCGGTGTCGGCCTGTGGCCTCGTCCCGGCGCGAAGCCTGTCGAGGGCGACGCGCAGACGGCTCTGCATCGCTTGGGTTATCCGCCGGCCGTCGATGTGACGCCGGCCGATGTCGTCGCCGCCTTCCAGCGTCGCTTCCGGCCCGCGCGGGCCGATGGTATTGCCGATCCCGAGACCCGCGCTCTGTTGGCCGACCTGCTCGAGCAGGTCGGGGCGCAGGCGTAGCGCGCCGGCTCGAGGAGGCTCGATCATGCGAATTGACGTGCACGCTCATCTGTGGAGCGAACAATACCTCGACCTCCTTGCCGGGCTCGGTAACGACCGTACCTCGGTCCATCGCGGGCTCGGCGCGGGGGCGACGGATGATGAGCTTCGCAAGCGGTTCGAGCTGATGGATGGCGCCGGGATCGGGATGCAGGTCCTTTCGGTAACGCCGGCATCGCCGCACTTCGAGCGCCAGGCGGACGCTGTGGAAGCCGCGCGTGCGGCGAACGATGAATACGCCGCGATCACACGGCGCTTCCCGGATCGCTTTCGCGCCTTCGCCGCTCTTCCCTTGCCGCACACGGAGGCGGCACTTGCGGAGCTGGAGCGCGCCTTCGACGAGCTGGGTATGGTCGGCGCCGCGGTCACGACATCGGTGCTGGGACGCGCGCTCTCCGATCCCGCCTTTCACCCGATCTATGCTGAGCTCAACCGTCGAGGGAGCGTGCTCTATATGCATCCGGCGGGCTGCGGCGTGGAATCTCCCCTGATCAACGGGCATCGGATGGTTTGGTCGGTGGGAGCACCGATGGAGGATACGGTCGCCATCATGGATCTCGTCATCGCGGGCATTCCCAGCCGGTATCCCGACATGAAGATCATCGCGTCCCATCTCGGCGGTCTGCTGCCCATGGTGGTGAGACGCGTCGACGATCGCATCGATTTCGAGGCGCCGGACACGCCGGAAAAGCCGAGCTTGGCGTTCAGGCGCTTGTGGTACGACACCGTCGGCCACAATCATGTGCCCGCGCTGCGGGCGGCGGCCGAATCGTTTGGCGCGGATCGGCTGCTGCTCGGTACGGACTTTCCATACCAGCCGGGCGAGCGGTTCTACGCCGCGGTGGACTATGTGAGGCGGGCGGGGCTCTCCGAAGGGGACGTGCGTGCGATCCTGGACGGCAACGCAGCTCGCCTGCTTGGATTGGCCACCAAGGCGTCGACCTGATTTGCGGCCTCCTCTTGACCGGGTTTCACCGGGCGCCTAGCTAGGCGATGCGGGTCAGACGGCCGGATGGCCGCACCGCGCGGGCGACCGCGCGGTGAGGAAAGTCCGGGCTCCACGGAGACACGGTGCCGGATAACGTCCGGCGGGGGCGACCCCAGGGAAAGTGCCACAGAGAACAGACCGCCAGCCCGGCTCGCCGGGCGGGCAAGGGTGAAACGGTGGGGTAAGAGCCCACCGCGCGGCCGGTAACGGAAGCGGCACGGCAAACCCCACCGGGAGCAAGACCAAATAGGGGCGGCACGCCGGGCAACCGGCAGCGGCGTTTCCGCGTCGCCGCCCGGGTCGGTCGCGCGAGGCGCTCGGTAACGGGCGTCCCAGAGGAATGGCCATCCATCGCTTTCGGGCGAGGACAGAACCCGGCTTACAGGCCGTCTGACCCAGCATTCCGCCGAGCAGTTTTTAGCTACCAGGTCTTGTGTGGCAGGACAGGAGGCGCACAATACATCTTGTGGCTAAAAGCCCAAGGTTCCTGGACGATTCTTCTATTGGCGATTGCTTCCCGGTAATTCCCATGATATCCCACTACATCCCGTACAGCAGACAACGCAGGAGCGTGGGGCACCTGCGGCGGGGTACAGGGGGACGGGGCCGTGGCATTTCGGTCCGAAATCCTGATCAAGCTCGACAAGAAAGGCCGGGTCCTGCTGCCCGCGGCCTTCCGCGATGAGCTGCCCGCAGACGACCGGGGCGCCTTCGTCCTCTATCACTCTCCCAATCTGCCCGGCGTCGTGAACGGCAATTCGCGTGCGGGCTTCGATGCCATGCTCGAACGGCTGCGCGTCGAAGCGCTCGGCCCCAAGGGCGCGCTCAAGGTGGCGCTCGACGACGAGGCCTTCGATCCGGCCGGTTACCTGTCGGCCAGCGCCCGCACGATCGCCATGGAGCCGGACGGGCGCTTTTCCCTGCCGACCGAATTCGCCAACGTTCTCGAGGTCGGCGACGGCGTGATGCTGGTCGGCAAGGGCGACAAGTTCCAGCTCTGGAACCCCGGCCGCTGGCAGGCCCGCCGCGAGTCCGATCGCGACAAGATGGCGGCCTTCGTGCGCGCACTGGGCGGAGGCGAGGCATGAGCGGCGCCTGCCATGTCCCCGTTCTCGCCCACGAGGTCGTCGAGGCGCTCAGGCCGCGCGACGGCGGCCGCTATCTCGACGGCACGTTCGGCGCCGGCGGCTATGCGAGCGCAATGCTCGATCGCGCCCGATGCCATGTCATCGCCATCGACCGCGATCCCGATGCCATCGCCGCGGGTCAGGCGCTCGCCGAGCGCTATGCGCCGCGGCTGCGCCTGATCGAGGGCCGCTTCGGCGACATGGCCGAGCTCTTGTCCGCCGAAGGTGTCGAGGAGGTCGACGGCGTCGCGCTCGACCTCGGCGTCTCGTCGATGCAGTTCGACCAGCCCGACCGCGGCTTCTCCTTCCGCGCCTCCGGCCCGCTCGACATGCGCATGGAGCGGAGCGGTCCCTCGGCCGCCGACCTCGTGAACGAGGCGGACGAGGCCGAGCTGGCCGACATCATCTGGCGCTATGGCGAGGAGCGAAAGAGCCGACGCGTGGCGCGCGCCATCGTCGAGGCGCGCAAGCACAAGCGCATCGAGACCACGGGCGAGCTGGCCGAGATCGTGCGGCGCGCCGTCGGGCCTCGGGGCAGGGACGAGAGCGACCCCGCGACCCGCACCTTCCAGGCGCTGCGCATCGCCGTGAACGATGAACTGGGCGAGCTCGAGCGGGGCCTTGCGGCGGCCGAGCGGGTGCTGGCGCCGGGCGGCCGGTTGGCCGTCGTCTCGTTCCATTCGCTGGAGGACCGCGCGGTCAAGGATTTCGTGCGCGTCCGTTCCGGACGCGTTCCGGCCCCGTCGCGGCATGCGCCGCCCGCCGCCGGCGATCGTCCGGCCACCCTGAGCGATCTCACGCGCAAGCCCGTCGTGCCGTCGGCCGCCGAGATCGCCGCCAATCCGCGCGCCCGTTCGGCGCGCCTGCGCGTGGCGGAGAAGCTTCCGCCGGCGGGAGGCCGCGCATGATCCATCGCGGACTCCTGTTCTGGTCGGTGGCCGCCGTCGCCACGGCGATCGGGCTGTTCACTGTCAAATACAAGGTGCAGGATCTCGAAGAGCGGATCGACCGCACCAACCAGAAGATCGTGGAGAGCCAGGAGGCCACGCACATGTTGCGGGTCGAGTGGGCTCACCTCAACGAGGCCGAGCGCATCGAGCGCTTGGCCATCAAGCATCTCCAGCTCGAGCCGGCCTCGATCAAGCAGGTCATCCGCCTCGATTCCCTCAAGTCAGATTCGTCCCCGCGTCGCGATCCACCACTTCCTTCCCCCCCACGAAAGGGCAACGACGTCCCCTCGTCGTCACTGCCCGGTGGTGGTCGCGCCGCAGCGGAGGCCGGCAGCCCCTCGCCGGCCTCCGCACCCTCTCACGGGCGTTCATCCGGACCCACGACGCCCCCTCGACCGGCCAAAATCCAAGAGCCGGCAACAGCGGGTCCGGTTGGCGACGGCCAGAGTGCCGCAGTCTCCATCGACGAAATCCTCTCGAGAAATGAAGGGGGTCGGCGGTGAGACTACGGCGCAGGTCTGCCTCGCCCGAACCGGCCGCCGCGTCAAACGCGGCGGCCGGCGCGCGTTACGGGTCGGCGCAGGAACGTCTCAAGGGCGACGCGCAGGAGACCGCCCGCCAGCGCCTGGTCATCGCCTCGGTGATCTTTGCCATGGCCTTCGTCGTCGTCGGCCTGCGCATGAGCTACGTATCGCTGCTGCGCGACGGCGCGGAGCCGACCCAGCGCGTCGCCGCCCGCGGCGGCGCGATCCAGGCGGAACGCGCCGACATCGTCGACCGCAACGGCATCGTGCTGGCGACGTCGCTGCCGGTGATGTCGGCCTTCGTCAATCCGCGCCTGCTGCTCGACCCGCAGGACGCCGCGCGCAAGATCGTCTCCGCCCTGCCTGACCTGAAATACGACGAGGTTCGCGAGAAGCTCGAAAGCGACAGAACCTTCGTCTGGGTCAAGCGCGGCCTGACCCCGCGCGAGCAGGACAGGGTCAATCGCCTGGGCATTCCGGGGCTTGAATTCCAGCCGGAGGAGCGCCGCATCTACCCCCAGGGCACGGCGGCGGCGCATGTCCTGGGCTATGCCAGCGTCGACAATACGGGCCTTGCCGGCGTCGAGCGCTATTTCGACCAGCAGCTTCAGAGCGGCGAGACGGTGCAGCTTGCGATCGACCTTCGCCTGCAGCGCATGATCGAGCGCGAAATCGCCCACGCGGTGCAGAAATTCTCGGCGATCGGCGCCACCGCCATCGTCATGGACGCGACCAACGGCGAGGTCCTCGCCATGGCGTCGCTGCCGACCTACGATCCCAACAGCGCCAAGACCATCACCAACGAGGCGCTGTTCAACCGCGCCACGCTCGGCGTCTACGAGCAGGGCTCGACCTTCAAGATCTTCAACACCGCGATGGCGCTCGATACCGGCCGGGTGACGATGAGCAGCGTGTTCGACGCCACCTATCCGATCAAGATCGACCGCTTCACCATCAACGACGACCACGCCCAGCGCCGGCCGCTCACCGTGCCGGAATTGTTCAAATATTCGTCCAACATCGCCTCGGCCAAGATGGCGGTGGAGATCGGCACCGAGACCCAGCGCGCCTTCTTCGAGAAGATCGGCTTCCTGAAGCCGCTCACCACGCAGCTGCCCGAGCTTGCCGCACCGCTCTATCCGCGCCACTGGATGAAGATCAACACGATGACCATCGCCTTCGGTCACGGCATGTCGGTCACGCCCCTGCACCTGGCGATCGGCGCGGCCGCGATGGTCAATGGCGGCATTCTGTATTCGCCCAGCATGGTCAAGCGCACGGGAGATGGCGAACCCGGCAAGCGCGTCATCCAGCCCAAGACCTCGGTCATGATGCGCCAGCTTCTGCGGCTGAATGCCGTGGAAGGCACGGGCAAGAAAGCCGATCTGCCGGGCTACGAGGTCGGTGGCAAGACAGGCACGGCCGAGAAGGCGTCGCGCGGCGGGTACCGTCAAAAAGCCCTAATCAGCTCGTTCGTTGGCATGTTTCCGATGAATGATCCGAAGTTCGTCATTCTCGTGTCACTCGACGAGCCCAAGGGCATCGCCGAAACCGGCGGCTACGCCACCGGCGGCATGGTTGCGGCGCCCAGCGTCAAGACCATCATCGAAGACATCGTCTCGCTCTACGGCATCCTGCCGGGCGACCTCAAGGAGGGCCTGCCGCCGATCCAGATCGCCTCGCGTCCGGTGCCGGCGCCGACGCAGTTCGTGCCGGCGAGCGCGCGCCATCGCGCCGGGCAGGAGCGCAAGGCACTGCCGGTTCGGCCGGGCCCAAACCAGACGGCGGCCGTCCCCGCAGCGGGAACGCGTCGTGTTGCCGCTGAGTGAGCTCATGCGCCGCAGCGACGAGCGCCCCCCCCTTACGGGCCTTCTTCCCGGCGACGCGGGAGAGGGTCGGGGAAAGGGCCGGGCTGATCCCGTCCTGGCGGGCCTGACGCTCGACTCGCGCAAGGTCAGGCCCGGATTCCTCTTCGCCGCGCTTTCCGGCGCGCACCACGATGGCGCAGCCTTCGTCGCCGACGCGGTGGGCCGCGGCGCGGCGGCGATCCTTGCCTCGGCGGATGCGGTGCTGCCGCCGCTCGATCCGGCCATTGCCGTCGTGCGCGACCCCAACCCGCGCCGCCGGGTGGCATTGATGGCCGCCGCTTTCGCCGGCCTGCAGCCCGCCACCATCGCCGCCGTCACCGGCACCAACGGCAAGTCCTCGACCGTGCACTTCGTGCGTCACATCTGGGCGACGCTCGGCCTGCGCGCCGCCAGCGTGGGTACGCTCGGCATCGTCTCGTCGGGGCTGACGCGCGGCGCAGGCCTCACCACGCCCGATCCCGTGCAGCTGCATGAGGATCTCGCCACTCTGGCGCGCGAGGGCGTCACCCATCTTGCGATCGAGGCGTCGAGCCACGGGCTGGATCAGCACCGCCTCGATGGCCTTCGCCTCTCGGCCGCCTGCTTTACCAACCTGACCCACGAGCATCTCGACTATCACGCTTCCATGGACGACTACTTCGCGGCCAAGGCGCGGCTGTTCGAGGAATTGTTGCCACAAGGCGGCACGGCCGTCGTGAACGCCGACAGCGACCGCGTCGAGCCGTTGGCGGCGATCTGCCGGCGCCGCGGCGTGCGCTTCTGGACCTACGGCGCGAAGGGCGGCGAGGTGCGGCTGTTGAAAGGCGAGCCCACGTCGACGGGGCAGCATCTTGCGATCGAGGTGCTGGGCCGGCGCCATGCCGTCGACCTGCCGTTGGTCGGCGGCTTCCAGGCGTCCAATGCCCTGGCCGCCCTGGGCCTCGTCGTCGCGACGGGCGGCGATCCGGAGCGCGCCGTCGCCGCGCTCGCCAGCGTGACAGGCGCGCCGGGCCGCTTGCAGCTCGTCGCCCGCCATCGGTCGGGGGCGCCGGTCTATGTCGACTATGCCCACAAGCCGGAAGCGCTCGAAACCGTGCTCGCGACCCTGCGTCCCTTCGCGCGCGGCAAGCTCGTCGTGGTGTTCGGCTGCGGCGGCGATCGCGATCGCGGCAAGCGGCCGGTGATGGGCGAGATCGCCACGCGGCTGGCCGACCTCACGCTGGTGACCGACGACAATCCACGCAGCGAGGAGCCCGCCGCGATCCGCGCCGAGATCGTGCGCGGCATCCCTGCCGACCGGAGGAACTGGTTCGAGGTGCGCGATGGACGGCATGCGGCCATCGAACAAGGGATGGCGGCGCTTGCCGGCAAGGACGACCTGCTGCTGATCGCGGGCAAGGGTCACGAGACCGGCCAGACGATCAAGGGCGTGACGCATCCCTTCGATGATGCGGAGGTTGCCCGCGAGCTGGTGGAGGCGCTGCCGTGAGCGCGCTGTGGACCTCCGACGAGGTGGCGCAAGCGCTTGCGCCGTCGGCGATCACGGCGGCCTTCGAGGCGCAGGGCGTCACCTTCGACAGCCGCGCGGTCGCCAAGGGCGATCTGTTCTTTGCGCTCGCCGGCGAGACCGCCGATGGCCATCGCTTCGTCGGCGATGCGCTGAAGCGGGGCGCGGCCGCGGCCGTGGTCTCGCGGCATGTCGACGCCTCCGGTGGCGTGCTGGTGCGCGTGCCCGACACCCTGAAGGCGCTGGTCGCTCTCGGCCGTGCCGGCCGCCGGCGCAGCAAGGCAAGGATAGCGAGCGTCACCGGATCGGTCGGCAAGACCAGCACCAAGGACGCCCTGCGCGCCATGCTGGCGGCCCAGGCGCCGACCTCGGCCAGCGCGGCCTCCTACAACAACCATGTCGGCGTGCCGATCAGCCTGGCGCGCCTGCCGCGCGAGGCGCGCTACGGCGTGTTCGAGATCGGCATGAACCATCCCGGCGAGATCGAGCCGCTGGCCCGCCAGGTCGAGGCGCATGTCGGGGTCGTGACCAATGTGGGGCCCGTCCATATCGGCCACATGGGTTCGGAGGAGGCGATCGCCGACGAGAAGGGCTGCCTGTTCGCCGGCGTGGCGGAAGGTGCAGTGGCCGTGCTGAACCGCGACAGCCCGCACTACGACCGGCTGGCCGGACATGCCCGCCGTTTCGGCGTGTCGCGCATCGTCGGCTTCGGGCGCAGCGAGGCCGCCGAGGCGCGGCTTCTTTCCTGCCGCCTGCAGGATTGCGGCAGCGACGTCGTGGCCTTGATCCATGGCCGGCGGATCGAGTATCGGCTGGGTGCGGCGGGCGAGCATTGGGTGCTGAACAGCATCGCAGCGCTGGCCGTCGTCGAGGCGCTGGGCGCCGACCTGGGAAAGGCGGCCGCCACCCTGGCAGGCATCGGCGCCTCGCCGGGCCGTGGCGCGCGGCGACGCCTCAAGTTCGGCGCCGGGACGGTCGAGCTGCTCGACGAGAGCTACAACGCCAACCCCGTGTCGATGCGCGCCATGCTCGCGGTGCTGGCGCGGACCGAGCCGGCCGACGGCGGGCGGCGGCTGTTGGCGATGGGCGACATGCGCGAGCTGGGTGAGGGGGCGGACGCCTACCATGCCGGGCTCGCTGACGCGGTGGCGGCGAGCGGTGCGGCGCAGGTCTTCCTGTGCGGCCCGCACATGCAGGCGCTGTGGCGACACCTGGCGCCGGCGCAGCGCGGCGCGCACCGGCCGGATTCGGCGTCGCTTGCCGATGAAGTCGCGGCGGCGCTCAGGGCAGGGGACGTGATTGCGGTGAAGGGATCGTTGGGCTCGAAAATGAAGAACGTCGTCGACGCCATCGTGGCGGCAAGCGGCGGCGAGGCGGGACGCCAAGATGTTCTATAACCTCCTCTATCCGCTGGCGGACGTCTTCACGCCGCTCAACCTGTTCCGCTACATCACCTTCCGTTCGATCGCCGCCTTCCTGACGGCGCTGATCCTGAGTTTCCTGATCGGCGGCAGCCTGATCCGCTGGCTGCGCAGCAAGCAGAAGCACGGCCAGCCGATCCGCGATGACGGGCCCGCCAGCCATCTCATGACCAAGAAGGGCACGCCGACCATGGGCGGGCTGCTGATCCTGATCACGCTGACGATCGCCACCCTGCTGTGGGCCGATCTCACCAACCGCTACGTCTGGATCGTGCTTGGCGTCACCCTGGTCTTCGGCGCGGTGGGCTTCTGGGACGATTTCCTCAAGGTCACCAAGCGCAATCCCAAGGGGGTGCCGGGCAGGCTGAAGCTCCTGCTTTCGGTCGTCGTGGCCGGCGTGGCGGCCTGGTTCATCGCCCAGGCCTCGCCGCCGCCGCTGCGCTACATGATGGCGGTGCCGTTCTTCAAGGACGTGCTGTTGCCGTTGGGCGTCGTGGGATTCCTGCTCTTCTCGGTGCTGGTGATGGTGGGGGCATCCAACTCGGTCAACCTCACCGACGGCCTGGACGGGCTGGCGATCGGGCCGGTCATCATGGCGGCCGGCCGTGTTTGGGCTGATCGCCTTTGTCGTCGGCAACACCATTCTCACCAACTATCTCTATCTCCATCATATTCCGCGCTCGGGCGAGCTTGCCGTGTTGCTCTCCGCGCTGGTCGGCGCGGGGCTGGGCTTCCTTTGGTTCAATGCGCCGCCGGCCATGGTCTTCATGGGCGATACCGGCTCGCTCGCCATCGGCGGCGCGTTGGGCGCCGTGGCGGTCGTCACCAAGCACGAGATCGTGCTCGCCATCGTCGGCGGCCTGTTCGTGCTCGAGACGGCGTCCGTCATCGTGCAGGTCCTGTCCTACCGGTGGACCGGCCGTCGCGTGTTCCGCATGGCCCCGCTCCATCATCATTTCGAACAGAAGGGATGGGCCGAACCCACGATCGTCTTCCGCTTCTGGATCATCGCCGCCATCCTGGCGATGGCCGGCCTTGCCACCTTGAAGCTGAGGTGAGGCGATGATCGATCTCGGCATGCTGAAGGGCTCGTCGTTCGTCGTGCTGGGGCTGGCGCGCTCCGGCCTGGCGACGGTGCGCGCCCTGACGGCGGCTGCGATCGACTGCGTCGCGTGGGACGACAATGCAGCGTCGCGCGATGCCGCCGCACAAGCCGGCGCCCGCGTCGTCGACCCGCCTTCCATCGACTGGTCGCGCGCGACGGCGCTCATCATCAGCCCCGGCATACCGAGCCGGTTGCCCAAGCCGCATCCCATGGCGGCGGCGGCGCGGGCCGCCGGCACGAAGATCGTGTGCGACATCGAGCTTCTGGCCCGCGCGCAGTCGAAAGCGAGCTTCGTCGGCATCACCGGCACCAACGGCAAGTCGACCACGACGGCGCTGATCGGCCACATCCTCGGCCAGGCCGGGCTGCGCTGCGAGGTCGGCGGCAATATCGGCCGCGGCGCGCTCGACCTCGCGCCGCTCGGTGCGGGCGGCATCTACGTGCTGGAGCTGTCGTCCTACCAGCTCGAGCTGCTCGAGACCTTCCGCGCCAATGTCGCGGTCTGGCTCAACATCACGCCCGACCATATCGATCGCCACGGCGACATGGCGGGCTATGTCGCGGCCAAGGAGAACATCTTCGCGCGCCAGCGGCCGGGCGACTGCGCCGTCATCGGCATCGACGACGAGCCCTCGCGCTCGGTCTACAGGAAGCTCTCGAAGCGTGCCGGCATCGCCGCCGTTCCGGTAAGGCTCGAGACTCCGGTCGAGGGCGGCATTTCTTTCCGGGCCGGCAGGCTGGTCGATGCCGACGGCTATTCGGTGGATTTTTCCGACGTGCCGACCTTGCCGGGCGACCACAATGCGCAGAATGCCGCCTGTGCCTGGGCGACTTGCCGCTGGCTCGACATGCCGCGCGAGCGGATCGTGGCGGGCTTGCGAAGCTATCCCGGCCTGCCGCACCGCCAGGAGCGCGTGGCTTCGGTCGGCAATGTCGTCTACGTCAACGACAGCAAGGCGACCAACGCCGACGCCACGGCGCGGGCGCTGTCGTCCTACCGCGACATCTACTGGATCCTGGGCGGCCAGGCGAAGGAAGGCGGCGTGGCGCCGCTCGCGCCGTACTTCGAGCGCATTCGCCACGCCTTCCTGATCGGCGAGGCAACCGAGCTGTTCGCCGGCCAGCTCGAGGGCAAGCTTTCCTACAGTCGCTGCGGCGACCTGGAGTCGGCGCTCGCCGCTGCGCACCAGCGGGCGCAACGCGAGGCGCCCGGCCTTGAAGGCGGTGGTGCCGCCGTCGTGCTGCTGTCGCCAGCCTGCGCCTCGTGGGACCAGTGGAAGAGCTACGAGCACCGAGGCGATGCGTTCCGAGCCATGGCGCGCGCCTTGCCGGGGGCTCAGAGTATGGGGAGGGCGGCGTGATCCAGGTTCCGCGCGACGATCGTAGCGTCATCGGCCAATGGTGGTGGACCGTCGATCGGTGGTCACTGGGCGCCATCCTCGGCATCATGGCTTTCGGCGTGCTGCTCACCCTCGCCGCGTCGCCGCCGGCCGCCGAGCGCATCGGCGCCGATTCCTTCATCTTCGCCAAGCGCCAGTTCGTGTTCCTGCCGATGGCGCTCATCCTGATGCTGGCCATTTCACTCGCCTCGCCGCGCCACATCCGCCGCCTGGCCTTGCTGGTGTTCTGCGGCAGCATCGTGCTGTTGGCCGCGACCTTCGTCATCGGCGTCGAGATCAAGGGCGCGCGACGCTGGATCGCCGTGCCCGGCCTGTCGAGCATCCAGCCTTCTGAATTCGTCAAGCCGAGCCTCGCCGTGATCTCGGCCTGGCTGCTGGCGCAGAGCCGGGCCGAGCGTCGCGCGCCGGGCTATATCCTGTCGACCTTGCTTGTCGGCGGCGTGCTGGCGCTGCTGATGATGCAGCCCGACCTGGGCATGAGCGTGGTGGTGGCGCTGGTGTGGGCCGCGCAGCTCTTCGTCGTCGGCCTGCCGATGTGGGTCGCGGGCTTCGGCGCGGCGGGCGGTGTGGCCTCCCTGGTCGGGGCGTACTTCATGTTCAGTCACGTACGCAGTCGCTTCGACCGCTTCCTCGATCCTTCTTCGGGCGACAACTACCAGGTCAATACCTCGCTCGAGGCCTTCATGAACGGTTCGTTGTTCGGCCGCGGCCCGGGCGAGGGCACGGTGAAGGCGCAGCTGCCCGATGCCCACACCGATTTCGTGATGGCCGTCGCCGGCGAGGAATTCGGCCTCATCGTCTGCCTGCTGATCCTCGCCCTGTTCGCCTTCGTGACCTTGCGGGCGATGTCGCGGGCCTCCAAGGAGACCAGCCTGTTCATCACCCTGGCGGCGACCGGGCTTGCCGTGCAGTTCGGCCTGCAGGCCGCCATCAACATTGCCTCGACCATCCAGCTCATCCCCGCCAAGGGCATGACCTTGCCGTTCATCTCCTACGGCGGTTCCTCGGCGCTCGCCATGGCGATCTGCGTCGGCATGATGCTGTCGCTCACCCGCGAACATGCGGGCCTCAGGGAGGCGGTATGATGCAACGCGCGCCCCGTGGTTCTGGCGACGGGCGGCACCGGCGGGCATGTCTTCCCCGCCGAGGCGCTGGCCGGCGAGCTGGAGGCGCGCGGCGTGCCGTTCACCCTGGTCACCGATGCGCGCGGCCGGCAATGGCAGGGCGCGCTCGCCCATCGGCCCGTCCACTACATCCATTCGGCAAGTCCCACCGGTTCGCTGGGCCGTCGGCTGTCGGCGATGATGTCGCTGGGGCTGGGCCTGGTCGACGCCTGGCGGGTGCTGGGCCGCATCGCCCCGTCGGCCGTCGTCGGCTTCGGCGGCTATGCCTCGGTGCCGACCATGATCGCCGCGCGCCTGCGTCGCCTGCCCTCGATGCTGCACGAGCAGAATGCCGTGCTGGGCAAGGCCAACCGCCTGGTCGAGGGCGGCGCCGCACGCATCGCGACCTCGTTTGCCCGCACGCGCCATCTCGCCGAGGGCGACCGCCGTGCGCGCCTGGTCGGCAACCCGGTGCGCGAGCCGGTGCGCGCCTTGCGCGGCTCGCCCTACCGCGCGCCGGGCGACGGCAGGGTGGTCGATCTCGTGGTTTTCGGCGGCAGCCAGGGCGCGGCCTCGTTCAGCCAGGTCGTGCCCGAGGCTGTGCTGTCGCTGCCGGCGCCGCTGCGCGCGCGCCTGCGCCTGGTCCAGCAATGCCGGCCGGAGGACATCGACGCCGTGCGCCAGCGCTACGCACGGGCCGGCATCGTGGCCGAGCTGGCGCCGTTCTTCGCCGACCTGCCGCAGCGCATGGCCGCCGCCCATCTGGTGATCGGCCGGGCCGGCGCCTCCACCGTGGCCGAGCTTGCCACCATCGGCCGGCCGTCGATCCTGGTGCCCTATCCCTATGCCGCCGACGATCACCAGACCGCCAACGCCCGCGCCTTCGAGGCGGCCGGCGCCTGCATCGTGATCCCGCATGCGATCTTCACCGCGCCGACATTGGCGGCGCATCTGGCGGGCCTCGTCGAAGCGCCGCAGCGTCTGTCGGAGATGGCCGCCGCCGCCCATGCGGCGGGCCTGCCCGACGCCGCCGCCCGCCTCGCCGACCTGGTCGACGAAATGACCGGTCTCGTCCCCTTGCCTTCGGGAGTTGCCGCATGAGGGCAATGCCGCTCGATATCGGTCTCATCCATTTCGTCGGCATCGGCGGCATCGGCATGTCCGGCATCGCCGAGGTGCTGCACAATCTCGGCTACAAGGTGCAGGGCAGCGACGTCGCCGAAGGCGCCAACACGCGCCGGCTGGCCGAGCTCGGCATCAAGGTCGCGATCGGCCATCGCGCCGACAATGTCGGCAACGCCCAGGTCGTGGTCGTGTCGAGCGCGGTCAAGAAGGACAATCCCGAGGTGCTGGCGGCCCGTGCGCGCCTGGTGCCGGTGGTGCGCCGCGCCGAGATGCTGGGCGAGCTGATGCGGCTGAAATGGTCGGTCGCGGTCGGCGGCACGCACGGCAAGACGACCACGACCTCGATGGTCGCGGCCATGCTCGATGCCGGCGGGCTCGATCCCGACCGTGATCAATGGCGGCATCATCAACGCCTACGGCACCAATGCCCGGCTGGGCGGCGGCGACTGGATGGTGGTGGAGTCCGACGAATCGGACGGCTCGTTCCTGCGCCTGCCCGCGGTCATCGCCGTGGTGACCAACGTCGATCCCGAGCATCTCGACCATTACGGCACCTTCGACGCGTTGCGCGACGCCTTCGTGCGCTTCGTCGAGAACATCCCGTTCTACGGCTTCGCCGTGCTGTGCTTCGACCATCCCGAGGTGCAGGCGCTGATCCCGCGCGTCGCCGACCGCCGCATCATCACCTACGGCCTGGGCGCCAATGCCGACGTGCGCGCCATCAACCTGCGCGCTCGACCGCAGCGGCGCCGATTTCGACGTCATGGTCGAGAACCGCGCCACCAACGAATCGCGCGTCATCAGCGGCCTGCGCCTGCCGATGTTCGGCCAGCACAACGTGCAGAACGCGCTGGCCGCCATCGCCGTGGCGCAGGAGATGGGCCTCGGCGACGACACCATCCGCCGCGCGCTGGGCTCGTTCGCCGGCGTCAAGCGCCGCTTCACCAAGACCGGCGAGGCGCACGGCATCACCGTGATCGACGACTACGGCCACCATCCCGTCGAGATCGCCGCCGTGCTGCGGGCCGCCCGCCAGGCCTATGGCGGTTCGGGGCGGGTGATCGCCGTCATGCAGCCGCACCGCTATACCCGCCTGGCCTCGCTCAAGGACGAGTTCGCCACCTGCTTCTCCGATGCCGACGCCGTGCTGATCGCCGACGTCTATGCCGCCGGCGAGACGCCGATCGAAGGCGTCAACCGCGACATGCTGGTGAGCCTGGTGCGCCGCGCCGGCCATCGCGATGTCGCGCCGCTCGGGCGGCCCCGGCGACCTGCCCGGCCTGATCTGGCAGGCGGCGCGGCCGGGCGACGTCGTGGTCTGCCTCGGCGCCGGCAACATCACGGCCTGGGCGCACGCCCTGCCTGGGCAGATCCAGCAGCTTGCCGCCGAGCATGGCGGCCCGCGCGCCATCGCCAACGATTCCGGCCCCTTCAACAGCGGCTCGGCGGCATGATGGCGCTGGCGGCGCCGCATTCCCACCTGATCGACCGGCTGCCCAGGCCGCGCGGCCGGCTGACGGCCGACGCGCCGCTCGGCCCGCAGACCTGGTTCGGCGCCGGCGGCCCGGCCGAGGTGCTGTTCCGCCCGGCCGATGCCGAGGATCTCGCGTCGTTCCTGCGGGGCCTGCCGGCGCGAGGTGCCGGTCACCGTGCTGGGCGTCGGCTCGAATCTGCTGGTGCGCGATGGCGGCGTGAAGGGCGTGGTGGTCCGCCTGATGCGCGGCTTCACCGGCATCGCCGTCGACGGCCACGAGCTTGTGGCGGGTGCGGGCGCGCCCGATCTCAACGTGGCGCTGACGGCGCGCGAGCATGCGCTGGCCGGGCTGGAGTTCCTGAGCGGCATCCCCGGCACGATCGGCGGCGCCGTGCGCGATGAACGCCGGCGCCTATGGCGGCGAGATCGCCGAGGTGCTGGTCTCGGCCGAAGCCGTCGACCGCGCCGGGCGGGCGCCACGCGTGACGCCGGCCGAACTCGGCTTCAGCTACCGCCACAGCGCGCTCCGGCCGACTGGATCTTCACCTCCGCGCGGCTGCGCGCTGCGCCCGGCGATCAGGTGGCCATCGCCCGACGCATCGCCGAGATCGACGCCGCGCGCATCGACTCGCAGCCGCGCAGCCGCACCGGCGGCTCGACCTTCGTCAATCCGCCCGGCCACAAGGCGTGGGAGCTGATCGACCGGCCGGCTGCCGTGGCTTCCGCATCGGCGAGGCCCAGGTCTCCGAGAAGCACTGCAATTTCCTGATCAATCACCGGCGGCGCCACGGCCTCCGACATCGAGGCGCTGGGCGAGGAAGTGCGGCGGCGCGTGCTGGAGAAGAGCGGCATTCGACTGGAGTGGGAAATCCGCAGGATCGGGGTGCCGGCATGACCTGCAAGGTCGCGGTCCTGATGGGCGGCTGGTCGCCCGAGCGCGAGGTCTCGCTGGTGAGCGGCAAGGCTTGCGCGGCGGGGCTGCGCGAAGGCGGCCACGACGTCATCGAATACGACGTGAAGCGCGACTTGCGTGCGCTGGTCGATTTCCTGCGGCCTGCCGCCGGCGGCGGGCCGGACGTGGTGTTCAACGCCCTGCACGGCAAGTACGGCGAGGACGGCTGCATCCAGGGCGTGCTCGAGATGCTGGCGCGTGCCCTACACGCATTCCGGCGTGCTGGCCTCGGCCATCGCCATGGACAAGCCGATGGCGCGGCACGTCTTCACCTCCCTCGGCCTGCGCGTCGCCGAGGGCCGGGTGATCGAGCGTCGCTCGCTCGCCTGGGGCGATCCCATGCCGCGGCCCTATGTCGTCAAGCCGATCGACCAGGGCTCCAGCGTCGGCGTGTTCATCGTGCGCGAGGGCGACAATCTCGCCGCGGTCGAGCTCGCCGAGGCCAAGTTCGGCGAGCGCGTGCTGGTCGAGAAGTTCGTGCCGGGCCGCGAGCTCACCGTCGCGGTGATGGGCGACAAGCCGGTGGCCGTCACCGAGCTGCGCCCGCGCACGCGCTTCTACGACTACGAGGCCAAATATACCGAGGGCATCACCGAGCACCTCGTGCCGGCGCCGATCCCGGGCGAGGTCTACGAGCTCGCCAAGGACTGGGCGCTGATGGCGCACGAGGCGCTGGGCTGCAGCGGGCTCACCCGCACCGACTTCCGCTGGGACGATTCGCTGCCTGGCACGAGCGGCCTGTTCGTGCTCGAGCTCAACACCCAGCCCGGCATGACGCCGCTGTCGCTGGCGCCCGAGCAGGCGAAGTGGGCCGGCATCTCGTGGTCCGAACTCATGACCTGGATGGTCGACCATGCGAGGAGGCCGGCATGAGGGTGGCGGCGAAGAAGGCGGCGGCCCCGCGGCGCGACTACGATCGCCGCAAGAAGCGCGGCGCCGTCCGCAAGACCGGCCGCCCGTTCTGGCGGCAGCCCATGCTGCTCGGCATCGCCGTGCTGCTGCTGGGCTGCGGTGGCGGCGGCGGCTGGTGGGCGTGGCGCGAGGGGTGGCTGGTCGAGGTGCACAATCGCCTCGATGCCGTGTCGCACAGCATCCTCGCGGCGATCACCCCCTTCAAGCTGACCGACGTAACCGTCGAAGGCCGCGACTACGTCGAGAAAAGCGCCATCCTGGCCGCCCTCGACGTCAAACCGGGCGATTCGCTGCTCGGCGTCGACCTGCAGGCGGCGCGGCGGCGCCTCGAGGCGATCGACTGGGTGGCGAGCGCCACCGTCGAGCGACGGCTGCCGGACACGCTCTATGTCACGCTGAAGGAGCGCCGGGCCGTGGCGATCTGGCAGAACGGCTCGGAATACACCCTGATCGACCGCGACGGCCGCACGGTGCGCGCCAGCCGCATGCCGCCCGGCGCGGAGACGCTGCTGCTGCTGGGCGGGACCGGCGCGCCCGAGCATGTCGGCGAACTGCTGCTGCTGCTGGCCTACGAGCCGGCCGTCGCCCGCCAGCTGCGCGCCGCCGTCTGGGTCGGACAGCGGCGGTGGAACCTGATCCTGAACAACGGCGTCGAGATCTGGCTGCCCGAGGAAGACGCGGTCGCCGCGCTGAAGCAGCTCGCCAAGCTCGACACGCAGTACAATTTGCTGTCCCGCGAGTTCGGCATTGTCGATCTCAGGCTGCCGGACAAGCTATATCTCAAGAAGCGCAGCTCAAGCGAAACGGCGCAAGGGCCGGCATGAGCATCGGATGCACATAGTGTACGCGTAGCGACGGGGGAACAACGTGGCGAAGACAAGAAACGGAGTGATTGCGGCGCTCGATATCGGCACCAGCAAGGTGGTCTGCTTCGTGGCGCGTGTCGACGGCCAGGGGCTGCGGGTGGTGGGCATCGGCCACCAGCCGTCGCAGGGGATGCGGTCGGGCAACATCGTCGACATGGAGGCCGCCACGCGCGCCATCTCCTCGGCGGTGTCGACCGCGGAGGAGATGTGCGGCGAACACGTCCGCGAGGTCATCGTCGGCGTGAGCGGCGGCTCGGCCGCCTCGCACAACCAGAGCCTCGACGTCGCCATCGGCCATCATGAGATCGGCGAGCGCGACGTGCGCCGTGTGCAGCAGCACATCCACCTGCCCGCCGAAACGGCCGACCGCGACATCATCCATTCCGAGGCGATCGGATACTCGGTCGACGGCACGCCGGTGCGCGATGCGCGCGGCATGTTCGGCGAGCGGCTGGGCGTCGACGTGCACCTGGTGACGGCCGCCAGCGGCGCGATGCGCAATCTGCAGGTCTGCGTGCGGCGCGCCCATCTCGAGATCGCCGACCGCGTGGTGGCGGCGCACGCCTCGGGGTTGAGCTCGCTGGTGTCCGACGAGCGCGACCTGGGCGTCACCCTGATCGACATGGGAGGCGGCACGACCTCGATCGCGGTGTTCTACGAGGGCCACCTCGTGCATGTCGACTCGATCCCCGTCGGCGGCGAGCACGTCACCCGGGACATCGCCCGCGGCCTGTCCACCCCGCTTGCCCATGCCGATCGCATGAAGACCCAGATCGGCCGCGCCGTGGCCAAGCCGAACGACGAGTACGACATCATCGACGTGCCGCTGATCGGCGAGGAGGATCGCACGCGGCCCAACCACATTCCGCGCTCGATCCTGGTCGGCATCATCCGGCCACGCATCGAGGAGACCTTCGAGCTGGTGCGCAGCCGGCTGGAGGCCAGCGGTGTGGATAAGTTGGCCGGCGGGCGCGCCGTGATCGTCGGCGGCGCCTGCCAGTTGGACGGCGTTCCCGAAGTGGCCGCCGCGATCCTCAACAAGAAGGTGCGGACCGGCGGCCCCCTGCGGCTGGCTGGACTCGCGGATTCGACCGGCGGCCCGGCCTTTTCCGCCGCGGCCGGGCTGCTCGCCTTCGCGCTCAACCATCACGCCGTCGCGCAGGCGCAACCGGTCGTCGCCGAGGTGCCGTCGAGCCGAATTGGGCGGATTGGGAGTTGGATTAGGGAAAACTTTTAGGCAATATGTTGTGCAGGAATGCACAATTCCTACAGGCTGTTGATAAGAAGCAAGAATAGCCGGTGACGGTGAAGGGTCTCTCTAAAAACGACCCGCGCCGCCGCTCCGAGCAGATAACCCCTCGTTTGCGTGGAGAGCCTAATGACAATCAACCTCAGCCTCCCTCAAAAGGAGTCCGAGATTAAGCCGCGTATCACCGTCATCGGTGTGGGCGGGGCAGGCGGCAACGCCGTCAACAACATGATCAGCGCCGCGCTGGAAGGCGTGGAATTCATCGTCGCCAACACCGACGCGCAGGCGCTCGGCCAATCGCTCGCCGACCGCCGCGTGCAGCTCGGCATCACCATCACGCAGGGCCTGGGCGCCGGCGCGCGTCCCGAGGTCGGGCGGCAGGCCGCGGAAGAGGCGCTGCCCGAGATCCTGCAGCTCCTCGACGGCGCCAACATGGTGTTCGTCACCGCCGGCATGGGCGGCGGCACCGGCACGGGCGCGGCGCCGGTCATCGCCGCGGCGGCGCGCGAGCAGGGCATCCTCACCATCGGCGTCGTCACCAAGCCGTTCCACTTCGAAGGCCGCCGGCGCATGCAGTCGGCCGAGCAGGGCATCCTCGAGCTTGAGAAGGTGGTCGATACGCTGATCGTCATCCCCAACCAGAACCTGTTCAAGATCGCCAACGAGAAGACGACTTTCGCCGACGCCTTCAAGATGGCCGACGACGTGCTGCATATGGGCGTGCGCGGCGTCACCGACCTCATGGTCATGCCGGGCCTGATCAACCTCGACTTCGCCGACATCCGCACGGTGATGGGCGAGATGGGCAAGGCGATGATGGGCACCGGCGAGGCCGAGGGCCAGGATCGCAGCAGGGTCGCGGCCGAGAGCGCGATCTCCAATCCGCTGCTGGAAGACCATTCGATGAAGGGCGCCAAGGGCGTGCTCATCAACATCACCGGCGGCCTCGACATGACCCTGCACGAGGTCGACGAGGCGGCCAACCGCATCCGCGAGGAAGTCGACGCCGACGCCAACATCATCTTCGGCTCGACCTTCGACGCCACCATGCAGGGCCGCATGCGCGTGTCGGTGGTCGCCACCGGCATCGCCGCCATGGCCGCCGAGCAGCCGGCGCCCAACTACCTGTCGCTCGACATGAACCGGCCGATGCAGACGGGCCAGCCGGCGCTCAGCCGTCACGTCGCGCCACCGGTCGGACGGGTCGTCATGCCGGCCGCCGCCGCTGCAGCGCCGGCGGTCGCCGCGCCTCCCGCAGCACCTATGCCGCCGCCGCCGGCAATGGCGCCGGCAGCGTTCTCGCCGATGCCGGCGGTCGCCCAGGCGGCGCCGATTGCGGCGCCGGTCGCGCCCCCGATCATGGCAACGGCGCCGGCGCCTGCCGTCGAAGCGCCGATCGCCGCGCAGGCCATGGCGCCGTCCATCGAAGCGCCGCCCGCTCCGCCGATGCCTGCTCCGGTCATGCCGCCTGCTCCGGCACCGGCCGCCCCCGCACCGGCTCCCGCCGCTGCGGCCCGTCCGCTGGTCGACGAGAACGACTGGCGCGTCAGCCGCCCCGTGCCCAAGTCGCCGGTGCGCGCCACCGAGCCGATCGCGCGACCGGTTGCCGCGCGATCGGCCAGCGAGAGTCGTGCGCCCAATCTGTTCCAGCGCATTACCGGTGCCTTCGCGACACCCAAGCCGTCGCCGATGTCGCCCATGGCGGTGCCGGTCGCCGAGCCGCCGGCGTCCCGTCCCGTGGCGGAAAATGTCGTCGCCGTTGCGCCCAAGCCGGTTGCGAAGCCGGGCCCGGTCCAGACCTCGATCAGTCTCGACGTCACGGAGCGGACCAAGCCTGCGCGCGATGACGACGACCTGCAGATTCCCGCGTTCCTGCGTCGGCAAGCCAACTGACGCAGGCTTTGACATTCTCCGCGCATCTTCTCGAGGGGCCGCCCGGCCCCTCTTTTTTTCGCCTCAGCGTGATATAAGCCAAAACAACAATGTTTGACGGGTGAGTATGTCGAAAGCGGTCTCAGCAAGGGCCCGGAGCGCAGCCGCCGGGCTGACGCTGTGCTTGGCAGCGCTTGGGCTCGGCGGCTGCGGTTCGTCGGACGACAACAACACCTATGTCGAGCAGCCAGTCGAGGTGCTCTACAACCGTGCCCTCGATGCGCTGGGCCAGCAGGAGTACAAGGCCGCCGCCAAGGGCTTCGAGGAAGTCGACCGTCAGCATCCCTATTCGGTGTGGGCGACCAAGGCGGAGATCATGGCCGCCTTCGCCTACTACCAGTCGAACAAGTACGACGACGCCATCATCGCGCTCGACCGGTTCATCCAGCTCCATCCCGGCCATCGCGACATTCCCTACGCCTACTACCTGAAGGCGCTGTGCTACTACGAGCAGATCTCCGACGTCGGCCGCGACCAGCGCGTCACCCAGCAGGCGCTCGATGCGCTGGCGGAGGTCGTCAAGCGCTTCCCCGACACGCCCTATGCGCGCGATGCGCGCCTCAAGGTCGAGCTCGCCATCGACCATCTCGCCGGCAAGGAGATGGCGGTCGGCCGGTACTATCAGCAGAACCAGCAATATGTCGGCGCGATCAACCGCTACCGCGTGGTGATCGAGCGCTACCAGACCACCACGCACGTGCCGGAGGCGCTGCATCGTCTGGTGGAGTGCTACCTGTCGCTTGGCGTGAAGAGCGAGGCCAAGGAGACGGCTGCGGTGCTGGGCTACAATTTTCCCGGCAGCGAATGGTATCAGGACAGCTATTACCTGATGACCGGGGAGGGCAAGCCGGCCGACGAGACGTCGTCCGGATGGTTCTTCGGCTTGTTCTGACGGTGCTCGATGCTTGTGTCGCTTTCGATCCGCGACTTCGTGCTGATCGAAAAGCTCGACCTCGACTTTGCGGGGCCCTCCGATAGGAGAGATGGCGGGGGCCTGGGCGCACTCACCGGTGAAACCGGCGCGGGCAAGTCCATCCTGATCGATGCGCTCGGCCTCGCCCTGGGCGGTCGCGCCGAGTCGGGCGCGGTGCGGCGCGGTGCGGCCCAGGCGTCGGTGACGGCTTCGTTCGACCTGCCCCGCGAGCATCCCGCCCGGACCGTGTTGGCCGAGCAGGCGATCGGCGAGGAGGACGTGCTGACCCTGCGGCGCCTGATCGGCGCCGACGGCCGCAGCCGGGCCTTCGTCAACGACCAGCCGGCATCGGTTGCGCTGCTGCGCCGGCTGGGCGAAACGCTGGTCGAGATCCAGGGACAGATGGAGCAACACGGGCTTCTGGACATGGCGACCCATCGCGCATCGCTCGATGCCTTTGCCGGGCTGGACAAGCACGGCGAGGCGGTGCGCGCCGCCTGGCGCTCCTGGCGCGCCGCCGAGCAGGCGCGCCTCGATGCCGAGGCGGCGGCCGCCGCGGCACGGCGGGACGAGGATTTCCTGCGCCATGCCGTGAAGGAGCTCGAGACCCTGGCGCCCAAGGCCGACGACGAGGAGAGCCTGGCACACGAGCGCCAGTTGCTGCGCGCCGGCAGCGCGCTTGGCGAAGCGGTCGCCCAGGCGCTGGGCGAGCTGGAGCAGGGACGCGGTGCCGTCGCCGCGCTGCGCGCCGCGCACCGCCTGATCGAGCGCAATCTCGACAAGGCTGCCGGCCGCCTCGCTGCCGCACGGGCCGCGTTGGACCGCGCATTGAGCGAGGCGACGGAGGCGCAGGCCCAGCTCGAGGCCGCGCGCGACGCGCTGGAATTCGACCCGGCGCGGCTGGAGAAGATCGAGGAGCGTCTTTTCGCGTTGCGTGCCGTCGCCCGCAAGCACGGCGTGGCGGTTCCCGACCTCGCGGCGCTGGCCGAGCGGTTCGCCGCCCAGTTGGCGGCGCTCGACGACGGCGAGGCGGGCCTGAAGCGTCTGGCGGGTCAGGCCAGGGCGGCGCGCGCGACCTACAGCGCCGCCGCCGAGGCGCAGGCGACCGCCCGCCGCAAGGGAGCGGCACGACTCGACAAGGCGGTCGCGGCCGAACTGGCGCCGCTCAAGCTCGACAAGGCGAGGTTCGTCACGGAAATCGCCGCGTTGCCCGAGGCTGAATGGTCTGAGGCCGGGACCGATCGCGTGCAGTTCACCGTCGCCACCAATCCCGGCACCCCGCCGGCGCCGATCGCTCGCGTCGCTTCGGGCGGCGAGCTCTCGCGCTTCCTGCTGGCGTTGAAGGTCTGCCTGGCCAGGAGGGGAGAGGCGGGGACGATCGTGTTCGACGAGGTCGATTCGGGCATCGGCGGCGCGACGGCGGCGGCGGTCGGCGAGCGTTTGAAGCGATTGGCGAAGGACCTGCAGGTGCTGGTGGTCACCCATTCGCCGCAGGTCGCGGCGGTCGCCGACCGGCACTGGCTGATCCGCAAGACGACCACCCGCAGCGCTGCCAGCACCGACGTCCTGGCGCTCGACGCCAAGGGCCGTCGCGAGGAGATCGCGCGCATGCTGTCCGGCGCCGAGGTGACGGCCGAGGCGCGCGCCGCCGCCGACCGGCTGCTGGCGCCAGGCTAGGAGAGGACGATGTCGCGAGCTGCCAAAGTCGTCGCCTCGCTGGCCGTCGACGATCTGACGGAGCGGCAGGCGCGTGCCGAACACAAGCGGCTGGCCGAGGAGATCGCCCGGCACGACAAGCTCTATCACGAGCAGGACGCCCCGGAGATCTCGGACGCCGACTACGACAAGCTGCGCCAGCGGTTGAAGGCGATCGAGGAGCGCCTGCCCGAGCTCATCGACATGTCCAGCCCGACGCAGCGCGTGGCGCCGACCCCGACCACCGCTTTCGCCAAGGTGCGGCACGGCCGCCCCATGCTGTCGCTGGACAATGCCTTCACCGACGAGGAGCTGCAGGGCTTTTTCGACCGCGTGCGTCGCGGCCTGGAGCGCGAGACCGCCCTCAAGCCGGACGACGAGATCGCGTTCGCCTGCGAGCCCAAGATCGACGGCCTGTCGATCAGCCTGCGTTACGAGGACGGCGAGTTCAAGGTCGGCGCTACGCGCGGCGACGGCACGACCGGCGAGGACGTCACCGCGAACCTGCGCACCGTCAAGGACATCCCGCACGAGCTCAAGGGCCGGCCGCCGAAGGCGCTGGACGTGCGCGGCGAGATCTACATGGAGCGCGCGGCCTTCCAGCGGATGAACGAGCGGCAGGCGGCGGCAGACGAGAAGATCTTCGCCAATCCGCGCAACGCGGCGGCGGGCTCGCTGCGCCAGCTCGATCCGGAGATCACGGCCACGCGGCCGTTGCGCTTCTTCGCCTACGCCTGGGGCGAGGCCGAGCCGCGCTCCTGGAAGACGCACAGCGAGTACCTGAAGCTGCTGAAGGAATGGGGATTTCGCGTCAATCCGCTGTCCAGGCTTTGCCGCTCGCCGGCCGCGGTGCGCAAGTTCTACGAGGAGATGAGCGTCGAGCGGCCGTCGCTGCCCTACGATATCGACGGTGTCGTCTACAAGGTCGACCGCATCGACTGGCAGGAGCGGCTGGGCTTTGTCAGCCGCGCGCCGCGCTGGGCGATCGCCCACAAGTTCCCCGCCGAGCAGGCGCGCACGCGGCTGAACGGCATCCTGATCTCGGTCGGGCGCACCGGCGCGCTGACCCCGGTGGCCGACCTCGAGCCGGTCAATGTCGGCGGGGTCATGGTGGCGCGCGCCACCCTGCACAATGCCGACGAGATCGAGCGGCTGGATGTGCGTGTCGGCGACATGGTGATCGTGCAGCGCGCCGGCGACGTCATCCCGCAGATCCTGGGCTTCGTTCCCGAGCAGCGGCCGAGGGGAACGCACAAATTCCGGTTCCCCGCGCATTGCCCCTGTCCGCTCAAGACCAAGGTGCAGAGCGAGGAGGGCGGCGTGGTGCGGCGCTGCACGGGCGGGCTCGAATGCCCGTTCCAGCAGGTCGAGCGGCTGCGCCATTTCGTGTCGCGTAACTGCTTCGACATAGAGGGGCTGGGCGGCACGCATATCGAGAATTTCTGGCGTGACGGGCTGCTGAAGATTCCCGGCGACATCTTCCGGCTGCCCGGGCGGGCCGACGAGATCAGGAAGCGCGAAGGCTGGGGCGATCTCTCGGTGCGCAACCTGATCGGTGCCATCGAGGCGCGGCGCACCATCGCGCTCGACCGCTTCGTCAACGCGATCGGCATTCCGCTGATCGGCGAGGCGACGGCCAAGATCCTGGCGCAGGAGTACGGCGACGCCGAGGGGTGGCTGGCCGAGATGTTGCAGGCGTCGCGCGAGCGCAAGAAGCATCCCGAGCCGGTGAAGAAGGAGAAGGCGACGGTCGAGGTCGGGGCGAGCTACGGCAGGCTGTGCAATGTCGAGCAGATCGGCGTCACCACGGCGGATGCGATGTGCGCCTTCTTCGGCGAGGGGCACAATATCGACATCATCCGCGACCTGCTGAAGGAACTCTCCGTGGAGCCCGTGGAGCGCCGCGTCGTGGCGGCGGACGCCAGGCTCCGCGACAAGACCGTTGTCTTCACCGGGGAACTTTCCTCGATGACCCGCGACGAGGCCAAGGCGCGGGCGGAGGAGCTCGGCGCCAAGGTCACCGATTCGGTGTCGAAGAAGACCAGCCTCGTGGTGGTGGGCGAGAATGCCGGTTCGAAGGCGCGCAAGGCCGCCGAACTCGGCATCCAGATCATGAGCGAGGCCGAATGGCTGGAGCTCGCCAAGGCCGACTGAACGCCGGCAAGACAAAACGCACAAACAAAACGGCCGGGCTGAAGGCCCGGCCGTCGAAGTGTTGAGTTTCGGATCGTCTTATTGGATGACGATCTCGACGCGGCGGTTCTGCGGCTCGCGTACGCCATCGCCGGTCGGGACCAGGAGGCCCTTCTCGCCCATGCCGATGACCGTGATCGCCTGCGCCGGCACGCCGTCACGCACCAGGGCGTCCTTGACCGCATTCGCACGACGCAGCGACAGCGCCATGTTGTAGGCTTCCGGGCCCGACGTGTCGGTATGGCCGGTCGCCGTGATGCGGGCGTTGCCCTTGGTCTTGAAGGCGTTGGCCGCCTGCTGGATGGTCGCCAGCGCCTGCTGCGACAGGTTCGAGCGGTCCCAATCGAAGAACACCATGAACGACGGCGGCGCAACAACCGGCGGCGGCGGGGGCGGGGGCGGCGGAGCGGCGCCGAACTTCAACTGGATGCTGGCGAGCACCGCGGCGTCGTTGTTGCTCCAGGTCGAGCCGGCAACCGACGGGTTCGTCGTGCCGATATAGCGGCCTTCCAGGTTGAAGCGCAGGCTGGGGCTGTAGTTGTAGCCGATGCCGAGGATGCCCTGATAGGCGAAGACCGTGCTGCCGAGGTTGAGGTCCGAATCGACGAAGCCGACGCCCGCACCGGCGCCGATATACGGCACGATGGTGCCGGTGGCGTTGAAGTCGTACAGGAAGTTGGCCATCGCCGTGACCTGGCTGATCTGGCCGGTGATGGCGCGGTTGCCGAAGAAGTTGTTGTTGACGTTCTGGCGATAGAGGCCTTCGACCTCGATGCGCGGGCCGACGAAGTCGTAGCCGACCTTGCCGCCGACTGCCCATCCGGTGAGCGGGCTCACGTTCTGGCCAAGAATAGTGGTGTTGAACATCCAGTTCAAACCGCCCTCGACGCCAAGATAGACGCCAGGATTTTGAACGTCGGTCTGGGCCTGCGCGATGGCCGGCAGTGCCACCACTGCAGCCGCCGCTAGTAGGACCTTTTTCATATGTATCTCCTCGTCGAAGTATCAGAGAGGTTTGCTTTGCTTCGGGCTGAACGATGCGTGCGGGCAAATTTTACGCGGAGATTATTGCAGTTGCCACCAAATGGAGCCTGCATCGACGCATTGTCGCCCCACTGTGATCCAGAAGTAACACCTTCTATTTTTGCCTTTAAAATCGAGCTTTTAGGGCGTCGTCCTTAGATATTCGCACTGATAGATCAGAAACTTTGGTGTCCGGAGAGCCTGCTTTCCGGGCAAGCGCCTCGTGTCGGTCGCCTCGCAGGCGGCCCGGCCGGAACCTCGCGCGTGGCCCAGGCCAGGGGGCGATACGTCTTCCATCGGGTGTCCCGGAGGGGGCGCCAGGATCAATGCCCGGGAAGCCCGGCCGAGCAGGCGATTGTCACCCTCCGCGGGCCTGCGCCAAGGGTCGGCTGTGCGACCGGATCGCCTGTGGCATCATCATGGCATAGTCGTTGTCCGGCTCATCTGTCGCGTGCGCTTGCAGCAGCGCCCGAATGAAGTCTCTTGGAGTTGATCGAATGGATTTGGCCCGTTTTCCGCGTCGCCGCTACACTCATGCCCCCACGCCGATAGAACTGCTTCCGCACTTTACCAAGGCCCTCGCCGCGAGTTGTCCGGGCGGTGTCGGTCCGGAGATCTGGATCAAGCGCGACGATCTGCTGGGCCTCTTTCCGGGCGGCAACAAGACCCGCAAGCTCGAGTTTCTGGCGGCGGATGCGCTGGCACAGGGCGCCGATACGCTGATCACCTGCGGCGCGCCGCAGTCCAACCATTGCCGCATCACCCTCTCCGCCGCGATCAAGGAGGGGATGAAGTGCCGCTTCGTGATCGAGGAGCGCGTCCCCGGCAGCTACCGGAAGGAGGCTGGCGGCAACAATTTCATGTTCGAGCTGATGGGCGTCGAAGCCATCACCGTGGTGCCCGGCGGTTCGGATATGGGCGCAGCGATGTCGAAGGTTGCGCAGGAAGTCGCCTCGCTCGGTCGCCAGGGCTACGTCATTCCGGGTGGCGGTTCGAACGCGATCGGCGGGTTGGGCTATGTCGCGTGCGTGCAGGAAATGCAGCAGCAATGGCTGGACATGGGGCTGGCGCTCGATGCCGTCGTGGTCGGCTCGGGCAGTTCGGGAACCCATGGCGGCATGGCGGCGGGTTTCTTCGGCAACAACATCAGGATCCCGCTGATCGGCATCGGTGTCAGCCGTGATCCCGCCGACCAGGAGCCGCTTGTTCACAAGGAAGCGCAAGCAGTGGCCGACCTGCTCGGGATCGGCAAGGTGCCGCGTGACGCGATCAAGAGCTTCGGCGGTTACTGGCAGCCGAAATACTCCGTGCCCAACGCGAAGATGGTGGAAGCCGTCCAGATGCTGGCGCGGACCGAAGGCGTCCTGCTCGATCCGGTCTACACCGGAAAGATCATGGCCGGCCTGATTGGCCTCGCGCGCCAAGGGCACTTCAAGCCCAACGCCAAGGTGCTCTTCATGCACACGGGCGGGCTGCCGTCGCTCCATGTCTATGAAGACGTCGTGCTCGGCCGAACCGTCTTGAATGATTAGAGGGCGCGGGTCGCATCGGCGAGCCACGCACGCGTTGCGTCGTCGACCTGCGGCCCGACCGTCTCGCGCACGCGGCGGTGATAGTCGTTGAGCCATCGCCGTTCGGCGTCCGTCAGCAGCGCCGGGTCGATGCAGGCGATGTCGATCGGCGCCAGGGTCAAGGTCTCGAATTCCAGATAGCGGCGGTCGGCGCCGTCGATGTCGGCCTCGCGCACCGCAACCAGGTTCTCGATGCGTATGCCATAGGCGCCCGCCTTGTAGTAGCCCGGCTCGTTGCTGACGATCATGCCGGGCTGCAGGGCGACGGTATTGGCGACCTTCGAGATGCGCTGCGGGCCTTCATGCACCGACAGATAGGCGCCCACGCCATGGCCGGTGCCGTGGTCGTAGTCGAGCCCCGCCTGCCACAGCGCGTAGCGCGCCAGCGCGTCGAGCTGCGAGCCGGTCGTGCCGGCCGGAAAGCGGGCCATGGCCAGCGCGATATGGCCCTTGAGCACGCGGGTGAAACGGTCGCGCATCTCGGCACCGGGCGAGCCGATCGCCACGGTGCGGGTGATGTCGGTGGTGCCGTCGCGGTACTGGCCGCCCGAATCCACCAGATACAGGCTGCCCGGCTCGAGCCGGCGCTGCGTCGCGTCGGAGGCGTGGTAGTGAACGATGGCGCCGTTGGGACCGGCGCCGGAAATGGTGTCGAAGCTCAGGTCCCGCAGTCTGCCAGTCTCCTGGCGCAGCGCCTGCAGCCGATCGGCGGCCTCGATCTCGCCGAGCTTGCCGCTCCTCGATTCGGTCGACAGCCAGGCCAGGAAGCGGCTGACCGCGGCGCCGTCGCGGCGATGGGCGGCGCGGATACCCGCCAGTTCGACCGTGTTCTTGCAGGCCTTGGGCAGCGCTATCGGATCGGCCTCGCGCACCAGTGCGGCGCCGGCCGCCTGCAGGCGGGTCGCCGCCCATACCGGCGCGCTCGCCGTCTCGACCAGCACGCGCTTGTCCGTCCTGCCCAGCAGGTCGAGGGCCGCGCCGAGTTCCTCCGGCGGGGCAAGGGTCACCGCATTGCCCAGCCATGCCAGGGTGCGATCGGGCACCTTGCGGCGGTCCATGTAGAGATCGACATGGCCATCGGCGTGCAGCAAGGCGAAGCCCAGGGCGAACGGCGTGCGCGGAACGTCGCCGCCGCGCACGTTCAGAAGCCAGGCGATGGAATCGGGCGCGGTGATCAGCGCCACGTCGGCGCCCTTGGCCTTCACCAGGGCGGCGATGCGCGTGCGCTTGGCCGCGCTGCTTTCGCCGGCGAACTCGTCAGGCTGCGGCAGCACCGGCGCGAGAGGGGCGGGCGGCCGATCGCGCCACACGGCGTCGACCGGATTGGACTCGAGGGCGACGAATTCACCGCCGGCGCGCTGGCAGGCGCGGGCGAAGCGCTCGTGGCCGTCGACCGTCTGCAGCCAGGGATCGAAGCCGAGCTTGCCGCCGCCGGGCAGGTTCGCGGCGATCCACGCTTCCGGCGACTGCTCCGGGATCTGGTGCGGCACGAAGGCGGCGGTGTCGA
Organism: uncultured Alphaproteobacteria bacterium; assembly: GCA_963820155.1. Lineage (GTDB taxonomy): Bacteria > Pseudomonadota > Alphaproteobacteria > Reyranellales > Reyranellaceae > Reyranella. The sequence continues at coordinate 822,926 of CAWFYW010000018.1, forward strand.
CCTGGCCGCGCACGGCGAGGGTGTAGCGGCCGTCGACGAAGATCGCCGCACGGTCGGCCAGCACGATGGCGAGCCCCGCCGAGCCGCTGAAGCCCGTGAGCCAGGCCAGCCGCTGCGAGCGGCGCGGCACGTACTCGCCCTGATGTTCGTCGGCACGCGGCACGACGAAGCCGTCGATGCCACGACGCTTGAGCTCGGCGCGCAGGTCGGCCAGGCGCGAGGCCGGCGCCGGCGCGGCATCGAGACCATCGCCGGCGCGGGCGAGCTCCGACCTCCAGGCCGCCAGTGCCTCCGTCAGCTCGCTATCGGCATTGGGCTCGATCAGCTCGACCCATTCGGGACCTGCAAGGCCTTCGGGGGCGGCGGCCACGCCCCGCATAAGCGAGTCGAGGGCGGACGGGTCCGGATGGCGGCCGCGTCGCCGCAGAAGGTGGAGGACATCGTCGGGAGGCGAACTCATGGGAGGCGGACCGTACGCGGGGTGCTGGAGACAGGCAAACTGAGCAATATTTGTTCTCTCGCGGTTGCGAAATGCTAAATTATTGGGCTCCATGCGCTGAGTGCATAGCAGAATATCAAGGCACTCACTTATCGTTGTAACTCAAGGCGCTATATTTGCTGCGTGCGGTGCAGCATTGCCTATCGCATCGCACAATCGAAGGAGTAGACCATGATGACCCAGCCGATTCGGACCTTTGAAGGACTGACCAGCGAAACTACGCCGGCGGGGGGAAACGATCGCAAGCTTAACCTGTCGTTCGACGAGCGTCGTCTGATCGAGCTGCGCGCCCGTTATGCGCGCGCCGAGATGGTGGCCGATAGCCTCGGGGATTTCTTCCTGTGGCTGGGCCGCCAGTACAGCCGCCTCGTCAACGCAATCAAGACGGACTTCAAGCTGCGCGCTGCGGAGGCCCAGCTCTTCCGCATGAGCGACCGCGAGCTCGCGGATCTCGGGCTCTGCCGTTCCGACATCCCGTTTGCGGTCCGCGAGACCGCGCATGGCGTCGTACCGCAGTTCGATGCTTCGACCGCTCCTCTTTCCGCGGCCAATCAGAATTTGCGTCGCGCAGCGTAACCGAGTGTGGCGTAGCGTAGCGTAAGCGTAGAGGGCCGGCGAAAGCCGGCCCTTTTGCTTGGGGCCGGCTTCACTGCCGCTTCAGAAGCAGGGTGCGCCACCAGGCGCCACCGGTCTCCAGGTCGATGCGGCGCTCGAAGGCGAAGCCGCGTCGGGCATAGACGGAAAGCAGATGTGCCGCCTGTTCGACCAGCAGGCCGCTCAGCAGGATGCGGCCGCGCGGTCGCACGGCCGCCGCAAACGACTCTGAGAGATCGAGGAGTGGCCCGGCCAGGATGTTGGCGACGATGAGATCGTAGGGGGCGCCTTCCTCGAGGGCCGCGGCACGCAAGCCCGCAGCCTGCACGAAACGGCAGAGTTCGCCGACGCCGTTCAAGTCGGCGTTCTCGCGCGCGACGGCGACCGCCTCGGCGTCGTTGTCGCCGCCCCGTACGGGGCGCCTCCACAGCTTGGCCATGGCAATGGCCAGGATGCCGCTGCCGCACCCGACATCGACAGCGTTGACGGTGTCGCGCGGATCGAGGGACGCCAGCATCTCCAGGCAGCCGCGCGTCGTGGCATGCGTGCCCGTGCCGAAGGCCAGGCCGGCATCGATCCGAAGCGGCAGCAACCCGGCAGGCAGGCCGTCGGCGACATGCGAGGGATGGACCCAGAACGGGCCCACGGCGAACGGCCGGAAGGAGCGCTGATTGTCCGCCACCCAGTCGGCGTCGGGCAGGTCCTGCCATTGCCAGCCGGCGCCGGTCGCGGCTTTCACCGCGGCCCTGTCGCCTTCGCCGAAGATCTCGATGCGCCAGGGCCCGTCGCGCGAGATCTCCCGGCTGGTCACGATGAAGCCCTGCTCGGCCAGGGGCTCCAGCGCTTGTTCCGTGGCGATGCGGTCGGCGGCGGCGACGTCCAGCCAGGCCTTCCAGACGCTCACGCCGCCTCGATGAAGCTGTCCAGCACCTTCTTCGGGCCGGCCTTCTCGAAGTCGATGTCGAGCTTGTTGCCGTCGACCGCGATGATGCGGCCATAGCCGAACTTCTGGTGGAAGACCCTTTGTCCGATGCTGAGATCGGGCTTGTCGCCTTCGACCGCGCGGCGGTCGTCGACGGTCTCGTCGCGCCAGCGCGTGCGCCGGCCGGACGTGACGCCCAGGCTCTCGTAGTCGAAGCCGCTCGCTTGCTCGCGCAGGCCGCCGTGATGGCCGGCCGAATAGGTGGCGTAGAGGCCGGCGTCGCTGCTCTCGGCCAGGTGGCCGGTCGGCAGTTCGCGCAGGAAGCGCGAGGGGATGGCGGCCTGCCACTGGTTGAACACGCGGCGGTTCGCGGCGAAGGAGACATAGGCCCGCTTGCGCGCCCGCGTCAGACCGACATAGGCCAGCCGGCGCTCCTCCTCGAGCCCGGCCAGGCCCTTGTCGTCGAGGGCGCGCTGGTTGGGGAACAGGCCTTCCTCCCAGCCCGGCAGGAAGACGGTGTCGAATTCCAGGCCCTTGGCGGCATGCAGGGTCATGACGCTCACCATGTCGCCGCCCGAACGCTCGGCATTGTCGGTGAGCAGCGCCACATGCTCGAGGAAGGCGGGCAGGGTGTCGAACTCCTGCAGCGCGTTGGTGAGTTCCTTCAGGTTCTCCAATCGGCCTTCCGCCTCGGGCGAGCGGTCGGCGCGCAGCATGTCGGTGTAGCCCGATTCGTCGAGGATGGTCTCGACCACCTCGACATGGTTGATGCCGTCGAGCATGGCGCGCCAGCGCTCGAAGCTGCGGATGAGATCGCCCAGCGTCTTGCGCGGCCGGGCCTTCAATTCGTCGGTCTCCAGCGCCCGGCGCGTCGCCTCGAACAGCGAGACCTTCTGGGCGCGCTGGATCAGGCGCAGCGTGCGCAGGGCCAATTCGCCCAGGCCACGGCGCGGCGTGTTGTAGATGCGCTCGAAGGCGAGATCGTCGTCGGGTTGAACGGTGACGCGACAATAGGCCATCGCATCGCGGATTTCCTGGCGCTCGTAGAAGCGCGGCCCGCCGATCACCCGGTAGGGCAGGCCCATGGTGATGAACCGTTCCTCGAACTCGCGGGTCTGGAAACCGGCGCGCACCAGGATGGCGATCTGGCTGAGCGGATGCTTGTCGCGCTGCAGCGCCTCGATCTCCTCGCCGATCGAGCGCGCCTCCTCCTCGCCATCCCACACGCCGCGCAGGGAGATGCGCTCGCCCTCCTTGAGCTCGGTCCACAGCGTCTTCCCCAGCCTGCCTTCATTGTGCGAGATCAGGTGCGAGGCGGCCGCCAGGATGTGCGGCGTCGAACGGTAGTTGCGCTCCAGCCGCACGATGGTGGCGCTGGGGAAATCCTTCTCGAAGCGCAGGATGTTGCCGACCTCCGCGCCGCGCCAGCCGTAGATCGACTGGTCGTCGTCGCCCACGCAGCAGACATCCTGCGTGCCCTGCGCCAGCAGCCGCAGCCACAGATACTGCGCCACGTTGGTGTCCTGGTACTCGTCGACCAGGATGTGGCGGAAGCGGCGGTGGTACTGCGCCAGCACGTCGGGATGCTTCTGCCACACGGTCACGCAATGCATGACGAGGTCGCCGAAATCGACGGCGTTCACCTCGGCCAGCCGCTCCTGGTACTGGCGGTAGATGTCGGCCGCCCGGCCGTTGGCGAAGTCGCCGGCATCGTCGCCCGACACCTTGTCCGGCGTCAGCGCGCGGTCCTTCCAGCGCTGGATGATGCCCGAGAGCACGCGCGCCGGCCACTTCTTGTCGTCGATGTTCTCGGCCTGCAGCAGTTGCTTGATCAGGCGCGTCTGGTCGTCGGTGTCGAGGATGGTGAAGTTGCTCTTGAGGCCGACCAGCTCGGCGTGGCGGCGCAGCACGCGCACGCCGATGGCGTGGAAGGTGCCGAGCCACATGCCGTCGGCCGCGCCGCCGATCAGGCTGGCGACGCGGTCCAGCATCTCGCGCGCCGCCTTGTTGGTGAAGGTGACTGCAAGAATTTGCGACGTGCGTGCGCGGCCGGTGATCAGGAGATGGGCGATGCGGGTGGTCAGCACGCGGGTCTTGCCGGTGCCGGCGCCGGCCAGCACCAGCAGCGGGCCGCCCTGGTGGATGACGGCCTGGCGCTGCTCCTCGTTCAGCCCCTCCAGATGGGCCGTGGGCGTGACGGCGCGCCCCGACGGCAAGGGCTCGGTCGGCAGGGCGTCGTCGGTGATTTCGAACGGATCGGCGGGGGGCGCCATGCACATCATATAGCAATCGGAGCAGTAGACGCCTATCCTCCAGAGGGGAGACACGTGCCGGCGTGTCATGCCGGCGTGGCGTGGAGGTGTACCGATGGCCCGAGGGTTGAACGGTTCCATGAACGGCGCGGGTCATATTCCGACCGGCCGCGAAGGCGTCGAGGCGCGGCTGCCCGGCGTGTCCAATCTGCCGCCGGCGGTTTCGGGCGCGCTGCCTGCGGTGGTTGGCCTGCGCACGACCATTCCCAAGGACCGCCGGTCGGCCCAGACGCTCGGCACCGAGCGTGAGGGCCACGGCGTCCTGATCGACGCCGACGGCCTGATCGTCACCATCGGCTACCTGATCATGGAGGCCGACACCGTCACCATCACCGACATCGATGGCAACGAGGTGCCGGCTTACATCGTGGGCTACGACTATGAGAGCGGCTTCGGGCTGGTGCGCACCGAGCGGCCGCTCGACCTGAAGCCGATGAGCTTCGGCGATTCCGACGCGCTGGAATTGCGCAGCGAAGCGTATGTCGCGGGCCTGGGCGGCGAGAAGGCGGCGCTCAAGGTCAAGGTCGCGGGCCGCCGCGAATTCGCGGGCTACTGGGAGTATCTGCTCGACAACGCCATCTTCACCGTGCCCGCCTATCCGCTGTGGGGCGGCTCCGCCCTGGTCGGCCAGGACGGCACCCTGCTGGGGGTGGGCTCGCTCCTGGTGCAGGAAGCGCTCGGGCCGGGAGCGCCGGCCTTTCCGGGCAACATGTACGTGCCGATCAACCGGCTGAAACCGATCTTCCGCGAGCTGGTGGCGAAAGGCCGCCTGTCGACGCCGCCGCGCCCGTGGCTCGGCATCTTGACCGTCGAGCATATGGGCCAGCTCGTCGTCGGTGGCATCTCCGACGGTGGCCCGGCCGACCGCGCCGGCCTGCAGCGCGGCGACATCCTGCATGCGCTGGACGGCGAGGTGCTGGACGACGTGGCCGACTTCTATCGCAAGCTGTGGGCGAGCGGCCCCGCCGGCACTGCGGTGACCTTGCGCATGGAACGCGACAACGATGCTTTCGAGGTCACCGTGCGCACGGGAGATCGAGCCCGCTACCACCGGTTCGGCTCCGACTGACGGGCTTTGACTTCGCCCGCCTGGGCTGCATAGGTTGGCGCCCATCAAGGACAGCACGGGAGAGACGTCGATGGCCAGGGCCTTCGCCTCGCAGGCGGACATGGCGGAAAAGAAGATCACCTTCAGCCGCCTGTCCGAGCATGCCTACGCCTTCACCGCCGAGGGTGATCCCAATACCGGCATCGTGGTGGGCGACGACTCGGTCATGGTGGTCGATGCGCAGGCGACGCCCCGGATGGCCCAGAAGGTCATCGAGTATATCCGCACCGTCACCGACAAGCCGATCCGGTATGTCGTGCTGTCGCACTATCATGCCGTGCGCGTGCTGGGCGCGTCGGGCTACGAGCCGCAGCACATCATTTGCAGCGAGGCGACTCGCGAGATGATCGTCGAGCGCGGCGCGCAGGACTACAAGTCGGAGCTGCAACGCTTCCCGCGCCTGTTCGACGCCGCCGAGACGATCCCCGGCCTCACTTGGCCCACCATCACCTTCAACGACCGCATGACCCTCTGGCTGGGCAAGCTGCAGGTCGACATCATCCATGCCGGCCGAGGGCACACCAAGGGCGACACCATCGTCTGGCTGCCCGAGGAGCGCACCTTGTTCAGCGGCGACCTGGTCGAGTACGGCGCCACGCCCTATGCCGGCGACGCCCACTACAAGGATTGGCCCGAAACCCTGCAGAAGCTGCGCGACCTCAAGGCATTGGCCCTGGTGCCGGGCCGCGGCGATGCGCTGGTCGGCGAGCAGGCGATCGAGGAGGGCATCGCCGGCACGCAGGCCTTCCTGAGCGCGCTCTACAAGGCCGTGTCGCAGAGCGCCACGGCGGGCAACTCGCTGAAGCAGGCCTATGACAAGGCGATGTCCGCCCTGCAGCCGCGCTATGGCAACTGGGTGATCTTCGAGCATTGCATGCCGTTCGACGTGTCGCGCGCCTACGACGAGGCCAAGGGCCTCGACCATCCGCGCATCTGGACCGCCGAACGCGACATCGAGATGTGGGCGGCGCTGGAAAAATCATGATCCCTCCCCCGGTTGACGGGGGAGAAAATGAGCCATGAGCTCCTACGCCTACCGCCACTATCCCTACCGCCGGCCGCCGGAGCTCGACGGCAAACCGGCCCGTCGCCCTGTCGTGATCGCTGGCGCCGGCATGGCCGGCCCCACGCTGGCGCTCGGGCTGGCGGCGCGCGGCGTGCCGGCGCTGCTGCTCGACGAGGACGACACGGTGAGCATCGGCAGCCGCTCGATCTGCCAGGCCAAGCACAGCCTGGAGATCTGGGATCGCTTCGGCATCGCCCGGCGCATGGTCGACAAGGGCATCACCTGGGAGGAGGGCGAGGTCTATCTGCGCGACCGGCCGGTCTATCGCTTCAACCTGCAGCCCGAGCCCGGGCACAAGTTCCCAGCCTTCGTGAACCTGCAGCAGTATTACGTCGAGGAGTATCTCTACGAGCGCTGCCTGGCCGAGAAGCAGGTCGAGCTGCGCTTCCTCAACAAGGTGGTCGGTGTGGCTCCGAGCGCCGGCGGCGTCACCGTCGAGGTTGAGACGCCGGACGGGCGTTACGAGCTGCAGGCTGACTGGCTGGTGGCATGTGACGGCGTGCGCAGCCCGGTGCGCCACCTGCTGGGCCTGGCCTATCCGGGCGAGGTCTTCCACGACCAGTTCCTGATCTCGGACATCCGCCTGCTCGACGAGCTGCCCAAGGAGCGCCAGTTCTGGTTTTACCCGCCCTTCCATCCGACCAACTCGGTGCTGCTGCACCGCCAGGCCGACAACGTGCTGCGGGTGGATTTCCAGCTTGGCCGCGACGCCAACCCTGAGGAGGAGAAGAAGCCGGCGAGCGTCGACCGCCGCCTGCGCCTGCTGTTCGGCCCGGACGCGCGCTGGGAACATGAATGGACCAGCGTCTACACCTTCACCTGCCGCATGATGGAGCGTTTCGTGCATGGCCGCGTGATCTTCGCCGGCGATGCGGCGCATGTCGTCTCGCCGTTCGGCGCCCGTGGCGGCAACAGCGCCGTCGCCGATGTCGACAACCTCGCCTGGAAGCTCGCGCTGGTGCTGCAGGGCAAGGCGCCGGCCGCGCTGCTCGGCAGCTATTGCAGCGAACGTCGCGCGGCGGCCCGCGAGAACATCCTGCAATCGACCCGCAGCACCGATTTCATCACGCCGAAATTCGCGGCGTCCCGCGCCTTTCGCGACGCGGCGCTCGCGCTGGCGCCGGACTTCCCGTTCGCCCGCGCCTTGATCAACAGCGGCCGGCTGTCGGCGCCGACCGCGCAACCCAACTCGCCGATCGATACGCCCGACTGCGACCACGATTGGGCCCGCGGACCCGGCCCCGGTCGCGCGATGCTCGATGCGCCGGTGGGCGAGGACTGGCTGATCGATCGGCTGGGCCGCGATTTCACGCTGCTCATGTTCGGGGAGCGGGCATTCGACGCCAAGGTCCTGCCCGAGGGCGTGGCCGTCCTTTGCATCGGCGACAACGGCCTGGCCAGCCAACGCTATGATGGCCGTGCCGGCACGACCTATCTGATCCGCCCCGATCGGTACGTTGCGGCGCGCTGGCGTCGCTTCGATGCGACGGCCGTGACGGCGGCCGTCGCCCGCGCCATGGGCAAGGAGGGAGCATGAGCGACACCGTCTCCACCGGCGCGCTCAGGCGCACGCTGAATCTGGCGCGGCCGGACGACGTCTACAACGCCATCGTCGACGCCCATAAAGGGCTGGACGACGCGCAGTGCCGCGATTTCGACGCCCGGCTGATCCTGCTGCTGGTCAACCATATCGGCGACGAGGCGGTGATCCGCGAGGCGCTGAAGGAGGCGGCGTCATGCTGAAGGACCTGCTCACCGGCCGCCTGGCGCTGGTCACCGGCGCCGGCCGGGGCAACGGTGCCGCCATCGCTCACGGGCTGGCCGAAGCGGGCGCGAGAGTGATCGTGACCGACATCGATGTCGATGCCGCCCACGCCACGGCCGAGAGCATCGTCAAGGCCGGCGGCGAGGCGCGCGGCCACGCGCTCGACGTCACCGACCAGGAAGGCTGCGCCACGCTCGCCGAGGACATCGCGCTCCTGGTCGGGCCGATCCGCATCCTGGTCAACAATGCGGGCATATACCTGCGCGGCAACATGCTGGCGGCCGACGGCCGCGAGCGCTGGGCCAGCACCATGGCGGTCAACGTCGACGGCGCCTTCAATGTCACCTGGGCCTTCGCGGAGCAACTCAAGCGCACGCACGGCACCATCGTCAATGTCGCCTCGATCAATTCCTTCACCGCGCCGGCCGGCAGCGGCGCCTATCCCGTGAGCAAGGGGGCCCTCGCCCAGTTCACGCGCGCGCTGGCGGTGGAACTGGCGCCCGACGGCGTGCGCGTGAACGCCATCGCGCCCGGCATCATCGCTACCGCCATGACCGAGGTGACGATCGCCGATCCCGGACGACTGGAGGCCTTCCTCGGCCATGTGCCGCTGAAGAGGGTGGGCCGGCCGGAGGAGCTCGTCGGGCCCGTCGTATTCTTGTGCTCCGATACGGCAAGCTACGTCACCGGCGCCATCCTGGCGGTCGATGGAGGTTTTCTTGCCGTCTGACCCGACCGTCATCGTGCGTTCCGCCACCGTCGACGACGTCGAGCTTCTGCATCGCTTCTCCGTCGATCTTGCGACCTATGAGGACGAGCCCGACGCGGTCACATCCACGCCGCAGACCCTGGCGCGCGATGGCTTCGGCAAGGATCCGCGGTTTGCAGCCCTGATCGCCGAGCGCGGCAACCAGCCCGTGGGTTTCGTCCTCTACACCTTCAACTATTCCGTCTGGACGGCCGCGCGCGGCATCTTCATCGAGGACATCTGGGTCGTGCCCGAGGAACGCCGCGGCGGCGTGGCGCGCGCCCTGATGCAGGCCCTGGCGCAGGAATGCGTCGCGCGGGGCTACAAGCGCATCGACCTCAACGTGCTCGACTGGAACCCGGCGCGCGGCTTCTACGGGCGGCTGGGCTTCAAGTGGATCCGCAACTGGCTGCCCTATCGCCTGAGCGGCGAGGCGCTGCGGAAGCTGGCGGGCAGCTAGCGGCGGTTGGTCGCCATCCATCGGACGCCATAGTCGACCAGGGGTCTGATACGCATCAAGCGCGCCATCGCCTGCGCCACGGGGCCGATCATGACGTTGCCGCCTGCGCGCTCGTAGTCGCTTCCCAGCCGCGCGAAGTCGCTGTCGTCGTAGTCCAGGTCCTCGACGAGGTGCCACCGCCGCACGCCGTCGACTTTGACCGGGCTGCCGAAGGGCGCGAGGCGCTTGCCGGGAAAGGTCGCCCGATGCTCGGCCAGGTGCAGGCAAGTATTGCGCTCATGGCCGACGCCCAGCAGCAGGATCCAGGCGTCGAGATCGTACAGCCGTGCCAGCGGCGAGTGCTCGCCCATGGCGCTGTCGAGCCGGTGACCCTCGACGATCGCCGCGGCCTGGGGGCCGCGCGCCGCGCAGGATTGCCGCGGATGGGCGCTGCGCCGCACGCCGGGCCGGCTGCGAAAGTTCTCGGCGATCGCGCCCATGGTCCAGGTCGGCGTCGTGGCCGCATCGTAGGCCGGCATCGTGTCGCGCAGCGTCTGATGCCAGGCGGCCGGGACAGGCGGCGAGGACCAGCCGGCCGGGTCGGAAGATCGCTGCTGTGCGTCGGCATCACCAGCGTGCCGCTCGGACCCAGCACCCCGTCCAGCGCGTCGATCACGGCCGGCGCGCCGCCATTGACATAGCCCAGCGACGACAGCGAGGCGTGCACCATCAGCACGCCGCCTGGAGCCGCGCCAAGCTGTGCCAGGTCGCTGCAGAGCGAGTCGATGGTGGCCGGCGCATCGCCGGTCGCGGCGATGACGGCTTCCAGACTCATTTCTTCGCCAGGCTCATGGCCCGACCGGCCTTGGCCGGCCGCGGCAGATCCTTGTGCGCCTGCCACAGCGTCTCCAGCCGCTTCGCGGCGGGCACCGGCCAGGGCGCCGACCGGCGACTCGCATAGTCGATATTCATCACGATCACCTCGTTGGTGGCGGCGAGGTAGCCCAGCTCGGCATGGAACATCTCATGGTAGAGATGGACCTTCTTGGCGTCTCGCGCGAGGAGCTGGGTGGTGAAGCGTATGGGCGCGCCGCCCTTCATCTCGCGGTCGTAGGTGACGTGGGTTTCCAGCACGAAGGTCATGCCGAGCTTGCCGTCGACGTAGCGGCGGCCCAGCCCCATGTTGCGCATGAAGGCGCCCGACGCCTGGTCGAAGGCCGTGACATAGAAGGCGACGTTCATATGGCCGTTCCAGTCGACCCATTCGGGCAGCACGGTCGAGCGGTGGGTGTCGAGCGGCGCGCGCGTGATGAGTTCGGGCAGCTCGTAGGGCAGCGAGTCCAGCATGTCGGCTATTGCTTCTTCTTGATGCCGATCAGGCGGCCGGCCTGCCGCGGCCGCGGCAGCTTGGCGTGGGCCGCCGCCAGCTTCTCGATCCGCTCCAGGGCGAAATCGGGCCATGGCGCGGAACGGCGCGTGGCGTAGTCGATGTTCATCAGCATCAGCTCGTTGGTGGCGGCGAGATAGCCTTCGTCGGCATGGTACATCGCATGGATGTAGTGCAGCCGCTTGGCGTCGTGGTCGAGGATCTGGCTGGTGATGCGCAGCGGATCGCCCTGCTTGACCTCGCGGTCGTAGGTGACGTGCGCCTCCAGCACGAAGGTCATGCCGATCTTCTCGCGCGTATAGTCGAAGCTGCAGCCGAACTGCTCGCACAGCGTATCGGTCGCCTTGTCGAAGGCCACGACATAGAAGCCGACATTCATGTGGCCGTTCCAGTCGATCCACTCCGGCAGGACGGTCGCGCGGTGGCGATCGAGCGGTGCGGCGAGATCGAGTTCGATCATGGGGTATGGAGGTAATTTCATGCGGGCGGACCGTAGCGAAGCCGGCCGCTGCACCGCAAGTTCCGCACGACCCGTCATTGCGAGGATCGACATGACAAAGAAGACGAAGGCCGTCGTGCTGGGCGTTGGGGCTGAACGCGGGCTGGGCGCGGCCGCCGGCCGCCGGTTCGCGGAAGAGGGCTATCACGTGCTGGTCGCCGGCCGCACCGCGGCCAAGGTCGAGAAGGTGGCCGGGACCATCGGCAAGAACGGCGGCTCGGCGACGCCGCTTGCCGTCGACGGCACGAAGGAAGCCGAAGTGGTCGCCCTGTTCGACAGGGCGATGGCCGACGATGCCGACGGCGCGCCGGCCGACCTGTTCGTGTTCAACATGGGCAACAACGCCGCCGTCGACATCCGCGAGATGACGGCCGGGCATTTCGAGGAGTCCTGGCGCGTCGGCTGCTTCGCCGGCTTCCTGTTCGGCCGCGAGGCGGTGCGCCGGCTGGCGCCGCTCGGTCGCGGCACGGTGATCTTCACCGGTGCGTCGGGCTCGCTGCGCGGCCGGCCGCGCTTTGCCGCCTTCAACGCCACCAAGGGTGGGCTGCGTCTGTTCGTGCAGTCGCTGGCGCGCGAGTTCGGCCCGCAGGGGATTCATGTCGCGCACAGCATCATCGACGGCGGCATCGAGGGCGACCGGCTGCTGTCGCGCATGCCCGACCGCAAGGACAAGGCGGGCGCCGACGGACTGCTGAACATCGACGCCATCGCCGACAGCTACTGGCACCTGCACCGCCAGCACCGCAGCGCCTGGACGCACGAGATCGACCTCAGGCCGTACAAGGAGCCGTTCTGAAAAGGCCTGCACGCTAGCGTGATCGCGTGCGGGACGGCTCCTGTGGCACCAGCATGACGAGCTTGAAGTCGGGCCGGTTGGCGAGCGCGAAGGCGATCTGCTCGTAGTGCAGGCGGCCCTGGCGCGGATGATCGAAGATCCGTTCGCCGCCCGTGCGATCCACCACGGCATGCTCCGTCCAGCATTGCTTGAACAGCGGACTGCGCCGGCGCAGGTCGTCGACCAGCGCCTGCAGGGCGGCATCCTCGAGATGACGACTCGAATCGGCGCGGAATTCCGCCAGCACGCGGCGCGCCCGCGCCTGCCAGTCGGGGATCACCGTCCGGGCGACCGGGCTCAGGAAGACGTAGCGCAGCAGGTTGCGGTCGCTCGCGCCGTCGAGCCAGCCGACGAACAGCCGCGCCGCCGGCCGGTTCCAGGCGCGGGCGTTCCAGGTCGAGTCCAGCAGATAGGCGGGTCCCTCGATGGCGGCGATGGCCCGGGCGAGGGCGGCAGGCACGTCCATGCCGTCCTCGCTGGCCGGACGCGGCAGGCTGGGGTCGCGCTTGCCGGCGAGCTCGAACAGATAGGCGCGCTCGGCCGGCGTGAGCTGAAGGCGCGCGCGCGAGCGCCGGCGGCGAGGCCGAGACGTCGCGCCCCTGCTCGAGCCAGGTGTACCAGGTGGCGCTCATGCCGCAGGCCTGCGCGACTTCCTCGCGCCTGAGGCCGGGCGTGCGGCGACGCCCTACGGCTGCCAGGCCGAGGCTGGCCGGCGTCAGGCGCGCCCGATGGGCGCGCAGGAAGTCGCCGAGCTCGCGTCGCTTGGTCTGGGGCAGGTCGGCCATAGGAGTTTTTATACCAGGATAACTACCCAACTGTTACCAGTCTAAGACATCCGGTACGCCTCGGCCATCGACTGAAGGAGAGGGATCGCGATGGCCACGCCGCGCACGCTGTACGACAAGATCTGGGACAGCCACGTCGTCGAGGAGCAGGACGACGGCACGGTGCTGCTCTACATCGATTGCCACCTCCTGCTCGAGGTGACGAGCCCGCAGGCCTTCGAAGGCCTGCGCGCCGCCGGCCGCACGGTGCGCCGGCCGCAGGCGACCATCGCCGTCGCCGACCACAATGTGCCGACCACCGATCGCAGCAACGGCATCGCCGATGCCGAATCGCGGCGCCAGGTCGAGACGCTCGAGCGCAATGTCGCCGAGTTCGGCGTGCCCTATTATTCCATGCGCGACATCCGCCAGGGCATCGTGCACGTCATCGGCCCCGAACAGGGCTTCACCCAGCCGGGCATGACGGTGGTGTGCGGCGACAGCCATACCGCCACGCACGGCGCCTTCGGCGCGCTCGCCTTCGGCATCGGGACGTCGGAGGTCGAGCATGTGCTGGCGACCCAGACCCTGATCGCGCGGCGTTCGAGGAACATGCGCATCAGCGTCGAGGGCGACCTGTCGTTCGGCGTCACGGCGAAGGACCTGATCCTCGCCATCATCGGTTCGATCGGCACCGCGGGCGGCACCGGCCATGTCATCGAATATGCCGGCCCGGCGATCCGCAAGCTTTCGATGGAAGGCCGGATGACGGTCTCCAACATGTCGATCGAGGCGGGCGCGCGCGCCGGCCTGATCGCGCCGGACGAGGTCACCTTCGACTACCTGAAGGGGCGCCCGCAGGCGCCGCCGGCCGAAGCCTGGGAGCAGGCCTTGGCCCATTGGAGGACGCTGCCGTCCGATCCGGATGCGCTCTATGACCGCGAGATCGCGCTCGATGCGGCGGCGGTGGCGCCGCAGGTGACATGGGGCACCAGCCCGCAGGACGTCGTGGCGATCAGCGCCCGCGTGCCCGACCCCGCCGACGAGGCCGATCGCGACCGGCGGGCGGCCATGCAGCGCAGCCTCGCCTACATGGATCTCGCGCCCGGCACGTCGATGACCGACGTCAGGATAGACAAGGTGTTCATCGGCTCGTGCACCAACAGCCGCATCGAGGATCTGCGGGCAGCCGCCGCGATCGTGCGCGGGCGGCGGGTCGCGAGCCACGTCAACGCCCTGGTCGTCCCAGGCTCCGGCCTGATCAAGCGGCAGGCCGAGCAGGAGGGCCTCGACCGCATCTTCCGCGAGGCCGGCTTCGAATGGCGCGAGCCGGGCTGCTCGATGTGCCTGGCGATGAACGGCGACCGGCTGAAGCCCGGCGAACGCTCCGCCTCGACCTCCAACCGCAATTTCGAGGGACGCCAAGGCTATGGCGGCCGCACCCATCTGGTCAGTCCGGCGATGGCTGCCGCCGCGGCGGTCGGCGGCCGCCTCGCCGACGTCCGCGAATTCATGAGATAGGAGCCATGGACATGGAAAGTTTCACCCGCTTGACCGGCGTGGCCGCGCCGTTGCCGATGGTCAATGTCGACACCGACATGATCATCCCCAAGGACTATCTGAAGACGACGGACCGCGCCGGCCTCGGCCGGCATCTGTTCGCCGGGCTGCGTTACGACCAGCATGGCTCGGAACGCGCCGGCTTCGTGCTCAACCGGCCGGCCTACCGGCGGGCGGAGATCCTTGTCGCCTTCGAGAATTTCGGCTGCGGCTCCAGCCGCGAGCACGCGCCGTGGGCGTTGCGGGATTTCGGCATCCGTTGCGTGATCGCGCCGTCCTTTGCCGACATCTTCTTCAACAACTGCTTCAAGAACGGCATCCTGCCGCTGGTGCTGCCGAAGGCCGTCTGCGAGCAGCTGGTCGCCGAGGCGGAGAGGGGCGCCAACGCCACCTTCACGGTCGATCTCGATGCGCAGGTGCTGGTCCGGTCCGACGGCGAACGGATCGCCTTCGAGGTCGAGCCCTCGCGCCGCAGCCGCCTGCTGGCGGGTCTCGACGAGGTCGGCGCCACGGCGGCAAAGGCCGACAGGATCGACGCGTTCGAGGCGCGCCTGGCGCTGGGCCAGCCCTGGCGAGCGGCGGCGCTCGGCCGCTAGGCCGAGGCCTCGGTCGAGCCGGATAGCGCGGCGCTCGCCCGGCGCTACGCGCGCGGCCGGCCGGGAGGCGCGCGGGAAGATGTTCCTATGCGCGATGGTGCGCGGGAATCTCCGTCAGGTCGTTGAAGATGCGCTTGCCCAGCCTTTCGCCTGTCGCGACCATGTCGTCGGCGCCGGTCGACGGCCCGCCGATGCGCAGCACGGCGTCGCATTTGGCGATCAGCTCGCGCGCCACGGGATGGAAGATCTCGTCGAACACGGCATCGCCGATCTTCTTCGAGCCGGCCTGCCTGAGCAGCGGCAGGGCGAACCATTCGCCCAGAACCGGCAGATGGCCGCGGCGGAAGATGGCGAGCGCCGCATCCTCCATGGCGTCGACATTGCGCTGGATGAGCGCGGAATCGTCGTTGGTGCCGGAGCGGTAGGGGCCGGCCACCAGGATCATCAGTCGATCGCTCATCGCGGAAGCTCCAGCAGTTCGCGCGCCACCAGGTCGGGCGCCGAGAGGATGCAATTGTGGCCGGCCTCGATCGGCCGGAAACGGACATGCGGCATCGCCTGCACCTTCTCGTGCATGCCCGCCGACACCGGATAGCGCGGCCTGGTGCAGGCGATGTAGGTCATCGGTCGGCCGTTGCCGGCGGGATGGCGTAGCCGGATCGGCTTGGTGTAGCAGGCCAGCGGATGCGGCGTGAGCTGTCGATGCGTCCACGCCGCCAGGGCGGGATCGTCGATGATCAGGCTGCCGACCGGCGCGAACGGCAGCACCTCGGTGCCGTTCACCACCTTCACCAGCTTGCGGCGCTTGGCCGCGATCTCGGCCGGGATGCGGCCGAAGATCGACTGGCCGTCCTGCGGGATGCCGCCGTCGATGATCACCAGATGGGCGATGCGCTCGGGGATCCGGTCGGTCACCAGGCCGGCGATCAGGCTGCCGAAGCTGTGGCCGACCAGCACGACGTCGCGCAGATCGTCCTTCTCCAGGTAGCCGATCGTGTCGGCGAGGAAGGTGTCGTTGTCGAGTTCGGGCGAGAGCTCGGCGGCGCGTTCGCCGATACCGCGAAAGGGCAGGGCGCGCGCATCGTGTCCCGCCGCGCGCAGCCGCTCCACCACGAATTGCCACGACCAGGCGCCCATCCAGGCACCGGGAAGACAGATATAGGTACGCATTGCGTCGGCGTCTTAGCACACCGATGGCGCCCTTGCGGTGGAAAGCTCACCGCGTGGGCAGCGTGAACCCGTTGCTGCGCAGCTTCCTTTCCAGCACTGCAATGCCGGCGGCGAACTTGCCCTTGTTGCAATCGTCGATCGCCCCGAGCGTCGTAAGGTCGGGCGCGAGGCGGCCCTCGCTGCCGGCGCTGCCGGTATAGCGAAGGGCCAGGCTCGCCAGCTTGGCGCAATAGGCGGCATCGTCGCTTTGTGCTGCGACGGATGTCGCAAGCACGGCGCCAGCGGCCAGCGACGCGACGATGCGCCGGATCATGCGACAAGTCATGCACCGGATCATGCAATCGTGTCGACGACGCCGCCATCGACGCGCAGCGCGGCGCCTGTCGTCGCCGAGGCCTGGGCGGAGGCGGCATAGACGACCATGTTGGCCACCTCGTCCACGGTGGCGGGGCGGCGAAGGATGGAGCTGGGCCGTTTGGCGAGGACGAAAGCGGCGGCCACCTCCTCGAGCGGCCGGCCGGACGCGGCGATCTCCTCTTTCAGCATCTCGACGACGCCTTCCGACAAAGTCGGACCCGGCAAGACGGCGTTTACCGTGACCCCCGTGCCGGCAACGCGCTTGGCCAGGCCGCGGGAGATGGCAAGCATGGCGGTCTTTGTCATGCCGTAGTGGATCATGTCGGCGGGGATGTTCAGCCCCAATTCCGAGGAGATGAAGATCACCCGGCCCCAGCGTCTTTCGGTCATTCCGGGCAGGTATGCCCGCGAAAGCCGCACGCCGGACATGACATTGACCTCGAAGTAACGCGCCCATTCGTCGTCGGGCGTCTCGAAGAAGTCCCGGGGGCCGTAGATGCCGACGTTGTTCACCAGGATGTCGCAGCTTGGGTGCGCGCGCACCAGGCGATCGCATCCGGCGGCGGCGCCCAAATCACCGGCGAAACCTGTCACGCTTGCTTTGGCGGACGTCTTGGCAATTTCGGAGAGCGCCTTGCCGACGGCGGCCTCGCTGCGGCCGTTGACGACGACCTTGGCGCCGCTGGCGGCCAGGCCCTTGGCGATGGCCAGGCCAATACCCGCCGTCGAGCCGGTGACGATGGCGGTCTTGCCTGAAAGATCGATGTTCATGACGCGGATGCTCCAGGGCGCAGGCCCGTTGCCCAATGTAGGTGGCGTTGGACCGGCGGGCATGCCTCGGCGTGCCAATTTGAAAGCATGGCGGCATTGCTGAAAGACGCTCGCACGCGGGCAGGTACGATCTCCGCCATGTCGCGTCCTCCCCTTCCGCCCTTCACCGGGGCGAGCGCCGTCGAAAAGGTCCGCCTCGCCGAGGATAGTTGGAACAGCCGTGAGCCGGCGCGGGTCGCGCTCGGCTATGCGGTCGACAGCCACTGGCGCAACCGCGCCGAGTTCATCGTTGGCCGTCCCGCGATCGAGGCGTTCCTGGCGCGCAAATGGGCGCACGAGCTCGATTACCGCCTGATCAAGGAGCTGTGGGCGTTCACGACGGAGCGCATCGCGGTGCGCTTCGCCTACGAGTATCACGACGACAGCGGCACCTGGTTTCGCGCCTACGGCAACGAGAACTGGGAATTCGCGGCGGACGGCCTGATGCGCCGCCGCATTGCCAGCATCAACGAGCATCCGATCGCCGAAACCGACCGCAAGTATCGTTGGCCGCTCGGCCGACGGCCCGACGAGCATCCCGGCCTCAGCGATCTCGGCTTCTGACGCCGTCCGACGGACGGCGGCGCCGAAGTTAGCGATCCGGCCCGTGCGTGCTAGCTTGCGCGTGCAGAGGAGGATCTCATGGCCAGCAATCGCCGGGTGCTGCTGAAGTCGCGTCCACAGGGCGAGCCGACCCCCGCCGACTTCGATGTCGTCGAGGCGCCGATTCCCGAGCCGGGGGACGGCGAATATCTCTCGCGCACCGTCTGGCTGTCGCTCGATCCCTACATGCGCGGGCGCATGGCCGAAGCCAAGGGCTATGCGGCCAACGTCAATCTGGGCGATGCCATGGTGGGCGGCACGGTCGGCCAGGTGGTGAAGTCGCGGAATCCGCAATTCAAGGAAGGCGACTTCGTCGCCGAATATTCGGGCTGGCAAAGCTACGCGGTGTCGAACGGCGCGATGTCGATGAAGCTCGATCCCGGTGCCGCGCCGCTGTCGACCGCGCTCTCGGTGCTGGGCATGCCGGGCATGACGGCGTGGTGGGGCCTGATGCAGATCGGCAAGCCCAAGGCGGGCGAGACCGTGGTCGTCTCGGCGGCCTCTGGCGCGGTCGGGTCCGTCGTCGGCCAGCTTGCCAGGCTGCACGGCTGCCGCGCCGTCGGCATCGCCGGCGGCAAGGCCAAGTGCGACTACGTCGTGCGGGAGCTGGGCTTCGACGCCTGCGTCGACTATCGCGCCGCCGGCGCCAACCTGTTCCAGGAGATCCGCGCCGCGGCGCCCAAGGGCATCGACGTCTATTTCGAGAATGTCGGCGGCGCGGTGCAGGCTGCCGTCGTGCCGCAGCTCAACGATTTCGCGCGCGTGCCGCTCTGCGGCTTGGTCTCGCAATACAACGCGATGCAGATGGCGCCCGGTCCCGACTGGCGCCTGCTGCTGGTCAAGCGCGTCACCGTGACCGGCTTCATCGTGTCCGACCATTTCGGCCAGATGGAAGGCTTCTGGAAGGAAGTGCCGCCGGCCGTGAAAGCGGGCAAGATCAAGTACCGCGAGGACATCGTGACGGGTATCGAGAACGCGCCGGAAGCCTTCATCGGCCTGCTCAAGGGCCGCAACTTCGGCAAGCTCCTGGTGCAGGTCTCGGAGGATCCGACGCGGCGTTGATCCATCACGATCGGGGAGGATGTCGCCCATGGCGCTCTACGAGCTCAGGACCTACACGCTCTATGTCGGCAAGATGACCGAGGCGGTCAAACTCTATCAGCAACTCGGCTTTCCGGCCCTGCAGAAGGGCGGCCACGACAAGCATCTGGTCGGCTACTTCCAGGGCGATACCGGCATGATCAACCAGATCGTCCATCTCTGGAAGTTCGACGACGACGCGGCGCGACGCGCGCACTGGGCGGCCGTCTTTGCCAACACCGACTTCACCGAAGGCTTCGCCTCGAAGTTCCGCCCGCTGGTGATGACGCAGGAGGTCAAGCTGCTGCATGCGGCGCCGTGGGGACCGCATCCCTGATCGGCGGAGAGCCAGGGCTGGCATGTTTCTTGGTAGATGCCATTGCCTGTCGAGAGAGGGAGCCGCTGCATGCTCGCCAACGTCCTCGAGATCAACCCCGAACGGCTGTGGGAGAGCCTCGAGCGGTCGGCGGAGATCGGACGTTTCCGTGACGTCGGTCTGCGTCGGCTGGCGTTGTCGGCCGAGGACAAGCAGATGCGCGACCTGTTGGAGGCCTTTGATCTGCCAGGGTTTTTCGCCGGTTGTTGCGCCCTGTGTTGCATGGAATGAACTAGGGGCCGCCGTCGTCGCGCGCTGCCAAGTCAGCAAGGTTAGCAACTCGTGATGCCTCACGCGCCGCCTCGTCAGCGGCCCGCTGCTTGCGCCCGCGTCGCCAGATCATCCACTCAATCGGCCGGATGAACACGAACCACACGAGCACAAGCGGCAAAATCAGCGCGATGGGTAGTAGTACCATCTCCCAGATCAAGATCATGCGATGTCCTCCAAATCCGGTTCACGCCAGCAGCGCACGCTCAGCCGCTTCCATTTCGCTGTGGTCGTCGACCGACCGGAACAGATGTCCGTAGGTGTCCATGGTCATCGCCAAGGTGGCATGGCCCATCCGGTCCTGCACCGACTTGGGCGGCAAGCCGAGGCCGCCATCCTCGCGCCGGTTGATGCACCAGCTTGCGTAGAAGTGTCTGAGGCAATGCAACCCGCTATACTTCGGCACGCCGTCACCGTCGACCAGACCGGCGGCGAGCACGGCCGGGCGCATGCCGCGCGAGTAGATGTTGGCGTGGCTGCCGGGCGCGCCGGTGCGTGTCGGGAACACCAGCCCGGCCTTCGACTTGGGGCAGCGCAGAATTCCATTCCTTCAACGTGTTGACGACGAGGGGCGGCAGCGGCACGGCGCGCTCGCCGGCCCGCGTCTTGGGCAGGTCGATGGCGTTGTAGCGGTCGGCGCGCTGCCGGACGTGTAGCGCGCGCTTGTCGAGGTCGACATCCTGCCAGCGCAGGCCGCGCAGTTCGCTGGCCCGCAGGCCGCTGAAGATCGCGGTGATCAGCAGCGGCCGATAGCGGTTGCCGGGCAACGCGCCGACCAGCGCCTTGATCTCGTCGGGCGCGGGGATATCGACGCCGACCT
The DNA here is from genome assembly GCA_963820155.1 of uncultured Alphaproteobacteria bacterium. Lineage (GTDB taxonomy): Bacteria > Pseudomonadota > Alphaproteobacteria > Reyranellales > Reyranellaceae > Reyranella. The sequence continues at coordinate 843,506 of CAWFYW010000018.1, forward strand.
GCAGCTTGGGCTTGCGCGGCTTGGCGGGCTTTTTCAGCCGGGCAGCGACGTTCTGCGCCACCATCTCCTCGCGATGGGCGAACGCCAGCAGGCTGCCCAAGCTGACCAGCACCTTGTTGGTCAGGTCGGCCGAGCGTTCCTTGCCGTCCGGCAGCTTGCCGAGCCGCAGGGCGCGGCCGAAGTCGCCGATCGACCGCGCCGTCAGGTCGGCCAGCTTGGTCAGGCCGAAGTACGGGTTGATGTGGCGCTTCAGATGGTCCCGGTAGCCGTCGAGCGTGGTGCGCTGCAGGCCGTGCGCCTCGCAGTCCTCGATCCAGGCCGCGCCGGCCTCGGCGACGGCCGGCGAGAAGCGGCGCGGCGTGTGCTTGCCGTCGTCCATCTCGCGCATGATCTGGCGCGCGCGGGCGTCGGCGTCGGCCTTGCTCTTGTAGGTTTCGATGATGCGGGCGCGCCGCTTGGCATCGGATGGCGAAGCGCGGCGCGGGTCGATGTAGTCGACGATGTAGGCGAACTTGCCGGAACCCTTCTTCGGCCATTCGCGCTTGCGGACTTTGCAATACATCTCTGTTCTCCTGGTGTGCTGGTAGGCAGGTCCACAGTAGCAGCTTGTTGCATCCAGTGCAAAATCTGTTTGTCATAGAGAGACTTAAGGAAAATAGAGCAAAGCTGGGCTTGTCAACTGGTGGGACCCGGGGTTAGGGAGGGGCAACAGGCTCGCGTCCTTTGGGACAAGCCCCAACAACAGGATCACCACAGATCGTTGCCACCGTTTGGCCCCGCGCAATGTGCGGGCTGTTGGGAGACCTGCGCCATGAAAACAGCAATCGAAGATTTCAACGCCGTCGATCCGCTCGACCGGGTGATCAAGGGTGTCGAGAAGATCGCTGCGTACATGGGGGAGAGCAGCAAGCGCCAGGGCTATCACGCGCTGCAAAAGGGCTACTGGCCGGCCGACCGCCTCGGCAACATCTACTACACGACGCCGCGCCGGCTGCTGGCCCGCGTCAACGGCGAGGACGGCTACAAGCGGCCGGTAGAATCACCTGAGCCGGTAATGCCAAAGCCGCTGCCTAAGAGCCTCAAGAAGAAGCTGCGGCGCGGCCGCAAGGCGGCGTGATGGCGAGAGGCAAAGCGCAAGTAACCCTGGCGCTCGAATTGGCGATCCTCGACATCGCCCGCGAACGCCAGCCGATCACGGTGCGCGGCATCGCCTATGCGCTGTTCGTGCGCCGGTTGATTCCAAGCATGGCGGTCGGCCAAACCAAACGCATCAGCAAGATCACGGTTGGCATGCGGGAAAGCGGCACGCTGCCGTGGGAATGGATCGTCGACGGCAGTCGCCCGGTCGAGCATGCCCAGACTTGGAGCGATCCCAACGAGATCGTCCGTCGCGCCGTGGCCAGCTACCGGCGGGACAACTGGCAGGATCAGCCGACCATCGTCGAGGTGTGGTCGGAGAAGAGCACGGTTCAAGGCGTGCTGGCGCCGGTGCTCGAAGATTTGGGCATCACCTTCAGGGTCATGAGGGGTTTCAACTCGGCGACCAAGGTAAATGACGCGGCCGCTGATTCGCAGGCGGTACGGGCGCACGGCAAGAAGGCCGTCGTGCTCTACATCGGCGACTGGGACCCTTCCGGCATGTGCATATCCGAGGTCGACGCGCCGGGCCGCACCAAGCGCTACGGCGGTAACTGGCGGATCAAGCGCATCGCCATCACGCGGCAGGATCACGGCCTGCCGTTCTTCGATGCCGACACCAAGAAGGGCGACGACAAAAAGAAGGGCGACTCGCGCTACAACTGGTTCGTCGAGCACTACGGCCACCGCTGCTGGGAACTCGACGCCATGAACCCGAACATCTTGCGCGAGCGCGTGCGCAAGGAGATCGAGCGCTACATCGACCGGCCGCTGTGGGAACACGGCCTCATGGTCGAGACGGCCCAAGTCGAGGCGTTGAATGAATATCACCAGGGGTGGGGGGAAGCCTTGCTCGCCGGCCGGCGAGCAAATCTGGACTAGTCGCAATTTGCGGCTGACGGCGCGGAGAGTGCCGAGCGTTTGAGAACAGGATGACTGCGATCCATTCCAAGCGCTCGCCGACGATGGCGAGCATATCGAGGATGTGAGCCATGTGCGGCACAGAAGAATGCCCGAGCGCTTGTGCGAAAAGCGCCCGGGCCAGAGGCTGTCGGAGACCGGAGTTTAGACCGATCCGCTGGGCCGGGGCAAGCCGGCGTCGCCTGAGCCGCAAAGAGCGCGCCATCGAGTACCGCTGGCGGCGGCCCTACGGGATGTGGATCGTCAGCGGCGAGCGCGTCGTGCTGTTCGATCGACGTTATATCCCGATCGCCCAGCGATGGTCCGATGGCCGGGTCGAGTGGGCGGATGCGAATGAGTGGATTCCGTTCACGCGCGGCCTCCAGTACTGGTTCTACAGCGACAATCATCCGGTGACGCTCGGCTTCCTCGAAGCGATCGAGCATGATTTCATCACCGGCCGGCCGCTCAGGTTCGTCACGCTGCGGGAGTATCCGCACGGCGCGCTGGTGGGGCCACAATGAGCGCCGTTCGCTGGATCGCCAACCGGGTGCAGATCACCAGCTTCTATGATGCGCTGTTCCGCCATGCACCAGCCGGCAGTTTCGTCAGCCTGAGATGCTTCTACGACAAGGGCGAGGAACTCGACGACGTGCCGTATTGGCCGTTCGAAACGGTGCCGGTCGATGATCGACAAAGGCTGATCGCGCGGGCCTGCGCCCGCGCCACATGGGCGGCCAACCATGCGCGACGGATCGTGTTCTGTCCGCCGGTCGCCACCTTCAGCAGCCGGACCAGCGCGAGCGCCGGCAGCCTCGCCGCCGGCCTGTGCCTGTCGGTCGAGTGCGATGCCAATGCCGAGGCAGCCGTCGCTTATCTGTCGTCGCTGGTGGGGCCGCCGACGCTGGTGGTCGCCTCGGGCGGCGTCGAAGCCGATGGCGCGGACAAGCTGCACGGCCATTGGCGATTGCGGCGGCCGGCGGAGACCGAGGACGAGCGCGACAAGCTCGCTCTGGCCCGGCAGTTGGCGTGCGCCCTGGTCGGCGGCGATCCGACGAACAACAGTCCAGTGCATCCAATTCGCTGGCCCGGGTCGTGGCACAGGAAAGCGAAGCCGCGCATGGCGCGCATCGTCGAGGCGAACGATGCCGAGATCGACCTCGATCAGGCTTACGGAGTCCTGGTCGAGGCGGCCGACGCCAGGGGCCTTGTCCAGTACGGCGACACGCCAGCCGGCAGCGGCAACCCGGAGAAGCTGGCCAGCAGCATCGATGATGTGGCGCTGTGGCTGCGTCACATCCCGGCGCCGCCGCCCGATCCGTCGCAGACGACGTTCTCATGGTGGAACCACATCGGCATGGCGACCTGGGCGGCGACCGGCGGCTCGGCCGAGGGGCTGGCCTTGTTCCTTGAGTGGAGCGCCACGGACCCAAACTATGATTCGCCGATCCATCAGGCGGCGGTCGCACGGCGCTGGAAGCACTATGGTCGCAGTCCGCCGACCAAGCTGGGCGCGGGCCGGCTGTACTATCTGTTTAACGAGCATTGGAGCGACAGCGGCGACGACGCGGGCGATGGAGACGTGATCGAGGGAGACGTGCCATGAAGCCCAAGATCACGGTCCCACGCCAGAAGCCGTCATTGCGGCTGGTGTCGTTTGACACCTTGCGCGCACCCGATCTCACCGACCGGGTGCTGGTGGGCGACCTGATCGAGCAGCGGGCGCTTGTCGAGGTGAGGGGACAACCCAAGTGCGGCAAGACCTACATGGTGCTCGACATGGTGCTGCACATCGCTGCCGACCGACAGAAGTGGTTCGGCCGGCGCATCCGCAAGGGGCGTGTGGTCTACATCGCCGCCGAGGCGGGCAACTCAATCCGTAACCGGGTGGCTGCCTTCGCTCTGCATCATGAAAATGAAATCGACGATGGCTTTGTGGATTTCGCCGCCGTCACCTCGCCGGTCGATCTATGCCACCTCGGCAAGGATGACGACGACGTGGAGCGGCTGATCAAGCTCATCGACAAGGCCGACGTGGTGGTGATCGACACGCTGAGCCGTGCCTTGGCTGGCGGGGACGAGAACGGACCCGATGACATGGGGGCCTTCGTCGCGGCGTGCGATGCGCTGCGCGAGCGCCTGCAGTGCGCCGTGGTCATCATCCACCACGAGGGCAAGGACCCGGCGCGGGGCGGGCGTGGCCATTCGTTGCTGACCTGTGCCGTCGACAGCATCATCGCGGTCGAGAAGGTCAACGGTGTGAGCATAGCCACGGTGGTCGCCCAGCGCGACGGCCCGGGCGGCGGCTGCATCGCTTTCAGGCTGGTGCCGGTCGAGCTTGGTCGGCGGGACGAACATGCCGACGAATTGGTGATGTCATGCGTGGTCGAAGCGGTCGAGACACCCGAGCCGGCAAGCAAAGCCCCGAAGGGACAAAGGAAGCTTCTGCTCGACGCGCTGGACGATGCCGTGGCGGCCGATGGTGTCGACATCGGTGAGGAAGCTAAGGCGGTGACAGCCGACCAGTGGCGCGAACAGGCATGGAGCAACGGCGAGTTTAAGAACAAGGCCAGTCTCCGGGTCGCATGGGATCGCGTGCGAAAGGAGTTGATTGATGATTGCTTGGTCGGCCAGCGCGCCAACGGCGACGGCGTCTATGTCTGGCGGATCGGGCGCTTTGGCAAGGTGCAGGCGGGCCTCGGCATTGGTGTTCCCTGATCGGCGGTGCCGCGCCCAGGTCGAGGCCGCCCTGGCGCCCTTCAAGGCTCAGGGCAGCCCCTCTTGGCTGCCTCGGGCAGGGTCTCGGTGCCGACCGTAACCACCGTCTCCCCCCTTAGGGGGAGGAGGACGGTCGTGACGGTCTCGCACTCACCGTTGCCGACCGTTACACAAGCGTCACATGTGACGGTTGGTGACGCTTTTCGACCCCCCGGGCAGCCTGTGAAGGGCCTCCCCCGTCCGTCGATCCGCAACGCCAAGCCGTTGTTTCCGCAGCCAAAACCCCGAATGACAAGCAGATTTACCCTCTGCTAGTCAGGCTTTTGTCCCTGTATTTTCGCGCACTGGTTGATCCATGTCGCAACAATGTTGCGCGCCCAACGCTGGCGGCGTAGGCTCGCGGCCCTCGCAAAAGTCTTTTGCAGGTCATGCCTTTCCGCTCCCCCCGCTGCACAATTTGTTCTAGGTCCGACAGGGCCGCCGTGGAGGCCGCCCTGGCTTTGGGAATGAGTTGCCGCTCGGTCGGCGAGCGTTTCAAGGCCGGCCCGGACGCCGTGTACCGCCATCGCCGCGACCACATGTCGGTCGCCCACAGTGCCGCCCTGCTGGCCGAGCTACGGCGCAAGCCGGCCGAGATCACGCTGGAGAACTTCGGCCATCTCGAAGCGGATCGCCTGCTTGCCGAGATCGTCGATCATCGGGTTCGCGTGCGCGCCATTCGCGACCTTGCCCTGGCGCAAGGCCCCGATGGTTTCGGCATCGCCCTGCAGGCCGAAGCTTCGATCCGCTCGGCCCTGTCGCTTGAAATGGAACTGCTGGCCCCATTGCTCGGCGCCACGCTGGCCAAGAACATCACGGCGTCGCCCGATGCCGTGAAGCGGATTCAGCGGATCATCATCGAGGCCGTGCCGGCCGAGCAGGGGCGGCCGGCCATCCGCGAACCAACGCCCGAGGTGCACGCCTCCGATGTGTACCCCGACAGCGCCACGCACTGGCCCGAGCCTGTCGAGCCCGAGCCCGAGTTGGCGCTGCCCGAGCCCGAGCCCGAGCCGCCCAAGGTCGCTTCGTTCGCCCCGCTGTCGTCGTTCGGCCCGACGCCCGACAACGTCGCTCACCTGGCGCACTTGCGCATGCGCGACGCCTTCAAGACGAAGAGGTAAGCCCCAAATGCCCATCACATTCCCGCGCCCCCGCCAATCCCGCTACACGCTGCCGGTCGCCGGCCTCAAGCAATTGCTGGAGCGCACGCCGCCGGGCGCGCTGTCCGCCCCGCTGGCCAGTCTGGCGAAGTGCTACGAAGGCGTCCTCGACGCGCACCACCGCATCGCCACCGACGCGACGATCAACGCCCACGCCCAGCTTGTCCGGCAGGCCAAGTCGGCGCGCTCCCTGTTGGAGCCCGCGCTCGGCCGCCTGCGGCAGTCGCGGCAGGTTGCCCAGGACGCCCAGGCCGACGCCCAGCGCCGCATGACCCGGCTCTACGACCCGGTCGCCGCGCCGACCACCACGGAGGCCGCCCTGGTGGCCGGCGAGATCCGCTTCAAGCTGTTGGGCATGCCCGTGGTCGAGCGCCTGAGCCGCCTGCGCACGGCGGTCGAGCAGGGCGACACGCTGATGCTGCGCGCCGTCGCGGTCGCCCCGGCCTTCACCCTCGACCTGCCGGACGCCGTGCACGATGACATCAAGAACCGGCTGGTCTCGCTCGACGACGACGCCCGGCAGGCCCGTGATGTGGTCGAGGCCATCAGTGCGCAGTTGGAGGCGGCCCAGCAGATCGAGGACCAGATCGGCAATCGACGGCCGATCTGATCGACTTCCAGCAAGCCGCGTCCTTCGAAGCCGCCGCCGCCGCCGCCGTGGCGGCCTAGCCCGAAGAAAGGAACCATCGCAAATGGCAACCATCCTCCCCGCCGCCTACAACGAAGCCGAACTCGTCGCCGACCTGTCCGCCGAGATGCTGGCGCAGTTCCCGCCGTTCATCGGCCGCAGCGCCGATTTTTTCCTGGCCGAGCTTCGCAGCAACAACGCCCGGCCCGAGCACCTCCGCGAGGTGATGGTGGCGGCGCTGGTCGGCGGCGGCGCCCTGACCTTCGCCGAGTCGACCGCCACGGTCGATCGCCTGTCGCGGCAGACCGGCGAGACCGGCTTGGTGCTGGCCGGCTATTGCGCGCAGATCGTGGCCGACGCTCTGGCGGCGCTGGAGCCGGCCTGACCTTCGGCGGTGTTGGTCATCCGCCGGGCGCAGGGTCTTCCTTTCTTCCCCTGCGCCGGGGCGTTGGTTTTGACGGGCCAGCGCCCCACCTTTCCGGTCGAGGTGGTGCGGGGTTCAATTCCCCCTGCGCCCGGGGCGCGGCGGCGATTCTGGATTGTCTCCCGTCGCCGTGCCCCGACTTCGCGCCGCGCAACTGCCAACCGTTTCAGTTGTGTCATTTGACACACCCCCGGGCTCCAAGCGCATGGACACCGACCTGATCGACGCCCTTCTCGAAGTGCTGCGCGCCCACGCCGCCGCAAGCCCGGCCGCCCGCGCGAGACCGTGATGATCCTGGCGCAGATCGCCAAGTCGCTGGCCGAGGCCTGCCCCGATCCGGCCGGCCGGCGGGCGCTGCTGGCCGCGCTGCGCGAGGTGATCGACGGCGAGGAGCGGCGGCCGTTGCACTAGTCGCTGCGCAGCGTTTTCTACCGGGGGGGGGCGCGGCTTGTCCGATGGCCTGCGGATGCGCTACCGACGATTTGCCTATTCCTCCACAGGGTTGCCGTGTTCGAATGCTGCGCAACCGTGCGGGAGCGCCGCAATGGACGTGAAGCAATTTCTTGAAGGAGCGACCGGCGTTCTGCTGGTGATCGCCCTGCTGTGTTTGGGCGCAGTATTCGGACTGTCGGGCGCCATCGTCACTCGTGGCATCACCGGAGAGACGCTGCCGCAGCTTTGGGGAAGCGTTCTTGGATCGGGCATCGGCGCAAGCGCAACGCTTTTTGGGGCGCTCTATAGCCAGAGACTTGCCGAAAGGCGCGAGCTTCGAAAGCCGGTCAATGAGCTAAGGGTGCAATTCGATGACCTGCATTCGTTGACCTACGTACTTGTCGACGCGATAGAACAGGCAGGCGAGATCGACCCCGAGGAGGCGAGCAGGTACAGCGATAAGATTTTCAGCAACGAGTATAGGCAACGCAGGAACGACATATGGGGCGCCTACCG
>CAWFYW010000019.1:0-239426 GCA_963820155.1 uncultured Alphaproteobacteria bacterium
ACGCCAGAGGAGAGGGCCCAGAGCTCAGAACAGGCCGCGCGTGCATCAGTGGCGCATGGCCACGACGACTGCTCTAGCTCCTCACCAACGGGGCCTTCGTGCTTGCGTCCGTCCTGCAGGACATCAGATCGGGTAAGGCCCACGTCGATCGGGCGGTCTCACCCAATCCGAACCTTGCACCGGCATGGGCTAGCAGCGGCTGGATACATCTATGGATGGGCGAACCGAGCGTGGCCAGAGAGAATTTCAGCCGCGAAATCCGACGGAGCCCCCTCGATATCAACATAGCCAGTACCTTAGCCGGTATGGCGCATGCCTGCTTTTTTCTCGATCGGCACGAGGAAGCTACGTCGTGGGGGCTCTAGGCCTTGGAGCAGAACCTGCAAGATACGATCGCCCTGCGCATCTTGCCAGCGGCTGCAGCCTATGCCGGGATGGGCGAGCTAGCGCAGCAGACCGCCAGGCAACTGCTTGCTCTTGATCCTACGTTCCGGGTTTCCCGGCTCAAGAACTACCTCGGCCCATACCAGGTGACAGAGTTTCCCGCCAAGTATGCAGAAGGCCTGCGCCGGGCAGGACTGCCCGAATGATCGAGCAGCGCCGCCTCGCCGCTATCCTGGCGGCGAACGTAGTCGGCTACTCCAAACTCGTCGGCAGCGACGAAGCGGGAACGCTGGCCAAACTCTCCGCCCTCAGGCACGACGTGATCGAGCCCACCATCAGCAAATACTCGGGCCGGCTGTTCAAGGCGGTAGGCGACGGCGTCCTGGTCGAATTCGCCAGCGCGGTCGATGCCCTTAGTGCCGCTCTCGGCGTGCTCTGCTTCCTGCCCACGATCATCCGGGCTTTCTGTTCGGCCTGCTCGTCGCGCTTGTTCGCCCTCGTCGCGCGCTGATCGCCATATCTTTCGGTCTGAGGCAGAGGACGCGCAAAGATGTGACAACGACGGACGCCGACTCAAGATCGGGCTTGTAGTACCGGTCTTTGAAAATTATTACGGCCACACGCCTCGCTGGAACGAAATCAAGGCCTCAGCGCAATACGCGGAAGCGGCAGGCTTTGATTTACCGTGGTTGCCAGACCATCTGATCTACGATTACGGCGATTTGGGCAGGCCGCTGCACGGCGTGTGGGAGTGTTGGTCGATTTTCACGTCGCTTGCGGCAGTTACAACGCGCGTTGAGATTGGTACTACTGTTGTCTGCACGAGTTTCCGCAATCCGGCCTTGTTGGCCAAGATGGCGGACACAGTCGACGAAATCAGCGGAGGTCGGCTGATACTTGGTCTCGGGGCCGGAAATCACGAACCTGAGTTTCGCGCCTTCGGCTATCCGTTTGACCACCTGTCTGGTCGGGTCGAGGAATTGTTGCAAATCATCCGCGGCCTTTTGCGTAACGGGAAAGTTGATTTCCAAGGCCAGTACTACACGGCGCGGGAGTGCGACTTCGTCCGCGTGGACCAACGCGGCTGGGACCCCCGATTTTGATTGGGGCGCGGCCGAACCGGCCCAGAGCGCTTCGGTGGCTGCCCAGTATGCCGACTACTGGAACGGCTTCGCCGTCAATCAGGTGGGGAAAATCAAAGTCCCGTGCTGGACACCTTGGACGCGGCCTGTGTCAAAGCCGGTAGAGACCCGGCGACCCTCCAGCGGACAGTCACGGTGATGGTCAATTCCAAGGATCGGAGAGCGCCCCATCCAAAGGTGGCTACTCCAAGTACATTGCTTCGAGGTCGCCGGCGACAGGCACATCAGAGCAACTGGCGGGCTTCTCCGCCGCTTTCCCGTTTACGAGTTGGTCATGTTCAAATTTCTATGGCATCGATGACGAAGTCCGCGATCGACGCCTTCGCGCCGGTGCTGGACATTCTGGATCGAGGTTAGCGATGATCGGCGGCCCGGCTCCGACATGTCCCGACATGAGCATGACGCGCCAGCGCGGGAAACGACACGCAGCCACGTTCGGGCAGGGCCACGCTCGGCGCCCGTGCCTCAGTCACCGGCGCCGATGATCTCTTGGCCGCCGGCCGGATCGCCGTCTGCTCGCGCCCGATGTGCGAGAGACGAACCGCTTCGGTCTCGCGAACTGGTTCATCCAGGCGTTCGGACTGCCTACGAACTCCATAATCTGATGCGCGGCGCCGTCGTCGCGCTGCGCATCATCAGTTGCCCGCCCGGCGCCTCCGCCCCTGCACTCTCGTACACCATCGGCATCGACCCATAGGGTGCAGAAACGGCGCCCTCTGGCATTCGCGGTTCGATTTCAGTTCTCTCCGACCTACCACCCACAAATTCGAAACACGCAGAACTACGCTCCCGATTTCCCTTTAGTTCAGCGCCTTACAAGAAGCGTACTAAATCCGGCAGTCAACAGCTTTGGAGAGAATGGGCCGTAGAGAGAGCCAACTGGCCCATGGGACGGCGAAGCCAGTCAACAGGTTCGGTGCCGAATGCCCGCCGTTATTGGGCTTTCGAGGCCCCCGCCGAAGCGGGAGAGACTGTTTGCTCAGGTAGTAGTGGCGGCCAAGTGATGATTCGAACTCACGGTACGCTTCTAGTTCATAAACTCAATGATTTCAAAGGGTTACGAATTATTCGAATTGATGTTTTGTACGGATCACTTGGTCAGGCGAGCGAACTTACCAAACGACGCACCGATCGTCGGTCATCAGGTCATCAGCTTGGCGATGCCCCGCACACGGACGACTGCCGATGGTGAATACCTAAAGGCCGATCGCGACGACACTTAACGCCAGGCTTCACGCTCCCTCTTGCGATCCGACAGCCCCTTGCGGCCAGGACACCAAGTCAGGTCAAGTAGTTTGATCTCCGCCTCCCTGACGCCGCGCCAATTCGCCCGCACTGCCCTCCGTCGTTTGGCAGCGTGCCAAGCGCAGGCCCTCCATCCTGATCGCGTAGTCTTCCAGTCGCATCCAAGGCAATCTCTGTTGATGACGCCGAAGACGGTCGGAAAAATGCGCCGGGATGCGCTCCACGATGTCCCTCGCCTCGTCTTGGCGGCCCAGGTAAGCCAAGCACGCCGCCATCAGTTCAAGCGCTGGGGCAAACCCCGGACGCAGCCGAACAACGCGGTGCAAGTTCTCGAGCGCCGCATCAAACCTCTTCGCCATGAATTGAATGGTCGCGATCCACTGCGTCCATAGCCAGGTAAGAGGATCATGGGGGCTGGCGCGCATTGCCTGGCGCAGCCGATCGAGGGCTTCATCCCGATATCCACCGAATCCCAGCACGCAGCCCAGCATGCTGATGACAAAGGCGCTGTTCGGGTTGAGCGCAACCGCCGTACGGGCCTCGGCAATCGCCGCCTCCCATTCGCCGCCCCACATGAGCATGTGGGCCAGAATAGCGTGAGCCATGGCGTCCTTGTCGTCGAGCGAGACGGCCACGAGCGCCTCCTGGCGCGGCGTTCCCTGAACCTCGTCGAACGGGCGATCGGAGAAATGCCAGACATCCCATTGGAGCGCGAGCGCGTATCCATAGTGACCAGGCGCGAAATTCGGGTCGAGGGCGATGGCCTGGCGAAAGAAGATCAAAGCCTTCTGGTTTTCTGCCGGCTCGTATCTATGGAAATGCCAGAGGCCACGCTGATAGGCTTCCCAAGCATCGAGGCGATTCGGCGGCTTGCGTAGTGCGCGCTGCTGTTCGGCCTCGGCAAGCGCCGGTTCAATGAGGCCGGCAACGCTGGCGGTTATTTCGTCCTGGACCGCAAAGACATCGCCTTGAGCGCGGTCGTACCACTCGGCCCAGACGTGGCCCCCGGAGATGGCGTCGATCAGTTGCGCGGTGATGCGCATTCGGTCGCCACCCCTCCTGACCGAGCCCTCGAGCACGTAACGAACGCCTAGCTCGCGGCCGACCTGCCTGATGTCGATGGCACGCCCCTTATAGGTGAAGGAACTGTTGCGCGCGATGACGAACAAGGACTTGTATCGCGACAGCGCGGTGATGATGTCTTCGGCCAGGCCGTCGGCGAAATACTCATGCCTGGAAGTGTCGCCCATATTGTGAAATGGAAGGACCGCAATTGAAGGCCTGTCGGGTAGCGGGAAGTCCGGCCCTTGTGGCGAGCTTGCCGCGTCTCCGATGCGTTGGAGAGGTTCCCCTCCTGTTGAGGTCGTAACGCTGCCGACAAATCGGTATCCGTACCGGGAACTAGTGCGAATCAGCCGCTGCGCTTTGCCGTCGTCGCCGATGGCGGCGCGCGCCGCATTGATGGCTCGGGTGAGAGCCGAGTCAGAGACGATTCGGCCACTCCAGACCTGGGCGATGATGTCCTCTTTGCTGACCACCCGGTGCCGGTTCTCGATCAAATGGAGAAGGAGGTCGAAGACCTTCGGTTCGATCTTCACCGATGTGCCGTTGCGGGACAGTTCCCGCCGAACGGGATCAAGCCGATGTTCGTCGAATTGGATAGCCAAGGCTCAACAACCTCCTCGCTTCGTTCTTGGCCGCCGTCAGCAAAGTCCAAAGAATATCATAAGAACTCCATCAGGACTTCCCTGTCCCCGAAGCGGACACTTCTGCGTTCGCTACCAATGGGGTGGATCCTATGCCCAGGTTTGAGACTACGCGCCGCCGGCTGCTTGGCGACGCAATCGTGGCTGGCAGTCTCGTGGCGGCCGCGGGCTCCAGCAACATGTTCGGCAGTGCCCGCGCCCAGTCGGCGCGTAAGACGTTCGTCCTGATCCCCGGAGCGTTCTGCGGCGGCTGGATTTGGCGCCGCGTCGCCGACCAGCTCGAGCAGCGCAACCACAAGGTCTTCGCTCTGCCCCTGACTGGCCTCGGCGAGCGTTCGCATTTGCTGAGCAAGAACGTCGATCTGGACACCCACATCGCCGACGTCGTCAACCTGATCAAATGGGAGGGCTTCGAGAACGTCTGCCTCGTAGCGTGGTCCTACGCCGGCTTCGTGGGGTCAGGCGCGCTCGAAAGCATAGGCGACCGGGTGTCGTCGATCGTGTGGCTCGATGCATTCATCCCCGCCAACGGACAACGGGTGGCGGACGTTACGGCATTTGGTAAGGCTGTACAGGCAGCCGCCGACAAGGGCGAAGTAGGCTTTGGTGGAACGGGGAAGATACCCGCCATCTTCGTAGCAGAACGCGATCGGGGATTCGCGGAGTCTAAGGTCACCCCGCAACCAATCAGCACCTTTCTCGCGCCGATCAAAGTTTCTGGCGCGCTCGAGAGGGTGGCGAGGAAAACCTACATCCGCCTTCCGAAGTTTCCGCAGCCTGCCTACGATAGGGCGGTCGCGGACTGCAAGAGCAACAAGTCGTGGGCTACGTTCGAACTACCAGACGTTGGCCACATGGCGATGCTTGATGCCCCGGATCGCGTAACAGAGTTGATCCTGCAAGGTGCAGCCTAATTAGAGATCGACTTCCCAAACCGCCCCGCCCCGTGAACGGCGCAAGGCCGGTCTCTAGCGATGCAATGGCCACTGCTGCCGATGCTGTCGTCAATCACGCTTTGCTGCCCGACCAGGCTCCCCGGCACGTTACTTTAGGTCGAAGCGCCGATTCTCGGTCCGTAGGCGAGAGTGATGACGGGGGACGTCTCTCGTTGGCTAATCGCAAGCTCGGGCACCGCGTACCGGAGACTTAACTTTCTTAATGAAATCAACGACCTTGTTGGATCTCGGCGACACTCGCCCGTCCAAAATTACGTTTCGAAGTACGCTTTTCGACGTTTCTGAAAAGGACGCTAAATCAATAACTTACAAGAAGCGTACTAAAATGCCCGAGTCATCAGCTTTGGAGAGAAAGGGCCTGAGAGAGAGCCTTTGAGGCATCTTGGGGCCAAGGACGGTCAACAGGTTCAGCGCGAAGGTCCCGCGGATATTGGGCTTTTGAGGCCTCCGCCCAAGCGGCGGAGACTGTTGGTTCAATGGGCGGTGGCGGAGAGGAAGGGATTCGAACCCTCGATACGGGTTTACCCCGTATAACGGTTTAGCAAACCGCCGCCTTCGACCGCTCGGCCACCTCTCCGCAGCCCGTTAAGACCCCGGCAGTCGATATCCACGACGGATGCGCGGCGGTTCTAGCGGGGGCTTCCGGGGGTGTCAAACGAGCCGGCATTTTCGCCAGCAATTTCAGACCCTTGGCCCGCTGGCACGAAGCGTGCGACGGTGCCGGCATGACCCCCTCCGCCCCCTCCTCCATCGACATGCTGAAGTGCCTGGTGGCCTTCGACACCACCTCGCGCAATTCCAACCTCGAGTTGATCCACGATATCCGGCACTACCTCGACGGCCATGGCGTGAAGAGCACGCTGGTGCCCAACGAGGCCGGCACCAAGGCCAACCTGTTCGCCTCGATCGGGCCGCAGACCGAGGGCGGCATCGTGCTGTCGGGCCACACCGACGTCGTGCCGGTCGACGGCCAGGCCTGGCTCACCGATCCCTGGACGCTCACCGAGAAGGACGACGGCAAGCTCTACGGCCGCGGCGCCTGCGACATGAAGGGCTTCGTCGCCGCCTGCCTCGCCCACGTGCCGGCCTTCCAGAAAGCCCGCCTGAAGGTGCCGATGCATTTCGCCTTCAGCTACGACGAGGAGATCGGCTGCCTGGGCGCGCCGGCGCTGGCCGAACGGCTGGTCGGCGCGGTGCCGCGCCCGCAGGCGGTGATCGTGGGCGAGCCTACCATGATGGGCGTGGTCAACGCGCAGAACGCGGGCGGCGGCATCATCGCCACCTTCACCGGCGTCGAGGCGCACTCCTCGATGACCCATCTCGGCGTCAGCGCCATCCATTTCGCCGGCGACTTCATCCATTGGCTGAACGAACTGCAGGAGGAGCTGGCCCAACGCAAGCGGACGGATCTCGACACCGTGCCCGGCCACACCACGATCAATGTCGGCATCGTGACCGGCGGCACCGCGGGCAACATCCTGGCGCGCGAATGCACCTTGAACTGGGGCTATCGCACCCTGCCCGGCGACGATCCCTGGGAGGTGCAGCGGCGCGCCGAGGCCTACATCGCCGAGCTGCTGCTGCCCCGGATGCGCACCAAGCATCCCGACGCCAACATCACGCTGCGACGCCGCTCCTTCGTGCCGAGCCTGCTGCCGCAGGAGAACGAGGACGCCGCCAAGCTCGCCCTGCAATGGACCGGCGGCAACCGCACCTATGCCGTGCCCTACGGCACCGAAGCCGGCATCTTCCGCGGCCACGGCATCCCGACCGTGATCTGCGGGCCGGGCGACATCGCCCAGGCACACCAGCCCAACGAGTTCGTCGCCCGCTCCCAGATGGACGCGTGCGACGCCTTCCTCGCCAGGATGATCGGCTGGGCCGAGCGGCAGTAGGAAGAAGACGCGCCACCGGAGGGGCGCGCCTCCAGCGATGAATCAGCCCTCGGTGCGGCGCCCCGTCTCGAACAGGAACCAGGTGCGCTTCTCGGTCTCGTCGATCCAGTTCTCGAGCAGGCTCGCGGTGGCGATATCGTTGTGCTCCTCGCACACTTCGTGGAGGGTGCGCATGTGCTTGGTGAGGGTCTGGTTGTCCTCGCGCAGCTCGGCCAGCATGTCGTGCGGCGTGACGTAGTCGGCGTCGTTGTCGAGCACGCGCTGCAGGCGCTTGATGTGGCCGATCGAGCGGATGGTGGTGCCGCCGAGCTTGCGCACGCGCTCGGCGATCATGTCGGTCATGGCGTCGATCTCGGTCGCCTGGTCGTCGAGCAGCAGGTGATAGTCGCGGAAGTGCGGGCCCGACACGTGCCAGTGGAAGTTCTTGGTCTTGAGATAGAGCGCATAGACGTCGGCCAGCAGGATGTTGAGGGCGCCGGTCAGCTCCTTGGTGGCGTTGGCGCCGAGGTCGGTCGGCGTGGCGAGTGCGGCCGTCTTGCGGGCCTTGACGTCCTTGGCCATGAGCTCTGTCTCCTGAAAAAACGAATGCCCGGCCAATCTATCCCGGTTCACCGATCAGGTGAACCATACCAACGGTTGGCGCCATCACACCCCGGCACAGACCGGATGCTGGGCCTGGAACACGCCGTGCTGGCCGAAACGCTGCCCATAGGCCGCGACGATCTCGCCGACCTTCGTCCGCGCCGCCGCGGCGTCGAACACCACCACGACCAGGAGCTTGCTGCGCTCGCGCACGACGACGCCCGACGGCTCGCGCGTCTGGCCCGCCACGTCGAGGACGCTCAAGCCGTCCGGAAAGCGCGGCGTCACCACCTCCGCCAGGAAGGCGGCCCACTCCGCCTCGCTGACCTCGCCGCCGCCGGCCTTGTCGCGGCCGAAATAGAGGTCCATCTCGACGGCGGACCGGAGCGGCGCCGTGCAGGCTGGCGGCGCGCCGGGCTGCGCGCAGCCGGCCAGCAGCAAGGCCGCCAAAGGAACGAACTGTTTCATGCGGCGTCCTTCATGGTCTCGCGGGCCGGAAGAATACGAACTCGCTAGTTGAGATACGGCACCGCCATGCCCTTGGTCACGGCGGGGCGGGCGTTGACGGTATCGTACCAGCGCTTGACGTTGGGGAAGTCGGCGAGGTTCACGGTATGCCACTCGTGCCGCGCGGTCCACGGGAAGATCGCCATGTCGGCGATGGTGTACTCGGCGCCGGCGGCGAACGCGTTCGCGGCGAGCTGCTTGTCGAGCACGCCATAGAGACGCTTGGCCTCGTCGACGTAGCGCTTGATGCCGTACTCGATCTTGGTCGGCGCGGCGCGCAGGAAGTGATGCGCCTGGCCGAACATCGGCCCCACCCCGCCCATCTGCCACATCAGCCATTGCAGGGTGTCGTAGTGCTTCACCGGATCGGCCGGCAGGAATTTCTTCGTCTTGTCGGCGAGGTAGATCAGGATCGCGCCCGATTCGAACAGGCTGTAGGGCTTGCCGCCCGGGCCGTCGGGATCGACGATGGCCGGGATGCGGTTGTTGGGACTGATCCCGAGGAACTCGGGCTTGAACTGCTCGCCCTTGGAGATATCGATCTTGTGCACGCTGTAGGGCAGGCCGCACTCCTCCAGCATGATGGATACCTTGCGCCCGTTGGGCGTGCCCCACGTATGAAGCTCGATCATCTCCTCATTCCCCCCTTGTTGTCGAAAGGTGCGGCCGGTCAGGTCCAGTCGTCGTCCGATCCGCCGACGTCGGAATCGTAGGACGCCGTGTCGTAGTCGTCGCTCTGCAGGTCGGCGGGCATCGGATCGTCGTCGCCCGTGAAGGCCTGTTGCTGCTGAAGGTCGGGCAGCGCCTGGGACTGCGCGTCGGGCGGCGCATCCGGCGGCAGGAGCGGCGACGGCTGCTGCGCCATCGCCGGACCGAACGCCCCGGCATTGGAGCCCATGAGACTGCGAATGCCCTCGAACAGCAGCGCGCCGCCGGCGACGCCCGCCGCAGTGGCAAGCGCGCTGCGCAGGAAGCCGCCGCCGGCCGGCTGGGGCGACAGCGCCGCCTGCAAGGGCGAGCGCGTGGAAGGCACGGAGGAAGGCACCGACGCGCGCGGCGGCGGGGGCGGCGCGCCCCAGGGTCCGATCTTGGGCGCGCTGCCCAGGAAGCCCGGGTTCGCCGCGGGCGCGTCGGCCGTCCGGGCTTCGAGCTCGGCGATGCGTTCCTGCGCCGCCTTCAGCGCCTGCTCCTGCACCAGGACGGTCTGCACCAGGAGGTAGGGCGACGCGGGCTGGCGCATCACCGACTCCCGGATCAGCGCTTCGGCTTCCGGATCGCGCGGCTGGGAGTCGAACGGACGCAGACGATCGAAAAGCCCGGCGATGAGTTCGCGTTCCTCAGCTTGCATGGCAATGCCTCCCGCCCCCGAACTTTCCCCGCAGGGAGCCTCGCCAACGTGGGTGGCCGGCCGCCGAGCGTCAAGGGTCGCCGAGCGAGCCCAGCCGGAGCCACCAGGGATTGATCTGGCGCGTGTGCAACAGCCCGCGGGCCGTCCAGCAATCCGCCGCCAGGCGCGCCTCGACCTCGGCCTCGTCGGCCGCGCGCACGATGAGCAGAACCTCGCGCGTGCCCGTGAGCGGGCCACCCAGCAGCATGAACCCCTCGTCCACCAGGAAGTTCATGAAGTCTGCATGCGCCCGCCAGTCCTCCTGCTCCTCCATCGGCCGCGAATCGTCCCAGCGCGGCCCGCGCGTGCGGACGACGGCGAAGATGCGGCCGCCCATAGTTACAGCCGTATGAAATCCATGGTCCAGTTGGTCTCCCAACTGTTGCCTTCGTCGAGCGAGAAGGCCTGCTGCCAGCGCGCCGCGCCCGGCGTGATGGCCGACCACAGGAAGCGCACGCGGACGGCGCGGCCGTCATGCTCGTCGTCGCCGTAGAAGGTGCCGACGCCGTTGTCGAAGCCGCCGACGACGGGCGGAAAGACGCGTCCCGGATGGCGGCTGTCCAGCCAGTAGATCGACCATCGGTCGGCCTCGGGATCGTAGGTCCTGAGGCTCATGCCGCGGTAGGGCGAGCCCGGCAGCTTGATGTCGGCCTCGTCGATATTGCCGTAGCCGTCGAGGATCTTGCGCGCGGCGCAGACGCCGTCGAATTCGAGCCACTCGGTGCATCCCGCGAGCCGCCGCGCGAGATAGCGGTGACGGCACTTCCAGATGCCCATGAAGAAATCGAAGGCGGGGCTGGGCTTGTGCACCCTGGTCATGACGGCATCCATGGGCGGTCTCCTTTGGCCGCCGTTGTAGGACCCTCAGCTGTCAATTCCTGTCAGCAGCAGCGGAGCCCGCCTTTGCCCTATCTCACCACCGAGGCGGTCTGGCCGAACAGCACCTTGCGCTGCTCGTCGGTGTTGATGCCGGGCGTCTGGCGCAACTCGGCGCCGACCGCCTTGCCCTTCACCACGGCCGGCCGCTGGCCCACCGTCTCCTCGAACCATTTCCGGAGGTTGGGGAAATCCTCGAGCTTCTGGCCGAAATTCTTGAAGCCCACGACCCACGGCCAGATCGCCATGTCGGCGATCGAGAAATCGCCGGCCACGCAGGCGCGATCGGCCAGCCGCTTGTTGAGCACGCCGAACAGGCGATTGACCTCGTTGGTGTAGCGGGCCTGGCCGTAGGTCAGCGTCTCGGGCGGATTGAACTGCGGCGCGTACACGTTGAAGTGGTTGGCCTGGCCCGCCATGGGGCCGAGCCCGCCCATCTGCCAGTTGACCCACTGCAGCACCTCGTACTTGCCGCGCAGGTCCTTCGGCAGGAACTTGCCCGCCTTCTCGGCGAGGTACTGCAGGATGGCGCCCGATTCGAACACCGACACCGGCGCGCCGCCGCCCGGCGGCTCGTGATCGACGATGGCGGGCATGCGGTTGTTGGGGCTGATCTTGAGGAACTCCGGCTTGAACTGCTCGCCGGTGCCGATGTTCACCGGCACGATCCTGTAGGGCAGCCCGCATTCCTCGAGCATGATGGAGATCTTCCAGCCGTTGGGCGTCGGCCAGTAGTGAAGGTCGATCATGGTGCGCGCCTCCTGAAGACGTTTGGTGGGCGGCAGACTAGACGATCCACCGGGCCCTGCGAACGACGAAGCCCTCATGACCCTATGAGGAAAGGGTCGTTTCCAGTAAGGAGGACCATCCAAACGGGGAGGATCGCCTGCCATGGCCATCGCACTTTACGATCTGAGCGTCGCCAACTACCTGCAGACCCTGGGCGGCGTCGAGGGCTTCCTGGAACGCGGGCTGGCGCACTTCAAGGAAAAGGGCATCGATCCCGAGGAGGTCGTCGAGACGCGGCTGGCGCCCGACATGCTGCCGCTGCGCTTCCAGATCTGGTCGGTCGCGCACCATTCGCTGGGCGCGATCAAGGGTGTTCAGGCGGGTGTTTTCGCGCCGCCGCCGCAGATGCCGGCGCTGGACTATGCCGGGCTGCAGAAGGTGGCGGCCGAGACGCGCGAGGCGCTGCAGAAGCTCACGCCCGACGAGGTGAATGCGCTGGAAGGAAAGGACATGGCCTTCCAGATCCGCGACACCAGGATGCCGTTCACGGCCGAGGGCTTCCTGCTGTCCTTCTCCCTGCCCAACTTCTATTTCCACGCCACGACGGCCTACGACATCCTGCGCAGCAAGGGCGTGCCGCTCGGCAAGCGCGACTTCATGGGGCGAATGCGGCTGAAGAAGTAGCGGCTGGATCTAAGAGGCCAGCGGCGCGGCGACGTCCTGGCCGAAATAGGCGTGCTCCAGGCGGTTGGGCAGGTCGGCCTCGTCGGTGCGGGCCTCCAGCACGATCGAGCCGCGCGCGAGCGCATAGACGCGATCGCAGGCGGCGAGCGCCTTCTCGATCAACTGCTCGACCAGCAGCACCGCCGTGCCGGCCGCGCGCAGGCGCGTAACGGCCGCCAGCACGCGGTCGACCAGGACGGGCGAGAGGCCGGCGGAGGGCTCGTCGAGCATCAGCAGGCGCGGCCGGCGCACCAGGCCCTGCGCCACCGCCAGCATCTGCTGCTGGCCACCCGACAGGGTGCTGGCGCGATCGTGGCGCTTCTCGGCGATCTCGGGGAAGAAGGCCAGGGCCTCCTCGACCTGCCGGGCGATGTCGTCGCGCCGCATGCCGTAGCCGGCGAGCAGCAGGTTGTCGAACACGCTGAGCTGGGTGAAGACGCGATGGCCTTCGACGACATGCACCAGCCCGGCGCGCACGGTGTCGCGCGGGCCCGCCTGCGAGATGTCCTGGCCGGCGAAGCGGATGCTGCCGGAACGCGGCAGCAGGCCCGACACGGCCTTGAGCAGGGTCGTCTTGCCGGCGCCGTTGGGGCCGAGCAGGGCCACGGCCTCGCCCTTGCCGATCCTGAGATCGATGCCGTGCAGCACGCCGATCTTGCCGTAGCCGGCGCTCAGACCGGCAATTTCAAGAAGCGATTCAGGCGCCGAGATAGGCACTCACCACCTCCCGATGCGAGCGGATCTCCGCCGGCGTGCCGGCCGCCAGCACCTTGCCGAGATTGAGCACGGTGACCCTGTCGCAGATGTCGAAGATCAGGTCGGCGTGGTGCTCGACCAGCAGCACGGCCGTGCCGGCGCGGCTGATGTCCTTGATCAGCGCGCCGAGGCGCCGGATCTCCTCCGCCGACAGGCCGGCCGCGGGCTCGTCCAGCATCAGGCAGGCCGGCCGCAGCATGAGCGCGCGCGCGATCTCCATGAAACGCAGCTCGCTGTGCTGCAGGCGATCGGCGCGCACGGCCGCCAGCGACTCGAGCCCCACCGTGGCCAGCGTCCGCAGCGCCGCCTCGCGCAGCCGCCGCTCGTCACGCCGGTGGCGCGGCAGCGTCAGCAGCGATTCGGTGAAGGTCGCCTGCCCGTAGTTCGTGCCGCCGATCATGACGTTCTCCAGCACCGAGGCGCCGCCGATCAGGCGCGGCGTCTGGAAAGTGCGGGCGATGCGATGGCCGGCGCGAAGCTGTGGCGCATTGGCCGACAGGATGGCGCCGCCCAGCCGCACCTCGCCGGACTGCGGCGCGTAGTAGCCGGAGATGACGTTGAGCGTCGTCGTCTTGCCGCTGCCGTTGGGGCCGATCAGGCCGTGCACCTCGCCGGGATGGATATCCAGGTCGAGCCCGTCGATGGCGCGCACGCCGCCGAAATGCAGCACGATGTTGCGGAGCGCCAGCACGTCATGTCCGCCGCCGCGATCGAGCACGCCCGCCAGCAGCTCGGGCCGCGGCACGATCTCGCGATGCTGCTCCAGCGGGCGGCGGTTCTTGTAGTCCAAGAGGTCGGCGATGCCGCCCGGAATCGCCAGAACGATGACCAGCAGGAGCGTGGCGTAGAGGAAGGTCGACCAGGCGACCAGCGGGGCGGCGAACTCCGGCAGCACCGTCAGGATGATGGTGCCGAGCAGCGGCCCCAGGATCGAGCCGCGGCCGCCGATCAGGATGGCGATGAAGAACAGGATGGACAGGTCGAAGGTGAAAGCATCGGGCGTGATGTAGGACTGCAGCGAGGAGAACAGCCCGCCCGCCACGCCGGCCAGCGCACCGCTGAACAGGAACACGGTGATCAGGAGGCGCGGCTTGGCGATGCCCGAGGCTTCAGCCGCGACCTCGGCGTCGCGGATGGCCACCAGCGCACGGCCGTAGCGGCTCGACGCGATATTGGCCGTCATCCAGGTGGCCAGGGCGGCGAGGATGAGACAGAGGTAATAGAAGCCCCAGCCCGGGTCGAACGGCCAGGGAAAGACGGGCCCCGGTGTGCCGATACCGCCGCCGGTCACACTCTTCCAGGCGAGCGCCACCTGGGTGACGATGGTGGCGAAGCCCAAGGTCGTCATGGCGAAATAGAAGGTGCGCAGCCTGAGCGCCGGCAGGCCGACGACGACGCCGAACAGTCCGCCCAGCACGGCGCTCGCCACCAGGGCGAGATAGGGGCTCCATTCCGCCGTCACGGTGCCGGCGGTCAGCACGGCGGTGGTGTAGGCGCCGAGCGTGAGCAACGCCACCCAGCCGATGGCGATCTGACCGGCGAAGCCCACCACCAGGTTCAGCCCGGCGACCAGGATCCAGTAGATGCAGGCGCGCTGGGCGATCACGCCGGCGTAGGAATCGTCCAGCAGCGGCAGGCCGACGCCGGCGACGGCCAGCGCCGCCCAGGGCAGCGCCGCTTCGATCCGGGCGAACCGGCTCGGGCCCGCCGTGCGCGCCAATATGGGGGGAGCGCTGGCGTCCATCAGACCCGCCGCGCGGTAGCCGCGCCGGCGAGCCCCTCGGGCCGCAGCAGCAGGACGGCGATGAAGACGACGAACACGGCCACCGCGGCGAAGATGCCGCCAACCAGGAAGTTCGCCGCCTGCTGGAAGAGACCCAGCGCCAGGCCGCCGACCACCGCGCCGCGGTTGGATCCCATGCCGCCCAGCGCCACCGGCACGAAGCCGTAGAAGTTCAGGATCGACTGGTTGCCGAAGAAGGCCAGCAGCATCTCCGCGCCGGTGAAGCCCGCCAGGGTGCCGATCATGCCGGCGAGCGCGAAGCTTGCCAGCCGCAAGGCCTGCTCGGGCAGGCCGAGCGCGCGCGCGGCGTAGCTGTCCTCGGCGATCGCCAGGAAGGCGCGGCCGATCAGCGTGTGACGATAGAGGAACTCCAGGCCGACGATGGTCGCCGCGCAGGCCAGCATGGGCAGCCAGAACTGCTGGTCGAGCCAGCCCCGCCCGATCGGGATCAGCCGGGGAAAGGGCTGCGGCTCGGTGCCCCATTCGATGGCCGTGAATTGCTGCACCATCAGGGCAAAGGCGAGCGTCGACAGCACGTAGAGATGCTGCTCGATGCTCTTCAGCACCGGCCGCACGGTGACGATCTCGGTGACGACGCCGATCACGGCCCCGCAGGCCAACACCAGCACGAAGCCGACAATCGCCGGCAGGCCGAGCCTGCCGATGAACAGGGCGCCCAGCACACCGCCCAGCATCCCCAACATCCCCGCGGTGAAGCTGAACACGCGCGAGGCCGAGTACATCACGTTGTAGGTGATGCCGATCAGGGCATAGACCGCTCCTACCGCCAGGCCGTAGGAAACGACGGACTCGAACACCGGCTAGGCGCTGTAGCCGGGGGCGATGTTGAACGCGCCGTCGCGCAGCGAATTGACCTCGCACATCACGACTTCGTTGTCCTGGAAGCCGTTGTGCTGCTGCGGCGTGAAGGTGACGGTGCCGTAGACGCCCGGCCAGGCGTTGAGCTTGTTCAAGTAGCCGACGATCTGCGGGGCCGAACTGCCACCGCCGCCCTTGATGGTCTCGGCCATCAGGCGTGCGCCGTCCCAGCCGAGCGCGATCCACCACAGCAGCGTGTCGCCCATCTCGGTCTTGGCCTTGCGCAGGCGCTCGACGAATTCCTGGGCGCGCGGCGGCAGCTTGCCGTTGACGTAGCAGCAATTGCGGAAGTTGTTGGAGTAGACCTTGTTCCAGTACTCCGGCTTCTCCAGCAGCGCCTTGGTCTGGCCGGAACCCAAGGTCGTCTGGCCGACCACCGGCACATCCCAGGCCATCGCGCCGCGCGTGTTGAGGATGCGCGACAGGAAGCCCGCGTTGACGCTCCACGGCATGATGGCCTGCGCGCCGGCGTCACGCATGCGCAGCATGTCCGGCTTGAGGTCCGGATTGGCGGCGTCGATATGGCCGGTGTAGACCACCTCGGCACCCTTGGTCTTCAGCATCGGCACATAGGCCTCGACCGACGCCGTGCCGTAGCCGGTGGTGTCGCTGATCACCGCCACCTTCTTGAGCTTCAGCACGTCGACCACGTAATGATTGGCCGCACCGCCGACCTGCTGGTTGGTCGGCGCGTTGCGGAAGGCCATCGGGTATTTCTGGACATTGATCAGCGAGTCGACCCAGCAAGGATGCAGCATCGGCACCTTGTCGCGTGCGATCAGCGGCGTCGCCGCCAGCGCCTCGCCCGAGTTCATCGGTCCCCAGATCATGGCGACCTTCTGCCGCTGGGTCAGCTCGGCCACGGCGTTCACCGCCTTGGTCGGATCGCTTTGGGTGTCGCGCACGATCAGCTCGATCTTGCGGCCGTCGACACCACCCGCCGCGTTGATCTCCTCGACCGCCATGACGGTGCCGCGGTTGATGCCGACGCCGGTCGAGGAACTGGGCCCCGTGAGGGCCGGCAGATAGCCGATCTTGATCGGTTCGTTGGCGGCGATCGCCGGGGCGGCAAGGCCGGAAGCCAAAGACACGGCTCCGGCGGCGGAGCCGGACAACACTTGGCGACGCTTGATCGACATCTCGTTTCCTTCCCACAACACTCGTTTATGGGCGAAGCATAGCGCGTCATGCGGAGTGGTCAAAGCCGGCATGCGACGACGTTGCGATACCGTCACGCGATTCGTAAAATTGGGCCATGACTCAGCATATCGGAATAGTCGCTTGCTCTGCGGAAGGCGCCGCCCTCTGCTATCGTACCATCTGCGTCGAAGGCGCGGCGGCGCTCGGCCGCGCGCACGCGCATCCCGAAGTCTCGATGCACACGCCGTCGCTCGCCGACTACATGGAGCACATCCATCGCGGCGACTGGCAGGGCGTGGGCGACCTCATGCTCGCATCGGCAGACAAGCTCGCGCGCATGGGCGCCGACTTCCTGATCTGCCCCGACAACACCATCCACCAGGCGTTGCCTTACGTGCTGGAGCGCTCGCCCCTGCCCTGGTTGCACATCGCCGAGGTCGTCGCGGGTGAAGCCGTGGCCCGCGGCTTCCATCGTATCGGCATCACCGGGACAAAATGGCTGGTCGACAGCGAGGTCTATCCGGAGAAGCTTACGGCGCGAGGCCTCGGCTATCGGCGTCCGAGCGCTGACGAGCGCGACGAATGCAACCGCATCATCATGGACGAGCTGGTGTGCAGCAGCTTCAAGCCGGAGTCGGTCGCCTATTACCAAAAGGTGATCGGACGCATGAAGGAGCAGGGCTGCGACGCCGTCGCGCTGGGCTGCACCGAGATCCCGCTGATCATCGACGATGCGAACTCGCCCCTGCCGACGCTCGATTCGACGCGCCTGCTGGCGCGCGCGGCGCTGCGGCGGGCGGTCGGAGAAAAAGCGATGGCAGCCTAGCTAGGGCGACAGGGGCTGCAGCCCCTGTGCCACGGCGTCCTCGACCGTTTCCAGCCAGACGAACTGCAGCGTCTTGCGCACTTCCTCGGGGATGTCGTCGTAGTCGCGCCTGTTGCGCGCCGGCAGCATCACGCGCGTGATGCCGGCGGCGGCCGCGGCGACCACCTTCTCCTTGATGCCGCCCACCGGCAGAACGAGGCCGCGCAGGCTGATCTCGCCGGTCATGGCGGTGTCGCTCCTGATGACGCGGCCGGTGAGCAGAGAGGTCAGCGCCATGAACATGGCGACGCCCGCGCTCGGCCCGTCCTTGGGCGTGGCGCCGGCCGGCACGTGGACATGGATGTCGCTCTTCTCGAACAGCGCCGGTTCGATCTTGAGCTGGGCGGCCTGGCTCTTGACCAGGCTGAGCGCCGCCTGCGCGCTTTCACGCATGACCTCGCCCAACTGGCCGGTCAGCAGCAGGCGGCCGTTGCCCGGCGTGCGGGTCGCCTCGATGAACAGGATGTCGCCGCCGACCGGCGTCCAGGCGAGCCCAGTGGCCACGCCCGGCACACTGGAGCGCATGGCGACCTCGTTCTCGAAGCGCACGGGACCCAGGATCTTTTCCAGGGCGTCGACACCGATATGCGTCTTCTCGGCCTTGCCCTCGGCGATCTCGACCGCGACATGGCGCAGCACCCGGCCGATCTCGCGCTCCAGGCTGCGCACGCCCGCTTCCCGCGTATAGCCCTCGATGATGCGCCGGAGCGCCGCATCGTCGATATCGACCTGCTCGGGCTTCAGGCCGTTGGCCTCGAGCTGGCGGCGCATAAGATAGCGCTTGGCGATCTCGAGCTTCTCGCCCGCCGTGTAGCCCGAGAGCTGGATGATCTCCATGCGGTCGCGCAGCGGGCCGGGGATGGTGTCCAGCATGTTGGCCGTGGTGATGAACACGACGCGGCTCAGATCGAACGGCACGTCGAGATAGTTGTCGCGGAAGGTGCCGTTCTGCTCGGGATCGAGCACCTCCAGCATGGCCGAGGCCGGATCGCCGTGGATGCCGCTGCCCATCTTGTCGATCTCGTCGAGCATCATCACGCA
Organism: uncultured Alphaproteobacteria bacterium; assembly: GCA_963820155.1. GTDB lineage: Bacteria > Pseudomonadota > Alphaproteobacteria > Reyranellales > Reyranellaceae > Reyranella. Next base: position 18,597 of record CAWFYW010000019.1, read on the forward strand.
GTCGCGGGCGCCGGCCTTGCGGATCGTCTGGATGATGGTGCCGGGCAGCGCACCGATATAGGTGCGCCGATGGCCGCGGATCTCGGCCTCGTCGTGCACGCCGCCCAAGCTGACGCGCGCGAACTTGCGCCCCATGGCGCGGGCGATCGACTGGCCGAGCGAGGTCTTGCCGACGCCGGGCGGTCCGACGAAGCACAGGATCGGCGCCTTGCCCTCGGGCGCCAGCTTGCGCACCGCCAGGTACTCGATGATGCGCTGCTTGATCTTCTCCAGGCCGTAGTGGTCGGCATCGAGCACGCGGCGCGCCTCGGCGAGATCGATCGCCTTGGGCTCGGGCGGCGCCCAGGGCAGCTCGATCAGGATGTCGAGGTAGGTGCGGATCATGCTGTATTCGCCCGCCGCCTCGGGCGTGCGCTGCAGGCGGCGCAGCTCCTTGCGCGCCACGGCCTCGACCTCGGGCGGCATCCTGGCCTCGGCGATCGCCTTCTCGAGATCGGCCAGCTCCTGCTTGTTGGAGCCCTCGTCGCCCAGCTCCTTCTGGATGGCGGCCATCTGCTCGCGCAGCAGCACCTCGCGCTGACGCGTGTCGAGCGAGGCCTTCGTCTGGCGGCCGATCTCGGCCGACAGGCGCAGAACTTCCAGGCGATGGGCCAGAAGCTTGGAGACCTTGTCGAGCCGCGGCACCAGCTCGATGGTCTCGAGGACGTCCTGCTTCTCCACCGGCGTGGCGTCGAGATAGGTCGCCGCGAGGTCGGCCAGCATGCCCGGCGAGGTGGTCGCCTCGACGGTCTGGCGCATCTCGGGCGGAACGCGTGGCAGCAGGTCGAGGGTTTCGCGCACCTGCTCCTGCAAATGCAGGAAGCGCGCCTCGATCTCCGGCCCGGTCGTGGTCGGCTCGGCGATGTGCAGGCCGCGCGCCAGCAGGAAGGGATAACCCTCGACGAACTCGCTGACGCGGAAGCGCTGCACGCCCTGGCAGATCAGGTGGTGGCCGCCCTCCGGGCTGGTCACGTAGCGCACGACGTTGGCGACCGTGCCGGTGCGATGCAGGTCGTTCGGCCCGGGCTCGTTCATCTCCGGGTCGCGCTGCAGAACGATCAGGATCTGGCGCTGCTCGCGCACCGCCTGCTGGGCGGCGGCGATCGACGAGGCGCGTCCCACGGTGATGGGGAAGACGATCTCCGGGAACAGCACGGTGTTGCGCACCGGCACGACGATCAGGGCGTCGGACGGCAGCGGCCGCGCAGCCTGGCCGGCGGCGCCGGGGTTCACATCGGGCGGGCTCATGGCTTGGCCTTCTGCGCTGAAGCCTTGGGCAGGCGGATCACCAGGCAACCGTTGGCCACGACGCTGCGCGGCTTCTCATAGCGGCCTGCAGGGAGAGGGATCTGCCGCGCGAACCGCCCCTGCGGCAGCTCGAGCCGGTGGATGATCGCGGTCCTGGCCTCCACCGGCAGCGCGCGCTCGCCGGCAATCGTCAGGCCCCCGCCATGGATGGCAAGCTCGACCTTCTCCGGGTCAACGCCCGGCAGGGCGACGAAGACCAGGACGGCGTCCTCGGTCTCCAGCACGTCGGTCGGCGGCTCCCAGCTGATGCCGCGCTGGGACCTCCGGGGCGGGTTGAAAACCTCGCGATGCAGGCGCTCGGCGCGCGCCAGCATCTGCAGCGCTTCCGACCACATCCAATTCCGGGGATCGTTCGTCATGGGGCCCAATATAGGAAGCGTGCCGGGGATGCGCACCCCCGGCGGTCAATTCCCGACCAGCGCCTGGTACACCAGGTCGCGCAGCAGGTAGCGGTAGCGCAGCCGCGCCGCGGGCGACTCCATCATGTACACGACATACATGCGCTCCCGCGGGTCGTGCCAGAAATAGGTGCCGTAGGCGCCGCCCCAGAAGTAGTCGTTGGGCGAGCCGGGCAGCGGGTTGCGGCCCTGCTCGTTGCGCACGGCGAAGCCCAGGCCGAAGCCCTGCCCCATGCGGGCGCTGGGCTCCATCGCGCCCAAGCGCCACATGTCGGCGCCCATCTTGACGTCGGGCGGCAGGGAGTCGGCGGTCATGAGGTCGATGGTCTTGCGGGAGATCACCCGCACGCCGTCGAGCTGGCCGCCGTTGGCGAACATCTGCAGGAAGCGGGCATAGTCGGCCGCGGTCGAGACCATGCCGCCGCCGCCCGACCGCCAGGTAAATTTCTCGGTGACGTCGGGGATCGAGGGCATCTCGTGCTTGGGCCCCTCCTTCATCGGCCGGGCGCCCCGCGCCTTCTTGTCGGCCCCGACCTCGAAGCCGGTGTCGCCCATCTTCAAGGGCCTGGTAACGCGCTCCTCGATGAACTTGTCGAGCGGCATGCCGGAAGCCACCTCGATGACGCGGCCCAGAACGTCGACCGACATGGAATATTCCCAGGTCGTGCCCGGCTGGTAGAGCAGCGCCAGCTTGGAGAGCTTGTCGGCCATCTCGGCCAGGGTCTGGCTTCGGTCGTTGACCTTCATGTCGAGGTAGGACTGCTTGATCTGGTTGGTGCCGGGCGTGCCATAGGTCAGGCCCGAGGTGTGGCGCATCAGGTCCTGGATGGTCATCTGCCGGATCTGCGGCTCGAGCGTGATTTCGACCGTGCCGTCATCCTTCTCCTTCTGAACCGCCACCTTGGTGTCGGCGAAGGCCGGGATGTAGCGCGACACCGGATCGGCGAGGCTGATCTTGCCGTCCTCGACCAGGGTCATGGCCGCGACGGTGACGATGGGCTTGGTCATCGAGGCGATGCGAAAGATGGTGTCGTTGGTCATCGGGACCTTGGCTTCCTTGTCGCGGAAGCCGAAGGAGTCGAACATCGCGAGCTTGCCGTTGCGCGCGATCAGCACGACGGCGCCCGGCAGCTCGTTGTTCTTCACGCCCTCGTTGATGCGGTCGGACAGCCGCTTCAGGCGGACCGAGGAGAAGCCCACCTCCTCCGGCGACTGCGCCTTGGGAATGCCCTGGGCGGCGGCGGGCAACACTACAAGAGCCGCGAGCGCCGTCACGGCGGCCAGACGAACCATCGACATCGGATTCCTCCCGAGAGTTGCCGCCATCAAAGCACAGCGGCAAGCCGCGCGACCAGCCAGACCATGCCCACTGCGGCAACGATCACCGACAGGACCTGCGGCAGCCAGGGTAAATGACCGGGCCGCGACGCCCAGGCAAGAGGCGGCAGGACGACGACAACGAAGGCAAGCTGGCCAAGCTCGACGCCCACGTTGAAGCCGATCAGCGCCCTCACCATCGCACTGCGAGACAGGTCGAGCTCGGTCAGCGCGGAGGCAAAGCCCAGGCCGTGGACCAGACCGAAGATCGCCGCGATCAACCACCGCCGTCCCGCGCCTGCCGGCGCCACGAGATTCTCGACGGCGACCCAGACGATCGAGGCGGCGATCAGCGGCTCCACGACCTGGGACGGAACATCGACCAGGCCGAGCGCGGCCAGACTCAGCGTCACGCTGTGGGCAACGGTGAAAGCCGTCACGATCCTCACCGTCGGCCAGACGCCGCGCGAGAGCGCCAGCAGGGCAAGCAGGAACAGCAGGTGATCGACGCCGCCCACGATGTGCTCGACGCCCATGGCGACGAAGCTGCCCCAGCCTGTGGCGACCGCCGTCCCAAGGTCGAGCGTGATGCGTCGCCGGTCCTCCAAAAAGGCGAATTCGACCGAGGCTTTCTCGGGCACGCGCACGCTCAGCACCGTCTGGAAATGCGCGCCCAGCACTTCCGGCCAGTCGTCGTGAATGGCGAGGAGGCCGGCGGATTTCGGGCACGACAGGGCCATCTCCAGAACGACCTTGTCGTCGGCCGCGCCGGAACCGCGGATCGAGATGCGTCCCGGCCGGCAGGCCTCATCCGCAATCGAGAAGCGGGCATAGTCACGCAGGAAGCCCGCCACCCGCTCGGCGGCGGCCTGGTCTCCCGCGGCCGCTTCCACCAACAGCCGGCCGGCCTGATCGTCGACCTCGGTGGCCACCACCGTCAGCCTGTAGAGCAACCTTCCATCATCGACGGCGAGCGTGGCCAGGCCGGTGCTGGTGACGTGCGCCTGTGCGCAGGCTGGCCAGATCACCGCCAGCAGAAGGAAGACGACGACCCGCCTCATCGCGTCGCGCCGATCGCCTGCTCCCATGTCCCGGCGACATAGGCCGGCAGAAGCGGCACCTCTTCAGCGCCCTCGACCCGGGCGTAGGTCGCCGATCCCAGGGGGTTCAGCGCGCCGAAGCGGATGGCGAACGTCGCTCCGCCCGCGGCGTGCACCGTGACGCTGAGCGCGTCCGCGCCGAGCGCATAGTCGGCGGCCGTCGTGCGCGAGACCTCGTCCGGCGAGAGCACGCGCAGCGGACGCGAATCGCGCAGCAGGCGAAGTGCCGTGTCGATGCGGTCGCTCGCGTCCGCCGGCACCGGCCGCGGCGCGTGGACCGCCTGCCATGTTCCCGCCTCGCGGCGGAAATGCCAGGTGTCGCCGGCCTTGGCGATGTCGACCTCGCGGGCCTGCTCCGGCGCGAAGGCCGTCAGCGGGCCGGCTGCCTTGAAGGGCGCCAGAGCCGAATCGGGACGCTCGCCGTGCAGCGCCAAAATCGCCAGGAAGGCGACGGCGACGGCCGCCGCCAGCGGCCAGCGGGCGCGCCGGATCAGCGGCGTCGCCACAACCACACGCCTGCCCCTGCCAGCACCACGGCGCCGGGCAGCAGGATCACCGTCAGGATGAAGATCCAGCGCACCTCGGCATTGGTCAGCGTCACCCGGGGCAGGACCTCGACCGGCGGCTTCAGCGTCGGCAAGCGTTCCTCGTGCAGCAGCCACGACACGCCGGCCAGCACGATGTCGGCGTTGGCGAGGTAGGGGAAGAACGAGTTGCTGGCGAAGTCCGCATCGCCCACCACCATCAGCCGGAACGGCCGGCCCGTTGCACCGGCCAGCCTGCCCTCGGCCGCCACGGCCAGCGGCTGCGCGCCGCGCGGCGCCGCCGCCGCTTCCTCGCGAAAGCGCATGCGGTCATGCACGACGTAGCTCTTGGGCCCGCTGGCGAACAGGGCCACCGCCTTGACGCCGGCCGCCGTCACCGGTTCGACCGGCCGGGCGCCCGGATAGAAGGACAGCGCCTGCGAGCGGGTCACGGGATGGTTGGCGTAGCGCGTTATCGCGATCATCTGCTCGTCGGTGAAGTAATGGTCGACCGGATCGACCACCACTCCCTGCCCTATCCTGGCGCCAGCCTCGGCAAGCAGGACGGCCATCCTGTCCTCGATCGCGAAGTCCGGCTCGACCAGCAGCATGTAGGAGCCGCCGCCCTGCAGGTAACGGCGCAGGATATCCGCCTCGGGCGGAGCGTAGGGTGTGCGCGGATTGGCATCGATCAGGGCATTGCATTCCGCCGGCACGGGCCGGCCCGCCGCCACCTCAACCTTGCGCGCCGTCAAGCCCAGCTTCTCGATGGCGCGGCGCAGACGGCCGAGACCGTGCTGCTCCATCAGCACCAGGCCCGTGCCCGCGCTGTTGTGGCTATGGCCCTGGGCGCCTTCGAAGTGGGTATGGAACGCGAAATTGTCGATATCGTATTCGCCGTGGCCGGTGGCGAAGCAGACCAGCGGCTGACGCTGACGCAGCGCGCGCAGGATGCCGAGCGCGATCTCGCGGTCGTCGGTGCTCACCACCTCGATGCGGTTCTCGCCCGCCCGGATGACCGCCGTATTGTAGAGCCGCACACCCAACTGCCCGGCCCGCGCCGGACTGCGGTCGATGTCGACGGTCTCGACGGCGAGCCTGGGATTGAGGCGCCCCAGCAGCTCCAGCATGGTGACCGCCGAGCGGCCGGCCGGATTGTCCTTCTGGTAGAAGTAGACGACCTCCACCGGCTCGCGCAGCGTGCGCACGACCTCCTGGGCCTCGCGCGAGGGCGTGAAGGCCTGTTCGCGCGTGAAGTCGAGATGGGCGTCGTGGCGGTAGATCGCGACGTTGGCCGCCAGCGTGACGAGCAGCGCGGCGCCCACAAGCCCGGTCCGCACCGCCCAGCGCCGCCAGCCGGCGCCATAGACGCGCACTTTCAGCGCAGCGGCAAACAGCACGACGAGGGCCGCCACGCAGCCAACGAACCACAGGGCGCCCAGCCAGTCGCTTTCCTCGCCGCTCATCGCTCGGCCAGCCGGCGCGTCGTCAGGAACAGCGCCAGCAGCGCCAGGCTGACGAAGTAGCAGATGTCGGAGACGAACACCGATCCCGACACCATGGGCTTGAAATGGCCGATCAGCGACAGGTTGATCGCCAGCACGTCGAACGGCGGCGGCAGAAGGTACGAGACGGAATCGGCGAACCACAGCATCAGCACGGCGCCCAGCGTCAGCGCCGCGGCGACCACCTGGTTCTCGGTCAGGCTCGACATCAAGAGGCCGATGGCCACGATCAACGAGGCATGGCAGACGAGCGCCAGGTAGCCGCTGGCGATGGGACCCCAATCCGGCGAACCGTAGATGTCGAGCACGATCGCGTAGGTGAACGCACCGGCATACATCATCAGCACCAGGGCGAGCACCGAGAAGAACTTCGCGAGCACGATCCAGACCTCCCGCACCGGCGCGGTGAGCAGCAGCTCGAGCGTGTCGGTCCGCCGTTCCTCGGCGATGGCGCGCATGGTGAGCGCCGGCACCAGCAGGATGGTCAGCACGTACATCTGGTGGAAGATGTAGAGGAGGTTGGCGACTTTGGTCGCGAACAGGGTGAGGCTGAAGGTGTAGCCCAGCACCAGCAGGAAGACGCCGGCCACAGTATAGGCGATCGGCGAGCCGAAGGTCGCCAGCATCTCCTTGTGCAGCAGGATGCCGAGCGTCCTCATGCCACCGACAGGAACCAGGCTTCGAGGTCGGGCGTGTCGGCCATGGCGCGCACGCCAAGCAGCCGGCCGCCCAACAGGATGGCGACGCGGTCGGCGATGCGCGCCACCTCGGGCAGCACGTGCGAGCTCACGACGACGGTGTGCTGGCCGGCAAGCCGGCGGATCAGCTCGCGAATCTCGATGATCTGGCGGGGATCGAGCCCGTTGGTCGGTTCGTCGAGGATGACGATGGGCGGGTCGTGTACCAGGGCCTGCGCGATCGCCGTGCGCTGGCGATAGCCGCGCGACAGGGTGCGGGCTGGCCGGTCGGCCACGCTGCCCAGCGCCAGCGCCGCGATAGCTCCGTCAACCGCCCCGCCGACGCGCCGCTCCGGCATGCCGCGCAGACGGGCCATAAAGGCCAGGAACTCGCGCACCCGCATGTTGCCGTAGACGGGCGCCGCCTCCGGCACGTAGCCGATGCGCAAACGGGCCGCGAATGAATCGCGCGCCGAATCACAGCCATCGACCTCGAGGCTTCCCGAGGTCGGCAGCAGGTATCCCGCGAGCAGGCGAATGAAGGTGGTCTTGCCCGAGCCGTTGGGACCCAGCAGGCCGAACACCTCGCCGCGCGCGATCTCGAGATCGAGCGAATCGAGCGCCAGCGTCGAGCCGTATCGCTTGCTGACTCCCCTTGCAACGATGGCGCTCACGGCCTCGGCCCGTCCGGACCGCGCGCCCGTCGCTCGCTCATGATCATGAGCGAGCCGGAGGCTCGCGATCCGGAAGATTCCGACTAATCGTAGAACTCCGGTGCCTTCTTCGCCGCCTTGAACAGCTCCGGATCGTGGGCGATGAAGAGCTTGGCGTTCTCGACGTCGCGGATATGGCGGATGCGCTCGTAGCTGCGATACATGTCGCCCGGGTTCCACGTGCCGGGAATCGGCGGGATCAGGTTCTTGTCGAGATTCTCCTGCAGATAGACCGCATCGCTGGTCAGGATCGCGGAGCCGGTCTTTGGCAGCTTGACCACCACGAACTGGCTGCCCGGCGTGTGGCCCGGCGCCCGGAAGATGCGCACCGAGCCGTCGTCGAACAGATCGAAGTCGCCGCTGAGCCGGATCGTCTTCATGTTCTTGGTGTCGGCGAAGTCGCCCGGGATGTAGTAGACCGAGTAGCCGACATCGGGCCACCACGCCGCCTTGAACTCGTCGTCCTGTGCGATCAGCGTCGAGTTCTTGAACTGCCCGACGTTGCCGCCATGGTCGAGATGAAGATGGCCGACAACGACATACTTGATGTCGTCGGGCTTCAGCCCGATCTTGGCGAGCTGGACCGGGATCGCATCGTCCTTGGTCATCTTCAGCCCGAAGCCCTTGGCCAAGCGGACCCCACCATCCATCAGGATCGGTGATGGTCTTGTCGTTGTTGCCGGTGTCAAACATCACGTTGCCCTTGGGATGCTTGATCACATAGAAGCTGACGGGCGCCCAATCGAGGTTGCCCTTTGCGCCGATCTGCAGCGCGGCCTTCGGGAAGCCACCGAGCGAACCCGAGGTGAAGACGTAGAGTTTGGGACCGTCTTGGGCGGTGGCTGGGAGTATCGAGGCTCCGAACAGGAAGCCGAGGCACGCCAGCCAACGAACGCTACGCAGGAACCGAGTATCCATGGATGCTCCCTCCTTGCTTTTCGTTACAGGAAGCGTCTCCCCGTCCGTCGCCTCCGTCAAGGCCATGTTGCGCATAAGAGCGACCCCAAAGCAGACGCCCCCGCTTGAGCGGGGGCGGGGGCGGGGCTGAGATGGAGCGAGGCTGGGAGCGCGTAGCCGCCAAAAGCCTAGATGACTGGACTGTCCACCAACGGCATCGCGACCGGCCGCATGGGCGCACCCGTCGCCCCCCGCAGCTTTATGCAGGCGCCGAAGAAGGCGAATTCCCAGACTTTGTCGGCGGCCAGCTCGTCGAGTTGCATGATCTCGATGATCGGCACGCCGGCTTCGGCCAGCAGATAGGTGTGCACCGGAAAGAAATTGATCGGATCGGCGGCCGGCGTCTGCTCGAGGGTCAGATTGTCGGCCCCGATGGTGACCACCCCGTTCTTCGCCAGGAATTCCGCGCCCTCGCGATTGAGGCCGGGCGTGTTCATCACGAACGTGCTGTCCGGCCACAGCTTCATCTGACCCGTGCGGATCAGAACGACGTCGCCGCTGCGAAGCTGGGTGTTCTGGTGTTTCAGGCAGTCCACGAGATCCTTCTCACCGATCGCATGGCTCGGCTCGAGCGTGTCCATGCCGTGCATGCCCGCGACATCGAGCAGAATGCCACGGGCAAAGATCGGAGGCTGCTTTTCGGCGCCGCATTTGCGCCAGGCGCGGCTGCCGAGATGATCGTGCGCGGTGAAGTTGTTGAAGATGGCGCCGTTGTAGCCGAAATGATTGAACGTATCGATGTGGGTGCCGCAATGGGTGTACATCGAGATGCCATCGCCGGAGTAGGCGACGAGCGAGTTGGCCTCCCTGCCCTTTTTCATGCTGTCGCCGACGACCTCGCCCTGCGGCGTGTGCGTCATCCATATCTGGTAGGGCTGGTCCCCGGCGCCGGTCCAGCCGGGCATGCCGACGAAATGATCGACGGAAAGGTCGTAGACCTTGGTGGGGTCGGCGCGGCGCAGGATCGCCGTTCGCGATTGTGCGTCGATCAGGTTCAGCATGCCGGCCTCGTCGTCCTCGCCGAACGGGCTTGAAGCGACTTTGTGGAATTCCGAGTTGCGGGCGATGATCTTGCCTTTGATCGCCTCGTCGACATAACAGAGCTCGCACATTTTTTCGCGCTCCTCCTTGACTCGCTGAAACATCCGCGCCGGCCTCCCGGCGCTGCGGTCGAGGGCGATGCAAAAACCATGCTGCTGCAGGAAAGCACAATGCTCGCCGCGGACAGGCGCCGCCAAACCACGCCGGTCAGGCGGAGCGCTCGGGCGCCTGACGGGCGATCATGTCCGAAAATCGCCAGACTCGATGACGGCCGGGCCGCCACTGTTCGCCCAACAAGGAGACACGACATGGCAACGCTTCGAAAAGAAATTCCTGTGGATGCCGGCGCTATCCCGGTGTGGCATGCGCTGCGCGATTTCGGCCAGGTCCACGCCAAGGTGGCGCCGGGCTTTGTCGCCGACCTCAAGATGGACAACGGCGATCGAATCGTCACGTTCTTCAACGGCCTGGTGGCGCGCGAGCGGCTGGTGACGGCCGACGACGAGACGTGCCGGCTGGTTTATGCGGTCGTCGAGGGCCGGGCCAGCCACTACAACGCCGCCGTGCAGGTCTTCCCGGAAGGCGACGGCAGTCGCGTTGTGTGGACGATCGACCTGCTGCCCGACGAGCTTGCGCCGGCGGTCGGGGCGATGATGGATCAGGCGGCCGTTGTCATGAGGAAGACGCTGGCGGCCGCCTGATCTCCTGCCTAGGCGGCGTCCTGCTTGGGCAGCGCGTCCTCGTACTTCTTGAAGCCCGGCAGCTTCTCAATCCGGCCCATCCACGCCTTCACATTGGCATAGGGCCCGAGATCGATCGCGCCCTCCTCGGCATAGGCGACGTCGCCATAGACCGCGACGTCGGCGACCGTGGGCTCATCGCCGACCAGGAAGGGCGACTTCGCCAAGGAGGCATCGAGCACCTTCAGCGCATCGTTCGCGAGGCCCGTGTAGAGATTGTAGACGTTGTCGTCGGCCTTCATGAAGCCACGCTTGATGGCGCGCGGACGATAGACATTGGGCGCGAGGCGATCGAACTCCCAGAACAGCCACTCGCGCACCCTTGCCCTCTCCTCGGGCGTCTTGCCGCCCATCTTGCCGAGCTTGTCGGCGAGGTAGAGCAGGATCGAGCCCGACTGGCAGAGCTTCAGATCGCCGTCGACCAGCGCCGGCACCTGGCCGAAGCGGTTGATGGCGAGATAGTCCGGCTGCTTGTGCGCGCCGGCGCGCAGGTCGACATGCTTGTAGGCGAAGGCCTGTCCCATCAGCGACATCGCCAACCCCGCCTTGTAGGTCGGCCCGCTCAGCCAGATCCCGTAAAGTGTCGGCTTGGACATTTCTATCTCTCCATGATTGAACCAGCGCCAGCATCGCACTTGAGCGCGGCACCGTTAAGCCTGTATGAGCGGGCATGAAGATCCAGGCGCGCGACATCGATCACCTTTCCTTGACCCTCTCGGATCCGGAGGCGGTCGCCGGCCGGCTGCAGCAGCTCGGCTTCAACCTGACGCCCCAGGGCGTGGAACCTCGTTGCATCTGCTTCCAGCCCGACCAGGACGACGTGCCCAACTATATCGAGCTGCTGCAGGGCGACCCCGCAAGCGTGGCGCTGGCCGTCAACGTGGCCGAGCTCGAGGGCGAGGCGCGCACGCACGCCTGGGAGACCGAGGACGGCTACGAAGTCGATGCCGAAGTCGTGGTGGGCGAAGGCGGTGGGCCGCTGCCCTGGTTCCCGGTGCGCCACGAGACGCCGGAAACCTTCATGGAGCCGGAATGGATCGTCCACCCCAACGGCGCGCTCGCCTGATGGCCGTGCATGCGGTCGCCGACGATCCCAAGGCGGTGGCCAAGGCGCTGAAGGCGGCATGGACCGCCACGACCGAGGAGATCTTCGACGGCTGCATGCTGGTGAAGACGGGCTCCGTCGAACTGCTGATCTGGGCGCCCGCTCGCCTACCAGCTCGAATACAAGGCCGCCGAAGTCATGGCGCCCGGCGAGCTGCCGGCCGTGGTCGGCGTCACCATCGCCGTCGAACGCGCGCGCCCCCTGCAGGCGCTGCTGAACGCCAACAACATTCCCTTCGCCCTGGCGCGAGGGCGACCGCGTTCTGGTGGGGCCCGAGCAAGCGGGTGGCCTGATGCTCGAGTTCATGCCGCAGAATTGAGCATTCCGGCATGATTCTAGGACAGTGCCGGCAGCACCAGGTCGAGGATCAGTGTGGTGCCGATGCGGCCCTGCTCCATGATCGGCAGGCGGTAGTTGCCGGCATTCATGGCGACCGCGAGGTCGAGCGCCGGTACGAGGAACAGGCGCTGGCCGCCCCAGCCGATGGCGCTGATCGCGGGTTCGGCGTGACGCGGCGTGCCGACCGGGAGCTCGCCGAGATACCAGTGCCAGCCATAGCGCCGGGTACCCTCGATGGTGACAGCGGGCGACGTCGATCGCTTCAGCCAGTCCGCTGGCACGATCTGCCTGCCCTGCCAGGCGCCGTTCGCCAGCACCATCTGGCCGACCCGCAAAAGATCAGGTGGCCGCATGCGTCCGCCCGACGCGGCGTGTGGTTCGCCCTTGGCATCGGTCGACCATTCGACAGGCCCCAGCCCGAGCGGATCGAACAGCGCATGCCGCGCATAGTTGACAAGCTTCTGCCCGGTGCCCCTGGCGATCAAGTGGCCGAGCAGCGCGGTCGCGCCGCCGCAATAGGTCCATTTTACCCCTGGCTCCCCGACGATCGGCAGGGAGAGGATGTAACGATAGCGATCGGGCGCCACCTCCATCGCGTTCTCGCTGTTGCGTGGATCGCCGTAGGGATGGGTGAGCTCGTCCCATTCGGTGCCCATGGTCATGCTGAGCGCGTGGGCGACCGTGATGCGGTCGCGGCCCGGCTGGCTCGCCAAGTCGGGATACTCGGGGAACTGCTCGTAGAGCCTGGCTTCCGGCGGCGGCACCTTGCCGTCGGCCAGCGCGATGCCATAGAGCATGCCGACCAGGCTCTTGGTCACCGAGCGCAGATCGTGCAGCACCGTCGGGCCGAACTTGACCTTGCCCAGCGGCGCCCCCCAGTTTTCGGCCTCGCCTTCTCCGTAGTACTCGAACAGCGGGCGGCCGCCGCGCGACACCAGCAACGCATCCAGGCCGGACACGCGGCCGTCGCGCTGCATTTCGGCCAGGCGCGCGGCGAAATCACCATCGGACGCGACGGCCTGCTTCGCCGATGACATCATGAGTGCTGCTCCCATGCCAAGAATCGCCTGACGGCGGTCGAACAGATGTCGGGTCATCGTGCCTTCTCCTTCCTGATGGGCCACGATTGCGGCGCGATGCGCGCCTGCAGATCCGAATCGAGGACGAAGCGCCGGCGCACCCCCGCGTCGAGCTGCAGGACGTGCCGTTCGGCCTCGTCGATATGCGCGACCATGAGCTTGCGCACGCGCTCGACATCGCCGCGCCGCGCCGCCGTCAGGAGCCGCTTGTGGGCGGCCACGTTGGTCTCGCCGAGCTGCCGGTAGGCCGTGGGACCAGGCCGGTTGTTCATGGCCACGCTATGACGCAGCAGCTGATTGATTACCTGGCACATGAAGCGCAGCAGCGCGTTCGGATTGGCGGCGGCCAGCACGTCGTGGAAGTGCAGGTCCTCTTGGCGCTGCACCAGGGCCTCTTCCTTGCTCGCCGGCTGCGGCGAGCAGGTGGCGATGCTCTGCTCCAGCGCCTCGAAATGCTCCTTCGTCAGGTGCGGCACGGCGCCGGCGGCCAGCTCGGGCTCGAGCAGGCGGCGCACGGCGTAGATCTGCGCCACATCCATCTCACGGAAGAAGAGATAGTTCTGCAGGAGCTGGAAGGCCCGATCGAGCGGCACCTCGCCGATCGTGGCGCCGCCCGCCGGGCCGGTCGACACAGTGACCAGCCCCTGCACTTCCAGCGACTTCAGGGCCTCGCGCGCGGTGCCCTTGCTGACGCCGAACAGCGTCTGCAGCTCGTCTTCCTTGGGCAGCTTGTCGCCCGGCCCCAGCCGGCGTTCGGCGATCCAGCGCTTGATCTCCTCGACCATGAGGTCGCCGCGCTTGGGCGCACGAAGAGGAGCCGCATTGGTCATCTTCCTATTTATTATTATAAATAGGAGAGTGTCAAACGGGGGTGATCGGCTCCTTGTAGTGCAGCGGCATCAGCGGGCGGCTGTCGCCGCCGCCGTCGCGCCAGCGGCCCGGCGTCATGCCGGTCACGCGCTTGAAGGCGCGTCCGAAGGCTGCTTCCGACTCATAGCCGATGTCGGCCGCGATCCTCGCGATGCCGTCCCGGCCGTTGCGCAGCCTGTCGGCCGCGAGCTGGATGCGCCAGCCCGTCAGGTAGTCGATCGGCGGTCGTCCCAGCAGGCTGTTGAACCGTTCGCCCAGGACGGTGCGGGAGGAGCCTGCCTCGCGTGCCAGGGAGTCCGCCGTCCACCGGTGGGCCGGGTCGGCATGCAGGAGCTGCAACGCGCGCCCGACCACCGGATCGTTGAGGGCCGCCAGCAATCCCCTGCTTCCGGCCGGCAACCGGCCGGCATGGCGACGCAGCACTTCCACGAACAGCAGTTCCATCATCCGGCCGAGAATGGCCTGCGTGCCGGGCGTCGCCGCTTCCACCAGGGACAGTATTTCCCGCACCGTCGAGGCGAGCCGGCCGCCGACCGTGTCGTGGCCGGCTTGCTCGACGAGCAGCTCGGGCAGCGAACGGAACATGGGCGCCAGCAGCATCTCCGCCGATTCGATGAAACCGCACACAATCCGGGTCTGCACGCCGCCGCCGCCGTAGTTGACCGTCCAGAGCCCCTCGATCGGACCACGACGCAGGAGGTTCGGATCGAAGACCGCATCCGGAGCCGCACCCTTGAAAAGCCGATGCTGGTCGGCGAGGGGCAGAAGAAGCAGATCGCCCGCCACAACGGCACGCCTGGCGCCGCTTGCCGTCTCGATCATGCAGTCGCCTTCGGCCACAAGATGAAAGACGCTGATGTGGCGCAGATGGGCCATCGGCATCCGCTCGTCGTAGCGCCTGGGCGAGACCAGCCCGAACGGCGCGGTAAGGCGCGCGCTGAGAAAGACCGCACCGGTCAGGCGCACCGAGCGCAGCATTTCCGACAAGACGTCGGCCCCTGTCGAGGCCGCAACAGCCGGCGCATCGGCACAGGACGACGGTGTCTCGATCATTGCCGGATGCTCACTCACCGACGATATCTCCCTGCGTCGCGATCAGCCCTCGAGGACGCGGCCAATAACGGGTTCACCCCAGTCCGTCCATAGATGGCGCATCACGATTTATTCAGCCCGGCGTTGAGTGACGATTACTGTCCAATAAACGCCAAAAAGGAGAAAAGACATGACCGACAAGCACACCGGAGCCTGCTTCTGCGGCGCCGTCGAGATCGAGGTGACAGGCGCACCCGAGGCGATGGGCTACTGCCATTGCCGTTCCTGCCGCTCGTGGTCGGCGGGGCCGGTGAACGCCTTCACCCTGTGGAAGCCCACGAATGTGAAGGTCACCAAGGGGGCGGAATTCGTCGGCCACTTCTCCAAGACGCCGATGAGCGACCGGCAGTACTGCACGAAGTGCGGCGGACACCTCATGACCAACCATCCGCCGATCGGGCTGCTCGACGTCTACGCGGCGACCATCCCGAGCGTCGCCTTCAAGCCGGGCGTGCACGTGAACTATGCCGAGACCGTGCTGCCGATGAAGGACGGCCTGCCCAAGCTGAAGGACTTTCCGGCCGAGTTCGGCGGATCGGGCCAGGCCGTTCCCGAATAGATCGGAGGCCGTGCCCTAGAACGCCGGCGCCGGCGCCTGGGGCACGTCCTTCCAGAAATCGGGGTCGTGGCCGAAGAAGAGCCTGGCGCCGCCCTTCTCCAGCGCCTCGAGCCGGTCGAGCGAGGCCAGCATCTGCTCGCGGTCATGGACGAAGCGCGGCAGCCGGCGCTCCCGCAAGGTGCGGCAGAAATAGCAGGCATCACCGGTCAGCACGACCTCGCCCGTGTCGGTGCGCACCTTGAGCGACTGGTGGCCCGGCGTGTGGCCGTAGGTTGGGAGGCAAACCACGCTGCCATCGCCGAACAGGTCGTGCTCGCCCTCGACCTGTTTCACCGCATGGCCGTGATCGAAGTCGGCCTTGAAGAAGCCGACCTTGGCGGCGGTCTCCGGATCCTGCGCCGCCTGCCATTCGCGCTTCTGCACCACCATGGTGGCGTTGGGCACCAGCTCGTTGCCGCCGGCATGGTCGAAATGCAGGTGCGAATTGACGATGAAGTCGACCTTGCCGGGATCGCGGTCGATCGACTCCAGCCGCGACTTCACGTCGTCGTCGGGGCCGTACTGCTCGAAGCCGAAGATGCGCGCCACCCGCTCGCCCAATCGGCCCGCCGCATCGGTGCGGCACTGCGGATGCATGCCGGTGTCGAACACGGCGCGGCCCTTGGGATGCTCGATCAGGTAGGAAGGGATCGGCAGCGCGACCTGGCCGTCCTCACCTTCGATCATGTCCTTCAGTCGGCCGACCAGTCGGCCGCAGGTCATGGCATAGAGCTTCGCCGTCATCGGTCCTCGCTTCCTTTGCCGAACATAGCACAGGCAACCGACGCGGCACCGCCAGCGTCTACACGGTCCGTGCGGCCAGCTTTGCGTCGTCCGGGGTCGTCAAATCGAACGGCAATAATGTGCGTGGGCCTTGACCGATGGCATCAACATGGGCAACGGGTTCGCTGGAGCCTTTACAGACGTGGAGGCGGTCCCAAAGTCATAATGTTCGAGTGCAACGCGATATGATCAATCCACCCATCGAAAGTTACGGCCTGATCGGAGACTGCGAGACCGCCGCCCTGGTCGGGCGCGACGGCTCGATAGACTGGCTGTGCTGGCCGCGCTTCGATTCGGACGCCTGCTTCGCTGCCCTGCTCGGCGATCCGTCCCATGGCCGCTGGCTGATCACGCCGGCGGACGAACCCGTCGAGGTGTCGCGCTGCTACCGCAAGGACACGCTTGTCCTCGAAACCACCTTCAGGACGAAGACCGGTCTGGTGACCCTGATCGACTTCATGCTGCCGCGCGACCAAACCTCGGACCTCATCCGCCTGGTGCGTGGGGAAGAGGGCTGGGTGCCGATGCGCATGGAGCTCATCCTGCGCTTCGGCTACGGCGCCACCATCCCGTGGGTGAGCCGCCTCGATGACGGCACCGTGCGCGCCGTCGCCGGCCCCGACATGGCCGTGCTGAGCACGCCCGTCGACTTGCAGGGCAAGGATTTCAAGACCCTGGCGACGTTCATGGCGACCGCGGGCAGCACGATACCGTTCGTACTGAGCTATGGCCCCTCTCAACTTCCCGCGCCGGAGCCCATTGATGCCGAGAAGGCGCTGGAGCGCTGCGTCAAGTTCTGGCGCGACTGGACCGACAGCACCAAGTGTCACGGTCCCCACGCCGACGCCGTAAGCCGCTCGCTGATCACGCTGAAGGCGCTCACCTACGCGCCGAGCGGCGGCATCGTCGCCGCCCCCACCACCTCCCTGCCCGAGCGCGTCGGCGGGACGCGCAACTGGGACTACCGCTTCTGCTGGATACGTGATTCGACGTTGACGCTGCTCGCCCTGATGAACGCCGGCGTCTACGACGAAGCGTCGGCGTGGCGCGACTGGCTGCTGCGCGCGGTCGCCGGCACGCCCGCCGACATGCAGATCATGTATGGCATCATGGGCGAGCGCCGGCTGACCGAATGGGAGGTCGGCTGGCTGCCGGGTTATCTCGGCTCCAAGCCGGTGCGGATCGGCAACGCCGCCCACAGCCAGTTCCAGCTCGACGTCTATGGAGAGCTGATGGACACCTTCGAACAGGCGCGCAAAGGGGCGCTTTCCACCAAGGAAAGCGGCTGGGAGCTGCAGGTCGAGCTGATGAAGCATGTCGATCATGCCTGGGCCGAGCCCGACTACGGCATCTGGGAGACACGCGGCCCACGGCGCCACTTCACCTATTCCAAGGTGATGGCGTGGGTGGCGTACGATCGCGCGATCAAGGCGGTGACGCGGCATGGCCTGCCGGGCCCGGTCGAGCAATGGCGCGCCACGCGTCACAGGATTCGCAACGAGGTCTGGGAGCACGGCTTCGATGCCGAGCGGAACACCTTCCGCTCGGCCTATGGCGAGACGACGCTGGATGCCAGCCTGCTGCTGCTGGGCCAGGTCGGCTTCGTGAAGCCGACCGATCCACGCTATCTCGGCACGATCGAGGCGATCGAGCGCGAGCTGCTCGCCGACGGATTCGTCAAACGCTACAACACCGTGGAAGCCAACGACGGGCTGGAGCCCGGCGAGGGCGCCTTCCTGGCTTGCAGCTTCTGGCTGGCCGATGCCTATGCCTCGGTCGGGCGCTGGAAGGATGCGGAGGCGCTGTTCGACCGCCTGCTGTCCATCCGCAGCGACCTCGGCCTGCTGGCCGAGGAATACG
This sequence comes from uncultured Alphaproteobacteria bacterium, assembly GCA_963820155.1. Lineage (GTDB taxonomy): Bacteria > Pseudomonadota > Alphaproteobacteria > Reyranellales > Reyranellaceae > Reyranella. The sequence continues at coordinate 36,642 of CAWFYW010000019.1, forward strand.
ACACCGAGAGCGGCCGGATGATCGGCAACTTCCCGCAGGCTTTCTCCCATGTCGGCCTGATCAACACGGCCTTCAACCTGACACGGGCCACGCGGCCGGCCGAGCAGCGCGCCAAGGTCAAGGCATCGGAAATCCAGACGCCGCAGGCGCCCAGGACGCCGCAGCGACCCGGCCGCGGCAAAGAGGTGGCCGAGCCGGGCTCGCGGAACGTCAACGGCAAGGTCAAGCGTCGAGAGCCTTCCTCAGGAGATCGTTGACCACCTTGGGATTGGCCTTGCCGCCGGTCGACTTCATGACCTGGCCGACGAACCAGCCGAACAAGGTCGGCTTGGCCTTGTAGGCCGCGACCTGACCGGGATTGGCCTCGATCACCGCCTTGATGGCGGCCTCGATGGCGCCGGTGTCGGTGACCTGCTTCAGCCCACGCTCCTCGACCAAAGCCGCCGGATCCTTGCCCGTCTCTTCCATGGCGACGAACAGGTCCTTGGCGATGCGGCCCGAGATCGTGCCGTCGGCGATGAGGTCCAGAAGCTTGCCGAGCGAGGTCGCGCTCACCGGCGACTGGGCGATGCCGACACCACGGCGGTTCAGCATGGCGAAGAAATCGCCGGTCACCCAGTTGGCGGCCTGCTTGGCGTCACGCCCCTTGGCCACCGTCTCGAAGAACTCAGCCGTGTCCTTCTCCGCCACGAGCACGCCCGCGTCGTAGGGCGAGAGGCCGTAATCGTTGATGAAGCGGTTCTTCCGCGCGTCGGGCAGCTCGGGCAGGCCGGCCCTGATCCTGTCGACATAGTCCTTGGTCAGGACCAGCGGCAGCAGGTCGGGATCGGGGAAGTAACGGTAATCGTGCGCGTCTTCCTTGGAGCGCATCGAACGCGTCTCGCCGCGGCCGGAATCGAACAGGCGCGTCTCCTGCATGATCTTGCCGCCGCCCTCGATCAGCTCGACCTGGCGCCGCGCCTCGTATTCGATCGCCTGCTTCACGAAGCGGATCGAGTTCACGTTCTTGATCTCGCAGCGCGTCCCCAGTTCGCCGCCGGGCTTGCGCACCGAGACGTTGACGTCGCAGCGCATGGAGCCCTCGTCCATGTTGCCGTCGCAGGTGCCGAGATAGCGCACGATCGAGCGCAGCTTGGTGAGGTAGGCCGCCGCTTCGTCGGCCGTGCGCATGTCGGGCTTGCTCACGATCTCCATCAGCGCCACGCCCGACCGGTTGAGGTCGGCATAGGTCTGGCTGGGATGCTGGTCGTGCAGGAGCTTGGCGGCATCCTGCTCGAGATGCAGACGCTCGATGCCGACCTTGCGCGTCCTGCCGTCGGGCAGGTCGATCTCGACCTCGCCCTCGCCCACGATCGGGTCCTTGTACTGCGAGATCTGGTAGCCCGCCGGCAGGTCGGCATAGAAGTAGTTCTTGCGGTCGAATACCGAGCGCAGGTTGATCCGGGCATTGAGCCCGAGCCCCGTGCGAACGGCCTGCTCGACGCAGCGCTCATTGATCACCGGCAGCATGCCGGGCATGGCGGCGTCGACCAGCGACACCTGCGTGTTGGGATCGGCTCCGAACGCCGTCGGCGCGCCGGAGAACAGCTTGGCGTCGGAAATCACCTGGGCGTGGACTTCCAGCCCCAGCACGATTTCCCACTCGCCGGTTTCACCCTTGATTGTCGACATGGCGGCTAAATAGCCGGTCGGGCGGGCCTTGGCAAAAAAAACGAAACGTGCCCTGCTGGCGGCGATCTGGAGACGAAATGATGCTTTCCATGCGGCGGATCGTGCTTTTCACCAAGGACATGCCCGGCATGGTCGCCTTCTACCGCGACGTTCTGGGGCTCCGACTGCGCAAGGACGAGAAGGGCTGGAAGGAGTTCGACGCCAATGGCTGCGTCATCGCCCTGCACAACGGCACCTCGGCGGTCGGCCGACGGCCGCCCAAGATCGGCTTCTGGGCCGACGACATTGCCGCCGCGCGGCAGGAACTGATTGGCCGTGGCGCCAGGATGTCGAAGCTGATGGCAGGCGGCGGGCTGGTGCGCTGCGAGGGCAAGGACCCCGACGGCAACCCGTTCTCGATCTCCGATCGACGGTGACGATACAGTCGCTGCAACCGAGCTACGCGGCCTGTGGCCCGCGCACCAGCTTGCCGGGCAGAGCGCCGGTCGCCTCGCCGTCGCGATAGGTGACGGCGCCCGACACGATCGTGGCGCGATAGCCGCGCGCCTTCTGCAGCAGGCGCTTGCCGCCGGCCGGCAGGTCCCACTTCATTACCGGCGCCTCGACCCCGAGCTTGTCGAAGTCGATGACGTTGAGGTCTGCCTTCCAGCCCGGTGCCGCCCGGCCGCGGTCGCCGAGGCCGACCGCCCTGGCATTATCGAGCGTGTGACGCTTGACCAGCCAGGAGACGTCGAGCCTGCCCGAGGCGCGGTCGCGACCCCAGTGCGACAGCAGCGAGGTCGGGAAGGAGCCGTCGGAGATCAGGCCGACATGCGCGCCGCCGTCGCCCAGCCCGATCAGCGTGTGCGGGCTCTGCATCATCTCGCTGCAGCAATCGAGATTGTAGGCGGCAAAGTTGGCGAAGGGCGCGAAGATGAAGTTGCTGCCCTCGCCTTCGATCAGATAGTCGTAGACGACCTCGCGCGGGTCGCGGCCCTCGCGCCGGGCGCGGGCGCCCAGCGAGCTCTCCTGCGCCGGCTCGTAGTCCGGCGGATCGCCCAGCGGGAACATGCGGTCGTAGTCGGTCAATCGCGCCGCCATGTCGGAGCGCAGTGGCTCGTGCGCTTCTGCGAGCAGCTTTGCTCGGAACGACGGGTCACGCATGATGACCAGCCGTTCGCCGACGCTCTTGTTCTGCAATCGTCCTTGTACGAACGGCACATCGAGAACGGCATGCGGCTCGCCTGCAGGCCCTGCAGCACGCCGATCGGCCGCGGCGCGACCTGCGCCTTGGCGGCATGGCCCTTGGCGACCAACCCCTCGACGAGGCCGAGCAGGCGCCGCCATCCCTCAGGCCGGGAATGGGCCTGCGCCAGCGACACCGAGAACGGCCGGCCGGACGCAGTGAGCAAGCGCCCGATCATCTCGAACTCGCTCTCGGGGCTGGGCGTGTTGAAGTCGGAGATGAATTCGATGACGCCGCGGCCCGCATCCTTCATGCCGAGCGCGATACCCAGAAGCTCGGCCTCGGACGCGCGCAGCGAGGGCGTCGGATCGCCCTTCACGGTGCGGTGGTTCAAGCGTGCGCGAGGTCGAGAAGCCGAGCGCGCCGTCGCGCATCGCTTCGGCGGTGAGGCTGCGCATCGCGCGCCACTTCTTCCGGCGTTGCCTCTTCCAGCCTGGCGGCGCGCTCGCCCATCACGAAGACGCGTAGCGCGCCGTGCGGCAGCTGGGCACCGAGATCCATGTCGCGCGGCCGGGCGTCCAGCGCATCGAGATACTGGCCGAACGATTCCCACGACCAGGCAGGCCCTCGTCAAGGGCGGCGCCCGGAATGTCTTCTACGCCCTCCATCAGCTCGATCAGGCGCTGGCGGTCCTCGACCTTCACCGGCGCGAAGCCCACGCCGCAATTGCCCATCACCGCGGTGGTGACGCCGTGCCAGCTCGAGGGTTGCAGACGCGAGTCCCAGGTCGCCTGGCCGTCATAGTGGGTGTGGATGTCGACGAATCCCGGCGTGACCAGAAGGCCCTTGGCGTCGATCTCCTCGGTGGCGCTGCCGCTCACCTTGCCGACGGCGGCGATCTTGCCGTCCTTCACGGCGATGTCGGCCTCGCGCAGCGCCGCGCCAGTGCCGTCGGCCACGGTGCCGCCGCGCACCACAAGATCGAAGTTCTTCGCCATGTTCGTTTCTCCCGGGTTGCCGGGAGTGTAGCCCATCGTCAGCGACGGGAGAACGCCAGCCACACCCCGCCGCCGACCAGGAAGCCGCCGCCGAGACGCGAGAGCAGCCGCACTCGCTGGGCGGAAAGAACGTGACGCGCGCGACTGGCCGCGAGCGCATAGATGCTGTCGGACACCGCCGCGACGAGCATCGCGGTCAGCCCCATGATCACGATCTGCAGGCCATGGTCGCGCGCCGGATCAATGAACTGCGGAAAGAACGCGCCGAAGAAAATCAACGTCTTGGGATTGCTCAGCGCCACCAGCACACCCTGCAACAAGAAGCCGCCGCGCGGCACGGGAGCCCGCGTCGCCGCGGATGCAACGCCGGCCGAGCGGATCATCTTCCAGCCGAGCCACACCAGGTAGGCCGCCCCGGCCAGCCGCAGCCAGTCGAACCAATGTCCCATCGCCTCGATCAGCGAGGTGAGACCGATGCCCACGATGCCGATCATGACCGCCAGGCCCACCTGCGTCCCGGCGACATTCAGAAGCCCGGCGCGCCTGCCGTGGCGCAGGCTGTTGGCGATGATCAGAGTCACGGTCGGACCGGGCACGAGCACGACAATCAGGCAGGCGACGAGATAGGCGGCGTAGAGTTCGAGCGACATCTAGTATCCGGCGGGCCGCGCCGCAAAAGCCGCACCCCTCTCCAGCGCCGCCGCCGCGCGCAGCATAGTCTCCTCGTCGAAGGCGCGGCCGATGAGCTGAAGTCCCAGCGGCAGGCCGTCCTTGTCCAGCCCGGCCGGCACCGAGATGCCGGGCAGGCCCGCCATCGACGCCGGGATGGTGAACATGTCGTTGAGATACATGGTCACCGGATCGTCCATCTTCTCGCCCGCGGCGAAGGCGACGGTGGGCGCGGTCGGCGTCAGCAGCACGTCGCACGTCTCGAACGCTTCCCTGAAATCGCGGGCGATCAGCGAACGGATCTGCTGGGCCTTCTTGTAGTAGGCGTCGTAGTAGCCGGCCGACAGCACGTAGGTGCCGATCATGATGCGCCGGCGCACTTCCTTGCCGAAGCCCGCGCCGCGCGTGTTCTGGTACATCTCGATCAGGTCGTTGCCGGGGACTCGGAGCCCGAAGCGCACGCCGTCGTAGCGCGCAAGGTTCGACGAGCACTCGGCGGGCGCCACGATATAGTAGGCCGGCAGCGCGTACTTGGTGTGCGGCAGCGAGACCTCGACCGGCACCGCGCCGGCCGCCTTCAGCATCTCCACGCCGGTGTCCCACAGGGTCACGACCTCGGGCGACGTGCCCTCGACCCGGTACTCCTTGGGAATGCCGATCCTGAGGCCCTTGATATCGGGATTGCGCGCGGCCGCGGCGAAATCCGGCACCGCGAGCGGCGCCGACGTCGAATCCCTGGGATCGTGCCCGGCCATGCCCTGCAGCAGCAGCGCGCTGTCCTCGACGGTGCGCGCGAAAGGCCCCGGCTGATCGAGCGAGCTGGCGAAGGCCACGACGCCCCAGCGCGAGCAGCGGCCGTAGGTCGGCTTCAGCCCGACGATGCCGCAGAACGACGCCGGCTGGCGGATCGAGCCGCCTGTGTCGGTGCCGGTGCTGCCCGGCACCATATGGGCGGCGACCGCGGCGGCCGAGCCACCCGACGAGCCACCCGGCACCAGCTTGCGGTTGTCGCCCGTCCTCTTCCAGGGATTTTCGACGCCGCCGAAGTAACTGGTCATGTTCGACGAGCCCATGGCGAACTCGTCGAGGTTGGTCTTGCCGACCATGACGGCGCCCGCCTTCCAGAGGTTGGCGGTCACCGTGCTCTCGTAGGGCGGCACGAAGCCTTCGAGGATGTGCGAGCCGGCCGTGGTCTGCACGCCTTCGGTGCAGAACAGGTCCTTGATGGCGAGCGGCACGCCCTCCAGCAACCCGGCCTCGCCCCTGGCGCGGCGGGCGTCGGACGCCTTGGCCATGTCGCGCGCCTTGTCGGGCGTCTCGGTGATGAAGGCATTGAGCGCGCGATGCTCGTCGAGCTTCCTGAGGTGCGCCTCGGCCACCTCGACCGCGCTCGCTTCCTTGTTGTCCAGTGCGCCCTTCAGCGCGGCCAGCGTGAGGTCGGTGAGAGCCGCCATCGCCTACTCCACGACCTTCGGCACGGTGAAGAAGCCGCCGGCATTCCTGTCGGCCGGGTCGATATAGACCGCGCCGCCCGGCGCGTTGGCCAGGATCTTCTCGGCAATGCCGCCGTCGGTCACCATGTCGGCGCGCATCGGCAGGGTCACGTCCGAGACCGACGACAGCGGCTCGACGTTGCTGGTGTCGACCTCGTTCAGCTGCTCGATCCAGGCGAGAATCCCCGACAGCTCGCCGGCCAGCGGCGCCAGTTCTTCGTCAGGTACCTTCAGACGGGCGAGCCGCGCAATGCGCGCCACCGTGTCCTTGTCGAGCGACATGCCTCATGCTCCGCAACGCTTGAATGGCGCGGTTGGTAGCCGTTTTGCCCTGCAGGGGCAACAGTGCCTAGGACGCGGCCTGGCCTTCGCCCGCGGTCTCGGCGACACGGCGGGCGGCCACCGCCTCGATCTCGGCGCGCACGGCCGGCCGCTTGTCGAGCAGGGCGCGGAAATCCTTGCGCGACAGCATCAGCAGATGGCAGTAACCGTTGGCGACCACGTCGGCATTGCGCGGACGGGAGCTCAGCAGCCCCATCTCGCCCACGAAGTCGCCCTCCTTCAACACTACCGGACCGAAGCCGGTATGGACGGTGACCTCTCCGGCGGCGATGAAGTACATGGAGTCGGGCGGCCCGCCGACACGGATGATCTTCTCGCCCGGCAGGGCCACCACCGCGCGCAGGCGCTTGCCGACCTCGACGACGGCCTCGCGGTCGAGCGATTCGAAGATCGGCACGCGCTCGATCATCTCGGTCAATTGCAGGCCGAGATCGAGCGGCGGCCGCTCGCTGATGGCGCTGCGCCGCCCGGCGAGCTGCTGGCGCAGGTCGTCATAGACCTCGCGGCTGATGATGCCTTCATGCAGCCGCCTGGCGTACTCCGCCGATTCGAAGCGGATGGCGGCGCGCTCGAGCTGACGCGCCTCGATCAATTCGGCGTAGCCGGGATATTGCAGCGACAGGGCCTTGAGCGCGCTGTCGACGCCCTCCTGGCGGTTTTCGATGACGGCCGCGAGCTTGACCTCGGCATCGGCTCCCAGAAGGTCCGCGATCGAGCTCACATTGAACGCCGCGAGTTCGGCCAGCACGCTCTGCGACACCATCAGGATCTCGAAGCGGTCGGCCAGCCTTGCAGTCAGCAGCCAGGCGATCCCCAGCCGCCGATGCAGCCACAGCGCCAGGCGCAGGCCCGCCGCGGGCCGCGATATGTCGCGCAGCCATGTCTCGTAACCCGCCTCGCCGCGGTCGCGCACCGTGTCGATCAGCCGGTCGGCGCTCGCCGCCAGCATCGCCACCATGCGGCGCGACAGGATCTGCTGCTCGAACAGCTCGAGATAGAGCTCCTTCTCGCGCGTGGACAGCGTGACCAGACCCACCTTCACCCGCTCGTCGAGGTCGAGCGCCAGCTCGGGCGGCACCGATTCGACCTCGGCCTGGCCGGCGGACGCCGGATCGGCGTCGATGCCGCCGACCCGGGCATTGTGCTGGCGCATGATCTGCTGCAGATGGCGGTCGACATTGACCCGCGACAGCGCCAGCACGCGGTCACGCAACGCGAGCTCCAGGCGACTGAGCTTGTCGAGCCCGAGAACATGCATCACGAGACCGAGCGTGGGGGCATTGATGAACAGGGTGAACAGCACGAACAGGGTGGCCGACAGCGCGATGAAATCGCGGGTACCGCCGGGCAGGCGGGGATCGCCCGCGGCCACCATGGCCAGTACGATCGTGACGGCGCCGCGCAGGCCGCCCCACACCAGGATCACCTTGTATCGCGTGTCGACCGGCTGCACGAGACGGGTCTTCTCCAGCACCGGCAGCATGCCGAACACCACGAGGGCCCGCGCCAGGAAGGCGCCCACCGCCACCGCGGGCACGGCCAGCGCGTAGAGCCAGGTGATATTCACCAGCACGTTGGCCGCCACCATCGAGGCCAGCACGAAGATCAGGCAGTTGGCCCAGAATTCGAGCTGGACCCAGAGCCGGCGCAGCGCCGTCCACTGGCGCGGATGCAGGTGCGTCGGCCCGTATGCCGCGACGGTGAGCGCAGCCATCACCACCGACACGACGCCGGAAATGTGAAGGTAGCGGTCGGCCAACACGAAACTGAGATAGGCCAGGCTTACGGTGACCGAGGCCACGGCCGCGTCCGACTCGCCCAGCCGCGGCAGCATCACCATGGCGCCGCGCGCCATCACGTAGCCGAACAACAGCCCGCCCACGAATTCGCGCAGGAAGACCCCGACCACGCCTCCCGGCTCCTCGCCCACGACCGCCTCGGCCAGATCCGGCGTCCCGCGCGTCACCAGCATACCCAGGAACAGCCCGAAGGCGGCGATGGCCACGGCATCGTTCAAGAGCGACTCGCCCTCGGCCAGGATGGACAGCCGCTTGGGCGCGCCGACGTCGCGGAAGATGCCGATGACCGCCGCCGGATCGGTGGTCGACACCACGGCGCCCAGCAGCAGGCAGACGACGATGTCGATGCCGGTCGCCAGATGCACGACGCCCGCCACGCAGGCAATGCACACCAGCACCGCCACGATGGCCAGCAGCAGCACGGCCGAGATCTCGTCGAACAGCCGGCGCACGTCGATGGTCAGGCCGGCGGTGAACAGGAGCGGCGGCAGGAACAGCGGCAGGAACACGTCGGTGCCGACCTCGAGCTTGTCGAGACCGACGAAGGCGTCGCCCAGGGCGCCGAGCCTGATGTCGTCCGAAATGATCCACGTGCCGAGGAACCCCAGCCCCATGCCGGCGATGGCGAGCAGGACGGTGTGCGGCAGGCGGAAGCGCTCGGCCAGCGGCACCAGCAGGCTCACCACCGTCAGCACCATGGCGATCGCGAGCAAGGCGTAAATTGTGTCTGTCACGAGATGAACTTACTCAGGATGAGGCGCATGTCGACCCGGACAATCCGTGGCCTTATAACCTCGGCGATGGCCAAGGTCGCAGTCTTCATTCACGGCATGTGGGCCACGCCGGAGGTCTGGCGAAACTGGCAGACTTTCCTCCAGGCCCGCGGCTGGCAGACCTTGGTGCCCGCCTTGCGCCATCACGACGCGCCACCGCAGGCGCCGCCACCGGCGCTCGGCACGACCAGTCTGCTCGACTACGCGGCCGATCTCGAGGACCGATTGCGCGGCCTGCCCGACAAGCCGGTGGTCATCGGCCATTCCATGGGCGGGCTGCTCGCCCTGGTGCTGTGCGCGCGCGGCCTGGCCTCCGCCGGCGTGCTGCTCGCGCCCGCGCCGCCGTCCGGCGTGATCGCGATCCGGCCGTCCAACATCCGGGCCTTCGCCCGCATCCAATTGAATTGGGGCTGGTGGCGCAAGCCGCATCGCGCCACCCTCGGCGAGGCGCTGTGGCACACCTTCAACACCACCGACCCGCGCGAAGGCCGCGAACGGCATGCCGGTTTCGTGCACGATTCGAGACGCGCCCTGTTCGAGATGGCGCTGCCCTGGCTCGATGGAAGCAAGGCGACGACGATTGATCCGCGTCTTGTGACCGTGCCCCTGCTGTTCGTGGCGGCCGACAAGGACCGGCTGACGCCTCGCGGCGTGGTGCGCCGTGCCGCTCGATACTTCGGGCATGTTTCCGACTATGTCGAATATCCGGGGCAGGGTCACTGGGTGCTCGGCCAGCCCGGCTGGGAGCGGATCGCCGACGATGCGGCCACCTGGCTGGACGGCAAGGCGGCCTGAGCGATGGCGACCGTCGACTTCGCGACCTTCAAGGCGCTGACGCCGGCCGGCCGGCTGATGGCGCTCGATGTCGGGACCAAGACGATCGGCCTGGCCACGTCCGACGCCTTGCGGATGCTGGCCACGCCCCTCGCCACCTTGAAACGCAGCAAGCTTGCCGCCGACCTGGCCAGCCTCGACGACCTGGTGCGGCGGCACGACATAAAGGGCCTGGCGGTCGGGCTTCCGCTCAACATGGACGGCAGCGAAGGCCCGCGCTGCCAGTCGGTTCGGCAGTTCGCGGCCAACATCGCCAACCACGGCCCGCCGACCCTGGCCGCCCTGCCGATCGTCTTCCAGGACGAGCGGCTCAGCACCGCCGCGGTGACGCGTGGCATGATCGAGGACTACGACATGAGCCGCGCCAAGCGCAGCCAACGCGTCGACGCCGCCGCGGCGGCCTGGATCCTGGAGAGCGCGCTCGCCCGACTACGCGAAGCCGACAGGCTTGGCGCCTTGCGACCGGCCGGGCGCCGGCGGCCTAGCCGCCCCAGCCGCTCGGCCCCAGCAGAGCGTTGTTGCGCACCTTGAGGCGCTGCGGCACGGAGCTGTTGTAAACTTGGATGAAGGTCTGGCCCTGTGGATTCACCGGGAAGGCCTCGTCCCGCATCTTCAGGGTCGTGAACCATCGGTTCAGCAGGCCGGAGAAATGCACGACGTTCCACGTGAGTTCGACGAGCATGCCGTCGACATAGGCCGACAGATAGGCCTCGTCGGGCCCCCTGGCGCCGAACTGCCTGGCCAGCGGCCCGGCCGCGATCTGCGCTTGGCTTCCAGCCGCAGCAGCTTCTTCAGACGGTCGAATTGCGCGTCGTCGATCGCGTGGGCGTCGCGGTTCATGACTTCCGCGAGGGTCAAAGCCTCGATCTGCAACGGCGAATAGAGCGGCTTGCCCTTGAACGGCGGCGCCGTGCGGTAGGCCGGCGCGCCCCGTTCGTCGACCAGGTGAAGAAGCATCTGCTCGGCGCGCGCCTTCCTCTCCTGTCGTTGGCGCCCGCCACCACCGTCGACAGCACGCTCCAGGAGATGAAGCCGTGGTGGGTGATCGAGTAGCGGCTGCGGTTGATAAGGCTCACGAAGTTGATCACGAGCTCCTTGGTAATGCGGTCGACGAAGCCCGCCGAGGGGAACAGGACGTTGCCGTCGCCGGTCTTGCCGGGCCTCGGGATCTCGACGAACTCGTTCTCCTTGAAAATGAACGAGTTGGCATAGTCGATTTCGGTAAGGGCCAGCATGGGATGGCAGGCCATCGTGCGCGCGAGATGGTTGGGGATTCCCCAGGTGTCCGTCGCCTTGTCGAGCTCGGAACGCACATAGGGATTGACCTCGCTCGGATCGCGCGGACGCACCGCGGGCCGTCCTTGGGAATGACGAGCTGGATCGGCGACGGCGCCGCCTTGACCTTCGGGTCGCGGTGCGGCGGGAACTCGAAGGCGGGCTTGCCCAGCATCGTTCTGATCGTCATGAGTTGGCCGACATGCCAATACTGGTGCGTGCCGATGCCGCCCCACACGTCGGCCTTGGTGCGAAATTGATCGGGCATCTGGGATGGCGCGGCCCCCGGCCAGGTGTCGGGATTGGACGCCTTCACCGCGGCGATCGTGCGGGCGCGCTGCTCCTTGAAGATGGCGATCATCTTGGCGCGCGGGATCGGCAGCGGCTGATGGGTGGGCGGTGGAAAATCCGCCTGATAGACGTCGTACATCCGGCGCGGAAGCCGGGGCGGGCTGCCGGTCAGCAGCGTGAGGAACCAGTCCTCGTTGACCGCAAGGTGGCCGAACAGCCAGTTGGCGCATTCGCCTGCATTCGGCAGCTTGCGCAGGAACTCCTCCTCGCCGAGCGCCTTGGCGGCCTCGACGAGCGTCCACTGCCCGATGCGCAGTTGGCCGAGGAGAGTGTCGCGTGGATCCATGTTGGCCCCCTTTCGTCGATGCCTCAGACGGTCATCGCTTGACGAACTTTCCGAAGTGCACGGACGTCGCGCGTGGCTGCCATGACCGACTTCGGGCTTTCCTGGTGCCGATTTGCTTCAGCTCATGACGACAAAAGAGAAGTCGCCGTTGCGCACGGTCTGGTACTCGCGCGGAGCGACCGGATTGAACAATATGACAACGAAGCCCTTTTCGTCGGCGTCGCCGTAGTTGGCGGCGATCATCGGCGCATCGGCCACGCGACGCGGGCTCACCACCACGGTGTAGCGGGCATCGGTACGCGGCGGCGTGAACTGGATCAGAACCTGACCGAGCGGCGGAGGTCCCGGCACGCCCGGCCAGTCGACCGGCCGCACACTCCAATTCGACGAGCCGGACTCGCGGCCGTAGAGCCCGGATCCGAAGTCGAAGGCGACCGTGCCGTAATGGGTGATGCGCGGTACCGAAGGTGCCGCCGCTGTCGGAGACGCTGTCATTCGAAGAACACATCGCCGGCGTAACTGTGCGGCTCGGGCGGCACGAAGAAATATGCGCCTTCGAGCGGCTTGACGATCCGACCCACCGGATTGATCAGCCCGTCGACACTACGCCGGAAATCGGGGTTGAACAGCCAGACATTGTTGATGAACTCGAAGCCGGTCTGCTGGATGTTGTTCTGGAAGCAGATGAAATGCAGGCCGTATTCGACCCGACCCGTCGTGCCGTTCAGTTCGGCGTAGGAGATGCCGCGACGGCGGATGCGGATATCCTGCGTGTCGAAGGCATGCGAATGGCCGACCTTCAACGGCGGGAATGGACCCATGAAAGGCGCCACGTTGCCGCCCCTCGCCTTGAGCGCATGGCTTTCGTCGAAAGTGAGATTGATCTCGGTACGGTCGGGTTCGCTTCGAGCAGTTTGTGCGAGGCGCGGCTGATGGCCTTGCCGCTCGCCGGATCCCGACCGATCGCGCGCTTGCGGGCGTCCTCGCCGCAATGCGACTTTCCGGCGCCGTCCGTGATCGTGAAATCGCGGGACTGCCAAGCCTCGAGGTCGAAGCCGTATTTGCGATACACCATGTAAGTGCCGCCGTCGTAGCGGGGATCGTCGCGCACCTGGAACTTGTCGCCGGCCGAACCGATCGCCTGGCCGGGATAGGCTGGCCCAGGCGTCGGCAGATAGATGTGGCTGCGGTACCAGACGGGATCATCCCGCATCTTCTGCTGCAGGTTGCTTGTGCCGTCGAAGAAGCCGATATGCGCCTTGCCGTCGCCGCGCGCGAACCCTTCCTGTAGACCGACGATCTCCAGTCCGCTTGGCTCGACCACCTGTCGGCGGATCGCCTCCCACAGGTCGATCAGCAGGTAGAGGTTCTCGCATTCGAGTTGCAGCAGCAAATCGGCTTCGCCGGCCATCAGCCAGCGCGTGTAGGCCGCCTGTGCCGCTTCGTCGGTGGCGGGCTTGCCTCGCCATCCGCTGCCAGCGTCGACCTCACCCAATCGAGGTCGCCGGCCGCCGCCATGGTGCGCAGGTAGAGCGGCACGGCCCGGTCCGTCATGCCGAAGCGCGTCGCCAGCCTCGGTACGAAGGCGCCGCCGGGCGGGAAGTTCGCCACCGGCTGCTCGTTGCGGCGGCCCGTCGAGCTCAATGGCCCCAGGAAGAACCGCAGGCCGAAGCCGACCAGGAGATTCAAATGCAGATCGCCGACCACGAACTGCGGCCGCGCGTTGAGATCGGGATCACGCGTGATGGCAAAGACGCGCGAGGGGTCGATCTTTTCCGCCTGCACTTCTGCAGCGCCTGCAGCACGCCGATCGCCGGTGGCGATCGTCGAACGGCAGGTTGAGCTTGGCCAGCATCATGAAGTCGGCTGGATCGTCGTCGACTCCGCGCCGGACGTTGGGCATGGGTCTCAAGCTCCGCTGTGCGCGGAGCGTGCCGTGCGGCCATTGCGCGCGAACTGGACGTTGAAGCTCTCGCCGCCCTTGACGGTGAGGCCGGCGTAACGCGCCGTGAGCTTCATCGGTATGGGCATTGCGCGGTAAGGCTGCGACAGGACCGGCCGCGCGAGTTGCTGCAATGTCGAAAGCCTGCTGCCTTTGCGTGCGGCGGCGCCGCTCGTCCAATGCTCCCAGTACAGAACCCAGCCTTCGGTGGCATGGAGCACTGCGCCGTCGAGGCCCTTGGGGCGATGCTGCTGCAATCCCTTGGCGAATTTGACAAGGCCCAGGGCAAAGGTCCGACTCGTCGTGCCGTCCGGGCGCGTCCCGACGAAGACCCGGGTCACGCCGCTCATCCAGTCGGCGCGATCGGAGAACAGACAATACGGCGTGTCGAACTTCAGTCTGTCGCCCAGCGCGCCGGGAAACCCGCTCTCGCTTTGCGGGAAGCCGAAGACCGTTGAATGCAGGGACGAATAGGCCCGACCCGGCACCGTCAGTTTGGTGTCGTCGTAGGCCTTCTGCGTGCGATAGAAGACGAGCGCGATTTCGTCGGGCACGCCGCTCGGCTTGTCGAGCGGCAGCACGGTGGGCAAATAGGCTGTGAGCCCGTACAGCCTCTGGAGCTGCGCCGTCGCGGGAATGAAGATGCTGCCCAGCGCCGCCAGAAAATCCTTCGGCGATAGGGTCTCCAGCTTGAAGCCGCGCCATACGCGCACCGCATCGGGAGGAACCTTCGCGGTGACCATGGCTACACGACAAGCAGGAAGTTCTTGTCGGCCGACGCGGCGACTGGCACGACCTGCCCGGCGCCAGCCTTGGCGACGACGGCGTCCGACTTCGTCCAGCCGAGACAATCGGCATAGATGCGGTTGAGCGTCAGCTCGCCGCTCTTCTTCTTGTAGGCGACGAAATAGGGATCGCCGTTGTTCACGCTGAGCGGCTCGACGATGTCCACTGACTGCATGGCGCCCGACGGATCCATCTGCGTGCCGACCTCGACCGTGCCGGCCGTGAGATCGTCGAAGATATGGTCGATATTGACGTTCGGCTTCCAGGTATTGGTCTTGAAGAAGAAGTTTTCGCCGCCGAGCTGGAAGAAGGCGAAGCGCGTCCAGCCCTTGGCCCATTGATGAGACCAAACCGGCATCACGCGCAGCGGCGGCACACCTTTCGGCGACTGCGACGTCATCGTCACGGTGTACATGGCGACATAGCCGGTGTCCTCACGATAGCCGAGAAAGGCCACTTCGCCGAACACCAGGAAGCTCTTCATGGTGGCAAAGCCCTGCGACACGGCAAGTTCGTGGTTGCGCGCGAAGCGCAGCGGCTCGGACAAGACCAGCCCGTCCGAAATCGAATAGATGTCGAACATCCCGGTCTTGGCGATGTAGGCGACCAGGTAGGGCCGGTTGCCGAGCGTGAATGTCTCGACGATGTCGACGCCCGCCTCGATCTGCAGGCCCGCCGGGCAACCGCTTCAGCCTCGGCTCTTTGGCAAGGAACTGGAACACATCCAGCTTGGACTTGGCCTTCGAGTGGCCAAGCAGATAGGTTCGGCCCCTGAGCGACAAGGGCAACAGCGTTGTATAGGCCGACGTGATGTTCGGCAAGCTGCCTACGCGTTTGGCGGTAAGTCCGGAGCTGCTGTCCAGCTCATAGATTTCGCACTGCATCTTGTCGGCACATTGCCCCGCTTCAGCAACCATTGCCCCGATACACGAAACCAGATTCGATGAACACAACTATTGATACACATTAGCTGGAGATTATTTCAAGTAGAAGATTATTCACATAGACACTATTTATGACGAGTGTATGCGGCGAGTTTCATCGTTTCGACAGGCCCGTGAGGGTAGGGAATAGTGAAATAGAGTGGATGGGTGCGGTCATGCGGGGAACTTGAGGATGATCTCGTGCGTCAGACGTTCGCTCTCTTCTCCGGAGCGCACGTCGATGTCGAGTTCCCAGCGGCCGGCTTTCGGAAACACCATGTCCTCAGCGCGATAGCGGCCATCACCGGCCGATACGATGGTCGGCTTGCGGCCCATGCCGTGTTGATCGGGAAGCTGGGCGTCCACCGCGACCAGCTCGGCGGGATTGCCGCTCTTGGTGCAGACATTCAGCAGCAGCGCGAACGGCTCGCCGACCTCGATGCGCATCGGCTCGGGGCGAAAGGCGATCATGTAGTGATCCGAAAATATGACCCACCCGGTGCCCCGGCCCAGATCGAGCGGACAATCCGCCATGGCGGGGGCGGCCCAGGCGAGCAATGCCGCCACGAGGCCAAGCAGGACGAGGACCAGCCTCATGGTACGCAGACACAACGCATGAAACACACCATCAACGATTCTTGCCGGTCCCTTTGGCGGACCAGCCGTAGTTGAAGCTAATCGAGATGCGCTCGCCGGAGAAGCGCGCCGGCGGCACTTCGTGCCGCAGCCAGCTCTCGAACAGCACCAGGTCGCCGGCCTTGGCGGGTACGCTCACGGACGGCTGGAACCTCTGTGGCGCATCGGTACGCCGCGGCGGCGCCGCCATGTGAAGCGAAAGCCGCGGGTCCTCGAACTTCAAGGCGCCCGCGCCTTTGGGTACGGTCACGTAGTAGGTGCCGCTGATGAAGGAGGTCGGATGCAGGTGCAGGGAATGAGCCACGCCGGCGGGCATGACGTTGGCCCAGCAATCGGTCATGGCCAGCACCCGCCCTGCGAGATCGTAGTGCAGCGCACGGGCGAAGATGTTCACATGCGGGTCGATGCGGCCGCGTAGGCGGGCGAACAGCGACGACACCAGATGAAGGCGGTCAAGCGAGCCGTAGGAGGTATAGCCGCCGAGATAGTGCCGTTCCGACCAGCGCCTGCCCGCCGCGTCGGAGAGAGCGAGCGAGCGGCATTCATCGGCCAGATCCCGGTTCAGCCGGCGCTGCTGCGGCCCATCGAGGGATTCTTTGCTGACAAGCGTCGGAAACAGGGCGCGGATCGCCATAGCGTGATTATCGGCGAACCGGCGCCGTCGTGCTATGGTTTCGCATGCTCACGGATCGACAGATCGAGACCTATCGCCGCGACGGCTATCTGGTCATCCCGCGCCTGATCGAAGGCGAGCAGCTCGCCCAGCTGCGCGCCCTTACCGATCGCATCGTCGGCGAAGCGCGCGGCGTTGCCGCGAATAACGAGCTCTATGACCTGGAGCCCAGCCATTCCGCCGCCCTGCCGCGGGTGCGCCGGCTGAAGCCGGCGATCTTCAAGCGCTACGCCTTCTTCCACGCCTTGGCGCGTGATCCCAGGATCACCGCCATCCTGGCCCAGCTTCTCGGCCCCGACATCCGCCAGCATGGCGGCAAGCTCAACATGAAATCGGCAGGCTACGGATCGCCGGTCGAATGGCACCAGGACTGGGCCTTCTATCCGCACACCAACGACGACGTGCTGGCGACCGGCATCTATCTCGACGATTGCGATGCCGACAACGGCCCCCTGATGGTGCTGCCCGGCACGCATCGCGGCCCGGTCTTCGACCATCACGCCGACGGCCGCTTCTGCGGCGCGATGAATCCGGCCGATTGCGCGCTCGAGTTCGACAAGGCCGTGCCGCTGATGGGGCCGGCAGGTTCCATGACGATCCATCACGTGCGGCTGGTCCATGGCTCGGCGCTGAACCGCTCCAACCGCCAGCGGCGCCTGCTGCTGCACGAATACGCCGCGGCCGACGCCTGGCCGCTGATGGGCGTGGCGGACTTCGAGGAGTTCAACGCCCGCATGGTGCTGGGCGAGCCCACGATCGAGCCGCGCGTCGTCCCCGTTCCGGTGCGCATGCCGCTGCCGCCCGCCGACCACCAGGGATCGATCTACGAAAACCAGCGCGGCGCGGGCCGCCACTTCTTCGAAACCTACGGAGAGGGCGTTCGTGCCGGCTAGGCGCGTGGCCGATCCGACCTACCATCCCGTCGCCAAGACCCTGCACTGGATCACCGCGGCCGCCGTGCTGGGCCTGCTTGGCCTGGGCTTGTGGATGACCGATCTGCCGCTCGGCTTCATCAAGCTGTCCGCCTACAACTGGCACAAGTGGATCGGGCTCTGCGTGCTGATGCTCACAGCCGTTCGCCTGCTGTGGCGCTGGCGTCATCCGCCGCCTCCCCTGCCCGGCGCCGTGCTGCGATGGCAGGCGGCGCTGGCGCCGGTCGCCCACTGGGCCCTGCTCGCGCTGCTGCTCGCCATGCCCTTGAGCGGCTGGCTGATGAGCTCGGCCGCGGGCGTGAGCGTCCTGTGGTTCGGCTACGTTCCCCTGCCCGATCTCGTGCCGCGCGACTTGGCTCTGTTCGAGATCCTGCGAACGACGCACTATATATTGTCACGCGTCCTGATCGCGGCGCTGGTCTTGCACATCGGAGCCGTCGTGCACCACGATCTCGTGCGGCGCGACGGCGTCCTGCGCCGCATGTGGCCTTTCGGAGAAAGCTGATGCGCCGGTGGTTGATCATCGCCTGCCTGCTGCTTTCGGCGCCAGCCCTTGCCGGACCGCAGGAGGCGTGGACGATCGACCAGCGCGCCAGTTCGCTCACCTTCAGCGCCAGCCAGGTCGGCGCCGTCGTCAACGGCCGGCTGCCGGACTGGACCGGCGATATCGTGCTCGACCCTGCCGCGCTCGCCGCCGCGCATATCGACATCAGGATCGATATGCGGCCGGTGACGACCAACAATCGCGACGTCGACTCCCTGCTGAGAGGCGGCAATTTCCTCGACGTGCAGAAATTTCCGCAGGCCCGCTTCGTGTCGAGCTCGATCGTCGCTAAGGGCGGCGCGCGCTACGAGGCCGCGGGCAGGCTCACGATCCGCGACGTCACGCGCGACATGGTGCTGCCCTTCACGCTGGCGATTGCCGACGATCCCGCCAGCGCCGGCCGGCTGCGCGCCACGGCGCGCGGCCGCTTGACGCTGAAACGGCTCGACTTCGGAGTCGGCCAGAACGAATGGGCGGCCACCGGCCAGGTCGCCAACGAGGTCACGGTCGACGTCAATGTGGTGGCGGGGCGCGACAAATGACCGGGCGACGCCAGCTCGTCGTCGCCGGCGCCCTGTTCCTCGCGGCGGGCGAGGCCCATGCCCAATCAGGCCTCTGGCCGGAATGGCTGGGCAACTACACCGGCACGCTGCACTTCTACCGCTCGATCCCGTTGGAGGACATCTATCCGCCGCCCAAGCACCCGCATGTCGACCAGGAGGATCCGGCGCCGTTTGCGGTGCAGTTCTCCATCCGCGTCGAGGACGGATGCGGAGTGGTCTGGCTACGCATCGACGGCGGGCCGATGCAAACCGCCGAGAAGGGCGAGACCCTGCACTTCGGCCGGTTGATCGCCGGCTTCGCCTCCCTGACGAGCGCCCAGGCGCATCCCCTGCCGCGCTCGGCGACCTTGACCGTCCTCGCCAACTCCGTCGGCACCGAGGCCCTGTTCACTCATGCCGACGGCAGCTTCTGGCGCCGGCACTTCAACGCCCGCTTCACGCCGACCGGCGCCGATTTGATCGTCTGGGTGTTCGATGCCGCCGGCACCCGTGCCCGCACTTGGCGGGGGTCGGCGGTACGCCGGACTCAGGGTCGCGGTCCCACATAGTTGGACTGCGGCCGGATGATGCGGCCGCCCTTTTCCTGCTCGAAGATGTGGCCGCACCACCCCGCGGTGCGGCCGACCGCGAACAGGGCGGTGAAGGCGCTGCGCGGAATCTCAAGCGCCTCGAGGAGCAGCGCGGTGTAGTACTCGACGTTGGTGTCGAAGCGCTGGCCGGGCTTGTACTTGCGCAAGGCGGCGATCGCCCCCTGCTCGACCGCCGAGGCATAGGCGAGACGGCCCGCCGTCGAGGGCAGGGTCGCCACGGTGCGCTTGAGCACGTCGGCGCGCGGATCGCGCACCTTGTAGATGCGATGGCCGAAGCCCATCAAGCGCGTGCCCTTGGCGAAGGCGTCGGCGAACCAGGCCTCGGCCCGCGACGCCTCGCCGATCTCGTCCAGCATGTCGAGCACCGGGCCGGGCGCGCCGCCATGCAGCGGGCCCTTCAGGGCGCAGAGCGCGGCCAGCACCGAAGAGATCAGTCCGGCGCGCGTCGACGCCACGACCCGCGCGGTGAAGGTCGAGGCGTTGAAGCCATGGTCGGCGATGGTGGCGAGATAGGCGTCCAGGGCCTTCTCGAAGACCACGCCGGCGCGCTGGCCGCGGATCATGCGCAGAAGATCCTGCGCCGTGGTCAAAGCGGGATCCGGCGCGATCGGCGCGGCGTCCTTCTCGGCGTTCAGGAGTGCGGCCAGGAAGACAGGCATCGCCCCGCAGACCAGATAGTGATGCGGCATCGTCTCATGATCGGGCAGCATGCCGATGCCGACGCGCAGCGCCTCGACCGGATTGAGTCCGCGTGTGGCGGCGATGAGCTTCGGCACTTCGGCGAAGGCGTGCCGCCGCGCGGCCCCGAAGCCCTCGTGAACCGCCGCTTCGTCGCCGCCGCCCTTCGCGTAGCCTTCCCATAACAGGGCGGCGACGCCTTCGAAGCCCCGCCCGGCGACCAGCTCGTCCAAGGCGTGGCCGCGCACGGTCAGCCGGCCGGCCTCGCCATCGACCTCGCTCATCACCGTATCGGCCACGATCACGCCGTCGAGCCCGCTGTCCACCCGTGTCTGAAGCATTGCCATTCCTTTCGCGTCGAGCTGTCGAGGCCACGGTCGGTCGGCAGATATATATTGTCAATCTTGATTATATTGATCAATATCATGTCCGTGGCGAACGAATGGCTGAGCTCCCGGGAAGCGGCGCGTCGTCTGGGCATATCGGCGTCGACGCTCTACGCCTATGTGAGCCGCGGCCTGTTGCGATCGGAAGCAGTCGACGGCAGCCGCGAGCGGCGTTATCGCGCCGACGAGGTCTCGCGGCTCAAGCGTCGCCGCGACATCGGGCGCAAGGCCGAGTCGATCGCCAATCACGCGCTGGACTTCGGCACGCCGGTCCTGGAATCGGCCCTCACCCTGATCGAGGACAACCACCTTTATTATCGCGGCCACGATGCCGCCGACCTGGCACGCACCGCCTCGCTGGAGGACGTCGCCCGCCTGCTGTGGGAGTGCGACGACAAGCCCTTGGCCGCCGACAACCTGCCGCCCCTGACCACGGCGCTGCGGCGCGCCTGGCTGGCCGCCGCCACGCTTTCGCCGGTCGACCGCTGCCTGGTGCTGCTGCCGGCTGCCGCTGCGCTCGATCATCCGAGCTGGGTCGAGGATCGCCCGGCGATGCTTGAGACCGGCGTACGCGTGCTGCGCCTGCTGACCGCCGCCGTGACGGCACGGCCGCTATCCGCCCTGCCCGTCCACGATCAGCTCGCGGTGGCGTGGCGGGTGCCGCCCGAGCGCGCCCCGCTGCTGCGGGCCGCCCTGGTGCTGTCGGCCGACCACGAATTCAACGCCTCGGCCTTCGCCGCCCGCGTCGTGGCCTCCACCGGCGCCAATCTCTACGGCGCCACCATGGCCGGGTTGGCAGCGCTGAACGGGCCGCGCCATGGCGGGCTGACGCGCCGCGTCGCCTCGCTGTTCGACGATCTGCGGAAGGCGACGGATCTCGACGCCGAGTTGGCCCGAAAGGTGCGCGATCGCATCTACATTCCGGGCTTCGGCCACCAGCTCTACCCCGACGGCGACGTGCGGGCGGCCACCTTGTTCGCGCTGCTGCGCGAGGCCATGCCGCGCTCGCTCGAGCTCGCCTTCGCCGAAGGCCTGGCCGACGCCGTGGAGCGGCTGATCGACCGCAAGGCCAATATCGACTTCGCCACCGTGACGGTGGAGCGCGTGCTCGGCCTGCCCAAGGATTCGGCTTTGGCTCTCTTCCTGCTGGGCCGCACCGTCGGCTGGATCGCCCACGCCCTCGAGCAGGCGGCGCATGGGGCCTTGATCCGGCCGCGCGCCCGCTATACGGGTCCGCGACCGCAAGGCTGAGGCGACGTTCATGACCCACGCGCTGATCGTCATCGACATGCAGCAAGGTTCGTTCGGCGACGCCACGCCGCGCCACGACGCAGCCGGGCTCGTCGGGCGCCTGAACGAGCTTGCCGCCGCGGTGCGGACTGCAGGAGGTGCCGTCGTTTTCATCCAGCACGACGGGCCGCCGGGCGATCCCCACCACCCCGACCGGCCGGGCTGGCGGCTTCTTGAGAGTCTCAAGGTGCATCCGGCCGATACGATCATCCGCAAGAAATCGTGCGACGCCTTTCTCGGCACCTCGCTCGACGCCTTCCTGCATGCGCGCTCGATCGATCGGCTGATCGTCACCGGCTGCGCCACGGACTATTGCGTCGACACCACCGTTCGGAGCGCGCTCGCGCGCGGCATCCCGACCATCGTGCCGTCCGACGGCCACACCACCTCGGACAGGCCGCATCTGCCGGCCGAAAAGATCATCGAGCACCACAACGCCATCTGGGCAGACTTCATCGCGCCCGGCGGGCCGGCCCGGATCTGCCGGTGCTGCGACCTGCGAGTGGCCTGAAGCAGCGTCGGTTATCCACCAGATCACCGCCCTTGCAGGCGCCGCGTCGGCGTGCTTAACGTCGCGCTTTAGTGACAAGAAAACGCACGGGCGTGCCGAGGTTGCCCCACCTTCTCGGCATCGAGGGTCTTGCGCCTGAAGCCATTTCGGGCTTGCTCGACCTTTCCGAAAGCTACATCGACCAGAACCGATCCATCGACAAGCGGCGCGACGTGCTGGCCGGCCGCACGGTGATCAACCTGTTCTTCGAGAATTCGACGCGCACGCGCACCAGCTTCGAGGTCGCAGCCAAGCGGCTGGGCGCCGACGTGATCAACATGGATGTCGCCACCTCCTCGGTGCGCAAGGGCGAGACCCTGCTCGACACGGCGATGACGCTGAACGCCATGCGGCCGGACGCCATAGTGGTGCGGCACAGCGAATCGGGCGCGGTGAATCTCCTGTCACAAAAAGTGAACTGCGCCGTCATCAACGGCGGCGACGGCCAGCACGAGCACCCGACGCAGGCCTTGCTCGACGCCCTCACCATCCGACGACGGCGCGGCAGCCTGCAGGGCCTGCTGGTGGCGATCTGCGGCGACATCATGCACAGCCGCGTGGCGCGCTCGAACATCCACCTGCTGCAGATCATGGGCGCGCGCGTGCGGGTGGTCGGCCCGCCCACCCTGATGCCGACCGATATCGAAAGAATGGGCGTCGAGGTCCATTACAGCATGAAGACCGGCCTGAAGGACGTCGACATCGTCATGATGCTCAGGCTGCAGACCGAACGGATGCAGGGCTCCTTCGTGCCGTCGATCAGCGAGTATTTCCGTTTCTTCGGGCTGGACCACGAGAAGCTGAAGTTCGCCAAGCCCGACGCGCTGATCATGCATCCGGGCCCGATGAACCGCGGCGTCGAGATCGATTCGGAAGTGGCCGACGACCTCGACCGCTCGGTCATCCACGAGCAGGTCGAGATGGGCGTGGCGGTGCGCATGGCCTGCCTGGATGCCCTGATCGGCGGTCGTCGCAATGCGCTGGCGGGAGCTGCGGCGTGAGCGGCGCGATCGACCGCGGCGCACCGCAGCACAGCGGCTCGACGGCCTATATCAATGCCCGCATCGTCGATCCGACCGGCGACGCCGAATATCACGGCGCCGTGCTGATCAGCGACGGCAAGATCGCCGACTACGGGCCGAGCCTGTTCGCCTCCGGCGCGCCCTACGGCATCCAGTCGGTGGATTGCCGTGGCCTTTTTCTCGCACCGGGCCTGGTCGACACGCGCGTGCATACCGGCGAGCCGGGCGAGGAGCACAAGGAGACGCTGGAGAGCGCCGGCGCTGCGGCCGCGGTGGGTGGCATCACCTCGCTGGTGCTGCTGCCCGACAACGAGCCGCCCTTCGACGATGCCTCGCTGATCGAGTTCGTCGCCCGCCGCGCCCGCCAGATCAAGCTCGCCAACATGTATGCCTACGGTGCGCTGACCGTTGGACTGGAAGGCAAGGAACTGGCCGAGATCGGCCTGATGGCGGAAGCCGGTGCCGTCGCCTTCACCGACGCCGACCACGCCATCGGCAATGCCCAGGTCCTCCGCCGCGCGCTCTACTACGCCAAGGCCTTCGATGCCTTGATCGTCCACCTGCCGCAGGAGCCGACCTTGTCGGGCGGTCATATGACCAGCGGCGAGACAGCGACCAGGCTTGGCCTCTCGGGCAATCCGCCGCTCGCCGAGGTGATGCTGGTCGAGCGCGACATCCGGCTGGCCGAGATGACCGGCGGGCGTTTGCACCTCACCAAGCTCTCGACCGCCGAGGCGGTTGCCGCCGTCGCCGCCGCCAAGGCACGCGGCCTGTCGATCACCTGCGACACGGCGGCGCCCTACTTCGCGCTGAACGACCTCGCGGTCGGCGACTATCGCACTTTCGGCAAGCTGGTGCCGCCCTTGCGCGCCGAGAAGGACCGCCTGGCCGTGGTCGAGGGCCTGAAGGACGGCACGATCGACGCCATCGTGTCGGATCACCGGCCGCAGGATCAGGACAGCAAGCGTGTGCCCTTCGCCCAGGCCGAACCCGGCGGGGTCGGCCTGGAAACCCTGCTGCCGATCTCGCTCGAGCTGGTGCACAATGGTCATCTCGCCTTGCCGCACCTGTTCCGGCTGCTGTCGAGCACGCCGGCCCGCCTGTTCGGCCTGCCCGGCGGGCGGCTCGCCAAGGGGGCGCCGGCCGATCTCGTGGTCTTCGATGCAGACTACGCCTGGAAGGTCGATCGCTACGAGCTGTCGAGCAAGACCAAGAACACGCCGTTCGACGAGCGGCCGGTGCAGGGCCGGGTCATGGCCACCATCGTGGGCGGCCGCACCATCTATCGCGACGACAGTTTTGCGACGGCGGCCCAGGCGGCGTAAGCAAAAGCTGCCTCCAAACGGCCACTTCGTCTGCTATTGTCGGGGCGTTCCCATCGACCAGGGCAGCGAATGATGCTTCGACAGACTCTTCTCATCGGGGCCGCGACGGTGGCGCTCGCCGGCACGGGCCAGGCTCAAACGCGCGGCCAATCGCGGGACGATCTGCTCGACGCCCTGACGCGCCATATCCAGATCTGCAGTGAGATCACCGACACCCAGCAGCGGCTGAGCTGCTACGACAAGCTGCAGACCCAGGTCGGCGGCGTGACTCCGCCCGCCCAGCCCGCCCCCACCCCGACGCCGCTGCAGCCTGCGCCGGTCCAGCAGGCGTCGCCTGCACCCGCACCTACCCAAAGCCCGTCGATCAACAGCGCGCCGCTCGCGCCCCAGCCGTTGGCCGTGCCGGGCGGCGGCGTCGCCACACTGGGCGGCGCCACGCCAGGTGTGGCGCCACCACCGCGGGATCCCGACGCCGCCTTCGATCCGAGCACCGCAACCTACAGGCCGCCCGAAACAATCGGCCCCAAGCCGCAGCCCCAGCTGCGCCGCACCGGGCCGCGAGCGGTCCCCTATTCATCGACGCCGCAGCCGCTGGTGTCGCTGGGTGCGGCCAACCTGACCTACGGCGATGCGCGCTATTGGCAGGTCACGGTGACCCTGACCTCCAACACATCACGGCCCGTCGAAGCCCAGGCGGAATGCACCTTCATGAATGCCGGGCGGCCCGTCTTGACCGATTATCTCGGACCGGTGACGATCCAACCCGGCGAGCAGATCACCACCGAGTTGATCGGTCCGCCGACCACGACGTATGTCGATTCGAGCAACTGCAAGATCACGCGCCCCTAGAAGCGGATGGTCTCGACCCTGATCGTTCTCCTCGGACCGTTCCTGCTGGGCTACCTGCTGGGCTCGATCCCGTTCGGCCTGTTGCTGACGCAGGCGGCGGGGCTGGGCGACATCCGCAAAATGGGCTCGGGCAATATCGGCGCCACCAACGTGCTGCGCACCGGGCGCAAGGGCCTGGCTGCCGCGACCCTGCTGCTCGATGCGCTGAAAGGCGTGGCGGCGGTCCTGATCGCCGACCAGCTCGGCCAGCTCGCGGCGGTCGGGGCGGCCGCCGGCGCCGTGCTTGGCCACATGTTCCCGATATGGCTGTCCTTCAAGGGCGGCAAGGGCATGGCCACCGCGCTCGGCGTGATGTGGGGCCTCGCCTGGCCGGTCGGCGCCGTCGCCTGCACGGCCTGGCTGATCGTCGCCGCCGCCTTCCGCTACTCCTCGCTGGCCACCCTGCTCAGCGTGGTGGTCGCAGCGCTCGCCGCCTGGTTCCTGACCGACCCGCGCGCCGCCACGCTGCTCACTTTGCTGGTGCCGCTGGTCTGGTTGCGCCACCACGAGAATATCCGCCGCCTGCTGAAGGGCACGGAGCCCAAGATCGGCCAGCGCAGCAAGGCACAAGGCGCGCCTACTTCAGGCGCGTGAAGCCGTCGGGGCTCCAGTCCTCGCTGCCCACGCCGTGATGGACGACGAAGAGTCCGTCGGGGTCATATTTGTCCTTCACCGTGCGCAGCCTCGAATAGTTCGCGCCCCAGAAGGCGCCGCGCCAATCGGCCTCGAAGTAGTTCGACTCCGACACATAGGAACCGTGTTTGGGCACCAGCTTGCGCAGTTCGTCCATCGCGGTGGCGATGTTGCGGGCATTGCGGCGGGCCAGCGGCAGGTCCGGCTCGTGGCCGCGCAGACCGGGAAAGGCCGGTGGCCCTTCGGCGGCGCTGATGGCGAGCGCGAAGGCGTCGGCCGCCGCCGGGTTGGTCGCCGTATCTCGGGCCGCCGCGACCTCCTCGGCCGGCGCCCCGGCCAGGCCTTGTTGAAATGCAGCGCGACCCGCCAGCGGCGCGAGGCCGCGAACAAGCCATCCGCGAGCTTCGCCTGCGATGCCGGTTCGACCAGGGCGCTCGGCATCCACACCGATTCATAACCATGGATGAACCAGCCGGCTTCGCCGAGATTGCTGCGCCAGAAGATGTTGGCGGCCGGCGCATCGGGCCGGTCGTCGCTCAGCACGAAGTCCGCGGCATTCGCCTTCATCCAGGCGGCGTCCCAGAAGTGGCGCGCTGGTAGCGCGACGATCGCGAGCGGCTGGGCCCAGGCGTAGTCGGCCGGCCGCTCACCCACCCAGGTAATGAATGGCTGCCAGGCCGCAGCGGCAGCGTCGCGGTCGAGGCCCTGGAACACCATGGCGAGGGCAAGCACGTTGTCGGGCCGGAACTGCGCCTGTTCGCCCCAGTGCGGGTTGAGCAGGCGTTCGCGGTAGAAGGCCAGGAAATGCTGGGTCAACGCGCGATAAGCGGCGTCGGACTTGGCGTGCACCGCGCCGAACACACCGCCGAAGAAGTCGGGCAGCATGTGCGTGCGCAGGGTGAGGCGCGTGACCACGCCGAAGCTGCCGCCGCCACCGCCTTTCAGTGCCCAGAACAGGTCGGAATTGGTGCAGCCATTGGCGATGCGCACCTGGCCGTCGGCCGTCACCACCTCGGCCTCGATCAATCCCGCCGCTGCCAGCCCGAAACGCTTGGAGAAGGTCCCGAAGCCGCCGCTCTGGATCAGGCCGGCCACGCCCACCGTCGTGCAGCCGCCGCCTTGCACATAGCGGCCCGCCTTGGAGACGGCTTCATAGGCGCGCAGCCAGACCGCGCCGGCGCCGACCGATACCGCCGGCTGGGGAGGATCGCTGCAGCCTTGGGGGACGAAGCCATCGTGCAGCTCGATGCGATCCATCTTCCGCGTCCAGACGAGCAGCGAATCGGCGGCGCTCGATGTGCCCTGATAGGAATGGCCGCCGCCCTTGACGACGAGCCGAAGCTTGTGGAGCCGCGCGAAGTCGACCGCGGCAGCGACATCGGCGGCGTTGCGCGCCGCGATCGCATAGGCGCTGGGTGTGGACGTCCAGGCATCGGCCCAGCCGCTGGTCTGGGTGAGCGCCGGATCGTCGCTGATGTACCAGGGGTTCTTCAGGCCGCGGAAAAGCGCGGCACACTCAGATCCCTCGGGCGCGGCGCGGCAGGCCGCGAGCGGCGGGCGCAGCCGGACGAGCGCGCCGCCGACCCGCGCGTCGAGTTCATTCCACAGGGCGTCCGACGGCCACGCCGCGTCCGTCGGACGGACGCGTCGGAAAGCCGGTTTGCGGTCCTGCGCGTAGGCGGATGTCGACATCAGGGGGAGGCCTCCGGCCAGCATCATGAGATCGCGTCGTTTCACGGGTATTCCTCGTCGCATGTGGCGATGGCCCGATTCCTAGCCCTCTAGGCCGCGATCCGATCTCCAATTGTGATGACCGGCGCGCTTCGTGGGACAAGCGGCGAGGAGAAATGACGACCGGCCCGGCCCATCCGTCAAAGGTCGGCGGATCCTCGCAGGTGCCGCTTGCCGCCAGTGTCGCGCAGCGAAGGGCCGCCGTCGGAGCGGATTGATCGGGTGGAGAGCGCTCGTTAGGGTCCGCCCCGCTGACGTGAAGAACGCCCCCCTCGTCTTTCCTTGGGCCCTGATCGGCGCCGCCTGCCTCGGCTCCTTTGCCGCTACTTCGAGCGGCACCACGCGCGCGCCCTTCCTGCTGGACATGGCGCGCGATCTCGACGTCAGCATGCCGCTGGTCGCCAATCTTGTTTCCCTGACGGCCACCGCCTGGGGCATCACCTCGGCCTTGGCAGGCTGGCTTTCCGACCGGGTCGGACGCCGCCCGGTGCTGGTGTCGGGGCTGTTCGCGCTGGCCGTCACGCTGGTGGGGCAGGCGCTAGCCGGCTCCTTCCTGTGGGTCGCCGTCTGGGCGGCGATGGGCGGCGGCTGCGCCGGCGCCTATACCGGCGTCGTCTTCGCGGAGGTTTCCGGCCGCGTCCCCGACAGTCAGCGTGGCCGGGCGCTGGGCTGGGTGATGAGCGGCAGGTCGCTGACCCTCGTGGTGGGCGTTCCGCTCGCCGCCGCGGTAGGCTCGGTGATCGGCTGGCGGGGCTGGCTGCTGTGCGTCGGAGCGCTGGCGCTGCTGGCCTGCCTCAGCCTGTTCGTCACGGTCGGCCGCGGCACCGCCGGCCACCTGCGCACGACGCGGCCGTCGATGCGCACCGCGCTCTCACCCCGGGTGATGAGCCTTCTCGGCACCGGCGTTGCCGAGCGCATCTGCTACGGCCTGGCCGCAGTCTATTTTGCCACCTTCCTGCAGGCGACCTACCACCTCTCCCTGGTCGAGACCGCCGTTCCGCTTGCTGTCTTCGCGCTGGGCAATGTCGGCGGCACCATACTCGGCGGCCAGCTTGCCGACCGGTTGCGCGATCGGCTGCTGACCTTCGCCATCGCCATGGCGCTGTCGGGCGCGGCGGCCATCGCTCTTTTCATGTGGCACCCCAGTCCCGCGGTCTCGGTGGCGCTGGGTTTCGTCTATGTGCTGCTGAACGCGCTCGGCCGGCCCTCCTTCATGGCGGCCCTCGCCGCAGTGCCGGAAGACGTCCGCGGCACGGTGCTCGGCCTCAACGGCACCTCGGCCAGCGTCGGCTGGATCGGCGCGGCGGCGCTCGGGGCGGCGATGATCGGCTCGGTCGGCTTCGAAGGGTTCGGTCCGCTGGCCGCCGCGCTGGCGCTGGCCGGCACCGGTGGCGCCCTGCTCAGCCGCCAGAAGGCGCATTCTACTTGAGGTTGCTTAACACGCATTGCCTTCTCGCATAGCATCGGTCATTATATACTTGACAGAACACCGCCCAAGGGGTAGTAAAGGGTCATGCTCGATCTGACCGATCCCATCTATTCCGACGAAACCGCCGCCCGGAAGCACCTTGAGAGCGTCCGCTGGGCTGACGGCGCTTACTGCCCCCATTGCGGCGACCTGACCAATATCAAGCCGCTGGGCGGTAAGGCTGCCGAGAAGGGCCTGTGGCATTGCGGTTCATGCCGCAAGAAGTTTACGGCCACAGTCGGCACCCTGTTTGAACGGTCGCATATCCCGCTCACGAAGTGGCTGGCTGCGTTCCATCTCATGTGCTCGTCCAAGAAGGGCATCAGCGCCCATCAGGTGCACCGGACGCTAGGCATCACCTATAAGTCCGCGTGGTTCATGTGCCATCGTATCCGTGAGGCGATGAAAAAAGGCGGCGTTGCTTCCCCGCTCGGCGGTAAGGGCAAGCATGTGGAAGCGGACGAGACTTTCATTAGCCGGAAGGATGGCACGACCGTAGAGCGCGGTTTCGAGCACAAGCGCGCGGTCTTGTCCCTAGTCGAGCGTGGCGGCGAAGTTCGGTCATTCCATGTGGACCGTGCAACGGCCGCCAACATCTATCCGCACATGAGGGCTCATCTCGATATCGGAAGCACTCTCAATACAGACGAAGCCAAGCGATATATCCGCATCGGCAAGGATTTTGCGGACCACCAGTCGGTTGATCACAAACACAAAGAATACGTGCGCGGCACGACCCATACGAACACGCTGGAAGGATATTTCTCGATCTTCAAGAAGGGTATGCGGGGCATCTACCAGCATTGCGACGAGAAGCACCTGCATCGCTATCTGGCGGAGTTCGATTTCCGCTACAGCAATCGCGCCAAGCTAGGAATTGATGATAACCAGCGTGCACGAAAGGCCCTAAAGGGCATCGCCGGCAGACGGTTGACGTATCAACAAACTCACTAGTGGCGGAGAAATCGCCAGATTGCGGCGACTTTTGGCTAGGCTTTTGGGCTAGACCGACGACGCTTCGGAGCGGTCTTTTTCTTCTTCTGGCTCGACTCTGCGTGTGGAAGTCGCGGCATACTTAACGCCGCGCGCAATGCCGCGTCACGCCTACGTTGCACTTCTGTCGGGGGATAGTCGTCGTTGCTGCCGCGTTTGGGTGTCATTGGGGGAGAATAGCATGGGTCGGTCCAAACCGAAGCCGCCAAAGCACCGCTCTCTAAGTGATAACGCCAGGCAACGGCTTGTTTGGCGGCAACTAAAAGATGCCGATGACAGAACCGCTGCCATTGTGGCCGCGGGATTTATCGAACATGAGTTAGCCCGAGCCATCATGGCAAGGCTGCGGCCGCTTTCACCATCTGAACACAATCGGCTTTTTGATGGATATGGCGCACTCTCAAGCTTCTCCCAGAAGATCGACTTTGGATATGCGTTGCGCATTTACGACAAGGCCGAACGGAAAGAACTGGAGGCCATCAAGGCCATTCGCAACCATTTCGCACATAGCATCCACACAAAGACCTTTAATAATCCTAAGGTGCGCAAGGAATGCCGCGCCCTTTTGGGCCATAAATTTAGCGTGTGGCTTTCACAGATTTCTAAGCACCGACGGTTGCCAAGGCAAAAAACCTTACGGCGACAGTTTCTTACGTCGGTCCTGACGACATATGTCGTGCTCATTGCGGGCGTGAAGAAAGCTAAACGGCCGACTGTCGTCTCCGAACTTTCCTTTGAAGCGCCATTGTTTCGTACATGGCTCGAAACAGGCGCTCCACCAGTGCCTCGGGCAATTCGGCAGCGCGGGAATAAGATACTACCTCCGCCACGCCAGCTTCAATCATCTCAGGAGTGATCCCGATTTTATCAGCAATTATATACTTAGGAGAGTGCGATGGCAGGCGAGAAGATGGGGGGCACATGACGGATACTCCCTTGAAAATAACTGGCATGCGCGTGCAGTCCAGCGGTCGCGTCATTCGTCTTGTGTTTGAGTCGGATAGCGATGAAACCAAGACTGTAGAGCTTCGGCGGGATCAGCTTCCTCAATTGCTCGGCACTCTCCATGCAGAAACCGAACAAGGCAGCGTAGTTCCCATTGACCGCAACTCGCTTCAGATCGGGGCGAACTATCGGGTGGAAGGTTATGGTTTTCGGCCCGCGCCTGATGGCGGCTTCGCTGTGACGTTTCACATCGAACTGGTCGATCAGGGACGGACCGTATCGTTGACAATTAACCTCTCCGCAACAGAAGCAGCTGACTTAGCTAAACATCTCATGCGCGGTAATTAGATACCTCGCAATCACCGGCCTGCCACGCGGTACCTAATTACCGCGTCTGGCCTGTTCTTTCAAGTACATAATGACCATAGCATCGCGCCATGTTCGACGGCCCCTTCACATCAGAGCCCGATCCGGCCGAACGACGGGCGCGATTGCGGCTGGCGCGCAGCGCTCGCATCGGCCCCGTCACCTTCCTCGAGGCGCTGCAACATTTCGGCTCGGCGCGGGCGGCCTGCGTCACGCTGGCCACCGTCGGCGACAGCGCGATCGGTCGCGAAGAGGAAGCACTCGCCCGGGCCGGCGGACGCTTCGTGGTGCTCGGCGATCCGGCCTATCCGGCGGCGCTTGCGGCCCTGCCGGACGCGCCGCCGGTGCTCTCCGCGATCGGCAATCTCGATCTGCTGGGTCTGCCGACCTTGGCCATCGTCGGCGCACGCAATGCGTCGGCAGCCGCCTGCCGTTTCGCCGCCGAGCTGGCCGATGGACTGGGCACGGCGGGCTTCCTCATCGCCTCGGGCTTGGCCCGCGGCATCGATGCGGCCGCCCATCAGGCGGCGGTGGGAACCGGCACCGTGGCCGTATTGGCCGGCGGTGTCGACCAGATCTATCCGCTGCAGAATACCGCGCTCTACGAAGAGATCGCGGCGCGAGGCCTGCTGCTGAGCGAATCCCCTTGGGGCGCTCCACCCGTCGCCCGCGCCTTCCCGCGCCGCAACCGCATCGTCAGCGGCCTGTCCAGCGGGGTCGTGGTGATCGAGGCAGCGGCCCGGTCGGGCTCCCTGATCACCGCCCACTTGGCAGCCGAGCAAGGGCGCGACGTGTTCGTCGTGCCTGGCTCGCCCATGGACCCACGCTATGCCGGATCGAATGTCCTTATCCAGGATGGGGCCATTTTGACCCGCGGCGCCAACGATATTCTGAGTGTGCTCGGCCGGCCACGATCCGAACCTCAAGCCATTGATAAACCACGGCAAAATCCGGTCGACCCGGCCTCTGCCCGGGTCCTCTCGGCGCTGGGGTCGATCCCTACTGCGGTTGACGAACTGGTACGTCGATGCCAAGTGTCCGCCGCCACCATGGCGGAGGTCCTGCTGGCCCTGGAGCTGGAGGGCCGCCTGGAGAGGCACCGGGGTAACCGCGTATCTCTGATTTAGATCAGTGATTTAGCTCCGGGTATTTTATGTTTCACTGGAGCAAGATCCGGCGATGGACGTATTGGTCGTCGAGTCCCCGGCCAAGGCAAAGACCATTGGGAAATATCTCGGCCCCGGCTACACCGTGCTGGCCTCCTATGGTCATGTCCGCGACCTGCCGCCCAAGGATGGCTCGGTGCGACCGGACGAGGATTTCGCCATGGACTGGGAGGTCGATGCCCAGTCCCAGAAGCGGCTGGACGCCATCGCCCAGGCGGTGACCAAGGGCAGCAAGCTCTATCTCGCCACCGACCCCGACCGCGAGGGCGAGGCGATCTCCTGGCATGTGAAGGACGTGCTCAAGCGCAAGAAGGCGCTCGACGGCGTGGACGTCAAAAGGGTCACCTTCAACGCCATCACCAAGCAGTCGGTGCTGGACGCCGTCGCCCATCCGCGCGACCTCGATCAGCCGCTGATCGACGCCTACATGGCGCGGCGCGCTCTCGACTATCTCGTGGGCTTCACGCTCTCGCCCGTGCTGTGGCGCAAGCTGCCGGGCAGCCGCTCGGCCGGCCGCGTGCAGTCGGTGGCGCTGCGCCTGATCTGCGAACGCGAGGCCGAGATCGAGGTCTTCAAGAGCCGCGAATACTGGACGGTCGACGCGATCTTCGACACCGCCAAGAAGCAGACGCTGAAGGCCCGGCTGACCCATCTCGACGGTCGCAAGCTCGACAAGTTCGATCTCAACACTCAGGAGCGCGCCGAGCAGGCCAAGCGCGAGATCGAGCGCCGCGCCTTCTCCGTGGCCTCCATCGACCGCCGCCAGGTGCGGCGCAACCCGCTACCGCCCTTCATCACCTCGACCCTGCAACAGGAAGCCTCGCGCAAGCTGGGGTTGGGCGCCGCCACCGCCATGCGCATCGCGCAGCGCCTCTATGAAGGCGTCGATATCGGCGGCGAGACGGTGGGCCTCATCACCTATATGCGCACCGACGGCGTGCAGCTCGCGCCCGAGGCGGTCGGCCAGACGCGCCGCCTGATCGAGAGCAGGTATGGCCAAGCCTACCTGCCGGACAAGCCGCGGCTTTATTCCTCCAAGGCCAAGAACGCCCAGGAGGCGCATGAGGCGATCCGCCCGACCGACCTCTTCCGCACGCCGCAGGACGTGGCGGCCCACTTGGACAAGGACCAGCTCGGCCTCTACGAGCTGATCTGGAAGCGCACGGTGGCGAGCCAGATGGAAAGCGCGGTGCTCGACCAGGTGACGGTCGATATCGCCAGCGGCGACAAGACCGTGCAGCTGCGCGCCACGGGCTCGGTGGTGAAGTTCAACGGCTTCCTCACTCTCTACGA
Source organism: uncultured Alphaproteobacteria bacterium (assembly GCA_963820155.1). Lineage (GTDB taxonomy): Bacteria > Pseudomonadota > Alphaproteobacteria > Reyranellales > Reyranellaceae > Reyranella. The sequence goes on from CAWFYW010000019.1 coordinate 70,621, forward strand.
CGAGGGCAAGGACGAAAAGAGCGACGACGAGGAAGGCAACGCCATCCTGCCGGACGTCGCCCAGGACGAGGCGCTGGAGCGCCGCGAGGTGATCCCCGAGCAGCATTTCACCGAGCCGCCGCCGCGCTATTCCGAGGCCAGCCTGGTGAAGAAGCTGGAGGAACTCGGCATCGGCCGGCCGTCGACCTATGCCTCCATCATCGAGGTGCTGCAGCGCCGGAACTACGTGAAGCTCGACCGCAAGCGGTTCGTGCCCGAGGATCGCGGCCGCATCGTCACCGCCTTCCTGCAGACCTATTTCCCGCGCTATGTCGAATACAACTTCACCGCCCATCTCGAGGAAGAGCTCGACCAGATCTCCGACGGCAGGATCGACTGGCGCCAGGTCCTGCGCGAATTCTGGAAGGCCTTCTCGGCCGCCGTCGGCGAGACCAAGGAGCTGCGCGTCAAGGAGGTGCTCGACAAGCTCGACGAGGAGCTCGGCCCGCATTTCTTCCCGGCCAACGACAATGGTGGCAAGAGCCCGCGCGACTGCCCGTCCTGCGGCAACGGCCGTCTCGGCCTGAAACTCGGCAAGTTCGGCGCCTTCATCGGCTGCTCGAACTATCCGGAGTGCCGCTTCACCCGCAAGCTGGGCATCGTCGACGCCGAGGCCGACGCCGCCTCGGGCGCCAATCTCGACGGACCGAAGCTTCTGGGCATGGACCCGGTGAGCGGCAAGCCGGTCACCCTGCGCAACGGGCCCTACGGGCTCTATGTCCAACTCGGCGAGGCCGAAGGCAAGGAGAAGCCGAAGCGACAGTCGCTCCTGAAAGGCATGACGCCCGACGAGGTCAGGCTGGAGAAGGCGCTGGCACTGCTGGCATTGCCGCGCGAGCTCGGCCCGCATCCCGATGACGGCCAGCAGATCCTGGCGGGGGTCGGCCGCTTCGGCCCCTACGTGAAGCACGGCACCAAGTACAAGACCATCCCGGCCGACGAGAGCGTGCTCGAGATCGGCATGAACCGCGCCGTGGCGCTGCTGGCCGAGGCCAAGAGTGCCGGCCGCGGTCGCGCCGCCAAGCCGATCCGCACGGTCGGCAATCACCCGGCCGACGAGGCGCCGATCGAGCTGTACGAGGGCCGCTACGGGCCCTACGTCAAGCATGGCGGAGTCAACGCCACCGTGCCGCGCGACATCAAGCCGGAGGAGCTGACGCTCGATCAGGCGGTGTCGCTGCTGGCCGAGCGCGCGGCGAAGGGCGGCGGCAAGAGGCCGGCAAAGCCGAAGAAGGCGAAAGCCAACGGCGCGGCCGAGATCGCCGCCCCGGCCAACGACGCCGACGCCAAGCCCAAGGCGGCCAAGAAGAAGGCGGCACCCAAGCGCAAGGCCGCCAAGGCCAAGACCGAAGCGCCGCCCCGCACCGGCACCGATGGCTAAGGGCCGCGTCCCGACACGCGACGAACTGCTGGCTTTCATCAGGGAAAGCCCCACCCCGGTCGGCAAGCGCGAGATCGCGCGGGCTTTCAGCCTCAAGGGCGACCAGCGCATCGAGCTCAAGGAACTGCTGCGCGATCTGCGCGATGACGGAGAAATCGCTGCCGACCGCGCCAAGACCTTCAAGGATCCCAAGGCGCTGACCGACGTGACCGTGCTGGAGATCGTGCGAGTCGACGACGACGGCCACCTGCTGGCCGTGCCGCGCCGCCACGACGAGGAAAAGGACGGCCCGCCGCCGCGCATCGAGATCGCCCCGCAGGCGACGCCCGCCGGTCCCGCCCCCGCGGTCGGCGATCGCGTGCTCGCCTCGCTGAAACGCCGCGGCAAGAACACCTACGAGGCGCGCGTCATCCGCCGCCTGGGCAGCGGGCCCAAGAAGATCCTCGGCCTCTACGAGGAACCCGAGGGCCGCAACGGCATGGGCCTGGTCAGCCCGACCGACCGCAAGCTCCGGCAGAGCTTCGACGTCAGGCCGGCCGACCGGAACGACGCCGTGCCGGGAGACATCGTGTGGATCGAGGCCGTAGGCGGCGCGCTGTCGCGGCGCGCGCGCGTGCTCGAGCGCGTCGGCGCCATGAGCGATCCGCGCACCATCAGCCTGATCTCCATCGCTGCCAACGACATCCCTGTCGACTTCCCGGCCGCGGCCGTCGAGGAGGCCGAGCGCGCCCACGCCGTCCCGCTCGGCCATCGCCTCGACCTGCGCGACACGCCGCTGGTCACGATCGACGGCGAGGACGCGCGCGACTTCGACGACGCGGTGTTCGCCGAACCCGATCCCGCCCATCACGGCGGCTGGCGCCTGCTGGTCGCCATCGCCGACGTCTCGTGGTACGTGCGCCACGACCGGTCGCTTGACCGCGCCGCCTATCGCCGCGGCACCTCCGTCTACTTCCCCGACCGCGTCGTGCCCATGCTGCCCGAGGCGCTCTCCAACCACTGGTGCTCCCTGGTGCCCGGCCAGGATCGGCCGGTGCTGGTGGCCGAGATGTGGATCGACGCCGAGGGCCACCTCAAGCGCCACCACTTCCATCGCGCCATGATGCGCTCGGCTGCCCGCCTCACCTACACGCGCGTGCAGCGCGCCATCGACGGCACACCCGACGCCGAGATCGCGCCGCTGATGGAGACGGTGGTCCGCCCGCTCTACGGCGCCTTCAAGGTGCTGCTGGCGGCGCGCGAGAAGCGCGGCGCGCTCGATATCGACCTGCCAGAGCGGCAGGTGACGCTGGGCACCGACGGCCGCATCGCCGAGATCGGCGTACGCGAGCGGCTCGACAGCCACAAGCTGATCGAGGAGTTCATGGTACTGGCCAATGTCGCGGCGGCCCAGGCGCTGGAGCACCGCCGCGCGCCCTGCCTTTACCGCGTCCACGACCACCCCGACGCCGCCAAGCTCGAGGCGCTGCGCGAATTCCTGGCCACGCTCGGCATCGCCATGACGGCCGGCCCGCGCCTGCGTCCGGGCGACCTCAACGGCGTGCTGCGCCAGGTCGAGGGCAAGCCGGTGTCGCGCCTGGTCAACGAGACCGTGCTGCGCAGCCAGAGCCAGGCCGTCTACAGTCCCGACAATCTCGGCCATTTCGGGCTGGCGCTTCAGCGCTACGCCCATTTCACCTCGCCGATCCGCCGTTATCCCGACCTGGTCGTCCATCGCGCCCTGATCGCGGCCTACGGGCTGGGCGAAGGCGGCCTGGCCGAGGCCGACAAGGGGCGCTTCGCCGAATTCGGCGAGCACCTGTCGATGTGCGAGCGGCGCGCCGTCGCCGCCGAGCGCGGCGCCATGGATCGTTATGTCGCGGCCTTCATGGCGGCGCATGTCGGCGCCACCTTCCCCGGCCGCGTCACCAGCGTCACCCGCTTCGGCCTGTTCGCCTCGCTCGACGGCACCGGCGCCGACGGGCTGATCCCCATCCGCTCGCTCGGCCAGGAGTTCTTCCGCCATGACGAGGGGCGTCAGCTCCTGATCGGCGAGCGCACCGGCGAGACCTACGGGCTGGGCGACCGGCTGAGGCTGAAGCTCGTCGAGGCCGATACCGCCACCGGCGGCCTCCTATTCGAGATCATCGAGGTGATCGAGCGCGTCGAACGCCACGCTCTACCGCGGGGCGGCTCTCGCCACGGCACCCGTGGTGCTCCGCGGCGTCCGGTCGCGCACCGGGGGCCGGCTCGGGACAAACGGTCGCGACGACGAACGTGAGGGGAGCGCCCATCTTGTCGGCATGAGCATGCAGCCCGCCCGGGTCGAATTCCTCACCGCCCTGCTGCGTGGCTGGCATGGAAAGTGTCCGCGCTGCGGCGACGGCAGCTTGTTCGGCAGCTTCCTGAAGATGCGCAGCCACTGCCCGGTCTGCGACCTCCCCCTCGAACCCTATCGTGCCGACGACGCGCCGGCCTATTTCACGATCTTCGCCGTCGGCCACATCGTGGTCCCGCTGGTCCTGGTGATGGAGCGCTACGGCGACCAGCCGCCGCTGTGGTTTCACGCGCTCCTGTGGCTGCCCCTGTCGGTGGTGCTCGCCCTCTACCTGCTGCCCCATATAAAAGGCACAGTCATCGCGCTCTTGTGGGCGCATCGGATGCCGGCTCCCAAGCCTTCGACCGGGAGCTTCAACTCTTCAGCCTGAACCGTGGCCGTCAGCCGGCGGCTTGTGCTATCGTCGTCGTCTCTTGGGTATGGAAGTGCCACTGATCCCTTTTTCCCGATGGGCGCTGCCGCGTGCGGTGGCCGCCCTGCTCGCTGCTTGCCTGGTCGTCTCCTGCGCGACCTCCACCGAAACGCCTCAATCGCAAGGCCAGGGCCGCGATCCGGCCGCCGCCGACGTGAATATGGAGCGGGTGATCCTGCAGGCCTATCGCGCGATCGGCGACCGCCACCTCTATGAGCCGGACTTCCGCGTCCTCGCAGCCGACGCCTATCGCAGCTTCGCCAGTCCCGATCCGGCGCTGTCGCTGACGACCTCGAGCACGGCCTTTACGGTCGACCGCGACGGCCATGAGGTGCTGAGCCGGCCCGCGCCCAGCGATCCGGCCGACGGCCGGGCCTGGGGGACCATGCTGGCCGAGCTGATGGCGGGGTCGATGGAGTTCTCGCCGGTGTTGCAGCAGACCGACCGCCAGGTCCTGATCCGCGACGCCATGACGGCCACCACCAAGCAGCTCGACCGCAACACCCGCTATGCCGATCCCGACGAGGCGCGCGACAACCGCTTCCAGCGCGATGGCGGCGGCGGCATCGGCATCACCGTCGAGCGCACCGACGACAAGAAGATCCTGATCCGCGCTGTTCAGGCCGGCTCGCCGGCAGCCAAGGCGGGCGTGCAGCCCGGCGACCAGATCCTGGCGATCGACGGCGAATCGATGACCGACAGCACGCTGAACGACGTCGTGAGCCACCTGCGCGGTTCGGTGGGCGCGCCGGTCGTGCTCGGCGTGCTGCGGCCCTCGCAGGGCGCCGAGCTGTCGCTCCACATCAAGCGCAGCCGCATCATTCCCACCACCGTCACCTATGAACGGCACGGCGACTTGGCCCTGATCCACCTGACAGGCTTCAACAGCGCCACTACCGACAATCTGCGCGGGGCGCTCGCCAAGGCGCACGCCGAGATCGGGCCCGACATGGCCGGGGTCATCATCGACATGCGCTCCAACCGCGGCGGCCTCCTGGACCAGGCGCAGACCGTGGCCGAACAGTTCATCGGCGACGGCACCATCTTCTCGACCCGTGGGCGCCATCCCGACAGCCGCCGCATCTACAAGAGCTCATACGGCAGCAAGGCCACAGACGTGCCGATCGTGGTGCTGATGAACGGCGGCTCGGCCTCCGCCGCCGAGATCGTGGCTGCCGCCCTGCAGGATCGCGGCCGCGCCGTCGTGGTCGGCACCACCAGCTACGGCAAGGGCACGGTGCAGACAGTGGTGCGGCTGGCCAACGAGGGCGAGCTGATCCTCACCTGGTCGCGCCTGCAGGCGCCGTCCGGCTACACTTGGAACGAGCTCGGCGTGCTGCCCAACATCTGCACGTCCAAGGTCGCCGACGTCGATCATCTCGGGCCCGCCTCGGTGGATTCCAGCCAGAGCACGCTGATGCGCTGGCATGCGCTGCGCAATCCGACCCACGAGGAAGTGACCGACCTGCGCAAGATCTGCCCGCCGGGCGACCAGAGCCCGGAGCGCGACGTCGCCATCGCCACCCATCTGCTGCACGACAACACCCTCTACGCCCACGCCGTCGCAGCGGCCACCCAGCAGGCCGCCCGCCAATAGGCTCCCTGGCGGCGCTTGACACGGCCCCGCCGGTGACTACTTTGCCGGCCTTTCCAGGCATTCGCCCCCTCCGCAGCCGGAGGCGGGCATAGGGACAAGACCATGGCCAAGCCGACCTCGATCCTGATCAAGATGGTGTCCAGCGCCGACACCGGCTTTTTCTACGTCACCAAGAAGAACCCGCGCACCAAGACCGAGAAGCTCGAACTGAAGAAGTACGATCCGGTGGCGCGCAAGCACGTCGTCTTCAAGGAATCCAAGATCAAGTAGGCGCGCGTTCCGCGCCGCGCAGCGCTGTCAAAGCCGCCCTTTCGGGCGGCTTTTTCGTGGGCTAGGCTCCGCCGCATTCAGCCATCGGGAGGATTGAACATGAGCGCCCAGCTTTCGCGCGACGACTGGAAAAGCCGCATCGGCAGTCTCAGCTACCGCAACCAGGCCTTCATCGGCGGCAAGTTCGTCCCCTCCCTCTCGGCCAAGACCTTCGACTGCGTCAATCCGGCGACCGGGCAGGTGCTGACCAAGGTTGCGGCCTGCGAGGAGGCCGACGTCGACGCCGCGGTGAAGGCCGCGCGGGCCGCCTTCGAGAAGGGCACCTGGGCCAACATGCCGCCGGCCCAGCGCAAGCGCATCATGCTGAAGCTCGCCGAGCTGATGATGAAGAACCGCGAGGAGCTGGCGCTTCTCGAGACGCTCGACATGGGCAAGCCGATCGCCTTCTCGACCACCGTCGACATCCCGGGCTCGGCCAACACCGTGCAGTGGTTCGCCGAAGCCATCGACAAGATCTACGACGAGGTGGCGCCCACGCCGGGCAATGTGGTGGCCATGATCACGCGCGAGGCTGCCGGCGTGGTGGCCTGCGTCGTGCCCTGGAATTTCCCCCTGCTGATGGCCTGCTGGAAGATCTCGCCGGCGCTGGCGGCCGGCAACTCGGTGATCCTGAAGCCCGCCGAGCAGTCGCCGCTCACCGCCATCCGGCTGGCCGAGCTCGCCGCCGAGGCGGGCATCCCCGAAGGCGTGTTCAACGTCCTGCCGGGCTTCGGCGAGACCGCGGGCCAGGCGCTCGGCCGCCACATGGATGTCGACGTCATCGCCTTCACCGGCTCGACCGAGGTCGGCAAGTACTTCCTGCGCTACTCCGGCGAATCCAACATGAAGCAGGTGTGGCTGGAGTGCGGCGGCAAGTCGCCCAACATCGTGCTGGGCGACGCGCCCAACCTCGACATCGCCGCCCGCCGCACCGCCTTCGGCATCTGGTTCAACCAGGGCGAGGTCTGCACCGCGGGCTCCCGCCTGATCGTCGAGGACAGGATCAAGGACCAGTTCCTCGAGAAGGTCATGGCGATCGGCCAGAAGATGCAGCCGGGCGACCCGCTCGACCCCAAGACCCAGATGGGCGCCATGGTCGACGAGACCCAGACCAAGCGCGTCATGGGCTACATCGAGGCCGGCCAGAAGGAAGGCGCCACGCTCAGGATGGGCGGCAAGCAGGTCCACGTCGACAATGCCGGCAGCTTCATCGAGCCGACCATCTTCGACTCCGTCGACAACAAGATGAAGATCGCCCAGGAGGAGATCTTCGGGCCGGTGCTCTCGGTCATCCCCGTCAAGGACGCCGAGCAGGCGCTGAGCGTGGCCAACGACACGATCTACGGGCTGGCCTCGGCGATCTTCACCGCCGACATCAACAAGGCCTTCAAGTTCGCCAAGGGCCTGCGCGCCGGCTCGGTGTGGGTCAACACCTACGACGGCGGCGACATCACCACGCCGTTCGGCGGCTACAAGCAGTCAGGCATCGGCCGCGACAAGTCGCTGCACGCCTTCGACAAGTTCACCCAGGTCAAGACGACCTGGATCCAGCTCGGCTGAGCGCGAACACCTTGAACGGCAGCGGGGCGGCCGCAAGGTCGCCCCGTTTGATGAATCAATCTGGCGCAGATCGTGCTTGATGCCCGCCAGGAGATGTCATGCCGTCATTGACCATCCGGCACGTCACGACCTACCGCTACCGGCAGCCGGTCGCCTTTGGCGAGCACCGCATGATGCTGCGTCCGCGCAACTCCCACGATCAGAGAAGTCATCGAGGCGAGTCTCGGGATCAGCCCGGAGCCGGCCAGCCTGCGCTTCGTCCAGGATGCCTTCGGCAACCACGTGACGATCGCGCAATTCGACGGCAGCTCGACGGAATTGCGCTTCGAGAGCATCGTCAGCCTCGAGCATTCGCCGGCCGACGCTGCCGACCTCGCCCTGCGGCAAGCCGCCGGCACCTTTCCCGTCGACTACGGCGCCGACGAGATGCCCGACCTCGCTCACTGCATCCAGCGTCATTATCCCGATCCGGACGACGAGGTCGAGCGCTGGGCCCGCCAGTTCCTGCCGTCGAACGGCACCGTGAACGTGGTGGAGCTTCTTGTCCGGCTTTGCCAGGGCATTCACCGGGGTTTTGCGTATCGCCGGCGCGAAGCCAAGGGAATCCAGCAACCGCTCGAGACGCTTCGGCTCGGCCAGGGCAGCTGCCGCGACTTCGCCTTGCTGATGATCGAGGCGGCGCGCGCGCTGGGCCTCGCGGCGCGGTTTGCCTCGGGCTATCTCGCCGTGCCGTCTGAGCCGGGCGAGGAACCCGCGGGCAGTGCGGCCGTTAACCGGGCTCATGGCGCCACGCATGCGTGGGCGCAGGTCTACCTGCCCGGTGCCGGCTGGATCGACTTCGACCCGACCAGCGGCAGCGTCGGCAGGGCCGCTCTCGTCACCGTCGCGGTCGTGCGGGATCCGGACCAGGCGCTTCCACTGCACGGCACTTTCATGGGGTCCGTGTCGGACCCGCTCGGCATGGAAGTCCAAGTGAGCGTCACCTCGATTCCGCCCCACGACTAGGAGGCGGCCAAGCACGGGAAGTTGGGATGAAGATTCGCGTCGGCTACGAGCTGGTTTACGATTTCCCGCAACCCACCCCCATGATCCTGGTCCTCGGCGCGCATCCGACACGGGCATCCGACGTCATCGTGTCCGACGCGCTGCAGACGGATCCCGTCGTAACGATCTCCCCCTACCGCGACCTCTACGGCAACTGGTGTAGCCGCCTCGTCGCGCCGGCCGGGCGCATGCGCCTGTCGGGCGACGGCATCGTGGGCGATTCCGGGTTGCCGGATCCCGTCGTCCCGACAGCGCCCCAGTACGCAGTCGAGAACCTGCCGGCAGAGACGATCGTCTATCTCCTGGGAAGCCGCTACTGCGAGACGGACCGGCTGACCGACATCGCCTGGCAGCTGTTCGGAAACAGTCCCCCGGGCTGGGCTCGCGTCCAGGCGATCTGCGATTACGTCCACAACCACATCACCTTCGGCTACCAGTATGCGCGTCCGACCAAGACGGCGCGCGAAACTTTCGACGAACGCAACGGTGTGTGCCGCGACTATGCCCATCTCGCGGTCACCTTCTGCCGCTGCATGAATATCCCTGCGCGATACTGCACCGGATACCTGGGCGATATCGGCATTCCACCGCTCGATGCCCCAATGGACTTCGCCGGCTGGTTCGAAGCCTACCTCGGCGGCCGCTGGTACACTTTCGATCCGCGCAACAACAACAACATGCCGCGTATCGGGCGCATCCTGATCGGCCAGGGCCGCGACGCGTCCGACGTACCGATCGCCCACACGTTCGGCCCCAACACGCTGGTCAGCTTCAAGGTCTGGACCGACGAGGTCGCCTGATCACCGCCCCGCCGGCGCGAAGGACGGGAAGGCGTCGACGTACCGGAAATATGTCGCGAGATGGCGGTCCGAGGCGGTCAGGAGGCCGCGCCGGAAGCGCATGGTGCTGAGCACCGGCGTGTCCTCTTCGTTCAGCTTGCCGGCCAGGGCCAGCACGGCGGGCAGCCGCTCGGCCGCATCCCTCGGCACGCCGACGACCAGGAAGCCCGAGGAGCTGCCGGGCTCGATGGGCGCGCCGCAGAACAGCATGAACATGTCGTTGCCGCCCATGCGCAGGTGCTGGGCGAAGACGTTGGTACCGCTGATGCGGCCGTGCTGCAGGTGATACGGGCTTTCGACGCGGAACTCGATGGCGCCCGCCTCGACCTCCAGGCGCTCGGGCCTCGACGCCGCCGGAATGCCGTGCAGCGTCTGCAGATGCTGGAAGTCGACGCCGTTGGACACCGCGACCCAGGTGTCCCACGGTCGGCGCCCGCGCTCGAGCGCCTGGTAGACGATGGTTCCCTCGTCGGCGCCGGGGATGCGCGGCACGCCCACCTCGGCCCGCTCGCCGTTGAACGCCCAGACGATCCCCCACGCCTCCTCGGCGGGATAGGCGAAGAGGCGCGCGCCGGGCGGGATCTTGTCGCCGGTCGGGATGTTGGCGCACATGCCATCCGCGCCGAACGACCAGTGGTGATAGGGGCAGCGCAGATGGCCCTCGGCAATCCGGCCGAGCGACAGGTCGGCGCCGAGATGCGGGCACCAGGCGCTCTGCACCACCGGCCGGCCAGCCGTGTCGCGATAGGCCACGACGCGGCTGCCGAGGAAATCCCGGCCGATCACCGCGCCCGGCGCCAGGTCCCGCGACAGTGCGACCGGATACCAGCAGCGATGGAAGCCTGCCTCGCCGGCAGGCCGTTCGATGGCGAGTTTGCTCTTCGACGTCACGACTCCCATGACCGCCTCCTTGCAGTTTTGGTACCGCACGGTACCGACTCTTGAAGACTATGGTACCATCTGGTACCGAGTCAAGACCGGTCCCAGGGAACGACGTGCGCAAATCCACCTCCACCAAGCCCGCCCCCTCCCCCCTCGACGGCCTGCCGCCGCGACGGCGCTGCATCCTCGAAGCGGCCTATTCCGTCCTGGTCGAGCGCGGCTATGCCGGCGCCAGCACGCTCGAGATCGCCAGGCGCGCCCGCGTTTCCAAGCGTGAGCTCTATGCCGAGTTCGGCAGCAAGGCCGGCATCCTGCGCGCCCTGATCGCTACCGCGTCGGCGCGCATGCAGCTTCCGCTGGAGACAGCCGAGATCCACGGGCGCGGCGACCTTGCCGCCGCCCTCGCGGGCTATGGCAAGGCGGCGCTCGGCGAGCTCACCAGCCCGGCCGTGCTGGCGATCAACCGCCTGGCCATCGCCGAGGCCGGACGTTCGAGCGAGATGTCCCGCCTCCTCGAGCGATACGGCCGCGAGCCCAACCGCAAGGCGCTGGTCGACCTCATGGCCAAGGCGCAGGAAGCGGGCGTGCTGGGCGCCGGCCGGCCGGAAGAAATCGCCGGCCAGTTCTTCTCGCTGCTGATGGGCGATGTCCTGTACCGGCTGCTGCTCGGCGTCATCGAGCGGCCGGGCGCCCGGGAAATCGCCCGGCGGGCGCAAGCCGCGACCGAGGCGGTGCTCGCCCTACACGCACCCCGCTGAGTTCAGCAGCGCCTCCGTCGTCGTCACCGACGCATATTCGCCGTCGAGCAGCGCCAGGGTGAGCTGATGAACGTCCTCGGCCGGCCACAGCCGTCCAGTGAGGTCGCGCTTGTCGCACGACCAGCTGGCATCGGCCGGCAGGCGCACCGTGAAGCCAAGATTGGCCGCGACCCGCACCGTCGCTTCGACCGAATTGGCCAGCAGCACGCCGCAGATTACCAGCGGCGGCCGGCCTACGGCTTCCAGACGCTGCGCCAGGTCGGTCCCGATGAAGGCGCTGTGCACCGTCTTGGCCACCACCGCCTCGCCCGGCAGCGGCGCGGTCAGCGGCTTGAAGTCGTTGCCTTCCTGGCCCGGGCGGAACGGCGAGTCGGGGTGGGTCGAATCGTGCTTCACATGGATGATCGGCCAGCCACGCCCGCGCCACGCCGCGAGCAGGCGCGCAATGTTGCGCTCGGCATCGGGATTGTTGCGCGGTCCCCATTTGGGATGCTCCATCGCCTTCTGCTGGTCGATCGGGATCAGGACGTCGCCGCGCACGATTCACCCTTTCAACGGCAGCGGCGATCCGTCGAACCCCTCGGTGCCGAGACCGAGGAAGCGCACGATGGTGGGCGCGATGTCGGCGAGGCTGGTCGGCCGCCGTTCGATCCCGACGGAGAGGCCCGCGTCGTTGGCCAGCAGGAAAGGCCGGGTCTCATCCGGCCCCCAGCCGCCGTGCTGGCCGCTGCCGATCGCGGCGGGCTTGCCGGGCTCGGCCACCGTCCAGCGCCGCCCGGGCACGCCGTGGCCGTTCGGCGCCTCCTCGCGCGCCATGTTGATCGCCGCGACCACGCCGCCGCGTGCGGCGAAGCCGCGCCCGGCGAGATCCGACTCCACCAGCACCTCGTCGGCCCACGGCGCAGCGCGCAGCGTGTCGAGAACGCCCAGCACGCCCGCGCGCCCGCGCTCCGTCGCATAGACCAGCGCCGCCGTGCCCTGACCGGCCACCGCCACGTCGCCCGCCTCGATCAGCGCGCCGAGGCCCTGCCCGGCCAGCCATTCGTTGAGATCGACGCAGTCGCCGATCGTCTCCTGCCCGTGGTCGGATCCGACCAGCAGCAGGATGTCCTCGCCTTCGGCGCGCAGCCGTTCGACGGCGCGAACGACCTCGGCGACGCAGCGCTCGGTCTGGCCGAGCGCCTCTTGATGCGCGGGCGAGCCGAGCGGCGCGCCGTGCAGGGTGAGATCGGGATTGGCCAGCCACAGCACGGCGACGGCCGGCCGACGATCGTCGAGCACCTCGCGGCAGAAGCGCTCGGTCATCGCCCGGTCGCCGGCGAGATCATGGCTGACCTCGAGAGCGTCGGCGCCGGTGAGGCGCGCGCCGCCCGGCGCATAGGACCCGGCGCGGTGATAGACATAACCGAAATGCTCGGGGTCGAGGAAATACGCCGCGCCAGGCGAGACGTTGGAGAAGGCGATGAAGCCGCCCGCCGCGGCGACGCGCTCGGCCATCGTCGGCACGAGCAAGGTTCTACCCGTCGCGCGGCGCATGTGGCTGCGGAAGTCGGGATGGCCGACGTCGCGCACGACGATCCTGCCCTCCTCGATCAGCCCCATGCGATTGCCGTGCAGGCCGTGACGCGCCGGCAGGCAGCCTGTCGAGACCGATGCGGCCGACACGCGCGTGACGGAGGGGAACACCGCGCCGTGCTCGGCGCACCACAGGCTGGTGAGCGAGAGCTCATGCAGGACGGGCGTGGTCTCGCGGCGCACCCAGCCGCGCCCCAGGCCGTCGCAACAGACGAACACGGCGCGCCGTGATTTTGCCATGCGTCGAATTCCTTCCTGCGAGCGGCCGGCCCGCCACATCGGCAGCCATGCGCGCCTTGCCCCTTGCGCCGAGCGGCCGATGGTAGTGGACTTCCTTCAACAATTCAGGAGGAAACGATGCAGTTCGGATATTTCGCGATGCCGTCGCATCCACCCGAGAGGCCGCTCAAGGCCGGGCATGAATGGGATCTGCAGGTGCTGCGCTGGCTCGATGAGCTGGGCTTCACCGAAGCCTGGATCGGCGAGCATCACACCGCGCCTTGGGAGCCCCATCCCGCGCCCGATCTGCTGGTGGCGCAGGCCCTCATGCAGACCAAGAACATCCGCATCGGACCCGGCGGCTTCCTGCTGCCCTATCATCACCCGGCGGAGCTCGCGAACCGCGTCGCCATGCTCGACCATATCTCCGGCGGCCGGCTCAATTTCGGCGTCGCCGCCTCGGGCCTGCCGAGCGACTGGGCGATGTTCAACGTCGACGGCATGTCGGGCGTCAACCGCGACATGACCCGCGAGGCGCTCGACATCATCCTGAAGCTGTGGAGCTCGCCCGAGCCGTTCGACTACAAGGGCAAGTTCTGGCACGTCACCAAGCCCGGCGAGATGTTCGGCGTGCTGCGGCCGCACATCAAGCCGTTGCAGGCGCCGCATCCGCCGATCGGTGTCGCCGGCCTCTCCAAGGGCTCCGACACGTTGAAGCTCGCCGGCGAACGCGGCTTCATCCCGATGAGCCTCAACCTCAACCCGGCCTATGTCGGCAGCCATTGGGAATCGGTCGAGATCGGCGCCGCCAAGTCAGGCCGCACGCCCGACCGCGGCGAATGGCGCATGGTGCGCGAGGTGTTCGTGGCCGACACCGACGCCGAGGCGATGAAGCTCTCGGCCGGCTCCTACATGGGCCGCATGATGCGGGAATACTTCCTGCCGCTGCTCGGCCAGTTCGGCTTCCTGGATTATCTCAAGCACGATCCAGGCGCAGCGGATTCCGACGTCACGCCCGAATACTGCGCCAAGCACAACTGGATCATCGGCTCGCCCAAGACGGTCATCGAGAAGATCGAGAAGATCTACGACGAGGTCGGCGGCTTCGGGCAGTTGCTGGTGTTCGGCTTCGACTATGCCGACAATCCGCGGGCGTGGCGGCACTCGCTCGAGCTGCTCTCCAAGGAGGTGCTGCCGAAGGTGCAGCATCTCAAGCCGAAGATGGCCAAGCTCGCCGCGGAATAGACCTCCCCGGCCGTCGCTCGCACAAGCTTCAGCGCGGGCGCCATGATCGTTGATCATGGCGTTCGCTTGCCTGAAACTTGTGCTCCGGACTCCGATGTCGGGCTTCAGCCCCCCAGAAAGGTCCAATCGAGTGCGTCTAAGATCCGATCGCGAAACGCATTGAGGTTCGCAATCGACCCACGCAGTTCCGTCACCGGCAGATTGGTGATCGACGGCATGAGCACCACGAATTCTCCCGCACCGATCTGAACGAGAGGCATCAATCGCCCGCTTACGGGACCGATCTGCGCCTTTGCCGCGAGAAAGGCGACGATGCGTTCGCGGCCCAAAGCGGCGATGTCAGCCTGAAGCACGACGACATAGGGAAAGGCGCGGCGGGCGCGGACGAGCGGGTTGGGAAAGACCTCAAGCTGCATCGTCGCGTTCGGCCAGATAGTCCCGCAGCATCTCGGCGGGAGAACCGTGCTTTTCGACATAGGCGTTGTATGCGGCCAGATCCTGCTCGATCTCGCCGCGAACCTTTTCCGCCACGCGCGACGCCAAGGCTGTGGCCAGGGCGGCCTCGGCCACCTGCGACGCATTGATGCCTTCAGCCTTCGCCTTGGCGTAGAGGTCACTGTTGAGCGTGAGGCTCACGGTCCGTTTCTTGGCTGACGGATCGAAAGGAGGATGCCGCATGTGAAAACACCGCGATAAGATGCACGTGTAATTAACATGGGCAAATGCCCATGTCGGGTCAAGCCCGGCCCTACGCGGCCCTTTTGGACAGCAGGGCCGCCGCGGCAAAGCCCGACGCGGCGACCAGCATGATGCCGGCCAGCCCCCACAGAACCGGCGTGTAGCCGCCGAAGGCGGCCCAGGCGAGCGAGGCGAACAACGGGCCCGCGGCGCGCATGACGTTGGTCGGCATGGTGAGTGCGCCGGAGACCACGCCGTAGCCTTCGGGGCCGATGAATTCCGGCACCGCCATGCCGCGCAGGATCGTCACCAGCCCGTTGGCGACGCCGTAGATGATGGCGAACAGGATCAGGCCATAGACGTCCCTGATTCCGGTGGCCAGCATCGCCATCGAGATCGGGAAGGCGAAGTAGATCAGCGCGCCAAGCTGGATGGTGGTGATGTGGCGCTGCCCCACCATCAGCAGCACGCGGCCCACCACCTGCATGGGGCCGATCAGGGCGATGATGGCCATCACCGTGCCGATCGGCACGTGTCGGTCGTCGAGCAGCGGGATCAGGTGGAAGCTCATGGCGGAGAAGGCCAGCCCGTAGCCCGCGAAGGCCACGACCAGGCCCCAGAACGCCGGCACGCGCACCGCCGCCGCCAGCGGGCTCTTCCGCGCGGCACCATCGGCCGGCGCCTTGATCTCGGCGATCGGCACCGGCTTCTCGCGTGGCCCCGGTATGAACAGCAGATGGATCAACAGGCCGACGCCGACATTGATCGCCGCCAACACCTCGAGCGTGGGCCGCCAGCCGATGCGCTCGATCAGGAGCTGCGCGAAGGGAATGCCGAAGGTGCTGGCCAGCCCGCCGAGGAAGGTCATCAGCAGGATCGCCTGCTTGTAGCGCGGCCCGTAGACCCGGGTGATCACCGCAAAGGCCGGCTCGTAGAGAATGACGGCCTGGCAGGCGCCGAGACCGATCCACAGCGCATAGAAGACCGGCAGCGAACCGACCTGCGACCACACGAACAGCAGCACCGCGGCGAGCAGCGAACCGCCCGTCATCAGCAGGCGGCCGTGTCCGCGATCGATCCAGGCGCCGACCGGGATCGAGGAGAGGCCGGCCACCAGCAAGCCGGCCGACAAGGCTCCGAACATGGCGCTGCGCGACCAGCCCAGCTCCTGCGTCATCGGCACGACGAACAGGGGAAAGGTGTAGTAGACTAGGCCCCAGGAGATGAGCTGGCCGAACGAGAGCATCCAAAGGATCGTCGACGGGCGCTTTCGCCACGCTCCCCCTGCCCCGCCCTTCACCATAGTGCCGCTGCCCTCGCCGGTCCTTTTGTTGCAGGAATGTGACCCTAGCGTCGGCCCGCGCCGGAGGATAGCCGCATGAGTTCGATCAAGCGCATCAATCTCGCCCTGCAAGGCGGCGGCTCGCACGGCGCCTTCACCTGGGGCGTGCTCGACGCGCTGATCGAGGACGGGCGGCTGGAATTCGAGGCGGTGAGCGGCACCAGCGCCGGCGCCATGAACGCGGCCATCATGCTGCAGGGCTGGTCGCAGAACGGTGGTGCCGGCGCGCGCGAGGCCCTGCGCCGCTTCTGGGAGGAGCTCGGCACCATGGCGGTCGCCAGCCCCATCCAGCGCACACCGCTCGACCGCC
Source organism: uncultured Alphaproteobacteria bacterium (assembly GCA_963820155.1). Taxonomy (GTDB): domain Bacteria; phylum Pseudomonadota; class Alphaproteobacteria; order Reyranellales; family Reyranellaceae; genus Reyranella. The sequence goes on from CAWFYW010000019.1 coordinate 87,128, forward strand.
TGCAGGGCAACTGGAACCTCGACGAGTCGCCGGGCGCGCTGTGGGCCGACCTGATCCAGCGCACGCTGTCGCCCTGGCAGCGCAATCCGCTGAAGTTCGACCCGCTGCGCGAACTGCTGCGCCGCCATTTCGACGAAAAGGCGGTACGCGCCTGCCACGAGATCAAGGCCTTTGTCGCCGCCACCAACGTGCAGAGCGGCAAGGTGCGCATCTTCACGCGCGACGAGTTGTCGATCGACGCCCTGCTCGCCTCGGCCTGCCTGCCCAATGTGCACGACGCCGTCGTGATCGATGGCGTGCCCTATTGGGACGGCGGCTTCCGCGGCAATCCGCCGATCTGGCCGTTCATCTACAATTCCAGCAGCCGCGACGTCGTCCTGGTCGAGGTCGATCCGCCGTTCCGCGAGAAGGTGCCGCAATCCAACGCCGAGATCGCCGACCGGCTGAACGAGATCACCTTCGGTGGCGCGCTGATGTCGGAGATGCGCGCCATCGCCTTCGTCCAGGAGCTGGTCCAGAATGACGCGATCAGCGGCGATTTCGGCCAACGGCTGAGGAGCATGCTCGTCCATTCGATCGCCGACCCGGATTCGCTGGCGCCGCTGGGCTCCGTCAGCAAGTTCAACATCGAACCGGACTTCCTCGAGTACCTGTTCGATCTCGGCCGCAAGGCGGCAACCTTGTGGCTGGGCTCATCGTTGGAAGCGGTCGGCATGCAGAGCACCCTCGACATACGCGCCCGTTTTCTGTGAAGTAACGCCCTCCATGCGCATCGGAATCGATCTCGGCGGCACCAAGATCGAGGGCATCGTGCTCGACGATGCCGGCACGGAATGCGCCCGCCTGCGCGTCGACACGCCGCAAGGCTCATATGACGATACATTGCAGGCCGTCGCCGCCCTGGTGCGCGACCTCGAAGGCAGCGTCGGCGGGCGTTGTCGCATAGGTATCGGCCATCCTGGCGCCATCTCGCCGGCTACGGGACTCATCAAGAACGCCAATTCCACTCGCCTCAACGGCCATCCGCTCGACCGCGACCTGAAGCAGGTTCTGGAGCGCGACGAGGTGCGGTTGTCGAACGACGCCAATTGCTTCGCCGTCTCCGAGGCGGCCGACGGGGCCGGCAGGGGCTGGCCGATCGTGTTCGGCGTCATCCTCGGCACCGGCGTGGGCGGCGGGGTGGTGATCGATGGACGGCCGCTGGTCGGCGCCCAGGCGATCGGCGGCGAATGGGGGCACAATGCCTTGCCCCTGCCGCGCGACGACGAGCGACCCGGGCCGCGCTGCTATTGCGGCCGCCAGGGTTGCATCGAGGCGTGGCTGAGCGGCCCGGCCTTCCAGGAGCAGTTCGCCAAGCGGACGGGACGCACGCTGCGCGCCACCGACATCGCCGAGGCCGCCGGCACCGGCGACAAGGAGGCAACGCAGGCACTGGAACGCTACAGCGACCGGCTGGCGCGGGCGTTGGCCAGCGTGGTCAACCTCATCGACCCGCACGTCATCGTGCTGGGCGGCGGCCTGTCGAGAATGAAGGCACTCTATCGGCGCGTGCCCGAACTATGGAAGAGCTACGTCTTCTCCGAGCCCGACAGCATCGCCACCCGGCTGCTGCCGCCTTTGCATGGCGATTCGAGCGGCGTACGCGGCGCGGCTTGGCTGTGGCCGGTGTGAAGATCACCGGAACGGCGGCTCGTCGAAGCTGCGCAGCTTGCGTGAATGCAGCGAGGCAAGCTCGCTGCGCAGCAGGTCGATGGTCGCCAGGCCGATCCGCAGATGCTCGCCGACGGCGCGCTGATAGAAGCGCGTCGCAGCCCCCGGCAGCTTGATCTCGCCATGCAAGGGCTTGTCGGAGACACAGAGCAACGTGCCGTAGGGCACGCGCAGCCGGTAGCCCTGGGTGGCGAGCGTAGCGCTCTCCATGTCCACGGCGATGGCCCGCCCCAGGCTGATGCGCTGGCGTTCCTGCGACCAGCGCAGTTCCCAGTTGCGGTCGTCGTAGCTCACCACCGTGCCGGTGCGCAGGCGCCGCTTGAGCGCGTCGCCGCGCTCGCCGGTGACGCGCGCGGCGGCTTCCTGAAGGGCCAGCTGGACCTCGGCCAGCGCCGGCACCGGCATCTCCGGCGGCACCAGGTCGTCGAGGATGCGATCGCGCCGCAGATAGCCGTGCGCCAGCACGTAATCGCCGATCGTCTGCGACTGCCTGAGCCCGCCGCAATGGCCGATCATCAGCCAGCAGTGCGGGCGCAGCACGGCCAGATGATCGGTGGCGTTCTTGGCATTGGACGGCCCCACGCCGATATTGACGATGGTGATGCCGCCCACGCCGTCGGACCGCAGCAGACTGTAGGCCGGCATCTGGAAGCGATGCCAGGGCGCCGCTGCGACCGTCGTGCCGACCGCCGCCATGGCCTCGCCGCGGCGGACCACGGCGCCGCCGGGGAGCGCCAGCTCGGTATAGGCGCCGCCGGGCCGGTCGAGCTCCTCGACCGCCCAGGCCAGGAACTGGTCGATGTAGCGCTGGTAGTTGGTGAACAGGATCCACGGCTGCAGCGTGCGCCAGTCGGCCCCGGTGTAGTGCGTGAGCCGGCGCAGCGAGAAATCGACACGCATCGCGTCGAAGAGGGCCAGCGGCCGGGGGCTGCCGTCTTCGATCTGCCAGGTGCCGTCGGCGATCTCGTCGCCGACATTGGCCAGCACCGGGGTGGGGAAATGGCGCGCCAGGTCGGCAACGGAGAGATCGCCGTGCACGAACTCGTCGCCCTCCTCGGTGACGAAGGGATAGGGAATTTCCTGGTCGCTCGGCCCCACCTCGATCCCGGCGCCGAATTCCTCGCGGAGCGGACGGAGCTGTTCGAGCAGGTACCGGCGGAAGAAGCCGGGCTGCGTGACGGTCGTCACGTAGCGTCCGGGCGCCTGGAACTTGGCCCAGGCGCGGCGCGTGAAATGCACCGTGCCCGACGGCTGCCAGTCGACGCACAGCTCGGGATAGCGGAAGGCGCTGCGCTCCTGCGCCGTCGGCACGGCGCCCGATTCGGTATAGCGCGCCAGCGCCTGGCGCAACGCGTTGCTGGCGGCCGAATGCAGCTCCTCCAGCCGATCGACCGCATGCTCGGGCGTCAGTCCGCGGGCGACGTCGCTGGTTCCCACGACGTTCATGGAGCCTGCCCATCGCCAGGAGTGTCGGCCACGACATGCTCCTCGTACTGAGGCAGGTCGTCGGTGATGGTGAACCATGCCGCCTTCGAGCCGACGAAGATGTGCTTGGTCGGCCGGATGCTGGGATCGTCGACGAGGGAGCCCATGGCGACATGGACGAAGGCGCCGTCGCGCACCACCGAATAGAGCAGGGAGCCGCACGCCCTGCAGTGCGTGTCGTTGCCCGTCTCGTCGCCAAAGATCAGAAGCCGGTCCGCGCCCTGGGTGATGGCCAGCTTGTCGCGCTCGATGCCGGCGAACGACTTGAAGGCCGATCCGGTCGTCCGCCGGCAGTTCGAGCAGTGGCAGTTCGCGGCGTAGGCGAATTGGTCCGCCACGACATAGCGGACGGCGCCGCAGAAACATCTTCCGGAAAGCATGCGCGGGTTTGCCTTCTGCGAGCTCGTCACGGGCTCCTCCATCGCGGCGGATGGCGGCTGGACTCTATCGAACCGACTGTATTTCGGCAGGCCGGGCGACAAAAGTCCGTTACTTGCACTCCGGTTTGGGCAGCGGCTCCAGCAGGGTGATGCGGTATTCGATACCGCCCTCGCCTTCCTCGTGCGTGCCGTAGAGCTCGATGCCGTTGTCGAGCATGATGCTGCTCATCTCGAAAGCCGGCAGGCCCTGCCCCTTGGCCTCGGGATCGAAGAAGCCGGCGCGGTAGTAGATTCGCTCGTGCCCCTCCCCCAGTTGCTTGGCGTTCTCGGGAACCGTCACGTCGGCCAGCCGCTTGGGCACCTTGCCGATGACGACATTGACCGACTGCGGCGGCTTCACCTTCTCGCCGAAGAAAAACAGCGCGTCGAAACCGTTCTGCCCCGCCTTGGCCTGGCGGATCGTCTCGCGCGAGATCGCCATGGGGAACAGCGTGCCCTTCGGCAGCGCCACCGTCTGGCCCTCCGGCTCGCTGAACCGCGCCTGGCCGCTGCCATCGTCGCCCAGCAGGGCCTCCCCCTTCACCTCGCTGGCCTGCCGTCCGCCGGCCGTCGCCAGGTGGTCGAAGCGCAGCTTCCTGCCGTCGCGGCTCTCCGTCATCTGCGATTGCTGTTCGCTGGCGATCATGCCGCGCGGTCCCGCGACCTCCAGCCCCAGGCGCTGGTTCACGACGTAGCCGTCGCAGGTGAGCTTCAGCTCATAGGCATAGGTTCCCGGCGCATCGCCGGTGGACTTGCCGTGGTCAAGCGTGGTGACCGTGTAGACCGCGCGATGCGGCGCAAGCTCCTGCGCCGCGGCCGGCGCTGCGGCGGCGAGCGCGGCGAGCAGAAGGATGGGCCTCAAACGGCGGGCAATCAGCATCGCGGCCTCGGCAGAGCTTGGAGTTGAACGAGACGAGCATCCACCGCGAAGTCCCCGTAGTCGAGCACCATCGAGCGGGCAACGCCGTTGGCCAGCAGGTCGAGCGCCAGCTCGTATTCGGGATTGGCGCTGCCCTGGTCTCCGGCGGCGAAAAAGGCGAGACGGACGCTCCAGGAAGGCTGGCGCAGCAGGCTGATATCGCCGCGCACCGGCGGTCCGGCGTTCGGCCGCGGCGCGCGGCCGATCACCGCGTTGACCTGGAAGGCGCCGTCCAGCCGGGCGCCGTCGAACACGCTGTAGGACACCGATTTGTCGCCGGCGCGCGCGTGACGGATGAGCTGGATGAGATGGGTGGTAGGAAAGAGCGTGCCCGCCGGCAGCTCGAAGCTGCGCGCTTCCGGCAAGGTGAAGGATGCCTTGCCCTTGCCGCCCTGCGCCTCGAGGTCGGCGCGGCCGCGCAGCTCCTCCTCGACCTCGTCGTCCTGGATGTTGCGCACGCTGAAGCGCAGCCCCAGCCCGTCCTTGGTCTCATAGCTGGTGAAGCTCGAATCGGTGTCGAATTCCTCGCCATCGTTGCGCAGGAAGGTGAGCTTGATGCGCTGCTTGACCTCCCAGCCGTCGCAGGAATCGACGGTCTCGAGCACCATGCGGCCGTTCACGTCGGCGATCCCGCTGTTGGGCCGCGACAGGGCAAGCTTCATGTCGTAGGTGGCGAGGTGCGGCGCCAGCACCACGTCCTGGGCCGGCGGCTGCGGTTTCTGCTGGGCGTCCGCGCTCCTTATCCACAGAACCAGAAAAGGGACGGCACAGACGGCGGCTACGAAGGCCGCGATCTGGGCGCGAGGACAGCGAAAACTAAGCGTGATCAACGGGCAATGGCTGGGGGCTAGGCCTTGTAGCCGGGCGGCCAAGCGTAATATCCATGCCCGCGGAATACCACAATGATCGCCTGCGGCAGGGCTGCACAGGGAGGAGAAGGCATTCATGACCACCGGCAAACCCAGGGTGCTCGCCACTCGGCACTTTCCGCCGGATGTCGAGGCCCGGCTGGCGGCGAACTTCGACGCGATCCTCAATCCGGACGACCGCCTCCATGACGGCCCGAGCCTGATCAAGGCGGCGGCCGGATGCGCCGGCATCATGTGCGCGGCGGGCGATCCCCTCAACGCCGAGACCATCGCCGGCCTGCCCGCCTCGGTGCGCCTGATCGCCACCTTCTCGGTGGGCTACGAGCATGTCGATGTGGCCGCCGCGGCCAAACGTGACATCCTCGTCAGCAACACGCCCGACGTGCTGACCGACGCCACCGCCGATATCGCCATGCTGTGCCTGCTGGGCGCCGCGCGGCGCGCCCAGGAAGGCATCCAGATGCTCAGGACCCATAGCTGGGTGGGCTGGACGCCGACCCAGCTCATGGGCGTGCATGTCACCGGCAAGCGGCTCGGAATCCTGGGCATGGGCCGCATCGGCCAGGCCATGGCCGACCGGGCGCGGGCCTTCCGCATGCAGATCCACTACAGCAATCGCAGCCGCCTGCCGGCCGACCTCGAGAAGGGCGCGGTCTTCCATGCCGAGCCCGACGCCATGCTGCCGCATTGCGACTTCCTCTCCATCAATGCGCCGATGACGCCGGCCACCCGCAAATGGGTCAATGCCGAGCGCATCGCCCGGCTGCCCAAGAGCGCCATCGTGGTGAACACCGCGCGCGGCGGCGTGGTCGATGATGAGGCGCTCATCGCCGCGCTGAAAAACGGGCATCTGGCGGCGGCGGGCCTCGACGTCTTCGATGGAGAGCCCCGGATCCATCAGGGCTACTACGGTCTCGACAACGCCTTCCTGCTGCCGCACATGGGCTCGGCCACGGTCGAGACGCGCAATGCGATGGGCTTCAAGGCGCTCGACAATCTCGAGGCCTTCCTGCTCAGGAACCAGGAGCCGCCTGACCGCGTGAAGGCTTCCTAGCCGACCGCACCTTGGCCTTTCTGGGTTGGACGTGGGGAGCGGCGGCCGCCGCGGAAGCGGAGTCGGCATCGGCGACGGCCGTCACCGGAACGGCCGGCGGCGGCGGCGCCGTCGACGGGTCGGGCCCGTAGGCGGCGGCATCCCAGCTCGCGGCCGGCGCATTCGGGGCGGCTCGCAAGGGCGGCGCATACTGGACCCCGTCCTCCGCCACCATGCGCTGCGGCTGGCCATAATCGACATCGTAGGGATCCTTGTCGCCGTCGCGCGCCTTGCACACCGTACGGCCGCGGAAAACCCGCCACATGGCACAATCCTTCTTGGACACCATGGAGACGAAGTGGTCGGCGAGAGTCTTGTCGCTGGCCGCCAGGGACGTGCCGTCGGCGGCGTACGTGGCGCCCGTTACCGCAACCGGTACGCCGCAGGCGCTGGTCGACAGGGCAAGGCCTGCAACCAGGAGGAAGGGAAAAGGACTGGCGAGCCGCGGGAAGCTCATTAATTTTTTTCTTTAAAAAAAGAAAATAACTCGTTGAATATACGAGATCTTTATCTGATGGTCAATTCGCGTCGGCACGTACCATACCTAGTCCCGTTCGAGGCTTTCCACCGCAAGCCACTGTGAGTTCAGGCGGTCCCGGCCCGTTCTCTGTCGCGCACGCTCTGCACATAGACATTGATGATCAGGGCGCCGAGCAGGATGAGGCCCCGGATCAGGATCTTGAGGAAGCTGTCGATCTCGACATGGTCGAGCCCGTTGTTGAGCACGCCCAGGATCAGGAGGCCGATGATGGTGTTGCCGATGCCGCCGCGGCCACCGAACAGGCTGGTGCCCCCCACCACCACGGCGGCGATCGCGTCGAGCAGGTAGCCGTCGAACTCGTTCTGCTGGGCGCTGCCGAAATGGGCCACGCCCAGCATGCCGGCGACACCCGAGCACACCGCCGATATGACGATCACGGCGCCCAGCACCAGCTTGACGTTGACCCCGGAATATTCCGCCGCCTCGCGGTTGCCGCCGACCATGTAGACGTAGCGGCCGAAGCGCGTGTAGGTCAGCACGAGGTGGCCGGCGAGCAGGAAGACACCGAGCACGACGACGATCCAGGGAAAGCCGCCGACGGAGCCCGCCCCCATGGTGGCGACGAACTGCGGCACGGCGTAGGCGATCTGGCCGCGCACCAGCAGCGCCGAGATGCCGGCGCCGATCTGCATCATCGCCAAGGTCATGATGAAGGAGGGAATGCCGATCACCGTGATGCCGACGGCATTGACGAGGCCCAGCAAGGTGCAGGCGATCAGCGCCAGCACGATTGCCGCCGCGCCGGGCAACGGCACGTTGGCGATGTTCACGTAGTTTTCCTGCAGGGTGAAATAGGCCACGACGATGCCGGTGGCATTGGCGATCGCGGCGACGGAGAGGTCGATCTCGGCGCACAGGATGACGAAGGTGAGGCCGACGGCGATGACGCCGGTCACCGAGATCTGGGTCAGGATGTTGGCGGCATTGTCCAGCGTCGCGAAGGAACGGCTGGCCATGCCGAAAAAGACCAGCAGGACGATGAGCGTGGCGAAAGGCGCGATGTTGCGCATCTGATGGCGCAGGAAACCGCCCAGCCTCGAAGCCGGGCGGTCGCCCGCGCGCTCTCCCGGCGGCACCGTCATGCCCTGCCCTCCTTCATGCCGCCTCCAGCAGCCGATCCTTGCTGATGGACTCGCCCGCGAACTCCCGCACGATCCGGCCCTTCTTCATCACCACGATGCGGTCGGCCAGCGACAGCACCGTCTCGGGCTCCGTCGACATGACGACGATGCCCAGTCCGCGCTCCCGCAGGCCGCGCACGATCTTGACCACGTCGTCCTTGGCCCCGACATCCATGCCGCGCGTCGGCTCGCTCAGCACCAGCAGGCGGGGCGGCCAGGTCAGCCACTTGGCCAGCGCCACCTTCTGCTGGTTGCCGCCCGACAGGCTGCCCAGCAGCGTCTCCACCGTCGGCGGACGGATCGACAGGGCGTCGACGTGGCGGCGCGCGATGTCCTTCTCGACAGCGGGCTTCAGCCAGAGCCGCGCGATGCGGCCCAGCACGCTGATCGACATGTTCTTGTAGACGGGCTCGCCGTAGAACAGCATCGAGCGGCGGCTTTCGGGAACGAAGGCGATGCCGGCCCGGCGTGCATCGGCGGTGCTGCGCAGCCGCAGGCTCCTGCCGCCGCTCGACAGGGTGCCGGCGTCGGTCCTGAGCTTGCCGAAAAGCGCGCGCGCCAGCTCGATCAGGCCGCACCCCATGAAGCCGTAGACGCCCAGCACCTCGCCTGCCCGGACATCGAACGAGACGTCGGCGAACATCCGGCCGGCACCGAGCCGCCGCACCGCGAGGACCACCGGCGCGTCGGGTTTGCTGTCGAGCGCGATCGCTTTGGTATAGCTCTCCTCCAGGTCCTCGTGGCCGCTGCCGATCATGCGCTCGATGATCCAGCCCTTGTCGATCGCCCGCGCGGACTGCGTGACGACGCGCCGGCCGTTGCGGAAGATCGTCACCGTGTCGGAGATCGCCAGAACGTCGTCGATGAAGTGCGAGATGAAGACGACGCTGCGTCCGCTCGCCCGCACCGCGCGCAGCACCTCGAACAGGCGCTGCACCTCGGGCGGCGAGAGCGCCGACGTCGGTTCGTCCAGGATGACGATGCGCGCGCCCGAGAACAGCACGCGGGCGAGTTCGATGAGCTGCTGCAGGCCGATCGCCAGCGAGCCCATGCGGGCGCGCGGATCGACCTCGATGCCGAGGCTGGCCAGGTGCTCGCGCGCGCCCTCGAACATGGCGCGCCAGTCGACGATGCCGGCCCGCGTCGGCTGCTTGCCGAGATAGACGTTCTCGGCGACGGTGAGGTCGGGCACGACGCTCAGTTCCTGGTGCACCATGCCGATGCCGGCGGCGAGCGCGTCGCGCGCCGAGCGGAAATGCACCGCGCGTCCGTCGATCGCCATGCGGCCCGCATACTGCGTGTGCAGGCCGGCGATGATCTTCATCAGGGTCGACTTGCCGGCGCCGTTCTCGCCGACCAGGCCGTGGATCTCGCCGCGGCGCAGCACGAAATCGACGTCGCGCAAGGCCGCGACGCCGCCGAACGACTTGGAGATGCCGTGCATTTCGAGCAGCGCCTCCGTCATGTTCTTCCGGACCGCGAGCCTGTGGCTCGCTCATGCGCCGCGAGCGCGCGGGACGCGCGCGGTCCACAAGAACATGAAAGACCGCCAGCCAGGGGAAAGCGGGACATGCTCGACGGATCAGATCAGGAAGTGATCCTCCATCCACTGCATGCCGGCGGCGTTCTCCTTGGTCACCACCGGGCCGTCGGTGACGACGCTCTTGGGGATGCCGCTGCCGGCCTTCTCGCCGGCCGTGACCGCCGCCACGCCCGCGACGATGGCGCCGCCATGGATGCGGCACGACGGATTGCGCACCGTGGCGAACATGCGTCCGTCGGCCACGGCGCTGATCGCCGGCGGCATGGCGTCGACGCCGCCGATCAGGATGTTGGTGCGGTTGTGCGCCTTCATGATGTTGTAGGCGGCGAGCGCCATGTCGTCGTTGTGGAAGAAGGCCGCGTCGATCTGCGGATACTTGGTGAGATAGGTCTCCCACAGCCGCGCCGTCTTGGAGACGTCCCAATCGGCCGGCTGGGTGTCGAGCACCTCGATGCCCGGATATTGCTTGACCACGGCGTTGAAGCCCCGGGCGCGGCCCTGGGCACCGGTGTGGCCGAGCGCGCCCTGGGTCATGATCATCTTGCCCTTGCCGCCCATCTTCGTGACCAGCGCCTGGGTGACCGCCGAGCCCATGAACTCGTTGTCGGGCGCCAGGAAGCTGTGCACGTTGATCTTGTCGAGCGGCGCGATCAGCGTGTCCATGTCGATGACGGGAATGCCGGCGTCGATCATCTTCTGCACAGGCTGGGTCAGCGTGCCGATGCCGAAGGCCTGGATGGCCACGAAATCCCATTTCTGCGAGGCCATGTTGTCGATGGCGGCGCGCTGCTTGACCGCGTCGAGTTGGCCGTCGAACCAGGTGACGTCGACATTGAACAGCTTGCCCCAGTATTCGGCGGCCGCCTTGCCCTGGGCGCACCAGGTGGCCTGCAGGCCGGCATTGGAGAAGGCGGCCTTCAGCGGCTTCTCCGAGCGGCCGGCCGCGATACCCGCCGCCATGGCCTCGTTGAGGCCCAGAACACCCAGGGCCGCCACTGCCGCGCCGCCCGCTGAGGCAACGGTCAGAAAATCACGCCTGCTCTTGTCGAACGTGTCCGTCATCGCTTCCTCCTTGGTCACCGGTCGAACGCCGGCATTCCCCAAAGTCTGGCAGCGAGGCTGATAGGCGGCAAGGCAGAGCGTCCGTCAACCAGGGGCGGTCAGGTAGTCCTTTTTGTTGATTGGACCGCGGACCTCCAGGTCCGCAACATGCGATGAGCGGACGTGGAGGTCCGCGCTCCAGGCCATTCCCTATTCCTTCTTCGCCGGCGGCAGACGCAGTGCAATATGCAGCTCGCGCAGCTTCTCGGGCGGCAGCTCGGTCGGCGCGTCCATCATCAGGTCGACCGCCTGCTGGTTCATCGGGAAGGTGATGACCTCGCGGATGTTCGGCTCGTCGGCCAGCAGCATGACGATGCGGTCCACACCGGGCGCCGCGCCGCCGTGCGGCGGGGCGCCGTAGCGGAAGGCATTCAGCATGCCGCCGAAGCGCCGCTCGACCTCTTCGCTGCTGTAGCCCGCGATGCCGAAGGCCTTGAACATGATGTCCGGCCGATGGTTGCGGATGGCGCCCGAGCAGAGCTCGATGCCGTTGCAGACGATGTCGTACTGCCAGGCATTGATGGTGAGCGGGTCCTGGGTCTCCAGCGCCTCCAGCCCGCCCTGCGGCATCGAGAAGGGATTGTGGCTGAAGTCGATCTTCTTCGCCGTCTCGTCGTACTCGAACATCGGGAAATCGACGATCCAGCAGAACTCGAAGGCGTCCTCGGCGATCAGCCTCATCTCCTGCCCGATCTTGGTGCGCACCTGGCCGGCGAACTTCCAAGCAGCCTCCGGCTTGTCGGCGACGAAGAACACCGCGTCGCCATCCTCCGCGCCGGTCAGCGCCTTGAGCCTGGCCAGCCGCTCGCCCGCGACGAACCTGGCAATCGGGCCCTTGCCCGTACCACCCTCGAGCACGATATAGCCCAGCCCGGGCTTGCCCTCGCCCTGCGCCCACGAATTCAGCTTGTCGAAGAAGCTCCGCGGCTGGCCCGCCGCCTTGGGCGCCCTGAGCGCGCGCACCACGCCCCCCGATGCCACGATGCCCGCGAACACCTTGAAGTCGGAGCCGGCGAACACGTCGCCGGCATCGACGATCGTGAGCGGGTTGCGCAGGTCGGGCTTGTCGGTGCCATAGGTGAGCAGCGCCTCGGCATAGGGAATGCGCGGGAACGGGAACTTCGTCACCGCACGCGGCGTGTCGCGGCCGAAGCCGGCGAACTCCTCGAACACGCCGCCCAGCACCGGCTCGATGGCGGCGAACACGTCCTCCTGCGTCACGAAGCTCATCTCGAAATCGAGCTGGTAGAACTCGCCCGGTGCACGGTCGGCGCGCGCATCCTCGTCACGAAAGCAGGGCGCGATCTGGAAGTAGCGGTCGAAGCCCGAGACCATCAGGAGCTGCTTGAACATCTGCGGCGCCTGCGGCAGGGCGTAGAACCTGCCGGGATGGAGCCGGCTCGGCACGACGTAGGAGCGCGCGCCTTCCGGACTGTCGGCCGTCAGGATGGGCGTCTGGAACTCCATGAAGCCCTGCTCGATCATGCGCCGGCGCAGGCTGGCGATGACCTGGCTGCGCAGCACGATGTTCCTGTGCAGCTTGTCCTTGCGCAGGTCGAGGAAGCGGTATTTCAGCCGGAGCTCCTCCGGCGTGGTGTCGTTCTCGACATGCACCGGGATCGGCAGCGTCTCGGCCATCGACTGCACGACCATCTCCGCCGCGTCGAGCTCGACCTGGCCGGTGGCGAGCCGTGGGTTCACGGTGGCGGCCTCGCGGGCCACCACCTTGCCGCTCACCGTGATCACGCTTTCATTGCGCACCGCCTCGGCGGTCTCGAACACCGGGCTGGAAGCGTCGACCACCACCTGGGTTACGCCATAGTGATCCCTGAGGTCGATGAACAGCAGGTTGCCGTGGTCGCGCTTGCGCTGAACCCAGCCCGAGAGGCGGGCCTGCTGGCCGACATGCTCGGGCCGCAACTGGCCGCACGTGTGGGTTCGGTAGATAGAAGACATTACTGATTTTCCGGGCTTTTACGGGGCGGCAAAAGGCACGGTTCGCGGGGCCAAGTCAAGCCAAGCCGGGCCTTTTGCCGTCCGCCTTTGCCGCCGCCCGCTCTGCCCGCTATAGAGCAATATTAATGAAACTCATCACCACGACCGACCAACTGGCGGCCTTCTGCGAATCCCTGGCTGCGACCGAATTCATCGCCGTCGACACCGAGTTCATGCGTGAGCGCACCTATTGGCCAAAGCTCTGCCTGGCCCAGGTGGCGGGCCCGGACGACGCGGCGGCGATCGACGCCCTGGCCGAGGGGATCGACCTGGCCCCGCTCGACGAGCTGATGGCCAACCCCAAGGTCCTCAAGGTCTTTCACGCCGCCCGCCAGGACCTCGAGATTTTCTACCTGCGCCTGAACAAGGTGCCGCAGCCCCTGTTCGATACCCAGGTGGCGGCGATGGTGTGCGGGCATGGCGAAGCGGCGTCCTACGAATCCCTCGCCACCAAGCTCGCCAAGGCCAAGATCGACAAGTCGAGCCGCTTCACCGACTGGAGCCGCCGGCCGCTCAGCGAGCGGCAGATCGCCTATGCGCTGTCCGACGTCACCCACCTGCGCGTCGTCTATGAGAAGCTCAAGCGCCAGCTCGACAAGTCGGGCCGCTTCTCGTGGATCGCCGAGGAGATGGCGGTGCTGAACGATCCGGCCACCTACCGTGCCGACCCGGAACAGGCCTGGCGCCGCCTGAAGCCGCGCGGTGCCTCGCCGCGGCTGCTCGGCACGCTGAAGGAGGTCGCGGCCTGGCGCGAGCGCACCGCCCAGCGCATCGATATCCCCCGCCAGCGGTTGCTGCGCGACGAGCAGCTTCTGGAGATCGCCAGCCACTCCCCCAAGACGGCGGAGGAGCTCGCCAAGACGCGCGGCCTGGGCCGTGGCTTCGCCGAGGGATGGCAGGGCCGCGAGCTCATGGAGGCGATCGAACGCGCGCGCAAGCTGCCGGACTTCGAGCTGCCCTCGCGCGACAAGCCGGCCGAACAGTTGCGCGCATCGAGCGCCGTCGTCGACCTGTTGCGCACGCTGCTGCGGCTGAAAGCCGAGCAGGCGGGCGTCGCCGGGCGTCTGGTGGCGAGCGCCGACGAACTCGACCGACTCGCCGCCGGCAAACGCGACGTGCATGTCCTCAAGGGCTGGCGTCGGGAGATATTCGGCGCCGACGCGCTGGACCTGATCGAAGGCCGCCTGGCGCTCGCCCTGTCGGGCGATCACGCCAAGCTCATCCCGCTTCCCCCGCCCGCGGGCGATTAGACCACTATCCGCGCAGCTTGACCCCTTCCTCCCCAACGAAGTTGGGGAGGTATCGGCGTCTTACGCCGACGGAGGGATCACGGTGTTCCGGACCGTGCGCGTCCCGTGCGCTCAAGCTTGCGAGCGAGCCAGAAGTCTCGCAGTCCAGAAGAGCATGACCCTCCGCCCCCTCCCTTCGCGTCCCGCGAGGGGGAGGGACGTCGAATCAAGCAGCTCGGATAACGCGCCAGCCAGTAGCGCTCTTCTTTCATGCCGTGAGCACCAAGAACAGGACCTCATCGTCTCAGGCCCCGCAAGATCGTTGCACTTTGGCGCCGATGGAGCGCCATTATTCGGAAAGTCGTCCGCGCGTGCCGCGATGAATTTCTGCGCGACATGGTGCGCAGAAACTCAAGCACCGTTCCGACCGAGCAAAAATGGGACTTGACTATTCTTTAGTAAAACTTATATTCATCTCGTTGCGGCCGAGCTGCCGACCGCACCACCGTCGAGCTTCCTGCGCCAGATGTTGGGGGTAAACGTCCGAGACCACGCAATGAAGATTGGCGGATCACTTGCGGAAACTGCGGAAACCCCTGGAACGCCTACGCCGAGACAATCACGGGCTTGAGGTCGAAGGCTTCGGCGGCGCTTTCCAGCCGCCGCGCGGTGACGTCGCCCAGGGTGCTCTTGGCGCCGACGGGGACGATCAGCCGCAACTCGCGCTCGGTGCGCCGCAGGTGGATCTGCGGCAAAAGGCCGGGCGCGCCGCCGGACAGATTGTACGCAAGCCTGAGACAGGCGCCCAGACGGCGGGCGAAGCTCCGGCCCTTGCCATCGGACAGGCGCAGTGCCGTATCGAGCATCGCCGACTTGGGGTCGCTCTTGTAGCGATAGGCGAGCGTCATGGCGAGCACGGCCCGGTCGCGATGGCTCATGCCCGGCGCGGGCAGGTGCAGGACGCGGATATAGGCCTGGTCGGCGCGATAATCGGGATGGTCGCTCCACGAGATGTCGCTCAAGTGGCAGGCTGCCGTGCGCAGCACGCGCTCGGCCTCGCTTTCGCCCGTGAAGGCCTGGCTCAGCCAGTCGAAGATCTCGGACGGTGCGAGGTCGAAACGGCGCCAGTCGGCGCCCTGCTCCTCGGCAAAGGCGATCAGCGGGTGGCGCGCTCTCTCGGCCTCGCTCAGACGCGAATAGTAGAAGCCCTCGCGCAGGCCGAAGGCGGAGAACACCACCGTCTTGGGCTTGAGCGCCGCCAGCAGCCGGTCGAGCGCCAGGCACGCGAGCGGCAGGGTGTCGACGCGGCGGCGCGAGACGCCCGGCATCTTCTCCAGCGACTTTGCACTCTGCACCGCGATCAGCCGCGCCACGGCGCGCGCCTCCTCGGCCGCGATCTCGTACTGGTGGATGATGTGGAGCGGGTAGCCCGCCTGCTCCATGTGCAGCCGCGCGAACGAACGCCAGGCGCCGCCCACGGCATAGAAGGTCTTGCCGGTCTCCTCGCGCAGCCAGCGCACACTCTCGATGGCCTCGAGCACCGCGCGCCTGGGATCGCTCTTGCCCGAAGACATGAGGCGCAGCGGACCGACCGGCAGGGTGCTGGAGGCGCCGAGCCGGCCCTGCCCCAGCGCCACCAGCTCGAGGCTGCCGCCACCCAGGTCGCCCATCACGCCAGAGGCGTCGGGCATGCCGCAGATCACGCCGTAGCCCGAGAAGCGCGCCTCGTCCTGGCCGCTCACGATATGGGCCTTGATGCCGGGGCGCCGCTCGAGCTCGCGCATGAAGTCGGCGCCGTCGGCGGCGTCGCGCACCGCAGCCGTCGCCAGCAGGTCGAGCGAGGTCACCTTCATGTTGTGGGCGAGCGTGGTGAAGCGGTCGATGTTGTCCAGCGCCATCTCGACGCCGTCGGGGTTGAGGCGGCCCGTGGCATCCAGCCCGCGCGCCAGCCCGCACAGGACCTTCTCGTTGAATACCGGCAGCGGCGCCCGGCTTGCCCGCTCGTACACGACCAGGCGGATCGAGTTGGAACCGACGTCGATGATGCCCACGCGGCCCCTCGCGGCGGCCTTCTCCGGAGACGGGGGGTCCGGAGCCGGGGTCTCTACGGTCGTGTCGCCGTCCATGCGCGCTCCCTGTAGCCGAAACCGTGCGCGATTGCAGCGTCGATGCGAGCGCGACCCGACGCCGCTGCCCGTGGCAGGAAAGCGCGCCTCAGGAGCTGAGCACCAGCCTGGGGACCGCGCCGCTCAGCTTGAGCGCACTGCCGCGGCCGGACAGGGACGGGTTTGTCATGAAATAGTGATGGGCGATGAACGGTTCCTTCACCATCGGCGGCCGGCTGTAGGAACCGTCCGGCGCCATGATCCAGCTCTGTCCGTCATCCTTGAGGTTGGCGACCATGATCTGGTCGAGCACCTGCTCATGCACCGTCGGATTCTCGACCGGGCAGAGGAGTTCGACGCGGCGGTCGAGGTTGCGCGGCATCCAGTCGGCCGAGGAGATGAACACCTTCGCCTCGGGCGAGGGCAGCGCCTTGCCGTTGCCGAAACAGACGATGCGCGCATGCTCGAGGAAGCGGCCGATCATGCTCTTGACCCGGATGTGCTCGCTGAGTCCCGGCATGCCGGGCCTGAGGCAGCAGATGCCGCGCACCACCAGGTCGATCTGCACGCCGGCCCGCGAGGCCGCGTAGAGCCGGTCGATCAGCTGCGGGTCGACCAGGGAGTTGAGCTTGGCCCAGATCGCCGCCGGCCGGCCGGCCTGGGCGTTGGCGATCTCGGCGTCGATCAGGCTGTAGAGCGTGGGCCTGAGCGTGACCGGCGCGAAGGCGATCTTCTCCATCTGCTCGGGCCGGGCGTAGCCCGTCATGTAATTGAACAGGCGCGCGGCATCGCGGCACATCGCCGGGTCGCAGGTGAAGAAGGACAGGTCGGTGTAGATACGCGCCGTGATCGGATGGTAGTTGCCGGTGCCGAAATGCACGTAGGTGCGCGTCACCTGCGCCTCGCGCCGCACCACCATGGAAACCTTGGCGTGGGTCTTGAGGTCGATGAAGCCATAGACGACCTGCACGCCGGCGCGCTCGAGGTCGCGCGCCCAGCGGATGTTGGCTTCCTCGTCGAAGCGCGCCTTGAGCTCGACCAGGGCCGTCACCGTCTTGCCGGCCTCGGCCGCCGCGATCAGCTCCTTGACGATCGGCGAATCAGCCGAGGTGCGGTAGAGCGTCTGCTTGATCGCCACCACGGCCGGATCGCGCGCCGCCTGGCGCAGGAACTGCACCACGACGTCGAAGCTCTCGTAGGGATGATGGACGACGATGTCCTTGGCGCGGATGGCGGCGAAGCAGTCGCCGCCGAAGTCGCGGATGCGCTCCGGGAAGCGGGCGTTGTAGGGCGCGAATTTGAGGTCCGGCCGGTCGTCGACGATCACCGCCTTCACGTCGCCGATGTTGAGCATGCGGTCGAGATGGAAGATGTGGACCGTCTGGGTCTGCGCCGGGATCTCGAGCTGGTCGAACAGGAAATCGCGCAGCTCGGCCGGGATGGCGCTGTTGACGGAGATCGAGATCAGGTCGCCGCGGCGCCGGCGCTTCAGCGCGCTCTCGTAGAGCAGCACCAGGTCCTCGGCCTCCTCGTTGATCTCGACGTCGCTGTCGCGGATCAGGCGGAACACCGCCTGCTCGATCACCTCGTAGCCCGGGAACAGGCGCGGAAGATAGATGTCGACCAGGTCCTCCAGCGACAGGAAGCGGATCGCCGGACCCGGCAGGCGCACGAAGCGGTCGACCTGCGGCGGCAGCGGCAGCAACGCCATCAGCGGCCGCCGGTCGTGGCGGCGCTGCAGCTTCAGAATGGCCGAGAAGCCGCCGTTGGGAATGAACGGAAAGGGATGCGCCGGATCGATGGCCAGCGGCGTGAGAATGGGGAAGATCTGGTCGATGAAATACTGATCGAGCCAGGAGCGCTCCGTCTCGGTGAGTTCGCTGGGATCGAGCACCGCGATGCCCGCTTCGCGCAGCTCGCCCTGCAGGCTCGCCCATACTTCCTGCTGATGGGCCATCAGCAGCGAGGCGCGCTCGCGGATGGCCGCGAGCTGTTCGGCCGGCGTCATGCCGTCGTCGCTCAGCAGCGTCTTGCGTGTCTGCAGCATGTCGACCAGGCCCGCCACGCGGACCATGTAGAATTCATCGAGGTTGTCGGCCGAGATCGACAGGAAGCGCACGCGCTCGAGCAGCGGATGCCGCTTGTTGCTGGCTTCCTCGAGGACCCGCATATTGAAGGCCAGCCAGGACAATTCACGGTTGATGAACCGTCGTGGGCTGTCGGATGCTATTTCGAGGACCGCAGCCGGGCCGGTTGGGGTCGAACTGAGGGCGTCCATTGGCGGGAAGGTAAACCGTCGACATGACCGTGTCATGGCATTTCACTAAAAGCCTGTTTTTAAAGGGTTTTAACGGATCGCGCCTGTGAAGACCGTGCTTCTCCTCAGACATGCCAAATCGGCCTGGAGCGACCCTCGGCTGGACGACCACGACCGCCCCCTGAGCCAGCGAGGCGAGCGGGCGGCCAAGGCCATGGCCGACCATATTGCCCGCAGGGGCCCGCGGCCCGATCTGATCCTGTGCTCGACGGCCCTGCGGACGCGCCAGACGCTGGCGCCGCTGATCGAGCGGCTGGCCAGCCCCGCGCCGCCGATTGCGCTGGAAAGGGCGCTCTACCTCGCCTCGGAGGATGTTCTGCTGGCTCATCTGCGGGCGGTCGCGGACGGCGTCTCGACGGTCCTGCTGATCGGCCACAATGACGGGATATGGCGACTGGCGGAGGGGCTGGCGGGCAGCGGCCCCACCGAGGCCCTCGCCGCCCTCGGGGAGAAATTCCCCACCGGCACGCTTGCGATACTGCGAACCCCCGATCGGCCATGGCGGGAACTCGCGCCGGGTTCGGCGAGGCTCGTGGCGTTCGTCCGCCCGCGTGACCTCGCGGTGACCTAGTAAGTTCCCGGATACTGACCGCCATCCATCAGCAGGTTCTGGCCGGTGATGTAACCTGCATGGACGCTGCACAAGAACGCGCAGGCTGCACCGAATTCCTCGGGCGCGCCGAAGCGGCCGGCGGGATTGGACTTTTCGCCGGTCTTGTACTCCTCCTCGTAGCTCTTGCCGCTCTTGGCGGCGCGCGCCCTGTAGGTGCCGCGCAGGCGGTCGGTGGCGAAGGGTCCGGGCAGCAGGCCGTTGATGGTGACGCCGTGGCGGATGGTGACGCGGGCCACGCCCGCCACGAAGCCGGTGAGGCCCGAGCGTGCGCCGTTGCTCAGGCCGAGGATGTCGATCGGCGCCTTCACCGAGCTCGAAGTGATGTTCACGATGCGCCCGAAGCCGCGCTTCATCATGCCGTCGACCGTCGCCTTGATGAACTCGATGGGCGTGAGCATGTTGGCGTCGATCGCCTTGATCCAGTCGTCGCGGTTCCAGTCGCGGAAGTCGCCGGGCGGCGGGCCGCCGGCATTGTTGACGATGATGTCGGGCTCCGGACAGGCATCCAGCACCTGCCCGCGGCCGGCCTCGGTCGTCACGTCGACGGCGATCGGCGTCACCTTGACGCCGGTCTTCTTGCGGATCTCCTCCGCCGTGGCCTCGAGCTCGGCCTTGGTGCGCGCGTTGATCACGAGGTCGACGCCTTCCTGCGCCAGCGCCAGGGCGCAGCCCTTGCCCAGTCCCTTGCTCGCCGCGCAGACGATCGCCTTGCGACCCTTGATACCCATGTCCATCGTCACACTCCCTAATTCACGCGTGTCCAGATTTGAGTCTCGCCGAACATCGGCGACCCGACATAGCCGCGCAGGCGCAGCTTGCCGTCGGGCTGCAGGCTGATGTTGGCGTTGTAGGTCTTGCCGTTCTCGCCGTTGTAGATCTTGCCGTCCTCGAAGGCGTTGGCATCCGAGGTCTTCCTGAAGCCCCAGATCAGCGGCATGCCCAGCACCTTGCGGCTGCGCAGCGCCGGATCGGTATTGTGATAGTCCGTCGCCATCTCGGGGGCGACCACGACGCCGTTCGGCCCTTTGGGATTGATCAGGCCGACGATGAAGCCGCAGATCGGACCGCTGGCGGGATCGGCGCAGGGGCCGATCTTCACCTGCGCCTTGCCGGACGCGGTCAGCCAGGTTCCCATCACGGACGGCGCCTGGGCCGAGGCCGACGATGCCAGCGCGCCCAGCAGCGCGGCCGCCATGAACTTCTTCAACCTTGCTCCCTCCCCTTCGCTCAGGACGTTCCGGACAGATCGGCCAGAACGTCGGCCGCCAGGCGCCGATCGATATCGCGCCGCTCGGCCAGCGCTCGCAGATCGAGCGCGGCGACCACGCGTCGCGCCGACTCGGCGGAACGCTCCATGTGCGACACCAGATAGTGCACGACGCCCGGCCCGGCGTGCAATTGCCGATCGGCGAGCTGCTTCAGGATGATCGATCCCAGCAACTCGTCGTCAGGCGGCGCCACCGCGACGGCCGGCGCCGCACGCAGCCGCGACGCCAGGTCGGGCAGCGCGATCGTCCAGTGCGCCGGCAGGGCGCTCGCGATCAACAGCAGGTGGCCGCGCCGTTCGCGCATCAGGTTGTAGAGGTGGAACAGTGCCCGCTCCGGCGCATGGTCGGCATCCTCGATCACGATCGCGGGCGACGCCGCGGCGAGCTCGGCGAGATCGGCCACGCTCTTGCCCTCGAGCGCAGCCCCGTCGATGGTTCGAGCGCCACTGCGCGCCGCCCAGATGCGGCCGAGATGGGTCTTGCCGCAGCCCGGCGGACCGCCCAGCGCCAGGGCCGGCGCCGGCCAGTCCGGCCAGCGGTCGATCCAGGCCAGAGCTTCGCGATTGCCGGCCGCCACGACGAAGTCCTCGCGCGCATAGGTGGGTGGCGGCAGCGCCAGATCGAAGGTGAGCTGGTTGGCCATCACCGCTCAGGCCGGCGCGTCGCCGCGATAGATGTCGCTCTGGCGATAGCGGCCGAGCAGATGGCGGACGATCACGCCGATCACCGCTGCCACGGGCACGGCCACCAGAATGCCGACGAAGCCGAACAGCGATCCGCCGGCCAGCAGGGCGAACATGATCCACACCGGATGCAGGCCGACCCGGTCGCCGACCAGCTTGGGCGACAGCACGTTGCCCTCAAGCGTCTGGCCGAGCAGGAAGACGGCGGCGACCTTGATCACCCCGATCCACTCCGGCGGAAATTGCGCCAGCGCCATGCCGAGCGCCATGGTGGCGCCGACGAAGGTGCCGACGAATGGGATGAAGGAAATGCCGCCGGCGATCAGCCCGATGATCAGACCGAACTGCAGGCCGACCACCGACAGGCCGATGGCGTAGATCGATCCCAGCGTGATGCAGACGAGGGCCTGGCCGCGCACGTAGCCGGCGATCGCCTCGTTCGATTGGCGGGCGAGCTTGCGGATGGTGTCGGCGTGATCGAGCGGAAGGGCGCTGTCGATGGCGCCGAGCAGCTTCTCCCAATCCCGCAGCAGATAGAACGTCACGACCGGTGTCAGGAACAACAGCGCCAGCAGGTTGAACAGGGCCAGCCCGCCCTGGGCGACCTTGCCGGCGACTGCGCCGAGGACGGCAAGCACCTGGCCGGCGCGTTGCGCGACCTCGGACTGCAGTTCCTGCAGGCTGAGCGGCGGCAATCCAAGCCTGTCCCGCAGCGGCTCGATCAACGGCAGCACCCGCGTCGCCACCTTCACGGTATAGTCCGGCACGTTCAGGGCCAGGGTCTGCAATTGGCCGAACAGAGGCGGCAGTATCGCCATCGCCGCGCCGACGGCGATCAGCACCGCGAGGATCGTGACGGCCGTCGTCGCCCAGGTCCGCGACATGCCCAGGTGCTGCAGGCGGGCCACCACGGGATCCAGGAAATAGGCGACGACGATGCCGACGACGAAAGGCAGCAGGATGTCGTTCAAGAGCCACAGGATCAGCAGGAAGACGACCGCCGCCGCCACCCAGAAGCGCCAGCGCGTGGCCTGGGTCGTCGTCTCGGCCATGCCTCAGCCCCTGCGGCGCGCGATCACCGCGCCTGCAATCGCCACTTGTCGGCTTCCTTGTCGAGCGTCAGGCCGGCCAGCGCCAGCGTGCGCTGCAGCTCTTCGGGCGTGCCGAAATATTGCAGGCGCAGCTCCGCCCGATCCGCCTCGAGCGAGCGGACGGCCACGCTCTTGACCGCGGGCACCGCGCTCAGCCGCTGGCGCACCTGCACCCAGTCGGCGAGCGACCGGATCGGCACGAACACGTCGAGCGCGTCCTGCGAATCGCGGTGCACGACGGCGATGTCCCGCCACTGCTCGTCGAGCTTGGCATGCATCTTCTTCGCCGCGTCGGCGAGCTGCGCGGCATCCTGCACCGGCACCTTGGCAAGCTCGCTGCGCGCGCCGGTCTGGCTGTCGTAGCGCAGGCCGCCGACGCTGAGCGGGCCTGCATCCTTGTCGCCTTCGACCACCGCCACGACGATGGTCGGAGCCCGATAGCGCTCGTTCAGCCGCGACAGCGCCGACACGTCGCCGACATAGGCCTGCTCGGCCGAGATCGCCTTCTGGTCGAGCGCGTCGCCGCGGACCACGGTCACCGGCACGGCGCTGCCGGCCGTGTTGAGCGACTGCCAGGCCTCACGCCACGGATTGCTATCGTCCATCGGTTCGACGCCGGACTTGTCCTTCCACAACGGGATCACCAGGGCCGGCCGCGACACCGTCTCGGCGATCCGGGCGCCGCCCTCGCCCAGCCATGCCTTCACCGCGTCGGGCGAAAAGACCACGTTCAGGGTGGCCGAGTAGTGGTTGGGCGCGGACCGTTCGCGCACGAACTCGACGCCACGCACCATGCTTTCGAGCCGCGCGTCGTCGAGAGCCGGCACGCGGCTGCGTTCCTCGGGCGCCACCAGGCGCTCGACGAGCATCTTGGCGGCCTTGCGGCGCGCCTCGGCGAGGCCTTGCTGGCGTGCCTGCACGGCGTCGGTGCCGGTCACGTCGACATCCACGTCGGGCACCGTGTAGGCGTTGGCGCCGCCCTGCGCCAATGCGTCGCCGACGGCAACAATTGCCGCAAGGGCGATGACAATCGTGGAAAACCAGCGGGCTGGCGGCATTGCGGGGGTCCGGTTTTTGGCTATGTTCGCGCCACCTATCTAGCACGAATGAGCTTGGCTTGAAGCCCGACGCCCCTGGCCACAACCGGCCACCCCTGACCTACAAGGACGCCGGCGTCGACATCGATGCAGGCGATGCGCTGGTAGAACACATCAAGCCTCTGGCTCGCAGCACCGATCGACGGGGCGTCATGGGCGGCTTGGGCGGCTTCGGTGGACTATTCGACCTCAGGGCGGCGGGCTTCAAGGATCCCATTCTCGTCTCGGGCACCGACGGCGTGGGCACGAAGCTGAAGGTGGCGATCGAAGCGGGCATAGCCGACACAGTCGGCATCGACCTCGTGGCGATGTGCGTCAACGACATCGTCGTTCAAGGCGCCGAGCCCCTGTTCTTCCTCGACTATTACGCGACAGGCCGACTCGACGTCGACATGGGGCGCCGCGTCGTCGCCGGCATCGCCGAGGGATGCCGCCGCGCGGGCTGCGCGCTGGTCGGCGGCGAGACGGCGGAGATGCCCGGCATGTATGCCGCGGGCGACTACGATCTCGCCGGCTTCGCCGTCGGCGCCGCCGAGCGCGACGGCCTGCTGCCGCGCCCCGACATCGCGCCCGGCGATGTCGTGCTGGGGCTGGCCTCGAGCGGTCCGCATTCCAACGGCTACTCGCTGGTGCGCCGCATCGTGGAGCGCAGCGGGCTCGGCTATGACGCGCCCGCTCCCTTTGCCAAGGGCCCGTCGCTTGGCGCGGCGCTGCTCGAACCGACCCGCATCTACGTCAAGCCGCTGCTGGCTGCGATCCGCGCCACGGCGGCGATCAAGGGCCTGGCGCACATCACCGGCGGCGGCCTGCCCGGCAACGTGCCGCGCTGCCTGGCCGACGGCCTGCGCGCGCGCCTGGATGCGCGGCGCTGGTCGGCGCCCGCCGTGTTCGGCTGGCTGCGCGAGGTGGGGCAAGTGCCGACCGACGACATGCTGCGCACGTTCAATTGCGGCCTCGGCATGGTCGTCGTCGTCGCCCCGAGCGAGGCCGCGGCCGTCGCCAAGGCCCTGACGGACGCTGGCGAGAGCGTATGCGATGTGGGCGCCATCGAGAGCGCGCCGGGCGGCGAAGCCGATTGCGTGGTCGACCACGCCGAGAGCCTATGGCGAACCTGAAAGTCGGAATCCTGATCTCGGGTCGCGGCAGCAACATGGCCGCGCTGATCGAGGCCGCCCAGGCGGCCGACTATCCGGCCGAGATCGCTCTCGTGGTGAGCAACGTGACAGATGCAGCGGGTCTGGCGATTGCGCAAAGCAAGGGCGTGCCGACCGCCGTCATATCCCATCGAGCCTATCCCGATCGCGAGGCTTTCGATCGCGCCGTGTCGGCTGAGCTGGAGAAGCACGGCGTCGAACTGGTGGCGCTGGCGGGCTTCATGCGCATCCAGAGCCCGTGGTTTCCCGAGCGCTGGAAGGGCCGGATCGTCAACATTCACCCTTCGCTGCTGCCGGCCTTCCCCGGCCTGCGCGTCCAGCAACAGGCCATCGATGCCGGCGTGCGGATCAGCGGCTGCACGGTACATTTCGTCACGGCCGACCTCGATGCCGGGCCGATCATCGCCCAGGCCGCGGTGCCGGTGCTGGCCGGCGACGACGCCGAGACGCTTTCCGCGCGCATCCTGCGCCAGGAGCACCGGCTCTACCCGCGGGTCGTCCGCTGGTTCGCCGAGGGCCGCATAGCGCTTGCCAGCGGCCGGGTCGCCGTCACGGGCGCCGAGCCTCTGCTCTTCTCAAACGAGCCTTAGTTGGCTATTAAGGCGTGCTACTTTCTACGAGGAACCGACATGGCCGACGCACAGGACGATCTTCCCGCCCATGAGCAGACCTACCAGGCGTTCAACAAGCTTGTGCTGTTCTCCATCCTATTCCTCGTGCTGCTGCTGTCCTGCATGGGGCTGGGCCTCGTCGGCAGCCAGCACATCCTCGCCCTGCTGCTGGGGATCGGCGGCACGATCGCGCTGTTGATCGCCTTCGCGGTCATGGGCTGACGCGCCGGCATCTCCCAATGTGAAAAGCGGCCCTTGCGGGCCGCTTTTTCGTCAGCCGACGATCTCGCAGCCAGCGAAGAAATAGCCGACCTCGGTCGCGGCATTCTCCGGCGAATCGGAGCCGTGCACGGAGTTGGCCTCGATCGATTCGGCGAAATCCTTGCGGATGGTGCCGGCGGCGGCATTGGCCGGGTTGGTGGCGCCCATGATCTCGCGGTTCTTGGCGACGGCATTTTCGCCCTCCAGGACCTGCACCACGACAGGACCGGAGGTCATGAAAGCGCAAAGGTCCTTGAAGAAGGGCCGTTCCTTGTGGACGCCGTAGAACTGCTCGGCCTGGCTGCGGGTCATCCAGATCCGCTTCTGGGCCACGATGCGCAGGCCTGCCTCCTCGAACCGGGCGTTGATCTTGCCGGTCAGGTTCCGGCGTGTCGCGTCCGGTTTGATGATCGAGAAAGTGCGTTCGACGGCCATATAACCCTCTTGCCATGTGCTTTGAGCGAGTGGGCGCGCCTTATAAACGCAGGGTTTGGGACCGGCAAGCCGGTTGGACCGGACGGGCGCGCGTGCTAAACGCCGCGACCCCATGCTTCACGTCAACGACCTCTCGTTCCGCCACGGCGAGCGCGTCCTGTTCGACCGCGCTTCAACGGCCATTTCCGACGGCTGGAAGGTCGGCCTGGTCGGCCGCAACGGCGCGGGCAAATCGACGCTGCTGCGCCTGATCCAGGGCCAGATCGAGGCCGACGGCGGCTCCATCAACATGACCGGCCGCATGCGCATCGGATCGGTGCCGCAGGACCCTCCCGGCGGCGACATCTCCGTGCTGGAGGCCGTGCTGGCGGCGGACCTGGAGCGGACGGCGCTGCTGGCCGAGGCGGAAACCTGTCATGACGGCCTGCGGTTGGCCGACATCCATGCCCGGCTCGACGAAATCGGCGCCGCCTCCGCCCCGGCGCGGGCTGCGGCAATCCTGCACGGGCTGGGGTTCGACAACGCCGCGCAGGCGCGGCCGTGCGGCGAATTTTCCGGAGGCTGGCGCATGCGCGTGGCGCTGGCCGGCACGCTGTTCAGCGACCCCGACCTCTTGATCCTCGACGAGCCGTCGAACCATCTCGACCTCGAGGCCCAACTCTGGCTGACCGAGCACCTGCAACGTTTCCGCCACACGCTGCTGATGGTCAGCCACGACCGCGACCTGCTGAACGACGTGTGCGACCATATCGTGCATATCGACCAGCAGAAACTTGTCACCTACAACGGCAACTACGACCGCTTCGAGCGCACGCGCGCCGAGCGCCTCGAGCACGACGCCGCGCAACAGGCCAAGATCGCCGCCCAGCGCAAGCACATGCAGGCCTTCGTCGACCGCTTCAAGGCCAAGGCGAGCAAGGCACGCCAGGCGCAGTCGCGCATAAAGATGATCGAGAAGCTGGGCCCGGTCGCGACGGTTCCGGTCGACGAGCGGATCGCCTTCAATTTCCCACCACCCGAAGAACTTGCTTCGCCAATCGAGACGCTGGACGAGGTGTCGGTCGGTTACGGCGATGGTCCGCCGGTCCTGCGCAAGCTCGACCTGCGTCTGGACATGGACGATCGCATTGCCCTGCTCGGCCAGAATGGCAACGGTAAATCGACCTTCATCCGCCTGCTCTCGGATCGCCTCCAGCCGCGCGAGGGACGGGTCGGGCGCGTCCCGCGCCTGCGCATCGGCTATTTCTCCCAGGACCAGGAGGAAAGCCTCGACTACGAAGCGACGCCGTTTCAGCATATGAGCAGCGCCCTGGGATCCGGCGCCGGCGAGACCAAGGTCCGCGCCCAGCTCGGCCGCTTCGGCTTCTCGCGGGATCGCGCCGATCTCAAGGTCGGCGTGCTGTCGGGCGGCGAGAAGACGCGGCTGCTGTTGTCGCTGGCCACGCGCAACGCCCCTCACCTTCTGCTGCTCGACGAGCCGACCAATCACCTCGACATGGATGCGCGCGGCTCCCTGGTCGACGCCATCAACGACTTCGAGGGCGCGGTCGTGCTGGTGAGCCACGACACGCACTTGGTGAAGATGGTGGCCGACCAGCTCTGGGTGGTCGCCGGCGGCAAGGTGACGCCGTTCGAAGGCGACATCGACGACTACCAGGCCAAGCTCCTGCGCGAGCGCGGGGGTGGC
Organism: uncultured Alphaproteobacteria bacterium; assembly: GCA_963820155.1. GTDB lineage: Bacteria > Pseudomonadota > Alphaproteobacteria > Reyranellales > Reyranellaceae > Reyranella. The sequence continues at coordinate 114,475 of CAWFYW010000019.1, forward strand.
GGCAAGGCGGCCAAGCGCGACCGTGAGCGGGCACGCGCGGCAACGCCGCCGCCCGCCGCCAAGGAGCAGCGCAAGCAAACCGCCGACACGCGCGCCAAGCGGGCACCGCTCAAGAAGACCCTGGAGGCGCTGGAAAAGAGCATCGCCAAGCTAAACAAGCAGCGCAGCGAGATCGAAGCGAAACTCGCGGATCCGGAAAGCTACAGCGGTCCTGCGACCAACGTCGCCGAGCTACAGCGCGAGAAGATCCGGCTCGAGCGAGAGATCGCCCATGCCGAGCACGAATGGCTGGTCGCGCAGGAAGCCTACGAGGCCGCCTGACGGCTCACTCGGCCGCGGCCGTCACCGCTGTCGGGACGGTCGCCTGGCGGATCACCGCGACCAGGCCCGCGTTGATCACGTAGAGGCCGACGGCGATCCAGAAGATGACGCTCGGCACGCCGGCCGACATCAGCAAGCCGAAGACCGGCGGCGCCAGGAACGAGCCGATGTCCAGACCGGAATAGACAAAGCCGAAGACCTTTCCCGAGGCGCCGGGCGGCGTGGCGCTGCGCACGATCATGTCGCGCGACGGCCCGGTGATGCCACCGGCGGCGCCGGTGAGGGCCAGCAGCGGCAGCAGCAGCGCGGGCGTGACCGCGTGCATGGCGATCGGGACAGTGAGCGCGCCGGCCGCGAGGAGGCCCAGGGTTGCGACCCGGTCGTGGCGTCGGACGCGATCGGCGAAGATGCCGCCCACCAGAACGCCGCCGGCGGAGCCGACGATGAAGACGATCAGGCAAAGGGCGGCATAGTTCTCGCTGATGCCGAACATGCCGGTCCAGGCCGGCACGGCGAATTGCTGGATGCCCACGGTGTTGGCCGCCAGCAGCGCGAAATAGACGAGACAGAGCAGGATCGCAGGCTGCAGGAAGAGCGTGAGCGTTGGCGTCGTGCCATGCTTGGCAGCGGCGGCCCGTGCCTTGACCCGGTGGTCGACCAGTTCGTCGCGATGCGCCAGAACGAGAGCCGACAGAAGCAGGCCGGGAATCGCGGCAATCAGCGCGGCGCCCACCCAGCCGAACATGCTGTCGAGGAAATACATCACCGGCGCCGCCGCCCAGCCGAGCGAACCACCCACGCCATGGATGCTGAAGGCGCGGCCGAGCCGGGCCGGATTCACCGACGAATTGAGGAGCGCAAAGTCGGCCGGATGAAACACCGAGTTGCCCATGCCGGCGATCACGGCGATGGCGGCAAAGCCCGGGAAGGAATGCGCCACCGAGATCAACGCCAGTGCCAGACCGACGATCGCCAAGCCCACCCGCGAGAATGGGCCGGGCGCCGAAGCGGTCGACGGCAAAGCCCGCGCCCGTCTGGCAAAGTCCGGACACGCCATAGAAGATACCGCCGAGCAGGCCGACATCGGTGAAGGACAAACCCGCTTCCTGCCGCACGATCAGCAGCATGGTGACGAAGGCGAGCTGATAGTAATGGCTGGCACCGTGGGCGATGCCGATCAGGCTGATCACCCGGACGTCGCGATTGAGGGGAGCGGTCGCTACGGACATGAGAACCTCATTGCGCGACATAATAGACGAACCACAATGCGAACGTTTGCGGAATTGCGCGCAGGAGCCATGCGCGTGATGACGCGCAGCCGGAACGAAAGTAGTCTCCCCGCCGGCAATAGGGAGATTTTGCAATGAAGCGTTGGAAGCACCGCCCCGAAGGCTCGACCTGGGGCGATTGGGGCGACGACGATCAGCTCGGCCGGTTGAACCTCATCACGCCCAAGAAGGTGCTCGAAGGCATCGCCGAAGTGAAAGAAGGCCTTTCCTTCTGCCTCAGCCTGCCGCTCGACCTGCCCGGCGGCAACGTGCTGAACTCGCGGCGGCTGCCGCCCGTGCTTTCGCCGACCGGCGACGAGAACGGCTGGCGCTTCAACTTCCTTACCAGGACGATCAACCCGCTGTTCATGGATGTGGCGAGCGACGATCGCGTGATCCTGACCCTGCAATACTCGACGCAATGGGACACGCTCGCCCATGTCGGCGGCATGTTCGACGCCGATGGCGACGGCGTACCCGAGCCGCTCTACTACAACGGCTTCAAGGCCGGCTCAGACGTCGTCGGCCCACAGCCCGACGCCGGGCGCGACGGCTGCGGCCATATGAGCTACGCCCACAAACTTGGCGTCGAGAACATGGCGGCCAAGGCGATCCAGGGACGCGCCGTGATGGTCGATCTGGAGAAGCATTTCGGCCGCGACCACAAGTATGTGAACTACGACGATTTCCGTCACGTGCTGGACGCGGACAAGGTGGTGGTCGAGCCGGGCGACATGCTTCTGCTCTACACCGGCTTCACCGACGAGATCGTGAAGATGGACAAGAAGGTCGATGCGGCCCGCGCGCATGCCATGTGCGGCGTGCTCGACGGCCGCGACAAGCGGCTGCTGCAGTGGATCACCGACAGCCAGATCTCGGCGCTGATCGCCGACAATTACGGCGTCGAGGCCGTGCCGGCCAAGCCCGGCCCCGAGGATGCCGAGCATCCGTCGCTGCCGATCCACAATCATTGCCTGTTCAAGCTCGGCCTCAATCTCGGAGAGATCTGGTGGCTGAAGGATCTGGCGCTGTGGCTGCGCGATAAGAAGCGGTCACGGTTCCTGTTGACCGCCCCGCCCCTGCGCCTGCCCGGCGCCGTCGGCTCACCGGCGACGCCGGTGGCAACCGTCTAGACCGAGGCATGCCTTTGACCTTCCCGGCGCTCGTCGCTCAGGCGCTCAGGACGGAAAGGTTCAGGCTGCTCGATATCGGCTGCTCGGGCGGCATCGACCCTGTGTGGCGTGCCTTGGAGCCGCAGCTGCAGGCGCTGGGCATCGATGCCAGCGAGGCCGAATGCCAGCGTCTGGCCGCCCTGGAGCGCAATCCCGACGTCTCGTACGTTGCCGCCTTTGTCAGCAGGTCGGCGGACAGGCCCGTGGATCTCTCCGCCGGCCCGGCGGCTCCCTTGATCATGCGCATGCGCGACCGCATGAGCTTCATGCGCACGCGCGAGATCCGCGAAGCCCGGCTGCAGGGCGCCTCGACCCAAGAAAAGCTCCGCCACAATGCGTGGGAGATGACCGGCCTTGCCGACCCGCGCAAGCCGATCGTCCCCTCGGATCTGCTGGCGGAACGCGGCTGGTCCGATCTCGACTACCTCAAGATCGACATCGACGGCGCCGATTTCGACATCCTGCAATCCCTCAAGGAAAGCTTAGACGGCCTCGGCGTCATCGCCGTGCAGCTCGAGGTGAACTTCATCGGTGCCGGCCAGCCCGACGAGCATAGCTTTCACAACACCGACCGCTTCATGCGCGGCCAGGGCTTCGATCTGTTCCGGCTCGACGTGCGCAACTTCTCGACGCGCGCGCTACCCGCCCGCTACATCTGGCCGACGCCCGCCGAGACCGTGTCGGGCCGGCCGTTCCAGGGCGAGGCCTATTACGCGCGCGATGTGCTGGCGCCGCACCGTCAGGCGGCAACCGCCGGATTGAGCAACGAGAAGGTCGCCAAGCTCGCAGCGATATTCTCTGCCTGGGGCGTGCCCGACGCCGCCGCCGAGTTGCTGGTCTCGCGGCGCGACAGCCTGAGCACCCTGCTCGACGTCGATGCCGGGCTCGACCTGTTGGCGGCGCAGACGCAGCCGAATCGCCGCCGGCCGCTGCGCTACGGAGACTACATGGCGACGTTCGAGGCCGACTCGCCCGTCTTCTACCGGCCCGAGGGCCCGGTGCCGACCTGGGAACGGATAAAGTCGGCGTGGCGTGGTTACTGGCATCCCCGCGAGAAGCGGCTCTAGCCCTTCTTCTCCCAGCCGCCTGCCGGCGTTTGCTGCCAATAGACGACGGCATGGCCGGCCGCCTTGTAGGCCTTCCAGCGCTCGCGCGATTCAGCCACGGCGGTTTCGTCGCGGCCGTCGAACAACTCGAAGCAGCGCCTGTAGTCCGCGACACGCTCCGACCGCGCGCGGTCGGCGACGAACAGGAAGCCGGCGCCGTTGGGGTTCTCGTCGAGATGGGTCAGCCAAACCGGCTGGCGCTCGGCCTCGCCGTCCTTGGCAGCGCCGTGCGGCAGGAAGCCGTTGGGGTCGTAGGTCCAAAGATGGGTGTTCAGCGCATCGACCCGCTCGGGCGAGCCCAGCATCACCACCGCCCGCTCGCCTGCCTGCAGGGTCTTGATCAGCAGGCGGGGCAAGGCGTCCTCGAGCGACGATCGGGTCAGGTGGTAGAAATTGACCTCGGTCGCCATCTGTCCGTCAACGCTCGTAGTTATCGGCGATCCACGTGTCGAGCAGGCGCACGCCATAGGCCGTCGCGCCCTTCGGAATCGTGCTCTCGTCCTTCTTCGACCAGGCGACGCCGGCGATGTCGAGGTGGGCCCAGGCCACGCCGTCCTGCACGAAGCGCTGCAGGAACTGCGCCGCCGTGATCGAGCCGCCGTCGCGTCCGTTACTGACGTTCTTCATGTCGGCGATGTCGGAATCGATCAGCTTGTCGTATTTCGGCCCGAGCGGCATGCGCCATAGCTTCTCGCCGATCGCCGATCCGGCGGCGCGCAGCTTGTTCGACAGGGCCGTGTTGTTGCTGAACAGGCCGGCACGTTCGTGGCCCAGCGAGACGATGATGGCGCCGGTCAGGGTCGAGAGCTCGACCATCGCCTGGGGCTTGAACTTCTCCTGCGCGTACCACATCGCATCGCACAGGATCAGCCGGCCCTCGGCGTCGGTATTGATGACCTCGACGGTCTGGCCCGACATGCTCTTGACCACGTCGCCCGGCCGTTGGGCGTTGCCGTCCGGCATGTTCTCGACCAGGGCGCAGACGCCGACGACATTGACCCGGGCCTTGCGGCCGGCCAGCAGGCGCATCGCGCCGGTGACCGCGCCGGCGCCGCCCATGTCCCACTTCATGTCTTCCATGCCGCCAGCAGGCTTGATCGAGATGCCGCCGGTATCGAAGCAAACACCCTTGCCTATGAGCGCGACCGGCGCCTGCGACTTGGGTCCGTTCATCCAGCGCATCACCAGGAGCTGCGATTCGCGTTCGCTGCCCTGGCCCACGCCCAGCAGCACGTTCATGCCGAGCTTCTTCATCTCGGCCTCGCCCAGAATCTCGACCTTGACGCCGAGCTTGGTGAGGTCGCGCGCGCGGCGCGCGAATTCGGCGGGATAGAGGACGTTGGCCGGCTCGCTGACCAGGTCACGGGTGAAGAACACGGCGTCGATGGTGGGCTCGAGGCGTTCGTACAGCCGGCGCGCCTCGGCGGGGCCCGCCACCATAACCGTGATCTGCTCCAGCGACCGCTTCTGCTCGGGCTTGTCCTTGGTCTTGTACTTGTCGAAGCGGTAGTTGCGCAATTGCGCGCCGAGCGCGATGCGCGCGGCGATCTGGCCGGCGTCAATCGGCTGCCCTTGACGGGATCGACGACGACAGTCACCGCCTTCTGGCCCGTCGCATTGGCCTCGGCCGCAACCAAGCCGCCCAACGCTTCCGCGCTGCGGGCATCGAGCTCGCGCGACTTGCCGACGCCCAGCAGGGTGAGGCGGGCGATGTCGCCGGATTGGCCCAACAGCGTCAGGGACTGCCCCTTGGCGCCGGTGAATCGGCTGGCCTCGATCGCCCGGACGATCGTCCCGCCGACCTGCTTGTCGATGGCCTGAGCGCTTGCCAGGAGTTGCCTGTCGGCGGCGACGAAGACCGCCACGTTGCCCGAGAAGGCCTTGGGAAAGGCCGAAAATTCCACTTTCATGCGGTTCCTCTACGCTTGGCGCGCTCAAGTGGTGATTTTTCGCGCCTGCGACGCGACGGCGCAAGCAGCGAATTGCCTCCAGCACCCGGCAAATTCGGGGTGGCGTCCGCCGCGAGCCGACAGTATCAGTACCGGCCCTCAAAACGGATATGGAAATGACTTCAGCACCTCTGCCTCGCGTTTCGGTGATCGGCCTCGGCAAGCTCGGCGCGCCGCTCGCCGCGGTGCTTGCCAGCCGCGGCTTTTCCGTCATCGGCCTGGACGTGAGCAAGACCCTCGTGGACGCGTTGAACGCCGGCAGGATGCCCATCGTCGAGCCGCAGCTCAACGAGCTGATCGCGGCCAACAAGCAGCGCCTGTCGGCGACGATGGATCCCAATGAGGCCATCCAGAAGAGCGATGCGAGCTTCGTGATCGTGCCCACGCCCTCGGACAGCACGGGCTTCTTCAGCAACCGCTTCGTGCTGCAGGCCATGGAGTCGCTGGGCAAGGCGCTGCGCAACAAGAAGGGCTACCACATGGTGGTCATCACCAGCACGGTGATGCCCGGCACGACAGGCGGCGAGATCAAGGCGGCTCTTGAGGCGGCCTCGGGTCGCAAGGTAGGACCAGACCTCGGCCTCTGCTACAACCCGGAATTCATCGCGCTGGGCAGCGTGGTGCGCGACATGCTCTATCCCGATTCGATCCTGATCGGCGAAAGCGACGCCAAAGCCGGTGACATGCTGCAGACCATCTATCTGCAGATGTGCGAGAACAAGCCGCCGGTGCAGCGCATGAACTTCGTGAATGCCGAGCTCACCAAGATCTCGGTGAACACCTACGTCACCACCAAGATCTCCTATGCCAACATGCTGGCCGATATCTGTGACCGCCTGCCGGGAGCCGACGTCGATGCCGTTACCAAGGCGCTGGGCGCCGATACCCGGATCGGGCCGAAATATCTGAAGGGCGCGATGGGCTATGGTGGACCATGCTTCCCGCGCGACAACGTCGCCTTCGCGGCACTTGCCCGCAAGATCGGCGCGCGCGCCGACGTCGCGGAAGCGACCGACCGCATCAACAACTATCAGGTCGACCGGCTGATGAACTTGGTAGCCAAATTCGCCAAGGCCGGCACGCGCATCGCCATCCTGGGGCTCTCCTACAAGCCGCAGACGCCGGTGGTCGAAGAAAGCCATAGCGTGAAGCTCGCGGCCAAGCTCGCCGACGCGGGCTACGTCGTGGCTATCCATGATCCGCTGGCGCAGGACGCCGCGCTGGCCGTCCTGGGCGACAAGGTCGTCGGCGCTTCCAGTCTCGAGGGAGCGGTACGCGGATGCGACCTGCTGATCGTCGCCACCGGCTGGCCCGAGTACAAGGCAATCGATCCGGGGTGGTGCAGGCGCAACGGCCAGCGCCTCGCCGTCCTCGACCTGTGGCGTACTCTGCCGGCCGAGAAATTCGCCGAGGTGGCGGATGTTCTCTACTTGGGATCAGGCCAGTAGCGCATGGTCACGGGCCCGCGCCGTCCGCCGCGGGCATGGCGGGTGCTGGAATCGCACTACACCTATCGTGATCCATGGCTACGCCTGCGTAGCGATATCCTGGCGCTGCCGAACGACGGCGGTCTCTCGTCTCGGCATGTCTTCGAGTATCCAGACTGGGTCGATGCGATCGCCCTGACCGCCGAGTTCAACATCGTCCTGGTCGATCAATACCGCCATGCGGTGACCCAGATGCGGACGGAGTTCCCGGCAGGCGGCGTCGACCCGGCAGAAGAGCCGCTTGACGCCATCAAGCGCGAGCTCCTGGAGGAAACCGGCTACGCCTGCGAGGAATGGCGTCCAATAGGGTCTGCTTCGGTGAATCCTGTGCAGCAGACGAACCGTATCCATTCCTTCCTCGCTTTGGGCGCGCGACGCATCGCCGAGCAGGATCTGGACGAGGGCGAGGTCATCCAAGTCCGTGAGATGCCGTTCGCCGAGTTCGTCGGACAAGTCGATGCCGGCGGCATCGAGCTTCCCGCCTTGCAACTAGGCGGCCTCTTCTGGCTGCAGAGCTACCTCCGCCGGTCGGCCGATCCCCGACTGGTCGCCCTGCGTTTCTAGATGCCCCAGGCAACTCAGATCGCGTGACGGCCCCGGAAGCGCAGCACCTTGCCTTTCATCGAGTCATCCTCGCGCGGCAGACCGGCCAGCACCTGGCTGCAGAAGGGATTGATGTTGGCCCCCACGTAGTCGGTGAAGGTCGTCCAGAACTTGTTGTAGATGACGTTCACGCCGATGAAGCGGCGCGGCACGCGCCTCGCCGCCGGGCGCGTTTCCGCCTCGGTAGCCGCCGCCCGCTTGAACAGCCTTTCGATGACCTTCAGCCGCTTGCGATCGAGCGGCGCTATGCTGCGTCCTCCCCGCACCGGCTCCGTGGCTGTCTGCGTGGCCAGGCCGAATTCGAAAATGAACAGATCGGCCTTGCCGATCTGATCGGCGAACGGCGCGCGTTCGACGCCCTCGAGATCGGACGGCAGTCCTTCGCACTCCTGGGGAATGAGAATCGGCCCCGTAAAGCCCATGCCCTTCCAGGTCCTGGCGAATCCGCGGACGAAATCCGACCGTGCGGCGACCAACATGATCGCCGTCGAGCGGGGAAAGGTCACGACCTGGTCGCACACGAAAGGCAATGTGTGCGGCAGATCGTAGGTGAGGTCCTCGAAGAGCTGCCATTCGAGGCTGCTCGTGGTGAAGGGCACGGTTGCAGGCTCGACAGCCTTGGCCAGCCCGGACGTGAAGCGCTGGTAGGCGGTATCGCGGTCGAGGCGTAGTTCCTCGATCTCGACATCCGGCCATCCCCAGGTATCGGCCTGGCTGGGCACGTACGGCGACGACACGTTCCAGATGAACTGGTCCTGGTCGTTCATCCGCGTGGCGCGCCCCTTGTTGTTGGCAGCCGCGACTCGCGTGTGGTCGCAATGATAGCCGAACACCTTGTCGATCAGCGTGTCGACGCGCCCGCGATAGAGCGCCAGGCGGGCCGCGAGGTTGGAATCGCAATGCCAGCCCAGGATCATGCTCTCGTCGAAGCCGTGGATAGCGAACATGTCCTCGCGCAGCGCCGCCTGGAAGTCGCCCAAGGCGTCGTACTTCATCGGCATGTAGTTGTGCACGACCTGATTCAGGTGGAAGCGGACCGCCCAATCGCGCAGCTTGGCCAGGTTGCCCACGGGGTCGCGCCGGTCGAAGGCGGCCTCCCACAGCATCTCCGGAATCTCGAACCGCGGCACCTGGTAGAAGCTGTCAGTGAGACCACCCAGGATCTCGCTCAACGATTCGGCCTCGTTGCGCGGCACCAGCAGCATGTCGGTGTTGGTGTAGAGGATCCATCGATTGCGCGGATTCGACCGCCGCAGCGCCACGTTGCGCGATTGCGCCTCGAGCGCCACCAGATGGGTCTTGGACCGCAGATGCGCATGCTGATCGGGACGAACCCGCAGGATGCGCATGACCTTCTTGGCCTTGTCGGTCAACGTGTCGTGGATCGCCTCCGGGAAGGTGGGATGGTCGTCCGGCGTATTGTAGTCGACGAACAGGATCTCGTCGTCCGGATCGGACATGACCTCGGCTACGGCATTGAAGCTGATCGCTGCACGCTTGTGCAGATTGTAGCCATGGCTGTCGTTGCGGCCGTATAGGATGACGGAAAACATGGGACCCTCGCTCGACGCTGCCGGCTAGGAGCCGAGCCTCGCCAATTCGTTGCGCGCGGCTGCATATTCGATCAGCGTCGCTGCGCCGCCTTCGACAACCGCTTCCCAATGCCGGCGGGCGGCCGCCGGATTGCCTGCCAGCGCCACGACGCCAAGCTGGAAGAGCGCCTCGGCGCGGCGACAGGCCGTATCGGCTCGGGCCATCACGTCCTGCTCGCTCGCCTTGCCGGCGCGGAACGCCAGCAGCGGCGCCGGCCACTGGCCGCTGTCGGGAATCACAATCGGATCAGGCGGGGCACCGGTCAGCCGCCCGGCGGCCAGGCGGTAGAGCAGCCAGTAGGCGTTGGCGGGCTCCTTCGCCAGGGCCACGCCGAAGCTGTGAAAGGCCGCTTCGTAGTTTCCCTGCCGCATCGCCACGCAGGCCCGGGCAGAAGATTGCGCCTGCGGCAACAGGTCGAGCTGGCGCCGCCAGTCCTCGTTGGCCTCCGCCATTTTTCCAAGCGCCATGCGGGCAATGCCACGGGCGTTCAGGGTCTCGACGTCGGCGGGAAGCGCGGCGAGCACCGTATCGAACACCTGAATCGCTTCCTCGTAGCGTCCCAATGCCGACAGCGCCTCGCCCTTCAAGGCAAGCACCTCGGGCAGATTCGGCTTAATCTTCAGGGCGCGTTCATAGCTGTCGAGGGCCTCCTTTGCCCGGCCCCGGGCAAGAAGCGCGTTGCCGTGCGCAAGTTGAGGCAGGACCTTGTTCCTGACATTGCCGCGGACCAGGTCGTAGGCTTCGGTCTCGAAGGCGAAGTGCCCACGCCGGCGGAAGAGGTATCGCCGATCGGGCGCACCCGCCGGCATTTCAGACCAAAGCCGGCGCGCTCGTTCATATTCACCGCGCGCCGCCTCGTAATGACCCTGGCTGTCGAGCAGCTCGGCCCGGGCGACGACGGCATCGGCGAAGCCGGGCAGCCAATCCAGGGCCTTGTCGAACTCGTCCAGCGCCCCGTCGACGTCACCGCTGCGCATCTTCAGCAAGCCGTTGCGGTAGTGCTCTTCGGCGCTTTCGGGCTTTGCATTGGCCACCGTCGCCGGTCTGCGCCAAAGTCGCGCCAAGGGGGCCATGGCCGCCTGCAAGGTATCGCCGTTGCTCACTGTTGCGGGGTTCCTGCGGCGCTCTTTCCTACCGGCGATCGTTTCGCGCGGTCGGAAAGGCGGTCATTGTGGCCGGTCGCTGTGTTCCCGACAGGAAATGTGGGGCACATTTTGTCTTCTGAAACGGAAAAGAGGGCGTTCCGGTAGCCTAACAGATATGGGGCGTCAAGCCGATGCCCCCTTCCCGTCGTGGAAGTTAGCGGGTAGATGTAGCCTCGACGGCGCCAACAAGCGGACTTTGCAGCAGCGGCATTGGAAGTGCACAAATTAGCGAAAACTTTGATGGTCATCTCCGGAGCGTTGGAGATACTGTCCGGCCGCGCGGGTGCCATCGCCTTGTCGGCGCCTATTTGTGGTACGGCTCAAGGAGCGCGATAGCCGCAGGGCGTCCCGCCTCTCCCACGGCGTGCTGGCTGGTCGGCATCACAAAAGTTGTACAAAGAAATGGCTCGGATTGGCGCTAGTACTGCGATGACCAAATCAACTCCCCGGCAACAGGCCGCAGATGCCCCCCTGCTGCACGTTGTCGACGGCAAGCAGGTCACAGGCGACTACAACGCCCTTCAGCGCTTTGCCCGCTTCCTGGCCGAGCCCTTTACCGGAGCGTGGCGGAATCGGGATCTGATTGTGGCGATCCTGCGGCGCGAACTGCGCGAGCGTTTCAGCGGGTCGGTCGCGGGCTGGGTGTGGGCCGTCGCCGCGCCACTGATCTCGTTGGTGACATACACCTTTGTGTTCGGTGGCGCCGTCAGGCTGCCCAACGGCAATCCGGCAAATTCACCGATGGACTACGCTCTTTTCATCTTTGGTGGGCTGATCGCTTTCAATTTCTTCACGGAAATGGCGTATCGGGCGCCCTCCCTCCTCCATGAATATGCCCACTACATCAAACAGACGATGTTTCCCGCCGAAATGCTGCCGGTAATCTCGACGCTTCGGGCGACGACCTACGCATCGATCGGTCTTGCCCTCATGCTTGCGTGCCAGCTGATCTTCGGCGGAACGCTTCATTGGACCGTGTTGCTGTTGCCTTTGTGGATCCTCTCGTTCCTGGCGTTTTTGTTCGGCATCACCTGGCTCTTGTCAGCCATGGGCGCATTCACGCGAGATACGGCCTATCTCATGATGACGATTGCCCCCGTGCTCATGTTCGCGACGCCTGTGTTCTGGTCCCACGAGACGCTCGGCCCCGACATGAGGCTGATCATGTACGCGAACATCCTCACCGGTTTCATCGAGATCATCCGCGACATCGTCGTCTTTGGCCAGCTTCCCAATATGCTCGTTGTTGCCTGGACCGTGGCCTTGTCGCTGGCGACCTTCTGGCTGGGTTACTGGTTCTTCCGCCGTCAGCAGGATGGCATCACCGATGTCATCTGAGTCCGACGTCGTGATCAAGGCGAGGCACCTCGCCAAGGCGTACAAATTGTACAACACCCAGGGTGACTGGCTGAAGCAGCAGCTGCTCGGCTTCTCCAAGAGCTACTACAAATCCTTCTGGGCCTTGAAGGACATCAGCTTCGAGGTCCGACGCGGCGAGAGCGTCGGTATCATCGGGCGCAACGGCTGCGGCAAGTCCACGCTGCTGCAGATCGTTTGCGGCATGACCCGGCCGACGAAGGGCGAGATTTGGGTGAAGGGCCGGGTCGCGCCCGTGCTGGCGCTCGGCGCCACTTTCGATTTGGAGGCGACCGGTCGCGAAAACGTGCTGATCGGCGGGGCCGTCCTCGGGCTGAAGCGCCCCGAGATCATTGCGAAATTCAATTCGATCGCCGATTTTGCCGGAATCGGCGATTTCATGGAGCAGCCCATCAAGCTCTATTCGACGGGCATGCGCACGCGCTTGGCGTTCGCCATTTGCGCTCATATGAACGCCGAAATCCTGATCGTCGACGAGGCGCTGGCCGTGGGCGATGTGGCTTTTCAGCAGAAGTGCGTCGACTGGATCGACAATTTCCGCCGCACCGGGACGCTGCTGTTCGTCAGCCATTCGACAAGCGACCTGTCGCGACTGTGCGATCACGCCTTGTGGATCGATGGTGGACGCGTGCGCGAATCCGGCGACGTCACGGGGGTCGTCAATGCCTACAGGAAGGCCACGCGCGTGGAAAAGGACACGATGAGCCGGTTTTCGGCCGTCTGAGATCCTCTCAGTCCGGCGGCGAGGCGTCCCTGGCGCGGGCGATCAATGTCCGCGCCTTCTCGAGCTGCAGCCGGCGAACATGGTCCCAGCTGCCCATGTCCGGATTGCTTTCCATCCTATGTTGCCAGCGTTCCGGCAGGAGTTCTCCCAATACGATCGCACACCACCGCAGGGCATAGAGCGGCATCAGAGCCTGCAGGCGGTCGGCTTCCGCGTTTCTGTGGAAATGGCCGAGGAGAGATCGTCGATAGCTCCATTTTTGGTGCTGCGAAAGCTGCATGCCGGGATGCATCACGAAGTTGGCGAGGCTGGTCAACGGATCGTCCCAGCCGAAATACTCGAAATCCAGAAAGAACAGCCTGCCGTCCGGCCCACGCAGAGCGTTGTGTGCCCCGAGATCGGAGGGAATCAGGGTGCGGAACTCCGGGGCGATGTCCTCGGCCAAATCTAGTCCCAGCCGCCGATAGGCTTCGCGGGCGCCGGCCTCGAATTCGCCAAGCGACGGAACAAGGACATCGTCGAAGAACGCGGCGAATTCAGGCACGTCGTGCTTGACCGTCTCGAGCCTGGCGTATCGACGTTCGATGTGGGACACGATGTGCCGGCCGGAGAGACAGGCCTCGGATGCCTCGCCGATCTCCGCCCTCGCCCGAGCGTCTATCGCTCCGTCCAGCGCGATCTGGAAGGCCGCGAAGTCGGCAACATCGGAGTCGGTGACGGCTTCCACGGGGCCGCCTTCGATCCAGGTGAACAAGGCATATCGAAGCTCGGGAGCGACGGAGACAACCCTCGGAGTCCGGCCGACATCCTGGCGCTCGAAGAAACGCAAGGCGCCCACCTCAGCCTCGAGGCGATTGCGGTTGTCGACGGCGGGGTACTTCTTGAGAGCGTAGCGGCCGGCCCGCGCATCGATCCGGAATATGCGGCTGTTGTTGCCCTTGCGCAGCTCCAAGACCCGTTCCACCGGCTCGGGACAGAGCGCACGGGCGATCTCTTGGATGTCGTCAGGAGGCCGAAAAGACCGCATCACAGACTTCACGCCAGGAGGCATATTGCTCGAACTGGTTCTGGGGGTCGCCGCCGAACAGGATCTTGCGGCAATCCGACGGCATTTCCACATGGGCGAGCACGTCGGCAAGGTCGTCGACGAAGAGATCGCAGCCGAGCGCGCCTATCCGCCTCACCTTCTCGTCCCTCGTGCCCTCGAAATAGACGTTGCCCCGATGGAGTCCTAGACCCGCCACGTCGAAGAAACGATTCTCCTCCATCCACTTGAGGGCAGCCACGCGCAAGTCGGTCAGATGAGGATCGTGATGGGCGCGCTCCGTCTTGTGGCTCACGACGGCGACGATCTCGGCCTGGTCTCGACACATTCCGAGAAATCCGGCGACCCCGTCGAACAGCATTGCCGCGTCGATCCGCCGGCCATAGACGAGCCCCTGCAGGCTCTCCCAGAGGTAGCCGTCCGGCCGCTCTGCCAGCAGGGCACGCTTGACCGCTGCCTTGTTTCCCACGAACGAGGCCGGGAGAAGCCCCTCTTCCTTTCCCACCCGCAGGAACGCCTGATCATAGCAGATCAGCGTATTGTCGAGATCGATGCCGACCCTCATCGCATGGAACCCTGCATCATGCGCCGGTCAAGCCGGCGCGGCCGGCTGCGGAAAGCCGGCGAAAAGCTGATCCAGAACGTCCCGCGCCTGCCTCAGGGGCATTCCCAACGACCGGCCGATCTTCTCGCTCGAAAGCGTCACGTAACGATGGCGGTAGACCGCGGGCACCTGCTCCTCCGTCACCGCCACGCCTTTGACCGAGGAGAGCGGCAAATGCAGACGCTCGGCCATGAGGCAGGCGGCATCGACATAGGCGATGTCGTCGCGGGCACTGAGATGCCACACGCCGCGATGACCTCCGGCGGCAAGCCGTTCGGCGGCCTGGGCAACATCCGCCACCATGACGGGCGACAGCGCCATGTTGGTGGCCGCCAGGATGGAATCGCCCCTGGCCAGCGCTTCGAACCAAGTCTTGAACATGCCGACCGGACGATCCGCGAGTACTTTCGTCACACGCAGCGTCGCGGCGGGCAATTCGTAGCGCGTAATTGCCTGCTCGACGGCAAGCTTCTGCGCCCCGTATTCGTTCTTGGGGCAGGTCGCCGATCCCTCGGTCGGGTCGGGCGTTTCGCCGCCGAAGACCTGGCTGCTGGACAGAAACAGCAGATGGGTGCCGCGATCAGCCAACCTGCGCATCAGCTCGATCGTGTTGACGACGTTGATCTGCCGCGTGAGCAGCGGCTGCTCCTGGCAGGCTCGCATATCAGTGACCGCCGCGCAGATGAATGCAAACGCGTAGCGTGCCCGCTCGAGCGGCGCGAAGTCGGGATCACGCAAGTCGAGGAATATGGCGTTCGTTCCCGGGCGCCGCGATGAAGCCTCGACGGCAATGCCGCGCTCGCGGCAGTGCGCCCGCAGGGCGGAGCCGACCAGGCTGTCGCCCCCGACAATCAGCCCGAGACCATCCTCATTTTCTCGGAGACCCCGTCCATGCATCGCCGTGTCTACTGGAGATTAACCTTCTGCATCATCTTGATGTTGAAGTAGCGCGGATCGTCGAGCGAATTGGGGAGCTTGCCCTCCTTGAAAGCCTTGATCAGGTCGACGACGGCGTCCTCTATCGAATGGCTCGCTTCGAACCCGAGCTCATCCCTGATCTTCTTCGAGGAGACGTGATAGGAGCGCAGATCGTTGGTCGGCCGGACCTCAAGCTTGGCCTGCTTTCCAACATTGCGTTGAACCATCTCGGCGAGCTGCATGACCGAGTGGTTCTCGTAACCTGCGTTGTAGACCTTGCCGTCGACGTCCTTGTCGGGCGCCGAAAGCAGGAGCAGGTAAGCGTCCGTCATGTCCTCGATATGGATGTTCGGCCGCAGTTGCGAGCCGCCAAAGACCGAGATCTCGCCCTTGTTGTAGCCCAGGTTGGTCAGGATGTTGACCACGACATCAAGCCTCTGTCGGGGCGAATATCCGCAAACCGTCGCCGGCCTGATCGTCACCGTAACGAACCCGGGCGTTCTTTCCTTTTCGAGCAGAACCTCGCATTCGGCCTTGAACTTCGAGTAGTCGGTCAGCGGCTCCAACGGAGAGATCCTCGGTCACCTCGACACCCTCCTTCACGCCGTAGACGGACGAAGAAGAGGCGTAGATGAAGCGCTTCGCGTTCACGCTCTTGGCCGCGCGCACAAGCGGCACGAAGGCGTCAAGGTTGATCGACCGCCCGAGATCCGGGTTGAGCTCGAACGAGGGATCGTTCGAGATGCAAGCGAGGTGAACGACGGCATCGCAACCCTCGACCGCCCGCTTGACGACCTCCGGGTCGCGGATGTCGCCCTTGACCTCGCGCAGCCCGGTATACCTGCGGCACTCCTTCAGGACATCCTCTCCGTAGAGATAGAGGTCCAGGACGGTCACATCGTATCCGGCCTCGAGGAGCTTGGGAACGAGCACGGCGCCGACATAGCCGGCGCCTCCCGTCACGAGAACGCGATTCAGATCGGGATTCTTCTTGTATTTGCCCATGATGTACTGCTGTCCAATTATGCCCGCGCCACGGTGCGGCCGCCCTTCGCCCACGCCATGCTGTAGTCGACGATCGCATGGCAAAGTGCCAGATGTCCGATCTCGACATAGCCATAGGCGGTCGAGGCTAGGTAGAAGTTCATGTCGCCTGTCTTGCGCAAGGCGTTGTCGTGTTTGAAGCCGCTCATGGTCAAGACGGTGCAGCCAAGGCCGCGGGCGGCCTTTACCGCAGCAAGGATGTTCGGTGACTGTCCCGACGAGCTGATCGCAACCAACAGATCACCAGACCGGCCGTGGAACTCGATCTGCTTGGCGAAGACGTGCTCATAGCCGTAGTCGTTGCCCAGGCAGGTCAGCATGCTGCCGTCGTTCATCGCCCATGCGCGCAAGCCGCCATTCTTGCTGTAGTCGGTCGCCATATGGCTTGCGATGGCCGCGCTGCCGCCGTTGCCGGCAAAGATGATCTTGTAGCCCTTGTCGGTAGCCTGTCGTGCCGCCTCGACCGACCATTCGACGGCGGCATCCAGACCAACCTCCTGGCCGCGGGCATCCGTCGCCGCGACGCTCCGCATAACCGATGCCAGCACGTCGACGTAGCTGCCGATCAATCCGCCGTCACTCGTCTTCTGCTGCCTCACAAGGCACTCCGTCGGTAGAAGCGGAACACAAACTGCGGCTCCTGCGGCTCGGTGGCCCGCGGGACCTGCGCAGGAGCCTTTTAGCCAATCATTTCAACAACGTCGACAGGTACTTCAATATTTCCGGTTTGGTGATCTGATGCCGCTGGCCGACAATTCTCACCTTCATCGCGCCCACCGCGTTGCCGACGAAGGCGGCGAGGAACGGATCGCTTCCGCTGGCCACGAGCGAGGAGGCCAGGGCGAAAAAGGCGTCCCCCGCCCCGATCGTATCGATCGCCTCGCCGGTCAGAGCCGGGATGCGCCGCACGCCGTCCTGCGGCGTGTAGACGATGCTTCCGAGCTTGCCGTGCGTGATGATGAAGACATGGCAATCGATACGCTTCTCCAGCTTGTCCTGGACCACCGATTCGATCGGCGCATAACGCTCCATCGCCGCCAGGCGCGCTTCAGGTTCGTCGATGCAGATGAGGTCGGCGCGGGGATACTTGGTGATCAGGTTGAAGCCGCGGTTGGCGCTGTTGGTTTGGGCGTTGACGGCGAGAAACTTCGCCTTGCTGCAGACGATGTCGATGAGCTCCGAGTCGATCATGCCATGACCGAAATCATTGACGATCACGGCATCATAGTCCGCGATCCTCTCTTCGACCCAATCGTTGAGGGCAGCCTGCTCGTGCTTCGGCAGGGCCTCGTCTGAGAGATAGGCGACCTCGATCAGCTTCTTGACGTAGGCCGGATCGACGAGCCGGCTCTTCACCGTCGTCCGGCCGTCCTCGCGATAGAACGGCACGATGCCGACGTTCTGATGGAGGCTGTGCCGCACGAACTCCTCGTGGCTTTCCTGCCGGCCGAGCAGCGTCACAAGATCGACGTGGCGGTATAGCTGAGCCGCGAGGTTCGCCGTCGCCACGGCGCCGCCGCAGAAAATCTCGCGATCGCGGTATTTCGTGGCGATGATGTTTTCCTTGGCCGGCTTGCCGAGCGGCTCGACATATATGTACTCGTCGAGGATCGTATCGCCGACGACCAGGCAACGTTTGTTCTCGACGGCGGTAACCTCCTTCATCAAGTCGGCGGCCGTCACTCGCGTACGCAGCTCCTTGAGAAACTTCGCAGCATCCTCAGGATAGAGCTGCAGGACCCGGTTGGAGAGGTTGGACGAGCTGAAGGTGATGTCTTCTGTGTACAGCACCTCGCCGCCGAATTTCTCGACCGTCAGCCGTTCGGTCTTGATCCGGCCGGTGACGTCACTTTCCTCGTCGCTGTACTCCGAGCCCTTTAAATAGTAGGTCGGCTTTACGATCTCGATGACGTGCTCGGCCCCCGGGTTCGGTGAGATGCCGACATAGTCGACGTTCTCAAGGCCCGCCACCATCTCCGCACGCAGCTTTTCTCCGAAGACGGGCCGGTCCGGCCCCTTGTTGACGAACTTGTCGGTGGTCAGCGTGACGATGAGGATGTCGCCATGCCGCCTGCCGATATCGAGATGGCGCTTGTGGCCGACATGCAGAATATCGAACACGCCGTGCGCCAGGACGACCTTCTTTCCTTTGGCCCTGGCTTCCGCCGCAATCTGCCCCAGTTGACCAAGCGTCTTGATCTTTTCCAACATCAATTCACCACCCCGCGACCACCAATTCTCCCGAGCGACGAGACCTCACTGTCGGCCGAGATAGGTGAACCAATCCTTAGTTGCTTCCGCTATGCTGTCCGGAGTCCAGACCGGCGCGTCGCGCCAGTAGTCGATGGCGCCGAGCATATTCTGCACGCCCTCCTCGACGGGCACATGCGATTGCCAGCCGAGCTCCGCCTTGATCCGCCGTGTATCTGCAAAGGTGCAATCAGGCTCGCCGGGCCGCTTTGGAATATGCACCGTGGCGGGGGCCTTGAGCAACTTGGCGAGATAGTTCACCGACACGGGATTGTCGCTCCCTACATTGAGACACAACCTTACCTTGTGGGACTTGGCGGCGCAAATGAGCGCATCGACGGCGTCGGACACGTAAGTGAAGTCACGTGTCTGCTCTCCGTCGCCAACAATGGTGAGCGGCTTGCCGGCTAGAAGCTGTGCAAGGAACACGCCAAAGACCGCACCATAGGTACCGCTGGTGCGGGCGCGCGGGCCGTAAATGTTGAAGAAACGAAGCGACAGGGCCGGCAAGCCATAGACTTGCGCCCAATGCATTACCTCGCATTCGCCCAGCCACTTGGTGAGCGCGTAGGGATATTGCGGGCGGATCTCGGCGGTTTCCGGCGTCGGATACGAATCGGGAATACCGTAGCACGACGAGGACGCGACATAGACAAACCGCCGGACGTTGGCCGCGCGCGCGGCCTGCAGCGTGACGAAGGTGCCGACGACGTTGGAGCGGAAGTAGCCTTCCGGATTGCGGATCGACGGCACGATGTCGGCCAAGGCGGCAAGATGGAACACCCGCTCGACGCCTTGCATCGCCTCGGCCATGGCCTGCGGATCGGCGACGTCCGCTACCTGCACCTCCAGCTTGGGATTGTCCCTGTGCTGCACCAGATTGCGTGGATTGCCGACCGACATGTTGTCGACGACGCGCACCGAACGCCCTTCGGCCAGCAGCCGATCGGTCAGATGGGAGCCGATGAATCCGGCTCCGCCGGTAACGAGGTCAAGCATTGTATCGATCACCCGCTTGCAAGCTGCGACCTGTCACTGCGGCCATAAAGCAAACTCATTCGAAAAAGATGAAGCCCCAGTCACCTTGGTAGCCGCATCGCTCATAAATCCACTCCCAGTTCTTCACGTCATGGAAGGACTCGCAGGTGAGCTGCCAGTAGAGCAAGTTCATGCGCTCCCGTTCGTTGCGCCAGGATTCGACCATGATGTACTTCCTGGTTCCCTTGCCGACCCGCTCGATTTCGCGCACCGCGTCGCAGAGATGCATGATCGGCAGGTTATGCAGCCCCCCCAGCGACACCACGAAGTCGAAGGAATCGTCGGGGTAAGGCAATGCCTTTGCGTTGCCGACCCGAAGCGCGCCCCTCACCTCTTCCTTCGCGTTGGCGATGGCGTAGTCCGATATGTCGAGGCCCGCGATCTGGACGCCCGGAACGGCGCGCGTGAACTCGTGAAGCAGGAATCCCTTTCCGCAGCCTACGTCGAGGATCCGGTCGCCCGATTTCAGGCCGAAATGCCGGGCCATCGCCTCGGCGATCGGCAGCCAGCGGCCGTCATATTTGTATCCGCCATATCCGTACTGACGTTCCCCGTCCCAGTACTCCTGGCCGTATTTCTTGGCGATCTCGGCGCAGGCGGCCTTGTCATGCTGTACGACGCGGGCGACGTAGTCGCGCTTGGTGCGGTTGTGAAGCTGGCCGAGAAAGTCTACGTAAGCCATCGTTCGATCTCTTCATACTTCAGGGTGCTGCAGATGTTGGCCGTCCGCAGCACGTTCTCCCAACGTTCGATGTCACCCTCCGTCTCCAGCACGAAGCCTTCTACCGCAGCGTGCAAGCTGCAATTGGCGTCCAGCAATCGCCGGTACAGTAGCTGGCGCCGCTCCGGCGCGGAAGGCAGCATGAACATGGTGTAGAGGATCACGCCATCGAGCGATGCCAGATCTGCCAGGACCTGCTCGAGAACCAGGTAGGAATCCGGCATGGCATATTCGGTCGCGCTCAGCAGGTAGTGCAGCTTGCGCCGTGCCGCATAGTCCCGGATCACCAGGTTCTGGATATGCTGGGGCACCCTGTGACTGTCGACCGACCGGCTGAAGACGTAACCGCGATAGCCCTTCTGGTTGGTCTGCATCAGGTGACCGAGGGCAGCCGGTAGCTTGCGCCGATGGCGGTCGCCGGCCGCACCAGGATCGGCTCGAAAAACTCCCCGAGCTTCTTGTCATGATACGGCGAGAACACGCTCTTGAAGCGGCAGTTGCTCGACCACCGCGTTTCCGGCTCCCGGTTGACGATGTTCCCATGCATCACGTTCTGCGTGAACAACAGCACATTGCCGTACGGAATGTCGAGCCAGCGCAGGTCGGGCTCGATGGCCCGGTAGAGTTCCTCGGCCGACTTGAGCTTGAGCTCGTTCATCCGCGCCTGATAACGCGAATCCATGTCGCGCGGCAGGATGAACATGGTCTTGGTGCCGAAGACATCGACGTACGGCACCCAGAGCACCACCTCGTAAGGCGAATCGCCCGACCATACATCGGCATGGACCGGCAGCAGCGAGCTGTCGTCATTCGGCAGCTGGATGCTGAGATTGATGCGCAACTGCATGGCGAGCTCGTTGCCGACGAGGATCTCGAGGGCCTTGCGCGCCGTGTTGAAGTAGGAAAGCCGCGTCCAGGACTCCTCGTTCATCTCGCGGATGACCGCCAGCCGCAGGTCGTTCAGCCGCTGGACATCGACCTTTTCATGGATGCGATTGAGGAAGGCGCCCTTGTCCTCGGCCAATGGCAGCTTGAGGTAGGACGCCGTGATATCCGCCAGGAGGTCCCGAATCCGATCCAGGTCCTCGCGCGATTCGGCCGGGAGAACGACGTAACCATCGCGCATGAACTGGTCGGCCATGGCGCGCTCGTCGGCACGCCAGAAACTGGGGACGTTGCTCACGGCCGCAATTCCTTGAGCGTCGAGCGGACGGTCGAGGCAATGCCATCCGCATCGATATTGCAGTCCTTCATCAGCGCATTCTGGCTGCCGTAGTGGCTGGAGAAGCGGTCGGGAATGCCGAGCCGCTTCACCGGCGGCAACGCCCCGACGATCCCGTCGGACAGCGCCTCGAGGACCGCGCTGCCCAATCCGCCGATGACGCTATGCTCCTCGACCGTGACGACCAGTCGAGTCTTGCGGGCGGCCTCGACAACGGCCTCGCTGTCGAGCGGCTTCACGGTATGGACGTGAAGCAGGCGGCACGTGACGCCATCCGACGCCAGCGCGCCGGCGGCCTTGAGCGCCTGCGTGGTGGCAACGCCGGTGGCCACGAGCAGCACATCGGACCCGTCCTGAGCGCCGTCGACCATGTCGATCGCCTTGCCGATGGCAAAGCCTCGTTCCGGCTTGCTGATGACAGGATCGCCGCCCTTGCCCAGCCGGATGTAGACCGGGTGCGGCCAGTCGAGGGTGGCCTCCATGAGGCGCGTCATTTCCTCGGCGTCGCAGACGGCCGTCACGGTCATATGCGGCAGGGCGCGCATGATGGCGATATCCTCGATCGCCTGATGGGTCGGGCCCAACGGTGCATAGACATAGCCGCCGCCGTTGCCGATCAGCCGCACCGGGAGATCGTGGAGACAGAGATCGACCGCCACCTGTTCGTAGCAGCGGCGCGTGATGAAGGTCGCGATCGTGTTGACGTAAGGGACGAAGCCTTCCATCGCCATGCCGGCGGCCATGCCGATGATATTGGCCTCGGCGATGCCTTCCATGTAGTAGCGAGACGGATACTCTTTCTTCATCTCGCCGAGCAGGTTGGGCGAGAGGTCGGAGCCGATGAACACCACCCGCTCGTCGCGGCGGGCCAAGGCGTGGACCATGTCGAGACTGCGCTTGCGCATGGCGTCAGCTTCCCAGTTCAGTTCCCAGGGCGCCGTGGATGGCCCGCAGGTCGCTCTCCGAAAGGTCGGATTTGTGATGCCATGACGGGTTGTTCTCGGCGACCGGAATGCCTTTGCCCTTGACGGTGTGGCAGATGACGGCGCGCGGCCGATCGCCGGGTGCGGCCGCGGCGTCGCGGAAGACCTGCCTCAGCTCGCCGACGCTATGGCCGTTACATTCGAACACGCGAAAGCCGAAGCTCGTCCACTTGTCGGCCAGCGGCTCCATGTTCTGGATGTCGAAGACGCTGCCCGCCGACTGGATCTTGTTGTAGTCGATGATGGCCGTCAGGTTGGAAAGCCGGTGCTTGTCGGCACAGGCTGCGGCTTCCCACACGGATCCTTCGTTGATCTCGCCGTCGCCCATCAGCACGTAGACCTTGCTGTCGCGGCCGGCCATTCGCGCGGCCAGGGCCATGCCGAGGCCGATGGAAAGCCCGTGGCCAAGAGCTCCGGTGCAGGCTTCGACGCCGGGGACGACCGTTTCCGGATGGCCGCCAAGGAATGAATCGTAGTGGCAGAAACGGTCGAGTTCTTCGAGCGGAAAGAAGCCCCGGTCGGCCAGGACAGCGTAAAGTGCCAGGCAGCCGTGGCCCTTGCTCAGGATGAAACGGTCGCGCTCGCGCCAGTGGGGCTCGCCCGGATTGTGACGCAGGAAATCGTCGTAGAGGACGCGAATAATTTCAACCAGCGAGAGTGCGGGACCAATATGGCCTCGCCCGCCCTTCTCGATGGCCCGAAAAATCAGGCGCCTGAGATGCCGGCTGCGCTCGTCCAGGGGCTCCAGCTGGACCGAATCGAGATCGGTGCCGTAGTTCAGTAACGCCGCATTCTTCATGTGGGGTCTTATACTATCGCCGTAAGTGCCAGTCAGCACCTTTGGCTGCATCTGAAGCAGCCACGGTCGCGAGGCGACATGGGCTGGGCCGGCCTTGGTCAGCGGCCGATGATGACCAGAGACGCCTGAACTGCCGTCGTAAATGGACATGATGCCGATCCTTTCTCCGAGGGTCGGCAGGGTTAGTCCGGAGCATTGCGTATGGTTGTCAAGCGTTTCTTCGTTCCTGCCGCGACGGCCGAAAGCCGCGCCGAGGCCGCTGGAAAACTCTGGATGGAGAAACTCTGGACACCGGTGCGAGGCATACAGTGTTTTGATTTCGTGAGCGTAGCCAAGATCTTAACTGATAAGTTGGCTGGTGGGGCGGCATCCGCACCGAGTGGGGAACGCGGCCATGAGTGCCTGCACAATGCACGCATCCCGTGTCAGCAATCTTGCGTGCTATCCGTGGACGCACGCTCCTGCGCCTCGTCGGGCCCTTGCATGGCCGACCGACGCCGCTAATGTGCCGCCGTGCTGCGCGTTCTTCACAAACACTTGAGTATGACCAGGCCTGCCGTGCCAAATCGCGCCGGCTTGGCAGTGATATAGTTGGGGAGCCCTTTCATGAAGCCGATCAAGTTGATGCGGCCGCTTGCCCGACTTTGCAGCCCCGCTGAGCAATTCGAGCTGTCGAACACCGGTCTGGCTGCCTGGCGCAACTCCCCCGCATTCGACAAGGTCTTCGCCGCCTACCGCGACTATCCAACCGACTCGCTCCAGAGCGATGAGGCCCGAGCGCTGTTGCACCAACTCATCGTCATGCGCCGGCCCGAACGTGTGCTGGAGATCGGCACCTGGCACGCCAAGACCACGGAGGTCATGGCGCGCGCCCTATGGGAGGCGGGACGAGGACAGATCGAGACGATCGACCCGTTTGGCGGCGAGCGTTGCCCCCCTGTCATTGCCTCGTTCCCGCCCGAGCTCCAGAAGCTCGTCACATTTCGGGCGGAGAACTCCGCCACCCACTTCGATCGAGCGATGAGCAGCAATACCTACTACGATTTCGTGCTGGTCGATGGCAATCACGAGTTCGAGTTCGCCTTGTTCGACATCATGTGCGCCGCACGGCTCATGCGTCCCGGCGGCCTGATGGTGATGGACAATATGGAGCAAGTGGGACCGCGGCTGGCGACCAAGTTGTTTCTTGCAAGAAATCCTGACTGGCGGGATGTCGCCGACGTGGTCGGTCATATCGATATGACGGCGCCTTTCGCCGTGCCGCCGGCTTCGTTCCCGGACACCAAGTTCTACCTGATCGAGGCGCCGCCGCACTACGTCATCCGGGAAGAACCGCGCATCTTCGGGCCTGCCGATGTCGATCGTGCAGAGGTCGAAGGCGTCGAGCTGGAACTCGCCGCCCCGACCCGCGGGAACCTCCATATTCTCGTCTATGCGCGCACGTTCGGCCTGCCCGAACCCGAAGAGCTGCGGTGCGAGCAAAGCCTTGCCCTCGATCTTGCCGAGCTACCCGCGGATGGTCGCGTGCGCGTTCGGCTGGATCAGCCTCTGCGCACCGCCTTCCCTCGTCCGGGGTTGGCCCGGCGCGTGGAGATTTCGCTGGCTTTCACCGGAGGCCGCGGACTCGCGTTGCGATCGTTGCCACAGCCGTACCCAGCGAAGTATGGCCGCTCGATCGGATTGTAGCTTGCCGCTCTTGTGGTTCTGGCGTTCGTGGATTGGCGCAAGGATCGGCAAGCCGCATACAGCTCAACGCAAAGCTATCTCCTCTACCATGTTGCTACTTCATTCTCCGGCGGGTTAAAGTTCAGGCCATCAACGGCGAACGGAGACAATGAAGCTTTCCCTATTTCGGCGACGTGTCCTGCAACCGGCCGATCAAATGCCTGCGCCTGTCTCCGACGTCGAGCGGGTTTCCCGTGTAGCGTCCATTCCCGAGGTTGCGCCCGCACCGCCTGTTGAAAGGCCACGCCAGGCGTTCAGCGCCCTGATCGTTACGATCCCGAAATCCGGCACTGTCTACATGAATACCCTGTTTCGTGACGGACTTGGCCTTGACAACTACGTCCTCTCCAATCGCTATTTCCCGGAAGACCAGCTTCGTATCGAAGCAATGCCGGAGTTCGCAAAGGGCGGATACTTCGCATCCGCCCATATCGATGCGAGCGCTCAGAACCTTCAGATCCTCGACGAATTCGTGCCGAGATGGGTCGTGCACTTCCGCGACCCGAGATCAGTCCTGCTGAGTTGGCTGCATCATGTTGAGCGTTTGGCCGGAGAGGGCCGGCATGTGGAGCTGCTCCGGCTGTGCCCTGCGCCTCCGCGGGAACTGCACGGGTGGAAATTCGAGCGGCGTGTCGACTGGCACATCGACAATTTCTTGCCGCATGTTGTCCGCTGGATGACGGACTGGCTCGATGTGGTTGCGCAGTCTCCCGAACGGGTCCTCGTCACGGAGTTCGCATCCCTCAAGGAACGGGAAGAACAACACTTGACCCGCATTCTGGACTTTCTCGGAATTGATCGATCCATGTACGTTCATCGGCCCCCAGAAAAGGTGATGAACGTCCATTTTCGCACGGGCACCTATGACGAATGGCGTCAGGCGTTCACTCCGGAACAGGTCAAGAGAGCGAGCGCAATGATTCCCGGCCTGCTCCTCGACAGGTTCGGCTGGCCGCGGCTCTGACGAGCCTTGGCACGTTACGTTTGTAAGACTTTGGCCGAACTCACCCGGCCCAGTTCACCCGACCTGGGCGTGGCAAATCACCGGCGCATGGCGTTGTCGTGCCACCGCATCTTGCGGCTCTGCGTCAAGAACGAGCTATTCCGGCACCGAGCGTAGCGGACGCAACTGCAGATGATATGCTTAGCCACAAGCTTCGCCTTGTCACCAAAGCTCGAGGCCATCCGGTATGGGATACTACGCACACTACTTTGAATTCATTGTAGGCAAATGGCTGTCGAAAGGTTGGCTTTCCCCTGGCGGCCGTCTCATAGAATTCGGCGCCCAGGAGTTCCACAGCGAGCCGGAAACGGCGCGCGCCGCAACCCGCTCCTTCCTCCTGGCGCATGGCAAGACCGAGAGCGAGATCGATGGCATTCTCGGAACCTCCGGTCCATTTCCGGTCAGCAGCGTCTATCGTGCACTCGGTATCGACTACACCGCCCTAGATGTCGATAGTTCACATGGCTCCAAGTATTTTGACCTCAGCACCTACCGAACGCCAGATCAGTGGATGGGACAGTTTGACTTTGTGAATAATGGAGGAACGATCGAGCATCTGGTCAACCCAATAAACGGCTTCCATGTCGCGCATGAACTCCTGAAACCAGGCGGTGTCGTGCGGCACAGCATTCCAATGTTTGGCTGGAGCGACCATGGCTTCCTCTATCCAACCCCGAAATTCTACGCCCATCTGGTGGGAGACAATCATTACGAGGTGCTGGAGAAAAGGCTCATCAAGACCGGCACCAGCTCCCTCCGGGACCCGTTGTTTTCGGAAGTGACGGAGGCCGATCTGAGGTCTTTGGGCGATCTGGATGATTTGAAGCCCTTGGAAGATCCGATAGTAGAAGATTATTTGGCTATTCTGATCTATCGCAAGACAGACGATAAGCCATTCGTTGCGCCGTTCGACCACATCATCTCCGACGATGCCACGAGTATCAGGCAGCGTCTCTCGTCGAGCTATGCCGAGTATGCCGACAGGAGGTTATCGCCGGCGAAGACGTCGACGGCTACGGCCCTCAAGGCACTCTGGCCTTGGCGGAGGTAGTTTGGAAGCTTTCTCCGAGCTGCTTCTTGGGTAGTGTCCAGAATCTTTCGCACTTTTGTTCGGTGGCCTGCTCCGGTTAAGCGAACATAGCGTTGCGCTGCTTGAGCAGCTGCATGTTCAGATATCGTTTGGTTGACCAGCGCGTGCCGGCGATGTGCCTCAACCTGGCGGCCGCCAGGTTGAGGGCCGAGTTGCCGTCGGGGAAGGCACCGACCACGCGGGTGCGTCTGCGGATCTCGCGCATGATGCGCTCGAGCGGATTGTTGGTCCGGATGCGGCGCCAGTGTTCTTCTGGAAACGCGTAGTAGGCCAGGGTCTCCGGCACGGCCGCGTCGACCAGCTCTGCAGCCTTGCCGAGCTTCATGCTGTGGAGCCGAGCGACGATCTCTGCCGCCTTGCGCTGGGCCGCAGCAAGGTCCTCCTGGGCGTGGATGGCCTTGAGCATGAGGGCGACCTCGCGCAGCCTGCCGGCGGGCACGTGACTGAAGACGTTGCGATAGAAGTGCACCATGCAGCGCTGCCAGCGGGCATCGGGAAAATACTCCGCAGCGCTCTCGGCCAGACCCCTGCAGGCGTCGGACACGATCAGCTCGACGCCGTGTAGGCCGCGTTCCTTGAGATGGCCCAGGAAGGCGCTCCAGCCCGCCTTGTCTTCCTTGGCGCCCTCGACGATGCCGAGAATCTGGCGGTAACCGTCGGCGTTGACGGAGATCGCCACCAGCAGTGACACGTTGCGCACTTCGCCGGCCCAACTGCGCTTGAGCACGATGCCGTCGAGGTAGAGATAGGGCTGGGCGCCTTCGATCGGCTGGTTCCGCCAAGCCTCGATCTGGCCATAGATCTTCTTGTTGAGGTTCGACACCGTGCCGGGGCTGACCCGCGTACCCCACAAGGCCTCGGTGATGTCCTCGACCCGCCGCACCGACACGCCGGCCAGGTACATCTCGATCAGCGCTTCCTCCACTGAGCTCTCGCGCCGCCGATAGCGTTCGATGATCGCCGTCTCGAAGGCCTGATGGCGAAGCTTCGGAACCTTCAGCGTCACCTCGCCGGCCTTGGTGTGCAGCTTGCGATCGTAGCTGCCGGATCGCTGATCGCGGCGAGCTGCCGTCCGCTCGTAGCGGCTCGCATTGCATAGCCGATCGGCCTCCGCCTCAAGCATCGCGTTCAGCGTCTCCTCGACCGTTCCCCGCACGATCCGGCCCAGGTGCTCTCGCACCCGATCGTCGTCGATCCGGATCACGTTGCTTAGAACAACCCCTTTGCTATCCTCTTCCATGGTGGCTCCTTGTTGAACTGGCTTCGTCGGTCGTCTCGCAACACCAACTTAACCAGAGCGGGAGCCACCGCCCAAATCTGCGAAAGATTCTTTACGTCATCGCTTCTTGGCATGTGTGCCGGCGCGAGGCTGCGGTTGTTCCGAAGATCAGCAGCGGAGCGGGAGGATGGTGGTTCTCGCGAGGATGCACGATTATGCAACTGACCTTGCTCGCATCGCCGCTCGAGTTCGCCAGCGATAAATAAACCAGACGATCATCGCCCACAGCGCGAACGTGAGGAAGACAAGAACCGAAAAAGCCAGATCGACGATCGTATGAGAGGCGGCATAGGCCCAGATGTTCGGCAGGGCGGCAAACAGCGTCGCTGTCGGCAAAAGCCAAAAGGTCGTTCCGATCTCGGTCAGTGTCGTCCCTCGGACGGCGGCATACGCAACGGCCAGGATTGCAGCGCCCCCCAGTGTCAGCGCCCAGATTTCCAGGGAGATGGACGTCAGCAGTCGAGCCAGTACGAGAATTGTCTGCAGCGGCTTCCAGAAGAAATACAATCCTATGGTTGCAGCGGGATTGGCTTCCATGGTTGCAAAGAACACTCGACGCATGGTGTTGTCGTGCAGCCGCATCTTGTAAGTGTGCGTCCAGGGCGAGAGGTACTCCGCCTCCGAGCGGATGAAATGGCGAGATCGTAGATAGGCAATTGCGGCATCATAGCCTGCCCGATCCCGATAGACCCCAAGGCCCGCGTAGTCTCGAATGTCCGACCGCGGATCGGCGCTGACGCCTATCTGCTTCCAAAATGCAGTCGATGTGGCAAGCCCGAGATAAGCCGAATGCCAGGCGCCATGATACGGCATTATGTCGTCGGTGAAATATGCAGGATGAAGCTTGGCATTCGTGTAGATGCCGCTTGCCAGCCACCCCAGGACGATGACGACCAGCGGCCAGCTGGCCGTCAACTTTGCGAGCGCCACGATCGACCGTTGCGGGGCCGGAATGTTCCGCCAGGCTCGAAAAGCGAGGAACAGGGCTATTGCGGACAGGAAGACGATGGTCCAGGCCGCCGAACCCCGCATTTTTATGGCCAGGACGAGAATAGCAACCTGGATAAGGGCCAAAATCACGGCCACCAGCGACAATCGCGCGCGATAGGCCAGCAGCAACGCGACGTGCCACATCGGCACGATGGCAAGCGTCGAGCCATGCCTCATCCCCCAAAACGTCGGCATGTTTTGAGTGAAGAAGGATCCATGCAGTTCGAGAAAGAAAGCATAGAGGCAGCAGAGCAGGACGATCTGCGCGACCGGTCTTGTCCAGAACTGCAGCAGAAAGAGGACGGTGCTGAGCGAAAGGATTGCAAAGAACAGGTAGTAAAGAGACTGGATCCTGAACCCGAAGAGCGAAAACGCGATCTTGTCGAAATCGACGATGCCGACATCGTCGTAGACCATCGTCATCAGGCTGCCGTCACTGATGAAGCCATTGGGTTGTGGACCAAGAGAAATGGCGTCGCTGAGAGCCTCGTTGAGCAATTCCGCGTTGGAGAGGTTTGGAAGGATCGTCCGATAGTTTGGGTCACCCGGTCCGATCCCTCCGTTCATCTTCTTGACGAGGGCATCGACAACCGAGGCATATCCGACATAGGCATCGAGCCCGTAGACCAACTCGGAAATGGCAATCGCCATCCCGTTCTGCTCCGACTGAGGACCAAAGGTGACGACATGCTCCATGCCGCGCCTCAATCCGCTCACGAAGACAAGGCAGATCACCAACGCGGCAAGCGCCGTCATGAAAAACGGAAAGAGGCGTGCGGCGAGGTTCCCGATCAGGGGACCATCGACCCTCAGGCGGGACTCGGAGAGTTCGCCCTTCCGGTCTGTTGCCATCGCGCTCGCCCCTTCGGCTGCGTTCGGCCGGGTGCCGCCGCTACCCATGGAAGGCGGCATTCCACTGCTACCGGTGAATCAGGAAGCGATGGCCTACCGTCGCATAAGGCCCCCAGTCCGTGAACTGTGGCTGATACTTCGCTACGCAATCGGCCCATGCCCGCTGCTCGCCGAACTTGGGCGAGCCCCTATTGCAATACCAATCGTCGAAATAGATCGCGCACCCGTCAGAGAACGCACCGATCGCGAAAAGTCGGTCCAGCACGTCCATCGTACTCTCGTAGAAGTCGCAGTCGATGTGGACGAAGGCCAGCTCAAGGCCGGCCACAAGCGTTGGCATGGTCTCACGGTACCAGCCTTCGCGAATCTCGATCCGATCCGATGGTAAATAGGTCCCGCACATCTCTCGAAGAATGGCGGCGCTGGCATCCTTGGTCACTCCTGGCCCCCAAATGCCGCAGGCAATATGCGGCGCGGCCTGGTCGATGGGGTGGATCGCGGCCGGGAAACCTTCGAAGCCGTCGAATAGCAGCAGCTTCCTCGGCCCGATTTCATGCGCCTGCTCGCTTGCGACATACTTGTTCGTATAGTCCGCCAGCCCCTTGGCGAGCGTCATGGCGGTGCGCCCGGAGGACGTGCCAAACTCCGCAACATGCCCTTTCACGGCCGAGCCGACGGTGTATTCGATGCCTCGGTAGAGTGCGCGGTAGATGTCGTCGAAGCCATCCTGAGGCGAAAGGTGGTCAATGGAGGGTGTGGAACGTGGATGACTGTTTGGCACTGAGGAATTCTCGTTCAGGCTGATTGACGCCGCGCCGCGACGGTCGGTAGGCAAGATAGCCGGCAGCGAAGCCCACTGCAACGAAACCTCGCTCGCCGTAGCTCGCATGATGGACTGCGCGATTTTCGGGCCGGATTGCAATCCGCGGGTCAGCGAATATCCTCCCGAAAGGCTCCTGGCCTGAACTCGTGGCTTCAGTTCCTCGACCTTGTGCCTTTTCCTGCCCGAGTTTAGAAAAGCGCTTCCTCGATCCCAATGGACACCAGAATGGATGCGCCTTCAGTACTCACCCGCTGGCCAAAGTACCCGGAACTGAGCGCACACAACCTTCGGGATGCAAGGCTTTACGCCGATCGTGCCGACCTGGTGTCGGCATTGCCTGTCCGCAAGGGCGGCAAAGTCGCAGAAATCGGAGTTTGGCGGGGCGCATTCTCCAAGATCCTCGTCCAAAAGCTTGAGCCGAGTCAGTTTTTCGCCTTCGACATATTCACCGGTCATCTCTACGAAGATTGGAATGGCATGACCGGTCATCAACTATTCGACGGCCTCACCCAGCGGCAGTACTACGAACGAGAAATGGCATCTTTTCTAGGCGTTACCACCATTATCGAAGGCCGCAGCCAAGAGACCCTTCGCGACTACACCGATCGGTCGTTCGATCTCGTCTATGTCGACGGCGATCATGAGTATGAAGCCGTCAAGGCCGACACCGAACTCGCGGTGGATATGACCGCGGATTTCGGCTTCCTGGTCTTCAACGATTACCTGCTCTTCGATCACAAAAACGTCGCGTATGGCATTGTCCCAGTCGTCAACGACTTGGCGGTGAACCATGGTTGGGACGTGGTTGGATTTGCCATCAATCACGCACTCTATGCCGACATTGCCCTTCAACGCACGCCGCGCGAACCCAAACCTGCGCAATCAGTTCCGGGGCCTGTG
The DNA here is from genome assembly GCA_963820155.1 of uncultured Alphaproteobacteria bacterium. GTDB lineage: Bacteria > Pseudomonadota > Alphaproteobacteria > Reyranellales > Reyranellaceae > Reyranella. The sequence goes on from CAWFYW010000019.1 coordinate 146,506, forward strand.
CAAATCGATTTCGGAACATGAGCAGCGCGATTTGCGCGGTGGAGCCGACGCACCGGGCGTTCTAGGGCGAACTCCTCGCCCTCGCCAAAGCACTTGGCGGCCGAAATACGCGCTAAGCAGATATAGATGCATCTTGAAGGCCGACCATCGCGAGGGCGGGCGGATGAAAGAACAGTATAGAAAGCATGGCTATCACTTGTTCCGATCGGCCCTGCCTGTCGATGAAGTAGCCACCATCGCCGACATGGCATTTGGGATGATTACCTCATACCGGGGAGAAATCCGTCGACAGGATGGGAAATTTGCGGTCAACGAATTCTACCCCGCGTCGACGCTGGTGAAGAATTCGATACTCAATGCACATTTTTCGCTCCCAGACGATCTAAAGCCGCTTTCCATCGCTCTGCGCGCGCTCATCACCTCTCCGGAGGTGTACGAGAACCTACATCGGCTCGACGGCGCCGAGCATTACACGGTTCATCAAACCATAATTTTCGTCTCGGCGCAGAAAACCGTGCCTCACCTGGATAGCTGGTCGATGGACACCGCCCCCCACGGTTTCGCGCATACACTCTGGATACCGTTGGAGGACATGGACTACCTGTCAGGTCTACCGGCCGTTGTCCCGTGGCCCGTCGGCAAATTCGTCGCCGAAGCTGAACTCGGCCTGCCTGACGGCGATTTTTCTTTCAGGGAACGCCATGACCGGTATTGCGAGGCCCTTACCGAAAGACTGAGGAACATCGGCGCAGACGTGCACACACTGTTCATGCGCAAGGGCGACTTCATGGTGTGGTCGTCGCTCACGCCGCACTTCAGTTTGCCGTCGAGCCCCTCGCCGAGAAAGCGACTCTCGGTTCAGGTATTGATCCGCCCAACACATCATCGATGGGGCAATTTCGTCAATCAACCGACCGAATGGACTCCGGACCGAGCCGAAAAGATATCGGACCGATTTTCGTTTCTTGCTGTTTGATCGCGAGCTGACGCGCCCTGCATGCGTCGCCATGCGTGCCCGCCAACTCGCCAACTACGGCACATCTCTCTCGCGCGAGCTTCGATGAGAAGGCGACCTACACCGGCTACACCGGACGCATACGGTGGCCGACCTGTTCGGCATCGTGTTGGTGATCGGCGCCAACCTCTCCTGAGTGGGCGTCCGTCTGGTCCGCACAAAGGCCATGCGCAATTTCACAAGGACCTCTATCAACAGTGGAAACAGCCCGGCCCCGAGCTGAGTTGCTACAACGGGCGACGATGCGGCGGAGATCAGAGCCTGCCGCGTGAGTACCAGCCTGTCTGAAGTGAGACAGTAATCCCCTGACAGTCAGTGGTGCGCCGGGCTCGGCCCGCGGCTTGGGCACGTCGCAGCCCTGGCGCAGGGCCGCTCGCCTCGCTCGCCGCTCGCGCCTCTTCATAGCCTCGCGGACAACCCGGCGGCTAACACACTGAGGGTGGCCACGCCGGGTAGGTTTGTTAATTCGGGCGCGAACTGTTGGTATGTTCAAGGTTTCCATGGCAGACATTGACGAGTCCAAAGCCGCCACGCCGGTGCCTTCTCGAGCGGCTCGACGATCTGCGCGAACATTTGTTTCCGGAGACCAAATCCTTCTTTGAGGAACTTTTGACTTTCCTGGAATAATGAAGCTGATTAGCAGGCTTCCCCCGGAGACGCGTTCCGACGTAAGTTTGCGGCTATGGACTTCACCCAGAAATACTTTGCCCAAGTCGCCGAAATCGCCGCCAAGGTCGACTTGTCTGCCGTCGAACAGATTGCAGACGGTTTGGCGGCCGTTCGTGATCGAGGCGGCCGCCTGTTCGTACTCGGCGTCGGTGGCAGTGCTGCCAACGCCTCGCATGCCGTCAACGACTTCCGCAAGCTGTGTGACTTTGAGGCCTATGCCCCGACGGACAATGTGTCGGAATTGACTGCCCGGACCAACGACGAAGGCTGGAGCGGTGTCTTCGCGGCCTGGCTACGGACCAGCCGGGCCAACGACAAGGATGCGCTTCTCGTGCTTTCGGTCGGCGGCGGCGATCGCGAACGCAACGTCAGCACGAATCTGGTGGAGGCGCTTGACGAAGGCATAAAGCGCGGCTTGGCCATTTTTGGCATTGTCGGACGAGATGGCGGCTACACCGGAAAGGTGGCACAGGCAGCGGTTGTCATTCCGATCGTCGACGCCGCCCTCGTGACCCCGCACAGTGAAGCCTTCCAGGCGGTGGTATGGCATTGTCTGGTTTCGCACCCAAAGCTGATGGTCAACCGTACTAAATGGTAGAGCTGCCAGGCACGCCTCCAGCAAGCAGATCCATCCCGCAAGTTGCGGGTACCTTGCATGCGAGGAGCGGCGCGACTCCGCAACCACTGGAGCGGCCGGATATTTCGATCATCGTGCCGGTATACCGCGAAGAACGGAGCATCAGGTTGTTCCTGAAGCGAATTCGAACCGGTTCTGGAGAGCATAGGAACCTACGAGATCCTGTTCTGCTACGATCCGTCTCCCGACCGCACGAAGGAGGTCATCCTCGAGGAGATCCTGCGCAATCCGCGTATACGCCTTCTGAGCTTCAGCCGCCGTTTCGGCCAACCCGCCGCCATGATGGCGGGCCTGCACCACTGCGTCGGCAAGAGCTGCGTCGTGGTGGACGTCGACCTCCAGGATCCGCCAGAACTCATCCTCGATCTCCATCGCAAGATGAAGGAGGGATATGACGTCGTCTTGGCAAAGCGACGTCGGCGCAGCGAAGGCGAACCACTGATCCGCAAGCTCATGTCGTTCGTGGGATACCGTGTCATCAACGCTCTGTCCGACGTCGAAATTCCGAAGGATACCGGTGAATTTCGCATCGTGAATCGTCGGGTTATCGACGAATTGTGCCGGCTCAAGGAAGGTCACGGCTTCCTGCGTGGCCTGGTGGCCTTCGTCGGCTTCAACCAGACCTTCATCGAGTTCGACCGTCAGGCGCGGGCCGCCGGCGACAGCAACTATCCGCGTTACTTCGGCTCCATCCGAATCGGGCTGAACGGCGTCATCGGTTTCTCGACCGCGCTGCTGACGGGAACGCTGTTTGCCGGACTGGCAATTGCAGCTACCGCTCTGCTCGTCGGTATCTATGTTGCGATCATGAAATTGTTCTTCGGCGAGGACTATCCGTTGGGCTTCCCCACCATCACATTGCTGATCGCCTTGCTGGGCGGCGTGCAGCTCGTGGCCATTGGCATTCTCGGCGAGTACATTGGCAGGATCTACGAGGAGGTGAAAGGCCGGCCGCCGTACATCGTCGACCGTTTCTTCAACCCGCCGCTGCTTTCCCCTGCCGAGGGCCGCCCGGCCGAGAATGTCCCGTCTTCAGACATGTCACCTTCCCGATGATCATCACGCGGACGCCGTTGCGCATATCGATCGCGGGAGGCGGCACCGATCTTCCATCATATTACCGGCGCTTCGGCGGCGCGTTGATCTCCGGGGCCATCACCAAATATGTCTACGTCGGTGTCAACCCGACATTCAGTCCCGGCTATCAGGTGAAATACTCCAAGTTCGAGCACGTAACCACGATTGACGAAATACAGCACCCGATCGTTCGTGAGGCGTTGCGCCTGCACAACGTGAGCCCGTCTACGGAAATCGTAAGCCTAGCCGATATTCCAGCAGGTACCGGCCTCGGTTCCTCCGGCTCGTTCTCCGTGGGACTTATCCGCGCCTTGTATTCCGCCAAGCGCCAGCATGTGACGGCCGAACAGGTCGCACGAGAGGCATGTCACATCGAGATCGACGTGCTGGGCGATCCGGTCGGCAAGCAGGATCAGTACATCGCCTCCTATGGCGGCATCACCTACTTCAAGTTCGAGCCCGACGACAGCGTGCAGGTTTCGCCGCTCGAGATATCCAGCCAGACGCGGACGGATCTCGAAGAGAATCTCCTGCTGTTCTTCACCGGCTACTCGCGGGCGGCCAAGGATATCCTGGTCGACCAAGACAAGCGCACACAGGGCGGCGACAGCGCCATGATCGACAATCTGCATTACGTCAAGGAACTTGGCGGGCGGATCAAGCAGGCACTGGAATGCGGCGACACGCACAAATTCGGCCGGCTGATGCATGAGCATTGGGAGATGAAGCGGACGCGCTCCTCCAACATGTCGAACGGGGTCATCAACCGCTGCTACGAGATCGGACGTAACTCTGGTGCTATCGGCGGCAAGATGGTCGGCGCTGGCGGTGGTGGCTTTCTCCTATTCTACACCACGGACCGGACCGCGCTGCGGGCGGCCATGGCCAAGGAAGGGCTGATGGAGGTGCCTTTCCGTTTCGACCACGACGGCTCGATGACGATCGTGCGAGACTGATGCGCGATGCAGACTGTCATTCTGGCCGGCGGCCTGGGAACGCGGTTGCATCCGGTCACTCGTGCAATTCCGAAGACGCTGGTGCCGATCCGCGGCAAACCGTTCGCCGACTACCAGCTGGCTTGGCTAGCGCGACAAGGGATCGACCGCGTCACCTACTGCATAGGCTACAAAGGCAAGCAGATCGTCGACTTTGTCGGCGACGGCAGTGCGTGGGGCATCAAGGTCAGCTACGTGGACGAAGGCGAACACCTCAAGGGCACCGCCGGCGCGTTGCGAATGGCCCTGGAAGCCGGACAACTCGAAGAGACCTTCTTCGTAACATACGGCGATTCGTTCCTGCCGATCGCCTATAGACCGGTCTTTGTGCACTATTTCGCCCTCGCAAAGCCTGCCCTCATGACCGTGCTGCGCAACGAGAATCGTTGGGATCGCAGCAACGTCGTGTACGAACCACCCCTGGTCGTGCTTTACGACAAGCATTGCAGCGACGAGGCCCGTGAGAGAATGACCCATATTGACTATGGCCTGCTGGTGCTCTCGCGATCGCTGGTGGAGAGGGCAATTCCCAAGTCCTCTGTCTCGGACCTGGCCGGCGTGTTGGAGGGCCTGAGCAGGGCAGGCGAGCTTGCCGGATACGAAGTGGCTCAACGCTTCTATGAAGTTGGCTCGCCGGAAGGCCTTGCCGATTTCACGCACTACGCGGAGACAGAAGCACTGTGACGCCCTCGCCGGTGCGCAACCATGGGCGACCGCCTTGGTTGGCCGTCTCGTTACGCATTGTCCTGTCGATTCTGCTGCTGGCTTTTCTCATTCACAGCGTCGACCTCTCGCAGGCAAAGTCTGTCGTGAACCGGGTCGATCCAGGGTTTGCCGCTCTTGCCGCGCTCGTCCTTGCTGCCGTCCCCGCCATCAGCATCCCGCGCTGGCGCGCCATCCTTGCTGCGCTTGGGTACGAGTTGCCAGCAAAGACCCTCGCATATGCTCTCTATGTCGGAGCCTTGCTCAACCAGGCACTGCCGTCCTCGATCGGCGGCGATGCCTGGCGGGTATGGTTCTGCGTCCGCGCAGGCATTCCGTTGAGCCCGGCAACCAGCAGCGTGCTGATCGAGAGGCTGGTGGGACTAGCGGCCGTCCTGCTCTGCTTTGCTCTGACGTTCCCTGTGTTGCTGGAGCGGGTGGCAGACGGTCCGATGCGGGCGCTGCTCTGGCTGATGCTGGCCGCGTGCATGGCCATCGTCGCCGGCTTGGCGTTTGTGGCCGCGTTCGCTTCAAGACTCGGCTCGGTCAGTCTGCTGCGGCCTTTGGCCGGACTCGGGCATGCCATAGCGCTTGTTTCGCGCTCGGTCTCGCGCCTCGCCCTGCTGCTGTGGACAGGCATTCTCGGCCAGATCGCCGCGATCATTGCATTCTTCTTTGCCAATCAGAGCGCTCACAGTGGCCTCTCCCTCCTCGACTGCGCTGTTACGCTCGCCCCGGGGCTCCTGGTCGCTCTAGTGCCTCTTTCTCTCGGCGGATGGGGCCTGCGCGAAGGGGCCTTCGTCGTGCTGCTGAGCTTCTACGGCATCAGCCCGGAAACAAGCCTTGTCGCCTCGGTCTTATTCGGCCTCGCCTTGCTCGTGGCCTCTTTGCCCGGGCTGCTGTTCTGGTTGCACGGCCCGCCGGTTATCGCCAAAGGCGGCGAAACGCGGAATCGATGATGAGCGCAGGAAATCCAGGCCGGCCTAGTCGCAAGGCAACATGGCCAATACACTGTCGGGAACCAAACCGAGGCTCTTTGGAATGTGGCTGTCGAATTTGATCTCCTCCGTCGGTCGTGCGGTGGCGATCGAGGCCTTCGAGGCGCTATCGCGGGCGCCTTCGTTGACGGCCGCCATGCCCGACGGAAGACTGAAGCGTCTGGCTTCCACGGCCGCCCTTCCCGACATCAAGTACGAACCAATCTACACCCAGTCGGTCTATGCGCCGTGGCGGACGGACGGCGAGTTCACCCAAGCCTCGCGCGAGATTCGCGGCCATACCCTCGTCGATCAATACCGCTGCTGGGAGCTGTGGGATCTCGTCGGTCAGAGCCGCAACCTGCCGGAAGGAGACGTCCTGGAGGTCGGCGTGTGGCGCGGTGGGACCGGTTGCCTTATGGCGCGTCGTACCAGCCTGATCGGCGCAAGCAGCATTGTCTACCTATGCGATACATTTGCGGGTGTCGTGAAGGCGACTGAGCGCGATTCGAGCTATGTCGGTGGAGAACACGCCGACACCAGCGCTGAACAGGTTCTGGCCCTGGCCAAGCGCATGAAGCTCTCGAATGTTCGCGTGCTCCAGGGAATGTTTCCGGACGACACCGGCCATTCGCTTGAGCATAGTCGGCTGCGGCTCTGCCATATCGACGTTGACGTCTATGAATTCCGCCAAGCAGACCTTCGCGTGGGCTTGGCCGCGGCTCGTAACGGGCGGCGTCGTCGTCTTCGACGACTACGGCTTCTATTCTTGCGCCGGCGTTACCCGGTTGGTGAACGAGATGGTGGGACAACCCGACAAGCTGGTGGTTTACAACAACAACGGGCATGCGCTCGTCGTCAAGCTTCGAAACTAGAAGGAGGCAATTGTGTCGAGCGTGCCAGTCCTGAACCTGCGCAAACTGGAAATCGGATGCGGCCAGCGACCGACGCCGGGTTACATCCACAACGACGTCAACGCCTTCGAGGGCGTCGATATCGTCGGCATGCCGTGGGAGATCGACTTTCCTGATGGCCTGCTCGAAGAAGTGCTGGCCTTGGGGGTCGTCGAGCACCTGACCTATGGGCAGGTCACCGACACTCTCAAGAATATTCACCGGATGCTCGCACCAGGCGGTGCGTTTTATTTCGACGTGCCCGATATTCCGGTCTGGTGCCGCTATGTCGTCGACCATTTCGAAGGCCGGTCGATTCCCTTCACTATCGACCATGTTTTTGCCACCCTCTACGGCTGGCAACGCTGGCCGGGCGACGAGCACAAGTCCGGATGGTGGCAGGCCAAGCTCGAGGAAGAACTACGCAGCCGCGGTTTCAACGACTTGAAATTCGGGGTGGAGCTGTTTCTGACCAAGGGCCATCAGCGCAACCGCTTCATGCGACCGCACGACGCCCACATCTATTGCTGTGCCATCAAGGGCAGCCAAGCTTGAGGACCGGCCGCCTGTACGCCTACGACAACCGCTTTTTCGAGACCGCCGACCGCACTGCGGCCAATTCGGCCGAGCATGTGGTACGCCATATTGCCGAGCACTTGTCCATAAGGAGTGTCCTGGACCTGGGCTGCGGCCGCGGCGTGTGGCTGGCAGCCTGGTTGCGCCACGGCGCCACCGAAGTGCGCGGCGTAGACGGTCCCTACATCGATCCCGCGAAGCTGCACATCGCCAGATCCGATTTCCTGGCTCTCGATCTCGCGCGGCCCGTCGTGCTCGATCGCACATTCGAGCTTGTCGAAAGCCTCGAGGTGGCAGAGCACCTGCCGGAGAACGTAGCTGAGACCTTTGTCGACAGCCTGGTGCGCCATGGGCGGCTTGTCCTGTTCTCCGCTGCTACGCCTGGTCAAGGCGGCGAGAATCATATCAACGAGCAGCCTTGCGAATACTGGCGTGCAAAGTTTGCCGCCCGGGGTTTCGAACTGTTCGACTTTCTAAGGCCACTCCTGAAGTCGAACCGTGCCGTGTACCTCTGGTATCGACACAATACGTTCCTCTATGCCCACCGATCCATCGTCGCGTCCTTGCCACCGGCGATTGTGGCCAGGCATGTTCCCGCCGGAACGCCCGTCTCCGACACCCTGCCCTATTGGGCTAAACTCCGGAAATCGGTGGTGCGCCGCCTGCCGCGTTCCGCCATCGACCAGATCGCGAGAGCCATGCACAGCTTGAGAAACGGCCTCGCTCTGGTGCAGAAAGGCCTCCGCTAGAGGCGATATCCGGCGCCGGCTGCATCGTCGTAGAACATCTTGACGGTATTGAGCGAATACTCGTCGAGATCACGCCCCAACAACGGGAGCTTCGCGAGGATGTCTGCTGTCACTGTGATGATGTGGCAGCCCACTTCGCTCGCCTGGATGACATTCAGAAGCTCACGCGGGCTCGCCCAGATGATCTCGATGGTGGGCGATGGAGCTACTATTTCGAGCGCCTTGCGCATCATCGGCAATGGATCGACGCCGGTGTCGGCGACGCGGCCAGCGAAGATCGAGATGTTGCTGGGTGCGCCGCCAGCCAGGCACCGCGTCAGCCGTTCAACCTGGGCCAATGTCATGACCGCCGTCACGTTGACGCGAATGCCCGACCGCGACAGGCGCCGCACCAAATCGTCAGCATGCTCGCCACGCGTATTAGTGACAGGAATCTTTACGTAAACGTTGGGCCCCAGGTTGGCGAGCTTGCGCGCCTGCCGCTCCATGTCGGCGAATTCGTCGGAGAAGACCTCGAAGGAGATCGGCCGCTCTCCGACGAGCTCCAAAGCCGAGCGCGCGAAGGCTTCGTAGTCGGTGACGCCGGCCTTGCGCATCAGGGTGGGATTCGTGGTGAAGCCCTGGATGGCGGGATTGGCACATAGGCTCGCGATGGCTGACAGATCAGCCCCGTCGGCAAATAGCTTCGTTCGCAACCCGCTTATCATCCCCTTGCCGTCTCGTTGACGAAACCACTGATAATCCACGGTACGGCCTCTCGCAACCGCGCAACTGTAAGGTCCGCGGGCGGCGACGGCGCGCGTGCATAGCCCGCAGCCACAAAGACTGTACGACAACCCGCCGCGCGACCTGCCTGGATATCACGGTCGCGGTCGCCTACCATGACGCTGCGCGCAAGATCGATGCCATGCAAACTCGCCGCATCGAGCAGGAGGCCCGGCTTGGGCTTGCGGCAAGCGCACCGGTCCGCATCGTCATGCGGACAAGTGAAGACGTCATCGACGCCCACGAGTCGGCGCACCTCGCCGTTCAGTCGCCGGACATTGGCCAGGGTCTGCCTACCCCGTGCAATGTCCGGCTGGTTGGTAACGACGATCAGACAAAAGCCCGCGTCGCGCAACGTCGCGCACGCCTCGACGACACCGGGCAGGATCTCGAGCTGGTCAAGTGATGCCGGCGGACGGGGCACGCCATCCACGACGATTGCGCAATTCAACACGCCGTCGCGGTCGAGGAAGACCGCCCGCCTGTCCGCGGTCACAACCGCCCTGCCCGGAATTCCTCCAGCATGGCCAGCATGGCGGCACGCAGGGCCTCGCGCGAGCTGCGCCGGCAGCGCCAACCCAGACTGCGGATGCGATCGGTGGCCAGACGGATCACCGGGACGTCGCCCTTCCAGCCGCGGTCGCCGCCACTGTAGCTGAACCGGACGCTGCTTGGCGCAAGACCGACGCACTCCACCGCGAGCTCGGCGATTTCAGTGACCGTAATGTAGTCGCCTGTTGCGACATTGAAGACGTCGTAGGCCGGCCCTGGCGCCGAGTGCGCGGTCAGCACGGCCTGCACAACGTCTTCGACATGTATGTAACTCTTGCTTTGCCGGCCATCGCCCAGGATGCGCAGTTCTCTCGGATTCTCCAACAGGCGACGGACGAAATCGAAGCCCACGCCGTGCGTCTGATGTCCTCCGACGACATTGCCGAATCGGAAGGCACGTCCCCGGATTCCGAACATGAACGAATATGCACTGATCATCGCCTCGCCGGCGAGCTTGCTTGCACCATAGGTCGAGATCGGACATCCGATATGCTGCTCGCTGGCCTCAACCTCGCCCAAGTCTCCATAGATGCCGCTGCCCGACGCATAAAGTATCGCAACGACGCCGCACTGGCGTACCGCCTCGATCACTTGATGCGTCAGAAAGGTCCCTTCGTAAAAATCGATATCGGGCTGAGTCACGGCCTTCGCAATGTCGGGATTCGAAGCCAGATGAATCACGGTCTGATGACCGGACAATGGCCGCTGTCAACTTGGCGAGGTCTCTCACATCGCCCTCGATGACCGAAAAGCGCGTATCGGAAAGATGTCGTTCGAAATGCCACCGCCGACCTGAAGAAAAGTTGTCGTAAATTGTCACCCTGGCGGACGACGGATCGCTGAGCAGGCGGTCGACGAAATGGCTGCCGATAAATCCTGCCCCGCCAACGATGAAATAGCGATGTCGCCCGGCAGCCTCAGAGTCGCTCACGGTGCTTCCTCGTGCCGTTTATGCTGAACCTGCTCCGTATCAGCGCCGACCGAATAAGCGCAACGTCGCCAGCATAGTCTTCAGAAGGCGGGTATGGCGGCTGGCATGGAAAAAACTGGCGGGTGCAAAACCACCGCCGTTGCGCCGCATAGTCGTAGCGGTGGGCGTCCATAAAGGCGTGGAACGAAAAGCCGCCGTCAAGGAATTCCTCTCGGCCGGCCGGCGCTCCGAATTGGGCAATCGCCACCTCGCTTGCGTCCTCGACGATTTTCAGCCGCCCGTCCCCCTGCAGCAGCCTGGGCAACAGCGCGAAATCAACGTTCTCATGCTGGGGATGGAAGGGTCTCGACGTCATGCGTGAGGAAACCGCGACGGGGTGCATGTAGATCGAGTGAATGGCGAGGCCGTCCGCCATCGGCCAAATCAGCTCGCGAGGATAGCGGCAAAACGACTTGTTCTCCGGTCGCATGATGAGCGATCGGAAATAGGCATCGGGGCGTGCGCACGCTGCCGACAGAAGGTCGCCGGCCGGCAGGTCGAGAACACCCGCCGCGTCCCGGGATCTTCCGTCCAGCCAGGCACGAAGCTCGCCAGGTTCGCACTCGATGCCTGCCACGGAGCAACAATCGGCGTCCTGCTCGAGATGGCGGCTGAGGTTTTTCAGGCTATCGCGGGCGTAAACGCAATCGACCGGGAGAAGGTACAGGTCTGCGCGCAGCGCCGTCGCCAGAAAGACGCTCTGGTGATCGAGAAGACCGTAGAAATAGTAGAAATTGTATTGACCGTGTTCCCGCTGCTCGAGGAATTTCTCCGGGAAGCACGTGAACACGATTTCTGCGCACTCGCTGAGACGCCTGAACGCCGGGTGAGCGACGATCTTCTTCCGATCGGCCTCCGTGGTGACGATCGAATGCACCACTCTCCTCTTCCGCGCCAACGCCGGGATGTTGCCGGCCGCCAGGAGGGAAGGCACGCAGTAGTTCATGAACTTGTCGATGAACGCATCTCCCCAGGCGATCGAGCCGATCACCGCGAATGGCCGTCCCCTCAATTTCCTCCGCAGGGCGTGGGCGTGCGCCTCGTTGGTCGCCTTCAGCTCCGTCATCTTGACGACGAATTCATGGATGAACGCCGTGCTTTGGCCTCCCCCCTTCGCCAGCGCGATCGCCTTCTCGACGTGGTCGAAATTCATCGCGGATCTGACGAGCTCCCGGCGTTCGAGCTCGCCGATGTCACCCTCGGCGCTCGGCGCAATATCGAGCAGCCTGCGCCCCTCCTCGATCGTCCCGGCCATGTTCTCCAGGCCATATTCCGACATCTCGTACTGGTGCAGGACGTTCAGCGCCGACAGGATCTGACGGGTGCTGGGGCTGACGGGAGCGCCAATTCCCTCGAGCGACCTGAAGAAGGCGTCGTGCAGGCCGGCGCCGCATCCAATGTCCGAAGCGGGCGGTTCGCGGCCGTCGTTCGGGGGGATCGCCAGACGCACCGGCTGCTTGAAGAACTCCGCCTGCCGGCGCCGTACCAGGCAGCCGCCGACGAGGTCGAACTTGGCAGGATCGCCGTCGACATCGCAGAAGCCGCCCGGCGGGTGTCCGAGCTCGGCGATCGCGATCCCGTCGTTTTCCTGCACGAAGTACGGGACAGCGTCGGGGCAGAGAATCCTGTCCATCTCCGCCGGCGGCCTGATGAAAAATCGGCGCGGCATATCACGGAGACTCTTGCGGGCCAGGAACACGACCTCGGGGCAATTGGAGTGGACGTCGAGGCGGTCCCTGCCGAGCCACGTGACCCGCAGATGTGCGGTCGGCCCCCGGACCGGGACAAACCCTTCGACGAAGGTCGCGCAGCTAGCCGGAGCACTCGCACCAAGCCCCGTGCTTGTGAGATCGGCCGGCGAGATACCGATCGATCCGTCCTTCTCGTGGCGCGTCACCTTCGGCTCGATGAGGTCGCGATTGTTGATCCACACGGCCGCCGACAATATCGCGGCCTTGTCCTGCGCGACCCGCATGACTTCCGTGAAGAACCCGCTGGCATATATCGCATTCGGGTTGATGGAGTGGAAATCCGCATCGCGCCGCTTGGCTTCCATCAAATGCAGACATTGCAATGCCCCGATCAGCCAATCTCGTTGGACGCCTCCGGCGACAATCCGGGAGGGATCGCAGAGACTTTCGGGGATCGGCTGGCAAACGATCGCGCAATCGAGCTTCTTCTGCTTCAGATACTCCCTGGTCTCGGCCACCTTCCGTTCGTGCACGAAGAGCAGCAACGTTACGGCACGCTTGCGGAGAAAGGACGCGAGGCCAGCGTCGCTCTCCAGGGAAGGCAGGCAGAACTCCAGGAAATTCAAGAACGTCTGATCGTCGGGAACGATCACGCTGACCACGGCCGCACGCTTCCAGTCCGCGGGCGTGAAACGCCGCGTCAGGCCGCGGAGAAATTGCTCCCGCGCGCCCGTCAGCATGGGCCGGACGAAGCGCAGCAGATCGAGTAGGTATCCGGCGTGATCGTCGCCTTCGAGATGGCCCTCCTCGTCGAGGATTTCGTAGACCCGACAAGCGGCTGCTACGTCGCCCGCCTCGTAGATCAGCTCGTGAAGACAGACCTCCTTCAGATGCGCCCGCCCTTCCGCCAGATCGGCGAACGGCAGGCCCACGGTCCGGCGCCACCAATGCGCCATCCCATTGCGCAGGCAGAAGTCCAGGACGAACAGGTAGAGATCAAGGAGCTTCTGCTGGCGTTGCAAGGCTGGAATCACGCTGGCGTCGACGAGCGAAGTGCCCGACCGGCTTCGCGGTTGGGATGATTGGCTTTGCCCTGCTTCCTCTCGACTCGATTCGACCGTCGCAGAATGGGAACGATGGGGGGCCAGGAGGTTAGTCATCGCCCGGCGCAAGACATCCAGCATGGTCCAGTCGAATGCTCCTGATTTGCTATTCTTCACCCGGGACACTCCAGCCTGCCGCCGGCGGATCCTGCGTCTCGGATGGCCGTGCCTGGGCCACTGACGGTCATATCTAAAGCAACAGGTAACTTTGGCAATTGAGGAATTCCGGCAGCAGTGCCACAGTAAACGCCCCTTTCAGATGGTGGCTTGTCGGCATGCTGGCTGCGCCGCAAATGATGCGGGTCTGGAAATTGTGTTGCATCCCGCGCCGGGAGTGCGATAGGTGCGCCATGGTTGCGGATTCCGGCAATAGGTCGCTGTGTTCCTGGCTTTTCCGCGGCGGCGTCGAGAAGGCGTCGTATCAGGATGGACTGGTGGATGGTTGACCTCAAGGACGTGTCCGTCGACGCCAGCCACAGCCCCGACCTGGCGAAGCTGGTCTTCGAACGCGAAGGGATATTGGTCGTCAAGAACCTGCTGCCCCGGCAGGTCGTTCAGCCGATCGCGGAATTTCTGCGCGGCGCCCTGCAGGAGATCGATGCGGCGCTTCGGCAATATGGCTTCTCCCTGCAGGATGCCGATGCCGCCGCGCACCTCACGGCGTTGATGGAGGCGTCTCCGGCCGAGCTGACGGAGCGTCACAGGCACATGTTCCTCGGCCATTTTCCACTCGAGGTGCGTCTCGCCGAGCCGTTGCGGGCCATTCCTCGCTTCCTGAACACGCATCCCCTGCTGTTCCGGCTACTGGCGGCGCGGCGATTGTTTGCCCACATGCCGCCGACGGCGCGATATGTCCTGCCGCACTGTTCGCTGGCGCGCGTTCCGCTGCATCAGGACATCAGCTACAATCGCCACATGGGCGACTTCTGCGTGGTGTGGGTACCTTTGGTCGCCATCGATCGGGCGTGCGGCGGCATGGCCGCCTACGCGCGAACCCAGGACGCGCCGGAGGCGATCGCCGGACAGCAGTCCGTCGCCACGGACGGCTGGCTTCCGCCGATCGAAGCCGAACGCATCGGCGGCGGCGAGCGCCTCGTGCTTGCGCCACTGGAGCCGGGAGACGTGGTGATTCTCGGGAAGAGAACTCTTCATGAATCCATGCCCAACGACTCCGACCGCATGAGATTGAGCTGCGACTTCCGCTTCTTTGGCGAGACGTCGCATTCCACCAAGCACTATCTCGACATCGCGACCGGCGCCGTCGTGGCGCCTGCAGCCGCGGAGTAACGGCGCGTGACCGACCCCAAGATCGACACGTCGGATGGTTTCAAGAAGGCCGGCGCGGACTCCGAGATCGAGGCTCGGATCGCCCGGCATTGCGAAAAATATGGCATCGATCCCCTGACCGCGGTGAAGAACTTCGCCGTGCTGGCCAGGCGTCAGGCCTTGAAGCGCTTCCTGGCACACGTGGAGCTCTTCAAGATGACGCTCGACGTGCCCGGCGACATCGCGGAATTCGGCGTCTTCCGCGGCCTCGGCCTCTTCACCTGGGCAAACCTTCTCGAGTCCTACTGCATCGGAGACCGCACAAAGGTCGTCTACGGCTTCGACAATTGGCAGGGCTTTACCGGCTTCTCCGAGCAGGATTCCGTTCCCCTCGCCGATGCCGGCAAGACGGTCGGCGGCTTCAATCCCGCGCGCTTCCACGACGAAGTTATCGACTCGATCGCCATCTTCGACGCCGACCGCTTCATCCCTTTCAAGCCGCGCATCAAGCTGATCGACGGCGACATCGAGCAAACCGTCCAGCAATTCACGAAGGACAATCCGGGCGTGCGATTCTCGCTCGTGCACCTCGATTGCGACCTCTACAAGCCCACGCGCGCGGTGTTGCAGGCGGTTTGGGACAAGGTGACGCGCGGAGGCGTCGTCATTTTCGACGAGTACGCCATTGCGGACTGGCCCGGCGAGACGGCCGCCGTCGACGAGTTTCTCGCCGACAAGGCCGAGGTGCGTCTGCGCACCTTTTCCTGGACGAACGTCCCCGGAGCCTTCCTCGTCAAGCCCTGACGGCGTCTACCCGCTCGCTCCTTCCTTGGCCGGCGTCCCAGGATCGGCCAACTCCGTGCCGGCGTCCGGGACGACCCCGAAGAGCGCATTGATCTCGCGCACGTCCTGCATCACATCGTTGCTGGCCGTGTAGCCGACCAGCCGACAAGGCAGGTGCTGGGCCTGGGTGAAGCACGCCTTCTGCACCGGATAGGTCCAGTCGTGGCAGCGCAGGAAGTCCTCGTAGGCGAACGACTTTCCGGTCGTCTCGTAGCGACGGTGGCCGGCCGTGAAATTGTTCACGTACGCCCGGCTGGGATCCATCAGCTTGATCGGCCCGGGATGCGAGAACAGCCGCGGGATCATGCCGTAGTCGATATTGGCAAAATGCTTGCGACGGTATTTGGCGAGCCCCGAGGCGGTGGTGAAGAGCGGATGGATGAAAACCGAGTGGATCTCGACGCCGCCTTCGACCGGCCAGAACAATTCCCGCGGATGCCGGCCGAAGTCGCTGTTCTCAGCGGCGATGATCTGGGAGTGGAAGTAGTGATGCGCATGCTCGAACGCGAGCGACGCGAGCTCAACGGTCGAGATGCGGATCGGCCCTTCGTCGCCGAACCGCTCATCGATGGCCGGCAGGAAGGTTTCGGTTTCGGCCACTAGATTGCCGCCGCCGCAGCACTCGTATCCCTCGTGGCGATAGTTCGCCATGTTGACGAGCGAGCCGCCCGCCACGACGCAATCCACCGGGATCATGAACAGGTGGGAGCCGGCTCCCTCCGCGAAATATATCGAGCAGTGATCGAGCAGGCCGTACAGGATGTAGAAATTCCGCACCAGGTGACCCTGGGCGAGAATGGCGATCAGGCTATCCGGGACGATCGTGAATTCGACCTCTGCGACTTCGAGCAGCTTGGCGAAGAGCGGATCGGCGCGAAGCCGCCGCTCGCCGGCGGCATCGGTGACGATGCTGAAGACGATCTGCCCCTGCATCGCCAGCGCCGGCAGATTGTCCTCCGACAGCATCGAGCGCACGTTGTAGCGCAGGAAGTTGCGAATGTATTCCTCGCCCCAGACGATGCATCCCATCGTGAAGATTTCGACGTCCGGCGTCGCGCCCGATAGGCTTCGCCGCGCGCCCTGCATGCGGGGAATTCAACCGCGCAATAGTCCAGGAAAGCCTTTATTTCGGGCCGGAAGGGCAGATTGCAGGGTCCGGCAAGATGTCGAAGTTCGTCGAACAGGCCAAGTCGAAGCAGATTGACCCAGATCCGGTCCAGCGCTTCGTCCTCGTGGACCGTCCCCCCGTAGTCCGTCTCCCATTCGGCGATCCTCTTGCGGAGAGCATCGAGCTGGGCATCGACCTTCCCAAGACAGCCCTCGCGCACTTCGAAACCGAGGATCGCGTCCGCCTCGTTGGCAAGGTCCAGCAACGAGGGCCTGCTGGCAGCGCTGCACCAGTAGGGCGGCCTGCCATCGCGGGCCCGTTGGACTGCCACCGACGCGAGCAACGCCGATATTGCCCGCTTCACCTCCGCGACGAAGGCATGCAGATATGGCAAAGACCGAGACCGGATTTGCTGATCACCTTGCTCGCTTTCTGATTGCCGAGTCATTGCTGCTGCCGATCCCACCAGTTCGCCGCACCGCCCTGCGCGCGGTATTTTATTCATAAAATCCGGCACTGCCACTGGCCAATTGCCCCTCGAATTGGAGGGCAGCACCGTCATTCCCGGCGGTATGGCTAAACCGGACGGTTCGAGGCGACGTAGCGAAAGTCGATCGGCAGGTGCTTCCATCGATGCATGATCTTTTCGGCCACGGGAACCGACATCGGAATGAAGACGACGGCGCCGGCTGGAACCTGGGCCGGTCCGAGGATCGGCAAGTCCAGGAGCGAGTGGCCTATCCGATGAGGATCTTCGTCGACGAAGAAGTCGACCTTCCCGTCCAGCTCGAGCGTCGTCCAGCAGGCGGCAATCGACGATCCCATGATGCCGAACGGCCGATCTTCGTCGGCCAGGCGCCGAGCGGCCCGTCGTCCCTCGTCGAGCAACCTGAAATAGAACCGGCAGCGCTCCCTCGACGCCATACTGCCGGCCCCGTCGGCGGCGGCCTGCGCCGCGGATCGCGACAGCGCCGGGCGGGCACGATACCACGGCGACCAATTCCTTCGGCAGCAGATCGGCCGACAGAAGCTCGATGGCCAAGCCCGCCGCCTTCAACACGTGCAGGAGGCTGTTCCGGTCGAAATGGCTGCAATGGTCGGCGATGATGAGATCGATCGGATTCTGCCTGAGGTCGGGCACGGCCAGAAGGATCCGCCCGCGCCCGGCGAGATACCTCGCGATGTTCTTCAGGAACGGTACGGGATCCGGAATGTGCTCGAGAACGTGCGACAGCGAAATGACGTCGAACGACCCGGCATAGGCGGGATCGGGGCCACTGTAGAAGGCTTCGACTGCCGGGAGGGCGAGGATCGTCTCCCGCCAGGTGTCCGTCAGTTCCGAGCCCGAGAGCACTCCAGGACGGGCGCAGTCCGTGGAAGTTCTTCAGCAGGTTTCCGTTCGCGCATCCGAAGTCGAGCAGCCGTCCCTTCTCGGGCAAGGAAACCGCATCGAGGAAGTTGCGCAGCAATATCGCCGACCGCGGGCCGCTGCCCTTGGCCGAATCGAAGATCCTGGGCTCGGCGCCGTGGCTCTGGTGATTGATGTCGTAGCCGCCATAGATTCTCTCGGCCATGGCATGCCAGCGCGGGTGTCGCCGCCTTCTGGACCGTCAGGCAGTTGGGGCAGATGGAGAATTCGGCCGTACCGGGCACCGGCCGGACGTCCGATGACACCAGCTTGAAGGGCGTCCCCCCTTGAGGCAGCGCTTCCACGTCGGGAAATGCGCAGATGTGGCATGCGGTCACGACAGAAGATCACCCACCTCAATGGCCGACAAAGGCCATGACCTCGCTCGCAACGGCCTCGACGTCGGCTTTGCTCATGTACTGGTTCACCGGCAGCGTCAGGATTCTGCCCGCCTGGCGCTCGGTGGCGGGAAAATCGCCCTTCTTGTGCCCGAGGTCGCGGGCCGCCGGCTGCAGGTGAATCGGGATCGGGTAGTGGATGGCGGTCTTGATGCCGCGATCCCTGAGATACTGCTGCAGCTCGTCGCGCCGGTCGACCTGGATGACGAAGGTATGGAAGGTGTTGAATTCCTCGTTCCGGCACGGCGGCACGTAGATCCGCTCATGCCGGAGAAGGCCCTGATAGAGCGCGGCATTGGCGCGCCGCTTGGCGATCACGTCGGGCAACTTGTCCAGGCGGTAGTTCAAGACGGCCGCCTGCAGCGTGTCCATCCGCGACACCAGCCCCCATTCCTCGACGGTCTGCCGGTCCACCATGCCATGCGCGCGCAGCCGGCGCATGCGCGCGGCCGCTGCCGCGTCGTTGGTGGTGACGAAGCCGCCGTCGCCCAGCGCATTCAGGTTCTTGAGCGGGTGCGCCGAGAAGCAGCCGAAATGGCCGAACGAGCCGCTGAGGCGTCCCTGGTACATCGATCCGATCGACTGCGCGGCGTCCTCGATGACGATCAGGCCATGGCGGTTCGCGATGTCCATGATCTCGTCCATGCGGCAGACGCGGCCCGTCAGATGGACGGGCATGATCGCCCTGGTGCGGGGCGTGATGGCGCGCTCGATCTTCTCCGGATCGATGTTCTGGTCCGGCAGCACATCGGCGAAGATCGGTGTCGCCCCCAACTGGACGATCGCGGCTGTGGAGGCCACGAAGGAATTGGGCGGCGTGATGACCTCGTCGCCGGGACCGATGCCGCCCACTTTCATGGCCAGCATCAGCGCGTCGGTGCCCGAGTTGAGCGCCACGGCCTCGGCCGCGCCGCAATACTCGGCCAGCCGGCTGCTCGAGCGCGGCAAGCTCGTCGTCGGTGCCGACGAACGAACCGCGCAGCAGGACTTCCTCGAAGATGCGGCGAAGGTCCTCGAGCTGCTCCCTCCCCTGGGCCGGAAGGTTCACGTAGGGAATGTCGTGCTTGGCCATCTCACGCCCCATAAAATTCTTCGACGGTCTGCACGATATAGGCGAGCTGCTCCTCGGCCAGGTGCTCGTGCGCCGGAAAGGAGATCATCGTATCGGCCTGCCGGTCCGTCACGGGAAAATCGCCCTTCTCGTAGCCGTAGGGGCGCAAGCCTTCCTGGAGGTACAACGGCACCGGATAGTGCACCTTCGCCTCGATCCCGTTCTTCTTGCAATGGGCAAGGAGTTCGTCGCGGCGCTCGGCGAAGACGATGTAGAGATGGAACACCAGCTTCCGGTTGTTGAAGCGCTGCGGCAGCCTGATCTGGGGAATCCGGCCGAGCCCGCGATCGAGATAGGCGGCGTTCCTGATCCTCGTGTCGGTGATGAAGTCGACCTGGCCGATCAGCCAGTTGCCGACGACGGCCTGCAGCGAATCGAGCCGCGAATTGCAGCCCATGCGCACGACGCTGTCGCGGTCCTTCAGGCCATGGTTGCGCAGCTGCCGGAGCAGGCCGGCAAAGTCGTCGTCGTCGGTCACGATCATGCCGCCGTCCGCCCAGACATTGAGGTTCTTGAGCGGATGAAGCGAGAAGCCGCCCGACCGGCCGAAGGTGCCCGAATTCCTGCCCTCGATATTGCCGAGGATGCACTGGCAGGAATCCTCGATCACCGGCAGGTCGTGCTTCTTCGCGATCTGCATCAGCGCCGGCATGTCGGTCATCTGCCCCGCCAGATGGACCGGCAGCAGCGCCTTGGTGCGCTCGGTGATCCGCGCCTCGACCTGGCCGACATCCATGCAGAAATTGTCGGTGCAGTCGACGAAGACCGGGCGGGCATAGGTCTCGGCGATGGCCCCCACCGTGGCGATGAAGGTGTTCGCCGTGGTGATCACCTCGTCTCCCGGGCCCACTCCGACCGCCTTGAGCGAGAGCTTGAGCGCGTCGGTCCCGGAATTCACGCCGATGGCGTGGCGCGTGCCGATCATCCCGGCGAAATTCTGCTCGAACTCGCGCACCGGCTTGCCGAGGGTGAAGTCACCCGTGGGGACGAATTTGCGGAACAGGTCGAGGATCTCCTCGATGTTCTGGGCGCTGAACTGCTTCGGCAGGTAGGACCACTGGACCTTGTATCCGTTGGGTTGAAGCGGCAGATCGATACGCGACATTGTCGGGCTATTCCTGTTTCTGATCGGCGCTGATGGCGCGGCGTGCCGCGGCTATGCTTTCCAGCGTGTTGCGGGGCGGGAACAGGCTGACGAAGGCGAGGTTTGCGTCCACCGCCGCCTCGACCTTGGCCCTGACCTTGAATTCGTTCTCCGACCCCACGCCCAGCAGGCAAAGCAGCTTGCTTCCCACCTGTCCGGCGATTTCCTCCAGCGGGCGGACGGGCTGCTGCGTGCCCGGCATCAGCCTGTGATGTATGTCCGGCCGATCGTCGACCACGAAGTCGATCATCTCGGCGATCTGGCAGACCGAGGCCAACAGGCAGGAACGCGGCGCGGCGCCATAGATCAGCACGCTGTAGCCGCGCGATCGTGCCAGAGAGACGAGCTCCCTCATCTCGCTCTTGTGCTTCCACATGCCGGCGACGAAGCCGTTCAGCAAGTCGATCGTCGGGGCAGAGGGCGGCCGCGCGACCGTACAGGCCGACGGAACGGCCTGCTTCTGCGCGACGAAGGCCAGCGAGCCGCCGCCGAAAACGTACCGGCGCCGGTCGAAGATCCGGAAGCCGAACCGTTCGAGCATGTATTCGGCGAGCGATTGTGTGAAATAACTGACGTGCTCCTCCCAAAGGATCGCCGGGCTGCCGAGCGCGAACCCCTCTTCCACGTCCGGCAATTCCAGGACCAGCAAGCCCCCAGGCCGAAGCAGCATGCGGAGCGACGAGAAGAAGCCCTCGAGATCGCTCACATGTTCCACCACGTGCCGCAGATAGACCGTATCGAATTCGCCGTTGTCGGCGACCAGCTGCGTGGCAAGTTCCTTCGTCAGGTAGCTCGTATGGACTTCATGCCCCTTGGCGCGGGCAATGGCCGCGGCGGTCGGATTGGGCTCGACCCCGATCACCTGCTTGTAGCCGGCACGACGAAGCGCCTCCAGGAGAGCACCGTCGTTGCAGCCGATGTCGATGACTTTTCCAGGATCCTGGCGCGCCACCGTGCTGGTGATCAGATCTTCGAGGTGCCGCGGACGCTGGAAGCCGGTGGTGTAGGTGTCCGCCTCGCCATAGATCAGGTCCGCCGGAATGGCCTCGGCGATCTGCAGGAGGCCGCAATCCTGGCAGCACTCGAAGCCGATGGAAAATCGCGGGTCCGGATCGTCTCGCTTCTTTCTGAGGTAGTGAGAGATCGGCAGATCATCCAACTTGAAAAGGAGCGAGAGATTTCTCCCTTTGCATAGGCAACACTGGCGTGCGCTGCTCATCCACCGCCCTTGACAAAATACATGCTCTTGCGGAGCGACACCGGCGCGTCGGGCCGCAAGGCCAGTGTGCCACAATATCTCCCTTCCATATGAAGCTTCAAACGGGACAGGTCAACCATGTTAAATGCCGGTGGCACAACCCGCAATGGACGCAATTCATGCTTGCGGCCTGGGATCGGCCTGGCGCCATCGATCTCGCAGGCCCGGGACTATAAACGCCAGGTCCCTCTCGCCTGGCGCCCTTCCTCGAACTTTGCCGCTCGACCGACAATCGCCTCGACCACGGCCGAGGCATCGGCTTCGCCTCGCGCCCATTCCTGCCGCGATGCCGTCCCGAATCGCAAAGGCAAGCGAAAGAAGGTGCCGCGCAACCGCCCCCAGTAGCCCCACAGCCAGAAGGCGGCATCGTCGATCGACAGGGAGCCGGTTCCCTGCACCAGCTGCTCGGGAAGGGGGCCGTCCTCGAGCGACAGGCCGACAATGCTCGAATCCTGGACGAGATGGATCCGGTCCATGTCCAGCGACGAGCGATCGACGAAGCGGCTGTCTATCGGGTCGATCGTCAGCTCCAGGGGATGCTCGAACGCCTTCGGGCGCAGGCCGATCGGATGATAGTGGTTGCCGTGGATCAGAAGTCCCTCGGCCCCCACCCGCCAGCAGATGCGCAACGGGATTTGCGGCAGGTTCCCGGCAGTGGCGAAGTTGTAGCCGGGCATGTGCCGAAGAACGATCGTCGTGCAGTCTTCCGGGGTGATCTCGATCGACCCGTCGGCACGACGACAAGTCCCGTCGAGGGCCGAGCGCAGCGCAGCGCCGTCCAACTGCAGGCAGTTGATGAGGACGGCGTCGGACTGGCCGGCCAGGCGCTCGGCCATGAGAGTCAAGCGCGCCGTCATTCAGGATCGTGTCGGCGACCTGGCAACTTACGAACGCGTCCGTCGCCCGCCCCGCCGCGAGCGCCACATAGTGCGCGCAGGACATGAGCATGAACTTGCAGTTGCGCGCATAGTAAAAGGCCAGCGACCGATCCGAGTAGAAGACGTCTTCCCGCCCGTAGCACGCCTCCATCGCCTCGCCATAGTTCACCTGCCGGTCGGTGTAGCGCATGAAGTGGACGGTGGCGTAGTCGCTCATGCGGGCAAACAGCGGGTCGGCGCGCAGGTAGTCCTCGGTCTCCGCCGTTGTGAAGATGACCATGTGGATCGAGCAGCGCGTCGAGAGGCTGGGCAGATTGTTCGCCGACAGCAGCGCAGCGCAGAGATAGCGGACGAAGCTGTCCGCAAATGCCTTGCCCCAGACCGGGCATGAGATGATGAAAGGACGTCGCCCATCGCGCTGGGCCTCGATCGAGGAGGCCAGCTCGCCGACCCAGGCGTCGTAACGATCGAGCACGGACATGACGAATTGCGCGAATGCGTCATCCGGATCGACCTTCAGGACGCTTTCGAAGAAATCGCGAATGTCGGCGCCGGTGCCGTGACGCAGCAGCGTTATCGCCGCATGATGCCTCACCAGCGCATGGTCCGGGTGGCGGCGAAATGCCTCTCGAAGCACCACCAGCGCGTCCTGGTTGCGGTTCGACTGGTCGTACATCGTGGCGAGCTGCACGGCGATCTGCGGGTCGCCGGTCAGATGCCAGGCCTGCTCGACTTTGTCAGTCGCCCTGTCGACCTGGTGCGGATCGCGCGACCAGATCTCGTTGCCGTCCCGCAGCAGACCCTTCGCAACGAAGTCCCTGGCGCGGCGCCAAAGCCGCTCGCGCGCGCCGTCGTCACGCGGCGCGTCACCCCGTCGGCCGAGCAGCGAGGACAAGGCCGCGCGCGCCGAGCGTCGTTTGACTTGCCGGCTCATCCAAGCTTGACTAGATAGTGCATAAGTCGCGACCAGGCATTGCACCCAGGATCCAACCGACACCCTGCGATGCGAAGGCTCAGCCCTGTTGCCGGGGACGATAGCCCCGGAGGTTACGCAACACAACAGATGGTGTTAGAAGGTCGCATGCCATCGCGAGCGGTGCTACGATCCACTGCCGGATTTCGTATATCGCAAGGTCGCTCAATTACCTGAGACAGTTCAACGTGAACGCCCGGCCATACGTCACTTTCGTCTCCTACTTCCGCAACGATAGTTATACCAGCGATTTCGAGCTGCGCGTCAGGCGGGCGACGACCTTCCTTGTTCGCCAGCTCCAGCAGGCAGCGATCGAATCCGAGTTGATCCTCGTCGAGTGGAATCCGCCGCCCGACCGCCCGCTCATCATCGAATCGCTCGGGCCCTTGCCGCAAGGCGACAGCGTGCAGGTGCGCGGCATCGTCGTCGGCGGGGAGCACCACCAGAAGTTCACAGGCTCACAGGAATGGGGCATGAATCCCGCGGCCGCGGCCAATGTCGGCCTGCGCCGCGCGCAGGGTCGTTTCGTCACGCCCAAGGCCGCCGACACGTACCTGTCCGACGAGATCGTCGCCACCATCGCCCGCCGCGATCTTCACGAGAACGCGCTCTATCGTTGCGATCGCTGCGACGTCACCCTCTCCGTGCGCGATCTCCAGGAATTGCCCGACGCCGCGCTGCTGGCGCGCCTGGAGAGCCTGGACAGCACGAGGCACAGCAAGATCCCGCATCCCCCTCAATGGTACATCCGCGACCTGCACACCAATGCCTGCGGTGATTTCCTGCTGATGAGCCGCACGATGTGGCACACCGTTCGGGGCTTTCCGCTCGACGACACGGTCCTGTCGCTGGACTGCGATTCGCTGATCATGCACGCGGCGGTCGCGCTCGGGTCGCACGAGATATGCCTTCCGCCCGCCTGCCGCGTCCTCAAGGGCCGGCACGCGCATCTTTTCACCAATCGCATCACCCAGGTCTGGTCGCCCCTGCAGCACAAGGTCGATCGGCTGCTGGCCAATCTTCGCTGGTGGCGCCTGCAGACCATCGGTCGCAGCCTGTTCGACTACCCGAAGCGCAAGGTCCGCGGCGTCGAAAGCGTTCTCGGCCCGTCGATCGAACGCAACTTCCTCAAGCGCGCCGAGGAATGGGCCCATGGCGCGGTTCCGCACCTGGCGCAGCCGGAAGACTGGGGGCTGGCGGGCCAGCCGCTCGACGAAAGAGTGCTTTGCCGGGCGCGCTGGAGCGTGGCCAACGATACGGCGGCCGCGTGAACGTCGAGCAGGGCGTCTTCCTGGTCGGCGGCCTGGGCAGCCAGGCTGCGCGCTCTGACGGGCGAGACCGCCAAGCCCGTGCTCGAGGTCGGCGGGCGTCCCTTCCTGGACTATCTGCTGGACGAGGCCAGCCGCCACGGCCTGAAACGCGCCTTGCTGCTGTGCGGCTACCGCGCCGGCGAT
Organism: uncultured Alphaproteobacteria bacterium; assembly: GCA_963820155.1. Classification (GTDB taxonomy): domain Bacteria; phylum Pseudomonadota; class Alphaproteobacteria; order Reyranellales; family Reyranellaceae; genus Reyranella. Next base: position 171,718 of record CAWFYW010000019.1, read on the forward strand.
CTTGTGGCGGCGTATCAAGGGCGCACGATCCGCGGCATGGTCGTCGATACGGTGGTCGAACCGGCGCCTGCCGGAACCGCCGGCGCGCTGGCACTGGCCGCCGACCGGCTCGACGACTGGTTCTTCCTGGTCAACGGTGATTCGCTTTTCGACTTCAACTGGCTGGGCCTCCTGCCCCAGGCGGCCGGCAATCCTGCCGGCTGGATCCGCATGGCGCTCGCCAGCGGCGTGGCCGGCGAGCGTTATGGACGGGTCACCCTTGACGGCCAGCGGGTGCGCGATTTCATCCCCTCGGGGCCGCTCGACCAACCCATCAACGCCGGCGTCTATCTCATGCGCAAGACCGTGCTGTCGCGCATCGGAGCGGCCCCCTGCTCCCTGGAGCGCGACGTGTTGCCCGGCCTGGCGAAGGAAGGGCTGGTCGAGGGCTCGGTCATCGAGGCCCCCTTCATCGACATCGGAACGCCCAAGGATTTCGAGCGCGCCCAGCGCCTGGTGCCGTTGATCCTGAAGCGGCCCGCCGCCTTCCTCGATCGCGACGGCGTGCTGAACGAGGATGCGGGCTACGTCCATCGCGCCGACCAGGTCCGCTGGATCGAGGGCGCCCGCGAGGCCGTGCGCTGGCTGAACGACGAGGGCTATCTGGTGTTCGTCGTCACCAATCAGGCCGGCGTCGCCCGCGGCCTCTACGAGGAAGAGCACGTCCACGGCCTTCATGACTGGATGGGCCGCGAGCTGCGCGGTCACGGAGCCCATATCGACTGTATCGAATACTGCCCGTACCACCCCGATGGCACGGTCGAGCGCTACAAGCGGGTCTCCGACCGGCGCAAGCCCGGCCCGGGCATGATCACCAAGCTGCTCGCCGAATGGCCGGTCGACGCCGCGCAATCCTTCCTTGTCGGCGACCGCGAGAGCGATCTGCAGGCCGCGGCCGCCGCCGGCATTCGCGGCCATCTCTTCGCCGGCGGCAATCTCCTCGATTTCGTCAGGAGGCTTGCCCGGCCGAAACGAAGAATTGCCGATTTCGGTTGATCTCCAGGACGGCCGCGACGGCCTGCGGCGGCAGCGGCCCAAGGCTGCTGGCCGCGGCATCCTGGTCGGCCTCGGCCGGCGTGAGGATGCCCGGGATCGTGCTCGAAACAGCGGGGAAAGCCAGGCAGAAGCGCAGGGCCGCCTGCACGCCGGCCTCGCCGGGCGCCGCCGGGATCGCGGCCAGCAGGTCGGCGGCGCCGTCGATCCAATTGGCGAGCTGGGCCCGCGGCCAGCGCGCACGATGGTCGCCCGGCGGGAATTTGGTGTCCCGGCGGATCGTGCCCGACAGGAAGCCAAAACATAGCGGCGTCCTGGCAATGAAGCCGGTGCCGGCCTGGTCGATCCGGTCCAAGAGGCCGCCGGTGACGGCGCGCACATCCATCATGTTGAAGTTGGCCTGGACGACCGGCACGTCGCAGGCTTGCAGGGCTTCCATCGCCTCCTGCGGTCCCTTGCTGGAAACGCCCCAGGCGCGGATCTTGCCGCTCCTGAGCAGGCCCGCGAGCGCCTCGCGAAGCTCGGGGTCCGTCAGCGTCGCCAGGGGCGGATTGTGGAGCTGGAGCAGGTCCAGGTAGTCGGTGCCCAGCCGGCCGAGGCTCCGTTCGGTCGAGGCGACGATCGCCTGCGGCGAGAAATCCGGAGGACGATCCCATGAATCGTACCCTGCCTTGGTGGCGATCACGACCTGGTCACGCCGCCCCTTCGCGGCCCTGCCGATCAATTCCTCGCTGTGGCCATTGCCGTAGGCCGCCGATGTGTCGAAGAAGGTGATGCCCTGCTCCAGGGCACGATCCAGGGCCGCCAGCGAGGTCCGGTCGTCGGTGTCGCCGTAGGAGGTCTGCTCGACGGTGCGCCCGCCGATCCCCCAGGCGCCGAAGCCGATCTCCGAGACGACGAGGCCGGTCTTGCCCAGCGGCCTGTACTTCATGGCTCAGTAGTGGCCGGCGAGCTCGGGCGTGATGGCGGCGGCGCGCGGCGAATAGAGATAGGCGCCCTTCTTGTTGCCCCACCAGACGATCTCGCGGCACCAGGCCTGGAAATCGTCGTAGGGCCGGCTGGTGCGGTCGATCTCGACGACCAGCGGCGCCTCGCGCAGCGCCGCCTGCTCGCCGTTGCGCACCCTGCGCCAGTAGTCCAGCAGGTCATGGCCGAGGCGGAGCTTCAGGTCCTCCTTCACGAACGGCTGATGGACCAGCGCGTGGTTGAGACGCACGGCCTCATCGATGATCTCGATCGGCAGCCCGGCGCTGCGGGCGGCGACGATCTCGTGCAGCAGCCGGCCGGCTTCGGCATAGAAGGCGTCGAACTTCCCTTCGGCGGTGAGCCTGACGAAGATGAACTCGTCGGCCGGCCAGTAGATGCCGAGATACTCCCTGGAGAAGACGTATTCGGCCCCGCCCTTCTGGATCGATTCGGCCTCGCTGTGGAAGAAGGCGTTGATCTCGCCGACCAGCGGGAAACGCTCGCGATCGGCGGCCATGAAGGCCTCGATCATGTCGCGGTAGGAAATGCCCGAGATGCCATGGGTCAGGATCAGCGGGATCTGGAACAGCTTGTCGAAGTGCAGGAGCGCGGTCATCCAGCAGAAGACGCGCGTGCGCCGCCAATCGGCGTGCGGCATGGCGGCCGTCGCCACGACCAGGTCCTGGACTTCCGGAACGTCGTCGTCGAGCTCCACCCGCTCGCCGTGGATGTTGATGATCTTCGATTCGACCGTGACCATGCCGTACTTGGCCTGGTAGGCCGGATCGCCCATCTCGGCGTTGGGCAGGATCGACAGGTTGTTGAACTGGATGCGGTTGTGCTGGCCGTTCTCCATGAGCTGGTCGACGCCGCGCACGAATGACTCATAGGTCTCGCCGGGCAGGCCCAGGATCAGGTCCGAATAGGTCTCGACCCGGTCGCGCGTGAAGCGCCGCTGCAGCTCCATGTAGGTGCCGAGCGAGATGTTGTCGCGCTTGATGGCCTCCAGCGTCGGCTTGTCGACGCTCTGCATGGACAGCGCCACGCCCTTGTTGAGACCGGCGTCGGACAGGATCTTCTGGGTCTCGTAGGCGCGCTCGGTCGCGTTCTTGGTATTCTGCACCGAGAGCGCCACGGGGTAGCCGGTCGTCTGCTTGATCTTGGCGACGTACTGGGCGATGTCCACATCGCGCTTCTGGATGCCGAAGTTGGCGTCGCAGCAGAAGATGTACTCGATCTTCCGGGCGGCGAACCAGTCGACCTCGCGATAGAGGCGCTCCTCGCCGAATTTCGTGACCTTGGCCGCCGTTGCCGACCCCCAGTCGCAGAAGGTGCAGCGGAACGGGCAGCCGCGGTTGGTTTCCCACAGGCCGATCCAGCTCTCCTGCGGATTGGCCGTCATGATCGCGTCGAACGCACCTTCCAGGAAGGGCGAGGGGATCTCGTCGAGATCGCGCACGCGCTCGATATTGGGATTGCGCACGAACGTGCCGTCCGCCGCCACGAAAGCTCACGCCCGGCAGCGACCGCCAGGCATCCCGGTCCGGGAACGCTTCCAGGAGCTGCAGGAAGGTGCGCTCCCCCTCGTTGTGGACCGCAAGGTCGATCTGAGGATTGGCCCTCAGGAAGGCTTCCGGCTGGTCGGGCACATGGGGACCGCCGAAGACGATGACGATGCCGGGCTTGGCCGCCTTCAGCCGACGGGCGATCTCGAGCGAGATGCGGCCGTTCCATACATAGGTGCTGAAGCCGACCAGATCGGCACCCTTCAGCGCCTCGACCGCATCGGCGATGCGCACGCGCTTGTAGAGCGGCGGCAGGAAGGCATAGCGGCCGGGATCGGCCGCCATCTTCTGCACATAGGTCTGCAGCAGGGCCACCGAATAGGGCAGGTAGTTCTGGCCGGAGAAGGAGTTGTTGATCTGCACCAGGCCGACCACGACGGGCGCGCGCGGCCGGGCGGCCGGGCTTTGCCCGGCAACGGCAGTCCTGGGGTTTGTTCCGACGGTCGACATTTGGCGTAGAGGTAAGCTGCCTGAACCTTCGACGCAATACAATTGCCGCACGCAATCCCTTGAGATTGAAGGCATTATTGTGGTTTCTGTTGAAAATGGAGTTTGCCGGCAAGAAAGTTCTCATCGCGGGCGGGGCGGGGTTCATCGGGACCAACCTTGCGCTCGCCCTGGCGGCCCGGAATGCCCGACTGAGGCTCACCGTCCACGAAAAGCCCCTGCAGGCTCCGATCCGGGGGGCGGAGGTCATGACCCTCGACCTGCGCCGGCCGGAACACTGCGCCCAGGCGGTGGACGGCATGGACTATGTCTTCCTGTGCGCCGCCCATACCTCGGGGGCCGCCGTCATCCGCGCCACGCCCCTGGTCCACATCACGCCCAACGTCCTGATCAACACGCTGATGCTCGAGGCGGCGCATCGCGCCCAGGTCGCCAGGTTCTGCTTCATCTCCAGCGGGGCGGCCTATCCGCCGACCGCCGACCGGCCGGTGCGCGAGGGGGAGATGTTCGACGGCGATCCGCACGAGGTCTATTTCGCCGCCGGCTGGATGAAGCGCTATGCCGAAATCCTGTGCCGCACCTACGCCGAGAAGATCCCCCAGCCGATGCCCACCGTCGTGGTGCGGCCGTCCAACGTCTACGGCCCCTACGACAAGTTCGACTTCGCCGTGAGCCATGTGACGGCGGCCCTGATCCGCCGCGTGATCGAACGCCATCGCCCGCTGGAAGTGTGGGGCACGGGCGAAGACATCCGCGACCTGATCTATGTCGACGACTTCATCGAGGGCATGCTTGCCGCCTTCGCGTCGGACCGGCCGCATCTTGCGGTCAACATCTGCGGCGGTGCGGGGCACTCGGTCCGGCAGATCCTGCAGGCGATCCTCGCCGCCGACGACTATCGCGACGCCGAGGTCCGTTACGATCCCTCGCGGCCCAGCACCATCCCGGTGCGCCTGATGGACAACAGCCTGGCCCGCCGAGAGCTTGGCTTCGAGGCCCGGACCTCCCTGGAGGAAGGACTGCGCCGCACCATCGACTGGTACCGATCGACGGCGAAGGCCGCTTGATCAGAAGGGCCCGCGGAAGCGCTTGTAGCCTTCGGTCATCGAGCGTTCGACCGGCAGGTCCACGCCATGCCGCTCGCCCTTGACCTGGGTGAGGATGGCATCCGCGGTCTCGTGCTGGCTGGGATAGTAGATGTCTTCCAGGCTCTTGGCGGTCGGGCACGGCGCCGGCGCCATGCCCAGCATCGACGGCGGCTGGCGCAGCAGGCGCGGATCGCGAACGACGAGCTGTCGGCAGACCTCGGCCGCGACACCGTACGCCAGCCACGACGTGTCGGCGATCACCAGCCGTCCCGTCTTGCGCACGCTGGCGGCGACGAGATCCCAGTCCGGATGGCTGATCGAATTGAGATCGATGATCTCGGCCGAAACGCCCGCCTTGTCCTGGACATACTGGGCGGCGCGCAGCGCCTCCAGCACCATGACCGAGGTCGCGATCACAGTGACATCGCTGCCGGCCCGCGCGACGTAGCTTGTAAGCGGCACGCGCTTGTCGGACGGCGATACGGTGAAATCCAGATTGTAGAGCAGACGGTGCTCGATACTGATCACCGGCCCGGGATGGCGGTTGATGATCGCGGGATACATGTCGAGAATGGCCTGGCCGCTCGAGGGCATGACCACGGTCAACCCGGGATAATGCGCAAAGGTCGCCTGCGGACTCTGGGAGTGCTGCGCGCCCTGCCCCCAGCTTCGGCCGACGACGATGCGGATCAGCATCGGGCAGCGCATGAGGCCGCCGAACATGTAGCGGTACTTGGCGGCGAGATTGATGATCTGGTTCATCGCCAGGAAGGCGAAGTCGGCCCGGATGTGGGTCGTGATCGGGTAGTCGCCGACCAGCGCCGCCCCGATCGCCACGCCGGTCATCCCCTCTTCCATCAGCGGCACGTCGAAGACGCGCGCCGCGCCGTATTTCTCGGCGAGGCCCGTCGTCGAGCCGAAGATGCCCTTAAAGTCGTCGACTCCCTGGCCCATGATGAAGACGTTGGCGTGGTCCGCCAGGGCCGCGTCCATGGTCTCGAGCAGAGCGCCGGCATAGGACAGCACGCGAGAGCCCTGCGAGAGCGGCTCGGCCGTTGCAATGCTCATCAGATCACGTCCGTCAGCAGTTCGGCATGGCCGGGAGCCGGGCTTGCCTCGGCGAAGGCGACCGCCGTGGCGATCTCCTGCTCGAGCTCCGGCTTGAGCGCCGCCGCCAGCCCGCTGTCGACGATCAGGGGATCACGACGCTTCCAGGCATCGACGCCGTCGCTGGTGCGATAGTTGAAATGGAAATCCTCGCCGACGCCGACATGCTCCTTGTAGCGCGAGGTGACGATCTCGAGCACGAACGGCTCGCCGGCACGAACGCGCGCCGCGGCCTGCGAGGTCGCCTCGCGGATCGCCAGCATGTCCCATCCCTCTTCGACGCGCCGGCTCGCAATGCCGAACGTGGCGGCATGCTCGGGCAGGCGATAGGCCTGGCGCACCGGACGATGGCTGTGCACGGCGAGCCCGTTGTCCTCGCAGAGGAACAGCACCGGCACCTTCATGAGCGCGGCGAAATTCAGGCTCTCGTGATAGACGCCCTCTTCGGTGGCGCCGTCGCCGAAGACCGCCACGGCCAGGCGCGGGCTGCCGCGCCGCCTGAAGCTCAGCGCTGCACCCACGGCATGAGGGATGGTGCTGGCCACCACGGCCGACGACCCCATGAGGCCGACTTCCGGCGCCGCGAGATGCATGGACCCCGCCTTACCGCCCGAGATGCCGCCCTTGCGCCCGTACAGCTCGGCGAACATGGCGTCCAGGCGCCCGCCCTTGGCGATGTAGAAGCCGTGCGAGCGATAGGTCGCGAAGACGAGATCGTCGGGACGCAGGGCGTCGCAGACGCCGACCGCCACCGCCTCCTGGCCGATCGACAGGTGGACCGGGCTCTGGATCTTGTCGGACGGATAGAGCTCGATGATCCGTTCCTCGACCAGCCTGATCAGCAGTGCCGTACGGAACAGTCGGCGATAGACCCCTTCATCCTTCACGAACAGACGCTCCCCGGGCGGTTGCCTTGGCTGGCGACTGCTAACGGAGACCGCGCGATCTGGCAATCACCCATCGTGCCGCTCAGAAACTGCGGCTTTGGCCGCCATCCACCGTGATGTTGGCGCCGTTCACCAGGCTTGCCTGGGTCGAGCACAGGAAGACCACCACGGCCGCCACCTCTTCCGGCGTGCCGAGCCTGCCCAGGGGATATTGCTCGTCGACCATGCGCTGGAACCCTGCAGGATCCCGCCGCTTCTCTTCCTCGAAGCCGGTTCCGGCGATGTAGATGCCACCGGGCGCCACCGAGTTGAAGGTGATGCCTTCGCGCACGAGGTAGGTCATGGCCGACAGCGACTTCATGAGGCCCGTCTCGGCGGCCTTGGCCATGGTGAACCAGGGCCGCCCGCCGCCTTCCTTGCCGCCATAGATCGAGGTGATGGTCACGACCCGCCCCCATTTGCCGCGGCGCATATGCGGCAGCGCGCGACGGGTGAAGCGTACGGCGGCCATGGCGTTTTTTTCATAGACCTCGCTCCAGACCCTGAGGTCGGTCTCCTCCACGCTTTCCTTGCCCCAACGTCCGCCGCCGCCGACATTGTTGACCAAGATGTTCAGTTCGCCCCATTCACGGTCGACCAAGTCCATCACACGGTCGGCCGCGCCTGCCTCCAGGACATCGGCGGCGACGGCCAGAAGACGCACGCCATAAGGCTTGAGCTCGGCCATCGCCCTGTCCAGCCGCGCCTGGGATCGCGAGCAGATGGCGATGTTGCACCCCTCGGCCGCAAGCTGCTTGGCCGACGCCAAGCCTATGCCATGACTGCCGCCGGTCACCAGGGCGAACTTTCCGGTCAGCCCCGGATCCATCTAGAACGGTCCCCGGAAGCGCCGCTCGTGGCTGAAAAAATCCTCGCCGTCGAGATTCGCCGCCTCCAGTCCCAGCATGTCCTCGATCGCGTGAACGATCGTGCGCGCGTTGGGATAGAATTCGTTCTCGAGCTCTCGCACGGTGGGGCATGGCGTGTGGGCGAAGCCGATCCGCTTGACCGGCGCCTTGAGCCGGCCAAAGCATCTTTCGTTGATGCGCGCGCTGAGCTCGGCGCTGAAGCCACTGTTGACCCAATCGCAGTCGGCGACGATGCAGCGGCCGGTCCGCTTCACCGATTCGACGATCAGATCTTCGTCGAGCGGCGCCAGGGTGCGTGGATCGACGATCTCGACCGATACGCCGCGCTTCTGCAGGATGTCGGCGGCCAGGCGCGCCTCGACGTTCATCCAGGAGAGCCCGACCACCGTGACGTCGCGGCCCGGCCGCAGGATGCGCCCGACGCCGAGCGGCACCTCGTACGGCTCCTCGGGCACGTCCTCTTCCGCCCAATAGAGCCAGCGATGCTCGAAGCAGATGACGGGATTGTCGTCGCGAATGGCGGCAATCAGCATGCCCTTCATGTCGGACGGCGTGGTCGGCGCGATGACCTTGAGGCCCGGAATGTGGGTGAAGTTCGAGAACAGGCTCTTGGAATGCTGAGCGCCCTGCCCCCAGCCGCGGCCAATCACGACGCGCACGACCATCGGCACCTTGAGCTTGCCGCCGGTCGAATAGATGTAGTTCGACACCATGTTGAAGAGCTGGTTGGTCGCCAGGATCATGAAGTCGACGCGGATATGGACGTGGATCGGCCGCAACCCGCGGATGGCGGCCCCCAGGCCGAAGCCCGTCATGGCGTCCTCCGAGATCGGCGTGTCGAAGCAGCGTTCCTTGCCGAACTTCTCGACCAGGCCCTTGGTCGTGCCGAAGATGGAGGACCAGGTGGGAACGCCGATGCCGTAGACGAACACCCGCGGGTCGCGCTCCATCTCCTGCGTCATCGCCTCGCGGATGGCGCCGCAGTAATCAAGCTTTCTCATGGAACACACCTGCATAGAGCCGCTCCGGCGCGGGGATCGGCGCCGCTGCGGCGCGCTTCACGCTTTCCTGGATGGCCTTGTCGATTTCCTCCTCCATCGCGGCGATGGCCTTCTCGGTCACCTGGTGGGCTGCCAGCTGAGCACGTTGCTGCTTCAGGGCGTCCCGGCTGATCCATTCGCGCTCGACGGCGGCCTTGTCGCGATAGCCCCAGTTCCAATCGGTTCCGATGCCGACATGCTCGAGGTACCGGCAGCACCTGATGTTCAGGAACGCCGGCCGCCGGTCACGACGGGCCTTCTCGGCCGCGTGGCGTGCAAGCAAGTAGACGCTCTCGACATCGCCGCTATCGTCTTCATAGGCGTCGCAGCCGAAGGGCTTGACGGCCTCGGCGAGCGATGCCGCCGCGTGGTGCGTCTGCCGGGCCGTGTCCACGGCGTAGCCGTTGTCTTCGCAGACGAACATCACGGGCAGCCGGAACAGAACGGCAGAGTTGATGCTCTCCCAGAAGACGCCGGCATCCGCCGCGCCGTCGCCGAAGAAGGCCACAGCCGTGCGGCCCGTGCCGAGTTGCAGGTTGGCGAAGGCCGCGCCGACCGCGACGGGAATCTGGGTGGCGACCACGCCGCTCGACAGCATGTGTCCCTGGTCGGGCGCGGCGAGGTGCATGGAGCCGCCCTTGCCCTCGCCCGTGCCGGACGTGCGGCCGTAGAGCTCCGAGAAGAACCTGTCCGTATCGTGCGTTTGCGCGAGGAATGCGGCATGGCTGCGGTAGGAGGCGAACACGTCGGCCTTGCCGTCCAGGGCAGCGCAGACCCCGACCGGCACGAACTCCTGACCCATCGACATGTGCATCGGGGTCCGCATCAGGTTCTCGGGGTAGTGCTTGACGATGTACTCCTCGGAACGCCGAGCCAGGAAAAGGCTTTTGAACAACTGGATCGCCGTCGCTTTGGGCAGGGGCTCGCGGGCAGGAGTCATCATATCTGTCGTTGTTTTCAGGTCGGTCGGACCATAGAGACCTCCGACTCGCAAGGCAACGGCGCGGTCTTGCGTCGACTATTGCAACCAGGGTGGTCTTTTGCCGCCGCCTCAACTAAGTAGACCGCGAGATCGGATGGTAGGATAGATATACGATGGCAGCTCGACGCGCCCTCATCACGGGCATCACGGGAATGGTCGGCTCCCACCTTGCCGAGTTCCTGCTCGAGCAGACCGACTGGGACGTGATCGGCATGTGCCGCTGGCGCAGTCCGCTCGACAACCTCGCCGGCATCGCCGGCCGGATCAACGCGGGCGACCGCGTCTCCCTGCTGTACGGCGACCTGCGCGACACCCTGTCGATCCAGAACGTCGTGGCCAACGCCCGGCCGGACTACGTCTTCCACCTCGCCGCCCAGAGCTTCCCGCGCACCAGCTTCGACGCCCCGCTCGACACCATGGACACCAACGTCCAGGGAACGGTGCGCGTCCTCGACGCGCTGAAGCAGCACGCGCCCAAGGCGACCATCCATGTCTGCGCCTCGTCCGAGGTGTTCGGCCGGGTGCCGAAGGAAAAGCTGCCGATCGACGAGGAATGCACCTTCCATCCGGCATCGCCCTACGCCATCTCCAAGGTCGGCACCGACCTCGTCGGACGCTTCTATGCCGAGGCCTACGGCATGACGGTCATGACGACGCGCATGTTCACCCATACCGGCCCGCGCCGCGGCGACGTCTTCGCCGAATCGACCTTCGCCAAGCAGATCGCGATGATCGAGCACAATCGCATTCCGCCCGTGGTCAAGGTCGGCAACCTGCAGTCTCTGCGGACCGTCGCCGACGTGCGCGATGCGGTGCGCGCCTATTACATGCTGGTCACCGTCAACCCGACGCCGGGCGCCTACTACAATATCGGCGGCAACCATTCCTGCACCGTGAAGGAGATCCTCGACACGCTGATCTCCTTCTCCCCCTGCAAGGCAGACATCAGGGTCGAGGTCGATCCCGACCGGCTGCGGCCGATCGATGCCGATCTGCAGGTGCCCAACACCGCGAAATTCCACGCCCATACCGGCTGGAAGCCGGAGATACCCTACGACAAGACCCTGCGCGATCTGCTGGACTACTGGCGGGGTCGCGTGGCAACCGAAGGCGACCGTTTTCTGACCCGCTGACGGCGGCAGATCCGGCATAGCGCGGCAGTCAGAGAGGTTGACGGTTTCAAATGCTGATGGCGATTTCCCGCACGCCGTACCGCGTTTCGTTCTTTGGCGGCGGCACCGACTATCCCGCCTGGTATCGACGGCACGGCGGCGCCGTGCTGTCGATGGCCATCAACAAATACTGCTATATCGGCACCGGCTTCCTGCCGCCGTTCTTCGGCATCCGGCACCGCATCATCTGGTCGCATATCGAGCCGGTGGGCGCGATCGAGGAGATCCAGCATCCCGCCGTGCGCGCCGGGCTGACCATGCTGGGCTACGACGACAGTCAGGGCGTCGAGCTGTTCCACCAGGGCGACCTTCCGGCGCGTTCCGGCATCGGCTCGAGCTCGGCCTTCGCGGTCGGGCTGATGAACGTGCTGAACGCCATGCGTGGCCAGGATCTCGACGCTCATGCGCTTGCCATGAGCGCCATGGACCTCGAGCAGAACAAGCTCAGGGAAGCCGTCGGCTGCCAGGACCAGATTGCCAGCGCCTATGGCGGAATGAACGTCATCAAGTTCGAGCGCGACGATGCTTTCTCGGTCGCACCGCTTGGCCTGAGCGACGCCCAGCGCGGCGATTTCGAGAAATGGCTGATGCTGTTCTACACGGGCAGCAGCCGCCTCTCCTCCGACTATGCCAAGAGGCTGATCAGCAGGCTCGACGCCAATGCCGCCCACATGGTCCGGATGCGGGAAATGGTCGAGATCGGTGCCGACCTGCTGCATGGCGGACGCCTGAAGGAATTCGGCCAGCTCCTGCATGAGAGCTGGTCACTGAAGCGGCGCCTCACCAACGGCACCACCACCACGACGATCGACCGCATCTATGACGACGCGCGGCGCGCCGGCGCCATCGGCGGCAAGCTGCTGGGCGCAGGTGGCACCGGCTTCATGGTGTTCGTGGTGCCGCCCGATCGCCAGGCCGAGGTGCGGGAAGCACTGTCGCATCTCATCACGGTTCCCATTTCCACCGACTTCACCGGCTCGACGATCGTCTACAAGAAGGAAGAGTTGCGCGGCTTGGCCGGGCCGACCTGATCAGGATATTGGGGGACAGGGATGGAAGTATTCACGACAAAGCTCGAATCGGTCCTATTGATCAGGCCGCCGACCGTGTTCGAGGATTTCCGCGGCCATTACATCGAGACCTACAATCGCAACGCCTACTACACGGCGGGCATTCCCATCGATTTCCTCCAGGACGACATTTCCATATCGCGCCGCCATGTGCTGCGCGGCATCCACGGCGACGGCAAGACCTGGAAGCTGATTTCATGCCTGCAGGGCAGCTTCTACATGGTGGTGGTGAACAACGACCCGAATTCCTCGCAGTATCGCCAATGGGAAGCCTTCACCCTCTCCGACAGCAACCATCTTCAGGTGCTGGTGCCGCCGAACTTCGGCAACGGACATCTGGTGATGAGCGAACGTGCCATCTTCCACTACAAGCAAAGCACCGAGTACGACCGCGCCGGCCAGTTCACGCTTCTATGGAACGACCCGGCGCTGAACATATGGTGGCCCATCCAGAACCCGATCCTGTCCGAACGCGACCAGGGCAATCCGCGGTCGAGGCAAAGCCACCATCCCTAAGGCAACTCGGCAGTGCCGGGCCGGCTCAGCTCGTCGATCACCCCCACGAGGTGATAAAGCGTGCTGGCGGGCATGAACTCGCTGCCGCAAGTGCCGTCGGCCTCCAGCCTGTCGAGCCAGCCGCCGGCGAGATCGGCCGGCAGGAAATGGTCGAGCAGAAGGCCCGTCAGGTTCGCCGCCTTTGCCGCGGCGCCGGGGCGGCCCCGTCGCGCCTCGACGAGGTTGGCCTTGATCGCCTCGGTCATCGGCCAGGTGCGGCGAGATCGCCTGTGATGCGAACCGTCGAGGAGGATCTCGTCGACAACCAGTCCCACGCTGTCGAAGCCATGCCGGTCGGCATGTGAATAAAGCGCCTCGACATGCTGCTGCGTCGGCAGGCCGCTCGCCTCCTCGAACCGGCGCAGCAGCCAGACCCATTCATAGTGATGGCCCGGTTCCGCGAGCCTGCCGGCGAGACCTTCGGCCGGCTCCCAAGCGGCCGTGAAATACTCACCGAGCGCGCCGGCATCCGCCTGGAAGAACCGCGAGGCGAAGAGCTCGAAGAGCGTCCCGGCGCGCGCCAGGTAGCGCGAGTCGCCGGAACTTTCCCAGAGGGCAAGCAGCGCTTCGAACAGATGCATGTGCGGATTTTGCCGGCGCACGCCGCCCTGGAGCGGCAGCTGCTCGACAAACCCCCCGCCGTCGGGCGCGGCCATGTGATCGTCGATGAACGCCAGCGTCTCGTCGGCTAGGGAAAGCGCTCGACGGTTCCCCGTCGCCCCGACATATGACGCGATTGCCAGAAGTACGAAGGCGTGGGCGTAGAGGTCGCGGCGCGGATCCGCCACCACGCCATCGCGCCGGATCGAGAAGATCCAGCCGGGACGATGGTCCCGCCCGTGATAATCCCGCAGCATCGCCGCATAGCCCTGCTCGACCAGTTCGACCGCACCCGAATGCCAGCCTCGCCTGGCCGCCAGCGCGTATGAATGGACCTGGCGGGCCTGGGTTATCAGGCGGATGGGAACGTCCGGCAGCCGTTCGGTCCGCAGCGTCAGCCGTTCTTCGAACCGCCCGTGCCTGGGGTCGAAGCCGGCGGCCGCCCAGAGCGGAAGAGCGGCGTCGGTCGCCCAGCCGAGAAGGGCGGCGGATACCCGTTCGAGTGCTGGTGCCATCGGCGAACGCCGTCGGCGGCAGCCTAGGCCGCCGCGATCGTGTCAGCGACGCGTTCGCCGGGGATGGCCACGACGTTTGCCGACAGCGGTTCGCCCTCCCCTGGCCGTTCGAGCAGGCCGGTCCGGGGAGAAAACACGAATATCTCGTAGCTGAGATTGCCGCGCAGGGTCGCCATCAGCGAATCGGCGCAGTTGCCCTGGGCGCGCAGGGCCTTGTCATTGACCTCGATCAGCATCAGCGGCCGCATCGACGTCAGCACCGTCGAGGCGCCCTCGATGACGTGCGCCTCGGCGCCCTCCACATCGATCTTCACGAAATCCACCTTCGTCAGGCCGAGTCGGGCGACCACCGAATCGAGCGGTTCGATGGGCACGCGCTCCAGGCTGGCGCGCACCACATCGTCGTGCGCGAACCCCCCGAGCGTATTGTGGCCGGCATGCACGCCGTGCGCCAGATGGAGATCGGCGAGCCCGGAGACCGACCCGATGGCGGCCGGTACGACCGAAACGTTGTCGAGGCCGTTGCGGCCAAGATTGCGCTGCAGATGGGCGCGCTCGCGCGAACTGGGTTCGGCGGCGACCACGCGGCCCGACGGCCCGACCCGGCGCGCCGCGAACAGCGTGTAGTAACCGTCGTTGGCGCCGACATCGACGAAAACCATGCCGGGCATCAGCACGCGGTCGAGGAAGGCGAATTCATTGGGCTCAAAGGAGCCGCAAACGTAAAGGCAGAGGCTGTTGTCGTTGCCCAGGGTAAGGTCGACCATGGTGCCGCCGTGCCACCGCACGGTGATCGGCACCGCAAGCTCCTTCTCGCGGGCGGCCTCCCACAAGGCGCCGCGCCGGCAGGCCAGCCAGCGGCGCTGGTCATAGTATTCTTCGGCGAACATCCACCCGGGTCTCGGCTTCAGGCGCGGCACGCCGGGCGCCAGGAAGCCGGCATAGGCCGATCCGATCGACGGCGCGTTCACGATCAGCCACCGGCCAAGGTTGTCGAGATGATAGCCCACGCCCGAGCAAACCCGGTCCCAGGCGCTGACGGCGCTGATCGAGCGGCGCGCGGTCGTCATTCGATGGATCGTTGCCCCCCAATTGAGCCTGACTTGTCTGCTATGTTCGGCTAAACCACCGGCTGTCGAGCGTCAAGCGCGCCCGCATCTTGCCATAGTCCGGCTCTAAGTCCCGCATTCCGTTGCAGCAGAACTGTCGCGGAATATAATGAACCCTCTTGCCAACCGCCGGTGCAATGCTCGCGCTGTTCCTTCGCACCCTCCTCGTCATCCTCGTCACGTTCTCTCCGGCACTCGCATCGGCCCAAGGCCTGCGTGTGGTGGCGCGGGTGAACGATGATGCGATCACCGATTTCGACCTGTCTCAGCGGGTCCTGTTCGCCATACGCACGACCGGCCTTCAGGACAGTCCGGAACTGCGCCAGCGAATGTCCGCCCAGATCCTGCGCCAGATGATCGACGAAAAGCTGCAGATGCAGGATGCCAAAAAGCTGGGCCTCAAGGCCACCGACAGCGAGCTGCAGCAGCGCTTCAACGACATCGAGCGCGCCGCCGGCATGTCCCGCGGCCAGTTCAGGCAGTACATGCAGAGCGTCGGCGTGCCGCTGGACATCGCCGTCCAGCAGATCGAGGCGCAGATCGCCTGGAGCAAGATCGTGCGACGGAAGGTCCGGCCTCAGGTCGACGTTTCCGAAGCCGAGATCGACGATGCCCTGAACCGCATGCGGTCGGATGTCGGCAAGACCAAGTCACGCGTCGCCGAGATCTTCGTGCCCGTCGACCAGGCCAGCCTTGCCGATGAGGCCAAGCGCAGCGCCGACCGCATCATGGAGCAGCTCAAGCGCGGAGCACCATTCGGCGCCGTCGCCCAGCAGTTCTCCCAGGGCGCAACGGCCCAGGCTGGCGGCGACCTCGGCTGGGTGTTGCCCGGGTCGTTGGATCCTGCTCTGGACAGCGCCGTCGAGAAGCTGCCGGTCAAGCAGTATTCGGAGCCGATCCGCAGCGCCTCGGGCTGGCATATTCTCTACGTGATCGACCGTCGGCAGTTCGCGGTGACGCGGCCGGAGGACATGCGCCTCAACCTGACGCAGATGACCCTGCCCCTGCCGGTCAATGCCTCGCCCGACGAGGTCGCCAAGGCGACAGCCGACGCCCAGAAGGCGATGGCGGGCGTGCGAAGCTGCGACGACCTCCATGCCAGGTCGCGCGAGCTCAAGGGCGCGACCTCCGGCGATCTGCATGCCATCCGGGTGGGCGACCTCGCGGCCAACCGACAGATGTACGAGGAAATCCCGAAATTGAAGATCGGCGGCACCGCCGGCCCCTTCCGCGTCGCCGAAGGGCTTCAGGTGGTGGCGCTGTGCGGCAAGCTCGGCGGCGACGGCCTGCCGAGCCGCGATGTCATCTCCCAGCAGCTCCTGTTGCAGAAGCTCGAGGCGGCGGGGCGTCGCTACATGCGCGACCTGCGCCGCCAAGCGTCCGTCGACATCAAGCAACCGCAATGACGTTCGCCGCGCCGCTCGCCGTCACGATGGGCGAGCCGGCCGGCATCGGCGGTGAACTCAGCCTCAAGGCCTGGTCGGTACGTCGAGGCGGCAATCGTCCGTTCTTCGTGCTCGACGACGCGGATCATCTGGCTGCCCTGGCCCGCCGGCTCGGCCTTGACGTCCCGGTCCGCGAGATCACCCGGCCCGCCGAGGCCGCCCTCGTTTTCGAGACGGCGTTGCCCGTGCTGCCCGTTCGGTTGCGGGCGCCCGTGCAGGCCGGCTGTCCCGATACGGCCAACGCGCCGGCCACCATCGAGGCCATCAAGCGGGGTGCCGGGCTCGCCCTTTCCGGCGAGATCGCCGGCTTGGTGACCAACCCCATCCAGAAGAAGACCTTGCAGGACGCGGGCTTCCGGCACCCCGGCCATACCGAGTATCTCGCCGAGCTCGCAGGCGGCGTCGATGTCGCCATGATGCTGGCCTGCCCCGAACTGCGGGTGGTTCCGGTGACCATCCATCTGTCGCTGGCGGAGGCCGTGCGCACGCTCGACACCGCCAAGATCGTGCGGGCGGGCCGCATCGCCGCGGCGGGGCTGAGGTCTCTATTCGGCATCGAGCGGCCGCGTCTCGCCGTTGCCGGCCTCAATCCGCATGCCGGCGAGCAGGGTTCGATGGGCGACGAGGAGGGCCGCGTGATCGCGCCGGCCGTCGAGGCGCTGAAGCGCGCGGGCATCGAGGCCAGCGGGCCGGCGCCGGCCGATACGCTGTTCCATGCCGCCGCCCGCTCGCGCTACGACGCGGCGCTCTGCATGTATCACGACCAGGCCCTGATCCCGATCAAGACCGTCGATTTTGCCGGGGGCGTCAACGTGACGCTGGGCCTGCCCTTCGTGCGGACCTCGCCGGACCACGGCACGGCGCTCGACATCGCCGGCAGCGGTCGCGCCGATGCGACGAGCCTCCTCGCCGCACTCGCCCTGGCGGACGACATGGCCCGCCGGCGTCGCACCTGAAGCCCGGCCCCGAGATGGAGGCGCTCGCCCGGCTGCCGCCGCTGCGCGAGACCATCGCCGCCCACGGCCTCGATGCGCGCAAGCGCCTGGGCCAGCATTTCCTGCTCGACCTCAACCTGACCCGGCGCATCGCCCGGGCCGCCGCGCCGCTCGACCAGGGCACCGTGATCGAGGTCGGGCCCGGCCCGGGCGGGCTGACGCGCGCCCTGCTGCTGGAGGGCGCGACAAGAGTCGTCGCGATCGAGGTCGACAGCCGGGCTATCGCCTCCTTGAAGGACCTGCAGCGCGCCGCCGAGGGCCGGCTCGACCTTGTCGAAGCCGACGCCCTCGAGATCGACCTGGCGGGCCTCGGTCCGCCGCCCCGGCGGATCGTCGCCAACCTGCCCTACAACGTGTCGACGGCGCTGCTGGTGCGCTGGCTGCACCAGGCGGACTTGCTCGCCGACATGGTCCTGATGTTCCAGAAGGAGGTCGCCGACCGGCTGACGGCCCAGCCGCGCAGCAAGGACTACGGCCGGCTGTCCGTGCTCGCCCAGCATGTCTGCACGGTGCGCCGTCTGTTCGACGTGGCGCCGTCGGCCTTCGTTCCGCCGCCCAAGGTCACGTCGTCCGTCGTGCGCCTGACGCCACGGCCAGCCGACCAGCGGCTGGCCGATCTGGCGCCGCTGGAGAGGGTGACCGCGGCGGCCTTCGGCCAGAGGCGCAAGATGCTGCGCGGCGCTCTCGGCGGGCTTTTTGCCGATCCCGCGGCGATTCTCCACAAGGCGGGCATTCCTCCCACGGCGCGGGCGGAGGAGCTGACGGGTGCGGATTTCCTACGCCTCGTCGGACAGATGGGCGCGCTCAGCGCCCCTCGCGCAGCGCCTTGACGAATTCCGACAGGCCGACCTGGCGCGTCCGTTTGTGCCGTTCGGCGGTCAGGATCGCCTTGAGGCTGGTCAGGCTGCTGCCGATGTCGCGATTGACCACGACATAGTCGTACTCCGCCCAGTGGCTCATCTCGTCGGCCGCCTTGGCCATGCGCTGGGCCACGATGTCGCTGGGATCCTGGGCGCGCGTCACCAGCCGCCGCATCAGCTCGCGGTTGGACGGCGGCAGGATGAATACCCGGACGAGGTCGAGCGGCGAGCTCTTCTCGAGCTGCTGCGTGCCCTGCCAGTCGATGTCGAACAGCATGTCGCGGCCCGCGTTCAAGGCCTCCTCGACCGGCGCGCGCGGCGTGCCGTAGTAGTTGCCGAACACCTCGGCATATTCCAGGAACTGCTTGCGCTCGATCATGCCGCGGAAGGTGGCGGTGTCGACGAAGCGATAGTCGACCCCGTCGCGCTCGCCCGGCCGCTTCGGCCGCGTGGTGCAGGAAACGCTGAGCTGGATGTGGGGATCGTTCTCCAGGAGCTGCCTCGACAACGTCGTCTTGCCCGCGCCCGACGGCGAGGACAGCACCAGCATCAGGCCGCGCCGCTGGATGACCGGCGTCTCGGCGTCATTCGACATTCTGCACTTGCTCCCGCAGGCGCTCGATGGCGCCCTTCAGATCGATGCCGATGCGCGTCAGCTCGATGTCGGCCGACTTCGAGCACAGCGTATTGGCCTCCCGGTTGAACTCCTGGCAGAGGAAATCGAGCTTCCGTCCCACCGGATTGTCCGGCCGCGCCTCGGCCAGCAGCGTCCGCGCCTGCACGAGGTGGGCGGCCAGCCGGTCCAGCTCCTCGCGCACGTCGGCCTTGCCGACCAGCAACGCCACTTCCTGGGCGAAGCGCTCCTCGGAGAGCGGCGGGGCGCGCTCCAGCAGCTCGGCAAGCTGGCTCTCGAAGCGGGCGCGCACCAGCCCGATCTGGGCGGCGGCCCGCTCGGTCGCCCGCCGGCACAGGCCCTCGATCTCGGCGACGTGTCCTTCGATCACGCCGGCAAGCGCCCGTCCCTCCGCCGCACGAGCGGCCGCCAGGGCCTTCAGGACCTCGTCGAGCGTGACGGCGAGCGCCTTGTCGAGGGCGGCGAGCGCCTCCTCGCTGTCCTCGGTCTCTTCCTCCTCGATCACGCCGCGCACGCGCAGCAGCCCGTCGGCGGTGGGCGCGGCCGCGCCGGTGCTCTTGCGCACCTCCTCGACCAGCAGGCCAAGCTCGCCCAGCAGCACGCGGTTGATGCGCAGCGGCTTGCCCTGCTGCTCGCTGGTCATGGTCAGCGTGAGCGAGACATTGCCGCGCTTGAGACGCGCACCGACGGCGTTGCGCGAGGGATTCTCCAGTCGGTCGAAGCCCGGCGGCATGCGGCAGCGTATCTCGAGGTTGCGGCCATTGACGCTGCGCGCCTCCCACACCCAGCGCCGCCGATCATCCGATCCCTGCGCCCGGGCGTATCCCGTCATGCTTGCAATCAAAAATCCAACTCCATTGCCGCTCCACTGGCCGCGCTGCGGCGGCGCACTCTAGTATCGGCGTCCAGCGCACACAACGCGCTCCGCCGGAAGGTTATCCCATGCAGAAATTCTCCAGCATCGTCATCACCGGCGCATCGAGCGGCATCGGCGAGGCGCTGGCGCTCGACTATGCCCGGCCCGGCGTCGCGCTGGCGCTGACCGGTCGTGACGCAGCCCGCCTCGAAGTCGTTGCCGCCGCCTGTCGCGCCAAGGGGGCCACGGTCGTCGCCGAAACGATCGATGTCGTCGACCGCGAGCAGCTCGCCTCCTGGCTCGTCGCCTTCGACGACGCCCATCCCGTCGATCTCCTGGTCGCCAATGCCGGAATCTCCGTCGACAAGGATAATTCCTCGCTCGACGACTTCTCGGTGATCCGCAGGACCTTCGACGTCAATGTCGGCGGCGTGCTGAACACGGTCGAGCCGCTGCTGGCGCGGCTGACGGCGCGCAAGCGCGGCCAGATCGCCGTCGTCGCCTCGCTGGCGAGCTTCATCGGCCTGCCCTACTCGGCCTCCTACAATGCCAGCAAGGCCGCGGTGCGCGTGTGGGGCGAGAGCATCCGCTACGTGCTGAAGAAGGACGGCATCGGCGTCAGCGTGGTCTGCCCGGGCTTCGTGGTGAGCCGCATGACGGCCAACGCCCCCTTTCCCATGCCGTTCCTGATGAGCGCCGCGCGCGCCTCCGCCATCATCCGTCGCGGCCTGGAGCGCAACCACGCGCGCATCGCCTTCCCCATCGG
This sequence comes from uncultured Alphaproteobacteria bacterium, assembly GCA_963820155.1. Taxonomy (GTDB): domain Bacteria; phylum Pseudomonadota; class Alphaproteobacteria; order Reyranellales; family Reyranellaceae; genus Reyranella. Next base: position 192,317 of record CAWFYW010000019.1, read on the forward strand.
CACCAAGGCCGCCGTGTGGTTCGGCCAGGCCCTGCCGGGTCGGTGGACCGCGCGCCTGCTCGGAGCCTAGGCTCTCACTTCATCTGGTTGGTCAGCAGCGCCGCCGCGCCGCCCTGTTCCTTGCCGTATTTCAGCAGGGCGGCGCGGCCGCCCGCGGCGTAGGCGGCGACCGCTCCCAGGAGCCGCTTGAGCTCGTCGGGGCTCGACCGGTCGAACCGGCAATGCGCGCCGCGCGTCAGCTTGGCGATCTGGGGAAACAGCCGCGAGGCCACCCGGTCGTCGCCCTCCTGGAACACGAACACCGGCAGGCCCAGCAAGCCGAGCTGGCCGGCCTCGTGGCCGACCGCATCGGCGTCCTCCTCGCAGCAGTCGCCGACGAAGACCACCGCGTCGATGCGGCTCTCGCGCCGCTGCTCGCCGGCATAGCGCAGCAAGCGGGCGATCTGCGTGCGGCCGGCCAGGCAGCGCACGGCGCTCATCAGGCGGGCGAGTTCGCGGCCGTCCGACGTCCAGCGGCTGACCTTGAACTCGTCGAAGCCGCGATAGAACGCCAGCCGGATGTCGAGGCCGCCGCTTTGGCTGGCGGCGACGAACATCTCGCCCTGCAGGGAGGAGGCGAGGTCCCAGGTCGGTTCGCGGCTGGCGGTGGCGTCCATGGCGAACAGCAGGCGCCCGCGCGTCCCCGCGACGCGCGGCGACAGCGCACCGACCTCGCGCACGAAACGGTCGACGTCGCTGGCGGGTCGAGACGGCGCGGGCAAATCCGTGTTGCGGGCCACAGCCATAACCTCCTGGAGGCAGTATAGGCGCTTTCATCCTGGCCTGGAGGGGCGAAGCCTTTGACCCTCACCGCCGCGTGAAATATGGTGCGCGCCGCGCCCAGCGCCAATGCAAGCATGACCGGAAACGCCGCGACCTTCGCCACGCTCTTCCTGCGGGTCTTCCTGCCGTTCGCCTTCGCTTATTTCCTGTCCTACATCTTCCGCGGCGTGAACGCGGTGATCTTCCCCTATCTCGAGCGGGACATCGGCATCACCGCGGGCGATCTCGGGCTGCTGACCTCGGCCTTCTTCCTGTTCTTCGCCGGCTGCCAGCCGGTGCTGGGCGTCATGCTCGACCGCCACGGTCCGCGCCGCGTCCAGGCGGTGCTGCTGGCGACGGCCGCGCTGGGCTCGGCCATGTTCGGCCTGAGCCTGTCGCTGGGCGAGCTGATCGTGGCGCGCGTGCTGATCGGGCTGGGCTTCGCCGGCGGCCTGATGGCGGCCATCAAGGCCATCACGTTGTGGTATCCGCCCGAGCGCTGGGGCCTGATCACCGGCTTCCACATGATGGCGGGCGGCCTGGGCTCCATGGCCGCGACGCTGCCCGTGCAATGGTCGCTGTCGGTCATGAGCTGGCAGGGCCTGTTCTTCTGGCTGGCCGGCCTCTGCCTCGCGACGGCGGCGATCCTGTACCTCGTCGTGCCCGAACGCGCGACGCCCGCCGCGAAGGGCACGCTGGGCGAGCAGTTCCGCATCACCGGAACGGTGCTGACCGACGGCTTCTACTGGCGCATCCAGCCGCTCCTCTCGGTGCAGCAACTCGCCTTCATCGGCTGCATCACCCTGTGGATCGGGCCCTGGCTGCGCGACGTCGGCGGCTTCGCCGACAAGGAGGTGCGCGCCGACATCCAGCTCACCACGACGGCGGTCATGACGCTGGGCTTCGCCCTGAGCGGCGTGGTCGCCAATGCCTTCCGGCGGGTCGGCGTCAGCAACTTCGCCTCGGCCGGCATCACCAGCGTGCTGTTCGCTCTGGTCTGCGGCTGGCTTGCCTTCCTGCCCGGCTTCCATCCCGCCGTGGCGTGGCCGCTGTTCGGCTTCCTGGGCGCGCTGCCCATCCAGTACATGCCGCTGATGGTGGCCTCGTTCCCCGCGCACTATGCCGGCCGGGTCAGCACCAGCAGCAACCTCGTGGTCTTCACCGTGATCTTCGCCGGCCAATGGGCGATCGGAAAGATCGTCGACCTGTGGCCGAAGACGGCGGCCGGCTATGCGCCCGACGGCTACGCCTGGGCGTTCGGCGCGCTGTTCATCCTGCAGCTTGGCGGTCTGGCATGGCTTCTCCTGTCGCGGGCGCGTCCGATGGCGCGTCCGCACCTGGTCGCGGCAGATTGAGCGCGGCCACCAGGTCGCGCACCTCCTGGCGCGCCGCGACGTGGCTCAGGGTGAGCGAGGGCCCGCTGCCGCCGCGCTTGAGATCGAGCAGGGTCAGCCCGTTCAGGAACAGCTCCTTGTAGATCACGCGCTCGCTCAAGCCGGCGGCGACGCGAAAGCCGATGCGCCTGGACAGCGCCTCGATCACCGTGCCCATGTCGCGCTTGTTGCGCGCCGCGATCGAGGACAGGCGATTGCGCATCACCACCCAGTCGACCGGCCGGCCGCCCTGCACGGCGCGGATCTGGCGCTGCTTCCACACCGCCTCGGCATAGATCGACGGCCGCACGATCTTGAGCGTGTCGGGATCGACGCGCGCCAGAAGGTCGAGATCGATGAAGCTGTCGTTCAGCGGCGTCAGCAGGGTGTCGGCCCAGGTATGGGCGAGCCGGCCGAGATGGGTGTCGCTGCCGGGCGTGTCGACGATGACGAAATCGGCGCCGCCGAGCGCCTGCTCCAGGGCGGCCTCGAAGCGCGCCTTCTCGTCGGCCTCGGCGGCGGCGCGGTCCGCCTGGGTCGAGAGCGGCACGGCGGCGTGCGCCGGCATGGGCAGGTCGACGCCCTTGCGCGCCGCATAGGCGGCGCGGTTCTCGAGATAGCGGCCGAACGTCGCCTGGCGCGCGTCGAGGTCGAGCGTGGCCACGCGCGCGCCGTCGCCCAGCAGCGCCACGGCGATGTGCAGCGCCGTCGTCGACTTGCCCGAGCCGCCCTTCTCGTTGCCGATCACCAGCACGTGGGCGCGCCCTGGAGTCCGGGCCGCCTGGGTCTGGGCGATGCTCGGATTGGGCGCCGGTTGGAACGTGGTGGTCACGCTCACGCCGGCTTGCGGATCCAGACGGCGGTGTCGTGGAACACCGCCCCGCCGTGCGGCCAGCCCGGGTCGGCCGAGGTGAGCGCGTTGATGCCGATGCCGGTCTCGAAGCTGCGGTTGGGCCAGATGCCCTCGACCACCACCACGCCCTTCTGCTGCCCCGCCCTGGGCCTGCAGTGCACGATGGTGCTGCCGCGCTCGTTGCCGATCTCCAGCCGATCGCCCTCGACGAAGCCCAGGGCCGCGCAGTCCTCGGGATTCATCATCACGGTGGGACGCACCTCGCGCTTCTGGCTGCTCGGCGTCTCGGTGAAGGTCGAGTTGAGGAAGGTGCGCGCCGGTGCGGCGACCATGCGGAACGGCTTGTCGGCCGTGGCCCTGTCGATCACGTCGAAATGGTCGGGCAGCGCGGGCATGTCCTTGCCGCGCGGACCGTAGGACGCCCAGTCGGGCTTGAAGCGGAACTTCCTGTCGGGCCAGGCGAAGCCGTCGAGGAAGTGCGAGGTCTCGAAGCCCAGGTGGAAATCCTGGCCGCCCTTCCGCCAGTTGGTCTCGGCGTCCCACATGCCGGAGGCCTTGAGCGATTCGTCCATGATCTCCCAGGCCGTCATGTCGAAGCCGCGATGCTTGGCGCCCAGCCGCTTGGCGAGCTCGGCGATCACGTAGTGGTTCTCGCGGCATTCGCCCGGCGGCTCGATCACCGCCTTGGTGACCTGGAAGAACGTGTGGCCGCTGGCGGTGTAGAAGTCGTCGTGCTCGAGGAACATCGTCGCCGGCAGCACGATGTCGGCAAAGGCCGCCGTCTCGGTCAGGAACTGCTCGTGCACGCAGGTGAACAGGTCGTCGCGCCGCAGGCCCCGGTGCACCTTCTCGAGCTCGGGACAGACCATCGCGGGATTGGTGTTCTGGATCAGCAGCGCCGTCACGGGCGGGCCGTCCTTCAGCGCCTCGCGATCGCCGGTCAGGATCGGCCCCAGCCGCGACTGGTCGAGCTCGCGGATCGAGGGGTCGACCACATCGAGCCCTTCGATCAGGGTCTTGCGGATGGGGTACATGCCGGTGTGGCCGTAGAGCGCGCCGCCGCCCTTGTATTTCCAGGCGCCGGTCACCGCCGGCAGGCAGGTCACGGCATGCATGTTGGCCGCGCCGTTGCGGCTCCGGCTGAAGCCGTGATGGCAGCGGATGAACGACGCCTTGGTCCGCCCGTAGAGCCGCGCGAAGGAGACGATCTCCTCGACCGGGAGGCCGGTGATCCCGGACGCCCATTCCGGGGTGCGCGTGGCGACATGGGCCGCCAGTTCGTCCGGCGCGTCGGTGTAGCGGCGCATGTAGTCCCAGTCGGCATAGCCCTCCTTGAAGAGGACATGCATGACGGCCACCGCCAGCGCCCCGTCGGTGCCGGGCCGCACCGCGAGATGGATGTCGGCCTGCTCGGCCGTGCCGGTGCGGTAGGGATCGACCACGACCAGCGTCGCCCCGCGCTTCCCGGCGCGCATGGCGTGGGTCATGACGTTGACCTGGGTGTTGACCGGGTTGCCGCCCCAGATCACCACCAGGTCGGAATGCTGGTCGACCTCGCGCATGTCGGCGCCGCGCTTGGCGCCCACGCCGGCGATCCAGCCGGTGTCGGACAGCGTGACGCAGATGGTCGAGAAGTAGCGCGAGTACTTCATCGCGTGGCGCAGCCGGTTGATGCCGTCGCGCTGCACCAGCCCCATCGTGCCGGCGTAGTAGTAGGGCCACACCGTCTCAGCACCGTGCTGGCGGGCCTTGGCGATGAACTGCTCGGCCACGATGTCGAGCGCGTCGGCCCACGAGATCTCGGCGAACTGCTTCGATCCCTTGGGCCCGATCCGGCGCAGCGGCTTCATCAGCCGGTCGGGATGGTGGATGCGCTCGGCGTAGCGCGCGACCTTCTCGCAGATCACGCCCGCCGTGTAGTCGTTGCGGGTCGAGCCGCGCACCCGGCCGATGCGCGTGCTGCTCAGCCGCTCGACGTCGAGCGCGCAGGTGCTGGTGCAGTCGTGCGGGCAGACCGACGGGACGATGGTGACGCCGGTCTCGGCGGATTTGCCGTGGCTCGCCGGCGCGTAGGAATGGTCGTCAGGGGGCATGGCGCAGGATACCTCCGCTGGAAGTGGATGGTCCACCTGCCATAGAGTGCCCGCCGCCATGATCCCACGCGGCCTTCCCTACGACGACGCCATGCGCCAGTTCCGCTGGCCGCGGCCCGACCGCTTCAACATCGGCCGCGCCGTGTGCGAGCGCCATCCGCGCGAGGCGCTGGCGCTGATCGTCGAGAATGCCGACGGGTCGGTGCGCAACTGGACCTTCGGCCAGCTCCTCGCCGGCAGCTCGCGGCTCGCCAACGCCCTTGCCGCGCACGGCATCCACAGGGGCGACCGGGTCGGCGTGTTCCTGAGCCAGGGCGCCGAGCTCACGCTCTGCCACCTCGCCGGCTACCGCATGGGCGCCGTCGTGCTGCCGCTGTTCACGCTGTTCGGCGAGGAGGCGCTGGAATACCGCCTGGCCAACGCCGGGGCCTCGGCGCTGATCACCGACATGAGCCAGTTGCCCAAGGTGCTGGCCGTGCGCGATCGCCTGCCGCATCTCAGGACGGTGATCGTGATCGGCGCCGGCGCGCATGGCGGCGCCTTCCTCGACTGGGACACGCTGCTCGCCGCCTCGTCCGACAGCTTCGCCACCGTCGACACGGCGGCCGAGGACCCGGCGCTCCTGATCTACACCTCGGGCACGACCGGCCAGCCCAAGGGCGCGCTGCATGCCCATCGCATGATGCTGGGCTCGGTGCCGCCGGTCGAGCAGTGGCTGAGCCACTGGCCGCAGGGCAACGAGGTGATGTGGACGCCGGCCGAATGGGCCTGGATCGCCGGCCTCTACGATGCGCTGTTCCCGGCCTGGTTCTACGGCACGCCGGTGGTGGCGCATCGCTTCGCCAAGTTCGACCCCGAGCGCGCCTTCGCGCTGCTGGAGCGGCACAAGGTCGGCGTGGCCTTCATCCCGCCGACGGCGCTCAAGATGATGCGGCAGGTCGCCAAGCCGCGCGAGCGCTGGCGCTACGACCTGCGCGCCATCTCGACCGGCGGCGAGGCGATGGGCGAGGAACTGCTGGCCTGGGGCCGCGACACCTTCGGCACCACGATCTCGGAAGGCTACGGCCAGACCGAGATGAACCTGATGCTGCTGAACTCGCCGGACTGGTTTCCCGTCCGGCCGGGATCGTGCGGCCGCGCCTGCCCCGGCCGCAAGGTCGCCATCGTCGACGGCGAGGGCCGCGTGCTGCCGGCCGGCGAGGAAGGCCAGATCGCCGGATGGCGCCACGATCCCATCGTCATGCTGGAATACTGGCGCAACCAAGAGGCCACCGAACGCAAGTTCGCCGGCGACTGGCTGCTGACCGGCGACCTCGGGCGCATGGACGCGGAGGGCTACGTCTTCTTCAAGAGCCGCGACGACGACGTCATCACCTCGGGCGGCTATCGCATCGGGCCGGGCGAGATCGAGGAATGCCTGATGAAGCACCCCGCCGTGGCCATGGTCGGCGTGGTCGGCGTGCCCGACCCGGTGCGCACCGAGATCGTGAAGGCCTTCGTGCAGCTCAGGCCCGAGATCGCCGCCACCGAGGCGCTGAAGGCTGACCTCGCGGGCTACGTGAAGACCCGCCTCGCCGCCCACGAATATCCGCGCGAGGTCGAGTTCGTGGCCGAGCTGCCGCTCACCACGACCGGCAAGATCATGCGCCGCGAGCTCAGGCGCCTGGACGCGGAGCGCAAGGGCGGGAAGCGCTGAGGCATTGTCTTCGCTGGGAGCGCGCCACTCCGTGGCGCTCATAGGGTATCGTAACGCCTAGGAAGGGCGCCACGGAGTGGCGCGCTCCCAGCGATCGAGCTCGCTCGGGGCGAATTCGGATAGTTACGCAAGTTTCGCTGTTGGTTTTGACGCTTCGGCAAGCGCCGGATTGACCGTCCAGTGGGTGGTCGGCCGGCCGGGACGCTCACGGCTGTGGTCGGCGCGCACGTAGCCGAGATAGGCCAGCCGCTGCAGCACGTGCTCGGTCTCCTCGGCGGTGGCGCTGAGGCTGAGCGCGCGCCGGCGGATGTCCTCGCGCGATACCGTCGGCCGGCCGCTTGTCCAGGAGCCAGCGCGCGACGCGGCGCACGCGCCTGGAATGCTCCGAGAGCTCGGCGCTGTCGAACACCGCCCGGGCATGCGGCCAGAAGTAGTCGCGCCACAGCGCCGCCGCGGCCTCGACCTGCTCGGCGCCGATCGCGCCCGGCCGCACGACCCTGCCGTCGATCGAGCCCAGCAGTTCGAGGACGCCCGCGAGCCGTACGATCAGCGACCGGCTGGCGCCGAGCCACGTCGCCTCCGGCCCCTCGGCCTTGTGGCGCTCGGCATGCAGCGTCGCCAGCACGCCATCGAGCGCGGCGCGCCCGCGGGCGTCGACCTCGATCACGCAGGGATCGTCGGCGCTCGCGCCCAGCCGCGACAGGGCGCGCAGGCGCTGCAGGATCTCCTCGTCGCGCGAGAGCTCGACGACGGCGAGCGCGCGATAGGGCTGCGGCCCGGGCCAGGCGAAGAGGAAGCGCGCGACCAGGCTGTCGTCGCCGGTCTCCAGCGACAGCTTCTGCAGCGCCGCCTTGAGCGGCTGCGGGCGCAGCGTCGCCACGATGCTGACCGGAAAGTGCCGGACCGACAGCGCCGGCTGGCGCGGCAGCGTCACGGTGACGCCGCGCGCCTCCCAGGCCGCCAGCCAGAGCGCGCGATCGGCATCGTCGGCTTCCTCGCCGCCGATGCGGACGGCCGGACCGTCGCGCCACAGCAGCAGGCCGCGCGGATTGGCGGCGACGATCGCGGCGAGCACGGCCGGATCGCCGATATCGTCGGCCACGACCTGCGAGGGCACGAAGGGCAGCGTCTCGGCCTTCTTCTCGACGCGCTCGGCGTGAGCGGCCCGCCGCTCGGCGTCGCCCAGCTGGCGCTCCTGCTCGACGACCTCGAGCAGGCGGAGCATCGGCGCCAGCGCCGCCGACTTGCCGGCCGAGGCCTCGCCCACCGCCGCCAGCCACAGCACCAGCGGCTCGTCCCACGCCGGCGTGACGCGCACCCGCACGGCCGCGCCGCACATCGCCGCGACGCCTGCCAGCACTGACTGCAGCAGGTAGTCCGCCGGCGCTCCGGTCGCCCGCTCGGCATCGGCGACCCAGTCGCGCCAGGGCTGGGGCAGCAGCGCCAGCGGAGCGGCCGGTACGGGACCGCGGCGGTGCTCGAGGACGCTGAGGTCGGGATCGCGCCAGTTGTCCTCCGACACTCGCAGATGAAAGGCGTGCGACGACATGAATGGCCCCTTCGAAGAAAGGAACAAAAATAGAACATACCTAAGGAATAGTCAAGAACTGAAGTGACACTTACCTGGCCTCTCGGCTAACATGACCACCTGGATAGTCAGCAGCTCGTGCCATGGACGCCATCAGTCTTGCCGAGACGTCCTCCGCGCTTTCGATCAAGCTGCGAGACGGGCTGCTCACGCTGGAGCAGCGCGCGGCAGCGCTGGCGACCTTCAACCGGCTTGCGGCGGAGAGCTTCACGGTGTTGCCGGTGACGGGGGCAATTTTCCGCGCCGCGGCGAAGTTCGTCGATCAGCATACGCTGGAACTGCGCGCCGGCGACGCGCTCAATCTCGCCACGGCGTCGGGGCATGGCGCCACGGTGCACACCCTCGACCAGCGACTGGCCGAGGCGGGTCCGGTGCTGGGCGTGCTGACGCGGCTGCTGACATGATCCGGTATCTCCCCTCGCTCGCCGACGGCACCGATGGCGGATGACTGGACCGACGACGAGAACGACGCAATCGTCGCGGACTACTTCGCGATGCTGGCCGAGGATGTCGCGCGCCGTCCCTACAATAAGGCTCAGCACAACCGCCTGCTGCAGACCGCGATCGATCGGCCACGCGGATCGATCGAGTACAAGCATCGGAACATCAGTGCGGTGCTCAAGGGTCTTGGGGAGGATTGGATTCCCGGATACCTGCCCGCATTCAACATCCAGATCTCTCTGACCGATGCCGTAGTGCGCTGGCTCGATCGCCATCCCGAATGGCTCGCTTCGGTTTCGCGCCGCCCTCCAACCGCCGAGCCGCCATCGGCACGCGAGGGAACAACCCTGTGGATCGGCCCACCACCGACAGTCAGCAACGCACCGCCGCCACTTGAGCTGGAACAGATGACAGCCATCGCACGCAAGTATGACATCGCCGAGCGGGATGCCCGCAATCGCGCGCTCGGTCGTGCCGGCGAGGAGCGAGTGTTGGAACACGAGCGTGCCAGCCTCGTCGCTGCCGGACGACCCGATCTCGCCGGGCGCATCCGCTGGGTGTCGCATCTGGATGGCGACGGCGCTGGTTTCGACATCCAGAGCTTCGAGACCGACGGCAGCAGCCGCCTGGTCGAGGTGAAAACGACCAACGGCTGGGAACGCACGCCTTTCCAGATCACGCGCAACGAACTCGCCGTCGCCGAAGCGCGCCGTGAGAACTGGCATCTTGTGAGACTCTGGAACTTCGCGCGGGAACCGCGAGCGTTCGAGCTACGTCCGCCACTTGAGACCCATGTCTCGCTGATGGCGACGAGCTATCAAGCTAACTTCCCTTAGGGCTTCCGGCCAATCCTCGCGCCCGCGAGCGCGGACCTTCACCGAGAGGACGAGGGAGCCCCAGCCGGGTGCTCAGGAGGTCGCTGGTGCCGTCGACGACACTTTGAGCGCTGCCGGCGTCGAGGTGACGGTCAATCCACCCCACCGCTGGCTGCCGCACTAGAATGGAATATCGTCGTCCAGGAGTGCATTGGCCGATGCAACGCTAACCAGCTTGTATTTCTAGCGATGGTACACCCGTCGGAGGAGGCTTGCCGTCAAGGAGGCCCTGGAAACTCGACCCTTTTCGAGACGACAATGTCCCCGTCTGCATCACCAGCCTAGTTCTGGACCTTTCCCCGGACCTGCGTTCGAGGGTTTCCTGGTGCCGCGTTTGGGCGCACATACGCCAACTCGATTGCCGCCTTGCGCTTGTAGGCGGACTTCGAAGAGACGGGCCGGCGCCTTAGTAGCCGCTTCATTCGAAGCGCAGAGTCCTTCAGATGCTTATTGCCTATCACGACACTAATTGCTTTTGGAGAGACAATGGCATGCCCTCGGTCAACGTATTTCCCGCTAATTCGCCCGCATTTGCACTTGCGGACTTCGTCTCGCGTCAACTTAACGAGGTCATTGCATTTGGTGCACCAGATCAGCTTCATCGTTCAATCCATCCAGATTTCTTCTATTGTCATATCAATCTCACTGATGATCGACGCCAAGTCTATATCCTCTATCGCTTGCGTTTCGGCTGCTGCTTGGGCGGCCACCGCGAGATCGCAGCAACGATCCAGTGCGTTATTCACAGGCGACAGCGAAAGAGTGTGATGTGCTTGAGTAGCTAGATTGAACAGCTTCTCCCCTGCAACACTCAAGTACGGCCATGCTTTATGTTGCCCTGCGCCAACCGCCTTATAGGTGGCTCGGAGCTCCGTCTTCAAGATGCCGAAGACGCGCACGGAGTTCTGGACGGCCAAGTTCGAGCGGAACAAGGAGCGGGATGCTCGACTCCTGGCGGCGGCGGAATCCGCTTACACGTCTTGAAGCACTCGTCTTGTTCGGGGTCTCAAACCTACCCGAGCTTGTCTACGAGCTGAGAAAGCAGCAGGTCAAAGTTGAGAAGAGGAACATCACCTATGCTGCCGCGATGGTGCGGATAAACAAGCACGCCGTCTTGAAGCCGCCGGCAAACTTGCCGATCCGGGAGATCACGCTGACGGAGTACTGGGTAATCCAAGGCTCTTGCCAAAGCTCTCCATTGGCTCGTGGAAAAGGCCGAGGACAGGCATTTCCTGATCAACGCCGCACCAGGCGCTGGCAAGACGATTGCGGCGTGCTCAATCGCAAAGGCTCTCTTCGACCAGGGGTTGATAGACCGCGTCATCGTGATCGCTCCGAGAGTGGAGGTGGTGAGGCAGTGGGCGAAGGACTTCCATTTCGTCACCGGCAAGTACATGGGCAAGGTCACAGGCGTCGAGGACAAGATCGAGTTCGACGTTTGCGCAACCTGGGCAGCGGTCGAAGGCCTGAAGGACGCCTTCCAAGCGGTATGTAATATTGACCGAGTGCTCGTGGTTTGCGACGAGCACCACCATGCGGCGGTAAGCGCGGCATGGGGTAAGAGCGCGGACTCAGCCTTCACGGCTGCGAAATACGTCGTCGTGCTCACCGGCACGCCGATACGGTCGGACGAGAAGGCAACCGCCTGGTTGGCCTATGACGATGCAGGCGCAATCGATCATCCCGAGGAAGGGACCTATACGCTGACCTATGGCGAGGCGGTCGACCTCGGTTACTGTCGGCCCGCTACATTCCATCGACATGAGGGGCGCTTCACCGTCGATCTCGAAGGCGGGGAGCACATCGTCGTCACGAGCAAGCAGCCCGCTCAGTTGACGCCGGAGCTGAATCAAATCCCTGGGCTGCAGGCGGCGCTGAACTTCTACAAGCTGGCGCTCAAGCCGCAGTTCGAGGCCGACAACAAAACTCCGCGCGTCGACGGATACCAAGGGACGATGGTGGAGTGGGCCAGCGACAAGCCGAGGGCTGGCGCTGTCTTGTTCTCTGGGAGTGCGAAACTCGGAACGAGGCGGTCCTGTTGGCCCGTCTTCGAAAGCACCTCGGGCCACGCCGATGGAGGCGCCGTCGGCCCCCCAACATCCCACGCTGGCCGGGCTGCCTATAAGGTTTTCGCCTTCTTTTCCGGATCGCCGGCCTCCGGCGATGCCGGTCGGGCGGACCCGCCTCACGCCAGCACCGTTCCCCGCCGCCTGAGCAACCGGCCCGGCAGAGCGCCGGTGTGCTCGCCGCCGTCGATCACGATCGTGCCGTTGACGATCACCGTCCCGATGCCCGCCGGATACTGGTGCGGGTCGTCGTAGGTCGACCGGTCGATGATCGTTGCGGGGTCGAACAGGACCACGTCGGCCGCCTGGCCTTCGCGCAGGAGCCCGCGGTCCGCCAGGCCGAGCGCCGCCGCGGCGCCGCCGGTCATCTTGGCGATCGCCTGGGGCAAGGTGAGCAGGCCGAGATCGCGGGCATAGTGGCCGATGAGGCGCGGGAACGTGCCGTAGAGACGCGGATGCGGCTTGCCCTGGCCGGTGATGCCATAGGGCGCCACGCAGGGCCCGTCGGAGCCGACCAGGGCGGACGGGTCGGCGGCGATGGCGCGCACGTCGGCTTCCGACATCGACCGCACCACGATGCGGGTCGCGCCCCTGTCGGCGATGATGACGTCGCAGACCGCGTCGAGCGGATCGCAGCGCCGCTCGCGCGCGATCTCCTCGATGGTCCGGCCGGGCTCGGCGGCGCCCCGCGGCGAGATGGCGATGCGGATGTCGGCCCACGAGTCGATCTGGCCGAAATTGTTGAAGCCGACCTCGGCGATCTTTTGGCGGATGCGCGCGCGGACATAGGGATCGGCGAGGCGTTCCAAGGTCGCCGAGATGCCGCCTTCATGCAGCCAGGTCGGCAGCAGGAAGCGCAGCGGGTTGGTGGCCCAGTCATAGGGATACTGGTCGCCGTGCACGTCGACGCCACGGGCGCGCGCGGCGTCGATCGCCGCGAGAAGGCGATCGGCCTGGCCCCAGCTGTCGGTCCCGCTGAGTTTCATGTGGGCGATCTGCACATGGACGCCGCACTGCTCGCCGATGTCGATCGCTTCGGCGACGGCCTCGTGCACGCCATGGGATTCGTCGCGGATGTGGGAGGAGTAGCGGGCGCCGTGGGCTTTCAGTACGCGACCCAGGGCGCGCAGCTCGTCGCGCTCGCTGAAGCTGCCCGGCGCGGTGAACAGGCCGGACGACAGGCCGAGCGCGCCGGCCTCCAGTCCCTCCGCCAGCATGTCCTGCATGTGGCGCAGTTCGGCTTCGCGCGGCGCGCGGTTTTCCATGCCCATCGCCATCAGACGCAGCGTGTTGTGGCCGACTTGCATCACGGTGTTCACCGCGATGTCGGGCCAGCGGTCCATGTAGCGGGCAAAGTCGGTTTCCTCGAAGGTCAGCCAGGGGGCGCTGCCCGACAGATACTCGCGGAGCGCGTCGACCTTGCCGGGCAGCGCCGGCGCGACGGAGAAGCCGCAATTGCCGACCACCTCGGTCGTCACCCCCTGGCGGATCTTGGCCTCGGCCTTGGGGTTGAGCGGCAGGGTGAAGTCGGAATGGGTATGGATGTCGATGAAGCCCGGGGCCACCACCGAGCCGTGGGCGTCGATGACGCGCTCGGCGCTGTCCGCCCGGTCGGCCTCGATGGCTACGATGCGGCCGGCGCGGATGGCCACATCGGCCACGCGGGCCGGCGCGCCGGTGCCATCGATCACCTGGCCGCCCCTGATCAGGATGTCGTCCATCACCGCCTCCCTCTCACGAGCGTCATGGCACGAGCGCCCGTCCCGGCCGACATCGCCAGACGGCTGTCCGACTCGCAGGATAGGTTTGCCTCTGGAGGGCGGCAACGCCGCCGCTTTCTGGTCGCACCTTCGGCACTGCACCGTGTCAATCCAGCAGGCACTGACGCTGCAACGGGTACCGGCATTGCGGTCGATCGCTCATTGCCGCTCCGGCGGGCTGCTGCATGTGGATGCAGCCGCCGCCATTCCCTAGAGTGCGAGCGATGACAGCCGGTCCTTGGACCAGGCCCGCGGAGGCGCGTTTGAGTGCGTTGAGATCCATCGTCGCCAAGGCCGCCGCCGGTGCGGCGCTCGTGCTGGCGGCGGCGGCCGCCTATTTCTGCTTCTGGCCGGTCCCTGCCGAGCCCGTGGCGTGGGCAGCGCCGACGCCGCCCGGCTTCACCGGGCCGTTCGCCGCCAACACGCGGCTGGCGGGGCTGCGCCTGATCGACCTCGGCGGCGAGGTCGGACCGGAGCATGTCGCGATCGGGCCGGACGGCAGGCTCTATGCCGCGGTCGAGGGCGGCCGGCTGCTGCGCATGCAACCGGATGGCAGCCAGCGCGAGGTCTTCGCCAGCACCGGCGGGCGCGTGCTGGGCTTCGACTTCGATGCCGGCGGCCGCCTGATCGCCGCCGACGCCTTCAAGGGGCTGCTGGCCCTCACGCCGGACGGCAAGGTGAGCGTGCTGGCCGACCGCGTCGCGGCCGGCGATCCCATAGGCTACGCCGACGCCATTGTCGTGGCGCCGGACGGCACGATCTACTTCACCGATGCCTCGACGCGCTTCTCGCCCGTGCGCTGGGGCGGCACGCTGGAAGCGAGCGTGCTCGACATCATGGAGCAATCCGCCACCGGCCGCGTGCTGGCCCACGACCCGGCGACGGGCAGGACGCGCATCGTGGCGCGCGGCTTCTCGTTCGCCAACGGCATCGCGCTGGCGGCCGACGGCCATACGCTGCTGGTGACCGAGACCGGCCGCTACCGCGTCTGGAAGATCGACGGGCGCGCCCGCGACCTCGACGTGCAGGCTGGGTCACCGCAGGCCAGGGTGCTGCTCGACAACCTGCCGGGCTATCCCGACAACATCATGCGCGGCCGCGACGGCCGGTTCTGGGTCGGCCTGTTCAAGCCACGCAACCCGGCGGCGGATTCGCTGGCCGAGCGGCCGTTCCTGCGCAAGGTGCTGCTGCGCCTGCCGCGCTCCCTGCTGCCGCTCGGCAAGCCCTACGGGCACGTCTTCGCGATCGACGAGGCGGGCAGGATCACCGCCGACCTGCAGGACCCGAGCGGCGCCTACGACACGACCGGCGCGACCGAGACGGCGGAGCGGCTCTACATCCACAGCCTGCAGGCGCGCGCGCTGGGCTGGCTGCCGCGATGACGCGCGTGCCGGCGACAAGCGGGGCGCCGGCGGGAAGGGCCGAGGCCTAGAAGAAGCCCGGGGCGCTGTCCGGAAGGGCGCTCAGCAGCGCCACCAGGCCGATCAGGGCGGCCGGCCACCAGTCGGCCAGGCGGCTCAGGGCGTCGCGCGGAGAAGTCTGTCGGGAATGAATTTGGATGAACATCGGTGAGCCTTTGACAATATGGCTCAAGATTACGGTCTATCGACCTGAAATACAACGGTATTTTATCAATACTTAAAGTATTACATTAGCTATTCCGCGGCGGCCGCCGGCAGGTTGAACTGGAGCTCGGCCAGCCGGGCATAGAGCCCGTCGCGGCGCACCAGCTCGCCGTGCCGGCCGACATCGACGACCCGGCCCTGGTCGACCACCACGATGCGATCGGCCTTCTGCACCGTCGCCAGGCGATGGGCGATCACCAGGGTGGTGCGCTTGTGCATCAGCCCGTCGAGCGCCTGCTGCACGGCCAGCTCGCTTTCGGCGTCGAGCGCGCTGGTCGCCTCGTCGAGCAGCAGGATGGCGGGATCGCGCAACAGGGCGCGGGCGATGGCGATCCTCTGGCGCTGACCGCCCGACAGGCGCACGCCGCGCGCGCCGAGATGGGTGGCGAAGCCTTCCGGCAGCGTCTCGATGAAGGCGAGCGCGGAAGCCGACTCGGCGGCGGCGCGCACCTGGGCATCGGAGGCGTCGGGCCGGCCGTAGCGGATATTGTCGGCGACCGAGGTGGAGAACAGCACCGGCTCCTGGGGCACGATGGCGAGCGCGCCGCGCAGGTCGGCGAAGCGCAGGTCGCGGATATCGACGCCGTCGACCCGGACCGTGCCCGACTCGGGATCGTAGAAGCGCAGCAGCAGGTTGAAGACGGTGGTCTTGCCGGCGCCCGAGGGCCCGACGATGGCAACGGTCTCGCCCGCCCCCACGCTGAGCTCGAAGCGGTCGAGCGCCAGCCAGTCGGGCCGCGCGGGATAGCGGAACGACACCTGCTCGAAGCGGACGCTGCCCTTGACCGGCTGGGGCAGCGGCGCGGGATGGGCGGTCTCGACGATGGCGGGCGGCTCGGCGCGCAGGTCGGCCAGGCGCTCGGCGGCGCCGGCGGCGCGCTGCAGGTCGCCGATGGTCTCGCTGA
Organism: uncultured Alphaproteobacteria bacterium; assembly: GCA_963820155.1. GTDB lineage: Bacteria > Pseudomonadota > Alphaproteobacteria > Reyranellales > Reyranellaceae > Reyranella. The sequence continues at coordinate 208,393 of CAWFYW010000019.1, forward strand.
TGGCGCCGCCCGAGCTGGCGACCAGCACGGCGTAGAACACGAAGGCCGACAGGTCGCCGGCGCTGATGCGGCCGCTCAGCACGTCCTGCCCGCCGATCCACAGCAGGAACCCGACGGCGGCAAAGACGATGAAGATGACCAGGGTGGTCATGACGGCGCGCCGCGCGATGCGCTGGCGCGCCGCGTCGAAGGCGCGCTCGGTGGCCTCGCCGAAGCGCATCGCGGCGCGCTCCTCCTGGGCGAAGGCCTGCACGGTGCGCACCGCGTCGAGCGTCTCGGCGCCCTGGCTCACCATGTCGGCCATGCGGGCCTGCGCCTCGCGCGACAGCGCGCGCACCCTGCGCCCGAACAGGATGATGGGCGCCACGACGATCGGCACCACGCCCAGCACCAGCAGCGCCAGCTTGGGATTGGTGATCACCAGCAGCGCCACGCCACCCACGCACATCAGTATGTTGCGCAGCGCCACCGAGGCCGACGAGCCGATCACCTGCTCGATGAGCTGGGCGTCGGCCGAGATGCGGCTCATGACGTCGCCCGAATGCTTGATCTCGAACCAGGCCGGGCCCAGCCGTATGACATGGGCGAAGAGGTCGCGACGCAGATCGCCGACCACGCGTTCGCCCAGCCACGAGACCAGATAGAAGCGCCCGCCCGAGGCGATCGCCAGCACCAGCGCCACGGCCAGCAGGGAGGCCAGGGCGTAGTTCAGCACGTCGGGCCGGCCCTGGGCGAAGCCGCGGTCGATCAGGGCGCGCAGGCAGGCGCCGAAGGCCAGCACCGTCCCGGCCGCCACGATGAGGGAGAGCAGCGCCAGCAGCGCCCGGCCGCGATAGGGCCGGAGATAGGGGCCGAGGAGGTTGAGGCCGGTGAATCGGTTCATTGCGGTTGCCACGACAGGCTTGCGTCCAGTTCGGCCGACAGGAGCTTGAGCAGGTCGGCGCCACCGCGCGTATCCTCCCACCGGCCGGTGGCGGCGTCGAAAGCATAATGTCGCGCCCCGCTGCGCGGCGAGCTCAGCCAGATCTGCCGGGTGGCTGCATGTTTGTTGACGAGCCAGGTGCCGTCGCGGCCCTCGACCGTCAGCACGCCGCCCTGCAGCTCGGCATCGGCATGCTCGCCGATCGCCTCCTCCAGGGTGGCGAGCAGGCTGTCGGCCAGGCTTTCAAAGGTCGAATCGCTCATCGGTCCGGCCGGTCTACAGGCCCCTCCGGCCCCGGACAACCGGCTTGTCGCCGCGCTCCCGGGCCTGTATATCCGCCGCCTTGTCGCGCCAGCGATCCCGCTCCCTGCGCCCCGCTCCCTGGGGCGGAAATCGGCCCCTGCGCCGGAGATTGCCATGAAAGAGAAGATCCACCCCGATTACCACAAGATCACCGTGACGATGACGGACGGCTCGTCGTTCGAGACCCGGTCGACCTGGGGCAAGGAAGGCGCCACGCTGCGCCTCGACATCGATCCCAAGACCCACCCGGCCTGGACCGGCGTGCGCCAGAGCATCGACCGCGGCGGCCGCGTGCAGCGCTTCAAGGACCGCTTCGGCATGACCGGTTCCGCCGACGCCGGCGTCGGCGCCGGCACCAAGTCGAGCGGCGCCAAGCCGGAAGCGACCCCAGCTAAGGGCGCCGCCAAGAAGAAGTAAGGCCTCTTTCTTTCTTCCCCAGCTATGCTCAAGGGAGCGCGGACCTCCCGGTCCGCATCATCCTCATGAGCGGACCTGGAGGTCCGCGCTCCAGGAGAGAAGGAGGCGCTGCTTGAAGTCCGTTCGAGTCGTTTGTGCGCACGATTGTCCCGACATGTGCTCGCTCATCGCCCATGTCGAGGACGGCAGGGTCGTGCGCGTGCAGGGCGATCCCGACCATCCCTACACGGCGGGCTTCGCCTGCGGCAAGGTCAACCGCGACGCCGACCTGGTGAACTCGCCCGAGCGCCTCAAGACCCCGCTCAGGCGCACCGGCCCGAAGGGCGCCGGACAGTTCAAGCCGATCGGCTGGGACGAGGCGCTCGACGAGATCGCCGCCCGCTGGAAGGCGATCATCCGCGAATGCGGCCCGCTGGCGCTGCTGGGCTACGCCTACTCCGCCCACCAGGGCCTGATGAATCGCGGGCTGGTGAACGGCCTGTTCCACGCGCTGGGCGCCTCGCGCCTGCAGGCCGGCACGGTGTGCGACACCTGCTGCGAGACCGCGTGGGACGTGACGGTCGGTCCGGTGGGCGGCGCCGATCCCGAGGACGTCGTGCATTCCGACCTGGTGATCTCGTGGGGCGCCGACCTCGCCGCCACCAACGTGCATTTCTGGGCGCTGGCCGAGGAGCAGAGGAAGAAGCGCGGCGTGCCGATCGTGGTGATCGATCCGCGCCGCACGCGCAGCGCCAAGGCGGCCGACCTCCACCTGCCCATCAGGATCGGCACCGACGCCGCGCTGGCGCTCGGCGTCATGCACATCCTGGTGCGCGACCAGCGCGCCGACCGCGGCTACATCGCCCGGCACACGCTGGGCTTCGACCAGGTCGAGCGCGAGATCCTGCCCCGCTTCACGCCGGCCCGCACCGCCGACGATCACGGGTCTTGCCGTCGCCGACATCGAGAAGCTGGCGGCGATGTACGGCACGGCGAAGTCCGCGCTGATCCGGCTGGGCGAAGGCATGACCCGCCTCACCCATGGCGGCCAGGCGCTGCGCACCGTGGCGCTGCTGCCCGGCGTGAGCGGCCATTACGGCGTGAAGGGCGGCGGCGCGCTGCTGCTGACGGCGGCGTCGTGCGACCTCAACTACAATGCGGTGCGCAAGCCGTCGGGACCGGCGAGCACGCGGCTGGTCAACCATCTGCGGCTGGGCGAAGAGCTCCTGAACATGAAGGATCCGCCGATCCGCGCGCTCTATGTCTCGGCCAACAATCCGGCGGTGACCTGCCCCGAGGTGCACAAGGTGCGCCAGGGCCTCGGCCGCGAGGACCTGTTCACCGTGGTGCACGATCCCTTCCTGACCGACACCGCGCGCTTCGCCGACATCGTGCTGCCGGCGGCGAGCTATCTCGAGACCGACGACCTCTATCGCGCCTACGGCGCCTACTGGATGCAGTGGGGCCGGCAGGCGGCGGCGCCGCAGGGCGAGGCGCGCTCCAACTTCGCCGTGGCGCAGGCGCTGGCGCAGCGCATGGGGCTCACCGACCGCATCTTCGCCCTGCCGCCGCAGGAAGCGGCGCGCGAGCTGTTCAAGGGGGCGACCGGCCCGGCGGCCAAGGCCGACCCGGAAAAGCTGTTCGCCGGCGAGCCCATCCCGATCGCCCATGAGTGGCAGGGCCAGCTCTTCAAGACGCCGTCGGGCAAGCTCGAATTCCATTCCGAGCAGTTGGCCAGGCAGGGCCTGCCGCCCCTGCCCGACTGGAACGAGGATCCGGTCGAAGTCGCGGAGGCCAGCAAATGGCCGCTACGCCTGCTGACGGCGCCGGGCTACTTCCAGGCCCATACGGCGTTCTCCGGCGTGGGCTTCCTGCGCAACCGCGAGGGCCGGCCGTTCTGCGTGCTGCATCCCGACGACGCCAGGAAACGCGGGCTGAAGCAGGGCGACGACGTCCGCCTGTTCAACGATCGCGGCGAGATCGGCCTGGTCCTGCAGGTGAGCGACGAGATCCAGCCCGGCGTGGTGCTGGTCCCCGGCCAGCGTCCGACCGGCGAGGCGGTGTCGGGCACCATCAACATGCTCTGCTCCGACCGCTACACCGACATGGGCGAAGGCGCCACCTACCAGAGCACCTGGCTCGATGTCGGGCGGTGGACGAAGGCACAACAGGCTGCAGCAGAATGACTGTCATCCCGAGGGCGGAGCCCGAGGGACCTTTCCTGATCCGCAAAGGTCCCTCCCTTCGGCTTCGCTCAGGGCAGGCGCTGCGCTCGGGATGACAGCAGTGATCACACGAACCTGTGCTGCGTACGCTCGCGCCTGGCGAGCCTGGGCAGCGCCTCGGCGGCGATCAGCGTCTTGAAGTGCTCGGTCTGCTGATGGTCGGCGAAGGCCGCCTCGTCGCGGAACACCTCGTAGAAGAAGAACTTCTCCGGCTCGGTGAGCGACTGGTGGATCTGGAAGGCCTTCACGCCCGGCTCGCGCTGGGCCTGAGGCAGGAACCTGCGCAGGATGTCGACCACCTGCTCGCGTTCGCCGGGCTTGGCCTCCCAGAACGCCGTGACGACGAGACCGTCGTGGATCGCATGAAGATCGGCCATGGACTTCTCCTGTGTTGAGGACCGCGCGCACCATAGGAAGCGAGGCCACGCCGTTGTTTCGGCAGCGGTCGAAACGACCTTCTCAATCCAGGCGAACGAGCGGCTCGGGCCACACGAGGTTTCGCGCCGCCCGAAGCGCGGCCGTATCCATGTAGACCCTCTCCTCGGCGATCCGCCCCTCGCGGAGGCGGAACCTGTCGACGCCGCGCCAGTCGATTCGGCGTCCGCCGGCCGTGCGCGTGGCCTGCCATTCGATGACCACGACATCGCCTCGGGCCGTCCAGTCCAGCAATTGCCAGACATGATCGGGCGCCGACTCGCGCAGCAGCCCGGTGAGCCGGCCCAGCTCCTTGCCGGCGACCGGCCGGTCGTAGAGCGGCGAGTGCAGCACGCCGTCGGGATGCCACAGCGCCAGAAAGGCCTCGCCGTCGCGCGCCGCCCAGGCGGCGGCCAAACGAACATGCCAGGGCGGTGCAAGGCGCTTTGTCCTTGGCATGATATAAGCTAGCTGGCTGTCGACGGATCGACGAAGGAGGATGAGCAGGCTGACATGACGAAACCGGTGGTCGGCGTGATCGGAAACGCGCATGTCATCAACGACCGACACAACGTGCAACTTGTGGGGCGAAGCAATCTGCGTGCGGTCGCGGAAGTCGCGGGCGCCCTGCCCCTGATGTTCGCCGGCACGCCGGACATCACCGACATCGACGCCCTCCTGGGCGCGGTCGACGGCATCCTGCTGACCGGTGCGCGCGCCAATGTCCATCCGACGTGCTTCGGCGTCGAGCCCGATCCCAAGCACGAGCCCTACGACGTCGAGCGCGACGCCATGGCTCTGGCGTTGATCGAGGCCTGCGTCGCCCGCGGCGTGCCGCTGTTCGGAATCTGCCGCGGCTTCCAGGAGATGAACGTCGCCTTCGGCGGCTCGCTGCACCCGGAGATCCGCGAGCTGCCGGGCCGCATGAACCACCGCATGCCGCGGCTGGAGAACGGCGAGATCCATCCCGACCCGAATGTCGTGTTCGCCGACCGTCACGAGGTGCGGCTGGTGCATGACGGCGTCTTCGCCAGGCTGCTGGGCCGCGACTCGATCCGCGTGAATTCGCTGCATGGCCAGGGCATCCTCGAGCCCGGCAAGCGGATCGTCGTCGAGGGCATCGCGGAAGACGGCACGATCGAGGCGATCCGCGTCGCCGACGCGCCCGCCTTCGCGCTGGGCGTCCAGTGGCACGCCGAATACGATCCGCAGAGCAACCCCATCAACCGCACCCTGTTCCAGGCCTTCGGCGCGGCGCTGGTGGAACACCACCGGGCCTCCTGATCGGCTAAAAGTCCTCGGGCAGCAGGTCGTACGAGCCCTTGCGTCCACGCCCGTACACCTTGGCCGCGGCCGCATAGATGCGGTCACGATTGAGGTCGAAGGCTCGCAACAGGCCGGGCTCGTCCAGGGGCATGTCGGGCTGGATCCGTTTCAGCGCGCGTTCGCCGACGAAGAACGACGCTTCCAGGGCGCCGTCATATCCCGAAAAGCGCACGGCGTGCACGGCGCCGTCGTAGAAGCGGCTTTCGTTGGGAAAACCCAGCGACATGGGCGGAACACTCCTTCGCCCCCCTGTGGATCAAGCACGAACGCCCGAAGAACCCTGGAAGTTGCCGACCGTGCGCCCCCGCGGCAGCGGAGTCCATCGGCAAAGGCGGTTCAACCGGCGGCGGTCCGGCCACGGCAGCGCACCAGCCGCGCGCCCATGACGATGGCGGCCAGCGCCGCCAGCACGAAGCTCGTCGGCACCCAGAAGGCCGCGTTGGCGATGTCGGTCCGGTTGAGGCCGGCAGACAGGCCGGCGGCGTTGGCGGCAAGGCCGGCGAGCGCCGCGCCCAGCGCGAAGCCGGTCTGCTGCACCGTGGCGACCGACGAGGCGGCGATGTCCTCCTCGCCGGCGCGCGCGCCGCTCATGACGCGCTGGGCGATGAAGGCCCAGCAGGAGCCGATGCCCGCCCCGGTGAGCGCGATCGCCGGAAAGACGATCGGCGCCGGCTCGAGCGGCATCAGCAAGGCGACGCCCAGCAGGCCCAGCGCCATCATGACCGGCCCCGCCACCAGCAGGCGACCGGTGCGCTCCGGCGGCGTCCCGGCGACGATGAGCGACACCGCCGTCCAGCCGAACGAGGCGCCGGCCACCATGTAGCCCGCGCCCAGCGGATCGAGGCCGTGCAGGCCCTGCAGGAAGATCGGCACGAAGATCTGCAGCGGGCTGTAGGCGATGGCGACCAGCAGGGCCAGCCACAGGCCGACGCCCGTCGGGCTATGCAGCGAAAAAGCGTCGGTCGGCAGCAGGGGCTTCGCCGCGCGACGATCGACCAGCACGGTGAGCGCCAGCGCGGCGATGGCGCCGGCGAACAGGCCGGCCTTGGCCAGCGCCTGCGGCACGATGGCGGTCAACGACATGGCGGCGATCGCCGTGCAGATCAGCGCCACGCGCAGAGCGGGCACGCGCGCGCCCGCGCGGCTCGACAGGCTGCGCGGCAAGGCGCGCAACGCGACCAGCGCCAGCACGCAGGCGAGCGCCGCCACGGCGAAGAAGGCGCCGCGCCAGTCGCCGTAGCGGGCGAACACGCCGCCGACCAGCGGACCGACCAGGATCGACAGGCTCCAGGCGCCCGACAGCAGCGCGAAGCCGCGCGCCCACAGGCTTTCGGGGAAGGTGTTGCGCACCAGCACATAGGCCATCGCCGTCAGAAGACCGCCGCCGAAGCCCTGCACGAAGCGACCGGCCACGATCTGGCCCATCGACGGCGCCAGCGCGCAGGTGAGCGCGCCCGCGCCGAAGATCAAGGCGCCGGCGCAGAACACGGTGCGCGCGCCCATGACGGCCGTCAGGTAGCCGGTGCAGGTCGCCGCCACGATCGACGAGGCGAGGAAGGCGCTGCTGGTCCAGCTCATCAGGGCGGCGCCGCCGAGATCGTCGACGACACTCGGCAGAACCGTGGCCAGCATCAGCACGTTCATGGAATGCAGCAGCACGCCGCCCACCAGCGCCGCCACCGCCGGCAGCCAGGCGGGCTTCAGCAGCGCGGACCAGCCATCCGCGACCGGGTCCTTGCCCATGGCGACCGTTTCCCCCTTTGCCGGCCCGCGATTGACTTGTGGCGCGCGGCTTTCCGGCATAATTTACGAAGCAACTACTTTAAATAAGTAAACAGTTACCAAAAAGAGCCGTCAAGCATAGATGCCGCGATCCAGCGACGATCGAATCCTGTTCCACCTCAAGACGCGAGGGCCGCAAACGGCGTTCGACGTGGGCGCGCGCTTCGGCATGACGCCGACCGGGGCACGCCAGCATCTCTGCAGGCTCGAGGCGGACGGATTGGTCGAGGCCGCCTTTCAACGGCAAAAGCGGGGGCGGCCGAAGAAGTATTGGCGGCTGACGAGCCGCGGACACGGTCGCTTTCCCGATCGGCACGCCGACCTGACGCTCGAACTGCTGAAGGCCACCCGGTCGGTATTCGGCGAGAAGGGCCTGGAAAGGCTCGTTCGGCGCCGGGAAGGCGAGAGCCTCGCCCTCTATCGCCGGGAACTTTCCCGGCGCCGCTCGCTGGCCGGGAAGCTCGCGGCCCTTGCCGACCTGCGCAGCGGCGAGGGCTACATGGCAAGCTGCCTCGAGCAGACGGACGGCACGTTCCTGTTCGTCGAGGACCACTGCCCGATCTGCGCGGCGGCGGCGACCTGCCAGGCGCTCTGCCGCTCGGAGCTGGCGATCTTCCGAAAGGTGCTGGGGGAAAGGATCGTCGTCGAACGGGTCGACCATGTCCTTGCCGGGGCCCGACGGTGCGCGTATCGGGTCGGCCGGAAGGGCCGCTGAACCACCGCTGCTGTCCGAACCCATAGAGGTCCGAAAACCGCGAGCAGCATTCGCGCCCGCATGGGAAGATGCCGCCATGGAATTGCTCGACCGCAGGACCTACTACCGCGCCTTCCAGAGCCATGACGCCCGCTTCGACGGCCGCGTGTTCGTGGGCGTGACCTCGACCGGCATCTATTGCCGGCCGATCTGCCCGGCGCGCATGCCGAAGTTCGAGAACTGCCGCTTCTTCGCCTCGGCGGCGGCCGCCCAGGACGCGGGCTTCCGGCCCTGCCTGCGCTGCCGGCCCGAGATCGCGCCCGACCTCGCCTTCTGGCGCGGCACCGCCAACACGGTGAGCCGCGCGCTGGCCCTGATCGCCGACGGCGCGCTCGACGGCGAGGAGAGCGACGTCGAGGCGCTGGCCGAGCGGCTGGGCGTCGGCGGCCGCCAGCTTCGCCGGCTGTTCCAGCGCCATCTCGGCGCCTCGCCCATCGCCGTCGCCCAGACGCGCCGCGTGCTGTTCGCCAAGCAGCTCCTGCACGACACGCGCCTGCCCATGGTGGAGGTGGCGCTGGCCTCGGGCTTCGGCAGCGTGCGCCGCTTCAACGAGACCTTTCGCGACCTGTTCGGCCGGCCGCCCAGCGCGCTTCGCCGCAAAGGCGGTACCGACAATTCGGCCCGCGACGGCGTCACGCTGCGCCTCGCCTATCGGCCACCCTACGATTGGCCCGGCATGCTGGCCGCGCTGGCGGCGCGCGCGGCTCCGCGGACCGAATGGGTCGAAGCCGGTGCCTGGCATCGGCGCATCCAGCTCGACGGCAAGAGCGGCAGCGTCGCCGTCGCCCATCTGCCCGAGCGAAATTCGGTGACGGTGACCATCCGCTTCCCGTCGGTGAAGGCGCTGCCGGCGATCGTCGCGCGGGTGCGCCGGGTGTTCGACCTCGGCGCCGACATCGCCACCATCGACAGCCACCTCGCGCGCGATCCCAGGCTCGCGCCCCTGATCGCCAAGCGGCCCGGCCTGCGCGCGCCCGGCGACTGGGAAAGCGAGACGATTTCCCTCGCCCAGGACAACGCCCCACCGGCCTGGCGGCCGTGGCACGCCTACGCCGCCCAACATCTCAGGATGGCTGCCCATGGTTGAACCTCTCGCCCTGCTGATCGATCGTCTCGACACGCCGATCGGCGAACTGCTGATCGTCGCCGACCGCGCCGGCAACCTGCGCACCATCGACTGGACCGACCACGAGGCGCGCATGCGGCAGCTGCTCGACCGCCACTACGGCAAGGGCGGCTACACGCTCGAAAGCGCGCGCGATCCCGGCGGGCTGACGCGCGCCATGCGCGCCTACTTCAAGGGCGATATCGGCGTGATCGACCGGCTGCCGGTCGAGACCACGGGCACGCCCTTCCAGAAAAGCGTGTGGCGGGCGCTGCGCAGGATCGGCAGCGGACAGACGATCAGCTATGCCGAGCTGGCCAGGCGCATCGGCAAGCCCAGGGCGGTGCGCGCCACCGGCCTGGCCAACGGCCAGAACCCGATCAGCATCGTCGTGCCCTGCCATCGCGTGATCGGCTCGGACGGCACCCTGACCGGCTACGGCGGCGGGCTGCCGCGCAAGAAATGGCTGCTGGAGCACGAAGGCGCGCTCCGCGTGGCTGCCTGATCAGGCTTGCCGTTGGCGGCGCACGACCAGCATAAGGGCGGATGGACATCCATCCTGAAACGGCAAGGGCCCTGGGTTTTCCCAAGCCGGCATACGTGGTCGTCGAACGCGAGCGGCGCTGGCTGTGCCGCGCCGTGCCGCGCGACAAGGTGGTCCTGAGCGAAAGGATCACCGACCTCTATGTCACCGGCTCGCGGCTGCGCCTCCGCGAGGCCCGGCCGATCGACGGCGGCCCGGCAAGGTTGCGGCTCAGCCGAAAGGCCGACGTCGACGCGCGGACGCGCCTCATCACGTCGATCTATCTTCCGGAGGAGGAGTTCGCCCTGCTCGCCCGGTCCCTGCAGGGACCGCGGATCACGAAGCTGCGCTACAGGCTGCAGTCGCCGTCCGGCGTCGTGCTGTCGGTCGACCGGTTCGAGGGCGAGCTCGAGGGCCTCATCATGGTCGAGGCCGAGTTCGACACGCTCGACCTGATGGTCGCTTTTCCGGCGCCGGCGTTCGCCGACCGCGAGGTGACGGACGATCCTCGCTACAGCGGCGGCCATCTCGTCAGGCACGGGCTGCCGAGGACCGCCAGATACAAATGATACCGTCGGTCGCCGTCCGCACGAAATGTCTTCGCCCTATGATGTTCAACCAACGACCGGGATATGGCGGTGCCGGCCCTTCGGGGTGATCGAGGGAGAGAGTCGCGGTCGAGGTTCCATGCTCCCGCCGAACGATGACAGGCGATGGCCGTGATCTCAGTCACTCTCTTTGCCCTGGCCTTCTTCTGCCCGCTCGCCGGCGCCGGCATCGGCATGGCCTTGCGATACCGGCTGCCGCAACATCACCTCAGTCCCGAATCCATCGACGTCATCAAGCTGGCGATGGGATTGATGGCGACGCTGGTCGCCCTGACCCTGGGCCTGCTGATCCAGTCGGCCAGCCGCTATCGCGCGACGGTCGATACCGAATACAGGCAGAGCCTGGCCGGCATCGTTCACCTCGACGAATACCTGCAGGCCTTTGGCCCGGGCGCGAATCGGATTCGCGAGCAGGTACGGCATGTCGCCGCCCGCAGTTTCCACGAGCGCTGGCCCGACGAGGATTTCGGACCGACCGGGCCGATGCCGGATGCCGGGATGAACCAGTTCACCGACGTCCAGCGGCAGATCGCCGGGCTGGAGCCCGCCGACGCGGCGCAAAGGTGGTTTCAGTCGCAGGCGTTGCAGATCACCAATCGCCTGTCCGACCTGCGCTGGCTCGTCATGAACCAGCAAATGGCGGCCGCGCTCCTGCTGCCCGTGTTCACCCTGATCTTCCTGTCCAGCATCGCGATCTTCGGCAGCTTCGGTCTTTATGTCCGACCCAATCCCACGGTCGTCACCGTCATATCGTTGACGGCGCTGGCGATTGCAGGGGCGACCTTCCTGATCGTGGAACTGAACAGTCCGTTCCACGGCTTGATGCGCATAACCAGTCACGGCGCGCACGCCGTCGCGCAGGTGCTCGGTCGATAGCACCCGCTCGACGGGCGATCGACCGGGAGGGCGTAGAGCACGTTCCGCTCGGCTGGACTCAGCCGAGCGGAAGGTCGTGCTCTAGAATATTTGAATTCTAGAGCAGCTTATGCCCGATCAGATAGAACCGCATGCGGTTCTATCTGATCGGGCGCTGCTCTAGCGATCGAAGCCGATCACCATCGCGTCGCCGCCCAGGGTCAGCATCAGACCCTCGCGCTTGGCCTTGATGTGGATGATCACGCCCGATTCGTTTTCCAGCCAGAGCTGGCCGTTGCTCTTGTCGCCCAGGGCAAAGCCATAGCGGGCCTGCACGTAGGTGCCGGGAAACTGCGCCACGTTGGCCAGCTTGTAGACCTCGCCATAGCCCTCGATGGTCGAGGCGCCGATGCCGCCGATGCCGGCGCCGCCGATGGTGAAGGGATAGCTGCGGCCCTTGTAATACAGCGTGCCCGAGCCGCCGCTGGCGCTGCCGATATAGGCGGCCTGTACGGCTTTCAGCTCGATGGTGCCCGACGGGGTCTGGCCGGCGACGGCCTCCGACCCGACCTTGTTGCCCGCACAGCCGGCCAGAGCCAGCGCCGCTGCGGCGGCGACGGCGGTTAAACTGCGGCGACTTACGCCCGGTGACATGGTGCTCTCCTCGACAAGGCTGTTGCGGACTCACGAACGCGGCTCCCCTTTCAGGGAGCCGCGGCGGCGGACTGTATGCCAGCGTCGCAACAATTGCCTAGGGAAAAACCAAAAAGCGCCGCGGTTGAAGGCGCCGCTACTTGCGCGGCGCCGCGAAGATCCGGCGGGCCCAGGCGCAGGCCTCTTCCATCGCCGCGTCGGCGCCGCCGACGAGGCCGACCCAGAACAGGAAGCCGTGATTCATTCCCGCCCGCCGCGTGATCTCCGCCGGCACGCCCGACGCGCGCAGCCGTTCGCCGTAGCGCTCCGCCTCGTCGCGCAGCGGATCGTACTCGGCGCTCATGACGTAGGCCGGCGGCAGGCGGGCGAGATCGGGCGCGCGCAACGGCGAGGCGTGCGGATGCCGCGCCTCGGCGGGATTGCCGAGATAGTGCGCCCAGAACCATTCCATGGTGTCGCGCGTCAGCCCATATCCGTCGGCGTTCTCGGCATAGGAGGGCGTACCCGGCGTGTGATAGTCGGTCACGGGATAGAGCAGCATCTGGCCGCAGAGCGCGGGGCCGCCCTCGTCGCGCACGCGCAGCGCGGTGACGGCGGCCATGTTGCCGCCGGCGCTGTCGCCGGCCAGCATGATGCGCGCCGGATCGGCCGACAGCTCCGACGCATGCGCCGCCGCCCAGCGGGTCGCCGCCAGGCAGTCGTCAGGCCCGGCCGGGAACTTGTGCTCGGGGGCCAGGCGGTAGTCGACCGACACCACCACGCAGCCGATGCCGGCGGCGAGGTTGCGGCACATGCCGTCATGCGTGTCGAGGCTGCACAGCACGAAGCCGCTGCCGTGGAAGAACACCATCAGCGGAAACGGACCGCTGCCGAGGGGCGTGTAGAGGCGCAGGCCGATCGGGCCGCGCGGTCCCTCGATGGTGCGGTCCCCGACCTTCGCCACCTTGGCCGGCGGCGCCATGATGGCGACGCGCGCCTCATACTGGCGACGCGCCTCGGCGACCGGCAGGGTATGGGTCGCCGGGACACCGGTTCCCCTGTCGAGCAGGGCCTGGATCTGCGGATCGACGGGCATGGCCTCCCTTCGGTTCAGGCGGCGAGGCTGATGCCGAAGGACTGCAGGTTGGGCGCGATGCGCTCGGTCAGAAGCCCGACCTTGCGCAGGTTGCGCACCAGCCCGTCATGCAGGTCGCGGCGGAAGAACTTGCGGAAGGCGGTCTCGTCGCCGCCCGCCGCGCGCTCGCGCCGGAACCGCTTGATCTCGTCGAGCTCGGACTTGCCGAAACCCATCTCCTGGTAGGCGGCGAGCGGGAAGATGCCGGAGAGCGTGCGGCTGAGCGCCCACACGGCGAAATCCTCCATCTCGCGATGCTCGGCCTCGGTCGCCCCGCCGACGATGGCGGGCAGCGACAGCATGGCGAAGCCCATGTGGCGCGCCTCGTCCTGCAGGATGCGGCGGCAGACCTGGCGCAGCACCGCGTCCTTCGAGGACTCCGCCAGCATGCGGAACAGCGACACGGCGAAGGTCTCGGCCACGAGCTGCAGGCCAATGGTCTTGAGATGCCACGACGAGGTGCCGAGCAGCGTGTCGAAAATCTCCTTCACGTTGCCGCCGACCGGGTAGATCTCGCCCTCCAGCCTGAGCTCGAGATAGCGCTGCAGCACCTCGTTGTGCCGCGCCTCGTCGGCGACCTGCGTCGCCTGGAAGAGCTTGGCGTCCTGGCCCTGCACGTTCTCCACGAGCTGGCTGCACAGCAGCATGGCGCCATGCTCGCCCTGCACCAGGGTGGAGAGGCGCCAGCGGGTGACGCGGCGGTTGAGCTCGATGCGGTCGGCCTGCGACAGCGCCTCCCAGAAGCGGGTGCCGTGGATGTCGACGAGATCGTCGGAGATCAGCCCGCCGTCGCCCTCGAGCGGCACCGACCAGTCGATGTCGCGGGCGGCGTTCCACTGGTCGATCTTGGCCTGCTCGTAGAGCCGGCGCAGGTCCGACTGGTCGCTGCGATAGTCGTGGCGGAAATGGGCGGTGTTACGCGTCTCGACCTGGTGCCCGTTGTACACAACGCTCCTCCCTGTCGTTTATTTGAACAAATGTTAGGGTAGAAAGCCGGTTCGTTCAACGGGCCCCCTCCGCCCCGACAGGAGATAGCGAGTCCCTTGGCTATGAAACGACCGCGGCCGGCCGCCCCGCTGGCCGACCGAGGCGCAGCAGCGAGGCCGGGAGGCGGCCGTCCTCGGCAGGCTGGTAGACGACGCTGAACAGGGTGCGCGCCCGGGCCAGCGCGTCGGCGAAGCCCTTCTGGTCGCTGTCGAAGGAATCGAAGCCGCAACGCAACATGAAGGGAAGCTGGTCGCGCAGCACGTTGCCGGTGGCGCGCAGCTCGCCGGCATAGCCCAGCCGGCCGCGCAGCAGGCGGGCCTGGCTGTAGGCACGGCCGTCGCTGAACTTGGGGAAATGCAACGCGACCAGGTCGAGCCGGGCGACGTCCGGCGCCAGCGCCTCCACCGGATCGGTATTGGCGAGCGCCACGCCGACCGGGCCGCGGCGCGCCAGCAGGGCCGCGCGCGCCTCGCGCCAGCGCGCGAAGCCCACCAGCACCAGGCCGTCGGCCGGCACGGGCGCTTCGTCATCGAGCTTCTGCCAGGGATCCTCGACGATCCCGCTTTCCCTAAACAGCGGCATAGACGCGCTCCTTGAAGGGCTGAAGGCCGATGCGACGGTAGGTGTCGACGAAGCGCTCGCCCTCGCCGCGGGCCTCGAGATAGGTGGAAACCAGGGCGTCGACCGCCTCGACCACCTTGTCCGCCGTCACGGCCGGACCGAGGATGGTGCCCAGCGCGGTGTTGCCGAAATCGACGTCGCCGCCCAGGCTGATCTGGTAGAGCTCGACGCCGTTCTTGTCGACGCCGAGGATGCCGATGTGGCCGACGTGATGATGGCCGCAGGCATTGATGCAGCCCGAGATCTTGATCTTGAGATCGCCGATGTCGTGCTGGCGCGCCAGCGCCGCGAAGTGCGTGGAGATGCGCTGCGCCACCGGGATCGAGCGCGCATTGGCGAGCGCGCAATAGTCGAGGCCGGGGCAGGCGATGATGTCGGTGATCTTGCCGATATTGGCCTCGGCGAAGCCCAGCCGGCCGAGCGCCCGCCAGACCGCCGGCAGGTCCTCGACGGCGACATGCGGCAGGACGAGGTTCTGCTCGTGGCTCACCCGGATCTCGCCCTGGCTGCAGGCGTCGGCGATGTCGGCCACGCCTTCCATCTGCACCGCGCTGGCATCGCCCGGCGGCGCACCGGCGGGCTTCAACGAGGCGGTGACGATGCGATAGCCTGCCAGACGATGCGGCGAAACGTTTGACCTGAGCCACAGCGCGAAGTCCGGGTCGTCGAGCTTCAGCGCCTCCACGGCGGGCACGACGGCGGGCCGATGCGGCAGGGCCGGCGGCGCGAACTGCCGCGCGATCGCCTCGATGGTCTCGGCCGGCAGCTTCAGGGCGCCATCCTTGATCTCGGCATACTCGGCCTCGACCTCCTCGCGCATCTTCTCCGCGCCGATCTCGTGCACCAGGATCTTGATTCGCGCCTTGTAGAGATTGTCGCGCCTTCCGTAGCGGTTGTAGACGCGCAGGGTCGCCTCGAGATAGGCGAGCAGCTCGTCGCGCGGCAGGAATTCCCGCAGGGTCTTGCCGATTATCGGCGTGCGGCCGAGCCCGCCGCCCACGATCACCTCGAAGCCGACCTCGCCTTCTTCGTTGCGCCACAGGCGCAGCCCGATGTCGTGCACGCGCACGGCGGCACGGTCGTTGGGCGAGCCGGTGATGGCGATCTTGAACTTGCGCGGCAGGAAGCTGAATTCGGGATGGAGCGTCGACCACTGGCGCACGATCTCGCACCAGATGCGCGGATCCTCGATCTCGTCGATGGCGGCGCCGGCGAAGTGACGCGATCGAGGAGGGCAAGGTTCGCGGCGGCGCTCTCGATCCTGGACCGGCTCTAACGTCACCAGCGAGTGCCGCCAGCCCAAGCCGATGCACCCGCTGCAGATCCTCGGCCTGCTGCAGTCCCGCTACCGCAAGCTGCTGCGCCTCGACGACCCGCGATCCGCACGACGAAGGACGCGCACGCCGCGCTCGGCGGGAAGGGGAGCACCTATCCCGGCGCAGAAGGCGCTCGAGGCGTCACGACGCGCTCGGCACCGACGGGCTCCGGCGCGCGATCGACTCGCTGCACCGGGCGGACCTCGACCTCAAGGGCGCGAGCGCGATGCCCGAGAACGCGGTGCTCGAGGTGCTCGTGGCGCGGCTCGCCGCGCTGCACTCCCGCAGCCGGGCCCGGAGCGGCGCCCGCCGCTGACGCGGCCCGGGCGAGGACCTAGGAGTCGGCCTGCGCCTTGTTCGCGGCCTTCATGAGGCGCGAGGTGCGGCGGGCGGCCTGCGTTCTTGTGGATGATCCCCTTGGCGCCGGCCTTGCCGAGCCGCTTCTGGGCGAGGACCAGCTGCTCGGCCGCGTCCTCGGCGCCGGTCTCGGCCGCCGTCGTGGCGCCCTTGATCCGGGTCTTGAGCTCGGACCGGACCGCGACGTTGCGCACCCGCCGCTTCTCGTTCTGGATGTTGCGCTTCTTCTGGCTCTTGATGTTCGCCATCGGGTGTCGCGACCTCGCGTGCCGGGATGGTGTCTCGGGAACCGGGAAAGGCTATCAGCAGGGGCGCCTCGGAGGCGCTGTTCGCCTGATCGTGCCGGGCTCGCCGCGAGGGACAATGGCCGCCGTCATGATCCCCCTCGACCGGCTCCGCTGCCTGAGCATCATCGCCCACATCGACCACGGGAAGAGCACGCTCGCGGACCGGATCCTCGAGATCACCGGCGCGGTCGAGATGCGGGACATGCGGGCCCAGTACCTGGACTCGATGGACATCGAGCGCGAACGGGGCATCACGATCAAGGCCCAGAACGTCCGGCTGAACTGGAAGGACCACGTCATCAGCCTGATCGACACCCCGGGCCACGTGGACTTCGGCTACGAGGTGTCCCGCAGCCTCGCCGCGTGCGAAGGCGTGATCCTGCTCGTCGACGCGAGCCAGGGGATCGAGGCCCAGACGCTGGCCAACTGCTACCTCGCGATGGAGAACGACCTCGCGATCGTCGCCGCGGTGAACAAGATCGACCTGCCCGCCGCGGACCCGGACCGGGTCTCCGAGGAGATCGAGCGGGTGCTCGGCATCGCGGCCGAGGACGTCCTGCGCATCTCGGCGAAGTCCGGCGAAGGCGTGCCCGAGCTGCTCGACGCGGTGCTCGCGCACGATCCCGGCGCCGAAGGGCGACGCCGACGCGCCGCTCCAGGCGCTGATCTTCGACTCGTACTACGACCCCTACCGCGGCGTCGTCAGCGCGCTGCGCGTCTTCGACGGGACGATGAGCTCCGGCGCGCGGCTGAAGTTCCTCCAGGCGAACTCGGTGTACGACGCGGAGGAGATCGGCGTGCGGCTGCCGGTGCCGACGCCCGTCGCGACGCTCGGCCCGGGCGAGGTCGGCTACCTGATCGCGGGCATCAAGGACGTCGGCGAGGCGCGCGTCGGTGAGACGGTCACGACCGACGCGCGCGCCCGGGCGAGGTGCTCGCCGGCTACCGCCACCCGAAGCCGATGGTGTTCTGCGGCCTCTATCCGGTCGAGGGCGACGAGTACGCGGACCTGCGCGAGGCGCTGGAGAAGCTGCGGCTCAACGACTCGTCGTTCACCTACGAGCCCGAGACCTCCGGCGCGCTCGGCTTCGGGTTCCGCTGCGGCTTCCTCGGCCTGCTCCACATGGAGATCGTGCGCGAGCGGCTCGAGCGCGAGTACGACCTCGCGCTCGTCGCGACCGCGCCGAACGTCGAGTACCTCGCGCACACCACCAACGGTGGCGTCGAGGTCGTCGACAACCCGTCGTCGCTCCCGCCGCTGAACGACGTCGTCTCGATCGAGGAGCCGTACGTCACCATCACGATCCTCACGCCGACCGAGTACGTCGGCACGTTGATGGAGCTGTGCCAGGGCCGGCGGGGCGAGATGCAGAAGATGGACTACCTCTCCGAGGAGCGCGTCGAGCTCGTCTACATCGTGCCGCTCGGCGAGATCGTCATGGACTTCTTCGACCAGATGAAGTCGCGCACCAAGGGCTACGCCAGCCTGGACTACGAGCGCGCCGGGTACCGCGAGTCGAAGCTCGTGAAGGTCGACATCCTCCTGAACAACGTGCCCGTCGACGCGTTCTCGTCGATCGTGCACCGCGACAAGGCCTACGACTACGGCAAGCGGATGACCGAGAAGCTGCGCGAGCTCATCCCGCGCCAGCTGTTCGACGTGCCGATCCAGGCCGCGATCGGGGGCCGGGTCATCGCCCGCGAGACGGTGAAGGCGAAGCGCAAGGACGTCATCGCGAAGTGCTACGGCGGTGACGTCAGCCGGAAGCGCAAGCTGCTCGACCGGCAGAAGGAAGGCAAGAAGAAGATGAAGCAGATCGGCCGGGTCGAGGTGCCCCAGGAGGCGTTCGTCGCCGCCCTCAAGCTCGGCGACTGAGCTCGTGGTGGCCGGTCGTTCGACGCGTTGGTCGAGGAAGCCGAGCGCGCGCCGATCGACGGCTGGGACTTCAGCTGGCTCGACGGCCGGCGCCACCGAGGAGCGACCGAGCTGGGCGCTACGCGCGAACGGGTCGCCGAGCGCGCGCGCGCTGCGTCGGACGGATGCTCGACCTCCAGTCGGGTGGCGGCGAGCTGCTCGGCGAGCTGCCGCAGCTCCCGCCGCTCATGGTCGCGACCGAGGGCTACGCGCCGAACGTCGCGCGTCGCGGCGCGTCGCTTGCTGCCGCGCGGCGCGTACGTGGTCGCGACCGAACCCGACCGATCGACGGCGCTGCCCGATCGCGAGCAACACGTTCGATCTCGTCACGAGTCGGCACCCGGTCGACACGTGGTGGGACGAGATCGCACGCGGTCCTGCGACCCGGGGGCGCGTACTTCTCCCAGCAGGTCGGCCCCGACAGCGTCCGCGAGCTCAGCGAAGCGTTGATGGGCCCACTCCCGCCGGGCTCGAACCGCGAGTCCGGAGCTCGCCCGCGCCGAGGCGGAGCAGGCCGGGCTCGTCGTCGACGACCTCCGCGCCGAGCGCCTGCGCGCCGCGTTCTTCGACGTCGGCGCGGTCGTCTACTTCCTCCGGCTGGTCGTCTGGATCGTCCCCGGGTTCGCGGTCGACCGCTACCGCGCTCAGCTCCGCGCGCTGCACGACGCGATCGAGCGCGACGGATCCTTCGTCGCCCACTCGAGCCGCTTCCTCATCGAGGCGACCAAGCCGAGCTGACCGCACGGCGACGTGGTCAGGCGTCGCGTCGCGGGGGAGGCCGAGGATGCGCTCGGCGAGGATGTTGCGCTGCACCTCGCTCGTGCCGCCGCCGATCGTGAGCGCGCGGCTGTAGAGGTAGCCCTTCGCCCACATCGACGGTCGTCGGCGCCGAACGGGCCCTGGTCGATCAGCAGGCCGCCGGTGCCCGCGAGCTCGACGGCCGTCGCCATCACGTGCTGGCCGTGCTCGTCGGCGAGCGCCTTGCGCACCGACGCCTCCGGGCCCGGGCTCGAGGCCCTGCACCTTCGCCGAGACGGTGCGCAGCCGGATCAGCCGCAGGATCTCGGACTCGATGTAGAGCGCGGCGAGCCGTTGGCGCAGCACCGGGTCGGTGACGGTGCCGTCCGCGCGCACGAGGTCGAGCAGGTCGTGCGCGGTCGGGCCGATGCCCCACAGCGCGCCTTCGCCGGAGAGCGACACGCGCTCGTTGCCGAGCGTGACCTTCGCGAGCCGCCAGCCGTCGTTCTCGTCGCCGACGAGGTTCGCGGCCGGGATGCGCACGTTCTCGAAGAAGACCTCGTTGAACATCGCGTCGTGGTCCATCTGCTTGATGGGCCGGACCGTGATCCCGGGCGACTGCATGTCGAGCACGAAGTACGAGATCCCCCGGTGCGGCTCCGCGTCCGGGTCGGTGCGCGCGAGCAGGATGCCGTAGCGCGCGAACTGCGCGAGCGTCGTCCAGATCTTCTGGCCGTTGAGCACGTACTCGTCGCCGTCGCGCACCGCCGCGTCGTGCAGCGACGCGAGGTCGCTGCCGGCCTCCGGCTCGCTGAACAGCTGGCACCAGATCTCGGAGCCGTCGAGCAGGCCGGGCAGGTAGCGCTGCTGCTGCTCCGGCGTGCCCGCGACGAGCAGCGTGGGGCCGGCCCAGCCGATGCCGATCGGGTTCATCGGCTTCGGCGCGAGCGCGCGCTTCAGCTCCTCGTCGATGACGAGCTGCTCGATCGGCGACGCGTCACGACCCCACGGTCGCGGCCAGTGCGGCGCGACGTAGCCGTTCGTCGGCGAGCCGGCGGGTCCAGTCGGGCGGGTACTGCCCGCCGGGCGCGTGCTCGGCGAGGAAGGCACGGATCCCGCCGCGGTACGACTCGGCCTCGGGGGGCAGCTCGAACGTCAGGGCCATGGCATGAAGGTACCGCCGAGCGGAGTGGGAGAATCGCGGGGTGCCGCTCGGTGTGTACGTCCACATCCCGTTCTGTGCGGACCGCTGCGACTACTGCGACTTCGCGACCTGGACGGACCGCGGCCACCTCGATCGACGAGTACGTGGACGCCTGCGTGGCCGACGTCCACCGGCAGATGGCGGGATCGGCGCGCCCGGCGACGAGCGTCTTCTTCGGGGGCGGGACGCCGTCGCTGATCCCGGCCGAGGGTCTCGCCCGCATCCTCGGCGCGATCACGCGGGAGCCCGGCGCCGAGGTGACGGTCGAGTGCAATCCGGACTCGGTCGAGCCGGAGCAGCTCGCGACCTACGCGGCGGCCGGCGTGAACCGGCTCTCGCTTCGGCGTGCAGTCGATGCAGCCGCACGTGCTCGCCGAGCTCGGCCGCACCCACGACCCGGCCGGCGTCGAGCGCGCGGTGCAGCGGGGCGCGGCGACGCGGGGTTCGAGCACCTCAACCTGGACCTCATCTACGGCATCGCCGTGCGAGTCGATCGACGACTGGCGCCGCACGCCTCGACGGCGCGCTCGCACTCGAGCCGGACCACGTGAGCGCGTACGCGCTCACCGTCGAACCCGGCACACCCCTCGGTCGGGACATCGCCGCGCGGCGGGCGCCGCGCGCCCGACGACGACGACCAGGCCGAGAAGTACGAGATCGCCGACGACGTCCTGCGCGACGCCGGGTTCGAGTGGTACGAGATCTCGAACTGGGCCCGGCCCGGGCGGCGCGTGCCGGCACAACCTCCTCTACTGGGACGCAGGGCGACTACCTCGCGATCGGTGCGGCGGCGCACGGTCACCTCGGCGGGCGCCGGGCCTGGAACCTCCGCACGCCCGAGCGCTACATCGCCGCGGTCGCGGTCCGGGCGCCTCGATCGAGGCCGGCGACGAAGAGCTCGACCGGGCGAGCCGGAGCGAGGAGGCGCTGCTGCTCGCGCGTGCGCACCCGGGCCGGCATCGCGGTCACGCCCGGCTCGGGGCCGTCGCCGGCGGAGCTCGCCGCCGACGGCCTGGTGGAGCCGACCCGGCGGCCGGACCGCCTGGTCCTGACCCGGCGGGGCCGTCTGCTGGCCTCCGAGGTCACCGTCCGGCTGCTCGCCGCGGCTCCGCGCCGTCAGGCGGACAGGAGGTAGCAGTCGGTAGACTCGACTGCTAACCACCCGCCTCACCGCCACCTGAACGGGGGCGCACGTCATGGACGCAGTCGACCGCCGAGCCGCAGTGCTGCGAGCGATCGTCGAGGAGTACGTGCAGACCGCGCAGCCCGTCGCGTCCCAGTCGATCGCCCAGTCCCGCTCGCTCGGGCGTCTCGAGCGCCACGGTCCGCAACGACATGACCCAGCTCGAGCGGGAGGGCTACATCGTCCAGCCCCACACCTCGGCGGGCCGGATCCCGACCGACCAGGGCTACCGCTACTTCGTCGACCACTTCACCCAGGCCCGCTCGCTGCCGGTGAGCCAGCGGCGGGCGGTGGCGGACTTCTTCGCCTCGGCCCACAGCGCGCTCGAGGACCTCCTCCACGAGACCAGCCTGCTGCTCGCCCGGCTCACGAGCCATGCCGCGGTGGTCGTCGGGCCCGCAGTTCGACGCCGCCCGGGTCCGCAGCGCCCAGCTCGTCGCGCTCCAGCCCGAGCTGATGCTGGCGATCGCCGTCCTCTCGAACGGCTCGATCGAGAAGGAAGTCATCTCGAACACCGGCGAGTTCGACGACGCGCAGATCGCCCGCGCGAGCGCGGCACTCGACGCGACGCTGCGCGAGCAGTCGCTCACCACGGCCCCCGTCGTGACGCCGACGGGCGACCGGGTCGTCGATGCAACGGGATGGGATCCAAAGACCATGGTGCTTTCAGGCGATCTCTTAAACCGCTGACGCTCATCGCTACGCTCTGGCTGGCTGGTACCGAACATGAGCCCAAAGTTCCGTGAGCGCTAACGTGTTGACCTTTCGCGAGTGAGGTGGTCCTCCGATGCCAGAGGATGGAAATCAAGAATATGCTCAGGCGCCCGACGACGGAGAACAAAAGGGCGTCCAGAACGATCGAAACTTTGAACCTCTGCTAGACACAGAAGAAACAGCAAGACTTCTCAGAATGCACCCTAGAACTCTTCGGGTGAAAGCGCGTACGGGCGCAATCCCTGGTGTTCAGGTCGGAAAGAGGTGGCGCTTTCGCGCTTCCACATTAGATCGTTGGCTGGGAAAACTTGCCAGCTAAACAAATCGCAAGTCAGGACAAAAAGATCTCGACCGAAACCCACAAGCGATCTATTCTGACGATGTCCGCCCGACACCGTTTAAGCAAAGGAGAAACTTTGTTTAGACGGACACGTTACCAACACGGAAGCGTCGAACGAGAAGAGCGGAAGAAGGGACCGGCAGTCTGGGTCTACCGATGGTGGGAAGAAGACATCAACGGGAAATTGGTGCATCGCAAGGTCCGGGTTGGGGATGTCGAGAAATACCCGACCGAATCTGCAGTGCACTCAGCAGCAGACGCTCTTCGGTTAACCATCAACAATCGCTGCGAACACAGAAACCTGCGGCGAACCACAATCAACACGCTCTGGGAGCACTACTCTCAAGAGGAACTGCCTCTCAAGGCGTTATCCACACAGGATGCGTACATAATTTACGTAAAGAACTGGATTGTCCCACGCTGGGGCAATCTGCCACTAGAACAGGTCAAAACTGTCGAGGTGGAACGCTGGCTACGGGCGACCGGAGTGGCCGATGGAACCAAGGCCAAAATCAAATGTGTGATGTCGGCTTTGTTTTCGCACGCTGTTCGGTGGGAGTTCTGTGGCTACAATCCCATCTCTTCAGGGATACCGGTGGGAACTGGGGGCAAGCGAGGCCCGAGCACCGGCGTCCGGATCAGCGCCAAACGTCGGAGATCCCCGTTGGTTTTGTCACCGGAGCAAGTCAAGCTCGGTTTGGCAGAGCTGGAATTTCGGGATCAGTTGCTCGTGTTTCTAGAAGGGGCCTTGGGTATACGTCAAGGCGAACTCGGGGCGCTACGCTGGTTGTCGTGCGATTTCGACAACATGAGCATCAGCGTCCAACACTCGTATTACTGGCGCCGAGGTGGAAACCTGAAGAGCACAAAAACGGAAGCGTCTGCAAAACTGCTGCCGATGCATCCAAGCCTGAAGCGGTCCTTGCAGGAGTGGAGATTACAAAGCCTCTACAACAAACCGGAAGATTTCGTTTTCGCTTCCGAAAGACTGCGAGGGAGCAAGCCGTTAGATCTAGCTTCAGTCCTGAAGAAGAAAATTCAGCCTGCATTCAGACGGATCGGAATCACGGGCGTGGGCTGGCACACCTTTCGGCATTCGGTTGGAACCATGCTGGCGGAGATGGGCGAACATCAGCTTACGATCCGCGACTACTTGCGGCACAGCAACCTTCATGTCACGAACAAGTACCTGCAGGCAACATCGAAGACCAAACGCTTGGCACAGGACAAATTGGTCGACGCCATTTTGCCGACAGGTATCTTGCCGAAGACAAACCTAATCCAATGAGCGCTGTTTGGAATCGTTCTCGAATGGGACCATTCTCGTTCGGCGCTTATCGTCCCCTAACATCCCCTGATTCGCCGGAGGCTAGGGTTGCAAGTGCTTGAAAAGAATGGCGGGGACGACGGGACTCGAACCCGCGACCTCTGCCGTGACAGGGCAGCGTTCTAACCAACTGAACTACGTCCCCCGGTTGAACCGGAATCACCGAAATTGGCGGGTGGTGGCAGGCGTGAACCAGCAATCTTCGGTTCAGTAATGATTGCACGAAAGTTCGGGAACTGGCAAGGCAATGACCTGGCTCGATGGTGGCTCAATTTGAAGACCGTCCCTTTCCAGCAGCGTCATCCTCAGGGACTTTAGTCCCGAAGGATCTGGCGTGGGTCCGCAGCGAGGCAGGATTAAGGGTGTTTCTGCTTCACGCCAGGTCCTCCACGGACTGAAGGCCGATCAGGACGACGCCTGTGGGGAAGGAGAGATTTCGAACTGAGCCCTGGCTCGATGGGCGGTGCAGGATGCCCGCCAGACAAGCCATCGGGACGCCGGCGCTGCGTTGGATCGCCCTCCGCGCTTGCTGGTGGCTTGCGCATTCTAGTAAGCTTCGTGGGGTTTGAATCCTTCCTTCGCCGGGGTTAATCCAAGCGCATATGAGAGCCATTCAGGTAAAGAAAACTGGTGGTCCGGAAGCCCTCGAACTGGTGGAGATTCCGGTTCCTCAACCTAAGCCCAACGAAGCGGTGGTGAAGGTGGCCGCCTCGGGAGTCAATTTCATTGACGTGTACCATCGCGAAGGCAGGTATCCGGTCGCGCTGCCGTTTGTAATTGGTCAGGAGGGCGCCGGCGTAGTCTCGGCGGTGGGTGGGGAAGTCAAGTCGGTCAGCGCCGGAGACCGGGTCGCATGGACCAGCGTGATGGGTTCGTATGCCGAGTACGCCGCTGTCCCAGCCGACCGGCTGGTCAAGGTTCCGCAGGGTGTGAGCGAGCGCGAAGCTGCCGCCGTCATGTTGCAAGGCATGACTGCGCACTATCTGGCTTACACCACGTTTCCGTTGAAGCGCGGGGACACGGCCTTAGTGCATGCAGCGGCTGGCGGAGTCGGGTTGTTGCTGGTGCAACTGGCGCACAATATCGGGGCCCGCGTGATCGGCACCGTTTCTACCGAGGAGAAGGCCAAGCTGGCCCGGGAGGCGGGCGCGGACGAAATTATTTTTTACACGCACTCCGATTTTGAAAGTGAGACCAAGGGCCTGACCGGCGGCAAGGGCGTGGACGTGGTCTATGACTCGGTGGGTAAGACCACGTTTGAAAAAGGCCTGAACATCCTGCGGCCGCGCGGAATGATGGTGCTGTTTGGAGGCTCGAGCGGGGCCGCGCCCTCTATTGATCCGATTACGCTTACCCAGAAAGGTTCGCTGTTTCTTACCCGTCCCTCGCTGAATCACTACATCTCTACTCGGGACGACCTCGAGATGCGGGCTGGAGCGCTCTTCGGAATGATCGCGGCAAAGGAGCTTAAGTTGCGCATTGAACATGTCTATCCTCTGCAGGACGCGCAGCAGGCTCACCGTGATCTGGAAGGGCGCAAGACCACGGGGAAGCTGCTGTTGATTCCCTGAAGGACGCAGCCAACCTCAGGCGCTAAAGCGCAGCGCATGGTCGAGAGTGTGTGTGGCACGACTTGAAGTGGTTGCGGAAAAAGTCGTCGAGGGCGAGGAAAGCTCACCCCAGTCGCTGAACCGCGAACCAATGTGGACGACTTAGTGGCCCGACTGAAGTCGGGCCCTTCCCGAAACCTGGTTGAAATAGAGTTTTTCCCCGACCTCTGAGGTCGTGCCTCCTTCCCAATTCACTCCAGCAACCAGCGGAGCAATCCGGATTTTTTCAAACATCCCTGCGGCCAACCCGTACTCGCGCGGCAACCTGCTGCGAACCCTCTCCCTCTAAGAGGCAGGAGGATTCTCATGGCAGGCAGGAAGAGTTCAGATAAGAAGTCCGGCAGGAAATATGGCATGGCCGCGAGCAAGAGCGTGGAGAGGGCTGTGCGCCGGGAAAAACACGGCACCCTGCGCTCCGGCAAGGGAGGCAAAGGCGGGAGGGTCACGAGCCGCAAGCAGGCCATTGCCATTGGCCTTTCTGAAGCGCGCAAGAAGGGCGCCAAGGTTCCGATGAAAAAAGCCAGCTAGCGACTAAAGGGATCACGCTGCCGGGGGCTGAACTTCGCGCAGGCGCCGCTGCAGAAAGCGGCGCTCGCTTTCGTTGGTGACCAGTTCCAGGGCCCGGGTGTAGCTCCTGGCGGCTTCGTCGAGAGATCCAAGGCGGCGCAGCAGATCGGCGCGGGCGGCGTGCAGCAGGTGGTAATTTTCCAGATCGTTGGTTGCGGCCAGGGCCTCCACCAATTCCAGCGCGGGCTCGGGGCCGTCGGCCATGGCTACGGCCACGGCGCGGTTGAGCGATACCACCGGCGAAGGCTGCGCTCGCTCCAGCAGGTCGTAGAGTTGGACGATCTGCTTCCAGTCGGTATCTTCGGGGCGGGCTGACTCACAGTGCACGGCTGCAATCGCCGCCTGCAGCGCATAGGGGCCGACGGCGCCGCGAAAGGCCTCGCGGACCAGCGGCAGGGCCTCGGCGATCTGTCCGTGATTCCAGCGGCTGCGATCCTGCTCTTCGAGAATAACCAGATCGCCGTTTTCGTCGAGCCGAGCTTCGCGCCGTGCATCCTGCAACAGCATCAGGGCGAGGAGCGCGGTCGCTTCCGGCGGAGACTGCGTCCCCAGCAAGGTTCTTAGCAGTCGCCCCAGGCGGATCGCCTCCAGGCAGAGATCGGTCCTCACCAGCGGCCCGCCACGAGTTGCGGCATAACCTTCGTTGAAGACCAGGTAAATCACGGTCAGGACGGCGTCGAGCCGCGCGGCCATGTCACCGGTTTCGGGCACGACGTAGGGAATGCCGGCGTCGCGAATCTTGCGCTTGGCGCGGACCAGGCGTTGCGCCATGGTGGTTTCTGGCACCAGGAAGGCGCGCGCGATTTCGTCGGTCTGGAGGCCGCACAGGGTGCGCAGGGTCAGGGCCACTTGCGCCTCCGGTGCCAGCGCGGGGTGGCAACAGGTGAAGATCAGGCGCAGCCGATCGTCGGGAATCTGGGTAGAATCGTAATCCGGCTCGGTGAAGGCCGGACCCAATTCGTCGGCCGCGTAGGATTCGAGCTTCTTCTCGAAGACCTGCTTGCGGCGGATGCGGTCGATGGCTTTGTGCCGGGCGGTCTGGACGATCCAGGCCCGCGGAAACTCCGGCACTCCGGACTCTTCCCACTGGCGCACGGCGGTGGCAAAGGCTTCCTGGGCGCACTCCTCGGCCAGGTCGAAGTCGCCGACCAGGCTGATGAGAGTGGCCACGATTCGTCCCCAGTCGGAGCGGTACACTGCTTCGACGGCCGCAGCGGCTTCGGAAGGCATAGGCGATTGTAAAGTTTTTGCCGCCGGAGTGTCGATCTGGCGATCGGCGATTCGATTCACCCAAGAGGAGACAGACATGAAGTACATGTTATTGATCTACATGGATGAGAAGGGCTTGAGCCAGGAGGAGCGGGAAAGCTGTTATCAGGAATCCGCGCAGTTTGCCCAGCAGTTAAACGATAAAGGGCAGTACCTGGGCGCCGGACCCCTGCATCCGACCGCGACTGCAACCAGTGTCCGCACCCGCGACGGCAAACGGGTCGTGACCGACGGCCCCTTCGCCGAGACCCGCGAGCAGCTTGGGGGCTACTTTCTGATCGATGCCAGGAACCTCGATGAGGCCATCGATGTGGCCGGAAAGATTCCGGCAGGGCGCTATGGCACGGTCGAAATCCGGCCCATTGTGGAGGTTCCCAGCCTGCCCGCAATTTAATTTTGTTCCAGCTTGTCGATTTGTCCGCCGCCCGTTCGACATACTGGTAGAGGGCAGGCTGGGTGGGTGTAACCGTCCGGAAATTCTGCCGTCAAAGCTAAAGAATAAAGAACGGAGAAATCACCATGCAACTTAATTCCTATCTTCTTTTCAACGGTCAATGCGAGAACGCCTTCAAGTTTTACGCCAGGGGTCTGGGGGGCAAGATTGAAGCTATGATTCCGCACGAAGGCACGCCTGCAGCCGACGGAGTACCGGCGGAGTGGCGCAGCAAGATCCTGCACGCCCGCCTGACCATTGGCGATCAGGTGATTATGGGTTCTGACGCTCCGCCTGACCGCTTTCAGAAGCCGCAGGGATTCTCGGTGAATATACAGGTGAAGGAACCGGCCGAAGCGGAACGCATCTTCAAAGCTCTGGGAGAAAACGCGCAGGCCACCGTCATGCCCATCCAGGAAACTTTCTGGGCGACGCGTTTTGGCATGCTGGTCGATCAGTTCGGGACCCCATGGATGGTGAACTGCCAGAAAGCAGCATAACTATCCGCTTGTTATTTTCATAGCTGGAATAGCTAAAGGACATGTTTATGCCATCGGTGGTTCAAACTGCGCCGGCCTCGAAGACAATGCTCTGGACTGGACGCGTCATCAGCGCGCTGATGATCGTGTTCATGCTCTTCGATGCCGGCGTGAAGGTTCTGAAACTGCCCGCCGCCGTGGAGGGAACGGTCCGGCTGGGATACCCCGTGAGCACGATTCAGCCCATCGGAGTCATTGCGCTTGTTTGCGTCCTGCTTTATGCCATTCCCCGTACCTCGATTCTGGGCGCAATCCTGCTGACCGGGTATTTAGGCGGCGCGACCGCCACCCAGGTTCGGGTGCAGGACGCGTGGTTCATCTTTCCTCCCATCCTTGGGGCCTTGATCTGGGCGGGACTTTATTTGCGCGATGAAGGGTTGCGCGCGCTCGTTCCGCTGAATCGCCGAAAGGAGAACTGACCATGGTCAACAGCAATTTGGAAAACCCGAAAGTCGTCTCGAGAAGCGAGTGGCTGGCGGCCCGCAGGGAACTGCTGGCCAGGGAAAAAGAGCTCACCCGCGCGCGTGACGCGGTGAGCGCGGAGCGCCGACGCCTGCCGTGGGTCAAGGTCGAGAAGGAGTACGTTTTCGGCACACCGGAGGGCAGGAAGACGCTGGCCGATCTATTCGAGGGGCGCAGCCAGTTGATTGTTTACCATTTCATGTGGCGGCGGGACATGGATGACCGGTGTGTGGGATGTTCATTCCTGGCCGACCACATCGATGGCGCCAATCAGCACCTGGCCCAGCACGATGTAAGCTTTGTCGCCTGTTCCCGCGCCTCGGTCTCCGAGCTCAACGCCTATAAGAAGCGTATGGGCTGGCGCTTTGACTGGGTGTCCTCGTACGAAAACGACTTCAACTACGATTACCACGTGTCGTTCAAACCCGATGACCTGGCCAAAGGCGAGGTTTTCTACAACTACACCATGAACCCGGCTTCGATCGAAGACCTCTCCGGCATCAGCGTCTTCTACAGGGACAAGAACGGCGACGTGTTCCACACGTATTCCAGTTACGCTCGGGGAAATGAGGAAGTGCTCGGCGCCTACATGTACCTCGACCTGACCCCCAAAGGCCGCAATGAGAATGGCCCCAATCACAACCTGTCGGACTGGGTGCGGCACCACGACCGCTATGGGCAGGAGGGATTCGTCGATGCCACGGGGGCATTCGTGCGCGAGGCAGCCAAGCCGTGTTGTCATGAGGTCCAGGCAAAGTAACGTCGTGTTTGGCAGCTACAGGTTCAAGGGGATGGACAAAAGCAGACACGAATCCAAAGGCCGACCGAAGGACGGCATCTTCAAGGAATACTTCAAGGATGGCACGCTTTCGTGCGTCGGCCAATACAGCAGGGGGGAGAAGACCGGGGAGTGGAAGTACTACCTGCGCAACGGACTGCTCAAGGCCGTGGGCAAATTCTCCTACGGCAAGATGATTGGAGAGTGGACATGGTATCGAGAAAACGGGGAAGTGATGCAGATCGGCGCCTTCGATGACGAGAAGAAGTCCGGCTCCTGGCGGAGATACCATCCCAATGGCGCACTGTATGACGAAGGCAAATACATCGCTGACAAGAGAGTCGGAGAATGGCGCACTTACGACGCCGATGGCAGGTTAGCGAAGACGACTCGCCACAAGCCGCAATAACAATTGATCAGGAGGAAGGAATGAGTAAAGTACGAGTACTGGTGGGCACACGCAAAGGCGCGTTCATATTGACGTCGGACGGGAAGCGCGATAAATGGGAGGTCAGCGGTCCGCATTTCGCGGGCTGGGAGCTTTACCACCTCAAGGGATCGCCCGCGGATCCGAATCGAATTTATGCCTCGCAGACCAGCGGATGGTTCGGCCAGATCATCCAGCGCTCCGACGATGGCGGCAAGACCTGGCTTCAGCCCGGCACGCCAAAAGGTGAGCCCGCCGCCCCCGGTCCGCCGAAAGGCGAGAGCAACAAGTTCGTTTACGACGCGGCAGCGGCGCCGCTGACCACGCATCAGTGGTACGACGGCACCCAGCATCCCTGGGAATTCAAGCGAGTCTGGCACCTGGAACCATCGCTCACCGATCCCGATACGGTTTACGCCGGAGTGGAAGATGCCGCCATCTTTCGCTCGACCGACGGCGGCCAGAACTGGAAGGAACTCCCCGGCCTGCGGGGACACGGCACCGGCCCCAAATGGCAGCCGGGCGCGGGCGGCATGTGCCTGCACACTCTTATTCTCGATCCAGTAATGCGAAGAGAATGTACATTGCCATCTCGGCGGCGGGCGCCTTCCGCAGCGACGACGGCGGCGCCAGCTGGAAGCCGATCAACCGCGGCCTGCGCTCGCAATATATCCCCGACCCGAACGCCGAGGTTGGCCACTGCGTGCACCACATCGCCATGAATCCCAAGCGCCCCGACGTGCTCTTCATGCAGAAGCACTGGGACGTCATGCGCTCCGACGACGCCGGCGACAACTGGAAAGAAGTCAGCGGCAACCTGCCCACCGACTTCGGTTTCGTGATCGACATCCACGCGCACGAGCCGGAGACAATCTACGTGGTTCCCATCACCAGCGACTCGCTGCATTATCCCCCTGACGGCAAGCTGCGCGTTTTCCGCAGCCGCAGTGGCGGCAACGAGTGGGAACCGTTGACGAAA
>CAWFYW010000020.1:0-34126 GCA_963820155.1 uncultured Alphaproteobacteria bacterium
CGTGGTCAGCACACCGTCACATCCAGCGCCGTCCGCGCGCCGTGCAGCATGGTGTTGCGGGCGATGTACTGCGGCAGCGCGTAGCCTTCGTAGCTCAGGAAGCCGTCCTTCACTGAAACGGCGAGCAGGGCGGGACGGCTGGCGACGGCGGGCTCGAGCGTGTCGCCGGCATGCAGGACCGCCGCCGTCGGCGTCATGTTGACGATCAGGTCGACGGGTTCGTGGGGCTTCAGCGGCGTCAGGATGCGATCGTCGATGGCGACCTCGGCCCTGGTCGACACGTCCGGCATGACATGCCGTGCCGCGGCGCGCTGGTTGCCCATCGACAGGCACTGCCGGTTGCCGGCCCGGTC
The DNA here is from genome assembly GCA_963820155.1 of uncultured Alphaproteobacteria bacterium. Taxonomy (GTDB): domain Bacteria; phylum Pseudomonadota; class Alphaproteobacteria; order Reyranellales; family Reyranellaceae; genus Reyranella. Next base: position 354 of record CAWFYW010000020.1, read on the forward strand.
GATGCGATCCAGACGCGCGATGACGTGGGTGTCGATTTCCGACCTCGCGAGCCCGAGCCGCAGGCGGGCCGGCCCGACGACCAGCTCGCTGTCGCTCGTGACGGCGTAGCGGAAGCGCAGCACGTGCGGCATCACCGTGTCCGTGCCCGGCACCAGGCCCGGAACCTGCGGCGCCGCCAGCCAGTGGCTCGTTGCTTCGGCCGCCGGCTCGACTTGCAGCGCGCCGTTGCCGGACTTGTCGGCGGCGGCGGGATGACGTGAGCGTGTGCGACTGCGGCGGCGGAAAATCGACGGCGCCGCCCCATGACGGTTCGTTGCCCGCCGCACCGTCGCGGAACCAGCGCACCGCCGGCTGCTTGTCGTAGCCGTTGTCGATGCCCTTCACGACATGGTCGAAGAAGGCGAGCGCCTCGAGCTGCCAGGAATAGGCGGGCAGCTCGTACTCCGCCGGCCCGACGATCAGCCACTTGCGATGGGCCGGCGTCGCGGAGCGTTCGAACAGGTCGTACAGCCGAACTGGTGCAGCGAGATGTTCCCGCGGTTTTGCGCCACCACGAACGGGATCTCGATCTGCGACAGCCGCCGGAACGAGCCTTCGTCGGTGCGGTTCTCGGGATCGTTGTCGGTGTCGGTGAAGAATGCGACCAGGTCCTCGAGCGCGCGCGGGATCGGCCGTTCTTCTTGAAGCCCTGCATGATCGGATCGATCTTCCGCCGCACCAGGTCCCACACGAAGGGCCGGTTGACGAGATGGCTGAGCGCGCGCGCACGACCGGCGGGACGTGGAGCTTCCGCCCGAGGCGGTGAAGTTGGCGCCCATCCACAGGCCGAAGAACTCGATGTTGCGATGCCGGCATAGCGGAAGACGTGGCGGCGGAAGTCGGTGCAATCTCGTTGCAGAAGAAGGCCTTCACGCCGGCGGCTGTGGGCGGCGATCGTCGGCTGGTTCATGCCGTGGTACGAGGTGCCGACAGGCAGACTCGCCGCTCGACCAGGACTGCTCGGCGCACCAGGCGACGCAGGCGAGATGATCCTGGACCTGCGTTCGGCATGCCAGCGCATCAGCTCGCCCTCGGATCGGCCGATGCCGCGCGCCGTGACCACCACCTGCACATAGCCGCGGCCGGTGATCACCGGCGGCGAACCGATCTCGTTGGTGCTCGGCACGACGATGGTGCAGGTCGCGATTGTAGGCCGGAATGCAGGATCACTGGATAGCGGCCCGGCTTCTTCGGCGGATAGACATCGGCGGACAGCTTGGTGCCGTCCTTCCTGGGGATCATGACATCGGCCAGCAGGCGGCAGCCCAGCCCTTGCTCGGCAACCCGGCTCGGCTTGCAGCCGGCGAGCTGAAGATCAGTTCGCCGGCTTGTCAGTGGAATGAGATTATCAAGCCAAATACCCATACGCGGGGGCCCTCCATCAGCAATTCGGTTTCTTGTCGGCGAGAAGCTCGAACAGCATCGCCATCCCTTCGGCCGGGTTGGGCCGCGAAGGCGAGCCGGCAAGCGCCAGGTTGAGCACCGAGAGGCCGACGCCCAGCGCATGGACCAGCGCCACGGTCCTGGCGTCGTCGGCAATGCCGATGCGGTCGGCGGCGGCGGCGGTCGCACCGCGGATGCCGCGGGTCAGCCGCTCGAAGATCTCGCGCGCCTCGGCGCTCTCGCTGGCGGCCAGCGCGAAGGAGATCAGGACGCGGCTGTTCTCTGCCTTTTCGAAGGCCGTTCCCATCGTGTCGGCGAGCTTCTTCGGACTGGACGAGCCCGACGCGAGCGCGCTGCACGCCGGCCAGCTGGTCGGCGGCAGTGGGCTCCAGAACGGCCGTCAACAACGCGTCACGGGTGGGGAAGTAGTAGGTGAGGTGGCTCTGCGAGACGCCGGCGGCCTTGGCCACGCGGGGCTGAGTGAGGCCGGCGAGGCCATGCTCGTGGATCAGGCCAATGGCCGCCGCGAGAAGACGCTCCCGGACGGCATTTCTGCAGGCGACATATGCGGCCAATGTCTCTTGGTTGGTATACTAACCAAATATCGACCAGATCGCATTTTCGGTCAAGCGGCAGTCATTACGGAATTTTTGCGCCGTATGGTGCGCAGAAACTCGCGAGCCATTTCTTATAGTGTCTCTTTACTTTTAGTTTATCATCACTTAATATGGTCTCGAGGAGAAGGCCATGCCCACAGGACATCCTGGGTTCTCGCGAGAAACTGTCCGCATTTCCCTGTCTCACCCAAGGGGTGCACTCCAACGGCGGAGGGGTAGCGGGGTAGCGGAAACTGCGGGAACCTAATTTTCTTTCGCGAGTGACCGCAATGCTGTCATCAGCCGGCGCGCAGGGTCCTCACCGCGTCGTCGCGCCGGAAGAGATAGAGCAGGGCGCGCAGCGCGGCGCCGCGTTCCGACTGCAGGTCGGGATCGCGCTCGATCACCAGGCGGGCGTCGTCGCGCGCGGCCTGCAGCAGTTCGGCGTGCGCCGCGAGATCGGCCAGGCGCATGTCGGGCAGGCCGCTCTGGCGCGTGCCCAGCAGCTCGCCGGCGCCGCGCAGGCGCAGGTCCTCCTCGGCGATCCGGAAACCGTCCTCGGTCTCGCGCATGATGGCAAGCCGCGCCTTGGCGGTCTCGCCCAGCGGCTGGGCGTAGAGCAGCAGGCAGGTCGACTTGGCGGTGCCGCGGCCGACCCGGCCGCGCAGCTGGTGCAGCTGCGCCAGGCCGAAGCGCTCGGCATGCTCGATCACCATCACGGTCGCGGCCGGCACGTCGACGCCGACCTCGATCACCGTGGTGGCGACCAGGATCGACAGCCGGCCCTCGGCGAAGGCCGCCATGGTGGCCTCGCGCTCGGCGCCCTTCAGCCGGCCATGCAGCAGGCCGACCTTGCCCGGGAAGCGCGCGCTCAGCAGCCGGAAGCGCTCCTCGACATTGGCGAGGTCGACCTCCTCCGATTCCTCGATCAGCGGGCAGACCCAGTAGACGCGGGCCCCGGCCGAGATCTGGCGGCCGACTCCATCCGCCACCTCGCCGATGCGCTCGAGCGGCATGGTGCGCGTGTCGATCGGCAGGCGGCCGGCCGGCTTCTCGGTGAGCTTGGAGACGTCGAGATCGCCATAGGCGGCCAGCATCAGGGTGCGCGGGATGGGCGTGGCGGTCATCACCAGCAGATCGACCGCGTGGCCCTTGGAGGAAAGCGCCATGCGCTGGTGCACGCCGAAGCGGTGCTGCTCGTCGACCACGGCCAGCGCCAGGTCGGCGAACTCGACGTCCTCCTGCACCAGCGCATGCGTGCCGATCACCAGCGGGATCGAGCCGTCGGCCAGGCCCTGCAGCGTCTCCTTCTTCTGCTTCTGCCCGTCGCGGCCGGTCAGCAGCGCGAGGCGCACGCCGGCGGCCGCGGCAAGCGGGGCGATGGTGGCGTGATGCTGGCGCGCCAGCAGCTCGGTCGGCGCCATCAGCGCCGCCTGCGCGCCCGCCTCGACGCCGATCAGCATGGCGAGCAGGGCGACCACGGTCTTGCCGCTGCCGACATCGCCCTGCAGCAGGCGGATCATGCGCTCGGGCCTGGCCATGTCCGCGGCGATCTCGGCGATCGCCGCCGTCTGGCTGCCCGTCAGGTCGAACGGCAGGGCCGCCAGCGCCGCCTGGCGCAGCTGCCCGTCGCCCTCGGTGGCGCGGCCGGCCACGGTGCGGTTGTGATGGCGCACCAGGGCGATGGCGAGCTGGCTCGCCAGCAGCTCGTCGAAGGCGAGCCGCGCCCGCGCCGGATGCGACGGCGACAGATCCTCTTCCTCGGCCGGCGCATGGGCGCGGCCGAGGGAGGATCTCCAGTCGGACCAGCGGTTGCGCGCGAGGAACGCCGCATCCTGCCATTCCGTGAGCTCGGGCGCGCGGTCGAGGGCCGCCGCGATCGCCTTCTGGACGGGTCGCTGGGTCAGGCCGGCGGTGAGGCCATAGAGCGGCTCGACCCGCAGGATCGTCTCGCGCTCGCCGAGCGGCACGACATGGTCGGGGTGCGTCATCTGCACCTCGCCCTGGTAGAGCTCGACCTTGCCGCTCACCACGCGCAGCTCGCCCACCGGCAGGAGCTTCTTCAGGTAGTCCTCGCGGCCGTTGAAATAGGTCAGGCAGAGCCGGCCGGTCTTGTCGCTGCACCAGACCCGGTAGGGTTGGCGCGGATTGCGCGGCACCAGGTGCTCGTCGACGGTCACGGTGATCGTGGCGACCTCGCCGGCCTTCGCGCGGGCGACCTCGGGCGCGTTGCGGCGGTCGACCACGGCGAAGGGCAGGTGCCACAGCAGGTCGACCACCAGCGGGCCTGCAAGTTTCTCCACGAGCTTGCCCAGCCGCGGCCCGATGCCGGGCAGCGATGTCACTTGGGCGAACAGGGGCGTCAGGCTCTGCGGGCGCATGGTTGCTAGGCTTTCGGGCCGCGTGACTTCACCGCTGCCGCCACCTATATGCTACGCCGCTTTTGGGGCCGGACCTGGGGAAAAATGGCGGGCGAGGCGGATCTGGAGACGCGGCGCAAACGTTTGCTCTACCGCAGCGTCTATCGCGGCAACAAGGAGAACGACATCCTCCTTGGCCAATTCGCGCGCGCCCATATCGCCTCGTTCGGCGCGGCCGAGCTCGACCAGTACGAACGCCTGCTGGCGGCCGGCGACAACGACATCTTCGACTGGGTCACGGGCCAGGCCGAGATCCCGGCCGAGGCCGACACGCCGGTCCTGCGCAGGCTCGTGGCGTTCCGTGTGAGGTTTTAGTGGCGTCGCTTTCCGAAACCCTTGCCGCGATCCATCGCAAGCCCGGCCGCTGGACGATCGCCGGCCTGCCGGAGGGCGCCGACTCCCTGGCGCTGGCCGAGCTCGCCCGCACCACCGGTGGGCAGGACATCCTGCACGTGGCGCGCGACGGCCAGCGGCTGGAACGGCTGCAGGACGGCCTGCGCTTCTTCGCCCCCGAGCGCGAGGTGCTGGTCTTCCCGGCCTGGGACTGCCTGCCCTATGACCGCCTGTCGCCGCATCCCGACATCGTGGCCGAGCGGCTCGAGACCCTGGTCCGCCTGGCCGCGCCCAGGAAGCCCGGCACGCCGGCGCGCATCGTGCTCGCCTCGGCGGGGGCGGCGCTGCAGAAGGTGCCGCCGCGCAGCCTCTATGCCGAGGCGGCCGTCGTGCTGCGCAAGGGCCAGACGCTCGACGTCGCCCGGCTGACGAAGTTCCTGGGCGAGAACGGCTACGGCCGCTCCGAGACCGTCATGGAGCCCGGCGAGTTCGCCGTGCGCGGCGGCCTGGTCGATCTCTTCCCGCCGGGCACCGCCGAGCCGATGCGGCTCGACCTGTTCGGCGATTCGCTGGAGGCGATCCGCTCCTTCGATCCGATGAGCCAGCGCTCGACCGGGACGCGCGAGGAGGTCGTGCTCCTGCCGGTGAGCGAGGTGCTGCTGACGAAGGACAGCATCGAGCGCTTCCGCGGCGGCTATCGCGAGCTGTTCGGCAATCCCGGCGACGACGCGCTCTACGAGGCGGTGTCGGCCGGCCAGCGCCATGTCGGCATGGAGCATTGGCTGCCGCTGTTCCACGAGCGCCTGGAGACGCTGCTCGACTACTGCCCCGAGGCGATCGTCACGGCCGATCACCAGATCGCCGAAGCCTTCCAGGCCCGTCACGAGCTGATCACCGACTACTACGACGCGCGCCTGAAGACGGGCGCCAAGGGCGGCATGAGCGGCGGTGCGGACTACAAGCCGCTGCCGCCCGAGCGGCTCTACCTCAAGCCGTCGCAATGGGACCACTTGCTGGAAGGCCATGCCTTCGCGCAGTTCACCACGTTCGATGCCGCGCCGGCCGCAGCCAACGCCATCGACCTCCACGGCCGTCGCCACGAAGGCTTCGCCAAGGCGCGCACCGCGCAGGGCGTCAACCTGTTCGACAAGGTGGCCGAGCACGTGAAGGACGCCAACGCCGCCGGCCGCCGCGTCGTGGTGGCGGGCTATACCGAAGGCTCGGCGAGCCGCCTGCAGCATCTGCTGCAGGAGCATGGCGCCACGACTCCGGTTCCCGTCCCCGATTTCGCCACGGTGCTCGGCCTGCCGGCGGGCGCGCTCGGCATCGCCGTCTGGCCGCTCGAGCACGGCTTCATGCTGCAGGATCTCGAGGTCATCGGCGAAGAGGACATTCTGGGCGACCGCCTGTCGCGGCCGGCCAAGAAGCGCCGCCCGTCGGAACGCTTCATCGCCGAGGCGGCGGCGCTGAGCGAAGGCGACCTGGTGGTGCATCGCGAGCACGGCGTCGGCCGCTACGAGGGGCTGGTGACGCTCGAGATCCAGCACGCGCGCCACGACTGCCTGCGGCTGACCTACGAGGGTGGCGACAAGCTGTTCGTGCCGGTCGAGAACATCGACGTCCTGAGCCGCTACGGCGCGGCGGAGGAGGGCGCCCAGCTCGACCGGCTGGGCGGCGTCGCCTGGCAGTCGCGCAAGGCCCGGCTGAAGCAGCGCATCGCCGACATGGCCGACCGGCTGATCAAGATCGCCGCCGAGCGCGCCATCCGCCACGGCGAGACGATGAGCCCGCCGGAAGGCGCCTACGAGGAGTTCTGCGCCCGCTTTCCCTACGCCGAGACCGACGACCAGCTCCAGGCCATCGCCGATGTCATCGACGACATGTCGTCCGGCAGGCCGATGGACCGGCTGGTGTGCGGCGATGTCGGCTTCGGCAAGACCGAGGTGGCGCTGCGCGCCGCTTTCGTCGCGGCCATGTCGGGCAGGCAGGTGGCGGTGATCGGTCCCACGACCCTTCTGGCGCGCCAGCACCATCGCACCTTCGTCGAGCGCTTCCAGGGCTTCCCGATCCGCATCGGCCGCCTGTCGCGCCTGGTCGGCGCCAAGGAGGCCAAGGCCACCAGGCAGGCCATGAAGGACGGCACGGTCGACATCGTGGTCGGCACGCATGCGCTGCTGGCGAAGAGCATCGAGTTCAAGGATCTCGGCCTGCTGATCATCGACGAGGAGCAGCATTTCGGCGTCGCCCACAAGGAGCGGCTGAAGGAGCTGCGCGCCGACGTCCATGTGCTGACGCTGACCGCGACGCCCATCCCGCGCACCCTGCAGCTTGCGCTGACCGGCGTGCGCGACATGAGCCTGATCGCCACGCCGCCGGTCGACCGGCTGGCCGTGCGCACCTTCGTCACGCCGTTCGACGGCGTCACCATCCGCGAGGCGCTGCTGCGCGAGCAGTATCGCGGCGGCCAGAGCTTCTATGTCTGCCCGCGCATCGAGGACCTGGCGGAGGTCGCCGCCACCCTGCGCGAGCTGGTGCCCGAGATCCGCATGGCCATGGCGCACGGCCGGCTGACGCCGACGACCATCGAGGACACCATGCAGGACTTCGTCGACGGCAAGTTCGACGTCCTGCTGTCGACCAACATCGTCGAGTCGGGCCTCGACATCAGGAACGCCAACACCATGGTGATCCACCGCGCCGACATGTTCGGCCTGGCCCAGCTCTACCAGCTCCGCGGCCGCATCGGCCGCGGCAAGATGCGGGCCTACGCCTATCTCACCGTGCCGCCCGGCCGCGCCTTGAACGAGGCGGCGTCCAAGCGGCTCGAGGTCATGCAGACCCTCGACACGCTGGGCGCGGGCTTCCAGCTCGCCAGCCACGACCTCGACATCCGCGGCGCCGGCAACCTTCTGGGCGAGGAGCAGTCCGGCCATATCCGCGAGGTCGGCATCGAGCTCTATCAGCAGCTCCTGGAGGAGGCGGTCGCCGCGGCGCGCGGCCGCGCGCAGGAGGCGCAGGCGGCCGACTGGTCGCCGCAGCTCAATCTCGGCATCCCCGTGCTGATCCCCGAGGAATACGTCGCCGACCTGTCGGTGCGCATGGGCCTCTATCGCCGGATCGGCGCGCTCGCCAACCAGGCCGACATCAATTCCTTCGCCGCCGAAATGGTCGACCGTTTCGGCAAGATGCCGCCGGAGGCGGAGTTCCTGCTGAACACGGTGGCGCTCAAGGTGCTCTGCCGCGCCGCCGGGGTCGACCGCATCGACGCCGGCGAGAAGGCCGTCGTGCTGTCGCTGCACGACAACAAGTTCGCCCGGCCCGAGAAGCTCATCGCCTGGCTGCAGAAGAACGCGCCGCTGGTGCGGCTCAGGCCCGACCATCGCGTGATCGTGCAGCGCGTCTGGCCCGACGAGCGCCAGCGGCTTTCCGGCGTGACGTCGATCGTTTCCTCGCTGGCGAAGCTCGCGGCGTGAGCCGTCATTTCGCCGCGAAGTTCTTGCGCAGGATGGCGCCGATGATCAGCAGGAAGCCCACCAGGCGCAGCGAATAGAAGGTGATGTTGCTTTCCGATTCGCCGGCATGGATGGCCGTCAGGGCCTGGTTCACGGCGAACAGCCAGAAGGCGATGGCGAAGTACAGGAACAGGCCGTCCCGCGTGCGGTTCCAGAAGCGCAGGAAATACAGCCCGGCGATGACGTAACCCATGGCCACCGCGCCGGCCAGCGTCGTCTCCAGGGAGGTCATTGCTGGGTCTCCCAGATGAAGCCGAACAGCAGGAGCAGCACCCCGGCGCCCGACGAGATCAGCCGCGGCAGCTGCAGGTCGACCTCGGTCGGGAAGATGGCGAGATCGACGAAGAGCAGCGCGTTGTTGAGGGCCAGCCCGACGAAGCAGAGGGCGCTCCAGAACAGCAGCCGCGAGCGCGTTCGGCGGAAGCCGTGCGCCAGCAGCAGCATGCAGACGAAGCTGGTGATGGCGCACAGCAGGTAGACAGATCCGGCGAGCATGGTCGGCTCCTCAATCCTTGCGCACGCGAAACGCGTCGGCGAAATCGATCAGTTGCGATACCGGGGACTCGGCGATGACCTGGATCACCGCGAAGGGCGTGGCGGCGTATGCATCGGCAAGCCGTCGCGACAGCTCGACGATCTCGCCATCGGCGGGCCGCCACGTCCAGCCGCCGCCCTCGCGCCCGACCAGCATGCCGGCCGTCTGGAATCGCTTGAGCAGGCTGGAGACCAGCGGCTCGGTCGCGCGCATGTCGCGGACGAGTTCGTCGGCGCTCCACTCGCGGTCGGGCGTGCGCATCATCAGCAGCAGAAGCTCGAGCGCCCATACCGAGCCGAGATGGGCGCGGATGAAACGGACCAGCTTCTCGTCGAGACGATGGGGCATCGGCGAACCATACCGTCCCCGCGCCGCAAACAAAACGCGGTCGATGTGGATGACGGTCGCGAAGCGCTGCGTCAGCTCGGCGGCGGCCTCGAGGATCAGGCCGTCGACTGCACCGTGCTGGTCGCCGCGTCGCGCTCGGCGAGATTGAAGACCTCGACGAAGGCCGAGGGCGGCTGGGCGCCGGAGACGGCGTACTTGCGGTTGACGATGAAGCAGGGCACGCCGTTGATGCCGAGCCGCCGCGCATAGACGTCGGACGCCACGACCTCCTGGCGACCGTCATCGGTCGTCAGGTAGTGGCGCGCGCTCTGCTCGTCGATGCCGGCGCGGCGGGCGCACTCGACCAGGATGTCGAGGTCGCCGATGTCGAAGCCCTCCTCGAAATAGGCCTTGAACAGCTCGGCCACGACCTCGTCCTGCGCCTCGTTCTTGGCCGCCCAGTGCACCAGCCGGTGCGACAGCACGGTGTTGGGCGTGCGGCGTATGCGCGAGAACTGGAACTCGATGCCGGCCTCGCGGCCGCTTTCGGCGATCGCCTGGTAGATCTGCCGCGGCCGGTCGCCGCCGCCGAACTTGGCGCGCACATAGTCGTCGCGCGTCATGCCCTCGGCCGGCATGTCGGGATTGAGCTGGAACGGGCGCCAGGCGACGGCGATGTCGGTGCGCCCGCTCAACACCAGCGCGCGCTCGAACCGCCGCTTGCCGATGTAGCACCACGGACAGATCGTGTCGGAGACGATGTCGACGTAAATCATGTCGGCAAGCTTACGCCTTTCGCGCCAGTGCAGGAAGACGGCCGAGCCCGCCACCACGGACAGAGCGACGGAGGTCAGCCATGCGGCGGCCGGCCAGCCGCCGCCCGCCACAAGCGCGCCGGTGATCGGCGGCCCGAGCAGGCTGCCGATGTTGGAGCCCTGCATGAGGAGCCCGGTCGAGGCCCCGATCAGCTCGGGCCGCGGCGCATGCACGGGAAGCGCGGTGAAGAGGGCGGCCGGCACGACGCCGATCACCGCCGAATAGAGGCCCGCCAGCACCAGCCGTGCAAGATCCGGCACGCCGTCGACGAAGATGCCGGCGGCGCAGATCGCCATCGACCCGGCGGCGCCCGCGATCACCACCACCCGCGGCAGGCCGCGATGCATCAGCCAGCCGGCGCCAAGGTTGCCCGCGACATTCACGATCGTGACCAGCGCCGTGACGATGGCCGCGGCGGAGGTCGAGAAGCCCAGCCGTTCGACCTGCAGGGTCGGCAGGAAGCCGATGACGGCGAACCAGCAGCAGGAATAGGCGCCGAAGCACAGCGCGATGGCGAGCGGACCGCCGCTCGACGCCACCTCGGCCATCTCGTGCAGCACCGGCCGACGCCGGACGGGCAGGGCATCGAGTTCGCGCCGCCGCAGGGCCCCCAGCAGCAGGGCCGCGAGCATCGCGGCGGAGACGCCGGCGGCGACCAGCCAGGCGACGCGCCACGAAGTGCCGGGCAGCACGATGGCCGCGATCAGCATCATGGAGCCGGCCCCCGCCGGCATGTAACAGGTCCACAACGTCATCGCGAGGCGCTGCTCGGCCGGCCGCGCGATGCGCAGGATCAAGGTCGGCAGCGCGACCACGACGGCGATGAAGCCCAACCCCTCGAAGAAGCGCCAGACCAGCAGGCCGTCGACGCTGCCGGCGAAGGCGCCGAGCGTGCTGGCCGCGACGCAAAGGCCGGTGCCCAGCAGCACCAGGCGACGATGGCCGAAGCGGTCGGCGGTGAGCGCGATCGTCGTGCCGCCCAGCGCCGTGACCAGGTTGATCATGGACAGCAGCCAACCCGCCTGGCTCAGGCTCGCGCCGAGTTCCTCGCGGATCGACGGGATGGCGGGCGGCACCTTGCCGACATGGAACGCCGCCACGATGCCGGCCGCGACCAGCAACGCGACCAGCCCCCAGGGCGTGCGCGCAGCCGGGCTCAGTACTGCACCCGCGCCGTGATGGCGCCGTCGACGATGAAATTGGTCCCGGTCACGAACGAGGCGGGCGTGCCGGCCAGGAACACGACGGCGGCCGCCACTTCCTGCGGCGTGCCCATGCGGCCCATCGGGTTGCGCGCCAGCATGCGCTTGTAGCGCTCGGCGCCGGCGTCGCGCTGGCGGCCCCAGCTGTTGCCGTCCTCCAGGATGGTGCCGGGCGACACCATGTTGGCGCGCACGCCCTTGGACGCCATGTCGATGGCGAGCGACTTGACGAAGGGAACCAGCGCCGCCTTGACCGAGCGGTAGGGCTGGGTCGGTCCGGAGATCTCGACCAGCGACACCGTGCCGATGATGGTGAGCGTCGCGCCCAGCCCGCGCTTCTCGAGATGCGGACGCACGTGATGGACCGAGCTCACCGTCGACACCAGGTCGATGTCGATCGCCTTGCGCCAGCCGTCCTGCGTGTCCTCGGTGCCGAGCGCGCTGACATTGGCGACGAAATGATCGATGCCGCCGTCGGCCGCGAAGCCGTCGATCCATTTCTTCAGCGCCGCATCGTCGGTGACGTCGAGCGCCGTGCCGGCCACGCGTGCCTGCTTGGACTGCCAGTCCTTCTCGCGCTCCTTCACCAGCTTGCCGTCGCGCGCGCAGAAGCCCACGACCGCGCCTTCCGCCACGAAGGCATCGACGATGGCGCGGCCGATGCTCCTGGTGCCGCCGGTGACCAGCACGCGCTTGCCCGAAAGACCGAGGTCCATGTTTCCTCCAACTGCATCGCTCGCCTATAAGGCGGGGCATCAAACAGGGGAGCCGCCGCGATGTCCAAGCGATTCGACCTTTCAGGCAGGGTGGCTCTCGTCACCGGCGCTTCGTCGGGCCTTGGCGTTCATTTCGCGCGCACGCTGGCATCGGCCGGCGCGTCGGTCGCCATCGCCGCGCGACGCGCCGATCGGCTCGTCTCCCTGCAGGCCGAACTGCGAAAGGCGGGCGCGAAGGCCGCCGCCATCGACCTCGACGTGCAGTCGGGCGAGTCGGTGGGCGCCGCCTTCGACGCCGCCGAGCAGGCGCTGGGCGCGATCGACATCGTCGTGAACAATGCCGGCATCTCCATCGTCAAGCCGGCGCTCGACATGCCGGAGGCGGATTGGGACGCCGTAGTCGACACCAACCTGCGCGGCGCCTGGCTGGTGGCGCAGGCCGCGGGCAAGCGCTGGGTGGCGGGCAAGCGGCCCGGCGCGATCGTCAACATCGCCTCGATCCTGGGCTTGCGCACCATCGGCCAGGTCGCGCCCTACAACGCCTCGAAGGCGGGGCTGATCCATCTCACGCGCGTGCTCGCCATGGAATGGGCACGCCACGACATCCGCGTCAACGCGATCTGCCCGGGTTACATCGAGACCGAGATGAACAGCGAGTTCTGGAAGACGCCGGGCGGCCGGCGCCTGATAGAGCGTATCCCGCAGCGCCGCATCGGCCAGCCCGAGCATCTCGACGGCGCGCTGCTGCTGCTGGCCTCCGAGGCCGGCGCCTTCATGACCGGCAGCGTGCTCACCGTCGACGGCGGGCACACGGTCAATTCGCTCTGAGCCTCACCATCCATTGATACGGTCGTAGACGTCGACGACCGACCTGCCGCCGTCGATCTCGCTGTCGACGACGTAGTAGCGGTCGTAGGCTGCCGCGGTGATGCAGGCGTGGTTGGGCAGGATGCGCACGCGCGCGCCGACCGGCAGGTTGCCGTAGGGGATCGGCTCGTCGGCGCCGACGAAGCCGTGCTCCTGCGAGCAGGCCACCACCGCCATGTCCTTGGCCGGCGCATCGACGATGGTGCCGTAGCCGACCTGCGGCTTGAACTCCTGGGCGCTGATGTCCTTCGAAAGCGCCAGCGCGCCGGCATCGATCAGCACCTGGTTGCGATGCGGGTAGTGGCCGATCACCGAGGCCAGCACCGACAGCGCAAGGTCGCCCGCGCCGCATGAGCCGATGAATTCCTGGTCGAGGTCGTTGAACACATAGACGCCGGGCCGCATCTCGGTGATGCCGGTGAAGTCGCGGGAATGGATGGCGGTCGGCGTCGAGCCGGCCGAGACGATGGGGCAGGGCAGGCCGGCCGCCCGGATCTTCTCCGCCGCGCCGACCACCGCCTGCCGCTCCTGTTCGGCCACGGCGGCGATGCCGTCGGGCGTGTTCTGGTGATAGGAATGGCCGGCATGGGTCATGACGCCCGCCAGCTCCACGCCGGGCGCGTCGTTCAGCACGCGCGCGATGTCGAGCAGGCCAGGAAGATCGGGATGGGGCAGGCCGGCCCGCCCGCCGCCGCTGTCGATCTCGATGAACACCGAGAAGGTGTCGCCGTCGGTCGCCGCCGCGGCGATCGCCCGGGCGACGGCGAGATTGTCGGTCACCACGCGCAGGTTCACGCCCTGCCGCCTGAGTTCGGCGATGGCCGGCAGCTTGGCGGGCACGATGCCCACGCCGTAGAGGATGTCCTTGAAGCCGCCCTGGGCGAAATAGCGCGCCTCCGCCAAGGTCGAGACGGTGATGCGGCCGTCATGGCCTTCGACCGCCATGCGACCGACCTCGATCGACTTCGCCGTCTTGACATGCGGGCGTAACATGACGCCGGCCGCACGCAGGCGCTCGCTCATGCGCTTGAGGTTGCGGCGCAGGATCGCCCGGTCGAGAATAAGCGCAGGCGTCGGCAGGTCGTCGATTGTCTGGGGAGCCATCGCGCGAATTTAGCATGCCGATCGAAAACGAACGCAAGTTTGTCCTCGCGGACGACGGCACGCTCGAGCGGCGGTTGGCGCGGCTGCCCGGCGTGACCGGCGGGCTGCTGCGGCAGGCCTATCTCGACGTGCCGGGGCTGCGCATCCGCGCCGTCGCCGGCGACGGCGGCACGCGCCACATCTTCACCTACAAGCGCGAGGTCGACGGCCAGGTGGTCGAGATCGAGACTGAGATCAGCCGGGCCGATTTCGACCGCCTGTGGTCGCAACGCCGCGAGACGCTGCAAAAGATGCGATACTCCTGGGGCGAGGGCCGCCTCCATTGGGACGTCGACTTCTTCAAGGGCGACGACGGCTGCACCTACTTCGCCCAGGCCGAGGTCGAGATGCCGGAGGACGAGACCGCGCTGCCGCCCCTGCCGGCCATCCTGGCCGGCCATCTGCTGGCGACGGCGCCGGCCGGCGACCCGCGCTTCGCCTCCAAGCGCCTGGCCGACCGCGGCCACGCCGAGCGCCTGCTGGCCGACCTCCGAAGGAAAGGGAGCAACGAGTGAAGATCGCGCGCATCGACAGCCATTCGGTGAAGGTGCCGTACACCTTCGGCGGCAGTCACAAGGGCGAGGGCCTGCGTACCTGGACGACCAACAATATCCTCCTGGTGCGTGTCGAAACGGACACGGGCATCGTCGGCTGGGGTGAAGCGTTCTGCTATGCCTGCACCGATGCCGTGCGCGCCGCGCTCCACAACATGATCGCGCCCCTCGCGATCGGCCAGGACGCACGCGACATTGCGAAGCTGAGTTACGACCTGCAGCAGAAGCTGCATCTCTTCGGCCGGTACGGGATCACGATCTTCGCCCTGTCCGGGCTCGACATTGCCTTGTGGGACATTGCCGGCAAGGCGGCCAACCTGCCGCTGCATCGCCTGCTGGGCGGCGCCGGCTGCGACAGCCTGCCGGCCTATGCCAGCCTGCTGAAATATCGCGATCCCGAGAAGGTGGCGGCACGCACCAGGCAGGCGGTCGAGCAGGGCTACCGCCACATCAAGCTGCACGAGACCGAGGAGGCCGAGGTGAAGGCCGCGCGCCTCGCGGCCGGCGATGGCGTCGCCATCATGGTCGACACCAACTGTCCGTGGACGCCCGAGCAGGCGCGCCACATGACCCTGAAGCTGCGCCAGTACGATCTTCACTGGCTGGAGGAGCCGATCTTCCCGCCCGAGGATTTCGCCGCCATCGCGCGCCTGCGCCAGGGCACGGGCGTCCCCATGGCGGCGGGCGAGAACAATTGCACGGCCTTCCAGTTCCGCGACATGTTCGCCGCGCAGGCGGTCGACTATGCCCAGCCCAGCGTCACCAAGGTGGGCGGCGTAACGGAATTCCTGAAGGTCGCGACGCTGGCCGACGCCGCCGGCGTCACCCTGATGCCGCACTCGCCGTATTTCGGCCCGGGCTTCCTCGCCACGCTGCAGCTCGCCGCCGCGCGCGGCACCGCGGGCGGCATGATCGAGCGCTACCACATGGACCTGGAGGCGAGCCTCTACGGCGATCTGGTGACGCCGGTGAAGGGCGCGTTCGCCGTGCCGACCGGGCCCGGCCTCGGCCGCGATCCCGATCCGGACGTGATCAAGACCTACGCGGCCTAGACGCGCATGAGATCGAAGGCGCTCGACTATCGGGACGGCGACGTACGGCTGAAGGGAGTCTTGCTCGAAGACGGGAGAGGGACCGCCTCCAGTCCCGGCATCGTGCTGTTCCCGGATGCACGCGGCGTCGGCGACCATGCAATCGAATGCGCCGGCCGGCTCGCCACCTTGGGCTATGCGACGCTGGTGGCCGACCTCTATGGCGATGGCATGCAGGCGCGCGACATGCCGCACGCGGTGGAGCTGATGCGGGGTTTGCGCACCGATGTCGCCCACTGGCGCGCGCGGGCACGGGCGGCGTTCGATGCGCTGTTGCGCCAGGAGGGTATCGACCGCGCCAGGCTGGCTGCCCTTGGCTACTGCTTTGGCGGCAGCACGGCCCTCGAGCTGGCGCGCAGCGGCGCGCCGCTTGCCGCCGTCGTGAGCTTCCATGGCGGCCTCGCGAGCCCGCAGCCGGACGATGCCGTCGGCATCAAGGCCAAGGTTCTGATCTGCCATGGCGCAGCCGATCCGCTGGTGCCACCGGCGGAAGTCGCAGCCTTCGAGGCGCAAATGAGCCGCACCGATGTCGACTGGCAGGTGCACTCGTACGGCGGCGCCGTGCACGGCTTCACCAACCCGGAGGCCGACGACGCTGGAAGCCCGGCTCTCGGATACCATGCAGCCGCCGACCGGCGTTCGTGGAACGCCATGCTGGGCCTGTTGCAGGAGGCCTTCGCGTCGTCCTGATCAGGACTTGCGCGGCCGGATGCGCGGCACCTGGACCAGCGACCAGGGGTCGGGCAGCTCGCCGACCGGGCAGTCGATCAGCATGGGGCCGCCTTTGGCGATGCCGCGCGCGATTGCCTCGCCCAGCGCCGCCGGCGACTTCACGCGCTCCGCGGCGATGCCGAAGCTTTCGCCCAGCTTCACGAAGTCCGGGTTGCGCAGGTCGCTGGCGATGGTGCGGTTGTTGAAGGCCTGCTGCTGGATGCGCTTGACGTTGCCGTAGGCGCCGTCGCTGAACACCACCGCCACGACGCCGATGCCGTGCTGCGCCGCCGTCGCCATCTCCATGGCGGTGAACAGGAAGCCGCCGTCGCCGCTGATCGACACGACCGGCGTATCGGGCCTGGCGACCTTCGCGCCGAGCGACGTCGCATATCCCCAGCCGAGCGTCCCTTGATAGCCCGGCGAGAGGAAGGTGCGCGGCCTGTAGGTCGGGTAGGCGAGGCGGGCGGCGTAGCCCATCTGCGTCAGCTCGTCGACCAGGATGCCGTCCTCGGGCAGCGCCTTGCGGATGGCTTCGAGATAGGAAATCTGCGGCGCGAGCTTGTCGCGCACCATCTTGGTCGCCTGCGCCTTGGTCTCGGCCACTGCGTCGGCGCGGCCGTTGCGCGTGACGTTGTGCCTGCCGAGCCGGCCGGCTAGCGCCTTCAGGGTCGCCGCCGCGTCGCCGACGATGCCGATCTCCGGCCGGCGCCAGCGGTCGAGTTCCTCGCTGTCGACGTCGATGCGGATGATCTTCAGCGCATCGTCCAGGCCCCAGTTCTGCTGCTGCGGCTGCAGGCGCGTGCCGACCGCCAGCACGACGTCGGCCTCGCCCCAGAAGCGATAGCCGGCAGGCATGGTGACCGAGAGCCTGTGCCGGCCGTCGATCACGCCCTGGCCCATGCGGCCGGTCATCACCGGCGCCTCCAGCATCTCGGCGATGGCGCGCACGGACTCGCCGGCCTCCTGCGCGCCGCCGCCGACCACGATCAACGGCCGTTGCGCGCCGCCCAGAAGCTTGGCCGCGCGCTCGACCGCGTCCTCGTCGACCGGGCAGGGATCGGGCTTGGCCGGCGCCGCGATCAACTCGACCGGCACCCGCCGCGCCCAGGTGTCCATCGCGCATTCCAGCGCGACGGGCCGGCGCCGGCCCGACAGCAGCCGGCGGAACGCCTCGTTGACCAGCCCCGGCGCCTCGGCTGCACCGCGGATGCGCTCGGCCCATTTGGTGAGGCCGCGCATGATCGAGAGCTGGTCCGGCAGCTCGTGCAGCAGGCCGACATTGCGGCCGATCATCGCCTGCTGGATCTGGCCGGTGAGCGCCAGCACCGGCGCGTTGACCGCATAGGCCGTCGACAGCGCCGCCGTGGTGTTGAGGAAGCCGGGGCCGGGCACCACGACGTAGGCCGAGGGCGCGCCGCTTGCCATGGCATGGCCGAGCGCCATGTAGGCGCAGGCCTGCTCGTGGCGGGCATGGATCGGCCGGATGGCGTTGGTGCGATCGTACAGCGCGTCGAAGAACGGATCGTTCTGCACGCCAGGCAGGCAGAAGATGGTGTCGATGCCGTTCACTTCGAGCATCGACACGACGGCTTGGGCGGTTGTAAGGCCGGCGGTGGCGAGGGTTTGCATCGCGCGACCCTAGTCGCTTTGCGTTGCGGCCGGAAATCCGAAAATGCCGGCGATGCAGGAGGCTTGGCTATTGCGGGCGATGGACGAGGCGTCGAGCCCTTTCCAGGTCTTCGAGACATTTGCCTTCCATGCCACGCTCGGCCTGTGACCGTGCGGCGACAAGGATGGATTGCAGCGTCGTCAGGTCCGATGCGCTCAGCCCCTTCGGTCCGGTATCTTCACTTTTCTTCGGTGAGGGCGTCACGTCCGGCACGGTCGGCATGCGGTAATGCGAATCGGCCGGCGGGGTTATGACCGACTTGTCCTTGGTGGGCGGCGGCTCGACGACGCCGCCCGACCGCGCGAGCTCCTCCGAGCTGAGCGGCTTGGGCGCCTTCGCCGAGGGCGCCGTCGGAGGATCGCTCGAGACGCCGTAGGTGGCGGCAAGCTGGCGCACCTGGTCCACGCAGGGTTCGGCGCCCGCCGGACTGCAGCCCAACACCAGCAGGAGAATGAGGAACGTCCCCTGCAGCATTCCTGCGACGCGGGAGACGGATCGTCGGGGGCTTGACATGGTTTGGCGGCAACGCAGGCTCCGGTCATCGGTTGCCGGGGGCCGCCGCCTGGTCCGCCCGGGCACCCGATATTGCGTTGCCTAAAGCCGAGGCAGGGGTCCCGACAGGCGGCGAAGTCGCGCGATTGCGATCGCTATGCGTGTGCAGGCGAAACAAAAACCGTCGGCCGGCTTGCTCTTGGGCGTACAGTCCGCTTGGATACGCGCCGCATTCAGGAAAACGAGGGAGAGCCGGGCATGAGCGACACCCAGTACAAGGCCGCGAAATCCGTCCGCGAGGCGGTCGGCCTCATGGCTGCCGCCAAGGGCAAGGGCCGCATTCTGGCAGGCGGCACGGATCTTCTGGTCCAGATGAAGGCCGGCACCGCGGCGCCGGGCGTGATCATCGACGTCAAGAAGATCCCGGAGATGGTCTCCATCACCGAGACCAAGGGCAGCTTCAAGATCGGCGCGGCGACGCCGGCCGCCGTGATCGGCGAACACAAGAAGCTGAAGAAGATGTGGCCCGGCGTCGTCGAGGCCATCAACCTGATCGGCTCGACCCAGGTCCAGGGCCGCGCTTCGGCCGGCGGCAATCTGTGCAATGCCTCGCCTGCCGCCGACAGCGTGCCGGCGCTGGTGGCTGCGGGCGCCATCGTCACCATCCAGGGCCCCAACGGCCGGCGCCAGGTGCCGATCGAGAAGTTCACCGCCGGACCGGGCAAGACCACGCTGAAGACCGGCGAGATCGTCGTCAGCCTCACCCTGCCGGCGCGGCCGCGCGGCTCGAGCGACGCCTATCTGCGCCTGATCCCGCGCACCGAGATGGACATCGCCGTGGTCGGCGTCGGTGTCAGCCTCACCATGAAGGGCGACACCTGCACCGCCGCCCGGGTCGGGCTGGGCGCGGTGGCGCCGACGGTGCTGCTGGTCGAGGGTGCTGCCAAGGCGCTCGCCGGCTCCAAGCTCGACGACGATGCGCTCGAGGCCGCTGCCAACGCCTGCTCGGCGGCGTGCCGTCCCATCGACGACAAGCGCGGCACCATCCGCTACCGCACCAAGATCGCAGGCGTGCTGCTGAAGCGCGCCGCCCTGATCGCGCGCGACCGCGCCAACGGCATTGCCAAACACGCACACTGAACGGGAAACATCGAGAATGGCCAAGACCCACGTCACCACCACCATCAACGGCGCGCCGACCGAGTTCCTGTGCGACGCCAATCAGACGCTGCTCGACGTCCTGCGCGAGCAGCTCGGGCTCACCGGCAGCAAGGAAGGCTGCGGGTCCGGCGACTGCGGCGCCTGCAGCGTGACCATCAATGGCCGCCTGGTCTGCAGTTGCCTGGTCCTGGCGCCCGAGGCCGAAGGCGTCAAGATCGAGACCATCGAGGGCATGGCCGACGGCGACAAGCTGCATCCGCTGCAGAAGAAGTTCGTCGAGATGGCCGCCCTGCAATGCGGCATCTGCACGCCCGGCTTCCTCGTGGCGTCCAAGTCGCTGCTCGAGCGCAATCCCAATCCGACAGAGACCGAGGTCCGCTATTGGCTGGCCGGAAATCTCTGCCGCTGCACCGGCTACGACAAGATCGTGACCGCGGTCCTCGACGTGGCCGCTGAAATGAGGGAGTCCGCCAAATGAGCACCCCCCAAACGAGCAATCCCAAGTACAAGTGGATCGGCACGCGCCCCGACCGTCCCGACGGCGCGGACAAGGTGACCGGTCGCGCCCGCTTCGGCGCCGACTTCAACCTGCCGGGCCAGCTCGTCGGCAAGGTGCTGCGCAGCCCGCACGCCCACGCCCTCATCAGGTCGATCGACACGTCCAAGGCAGAGGCGCTGCCGGGCGTGAAGGCGGTGGTGACGGCCAAGGACTTCCCCGAGCAGGCCAACCTCACCGTGCCGGCCGGCGAGATGCAGGTGAACCTGCGCGACGTCACCCGCAACATCATGGCGCGCGAGAAGGCGCTCTATGAGGGGCACGCGGTGGCCGCGGTCGCCGCGACATCGGAGGCCATCGCCAAGCAGGCGCTCGCCCTGATCAAGGTCGACTACAAGGTGCTGCCGCACGTCATCGACGTCGCCGAGGCGATGAAGCCCGACGCGCCGCTGCTGCACGACCATCTGTTGACCGAAGGCGCCGATCCGCCCGCAACCAGGCCCTCGAACATCGCCAAGCGCATCGAGTTCAACAAGGGCGACACCAAAGCTGGCTTCGCCCAGGCCGACGTGGTGATCGAGCGCGACTACAGCACGCAGCCTGTCCACCAGGGCTATATCGAACCGCACGCGGCGCTGGCCAGCGCCAGCGAGGACGGCCAGGTCCAGGTCTGGTCGACCACCCAGGGCCACTTCCAGGTGCGCGGCTTCTGCAGCCGGCTGCTCAACCTGGAGACCTCGCAGATCCGCGTCACGGCGACCGAGATCGGCGGCGGCTTCGGCGGCAAGACCGTGGTCTATCTCGAGCCTCTCGCGATCCGCCTGTCGCAGAAGTCGGGCAAGCCGGTGAAGATGGTGATGTCGCGCGAGGAGGTTTTCCGCGCCTCCGGTCCGGCGCCGGGCGGCAACGTCAAGGTCAAGATCGGCGCCACCAAGGACGGCCGCATTGTCGCCGCCGAATGTACGGTGGAGATGCAGGCCGGCGCCTTCCCGGGATCGCCGGTCGGACCCGCCTGCATGTGCTCTTACGCCTGCTACGACATCGACAACGTCCACATCGTGGGCTTCGACGTCGTCAGCAACCGGCCCAAGGTGGCGGCCTATCGCGCGCCGGGTGCGCCGATCTCGGCGTGGGCCGTGGAATCGACGATGGATATCCTGGCGCAGCAGCTCAACATGGATCCGATCGACCTGCGCCTGAAGAACGCCGCCCGGAAGGGCACCAAGACGGCCTACGGCGTCACCTTCAACACCATCGGCATGGTCGAGACGCTCGAGGCGATCAAGAACTCGCCGCACTACAGGACGCCGGTCAAGCCGGGCTACGCGCGCGGCGTGTCGGCCGGTTTCTGGTTCAATGTCGGTGCCGATTTCGAGCGCGGCCGCGCATGTCGGCGAGGACGGCTCGGTGACGGTGATCTCGGGCAATCCCGACATCGGCGGTAGCCGCGCCTCGCTTGCCCTGATGGCGGCCGAGGAGCTGGGCGTCGATTACGACAAGGTCCGGCCGGTGATCGCCGACACGGCCTCCATCGGCTTCAACTTCGTGACCGGCGGCAGCCGCGTCACCTTCGCCACGGGCCTCGCCGTGGTGAACTCGGTGCGCGACCTCATCCGCGAGATGAAGGTGCGCGCCGGCAAGATCTGGAACGTCGATCCGGAGGGCGTGATCTGGGAGAACGGCATGGCCAAACCGGCCGGCTCCAATGTCGGCGAGTTCGAGCCGCTCACCATCGCCCAGCTCGCCGCACAGGCTGGCAAGACCGGCGGGCCGATCAACGGCCATGCCCAGCTCAACGTCACCGGCGCGGGGCCGGGCTTCGGCGTGCATGTCGTCGACCTCAAGGTCGATCCGGACACCGGCATCGTCACCATCGGCCGCTACACCGCGGCGCAGGATGTCGGCACCGCCATCCACCCGTCCTATGTCGAAGGCCAGCTCCAGGGCGGCGCGGTGCAGGGCATCGGCTGGGCGCTGAACGAGGAGTATATCTACAACGACAAGGGCAAGCTGGAGAATCCCGGCTTCCTCGACTACCGCATGCCGGTCGCCTCCGACCTGCCGATGATCGAGACCATCCTGGTCGAGGTGCCCAATCCGACCCATCCCTACGGCGTGCGCGGCGTCGGCGAGGTGCCGATCGTTCCGCCCACTGCCGCCGTCGGCAACGCCATCGCGCGCGCCACCGGCGTGCGCATGGTCGACCTGCCGATGTCGCCGCCGCGCCTGTCGGCGGCGCTCGATGCGGCGATGCCGCGGCGGATGGCGGCCGAGTAGGTCGCGGCGAATGGCCGCCGAGTAGGGTCGTGCGGCTCGCGACGGCCGTTCTCGCCGCCATCGCGAGTGCGCTGCTGTGGGCTCCGCTCACGGCGGCGCAGGGCCCGCCCGACCTCATCTCCCTGAACGGCGAGCTGGCGCCGTACCTCGAGCGCTACCAGTTGCCGGCGGTCGCCGCGGCCGTGGCCAAGGGCGGCAAGATCGCTGCGGCAGGGGCGGTCGGGGTCCGGCGCCTCGGCACCAAAACGCCGGTGACCCTCGACGACAGGTTCCACATAGGCTCCGGCTCCGACACCAAGGCCATGACCGCGACGCTGGCGGCGATGCTGGTGGAGGAGGGGAAGCTTCGCTGGAACACCACCGTCGGCGAAATCTATACCGAGCTGGTCGGCAAGATGAGTCCAGGCGTGAAGGACATCACGCTCGAGCAGTTGCTCTCCCATACCAGCGGCATTCCCGGCGACAGCCCGGAGCATGTGCCGCTGATCTCCTTCTCGGTGACCGACGAGCCCGCGAACCTCGACGGCATGCGCCTCACGCTCGTCCAGCGCCTGGTCGCGCTGCCGCTGCGCACGCCGCCGGGAACACGCTTCGAATATTCCAACCTCGGCTACACGCTGGCCGGCGCGATGATGGAGCGGGTCACCGGCAAGACCTGGGAGGAGCTCATGGTCGCCCGCCTCTTCGACCCGCTGAAGCTCGCCTCGGCGGGCTTCGGACCGCAATCGTCGATGGGCCGCGTCGATGCGCCTCTCGGCCACGCCGCCGACAAGAACGGCACGGTGAAAGCCTTCCTGGCCGGCCCGTGGGGCGACAATCCGCCGATCATCGGGCCCGCCGGAACCGTGCACATGTCCGTCCTCGATTTCGCCACATGGGCGGCCTGGAATGCCACGGAGGGACGCTCGGGGCCGGCGCTGCTCAAGCCCGAGACGATCGCCAAGCTGCAGGCGAAGGTCGTCGACATGCCGCCCAGGCCCGACGCGCCGGTCGGCACGCCGTCGTCGGGCGGCTACGGGCTGGGCTGGGGAACGGTGTCGCTGCCGTTCTCGCCCGAGCCGTTCGTCTTCCACGGCGGCTCGAACAACATGAATCTCGCCTACATCGTGCTGCAGCCCCGGCACGGGATCGGTATCGTCACCATGACCAACATCAGCGGACCGAAGGCCAACGATGCGCTGATGGCCATCACCGAGCTTTTGTACAAGCGATTCGGGCCGGCGGGGTAGACACCGCGCCTCTCCCTGGCGAAGCTTGGGTCAGGACATTTCGAGTGAGGCCGACATGGACTACTACGATCTCGGCAGGTACAGCCGCGCGATCACGACGAAATCTCCCGAGGCGCAGCTCTGGTTCGACCGCGGTCTGAACTGGGTCTATGCCTTCAATCACGAGGAAGCGGTCAAATGCTTCGCCAAGGCGCTGGAGCATGATGCCGGCTGCGCCATGGCGCATTGGGGCATCGCCTATGCCGCGGGCCCGAACTACAACCTGCCCTGGCACCTCTACGATCCTCCCGGAAAAGCCAAGGCACTGGCGGCGTCCTACGATGCCATGCAGAGGGCGCTCGGCTGCGCGGACGGCGCGACGCCCGTCGAGCAGGCCTTGATCCGCGCCCTGCCGGCCCGCTACCCGCAGCGCGAGCCGATCGAGGACCAGTCCGGCTGGGACAAGGCCTACACCAAGGCGATGCGCGGGGTTTTCGAAGGGTACAAGGACGATCTCGACATCCGCGCCGTCTTCACCGACGCGATCATGAACGAGACGCCCTGGCAGATGTGGGACCTCACGACCGGCGGCGTCGCCAAGGAGGCCGGCACCGCCGAGGCGGTCGAGGTGCTGGAGCAGGCCTTCCGCGAGACGCCGGCCTCGTGGGACCATCCGGGGCTGCTGCATCTCTATGTCCATCTGATGGAGATGTCGCCCTTCCCGCAGCGCGCGCTGCGCGCCGGCGACCGGCTGCGCGAGCTGGTGCCCGATTTCGGGCCATCTGGTGCACATGCCCACCCACATCGACGTGCTGTGCGGCCATTACCGCGACGTCGTCGTGTACAACCAGAAGGCCGTGGTCGCCGATCGCAAGTATCTCGAGCGCGAAGGCCCGATGAACATCTATTCGATGTACCGCAATCACAACCATCATTTCGTGATCTACGGCGCGATGTTCCTCGGCCAGTACACGCCGGCCATCGAGGCGGCGCAGGAGCTGATCGACACCACGCCGGAGGCGCTGCTGCGCATCGCCTCTCCGCCCATGGCCGACTTCATCGAGGGCTTCATCCCGATGAAGCAGCATGTGCTGGTGCGCTTCGGCAAATGGCGCGAGATCATCGCCCAGGAGCTGCCCGAGGACCGCGATCTCTACTGCTCGACGACGGCGATGATGCTCTACGCCAAGGGCGTGGCGCACTCGGTGCTGGGCGAGATCGCCGAGGGCGAGAAGGCGAGGGCGGGCTTCCTAGCGGCCAAGGCACGCGTGCCCGAAAGCCGGCGCGTCCACAACAACACCGTCCAGGACCTGCTCGCCATCGGCGAGGAGATGCTGAACGGCGAGTTCGAATACCGGCGCGGCAACTTCGACGTCGCCTTCGCCCATCTGCGCCGCGCCGTGGAGCTCGACGACGCGCTGCCCTACGACGAGCCCTGGGGCTGGATGCAGCCGACGCGCCATGCGCTGGGCGCGCTGCTGCTGGAGCAGGGCCGTCTTGAGGAGGCGGAAGCGGTCTATCGCTCCGATCTCGGCTTCGACGGCAAGCTGAGCCGCGCCTGCCAGCATCCGGAGAACGTCTGGAGCATGCACGGGCTCCATGAATGCCTGAGCCGCCGCGGCGACACGGCGGAAGCGCCCCTCATCAAGGCGCGGCTCGACCTGGCGCTGGCGCGAGCCGAGGTTCCTATTCGGGCGTCGTGTCTGTGTCGACGCGAGGCCGCCTGACGGCTCATGCTCATTCGGACCGCGCGCATCTTGCGCGCCCACTGAGGCGGGGCGGGCTCAAGACGAGAGCTGCTGGTGTGCTGCCGTGAGGGCCTGGAACACCGCCTCGAGATTGCGGCTGTCCAAATCGGCGCTGCGACGCACGAAAGCGATCTGCCGGGTCGGCGCGCTCCTGCCGAGCGGCACCGTGCGCACGAGATGCGCCTCGAGCAGCGCCTGCCGCGGCTGCGGCACGATGGAGACGCCCAGCCCCGCGGCCACCATGGCGACGATCGCATCGATGGACCGCAACGCCATGACGCGTCGCGCATCGGGGAAGACCCGCCGCACATAGCCTGCCGCGAGGCGGCCGCCCGTCAGCGCCGGATCGTACTGGATGAGGCCGTGCCGCTGCAGGAGCTCCTTCGGCGAGCCGCTGGCGGCGCCCGGCGGCGCCAGCAGGACGAAGGGCTGGCGTTCGAGGGTCTGCCAGGCCAGGCGGGACGAGCCTCCCGACGGCGGCCGCACCAGCACCGCAGCATCGACGCGGCCGGCCTTCAGCGCCGCCAGCAGCGGGCCGGAATCCTCGAGCGATATCTCGACCTGGAGCTCGGGATGACGATCGCGCAGCCGGCGCAGCGCCCGCGGCAACGCGCCGGTCTGCACGCTGGCGATCGTGCCCAGCCGGACGCGACCGGACACGCGCCGTGCCGGACGCGCACGCAGCGCCTCGAGCCGCGAGGTGACGTCGCGGACCGCCTCGGCCACTTCGAGGGCGAAGGGCAGGGGCTCGACCGAGCGTGCCGAGCGGTCGAACAGCGGACGGCCGAACCACTCCTCAAGCTGCTTCACCTGAAGGCTGATCGCGCTCGGGCTGCAGCCGACATGGTCCGCGGCGGCCGCGAGGCTGCCGCGCTCGACGATCGCCACCAGGGACGACAGGACGGCGAGTTTCATGAGCAATTCTCATTCAATATTCGAGAACATATCGATTTTCTCATTCTAGGCGTCCGCTAGTCTCCATGCCAACGGAGCGCCGATCGATGTCCATGCACGACTTCCGCAGCGATACCGTCACGCTGCCGACGCCCGCGATGATGAGGGCGCTGAACGAGGCGCGCCTGGGCGATGCCGGCCGCGGCGACGACCCCACGGTGAAGGCCCTGGAGCGGCTGGCCTGCGAAATGACCGGCAAGGCGGACGCCGTGCTCCTGCCGTCGGGCACCATGGCCAACCTGGCGGCGGTGATCGCGCACGACTGCCGCGGCGGCGAGGTCGTCGTCGAGCAGGGCGCCCATAT
Source organism: uncultured Alphaproteobacteria bacterium (assembly GCA_963820155.1). Classification (GTDB taxonomy): domain Bacteria; phylum Pseudomonadota; class Alphaproteobacteria; order Reyranellales; family Reyranellaceae; genus Reyranella. The sequence continues at coordinate 26,912 of CAWFYW010000020.1, forward strand.
CTACAACGCCGAGGGCGGCGGCCTGTCGGCCGTCGCGGGCGCCGTCGCGCGGCCGGTCGAGGGCCGCGGCGGAGTCCTCTCTCCCCCGAGGTCGCGGCCGCGCTGAAGGGAACCGACGACCCGGCGCGCGCCCCGACCCGGCTGGTCTGTCTGGAGAACACCCACAACGCCGCCGGTGGCACCGTGACACCGCTCGAGATGATGGCGGCCCTTCGACAGGTGACGCGTGACGCCGGCGTCGCCCTCCATCTCGACGGCGCGCGCCTGTTCAATGCCGCCGCCCACCTCGGCGTGCCCCTCGATCTATTGTGCCGGTCCGTCGATTCCGTGTGGTTCGCCCTGTGCAAGGGACTGGGCGCGCCCGTCGGCGCGATCCTGGCGGGCGACGGCGAGTTCATGTCGAAGGCGCGGCGCGCCGCGAGGATGCTTGGCGGCACCATGCGCCAGGCCGGCCTGATCGCCGCGCCCGCCATCGTCGCGCTGGAGCACGACCCCTATGGGCTTCACAGGCGCGATCACGCGCTGGCGCGACGGCTGGCGCTGGGCCTGGCCGGGCTGGACGGCAGCCTGGTCGACCTCGAAAGTGTGCAGACCAATATCGTCAACTGCTTCGTCGGGGACGCGGCCGCCGCCGCGCGCGCCCTCCGCCAGCGCGGCATCCTGGCGCTCGGCAGGGGCCGCAGGATCCGCTTCGTCACCCATTCGCAAGTGAACGAGGAGTCCGTCGACCTGACGATCGAAGCAATGACGGTGATCCGGGAAACAGCAGGAGGCTTGCGATGAATAAGTCGTTTCTGGCGATGGCGGCCGGGCTGGCCATGGTCTTCCAGGCAAACAATGCCTTTGCCGGCAAGGACCTCGATGCGGTCAAGGCACGCGGAGCGTTGATCTGCGGCGTCGCGGCCGGCGGGCTGGCCGGCTTCATGCTGGTCGACAACCAGGGCAAGTGGAGCGGCCTCGACATCGATGTCTGTCGCGCCGTCGCGGCCGTCCTCTTCGGCGATTCGGAAAAGGTCAAGTATGTGCCGCTGTCGCCCCAGCAGCGCTTCACCGGCCTGCAGGCTGGAGAGGTCGACATGCTGTCCAACAACTCGACCTGGACGCTGACGCGCGATACCGCGCTTGGCCTCGATTTCACCGGCGTCACCTACTATGACGGCCAGGGCTTCATGGTGCCCAAGAAGCTCGGCGTGAAGAGCGCCAGGGAGCTCAGCGGCGCCACCATCTGCGTGCCGTCGGGCAGCACGACCGAGCTCAACGTCGCCGACTATTTCCGCGCCAGCAAGATGACCTTCAAGCCGGTCATCATCGAGGATGTCGACCAGATCCGCGCCGCCTTCTTCTCCGGTCGCTGCGACGTCTATACCGGCGACCGCGCCCGTCTCTACGCCACGCGCATCGCCAACGCGCCCAAGCCCGGCGACTACGTGATCTTGCCCGAGATCATCTCCAAGGAACCGCTCGGACCCGTCGTGCGCCACGGCGACAACCAGTTCGCCGACATCGTGCGTTGGACGCAATACGCCATGATCGAGGCGGAGGAGCACGGCATCACGTCGGCGAACGTCGACGCGATGCTGAAGAGCGAGAACCCGACCATCAAGCGCATCCTCGGCGTCACGCCCGGCATGGGCAAGGCGCTGGGGGTCGACGACAAGTGGGTCTACAACATCGTCAAGCAGGTCGGGAACTACGGCGAAGCCTTCGAGCGCAACCTGGGCATGGGCAGCCCGCTCAAGATCGACCGCGGCCTGAACAACCTGTGGACCAAGGGCGGCATCCAGTACGCCCCGCCGATCCGCTGAGGCGCCGGCCGCGGATCGGAACGGCCCCTTCGTCTGGCAGGTCTTTTGCTAGATTATGGCCGCGCAGGAGGCGGTCTTGGGCGCCCCGCCGAAAATTCGCGAGGGCTCGTGGGCAAACGACAATTCCATCTCGCCTGGTTCCTGTCGCAGGGCTACGGCCCCAAGACATGGCGTTCGCAGTGGCCCGGCGGCGACGTTGCCCGCTGGATGATGCCCGATCTGTTCATCGACCTGGCCAAGGGCATGGAGCGGGCCTGCTTCGACTACATGATCATCGAGGACTCCTCGAACGTGCCCTACACCTACAAGGGCAGCCACGACACCTACCTGCAATACGCCGCCAGCGCGCCCAAGCTCGATCCGGCCGTGCTGGTGCCCTATCTCGCCCAGGCAACCAAGCATCTGGGCATCGTGCCGACCTTGTCGGTGTCGGAATATCCGCCGTACCTGCTGGCGCGGCTGGTGAACTCGCTCGACCATGTCACCGAAGGCCGGGTCGGCTGGAACTGCGTGACCGGCAGCAACGACGGCGCGGCGCAGAACTACGGTCGAGACAAGCACTATCCGCACGACGAGCGCTACGACATCGCCGACGAGTTCGCCGACGTGGTGACGAGGCTTTGGGAGGCTTGGGAGCCGGACGCCGTGGTGCTCGACCGCGACAAGCCGATGTTCGCCGACGGAGCCAAGGTCCATCCCATCAACCATGACGGCAAGTATTTCAGGTGCCGCGGCCCTTTGAACGCGCCGCGCTCGCCGCAAGGGCGCGTGCCGATCTGCCAGGCCGGCGGCTCGCCGCGCGGCCAGCGCTTCGCCTCGCGCTGGGCCGACACCATCATCACCGAGGGCGGCGGCAGCGTGGAGACCATGAAGGCCTATCGCGACAGGGTCCGGCAGCAGGCCGCCGAGCACGGGCGCAATCCCGACGACATCAAGGTGCTGTTCCTGGCCCATCCGATCGTCGACGTCTCGATGGAGGCGGCGCGCGAGCGCGAAAAGATGGAGGCGGCCGAGGCCGAGCAGCATCTCGACCTGCATCTGTCCGGCATGTCGCGGCTGACCGGCATCGACTTCTCCAGGTTCGACCTCGACCAGCCTTTGCCCGCGGACCTCACGACCAACGGCCACCAATCGTCGCTGGCCAAGTGGCTGGGCAAGACACCGCGTGCCATCCTGAAGACCTACTCGCGCAAGGCCGGCATCGATTTCACCGGCACGCCCGACTACGTGGCGGGCATGATGCAGGAGACCATGGAGGAGGTGGGCGGCGACGGCTTCCTGATGTTCAACAGCTACTTCGACCGGCGCTACATCATTGAAGTGTGCGACGGGCTGGTGCCCGAGCTGCAGCGCCGCGGGCTGACGCGCAAGGCCTATGCGCACAACCACCTGAAGGACAATCTGCTGGAGTTCTAGCGCGCAGGCCTGCACGGGTGGGCAGGCTGCCGGCCTGGGCCCGGCGTGCAGGTCACAATTTGGTCTTCGGATCGCCTCGCTATCCAGCTTGCGCCGACGCTCGCGTTGGTGACAACGTGGGACGTTCTCTGGCGCGAGGGGATGCCCGATGGACCCGAACAAGCATCTCAGGTGGGAGGCGAGCGACGAGGTCCCGTCGATGCTGGCGTTGTTGGTTTTCATCAGCCTTTGGGGCTTGTTTTCGACGGCGGCGACGCTCTACTACTCCAGTGTTGGCTACTGAAGCAGCCGCGAGAGTGGCCGCTTGACGTGCCGGACACCGACCTGTCGCGGCGCGCGGGCTCGCGACGACCAGAGAAGACGCCATGACGATCCATTTCGTGCGCAACCGCCGCTTCGCCTGCCTGGCCATGCTCCTTGCTCTCGCCACGGCGTCGCCCGCATCCGCCCAGGGGATTGGGCCGTCCGGGCAGCCCGAGTTCCGCGACCCCAAGACCGGCCAGGTCTGGACACCGGATAATGTCGGCACCAAGACGGATCCGACGGCGCCTGAGGACCGCGCCTTCAATCCGCGCGGCCAGACCACCGCCACGCAGAGGGTCGTTCAGACGCCGCGGGTGACGCCCCTGGGAACGGTGCCGATCACGGCGGGACCGACGGTGCCCATCGCCACCATCGACGACGCGTCGCTGTCGGCCATCCCCTCGCAGCGATGGCAGGTCGTCCTCTACCTGAACAACAACAGTGCCGGCACGATCAACCCGGTCATCGAGTGTCGCTTCACCAACGCCGGCAACACGGTCGAGGAAGCGCGCGCCAACCTGCCGCCGGTGGGAGCGGGGCAGCGCGTCGGCCTCACCATCTACGGCCCGCCGACCAACTTGTTCGTCGACCGCGCCGAGTGCCGGCTGGCCTCGCCGTAGCCGGCCGCTCATGAGCGACAGGCAAGAGGGAGCGGCGCCGGACAGCACCGCAGCCCGGGTCGCCCTGTGGCGCGCCCTCCATGTCGAGATCGATCCGCCGCCGCATGTGCTGGAGGACCGGATCGGCCTCGAACTGCTGGCCCCGGACAAGGATTGGCTCTGCCGCGGGGATATGGACCCGCGGTTCACGCGGCCCTTCCGCGCCGCCATCGTGGCCCGTGCCCGCTTCATCGAGGACCTGGTCGTGGAACAGGCAGGCCGCGGGGTGAGCCAGTATGTCATCCTCGGGGCCGGCCTCGACAGCTTTGCCCAGCGGAGGCCGGAGATCGCGTCCCGTCTCAGGGTCTTCGAGATCGACCGGCCGGGCCCACAGGCCTGGAAACGTCGACGCCTGATCGAGCTCGGCTTCGGCGTCCCGGACTGGCTGCGTTTCGTGCCGGTCGATTTCGAGGCAGGCGGGTCCTGGCGCGACGGGCTCGCGGCGGCCGGCTTCGACGACAGCACGCCGGCAATCGTGGTCTCCACGGGCGTCAGCATGTATCTCACCAGGGAGGCGAACGCGGCCACCCTGCGCCAGGTCGCGGCGCTCGCCCCGGGATCGACGCTCGCCATGACATTCTTGCTCCCGTTGGAGCTGGCGGACCCGGAAGTGCGTCCCGGGCTCGAGATGGCGGAGAAGGGGGCGCGGACAAGCGGGACGCCGTTCCTCAGCTTCTTCACGCCGCCGGCCATCCTGGCGCTGGCCCGCGAAGCCGGCTTTCGAGAGGCACGGCACGTCTCGGCGGCCGATCTTGCCCAGCGCTACTTCGCGGACAGAACGGACGGCCTTCGCCCGCCGAACAATGCAGAGGAGCTTGTGGTGGCGACGGCGTAGGATGGCGCGGCCCGCCTTGGGTCCCCAAGGCGGACATCAGGTCGGTCAGCGAGGAAGATCGGAATGGAAGACCGGGAGATTCGCGCGGCTCTGGATCTCCACTGGGCTGCGTCCGACGCGAACGACTTCGAGGTGGAGCACCAGATCTACCGGGAGGACGCCGTGCTCGAGTACCCGCAGTCCGGCGAGCGCATCCGCGGCCGGCGCCATATCCAGGCGTCCCGCTTCGCACAGCCGAACAAGAAGCGCTTCACGGTTCGGCGCATCCTGGGCGCCGCCGACCTCTGGGTCACTGAATTCGTCCTCACTTACGACGGGCAACCGTCCTACGCCGTGAGCATCATGGAGTTCAAGGACGGGCAGGTGGCCCGCGAGACCCAATATTTCGGCGATGCGTTCGAGCCGGGGCCTTCACGCGCTCAATGGGTCGAGCGGATGCGGTGAAACGCGAACGGCGCGAGAGGGCGATCCCAGAACGGAGGACTACAAGCATGGCAGCGCCCGACACTCTTCCCTATGCGAAGATTCCCCTTACCCACGGCTCCGGCGCAATTCCTGTCCTAGGCTTTGGCACGCTTAATTCCGGATCTCCTCGCGACCGGACAGGCAACCAGGGCTGCGCTGGATGTGGGGTTTCGTCACTTCGACTGTGCGGAACGCTACCGCAATGAACAAGCCGTCGGCGACGCCATGCAGGAGATCTTCAAGGCGCGGGCGGTCGAGCGGAAGGACGTGTTCGTCACCACGAAGCTCTGGAACAGCAATCATCGTCCCGAGCGGGTCAAACCCGCCTTCGAGGCGAGTCGCCGGCGACTCCAGATCGACTACGTCGATTGCTATCTCATCCATACCCCCTTTGCCTTCCAGCCGGGCGACGAGCAGGAGCCGAGGGACGAGCGCGGCCAGGTTATCTATGACTCCGGCGTGACGCTGGTGGAGACGTGGCGCGCGCTGGAGAGCCTGGTGGACGAGGGCCGGTGCAGGGCGATCGGCCTGTCGAATGTCAATCTGGAGAAACTGCAGGAGATTGTCGAAGCCGCGCGCATCAAGCCGGCGGTCGTGGAGGTCGAATCCCATCCCTATCTCCCGGAATGGGAGTTGCTCGACTATTGTCAGCGGCAGGGGATCGTGCTGCTGGCGTTCGCGGCGTTGGGGCATGCGATGGAGCCGCAGATTGCTGGATGATCCGGTGATCACAGCCATCGCCCGGCGCCTCGGCAAAACCCCTGCCCAGGTCGTGCTCGCCTGGGCGATCCAGCGCGGCACGGCTCTCCTGACCACTTCCGTCACGCCCAGCCGCATCCGGGAGAACTTCGAGCTTTCGCCCCTGCCGGAAGACGCCATGCAGGAGATTCGGGACGGCGTCGCGACGAAGATCCGGTTCAACAGCGTCGTGGAGACCGGCGTGCCCGGGTTCATTCCCAGAAGCCGGTGAACGCGGGCGACAGCGTAAGATGGCGGGCCATGACGGGTGAAGGTGAGCGCTTAGCGATAGATCGCGCAGCCCCTGGCTTCGAGTTCGGCGAACCACTTGGGCGCCTCGAGAGTGGGAATCCACCGAAGATCAAGTTTCTCGAGGCGCTGCAGCTCTCGCAGGGTCTCGGGTAAGCTGGCGACCGGATTGCCCCTGAGATCAATCTGACGGAGTTCCACCATCGAGCCAACGGCGTCCGGCAATGTGGTGAGCCGGTTGTTGCGCACGTGCAGTTCGCGCAAGCGAACCAATCTGGAAATCGATGGCGGAAGAGCAGTCAGACGATTGTCGGCGACGCGCAACTCGATCAGGCCGGACATCTCCGTCACCGCCTCCGGCAGGACCTCGAACGCGTTCTCGCTGATATTCAAGTAGCGCAAGCGTTTCAGACGGCGCAGCGCGGGAGGAAGCGTCGTTAGCTCGTTATCATGCAAATATAGAAAGTCGCTCAGTCCTTCGAGTTCGCCCATGCTGGATGGTATCTCGCGAAGTCTATTGTGGCCGAGATCGAGCATCCGCAGATCACGCAGATTGCCGACACGTTCGGAAATCTCGGTCAGGCCGTTGTCGGCCAAGACAAGCGTCTGCAGGTCGCTTCTGCCCCACACTTCCTCGGGCACCACACCCAGGGCTTGCTTCCATAGTGAAAGATGCAGTTCGGAGCTGTCCACCATGTCGGAATTCTACACGCGCCAGACACGGCTCCGCACCCGTCCGGCGTTT
>CAWFYW010000021.1:0-32026 GCA_963820155.1 uncultured Alphaproteobacteria bacterium
GATGCCGGCGACAGCCGTGCACTCGGGCTCACCGAAGCCTGGATCGAGCAGATCGGCCCGCGCTTTCGTGTCGGCGGGGGCCGGCAAATCGGTCGATTTGATCGCCCCGAACCACGGGGGGCACCCGTCGGAGGCGTTCCTCGCCTATGGGGATCGCATCGCGCCCGCAATCGAGGCGCATCTGCGGACGGAGATCGCCAAGGCGGCGATGCACGTGACCGAGGCTCCGGAGAAGCTGCGTCTTCTCGTCCCTCAGGCCCTTTCTCGGGCTCCTTGCGCGCGACCGACGCTCGGCCGTGGCCGACCCGACGGATCCTCTCGCTTCGGCCTTTCGACAGGTGGCAGCCGCGAACGGCGTCACGCTGGCCGACGACGTTTTCGACACGTGCCCACCGCACGGGACGGCGACGCCGGCGGACCGGCTTGGCGCCTTCGCCCGCGCCACGAAGATGCGGCTGCGGCCGGTGCGGCTGACGCCAGGGCTGGTGGCGCAATGGCGGCCAGCATCTCATCGTCTTCGCCCAGGCCGACGGTCTGCCGCTCGCCGCCCTGGCGCGCACCGGCTGGCGCCAGGGCTACGACCTCGTCACGCCGGACGGGACGCCCTGGATCCGGCATCACGGCGCGGCACATTGCAGTGAATACGGCTATGTGGTGCAGCGCGCCTTCCCGGATGAGCCGATCACCGGGCGCGGCATGCTGCGTTTCTCGGCCAGGCTCGCCTGGCCGCTCGCCGTCCCGGCCCTGATCGTTGCCCTCGTCATCTGCCTGCTCGGGCTCATTACGCCGATCGGCACCGGGATCCTGTTCGAAACGGTCATTCCGCGCCAGTTCGCGAAGATCTGCTCCTGCAGCTTGTCGCCGGCCTCGCCGGGCTCGGCCTCGGCACCACCATGTTCGAGCTGGTGCGCGGCTTTCTACGTGCTGCGGGGCATGGCGACGCTGGTGAACGCCGATCTCGAGGGCGCGACGTGGGACCGGCTGCTGCGCCTGCCGGCAGAGTTCTTCCGCCGCTACGCGGTCGGCGATCTCGCGCTCAGGGCCAACGCCGTCAACCAGATGCGCGACACGATCGGCGGCGCAGTGCTCAACACGCTCCTGTCGTCGGTGTTTTCGATCGCGAGCTTCGGTCTCCTGATCTACTACAGCTGGAAGCTCGCCGCCGTGGCGCTTCTGGTCGTCGCCGTCCAGATCGTCGTCACGGTCGTCGCGAGCCTGATGATGGTGACGCTCAACCGGCAGGCTCTGGCCACCGAGGGCCGGCTGCAGTCGCTATCGCTCCAGACGATAACCGCCATCGCCAAGCTGAAGGTCGCCGGCGCGGAGGCGCAGGCCTTCTCGCGCTGGGCGCCTTTCTTCATAGCGCGTCGCGACATCGATTTCCGCAAACGGCGGCTGTCGACGGCCGTCGATGCCTCGGGCGCCGCTCTCGGCGTCATCTCCATAGCGTTGCTCATCTGGATGGTCGGTTTCGGCGAAGTCGAGATCGGCATTGCCCAGTTCGTCGCCTTCAATGCCGCCTTCGGCCAGTTCCTGTCGGCTGCCCTGGCGCTCGCGGGCGTGGTGCCGGCGCTGCTCGCGCTCGGCCCCCTCTACGAGCGCGCCAAGCCGCTCCTGCAGGCACTCCCGGAGGGCCGCGGCCGAACCGTCGATCCCGGTGTCCTGCGCGGCGACGTCGAGCTCAACAACGTCGTCTTCCGCTACGCCGCCGACGGCCCCACGATCCTCGACGGGGTAAGCCTGCGCGCGAGGCCAGGCGAGTTCATCGCCATCGTCGGACCGTCGGGCGCCGGCAAGTCGTCCCTGCTGCGCCTCCTGCTCGGCTTCGAGAAACCGGCGAGCGGCTCCGTCTTCTTCGATCAGCAGGACGCCTCTCTCATCGATATGCGGGCGGTGCGCCGGCAGATGGGCGTGGTGCTGCAGAACGGCCACGCCGCGACCGGCTCCCTGCTGGAGAACATTCTCGGCAGCGCACCGCTCGCCGAGAAGGACGCCTGGGAGGCGGCCCGCCTCTCGGGCCTCGACGAAGACATCCGCCGGATGCCGATGAAGATGCACACCTTTGCCGGCGAGAACGGCATGCTGCTGTCGGGTGGCCAGCGTCAGCGCCTGCTCATCGCGCGTGCCGTCGTGAAGCGACCGCGCCTCATCCTGTTCGACGAGGCGACCAGTGCCCTCGACAACCGCAGCCAGCAGATCGTCAGCGAGCGCCTCGCCCATCTCGAGGCGACGCGCATCGTGATCGCCCATCGCCTGTCGACCGTCGAGGCCGCCGACCGGATATATGTGCTCGAAACAGGCCGCGTCGTGGAGCAGGGCACGTACGCCGACCTGATGCGGCGGAACGGCGCTTTCGCGGCCCTGGCGCGGCGACAAATGACGTGATCAGACAGGGCTCGGGGCATGTGGATCACGGCGGCCTCACATGGCGCACCCATACGCCGCGCCCAGGATGACCGTCGTGGTCAAGCCGATCGACCGGCAATTCACCGCCTGGCGCGGGCTTCCAGCTCGGCGATCAGCGGTTCGACCGTGCCGCCGTGAGTGCGGATGTAGGAATTGTATTCCGACCGCCTGGTCAGGGTCATGCTGACGCCCTCGGCCTTGACGTCGACGATGCGCGGGCGCTGGCCGTCGTCGCGCACCTCCCACTGGATCGCGACCGGCTCGGCGTTGCTCTGGTTGAGCATGCTTTCGACGACGGTCACGCCGCTTCCCCGGGGGACGACACGGCCCACGGTCAGCGTCTGGCCGGCATATTGACCGAAACGCCGGGCATAGGACTGAGCCTCCGCGGTCGCAATCACCTTGCGGAAGCGCTGGCGTTGCTCGGGCGTGGCCTGGTCCCAATGGGTGCCGAGCGTCGAGCGGGCCATGTAGTCGAGGTCGAACTCGGCCTGCAGCAGCTGCAACATCCCGGCCTCGCGCGCCGCGCCCGTCCTGGTCCTGGCGAGCTCGATCACCTGGTTGGCCGTCGTCTGGACGAGCTGCGCGGCCGGATCCTGCCCGGTCGCCGCCTGCGCCGACGGCACGATGACGAGGCCGGAGCCGGCGAGAGCGGGGCCGACGAGGGCGATGGCGGCCGCAGCGGCGGCCAGACGTGGCAGGCTTCTACGACGGATGAACGAGGACACTGGCCTTTCTCCTGTCTTGAATGGCGGTATGGGGGATGTTGGCGGGGGCCGCGCCGGCGCCATCGATCCCAAGCTGCTGCAGCGCGCGATCGAATTTGCGCTGCGGCGCGCGCGCGAGCAGGGCCGGCCGGAACAAGAGGGTGACAACAAGCTCCCAGCCGAGCGCGATCATCAGCAGCCGGCCCATGCTGGCCGTGCCCGGATGGGCCGACAGCCAGAGAGCGCCGAAGGCCGTGGCGGTCGTGAGCGCGCTGAAGACGACGGCGCGCATCAGGCTCGACGTCAGCATCGCCGTCTCGCCCGCACGCCAGGCCATCACGAAGTAGATGTTGAAGGCGACGCCCACGCCGAACAGAAGAGGCAGGGCGATGATATTGGCGAAATTGAGCGGCAGGTCGAGGACTCCGCAGGTCGCGAAGGTCAGCAGTCCGCTCAACAGCACCGGCAACACGGTGAGCACCACGTCACGGGCCCGTCGCAGCACCATGGCCAGCAGCACGATGACGGCGATGGCGGAATAGGCCCCTGCCTGCGGAAAGGCGTCGACAATGGTGTCGGCCGAGGCGCTGGTGGAGATCGGCGCTCCGGTCGCGTTCGGCGCCACTTCCCGGACGGCGGCGGCGAAGCGCCGAAGGGATTCATTGTCAGTCCGATCGGCGCGCGGCAGCACCTGAAGGCGGACGCGACCGTCCCGGGTCATCCAGTCGGCGACGAGGTCCGGCGGGAGGGTGTCGATCGTCACCGGGCCCGCCTTCAGCTGCGCGCGGATCTGGTCGAGCGTCACGTGAAGCGGGACGGTCACCGCCGCCTGGGCCCGGGCACGGACCTCCGGCGTGGCCGCCCTGAGCTCGGCCAGCGCGTTCGCCAGCCGCAGCAGCGAGAGCGACGCTGGATCCTCCTTGGCTTCGTAGACCGCGCTCCGCAAGGCCGCCTCGGTGCGTGCCAGGCTCTTGCGGAGCTCCTCGTCGGAAGGAGGCGGGCGAAGGGAGACATCCTCGAGAGCAGGTTCGATGACCGCCGCGGCGTCGGCGACAGCCTCGAGCTTCTCCGGCTGCCGGGCCGGGACGAAGCTCTGCAACGTGACGACGTGGGAAACCTCGGGCAGCGCGCCGAGGCGCTGCGCCAACGCCTGCGCCTGCCCGAATGACGGCGCGAGAACGTTGATCGCATAGGGCGTCCGGTCAGGGTCGGCAGCGAGCGCCCGCAGGGTGGTCATCAACTCGGCCTTGGGATTCTTGAGGTCCAGCGGATCGAAGTCGAAGTGCACCAGCGGCAACAGCGCCGTCGATGCGACAGCCGCAACCAGCGCGAACGCCAGCACGCCGCGACGATGCCTGGTCACGAGACGATCGACGGGAGCCAGCACGGCGAGTCCGACCTCCGCCGCCCGCGCCGAGGGAAACCGCAGCAGGGCCAGGAGCGCCGGCAGGAGCACGATGCTGAGCGCAAACGCCACGATCATACCGAGGCCGGCGATGGTTCCGAGCTCGGCCACGCCGAGATAGCTGGTCGGAAGGAAGGCGAAAAAGCCCGCGCCGATCGCGGCGGCCGACACGGCCAGCGGCCGTCCGATGCCGGCGCCGGTCTCGGCGAGCGCCATCTCGCGGGTTGGCTGGACCAGCCGATTGGCCCGCGCACGGACGCTGAACTGAATGCTGAAATCGACGCCGAGGCCCACGAAAAGCGGAACGAAGGCCATCGACAGGAGGTTGAAGCGGCCGACGATCAGCAGGCCGGCGGCGGCCGTGAGAACGAGGCCTGCCAGCGTCGTGATCGCGATCGCCAGGACGACGCGCACGGAGCGGACCGCCAGCCACAGGATCCCGAACAACGCCGCAAGCATCGCTCCGAGGACCAGATAAGCATCCTGGGCGAGCGAGGCGAATTCCTCGTCCGCCAGCGGTACGGGTCCACTCAGGCGAACGGTCACGCCATGCGCCGGATCGAGGCCGAGAGACCGGGCGATGCCGCGGATCGCGTCGCTCGCCGCGGCACCCGGCTCGAGCGCCGCATAGTCCATTACCGGCTGAACCAGCAGGACATGCCGCGTCTCGCGCAGGCCGGGCGATTTCCCGCCGTTGAAGATCGTTCGCCAGGAAAAGTGGGCCGGCCGGCCGGCCACCGCGTCCTCGAACGTCTGCGAGAAGGCCGTCGTCGCCGGCGCGATGTCCTGCAGCGAGACCTCGCCCTGCTTGAGGCCTTGCACCATGTCGCTCAAGACGACCAAGGCGCCGCGCAAGCTGGGATCGGTCGCCAGCCGCGCCAGGAGGGGCGCTGCGCGAACGAGGCCGCTCGTCGTCGCCTCCACGTCAGCCGGTGGCAGGAACAGCAACCCCTCGCGCTCGAAGAAAGGGCCACCGTCGGGCCATCGCACGGTCTGGAAAAGATCCCGCCTCTCGCTCAGGGCTGCGGCCAGACGTTTCGTGGCGTCATCGGCAAGCTCGGGCGTGGCACCATCGACCACGACCAGGGTCAACTTGTCGAGCTGGGGAAACGCGGCCTGGAAGCCGAGCTCTCTTTGCACCCATTCCAGCCGTTGCGAGAGCAGCTGGGAGGTATCGGCTGTCATCGCAAAATTTCGGGCAGCATAGGCCAGCGCCGCCAGCGTCAGGCAACCGACCAGGATCAGCACGATCAGAGGGTACCGGGAGCTGGCCGCGACAATGCGACCGATGGACGAAGTCCGGGTAGACACAATGGCTCTCAAGAAAGGATGCGGCCAACCGCTCAGCAGTCGCCGAAATAGGCGGACGGCGGCGCGTTGCCAGGACTCATTTGGTATTGTCCCTCATTCCATCAATGCATGTGGCGCGGCGGTCACTATGGCGTCGTGCTGTTGGGAAACGGCCTTAGATCGTCCCACCAAGGCGACAGTATGTTGGGTTCGTGTTCGGCTCGAGATGCCGGCACGATGTGGCCCGTCAGCCACGGTTGCTGCGCGAGGTGGCCGCGACCATCTGCCCTGCTCAAGGTTGCCGCGGCCTAGCAGTCTGATGGGGCCCAATTTGACGCCAGATTGCGACTTCGATACGACTTCCCGCCCAGATGGGGATGGGGTCCCCCGATAACCGCCGCGAGGCTGATGACTCCTACCGGGCGTTTTCGACGCGGTAGGAGCATGCCATGACACAAGCCTGGAAACAGACGGCGATGCGGTTGCGCCCCGCCCCGATCGCCACCCTGCTCGCCAACATCGTCCGCCGGCTGCATCTTCACCCGAGGATGACGCGATGACCCTGCCTGCGTTTCTGATCGGCGCCGCCCTGGTCACGCTGGGGGCCATGGTCGGCGCGCCGCTGCGCTTCCTGGTGTCCGGCGCCATCGCCCGCCGCTTCGGGGAGACCTTTCCCTGGGGCACGCTGGCGGTGAATGTCAGCGGCTGCCTGGTCATGGGCGCGGTGGCGGCCTTCGCCGTGGCCCACGGCTGGTCATCCGCCTCCGGCGCCTGGCTGCTGGTCGCCACCGGTTTCCTCGGCAGCTACACCACGGTCTCCTCCTTCGCCCTGCAGGCCCGCGCCCTCGTCGGCGACGGCGAGTTCGGCCTCGCCGCCGGCTACGTCGGCCTTTCCCTGGTGCTCTGCCTGGCCGCCGTCACCGGCGGCTTCGCGGCGGGCTCGCTCGCGCTGGCGGGAGGCGGACCCTGACCGCGGACAAGGAAACGGCCGGGCACGAGGCCGGCGCCTGGCGGCGGCGATGGTACGCGCTCGTCGACGCCGCGGGCCTGTACGGCGCGGTCATGCTGGGCGGCGTGATCGGCAGCCTGCTGCGCTGGCTGGTGTCGCTCGCCTTGCCGCCGGTGGAGGGCGGGCTGCCCTGGGCCACCTTCGCCGCCAATGCCTCGGGCTGCTTCGTCATCGGCTTCTATGCCGAGCTCACCGGGCCCGACGGAAGGCTGTTCGTGGGCCCACGCATGCGCCAGTTCGTCATGACCGGGATCTGCGGCGGCTACACGACGTTCTCCGGCTTCAGCCTGGAGACCCTGCGCTTCCTGTTGCCGGGAGACTGGCGCCCCGCGGCGCTCTACCTTGCGATCTCGCTGGCAAGCTGGCTGGCGGCGGTCTGGCTGGGCGACGTCCTGGCGTCGCGGCTCAACAAGTGGAGAAGGATCTGAACCATGCAGGTTCCCAAGCAGGCGCAGCTGCTGCGCATCTTCATCGGCGAGGCCGACCGCTACGACGGCAAGCCGCTCTACGAGGCGATCGTGGTCAAGGCGCGCGAGACGCAGATCGCCGGAGCCACCGTGCTGCGCGGCGGCCTGGGCTACGGCCATTCGAGCCACCTGCATACCGCCAAGATCCTGCGGCTGTCGGACGACCTGCCGCTGGTCATCGAGATCGTCGACAGTCCCGAGAAGATCGCGGCCTTCCTGCCGGTGCTCGACGGCATGATGAACGGCAGGAGCAGCGGGCTGATCACGCTGGAAGAGGTCCAGGTGCTGCAATACGGCCAGCAGCCCGCCGAGTGAGACGGGCCGCGTCGACAAGGCCAGAATCCCGCTCTACCGCGCCGGCGTGCCGAGAATCGCCCGCGCCGCCTCGCCGTCAGCGGCGATCTGGGCCTTGAGCTGGTCGAGGCCGCCGAACTTCATCTCCGGCCGGATGAAATCGACCAGCGCCACGCGCAGCACCTTGCCGTAGAGGTCGCCCGAGAAATCGAACAGGTGGACCTCGAAATTCTCCTGCAGCTTGCCGAAGGTGGGACGCCGGCCGAGATTGGCGACGGCGTTGCGCCACTCGGGCCCATTCTGGCCGTCGACCAGGGCGCGCACGGCATAGACGCCGAAGCGCGGCCTGAGATGCTCGCCCAGGGCCACGTTGGCGGTGGGAAAGCCGATGGTGCGGCCGCGCTCGTCGCCCCGCTCGACCACGCCCTCGATCTCCCAGGCATGGCCCAGCAGCTCGGCCGCCTCGCTCACCCAGCCGGCGCGCAGCGCCTCGCGGATGCGGGTCGAGGAATAGATCTCGCCCTCGTGCATCACCGGATCGACGATCGACACGGCAAAGCCCTTGGCCCTGCCCTGCTCGCGCAGCCGCTCGACATTGCCGCCGCGGCGCGCCCCGAACGTGAAGTCGTAGCCGCACACGACGTGGCGGGCGCCCAGCCCCGCGCGCAGCACGTCGTCGATGAAGGCGTCGGGCGAGAGCGCGGCGAAGGCCGCATCGAAGTGCTGCGCCAGCACGGCCCGCACGCCGTGCTGCGCCAGCAGGCGCAGCTTGGCCGGCAGCAGGGTGAGACGGAACGGGCCGGTGTCGGGCACGAAGAAGCGGCGCGGATGCGGCTCGAAGGTGAGCGCCACCAGCGGCGCCGCCATCGCCCTGGCGTGCTCGGCGGCATGCGCCAGCAGCACCTGGTGGCCGCGATGCACGCCGTCGAAATTGCCGAGCGCCACCACGCCGCCCTTCCACTCGGACGGCGTGGCGCGCCAGTCGTCGAAGCCCGGGATCATTTCGCCATCATGCCGCGTCGCGGCGCGGCACCAGCACGGTCGCCTCGCCGTCGATCACCACCTTGTCGCCGTTCAGGCACTGGGTCTTGAGCGTCACGCGGCGGCGCTGCTGGTCGATGGCGGTGATGGTGGCGACGGCGGTGATGGTCTCGCCGATCAGCACCGGCGCCATGAAGGTGAGCGACTGGGAGATATAGACCGCGCCCGGACCGGGCAGCTTGGTGCCGATCACGGTCGAGATGAAGGACGAGCTCAGCATGCCGTGGGCGATGCGCTGTCCGAACCGCGTCGTGCGGGCGAAGCCGTCATGCAGATGGATCGGGTTGGTGTCGCCCGAAACGCCGGCAAAGGCCGCGATATCGGCCTCGGTCACCGTCTTGCCGAACATCGCCGACATGCCCGGCGTCAGGTCCTCCAGGAAAAGGCCATTCATGGCCGCAAACGCATTCGCCACTGGTGCGCGATCTCCCTTGTTTGGGGCGCCCTCTTACCACGCTGCGAGCGCTGTGCCACAGTCCGGTGAATGACCGTTCACACGCCGACGGAAGCGGAAAATGTCGCAACGGGGCTGGCCCTGGCCGCCGGCCGGCATTTCGGCGGGCCCGCCACCATCGAAAACCTGGCGCGCGACTCCGGCGGCGCCTCGCGCCAGACCTGGCGCTTCGATGCGGTCGTGGACGGCGCGCGCCACGCGCTGATCCTGCGCCGCGATCCGCCGCTGGCCGCCCAGCCCGACGGCGAGCGCTCGGCGTCCCTCGACCGCGCCACCGAGTTCGGCGTGCTGCGCGCCGCCCATCGCGCCGGCGTGCGGGCGCCCGAGCCGCTGTTCGAGCTCACGCCGGCCGACGGGCTGGGCGAGGCCTATGTCATGCGCCGGGTCGGCGGCATCGCCATCGCCCGCAAGCTGCTGCGCGATGCGCCCTATGCCGAGGCGCGGCGGCGGATCGCGGGCCAGCTCGGCGCGATCCTGGCGCGCATCCACGCCACCGACCGCGCCAGCCTGCCGCCACTCGCCGGCCGGCAGGCCGCCGACCAGATCGCAGGCCTGCGCCGCGCGCTCGATCTCATCAGCCAGCCGCAGCCGGTGTTCGAGCTGGCGCTGTCCTGGCTCGACCGCCGCAGGCCCGCGCCGATCGCCGAGCCGGTGCTGGTGCATGGCGACTACCGCACCGGCAACTATCTCGCCGACGAGACCGGCGTCACCGCCATTCTCGACTGGGAGGGCGCGCATCTCGGCGATCCGGCCGAGGACCTCGGCTGGCTGTGCGTGAAGAGCTGGCGCTTCGGCGCGATCGACAAGCCGGCGGGCGGCTTCGGCAGCCGCGAGGAACTGTGGACCGCCTACGAGCGCGCCGGCGGCGGGCGCGTCGATCCCCCGCGCGCGCATTGGTGGGAAGTGCTGGGCACGGTCCGCTGGGGCATCATCTGCCACAACCAGGCCTGGCGGCATCTCTCGGGCTCGATCAGGTCGATGGAGCTCGCCTCGATCGGCCGCCGCGCCGTCGAGACCGAGGTCGACCTGCTGCAACTGCTGAAGAGCGGAGGCTGACCATGCCGCAGGATCGTCCGACCATGCCAGAGCTGCTGGCCGCCCTCGCCGACTTCCTGCGCGAGGAGGCCGCGCCCGCGCTCGACCGCGTCGAGCCGCGGCTGGGCTTCCAGATGCGCGTGGCGATCAATTCGCTGGCCATCCTCGAGCGCGAGGCGCGGCTCGGCCCCACCGCCGACGCCCGTGAGCACGACCGGCTGAAAGAACTGCTCGGCCGCGACGGCACGCTCGAGGCGCTCAACCGGGAACTCGCCCACCAGCTCCGCACCGGCCAGCGCGACGAGCGCGATGCCGGGCTGATGGCCCATCTCGAAGCCACCATCGCCGACAAGATCGCCATCGCCAATCCCAGGTGGAGATGACCCTTCGGTCTGTGCCGAACTATTGACCGTGGCGGGCCGCCCGGCGCCGGCCTAGAGTCCGCGCATGATCACCGTCAACGCCCTGTCCGAGGTCGCCGCCCTGATGGGCGATCCGGCGCGCGCCGCCATGCTGTCGCTGCTGATGGACGGCCGCGCCCACACCGCGTCCGAGCTGGCGCTCACCGCCGGCATCACGGCGCAGACCGCGAGCGGACATCTCGGCCGCATGGTCGAGGGCAGCCTGCTGGCCGCCCGCGCCCAGGGCCGCAACCGCTTCTATCGGCTGGCCTCGCCCGACGTGGCGCACGCCATCGAATCCCTGATGGCGATCGCCGGCACGCGCGCGCCGCCCGCCTCGCAGACGGCGGCGTGGCGGCGCGACCCCGACCTGCGCTTCTGCCGCACCTGCTACGACCATCTGGCGGGCCGGGTCGGCATCGCCGTCACCGATGCGCTGACGCGCTCGGGCCATATCGAGCCCAAGGGCGCGCGCGACTGGACGCTCACGGAGTCCGGCGACCTGTTCTGCCGCAGGATCGGCGTCGACGTGGCGGGCGCCCGCCGCGCCGGCACGCGCCACTTCGCGCGCCAGTGCCTGGACTGGAGCGAGCGGCGGCCGCACATCTCGGGCGCGCTGGGCGCGGCCATCGCCGACACCTTCTTCAAGCGCGGCTGGGCCGAGCGGCTGCGCCGCAGCCGCACCGTGCGCCTCACCGATCCAGGACGCCGCGCGCTCGGCAGCCATTTCGGCGCGGCGCTTCCATAGCTTCACGAGGGGATCAGCCAATGTTCGACCTTGACCGGTTCATCGCCGATCTTCGGGCAACGCTTTCCGAGCGGTCCCGGCAGCCCATGAAGGAGGTCGTGGCCCGCGCCGTCTCCGACCCCGCCTCCCTGATCCGCGCGATCGGCGAGCCGGCCGAAGCCGGGGTGCAGGTGCTCCACAAATCCCCCGAGCTGACGGTCATGAACCTGCTCTGGGCGCCGCGACAGATCGCCCTGCCGCACGACCATCGCATGGCCGCCGTGATCGGCATGTATGCCGGGCGCGAGGACAACATGTTCTGGCGCCGCCTTCCCAGCCCGACGAAGTTCCAGATCGAGGCCGCCGGCGGCGAAGCCTTGGGCACGGGCGACGTCACGATTCTCGGCCGTGACGTGATCCACTCCGTCGTCAATCCGCTGGGCAGGATCAGCGCCGCCATCCACGTCTATATCGGCAACTTCCTTGAGATCGAGCGCAGCATGTGGGACGCCGAGACCCTGGTCGAGGAGCCCTACGACATCAATGTCGTCGTCCCGGGCATGTCGCTGCAGAGACACGGTCAGCGAAAGCCGGCGACGGCCTGAGCAGCCGCGTCCGACACCAGCATCGACACCGCGAGCCCCTTGCCGCGGAAAACCTGATCGCCGCGGTCGCGCATCGCATGGCCAATCGTCCAGCGCTCCGGCCAGGCCAACCGTTCCGTGCCCCAGGGCGACGCCGCCGCCAGCGACGACCAGCGCTCGTCGTCGCCGGTGCAGGCCATGATGCCACCGGGTCCCATGCCGGTATGGAGAAGGAGCCGAAGGTCGAAGGACTGCTGCGGCGCAACGGCCGGCCCGCACCAGTAGTGCGGACTGCGGCGCGGCTGCGGCCCGACGATCACCGTCAGGCGCTGGTCGGCGCCGCGCAGGCCGATCCACAAGGGCGGCAGGAGGCCGGGCTGGCCCGCGGCGAGCAGCGTCTGTGCCGAACCATCGCCAGCCGGCGCGGCTCGGCCGGTGAAGCGAAGCGCGACGATGCGATCGCCGACAGGCTCGCCCGTGCATGGCGCCACGCTTTCCCCCAGGGGCAGCGGACGCCATTGGCCGACCGGCGGCAGCCGCAACGGCCAGGACAGTCGCTCGCGTGGCCGTCCCTCGACGTCGAGGACCTGGTAGCGCAATCCGTCCGCATCGAGTGCTCCCTGCACGCAATGCAGGTACTCGATGCCGTCCGGCATGCGATGAGCCGTTCCGGCGCCCGCGGTGCAGACCTGCAGCACGCCGCGATGGACCTGGACATCGAAAGCCAGGATGTGGCTGCAGAGGTAGGCGAGCGCGCCGCCGTCGACGAGCGCATCCCAGAACGGCCCCGCATGCTCGGGACTGATCTCGCGCTGGTAGGCGCCGGAGAAGCCATTGACGGGATGCACCGGATGATGGCCGAGAACCAGCTTGTGGCGCGCATCGGCGTGCCGGCGCAGCACGCCGCGGAGCCACGTCGTCTCGACATGGCCTTCGCCGCCCAGGCCCGACCACAGCGTGTGGACGAAGACCAGCAGAAGGTCGCCCCGCCGGACCCAGTAGGACAGGCCTTCCTGGCCGCTCGGGCCATTGCGCGGCAGATGGCCCAGCATCTCGCGGAACACCGCCTCGCTGGCCTCGTCATAGGCCGTGTGGTTGCTGGTCGTGTTCCAGAGCGGGATGGCGCGCCGGTCGAGCCAGCCCATCTCGCGGTCGAGCCAGTGGCGCCATTGCGCGCGCAGCTCCTCGGCGTCGGCGCTGAGGCCCGCGATCTCGTCGCCGAGGAAGAGGACGAATTGCGGCGGCGGCTCGAGGCGCCGCACGACGGCGTTCACCGAGGCGAAGGTTTTTTCATGCGGCGCGCCGGCGATGCCCGAACACAAATCGCCGTAGACGACGAACTGATGACCGGGTCCGCGCGGCAGGAGGGCGGAGAGAGGACCGGCTGGCAATCGCGCTACCGCGAGGCGGCTGCCGCCGGGGCGGCTTCGCCACGGTCGAGCCGCGCCTTGCCGAAGGTGAGCCCGTCGCCCGACGGGATCTTGGCGACCTGCGAGGCGCGCAGGATCTTCTCCTCGCCCACCGTCAGGTAGATGTTCGTGAACAGGAGCGAGCGCGTCTGGCGCACGACCTCGGGCCGGCCCTCGACCCAGTCGCCGACCCTGGCCGGGGCCACGAAGTCGAAGGTCATGCTGACGGTGGGCAGGAACTTGCGCAGACCGGCCAGGGTGCCGCCGCCCATCGTGCCCACCAGGTCGGCCACGGTCATCATCATGCCGCCATGCAGGCCGCCCGCCGGATTGCACATGTGCGGATGCACGCGAAAGCCCAGCACGAACTCGTCGCGCGTGCCCTTGTCGCCGCGCTTGGCGTAGAGCGTGCCGACATGGCTGTTGAAGGTGGGGTCGGGCCGGCCGCGATCGAAATCGATGCGCAGGAAGCCCTCGGGCGGATGGTCGTCCAGCAAACCTAACTCCGGATGTTGAGCGGGCGCTGGCGGCTGAGCAGCGCGAACGAACCCAAGCCTGCCAACACCTCGTGGCGCGGACCATAGAGGCGGCCCCGCACCTGCGCCACATGCTCGTCATGGCCCAGCACCTCGCCTTCGGCCTGCAGCCAGTCGCCGACCCGGCCCGGCGCGAGATAGTCGATCGACAGGCGAACGGTCACGGCGCGGCGCTGCAGGATGTGGAACACCGCCGTGCCCATCGCCGAATCGAGGAAGGCGGCGAGCATGCCGCCATGCACGATGCCGAGCGCATTGGCGTGCTGCGGCCCCGGCCGGAAGCCGCGGATCGCGCGGCCATCCTCGACCTTCTCGAACCACGGCCCGTTGGCCGCGGCAAAGCCGGCTGCTTCGGTCAGTTCGCGAAAGCCTGGCGGAATGGACACATGCCCTCGATGATCAGGCAGCGCGGCGCGTGGGCAGCCTGGAGATATGGCGGCCAGCGGCGTGGGCGGCAACACGCAGATCATAAGCGGTCTGCAGGTGAAGCCAGAACTCCGGGCTGTTGCCAAACCAGTGCCCGAGCCTCAGCGCGGTATCGCCGGTGATGGATCGCCGTCCGCTGATGATCTGCGAGATCCGGTTGGGCGGCACGGCAATCTGGCGAGCCAATTCGGTTGCCGTGATGCCGAGCTCCTCAAGCTCGTCTCTGAGAATTTCGCCGGGGTGGATGGCTGGACGGGCCATGACATCTCCTAGTGATAGTCGACAATTTCAACGTTCGACGGACCTTTGGCGCGCTAGGCAATCCCGACCGGCAGCACGTTGCAGGATGTGAAACACGGCCGTGCCCATCCACGGCCCGTTGGCCGCGGCAAAGCCGGCTGCTTCGGTCAGTTCGCGAAAGCCTGGCGGGATGGACACATGCCCTCGATGATCAGGTGTGGTGCTTTGCAAATTTAGCGTAGCTGGGTTTCTGCAGTCCCTGCCATTGCCATGGCTGCTATTGGAGGGTTCGACAACTAGCAAACCATCGGGAAATACAGACATGAAAAAAGCGCTGATGGCAGTGGCCCTCGCTGCCGCACCGCTGAGCGTGCAGGCTCAAACGTTGCAATATCCGGGATTTTATATAGGTGCCGCCGGCGGCCTCAACTGGACCCTGAATTCCTCCTTCAGCATGACCACGGCCGATCCGGTCTTCGGTTCGTCGACGGCAACGGTGAATTCCTATTTCCAGACGGGCTGGGCGGCGGGAGGCATGATCGGCTACGATTTTGTCGGGCCCCGCGTCGAAGTCGAAGCCGTCTACCGCGACAACATGGCCACGGTGAACGGGGTCGACCAGGGTGCGACAACCGCAAGCCTCGGCACCGACTTCAACCAGACCTCGATCATGGCAAATGTGCTCTATGATTTCCTGGCCGGCCAGCGGATCACGCCGTACATCGGCGCCGGCGTGGGCGTCGCCTTCCTCAACGCGTCGGCAATGGGCGCCTCCAGCAGCAGCACCCAGTTCGCGTATCAGGGGATCGTCGGCGTCGGCTGGAACATCGACCAGCAATTCCGCCTCAACCTGGATGGACGCTATTTCGGCACGACCAGCCCGAGCCTCAATTGGACCGCTTACGGCACCACCGTCAACGGCACCATGCCCAACAACAATTTCAGCGTGATGGCGAGCCTGCAGTACAAGTTCGGCGCTCCGACGGTGGCACCGCCGCCGCCCGCCGCGCCGGCCGTGGCGCCGCCGTCGTTCATGGTGTTCTTCGACTGGGACCGCTCGAACCTGTCGCAGCAGGCGCTGGCGACCATCCAGCAGGCGGCCAACGCCTTCAAGACCAAGGGCAACGCCCGCATCACGGCGACCGGCCATACCGACACGTCGGGCCCGGAAGCCTACAACATGGCGCTGTCGCTGCGTCGTGCGAATGCGGTCAAGGACGCCCTGGTCCGTGACGGCGTGCCGGCCACGGCCATCACGGTCATGGGCGTGGGCGAGAAGGGCCTCCTGGTGCCGACCGCCGACGGCGTGCGCGAGCCGCAGAACCGCCGCGTCGAGATCGTCATCCAGTAGGACGAACCGGATCGATCGCTGACGAAAGGCGGCCGATCGGCCGCCTTTCTGCGTTTCATCCGCCGGCCAGCAGCACCAGGCCGTAGCCGATGTAGTAGCTGGCGATCACCGTGATGATGCGGTTCGACCAGGCGCGGAACTGCCTGTCGCTGAGCTTCTCCAGCAGGACCTTGCCCGCCGAGGTGCCGATCATCGACGAGGCGACGGCGATGGCGAGGAACCATACCTCGATCGAGCCCGAGTGCTCGATCAGGGCGCCGAAATAGACGAGCTTCAGGCCGTGGCTGAAGAGCTGGCAGGCCGCCTTGGTGGCGACGATCTGCCGGCGCTCCAGGGGCGAGCGCAGGAACAGCGTGTCGAGCAGCGGGCCGGTGACGCCCGACACCAGCATCAGCATCATGCACACCATGCTGCCGGCCAGCATCTGGCCCGGGCCCAGCGTGCGCGGCAGCACGCGCTCGGGGATCGCCCGCACCAGGAAGGGCGAGCAGCCCAGCAGCAGCAGCGCCACCGCCTTGTCCGGCACGTAGAGCCAGAGCGACCACAGGCCGACCGAGAGAAGGCTGCCGGCGACGCTCGCCGCCGCGGTCTTCCACACGATGTGCCGGCGCCACAGGAGCGCGCGCCAGCCGTTGGAGGCCATCTGGGTGACGGCGTGCAGCACCATGGCCTGCGGCAGCGGCATGATCGCCAGCAGCACGCCGACCAGGATCAGCCCGCCCGCCATGCCGAACACCCCCGACAGCAGGGCGGTGAAGATCATCAGGAGCGAGAGGCTGGCGGCGAGCAGGGCGGTCATGGCGGCGATCCTGGGCATCGCGTCGCCACACATCAAATATATGATAAATGCCTAGTCGATATGTTATCGATATGAAATGGAACTGCGCCATCTCCGCTACTTCGTCACCGTGGCGCGCGAGGGCCACATCACGCGCGCGGCCGAGAAGCTGCATATCGCCCAGCCGCCCCTGTCGCAGCAGATCAAGGCGCTGGAGGCGGAGGTCGCGGCCCCGCTGTTCGTGCGCCATCCGCGCGGCGTGGCGCTGACCGACGCCGGCCGCTCGTTCCTGGCCGATTCGGAGTCGGTGCTTGCCGCGGTCGACCGCGCCGTGCAGCGCGCCCGGCGCACGGCGCGCGGCGAGACCGGCCGCATCGCCGTGGGCTTCACCACGTCGGCGCCCTTCCATCCGCTGGTGGCGCGCGCCATCCGCGAGTTCCGCACGGGCCGGCCAGACGTCTCCTTCGTGCTGGAGGAAAGCAGCTCGGGCGACCTGCTGGCGGGCCTGCGCGAGGAGCGGCTCGACATCGCCTTCATCCGCTCCGGCCTGCCCGACCCGGCCGGCCTCGCCGTCCATGCGCTGCTGCAGGAGGACATGGCGGCGGCCCTGCCGGCGCGCCATCGCCTGGCGCGGCGGCCCCACCTGGCGCTGAAGGACCTCGCCGCCGAGACCTTCATCCTCTACCGCCGTCCCGACTATCGCCAGCCGGAGGGGCGCGGCCTCTACGATGTCATCATCGCGGCCTGCGCGGCGGCGGGCTTCAGCCCGCATGTCGGCCAGGAGGCGCCGCGCATCGTGTCGACGCTGAACCTGGTGGCGGCGGGGCTTGGCATCACCATCGTGCCGGCGTCCTTGAGCCGCCTGCCGCTGGAAGGTGTAACCTACCGTCCGCTCAGGGGCCGGCCGGCGCTCAAGGTGCCGCTCAGCCTCGCCAGCCGCGGCGACGAGCGCTCGGCCGCGACGCTTGCCTTCATCGACCTGGTGCGCCGCCTCGCATGACCCTCCCCCTCAAGACGATCGGCCACTCCAACCATCCGATCGAACGCTTTGTCGACCTGCTGCGCGCGGGCGGCGTTGCGCTGCTGGTCGACGTGCGCTCGATCCCCTGGTCCCGCCGCTTCCCGCAGTTCGGCAAGGAGCGGCTGCAGAAGTCGCTGGGCGCGGCCGGTATCGGCTACCTCCACGAGGCGGCGCTGGGCGGCAGGCCCGAGGGCGGCGACAGCTACGAGGCGCTGGCGCTCCAGCCGGCCTTCACGGCGGCGCTCGACCGCCTCCTGGAACGCGCGCACGAGGGCACGCTCTGCCTGATGTGCGCCGAGAAGGAGCCGCTCGACTGCCATCGCACGGTCCTGGTCTCGCGCCGCCTGGCGGAGCGCGGTGCCGCCATCGAGCATCTGCTGGCCGACGGCTCGACGCGCGCCCATCGCGCGATCGAGGAGGCGCTGCTCGCCAGGACGGCCGAACCCGACCTGTTCGAAGCCGACCTGCCGGGAGACCGGGCGGCACGGCTGGCCCGCGCCTACGGGCTGCGCGAGCGCGCCATGAAACGCGCCTGACGCCCTCTTCGGCGGCGGGTCATCCTTGCCAGTGCTGGCATTTTTCTTGCAGCATCGCTCCTGTATCGAACAGAGGGGCGCCACAATGATCCTGAATCGTCGCAAGCTCTTGAGGACGACGGCCGTCGGCGCCGTCGCCGCAGCCGCCGGCCCATTCGTCATCCGCGACCTGCATGCCGAGGAGGTCATCAAGGTCGCCGGCATCCACGACACGTCGGGCGGTCTCGACATCTATGGCAAGCAGATGGTCGCGACGCTGGATCTCGCGGTCAACGAGATCAACGATTCGGGCGGCGTGCTGGGCAAGAAGATCCAGCTCATCAACTACGATCCGCAGTCCAACATCCAGCTCTACACGCAATACGCCACCGAGGCGGCGACCAAGGAGAAGGTCGCGGTTGTCCATGGCGGCATCACCTCTGCCTCGCGTGAGGCCATCCGCCCGCTTTTGAAGCGTTTCAACACGCTCTACTTCTACAACACGCTCTACGAAGGCGGCGTCTGCGACCGCAACATCTTCTGCACCGGCTCGACGCCCGCCCAGACGGTCGAGAAGCTGGTGCCCTACGTGCAGAAGAAGTGGGGCAAGAAGATCTACACCATCGCCGCCGACTACAATTACGGCCAGATCACCGCCAAGTGGGTGAAGAAGTACGCCCAGGACAATGGCGGCGAGGTGGTGCAGACCGACTTCTTCCCGCTCGACGTCACCGACTTCGGCCCGACCGTCAAGAAGATCCAGGCGGCCAAGCCCGACCTGGTGATGTCGGCGCTGGTCGGCGCGGCGCACATCTCCTTCTACCGCCAGTGGGCGGCGGCGGGCATGAACAAGCAGATTCCGCTCGCCTCCACCACCTTCGGCAACGAGGTCGTCATCACCTCGCCCGAGGAGCACAACGGCTTCATCGTGGCCTACGCCTACCTCGAGGGCATCGACACGCCGGTCAACAAGAAGTTCGTCGAGATCGTGCATAGCAAGTACGGCATCCCGCACATGACCGAGCTCGCCACCATGACCTATCACGGCATGCATCTGTGGGCGGACGCGGTGAAGAAGGCGGGCAGCGCCGACCGCATGAAGGTGATCGGCGCGCTCGAGGCCAACGCCTCCTACGACGGGCCGGCCGGCAAGACCACGATCGATCCCAAGACGCACCACACGATCCTCGACGTCTATATCGGCGAGGCCAGGGACAAGAAGTTCACGGTGCTCGAGAAGTTCTCCCAGCAGGCGCCGGCCGACACCGCCGCCGTCTGCGACCTCAAGGCCCATCCCAACGAGAACAAGCAGTACGTGATCGACGTCAAGACCTGATCGGTCTCCAATTGCCTCCCCTTCGCGGAGTCCGCGAAGGGGAGGAAAGTCAGTTTGCTGGTGGGCGCCTGTTTTGGACTACGCCGTCATCCTCCTGCTGCAGATCAGCAGCGCCATCGCCAGCCTGGTGCTGCTCAGCATCGGGCTCGCGGTGATCTTCGGCATGATGCGGGTCATCAACCTCGCCCATGGCGAGTTCCTGATGCTGGGCGGCTATGCCGCCATCACCGCCTACAATCACGGCGTCAACCTGTGGCTGGCGATGGTGGTGGTGGCGCCGCTCGCCGTCGGCCTGTTCGGCGCCATCGTCGAGCGGCTGGTGATCCGCCATCTCTACGGCAGGCTGATCGACACCATGCTGGCGACCTGGGGACTGAGCCTCGCCATGATCGGCTTCGTCACCGTGGTGTTCGGCAACACCGTGTCGGGCATCTCCGCCCCGCTCGGCAGCCTGCAGATCGGCGACTACCGCACCGGCATCTACGAGATCTTCCTGATCGGGGTCGCCATCCTGCTGATGGTGGCGGGCTGGCTGGTGCTGCGCTTCACGCGGCTCGGGCTGATCGCGCGCGGCACCATGCAGAACGCCGGCATGGCGGCGGCGCTCGGCACCAATCCCGCCGCGGTCTATGCCGTGACCTTCGCCGTCGGCTCGGCGCTGTCGGGCCTGGCGGGCGGCCTGCTGGCGCCGCTCTCCGGCGTCGTGCCGACCATCGGCGCCGCCTATATCGCCAAGGCCTTCATCACCGTGATCAGCGGCGGCGCGGCGATCCTGTCGGGCACGGCGATCGCCGCCGCGCTGCTCGGCACCATCAACACCGTGGCCACCTTCGCCTTCACCTCGGTGCTGGGCGAGGTGGCGCTGCTGGTGGCCGCCGTGGTGCTGCTGCGCCTGCTGCCGCAGGGCATCACCGGCCGGTTCTTCCGGAGGGCCCTGTGAAGGGCCGGGTCCGGCTCCTGCCCCTCCTCGGCAACCTGGTCGTCCTGGCCGCCGGCCTCGCCGTCCTGTTCGGCCTGCCGGCCTATGCCGAGACCTACCTGATCATCAACTCGACCATCTTCGCGAGCTTCGCCATCCTGGCGCTGTCGCTCGCCCTGATCTGGGGCTACGCCGGCATCCTGTGCTTCGGCCAGGCCGCCTTCTTCGGCCTGGGCGGCTACACCTACGCGGTGGCCGCCATCAACATGGGCGACACCACGGTGCCCGCCGTGCTGGCGGTCCTGCTGCCCGCGCTGTTCGCCGCCATGCTGGGCTACTTCATGTTCTGGGGGCGCATCAGCGACGTCTATCTCGGCGTCATCACGCTGACCGTCTCGCTGATCTTCTACCGCTTCATCAACCAGACCGCCGGCGAGGAGTGGAACATCGGCGACGCGCCGCTGGGCGGCTTCAACGGCATTCCCGCCACGCCCATCCTCAACTGGCCGGGCCGGCCGGGCGACCAGCTCGCGCCCGAGAACATCTTCAGCCTGGCGGTCGGCCTGCTGCTGATCGTCTATTTCTGCTGCAAGGGCCTTCTGGCGACCCGCTTCGGCCGCATCCTGGTGGCGATCCGCGAGAACGAGACGCGCGCCGAGCTGCTGGGCTACGACGTCCGGCTCTACAAGCTCGCCATCTTCATGGTCGGCGGCGCGCTGGCCGGCCTGTCGGGCC
The DNA here is from genome assembly GCA_963820155.1 of uncultured Alphaproteobacteria bacterium. Classification (GTDB taxonomy): domain Bacteria; phylum Pseudomonadota; class Alphaproteobacteria; order Reyranellales; family Reyranellaceae; genus Reyranella. The sequence continues at coordinate 21,087 of CAWFYW010000021.1, forward strand.
TCCTGTTCGCCAACTCGGTGTTCGTGAGCCCCACCATGTTCAGCCTGCCGGTGAGCGGCCAGATCATCATCTGGATCATCATCGGCGGGGTGGGCACGCTGATCGGGCCGGTGATCGGCTGCATCCTGATGCAGTTCCTGACCAACTATCTCGGCACGCTGACCCAGGTGAAGGGCTTCGGCTGGATGGACCCCAACCTGGTGCTGGGCGTCCTGCTGGTGGTCTTCGTGCTGCTGGTGCCCAAGGGGCTGACCGCCCTGGCGACCGATGCCTGGCGCCGGCTCTCGGGCCTCGCCGGCCGGCCGCGCGCCGCCGCCTCGACCGCGGCGCAAGAGCCGGCCTCCAACCCGTGAGCGACGCCATGATCGGCACGCCGCTGCTCGAGACCAGGGGCCTCACCATGCGCTTCGGCGGCGTCGTGGCCGTCGATCACGTCGACTTCGCCCTGCGCGAGGTCGAGCTGCGCTGCGTCATCGGACCCAACGGCGCGGGCAAGAGCACCTTCTTCAAGTGCCTGACCGGCCAGCTCAAGCCGACCGGGGGCGAGATCCTGTTCCGCGGCGCGCCGGTCACCGGCATCGGCACCTACGCCATCGCCCGCCTGGGCGTCGGCATCAAGACCCAGGTGCCCAACGTGTTCGACGGGCTCACGGCGCGCGACAATGTGTGGACGGCGGCGGCCAAGGTGGCGCCCGGCCGCATCGCCGAGCAGCGCACCGACGAGGCCATGGAGCGGGTCGGCATCACCGGCATCGCCCATCGCCTGGTCGGCCAGCTGGCGCACGGCCAGCGCCAGCTCGTCGAGCTCGCCATGGTGATCGCGCCCGAGCCCGACCTCATCCTGCTCGACGAGCCGGCCGCCGGCATGACCGACGAGGAGGTCGACCGCCTGGTCGGCCTGATCCGCGAGCTGAACCAGCGCCATGCGCTGGTGGTGGTCGAGCACGACATGCAGTTCATCCGCCGCATCGCCAAGACCGTCACCGTGTTCCACCAGGGCGCGGTGCTGATCGAAGGCGACGTCGCCGAGATCCTGACCAACGAGCAGGTGCGCGACGTCTATCTCGGCAAGCAGGCGGCGTGATGGCGGGCGGGATGAACGCCATGCTCGAGATCCGCAGCATCAGCTCGGGCTACCAGAAGATCCCGATCATCTTCGGGGTGAGCTTCCAGGTCGCCGCCGGCGAGTTCGTCGGCATCCTGGGCCACAACGGCATGGGCAAGACCACGCTCCTCAAGACCGTGGTCGGCCAGCTCCCGGCCACCGCCGGCACGATCGGCTTTGGCGGAACCGAGATCGCGCGCGCGCCCACCCACCGGCGCGCGCGGCTCGGCCTGGGCTACGTGCCGCAGGGCCGCCAGATCTTCCCCGGGCTGAGCGTGCTCGACAACATGCGCATGGGCGCGGCGAGCGCGGGGCTCGGCGACGAGGTGCTGGACGAGGTGATCGAGGAGCTGCCGCGGCTGAAGCCGATCCTCGGCCGCGCCGGCGGCGTGCTGTCGGGCGGCGAGCAGCAGATCCTGGCGCTGGCCCGGTGCCTGTGCGGCCAGCCCAAGCTCATCCTGCTCGACGAGCCGACCGAGGGCATCCAGCCCTCGATCATCGACGAGATCATCGAGATCCTGCTGCGGCTCAAGACGCGGCGCGGGCTGACCATCGTGCTGGTCGAGCAGAACCTCGAATTCATCCGCCGGCTGTCGGATCGCGTGCTGATCATCCAGAAGGGCCGCATGACCGGCGAGATCCCGCCCGAGCATCTCAGCGACGACGACCTCGTCGCCGAGTTCGTCGGCATGAGCGCGCACTGATTTCAAGTCACCGAGGGAGAGACACCATGGCAAGCGTGAAGATGCCGACACCGGCCGAACTGGCGAAGGTCGGCGCCGAACTGGGCATGAACCTGTCGGACTCCGACGTCTCGTTCTTCCAGGAGACGATGGCCGGCAACATCGCCGCCTACAATCTGCTGGAATCGCTGCCCGACAACCTGCCGATCGTGAAATACCCGCGCACGCCGGGCTACCGGCCCGAGGGCGCCGAGAACAAGTACAATCTCTGGTACGTCAAGAGCGAGATCAAGGGCGCGCCCGAGGGCAAGCTCAAGGGCAAGAAGGTGGCGCTCAAGGACAACGTCTGCGTCGCCGGCATGCCGATGATGAACGGCGCCTCGACGCTCGAAGGCTACGTGCCGGACGTCGACGCCACCGTGGTCACGCGCATGCTCGATGCCGGCGCCACCGTGGTCGGCAAGGTCCATTGCGAGTATTTCTGCTTCTCCGGCGGCAGCCACACCTCCTCGGTCGGCCCGGTCCACAATCCGCGCAAGTACGGCTACTCGGCCGGCGGCTCCTCCTCGGGCAGCGCCGCCATCATCGTCACCGGCGAGGCCGACATGGCGATCGGCGGCGACCAGGGCGGCTCGATCCGCATGCCCGCCTCCTATTGCGGCATCGTCGGGCTGAAGCCGACCTGGGGCCTGGTGCCCTACACCGGCATCATGCCGATCGAGCTCACCCTCGACCACACCGGGCCGATGACCGCCACGGTGGCCGACAACGCGCTGATGCTCGAGACCATCGCCGGCCCCGACGGGCTCGACCCGCGGCAGATGGGCTGCACGGTCGACGCCTACACCAAGGCGCTGGGCGGCAGCGCCTCGGGATTGAAGATCGGCGTGGTCAAGGAAGGCTTCGGCCATCCCCAGTCGGAGAAGGTGGTCGACGAGCTGGTGAAGAAGGGCGCCGCCAGGTTCAAGGAGCTGGGCGCCACCGTCGAGGAGGTCTCGATCCCCTGGCACCTCACCGGCATGGCGGTGTGGTCGGCCATCGCCTGCGAGGGCGCGACCTGGCAGATGATGCTGGGCAACGGCTACGGCTTCAACTGGAAGGGCCTCTACGTCACCAGCCTGGTCGACGCCCATTCGGCCTGGCGCGAGCGCGCCGACGAGCTGTCCGACACGCTCAAGACCACGATCCTGTTCGGCAAGTACGCGCTCAACAAGTACCGCGGCCACTACTACGCCAAGGCGCAGAACCTGGCGCGCAAGATGCGCGAGGGCTACGATTCGGCGCTGGCCAAGTACGACCTGCTGCTGATGCCGACCCTGCCGATGCGCGCCACCAAGCTGCCCGACCCGGCCGGCCCGCGCATGGACATCATCAGCCGCGCCTTCGAGATGCTGCCCAACACCGCGCCGTTCGACGTCACCGGCCATCCGGCGATCACCCTGCCCTGCGGCATGAGCGACGGCCTGCCCGCCGGCCTGATGCTGATCGGCAAGCACTGGAACGAATCGACGATCTACAAGGCGGCCGACGCCTACGAGAACAGCCACGACTGGAAGACCGTGAAGGCCTGACCGCCTTCATCCGCCTGGGCGGCCACCGCGGCGTCAGTGGCCGCCCAGGTAGATGGCGTATGAGCTGAACAGGTAGACGATCAGCAGCGACAGGCTGACCCAGCCGATCACGCCCCGGATGCGCGACTGCGGCCGGTACAGCAGCGCCACGATGAAGATCCCCGACATGACCATCGCGGCGAGGGCCGTGATGGCGTGCGCCGGCGAGACCGCCGCCAGCAGCGGACCCTTGGCGTAGGCGACGTCGTCGATGGCGAGAATGAGGACGTCGAACAGGTTGCTGCCCAGGAGATTGCCGATCGCCATGTCGACGGCGCCGAGGCGTAGCGCGCTCACCGTCACGACCAGTTCGGGCACCGAGGTCGCGGCGGCGATCAGCAGCGTGCCGACGAAGCTCGTCTTCCATCCCGTCAGCTCGGCGATGTCGCGGCCGATGAAGGGCAGCCAGCTTCCGGCCGCCACCACCACCGCCGCCGCGCCGGCATAGCGGGCGACGGCCGCGCGCAGGGTCGTCCCGGCCTCCGCCCGGAGGATGCCCGGCGGCGGCCGAGTGCGGCGCTCGTAGTCGAAGGCCGCCCGCATCGCGATCAGGTAGAGCACGACCAGGAACGGCGTATAGCCGCTGACGTGCAGGAAGCGGAAATCCAGGCCGTCGCGGCTCAGCAGCAGGAAGGCGCCGACCGAGCCGATCAGGATGACGCCGAAGCCCGCGGTCAGGATGTGGCCCTGGTCGATGCGGCGATACATCGGCTCGTCGCGGCTGAGCTCGTCGAGCAGCACCAGCATCACCAGGTTGAACACGCAGCTGCCCAGGGCGTCGCCCACGGCGATGTTGGGCGCGTCGGCGACGGTCACGGCGCTCACCCCGGTGAACAGCTCGGGCAGCGACGTCGCGGTGGCGAGCAGGACCAGCCCGACCCAGGAGCGCGACAGGCCGGTCAGCCGCGCGATGGCATCGCCGTTGCGCGTGAGGATCGGCCCGGCCACGCCGATCAGGCCGACGCACAGCGCGAACTCGAGCCACGGCAGCAGGGCCGCCGTCACGGCCCGGACGCCCGTTCGCGGCGATGGCGCACCAGCAGGACGGCCTGCACGAGAAGCATCGGCGCCAGGCTGAGCCCGAGGACGACCGCCCACATGGCGAGAGTGGGCGGCGCGAGATGCAGAACGTGGGCGATCGGCGCGACATAGGGCGGCACGGCGAGCAACGCCGCACACAGCAGCAGCGCGGCCCACAGCCAGGGATTGCGGGTGACCTCGTTGCGCAGCAGCGGCGAGCGCGGATGGCGCATGTTGAAGACCTGCCAGAGCTGCGCGAAGGCCAGCGTCAGGAACGTCACGGTGACGGCGGCGCGGCCGTCGAGGTCGAGCCACAGCCTGCCGGCCGCGACAGAGGCCAGGGTGCCGGCGGTCATCGCCAGGCTCTGCGACACGATCGCGATCCATTGCGGACGGCCGAGGATCGGCTCCTTCGGGTTGCGCGGCGGGCGCTTGAGGATGTCGCGCTCGCCGCCGCTCATGGCCAGCGCGAAGGCCGGGAAGACGTCGGTGACGAGGTTGAGATAGAGGATCTGCAGCGGCAGGATCGGCAGGGGCAGCGCCATCAGCACGGCCAGGCCCACCACCAGCACCTCGGTGATGTTGCAGGCCAGCAGGTAGGCCGCGAAGCGGCGGATGTTGGCGAAGATCACGCGTCCCTCGCGGATCGCCTTCACGATGGTCGGAAAGGCGTCGTCGAGCAGGATCATGGCGGCCGCCTCGCGCGCCACGTCGGTGCCGCGCGAGCCCATGGCGACGCCGATGTCGGCCTGCCGCAGCGCCGGCGCGTCGTTGACGCCGTCGCCGGTCATGGCGACGACCTCGCCGGCGGCCTGGTAGGCGCGCACCAGCCTGAGCTTCTCCGCCGGGCTCACGCGCGCGAAGATGCCCACCTTGGCGAGCTTGCCGTGCGGGCCTTCGGCAAGCCGCTCGACCTGCCGGCCGTCGACGACGTCGGCGGCGCCATCGAGGCCGACGGCGCGTGCGATGCTGCGCGCCGTCACCGCGTGGTCGCCGGTGACCATGACCACGCGGATGCCGGCCTGCCGGCAGCCGCGGATGGCCTCGGGCACGTCGGCGCGCGCCGGGTCCTCCAGGCCGACCAGCCCGACGAAGGTCAGGCCCTCGTACGGTGCGGCGTCCGGCCCGGTCTCGGTCTTGAAGGCGCAGGCCAGCACGCGCAGCCCGTGATGGCCGAGCTCCTCGACACGGGCGAGCCATTCGGCCCGCACCGCCGGGTCCAGGGCGATCTCGCCGTCGTCGGTGGCCGCGCGCGCCGCCGCGGCCAGCACCGCCTCCGGCGCGCCCTTGACCAGGAAGCGGAAGAGCTCGCCGTGCTGGTGCACCGTCGCCATCATCCTGGTCGAGGTGTCGAAGGCATGCTTGCGGACGGCCGGGCTGGAGCGCAGCAGGTCTGACCGCTTCACGCCGGCGCGGAACCCCGCGCGCAGCAGCGCAAGCTCCATCGGGTCGCCGCTGCCTTGCGCGCTCGCGCCGTCGAGCGAGGCGTCGTTGCAGAGGACCGCGATGTCGAGCAGCAGCGCGAGCTGGCGGTCGCCGTCGAGCCGCAACCGGCCGCCGCCCTTGCCGTCGGCGGGTTCGACCGCGATCTCTCCGGAGGCCACCCACAGCCGGCGCACCGTCATGCGGTTCTCGGTCAGGGTGCCGGTCTTGTCGGTGAGGATGATAGTGGTGGCGCCCAGCGTCTCCACCGCCGACAGACGTTCGATGAGGGCATTCTGGCGGGCCATGCGCCACATGCCGCGCGCCAGGGTCAGGGTGGCGACGATGGGCAGCCCTTCGGGGATCGCCGCCACCGCCAGCGCGATCGCCGCCTCGATCATGAGAAGGGGGTCGGCGCCCGTGGCGAGGCCGACGCCGCCGATCAGCGCGGTCAGCAGCAAGGTGGCGCCCACGAGCTGGGCGGACAGGCGCGACAGGTTCTTCTCCAGCGGCGAGCTGCCGCTGTCGGCCTCCTCGACGAGCCGCGACACCCGGCCGAGCTCGGTCGACAGCCCGACCGACACCACCGCGCCGACGCCGCTGCCGCGCGTCAGAGCCGTCCCCTTGAACAGCATCGAGCTGCGGTCGGACAGGCGCGCGTCGAGCGCGACATGCCGCACGGCCTTGTCGACGGCGACCAACTCGCCGGTCAGCGTCGATTCGTCGGCGGCAAGGTTGGAGGCCTCGACCAGCCGCAGGTCGGTCGGGATGGCGTCGCCGGCCTCCAGGACGACGATGTCGCCCGGCACCATCTGCTCGGCCGGCATCAGCCGCACATGGCCGTCGCGGCGCACGCGGGCGGCGCGCGTGCCGAGCGCGCGCAGCGATTCGATGGAGCGGGCCGCCTTGAGCTCCGTCAGGAAGCCGATCGCCGCATTGACGACCAGCACGACCGCGATCGCGCCGCTCTCTTCCCATTCGCCGAAATAGGCGGCGAGGACCGCGGCGGCCGCCAGCAGATAGACAACCGGGCTCTGGAACTGATGCAGCAGCACGCGCCAGGCACTGGTCTTGCGGCGCGACACGATCGTGTTCGGCCCGTAGCGCCTGAGGAGGCTGCGGGCCTGCTCGCTGCTCAATCCCGTGCCGACCGACACGCCGAGCAGCGACAGGACCTCCGACGCGGGCAGCGCGTGGGCGGACACGCGCAGCGTGTCGGCTTCCTTCGTCGCTTGCATTCCGGTGGGCACATGAGTCTCCGTCGACATCACGCTTGGCAGTAGGGGTTCGCCGCGACGCCCGTCATTGATCTGGGGCAACCCGAAGGCCGGCTCCACGGTGCCGGTTGGCGGACGTCAACGGCCCATGAGTGCGGCGGCTCACTTCCTGAATAACAGGACGATGCCGGCGAGGCCCAGCAGAATGAGGGCCCACGCGCCTGCATTGAGGAGCGAGGAGCGGCGCGCCCGCTGGGCGTCGAACCATCTGCGCGGCGCGATCCCCTTCGCGATAAAGGTGATCTGTGCCGTCAGCATGATGCAGACGATGTTGATCCCCAAGAGGAGCGCCGCGCCGCCGGCGCGTTCGAACTGCAGCGTGCCGAGCATCATGCCGAGCGTTGCCACCGGCGGCAGGAGCGCAACGGCGACCATCACCCCCACGAGCGCGCTCGAAAGGCCGCTCATCAGGGATAGCGCCGCCGCCGCGCCGGAAGCCAGGGCGAGCGCGATGGCATCGAACCCGACGACCGTCCGCCACGTTATCTCGGCGCTGTTGAGGTCGAGCGGTACGGCAAGTCCGATGACGGCGGCGAGAACGAGGCTCAGCAGCAGCCCTGCGAGGCTGGTGGCGGCCGCGCGCAGCATCAGCGTCCGCTCCCCGATCGCGACCGCGAAGGCGAAGGCAAGGAACGGCTGGAGGAGTGGCGCGATCACCATGGCGCCGATGAGGACGGCGACGTTGTTCTCCGCCAGCCCGATTGTCGCGACCACCGTCGAGAGCACGACCAGCAGCAGATAGTTGCCGTCGAGTCGTGCGCCGTCGTTCACCTGCTGGTAGAGCTCCTCGCGCGTGAGGCCGGCGGCAAAGGGCTTCGGCCGCGGAGCCGCCTTGTCCTCGGACGGCTCAGGGATGGTGGCCTCGACAGGCAGGATGAGGATGCGCCATTGGGCGCTGCCGGAGCACGCCGTCTGCAGGCGGTCGAGGAGTTTCTGCTGATCGTCCTCGCCGGCAAGGATGCGAATCGTCTGCCGCCCGTCAACCGCGGGCGGGCCCACCATCACGTCCATCACCCCCGCATTGCGCGCGACCTCGACCAGCGTGTCCGTCGCCCCACTACCCGCCGTCACTTCGATGAGCCGCGTCGCCATATCGGGCAGTTTACCATGGCTGCGGCCCGCGTTGAGCCGTCAGGCCGACCCTTGGGCGCCGACGCCTATCCCGTGGGCGTATCGCCGAAGGCGAACCGGGAGATGTCGCCGTGCGCCTCGCCCAACGCCATCTGGGCCAGCAGCTCGCCGATGCCCGCCGAGTGCTTGAAGCCGTGCCCCGAGCAGGGCGAGGCGACGATGACGCGGTCGAGGTCGGGATGGCGGTCGATGACGAAGCGCGCGCCGTCGACCCAGGTGTAGAGGCAGACCTTGTGCCGCAGGCAGACCGGCGACAGGCCCGGGAAATACGGGCCGACATAGGTCTCGTACATCTCCCGGATCTCCTGCGGGCCGACCGAGCGGTCGACGGCGTCCGGCGTCGTCGACACGTCGTACTGCTCGGTGGCGAGCTTGACCCCTTCCTCGAAACCGCCGATGGCGGGAAAGCCGTAGATCGATTGCCGCGCCGGCAACTGCCAGATGTAGACGGGGAAGCGATCGGGCGCGAACTGCGCATGCTCGGCCGGGCTGCGGGCGCGAAACCAGTAGAGCACCTGGCGCAGCACCGTGAAAGGCGCCGCCAGGGCCGGCGGCAGCAGCGACGGCAGCCAGGCGCCCGCCGCCACGATCAGCTCCTTCGCCCCATACGTCCCCTTGTCCGTCTTCACCGTGACCGAGCCGGCGGCCTGCGCGAAGGATGTCACCGTCTCGTTGAGCCGCAGATCCGCCCCGAGCATGGTCGCGCGGCGCAGCTGGGCCTCGACGCACCGTTCCGGCCGCACGAAGCCGCTCACGGTGTCGTGGTAGGCCGCGTCGCCGTCGGCGACGTTGAAGGCGGGATAGCGTTGCCGGATGGCCGACGTGTCGAGCAGCTCGTAGGGCACGCCGGCCGACTTCGCGGCGGCGACGGTGGCGTCGAGGAAGTTCGCTACGCCGTGATTGGCCGCCCGTTCGCCGGCTCCTGAAATCGCCAGGAAGCCGTTCTGCGTCAGCAGCTCGACTCCCGTCGCCGCCTCGAGCTCGCGCCAGATCTCGTGGCTGCGCCGCGCGAAGGCCGCATATTCCGGCCCCTCGCCGCAGGCGATGCGGGTGATGCGCGTGTCGCCGTGGGTCGAGCCGAACTCGTGCGGCGGCGCATGGCGGTCGAGGCCCAGCACCCTGGCGCCGCGCCGGGCGAGCTGATAGGTCGCGGCTGCCCCCATGGCGCCGAGGCCGAGAACGATGGCATCGTAGGTGTCGGGCATGCGCGGACCTTTGCAAATTTTCCGCAGCCGATCTATAAAAGTCGCCATGTCGTTCCACGCCAAGACCCGAGTCGCCAAAAAAGCCGCCACCACCGGTGGGTCGGCAGGGGTTTGCGCGCGCTAATCGTCAGGTAGAAGCGAACGAACCCTTGAAGGCCCCGCCGATCGGACGGGGCCTTTGTCGTTCGCGGGCGCTCCGTCTCCGGCTGAAACCAGGAGAAGCGTCCAATGTCGTCAGAAGAACACTCTCAACCGCCCGCCGTCCCTCTCTCCGTCGGCATCGTCGGCGCCACCGGCCTGGTCGGCGAGCTGATGCGGTCCATCCTGGCCGAGCGCAATTTCCCGGTCGGCGCGCTGCGCCTGTTCGCCTCGGCGCGCTCGGCCGGCAAGCGCCGGGCGTGGCAGGACCAGGAGATCGTCGTCGAGGATGCCGCGACGGCCGACTATGCCGGGCTCGACATCGTCTTCTTCTCGGCCGGCGGCGCGACCTCGAGGAAGCTGGCGCCGAACGTCGCCGCCGCCGGCGCCATCGTCATCGACAATTCCTCGGCCTGGCGCGGCGATCCCGAGGTTCCGCTGGTGGTGGCCGAGGTCAATCCGCATGCGCTCGGGAACATTCCCAAGGGCATCGTCGCCAATCCCAACTGCACGACCATGGCGGCCATGCCGGTGCTGAAGCCGCTGCACGACGCGGCCGGCCTGAGCCGCCTGGTGGCCAGCACCTATCAGGCGGTGTCGGGCGCGGGGCTGGCCGGCGTCGACGAGCTGGACGACCAGATGCTGAGCGCGGGCGTCGGCGCCACGGCGCTGGTGCATGACGGCAGCGCCGTCGAGTTTCCGTCGGCGGGCAAGTGGGCGGTGCCGATCGCCTACAATGTCGTGCCGCTCAACTACCGCTCGTCGAGGACGGCTATACCGAGGAGGAGGTCAAGCTGCGCGACGAGAGCCGCAAGATCCTCGACATCCCCGACCTCGCGGTGTCGGGCACCTGCGTGCGCGTGCCGGTCTTCACCGGCCATTCGCTGTCGATCAACGTCGAGTTCGAGCGGCCGCTGCCGGTCGCCAGGGCGCTCGACCTTTTGCGCGCGGCGCCGGGCGTCGAGCTCTCCGACGTGCCCAATCCGCTGGAGGCGACCGGCCGCGACGCGGTCTAGGTCGGCCGCGTGCGGCCCGATCCGACGGTGCGGCACGGCCTCGCCCTGTTCGTGTCGGGCGACAACCTGCGCAAGGGCGCCGCGCTCAACGCCGTGCAGATCGCCGAGCTGCTGCCGGCGCGCACGCCCGGCCGCAGGAAGCGCGTGCTGGAAAAGGTGTAGATCGCCCGCTTGTCGGAACGGCCGGGACGATGCAGGTGCGCGATCGGGGGGCGCGCCACTCGAGTGGCGCGATCTTCCGCGCGGCTGGGACAATGACGCGCCACGGCAGTGGCGCGCCCCCGGCGGAGACCTGATTCCATCCGACAGGAACAGGTACTTGCGCGAAGGCGG
>CAWFYW010000022.1:0-48413 GCA_963820155.1 uncultured Alphaproteobacteria bacterium
TGTGCACGAGGATCAGCGCGGCGGCGTTGAGGGCCAGCGCGCGCTTGACGACCTCGCGCGGATAGACCGGCGTGTGGTCGATGGTGCCGCGCTGCTGCACCTCGTCGGCGATCAGCACGTTCTTGCGGTCGAGGAACAGGATGCGGAACTGCTCGGTCTTCTCGTGCGCCCACCGCGACATGGCAATAGTCGATGAGCTGCTGCCAGTTGGTCATCACCGGCATGTCCTTGACCTTGCGTTCGGCCAGTCGCCGGCCGGCTTCTCGCGCAAGGCCTTGAAGTGCACCACGGTGCGCCGGTCGATCTCGAACTCGAGGAACTCCTCGGGTTCGGCGGCGAAGACGTCGCCCAGGGTGCCGAACCGGTCCAGCAGCCTCCGGGCTATCGGCTTGGTGTCGATCCGCTCGATCGAATAGAACAGCAGCAGTTCGAGCAACTCGTAGTCGGCAAACGGCTCGATGCCGCCTGTCAGCGCGCGCTCGCGCAGCCGCGCGCGATGCCCCGACGTAGTTCGGAATCCCTCTCCCGCCCATCGTGGGCTGCCGCAGCGGGCAGACCTGAGTCCCGCGGCGAGCCGTGGGGTCGGATCGTCGCCGGAAAACTCCCAGCATTGTTCGAGCTTGTTCCAGCTGCCGCCGCGTCGCGCAGGAGCTGGCGATGGGGCAGGGTATTGCCCTTCACCCGCCATCGACCGTCGTCGGCCTGGATACGCAGTCCCGCTGCCTTGATGGCGAGCAGTGCATCGGTGTCGGGCGTCGGGCGGGACTCCGGAGATCTGCGGTCCGGTTTCGAGTTGCCGTTCCATGTCCTTTAGGACGAAGCGGCAAAGCGGACCGTTACAGCCGGAGCGCCAGTTTCGCGCCCCCCACCTCGCGTGCGGCGCGCCAGGCGGTGCGGACCGTCAGGCCGTCGCGGCCTGGTGCTGGTCGGCGGACCTCGCCTCGCTGGGCGCGTACGGCGGCTTGGCCATTTCCCTGGGCGAGAGCGTGAAGAATTCCACGCCGGTCTCGGTGATGCCGACGGAGTGCTCGAACTGGGCGGAGAGCTGCTTGTCGCGCGTCACCGCCGTCCAGCCGTCGCTCAGGACCTTCACCTGCCAGGTGCCGGCGTTCACCATCGGCTCGACGGTGAAGAACATGCCGGGCCTCAGCACCGGGCCGGTGCCGGGCTTGCCGTAGTGCAGGATGTTGGGCGCGTCGTGGAAGATGCGGCCGAGGCCGTGGCCCGAGAAGTCGCGCACCACCGAGAAGCGCTGCGCCTCGACAAAGCTCTGGATGGCGTGCCCGATGTCGCCGACATGGCCGCCCGGCCTGGCGGCGGCGATGCCGCGCATCATGGCCTCGTAGGTGATGTCGCAGAGGCGGCGCGCCTTCACGCCGACCTCGCCCGCGAAATACATGCGGCTGGTGTCGCCGTACCAGCCGTCGAGGATCACCGTGACGTCGATATTGACGATGTCGCCGTCCTGCAGGCGCTTGTCGGACGGGATGCCATGGCAGACAACGTGGTTGATCGAGGTGCAGATCGACTTGGGATAGCCGCGATAGCCCAGCGGCGCGGGGATCGCCTTGTGGTCGAGGATGTAGTCGTGGCAGAGCTTGTCGAGCTCGGCCGTGCTGACGCCCGGCTGGACGTGCGGCGTGATGAAGTCGAGCGTCTCGGCCGCCAGCCGTCCGGCACGGCGCATGCCCTCGAAGCCTTCGGGGCCGTGGACCTTGATCGTGCGCTCGTCGCGCCGCCAATAGTCGGCGCTGTCATCGATGAAATCGCGGGGACTGCTCATGGCCCATATTTGGCATGCGATATCGACGAACAAGGCCGTGCGGCGCTTTCCCCTCCGGCTCCCCTCCGCTAGTGTCCTGAAAGAAAAGGAAAAAGACCGCCGCATGGCACAGCCCTCCAAAACCGTGACCGCCTGCATCGTCGTCATCGGCAACGAGATCCTGAGCGGGCGGACGCGGGACTCCAACATCCAGTATCTCGCCACCGAGCTCGGGCTGCTGGGCGTGAGGGTGATGGAATGCCGCATCATCCCCGACATCGAGGCCACCATCGTGGCCACCATCAACGAGGTGCGGGCCAAATTCGACTATGTCTTCACGACCGGCGGCATCGGGCCGACGCACGACGACATCACCGCCGACTTCATCGCCAAGGCCTTCGGCGTCGCCATCTCCGAGCATCCCGAGGCGGTGGCCCGCATGACCCGGCACTACGGCGACGCGGCGCTGTTCACGCCGGCGCGCCGGCGCATGGCGCGGGTGCCGCACGGCGGCGTCCTGGTCGACAACCCGGTGTCGGTCGCGCCGGGCTTCCAGATGGACAACGTCTTCACCTTCGCCGGCATTCCCAAGGTCGCCGAGGCGATGTTCCAGTCGATGAAGCACCGGCTGGTCGGCGGCGATCCGGTGTTGTCGCGCACCGTGCGCACCAACCTGCCCGAGGGCATCATCGCCGAGCCGCTGGGCGCCCTGCAGAAGCGCTACGAGGATCTCGACATCGGCAGCTACCCTGCGTTCCGCAACGGCAAGCCCAGCGTCTCGCTGGTGCTGCGTGGCACGGATGATGCACGTCTCGTCACGGCCGCCGCCGAGCTGATCGAGACGATCCGCAAGATGAACGGCGAAGCGGAGGAGTTTTCCCAGTAATCCATGAGCAGGCTCGGATCAGCGGGACAATGGGGCCTGCTCATCGTCCTGTCGGCGGGCATCGGCGCGTTCCTGCTGTGGATCCATGCGCCGGCCGCGCTGCTGCTGGGGCCGCTGATTGCCGGCATCGTCGTCGCCGCCGGCGGCGGCAAGGTGCGCTTTCCGCTGCCGCCCTTCGTCGTCGCCCAGGGCATCGTGGGCTGCATGATCGCGCGCATGGTGCCGCTGTCGATCGTCGACGACGTGCTGCGGCACTGGCTGCTCTTCACGGTCGGCGTGCTGTCGGTGGTCGCCGCCAGCACCCTGCTGGGCTGGCTGATGACGCGCCTGCAACTGTTGCCCGGCACCACGGCGCTGTGGGGCACCAGCCCCGGCGCGGCATCGGTGATGACCATCATGGCCGACTCCTACGGCGCCGATGTCCGGCTCGTGGCCTTCATGCAGTATTTCCGGGTGGTGGGCGTGGCGCTGGTGGCGGCGCTGGTGGCGAAGCTGTTCGGCGTCGCCGCGCATGGGGCAAGCACCATCGTGTGGTTCCCGCCTGTCGACTGGCTGCCGCTGGCCGAGACTCTCGGCCTGGCGATGCTGGGGCCTCTCGTCGCCCGCCGGCTGCGCATTCCCGCCGGCGCGTTCCTCGTGCCGCTTGTCGCAGGCATCGTGCTCGCCCATTTCGGCTGGCTGAAGATCGAGCTGCCGACCTGGCTGCTGGCGGCAAGCTACGCCCTGATCGGCTGGAATGTCGGGCTGCGATTCAGCCGCGGGCTGCTGGTTCATGCCGCGCGCGTCCTGCCGCTCATCATCGTCTGCACCCTGACCCTGATCGCCGTGTGCGGCGCGGTGGCGGCGCTCATGGTGGTGGGCGTCGGCGTCGATCCGCTGACCGCCTATCTCGCCACCAGCCCCGGCGGCGCCGATTCGATCGCCATCATCGCGGCCTCGACCAATGTCGACGTGTCGTTCGTCATGGCCATGCAGACGGTGCGCATGATCGCCGTCCTGTTCCTGGCTCCCGTCTTGACCAAATTCATCGCCGAGCGTGTAAGTGCCGCCAATGACCCACCTCCATGACATGACGGCGGCCGAGCTGCTGGCCGCCTACAAAACCAGGAAACTCTCGCCCGTCGAGGCCGTCGACGCCGTCATCGCCCGCATCGAGGCCTGGGAGCCCAGGCTCAAGGCGCTCTATGCGCCCGATTTCGAAGGCGCGCGCCGGCAGGCCAAGGCGTCGGAGAAGCGCTGGCAGCAGGGCGCGCCGCAGGGTGCGCTGGACGGCGTGCCCATCACCATCAAGGAGAACATCGCCACCAAGGGCGTGCCGGTGCCGCTCGGCACCGCGGCGACCGAGCTGGTGCCGGCGGCGGCCGATGCGCCGGCGGCGGCGCGGGTGCGCGAGGCGGGCGCGGTGATCCTGGCCAAGACCACCATGCCCGACTACGGCATGCTGTCGTCGGGCCGCAGCTCCTTCCATCCGCTGACGCGCAATCCCTGGAACCTCGCCTGGAATCCCGGCGGCTCCAGCGCGGGCGCCGGCGCCGCGGCCGCCGCCGGATACGGCCCGCTGCATCTCGGCACCGACATCGGCGGCTCGGTGCGCCTGCCGGCCTGCTGGAACGGCATCTTCACCTTGAAGCCGAGCCTCGGCCGCGTGCCGGTCGATCCGCCCTATTTCGGCCGCGCCGTCGGTCCCATGACCCGCACGGTGGGCGAACTCGGCGCTGCTGATGGCCGAGCTCTCCAAGCCCGACTGGCGCGACCATATGGGCCTGCCGCCGTCGAGCATCGACTGGGCTGCAGGGCCGCTCGAACCCAAGGGGCTGAAGATCGGGCTGCATCTCGATGCCGGTTCCGGCCTGCCGGTCGAGGCCGAGGTGAAGGCCGCCGTCGAGGCGGCGGCCAGGCTGTTCGAGAAGGCGGGCGCCCATGTCGAGCCGGTGGCGCCGTTCCTGTCGCCGGAGATGCTGCATCTGCAGGATCTCTTCTGGCGGGTGCGCAGCTGGGTCGATTTCTCCGCGCTGAGCCACGCAAGGCAGGCCAGCGTGCTGCCCTTCATCGCCGACTGGTGCCGCGGCGGCGCCGACGTCTCGGGCGTCCTGGTGATCAGGGCGGTCAACAACTACATGGCGATCCGCGCCGCGACGGTGAAGGCCACGCACGGCTTCGACTACGTGCTGTCGCCGGTGTCGCCGGTGCCGACCTACCGCGCCGAATGGGAAACGCCGACCAACGACGTGAACCGTCCGCTGGAGCACATCTCCTTCACCATGCCCTACAATATGAGCGAGCAGCCGGCCGCCTCGATCAATTGCGGCTATACGGGCGACGGCAAGCCGATCGGCCTGCAGATCGCCGGCCGCCGCTTCGACGATCTCGGCGTCATGCGCCTGTCGCGCTGGTTCGAGACGGCGCGGGGTACGCAGAAGAAATGGCCGGAGCCGCCGGCCTGACGGCGCATACGCCGCAAAACGTGAACGGCCGGCATCGTTGAAGCCGCCCCGGCGCATGGTAGCGTCCGGCATGTTCCGGCGAACCTTCGTCGCTGCCGTGCTGGCGGCAAGCCCGGCTCTCGCACAACCGGTTGCGGCGCCCGACTGCACCGTCGATGGCGCGCTCACCGACAGGGACGGTCTCAAGGTCGACGTGACCTATCGCTGCCGCGCGGCCGGCCCGATCTCCTTCGAGCCGGCCGAGGAGCGCAGCGGGCAGTTCGTCTCGGACCTCAAGGTCGATCACGCGAACGGTTCGACCGAGGCGCGCTATCGCTTCGATCTTTCGGCCTTCGCCCACGCCGTCGATTTCGACCAAGGTCGCCGTGGCGCGCGGCAATGGCGTGCTTTCGGTCCTGGGCGGCTGGCTGCTCGAGCCGCGCGGCTACGATCGCGTGCCCACGATCGACATCCGCATGACGACGGGGCCGGGCCTTGTGTTCGCGGCCGGCCTGCCGCAGACCGGCGATGCCTGGCGGCTTGCCGGCACCCCTGTGCGCTTCGCGGGCTATACCGCGCTCGGGCGCGTGGCCTATCGCGAGCTCGCCGTGCCCGCGCCCGGCAGCCTGCGTCCCGGCCAGACGCCGGCGACCGGCGTGCTGCGGGTGGCGATCCTCGACGGCATCGGCGAGTCGGCCCGCGCCGATCTCTTCGACTGGGTCGAGCGCACCGCCGAGGCCGAGTCCAACTATTGGCGCGGCTTCACCGCCAGGCAGGCGCTGCTCGGCCTCGTGCCGGTCGCCAACCGGCGCGGCGTCGGCTACGGCCGCAGCGTCTCGGGCGGCGGCGCCACGGTAATGGTCGAGATCGGCGCCGCGGTCGATCGCCACCGCCTGTTCGACGACTGGGTGCTGGTGCACGAACTGATCCATACCGCCATGCCCTACATTCGCGGCCGTGGCACCTGGCTGATGGAGGGGGCGGCGACCTACGTCGAGCCGATCATCCGCGCGCGCGCCGGCTGGAAGACCGAAGAAGAGGTCTGGCGCGAGTGGGTCGACAACATGCCGCAAGGCGTCCAGGCTTTCTCGATCGGCCTGGCCAACGCGTCGGGGCGACAGAATTACTGGGGCGGCGCCACCTTCATGCTGCTGGCCGATATCGCCATCCGCCGCGCCAGCAACGGCGCCAAGGGCCTGGAGGACTGCCTGGGCGGCGTGCTGTGGAGCGGGCTCGACGGCACGCAGCGCACGAGCGTCGCCGATTACGCCGCCGCCTGCGATCGCGCCGCCGGCACCGACGCCATGAGCGCGCTGGTCGACCGCCATTTCAACAAGGCCGAGCCGGTCGATCTTGCCGCGCTGTGGAAGGAGCTCGGCGTCTCCGAGGTTGCCGGCCGCATCGTGCTGGACGACAGCGCGCCTTTGGCGCGGTGGCGCAAGATGATCGTTCCCGGCAATCACGCGCCCCGGCGCGTGAAGCTGCCCTGGCAGTCCTGACCGTCGCCGGCACATGACCGGGAGCTGGCTGGAAGATCTCACCTGGCCCGAGGCGAAGGCCCGCTTCGAGGCGGGCGCGCCGGTGGTGGTCCCGATCGGCGCCGCCGCCAAGGCGCATGGCCCGCACCTGCCGCTCAAGACCGATGCGCTGACCGCCCGCGCGCTGGCCCAGAAGCTGATCGAGCGCCTGCCCGTGATCGCCGCGCCCGTGGTCGGCTTCGGCTTCTATCCAGCCTTCACCTCCTTCGCCGGCAGCCAGCATCTCTCGGCGGCGACCTTCAAGGCGCTGCTGGGCGAGCTCCTGGCCAACCTGCGCGGCCATGGCGTGAAGCGCCTCGTCATCCTGAACACCGGCGTGTCGACCGAGAAGCCGGTCGACGAGGTTGCCGCCGGCGCGGGCGACCTCGTGGTCCTGCACATGCGCGGGCTGGGCGCGGCGGCCGACCGGTTGCTCGACGTGCCCGAGGGCGGCCATGCCGACGAGCGCGAGACCTCCGTAGTGCTGGCGCTGGAGCCGCGAAGCGTGCGCCTGGACAAGCTCGTGCCCGACGGGCCCTTCGAGCGGACCGGGGCGACCGGCGATCCCTCGCGCGCGACGGCCTTCAAGGGCGAGCGCATCCTGGCGGCGCGCGTCGACGACATGGTCGCGGCGCTTCGCGAACGCTGGCCGGATTTGCCGGCCGCTTCCTAATGCCCCACAGCGCGTCTTGATCCTGTAACCAAAGAGTTGCCTTCCCGCAGCATCCGGCCGGTACCAGCCAAGTCAGGCGAACCTTTGAGGGGCTCGATGCTGCAGCTGGAAGGCGTTGTGAAAAGCTTCGGCAACAAGCGGGCCGTCGACCAGGTCTCGCTGGAGGTGCCGGCGGGCCAGCTCCTGGGCGTGATCGGCCAGTCGGGGTCCGGCAAATCGACCTTGCTGCGCATGATCAACCGGCTGGGCGATCCGACCGCCGGCCGCATCCGCTTCGGCGACGTCGATGTCACGGCGCTGCGCGGCCGGTCGCTGCGCCAGTGGCGGGCGCGCTGCGCCATGATCTTCCAGCAGTTCAACCTGGCCGGCCGGCTGGACGTGCTGACCAACGTGATGATGGGCCGCGCCTTCCACATGCCGCCCGGCCGCGCGCTGCTGAAACTGTGGACCGACGAGGAGAAGGCGCTGGGACTGTCCGCCCTGGAGGGTCTCGACATGGCGCGCCTGGCCGGCCAGCGCGCCGACACGCTGTCGGGCGGCCAGCAGCAGCGCGTCGCCATCGCCCGCGCCCTGGTCCAGCAGCCCGACATCATCCTGGCCGACGAGCCGATCGCCTCGCTCGACCCGCGCAACACCCAGGTGGTGATGGACGCCCTGCAGCACATCAACCGCCACTTCGGCATCACCGTGATCTGCAACCTGCACAGCCTCGACCTCGCCCGCAAATACTGCGACCGGCTGGTCGGCCTGGCGGCCGGCAAGATGGTGTTCGACGGCGCGCCGGCGGCGCTCACCGACCGTGTGGCGCGCGATCTCTACGGCCTGGAATTGGCCGACGTGCTGGGTCCGGCGGCCCGGCCCGATTTCGCTCCCGGCGCGCAGTCCGGCCTGGCCTGGGCCGGCTCCTGACCGTTCTTCCCCCTCGCAACAAGGAGATCATCCTTATGTTCACCCGTCGCTTGATCCTCGGTTCGACGCTTGCCGCCGGCACGCTCGCTCTTGCCGGCGCCGCCCACGCCCAGGACTGGAAGGCCAAGTATCCCGAGCTGGTGCTGGCCGTGGTGCCCGCCGAGAACGCCTCGGGCGTGACGGAGCGCTATGCGCCCTTCGTCGACTACCTGTCCAAGGCGCTCGGCACCAAGGTGACGCTGCGCGTCGCCAACGACTATGCGGCGGTGATCGAGGGCCAGCGCAACGGCTCCATCCACATCGCGGGCTACGGCCCGGCTTCCTACTCGCGCGCCGTCGTCACGGGCGTGAAGGTCGAGCCGTTCCGCACCACCGTGAACAACGACGGCACGGTCGGCTACTACTCGGTGTTCTATGTCCGCGCCGACAGCCCGTACAAGACGATCGAGGACCTCAAGGGCAAGAACCTGGGGCTGGTCGATCCCAACTCGACCTCCGGCAACAACGTGCCGCGCTTCATCCTGAACAAGCTCCACATCGTGCCGGAGAAGTACTTCGCCCACGTCACCTACACCGGCAGCCACGAGAACGCGGTGATCGCGCTCCAGCAGAAGACGGTCGACATGGCCGCCAACTGGTGGAACTCCGAGGACGATTCGAACCTCACGCGCATGGTCAAGAAGGGGCTGGCGAAGAAGGAGGACTTCCGCATCATCTCCAAGTCCGACCTGATCCCCAACTCGCCCTATGCCTACCTCGCCGACTTGCCGCCCGACCTGAAGGCCGCCATCGCCAAGGCCTTCGACGAGGCGCCGACCAAGGCCAAGGCCGCCTTCGACAAGCTGTCGGACGGCAAGGACCGCGAGTTCAAGGCGGTCGACGCCAAGTACTACGAAGGCGTGGTCGAGCTGATCAAGTTCATCGAACTCGCTGCGCAAGCAGAAGAGCTGAACCAGGCATCGGCAAGCCGGCGTTGAGTTCACCGATCGTCGAGCTGCCGGAGGCCCAGCTCCGGCCGCTGCTCGCCGCCTACGACGCGTCTGTCCGGACGCGTCGCTGGCACACGCTCTTCACGCTGGGCTGCATCGTGGTGGCGATGGCGGCGGCCTCGGTATCGGCCGAGGTCTCGCCGGTGCACCTCATCGAGAATATCGGCCGCTTCCCGAGCTACATCATCCGCCTGTTCCATCTCGATAGCGGCCGTCCGGTCTGGACCGACGTCGCCGAGTGGTTCTGGGGTCTGCCGCGCTGGCTGCGGCTCCTCGGCGAGACACTGCTGATGGCCTATGTCGGCACCCTGCTGGGGGCGATCGGCGCCTTCGGCCTCGCCTTCCTGGCCGCCGTCAATGTCGGCCCCAGCCGCTGGCTGCGCTTCGGCGTGCGCCGCTTCTGCGAGCTCTGCCGCACGGTACCCCTGCTGGTCTTCGCGCTGGTGTTCGTGATCGCCTTCGGGCTGGGACCGCTGGCTGGCGTGCTGGCGGTCATGATCCATACACTGGGCTCACTGGGCAAGCTCTTCGCCGAGGTGGTCGAGAACATCGACATGAAGCCGGTCGAGGGCGTGTCGTCGACCGGTGCGCCGTGGCACGTCGCCATGCGCTACGGCGCCCTGCCGCAGGTCGCCTCCAACTTCGTCAGCTACACTCTGCTGCGTTTCGAGATCAACGTGCGCGAATCGGCGGTCATGGGCTTCGTCGGCGCCGGCGGCATCGGCCAGGACCTGATCGAGGCGATCCGCAAGTTCTACTATTCCGACGTCTCGGCCATCCTTGTCCTCATTCTCATCACGGTGGCGATCATCGACACGCTGACCTCCAAGATCCGCCACCGGCTGATCGGCCTCGAAGAGAAACGCTGATGCGTCCCGCCGTCGACCTCGCCGCCATCCGCGGCCGCCATCCCCGGCATTTCGACCGTTTCGACCGCAGGCGCCTGACCGGTGCGCTGGTCGGCGTGGCGGCCCTGGCTCTGCTGCTGTGGGGCATGGCCGAGCTCGGCTTCTTCGGCGGCACGCTGCTGTCCGGCAGCGAGCGCCTGGCCGAGATCGTGGGGCTCATGCTGCCGCCCGACCCGGGAAGCTGGGCCCATGCGCGGATGTTCGGCATGGCGCTGATCGAGACCGTCGCCATCGCCTTCCTGGGCACCTTCGCGGCCGCGGTGCTGGCGCTGCCCGTGTCACTGCTGGCCGCGCGCAACGTCACGGCCGCCCGTATCGTGCGCTTCCTCTCGCGCCGCTCGCTCGACACCATCCGCAGCGTCGACATCCTGGTGTGGGCGCTGATCTGGGTGAATGTCGTCGGATTGGGGCCGTTCGCCGGCACGCTCGCCATCATGACCGCCGAGATCGGCTCGTTCGGCAAGCTCTTCTCGGAGGCCATGGAAGCGGCCGACAAGAGGCCGGTCGAGGGCATCGTCTCGACCGGCGGCAGCCACGCGCTCGCCATCCGCTTCGGCATCCTGCCCGCCGTCTTTCCCGTGCTGGCGAGCCAGGTCCTTTATTATTTCGAGTCGAACACCCGTTCCGCCAGCATCATCGGCATCGTCGGCGCCGGCGGCATCGGCCTGCACCTGGCGGAGGCCATCCGCACCCTCGAGCTGCAGCAGACCTCGTTCATCATCCTGCTGATCCTGGTCGCCGTCGCCTTGATCGACTTCGTCTCGGGCCAATTGCGCTTCGCCGTGATCGGCCGGCGCGGGGCGGCGGCTTGAGCGGCGAGGGCGCACCGGCGCCCCGCTACGCGCTCTACTACGCCCCGCGGCCCGGCGAGGGTCTGGCCGTCGTGGCAAGCCAGTGGCTGGGGCGCGACCCGGAAAGCGGCCAGGCGCGCGCGCTGCGGTCGGTTCCCGGATTTGCCGCCGAGCGCCTGGCCGAGATCATCGCCGAGCCGCGGCTCTACGGCTTTCACGGCACCCTCAAGCCGCCCATCGCGCTGGCCGAGGGCGTCTACGAGCGCGACTTCCTGGATGCCGTCGGAAAGTTCGCCGCCGCGGCGCATGGCTTCACGGTGCCGGCGCTCGAACTCGTCGAGCTCTCGGGCTTCCTGGCACTGGTGCCGGCGGCGCGCAGCGAGGCGCTGCACGACCTGGCCGACCGCTGCGTCGTGGCGTTCGACGAATTCCGCCGGCCGGCGGACGAGGCCGAGCTGGCGCGCCGCCGCCGCGCCCACCTGTCGCCGCGGCAGGACGAACTGCTGGTCCGCTGGGGCTACCCCTACGTGCTGGAGCAATGGCGCTTCCATCTCACGCTCACCGGACGCCTGCCGGACGCCGCCGAGCGCGAGGCGGTGGCGGCTCTGCTGCGCCGGCGCTTCGCCGCCTTCCTCGACCAGCCGCTGCCGGTCTGCGACCTCTGCGTCTTCCGCCAGCCCGCGCCGGGACGACCGTTCGTCGTGTCGGCGCGCTTCAGGCTCGGCGGCGGACGCCGGGTGAGCGCTGAAGCGTGGCGAGCAGCCTGACGAAGGCCTCCGCCGCGTCGTCCAGCGTTCCGTCATTGACGATCGTGACCAGGCCGGGTCGGTCGACATCGTGGGCCAGTCCGCGCCGCAGGCGCTCGGCGGCCGCAGCGGCGTCCTCGCGGCCGCGCTTCGACAGGCGCTCCTTGAGCCTGTCGGCGGGCGCGGTGATCAGCACCGGCACGGTGTCCTTGTCGACGCCGTCCATCTTCTGGAAATGCTCGCGCGAGCCGCTCACCACCACTGCGAGGCCGGCGCGGCGCCAGCCATGGATCTCCTGGCCGATGCCGTAGTCGTTGCCGTGGGCCTGCCAATGGAAGGCGAAGAGGCCATGGGCGCGGCGCAACGCGAACTCGGCCTGGCTCAGCGCGACGTGGTTCTCGCCGCCGGCGTCCGACGGCCGGGTGATGTAGCGGTGGGCGAAGACGACGGGCAGGTCGATCGAGAGCATCGCCCGCGCCCGGCCGAGCACGGAATCCTTGCCCGCTCCGGAAGGGCCCATGACATAGACCAGGGCACCTGCCGTGTCAGAGGCCGTGTCAGAGGCCATGTCAGACGACGCGTTCGCCGGTGCGCCATACGGCGCGCACCACGGGGGCACCTTCGATCTCGCGCACGCGTACGAGGTCGGCGCGGCGCCCGGAGGCGATCTCGCCGCGATCGCAAAGCCCTACGGCGCGCGCCGGATTGAGCGACGCCAGGCGGACGGCCTCGGGCAGGTTGATGCCGACGCCGGCGGCGCTCAGCTTGAAGATGCTTTCCATCAGGCTGGCCGGCACATAATCGGAGGACAGGATGTCGGCCTGACCGTCGCGCAGGAGGTCGATGGCGGCGATGTTTCCCGAGTGCGAGCCCCCCAGCACCAGGTTGGGCGCGCCGACCAGGACGGCGAGGCCCGCCTCGCGCGAAGCCTGGGCGGCTTCCCGCGTCGTCGGGAACTCGGCGATGGTCATGCCGTTCTGCACGGCCTCCTCGACGTGCTCGCGCGTGGCGTCGTCGTGGCTGGCCAGCGGCAGGGCGCGGGCATGGGCGCGCGACACGATCTCGCGGCGATGGCGGGCGGCGTTGCGCTGATGCAGCTCGACCGCGCGCGCCTGGAACTCCAGGAACTGCGGCTCGGTCATGGCGAACTTGCCCATGTAATACTGCTTCAGCTTCTCGGCATCGAGGAACTGACGCTGGCCGGGCGTATGGTCGTTGATGGATATCAGCCCGACCAGCGGCAGGTCGATCCAGCGATCGACCGCCTCGACGGCATCGTCGGGGGTGACCTCGCAGCGCAGATGCAGGCGGTGCTCGGCGCGTGCCATGCGCCGTTCGCTCACCGCGCAGATCGCCTCGACCATGCGGGCGCGGTTCTTCACGCGATCGCTCTCGCCGCGCACGTCGCCGAGCGACAGCGAATCGAACACCGTGGTGATGCCGGCGGCGGCGACCTGCGTGTCATGCGCCATCACCGCCGAGAGGCTTGGCCATTTCACGCCGGGGCGCGGCGCGAAGTGCTTTTCCATGTTGTCGGTATGCAGCTCGACCAGGCCCGGCATCAGGTAGTCGCCGTCGAGATCGATGGCGCCGGGCAGGTGCGAGCGGCCGGGTGCGACCTCGACGATCTCCTCGCCGCGCACCACCACCGTGCCGTCGAACTCGGAATCGGCGGTGACGATGCGGGCGTTGGTCAGGATCGTTTCGGCGCTCATGCGAGGACTCCGACGGAGGTTCCGGGAAGGGCGACGTCATGGATGCGGGTGGCCAGCGCGTCGCGCACCGCGACGTCGTGGAAGATGCCGACGATCGCCGCGCCCGCCTTGCGCCGCTGCTGGATCAGCTCGACCACGCCGTCGCGATTGGCGGGATCGAGCGAGGCCGTTGGCTCGTCGAGCAGCAGCACGGGATAGTCGACGATCAGCGAGCGGGCGATGTTGACCCGTTGCTGCTCGCCGCCCGAGAAGGTGGCCGGCGGCAGCGACCAGAGCTTGGGCGGGATGCCCAGCATGCCCAGCAGGAACTCGGCGCGCCGGCGCGCCTCGTCGGCCGCCATGCCCAGCCGGCGCGCCGGCTCGGCCACGACGTCGATGGTGGCGATGCGCGGGATCACGCGCAGGAACTGGCTGACGAAGCCCAGGGTGCGGCGACGCACCTCGAGCACGGTCCTCGGCTCGGCGCGCACCAGCTCGACCCAGTCGTCGCCGTGGCGCACGCGGATCGAGCCCGCGTCGGGGCGATAGTTGCCGTAGAGCGAGCGCAGCAGCGTGCTCTTGCCGGCGCCCGACGGGCCGACCAGCGCCAGGCATTCGCCGGGCGAGACGGAGAGCGCCACGTCGCGCAGCACGGGCAGCGCCAGGTCGCCCTGGGCGTGGATGACGAAGGACTTGGTGAGGCCGGAGACGCGCAGCGCGGGCAGCATCGGTCACATTTCTCCGTCACACGGGCAGGATCGAGGCGACGAGCATCTGGGTGTAGGCGTGCTGCGGATCGTCCAGCACCTGGTCGGTCAGCCCGTGCTCGACCACGCCGCCGCCCTGCATCACCATCAGCCGGTGGGTGAGCAGCCGGGCGACGCCGAGATCGTGCGTCACCAGCACCGCCGACAGATGCAGCGTCTCCACCAGCCCGCGCAGCAGGTCGAGCAGCCGCGCCTGCACCGAGACGTCGAGCCCGCCGGTCGGCTCGTCCATGAACACCAGCCGCGGGTCGCTCACCAGGTTGCGGGCGATCTGCAGGCGCTGGCGCATGCCGCCCGAATAGGTCGTGGGCCGGTCGTCCAGCCGGTCCTGCTCGATCTCGACCCGGGTGAGCCAGTCGGACGCGGTGCGGCGGATGTCGCCGTAGTGACGGGCGCCCACCGCCATCAGGCGCTCGCCGATATTGGCGCCGGCGCTCACGCCCATGCGCAGGCCCTCGCGCGCATCCTGGTTCACGAAGCCCCATTCGGTGCGCGACAGCAGACGGCGCCGCGCCTCCGACAGGGCGTGCACATCGACCGGGCCGTAGGCCGCGGAGTCGTAGGTGACCGAACCGGCCTCGGGTGTCAGCCGGCCCGCCAGGCAATTGAGCAGGGTGGTCTTGCCGGAGCCCGACTCGCCCACGATGCCAAGCACCTCGCCCGGCCACAGCTCGAAGCCCACGTCGCGGCAGGCGATGCGGTCGCCGAAGCGCTTGCCGAGACCAAGCACGGAGAGGAGCGGGCCGCTCATCGCCGCCGCTCGCACCAGTCGGTGTCGGAGCAGATGAACATCCGCTTGCCGGCATCGTCGACGATCATCTCGTCGAGGAAGCTTTCGCGCGAGCCGCAGAGCGCGCAGCACTCGTCCCAGCGCTCGATCTCGAACGGATGGTCGTCGAAGTCGAGGCTCTTGACCGGCGTGTGCGGCGGCACTGCGTAGATGCGCTTCTCGCGGCCCGCGCCGTAGAGCTGCAGGGCGGGGCTGCGGTCGAGCTTGGGATTGTCGAACTTGGGGATGGGCGAGGGGCTCATGATATAGCGCCCGTTCACCATCACCGGATAGTTGTAGGTCTTGGCGATGCGGCCGTGCCGGGCGATGCTCTCGTAGAGGCTCACCTGCATGACGCCGTATTCCGACAGCGCGTGCAGGGTGCGCGTCTCGGTCTCGCGCGGCTCGAGCATGCGCAGCGGCTCGGGGATCGGCACCTGGAAGACCAGGATCTGGCCCTCGCGCAGGGGCGTCTCCGGCACGCGATGGCGGGTCTGGATGATGGTCGCTTCCCCGGTGCTGGTCGTGGTGGCGACGTCGGCCACCTTGGCGAAGAAGCGGCGGATGGAGACGGCGTTGGTGGTGTCGTCCGCCCCCTGGTCGATCACCTTCAAGGTGTCGTCGCGGCCGATGATGGCGGCCGTGACCTGGATGCCGCCGGTGCCCCAGCCGTAGGGCAGCGGCATCTCGCGGCCGCCGAACGGCACCTGGTAGCCCGGCACCGCCACCGCCTTCAGGATGGCGCGGCGGATCATCCGCTTGGTCTGCTCGTCGAGATAGGCGTAGTTGTAGGCTGCGCCGTCGATGCCGGTATCGGGCACGGCGCTCATTCCGCCGCCTGCCCGAGCGCGGTCCCGTTGCCGGAAGCTCGCCGGTTGCGCCGCTCGACTTCCTCGCGCAGCGCGCGGACCGTCACCAGCTCGGACTGGAAATCGACATAGTGCGGCAGCTTGAGATGCTGCACGAAGCCGGATGCCTCGACATTGTCGGAATGCGCCAGCACGAACTCCTCGTCCTGCGCGGGCGATTCGGCGCTCTCGGACAGTTCGCCGGCGCGCAGCGCGCGGTCGACCAGCGCCATGGCGATCGCCTTGCGCTCGGCGTGGCCGAAGGCGAGCCCGTAGCCGCGGGTGAATTGCGGCGGCACGTCGTGCGAGCCCGCGAACTGGTTGACCATGTCGCACTCGGTGACGTCGATCTCGGCGATCTCGATGGCGAAGCCCAGCTCTTCGGGCACGAACGAGACCGGCACCTGGCCGTAGCGGATCTCGCCGACGAAGGGGTGGTTGTTGCCGTAGCCGCGCTGGGTCGAATAGCCCAGGGCCAGCAGGAAGCCTTCATCGCCGCGTGCCAGGTTCTGCAGCCTGAGCGGCCGCGACGCCGGCAGGGCGAGCGGCTGGCGCGTGAGGTCCTCGGCCTTCTCATCTTCTGGCGGAGGCCCCTTGGGCGGTGGTTCCAGCAGCCCGTCGCGTTCCAGGATGTCGCCGACCCGGGGCAATGTCTCGGTGCCGCTGACCGGTGCCGTCGGCGCGGTTGGCCGCTCGCCCGACGCGGCCAGCGAGAAGTCGAGCAAGCGATGGGTATAATCGAAGGTCGGGCCCAGCACCTGGCCTCCCGGAACGTCCTTGAAGGTGGCCGAGATGCGCCGTTCAGCCACCATGTCCGACGTGTCGATCGGCAGGCTGTCGCCGAAGCGGGGCAGGGTGGTGCGGTAGGCGCGCAGCAGGAAGATCGCCTCGATCAGATCGCCGCGCGCCTGCTTGATGGCTAGCGCCGCCAGCGCGCGGTCGTAGCACGAGCCCTCGGTCATGACGCGATCGACGGCCAGGCCGAGCTGCTGGTCGATCTGCTCGAGCGTGAGCTCCGCGACGCTGCGCTCGCCGCGGCGCTTGTCGGCCAGAAGCTCGAGCGAATGGGCGATGGCCGTCTCGCCGCCCTTGACCGCTACATACATGGCGAACCCTCCACGGCGATGCTGCGCGGCAGCGCCAGCAGTTGCGAGCCGGCGGCGAACACGATGTCGACGCCGCAGGGAAAGAGCGCATGGTTGTCGGCCCATGCCCGCCAGAAGGCGTCGCTCAGGCCATCCATGGCGACGCTTGCCTCGCCATCGATCCCCGGCCCGCGCCAAGTGCGCGCCGTGCCGGTGCCGAGTTCCGGCACCTCGATCAGCAGCGTGGCCGAACGGTCGGGATAAGGGTCGGTGCCGAGGGCGAAGCCGTCGAATGAGTCGATGTCCTGCATCAGCAGGGCGAAGGAGGCGCGGGCGCGCTCGGCTTCGATCGGTGCACTGCAGTGGAAACGAACGAAATCCCGCACCTGCGGCAGGTCCAAGGGCGGCGCCAGCCAGAGCGGCGTGTCGCGATCGACCAGGGTCAGGAGAAAAGCCGCCGCGGCGGGGCTGATGATGCCGGGGCCGGCCGGGGGATCGGGCAGAGCCACGATGCGGCCGGGGTGGGAAAAGGCATCGAGGACGGCGCGGAACAGGCGCTGCGCGTCGTGGGCAGGATCGGCGAGGCCCGGAGCCAACGCAGTCATGTTCCGGCCTCGCGCGCCACGGTGAAGAAATCGACCTTGGTGGCGGCGGCGCGCGCGGCGACGAGGCGCCGCCGTGCCTCGGCTTCTGCCGCCAGCGGGGCCACGATCGCGGCCTCCAGCCTGTCCTGCCATTCGGGACGCTGGCCGAGCGCGTCGATGGCAGCAGCGATCTCGGCCTGACGCGGCGCGCGGCCACCGACATAACCGATGCCGACCTCGCCGCTCTCCAGCCGGACTGCGGCCCGGGTCGCGGTCATTTCGCCGGCGCAGAAGGCCGCTCCGCTGCCCGATATGCGGCCCTGGACCATGACCAGCCCGATCTCGGGCCGACGCAGCAGGCTGTAGGCCGGCACCGGGCCGATGGCTTGCCACAGGGTTTCCAGCCGGGCGGCCGGGGCCTTCGCCAGCAGCGAAAGCCACCGCTGGCGCCTCTGGTCGTCGGCGTTGGATTGGGACGATGGGGGCATGGACGGTACGCTTTCGCGGCGCACCATCGGGAGGTCAGGTTACCGATCCGAGGGTAATCGATGAACTTATAATGACAGTGCGGGCGCTTATCCCCACAACTCCCCACAACGCGGCTTAGAACGGCGTGTGACGCTGATGGCCCAGTCGCCGGCCCCGCTTGTCGCGCGGCGCCTTGCGATGGATGTCCTGCACGGTCTGCGGCGGCGGTGGCGAGCGGATCGGTTCGCGGGCAAGCTTGCGGCCCGAGCTCGGTGAGGCTTACGCCATTGGCGCGATCCTCGATCAGCCCCAGCATCTCGAAGCGCAGGCGCTGAGTAGAGGAAAGTGGAGTCGACGGGGACCTGGCGATGGCCCGCAGGATCTCGTGTTCCTGGGCCCCGAGCTGTACGACATTCTTGCTGTTCATGACCGACTACCCGAACGCGGCGGAAAAAATGCCCGCCCAACGGGGGAGGATCGGGCGGGCGGAGCACCGGCTGGATGTCAGATGTGCGGGATCCGGCCGATATCCGGGCAACGCAGCCCCTTCGAGGAGGTTGCGGCCGCTATACGCCCGTCGGCACGGGCTTCAGGAGTCGGGCCAGGGTATTGATCACCTTGCGCGTCTCGTAGGGCTTGTCGAACAACGGCCGATCGCGGTGCGGATAGGGCATCAGCGCGCTGGACAGGCCGCTCACGAACACGAACGGGATGTCGAGCACCGCCAGCACATCGGCCAGCGGAAACGACGTCTCGTCGCGCAGCCGGATGTCGAGCAGCGCGCCGTCGAGCTTGTGGTCAGCCATCAGCGAAAAAGAGGTGGCGACGGAGGCCGCCGGACCGACCACGATTCCGCCCGCCTGGGAAACGGCGGAAGCAAGATCGATGGCGATCGGCGCTTCGTCCTCGACGATCAGAATGTTGCGCCCTTCAAGGGGCCGCGCTTTTGCCCGCTCTGCCGGCATCGACATAAATCAGATAACGCCCGCTGTTGGCCGGCGGTTGCTGCAGGGCCGGCCCGAGCAGAGGCGCTCGAGCCGCGATGCACTGCAAGACGCCGCCGAATCGTCTCACATTGGCATTCTTCTCGCCAGGGGACGAATTGGCAACCGCCCTATGGGGTCGGCGTTGACCCCCGCTCACCGCCTCGAGCGGCGTGCTGAGCATTCAACTTCACAAGTTCAGGGAGCCAACCATGGCCGATGTAAACAAGATCACCTCCGGAACCTTGATCGCTGCCGAGAAGGTCGAGGGCACCGATGTCTACAATCCTCAGGGCGACAAGCTGGGCACCGTCGACGACATCATGATCGACAAGGTGAGCGGCAAGGCCATCTATGCGGTCATGTCGTTCGGCGGCTTCCTCGGCATCGGCGAGAAGTATCACCCTCTGCCGTGGTCGACCTTGAAGTACGACGAGACCAAGGGCGGCTATGTGGTCAATCTCGACAAGAAGATGCTCGAGAACGCGCCGACCTATGACATGGACGAGGACTTCCTCTGGACCCCCGACTACGGCCGGCGGGTCGACAAGTACTACAACGCGCCGACCTACTGGTAAGCGCCGTCGGTCTTCGATGGGCCCGCTAAGGACGCTCGCTCGGCGATCGCCGGCCGGGCGTCCGACGCGGGCTTTTTGCTGGGGATCGTGGTAATCCACGCGGCGAACCGTTGAAGGATCATCGATGAAAGCGTTTGTCATGGCGGCCGCCGTCGTCGGCGTGTCGCTCGCGGCCGGTCCGGTCCGCGCCCAGACCGCCATCCAGCCCGGCCTGTGGGAAGTCACCGCCAAGACGACCATGGAAGGCGTGCAGCCGATGCCGTCCACCTCCAAGCAGGTCTGCGTCAAGGGCGGGGAGGCGATCCTGGAGCGCCTGCTCTATCCGCCGCCGGAGGAATTCGCCAAGCACGGCTGTACCTTCACGCCGGGCGCCAAGCAGGCCGGCGTCTTCAAGGCGACTACTTCGTGCCCGGCGACCGACCAGTCGCCCGGAGTCACCGCCAATGCCGAGATCAGTTACAAGTCCGACAGCTACGAAGGCATGGGCCAGATCCTGGTCAAGGACAAGGCCGGCGCCATCGTCAAGGGAAGCTCGGTGTTGAGCGGCAAGCGCGTGGGAGATTGCTGAGTCGGGCGCGTCGCCGCAGCGGGCATCAAGCGGCGAATGCCGGCATCACCCGCTCGCCGAAGCGGCGCATCGACGCCATGTTCTGCTCGTGGCTCATGGCGCCGAAGCCGGTCTGGCAAAGAAGATGGCGCACGCCGACCTCGCGCAGCTCGGCGACCTGCTCGCGTACCCGCTTGGGCGAGCCATAGAGCGATCCTGTACGCAGCACGAACGGGATGGCCTCGGAATCGGAGACCCTGGGATCGGTCCAGGCATTCAGCACCGCCGGATCGGGCTGGAAGTCGTGCGGATTGTAGGCCTCTCGCACATGCATCATGTGGGCCCGGGTCTCGGCCAGCAGTGCGGCCAGCTCGTCCTCGGCCTGGGCGTCCGATTCGGCTACGTAGACATTGCGCCACAGCGCGCTCTGCGCCAGCAGGCGCTGCCGTGTCGTCTCGTCGTGACCGCCTTCGTCGATGCCGTCGGCATAGGTCGCCCAGCGCTCCTTGATGCGCTCGACCGGAAGCCGCGCCGTCAGGATCGGCACGCCCAGCCGGCCGCATTCCTTGAACGAGCCGGGCGAGATGACGCTGCGCCACAACGGCGGGCCGGGTTGCTGCACGGGCCTCGGCCGGATGGCGGGAATGTGGACCTTGTGGAACCTGCCCTCGTAGGTGAGCGGCGCCTCGCGCCAGGCGCGCTCGAGGATGTCGACAGCCTCCTCCATGCGCTCGCGGCTGTCGTGGCTGCGCAGGCCGTGTCCCACGAACTCGTATTCGTTGTAGACGGTGCCCTTGCCGATGCCGACATCGATGCGGCCGCCGCTGAGGTTGTCGAGCAGAGCCAGCTGCACGGCGAGCCGCACCGGATGGTGGAACGGGGTCTGCACCACCGCGAAGCCGATGCGGATCTTCTCGGTCTTCATGGCAAGCGCAGCCGCGAACATCAGCGAGTCGTTGTAGACGCTCTCGCCGGTGAAATAGTGCTCGGTCAGCCAGACGTCGGAAAAGCCCAGCCGCTCGGCGGCGCAGGCCTGGTCGATCAACTGCGCGATGCGCGCCTGATCCTCGGCGGGCGAGGGCGAAAGGGCGAGGGTGAGCCAACCGAATTGCATGACGCCACATTACCTGCAATGCGCGCGCCAACAACGAAAGACCTGCCGGGCGCCGGACGGCCCATCGCTGGGCGACGTCGACTAGTCCCGGCGGCCCGCCTGCATCAGGCGCATCACTTCGAGGAAGTTGGCCGGCTGCACCGTCTTGGCCGATTTGGACGCGGGCGCGACGGCGGCCATCGCACGATAGATGGTGCCGACCAGCTCGTAGTCGCTGGCGCCGCGCGTCGCCGCAAGCGCCAGGGCCCCCGCCCGCAACATGCGCGGCGTGACGACGATTCCTTTGGCCCGATCTTCACCTTTCGCCATGCCCAAACCAAGTCTGCGCTTATCGTGTGTTTGCCGAGGCAAACTCTACACGGTGCCGGTCTGAAATCGATGGGCGGTGCGGTAAAGCTGCCGTGAAAAAATCGTCGGAGAGGAAATGCCGGCCGCCCACCCCGAACGAGCCGGCACTCCACGCAAACTTGTCGTCGGCCAGTTTATCGTGGACATCCCCAAGAACACGTCCGCTCGGCCATGCGACGGCAGGGGTTATGAATTAGTTGCAGGCCTGACGCAATCACAATTCTTGTCGCCTACTGCAAGGAGACCGTCAGGCTGTAAGGCGTCGGGTTGGGCGGGCCGCCGGGAGCGGTCGCGCCGACAGTGATGAGATAGTCGCCGTCGCGCGGGATGGCGCCTACCCATGCTTTGGCGTCGTCCTTCGGACCGGCGTTGGGGAGGGACTTGCCCTTCACCAAGGGCGCGCCGTCGTCCGCCTTCGCCACTGTCGTGTCCGGCGTATAGACTTCGAAGGCGATGTCCTCCGGCGAGGTGATGGACACCAGCATGGTCTGTCCGGCTTTCGCGGCCACGTAGTAGAGAGTGCGGCCCCCCGGCACCAGCTCGCCGTTCACGGTCGAGAGCGTGGAGCCGGGCGCGAAGGTGATGGTCGACATCGGCGGCAGCGTGTCGACCGACTGGGTGAACGCGGGTCCCGCAAACAGGGACAGCAGCATGAACACGGAGCAGGCGGCGAGGTGTCTCATGTCGCCAAGAATTGCATGCGTCCGCGTCTTCGCCAAGAACGGCTAGCCGTCGGCTGCTTCCTTCGTCTCGAAATCGGCCGGCATGGTGATCTCCAGCACCTCGAAATCCTCCGAGTGGTCGATCTCCCGGTGCCTGATTCCCGGCGGCTGGTAGACGGTCGAGCCGGCGACGAGCTTGTGCTCGCCATAGCCTTCATAGTCGAAGATCGCCCAACCCTTCAGCACGTAGATGAACTGGAAGTCGAGGCTGTGGGTGTGGTGCGGCGTATCGGTAGGATGACCGGGCTTGGCACGGATCACCTGCGCGCCGACCTTGCCTCCGGTCAGCTCCTTCAATCCCAGCGGTCGATACTCGAAGAAGGGCCGAAGCCCGTCCGGCTTGAAGCTGTCCGGGCCGAGGTGATTGACGATGCTCGCCCTGCCGGCGGCGGCATCGGCCATGGCCTGGTCTCTCCGGGCCTCGTCGGTCGTGGGGAAGAGGTCGGGCATCAGCTTCTCCATGCTCCATCGCCGATAAATGCGCGGCCGTGCATGCTGCCCGCGAATGGACAAACGCCGCGGAGGCTGCCGGGTTGCAAAAAGCGACGGAAGGGAAGGTAACGCGCAACGCGGCGGGAAGCCCGGCGTTCTCCCGCCATGTCTCCTCGCTCCATGGTTGCAAGATTGGCGGCAGAGAAGGGGCTTGTCATCGTGGCGCCCGAGGCGCTCACGGTGCGGCGCCGGCGCTGCGGCAAGGGTTTCGCCTTCGTGGCGGCTTCAGGCGTGGCGTTGCGCGATGCCGGAGTGATCGATCGATTGAGATCCCTGGCGGTGCCGCCGGCTTACGTCAATGTGCGCTATGCGGCGGACAAGGCCGCGCATCTGCAGGCAATCGGCGAGGACGCGGCGGGCCGCCTGCAATATCGCTATCATCCCCGCTGGTCAGAGGTGCGCGAAGAGCTGAAGGCACGGCGCCTTGGCGGTCTTGCCAAGGCATTGCCGGCCATCCGGCGGGCCGTCGGGCGCGGGCTGTCTTCGGTCGAGATCGATCGAGGCTTCGCCGCCGCCGCGGTGATCGAACTCGTCTGCTTGACCGCGATCCGCGCCGGCAGCGAGGAATATGCGCGCGACCATGGCACGCGCGGCGCCACGACCCTGCTCAAGTCCAATGTAAGGCTGGGCGACAAGGGCGTCGTCACGCTTTCCTTCAGGGCCAAAGGCGGCAAACTCGTCACCAAGCAAACCAGAAGCCGGCGTTTCCATGCGGCGATGACCCGCTTGCTGGAGCTGCCCGGCCGCCGCGTCTTCCAATATCGCGAATCGTCCGGGGAGGTGCATGTGGTGCGCGCCGGCGACGTCAATGCCTATCTGCGCGCGGTCGCGGGCCGGCGCATCTCGCTGAAGGATTTCCGCATGCTCGTGGCCTCGGCGGGCGCGCTGCAGGCTTTGGCGGCGACGGCGCCAGCCGAGAGCGCCGCCAAGCGCCGCCGCCAGGTGCGCGAAGCCGTGGTCGGGATCGCCAAGGAACTCGCCAACACGCCGGCCGTCTGCCGCACCTCCTACGTTCACGATGCCGTGATCGCGGCCTTCGAGGCCGGCGCGCTGAAGGCCGTTTCGGCCAAGCGGGCGAAATCCCCGGTGGGACAAGCCGCGCTGCTGGCGCGTATCGTTGCCAGGCACGGGACCTGACCGGAACCAGGCACCATCGGCCGGTGACGACACGAAGGAAATGTTCGCCGAAAGCCTGAAGTCGCAGCGGAAAAAGGCCTAATTCGAGCGCCTTTCCTTCCTGGCCCGGAGGGTCTAAAATGCGTCGCTTTCCCGGCTTCTGGCACTCGGAAAGCACATGGCTCACATCAGGCTGAATACCCATCCCGCCCAGGGCGGCCAAGCGGCTCCCCCGGTGATCTGGGGCGCGCGCGATCCCAAGATCAGGGGGCCCGTGGTGGGCACCGTCGCCGATCCGGCCAGGCGCAATGCGATCGGGGTGCATTCCGGCAGCTACGGCATCTATCGCGCACTTGCCATCGCGGCGCAGGAGCTGAAACCCGGCCATCGGCCGGACTTCACCAACACCTCGCCGGCTGAGCCGATCGGGCCCTTCGAGAGCTGGTTCGATCCCAAGAAGATCGTGTCGCTCGATCCCTGGGGCCATATGGTGGCCGAGGTGTTCGCCGACAAACTGGCCGCCGGCTGGGACATCCGCCCGACCATCGCCGTCACCAAGGCACACGTCCATATGCCGGAAATCCGCGACGCCATCGCCGCGGGCCGGCTCAAGCCCGACAACGACCTGCTGATGCCGAGCGGCGACGTGCGCGTGACCAAGGCTGCCGTCGAGCCCGTCTGGTGGCTGCCCGGCATCGCCGAGCGCTTCGGCGTCAAGGAGACGGACCTGCGCCGCACGCTTTTCGAGCATACCGGCGGCATGTACACCGAACTGGTGACGCGCCCCGACCTCGAGCTGTTCCTGCCGCCGATCGGCGGCGCCACGATCTATTTCTTCGGCGACGTGCAGAAGCTCGGCCAGGCGGAAACCAGGATCGCCTGCCGCCTCCATGACGAGTGCAACGGCTCCGACGTGTTCGGCTCCGATATCTGCACCTGCCGGCCCTACCTTGCCCACGGCATCGAGATCTGCATCGAGATGGCGCAGCAGGGCGGCGTGGGGGTCGTCATCTACAATCGCAAGGAAGGACGGGCGCTGGGCGAGGTCACCAAGTTCCTGGTCTACAACGCGCGCAAGCGCCAGCCCGGCGGCGATTCGGCGGCACAGTACTTCAACCGCACCGAATGCGTGGCGGGGGTGCAGGACATGCGCTTCCAGGAATTGATGCCAGACCTGTTCCATTGGCTGGGCATCGCGCGCATCGACCGCTTCGCCTCGATGAGCAACATGAAGTCCGACGCGCTGCGCGAGCAGGGCATCGAGGTGATCGAGCAGGTGCCGATTCCCGACGAGTTGATCCCGGCCGACGCCCAGGTCGAGATGGATGCCAAGAAGGCTGCCGGCTACTTCACGCCCAGCAAGCCCGGGATCGCCGAGCTCGCCAAGCCCAAGGGACGGGGATTGGACGAGTGATCTTCGCCCAGCCATGAGTGAGGACATCGCCTGGCTGCGCACGCCCGCGGCGATCCGCGAGCGGGCGGAGCAGATGCTGAGATATGTCGAGGATGGCCGGTCGGCCTGGTTCGCGCTGGACCCGAACGGGCTCGAAGCCGCCGTGCAGGCGACCCTCGAGGTGACGCGCCGGCGCTTCCCCAATCCGGCCGACATTCCCTTCCATTCGCGCTGGCGTCATTTCGAGGCCGGCGGCCGCGACCGCTGGGCGGCGCTGGCGCCCAGGCTGTCGTCGTTGCCGCGCGAGGAGGTGGCGCGCCGGCGCCTGGATCTCGCCGTCGTGTCGGTGCTGCTCGATGCCGGCGCCGGTCCGGCCTGGTCGTTCCGCGAGCCTGACACCGGTGAAACCTATGCGCGCTCCGAAGGGTTGGGCGTGGCGAGCCTTCACATGTTCACGAGCGGCGCGTTCAGCCGCGATCCCAAAGGTGATCCGCTTCGCGCCGATTCAGAGCGGCTGGCGGCGCTGACGCCGATGGACATCGCCATGGGCTTCCAGGTCAAGGCGCACAATCCGTTGCTCGGGCTCGAAGGCCGCGCCGAGCTGTTGCGCAAGCTGGGCGGTATCGGGCTCGAGCGGCCGGGCGCGCTGTTCGATCTCCTGGCGAGCGGCGGCAAGGTGAAGGCCGCTTCGATCCTCGCCGCGGTGCTCGACAAGCTCTCGCCGATCTGGCCGTCGCCGCTGGGCGACGTCTGGAAGCATCCCGCGATCGGCCTCGTGCCCTTCCACAAGCTCTCGCAATGGATGTCCTATTCCCTGGTCGAGCCACTGCAGGGGGCGGGGTTGGAGGTCGTCGAGCTCGACGCGCTGACCGGCCTGCCGGAGTATCGCAACGGCGGGCTGCTAGTCGATGCCGGCGCGCTCAGGCCCAAGCAGGCGGCGCTGCTGCAGAAGACCTTCGCGCCGGGCGACGAGGCGATCGTCGAATGGCGGGCGCTGACGGTGGCGCTGCTCGACCGCATCGCCGGCCACATGCGCGGCCATCTTGGCCTCGATGCGGCGCGCCTGCCGCTGGTGAAGGTCCTGGAGGCGGGCACCTGGTTCGCCGGCCGCGCGCTGGCCGCCGAGCGCCGGCCGGGCGGCGGGCCGCCGATCGCCGTGGCGAGCGACGGCACGGTGTTTTGAAGCCTTGAAGGTCCCTCGGCCTTCGGCCTTGGGATGACAGTTGTATTGGGGGAGAAACCGATGTCCTTGCCGCACTCGATCCACGTCGTCAGCCATCCGCTGGTGCAGCACAAGCTCACCAAGATGCGCGACAAGGAGACGTCGAGCACGAATTTCCGGCGCCTGCTGCGCGAGATGGGGCTGCTGCTGGGCTACGACGCCACGCGCGACCTGCCGCTGGTCGAGCGCGAGATCGCCACTCCCATCGCTACCATGAAAGCCCCCTTGCTCGAGGGCAAGAAGCTGGTGGTGGTGCCCATCCTGCGCGCCGGCCTGGGACTCGCCGAAGGCATCATCGACCTCGTGCCGCTCGCCCGCATGGGGCATGTCGGGCTCTATCGCGATCCGCGCACGCTGCAGGCGGTCGAGTACTACTTCAAGATCCCGCAGGACATCTCCGACCGCGACGTCATCGTCTGCGATCCCATGCTGGCGACGGCGCATTCGGCCATTGCGGCTGTGGATCGTTTGAAGGAGTCGGGCGCCAAGCGGATCAAGTTCATCTGCATCCTGGGCTCTGAACAGGGCGCGCGCGCCTTCGCCGAGGTCCACCCCGACGTGGCGGTGTTCACGGCAGCGATCGATGCAAAACTCAACGATCACGGGTATATTGTCCCCGGCCTGGGAGACGCGGGTGACCGCCTCTTCGGGACCAAATGACAACCGGGGAGAACGCCTGATGTCACCCGACCTTACCTACCTCTTGTATTCGGTCATCCTGTGCTTCGTGCAGGTGCTGATCGCCGCCGCCGGCGCCAACACCCAGGTCGGATTGCCGACCCTGGCCGGCAACCGCGAGGCCCTGCCGGAGATCGTCGGCTGGGCAGGCCGCGCACGCCGCGCCCATCTCAACATGATCGAGAACCTCGTGCTGTTCTCGGCGCTCGTGCTGATCGCCGCGGTGGCCGGCAAGGCCAACGCCACGACGGCGATGGGCGCCCTGATCTTCTTCTGGGCGCGGCTTGCCTATGCCGTGGTCTACCTGATCGGCATCCTCTGGCTCAGGACGCTCTGCTGGTTCGTCGGCGTGATCGGCATGGCCATGATCGCCTGGGTGCTCTTGCAGGCGATGTAGCCCGCCTTCCCTCAATGCGTCGCGGTGGGCGCCTGCGCGCCCATCGCCTGCACGGCAAGCTCGACGTCGATGCTGCCCGCCTTCTCGAACACCAGGGTGACCGGCACCTTGGCGTCCTTGGCGAAGGGCGCCTTCAGTCCCATGAACATGATGTGAAAGCCGCCGGGCTTCAGCGCGACGGTGGCGCCGGGCGGGATCTCGAGGCCCTTCTCGAGCGCGCGCATGCGCATGACGCTGCCCTCCATCTTCATCTCGTGAACCTCGACCTTGCTGGCGGCCAGGCTCTTCACGGCAATCAGGCGGTCGGGCGTAGTGCCCTTGTTCACGATCACCAGGAAGCCGCCGCCGGCTTGCGCGGTCGGCGGCGTGGCGCGCGCCCAGGGATTGTCGATCTCGAGCGAGCCCAGCTTGTAGTCGCGGGCGGCGGCGGGAACGGCAAGCGCAGCGAACAGGGTGGCGATGACAAGACGACGGAAAAACATGACACGGCTCCTTCAGTTTTGGGGGTTACGCTGGGTATCGAGCCAAGCGCGAACCTGGCCGAGGTCGGCGACGCCCGGCAGGACGGTTGTCTTGCCGTGGCGATCGATCATCACGGTGCGCGGCAGCTCGCCGGCCCAGGCCGGATCGATCTCGTAGCGCAGCCGTTCATAGAAGCGGTCGGTGAAGCTCCAGCTCTCGCTGCCGCCGAGACCGGCCTGCGCGAGGATCGCCGCCACGCGGTCCGAGTCCTGCGGCAGCGGGTCGGCGGCGACCAGCACCAGCTTGAGGTCGGGACGCTCGGCCTGCAGCTTGCCCCAGTGTGGCAGCTCGACCAGGCAGGGGCCGCAGGTGAGTCCCCAGAGGTGGATCACCACCGGCTGTCCGGCATGGGCCGCGCGCAGCTTCGCCCAGCTTCCGCGCTCGAAGGGCAGCGGATCGGCCGCCTGAGCGCTGCACAGAGAGGCGAGACCCAGCAGCAGGGTAACCAGGATCGACAGTCTCATGGCTGGTCCCCCAGCGGAATGAGGCGATAGCCCTCGGTCTTGGTAAGCCACGAGAGATAGGCGCGGCCGGCATTCGCGACCAGCAGCGGATGGTCCGATGCATCGTCGGTGTCGGCGACGGTGCGCGGCGCGGTCCAGTGATGGCCACTGTCGCGGCTCACCTGCCAGCGCACCTGCACTTTGGTGCCGTCGAACTCCTTCCACACCAGATGCAACGCCGCGCCCGCGGCGAGCAGATAGGGCCGCGCCGGCTGGCGATCGGGGGAGGACAGGGCGCGCGGCTCACCGAACGGCGCCTCCGCCGAATCGGCGCGGGCATAGAACAGGCCCTTGCGCGCGCTGCCGTCGGTGAACCAGGCGACGTGGTAGGAGCCGTCGGGGGCGATGGCGATGGTGGGGCCGTGATGCGGGCAGGCCTCGAGCTTCCAGTCATCGACGCTGACCCGGCGCAGCGGGCCGGGCGTCGCGGCTTCCTTGAAGGTGACGACCGCGTGGTCGCGGATCGAGCCTTCGAAGATGTTGCGGAAGACGATGGCGGGGCGCCCCGGCCCGGCAAAGGCAACGCCCAGCCGGCAGCATTCGCAGGTATTGTCGAGCGCGATATGGGTGTCGCCGAAGGCGGCGCCGTCGTCCGACCAGGCATAGGCCAGTGCCGCCCCGGGGTAAGGTCGGCCGGCGGCCCGCGCCGGCGCCACGTTGCGCTTGTCGAGCCAGGCGGCGAACACCCGGCCCGAGGGATCGATGGCCACGGTCTCGAAGCGCTGGCTGGTCGTGTCGGCCGTGACTGGCCGCGGCGGCGAGAAGGAGGCGCCGCCGTCGGTCGAGCGTGAGAAGAAGGCGCGCCCGTTGAACTGCTTGTCCTGGAAGATCGCGAAGCTCACGATTGCGCGGCCGCCGCGGTCGACGACGATGCGCGCCCGCGCATCGGGGCCCCAGTCGAGGTTCATCGGCTCGGGCGTGACGGCGACCGGCGCGGAAAAGGTCCGGCCGAGATCGTGCGAGCGCACGACCTCGACGCGGTCGGCCCGGGTGCGAGCCAGCCACAGCGTGCCGTCCGGGCCGAAGGCCGGGCTGGCGGTGAAGGCCTCTTGGCCGCCGCCGGCATGATGCTGTGCGGCGGCGGTGCCGCCGAGCAGCAGGAGACTGAGACAGACAAGGATCATGCGCATCTTGTTCTTCCCGTGGTTGGCTCACGCGGTTCGTGCATGGGCCGTTCAGAACTTGGCCCTGACCCCGAAGATGGCGGTCAGCGGCATGCCCAGCGTCGGGATGGCGGAGGCGTTGACCGTCGAGCCTTCGAACGAGGTGAGGGTGTAGCCGGTCGCCAGGTATTGGACGTTGGTGAGGTTCTGGACGCTGCCGTAGATGTCCACCGACTTGGCGGGCGAGTAGGAGACGCCGAGGTCGATGATCGTCGCGGCGTCGTTGAACTGCGTGTGGCCCGTGTCGTTCCAGTAGGCCGGAAACGACCGCAGCGCGGCGGTGAAGGCGAGCTCGGGAATTGGCCGCCATTCGGCGCCGGCCGTCACTGTCCAGCTCGGCACCTGGCCCAGTTGCACGCCCGTGCGCTCCAGGGTCGGGTAGTAGGAGCTGGTGAGGTAGGCCGTGGTGCTGGTGAAGCCTGCATTCAGCCTCAGATCCTTCAACGGCTGCCAGCCGCCGATGATCTCGATGCCGCGGAAGGTCGCGTTGCCGACATTGTTGTACTGCCGCACGGTTGTGAAGGTCGGGCTGAGGCCCGCCGCGGTGATGAAGGGCGCCGCGCAGACGGCGTTGGCGTTGCACACCGTCACGAAGTCGATGAAGTTGTCGAGGTTGTTGTTGAAGTAGGTGAATGACAGGTTGAACTCCCGCCACTTGAAGTCGAAGCCCACCTCCTCGCCGAGATTGGTCATCGGCTGCAGGTTGGGATTGATGGCGGTGTAGCTCGTGCCGCTGGCGAAGCTGCGATACATCTGGTTCATGCCCGGCGCCGAGAAGTTCCGGTAGGCTGCGGCGCGCAGCACCAGCTCCTCGGTCATGTAGAACTTCAGGCCGACCCGCGGGTCGAAGCTGCCGGCATTGGCATTGGGCACGGCAAGGTTGGTTCCGGAGTTGGCCGTCAGCACACTGGCGTTCAGCGCCTGGTAAAAATCGCCGCGCAGGCCGACCGTCACGTCGAGCGGAACGCCGGTGAGGCGGTATGTTCCCTGGGCGAAGACGCCTTGGAAACGATGCTCGCCGTTGGTGATGAAGGTGGTGGGCGCGGCGGTGGCGCTGGCATAGAGGTTGTTGTAGTCGCTGATCGCGATGCGGCGCGCATCGACGCCGATCTTCACGTCCTTTATCGGTCCGAAATCGGCCTGATAGAAGACCGAGCCGCCCTGATCGGCATTGGGCGCCGATTCGATCTGGCTGACGAACTGATTGAGCGCATTGATATTGTTCAGCGTGTAGCTGCCCGAGGCCACGTTCTTGGTGCCGAAGACCCCGCCGCCCGCCCAGGCGCTGAAATTGACCGACGACTTGTCGTCGAACTGGTAGCTGCCGCCCAGCAGCATGCGGTAGCTGGACCACTGGTTGTGGGCGAACGCCCACACCAGCCCGTCCTCGTAGGCCTGGTGCATATAGGCCTTGGCGAACAGCTTGAGGTTCTCGCCGGGGCTCAGGAAGGCGGACACCTCGACGTTGTCGGCCTTTGACGCGGTCGGCACCAGGTTGGCGTTCTGGTACTGCGACGGCGTGAGGTTGTAGCCGCTGCTCTGCGCGTGATTGTAGGTCACGCCCACCTTCAGCGAGTCGGTGACCGCCGCGGTGGCGCCGACCTCGGCGTTGGAGGTGTTGTAGCTGCCGTAGCTCACGTCGGCCGCAGCGCCCGTGCGCGTCGGCTGGCGCGTGACGATGTTGATGACGCCGCCCATCGCCATGTTGCCCCACAGGCTGGTGGCGCCGCCGCCGCGGATGACCTCGATCCGCTCGATCGAGCCCTTGGGGATGCGGCTCCAGTCGACGGTGCGGAAATAGGGATCGTTGATCGGCACGCCGTCGACCATCACCAGGGTGTTGATGGTCGTGCTCGAGCCGAAGCCGCGGATGCTGACGGGCTGGCCGGTCGGATGAAGCTGTCCGGTCGGCACCGTGTAGGTCCAGATCCCCGGGATGCGGTTGACGATCTGGTCGACGCCCGTCTCGGGCATGGCCTGGATCTGCGGCCGCGTCAGCACCGTGGTGCTGACGTCGAGCTTTTCGATATCGGAACCGCGGCCGGCGGTGACGGTGACCGGCGGCAGGTTGACGGGCCCGGTGGCTGGCGGCGCGTCCTGCGCCCTGGCCAGACCCGGTATGAGGGCAAGGCCCGCGATCGCGACAAGGGTTGCCGCGCGAACTGAAAACATGATTTCTCCCCACGAAAGACAAACGACAGCGACGCGCGGCAAGCGCGCGTCACGGCTTCAGATGTCAGGCGTGGGAAGGTGGGCCGCGCGGTTGGGCGGGCCCGTCGCGGATGCCGACGGGCGTGAGAGCCTCGATCTCGGCCACGAAGCGGATCGCGGTCGCGACCGGCTCGATGACAACGAAGGCGGAGGAGGGCGCGGCGAGGACGGGCGCATGCGCCAGGCCGATGCAGCAGTCGTGAAGCCGGACCGCCGCAGGCAGCGGCGCCTGGCCGTCTTCCGTCGTCTCGGCGGCCTGGCAGAAGGCGCCCCAGAGCGCGGCCGCGGCCGCGTTGCCGCCGTCGCGCAGCAGCACGGCATGGGCAAGCGGCTGCAGGAAATTGAGCGTGATCGCGAACAGCGCTGCAGCGAATGCTGCCGCGCGCCAACCCGACTCTGGGCGTTCGCGATCCATGTTCAAGTTACGCATGGATGGCGATGAAACGGAAGAGGCAGCTTGTCGCCCCGATCTAGGCCTGCCCCTTGCCGAAGGTGTCGCGCGCGGCGGCGAGGATCTCCTGGGCCAAGGCCGGGTCGTCGACGGCGCGCGCCAGGGTCAGCGCCCCCACCATGCCGGCGTAGGTGGCGATGGCGCGGCGGCGGCGGGCGATCGGCGTGCCATGCTTCATCAGCGAGACGATGCGGTCGATCTGGCGTTGCATGCCGGCCGTCAGGCGCCGGCGAATCGCGCCACCTTGGCGGCCGATATCGGCGCTGAGGGCGGCGACCGCACAGCCATCGGCGCGGTCGGCGCGATGCCGTTCGGAGAGGTACCCGCCGACGAGCTCGCCGAAACTTGTCCGCCGGTCTTGAATCCTGGCGCCGTCGTCCAGGGCGCGCGTTACGGCCTCGACGGCCAGCGCCTCCTTCGATTTGAAATGGCCGTAGAAGCCGCCGTGGGTGAGGCCCGCCTCCCCCATGATCGCGTCCACGCCGACCCCGTCGAAGCCCTTGTCGCGGAACAGCCGCGCCGCTGCCTCCACGATCCGTTCGCGGTTTTCCGCCGCCTGTTCGCGAGTGACCCGCATGAATGCCTCCGTCGTCCCCTTGACATCATATATGACGGTCATCATAAATACCAATAAATGACGATCGTCATTAAACCATGGAGACTTTCATGAAGGACCGTTCCGCGCTGGTCACCGGCGCCTCTTCGGGTATCGGCGCCGTCTATGCCGAGCGGCTGGCGCGCCGCGGCCACGACCTCGTCCTGGTGGCGCGCGACAAGGCCAAGCTCGAAGCGCTGGCCGCCCGCTTGACGGCCGAGACCGGCGTGAAGGCCGAGGTGCTGCCGGCAGACCTGACGGACGTGACGGAGCTTGCCCCTGTCGAAGCGCGCCTGCGAGACGATCGGCGCATCGGCATCCTGATCAACAACGCCGGCACGACCACGCCCGGCGGCTTCGCCCATGCCGACCTCGACAAGCTCGACAGGTTGATCCGCCTCAACATCACGGCAGTGACCCGGCTCGCCGCCGCCGTGGCGCCGCGGTTCGTTGCGGAGGGCGGGGGCGCGATCGTCAACATCACCTCGGTGCTCG
This sequence comes from uncultured Alphaproteobacteria bacterium, assembly GCA_963820155.1. Classification (GTDB taxonomy): domain Bacteria; phylum Pseudomonadota; class Alphaproteobacteria; order Reyranellales; family Reyranellaceae; genus Reyranella. The sequence goes on from CAWFYW010000022.1 coordinate 33,350, forward strand.
CCCTGGCGCCGGAGGCGTTCCCCGGCATCTATCCCGCCACCAAGACCTTCGTGCTCACGCTGTCGCAGTCGCTGCAGGCCGAGCTCGGCCCGCGTGGCGTTTATGTCCAGGCCGTGCTGCCCGGCGCGACGCGCACCGCGATCTGGTCGCACGCTGGCCGCGACGTCGATTCGATTCCCGGCATGATGGACGTCGACGTATTGGTCGATGCCGCGCTGGTCGGCTTCGATCGTCGCGAGCCCGTCACCATTCCGCCGCTGGCGGATGCCGGCCAGTGGGATGCCTTCTCGAGCACGCGGCTTGCCCTGGTGCCGAAACTGCTCGGCCAGTCCGAGCCGGCGCCGCGCTATCGCGCCTGACAAGGGAGATCACGACATGCGCATCCTGGTCGTGGGCGCCGGCGCCATCGGCGGCTATTTCGGCGGCCGCCTGCTGCAGGCCGGCCGCGATGTGACCTTCCTGGTGCGGCCGCGCCGGGCCGCGCAGCTGGCCAGGACGGGCCTCGCGATCCGCAGCCCGCGCGGCGACGCAGATGTCGCCGCGCCGACGCTCACCGCCGACCAGCTTCGCGATCCCTACGACCTCGTGCTGCTGAGCTGCAAGGCCTACGACCTGCCCGGGGCGATGGCGTCGTTCGCGCCGGCCGTGGGACCGGAGACGGCGATCCTGCCGCTGCTGAACGGCATGGCGCATCTCGACCTGCTCGAGCGGCGCTTCGGTGCGGCGGCGGTGCTGGGCGGGCAATGCGTCATCTCGGCGACGCTCGACGGCGAGGGCCGCGTGCTGCACCTCGCGGAGGCGCACAACCTGTCCTTCGGCGCCCGCGACGGCAGCCGCGGAGCGCGGCTCGACGCCATTGCCGAGACCCTTGGCGGCGCCGCTTTCGAGGCGCGCCTCAGCGGCGCCATCCTGCAGGAGATGTGGGAGAAGTGGGTGTTCATCGCCACCGGTGCCGGCATCACCTGCCTCATGCGCTCGGCGGTGGGGGATATCGTGGCGGCGGGCGCCGCCGACCTCGCGGCGGCGCTGCTCGAGGAGTGCGCCGCCATCGCCGCCGGCCAGGGCTTCGCTCCGGGCGAGGCGGCGATGCAGCGCAGCCGTGCCGCCTTCACGACCGCGGGCTCGGGCCTCACCGCCTCCATGCTGCGCGACGTCGAGCGCGGCGCGCGGACCGAAGCCGATCATGTGCTGGGCGACCTGCTGCGGCGGGGCGGCGGGGAAGCGGGCGGACGCTCGCTGCTGCGCATCGCCCACGCCCATCTCGCCGCCTACGAGGCGCGCCGCCTGCGATCGTAGCCGGTTGCCGCCGATGCCGCCTACCAGGTTGTTGAAAAAGTCATCGTAGCCGAATGAAGAAAGTGATTCACTGATCGCGGTTGTCGCCGGGGGAGTGGTTATGCGCGGGTCGGACGAGCAGTCTGGATCGCTGTTCAGCTACGTCGATCTGGAGGCGCGGGTCAGGCCGGATCACCCATTGCGGACGATCCGGGAGATAGCCAACGTAGCGTTGGCGGATCTGACGAAGGAGTTTGCGGTGTTATATCCGCCGCGGCTGGGCCGGCCATCGATCCCGCCGGAGCGGCTGCTTCGGGCGATGTTGCTTCAGGCGTTTTACGGCATCCGCTCGGAGCGGCAGTTGATGGAGCGGATGGAGTTCGACCTGCTGTTCCGCTGGTTCGTGGGCCTGGGTGTGGACGATCCGGCATGGGACCATTCGAGCTTCTCGAAGAACCGAGACCGGCTGCTGGAGGGTGAGATCGCGGCGAAGTTCCTGGCCGCGGTGGTGGCGCAGCCGCGGGTGAAGCGTCTGCTGTCGAGCGATCACTTCTCGGTGGACGGCACGCTGCTGGAGGCGTGGGCGTCGATCAAGAGCTTCCGGCGCAAGGATGGTGACGATGACGACCCGGAAGGGTCGGGCCGCAACGCCGAGCGGAACTTCCACAAGGAGAAGCGCTCCAACGAGACGCACCGCAGCACGACCGACCCGCAGGCGCGGCTCTACAAAAAGGGCGGCCAGCCTGCGAAGCTGTCCTACATGGGGCATGCGCTGATGGAGAACCGCAACGGCTTGGTCGTCGGCGGCAGCGTGACACTGGCGACCGGTATGGCCGAGCGCGAGGCGGCTCTCGATCTGGTGAGCCGCAGGCCGGGGCGTCGGCGGATCACCCTGGGTGCGGACAAGGCCTATGACGTGCGGCAGTTCGTGACCGATCTTCGCAGACGTATGGTTACCCCGCACGTCGCCATCGACGGGCACGTCCGCAGGACGGCCGAGACGGCCAAGCCGCGCGCCACGGCTGTCGATCATCGCACCACCCGCCATCCCGGCTACAACGTCAGCCAGCGCTGCCGCAAGCGCATCGAGGAGGTGTTCGGGTGGATCAAGGCTTCGGCCGGGATGGCCAAGGTCAAGCTGCGAGGACGAACCCGCGTCGATGCGGCCTTCACGCTGGCCTTGGCGGCCTACAATCTGATCCGCCTTCCCAAGCTCCTGGCAGTGCCGACATGAGCCTGCGGGGCAAATGGCGCATCATCGAGGCGCCGGGCTATGACATGGCCGTGCCGGGGGCTTACATTCTGTTCGAGGAAGACGGCCTGTTCGAGGAAGACGGCGGCGAGTTCGCCTTCGATTGCCTCACAGGCTCCCTCCCTGGCGCCTGCGAGGGCGATGACGTCGAGTTCCGCTGGGAAGGAAGCGACGAAATGGAGCCCGCCAGTGGCGACGGCTGGGCCGAGCTGCAGGGCGATGGCTCTGGCCAAGGCGAAATCTGCCTCCACAACGGCGACGACATCCCCTTCATCGCACGCCGTTCAAAGACTTCTTCAACAGCCTGCTAGAGGCCCAGCCCCTGCAGCCTGGGGTCGCGCGTCCTCTTGGCGAAGACCCTGAGCTGCCAGAGCGCCGCGAGATGCAGGCCGGGAATCTCCAGCCTGCCTTCGGCGAGGTCGTCCAGGAACTGCTGCCAGGGAATGACGTGGGGGCGGATGATCTCGCCGGCGTCGAGCGCCTGGTCGGAGACCCGGCGCGCATCGAGCGCCAGGAAGGCATGGACCCGGTTGTTCTGGCGCGCCGTGTTGGCGGTCGACGAGCCCAGCGCGTGCCATTCCTCCGAGGCGTAGCCGGTCTCCTCCCTGAGCTCGCGCTTGGTTGCCGTCAGCATATCCTCTCCGTCGTCGGGCATGCCGCAGGGCAGCTCGAAGGAGCTGCGCCCGACGCCGTGGCGGTACTCCTCGATCAGCACGATGTGGCGCTCTGGCGTGAGTGCGATCGCGCAGATCCACTCGGGGAACTCGATCGTGTGGTAGGGCGACAGGATTGTGCCGTTGGAAAGGCGCACGGTGTCGCTGCGCACCGCCAGCCAGCGGTCGCGGTAGCTGTATTTCGAGTTCGAGCACCTGCCACGGTTCGAGGGGAACGGCGGGCTTCTTGGGCTCGTCCATCACACCGCGGTCCAGCCGCCATCGACCACAAGCTCGGCGCCGGTGACGTAGGAGGATTCGTCGGATGCCAGGAACAGGATGGCGTAGGCCACCTCGTCGACCTCGCCGGCGCGACCGAGCGGCACGCCTTTCAGCGTCTTGGCGCGGGTTTCCGGATCGGCGGTGCGGCCCGAGGTGCGCATGGGCGGCATCAGGCCGGGATGCACCGAGTTGACCCTGATGCCGTCGCGGCCGTGCTGCGCCGCCGCCGCCTTGCTGATCAGTCGCACGGCGCCCTTCGAGGCATTGTAGCCGACATGGATGTAGCCCTGGCCGACGATGCCGGAGATCGAGGAAAGATTGATCACCGAGCCGCGCCGGCCGCCCTTCTTCATCGCCGCGATGCCGTGCTTCATGCCGAGGAAGACGCCGGTGGCGTTGATGCCCATCAGCCTGTTCCAGGCGGTGGTGTCGTAGAGGTCCTGCTCGGCCGAGCCCGAGATGCCGGCATTGTTCACCAGCACGTCGAGCCCGCCATGGTCGGCGACGGTCTTGTCGACCGCGGCTTTCCACTGCGCCTCGTCGGTGACGTCGAGATGGATATAGCTTGCCGTGCCGCCGGCCTTCTTGATGTCGGCCACGACGGCCTCGCCTTCCTTGTCGAGAATGTCGGCCACCATCACGGCCTTGGCGCCTTCGCGGGCAAGCAGGCGGGCCGTTGCCGCTCCCATGCCGCTTGCGGCACCGCTGATCAGCGCGACCTTGTCCTTCATGCGCATGGTGCTTGCTCCTCCTTCAGGCGACCTTGAGTCCGATGATGCCGGCGACGATCAGGGCGATCGAGACCAGGCGAAAGATGGAGGCGGAATCGCCGAACATGAAGATGCCGACCGTAAAGGCGCCGACGGCGCCGATGCCGGTCCATACCGCGTAGGCGGTCCCCATGGGGATGAAACGCTGTGCCCACAAAAGCAGCGCGCCGCTGGCCGTCATGGCCACGATGGCGAAGACGATCCACCACGGGCGAGCGCCCTCCTCGGTCCACCCGAGCTTCAGGCCCAGCGGCCAGCCGATTTCGCAAATTCCGGCCAAAACAAGATAGAGCCAAGCCATCGCCCCTCCGTGGTCAGTGGCCGCACCATCGTTGACGGCGGCCTGCCAGCCTGTTCTGATTAAGACTTGCACGCATCTTGCAGGATAGCGAGAGCGTCGTCGGGGATGGCCTAACCTGGGTGATGGGAGCGTTTCATGAACGAACGTGAATTGCGCCGACTGATCGGCGATGTGAAAAAGGGCAGGTTGTCGCGACGCGGTTTCGTGCGGCGCATGATGGCAGTCGGCCTCGCGGCGCCACTGGCGACGCAGCTTCTCGCATATTCGGGCGTGGCCATGGCGCAGGCGAAGATGCCGCCCTACAAGCCGACCAAGCGCGGCGGCGGCGGCCTTCTGAAGGTGCTGTGGTGGCAGGGTCCGACCCTGCTCAATCCGCATTTCGCGGTGGGCACCAAGGACCAGGACGGCTCGCGCCTGTTCTACGAGCCGCTGGCCGGCTGGGATCCGGACGGCAATCTCATGCCGGTGCTGGCCGCCTCGATTCCCGGCCGCGAGGACGGCACCCTGGCGGCCGACGGCAAGTCGGTGACCTGGAAGCTGAAGCAGGGCGTGACTTGGCATGACGGCAAGCCCTTCACCGCCGACGATGTCCTCTTCAACTGGGAATACGCCAAGGATCCGGCGACCGCCGCCACGACCATCGGCTCCTACAAGGACGTCATGGTCGAGAAGATCGACGATCATACCGTCAAGGTGAGCTTTCCCAAGCCGACGCCGTTCTGGGCCGACGCCTTCGTCGGCACGCGCGGCATGATCATCCCCAAGCACCTGTTCGCCGACTATACCGGCGGCAAGTCGCGCGAGGCACCGACCAACCTCAAGCCGGTCGGCACCGGCCCCTACAAGTTCAAGGACTTCAAGCCGGGCGACATGGTATCGGGCGAGATCAACACCAGCTACCACATGGAGAACCGGCCCTACTTCGACGCCATCGAGATGAAGGGCGGTGGCGACGCGGTGTCGGCGGCGCGCGCGGTGCTGCAGACCGGCGAGTTCGACTTTGCCTGGAACATGCAGGTCGAGGACGAGATCCTCCAGCGCCTCGAGAAGGGCGGCAAGGGCAAGGTCGTCATCTCGCCGGGCGGCAACATCGAGCACATCCAGCTCAACACCACCGATCCCTGGACCGAGGTCGACGGCGAGCGGTCGAGCCTCAAGACCAAGCACCCGACCCTGTCGGATCCGGCGGTGCGCGAGGCGCTGTCGATGCTGGTCGACAAGGCCTCGGTCGAGAAGTTCATCTACGGTCGCACCGGCATCGCGACGGCGAATTTCGTCAACAACCCGGAGCGCTTCCGCTCCAAGAACACCAAGTACGAGTTCAACATCGACAAGGCCAACGCCATCCTCGACAAGGCCGGCTGGAAGAAGGGCTCCGACGGCATCCGCGAGAAGGACGGCAAGAAGCTCAAATACGTCTACCAGACCTCGATCAACCAGCCGCGCCAGAAGAACCAGGCGATCGTCAAGCAGGCCTGCCAGAAGGCCGGCATCGACATCGAGATCAAGGCGGTGACGGCGTCGGTGTTCTTCTCCTCCGACGTCGCCAACCCCGACACCTACACCAAGTTCTACAGCGACCTGCAGATGTACACGACCACCATGACGCAGCCGGATCCGGAGGTGTTCATGCTGCAGTTCTGCTCGTGGGAGGCGGCGACCAAGGCCAACAAGTGGCAGGGCCGCAACATCACGCGCTGGCAGAACAAGGAGTACGACGACACCCACAAGGCGGCGCAGGTCGAGGTCGACCCCGTCAAGCGCGCCGCCATGTTGATCAAGCTCAACGACCTCGTGATCGACAACTACGTCGTGATCCCCGTGGTCGCCCGGCCCGGCGTGGCCGCCTTGAGCAACAAGCTCGTGGCCGTGATGAGCGGCTGGGACAACAACACCTGGAACATCCAGAACTGGTACAAGGAAGGGTGAGTTAAGTGCTCGTCGTCATCCCGGGCGCCGCGAGGGACCTTTGAAGTCGCAGCAAAGGTCCCTCGGCCTTCGGCCTCGGAATGACATTGCCTTTGCAAGAGGCGACGCGTGAGCCGCCAGTACCTGATCCGCCGCCTGCTGCTCGTGGTGCCGGCCCTGCTCGGCATCAGCGTGCTGCTCTACACGGTGCTGGCCCTGGCGCCGGGCGATCCGTTCGGCGAACTGGCGTCCAATCCCGCGGTGCCGCCGGAAGTGGCGGCGGCGCTGCGCGCCAAATTCGGCCTCGATGACCCGGTCTGGCTGCGCTACACGCACTGGTTCACCGCGATGATGCGCGGCGACTGGGGCTTCTCGTTCCAAAGCCGCATGGACGTCGACAAGCTCATCCTGCAGCGCCTGCCGACCACCCTGATCGTGATCGGCGCGGCCCAGCTCATCGCCATCCTGGTGGCGTTGCCCGTCGGCGTGCTGGCCGGCACCCGGCCCTATTCGGTGTTCGACCAGATCGCCAATACGCTGGCCTTCATCGGCTTCTCGCTGCCGACCTTCTTCACCGGCCTGCTGCTGATCCTGCTGTTCTCCATCCAGCTCGACTGGCTGCCCTTCGTCTATCGTTCCGACATCGACGCCACCGGCTGGCGCTTCTACTGGGAGCACGTCAAGCAGGCCATCATGCCGGTCATGGTGCTGGGCCTGTTCCAGGGCGCTTCGCTGGTGCGCTATGTGCGCTCCTCGGTGCTCGACGTCGTGCGCCTCGACTATGTCACCACGGCGCGCTCCAAGGGCATCGGCGAGCGCAAGGTGATCATCCGCCACGTCGTGCGCAACGCGCTGATCCCGGTGGTCACCCTGGTGGCGCTGCAGATGCCCGTCGTGTTCGGCGGCGCCATCGTCACCGAGCAGATCTTCCGCGTGCCGGGCATCGGCTCGCTGCTGATATCGGCGATGCTGGCCAACGACACGCCGGTCGTCATGGCCGTCACCTTCGTCTTCGCCTGCCTGGTCGTCCTCTTCAACCTCATCGCCGACATGCTCTATGCTTGGCTCGACCCCCGCATCGCTTTCCGCTGAGCCGCGGGCGCCCATCGCCGCCGCGGCCGCCGCCACGGCCGCGCCTGCGGCGCGTCGCCGGCAGCGCTTCTCGCCGTGGCAGGAGGCTTGGCGCCGCTTCCGCCGTCATCGGCTGGCGGTGGCGAGCACCATCGTGCTCCTGCTGATGGTGCTGGCGATCGCCGTCGGGCCTTTCGTGTGGCGGGTGCCGATCAACGAGATCGACTTCGCCGCCAAGCTGCAGGGCCCGTCCTGGACCCACCCGCTGGGCACCGACGATCTCGGCCAGGACGTGCTGGCCCGTGTCATCTATGGCGGCCGCATCTCGCTCGCGGTCGGTCTCGCCGCCATGTTCGTGGCGATCTTCGTCGGCGTGCTGGTGGGCGCCGTCTCCGGCATGTCGAGCGGCCGGCTCGATGCCGTGCTGATGTGGCTCGCCGACCTCTTCCTCTCCCTGCCGCAGCTTCCGCTGCTGCTGCTGGTGATCTACCTGTTCCGCGATTCGCTGAAGGCGGTGTTCGGTCCCGAGGGCGGCATCTTCGTCATGATCGTGGTGGTGATCGGCGGGCTGCGCTGGATGCCGGCGGCCCGCCTGGTGCGCGCCCAGTTCCTGTCGCTGCGCGAGAAGGAGTTCGTCGAGGCCGCCCGCGCGCTCGGAGCCTCCAAGGTGCGGCAGGTCGTGCAGCACATCCTGCCCAATGCGCTGGGGCCGGTGATCGTGGCCGCCACCATCGACGTCGCCGCCGCCATCATCGCCGAATTGACACTGTCGTTCCTCGGCCTGGGCTTCCCGCCCGACATCCCGACCTGGGGTCGTCTGCTGTCCGACGCCAAGGACTATCTCGACATCGCGCCGCACTGGGCGCTGGCCTCGGGAGCGGCGATCTTCCTCACCGTGCTCGCCATCAACTTCATCGGCGATGGTCTGCGCGATGCGCTCGATCCGCGCCGCGTCATCTGAGGCATCTGTGGCCGAAACGCTTCTGGACATCCGCGGGCTGAAGACCTGGTTCAAGACCGACGACGGCATGGTGCGCGCCGTCGACGGCGTCGACCTGCGGATCGACCGCGGCGAGACGGTGGGCGTGGTGGGCGAATCGGGCTGCGGCAAGACCGTGACGGCGCGCTCGGTGCTGAAGCTGATCGACATGCCGCCCGGCCGCTTCGAGGCCGGCCGGATCCTGTGGCAGGGCCGCGACCTCATCCCGCTCGGGGCGGACGAGATGAACAAGGTACGCGCCCGCGAGATCGCCATCGTCTTCCAGGAGCCGATGACCTCGCTCAACCCGGTCTATACGGTGGGCGAGCAGATCGCCGAGGTGATCGCCCTGCACCAGAAGCTCAATCGTAAGCAGGCGCTGGAGGGCGCCGCCGAGATGCTGCGCCTGGTCAACATCCCCAATCCGCAGCGCCGCGTGCACGACTACCCGCACCAGTTCTCCGGCGGCATGCGCCAGCGGGTGATGATCGCCATGGCGCTTTCCTGCCGGCCCAAGCTCCTGATCGCCGACGAGCCCACCACGGCGCTCGACGTCACCATCCAGGCGCAGATCCTGGAGCTGATGCAGGAGATGAAGGAGCGCTTCGGCATGGCGATCATGCTGATCACCCACGCCATGGGCGTGGTCGCCGAGACCTGCCAGAGGGTGGTGGTGATGTATGCCGGCAAGGTGGTGGAGGAGGCGTCGGTCGGCGAGCTGTTCGGCGATCCGCGCCATCCCTATACGCAGGGCCTCATCCGTTCGATCCCGCGCGTCGACCGCGCCGCCGAGAAGAAGCAGCGGCTGGAGGCGATCGCCGGCACGGTGCCCAGCCTGCTCGAGCCGCCGCCGGGCTGCCGCTTCGCCCAGCGCTGCCGCTACGCCACCGACATCTGCGTGCGCGCGATGCCGCCCATGAAGGAGGTGGCGCCCGGCCACTTCGTGCGGTGCGTGCTTTGAGCGGCGAGCTTCTCTCCGTGCGCGACCTGCGCAAGCACTTCGCCGTCAAGGGCGGCGTCTTCTCGCGCGTGGTCGACCAGGTGCATGCCGTCGACGGCGTGAGCTTCGACATCGGCGCCGGCGAGACGCTGGGCCTGGTAGGCGAATCGGGTTGCGGCAAGTCGACGACCGGCCGTTGCATCCTGCGGCTGATCGAACCCAGCTCCGGCGAGGTCTGGTTCAAGGGCGCCGACGTCACCCGGATGAGCGGCCCCGCGCTGCGCTCGCTCCGGCGCGACATGCAGATCATCTTCCAGGATCCCTACGCCTCGCTGAACCCGCGGCTGACCGTCGGCGCCATCATCGGCGAGGCGCTCACCATCCACGATCTCGCCAAGTCGCGGCGTGCGCTCGAGGACCGCGTGGTCCAGCTCCTCGAGACGGTGGGCCTGCAGGCCGACCACATGCGCCGCTTCCCGCATGAATTCTCGGGCGGCCAGCGCCAGCGCATCGGCATCGCCCGCGCGCTCGCCGTCGAGCCCAAGCTGATCGTCTGCGACGAGCCGGTGTCGGCGCTCGACGTGTCGATCCAGGCCCAGGTGATCAACCTCCTGGAGGACCTGCAGGAGCAGTTCGGGCTCACCTATCTTTTCATCGCCCACGATCTTTCCGTGGTCGAGCATATCAGCACGCGGGTGGCGGTGATGTATCTCGGCCGCGTGGTCGAGATCGCGCCGGCGCGCGAGCTCTACGACAACCCGCTGCACCCCTACACCGAGGCGCTGCTGTCGGCGGTGCCGATCCCCGACCCGACGGTGAAGCGCAAGCGCATCATGCTGCAGGGCGACGTGCCCAACCCGATCCGTCCGCCCTCGGGCTGCCATTTCCATACGAGATGCCCGATCGCACGTCCCGACTGCGCGCAACGCGTGCCCGAGCTGCGCGAGAGCAGGACGGGACACTGGGTGTCGTGCCACTACAGGGGATAGGCCCCGGCGTCAGCCTTTCGGCGTGAACAGGTCGAGATCGTGGATGCCGATCACGGTCTCGACCTCGGCCACCTTCTTCGCCGTCTTCTCGAAGCCGTCGGCGCCGAACGCCTGGCGCTCGCGCTTCTCCATTTCGTCGGCGATCTGCTCGTACTCGTCGGCGGTCACGAGATGGCGCAGGGTAGGAAAGACGTCGGTCGATTCGCGCGCCTCGTGCGGGCGGTACATGGTGATGAAGGCCTGGATGTCGCGGCCCATCGCCTCGCGCGGCTCGCGGCTGCGCGCCTGCGGCGCGGCGGCGAGGATGCGCTCGGTGAGCTTGCGCCCCGCGCCATGCTGGACGATCAGCACGTTGACCAGCTCGACCATGCGGCCGGCCTTCTTGAAGTGCGGGAAGATCAGCTCTTCCTCCGACTTCTCGTGATAGTCGTGGATGAAGTCGCGCACGATTCCGGCCGATTGCACGAAGATGGCCGGATCGATGTCCTCGCCCTGGCCGAGCCGGCGCAGGCCGCTTTCGTAGATCAGCATGATGCGGTCGAGCACGGCATGCTCGCGCATCAGGTCCTCGGGCGGCGAGACGTCTTCCTCGACGCCCTTCTTCACGGTTTCACGGGCAAGGGCGGGTGTGGCGAGGACAAGCCCGCGCGCCGCCTTAAAAGCGCACGTCGGCCGGCGGTCCTGTACATGGCACACTCCTTTCCCCGATCGAGAGGAAACGAGCGGCCGACCGCCCAGGTTCCCGCGTCAGCTCCCGACCTTCCAGCCCGCCTCCTTGGCGAAATCCTGGAAGAAATCGAGGTCGTAGGCCCGCTCGGGCGCCTCGCGCACGCGCTTGTCTATGAGTTCGGCATCGCGACCGACCAGGATGCGCCAGCGGTCGGCCTTGACGCCGTCGAGGATGATTTTGGCCGCCTCGGCGGCGCTGGTCGGCGCCTCCTCGAGGAAGCGCCGCGCCCGCTCCTCGGCCCGCCTGGCGATGTCGTCATCGGACAATTTGGTGACATCGACGCCCATCGAGGTGAGGCGCGCGCGAATCTGGGCGATTTCCCTGGCGGTCACGGCGTCCGACTCGTTGCCGCTCTGGATCCTGCGCGAATTCGACACGATCGAGGTGCCGATATGGCCCGGCATGACCACCGAGCATTTGATGTGCGGCGCGTTCATGCGCAGGTCGGTCTGCAGCGCCTCGCTGAAGCCCTTCACCGCGAATTTGGCGGCGCTGTAGGCGGTATGCGGGACGCCGGGGCCGACCGATGCCCAGAAGCCGTTGACGCTCGAGGTGTTGACGATGTGGCCCTGGTCGGCCCTGAGCAGCATCGGCAGGAAGGCGCGCGTGCCGTAGTAGACGCCGAACCAGCAGACGTTGAAGGTGCGCTCCCATTCGCTGCGCTCATGCGCGATCATGCTGCCGCCGCCGCCGATGCCGGCATTGTTGAACAGCAGGTGGATGCGATCGGTCTCCTGGTCGCGGGCGACTTCGTCGGCGAAGCGCCTCACCTGGGCCTCGTCCGACACGTCGGCGACATGGGTGGTGATGCGCAGGCCCTGCGGCAGGCGGCTCGTCTCGCACAGCCGCTTGGTCTCGGCCATCGCCGCCGCGGAGACGTCGCACATCGCGACGTTGCAGCCCTCGGCCACGAGCTGGCGCGCCAGCTCGCGGCCCATGCCGGTGCCGCCGCCGGTGATGACGGCGGTCCTGCCTGCGAAATCCTTCATGTCGTTTCCTTTTCCATTGTCGTCCCGAGCGTGGGCGACGGACCTTTTGTAATGCCCGGACAAGGGTCCCCGCTGCGGCCGGGATGACAAGGGCCTCTGGTCCCACTAGCCTTGCCGACACAATGCTCCTCGAAACACTCCTGCCGCTGGGCAAGGTCGATCCCGGCCTGCGCGCGCCCGAAACGCCGCTCGATCTCCACGCCATCGCCCAGGATGCGCGCCTGCTGGAGGAGATCGGCTATGACGGGTTCGTCGTCGAGGAGACCAAGGACGATCCCTTCGTGCTGATGGCGCTCGCCGCCCAGGCCACGACCAGGCTGAAGCTCGGCACCTCGGTCGCCATCGCCTTTCCGCGCAGCCCGGCCGTGACGGCGATGAGCGCCTGGACCCTCCAGAAGCTGTCGCGCGGCCGCTTCACCCTGGGGCTGGGCACGCAGGTCAAGGCGCATATCGAGCGGCGCTACGGCATGGCCTGGTCGCCGGCCGGCCCGTGGATGCGCGAATACGTCTCCGCGGTGCGCGCCTTCTGGGACTGCTGGCAGAACGGCACGCCGCTCGACGTCCAGGGGCCGCACTACAACATCAATCTCATGGTGCCGCTGTTCAATCCCGGCCCCATCGAGCATCCGCACATTCCCATCCAGCTCGCCGCGGTGAACGCCGTGATGTGCCAGGTCGCGGGCGAGGTCGCCGACGGCCTGCGGCCCCATCCGGTGTGCACGCCCTCCTACATCGAGAAGGTGATGCTGCCGGCCGTGCGCGCGGGCGCCGCCAAGGCGGGCCGCTCGCTGGACGCCTTCCAGGTCGGCATGAAGCCGCTGGTCGCCGCGGCCGCCAACGAGGAGGAGCTGGCGCCCAAGGTGCGCGACGTGCGCGCGCGCATCGCCTTCTACGCCTCCACGCCGCAATACCGCGCGGCCTTCGACCATCACGGCCTGGGCGATCTCGCCGACCGGCTGAAGCTCCTGTCGCGCGCCCAGCGCTGGGAGGAGATGCCCCAGCACATCACCGACGACATCCTGCACACCTACGTGACCGTCGGCACCTACGACGAGATCGCGCGCAAGCTCTGCGACCGCTATGGCGGGGTCGTCACCCACTGCGAGTTCTCGATTCCCGTCAGGAACGCCGCCGACAGGGAACGGCTGCAGGGCCTCGCCAAGACGATCCAGGGCCAGAGCCTTGATGACGTCCGCAGGACCATCGCCGGTTCCTAGGGCAGACGGCGACGCCAAAAATCGGGGGAGGACTGCCTTGTCGACCCTTGCCAAACTGATGCATCGCCTCGTCGTACCCTGCGCCGCGATGGCGGCTGCGAACCTCCTGCTCATGGGGGCGGGGCAGGGCCAGAGCCAGACGGAACTGAACCAGCAGGCCTACGATTCATTCGAGAAGGCTGATCGGCGCCTCAACAGCGTCTATTCAGGCTTGATGTCGGCCATATCCGCCGCGGGCAAGGCCAGTCTGCGGAAGGCCCAGGTCTCGTGGCTGCAGTTCCGCGACCAGGAATGCGAGTTCGAGACCATGGCGACGGTCGGCGGATCGATTCATCCCATGCTGCTCACTGTCTGCAAGACCCGGCTGACGCTTCAGCGCGTGGCCGACCTCGAGCACCAGTTGAACTGCCAGGAGGGCGATCTTTCCTGCGCGCGCCAATGACGCCTGGCCGCCCGGCGTCCGATGCCGGCCCGCGATCCGTCGAAGGTCACTCCGCGGCCTGCGCCTTGGCGTCGGCCGGCGCGATGGCCTTCATGGTGCCGCCGTAGCGGTCGGTGAAGGCCGAGGTGTCGATCTCCTCGAGCTCGATCTCGCGGTTGAGCACCCGCTCCTTCCACTTCAGCAGCTCGGGATGCGCCTCCTGGAATTCCGGCATCACTTCCCGGGCGAACAGCTCGAGCGATTCGCAGATATGCTCGTGCGTGTTCTTGCCGGCCTGGTTCAGCAGCACGACCTGGTCGATGTTGGACGACTGGAACCGGCGCAGCTTGCGGCGGATCGTCTCCGGCGAGCCGATCAGCCCGCCGCGCAGCGCCGCGGCATGGGCCTCCGGATTGGCCTTCTTCCACTTCTGGTACTCGTCCCACATGTTGACCGTGCCGGCGGGCGGCCGCCGGCGGCCCGCCGACTGGCCGTAGAAGCGGAGCGCGAACTGGAAGAAGGTGTCGCCGTCGGCCCGCTCCCGCGCCTCCTCGTCGGTCTTGGCGCACATGAAGAACGAGACCAGCGCGATGTTCGGGTTGGTCCGGTAGTCGGCGAGCTTGTTCTGCCGCTTCACGAAGGCGTTGTAGTAGGCGTGCACCCAGGCGTGCGCGGCGTCGGCCGAGACGAACTGGAAGCCGAGCGCGCCCATGCCCCATTCGCCGCACTTGGCCAGCGTCTCGAGCTGCGAGCAGGCGACCCACAGCGGCGGGTGCGGCTTCTGCATCGGCTTGGGCACCACGTTGCGCAGCGGCATGTTGAAATGCTTGCCGTGGTGTTCGCTGGGGCCGTCCTTGAACATCGGGATGATGGCCCGAACGGCCTCCTCGAAGATCTCGCGCTTGTTCTCCATGGTGACGCCGAACGGCTCGAGCTCGGTGATCGAGGCGCTCTCGCCCATGCCGAACTCGACCCGGCCGCTCGACAGCAGGTCGAGGCAGGCGACGCGCTCGGCGATCTGAGCGGGATGGTTGGTGGTCAGCTGCAGGATGCCATGGCCCAGCCGGATCTGCTTGGTGCGCTGGCTGGCGGCCGCGAGGAACGACGCCGGCGACGGCGAGTGCGAGTATTCCTCGAGGAAGTGGTGCTCGACCTCCCAGGCATAGTCGTAGCCCAGCCGGTCGGCCAGCTCGAGCTGGCCAGCGCGTTCTGGTAGAGCCGGTGCTCGTCGCCCTCCTTCCAGGGCCGCGGCAGCTGCAGCTCGTAGAAGATGCCGAACTTCATGCG
>CAWFYW010000023.1:0-119873 GCA_963820155.1 uncultured Alphaproteobacteria bacterium
GTCCGTCATCAGGATCGTGTCCTCGCGCTCGGGAGAGGTGCTGAGCAGGGCCACCGGGCAGCCGACCAGCTCCTCGACGCGCCGCACGTACTTGATGCAGGTCGCCGGCAGCTCGGCGAACGAGCGCGCGCCGCGCGTGCTCTCGCCCCAGCCCTCGAAGGTCTCCCATATCGGCTTGAGCCTGGCCTGGGCGCCCATGGTGAAGGGAAAGCGCTCGATCCGGCTGCCGCCGACCTCGTAGCCGACGCAGACCTTGATCTCCTTCAGCCCGTCCAGCACGTCGAGCTTGGTGAGGGCGATGCCGTCGATGCCGTTCAGCTTGACCGCCTGGCGCACCATCACCGCGTCGAACCAGCCGCAGCGCCGGCGCCGGCCGGTGTTGGTGCCGAACTCGTTGCCGCGGTCGCCCAGGAGCTGGCCGATTTCGTCCTTGAGCTCGGTCGGGAAGGGGCCGTCGCCGACCCGCGTGGTGTAGGCCTTGGCGATGCCCAGCACGTAGCCCACCGCGCCGTTGCCCATGCCGCTGCCGATCATGGCCTGGGCCGCCACGGTGTTCGACGAGGTCACGAACGGGTAGGTGCCGTGGTCGATGTCGAGCATGGTGGCCTGCGCGCCCTCGAACAGGATGCGCTTGCCGGACGCCCGCAGCCCGTCGAGCCGCTCCCATACATCCTCGGCGAAGGGCAGGATCTTGGGCGCAAGCTCGAGCAGGTCGGTCAGAAGGGCCGTGCCATCGACGGTCGGCCGGCCCAGCCCCTGGCGCAGCGCGTTGTGATGGGCCAGCAGCGTCTCGACCTTCCGGGCGAGATAGTCGGGCTCGGCGAGGTCGCCGACCCGGATGGCGCGGCGGCCGACCTTGTCCTCGTAGGCCGGCCCGATGCCGCGGCGCGTCGTGCCGATCTTGATGGTGCCCGGCACGTCCTCGCGCCAGCCATCGAGGTCGCGGTGCAGCGGCAGGATCAGGACGGCATGGTTGGCGATCTTGAGGTTGTCGGGGGTGACGGCCACGCCCTGGCCCGACACCTTCTTCACCTCCTCGAGGAAGTGCCAGGGGTCGACCACGACACCGTTGCCGATGATGGAGAGCTTGCCCTTGCGCACCACGCCCGAGGGCAGCAGCGCGAGCTTGTAGGTCTGGTTGCCGATGACCAGCGTATGGCCGGCATTGTGGCCGCCCTGGAAGCGCACCACGACCTCGGCGCGCTCGCTCAGCCAGTCCACGATCTTGCCTTTGCCCTCGTCGCCCCACTGGGCGCCGATCACTGCCACGTTGGCCATTGCCTTGTCCCGGCATCCACACACGAAAAACGCCTCCCCGGGGTGTGGGCTCCGGAGAGGCGTGAGGTTGGTTAGCACGCGGAGGGAGGAGTTGCGAAGGAAAAACCTTCGCCCGCGCTATCGGATCAATAGACGAATCAATCCGCTCTATCTGTGCGTTTTGCCACAGAGGCAGGGCGCCATATCGGGTTTGCTGGCCCTTGCGGCGACAGGCTTGCCGCGACACTTCGTAGGAGGGGGCTATGACCAACACAACGGGGATCGTGGTCGGGCACAAGCCGGCCAGGCGCCGGCTCTCGACCAAGCAGAAGGCTACCAGCCTGTTCCAGCTCTGGCACGGCATACAGGACATGAAGGCGGAAGCCGAGCAGCTGAAGGACGACGAGCTCGTCCTGCTGTTCGGCATGGTCGAGCTGCTGGTCGAGGAACGGACGGCAGGGCTCGGCCGCGCTCACGGCGCCGAGATTTCCGCCGCCGCCTCGGCCCATCCGAACTAGGCGACCGAGGGCCGCTTCACAGCGGCACGGCTTCCTTGTCGATGAGCGCGTGGCTGCAGCGCAGCCGCTTTGCCTCGACACGCGGTTCGGTCGCCATCGTGACGCCACGCACCACGGCATAGCCTTTAGCCTGCCATGGTGCGGCGTCGCTCCAGGGTGTGCCCAGCGGCAGGAAGAGCCGCGGTCGCGCGGGCGCAGCCTCTGACGCCGACAGGACGGCGTCCATGTAGAGCGTGAAGCCGGTGGCAGGCTCGCTCACGCCGTCCTCCGGGTAGCCGGCGGAATAACGTCCACCTCGCGCCAGCTCCTGGCGGCCCTTCAGGTCGAACACCGAGAAGGACACGCCGGTCTGGTATTCCAGGCCGCGATATTCCACGGCATCCAGCGTCATCGGCAGATCCTCGTCGGCGGCGCGCACGAGCTTCACGACCTCGGCCAGCCGCGCCGCCTCGGCCGCCGCCGCCGCCGGCAGCTTCAGCGCCGTCAGCCGGGCGATGCCGCGCTCGGCGGGGCCGCCGGCGCGCAGCAGGCCGACGAAAGCGTCCACCGCCTTCCTGGCCTCGCCCAGCACCTTGGCGATGGCGTCCTCGTCCTTGCGGTCGAGGGCGCGCCGGACGCGGCGCAAGGTGTCGGCCGGCAGCTTGAGCCCCGCTCCGACCGCCGCCACCAGGGTCGGCAGGTTGAGGTCGACGGTGAGGTCGGCCACGCCGATGGCGCGCAGCGCGTCGACCGTCAGCAGCACGGCCTCGGCGTCGGCCTCGGCCGAATCGACGCCGATCAGCTCGGCCCCGACCTGGGCGAACTGGCGCTCGGGCTTGAGCGCGCTGCCGCGCACACGGATGACGTTGCCGCCATAGGACAGGCGCAAGGGGCGCGGCTCGTGCTTCAGCCGGGTCACGGCGATGCGCGCGACCTGAACCGTCATGTCCGGCCGCACGCCCATCATGCGCTGAGACACCGGATCCATGAGCCGGAAAGTCTGTGCTCCCAGCGCCGCGCCGGGGCCGCCCAGCAGCAATTCCTCGAACTCGACCAGGGGCGGCTTCACGCGCTCGTAGCCGAAGGCGGCGAAACGCCCGATGGCGACGCTGAGCGCGCGCGCCTCGCGGGCCGCGTCCGGAGGCAGCAGGTCGGCGAGCCCGGCCGGCAGCAGGCCCCGATGGTCGTTGTCGTTGGCGGTCATGGGGACGGTTGATAATTCATGCGCCTCTCGCCCGCCAGTGGCCACCTTTTCGCAGCCCGCCTCGCCCCTAGCGGGACAGAGGGACAATGGCTAAAGCTGCTCCGCATGAGCCCCGCCGACCGCCCCGCCTTGTCCGTGGTGGCGCCTTGCTACAACGAACAGGAGGTCCTGCCCGAGTTCGTGCGCCGCGTCGGCGCCGTGCTGGACGGCATCGGCGGCGCGGCTGAGATCGTGCTGGTCGATGACGGCTCGCGCGACCGCACCTGGGAGGTCATGACCGAGGCGGCGGCCCGCGATCCCAGGATCGTCGCCGTGCGGCTGATGCGCAACCATGGCCATCAGCTGGCGCTTACCGCCGGTCTCAGCCTCTGCTGCGGCGAGCGCATCCTGATCATCGACGCCGACCTGCAGGACCCGCCCGAGCTGCTGCCCGACATGATGGCGCTGATGGACGGCGCCGACGGGAAGGGGGGCGCCGACGTGGTCTACGGCCAGCGCCGCCAGCGCGACGGCGAGACCCTGTTCAAGCGCGCCACCGCCGCCGCCTTCTATCGCCTGATCGGCCGCATCACGGATGTCGATATCCCCGTCGATGCCGGAGACTTTCGCCTGATTACGCGCCGCGTCCTCGATCTGCTGGTCGCCATGCCGGAGCGTCACCGCTTCCTGCGCGGCATGGTGGCCTGGATCGGCGGCCGGCAGGTGCCGATCCCCTACGACCGCAAGGCGCGGGCGGCGGGCGAGAGCAAGTATCCGCTGGCCAGGATGGTGCGCTTCGCCGCCGACGCCGTGACCGCCTTCTCGGTGGTGCCGCTGATGGCTTCGATGACCATCGGCTGGATCATGGCGGCGGTCGGCTTCGCCTTCTTCATCTACTCGATCGTGGGCTGGCTGTTCGGCCATACGATGCCCGGCTGGACCTCGCTGATGGCCGCGGTCGGCCTGCTGGGCGGCATGCAGTTCCTGATGCTGGGCATCATCGGCGCCTATCTCGGGCGGCTCTACGACCAGAGCAAGGGGCGGCCCCTGTTCATGATCCGCGACATCGTCGGCGGGCCCCGATGACGCCGGCGGAATTCGACCGGCACGCCGCGACCTACGACGGCGGGCTGGACAACCCGGTCAAGCGCCTGATGGGCCGCTCGGCCGACCAGTTCATCGCCGTGAAGGCGCGCTGGCTGCTGCGCCGCGAACCCGCTCTCAGGACCGGCGGCCTGTCGCTGCTCGACTATGGCTGCGGCGCCGGCGACCTGATGCGCGTACTGGCGGCGCTGGGCGCGCGCGCGGCGTTCACCGGATGCGACGTGTCGACCGGCATGATGGCGGAAGCCGCCCGGCGCTGGCCGGCCGATCTCGGCCCCGCA
The DNA here is from genome assembly GCA_963820155.1 of uncultured Alphaproteobacteria bacterium. Classification (GTDB taxonomy): domain Bacteria; phylum Pseudomonadota; class Alphaproteobacteria; order Reyranellales; family Reyranellaceae; genus Reyranella. The sequence continues at coordinate 4,323 of CAWFYW010000023.1, forward strand.
CCGGCGCTGGCGGCCCAGGATGGGGCGCGCACGCCCTTCGCGGCGGCCCGCTTCGACATCGCCACCGTGAGCGCCGTGCTGCACCACGTGCCCGTGGCGGAGCGCCCGGCGGTCTACCGCGAGCTCGGCCGGGTGCTGAAGCCGGGCGGCCGGCTCTATGTCTTCGAGCATAATCCGCGCAATCCTCTGGTGCGCTACGTCATCGCCCGCACGCCGATCGACGAGAACGCCATCCTGCTCGACGAGACGGAGGTGCGGCGCGGGCTGCTCGATGCCGCGCCCTACGACGACATTGCCGCGGATTACCTGATGTTCGCGCCGCCCGGCATCGCCTTCCTGCGCGGGCTCGATCGCCTGCTGGCATGGCTGCCGCTGGGCGCGCAATATGTCGTGGCGGCGCGCAAGACCGCGTCACCGTGAAAGGGGATGGCCATGGACCGACAGACCTTTGAAGCCAGCCTGAAGCGCGACGGCTACGAGGTGCTCACAAACACCACGGCTGGCGCCAAGCTCAATCCCGAGCACAGCCACCCGTTCGATGTCCGGGCAATGGTGCTGAAAGGGGCCATCACCATCATCTCGGGCGGCCACAGCACCACCTACAAGCCGGGCGACACCTGGGATTTGGCGAAGGGCTGCCTGCATGCGGAAAGCTACGGGCCGGAAGGCGCGATGATCCTGTTCGGCCGCAAGCTCTAGCCGGAGGCGCGCCGCTGCGGTGGCGATCGTTGTCGATTGATCAAAAAACGCGCGACTGGAGTCGCGCGCTTCCGGCGCAGCTCCTGCTGGTCTTCGCGATCTCGCTGGTGGTGCTCTGCGGCCTGATCGCCTGGCTGCACAACGTCCACATCATCACCGCCAACGGCATGTACAAGAGCATCCAGGCCGAGCCCTGGATCGCCGATCCCGCGCGGGCGCGCCTCGATCCGTCCAACTACCTCTACTTTCCGCTCTACGGCGCGCTTGCCCGCCTGCTCGACGCGCTCGGCATCCTGCGCGGCGTGCCGTGGAAGCAGTTCGCCTATCTCAACGCCTTCTGGGCGAGCCTCGCCGTCGTCTTCGTCTATGCCTTCGTCCATCGCCTGACCGGCAATGCCCGGGTGGCGGCCTGCACGGCCTGCTTCCACCTGGGGTGCGGCTACGTCCTGCTGCTGTCGGTCATCAACGAGGACATCATGCCGGGCTATGCGCTGGTGTTGGGCGCCATGCTGCTGGCGGGGCTTTGGTTCGACCGGCCGACGCACGCGCGCGTCGCGCTGGTCGGCGCGCTTTTCACCCTGGGCTGGCTGGTCGAATGGCGGCTGATCTTTCCGACCCTGCCGGCATTGGTCCTCGCCCTGGCGGCAGCGCAGGGACGCTTGGCGCGGCGTCTGGGACTGATCGGCAGTTTGATCGTCTCGATCCTGGCCGTGGCGGGCATCGTGCAGCTCCTGTGGGACGGCCACGACGGCGCGGTCGGCCTGCACGAGTTGCTGTGGACCGCCAAGGGCGTGGCCACCGGCTGGGCGGGCTTCACTTGGGACAAGGCCTGGATGCTGCTGTCGGGCGTCGGCAACTATTTCCTGATCGTCGGTGGCTGGGTCGATCCGCTGTCGGCCAAGGATGCCGCCGGACCGCTGGCCCTGTCGGTCCTGCTGCAGGCGGCCATCCTGGCGACGAGCCTCGTCGTGCTGTGGCCGCGCCGCGGTGAGCCCAGGCTGCGCGCCATCGCCTTCGTCTTTCTCGGCACGCTGGGCGCGGGACAGGTCTTCAACCTCTATTCCCAGCCGCAGGATCCGCAGATGCAGATCAACGTCATGCCGTGGCTGACCGTGGCATGGGGCCTGCTGCTGGCCAGCTTGATGGCGAGACGGCGCGGCGTGGCGGCCGTTCTCGCCGTGCTGTCGCTGCTGCCGCTTGCCTGGAATGTCGCCGCGCTGGCGCGTTTTCGCGGCGGCGACGAAGCCGCGCTCAAGGCCGTGGCGGCGCTCGAGCGGCGTTTCCCGCCGGCTTCGACGGTGTTCGTCTATTGGGGCTTCGAGCCCATCACGATGTGGCAGTACGCTTTATGGAGCCGGACCTGGGATTGGGACGGCGCTGCCACTGTCGCGCCTGCCCCGGCGGCCGATCCCAAGTTCAAATGGATCGCCGTCGACGCCGGCGCCATACGCCATCCCGGTTGGACCGCCGAGCAGCATGCGCAGTCGATCAAGCACGATATCGATCAGGCCTTCGATCGCGGCTATCGCGTGATCGTCTCCGACGTCTGGAGTTGGAGTCCGGACGAGCTCAAGGGGCAGCTCGGCGGCCTGTCGGCGGCCGGTCGGGCCGATGCCATCTACCGGATGCTGCACGACAACTACGACGCCCGGCCCGTCCTCAGCGATCCCATGGCCGGGCGCTACTACGAGCTGCGCCGGCGCTGAAAACGTCACACCCCGGATAGGCGTGACGCAAACTGGATAGGGCTCGAGGCAACGCACGTCCTAGTTTCGGTTGGCTGCGGTTCGATATCGATACCGCATGCAATCCAACAGGGAACACAGCCATGAACGTGCAAGTAGCGCCTTCGGCGACGGTCGACTTCGGAACGATCAAGGCCCGCCAGCAGGTCGCCTGGGGTTCCGGCGACTATGCCATTGTCGGCACCACATTGCAGATCGTCGGCGAGACGCTCTGTGAGGCCGTCGATCTGCGCAGCAACCAGCGCGTCCTCGACGTTGCCGCCGGCAACGGCAATGCGACGCTGGCCGCCGCCCGCCGCTTCGCCGACGTGGTGTCGACGGACTATGTCGGCGCCCTCCTCGAACGCGGGCGCGAGCGCGCTGAGGCCGACCGTTTGCCGGTGACGTTCCAGGAAGCCGATGCCGAAGACCTCCCCTTCGCCGATTCGAGCTTCGACGTCGTGCTCTCGACCTTCGGCGTCATGTTCACGCCGAACCAGCAGCAGGCGGCCGACGAGATGATGCGGGTCTGCCGCCCGGGCGGAAAGATCGGCATGGCCAACTGGACGCCGGAGGGCTTCATCGGCAGGCTCTTCAAGACTATCGGCAAATACGTGCCGCCGGCGCCCGGCATGAAGCCGCCGTCGCTGTGGGGCTCCAAGGGCCATCTCGACACGCTGTTCGGCCCGAACGCGACGGTCGCGGCGGAGAGCCGGACTTTCGTCTTCCGCTACAAGTCGCCCGAGCACTGGGTCGGGCTTTTCCGCGACTACTACGGTCCGGTCCTGAAGGCGTTCGCCGCGCTCGACGCCAAGGCAGGCAAGGCGCTCGAGTCGGATCTCCATGCCCTGCTCGACGAATTCAATGTCGCGAAGGACGGCACGCTGGTGGCGCCCGGCGAGTATCTCGAGGTCGTCGTCACGAAGAAATAGGCGGCCGGAGCGCGGCGCGGCGTCGTCGCGCCGCGCTCGGCCATCGATTTCCGCAACCGCCAGGTCATGAACAGATGAAAGCCGGTCCCGCGACGGTGGACGGCGGCGCGGCCTGGGTTGTGGCCGGCGCGGCCCTCGCCATCCTGACGATCGCCTACGGAGCGCCGCTGTTGTCGGCGGTGGCGTTGAAGCCGATCGCCGCCGAATTCGGCACCGCGCGCGCCGCGCCCGCCGCCGCCGGATCCTTCACCTTCGTCGGCGCCGCGCTGGGTGGCATCGCGGCGGGCTGGCTGTCCGGCTGGCTCGGCATCCGCCGGATCGTGCTGTTCGGCGCGGCCATGCTCGCCGCCGGCCTCGTGCTCTCGGCCTCCGGCGGACTTTCCCATCTCTATGTCGGCCACGGCGTGCTGATGGGGCTGTTCGGCACGTCCTGCATGTTCTCGCCGCTGATGACCTATGTCAGCCGCTGGTTCGATCGCAGCCGCGGCGCGGCCGTGGCCTTGATCTCCTCCGGCCAATCCCTGGCGGGAGCCCTGTGGCCAGTCCTGTTCCAGGCCGGCATCAGCGATTTTGGCTGGCGGCAGACCATGATGCTGTTCGGGCTGTTCGTCGCCGCCACGATCCTGCTGCTGGCGGCGATCTTCCTGCGGCCGCCGCCGCAGCCCCGGCCGTCGCTGGGCGATGCCGGCGGCGAGCCGCCGGCAGGCGCGCGCGTCGTCGGGCTTTCACCCAACCTGGCCATGATCATCCTGATGGTGGCGATCTTTTGTTGCTGCGTGCCCATGGCGATGCCGATGCAGCATGTCGTGGCGTTCTGCGGCGACCTCGGCTTCGCGCCCCAGAGTGGCGCGGCGATGCTGTCGGTTCTGCTCGGCAGCGCGTTTGTGGCGCGTCAGTTCTGGGGCTGGCTTGCCGACCGCATCGGCGGGTTGCGGACGCTGCTCTGGAGCTCGCTCGCCCAGGTGACGGCGTTGAGCGGCTTCCTGCTGACCCAGGGCGAGGCCGCCTTGTTCGCGGTCTCTGCGGCCTTCGGGCTGGGCTTCTCCGGGCTGTTGCCGGCCTACGTGATCGCGGTCCGCGAATTCTATCCGGTGAAGGAAGCGAACTGGCGCGTGCCGACGATATTGTTTGCGGGGTTCCTGGGGATGGCCGCCGGCGGCTGGGGCGCGGGAGTCATGTACGATCATTTCGGCCGCTACCTGCCGGCTTTCGCCCTGGGGATCGGCTTCAACCTCGTCAACCTGGTCGTCCTCCTGGCCCTGGTCCTTCGCCAGCACGACAAGGGCCTGCGCGCGGCGATGGCCTGACTGCGACAGACGTCGCTCTTGCAGTCGGCTGCTTCGAAGGCTATCAGACCGCCGGGCCACGCTCCCCCACCGGAGTGCAGCTCTTCTGTAAGGGAGAGGTTTGATGAAGCCGAACATGCGTCCGGCGCGTCCCGACTTTTCGTCCGGACCCTGCGCCAAGCGTCCGGGATGGACGCCCGAAGCCCTCAAGGATGCCGCCACCGGGCGGTCCCACCGATCCAAGCTCGGCAAGCAGAAGCTCGTCGAGGTGCTCGACCGCAGCCGCATGCTGCTGGGCATTCCGGCCGACTACAGGATCGGCATCGTGCCTGCGTCGGATACCGGCGCGGTCGAGATGGCGCTGTGGTCGCTGCTCGGCGCCCGGCCGGTCGACATGCTGACCTGGGAGAGCTTCGGCGAGGGCTGGGTCACCGACGTGGTGAAGCAGCTCAAGCTCGAGGAAGCGCGCGTCCTGAAGGCGCCCTACGGCCGGATCGCCGACCTGAAGCAGGTCGACTGGACGCACGACGTCGTCTTCACCTGGAACGGCACGACCTCGGGCGTGAAGGTGCCCGACGGCGAGTGGATCGCCGCCGACCGCGAAGGGCTTGCCATCTGCGACGCGACCTCGGCCGTCTTCGCCATGGACCTGCCGTGGTCCAAGCTCGATGTCGTGACCTGGTCCTGGCAGAAGGTGATGGGCGGGGAGGGCGCGCACGGCATGCTCGTGCTTTCCCCGCGCGCCATCCGGCGTCTGGAAAGCTATTCGCCGCCCTGGCCGCTGCCCAAGATCTTCCGCCTGACCTCGGGGGCGAAGTTCTCCGAGGCGATCTTCAAGGGTGACACCATCAACACGCCCTCGATGCTCTGTGTGGAGGACGCGATCGACGGCCTGCGCTGGGGTGAAAGGATCGGCGGGCTGAAGGCATTGATGGCGCGCTCGGAGGACAATCTCGGCGTGCTGGAGAAGTTCGCGGCCGACCGCGAGTGGATCGACTTCCTCGCCGCCGACAAGGCCATCCGCTCCAATACCTCGGTGTGCCTCAACATCACCGCGCCGTGGTTCACGGCGTTGCCGGCCGACAAGCAGGCCGCCGCCGCCAAGAGGATGGCCGATCTGCTGGAAACCGAGAAGGCGGGCTACGACCTAGGCTCCTACCGCGACGCCCCGCCGGGCCTGCGCATCTGGTGCGGCGCCACGGTGGAGAAGAGCGATCTCGAGGCGCTGCTGCCCTGGCTCGACTGGGCCTACGGTGAGATCGAGCGCGAATTCGGCAAGCAGGCGGCCTGAGGAGTTCTTAGTCATGGCAAAACCCAAGGTGCTCATCTCCGATGAGCTGTCCCCGCGCGCCGTCGAGATCTTTTCCGAACGCGGCTGCGACGTCGATTTCAAGCCTGGCCTCAAGCCCGCCGAGCTGCGCGCCGTCATCGGCAACTACGAAGGCCTGGCCATCCGCTCGGCCACCAAGGTCACGGCCGAGGTCCTGGCCGAGGCCACGAAGCTCAAGGTGGTGGGCCGCGCCGGCATCGGCGTCGACAACGTCGACATCAAGTCGGCCACGGCGCACGGCGTGGTGGTCATGAACACGCCATTCGGCAACGCCATCACCACCGCCGAGCACGCCATCGCCCTGATGTTCGCTGTGGCGCGCCAGATCCCCGACGCCAACGCCTCCACGCAGGCCGGCAAGTGGGAGAAGAACCGCTTCATGGGCACCGAGCTCAGCTTCAAGACGCTGGGCCTGATCGGCTGCGGCAATATCGGCTCGATCGTGGCCGAACGCGCCATCGGGCTGAAGATGCGAGTGATCGCCTATGATCCCTTCCTGTCCGACGTGCGCGCCCAGGAGCTGGGCGTCGAGAAGGGCACGCTTGAGCAGGTGCTGGCGCGCGCCGACTTCATCACCGTCCATACGCCGCTCACCGAGCAGACGAAGAACATCCTCAGCCGCGCCAACCTCATGAAGACCAAGAAGGGCGTGCGCATCATCAACTGCGCCCGCGGCGGCCTGGTCGACGAACTGGCGGTGCGCGACCTGCTGGTCTCGGGCCACATCGCGGGCGCCGGCTTCGACGTCTTCACCGAGGAGCCGGCCAAGGAGAACGTCCTGTTCGGCGCCCCCAACCTCGTCAGCACGCCCCATCTCGGCGCCGCCACGGTGGAGGCGCAGGAGAACGTGGCGCTGCAGGTCGCCGAGCAGATGGCGGACTACCTCTTGACCGGCGCGATCGTGAATTCGCTCAACATGCCCAACGTCTCGGCCGAGGACGCGCCCAAGCTGGCGCCCTACCTCGAGCTTGCCGAGAAGCTGGGCTCGTTCGCGGGCCAGCTCACCGAGACCGGGATCAAGGCGGTGTCGATCGAGTACGAGGGCCACGTCGCCTCGCTCAACATCACGCCGCTCAGCCAGGTGGCGCTGATGGGCGTGCTGCGGCCGCAGCTCACCACCGTCAACATGGTGAACGCACCCGTCATCGCCCGCGAGCGCGGCATCGAGATGGCCGAGGTCAAGCACGAGCGCGCCAGCGACTACCAGTCGATGATCCGCGTGACCGTGACGACCGGACGGCAGACGCGCTCGGTCACCGGCACGCTGTTCGGCGGCAAGCATCCGCGCATCGTCGACATCAAGGGCATCGAGATCGAGGCCGAGTTCGCCCCGCACATGCTCTACATCACCAACGACGACAAGCCGGGCTTCATCGGCCGCTTGGGCACGCTTCTGGGCGAGAGCAAGGTCAACATCGCGACCTTCCATCTCGGCCGTGATGCGCCCGGCGGCTCGGCGATCGCCCTGGTCCAGGTCGACCAGCCGATCTCGGCCGAGCTGCTGAAGAAGATCGCGGCGCTGGAAGGCGTGGTGCAGGCGAAGCTGCTGAGCTTCTAAGGATCACCGCTTACTACACCAAAAGCGTCGGTACCTAATCGTCCGAGGAGGAACGAGTGAAGGACCGGAACGCCCATTCGTCTGTGGGAAGCACTACGTAGTGCCTATCCCTTTCCTTTTGAAACTTCGCCTTGTTCAACCAAATGTCGCGACCGTCGCCGAAACCAAAGTGAATAACGGACGGGATGTGCGGTTGGCATTTTCTGAAACGGCACTTAGCGGAAAGCCAGCATGGGCATCCCGCATCACCCCCTGTTATCATCAAGTGGGGGAGGCATGAATGCCGAAAAATACAGGACGGGTACAGTCTGACGTCGAGTTTTCTCATGACGTAGCAAAAGCGGTCATCCGCGCAGGCTACAAAATTGTGGGCGATGTACGGAGCCCGTCGTTCATCGTAGCCATAACATCCGACCAGTATGTCGGTTTAGTCTGCACGAGATTAAGCGGCATTATCTCTAAGAACACCGTCGACACGATCTTCAAGGTGAACAAGCGACGGCTACTCAAGGTGGCATTGGTTCACCCGCAGCCCATGAGTAAGAAATACGAAGAGCGAGCAGCGAAATCGTTCGGCGTGGACTCAGTGGCGTTGGCGCAACTCGAGGAGTATCTGGATGATTGGAAAGAGATCGTTGAGAATACTTCCGATGCTCCCGAGTCGGTGCCGCCTCCGAAGCCGAAACCGAGACGGAAGCACACGACAACACCGGCAATGCGAACTAAAGCAAACGCCGACGCGATCATCACCATCGTACAGTCACTGGCAGCTCAGATCGAACTCGAAGCTAGAAGCGCTCAGGTCTGAAAGGCCGAACTCCGACGACAAGATTGTAGGCAAAGAGACGGCGATTTCAGAGTACGAGGAGCTCCGAAAGCGCGTGGCTGAACTCGAAAAGGCAGTCGCTAAACTAAAACAGCCACGGGCCAAGACCGCCGAGGTGGTCAAAGCTGGGAACAAGTTCGGCGATAGCATTAGCAAGTGGTGGAATAGGAGTAGCGGCAAGGTGCTCGACAAGTCGGCTGACATGGGCATCGTCATGTCGAGTGCGAGTGTCCTCGCGCTGTTGGGGGTCAATCCCGGAATCGCCGCTGCAATCGCGGCGGCAGTTGTCTCAGGCAAATCTATGGCTGGAGCGCTTAGGTCGACGATAGGCCACTAACGTAACGATCGACGCGGAGCTATTGGAGTGAGACGTCACAGCGGGCAGATAGATTGGCATGCCGCCGCTTGGCGCCACCTATGTGCTGGCCACGTCGGCGCTTCATGAGCATACGTGGGGGCGAGCGGATCGTGATCCGCATAACGCGTTAGCGCCGGGCGGCGCGCTGAGTTCTGGTTCGCGGCTTTGCTGCCTTTGCCGAACTATTTCGGTCGGATGTCGGTTTGGCGTCCTCCTCCTCATCCTCTTCGTCGGCGACAATCAACCTGCCCTTGTCATCAATGTCGTCGATGTCGAAGGCACCGACCTCGTTCGCTCGAATCACCAGGGCTTGCCACTTGTTCTCTTGCACTTGGTTCGTCAAGTAGGCTCGCCTAATGACATGATATGGATTGTAGATGACGACGTAAGATAGTTCGCCCAATGGGCCAGGCTTCACCCCGATAAAATCAAGGTTCGCAAGCCGCTGCATGCGGTCCTTCCAGGTCCTGAGCGCTCGCTGGCCTTCGAATCCCGCGTGGAATGCCATTTCTTCAGGACGATTTAACGTGAGAAAGCTCTCCTCGATACGTATCCGGGACCATAGCTCAAGATAGGTTCTGCTCACGGGAAAGCCCTTGCCCGACAAGTCATCCATAATGCTGAGCATGAGGGGCATGAGGCGCGGCAGGGCAACCCAGCCATCGTTGTCCATGCTCCACAGCATGCTTTTGGTGAGCTGCGCCCATAGCCGTCGCCGCGCGTCGAGCTGCCTTCTGAGAATTGAGCGAGCGGTGTTCCGGGCCATGGGTACCTGCTGATAAGAAGGGGCGGGCTCGGCTTTGGACGCCGAGCCCTTCGCTACTGATCAGCCCAGGGAACCGTGATGACCGAGGGCGTTCGGAGATACGGCAAAGATTGGACTCTCAGCTAATCTCCGGACCTTCACGATGTCCAAAGCGTACGACTAGCGATGCGCAAAGTCGAATGCGTAGTTCCCGCAATTGGGCGGTAATTTACATGAAATCAGGCAGAATTGGATATGGAGTTGGCATGAAAAAGCCATTTCGATAGTTTACTAGGTTCAGATGTGCCACAGGGATTCCAGCTGAGCCAAGTGGAATAGGGCTATTTGCTCGGGGTCTGGGTATCACGGTTTCGTGGTATGGGGAGTGTCGTGGTGTCGGGGGTATCGAGGTACTGGGGAGTGAGAGGGGGCCTAAGCCTTGGCCAGAGGGCTTCTTCGCGCCGCTCTTCGGTCGCTGCTCGAAGTAGGGGCACAAGGGCCTATCCCACGGGCTTCGCGATCTGGCTCTCGATGCTGAAGAAGATCGCGGCGCTGGAAGGCGTGGTGCAGGCGAAGCTGCTGAGCTTCTAGTCTCGCCGACCCTTGGGCCTCCAATGTCCAATTGATCGTAGGCCGTGCTAGACGACTCCCTCCTGGCGCAGGCGTTTCGCCTCGTCGGGCTCGACCCCGCACAGGGCTTCAAGCAGTGCGTCGGTGTGCTCGCCCAGCAGGGGCGGACGGCTGACCGCGACGGGCGAATCCGACAATTTGACCGGGCAGCCGACCGTCTGATAGGTGCCGCGGGTCGGGTAATCCACGTCGACGATCATCTCGCGCGCCTTGAGGTGCGGATCGGCCAGCACCTCGCCAGTGTCCTGGCAGGCGCCGCAGGGGACGCCCGCATCGCCCATCAGGCGCATGACGTCGTGCTTGCCGCGCCGGCGCGTCCACGCCTCGACGATGGCGTTGAGTTCCGTCCGATTGTTCCAGCGTGCTTCGGCGGTCTTGAAGCGCTCATCCTCGGTCAACTCCGGCTGCCCCAGCACTTTCGCCACCGCCGGCCACATCTGCGGCTGTGCGTAAAGGAAGACGTAGTCATTCGGGCCGCCCGGCGCGCAGGCGTAGGTTGTGCCAGGCACGTTGGTCCCGAGCTGATTGCCGCTGCGCGGACTCGGATGGCCGAAGCGCTGATGGTCGCGCAGGCTCACCCGCACCAGGTTGACGACCGCGTCTTGCATGGAGACCTCGACCTGCTGGCCGCGGCCGGTCGCATGGCGCTGCTGCAGCGCTGCCAGGATGCCGATCGCCATATGCATGCCGGTGCCGGAATCCCCGATCGATGGCCAGACGTAGGTCGGCGGATTTTCGGGGAAGCCGGTGACGCTCATCGCCCCGCCCATGGCCTGGGCGACCGGCTCGAAGCTCTTGAATCCGCTGTAGGGCCCGTAGGTGCCGAAGCCCTTGATGGTGGCGTAGATAAGCCGCGGGTTGATCTTGCTCAGGGCTTCGTAGCCGAACCCGAGGCGATCGAGCGCGCCCGGCCCGAAATTCTCCACCAGCACGTCCGACTGGGCGATCACCTTCCGGAACAGATCCTTGCCGGCGTCGGTCTTGAGATTCAGCGTCAGGCTGCGCTTGTTGGCGTTCAGGATCAGGAAGAACAAGCTGTCGCTGTTCTTGTGGTCGCGCATGTTCACCCGCGCAATGTCGCCGCCCTTGGGCTCCTCGAGCTTGATCACGTCGGCCCCGAGGAAGCCCAGGATCTGCGTGCAGGCGGGCCCCGCCTGGTTGTGCGTCATGTCGATGATGCGAACGCCTGACAACGCCTTGTCCATGGTCGCGCTCCTTCTCCCCGCAGCCGCCATGCTAGTCGGAAGACTGATGGCCTGTCCAAAATTAGAAAACATTCTCGGGTGACACGCCAAGCATGACCTGACCGACCGTCTCGTAGTGCAGGATGCGCCCCTGACCCTGTTGCGCGACCGTGTCGATGTCGCGCAGACGGCGTTCGAACGGATTTTCCTCGAACACCCCCATCGAGCCGCAATGGTGAAACAGCGTATTGACGATCTCCCGTGACGACTGAATCGCCCAGGTGGAGGCGAGGCGCAGGCGGGTCCGTTGATCCAGGTCCATCTCGCCGCGTTCCTCGATCGTCTCGAACGCTTCGTCCGCCGCAGCGTGAAGGAAATAACGCGCCGACCGCCACCTCGCCTCGGACTGCGCCACGTGCGACTGGACGACGTTGTTCTCCACCATCGGCTTGCCCGCGCCACCGCGGATCTTTTCCCGCGGCAGGCCCAGGAACGCGTCCATCGTGCCACGGGCAATGCCGAGGGCCACGCCCCCGAACCCGATCGAATAGAGCTGGGTGCTGGTGAAGCGGTAAAGCGGGCTGTCGCTGCGGCGGTCGCGCGCATCGTCGCGATAGATGGCGCGCTGGTGCGGAACGAACAGGTTGTCGACGGAATACTCGTTGCTGGCCGTGCCGCGCAGTCCCAGCGTGTGCCAGATGTCGTGGAACGTGGCGCTCGACTTGGGATAGAGGAATGTCTTCAGTTCCCGGGTGCCCGCCACCCGCACATGCGCGCCAAGCCAGGTGGCGTTCTGGCTGCCGCTCAGGAAGCGCCATTTTCCGGTGATGCGGTACCCGCCTTCCACTTGTGTGGCTTCGTACGGGCCGGGAGGCCCCCAGGCGAGGATCCCGTCGGGGCTGCCGAACATCTCCCGGGCAATATCCGGAGGAAGATAGGCGCTCGCGGTCGAGCAGCCGTTGCTTTGACACACCACCCACCCGGTGGATCCGTCCGCACTGGCGAGCGCTTCGGTGACCTGGGCGAAGATCGAGGGTTTCAGTTCCATGCCGCCGACGGCTTTCGTCTTCAGCAGGGTGAAGAACCCGCCATCGATCAGGGCCTTGACGACGGGCTTGGTGAGTTTCCGGATTTCGTCGTTTTCGTCCGAGGCCGCGGCGATCAGGGGCATGAGATCGCGCGCTTTCTGTACCTGCGGATGAACGGTCGGCATGGTGTGTCTCCTGCTCCGCGAAGCGCGGCCCGATTGATTACCGACGGGCCAAGCGCTTCGGTCAAGCGCTGGCCACACAGGACGCGGCCTTCGGCAAACCGCACGATGGAACTGGCTTCCCCGCCGCGAGTCTCGGCCGGACCATCTTGATAGATGCCGACATTCGGCCGATGCTATTGGCGAGAGTGGTTCTCCGAAGTGAGGAGCCAGATCATGAGCGCTGCCGCGGCGAGGATGCCTACCCAGGTCCTGAAGATCGAGAAGGTCAAGGAGCACATCGGCGCCATTGTCACGGGTATCGACCTTGCGGGCCCCATCGACGGCGCCACGCGAAAGAAGCTCTACGACGCCGTCGTCGAAAACGTGGTCCTTGTGATTCGCGGGCAGGAGCATCTCACCCCGGGCCAGGTGCAAGCCGCTGGAGAAATGTTCGGCGAGCTGATGGAGGACCAGAACCGGCGCTATCTGGTTGACGGCTTTCCGTTGATCAGTGTGCTCGACAACCGTCACCTGGACAGCAAAGGCCAGCCGGCGAAAGTCGGCGGCAATGCCACCTGGCACACCGACCACACCAACCAGGAATTGCCGCCCAAGTTCACCATGCTGTATGCGGTGGCCGTGCCGGACAAGGGGGGCGGGACATCGGTTTGCAACGCGCGGGCCGCCTACGAAGCGCTTCCCGACGACGTGAAACGGAAGATCGCCGGCGCGAAGACGGAGAATACGCTGATCAGCAGCGCACGGATGAAGACCGGCAATCCGGATATCGTGAAGGCCCAGCGCGAGGCGACGAAACCGCCGACGATACATCCCCTGGTCCGCACCCACCCGGAGACCGGCACCAAGGCTGCGTGGTTTCACCAGGCCAAGACCGAGACGGTGACCGGCCTGTCGCCCGAAGAAACCCAGGATTTTCTGCAGGACTTGACCGACAGGATCACGCAGCCGCAATTTTGCTATACGCACGAGTATCAGAAGGGCGACCTGCTGATCATCGATGACCGCGCTTCTTTGCACAAAGCCGGATTCGACTACGATCACAGCCAGCATCGCCGCCTGTATCGGATGCTGGTGCGTGGCGACCGTCCTTACTGAGAGACTGTGCGCGCGAGGACACCATGACAAAGCGCCCGATGTATCTGCAGCACGTCAATGTTTACGTCCGCAACGTCGAGCGGTCGAAGAAGTGGTACGAGGATCTGCTGGGCCTCCACGTCTACGAATACCGGCCGGGCTGGGCCGCCTTTCTGACGGCCGATGAGGAGCAGTCGCACGAGGTGGCGCTGATGCAGTTGGGCGAGGATGCGCCCCTGCCGTCGAAGCGTCAGGTGGGCCTGAACCACATGGCCTGGCGCCTCGAAAGCCTCGACGACCTCAAGGAGTTCTACAACAAGCTCAAGGCCGAGGGACAACCGATAGAGCGCGTCGTCGACCACGGCATCTCGCTCGGCATCTACCTGCGCGACCCCGACGGCAACGGCGTCGAAGTGTTCTACGAGATGCCGCGCGCCGAGTGGCCGGTCGACTACAACATATTCACGCGTGAGAAGACCGGGAGCGGTCGCTTCCCCGGCCCTTGGGATGCCGAGATTGGCCGCGACGGTTCGCCTGCCCGGCAGCCAGCCGCCGCGGAGTAGGGGCGCTCATGGGTCTTTGCCGGGAGCGCGCCACTTCAGTGGCGCTTCCTCCCCAAGCTTCGCTTGGGGAGGTGTCGGCGTCATACGCCGACGGAGGGGTCATTTGCCTCCCGGACTGCTGACCCCTCCGTCCGCTTCGCGGACACTTCCCCATGCTTTGCATGGGGAGGAAGAAGAAGCGCCACGGAATGGCGCCCTCCCGGCAACTCTAATTCGCCGACAGACGGGAAACCCAGGCGGACACCGCGTCGCCGCTGCTCATGTCGTTCTGGACCAGGCCATCGATCATGAAGGTCGGTGAAACATGGATGCCGTTCTGACGGGCATATTTCGTATGTCGCTTGACCTCCTGATCCAGCTTGGGGAGAGCGTAGGCCTCGGCAAGCTTCAGGCCCGAATATTCTTCGACGCGCGCAATGACGTCGGCGGGTGACAACGCCAGAAGAGGGCCGCTGCAATGATCGGCGGGTTCGAACTTGTCACGGTGAGCGGCGACCCCCGCAAGCACCTTCTTGGCGGCGCCCTTGCCCTCGCCAAGAGTGGAGGCAGCGAGCGCGCAACGCGTGATCACACCGGAAAACAGATGCCATGGCTGCGAGTGCAGCCAGATCTTGAGCGTGACGTTGTCGGCGCCCGCCAATTGCAAGGTCTCGTCGAGCTTGCCAAAGGCCTTCGCGGAGAACGGGCAGGTCGGTTCGAGGAACACCTCGAAGACCCTCGACCCTTGCCCCCAGGTCAGTGGCTCCGCACGCCACGCAGCATTCTTTTCGACCATGCGTTCACCCTTGCTTCCGTGAAGACTTTCTCACAGCGCCGTCATGCCGCCGTCCACGAACAGCAGGGCGCCGGTGACGTAGGAGGCGTCGTCTGAGGCCAGGAAAAGGATTGCGGCGGCGACCTCCTCGGCCCTGCCCGGGCGCTTCAGCATGGTGCCTCGGGCCGCCTGGGCGTTGTATTGCTCGACGGTCTCGCCAGCCGCCGCGATGCGGCGCTCATGGAACGGCGTGAAGATCGGGCCAGGACCGACGGCGTTCACGCGAATGCCCTCCGGCGAGTGGTCGGCGGCGAGCGCCCGCGTCAGGCCCGCGATTGCCGCCTTGGTCGTGTCATACTGCAGATTGCCGCCGCCTGAGACGACCGAACGGACCGAGGCGACGTTGACGATGGCGCCGGCCCTGTCGCGCCCCTGGTCGCGGCGCATCAGGGGAACGGCCGCCTTGGCACAGAAGACGTAGCTCATCAGGTTGACGCCGAGGATCTCGTTCCAGCTCGCCGCGCTCGCCTCGTCGACCTTCTCGTATTTGCGGATGCCGGCGTTGTTGATGAGGATGTCGAGGCGCCCGAACTGCTGCGCCGCACCGTTGACGAAGGCAAGGCATGCCGCCTCGGTACCGACGTCGGCCTGCGTGAAGGCGACCTTGGCGCCTGTGGCCTCGAGCTCGGTCGCCACGCGGCGGCCGCGGTCGCCGTCGCGATCGCAGAACGCCACGCTCGCGCCCTCGGCGACGAAACGCCTGACCGTCGCCTCGCCGATTCCCGATGCCCCACCCGTCACCGCGGCGACCTTGCCGTTGAGCCTTCCCATGTTCGCCGCCCTTCATTGTGTTGCGAAGTTCGCATCCTCACGTCCGACCTGAGTAGAATGCAGCCCATGGTTCAACAGGTCAAAACGACTGTGTCGGGGGACAAGCCGCTGAGCCAGCTGGCGCTGATGGGCGTGCTGCGCCCGCAGCTCACCTCGGTCAACATGCAGGTCGACCAGCCGATCTCGTCGGAGCTCCTCAAGAAGATCGCCGGCCTCGAGGGCGTGGTGCAGGCGAAGGTGCTGGGGTTCTAGGCCTGTACGGACTCGACGGATTGACGTCGAACTCGACGACGTCCACGCAGGACTGCGGCTGCCGGTGGCTGGGACCCGAGCGCCACGGCCCATCGCGGAGCTGGACGTCGCTGGCGCCGGACAGCAAGAGGCATCGCCAGCTGCCTTTGGGCGGAAGACCGCGGCTGCTTTCGCCGGCGAACTGGAACGTCAGCGCGACCTCCTCGCCGCCCCGCTTGTGTCCCAGGATGATCGGGCAGAGCTCGCGCCGGTGGCCGTCGTAGACGCAGACGACCTGCTTGCGCTGCTCGACCGCGCGGGCAAACAGCCGGTAGTTGAAGCTTGGCATTGCAAGGCGACTATGGCTCCTGGCCGCAAACGGCGTCGAGGGCCAGCATGAGAAAAGTTCCGTCGCCCTGTTCGGCGGGACGGCGCTAAGTTGCCGGCGGCGACAAGGAGACCCCCTCATGCCCCGTGTCAGCGAAATCGAAGAAGAGGCCGGCGATCCGGTGCTTGCGGCGGTGTTCGAGAAGGAGCGCGAGATCTTCGGCGACCTGCTCAATCCCACCAAGGTGATGGCGCATTGCCCGCCGATCCTGCGCGCCGCCAAGCTGCTGGGCGCCTCGATCGAGCAGTCGGGCCAGTTGCCCAAGGCGTTGCTGCCGCTGATCTATCTCAGGGTGGCGTCGATCAACGGCTGTCCGTTTTGAATCGACCTCAACTCCGTCCGGGTGACGGAGACGGAAGGCGGCCTGGAGAAGGTCGCGGAAGTGCTGAACTGGCAAGACAGCAAGCTGTTCAGCGCGGCCGAGCGGCTGGCGCTGGAATATGCCGAGCGCATCACCTACACCGACCGGCAGGTCGACGACGCCTTCTTCGCCGAGCTGAAGAAGCATTTCACCGAGGCGCAGATCGTCGAGCTGACGGCCGCCATTGCGCTGGAGAATTTCCGCAGCAAGTTCAATCCCACGCTGAGCGTCGAGGCGCAGGGCTTCTGCATGGTGCCGAAGAAGTAGCGTCGTCCCGCTCGGGACGAGATCGCGTGCCTCAGTTCTTGTCCTTGACGTAGCGTCCGGCCGAATCGCCCGCGAGCTTGCCCAGCACCGCGCCGGACACCAGCCCGGTGCCGCCGGGATAGTTGTGATAGAACAGGCCGCCGACCAGCTCGCCGGCGGCGAACAGGCCGGGAATGGTGCTGCCGTCGGTGCTCTCGACCTCGCCCTCGTTGGTGATCTTGAGCCCGCCGAAGGTGAAGGTCAGCCCGCAGGTCACGGCATAGGCCTCGAACGGCGGCGTGTCGATCGTGTTGGCCCAGTTGCTCTTGGGGACGGCGAGTCCGCGCACGCCGCGGCCGTCCTTGATCGCGGGATTGAACGGCACCTCAGTCATGACCGCGGCGTTCCACTCCTTGATGGTCTTGAGGAACTGCTGCTCGTCGACGCCTTCGAGCTTCCTGGCCAGCTCCTCGATCGTGTCGGCGCGCACCTTGGTCATGCGCTTGATGCGGTATTCGTCGCGCAGCTTGTCGAGCACCTTGGAATCGAAGATCTGCCAGGCGAATTGCTGCGGCTGGGCCAGGATCACCGCGCCGTACTTGGCATAGGTGTAGTTGCGGAAGTCGGCGCCCTCGTCGACGAAGCGCACGCCGTTGGCGTTGACCATGATGCCGAGCGGATAGGAGTGCTTCTGGAAATTGTCGCCGACCTCGAGGTCGCCGAACTCCGGCGCGTTCATGTCCCAGCCGACGGCATGGCCGCCCGACCAGTTGCCGTGCGGCTTGGCGCCGATCGCCAGCGCCATGTTGATGCCGGCGCCGGTGTTGAAGCGCGTGCCGCGCACCTTGGCGAGGTCCCAGGTCGGACCGAGATAGCGCGTGCGCATCTCGGCGTTGCTCTCGAAGCCGCCGCAGGCCAGCACCACGGCCTTGGCGCCGATCCTGACCTTGCGGCCCTTGTGGCGGGCGATGACGCCGCGCACCACGCCGTCCTCCTCGATCAGCGACACCGCCGGCGTCTCGTAGTGGATGGGGATGCCGGCCTTGACCGCCGCCTTGTGCTCGAGATCGACCAGGCCCGGCCCGCCGCCCCACGCCTCGACCGCCAGCCCGCCCCAGAACTTGTACTTGCCGTTCACCTTGAAGGCCTGCCGGCCGTAGGAGGGCTGGAAGCGCACGCCCTTGCCGCGCATCCACTTCAGGGTCTCGAAGCTCCTGCCGATCAGGATGTCGGTGAGCTCGGGATCGCAGCGGTAGTTGGTCACCCGGCCCATGTCGTCGAGGAACTGGTCGGCCGAGTAGCTGCCGAAATCGACGTCGCGCTTCTCGTCCTTGGTGAGGTCGTAGAGCTGCACCAGGTCGTCGACGCCGTGGAACACTACCCGCATGGCGCCCGCCGTATAGGTGCTGTTGCCGCCGCGTTCCTCCTCGGGGGCGGCCTCGAGCATGGCGACCGAGGCGCCCGTTTCGCGTGCCGCCAGGGCCGCACAAGCCGCCGCGTTACCCGCGCCTACCACCAGCACATCGACCTGAAAATCGTCCACGGCCCACTCCTCGATTTCGGCACCAAGTTTGCGTTAGAATACCGTTATGGGTGATCGTTTCGACCGTCTAGGGGTCCGGCATGCCAATGTCGAGGCCCTGCTGCGCAGGCCAGGCATCGGCCACAACAACGGGCCGACCTTCGACATGTCGTGGGAGGCCTGGGTATGGCGGCGTGCCGCCGCCAAGGCCTGGAAGACCCCCAAGCCGGAAGTGGCCATGATGCGGCTGAAGCGGGCCGAGCGGCTGGGCATCACCTACAAGGAACTGACGGCCGCGATCATGGATTCCGGCGCCCATCTCGGCGCCGCCGTGATCCCCCTGTCGCTGGCCGCGCGCGTCCGCCGCGGGCCCGACCGCGAGATCATCGTCGAGCCGCGCAATTCGGTCGCCGCCCTTGTGGCGAAATTCCGCGGCCGGCTGTTCGTGCTGGGCGACATCGATGCCGTGCCGGCGCTCACTGACGAGGAGCGCGCCGAGTTCCTTTCGATCGTCAACCGCGCCTTCGACGGCAAGGTCGAGGCGGTGGGCTGGGGTCACGACGGCCCGGCCATCCGCCGCCTGCTCAAGGCCAACGCCCTGCCACACCAGGAGGCCTTCCTGGTCGGCGCCGGCATGGGCCACCGCGTGCTGGGCGAGGCGGCCGGCCTGCCGCTCACCAAGGATATCGAGAGCTGGTTCGCCTTATCTTGAGGAAGCCTGCTCGTCCGTCTTTTCGGCAAGCCAGGTCTTGATCAGGGACTGGTAGGGAACGTCGCGCTTGTTGGCGGCGACCTTTATTCGATCCAGTAACGTCACCGGCAGCCGCAGAGAGATGGAAGTCGTCGACGGCTTGAGGTTGGGGAAGCGCACGCGTCTGGCCTTGCTCCAGTCGACATAGTCGGTGGAATCGTGAGTTTCCCAGAAGCGGCGCTCTTCCGCCTCACTCCGGAATTTCGGAACGGTCTTCAATCTCTTGCTCATAGCGTACTCGTTCTCTGCGATTCATGGATCGGGCGGAAATAATCCTGATCAGCCTGCCATCGTTGCGTAGCGTAAACGTGACGTGGAGCAACCGTCCGGTGTCGGTGCGGCCCAAAGCGTGCTGCCGCGGCTCACGGATACTGTGACGGACATCCTCGCCGACCACCAACGGATCATTGAAGAAGATCTGCTCGGCCTCGCTTTGGCTGACCTGATGCCTCTCGACGCTCTTGTGAGCATTGCCTTCGTCCCAGTCGAAGCCTTCGACCCGCTCCAAGCCCGGCATGTTTGTATATTATCATCATATACACATCCGGCAAGGAGTTGAGGATTGGCGCCGCAGTGCTGTATTGAGGTTGGCATGGCCCCAACCGTCACTCCGCCGCTCAAAGGCATCCGCGTCGTCGAGCTCACCCACACCATCCTCGGCCCCTCCTGCGGCATGATCCTGGCCGACCTCGGCGCCGAGGTGATCAAGGTCGAGCCGGTGGACGGCGACCGCACGCGCAAGCTCCGGGGCTTCGGCGCGGGCTTCTTCGGCTACTTCAACCGCAACAAGAAGAGCCTAGCGCTGGATGCCGACTCAGCCCAGGGCCGGGCGGTGCTTGTGAAGCTCCTGCAGTCGGCCGACGTCATGATCGAGAACTTCGCGCCGGGCTCGATGGGCAAGCGCGGGCTGGGGCCCGAGCATCTGGAGAAGATCAATCCGCGGCTGGTCTATTGCGCGCTCAAGGGCTTCCTGCCCGGGCCCTACGAGAAGCGGCCGGCGCTCGACGAGGTCGTGCAGATGATGGGCGGGCTGGCCTACATGACCGGGCCGTCGGGCCGGCCGCTGCGCGCCGGCACCTCGGTGGTCGATATCGTCGGCGGCCTGTTCGGCGCCTTCGGCACGGTGCTGGCGCTGAAGACGCGCGAGCGCACCGGCAAGGGCGGGCTGGTCGAGAGCGCGCTGTTCGAATCGGTCGTGTTCCTGATGGGCCAGCATCTGGCGATCACCGCCATCAACGGCGCGCCGCCGCCGCCCATGCCGGAACGGGTGAGCTCCTGGGCCGTCTACGAGATCTTCAACACCGCCGACGGGCAGCAGGTCTTCATCGGCATCACCAGCGATGGGCAGTGGAAGCGCTTCTGCGAGTTCTTCAGGCAGCCGGATCTCGCCGCCGATCCGAAGCTTGCGACCAACAACCTGCGCATCGAGGCGCGGCCGTGGCTGGTGCCGAAGGTCGCCGAGATCTTCGGCCGCTACGGCAAGGACGAGCTCGAGCGGATGTGCCTGGAGGCCGACATCTCCTTCGCCCCGGTGGCGCGGCCGCAGGACCTGTTCGACCATCCGCATCTCCTGGCCAACGGCTCTCTGGCGCCGACCACGCTGCCGGGCGGGGTGAAGACGCGCCTGCCGCTGCTGCCCTTCCAGATGCTGGGCTGGCGCCCGCCCTTGACCATGGACCCGCCCGAGATCGGCCAGCACAATGATCAGGTGCTGGCGGAGCTCGGCTACGACGCGGCCGCGATCGCCGCTCTCAAGTCCGCGGGAATGCTGGGACCGAAATAGGGGCCAAGGTAGGTCGACATGAAGATACGGCGGGTGGTGACGTCGCATGACGGCGAGGGCAAGGCCGTCGTGGCGATCGACGAGGTCTCGCGCGACGTCGTCTCCTTCCGGCCGGGCGCGACCATCGCGAACATCTGGTCGACCGCCGGGTTCCCGGTCGACAATGCCGGCTTCGCCGACACGGCCAGGGAGATCACCGGCACGACGCGCGACGGCGGCACCGTCTTCCGGCTGATCGAATACGCGCCCGGCGTGACGCCGCGCAATCACCGGACGAATTCCATCGACTATGCGATCGTGCTGTCGGGCGAGATTGACATGGAGCTGGACGATCAATGCGTCACCCTGCGCGCGGGCGACGTGCTGGTGCAGCGCGGAACCATCCATAACTGGGTCAACCGGTCGGATGCGCCCTGCGTGATCGCCTTCGTCCTGATCGACGCGCAACCGGTCCAGCTTGGCGGCAGAATCTTGGCAGCGAAGGGCTGAGCCCTCCGCATCGCCTCCGATACGGGCAAATCTTTGCAACTTCTTCGGCCTCGGCATCGTTCACTTGTGATCACGATGAACACAACGGAGGCTACAAGATGCTGAAGCATGTCGTACTCGCAGGACTTCTGACCGTCGGTTCGACCGCCGCCTATGCGCAAACCCACGCCACGACTCCGCCCCAGACCGCGGAGGCCACGACGGCGGCCTCGACTGGCGCGGATGTCAGCAAGCTGATCGGTCGCAACGTCAAGAACGCCCAGGACGAGACGATCGGCGAGATCGAGTCGGTCTACGTCAACAAGGACGGCAAGATCGACAGCGTGATCGTCGGCGTCGGCGGATTCCTCGGCATGGGCGAGCGCGACGTGAAGCTGGCCTGGAAGGATCTCAACGTCACCAAAGGGGGCGAGAAGGTCACGGTCAACATGACCAAGGACCAGCTCAAGGCGATGGCGCCGTACAAGTACTCCGATACCAAGTGGCGCGGCCACGTCTTCAACGATTCGGGCCTCTACACGCCAACCGGCAACCGTGCGGCCGCGACAGTTCCGGGGGCGGCGCCGGCAGACCGGGTGGCGTCGGCCTCGACCCGGTCGACGGGCGACTTCAACGCCAGCGGCCAGATGGCCGGCAGCGCCCTGATCGGCGCCAAGGTCCACAACAACAACAAGGACACGATCGGGTCGGTGGAGGACATCTACATCGACAACGACGGCAAGGTGCAGGCGGTCGTCGTCTCGGTCGGCGGCTTTCTCGGCATGGGGACCAAGGACGTCGCCGTGAAGTGGTCGGACATCAAGTACGGCCAGGACGGCAAGTCGCTCATGCTGACCACCGATTGGACCAAGGACAAGCTGAAGGCGATGCCGGACTACAAGTACGAGCGGCGTCAGCCGGTGACCCGCACGGGCGGCTGATCCGTCACACTTGCTACCGAACGGGGCGGACGCCCGCTAAGGTGTCCGCCCCTTTTGGCGTGACCGGGCGGGAGGCCGCGACGTGCTAAACCATGAGTGACCTCGGCCTGTTCGACGTCGCCGCCGTGCTCATGCTGTGCGCGGCGGCGTTCGGCTGGCTGAACCATCGCTTCCTGGGGCTGCCGCAGACGACGGGCCTCACCATCATGGGGGCCGTGGCCTCGATTGGGGTCGTCATGGCCGACAGCCTGTTGGCGGGCGCCGGCGGCCACGCCCTGCGCCATTTCATCGAGGACATCGATTTTCGCTCCGCCCTCATGCAGGGCATGTTGTCGTTCCTGCTGTTCGCCGGCGCGCTGCAGGTCGATCTGCGCTATCTGCGGCAATCGAAATGGACCATCGGGATCATCACCCTGTTCGGCGTCGTGGCCTCGACCGCGGTGGTCGGGGTCGGCGCCTGGCTGTTGGCGGCCGTCTTCGGCATCGACCTGCCCTTGATGTGGTGCCTGCTGTTCGGCGCCCTGATCAGCCCGACCGACCCGGTGGCGGTGATGGGCATCCTGAAATCGGCCCATGTCCCGCCGACGCTCGAGGCCACGGTGGCGGGCGAAAGCCTGTTCAATGACGGCGTGGGAATCGTCGTGTTCTCCGTCCTGATCGGCCTGGCCGCGGGCAATAGCGAGAATATGTGGAGCGAGGCCGGCCGGCTGTTCGCCGCCGAGGCGCTGGGCGGCTGCACCCTGGGCCTGACCGCGGGCGGCATCGCGTTCTTCGCCATGCGTTCGATCGACGAGCACAATCTCGAGGTCATGATCACGCTGGCCCTGGTGATGGGCAGCTACGCGCTGGCCCACCGCATCGGCGTCAACGGCCCGATCGCCACGGCGGTGGCCGGCCTCATCATCGGCAATCACGGCCGCGAACTCGCCATGAGCGAGATGACGCGGGACTACGTGACCAAGTTCTGGTCGCTGGTCGACGAGATCCTGAATGCGCTCCTCTTCCTGCTGATCGGCCTGGAAGTCATCCTGGTGCTGGACACACCCTGGCTGCTGCCGTTCGGCTTCGCCGCCATTCCGCTGGTGCTGCTGGCGCGCGCCTTGTCGGTCGGGCTGCCGGCCCTGGCGCTCCGGCCCTTCGCGCCGCTGGTGAAGGGGTCCTATGCCATATTGGTGGTGGGCGGCGTGCGCGGCGGCATCTCGATCGCGCTGGCGCTGGCGCTGCCGAGCGGGCCGTACAAGCCCGTGATCGTGGTGGCGACCTATGCGGTGGTGCTGTTCTCGGTGCTGCTGCAGGGCCCGGCTGTCGGCGTCGCGGCGCGCCGCCTGTTCGCATCCAAGCCGGGCGAAGGCCGGGCCTAGCCGGCCGCGAACCGGCTGCCCCGCGTCGCCTGGGACGTCTCGTGCGCGTCCTGCCGGTCGATCGCGTCGCGCAGCGTCGCCAGCCTGCGCCGGTCCTCCGGCCTGACCTTGTCGATCAGCCGCGACAGGACCGTGGTCAGCTTGGCGGTCACGTCGGCGTCGGATCCGGCATAGCGTCCCACTGCGGCGAAGGCCGAGCAGGCCAGGTCGGCGAAAGTCGCCGTTTCCGCCAGCACGCGCAGGCGGCCCGCATCGTCGAAGCGTTCGGTCGAAGGATGGTCGCGCTCCGCCAGCCGGGCGAAAGCTTCGCCCAGCCGATCGATGCAATAGAGCGCCGTGGTCGGGTCGTTGATCCCCGGCGAGAGCGAGCGCTGGGCGATCTCGACGATGCGGCGGACCGAGAAGTCGAGGTCCTGGTTCGGCGTTCGCTCGTCACCGACGACCAATGTCGCGCGCAGCGCCGCCGCGGCCTCTTCCGTCACGCGGTCGGGAGGGACCACGGCCATCAGGCCGTCGCCCGCGGTCACGAAAGCGCCCGGCGCGACGTCGAGGCGCACCACGAGATCGTGGCCCGTGGCAAGGTCGAGCAGGGCGTTGGTATCGACATATTGGACGTAGCCGCTCCGCGTCGGCGCGAGGAAACGCGCGTCGTCGAAGGACGGCGGCGCCGGCCGCCGGTCTTCGGGACGGGCCGGCGGGCCGTGGCCGAGCTTGTCCGGATAGAGCCGGTCGATGGTTTCGCAGGTCTCGGTCGCGAGCACGGCGAGCAGGGTCTCGATCCGGATCGAATGCGCGGTGTGGTGGATGAAGTAGATCAGGACCGCGAGGCTGGCGATGGCGAGCAGCACGCCGATCGCGACCGAGAGGTGCGGCACGAAGCTCGCGCCTTCGACGCCTTTGACCGTGCGCAGGACGAGCAGGCAGTAGACGAAGGTGCTGATGAAGGTGCCGAGCACGAGCTGGTTGCCGCGATCGCGCATGAAGTTGCGCAACAGCCGGGGCCCGAACTGCGAGGAGGCGAGCTGCAGGGTGAGCATGGTGATGGAGAAGGTGAGCCCCGCGACGGTGATCATCGAACTGGCGATCGCCGACAGGATGGCGCGCGCGCCTTCCGGGCCGAACAGGTAGATCCACTCGAAGCCGTTGCGGACGGCGCTTTCCATGGCGGCGTCCAGTTTCGTCATGGCGAAGGACAGCGCGATGGCGGCGCCTCCCATGACGGTGGGCAGGAACCAGAAGCTGACGCGCAGGCGATCCCATGCCGCCAGCAGCCGGATGGCGGACAGGAGGGAGCGCAAGCTGTTCGAGGGAGGCATCGTGGATAACGCGCAACGGTTGGCGGGGGCTGCGCCGATGGAGCAGGCCACGCGGCTTGCCGGGCCGGATTGCCCGTTGCGGTTGTCCCCAAGCTGTTGGAAGATTGCCGCGAACAGACCTAGAACTTGTGTCAAGAAATGTTATTAGATCAAAAGGTTAATTGCCCCCCTTGCCGAACGGAACAAAATAGGTACATTGGCCCGACCCCGGCGGAAACTTATCCGCATTGCCGCTCCCGACAGGGGCGTGGGAGAACCAAGGAGACCGCCAATGTCTGCAGTTCTGAAAGTGGTCGAGAAGGACGGCATGGAAAACAAGAACAAGGCCCTGGACGCCGCTCTGGCCCAGATCGAGCGTGCCTTCGGCAAGGGCTCGATCATGAAGCTCGGCCAGCGCGAGGCGCTGGAGATCGAGGCGATCTCGACCGGCTCGCTGGGGCTCGATATCGCGCTCGGCATCGGCGGCCTGCCCAAGGGCCGCGTCGTCGAGATCTACGGCCCCGAGAGCTCGGGCAAGACCACGCTGGCGCTGCATGTCGTGGCCGAGGCCCAGAAGAAGGGCGGCACCTGCGCCTTCGTCGACGCCGAACATGCGCTCGACCCGGGCTATGCCCGGAAGCTCGGCGTCGACATCGACAATCTCCTGATCTCCCAGCCCGACGCCGGCGAGCAGGCGCTCGAGATCGCCGACACCCTGGTGCGCTCCGGCGCCGTCGACGTGCTGGTGATCGATTCGGTGGCGGCCCTGGTGCCGCGCGCCGAGCTCGAGGGCGAGATGGGCGATTCGCTGCCCGGCCTGCATGCCCGCCTGATGAGCCAGGCGCTGCGCAAGCTCACCGCCTCGATCTCCAAGTCCAATACGCTGGTGATCTTCATCAACCAGATCCGCATGAAGATCGGCGTCATGTTCGGCAGCCCCGAGACCACGACGGGCGGCCATGCGCTGAAGTTCTACGCCTCGGTCCGCCTCGACATCCGCAGGATCGGCGCGCTCAAGGACAAGGACGAGGTGGTCGGCAACGCCACGCGCGTGAAGGTGGTGAAGAACAAGGTGGCGCCGCCCTTCAAGGTCGTCGAATTCGACATCATGTACGGCGAAGGCGTGAGCAAGACCGGCGAGCTGATCGACCTCGGCGAGAAGGCCGGCGTAGTCGAGAAGTCGGGCTCGTGGTTCTCCTACGACGGCCAGCGCATCGGCCAGGGCCGCGAGAACGCCAAGAACTTCCTCAAGGAACATCCCGAGATCGCCCAGGCGATCGAGAACAAGGTGCGCGAGAATGCCGGCATCCTGGCGGACGCGCTGATGGACGGCGGCAAGGAAGACGACGAGGACGAGGACTGACGGCACGGCTGTCGTCCCGGGGCCGTCGGCCGAGGGACCTTTCAGGCCAGCGAACGGATTTAAGCGACCAGGATCCCCTGTCTCCTGTCGCCGGGCGGTGCTGTTTCCCCACGCGCAGCACCGCCCTTTTTCATTTGGCAGCCAGCCTCTTCAGGAAGCGCTGCACCCATTGCGGTCCGGTTCGCCGCACCGTCTTGCGCGGCCGGGTGCGGCGCCAGGCCATCAGCAGGGCGAGCGGGAACCAGTCGTCGCTTTCGTCCTGCAGGCCGCGTGCGGCCATCGACACTTTCGGCACGGCGACCGGCGTCACGCCTTCCTGCGCCGGCCCGCCGCAGCGCTCGGCCGGCGAGGTCACGAGATATTCGCGGCATACCAGCGGACGCTCGGGGTGGATCGAGCAGCTTTCCTCTTCCAGGAAGGGGCAGGCGATGCCGAGAGCGAAGTAGGCGGCTGAAAGGTCGCGATCGGTCCGCCCGCCGCGCTCCCTGAGGCCCGCCCCCTCGATCGCCGCTTCGGCCGCCGCGAAGCGCGTCCTCAGGGCCTGGCGCCGCTCGCCGGGAAGGGCGTCGACGACTTGCAGCAATCGCTCGCCCTCGGTGCGCGATACCGGCACGAGCTGGCGGCAGCAGGCGCCGCAGCCCTTGCGGCAGGAAATCGCCTGGCCGGCCCCGACGCTCTCCTTCTCGGCCGCCTCGACCACGGCGTTCACCAGCCCCTGCAGGGCGGGAACGACCTCGGTGGCGGGCACGGCGACGGTCGGCACGCTGATCGGATGGACGATCCCGAGCGTCCCCATGGTGAGGCGCAGGGTGGCCCTGGAGAGGGCCGAAGAGTGGGCGGAATCGGCCATAAACCGCTGTCCTCCCGTTCTGGACGAGGCCCAAGGGCACACGCTACAAGGCGCGCATGCAAAGCGTCAGCGACATTCGCCGCACCTTCCTAGAGTACTTCCGCCGCAACGGCCACGAGGTCGTGGCCTCGAGCCCGCTCGTGCCGCGCAACGATCCGACGCTGATGTTCACCAACGCCGGCATGGTGCAGTTCAAGAACGTCTTCACCGGCCTGGAGCAGCGGCCCTACAGCCGCGCCACGACCTCGCAGAAATGCGTGCGCGCCGGCGGCAAGCACAACGACCTCGAGAATGTCGGCTACACGGCACGCCACCACACCTTCTTCGAGATGCTGGGCAACTTCTCGTTCGGCGACTACTTCAAGGACCGCGCCATCGAGCTCGCCTGGAACCTGCTGACCCGGGATTTCGGCCTCAGCAAGGACAAGCTCCTGGTCACCGTCTTCAGCGAGGACGACGAGGCGGCCGGCCATTGGCGCAAGATCACCGGCTTTCCCGACAGCCGGATCATCCGCATCCCGACCTCGGACAATTTCTGGGCGATGGGCGACACCGGTCCCTGCGGACCGTGCTCGGAGATCTTCTACGACCACGGCGAGGGCATTCCCGGCGGTCCGCCGGGCAGTCCCGACCAGGACGGCGATCGCTTCATCGAGATCTGGAACCTGGTGTTCATGCAGTTCGAGCAGCAGACGCCGGAGCTGCGCGTGCCGCTGCCCAAGCCCTCGATTGACACCGGCATGGGGCTGGAGCGCATCGCCGCCGTCCTGCAGGGCAAGCACAACAACTACGACATCGATCTCTTCCGCACCCTGATCGAGGCGGTGGCGCAGGAGACCGGCGTCGATCCCGACGGCCCGCAATCGGCCTCGCACAAGGTGATCGCCGACCATCTGCGCACGACGGCGTTCCTGATCGCCGACGGCGTGCTGCCGTCGAACGAGGGTCGCGGCTACGTGCTGCGCCGCATCATGCGCCGCGCCATGCGCCATGCCCACATGCTGGGGGCGCAGGAGCCGGTGATCTACAAGTTCGTGCCCGTGCTGGTGAAGGAGATGGGCGATGCCTATCCCGAGCTGGCGCGCGCCCAGCCGCTGGTCACCGAGACGCTCAAGCTCGAGGAGGGTCGTTTCCGCAAGACGCTGGGCACCGGCCTGCGCCTGCTCGAGGACGAGACCCGCAGCCTGAGCTCCGGCGGCGTCCTGAAGGGCGATGTCGCCTTCAGGCTCTATGACACCTACGGCTTTCCCCTCGATCTCACCGAGGACGTGCTGCGCGCGCGCGACATCAAGGTCGATGTCGCGGGCTTCGAGAAGGCGATGGACGAGCAGCGCGCCAAGGCGCGCGCCGCGTGGGCCGGCTCGGGCGAGACGGCGGACCAGGCGATCTGGTTCGACGTGCGCCAGAAGACCGGCGCCACCGAGTTCCTGGGCTACGATACCGAGCGCGCCGAGGGGCAGATCCGGGCGATCGTGCTCGACGGCAGGGAGGTTGCCTCGCTCAAGGCCGGCCAGACCGGCTGGATCGTCGCCAACCAGACGCCGTTCTATGCCGAATCGGGCGGCCAGCTCGGCGACACCGGCCGTTTCTTGGGCGCGGGCGGCGAGGCCCGGATCGCCGACGTGCAGAAGATGGTGGGCGACCTGCACGCCCATCACGCCACGGTCGAGACCGGCGAGCTCAAGGTCGGCGACGACGTGGTCATGACCATCGACCCGATCCGCCGCGCCCAGCTCAGGGCCCACCATTCGGCCACGCACCTGCTGCACGAGGCGCTGCGCCGTCATCTCGGCGAGCACGTCACCCAGAAGGGCTCGCTGGTCGCGCCCGAGCGGCTGCGCTTCGACATCAGCCACACCAGGCCGATCTCGCTCGAGGAGCTGCGCCGCATCGAGGACGAGGTCAACGAGCGGATCCGCCGCAACACCGCGGTCGAGACGCGGCTGATGACGCCCGAGGAGGCGATCGCCGCCGGCGCCATGGCGCTGTTCGGCGAGAAGTACGGCGAGGAGGTGCGCGTGCTCTCCATGGGCGGCGAGCACGGCGAGAAATACTCGGTCGAGCTCTGCGGCGGCACGCATGCGCTGCGCACCGGCGATATCGGCCTGTTCAGGATCGTCGGCGAGGGCGCGGTGTCGGCGGGCGTGCGGCGCATCGAGGCGCTGGCGGGCGCGGCGGCCGAGGAGCATGCGCGCCGCCAGGCCGACCTTCTGACGGAAGCCTCCGCCGTCCTCAAGGTGCGGCCCGAGGATCTGCCGGCGCGCCTGCAGGCGCTGGTCGAGGGCCAGCGCCGGATCGAGCGCGAGCTTTCCGACGCCCGCAAGGCGCTCGCCCTGGCGGGCGGCGGCGATGCCGGCGCGGCGGCGGCCGACGAGGTGCGCGACGTGGGCGGCGTGAAGCTGATCGGCCGCGTGCTGAAGGGCGTGCCGGCGAAGGACTTGAAGGGCATGGCGGACGAGATGATGCAAAAGCATCGTCCGGACGTGATTGCGCTTGTCGGCGTGAACGACGGCAAGGCCGCGAATGTCGTTTCGGTCAGTGCTGAAGCGGTCCAGGGCGGATTGGATGCCCGCGAGCTCGTGAAGGCAGGCGTCGCCATTCTGGGCGGCAAGGGCGGCGGCGGCCGGCCCGACATGGCGCAGGGCGGCGGCCCCGACGCGGCCAAGGCGTCCGAGGCGCTGAAGGCGATCGAGGCGGCGCTGGCGGGCGTCAAATGAGGAGCGTCCTCGTCCTGGCGGCGCTGATGCTCGCGTCGGCCTGCGCGCCCAAGAACTACACCATGCAGGGCAAGGACGCCGACCAGATGCTCAAGGACGAGCAGCAATGCCGCGCCCAGGTCCGCGCCCAGGCCCAGAACGACCGCAACATCGAGGATCAGCGGCGCGCGGTGTTCGAGGGCGAGCGCGAGCGCTTCGGCCAGCAGCAGCTCTACACCACCATGGACAACCAGGGTTACAAGAACAACCTCGACCGGCTGACGGCGCGCTGCATGGAGGCGCGCGGTTGGGCGCCCAAGCAGCAGAACGGCCTCGTGACGTGGTGGAACCGCAACTCGACGTTCAACACGCCGCTCGGCAAGTAGGCCGCGCTCACCACGCCGCCTTGGCGCGCAGCAGGGCGCGCGCGAAGAACTCGACGATGACGCCCAGCAGCACCAGCACGAAGGCGTTGGCCGGCATGGCGTAGGTCTGGCTGGGCAATGCCGCCATCGCCTGGGCGAGGAAGAGCAGCAGAAAGCCCACCGTCACGCTTTCGATCACCAGCCCCGGCACGAAGCCGATGCGCCGCCAGGCGCCGAGCCCGGTGGCGGCGGCGAGATGGACCAGGGCGACCAGCAGGACGATTCCGAACGGCGGGCCGGGATAGAGCGTCGGCGTGCCGAGCAGCAGCCGGGCCTTGGCGAGGTAGATGCGCATCACCTCGGCCGGGTCCTCCATCCAGCGCGCCAGGTAGAGCTTCCACATCAACCGGAAATAGGCGGGCGAGCCGAAGACGATGCCGGGACCGATCCGCCGCGCGGTCTCCTCGCCGTAGTCGTCGTCGTAGCGGATGCCCCACTTGTTCTCGACATAGCCCAGGCCGAGATAGAGCGTGTGCGACAGCCCGTGCGCGGCGAGCCGCTCGGCCGGCTGCATGTCGAACGCGGCATCGCGCGCCGCCACGACCCATTTCGGCGTGGTGAAGGCCGCCACGGCGAGAAGGGCGGCGACCGCCAGCGGCAGGATCCGGTGCCGGCGCAGGATCAGCGCGACGATGGTCGCCACGGTCGCCGCCAGGCCCATCAGCCCCATCGATTCGCGGATGAGGGCGGCGAGCGCGAGGAACAGCAGGCCCGCCGCGATCCACAGGGCGCCGCTGCGCCGCGGCAGCAGGCCGAGCGTCCTCGCCGCCAGCGCCATGGGCAGCACGGCGGCGAGGCTTGCCACGCCGATATAGCTCCAGTGCGGCGAGGTGCCCATCCAGCCGAGATACTCGACCGGCCCCGGGCCCATCAGCACGAGCGAGGTGATCCAGGCGCGCAGCGCGAAGAGCAGGCCCGCCAGCGCCAGCAGGCCGATCGCGTCGAGCAGCGTGTTGAGCCGCGCCACGTCGGGCAGCGTGGCGCGGCGGCCGGCCGCGATCGACCACAGGTCGAGGATCAGCGCATGGCCGGGATCGTCGGCGATCGCGCGCTCGGAGATCGGCACCAGCTTGCCGCGCTCGCAGAGCGCCAGCCAGACGCCGCGCTCCAGCGCGCAGTCCGTGCTGTCCAGCCAGATGTTGGTGGCGAGCCAGTCCGACGGCATGATGTCGGCCAGGTAGCCGTAGCGCTCGGCGGACGTGAAGGTGCGCTCGAACTGGCCCAGCACCAGCAGTGCGGCGCAAACGACGAATGCCAGCGTCTTCAAGGTTCCCCCACGGCGGCACCGCATTCATGCCTTCTTCGGCGGCGTAATGCCATGGTTCTTGACCGCCGCGCGCACCGCGGCGCACCCTTCGCCTCGTCGACTTCCGGGGTCGTTCATGCGTGCCGTCCTCGCCTTCCTGGTCCTGCTGCTGGCCGCGGCTTGCGCTTCTTCTTCGGCGGACGAGGGATTCGATTTGCGGCTGCGCGGGATGGCGGGCAGCAGCGAGCGCCAGTTGCTCGCCGGCATGGGCCGCATTCCCGACAACAGCTACCAGCTCGACGACCAGACCAAGGTCCTGCAATGGCGATGGGACACGTCCTACATCAGCCCCGGCTCGGCGCCCATGTACCAGCGGATCGGCGGCGGCTTGTGGGTGCCGTTCGGCGGCTTTCCGCCCAGCCTGGTGCGCCAAGGCTGCATCGTGGAGTGGACTGTCGCCAACGGCACCAGCCAGACCTACCGCTGGCAGGGCGATGGCTGCCGTCTCTCGACCCTGGCGAGCGTGCCGACGCGCTGACGGTGCCGATGAGGCAGACTCATGTCATGTCGGACCGCGGGCCGCCCTCGAAGAGGGCGGCCGGGCGATGGGAACGTTTGTCCCCCTTCGTTCGTATTATCGGGACGGTCCAACAGTGGGAGGTTGTGGTGCGCCGAGGCAAGAGCCTGTCCTTGCTGCTGCTGTTGACGCTGGGCGCCTGCGCCGGCGGGCCGGCGGCGCCGCCGCAGGCCGATCAGGAAGCCAAGCGCTTCGATCCGCCGGCGCCCGACAAGGGCGCGCTCTACATCTATCGCCCCGGCTGGTTCGGGCTCGCCCGGTCGGTCGACGTCGCCATCGTCGGCGGCGCCACCGCCGAGCTGGGGCCCAACAGCTACATCCGCCTCGAAGGCCCGCCCGGTCCGCTCGAGGTCGATTGCAAGGTCGGCGACAGGACCGCCGCCGGCCAGGTGCCGATCGCCGACGGCCAGATCCGTTTCGTCGAAGTGTCGATGACCATGGGCTGGTGGACGCCGGGCTGCGAGGTCGCCGAAGTCCCGCCCGATAAGGGGCAGGCCGCCGTCCTCATCGCCAAGCGCATCGAGCCGCAATAGGCGCGAGGCCTAGCCCAGGAAGGTGCCGTCGGGATCGCCGTTCAGCAGGATGCGGCCGACCGTCTCGAAATGCGCCTCGCGCGACTGGATCTGCTGGGACAGCGTGTGCATGTCGCGGAAGCGGCGCTCGAACGGCGTGCCGAGGAAGATCGCCGAGGTGCCGGCGGCCTTGTAGACCCAGTCGGCCGTCTTCTCCGCCACATGGATGGCCTGCGTGCAGCCGAGCCGCAGCCGCGCGCGGTCCGTGGCGGCGATCGGCTCGACGTCGTCGGCGCGCTCCCAGGTCTCCTTCAGGATCTCGACCAGGTAGGCGCGCGCCGCGCCGAGATCGGCTTCGCGGCGGGCGAGGTCGGACTGCACGACGGGACTGTCGGCGAGCCGCCCCATGTTGCGCGGCGCCTTCTCCAGCGCCAGCTCGATGAAGGCGTCGAGCATGGCGCGTGCCAGCCCCAGCGCCACGGCGGCGACGCCGACGGCATAGAGGCCCTGCGTGGTGAAGGCGTAGAGCGGCCCGCGGTCGCGGCGCAGGCTGGGGTCCTCGCGCGTGCCGGAAAAGGCCTCGGGCACGAACACGTCCTTGCAGGCATAGCCTTCCGACGCTGTGCCGCGCATGCCGAGCGTGTTCCAGTCGTGGATGGGCGTGGTCTTGTCCTTGGGCATCAGCAGGGTGCGCACGGTCGGACGCCCGAAGCGGTTCAGCCTGAGCGATCCGTCGGGCTCGACGACGTGCGCGTGCGCGCCGATCCAGTTGGCTTGCCGGTAGCCCGACGAGAAGTGCCACTCGCCGGTGATGCGATAGCCGCCCGGGGCGGCGATGGCCTGGTGATGGTTGGGCGGGCCCCAGGAGATCAGGCCGCGCCGGTCCGAATAGATGTGCCGCGCCGCCTCGAGCGAGATGAACGGCGCGATCAGGGTCGAGCTGTTGGCCACGAACATGTTCCAGCCGACCGAGCCGTCGTAGCGCGCGATCTCGGCGACCGCGCCGAGATAGATCCACGGCTCGACCTGCTCGCCGCCCACCGAGCGCGGCAGCAGCAGGCGGAAGAGGCCTGAGTCGTGCAGCTCGCCGAGAAGCGGCTCGGGGAACTGCTGCGTGCGCTCGATCTCGTCGCCCGCAGCCGCGATCGACGGCCCCAGCGCCCGGGCGCGGGCGAGGGGGCTGGGCTTGCGGGTCGAGACGCCGATGTCGTTCATGGGACGACCTCTGTCGGGACGGTCGGCGATTGGAGGCGCGGCGGCGGGACATTGTCAATGGAGCCCTGCCGGGCTAGGCGTCGGGTTTCACGGCGCGGTGTCAGAGCATGGCCGGACTCATCACCACAACCATCGTCTTCCTGCTGTCGAACTTTCCGCTCACC
Organism: uncultured Alphaproteobacteria bacterium; assembly: GCA_963820155.1. Taxonomy (GTDB): domain Bacteria; phylum Pseudomonadota; class Alphaproteobacteria; order Reyranellales; family Reyranellaceae; genus Reyranella. The sequence continues at coordinate 38,425 of CAWFYW010000023.1, forward strand.
TTTCTCGTCATCGGGCTGATCGTCTCGCTGGTCGCCATCGCCCGCGCGCCCCGGCCGGTCGGTGCCGCGATGGTCGTCGAGAAGCTGATCGCCTGGCATGTGTTCTTCGCCATCGGCGTCACCCATCTCTACAACTTCGTCTGCCACGTCTTCTTCGGGCAGATGGCGGCCGCCTTCATCGGCTGGGCCGACAGCCCGTTCCAGCTCGAGGTCGGCATGGCGAGCCTGGGCTTCTCGGCCGTCGCCTTCGTGGCGTCCTTCCGCAGCTTCGATCTGCGCCTGGCGGCGATCCTGGGCCCCGCCTTGTTCAGCCTCGGCGCGGCCGCGGGACACGTCTACCAGATGGAGACGGCGCACAATTTCGCGCCCGGCAATGCCGGCGTCATTTTCGATACCGACATCATCGTGCCGCTGATCGGCTTTGCCTTGCTGGCGCTGCAGCGTCGCTACGGCCGGCCTTTGGGGCGCCTTCTTTAGGCCACGCAACCAACCGACCTCCGGGCTGTTGAGGCATGACCAACCCTCGGAGGAAATAACAATGACGAAGACTTTGGTTCTTGCTCTTGCCTGTGCCGTCTCGATGGCGTCGCTCGCCCAGGCCCAGTCGTCCGGTTCGGCGGGCGGCGGTGCGTCCGTCGGCGCGGTCGCCGGCACCTCGGGCGGCGTTCATGGCGGCGCGTCGGGCGGGCTGAGCGGCGGCGGTGCCGTCGTGACGCCTCCCGCGTCGACCGGCGCCGGCGTCTCGGGCGGCGCCGGCGGCGGTGTCTCGACCTCGCAGCCGTCCCAGCCCTCGGTCGACATCAATCAGGCCCAGCAGCCGGGCGTCGGCGTCAACAGCGGCGCCAGCGGCAACGGCAGCATCCGGCCGCCGGGTCGCTGACGACTGTTATTCCGCGGCGCGCAGCAGCGCCCCGGGATTTCGCCATTGATGGAGAAGGTCCGCCTGGCTGCGGCGGGCCTTCTCGAGGTGCGCTTCCTTGACGTGGCCGAAGCCCTTGATGGCAGCCGCCACCGAAGCCAGCCTGACGGCGAGCGCGTGATTGGCCGGCGAAAGCCCGGCCAGCACTTCGTCGATCAGCGTTTCGTACTCGACGACCGCCGCGCGTTCCTGCTGCCGCTCCGTGGTGCGGCCGAAGGGATCGAAGGCCGTGCCGCGCAGGACCTTGAGCCTTGCCAACACCCGGAAGGCCGGCAGCATCCAGGAACCGAACTCCTGCTTGATCAGGTGGCCGGTCCGGGGATCGCGCTTGGCGAACAGCGGCGGGGCGAGGTGGAACTTGAGCTTGTAGTCGCCTTCGAACTGCCGCTCGAGCTGGGCTTGGAAGGCCGTCTCGGCATGCAGCCGCGCCACTTCGTATTCGTCCTTGTAGGCGAGCAGCCTGGCGTAGGTGCGCGCCACCGCTTCGGCGAGGCCCGACAGGCCGGTGCGCTGCTCGGCCGTGCGCACCCTCTCGACGAGCGCCTTGTAGCGGTCGGCGAGGGCTGCGTTCTGGTAGTCCGCGAGATGACGGGCGCGCGACGCCACGATCTCGTCGAGCGTGGCCGGCAGCTTGGGGAAGGGCACGACCTTGTCGTCGGCGGGCGCGATCAGCCGGTCGATTCCGGCGCGGTCGGCTGCGGCGCGGCGGCCCCAGCGGAAGGCGGCAAGGTTCATGGCGACGGCCGCGCCGTTGAGCTCGATGGCCCGCTCGATCGAGTCGTGGCCGAGCGGCAGCAGTGCCTTCTGGTAGGCATAGCCCAGCATGAACATGTTGGTGGCGATGGAATCGCCCAGCAGCGAGGTGGCGATGGCCGTCGCCTCGACGAAATCGCAGGCCCCGGCGCCGGCCGCCGCCTCGATCGAGAGCTTCAGCGTGTTGGCCGGGAAGGCGAGGTCGGGTTGCCGCGTGAACTCGCCGGTGATGGTCTCGTGGGTGTTGACGATGGCGCGCGAGGCGCCCGGCTCCAGCCGCGCCAGCGCGTCGGCGCTGGCGCTCACCACCAGGTCGCAGCCCAGCAGCAGGTCGGCGCCGCCGGCGCCCAGGCGCACCGCGTGCAGCGTCTCGGGCGAGGCGCCGATGCGGACATGGCTGATCACCGCACCGCCCTTCTGCGCCATGCCGAGCTGGTCGAGCACCGTGACGCCCTTGCCCTCGATATGGGCCGCCGTGCCCATGATGGCGCCGATCGTCACCACGCCGGTGCCGCCAACTCCGGTGATCAGCACCCCGTAGGGCCTGTCCGCCACCGAGGGCAGCGCCGGGTCGGGCGGCAGCGCCGGCTCCTCGCCGGCCGTCGCGGCTTTGCGTCCTGTCGCCTTACCACGCCGCACGCCGCCGCCTTCGACGGTGACGAAGCTCGGGCAGAAGCCGTTCAGGCAGGAGAAGTCCTTGTTGCAGGACGACTGGTCGATGGCGCGCTTGGTGCCGAACTCGGTCTCCACCGGCACGACGCTGAGGCAGTTCGACTGGGTCGAGCAGTCGCCGCAGCCCTCGCAGACCGCCTGGTTGATGAACACCCGCCGCGCCGGATCGGGGAAGGTGCCGCGCTTGCGGCGGCGGCGCTTCTCGGCGGCGCAGGTCTGGTCGTAGATCAGCACCGAGACGCCCTTGACCTCGCGCAGCGCGCGCTGGACCTCGTCCAGCTCGGCGCGGTGATGGAAGGTGACGCCCGGCGCCCATTCGGTGCCGACGGGATATTTGTGCGGATCGTCGCTCACCAGGGCGATGCGGCGCACGCCCTCGGCATGGACCTGCTGGCTGATCGTCCAGGGATGGACGTTGCCGTCGTGCGGCTGCCCGCCGGTCATGGCGACGGCGTCGTTGTAGAGGATCTTGTAGGTGATGTTGGTGTTGGTCGCGACCGCGTGGCGGATCGCGAGATAGCCCGAATGGAAATAGGTGCCGTCGCCCAGGTTCTGGAAGACGTGCGGCATGTCGCTGAAATGGCTGGCGCCGACCCACGGCGCGCCTTCGGCGCCCATGTGGGTGAAGGTCCTGGTGTTGCGCTCCATGTTGATGGCCAGCGTATGGCAGCCGATGCCGGCCATCGCCATCGAGCCTTCCGGCACCTTGGTCGAGGAATTGTGCGGGCAGCCGGAGCAGAAATAGGGCACGCGCGCCAGCCCCGCTTCGTTGCGCACCTGCCGGCCGGCGCGCCGCTTCAGCGCGTCGAAGCGCTGTCTGGCCCCGGCGCTGAGACCGTCGAGCCCGAAGCGCGCGACGAGGACCGCGGCGATCTCGAACGGCGTGAGCTCGCCGTCCGACTTCAGGAGCTTCTGGCCGCGCTCGTCGGTCTTGCCGACGATGACTGGCCGGCGGTCGGCCGGCGCATTGAACAGCGCGTCCTTGAGCTGCTGCTCGATCAGTGGCCGCTTCTCCTCGACCACCAGGATCTCGCGCTTGCCCTGGGCGAAGGCGGCGGCGCCCTCGGTCTCGAGCGGCCACACCAGGCCGACCTTGTAGACGGCGAGGCCCAGCCGCTCGGCCTCGGCATCGTCGATGCCGAGCTCGTCCAGCGCCTGGCGCACGTCGAGATAGGACTTGCCCACGGTGACGATGCCGAAGCGCGCGTCGGGCCGGCCCATCATCAGCCGGTCGAGCTTGTTGGCGCGCCAGTAGGCGAGCGCCGCCGGCTGCTTCACCGTGACGACGCGGCGCTCCTGGCCCAGCCAGTCGTCGGGCCAGCGGATATGCACGCCGTCGGCGGGCAGCACGAAGTCGGCCGGCGTGCGGATCTCGACCCTGTGCGGATCGACATGGACGGAAGCCGAGGAATCGACGGTCTCGCTCAGCACCTTGAAGGCGACCCACAGGCCCGAGTAGCGCGACATCGCGAAGGCATGCAGGCCGAAATCGAGATATTCCTGCACACTGGCCGGATGGATCACCGGGATGCCGGCCGCCATCAGGGCGGGCTCGCTCTGGTGGGCGGTGGTCGACGACTTGGCCATGTGGTCGTCGCCGGCCAGGGCGACGATGCCGCCATGCTTCGAGGTGCCGGCATAGTTGGCGTGCTTCAGCACGTCGCCCGAACGGTCGACGCCCGGGCCCTTGCCGTACCACATGCCGAACACGCCGTCGTAGCGCGCGCCGGGATAGAGGTGGATCTGCTGGGTGCCCCACAGCGCGGTGGCGGCGAGGTCCTCGTTGACGCCGGGCTGGAACTCGATGTGGCTGTTCTTGATGAAGCGCTTGGCCTGCCACAGCGCCTGGTCGAAGCCGCCCAGCGGCGAGCCGCGATAGCCCGAGATGTAGCCCGCCGTATTGAGGCCGGCGGCGACGTCGCGATGGCGCTGCATCATGGGCAGCCGCACCAGGGCCTGCGTCCCGGTCAGGTAGACCCTGCCGCTTTCCAGCACGTACTTGTCGTCCAGGGTCACCGCGAGGGACATGGTAACCTCCCTGACATCCATATGGGGCACGGTAACGACAGAATCTTGCCGCGTGCAATGCTGATCGCGTCTTCGCTGAAAAAAGACGTTTTGAGACAGGACGGGAGGACGCCGGAGCGCGGCGTTTCAAGGTTTCGTTCCCGAACGAAACGTTGTAAGCGTCCCGCCTCCTCGATGTCCTGCAACCTGTTTCGAGTGCCCAGCCCTCCGCCATGTCCGTTCTTGTCACCGGTGCCGCGGGGTTCATCGGCAGCCATGTCGCCCGCGCCCTGCTGGCACGCGGCGAAACCGTCGTCGGCATCGACAATTTCAGCGACTACTACGACCCGGTCCTGAAATTCGCCCGGCTGAAGCCGCTGCGCGACGACAAGGGGTTCACCTTCCTCGAGGCCGACGTGGCCGACCGCGAGTCCATGCTGGCGCTGGCCGATCGGCATCGCGACCTCGACCGCATCGTCCATCTGGCCGCCCAGCCCGGCGTGCGCCATTCGCTGGTCGATCCCTATATCTACGTGCAGACCAACGTGATGGGCCATCTGGTGATGCTGGAGCTGGCCAGGCGTCTGCCGGACCTGAAGCATTTCGTCTATGCCTCGTCCTCGTCGGTCTACGGCGCCAACCGCAAGCTGCCCTTCGCGATCGCCGACCGGGTCGACCATCCGGTCTCGCTCTACGCCGCCACCAAGCGGGCCGACGAGCTGATGAGCGAGACCTACGCCCATCTGTTCAAGATCAGGGCGACGGGCTTGCGCTATTTCACCGTCTACGGCCCGTGGGGCCGGCCCGACATGTCGCCCTACATCTTCGCGCGGGCGATCCACGAGGGCCGTCCCATCGCGCTCTATCACCTGGGCTTCGTGAAGCGCGACTACAGCTACATCGACGACATCGTGGCCGGCACCTTGGCGGCGCTCGACAAGCCGGCCGACGCGCCCGGCCACTGGCTCTACAATCTCGGCGCGGCGCGGAGCGAGGACATCATGACGGTGATCGGCCTGTTCGAGCAGGCGCTCGGCCGCAAGGCCGAGATCGAGCTCAAGCCCGGCGATCCCTTCGACATGCAGGAAACCGCCGCCGACATCTCCGACGCCACCCGCGATCTCGGCTGGACGCCCAAGGTCCCGGTGGAGGAGGGCGTGCCGAAGTTCGTGGAATGGTTCAAGACCTACAATCGGCTGTAGCGCGGCAAAGAGAATCGACCCATTGTCATCCCGAGCGAAGCGAGGGACCTTTCCGTATTCGTAAAGGCCCCTCGCTTCGCTCGGGGTGACAGTCACGATTCGCCGTTCAGCGATGGCCGGCGCGCTTCGCGCGCTCCTCGGGATGAGGTATTTGCCTTGGCATGAGCTTGTCCCTGCTCCAGCTCACCAACCTGCGCCGCGCCTTCTACGGCCTCGACGTGCTGCGCGGCGTCGATCTTGCCGTGGCGGCGGGCGGCATCACCGGGCTGATCGGGCCCAACGGCGCCGGCAAGACCACCTTGTTCAACGTCGTCTCGGGCCTGGTGCCGCCCGACGGCGGCTCGATCCGCTTCGACGGCCAGGAGATCGCCGGCTGGGCGCCCGATGCCGTCAGCCGGCGCGGGCTGGTGCGCACCTTCCAGGTGGCGCGCGGCTTTCCCAGGCTCTCGGTGTTCCAGCATCTCATGCTCTATGGCCGCGACCAGCCGGGCGAGAGCCTGTGGCAGGCGGTCGTCGGCACGCGGGCCGCGCGCGAGCGCGAGGCCGCCCTGGCCGAGCGCGCCTGGGAGACCGCGCGTTTCCTGCGGCTCGATCGCCTGATCGACAATCCCGCCACCGCCCTGTCGGGCGGCCAGAAGAAGCTGCTGGAGATCGGCCGCGCCCTGATGGCGGAGCCCCGGCTGGTGCTGCTCGACGAGCCCACCGCCGGCGTCAACCCGACCCTGCAGAACGAGATCGGCGAGCGGCTGCTCGAGCTGCCGCGGCGCGGCATCAGCGTGCTGCTGATCGAGCACGACATGGGCTTCATCGCCCGGCTGTGCGATCCGGTGATCGTCATGGCCGAGGGCCAGGTGCTGACGCAGGGCACCTTCGAGGAGGTCCGCGCCGATCATCGCGTGCGCGAGGCCTATCTCGGGCGAAGAGCGGCGTGAGGGGCGCGGCATGAGCCTTCTGACACTCTCCGGCCTGCGCGGCGGCTATGCGGCGGCCGACGAGATCGTGAAGGGCGCCGACCTCAGCGTCGCGGCCGGCGAGATCGTGGCGCTGATCGGCCCCAACGGCGCCGGCAAGTCGACGCTGCTCAAGCTGGTCGCCGGCCTGCTGCGCCCGAGCGGCGGCAGCGTGCGCTTCCGGGAGCGCGAGATCGCCGGATTGGGCGCGCCCCAGATCAGCCGGCTGGGCCTCTCCTTCGTGCCGCAGGAGCGCAACGTGTTCGGCACGATGAGCGTGGCCGAGAATCTCGAGATGGGCGGCTATATCGACGGCGCCCAGGCCAGGAAACGCATGGCCGGGCTCTACGAACGCTTCCCCATGCTGGCCGACAAGCGCCGCGCGGCGGCGCGCACCCTGAGCGGCGGCCAGCGCCAGATCCTGGCCATGGCGATCGCGCTCATGAACGCGCCCGACCTGCTGCTGCTCGACGAGCCGACGGCGGGCCTCAGCCCGCGCGCCGCGGAGGAGCTGTTCGGCACGATCCTTGCGCTGAACAGGTCGGGCGTGGCGATCCTGATGGTCGAGCAGAATGCGCTGGAGGCGCTCGCGGTGGCGGCACGCGCCTATGTGCTGGTGCAGGGACGGCCGGAGCACGAGGGGCGGGCCGCCGACCTCGCGGACGATCCCACCGTCCGCGATCTCTTTCTCGGCGGCAAGGTGGAGCCTATGCTCAGGGGCACCGGGGATTCTTCGAACGAGGGAATGGGGAACTTCAGATGAACAGGAATCGTATAGGCCGTCGCGCCGCGCTGGCAGGCGGCCTCGCCGTCGTGGCCGGCCCGGCTGTCGTCCGCGCCCAGGCCGACCCGATCAAGCTCGCCACGCTCACGCCGCTCACCGGCGCCGGCGGCTCCTACGGGCCGTCGATGGCCAAGGCCGCCGCCGCGGTGGTCGAGGAGGTCAACAAGGCGGGCGGCATGCTCGGCCGTCGGGTCGTGCTGGTCAGCGAGGACGACCAGACCAATCCGGAAGCCGGCGTGCGCGCGGCGCGCAAGCTGATCGACGTCGACAAGGTCGCGGCCATCATGGGCACCTGGGCCTCGTCGGTGACGACCGCGGTGGCGCCGCTCTGCTGGGAGAGCAAGACCTTCCTGTGCACCGTGTCGGGCGCCGATTCGATCACCCAGCTGCCGCACCAGGGCTATCTCGTGCGCACCCAGCCCAACTCGACCCTGCAGGTGACGCGCTCGGGCGAGTTCATGCTGTCGCTGGGCGCCAAGAAGGTCTTCACCATGATCCCGCAGACGCCCTTCACCCAGTCGACCTTCGACCTGATGGGCAAGGTGCTGCCCAAGGGCGGCGCCACGCACCAGGGCCTGATCTACGACGACAAGAAGACGACCTATCGCACCGAGGTCGACCAGGCGCTGCGCGCCCAGCCCGACATGATCTTCGCCGCCGGCTACACGCCCGACACCGTGGTGCTGCTGAAGGACATCTACCGCGCGGGCTTCAAGGGCAAGATCATCGGCTTCGGCTATTCGATCAACCAGAAGCTTTTGGACCAGATCGGCCAGCCCGAGGTGGTCGAAGGCGTCTACACCTATGCGCCGTCGCCCGCCGAGGGCAGCGCGGCCTACGAGAAGGTCAAGGCCGCGGTCGGCTCGGCCAAGCCCGATCCCTACACCTGCCAGGTCTACGACCATGCGAACCTGGTGCTGATGGCCATCGCCAACGCCAAGGCGGCGAGCGGCGAGGCGATCAAGGACAACATCCGCAAGGCCCAGGGCGGCGGCAAGCCGGTCGACAACGCAGTCGACGGCATCAAGGCGATCGCGGCGGGCGAGAAGGTCGACTACAACGGCGCCTCGGGCCCGTGCGACTTCGACGCCAAGGGCGACATCCTCGACTGCAAATTCCGCTACGAGCAGATCAAGGCCGGCAAGTTCACCCTGGTGAAGATTGCCTAGCGTCTCGTCTTGCCGGAGCGCGGACCTCCAGGTCCGCTCATCAGCATGATGCGGACCTGGAGGTCCGCGCTCCGATGATCGTCCTGCAGGCGCTGGTGAACGGCTTGGTGTCGGGCACGCTGCTGGCGGTGCCCGCCATCGGCTTCACGGCGATGTTCGCCGTGCTGCGCTTCCCCAATTTCTCGGTGTCGGGCGTGGCCACGCTGGGCGCCTTCGCCGGCTATGTCGCCTACGGCGCGGGCCTGCAGATGGCGGGCTCGCTCGCCGCCGCCTTTGCGGTTGCCGGCGCCGCGGGGCTGTTCTTCGACAAGGTCGCGCACCTGCCGCTGGTGAAGCAGGGCGCGCTGCCCGCGGCCATCGCCTCGATCGCCACGGGGCTGGTGCTGGAGAACGTGGTGCGGCTTGCCTTCGGCAACGAGCCGCGCGGCTACGACCGGCCGATCGCGCGCGACATCCATCTGGGCGAGATCCGCGTGAGCCCGCAGCAGCTCGAGACCATGGCGCTGGCGCTCGCCGTGATGCTGGCGGTGTTCGCGGCGCTGGCCTTCACCCGCATCGGCAAGGCCATGCGCGCCTCGGCCGACAATCCCGAGCTGGCGGCCTTGAAGGGCATCCGGCCCGACCGCGTCGCCATGATGGCAAGCTTCGTCGGCATGGGTCTGGTCGGCGTGGGCGGCATGCTGCTGGGGCTCGACAGCTCGATCGATCCGCTGACCGGCACGCGCATCCTGCTGTCGATCTTCGCCGCCGCCGTGCTGGGCGGCCTGGGCAGCGTGCCGGGCGCCGTGCTGGGCGCCTTCCTGATCGGCATGGCCGAGGAACTGTCGGTGCTGGCGGTGGGCTCGCAGTACCGCGCGGCCGTGGGCTTCGTCGCCATCCTGCTCGTGCTGTCTCTCCGGCCGCGCGGGCTCCTGGGGGAGAGGGCGTTTTGACGAGCCTTGCCGGAGCGCGGACCTCCAGGTCCGCTCATGATCATGATGCGGGCCTGGAGGCCCGCGCTCCATGCTGAGCTACCTCCTCTTCATCGCCACGGTCGGCGGCATCTACGGCCTGCTGGCGCTCAGCCTCAACCTGATCTGGGGCGGGGCGGGGATGGTCAATCTCGGCCTCGCCGGCTTCTTCGCCGTCGGCGCCTATGCCTCCGCGCTGCTCACCACCACGGGCCAGGCGCCGATCGCCGTCGGCTGGCTGCTGGCGCTGGTCGCGGGCGGCCTGGCGGGCCTCGTCGTCACCCTCTCGACCACGCGCCTGCGCGAGGACTACCTCGCCATCGTCACCCTGGGCTTCGCCGAGGTCGTGCGCCTGCTTGCCGCCAACGAGATCTGGCTGACGCGCGGCAGCGACGGCATCTCGGGCATCCCCGGCCCGTGGAAGGCGGCGCTGGGTCCGGATTTCAACGCGGTCTATTTCCTGATCGTGGTGGCGGCGCTCGCCGTCGTGTTCTTCGTGGTGCGCCGCATCGACCGCTCGCCCTACGGCCGGGCGCTGCGCGCCATCCGCGAAGACGCCCAGGTGGCGCAAGTCGCCGGCAAGCGCGTGCTGCGCTTCAAGACCGAGGCCTTCGCCCTGTCGGCCGCCATCGCCGGTCTCGCCGGCGCGCTCTACGGCCATTTCACCTCGTACATCGCGCCCGACCTGTTCCTGCCCCTGATCACGGTCTACATCTTCCTGGCCGTGGCCTCGGGCGGGACCGGCCGGCCGGCCGGTGCGTTGCTCGGCGCCTACCTCGTGATGGCGCTCCTGGAATCCTCGCGCTTCTTCGTCGAATGGATCCCGGCCGTCACGGCCGTCCAACGCGCCGCGCTGAAGGAGCTTCTGATCGCCGTCACCCTCATCCTGGTCTTGCGGCTGAGACCGTCCGGCGTCCTGCCGGAACGCACTCCGGCCGCGCCGCGTCCCGCCGAAGGAGCATCGTCATGAGCCCGTTCGAAACCTGCCTCGCCGCGCTGCGCCAGCCCGGGCCGCCCGAGGGTCTGTTCCAGGCGGTCGACCGCGCGCTCGAGGAGACGGTCGGCCACAAGCTCTTCACGCTTCTCTACGTCGCGCCGGACGGCAAGCGCGTGAAGCGGCTCTACACCAACATGCCGAAGGAATATCCCGTCGGCGGCTACAAGCCGGTGACGGAAAGCGACTGGCACAAGCGGGTCATCGGCGAGCGGCGCTCGTGGGTCGGCTACACCTACGAGGACGTCAAATGGGCGTTCTTCGACCACGAGCTGATCCGCTCGCTGGGCTGCGAATCGGCGATCAACGTGCCGGTGGTCTATGCCGGCCGCGTGCTGGGCACGATGAACCTGCTCGACGCCGCCGGCCACTACAAGGAAAGCGACCCCGCGAAGATCGAGCCCTTTGCCGCGCTGCTGATCGGGCCGTTTCTCGACGCCATCTCCGCCGATCCTTCGTCGGCAACTGCTTCTGCGGGGTGACGGTGACGCCCAAGTGGCGATCGCCTCTTCAACGCTCACTGCTGATCGGCAGGGAGCGCATGCGAATCCGTGCCTCTTCGAGGACCACGACCGAGCCACGATGCAGCGCCTGTTCCAACGTCGGCAGATTCGCCAACAGGAGGGCAAGTTGCCGTTCTGGTGTCCGATTCGTGGAGCCCCGGAACAGGATGACCGACGGCGCACGCTCGCCCGTCAGCGCCAGCAGCGTGGCGAAATCCGTATCCGCCGAGACGACGATCCGGCCTTCGTCTCGGCCACGGCCGAAGATCGTTTCATCCTCTGCCTGCTGCAAGCCATAGTCCCGGACGTGAACGGCGTCGTGTCCGTGCTGTCGCAACCCTTCAGCAATGATCGGAGACAGTGCGTTGTCCACCAGGAACTTCACGGTAGAGTCAATGGCAGCTCGTGCTCGCGCACGGCATCCGCTGCGTAGTGCAGCGCTTCCTGAACATCAGCGGGCTCGAGATCCGGATAGGCCGCCAGGATATCCGGGATCGCCATCCCGTCGGCAACCATGCCGACAACTGTGGCCACCGGTATGCGCAGCCTGCGGATGCAGGGGACGCCGCCCATCTGCTTGGGATCGACGGTGATACGGGTGTATTTCATGACCGTCTTGCACAGAGGTTATTCGCGCTCACCGAGCGCGCACCGCCGCGCCTTTCCTGCATTGTTCTCTTAGAGGATACTGAAGCTGCGAACGGCTGGCGAGGCCGGCGTCGTATGAAATCGATGGTATCGGGCCCAAGGCAGGAACTGGTGCGTTGGTGGCGACCGCCTTCGAGCGCGACTATGTGCACATGGTCCGGCGCCGCCATTCGGTCATGCGGCCTGTCGGAAATCTCCGAGCTGTGCATCGAGCGCTCGCCGGAATGCCGGCCGGGCGGTGCATCGCTCGGCATAGGCCGCAAGGCGCCGGTCGCTGGTCACGATGTCGGTGTGACCGAGAATGCGCAGCACCGTCGTCATCATGAGGTCGCCGGCCGTGAAGCGGTCGCCGTCGAGATAGGGCTTGTCGCCAAGCGCTCCGGACAAGCCTCTCAGCCGCTGGCGCACGAACGCTTCCGCACTGGGCCGGCGAAGTTTGGCCCACTCCTGATCGGCGTAGAAAAGGTCGATCATCGCGACGTTCATCATGAACGGCTCGATGGAGTTGAGGGCCGCGATCAGCCACTGCGTTGCGCGAGCGCGCGCGGCGGGCTCCTTGGGCAACAGGGCTTCGCTCCGCTCGCCGATGTGAAGCACGATAGCGCCGGACTCGAACAAGGCGAAGCCGTCTTCCATGAAGATCGGCACCTGGCCGAAGGGTTGCAGCGCGCGGTAGTCCACTTTGTCGCCGTCGCCCTGCTCGAGCAGGCGTGTCCTGTAGGGGAGGCCCGCTTCCTCGAGCGCCCATCGGACACGCAGATCCCGCACCTGGCCGCGTGCGAACGGCGGAACCCAATGAAAGGCCGAAATCGTGATCATGTGTACACCTCCAGCGTTGTCTGTTGAAGACGAACGGGGAGGCCGAAAGGATGCTCAGGCCCTCCGGATTTTTCAAAGTCGAGCTGGATCGTGACTGTCCCGCTACGATCTCTCAGATCACCCCTTCTGCTTCCAGCGTGCTCAACTCCGCGGCGGTCATTCCTAGCAGCTTGCCGTAGACCTCGGCGTTGTGCTGGCCCAGGCCGGGGCCCAGCGTGTCGACGGCCCCCGGTGTCTCGGTGAGGCGCGGCACCACGTTCGGGACGGCGAGATCGCCGGCGCGTGGGTCGCTCACATGGACGATGTTGCCGCGTGCGGCGTAGTGCGGGTCGCGGAAGAGCTCGTCGACCGCGGCGACGATGCCGCACGGCACTTCCGCATCGTCGCAAAGCCGGACGGCTTCCTGCTGCGTGTGCTGGCTGGCCCAGGCGGCGACCAGGCCGTCGACCGCGGCGCGCTGCTTCTCACGCTTGGCGATGGTGCCGTAGATGCCGTCGCCGGCCACTTCGGGGCAATCCATCAGCCGGGCCATGCGGGCGAAGATCTTGTCGTTGGTGCAGGCAATCGCGATCCACCGTCCGTCGCCGGTCTGGTAGTGGCTGTGCGGACAGACGTTGGGGGCCGCCGCGCCCATGCGCTGGCGGACAAAGCCGAGCTTGTCGTAGGCCGGCGCAAGCTCGTCGAGGATGCGGAAGATCGGTTCGTAAAGCCCGATGTCGATCTGCTGGCCACGCCCCGTCGCGTCGCGGGCGCGCAGCGCCATCATCACGCCGAGCGCGCCGTAGAGCCCGGCCATGTAGTCGGCCAGCGTCGCCGTGCCCGGCGTCACCGGCGGCCCGTCCGGTTCGCCCGCCAGGAAGGAAATGCCGCCGAAGGCATTGCCGATCCGCCCGAAGCCGGGCTTGCGGCTGTAGGGTCCGGTCTGGCCGTAGCCCGAGACGCGCAGCATCACGAGGCGCGGGTTGACGCCGCTCAGCACGTCCCAGCCGAGGCCCCAGCCTTCCAGCGTGCCGGGCTGGAAGTTCTCGGTCAGCGCATCGGCCTTGGCGACGAGCTGCTTCAGGATCGCCGCCCCCTTGGGCGACTTGAGATTGAGCGTCACCGATTTCTTGTTGCGCGCCTCCGACAGCCAGACCAGCGTGTCTCCGCATTCGCTGACCGTGCCGAGCCGGCGGCAGGGGTCGCCGACCTTCGGCTGCTCGACCTTGATCACCTCGGCGCCGAACTCCGCCATGACGGTCGCGCAGTACGGCGCGGCGATGTAGGTGGCGATGTCGATGACACGCAGGCCGGCGAGCGGACGGTTGCTGGAAGCACTGTCGGACACGATGCGGTTCCTTCACAATCCCTGGCTCACCTTCGGCATGACCTCGGCGGCGAACAGGTTGAGCGTATCGACCACCTGGGCGTGGGGCATGCCGACCCAATGCACCGACAGGATCATGCGGTTGACGCCCAGGCGCCGCCGGTAGCCGATGATCTGCTCGGCGACCTCGTCGGGCGAGCCGAGCAGGAAGCGGTCGCGGATGAGCTCGTCGAAGGCGAGCGAGAGGTCGTCGTCGCCCTTCGGCATCGCCTTGTCCTGCCCCCACTGGTGGTAGACCTTGTACTTCTCCTCCAGGTAGGGGCGCGCCAGGCGGATCGCGTCGGCGCGCGTGCGCGCGACGAAGATCTCGCGCATCAGCGGCAGCTCGCCGGGCATCGGCTTGCCCAGCTCGGCCAGGGCCTGCTTGTAGAGGGACAGCTGGCGCTCGATCGTGTCCATGCGCTGGTGCGGGTTGATGAACCAGGTGTCGGCCAGTCGCGCGGCGCGGCGCACCGCCCCATCGGCATTGGCGCCGAGCCAGATCGGCGGGTGCGGCTTCTGCACCGGCTTCAGCGACACCGCCGCCCGATCCAGCTCGAAATGCGAGCCCTTCATCGAGACGCTGTCTTCGGTCCACAGCCGCTTGATGGCCTCGAGATTCTCCTCCAGGCGCTGCACGCGCTCCCCCGGCGTGGTGCCGAAGGCCTTGAATTCCACCTCGCGGTATCCCAGCCCGGCGCCGAACACCAGGCGGCCGCCCGACATCACGTCCAGCGTCGCCAGTTGTTCGGCGATGTCGAGCGGCTTGTGCAGCGACAGCAGGATGATGCCGGTGATGATGCGCATGCGCTCGGTCTCGGCCATCAGCCGGGCCAGCAGCGGGATCAGCTGGTATTGCTGGAACGGCGCTGCCGCATAGTGCATGCCGGTCAGCAGGTCGGAGAAGCCGAGCTGGTCGGCCAGGCGCACCTGCTCCTTCACCTCCTCGAACCGCTTCCTCATGTCGTCGCCGGCGTGATATTGCCCGCGCACGAACAGCCCATAGGTCAGATCGTTCATCCTGCAGCCCCCCTGCTGGAGCTTCGCTGGCGTGACCTGACGGTGCAAGCGCCCGCGGGAAGAGGACCGTCGGCAAGGATCGGATGCCCAGGGCAGTTTCTGCGCTGCATGGTGCGCAGAAACTCGATTGACTAAAGTTTATCTTGAAATTTTATTTAGTATTACTTATATGTTTGTCCGACGAGCTGCGGCGAGACGCGACGTTTGTGTTTCATCGCGGCCGGCCGGAATGGACCGTGCAGGAATGCCCAGGTGTTGTGTTGTCCGAGGAGTCCACGACTACGCTGATTGACGGATCACTTGCGGGAACTGCGGAAACCCCCGTTGCATGGCGCAGCGAGGTGCTGGGGCATCGGGAGGCGCCCCTCGAGCCGCAGGGCGTGCTAGACCCCACAGCGGCGAATGCGCGCCTGCTCTGGCGACGCGGCGAAAGCGCCCCATATCTTCCGGTCAGCAGGGAGTTTGTTGAATGAATGCCATGCTGGGCGATCTGCCGACCTGGAATCTGGGTGATCTCTATTCCAGCCCGACCGGACCCGATCTCGACGCCGACCTCAAGCGGGCGTCGGCCGACGCGCAGGCGTTCGCCAGGGACTATGAAGGCAAGGTGGCCGGCCTCGACGGCAAGGCTCTGGGCGGCGCCGTCGCGAGGTTCGAGAAGCTGCAGGACCTGATGGGCCGCATCGGCTCCTATGCCTCGCTCTATTACGCCCAGGACATGGCCGATCCCGAGCGCGGCCGCTTCTCGCAGAATGTCTCCGAAGCACTGACCGACATCGGCACCCGGCTGGTGTTCTTCCGGCTGGAGCTCAACAAGCTCGAGGATGCCGACCTTGCGGCCCGGCAGAAGGATCCGGCGCTGGCGAAGTACGGTCCGTGGCTGCGCGACCTCCGCGTGTTCCGCCCGCACCAGCTCTCCGACGAGCTGGAGAAGGCGCTGCACGAGAAATACGTCGTCGGCCACGCCGCCTGGTCGCGCCTGTTCGACGAGACCATCGCGCGCCTGCGCTATCCTTTCCGCAACGAGATGCTGAGCGAGCCGCAGATCCTCGACAAGCTCTCGGACAAGGATCCCGCCGTGCGCCAGGAGGCCGCCAAGTCGTTCGGCAAGGTGCAGGGCGACAATATCGGCGTCTTCTCGCTGGTCACCAACACGCTCGCCAAGGACAAGGAGATCGAGGATCGCTGGCGCAAATATGCGCGCCCGCAATCGGCCATGAACCTCGCCAACGTGGTCGAGGACGAGGTGGTCGACGCGCTCGCCTCGGCGGTGAAGGCGGCCTATCCGCGGCTGGCGCACCGCTACTACACGCTCAAGGCCCGGTGGTTCGGCGTCGACAGGATGCCCTACTGGGACCGCAACGCGCCATTGCCCGAGCACGACGACCGCACGATCCCGTGGAACGAGGCCGAGAAGATCGTGCTCGACGCCTATGGCGCCTTCTCGCCCGAGCTGGCCGATATCGGCGCCAGGTTCTTCGGCACGGGCTGGATCGACGCGCCGGCGCGGCCCGGCAAGTCGCCGGGCGCCTTCGCCCATCCCACCGTGCCCTCGGCGCATCCCTACCTGCTGCTGAACTACCAGGGCAAGGTGCGGGACGTCATGACGCTTGCCCATGAGCTGGGCCATGGCGTGCACCAGGTGCTGGCGGCGGGGCAGGGCCCGCTGATGGCCGACACGCCGCTCACCCTGGCCGAGACGGCGTCGGTGTTCGGCGAGATGCTGACCTTCCAGTCGCTCCTGAAATCGGCGCCCGACAAGACGGCGCGCAAGGCGATGCTGGCGGCCAAGGTCGAGGACATGCTGAACACCGTGGTGCGCCAGATCGCCTTCTACGATTTCGAATCGCGCCTGCACATGGCGCGGCGCCAGGGCGAGCTGACGCCCGACGCCATCGGCGAGATCTGGATGGCGGTGCAGAAGGAGAGCCTGGGCCCGGCCTTCACCTTCGACGACGAGTACAGGTTCTACTGGTCGTATGTCGGCCACTTCATCCATTCGCCGTTCTACGTCTATGCCTACGCCTTCGGCGATTGCCTGGTGAACTCGCTCTATGCCGCCTACCAGTCCGGCCAGACGGATTTCCAGGCCAAGTATCTCGACATGCTGAAGGCGGGCGGCGTGAAGCGGCACAAGGAGCTTTTGGCGCCGTTCGGCCTCGACGCCTCCGACCCCGCCTTCTGGGACAAGGGCCTCAGCGTCATCTCGGGCCTGGTCGATGAACTCGAGACGCTGTGATTATCTTTTCAAATGCCTCCCCACGCTACGGCGTGGGGAGGCGGCCCGAAGGGCCGGAGGGGTCATGAACCTCGTCGCTTTGCTTATGACCCCACCGTCCGCTCCGCGGACACCTCCCCAACTTCGTTGGGGAGGGAGGGATCATCTCCATGAGTGACGAAGGCGATTCGCTGGGCGGCCGGCTCGGCCGCTACGCCCGGGTCGGCAGCTCGATGGGCGGCCTGGCCGTGAAGCTCGCCGGCCAGCGCTATCTCGGCTGGTCGCTCGACCGCGACAAGCACGCCTCCGAGCTGAAGGCCGCGCTGGGCGGGCTGAAAGGGCCGCTGATGAAGGCGGCCCAGCTCATCGCCACCATCCCCGACGCGCTGCCGCCGGAATATGCCCGCGAGCTGGCGCAGCTCCAGGCCAACGCGCCGGCCATGGGCTGGGCCTTCGTGCGCCGCCGCATGGCCACCGAGCTCGGACCCGACTGGCAGGCGCAGTTCGCCCGGTTCGACAAGGAGGCCTCGTTCGCCGCTTCGCTGGGCCAGGTCCATCGCGCGACCCTGGCGGACGGAACCGAGGTCGCGGCCAAGCTGCAATATCCCGACATGGCGTCGGCGCTGGAGGCCGACCTCAACCAGCTCAAGCTGGTGTTCGCGGTCGGCCAGCGCATCGATCCCGCCATCCGCACCGACGAGATCCACGCCGAGATCACCACGCGCCTGCGCGAGGAGCTCGACTACCGCCGCGAGGCCCGGCACGTGGCGCTCTACCGCCACATGCTGCGCGACGAGCCCGGCGTCCATGTGCCCGAAATCGTGCCCTCGCACTCGACCGACCGCCTGCTCACCATGACCTGGCTGCAGGGCGAGCCGCTGCTCAACTGGAAGAGCCGCTCGCAGGAGGAGAAGGACCGGCTCGCCGTCAACATGTTCCGCGCCTGGTACGTGCCGTTCTATTTCTACGGCGTGATCCACGGCGACCCGCATCTCGGCAACTACACGGTGCGCGACGACGGCTCGGTCAACCTGATGGATTTCGGCTGCGTGCGGATCTTCCCGCCGCGCTTCGTGCGCGGCTCGATCGAGCTCTATCGCGCGCTGATGACCGACGACGAGGAGCGCGCCGTGGCGGCCTACGAGGATTGGGGCTTCAGCGGGCTGACGCGCGAGATGGTCGCCGTGCTCAATCGCTGGGCCGCCTTCCTCTACGGGCCGTTGATGGACGACCGGCCGCGCCGCCTCACCGAGGGCATGGCCGACGGCCATGGCCGCGAGATGGCGCAGAACGTGTTCGGCGAGCTGCGCCGCATGGGCGGCGTGCGGCCGCCGCGCGAATTCGTGTTCATGGATCGCGCCGCCATCGGGCTCGGCGCGGTGTTCATCCACCTGCGCGCCTCGATCAACTGGCACCGGCTGTTCGAGAGCCTGGTCGGCGATTTCGACGTCGACGCGCTCGCCGCGCGCCAGCAGACGGCGCTCGCCGCCGCGGGCCTGGCGCCGGCGGACGCCGCGCCATGACGGCGGAGGGGTTGATCGTCCTGCCGAGCCGCCGCGGGCCGAAGGAGACCATGGACCGTCTGGTCGCGGCGGCGATCGGCGCCGGCATGACCATCCTGGCGCGCATCGATCACGCCGCTGCCGCGGCCAAGGCCGGCCTGGAGCTGCGGCCGACCGAGGTCGCGCTGTTCGGCAATCCGCGGGTCGGCACGCCGCTCATGCAGGCGGCGCAGACGATCGGCATCGACCTGCCGCTGAAGGCCCTGGTCTGGCAGGACGAGGCGGGCGCGACGTGGCTCGGCTACAACGATCCCAGGTGGCTGGCGCGGCGCCATGGCGCCGATGTCGGAACGGATCGGACGCTCGCCGCCATGACCGACGCGCTGGCGTCGCTGGCCCGGGAAGCGGCGGCGGGCTGAGCGCGCCATGAACATCCTCGTGACGGGCTCGTCGGGCTGGCTCGGCCGGACGCTCGTGCCGCGGCTCCTGCGCGATGGCCACAGGGTCGTCGGGCTCGATCCCGAGGCGGGGCCGACGACGGCGGTCGTGGGCTCGGTCGTCGACCGCGCGCTGGTGCGCCATATCGTTCGCGATCACGGCATCGAGGCCATCGTGCACGCCGCGGCGCGCCACAAGCCGCATATCGAGACCCACGACAACTCGGAGTTCGTGGCGGTGAACGTGCAGGGCACGCTCAACCTCCTCGAGGAGGCGGTGGCGGAAGGCTCGCGGGTCGACCGCTTCGTCTTCACCTCGACCACCTCGCTGATGATCTCGCAGAGGATCCGCGACGGAAGGGCGGGCGGGGCGAAGGAGGCGACCTGGATCGACGAGACCCTCGCGCCGCTCGAGCCGCGCAACATCTACGGCGTCACCAAGCGCGCCGCCGAGGAGCTGTGCCGGCTGTTCAACCATCTGCACGGGCTGCCCATCCTGATCCTGCGCACCTCGCGGTTCTTTCCCGAGGAGGACGACATGGCGCACGCCATCGCGCAGTCCGACGAGAACACCAAGGCCAACGAGTTCCTGTTCCGCCGCCTCTCGGTGGAGGATGCGGCCGAAGCCCATGTCGCGGCGCTCGACAAGGCCCGCGAGATCGGCTTCGACACCTTCATCATCTCGGCGATGACACCGTTCACGCCAGCCGACTGCCGCGACCTGATCGCCGACGCGCCGTCGGTGGTGGCGCGCTACTTCCCCGACTACCGCAAGCGCTATGACGGGCGCGGCTGGACGATGTTCGACTCCATCGACCGCGTCTACGACGCCGGCAAGGCGGCGCGGAAGCTGGGCTTCGTCTGCAGGACGGGCTTCAGGGAGGTGCTGGATGGTCTTGGCTGACGAACGCTGACACCGTCGGCGTCATCCCCGCACTCTCGGCATCATGATCATGTCCCACGGGCTCGGCACGTCGCCGTGCGGCACCCAGACCAGGGCGGGCGCATCGAGCGCGAAGGCCTTGTGCAGCGCCGCCTCGAGCTGCTGGGCGTCGAGCGCCTTGAAGCTCGCGATGCCGAAGGAGTCCGCGAGCCTGCAGAAGTCCGGGTTCTGCAGGTCCGAGGCGATCAGGCGGTTGCCGTAGCGCTCCTGCTGGATGCGCTTCACATTGCCGAAGCCGCCATTGTCGAACACCACGACGACGACGGCGAGCTTGTGGCGCGCGGCGGTGGCAAGCTCGCCCACCTGGTACATGAAGCCGCCGTCGCCGGCGATCGCCAGCACCTTCCTGTCGGGCATCGCCGCCTTGGCGCCGAGCGCCGTGCCCAGGCCCCAGCCGAGATTGTCCTGGTAGCCGGGCGACAGGAAGGTCCGCGGCTTCTCGATCGGCAGCGCCACGCGCGAGGCGAAGCCGACCTGGCTGACCTCGTCGACGAAGATGCCGTCCTCGGGCAAGGCCGCGCGGATCGCTTTCAGGAAGGAGAGCTGCGGCTCCAGCCGCGACAGGCGCTCGGCGAGCCAGGCGCGATGGCCCTGCAGTTCCTGGGCGCGGGAATGGCGCGGGCGGTTGTGCCGGCGCAGGGCGGCGATGAGGGCGCGCAATTGCGGCGCGGCGTCGCCCACCAGCGCCACGTCGGGCCTGGCGTAGCGCTCGTGCTCGTCGGGATCGATGTCGAGCCGCACGACCTTCAGGTTGGAATCGATGCCCCAGTTGCCGTTCTGGATGAAGAAGCGCGTGCCGACGGCGAGCACGGCGTCGGCGTCCTTCCACAAACGATGGCCGACCGGCATGTCGACCGCCAGCCGATGCGAGCTCGGCACGACGCCGCGGCCGCGCCGGTAGGAGCTGACCGGCGCCTCGAGCATCTCGGCGATCTGGATCACCTCGGCACCCGCTTCGAGCGCACCGCCGCCGACCACGATGATCGGCCGTTCGGCGGTCCCCAGGATCTTCGCCGCGGCGGTGATCGCCTCGTCGTCGACCGGTTCGGCCGGCGGAGGCAACGACTTGTCGGGAAGCGTCACCTCGGCGCGCTTGGCCCAGGTGTCGAGCGCGCATTCCAGCGCCACCGGCCGCGGCCGGCCCGAGGTCGCGTGCCAGATGGCCTGCGAGACCAGGCCCGGCGCTTCCTGCGGGCTGCGGATGCGCTCGGCCCATTTGGTGATGTGGCGCATCAGGCCGAGCTGGTCGTAGATCTCGTGCAGATGGCCGTGGCCCTTGTCGATGTCGGCCTGCGGGATCTGGCCGATCAGGCCGATCACCGGCGCGTTCATGCCGTAGGCCGTCAGCAGCGCGGCGCCGGCGTTGAGCATGCCCGGGCCGGGCACGACGGCGAAGGCCTGCGGCTTGCCGGTGACGAGCGCGGCGCCCAGCGCCATGTAGGCGGCGGTCTGTTCGTGGCGCGGATGGATCACGCGCAGCCGGCTGCCGGCATGGTAGAAGGCGTCGAACAGCGGATCGTTGTGCAGGCCGGGCAGGGCGTAGACCGTGTCGAGGCCCTGGCGCAGGAGGGTTTCGACCGTGGCTTCGGCGGTGGACAGACGCGGCATGGCGCCGGTTTATAGACGCGGCCGGAGGCGATCAAGGCGCGCGGCATGCGCCTGATCCTGGTCGCGCTCTTCGTCGTGGGCGCCGCCGCGCTCGCCGGGACGTTGCTCTCCTGGCTCGCCGAGCGCCGGCTCGGCCAGGTCGCCGATGCCTGGTCGTTTGCCGATGTTGCCAGGGTGCCCGCCGTCGATGTCGCGCTGGTGCTGGGCACGGCGCCCATCGGGCCGGAAGGCGGCCCCAACCGCTACTTCGTCTACCGCCTCGATGCCGCGGCGACTTTGTGGAAGGCCGGCAAGGCGAGGTACCTGATCGCCAGCGGCGGCGGGGACGAGGAGACCGCGGCCATGCGCGCCGGCCTGATCGAGCGCGGCGTGCCGGCGGAAGCCGTCTATCGCGATCCCGCGGGCTATCGCACCTGGGACTCGGTGCTGCGGGCGCGCGACATCTACGGCCAGAAGCGCATCGTCATCGTTTCCCAGCGCTTCCATCTCGACCGCGCCCTCTTCATCGCCCGTCGCGAGGGCATCGAGGCCTGGGGCCTGGAGGCACGCGATGTCGGCACGCCCTACAGCGTCTTCACCGAGCTGCGCCGCTATCCGTCGGCGCTGCGCGCCTACTACGATGTGTGGACCGGCGCGACGGCACCGGGAGGCAAGAAGGTCGCTATCGGAGTCGATCCTCCATCCTAGCTGGGGGCGCGCCCCGGCTAACTATCGCAGCCGTCCCTCCGGCGCCGCCGCCATGTCGCGCAGCTCGGGCAGGGGCGAGACCACCGGCTTGCCGGCGAAATGGTTGTCGAGGTTCTGGCGCACCAGCGCCGTCATGCGCCGCTGGGCATGCTCGGTGCCGCCGCCGAAATGCGGCGTCATCACCAGGTTGTCGAGCGGCAGCAGTTCCTGGCCCTCGTAGGGCTCCTCGTCGAACACGTCGAGCGCGGCGCCCTCGATCACGTTGTTGCGCAGGGCGTCGGCCAGCGCCGCCTCGTCGACCGCCCAGCCGCGGCTGATATTCACCAGGTGGCCGCGCGGCCCCAGCGCCTTCAGCACCTCGGCGTTGATGATGTGGCGGTTCGAGGCGTCCGAGCGCAGGCAGACGATCAGGTAGTCCGCCCAGCCCGCCAGCGCCATGACGTTGGGGAAATAGGCGTAGTCGACGTCGCTGCGCCTGTTGCGGTTGCAGTAGCCGATCTCGACATCGAAGCCCTTGATGCGCTTGGCGAACTCCATGCCGATGGCGCCGAGGCCGAGGATGCCGACCTTGCCGCCCGCGAGCCCGGCGATGAGGCCGAAGCGGTTGGGGATGCGCTTGGTCCAGTCGCCGCGGCGGATCATCTTGTCGGCGCGCACGATGCGCCGCGTCGAGGCGAGCAGGATGCCCATCGCCATCTCGGCCACGTCGGGCGCGTTGGCGTCGGCGCCGTGCGTCACCATGATGTTGCGCTTGCGGGCGGCCGCGAGGTCGATGCGCTCGTAGCCGGTCCCGTAGCAGCAGATCAGCGACAGGCGCGGCATGGAGGCCATCAGCGCGTCGGAGGCGCCGACGCTGCCTGTCGTCACCAGGGCCTGAACATGCGGCCGCGCGGCCGCCGGCACGAGGGCCGGATCGGGCCTGTCCATGTGGCCGGCGATCTCGTAATTCTCCGAGAGGACGGCGAGTGTGGTCTTGGTGAAGTGGAAGCCGGTGAGGATGACGGGACGCTGGACCATGCCCGCAGTATGACGCCGCCGCCGCTGTCGTAAATCGCCTTGTCTCACGCGGCGAAAAACCGGCTTGGCAAAGAACGGCACGCTGTGCAAGGTGCGCCCGCACAACCGCCTTCCTGCGTCTTCAACCGAGCCCACGCTCCATGAAAATTGCCATTCTCAAAGAACGCCGGCCGCATGAGACCCGCGTGGCCGCGACCCCGGAGACCGTCAAGAAACTGAAAGCACTGGGCGCGGAAGAGATCGTGATCGAGGCCGGCGCGGGCCTGGCGGCGGCCTATACCGACGAGGCCTATGGCGATGCCGGTGCAATGATCGTGCCGGATGCCGGCGCCGCGACGGCGGCGGCGGATATCGTGTTCAAGATCCAGCGGCCGATGTCGGCGGCGGAAGGCGTCGACGAGCTCGCCTTGCTGCGCCAGGGCCAGGTGCTGATGTCGCCGCTCGGTGCGCTGACAAACGGGGAGCTGGTGCAGGCGCTGGCCGCCAAGGGTGTGACCTCCTTCGCCCTGGAGCTGATCCCGCGCATCACCCGCGCGCAGTCGATGGACATCCTGTCCTCGCAGGCCAACCTCGCCGGCTACAAGGCGGTCCTGGTGGCCGCCAACAACTACGGCCGCATCCTGCCGCAGATGATGACCCCCGGCGGCACGCTGGCGCCGTCGCGCACTTTCGTCATGGGCGTGGGCGTGGCCGGCCTGCAGGCGATCGCCACGGCGAGGCGGCTGGGCTCGATCGTGACGGCGACCGACGTGCGTCCGGCGACCCGGGAGCAGGTCCAGTCTCTCGGTGCCAAGTTCGTCGCCGTCGAGGACGAGGAGTTCAAGGCGGCAGAGACCGCCGGCGGCTACGCCAAGGAGATGAGCGCCGAGTACCGCGCCAAGCAGGCGGCGCTGGTGGCCGAGCATATCAGGACGCAGGACATCGTCGTCACCACCGCGCTGATCCCCGGCCGCAGGGCCCCGGTGCTGGTGAGCGAGGACATGGTGAAGACCATGAAGCCCGGCTCGGTCATCGTCGACATGGCCGTCGAGCAGGGCGGCAACTGCCCGCTGTCGGAGTACGGCAGGACGGTCGAGAAGTACGGCGTGCGCATCATCGGCCCGGCCAACCTGGCCGGCGAGCTGGCGACCGACGCCTCCGCCTTGTTCTCGCGCAACCTGCTGAACTTCATCACGCCCATGGTCGACAAGGTGACCAGGGCGCTCAAGATCGACACCGCCGACGAGGTCGTGAAGGGCACGCTGGTGACCCAGAACGGCCAGATCGTGCATCCGTCATTGACGCAGACTGCGTGATGAAGACTCGCTTCTCAATTCACCATGGTTGTCATCCCGAGCGTAGCGAGGGACCTTTCCTGTTGCCTCAAAGGTCCCTCGGGCTTCGCCCTCGGGATGACAGCCGGGGCTTGACGCACTCCAGGAGCCGCTAATGGACGACAGGATTGCCGGCGAAGCCGCCAAACTCGCGAGCCAGGCGCAGGATCTCGCCACCAACCTCAAGGGCGTGGCGCAGCAGATCACGGACATGGCGGCGCAGGGCACGCTGGCGCTGCCCGACGGCCACATGCCCTTCGTGTCGCTGCTCAC
Source organism: uncultured Alphaproteobacteria bacterium (assembly GCA_963820155.1). GTDB lineage: Bacteria > Pseudomonadota > Alphaproteobacteria > Reyranellales > Reyranellaceae > Reyranella. Next base: position 63,158 of record CAWFYW010000023.1, read on the forward strand.
CATCTTCGCGCTGGCCTGCTTCGTCGGCTACTACGTGGTGTGGCGCGTGACGCCGGCGCTGCATTCGCCGCTGATGGCCGTCACCAACGCGGTTTCGTCGGTGATCATCGTCGGCGCCCTGCTGGCGGCCGGCCTGAAGGGTCTGGGGGCCGCCCAGCTTTTCGGCGCCATCGCCGTGGCGCTGGCCGCCGTCAACATCTTCGGCGGCTTCATCGTCACGCACCGCATGCTGTCGATGTTCAAGAAGAAGCCGGTGAAGAAGTAGGCGGTTGGGGGAAATGAACGGGATGATCACCCAGGAACTGGCCGCCTACGGCTATCTGATCGCGGCCATCTGCTTCATCATGGCCCTGCGCGGGCTGTCGTCGCCCGAATCGTCGCGTCGCGGCAATTTCTACGGCATCGTCGGCATGGTGGTGGCGATCGGCGTCACCCTGGCGACTCCGGGCGTGGTCTCGCCCTGGCTGATCATCGGCGGCCTGCTGGTCGGCGGCTCGGTCGGCACCGTGGTCGCCATGCGCATCCAGATGACGGCCCTGCCGCAGCTCGTGGCGGCCTTCCATTCGCTGGTCGGCCTCGCCGCGGTGTTCGTGGCGGCCGCGGCGTTCGTCTCGCCCGACGCCTTCGGCATCGGCTCGCCGGGCCACATCAAGACGCAGAGCCTGGTCGAGATGGGTCTGGGCACCATCATCGGCGCCATCACCTTCACCGGCTCGATCGTGGCCTTCGCCAAGCTGCAGGGGCTGGTGTCGGGCGCGCCGCTGGTGTTCCGCGGCCAGCATCCGCTCAACGCCCTGATCGGCATCGTGCTGCTGGTGCTGCTGGTGTGGTTCGCCATGCGCGGCCATCCCGTCACCTTCATGCTCCTGATCGTGCTGTCGCTCACCGTCGGCTTCCTGCTGATCCTGCCGATCGGCGGCGCCGACATGCCGGTCGTGGTGTCGATGCTCAATTCCTACTCGGGATGGGCGGCGGCCGGCATCGGCTTCACCCTGGGCAACACCGCGCTGATCGTGACCGGCGCGCTGGTCGGCTCTTCGGGCGCGATCCTGAGCTACATCATGTGCAAGGGCATGAACCGCTCGATCTTCAACGTGATCCTGGGCGGCTTCGGCACCGATTCCTCGGCGGCGGGCGGCGCGGCGCACGCCAAGACCGACAAGCCGGTCAAGGCCGGCTCGGCCGAGGACGCGGCTTTCCTGATGAAGAACGCCCAGTCGGTCATCATCGTGCCGGGCTACGGCATGGCGGTGGCGCAGGCCCAGCACGCGCTGCGCGAGATGGCCGACCTCCTGAAGAAGGACGGCGTGCAGGTGCGCTACGCCATCCATCCGGTGGCCGGCCGCATGCCGGGCCACATGAACGTGCTGCTGGCCGAGGCCAACGTGCCCTACGACGAGGTCTTCGAGCTCGACGACATCAACCGCGACTTCGCCTCGACCGACGTCGCCTTCGTGATCGGCGCCAACGACGTCACCAATCCTGCCGCCAAGACCGACCCCACCAGCCCGATCTACGGCATGCCGATCCTCGACGTCGAGAAGGCGCAGACCGTGCTGTTCGTCAAGCGCGGCATGGCCTCGGGCTATGCCGGCGTCGACAACGAGCTGTTCTTCCGCGACAACACCATGATGCTGTTCGCCGACGCCAAGGTGATGTGCGAGAACATCGTCAAGGCACTGGAGGGTTTGGCGCACTAACGGCAAGGCTTGTCACCCCGAGCGAAGCGAGGGGCCTTTCAGGCCGCAGGAAAGGTCCCTCGCTTCGCTCGGGATGACAGAGTGCGATATCAGGCAGTCCTGTTCGATGTCGGCGGTCCGCTCGACCTGGAATTCGCCCGGGAGATCGCGGTCGACAGCGCCATCGCCTCGGCCTGCGGACTCGAGGGCATCCGGGTCGACCAGGCCGCGATTGAGACGGCATCGGAAGCGGCGGTCGCCGCCTTCGCGCCCGACGCCTATGCCCACATGATAGAGACGCTATGCGGCGGCGACCCGGCAACCATCGAGCGCGTGCAGCGGCGCATGCACGCCATGGTCGGCAACCTCGACGTCTTCCAGCTCCGGCCCGACATCGATGGCCTCCTGCGTCGCCTGCGCGAACGCGGACTCCGCCTCGGTATCGTCGCCAACCAGCCGGCGGCGGCCCGCGAGCGGCTGGACCGCGCCGGCATCGGCGATCTCTTCGATCATCACGGGCTGAGCGGGCTCACCGGCATCAGGAAGCCCGATCCACGCGCTTTCGCGGCGGCGGCTGAGGCGCTGCGCGTCCCGGCGGACGGCTGCATCATGGTCGGAGACCGCATCGACAATGATATCGCGCCGGCCAAGGCGCTCGGCATGGCGGCGATCCTGTTTCGCGGCGGCCGGCATCGCCGCCAGAGGCCGCGCAACGACGCCGAAACGCCCGACGCCGTTGTCACCGACGTTCTGGAATTGGAGAGAGTCATCCTTGCGCTCGCCGGTTGAGAAGCGGAAGCGGCTCTTGCTCGCCGTTACATACCATCATATGTAAATGATATGAGCCACATTAGTATTCGCGACCTCCAGAAGATGTCCGGCGAAACGATCACGGCATTGCCCGGCCCCACCGCCGTGAAATCCGGGGATCGCACCGTCGGCCTCCTGGTGCCGCTGAAGGCAGCCGATCCCGATCGGCTCGCCGCTGTCTTGGCGCGCGCCGAAGCCCTTGCCAGGGAGCGTGATCGCGCGGTCGATGACGCTGCCTTGGAGGCCATGGGAATCGATCCGACCGATTGGTCGGCGGAGGCAGTGCGTTCGCTCATGGCGGAACGCGCCAAGGACGCATGAGACGGCCATCGTCGACGATCGTCGTCGACGCCGCGATCCTGATCTCAGCGGCGTTTGGGAGAAGCGCAGGCGCGATCATGGAGGCGCAACGCACCGCTGTGCTCGTAACGACGGACCGTGTCGTCCATGAAGCGCGGAGGCGCATCGACCTTGGATTGAAGCGGCCTGAGCTGATCGAAATTCTCGACGACCTGGCCAGGAACATCACCATCGTACCGATCGTTGCGCTGGAGCCACGGCAGGCTGAAAGCGAGACCGCGCTTCGCGACGCAGTCGCGAGCCGCAACGGTTCGACGCGCGACGCCCACATCCTGGCCCTGGCATGGAGCGTCGACGCGGATATCTGGACGACCGACCGCGACTTCTCCGGGACGGGCGTCGCAACCTGGTCGACGCCGAATCTGATGCGTGCGCTTGCCGAGGTTGGGCGAGATCGCCGGTGAAGCGACCGTTCAATGCGCGTGATGGCTGGCGCCGAAACGATGGATATGCAGGGGCGCCTTGGCGAGGCCGGGGCAGAAGGTGCCGACCACCTTCTCGAGCCGCCCGTAGAGCTTCTTCGCGGGCGCCGTGATCTTCTCCCGCCGCACGCGTGACTCCTCGACCTTGGCGGCGAGCGCCGCGAGATCGACGGTCAGCAGCTTGCGGTTCTCCACGATCATGCGGCCGCCCACCATGACGGAATGCACCGCGGTGCCGTCCTCGGTGTGGACCAGGGCGTTGACCGGATCGTTGGTCGGGATCCAGTTGATGTGGTGCAGGTCGAGGAAGACGATGTCGGCCTTGTAGCCCGGCGCGATCCGGCCGATCTGCTTCTCCATCCCGAGCGCGCGGGCGCTGCCCTCGGTGGCCGCGCGCAGCGCCTCCTCGGTGGTGAGCCAGCGCTGCCAGTCCGGGCCCTGCACCTTGGAGGCGAAGGAGGCAAGCCGCATCGCCTCGTACATGTTCTGGTTGTCCGAGCAGTTGGCGCCGTCGGTGCCCACCCCGACATTGACCTTGCGGTCGAGCATGCCGCGCACGTCGGCCAGCCCATTGCCCAGCCGCATGTTGGAGCCGGGATTGTGCGCCACCGAGGCGCCGCGGTCGCCCAGCCGCTTCATGTCCTCGTCGTCGAGCCACACGCCGTGCGCCACGGTGAAGCGCTCGTTGACCAGCCCGAGCGCGTCCATGTGGGCGGCGAGCGACGTGCCGTAGCGGCCGTAGCCCGCCACGACCTGGACCTTGGATTCGGCGACATGGCTGTGGATGCCGACGTCGTACTCGCGGGCGAGGTTGCGGCAGGCGACCAGGAAATCGTCGCTGCAATGGTGGGGGATGGTCGGTGCGACGGCCAGCGTGACCTTCTCGAACGGCCACTTCTGCAGCGCCTTGCGCATCTGCCGCGTGGTGGCCTTCCACGGCGCGTAGCGGAAGCCCTCGACCTCCTTCTGCAGGGACGGCGAGAGGCGGTCCATCAGGCCGGGGATGGCCTCGAAGAAGGTGAGATCGGCCACCATCGGCGCCAGCACGGCGCGCATCCCGACCTCTTCGTACGCCCTGGCCATGGCCGACAGGCCGTCGACCGAGGGCAGGGGGAACTCGGCAGCGAGATCGTAGGCCGCGGTGCAGCCCTTCATCACCATCTCGGCCGCGCCGATCAGGCTGGAAAGATACTTGTCCTCGAGCGTGCGGCCCGCGCCGATCCATTGGCTGGCTGTCAGCAGGAGCTCGAGCGACCACAGATCGCCCATGCCCTTGCCGAGATTGCCCGGCCCGTGGGTGTGGGCGTTGATCAGGCCGGGATGCATCAGCCGGTTCCTGGCGTCGATTGCCGTGGCGCCGGCCGGCGCAGCGAGGCCGGGGCGGCCGATCTCGGCAACGGTGTCGCCCTTGATCAGGATGTCGGCGGGCGACGCCTGGCGTTTGGCGATGTCCAGAAGCCTGCCGCCGCGGACGACGGTATAGGAAGCGCGCTTGGTCATGGCCGCACTGTCGCAAGGAAAGTGCCACGGCCGCCACACAAACCGCTGCGCGAACAGATCGCCAGGGAGGGCCTTGGGGAGAAGGCCGGACAGCCGTACCATGCGGGTCGACGGCCCGACGAGCGAGGGACTGCGCCATGCACGACAAGCTCATTTCCGGCGACAACCACATCGACCTGACCTATTGCCCGGCCGACCTCTGGTCGGCGCAGGCGCCCGTCAAATGGAAGAAGAACGCGCCCCGCGTCGAGGAGCGCAATGACGGCCAGCACTGGTTCGTCGACGACAAGGACCGCGGCATGTGGAACGGCGTCGGGCCGGGCTTCCTGCCCTACACCAAGGGCTCGTTCGGCCATGTCGACGAGATGAAGGAGGCGGGCTTCGAGTGGGACAGCTTTCCCGGCGCCCGGCCCCGGCCGACCACGCCGGAGCTGCGCATCGCCGACCTCGATCGCGACGGGCTCGACAAGGAGATCATCTACGGCTGCCTGATGATCAATGACCTGATCGACGACGCCGAGCTTCGGGTCTGGGCCAATGCCCGCTACAACGACTGGGCGGCCGACTTCGCCCGGCGCTCGGACCCCAACCGCGTCTTCCCGCTCGCCATCATTCCCAACACCGATCCCGTCGCCGCGGCGGCCGAGGTGCGGCGTTGCGCCAGGATGGGGCTGAAGGGCGGCGATCTCGCCTTCAAGCGCATGAGCCTGCCGCTCTACCATCACGGCTGGTATGCGCTGTGGGAGGCGGCGGCCGAATGCCGGTTTCCGATCTCCTTCCACTCGACCGGCTTCAAGGCGGTGCGCGCGCCCGACACGCCGGAGATGGAGAAGGAATATGCCATCCAGCACCGGCTGGTGCGCTCGGCGCTCTTCCAGCTCGACACGATGGAGGTGCTGGTCTCGCTGCTCGCCTCGGGCGCCTGCGAGAAGTATCCCGACTTCAACTTCGTGCTGGGCGAATCGGGCGTGACCTGGCTGCCCTACGTGTTCGACCGCCTCGACACCGAGTATCATGATCGCGCCCGCAGCCTCGGCTTCAAGCTGAAGCCCAGCGACTATTTCCGGCGCCAGGGCTACGTCACCTACCAGCAGGACAAATACCTCGAGCCGATCGTGCCGCTGATCGGCGAGGACAACATCATCTGGGGCGCCGACTACCCGCACCCGGATTGCATCTGGCCCAATTCGCGCGCGACCCTGGCGGAGAACCTCGCCGGCTTCTCCGACGGCGTGCAGAAGAAGATCGTGCACGACAACGTCGCCCGCCTGTACGGGCTGAACTGACCGGCAAACAAAAACCCCCGGTCCTGCCGGGGGTCGTCGTTATCGGTCCGAGGAGGCAGGCCTAGTAGCCCTCGCGCTCCATGCGCTTGCGCATCAGCTTGCGGGTCCGGCGGATGGCCTCGGCGCGCTCGCGGGCGCGGCGCTCGGAGGGCTTCTCGTAGTTGCGGCGGAGCTTCATCTCCCGGAAGATCCCTTCGCGCTGCATCTTCTTCTTCAGGACGCGCAGCGCCTGATCGACGTTGTTTTCACGGACGAGAACCTGCACTTCGATCGCTTCCTTCCATGCAAGAGAGGGCACCCCGGAAACGGCTCCCGGGGGCAATTCGGAGGCGGCGTAGGTATCACAGGGCAGAACCCTTGGAAAGGGGGTGTGGAAGCCCTTGCCAGCCGCCTATAGTCCTCCCATGAACGCCGAAAATACGGCAGAAATCGATCCCGACGCCGCTTCGCGCGACCGCTTGGCCGATGCCATGGCCTCCGAAGCCGCCTTCGACGGCTGGTCCCGACGGTCCCTGTCGGCGGCGGGTCGGCAACTCGGGCTGCCGGCGGGCGAGGCCGATCGGCTGTTCCCGGGCGGTCCGGCGCAGGTCCTGGCCTTCCTCAGCGAGCGCTCGGACCGGCGCGCCGTAGCCGACCTGGAGAAGGAAGGGATCTCCGCTCTCAGGATCAGCGACCGCATCAAGCGGGCCGTGCGCATCCGCATCGAGCGGCACGCCGGCCAGCGCGAGGCGGTGCGCCGTGGGCTGGCGCTGCTGGCGCTGCCCTTCAATGCCGGCCTGGCGTTGAAGCTCCTGTACCGGACGGTGGACGCCCTGTGGTACGCCGCCGGCGACACCAGCGTGGATTTCAACTTCTACACCAAGCGGGCCACGCTCGCGGGCGTCTATTCCTCGACGCTGCTCTACTGGCTGAACGACCGCTCGCCCGGCAGCGAGGCGACCTGGGACTTCCTCGACCGGCGCATCGACGACGTCATGAGGATCGAGAAGCTGAAGGCACGGGCGAGATCCTGGACCGGCCCCCCGCCTAGGATCGCTTCAAAAAGGTGACATGGCCCATCTTGCGGCCGGGCCGCGCCGTGGCCTTGCCGTAGAGATGCAGCCGCGCCGTGGGGTCGGCCAGGTAGCGCGGCCAGTCATTGGCCTCCTCGCCGATCAGGTTTTCCATGCGCGACGGCAGGAGCACGTCGACCGGTCCCAGCGGCAGGCCGCAGATCGCCCGCACGAGCTGCTCGAACTGGCTGGTGGCGCAGGCGTCGATCGTCCAGTGTCCCGAATTGTGCGGCCGCGGCGCCATCTCGTTGGCCAGCACCCGCCCGTCGCGGGTCACGAACATCTCCAGCGCCACCAGCCCGACCAGCTCGAGGCCATCCGCGAGCCGCCGGCCGAACTGCTCCGCCACGGCCAGCGTGTCCGCCGGCAGGCCGGCGGGTACGGTGGTGGTGCGCAGGATGCCGTCGCGATGGTCGTTCAGCCCGATCGGGAAGGCGCGCGTCTCGCCATCGAGCCCGCGCGCGACGATCACCGAGATCTCGCACTGGAAGTCGACCAGCGCCTCCAGGATGCACTCGCGCCGGCCAAGCTTCTGCCAGCCGGCGGCCAATGCTGCGCGGTCGGCGACGCGGACCTGGCCCTTGCCGTCGTAACCGTCGGTGCAGGTCTTCAGGATGCCGGGCAGGGCCGTCGCGGCGGCGATGTCCGCGTCGCTCCCGATCGGCTGGTAGTCGGCCGTGCCGATGCCGAGCTTCCGGAAGAATTCCTTTTCGCGCCGCCGGTGCTGGGCGAGGTGGATCGGCTGGACGCCGGGCCGCACGGGCCTGAGCTTCTGGCAGGCGGCGACCGCCGACTCGGGCACGTTCTCGAACTCGTAGGTGACGACATCGACCTGGCCCGCGAAGCGCGCCAGGGCAGCCTGGTCGTCATAGGCGCCGCTGACATGGCCCGCCGCGACGTCGCCCGCGATCGAATGGTCCTCGGGGGCATAGACCACGCAGCGGTAGCCCAGGCGCGCCGCGGCCAGCGCCGTCATGCGGCCCAGCTGGCCGCCGCCCAGGATGCCGATGGTCGAACCCGGCGGCAGGATCTTGACAGCAGCCATATCAGCGATGGGCGGCGGTGGGCTCGTCCGACGGCGTACGGGCCACGGCGGCGGTCTGGCGGGCGCGCCACCGCTCCAGGGCGGCCATGATCTTGGCATCGCCAAGACCGATGATTCCCGCAGCCAGCAAGGCTGCATTGACCGCGCCGGCCCGGCCGATGGCGAGCGTGCCCACCGGGATGCCGGCCGGCATCTGGACAATGGAAAGAAGACTGTCCTGGCCCTTGAGCGCCGCGCTTTCGATCGGCACGCCCAGCACCGGCAATGGCGTCAGCGAGGCCGTCATGCCGGGCAGGTGGGCCGCTCCGCCGGCGCCGGCCACGATCACCTTCAGGCCGCGGCCCTTGGCCGTCGAGGCATAGGCCATCATGCGCTTGGGCGTGCGGTGGGCGGAGATGATGCGGGCCTCGAAGGGCACGCCCAGCGCCTCCAGCGTCTCGGCGGCATGGCGCATGGTCGCCCAGTCCGACTGGCTGCCCATGATCAGGCCGACCGCCGGTTTGGGGGGCGGGCGGCGTTTGACGGCGGATTTGGCCATGCTTCTCTCAGGCAATGATATCGGGAATCAACTGGCTTTCCAGCCTGAGGATCTGGTCCTTCAGCCCGAGCTTGCGCTTCTTCAGGCGCTGCAGCTGGAGCTGGTCGAACGGCGGCTTCTCGACCAGGCGGTCGATCACCTCGTCGAGGTCGCGGTGTTCGCTCTTCAAGGCCTCCAGCTTGGCCTTGATCGCTTCGGCGTCCAGCGGCTCCGAAGGCGGATTGCTCATGCTCTAGCCACCTCGCGCTAGGCCGTGTACCCCTTCGCCCGGCCAAAGGGAAGCGCCCAAAGGTGTCGGATTTTCTGCCCCATCCGTTCTGGAATTTCTCGCTGGAGCTTTATGCCGGGGAGGGTGTGGCCGAGGCCTGCCTCGACCTGCAGGAGCGGCGCGGCTGCGATGTGAATATCCTGCTGTTCTGCTGCTGGCTGGGCGCCTCGGGCCGGCCGACGCTCAGCGCCGACCGGCTGCGCGCCATCCTGAAGGCAAGCGAATCCTGGCAGGCCGGGATCGTGCGGCCGCTGCGCGAGGTGCGGCGCCTGCTGAAGGACAGGGCCTGGCCCGATGCGCTGCCCGAAACCGTCGACGCCGTGCGCCGGCGCGTGGCCGATGCCGAACTCGCGGCCGAGCATGCCGAGCAGATCAAGCTGGCGAGCCTCCACAGGCCGCCGGCCGACCGCGACCGCCCGGTCGAGAAGCGCCTGCGCGCGGCGGTGGGCAATCTCGGCGTCTATGCGGTGTGTCTTGGCGTCGTGCCCGACGCCAAGGACCGCGCCGCGGTGGCGGCCCTGATGAAAGGCACTTTCCCCACGCTCGCGGCGCAGGAGATCGCCCGTGTCGTGGGCTCCGGTGTCGTCGGTTGAAGGATCAGCTCCAGCGCTTCACCTTGCCGGTGTCCAGATCGAACAGGTCGAGGACGCGGCCGACCGTATGGTCGATCACGTCGCCCAGCGTCTTCGGCCTGTTGTAGAAGGCCGGCACCGGCGGGGCGATGATGGCGCCCATCTCGGCAAGCGTCAGCATGTTGCGCAGGTGGATCGCATGCAGCGGCGTCTCGCGCGCCAGCAGGACCAGCCGGCGGCGCTCCTTCAAGGCCACGTCGGCGGCGCGTGTCAGCAGGTTGGAGGTGATGCCGTTGGCGATCTCGCCCAGGCTGCGCATCGAGCAGGGCGCCACGATCATGCCCTGGGTGCGGAACGATCCGCTGGAGATCGCCGCGCCAAGATCGTCGACGCGATGGGCGATGCCGGCCAGGCGCCGCACCGCAGTCACCTTCATCGTGGTCTCGTGGGCCAACGCGACTTCCGCAGTGCGCGTCATCACCAGATGGGTTTCGACCGATAGATCCTTCAGCGCCTGCAGCAGGCGCACTCCGTAGATCACGCCGGAAGCCCCGGAAATGCCGACGACGAGCCGCATTGGTTCAGCCATGCTGACCATCCTACCCGGTTATGCACAGCCCGGGGAGGGCGCTTGATTCGGCGTGGACTCATGCCGATGTCGGAGTCAGAGTTTGCTGTCCGCAACCAGCTCGGAGGTCGCTTATGAGCACCGTGGACCACATCGAAGCGCTCAAGGCCAAGCATGCTTCCCTTGAGCAGGCAATCGATCAGGAGAATACGCGACCGCATCCCGACGATGATGCGATCTGCAGCCTCAAGAAGAGAAAACTGCAAATCAAGGACGAGATCGTCAGACTGAGCGTTTCGGCAACGACCCATTAGGGTCACGCGGGGCCGGCCCAGCGGGCTGGGGGCTCAGTTCAGCTTGTGGAGATTGACGGTCCAGGACACCGGACCGAAAGCGCCGCGCGAGGAGCCGCTGCACTGTGCGACGTCGTCCGCGCCGCGCCGGCAGACGAGCTGGTCGGCGTACCATTGCGAGCCGTCGTTGCAGGTCGTGTTGGAATCGCGCAGGCGCAGGATGGCGCCCTCGAAGCGTGCCTGTGCGCGCGTGCGGCAGGCGGTGCGGCCGCGCCGCCATTCGAGTTGGCCGTTGCCGTTGGCGTCGAAGCAGTAGGACGAGATGCCCGGCTGGAGCTGCATCGTCTCGTGGCGGAACGGATCGGTGCGCCAGCAGCCCGCCATGAAGGCGTAGTTGTTGGTGGGCGAGGAGGGCAGGCGCAGGCGATTGTCGTTCGGTCGGCGCTGCTGTTGCGGCGGCGCAGGGGCGGGCGCGACCTTGGGCGGCGGCGGCGCGACGGCGACCTGCGGCCGCTTCGGCGGTTCCGGCGGCTTGCAGTCGGCGATGCGCTTCTTCAGCTCGGCCTCGATCAGCGTCAGCTCGACCTTCAGTACGCGACTGCGTGACTGCTCGGTCGAGAAGGCGGCCTTGAGGGCGAGCGTCGGATCGGGCGCGGGCTGCGTTGCCGGCGGCGCGTCCGGCCCCTCGCGGGTGGCGAGCGCCAGATCGGGCTCGGCCGGCAGGCAGCCGCGCAGCAGCCAGGCGCCGCCCAGCAGCAGAAGGAGCAGCGGCAGCGCGGCCAGCAGCGTTCGGGCCCAGGGAATGACGGCGCCTCGCGGCCGCACGGCCGGCACGGCGCGCGCCGGCGGCGGGACATCCAGCACCGAGCGCCGTTCGGGAACGCGCGGCAGGCCGGCCGGCAGCAGCGCGGCGGCCGCCTCCTTCTCGTAGCCCCAGCACACGATCGCCGGCCGCTCGCCCACCATGAAGATGAAAGACTCTGCCGGCGCGCGGGCGGCGAGCTGCAGGGACAGCCCGACCAGTCCGCTGTCCTCGCGCGGCCCGGCGCCGGCCAGCGCGTCGCCCAGACGACGGATGTCGGCAAGGCTGCGGTCGATCCCGGCCAGCACCTCGGCCTTGCGCGCGGGCTCGAGCGCCGCCAGCGGCCGCACCGGCCCCGACCAGGCCGCGTACCAGTCGATCGCCTTGCCGTCCTCGTGCAGCTGCGGCTCGGCCAGCAGGTCGGCGGCGGCGTCGCCCAAGCGGCGGCGCACCACGCGCCGCAATTGCGGCGCGGCGTTGTGCAGCGGCTCGCCACGCACGCCCAAGGGGCGCACGCCGCTTCGCGTCGTGACGATGAGCGTGGTTTCGCCGGCCATTCCGGCGGCGAAAATAGCCTGCGGATTATGGCGGCGCGATGGTACCCGCCGCGGCGGTCAGATCGCCTTGGCCCACTCGCGCAGCACGAATTTCTGCACCTTGCCTGTCGATGTCATGGGCAGGTCGCGGAACACGACGTGGCGCGGGCATTTGTAGTGGGCGAGGTTGGCGCGGCAGTGGGAGACGATCTCCTCGGCCGTGGCCGCGGCGCCGGGCTTCAGCACGACGAAGGCGCAGGGCGTCTCGCCCCACTTCTCGTCGGGCTTGGCGACCACGGCGACATTGGCCACCGCGGGGTGCTTGATGATCACGCCCTCGACCTCGATGGTCGAGATGTTCTCGCCGCCCGAGATGATGATGTCCTTCGACCGGTCGCGCAGCTCGATGTAGCCGTCCTCGTGCAGCACGCCGAGGTCGCCGGAATGGAACCAGCCGCCCTCGAACGCCTCCCGGGTCGCCGGGGCGTTCTTCAGGTAGCCCTTCATGGTGAGATTGCCGCGGAACATCACCTCGCCCATGGTGGCGCCGTCGCGCGGCACCTCCGTCATGGCGATCGGGTCCATCACCGTGACGCCGTCCTCGGCGGCGTAGCGCACGCCCTGGCGCGCCTTGAGCTCGGCCCGCTTCGCCGGCGGCAGGGAGTCCCAGTCGTCGTGCCAGGAGCAGATCGTCGCCGGCCCGTAGACTTCGGTGAGGCCGTAGACATGGGTGACGCGGAAGTTGTCCTTCTCGAGCGCCTCCAGCACCGCCGCCGGCGGCGGCGCGGCAGCCGTCATGAACTCGACCCTGCGCTTGAGCGGCCGGCGCTCGTCGGCCGCGGCGCCGATGATGAACTGCATGACGATCGGTGCGCCGCACATATGCGTTACGTCGTGGTCGGCCAGCGCATCGTAGATGGTCTTGGCGCCGGCGCGGCGCAGGCAGACGCTGGTGCCGGCGACCAGCGCCAGCGTCCAGGGGAAGCACCAGCCGTTGCAATGGAACATCGGCAGGGTCCAGAGATAGACCGGGTGCAGGCCGATCGCCCATAGTGTGGCATTGCCGTAGGCTGACAGCACGGCGCCGCGATGGCTGTAGACGACGCCCTTCGGGTTCCCGGTGGTGCCCGACGTGTAGTTGAGCGAGATGGCGTTCCATTCGTCGGCCGGATAGTCCCACGCGTAGTCCGCATCGCCCGAAGCCAGGAACTCCTCGTAGGTCGTGTCGCCGATCTGGGCGCGGTCCTCGCATTGCGGATCGTCGATATCGACCACCAGCGGCTGGACCTTGGCGATGGCCAGCGCCTCGGTCATCACGCGATGGAACTCGCGGTCGACCAGCAGGACCTTGGTCTCGCTGTGGTCGAGGATGAAGGCGATCATCGCCGCATCGAGCCGGGTGTTGAGCGAGTTCAGCACGCCGCCCGTCATGGGCACGCCGAAATGCGCCTCGTACATCTCGGGGATGTTGGGCGCCATGATCGCCACCGTGTCGCCGACGCCGATGCCGACCTTGTCCAGCGCCGAGGCGAGCCGGCGGCAGCGTGCATAGGTCTCGGCCCAGCTCTGGCGGCGCGCGCCGTGCACCAGGGCCACGTGATCGGGATAGACGCTGGCGCTGCGCTCGATGAACTGCAGCGGCGTCAGCGGCGCGTAGTTGGCCGGCGTCTTGTCGAGGTCGCGCTCGTAGATGTTGTGGGAGAGCAGGGCGGCCTTGTGCGGCGCGGGACGCGGCGAGGCGATGCGGGCAACCGAAGGCCGGCTCTTCACCGGCCGGCGCGGCGCCGGCCGCACCACCGGCTTGGGCGCCACGGCCTTCTTCTTGGCGGCAGCCTTCCTGCTCGCGACCTTGCGGGCGGCCGGCTGCTTGCGCCTGGCCGCCTTGCGCGAGGGCCTTCGCGACCCCGGCCGCTTGCCCCTGCCTCCCTTCGTCGACTTGCCCCTGGCCATGCTCGCCTTCCCGCATCGGTCGGATACCGGCGCACTTTCACACAGAAAACCCGGTACGCTCCAGTTTGATATCCGACTCTTTCAACATCGCCGGGAACGAAGCCGTCGCTGCGGCATTGGCTTCGCCAAGGAGATTCGGCCATGGTTCCGCATTGGTTGCACGTGGTTTCGCTGGTGTCCCTCACCCTCGGCGTCGTGCTGGCGGTGGCCGTCGCCGTCGACGAGATGCGGCGGCCGCAGCCGATGGCGATCATGAACGTCGTGTGGCCGGTGACGGCCCTGTACGGTTCCGTCTTCGGCCTGTGGCTCTATCTCCGCCTCGGCCGCCCGTCAGCTTCCCAGACGGGCCATCATCATCACTCGGACAAGCCGTTCGCCGCACGCGTTGCGGTATCGACCGCCCACTGCGGCAGCGGCTGCACCCTGGGCGATCTCGTGGCGGAATGGCTGGCGTTCTTCTTTCCGGTCGTCGCGACCTGGCTGGGCTACCAAAGCCTCTTTGCCGAGAAGACGTTCGCCATCTGGATCCTGGACTTCATCTTCGCCTTCGGCTTTGGAATCCTGTTCCAGTACTTCGCCATCAAGCCCATGGGCGAACTGTCGGCCGGCCAGGCGCTGGTGGCGGCCTTCAAGGCCGATTCGATTTCCCTGACCGCCTGGCAGATCGGAATGTACGGTTTCATGGCGATCGCCGCCTTCCTGATCTGGCAGCCCGTATTCGGCCTCCGCCTGGAGGTCGATAGCTGGGAATTCTGGTTCATGATGCAACTGGCCATGCTCTGCGGCTTCCTCACCAGCTATCCCGCCAACTGGTGGCTGGTCCGCGTCGGCATCAAGGAGGCGATGTAGCCGCAGGGCCGCGGGTCGCACATGCGCATTGCGATGGCCCGTCGCCGACGCTAAGCCTGCGGGCAGCAAGGAGAGGAAACGCCGTCATGGCCGTCGGTGACAAGTACCGCGCAGTGCATCAGCGCTCGCTGAGCGACCCCGAGGGATTCTGGGCCGAGCAGGCCGCCGCGATCGACTGGAGCCGCCGCTGGGACAAGGTGCTGGATGCCTCCAGGGCGCCTTTCTATCGCTGGTTCGCCGGCGCCGAGCTCAACACCTGCCATAACGCGCTCGATCGCCATGTCGAGCGCGGCCGCGCCGAGCAGACGGCGCTGATCTACGATTCGCCCATCACCGGAAGCAAGAAGAGCTTCACCTATCGCGAGCTGCGCGATCATGTGGCGAAGCTTGCCGGCGCCATCGCCGCGGCGGGCGTCGGCAAGGGCGACCGGGTGATCATCTACATGCCGATGATCCCCGAGGCGGTGATGGCGATGCTGGCCTGCGCGCGGCTGGGTGCGGTGCATTCCGTGGTGTTCGGCGGCTTTGCCGCCAACGAGCTTGCCACGCGCATCGACGACTGCTCGCCCAAGCTGGTGCTGACGGCGTCGTGCGGCATCGAGCCGGGGCGCATCGTGCTCTACAAGCCTTTGCTCGACCAGGCGATCGAGCTTGCCCATCACAAGATCCCGCGCTGCATCGTATTCCAGCGCCCGCAGGCCAAGGCGTCCCTGGTCAAGGGCCGCGACCTCGACTGGAACGAGGCGGTGGCGGCGGCGAGGCCGCACGACTGCGTGCCGGTCAAGGCGACCGATCCGCTCTACATCCTCTATACGTCGGGCACGACCGGCCAGCCCAAGGGCGTGGTGCGCGACAATGGCGGCTACTGCACCGCGCTCGCCTGGTCGATGCAATACCTCTACGGCATCGATCCCGGCGAAGTGTGGTGGTGCGCTTCCGACGTGGGCTGGGTCGTGGGCCACAGCTACATCGTCTACGGCCCGCTGATCCATGGCGCGACCTCGATCCTCTACGAGGGCAAGCCGGTCGGCACGCCCGATGCCGGCGCCTTCTGGCGCGTGATCTCCGAGCACGAGGCGGTGGCGCTGTTCACCGCGCCCACCGCCTTCCGCGCCATCAAGAAGGAGGACCCCGAGGGCAGGCTCCTGAAGACGTACGACCTGTCGAAATTCCGCACGCTCTTCCTCGCCGGCGAACGCGGCGACCCGCCGACCATCGAATGGGCGCAGAAGCTTCTGGGCGTGCCGATCGTCGATCACTGGTGGCAGACCGAGACCGGCTGGGCGATCTGCGGCAACTTCGTCGGCCTCGATCCGATGCCGATCAAGCCCGGTTCCTGCTCCCTGCCGGCGCCGGGCTGGGATCTCCAGGTGCTGGACGAGCAGGGCAAACCCATCGTCAAGCCGGGCGAGGTCGGGGCGCTCGCCGCGAAGCTGCCTCTGCCGCCGGGCACGTTCCCCACGCTGTGGAACGCCGACGAGCGCTTCCGCCAAGCCTATCTCGCGGACTATCCCGGCTACTACAAGACAGGCGATGCGGGCTTCATCGACCGCGACGGCTACGTCTCGGTGATGACGCGCGTCGACGACGTGATCAACGTCGCGGGCCATCGGCTGTCGACCGGCCAGATCGAGGAGGTGTTGGCCAGCCACGAGGATGTCGCCGAATGCGCCGTGATCGGCGTCGCCGACGAGCTCAAGGGCCAGGTGCCGTTCGGCTTCCTGGTGCTGAAGGCGGGCGTCGAGCGTCCGCCGGAGGACACGGTGCGCGAGGTCGTCCAGATGGTGCGCGACAGGATCGGCCCGGTCGCCTTCTTCAAGGCGGCCATCGTCGTGCCACGCCTGCCCAAGACCCGCTCCGGCAAGATCCTGCGCGGCACCATGCAGAAGATCGCCGACGGCCAGCCCTGGAACATGCCCGCCACCATCGACGACCCCGCCGCCATCGACGAGATCGCCGGCGGGCTGAAGACGGCGGGGTATGCGGCGAAGGGTTAACGCCATGCCGCCTGATGGTCTTTTGGGGACCGCGGACCTCCCGGGCCGCTCATAGTTGACCGGCGCGCTCGGCAACCTGAAACCTGCGGTTGGTTGCCGATCAGGGTGACAGCTTATACGCTATCATAGTGATTTCGGTTGTCCTCGATACGAACATTCTCGTGGCCTCCGTTCGTTCGGGCGGCGGCGCCGCGAGGCAGGTCGTTCGAGGATGTCTCGATGGCGCTTACGAGCCTCTCTTCGGCCCAGCCCTCTTGGCGGAATATGAGTATGCTCTTCTTGACTCGCGTCTGCCGCAAAGCCTTGCAAGCGTACGCGATAGACGGGCGCTGCTCACCGGCCTGGCGTCTGTCGGACGATGGGTGAATGTTTATTTTCTGTGGCGGCCGAATCTGCGCGATGAAACGGACAACCATCTGGTCGAGTTGGCGGTTGCCGGTGGTGCCTTGGCCATCGTCACTCACAATGTTCGGGATCTGAAAAGCGGACAGTTGTTGTTTCCCTCGCTGCGCATTCTGACGCCGGCGGCCTTTCTGAAGGAATATCCATGTCCACTCTGACCATTCGCATGCCCGATGCGACACATGCACGCCTGCGCGATCTGGCGCGGGTGCGGGGCGTCAGCATCAACAAGCTCATCGAGGAAATGGCGACGGCAACGTTGGCCGCCCATGATGCCGAAGTGCGGTTCCGGTTGATGGCGGCCGATGGCGACCCCAAGCAAGCCCTGGCTATACTGGATCGGTTGGATGCTGCCGCCTCCCGCAAGGGATTGGCTGAAGCCAGGCGACCGTTCCGTGCTCAGAAGCGCAAGATGACGAAGAAGTAGGCAGAAGGGAAACAGATGACTCTCGATGTGAACCGCCCCGATCTCACGGTGGGCGTGGTCGGAACCGGCGCCATGGGGCGCGGCATCGCGCAGGTGACGGCCCAAGGATCGCCGGAGAGGGGCGGCATGAAGGTGATCCTGTTCGACGCGGCCGCAGGCGGCGCGGCCAGGGCCAAGGCGGCGATCCTCGAGACCCTGAAAGGCCTCGTGGCCAAGGGCCGGCTGACCGATGCCGATGTCGCCAGGACGGAGGCCAATCTCGCCGTCGCCGACAGCCTCGCCGATCTCAGGGGCTGCCATATCGTCGTCGAGGCGGTGTTCGAGAACCTCGAAGTGAAGCAGAAGCTGTTCGGCGAGCTCGAGGCCGTGGTGGCGCCCGACGCGATCCTGGCGTCGAACACCTCGTCGATCCGCATC
The DNA here is from genome assembly GCA_963820155.1 of uncultured Alphaproteobacteria bacterium. Taxonomy (GTDB): domain Bacteria; phylum Pseudomonadota; class Alphaproteobacteria; order Reyranellales; family Reyranellaceae; genus Reyranella. Next base: position 80,931 of record CAWFYW010000023.1, read on the forward strand.
GCCTCGATCGCGCGCGCGCTGAAGCACCGGGATCGCGTCTGCGGCATGCACTACTTCAACCCCGTGCCGCTGATGAAGCTGGTCGAGGTGATCCGCGCGGCCGACACCGCGCAATGGGTGGTCGCCGCCATGACCGCGCTGGGCCAGCGCCAGACGCGCGTACCCGTGGTGGTGGGCGACACGCCGGGCTTCCTGGTCAATCTCGGCGGCACGGCGATCGGCACCGAGGGGCTGCGCATCATGCAGGAGGGCCGGGCGAGCCCCGCCCAGGTCGACGCCGTGATGCGCGACACCTGCGGGTTCCGCATGGGGCCGTTCGAGCTGATGGACCTGACCGGCATCGACGTTAACTTCCCGGCGCGCAAGATCATCTACGAAGGCTTCTTCCACGACCGGCGCATGACGCCCAGCCCCTATCACGAGAGCCTGTATGCGGCGGGCAGGCTCGGCCGCAAGACAGGCGGCGGCTGGTACGCCTACGATTCAAAAGGGGCGAAGGTCGATCCCGGCGCCGACCACGCGACCTCGGCGGCGCCCGCGACCAGCGTGGTGATCATGGATCCGCACAACAAGAAGCTCACCAGCCTGATCGCCCATGACGGCGCCAGGATGCTGGGGGCCGACGACGGCAGGAGCCCGATCCTGGTGGCGCCGGTCGGCAAGGACTGCACGACGACGGCCATCGAGCTGGAGCTCGATCCCCGGCGCACCATCGCCGTCGACCTCACCGGCGACACGGCCAAGCGCATCACCGTCATGACCGCGCCGGGCGCCGATCGGGCCGTGCTCGATTCGGCGGTGGCGCTGTTCGCCAAGTCCGGCACCAGGGTGACGGTGATCAAGGACTCGCCCGGCTTCATCGCCCAGCGCATGTGCGCCATGATCGCCAATCTCGGCTGCGAGATGGCCATGATCGGCATCGCCTCGGCGCAGGACGTCGACACCGCGATGACGCTCGGCCTCAACTACCCGCGCGGGCCGCTGGCGCTAGCCGACTGGCTGGGCGTCAAGGAATGCCACGAGATCCTGGTCCAGCTACAGGCCATCACCGGCGACGACCGCTACCGGCCGAGCCAGTGGCTGCGGCGGCGGGCGCAGCTCGGCATGAGCGCGACGACGCCGGAGTAAGAGCGGGTATCTGGTAGTTGAATCAGGGTGAAGATGAAAGAGCCCGCTGAGCCTGATGAGACGAAGATGCCTGAGGATATGGTTTTCTTCGGCGTACCTGCCGACGCCGTCGAGCGCCGGGACGACGAGGAGTTGCCTGAGCATGCCGACGCGGCCGCCCAATAGGGCAAGCCTCGCCCTCACATCGAAAGGAGAATGATCATGTCCACGGGCACCGTCCGCTTCCACCGTGTCCTCACCGCGCCGCCCGAGCGCGTCTACCGTGCCTTCCTCGATGCCGACGCCATGGCCAAGTGGCTGCCGCCACACGGCTTCACCGGCCACGTCCACAAGATGGACGCCAGGGTCGGCGGCAGCTACCGCATGTCGTTCACCAATTTTTCCTCCGGCAAGAGCCACGCCTTCGGCGGCACCTATCTCGAGCTCGTGCCGCACGAACGCCTGCGCTACACGGCCACCTTCGACGCCCCCAATCTGCCCGGCGAGATGCAGACCACGGTCACCCTCAAGAAGGTATCGGTCGGCACCGAGATCGACATCGTCCAGGAGGGAATTCCCGCGGTGATTCCGACCGAGGCGTGCTGCCTCGGCTGGCAGGAATCGCTCACCCTGCTGTCCCAGCTCGTCCAGCCGGAGATTCTAGGCTGACCGGGCCGGTTGACGTTTACGTAAAGGTAAACTACATCCCCAGCGCTGGCGGAGCAGGCGCCGGCGGACCAAAGTCCCAAGAATGAAGACTGGATCACCGATCGCCGGAGGACGACGCACGTGACTGCCTTGGCCGCGCATTACACGCCCGAACATCAGATGTTCCGCGACACCTGCCGGCGGTTCTTCGAGAAGGAAGTCACGCCCTTCCACATGAAATGGGAGGAGGAGGGCATCGTGCCGCGCGCGCTGTGGCGCAAGGCGGGCGAGCAGGGGCTTCTGGGCATGACCATGCCCGAGGAATATGGCGGCGCCAGCGCCGACTTCCTCTACAGCGCCATCCTGATCGAGGAGCAGGGCCGCGCGCTCGCCTCGGGTCCGGCCTTCTCGCTGCACAACGACATCGTCGTGCCCTACCTGCTGCACTACGGCAGCGAGGAGCAGAAGAAGAAGTGGATCCCCAAGGCCTGCTCGGGCGAGCTGGTCACGGCCATCGCCATGACCGAGCCCGGCACCGGATCGGACCTGCAGTCGGTCAAGACCAACGCCGTGATGGACGGCAATCACTGGGTGATCAACGGGTCGAAGACCTTCATCAGCAACGGCCAGCTCGCCGACCTGGTGATCGTGGTCGCCAAGACCGATGCCAAGCTCGGCGCCAAGGGCACCTCGCTGATCGCCGTCGAGACGGCGAGCGAGGGTTTCAAGCGCGGCCGCAATCTCGAGAAGATCGGCATGAAGGCGCAGGACACGTCCGAGCTCTTCTTCGACAATGTCCGCGTGCCCGCCGACCACCTGCTGGGCGGCCCCGGCATGGGCTTCATCCAGCTCATGCAGCAGCTGCCGCAGGAGCGGCTGGTCATCGCCATCCAGGCGATCGCCGCCATCGAGGCGGCGATGGAGCACACCGTCGCCTACGTCAAGGAACGCAAGGCCTTCGGCAAGCCGATCGTCGATTTCCAGAACACCCGCTTCAAGCTGGCCGAGCTCAAGACCAAGGCCCATATCGCCCGCGTGTTCGTCGACGATTGCGTGGCCAGGCACCTCAAGGGCGAGCTCGACGTCGCCACCGCCGCCATGGCCAAGTACTGGACCACCGACCTGCAATGCGAGCTGATCGACCAGTGCCTGCAGTTCTTCGGCGGCTACGGCTACATGTGGGAATATCCCATCGCGCGCCTCTACGCCGACGCGCGCGTGCAGAAGATCTACGGCGGCACCAACGAGATCATGAAAGAGCTGATTGGACGTACCCTATAGCGATCACCAACGCTGTCATCCCGAGCGAAGCGAGGGACCTTTGCCCGTAGCCCCAAGGACCCCTCGCTTCGCTCGGGGTGACAGACGGCGTCGCCGACTACGCCCGCAAGCTCAAGGAGACAGACCATGACCGACGCCTACATCTACGACGCCATCCGCACCCCGCGCGGCAAGGGCCGCAAGGACGGCTCCCTGCATGAGGTGACGCCGGTGCGGCTGGCCGTCACCGCCCTCGAGGCGATCCGCGACCGCAACAAGCTCGACACGCACCTCGTCGACGACGTGGTGCTGGGCTGCGTCATGCCGATCGGCGAGCAGGGCGCCGACATCGCCCGCACCGCCACCGTCATGGCGGGTTACGCCGAATCGGTGTCGGGCGTGCAGGTCAACCGCTTCTGCGCCTCGGGCCTGGAAGCCACCAACATGGCGGCGGCGCAGGTCATGTCCGGCCAGAGCCAGGCCGCGATCGGCGGCGGCGTCGAATCGATGTCGCGCGTGCCGATGGGCTCCGACGGCGGCGCCTGGGCGGTCGATCCGGCCGTGGCGATCCCGATGTACTTCGTGCCGCAGGGCATCTCAGCCGACCTGATCGCCACCAAGTACGGCATGAGCCGCGACGACGTCGACGCCTATGCCGTCGAATCCCAGAAGCGCGCCAAGGCGGCATGGGATGCCGGCTACTTCAAGAAGTCGATCGTGCCGGTCAAGGACCAGAACGGCGTGCCGCTGCTGGGCCATGACGAGCTGATGCGGCCCAACACCACGATGCAGACGCTGGCCGCGCTCGAGCCCAGCTTCAAGATGCAGGGCGAGGTCATGCCGGGCTTCGACGCGGTGGCGCAGCAGCGCTATCCCGAGGTCGAGAAGATCAACCACGTCCACCATGCCGGCAATTCGTCGGGCATCGTCGATGGCGCCGCCGCCATCCTGGTCGGCAGCAAGGAGTTCGGCGAGAAGACCGGGCTGAAGCCGCGGGCGCGCATCCGCTCCTTCGCCTCGATCGGCTCGGAGCCGGCGATCATGCTGACCGGCCCGGCGCCGGCTTCGGAGAAGGCGCTGAAGCGCGCCGGCATGTCCGTGAAGGACATCGATCTGTGGGAGCTGAACGAGGCCTTCGCCGCCGTCGTGCTGCGCTACATGCAGATCCTCAAGATGCCGCACGACAGGATCAACGTGAATGGCGGCGCCATCGCCATGGGCCATCCGCTGGGCGCCACCGGCGCCATGATCCTGGGCACCCTGCTCGACGAGCTCGAGCGGCGCAACCTGTCGACGGGCCTCGCCACGCTCTGCGTCGGCGGCGGCATGGGCACGGCCACCATCATCGAGCGCGTCTGATCGTCGGAGCGCGGACCTCCAGGTCCGCCTCATGAACCATGAGCGGACCTGGAGGTCCGCGCTCCAAAAGAGGACACCAACCATGATCAACTACCACGTCGACAGCGACGGCATCGCGACCATCACCTGGGACATGCCCAACCGCACGATGAACGTGCTGAACGAGGCCTCGATCACCGCCTATGCCGGCGCGCTCGAGGAGGCGCTGAAGGACGACAAGGTCAAGGGCATCATCATCGCCTCGGGCAAGGCCGACTTCATCGCCGGCGCCGACCTCGAGATGCTGCTGGGCGCCGACACGTCCGATGCCGCCAAGCTCACCGACCAGTTCAGCCAGCTCCAGAAGCTGTTCCGCCGCCAGGAGACCGGCGGCAAGCCGGTGGTCGCCGCCATCAACGGCACCGCGCTGGGCGGCGGCTTCGAGATCTGCCTCGCCTGCCATCATCGCATCGCCGCGGCCAATCCCAAGGCGAAGATCGGCCAGCCCGAGGTCAAGATCGGCCTGCTGCCGGGCGGCGGCGGCACGCAGCGCATCCCGCGCCTGATCGGCGTCATGAACGCCGCGCCTATTTTGCTCGAGGGCAAGGATCTGACGGTCGACGCGGCCAAGGGGCTGGGACTCATCCACGAAGTCGTGCCGGCCAATGAGCTTCTGGCCAAGGCCAAGGCGTGGCTGACGGCGCCGACCGGCGAGCAGGTCGTGCCGGAATATGCCGGCAAGGGCGCCAAGCCGGTCGATGGCCGCGCCGTGCAGCCGTGGGACCGCAAGGGCTTCAAGACACCGGGCTTCCCCGGCGGCCAGGTGTGGAGCCCGGTGGGCGTGCAGACCTTCATCGGCGGCTCGGCCATGATCCGCGCCAAGACCAATGGCATCTATCCCGCGCCGAAGGCGATCATGAGCTGCGTCTATGAGGGCCTGCAGCTTCCGTTCGACTCGGCGCTGCGCGTCGAGACGCGCTACTTCGTCTCCCTGCTGCGCGATCCCGTGGCCAAGAGCATGATCCGCACGCTGTTCTTCGGTTTGCAGGAGGCCAACAAGCTGGTGCGCCGGCCCAAGGGCGTGGCGAAGCAGGAGTACAAGAGGATCGGTATCCTGGGCGCGGGCCTGATGGGCGCCGGCATCGCCACCGTCTCCTCGCAGGCGGGGCTGGAGATCGTGCTGGTCGACCGCGACCAGGCCGCGGCCGACAAGGGCAAGGCCCATATCGCGGCCGAGCTCGACAAGCTGGTGAAGCGCGGTCGCATGACCCAGGAGAAGCGCGACGAGACGCTGGCGCGCGTCACCGCCACGCCGGATTTCGGCGCGCTGAAGGGCTGCCAGCTCGTGGTCGAGGCGGTATTCGAGAACCGCGAGGTCAAGGCCGAGGCGACCAGGAAGGCCGAGGCGGCGCTCGGCGCCGATGCGGTGTTCGCCTCCAACACCTCGACCCTGCCGATCACCGGCCTCGCCGAGGCCTCGGCGCGGCCGCAGAACTTCATCGGGCTGCATTTCTTCTCGCCGGTCGAGAAGATGCCGCTGGTCGAGATCATCGTCGGCAAGAAGACCTCGCCCGAGACGCTCGCGAAGTCCATGGACTTCGTGCAGAAGATCCGCAAGACGCCGATCGTGGTCAACGACAGCCGCGGCTTCTTCACCTCCCGCGTCTGCGGCGCCTTCATCAGCGAAGGCCATCGCCTGGTGAAGGAGGGCGTGCCGGCCGCCATGATCGAGAACTGCGCGCGCTATGCCGGCATGCCGGTGGGGCCGCTGGCGTTGAACGACGAAGTGGCGATCGATCTTTCCTGGAAGATCATGGACCAGACGCGGCGCGACGCCGAGGCCGCCGGCGAGAAGTTCGAAGGCGCCGGCACCGAGGATATCCTCGAATTGATGGTCAAGAAGCTCGAGCGCTTCGGCCGCAAGAACGGCAAGGGCTTCTACGAGTATCCGTCCGACGGCAAGAAGCGGCTGTGGCCGGAGCTGCAGAAATACTTCCCGGCCGATCCCAAGCTGCTCTACGGCGAGGGCGAGGACAAGCGCGCCAAGGAGGACGAGATCAAGAAGCGCCTGCTCTACGTGCAAGCCGTCGACACCGCGCGCTGCCTGGAGGCCAACGTGCTCACCGCGCCGCAGGACGGCGACGTCGGCTCGATCATGGGCCTGGGCTTCGCGCCGCAGACCGGCGGCGCGATCAGCCTGATCGACCAAGTCGGCGTGAAGACGTTCGTGACCGAGTGCGACGCGTTGGCGAAGAAGTACGGGGCCCAGTTCGAGGTGCCCAAGCTCCTGCGCGACATGGCGGCCAAGGGCCAGAGCTTCTACGGCAACTACCATCCAGCCAAGGCGGCGTAGCGCGCACTCTGTCATCCCGAGGCCGAAGGCCGAGGGACCTTTCAGGCAACAGGAAAGGTCCCTCGCTGCGCTCGGGATGACAGCCGTTTCTTAATCGGCGTTTGTGCGCCACAATCCCTCCGACCGAAATCGGAGGACATCGCCGTGGACGCCAAGCAAATCGGAGCGCTCGCCGACCGCATCGCCGCGGCCCGCCGCAGCCGGAAGGTGATGGACTTCCTCGCCGCCGACACCGCGACCCTCTCGGAGGCGGATTCCTACAAGGTCCAGTTCGCCGTTCATGACCGGCTGACGGCCGACGGCAAGGATCGTCTGGCCGGCTGGAAGGTCGCGCTTACCTTGCCCAGCCAGTACGAGCCCCTGAAGCTCTCGGGGCCGGTCTTCGCCGGCATCTACCAGAGCGGCGTGCGCCCGAGCGGCGCGGTGTTCGAGAAGGGCTGGCCGCTGAAGGCCGGCATCGAATGCGAGATGGTGGCGCGCCTGTCCAGGGATGCGACGGCCGGCGACACGCCCTACACCGCCGCCACGATCATGCCGTTCGTCGCCAACCTCTATTGCGGCGCGGAGGTCGTCGAGAACCGCTACGCCGATGTCTCCAAGCTGAGCGGCCCCGGACGCATCGCCGACGACGTGCTGCAGGCGGCCTGCATCGTCGGCACCGAGCTGAAGGACTGGCAGACGCTCGACTTCGCGGGCCTCAAGGGCCGCTCCAAGTTCGAGGGCAAGGAGATCGGCGCCGGGCCGGGCACCAACGTCATGGGCGGCGCGATGATCTCGCTGGCCTGGCTCGCCAACAAGCTGATCGAGCATGGCAAGCACCTGAAGGCGGGCGACGTCATCCTGACCGGCTCGGTGCATCCGCCGGTGTTCCTGCCGGGACCGGGAACGGCCAAGACCGAGTTCGTCGGGCTCGGCGGATCGGAGATCACGATCAAGTAGGTCGCCCGCGGTTCTACGGACAGTTGTGGCCGATCTCGACCACCCGGTCCTGGTCGTCGCCCGGAACGCCGCGCCGGCACACGGGGCGCCCATGCTCGTCGCGGCGGATGTATGTCTGGATGCGGTCGCTGGCGATGACCTCGCCATTGCGCGATCCGATCCACGACCGGAGCGTGCCGACGCCCTTCACCGACGCCACCAGGGCCAGCGCGGCCAGCGCCACTGCCAATAGAACCGACCACCGCATCGCTCTCCCCGCCCATCCAAAGGGTCTCGGCCGGAAGACGGAGGCGGAGGGCGCAGCGTTACAGCGCGTTCGAAGGTTTTCCGACGAGCGCCCCGGGTCGTTGACCGGCGCGCTCTACGCCCTGCTGGCCTGATCGCGGAAGCTGGCCGCCAGATAGTCGGCGAAGGCCCGCGCCGACGGCTTGGCGGCGCGGCCGGCGGCAAAGACGGCGTGTACTTCGACACCCTCCATCTGCCAGTCGGCCAGCACGCGCTCGAGCGCGCCGCTCGCCACTTCGGCGCGGCAGCCCCATTGGCCGGTCGAGACGATGCCGAGCCCAGCCGTCGCCGCGGCGACCGCGCCTTCGTTGGCGTTCACCGTCACGCGGCCTTCGACGCGGACCGAGAGCGTGCGGCCGTCCTTGTGGAAGGTCCAGCCTTCGACGCTGGCGCCGGTCGGCCCCACGATCACCGCGTGGTCGGCGAGATGCGCGGGCGAGTCGGGCCGGCCGGCGCGTGCGAGATAGGCGGGCGCGGCGACCAGCACGCGCGGCGCATGGACGATGCGCCGCGCGGTCGCCGTCGAATCGTCGAGCGCGCCGAAACGCAGCGCGAGATCGACGCCCTCGCTCACCAGATCCTGCCGCCGGTCGGCCATCAACAGGTCGACGCGCAACGCCGGATGGCGCTCGAGGAAGGCGGGCAGGCGCGGGATGATCTCGCGCACGGCGAAGCTTGAGGAGAGGCCGATCCTCAACTGGCCACGCAGCTCGCCGGTGCCGCGCGCGGCATGGTCGGCCTCCTCGAGCGCGGCCAGGAGCGGCTCGATGCGCGTCAGGTAGTCGGCGCCGGCTTCGGTCAGCGTGAGCGCGCGGGTCGTGCGCGTCAGCAGGGCGGCGCCGATCTTCTGCTCCAGCTCGGCGATGATGCGCGACACCGAAGGCTGGGACAGGCCAAGCTCGCGGCCGGCGCGCGAAAAGCTGCCGGTGCGGGCGACGCGCACGAAAAGGCGCAAGGCTTGGAGGCTGTCGGTCATTCGGATGGCAAATATATCTTACTTGGAATGAGCTTCTACCGCTTGGGAAGCAAATGAACGATGTCCTGCCCAGCCAACAACAGGAGATCCTCATGTCGCTGCAGGACAAGCTGGACGCTTTCAAAGCCAATTTCGAAGCTGGTGGCGCGCCCTGGAATGCCCCGGCCTGGATTCACGAGCCGATGCACCGTGCGACCGCCGAGCTGATCGCCTCCGGCCAGGCCGGTCGGGCGCTCAAGGCGGGCGATCGGGCGCCGGAGTTCATGCTGAAGGACCCACAGGGCAACCCCGTATCCTCGGCCGAGCTGCTGAGCCAGGGGCCGCTGGTCGTCACCTTCTATCGCGGCATCTGGTGCCCCTACTGCAACATGGACCTGCAGGCGCTGCAGGAAGCACTGCCCGAACTGGCCGCGCAGGGCGCCCGGCTGGTGGCGATCTCGCCGCAGACGGCCGCCAACAGCCGCCGCTCGCAGCGCGAGAACAAGCTCTCGTTCCCCATCCTGTCGGACCCGGGCAACGAGGTCGCCGCCGGATTCGGCCTGCGCTTCGCGCTGCCGGATTATCTGAGCGATCTCTACAAGAACGCCTTCAAGAACGACCTTGCGGTGGTCAACGGGGACGCGAGCTGGACCCTGCCGATGCCGGCGCGCTACGTGATTGGTCAGGACGGCATCATCGCCTATGCCGAGGTCAATCCCGACTATACGCGCCGGCCCGATCCGTCGGAGCTGCTGCCGACGCTGCAGCGCCTGCAACGCGCGCGGGCGGCGTGATAGCTGCGGCCTAGTCCGCCGCTTTTTGATCGAGGAAGGTGAGCGTGCCGTCGCTGCGCTCACCTTTGAGATAGCGGAAGGTGCCGGCGCCGGTGGCGATCAGGTCGCCTTTTTGGTCGTGGATCTCGGTCTCGGCGGCGAAGGTGCTCTGGCTGGTCGAGGGCCGCCAGGCGCCGAGGATGGCGAGCACGTCGCCCTCGCGCGCCGCCTTGATGAATTGCGTGGTGAAGGCGAGCGTGACGGAAAGTCGCCGCGCCGTCGCCGTCTCGTTGAAGGTGCAGGCAAAGCCGCTCGCGGAATCGAGCAGCGTCATCAGCACGCCGCCATGCAGCAGGCCGTTGGCGTTGCAGAGCTCGGGCCGCACCACGAGCTTCATCTCGACGAAGCCGGGGCGCCAGGCCACGACCTCGTGGCCGATCAGCCCGTTGAAGCCGCGAAAAGCGTGGGCGGCGACCGGCCGCGCGTCGGCCGGTCGTTGGATCGCCATAAGCGAGGACGCGCCCTAGCGGCGCGCCATCGCCGTCAGGGTTGGCCGATGGCCGTTGCCGTTGGTCACCGGGCGCATCGCCGGGGGAGCAGCCGCCGTGGAAGGCTGGGCGGCCATGCCGGTGCGGATGTCGCGCGCGACCTTCACCAGGCGCGGCCCCCAGTCGGCTTCGAGCCGGTCGCGGCTGATCTGGTAGATCGGCGCCGAGGCGTTGATGGCGTAGGCCGCCGTGCCGTCGGAGTTGCGCAGCGGCGCGCCGACGCCGCAGAGCTCGGGCAGCCACTCGCCCCAGGTCACGCAGAAGCCGCGGTCGGCCAGCTCCTTGAACGAGCGCTCGAGGCCGGTCTTGACCTTGGTCCAGTCGTCGCGCCAGCGGCGGCGGATGGCGTCGATCTGCTTGTTGCGGTCGACGTCGGGCAGCGAGAACAGATAGGCGCGGCCCATCGCCGTGCTGGCCATCGGCACGCGCGTACCGACATCGTGGGTGATCGCCACGACCGAGGGCCCGCGGCAGGCTTCGAGGTAGATCATCGAATGGCGGTCGCGGCCGCCCAGCGCGGTCGAGGCGTTGAGCGCATGCGCAAGCTGCTCGAGCGGCTGACGCGAGGCGCGGCGCACGTCCATGCTGGAGATCGCGGCATAGCCCAGCGCCAGCACCGAGGCGCCCAGCTCGTATTTGCGGAAGCGGCGGATGTAGTTGAGGTAGCCGAGCTCGGTCAGCGTGTGGGTGAGCCGGGCAACGGTCGGCTTGGGCAGGCCGGTGCGATGGGCGATCTCCTGGTTGCCCAGCATGCCTTCGCCGGCATGGAAGGCGCGCAGGATGTCGAGGCCGCGGGCGAGGGCGGTGACGAACTGGCGGTCCTTGCCGTTCGACCCCTCTGCCAGGCCGTTTTCGACGGAGCTCTGGAAGGCGGCGGTTCGCGTGACGAGATGGCTGACGTTGCCCATTGGCGTTATCTCCTATGAATGGCCGTTTATTTCTTTGCCGGCGGAAGCTGCCACCCCCTCGCCATTGCCGCAATGCGCAGACAGGGGTTTTGGCCTGCGAACATGCAAAGCGGCCATGTCACAGATGCGTGATTTGCTATCGACAGTTGAGAAAGCCGCTATATCCGCGCGGATTCAGGCGTTTCACAGCTTTCCCGGCAGGCGGCTGGCACCGGCCGAGGAGGGCAGGTACATTGGCCAAGTCCCCCTGAGAGGCGAAATTGGCGAAAGAAACTACCGTTCCCAAGGATGTTGCCGCGCTGTCGTTCGAGGACGCGTTGAAGGAGCTGGAAGCGATCGTCCAGCAGCTCGAGCGCGGCCAGGTCAAGCTCGACGAGGCGATCACGGCCTACGAACGCGGCGCGCTCCTGAAGAAGCATTGCGAGCAGAAGCTGGCCGAAGCCAAGATGAAGGTCGAGAAGATCGTCTTCTCGGCCGACGGCTCGGTCTCCAGTCAACCCGCCGACCTCAACTGATTCCTTCCTGCCATGCCTCTGTCGTCGCATCGCCGATTCGACGCCGCCTTGGCGCATGCCGCCGAGACGGTCGAACGCACCATGGACCGCCTGATCCCCAAGGGAGACGCCGGGGAGGCACGCGTCTTCGACGCCATGCGCTATTCCAGCCTGGGCGGCGGCAAGCGGCTGCGCGCGTTTTTCGTGCTGGCCGGGGCGACCTTGTTCAGGGTCGCCGTGCTGCCGGCGCTGAGGACGGCCAGCGCCATCGAATTCGTGCACGCCTATTCGCTGATCCACGACGATCTGCCGGCGATGGACGATGACGATCTGCGGCGCGGCAAGCCATCCTGCCACCGGCAATTCGACGAGGCGACGGCCATACTCGCCGGCGACGCCCTGCAGGCGCTGGCCTTCGAAGTGCTGGCGCACGAGGACACGCACGGCGATCCGGCGGTGCGCTCCGCCCTGGTCGCCGAACTGGCCAGGGCGGCGGGCGCGCAGGGCATGGTCGGCGGCCAGATGCTCGACCTGCTGGCCGAAACCCAGGGCCCGGACATGTCGATCGGCGCCATCACGCGCCTGCAGCGCCTGAAGACCGGCGCGTTGATCTCCTTTTCCTGCACCTCGGGCGCGATCCTGGGCAAGGCGAGCGAGCCGATGCGCATGGCGCTGGCGGCCTATGCCCACGATCTCGGCCTGGCCTTCCAGATCGTGGACGACCTGCTCGACATCGAGGGCAGCGCCGAGGAGCTCGGCAAGACGCCGGGCAAGGACGAGGCGGCCGGCAAGGCGACCTTCGTATCCATCCTCGGCAAGGAACGCGCGCGTGCCCAGGCCGACCATCTGGCGCGCCAGGCCGCAGCCCACCTCGAGCCGTTCGGCGAGACCGCCGATCTGCTGAGGCAGGCCGCCAAATTCGTGGTTGAGCGACGGGCGTGAGCCTTCGCGCCGGAGTATAGTAAATCATGACCGGGCAGAGCACGACGCCGCTTCTCGATACCGTCGACATTCCGGCCGACATACGCCGGCTTCGGGTCGACCAATTGCGCCAGCTGGCCGACGAGCTGCGGCAGGAGACGATCTCCGCCGTGTCGGTCACCGGCGGGCACCTGGGCGCCGGACTGGGCGTGATCGAGCTCACGGTGGCGTTGCACTACGTGTTCGACACTCCGAAGGACCGCCTGATCTGGGATGTCGGCCACCAGGCCTATCCCCACAAGATCGTCACCGGCCGGCGAAGCCGCATCCGCACCCTGCGCCAGGAGGGCGGCCTGTCGGGCTTCACGCGCCGCAGCGAGAGCGAATACGACCCGTTCGGCGCCGCCCACTCCTCGACCTCGATCTCGGCGGGCCTCGGCATGGCCGTGGCGCGCGATCTTGCCGGCGGCAGCAACCATGTGGTCGCCGTGATCGGCGACGGCGCGATGAGCGCTGGCATGGCCTACGAGGCGATGAACAATGCGGGCGCGCTGCGCAGCCGGCTGATCGTGGTGCTGAACGACAACGACATGTCGATCGCGCCGCCGACCGGCGCCATGTCGGCCCACCTCTCGCAGCTCCTGTCGGGCCGGCCCTACGTCACCTTGCGCAACATCGGCCGCACCTTCGCCGAGGCGCTGCCCAAGCCGCTGGAGCTTGCGGCCAAGCGCGCCGAGGAATTCGCACGCGGCTTCGTGGCCGGCGGCACGCTGTTCGACGAGCTGGGCTTCTACTATGTCGGCCCGGTCGACGGGCACAATCTCGACCATCTGCTGCCGGTGCTGAGGAACGCGCGCGACAGCCGGCTCGACAAGCCGATCCTGGTCCATGCCGTGACCAAGAAGGGCAAGGGTTATCCGCCGGCCGAGGCGAGCGACGACAAGTACCACGGCGTGGTCAAGTTCGACGTCGTCACCGGCAAGCAGTCCAAGCCCGTCGCCAATGCGCCGCAATACACCGCCGTCTTCGCCAGGGCGCTGATCGCCGAGGCCGAGGCCGACAGGAAGATCGTCGCCATCACCGCGGCGATGCCCTCGGGCACCGGCCTCGACAAGTTCGCCGAGCGCTTTCCCGAGCGCAGCTTCGATGTCGGCATCGCCGAGCAGCATGGCGTGACCTTCGCCGCCGGCCTGGCCTGCGAGGGCTTCAAGCCCTTCGCGGCGATCTATTCGACCTTCCTGCAGCGCGGCTACGACCAGGTGGTCCACGACGTCGCCATCCAGAAGCTGCCGGTGCGCTTCGCCATCGATCGCGCCGGGCTGGTCGGCGCCGACGGCGCCACCCATGCCGGTTCCTTCGACGTCGCCTATCTCGGCTGCCTGCCGGATTTCGTCGTCATGGCGGCGGCCGACGAGCTCGAGCTGATGCACATGGTGGCCACGGCCGCCGCGATCGACGACCGTCCGTCGGCCTTCCGCTATCCGCGCGGCGAGGGCGTCGGCATCGAGCTGCCGGCCAAGGGCACGCCGCTGGAACTCGGCAAGGGCCGCATCCTGCGCGAGGGCACCAAGATCGCGATCCTGAATTTCGGCGCGCGTCTTTCCGAATGCCTGGTCGCGGCCGAGGATCTCGCCGCCAAGGGCCTCAGCACCACGGTGGCCGACGCCCGCTTCGCCAAGCCGCTCGACACCGATCTGGTGCGCCGGCTGGCGCGCGAGCACGAGGTTCTGATCACCATCGAGGAAGGTTCGATCGGTGGCTTCGCCAGCCACGTGCTGCAGGACCTCGCCATGGCGAGCCTGCTCGATCACGGCCTGAAGATCCGGCCGATGATCCTGCCCGACAGGTTCATCGATCATGCCGCGCCGGCCCGCCAGTACGAGCAGGCCGGCCTCGATGCCCCGGCGATCGTGGCGACCGCGCTCGCCGCGCTCGGCCGCGGGGCCGAACGCGCGCGCGGCTGACCTTTCTTCCTAGTCCTTGGGCTGCGGCACGATGCGCAGGTAGGGCTTGGGCGCCTTCCAGCCGCCCGGGAACTTGGCCTTCGCCTGCTCGTCGGAGACGGCGGGAACGATGATCACGTCCTCGCCCTTCTTCCAGTTCACCGGCGTCGCCACCTGGTGCCTGGCCGTGAGCTGGCAGGAGTTGAGGAGCCGCAGCACCTCGTCGAAGTTGCGGCCCGAGCTCATCGGATAGGTGAGCATCGCCTTGATCTTCTTGTCGGGCCCGATGATGAACACCGAGCGCACCGTGGCATTGTCTGCCGCCGTGCGGCCCTCCGAGGTCGTGCCCGCGCCCTCGGGCAGCATGTCGTAGGCCGTCGCGACCTTGAGCTCGGTATCGCCGATCATCGGATAGGTGACGGCGGCGCCTTGCGTCTCCTCGATGTCCTTGGCCCACTTGGAGTGGTTCGACACCGGGTCGACCGACAGGCCGAGGATCTTGGTGTTGCGCTTGTCGAACTCGGGCTTCAGGCGGGCCATGTAGCCGAGCTCGGTCGTGCAGACCGGGGTGAAGTCCTTCGGGTGCGAGAACAGGATCGCCCAGCCGTCGCCGATCCACTTGTGGAACTCGATCGGGCCCTGGGTCGTCTCGGCCTTGAAGTCAGGCGCAGTTGAGTTGATGCGAAGCGTCATGGTGAAACCCCCTCTTGGAAAACCTTGCTTTCGGACGGCTTAGATCATCCTTCAAGCCGATCAGGTCAAGCCTTGGAAGGAATCCAGCTTATGAGGCCGATTCCGCCATCAACTTCTACCGTCGTGCCGACCACATAACGACCAAATCTTTCTGACAATATGGCGACGGCGACTTGGGCGACATCGTCGGGCGTGCCCGGCCGGCCGAGCGGGATCTGCGCCACCAGCGCGCCGAGATCGTCGGCCACGAAGCCGCCGCCCGGAATGGCGCCCGGCGCGATGGCGTTGACGCGGATGCCGTCGGGCGCCAGGACGCGCGCGAGCTCCTTCATGACCATCGTCATGCCGGCCTTCGAGGCGCTGTAGTGCGGCAGGTTCCTCGGCGCCTCGCGGTGCTGCGAGGTGATCAGGAGGATGCGCCCCTTGATCTTGCGCTCGCGCATGTGGCGGCCGGCCTCGCGGGCCAGGAAGAAGCCCGAGCGCAGGTTGATGTCGGTCATGGAGTCCCATGTCGCCTCGCTGACCGACAGCGGCGTGTCGGCCTCCCGGCGGCGCGGGCTTGCGGCGTGGACGAACAGCGAGATCGTGCCGAGCTTCGCGAGCGCGCCGTCGAGCAGGCCCTTCCAGCCGTCACGCTTGGCAAGATCGGCGGCGAGGAAGTCGATGCCATCCTCCGCCGGCGGGGCGACGATGTCGCTGCCCAGCACGGTGGCGCCTTCTTCCTTCAAGGCCTTGGCGATGCCGCGGCCGATGCCGCCGGCGCAGCCGGTGATCAGGGCGCGTTCGCCCTCCAGAAGCTTCGTGCCCATGCTAAACGTTTCCTGCCCTTCGATCGGAGTAAGCCCATGGACCGGACGCGGCCGACCCTGGACCAACTGAACATTGTAAGCAGCAATCTCGAGGCATCCATTGCCTTCTATCGCCGGCTCGGCATCGACATTCCCGACCCGCGCGTCTGGCGCACGGCGACGGGTGCTCACCATGCCAGCGCCCAGGATGCCGGTGTCGACTTCGACCTCGACAGCACAGCCTTCGCGCAAGTCTGGAACACCGGATGGCACGGACGCGAGGATCTCGCCGGCCGCGTCGTCGTCGGCCTTCACGTCGCCTCGCGCGACGAAGTCGACCGGCTCTACGGCGAGATGACCGCCGCCGGACATCGCGGCCTGCAGGCGCCCTATGATGCCTTCTGGGGCGCACGCTATGCCGTCATCGAGGATCCGGACGGCGTTGCCGTCGGCTTGATGAGCCCGGTATCGGCGGCACACCGCTCGCCGCCGCCGGAAGTCTAGCGCGACATGGCCAGGACGCGGCTGGACGTGGCCCTGGTGGAACGCGGCCTGGCGGAGACGCGCGCGGCCGCGCAGCGCATGATCATGGCCGGCTTGGTCTTCTCGGGCGAGCGCCGGCTCGACAAGGCGGGACACGCCGTCGCGGAGGATGCGCCACTCGAGGTGAGGGGCCAGCCGCATCCCTACGTCTCGCGCGGCGGGCTGAAGCTTGCGAAGGCGCTCGATCAGTTCGCCATCCCCGTCGCCGGCCGCGTCGCCCTCGATGTCGGCGCCTCGACCGGCGGCTTCACCGATTGCCTGCTGCAGCGCGGCGCGTCGAAGGTCTATGCCATCGATGTCGGCACCAACCAGCTCGCCTGGAAGCTGCGCAGCGACCCGCGCGTGATTTCGATGGAGAAGACCAACATCCGCGATGTGACGCGCAAGGAGGTGCCCGAGCCGATCGACGTGGTCGTCTGCGATGCCTCTTTCATCGGCTTGCGGACGGCGCTGCCGGCTGCGTTGGCGCTGGCCGCTCCCGGGGCGTATCTCGTCGCGCTGATCAAGCCTCAGTTCGAGGTCGGCAAGGGCCGTGTGGGCAAGGGCGGCATCGTGCGCGACCCGGAACTGCATGCCGAGGTCTGCGCCACGATCTCGGATTGGCTGGCGGCGCAGCCCGGCTGGACGATCCTCGGCGTCATCGGCAGTCCGATCGAAGGCGCGGAAGGGAACAAGGAATTCCTGATTGCTGGCACACGCTCGCTGTCATCCCGAGCGTAGCGAGGGACCTTTCCTCTTGCCGTAAAGGTCCCTCGGCCTGCGGCCTCGGGATGACATCATGCGACTAGCGAACGGCGACGCTCACCCGGAACTTGTTGTTGTCGGCCAGGGTCTCGAATGACGTGAAGTTCGCCTTGAGCAGCGGCTCGTAGGGCAGGCCGCGGTTGGCGACCATGTAGAAGCGGCCGCCGGTGCGCAACGCGCGGGATGCGGCGGCGATGATGTTCTGACCGAGCCCGGGTTCGGCGGCGCGGCCGGCATGGAAGGGCGGATTGCAGACGACGGCATCGTAGGTTGCGGGCGCGGACTCGGTGGTGAGATCCAGCCAGTGGAACGACGCGCGCGGATCGGCGATGTTGGCGCGGGCGGCTTCCAGGGCGCGATGCTCCGCGTCGATCAGATCGATCCTGGTCACGCCGGGCGAGCGCGCCAGGAGGTCGCGGCCGAGATAACCCCAGCCGCAACCGAAGTCGGCGACGGCGCCGGACAGGTCGTGCGGCAGATGCCGGGCGAGCAGGGCCGAGCCGTCGTCGATATGGTCCCAGGAGAAGATGCCGGGCTGGCTGAGCCATGAGCCGTCGCCGACCGGCCTCAGCGAGGCAAGGTCTCGCCAGTAGTCGGGGGGCTGCCGTTCGCCGCGCGTCAGCCAGAAGACGCGGCAATGGAATTTGGACAGCGTGCCGCCGCGGCCGAAGGCCTTGCCGACGTGCTTCTCCAGGCTCGCCGCGCCATCGTCGTTGGAGCCCGAGCAAACAAGAGTCCCGCCCTCGGCGAGCAATGACCAGCCGCGGGCGACATTGGCGAAGTTTTCTTCCTTGTGCTTGGTCAGCAGGAGCTGGCCGAGCGAATAGGCGCCGTGCTCGATCCGCGGCACGACCGACCAGCCCGCCTTCTTCAGGCGGAGATACTCGGGCCGGAACGACTGTTCGGCGTCGATATCCCGGAACGGCGCCAGCTCGGCCCGCAGGAAGAACGCCCGCTGCGGCGCGAGCGCTCCGGTTTCGAACGCGTAGGCGAGGGCTCGGCTGGCCTGGCTCACGGAACCAGAACGGCGCGCCCCATGATCAGGCCCTTGCGCAGCTCCTGCAGCGTGGCGTCGGCTTCGTCGAGCTTGCGCTTGACGATGGGCACCGGCGTGACCTTGCCCGACGTCACGAGGTCCATCATCTCCTTCATCTCGGCCGGGCTGCCGGTCACGGAACCCACGATCTGGCAGCCGGTGAAGGCGAACATCGGCAGAGGAATGGAGAAAGTGCCGCCGAACAGGCCGACGATGACGAGCCGCCCGCCGCGGCCGAGCGCGCGCAGGCCGAACTGGGCCGACGCCTCGGCACCGACGAAATCGATGGCCGCGCCCACGCCGGTGCCGCCGGTGAGTTCCATCACCTGCTTGCGCGCTTCCTTGTCGCGCGGGTCGAGGGCGGCGCAGGCGCCGTTCTCCAGGGCGAGCTTACGCTTGCCCTCGTCGATGTCGGCCACGATCGGCTCGCGGCCCAGCACCGACTTGGCGAAGCGCACGCCCATCAGGCCGACGCCGCCCGCGCCGATCACCAGGATCGGCTTGCCGGCGTCCTGGCCGACCGCCTTCTTGACCGCGCCGAAGGCGGTGATGCCCGAGCAGGCATAGAGGCAGGCGAGCTCGGTCGGCAGGTTGCCGTAGGGATAGAGGTACTTCGCATCCGGCACGAGCACGTGGTCGGCGTAGCCGCCGTCCTTGTTGACGCCCAGCGCCCGCGGCGTGGGGCAGAGATGCTCCATGCCGTTGGTGCAGTACCAGCACTTGCCGCAGCCGATCCAGGGATAGACCACGGCCTTGTCGCCCACCTTGGCGCCCCTGGCGTCGGGTCCGAGCGCCTCGACCACGCCCACGATCTCGTGGCCCATGGTGCGCGGCGGCGCCATGGTCTTCTCGGTCGAGTACCTGTTGCCGCCGCCCATGTCGAAATAGCCCTCCCACAGGTGGACGTCGCTGTGGCAGACGCCAGCGGCGGTGATGCGGACCAGGACCTCGCTGCCCTGTGGGGCAGGATTGGGCCCCTCGACCTTCTGCAGGGGCTTGCCGAACTCGACGACCTTGTAACTCTTCATGGGCCACTCCCGTGTCTTTCGCGGCCGGAGCATAGAGCATCCCGCGGCTTTTTGTGCTACTGCTTCGCGCAAAGATTGTTTGGGAGGAAAACAAATGTTGAGACGCCAAGTCGTCACTATCGCTGCGCTCGCGCTGTTCTCCTCGGCGGCGGCCGCGCAGGACACCGTCAAGATCGGCCTGATCCTGCCGATGACCGGCCAGCAGGCCTCGACCGGCAAGCAGATCGACGCGGCGGTGAAGCTCTACCAGGCCCAGCATGGCACCACGGTCGCCGGCAAGAAGGTCGAGGTCATCCTCAAGGACGACACCAGCGTGCCCGACGTCACCAAGCGGCTGGCGCAGGAGCTCGTGGTCAACGACAAGGTCGCCATCCTCGCGGGCTTCGGCATCACGCCCTCGGCGATGGCCACGGCGCCGATCGCCACCCAGGCCAAGGTGCCGGAGGTCGTGATGGCGGCCGGCACCTCGTCGATCACCGAGGCCTCGCCCTTCGTCGTGCGCACCAGCTTCACGCTCGCACAGTCGTCCGTGCCGATGGCGGAATGGGCCTACAAGAACGGCATCAAGAAGGTCGTGACCATGGTCAGCGACTATGGCCCCGGCATCGACGCCGAGAAGTCGTTCAGCGAGAAGTTCAAGGCCGACGGCGGCACGATCGTGGAGAACCTGCGCGTGCCGCTGCGCAGCCCGGACTTCGCGCCGGTCCTGCAGAAGGCGGCCGACGCCAAGGCCGACGCGCTGTTCGTGTTCGTGCCGTCGGGCGCGGGCGCGCAGTTCGTCAAGCAGTTCGTCGAGCGCGGGCTCGACAAGTCGGGCATGAAGCTGATCGCCACCGGCGACGTCACCGACGACGACCAGCTTAACGGCATGGGCGACGCGGTGGTGGGCGTGATCAACGCGCACAACTACTCGGCCAACCACGACAGCGCGCTGAACAAGGCCTATGTCGCGGCCTTCGAGAAGGCCAACAACGGCATGCGGCCGAACTTCATGTCGGTCGGCGGCTATGACGGCATGCACCTGATCTACGAGGCGCTGAAGAAGACCAACGGCTCGACCGACGGCGAGAAACTGATCGCCGCCATGAAGGGCATGGCCTGGGAAAGCCCGCGCGGGCCGATCTCGATCGATCCCGAGACTCGCGACATCGTGCAGAACATCTATATCCGCAAGGTCGGCAAGGTGGGTGGCCAGCTCTTCAACGTCGAGTTCGTCACCATCCCCAACGTCAAGGACCCGGTGAAAGCCGCGAAGAAGAAGTAGCGGCGGACGGCGTTGAGACGACTTCGCTGTCACCCCGAGCGAATGCGAGGGACCTTTCAGGCCTCAGGAAAGGTCCCTCGCTGCGCTCGGGATGACATCCGTGCGTAGTCGCTAGCCATGGCAACCATCCTCTTCGACGGCGTGGCCTACGGCATGTTGCTGTTCGTCCTGGCCTGCGGGCTTGCCGTGACCCTGGGCCTGATGAATTTCGTCAATCTCGCGCACGGCGCCTTCGCCATGGCGGGCGGCTACGTGACGGTGCTCCTCATGGACCTTGCCGGCTGGCCGTTCCTGGCCTGCCTGCCGGCGGCGTTCGTCGTCGCGGCGGCGATCGGGCTGGTGCTGGAGCGCACGCTCTACCGCCGCATGTATGGCCGCAGTGCCCTGGACCAGGTGCTGTTCTCGATCGGCCTGGTGTTCATGGCGGTGGCGATCACCGATTACCTGCTGGGCTCGAGCCAGCGCAACATCACGCTGCCCGGATGGCTGCAGGGGCGGCGGGAGGTCCTGGGCGTCAGCGTCGGCATCTATCGCTCCTTCCTGATCGTGCTGTGCGGCGCGCTGGCCGTCGGATTGCAGGTCGGCCTCACGCGCACGCGCTTCGGCAGCCGGCTGCGCGCCGCCGTCGACGATGCGCGCGTGGCGCGGGGGCTCGGCATCCCGGTGGGGGCGGTCTTCGCCGCCACCTTTGCCGTGGGCTCGGGCCTCGCCGGCCTGGGCGGCGCGCTCGGCGTCGAACTGCTGGGTCTCGATCCCTATTTTCCGCTGAAGTTCATGATCTATTTCCTGATCGTGGTCACGGTCGGCGGCACGTCGGGGATCATGGGACCGTTCCTCGCTTCCCTGCTGCTGGGCGTCGCCGACGTGGCGGGCAAGTATTATCTCTCCTCGGCGCTGGGCGGCTTCGTCATCTACCTGGTGCTGATCGTCGTGCTGGTCGTCAGGCCCAACGGCCTGTTCGCCCGGGCACGATGACGGGCCACGATGATGGGGGCGCGATGATCGCCGCCCGGGGCCTGGCGCGCCGCGCGCGCTGGCGCATCCCGGAGATCGTGTTCTGGCTGCTGGCCTTCGGCGCGGTGTTCCTGCCGCCGGGCAGGCACCTGCTGCTGACCGAGGTGGCGATCCTTGCTTTGTTCGCCCTCTCGCTCGACCTGATCCTGGGCTATGCCGGCATCATCTCGCTGGGTCATGCCGCCTTCTTCGGCACGGGCGCCTATGCCGCGGGGCTGATGTGCAAGCTCGTGACGCCCGACCCGCTGGCCGGCCTCGTCGTCGCCATGGCGGCGGCGGGCGTGCTCGGCCTGTTGACCAGCTTCCTGGTGCTGCGCGGCAGCGACCTCACGCGCCTCATGGTGACCCTGGGCGTGGCGCTGGTGCTGCATGAGATCGCCAACGCGCTGCGGCAATGGACCGGCGGCGCCGACGGGCTGCAGGGCATGGTGGTGGGGCCGCTGCTCGGCCGCTTCGACTTCGACCTGTTCGGGCGCACCGCCTACGCCTACAGCCTCGCCGCGCTGTTCGTGCTCTTCCTGCTGGCAAGGAGCATCGTCAACGCGCCGTTCGGCCTGTCGCTGATGGCCATCCGCCGCAACGGCTTGCGCGCCTCGGCGCTCGGCGTGCCGGTCAACCGGCGCCTGGTCGCCGTCTATGCGCTGGCCGCGGCCTATGCCGGCGCCGCCGGCGCGCTGCTCGCCCAGACGACGGCTTACGTGTCGCTCGAGGTGCTGGAGTTCCAGCGCTCGGCCGACGTGCTGCTGGCGCTGATCATCGGCGGCGCGGGCTGGCTCTATGGCGGGATTGCCGGCGCCATCGTCTTCAAGATCCTGCAGGACACGCTGTCGGCGAGCGCGCCGCAATTCTGGATGTTCTGGATGGGCCTGTTCCTGGCCACGCTCGCGCTGGTCGGCCGTGAGCGGCTGAGCGGCGGGCTGCGCGGACTGCTCGCGCGCGCGAGGCGATGATGGACGCCGCCCTCGAAACCCGGAACCTCTCAAAGCGCTTCGGCGGGCTCGTGGCGACCGACAATGTCGCCTTCCGCCTCGAACGGGGCGCGCGCCACGCGCTGATCGGGCCGAATGGCGCGGGCAAGACCACCTTCGTGAACCTCCTGACCGGCGTGCTCGCGCCCTCCACCGGGCGCGTCCTGCTGGCGGGCGAGGACATCACGCGGCTGCGCCCCGAGGCACGCGTGCGCCGCGGCCTGGTCCGCACCTTCCAGATCAACCAGCTCTTCGCCGATCTTACGCCGCTCGAGACCCTGGCGGCTGCCGTGGACGAGCGGCTGGGATTGGGCGCCGGCTGGCGGCGTCGCGTCGGCGCTGCCCATGCCGTGAGCGCGGAGGTCGAGCAGGTTGCCGAGCGCTTCGGCCTTCTGGATGTGCTGGAGCGGCGCACCGACACCTTGCCCTACGGCAAGCAGCGCCTGCTCGAGATCGCCGTGTCCTTTGCCTGCGCGCCCCAGGTGCTGCTGCTCGACGAGCCCGCCGCCGGCGTGCCCGAAGCCGAGCGGCGCGACATCCTCGACGCCATTGCCGCCCTGCCGGACGACGTCTCGGTGCTGCTGATCGAGCACGACATGGACCTGGTGTTCAGCTTCGCCAGGCGCATCTCGATGCTGGTCGACGGCGCCCTGCTGGTCGAGGGCGAGCCGCGCGAGATCGCCGCCGATCCGCGCGTGCGCGCCGTCTATCTTGGCGAGAGCCGCGATGGCTGACCTGCTCGCCGTCCGGGATCTTTCGGCGGGCTATGGCCGCGCCATCGTGCTGCATGATCTCGCCTTCCGCCTGTCGGAGGGCGAGGCACTGGCCGTTCTCGGCCGCAATGGCGTGGGCAAGACCACCTTGATCGACAGCCTGGTCGGCGTGACGCGCCGCTTCGCGGGCTCGATCGCGCTCGGCGGCCGCGAGGTGGGCGGCCTCGCGCCCGAGACGCGCGCGGCGCTCGGCATCGGCTGGGTGCCGCAGGAGCGCAACATCTTCCGCTCGCTCAGCGTCAGGGAGAACATCACCGCCGTGGCGCGGCCCGGGAAATGGACGCTGCAGCGCGTGTTCGAGTTCTTTCCGCGGCTCAGCGAACGGCGGGAGCAGCCCGGGGGCTCGCTGTCCGGCGGCGAGCAGCAGATGCTGGCGATCGGCCGCGCGCTGGCGACCAATCCGCGCCTGCTGCTGCTCGACGAGCCCACCGAAGGTCTGGCGCCGATCATCGTGCAGGAACTCCTGGCCGGCCTGGCGCGGCTGTTCCGCGAGGAGGAACTCGCCGCCATCATCGTCGAGCAGCATGCGCAGAAGATCCTGCCCATCACCGACCGCGCCTTGATCCTCGAACGCGGACGCATCGTGCATCAGGGGGCGAGCGCCGAACTGCTCGGCGATCCCGCGCCGCTCGAGCAATTCCTGGGAGTCACCGCCAGGTAACTCCAAACTGTAACGCGGATCTTCGAAAGTTTCGCAACTTTCGAAAAAGCGTTTACAGCGCCGATTCGTTATCCCAACATCGGGACAACGGCGCCCATGAAAAACAACGCGCCGGGCTGGAGGAAACGATGGTGGAAGGGAAGGGTGCGTGGCGCCGTCGCCGCGTCTTGGCGGGAATGATGGGAGCAACGGCTGCGCTGGCGGCGCCGGCGATCGCGCGGGCGGCGCCGTCGGGCAAGCCGGTGCGGGTGGGCGGCACGCTGTCGCTGACCGGCTTCCTCGCCCAGACCGCGGTGATCCACAAGATCGCCGCGGAGATGATGGTGGAGGAGATCAATGGCCGTAGCGGCTTCCTGGGCCGTCCCGTGGAATATGTGCTGCTCGACGACCAGTCCAAGCCCGACGTGGCGCGCAGCCTCTACGAGAAGCTCATAACCGTCGACAAGGTCGACCTGATCCAGGGACCCTACGCCACGGCGCCGATCCTGGCGGCGATGGGCGTGGCGCAGCGCTACGGCAAGGTCATCATCCAGAGCAGCATGGGCATCCCCAAGCTGCAGACCTACGAGCGGGCCTTCCCGGCGACGCCGTTCGGCTCGGAGCCGGACAAGACCTATCCCAACGTGATCCTGGACGCGATGGCGGCCATGCCGACGCCGCCCAAGACCATGGTTGTGCTGACCTCGAAGTTCCCCTCGGCGCAGTTCATGGCGCTCGGCATGCGCGAGCAGGCCGAGAAGAGGGGCGTCAAGGTGCTGCTCTATCTCGAGTACGAATCCGGCAACCGCGATTTCGGCGCCATCGCCGCCCGCGTGAAGGAGGCCAATCCCGACTTCCTGTGGGTGGGCTCGCTGGGGCTGGAGAGCAACCAGCTCCTCGAGGCGTTGCGCAAGCTCGACTACACGCCCAGGAACCACTTCCATCTCTATCCCGCACCGGGACCGCTGGCGCTCTCGCCCGACGGCGACAAGGCGCTGTGCTCGACCTTCCTCGAGCCCGACGAGCCCTTCATGAGCCGGCCCGGCATGAAGAAGCTCGCCGCCGAGTACAAGGAGAAGGCGACCAAGGCCAACCTGCCCTATACGACGCTCGACGCCCAGGCCTGCGGCATGATCTCCGAATGGCAGATCCTCGAGGCGGGCGTGAACGGCGCGGGCAGCCTCGACGACGCCAAGATCGCGGCGTGGCTCAAGAAGAACCGGGTGACCACGATCTACGGCAGCCTGCGCTTCGACGGCCCGTTCAACCACGGCGACGCCGCCCAGCTCATCAAGCAGGTGCAGAACAAGCAGTGGAAAGTCGTCTGGCCGAAGGAGTTCGCCGCTCCCGGGGTGAAGCTGATCGCGTCCTGACTCATGTGTCGACGTTCGTCTTTTCCCCATGACCCCTTCGCCCGCTACACGGGCACCTCCCCGGCTGCGCTGGCGAGGAGCACGAGTCCGGCCCGATGATGATGCCCAGCGCGACGCTGCTCGGGCAGGCGTTGATCTCCGGTGTCCTGGCTGGCGGGATGTACGGCCTGCTGGCGCTCGGCCTCAGCCTGAGCTGGGGCCTGTTGCGGCTGGTCAATCTCAGCCACTTCGCGCTCGCCTTCCTCGCCGCCTACCTGACCTACGAGCTGGGCACGACCTATCACGTATCGCCCTGGTGGTCGGCGATGATGGTCGTGCCGGCGATGTTCCTGATCGGCCTGGCCCAGCACTGGCTGTTCGACAGGTTCAAGGTCAACGAGCTCGCCTCGCTCCTGATCACCTTCAGCTTCGCCGTCATCCTGGAGGTGGGGATCCAGCTCTACTGGACCGCCGACTATCGCCGCTTCGAGACGCCCTATTCGACTCTCTCGATCAAGGCGGGCCCGTTCTACATCCCCGTGCTCGAGCTCACCCTGTGCATGGTGGCGGGCGTGCTGGCCTGGGGCACCTGGCTGTGGCTGCGCCGGACCTATGTCGGCAAAGCACTGCGCGCCGCCGCCGAGGACGCCGAGATCGCTGCGGCCTACGGCGTCGATCACCGCAAGCTCGCCTACCTGCTGTCGGGCATGGGGGCCGCCTATGCCGGCGTCGCCGGCACCTTCATCGCGCTGATCGCCACGCTCGCGCCGGCGCAGATCTGGGCCTGGCTGGGCGTGGTGTTCGCCGTGGTGATCATCGGCCGGCTGGGCAATCCCCTGGGCGCCCTGCTGGCCGGCATGCTGATCGGCGCCAGCGAATCCATCGCCATGGCGATCCTGAGCCCGGCCTGGGCGCCGGTCGTCTCCTTCTCGGTGCTGATCGCGATCCTGCTGTGGGATCCGGAATGGCTATGACCGCGCGCCGCGACCTGCCCAAAGCCGCGGCCGCGCTCGCCCTCGTGGCCTTCGCGCTGCTGCCGACCGCAGGCCTGCCGGCCTTCTACGATTCCTTCTTCTACCTCGTCTTCTTCTGGATCTCGCTGGCGACAAGCTGGACGCTGCTGAGCGGCTTTGCCGGCTACTTCAGCCTGGGCCATGCCGCCTTCTTCGGCGTCGGCATGTACACCACGGCAACCCTCACCACGAAGTTCCAGGTGCCGTTCCTCGCGACCGTTCCCGCCGCGGCGGCGGTCGCGGCGCTGCTGGGCGTCGGCATCGGCGCCGTGGTGTTCCGTCTCCGCCGGCTGCGCGGCGAGCTGTTCGCGCTGCTGACGCTGGCCGTCACCTTCGTGATCGCCACCATCATCCTCAACACGCCGATCGACGGCGGCGGCGGCGTGTTCATGAGCGCCGTTCCGCTGCCGCATCTGATGCCCACTCCGACCGGCACGATCTACGTCCTCGGCCTCGCCCTGTGCGTGCTCACCCTGGGCACGGCCTGGTGGGTCGCCCATGCGCGGCTGGGCATGGGCCTGTTCGCCATCCACGACGACGAGGACGTGGCCGAGGCCAAGGGCGTGCCGACCTTTCGCTACAAGCTTCTGGCCTTCGCGCTCTCGGCCGGCATCGCCGGCGCGGTGGGCGGCATCCACGCCATGTATGTCGGCTTCATCACCGTGGCGGGGACCTTCGAGCTCACCGTGCCGCTCTATGTCGTGCTGATGAGCGTGCTGGGCGGCTCGCGCCACTGGTTCGGCCCGGCGATCGGCGCCACGGCGATCACCACCCTGCTCTATGCCTTCATCAGCGGCGGCGAGGCGATGGTCGGCCGCGCCATCGTCGGCCTGATCCTGATCGTTGCCATCCTGTGGCTGCCCGACGGCGTCATTCCCGCCGTCCAGCACTGGCTGAAGCGGCGGCGGCCGCGGCCGGTCAAGGCGCGCGCCGAGGTCGTGCCCGTCGTGCCGGCCACGCAGCCGATCGGGGAGCGCAACATCCTGGAGGTGCGGGGCGTCGCCAAGCGCTTCGGCGGCCTGCAGGCGCTGGCGGGCGTCGATCTCGACGTGCGCGAGGGCGAGATCTTCGGGTTGGTCGGCCCCAACGGATCGGGCAAGACGACCCTGATCAACGTCATCTCCGGCTTCTATCCATTGACCAGCGGCACCATCACGGTCGACGGCGCGGAGATCGGCCGTGCGCCGGCGCACGAGATCGCCCGCCGCGGCGTGGCCCGCACCTACCAGATCCCGCGGCCCTTCGCGAACATGAGCGTGCTCGACAACGTGTCGCTCTGCGCCACTTTCGGCGGATCGCTGCGCAGCCGGGCCGAGATCCGTGACGAGGCCATGCACTGGATCGGCTTCACCGGGCTCGGCGGCAAGGAGGAGGCGCTGCCGGCCGAGCTGAACCTGCACGAGCGCAAGTTCCTCGAGCTCGCCCGCGCGCTCGCCGCCCGGCCCAAGCTGTTGCTGCTCGACGAGGTCCTCTCGGGACTGAACCCGGCCGAGGTCGACAATGCCATACGGCTGGTGCGGGCCATCCGCGCCCAGGGCGCGACCATCGTCTTCGTCGAGCATCTGATGCGCGCCGTGGTCGAGCTGTCCGACCGCATCGCGGTGCTGAACGAGGGCAAGCTGTTCGCGCTGGGCGCGCCGCGCGAGGTCATGCGCGATCCCCGGGTCGTCAGGATCTATCTGGGCAAGGCCTATGCTGCTTGAGGCGCGCAACCTGCATATCGGCTACGGCGACGCCCCCGCCGTGTGGGACGTCTCGCTCGACGTCGACGCCGGCGAGATCGTGTCGGTGATCGGTCCCAACGGCGCCGGCAAGACCACCCTGATCAACGCCCTGGCGGGCCTGCTGCGCTGCCGCAGCGGCAGGCTCGACTTCGACGGCGTCGACATGACCCGCGTGCGCGCCCACGACTATTGCGGCCACGGCATCGCCCTGGTGCCGGAGGGCAGGCGCCTGTTCGCGAAGATGTCGGTGGAGGAGAATCTCGAGCTCGGCTGCTATCTTGCCGCCGCGCGTGCCCACCGTCAGGAGTCGCTCGACCATGTCTACGGCCTGTTCCCCGTCCTGCGCGACAAGCGCGCCCAGCCGGCCGGCGAGCTGTCGGGCGGCCAGCAGCAGATGGTGGCGATCGGCCGCGCCCTGATGGCGCGGCCGCGCATCGTGCTGTTCGACGAGCCGTCGCTGGGGCTCGCCCCCACCATCGTCGACGACATGTTCGACATCATCGCGCGGGTGCGCGAGGAGGGCGCCGCCGTCCTGCTGGTCGAGCAGAACGTCCTGAAGGCGCTCGAGATCGCCGATCGCGCCTATGTGCTGGAGCAGGGGCGCATCGTCAGCGCCGGCCTGCCCGACGAGCTTCTGCAGCAGCCCCATATCCGCGAAGCCTATCTCGGCGTTTGAGGACCTGACCATGGCCAAGATCCTGAAGATGCCCCTCCAAGCCTCCGACCGCGCCGCCGCCACGACGGCGCCGCAGGACGTGCTGGCCGAGGATGCCGCCACCTTCGACGTGCTGCGCCGCATGCGCGAGGACATTCTGTGCTGCGTGCTGAGGCCCGACCAGAAGCTGCGCTTCGGCGAGCTGCGCCAGCGCTACGGCACCTCGGTCGGCACCCTGCGCGAGGCGCTGTCGCATCTGGTGTCGGAGGGTCTGGCGCGCACCGAGGCCGGCCGCGGCTTCAGCGTGGCGCCGATCTCGCTTGCCGACTTCCTCGATCTGTCGGAGCTGCGCGTCTATCTCGAGACGCGCACGCTGGCCGACGCCATCCGCCACGGCACGGACGCCTGGGAAGCCGAGATCGTCGCATCGTACTTCCTGCTGTCCAAGCTCGCGCCGCCCAAGACCGACGACCCGGTCGGCGTCAAGCGCGAATGGGGCAAGCGCCACAAGCGCTTCCACGATTCGCTGGTGGCGACCTGCACCTCGCCGTGGTCGCTGCATTTCCGCAGCGAGCTGTTCGATCAGGCGCGGCGCTATCATTGGCTCACCATGATCCACGCCCGCTCGCGACGGAAGAACGAGCATCTCGAGCTGCGCGACGCCGTGCTGGCGCGCGACGTCGATCTCGCCTGCGGCCTGATTGAAAGGCACATCCGCACCACGGTCGAGCAGGCGGCGTCGGAAGTGCCGGGCCTCACCAGGGACACCGTGCGCATTGCCAGGCGCCGAAAGGCGTAACATCGTGGACGCAGTCGCAAAGCATAGTCATTGCCGGGGAGTTTTGGCGTCATGAGCAAGTACGGCATCGGTCAGCCTGTCCTGCGGTTCGAGGACCCGCGCCTGCTGCGCGGGCAGGGCCGCTTCATCAACGACGTCAACCTGCCGGGCCAGGTCCATGCCGTGTTCGTGCGCTCGCCGCACGCGCACGCGAAGATCCGTTCTATCGACGTGGAGGCGGCGAAGAAGGCGCCGGGCGTGCTCGCGGTCTATACCGGCCACGATGTCGTGGCCGATGGGCTCGGCATGCCCAAGGCCAACATGCCGCGCAAGCGGCCGGACGGAAAGCCGATGTTCGCCCCCCAGCGCCCGCCCCTCGTCACCGATCGCGTGCGCTATGTCGGCGATCCGGTGGTGATGGTGGTTGCCGACACGCTGGCCGGGGCCAAGGACGCCGCCGAGCTGGTCGACATCGACTACGACCCGCTGCCCTCGGTGACCGCGACCGAGGACACGGTGAAGCCCGGTGCGCCCGCGGTGTGGGACGAGTGTCCCGACAACATCTCCAACAATGTCGAGCGCGGCAACAAGGCCGCCGCCGACGAGGCCATCCAGTCGGCGGCGAAGGTGGTCAAGCGGCGCTACGTCATCACGCGCGTGCACGCCCAGTACATGGAGCCGCGCGGCGCGCTAGGCACCTACGACCAGGGCGAGGACCGCATGATCCTCTATGCCGACGTGCAGTACCCCCATCGCGTGCGCAACATGCTGGCGCAGAGCGTGTTCAAGGTGCCCGAGAGCAAGATGCGGGTGATCGCCCAGGATGTCGGCGGCGGCTTCGGCACCAAGGGCTGGCAGTATATCGAACATCGCCTGACCCTGTGGGCGGCGCGCAAGCTGCTGCGGCCGGTCAAATGGACCTGCGAACGCAGCGAGGCCGTCATGGCCGACGAGCATGGCCGCGACAATATCGGCGAGATCGAGCTGGCGCTCGACAAGGACAACAGGTTCGTGGCGCTGCGCCTCAACATGCTGGCCAATATCGGCGCCTATGTCGGCTCGGACCGCAACCTGCTCTCGCCCTTCGGCATGATCGGCACTGTGCTGGGCGTCTATCTGATCCCCAAGGCCTATATCAACGTCGTCGGCGTGCTCTCCAACACCAACCCGACGGCGCCCTATCGCGGCGCGGGCCGCCCCGAGGCGATCTACCTCATCGAACGGCTGATCGACGATGCGGCGCGGGAGCTCGGCGTCGATCGCATCGAGCTTCGGCGCAGGAACATGCTGCCGGAGTCCGCGCTGCCCTATCAGAGCCCGGTCGGGCCTTACTACGACTGCGGCGAGTTCGAGAAGAACCTGGACATGGCGCTGAAGCTCGCGGACGTGGCTGGTTTCGGGGCGCGCAAGGCGGCGTCCGCGAAACGGGGCAGGCTGCGCGGGCTCGGCATCATCAACGCCATCGAGCAGGCGGCGGGCACGGCGCAGCCGGAATATGCCGAGATCCGCTTCAATCCCAGCGGCACGGCGACGCTCCTCATGGGCACCAAGGCGCAGGGCCAGGGCCACGAGACCATGTTCAAACAGATCCTGAACGAGCGGCTGGGCATCGACCCCAACGAGGTGCAGTTCATCGACGGCGACACCGATCGCGTGGCCTTCGGCATGGGCACCAACGGCTCGCGCTCGACGGTGCTGGGCGGCTCGGCGCTCTATTTCGCCGCCGACAAGGTGATCGAGAAGGGCCGCAAGCTCGCCGGCCATCTGCTCGAAGCGGGCGAACAGGATATCGAGTTCGCCGAGGGCAGCTTCAAGATCAAGGGCACCGACAAGGCGGTATCGCTGAAGCAAGTGGCGATGGCCGCCTTCAATCCGACGCGGTGGCCTAAGGGCTTCGAGGGCGGTCTGTACGAGAACGCGACCTTCAAGGCCGAGCGGGACACCTATCCCAATGGCTGCCACATCTGCGAGGTCGAGGTCGATCCGGAGACCGGCGACGTCACGCCCGACCGCTATTTCGTGGTCGACGATGTCGGCACGGTGATGAACCCGATCGGGCTGAAGGGCCAGATCCATGGCGGCGTGGCGCAGGGCATCGGCCAGATCCTGTGCGAGCAGGTCGTGTGGGACAGGCAGAGCGGCCAGCTCCTGACCGCGAGCTTCCTCGACTACGCCATGCCGCACGCGCAGATGATCCCGAACATGGAGGTCAAGAGCAATCCGGTGCCGACCAGGTTCAATCCGCTGGGCGCCAAGGGCGCGGGCGAGGCGGGCACGGTGGGCGCCATGCCGGTCGTCATGAACGCCATCATGGATGCGCTGGCGCCGCTTGGCGTCACCGACGTGGCGATGCCCGCGACGGCACAGAACGTATGGCGTGCGATCGAGCAGGCTAGGAAATAGGGGGGCGAGATGAACGTACTCGAAGGGCCGCGCCGGGAAATCCGCCGGGTGATGAAGGGCGGCAGCGCCTATTGGGTCGAGTTCAGGGACGGCAGGATCGTGTTCGCCGACGGCCGCACCTGCTCGGAGGACGAGGTCGTGCATCTGCCGCCCTGCGAGCCGACCAAGATCATCTGCGTGCACGTGAACTACATCTCGCGCTACTACGAGTTCAACAACACGCGCGTGCCGCCCAGGACGCCGACCTACTTCCAGAAGCCCCTGACGGCGCTCAACGGCCACAAGGGCGAGCTGATCAAGCCCAGGGGCTACAAGTACGTGAACTACGAGGGCGAGATGGCCGTCGTGTTCGGCAAGGCGGCCCGCAACGTCACGCAGGAGGAAGCCTGGGACTGCATCGCGGGCTTCGCGCCGTCGAACGACTTCGGCTGCCACGACTTTCGCGATACGGATGCAGGCTCGATGCTGCGCGTAAAGGGTATGGACGGGTTCTGTCCGATCGGACCGGGCCTGGTTTCGGGCGTCGACGTGCGAAAGTCGACGCTGCGATCCTACAAGAACGGCAAGATGGTGCAGGAAGGTGCCGTCAGCGAGCAGATCTTCGACTGCGGCTACCTGATCGCCGACCTCGCCCGCCACATGACTTTCCTGCCGGGCGATATCTTGCTCACCGGCACGCCGGCGAACTCGCGCCCGCTCGAAGCGGGCGATACGATCGACGTCGAGGTGACCGGAGTCGGCCGCCTCTCCAACACCGTGGTCGAGACGCCGGCGCCGCGCGCCGCGGTCGGCTTCCCGGCCAGCCCGGACAGCGACGGCGTGCGCCGCGTCGCCCTGGGCAACGAGGAGCGCCTGCCCGACAAGTTCAAAACGTCCTGAGACCGGAGGGAATCAATCATGGTAGCGATCAAGGTTGCCGACTTCGCCTTTCCGCGCATGGAGGCGCCGGACCTCGACGAGATGGAGGAGTTCCTGACCCATTTCGGCCTGGTCCGCGCCGAGCGCACGCCCGACGCGCTCTACATGCGCGGCACCGACAGCCATCATCACCTGCACGCCGTGCACAAGGGGGGCACCAAGTTCATCGGCTTCGCCTACCACGCTGCGAGCGAGGACGACCTGGCGCGACTGGCCAGGCTGCCGGGCGCCTCGGGCATCGAGACGGTGAACGAGCCGGGCGGCGGCAAGCGCGTGCGGCTCACCGAGCCCAACGGCTACCAGATCGAGGTCATCCACGGCCTGCAGGCGGTCGCGCCGATCAAGGTCGAGCGCGACTTCCAGAACTCGGGCGGCGAGCCGCATCGCCGGGTCGGGCGGCTGATGCGGCTGTCCAAGTCGCCGACGCCGATCCAGCGCATCGGGCACGGCGTGCTGTCGACGCCCAAGGTCAAGGAAACGGTGGCCTGGTTCCGCGAGACCCTGGGCATGATCCGGTCCGACGACGTCTATGCCGGCGACAAGGAGAACGTGATCGGCGCGTTCAGCCGGCTCGACCGCGGCGAGGACTATGTCGACCATCACGTGCTGTTCTGCGTGCACAACGAGAAGACGGGGCTGAACCACGTCTCCTACGAGGCCTATGACATCGACGCCATCTTCCAGGACCACGAATACCTGAAGAAGCTCGGCAAGTACGACCACATGTGGGGCATCGGCCGGCACCTGCTGGGCAGCCAGGTCTACGACTACTGGTGCGACCCGTGGGGTCGCGTGCACGAGCGCTGGGCCGACACCGACCGGCTGAACGCGGCCAACGGCGGCAATCTCCTGAGCGCCGAGGAAGGCCTCCAGTCGCAATGGGGCGAACGTCCGCCCGAGCGCTTCCTCGGTCACGCCAGCCCCTGAGCCGTCATCTCCAACCGAAAGGAAAGACCATGTCCAAGCCACCCGTTTCGTCCTCGGCGGCGCGCGATGCGCTGCGTTCCTTCGCGCCCAAGCTCGTCGACCTCACCGACAATGTGCTGTTCGGCGACGTCTGGGAGAGGCCCGGCCTCTCCAAGCGCGACCGCAGCCTGATCACCTGCGCGGCCCTGATCGCGCTCAACCGCACCGAGCAGCAGACCGGCCATTTCCAGCGCGCGCTCAACAACGGTGTCAAGAAGGAGGAGCTGCTGGAGGTGATCACGCATCTCGCCTTCTACGGCGGCTGGCCGGTCGCCATGTCGGCGGCCAACGTCGCCAAGAAGGTGTTCGAAGGAGACCAGAAGTGAAGCTCTGCTATTTCAACGACTATCGCCTGGGCGTCATCAAGGGCGACAGCGTCGTCGACATCACCGATGCGGTGAAGGACATCCCGCATCTGCACAACCGCGACCTGATCATCGGCCTGATCGACAAGTGGGACTCCTGGAAGCCCAAGGTCGAGAAGGCGGCGGCCTCGGCCGCGGGCGTGCCGCTGAAGGACGTGCGCCTGCGCCCGCCGGTGCCGAAGCCCGGCAACATCGTCTGCATGGCCGTGAACTACATGGAGGACGGCACGCTCAAGGAGAAGCCGCAGATCAACGCCTTCCACAAGGCGGCGACGGCGGTGATCGGCGAGGGCGACACCATGGTGCTGCCCGACGTGCCGGCCACCATCTTCGAGGGCGAGGCCGAGCTTGCCCTGGTGATCGGCAAGCGCGCGACGCGCGTCTCCCAGGCCGACGCCATGAAGCACATCTTCGGCTACACCTGCTTCATCGACGGCTCGGCACGCGGCCTGCCGCCGCCGGGCAACGTGTTCTTCCAGATGAAGTCGCGCGACACCTTCGCCCCGATCGGGCCCTGCATCGTCACCGCCGACGAGATCGCCGATCCGCAGAACCTCGACATCACGCTCAGGAACAACGGCGAGGTGATGCAGAAGTTCAACACCTCCGACATGGCGCACCACATCCCGCGCTGCATCGAATGGGTGAGCTCGATCCACACCCTCGAGCCCGGCGACATCCTGGCCACCGGGACCAACCATCGCGGCCTGAATGCCTTCATGGACGGCGACAGGATCGAGCTCACCGTCGAGAAGGTCGGCACCCTGCACGTCAACGTGAAGGACGAGCACAAGCGCAACTGGGCGCGCACCACGCGCTCGCAGCACAAGGACAAGGGCGGCGAGGGCCCGCACACGCCCCAGCTCGCGGGCAAGTACGCGAAGTAACCCCTGTCATCCCGAGCGCGGCGAGGGACCTTTCCTGATCCGGAAAGGTCCTTCGGGCTTCGCCCTCGGGATGACAGCTTTACCGCGCGTCCAGCTTCGCCTGGACGTCCTGCATCCAGGCCGCGCGGCTCATGAAGCGGGGCCGGCTGCGGCACATGGCTTCGGTGCGGCGCAGGATCTCGTCGTTGGGCTGGTCGAGGTCGAGCGGCTCGCCGCAGGGCTGCGGCGTGTAGAAGGGCGAATCGACGTAGAGCTCGACCGGATTGCCCTCGGGGTCCTTGAAATAGAGCGCCCAGGCATTGCCGTGGTCGGTGATGCGGTGCTGGGTGATGCCTTCGTCGACCAGCGCCCGGCGGTAGCCCTTCAGCGTGTCGAGCGAGTCGAGGCGGAACGAGATCTGGTTCACCGGATTGTAGGGAAGCTCCTGCGGCCTGCCGTCGAACAGCACGAACTGGTGATGGCATTCCGGGTTCTGCGTCATGAATACGATGCGCGCGCCCGCGCTGCCGGTGCCGATATCGCTCACGATGAAGCCCATCACCCGGGTGTAGAAGTCGACCATGCGGTCGAGCTCGGTGGTGTGGATGCCGAAATGCGTGAGCTGGGCGGAGAGCGTCATGGGCCGCATTGTCCGGCCGGCTTCGGACCTCCGCAACGAAAAAGCGCCGCGGTTGCCCGCGGCGCCCTCTCGAAGAGCGGTCAGTGCGTCAGCGCCGGCTGGCCGGCCGTGACGGGGATCGCACGGGGCTTCTTCTCCTCCGGGATCTCGCGCTGCAGCTCGATGGTCAGCAGGCCGTTGGCCAGCTTCGCGCCCACGACCTTCACATGGTCGGCGAGCTGGAAGCGGCGCTCGAAGTTGCGGCCGGCAATGCCGCGATAGAGATACTGCCGTTCGTCCTGGCCTTCCTGCTGGGCCTTGCCGATGACCAGGAGCTCGTTCTCCTTCTGGGTCACGTTCAGCTCGGACTCGGCGAAGCCGGCCACGGCCATGACGATCTTGTAGGCGTTGTCGCCCGACTTCTCGATGTTGTACGGCGGATAGCCGCTGGAGCCGGGCTGGCTGGCCACCGAATCGAGCAGGTCGAACACCCGGTCGAAGCCGACGGTGGCGCGATGGAACGGGGAATAGTCGAAAGTGCGCATTGATCATCCTCCAGTGAGCGATGTTTTGACGCCGCCCGCCCCGGAATGGGCACGGGCGACGACGGTGATTTAGGGAGGCCGGCGCGGGCTTCAAGGGGCTGCAAAGCCCCGCCAGAGGAAAATTTCCCGCTGCGATTGCCTCGCAGCAAGAAATGCTCGACCGCGGAAAACCTTCGGCAATTCAAGCCATGGCTTATGTGCGAAGAGTGGCCAGATCCTCTTGCATAGCCATCCGGGCACGCGTGCCCAGGAGTGCGGTCGCCTCATGAAGCATCTGCCCCTGTTCTTCTCGGTCGTCGGCCGCAAGGTCGTGGTGGTGGGGGAGGGCCCCGCCGCCGACCGCCGCGTCGAGCTGGCGCGTTCGGCCGGTGCCGAGGTCCGGCACATCGCTTGCCAGACCGCGCAGCCCGCGGACTTCCAGGGCGCCGTCGCCGCCTTCGTCGCCACCGGCGATGCCGGCCGTGACGCCGCTGCGCAGCGCCTTGCCAGGTCCGCCGGCGTGCCCGTGAACGTGGTCGACCGGCCCGGCCTGTGCGATTTCATCATGCCGGCGATCGTCGATCGCGACGATGTCGTGGTCGCGATCTCGACCGGCGGCGCCTCGCCCACGCTGGCGGGCCTGCTGCGCGGGCGCATCGAGGCGCTGCTGCCCGAGAGGATCGGCGAGCTGGCGCGGCTCGCCGCCAGCTTCCGCGCCCAGGCGAAGGCGCTGATCGGCGAACCGGGCCGCCGCCGCGCCTTCTTCCGCCGGCTGCTCGACGGACCGGCGGCGCGCCTCGTGCTGGGCGGCGACGAGGCGGGTGCCCGGCGCATTGCGCTCGGCGAGCTCGACGCCGCGCGCCGCCGCATGGGCCCGGCCGGCATCGCCCATATCGTGGGCGCGGGCCCCGGCGATCCCGACCTCTTGACCCTGCGCGCCGCCCAGCTCCTGCAGGAGGCCGACGCCATCCTGCACGACGAGCTGGTGCCTTCCGCGCTCCTGGCGCGGGCCCGCCGCGACGCGGCGTTCGTTTCGGTCGGCAAGCGCAAGGGGCACATCGGCTGGATCCAGGCCGACATCAACGCCGAGCTGGTGCGCCGCGTGCGCGCCGGCCAGACGGTCGTGCGCCTGAAGGCGGGCGATCCCTTCGTCTTCGGCCGCGGCGGCGAGGAGGTCGAGGCGTTGCGCGAGGCGGGCCTGCCCGTCGCCGTCGTGCCGGGCATCACCGCGGCGCTGGGCGTCGCGGCTTCGGTTGGCATTCCGCTCACCCACCGCCGGCTCGCCTCCGCCGTCACCTTCGTCACTGGCCACCGCGCCGAGGGCCACCGCGCCGAAGGCTATGGCGCCGACGGCAGCGGCGACGAGGCCTGGCCCGCGCTGGCGGCGCGCGGCCATACGCTTGCCATCTACATGGGCGCCACGGAGGCCGCTTCCGTGCGCGACCGTCTTCTGGGCGCCGGCGCCGATCCGACCACGCCGGTCGCCATCGTCGAGAACGGCACGCGACCCGGCGAGCGGGTCTCGACGGGCCGGCTCGCCGACCTGGCGCGGCTCGCCGTTCCCCATGCCTCCCGCGGCGATGCCGGCCCCAGCCTCATCATCGTCGGCGACGTGGCGGCCTTCGCCGCCGCCCAGTCCCAACCGCTTCTGGCAAAGGTGTCCTGATGGCCAAGAATCTCAGCGGCGATCTCTCGGTCGCCTCCGCCAACCGCCTCGGAGACGGCGCGGTGGTCTTTCTCGACGATGCCGGCCAGTGGACGACGCGCCTGGACCACGCCGCCGTCGCCCGCGGCCAGCGCTCGGCCGAGATCCTGCTGGAGCGGGCCCGCGCCGAGGCCTGGAGCGTGGTCGATCCCTTCCTGGTCGCCGTGACCGAGGACGAGGGCGGCGTGATCGAGCCCAAGAGCCTGCGCGAGAAGATCCGCGCCTCGGGGCTGACCTTCGAGGCCATCGCCGCCGACGCGGTGCGTTATGCCTGACACCCATTTCTACCGCTACGACGCCTACGACCGCGCGCTGCTGGCCGAGCGCATCGACCAGTTCCGCGACCAGGTGCGCCGGCGGCTGGCCGGCGAGCTCACCGAGGAGCAGTTCAAGCCGCTGCGGCTCACCAACGGCCTTTACCTGCAGCTCCACGCCTACATGCTGCGCATCGCCATCCCGTACGGCACGCTCTCCTCGCGCCAGCTGCGCAAGCTGGCCGACATCGCCCGCCGCTACGACCGCGGCTACGGCCATTTCACCACGCGCCAGAACCTGCAGCTCAACTGGATCCGCCTCGAGGACGCACCCGACGCCCTGGCCGCCCTGGCCGAGGTCGACATGCACGCCATCCAGACCTCGGGCAATGTCATCCGCAACGTCACGGCCGATCACTTCGCCGGCGCCGCCATCGACGAGATCGAGGATCCGCGCATCTGGTGCGAGATCGTGCGCCAGTGGTCGACGCTCCATCCCGAATTCAGCTTCCTGCCGCGCAAGTTCAAGATCGCCATCACCGGCTCGCCCAACGACCGTGCCGCCGTGCGCGTGCACGACATCGGGCTGCGCCTGTGGCGCAACGAAGAAGGCGAGGTCGGCTTCGAGGTGATCGTGGGCGGCGGGCTCGGCCGCACGCCGATAATCGGCAAGACCCTGCGGGAATTCCTGCCGCGCGACGAGCTGCTCGCCTATCTCGAGGCGACCCTGCGGGTCTACAACCGCTACGGAAGGCGCGACAATCTCTACAAGGCGCGAATCAAGATCCTGGTGCACGAGATCGGCGCGGAGAAGATGCGCGAGGAGGTCGAGGCCGAG